>JAOSJS010000001.1:4642500-10408881 GCA_027493995.1 Ardenticatenaceae bacterium | reverse complement strand
TTTGGTGCGTGCGACGTAGGGCGGATAGGTTTTCCGGCGTTGGCCGCGTGTAACGGCTGGAATCATGGTCCTTTCGACATACTTGTCCAAGCGGTCCAACACTATATTTGAAAGCAGGGGGCTCAAGACGCCCCCCTGAGGGACACCGCTGTAGCTGTTGGTGTAGTGCCAGTCCTCCAGGTATCCCGCCTTCAAAAATCCCTCGATCAGGCGGATGAAACGGTTGTCGTGGATGCGTTCTCGCAGAATGTCCAACATAAGAGCGTGTCTAAAAAACTAAGCCACGCTTTTCGCCTTATCTAACCTTTTGAGCATGAGCCGTATGAAAGCCAGGCGGATCATACTTTCGCTCGATTCTGGAAGATGCTCGTAGTCCTTGCTCAACCGACGATAGCGATTGAGCCAGCCAAAACTACGCTCCACGATCCAGCGTTTCGGCAGAATTTTGAAGCCTTCTTGGTCTCGCGGTTTTATGATAATCTCAAGGACAATATTAAACGTTTCCTTGACCCACTCAACCAACTCGCCCCGATACGCCTGATCGGCAAACACGCGCTTGAGTCGCGCGAATCTCCCATGAAGATCGTCAAAGATGAAGTCCGCGCCGGCAGAATCGGAGATCGAGGCCGCCAGAACGAAGACACTCAGCAAGAGACCGAGCGTGTCTACGAGTATGTGGCGCTTGCGGCCCTTAATCTGTTTGCCGCCATCAAACCCCGAATCACCGCCGGCTTCGGTTGTCTTTACCGTTTGGCTGTCAATGATCGCAGCACTCGGTGTCGCTTCTTTTCCCGCTGCCACACGCACTTTCTCTCGAAGGGCAGCGTTGATGCGGCTCCAGGTCCCGTCGTTGCGCCACTTCCGATAGTAGTACTCCACGCTATGCCAATCAGGGAAATCGTGTGGAAGATAACGCCATTGACACCCTGTCCGGTTCAAATAGAAGATCGCATTCACCACTTCTCGAATATCTACCGTTCTCGATCGACCGGGCCCGGGCTTGTGCCGCACGTATGGCTCGATCAACTTCCATCCGTCATCGGTCAAGTCGCTATCATATGGCTTGCGTGTCTCTTTGTCTTCTCCTTTCCTGCACTCACATGTGCTCATCTCACCCTCCTCAAACACATCTTCCCGACTCTGGAGGGTATTATAGCACAATTACAGAGAAATTTTTAGACACGCTCTCAGGCCAGGCGACTTTGTCCTGACGCGCCGGATAACGGCGAAGTTCAGCCGCGCGGGGGCGCTTCAGGATCCACGCCCGACTGGCCGCACGACGTGGGGTGGCGCCGCGATCCCCGCGTCGGCTGCAACGGTCAGCGTCAGCCGCCGGGGATGCCTGTCACCCCATCAAACACAAACCGAGCTCGTCCCCGGTCGGCTGCACGTGTTGTTGGGCGGCTGTTGCCAGCGAGCTACAGATGCCTCAGCATACGGACATACTCATCGTGAGGCCCTATCCAGAACCATAGAATGACTTCTCCTTCAAGAATGCCAAGCGCACGATACCCCCTACCGATGCGGACAGAATATACTGGCTGTTGTGTGCCCACGCGCTTAAAGTAGAGTCCATGTGCTTGAGGGTTGATCTGCCACAGCTCGTAGGCTCTGTCTGCCCGACGTTGCACATCTTCTGGTAGTGAGTGATAGTGCTCCCAGAACTGCGAGGATGTGACCGATTTCATCCTGGCACAATCCGTCCTTCATCATCGAAAGCCATTGGTCTCGTCTTGCCCGCTCGATGTTCTGCCAATGCTTCATCTGCTAGGTTTTCCAGCAGTGCTTGCGCCTTGTCTGTCGCCAGGAGTGCATCCCACTGCGCATTATCGGCTTCAACCTCAGCCATACTTTCTTCCTGGAGTAGCTCCTCGCTTAGAATCTGCGCTTCCAAAAACCGAGCGAAATCGATCAGTTGCTCTACCCGGTTGGGTGGTAAGACGCGAGCGATCTTGATTAAGGTTCGTTCTTGATCTTGGGTTATAGTCGTATCCGTGTTCATAGTTTCACCTCAGGTCACTTGAGTAGACGCTCTACTATCATCCCAATCTACCAGATCAATGTAATCTAAAGCAACCTGCAGATTCGCACCATAGTCGAAAAGCTCTTCGTTCGAAGGTGCCAAAACACCACAGTTCACCAAATCTTTCTCCAGATCAGAGATTCCTCGTCCCTTGCCAAGCGGATGCGATACCCTTGTCAGATAGTCTTTTGGCACTCCTTCTCGCCAATCCTTGCCCTGCCAGTAATTCCTGACTGCCAGAGTAACCAGAAGAAGTTCGTCGTCCAGTGAGTCAATCCAGGCAAGCAACCTCTCTCTCTTAGACCTCTCAATAATTTTGGAAATTGGTTCACGCCTGATTAGGGAACGGGCACGAAGTTCGAAGTATTCATTGTCCTCTACAACCTCGAGATCCTCCAGAACGGCTTTGAATGCCTCGGTTAAGTCACGTTTCCTTTCCTGATTCGTGCTTTCGCTAACAAACTCTGGCTCTTTCACCCCAAACAGCCTTCGAAGCGGCTCTGGCGGAAAGAGCCATAGTAGAATTGTTATCACCAAGCCTACTATACCGATCACGATTTCCATTGCTTACCCTCAGCTGCGCCGCCCAACGGCCACCGTCAGTTGCGCCGCCAGTAGTGTGGACTCATCGTCTATTGCACGACCAGAGAATGCGGGCGGATAGCATTGAACACGCGCCGATCCGGCGGCGTCAACTGCACGGGATGTTGGGCGGCGGCAGCATGAGCTACAAATCCATCACCAGTCGCAAACCATCCTCAACCTGCCCAAGCAAATAGGCTGGCAGCGTGCCGACCTGTTCTGTCAAAAAGCTCTTGTCAACTGTGATGACTTGAGACACATTCGCCACAGAATCCTTCGCTAACCCTGTCGCCTTGCGTGGCAACAACACGTTCCCAGGCGCTTGTGCCAACTTCAGGTTCGAACTGAGCACTACTGCAACGACAGTGGCAATTTGGCTCTGATTGAATGCATCCGACTGCACGATGAGAACCGGTCTGCGATACCTGGTTCCGAGGCGACCGGTTCAGGCAAATCAGCCCACCAGATTTCACCTCGACTCACTACCACGTTTCGTCACCGATTGACGCAACTTGAAGAGCAACTAGCCCAGGTTCCAGTGTGGACGACTCTCGCTCATACACCCTGTTTAGCGCCTCTGTCACATTTTCCATTTGGTGTGCATTCACGTAAGCCGAGAGGGCAACCGTGTACAGTTCGCTCAGAGACATATCAAGCTTCCGCGCCAACTGTTCGGCTGATTCATATACTGAATTGGGAATTCGTATGGTTGTTGTCATGGTTGCCTTTCATGTTCACGAAACTTTTCGAGATGATCGTGACTGGAGTCTTCTCAGTCGCAGACATTACTGCATCGCTGCCGAACGGTCTGCGTTAGCGGCGGCTGGGGAGAATGAGGCTTGGAAACGGAAGCCTGCCAAAGCCAAGAAGAAGCTCAAAAACGCGCAGAATCCCAGCCGTCCGCTGCACGCATTGTTAGCTGCCATCGGGTTGATAGAAGGGCTTGGACGATCAATAGATTTCTTTAGCATCTCTTGGCAGTTCGCGAACATGGTGCAGATGGGCACTCACATTCATATCATCCATATGGGGATATTCAAAGCCAAAATGATCTGAAACATGTAAAGCCACAGTGCGGAAAAGATTACACATCGTGAATAACGAGCCCCATGTTTTGTCGTAGCTGGCATCAGCATATGTTTGTTGAAGCATTTCCCACAACTCAGAATCAAGGTACTGTTGGAAGTTATTGCCGAACTTACCAGGGTTTCGGGAAAACTGGGTTTTCATGCCAATATGCCAGGTTAGCATTTTCATTAGTTGCTCCCGAAGCGCCCCGTCAAGTATGTGTTTGGCAGAGATTATTTCTTCTCTCCACAATCCCTTGGCTACGTAGGGGCAAACCCACCAGAATTCGTTGCAGCAATCCGAGAATGCCTTAGCGGTGGGAGGTTTGGGCAGATAGTCGCTCTCGCTCGGCGGGGCAAATGACCCGATAATCCCATCTTTATCCAGGAGCAACAGGCTGAGACTATCTCTGTCCATTTCATTGAGTTTTGCAACGGGATCAATTGCCAGGTCTAATCGGTTTCCATCAGTAAACTGCATCAGATACATAAAACTGCCATCATTGCTCGGTGGCGGATCTAGCATATCTCCAGGCATTTGCAGGATCATGATTTCGCCGAAACGTTTTATCCACTCGCGATTATTCTTGAAGGGATCGACCTCGGTGACTATATAAACAATATCAAAATCCTGAAAAATGTCTTGAGGAGCATCGGGATTAGCGCGTGATCCGTTCATGATAACGGCTCGTATGCGTTCGTCATTTTCGGCGGTATCCATAATTAATTTGAGCATTTCTTGTTCACTACGCATAATTCACCAGTATGGCAGCTAACGGCCTCGCCATCACCTGCGCCCGGTCAATTCAAGACGAGGAACTGAGACGCGCTGACCAACAACTCGGTGCACGGTGCTTAATTGCGCCCGCCCAGGGCGTCAGGTGCATGGCGTTGTTAGGCCCGTGACCGCGAACCGTGGCTGCTATCGGTGGCACGACCACGATGTTTCGCGGGGAGGCAAGGAGTCAGCTGCCTCAAGTGCGTGCTGCTTCAACATGGAACTGTAAGCCAAGCGCACGTACCACTTTGAGAATCGTGGCAAACTCCGGGTTGCCAGTGGTCGAAAGCGCCTTGTAAAGGCTCTCCCGTCCCAGCCCAGCGTCGCGGGCAATCTGCGACATCCCTTTGGCGCGCGCGATGTCGCCCAGCGCCGCCACCACCACAGCCACGTCGCCTTCTTGCAATGCGGCGTCAAGATAGGCAGCCATATCCTCTTCGGATTCCAGATGCTCGGCCGCATCCCAAGGGCGGGTTTCGATCTTGTTCTGTTCCATGCTCACCACCTACACCTCGCCTGCCAATGCCAGCGCGGTCCGAATATCCTGGTCTTGCGTGTGTTTGTCGCCGCCTGCCAGCAGAATCACCAGGGCCGATCCACGCTGAACGAAGTAGACCTGATAGCCGGGGCCACAGTCGATCCGCAGTTCTGAGACACCTTCGCCCACCGGCCTGACATCGCCAGGATTGCCCAACGATAGGCGACGGAGGCGCACATCAATGCGGGCACGGGCCTGGCGATCGCGCAACCTGGCAAACCAGTCTGCGTCAACCTCCGTCTGGCGGATTTCGATCATGGCTGTATTGTATCCCAAAGGATACATCTGTGCAAGTGGACACACAACGGCGGAGTTCAGGCGCTTGCGGGCCAGCAAACCGAGTTACAAGTCAAAACCAACCCTGCTGGCGCAGTTAGCTTAAAAACCGCAGCGGTAGCAAGTCGCCTGGAACGACTTGTTGGGCCGCTTCTTGGTTTAGCTGTAACCCTAGAATGAGACACGCGCCGGTATCCATCACTCTACCCCAAAATCACGCTTAATCTCCTCTATCTCCTGGCCTAGCCTCGGTAGCTTGTTCTCCACTACATCCCATACGATTTCATCAGAAATCACATCATACCCATGCGCCAACACATTCCGAAAACCGATGATCCGCTGATAATCACTGATCCGAGCTAACGTGCCCGGATCAACTTTCTTCAATCGATTGAGGGCTTCCCCAATAATCTCAAACTGCCGTTCCACCGCTGAACGTAGCAAAGCATCCGCCTTGTAATCCGCCAGTTGTTTGCCATAGGTAAAGTGGGTGATTAGTTCAATCGCCCGGTCGCGGTCATAAAGCAGTTTTTAACTTCAAGCGTCATACACTAACACCTTATCCTGTTCAATCGCCTGCCGAAAGTATGGGTTTTTGATCGCCTTCACTTCTACCAAGTCAACCGGACGCTGAAAGAGTTGCTCCAAATCTTCCTTGAGACCAAAATATCGGTCGGATGCTCCCAGGGCATGGGTATCGGCAAACTCTACCAGGAAATCCAAATCACTCTCTTCCAGATCAAAGTCACTGCGTGAGGCAGACCCGAATAACTCTAGCCGCTTCACGCCGTAGGCAGCACATAAGTTCGATAATTCGTCTGAATAATTAAAAAGGTTTAGGCTCATTTTGTCCTTTGGCTTGGTATTAAAATATCCTACTTGCCATTATACAAGAAGTTACCACACTTCGCTAGGTAGCGCCCAACCTATTTATTATGACTCATTTCTGAGTCACCTCAACCGATACCACATCTACAACAGACTTGCAAACGACTCAGAAATGAGTCATAATCCCCCATCTTTCCTCTAATGACTCAATTCCGAGAGATCTTATACCCAAATGGGGGGCAAATGACTCATGGCTGAGAAAAAACTCCTCGACCGTGCTCGGGATCGCATTCGCGTCAAGCACTACTCCATCCGCACCGAACAGACCTACCTGCAATGGATGAAGGATTTCATTCTCTTCCACAACAAACGCCACCCCGCGGACATGGGCGCACCCGAAGTGGAAGCCTACCTCACCCACCTGGCTGCGGACCGTAACGTCGCGCCCAGCACCCAGAACGTGGCGATGCAGGCCATCCTTTTTCTTTATAAAGAGGTGCTTGGCATCCATCTGACCGGGATCAACGCCCTGCGCGCGAAGAAGGACAAACGCTTGCCTGTTGTGCTCACCAAAGCCGAAGTCCAGCGCGTGCTGGAACAGATCACAGATCCTCCCTTTCGCCTCCAGGCCAAGCTGCTCGACGGAAGCGGGATGCGTCTGCTCGAATGTCTGCGCCTGCGGGTCAAAGACATCGACTTTGGCCAACATCAGATTGTGGTGAGGGATACGAAAGGCAATGAAGACCGGGTGACATTATTGCCAGAACAATTGCAGCCCATTTTACAGGAGCACTTACGCCACGTCAAAGTCCGGCATCAATCTGATCTTGAGGCTGGCTTTGGCGTTGTCTATCTACCCTCTGCCCTGGAACGCAAATACCCCAACGCCAGCAAGGAATGGGGTTGGCAGTAGGTCTTTCCGGCCTCTAAACTCAGTGTCGATCCCCGCTCCGGCGTCCCCCGCCGCCACCACGCCGACGACTCCAATTTGCAGCGCGCCGTCCGCGCCGCGGTCAAGGCCAGCGGTATCGCCAAACCCGTCACGCCCCACACCTTCCGCCACTGCTTCGCTACCCATCTGCTGGACGCCGGCTACGACATCCGCACAGTCCAGGAACTCCTGGGCCACAAAGACGTCAAGACCACCATGATCTACACCCACGTGATGCAAAAGGGGCCGATGGCGGTGCGCAGCCCGCTGGATGGATAGCGCCGGGTACCTGCCCTTCCCAGCGACGTCTTCCTCTCCGGTGAACCGGCAGGCGCTTGAGATCTTCGAACGTTTGAAGGCGCCGTGCTCCGGGCTCACCCGCGAGGACCAGTTCAGGTTGGACCACGAGCCGGGTGAGGCATAGAATAGTACCATCCGAGGATGCCGAACACGAAGAGCCGGCTGCGCCGACTGTCGCGATGAGGCCGCCGCGTTCAACGTCGGCCGGCCACTCATCGTCGAGGTCACCGGCAGGCGCGGGACGTGAGGCGTCGGGCGTGACGTTTGTCCTCACGCCTGGGGCCCCCGGAGGGAGGGGGCCAGGGAGCACCCCCTGAGCGGTGACCGAGGATAAGAGAGAGGTGGGCTGTGACCACAATCCCCGAGAGCTCGAGGGAGGAGGACCTGTTCTTCAGCGCGGTGGTTGAGTCCTCCCTCGCCAATCCGCGCTTTCTGCGGCGCGAGTGGCTGGCCGCCGAAGTTGAGCAGCGCCTCAACGACCCCGGCTGTCGCTTCCTGCTGCTGACCGCCGCGCCGGGCGCCGGCAAGAGCGCCTTTCTGGCCCAGCTCGCCCACGACCACCCGGCGTGGCCGCGCACCTTCATCCGCCGCGACCAGGTCGTCCCCCTCGGGCCACCTGGTGCCCGTTCCTTCCTGCTGCAGACCGGCCTGCAGCTTGCCGCTTGCTACCCGCAGGCTTTTGCCACCCGGCCGCTGGAGCTCACCATCCGCCAGCGGCTGGGCACGCTGACCCAGGAGGCGACCGTGATCGGCGCCGAGGTCCGGCGCCTGGTGGCCTCGCCCTTCCGGCGGGCGGCGCTGGAGATCATCCAGGAGGTCGAGCGGAGTGAGGGCCGGCTGACCGGGCTGCGGGTGGGCGAGTGGGTCACCGACCCGCGCCTGATCCCGCTGGATGATCTGCAAGTCCTGGCGCTGTTCGACCCGGCGGCGACCTTGCTGCGAGAGGCGCCCGAGGCGCGGCTCGTGCTCCTGATCGACGCTCTGGACGAGTTGCGCTACCAGGACCCCGAGGGCAACCTGCTGGCCTGGCTGGCCAACCTGCCACCCCTGCCCGCCAACGTGCGCCTGGTGCTCACCTCGCGCCCCGACGACGACCTGCTGCGCACCCTGCGCCGCAAACAGGCGGCGAGCCTGCGTGAGCTGTCGCTCGACCTCGGCAACCCCCAGGTGCACGACCACCTTCAAGCGGACCTGAGCAGCTACGCCTGGCAACTCGTTGAGCCGCCCGTCGTCGCCGCCGCGTTGGAGACGGCGGGCCAGGCGCCGGATGCGTTTGTGGCCGCCGCCGTCGCCAGGGCCGAGGGCAACCTGGGCTACCTCGACGCGCTGGGCCGCGGCATCGATCAGGCGCTGGCGCACAATGATCAGGCGCTGCTGCTGGCGACGTTGCGCCTTGACGACCTGCCACCCAGCCTCGAGAACCTGTACGCCTTCTTCCTCCAGCAGGTCAAGGGCCAGGTGAGCGAGCAAAGCGTCGCTGTGGAAGATCCTCAGACGGGAGCGTTCGTCCGGGCCCTGGCCTGGCCGGCGGTCTACAGCCCGATCCTCGGCGTCCTGAGCGTGGCTCGAGAGCCTCTGGCCGCCGAGCAGATTCAGCACTTCGGCGCCATCCAAACGAGTTGGAGCGACTTCGTCGAGGCCCTCGATCGCCTGCGGCAGTTCCTCGACGAGGTGGATGGGCGCTACCGTTTCTACCAGACGACTCTCCCTGAGTTCCTGACCCGGTCCTTCACCCGCACCAACCCCCAGACCCGCGGCCTCTACCAGGAAGCGGCCACCTGGCACCGGCGGATGGTCCACTTTTACCGGCAGCGCGTCGGCGGCTGGATGGCTGGGGACTGGGCGGCGATGGACGAGTACGGGTGGCGTCACTTGACCGCCCACGCCGCGCAGGCCGGACCGGTGCCGCCCGCTGCCGCCCTGTTCGAACTGTGCGATGGCGGCTTCCTCGAGGCCAAGCACAGGAGCGTGGTCAGCGCCGCGCTGCTGGAGGATGATTGGAACCGGGTGTTGCAGGCCTGCCGGGCCACCGGCGATTTTCTCCGGTTCGTGCATTATGGGCTGCAGCGCTCGCGCCAGCTCGTCGATGTCGCCACCCTGCAAACCACCCCGCTCGCTCGCACCGCGGCGCGCCTGGCCGTTCGCCGCCGGGATGCGGCCGCGGTCGAGAGGCTGGCGGCCGAGATGGCGCTGGTCCCCCATCCGCTGGCCCGCATCGCCGCCGAGCAGGCGCTGCTCGACACCTTGATCGAGGGCATGCCGGCTCACCCGGTGGTTGCCGCACTCTTCGACGCGCTGCGCTCGGCCCTCGGCGCGCTCCCTCCAGGGGAAGATCGGGACCGTTCGCTGGCCGACCTCGTGCGCGCGTTGGAACGGGCTCAACAGCCCGGCTGGCAAGAGATCTGCCGCCAGTATCTGCCCGAGGTCACCGGCCTGGTGCCGCGCGTGGCGCTCCGGGCGAGCCTGGCACGCGGACTCGCGGTGGACGGCGATCAGGGCGAAGCAACCCGGATCCTGCGTCAAGCCCTCACTGAGTGCCAAGAGTTCGGGATCAGAGACGATCTGGTGCCCACCATCCTGGAGGGAGTGTTCGCTGCCCGGCGGGTTGATCCTGCCGAACTGCTCGCTGCGGCTCTCGCGGCGATCCTCGAGACTGCACCCGCGCTCGGCCGGTCCGCCGGCGCCGAGATCGTAGCCGCGGCGCGGGAGGAATTCGCCCGAATCGACGACGCGACGACCCGGCTCTCCCTCGAGGCGCTTGCGGTCCGGGCACTCGACAGTGCCGATCTGCGCGACACCGCAAAGGGAGGCGTCCGCGACCTGCTGGACCTCTACCTTCAAGGCGCCTTGGATGAACAGGCGCCACCCCAGGAGGAAGAACCAGTTCCAGACTGGGCTGAGGACGCGGTCGCCTTCTTCGAGAGTTCCGACTACGCTGCGGCGACGGTCGATCTTCTGGCCCTCCTGCCGATCATCACTCGTGTCGGTACCGCGGACGATCTGGACCGCTGGCACCGGTCTGTTGGCGACTCCCTCGAGAAGATCAGCTCACCCCCCGATCTCCTATGGGTCGCCCAGGTCGCCGCGGGCCCGGCACCCCCCCCCCCCCAACTTGGGGGAGAGGGGGTGGCGCCGGTGGTGGGCCAGGCCCTCCGGCAGATCGGCGCCCGCGCTGAGGCGCTCTCGCTCGGCGAGGTTGGGTTTGCCGTGGCAGGCAGCCTGGCGGCCGGCTACGCCCGCGGCGGCGAGCCTGAGCAGGCTCGCCGCCTCGTCGGCCAGATCCTCGACCAGGTCAGCGCGGCCCGCCTGGGACCGTCCGAGTACCCTGAGCAGGCCCGCGGGCGCACCAGTGGCATGATCGCGACCTGGGAGGCGGCCTGCCTCTGCGGCGAGCAGGCCCTGGTGAGAGCAACGCTGGACTGGTTGCAGGCCACCGCGCCTACCGTGCTGCCCCTCGCCGACCGTGCTGACCTGTGGGTCGCAGCGGTCGCCTCACTGGATAGTCTCGGGGACCTTGACCTGGCGCACGAGCTGTTTGAGCGCCTCAAGCTGCGCGTGGCCGAGAACCTGGAAGTCGGCGGCTACCTGGCGACCGCCTGCCTGCAGTTGGCCGAGGCGTATGCCGGGACCCCCTCTCCCCCACCCCCCTGCCCCCAACCTGGGAGGGGAGAGAGGGTGGCAGGGAGGGGGCCGGCCGACGCGCGCCGGTTCGTTGACGAGGGCATTCGGGTTGCCCGGGCCATGCTGGCTGAGGAACCATTGGTTCGCCTCCTCGCGCGGGCCGCACACCTCTCTGCGGTCCTCGATGAACCCGACGCTGGCGCCGACCTTCTCGGGCAGGCTCTCCAGTTGATTCCACCGATTGAAGGTGACAACATCAAAGCCAACTGCCTGGAGTTTTGCCTCCCCGCTACCGGCGCGCTGGCTGTGTGCCAGCACCCGGCCCGCGCGACCGCGGCGCGCCTGCTGGCTCAGGCCACACGCATCGCCGAGGAGATTGGCCTCGAAGAGTACGCCGTCACGGCGCTGGCCGCCATCGTGAAGCTGGGTGCGGAGCGTGGCTTGGCCGCCCCCACGCAGATACTGGCTCGCCGCGCGCGCCACTTTCTGCAGGCTGACGAGCAGCCCGGCACGAGCGACCTGCGGACGGTGATGGTAGCCATCCACGCACTGCACCTGGCTGGGGCGGAGCGCGACGCGCGTGGGCTCCTACAGCGGGTGGAACGGACCATTCAGCGCCTGCCGCGTACGCCCGACTACGAGCGCGCGACGGTCTGTGAGGCCTGTGCGGAGCTCACCGGGCTCTACCGGGCGCTGGGGATAAGCGAGCAATCAGCCCGGTGGCGCGACCTGACCACCACCCTTGCCGCCCAGACTCAGGAACCGGACTTTCGCACCGCTGCCTGCCTGAGTGCCGCCCGCATCCAGGCCTGGCTCCACGACGCGCCCGCGGCCGGCACCTGGTTCGCCGAGGCGATCGCCGCCTGGCACCGCATCGAGGAGCGGCTCTACGCCGGCTCGCACATCCGAGGCATCTTCGATGCCTGGGCCGCGATTCCGGACGACGAGGAGCGTCGCACCTATCTCCCGGCCATGAGCACGGTGCTCTGGCGGATACCGGACCTGGACGAGCGCGATGCCTGGCAGGCACGACTCGCGCTCTCTTTCTGGCACGATCCGGCGCGCTTCCGGGAACTGGCGGCGCCCGTCTCCAGCCAGGGTGCGCTCGACGTACTCCTTTCCGCGCTGCATCAGGCAGACACAGTGCCAGAAGGCATTTTGCCGGGAACGCTCTACGATCTGCTGGAGAAGTCGAGCCGCCAGCCGCGAGCCTTCTTCGTGGGCAATAGCTTGCTGGCTGTGCAAGCGGGTATTCGCCACCAGGTCCTGAGCCCCGAGGTCGCCGTCCCGGTCCTGACGATGCTCGAAGCGACAATTCGCGAGATTGCGCCGATCTCGCTGGTGGCGTAACGTCGCGCCTGAGCCGCTCCCGGCGGATCGCCAGATCCGCCGGCCGGGTCCTGATGATGCTCGAAGCGACAATTCGCGAGATTGCGCCGATCTCGCTGGTGGTGTAATGACATCCGTGGCGAGGGCACTGGCGGTGGTCGGGCAGGGCGAAGAGGCCCGGAGGATCTTGCAGCGAACTTTTCTCATGGCCGTGGTGGCCGCGCGCGAGAACGTGCTCCAGGTGCTACGAGAGGGGGCTGCCCTGATAGCCGCCATCGATCGGGGCGAGACTCTATGGGGGTGGGTCAAGGAGTGATAGCTGTCGAAGGCTGGTTGGGTTCTGGGAGCAGCGCCGTATGACAACGCCAGCTTCCACGCTGCGCGCGGAATTGCTCCAGGCCGTCACCGACTCCCTGGCGCCCGACGCGGGTGATTTCGTCGGACGCGAGTTCGTGCGGGGCGAGATCAAGCAGTTTCTGGCGACCAGGAATCGCATGCTGGTGATCGTCGGTCCCCCGGGCGTCGGCAAGACCGCCCTCGCGGCGGCCCTGTTCCGCGAGCAGATGGTTGCTCAGCAGCCCTACGTGGCCCACTTCTGCGGTCTGTCTGGCGCCGACAACCCCTTCATTTTCTGCGACACTCTCGCCGAGCAACTCCAGGCTCAACTCGGCGAGGACTACAGCTTGCCGGAGACGGCCCGCCGGCAGCAGGTGATCATCAAGACGACCCAGCAGGTCACGACGGCGACAGAAGGCGCCCGCATCGTCGGCGTGCAGTTGAGCATCGGCGGGATGCACCCCCGGGAGGCCTTCCGCCAACTGGTGCGCGAACCGCTGCGGGCGTACGATCAGGCGCATGGCGCAGAGCGCCGCAACGCGCCGCTGGCGATCCTGGTCGATGCCCTCGACCGCGCCTGGGAATGGGATAGCGGGCAGGGCGGGAACATCGTGAGCATCCTCGCCGATGTTCAAGATATGCCACCCTGGGTCAACTTTGTCTGTACCGCCCGGCCTGGCCCGGCGGTCCGGGCCCTGCGAGCCCAGGCCGGTGTTCAGGTCGTCGACCTCGACCCCAAGAGCACAGCGAACCTTGACGATGTCCGAGCCTTCTTCCGTGACTGCTTCCTGGGTAAGCTGGCCCCCGAGCAGTACGCTCGCGTTGACGAATTGCTGATCTCGACCGGTTTTGATGGGGGCAAGACGGCCGAAGAGCGCGCCGCTACCTTCGTCCAGCGGGCAACGGAAGCGAGCCAGGGCATCTTCCTCTTCGTGCGGCGCTACGTTGACGCCTGGGGCTCGGCCCTGGCGACAGGCGGCGGGGCGGTCGCAGCAGAGCCGCTTTTGCGCTTCGACGCCGGCGATACCCTGGCGGGCGCGCTCGATGCCAGCTACGCCGCCATCGCGGCCGACCTCCGCCAGCAACTCGATGCCAATCCAAACGATGCCGACGAGGACGTCCTGGCGACGCTGGCGATCGCTTTCGATGCGCTCAGTGTGCGGCTGCTCGGCCGCCTGGCAGAGAGGAGCGAGGACGAGGTCGCCGACTCGCTGAGCCGGCTCGCGCCAGTGCTCAAGCCGAGCGGCGCGATCACCTGCGCCCTCTACCACCGTGGGTTCGCCGAGTACGTCCGGCGCCAACTGCCCTCGCGGGGGCGCCTCCGGGACCTGCGTGCCGCCGAACTGCTCGAGCAGCCGGATTCGGGTGACCCGAGCGAGCGTGCGTACGGCGCGCGCTACCGCTGGGCGCACCTGCTTCGCGGGTTGGATCTCTCCGCGGCGGCCCAGCCCGGTCCGTCTGATGGCCGCGGTAGTCCCCCCGCGGTTGCTGGCCTTGCAGAGGGGCTTGCCAGCATCGCCGAGGTCCAGACTCAGGTGCCCGATCCCGTGACGCAGGCCCAGGTCTTGCGCTGGCTCGCCGCGCGAGCGCTCGACCCGGCCCGGGCCGACGTGGCCGGCAGTTGGGCGATAGCCCTCAAGTATCTCGAGGCCGCCGAGCGGACCCTGCGCCGCAGCCGGGCGTTGGTGCAGTTGAGGCAGCGGGGCTGGCGCACCACCGAGGCCGGGTCCCTTCCACCGGAACTGCTCGAGCTGGAGCGCACCCTGATCGCCAGGGGCGACGCCTACGCCACTATCGCCCGGCGCATGGATGCGGGCGGCCCGCAACCCGGCCCCGACAGCCCGAGCATCAGCCGGCTGTACAACTTCCTCGAGGCGATCACGCGGCTTCCCCTGATGCTCTACCTGCTCCAGGTCGTTCTCCGCTTGCAGCCGCTGCGTGAGATCGAGTTCCCCGGGACGCTCGAGAATCTTGGTCGTGACCGCGATTGGACCGTGGCCCGGCTCTACGTGCAGAGCGTGAGTGCCTACCGCCGGGCCAGGTGGCTCACCCGCCTCCATGGCGCCGACGAACTATCCAACGACGTCAACGAGCATCTGGCCCGCGTCTATATGCTGATGGGGGCGTATAACGCTGCGGCCAGAACCTACGAGGCCCTGTTGGCTCGCCCGGCAACCATCCGCTCCCCCTGGCGGCAGGCAGTCTGGCGGCTCGCCCTGGCTGAGGTCCTGCTGCCACTGCACGACGCCGACCGGGCGGTGGAACTGCTCAGTAGTGCCATCCCCATCTTCGAGGCCCAGCAGGCACCAGTACAACGCGCGCGCGCCCTCAGCGCTCTCGCAATCGCCCACCGTCTCCAAGGAGATATCGCCGCGGCACGAAAGGACCACGCGCTGGCGGGTATGCTCGACGACCTTACGATCGCGGACTTCAGCGCGGCTCTGGAGGCCTGGCGCAACGTCCCGACACTCGCCGGCGACGAGGGGGCGGGTGTCGATCCTGCGATGGCCCGCAGCTACACCGCCCACCAACTGTGGCGCGCCGGCCGTAGCCCGCGTCTCGGCGACGACCAGCAGCGCCAGGTTCGCCAGCTCCTCGATACGATTCCGGAGCGCCACTACCCGCAGCGCTTTGAGCACCCCGTGCTGCGCCTCTTCCGCCTCACGGCGACGGTCCTGTTGCCCATCTTCGTGCTGGCAGGGTTGTTACTGGCCGTGCAACTCCCGAGCAAGATTCAGATCGGCACCCGGACCGATCTGACCTTCCAGCCACCCGTCCTCGACGTGACCGGATTCCCTGACAATGTGACCGACGTGGCGGGCCTGAGCGCCTCCGATATCGCGCAACTTGCTCCGCGGAACGTGATGCTGGAACTGCAAACCCAGGCCCCGGCGCTCGATCCCCTGGCGATTGGCTGGATCGTGCTGCTCGCTCTGGGCGCCTACCTGGGCCTCTACACGCTGGTGGGGCTGGGCGTGATTGCGCGCTCCTCACCCGCGCAGTACCAGGATCGCCGGCCGGGGCGCTTGATTCTCGGCCGCGACACACTCGCCTGGACGGGGGCGATCGGCGAGGGGTCTCTGCGGCAGGCGCAAGCGTGGCTCTGGCAGGATGTGCGAAGCCTCTTCCAGAGGGTACGGCAGTGGCTGGCCCGGCCGGTGATCCGCTTCCCGTCCCCATCCCACGACGGCCCCATTCCCGGCGCTCCGCTCCGGTTGGCTGCCAGCAGCGCCACCGTGGTGAACTTGACCGGCATCAGCAGCGTCGTCGTGGTGAACCGAAGGCTATTCGGCAAGCTCCTGCCCGATTTCTCGTTCACCGTGCTCCACATGCGCCGGGCCAAAAGCAGGCCACTTCTGATTCAGGGGAGTGTGGTCCACTACGAAGAGCTATGTGATGAGCTGGAACGGAGCCTGAATGTGCCCTGCCGCTCCCTCGGCGTCGAGTTGGTGCATGGTTTCTGGGGGCTCTGCTTCACGCTGACACTGCTGTACAGCGTGCTTCTGGTCACGCTGCTGCCGCTGATGCCCAAGGCTCTGATGAGGCCGCTTCCCGTGGTGGGCTACTCGCTGAGCCATCTCTACGTCCTCGCCACTCCCGGCCTGATTCTGCCGCTGCTCTGGTGGTTCATCGCCCATCCGCTCGGCGCCAGCCGCGCCCGCGCGTCGGTCCTACCAATGATCATGACCGGCGTGGCCGGCTTTGCCCTCACGGCGGCCGTGGTGGGGGGAGAGTTCAGCCTGCCGGCGACGCGGCTGCGGCCCGATCTGGTCACGCCGATCCTGGCGACCGGACTGCTGGCGGCCCTGATCGTCCACACGCCAGACCATAGGAGCCGGAGCCGACCCGCAGCGTGCTGGAACCGCGCGCTGGGGGTGGGGGTCGTCCTGCTCGCCGTCGTCGGCCTGCTGCTACTGGCGCAGCACATCGGCCAGATCCTGCGGTGGTACCACGATCTCGTGCAGGGGAACCTGCAGGTCGCGCACGCACTCTCCAGCAGCGCTGACGCCTGCACGGCCGACAGCGACACGTGTGACGCTGTGGACCGGGCAATTCGCTTTTACGATGCAGCGATCTGCCAGCGCTCCCGCGATAGCGACGGCTACGCGTTCCGAGGGTTTGCACATCTCGTCCGGGGCCAACACCAGCAGGCCCACAGTAACTTTCAAGCCCTGCGAGGCGAGCCGTATTCCGCCCGCCTCCATGCCGAGACGGCCCGCGATGAGTACCGGCTGGCCTATCGCGATTTTCAATTCGCGCTCCGTGTCGCGACGCTCGGCCCCGCCGATCTCCCGCCAGGCTGTGCCTCACGGGCCCTGTCGGTGCCGACGCCAGACCAGCAGGCCAGCCTCTATGCCAACCTCGGGACGGTCGATGCCCTGCTCGCCCGCGACCGGCCGCTCACCGAGGCGGACCAGTACTATCAGCAGGCTGTGGAGGATTCTGCCCGAGCCCTCGGCCTGCTCGGCCCGCGCCCGATCACAGTGACCCTGGACTCGAACGTGACCGGCTGCTACGACCTTGCCCGGCAGCTCCTCGCCCCAGACGGAACAGACAGGAGCAGCTACCATCTCAACCTGCTCGCGGATGAGAGTACTGCGGCGCTTCGCATCACCCAGGTGCCCTTCGTCCTACAACTGGCCGACACCTGCTACAGCTGGGGGTTTGCCCGCGAGCGAGCCCTCTCGAGCCTGGCGTACCCGAACCAGGCCGCGGCCCGCCGGATCGTCTGGGAAGACCTGGCCGCCGCCATCGCCGAGTACACCGCCGTCACGGCGGCCACTGGGCACGACAGCGCACATCGATTGGTGGCGCAACGCGGCCTGGCGGCGGCATGGCTGGCGCTGAGTCAGTTGGAGCCCCGGCCTGACGAAGCCCCCACCCGGCGCACCTGCCTGCTCCGCACCCAGGCGACCTATCAGGCCCTGATCGACGCGGGCCAGCGCGACGAGGCGATCTACGCCGGGCAGGGGTGGACGGCAATCCAGCTCGGCGCGTGGGACCAGGCCAGCGGGCCGCTGGCGGCGGCCGCGGCCCTGGCCCCCGACGACCCGGCCTATCCGGCGCTCCAGGGGCTGGCTGCCTGGCTCAGCAGCACGCGCTATCAGTCGCCCGGCTCCTTCGCCGAATACACCGCGACGATCAACGACGCCCTCGAATTCTACACCCGCGTCATCGGCCTCGGCCAGGGCGACCTGAGCCGCATCTACGCGCTTCGGTCGCTGATGAACTTCAATTTGCGCCGGAGTCCGCGCGGGGAAAGGTTTACCAACGTCGATTTCGATGCCCGCATGCAGGCAGCAATCGCCGATATGGACCAGGCCCTGGTCGAGGCCGAGCGCATCGGCCTCGATCCGTCCGACCAGGTCGGCTACCGTTACTGGCGAGGCCGGCTGAGCATGTCGCTCGCGCTGAACTGGCAGAAAAAGAACTACGCCGTCCACTCGTGGGCTGAAATTGCGCCCTACTACAGCCGCGCCTACGACGACTTTGCGAGTGGCGTCCCCCTCGACCGAAACGATGGGCGGCGCTCCCGCTACGTGGGCATCTGGTTGTCATGGGCGCGCTTCATGCTCGCCAACGCCACGCACATGCAACTCGCGCAGGCCGCGGCTCGCGAAAACAACTTCGTGCTCGCGCGCAGCGAGCTGGCTCTCGTACGGCCGCGCTCGCCAGGAATCGCGGACTGGGACGCCCCGGACCTGCGTCCGGACTACTCCTACCTCCACGGCCTCATCAGCCTCGGGTTAGTGCTCCCCACCGATTTTCCCGATTCTTTGACGAGGGATGGCGCCAGCGACGCCGAGGCGAGCTACGATCAGGCGATCGCGGACACGGAAAGCCCTCAGATCGTGCCTCCCGAACAGCGGGCCGCGGTCTACCGAGCCGCTCTGGCCGATCTCGAGAGGTTGCTGGACCAGCCGTGGAGCGGCTGGTCGGAGACCCCGGCGCGTCCGGTGGCCGAGCGGGTGTACGCGAAGCTTCAGGCGCGCCTGGAGGCCGCGGAGGCACGGGGCAACTGAGAGTCCGTTAAGGACTGAGTTCGGGCAGACTTGTTGGGGTACTCGGGGGAAGTCGGCGCTGGTGACCGGTCAGTTGGACCGCTGATCACAGACCGCGGCAATGCAGTACGGGGAGGGCTCTGCACTGACCAGCGGCCCGATCCGTGATGCGTGATTACCCGCGGGCATCACGCATCACGGTATGAGAAGACAACGCGCAGATCAGGAGAGCAATCCCACAACGAGCGCGTCAGTGCGCGGCAAGCCCAACAACCCCCGCGGGGAGCCCGGTGCCTGGAAGCGGCGTGAGACTGCCGTCGGCCTCGACCTGGAACGCACTGATGGTGTGCAGGCCACTGTTCAGCACGTACAGATACTGGCTGTTGTTACTCAGGGCCATATCGATCGGGCTGCTGCCATCGCCGGTGACCCCGGTGCGACCATCGGCGTCGAGCAGGTTGAGGGTGCCATCCTGATCAACACGGTATCCGGAGATTGAGCCGCTGCCGGCGTTGGTCGTGTACGCGTACTTGCCGTTTTGGGTGATGACGACCCAGCACGCCGCGGTCTGGTTGGTACCCGCCGAGGCGCTAACGACCTGGAGGTCTCCGCCCGCAACATGGTACGACGAGAGCGCCCCACTGGAGGCCTCGGAGACGATCAACTGGTCGTGCTTGCCAAAGGCGAAGCCGAACGGTGTGTTGCCAGCCGAGGCGTGCGTCGTGGGCCCGCTCGCGAGCCCGTCGGCGCCGATGGTGTACGTGTCGATCAGATTCGTGCCCTTTTCCGTTACGACCAGAACGCTCCCGTCGGGGCTGAACGACACCTGCGCGGGGCCGACCCCGCTCCCACTCAGTGGTCGGGTTGACCCGGCGAGCGGTGATAGCTCGCCATGCGCGCCAACGGTGAAGCCGGTGACATTACCGGCACCGCCGGCGTTGAGCACGTACAGCAGGTTCTTGTGGACGGTCAGACTGATCGGCCGCTCGCCCCCGGACGCAACCGTATCGACCAGTGCGAGGCCGCCGGGCTCGACGGCGACGATCGAGATTTCGTGACTGCCGGCGTTGACCGCAAATAGCCACTGGTTGTCCTCGCTCAGAACCAGAGCCCCCTGCGATCCGAGACCGCTTCCACTGCCCAACCCACCGGTCGGGACGCTGCCCACTGCCTCCAACGTCCCATCGGCGGCGCGGTCGAAGACGATCACGCTGTTGCCTGTGGCCGCGTTGGTCAACACGTAGACGGCGCCGGCGCTCCCCGCGGCCTCAACCGTGCCTCCCCCCACGAGCGCCGACAGCAGCAGCGCCAGAGCGAGCATGATCTGGATGAAATTGCCATTTTTGACTCGATACATATCGGACCTCCAGATAGAATGGGAGCATCGCTCCCATGGACCGGCTCCTGGTCGCCTCCAGGAGTGCTCATCACTCTGGCGTGCCTTGCTTACCGGCGTGTTACCGGTTCATTACGAAAGTCTGAACGTCCCGGCGGGTTCCCATTCTCAGACCCGTGGCTTCTGCCTGACGCCTCTTTGAGCCTGCAGGCGGGTGGACTGCCTCCAGCGACGCTCTGATCCAACCCTCGCTGAATTGGCCGGCACTGTCAGTCCTGCGGCTTGCATCAAACGCGAGACTCGATAGACTGTGTGGTATCTGTTATGTAACAGGAGTTACGCAATACTCCCAGGCCGACCCAACGTTCGTGATCCGTAGAAGCCGGATTTGGCTTGGAGTGCGCGCTTCAGCGCGCTTAAGCGCGCACTCCAAACCGATATCTCTTTCGCGGCTCAACCTACCGCGTAAGTCCTGTTATGTAAGGAATCGTTCGGCGGGACGTTTATTCTAGTAGTGCGAGCCGTCTCGGGACTGCACCTGAAACGCGCGGGGGTGGAGAGACGTCCAGCGAGGCGTCTCCCCACCCAACACCGGCCAGAGAGCGAGCAGGTGGTCGACTAGCTCCCCGTCGTGCGCCACCGCGAAGTTGAGGTGAGATGAACTGCCCAAAATGCGGGTTCGATCAGCTGCCCGAGGGCGCACGCTTCTGTCCGAACTGCGGCCGCTCACTCGAGCGCCAGACCCGCGTGGAGATTCGCCAGGAGGTCGAGCAGAACCTGGGCCGCGTGATCGGCGTGCAGACCGGGGCGATCCACGGCGATGTCTACGGCGGCGATATCTTTGAGGTGCAGGTCTACGCCCTCAGTGATACGGGGCGCACCGCAAGCTGGCGCCGCTTCCTCGCAGAAGGCACGCCGCCCTACAAGTTTCTCGCCTCCTACTCGGCCCAAGACCGGCTGCTCTTCAAAGCGCGCGACACTGAGATCAAGCAAGTGGTCCGCCAGGTCGGCGAGCAGCGGCTGGTCGTCGTCTACGGCCTGGCCGGGGTGGGCAAGACCTCACTCCTTGCCGCCGGCGTCATCCCTGCTCTGATCGACTCGGGCGCGTTGGTGGTCCATATTCACGACTACCACGAGCCGGTGAAGACCATCCGCGCCGCGCTGGCGGCCAGCGCCGAGCAGCTTCCCATCACTCTCCCGGACGAGCCGACGTTTCCCGTCCTCGTCCGCGCGGTGGTCGAGGCAACGCAGGGCAGCCTCGTGCTGGTCTTCGACCAGTTCGAGCGCCTGTTGAAGCCATCGGTCAGCGACGAACAGCGCGGGGCGCTGATCGGTGGCCTCGCTGAGGCGTGGCAGGCGGTGTCGCCGGACTTTCTGCGCCTGATCATCTCTATCCGGGAGGACGTCCTGGGGCAACTCGGCCCCTGGCGCGCCGAGCTGCCCGACTTGTTGCAGTCTCCCATCCAACTCACCCCGCTCAGCCGGGCGCAGGCGCAGCTTGCCATCGAGGGCCCCCTCACGGAGCTGGACTTTCCCGTCAGCTTCGTCGGCGGCCTGGTCACAGAGCAGTTGGTACCGGACCTGGATGAGCTCACGCCCTCACTGCCGGGCATCCAACCGCCGCAACTGCAGATCGTCTGCCACTGGCTCTACCAGGAAGCCCGCGAGCGCCGGCCCCCGCACATCGATGCCAGACTCTACAATGAGGCGAAGGGTGCCGCCGGCATCATGGCGCGCTATCTGGAAGACACACTGCAGAGCCAGCCGGAGCCGCAACGAGTGTTGGCCAGGCAGGTCCTGGTCACCATGGCTTCTCCCGGGGTTGGCCCGTGGGTGCCGCCGGAGAAGTTGGTCGTCAACGGCAACGGGAGGAGTCGCGAGAAGGTCCTCGACGTTCTTGAGGATCTCGTTGAGGCCGAGTTGCTGGTGCCCCGCGCCGTCAACAGCCATCGCGAGTACGCTTTTGCAAGCGACGGTGTCGCCCAGGAGATCCGCCGCCTGGCAGGGCCGGAGCTCGAACGGCGCTATCAGGTCGAGGACGAGTTAGAACGCGTCTGGTCGGGCTGGCTGGCCCGCGAGGCCCTCGCGACGCGCGGGCAGTTGCGCTACCTGTGCGAGTTCGGCGACCACCTGGCGCCTCGGCCGGTCCAGGCGCTGCTGCTGCTGCGCTGTGCCGTGGCGCGTGACGAGCCGGCCGCCCCCTGGCTACCCTGGTTGCGCACGGATGAGGCGCGGGCACTGATCCGGCAACTGGAAGAGCCCGATGCCTCCGGCCTTCCCAAGTACGCCAGCCGCTCGAACCTGAGTTACGCCGCCTCGCTGTTGGACCTCTCCACCGACCAGCCCCCACAGAAGAACGCACCCTTTGGGCCAGTCGCCTGGTCGGCGGCGAGCGACCCCGACCCGGTCACGCGACAGACCGCCGCCCTGGCGTTGGCAGCCTGGGACCCCTACCAGGCACCCACCCGGCTGGATTGGGCCCTACGCTCGGCCGAGAAGGGATGGCGCCGGCGGTCACGGCGCGCCGAACTTCGCGGCACCCTGGGTGACGCCGATCCGGAGATCGCAAAGGCTAACGAGGATCTCCCACTCCTCGATCGCTTCCTGACGTGGTGGTGGCGCGCCCGGCGCCGGATTTTCCGCGACCGCCACCGCCTGGCCGCGCTGACCCTTGGGGGCGCGGTCGGCGCGGGCTTGGGGCTGGGCCTGCTGCGAGCGGTGATCGGCGGCCTGGCGCGGCAATTGGTGGGTGTCCAGTTCGCGATCTACTTCTACTGGGCCGCGATTCTGGGCGCCGCCCTCTCCTTCGGGATGGCTCTCGCCGAGCCGTTGTTGTTGCAGCCTGAGGAGAAGGGCGAGACCTCCCGCCTCTGGCGGCTGCCGGTCTCTCCGGATCGACTTCCGGCGCTGCTGGCGATCGGCCTTGGGACCCTCTTCTTCGGTTTCGCCCACGTACTGGTGGCCTGGCTCAACGGGCTGTCCCTCACCGGAAAGCCGCTCGTCGCCCCGATGGGGTTCGTCGCCGGGCTGGGGCTGAGCCTGGCATTGGTCAACCAGCCGCGGGCCGGCCGGAACCTGGGCGTCGTCCGCTGGGTCGGGCGCCTGGGCACTGCCGCCGTCATCTTCGCCCTCACACAGACCGTCTTCATCCTCGCCAGGAACAAGGGTACCGGCATCGCCATCGCCCGGGCGGGCAGCTCCTATCGAGCCGACTTCACCCGCTACACCATGCCCTGGTGGCAAGCGTTGATGGAGCGCTACCCTCGCTGGTTCGACGGCCTGGCCCTGCTCGATGCCGCGTTGGTCGGGATTGTCTTGACGCTCGGGATCACTGCCGGTCTGGTTGTCGCTGCCGATTGGCTCGCCAGATGGCGGGCACTCGTCGAGCGGGCCGGTGATTGAGAATGGAGAGACTATGGACATGCGGCGACTGAGCGAGACCTCTCGCCGGGTTGCGCTGGTTGGCATCTGTGCGGCCGCACTGCTGCTGGTGGCCTGTCGATCGAGAGGGGGGCAGGTCGGTCAGGTACAATCGGACGCCACCGTGCGGCGTGAATTAGCAGTCGTACGGGCCGGGCCGGCGTCCGTGAACCCACTCCCTGAGCTCACTGATGATCAGGATCGCCCACTGCCGGCCGGCGGGCTGGTGACCACCGACGCGAATGGTGAGGCTTCGGTGCTCATCGGAAACTGTGAGCGAATCTTCATTTTCCAGAACAGCGGGTTGATCAAAACCGCCTGCCCCAAGTCGGAGGTCAGTAGCGGCACCGTGACCTGTTCCGTCGAAGGGACCAGCGTCTTCAACAATGATTGCGCCGGTCAGGTCGTCATTCAGACACCCAGCGCCGACGTGTCGCCGCAGGGCACCTGGTTGTCGGTGACCTACCTCTCGAACCGCCAATTGAGCCTCGTGATGGTCTACGAGGGGCAGGTCGAAGTGTGGCCGGTGCTCGACGCCGACCAGCGCACGCTGGGTGAGGGGCGCACGATCAAGGAAGGTTTCTTCTGGTACAGTGCCCCCGACGCCGTGCTACGCCCCATCCAGGGCCTCCCCCCGCGCCAGCCGATCCCCTTCGAGGAGATGCCACCGGTGGTCGAGGTGCTGAATCTAAGATCATGGATGGAGCGAATCAGAGCGCGGGCCGAACAGGACGGCATCCCCTTCCCCGAGGTTCTGCTGGAGGAACCGGCGTTGCGAGCCGTTCAGCTTCTCGTCGGCGGGGGCGGGCCGCTCAAGGACCCAGGGGTGCAAGAAGCTGTGCTGCGCGGCGTACCGTGGGCCGAGCTGAGCGCGAGCATCTTTCCTGACCAGGATGTCCCTGTCATCGTGGTGCTGGGAGACCAATCGGTTGACGCGCGCGCCGTCGGCCATGATCCGGGGCAAGCGAGGGAACTGCTGGCCGCGGCCGGCTTCCCGAACGGTTTTGGGTTAGTCCTGCTCACCCCACCGAATGACCGCGAGATCATCGTCATGGCCCGGGAAGTCGCCGCAAGCCTCGCCGACATTGGAATTGAGGTAAGACTCTCGACTGTCGCGCCTGCCGAAGCACCCGGCGCCATCAACGGCCTGGTTCGGTCAGGGCAGGCAGTCTTGTGGATGAACCGGCGCTGAACTGGACGCCTCCACTTCTTTGACCCTGTCGTCTCTGACCACGCGCGTCACAACTGGATCGCCGCTCGCCGCCACGCTGCCGGCAAAATGCTCGCACTCACTGGTCCCGCTTGACAAAAGGAGCGGCCTCATGAAGGCGACTCGATGCGGGTGGAGACTCTATCTCTTCGTGGCCCTTGGTCTCCTGCTGGTCAGTATGCTCCTTGCCGGCTGCGGCAGACCCGCCACGGTCAACGCGCAGATCCGGCGAAATCTCTCGAATGTCTACGCCGGCGAGGGCAGCCCCGACTCGCTGCCGCTGCTCAGCGACGACGACTGGCATGAACTGCGTGACATGAGCCTGATCACTACCGATGCCGATGGCGAGGGCTGGCTGCAGATCAACCAGTGCATGCTGGTCTACATCTTCCAGAACAGCGGGCTGGTCAAGGCCGCCTGCCCCAAGTCGGACCTCGCGAGTGGCAATGTGACCTGTGCGTTGGAGGGCACCAGCGCCTACAACAACGACTGCAGCGACAAGATCGTCATCCAGACCCTCAGCGCCGAGGTGGTGCTGGAGGGCACCTGGATCTCGATCACCTACCTGCCCGAGCAGCAGGTCACGATCCTGTCAGTCTTCGAGGGCCACGCCACGGCCCGGCCCGTGCGCAACGCCGAGTTGCGCACCATGGGGGAGGCCATCGAGATCCCTACCCGCCACTTCTGGTTCAGCGAGCCGGGAATCACGGCCGACCCGATTGCCGGCCTCGCCGCGCGGGAGCCACACCCCTTCGACCAGTTGCCGCTCCTGATTGAAAAGCTGCACCTCGAATCGTGGGTTGAGCGGCTCCGCGTGCGGGCCGCCGACGACAACGTCCCCTTCCCCGACTTCGCGACCCCGGCCGAAACCCCGTCGCCGACGCCCACGGTCCCACCGACCCCAACGCGGACTGCCACACCAACCCCGCGCCCGGTGATCCGCTTCTGGGCCGATCCAACGTCGATCACGGCCGGCGAGCGCACCACGCTGCGCTGGCAGATCGAAAACGTGCGCGGCGCGTTCCTGAGCGGGGGCAACATCAAGGAGCGGGCTGCGCCCGGTCCGTCCGGTTCGCTGGGGGTCAGTCCCGCGGCAACAACCACCTACACCCTGCGGGTGATTCTCCTGAGCGGTCGCCAGGAGACCCACACCGCCAGGGTCACCGTCAAACCGCGCACCAACTTCCCACCCAAGGTCACGATCACGACCCCGGACAAGGATGCAGAGTACTGGTACGACGGGTATGATCAACAACGCCAGCTATGGTACACAGATGTCACCCTGACGGGCAGCGCCAGCGACCCGGAGGACGGCGTCTTGAAGGACCCCTCCCTGGTCTGGACCACCAACCGGACGGACATTCAAAAGGCGCTCCTCGGCGCGGGGAGGAAGGTGACCGTTCGTTTGTACTCCAACGTCTGCGAGGGGGTCCGCCACACGATCACCTTGACCGCCGCGGACAGCGATGGGAACCGGCGAACGGACTCGCGGGGCATTTTCATCAGGACGATCTGCTAAACAGTGCGGCGTGATACGTGATGCGTGATGCGTTTCTTCACGCATCACGCATCACGTATCACGTATCACCTACGCCCTTTCGAGCGGCTACCCCGCACTACACTCACGTCCGGATGAGCAACCACGTCGTGGAAAGGGGATCTCCCAATGGACAGTCAACGAACCCGGGGCGATGGCGATCTCTTCTCCGAGAGTGTCGTCCGCTCATACGTCGACGGTCCCCATTTTGTCGAACGCCGCTGGCTGGTGGAGCGAGTGGAAAGCGCGCTCGCCGATCCCGACTGCCGCTTCCTACTGCTCACCGCCGAGCCGGGCGCCGGCAAGAGCGCTTTCCTCGCCGGCCTCGCCCGGCACCATCCCGAGTGGCCGCGCTACTTCATCCGTCGCGATCAACTCTCCCCTTTGGGCTCGCCGGGCGCCCGCGCCTTCCTCCTGCAGACCGGCTTACAGCTCGCCGCCCACCACCCGCGCATATTTGCCACCGAATCGATCACGATCACCATCCAACAACGGCTCGGCGCGGTGACGCAGGAGGCGAGTGTGATCGGCGCTGAAATCAGGCGCTTGATCGGCTCGCCGTTCAGGAAGGCTGCACTGGAGATCATTCAGGAGGTGGAGCGAACTGAGGGAAACGTGGCCGGCCTGCGGGTCGGCGAGTGGATCACCGATCCCCACCTGATCCCGCTGGCCGACCTGCAGTCCCTGGCCCTGCTCGATCCGGCGGCCACCCTCCAGCGTGAGGCGCCCGAGGAGCGGATCGTGATTTTGATTGATGCCCTGGACGAGCTGCGCTACCAGGACCCCGACGGGAGCCTGCTGGCCTGGCTGGAGACCTGCCCGAAGCTGCCGGCCAACGTGCGCTTCGTGCTCACCTCGCGGCCCGAGGAACTGCTCAACGTCTTCAGACAGCGGCAGCAGAACTGGTTGCGCGAGGAGACCATCGATGCCCACGCCGTGCCCGTCCAGGCCGATCTGCGGCGCTACGCTTTGACCTTCACCTCGAAGGAGGTCGTGAGCCGGGCGCTGGCCGGGCGCCGGATTGCTCCCGGCGAATTTGTGGCCCAGGCGGTCACGAAGGCCGAGGGGAACTTTCAATACCTGGCGGCGCTCTTCCGGGGCATCGAGCAGGCCGTGAGCGCCGGTGAGCAGGAGCACCTCAGCCAGCTTCTCCAGCTCCAAGACATTCCCGCCGGGCTCGGCGAGTTGTACGCCTTCTTCCTGGAGCTCATCAAGCGGAGCATCGCCGGGCAGGCGGTGGAAGTGCCCGGCCCCACACCCTTCGAGATCGCTTCCCTGCCGGCCTGGGAGGGGCTCTATCAGCCGCTCCTCGGCGTGCTGGCCGTGGCGCGCGAGCCGCTCGCGCGCTCGCAGATGCGAGGCTTCGCGGCTGTTCAGGTTGAGGAGCGCTGGCTGAGTGGCGCGATCGACCGCCTGGGGCAGTTCCTGGATCGCGTCGACGGTCGCTACCGGCTCTACCACAGCACCTTCCCCGAGTTCCTCACCTCGCCCGAGACGCAGATTGCTCACCCAGACGTCTACCTGGCGCCGTCCGAGTGGCATCGCAAGATCGCCGGCCATTACCGCGGTCGGGCGCCCTCGTGGGATGCAGTGGAGTGGAGCAGGGTTGACGACTACGGGCTGCGCCACCTGGCAGCCCACCTCTCCGCTCTCTGCCACGAGGACCGCTTCCAGCGCGAGCTATACGGGCTGATTTGCCAATCCTTCATGCGGGCCAAGCACGCGCGCTACGGCTCGCACCAGCCCTTCGCCGCAGATGTTGCCCTGGCGATTGAGGCGGCCCGCGCGGCGGTGCCGCCCGATCTCGTGCAAGAGGTGCGCGGGCGCCTGATCTACGCCACCCTCCGCCGGCTGGCGACCAACGTCTCACCGACGGCCCTCCGTGTGCTGGCCCTGGTGGGTCAGGCGGTGCGAGCCCAGGGACTGGCCGCGCTGATGCCGAACACGGCGCTGCAGAGCACAGGCTACCGGCTGATTGGTGAGGTGCTGCTCGAGCGCGGGAAGCCGGACGAAGCCCGGGACGCCCTCCAGCAGGCCCTGGCGGCGGCTCAGGCGATGGAGGAAGCCACCTGGAGTGTGGATTCAAAAGTGGACGCCTTGAGTGCCCTGGCCCCGGCACTGGCGCAGGTGGGAGAGCTTGACCGTCTGCTGACGGCGGTCGAGGCGCTGGGGAAGGGGTCTCTGCTCGAAGAGGCCGCCCGGCGGAGCAGGGTGGGCGCATTGAGCAGAATCGCGATGGCTCTGGCAGAAGCGGACGCGAACGAAGAAGCGGCCGGCGTCGCGAATCGGGCCCTGAGGATCACCGACGGAATCACGGACCCAGAGACCAAAGCGCAGGCGCTGAGCCGGGTGGCCGAAGTCATCGAGAGGACCGGGGAGCGAGCCGGTGCCACCGCGCTGGCCGACCGCGCCCTGGCGACGGCCGAGGCGATGTCGAGCGGCTGGAACAAAGCTCAGGCCCTCTCCACGGCCGCCCAGGCACTTGGCAGGGTGGCAGCCTTCGACCGGGCGATGGTCGTGACCAGGATGGTTGGCGACGAGCGCGCCCGGTCGAACGCGCTGAGGGAGATCGCCCTGGCCTCGATCCAGGCGCGCGACTTCGACCGGGCCCTGGCCGCCGCGAGGTCCATCGGCGATGCAGAGACGAAGGCCGAGGTGTTGGGCCGAGTGGCATCGGCCGTGCGTTGGTCGGACGACGAGGAGCAGGCGCCAGAGGTCGCGAGCGAGGCGCTCACCGCCGCACGGACGATTGCGGATGACGCCAGCCGCTGGCGGGCGCTCAGCCAGGTTGTCGAGGTCCTGACCGCAGTTGAAGGCGTGGATCGAGCCCTGGAGGTCGTCGAGACGCTTGCCGACGAGGGCACCAAAGCGGATGCCTTGAGTCGCGTCGCCGAGACCCTCTCCTGGTCTAACGAGAAAGCGCCAGCGGCTGCGGTGGCCGAGCGGGCATTGAGCGCCAGCGGAGCGATGAGCGAGGCGTACGCTCGGGCCGACGCCTTGAGCCGGGTCGCCCGGGTTCTGACTCGGGCGGGAGACACCGATCGAGTGCTGGCGGCGGTCGAGGGCGTTGGGGACCGGACGATCACAGACCGGGTGTTAAGCACGATCAGCCAGACCCTGGCTCAGGGCGGTCACGTCGAGCGAGCCGTCACCGTTGCAGAGAGGATTTGCGATGAATGGCAACGGGGAGATATGCTGGCACGCATCGCCGAGCTCCTGGCGCGAGCCGGGGAGAGCGGCCGAGCGATGGAGGTGGTCAGTCGAGCGCTGGCCGCGGGCGAGACCGTAAGCGGCGAGGAGATGCTGGTCAGCGCGCTCGGTGCAATCGCCCGGGTACTGGACGGGGCGGGGAACAAGGACCGAGCGGTCGTGGTGGCGAACCGCATGCTGGCGGCAGCGGAGCCGATCACCGACGAGCGGGCCAAAACCGAGGCGTTCAACGGGGTGGCCGGTGTGCTGGCGCTCGTCGGCGAGAAGCAGCGCGCTGCCGACGTCGCCCTCCGGGCGGTGGCCGGCGCCGAAACCCTGCCGGACCCGCTCGGCAAAGTCTTTGCACTGGTGATGGGGGGGCAAACGCTCGCACGCGCCGGGGAGACTGGACGCGCCGTCGAGGTCCTCGAGCGGGCGCTGGCAACGGCCGAGGCCATTGCCGGTGCCGAGGCCAGGACGAAGGCGCTCCTCAATCTCAGCACCATGCTGGCCGACTGGGGTCAAATGAGCCGTGCGGCCGAGGTCGTGCACCAGGCACTAGGGGCGGCCGAGGCGATGTGGAGTCCGTGGCCAAAGGTGGAGGCCATGAGCCGCGTGGCCGGAACGCTGGTCGCGCTCGGCAAGAAGCAGCGGGCGGCCGAGGTGGCCAACCAGGCACTGGCTATAGCACGGCAGGCGCCGGGAGATGAACACCTCAAAGGGCAGGGGTTTGCTGCCGTCGTCCAGGCGCTCGCTGTGACGGGGCAGGTGGGCGCGGCGCTGGCGGTCGCCGAGAACATCTGGATGAAGCCGGCGCAGGCCGAAGCTTGCATGTGGGTGGCGCGCGCCTATGCCCGCGCCGGAGACCGGGTCCGGGCCGTCGAGGTGGCCGGCCGGGCGCTGGTTGTGGCTGATGCGATGACCATCGCCGAGGAGCAGGCGAGCACGCTGAGCAGCCTGGCGTATGCCCTGGTCGAAATCGGGCCGGCGGAGCGTGCGGCCGAGGTGGCTCGGCGCGCGCTGGCCGTCGCGGAGACGATTCGGGACGACCGGTCGCGCGCAGGGGGCCTGATCGCGGCGGCCGCGGCTCTGGCCCGGACGGGCCAACCGGAACAGGCCCTCTCGGCCTGGCGGGCTGCCTGCGCGCTGGCCTACCTGGCCGGGCGCAGCAACCTGTTCCTCGCCCTGGAGTCGGGCGCCGGGCTTGTCGCAGCCCTCGATGGCGGCCTGACGTTGTGGCAGATGTATGAGGCTGTCGTCGACGTTGAAAGTTGGTGGGAGCAGGGATGAACGCGCAGCAGCATATTGCGGACCAGATCGTCGAACGGACCCAAGAGTTCACCGGCCGCGAGTGGGTCTTTCGCCGGCTCGACGACTGGCTGGCGGCCGGCGCGGCGCGGGTCTTCCTCGTCACGGGGGGACCGGGCAGCGGCAAGACAGCCCTCGCAGCCCGGCTCGTCCAGATGGGTCGTGGTGAAGCCGCGGCCGTCGGCTCCCCCCGCCTCGGCCCTGGCAGCCTGACCTTCTTCCACTTCTGCCAGGCCCTCGACGACCGCACCCGCGACCCGCTGCGCTTCATCGAGGCGCTCTCGCAGACCCTGGCCCGGCGCTACGTTGTCTTTGCACAGGCCCTGCTGCAGACGGGCGGTCGAGAGATCACCATCACGCAGCAGGTCGACCGGGTGGAGCGCGGGGGCGTCGTCGCCGGCATCGAGAACGTCCACATCGGTACCCTCTCGGCCCAGGCGGCCTTCGACCGGGCGGTGCGCAAGCCGCTCGAGGCGCTCTGCACGCCCGACTTTCACGAGACCATCCTCGTCCTGGTGGACGCGTTGGACGAAGCCCTCACCTACAACCCCGACGAGAATATCGTCACCCTGCTGGGCCAGACCACCGATAGTCCGGCCGACTTGCCGTCCCAGGTGCGCCTGATTCTCACCAGCCGCCCTGATCCGCGGGTCCTCAGCCTCATCGGCCAGCCGGCTCTGGATCTCGTCGACGATGCTCCCGAAGATGTCGACGACGTGCGGGCCTACACGCAGCGCCGGCTCCAGGCGCTGCCGGCGGCGAAGCAGGCCGAGATCGCTGGCCGCGTGGCCCTCGCCGGAAAGGGCAATTTCCTCTACGCCCGATACGTATTGGACGAGCTCCTCGCGTACCCCGGCCGCCTGGACGACCTCGACCGCCTGACACTCCCGGAGGGGCTGGACGATATCTACCGCCAATTCCTGCGGCGCGAGCTCGCCCGCAACCCGGACCGCTGGAGCCAGCAGTACCGTCCCGTACTGGGGGTCCTGGCCGTCGCGCGCGGCGAGGGCCTCACCCGAACCCAGATGGCCGGCGTGACCGGCCATCCTCCATCCGAAGCCGGCGATATTCTACGGGCCAGTGCCCAGTACCTGGCCGGTAGCCTGCCCGAGGGCCCCTTCCGCCTCTACCACCAGTCCTTCCGCGATTTCCTGCTGACCGACGCCGAATACCAGGTCTATCCCGGCGAGGCCAACCAGGCCATCGCCGAGTTCTTCCTGGACGAGTACGCCGACGACTGGCTCAGTTGCGACGATGAGTACGCGTTGCAGCACACCCCGGCCCATCTCGCGGAAGGGGCTCAGCAGGCGGCCCAGCGACGCACCCGCCAGAAGCTGGTCGACGCCCTCGACGCCCTCTTGACCGATTTCCGCTTCCTGGAGGCCAAGTCTGGCCGCGTGGGCGTGGACGCCCTGCTGACCGACCTGGCGACCGCGATGCCGGCCCTGCCGCCGGAGAGCCAGTCCCAGTCGAGAGTGAGGGCGCTGCAACGGGTGCTGGAGCGCGAGGCCCGGCACCTGCGTGGTTGGAACGGACGGCCGGACCGGGTCTTCCTCGCGCAGCAGGTGCATAACCGTGCTGTGGAGATGGGACACTTTGATCTGTCCGAGGCGGCGGCCGCCCGGCTGGCCCAATTGCGAGAACCCTACCTGGCCCTGCTGGGGCGGCTCGGACCTGAAGCGCCGGACGCCGCCACCGACCGCAATCCCGTTACGGCGCTTCGCGCCATGATCGTGCTGCCATTCGGTCGCTGGGCCGTCGCCATCTCGGATGATGACTCGCTGCTCGGGCGCCTGGGGGCCACGCTCGCAGAGGTCGAATCTCTGCAGGGAACGTACAACCTCAGCGGGCACTTCATCATGAACGACGAGGAGGGCGACAAGATCAGGAGTCTGCAAGCCAATGTGCAGGCGCCCGGCCGGCAGTGGGCCATCGTGATCAGCGACGACACCGCGGAGCGCGAGGGCACGCCGATTCAGGTCAATGTCCAGGTGGAGAAAATAGAAAAAGGGGGGCGGTTCATCGGCGTCGACATCGTGCAGGCCTTCGCTGTGACCAGCGAAGACGACTTCATCCGCGACTGGGCGGGCCTCGTGGTGGAGACGCGGGTGGCGCTGACGCCGGATGGGCGGCGCGCCATCTCGGTCGCCTGGGACCACCGGCTGCGGGTCTGGGATCTTCAACCCGAAGGTCAGGAGCGGCTGCTCGGCGGCCACGCGGGCCCTGTGTCTGCCATCGTCGTCACGCCCGACGGCCGTCGCGCCGTCTCCGCCTCCGTCGACCGAACCCTTCGAGTGTGGAACCTGCAGGCCGAGCGTGAGGAGTACACCCTCAGCGGCCACGGCAGGGGAGTGGCGGCTTTGGCTGTAACACCGGACAGTCGCCGCGCGATCTCAGGTGCGGCCGACGGGACGCTGAAGGTCTGGGACCTCGAGACCGGGCAGGAGGAGCGCACGCTCAGCGGCCATACCGACGCTGTGTACGCAGTGGCCGTGACACCGGACGGATCCCGGGCCGTCTCCGCCTCGTGGGACCACACCTTGCGGGTGTGGAATCTGGCAACGGGGCGGGAGGAGCAGATTCTCGCAGGCCACAACGACCGGGTCCTCGCCGTGGCACTCACGCCGGGCGGAGAGAGAGCGGTCTCCGCCTCGGCCGACGGGACGCTGAAGGTGTGGACCCTTGAAACAGGGCAGGAAGAGTTGACGCTGGCCGGGCACAACGACCGGGTGTACACACTGGCAGTGACGCCGGACGGACGCCGGGCGCTCTCCGCCGCAACGGATACGAGCGTGAAGGTGTGGAACCTGCGGACCGGGCGCGAGGAGCGCACGCTCGATGGCAGTGGCCGAGTGTTCACCCTGGCCGTGACTCCCGACGGGCGTCGGGTGATCTCGACCGCGTGGTGGGACAACACCCTCAACGTGTGGGACCTGGAGACGGGAGCGAGAATCGCCTCCGTCACCTTGGATGGCGAGGTGGGGCACATCGCGCTCGGTCAGGATGGTCGCACCGTCCTGACCGGCGATGACACCGGCACCATCTACGGCCTGCGCTACGTGGCGCCGGACAGCTGACGCGACAGGACGCGCGCATGACCAGCCCGTGCCGACCGCCCTCGGTCGTGTGGGGGAGGAGACGACAATGGACGAGAGCACCGCGCAGCCGCTGCTCGATTTCGCCGGCTACGTCACGGCGCGAACAGAAGACTTTACCGGCCGGGAGTGGGTCTTTCAGGCGCTGAATGATTGGCTCACCCAGCCTGCGGGTCCGCGATTCTTCATCCTGGCGGGGGAGCCCGGCAGTGGGAAAACGGCCATCGCTGCCCGGCTCAGCCAGTTCTCGGCGGGCACGGTCCTGCCGCCCGACAGGTTGCCGGCCCTCGGCCCCAAATTCTTGAGCGCGATCCACTTTTGCCGCGCCCAGGACCGCCGCCTGACCGATCCCCGGGTCTTTGCGGAGTCGGTCTCGCTCCAATTGGCGCGGCGCCACCGGGATTACGCCCTCGTGTTGATCGCGCGGAACAGGGCGCCGGAGATCCACTTCAACGTGGAGCAGCACGCGGAGCAGGTGGGCGCCGGCGGGCAGGTGATCGCATTCGACATCAAGCGGCTCGATATCGGCGGCCAATCGCCGGATGACATCTTCGGCCGGGCGGTCCGGGAGCCGCTCGAGGCACTCTTCCGGCAAGGCTTCAACGGGCAGGTCATGATTCTCGTCGATAGCCTGGATGAGGGTCTGATCTATGAGGGGAAAGTCGGGATCGTGCCGCTGCTCGCGCAGACGGCCACCTTGCCGCCCGATGTCCGCTTCATCCTGACCACCCGGCCGGTGCGGGAGGTGCTCGACCGCTTCCCGCCGTCGGACGTCACCGGGTGCTCACTCAGCACAGGCGCAGGGCTGGCCGAGAGTCTTACAGATGTCAAACGGCATGTCCTGCAGGCTCTGGGGACGCAACCGCAGTTGGCGGCGAAACTCGCCGAGGGCCTCTCCCCCGATGACCTCGCGCGGGCCGTTCGAGCGAAGAGCGAGGGGAATTTTCTCTACGTGCGAACCCTGTTGAAGAATCTGGAGACCGAGCCGGGAGCGATCAGCGGGGAGACCCTGGCGGCGTTCCCCGCCGGGCTCGACGAGACCTACCGCCAGTTTCTGGCGCGGCTGGTTGCAAACGACATGGGCGCGTGGAACGAGCGTTACGCGGCGGTCTTCGGCCCGCTCCTGGTGGCGAAGGAAGCCTTGACCGAAGCGCACGTCGCGGCGTTCGTCGGGAAGCCGAGGGGCCAGGTGCGACCGGTGCTGAACGAGCTGCGTCAGTTCCTGGACTTCGACCACAGCCTGCCAGCGAGCCAGCGCACCTACACCATCTACCATCGCTCCTTCAGCGACTTCCTGCTCGACGACGATCGCGCCGACCAGTTCTGGTGCGATGCCCAGGAGCAGCACCAGCAGATCATCGACGTCTACCGCGGCCAATCGTGGGAGACGGTCCGGTGGGAGCAGTGCGACGAGTATGGGCTGCGCCATCTGGTGAGCCACATTCAGACCCGGCTGGCCCTGGCGCAGACATCCCAAGACGAAGCGCAGCAGGCCGCCGCGTTGTACGCCGTCATTCTCAACCCTGCCTTTCGGCAGGCTCAACGCCTGAAGCTGAGCGCGCGCTCTGCTGGCGACATAGATCCTGCCCGGTTCCGTTCCTCGGCGCAGGCCACCTTGGCCAGGACCCTGCTTAGTGGCGCCTCGAACCTGGTGGTCAGTAACGCCATCTATCACAGTTGGACGAAGACAGATGAGCAGGGGACCCAGTTCGCCTCCGTCACGGCGATCATGCTCAGCCGGCTCTCGGACGTCACCGCGCGCGATCTGTGGACGACTCTCCAGATCGCGCTGGACCGCGGCGACTGGGCGAAGGCACTCGGCTGCGTGAGTGCCTACCGTGAGGCCAACCACCGTCCAAAGCACACCGATGCGATCTTCATGTCAGGCGAGGCGGGCGACTTCAATGAGGCGCTACGCCTGGCCGCCCACTACGCCAACAGCCGCGAGGCGCCGGCCGGATGGGCGCAGGTGCTCTTCTTCTACCTGGCCTGGCAGGCCGCGGAGGCCGGCGAGGGGGAGATGGCTCGGCGGCTCGCGGCTGCCGCGAGTCATCTGCCACTGGGTTCGCCGCAGCGATTCGGATTGGCCTTGCTGGCGCGTATCGCGCGGACCGTCGCGCCTCTCTCAGACGAGACAGATGGTGCGCGGGCATGGCTCGTCGATCTCGGCTTTAGCGATGAAACCGCAGGCCAGTTGCTCGCGAATTTGGAACCCGCCCGTCCCCTCGATCCCGAATCGCTCGCCGACTTTCAGAAGCGGGTGACCGGTCTCGAGGAACTGCTCGACCAGGTGATGGCGGAGGAGAATACCGCGATCCCCAAGATGATCGCCTCGGCCTACCGGAACTTCATCGCGGAGCAGGGCTTCGAGGGTATCCTGGCACAAGTCGCGGCCGAGTCGTTTGGTCAGGCGGCGATTGACCGGGCCCTGGGACGGGTGCTCGCCGAGCCCGAACCGGCGTACCGCGAACTCGGGCTGGCGGGGCTCGGCGTGGCCTGCGCGGCCGCTCCGGACGCCACGTGGACCCGCGAGCGTCTGCAGACGATTCTGCGGACCGCGCTCGACTGGGAGGAGCCCGCCTTCGCCTTCGATCTCCGCACACTCCTGCGCGCGGAGGCCCAACACCGCCGTCTCTCCGAACCGGAATTGGTGGCCTCTCTCACGCGCGCGCTCGCCGGCGACGACCCCTGGGGCACAGCGGCGCGCGCCCGGAGCGCGATCGCCGCCGGCCTCTTCCGCCGGGGAGAGGTCGGCGCGGCTATCAAGGAACTGGAATCGGCCGAGCAACTGCCCCTCGGGTCCGCGCCCTACGCCACGGTTCACCTGCTGTCGCTCGCCACCCGTTGGCTGGAGTTCGGGCAACCCGACCGGATTACGGCGCTTCTTGACACGGCCGAAGCTCGCGCCCAGCGGGTGCGCGACTTCCATACACGAGGCAAGCGCATCGCCCTGGTGGAGACCTACCGCACCTGGTTGAGCCAGGAGGTCCCCGACGTCGATACGGCACAGACGGCGCTCGCCGCGCTGTCCGACCATGCCAGCCGCGGCCTCTACCTTGACTATGTCTCAGCGCGGTGGACCGCGCCAGGCAGCAGCCCCAACCGGGCCGGCCTGGAGGCCCTGGTGTTGTTGGCAGTCGCCAGGGAGCTGCCACTCGACGCCGTACTCGGCCGGCTCACCGCCCTGCATTTACACGAATTCAGTGATGAGGAGGTGGGCGAAGCCTCCCGCGTTGTGGCTACAGGCCAGTGGCAATTGTAACCGCTCGGCCCCGGCTGCTCGAACCTCAGTGAGGTCGTCGGTGCGCGGTCGAGAACCTGGTTTGTGGGTGCACACGGTCGTGCGCCCTCACGCTAGGGATAAAGCGGTTACTACAACCCGGAAAACGCCTCACACGAGGTCCTTTGGAGTTTTATCGGAGGACTACGTGGCGGTGCGTTAGCGCGCGTGCCACAGCGCATCCTGGGGCTCCATCTCGCCGGAAGCGCGCGACCCAAAGTCGACCGTCCAGTAATGGATCCAATCGCTCGACGGCTCCGTCACGTACCCAACCCCGAGGTCCTTATACGCGGTGGACAGAACGATCTCCCGGTGGAGTTTGTCATTCATCCACCACGCCACCATTGCTTCGGGATCGGCAAACCCCCAGCCAATGATCTCGTTTTCAGTACTCCAATTGTAACCCGCTTCGCGGATTCGCTGACCGGGGGTTGACCCATCGGAACCGATATGGCCCGTCAGGTGATGCTCCGCCATATCGCGGCTATGCCGGCGCGCCGCCTGGATCAACTCGGGAGCGACCGCGAGCGGCGGAAGGTCGCGCGCGGCTCGTTCCGCGTTGATTCGGGTGACGATTGCTTGCTCCTGGGGAGATTGGTCAGGCGGGGACGGCGTCGCGGTTGCCGTCGGCGATGGCGCCGGGAGTGGTTGATTGATCAAAATGGGCAGGTAGGCCGCGCCGCCTGCCGTGACCGTGGCCTCCGCAGTCGCGGGGGGCACGGCCGGACCGTCGTCGAGCCGCAGCGCGGCCGCTGGCTGAATCAGCGAGGGGGCGAGCGAGAACAAAACGATCACGAATGCGGCCCAATGAGCTGGGCAAGGCATGAAACATCTGCTTTCGGAGGCATGGTTTGGCGCCGGATGGGACGAGAGGGACTGTGAGCGCAGGGAGCAGAGCAGGGTCGAGAGAGTGAATGCTGCCGGGTAGTATAACCAGAAAGGAGCTGGAAGCAAGGGAAGGGAGAGGAGCCGCCGGTCACTGCCATCTATCCCTTTCTGCCAAAATCGATACACGACCATTCAAGGTGACCGTTTGACAAACTGTGCTCCTGTGTGCATCGTAGGAGTGTGAAGATCCACAGATCTTCCAGGTTCTCCGCTCGAAAGCGACGATGACGATGGCAGCACGAAGAAGCACACCGCTAGAGACTGAAGACATCGCGCCTCAGATGTGTACTGTCGATCTGCGGCTGAAAATCCTGGCCAAAGTCCCGTTGTTCACCGGCCTCTCGCCTGAGGAGGTGGCCGAGGTCAACAGATTGTTTCAAGAGCGAGGTTACCTCCCAAGTGAGACGATCTACCTCGCCGGTGACCCGGCCTCGCGACTGTATGTGGTCGCAGCCGGCAAGGTGAAATTGCTCCGTCACACCGTAGGCGGTCAGGACGTCCTGCTGGATATCCTGACCCCCAGTGAGTTCTTCGGCAGCCTCTCGGCGCTGGGCGATGAGACGTACTCGGACACGGCCCAAGCCCACACCGGGTGTTGCGCCCTCGGGATTGCCGCCGATGATTTTCAGACCGTTCTGCGCCGCTATCCCTCAGTCACCTTGCAGGTGCTTGCCATTGTGGCGGCGCGACTGCACGCAGCGCACGAGGTGGTTCGCCAGCTCAGCGCCCACCCGGTGGAGAGCCGTGTCGCGTCGACGTTGCTCAAACTGGCTCAGAAACTGGGTGAGGAACGCGAGGACGCGATCTTGATTCAGGTGCCACTCTCGCGGCAGGAACTGGCCGAGATGACCGGCACGACGACCGAGACGGTCAGCCGGGTGATGAGCCAGTTCCGAAAGGCGGGTCTCATCCGGAGCGGCCGGCAATGGGTTGCCATCGCCGACCCCGAGAGATTGGCGGCCCTCGTCGCCGACGACACCGGCTGATTTGCCCGCACTCGATTCCAAAAGGCCCCTGGCTTGACCGAACCAGGCCGGGGGCCTTTTCCGTCTCCCTGCACTAATTTGAGCCAGATCATGGAACGGCACTGTGGTTTGGGGTACAGTCTCGGCACAATCAAGTTCAGGAATAGGAGACTTTGAACGATGAAAACCCTCCTGCGAAGTCAAGAGCTGTCATGCCCGTCGTGCGTGGCCAAGATCGAAAAGGCACTGGAGGCGGTGGATGGGGTCGCGGAGGCCAAAGTCCACTTCAACACGGGCCGGATCGAAGTCGAGCACGATCCCAAGCGCGTCAGCGGTCCTGACCTGGTCAAGACCATCCGGGCAGCCGGCTATGAAGCCAGGGTGGCGAGCTTCTGATAGAAGCGACGGCCGAGATGCCGATCGGATGAGATTGCCGAAGTAGGCCCGTAGATCGCTGCAAGTTTGGAGATAGAGTCAAGCGGTGCCATGCACCTCCGAAGGTGCGCGGCACCTTCCTGCAGCGGCGAATTGCAGGACAGTTTTCGTGAATGCGCTCAAAAGTGCGCGGAACTTATTCTTTGATGTGCTCTCACCCTGGAGGTATGTTGGTGGAGAAAGTCAAGGTCTGGTTCGAGAATCCAATGCGGCGGCGCCAGCTGCTGACCCTCGCGAGCGGCGCGCTGATCGTGGTGGCCCTGGCTGCCGATCACTTGCTGGGGTCCCGCGGGCTGCGCAGCGCGCTGATGATCGCAGCGGCGGTGCTGGCCGGCTACGATGTCGTAATCCGCGCCTGGCACGCCCTGCGCAACCGGCACGTCAGCATCGAACTGCTGGTGACCATTGCCACCGTGGGCGCGCTGGCAATCGGTGAGTACTGGGAGGCCGCCGCCGTCACGTTTCTGTTCATGCTCGGGGCCTCCCTCGAAGCGCGAACGCTGAGTCGCACCCGCCAGGCGCTGCAAGAGTTGTTGGAATTAGCGCCGGCGACGGCGATCGTCCTGCGGGACGGCCGGCAGGTTGAGGTCATGCCCCACGAAGTGGTGCCCGGCGAGACGGTCTTGGTGAAGCCGGGCACCCGGGTTCCGGTAGACGGTGAAATCATCGACGGGCGTGCCGCCGTGGATGAGAGCCCCATCACGGGCGAATCCATGCCTGTGGACAAGGTTGAGGGCGACCGGGTCTATGCCGGCACGATCAGCCAGTCCGGGCTCCTGGAGGTGCAGGCTATGGGCGTCGGCGCCGACACGATGCTGGCGCGGATCATCCGCCGAGTCGAGGAGGCCCAGGACGAGCAGGCTCCCACCCAGCGGTTTATTGAGCGCTTCGCGCGCTGGTACACACCGGTGATCATCGGCCTCAGCGCCGTCGTCTTCCTGATCACGCGCGACGTTGAGCTGGCGCTGACGCTTCTGGTGATCGGCTGCCCGGGAGCGCTGGTGATCTCTACACCAGTCTCGGTCGTCGCAGGCATCGGCCGGGCGGCCCAGCGCGGGATTCTTATCAAGGGTGGCGAGTACCTGGAGAATGCGGGCAAAATCTCGGCCCTGGCGCTGGACAAGACCGGGACCTTGACCCAGGGCCGGCCGCAGTTGACCGATGTGATCGTCCTGCAGCCAGCATTGGTCCCTGCCGGTGGGCCGGAGCGGCTCGGGAGTATCGGAATCGCATCAAACGGGAAAGCACCGGGACGATGGGCCGCGGCTGAGCAGGAACTGCTCCGTTGGACGGCTATCGCCGAGGCAGGTTCGGAGCACCCCCTCGCGCGGCCGATTCTGGCCGAAGCCGGGGCCTTGGGCGCAGTCCCACACGCCGATGAGTTCGGTACCTGCACCGGACGTGGCGTCCGGGCGACCTACGAAGGGCACATCATCGGTGTCGGTACCCCAGAATTGATGGCCCAGCTGGATGTTGCGGTGAGTGCGGAGGCCGGGACATACCTGGTGCAGCTGAAGTCGGCCGGGAAGACAGGGATGCTGGTCGCGCTGGATGGGGTTGAGCTGGGCGTGCTGGGGATTGCCGATGCGTTGCGGGCGACCGCGCCGGCGATGATCCAACAAGTACAAGCAGTTGGGGTGAAACGGATCGCCATGCTGACCGGCGATGACCGGCGTACCGCCCAGGCCATCGCCAACGCGGCCGGGTTGAGCGAAGTCCACGCCGAACTTCTCCCCGAAGATAAGCTCGCGGTCATTCGCCAACTTCAGGCCGAAGGTCACGTGGTCGCAATGGTGGGCGACGGCATCAACGATGCCCCGGCGCTGGCCGCCGCCGACATCGGAATCGCGATGGGCGCGGCCGGGACCGACGTCGCGATCGAGACTGCCGATATTGCGCTGATGGCCGACGATCTCTTGAAAGTCCCCGAGGCCATCGGGCTTTCCAAGGCGACCTTGCGAAATATCCGGCAGAACGTGGTCATCGCCCTGGCGACGGTGAGCGCGCTGCTGAGCGGCGTGCTGCTGGGCGAGGTTCACATGGCTGGCGGCATGTTCATTCACGAGTTGTCGGTGCTGGTGGTGATCCTGAATGGAATGCGCTTGCTGCGTGCGTGACGCCGGGCTCGCCCGAAGCTTCCGCGGCCGCGGTACCGAAACACGGCCATCATCGTCGGTTCAAAGCAACACGGGCACCGGCTCCAATCCGGTGCCCGTGGCTTTCACCGCCCACGGCTTCGATGGTCAGAACGTCCCCGGGCCAGAAGAGAAACTCGACCGGAGCCAGGCAGCGCTGTCCGCTGCCAGCGTGGTGGCCTCCGGTCGAGTTCTAGAGAGGTACCCATGGTGCGGTCCCTGCTATTATCTTACTGAACCCCCTGTCACAATTCAAGCCTGTCAGAAGTCAAGATCTTGCCGTTCACCCGATTTCTCAATCTGTATGGCCGTGAAGGTGCGCTGACTTCTCAGCCAGGCTCGCCGCGAGCCTGGGCCGGTCGAGCAGTGGCGGCCGTGGCCTGCTGCTCCTCCCGCCAATAGAAAACGAGGAGCCCGCCCAGCAGCACAGCTGTGACAAGCGCGTAGAGCCAGGTGGAGGCGCGGTTCAGGTCGAACTCGGCGTCGTGTCGTTAGCCCGGGAACGACGAAGAATCGCATTGGGATACTTTTATCTCATTGACCGACTGACCTCTATTCGGCAAACCTGTTACGGCGCTGGCACCTGCCAGGCCTCAACCCGTGCCAGTGATGCTTCCAACGGAGATGCGATCGATTCTGGAGGGATTGAGATGCGCAAGACCGGTTTGCAATTGTGGTTCGCCCTCATGATGATGGTATCAGCGGTGTTGGCATGCAGCTTCAACGTCAGTACCGCCAGCATCAAGAACGTGACGATGGCGCGCGATGCCAACGGAAAGGAGCCGACGACCACGTTCGCCCAGGATGACACGTTTCACTGCCTGGTCCAACTGGCCAATGCCCCCGACGACACAGTCGTGAAGGCAGCCTGGACAGCCGTCGAAGCCGAAGGGGTCGAGCCAAACTTCTTCATCGACGAGAATGAGCTTACATCCAGGAGTGGAACCCTTCACTTCAAGCTGACCAATGATAAGCTCTGGCCGAAAGGGCAGTACAAGGTAGATCTGTACCTGAACGGCAAATTGAGCCGCACAGTAGAATTCAAAGTCGAGTAGTACTCTGTCCCACGTCCAGGAGGTGCCCACCTCCTGCCAAAATAGCGTTGGCGAAATGGCAGGAGAAGGGACTGCTCCTGTTCGTAGTGTGCCCTTCAGCAGGCTACAGCGCGCACTACGAAGAGGGCGCCTCGACGTTCTCCCATTCGCCAACAAGATATTCTGGCACGTCACCCGGTATACCAATCGGCTCGCGTCAGTGGAAGTCCGCTGGCGCCGCGGTCCGGTTTGGCGAGCAATGTCTGGTAGACGTTGATCCGGCCGGTCTGGAAGCCGTAGGCCGACCCCGCCATGAACAGGCGCCAGACGCGATAGGTCGCCTCGTCGGTGATCGTGCGGGCCGCCGCCTGCTGCGTCTCGAGACGGTGCACCCAGTGCCGCAGCGTGAGCGCGTAGTGCTCACGCAGGCTTTCCACATCGCGCACCTCGAAGCCGGCTCGCTCCGCAGCACCCAACGTCGTGCTGATCGGCACCAGTTCGCCGTCCGGGAAGACGTAGCGATCGACGAAAGACGGTCCCTGGCGGGACGGCCGGGTGGCCGGGCGTGCGATCCCGTGGTTCAGGAAGACGCCGCCCGGGCGGAGCAGGTGCCACGCTCGCTCGAAGTACTCGGGCAGTAACGCCTCCCCGACGTGTTCGAACATCCCCACGCTGGCCAGCTTGTCGAAGCCCTCGGGCTCGTTGATCCCGCGATAATCGCGGACCTCCACCCGACAGTGGCCGGCCAGACCAGCCTGGCGGATGCGCTCGTTCGCCAGCTCGGCCTGAGGCCTACTCAGAGTAATCCCGCGCGCCTCGACGCCGTAGTGGCGCGCGGCATGGATCACCAGCGCGCCCCAGCCACAGCCGATGTCGAGAAGGCGCTCCCCGCGGCGCAATCGTAGCTTGTGGCAGATGTAGTCCAGCTTGCGTTCCTGCGCCGTATCCAGGCTGTCGTCGAGGGTGGCGAAGTAGGCGCAGGAGTAGACCATCTGCGTGTCCAGCCAGAGCGCGTAGAACTCGTTGGACACATTGTAGTGATAGGTGACCGCCTGCCGATCGCGCTCTGCGGAATGACGGCTCCCGCTCAACTGCACTGCCTGGCGCCCGGTTCGAGGGCGGCCGCCAGACGGCAGACTGAACAGATACCGCCCGTAGCGCAACCGTTCGGCCATGCCCCACCGGCGCTCGAGCAGCGTGTCGGCGAGCGGAAAGATACGCTCGATCTCACCCTCAATCTCGAAGTCGTTGTAGATGTAGGCTTCGCCCAGGGTGAGTTCGGTCGGCGGCCAAAACATCGTGCGGAGGGCCCCGGGATGCTGGAGGACCAGCGTGAAGCGCGCCGGCTGCTCCGGATCGGCCTTCCATACGGTGCCATCCCACAGCCGCACGGCGAAATCGCGCGGCTCAGCCTCGCGCAGCACATCTTGCAGGAAGGAGAGAGTAGCCTGGACAGCCTGATCGCTTGCTCGCACTGCCTGAGCCGGCATGGTCTTGTTCCTCCAAGCTTCACAAGTGGATCGGGGCGCCTCTCATCGCCCGGCCCCTTTTCTCCAGGGGCAGAGGGAGGAGCATGTGGTTCTATTCAGCGGCGGGACGGGGAGAGACCCAGCCAGTCTCCTCCTCTCACCGGTGAACCTTCCAGGCCAGAGAACCAGGGGAAGGCGATCTGAATCAGAACCTCAATGCAGCCAAATGTGCAGCGAACCGATCGACGCTCTGCGTGGTGTTCTTCGTGCAGTTCATCTCACGCTGGCCGGACCTGGGCTTTGCCGGACGCATCGACGAAGATGCGCGGCCGCTTCTCTGGGACGTCCATCTGCGCTGTCTGAAAGATGTAGTCGCGGCCCGTGCGGTTGCTGAAGCCGACGTGGTTGCCCGCGGCGTCAATCGCCACCAGGCTCAGCCCCGAGGCAAAGGGGTCCTGCAGCGCAGAGAGGTCGTGGATCGCCTCGCGGGCCGCGTTCCAGAGGGGCAGGCCCATCTTGAGATAGAGCACCAGGCTGCGGGCCGTGCCGGCGCGCAGGGCCATCTCGCCGCGCCCGACGCAGCCACAGGCACCGTAGCGGCTGTCGGCGTAGCCGCCAGCGCCAACGATGGGCGTGTCGCCGACCCGGCCCGGATACTTCCAGGCCCACCCGCTCGTGCTCGTTGCGACGGCGAGCCGGCCCTGTTGGTCGCACGCGAGGACGTTCACGGTGCCGGTGACGTTGGTGTCGTACCGGGCAGCAGCTCCCTCGGGGTCGGTCGCGAAGTGACGGGCGTAGGCCGCCATCTTCTCGAAGTAGGCGCGCTCGCCAGTCTCCGCAGGGACCTGGCTGAGGCGGTCGGCCCAGATCTTACGAGCCTCCTCGGTTAAGAGCTCCCTGGGCTCGAAGCCCATCTCGGCCGCGAACCGCGCAGCACCCTCGCCGACGAGCAAGACGTGCGGGAGGACCTCCATCACCTTGCGAGACACACTCACCGGGTTGGGATAGCCTTTGAGTGCGGCCACGGCGCCCGCGACCAGCGTCTCGCCGTCCATGATCATGGCATCGAGTTCGACCTCGCCCACAAGGTTGGGCAGTCCCCCGATGCCAACGCTGTGATCTTCGAGATTATCCTCGACGGCACGCACGGCGACTTCAGCGGCGTCGAGGGCGCTGTCGCCGTGGCGCAGCCGGTCCATCGCTGCGGCGAAACCGGCGCGGGCATTGGTCGAGCCAACGAGAAGCGGTGTGGTGTTCATCGTGATACCCGTGGATTGGTGCATTGACTACAACAGGGATGGCCTCGCGGTAGGTAAAACGTGACGCTCACGAGCGAGTACCATGTACCGGACTTATTCTGGCTGACGATCATCATTCTGGTACCGGGAGAGAACGCAGATGGCGCTGATCGACGCTGATTTTTCGCTGATCTTGCCAGTTCTGCTTCTAAATCCACCTGATCTGAGTGTATCAGCGGAATCATCAGTCATCGCTTACCCGTAGATGTCGGTGCGGCGGTCCTGGAAGACAGGAATTTGCTTCCGAATGGCCTCGACTTGGGTGAGGTCGAGGTCCACGGTGAAGAGACCCGGCTGCTCGCCGGCCTCCACCAGCAACTCACCCCAAGGATCAATTACGCTGGAGTGGCCAAAGAAGGCCGTCCCATCGCTTGTCCCGACCCGGTTGCAGGCGACGACGAACATCTGGTTCTCGATGGCGCGGGCGCGTAGGAGGGTCCGCCAGTGAATCAGGCGTGGGTGGGGCCAGGCCGACGGCAGAAAGATCAGGCGCGCCCCGGCGAGAGCATAGTGGCGAAAGAGCTCCGGGAAGCGCAGGTCGTAGCAGATGGCCAGCCCTGCCAGACCCCAGGGACCCTCAGCCAGGGCTGGGCGATTGCCCGGGACCAACCATTTGTCTTCGTCCATCAGACGGAAGAGGTGGAGTTTGCTATACTCCGTCACGATGCGGCCGTCGAGGCCGAAGAAGGCGATCGTGTTGGCGTTGCCGCCGGCAGCGGTGCTGAGGAGTGAGCCGCAGATGGCAAGCCCGTGCTCGGCGGCCAGGGCAGCCGCGCGGGCGAAGAGGCCCTGACCGGTGGCGCTCGCGTGCTCTTCGTGCCGCGTGACGTCGATCCCGCTGCCCCACAGTTCGGGCAACATGAGCAGGTGCGAGCCGCGCCGGGACGCTTCGGCCGCCATCGCGGCAGCCGTCGCGAAGTTCGTCTCCGGCTCGCCTTTGATCGGGTCCATTTGCCCCAACGAAACACGCAGGTTCATGGTGGTGGCTTCCTCTCGCTTCTTTTGGATGGGCTCTTGTACTTCCAATCCCCCGTGATTCGTGACCCGTACATCATCGACCACGGCCCAGGGATCACGGTTCTCGTTCAGAAACCGCGGCCGTGATCAGGAACCTCGACTTTGCGGGTCGAGGGCGTCGCGCAGGCCGTCGCCGGCAAAGGAGAATGTGAGCACCATCAGGGTGAGAGCCAGGCTGGGAAAGAAGACCTGGCTCCAGTTCCGTTCGAGATAGTCGATGGACTGCCGAATCATCTGGCCGATACTGGGGTCGGGCGGTTGAATCCCCAGCCCGAGCAGGCTCAAGACTGATTCATTCACGACGACCGCCGCCACGTCGAGCGTCGCGCTGACGATAATCAGGCCGGCGACATTCGGCAGGATGTGCCTTGTGATGATCCGCGAGTTGGTGACGCCGACGCTACGCGCAGCCTCGATGAAATCGCGTTCCTTGATGGAGAGTGTTTGGCCGCGGACGTAGCGGGCCATGAGCGGCCAACTGACCAGAGCCAGCGACCCAGCCACCAGCAGCAGCCGGCCGATCCCCCCGAATCGCTCGGTGACCGGTTGGCCGAACACGGCGGCGACCAAAATGGCGAGCAGGAGCCCCGGAAAGGCGAACAGCATGTCCGCCAGCCGCGAGAGCACCTGGTCAATCCAGCCGCCAAAATAACCGGCGAGCAATCCGAAGCTGGCGCCTAGCCCGATGTTGATGAACTCGACATAAAATGCAACCAGCAGCGAGACCCGCAACCCGAGCAGGATGCGGGCCAGCGTATCGCGACCCAGGCTATCTGTGCCCAGCGGATGTGCCTGGGACGGCCAGGCATTGATCGCATTGTAGTGTTGGCGGTTAGGATCGACCCCGTAGAGACGTGGCCCGAAGATCGCCGCCAGGGTAAGGATCAGGATGACCCCGAGAGCGACCAGCGCGAGGCGGTTCTGAGTAAATCGCCGCCAGAACCCGCGCTCCGAGGCCCGGTGCTCATCGAGGGGCTGGCGGGCAATCTCTGGTTGGGCCACACTTTCAATCGCTGCTATCACGACGCTCGAATCCGCGGGTCCAGCACCGTGTAGGCCAGATCTGTGAGCAGGTTCATGACCACGACAGTTGTTGCCAGGATGACGGTCGTCCCTTGAATAACCGGATAGTCTCGCTGGCCAATGGATTGTACCGCAATGAAGCCAACCCCCGGAATGGCGAAGAGGCTCTCGACGACGAAGGCGCCGGTGACGAGAAAGGCCAGCGATGGGCCGATGACGGTGACGATGGGCAGCAGGGCGTTCCGCAAGGCGTGCACGTAGACGACGCGACCGGGCGGCAGGCCCTTTGCTTCCGCCGTGCGAATGTAGTCTTGCCGGAGCACCTCCAGCATGCTCGAGCGCGTTAGCCGGGCGAGGTAGCCGACGTTGGCCGCCGCCAGAACCAGGACGGGCATCACCCAGTGAGAGGGGCGGCCCCACCCTGCCGCCGGGAGCGATGGTAGTCCGTTCTGGTACAGGACGAAGAAGTTGAGCGCTCGCAAGATCGGGATCAGCACGAAGCTCGGGATGGAGAAGAGGGCCAGCATCAGGAGCAGGTTGCCCCGGTCGAGCCACGAGTTTTGGTGCAGAGCGGAGAAGATGCCGGCCGGGACCCCGACGAGCAGGCTGAGCAAGAGCGCCGCACCGCCCAGCTTCACCGAGACCTGGACCCCGCTCCCCAGGATCTCATTAACCGTCCGGTTCTGGTAGCGGTACGATAGACCCAAATTTCCATGCAGCAGGCCAACAATATAGTCGAAGTATTGTTTGTACCAGGGTTGATCCAACCCGTAGAGGTGGCGCAGGTGATTGTAGATTTGGGGATCGCGGCGCGGCCCCATCAGCACCAGAATCGGGTCGCCGGGCGCCAGGTAGCCGATGATGAATGTCAGAAACGTGATGCTGAAGATCACGAAGATCAGGCTGAGAAGCCGCTGGAGGACAAGTTTCCCCATTTTACTCCGCTCGTAGGCTGTAGGCGTGAGGAGCCGCGACGCCGGTCGCGGCTCCTCGAGGCATGTTGCCTGGTCAGCGCATCGGCCGGCCTCGGACAGCGGACCAATCGGGGACGATCAGGCCCTGCCCTGTCGGAACGATGCCGGAGACGTACGGCTTGATGAGCACGCTGAAACGCGGCACATACAGGGGTAGCCAGCCGACCCCATCAACGGCGATCTGCTCGGCCTGGTTGTACAGTTTGAAACGCTCCTCACTGCTGCCGGTGAAGGTGTCAGCCTGCTTGGCGAGTTTGTCGAAATCGGCGTTCTCCCAGTGGCCGTTGTTGTTGGGTGAGTCGCTGCGCAGTTGCTGAGAGATGAAGTTCTGCGGGTCGGGATAGTCGGCGCCCCAGATGCTGAGGTAGAATTGTAGCCCTTCCTCGGGCGTCAGGTAGGTGGTATCGAGGTTCTTGCTGAACGTGGCCAACTCCAGGGGCTGCAGGACCACATCGACGCCCAGGTTATCCTTCCACTGCTGTTGGAGGAAGGTCGCCACACGTTCGTTGTCGCCCTCGACGCCGTAGGTTAACGTGACCTGGGGCAGCGGTTTGGAAGCGTTGTAGCCGGCTTTCTCCAACTCTGCCTTGGCCATCTCGGGATCGAAGGACAGACCCTGGATGGGGAACTGCGAGCCCGGGAAGCCCGGCGGCAGGATCCGATCGGTCGGGCCGACGGCGCCGTTCAGGACCTTCTCGGCCAACGTAACTTTGTCCACGGCCATGGCGAATGCCCGCCGGACGTTCACGTTGTCGAACGGGGCTTTGCGGTTGTTGAAGCCGATGTAGCGCGTCGCGAAGGAAGCGACCTGTTTGAAGTCGGGCGATGAGCTGACTTCGGGGATGCGGGCGGCCGGGACCGGGTTCTGCTGGCTTCCCATAGTGTCCAGCTCACCGGTGCGGTAGAGTTGGTAGGCCGTCTCTGAATCCTGAATGAAGGGCAATTCGATCTGGGCGACGCCCACCGGGCCGGCCCAGTAGAAGGGGTTGGGCTCCAGGATGAGCTTCTGGTTGTGCTGCCACTCCTTGACCCGGTAGGGGCCCGTCCCAAAGGCCTGCTCGGTCCAGTTGTTGCCCTTCGCCTGAACGAACTTCAGGGGGACGACAAAGGTGACTGGGTAGGTCAACTGCGCCAAAAAGTACGGCACGACGTCGTCGGTGGTGATTTCGAGGGTGCGGTCGTCAACGACTTTGATGCCGCTGGCCGCCTGAGCCTTCCCGTCTGCGACGTCGCTCGCCCCCACGACGTGTTGAAGTTGGAATGCGGCGCCGTAGGAGGCCGTCTCTGGCTGCAGCGCGCGGTTGATCGAATCGGCAAAGTCTTGCGCCGTCACGGCGGTGCCGTCGGCAAATTTGAGGCCCTCGCGAATCGTGAAGCTATAGGTCTTCCCATCATCAGAGATGGTCCAGCTTTGGGCTCCGTCGGGCACGACATTTAACTGGCCGTCCAGCTTCACAAGCCCGCCGAAGATCAGGTTGATCGCCTGAATTGACTGGGCATTTTGGGGATTGGCCGGATCCAACCCGGGGAGCTCGTTGACGCCCTCAACCGACCAGATGAGTTCCTGGTTGCTGACCGCCGCCGGCTGTGTAGGCGGGGCGGTGGTTGGTTCGGGAGGCGTTGTGGGTTGGGGAACCGCTACCGTTTCCTTGACGACGACCGTCTCTTTGACAACCACGGTCTCTTTGACGGTCTGGGGGTCTGTTGCGTCTGGGGGCGGGCTGGGAGGTGCACCCGGCGATCAGAAGGCCGAGGACCAAGAGCACGCCAAGAACCACGAACCTCTTCGACATGTGCGAATCTCCATTTCTCCTCTGGCATTCGGCACGAAAATACAACGATAGTGCACAAGAGCACGTGCCTGGCTCAAGCGCCGCTTGTGGCCAGACTGACTACGCTTGCTGCAGCCAGCCGGTACGGATTCTCGGATTGACAAGTCGCGAAACAGCGAGCTTCCACCTGCTACGCGAGGCGAGGACACCCGGGGCGCTCAGGTGTTCGGCGAGGCTGCCCCCAGAGTGCCAGACCCGGGTCACGCGGGCGGCTCATCAGGGCCCTCCCCGTCGGGGAGGTAGTCCCAGATATGGTGTTGCACAGCGAACGCGGCGGCCTCGGCGCGGTTTCCAACGCTGAGCTTGTGCATCAAGCTACTGACGTAGTTGCGCACGGTACCGTTCGAAAGGTGCAGGGCGCGGGCAATCTCCTTGTTCGTCTTCCCTTCGGCTACCAGGCCCAGTACGCGTAGCTCTTGCTCGGTCAGTTCGGCAAAGACCGAGCCCTCGGCGGCGCGCTCCGCATCGCGGACGCGGTCGAAGACGCGGCGCGTGAGGCGCGGGTCGAGCAGCGCCTCGCCGCGGCCGACCGCTTCGAGCGCGCGGATGAGATCGTCGCTCCCGATCTGCTTGAGGACGTAGCCGGTCGCGCCGGCCCGGATGGCTTCAAAAAGCAATTCGTCCTCGGCGTAAGAGGTCAGCATGATGATCTCGACCTCGGGCATCGTCGCTTTGATCTCACGCGTCGCCTCGATCCCGCTCTTGCCCGGTAAACGAATATCCATGACGACGACATCGGGGTGATACTGTTGCGTGCGCGCCAGAGCCTCTTCAGCGTTCCCGGCTTCCGCCACCACCTCAAACTGGGCGTAGCGCTGGAGGAGCGCCTTGAGGCCGAGCCGGACGACTTCATGGTCATCAACGAGCAGGATTCGCAAGCTTTTCATAACGCCATCCTCGCAATAGGGCAGGTCCGGGCCTGTCTCTAGTCAGCCCCATTCACTGATGGTTGATACGGAACCTCGATCTCGACGATCGTGCCCTCGCCGGGGCGGCCAAGGAGCCGTACGCGGCCGTCGAGCAGGCGCGCGCGGGCGTAGAGGTTCGGGATACCCTTGCCGCCGGGTCGAAACGGGCCGCCGGGCGGCAGGCCGCGGCCATTGTCGGCCACGATCAGGCGCAGCACGTCCGGATCGCCGCGCAGCAGAACGTCCACGTGATCGGCACCACTGTGACGGCGCGCATTCGTCAGGGCTTCACGTACCATTTGAAGGAGGTTGGTCCGCACCTCAACCGGAAGCTTGGGCGGGTTGCCCTCGATACGATAGTCGACGTCGAGGTTGCTGCTCGCTCGGAACTCGTTGGTGAGCTCCCCGAGTGTTTCGGCCAGTTCCCCCTCGTCCTCCGACAGATCATGGATATAGCGGCGAATGTCCTCGATGGTCGTATTGAGCGATTCCATGACCGCTCGAAGCTCCTGCACCGCCAGGTCGGGGTCTCGCTGGATGGTGTGCAGGACGTTGTCGAGCATCAGACCGGCTCCGTAAATGGCCTGGATGGTGCCGTCGTGGAGCTCCCGGCCGATGCGCTGCCGATCGGCGGCCAGCGCCTGCTCACGGCCCATCGAGGTGACGAGCCGCTGCAACTCCACCCGGAAGATCGTCAGGGCCTGGATCATCGCAAGGGCCAGTGCACAGCCGGCCACGGCACGCGGTACGGCCGCTGGGACACCCGTGACGTGGTCGAGCCAGGTTTCGCCATCGGACGAGAGCGGCACCAGCACACCACCAGCGAGGGCGTAGAAACCGAAGGTGAAGCCGGCCACCCGCAGCCACTGGACGATATGCTCGGGGAGGCGCATGGCACTGATACGCATTGCCTGACCACGAAGCCCCCAGGCGGCAAGGAGGGCGCCCGGCAGAACAAACAGCAGCCGGCCCAGCCGCTCACTCCAGAGCCGGATCTGTTCGACTGGCAGCCCCCTCACCCAGAGCAATAGGACGATCAGGCTGAGTCCGCCCGCGAGGATCCACGGGATCCAGGTCACCCGCGGGCCGCTCCAATTCAGGCGGATGCCGAAGTAGAGTAGGCTCGCGAAGCTCGCGATAAAGAGGAGCGCCTGGCCGATTCGCAAGAGTTGGACAATCTCGGGATTGACGTACGTCGCCTGGACGGGAATGAAGATGTCAGCCCAAATAGCCAGGCTACTTCCCAAGCCGAAGGCCGCGAGCAGCGGGAGCGAGCGCGCCAGTTCAAGGCGGCTCTCACTCCGCCATTGAAGCGCGACCGAAAGACCCAACGTAAAAAAAGCCTGGCCGTAGATCGCCAGCAGGATCACACGATTGGTGCTAAAGAAATCAGCGATCAGATTAGACATCGATGCCAGCCGCTACGAGGGCGACGATCTCGCGTTGGTGCATACGTTGGTGGAGCCCGACGATGCGCAAGAGTTTGCGAACGCTCAGCTCGCCGAGGGCGGGGTGACGGCCCTTCTTCTCCAGTTCCTCCGGTGAGAGGGCCGCTGCGAAGGCGATCATCGCGCGGTGCTCGGCCTCGAGATCATCGAGGATGGTGCGAACGTCCTGCCGAGCCCGCCGGGCGACCCCCGCTTGATTCCAGCGGTCAAGGTCGAAGTTGGCCAGCTCGAACGTCCTGCCATCCAGGATGGCTTTAGCGACCTCGCGATGCTCACGCTCTGCGTTCGCCAGGTGAGCCAGGATCTCGCGGGCCGACCAGCCGTCACCAGCGGACGAGCTCGTGAGCCGGGTCTCAGGAACGCCAGCGATCGTCTCGCGCAGGCGCTGATAGTCGTCCTCGAGTTTGGCGATGATGGCACGAACCGGGTCGCTCGTCATCGGATTCTCCTGAATGTTGACAAGATTATAGCAGAGGTAGCCATATAGACAATGCGCCCAGTGGGCTTGTGCCGGGTGCTCATGCGATGGGAGTGTATCCTCATGCTGTGGCTGTGCCGCCGCTCGAGTGTCACCCACAGACTGATGTGGGGCAGCACGGATGGGTTGCTGCCCTGCCGGCGGCGATCGTGCTGCCAGTGGTTGCCGGGCGGCTCGCCCCAGGTTCTTCCTCCTCAGTGCGGGGCTGGAACTGCTCTGCCCGGTCCGCACTGGCGCTTGTTCAGCACCGCCGCCTTCGTCTCCGGTCGCCGGTTCCTGGTAGGGGGACCTAGAGGCTATGGTAGAATTGAACTCCACCGTGCATGATAGTGGTAGGCAGAGTTTGTGCACGATGAGGAAGACAATGATTGCTATAGTGCTCGGTGCGTTGGGGTACCTCATTCTGGCGGGGGTGGTCGTTGCAGCCACTATGCGTTCGAGTCAGATGAGCGCCACTGAGGGGCCGTTTGAAGTCCCGATAGCTGGCGACAAGAGTGAATCCGGTCCCGAGGATAGCCGCGCACGCTATCTGCAAGTCTGACCGGAGATACAACGCATGCCTGCCAGACTCAGGGCGCCGGCGATGAGCCGGCGCTTGTCGCGTTCGGTCCCTCTGTCTCCCGCCGCATCGTACGGAGAAGGGGGTCATGGAGATGCGGAAGGCCCCTGCGTGCGTGCCCCTGCATGCGAACCACACCAGCGGGTGGAGGCGCTCGCTTGTTTTGCGTCCGTTCCGTCCGCAGCGCCTGACGCCGATTGGCGCTAGACCTATGATGGGCGTGGTTGCGACTCACAGAAAAGCGCTCCAAGGATGCTGCCGCTTGCAAGCGGGAGCGGAATTGGAGCGCGACGCGAAAACAATGGCCGTAGGCTACAAGGCCAAAGCGTTGTCTCTGTCGCAGCCCCGTGCTATACTCTTTGGTAAGACACTCCGCTTGCGGAGCAACGGTTATTAACAACCGGATAGGTTCGCCGGTTGCGGTGGCGAGGCTCCCAGCGTGGAAAACCTGTAGAGCCAGCGCTGGACTGCAACCAGCTTCGCGCCTGGGACGGGCGCACGGCCGTGCGCCCCTCCTGGGCAGGGCCCTTGTCAGGGTGCCGATGGTCTCGGACGCGGCGTCACGTCGCGGCGCCAGGGACAAGCCCCCCTCAAGAGGGAGGTTCGATGCCGGCGATCGAGTATCTACCCGTGGGCGATTGGCAGGCGAACTGCTACTTTGTCGGCGTGCCTACCGGTGAGGCCCTGCTCCTCGATCCCGGCGCCGAGGCGGAGCACCTGCTGGCCTGGCTGGGTGAACGCCGCCCGGGCTTCATCGTGCTGACTCACGCCGATCCTGACCACGTTGGAGCGTTAGACGCTGTGGCCGAGGCCTTGGGCTCACCCGTCTGGGCCCACCCGGCGGCGCAAGCACGGGTCCAGCGGCGTCTGGACCGGACGCTGGCCCACGGCGAGCGCGTCCAGGTCGGTCCGGTCGAGTTTGAGGTGCGCCACGTGCCCGGCCACTCACCCGATGGGATCGCACTCATCGGGGCCGGCCGCTGTTTCAGCGGTGACAGTCTCTTCCCCGGCGGCCCCGGGCGCACGCCAGACCCGGAGGCATTTCTGACACTTCTGGCCGCGATCGAGCGCGAACTTCTGCCCCTCGACCCGGCCACGGTGGTCTACCCGGGCCACGGGGCCGGCACTACCATCCGCACGGCGCGTGAAGAGGTGGCCGGCTTCCGCCGGCGGTGGCACGGCGAGCCCATCAGTGGCGACGTCACGTGGCTCGGGGTGTAGTTGACCCGGTGGTTTCGAGAACCTACATCTCGCGCGTCCAGCTATCGGCCGAAGGTTCAAACCGGTCTCAGTGCCCGAGGGCAGCGCGCACGCGGCTCTCCCGCAGCGTCCGGAGCCCCGAGTAGACTCCAAGGATTCCCAGCGGGAAAGCTACCAATCCTGCCACCAGGGCCAGCCACGCACCGATCTGGCGTGTGCCTGGCCTCCCCAACAGCCCACCGGCCGCCACTAACGCTATGCCATTGATCATTGTGGCGGCTGCCCACGGCCAGGTCATAAAAACCCCACAGTAGAGCCAACACAGGATGGCGGCGTCGGGCTCTACAATTCGTGGCGCGGGCGGTTTGGGCCACCAGACCAGGCAGTAGAGCCCGCAGACTACAATAAACAACCCGGCCACAACCGGCAGGCCAACGAGGACCAGGCGCTCAGGCAGTGGCCGCCAGCGTGTCAACGCCCGTCGTTCTGTTGCCCCCGACTGCCAGCGCTGCAGGATCCACAGAGCGACGAAGGGCGCAGCGATGACCAAAAGCTGGGAGGTGGTGGCAAAGAGCCACCAGGGCGTACCAACTGCGTGGGCAAACTGGCTCAAGGGTTCACCCGTTTCCATCGCTTCTCTCTCCCTCAGGCATGTTCAGTTTCACGGTCAGAAGGCATTCCAGCATTCGAGCGGTGCCTTTCTGGAAGGCGGATACCATCCCGACACCCGGGCCTCCCCAGGTGCCGCGCTCGTCATTTGACCTGAGGGTTGCATCCACGCGCCTCGACGTAGCGCTCGGGTGGTCGCAACTCAGGTTCATTATAGCACGATGGATCGAGGGAGAGCGGCTCCATCCCAGAGTCACGGGACTGCTCAACTGTCCAGGTGCGTCGCACCTGGCTCCTTCACAAGCCCTCGATTGAGAGGACCAGGCGGCTCACTGCGGCCGAGTGGGCCAGGCTGGCAGATGGCTCGCACCTCTTCCGCGGCGACGATTGCGCGGCCCTGCCAGAGCCGGTCACATACTCGAACTGCTGAAACGGTCGCTGGCGGCAGGCCAGTGTCGGGTGCCGATTGGCGGCGAAATCGCGATCGGCGGGTCGCGATATGGCTCACTCCGCTGCGGAAGCCTTGTCAGTTTGCGGAGTTGCCTGGAAGGGTCTTCAGAAGGCCTTGCGCCGGCGTTTATTGTTATGATAAGATGAATCAACGAGGAGTACCGTCAGGAGGGGCCGATGGAGATCAAGGTCGCGGAGCAATGTGCTTATCAGTTGATCGAGCAGCTTTCCTGGCAAGAGGTTCGCGAGCGGGCCTGGGATAAGAAGGCCGATGCCTTTGGTGCGCTCAGCAAGTGGATCATGCGGCCGAACCCGCGTGAGATCCAGATCTCCTATGAGGAAAAGCGCTACGAGCCTTTCTGGCACGTCGCGTGCCGCACCCATTACGTCTATGACCGGTTGCGGCAATACCCAATCATCGTCGATGGCCCGCACGTCTACCGCGTGACGATCCAGGGTGTGGACTACACCCCTGGGGTCGAGAACAACGTGGCCAGGGTGACGCTGCAAGGGGTCGAGCACTGCCGCGAGGACAGCCGCCGCGAAGCCCTCGTGGATGCCATCAGCGGTGAGCCCGGCCCGTTCGGCCAGTACCTGGACAAACCCAAGCAGGCCATCACCTGGGGCGAATGGGACCCGGAGAATGCGATCGTGGTCGCGCCGGAGGTTCGCGCCTCGGGTGTGGTGCGCCAGCTGCTCAGCCAGCTCATCAAACCGCTCGATGCCGACCAGATTTTCGAAGAAGAGGTCATCGTCGAGAACGTAGACCTCTACTTCCGGCCGATCTACGCATTTGAATACCAGTGGCCGGCGAAGGCCAAACAGGCCATCATCGAGTTGGATGGCCTGACGGGTGAGGTTCGCAAGGACGGCAGAGCCGTGCGCGTAGAATTGGAGAAGGTCATGAATCGCGAACTGCTCTTCGACGTCGGTGCAGAGGCAGTGAACCTCATCATCCCCGGGGGCGGCATTGCCATCAAGGCCGTCCAGCACCTCTCCGCCTCCAGTCACAAGCCTCCCGGCTGAATCCACCCTGACTGATTGAGGGTCCCGCGCTTTTGAAGCGCGGGACTTTTCTGTACCTGCGGCGCCGAATCATCGAGACGCGTTTCGGGCTGCGCGATGGCCGGCCGCACACCCTGGAAATGATCGCCCGGCGGTTTGGGTTGGCCAAGGAGCGCATCCGCCAGATCGAGCGTGAAGCCCTGCACAAGCTGCGCACCAGCGACCAGACGACTTGCGCGCTTCCTGTTTTTCCGTCCGATTACTGCCGTACGAGTTTGGCCCGGACCGACTCGGGGATGAGTGCAACCAGTTCATAGCCGGCCGGCACCACGACCTGGGGCTGCAAGGTGTAGGTGCCCGGCCCGAGGCCCTGCAGGTCCACGGTCACGCGCAGGTTCTGGTTGTCGCTCAGGGCCTCGGGGTTCCCCGGTCCACGCAATTGAAGGGTGATCTGGCGAGGCTCCAGATTGAGCACCAGTCCTTGCCCCAGGTGGTCCCAGGTCACGGTACGGGAGACGACGATCGTGTTGGTTGGCGGGTAGAGGTCCACGGTCAACTGGGGTGGCACGACCTGGGTGAGGGTGATGCCGGTCGGCAGCGAGATCGTCGGGGTCAGGACGTACGTGCCTCTGGGCCGGCCGGAGACGTCCAGTGTGGGGGTGATAACAGCCTCCTCCAGGTCCTGAAGCACCAGCAGCGGACCGACCAGTTCGAGTGTGATCGTCGGGGGGGCAACGGCGGCCCTCAGATCGGGCGCGACGCCGGTCACCGCCACAGGGCGCACGACGGAGCGTTGCCCCTGGGCTTCTGTCACGGTCACTTCGACTTGTTGCGGCAGCCACGACCGGGGATCGAGGGAGCCAGGCGTACGGATCGTGGGCGTGATCAGGCTGGCTCCCTGCACCTTTCCGGTGAGGTCGAGCGATGCGATGACGTCCTTTGGCTCGAGGCTCTCCAGCTCGACCACTGGTCCCTCGATCAACACGTCAATCGTTTCAGGCGAGATCTGCGAGACCTGAAGCCCTGGTTGGAGGCCGGTGATTTCGGGCCGGACCGTCACAGTCTTGCTGCTGAGCTGTGGCTCAATCTCGACCGTCACAGTTACGGCGCGCTGATCGAGGGGCGAGACGTTGTCGGGCAGTTGCACACGCACGTTGCGGGTGATCATCCCGGCCTGCTCGCCGCTCACATCGATCGGCTCGGTTTGAACAATACTGGGCAGATTCTCAGTGACGGCCGGGAGTCCGACGACGCTGATGATAGGCGGCGACACCCGACGATTACTGACCCAGTAGCCTCGGGCCGGTTCGCCGACGATGACGGGGCTGACGATCAGTTCGCGGTAGCCGGGGCGTTGCTGAATCGGGACGGTGACCTCGACCTCTTCGGGATCGAGCCGCATGCCGGGGACCGTTTCCGGATTAATCGTTTCCCCACGCCTGTTGATCAGACTGACCGGCCGGCTCCCCGTGACCGTGTCGTGAGCCTCGTGAAGCTGCACAGTGGCAATGGCCGAGTCGATCTGATCCAGGACAGTGCGCGGGCCGCGGACGGTTACCTCGGGCGGTGAGATGGTCGGGGTGAGCACCTCGTAGCTGTATGGAACCTTCAGGCGGTCGCTGACATCCACATCAATCGGCACCGTGCGTGTGACGATCTCATCCAGCCGGACGCTGATTCGGTCAGGCAGCCGGCGAAGGATACGCACTTGCCGGTCGGCGGGGCGAGCCTGCTCGACCTGGACCTCGAGCTGGTGTAAACCGGGGCCCAGCCCCTTCAGATCGACCCAGGCGCGGAAGTCACTCGGCTCTAAACGAAGCCAACTCTCCTCAGGGGCGCGGATGTCCATCCGGACACGCTGGCCCTCCCCGCTCAATGGGACCAGGCCCGGTGGAAGGTTCTCGAGTTCGATTGGGATACCGACACTGGGGAAGGTCTGGTCAATGACCTTGTTGGTCGCATTGACTGCAACGACCCACACGAGAACGGCGAGGAAGAGCGCGAGGAGAAACGAACTAAAGGTGGTGACGAATGCGTGCCAGAGGCGACCCACGATCAGAGCGCCTCCTGCTGCTGGGATTCCTTCCGATCGCGGCGGAACCATTGGCGGAGGCTCGGGCGCGACGGCGGACCGTAGAAGGCGTGGAGCAGCCGGTTGAGCCGGCCCTCGTCGAGGTGGCGGATGATCCGCCCGTTGTAGGCCAGTGAGATGATGCCCGTCTCCTCGGAGACGACCACGGCAATGGCGTCGCTGGTCTCGGTCACCCCAACCGCGGCGCGGTGGCGTGTGCCGAGGCGGCGATCACGCAGATCACTGGCCAGGGGCAATACTGCCGCCGCGGCGACGATGCGCTCGCGCCGAATGATGACCGCACCGTCGTGAAGCGCGGTGTTGGGGTAGAAGATGGTCGTCAGCAACTCCGGACTCACGAGTCCATCCATCGCCACCCCGGTATCGATGATCTCTTGCAAGCCGGTCTCGCGTTCGAAGACCATCAGCGCGCCGTGACGCCGCTCGCTCAGGCGCTGGCTGGCACGGCAGACGTGGTTGATGACACGCGTGAGCGTCTCCTCGGGGGTGGAATGGCCGAAGAGCAAGCCGGTGCGGCCGAGGCGCTCAAGGCCGCGCCGAATCTCAGGTTGGAAGATGACCGGAATCGAGATCAGGAGTACGGGGATCGTGTTGGCGATGAGCCAGCGGAAGGCCGTGAGGCGCAAAAACTGGGCCAGAAAGAAGAACAGGATCGCCAGCACCATGATCCCACGGAGGAGCTGGACAGCCTGCGTTCCTTTGACCAGGTAGAGGACAGCATAAATCACCAGGGCGACGAGCAGAATGTCAACGACATCGGTCCAGCCGAACCGGGTAAATGTCAGAAAGAGATCATTAAAACTGGTCATACTAGCGCCACGAGGCGCTCGGCGGCCGGGATCGGGACGTCGCCCATATTCGAGCGCGGCCGCCTCAATGCGGCAGACCGCTACTCAGCGCCCGGCTCGCGCGAGTTGTTGAAGGCGCGCGCGGTATTGCGCCTCATTGCTTGGTTTAAGCCCGATCATTCGCCGCAGCAGTGCCGCCGCCTGAACGGCTTGCCCCGTTTTCAGATACTCATCCACGAGTGGCGCCCAGGCGGCGCAGGCCTCCTCGATCTGTCCTGCCTGAGCACAGCGCTCGCCGAAGCCCCGGCGGAGATCAAGATCGTCAGGATGTTGCTCGACGGGTCCCCGCCAGAGCGCCAGAGCCGCCCCGGTCTTCCCACGGGCGCTCCAGCGCTCGCTGATGCTCTCAAGGAGGTGACGGGCCCGCGGGCCGTTCCCGAGCTTGTAATGCAGATCGACCAACTGCTGCCCGACCTCGAGATCGTCCGGCGCGAGTGCGTTGGCAGCCTCGAGAGCGGCGGCCGCCCGGCGCCAATCGAGCCGTTGGACGTGGATATCGGCCAGACGACGCTGAATAACCAGCGACCAGTTGCGTTCCAGAGCTCCCCGGGGCGCCAGGCGGAGGGCCTCGTTGAGCTTCTCGACCGCGCGCTCGCCGAGAGCGAGTTGGTAGAATCCTTCGGCGAGGGCGAGATAGTGTTCTAGAGCGGCGTCAATCTCACCATGGCTGACGAGCAGATCGATGAGCTTGCTGCGGACCGTCTGGTCGAGCGGCGAGATATCGAGGGCTCGCTCGAGTGTGCGGATTGCCTTGGTGGGGTTCCCTCGGACGGTATACACCTCCGCCACCGCGACGAGTTTGGTCACTGCCTCGTCCACGCGGCCCTCCCGCCCGAAGAGGTCGGCCAGCCGCAGGTGAATCGGGAGATGGTGAGGCGCCAACCCTAACGCCCAGTAGCACTCCGCGATCGCGGTGGTCAGCAAGCCCTGCTCAAGGTACTGCTGGCTGGCGGCCAGCGAGGCGAGGACTCCCTCGCTGTCGGGAACCTCTAACAACTCGGCCAGGGTGATCGTCTCACCCCCGTCGAAGCCTGCCACCCGGTGACGCAGGGCACGGAGTTTGTCTTCCCACCCTCGACTGGTCAGAAAATCAGCCAGGGCGGCCGTGAAGTGTTCGGCCTGAGGCAGGTCGCCCTTGGCCTCGTAGCTGTCGGCCAGGCCTTCATAGAGCTTGATCAGGTCATCGGCCTGCTCGCGACCGACGCTCTGCAGGTCAACGATCTTGATCGCCTCCAAGAAGTGCTCCAGGGCCTCATCGATTCGTCCCTTACGCTGATGGCACTGGCCGATGGCGAAGTTGGCGGCCAGAGCATAGTCTGGGTGACGGCGCACCTGCTCCAGAGCCGTGATTGCGTCGTCGAAACGCAGCAACTCTTTGTAGAGCACGCCGAGGTTATAGAGTACCTCCGGCGCTTCGATCCTCAGATCACAGATCTCACGGTAGGTCCGGACCGCCTCTTCGACCAGGCCGCGAGTTTGGTAGTCGAGGGCGCGGGCTTTCAGTGCTTCGACTTTGAGGTCAGCGTTGTCGCCCGCCTCGAAGAACGCTTCCGCCATCCGGCTCAGCGCCAGCTGTGCAGCCTGGCCGGTGGGGCTTCCGTCGGCCGGGTCGGGCCTGGCGCGCGCCTCGGGGACCGGGGGACGGCTCGGGGCGCCTCGCTGGAGCTGCGCCAGGAGCAACCGCGCAGCATCGAAACCAGGGCGCAGGGCCAACGCCTGCTCACAGCAGGCCAGGGCCTGGCTGAGCCGGCCCTCACCCCGATGAACGTTGGCCAGGGCGACCAGCGCCTCCGCCGCGAAGTCGGGGCGTTGACCCCGGCGGTAGGCCTCGGCCAGCTTGCGCAGCGCAACCTTGTTGGTGCGGTCGTGACGCAGAACTTGCTGCCAGGTCCGAACAGCCTGCCCGGGCTGTCGAGTTGCCATAAAGCGATCGGCCAACAACATCAATGTACTGGCGGCCGCGCCGTGATTCTCCAACGCCGCGTAGATCTCGGCAATCTTCGCCAGGGTCGCCGGATCGCCTGGATTGAGCTCTGCGACACGGAGATAGACCTGAAGTGCCGCCTCGGCACGCCCGGCCTCGATCAGTGCCAGCCCAAGACTCACGTGGACGGGAACGTCGTCCGGGCGCTCCGCGAGTGCCCGCCGGTAGGCCTCGGCCGCCAGAAGCCAGCGGCCCCCCCAGGCATGGTCATGACCCTCGTTGATCGCCTGCTCGTATGCAGTTTCATACACTTCGGTCGTCATGGGGCAGACAGCTTCCTGGGGATGGAAGGGAGGGATTTGAGCGGGGAGATTCGTGATTGATCCCCGATAGCAGGCACATCTCGAATCTCCCATCTCTCATCTCTCTAGACCTCTCTGTTCGGTGCGAACAGACGCACCAAGAGTGCCTTCTGCGCGTGCATGCGGTTCTCGGCCTGCTGGAAAAGGCGCGAGTGCGGGCCGTCGGCCACCTCATCGGTGATCTCTTCGCCCCGGTGCGCCGGCAGACAGTGCAAGACAATCACGTCTGGACGGGCGGCCGCAATCAACTGTTGGTTGACCTGATAGGGCGGGAAGACCGCGCGCCGGCGCGCAGACTCATCCTCCTGGCCCATGCTCGTCCAGACATCGGTATAGATGGCGTCGGCGCCGGCCACCGCCTCATAGGGATCGCGGAAGCGTTGAACGTCGGCCCCAAGCTCGCGCGCTCGTTGCACGGTGTCCGGCCTGGGCTCGTAGCCCGCGGGAGTCGCTACCCGCATCCGCACGCCGGACAGAGCCGCCCCAAACATCAATGAGGTCAACACGTTGTTGCCGTCGCCAACGTAGGCCAGGGTACGACCGCTCAGTTGTTCGTCCCACACCTCGTACATCGTAAAGTAGTCGGCCAGTCCCTGGCAGGGATGGCTGTAGTCAGAGAGGCCATTGATCACCGGGACGGGCGACCAACGGGCGAGGTCGAGGATATCTTGATGGCCAAAGACGCGGGCCATGATCGCGTTGACGTAGCCGCCGAGGACGCGAGCCACGTCAGCCGTGCTCTCGCGCTTGCCGAGCTGAATCTCGTTCGGGCTCAGGTAGAGCGCGTGGCCGCCCAATTGCAGCATGCCGACGTCGAAAGAGACGCGCGTGCGCAGGCTCGGCTTCTGGAAGACCATTCCCAAGACTTTGCCCTGTAATAAGGGTGGGTTGGTGCCGCTGGTCCGGAGTTCGGTTTTCAGACGAGCGGCGAGGCCGAGAAGATCGTAAAACTGATCGGGGATGAGATCAGCGAGACTAAGAAAGTGCTTCATCCGAGAGCGCCTCCGCGTAAAGTGATGTGAAGGGTAGCATAGTTCAAGGGGCCGGACAAGTAAGAATTCGGTCACCGTGCTGGCGCTCGACGGCACCGTGCCGATTGAGGGTTCGCCCGTTGAACTCCCGCACCGAGGTGCTCAACGAGCGGATACTCAGGACCCGCCCGTTGCTGTCGGCCCGGCGGCTCGTACCTCCGCACTGACTTCATCGGCAAACTTTCGGAAGTTCTCCTGAAAGCGCCGGGCAAGCTTGTTCGCCGCCGCATCGAATTCAGCCCGATCGCTCCAGGTCTGGCACGGGTTGAGCAGGTCGGCCGGCACCCCGGGAACCTCGGTGGGCACTGCAAAGCCAAAGACGGGGTCGGTGCGCATTGGGACCCTGTCGAGCGTGCCGCTCAGCGCCGCTCGGACCATGGTCCGAGTCTGGCTGAGCTTCATTCGATGGCCTACGCCGTAGGGCCCAGCGGTCCAACCGGTATTGATCATCCAGACGCTGGCGGCATGCGCCTCGATCCGCTCGCCCAACATGCGGGCGTACACCGCAGGGTGGAGGACCAGAAACGGGGCTCCGAAGCAGGCGCTGAATGTGGCTTCGGGCTCCGTTACGCCGCGCTCCGTGCCGGCGACTTTCGCCGTGTAGCCACTCAGAAAGTGGTACAGGGCCTGCGCCTGGGACAGATAGGCAATGGGTGGCATGACGCCGAAGGCATCGGCGGTGAGGAACAGGATCGCGCGTGGGTGGCCGGCGCGACCCGACGGCTCGTAATTGCCGATGAATTCGAGCGGGTAGGCGGCGCGGGTATTCTCGGTGAGTTGGTCGTCCTCGAAGCGGAGCGCGCGGCTGCCAGGCTCCACGACGACGTTCTCAAGAATAGTTCCGAACCGGTTGCTGGCGGCCCAGATTTGAGGTTCTGCCTCCTGCGAGAGACCGATCACCTTGGCGTAGGAGCCTCCCTCAAAGTTGAAGATGCCGTCATCGCTCCACCCGTGCTCGTCGTCCCCAATCAGTCGCCGCTCTGGGTCGGTGGAGAGCGTGGTTTTGCCGGTGCCCGAAAGGCCGAAGAAGAGCGCGACGTCGCCGGCCGGGCCGGTGTTCGCTGAGCAGTGCATCGAGAGGACGCCTTGCCTCGGGAGCAGGTAGTTCATCACGGTGAAGATCGATTTCTTGATCTCGCCCGCGTAGCGGGTCCCACCGATCAGGACGATGCGCCTCTGGAGGTTGAGGAGCACGAAAGTCTCGCTGTGTGTACCGTCAACCGTCGGGTCGGCGTGGAAGTTCGGCGCGTGCAGGATGGTGAAGTCCGGCACGAAGGTGGCCAACTCATCCTCCGTCGGGCGGATGAAGAGATTGTAGGCAAAGAGCGTGTGCCAGGCCGACTCAGAAATGACTCGGACGCGGACCCGGTAGGCCGGATCGGCGCCAGCGAAGAGATCGCGCACAAAGAGATCGCGATCACTGAGATAGGCGGCAACTTTGCCACGCAGGCGATCGAACTTGTCGGGATCCAGCGGTTGGTTGACACTCCCCCACCAGATGTCCTCCGCAGTCGACGGCTCCTTGACGATAAACTTGTCTTTCGGGGAGCGGCCGGTGTGTTTGCCAGTCCGCGCGACAAACGAACCGGAGGCGGTGATCTGGCCCTCACCTCGTCGTAGGGCGTGCTCGTAGAGTTCAGGCGGCAAGAGATTCCAAAGGAGTTGCTGCCGCGGGGTGAGATCGTCCACTGCGAGGATCGGTGGGGTTCTATTATTCTTCTCAACCATCTATGGCTCCTTACCGTTGCGTTCGGGAAAATACTCTGAAAGCGGTCGATATGGCCCTCGTCAGACGACGGCATGAAACCTTCAAGGGCTCAACTCAGGGAATTCTTTGCATCTTTTGTGCAATTCACCCCTGGCTTCGTCGCGCAAGACTTATTCTCCCTGCCGGGTATTCGCGTTAGAAGAGCTGCACGTCGTTGACAACCAGAGCGAATCGGCAGCCGAGTGTTTGCGCCGCGGCCCGGCACATCAGCATGCGGCTCAGGAAGATCTCGAAGTATTCCATGACCGAGGAGGCGGTAGTGTCGATCGTCAGTTCCAGGGTGATGATGTCGCGGGCGTCGCTCACCCGGACGAAGGAGCGCACGACCGCGTAGTTGACACGGTCGTGCACGTCGAACTGGAGCGGGTCTGGCTCTTGGACGCGCGACCGGTGCACGTCGGACTTGTCGGCGATCGCGAGCGCGGCGGCGACGATGCTGGTCACGCTGCCCTGCTCCTCTTCATGATTGCCGACAGCGTTGATGATCAGGGCCACCTCGTCCAAATCCATCCCGGCCCCAAGCAACACATCCTTGGCGATCAAAGCGCCGTTCAGCGCATGGTTCTCGCGATGGATGACATTGCCGATGTCATGGAGGTAGCCCGCCATGGCGGCCAGTTCGGCCGTGCGCTCCGGATGGCCCAATCGCAGGAGAACGTTCCTCGCAATATTGGCGACGAGACTGGCGTGCCGCTCGCCGTGTTCGGTATAACCTATGGCACGGAGGTAGGTGTTCGCCTGCCGTATAAAGGTTGTGACCAGGGGATCCTGGCGCACCGTTGCGAGTGTGACCGGAGAGAGTGCGGGTTCTGGCATAGTAAAAGTGACTCTCGATCGTCCAGAATAGTGATTGTATCACGCTCTCAAGTGACGTCAAAGCATTTTGTGCTCGTTTCCGGGCTGATCAACGGGTGTATGAGGGGCGACGAACCCTTGGTGTGGTCTCAGAAACTGCGAAAGGTTGTCTGTCACCCTGGTGTGGGCGCTCCCTCCAACCCAGGTGCGTCGCACCTTGCCGATTGAGTTATCCTGGCTGATTTCCACTCGGTCGTGGATACCGGGGCGTAAGCACTTTTGTTGCCAGGAGCAGTCCGCGCTCAGTCCGGGATACCTCCTTGCGCCGCCAAATCGGTTGACGCTTATTTCTGGCGGCGGTATAATTTTTGCACTCACTGCGATTTTGTTCACAAGAAGCCACTTTCCAAGGGAGGAATATGGTTCATGGTCCGCACCCAATTTCAAACCCTCGTTGAGGGTTTGCAGTACCGCGGCCGTGAGGGACAGTGGAGCTGGATCCTTCACCGCGTCACCGGCCTCGGCGTCTTCCTCTTCCTCGCACTGCACATCTTCGACATCTTCTTGCTGTCATTCGGCCCCAACGGGCCCTTCGACACTCTGCTCTTCATCTACCACCAGCCGTGGGCCCGAGTTCTTCACATCTTCCTCTTCTTTGGCGTGCTGTTTCATGCCGTCAATGGTATCCGCATCACCATTCTCGATTTTTGGCCGCAGTTGTGGAAGTACCAGCGCCAGGCGGTGTGGTTCGAAGTTGTCGTGTTTCTAGCCGTATTTTTGCCATCCACCGCCGTGATTCTCATGCAGATCCTTACCAGTCATTGAGAGGGGGCGTCACCAGTGTATAAGTCCGCAGTGGCCTACCGCTCGGCCCAGCAGCGTTTGGAGCGCTCGAGTAACTTCGAGCTTTTCGCCTGGTTCTTCATGCGCATCAGCGGGGTGATCCTGCTCTTCATGGCAGTTTTCCACCTGCTCTACATGCACTTTGTCGTTGGTGTGACCAAGATCACCTTCGACGTGATCGCGGACCGTTGGACCGGACCGGCCGGGGCCTTCTGGCGCATGTTTGATATGTTCCTGCTGGCCTTCGCTTTCACCCATGGTACCAACGGTGTGCGCTACGTTCTGGAGGATTACATCGAGTCCCAGGGCTGGCGCGTGTTCACGAAGACGATTCTCTACCTGCTGTACTTCGCACTCATCATTCTGGGTGCCTACATTATTTTCAGCTTCCAAAAACCGGTATAAATGAGGGCCTGGGGTGGGGACCGGAGTCAAGTCACCAATTCCCAACCTCCTCCCCCTGATCTATCCCCCATCCAGAGGAAATTATGGCCTATTATCAATACGATGCGCTCGTCGTCGGGGCCGGTGGTGCCGGCCTCATGGCAGCGCTGTACGCATCGCGCGGCGCCAACGTTGCGGTTCTGAGCAAACTCTATCCCACTCGCTCCCACACGGGGACTGCCCAGGGTGGTATTGGGGCGGCGCTGGGAAACCTCGAGGAGGATCACTGGATCTGGCACATGTACGACACCATCAAGGGGTCGGACTGGCTTGGTGATCACGATGCTATCGAAGTGATGTGCCGTGAGGCCATTGATGTGGTCTACGAATTGGAGCACATGGGCCTGCCCTTCAACCGGACTCCGGATGGTCGCATTGATCAACGACCCTTCGGGGGACATGCGAGCCATTTCGGCCAGAAACCCGTGCGTCGGGCCTGCTATGCGGCCGACCGCACCGGTCACATGATCTTGCAGACCCTCTATCAGCAGTGCATCAAGAACAATGTCACGTTCCATGATGAGTTTCATGTGCTGGACCTGATCATCGAGGATGGCGTCTGCAAGGGATGCATCGCCTACGAGATCGACACGGGCGAGATTCACACGTTCCACGCCAAAGCGGTTCTGCTGGCGACCGGTGGGTGGGGGAAGTGCTGGAGCATTACCAGCAACGCCTTCACACTGACAGGAGACGGGCCGGCGATCTGCTTGCGCCACGGCATTCCCCTGCAGGATATGGAGTTCTTCCAGTTCCACCCCACGGGCATCTATAAGATGGGGATCCTCATTACTGAGGGTGTCCGTGGGGAGGGCGGTATCCTGCGCAACCGGGATGGCGAACGCTTCATGGAGCGCTACGCCCCCAGCATGAAGGATCTGGCCAGTCGCGATGTGATCTCTCGAGCGATCTACCTCGAGATCCGCGAGGGACGCGGGATTGAGGGCAAGGATTACGTCTACCTCGACGCAACCCACCTGGGGAAAGAGGTGGTTGAGAAGAAGCTCCCCGACATTGCCGACTTCTGCCGGACCTACCTGGGGGTCGATCCCGTCACCGACCCGATGCCGATCCAACCGACCGCCCACTATGCCATGGGGGGCGTTCCAACCGACGTAGACGCACGGGTGGTGATCGACGACCAGCGTACGCCGATTTACGGGCTCTACGCCACCGGCGAGGTCGCCTGCGTCTCAGTCCACGGCGCGAATCGCTTGGGGACGAACTCATTGGTCGATCTGGTAGTCTTCGGCCGCCGCGGTGGGCGCCATATGGCCGAATTCGTCAACCAGATCGACTTCCAACCGATCCAGAGCGACGCCGACGCGTGGACCAAAGAGCAGGTCAGCCGTATCCTCAGCAATACCGGCGACGCGACACCAGGCAAGATCCGAAGTGAGATGCAGAAGACGATGATGGACCGTGTCGGTGTCTTCCGCGAGGAAGCCGGCATGCAACAGGCGCTGGACAAGCTCGGGGAGTTGCGCGAGCGTTACGGGCGGATCAGCATTGATGACAAGGGCAAGCGCTTCAACACCGATCTGTTGGAGACGATCGAGCTCGGCAATCTGCTCGATCTGGCCGAAGTAACGACCGTCGCGGCGCTCAACCGGACCGAGAGCCGGGGCGCTCACTCGCGCGAGGATTACAATCAGCGTGACGATGAGAACTGGCTCAAACATACCCTGATCTGCCGGGAGTCCGATGGGAGCTACCGCATCGACTACAAACCGGTCCGCCTGAGCGACGATCCTCGCTTTGCCCCCAAGGAGCGGAAGTATTGATGTGATTCCAGGAGTTGGAAGTCAGGGTCGCGTACTTCTGGCCCTGCATCGTTGCCTTCAACGGCTAGAGCGGCTACCGCATCGTCTGCGAGAGGCAGGCCCGGCCCGGCATCCAACCGCAGCGCCTGGCCGCGGCGCTGGTGTTCTTGCTCCCGAGCAGCAGCCGGCGCAATGCCAACGACAGGATCGACGCGCGGCTCGACTGGTTCTGCCCGCTCCGTGTGTTATGAGAACGCCTCTCATCACGAGGTACGACCCACCTCGGCGTGAGTCGCACCCGTAGACTTTTTATGGAGACCTTCGGATGCAAGCAACCCTGAAAATCAAGCGCTACAACCCTGAGAAAGATGAGGCTCCGCATTGGGAGTCGTACGAGGTGGAGGTCGAACCGACCGACCGGGTCCTCGACGCGCTGCACTCCCTCAAATGGTACCAGGACGGCACGCTCACCTTCCGGCGATCGTGTGCTCATGGAATCTGCGGCTCAGACGCGATGCGGATCAACGGAGTCAACCGGCTGGCCTGCAAGGTGCTGATGAAGGATGTGCCCGGCACGGTCACGATTGAACCAATACTAGGGCTATCGGTGGTCAAGGACCTGGTGGTTGATATGGAGCCGTTTTTCGGCCAGTACCGCTCCGTGATGCCCTGGCTGATCAACGATGAGGCGCCGCCGCCCCGCGAGCGGCTGCAAAGCCCCGAGGAGCGGGAGCGCTTCGACGATACGACGAAGTGCATCCTCTGCGCGGCCTGCACGACCGCGTGCCCGAGCTTCTGGGCCCGGGGAGAGTACGTCGGCCCGGCGGCGATCGTCCAGGCGCACCGCTTCATCTTCGACAGCCGCGACCGCGGTGCCGGCCAGCGGTTGGAGATCCTCAATGAGCCGGACGGCGTGTGGCGCTGTCGCACGATCTATAATTGCACCAACGCCTGCCCCCGCGAGATTCCTGTCACCCAGGCGATCGGGGAGGTCAAGAAGGCGCTGCTCTTCAGCCGTTTGTAAGGAATCAACCGCAACGCGCGCGAAGGGCGCAGAGGCGAGAAGTAGCCTCTGCGCCCTTCGCTTCGCATACCTGCCCCGTTGCGGTTGATTGATCCCTTACCCTCCGCCGGCCAGGTCGGTCAGGTCTTTCTCACGCAAGAGGGCGCGGCGCCAGCGGTTGATGTCGGGGATGATGTAGGGCAGGAGCCGGAGCGTGTAGTAGGGCGGGAGCACGGGAAGACCCAGCATATCGCCGAAGAGGATCATCGCCATCAGGTGCTCCCGTTCGGTTCGCTCGCGGCGCATCATCCGCTCCACCTCGTAGAAGGTCATCCCGTAGAGGAACTCGGCGGCTGTTTGGCGCAGCTTCTCGAGTCGCAGGCGCAATGACTCCCACTCTGGCGGCATGGTTTTCTCCTCAGTGTACCGATTGGGTGCACCTCGATTGTAGCGCCTTGGGCCACCCTTGCCAAGGCCTGGCGGCAGGCCCACGAGCATTTTGCCCTACGCTACCGTCGCTTTCGGGGTGGGGCGTACCCCCAGCGCCTGAGGGTCTGCTCGTCGCGCCGCCACTTTGGTCGTACCTTGGCCCAGAGCTCGAGGAAGACACGCTGTCCCAAAAACTGCTCGATCTCGCGACGAGCCGCAGCGCCGATGGCTTTAAGCTTTCGTCCTCCAGCTCCGATGACGATAGGCTTGTGGGCCTCGCGTTCCACAATCACGTTGGCGTTGATGTAGATGAGATCGTTCTCGCGCTCCTTGAACTCCTCGACCTGAACGTCCAGCCCATACGGGATCTCCTGTTCAAGTTGGAGGATCGCCTGCTCGCGGATCAATTCGGCGACAATCTCGCGCTCCTGCTGATCGCTGAGTTGCTCGGGCGGGTAGAAGCGTGGCCCTTCGGGGAGGTGCGCGACGATCGTGTCCAGCAACTCCTCAACGTGGCGGCCTTCGGTGAGCGAGACGATCACCGAATCAACCCATTCCCCGAGCCCACGGTAGGCCACGACCCGCTCATCGAGTTCGTCCGCAGGCACCAGGTCAGCCTTGTTGAGTACCAGAATCGCCGGGACGCCGGCCGCGGCGATTGCGGTGACGATCTCTTGATCCTTGGCGTTTGGTGGGTGCGAGACGTCTACCAGGAAGAGGATCAGGTCAGCATCGGGGAGGGCCTCGACTGCCAGATCAACCATGAACTCACCAAGTGTATCGTACGGGTCGTGAATCCCGGGCGTGTCCACGAAGATCACCTGCGCATCTGGCCGGGTGAGGAAGCCACGGATGAGGCGGCGGGTGGTTTGCGGCTTGGGTGTGACGATGGCGATCTTGTGGCCCACGAGCCTGTTCATGAGAGTGCTCTTGCCAACGTTCGGCTGGCCGACCACAGCGACAAAACCGGAGCGATGCCCCGCTGGCAGAGCCTCCTCGGGCGGCAAGAGCACCCTGTCCTGATCCTGCGATTGATCCGGTTGATCACTCATTCTTCATCATCCTTCGGCTCTAAGACAAGTTTCGCCCAAGGTGATCGAGTGCTGTGATCGTGAAGGTGCCCGTCGGTGTGCTCAGTTGCATCAGCGCCCGGGCCTTCCCGATGGTGAGATTCGCCATTTGCCCCTCCTTGCCGTGGGAGTGATTAGATGCCATTCTAGTGGCGGCGATCGGAGCAGGCAAGCACGCTCGTGGCCGAGCAAGCCAGCTGGACTCGCTTGCGCCCGTTGCGTGGAGAAAGAGAAGGGGGAGGGGCTGAAGAGTGCCCCTCCCCCAGATTGAGTTCGTTTGCACTACAGGCGGGCGCCGCTCAGCGCACGCAGCAGCAGCACGAAGATCACGGCACCCAGGAAGCTGACGATGATCGTGGTGACGTTCAGACCGGTGGTGAGATCAACGCCGAAGAGCGCTTGGGCCAGGAACCCCCCGACCAGCGCGCCGATCAGTCCGACGATGATGTCGCCCACGACGCCATAACCACCGCCACGAACGACCTGGCCGGCGAGCCAGCCAGCGATCAAACCGACGATCGCCCAAACGAGGATACTCGTTAACATGTCGAACCCTCCTTTTAGAAAGTGGTAAGAATTGATACGACAGGGAGATCACGCTGCCTTCGAAGGGGCGGTTCGTGATCGTCCCTCTATTGTCCGTTAGAAGCAAGAGCTATGCCAGAGCCACTCCCCGATAGGAGTGCTACTATCCCAGCAGTCTCCAGATTGAACCCGCCCGGCGGCGCCAGGGGAAATAGACCGTCACGTCCTGATTCGAGGTGTTTTGAAGAACCAGCGTTCCGCACCCCAGATAGGGCGCGTCGTCTCGGCGGGCCGTGGTGCTTCAACAAATCGGAAGGCCTGGCTGGTCGTGGCGATCGTGCCGGCGGCCACGGCCGGCGGTGACGCGGGGGAGCCCGGCGGTTGCCTGTCCTGGCCGGCCAGGCCAGGGAAACCGCGGCTGGGGGCCTGCAGCCGGGCGGGCCCCTCCGGGCACGCCAGGGGCGGATTTATTTGCAACGGGGCAAAAAGGAATCGTGGCCTGGCCATCGCAGTCGCGTAAAAAAAGCGCCGGAGTATTCCCGGCGCCAGAGGATGAGCGGGGTGTACTCAGGTCCCTCGGGTCTCGTACCTCACTTGACTGACCCGTCCACGGAAGAGGAATCCGGCGAGCAGGCCAAAGGCAAAGCCACCGACGTGGGCCCAGACGGCCACCCCGCTGGTTTGCGACGTTGGCACGCCCAGACTGGCGATGCCGTTGAACAACTGCGTGATGGCCCAAATCCCAAGGAAGACCAGGGCGGTGACGCGCGTGACGCCCGCGCGGTAGCCCAGGAACACGAGAACCCTGACCTGTGAGTTCGGGAACATGACAATGTAGGCCCCCAGCACCGCGGCGATCGCACCGCTCGCACCGACGCTCGGAATATCGCTGCCGAGATTGAAGAGCATGTGTGCTGCCTCGGCAGCCAACCCGCCCAGGAGGTAGAATCCCAGGTAGAGGACGTGGCCCATAATCGCCTCAACGTTGTCGCCGAAGACCCAGAGAAAGAGCATATTGCCGATGAGGTGGAGCCAGCCGCCGTGCAGGAACATCGAGGTCAAGATTGTTCCGAGCCCGACCCCTTGCGTAATGTTGGCTGGCACAAGGCCGTACCGGAAGATGAAGTCCTGTAGGGCTTGTTGGCTCAGGCTGGCCTCATAGAGGAAAACGAGCGAGTTGATCGCTATCAGTCCCCAGGTCACCCAGGGTGGTCCGGCGCCGCGAACTTCTTCGTCGCCGATTGGAAACATGGTCCCCTCCTTGATTGATAAATGATGAACAATGAAATGGCTGAGCTTCGTGACTGTTCGTCAATCATGGATGCTTGACCGGTTCGAATTACAGATTTTCGGTGAAATCGCCTTAGATTCACTGATCAGTGAGGTCTTGATCGAACGCGTCGTTGTTATTCGGCTTCTCGGGTTCATCATTCGTGCTTGCAAATCAGGGGAGCAGAATCAAGTTCCCGAATGTTGTTGGTCGGTTCCACTGCATCCCTGGCGAAGTGCTGACATGGGTCTGTTCCTCCGCCGTACCCGGCAGGTCGTTGTCGCTCACGTCAAAATCATAACCAAAAACGGCGCCAGGCACCGGATCGACGTCCATGATCTTCCAGGGAATCCGCGCTTCCATGGTGTAACCGTCGGGTAAGGGCAACGCGCGGATCCGCAGCGCAGCATGGAGAGATTCGTCGCGAATGGGCAGGTAGATCACGGCTTCGGGACGCAGGTCGTTGAAATTCCCTGGCGAAAAGCCAAACTCCCAATCGTCGCTGTTGCCCTCGGCCTCGTCAAAATCACCTGCCAGGTCGGCATCTAGCCAGAATTCGCCCGCATCGCCGCGGTACATCTCCCAGCCGCGTTGCGTCTGCACGTGGCTGTCGTCAGTGACACGCACCGCCAGGTAGAGATATTGCTCGTCCCAGGCGGCCCAGGCTTCACCGCTGAGGTCGCGCCGGCCATTCCAGCGCTCGACGCCGAAGGTGGGCGTCGTGACCGGCACGCCCGGACCGACCCACTCAGCCAGGCGCCCATCGAGAACGATGATGCCCGCCGGCACCCGCGGGACAGTGAAATCCCGTCCATTGCCCACCCGCCGCCGAGATGTGATGGTACTGGTCGGCGTGGGGATGGTTGCCGGCGGCTCGGCCTCGGCGAGGGGCGGCACGCGTCCCGTTGCCTCCGGCCCGGTCGTCGGGACCCCTGCTCCAGGCAGCGGTATTGTTGGGCGCACTCCGGGTGGCAGCGCCAGGCCAGTGGCCAGCGCAGCCAGCCCTGCGGCCAAACAAAGCAATATTCCGGCCATCAACAGCGGGTAAGCCCAGCCCCTTTGGGGCTTCGACCGTGGGGACGGCGGCGGCTCGGAGTCCCCGGGAAGAGGCGGTTCGGGGGGGACCACGGGTTGGGGCGCCGTCGTGCCGCGCGTCACCTGGAGGTAGCGATCCAGCAAGGCAACCAACTGGCCGGCGTCCGCCGGCCGATCGCCGGGATTTTTAGCCAGGAGATAGTGCGCCAGGCGCGCAACGCTGTCGGGGACGCCTGGTGCCAGGCGTCGGATGTCGGGCGGCGGCTGTTGGATATGCGCCAGGGCCACAGCTACCGGATCGTCGCCCGCGAAAGGAAGCTTTCCCGTGAGGATCTCGAAGAACACGACTCCCAACGCGTAAACATCAGTGGCGGCCGTGAGCGGCTCACCGCGCGCCTGTTCAGGCGCCAGGTAGTGGCTGGTGCCCCAGACGGTCCCGGGCTCCGTCAGCCCCGCGCCGGTCGTTGCCCGGGCCAGACCGAAATCGGTGATCTTTACCCCGCCAGCCCGCCCCAAGAGCACATTGGCGGGTTTGAGGTCGCGATGGATCAGACCGGCCCGGTGCGCAACGGCCACTCCCTGGGCAATCTCGCGCAGCAGCCGCAGTGCTCGACCCACCGGGAGCGGGCTCGTTTTGGCCAGATACGCCTTCAGATCCTCGCCGGGCACATACTCCATGACGATGTACGCATCGGCCTGCTGATGAACGACCACATCGTAGATCTGGACGATGCGCGCATCGTCCAGGCGCGCCGCTGCGCGCGCCTCGTACTCGAAACGAGCCGCGACGCCGGGGGTCCGTGCGTAGTGGGGGCGCAGCCGTTTGATGGCCACCAGGCGATCAAGGCGCCGGTCGTGAGCCAGCCAGACCGCCGCCATCCCGCCCTCCCCCAAGAGCCGGATCAGCCGGTAGCGATTGTCGAGGACTATCCGCGGAGCAGTCATGCGGGTTCCTGCGTCGGCCCAGGGTGGGGCGGAGACGCAAAGCGCCGTCCGCAGGTGGACGGCGCTGGATCAGGGCTGAGCGAACAGGATTCTCAGTACGTGTTCACGCGCGGGTACCCGTAGAGCCACCAGAATCGATCTTCCGGGTACTTGCTGGCCTGCGCCGCCGGCAGGACAAAAGCCCCCGGCTCCCAGTTGGCCCGGAGCCGTTCGTCGAGTTCGTGCACTCGCTGGCGCCCCTCTTGCAAAGCCGGCTGGCCACTGCCCTCCTCCAACAATGATTCGATCCGCAGCCGCGTGGCGACTTCTTGAGGGTAATCGGCGATGCACTTGTGGTCGCCGTCCCAACAGTTTTGGAGAAACCAGCGCCAGGAGTCCATGTAGCTCTTCAACTCGCGGCCAAGTTTCTTGTAGTAGAGGTCGCGGTTTCGGTCGCGGGTGCGTTCGAATTCGCGCTCCAGCTCGGCCAACTCGTCGGCTTGCTCCGGGTCGAGTGGCTCCTCGTGAAGCGCCTCCAGCCGCTGCAAGATGCCACCGATCGTCATTTTGAGCAGACGCTCACCTTCAGGGGTATGGACCGTGATCGTTTTGAAGAGCCTATCACCTTCCAGGTAGTCCTGGAGGTGGTTCACCATGCTGCTCAGCACAGCCAGATCATAGTCGGCGGAATGACCATCCATCTTGAAACTCTCCCTCGTTGCAGTGCCGTCGGGCCAGGATGTGTTCCCCCTTGTGACGAGGTGCCTGTTCCGGATCACCATCGTATCAGGGTGGTATGCTACGCCGAACTGCACCGGACAGCAAACCACGCCTCTGCACCCTCTGCCCCGGCCTGGCGCGAACCCTGCAATTGCCTTTCGCCCACGGACCTCCTGCCCCCCTGATTCAACAAGGAAAAGGCCGCCGGACATTCGTTCCGGGGCCAGAAGAGGGGGTGGGCGTCGAGTCTTTGATCACGGGCCGGCACAGGTGAGTGGGCCGGACACCTTCCAGTCGCCGACGTTGGCGCGGCTTTGCCGGTACCGAAGCCGAAAGGCACAGGTGAGTGGGCCGGACACCTTCCAGTCGCCGGGTGACCTTCGCAGGGAGCACCTAACCCGACCATCCCTCACCGCAGCGATGATGGCAGAATTCGCATCTGATTGCGATACTTTGCAACTGTCCGCCGCGCGACCTGATAGCCGTGCTCGGCGAGTTTCTGGACCAGTTGTGCATCGGTCAATGGCTCTGTCTCGTGCGAGATGATCTCGCGCAATGCGTCCTGAACGCTCAGGGCCGCCTGGAAGAACTTTGCAAAGAGGATAACCTCGCCGGAAGGTAACATCACGTACTTTTCAGCCGTGGCGCGGCTGATCGTACTCTCATGCAGGTCCAGCGCGTCGGCGACTTCGGCCCGGGTCAACGGGCGCAGTTCGCGCCACCCATGACGGAGAAAGTCCTTCTGGCGCTCAACGACGTAGACCGCCACGCGTTTCATCGTCCGGCGGCGCTCATTGATGTGGCCGAGGAAGACTCGGGCGCGGGACACGTAGCTGGAGACGTGCTCGCGGTCCTCGGGCGAGAGCACATTGGCTTTTTTGGGAAGCTCGGTCATCAGGCGCTGGTACAATGGATTGATGCGCAAACCGAAGCGACGCGATTCGATGACCTCCACGTCGAACTCGCCCGGCTCGTCTTCGCGCTCCCGGATGACAATGTCAGGCACAACGAACGGCGTCTCGTTGACGGCACGCCAGGGCTCAGCCTCAACGAGATCGGGTATCGGGAATGGACGCAGATGATGACGGATGAAATCGCGGGCCGCGACCACCTCGGCGTATCCGACGCCGAGCTGCGCGGCGATATAGCCGTACTTGCCCTCACCTAACGCCTGGAAATACTGTTCGACGATCGGGCGGGCCAGCGGATGGGCCTGGCCCAGTTCCTCCCAACGCCGGAGTTGGATATCAAGGCACTCGCGAACGTCGCGGGCGCCTACACCGAGGGGGCCCATTCGTTGGAGCGCCTCGAGGACCACTTCGACGCGATCGACCTCGATCCCCAACGTGGCGGCAACCTCCTCGATGGTGGTGGAAAGAAAGCCCGACTCGTCCAGGCTGCCACAGAGGTAGTCGGCGATAAAATGGTCCTCGCCGGGAAGCGTCATGTGGAGCTCGGTCATGAGCGATTCTTCCAGCGTCATCTGCGAGGCTGTGAACGTGAGGGGGTCAAAATCGTCATCGTAGTCTCTGATGGGGCCCTCTGGTTCCCAATCCTCGTCGCCAAGCCCGTCACACCGGGGGCAGATCCCGGCAACCAACGGTTCACCGCAGCGTAAGCAGTGATCGTCCCGATCAAGGAGCTCGAGCGCAGGGTTTTCGGTCAGTTCCTGTTGGATGGCCTGTTGCAGTTCCTGGGAGGAAAGTGCTAGCAGCTGAGTAAACGTGACGAGCGTCGGCGAGGGCCGTTGCTCCATCTCCTGGGTCTGGTCCATATCCAGATAGAGATCCATATTCCCTCCTTCACAAGGCGAACCGTGATTGCAACTGCCGGCGTCCGGTGGCATAACCATTGCTAATAGCAAGTCTAGTACCCACAGTTTAACCGCGCTGAGAACGTGATGAAAGGAACTCCTGATACTATGGTTGTCGACCTGGCGCGACCCACCCTCCTGGTTGTGGATGATGATCCGGCGATTCTGGGGCTCGTCGCCAGCCTTCTTGAGGATCAGTTTGATGTTGCGTGTGCCAGCGATGGCTGGGAAGCCCTCGTGATCGCGGCAGAAGTTCAACCAGATGTGGTACTACTCGATCTGATGATGCCCGGTATTAACGGCCTCACCCTGACGGAGGAACTGCGTAAACTTCCCCGTGGTCGGGATCTGCCCGTTTTCGTCATGACGGCCCATCGAGGATTGCAGGCCGAGGCTGAACGGCTGGGGGTCGCCGGGTGCTTTCTCAAGCCGTTCGAGCCGGACGTGCTGATTACCGGCCTGGCATCGGCGACCAAGGTGTAGCAGTTTGCCCCAGTCGCCTGGGGCCGACAAAGAACCGCGCTCCCTTTGGAGCGCGGTTCCAGTTTGACCACTCTCTCAGGCCGGTTGTACGAATCCATGCATCGCTGCCCGCGCCGTCCAATCGTCGAGGGTGAGCCCAAGCCGGACACAGGCCTTCCCGACGTCACCCTCGGCGAGTCGTAGGGCCTCCTCCATCATCTGCTTCTCAGCTCGCGCCAAGACCTCGGCCAGTGGCACTTCCTGCCGGACTTGCTCGGTGATGTCAATCTTGCAGTCGCGCGGGGCACTCGTCATGATCAGGTGCTCGGGGCCGATGATTCGTCCCTGCGAGAGCACGACTGCGCGCTCGATGACATTCTCAAGCTCGCGAACGTTCCCCGGCCAGTCGTAGCTGCGCAGCACGTCCATCGCCTCCTCAGAAATTTTGGAAGGCGGCTGGCTGGGCGCATAGCGATACTTGTCCAGAAAATGGGCTACCAGCAGGGGGAGATCATCCATCCGTTCACGCAATGGCGGCAGGTACACGTTGATCACGTTCAGGCGGTAGTAGAGATCTTCCCGAAAGTGCCCCTCAAGCATTTCCTGTTCGAGGTTCTTGTTGGTCGCGGCGATCACGCGGACATCCACTCTGATCGTGGTGTTGCCACCAACCCGCTGGAATTCCCCCTCCTGGAGAACGCGCAAAAACTTCTTTTGCGTATTCGGGCTCATTTCGCCGATCTCGTCAAGGAAGATGGTCCCCCTGTCGGCCAGCTCGAAATGCCCCTTACGCCGCTCTACGGCGCCCGTGAAGGAGCCCTTCTCGTGACCAAATAGCTCGCTCTCCAACAGGGTCTCCGGGAGGGCCGCGCAGTTGATCTTGACCAGGGGACCACGCCGCCGGCGTGAGTTCTGGTGGATGGTCTCCGCGACCAACTCCTTACCAGTGCCGGTTTCGCCCGCGATCAGCACAGTCGCATCGCTGGGGGCTACCCGCCCGATGATCTTGTAGACGGTTTGCATCGGCGCGCTCTGGCCGATAATGCGGTCGCGCGCATCGCGCTTCCCGAGCGCGTCCTGCAACTGCTTGACCTGGCTGGCCAGCTCGCGGTGCTCGAAGAGCCGCCGCACGACAATCTCGACTTCATCCAGCTCGAGCGGTTTTACCAGGTAGTCGTAGGCCCCCGCCTGGACCGCCTGGATGGCCGTGTTGCTTGTCCCATGACCCGTGATCACGATGACCGGGATATCCTTCCCCAGGCCAAAAAGCTCCTGCATCACAGCCAACCCGTCCGTATCGGGCAAGCGAACATCGAGCAGCATCAGATCGTAGTCTGTTTCGCGAACCTTCGCGAGGGCTTCCTGGCCGGTCGCGGCCAGAGTCACGAGGTAATTCTCTTCGAGGAGGTCCTTCAAGACGTCACGAATCTCTTGGTCGTCATCGACGATTAGAATGTGGCGCTGATTCACTGGTACCTCACTTCCTAGCGTCTGGAAATTGTACAAATCATTATAGCTGGGGCGGAGTGAGACGGCAATTACTTGACCCGCTAACGCCCAGATTCTCGCGGCGATTGGCTCGAGCGCCGGTTGGCTCCTGGCCTGCAAACTGCTTCTCACAGCGGTGGCTCTCAGACGTCAGGGCGGCGCAATTGTAGCCGTGCGACGCGCTTGCCGGGTTGGACGCTGGCCGCGATGAGGCTGGAGCGCTCCCGAGGGAGCCAGATGCCTCGCACCTCTTCCCCACGACTTGCGGGCGGTCCTGCCCAGACGTGTCCAGGCCTTGGTCATTCGCTCGGCCGGGTGCTATACTGCTGAGAGTGGTCTGGAGGAGAAAAGATGAGTGATCGGGAGATGGATGCTGCAACTCATACCGGCAGCACATTCTCCGATGTAGCCCTATACATTCATTGCTACCTCGAGGAGTTGATGACGATCCAGCGCGCTGCCATCGTACTCGGCGCCGAGCGCGATCCGAGGCGCGTGTTGCACCTGGTGGCTGAGCAGGCGGTGGGCCTCGTGAATGCTTCCTATGCCCTCAGGGGTCTGCTCATCCCCGAGGGTGGGCGTTCACCTCCATCATCGGGCATGAGTTGCGCACCCCACTGACCTCGATTCTGGGCTACAGCAAGCTTCTCATTGACCGCCCGGATGTACCTGCCGAGAGACGCGCCAGGTGGGGGCGTTTCATCCTGGAGAAGAGCCGGCTCCTCAACCGTCTCGTTAACGATGTGCTCGACCTCTCCCGCCTCAACATGGGCCGCTTCGAGCTTCAATTCAAGGCCGTTCGGTTGGACGCGCTCATCCGCCGCGTGGCCGACGAATTTTCCCTGGCGACCGACCGGCACCAGATTGTGGTTGAGGTCGCCGGCTCACCGGCATCGATCCAGGCCGATGAGGATCGGCTCGAGCAGGTCCTCGCCAACCTGCTCAGTAAAGCCATCAAGTACTCACCCGCAGGCGGTCTGGTTCAGATTCGGCTCAAGGAGGTCGGAAACTGCCCGCAGCTCCGCGTGTCCGATCATGGCGTTGGGATCGCACCCGAGCACTTCGACCGAATCTTGGAGCCGTTCTACCGGGTGGACAACAGCACGGCTCGCTCGATCTACGGGAGTGGCCTGGGGCTAGCGGTCAGCCGCGGCATCGTCGAGGCCCACGGTGGCACACTGACCGTCGAGAGTACGCTCGGTGAGGGCAGCAGTTTCTTCATCACCATCCCGCGCCAGACTGGTGGCGAGGGCGAACTCCGCCTATTGATCGATAGCCGACTCGAGTGACGCTTGAATCGGTGCAGAACCCTACGCGTTTTACGTTTTACCGTTCACGTCTTATAATCGCGACTCGCTCGGAGGGTGGAGGCACGTCCCATGCAACCTGGAATGAGCGGCCTGACCTTCGGCGCCGATCATCCGCTCGACGGCGATATTCTCCTCGCGGCGATCAATGGCTTTACCCACCTTGATATCGTGGCTCCCAAGCTCGAGTGCTACCTCGCCCAGGGTGAGTTCGACATTCGTGACCTGAAGCGCCTCTTTCTTCGGACGCGGCCCGGTGCGCTGGATGGCCTGAGCGCGGTCGAGTTCGGCGCGGCGGGACGTGACATCCTTCTGGCACGAGCCGAGGTACTCTTCAAGCAGGCGCGCCGGGTGGGGGCCGCAACGCTCATCGTTCGCCCGGTCCCTACGGAGGCCACCGCTGAAGAGATCGTGGAGACGTTGGCCGCCCTGGGCGCTGCAGCCCAACGATGGAGCGTTCGCCTGGCTGTGGCACCTGCTCCGAGCGCGGGCGCCTCGCGGGGTGAGGAACCCCTCACAGACCCGCTGGCCTCCTACGCCGGTCTGAGCGCACTGATGGCGCAGGTGGATCAGCCGAGCCTCGGATTGCTGATTGATACTGTCGCCGTCGCCCGTGAGGCCGCCCTGGACTGGTTATCGAGCGTCCCGCCCGAATGGATTGTCCACGTCCATCTGGCCGACGCGGCGGCGGATGGCACTGGGCCGCGCCTGCTCCCGGGCGCCGGCGAGCTTCCGCTGGCGGGGATGCTGGCAACCCTGGCGACAACCGGCTATGACGGCATCGTCACGGTAGCTCTCACGCCAGAGGCCCGGCCGGCCGCGCCGGGCGAGATCGCCCGCGCTGCCCGCGAGGCCTTGGGTGCACTCTTCGCGTCGGCCGGCGTCTAAGTCGGTGGCAGAAAGGACCTACAACTTTAGCCACCTATCACTTTGCTCGGAGCAGGCAGCGAAACCGACGTGACCTGGCCTGGCAATTATGAAGATTCGCACAATTGGCCTGGCCGTGGTCAGCGATCCTCGATGAACAGGCCAACCCCCATAATTTCAAGGGTAAAACCTGACGTCGGCTCAAGGCGCATGATCAGAAACCTCGGAAGTCTGGCCCGCGCCACAGCCTCCTTGGAATATGAGTTGAAAAAGGAGAAGGGGGAGTCAGGAACGAGCCGAGCCTCGATTGGCCCGCGTACGTCTGTATCGTTGCGACACTCTGGAGAACCTGTGATTGCGATTTACCCGGGGAGTTTCGACCCTCTGACCGATGGCCACCTCAACATCATTCACCGCGCAGCCCGGCTGTTCGAGGAGTTGGTCGTCGTCGTGGCGTACAACCCGCGGAAGCGCACCATGTTCAGCATTGAGGAGCGCACCCGTCTGGTCCGCGAAGCGGTTGCTGATCTGCCCAACGTGCGGGTCGACAGTTTCAGTGAGATGCTCCTTGTGGACTACGCCGACCAACTCGGAGCGGGTGTGATCGTGAAGGGATTGCGCAACCTCAACGATTTTCAGAACGAGTTTCAACAATACAACATGAACCATGAGATGGCCCCTACGCTCGAGACCCTCTTCTTCCTGGCTGATAGCGACGAGATTTTCGTCAGTAGCACCCTGGTCCGTGAGATGATCCGCGAGCACGGCGGCTATCAACTCTTTGTGCCGCGCCCGGTCGAGGAAGAGGTGAAAGGCCGCCAATGAGTGGAGCGAACGGACGCTGGCTCATCGCCCTGGATCTGGACGGCACGCTCTTCGGAGATGACCTGGTCATCGCACCACGGGTCCGCCGGGCAATCGCCGCGGCCCAGGCAGCGGGCCACCTTGTCACGCTGGCAACCGGCCGGAGCTTTGCCACGACCCAGCCAATCGCCGCCGATCTGGGTCTCAGCGACCCACTCATCACCTATCAGGGCGCCGTGGTACGCACGCCGGGCGAGATCATCTGGCAGCGCACCCTTACCCTCGAGGTCGCGCGCCGGGCGCTCCACTTCTCGGAGGCCAGGGCCCTTCCGACCCACGTCTACCTTCCCGAGGGAGTCTTCGCGGCCCGGCGCACACCAGAAACGAGTGTGTACGAGGCGATGCATCCCGGCGTCAGGATCCAGTTCGTTGGATCCCTCAGTGCTTTTTTGACCGTTGGCCCGATCAAACTGCTGCTGATCCTCGATCCAGCGCGCACCGACGCCGTGTTGCGGGAACTGACAAGCCATCTCGGCTCCAGCGCGGCGGTCGTCCGTTCCCATTCTCTTTTTGTCGAGGTCACCCACCCAACGGTCAGCAAGGGACAGGCGCTGCTGGCCCTGGCCGCGCGCGCCGGGATTCCCCGCCAGCGCACGCTGGGGATTGGTGATAACCATAATGACCTGCCCCTGATCGCGGCCGCGGGCGTCGGCGTGGCGATGGGCAATGCCATCGCCACTCTCAAGGCGCTCGCCGACTGGGTCGCGCCATCCGTGCAGGAAGATGGGGCCGCCGTGGCTATCGAGCGCTTCATTCTTGGATCCCTGGATTGCTCGTGAGCGATCCCGAAGCCGGGCTTGAGCGTTGGATCGAGGCAGAGAGCCGCGCCGCCGAGCGCCGCCGGCTGCACGCTCAGTTGCGCCAGTACGACATGGCCGAGATGGTCAGCTACGTGGCAATCCTGGCCTGGGTCATCGCCATGTTTGTGGGCTACTACCTCGGCTGGGTCAGCGCCGCGCTCGCGGGGCTTGTTACACTCTGGAGCTTCCTGGCCGGTGCTTTCGTTATCTGGCAGATCAAGATTCGCCAGCGCGCCGTGCGGGCGCAGTTGGTTCGGCTCGACGCCGATTGAGCCCGCGAGTCCAGTTTCTCAGCCGTCAATTCGTGTGATGAATTGACGGTCTATTGTTTTATGATCAATCAATGGTACAAAACCCCTTGCCTGGGATGGTGATTGGTGCTATACTTCGTGACAAGATTTGTACCAAATCCTGAGTGAAAGGATGAAAGATGGCGACCCGTATTGATCTCGTGGAGGATGTGCTGCCTATCTCCGAGCTTCGCCTCCGCGCGGCGCAGGTCATCAAGAAGATCCAGGAGACCCAGCGCCCTCTCATTATCACCCAATACGGTCGTGCCGTCGCCGTCCTACTCGACGTCAATCAATTCCAGAGCCTGCAAGACGATCTGTCTGAGCTTGAGGCCCGTCTCCAGAAACTCCAGCGAGAACACGAATCCGCCAACCGCCCGGGCGGCAACAGTAGCTGACTGTCTCGGCAACGAACAGGACGCCGGCACCGAAGAGTGCCGGCGTCCTGTCTTTTCGCCGGCGAGAATTTGATCGCCCGTGCCGCTCGAGCTACTCGCGCCTCCTGGGAAGGTGAGGTGGCTCTCAGGCGAGCGGGCTCACTTTGAGCATCTGAATCGGCGGCGGTCCACCCGTGGCACCCTCCTCGGCGGATGCTGCCAGCGCCTGTACTACCCGGGAGCTGACCTGATTGACAGTGGACATATCCGAAGCCGTCCAGAAGTGCACTTCGAGCGTGATCTTCTGGTCCTCGAGACCGGTGACAACGGCGGCTGGTGGTGGGGTTGGAAGCACACCCTCCACGGTGCGGACGATCTCTCCAATCGCCTGGCGGGCCTGATCGAGCGTCTGAGCGGTATTGACTGTCAGCGTCAGGCCCGAGCGGCGCAGGGAGTAGCGCGTCAGGTTGACGATCGGGCTGGTGTAGAGCGTGGCATTCGGAATAATGATCTGGCGACGATCGGGCGTCTGCAGCATGGTCGCCCGCAGACTAATCCCCTCGACCTCGCCCTCAAACGCGCCACTCTTGATCTGGTCGCCAATGCCAAACGGGCGCTGGATGAGTAACAGCACGCCCGCTATAAAATTCTCCAGGATGTTGCGAAGGGCAAAACCGACCGCGATGCCGACAACGCCCAGACCAGCCACCAGGCCACTGACGTTCTGGCCCCAAATTTCCAACACCACCACAATTCCCAAGACCAACGTTGCAAAGTAGACAACCTGGCCGATGAGGAGTTCGATCTCGAGGGGCCAGTGGGTCGCCTTCGCGCTGGAACTGACCTGGATGCGCAGGCGCCTGGCGAGCCACCAGAAAAAGATGGCGACGATGAGACCAAAAACCAGTGCAGGCAGGCTTAGAAATAACCCCGTGATGTATTCCCTGGCGCGGGCAATGAGGATATCATAGAATAAAGAGCTCGGTGGCACCCGGTCGCTCCTTTACAATAACAACAACGCTGGCGTTGATCTCTCACGCCAGCGTTGTCATAGCAACAGCGTATGCGCATACATCGCGGTCACTCCTCGACGGTCAGACGCGAAACGATTGCGGAGACAGTACGCGAGTGGAATAGCCGCATGGAACCAATCCAAAACGGATGTTTTGAAACAGCCGGTGCGGCGCTGCGACTGGCTCGATGACTCTCCCTCTTAACCAGAAGAACTGCGAGCATTCTCCCGATAGCGATAGGTGATTCGTCCTCGTTCGAGATCGTACGGGGAGAGTTCGACCCGCACCTTATCCCCGAGAAGCACCCGGATGTAATTCTTGCGCATCTTCCCCGACAGATAGCCGAGGATCATCTGACCATTCTCGAGTTGGACCCGGAACATCGTGTTCGGGAGCGCCTCGACAATGGTCCCATCTACATACAACTTCTCGTCACTTGCCATTCACAACTCCTTTTGTGTGGGTGCCACTCTCCTCACTTCCGGACCATCCGAAGGATCCAATCAGTGGCACGAATCGAACAGCTTCCAACACCTGCCTGGTGAGCTGTCCATCGGCACCACGCACCAGGCGAACCAACTGCTGTGCCCGGCGCTCCCCGACCGGTACCACCATCCGCCCGCCGAGAGCCAGTTGCTCCAATAGTGGAGGCGGCACGCCGGGGGCCGCCGCTGTCACGAGGATCGCATCGAAGGGCGCGCGCTCCACCCAGCCCAGGCTGCCATCCCCCACCCGGAGGAAGACGTTCGCGTAGCTGAGCTCGCCGAGCACTCGATACGCCCGTTCCGCCAACCAAGAGTAGCGCTCGATCGAGTAGATCTCAGCCGCGAGCCGCGACAAGATCGCGGTCTGGTAACCAGACCCGGTACCTATCTCGAGGACGCGATCGCCCGGCCGCAAGGCCAACGCCTCGGTCATCAACGCCACCACGAATGGCTGTGAGATCGTCTGCCGGCACCCAATCGGGAGCGGCCGATCCCTGTACGCCTCCCACTGGAAGGGCTCGGGAACAAACCGGTGGCGGGGAACGCTTGCCATCGCCGCTAACACGCGGCGGTCACGCACCCCGCGGCACCACAAGCGGTGCATGACCAGCCGCTGACGCTGCTCGGCAGCCCACGGCTCATACACCTGCATTTCTCCCTCGGGTCCGACCCGTTGCCTGTGCCTCGCCCTGTTCCGCTACGGACGGTGCTCAGCCCCGGACGCGGAAGGTACTGAACTCACCGCGGTAGGGCTCCTCACGCACGTCGGCTCTGGTGACGAGGGCACCCTCTGGACCGCTTTTCGTCCAGTGGAGCAGGCGCTCCACAGCGTCGGCAGGTCCCTCGGCCACTATCTCGACCCGACCGTCAGGCAGATTGCGAACCCAACCCGTCAGTCCGAGCTGCTGAGCGACTGCTCGCGTCGTGGCTCGAAAGAAAACCCCCTGGACACGCCCGGCGATGAAAACGTGAACCCTCCGCCGAGAGTTCATCGTACCGTTTGACCGCTCGACCATGAGTGAGGGCCTCGAAATCGGTGTCCGTCGCGGAGATGCACCCGCCAAGACCCCATCGCCTGGTTTCAAGACAACAGGCCGCCTGATGTGCTGCTGCGGCCGCAGAGAAAAGGTCTCCACGATCAAGCAAATCCGAAGCCCATTGTACCTGACCTGTCCCGTGGTCGTCAATTACAGGCGGGGGAATGTGGGCGGTAGCCAGGGGCAAGCGGTCCTCCCGGGAGCGCGGGTGGAGGCCCGCCTGGGCAGGCGCGTCGTCGCACGTCTTCGGCTCGCCTGTTGGGGCGCCTCGGAGCGCCGGCTTCTTCGATTGACACCCGGTACCCCCTATGTTAGACTTGCCGCGGATTTCACAAGGGCCAGAGCATGCTTCAGCGGCCAACACTTCTTGCCATCCTGGCTCACCCGGACGATGAGTCGTTCGGGCCGGGCGGGACGCTCGCTCGCTACGCCTGGCAGGGCGTCGACACTGTACTCGTGACGGCGACGAATGGTGGCGCCGGTGTCACCGGGGGCCTGACCGACCAGGTCAATCTGCCGGCGATGCGCCACCGCGAACTGATGGGCGCTGCGGCGCTGCTCGGGATTGAGACTGTCTTCCACTGGGCCAATCCCGATGGCGAGTTGGCGGCGGTGCCAGTGGAAGAGGTCGTCTCGCGGCTGGTGCGGGTCTTGCGTGGCCTCCAACCCCAGGTTGTCATCACCTTCGGGCCTGAGGGCGGTGGCAACGAGCACCCAGATCACATCGCGATCCACCACCTCGCCACGACAGCCTTCGATGTCGCCGCCGACATCCGGCAATATTCCACGCCGGGTCTTCCACCGGCCCATCCGGCGAAGCTTTATGCTCTGACCGTTGCCCCGGAGGCGCCCCAGCGTGAGCGCGTTGTCTTTCTGGCCCCGACCACGCGGATTGACATCAGTGCTGCGCTGGCGGTCAAGCGAGCCGCCTTCTACAAACATCGCACCCAGCGCAATGATCGGGCGTACTATCAACGCTACCAGGAGGAGCAGGGGGCCTACGAGTGGTTTGCCCTTCTGCGCGGCCAGCTCGGCCCGCAGGATCCGGTGAGCAGTTTCGAGACCGATCTCTTTGCGGGCGTTCCGGGCAATCAGCTTGAACCAGCCGTCAGCTTCCTGGCGTGAACGGAGGAATTGCATGGCCGTCCGAACGATCGCGATCGAAGCGGAACTGAAACGTTGCCTGAACAGTCCCTACCTGAAACTGGATCCAACCAGGAAAACCCAGGCTCGCGGTGAGCTAGATGCCGCCCGGGATCTCTTTCGCAAAGCGGAGCAATCCTTCCAGGCCGACGACGAGGCCACCGGCCTCAAACAAGCCTGGGGGGCTATGTTCCGGGCAGCGCGCGGCCTGGTCTACGCGGCCGGTTATGAGGTCGATCTCCTACGCTGCATGGAGATCGCGCTTGAGGCCCATTATCTCGGCAAGGGCCTGGAGATGGAAGATATCGCCGAACTGCGGCGTGCCCAAGAGCTTGTCGGCCCTCCCGATGCGGCTCTGGCGCGCGCTCGGGCCTTCATGGACAAAGCAGCGCGGCTGCTCTAGCCGCGAGGAGTGAGTACTCATGGCTGTGGCACACTGGTTTTTCGAGCCTGAACCCGCAAGCGGCTTCGTCATTCAGGAGCACCTTCGCCAGACCTTCTGGCGGGCCGGTCTCTCAACACTGTGGATCGAGTGCCACCAGGCGACCCCGCCCTTCCGGGCCGAGGGCTACTGGGAGGATGTCGCCCTCGCACTCGAGTGGGATACCGCCGATTGGTTGCTCCTCATGCTGAGCCAGGATGCTCCACGGGTGGTCCAGGTGACCCAACTGCTGCTGGGTTTCAAACCGCTGGCCCGCTATGTCCAGAACGGGCGGGTTGTCTACGAGTGGCGTGCGCGCAATCGCCAGCAGCGTCTGGAGGAACTGCGCGGCAACCAGGCTCTCGAAAACCTCGAGGCCCTCGGGCCGGCGCGCTAGTGCGCCGGCCCGAGGCGTCAGACTTGCGAAGTCTGGTGGGGATCGTGCTGGCCAAAGCCGCTCCGACGGTAGCAATCGAGGCGCGTACCGGCTGCGTACAAGACTTCGGAAGTCTTCGCTCCCATCTGCGGTCGGATGAGTTGACCGGCGCGCTAGTGGATCATTGACACTCCCACGGTTACGCCCTGCGGGGCGTCCCCAAGCGAGATCTGCTCGCTTGGGCGTCCCCCACCGGGGAGAAACCGTGGGATGCTCGCTTCTCCCCGACGGGGGACACCCTTACCGGGCGTGCCCGGTGGGGCATCCCGTCGCGTCCACGTGGACGCTTGGGCAGCCCCCTCAGGGGCTCTCGCCTGGGGACACCCCGCAGGGTGAACCGGGCGTGCCTTGCCTGCAAGGTCTTCCCGCCCGTCCACGAGCGATTACCGTCCCGGCTGTCCGACGGGACGTGAGAGAGCACGCGAGCCAGCTTGGTTTTCGCAAGGCTCAGAACTCTAGCGGTTTCCCCCGGCGGGGGGCGCCCAGGCCGAGAGCCCGCGCGTGGGGACGCCCCTCAGGGCGTACGCGGCGGGAGACTCGCCGCCGCAACCGCCTACCGATACGATTGTCCCCTACGGGGGATGCCCTTACCGTGAGGTGGACGCTTGGGGGCGCCCCGCAGGGCGGAAAGGTGCTCGCAGAAGCATGATAGCACCCAAGTGCGACATCCCCTGCGGGGGATACCCTTACTGGATCGTTGACGTAAGGGGATACCCCGTAGGGTAGAATCAAGGGTTTCGACGTTGCTTTTCGCGCTGCGCTCGATTCTGCCCTGCGGGGCTCCCCCACCGGGGTGCCCTGAGGGGCTCCCCCACCGGGGATCCCCCTACCGGGCGTTCTCGCTTGGGGATCCCCCGCGGGGGGCTCCCGTAGGGTCACCGTGGACGCGTGGGCAGCCCCCTCAGGGGCTCCCCCTACCGGGCGTTCTCGCTTGGGGTGCCCTGTGGGGCATCCCGTCGCGTCTACGGGGACGCTTGGGCAGCCCCCTCAGGGGCTCCCCCGCGGGGGGCTCCCGTCGCGTCGAGGTGGACGCTCGGGCAGCCCCCTTAGGGGCTCCCAGGGCTGGAAGCCCTGGGCTTTCTCTCGCGAGGTTCTGTAAGAACAGTGATCTTCAGTCCCTCACGTGAACAAGGAGGCCCGCTCCTGCAGCGGGCCTCAACCATTTTGCGGGGCGTTCAGGGCAGGGACGCAGGCGCTTGACTCCCCTTCATGACAATGGGCAGGTAGATCCGGTTCCCGACCGGTCGCACGTCAATGTAGGTCGTTGAACGGATCGTGGCCGAGGCACCCCCTCCATCGTTCAGGCCAACGCCTGTCCCCCGGACACTAATCACCCAGGCGGTGCTTTCGTCCTGCGGGCCTCCGAGCACGACCAGATCGACCGTCGCGACCGTCTTACAGGCGGGTGCTTCTGGTAACGAGACCATGCTCTCGCTGTGCGCGGCGAAGTTGATCTCCCCCTCGATATTGTCGAACCCCAACGCGTCAAGCTGTCCGAATTCCCCGCCGACAGGTATCACCCGCTCGACTTTGAGCTGGGCCGGCTTGAATCGCGCCCGGTACGCCACGCGCGTCGCTGCCGTCGTGTCGCCCGCGCGCGACGAGACACAAATCGGCAATGTGATCTTCTCGCCCACACCGACACCGGTGGCGGCGAGAGGCGCCGAGTCGAGCATAACGACGGGGTCGGTCAGGGTGGGGGCCGGTGGTGGTGGGTAGGGCGGTGGCACGCCTGGTCCGGGCGGGACGGTCGGGCCAGGCGTCACAGACTCGGGCCGAAGACCCGTAAAGAGGTTTCGATTCGTGCGACAACTGGCGACGTTCGCGTGTGCGCCGAGCAACCACATCTCGCCGGCCACTCGAGCGTAGATCGAGACTCGAGCGTTCGGGGAGGGCTGCTCGTAGGTGAGTTCATAGCGCCCGGTGGCATCGCTGGTCGTTTCGACGCTTGCGCCCCCGGGCACCACGAGCATGACCTGAGCATTAGCAAGCCCGCGACCGTCGTGATCACTGACGTAGCCGGAGATGGTGCAAGAGGCGGTGGTACGAGTAAGCGCAGGTGTCGCCACCAAGCCAACGCCGAGAGCGAGGGCCAGAAGCGCGACCATGAAGTGGGAGGGACGGCGAAACGAATCCTGCATCAGCCTGTCCTTTCTACGAGATCGCGGAAGACTACCACACGACGGCTGTTATTATACAACTGACGGGAACAAGCGCGAATCGTTACTTCACATCCAACACCTCACATTCTGTTGAAGCAAAGCGCTTGATACAACTTGAAAATAGTTTGCGCTCAAATTGGAGTCACGTGCGCGGGCCGGGTACAACGTACTTTCCGAAGGGCAGCGCATCTTTCTCCCGCTATGAGCGAACTATTAAGGGGCGTGCCGGCTGCTCGTCTGCTTGCAGAGCACTCGCAGATGATGGAACTGGCTCTATCGCGGAAGAGCGCCGCCACACGCTTCGTGTCTTATCAACCACCTCCTGATTGCAGCCGCGCCTGGTCATCCTTGCACTTTTCGGCTCCCATGACTATCATCCTCGTTATAGTCGCACCGCTCGCTCTGACGACCCCACCCGACACTGCGGTTGATTGACCCTCTGGTTCCAGTGCAGGATGCTTCGACCCGATGCCATGACAACCACCGACCTCAGCGCGCTACTTGCCGCCTGGAAGGTTGCCGCCGAGCAGGATGAGGCCCCGGGCGGGCACTCCTTCGCCGATATTGCGGCCCGCGAGGCCATGATCCAGACGCGCATCGAGGCGTTGCGAACCTTCCCGCCTTCGTTCGATAGCCAGGACCTCGATGCTGTACTGGCGCAGCTTCACAGCGCCCGCCGCATGCGCCGCCAGATCATTGAGGGGAACGATCTGGACGTGTTGGTTCCCACCCTACGAGCCTTTCTCTTCGACGAGGAGCCGCTCGAGACCAGGTTCGCGACCTACCCGGCCCACATCCGCTATGCCGGTCTGCCAATTCTAGGCGAACTTTTCGGCTGGGTCCACCCCGACCGTTACCCACTCTACACCCAACGGGCCCTCGCCGCGTTGCGCCACCTCGGCTGGAGCGTGCCGGCGCGCAATTATCCGGCCTTCAACGCCGCCTTCGGTGCCCTGCGCCAGGCCTATGAGGCCACGGGCCTGCGATTGGCTCCCAAGTTGCCTCTCAACCTCGAGATTGACCAATTCCTCGCGTGGGTGGTCAGTGTCCGTGCGGCGGGATCACCATCGGATGGGTATGCTGGGTCCAGGCAGGCCGGGAGCCGGGAAGGCCCGCGTGAGGCCATCTCCACGCCGCTACCTGCCGGCCCGCGGCTGAGTGCCATCCGTGAGTACGGGGCGCCGTACCAGGCCGGCCCGGTTCCACCCGGGGAGTGCTGGCCTGATGCGCCCCTTGTGCCGCCCACGACGGAGCGGCTGGCCGAGGCCGAGGGTGCTATCCGGGCGCAACTCGCCTTGCCGGCCGATATCGTGCGGCGCGCGGCCGCCCACCTGGTCGCCGGCCGCCACCTCGTGTTGACCGGAGCTCCCGGTACCGGCAAGAGCCACCTGGCCCAACTCCTGACCCGCGATCTCTTCGGCTACGCACCGATGCTGGTCACGGCCACGGCTGAGTGGAGCGCGTTCGACATTGTCGGTGGGCTGGTGCCGGTCACCGACGAGCGCGGCGCCTTACACTATGCGATCCGCCCAGGCTACGTCTACGAGGCGCTGCGCCGCAACTGGCTCCTCGATCCTGCGGGTCTGCCGGCCCGCGACGCTGAGGGCCGTCCGTTGCGACGCACCGTCAGCCTGGCCGGTCTGCCGGCGTGTGGGCTCTGGTTGATTATTGACGAGTTGAACCGCGCCGATGCCGATAAAGCATTTGGTGAGCTCTTCTCAGCGCTCGAGAGTGGCGCGCTGCGTGTGCCCCGGCCCGGCACCAGCGGCACGGTGATGATTCCGCTACCGCAAGACTTTCGCATCATCGCGACGCTCAACACCCGCGACCGCCACTTCTTGTTCACCCTCAGCGATGCGCTCAAGCGGCGCTTCGCCTTTCTCGAGCTGGCGCCTCCCGCCGGGCTGCACGAGGAGCGTGAGATCCTTCTGCGCCGGGTCCGCACCAGCCTTGTCGAGGCCGGGCTCACCGCGCCAGATGAGGCCCTGGCCACGGCGGTTGATCGGCTGCTCTCCTTTGCCCAGGTCGTGCGAGCCTTCCACCCGCTCGGGAGCGCCCCGCTCCTGGCCGCGCTCCGCTACGTGGGTGCCGCGCACAGCCTCTTCGGGCACTCCGATGGGCCACGCCTCGTGGACCAGGCGGTAGTGGCGGAGGTGCTCCCGCAACTCGAGGGGCTTCGCGAGTTGCCGCTGGCCCTTCTTGCCGACCTGGCCGCGAGTCGCCGGATGATGGTTGTGCCCCGGCTGGAGCGGGAGCTCCTTGCGGCGGGCGCACCGGATGCTGCCCTGCGCCACACCCTCGCCGGCCTCGGCCGGGCGCTGAAAGCGCGGGCTGTCCCTGGCCAGGACGAGGCTGGAATCGCTGCGGCTGAGATGCTCCTGGGCGCCCTCGCCGCGCCGGCCGACATGGCGACCGAGACGCCGGGGCTTGTCGCGGCTCTCCGAGAGCTGCGCGCCCCGGCTGAGCGCCTCCTGCCGGACCTGACCTGGCCGCTCGTAACCACCCAACTCGAGGCCTGGCTGGCGGAGCGCCTGCTATGAAGCCGCCGGCCGAGGACGACGGCCAGATCACGAATGCGATGGCGACGGGTCGTGAGCCGGACGCGCTCCGCCCGGCGCTGCGCCCCGGCGACCCGGCGCTCCCTGCCATTCGCGCCCGGCTGGTGGCGCTGGCCTGGTCGCTGTGGCAGTCCCGGGTGCTGGACGCGGCCCGGCTCCCCATGTCACCCGCGCCGGCCGACCCACCTGCTCTCTGGCTGCTGGCGCCCCTCTGGCGACGACTGCGCCTTCAACTCCTGGCGGACGAGTTCTTCCGTGCCGTGCTTCCCGGCGTGGAGCGCTGGCTCTCGGCGACCGGGAGGCAGCAACAGCGTCCGGCCGGTCTGGCCCCAACAGGTCCGGTTGACTGGCCGGCGACCTGGCGGCGCGCCCTGGTCGAAGGCACGCCCCAGCCCCAGACGCTCATCACGCGCCGTTGGTGGCGAGAGTTGGACCTCCCTGAGAACCGGCTGGTGGCCCTGGCGCTCGCCTCGCTCGCCGCGGATGCCCGCACGGCTCAAGCCGAGCCGCTCCCTTCGGCCGAGCGCCGCATGATCGCGGCCGTTGGCCAGCACGCAGTCCGCGCCCTGGCGTCGCCCCCCTGGAACCGTTTTGCCCACGACCTCGACGGGTGGCTGCGATCATCAGATTCGATCACCACAGCGGCGATGGCCGCCACGCAGGGCATGGCGGGGCCGCAACGGGCGACCTACACCGCACTCCTCGGGTGGTGGCAGCGCTACCACGCCTGGCGACAGACAGCCCTCGGGTCAACCCCGCTCATCACGCCGGAGGCCGGGCCCGATCTGCTCTTCGAGTTGTTGGTACTCTTGGAATTAGTGGCGGCGTTGGCCCATCGACTGCCGGTGCATCAGGCGCGGCCGCTGGCGGGCGCCGGCGCCGATCCCACGCGGCCGCTCTTTCGGGCGTACCATACGGCCGGCGAGTTGGCCATCTTCTACCAAACCGGCAGCATGTTTACCCAACACCGTCGCCTGTCGGCCATCTGGGGCACTCCCGACATCGTGATTCGGCTACCCGACGGCCGCTTCGTCATCGTTGATGCCAAGAACTACGCCGCTGCCAACCACGCCCAGGCCCTGTACAAATTGATGGGTTACCTCTACAATTTTGGTTACAACCCGCACTTTCTTCCCGACCGCCCCCCAGCTGAGGCCCTTTTCCAGAGTTTCGAGCGTGTCGTTGGAGGTGCGCTCGTCTTTCCTTCCTCCGAGCGTGAGGGCAATGATCTGCATGCCTGGCACGACCCAGCGGCTGGCGGGCAAGCGATCTACAGCCTGGTCTTGCCGCCACTTCCCGACGAGCGCTTTCGGGGACTCACAACCTTCGCAACCTGGCTACTGGCAGCCGCCGATGGTCAGGTCTGATGCCCGACGTCGCGTTTCACATCCGTTTCAACCAGGTCAGGCGTCACACGGCGCGCGGAATCCCAATTTGAGCGAACGGAAAAGGCGGAGGGGCTTGATTCCTCCGCCGGGCTCGCGTGTCAGTTGTTGCTCATATGGGTGTCGGGTGGGCGAACGCGTCGCGCTCGCCCACCCGACACCCCCTATTCCGTACGAGCGTCAATTGTTGTGGGCAATAGGTTGGGAGGGCTCGACGGGATGCGCGACGACCACCACGCGATGGGTGTTGGTGGTATACGGCCAACACGTGACGAGGGTCAAGCGGTTATCGGTGGTCTGGGCGATGTACTGCGCGTTCTTGAGGCGGACGGCGTAGGGTTGCCCCTTCTCGGGCAAGATTACCCTCTCGACGACGGTGTATTCGTAGGGTTGGTCGCCGACGTAAAGCGTAATCTGGTCCCCGGGGTTGAGGTTCACCGTGTAGCGGAAGACCTCACCCTCAATATTGTGGTGGCCGCTCAACACGACGTTCCCCGGATGGCCCGGTAGGGACGAGTTGAGATGCCAGCCGGCGGCGTAGGACGGCACCACCCACTCGCTGTAGACATTCCCCTTGGCGTCGCGTAGGGTCTGCCATCCCATGGGGACGACTCTGGCATCCAGGCCAATCGCCGGCGCGACGATGCGCGTGGGCGGTCCCGCGGCTGGGGGAACACCCGGCGGGGTCGCCGTTGGCGATAGTGGCAGTGGTGTTGGCGTTGCCGGTGGCGAGGGAGCTGTCGTGGCAACGTAGGCAACAGCTTCGACAGCATGTGTTGCCGTGGCACTTGCCTGGGGTGTGGACGTCGGCCGCCGCGTTGGTGTCGGGGAGGCGACAGTAACCGTAACCTGATCTTCTTCGAAGGCGGGCAGAACGGATGGTGCGTCCCCGCCGACTGCGATCTCAGGCGGCAGTGCGGGGACTGCGACCGCGCGAGTCTCACGCCACCACATCGTGAGGCCGACTACGATGAGAACGACGCCGAGTGTGATCAAGGCATTGGTGAGGCGGGGTATCCAGTCTCGCATGGCCTCACCGCCCCCGTGTAACTTTGGCCACCTGCTTCCTCGCTTTTCCTTTGGGAACCTCAGTCGGGAGATCGGGGTACGAACGTTCGTCTGGCGGGATCGGCTCTCGGTGGCGCCACCAGAGCGTCAGGCTGGCAGCCACGATGAGTATCAACGCGATCCACTGCGCCGTCGGGAAGCCCAGAATCGTCCAGGCGTCGGGGCGCTGGAACTCGACCAGGAAGCGGCCGAGCGGGTAGAGAATCAGGTAGAGCAGTGCGATGTCGCCGTTGCGCAGGCGGTGGGTAAAGCGCCGGCCGATCCAGAGCATGACCGCCAAAGCGAAGAAATCCCAGAGCGACTCGTAGAGGAATGTCGGATGGAAGCGAGTATCCAGCGGAAGATTGGCAAACTGTGGGAGGCGGTGAGCGGCATCAATCGGGATGCCCCACGGGAGCGTGGTGGGGTTCCCGTAGAGTTCCTGGTTGAAGAAATTCCCCCAGCGCCCAATCGCCTGCCCGGCGATCAGACCGTAGGCGCCGATATCCAGCCACCGTAACAAATTGAGGTGGTGGCGGCGGGTGTAGATCCAGACAGCCAGAGCACCGCCGAGGATGCCACCATAGATCCCGAGGCCACCCTCCCATATCGCGAGAGCGCTTGGGAAGGGAATCGCAAGACTGCCCAGATGGATCATCGTGAACGGGTGCTCGACAAAATAATAGTGCCAGCCGAGATTGGTCCCTGCCGGACTGGAGATGACGTGGTAGAGACGCCCTCCCAGGATTCCGGCGAGCAGGCCAAAAACGAGCATGTCCCAGACGTGGTCGGGATTCTTGCCACGCCGGCGGGCCTCACCCGCCGAAATCCAGGCACCAACCAACGCCCCGGTTACAATCAGCAGACCGTACCACCGCAAGGCAATGGGACCAATTTGGATCGCAATTGGATTCATGAGCGCCTCAGCGTAAGAGCCGTACCGAAAATAACACGCGCGCTTCCTGAGCTCTGTAGGTTCGCTTCCATTCCCGGGCTCTTCTCGCCGAGATCCGCTACCGGAGGACGAAGCGTGTCTGCTCTGTTCGAGGCGGAGCGCTACGTCCTTCCGCGGGTGCGAGGGAGTGAACCCCGCAGCCGAGAAGAAGCTTCGTGAGCGCCAGGAGACAGGCAGCGACAACCAGGCGCGCGCGAAACGAATTCCATGCGGTTGTGAAGCGAGTCATTGCAACGCTCCCGCTTCGAAGCGGACCGCATGCCGGGATGGTACCGAAAAAGCGGTCCAGCGTCAAAGACAACGGTAAGGTTAGGTGGCGAAACCAACCGGCGGGCGTGTGAGGGTCGCTGTGGGAATTGGAGGAGGACTGCAACCGCTCTGAAACGTGAGGCGTCGTTTGCGGCAGTGTTGCGAGAGCTGGCTCTCTGATGGAGATTGACTTTTTTCATCGAGGATCACGTGCCGGGGCGAGGCCAGCGGTTCGAACCGCTGGCTGAGAGCCAAAACCCTCTCGGGCGGGTTCGCAACGCGGGCGCCTGGCCGCCAACACCTGCTAACCAGCAGAGACGCCCCGCCGGGGCGTCTCCTGGCCACCACGGCCCGCAGAGAGCCACGTTTCACGCCAGCATCTGTCCCTCAGATCCCTGTCCTACGGATCGGTCTGAGGCCCAAAACCGGGGTAGACGTCCTGGAATTGCTCCCAGTGACCGTCACCGTACGCGACGAAAATGAGGTGCTCGGCGACGCTGTAGAGCATGTGGCCGTTCTGGAAGCGCTGGGCGAGACTCACCGCGCTGGTGGTGCTGCCGGTGGCCCAGCCGAGCTTGCTCCCCGGTCCGCCCAGTGACCGCCAGAGCGTCCCAATCTGCCCATCGGGCGTCATTCGTCCGGGCGGGGCCGCGTAGGCGGGCGCGGGATTCGTGGCAGCCGGCGCGGTGTAGGCCCGCCAGCTGCCGTCATCCAGGAGCACGAAGGCTACGTTGGTGTCAACGCGCAGCAGCACCCGGCCGTGCTCGAAGCGCTGTTCGACGATGGTAGTGGATTGAGCATTCTCCAGTCCCTTGCCAATCGCCTGGACGCGAGCGTTGTTGGTCCAGACGAAGTAGAAGACGCGATCAGGGTTGAAACGCCCTTCGGCGTTGGGGTTGAAGCGCTGCTCGCCGAGGTTTGCCAGCGTCACCTGACTATTCTGGAAGATCATCTTGGCGCGTTGGAACCACTGGATGATTGCGCCCCCCTCTGCAGTGGCCTCAGTCAGCGGGTAGCCGAAGATCTCAACCCCACCGTTCTCCCGGTAGAATCTCAAGAAGGCATTACTGACTGTGTGCCCGGTCTGAGGGAAGTAGCTGAGATTGGGGTTCCAGGGCGTCCGGAAGTCAACCAGCGGTGGTGCCGGCGGGCCGTACAGCTCCTGGCCGATCAGGCCGAGCAAAACCTTGTACGGATCGGGATTCTGGGGGTGCCACTCGAAGCGTGCCCGCTGGAAGTACTGCACCGTGACGTTATTCTCGGCAAACTCGCCGGAAATCGGGAGCCCGAACAGGGCCTCGCCGCCCTTGTGCTCGAAGAAGTCCAGGAAGGCGCCCGCAACCGTCTGGCGAGTCTGCGGGAAGTAGCGTGTCCGCAGCGCGGGGCTCGGCGGTGCGGCCGGGACGGCCGGCGAGCCGGCCAGCCATTCCGAACCGATCAAGCCGAGCTCGACCCGGCCATTCCGAAACTCGAACCGCGCGCGCTGGAACCACTGGTAGGTCACGCCCCCGGAGGGAAAGGCTTCCGTCAGGGGGTACCCGAAGATCTGCAGCGCACCATGCGTGTTCCAGAACTGTAAGAAGGCGTTGGTCACATTGTGACCTGTTTCGGGAAAATAGCGCACACTCGTGCCGTGGCCTGCTGGGAGTGGTGGAACTGCCGGGTCCGGAGGCCCGTGAATCTCCTGGCCCAAGAGACCGAGCTGGATTTGGTACGGACCGGGGTTTTGGGGATGCCACTCAAAACGGGCCCTCTGAAAATATTGCACCATCAGACCGTTGGCGAGAATCTCTTCGGTGATCGGATACCCGAAGATCGCGATCCCACCGGAGGCATCGAAAAACTGAAGGAAGCCGCCGCGGACAGTGTGGCCGGTTTCTGGGAAATAACGACTCGGCACCGTAGCGCTGACATCCACCGGAGTGGCCGTCAGAAGCAGCGCCGTGACGAGCAGTAGCCCAAGCCAGCGCCCTTTTGCGATGTGCATTGGTCCCCCTTGAGTCACCTCAAGCGCAGAATATTGCAAGAAGTATAACATCAAATGAACCATTGAACAAGCCCTTTTCGGTAAAAATTGTATCACTCTTTTTACCATTCGCGGTCTTCAGCGATGCTCGCGGGCCGGTACGCCGGGCCCGCGATGGGCAGGATCGGGCGGAAGGGGTGCGACGCACCTGGCTCTCTCGGAAGCGCTCGATTATGGAGGGGCCGGGCTCACCACGGCCCAGGATGGCAGGTGCGTCGCACCTTTGGATGACCCTCTGGCTGGCGGCTCCCCAGGCGACGGGCCTCGTGAGGCTGGCATCTGCCAGGCTCACGGTCCTCCAGGACGCCAGAATGTGAGGGCGACTATGAGGAAAGACCAGTCAGATTACTTTGACACATAGGATGGATGGGCTATAATCCAACATAATGGGCCGCCACCCAGATGGGCGGTCCTTCGTCTGTCCAAGGACTGCTGCGTTCCTTCCCCAGCGGTCCCCTGGAAGGCGAAAATTTATGAAGTGGCGGGAAGGAGCCGAAGCGAGTTCTGATGCAATCTCGAACTGTGGTGATGTTGGGCCTGATCCTGCTCCTGGCAGTTACTGCGATCTGGCTGGCACTTCCGAACAACCCTGGCATCCACGTGAATCTCGGTCCGCTCAAGATCAATCGTGACGTCGTGTTTCGCCGGGGTCTCGATCTTCAGGGGGGACTCCAGGTGGTGCTGGCGGCAGATCTTCCCTCTGGGCAGGCTCCTGATAAAGACGCGATGCAGGCGGCGAAGGCGATCATTGAACGGCGTGTCAACGGTCTGGGTGTGAGCGAGCCCCTGATCCAACAAGTGGGGAACGACCGAATCGTTGTTGAATTGCCCGGCCTGAAGGATCCCGACCAGGCTATCGCCACCTTTGGCGAGACTGGTCTGCTCGAATTCATCGACGCCGGCAACACTCCCTTGCAGGAGGGGACCAAAGTCGTGACTGACTTCGGCGCGCAAGCGCCGGTCACGGATACCGCGACGACCAAGGTCTACCATACCGTCCTGACGGGCGCCGACCTGAAGAGCGCCGACGTCGGTTTTGAGAGCAACACCAGCCAGCCGCAGATTGCCTTCGAGTTCAAGAGCGGCCAGCCCGCCCAGACCCTGGCGCAGTTTACCCGCGACAATGTGGGCCGCTATCTGGCAATCACCCTCGACAAGCAAGTGATCAGCTCGCCAGTGATCCAGAGCCAGATTCCCGACGGCCGGGGTGTCATCAACGGCCGTTTTACGCTCGAGGAAGCCCAGGCATTGGTCATTCAGCTCAAGTATGGTGCGCTGCCGGTCCCACTGAAGGTGATCGAGAACCGCACGGTCGGGGCGACCCTCGGTGAGGACTCGGTGCATCGCAGCTTCTTGGCCGGAGCGATCGGCATTGCAGTCGTGGGCCTCTTCATGATCCTGTACTACCGCCTGCCCGGTGTGCTGGCCGTGGGGGCGCTGGCGGTCTACATGGCGGTCGTGCTTTCCCTATTCAAGCTCATTCCGGTTACGCTGACCCTCGCTGGTATTGCCGGATTCGTGCTCTCGGTCGGCATGGCGGTTGATGCGAACGTCCTCATCTTCGAGCGGATGAAAGAGGAGTTGCGCGATGGTAAGGCCCTGCCAGCCGCTGTCCGCGCTGGCTTCGAGCGGGCCTGGCCGAGTATCCGTGACTCCAACGCTTCGACTCTCATCACCTGTGCCATCCTCTTCTGGTTCGGGGCAACTTTCGGAGCGAGTATCGTGAAGGGCTTTGCGCTGACGTTGGCGTTGGGTGTCCTCATTTCTCTCTTCACGGCGATCACCGTTACACGCACGTTCCTGCACGCGGTGATGCGCCTGGATGCCACAAAGAATCACTGGTGGTTCGGCGTCTAAGCGTGGAATCCCGATTTTGGATTGAAATACAGCATCCCGACTGGCCCCAAATCGGAAAATCAAAATCTCACAGGGTGAGGAGTACATCTACATGGCGCGCGGCTTGAACAAAGTAATGATCATTGGCAATTTGGGGCGTGATCCTGAGATGCGCTATACACCGAGTGGAACCCCTGTTACGAGCTTTAGCGTGGCTGTCGGGCGGAGTTGGACAACTCCTGATGGAGAGCGCAAAGAGGCCACAGAATGGTTCAACGTCGTCACCTGGCGCGAGTTGGCGGAGATCTGCAATCAGATGTTGGCCAAGGGCCGCCGAGTCTACATCGAGGGCAGCCTCCAGACTCGGAGTTGGGAAGACCAGAGCGGACAGCGCCATTACCGCATCGAACTGGTTGCGGACCAAATGATTGTACTGGATCGGCCACCTCGCGAGGATCGACCTCAGAGTCAATTCGACGAGGAATGGGAGAGCGATTACTAAGATCGTCGTCAGTCGCTGGTTGCTGTGTCACGAAGATTTGGTCGCGGGTCGTCTCGTTTTACCCTGGTGTTGACGACTCACCCGAAGGCGTTTGCATCGATCAGCGTGTTGATGACTGGATGAGCGCATGGGTCGTTGGCCCCCCATAGGGGTGTCACCGGACTGACGACTGGCTGCTCCCTTACTGCTACTCGAAGGAGATCGTTGTGTTTGACATTGTTGGGAAGCGCTACTGGTACTTTCTGCTCTCGGCACTAGTTCTCGTGCCGGGCCTGATCGCGCTCCTCCTCTGGGGCCTCAATCTCTCAATTGACTTCACCGGTGGCGCGCTGCTCGAGCTGCAATTCCAGAACCCCGCGAAGGTATTGCAGCCGGCCGAGATCACTTCACAGCTTTCCGAGATCGGCTACCCGGGTTCGCTGGCGCAATCATCGAGCGACAACGTCGTCCTCATCCGTACCAAAGCCCTTACTCAGGATGAGAAGAACACGATCGAGCACGCGCTCGAAACGACTTATGGCCCCTTCGTGGAGAATCGTTTCGAGTCGGTCGGTCCCTCAGTCGGTGAGGCCGTCACTCAGCGCGCCGTATATGCTGTTGCGATGGCGGCGGTGGGAATCTTGCTGTACCTGGCCTTCGCCTTTCGCCACGTCCCCAACCCCTTCCGCTATGGAACGGCGGCGATTCTGGCGATGCTCCACGACGTTTTCGTCGTCTTGGGATTGGCCGCGCTGGCCGGCCACTTCCTGCACTGGGAGGTCGACGCGCTCTTCCTGACCGCCCTCCTTACGGTCATCGGCTTCTCGGTGCACGACACCATCGTCGTCTTCGATCGCATTCGCGAGAACATGCGCCGTCACCGCGGCGAGCCCTTCGCCGATATCGTCAACCACTCGATCATCCAGACGCTCGATCGCTCGATCAACACCCAACTCACGGCACTCTTCACGCTGGTGGCGCTCTCCCTCTTCGGTGGTGTCACAATCAAGCAGTTTGTCTTGTGGCTGATCATCGGTATCGTCAGTGGCACGTACAGCTCGATCTTCAACGCCTCGCAAATCTTGGTGGTGTGGGAGAACAAGGAGTACGAGCGGTTCCTCCCCTTCCTCCGGCGGGGCGAGCAGAAGCAAGTCGCGGCGTAGGGTACCGGGTCCCTCCTGCACCGGTGGTGTCATCAGTACCCCAGCGGTCGAATCCTGCTTCAAGTGGGGTTCGGCCGTTGTCGCATCATCGGACCGGGGCGAGATAAGACTGCAAGGCTGGTGTTGTCGATTCGCTTGCACGCCGCGCTCCAGGCGAGCGATGCGCCGAGCGCGGTGCATGAACTGGAAGCACTCCTGGCCGAATGGCCGGCCGAGCGTGAACAGGCGGCCATCCATTACGCCCTCTCGTGTTTACAGAGCGATTCCGAGCGATTTCTCCCCCATGCTGCCAGGGCAGCCCAACTCTATCGCGATGTATACCAGCAGACAGGCATGATCGAGTACCGCCAATACTACGAAGAGCTAACGGGCATAATCCTCGCCGACCCGCCGGCGCTCCCACCCCCGCCCGAGGTCGTTACGACTCACACTGTCGATCTGGAGGCGCTCCTGGCGTAGGTCGACCAGATCATCGCCGAACATGTGGCGTGAGGCAGCATGCGTTCTGTATAGAGCGTAGCACATAACGCCCTGATACCTGACACGCGACTGGCTCCAAAGGCCGCGTGAAAACCGTCATTCAGTCAGTTCAATCCTCCGCGAGGGCTTACGCCGTGACAGTTCAACCCGACGGCAAGATCGTCGCGGCCGGCTACGTCAGGCTCTCGCACCAAAATGACTTCGCGGTGGCGCGCTACAACCCGGACGGCACCCTCGACAGGAGCTTCAGCGCCGACGGCAGAGTGCATAGCGATTTCGATGGCAAAGATGATGTAGCGAGAGCGGTCGCCATTCAGAGCGACGGCCGGATCGTGGTCGCGGGCACGGCCACAGACGTGGTGGACTTCCTCCCGGACGATGAGGATTTTGGCGTGGAACGCCTCAATCCAGATGGCGCACTCGACACCAGTTTCAGTGGCAACGGCAAAACGTCGATCGGTTTCGGCGGTGCCGACCGCGCGAATGCCATGGTTCTGCAGCCCGACGGCAAGATCGTCGTCGCCGGCACGAAAGGCGCTATCGGCACCGGCGACATCGCTTTGATCCGACTGAACCCCGATGGAACGCCGGACACTTCGTTCGGCAACTGAACGGAGTCGGACGGCAGCCACCTCGGTACGAGTTCGACGACTGGAAGAAGAGGAGCCAGCAAAAATGGGTGCGATGCGAAACATCGTGGTGGTGCCATACGACCTATCCTGGGTGAACGCATTTCAGCACGAAGCAGAACGCCTTGCCGCCATTTTTGGCGATGAACTCCTCTCCATCCACCATATTGGCAGCACCGCGGTTCCCGGCCTCAGTGCCAAGCCGGTGATTGATATTATGCCGCTCGTGCGGAATCTCGATCGGGTTGAGCTATTCAATGCGGCCCTGATCAATCTGGGGTATGAGCCCCTCGGTGAGAACGGAATCGCGGGCCGGCGCTACTTCGTCAAGGGCGGAGATGAGAACCGGACCCACAATGTTCACCTGTATGAGCCGGACAATCCCGAAGTGGCCCGTCATCTCGACTTCCGTGATTACTTGCGTGCTCATCCTGAAGAAGCCCAGCAGTATGGCCGCCTAAAGGAGATGCTTGCCAGGCAGTTTCCGCACGATATTTTCGGCTACATGGCGGGGAAGGATTCCTTCATCAAAGAGATCCTTCACAAAGCACATGAGTGGCGTGCAAGACAAACTGGCCTGATGAGACCGCAACGGTACAATAGATGAGGCACATGTTTGTGGATACGTCGTTTCTCGAAAGGGAGAGCGACTCAAAAGTGAGGCATGCCGGGTGCGACGTACCTGTATCGTGGTCTGGGCCTTTGGGTGTGCCTCACCCTCACCTGCAGCGCACGTGTACTGTCCGCTCGTGCCCGCACGACTCCATCCAAAAAAGGACTCCTTCGAATGCGCGCTCTCTACCTGAGTGACCACCTGGAACTTCGCACCGACTATCCGGTGCCTGCTCCGCCGCCGGGGGAGTCGCTCGTGCGCGTGCGCCTCTCGGGGATCTGCAACACCGATGTCGAACTGGCCCGGGGCTACATGGCCTTTCAGGGGGTCATCGGCCACGAGTTCGTCGGCGTCGTCGAGCAGAGCGATGATCCGGCGCTGGTCGGCCGGCGCGTGGTCGGGGAGATCAACGCGGCCTGCCACCGCTGCGCGCCCTGCCGCCGGGGCGACGTCACGCACTGTGCCAACCGCACCGTCCTGGGCATCGTCAACCGCGATGGCGCTCACGCCGATTACCTCGTCCTCCCCACCGAGAACCTCCACCCGGTTCCGGACCCGGTGCCTGACGAGAAGGCCGTCTTCACCGAGCCCCTCGCGGCGGCGTGCGAGATTCTCGAGCAGGTTCAGATTCATCCGACGGATCGGGTGGCTGTCATTGGTGATGGCAAGTTAGGCTTGCTCTGCGCCCAGGTTCTGGCCCTGACCGGTGCCGAGGTTCACGCGATTGGCCGGCACGAGGAGAAACTCGATGTGCTCCGGCGACGTGGCATCAGCGTTGAGGCGGTGCGACAGGGTGAGGCGAGCCAAAAGCCGGCCGGATGGGCCGATGTGGTGGTCGAGGCGACTGGGAACTCCGAGGGCTTTATCAGTGCGCGGGGGCTGGTCCGGCCGCGCGGGAGCCTGGTGCTCAAGAGTACCTACCATGGCACGCTGGACGTGAATCTCAGCCTGCTCGTCGTGGACGAGATCACCCTGGTGGGCTCACGCTGCGGTCCATTCACCCCAGCACTTCGGCTCCTCGCCGGTGATGTGGTTGACGTCACGTCCCTCATCCAGGACCGCTTCTCCCTGTCGGAGGCTGATCGGGCGATGGCGCGCGCGGTGAAGCCGGGCGTTCTCAAAGTGCTCTTGGAAGCAGTCTAGGATCAATACCTCGGAGGCGGGGTACCTGGCCGAGGCAGAAGAACAGAAAAAGATTTGTGAAGACGTGAAGGACGCAAAGAAAAGCAATCTTCACTTTGCGTCCCCTGCGGTCCGATTGGAGATCGCGCTCAACGACGGACGGCCCGCTGCCGGCTGCGAACGGGATGTCGCGGCACGTGCACCGGAACCGGCACCGCCTGCGGTCGCTGTGTCACCAACCCCCATCGCTCGACTATCTCCCGTAACCATCCAGCCAATCGCGACGTTAACACCATAGCCTCCTTCCACAGCGTCTACTTTCCAATGGTCACTCTACACTCTCTATAGCATAGTTGATGCCAGCAATGGCTCCATAGTCCGCCCCACTGCGCGACCTTCAGCAGATATGATCGGGATGTCCGGCGTTTGCTGCGCTGCGCACAAGCGTCTCAGCTTTTCCCGAGAAGGTTGACCATCACGGCGCCCCGCGGGACGGGGCGCTTCCTCCGCCATTTCGCCGACTCCCAGACGCATTCATTGGCCGATGCCTGCGACTCGTTGAGCCGCTACGATGAGAAGCGTCGGACATGCCACGCGCTGTCCTCGAGGCCCCGCCCTGCGCCTTCTAAGGAGAACCATGTCAACATTCCGAAGCCATCGTATCCTGATTGCTGGCCTCGCCGCGATCCTTGTCGTCCTCCTGGCCCTGGGTCTCTCGCTGGCCCGCGAGGGCTTCGCGCCGCGCGAGGCCCGGCAGGCGCCCAGCGTCATCGCCGCCGTCCCTCAGGGCAGCGGTCGAATCAGTCGCACCACGACCATCGAGATTGCCTTCGACCAGCGAATGGATCACGCTTCGGTCGAGGCCGCCTTCGCCATCACGCCCAGCGTCCCGGGAAGTTTCGATTGGACGGCTGAGAATCGCGGCGAGCGGCTCATCTTCCGCCCCCGCCAGCCGCTCGCCTGGGATACCTCCTATGAGGTCGCCCTTGCCCCCACGGCCGCCAACCGGGCCGGCAAGCCGTTAGGCGCCCCGGTGACGCTGCGCTTTCAGACTGGCAGCCAGGTTGCCGTGGTCGAAGTGGCGCCAACCCCTGGCGCCCGGGACGTGGACCCGGCCGGACCGATCACGATTCGTTTCGACCATCCCCTGGTCCAGGTAACCAGCCTTGAGGACCAGAGTACCCTACCCCAGCCGGTAACGATCGACCCGCCCGTTGCGGGGTTCGGACGCTGGCTGGCTCCGAACCTCTTCGGCTTCTACCCCGCCGATGGCCTCAGCGCCGGCACAACCTACCATGTGATCATCCTCCCAGAAGTGGCTCCGGCAATGGAGATGGCTGAGGACTTCGACTGGCAGTTCACGACCCGTGGTGCCCAGGTGGCGGCCGCCGACCCCTACCATGGGGCCTCGGAGGTCCAGGTGGCAACTGCCATCACACTGATATTCAGCCAGCCGGTAGATCGCACTGCCGTCGAGCACAATTTCCGGATTGCGCCGGAAGGGCAGCCCGAGAAGGCAGTCGCCGGTGAGTTCCGCTGGGAAGACGACCGCAAGCTCGTTTTCGTACCCAGCCACGCGCTGGATCTCGCCACGAAGTATCAAATCGAGATCATCCCCGACCAGAGCGAGGCCGGTGGTCCCAAGGGTGTGGGGGCTCCTTTCCGTGCGGCCTTCACCACGATTGACTTTCTCCAGGTGGAGTCGGTCCAGCCGGCGCCGGATGCGACTGAGGTCAGCACCGTGCCGACTGAAACACTCATCAGCGTTCAGTTCAACCACCCTGTTGTCAAGCTCGTAGGGCTCGACCAGCGCGGGCTCGAGACGTCTCGGCAGGGCGTCTCTGCGTCCCCGATCACGATCCAGCCTCCCCTGCGCGGGGAGGGCGAGTGGCTGACCACCAGCCTCTACACCTTCCGGCCCAGTGAGCCCCTGCTTCCGAGCACCGAGTACCGTGTGACCGTCGGTGCCGGGCTGACCGACACCGTCGGGGCTGTGCTGCGCGAGAACTACACCTGGACGTTCACCACTACCTTCCCGGAGGTGCTGCGCATCGAGCCGGCCGCCGGCAGTCTGGAGGGCCAACCCCCGGAGGGCAAGCCGGTGCCGCCCACACGCGGCAATTACATTGCGCCCACCGCGCCGGTCACGGTCACCTTCAACCAGGCGATGGATCACCCCTCCAGCGAGGCGGCCTTCTCGTTGGTCGACGCTCAGGGGAGTCAGGTGAGCGGCACCTTCCGCTGGCCCGCCGACGAGCGCACCCTGGTTTTTCAGCCCGGCCAGCCCCTGACGCGGGGCGCCGACTACACCGCCACCGTGGCGGCCGGGGCGCGCGGCGCGCGTGGTGGCGAGACCCGCAAGCCCTTCGAGCACCGGTTGACTGCGGCGCCCCAGCCGAAAGTGATCAACAGCAATCCGGCCCAGGGCGCCCAAAACGTGGAGCCGTTCCAAAGTATCAACCTCTCCTTCAACGTGCCAATGCAGCAGACCGGCATCGACGGGCACCTGACGATCGTACCGACCGCCACACAGGTGTTCACGGGCTGGAACCCGGAAGGTACCGACCTCAATTTGTGGCTGCCCGGCGGTCTCAAACCATCGGAGCAGTATCGTCTCGTGCTGGACGCCGGCACGCCGGATGCCACCGGCCAGCCGCTGGGCGAGCCCTTCACCCTGGAATTCACGACCGGCCCGCTGCCACCGCTGGTCGAGCTGCGCAACACCGGCCGGGTCGGGACCTATAACCCGTTCACGCCGACGCTCCAGATTGTTGCGCACCGCAACGTCAGGCGCCTCGATTTCGGCCTCTTCCGCCTCTCGACGGCCGATTTCCTGCGGCTCACCAACAGTCGTGCCTGGGAGATCTGGGACCGCTACCGTGGTGATCCCAACGCAGTCGTGCAGCGTTGGTCGGTCGACATTGATACCCAGCCCAACATTACCTACCTCTACAAGACCCTTATCCCACCGCAGACAGGCGGGGAGGCCCGGTCGATGGAGCCCGGCCTCTACTATCTCGAGGTCGATACCCCCACCACCGACCCGTCGCGCCAGATCATGGTGGTCTCGCCGATCAACCTGACCCTCAAGCGGGGACCAGCGGACGCGTTGGTCTGGGCCACCGATCTGAGGACGGGTGATCCCCTCTCCGGCCTCCCGGTGCGGGTCCTGACTGAGAAGGGCGAGGTCCTGGCCGAGGGCACGACCGATGCCGAAGGTCGCTTCTACAGCCAGATCGGCAATCCGCAGAGCGATCCCTATCTGGCCCTCTATGCCTTTGCCTACGGCAGTGCCGATTACAGCGGTGAGGCGACCACCGTCGTCAGCAGCGACTGGAACCAGAGCATCGGCGTCTGGAACTTCGGAATCGCCCAGGAGTTCGATCCCTCCCGTATCCGGGCCGGCATCTACACCGACCGGCCGCTCTATCGGCCGGCCCAGACGGTCTACTTCAAGGGGGTCATCCGGCAGGACGCCGACGCCGCCTACAAACTCCCCAATGAGCGCGAAATCGAGATCCACGTGCGCAACCCACAGGGTGAGGACATCTTCCACGAGAAGCTCCCGCTCTCGCCGTTCGGCACCTTCCACGGCCAGATCACGTTGCCGGAGGAGGCCCAAACCGGCGGGTACGAGATCTACTTCGCCGATGCTCCGGTCCAGCGAGCGGATTACAGTTTCCAGCGAACCTACAGCGGCTACTTCAACGTAGCCGAATACCGCCGCCCCGAGTTCCGGGTCAGCGTCGAGACCGATAGCGCCGCTGTCGTCCAGGACCAGCCGCTCAACGCCAGCGTGACGGCCGAGTACTACTTCGGGGGTGCCCTCAGCAACGCCCCAATCACGTGGCGCATCCTGCGGCGCGCATACTCCTTCAACCCGGATCTCCCTGGCTACTGGAGCTGGCGCGACGAGGATGAGGAGCGCTTCTTCTCGCCCTTCCAGGAGAGCGTCAACGAGCAACTCACCGAGGGCAAGGGCACGCTCGATGCCGCCGGTCGCTTCACCTGGAAGGTGGATACCGACCTGGACAAAATTGAAAAGGCCAGGGGCAGCCAGCTCTTTGTCGTCGAGGCTGACGTCACTGATCTGAACAACCAGACGATCACCGGCCGCGCTGAGACGGTTGTCCACCAGGGCGAGTTCTACGTGGGCCTCCAGGTCGAGGGCTTCGTTGGTCAGGCGGGGAAGGAGCAGGGCGTCCAGGTCCGCACGCTCGATCCGGCCGAGCAGCCGGTGGCTGATCAGACCGTCAGTCTGCAGTTCTTCAAACGGGAGTGGTTCAGCGTTCGTGAGAAGGCCGAGAACGGCCAGTTCGTCTGGACCACCACCTTCAGCGACACGCTGGTCGCCAGCGACGCCGTCAAAACCGACAAGGACGGCCAGGCACGCGCCAGGTTCACGCCCGAGGAAGGCGGGAGCTACACCGTCCTCGCCACGGCTCGCGACAGCAGTGGCCACGAGGTCCGCAGCCGGGCCTACCTCTGGGTCAGCAGCGATGAGTTTGTCTCCTGGCGCCAGGAGAACACTGACACGGTAGAGCTGGTCGCTGATCAGCGCCAGTACCACCCTGGCGACGAGGCCAGGATCCTGGTCCCGATGCCCTTCGAGGGCATGACGGCACTGGTCACGATTGAGCGCGGCACCATCAAGGAGTCGCGCGTGGTCACGCTCGCCAGCAACAGCGAGACTCTGGCCATCCCGATCAAGCCCGAGTACGCGCCCAACATCTACGTCTCAGTTGTGGCAATCAAGGGCATGAGCCCGCAAACGCCCCTGCCCGAGATTCGGGTTGGCATGATCGATCTGCCGGTCTCGACCGAGCAGCAACAGCTCAACGTCAAGGTCACGCCCCAGACCGCGGGGCCGTTACAGCCGCGCCAGATCGTGACGTTCACCGTCGAGACGACCGATTTCCAGAACAAGCCGGTCAGCGCCGAGGTCTCGCTGGCGCTTGTGGACAAGGCCCTCCTGGCCTTGGCTGAGGACCCGAACCCGTCACTGCTCCAGGTCTTCTACGGCTCGCGCCCGCTCGGCATCCAGACCGGCAGCGGGCTGGTCGTCAACGTGGATCGAGTGAGCGAGCGCCTGGCGCCCGAGGCTAAGGGCGGCGGTGGGGGTGGGAACGGCATGTTTGGCCCGGCCGAGATTCGCCAGGAGTTCCCCGAGACAGCCCTGTGGGAACCCACCCTGGTGACCGACGAGCAGGGCAAGGCTGAGGTGTCGGTGACGCTTCCCGACAATCTGACGACCTGGACCATGACCGCCCGCGGCGTGACAGGGGCCAACACCATCGTCGGCAGCGACCGCGAGGATCTGGTGAGCACCAAGCCACTCTTCGTGCGTCCGGCGCTGCCACGCTTCTTCGTGGTGGGCGACGCGCTCCAACTGCTCAACGTCATCCACAACAACACCGGGCAGAGTCTCGACGTGACGATCAAGCTTGAGGCGAGTGGCCTGAGGCTGGAAGGCGAGGCCGTGCGCACGGTCACGGTGCCGTCCGGCGGGCGCGCGCCGGTGGTCTACGCGGCGACCGTCGAACCGGGCGACCAGTCCGAGGTCACTGTGACGGTCGAGGCGCCGGGGCAATTCGACGCCGTGCGGCAGACACTCCCGGTTTACCACCTGACCGCGCCGGAGATTATCGCCACCAGTGGACAGGTCCGCCAGGGCGCCGGCGCCGCCGTCGAGAGCATCCAGCTCCCGCCCACAATCGATCCCAGCCAGGGCGAGCTCACCGTCGAGCTGGCACCCTCACTGGCTGGGGCCACCAGGAGTGCCCTCGAGTCGCTGCGGCACTTCCCCTACGAGTGCACCGAGCAGGTCGTCAGCAAGTTCCTGCCGAACATCGCGACCCTGCGTGCCCTGCAGCAACTCGCCCCGCTGGCGGCCGCCCGCCCCGATCTGGAAGCCCCCTTGCGGCAGGAGGTCAGCGCGGCTGTCCAGAAACTCATCAATGTCCAGAATATCGATGGTGGTTGGGGCTGGTGGCCGGCGGATTCCTCCAATCCCTTCATTACGGGGTACGCCGTGCTGGGCTTGACCGAGGCCCAACGCGCCGGCTTCGCCGTCCCCGACGACCGTCTGGCCCGCGCCCAGCGCTGGCTGACGCGCTGGCTCAGCCGGACCGCCGACAGGGACGACAACGCCACGCTGGACACACGCGCTTTCATCCTCTACGTCCTGAGCGAGACCGGCCAGCCCGACAGCGGGCGTACGATCAGGCTCTTCGAGCAGCGCCAGCTCCTCGGCACCGATGGCCGTGCTTTCCTGGCGCTCACACTGCTGAACATCGGCGGCGAAGAAGGAACCTCGCGAGCCCAAGCAGTCGTCAGCGACTTCACCGGCCTGGCGATCCTGAGCGCCACCGGCGCCCACTGGGAAGAGGCCCAAGCCGACCCGGCGGCGATGGATTCCAGCGAGCGCTCGACGGCCCTGGTCCTGCGCGCCATCGTGCGCACCGAACCGGAAAACCTGCTCGTGCCTCAGGCCGTGCGCTGGCTGATGATGGCACGCAAGGTGGAGGTCTGGGAGAGCACCCAGACCAGTGCCTGGGCGATTCTGGCGCTGACCGACTACATGGCTGCCAGCGGTGAGCTCAACGCTGATTTCACCTACGACGTGGCCCTCAACAACGAGGTCATCGCCAGCGAGCGCGCGACGGTCGCGACCATTGACCAGCCCACGCGCCTGACAGTCGAGGTCGGCAAGCTGCTGCTCGACCAGGCGAACCAACTCATTATCACCCGTACCCCTCCGGCTGCGGGCCAGAGCGGGGCCGGACGCCTCTACTACGCCGTGTGGGTGCGCTACTTCCTGCCGGGCCAGGACGTCCCCGCCCAGAACGAGGGCTTGAGCGTAGCCCGCCAATACATTGCCGTCGATCCGCAGACGCTGCGCCCAACCGGCGTCGAGGTCAAGCAGGTGGCCGTGGGCGACCTGGTTCAAGTGAAGCTGACGGTGATCGCGCCCAACGATCTCTACTTCTTCGTGCTCGAGAACCCGCTCCCGGCTGGTTTCGAGGCTATCGACCCGAGTCTGCTGACCACCAGTCAGGCCGCGCAGGGGCCGGAGGGGCGCCGAGTCCTTCCGCCGGAGGAGCAGAGCCCCTTCTTCTACGATGCCTGGTCGCGGCGCGAGATTCGCGACGAGAAGGTGGCGCTCTTCGCGGATCTGCTCAAGCGCGGTACCTACGAAACCACCTACCTCATGCGCGCCACGGTGCCCGGCGAATTCAACGTCATGCCGGCCCTCGGCTATGAGATGTACATGCCTGAGGTCTTCGGCCGCTCCGCCGGCCAGTATTTCACCGTCACCTCGGCGCCATAGCCCAATGACGGCGGCGGACGAACGAGACGTATTTCGTCTCGTTCGTCCGCTTTTGCCTGTGCTGGAACGGCGGCCCGAACGTGGTAGGGGCGCGGCAGGCCAGAGCCACGGCTATGACCGTCTGGACGTGCCGCTCATCTGCCGTTCCCCTACGCGACATTTATCACTGTGGGGAGGTGTGTCCATTCAGCGCGAGGTTTTGCCTGAAGCGGCGGCTGATGCTATACTTTGCCCACTCGTGGCGATCATAGCTCAATGGCGGAGCGCCTGATTGTGGATCAGGAGGTTGTGGGTTCGAGTCCCACTGGTCGCCCCTTCCGAAGTCATGAGTTCTGGCTGTTGTGAGTTATCTTCAAACAGAAAATCAGCGCTTCAATGCAGAGCGACTCAGAACTCAAGACAAGCGGCGGTAGCTCAGTGGATAGAGCATCAGTCTTCGGAACTGAGGGTCGGGGGTTCGAGTCCCTCCCGCCGCGCTCGAGTACCGGTCAAGTAATCCCCGGAGGGAGGGAACAGACGTCCGAAGTCTTGTACGCAGCCGCTGCCCGCCTCGATCACCGTCGTCGGAGCGCGCTTTGGGCCAGCACGGTCCCACCAGACTTCGGAAGTCTGAGGACGTGACCGCCGCGCTGGCGCCCCTTCTGGCGGACGTTTACGTCCGCCAAAACGTGCCTGAATAGTGTGACCGGTCACGTGCCGGCGACGGTTTCCGATGGGTGGATCATCCGCTTTCCGCCTGCCAGGCGTTCGAGTGGGTGATCCTCATTTGACGCTACCGTCACATTCGCGGGCACTCCTTTCCCCTCTTCTTTCGCCGATCCCGGTGGCTCGATTCTGCCATTGGCTAGTTCATATCGCTCCCAATCGCGCGATACAGAGTGCATCACCCTCGCACTTCGGGACTAATGTCCCTATTGCTACGGGATGACCGTCCCATACCACCTGAATTTCGAAAGTGTAGAATTACGTATTGAGGCGGGCGATCGACACTGTTGGGGTTGTTGACCCAGGTCGGCCAACCAGGTCCTCAGGCTGAGGGCTGTTGACCCATGTCGCTCAACCGCACTGACCTCCGCGAGTCGTCACCACGCCTGTACCACCGCAAGGGCGCCGATCTACGGATCGGCGCCCTGTTTCTTTGCGCGCGTCTCCTCCCGCAGCCGGCGGCACCGGCAGTCGTATGGTGGGCCGGCCAGAGGCTGGCGGCGGTGGCGAATGTCATCGCGACTCTGCGAGGTGGCAGCGCCTGGTTACCGTGCGCAGGTCCTTCCCCGTTGTCACCCTCTCTTTACGCACACTGTCTGAATTTGCCGCGTCCACTGTAAGCGGGTCCCGATCACGGTTCCAACGCCCGCATCCGAAACGATGGCACCGAACCTGCTCTTCTGCCAATAGCGATGCAAACTACAAACCATGGGCGGGGAATGGGCGATGGCCGGCAATGTTCCAGAGCGGGTCGTTTTGGTGATTGAGGACGACCCGGGCGTGAGTTCGTTTCTCCAGCAGGCGTTGACAGACGACGGCTATGAGGTGCTTCTGGCAAACACGAGCGACGCCGCCCTCTCCAGTCTCGACACGGTTCAGCCCGACCTGATCACGCTCGACCTGAATCTGCCCGGGATCGGCGGGGCGCAGTTGCTGCGGACCATCCGCCAACGACCGAAGTTGCGGCAGGTGGTGGTCGTTATTGTCTCAGGCGAACGCCACGTCGAGCCCGCGCTGCGCGATTTGGCTCAGGCCGTCGTCGTGAAGCCCTTTGAGCTTTCCGATTTGATGGCCACGATCCGCGACCTCGCTCCGCCGCCAGCCATCTCTGCCGAACAGGAGCACAACGGCTGAGATCGCGAGCCGGTGCATCGCCGGACATCGAGGTTCCAGAACAGGACAGACCCTCCTGAAATCCAACCCTCAACGTTGGATCCATCCCCCATTCAGACAGGGTCCGCTGCAACCCCGCGGCGGCGTGGTCACCTACGCAGAATGGAGGATCACATGAATCCTGGAATTGGCAGGATCGTTGGAAAAACTATCGCCAGTGTGGTGGTGAGCGAGGGCAATACTGGCGGGCCGCCTGCACAGGTCTTTCTGATCTTCGATGATGGGACCGCGTACGAATTGTACGGCGACATTCACGCGACGAGCCGCCTGGAGACACGCGGCGAGGGGGCCGTCCTGCGGTACGCGACCCTCTTCGGAGGGCGCATTACCCGGTTTACTGGCGTTATGCGCTCTTGCTGGTCGATCCGCGACGTTATCGAACGGCTCGACATACATCGATCATAATGATCCCGGGCCCAGCCTCGCGCCTCCCACCGGATGGGCCGCTGCCGCCTCGTTCTCCCGATGGAGCCACCCGACCGTAGTGTCCGGTGCTTCTCTTGTGACCCAACACGGCGCTCTTGCTCCCGAGCCGCTCGACCCCCCGGCCGACACGGTGCGTGATCGCACAGCTCCTGACCAGCGACTGGTGGCGCCGGGACCAGGGCACCAGTAGCCGGCGGATCACTCGCTCTCGGTTCGACCGTTCTCGTTGTTCCGTGTGCCGGTGATCTCGGGGAGCTGGTGCCGTCCAGAGATGCTCTGCGGGACAGGGAGCGTCGCATCGCGATGCGCTCCGGCAAGCGCCTTGTTCGCACGAGCCCTTAGTAGGATCTTTGTCCCCCCCTGGAATCGGCCTCTTCGTGATAGGGTATGAGGTGTCGAGTTGTGTCTTCTGCCACAAGAACGACCCATGGAAGAAGTCGATGAAGAGTGCCCACGATGTGTGCGCCGAACCGGCGCTGACCACCAGGCCCGTGGGGGTTCGTGCCCTACCCCGCTTCTCTTTCGCCAGTCTGCGTGTCCGCCTGTTGTTCCTTGTCCTGCTCGCCACCCTCCCGGGCTTCGGGCTGACCTTCTACTCGGCGTGGGCAGACCGCCACCGCGCAGCCCGTGACGTCCGCGAGAACACTCTACAAGTGGCCCGGCTCGCCTCCGCCAGTCAGGAGCAATTGATCGAAGGTGTGCACCAGGTCCTTGTCACCCTGACGCGACTCCCTGAGGTGCGCGACGGCGACTCCGCCGCCTGCAGCGCCCTCCTGGGCGATCTGTTGAAACAGTACCCATTCTACGCTCTCCTGGGCGTCGCCCGACAGGACGGCAACGTCGTCTGCAGTGCCGTCCCGCTCAGTGACCCGGTCACGATCGCCGACCGGCCCTATTTTCGCCGCGCTCTCGAGCAACGCGACTTCGCTATCGGCGAGTACCAGATCGATCGCGTCACCAACAGGGCCACCCTTAATTTCGGCCACCCCGTCCTCGATGAGACCGGCCGGGTCCGGGCCGTGGTCTTCGTCGCGCTCGATCTGGGCTGGCTCAACCAGCTTGTCGCCCAGACACAGTTGCCCCCAGGGGCGACCTTCACTGTGATCGATCGCAACGGGACGATCCTGGCCCGCTTTCCTGACCCCGACCGCCTGGTTGGCGAGACGGTCCCGGAGGCCCCCATCGTTGATGCCATTCGGGCGCGGCGGGGTGAAAGTACGATCCGTCTGCCTGGCCTCGACGGCGTCCGGCGCCTCTTTGCCTTCACACCACTGCATGCTGAGCCGGAAGATGGAGGCCTCTATATCAGTGTCGGCATCCCCACCTCAGTCGCCTATGCCGAGGTGAACAAGCTTCTCATCGGCAACTTGCTCGGGCTGGCGCTGGCTGCCATGCTGGCGCTTGAGGCGGCGCGGCGCGGGGGCAACGCCTTCATTCTGCGCCCGGTCAAGGCGCTTGTCGCTGCGACAAACCGACTGAGCGCTGGCGACTTGAGCACTCGCACCGGCCTGTCATATGATGGAGGGGAATTCGGCCACCTGGCACGTGCCTTTGACGATATGGCCGGTGCGTTGCAAACCCGTGAAGCCGAGCGCGCGCTGGCCGAAGACCGCAGCCGCCGCGCGGCCGCCCGTGCCGAGGCGCTGGCACGAGTTGCGGCCCGCCTCAACGCCCAACTCGATCTTAAAGCCGTACTTAAAGCGGTCTGTGAGGAAGCCGCCTGCGCCTTGGACGTCCCGGCCGCGAGTCTCAGCCTCTACGATGAGCAGCATTCCGTGGTTACCCTCGCCGCCACCTTCGGCCTGCCGCCCGACTACCTCGACCGGGCCCGGCCGCTCCCGCGTGCGCTCTACGACGAGTACGCCGGGCGGATGGGGCCGGTCATCGTCATCCCGGACATCCAGACCCTGCCCGGTCTACCGAGCGCCGATGTACGCGTGGCACTCAACATTCGGACGTTCGTGGCAGCGAGTTTGTTGCGCGATGATCGTCTGATCGGCTTCCTGCATCTGATGACTGTCGACGAGATGCGCTACTTCAACCAGGAGGAGCTCGTCCTGCTGCGTGGCCTGGCGGACCAGGCAGCGCAGGCGATCACCAATGCCCGTCTCGTCACTGATGCCCGGCGGCGCCTCGAGCTCGTGCAGGCACTGCGCACCATCGATATGGCGATTACCGCGAGCCTTGACCTCCGCGTCACGCTCGCCGTTTTCCTCGATCAGGTCACGAGCCAACTGCATGTGGATGCGGGCGCTGTGTTGCTCCTCAACATGTACACACAGACTCTGGACTATGCGGCCGGACGTGGCTTCCGGACCCGCGCCCTGGAGCAGACCCACTGTCGCCTGGGCGAGGGCGAGGCGGGGCGCGTCGCCCTGGAGCGCCGGCTTGTCGCCATCCCCGACCTGGGCGAGGGCGCCGGCGCCCTCGCCCAGGCGCCCCTGCTCGAGGGCGAGGAGTTTGTCGCCTACTACGGCGTGCCGCTTGTCACTAAAGGCCAGGTGAAAGGGGTGCTGGAACTCTTCCACCGCGCGCCGCTGGAGGGCGACCGGGAATGGCTCGGCTTCCTGGATACCCTGGCCGGCCAGGCGGCCATCGCCATCGACAATGCCGCTCTCTTCGATGGTCTGCAGCGCTCCAACGCCGAACTGGCCCTGGCCTACGATACGACGCTGGAAGGCTGGTCGCGCGCGTTGGATCTGCGGGACAAGGAGACCGAGGGACACAGCCGGCGCGTGACCGAGTTGACCTTGCGGGTGGCTCGTGTGATGGGGGTGAGTGAGGCCGAGTTGGTCCACATCCGCCGTGGCGCGCTCCTCCACGACATCGGGAAAATGGGGATTCCCGACGCCATCCTGCTCAAGCCGGGAGCGCTCAGCGACGAAGAGTGGGCCATCATGCGCCAACACCCGGTCTACGCCTATGAATTGCTCGCGCCCATCGCCTTCCTGCGGCCGGCGCTGGATATCCCCTACTGCCACCACGAGAAATGGGATGGGAGCGGCTACCCCCGCGGGCTCATCGGGGAGCAGATCCCACTGGCCGCCCGCATTTTCACGGTGGTCGACGTCTGGGATGCCATGATATCCGACCGGCCGTACCGGCCCGCCTGGCCCGAGGAGAAGGCCCGCGAGCACATTCGCTCGCTCGCCGGCACGCACTTCGACTCGCAGGTAGTGGAGGCATTCCTGGCGCTGGCAGTGTGATCGGCGTCCGAGTGAACACTCCGTCGTTGAGCGGCGGCGTGGTCGGTTTGACCAGATCATTCGGCCACGCATCCGAAAGCCGATGATCGCGGTGCCGGCCATAGATGCAATGCCCCCGGCAGTTGGGTATGCCAGCTGCCGGGGGCATTCTCGTACCTCCCTCGCAAAGAGGACTAGAGCCTTGAGTTGAGGATGAGCCCGAGCGTGGCATCGATGTTGAGGAGAATGCCCGAACTCATCCTGCGTTTTATGATACTCACGAACATGAAGCCAACGTGAAGATTGGTCGTGTTGTGGTTGTCAAACCCGTCATGTTGCACCCTGCGGATGGCGTATCCCAGTGGCGCGTACGCGCCACTTTAACAGAAACCAGAGGATCCTGGTGGCGAAGTCGCGTTGGAGGGGCGGAGGGCGTCCGCCCACGACCCGAACGATACCTCCTTCCCGGTCGCACACAGATCGAGCCCATCCTGACGGCCGGGGAGGCGCTATGGTCCGCCGGTCGGATGGGCGCAGGCTATGCGCCTCTCCCCCGACCCCGACTTCGCCACCGGTATCACCATAGAACACATCATCGCCCTGCGTGATAGACACCAGGCAGGGGGCTCCGGCCGGACGCCGGTCAGGCGGGCATTCGGTGCACCGTCGCGGCGTGGCGCGAGCACGGCCGGGACCCGGTCCTTGAATGAGGGCGTCCGGGCTACGCCCGTGGGGCGACAACCAGCGGCTCGGCTTCGAGCGAGAGCTCGCCGCGCTCGCGATCGTAGGCGAACAGCTCGGCGTAGCGGCCCCAATCGATCGCCGTATCGAGTTGATGGGGAGCCTCCTCGGGACCAAACTCCTGGGTCAGCACAGCCAGCACGGGCTCCTCGGCCAACCGCCCGCCCGGTGCGGCATCGAGTTGATCCATGAGCCAGTGGATCAGGGGGACCCGTTGGATGCGAGCGGCGAAGATTTCCTTCCGTGCCAGGATGCGGGCCTCCGCGAAGGTCTCACCCAACTCGGTGAGCCTGGCATCTCCTTCCGCCACACGCAGGAAGGCTAGCAACTCAGCTGCAGCGATGATCGGGAGCAGGTCGTCCAATTCCAGGGAGAGATCGTCGGCCAGACGGTAGAGATCGACCGGACCCCCCGCAGCGAGGACCTCCTCCAGCAGGCCACTGATCGCCTCGATGTCGGCATCGGGGAGGCGCGTGGTCGGGCCAGGCTGTCCGGGGGCGGTGCCGAGTACCTCGGCCTCGAGGCGGGCTCGCCCCGTGATAAGCCCGTAGACCATATCCACCAGGGCGACGAAGGCCGGCGCTTTGGGGTTTCGGGGATGCGGCAGAGGAATCGGCAGAGTCGAGACGATCCGGCCGGGTTCCTTAGCCATCACAATCACCCGGTCGGCCAACGAGATTGCCTCCTCGATATTGTGGCTGACCATCAAAATCGCTTTGGTGGGCAACTTCTGTTCAGTCCACAGCTCCAGCAATTCACGGCGCAGGCTCTCGGCGCTCAGGATGTCGAGCGCAGAGAAGGGCTCGTCCAGGCAGAGGAGCTCCGGCTCCACAGCCAGGGCGCGGGCAAAGCCGACTTTCTGGCGCATCCCGCCGGAGAGCTCGCGCGGGTAGGCGCCCTCGAACCCGTCGAGCCCGACCAGATCGAGCAGGGCCACGGCACGCCGGGCCCGCTCCTGCGATGGCACGCCGCGGGCCTCCAGCGCCAGTTCGACGTTGCCCTGTACCGTGAGCCAGGGGAAGAGGGCGAAGCTCTGAAAGACGATTGTGGCGTGGGGATTCACGCCCCGCAGCGGCTGGCCGCGGTAGAGAATCGCGCCACTGGTGGGGCGTTGGAGGCCGGCAAGCAGGCGGAGGAGCGTCGATTTCCCCGAGCCGCTCGGGCCCAGGAGGGCCACGAACTCGCGCGGTTGAATCTGCAGATGAATATCCGCGAGGGCGACGAAGCGGTGCGGGCCGCTGCCGTAGCTCACCTCGACGTGGCGGCCCTCGACCAGCGGCGTCGGGGGCATGGTGATGTTCGTCATGGGCTACTCGATTCGAAAACGAGTTTCGGCGACGGCGTAGAGCCGGCGCCACACCAGGCGGTTGATGATGACCACCGTGGCGATCATGGTCAGGGTCGCGGCCAGGAGCAGTGGGTAGTTGGCCTCGGCGGTCGCCGCCGCGATCAGCGCCCCCAACCCGGTCACGCTGCGAGTCTGGCCGCCAAAGGTTACGTACTCGGCGACGATGCTGGCGTTCCAGGCGCCGCCGCTGGCCGTGATGGCGCCGGTGATGAGGAAGGGGAAGATGGCCGGCAGGAGCAGCGTGCGCCAACGCTGCCGGCGGCTCAAGCCGAGCATGGCGCTCATATCGCGCAGGTCGCGCGGAATAGCAGCCGCGCCGGCGATCACGTTGAAGAGCAGGTACCACTGGGTGCCCAGCAGCATGAGCAGGACCGCTGCCAGGTTAAGACCCGCCGGGAGCCGCAGGAACGCCAGCAGAATCACCGGAAAGAGCGCCGTGGCCGGCACGGAGGCGATCACCTGGACGACCGGCCCCAGCCGCGCCGCCAGCCGGGGGTTGAGCCCAATGGCCACGCCCAGCGGCACGGTCCAGGCCAGGGCAATGACCAGCGACAGCGTGACGCGTCCTAGGGTCGCCGCGGTGCCCGCAGCGATCTGAACCCACTCTGTCCCTCGCATCTGTGCCAGCAGCAGCCCGGCGCGCACAGCCCAGTAGCCAGCGAAGAGGGCCAGAGCCGCGAGCAGCAGCGGCAGGAGCCCCCGTCGTACCGCCCGGGTCGCTTCCGGCTCGTCCTCTCGCGCGGGCTGCCTCGCGAGCCGCTGGTCCAGCCGACTCACCAGCGGATGCCACACCGTCCGTCCGAGGGTCGCCATCAGTCTCGCTCGGCTGAGCACCTCATAGGCCCACGACGCCGGGGGCTCGGCGCCCCCCACGGTCTCAAGCTTGAACTTATCGGCCCAGGCCAATAGTGGGCGCCAGACGAGCTGATCGAGCAGCACGATCACCGTCACAAGCGCCAGCAGCCCCATGAGGAGCGCGGGGAGGTTGTCCTCGTCGGCGGCGGTGTGGAGGTAGGCACCCAAGCCGGGCAGGCGGAAATCGCGCGGGCCGAGGGTGAAGATCTCCGCCGCCATCAAGAAGAACCAGCCCCCGGCCCAGCTCATCATGCTATTCCAGATCAGGGGAATGGCGGCGAACGGCAACTCCAACCGCCGGAAGCGCAGCCAGGGCGACAGCTGGAAGATCGCCGCGGCCTCGCGCAACTCGGTGGGGATTGTGGTTTGCGCCTGGTAGAAGCTGAAGGTCAGGTTCCAGACCTGGCTGGTGAAGATCAGCATGATAGCAGCCAGCTCGACCCCCACGCGCTCGGGAAAGATGGCGATCAGCACCAGGAGCACCACCGGGAGGAAGCTCAGGATCGGGATGGACTGGAGCACGTCGATCAGCGGGAGCAGCACCGCCGCGGCGCGCCGGCTGTGGGCCGCCGCCGATCCGTAGATGAGGGTGAAGACCATCGAAAGCGCGTAGGCGGCGGCCATCCGCCCCACCGAAAGCAGGGCGTACCAGGGCAGGGCGGTAGGAGCCAGATTGATCACGGGCCCGCGCACTACAGATGGAGTATTCACAGCCAGCCAGACCCCGGCGCCCAGGAGTGCGCCCACGCCCCCCAGCACCAGCAGGTCCGCAATGCTCCAGGGGCGCTCGACGCTGCTTCCCGCTCCAAAGATGTTTGGCAAAGCCCAGTTTCGTGGTCGCATTTGCATGGACGTCTCCTCGTTGCCTGGCTCACAGCCCTAAGACCGCTTTGGCGACCAGGAAGTAGATCGCCAGGCCGGTCGCATCCACGACGGTGGTGATGAGCGGTGCTGAGATCACCGTCGGGTCGAGCCCGACTTTCTCCGCCAGGAGCGGCACGAGGCTCCCCACCGTGTTGGCCCAGGTGACGATCGCCGGCAGGGTGAATCCAACCACCAGGGCCAGCGGAATACCCGTCCCCCAGAGCAGCGCCCGGCCAAAGCCGAAAACCCCCAACAGCACGCCAACCAGCAGCCCGGTCGAAAATTCGCGTCCCAGCACCCGCAATGCATCGCGCCACTCGATCTCTCCCACCGCCAGGGCGCGAATGATGGTGCTGACGGTCTGAGAGCCGGCATTGCCGCCCGTACCAATCAGAAGCGGGATGAAGAAAGATAGCGCGACCACTTGAGCCAACTCATTCTCAAAGAAGCGCAGGACACTGCCCGTGAAGGTCTCGGCCACGAAGAGCAGCAGCAGCCAGCCGATACGTTTGCGCGCGATGTAGGGGACCGGCACGGTGAAGTAGGGTTGGTCGAGCGGCTCGGAGCCGCCCAGGCGCTGGATATCCTCGGTGGCCTCCTCCTCGAGAATATCGACCACATCGTCCACGGTGACGATGCCGACCAGGCGTCCCTCGGCATCCACCACCGGGATGGCGAAGAAATCATACTTGGCCACAACTTCCGCCAGCTCTTCCTGGTCGGTCTCGACCCGAACCGAGACGACCCGCGGGTTCATGATCTCGGCGATGGTTTGCTCCGGCCGGGCTGTGAGCATCGCGCGCATTGGGACCACGCCTACCAGGCGGTCGGCCTCATCCACAGCGTAGAGGTAGGTGATGGTTTCCGTCTCGGGATCCAGGTGTCGCAGGTAGTCGGAGGTTTTGCCCACGGTCCAGGTGCTGCGCAACCGGACGAAGTGGCTCGTCATCAGGCGCCCGGCCGTCTCCTCAGGATAGGCCAGCAGGTCGCGGACATCGGCGGCCTCCTCGGGTTGCATGAGCTGGATGAGGTCTTGGGCGGTCGCGTCGGGCAGCTCGGCCAGCAGGCGGGCCGCGTCATCCATAGGAAGCTCTTCGAGCAGATCGGCCAGCCGTTCATTCGGAAGCTCTTCAAAGATGAAGCGGGCAATCTCCAGATCGGTCTCATCGAGGACCTCGCTGGCGACCTGCCTGGGCAGCAGGTTGAAGACCGCCAGCGCCGCCTGGTCGCTCAACTCGTCCATCACCTCGGCGATGTCGGCGGGGTGGAACTCACCAAGCAGTTCCCGCAGGGCGGCTTTGTTGCTACCGTCGGTAGCCACGAGTGTCTCGATGCGCGCAACCAGGTCCTGGATCGAAATCGTTTGGTCCATGGACGTCTCTCTTTCTAGAGCGCCGGTCAAGGAGTCAGACTTCCGAAGTCTTCCGAGACTTCGGAAGTCTCCGAACCACGCGTCCATGACGACTCCTTGACCGATGTTCTCGGCACAGAATCGGTGAAGGTCTTAGTCAGGTGCAAGCGGCGATGAACCGACCGGGCAGCATAAGGGAGGGTGCAGGGCTGTGTGCAGGGCCCTGCGACGACCACGGCTCTCTGTGGCTCCAGGTGACGCGGCGGAAGGCGGCCAGCCCGAGCGTGCGCCGGCACCGGTGAGGAAGAGCATGCGGCACCTCCGACAAGGGGCAAATAAAATGCCCGCCGGGGACGCAACATCCCGATGGCGGGCACGGAGGTGCCAGGTGAGGACGCACGGCACCGAGGCCGTACGTAAATCAGTGGCTAGTCAGAGGCGCACCTCGACCATCCGGCTCGTGCAGCGCCCCCGTCGGGTTGATGCTCCCCCTGTTGAGTTGTCACCGGACTAGGACTGTCCGCGTCGAGCGCGGTGGTCACAACGGTTCTCCTCTGGACTCGAATACCCTGTCGCGCACGCAGAAAGGCTCGTTGCAGCGCAGACGGCCGGATGTTACTCCGCTGTGCCCTTTCTGTCAAAACAGGGCTGTGCGCCGAACGCACCCGTCATTCGGCGGCGGGTGCCCGAACCCGGAACGGGGCAGGCCGGCGATAATGCTGCAACCGCCTGTCGCCCGGAGTCAGCTCCGTGACCCAGGAAGGTGCGCCTACGCAGGTCATACTGAGCGGAGCGAGTCTCCAGGAATCTTCGAGCGTCGCTCAGGGTGACCAGGGCGGTTAGTTGGTCTGCATCAACGTCGTGTCGTGAATGATCATGATCAGGATCGCGCGTGCCTCCGGTTACTGGACGATTCCCGTCTCACGTAACTCCGCAATCTCGCGTTCGTTGAGTCCAAACTCTCGCAGTACCTGATTTGTATGTGCTCGCAGTGCTGCGCCATCTCGCGCACGAGCGCGACACCCCGCTCAGTTTTGAGATCGACCACGACGCTGCGCTTGTTGCGATTCATTGCCAGGAATGCGGCCGACTCTCCACCGATAAATGGCGGTCCCATCCGCCGCGAATCGTCACCACCAGCCGGCTTTTCAATCTTGACGACGTCTGCCCCCATATCGGCCAACCAAAGACAGCAGTAGGGACCGGCCATCACCTGACTGAGCTCTAAGACGCGCATCCCCTCGAGTGCGAAGCCGCTTCTCATTCGATCATTTCCCCCGAAAACTGGGCGTACCCTTCTGGAGAAACGCCCGGCGTCCTTCCTGAAAATCGTCGGTGTCAAAGCAGGCGAGCGGGAGCGCTTCCTGCTCGGGTGAGAGCTCACGGAGGCCAAGGTTCTCTAGAACGGTTGCCAGGTTTCAGGCCGGTTCAGTATCACAATTGCGAGCGATCCCTCGCGCTCGACGAGAATATCTTCGTGCATCATGCGTAAATCCCGGAAGAACGGTTGGCTCCCTGGTCCTGTGCGAGAGTTTCAGACGGCCATTCTTGCTCGCGCCGTGGCAACCGCGTCCATATACATGGCTAGCCGCCCTGGATCGACGGTGCCAACGAAGCGGCCGGTGTCCTTCACGCTGGATCCCACGATGACCCCATCACAGTGCTGCATGAATTCGCCGATGTTGGTAGCCGATGTTCCGCCGCCCGCAAGAACTATAGCCATTGGTACGGTGCTTTTCACTTCGCGAACGCGCTGTAAAGCATCCTCCACTGAGTAGCCCGTTACGACCAAAGCGTCGGCGCGACCATAGCGGAACGCGAGGTCGGCGACCACCCCGATCGGCATCTCTCCGATCGGTGCACTTGTGCGGTCATAGATGTCGGCGGCAATAGCGATCTCCTCAGCATCGATACGGCGGCGGAACGCAAGAGTCCCGTGAGCGTTCCCGGTGACAAGACCCTCCGACGTCAGTGCGGCACCTATGTAGACTTTGATCCGGACGAATGATGCCCCGATGGCGTGGGCGACGGCGAGTGCCGAGGCTGAGCCATTCGCAAGGATGTTCACGCCCAACGGGCAGGCAATCTCGCGACGGAGCAGGGCGCCGATGACGCTCATATACGCGATTGTTTCCGGTCCACCGTCAGGCGTAGGCGGAAGATCGCCTGCATTCTGAATGAGAATAGCATCCACCCCGCCAGCCACCAGCGTTCGTGCTTCGGAAAGTGCCCGGTCGATGATCGGCCGTAAACCGCCTCCGTGATAGCCCTCCGATCCTGGCAACGGCAGCAGATGGACCATCCCGATCACCGGTTTGTGCCATCGGGCGAAGAATGCTCTTCGTGTTGGGTTCAGCTGGCTCACTCCAGAACTCCCAACCTCAACTCTTGTCCGTTTCGATACACCAGCGCCGTGAGGAGTTGCGCAGCAAGGGCCGCATCGGAGAGATCGAGCAGCTCATTCGGCGAGTGCGAGTAGCGACGCGGGATCGATACAGAGCCTACCGGCACACCTTCGCCGGAAAGATGAATCGCGGCGGCATCGGTTGTCCAGTGACCGTACTGGGCCGAGAGCTGGATGGGGATTCCTGCTGACTCTGCCACGGCTAAAAGCAGATCGCGTACTTTCGGGTGAATCGCCGTGCCCACAAGGGCCTGGGGTCGCCCCTCGATCAGTTGTACCACAGGCCCTCGTCCAAGGCCAAAGGCGCGCTCGGTCGAGAGCGGCGTATCTTCGGCCGGCACCGTATCGAGCGCAATGGCCCAATCGGGGCGGACGCGGGAAGTGGTCATGCGGGCACCGCGCAATCCCATCTCCTCCATGACATTCACGACCCCGAAGAGCTCCCCGTTCAGAGAAGCGCCCTGGAGTTCATGGAAGATCTCCAGTAAGACCGCACAGCCAATACGATTGTCAATAGCCTTGCCCATGACGAGTCTCGGGTTGTGGAGCTCGATGAGCTCCGATACGAAGGTGACAGGATCACCCTCGCGGACGCCCCAGGCGCGCACCTCGGCTTCATCGCGCGCGCCAACGTCGATGTGCAACTCGGAGACTGCGCGAGTGCGCGCAACACCATCCACTTCCAGGTGCCCCGCCACAGTCCCGATGACACCCGGGACTCTGCCCGCGACGAGCACGCGTGTTGCGGGGAGAACCGTGGGACTGACGGCGCCGATGGTGTGAAAGCGGAGGAATCCGTCCGGGCTGATGGCGCGCACCATCAGTCCCACCTCATCGGAGTGCGCGGCAATCATCAGCCGCAGGCCTCGGTCGCGGCCGTGTCGCACCGCAATAATGTTGCCGTAGGCATCGGCGATCACTTCGTCGGCCAACGGCTGGAGTGCGTTGTACAGATACCGTGCTACCTCCGCTTCCGCGCTCGCGACTCCACTCAGGTGCGTGAGTTCGCGGAGGCGTGCTTTCAGGCGATCGATCTTGAGATTGAAGTGGCTATCCATTTGGTCGAATCGCTACCCTCACTGCTGTCTCGGGATGCTGCGTGAAATACAGAAGAGCTTCCCGGGCCTCTTCCAGTGGAAATACGTGTGTCACCATCTTCTCCAGTGGTACCGATGGCTTCGGGCGTGCTCGGAATCTCTTCGTCGAGTCGCGAGGTATTCCACACGTCGGCAAGGACGACTCGCGCGCCTTCGCGCGCGAAGGTGATTGCGATGGCGCGGCCAATCCCCGAGGCCGCACCCGTGACAATTGCAACGTGGTCTCGAAAGCGCATCGCTTTCCTCTCAGGCACAGTTGTCGCCGTCTTTCCAATCGCTCGATTCCCGGAGAGGTTCTCTTTCCGGAAAGGATCCTAGAGCGCCGGTCAAGTCCTCAGACTTCCGAAGTCTGGGAGCGACCGTGCTGGCCCACAGCGCGCTCCGACGGCAGTGAGAGAGGCGAGCACCGGCTGCGAACAAGACTTCGGAAGTCTTTTCCTTCCCCCGCGGGATTACTTGACCGCCGCTCTAGCGCGTGGTATACCCACCGTCGGCCGCGAGGACTGCGCCGGTGACAAACGAGGCCGCCCCGCTGGCGAGGAAGCCGATCACCTCGGCGATTTCGTTCGCTTCAGCCATCCGCCCGATCGGATGCTGGCCATTGATGAACTCGGCGATAAAGGCCTCAGGGTTCGGTTGCGCCGCCACAAAACCGTCCCCCATCGGTGTTCTGGTGTGCCCAGGACAGACGGCGTTGACGCGAATCTTATCGCGGGCACAGTCGAGCGCCATGGCCTTCGTCAGGAGGACGAGCCCACCCTTCGAAGCACAGTAGGCCGCAAGGTTGGGGAAGCCGACCAGACCGGCGTTCGACGCCACGTTCACGATCGCCCCGCCTCCACGCCGCTTCATCGCCGGGATTGCGAATTTGGCGCACAGCCAGGCGCCGGTCAGGTTCACCCTGATGATGCGATCCCACTCCTCCTCACTGGTCTCGGTCGTCGACTTCGCGAGCGCGATTCCGGCGTTGTTGATCAAGATATCCACGGCGCCGAACTGCTCCTCGGTGCACTCGATGAGTCGGCGAGCGTCGACAGCCTGGCTGACATCCGTGGCGACGAAAGAGGCCGGATTTCCTTCGGTCCGTAATTCTTCTACAAGCATCGCTCCGGCCTCCAGGTCGATATCGCCGATGACTACTGCGGCACCCCCACGCGCCAGGAGGCGAGTCGTCGCAGCTCCAATCCCTTTTGCGCCGCCGGTCACGATGGCAACCCGATTGCCGAATCTCTCGGTATTCATGGCATGATCTGGCTCTGGAAAATCTGGCGGAAGTTGACTTGCTTGCGATGCTCGTCGTCGAAGCCGAGCATTGTCAGACCCTTGGAGATCCCGAAGTACAAGGCGAAGACCTCGGCTGGCAGGCAGTAGAGCAACGGGGAGACAATCTCGTCGGGCTGACCAAAGACTGGCACGCTCAAGTCGGCGAGTGATCGCGTCTCGTGATCATCCGCTTCACAGACGGCAATTGCATGACTTCCCATTGCCCTGACGGCGAATAGCTGCTCGCGCGCCCGGTCCAGACCCGCACCCCGCGGTGCCAGAACGAATGTGTACGTGTCGAGTCCGGTAACAAAGTATTGCTCGTGGGCCCACTCTTCCAGCTCTTGTCCGATTGTGTTATGGCGCGCTGCCTCGATCAGCTTGGCCATCGAGAAGAACGCCGTCCCGTAATTAGGGCCTGCACCCAGGAAGGCGATTTTCGCCGCGAGCGGGACACGCTGCGCCAACTGCTGGAGTGGCGCGTCGATGGCAGCGAGTGTTTTGCGCATGGGGTCCGCCAGTGAAGAGATGTACTCCAGTTGGGTTTCAACCTCACACGGCGAGAGCCGCCCGCTGAGCTCGCCAAGATAGAGCGCCAGTATGTAGGAGAGCACCATCGAAGCCGTATATGAGCTCGTGCCTGGGCCAAAGCGACGCTCTGTATATCCCAAGTCGAGCACGGAGGCGGCCGCCTGCGCGAGCGGGCTGTCAAGCGCGCTGGTCAGCCCAATGGTCGTGAGGCCCTCGCCCCGCGCGCGCTTGACGCATTCGATCGTCCGTGAGACGCGGCCTGAATTCGAGGTGGCGATCACCCAGCTATCCGAGGGAGCGTAGCGGACCAGGTAGCGTGAAAACTCCATTGCTTGCAGGGCCTCGGTTGGCCGTCCGGCCCACTCTTCAAACGCCAACCGCGTTGCCATTCCGCTATACCACGAGTCGCCGCAGCCGACCAGGTAGACGCGGCTCGGCGTCTTGAGATCCCGTAGTTCCTCTTTCACCTGCTGGTAACAGGCTCGCGCCCCATCCCGTACGAAAGGTACCTGAGCGTCGATACCAGCCCGCATGTTGTCCCATTGAAGCGTCAGGTTTTTCATGTCCATGCCTTCATTGCACCCTTTCGGTCTTCGGAGTGAAAGCAGTCATTGCTGTGGTCCTCTCTCGGACCGATGCCACCCGCGCCTCCGCCTCGCCGCGCGAGGGCCGGCGCACATGGAGGGCTCCCAGGCTTTCCACGACATAGGAAGCTGAGACAGTCCCGTGGCAAGCCGCTTCAACCGGATCCCCGTGGAGCAGATAACCGGCGAGGAACCCGCCGCAATACGCATCACCTGCCCCGGTCACGTCAACGGCCTTCGCTGCGTAGATCGGCACATGCGTGAGACGATCGCCCGCGGCTTCGTAAACCAGGGATCCCTCAGTATCCAATTTCACGACCGTCACCCGTGGGCCGCAGCGAGCGAACTCCTTGACCGCGCGCTCCGGGACGTCGCTCCCGATCAGCCGGCGCGCCTCCTCACGGCTCGGCAAGAAGAAATCGACGTGCCGGAGCGTCTCCCACAGAAGATTTTCAAAGCCTTCGAGAAAGAGCTCGTGAGGATCGAGGGCGACCAGATTGTCTGGGCGCTTCAGGGCATGCACGAGTTCCCTTTGCCGTAGAGTTGGCATCGGCGCGATGTGGTAGGCCTGTCCAGTGCGCTGGACCGGGAGGATCTCGGCGGCGCGAATCGACATCTCGTCGTTGTCGCCCGAGCGGCGATGATTGATGAACTGGCGGCTCCCATCCGGCTCGTACAAGGCCCAGTCGTGTAGATTCGGCCGCGGCAGGTGGGTCAGGACGAGTTCGAGGTCGAACGTTGCCAGCATGTCCAGGTAGCGCTCGGGCAGGTCGTTGCCGATTCGCGCGATGATTCCCACCTCCGAGAGCCAGATCTTGGCGCCCAGCGCCGAATAGAGGACGTTACCGCCGGCCTGATCGATCCATGTTCGGCCGTCATGCAACACGATGTCGTCAATCGTGAAGTTCCCCAGGGTGTACAGTTCGGCCATGCGCTAGAGGTACCCCTTCACGATCACGCCAATGCCGAATAGGCGCAGAACAAGCCCGACGATCACGGCCGCCAGGCAGGCGAACATGATCAATCGATCGGTTGGTGTGATCTCGATCGTGAAAATGCTCGATCGCTGCGGCCTGGCGCCAAACCCGCGCGCGTCCAGTGCGACAGCCAGCGCCTGCGCGAGATCGATCGCCCGCAGAAACATCGGTCCGATCACGGCAACGGACTTGCCGGCCCGCGCCAGGGGATTGCCCCGTTCCAGGCGTAAGCCGCGCGCGCGTTGAGCTTCTACGATGGTGGTGCGCTCAGCATTGATCAGAGGGATGAAGCGGATTGCCGTCGACATGGCCAGCCCTGCTTTATACGGCATGCCCATCTTGAGCAGCCCAAGCGTCATCTTCTGGGGGGAAGTCGTCATCATCCAGACACCGGCTGCGGCTACCATCAACGCCACGCGAAGTCCCATAGCCAAACCGAACAGGATGCCATCCAGCGTAATTGTGCTGCCCAAAATGGTGAAGAGGGGGCGTCCCTGATGAATGTAAAACGGCCAGATGACGATGCCGAGGATCAGAAACCAGGTTGCGGGCAGGAGAAAGGGCAGCAGCTGGCGCAATGACAGCTGAGCCCAGATGCCGGCACCGATAACGCCGGCAAGGAGGAGCGCCAGCGGGAGGGGATGATTGAAAATCAGCGCCAGGACAAACATAGTGAAAAGCAATGCGAGTTTGGTGCGCGGATCAATTCGCTGGTGGAGCGTTGAAGGACGATCGACATAGATGCTGTAACCGACGGGCATCGCAGCCTCCTGGTGCAAGTCAAGGGCTTACTTTCACGCGCTGCGTGATCTCACGCAGCATCTCCTCCACTGTCAGAATGTCCCGCCGTAAGCCGAAACGGGGATCGAGTTGCTGGGCCACACGCGTGATCTGCGGTGCTTTGAGGAAGGCCTGAGCCAGAGTCGCTTCGTCGGAGAGCACCTCGCGCGTCGGGCCATCAGCCAGGATCTTGCCGCTCGCCATGACCACGACTCGCTGGGCGTACTCGGCAACGATATTCATATCGTGTGTTATGATCACAATTGTGCGTCCATCCTGGTTCCACTGGTTGAGCAGATTCATGATGCTGCGCGTTCCACGCAGATCCAGCCCGGTGGTCGGCTCGTCCACCACGAGAACCGGTGAGCCCATTGCAAGGATCGAAGCCACGGCGAGTTTTTGGCGCTGGCCCCGTCCAAGCAGGAATGGCGGGCTGGATGCAAGCTGTTCCATCTCAACGAGGCGGAGCGCCTGGGCAACTGCCTGTTCCACCTGCTCAGACGTCATGCCAAGGTTCCGCGGACCAAAGGCGATTTCGTCTTTGACGGTCCGAGAGAAGATCTGATGGTCGGGGTTCTGGTAACAATACCCGACAATGCGAGCCAGCGCCTCGAGCCCGGCCTCGCGCGTGTTGCGCCCCTCGACCAGGACAGAGCCGTCCGAGGGCAGTAAGATGCCGTTGAAGAGCTTGGCTAAGGTCGTTTTGCCGGCCCCGTTCTGGCCGATGAAAGCAACAAACTCACCACGCTCGATCTCCAGGCTCACCTGTTCGAGTACCGGTGTCTTGTCTGTCCCGTACCAGAAAGAGACACTGCAGACCTGAATGATCGCTCCATTCGCCTTACGCATCTGGTGCTCCTAATAACTCGTTGAGGACTGCCACCGCTTCGCCTTCACGGGGAGTGAAGCGGTCAGGCGTGAGCATGCCTCTCTGCTCCAGGGCAAACAGCAACTCAGCTACCTGGGGAAGTCGCTCGCCGCCCGTGCGGTGAAACAGCTCGAGGTTTCGGAAAAGCTCGCGGGGAGGGGCGACGGCCACGATCGAACCCCCGTCCATCACGATGATTCGGTCGGCGAATTCCGCCAGTTGCTCAACCGCATGCTCGATCATGACAATCGTGACGTTGTGCTCGTCGCGGAGACGGCGGACCGCATCGAAGACCTCTTCCTTGCCGATTGGGTCCAGCTCCGAGGTCGGCTCATCCAGAATTAAGAGTTCTGGCGTCATCATCAGGGCGCTCGCAATCGCGACACGCTGCTTCTGACCGCCCGAAAGGCTGTAGGTCTCTCGCTCTTGAAACCCGTCGAGTCGTACGAGCTGAAGCAGTTCGGGGATCCGCTTGAGGATCTGTTCGCGCGACCATTCGTAGTTCTCCGGTCCAAAGGCGAGGTCTTCGGCAACCGTCAAGCCGATGATCTGAGCTTCAGGGTCTTGAAAGACGAGGCCCACTCGTTGCCCGATTTGAGCAGCCGAGTTCTGCCGGGTGTCCATACCGCAAACCGTGACTTGACCTTGCATCTTGCCGGTCACTGCATGGGGAATCAGTCCGCGCAGACAGAGCGCAAGCGTCGTCTTGCCGGCGCCGGAAGGACCCGTGATGCCAATGAACTCGCCCCGACGGATCGAAAAGCTGATGCCGCCGAGTGCAGGCTCAGGCGCAACCGGATACTGAAAGAAGAGATTTTGGACCAGGACGATTGGCTCTTCATCAGGCTCGTCTCTCACGCCACGGTCTCCTTTGGTTACCGTTCGGTATCCGCAGTGTGCCATTCGCAGCGAAGCGGCCGGGAACTCAGGACTCCGAGGCGGGCGTCCCGAGTGCTGACCGCTCCGGCTGAGACAGGGCTGGGGATTCGGTCAACGGGCGCGGCGTGGGGCGAGGAACCCTCGCCCCACCCCAATCTCACGAGGTTCGCACCTGGACGGTGCCGGGGCTCGCTTCCGCGCCGGGCTGGTAACGGTCGTGCCAGTAAAGGCCCCGCGCCTTGACCACAGGGTAGAGGATCACCATCAAAATCGGAGCGACGACGACTGCAGTCAGGCCGTGGTTAAGCAGGATGGCCGGCGTCACGGCACCCCAGGCAACCGCAGGGGGTAGAACATGGGTGAAATCGAGCCAGCCGGGAATCACGATCGAATGAATGATCGGCCCCACAATGATGGCCCAGAAGTAGTAACTGACGACGGCAGTTGGAACCTTGAAGTTAGGCTCGCGCACCATCTTGTACGGCAGCCACGTGACGAAGGTGTGTGACAAGAATCCTGCAACCGAGCCTAAGGTGAGCGCTCCAGAGATGGCGTCGCCAATGGGCATGGAGAAGGTCACCCCGATGGCACCAGGAAGCCCGAACAGCACGGAGAAGATCGGTGCGAGGGACATCGTAGGATTGAATCCACCGATTCCCGGGATGAACTGAAGCTGGATAGGACGGCCAGCGATATAGATTGCAGCAGAGATGGCGATGAGAGCAATGGAGGTCGCATTCCACGGCACATTGTTGCGCACGAAACCGTTCCGGGTGATAGTCCAACCGGAGAACTCCATAATCCAGATGGCGACGGCGAGCAACATGCCGAGTAGTGCGAGGCCGATCAACACCGGGTGGAGAGGACCTTGACCGAAGACATTCGCGAGAAAGTCGATTTGCATGTTGATCTCCTTGGCAAAGGGGTGCATCCCGAGAGGAAGCACCATGATGACCAGATGAATGCCGAAACAGTCGATTCGATGCCAAAACTCTTATTCGATGGTGTTTCCTCCTTTCCCACCGGCGAACTCTCCGTCCTCTGCCTCGCCAACAATCGGACGAGAGAGAATATCAGTTTCTCTTCCCGCGTTTGGCCTCCGAGAGAACACCGAGAGTATCCTGCCGACGAAGGGACGGATAATATCGCGCGGCGGCGGAAAGTGGGTCTCCCAGTCCGGTGCACGAATTGACTCTAACCGGCGCAGCCATAAGAAGAACAGGCCAAAGCCGTCGTAGAGTGGCAGGAGCAATGCAATGAAACCGGTGACGACGATGGCCGAAAATGCGTCAAGGTCGCGGAACCATTCGGCCAGATGGAATGCCTGGAAAAGCAGCACCATCGCCAGACCAGCAAATAAAAAAACGACAGTGAACAGCGCGACGCCGGTGCGGAGTGGCGGCTGCTGTAGCCCACGTGGTTGAACCCGGGTGTGCTGCCAGGTGACCCAGCCAGCAATGAAACAGAGCACGAAGAACGTGAGCGCAACCTGAAGCAGATTGCTGATGTAAACTCGAACAAATGTGGCAGCCGGAATCGTTACAGGCTCAGGGAGATCACCACGAATGATCTCAACAATCTGGCGGCTTGGGTCGTATACCACCCGTCCACGTGGTGTTGCACCCCCAGCCGCCAGAAGCCCCCACAATCCGCCCGCAAGTCCTCCCCAAATGAGCTTAGGGCTTCTCATTTGCGATCTGAGCCTATCCAGCCATGGTGTCAACGCCATATCCTCTCGGTCAAAGATCCGAAGAACGGAGCAGCCAAGCCCGGATTTCTTTATGTGGTTTGGTAACCTTGTGGTGTCAGTGGAGGTCGTCGTATTAGCTGTGCCTTAGGACCTGAAACTCTATCATCGAGCTGTTATGATAATTTTCACAGTACAAGACAGGAACATGTTCGGCAGAATAATGAATTTGCCTCAGCAAGAGTAGGGGGTAATGCAGTGGGACTTTGAGTTCCTGCGACAGATTGCCGTCCGCAGCGACAGCTGTCACTTTGCACACGGCGGAAACGACCGGAGCGCCTGTGCTCTTCAGAAGCTCATAAAGGGACCAATCGCCCGGTCTGGGTGGCGAAGTTTCGAAATTGAGGAATGACGTCGGAAGATACTCTTCCGATTGGATCACGGGCTTTTGATTTGCGGTACGGGTACGCGACAGATGGAGCAGTGGAGTTTCAGTGGGAACTTTCAGGATCTCGCTGAGCTGTGACGAGGCGGGGATGATTTCGGAGCGGATTTGCGAGGTACCCGGCTCATAGCCATGTTGGCGAATGATCTCCGTGGTAGAGACGAGTGACTCGAGACCCTCTTCAATGCTGAGCAGCGAGCTATCGGTGACGAACGTGCCGACTCCATGGCGTCGCTCGAGCACCCCGTGCGCGAGGAGCATCTGAATCGCCGCTCGCAACGTCGCACGGCTGACGTTGAACTGCTCTGCCAACTGGTACTCGCCGGGCAACCGCTGGCCGGGCCGGAGTTTTCCCTGCCGGACTGCCTCGCGGAGATACTGGGCAACCAGGTACGGTAGCGGCTTCTCTCGCCGCCGCTGCATTGTCCACTCGAGAGGAACGATGTCTGACATCATACACGAACTATATCAATATTCGCCAGGAAAATCAATACCCAAAAAGCTTGCTAGCGCGCCGGTCAAGGAATCCCGCGGGGGGAGGGAAAAGACTTCCGACGTCTTGTTCGCGGCCGGTGCCCGCCTCGATCACCGTCGTCGGAGCGCGCTGTGGGCCAGCACGCTCCCTCCCAGACTTCGGAAGTCTGAGGACGTGACCGGCGCGCCAGGGCTCCACTGATTGTCATGGAAGAGTGAGTCAGGCTGATCTGGGACCAGAGTGCAGCTGCCAGGGGCGCCAACGGGTCACCCACCACTGATCGTTCCTGCGCGGCCTCATCGGCCGGCGGGGCGACAAGATCTCAACCGCGGGGCGGCGGTGGTGAGGGTTGCGCAGGCTCCTCGCCCATCCGGTCCGGGATCCACCCACGGACTGCCGGGTGGACCTTCGCGCCGATGTCGTCGAGCCCGTGGTTGGCGTCCGCGTAGAGCACGAGGCGCTTCGGCGCGCGGGCCGAGCAGGAGAGGGATTGCGAGGCCGACGGTGCGAGCACCTGGTCGGTTGTGGCGGGAGAGGGGGCCGCGGCGTACGCTCAGGTCTGCCCGGCTGCGGCCGCTTCGGGCCATAGCGGCCAGGTGAGCGTCACGGTGGTGCCACGGTCGAGCGCACTGCTCACGGCGACACTGCCGCCGTGGGCCTCGGTCAGGCGGCGGGCAATGGCCAGGCCGAGGCCGCTCCCTCCCGTCGCGCGGCTCCGGCTCCGGTCGGCGCGGTAAAAGCGCTCGAAGAGGTGGGGGAGTTCCTCCGGGCCGATGCCCTCGCCCGTGTCCGTGATGGCGATGCGGGCCGTCGCGGCGCGCCGGAGCGCGCTGAGGATGATCGTGCCCTCCATCGGGGTATGGCGCAGTGCGTTGGAGAGCACGTTGACGAGTACCTGCCGCAACCGCACCGGGTCAGCGTCCAGGGGTGGCAACTCACGGGGAATCTCGCTCGCGAGCGTGACCCCTTTGCCGGAGGCCTCAGCCACCAATCCGGCCAGGAGGTCGTCCACCAGGGTGGCGAGGGGGACGGGCTGGCGCTCGAGTGCGAGTTGGCCGGCGTCGGCGTGGGCCAGGGTCCGCAAGTCTTCGACGACGTGAGCCAGGTGCATTGCCTGACCGTGAAGGGGCGCGAGGTGCTCCGGCGTCGGTGGGAAGACGCCGTCTTCGAGGGCCTCGATCTGGCCCTGCATCACCGCGAGGGGCGTGCGCAACTCGTGGGCAATATCGGCCAGCATCGCGCGGCGCAGCGTTTCCTGGTGGCTCAGACTCTCAGCCATCTGGTTGAAGGCGAGCGCCACGCTCTGCACTTCCGTCGGGCCGGCCACCGGTGCCCGGGCGCTGAGATCGCCGCCTGCCACCGTGCGGGCCGCCGCGGCTACACTCGCCAGCGGCCGGCTGATGGTCCGCACGATCAGAAAGGCCAGTCCGAAGGCCAGGATGCCGGCTGCCGATGCGGCGAGCCAGACGGCGCGGTTCACGCGCGTCGCGGCGACCTCGACGTCTGGGTCGGCCATCATCGCGCCGCCCCTCACGAGGAGCAGCCCCACGACTCTGCCTCGCACGTTGATGGGCAGCGCCTGGGCACGCTGGGCGGCCGAGAGTCGCCCTGGCCGGGCGCCGGCCAGGATCGTTCCATCGGGGCCCGCCAACACCACGGTGCCTCCCATCATCCCCATGTGGCTGCTGCTCTCCGCCAGGAGCGGCGCCGCCTGGTCCCAGCCACCGGTCGCGGCGTAGCTCTGCGCCAGCCGATCGCGCAGGGTCTCGGCGTCCACCATCTGCATGCCACCCGGTCCGCCCATCATCACGTGGCGAAGCTCGGATGAGGTGGCGCGCCCGGCCAGCGCGCTGGTGGTGGCGACGACCACGATGATGACCGCGGCAAAGGCCACCAGGAGCCGCCCGGCGAGTGTGCTCATGGCACCTCCAGGTCGGCGGCAAAGCGGTATCCGTGATTCAACACCGTCTGGATGAAGCGCGGTGCCCGCCCGTCATCACCGAGCTTGCGCCGTAAGTTTTTGATGTGGACATCGATGGTGCGTTCGTAGCCTTCGTAGGCATCACCCTGGCTGGCCTCGAGGAGTTCCATACGACTGAACGGGCGGCCGGAGGCAGCCATCATCGTCGCCAGTAAATCGAACTCAGTGGGGGTGAGGTCGAGGGGGGTGTTGTCGAGGAAGACCAGCCGACGCTCGGGGTCGAGCGTGAGGGGGCCACCGCGGAGCAGGGCGGGCGCGGTCTGCGCTGCGCGCGCCACGCGACGCAGCAAGGCGCGCACGCGCGCGACGAGTTCGCGCGGGCTGAAGGGTTTGGTGATGTAGTCATCGGCTCCCAGTTCGAGACCGATCAGCTTGTCCGCCTCCTCGACCCGCGCCGTGAGCATGAGCAGGGGCACGGCCGCGACCTGGGGATCGCGATCCCGGCGGATGGCGCGGGCGACGTCCAGCCCGTCCATCCCGGGGAGCATCAGGTCGAGAATCACAAGGTCGGGCCGCTGCTGCCGTACCATGAACAGGCCCGTGTGCCCATCGCTCGCGCTGGCGACCTCGAAGCCAGTCTGAGTGAGGTAGCCGCGTACGATGGTCACAATTTGCGGTTCGTCTTCGATGATCAGGATCGTCTGAGTCATAGCACTTCGGGCACGTCCTGTCCCTGTGCGGTTCAACCGAATTTTATCTCGCGCTGAGGTTTCAATAACCCCGCCGCGGGTCGAAGAGCTCTTGAGCGAAGCCGCCGGGCCCGCAGAGGCGCAAGATCACAAGTGAATTGGCGTTCCGACGCGAGGCTTCTCGCCGCTTTTCACGAGGGACGACCCTGAATCGAACATTGTCGTGATATGCAAGCACGCAGCGGCCGGCTGAGACTCAACCGGCCGCCCGCGTCTTTGCAGGATCTCACGGGGCCGGCGTCGCGGTCGTCGCCGGGTGGTATCGGGCCATGTTGGCCAGGCACTGGGCCTGCACATCGGCCGGGATGTTGTTCTCGGTCATCCACTGCTGGCACTCAGCCAGGCTCATCGGTTCGCCACCGTGCATCATCTGCATCATGTGGCCCATCATCTGAGGATTACTCATCATCGCGCTGCACTCGGCCGGTACGGCCGCGTCGTTGTGCATCTGGGCGTGCATTCCCCCTATGGAGCCGGTGCCCATCATCCCGCTGGCACCGCCCATCATGCCGGTGAAGCCGCCCGTTTGCCCGGTGAAACCGCCCACCGGCCCCTGCGCCAGAACCGCGCCTGCACCGACCAGCAGTCCAACGGCCAGGAGCATGCCCAGCCCAATCAATCCCGCGGTGCGCAGCCTGTTCATTATAGTCTCCTTTGCATCTCGGCAATAGCCGGCGCGTTGGTTGGTGTTCCTGTCATCATCTTCATCCTACGACACCGATGTGAAGACCGGATGTGGACGGGATGTGGCCCGGATGAGGCTTGCCTCAGGCGGCCTCGAGGCTGTCCCAGGCAGGCCGGCCGGCCGCGGCGTTGTCCAGCGGGACAGCCGGGATGGCCGGGGCGACGCGGCTGCGCCGCGCATCGTTTCGCCGCGCCTGCTCTGTCGGAACGCTGAAGGCTGCTGCCAGGCGCCCCGAGAGCGCCCCAAAACGGCGGTCAAGTTGTCGCCGCCGCTGGCAGGACTGGTTTGTATGGGCGGACGGCCCTGCGCCCCTCTGCGGCCTGGCGAAGAGGGCCCACCTTCGATTGGACTTTTCTTGAAAAATCCATAGAATCCCTCCCTTGTGCCTCCGGCGGGAGGCACTTTTATTGGACACGGTCAGCCTCGAGATGGATGAACGCTGACGTGTCGGCCGCGAGTGCCGAATTGCCCGACCGCTGAGCCGCCAGTACCGGCGGCTCAATTGTTGTCGGCGCACGGGCCTCTTCGCCCGTGCGCCCCCGAGCAAACCGACCTGCCATGAGTCTGTTGTTGATCCCCTCCTCCGTTGCAGCCCTGTTGCTCGCTCCGGCAGGTCAGCTTCAGAGGAGAAGTGATGAAATCGAAGACCATGATCATCGCTCTGTGTTCTGCGGCGATGGCCTGGGCGGGGATGCCGAAGCGCTCTTTTGGCGAGTCCCAGATCTACGAAGTGATCGTTACGGCGTACACCTGCGAGGAGAATTCCAACAATCCGATGCACCCCTGTGGCCCGCTGCGGTGGGGCGGCGACCGGTACGGGCCGGGCATGGCCTGTCCCGTTGAGTGGCGCGACCGTGCCATGGACGTGCCGGGCTACGGCATCCGCCGTTGCGACGATACCCCGCGGGATGGTTACCTGGACGGCCTGCCCCACATCGACCTGCGTGTGCCGACGGTGGCCGAGGCGAAACGGATTGGGGTGCGGCGGATGATCATTCAGCCGGCGAACGGGCTTCCATCCGAGAATAGTGGCTCAGCCAACGCCCTGGCGACTCAGGCCGATGCCATCAGCCTGGCCCACACGATGGTGGCCGACGGGGACGTCAACACCGCGGTGGCTCGCCTGCTGCGCACCGCGCGGGCCCGCGAGTACTTCCCCACCCTCCTGACGGCCGTGGACCTGCCGGCCGAGCACCCCGTCTGGGTGGTCACTCTCTGGGTGCCCGCCAACGAGATCCCGGAAGGCGCCGTGGCCCAGCCGGATGCCTCGGCGGAGATCGCGGCTCGCTGTTTCCTGTTCGATGCGCAGAGCGGTGCGCTGGTCACAGATGCCTTCGTGTCGAAGGACGTCCTGGAGACGTTGGGCTGGCTCTCACAAGACGCGTAGACATTCGGGCAATGTCGCCCCCACTCGTGTGCCAGGGCCCGTCCAGAATGGACGGGCCCCGGTCGTTGTGGCGCACCATCCGGCGCAGAGCCCATTTGCCACCGGAGCCGGGCCGCTCCCCAGGCGGTCGCCTGAGGGGGCGATGCACCTCTGTCCTTCGGGAGCGCTGCCCAGGGATAGAGCGGCCTTCCGCCGCCCCCACGACCATGCGGAAGGGGCGTCGCCTCCTGGCAGCCGGGCGGCTGCGGGGGCGGAGTTGGTGGCTCTTGTCTTTCCGGCGGTGCTGCTACAATATGTGGGTGTGGAAGGAGGCAACGAAAGCTTTCATGGGGAGGGTACTCGTCGGCGGCGGGGGCCGTGGCTACCGTTTACCCTCACCGCAGCCCATTCCCTCGTAGGCGGGGGGCCGGAAGGCTCCCGGTCGATGCCCAGGGACGCGGCGAGGATGGAGGCACTGTCAATTGACCTTTGAGAGGGCAACGAGAGGGCTGCACGGATGGTGCCGATTCCAGGCGCAAGAGCCGTGGAACTCTGACAGAAGGGGATCGTCTCTTGATGAAGCAGAACCGTTTTGCATCCTATGCCTGGAGCGTCTTGGTGTATAACCTGACCGTCATCCTCTGGGGCGCGTATGTGCGGGCGACAGGTTCAGGAGCAGGCTGTGGGAGCCACTGGCCGCTCTGCCAGGGAGAGGTTGTCCCCCGCTCGCCGCGGATCGAGACCATCATCGAGTTTACCCACCGGCTCAGCAGCGGGCTGGCGCTGGCGCTGGTCGTGGGGCTGCTCATCTGGGCGGTTCGTGCCTATCCCAAGGGTCACCGCGTTCGGCTGGGGGCCGGCCTCGCCATGCTGCTCATGATCACCGAGGCCCTCCTGGGGGCCGGATTGGTGCTCTTCAAGTTGGTGGCCGAGAATGCCTCGATGTTCCGGGCTGTCTCGGTGGCCACCCACCTGGCGAACACCTTCTTGCTCCTCGCGGCGCTGACCCTCACGGCCTGGTGGGCTTCGGGCGGCGCGCCTGTGCGGCTCAAGCGCCAGGGGGGCGTCGGGGGGCTGCTCGGGTTGGCTTTGCTCGGCGTGTTGGTCCTGGGTGTCAGTGGTGCCGTGACTGCGCTGGGCGACACTCTCTTCCCATCGGGCTCGCTGGCCGCGGGGCTCCGGCAGGACTTCTCCCCCACGGCGCATTTCTTGATTCGGTTGCGCCTCCTGCACCCCGTGATTGCGGTTTCGGTCGGCCTGTTCGTGATCCTCACGGCGGGCGTCTCGAGCTCGCGGCGTCCCAGTCTGTACACCACGCGGCTGGCCTGGGTCCTGACCGTGCTATTCTTGCTCCAGCTCGGGGCCGGGCTGACCAATGTTGTCCTGTTGGCACCAGTCTGGCTCCAACTCGTGCACCTCCTTCTGGCCGACCTGGTCTGGATCGCGCTGGTGCTCCTGGCGGCTGCGGCCCTGGCCAAGCAGCTGCCGCGGGCTGAGGCCCTGGGGTCGCTCCAGCCTGCGCCGCCGATCGGTCCGGCCGGTGGGGGGATGAAGGATTCCCCCGCGTTCAGGCGAACCCGCGAAGAATTCGAGGTTCGGCCCGGCCGGTCCGGCCAGTAGCCGTTGTGGTCACAGCGGAGATTCCGGCAACTGCTCACGGTGATACGTGATGCGTGACGCGTGAGGAAACGCATCACGTTGTGGTCACAGCGGAGATTCCGGCAACTGCTTACGACCTGAGCACCACCTCCCGCTTGAGGCGCCCATGCAGACCAGCGCGGGCGCTTCATTCGTTTCTGAGACCGCCCTCTACGGACGGTCACAGGGGCGCCGCACCTTCGTCGTAGTCTGTGCGACAACGGAAGGCTGCTTGCCGCCCTGGCGTACGGCCTCCCGCTGGTCACGGGTGCGGCGCCCCTTGACAGGTGAGGCCCTCCGTGAGGGGGGTGGATCACGGGCGCGCGTACGCCGTCAGTCGGGTGAGCAGGAAAAGAGTCCAATTGACAATTGCCCCGTTTATCCGCGTGATAGTAGAAGGCGGAGAAGTGCTTAAGGTCGGGGACCCTCTCGCTTCTGTTGCCGCATTCAAGCATCGGGGAGTGGGGATCGTCGGGCCATCAGCGTGCCCGGCGCCATCACCCCTCCCGCGCCGGGCTCTCCCTCGGTTAGCTGTGCTTCCAGGGCTCCGTCCGGCGACGGCCTCACTGCAATGAGCGGAGCGACCAGATATGGCTCGGAAGACGATCGCAGGTGCAGCCGGACCGCTGTTGGGAATGCTGATCCCATTGTTCGTGTACATCTACCTGAAGCGCCAGCCCGCCCTTGACCCCTCTATCGTCGTCCCGGTCCACCACTTCGCGATTGTCAGCGCCGTTGCGTTGCTCGCGGCGGGGATCGCCGTGGCCGTCGGGATCTCGGGGAGCCGGTTGCGGAACATCCAGGTCATCTTCCTCTCCCTGGCCTTTACCTCTCAGGCCCTGGTCTTTGCGTTGCATGGGCTCTCGACGCCCGGTTTCCTGCTCCCACTGACGCGCGTCCCGGCAGTGGCCGCCCAGTTGAGCGTGTTGCTGACCGCCTTCTGGCTGTTGATGTCGGTGGTTCCCTCCGATCACCCCGTCGTCGTCAGTCTGTCCCGTGTGCAACACCTGCTCGTGCCGGTCTGGGCATCGGTGCTCCTCCTGCTCGGGATCGCGGCCATGGCGAGACCCGATCTGGTGGGGTTGATCCCTGTGGACGCGCCGCCGCTGAGAACCTTTGTCGCTCTGCTGACCGTGGCGATCTCGCTGGCAGCGGGCGTTCGCTACTGGCAGTCCCACCGCTACTCGCAGTTCCCCCTGCAGCTTGCGATCGTCTACAGCGCCGGCTGGCTCGCCGTGGTGCAGATTATTCTGCTCACCGGCCAGGTCTGGCACGCCAGTTGGTGGCTGTACCACTTCCTGCTGCTGGCCGCGATGATTTTGCTGGTCGCCGGACTGCTCAGCCAGTATGGAACCGGGGCCTCTCTCGGCACGGCGGTCCGTGGCCTGTTCACCTCCGATCCCAAGGAGCGTCTGGAAGCGGGGATTTCGCCCAGCGTCAGGGCCCTGGTGGTCGCGACTGAAGCCCACGACAGCTACACCGCCGGACACAGCTTTCGCGTGGCGCTCGCCGCGGTGAGCCTCGGTGAGGCGATGGGAGTGTCCCCTGAGCAACTCAGGGCCCTGGCGCAGGGCGGCATCGTCCACGACGTCGGCAAAATCGAGGTGCCAGACGCTGTCCTGAACAAGCCCGCCAGCCTGACCCCGGAGGAGCGGATCCTGGTCGAGAAACACCCGCTGACCGGCTACGAGATGTGCAAGCACCTAGGGTTTATGAAGGACGAGCTGAACGTGATTCGTTCCCATCATGAAAAATGGGACGGCACGGGCTATCCTGACGGGCTGAAGAGCGAGGCGATCCCGCTGCTCGCGCGCATCCTCGCGATCGCCGATGTCTACGATGCCCTGACCTCTGATCGGTCGTACCGCCGTCGCTGGAGCCACGAAGAGGCGCGGCGATACATCCAACGCCAGGCGGGCAGCCATTTCGATCCGCGCTGCGTCGAGTTCTGGGCCCACCTGACCGAAGAAGGGCCGCTGGTTCAAGAACCCGCACCCTGGAGCGCCGTGACGGCCCAGGCGATTGGAGTGCGGCCGGTGAAACTAGGATAGAGTTAGACGAGGCGTATTCATGAACACGTGACGGCCCAGGCGATTGGAGTGCGGCCGGTGAAACCGTGAAACGTGCCGCTCAAACAGGAGGCGAGTAGGCGACGGCATTACCGCCAGCCACCCGGCGGGAGCGCCGATCGCGGGTCGCTCTGGGTATGGCGCATGTGGTGGGTAGGGCTGAAAACCGAAGAGGAGCAGATCCAGGTGAAGATCGCGTGGAGCGCTGCGAGCCAGGGGCCCGCCCGTGAGGGACGGGCCTTTTTGCTGGGCCATCCCGGTCGCCGGGCGGGGTGCCGGAGGAGCACCCGTTCCGGGCCTCTGGCGAGCGAAAACCGTGTGTAAACTTGACTGGCGGTCAACTGAAATAGACGCCGAAAGTGCGAGTTCTGAACGTTTATAGGGATAGTGGGCCAAATCATTGTTGCGGTCGTCGATAGATTGCCGCACGACGCGATGGTGGTTCTCACCGCGGCCGGCCGCCCGCGAACCGGGAACGGGCCTTCTGCGGTGGAATGCGCGGAAGGCGAGTGAAATCCGCCTCACGCGTTCCAGGCGCCATGCCCAATCCTCCCCCGAGTTTTGACGTGCTCGGGCCAATTCCCCCAGCCGTGTTGCACTCCCTGCAACAGCGCACCTCCAGAATGGGAGCAAACCTATTCAGGAGGTGCGCATGGCATTCTGGAGCAGGAACCGTGAAGAGTATGAAGCGATGGCCGACCTGCTTGAATCGCGGCCCGGTCTCCGGCCGAGCGACCTGGCCGTCGCCCTCGGTGTCGAGCGCTCGACCGTGTTGCGCCGCCTACCCGCGCTGGAGGAGGCCGGGATTCTGCTGGCCGAAGATGAACGAGGCGGATTGTGGTTGTTTCGGCGCGAACAGGAATGAATTGTCGCTCCTGTTGCGGAATTTGGCGGCCCTACGTGCAATAATAGGGGCCAGGATGAAATCGTGAGAAGGAGGCGCCTGTGAGCGAAAGAACTGTGGGCAAAGCCGAGCGGTTGTTGCAGATCGAGCACCTGCTGCTCGCCTACCCGGAGGGTCTGCCGCAGGCTGAGATTGCCCGGCGGACCGGGGTGAACCGCTCGACCATCCACCGCTCGCTACCCGAGTTGACCGCGCGCTTCGCGGTCTACGAGACCGACGATGGCCGCCTGGCGATCGATCGCGACCGCTACCTGACCCACGTGCGGCTCACGATCCACGAGGCCATGGCCGTCCACCTGGCGACGCGCCTGCTGGCCGCCTGGAGCGACAAGCACAACCCCCACGCCGGGGCCGCGCTGCGCAAGCTCGGCCAGGCCCTGGAGCGCCTGGCGCCCCGCGTCGCCCGTCACCTGGTGGCCTCGGCCGACGTGATGGATGGCGCGGCTCAGCGGCAGGACGCGGCCTACCTGCATGTGCTTGAGACCTTGACCCGCGCCTGGTCCGACGGGCAGATGACGCACGTCTGGCACCGCATGGACGACGGGAGGGTCTTCGACTACGACTTTGCGCCTTACTTCGTCGAGCCCTACCCATGGGGCCACACCAGCCACGCCATCGGTCTGCGGCGACCGCCAGGCGAGATCCGCACCTTCAAGCTGGAGCGCATCCAGCGCATCAAGCTGCTGCCCGAGCGCTACGAGATTCCGGCCACCTTCGATCCGCGCACCTACCTGGCCAGCGCCTGGGGGATCTGGACGAGTGAGAAACCGCAGGAGGTGATCCTGCGCTTCCACCCCCGGGTTCGGGTGCGGGTCCTGGAGACACGCTGGCACCCCGACGGGCAGCCCGAGGAACGAGAGGATGGCAGTGTGACCTGGCGTGCGCCGATCGCCGAGCCGCGCGAGATGCTGCCCTGGATTCGAGGCTGGGGCGCGGATGTGGAGGTGCTGGCGCCGGCCTGGCTGCGGGATGAGCTGGTCGAGGAGAGCCGCCGCCTGGCACAGATCTACAAGATCCTGGAGGCCAAGCCAATCCCTGGCTACCGCCTCCTCTGGGCCAAGACTGATCGGCAGCAGAGCGGTGCCACCCATCCCTTACTTTGTCACCTCATCGATGTTGGCCAAGTTGTGTTGGCTCTCTGGAACCTCGTCTTGACCGAGAGCTTCCGAGCCCAAATTGCAGCTGCGCTTGGCCTCGATGTCGAGTCCGCTGGTCGCCTGCTGGCACTTTGGGCCGCGCTGCATGATCTCGGCAAGGCGTGTCCGGGTTTTCAGATGAAATACAAGTCGGCTGAAACGTACTTGTCGGCAGCGGGCCTCCCGTTCCCGAAAGTCTTCGTGCATGAGCCCTGCTACCATGCCACCGTCTCGGCGCGGGTACTGGATGCGTTGCTGACAGACCTGATCGAGCTACCGCTCCCCAAGGCCAAGAAGATCGCGCGCGCGATTGGTGGGCATCATGGTGCGTGGCCCGTTCCCAAGGAGGTGCAGGATGTAAATCAGGCGCAGGTTGGGGGGCTGGAGTGGGATCAAGCGCGGCGTGACTTGGTCAATCAGATGGCGATGATCTTCCGCCCGCCTCCGGTGAAGCAGTTGGGGCAGCCCACCACTGAAGAAAACATGCTGCTGGTTCTCCTCTCTGGCCTGACGTCGGTCGCCGATTGGATCGGCTCGATGGAAGAATTCTTTCCCTTTGCTTCTGTCCACGTTGACCCGGTGCAGTATGCCGAACGGGCGGCGGCGCAGGCCTCCCGTGCGCTTCAAGCGTTGGGCTGGACGGGCTGGCAACCCCCAACCCTGCCGATGCCATTTGAGATCCAGTTTGATGTACCCGAGCCGCGACCGGCCCAGGCGCAGGTGATGGAACTGGCAACCCGGTTGAATCAACCGGCTCTCGTCATCATTGAAGCGATGACGGGCATCGGCAAGACCGAAGCAGGACTCTACCTGGCGGATCATTGGGCGCGTACCTGCCAACAGCGGGGTGTCTATGTGGCGATGCCAACGCAGGCGACCAGCAATCAGATGTTTGGGCGCGTGCGCCGCGCGCTGGCTCGGCGCTACTCAGAGTCCCTCGTTAATCTCCAGTTGATTCACAGTCAAGCGGGTCTCTCCGCGAATCTCCGCCAGATTCAACTGCATCGAGTGAACGAAGACAGCGCTGGCACGGTCGCCGCAATGAGTTGGTTCTTTCCACGCAAGCGCAGCTTGCTCGCGACCTTCGGGGTGGGAACTGTCGATCAGGCGTTAATGAGCGTGCTCCAGACCCATCATTTCTTCGTGCGCCTCTTCGCCCTCAGCCGCAAGACCGTGATTTTCGACGAGGTTCACGCCTACGACAGCTACATGTCTATCCTCTTCGAGCGCTTGCTGGCCTGGCTCCGGGCTGTTGGTACCTCGGTCGTCATTCTGTCGGCCACGTTACCAGCCGACACGCGCCGTCGCCTGGTCCGAGCCTACCTGGGCCAGAAAGCAGCAGAGGTCCCGGACGCCTCCTACCCGGCGGTAACGTGGGCGATGGACGGGCAGGTAGGGGTGGCGCCATTGACAGCACCGCCAAGTCGCACGCTTGCGCTTGAATGGATGGACGGCTCGGTCGAAGCTATCGTGGAGCGGTTGACGGCCGAGTTGCGCGAAGGAGGATGTGCTGCTGTGCTCTGCAACCGGGTTGCTCGCGCTCAAGAGGTGTACCGCGGGCTGGCGGCCGCGCAGATTGTCGCGCCGGAGGACCTTATCCTCTTTCACGCGCGCTTCCCGGCTGGCCGGCGCGACGAGATCGAGCGTCAAGTGCTAGAGTGCTTTGGCAAGGATGGTAATCGCCCGGAGCGGGCCATTGTGGTGGCGACGCAGGTCATCGAGCAGAGTCTAGACTTGGACTTCGATCTGATGCTCTCGGATCTTGCCCCGGTGGATCTGTTGCTCCAACGGGCCGGGCGGCTGCACCGCCACGAGCGTAAATGCCGTCCCACCCGATTGGCCGCCCCCCGCTTGCTTGTCGTAACCCCCGCCGAAAAGAACGGTGTGGCGACGTTTGGTCGCGATGAGTATGTCTACGAGCGCTACGTATTGCTGCGCTCATACCTGGCCCTTCAGCGCCGGAATAGCATCACACTGCCAACCGAGACAACGTCCCTGATTGAAGCGGTCTACGGGGATGGAATACTGAGCGGCGGGTCAGGCGACCGGGAAATGGAGGGTGCGCTGGCGGAGGCGCTGGCGACCATGCGCAAGGCGCGCGAAGAGGCGGAATTCAAAGCTCGATCCAGAGTGGTGCCGTGGCCCCATTCGGACGAATTATTGAATCAGCGAAATCAGGCTTTGGCTGAAGATGACCCCGAAGTTCACCAGGTTCTGCAGGCGCTCACCCGCCTGATCCCGCCGACGATCTCACTCGTCTGCCTGCACCAGACCGCTGCCGGCCTTGCCTTGGAACCGGATGGGCCGGTAATCGTCGATGTAGCCCAACCCCCCAACGACGCCCTCACCGAGCAGTTGGCTCGGTGTGTGGTCACGGTGGGGCGCGCGGATGTGGTCCGGTACTTTCTCTCCCAATCCGTACCGGTGGGATGGAAAGAGCATCCTATGCTTCGAAACCACCGGCTCGCCGTGTTTACTACGGGTGTCTGTCGACTCGCCGAGGGATACCCAACACTCCGGCTTAGTCGAGCGCTTGGTCTTGAGATTCGTAGGGAGGAGCGATGAAACCGATCTTCAACCTGCTGATTGAGCCCTGGATTCCCTGTATCGAAGCTGATGGGACTCCCATCGAGTTGAGCCTGCGAGAAGTTTTGGCTCGCGCTGATGAGCTCCGGGAACTTACCGGGGAGTCGCCGCTGGTGACAGCGTCCTTGTACCGGGTGCTGCTGGCGCTGCTGCACCGTGTCTTTGGGCCGGCCACGCTTGACGAATGGGCGAATCTCTGGACGGCCGGGCGGTGGGATATGGGCCACCTGGACACCTACCTGGGGCAGTGGGAGCACCGCTTTGATCTCTTCGACCCGCGCTACCCCTTCTACCAGACTGTCAACATGACGGCAAAACCCAAGCCGGTGACCAGCCTCGTTCACCATATCGCCTCGGGCAACAATGCCACGCTGTTTGATCATCATACCGATGAGGGTGGGATCGACCTCAGACCGGCGGTCGCCGCTCGGATGGTTACTGTAGCCCACACATTCGGGTTGGCCGGACTCAGCGGGTTGCCAGAGAAGTTTACTGACGGACCTTGGGCACGCGGCGCCATTTTTCTGGCGCAGGGTGACACATTGTTCGAGACGTTCGTGTTGAATCTGCTGCGCTATCCTGATGAAGAGCAAATCTACAGTCTTTACAGCCATCCCGACGATTGTCCCGCGTGGGAGATGGATGATCCGTTCCAGCCCCAACGGGAGTATCCACGCGGGTACCTGGACTACTTGACGTGGCAGAATCGGCGTATCCAGTTCTTCCCAACTGCCATTGATCACCAGGCGGTGGTTCGCGAGATGAAAGTAGTACCGGGGCTGCGGCTGGCGGGTGAGATTCTTCACCAAGATCCCATGAAACGGTACCGGATTGATCCCAAGAGTGGCTATCGTGTGCTGCGATTCGATGAAGAGCGTGCGCTGTGGCGCGACAGCGCAGTGCTTTTCCGACTCCACGATTCGGGAAACCAGACACCGGCTGTATTCCGCTGGTTGGCGCGCCTCGTTGATGAAGGCTACCTGGTTCAGTCGCAAAGCTATCGCTATCTGGCTCTCGGCATGGCAAATGACCGGGCCAAAGTCGAATTCTACCGCAGCGAGCGGATGCCCCTCCCCCTGGCCTATCTTTGCGACCAGGTCCTCGTCGATGACCTGAGCAGCATCGTGACGATGGCCGATAGGGTCAGCGACCAGTTGTGGGGCGCGGGGGCTACGTTGGCGAAGGTCTGGCTGGCACCGGGCGACGACCAGAGTCCGCCCAAAGAGGTGCGAAACGTCACCGAGCAGATGGGGATCACGCGCCGTTTCTGGTCGCGCTTGGAGGTTCCCTTTCGTGAGACGATTGAGGTGCTGCCTCGCGACCACGAATCGACGATGCTGGCCTGGCGGCAAACCCTGATCGCCACTGCCTGGAACGCGATCAACCAGGCCGCTGATGGCCTGGGGGCCAGCACCCGAGCGCTCAAGGCGACCGTCCGGGCGCGTGAACAGCTTGCCCTGGGCCTGGCGAAGGTGTTCCCAGCCCAATCATAGGAGGAAAGGAATGGACCAATCCGAGAGCCAGAAGGAGTTTTTTATCACTTATCTGGAAGCGTTGCGGGACAGTGATGATCGCGGCGCTTTGGCGGCATTGCGCCGGGGCCTGGGCAAAAGGCCTGGCGAGACGCCGGAGATGTTCCGCTATGTTGTCCCGCGGTTGCCGACGGGCCTGCGCCCCTGGGAAGAAATCTGCTACTACACCGTCGCCTCGCTCTTTGCGATGCACCCTCAAGCGGGGGGCTCGGGCAACATGGGGGCGCACCTGGCGGCCATTCGCGCCCAGAATGAGGGCAAGAGTTCATCGCTGGAGCAGCGCTTCACGGTGCTGTTGTCCACGCATACCGACGATCTTCCCAATCATCTGCGACAGATCGTGAGCCTGCTCAAATCCTATGGCGTACCGGTCAACTGGGGCCAACTGCTGGCCGATATACGCTCCTGGGACTTCCCCGAATCGGCTACTCGCACCAAGAACGCGTGGGCGCGCGCGTTTTGGGGCTACGCGGCGGTGAATTCTCCCGCCGATCTTTCGTCCGCTCATTCCTGACGCATCTTCAAGTCGGGGGAAAGGAGAGTGCGCGGCACCGCCGCACGCACCCTCTTTCCACCCCACTTTTGAGAAGTCACACCTTGATGTCACCGTTCAGCATTTCCGAAAGGAGAATTACCGACCATGCACATCGAACTGCACCTGATCCAGAATTTCGCCCCCTCCTGCTTGAATCGCGACGATACGAACACGCCCAAAGATTGTGAGTTCGGGGGCGTCCGCCGGGCGCGGATTTCCTCCCAATCGTTCAAGCGCGCGATTCGGACCAACCCGCTCTTCGCGAAGACGACCGGTCGGCAGACGGGCGTACGCACGAAGCGGCTCTTTAAGAGGCTTGACGAGGCGCTCAAGGAAAACCGCCCTGAGAATGAGCGCAAGCTGGTTCTGCCGTTCTTTCTCCAGGCCTACGCGGGCAAATTGGAAAACGACGGCCGGACCAAAGTGCTGCTCTACCTCGGTGAGGACGAGATTGAGAGAATCGCCGCGCTGCTTGACTCCTCGTGGGAGGCGGTCGTCGCTGAAGTCGCTCAAGCCGAGCAGGAGCTGGAGAAAGGAACAAGGGGGAAGAAAAAGGGCTCCGACTCGGCGGTGGCAACTGTGGCCGAGCAAGTGAAGAAGGAGGCTAGGGAGGGCGTCACAGTTGCGGATATTGCGCTCTTCGGGCGCATGCTGGCCGACAACAAGTTGTTGAATGTGGACGCGGCGTGCCAGGTGGCCCACGCGATCTCGACCCATCGAGTATCGATGGAGATGGACTTTTTCACGGCGGTGGATGACCTTCAACCAGACGAGGTTTCGGGAGCCGAAATGTTGGGTTTCACCGGTTTCAATAGTTCCTGCTTCTACCGGTACGCGCGGCTTGACTGGGAACAGTTGGTCAAGAACCTGCGCGGGGATCATGAGTTGGCGAGGAGCGCGGTGGAGGCTTTCCTTCGTGCCGCGGTGGCTGCTGTGCCCTCGGCGCGGCAGAACAGTATGGCAGCCCATAATCCGCCCAGCTTCCTGCTGGCCGTGGTGCGCAGCGAGGGCGGCGGGTGGTCGCTGGCGAACGCGTTTGAGAGACCGGTGAGCGCCTGGCGCGACCGCGGTTTTGTCGCACCATCGGTGGAGGCGCTCGATGCGTATTGGGGGCGACTGACTGACGTCTATGGCATCCAGGGAGTGAAGCAGATCGTGGCGATGGCGTTGGACGAGGGCCTGAATCTGCAGCATCTGCATACTAAATTGGCGCCAAACTTCGATACGTGGCTGGCGACAGTCATGGCTGAGGTACCCTCGCAATCGGAGGGCGTATGAGCGTGCTTCTGTTGCGCTTGACGGGACCAATGCAGTCGTGGGGCGTGCAGAGTCGCTTCGCCGTGCGTGATACTGGGCTAGAGCCCTCCAAGAGCGGGGTCATCGGCTTGCTCTGCGCGGCGCTCGGCCGTCCGCGCTCGGTGCCGGTGGCCGACCTCGCGAGCCTCCGCATGGCCGTGCGAGTTGATCGGGAGGGACGGCTAATGCGCGATTATCACACTGCGCTCGACGTGCTCAAGGCCGGTGGTGGTCTCAAGGTGTGCGAGCCCTCGGCTCGCTACTACCTTGCCGACGCCTGCTTCGTCGCAGCGCTGGAGGGAGATGCCGTCCTACTGACCGAATTGCACGCTGCATTGCACGCCCCTGTCTGGCCCCTTTTCCTGGGACGCAAAGCCTTTGTGCCGAGCGAGCAGGTCTGGCTCCCGGATGGTCTGTGGCTGGATGAGACGCTGGAGTCCGCCTGCACGCGCTATCCCTGGTTGGGACGGGCCTGGGAAAAGCGGCCGGCCCTGCTCCGGCTCGTTATCGATGATGTGGCGGGGAGCGAACAGCGCCTGGACGTCCCATTGAGTTTCGCCGAGCGGCGCTTCGCACCCCGTCGGGTTTCCACCCGCTTCATCGCACCGTCTTTCACTGAGGAGGCACCATGTATCTCTCCCGATTGATCTTGAACCCGCGCTCGCGCCAGGTCCAGGGCGAGGTGGGCAAGCCCTACCAACTTCACCGTACCCTGCTGACGCACGGCTTCGGCACCACGCGGGAGGCAAGTGGGGTGCTGTACCGGCTCGACCTGGACCGGCAAGGGATCACCGTGCTGGTCCAGTCCCTCGTGGAACCGGACTGGCAGGGCCTCCTGACGGTCGGGCAGGGGCAATACCTGCTAGCACCGCCACCCGCGCCGAAGACGTTCGAGGCCACCTTCGCGCAGGGCCGGCGCTTCTACTTCCGCTTGCGCGCCAATCCTACCGTCAAGAAGGCGCGCGAGGAAAAGCGCCAGGGCAACCGTGTGCCGCTCAAGCACGAGGCCCAGCAGATTGCTTGGCTGCACCGCAAGGGGGCTCAGGGCGGCTTCCGCGTCCTGGACGTTCGCGCGAGCCAGGACGAGGAGCAGCGGGACCGGATCCGCCACGAGCAGAATCACGAAAGAGACGAAAGGGGGAGCGAGACCAGTCACACCCTGACGCTCTACACCGTCCAGTTTGATGGCCTCCTGGAGGTGACAGACACCGAGCGCTTCCGCGAGGCAGTGCGGAGCGGCATCGGCCCGGCCAAAGCCTTCGGCTGCGGCTTGTTGTCGCTGGCCCGCGCCTGAGCCCGCCAACGACGGGGCGCGGCCTCCCAGCCGGGAGCCGCCTCCCACGGTTTCCCCACCGGCGTGGGGCCGAACCTTTCCCACACGGAGGAGACCTCATGCAGGACCTGCACCAGTTACCCAAGTTGCGGGATAGCCTGAGCTATCTCTACGTCGAGCACGCCATCCTCGACAAGAAGGACAAGGCGGTCGAGTTCATCCGGGAGAGCGGGCGCACCCTGATCCCGGTTGCCAATCTCTCCGTGCTGCTGCTTGGCCCGGGCACCAGCATCACCCACGCCGCCATCACCACTTTGGCCGACAGCGGTTGCTCCGTCGTCTGGACCGGGCAGGAGGCGACGCGCTTCTACGCCCAGGGCATGGGCGAGACGCGCAAGGCCCACCGCCTGCTGCACCAGGCGCGGCTTGTCAGCGACCACGCCCTGCGCTTGCAGGTCGTCGAGCGCATGTACCGCGCCCGCTTCGATGCCGACCTGCCGCCCGACCTGACGCTGTCACAGATTCGCGGCATGGAGGGGGTGCGGGTGCGCCAGGCCTACGCCGAGGCCAGCCGTCAGCACGGCGTGCCCTGGCAGGGGCGGCGCTACGACCGTAGCAAGTGGGAGCGGAGCGACCCGGTCAACCGCGCCCTTTCAGCCGCCAACGCGCTACTCAACGGCCTCTGCCACGCGGCCATCGTCTCGGGCGGCTACTCGCCGGGCCTGGGCTTCATCCACACCGGCAAGCAGACCTCCTTCGTCTACGACGTGGCTGACCTGTACAAGGTCGAGATCACCATCCCGGTGGCGTTCGCCGCCGTCGCGGCGTCGGCAGAGCGGGTCGAGAGCCGCGTGCGCGCGACCTGCCGCGAGCGCTTCAAGGAGGTCAGGCTGCTCCAACGCATCCTGCCCGACATCGACGCGCTCCTGGCGCTGCCCAGCGAAGAGGAGGTCGCCCCGATCGAGCCAGATGGTGATCTGGAGGCGGACAGCAGCCTGCCGATGCAGCTGTGGGACCCACTGGAAGGAGGCCACGATGCTCGTGATGATTCTTGAGAACGTCCCCGCCTCACTGCGGGGAGAACTGAGCCGCTGGCTGATCGAGCCCCGCACCGGCGTCTTCATCGGCCACGTGTCGGCGATGGTGCGGGATCGGCTATGGGAGAAGTGCTGCGCCACCCGGCGCGCGGGCGGCGTCTTGCAGGCGTGGTCCATGAACAGTGAGCAACGCTTCCAGATGCGCCTCTCCGGCGACACCAGCCGTCAGCTCATCGAGATGGAGGGACTCCAACTGATTCAGATCCCGCATGATTTGGGCGAGATGGCCGATGGAAGTACCATCGTTTTCCCCACACGCGTGGGGATGGACCGGTCAATCTGGCAGACGGGACGATCGAGATCGGGTTTTCCCCACACGCGTGGGGATGGACCGTCCCTGGCTGATCCGGCTGCTCAGCATGCTCGGTTTTCCCCACACGCGTGGGGATGGACCGGAGACTTCTCAGTAGCTATCAGAGGATCCAGCACGTTTTCCCCACACGCGTGGGGATGGACCGTCATTTGGCGCCGGTGTGGCAGTCCAGGCCGAGTTTTCCCCACACGCGTGGGGATGGACCGTGTGGGCCAGCCTGGATCTCCTCTCGCGCGGCGTTTTCCCCACACGCGTGGGGATGGACCGATGTTCGGTGGGAAGAAAGCCGGACCGTTTGAGTTTTCCCCACACGCGTGGGGATGGACCGTGCAGCGTAACGGTTGGCCCCAGGCTTTGGTTGTTTTCCCCACACGCGTGGGGATGGACCGTGGTCTGTCATGCCGGGCGGTAAATTTGATACGTTTTCCCCACACGCGTGGGGATGGACCGTAGGCGTCTAGCGCCGCCCGTGCGCGTTCCTGGTTTTCCCCACACGCGTGGGGATGGACCGCTGGCTACTCACCTGCGTGGCGCCGAATGAGCCGTTTTCCCCACACGCGTGGGGATGGACCTATCGCCCGGCCAATCGAGCCGTGACGATCAAACCGTTTTCCCCACACGCGTGGGGATGGACCGTAGGTGTTTACTCCGCTGACACAAATTACGTGGTTTTCCCCACACGCGTGGGGATGGACCGCTGGTGCACGTCGATCTGATTGGCGTAGCACGTTTTCCCCACACGCGTGGGGATGGACCGGATGAGGCGTGATGGATGGAAATTATTCCATTGTTTTCCCCACACGCGTGGGGATGGACCGCGATTCGGCGCCGTCGGGGCGAAACTGGACGAGTTTTCCCCACACGCGTGGGGATGGACCGTCGCCTCGCACGTCATCGATGATATCCGCCAGGCGTTTTCCCCACACGCGTGGGGATGGACCGTCGAGCGCCTGAACGGTGGAACGTGGACGACCGTTTTCCCCACACGCGTGGGGATGGACCGGCCCCCGGCGGGATTCGAACCCGCACCTCTCGGTTTTCCCCACACGCGTGGGGATGGACCGTCGATGCTCGCGCTGGTGCAGGGGAGCACCGCGTTTTCCCCACACGCGTGGGGATGGACCGGTGTAGCTGGCCTGGCCGCTGGCGTTGGTCAGGTTTTCCCCACACGCGTGGGGATGGACCGAATTGCTCCGTTTGCGCCGCACTCAAGGCCGACGTTTTCCCCACACGCGTGGGGATGGACCGCTGGTGGAGGCGGGCGCGCTCGCGCTCTCCTCGTTTTCCCCACACGCGTGGGGATGGACCGGACATCGGCGACCAGACCCGCGCCAACGCAGACGTTTTCCCCACACGCGTGGGGATGGACCGGTTGAACGGCAGGGGTTGATCGACTGTCGATTGGTTTTCCCCACACGCGTGGGGATGGACCGGTCGTCCTGAGTGGCGATTACTACGACCTGAGTTTTCCCCACACGCGTGGGGATGGACCGGAGCCCGTCCCGCCGCAGCCCACCAGGGTGATGTTTTCCCCACACGCGTGGGGATGGACCGATGCTCGAGCGGGGGGCCAACGGCACGGCGCCGTTTTCCCCACACGCGTGGGGATGGACCGTCGAGGCGCTCAATTTTCAGATGGGTGGCCGGGTTTTCCCCACACGCGTGGGGATGGACCGGTGCACTGCGCCTTCATCCAGCACGGCGACACGTTTTCCCCACACGCGTGGGGATGGACCGAGGCAACTGGCGAGTGCGTGCCTGCCAGGCGGCGTTTTCCCCACACGCGTGGGGATGGACCGTCCCGGAACCACACGTCACGCCACCAGGCAGAGTTTTCCCCACACGCGTGGGGATGGACCGAGATGTTGTTTCTCGGCTGAGGCCAGTGTCAAATGCCGCACGTCAATGTACCAGCGATGTGCGGCCAGACTGTACCAGCGATGTGCGGCCAGAGTGTACCGGAGTAATGGCACACCTCCTGCGCAGCCGTTCAGGTGTGTGAAGAGCGGGTCACCTCCTGTTATTGCGCCCCAAGTGCTGACCATGGTACACTGGCGACTGCCTGCGCGGAGGATAGGGCCACGCTGGCGAGCGACCCGAGCGCCGACGCAGGGAACGGTGTGGCTGGGCAGAGTCGCTGGCTCTGCCCAGTGCCTGTTGGCGGGCGCCACACTGTTCCCAAAGCGATAAACGCTGCGGCCCGGTCAACGAGCGCGCTCACCCGTGCGGCGAGGCTCTGACCGCTGGCCCCTGGTCTTCTCGCTGGCGGCCGTGAGCGCGGTAGCTGGTGCCGGTGATCACCAGCACTTCGGCATTGTGGCCGAGACGGTCCAGCCCGGCGGAGGCCAGGAGTGGGTCCAGGAAGACGTCGGGCCATTCGGACGGGGCTCGATTGCTGGTTAAGACGATGCTGCCGTGCTCGTAGTGGCCGTCAATCACGTCGTACAGATCCGCCGGCGCCGGTGGCTGGAGCGGCTTGAGGCCAAAGTCGTCCAGGACGAGCAGATCAGGTCGCAGGTAGGTGTGGAGCCGCCGTTCCAGGGTGCCGTCGGCTCGCCCGCCGTTGATGTGCTGCAGCATCTTGTGGGTCGGCGTGAAGAGGGCGTCAAACCCCTGCCGGCAGGCGGCGTGCACCAAGGCGTGGGCGAGATGAGTCTTGCCAGTCCCCGTCGGCCCGCAGAGCAGCACGTTGCGCTTCTGGCGGATGAAGTCACAGCTGGCCAGGTGCAGCACCTGCTGCCGGTTGATGGTCGGGTTGAAGCTGAAGTCGAAGGTCTCCAGGGTCCTGGTGCTGTTAACCGCCGCCCGGCGGAGGCGCAGGGCTAACTGTTTCTGCGCCCGGCGTTCCACCTCGTCGTCCAAGAGACGGGACAAGAACTCGATGTACGACCACTGACCGTCCACGGCTTGGCGATGGCGCGCCTCGAGGGTCTGCAGGATGCCGGAAAGGCGCAGCTTGGTCAGGTAGGGCGTCAACTGGTGCTGCTGTTCCATGCCACACCTCCGAACAGATGGCCCAGCAACTCCACCGCCGTGCGGGCAAAGGTGCGGGGGCGGGGGTGCCGGGGGCGGGGCCGGTTCGGCACCCTCCAGACCGTTCACCAGGATCCGCTTGACCGTGGCGTACGTGGGTTCGGCGAACTGCCACGCGCGTGCACAGGCCGCCTCCAGGCGTGCATCGCCGTAGCGTTCGCGCAAGCGCAGCAACCGGCCAGCGGTGTGTAAGCGGTCAACGGCCGGATCATCCAACAAGGTGGTGATCACCTGGCTGGTGGCGGGGCCGATATCGGCCGCCGCCGACCGGCAGCCCTCCCGGCTGACCACCAAGCCGGGCACCTTGTCGGGCGGCAGGTGATCGAGATGGGTCAGGCGTTCACCCGGCCGGCGAGCGCGGTCGTGGGTGGCGACGGGGTCATACGCCAGGGTGTAGATGGTGACGAATTGGGCGCCGCCACGCACCCGCAGCCGAGTGCCCTTAGGGAAGTGGCAGGGCACCGAGTAGTAGGCGTTGTCGAAGGTGATATGGCCATCGGCCGCCACCGACCCTTCTTTCCAGATGGCCAGGTCGTACGGCGCCTGGGGCAGCGGCTTGAGGTGCGCCTGCTCGGTCTCCTGAAAGCGCACCAGCGGCTGTTCGCGGGTCGGGCCGTGGAGGCGCAGCCCGGCGGTGGTGTGGCACCCCGTCCGCACCGCCTGGTTGGCGTGGGTGATGGGGGTCGGCTCGCGGCCGGCCAGGAAGTTGCGCTTCACGTAATGGACGCCGCCCTGCTCGACCTTGCCCTTGTGCTCCGGCCGGCCCGGCTGGCACGGGGCGATCAGGAAGCCGTCGTGTTCGGCGCACTCCCGGTAGGCCTGTTGCACCAGGGGATCGTCGCAGCAGGCCCGGACAATCGCCGCTTTCAGGTTGTCCACCACGATCCGTGCCGGCACACCCCCGAACCACTCGAAGGCATGGCGGTGCAGGAGCAGCCACGTCGCCAGCTTTTGGTCAAAGACGAACTCGACGTACTCATGGCGGCTCCAGGAGAGGGTCATGACGAAGGCCCACGCCCGGCGCACCTGGCCGGTCTCCGGGTCGATCAGCAGGCCGGCAGACCCAAAGTCCACCTGGGCCTCTTCGCCGGGCTGGCACTCGACGCGCACCACGATGTCGGCGTGGGATGGTGCCAGCCCGTTCACGAATCGCCGGACCGACGAATAGCTGCCCTGGTAGCCCCGTTCCTTCAGCCGTTGCAGGATGGCGGTCATTTCGACCCCTTCTTTGTGTAACTGGCTGACCATCGCCCGGTACGGCTCGACCGATGAGACGTTCTGTGGGGGCGGCGTCTCCGGCAAGGTCCGTCGCACCAGTCGCTCCAGCTCCCCCCCCGCTGGCAGGGGGCCCTCCAAGAGCCCCTGCGCTGCGGCCCAGGTGCGGTAGTGTTTCACGGTCTGGCGATGCACGCCGGTCGCCCGCTGGACCGCCCGGTCGCTGGCGTTGGCACGCAGGTACAAGAGCAATTCACGGATGTCCATGGTTGTCTTCCTCCTGCTTGGCATAGTCCCTCCCGGTCATTCGTTGGTCTTACCGGGAAGAATACACGATCGGCAGGAGTTGCGCCCTCCACCTGGTACACTTTGGGTGAACATCCCTGGTACAGTTTGGGCGGCAATGCCTGGTACACTTTGAGTGAACATCCCTGGTACATTATCGCCCGATCAGTGACAGCCAGCCTGCGTGTTTTCCCCACACGCGTGGGGATGGACCGCGAACATCCGTTCGTCACATCTTTTGGCTATACGTTTTCCCCACACGCGTGGGGATGGACCGCGCCGTGGCCTGGCGCTCGCTCAGCTCGCGAGGTTTTCCCCACACGCGTGGGGATGGACCGTGCACTTCAACGCCCGGCCGTACGACTGGCAGGTTTTCCCCACACGCGTGGGGATGGACCGGCAAGTTTCAGCGGCGGCAAGGCGGCTCCGGCGTTTTCCCCACACGCGTGGGGATGGACCGGTATAGCAGCGTAGGTGAGCCGCCTGAGCGAGTTTTCCCCACACGCGTGGGGATGGACCGCTGGCGGCACGACGGTATTCCGGCCGGGCAACGTTTTCCCCACACGCGTGGGGATGGACCGATGTAGTCTCATACGCCTCGACCGCACCCTGGGTTTTCCCCACACGCGTGGGGATGGACCGCGATAGGCTCGGATGAACTGCTGCTCGTCCGCGTTTTCCCCACACGCGTGGGGATGGACCGTCGGGGACGTCGAGATCGTGGTGATTCCTCGCAGTTTTCCCCACACGCGTGGGGATGGACCGTGTGTCGGCAGCGCGCAATCACCCGATCCCGAAGTTTTCCCCACACGCGTGGGGATGGACCGGCGATCAAGCAGCACGACCACGGCCCGGACGCGTTTTCCCCACACGCGTGGGGATGGACCGACGCAGTGGACTTTGTCCAGATCGCTGGACGTGGTTTTCCCCACACGCGTGGGGATGGACCGACGACGTTCAAGCCTGACCAGGAATGGGTCTTGTTTTCCCCACACGCGTGGGGATGGACCGTCGAAGCGCGGCAAAAAGCCGTCGCTATTGCAGTTTTCCCCACACGCGTGGGGATGGACCGGAACAGGAACTATGAGCACCAACGCGATAACGCGTTTTCCCCACACGCGTGGGGATGGACCGATTCAGCGCGACGCCGAGCGCCAACTCAATGCGTTTTCCCCACACGCGTGGGGATGGACCGGTCCAGCGCGACGCCGAGCGCCAGCTCAACGCGTTTTCCCCACACGCGTGGGGATGGACCGGATATAATATTCCTAAAACTGAATATTACGCGTTTTCCCCACACGCGTGGGGATGGACCGCTCGAGATAGCGGAGCGCGACCACGCGCTGATTCGTTTTCCCCACACGCGTGGGGATGGACCGTTGGTGACATCCTGGAGCGAGGCGGCCAGCTTCGTTTTCCCCACACGCGTGGGGATGGACCGGCGGAGCAACAGGCCCAGGCGACACTCGCCGCGTTTTCCCCACACGCGTGGGGATGGACCGTCGGTGCAGTCGCAAACCATCGCCTCCAAATCGTTTTCCCCACACGCGTGGGGATGGACCGGCGTTGCATTTCCGGGCCACGAGCCGTAAGGCGTTTTCCCCACACGCGTGGGGATGGACCGGAGGTTGCACCTGCGGGCGAACCGGGTGTAAACGTTTTTCCCACATGCGTGGGGATGGACCGCGGGGGTCCAGACCATCAGCGAGCCGGTAGCGGTTTTCCCCACACGCGTGGGGATGGACCGTAGTCGAACTGTGGCACGACGGCATTGGTGGAGTTTTCCCCACACGCGTGGGGATGGACCGCGAGCCGAGCAGGCATATCTGCGCCTCCAGGGCGTTTTCCCCACACGCGTGGGGATGGACCGGCGGTGCGGCGATGAGCCCGCTGACTATCCTCGTTTTCCCCACACGCATGGGGATGGACCGAGGTCGCCGGGCGGCTGGCAGCCGAATCCGCCCGTTTTCCCCACACGCGTGGGGATGGACCGCGCTTCGCGTTTTTCAGCGTACCGGCGTCGCGCGTTTTCCCCACAGCGTGTGGATGGACCGACGCACGCGGTGGCCTAGGTGCGCGGCGTGATCATTTTCCCCACACGCGTGGGGATGGACCGAACGGGAGCGCGAGTTCGATCAACGTCACGCTCGTTTTCCCCACACGCGTGGGGATAGACCGTACGCGTGGGGATGGACCGTGCGCTGCCACCTCTGGCCCTCTAACATTTTCTTGCTGTCGATGTCTGAGCCCGATCTGGTGAAAATTCCGCGCGTCGTGCTTACTCACTTCACCGAGATGCTCGCCTTTGCTGCCTGAATTGGATTAAGTCGAGCTTCGTGCTGCTTCGACGACCTACTCCCCTTACAAGATCCCCTTACAAGATCGTGTGGCCGCCCGCGGTGAGGGCTACGACTCGGCCGCTTTTCAGCCGCTGATTGCCTATCCCTATCTCATCGATGCGATTCATGAACGTACTCACAATCCCGTGGGGCCTGAGCACGCACGGGATCGGCAAGCGCCGGCAAAGGCCGGCACCGGAAATACGGCCAGGTAGATAGGCAACAAGCGGAATGTCGGCTCCTGTGAACGGGGAAGCGCGACTCGCCAAAGGCCAGGGGATAGACCTGTTGGTTTCCGCCCAAAGCTGGTTGACGCGCTCATTCCTTGAGAGCGTTGCAGAAGAGGCCAGGCTGGCGAGGCGAGCCGACGAGAAACGAAAGGGGTTAACGAAAGGGGTTATCGTTGGCCTTTATGAAGCAGACACTGCCATAACCGCTCGGCGGTGATGGGAAGCTCGGTTAGGCGAACGCCTCTGGCGTCCCGAATAGCGTTGGCGATTGCGGCGGCCGCCGCGATGATGGGCGGCTCTCCAACGCCCCGCGCCCCGAACGGCCCGTTCGGAGCCGGATTCTCGACTAGTATGACCTCGAATGGTGGCACATCGCGGGCAGTGGGTAAGGCGTAATCCAAGAAACTCCCGGTCAACAGGTGACCTTTCTCACTAAAGACCATCTGCTCGAAGAGCGCCCACCCAATGCCCTGCGTCGCACCGCCGTGGACCTGACCCTCAATGAGCAGAGGATTGATGGCGCGGCCGACATCTTGAACGATCAGGTTACGAGTGACGCTGACCCGTCCGGTTTCCGTATCGACGGCTACTTCCGTGAGATGAACGGAGAAGCCGGGTGCTTGCTCAGTAAGGGCCGATCCACCTTGGCTGATAATCGGCGGATAGGTGCTGTCAAAGTCAAGCGTCTTCTGGACCACATCGCCCACGGCGATGCGGCGGCGGGGCGCTCCCCGGACCGAGATCCAACCATTTTGGAGCTCAAGGTCGGCGGTATCTGCTTCGAGCAGGTCAGCCGCGACGGCGAGAATCTGTTGCCTCACGCCGTCGGCCGCGCGCACCACCGCCGAGCCAAGCGTGTAGATGGTCATGCTGCCGCCGCTCGGGCCGGCAAACGGCCCCTGGGTGGTATCACCAGCTACGATCTGGATATGCTCGGGTGGGACACCCAGCGTCTCCGCGGCGAGCAGCACCAGCGACGTATTCGAGCCGGTGATATCCCCTGATCCGACGTGGATATGGATCGTGCCGTCGCCATCCGGGCGGCAGACGGCCGAGGCAGGAGCAGTACCGCCCGGCCAGCCCCCACCGCGAGGCCGACACCGCGATGGACGGACGACGAGCGCTGGTCGCGCCACAAGGGGTGCGAGGCGACTCGTTCCAGGCACGCTTTCATCCCTACGCTCTGCCAGGTGGCTCCGTCAGGCATCTGGTCACCGCTCTCGATGGCATTTTGGAGGCGAAACTGAAGGGCGTCGAGTCCGAGCTCTCTGGCCATCTCGTCGATTTGAGACTCGATCACGAAGGTTGCCTGAGGCGCCGTCGGGGCGCGATAAGCCCCAGCCACGGGCTTATTGGTGAGGACCTCGCAGCCCTGAATGTCGAGGTTTGGGAAGCGGTAGTACCCCCCCAGAATATTGCAGAAAATTGCGGTGAGCCCAGACGGGAAGGCGCCGGAGTCGAGCACGACGCGCGCCTGCAATGCCGTGAGGCGGCCATCACGGGTCGCGCCAGTCTTGAGCTCGACCACGCAGGCCGGGGACGGTGTGGTGCTGGCGAAGTCTTCGTTGCGACTCAAAACCATCTGGATGGGGCGTCTCAGATGCAGAGCAATCGCGCCGACAAGTGGCTCGACGATACCGTATTTGGCCCCGAATCCGCCGCCAACCTTCGTGGGAATGATACGGACCTGACTCTTTCTCAGTCCCAGGAGCCTGGCGACCTCATCGCGCACCATGAACTGCCCCTGAGTGCTGGTCCAGATCGTCAGCGCGCCGGTGAAGGGATCAACCAGTGCGGTAGCGGCGTGTGATTCGATGTAGGCCTGGTGGACAACATTGGTTCGGTAGGTGCGCTCGACGACCAGATCGGCCTCTGCGAGGCCCGCATCCACATCGCCCCGGTGGAAGTGAACTGTCGCCGCGATATTGCCCGCTGTCTCTTCCTCCCCCCCCTCCGCGGCGGCCCCCGCATGGACCTCGGCGGTATGCTCTGCCTCCCTCGGCACGCCCTCTGGCCAGACGAGCGGAGCATCGTCGTGCATCGCCTCCAGTGGATCAACGACCTCGGAAAGTGGGTCGTACTCGATTACCACTTGCTCCGCTCCATCCTGCGCGGCTGTCTCAGACTCGCCGACCACCACGGCCACCGGGTGCCCTTCGAAGATGACACGATCGCGGGCGAGGATGACTGAGTTGCGATTCGTCGGCGGCCGGGCAGCCGCCGGGAGATCCGCGCCCGTAAGGACGGCGACAACACCGGGAAGAGAGCGCGCCTCGCCCGTGTCAATGGAGACAATCCGCGCGTGGGCATAGGGGCTGAGAATTGGGCGAGCGTAGAGCATTCCCGGCAGCGTCACGTCGGCCGCGTACTTCGCCCGGCCAGTCACCTTTTCCAGCCCGTCGGCTAATGGCATTCTGCGGCCGATCATGCCGTCTTCCGAACTTGCCAGTTTACTTGGGTCTTTTGCATCAGAGGGCATAATACGGATCCCTGTGCTGCTTCCTGGATCAGAATCCTGAAGCATGGTGCGCGAACTGGCTGCGGACGCGTTTCGTCTCAACCATCACGCGGAGCTACTGGCTGGTGGAGCGAACGCGATCGCCTGCGTCCGTCGGGGTGAGAACACATTCAGCGTATCAACGATGGTGTCTCCGAGGACCCGGGCTCCATGCACGACACCTGAGGGGATGACGAGGACGCTGTCGCGCTCAGCGCGCACTCGCTTGTCAGCGATCTCGAACTCGATTTCACCGGAGAGGATGAGTGTCACCTGCTCCTCAGGGTGCGAATGTGCCGGGAAGATCGACCCAGGGGCATAGGTGTAGCGAATAACCGTGACGCGCTCGGCGTCTAGACGTTGCAGGCTGATTCCGGGACGCACCTCCTCGCTGGGGAGTTGCGACCAAAGCAGATTCTGAACCTGGCTCACTGTTCCTCCATTCTGCTGATGGCTTGAAGCACTGCGCACGGCGGCATGCAACGCTCCCCAATCTATTCAACGTCAGAGCCAAGATAGTCGTGCTGCCGCAGCCACTTCAGCAGCTCGAGGAGACCCTGGTCGCGGCGCTGGATCATGTTGTCCTACCGGCCCGCCGCCCACTCGAAGAAACCTTTGCCGGTCTTCGCGCCAGGCTCGCCCGTGGCGAGCCTGGCGCAGACTAAGTAGGTAGTAGAAAGTTCCTTTGACTTTTGACCTGAAGGTGGGTATGCTTGTTCCGAGCAAGTCGTATTGCCTGGAAGGGAGACCCACCATGATTAGGGTACAGCTGAGCGATGACCAACGCCGAGAACTTCGCCTCCTGGCCCGCCAGGAAGTCGGCCGTGTCTCTGAGCGGATTCACTTTGTCTTGTTGTCCGACCAAGGCCATAGTCCAGCGGAAATCGCCCAGCTGTTCCACTCCTGTGAAGCCGTGGTGCGATATTGGCTGAAACGGTATCAGGATCAGGGGCTCCCAGGCCTGTACGACGAACCCCGGAGTGGTCGGCCCCGCAAGGTGAGCCCGGCCGTAGAGGAGACCTTGGTCAAGCTGATCCAGGACGATCCCCAACACGCAGGGTATCTGGCGACCTTCTGGACGGTGGCGATGGTGGGGTTGGCCCTCGTCAAGCAGGTGGGTGTGACCCTCAGTCCGAGTTCTGTGCGCGGCGCGTTGCAGCACCTCGATCTGCGGTGGGGGCGTCCACGCCTGGCGATGCCGATCAAGGTCGACCCCGACAAAGCCAGCCAACAATGGGCCATCGCCAAAGCCGTGGTCGAGGCTGGTCCAGCGGCCGCCATCTTGTATGCCGACGAGTCGCGGGTCCAACTGCTGCCCCTGATTCGGGCGATGTGGCCCTGGGTCGGCCACCAGATTCGGGTCCCCACCCCCGGTACAAATGTCACCCGCACCCTGTTTGGCGCGTTGACCATCCGCACCGGACGGTGGGTGTCTCTCGTCCGCGAGAGGATGTTCAAGGAAGACTTCATGGCCTTCCTGGAGTATCTGCTGGTCGCTTATCCGACCGGTCCCATTGGGCTGATCGTGGATAACTTCAGTCGCCATACCGCCCAGGCCGTGACCGAGTGGTTGGCCGAACATCCGCGTTTGCCGTTGTTGTACTTGCCCACGTATTGTTCGCATCTGAATTCGGTGGAGCAGATCTGGCTCCGACTCAAGAACAAGATTGCGGCCAACCGTTTGTACGGTTCGATGAAGGCCCTCCTCGAGACGGTCGAATCGTTCTTCAACGAGATGACTCCCGAGCAGGCTCTGGTCTGGGCCGCCGCTTGAAATGTTGAAAGAACTTTCTGCAACCTACTTAGAAGCCGGCGACGGCGAAGAACTGGGCAATGGCATACCTCATGGTTCCGGCACCGATCACAGCGATCTGCCCCCGCCCCCTCATCTGGTCTATCCCCGCTCTCTGCCCGTCGGCCATAACGATTTCATCGCATGCTGCACTTCTCGTACCTCTCCCGTATCCAACGACCTGGATGGGCTCACCCGACCATGCAGGGCTGAGGATGTCATTTACGACCCAGTACCTGGAAGCGCGGCTACGCGGCTTCTGTGTCATGATGACATCCAGGACATATGGACGATTTGCCGCAATCGCCTCTTCCAAGGCTGGTTTCAGATCGTCGGGACGTTCCACACGTGTGCCGCACGCTCCACACGCCCGCGCGAGCCCCGCAAAGTCCGGATTGTAAGGCTTGCCCTCGGCTTCAATCGTGAACTCGGTACCGATCATACGTTCCCAATGGCGCTTCTGGTACAGAGAGATGATATTGAAGGAGTAGTTAATCTGTACCACCCAGACCACATTAATGCCATACTCCACAGCGGGAAGAATCGATTGCATAGTGGAGCGGAAAGCGCCATCCCCCACCGCTGCGATCACTGGAACATCCGGGCGCCCCAGTTTCACCCCCAGTGCGGCTGGCACTTCCTGGCCCATCGTTCCATGGCCACTGGCCACAATGTGAGTCATAGGATGCCGAATTCCTGGAGTGCATCCATCCCACTGTAAAAGCTCGGTATGCCGCCCGCGATGATCACCATGGCTGAGCTATCGAGTAACGCATCGGCACTGCTCGAAGAACTGCTCTTCCGGGCCACGCTGCTTGGTGGGATGAGCACGGCCCTCGAGCTGCCCATCGGGCGGGCACCGGTCGGCATCAGCCTGGTCTTCGGCACCCCGCATCTGGCGCAAGGGCAGTGGGGTGTCTTCGTGACTGCGTTCATCGGCGTGCTGTTGGGCCTGGCGCTCCTGCTCACCGGGAGCTTCTGGTTGCCCCTGGTTGCCCACTGGGCCATGAACAGCGCCCAGTTCACCCTCGCCTCCCCGCGTTCCGACCTCATCGGTGCGCAATACCATTTCTAACCCAAAGGCGGCTCTGAACAACCGCAACCTCGGCCGGAGCGCATCCAGGCCCCGGGAGTTCGTGCGAGGATCTGAACCCGGTAGATGTGGCATCACCCTCACGCGGTCTACGGTACCTCGCCCTCAAGGATCCGCGAGAGTTTCCCAAGATCTATGTTGCCGCCCGACACCACGCAGACCACATTTCCACCACGAGCCTTGCGGGCAAGCGCCGCCGCGACCGGTGCCGCCCCTGCACCCTCCGCGATGATCTGGTTGCGCTGCGCCAGGAGGCGAATTGCTGTAGCGATCTCCTCGAGGGAGACAACCAGCGAGCCGGAAAGGAGCTGGCGGGCAAGTTCCCACATTTCCGGGAACAGCGACGGAGTGCCGATGCCGTCGACGAAGGTCGGGGTGTAGCCTACCTCTACTGGCCGCCCAGCGGCCAGTGACGGTGCCAGGGGCGCGGCCGTGTCAACCTCGCAGGCGTACACCTTCACCCCCGGTTTCAGCGCTCGTAGCGCTGAGGCAATACCGCAGCTCAGGCCGCCGCCCCCGAACGGGACGATCACCGCGTCCACGTCCGGGAGGTCTTCCACGATTTCCAGGCCAATGGTTCCGTTTCCGGCCATTACTGCCGCATCGCTGAACGCGTGGATAAACAGGCCCTTGAGCCCCTCAAGGCGACGCGAGCGAAACGCCTCGAGCCAGTCCGTGAAGGATACCTTCATGATGCGGGCGCCAAGACGCTCGATCGCCGCCAGTTTTGCGTTCGGGGCGGTCTCAGGCACCACCACCGTGCATCTCACACCGAGTTCAAGCGCATACCAGGCCACCCCTTGGGCCATGTTGCCGGCGCTCACCGTCCAGACCCCCTCGTCTAGCTGCCTGCGGTTGGCGAGCCGCATCGCGTTGCCGGCGCCGCGCAGCTTGAACGAGCCGATCGGCTGCAGGTTCTCCAATTTGAGGAAGATCTGCGCCGGGGTGTCATCGACATTGAGGCGGACCAGTGGCGTCCGCATCACGGTACCGGCGAGCCGCACCCGGGCGGCACGAATCTCGTCCAGTGGGATGGGGCTGTGTGCTTGCACGAAAATCACCTCCGAGATCAAGATCGACAGTCGGCCCAGGCACGGGGCGGAGCATCCTGAAGGCCGGGGGCTGGGCCGACCGCGTGCTACGACCCGGCAGACCGTTCACGATGCGGCTGGTAAGGAGCAACCGGCCCAGTCGGCCGCTCAAGACCCAAGGCTGCCGCACGCCGAGAATCTAAGCTTGACTTCTCGATTGATATACTTTACTATACGCGACAGGGGCTAGTATACCAGTAACCTCCTTTGTAGTCTACTACAAAACCGCCAGTTGTGTCCCTTGCTGGGGTAGCGGGTACTCATGGGAACCGTGTCGCGGCAATGGCGGAATTCGCTGCCCCAGTGTCTTTGACCCCAATTGCTGATTCAGCTGGTGCAAGCAGCACGGCTGGTGTCACGCTGCGCTCACGGTATTCCGTGCTGTGCCGGGTCGGGCGCCGCGCTGCCGTGCAGCGTGGGAGTATCTGGATTTTGGCGTATCGCTCACGTACCCGCAGGTGGCACGGCTCCGTTCTGGATGGAGACGGCCTCCGGTAGGCGAAACGGACGCGCATGGCGAACTTCACCACCAACGACTTGATGCCCATTCCGATGAGCGGGCACCTCAGCACGCTAAACCCGATGTCGAAGCAGGTCTACGACGAACTCCTGGAGGCGCTGATTACCTGGGAGCTGCATCCCGGCGATATTCTGATCGAGAGCCGACTCGCCGAGCGCTTCAACACGAGCCGGACGCCTATTCGTGAGGCACTGAAGGTGCTGGCTGGGGAAGGCTTCTTGAAGGTTATCCCACGCACGGGCTATGTCGTGTGTCCGGTGACCTTCGAGGACGTGCACGAGGTTGCCTACATGCGGCAGATCCTGGAACCTGAGGCTGCTGCCCTGACAGCGAGCCGGATAGAGCTTGAAAGCGTACAGGCGACCCTCAACGAGTTGGAGCGGATCACGAAGGAGCTGGCGGCTGCCAGCACAAGGGGTCAGGAACGCATTGACCCGCGCGATATCTACAACTATAACACCCACTTTCACCTCTCGATTGCCCACGCGTCCGGCATACGCCGCCTCGCTGGAGCCATCGACGTACTCCTAAAAGAGGAGGCGCGCGTCATGTTCCGCGACAGGACGGTGAAGGACGCGCCGTTCGTGACCGGCGAGCACCTGGCACTCCTGGAGGTCATTCGCGCGGGCAACCCAGATCGAGCCAGACTGGCGATGAAGGCCCACGTGGAGGGCAACCGCGGGCGGCTCCTTGAATCGTTGTTGAGCAGTCGCAGTACCACACTGATCAGCCTGTAGTTCGCCGCGGCGCCGGCGCTCACGCCGCAGTGGGATACCACTCCGGCCAGGCTTGCTCAGCGAAGGTTTGTGGGGGTGACGTGCGCCTCGGAGACCGGTGTTCGTGACTGTACGCAGTTCAGCCGACACTTGGGAGGGGATTGATGCGCGAAGAACGTGCCGTTCTTGAGGAACTCCTGATCCGGCGTTTATCCCGCCGTCAGGTCGTCAAGGGACTCGCCGCCAGTGGGCTTGGCCTTGCCGGGCTGGCCGCCTGCCGGCCGGCAGGGCCATCACCCGTCGCGGGTCCGACAGCCTCGCCCCAGGCGGCTGTCGCCGTCGAGGGCGATACCCTCGTCGTGGGCCTCAACTCTGATGTCCCGCCGCTCGATCCGCACCGGACGCTCGGCTGGACCACGATGCTCGTCATGCTCACGATGGGTGAGCAGCTCGTCGGGGCCGATTTGACGTCAGGTGGGGTCGGTACCCCACCCCTGATTCCGGTGCTGGCCGAGAACTATGAGGTGTCGCCGGACGGGAAAGAGTACACCTTCCAGCTCCGCAAGGGGGTGAAGTTCCACGACGGTTCGCCGTTCAACGCAGCCGCCGTGGAGTTCAATATCCGGCGCCAGTGGGACAAGAGCTTCGAGTTCTACTATGAGCCAGCCGCGCGCACCAGCTTCTACAACTACCAGTACCTCGAGAAGATCGAGACCCCTGACGAACACACCGTCCGGTTGACTCTCAAGCAACCCTGGGGCGAGTTCCTGCGGATGAACTCGCAGAGCTGGGGCCAGCAGTTCATGCTCAGCCCGGAGCACGTCAAGAAGGCTGGCAACGACGCGGTCGGGGAGGCCCCGGTGATGACTGGCCCGTTCCGCTTTGTCGAGCGGGTGCCGGGCGAGCGTATCGTCGTCGAGCGCAACCCGGACTACTGGGGCACACCCGCGAGAGCAGCGAAGATCATCTTCCGGCCAATGGCCGAGGTGGCCGCGCGGGTCGCCGCTCAACTCGCCGGGGATATCGACATCGCCCAGTATCCGATTCCCTGGGACAACAAGGCGCAGTTCGAAGGCGCCAACATGAAAATCTCCACCTGCGACGGACCCTACATGGCGTACATCTCCCTCAACCACAAGGACCCGATCATCGCCAAGAAGGAAGTGCGCCAGGCGATCAACATGGCGATCGACAAGGCGGGGTTGAGCCGCGCTCTCCACGGCGAGTGGGCCCGGCCGGCCAACTCGATTCTCCCTGCCTCCTCGCCCTCCTACGATCCCGACTTTCCAGGCTACGCCTACGACCCGCAGGCGGCGCGCGAGCTCCTCGCCAAGGCGGGCCACGCCGATGGCTTCTCCACGCAGATCATGATCAGCGAGGTCTGGCAGGACGTCGCCGTGTGGATCCAGCGCAACCTGAAAGAGATCGGCATCGACGTGACCCTCAACAAGCTCGATTTCGCGACCTTCGGGGGGAAGTGGGCCGCCGGCCTCGAGGAACCCAACGGCATGACGCTGGCGTCCTGGGGCATGACCGCTGACTACTGGATCGATCTCGTCTCGCGCTCGACCCGTTGGCCGCCCGATGGGGTGAACAACGGCTGGTACGCCAACCCCGAGGTCGATGAGCTTCTAGACAAGGCGGTTGCCGCCACCGATTTCGAGACCCGCCGCGACGATTACCGCCAGGTCGGCAAGCTCTTGCACGAGGACGCGGCCTTTGTGCCAGTCTTCTACTACAAGCAGCCCGTCGCCCTGTCGCCGAGGATCCGCGGGTTCGTGCGCGCCGACGAGGACTGGTTCCAACTCGCGACGGTTTATCTAGAGTAGGAGGAGCGGAGGTGCTTGTCGACGGACACGCCCACCTGCTCGATCCGGGCAGCCCCTTCAGCGAACACATGAACGGCGACCCAGACCTGCTCCTGCATATGCTGGACGACGCCGGGTTCGACCGCGCCGTGGTCTTCGCCGTTGCGCCGCACGTGAGCAACGACTTCGTCGCTGACGCCTGCCGGCAGCACCCCGACCGCTTCGTCGGCTTCGCCTCCGTCGATCCAAACGCCAGAGTGTATTCCGACCCGCTGCTCGCCGCCACCCAGCTCGAGGACCTCCTGACGCGTTTCCCTTTCAAGGGACTCAAGCTGCACCCGCGGATTCAGGGCTTCTCGATCAGCGACCCGCGGCACACGGCTTTCTTCCAGCGGGTCGTCGCGCTCGGGCTCCCCGTGCTGATCGACTGCATCAGCCAGCCCAGGAGCCTGGTCCCGCTGGCAGACAATCTGCCCTTCGAGGTCGACCGGCTGCTCAGGGCGGTTCCCGGGCTCAAGATCATCCTCGCGCATATGGGTGGCCACCGCGTGCTAGACGCCTACTGCGTCGCGCTCGCCCATCCGCACGTCTACCTGGATCTCTCATGGGTGATACATCTCTATCAAGGGAGCTCGGTAGAGCAAGATATCAAGTTCGTCGTCAAGAAGTTGGCACCGATGCGGCGGATCGTCTTCGGCACCGACTTCCCAATCTTCAACCGCGAGAAGACACTCCCGATTCGCTACAGCCGCGATTTGTGTATGAACATGTTCACTGAGATTGAGCTCGACCAGGGGGAGGTCGCCGGCATTATGGGCGACACCATCGCTGACTTGCTGGGTCTTCATTAAAGACCCGGCGCGCACCGGGGACGCCATGGCGCCCTGGGTGCGTCGGATCGAGCGCGAGACCAGGAGAGTGGGAGTATGCGACTTCAGGAAATGAAGTGGACTGAGGTCAAACAATACCTCGAGCACAACGACCTCATCCTCGTGCCGGTGGGGGCCACCGAACAGCACGGCACGCACCTGCCGCTTGGGACCGACAGCTATGAGAGCATCGGCTGGGCAGAGACCGCCGCCGAGCGCACCGGTACCCTCGTGACGCCCCCACTTTGGTTTGGCTGGTCGCCTCATCACATGAGCTACCCGGGGACCATCACGCTCTCGGCGCAAACGCTCACCAGCGTCGTCTACGAGGTCTGTGTGAGCCTGGTCTACCACGGTTTCAAGAAGGTCATCGTTGTAAACGGTCACCGCGAGACCAACCTCCCACCCTTGAAGATCGCCGCCACCCGGGTCGCGCACGAGACCGGCGCCCTGGTCGCCGTGGTCGATCCCGGCTACATGGGAGGGCCGGTCGGCCGGGAGATGCGGCGCACCGCTACGGGTGGCGTGGGGCACGCCGATGAGTTGGAAACCTCCATGATCCTCCATCTCCAGGGACAGCACCTGGTCGACATGGAGGAGGCGACGCGGCGCGATTTGCAAAGGCCGCGCGGGGCAGATGTCTCGGTTGAAGCCGATCACGTCTACCGGCCCTTGACCGGGCCCGAGCTCTCGGCCCTCACGGAGCCCGCGGGCGCGCTTGGGGATCCCTCGGGGGCCAGCGCCGACGAGGGGCAACGGTACCACCAGGCACTGGTTCAAAGTCTCGCCGAGTTCATCGAGCAGATTCGCCACCAACCCGTGGACATCAAGGCACCACCTGTCCCGGTGTAGCGCCTGTCGGATCGGCAGGCCTGCAAACCGAAAGGGGGGAGTATGACCGTTCAGCGAGGCTGGCGAGAACGGATCGAGGATTGGAGATTACCGGTTCCCGATTTCGAGATCGACCCGGCGACGACCGCCCTCGTCATTGTCGACATGCAGCATACGTGCGCGCATGCGCGGTGGGGCCTTGGAAGACTCTTCAGAACCGTGGACCCGGAGCGGGCCGACTACTACTTCTCCAGGGTCGAGCGGGTTGTCGTACCCAACACGCAGCGGCTGCTGGAGTTCTTCCGGAGTCGCGGCCTCCGGGTGATGTTCCTCGCCTTGGGACCGATTCTGGAAGACGGCAGTGATCTTTCACCGAACTTCCGGCGGCGCTACCAGCAGGAGGAGGAAGCTCTGGGCTTCCGGGTGACGTTTCCCCGCGGGACGCCAGGCTATGCTATCCTGCCGGAGATCGCGCCCCGCGACGATGAGTTGGTCATCAACAAGACCGCCAACAGCGCCTTCAACTCCTCCGATATCGACAGGCTGTTGCGCCATCTCGGCATCCACTCCCTCATCGTGACCGGCGTGGGAACCGACGTCTGCGTCGAGACGACAGCGCGTGACGCCATCGATCGCGGGTACAACTGTATCATCGTCGAGGATGCGTGCGCCACACTGGACGAGGAGTCGCACGAGGCCTCCCTGCTCGCCTTCGCCAAATGGTTCGGGAAGGTCGCTAACACCGATGAGGTTCTCGCCCTCCTCGATCGGGAGTCCGCGGGGGAGCCGTGACACCCCTGGGCAATCTGCTGTGGGCTGAGCACGTGGGGAAGTGAGCGGACGAGATGGTGCGTCTGGTTGTACGAAGACTCCTCCTTGGCGTTTTCATTCTCTTCGGCGTCTCTCTCTTCGTCTTCATCCTGCTTTATCTTGCCCCGGGCGACCCGGCCCAGGCGATTGCCGGGCCGTACGCCTCACAGCAGGTCGTCGAAGCTTTCCGCGAACGATACGGGTTGAACGATCCGCTCCCTGTCCAGTATCTGCGCTGGCTGGGTCGGGTCGTGCGCGGCGATCTCGGCAATTCGCCGACGCTCGGAACCCCGATTGGGCCGCTCGTGCTTTCGCGCTTCCGCAACACGTTGATCCTCGCCGGCAGCAGCTTGACGATGGCGATCCTCGCGGGGCTTGCCATCGGCGTCGCCGCCGGAACGCATTCTCGCTCGGTCCTCGACCGCCTGCTGATGGGAATCTCGCTCTTCTTCGCCAACATCCCCGAGTACCTGCTCGCCCTCGTCCTGGTCTACCTCCTGGCCCTCCAACTCCAGCTGCTGCCGGCAAGCGGGATGCAGGATCTGCGCAACCCGGGCGGCCTCCCAGATCTGTTGGCGCACTTGATTCTCCCGAGTACCGCCGTCGCGCTCGGGCCGATGGTCATCATCGCGCGTATGACTCGCGGTAGCATCCTTGAAGTGTCGCAAGCCGACTACGTCACGATGGCGCGCGCAACCGGTATCTCCAACTGGAAAGTGACACTCGAGTACATCCTCTTGAACGCACTCCCCGCGATCCTGAGCGTCATCGGCCTCCAGGTCGGCACGCTGCTCGGCGGAGCCATCTTCGCGGAGATCGTCTTTTCCTGGCCCGGCCTGGGGCAGCAGTTGTTCAATGCCGTGGTCGCGAGGGATATTCCGACTGTCCAAGCGGCCACGTTGGTGGTGGCCACATCGTTCGTCCTCGTCAATCTCCTGACCGATCTGGCGGTTCTGGGGATCAACCCTCGGATGCGGCACAGCTAGGTCGCACGGGTTGTGTTCTCTGAGGTAGAGCGGATGGAATCGACCGAGCTCTCGACGAGCACCTCCGCCGCAAGAAATGCCGCAGACCAGGCGGCACCCCGTTCGCGGTTGGCTGTCTTTGCCGGCGATCGGCCCGCCCTCCTCGGTGCCTGCTTTCTCGCGCTGGTCATCCTGGGGAGTCTGGCGGCGCCCCTCGTCAGCCCATATGATCCGGCGCGCGGCTTCGACACCCTGCGGCTCGCCCCGCCTTTGAGCCCAGACCACCTGCTCGGGACGGACGTCCAGGGTCGGGATGTGCTGAGCCGGATCATCTGGGGCGGCCGTGTCTCGCTCTTCATCGCCCTCACACCCGCACTCCTGGCCTTCCCCGTCGCTCTCAGCCTGGGGCTCCTGGCCGGTTACTTCGGCCAGTGGGTCGATCAGATCATCATGCGGAGCCTTGATATTCTATTTGCATTCCCGATGGTACTTCTTGCAATCGCCATCGGTGGGGCACTCGGGCCAGGCTTGAGGACGGAGATTCTTGCGATTGGGATCGTGCTCGTCCCCTACCTGACACGCGTGGTCTATAGCGTGACTCAGACACTCAGGACAACTGAGTTCGTGGATGCCGCCAGGGCTGTGGGAGCGAACGATTTCGAGATCGTCGTCTGGGAGCTCATGCCGAACGTGGTCCCGGCGCTTCTGATCTACACGACAAGTCTTCTCGGGCGGATCATTATCGTGGCGGCCGGGCTCAGCTTCTTCGGTCTCGGTCCTCCGCCCCCGACACCGGATTGGGGCGTGATGATCAACGAGAATCGTGCGGTGCTGGCACAGGCACCGGCGGCCTCCATTTTCCCTGGCCTCATGGTCGCGCTCGTCTCGCTGGCGTTCAACTTCATCGGTGATGGGCTGCGCGAGATGCTCGACCCCTATCGCCAGGGGTGAGATGTCCCCTGATCGTAGCGGTGACTCCGTGGCAACCAGGGGCTTGCTCGGAGCGGGCGCAGGGAAGGCAAGATATCGGTGGATCCGACTCTCATAACGGTGCGCGACTTGCGGACCTATTTCTTCTTCCCAGGCGGGCGCACCGTCCGGGCGGTCGATGGTGTCGACTTTGAGATCCGGCGCGGGGAAGTACTCGGTTTGGTCGGGGAGTCGGGGAGCGGCAAGAGTATGACGGCTCGGTCAATCATCCGGCTTCTCGATCCCCGCGCGCGAATTGCCAGTGGCGAGATTCTCTTTGGCAATCGCGATCTCCGGCTCGTGTCGGAGCGCGAGATGCGACGGATCCGGGGTCAGCGAATCGCAATGGTCTTCCAGGACCCGACAACGGCGCTGAACCCGGTCACGAGCATCGGGCGGCAGGTCGCCAACGCCCTGACGGCGCACCGCCGCCTGGAGCGGGCTGCGGTCCGCGCCGAGTCCGTCCGCTTGCTCGAGCAGGTGCGCCTGCCGGAACCCGAGCGCGTCCTCAACGCCTATCCGCACGAGCTGAGCGGTGGAATGCGCCAGCGGGTGGTGATCGCGATGGCGCTGGCCTCGGATCCGGATCTCCTCATCGCCGACGAGCCGACGACTGCCTTGGATGTCACGACGCAGATCGAGATTCTCGCGCTCTTCGACGAGCTGCGCCGGTCGCGACAACTCGCGATGCTCTTCATCACCCACAATTTCGGGGTCGTTGCCTACCTCTGCGATGAGGTCTGCGTCATGCGGCACGGCCGCATCGTCGAGCGTGGCGAGGTGGCGGCGATCCTCCAGGCACCTTCTCATCCATACACGCGGCGTCTGCTGGATGCCATCCCAGACCCGGAGCGACAGGAAGGGGCCCCGAGCGCAGCGCAATCCGATTGAGATGCCCAGGTCGGGTGAGGTGCAGGCACTGAACGATAGGGGCCCACGCCTGTGTCATCCTGCAGGCGCATCGAACTCTTCTTATGGCACGACTGGCGATGTCTTCTAAATCATTGGTCGTCGTCCGCAACCTGGTTCGCCGCTTCGGTGAATTTGCGGCGGTCGACGATGTCTCTTTTCACATCTACCAGGGCGAAACGTTCGGCGTCGTGGGCGAATCCGGCTCCGGCAAGTCCACCCTGGCGCGACTGCTGGTCGGTCTCCTCGCGCCGACGGCGGGAGAGATTCGCTTCGAGGGCAACAATCTCGCCGCGTTGAGGCGCTCCGATCGCCGCGCGCTGAGCCGCAAGGTCCAGATTGTCTTTCAGAATCCCTACTCGTCGCTGAACCCGCGGCATACGGTCGAGACCATCATCTCGCACCCGCTCGCGCTCCACCGGCTTGGCCACCGGAACACGCACCGGGAACAGGCCGCCCACCTGCTCACGCTCGTCGGCCTCGACACGAGCTACCTGGCGCGCTACCCGAACGCCCTCAGCGGCGGTGAGCGCCAACGAGTCGCGATCGCCCGGGCCCTGGCGTTGCAACCGACCCTGCTTATCTTGGACGAGCCGACCTCGGCCCTGGACGTCTCTGTGCAGGCGCAGGTGATCGATCTCCTGGTTGGACTGCAACGGGAACTGGGGCTCACCTACCTTTTCATCAGCCATGACCTCGGGCTGGTAGACTTCATCTGCGACCGGACGCTCGTTATGTACGCGGGCAAGGCTTTGGAGCTAGGGCCAAGCTCGAAGGTCCACCGCAACCCGCTGCACCCATACACACAGGCACTGATCGCCTCAATCCTCCTCCCTCGCCGCCTTACGAGCGGCGGGACGCCGCAGCAGAGCGCACGAAGGGCCTGGGATCCGCCGCCTGGCTGGCGCGACGGGGCGGCAGAGCTCGTGGAGGTCGAGGAGGGCCACTTTGTGGCGGCGGGCGGTGTCGAACCGGCAGCCAGAAACCTTTGAACCGGGCACCGGGAAGGCGTAGCCGCATCGGTCAGCGGCTCCAGCGGATCTCCACGGCGTCCCTGAGGCAAGAGTGCTCAGGAACATGCTCCACCGGTACGACCCACAAACCAGGTCGGATTCCGGCTGAGAACTGGTCCAACGCAAGCGTCAACGATTCAGCAGGTATCACGCGGTCGCCTCCGGCGGTCGCACGGAGGAGGGGAACAAACACACATGAGTATCGAGGATCGTCTGAAGGAGCTACGGATCGAACTCCCCGAACCTCCTGAGCCGATCGCATCGTACGTGCCATTGGTCGTGGTGGGCAACCTGCTCTTCACGAGCGGCAACGGCCCTTGGGAGGATGGCGTCTTCAAGTACCGGGGGAAACTCGGGAGCGACTTGACGGTCGAGGAGGGCTACCAGGCAGCTCGTTTGACCATGCTCAACCTCCTCAGCGTCGTCAAGGCTGAACTGGGGAACCTCGACCGCGTCGAGCGTGTCGTGAAGCTCTTGGGCATCGTCGCGAGCGCCCCGGACTTTAACCGCCAGCCCGAGGTCGTCAACGGTGCTTCGGATCTTCTCGAAGCGATCTTCCGTGAGCGAGGCCAACACGCCCGCTCGGCGATTGGGACCAACGAGTTGCCCGGCAACATCCCGATCGAGATCGAGATGATCCTGCAGGTCAAAGTCTAACCGCGATGTCGATCGAATCAGAATCTATCGCTGACTTTTATAGTAAAGTGAGACTAAACTTGAGCAGCAAGAAATCGGATCATAGTGGTATCGCCGGTGGGGATGAAGGACTTTCAGGAGCGCCACCCCGTTGAAGTCCATCAGCAAGAGAGTGGGGGAGGTAGGCCAGCTCAGAATCCGGAACGGGAGGGGAACGCAGTATCCTGGCATGTTGCGCTGGTCGCCGTTCCTGACAGCTTACCGCACGTGGCCTCATTCATCCTCACGCTCTTGACACCTTCAACATCACCTCAAAACGTCCACTCACGACAGAACTTGAGAGCAGCGCCAAGCCTGAGTGTTCCTCGATGCAAGTTCCGGGCTCACCTTTCAGGCTGGGTACCTGGCAAGCGAATCGCCAGCTCGGGCTGGAAAAGTACGCCCATCGCTCAGCTGAATGCCTTCAAACCAGCCCCTTCGCCGCCCGCCGCGTCAGCCGATGCAGCCGGCCGTGCGCCGTCGGCGGCTCGTCGGTGTCGATGATCGGCGAGAGCCGGCCGCTCACGATGTGGTGGTGAACCGTGTCCCAGTTGCAGGCACCCCCAGCGCCCCGACCCTGCCCACGCGCCGTCAGGCCGGCGAGTGCGGCGCCGGCGGGGGGCGCCGCGCCATGCCAACCGGCCGGGATCGGGAGGGGGTGGCGTCCGCTCAGACGCTCGCTGAGCGTGCAAGCCCCCACCACCCCCGACCACCTCGCGCTGGAATATGCCAGGGACTTTGAGACGACTCAGTGCTGACAACAAGGGAGGAAATCTCTTCCCGGGTTGGCCACAGCGTTACTGTCAAAGGAGCCAGGTGCTCGCCGGGGTCAAGGGACGCGGCGCTCTTCGCCTTTGACCCCGGCGGCGCGCCTGGCTCAGATGCGGTCGACGCTGTGGCCGACAAAGCGGTGTGCTCAGGAGGCCGCGGCTTGAGTTGCTTGCAGATGGGCGGGCACTGGTGGCGCTGCCTCTTCGGGCAGCCCGAGCCGATTCCGATGCGCTTCCGGCTCAGTCCTGAACCTGACCCCGCCCCAATCGTCTTGCCACGCACTCGGCGGGCACCGCCGAGCTGGATTGACTGGCAACCAACTTCACCCGCGTTCCTTCTCGTCTCTTCGGCTTGATGAGATGTGGCAGTCAACCAGCAAAATTGAACACTTAATGAGCATATTTTGGTCTGGCCCACAGAGAGGAAGGATGTTACGCTGCGGACAACTGGTTCAGCAATGCTTGCATAGTCGATATTCACAAGGAGGCTTCTCGTGGCAATCGAAGACAATACGTCCGTCATTCGCCGGCTCAATGAGGAGTTCTGGAACAAGGGGAATAGCGAGATTCTCGACGAGCTGTTTGCCCCTCACTTCGTCGACCACAATGCGCCCCCGGGTTCTGTGCCCGGCCGAGAGGGCTTCAAACAATTCGCCACCATGTTCCGCACCGCCTTCTCCGACATCTCTAGTACCGTTGACGACCTGATCACCGAAGGGGACAAAGCGGCGTGGCGCTGGACCTTTCGTGGCACGCATACGGACGCGGTGATGGGCGTTCCGGCAACGGGCAGGCAGATCACATTTGCAGGGATCACCATTGATCGCCTGGCGGGTGGTCAGATTGTGGAACGGTGGACCCAGGCCGATTTTCTCGGCATGATGCAACAGCTCGGGGTGATCCCCTCGCCGTAGCAGACGCAGCCGTCGTCAGCGGTGAGAGGTGGGAACTACGCTTCTGACATTTGAAGCCGGAATTCGGCCCGCCGTCGAAGCAGCGATGCAATCTTATCAAGTATCGGGCGAAGGATCGGAGCGAAGCGCAGATCGTTGAGGGAGCGGATCAAGCCAGCACGCTTCTGAAGCGGGAGCGGGGTAGTGATACCCCGCTCCCCGAATCGGAAGAGGCGTTTGAGCGCGGTCGCCAGACTGCAACGCAGTGAGTAAAGGATTCCTGGCCATCCTTGAATGAGCCTGCATAGGAGCAGTGTGATTCGTGCAATGGATGTAGCAAAGAGAATGCGCCTTGTAGACAGGGTATCTGACTTCCGAAGAGCCCTCTTCGCCCAACAACGGGGATATCAATATCATCGAATATTCTCGAGTCAAAACGGGCCTGGCACTCCCCCCACCTGACGGACGCCCCGGTCGCAGGTACCCCCAGCGTCCCGGCCCTGTTCACGCGCCGTCAGCCCGGCGGGAGCGGCGCCGGCGGGGCGGCGCGCCGCGCCATGCCAACCGGCCGGGAGCGGCACGGTACACGCCGTGCCCTGGCCTCGCCTCCTCACCGCCAGACCATCGCCCAACGACATGGCGGCGCCAGCGGCAGCGCTCCCGGCCCAGATGATCGCAAGGCCCACGACCGTAGGTCGCCACCCCGCCACATAAGCACTCCTGGGCAAAAGACGTGGGTGCGGCTTCCCACCCGTCACCAAACAGCAGCACACGTAAAAACGGTGAGCCGTTCCCAAACAGAATACCTTTCACCAGGCCGGCCAAGGGCGGTTGGGAAGGTTGGAAGGTTGCAGGTTGGGTAGTGTCACCCGGTATTCGCAAAATCGACCCGGTCGTGTTTGGCATGCTCGCGGACCATGACCAAATGGAACACGGTTAAGCAACTGGCTTCGTTTGGGAAGGCGCCGATCTCATCGGCCTTGGTGCGGAATTCGCGGAAAAAGCGTTCAAGCAAGTTGGTCGAACGCACGAGTGGATGGAGGGCCGGATCGAGGTGGTAAAAGGTGAAACAGCGTTTGAGGCCCCAGGTGAAACTATGAACGGCTTGTGGTTCCAGGGGCTGCCAGGTGGCCACGAAGGCGGCCAAGCGCTGTTCGGCGTCGGCGCGGGTGGGGGCCTCGAAGATCGCCAGGGCCTCGGCTTGGATGGCCTGGCGACGCTGTTGACGGGCTTGCTCACGGGTCAGCGGCTGGCCGGTCTGGGGATCGGTGGTCGGCAGGTCTTTGGTCCCGAGGTAGCGTTCAAAGCCGCGGACTTTATGGACCGTGCAGCGTTGGAGGCGGGCCGTGGGCAAGGAGGCCGCCAGGGCCTCCAGCAGGCCAGGGTGCCGTCGCTGACCACCAATTGGACCGCCTGGGGTCGAGCCCGCGCGCGATCAGGTGCTGGAACACGGTGGACCAGGTGCTGGCATCTTCGTCGTCGGCCACTTCATCGTGCAGGATGTGATGGCGCCCGTCGGGCCAGACGGCCAACACGGTCAAGATCACCCGCTCGTGGCCACGCACTTCCTCGCGCTGATGGCCCGCCCGGTCGATCCACTGCGCCCCGGTCGGGGAGAGGATGGTCACCCAGACCCCATCCACGATCAGAATCGGGGGCGTCTGCGCAATCGGCGCCGTCCGCCAGGCAGCCATGGCGCCTTGCACGTCCAGCGTCACCTGATTGACGGCGCGGCGCGACAGCACCCGGCCCAGGAACAGGTACAAGGCCGCTTGCAGATCACGCAGCGACAGGCCCAGGGCGTAGAGATAGAGGGCCTTGTCCAGCACCATCTGCCGCGCGCGGTGGTAGCGCTGCAGAATCTGCCAGGGGCGGGCGCGGTTGCCGGCCCGCAGTTTGGGCACCTGCAAGTCGGCAATCGGGCCGTACTCCGTCTCGACCGGCCGCCGATAGGACCCCGAGCGCTGATATTCTGGCGGCTTCTTCCCACTCGGCTGACGCGCATAGCGCCCAAAGCCGAGATAGCGATCCAGTTCGGCCCGCAACGCGCTTTCCAGCGTGGCTTTGATCCCCACCACCGCACTCCGCCGCAGCTCCGCTTCCAGCGCGTCGTCCAATTCCGTTTGAAAGCTGCTCCGCCAGATGCGGTGAATCTCGTCTTTGACTTCGGCTATCGTGCCCATGGCCTCACCTCATGACTTTGGAGATACCACTACTATAGCGCACTTTTGCGAATACCGGGTGACACTACCCAGGTTGCAGGTTGGCGATGCCGTGGCCGGCGCAGGGCTCCAGCCGTGCCTGTGCTCTGCTCGAGCGGCAATGTGCCGTTGGCGACGGAGGCCCCGCCCCCCGGTCCCAGGGCACGAGCGCGGTGCTGGCTGTGGCCAGGCGCCGGTGGGGGCGGCGCTGAGGCGGTGCTCTGGCATTGGCCACACGCGGCCAGGCCGGTGGCAATGGCGCTGGAGGGGCGGCGCTGAGGCATTGTTCTGGCCTGGGCCACATGCGGCCAGCCAGTGAGAGCGGCACCGGCGAGCGGGCCACGCACTGCTAACAGGCCGGGATCGGGGAGGAGGTGGCACGCGCTCAGAACGGAAGATGCGGAAGACCCGCGATAATGGTCCACAGGTTTTCACCCACCTGGATCAGTGATTTCAGGCAAAACTTGACATAAAGATATTGGATAAACCGCTGTGGTGGTTTTCCCCACGTGCGTGGGGATGGACCGTAGTGCCTCCTGGTTTTCCCCTTGCGCGCGGTCCATCCCGCGCAATCCGCCTCGGCTACGGCCACCCGGACGCCGGCCGCAACCGGCACGCCGGCTCCAACGCCGACCGACGTCGATACACCGGCGCCAATGGCGGTCAGCACGGAGCCGCCGGTGCCGTCTCCAGGGGATGAACTGTTGCCGGTCAGCGGAACCGGGATCAGACGGCTCAGTCGATCCTCGAACAGCGGGGAGGTCGTTCTTGACGAGCACTAAGAGCGGCGGGGCGCAAATCAGGGGAATATTCGTGCGATGATGGTCATGGTTTCGCTTCAGCGATCCAGGTGGCGATCAGGTTCGGATCGACTTTGTGCCCCCGGAGTTGGAAACTGCCCGGTTGGCAGAGGGTGATGGTGATGTATGCACCCGTCTCATAGAGACCCGTTTGGTAGAGCTTGTCGTCCAGTCCCGCCAGCAGGTCGAGGGACTTCCAAACCGCCTGGATCCGTTCGACCTCGAAGATGACATACCAATCATCAGCTGCGTACTGACCCACGCTCATCGGCTCCTCGGCGCCAGAGCCTGAACCGATGTTGATGGCCTCGAGCGAGTCGAGCGCGTCCACCAGGCGCGAGATGCCCGGCGTGATCTCATCCAGCAGTGGCCGGGAAGCAGCAGCGAGATCAGCGATGGTGGTGTCGGTGGCTGGGATATAGCGTGGACCGGGTTTGGTGGTCATGAGTAGGGTCTTCCTCGTGGCGTCAAACTCTGATTGCCCTGATTCATTGGAGCCGGTTCTCTGGCGGGGCATCGTGCGTCTCGACGAGGGCCGGCGCGCTCGCACCACCCGTGGCGAGTGCCCACCAGCATTGGGCTTGTTGTTTTGTGCCAAAACCTGCATCCTACAACGAGACTGGCCCACTATCTCATGCTGAGCCCAGTGCAGTGTCTCGCTTCTACTGGCGCGAGATCCTTCCCCACTCGCTCGCCCAGAGTTTTCAAGTTGGGTCGTACCTTGCCGTGTTCACACAATTGGAGCCACCCTCTCGCGGGCTTCTCGGTGCGCCGGAAATAGCGGCAAATTCAAGTTACGACCCGAAAAAGAGGTCACCTGTGGCGCCGCTTCTCGCAGGACGAGGCCAGGCGAGAACCGTGAGCGCCGGCCCCGAGGTGTGGTCGAGTGGAGGGGCGCAGGGCGTATCCCCGCCGGGTCAATCGCCGGCTCCGGGTTCGGTAGGTGCCCCGCCAGGGCGCACGCCGTGCGCCCCTCCATGCTGGTGCTGCTTTCGCACACGAGAGGCCACCCGCTGCGCCACTTCTCGGGAGGCAGAAATTGCGAAATCCTCGGGACACTACCCGAGCTGCGCGTAGGGTTGCATCGCTGCGGAATGGTTCGTGCCAGGAAGAAATCTCCTGGGAGTATTGAGCATGGATGCCCAATATGACATCTGCAAGCGGCAACCGGAAGGAACACGATGACGAAAGATTCATAATGACCAGCCCGGCGCTCATCGGGTTTCGTCTCCATCAAATAGCGCATGCCTCTGCCCATCTGCCGGGGCACGCCGGGGCGTCGTTTCCCCGATAGGGCACCCTGCACCGAACACAAGCATCCGCCAGCACGGTGGCGGGAATGGGGCGAGGGCTCGTCGGCGCTCGTGTTGGGGTGCTCAGGGGGAAGGGCATAATTCAGTTCAGAGGGAGTCTGGTGGATCCTCGTGGGTCTTCGGGCGGGGTGCGGCCGAACGGCAACGATCAGGAGGGATCCATGCCGGGAAACGGTGAGCGGCATATTGCGCTTCCTCACGATAGACAGTCAAGCGAGCAGGACTTGCTTGACGGTTGCCAGGGGCTCCGTCACCGGGAGCCTGGCGATTCCCTCCACAGGGCCCTTGTGGGTCATCGCGGTCTCGTCTCCAACTGCGGGCGGCAGCGCTTCGTCGGTTCCAGGAGAGCGGGATCGGCCCTCGCCTCGAGAGGCGGTAGCACCGCCCGGCGATTGTGCGCTACCAGACCTCCATTTTCCGGAACGCCTCCGCGTACCGCACCCCGGCGCGCTCCCCGATCTCGGAGCCCCACTTTTCGAGCCACTCGATGGCCTCGGCGCCGTCCCCGAACTGGCTGGTGTGCTCGCGCACGGCGGCGATCTTGATGTCCCAGACGCCGGTGACGTCGGCGAAGAGGTCGTCGTTGACGGTCCCGCCGAACAGATAGACCTTGTTGAGCGCGGTGTTGACCTGGATGCCGTCGGTGAGTTGCTCGGGGTGGTAGAGCGGCATCTTGGCCGGCATATAGGCGTCGATGGCGGCGCGGCCCGCAGCGCGGTGGTCGGGGTGGGCCTGGCCGGGCCACCAGGGATCGAACGTCCAGAGGGTGTCGGGCTGGAAGCGCCGGTAGAGGCCGGCAATCTCGGCCCGCAGGGGCAGGTCCGCAACCAGCTCGCCATCGTTGCGTCCGAGGAAGACCGTCTCCTGGATGCCGAGAACCCTGGCAGCCGCCAGCGTCTCCGCCTGGCGGCTGGCGGCCAGGCTCTCGCGCGTGAAGCGAATGGGGTCCTGTGTGCCGATGTTGCCGCTGGTGCAAAGGACTTGCATGATCGCGACCCCGCGCCGGGCCAGCAGCGCGACGCTGCCGCCACAGATGGTCTCGAGGTCGTCGGGGTGCGCAGTGACGATGATCAATCGCTGTGTGTCGTCGAACACGAAAAGTTCTCCGTGAAGCTAGAATGTGAAACGACGTAGAACTCAAGAACGAACTTGCACTTCGCAGGGCGGCCGGGTGACGCGACGGGGCGCCAGAGCGCCGGTCAAGGCGCCAGACTTCCGAAGTCTGGGAGGGGCCGTGCTGGCCCACAGCGCGCCGACGGCGATGATCAAGGCGGGCACCTGCCGCGAACCAGACTTCGGAAGTCTTTCCAGTGCTCCAGCGCAATTGTCGCCAAACGGCTCCGGTGCGGCGCCTCCAACGGGACCTGATCACCTACCCCACCGGCACGCCGAGCGCTTTCAAATTCAGGGCATAGCCGCTGACCACGAGCCAGGCGGCGGCGGCGCGGCGGGCGAGCCGCTGGTTGGCCCGCCCGACGATGTCGCGGTAGCGCCGGCTGATCGGCGCCATCGGCACCAGGCCCTGGCCCAACTCGTTGCTGACCACGATGAGGGTGGCGTTGGCGTGCGCACAGACTCGCTCCAACGCTTCCAACTCGGCCGTCAGGGCCCGCTCGGCCGCAGGCTCGTCCGGGGGCGGTTCGGCCGTGACGATGTTGCTGGCCAGCAGGGTCAGGCAGTCGAGCAGGACCACCGCGCCGTTCGGCAGGTGGGGCACCAGGGTTTCCGCCAACGCCCGCGGAGCCTCCACCGTCTTCCAGCCGTCCGGGCGCTGGCGCCGGTGGCTGGCAATACGCGCCGCCATCTCCTTGTCGTGCGCCTGGGCGGTGGCCAGGTAGAGCACCGGCGCGCCGCGCTCGGTCGCCAGGCGCTCAGCCCAGGCACTCTTGCCGCTGCGGGCACCGCCGGTGACGAAGATGAGTTCATGTTCATCCATGGTGTTCTACTCGCGACGAGGGATTGAAGATTGTCTGGCTGCGGACGATCCAATCTCCAATCGCTCATCTCCAATCTCCGAGATAGCCTTCAGGAGGACGTCGCGCGAGTGCCAGAAGTCCTCCTCGAAAACCTCGAGGGTGAGAAGACCCCGCCAGCGGCTCTCGGCCAACTCGCTGAGGATCGCGCCGAGAGCGGCCGGTGGCGTGACGGTGAGGGCGCGGTGGTCGCGCGTGCCATCCCATCCGTGGAGGTGTATCATCGACGCCCGAGGAAGCCAGGCACGCAGAAGGGGGCCCGCATTGCGCCCCATCTTCCAGAGGTGGCCGATGTCGAGGCACAGGTCCACACCGGAGCACTCGACCACCGGCAACAAGAGCTCGAACGGGTAGCGCTCGATGTTCTCAACGCAGAGTGGCACCGCGCGGAGCGGGACCAGGGCACTCAACGTGCCAATCGCGGCACGCTGCCACTTCTCCCAGGCGCCGCGATCGCCGTCGGATGGCTCCCCGCCCTCGAGATGCACGACAATCCCGCTCAGCGGCAGCGGGTGGCAGCGCTCGATGAGCTCAGCCGCCTGGTCGGTTGAGCGGTTGCGCTCCCCGACGTCGTGGTGGGTGAGCCGGAGGTGCGTTGGCAGGTGAAGCGAGAAGGTCAACCCGTCGCCGGCGACCTCGGCCAACCGGGCGATGGTGACGTCGTCGGGCATGTTGCTGCGGGCAGGCGTGTGGAAGAGGACGAGCTCGACATCGTCCACCACCGGGCGGAGGCGTTGGGCGTTTTCGACCAGGTCACCGGGATAGACGTACGAGGTCGAGCCGAGTCGAAACGGGAGATTCATGCGGCCACTCCGAGGCGCACCGTGAGGGCGAGGAGGACGCTGAGTTCTGTAAGCTCGCAGATGGCGCCGTAGCTGTCCCCGGTCAACCCCCCGCCGAGGCGCCCGGCGATCCAACTGGCCACTCCGTGGGCCAGGACGAGGGCGACGGCTACACTCAGCAGACCGCGCGGGCCGAGTGCCAGCGCCACCAGCAGGAGAGGAAGCCCGTTGAGCAACAGGGCGCCAGGCACCGGCGGCAGCAGCGTTCCGAGTCCCTGGGCCCGCGCATAGGGCCAGCGCCGCTGGGCCCAGGCCATTGCGGCGCGCCCGGCAACCGGCGGAAGCAGAAGACCGACGGGCCGCGAGTCGATCAGGGCCGCGACCGCGGCCCATTTGAGCAGCAGCAAGAGGACAGCGCCAACGACGGCGAAGGTGCCGGCGTGGACATCTTTGAGGATCTCCAGGCGGCGTGCCGGCGGGACCGCAGCGGCCAGGGCGTCGAAACTGTCGAGTGCGCCATCGAGGTGCAGGCCCCCCGTCAGCGCGACCCAGGCGGCCACGACGACGGCCGCAGCCAGATCGCGCGGCCAGAACTGCGTCGCCAGCCAGGCCACCGCGACCAGGAGCGCGCCGATAACCACGCCGACGAGCGCAAACCAGCGCCCCGCCCCGGCGAAGTCGGCGGGGTCGAGGTCGCCACTGGGGATGGGGAGCGTGGTGAGGAAGGCAAGAGCGCTTCGCAGCGCGCGCGAATTGGCAACAGGGAGCATGAAGGAAGGTTCCAGGAGCAGAAAGAGTTTGTAGTGTGCCGCCAGGCATGCTCTCGGAGACGGCGAGCACACTGTAGCCCGCGTCCCGCAGGGTATGGGCCACTGCCATCCCGGTGCATTCGTCTACCAGGAAGCACACCGGGTCTCCCTCAGGCCGTCGTCAGGGGGAAGACCTCTTCGTTGGCCAGCACCTGCGCCGCGTAGGTCAGCGCTGCACGAATATCCTCGGGTTGTAAGCGCGGGTACGCTGCGAGAATCTCTTGCTCCTGAATGCCTTGGGTGACCATGCGGACGATCAACTCCACGGGGATTCGCGTTCCGGCGATCACAGGCTTGCCGGCCATGATTCCAGGATTCAAGGTGATGCGCGGCGATAGCTGTTGGGCCACGGTCTTCCTCCTCAAGATTGGGACAGTATCATTGCAATGATTGGTCGAAGTGTAAAGAGTGGGTCGCGCTCCTGTCAAGTAGACTGCAGAGGAGAGACGACGGGCCATGATTCGCGCGCTACGACGGCGACGGCCGTGGCACCTTCTTTCACGCCACAGTGTTCCTCGTGGAGTAGGGGGCGCCCCGCACCCCCTGTGGGGGGAGCCCAAGCGAGGGGTACTCGCTTGGGGGTACCCCTCAGGGCAGGGCGAGGCGAGGACGGCAGATCAGGGCAGCCCCGGCGGGGACAACCTTCCCACCTTCAACCGTACGGGACTCCTCCAGTGAACCAGGTACCAGGCAACATGCGGTAATCCTTCCTTCCTCTCCCCCTGCCCTCGCCAGCCCTTCTCGGAGGCCCGCTAAAACCTGACTGCTGCTGTGATCTCAAAACTCGATCCCCTTGATGGCGGGCACACCCTCGTCGAAGGCGTGCTTGATCTTGCGCATCTCGGTGACCGTGTCGGCCGCCTCGACCAGCCGGGGATGGGCGTTGCGACCGGTGACGACGACGTGTTGGTGCCTGGGTCGGGACAGGATCGAGGGCAGCACTTCGTCAATGTCCAAAAACCCGTAATCGATGACGTAGTTGAGCTCATCGATGATGGCGACGTCCACCGACGGATCGGATAGCACCGCACGGCATCGCTCCCACGCGTGACGGGCGGCAGCGATGTCAATCTCCAGGGTCTCGTGCTCCCAGGTGAAGCCCTCGCCGAGGGCCTCGATGGTCAGGCTGGGCAGATGTTCCGCTGCCAGCCACTCGCCGACATGCCAGGTATCGGGATCCTTCATGAACTGCAACATGACCACGCGCAGGCCGTGGCCGGCGGCGCGCAAGGCGAGGCCCAGGGCGGCGGTGCTCTTGCCCTTGCCGTCGCCGGTGTTGACAAGAAGGAGGCCGGGCCGACCGGTTGGGGCAGGTTCACTCATCGGTCTCTCCTCTGGAGCGCGGTCGATGCACTCAAGCGGCTTGTCCGAGGGCATCGAGGACATCGGACACGGTGAGTAGATCCGGACGGCCGAAGAGCTTCGTGACCTGAGGCGCGAAGGCCAGCGCCCCGCTCAGCACAGTCCGGGTCGGCCCGTCCACCGCGATCTCGCCATCGGCGAGCAGCACAGTACGATCCGCATGTTGCGCCACCAGTTCGACATCGTGGGTCACGATCAGGATCGTGACGCCTTCGTCCCGCCAGTGGCGCAGGCCGCGCATCAGGCTCTCCTTCTGGTGAGCATCCAATCCACGGGTGGGCTCATCGAGGATGATGATTGGCGGTCGCGTCACAAGCACTGCTGCCAGTGCCACCCGCTCGCGTTGACCCGCGCTAAGGTCCCGGGGATAGGCCGCAGCGTACTCGCCCAGGCCAAAGGTCTCAAGCAGGTGTTGCGGCGCCAGCGGCGCATTGGTCTCGTCAAGGCCATGGTTGCGGAGGGTGATCAGCAACTCTTCGTAGACGGTCTCGGCGAAGAGCAGGGCGTTGGGATTCTGGGGGACATAGCCCACGTGGAGGCAGATCTCCTGGACATCCTTGCCGCTCACGTCCTCGCCGTTCACCAGCACCCGGCCCTGCCCCGGGATGACTCTCTGCAGGCCGACGAGATGCTTCAAAAGGGTGGTCTTCCCGCTGCCGTTCCGGCCGATGAGGGCAACGAACTCGCCGGCCTGGATCGTCAAGGTCACATCGCGAAGCACGACGCGATCGCCGTAGGCTGCTCGCAGGTTCTCGACCTGGATAGCCGGCACCCTCCCTGCTGGAGGCGGAGCGGGTGGTGTCACGGTTGGTGCCGGGCGGACAGCCATGGTTCGGGCAAAGGTGCGCCCCTCCTTGATGCTCAGAGGCAGCGGCTGCCAGTCAAGCCGCCGGCCCAACTCGACGACGGGCGGAGCCAGAGGGACCTCACGGAGGACGGCGCGAGTGGGGCCGAGCACGACGGGTTCGCCGTCGTTCGGAAGGTAGAGCACGCGGTCGGCGTGCTGGACAACCCGCTCGAGGCGGTGCTCGGCCAGGATGATTGTGAGGCCGAGATCGGCGTTGAGCCGTTCGAGCGCAGCCAACACCTCCTCGGCCGCCAGCGGGTCGAGCTGAGAGGTCGGCTCGTCCAGCACCAGGATTTGGGGATGCAGGGTGAGCACACTCGCGATCGCCACGCGTTGTTTTTCGCCGCCACTCAGCCTGGCGATAGCACGGCGCCGCAGATGGGCGATGCCGAGCCGGTCGAGCACCTCTTCGATGCGGAGGCGCATCGTCGCTTCGGGCAGGCCGAAATTCTCCATCGCGAAGACCAGTTCGTCTTCGACTCGGTCCACGACGAACTGGGCTTCGGGGTCCTGGGAGACGAAGCCGACGTGTCCACTGAGGTCGCGGGGCTCGACAAGTTTGGTGTTAAGCCCCGCCACCAGGACGTTGCCGCTGAAGCAGCCGCCATAGAAGTGGGGGACCAGGCCATTAATGGCGCGCAGGAAGGTGCTCTTCCCCGCCCCACTCTCGCCCACAACCAGCAAGAACTCCGCCAGCTCGATGTCGAGTGACAGGTGACTCAGCGCTGGCGCCTTGGCCAGTGGGTAGCTGTAGGAGACGTCGTCGAAGCGAATCAGGGCCACGCGGCCTCCTCAAAAAGGTGGAGATTTGGAAATGCGAGGTTGAAGGCCAACGGTCATTCCTCGGGTCGAGGACGACGCCCGGGCCCTTCAAGCTCCCATCTGCCATCTCGAGTCTAATCTGCGGTGGTCGGCCGTCCTTCGACGGCCCACTGGGTGAAGCCGCCACTCAGGCTCCGCACTCGTTTGAAGCCCCGCTCCATCAGGAAGGCGGCCCCATCCAGGCTGGTGATGCCGTGGTAGCAGTAGAGCACGATGTCCCGATCGGGCGGGAGCTCGGTGTAGCGGGCCGGCAGGCTGTTGAGCGGCATCAGGATGGCGCCAGGGATGTGCCGGGCCCGGTAATCCCACTGCTGGCGCACATCTACGACCATGACCTTGCTGCCGTTGGCCAACTCAGCCTCGAACTCGGCCGGAGTGACCTCCGCGACCTCAATGCCCTCTGGCTCCGGCTCGGCCGCTGGCACGCCAGTGGGTCGAGGTGCGGATCGTTGCTCCTCTTCTGGCTTCTTCCCCAGGGTGTCTTTGAGACGGTCGAAAAATCCCACTGTATCCTCCTTGGACAACAGACGACGAAGATGAGGGGGACAAGACGAAGAGCGTCTTCGTGTAAAGAATCATTCTACCCAGTTTTGCGCGTCATGTCCTATTTCGTCGTCCGCCCGGTGAGGAGGCGGCATCATGAGAACTGGTAGCACCAGCAGGAGCAGGAGCATTCCAATTAACGGCTCGAATGGCGGCCAACTGAGCCGCGGGTACGGATAGAAGCGCAGCGCCGCCGGTTTGAGCCCATTGATGATCAATATGGTCCCAGCCATGGTCACGCTGGCGCCCGCCAGGACCAGGTCGCGCCGCTGCCAGGACGGGGGTCGATACCGGCTGCGACGCGTCAGACGGCTGATGCTCCCGCGCCGCAGCCCCCAAAGGGCCAGGAGACCTCCCCCGGCGAGGAGCACCAGGCCAGCGCCGGCGTGCGCCGTGAGGGTCACGAGACCCAGGCCGGCCAGTGCGGCGAAGAGCCCACACAGGATGGCGAACGGAGGCCACACTGAGGGCTGCATCGGCTGGAGTCGCGGCCCACCGAACCCGCGACTCTCCATCGCCTCCGCGAGCTGGATCGAGCGCTCGAGCCCACTCGTCAGGAGCGGGAGGAAAAGCGGCGGCAGGTCGCGCCAGCCCCGGAAGCGGTGCCCCCGAATCATCTGGGCCTCGCGAATCTCCTCCAGCGCCGCGAGCGTCTGCGGCACGAAGGCGAGCGCGATGCTGGTGACCAGCCCGGCCTGGAAGACGAATCCCGGGACCATTCGTAGCATGGCATGATAGTCGGCAGCGAGGTTGAAGGTGCCAAAGATGGCCAGCAAAGTCACCAGGTTGAGCCCCGTCATCAGGCCGAAGATGAGCGCCTCCAGCGTAATGGGCCCGCCCAGAAGCGGCACGTGGTCCGGGACGCGCGCCAGGATGGTCGCGCCAACGTGGATCGTGAGCGCATTGAACAGGGCCGTAAACAGGGTCAACAGCGGCCCCAGACGGAGAACCAGGCCCAGCCCGGGCCGGGAGGGTCCACCCGGTTTGGCTCCGCGCAGGCTCACGCCGACCCAGATCGCTGCCAGCAGCACAACAGTCAGGTAGAGCGGGTTTTGCGTCAGCAGCGCAGCCAGCAGGGCAGCCAGCCACCACAGCAGCCAGGCGGTGGGGTGAAACATCGGTCACCACACGTGCAGACGGGGAGCGCCCTGGTTGGGCCGCTCCTCTACTGAAGATCGAGATTGCGCCGCCATTGTGCTCCCTGCTACGCTTGAGGCGAGACACAGCACATCACCTGTTGAGGCACCCATACTCGGATCAGGAGAGCCCCTACCGTCGCGAGCGCTGCCGGTTCCAGGCAATCCCGGCCAGGAGTAGCAGCGCGATGGCGCCGAAGGCCAGGTAACCCGTCGGGACACCGCGGCCCGCCCTGGCTGGAATCTGGCCCGCCGGCTGAGCCGCTGGCGGCGGGCCTGGCACGGCGAGCGCCGCCAGCTCGGTGGGCGCAGCGGTTGGGCTCGGTGCCCCGGTGGCCAGCGGCTGCGGGCTCGGGCTCGCCCCTGATTCGACGGACGCAGCCGCTGTCGCGGCCGCCGGGTGGGTCGCCGTTGGCTCGGGGTTGGGTGAGGGGGCTCCGCTACGGGCGTCGGACTCTCGACTCTCGGCGCCTGAACCAGCGTCGCCGGGAACGGCCCGTTTGCACAGAGCTGATCGAAGGTGTAGACCGGCGGCGTGGCCCCCTTGCCCTCGACCCTTTCCCCAGGCCCAGCCCTCAACCGTGCCCGGTTGGACCTGGTAGCCGCTCGCGCCAATCTGGCTGTAGACCCAGTGATTGTCTTCCAGGTGGTGATAGGCCCAGTAGGTGCAGGCGGCGCCGAGCGTCTCACACTGGCAGAAGCAGTTCTGGGCGGGAAACTGGCAGCCCTCGCCATTGATCGAGCAGATCGTGCCGCCCCGTTGGACGTCAATCGTTGCCGGCAGCCCCGCACGTAAGAGGACCTCTGTCCCGCTGATCGTTGGCTCGTTGAACTCGACGCAGGCAGTCAGAACGCGCCCATCACCTTGACGGACGACCAGACCGACGCGGTTCGCGGGGGTCTGGGCCTCGACCGCCGCGCTGAGGCCGAATCCTGCCAGAAGGGCGAGCAGGAGCCAGAGTCGCTTCATCCGAAATGCCAAATGCTGAACGCTGAACGAGGAACGGCACATGATGGCATTCCTCTTCTCGTTCACAGGAATTCCGCGATCGGGATGGGTCGCACCGCCCGGCGCTGTCCGCCTACCCACCCGGTAAGTCCGGTCATGCATCGTTCATCGTTCGCCAGCGCGACCTGACCGGGCCAGGCGGGTACCGGCCAGCAGGAGCACGAGCCCGCCGAGCAGCAGTAGAAGGGGACTCGGACCCGCGCTGCCCGTCGTGGGCAAAGTGGCGGGAGCCGTGGCCGGGGCGGCCGCCGGTGCCTTCGCGGCGGAGACCTTCGGGAGCTTCACGAAGGTCGTGCCGGCGAGGGCCGGCACAGCCTGGGCCGTAGCCAGGTAGTTGGCGCCCTGGCCCGTCTGGTATTCGAAGGCTCCCTCGGGGAGCTGGAGCGCCGCAAGTGCTTTGTCCGGATTCTTCCAGTCGGCCAGATTCTGGCCGCTCGCGAGAAGGGCCTGGATGACGTAGGCGGTGCTGTTGGCATCGGTGGCGGTGCCGAACTGGTTGGGCTTGGAGTAGGGAAAACCGCCATCCTCGTTCTGCTGGGTTTTCAGGAAAGCCAGGGCCTTGGTGATCGGCTCGCTTGTCGCGGCCCGGCCGCCGGCCAGCAGCGCCTGGATGGCCACCGCCGTGCTGTTCGTATCCGACTGGCTCTGGCCGTCAAAGGACCAGCCGCCATCGTCGGCTTGCAACCCCTCTAACGTCGCGGTGGCCTTGGCCGGAATCTCGGCGCCCGCCGCGTTGAGGGCCAGGATCCCAAAGGCGTGGTCATTGACCAGGCCCTTGAAGGCACCGGCATCGGCGTTGTAGGTTCCCTGGAGCTTTTGCACCAGGTTGGTGCCGGCGAAGTTAGCGGGGTCGAGTCCGGCGGCCGTAACGGCCAGGATGGTTTTGGCGAGGGGACCGCTCTCGTTCAAGGTGGGCGCCTGGGCGGCGAGATAGTCGAGGGGTGAGGGTGAGCCCCAGGTGCTGGTGTCCTGGCCGGCGGCGGCGGCGGCAAGCACCGCTTCCGCCGTTGCCGGAGCGCTGCTGCCGTCACTGAAACCGTCGCTGAAGCCACCATCGGCGGCCTGCTTCGATTTCAGCCAGTTCACGGCGGCCGCGAGATCCGAACCCTGAGCGAGGGCTGGCAGAGCGCTGACCAACACAAGAGCGATGATCATTGGCACGAGGGCGATGGAACGCAGACGCATGGGTGAGTTCCTCCAGATTGGGAATGCTGCAGGCCAGGCGAGGCCTCCAGCCAGACGGGTGCCGAACGCGAATCGATGGGCGAGTTGTTCATACCGGCTCGTACGGTGGGCAGCTTCACAGGAAGCACGGGGCGCAGGGAGTAGAAACGTCTAGAGCCCACTCTGTGCAGAGAGCATAGCAGGGTCATTCGTGGTACCTGCAACTCAGGCTCCCTTTACTACGTCGATTCCTAATAAAAGAGGCCTTCCCGGTGCGATAGTGGGAAGGCCTGAAAGCCGAGCGAGCATGAAGCTCCACCCCCTTTCGCGCGAAGGGACTTTGGAGCGCAGTCGTAGCCGGCGACCTGGCTTGGCATCGAGGTCACCCTCGACGCCTCACAGTTGCGGGACAGCGCCGGACTTACACCGGTCTTCTCCATTTGAGCCCACCCTTGCGGGTTGGGCGCCACGACTGTGCTGGGGACTATGAAATTCGAACGAACGTAGTATATCACGCAGGCGACGAAGCGACAATTGTTGAATTACGCCTCGTCCCCAGCCGGCGCGCCACAGGGATTCGCCGCCGGAAGCGTTGCCCGGCGGGAGAGCCCGCCGCAACCCCTGTTTTCAGGGCAGTATCAGACCACGAGGCGTGAAAGGTGCCCTGTTCACTTGCCGAGTCTGGCGCGCCAGCCAGTGACATCGTAGAAGATTTCAGGCGAAGCCAGGATGCCGAAACGGTCCAGTTTCCCGCGTGCCTCGTCACCCATGCGCTCGACCCGATTCAAAAGCCATGTCGGGAGCGGTGTCTGATGAATCCAATACTCCAGTCGGCTCATCCAGGTATACTCGTTGTTGCTGCCACCGCTGAGAAGAAAATGCTGATCGGGCCCTTCATTCTCGCCGTGCGTCGCTATGATCGGGAAGAGTTCCGCGAGCATGAATTTTTCAAAATCGTCTGGATTGACACCCTCGTGGAGCGTGATTCTCTGCAGTGCAAAGGCAACAGGTGTGGCGGACCGGTTCTCAGACATGGTCAGGCTCTTCTCTTTCCTAAAACCCGGCCGCCTCTTCTTCCGCCGTCTGGGCGAAAGTTGGCGGCGACTGCAACTCGCCTTCCTCGAAGTAGAACTCGATCCCTGACTCAAGCTCGACCTCCAGCATGCGAGTGGGCTCTTGTTCGGGAATCCGGACCTCACCAACGACCCGTTCGCGTGCTCGGATCCTTGTGCGGACGCCATTCGCTCGGGTGGGAAAGCCAACCCGCAGCCCCTGGTGCAGCTCCTCGTCAGTGAAGGCATGGCTAAGGTTTTTGACGGATAATACCTGATCGAAGTCCGGCGGCGTGGTGATCACATGGACGAAAAAGCGCTCCTGGCCCTTGCCAATAAGAAGGTACTCTAATTGGGGGAGCGGTTGTGCAGCGGGATCGAAGCGGCGGAAGTGGATGATGTTCGTGACGTTCGCGACGGTGTTGAAGAGCGCCTCGCCGCCCCGCTCGAAATGCCCCCGAAAGAGCGTGCCGTGAAAGGACCGGTGGCGCGGGTGCGGATCAGACGAGACGAGATCGGGCAGGATGAACGGTTCCGGCTGAAACGTGTACATGCGCTCCCCGGTTTGCCGCCGATCTCGAACGTAGGTCGCCTGGAGGTCTTCCTCGCCATCGGCGAAGTTTATTTGCAGGAGCACCTGGAAGTCATGATGCGGATGACCAAACATCGGGAGGTGAGAGAAATAGACATTCTCTTCCCCGAAAACCAGCATCCCGTGAATATCGGGCTTGTCCCCGTGGCCCATGGGGCTTGACCCCGCACTTCCATGCATGCCGTGCTCGTGCGACCCGCCAATCCCGTGACCGGGCATGTGACCCTCATGGCTCGTCATCATTACTATCCTCCGTCGGTGGCGCCCTCTCTTCGTCGTGTAGGGAAGCGACATGTCTAAACATACAGCAACAGGAACGAAATGGAGCACGCTGGTCCGACCAGGAGGGGGTGGGTCTGAAGAAAGGGGACTGCGAAGCGATGAGATGAAGTGGGCAGGATTGTGCAAAGATTCTCCCGGTACTCTCAGTATAGCGATGAGTGAGCCCACGTCAATACACAGATTCTGTCGTACCACTGTGGGTTGAAAAGAACGTATCTACGGGCGTGGACGAACTCAGCCCGGGTTGATGAAGGCCGGTCACAGGTGCATGGGTCTGCTTTGTGCGGCGCAAATAGCTCGTTGGCCCACGGGCGAGTGACACCCAACGGCCACGGCCCCCTGCGCAGGTCGCGCCCTCACTCCACTCTTGGCGCCATCACGTTTCACGCGTCGATCGGTTTACCGGCGGCTCGCCATTCGTCGAAGCCCCCTACGACGTTGATGGTCTGTGGAACACCTGCAGCGCGCAACACGCTGGCGGCGATGGCCGAGCGCGCGCCCGAGGCGCAGTGGACGACCACCGGCCGATCGGTCGGTACTTCGTTGAGCCGCCGCCGCAGGGCGGGGAGCGGTAGGTTGGGCACGTCCGGGATGTGGCCGGCCTCGTATTCAGCCGCGCCGCGGACGTCGAAGATGGCCGCCTCGCCGGTCTTGAGCAGCCGCTCGATCTCACTCGTCTCGACCCGCGGGATGACACTCAGCTGCCCGACGCGTTCGGCCCACCCAGAGACAGCCTCCGGTTTGAAATAGCCCTCGATTCGATCGAGGCCGATGCAAATCAGGTCATTGACAATCGCCTCGATCTCTTGGGCGCCGGCAATGAGGAAAAGCGGCTGCTCGTAATTGACGAGCGCGCCCATCCAGGTCAGAAAGTCTGCGTCGTAGGGAATGTTGATCGTGGCGGAGACAAAGCCGTGATCGTACTCTTCTGCCGGGCGCGTGTCCACCACTTGAGCGCCGCGCTCGAGAACGCTCTGGAGGCCGGTGGCCCGCAAGCGCGCCGGGACTCGCAGGACGCCCAATAGTGGCGGTCCCTCCTTGTTGACCCGCTTCATCACCGCGAAGTACGCCGGCGGCTCGGGCTGCCCCGCCAGGACTGTACGCACGAACTCGTCCTCATCCGCGATCCGGAGCGCCCAGTTGAACAGCTTCTCGTAGCCGACCGTGCTGGACGGCACGGCGCCGAGTGCTTTGCCGCACGCACTTCCGGCGCCGTGAGCCGGCCAGAGTTGGAGGTAGTCCGGCAACTCGCGGAAGCGCTGCAACGAGCGATGGAGCTGACGAGCGGCCGGTTCGGCGCTCCCGGCCAAGCCTGCAGCCTGCTCTAACAGGTCGGGCCGGCCGACGTCGCCGACGAAGACGAAATCACCGCTGAAGAGTCCCATCGGCTGGTCGGCGCTGATCGTGTCGGTCACCAGATAGGACAGATGCTCGGGAGTGTGGCCGGGGGTGTGGAGCGCCTGGAAGCGGATATTTCCAATCATCCATTCATCCCCGTCCTTGAGCAGGATATGTGGCCGCTCGGTCGCATACTGGTACTTCCAGCTCGTATCACCCTCATCGGAGAGATAGAGGGTTGCGCCGGTCCGTTCGGCCAATTCGCGGCTGCCGGAGACAAAATCGGCGTGGATGTGGGTCTCGGTCACGCCGATGATCCGCAGCCCTTCTTGCTGTGCCGCGACGATGTATTGATCCACGGCGCGCGCCGGGTCCACTACCAGCGCTTCGTGAGTCGACTGGCAGCCGACCAGGTACGACGCTTGAGCCAGACGCTTGTCATAAAAATAGCGCAAAAGCATGATGCCCTCCCGTCGTTGTCGATGACGTAACTATCTTTCTATAACAGGAGTTACGCGGTGCGAGGTGGTGATTCAAGGTTGATGGCTCAAAGAAGAGGCATTTGGCTTGTAGTGCGTGCTTTAGCGCGCTGAAGCGCGCACTACAAGCCGATACTCCGTTCGCAATTCAACCTACTGCGTAACTCCTGTCTGTAAGAGTAGGGCACGTACGCCCCACTCTTAGAAGTGAGCTACACCATCTCGTTGTCCGACACTCCGTCTCCTTACACGCGGTCGGCGCTGATTGTTCGCCTGCCTCCGTTTCTAGAGATGCTCGCCCCCCGGCAATGGTTACCGGATGAATGCCACTCACATTGGAGAGACACGCGTCGGACCGCCGCCCGGCGCGCGGCGGTCCGGAACCCAACGAAGAGCGAGGAGATGAATCCTTCTCGACCGGACGCTGGCCCCGAACTGTTTCCCGATGAGTCCCGGTGGTGCTACGATCAAAGAGGTGTCGCGGTGGACGCGGAAGACGAATTCTTTAAGATATTGTGCCATAAAGCGGGTCGCGGCGAAAGAACGCGACGCTGGCACGGGCTGGCCGGTGCCGAAGTCCCGCCGGTGCCAAATCGGAATGGAAGCATGTTCTGAGAGAGGGGCAAGAGTCGTGAAGCGGGGAGTGAGGAAAGCGATTCGGCGATGGCGCTGTCCGGGGCGGGCAATTCGTGGACTATGGTGGTGGGTGGTCGCATTACTGCTGGCCGGCTGCGTGCGGACGCAGCCGGCAACCCCGGCCGAGTTGCGTGCCGCCGAGGCGGCCTGGGCCGAGCACCCGGTCGCGAGCTACCGGACGGTGGTCGAGGTCGAGCGGTACGACGAGCGGCGCCGCGCCGAGGTCACGGTTCATGACGGCGCGATCACCGCCGCCCAGCTGGTCTATTGGGACGACCGGACTCGCACCTGGGGGCCACCGCAGGTGCTCTCGCGTGAGCAGGCCGTACCCTACACCGTCCCCGGCCTTTTCGACATGGCGCAGGGCCAACTGGCCGGAGGCCAGCGGAGTGTCAGAGTTGCCTACGATCGGCGGTATCGTTTCCCGATTCGGCTCGAACTCGGGAACGTGATCGATGGAGGGCAGATGCTGCGAAACACCGATGTGACGGTGCGAGTGGTCCGCTTCACCGCGCTCAATCCCTCTCCGTAGTCGATGACGCGCGAACGCAGAATGCCCTGGCCGCCTGCAGGCCAGGGCATTTGTGGTGCCGGTCCGTTCGGGCGGCTACCTGCGTGAGCTCGCCTGAGTACGGTTCTCGAGGGCCAACAATTCGTCCTCAAGCGCCTCGAGTTGCCGTTCCGCCTCTTTGCGCTGGGCCATGATCTGTCGAAGCGCGGTGTAGTTAATCGCGTTGGCATCGTAAAGAATGACATTGCGCTCAGCGTGGACCTGTTCCTGGAGCTGTTGGTGGGCCTTGCGGTAGGCAGTCAAAATGCCCGGTGGTTTGTCGGCCATACACTCGTCTCCTTTTGAAACACACAGCGAGATTGGATACGATGGCAGGCAGTCCGGTCCTCCCACGCTCCACATCATAGCACAGGAGAGCCCAACTCGCGAGATGGAATCTGGGGTTGCGGGCGATCAGGGGATGGCAGAGTCGGTGTCTCTCCGATGCCGTCGCCGTGGGGGGCGCAGCGCACCAGCCGGACGCGATTTCGAGGCGCGCGACCTGCTGCTCGCACACGCACTGTGGGGCTGAGTTGGGATAGCACCGTCACGAGGCCCGAACTGGCGGCGAAGATTCAGCGGGGGGTATCGGCCGGCCGGCGCGCTCCTGGCCCGGGTCCCTATTGAGTTCGAGCCGCTCGAGCGCCTGGTAGCACGAGCCAGGGTTGGGGTGTCGGGGCGGGCGGTGATCAGGGATCGGCGCTAGAGCCGCTTCGGGAGATCCGGGCCGGGCCAGAGGTCAACCGCGGGCGAGCGAAGCTGGGCGGTCAACCCGCCGTCCACGAAGAGCGCGCTGCCGGTGACGTAGGCGGCGTCGTCAGAGGCCAGGTACACAGCCGCGCCGGCGATGTCTTCGGGGCTCCCAAGGCGGGCGAGCGGAATCACGCCGGGTGGCTGGACGACGCCTTCTTGACCGACAGGAGTCCGATCCTCGACGGCGATGGCGCCGGGAACGATGGCATTGACGCGGATCTGCCAGGGCGCCAGGTCGAGCGCCATGGCGCGGGTGGCTGCTTCGATGCCGCCTTTGGTCGTATCGTAAGCCACCATCTGGCGATGGGCGCGAGTCGCCCCCCCCGAGCTCATATTGATGATGCAGCCGCCCTGTCGCTGCTCCACCATGATGCGGGCGGCGCGCTGGGAGCAGTAAAACAGGCCGTTGAGATGGATCCCGATCAGGTTGTGCCACATCTCTTCGGGCATCTCCAGGAAATGCCGGACGGCCTTGGGGCCGTGAACGATCCCGGCGTTGTTCACCAGAATGTCGAGGCGCCCAAAGGCTGCAAGCGTGGTATCGAAGAGGGCCTCGACCTGATTGCGGTCGGAGACATCAGTGAGGGTGAACTGCGCCTGGCCGCCGGTCGCTGCGATTCGTGCCACCAGCGCCCCGGCCGCCTCGGCATTGACGTCGGCAATCATCACGGCGGCGCCTTCCGCCGCGAAGCGCCGGGCGATCGCGCCACCAATGCCTCGCGCACCGCCGGTGACGATGGTCACACGTCCCTCGAAGTCCATCTACCCCGTGTCCTTCCCCTCGACCAGGTGGTCCAATTGAATGACCTCGCCTGGGTCCATGATCCGAACGCGCGCGCCGTTGCGCGCGGCGACGGCGGCCTCGAACTGGCGGGCGGCGTCGCTGTCAGGGCGGTAGTGCATCGGAATGGCGAGCCGGGCGCCCAGCCACTCCAGCGCCAGGGCGGCTTCATCCGGCGGCAGTGGCACGACCTCGAAGCCGTGGGAGCGCACGCCGCCCACGCAGAGCAAGGCGACGCCGGGGCGGTGCAATTCGCCAAAGAGCTTGAGATCGCTGAAGAGGGAGGTGTCGCCACTGTGGTAGATGGTCGGGCCGCCTGGGTGCGTGAGCATGAAGCTGAGTGGCTGGCCCGAGAGCCAGCGTGCGCCCGACTGGAAGAGTGAGATGTGACGAACGTCCAGCGCTTTGACCGCCAGGCGGTCGAGTTGGAGGGTGCAGCCAGACAGAAGGTACGCGATCCGCTCTTCGGGGATCCCTTGCGCGAGGGCGTGCAAGCGCACGTCCGGGCCGCAGGCGAGCACGGCGCCGCTGCGGCGCACTATCTCGATGGCCTGGCCCAGATGGTCGAAGGCACCGTGACTGACCAAGACCAGGTTGGTCTGGTCGAGGGCCTCGATCGGGACGGGACTTGGCGGGACCCCGTGCGCGGGGCTCCCGGAGAGGAACGGATCGATCACCACGAGGAGGGCGATTCCCTCACCCTCGGGCCAGAGCGGAGCCAGGAGCTTCTCGTCGCCCACCCGCCGGGCGAGCCTATCTAAAACTGCTAACTCCGCCCTTCCTTCTTGACAACGCTCACCTCCCGTGATAGATTGTCTGCAGTAGGCCGTAAACTGTAGACAATCTACCATGATCGTTGTTGACTGTCAAGGTGCTACGCACCTACTTTCCGCGATCCCCAAGTTCCGACGAAGGTGCGTGGCGTCTGGACCGCCCGACCTATGAGCAGTTCTGTCAGCCAACCAAGGGGCCGGCCGCATTCAGGGTTCTGGAGGAGCAGAAGAGACGATGGACGGAAATGCCCTCAACCAGATCGAACGGGCCGACCCGCTCGTCGAGCGCGTGCTCGCCGAGATCACCGATGCGATTGTGACCGGGCGTCTGCGGCCAGGCGACCAACTGGTTGAGACCCGGTTGGGGGAGCAATTGGGGGTGAGCCGTGGTCCCGTGCGTGAGGCCTTCCGCCGCCTGGAGCAGATGGGACTGATCGAGAAGATCCCGTATCGCGGGGCATTCGTCTCGACACTCACCGAGCGCGACATCGAGGAACTGCACAGGGTGCGGGGACCCCTGGAGGGGCTCGCAGCGCGGCTGTTGGCCGAGCGCCTTGATTCCGCAGTGATTGCCAGGCTAGACGCTATTCTTGATCAAATGCGCCAGGCTGCGGTGGATGCCGACCAAGGGCGGATGATCGAGCTCGACGCTGGCTTCCACGACGCGCTCGTCGGGTTGGCCGACCATAAGCTCCTCGGTGAGGTGTGGGTCGCTGTGAGCGTCCGGTTGCGGCGTTTCTTGCTCCTGAAGCGCCAGCGACTCTACAGGACACTGCAAGAGGCCGCACCATTGCACGAGCCGATCGTCCGGGCGATTGCGGCGGGAGACCCGGAGCGAGCCGCGTTGGAGGCCCAGCGCCACGTCGCGGAGGCGGGGCAGCGGCTGGGCCATTGGGCAGCGCCGGCGGTTGAAGTGGGGACGCGACGATGAATCTGCAGATAGCTCCCATTCGGCAGCGGGTTGCGGCCGAGCGAGTGGACGACGTCGTCGGCGAGGTTCGGAGGGGATTCAATGCGCTCCCGTTGAGTGAGTGGGTCCGGCCTGGTAGGCGTGTGGCGATAGCGGTGGGAAGTCGCGGAATTTCGTGCCTCCCCGAGGTCGTGCGAACGGTCATCGAGGAACTCCGCGCGCGAGGGGCCGAGCCGTTCCTGGTTCCGGCGATGGGAAGCCACGGCGGCGGCACCGCCGACGGGCAGCGGGCGGTGCTGGAGGGCTATGGGATAGGGCCAGACGTTCTCGGCGTTCCGATTCTGAGCTCGATGGAGACGGTGCACGTCGGCCAGACAGCCGACGGCATGCCGGTCTACTTCGATGCCAGTGCCGCCGCAGCCGATGGCATCATCGCCGTCAACCGAATCAAAGAGCATACCGCCTTCAAGGGCCGTTGGGAGAGTGGGCTCCTCAAGATCCTGGCAGTTGGACTCGGCAAAGAGCGCGGCGCGGCCGAGATTCACAACTGGGGGATCCGCCAGGCGATGCCGGCGGCGGCGCGGGTGATCCTGGCACGGATGCCAGTGCTGGCCGGGGTCGCGATCGTCGAGAACGGCTATCACGACCCGGCGCACATCGTGGTGCTCCCTGCGGAGCGAATCGAGGCAGAGGAGCCGGCCTTGCTTGACCGGGCGCGCCAGCTGACACCCAAGATTCCCTTCGAGCCGCTCGACCTCTTGATCGTGCAGGAGATGGGCAAGGACATCAGCGGCACTGGGATGGATTTGAATGTTATCGGAATGTGGCGGCGTACGGGTGGGCCGGTCGAGCCGCTGATCAACACTATTGCAGCCCTCGACCTGACGGCGAACAGTCATGGGAACGCTATCGGCGTTGGTCACGCCGACCTGATCACCCGGCGTCTCCGTGACAAGATTGACCTCGCGGCCACATACACGAACTGTCTTACCTCACATAACCTACCCGGTGGCAAGATTCCCATCACGCTGCCGACCGACCGCGACGCGATCGACGCCGGTCTGGCCGGGATCGCTCCCGAGCGGGCACGGGTGGTGCTCATCCGAAATACCCTGGAACTCGACCTCCTCTGGGCCTCGGAGCCTCTTCTCCCCACCGTTGCCACGATCCCAACGCTGGAGCAGATTGGGCCGGCTCGTGCCCTGGCTTTCGACGCGTATGGCGCCCTGGATCTGCCCAGAGTGGACTGAGCTATGAGCAGTCGCACCTATCTACGGGGTGGGCTGGTTCTGCCGCTCGACGAGCGTCACGACTGGTTCGATCCCGGCGTGGTCACCTTCGCAGGCGGGCGAATCACCTATGTCGGTCCAATGGAGACTGCGCCGTCGCCGGTGGGCGACACCATCGTCCACGACTGCTCCGACCGTGTCATCCTCCCGGGGTTAGTGAATACCCACACGCACACCGGGATGAGCTACTTCCGCAATTTGCTGGAAGATCTGCCATCGCCAGAGTGGTTTCAACATGAATTGGAGGCCGAGCGTCACCTGACGCCCGACGATATCTACTGGGCCGCACTCCTTGGCGCCTACGAACTGCTGCGCATGGGTGTGACGACCACTGCGGATCGCTTCTCGCACATGCGCAGCATCGTCCCAGCCCTGGAGCATGCCGGTCTGCGCGCCATTGTCGCTCCCTCGTTGGTTGACAGCAATGCCGAAGCCCGGCAACGCGAGAGTCTGAGCCTGCTCGAACAGTACGGTGCGCGAGGGGACGGGCTCATTCGCGTTGGCCTCGGTCCGGTCGGTCCCGATACGTGCAGTACCGGGCTGTTGCGCTGGACGCGCGCGCAGGCCGACCGCTACGGCGCGTTGATTTTTATTCATCTGGCTCAATCGCGGCAAGAACTCCGCGAGGTGGCGCGGCGTGGATACCACGGCGCCGCCCGCTACCTGGACGCAATCGGAGTGCTGGGTCCCGATGTCGTGGCGGCCCACTGTATCTACCTCGACCCCGAGGAAGTAACGCTGCTGGGCGCACGGGGCGTGCGGGTCGCGCATTGCCCGGCCAGTAACGCGAAGATCGAGGGACGGGTGGCGCCGGTCATGGCGCTCGAACGAGCCGGCGCGCGCGTTGGGCTCGGAACCGATTGTGCGGCATCCAACAACAGCATGGATCTTTTCAGCGAGATGAAAACGGCTGGCCTGCTCCACAAAGTGGCGCTCGGCGATCCCAGCGCGATGCCTGTGCCGAAGCTGCTGGCCCTCGCGACGCGCAGAGCGGCCGATTGCCTTGACGTGGGGGACGAGGTGGGCTCCTTGGAAGTGGGCAAGCGGGCCGATGTGATCACCGTGCGGCGCAACGAGCCATTCCTGCAGCCCTGGCACGACCCGCGCGCGGGTCTGGTCTACGCCACCCGCGGACTGGACGTGCAGGAGGTCTGGGTCGATGGCCACCAGCGAGTGGCGGCCGGGAGGCTCCTCGCCGATGATGTGGCCGAGGCGGTCGCGCGGGCGGCGGCGTGGGGCGCCCGTTTCGCTCGCAGCCGCCATAATCGGCCGTCCGCCGTCGGTTGACGGTTGGCGCACCCAGCCAGTGCCTGAAGACTTGAGGCAGCGCAGGCCTGCTGCGCTGAGTTTCTTTGCGCTCCCGCAGTTCCTGCCTTGGGGAGCTGTGATCTCGGTTCTCGGCCCATTCTCCCGGGATGATCGCTTTATTATTGGAGAAGGAGGAGATTCTCATGCACCGCATTGAGCCTTTCGGCCGTCGCTGGTCGCTCATCAGTGTCGGGCTGATCGTCGCGCTGCTGCTTGTCGCGTGTGGTGGGCAGGCAGCGGCGCCGCCGGCCCAAACAGGTTCTCAGAAAGAGGCGGCAAGTACCCCGGCGGGCGCGGCGCCAACCGCCGCGCCGGCTTCAGGGCAGCAGGTCACCCTCAAGTTTTGGATGCAGCAGGATAACCTGCTGGTCTCAGCCATGCAGGATCTGATTGCCTCTTTCGAGCAGGCTCACCCCAATATCAAGATTCAGCTTGACTCGTTCCCCTTCAACGAATACCACCAGAAGGTCTCGACCGCCTTCGCCGGCGGGGAGGCGCCCGATGTTTTCTGGATGGACGTGCGCACCGCTTCGTTCGCCCAGCAGGGTGCCCTGATGCCTCTGGACAAGTATATCACCGAGGAAAACCGCAACGACTACTTGGCTTCAGCCTGGAAAGAACCGACGTATCAGGGCAAGACCTACGCTGTCCCGATGCACCAGCTGACCGAAGCCCTCTACGTCAACACCGAGATGGCGCAGGCGGCGGGGATTGACCTCCCCAGCTCGCTCGATGACGCCTGGGCCTGGGATGAGTTCGTCGATGCGGCCACGAAGCTCACCAAACGGTCTGGCGATCAAACTGAAGTATGGGGGTTCGGTGTGCAGCGTCAGCTTGGAGACTGGTCGGTACTCCCGGTGGTCTATCAGCATGGCGGCCAGGTCCTCTCCGACGACCTGACAAAAGCCAGTAGCTACCTCAATAGCCCAACGACGGTCGAAGCATTGACCTGGTACGGAGATCTTTTTACCAAACACAAGGTTATCTCGGTCGAGCCGATCCCTGATGGCTTCCCGACAGGGAAGATCGCGATCTTCCAGGCACCCAGTTCCTTCCGTCCGGTCCTGGATGAAAAGTTTCCCGACTTCAAATACACCGTCGTCCCACTGTTTCGAGACAAGCAGTGTTCGGTCATGACCGGCGGCTGGAACGTCGCGATCTCCTCCAAGACTCGGCACGCGGAAGAGGCCTGGCTCTTTACCGATTGGATCACGCGCGAGAAGCACGCCGAGTGGGTCGAGAAGAGCGGATATCTGCCGGCCCGTAAGTCGGTGATCGAGAGTTCGCCCAAGTTCAAAGAGTATCCCTGGAACATTTTCATGGACGAATTGCAGCAATGCGCGGCCAACCGCCCGCCGGTGCCGAGCTATACCTTCTTCTACGACACCTTCCAACAGGCTATCACCGCCATCGCCATCGGGCAAGATCCGCAGACGACCCTTGATGCCGCAGCAAAGAAACTCGACGCCGAGTTGGGCCACTGACGTGTGGCGGAGGAGCTCAGCCCGCTGCTCGTGGCTTGAGCGGTGCTCCAGTGGAGACGCTGTCGATCCTCACTGTGCTCAGTAGCGAGGGGGCCAGGCTTTCAGGCTGTGTTTTGTGCCCGTGGCTGGTCTGGATCTTGGAGAGGTTACCGGGTCTGGGGCGTCGCCCCAGACCCGGCTTCCAGGAGAGGATGGTGTGATATGGGAAGCCGACGCCTGCATGGTCTCAAGTGGGAAGAATATCGAGCCGCCTTCATTCTCATCTTACCAGCCCTGGTGGGCCTGGTGGCCTTTTCCTTCCTCCCGATCGTGCAGGCCTTCCAGATCAGCTTCTTCGACGCCCCCCTGCTCTCAACTCAACGCACCTTCGTGGGTCTGAGAAACTATACCACTGCATTGGGTGATCCGGTCTTTGCCAGGGCACTAATCAACACTGCCGTCTACAGCGTTGGCCTGGTGATTTTGCAGGTGGTCCTGGCGTTGGTGCTGGCGCTGTTGATCCGTGACTATCTGCCGGGTGTGGCTTTTTTTCGTTCAGCCTACTTCCTGCCTGTCGTGACCTCGCTGGTCGTTGTGTCGACGGTGTGGAAAATCATGTATCACACCGACAACGGGTTGATCAACAGCGTGTTGCGGACGTTTGACTTGCCACCTCAACAGTGGCTGACGAGCCCTCACCTGGCGCTGTGGAGCATCGTCATTCTTGGTGTGTGGAAGGAAGTTGGCTTCTCGATGCTGGTCTTGCTTGGAGGTCTCAACAACATCCCGGAGGACCTCTACGAGGCTGCGGGGATCGACGGGGCGACCGGCTGGCACTCGTTCCGCCATATCACCGTTCCGCTTATTCGCCGGGCGCTCCTTTTCGTGGTCGTTCTGAGCACCATCAGTGCGTTCAAGGTCTTTACGCCGATCTACGTCATGACGGATGGTGGTCCCGCCGACAGCACGCAAACGCTTGTCTTCTACATCTTCCAGTCTGCCTTTCGGTACTTCAAGCTGGGCTACGCCTCAGCGCTCTCATTTCTGCTGTTGGGACTGGTGCTGGTGCTGACGGCGATTCAGTTCCGGTTGTTCCGCAGTGACGTCGAATACTGACGTGGAATACTAAGGAAAGGAGGAGAACTGGTGGCGATTGGACCCGCGTTTGATTCCGCGGCGGTGGCCCGTGATCAGGCTGAGCGACCGGCGGGCGGCCGGCTGGCGCGCGGCTGGTGGGGCTGGTTGGTGGGGGGCGTGCGGTACGTACTCATGACGCTTGCGGCGCTCTTTTTCATCATCCCATTTCTCTGGATGTTTCTGGCCTCGTTCAAGCCTCAGCTTGAGATCTTCCAATACATCTATCCATTGAACTGGAAGACGTTCATTCCGCAGACCTGGACGCTTGAAAATTATCGAGGGCTGATGGCGCTCAATCCCTTTCCTTTCACGCACTACATTGCCAATAGTGTCTTTGTTGCAGTCGCTGTGACGCTGAGCAGTCTGGTCGTCAATGCGATGGCGGCCTACGCCTTTGCCCGGTTGGACTTCCCAGGCCGGAATGTGCTCTTCGCTCTCTTCCTGAGTACGATGATTATTCCTTTTGAAGCGTTGGCAATCCCGCTCTACCTGGAGATGAAGACCCTCAATTGGGTCGATACCTACCAGGCGCTCATCGTGCCGTGGATTGCCAATGCGTTGGGCATCTTCCTGCTGCGCCAGTTTTTCCTGGACATTCCGCGTGACCTGGTGGATGCCGCTCGCATCGACGGCTGTTCGCACCTGAGCGCCTTTCGCTACGTGGTGATCCCCAATGCGATCCCGGCGCTGATCACGTTTGCCCTGATCCGCTTTCAAGCGAGTTGGGATGCTTTCTTCTGGCCGCTCATCGTCGCGCCGGGACCGGAAAAACGGGTCGTCCAGGTGGCGATTGCCACATTTGCCACAGAGGTCCAGACGCAGTGGGGGTTGACGTTTGCCGCCAGTACCTTTGCGACGCTCCCGATCATACTGCTATTTCTCTTGCTGCAGCGGTACTACGTGCGTGGGGTGGTGATGAGCGGGCTCAAGGGCTGAGAGAGATTGGAGTGTTGCTGTGGCACTGAAACTGTACATTGCCGGTCCTCTCTTCACACCGTATCAGCGGGCATTGCATGCCCGCAATGCGGCCCGACTGCGGAGCGAGGGGCTTATCTGTCTGGTGCCGCACGAGCGGAGTCTCACACGTGCTTTCGAGTGGGACACCGGCACGCCCAAGACAGCGGTGGCCATCTTCGATATGGATTACGAGATGGTGGCTGAGGCCGACGCCGTGGTGGCGTTGCTGGACGGTCCTGATATCTGCAGCGGGTTGGCCTGTGAGATTGGCCTTTTCTGGGCGATGAAGCAGCACGATCCGAACAAGAAAGGCGTTCTGGGACTGCTCACCGACGATCGTGCTTACCGGCGGGCGGCGGCTGGGGTACCGGCAGTGAATGCGTTCACCCTGGGTTGTATCCTGGATGTCGGGACTGTCTATCGCACGCTGGACGACATCATTGCCCACCTGCATGCCTGGGAGCAGGGTCGCACGATGCCAACGGGAGGGTTGGTCCGATGAAAATCGTCTTGACCGGGCCGTCGGCGACCCCGTACGCCCGCGAGTATATCTCGAACGCAGCGGCAACGCTCCGCCGGAGCGGCCACGAGGTTTTCGTCCCGCACGAGGGCGGCTGGCAAGCGCCGGAGACGCCGAGCGCCGCCGACCGCTTCGACTTTGAGGCGACCTACCAGGCGCTGCGCGAGGCGGGTTTGCTGATGGCCGTGCTCGATGGCTATACTGTTGACGATGCCGTCGCGGCTCAGATCGGCGCGTTCCACGCGCATGCTCGCGAGGGGAGCCACCCGCGCCGGATCATCGGGATTCTCCATGACACGCGGGTAGCGGGCTGGGATTGGAGTGGTGGTGACCGGGCACTCACGCCCCAGATCCGGCAGAGCATCCTGGAGTTGGGCCAGGTCTACCCCAGTTTCCGGGCCGCCATGGATGCGCTCGAATCGGGAGGAGTCTAACCATGCGACTGTACATCGCAGGTCCGCTCTTTAGCCCTGCCCACCGCGCGTTCCATGCCGAGAATGTCCGTCGCTTGCGGGAGGCCGGGCACGACTGTTTCGTTCCACAGGAACAGGAGCACAATGCGCGCCAGTCGAGGAGTGTGCCCCGGGAGGTCTTCCGGGTTGACCTGGAGGGTGTGCGCTGGGCGAATGCCCTGGTCGCCCTGCTCGATGATCCAGACGTCAGCAGCGGCACCGCGTGCGAGATGGGCATCTTCTACGAGTTAGCGAATCACGACCCAACCAAGAAGGGGATCCTCGGAATCTTGACGGATGAACGGCCCCGCCGGCGCGACATGGGTGGGGCCGGCGAGAGAATCAACTTCTTTACCCTCGGATGTGTCGAGAAGCGCGGCCAGGTCTATCCCTCGATCGATGGAGTGCTGGAGCAGCTGGCGCGCTGGGAGCGTGAGCTCGCGGCTGCCGGCTTGCTGAAGGAGCCGGGACCATGATCACCTACGCCAGCCGCTGGGAGGAGGTGGAGCGACTCCTGGCCGAAGCCTCGCACTTGCGGCTGAATGAGGCCCAGCTCTCGGCGGTCGCGCGCGGGCTCCGCGAAAGAAAGTCAGAATGAGCGATCAGAAGAAAGCAAATGGAGTGGGCCGCAGCCGCACCTTTTTCAATGAGGGTGGGGTAGCCGGATTTACACATCGCGCCTTTACGAAGTCGATGGGCTATGACGATGCGGATATGCGCCGGCCGCTCATCGGGATTTGTAACACCTATAGCGAGCTGAACAACTGCAACCGCCATCTGAGAGCGCTGGCCGAAGCGGTCAAGCGGGGGGTCTGGCAGGCCGGGGGCTTTCCGTTAGAGTTTCCCACCATCTCGCTCGGCGAGATTTTCCTCAGCCCGACCTCTATGCTCTACCGCAACCTGGCGGCCATGGACACTGAGGAGATGATTCGAGCCCAGCCCCTCGATGGCGTGGTGCTGTTGGTGAACTGTGATAAGACGATCCCGGCGGCGTTGATGGGAGCCGCCAGCGCCGATCTGCCGGCGATCATGGTCAGCGGCGGGCCGATGTTGAACGGCCACTACGGCGACCAGATGCTGGGTGCCTGCACCGACTGCCGGCGGCTGACGGCCGAGTTTCAGGCGGGGACCCTCGACCTGGCAACCTACCAGGAGATTGAGGATGGTATCGTCCGCAGTGCTGGCCACTGCATGGTGATGGGTACGGCGTCGACAATGAATTCACTGGCTGAGGCCCTGGGGATCGCGTTGCCCGGCAACGGAGCCATCCCCGCGGTCGATGCCCGGCGCTCGCGCCTGGCCGAGGCCGCCGGGCGCCGGATCGTAGACCTGGCTCGCGAGGGGCTGCGCCCATCCCAGGTCATGACTCGACAGGCCTTCGAGAACGCGATTACGCTCTTCAGCGCATTGGGCGGGAGCACCAATGCGCTGGTTCACCTCCCCGCAATCGCCGGGCGCCTGAGCATCGAGTTGCCGCTCGCCCTCTTTGACCAGATCAGCCGGCGGACACCCCTGATCGCCAACGTGCGGCCGGCGGGGCAGTATCAGATGGAAGAGTTATTCTACGCGGGTGGAATCCCGGCCGTGCTCAAACAGTTGCTGCCCCTGCTGCACGGCCAGGCACTGACCGTGACCGGGCGCACCCTGGCGGAGAATGTGCGGGATGCCAGGGTCGAGAATCCGGAGGTGATCCGGCCGCTGGAGAATCCGCTCTCGCATGAAGGCGGGACGGCTGTGTTGTGGGGCAATCTGGCGCCGGAGGGGGCCGTGATCAAGCAGGCTGCCGCGTCACCTCGTCTGCTCCACCATCGAGGGCGCGCGGTCGTGTTCCGAGGGCTGGCGGACCTGCAGGCGCGGATCAATCATCCGGACCTCGATGTCACCGCCGATGACGTTCTGGTGCTGCAGAATGTGGGGCCGGTTGGTGGCCCGGGTATGCCCGAGGTGGGCAACTTTCCGATTCCCGGCAAACTGCTTCGTCAGGGTGTGCGTGACATGGTGCGCATCTCCGACGCGCGGATGAGCGGGACCGCTTTCGGTACTATCGTGCTCCACGTTGCGCCGGAGAGCGCGGTCGGCGGGCCGCTGGCGCTCGTTCAGGACGGCGACGAGATCGAGTTGGACGTCGCCAACCGGCGGTTACACATGCACGTGGCCGAGACCGAGTTGGCCGGGCGGCACGCGGCGTGGCGCGCCCCTCGACCGGCTTTCCAGCGGGGCTACGGCCGGCTCTACCTGGAGCACGTCACACAGGCGCCCCGTGGGTGCGACTTTGATTTCTTGGAGGGGGGCGACCCCGTCAGGGCGACTGAACAACCCAAGTTCTGAACGCCGCATCTTCCGAATCCGGCGAGCCTTGCAACGCAGGGCAGGCGGTCAACGGCAAAAAGCGCAAGGCTCAAAGCAAGAGAGGCCTTGCGCTTCTTGTGAGTCTGGCCGATAGGGACGGGCCAATCACCGGGCCGGTCCATTTGTAGGGTGGTGCTCACGATCGCGCGCCTGAGCCGCCGGTTGTGTCTCGCTCCTCGGTCTTGCGACTCTCGTACGGCCGCTCGCCGGCCGTCAAGCGTTCCCGCAACGCCGTGATGATCTGGCGATCGGTGCGTGGCCAGGCGAAGGCGTCCAGGTCGGCGGGGCGAACCCAGCGGCAGTCGGCGACGCCGACCGCACGGGGCTCGCCGGCCCGGTGCCAACAGTGGAAGGCGTGGAGGGTGATCGAGAAGTGGGTGTAGCCATGCTCCACGACTGTGAGCCGCTCGCCGACCTCGACCTCGATCCCCAGTTCCTCACGTAACTCGCGGTGCAGGCAGGCCGCAAGGGCCTCGCCGTCCTCGCACTTGCCGCCTGGAAACTCCCACAGGCCGCCGAGCATCTTGTCGAGCGGCCGGCGGGCGATCAGCAGCTCGCCCCGCTCGTTCCAGATCAGCCCTGCGGTCACCTGGTAGTGTGGCCGCGCTCGCGGTGCCGCTCTGAGCGGCAGCCCATCCTGGCGCCCCTCGCGTTGGGCCAGGCAGAGCCCCTGCAGCGGGCAGAGCAGGCAGCGCGGCGCCTGGGGCACGCAGAGCGTTGCGCCCAGATCCATGAGCGCCTGGTTCCAATCGCCGGCGCGCTCGTCCGGCACCAGGGCCTCGGCGACCTCCCACAACGCGCGCTCACCCGCCGGGGTATTGATCGGGCTCTCCAGACCGGTCAATCGGGCCAGGACGCGCTTCAGGTTGCCGTCGAGAGCCGCTACCGGCCGGCCATAGGCGATGCTGGCGATCGCGCCCGCGGTGTAGTGTCCGATTCCAGGCAGCGCCAGCAGTCCCTCGACCGTATTGGGGAGCCGGCCGCCGTGCTCCGCTACAAGCTGCCGGGCCGCGCGATGCAGGTTGCGCGCCCGCGCGTAGTAGCCCAGCCCCTCCCACAGCTTGAGGACCTCATCCAACGGCGCCTGGGCCAACGCCTCCACTGTCGGGAAGCGGGCCATCCAGCGCTCGAAGTACTCCTTGACCCGCTCGACCTGGGTCTGCTGCAGCATGATCTCACTGACCCAGATGGCGTAGGGATCGGTGGTGCGGCGCCAGGGGAGGTCGCGAGCCTGCCCGGCGTACCAGGCCAGGAGCCGCTCGTGAAGTGCGTCGGTCCACGCTGCTGTGATCGGCGAACTCATGGTACAATGGGCTGCGGTCTGACCACAGCGAGGAGGGACCAAATGCCATCGATTGGGGTTGTCGAGTTGTTCATCATCCTGTGCCTGTTTGGGCTCATTGTCTTCGGCGCCATCCTTCTCGTCGCCGGATTTGGCTGGTGGTCGCGATATCTGGGGGTCGGGGCCACGGTTGAGGGCCGTGCCGAACGGCTTGAACGCCTCCCGGCCGCCGGCATCACCACGCTTGACCTGACCAACCCGGTTGGCGATGTCGAGATCGCAGCCGGCAGCAGCGATGAGATCACCATCCGGACGGTCAAGATCGCTCGCGGCCGGTCGACCGAGGAGGCCCGGCAGCGGGCGGAAGCCATGGCGCTGCGGATCGAGCCGGTAGGCGACCGGCTGGTATTGGTGGCGCCGACTGGACGGATGCGCGTTGGGATGAAACAGGAGCAGGTAGACTGGCAGATCAGCGTCCCTGCAGACCTGGCCGTCCACGTGGACAGCAGTGTTGGTCCGGTGCTTTTGCGCGGCATGCGCGGCCGGGCCGACGTGAGCACTGAGGTTGGCGGCCTCCGCGCGCGAGATTGCAGCTTTGTGGCGCCGACGACGCTCCGCACCACGACCGGCTCGATCGAGTGGGAGGGGGCCTTGGGCAGCCGCGAGGGCCACTACCGTGTCATCAGTACCGCCGGCCGCGTAGCGATCGACCTGCCATCGGACAACGCTTTCACCCTTGATGCTCAAACCAGTGTGGGGAGCATCAACTGTGTGTTCCCGGTCGAAGGCCCGAGCGTCGACCAACTCGTTGGCGATATGCTTCGTGGAGCCGTGAACGGTGGTGGTCCGACGTTGACCATCCGTACGACGACTGGTAGCATCACGCTTGCTGCCTCTGAGGTGACGACGTGAGCCGCGCCGGTCGCTACACCGAACTCCTCCCGGCTGAGCTCGAGGCGATCCTGGCCGAGACACTCCTCGCGGTGATCCCCTGGGGCGCGCTGGAGTTCCACGGGCCGCACCTGCCGCTCGGGCTCGATGGGCTGGTCGCTGAAGCTTTCGCCGCGCGCCTGGTCGAGCGTACCGGCGGGATTCTCTTTCCGGCGACGTGGTGGGCCGTGACTACACTGCCGCACCAATTCTCCGTGCAACTCCCCTCTGAGGTGATCCGTACGCTCTTCGACGCATTGCTCACCCAATTGGCCGAGATCGGCTTCCAGCGCATCGCGTTGATCAGCGGGCACTACGCCCACCCGCACGAACTCCTCCTGATCGAGGCCGCGGAGGGTGCCCTCACACGCGGCTTGCTCGTATTGGCCGCGCCACCCCTCGCCCTTCTGGGTGACCCGGCGCTGCTCGACCACGCAGCCCGGTGGGAGACCAGCCAGCTCCTGGCGCTCCGCCCGGATCTCGTCCGCCTCGAGCGGCTCGATGCACTGGTGGGTGCGAGTGCGGACCCCGGCGTGCAGCCGGCCGAGACCGCCGTGCTGGGCGCAGACCCGCGAACCACGGCGACCCCCGCGGCCGGCGAGGAGATTCTAGCACAGGCCCTCGCCGCCTGGGAACGGGCGCTCACTGCGCTGACCCCTATCGGGCTGGGGGAGTTTTACCGCACGCGGCGGGCCGAGTATGATCCATTCGTCGCGCGCTACGCGGCTGATGGCAATTGGGACGCAGCCCTCGACCGCTGGTGGGCGGAGCGGACCGGTACCTGACAGACTCATCCGGACTCGCACCCCGAAAACGCGGGCGCCTCTTGGAGAGACGCCCGCGCTCGATGATCCTGAGTTGTCTGGCCCGAGGCCTACTGGTTGCGGCTCTTTACGACTTCTTTGGCCTCTTCGGTGGCTTCGCCAGCCTTGCGCTCGGTTTTGCCCCAGGCCTCCTGGGCCTTGCCTTCTACCTCGGTGCTTTCGTCACCTGTGACTTTCCCCCAGGCTTCTTTAGCCTTACCTTCTAGAGCGCCGGTCAAGTAGTCACCGAGACGATTGCAAAGCGCCTTGTGAAGGTGCTTTCAGGTTCGGAGGGCGCACGGCCGTGCGCCCCGACAGCGCGCCCAAGACCGCGACAGGAGGGGCGCACGGCCGTGCGCCCCTACTACGAACCACGTTCTCACCCGCGCAACGACTCCTTGACCGATGTTCTAGTTCGTCTATTGTGCCTTCGCGTTTCGCCTTTTCGTGGGTTGGCATGACAATACCTCCTTTATAAATACGAGTCTCTCTATCATGTTAAAAAGCAAGAAGGGTGCCAGCCTGGTTTGTACTCCGGGTCGTTCTGCTCGGACCTCGCGAGGTGTCTGAGGCTTCGCATTCATGCAGCAGAACAACGGCAGGCTCTTCCACCGGGTGCGCGAGGCCCGAAGGACTGTCCCTCTGACCAGTTCCGACCGTACCGGCTGCCGGTGCTGTGGCCCCGGAGTTGTGTCAGGCTATGCAGCGATAGTGACAGGGAAGGAGGTCGTGGATGGGTCTGAAACGCCGGTGGGAGCTCGGCCGCGCCGAGCAGGTGTTTAACGTGGCCCTTCGCCGGGCCCACGAGGAAATCAGCGCTGATGCCTGGGCTGACGGCGGCGCCCTCTGGCCGACCCTGGGCGAGAAAAGCTACGCACGCTACTGGGCGTGGCTGCGCCACGGGCTCGGTGATCCCTGGCAGCCGCTCGAATTACAGCTCGCGGCGCCACTTCCCGGGCCGCTGGCCACCTCGGTTGAGTGGCGCAGCGCGCACGGGGGATACATCCGGCGCTTCACGCTCCCGGTCGTTGGCACCCAGTGCGGTCAGACAGTGGCTTACCTGGTGCTCGATTTCGCTCACAGCCACGCCCGTTTCAACGTACCTCGGCCGCCACAAGCCCGTCTGGTGCCGGGCGTGGCCCGCGATCCGTGATCCATGATGACGGCCTGCGGCGACTCTGTGCGCTCTTCGATTACGTCTCACATTCCCGGTCTGTCGGCCCAGATCAGGATCTTCTGATCGGTAAAGACAGTTGGCTGCCCGGCGACACACTCGATCGCGAACGCGGCCTTGGCGGCCGGGCTGGCGTCGGCAAGCATCGCGCGGACCTCGGCCTGGGCGGGCGGTGGGGTCTGGGCACGGGCCAGCCAGTCGTCGAGGTCGTGGTGCCTGGGGAAGTACTCGTACCCGAGCGGGGGGAGGCCGGCCGCATAGAACATCGCCAGCCAGGTGTCGGCCGGGAGGGTGCGCTGGTGGGTTAGATCGCGCCGGGTTTCGAGCTGGTTGAGAAAGGCCGCCAGTTCCGGATCGGATGGGGCAACACTATCGACGAGCAGGAAGCGCCCGCCCGGCCGCAAGACGCGCGCCACTCGTCATTGAGCCCTCGGGCGACGAGGCCTGGGCGCGAGGGGCGGCGTGCGTGGTCCTGGGCGAACTGTTCAAGCCGCCGGTCCACAAGCGGGAAGAGGTCGACCTGATGGCGGGGATCGCCTGACAACGCTCTTTTTTTCTCGAACTTATTTCACGCGACGAAACAAGATCGAAGGAGGGTGGATGGCCGGCGAGACGGGGCTCCGCAAATACATCTGGGTCTGTATCTTCCTCCTTCCCAGTCTGGGCGGGCTAACACTGTTCACCCTCAGCCCGATTCTGGCGTCGCTGGGCTTAACCTTCTACGAGTGGGACCTGCTCACGCCACCGCGGTTCGTGGGCCTGGGCAACTTCCAACGCCTGATCCACGATCGAATCTTTTGGGCGGCGCTGGCTCACACCCTTGCCTTCATCTCCGGCTACATTCCCCTGGTCCTGGTCATTGCGCTGGGTGTGGCTGTGTTACTCAACCAGAAATTCAAAGGGGTGATCCTGTTTCGGGCCGCCTTTTTCATCCCAGTGGTTTCCGCCTGGGTGGCCGTCGCGCTGCTGTGGCAGTGGATCTTCAATCCCAAATTCGGTCTCCGACACCTACCGGCATTTTGCCCGGCTTCGGATGCGCCTGCTGCCGTACATCGAGGCCGAGGCCGCCCACTGCGCCGCCACCGGCGAGCCGCTCATGCGGCCCTTCTTTTTGGACTGGCCCGACGACCGGGAAGCCTGGGAGATCAGCGATCAGTACTGCTTCGGGCGAGCCTTGCTGGTCGCGCCAGTTGTCGAACCGGGAAGCACCCACAGGTGGCTCTATCTGCCGGCGGGCGAGTGGGAAGACCTTTGGGACGGAACGCGCCTGGACGGCAGCCGGTGGATTTCGCGTCCGGCTCCCATCGACGTGATCCCAGTCTACCGTCGAGTGGGCGCATCCTGGCCGAACCTGAGCATCTAACCGCTTCACGGTCTGGAGCTTCAGGAGCTTTTATGACGACGAACCTCTTCGATCACAGCCTCCGCACCATCGCCCAACACCAGGCTGCCACCGGCGCCTACGTCGCCTGCCCCAACTTTCCCACCTACCGCTACTCCTGGTTTCGCGACGGCGCCCTCATCGCCTACGCCATGGATATCGCCGGGCAACACCAAAGCGCCCGGCGCTTCCATGACTGGGCCGCGCGGGCCGTCCACCGTCACGCGGCCGAGGCCGAACGAGCGATCGAAAAGGCCGGCCAGGGGGAATTGCTCGGAGAGGACTATCTGCACGCGCGCTACACACTCGACGGGGAGGCGGCGGCCGAGAAATGGACCAACTTCCAACTTGACGGCCTCGGTACCTGGCTGTGGGCACTCGCCGAGCACCAACGCCGTACGACCGCCGCGCTCCCATCTGAAACCGAGGAAACCATCGAGCTGACCGCGCGCTACCTGAGCGCCCTCTGGCGCCGGCCCTGCTACGACCTGTGGGAAGAACATCCCCACCTTTTGCACCCCTACACCCTGGCTGCCATCTCCGCTGGCCTGCACGCGGCGGCGGAACTCCTGCCCACCGGGGGGCAACCGCTCACCACGGTTGCAAGCGGCATCAAAGCCTTCCTTCTCAGTCACGGCCTCCGGAACGGCCACCTCATCAAATCGTTCGCCCCGCCCGACGATCCCAGCCGTTCATCCGTTGATCCGTTGCCGGGCGCAGCCCCATCCGTTGACGCCAGTCTGCTCGGCGTTGCGACACCCTACCGGCTTCTCGCCCCGAACGATCCCATCATGCAGGCGACTGTCGCCCGCATCGAGGCCGATTTGCGCTGCCCCGGCAGCGGGGCCCACCGTTACCGCGCCGATACCTACTACGGTGGTGGCGAGTGGCTCTTGCTCGCGGCCTGGCTGGGCTGGTACTACGTCGAGGTGCGCGCTCTTGAACGAGCCCGGGAACTCTTGCGCTGGGTCGAGGCGCAGGCCAATGCGCGCGGCGATCTCCCCGAGCAAGTCTGCGACCATCTGCTGGCGCCCGCCTTCTACCCGCAGTGGAAGGCCCGCTGGGGTCCAGTGGCGACTCCGCTGCTCTGGTCCCACGCTCTGTATCTGATTCTTCACACGGCCCTGCGTCGCGGAGACTGAGCGGCTCGAGGACCGGCCTCACACAGCGCCTCGAGCACCTTCATGGACTGGGGTCCGGCGGCGCATCCGCGCTCTCCTGCCTGAGAAGTACCTTGTCCACCCGTCGCCCATCCATGTCCACGACCTCGAACAGGAGCGATCCCCACACGGCCGTCTCACCGACCTCCGGAATGTGCCCGAGCGCGACCAGCAAGAAGCCGGCGAGTGTGTCATAGCTGAGCTCGTTGCGCTCCGGCCACTCCAGTTCGATGCCAAGCTCCCGCTCCAAGAACTCATCCAGGTCATTCAGGACGATGCTGCCATCCACCAACCAGGCACCATCCCCGCGCGCCGTGATTGGGACCTCGTACACCTGGTACTCGTCCACGATGTCGCCGACCAACTCCTCAAGCACATCCTCCAACGTTACCAACCCGCTTGTCGAGCCAAATTCGTCAAAGACGATCGCCAGGTGCGTTCGCTCTGCCTGAAAACGCGGGAGGAGGTCGGCGACTGATATACCCTCGGGGATCAGGAGCGCAGGGCGAACCAGGGGGGCGAGCTCGAGCGGCTCGCCCGACAGACTCTGGGTGAGGATATCTTTGACGTGCACAAAGCCAGAAGCATCATCCAAACCCTCCTGGTAGGCGGGGTAGCGCGAGAACGAGTTGGCCTGCAGGATTGCCAGGATCTCCTCGGGCGCGGCATTCAGCGCCAATGCCACGACGTCCCGGCGCGGGGTCATAATCTGGCGAACCGTGCGCTCCCCGAAGTGGAGCGCCTCGCTGACCAGTTGCTGCTCGCCCGCCTCGAAGAGGCCCTCCGCCGCGCCTCTGCGGATCAGGGCCTCGATCTCCTCCGGCGTCACTGAAGGTCCGCCCTTTTCCTGGGTGCCAAACACCGTCAGCACGAGAGTAGTCGAGAACGAAAGAAACCGAATGATCGGCTGCGCCGCTCTGGCAAGCCGGGCAAGAGGACCGGCGACGCGCCGCGCTGTGGTTTCGGCGTTGCGTAGCGCCAATTGCTTCGGTACCAGCTCGCCGAAAACGAGTGACAGGTAGGTGATGAGCGCGACCACGATGAGGAGTGCCAGGGAGTCGGCCGTCGCGAGGGTCAACGGGAGCGGGAGCGCCAGGAGCCAGGTGACCAGGGCCTTCGCGACCGTGGCACCGCCGAAGGCCGCAGCGAATGTCCCGATCAGGGTGATCCCGACCTGAACTGTCGCCAGGAAGTCGCCCGAGTGCTCCAGGAGCTGAAGCACCAACGCTGCGCGGTGATCGCCCTCCTCGGCCGCCGCCTCCAGGCGCGGGCGCCGCACCGACACCAGCGCCATCTCCGCACCTGCGAAGAAGCCATTGGCCAGAATCAGGGCGAAGATGACGAGAATCTCGATCAAGACCTGGTTGATCATCTGCGTCCGTTCCTCCCGAATGCCGGCCGACGGAGCGAGGGCGTTGTTCGACCCTCACCGTTTCACCGGCCGCAAGGCTGCAAGCAGTGTCGTGAAGGCGCCGGCCTCGTCCAGAACCCCCGCGCGCACGAAGAGCTGGTAGCTCGCCCCGAACGGCGACTCCATCCAGGCGGCCATCCACCCACCCAGTCTGGGCCCGCCCTGCCGGCCGAGCCAGCCCCGCCGCCCCGAACAACCTCGGCCCGCACCCGCCACCCCTCCTGGACCGGCAGGGCGGGCGGGAGCTTGTAGGGCTGGGCGTCGCCGAGCGGGCGAGCGCGGACGTAGACGACCGTGCTCGGGCCGAAGGGGCCATCGGCTTTGAGAAGCCACTGAATCTGCGCGGGCGGCGGCGTCGGCCAGAGCGCGCCGCCGTCGAAGGCCCACCCGGCCGGAAGCGACTCGGGCAGCAACATGGGGACGGTGCTGCGTGCAGCCAGATGGGCGGGCTCGGCCAGCCAGCACGCGGCCGCCAGTTCGTCCAACCCGTGGGGGCCGTGACCGGCCCGGATATGGTAGCTCACCGTAGCGAAGGGAGCCTCTGCCAGAAGCGCGAGCGCCTCGGGACGGGCGAGGCGCAGGCTGGCGAAGAGGCGGATCAATTCCAGTTCCACGAACGTACCGCGCTCGATCCGCAGCTCTACCTGGGTGCGACCGAGCGTGGCGGCCGCCGCCGCGCGGCCGCGCCGGTCCCGCCCCCAGAAGACAACGTGGGGGCCGGCGCGGTAGACACCCTGAACCAGCTGGAGATTGGTCGCGGTGCTGGTTGGGCGCCACCAGTCAAAGTGAAATTGCTTCAGGCGCAGCCGTCGGCCGCCGCCGGCAATCGTTAATCGCAGGCTGCTCCACTGTTGAGGCCCTTCCGGGCGAACGGTGGCCTGGGTGATCGTGGTACCGCGGGGCAACTCGGCCGGAACGACGACCGCAAAGGCGCAAAAGTCCTGGGCCCCGGCAGGGTCGCACTCGAACGGTAGCTCGCCGAAGCGTGGTGCCTGCCCGAGAGAATAGGCGAACGGAGGGAGCGCGAGGGGGGCGTCAGGGTCAGTCATCGCGGGGGACGAGGCTGTCACGCGAGCAGCGAGGCCGGGAAACAAGGGATGGGGCTGGGGGAGAATCGCACCTCCTCTCCCCGGCCACGCCTCCCACTCACTATTCCTCCTTGCTCTCGGCCGGAACGATGCCATCCCAGAACTCGTCGAGGGTCTCCTCCGAGATCTCCTCGTCGGTTCCGTGGAGGAGTGCGCGCAGCACGCGGAGGTTGACTATATCCTCGAGCAACTCGTCACCCTTGGGGGTCTCGAGCAGCATCGGGTGCTGCGCGAACCGAGGATCGTTGAGAAGCTGGCCGAAGGTCGCCAGGCCACAGAACCCTTTGCCGATGTGGGTATGGCGATCGCGGTGGGCACCCAGTTCGTGTTTCGAGTCGTTGAGGTGGAAGACCTTGAGCCGCTCCCGGTCGAGCAGCCGATCGAACTCCTCGAATGTGTGCGCGTACCCCTCTGGTGTCACCAGATCGTAGCCCGCAGCCAGGGCATGGCAGGTATCGAAGCAGATACCGATACGCTCAGGCTCATCTACCCGATCGAGGATGCGAGCGAATTCCTCAAAGTCGGCCCCGAGACAGGTCCCCTGGCCGGCCGTGATCTCCAGGCAGACCATCACGCGCTCGTCGCTCTCTTCCCGGACGATGTTGAGCGCCTCGGCGACCCGCTCGATTCCGGCCGGCGTGCCACTCCCTGTGTGAGCTCCCGGGTGAAGCACCAGGTAGTCGAGCCCCAAAGCACGGCAGCGTTCGATCTCGACGCGCAGCGCAGCGAGACTTTTCTGCCAGATGTCGGGCTTGGGTGAGGCAAGGTTGAGCAGGTAGGTCGCGTGGCAAACGAGGGGCGCCAGCCCGGTTTCGGTCGCCCGCGCGTGGAATTCCGTGACTTCTTCTGGCGTTAACGGCCGGGCGGCCCACTGACGGTTACTTTTGGTGAAGACCTGGATCGAGTCGGCGCCGATCTTCAGGCCACGATCGAAGGCGGTCGGCAGGCCACCGGCGGTAGAACAATGGGCACCAAGTCGGGGCATGAGAAACCTTTCACGGAGCGTGTTCCATCCCCGGCAGTCGGCAGTGGAGGCCGACTGCCCGTTGGCACGCTCGAATCTCGCCAATCGTCTGCTGGTTGGAGCCAGGTTGACGGTTCGCGCGGGAATGCATCCACGGCAACCCGCGTCTGTCCACCGACGGCGCTCAGCGGCTGTCGGTCGGGTCTTGCCGTTTGAGCTTGCGCCAGAGGGAGAGCTGTTCGGGCTGGGTCTTGGACGCGGTTTTGGCTCCGGTCGATGGAGCGCTTGAGGGCTCCAAGCCCAGTGTGCTGTACCGTTTGACCTGGGCCGGGGTCACCTCACCTGGCCCGGGCGGCGGGGGCGCCGGCACCTCGACCAGGGCACGGTCTGCGGCCGGCTCTTCCTGCGCTATCGTCCCGGCTGCCGGGCGGACAACAGGCGGTGCGCTCGGATCGTAACCCTCGATGCCAACCATAACGTGCCCGGCCGGCACACGCCGGGTGGGGCAGATCTCAAGCATATGCTCCGTGCCGTCAAGCGTCAGCACGACTGCATCTGGTGAGTTGCCCTCTGGTACGAGCGCCACCGTCGGCCAGCAGCCAAAGCGGCTCGCGTATCGCTGGCAGGCGCGGGTCAGCGTTGTATCCAGCGGCTCGTCGTTCTGGTCACGTTGCCAAAGCAAGCCAATCATGGCGTCTTGGGACGTCCTCATCAGGCGCGTCCATGGCAGTGCCGAGACCTGTCCCGGCGACGCCAGGGATGCGTGGGATTGATTGCGAGTGTATGCGATGTTGCGCGTCGGCGCAACCGGCGCGTGCCACGGGACGGTCGCGCCGGCCGCCGGACGTCACCTCACGAAACGGCGACGAACAATAGATCCCCACGGACTCCGATGGTCGCTTCGACGTCCGGCGGATGTTGGCTCGTGCCAGAACCCAGGCAGGATTCGGCCACCTTCACGAGGCATCTGCCTTGCTTATGAGAAAGGCAGGTGGGAAGAGAAAGCGCTCGCCGCGTTCCAGCGCCAGCAAGTACCGCTTGTAGTGGAGACCGCCGGTCGCCCCGTGAAGCTCGCCACTCCTGGCGAGGATCCGGTGGCTCGGAATGAGGATCGGCAACGGATTTGCACCCAGGGCCTGCCCCACAGCGCGATAGGCGCGAGGCAGGTTGATCTGACTTGCGACCCAGCCATAGGTTCGGGTCTGTCCATACGGGATGGCGGCCGTAGTGTCCCATACCCGGCGTTGGAAGGAGGTCCAGGCCCGGAGATCGAGGTGCTCAGAAAACGTCACCGGCTCGCCGTCGAGGTAGCGAGCCAGCGCCTCGGCCAACTCGACCAATTCGGCCAGGTCCACCGGCGAGGCTGCCGGCCAGGCAGCCTCCAGGCGGCGAGCCATAAGGCTGCGATCGAGCAGCGGTAGCTCCAGAGCCAGCACCCCTCGTTCGGAGAGCGCCACCCCGATGTGGCCCCAGCGCGTCTCGAGGATGGCGGTTCCCACCGCGTCAGTCGCATGTCGCATGCGCGGATTATAGCGCTGCTCGCAACTGATGAAAATAGGAGTTGGGAGGTGGAAGTTGGCCGCTCAGGTTGCCAACCGATTAGAAGGCCGAGGACTCGCACTCTCGAATCCCTAAGGCAGCCAGGCCATTTACCTTTCGTAGCTGCTTACAATCACGCGGCCCAATATGCAGAATGTTCAACCATCGGGTATACTTGTCCCTCGTGACCGGGCCGTCAACGATGAGCGCAACATGGCCGAAACACAATTAGACGAAAGAGGCTTGCGATGGATGCTTACCTGACGCGTCTAGCAGATGTTATCGTCCGTTATTCGACAGAAGTTCAGCCGGGCGAATGGGTGGTCTTGCGCGGGGAGCCGGAGGGTGAACCGCTGCTCAAGGCGCTCTACGCGGCCGTCCTCGCGGCTGGCGGCCAGCCCTCGCTTCACCTCAACCCAGGTTGGGCGAACTACCTGCTGCTCGCGCGCGGCAACGATGCGCAGTTAGAGTTTATCCCCCCTCTCCAAGAGGTGGCCCAGACCCGGGCCGACGTGATCATCAACGTCCTGGCGGAGCGCAACACCAGGCTCCTCTCCAACATCCCTCCGGACCGCCAACAGCACCGCGAGCAGGCGACTCGCCCACTGTTCGAGCGTTTCATGGAACGAAGCGCCAGCGGCGCCCTCAAATGGTGCGTCACACTCTTCCCGACGAATGCCTATGCCCAGGATGCAGACATGAGTCTCGACGAGTACGAATCTTTCGTCTACCGTGCCGGATTGCTGGACGACCCCGATCCCGCGGCCCGTTGGCAAGAGATCTCTGCGCGCCAACAGCGGCTGGTCGAGTGGCTCAAAGGGTGCGACCAGGTTGGCATTCGTGGCGCCGACACCGATTTGCGTCTCTCGATCAAGGGCCGTACCTTCATCAATGCCAGCGGCAAGCGAAACTTCCCGGATGGCGAGATCTTCACGGGCCCGGTCGAGCAGTCGGTCGAGGGCTGGGTGCGTTTCACCTATCCCGCACTCATCAGTGGACGGGAGGTCACGGGGATCGAGCTCTTCTTCGAGGATGGCCGGGTCGTCAAGGCAAGCGCCACGAAGAACGAGTCCGCTCTCCTCAGCCTGCTCGAGACTGATCCTGGCGCCCGTCATGTCGGCGAGTTGGGCATCGGTACCAACCCGGGAATCACCGGCTTCACCCGCAACACGCTCTTCGATGAGAAGATTCAGGGGACGTTCCACCTGGCACTCGGCGCCAGCTACCTCGATACCGGCGGTCAAAATGTCTCCGCGATCCACGAGGACCTCGTCTGTGACCTGCACGATGGTGAGATTATCGTGGATGGCGATCTGCTCTACCAGAATGGCGACTTCGTGGTCTAAAAACGTGAAATGTGCAGTTTGGCAGAGGTGCGACGCACTTTCCGAAGTGCGTCGCACCTGGTGCAAACGCAAGCGCGGGGCCGCCTCGAGGAAGTGGGCGGCCCCGCACTCCTGTGGAGGTAGTACTACTTTTTCTTGGGGCTCTCTGTGGCCGGCGTGCCGGCCGTCGGTTTAGGCTGCTCCTTGCGCTTCTTCGGCGGTTTTTTCGGATTCTTGTCGCCCATGGGGACCATCCTCTCTCTGGCGGGCAAGTTGCACCGCAACTGGATCTTATTCATACTGCCATCGGTGTCAAAGGATGGGACCGCTGGCCCTGGTACTCGCGGGTGGGGGCAGGGCGCCTGATCAGCCCTGAGGGCGGGCCGCGAGTGCCGCTGGCCCGAATGGGCCAAAAGCGGCCAGGTTTGCCGACTCTTCAACCCAAGGGTATGATCAGACAAGACACAATCTGCGACCCTGGAGAGAGCGATATGATGATGGTGGAATCGACTGTCACCGATATTTACTTCGACTTTGTCTGCCCCTACGTCTACCGCGCGGCCCTCTGGCTGGAAACCGTCGAGCAGCGCTCGAACGAGCCGCTGCGGTTTCGGTGGCGCTACTTTCCTCTCGCCCAAATCAATAACAAACAAGAGGGCTGGAAGGTCTGGGAGCAACCCGTGGTGAACCCCGCCTGGAACGAGGTGCGCTCCGGGCGCGGACTGCGCGCGATGTGGGCCCATGAGGCTGCCCGACAGCAGGGCCAGGCCGCGGCCAACGCGTACCGGCTCGCGTTGCTCCGTGCTGTTCACGAGGACGGGCTCAGCCTCAGCGGTGAGGAGGCCACCCAGATGGCCGCCGAGCGGGCCGGCCTCGACCTGGATCGCTGGCAGCGGGCGGCGCGCGATCCAGCGTTGCTCGACGCCATCCGCCGGGATTACGAACTCGCCACCGGTGAGTACGCGATTTTCGGTACACCAACCTTCGTCTTTCCGGGGGTGCGGCCTGCCTACCTGAAGCTCGATGCACTCGTGCCGCCATCCGAAGCTCTGACCTACTGGTCCGACTTCCGGCGCGTCGTCGCCGACCGCTCCCTGGTTATCGAAATTAAGCGACCACACTGAGTGGAGATCTGGAGAACGGCGTCCACTGTCTCCAGTCTGTGGTGCCCTGGGGTCGTGAGCGGCCGATCCCCGATGAGAACGGAAGAATCGAACGCGGATGGCACTCGCCTCCACGGGGAGTGCCAGCACTGTTCCTGATTCTGTGGATGCTGAACGGTTCCAGGCGCGCGCCTCCCGATGAGCGCAGTATTCTCCTATGAGCGAATCGATAAACGGCTCCCCATCCTCTCGTCGCAACCGGTCGATGTTCATCGTCGATGGCCACCTGGACCTGGCGTGGAACGCGCTGGAGCTCGGCCGCGATCTCGTGCTGCCGCCGGCCGAAGTGCGCGCGGGTGAAGCGGCGCGCGGGGTGAACACCAGGGTCGGGACCTGCACCGTGACCCTGCCGGCCCTGCGGGCTGGCGGCGTCGACCTGGTGTTTGCGACGCTCTTCGTCGAGCCGGCCCGCGAGAGCTCCCCGGGTCTCAGCGCGACCGTCTACCACACTGCTGAGGAGGCTCACCGATTCGCTGCCGCCCAACTTGAGTTCTACCAGCGGCTGGTGCGCACCGTGCCGAACACGATGCTGATCCGCACTCGCGCCGACCTGGCCACCCTGAGAGCGCCCGCGCCGGGTGACGAGGCGCCCCTCGGGCTGGTGCTCTTGATGGAGGGAGCCGACCCGATCCGCGAGCCGGCCGAGGTTGGTTGGTGGGTCGAACAGGGGGTGCGCCTGATTGGTCCGGCCTGGAGCGGGACCCGCTACGCCGGAGGTACGTACAAGGAGGGGCCCCTGACGCCGCTGGGCGCCGAGCTGTTGCGCGCGATGGAGCCCTACCGCGTAGTGCTCGATACCAGCCACCTGGCCGAGCGAGCGTTCTGGGACGCCCTCGATGTCTATGCCAGTCCCGTGATCGCCTCCCATTCGAACCCCCGTGCCTTTGTTCCCGGTGTTCGCCAGCTCTCCGACGAGCAGATCAGGGCGATTGTCGTGCGCGATGGGATCGTCGGGACGGTCTTCTACAATGCATTCCTCGATCCAACCTGGAAGGAACATCGTGAGAAGCACCGCGTGACGCTGGCTGACGCCGCGCGGGCGGTCGACCACGTCTGCCAACTCGCCGGCGATGCGCGCCACGCAGCGATCGGGAGCGATCTTGACGGCGGGCTGGGGCGCGAGGCCTGCCCGGCCGAGGTGGACTCAGTCGCCGACATCGGACGCCTGGCTGAGCCGCTCGCCGCGCTCGGTTACCGTGCAGAGGAGATTGCGGCGATTCTCGGTGGCAACTGGCTGCGTCTTCTGGAGAAAACATTGCCGCCGTGATGTTCGCGCTGCTTCTCTATAGGCGGCAGGTGGGGAAAGCTGGGGCAGAGACTGAGAGACGAGCGGCCCTGAGGGATCCCGGAACAAGCACCTTTTTTCGCCCCGACCAGCCGCTGTCGGCCATTCACTGGAATCGAAAGCCCACGATGGATCTCGAAGTTCACTATACCATTAGCATGCCGGTGCCTGAGGCCCATCTCTTCCACGTGGTGGTTGATGTGCGCGGGTATACCGCGTCTGAGGCCAGATTCGTGCTGCCGATCTGGGCTCCTGGCAGCTACTTGATTCGCGAGTTCGCCCGCCACGTCGAGGGGTTTGAGGCTGAGACCGCCGACGGAGAGTCCCTTCCCTGGCTGCGTGCTGACAAAGCCAGTTGGGTTGTCACCCTGCAGGGAGTCGCGGCGTTCCGGGTGCGCTACCAGGTCTACGCCTTTGAATGGTCGGTACGAAGCAGCCACCTGACCAGCCAGCATGGCTACTTCAACGGAACCAGCGTCTTCATGTATCTCGACGGCTACAAGCAGCATCCCGTCAGCCTCGAGATTCTCCCTCCGCCCACGCGGGACTGGCAGGTCTCGATCGCACTGCTACAGGATGCCAGCGGCCACTACCACGCCGCGACCTACGACCAACTCGTCGATAGTCCAGCCGAGATCGGGCGCCAGCGCGTGACAAGCTTCGAGGTCTTCGGCAAGTCGCACGAGCTTGCGATCTTTGGGGAGGGCAACGAGGATGTCGAGCGGCTGCGCGCTGATCTCAAGACGATCGTGGAGACGGTTGGGCATCTCTTCGACGATGAATTGCCATACGAGCGCTACCTTTTTATTCTCCACCTCAGTGATGGGCGCAGTGGTGGTCTCGAGCACCGCGATTCGACGACGCTCCTCACCGATCGCTGGACCTTTCAGCCGCAATCGGCCTACGAGAAGTTCCTCCGCCTGGCTGCCCACGAGTTTTTTCACGTCTGGAACGGGAAGCGAGTTCGGGCCCAAAACCTTGGCCCTTTCGACTATCTTCACGAGGTCTACACGCCGCTGCTCTGGATCGTTGAAGGGGTCACGACCTACTACGATCTCCTGATTCTGCGCCGCGCCGGGTTGATTTCGCCTCAGCGCTACCTTACCCTTCTCGGCGAGCGCATCGCCACTTACCACTCGACGCCCGGTCGACTGGTACAGACCCTCGAGGAGGCTAGCCTGGCCGCGTGGATCAAGTTCTATCGCCCGGACGAGAATAGCCCGAACTCGGCCATCAGCTACTATCTCAAGGGAAGCCTCGTCGCGCTGATGATCGACCTGGGGATGCGCGAGAGTACCGGCAACGAGAAGTCGCTCGACGATCTGATGCGCTACCTCTGGAGCCGCTACGGCCAGCGCGACGTTGGCTTTTCGCCCGACGAGTTCGCTGATGCTCTTGACCTGGTGGCCGAGGGTGACTACGAACAGTTCCTCGGCCGTTACGTGCGCAGCACCGCCGAGCTTCCGCTCGAAGAGGTGCTGGCCCGCGCTGGTCTGACCCTCACCTATCGGCGCAAGGAGGAGACGCCCACCGTCTGGATGGGACTCAGCCTGGAGGAACGGGAGGGGCGGCTCGTCGTCAAGACGGTCCACCGCGGCGGCCCGGCCGAGGCCGGCGATCTCAATCCCGGTGATGAGTTGCTGGCCCTGAACGGCTATCGTCTGGCCAGCATGGAGACCCTCAGCGCGCGCCTCAACGCGGCCGAGCCGGGCCAATCGGCCACGTTTCACTTCTTCCGCGAGGGACACCTGCTCAGCCGCGAGGTCGTGCTGAGCGTGGCGCCGCCTGATGAGGCAATCATCGAGCAGGTTACCCGGCCAACATTGCTCCAGCGAGCCATCTACGAATCATGGCTCCAAACGTCCTGGACCGGCAACGGAGACGAACGACCGAGCCTGCCGGACGAACCACGGACAGCCGATGACCAACAAGTGTTCGCCGGACGTCGATCCTTCGCCGTCCATTCCGAGTCAGGAAGAGGAGGACCGCCATGAGCGTCGATCGCTATGCTGAAGCCGAGCAGCGCTACCTGAAGAGTGATTGGGCGGGGGCCGTCCAGTTGCTCGAGGAAGTGGTCGCGGCGAATCCCGACCACCTCGAGGCCTGGGTCATGCTCGCTGCTGCCACGCGCCAGTTGAGCAACCTCGTTCGCAGTGCTGAGGCCTACCAACGCGCCATCCAACTCGACCCCGCGGAATCAGTCTGGCGCCAGCATCTTGCCCAGGTGCTCGAACAGACCGGTCGCCGCGACCAGGCCGCTGCTGCCGACGCAACCGTGTGATGGCGGGCGTGACCTGCGCGAGGGGGCACGCTCGAGCGGGCGTGCTGCCTCGCGTGGTCGTGGCAATGGTGCGGTAACTCCCGGTTCTGGCGGAGACTGCCCGCGATCACCAACGCGGTTCCTGCCCTGGCAGCGCGGGGTGCTGGAGCGACAACGGCTCGAAAGAAGGATCGCATGACAGGACTCCTGGATACCGTCATCTTTGTCATCTATAGTCTCCTCTTTTGGAGTGCCATGGCGGTCGGGCTTGTCATGACCGTTCTGGTGGGTATGGCTATCTGGAATACCGTCTTTCGCCGCCACTGATGCCTGGCTTGAGTCGTCGCGCCGAGCTCTAGCATCGTCGAGGCAGCAAGCTCGTGGTGGATGGCCGGGGAATGACCTCCGCTTCGCTCTCGCTGCCGTGCTTCCTCAACTGTGTGCCGGGTCTTCCACCGGACGCGCACCGCGCTCACTTTCCTCGGGACGATTGAGCAACTTCGGCGCCCGAGCCAGGTGCCATTGACCGGTCGGGCTTACTCGCGCTACAATCAGGTTCGTCTGAGTACGTGGATTGCCTGATCGGGCGTGCGGCAACCGCCGGCCGCTCGACGGGGCTGGGAGAAGAAGGACGCTCGTTGAATCGTCTCCTCGCTTCTGGCAGCTGGTCAGGGCCGCGCGGCAGTCGGGCTGTCGAGAGGATGGCGTATCTCACTTTCTGTAAAAGTGGCGCGTATGCGCCACTTTTACAGAAATTATGAACATATCATCGTCGAGAGCGTTGGGCTATCTCGGAAGGCGCCGGCGAGAGGGCAATTGGGATGAGACGCCTGGCGATTGTTGGAGCCGGAATCGCTGGTCTGGCAGCCGCCTGGGCGCTGCGCAGTGAAGCGCTCGAGGTTACTCTCTTTGAGCAGCGCGCGGAGCTCTCCGGTCGCGCCGCGTCGCGGCGGGCTCATGGCGCGATCTACGACCCAGGGGCGCAATACTTCAAGACCGCGACGCCCGGCGCTCACGAGGTCGTGCTCCACCAACTCCCCACCGACGAGTTGGTCGATATCGGCCGGCCTGTGTGGGTCTTTGACGGCGCCGGGACGATTCGCCCGGGGGACCCAACCGAGAACGCGGCGCCGAAGTGGGTCTACCGCGACGGAATCAGCCGCCTCGGACGGCTCCTGGCGGCCGGCGGACAGGCGACAGTCCGGATGGAGACTCGCGTTGCCCACTTTGATCAGACTCTGTGGGGCTGGCAACTGGCTGACAGCACCGGGCTCGACCTCGGCGTCTTCGACGCGCTCGTGCTGACCCCGCCGGCGCCCCAGACCGCTGAGTTAGTGGAGGCGAGCCGGATGGACGCAACCCTGCGCGAGGTCCTCAGCGCCGGGCGACCTATCGCTCGCTGCTCTCTGTCGCTCTGGCCTACTCCAGACCCGTGGCGCGGCCCGCTGATTTCTACGCGCTGGTCAACACCGATCGCGAGCATCCCATCAATTGGCTGGCCTTCGAGGAGGACAAGCCCGACCGTATACCGCCCGGCCAGAGCCTGCTGATCGTCCAGATGGCGCCGGAGTGGAGTGTCGCCCATTACAACTTGGGGCTGGACGACCTGCTGCCCTCGGTCACGGCACTCGCAGGCGAGTTACTTGGCAGCGACCTCAGCGCGCCGGCCTGGGCCGACCTCCAGCCGTGGCGCTATGCCCTGCCGAACACGCTGGCTGATGCCGCGGCGGTGGCCCAGGGGCAACCGGCGGGGCTCTTTGTCACCGGCGATGCTCTCGCGGGTGGGCGCGTCCACCTGGCTCTCGAGAGCGGCCTGGCGGCAGCAACCGAGATTCGCGAGTATTTGATGGCCGCGCCGGAGAGTGAAGATTAGAGATTGGAGATGAGGAGATCCTTGGAGCTCTGGTCGTTCCACGAATCAGCTGTTCATCTCCAGTCTCCGCTCACGACTGTCTACCCGATACCGGATGTCGAATAGGAATTCAGAATGTCGACCAAACAACTGACGCTCCTTGGAATTTTTGCTCATCCAGATGACGAGAGTTTTGGCACGGGTGGGACGCTCTCCCGGTATGCGCGTGAAGGGGTCGATGTGCACGTCTGCATCGTCACCGATGGGGCCGCGGGCTCCTGCGATGAGTCCATGCTGGCGGGCTATAGCAGCCTCGCCGAGCGGCGGGTCGGTGAGCTGGCCTGCGCCGCCAAGACCCTCGGTGTCACCCTCCACACCCTGGGCTACCGCGATAGTGGCATGGAAGGCTCGCCCGACAACAAGCACGCCGGCTGCCTCTACCAGGCCGACCTGGATGAGGTCGCGCGCGACCTCGTGCGGCTGGTCCGCGAGGTACAACCGGAGGTTATTCTCACCCACGACCCCACCGGCGGCTACTTCCACCCCGACCATATCCGCGTCAACCACGCCGTGACGCGGGCCTTTGCGCGCGCCGCCGACCCCGCGGCTTACCCCACCTTGCTGGCCGAGGGCTATGAACCCTGGCAGCCGCAGCGCCTCTACTACACGGCGATGCCGCGGACGCTCATCCGCTGGGGGGTGCGCATCCTGCGCCTGCTGCGCAAGGACCCCACACGCGTTGGCCGCAACGGCGACATCGACCTGACGCGCCTCGGCGTCCCCGACGAGCAGATTCACGTCCGGCTCAGGATCGGCCCCTATCTGGCGATCAAAGAGGCAGCCAGCGCCTGCCATACCAGTCAGGGCGGGCGCAGCGCCATCTTTCGATGGCTACCCGCCGTGGTGCGCCAGCGTCTCTTCGGATTCGAAACCTTCACCCAGGCGTATCCGCCCAATCCCACGTCCCACGACGACCTTTTCGCCGGGATCAGGCCGGGTCGAGCGGAACCCTCACCAGAGGTCACCCGCTGAACGACGCTCTCCGGACTGCCTGGCCCTATTGGCAGGTCGATTCCCCTCTTTTGGCCGGTTTCGTCGTCGCACCGATCTGGTAAACTCAGTTGCTGTCCGAGTCCGAGTTGGTGAGCGGCTTGCCCAGCTGCTCGCGGCGGATCGTCAGATCCGGCGGCGCGAGCCTGGATCTGGCGATCCAGGCTGAGCGGGGGCGGTTGGGGGCGGCTTGCCCAACTGCTCGCGGCGGATCGTCAGATCCGGCGGCACGGGCCTGGATCTGGCGATCCAGGCTGAGCGGGGGCGGTTGGGGGCGGCTTGCCCAGCTGCTCGCGGCGGATCGTCAGATCCGGCGGCGCGGGCCTGGATCTGGCGATCCAGGCCGAGCAATGTGGGGCGACTGCTCGCGGCGGATCGTCAGATCCGGCGGCGCGGGCCTGGATCTGGCGATCCAGGCCGAGCAATGTGGGGCGACTGCTCGCGGCGGATTGTCAGATCCGGCGGCACGGGCCTGGATCTGGCGATCCAGGCCGAGCAATGTGGGGCGACTGCTCGCGGCGGATCGTCAGATCCGGTGGCGCGGGCCTGGATCTGGCGATCCAGGCTGAGCGGGGGTTGCCTCAGCTGCTCCCGGCGGATCGTCAGATCCGGTGGCGCGGGCCTGGATCTGGCGATCCAGGCTGAGCGGGGGCGGTTGGGGGCGGCTTGCCCAGCTGCTCCCGGCGGATCGTCAGATCCGGCGGCACGGGCCTGGATCTGGCGATCCAGGCTGAGCGGGGGTTGCCTCAGCTGCTCGCGGCGGATCGTCAGATCCGGCGGCGCGGGCCTGGATCTGGCGATCCAGGCTGAGCGATTCCGATTTCGAGTTGGTGCGTGGCTTCCTGCTTTCGTGAGGAGACCTCGTGAGTAAACGTGAGTTTACGATCGCGGGCGAGCACCGCTACGATCGCTCGTCCCCTCTGCGTTGGGTCGTGTCGCACCTGTTGCGCTACCCTCTCTTTCCGGTCGCCGTCGTTGTGAGCGGCATTATCGCCAATGCGCTCCTCAGCTCGACGCCCTTCTTTATCGGGCGGGTCTTCGACGAGATTCTCGCGCCGACGCCCAGTGCCGGACGCATCCTGTTGTTCTCGCTGGGAATCCTGGGAGCGCGGGGCTTCCAGGGCCTGATCGGCCTGGCCGGCAACTGGTCCATCGAGGTGCTGGCGCAACGGCTCGAGCGCGACGCGCGCGACGAATTGGCCATCAGCCTCCTGGGCAAGAGCCAGACCTTCCACGACCGCCAGCGGGTCGGCGACGTCATGGCGCGGGCGACCAACGATGTTCGCCAGCTCAACTTCATGATCAGCCCCGGCCTCAACCTCATCTTCGGCTCGGTCCTCGGGGTGATCGTTCCGCTGGTCTCGATCGGACTGCTCCGTTGGCAACTCCTTCTGGTGCCACTCCTCTTCGTCGTCGGTCTGGTGGTGACGGTGCGCCGCTACATGGATGAACTGAACCCTGTGGCCGGCGAATTGCGGATGCATTTTGGGACTATGAACGCCGGTCTGGCCGAGAGCATTGCCGGGATCGAGGTGGTCAAAGCCTATGCCCAGGAGGCGCAAGAGCGAGGAAAGTTCAGCGCCGCCGCGCGCCGCTACCGAGACCTCTTCGTCGCCCAGGGCCGCGTTCAGGCGCGCTACCTGCCGCTGTTGGTCTTCGGGATTGCCCTGGGGCTGGGGTTCTTCCACGCGCTCTGGCTCTGGCACAGTGGCAGGCTCATCGCCGGTGATGTCATCGCCTTCATGGGTCTCTTCGGCCTGCTCCGCTTCCCAACATTCATCTCGATCTTCTCGTTCTCGTTAGTGCAGCTCGGCCTGGCCGGGGCCGAGCGCATCCTGGCGCTCATCAACGACGAGACCGACCTCGACGAAAACGCCGCGGGCGTGGCGCGTCCGGTTGTGGGTGAGCTCCTCTTTGAGGATGTCAGCTTTGGCTATCGCCCGGCGAATCCGGTGCTCAAAAATATCTCGTTCCGCGCCCGCCCCGGTGAGACGATCGCCATCGTCGGCCAAACCGGCTCGGGCAAGAGCACGTTGACCAAGCTCGTCAACCGCATCTACGATGTCAACGACGGTCGAGTGCTCGTCGACGGCGTGGATGTACGGGAGTGGAACCTGGAATCGCTGCGCGCCCAGATCAGCACCATCGAGCAGGATATTTTTCTCTTCTCGCGGACAATCGCCGAAAACATCGCCTTCGGTGCCGGCGGCAATGCCACGCCAGAGGCCATCGAGCGGGCCGCGCGCCAGGCCCAGGCGCACGAGTTCATCATGAACCTGCCCGAGGGCTACCAGACCGAGATCGGCGAGCGTGGCGTGACCCTCTCGGGCGGGCAGCGCCAGCGGCTGGCGATCGCGCGCGCCTTCCTGACCGACCCGCGAATCCTCATTCTGGACGACTCGACCAGCGCGATTGACAGCGCCACCGAGGATGAGATCCAGAAGGCGATGCGCCGCATCATGCAAGGGCGTACGACCCTGCTCATTACCCACCGCCTGAGTCAGATCCGCTGGGCCGACCGCATCCTCGTCCTCCGGCGCGGCGAGCTCATTGACCAGGGAACCCACGAGGAACTGCTCGCCCGCTCCGACGCCTACCGGCGTATCTTTGCGCGCTATGAGGTGCTGAGTACTGAGCGATGAGTGATATTTTCGACCTTGCATAGATTGCTGGAGGAGCCGCGTGATGCGTGAACGGATCTTTTCGCGCGCCACGTATCCACGCATCACGACTCCTGCCGAGCAAGCCGTGCGGCGATCAGGAATAACTCAAAACGCTTCCGGAGGAAGTAAGTGGGCTTCATCATGGATGGCCTCGACAAAGAGGCCTACGACCGTGACTACTCCGACGCCGTGCTTCTGCGGCGGATCGTCGGCTACTTCCGGCCGCACACCCGCGTGATGCTGACCGTTGCCGTGGCGGTCTCGTTGACGTCACTGCTCGATACGACGGTACCCATTGTCATCTCGCGGGGGATCAACCAACTGGCGAGTCAGCAACCTGCGATGGTCACGCTGGCAGGGTTCGCCGCCCTCGTGGTGCTGCTCGGTGCGATTTCGTGGCTCTTCAACTACGTGCGCCAGCTCTTCTCGGCCCGCGCGGTCGGGGATGTGGTCCTCAAGCTCCGCCAGGACGCCTTCCGCGCCGTCACGCAGCGCGACCTCTCCTTCTACGACGAGTTCCCTTCCGGCAAGATCGTCAGCCGCGTCACATCGGACACACAGGATTTCGCGACCGTGGTGACCCTGACGATGGATCTGTTGAGCCAGCTCCTGTTGGTGGGGGTCATCTCGGTAGTGCTCTTTTCTATCAACGTGCGGCTGGCGCTGATCACCCTGGCCATCGCGCCAGTGGTCGTCGGCGTGGCGTTGGGCTTTCGCCGCATCGCGCGCCTGACCACGCAGCGGGCCCAGCGGGTGACCGCGCGGGTCAACGCGCTGGTTCAGGAATCGCTGGCGGGCATTGCGGTAGCCAAGAACTTTCGCCAGGAGGCCGCGGTTTACGATCTCTTCAGCATCGTCAATCGTCAGGCCTATAGCGTCAATCTCCGGCAGGGCCTGGTGTTCAACAGCATCTTCCCAATCCTCACGATTCTCGCCGGCGTTGGCGCCGCGACGGTGGTCTACTACGGTGGGCTGAGTACCATCAGCGGCACGGTTTCGCCCGGCGACTGGTACCTGTTCGTGCAGAGTTTGACGATCTTCTCCTTCCCGCTGACCAGCATTGCCTCGTTCTGGAGCCAGTTTCAGCAGGGCCTCTCGGCCAGCGAGCGCGTCTTCGCGCTGATCGACGCCGAGCCCAAAGTGATCCAGAAAGGTGACGAGCCGGTGAACAGGCTCGACGGCCGCATCGAGTACCGCAATGTCCACTTCAGCTACAAGCCCGGCGAACCGGTCCTGGAAGGTTTCTCCCTCGTCATCCCGGTGGGCCAGGCCATCGCTGTGGTCGGTCACACTGGCGCAGGCAAGTCCAGCCTCAGCCGGCTGATTGCCCGCTTCTACGAGTTCCAGTGGGGCGACATTCTGATCGATGGCATGGACATCCGCACACTCGACCTGAGCAGTTACCGCCGCCAGCTCGGCCTCGTGCCCCAGGCCCCATTTCTCTTCACCGGCTCAGTCGCCGACAATATCCGCTACGGCCGCCCGACGGCCAGCGATGAAGAGGTCGCCGCCGTGGCGGCCCAGGTGGGCGGCGGCGATTGGATCGCCGATCTGCCCAACGGCCTCGACACCGACGTCGGCGAGCGGGGCGCGCGCCTCTCGATGGGCCAGCGGCAGCTTGTCGCGCTGGCGCGCGTGCTGCTGCAGGATCCCTCGATCTTCATCCTCGACGAGGCCACGGCCAGCGTAGACCCCTTCACCGAGGCCCAGATCCAGGAGGGGCTGGACGTGGTCATGCACGGCCGCACCAGCATCGTCATCGCCCATCGGCTCTCCACGGTCAAGAACGCCGATCGCATCATCGTCATGCGCCAGGGTGAGATCATCGAGGAGGGCACCCACGACCAGTTGCTGGCGGCCGGCGGGCACTACGCCGAGCTGTACAACACCTACTTCCGGCACCAGTCATTGGAGTACATCGAGGAGGTGGGGCGGATGGACGGACAGGGGAGAATGTAATCGGGCTTGGGTTTGTGCAGTACAAAAGCATGGGGCAACAAATAGTATTCGCAGCAGCCAGCGGCTTGCTCCTCTATCACGCGCCGCACACTGTTGTGGTGTCGATATCCGGGCTAAGCTCGGAGCCGATTCCTCGCTCCAACTCCTCCTGCTTGAATCTGAGAACCACCCGCTCGAGCGAGACCGTCTGCACGGCGTCCAGCGGGATGGTGCGGCGGCCAACGAGGCCCCACCACCTCCCAACCCTGATCGCGCCCATGCCAATCGGACGCGCGGTGTTGAGCTTGACCGCGTAGAGTTCGTGTGCCGATTGGGTGTGAGGGCCCCTGTTCCCAATCGACCGCGTGGGCATTGGACCCAGCATCTCACCATTGATCTCGCTGGACTGGCGAGCCTCCCTCGGGACCTGGTCGCCGCCCGATGTTGGCAGCCCTGGGATGAGGCCGAGCACGGTGCCAAGGTAGACGTTGTCGAGGGTGTAGACATCCATGGACGGTCGGATGTCGCGGAAGTCGAAGTTGCCCATGGTGTACCTCTACGAGGGGCGGCGGCCGTTTGCCTTGGTCAGCTCGAAGGTTGCCTGCGGATCGGCAGCCGAGGCGCGACCGGCCGTGACCATCACGTAGCGCAACAAAAAGCCGCCCACCAGGACCAGGGTCGAGGTGAGCGCTGTGAGGAAGCGCGACGGCTTCGTGCCCGGGGGGACGCTCTTCGCGAGCAGCCCGAGCGGCGCAACGATGCCTGTGCCCAGAACGCCCGCGCGAAAGATCCAGCCGAGCCTTCCCTCGCGGATGGGCCGCGAGATGATGGGGCCGGCGTTGGCGCCCGCGGTCAGGATCAGGCCGAGTTCGACCAGCAGCGCCAGGATCTCCAGCCGCTCGAGGCGTGCGAGTGTGCGGTGGCTCGTGCTGCGTCCCAGCGCGAGGACCAGCGCGATCGCCGAGGTCGCCGTCGAGATCGACGAGGCGATGAAGAGCGGCCCAAGTAGCAGGTAGTTCTTCGCCCAGAGCGGCACCGCCGTCGCCACCAGGAGCACACCCGTGTAGCCACTGACGAAGAAGGCCGGGCCCATCCCCAGTAGGCCGATGACCCGACCGGGGAGCGCCTGGAGCAGCCGAGCGAGGCCGGGGGCGCGCGCAAACAGGCCGTCATGTGCTGCCTGGATCAGTGCCGAGAGGCCGGAGAAGGCACTGAAAAGGATCAGGCCCCACGTGCCCAGCGACATCGGCGAGCGCAACTTGACCACGCGCAGCATGTGGTGGAACCGATCGGGCCGGCCCAGGTCGAGAACCAGCAGGATCGGGCTGGGAATCAGCGTGGCGAGTGAGATGTACCGCCCGGCCCGTACAATCCGGCGGTCGCCGGCGCCTCCGAGCAACTGGACGAGGCTCGCGATGACATAGCTCGCGGCGGCGATCCCGCCGAGGAAGAAATAGGTGTAGATCTCCCACTTCCAGTGCGGCGTATGGATCACCGGGAGGCCGTAGTAGCTCGTCTCGGATTCGTCCCGAACCGAGCGCCCGCCGTTCCGCCGGCTCTCCCATCTCCGTTCGGGCCTTGCGACACCTGGCTGTCGCTCCGCCTCGCTGGCAGCGTCCCGCGCTTCGGCTTCCATCGTTTCTTCGTAGGGTGCGGTCATGGTACCTCCTCCCGTACCACCTGCAATCTTGATCGGATGAGAGACGAGCGACGTGGCCCGCATAACGCTGTAGAGACACCCCGCCGCGGCGTCTCTACGAGGTTGCGCCGACGACGAGTGGGCATGAGGCCGGTCGCCGCGCGCTTGGGTGGAGCGGGATTCCCGGTCTGGCCGACTGGTAGGCGAGGGCACTGCCCACGCCCACGCCCACCCCACCTCCATCCGTCACGGCTCCTTCAAAGCGAAGAGGGCCGCCAGGCCGAACGCCACCGCCGCGCCGGCAGTCGCGAGAAAGGCCGGCCACGCCCTGTCTTGCGGCAGCGTCGGGCAGGCCGGCAAGTTGTAGACCTCCGCCGGTGCGGTGAGGATGAAGAAGGCATTGAGGCCCTCCATTCCGCCGGTGCCGCCGATGGCGCGGTCGCCGTAGATGTAGGCCTCGTTGACTCCCCGCTCGTGTAGTGCCGCCACGCGGTTCTTGGCCCGTTCCATCAACTCCTCGACCAGGCCGAACTGGATCGAGTCGGTCGGGCAGGACTTGGCGCAAGCCGGTTCCAACCCATCTTTGACGCGATCGTAGCAGAGGGTGCACTTGTGGGCCTTACCATCGATCGGGCTTAACTCGGGTACGCCGAAGGGGCAGGCGGGCACGCAGTAGCCGCACCCGTTGCAGATGTCCTGCTGGATCACGACTGTATCGAACTCAGTGCGGATGATCGCCCCGGTGGGACAGGCCTGCAGGCAGCCGGCGTTGACGCAGTGCTTGCAGACGTCGCTCTGCATCAGCCAGTTGCTCTGGAACGGCTTGAGCGAGGTGGGCCGCCGGCCCACCTCGCCTTGTTGGGGGAGGGCTGGGGAGGAAGTCGTGATGCGCTCGATAAAGGCGACGTGCCGCCAGGTTGTGGCTCCCAGGTCGCCGGTGTTGTCGTAGCTGAAGCCGGTCCACCCGAAGCCGTCCATTGGCAACTGGTTCCACTGCTTGCAGGCCACCTCGCAGGCCTTGCAGCCGATGCAGAGCGTGGTGTCGGTCAAAAAGCCCATCGCCCCGGGCCGGGCGCCGGTCGTGCCGGTGAGGCTATCGTTTACCGCCGTGTTTGTCGTGCTCATTGTGGCCGCGCTCCTTTCCCGGTCATTCCGCCCTTGCGCAGGTTGCAGGTGAACGCCTTCGCCTCGTGGATGCGCGAATTCGGATCTTCGATCAGCGCGCTCAGGTTGTTGGCAATCCCACCCTCGGCGATCCCCTTATACCCGAAATGCCAGGGCATGCCGACCTGATGTATCTTCCTGCCGCCGATCATCAGTGGCTGCAGCCGCTCGGTGACGAGAGCCCGCGCCTCGGCCTCGCCGCGCAGAGTGAAGATGGTGACCCAGTCGCCGTTGTTGATCCCCAACTCAGCCGCCAGTTCAGGACTGATCTCGACGAAGCCGTGCGGCTGCAGCTCGGCCAGCCACGGTACAGTGCGGCTCATCCCGCCGGCGGTGTGATGCTCGGTCAGGCGGTAGGTCGTGATGACGTACGGGAAGCGCGGGTCGCCGATCTCGTGGTAGGGATTGTCCGGGCGCGGGAAGATCGGGGCGACCGGGTTCCGCGGCTGCTCCGGGTAGAGCAGGTTGCCGACCGGCGACTCCCACGGCTCGTAGTGGGCCGGCAGGGGGCCGTCGCGCAGGCCCGCGGAGGCGAAGAGCCGGCCCAGGCCATCCGCGATCAGGATGAACGGTGCGGTGCCGGGATGGGCCTCGACGCCAGTGGCACCCTCGGGCGGCTGGTAGCCGGGCGGCTTGGTCTTGGGGAAATCGGGCGTGTCGTAGCCGGTCCACTCGCCCTTCTCGGCATCCCACCAGACCCACTTCTTGCGCTCGCTCCACGGCCGGCCCTCCGGGTCCGCCGAGGCGCGGTTGTAGAGGATGCGGACGTTGTTCGGCCAGGAGAAGCCCCACTCGAGCGCCGCCTTGTCGTCGCCGCGGCGGCTCTTCGCCCGGTTGTTGTCCTCCTCCGGCATGATCCCGGAGTAGATCCAGCAGCCACAGGCGGTCGAGCCGTCGTCCCTGAGCTCGGTGAAGGTCTTGGTGGGCTTCCCGTCGGCGATGGTGTAACCGTTTATTTCTTTGACGACTGCGTCCAGATCCGGATCCTGGTGCGCGCCGGCGGTGGGGTAATCCCAGGTGAGCGAGTTGATCTGGCGCCCCTTCGGGCTGTCATCCCCCGCGTAGAGCGCCTTAAGCCGCGTGCCGAGCCAGTAGAGGAACCAACTCTCCGGGCGACAGTCGCCGGGCGACTCGACCGCCTGGTCGTGCCACTGGATGAGCCGTTGAGTGTTGGTGTAGGAGCCCCCCTTCTCGGGCGTCACCGCCGGTGGGAGCCAAAAGATCTCGGTCTTGATCTCTTGGGGCCGCAACTCGCCGCGCCGAACCTCGGGCGAGTCGTTCCAGAAGGCCACGGTCTCGATCTCATAGGGGTCGCGGACCACGAGCCAGTCGAGGTTCGCCAGGGCCTTGCGGGCCAGGACTGCATTCTGCCCGCCGACTGCCGGGTTCTGACCCATGCAGAAGAGCCCCTTCATGATCCCGTCCTTCATCATCGGGATCATCGCTTCGAAGGAGTAGTCCCCGGAAATCTTCGGCACCAGGTCGTAGGCGAAGTCGTTCTCGGGGATGGCGGCGTCGCCGTACCAGGCCTTGAGCAGGCTGACGAGGTACTTCGGCATGTTGTACCACCAGCCCGTCGCCGGTTGCTCGGTTGCCAGGTACGCCTTCAGGGAGGTGTGGCCGGCAATGGTGCTGGGCATCGGCAGGTAGCCGGGCAGCAGGTTGTAGAGCGTTGGGATATCGGTGCTGCCCTGGATCGTCGCGTGTCCGCGGAGGGCCAGGATGCCGCCACCGGGCCGCCCGATGTTCCCGAGCAGAAGCTGGAGGAGTGCGCAGCAACTGATGATCTGGGTGCCGATGGTGTGCTGGGTCCAGGCGACCGCGTAGCAGAAGGCGGAGGTCCGGTCGCGGCCGGAATTATCGAGAAGTGCCTCGGCCACCTGGATGAAGAGGTCCTGCGGCACGCCCGAGATGCGCTCGACCATCTCAGGCGTGTAGCGCGAGAAGTGGCGCTTGACGATCTGGAAGACGCAGTTCGGATTCTGCAGGGTCATATCTATCGGCGGCGCCTGTGCCAACCGCCCAATCTGCTGAGGGCGGGGCTCGGCGGTCTGCCCCGCCTCTTGGGCGCCGGGGCCGCCTTCCTGCTGGCCTCGGCCGGGAGAGCCGGCTGGCATTCGCCCCGGATCGGGTGGGGCCGGTGGGGTACCGGGCTGCGCGGCGACCTGCCACGTGTCGAAGTCGTACCGCCGCTTTTCGGGGTTGTAGCCTGAGAAGAGCCCCCCCAGATCCTCCGTGTCCCTGAAGGCCGGATTGATGATCACCGGCGCGTTGGTGTAGTGGGTGACGTACGCCTTGAAGAAGGGGTCGCTCTTCCAACGCTCGCTATTGACGATGTAGTTGATCAGGCCGCCGAGCATGGCGAGGTCGCTTCCCGCCCGGAGCGGGACGTGGATGTCGGCCAGCGCCGAGGTCCGCGAGAAGCGGGGGTCCACATGGATGACCGTCGCACCGCGCTCTTTGGCCTTCATGACGAAGCGGAACCCAACCGGGTGGTTCTCCGCCATGTTGGAGCCCATGATGACGACGCAGTCGCTGTCAGCCAGGCTCTGCTGCGTGGTGGTCGCGCCGCCGCGACCGAGGCGGGCGCCCAGACCGGGCACCGTGCTGGAGTGTCATATACGGGCCTGATTCTCGACGGCGACGATCCCGAGCCCCGCGGTCCAGAGTTTCTTGATCAGGTAGTTCTCTTCGTTGTCGAGGGTCGCGCCGCCGAGGTGGCCAATCGCCAGAGTGCGGTTGACGGCCATCCCGGTCTCGTCGGTCTCCTCGAAGCTGGCGTCGCGTGTCTGCTTGATCAGGCAGGCGATGCGCTCCATCGCCCACTCGAGCGGGCGCTCCTCCCAATGATCGCTGTAGGGCGCGCGGTACTGGACTTTGGTCTGCCGGAGGGGGTTGTGGAGCAGCCCGAAGGTCGCCGCCCCTTTTGGGCAGAGCGTGCCGCCGTTGATCGGACTCTCGTAATTGCCCTCGATGTCGATGATCCGTCCATTCTTCGTGTAGACAAGTTGCGAGCAGCCAACGGCACAGTAAGGGCAGACACTGATCCTGACTGAGGCTCCCCGGGTTCGGGAGTGCGCCTGGTCGGTCTTGGGGCTGATCGGGTTCGGTACCAGACCAACGTGGGTTTCGAGTAGATCGCGAATGCCCAATTCGGTTCTCCTCTCATGAGAATGGCACTGCGACGGAAAGAGGTGAGACGTCGCAACGCGGCAGGGACGATTCTTTGGTAAGAATAAGTATACCTTCGAAACGCCGGTCCTGGCGAGCCGCGAGGATGCCGCCAGGGGCCGATCCGAAGTCGTTTGAGAGCGCCGGGGGTTCGTGGGGCCGTACGGCCGTGCGCCCGTTGCCGTTCAATTCGTTTGGGCGTCCGGCGAGGCGGAATTCGCCCCGGTCGTGCGCCCTTATCGAGAATTGTCAGGCTCGCCGCTGCGTTGTGTTGTCTGCCGCCAGTCGTGAGACTTCCGAAGTCTCGGAAGACTTCGGAAGTCTCCGATCATGCGCCCTCGGCGACAGCTTGACCGGTTCTAGAGCCAATACCTTTCAAATAGCGCAGAGGCGACTTCTGTGGGATCCTGACCAGAGACTAATCCACCAGGAGCCACGGAGCCGCCTCATGGGATACAGACTACGCGAGATCGCAGCGGGACGCAAATTCAGCCAAGAACTGCGGTTGGAGGCCCTCAGCCAGGTGGTGCCGGCCGAGACGGTCGCGGCGGTGCTGGCGGCCCAGGGGGTGACGACCGAACGGGAACGCAAGCTGAACATGGTGGTGACGGTCTTTCTGGTGATTGGCATGCATCTGTTTAGTCATCTGCGCCTGGGCGCGGTGCTGGCGAAACTGGCCAAAGGCTTACGCTACGTCTGGTGGGACCCGGACGATCAGGTGGCCGGCGAGAGTGCGATCAGCTCCCGGCGCGCGCAGGTGGGGGCGCGCCCGCTGGTGGCCCTGTTTCAGCAGGTCTGTCAGCCGCTGGCGACGGCCGAAACGCGGGGCGCGTTTCTGGGGGGACTGCGGCTGATGGCGCTTGACGGCACGGTGGAGCTGGCGCCCGACACGCCCGCGAATGCGGCGGTCTTTGGGCGCCAGGTCGGTCCCCGTGGCGCGAGCGCCTTTCCCCAGATTCAGGCGGTCTATCTGGCCGAGTGCGGGACGCATGCCATTGTTGATGCCGGGTTCTGGCCCTATCAGACCAGTGAGCGGGTGGGGGGCTTTCGGATGTTGCGCTCGGTCGGGCCAGGGATGCTGGTCATGTGGGATCGGGGCTTCCACGACTACGATATGTTCGCGCGGACGCGCCAGCGCGATGCGCAGGTCCTGGCCCGGCTGCCGGCCTCCGCCCGGCCCACGCACGTACGCCCCTTGCCGGACGGGTCGTCGCTGGCCTATATCTCCCCCGACTATAAGCGCCGCCGGCGGGGCGAGCGCCTGCTGGTGCGTATCATCGCGTACACCATCACGGACCCGGCCCTGCCGGGCTCTGGCCAGACCCACCGCCTGATCACCACCCTCCTGGATCACCGCGCCTTCCCGGCGCTCGACTTGGCCTGTGCCTACCATGAACGCTGGGAACTCGAACTGGTCATTGATGAGACCGATACCCACCAACGCCTGGCCGGGCGCCCCCTGCGCAGCTTGACCCCCGTTGGGGTGATCCAAGAACTCTACGGCCTGCTGATCGCTCACGACGCCATCCGCGCGCTGATGCCTCAGGCCGCGTTGCAGGCTGATCTCGATCCGGACCGCCTCAGTTTCGTCCACGCCCTCGAAGTCATTCGTGACGCCATCCCGGAGTTTCAAATGACCACCCCTGAGCAATTGCCGGCGCTCTTTGCGCGCCTCTTGCGCGACATCGCCGCTCGTCCCTTGCCCCCCAGACGCTTGCGCTCCAATCCGCGCGTCGTCAAACGCAAGATGTCCAACTTCAAGCTCAAGCGCCCGCACCATTATCACTGGCCGCAACCGGCGGCCCACTCCTTCCGCCAGGCGCTGGCGCTTATTTGAAAGGTATTGGTTCTAGAGCACCGGCCAAGGAATCCTGCGGGGCTAGGGAAAAGACTTCCGAAGTCTTGTTCGCGGCAAGTGCCCGCCTCTCTCACCGTCGTCGGAGTGCGTGTTGGGCCAGCACGCTCCCTACCAGACTTCGGAAGTCTGAGGACTTGACCGGCGCTCTAGGCGACCATCTCGACGAGCAGGAGTGCCAGGAATCCGATAAAGAATGTGGACGCGATGACCGGGTTTTCGGGCAGCTTCTGGTGGGCCTCGACGAATAACTCCTCGATCACAATGTAGAGCAGGGCGGCAGCCCCGAACGCGATGACCGCCGCGAAGACGGGTCCGGAAACGCCACTGAAGATCGTCACGCCGGCCGCTGCGGGAACCAGAAACAGCGCTGCCAACCCGAGCGCGGCTGCGATGCTCTTCCCGCGCGATATTTCCGTATCCTGCAGTGCGGCCGCTCCGCTGAGGCCAACAAAAAAATTCTCGGCGGCGACAGCGACCATGAGGAGAACCCCCTCTTCGACCCCCACAGTGAATCCGAGCCCGAGCAGAAAGCCGTCAACCACGAAGTTCACGCCCGTCGCAGTGATCAGTCCCACAGCGTCAGCGCTCTCGTGAGCCGCCCCGCCTTTGACCTGCCAGACGTCCTCGATAAGCCATTTGATGATCAGCATGGCGAGGGTTCCGAACGCGAAGCCGATGCCGACCGTCAGGGGCTGGCGGTCGTGCACCTGAGGCAACAGCTCACCTGCAATGGCGGCGAAGATCATGCCGGCGGCGAAGTGTTGGATCGCGCTTTCAAGCTTTGCCCCCGGTTCGTAGAACGCGGCGAGGCCGCTCCCGGCAACGATGGCCGCTGCGGGAATGAGGATGTAGATCAGAACGTCCTGGCGTGCGCTCAACACGATGGTGTCTCCCGGTGATGTCGTATCGTTCAAAGGTGCACAGATTGCTGGCACGTAAAACGTGACGCTCCTGTTGGCGCAGTGAGGCCCGGTGGGCGAGGGCACTGCCCTCGCCCACCCCATGTTTGCGGGCTCTTTCCGCTCTCGATATCCCGGCCAGAAGGGCGGAAATGTCTCGATTCACGTCGGCGTGCGCAACACGTTCTATGTTCGGCCAATCGTTCTTGCCATCAAGTGGCCTCCCGGCCGGGCCGCGGCGGCTGGGGCGTTGCGGTGATTGGTCGATTCCCGAGAACAGTCTGGTAGACATCGAAGTGCCGTTGAGCGATGCCCGACCAGGTGAAGTTGCCGGCGAAGGCGCGACCGGCGATGCCCAGCCGGGCACGCGCCACCGGCTGAGCCAGGAGCTGCAGCAACGCCCTGGCCAGGCCCTCGATATCGCGGGGAGCGACGAGCCGGACAGTGTGCCCGTCGACCAGATCGGGGTCTAGCGGACCGTGGCGGGTGGCGACAACAGGCAGGCCGTGGGCCAGGAGCGAGCCGCTCTTGAGGGTGACGCCTCCATTGAAGGGCAGCACACCAATGTCGGCGCCGGCCAGACAGTGCGAGGCGGTCGGCGCCGGCAGGTAACCGGTCATGTGGACCAGCCCGGCGAGGCCGAGGTCGGCCACTAGCGCCCCGGGGTAAAGGTCAAAACGGTGAGCACGGCTTCGCGGTGGGAGCGACCCAGGGCCTGGATGGTGGGCAGCGCAATCAAAACGTCGCCGATTCCGCCCAAGAGTTCCACGAAAAGAATATTGCGCACGTTGAGACCTCCTCCCTCCCTCCCGCCTGCCACCGCCGGCGCAGCCAGGGCTCTCGACAGTTCAACACCGGTCGAAAAGAGCAAGAATCAAGCCAGCCTGGTGGGGCGATGGTTTTCCCGACTGATCGCCGCCTCGCTGATGAATCGTGGTTTTGTCGAGCCAGAATGATTGCAATCGAGGCCGCGCAGGATTCGAGGAGGAGGGCCGAGAGGGAAACGCCAGTGGAGTGGGTGCAGCGGACTACGACCATGTTGTGCTGGAAGACGGCACCTCTCTCCGGGCGCTCGACCCTCACCAGCAGCCGCCCGGTCGCGTCAAGCGCACGGCACGTTCATTGCTAGTAGCATGTGTGGTTCTTCTGGGTGCCGGACCCATCCGCCCGGCAGTATCAGATCCATCAATGTTTGCTTTTGCACATGAAAGGGGGATCCCTATGCCTAACCATTGGGATGATCGGCGGCGGATCTGGCGCCGGTCGCGGGAGGGAGCCAATCGCTTCGACCAGGATTGGGAGCGCAGCGGCCGTTTTGACTATGACACCGGTGGCAGGATTGGGTTTGAGGGCGGCTACCACGGGCGCCTCACCAACTACACGAGCTATCCCTACGGCCAGCAAGGTTACTACAGCGAGCCCACCTGGCGTGGTCCTGGCTACGGTGAGCACGGGCCTGAATATGGCGAGCCTGTGCCCGGCGAGCGTGAGCATCGTCGAGAACCCTTTTCGGATGAGCCTTTCCGCCGAGGCTATCGCCAGGAAGGCGACTACGGCGAGCGCTTTGATCGGAGCTATAGGCGGGAAGCCGGTTATGAGCGTGCCCGCCCGGGCTTCCGCGAGCCGGTACCACCGGCCGGCACCGAACCCTGGATGATTCCCGGGCCGTTCACGGGCCGCGGCCCGCGGGGGTACCAACGCTCCGACGAACGCATCTGCGAGGACGTGTGTGAGGCCTTGACGGCCCATGGCTATCTCGATGCCAGCCAGATTGAGGTCGACGTCAGCAATGGCGAGGTCACGCTTCGGGGTACCGTCCGCAACCGCCAGGCCAAGCGCATGGCTGAGGACGTGGCCGAATCGGTCCCCGGCGCTCGGGATATCTACAACCGTCTGCGGATCAGAGAGGAACCTGCAAGAGAACGGGCCGTGACCGAGGGCGAGAATCCCCTTGGCGGGGTCAATCTGGAACTCTAACGCCGGGCCAGCCCTGCTGGCCCGGCTCGAGTGCCATCGACCTGATCCTGTTTCAGCGTCGTCAGAAGGCCGGCCGCTCTCCGTCTTCTCCGGCGCACTCCACTATCCAACCGGTGGGGGGCTTGCGGCGTGCCTCCGTTCCGGCGCTGCAAACGTTCCTACAAACGCGTGCTCCTCACTCTTGTGCCGCGATGCACTTGCGCCGGCCGCGATGCCCGGCAGGGTTCCATGCCGCCCACTGCGACCGCACACCAGATAGAGAGAGCCTGGTGGAACCACAGAAGAAGGACCAAGGAAAACCGTGAGCTTGCTGATCGGTGCATTTGAATATGCCCAGCGCAACCCCCGTTTTTTCTTGAACTCCCTCGAGACCCATGTCATTTTGAGCCTTTCGGCACTGACGCTTGCGTTTCTCATCGGCCTGCCGTCGGGCATTCTTGTCGCACGTCACCTGGTCGTCGCACCGCTCGCCATCAACCTGACCAACGCGCTGCGGGTCGTGCCCAGCCTCGCCATTCTTTTCCTGGCCTACCCATACCTCGGGCTTGGCTTCGTCCCAGCATTGGTGGCCATCACGATCCTCGCCATTCCACCCATCCTTATCAACACCTATGCCGGCTTCCGAAGCGTCCCGGATGAGGTTGTGGAGTCTGCCCGCGGGATGGGGATGAGTACGGCGCAGATTCTGCGTTGGGTCGAGTTTCCACTGGCACTGCCGGTGATCATTGCTGGGGTTCGAACGGCGACGGTCGAGGTGATCGCGAGCGCAACGCTGGCTGCTTTTATCGGCGGCGGTGGATTGGGCGATTTTATCCTTCGCGGCTTCGCGCTCTTCGATGCCAGAGTCATGCTGGCTGGCGCGATTCCCGTGGCTCTGTTGGCGCTTCTCGCCGAGGGCGTGCTCGCAACGGTTCAACACCAGCTCAGCCCGCCGGCCGCCCGATCGTAAGGAATCGTACGAGCAAGGAGGAAGACTGTATGCGTGACGTCCGTGCCGCCCGCCGGAGCATTCTCATTCTATTCGTCGTGGTGCTGCTCTTGCCCGCCTGCAACCGCTTGACAGGCCAGCAGTCCACCTCGACCATCGCCATCGGCTCGAAAAACTTCACTGAGGAATTCATCCTCGGCGAGATGTACGCCGACTTGCTCGAAGATGCCGGCTTCAAGGTCGAGCGCAAGCTGAACCTCGGCGCGACGCCTGTCGCGCACGAGGCGCTGCTGAAGGGCGACATCGACCTCTATCCGGAGTACACCTCCACGGCGTTGCTGACCGTTCTTAAGGACGAGCCGATGAGTGACCGTCAGGCGATCTTCGAAAAGGTGAAAAGCGAGTACGAGCAGCGCTTCAAGCTCACCTGGCTTCAGCCGGCGCCGTTCAACGACACCCAGGCCCTGGCGACCACGCCCAAAATCGCCGACCAGTTCAATCTTCGCACCTTCAGCGATCTGTCCCAGGCGGCCCCGAACCTGGTCATCGGCGGGCCGCCGGAATTCTTCGCCCGCGAGGATGGTCTGCCCGGTCTGCAGAAGGCCTATGGAGGCTTCCAGTTCAAAGATCAGCGCCAGCTTGACCCGGGCCTGCGCTACCAGGCTCTGCTCAACGGTGACATCGACGTGGTCGTCGCCTTCGGGACTGACGGCCAACTCCAGGGGTACGACCTGGTCCGCCTCGAAGACGATAAGAACTTCTATCCGCCCTACCAGGCTGCTCCGGTGGTTCGCCAGGATACCCTGAGCGCCAATCCGGGCATCGCCGATGCGCTCAACAAGGTGGAGCCGCTGCTGACCAACGAGGTCATGGCGGAGCTCAACTGGAAGGTCGATGGGCCGGCGAAGATGGAGCCCGCCGAGGTCGCGCGCCAGTTCCTGGTGGAGAAAGGGCTGATTCGCAAATGAGGATCGGGGGTGAGACGGCGCGCCAATGAGTACCATCCGTGTCGAGGGATTGACCAGGCGCTTCCGCGAGAGTGCGGTGCCGGCCGTTGACGGCGTAAGCTTCGAGGTCGGGGAGGGTGAATTGGTCGTCTTCCTTGGCCCCTCTGGCTCTGGCAAGACCACCCTGCTCAAGATGGTCAACCGGCTCTACGAGCCGACAAGCGGCGCGATCTTCATCGATGGGACCAATATCCTCGAGATTCCGAAAACCAGGTTGCGCCGCTCGATCGGTTACGTCATCCAGCAGACCGGTCTCTTCCCGCACATGACCGTCGAAGAGAACATCGCCACCGTGCCGAAGCTGCTGGGGTGGGACAAGGCCCGCATCCGCCGGCGCATCGACGAACTTCTGGAGATGGTCAGCCTGCCGCTTAGTTTTCACCGGCGGTACCCGCGCCAACTCTCGGGCGGAGAGCAGCAGCGCGTCGGTATTGCCCGGGCGCTGGCGGTCGATCCGGGCATCATGCTGATGGATGAGCCTTTCGGTGCCCTCGATGCCATCACCCGGGCTCGAATGCAGGATGAATTCCTCGCGATCCAGCGGCGCCTCGCCAAGACCATCCTCTTCGTCACGCACGACGTGGACGAGGCACTGCGGCTGGCCGATAGAATCCTGGTGTTGCGCGACGGGCGCGTTGAGCAGTTCGCGCCGCCGCTCGAAATCCTGACCCATCCCGCGAACAAGTTCGTGGCCATATTGGTCGATGCCGACGATGTGCTCCGCCGCCTCAGCCTCCTGTGTGCCCGCGATGCGCTCGAGCCGCTCGACTGGAGGGCGCCGCCGCGCAGCACGATTCCCGCCAACCGGAACCTGCGTGTGGCGCTGTCCGATCTGCTGAAGAGTCAAGAGGAGGCACTGTCGGTGGTTGACGACGACGGCCAACTCCTCGGCCTGCTCACGTTCGAGACCCTCCACAGGATCATCGATGCGAGGCATGAGCCGTGAACTATCTCCTGACCAACCCCCAGATCGTCTGGGGGCTCTTCCTCGAGCATCTGCGCATGACAGGGTTGACGCTCGTCCTGGCCCTGCTCATTGCAATGCCGCTCGGGCTGCTGCTGGTCCGTGTCAAGAATGTTCAGGGGCCGGTCTTGGGGGTGCTCAGCGTGATCTACACGATTCCCAGTCTCTCGCTCTTTGTCCTGCTCATCCCGGTCTTTGGCCTCGGTCTCGAGGCCGCGCTCGTAGCGCTGGTAGCGTACGCGCAGGTGATTCTCGTTCGCAACATCGTCGTCGGCCTCGATGGGATCGACCCGGCCATCATCGAGGCGGCGCGCGGCATGGGCATGACCCCCTGGCAACGTTTCTACAGGGTCGAACTGCCCCTGGCGCTGCCGGTCATCCTGGCCGGCATTCGCATTGCCACCCTCTCTACGATCGCGATTGGCACCATCGCCAGCCTGATCAACGCCGGTGGCCTCGGTGAGTTACTGTTCAGCGGGGTGGCTCAGGGCAACCCCCAAAAGATCGTCGCCGGCAGCCTGGCCGTCTCCGCTCTTGCCGCGGTCGTCAACCTCGTCATCCGTTGGCTCGAAGCGCGAGCGTCGTGGGGGATCGGCCGCGACATGATGCGTTAGCATACCGGTCAAAGAGTCGCCCGGGCGCGTGGTCGGAGACTTGCGAACTCTTCCGAGACTTTGGAAGTCTGACTCCTTGACTGGCGCTCTCGCATTCGAGGCGGAACGGACTGCCCGGCGAGGCCAGAGGGATTTGGGGCGTCAACCGGTCAAGGAATCTCATCGAAGAAAGGAGTGAGGTGCGTGAAACATCAGGAGGCGAATCGCTGGAAAGGCTTCGTTCTCGGGCTGGCTGGCGGTGCCGTCGGATTGATCGCCATGGACAGCTACTGGCAGTGGGTGGCGCCACTGGTGACGAGTTGGGTGTCGAACCAAACGAGTGAGTCGAGCGGCCACGTCGAGCCCCAGCCGCTCGACTCAATTTCACTGATCGGAAAGCAGTACCAGGAGGGCGAGTCATCGACAGCAGCCCTCGGTCGAATCGCGTATCGCGCGCTCACCGGCCAGGAGGCGCAGTCCCAAGAGACGAAGACGACGTTGAGCTATCTGGTTCACTGGATCTATGGGATGCTGCAGGGCGGCATCTACGGCGCCATCCGAGCCGCGGCCGGCTTTCTGGATATCCGCGGCGGCCTGGCCTTTGCGACCGGGCTCTGGCTCTTCGGCGATGAGTTGACGGTGCCTCTTCTCGGGCTGCAAGGCGGGCCAACATCCGTTCCTCCCCGACAACACGCGAACCGGCTCGGCGCGCACCTCGCCTATGGCTTCGGCACGGCCGTGACGACCCAGTTCCTGAACCGGCTGCTCTGACATACCGGCCGTTCTCCGGTCAAGCCAGATGGTTGGGCAGCACTCTGATTGGGCCGCGTGTGCGCAGCGGCCATAACGTGTATACCTGAAAGACACCGTCAATGCCGGTTCGCGGTCCGGTTCTTGCACCTTCTTTCATCGAAAGCACCGAAGGGACCAGGGTGACGGATCGGCTGAGGGTAGACGGAACAAGGAGAGCGGCCCGTGGACGTAGACGACTACGGTATGGAAGATGAGACCTCGATCCCCAGGGTCGAGGAAGTGGTAGAGGACTCTGGCCCTGGTGGGAGCGGCGACATTCTCCAAGGGTTTCCCAGGGCGACCGGGACGCCCCCAACGGTCGTTCGCGAGGAGTCGGAAGCGAAGGAAGAAGAGGAAAGCGAGGAAGGGTAGCGGTTGGTATTGGGAGTAGGGTTGATGATGGATCGATAGCGTGGAGAGGTGTGGATCAGTACAAGAGGGAAGAGCCTGGCACCCGCCAGGCTCTTCCCTCTGTGCTCTTCTTCGGATCGTGTGTATGGGGGAGGTGAGGGCAGTGCCCTCGCCCGCCGAGCACACGGTATTCCCATTGAAGCGTCTCTTCGTACGGGCTTCGACAACCCCGGCCCGATGCATGACGGGAACTTTCGCCATGCCTGTGGCCCGATCGTCACCCTGGCAGGTCGAGCTTTCAATTCCCCCGAGTTGTTCATGCGGTCGTGCCCTACCGTGAGGGATGAAAAGGGCCGTCCGGAGAAGGTGCAACCGCCTGCGCCTGCACCTCCAACGGCTACTCTCAGGACAGTTCGTCCAAATTTCCCTGAGGTTCCCCAGTTCCCTTTCGCTCGTCTGGCTACGATGTTCGCACGACCAGAACCGACCGCGGTGCGTACCTGACGACGCGATCGGCGAGGCTCCCGAGGAAGTATTCCGGTCGAGTCTGGCTGCCGACGACGATCAGATCAAAGCCACCCTCGCGGACTTCCTCGAAGATGGCCTCGGGCAGCGCTCCGCAGCGGACCGTCACCGCCTCGTGACCGAATCCCAGGGCCTCGAGCCTGGCGATGCAGGCCTTGAGATACCGCGCCTGCGTCGTGTGGCGATCGAACACGGCGGTCAGCGGGATGTCGATACCATCAGAGAGCGCCAGGCACTCATCCTCGGTCAGCGCCACCACGTGGAGGAGGCGCAATTCTGCCCCGATGGCTTTGGCAAGCCGCGCAGCGACATCCACGACCACTTCATCGCCAACGGCAGTGCAGGCTAGAATACTGCCGGCCGCGCGTGGCTCGCCCTTCACCACCAACACGGAGGTCGGTGCGAGCTGGACCAGGCGGCGGGCAGTCAGCCCGACGGAGTAGGCGCTCGACGGGCTCCGATCCTCAAAGGGCCCGATGACCAGAAGATCGACCGGTAACTCGGCAAGTTGCGCGAGGACGACCTCGTAGTTGAATTCGGCCAGTGGAATCGCCTTCTGAACCGAATTCAGGCCGCCGAGGAGATTGCGGGCCGCGTCCAGGATTTTATGACTGCGAACGCTGGTCGCATCGCCGTGAACAGCGACGAGTAAGGTGAGCTCAGCGCTCAGCCGCCTGGCTAGCTCGCCGGCGAAGGTTGTGGCCAGCTGGGCGAGCGCAGAACCATCCGTGGCCACCACCATTCGGACCGGGAGTCCCTCTGCCAGGCGTTCCGCCAGCAACTCTCCCGCGCCGGACTGCCGGGCGGGACGCGCGAACGGGCGCATCAGCATCACCGGGACCGTTATGTTATGGAGCACCTGTTCGGCGACGCTGCCGAGTACGAGCCGGCCGAGCCCGGTCCGACTGTGGGTTGCCATTGCTACCAGGTCCACGGCCTCGTCCTCGACGAGGGCGAGGATTTCCTGAGCCGGGTCGCCGAACCGAACGGCCAGGGACACCGGGTAGCCGGCAGCGCGCAGAGCTTGCGCGTCCCCCTGCAGCGCATCCGCGACCGCTGGCGGAACACTGTGCCATACCTGAGTGGCGGAGATGGAATGGCTCGGGTGCTGAATAGCGCCCGTTCCCGGCCATGTCGAGAGCACACCCGCATCGATGAGGGGCGGGCGAGCCGGTGCCACGGCGAGTTCCTCCAGAAGGGGCGTGACGTGCAGCAGGATCAACTGAGAGCTTTCCGGACCGAAAAGACGGCGAACGGGGGGCAAAATCTGGCGGCTGAACTCGGAGCCGTCCAGTGGGATCAGAATTTTGTGGGTCGTCATTTTCGCACCTCCATGTCTATCGGATCGGCACGATCATCAGGGCTGACACCCCGCGACGAACTCCTTTGCCCGGGAGCGGGGGAAGACCGGCATCGGACAGCACCCAAAGACCGTGCGGGAGTGCGCCAACTGGCAGCGTTGGGTGCTGTCCGGTGCCGCGCCGGGGCCATCCTCCCCTGCAGCGAGTGGATTCGAACCCGCTCGGTTCACGCACTCACGTTGGGCTCTCATTCGGGCTCTGGCAGGAGCTGCTCCACGAGCAACCGCAAGAGGTCCGATTCCGTGAGAATCCCAACCAACCGTCCACCGTCCACGACGGGGAGGCCGCCAATTTTGTGCTGGAGCATGACCTGAGCCGCGTGCCTGATTGATGTGTCCGGCGCCACGGCGACCGGGTTGGGTGACATAAAGTCTTGAACTTCAAGGCTGGCCGTCAAGAAGTGGTGTTCCCAGAGGTTCAACCGGGTCGACTCCTTTGGCCGGGCCTCGCGAATATCGCCCAACGTCACAATGCCGACCAGGCGGCTCTCATGATCGACGACCGGCAGCCGGCGAATGTGGTTGAGTTTCATGAGGTAATAGGCGGCGGGTAAGGTCGTCCGCGGCTCGACCGTAATCGGATCGGGCGTCATCCAATCTCTGGCCATCAGTTGTTCCATCGAGACCTCCGCGAGTTTCCCCGGTGACAGGGAGAAGTGGGATGGATTGTTCCGAGAATACAAACAGCCCCGACGTGGCCGCCGGGGCATGGTGCGATGCGGACAAAGCGTCTCTTCATCCCGGCGGCCCCAGAGCGTCGCGCTGCAGCCAGGCAGCGCCGGGGAACGGGGAAGCTGACTACACCTATGATACCGTCCAAACGCCGATCAATCAGCCATTCGACTTCATCAAAAGCACGTGACAAAAAGCACTTGGGCGCGAGGCCGCGCGTGTGACAGAGAGCACCTTCGCAGGTCACAAACGTAGGTACTGTCATTGACCGGAGATCTATACACTAGGTAGCAGACGGCTCTGCTTTTCCATTCGCCGGTCGAAGATTTTCGTGTGGCCAGCGGCGCGAGAGCCGGCATGAGGAGCGTGGCGATGCGCGACCAGGGATCACGCGGCTCGCAACAGGCGACACTCCACCGTTTGCTCCAGGTGGAAGCGGAAGCCCAAGTCCGCGTGCGCCAGGCCGAGGCGCTGGCCCGGCGCTGGCTGGCCGAGGCGGAGGCTCAGGCCCAGCGTTTGGTGGCTGAGGCCCGCGACCAGGCCGAGGCGGAGGCCCAGGCGCTGAGCCAGCCGGTGCTTGCTGAGGCGGAAGAGGAGAGTGGGTGTGTACCTACAGGCGGCGTGAGCGCGGTGACCGGGCCGCTCGAGCAGCACCTGGTGGAGGCCACCGCCCTGCTCGTCGCCTGGGTCATCGGTGAGGAGCGTTGAGCGCGTGGCCGTTCTGGACGCGGCTCAGTACGCCGGCGCGAATGCTCAGGTCCGCGCGCTGATTTCGCGGCTGCTCCCGCCGCCTTTCTGGGCCGAAATCATCGTCGCCCGCGACCTCCCTGGCCTCCTTAATCTTCTGTGGGAGACCTCCTATCGCCAGACGATCGCGCCGTTGGCGGGCGCTCGTCTGGCGCCGGCGACGGTCGAGCGAGCACTGTGGGAATATCTGGCACGGGCGGCGCGGGTGCCGTTGAGCCTGCTGCGCGGGCCCCCTCGGAATCTGCTGGACTGGCTCTGGCGCCGGTTTGAAGTGAACAATCTCAAGACAGTCCTGCGGACCGTCGAGCGGCGCGTGCCGGCCGACCGCATCCAGGCGTCACTGATTCCTCTGGGACCGGCCTCCGCGCTGCCCTGGGGCGTACTGGCAGAGGCGGCATCGGTTCCGGCCGTGGTGGAATACCTGCGCCCGACCTTCTATGAGCGCCCCCTCAATCAGGCGCTAGACCTCTACCGGCGCGAGGGATCGCTGTTCGTACTGGAAGTGGCGCTGGATCTGGCCTACTACGGCCGCCTCCTCGCCAAGTTGGCGGGGCTGACGGGGCGCGACCGGCGCGAAGCGGAGCGTTTTATCGGCACGCTGGCCGACAGCCAAAATCTGCTCTGGGCCTTTCGCTATCGCGTCTATGCCCACCTGGCTCCGGAGGAAATCTTGAACTTTACCCTGCATCATGGACTCCGAGTAGACGCCAGCGTGGTGCGTGAGATCGCCAGCGGGGCGCCCCTGCGCGATGTGGTCGCGCGGCTGTGGGGGGATCGACTTCCTGATGTGGAGCGGCTCAGCCGGCTGTCTGAACGGGAGGCCCTCCCCGAGTTGGAACGTATCTTTCAGCGCTACCTCTACCGGCTGGCCCTGGACGCACTGAAGGCCTATCCCTTCCACCTGGGGGTTGTCCTGGCCTACCAGGTGCTCCTCGAGAGCGAGGTGCGCGACCTGGTAACGGTGGTGGAGGGCCGGGTGGCCGGGTGGCCGGCCGATCGTATCCAGCCCTATCTGATCGGCTCACGAGGGTGACCATGTTCGCACCGGCACAGATGTATGAAGTGAACATTTTCATTCTGGAAGGCGATGTGGAGAAGGTCGCCCTGGCCCTGGCGCGCCTCAGTGCGGTCCAGCTGGCCGACGCTGAGGCCCTGGAGGAGTGGGCCGGGGAGGGTACCGGCCGGTGGGCCGGATTGGCCAGCATCTACGCCACGCAGGAACGGCGGCTCCTCGACCTGCTCCAGGCACTGCAGATTGCGGAGTCAGGCATCCCGCCACCATGCCTGGAGCCCGGCAACGACGTAGCCCGCATCGAGGAGGTGTTGCAGGAGGCGGAGCGGGTCGTTCAGGATTGGCGCCACCGGAAGGAGGCGGCGGATCGCCAAGCCAGGCGGCTGCGGCTGGTGCGGGAGCAGATCCGGCTGTTGGCACCGCTTGACGTGCCGGTCGAACGGCTGCGGCAACTGCGCTACCTGCACCTCACGGTGGGTACGATCCCCAGCGCGAACCTCGCTCGCCTGCAGACCGCCCTATTCCGAATCGCCTTCGTGATCATCCCGGTTTACGCGTACGACGACCGCACGCTGATCTTCGCCGCCAGCACCCACGAGCATGCCCCCATCCTGGATCGGGCGTTGCGCAGCGCCTTCCTCGAGCCCCTCGACCCACCCCAAGATGTGACCGGCTCTCCGGCTCAGGCGCTCACCCAACTGGAGGAGCGCCTGGAGGCGACGCAGGGTGCGCTGACCGAGTTGGAGGCCGAGCGCGAGCGGCTCGCCCAGACGTGGGGGCCGTCCCTGCTCGCGCTGTGGCAGCAGGCGCGGACCGATGCCGCCCTGGCGGATGCCATCCGCCGCTTTGGGCGGCACGGCCAGATTTACCTCGTCGTGGGGTGGGTGCCGGCGCACGCCCTCAACCAGGTGATTCAGACGGTGCAGGATGTGACCGAGGGACGCGCGACCATCGAAACGCTGGAACCGGATCGGGTGCGCCCACGCCGGGTCCCGACGCTCTTGCGGAATCCGCGCTTCCTGCGCCCCTTCGAGCGCATCGTCGCCACCTTTGGGTTGCCGGCCTACAATGAGGTGGACCCTACGCCGCTGCTCGCCCTGACCTTCGTTCTTATGTACGGGATGATGTTTGGCGACGTCGGGCACGGGCTGCTCCTGGCCCTGATCGGCCTCTGGCTGAGCCGCAGCCGCGGCAGCCTGGCCCGGATGGGACCAGTGCTCACCGCCTCGGGGCTCAGTGCCGCCACCTTCGGGCTGCTCTACGGCAGCCTCTTCGGGTTGGAAACGGTCCTGCCCCACCTGTGGCTGCGCCCGCGCGAGGATATGCTGGATCTCCTGCTCACATCGGTGGTTGCCGGAATTGTCCTGCTGAACGTGGGCTTCCTGTTGCACCTGGTGACTGCCTGGCGAGCGCGGGAGGTTCCCCGGCTGCTCTTCGACAAGAACGGCCTGGCGGGAATCTGGCTCTACTGGGCGTTGTTCGGCGGTGCCCTGGCCCGTCTCCGCGCTGTTCCGCTGCCCGGGCTCCTCTGGCTCCTCCTGGTCCTGGTTCCGGCGGCCCTCATCTTCCTGCACGAGCCGCTCGGCCGGGCGGTGACCGGTCACCGCCCGTGGCTCGAGGGGAACTGGGGGCCATACGCGGTGGAATCGATCTTTGAACTCTTCGAGGCCCTGATCAGCTACCTGAGCAACAGCCTCTCCTTCGTGCGCCTGGGTGCCTTCGCCGTGGCTCATGTGGGCTTGAGCCAGGTCATCTTTCTCCTGGCCGGTCCGCGCACCGGCTCAGTAGGCTGGTGGCTGGTCGTCGCCCTGGGTACCGTGATCATCCTTGCCTTTGAGGGGTTAATCGTCGGGATTCAGACATTGCGTCTGGAGTACTACGAGTTTTTCGGCAAGTTCTTCCGCGGGGCAGGGCACGCCTTCATCCCCCTGCGCCTGCCCGAGACCACAGAGGCTTGAACCCATGTCACTTCTGATCATGCTATCCCGCGTCCTGGCAGTTGTCCTGCAGAGTCTCAACCCCTTCGATCCGATTGCGCGTGGCGCGTTGGCGCGTGGCGTGGTCCGCGGGTTCCTGGCCGTTGACGGTACCGTGGCTCTGATCGCGCTTGGTGCCGCAGGCTTGCTGTGGCTGGGCACGCCACTTCCCCTGCTGGCGGCCCCACCGTTTCAAGAGGGAGCCGGCGAACTGGCCGGCGGTGTGGCCATTGGCGCCGCGCTGGCCACCGGCCTTGCCGCTATCGGTGCAGGGATCGGCGTGGGTATCGCGGGCGCAGCCGCCATCGGGGCGATCGCCGAGAAGCCCGAGACCCTGGGCCGAACCCTGATTTTCGTCGGCCTGGCCGAGGGGGTGGCCATCTACGGCTTGATCATCTCGTTCATGATCCTGACCCGCTGAGGGCTGCGCGCGGTGAAAGTGTACGTCATCGGCGACGAAAATGCGGTTCTTGGCTGTGCCCTGGTCGGCATCGAGGGGCGCGTGGTCTTGACGCTGCCAGAGGCCCACGCGGCGTTGGACGCGGCGTTGCATGCGCCCGATGTCGCCATCGTGCTCATCACTGAGGAGTGGGCCGGGCAGATGCGCGAGGAAGTGGACCGGCTCAAGATGACCATCCTCGAGCCGCTCATCCTGGAAATCCCGAGCATGCAACCGGCCCGACCGGCACTCCCGCTGCGCGTCCTCGTCGCACAAGCGCTTGGGATCAATCTCGGCGGTTAACTCACGGCGGCGGGTGGTCAAGGGCCGGTTCCGCCGATGTCCAGGGGGCGCACGGCCGTGCGTTGCTACCGTTGATCCACCGCGTGGCGGAGGCATTGGCGGGTAAAGGCCCTCGGTGTTGGTGCAGGATCGCCGGGTTGCGGAAAAGAAGAGGCCATATGTCCGATTTTATCGGTGATCTCGATACGCTGGCGGCGACGGTACGGCGCACGGCCCAGCAAGAGGCGCTCGCCAAGGAGGCCGATGCCCACCGTCGCGCGGAGACGATCGTTGCTGAGGCAGAGGCGGAGGCCCGGCGTCTCCACGACGAGATTGTTACCAAAGCCCGTGCACGGGTGGAGGAGGAACGGCGCCAGCGGCAGGCTCAAGCCGCCCTGGCCGCGCAGCGCGAGTACCTGACGGCGCGCGAGGCGCTCCTCGACCGGGTCTGGCAGGCAGCGGAAGCGCACTTGCGCGCCCTCCCTGACACGCCGGACTACCTCGAGATCCTGCGGCGGTTGGTCTGGCACGCGGTGGGGACCTTGGGGCCGGGGCGCCTCACGCTGGCGGCGGACCCGAAAGGCCATGCGCTGCTGACACTCGATCGCCTGAGCGGCTGGAGCCAGGCGGCCAGCGACCGGTTCGGAGCACCAGTCGCCTTCGAGCGCGCGCCCAACCCGGCCCCCACCTGGGGAGGGCTCGTCGTCACCCACGCGGATGGGCGCCGGCTCGTCGATGCCACCTTCTCGACCCGCCTGGCCCTGGCCAGGGATGAGTTGCGCAGTTCTATTTCTGCGCTGCTGGTCGCGTCGTGAAGCACCGACCTTCAGAAGAGAGAGGAGAGGAATGATGATCGCAACTCCCGACGTCTCTCTCCGACAAGCTGCTCGTGCGACTGTTATGGATGACACGGTTGGTTCTCTCATCTGGATCAGCGGTCCCGTGGTGCGGGCCAGGGTCACCGGTCCGTTGGCCATGTTAGAACAGGTGGCCGTGGGGCACGACCGGCTGGCGGGCGAGGTGATCGCGCTGGATCACGACGTCGCTACGATCCAGGTCTACGAGGAGACGGCCGGTCTGCGGGTGGGCGACCCGCTCTTTGGGAGCGGGCATCCTCTGGCCGTTGCGCTCGGACCGGGTCTCCTGGGCAGCATCTTCGATGGCATCCAGCGGCCGTTGGTCGTGCTGCGCGAGCGCAGCGGCATCTTCATCCGGCGGGGCCTCGGCGCCACCCCGCTGAACAGGACTCAGCCGTGGCGTTTCAGCCCGCGCGGCTCGCCGGGCACCGCTGTGGCACCGGGCACGCTCCTGGGGATTGTCGCCGAGACACCGCTCATCGAACACCGGCTCCTGGTGCCGCCCGGCATCACTGGCCGCTTGCAGTGGCTGGCTTCCGAGGGCGCATACACCCTCGAGGATACGATCGCCGTCATCGCCGACGACGCCGGGCGCGACCAACGCCTGACGCTCGTCCAGGAGTGGCCCGTGCGCCAGGGACGACCCGTTGCTCAGCGCCTGCGCCCCGACGTTCCCTTGATTACCGGTCAGCGCATCCTGGATACTTTCTTCCCCGTCGCCAAGGGGGGCACCGCGGTGATTCCGGGGCCCTTTGGCAGTGGAAAAACGGTGACGCAGCACAGCCTGGCCAAGTGGTCCGACGCGAGCATCATTGTGTACGTGGGCTGTGGGGAACGGGGCAACGAGATGACCCAGGTGCTGGACGAATTCCCGCGGCTCGTCGATCCCTGGAGCGGACACCCTCTCATGGAGCGCACGGTGCTGATCGCCAACACCTCCAACATGCCCGTGGCCGCGCGCGAGGCCAGCATCTACACCGGAATCACCATCGCCGAGTACTACCGCGACCAGGGCTACGACGTGGCCCTCATGGCCGACTCGACCTCCCGCTGGGCCGAGGCCCTGCGCGAGATCTCGGCCCGTCTGGAGGAGATGCCCGCTGAAGAGGGCTTCCCGGCTTACCTGCCCTCTCGCCTGGCGGCCTTTTACGAACGCGCCGGCCGTGTCCTGACCCTTGGGGAAGAAACAGGCTCGGTCACGGTGATTGGCGCGGTATCGCCCCCCGGCGGGGACTTCTCCGAGCCGGTGACCCAGCAAACCCAGCGCTTCACCCGCTGCTTCTGGGCGCTGGACCGCGACCTGGCCAGCGCGCGTCACTTTCCCGCGATTAACTGGCTGACCAGCTACCGGCTCTATGGGGAGGACGTGGTTGGCTGGTGGCACCGCAACGTGGAGGCCGAGTGGCAGGCCCTGCGCCAGGAGGCGATGACACTGCTACAACAGGAAGCCCGCCTGCAGCAACTCGTCAAACTGGTCGGGCCCGATGCCCTCCCCGACCACCAGCGTTGGATTCTGGACGCTGCCCGGCTCCTGCGCGAAGGGTTCTTCCAACAGAATGCCCTTCACCCAGTCGACGCCTACACGGTGCCTCAGAAGCAAGTCCGCTTGCTGCAACTGTTCGTCCGCCTGTACGAGTACGGGCGGGATCTGCTCCACCTGGGCGTCCCCGTGGTGCGCCTCCGTCAGGTCTTCGCCATGCCACGCCTGATCCGACTCAAGGAGGAGGTGCCGAATGATGAGCTGGAGCGCCTCGATCAGGTCTACGAGGAGATGCGCCAGACCTTCCAGACACTCGCCTCCGAGTACCATGCTCGAAAAAGGATCACCGTGTGAGTCTGGTTCACACATCTCTCTGGGAAAGGATTCGGCCGGTTTGAGGTACACCCGCCCGCGGACCGATAGCGAGAGGAATAACGCGTGAGACAACCCACACCATCGCCAGCCATTCGTGAGTACCTGGGCGTGGATCGTATTGAAGGCCCCCTCGTCATCGTGGAGCAGGTCAGTGACGCCGCTTACAGCGAGGTGGTCGAGATCATCGCACTCGATGGCAGCCTGCGCCTTGGTCAGGTACTGGAAATCAGTGAGGGCCGGGCGGTCGTCGAGCTGTGGGGTGAGAGTTCCGGACTACGCCCCGGCAGCGTGCGTGTGCGCTTTCGAGGGCGCCCGCTGGAGGTGCCGGTCGCGCGCGAGATGCTCGGGCGTACCTTCGACGGGCTCGGACGGCCTCGCGACGGACTGCCCAATCCGGTCTGGGAAGATCGTGTCTCGGTGCACGGCGCCCCGTTGAACCCCGCGCGCGGGGCCTACCCCCAAGACTTCATTCAAACCGGTATTTCGGCGATCGACGGGATGAATACGCTGGTGCGCGGTCAGAAGCTGCCAATCTTTTCCGGCAGTGGCCTGCCCCACGACGACCTGGCAGCCCAGATCGCTTGCCAGGCGCGCATCGCCGAGGAGGGCGGGCAGTTCGCGATCATCTTCGTGGCGCTGGGCGTTCCCCATGATACGGCCGAGCACTTTCACCGCACGTTCGCAGCCAGTGGCACCCTCAACCAGGCCGCTCTCTTCCTCAATCTCGCCGATGATCCGCCGATGGAGCGTGTGATCACGCCGCGCGTGGCCCTCAGCCTGGCTGAGTTCCTGGCCTTCCAGCACGACGTGCACGTCCTGGTCATCATGACCAACATGACGAACTACGGAGAAGCGCTGCGGGAGCTCTCGGGACGACGCAACGAGGTGCCGGGCCGCAAGGGATACCCCGGTTACCTCTACAGCGACCTCGCGTCACTGTACGAGCGCTGCGGGCGGGTGCACGGTCGCGCCGGTTCCATCACCCAGGTACCGATCCTCACGATGCCCAATGACGACATCACTCACCCGATTCCCGACCTGACCGGCTACATCACCGAGGGTCAGATTTTTCTCAGCCGCGATCTGCACCGCCAGGGCATCTACCCACCCATCAACGTCTTGCCGAGCCTCTCGCGCCTGATGAAAGACAGTATTGGCGAGGGGAAGACGCGCGCGGACCATCCTCACCTGGCCAACCAGCTCTACGCCGCCTACGCCCATGTCCAGCAGGTACGCGCCCTGGCGGTCGTCATCGGCGAGGAGGAACTCTCGAGCGTGGATCGTGCCTATCTGGAGTTCGGTCTGGCGTTCGAGCGCCGCTTTGTCGCCCAGGGGCCGGCGGAACACCGGGACGTCGAAGCCACGTTGGATCTGGGTTGGGAGATGCTCTCCCTGCTGCCGGCCAATGAGCTCACCCGAGTCAGCCAGGAGGAGATCCAGGCTCACTATCGGGGCGTTCTGGATGGGCACAGCAGGTAGCAGACGGAGCAGAAGAGGTGACCGGGAGAGTAGGCATTGTTTCTGCGTTGAAACGAGGTGCAGTGGCTGGATACAGTGACAAACATACGTTGCTCTTATTGGAATACGGTGCGCCTGGCCGGGGTGGAGGTGCGACGCACTTTCCGAAGTGCGCACCTGACTGAGAGTGAGGCCTGACGCATGGAGGGGACGCGGCCCGAATTGCTCAAGGTTCCGCCCACGCGCAGTAACCTGCTGCGCCTCCGCGAGGAGTTGGACCAGGCGCGGGAGGGCTACGACCTCCTGCAGCGTAAGCGCGAAGTCCTGGCGCGCGAACTCCTGGAGATGATTGACGATGCGGAGGCAGTGGAACGGGAGGCGCGGCTCTGCTTCCAGACCGCCTACGAGGTCCTCCAGGAAGCCCGTATGAGCATGGGCGTTGAGCGCCTGCATTGGATCGGCCTGGCGCGCGGCGGCGAAGTGAATGCGCAGGTTGCCCCGCGCAGTGTCATGGGCGTCGCGGTGCCCATCGTGCAGGTGGAGGTGACGGCGCTGCCTCTTCCGTACGGCCTGGGAGATACCAGCGCATCGTTGGACGAGGCGCGCGAGCGCTGGCGGGAGGTGGCCGAGTTGCTCGGCCACCTGGCTGAGGCGGTCACTACGGCCTGGCGCCTGGCGGTGGAACTGCGGAAGACGCAGCGCCGCGTCAATGCACTGGAACACAACTTCATTCCCCAATACGAGGCCACGCTGCACGCCATCGCCCAGGTGCTGGAGGAACAAGAACGCGAAGCCTTCGTGCACGCCAAGCGCGTCAAGGCACGGCGGGGCGTATCCCCGGAGGAGGCGCACCATGACTGAGTCCCTGTTCGGTCACTTCCTGGTCCCCAGCGACGGCTCTGAGGGGTCCATCCAGGCCGCGCAGCTGGCGTTTCGTATGGCCCGGACCTTTGGCACCCGCGTGACGCTGCTCTATGTAATCGACAGGCTGGTGCTCGAGGAGCTGACCCGGTTCAGCGAGCGACGAGAACCGGAGGTGCGGCGCGAGTTAGAGGAGACTGGCCGGCACTTCCTGGCCTACCTGGAGGAGTTGGCCCGCCAGGAGGGTGTGGAGATCCACGTGGCGATTCGAGAGGGCGAGCCCCACCAGGAGATCGTCGCCGTCGCGGACGAATTGTCGGTGGATCTCATCGTCATGGGCCACGTCGGCCGCCGTGGTCCGCGCCGCATCCTCATCGGCTCCGTCACCGAACGGGTGATTGAGTTCGCCCATTGCCCGGTGTTGGTCGTGAAGAATTATGCGCGCCGGTGACCGGCGCGGGCCGCGTGTCTATACTGGGTCGCCGCGCCGGGTGCTTTTTGTCACGCACTTTTGGTGAAGTCTCGTTGCTTACTTCGCTCTTTCTCCGGCGTATCATAGGATCAGTCACCTTCCCACCTTCCTCCGCGGCCCGCCTGCGGCGGCCTCAGCGACAGGGTCGTGGGGGTCCATAATTCATTACGAAACCGCAACACGCCCCGATGACCCGGTCGGGGCTTTTTTTGTTCGGGAGTGAATCGATGACTCAGCTCGACGATCCAGAGCAATCACGCGGTTCACCTACGACTGAAAAGGAGGACGCCATAGAAGTCAGAGGCCATACCATTGTGCCCGCGGCCGATCTCATCGGAGCCGACTTCAGTTGGGCTGACCTGAGTGGCGTCGATCTGACTATGGCCGACCTGAGCGCGGCCGACTTACGGGGTGCAGACCTGAGCAGCACCAATTCCTGGCGCAGGATCGGAACGATACCCGACTGTGACGGCAGCATGCGCGCCGTCAAGGAGGATCACCCATGATTCGTGATGCTGTTTTGCAGCTCGACAGACCCGTTGTGCAAGAAAAACCCAATCCCTGGGACGTCGCGCGGGAGCAGTTTGACCGTGCGGCGGCCTATCTGGTCCTGGAGGATGGGGTGCGCGAGATGTTGCGTGAGCCCAAGCGTGAGCTGATCGTGCACTTCCCGGTCCGGATGGACGATGGCTCGATCCGGGTATTCACTGGCTATCGGGTTCATCACAACGCCGTTCTTGGGCCGACCAAGGGAGGAATCCGTTACCATCCCGACGTTACGCTCGACGAGGTCCGAGCGCTGGCGATGTGGATGACGTGGAAATGCGCGACAGTCGGCCTCCCCTTTGGCGGCGCCAAGGGAGGCGTGGTTTGCGATCCTCAGAAGCTGTCCCAGACCGAACTCCAAAAACTCACTCGCCGGTACGCCACCGAGATCAGCATCCTGATGAACCCTGAAGGCGATATTCCGGCCCCCGACGTGAATACGAATCCACAGATCATGGCCTGGATCATGGACACGTACTCTATGCATCGTGGCTACACCACGCCGGCCGTCGTGACCGGGAAGCCGGTCGAGATCGGTGGGTCGTTGGGGCGCAGTGAGGCGACCGGTCGCGGAGTGATGTGCACCACTCTTCGGGTGATGCAACTGCTCAACATCCCCATCGCGGGGGCTGCGGTGGTGGTGCAAGGGTACGGAAATGCCGGATCGGTGGCCGCCTACCTGCTGCAGGATGCCGGGGCTCGCATTCTGGCCGTCAGCGATTCCAAGGGCGGCATCTACAACCCGCACGGGCTGGATGCCCGCGATGTACTGCACCACAAGCACGAGACCGGTTCAGTCATCGACTATCCTGAGGCTGATCCAGTCACGAACCAGGAGTTGTTGGAGTTGAGGTGTGATGTGCTGGTACCTGCCGCGCTCGAAAACCAGATCATCGCTGCTAACGTGGGGCGCGTCCGGGCAAAGCTAGTGGCCGAGGCCGCCAACGGGCCAACCACGCCCGATGCCGACGACGTTCTACGCGAGCGTGGCATCTTTGTCATTCCGGATATCCTGTGTAACGCCGGCGGCGTGACGGTGTCCTACTTCGAGTGGGTCCAGGATCTACAACAGTTCTTTTGGACCGAGGAGGAGATCAACGAGCGACTCCACCAGGTCCTCGTCAGTAGCTTCGACGCCGTGCTCAAAGTCGCTCGTGAGAAGAAGGTGAGCATGCGCACAGCTGCCTACATTCGGGCAATCGATCGCGTGGCCAAAGCGGCAATGATTCGCGGTATCTACCCCTGACCGACCTGGATGGCCTGACCACTCGGTAAGAGGTGGAAGGTGCCACGCACTTTCCGAAGTGCGTGGCACCTTGTTCCTGCAGGCGGCTCCGATTTGGTCGACACGAGAATACCGGCGCCCCAACACACATGCGGCGTCCTGCGGTGCATCTCAACGCCCGGCACCTGCTTCGGCAAAGCTGCTGATCCCTCCATCGCCGGCTCGAGCCGGATCGCGGATCTGCCGAAGGGAATCGTCCGGGTGTGGATCGTGCATCAGGTGCTCGGGTCTTGGGCTGCGAGGACCTCGTACGGGCGGTGGTCTCACAGCAGGTCATCATCATCGGGGAAGCGCTCGCCCGACCGTTTGCCTTGCAGAACACTGCCGATCAACTGCAGCATACGTTTGTAGTGCGATCCTTTCCAGTAGATCCGGCCACATCCCTGACAGATGCGGAACTCATGGTAATACTGCTTCGTCCTGGGCGGCAGACGGTCGCTGATGACTTCCTTCGCGACTGGTTGCAGCAGAGTATTGCAGCGTAGACAGCGTTGAAGCGGGGCCAGGGACCCGAACAAGTCGAAGCGCCGCAGCACCTCCCCCAGTTGGCGACGGGGGGCCGTGTCCCTCACATAGTATCCATGGGTGACCCGACTGTGCTTCAGGAGGCCGCGATCGCGGGTGAGTAAAATCCGTCCTTCGCTGCTCGAGAGTTGGGCCAGTTCTTCATCTGAGAAGTCGTTCCGATAGAGGGTGTCGAAGCCCAGCAGTCGCAGGTAGGTTGCCAACTTGCCCAGGTGAGTGTCGAGAACGAAGCGGACCTCGCGGAGTGGGTGGGGACGAACGCGCACGAGCGGCGTGATGTCGATCGATTCAAACACGGGATAGACGCTCACCCGATCACCGTCCTGTACGAGATAGGAGAAGTCCACGGATTCGCCGTTTGCCAGGATCAGGTCGACCTCCGTGTGTGGAACCCCGAACGCTTCGATCATATCCTTGGCCGATACGCGCCCCACGAATTGATGCGAGAAGGTCCGCTTTCGTCGATCCGGCGGAAGGAAGTCATTCAGTTCGGCGTAGAAACGGAAGTGTGCCTGTCTCATCTGTGACCTCAGATTCATTGTAGGCCACAAGATGGGTTCCAGCAATGACAGGAATTCCGCCGGGGAACAGCCGTGTGCTGCGTGGATTATTGGGGCCGGCGCCTCTGGGAGCCCGGGCGGGACGCCCGGGCTCCCAGAGGCGGGGCACACCACAACCGCCTCACTCCTCTCGATGAGAGTGACATCAACCACATGCGCGCCGGCCGCTGGGCTGGAAGGCGTCAGCGGCGTTCTAGTGCTCCGGTCACGTCGTCAGACTTCCGAAGTCTTCCGAGACTTCGGAAGTCTTTTCCCTCCCCCCGCCGGATGACTTGACCGATGTTCTAGCGCTCCGGACATTGCCAGGGGGTGTAGTTTTCCTGTCCGGCGCGCACTCGGAACTCCGGCTCGCCCCGGTCGATCCCTCCTACCGAGCGGACCAGCTTGCCATCAATCCATTGCTCAACCCGATACGGATGGCCCGCCTCGCCGTAGCGAGCGTAGTCCACGGGGAGACCGCCGATCTTCAGGAACCCCGTCGGCTCGATCGAAGCGTACCCGTGCGGGTCCATGTCGACCCAGGCGCCATCAGCTTCCAGCTTGTAGACCTTGATCCAGGAGTAGCTCGGGTAGGGCGGGACGCAGGTCACGATGTTCCCGACAGTCACGTCCCGAATCGGTCCCTTCCAGCTGAGTTTCGCCATGGCGCCACCGCTCTCTTCGAAGTACTCCATTCGGATCGTGTGCAAGCCCGCGCTCAGCTCGATCCCTTCCTTGAACTGCTTCCGAGCCATCGAGTGCCACTGGTCGATGATCAGCCTATCGTCAACGTAGAGGCGCACGCCGTCGTCCGTCACCGTTTTGAACTCATAGTGACCGCCTGGGAAGTGCAGGGTCCGCGTCCAGCGGACCGAGAAGTTGTCTATCCCGAGGCGCCAGTCGGGTGCTCCGCTGCCCCAGTCGAAGTCGATCTCGGCGTCCCTGCGCACCAGGGCCGCTGGCCCCGCCAACCAGCGGTTGTCGTAGTACTCGCCGAGCCACTCGGCCGTGGTCACGGGGACGGGTGTCCAGGAGACCTGGGCGACGGCTTTGTCGAGGTTCTCATAGTACTCCACCACCAACGCATGATCGCCACCACTCAGGTTAACGTCAGTCGTGTGGGTCGTCGCGGGGTGGTCGTACCACTCGTTGATGATCGGAGTGCCGTCCACCCAGACCCGCATTCCGTCGTCGCAGGTTGCGCTGAAGCGGTAGGTACCCGGGGTGACATCAATGGTGCGAGCCCAGCGCGCCGAGAAGCGATCGGCGCTGACGAGCCCTGGCGCGGGTGAGCCGGTTGCCCAGTCGAAATTGATTGCGGCATCGTCTCGGACAAGCGCGGGGGTGCCGGTGAGCCACGGGTTGTTGAAGTACTCGGCTCGCCACCCGGCGAGCCCCTCGGCCCGGCTCCACCACAAGCGCGCGACTGCTCGCTCAGTCGCCTCAAAGTACTCCATTCGCACGCTGTGAACGCCCGCACCGAGGCTGATCTCCATAGAATGCTGCGTCGGTGCCATGATCCGCCATTGATCCAAAATCAGGCTGCCATCGACAAAGAGACGCACGCCGTCGTCTGTCTCGGTCGTGAAGCGATAGTGCCCTGCCTCGAAGTAGACCTGACGCGTCCAACGCGCCGAGAAGTTGTCTGCCGGGATACTCCGATCGGGTGAGCCGGTGCCCCAGTTGAAGTTGATCGCGGCGTCCTGCCGAACTACCGCTGGGGCGCCCCCGAGGTACGGGTTTGGAAAGTATTCACCTCGCCACCCTGCATCGTCGGCCAGAGCGTCAACCGGCATCGCCAAGAGTGCCGCAGTGACCAGGGCGGTGAACAGGGGGGCAACGGTGCCGACGAATCGGTGCCGGCGAGTCATCTTGCCCTCCTTTCCAGGGAATACAGGACATCCCTGCGAGTGTAGCGTACCATGTTCCTGGTGGGACGGCATCGTGTGAACGACCACCTCGCAGGACGCCGAAAGGCTGACGGAGGCATCATCAACTCGCTGAGACACATCCGCCATTTGGCTGGGACGATGATCGTGACGGGCGAGTGGGAGATTTCGCGAAATCTGTGGGCGGAATACATCCACTGAAGTGAAAAGCGGGCGGTTCGATAGAAGATCAAGCCATCTCTTGTTCAGCGGAGGGACACCAAGCGGGGTGCGATGCCTGCTGAAGTCGAAAGGGGGCCTGGCAGGCAGCGGCTGAGGGCAGGGCCTAAACGCGGCACTGTTGGTGCCGGTAGGAGGAGAAAACGGGCAACCCCGCCGCGCAACTCGAATCGAAGGCGCGTCCGGGATGGCCCGCAGCGTTGGGTTCAGGCAACCGCGCGTCACGGACGGGTCAAGGATATTATCGGTCGCCCCATTCTTCACTTGAGAGCGGGGAAGACAACGAGCAACCGATTCACTCGCCATCTCCCCCACGATCCCGTCTCTCGTGAATGACACGACGGCTTCTGGTGAATCGTCCTAACCTTCCGCCAAGCGTTTGGCGGGCCCATCACCAGACGGATAGCCGAACGGGCGCACCAGGAGCACCGGGACTGAGACGCTGCGCAGTACCGTGTCGGCTACACTTCCGAGAACGATCCGCCTGAATCCAGTCCGACCGTGCGTTGCCATAGCGACGAGATCCACAGCCTCACGGTCGACAACCTCGACAATCTCCTGAGCCGGGTCACCAAAGCGAACTGCAATGGTGACCGAGTAACCAGCCTCCCGGAGAGGCCGGGTCTCCACCTGCAGCTCGTCGGTGAGCGAGCTCTCCAGGCTCGCCAGCACTTGACTGCGATAGATCGGGTGTGCGGCGCGTTCAATGGCCTGCTCTGATTCGTACTCCGGCACTGTCACCATATCGGTAAAGAGGCGCCGTGGCGGTGGGGCGACGAACCCCTCCGCAAGTGGTGCCACGCGGAGCAGGATCAACTCGGTGTTTTCCGGGTCGAGAAAGCGCTGAACGTGGCGCAAAACCTGCCGACTGAATTCGGAGCCATCCAACGGGATCAAGACGGTGTGGGTGCTCATTTCTTTCCCTCATTCTCACGGTTCGAGACGATCTCCAGTCATGACCTCTCATCTGGAACCCCGGCGGTCCGGCCACTCGGCGTCGCCTGAACGCCAGAAGGTCTCGAACCTCAAGGCTCGCGGTCAGAGATGTGGTGCTCACGAAGGTGCGAGCCAGGACGGCATTCTCGTGAGACCCGGGGTCAACGGTTCCTCAGGGGCCTGCGTTGGGGTTGCGAAGGGAGACGGCATGGGGAAGGACAGCAGCAATGCACCAGCCGCTCGCCCTGGAGAACCTGCGCCAGCGAGAGTATGACCCATTCTGAGCCTAGCCCAGCCCACGAGCCGGGTCGAGTGACAAAAGTCAGAGCCTGGAATTGAGCCATGTCTAATCACCGCTCAGCTTGACGACGTGCTCCCGCTCTCCTCCAGACGCTGTACTCCGTGCTCCTTACTGTGCCTCGACCCAGCGCTCTTGTCCCGCACGCCGGACCCTTCCAGAGGTGATGGTCCCCGTCGATCCGACTCCAGACAAATGCCAGAACTCCTCCCCATCGCCTGACGAACATCACTAACGGATCAGGCTGGAGAGCGCACAATAGTGTTATGAAGACGGACCAGCGTTACTCTCCGACGTTCATGCTTCGATCCTGAATCTTCTTTTCTTCACCCATAAGGGGCCAGTTGCTCTGGTTTGATGTTTTGTTCTGAGAGTAGCATCTGGCTCGCAACATATCGCCACCCCGCTTCGGCGGACTGGCCCTCTGACGACTGTCTACTATACGGCGCCAAATCGATTCAACAACTCAGGATGATTCTCTGGCCGATGCCGGCCTCGACAAGCAACAAGCCAGTCGAGCGGGCGAGACGCCGGGGAGAGTGCCTCTCGGTACTTGTGAGGATCTCGGGGAGGACGGCCATGCGAAGCAGTCCAGGCGGCCGGACAACGAAGTGGATGCGGCCGCTTGCGCAGGCGCTGACACTGGCGCGGGCTGGCCGGAGGGTGTTTGGTGGCCTGGCGGCTGGCCCTGCTGATGAGCCGGCACCCGTCGGTGGGTTGCTTCACACGGTGCTTCCGCTCCTGATATTCTTGTCCGGTGCCGCTCTCGCATGGCGCTCAGATATCACCCTGGGTAGCGCGCTGGTGCCAGGACATCGGTCAAGTCGTCGCCGGGGACGCATGCTCGGGGACTTCCGAAGTCTTCCGAGACTTCGGAAGTCTGACGCCTTGACCGGCGCTCTAGAAGGCTTTGCTGCCCTGCTTGCGTATCCCGTGGTGGCCTACGGTCGCTTCCTGCCCGCGACGATCGCGTTTGTGCCTCGGGCGATGGCTCTGTTGCCTCATGATCCCCTATTTCCAGTGGCAACCAGCGAACCGGCGGCCACGAGCCACAGTTGCGTGCGACGGGCGGGGAGACGTTTGTCTCCCCCTACCCTTGTGCAATCACTGGAGGTGCGTTATGAACACCAGGTTCGTTTCTCCGGATCTGCCGCAGAGTGAGTCGATGCAGGTGCCGATCATCTATGTCAAGGATGGGCCTGTCTGGGAGTACATGCGCCTGATCCGGCGCCTCTCGCAGGCAAACATCCCCGACGAGAATGAGTTGAACACTCTCGGCACCTCGGGTTGGGAGTTGGCAGCGATCTTCGCTGACACGCCGTTTATGTACCTGGACTTCAGACGCCTGGCAGGAGAGGGAATCGGTTCAGTGGCGCTGGGGTGAGACGGCCGGCGCGGCTTCCATCGGGGCCTGGCGACCGCCGTTAGTCGTTGTACAAAGGAGGCATCGATCATGTCAGCACAGACAATGCTCACCATCCCCCGGGTCGTAGCAAGGGGACAAGTGGTAGATATCGAAATGAAGTACCTGTACGAAGCGAATGTCGAGCTGGACATGCCTTTGGATGTCGGCAGCACCCCACGCGGCAACCGGCGGATTGTCTCCGTCAAGGGCGGGACGTTTGAGGGGCCGAAACTCAGAGGTGACGTGCTCCCCGGCGGCGCCGACTGGCTCCTCATCCGGCCCGACGGCACAGCGGAAGTGGAGAGTCGGGCCGTCGGTCGCACCGACGACGGCGCCCTGATCTACGCCAATTATCGAGGGCTCTTCCGCGCCTCGCCAGAGGTGATGCAGCGGATTGCCCGGCGCGAAGCTGTCGATCCCTCGGAATACTACTTCCGTGTCACCGCCTCCTACGAGACCGCGTCGGAGAAGTACGGCTGGTTGAACCGAATCGTAGCACTTGCCTTCGGCACGTTCACTCAGGAGGGGGTCAGCCTGATGGTCTACGATGTTCTCTCGAGCGCCGGTCAAGTCGTCAGACTTCCGAAGTCTTCCGAGGCTTCGGAAGTCCCCGATCATGCGTTCCTGGCGACGACTTGACCGGTGTTCCAACCTGCCAGCTGATCTGCGGCGCTGTACCGACGTCGTCAGCCCCTTCCATCGACTGGGAGGATTGAGTCATGGAGAAGCGTGTTGGTCAGGTGTCCCACTACTACAATCGCCTGGGTGTGGCCGTTCTGGATCTCATCGAGGGACTGAAGGTCGGCGACGAGGTCCACATTCATGGGCGCAGCCGGGATCTCACCCAACGGATCGAGTCCATGGAGATCGACCACCACAAGGTTCAGGAGGTTGGGCCCGGGGCGAACGTCGCCCTGAAGGTGGTGGGACGCGTCAAAAAGGGCGACACGGTGTACAAAGTACTTGAGGAGGCGGGGGCTGAATACTTGTAGCGAGAGTGGCGCCGCAGGCTGGAGAGCCGCTGGCCCGCGCCGAGAGAGGTGAGGATGCTTGTGACTCGCTCAGGCTCGGCCCATTTTTGGTTCTGACCCTCCTGGCGGTGGGGCCGTTCACGGCGTGATCCTCGTCTGGCTGGTACGAGCGTGTTATCTCAACACACGACCTCTCGGCAGTGGCGCGGTCTGAGCAGGCCACACTGCAGCGAGTGAATGCCCCGCTCGCGGGCCGTGCCGCGAGCGGGGCACGGTGGTCGACGGGCGGTCCGTCGGACCTCACCTGGTGACCATCATGGAAGCAACCGTTGGTTCGGGAACCGCGACCGCAGACCGTTCCCGAACCAACGCGGTCAAACGGGATGAACACCGGGCAGACCGCTCGAAGCGACTCCTACTTCGCGGAGTGCAGTCCGATGCGGTTCCCCTCGGTGTCCAGGATGATCGCGAAATAGCCGTTTTCTTCGTCGATCAGTGTCTTTGGCGTCAGCACTTTGCCGCCTGCCGGTTCAACGCGCGCCAGTGCAGGCGCCAGGTCGTCTCCCATAGCGAAATAGATCGTGACGCCCCGGTCGCTGGGCTGATAGTGCTCGCCCTGGGCGAGCGCCCCGCCGATGCCTTCGTTGTCATTCGGGAGGAAGGCGTAGGGCGTGCCCATGATGTCTGCCGGCTGCACCTCCCGGCCCAACAACGTGCCGTAGAACTTCGAGGCCCGCTCCATGTCTATTACTGGAATCTCGAACCAGTTGAGAAGATTGGCCATCTGTCCCTCCTCGTGGGTGTGAAAGGGTCCGACATCCCTCACTGTATCACAAGGGTGCGTCAGAATCGAACGCCAGCCACGGCACGTCGGTGGCGGATGGCGTATCTCACTTTCTGTAAAAGTTGCGCGCACGCGCCACTTTTGCAGAAATATGAACACATCATCCGGTGGCGGGTCAGATTGTTGGGTGAACCGCGGGTGGACAGCCAGGGCCAGGGAATCGGACCGCTTTCGTGGGACCAACCCGTCGCACGCTTTGTATACACTCAAGCCGAAGCCATCCGCGAACGCGCATGTTGGACCAATGTGCGCTGGTCCAATCCGCCGACGGAGCGGTTTGGAATGCCTGGAACGTGCGGACCTCCCGCAAGAACGCTCATCACGGTTCACGTTTTGCGCCAGCCCAGAGTGTGGTGCGTGGCACTCCGTGCATCGGATCCCAATATGAACTTCGCCGAAAGGCATCACTCAGCCCCCGGCCACTCGCGGTTGATGCTGGGCGCAACGCACCTTCTGGTGAGTTCGGGAATCATTCGGGGCACTGTTGGCTGACGGCTCGCGGCCCACGGGTTCATTCTGATGGCGGCGGTCGTGCGGGTGCCGATGGGGACGCCTGCGGTTCAGCCGTCCGTGGGCCGGCCCTCCAACGCTGAGAGGGTCCAACTCGCCACTGTTCCTCGCATGAAAGAGGGAGAGGAGTCGTGACGGGACGATCCTTGACCCGATTCTTCTGTCTGCGACGACCGATCACTCTCGTGTGCTTGCGTTTCCAACCAGCTTTCAGTGCTATACCGGAGATTTGACCGAGGAAACCGGATTCGTGGACCGGCCCAGGCGTGACTGTCTGCCAACACCTTAGGCATTCCTGTTGCTCGGAGAAAGTCAGGTGGTTGAGAGGAGGAAGTCGGATGAATATCTATCTCGTCTCGGGCATGCGCCACCAGATGGTGGCGTTCGGGGCGCGGCCTGAGGATGCCGTGGCTGAGGCGCTTGCCAGCGGTGAGGTCGGTGACTGGGAGATGCCGGCAGCGCGCGCGGTCGAACCGCCGGCGGGGTATGTATTGAGGCCAGCCCGGCAGACGATTGAATTGCTGCAGGCGGCGATGGGGGAGGGCTGGGCGACGCTTCGCGGCCGGCTGGAGGGCCTGACCGACGAAGAGTTCTTCTGGGAGCCCGCCCCGGGCTGCTGGACGGTGCACCAGACAGCGGACGGCCGCTGGACCTCGGACTACGCTGAGCCAGACCCGGAGCCGCCGCCGTTCACCACCATCGGCTGGCGGCTGTTCCACGTGGCCTCCTGCAAGGTGATGTACCACGAGTACGCCTTCGGCCCGGCGAGGCTGACCTGGGATAAACTGCCGGTCCCCCATACCGCCGCCGCCGCGATTACCTGGCTGGAGGCGGGCCACGATCGGCTGCAGGCGGCGTTGGACCGCCTCAGCGACGCCGACCTGGAAGAGCTGCGGCTTACCAACTGGGGAGAGCCGTGGCCCACCTGGCGCATTTTCTGGACCATGGTCTTCCATGACGTTCATCACGGTGCCGAGATCGGCTGCCTGCGCGATCTGTACCGGGTGCTCCATCAGTCTCGTCTCTGAGCGTCGAGGTGGGCGCTCGGGCCGCCCTTCAGGGAGCTCTTCGACCTCGGCTCCTTGCTGCTGTTCAGAGGATCAATGCGGTACGCAGCACCCAAGATTCTCCTCAGTATGACAGATAGCGCCCAGGCACGTCACAAACGTAGATATAGCCGGTGATTGAAATCCGGTACGCTAGATAACGAGCGATTGAGGCTTCTCGCCGGACGCAGTCGAGTGCCAGCTCTCCTGGGAGGCGGTGTCCTGGCTTCGGTCGCCACCGATGAAGGTGTTCTGGGGGGACGTCCTGAGGCTGCGAGTCATGAAATTCTCTGTCGTGGCACCCGGCTACGATGGGACGATCGGGCACAAGGGAAAGCTCGACGCGGATGTTCGTGGCGCGAGAGCGCGGCATCGCCGTGATTATGGACAGGGGCCGCATTGCTCGCGATGGTGCGCCAGCGAGAAATTCTCCCAGACAAAGGTGACCAACGCCTGGGCGCGCCGGCTGAGCCCGCGGAACGGGCCCGGCCGGAGGAAACGAAGGAGGTGATGTGGATGCACCTGGATCAAGCTGCTCTTGAAGACTATCTCTCGAGGGTGAGTGGAGCCCCGATCCAGATTGAGGGGATCAACGAGCTGGGCGGTGGCACCGGCGGGGCTGCGGCCCTCAAAGCCTTCGGCTACGGTCAACCGATGTGCATCGACTACCGCCCGCTTGCCAGCGGGAAAGACGGCTCCGAGCCGGCTGAGATTCGGCGAGTTGTCCTGCGCCGAATCTCCCGCAACAGTTTTGGCCGCGAACGGGATGCAGACCGCGTGGCTGAGGTTTGGCTCAATTTCCACAGCTTTAATCATCTGCCGCGCCACATTCAGGCCCAAGACATGGTCGCCGTGGTTGACGACGGCCGGCTTGAATCCGCCGGACACATTCGGGAGCTCTTGCTCTTGACGGACTACGCCCCTGGTCAGCTCTACGCCGGTGACCTGACGCGGATTCGCGACGAGGGAATGTGCACGGATCGCGATCGTGCGCGTGCCGAAGCGCTGGCGGACTACCTGGTTGGCATCCACGCCGTGAAGCACGATGATCCGCTCCTCTGGCGGCGGCGACTCCGTGATCTGGTTGGCCACGGGGAGGGTATTATGGGTCTGACCGATAGCTATCCGGCCGATTTTCCGCTGACACCCGTGGAGGAGCTACGCGCAATCGAGGTGGCCGCCAATGAGTGGCGCTGGCGGCTTAAGTCGCTGACCGGCCGGTTGAGCCAGGTGCACGGCGATTTTCACCCCTTCAACGTGCTCTTTACCGAACAGAACGAATTCACCTTGCTTGATCGCAGCCGGGGCGAATGGGGGGAACCGGCGGACGACGTGAGCTGTATGACGATCAATTATCTGTTCTTCTCTCTGCAACGATACGGCCGGCTCGCGGGGCCATTCGAGAACCTGTACACGGCCTTCTGGAGCCATTACCTCGCAGGCAGTCACGATGACGAATTGCTCAGCGTGATCCAGCCATGGTTTGCCTGGCGTACGCTGGTGCTGGCCAGCCCGCAGTGGTATCCCAGCATCCACGCCGATGTCCGTCGCAGGCTGCTCACCTTCGCCCGGCGGGTGATGGCCTCGCGTCGTTTTGAGTGGCGCCAAATCAATGACTATCTCGAGGCAGCGTGACGGCGGCGCAGGGAAGGCCCGGCTTCGCGGTGTGGCTGACCGGGCTGCCGGCCTCGGGGAAGTCGTCGCTGGCGCAGGAGATGCAGCGCCTGCTCGCCCAGCGAGGTGTCGTGGCCCTCATTCTGGATTCCGACGTCCTGCGGGGGGTCCTGACTCCGCACCCGAGCTACACTGAGAGCGAGCGGGAGTGGTTCTACGGCGTCATAGCTTTTCTGGCGGTCTGGGTGACGCGCGGCGGTGTGAACGTGTTGATCGCGGCGACGGCTCACAGGCGTGCCTACCGCGACCGCACCCGTGCCCAGATCGAACGCTTCGCCGAAGTGTACGTGTGCTGCCCCCTCGATATCTGCCAGAAGCGCGACCCGAAAGGTATCTACACTCTGGCGAGAACCGGCCGGGCGGCGACCGTGCCGGGTGTGGGGGTGGCCTACGAACGGCCCCTGGCATCCGAAGCGGTCGTGGATACGGGCAGGCTTGCCCCCGCTGAGGCCGCCGTTTCGGTCTTGGAACAATTGCACACCTTGCTGCAGGCATCGAAAGGAGACGAGTATGTCGTTCATCAGTGAGAGTGATCTGCGCGTACTCCTGGAGGCCTCGAAAGGCCCCTGTGTCTCGATCTTTCTGCCAACCCACCGTGCCGGACCGGCGACTCTGGAGGATCGGATCCGGCTCAAGAATCTCCTTGACGAGGCCGAGGAGCGCCTGATCGCCAGCGGTCTTCGGCGGCCGGAGGCGGAGAACGTGCTGGAACCGGCCCGGCACCTCAGCGCGGAAGGGATTTTTCGGGAGCATCCCTGCGATGGACTGGCGATTTTTCTCTCGCCAGCGCTGTTTCGTGCCTTCTGCCTTCCGCTCCAGTTCGCGGAGTTGGTTGTCGTTAGCGACCGTTTCCACCTCAAAGCGCTGTTTCCGCTCCTCACCGGCGACGGGCGATTCTACGTGCTCGCCCTCAGCCAAAACGACGTCAGGTTGCTCCTGTGCACACGTTACAGCGTCAAGGAGATCGAGTTGAAGGGCGTTCCGAAGAGCATGGAGGAGGCTCTGCAATACGACAACCTCCAGCAACAGCTCCGGTTCCGGCCGGATCGAGCCGGGGGCACGGGTGTGAGGACGGCGATCTGGTATGGTCAGGGGGAGGAACAGGACAACACTAAAGACTATCTCCTCACCTACTGTCGCCGGATTGATGAGGGATTGCACGCACTACTGCGGGACGAACAGGTGCCTCTGGTGCTGGCAGGGGTTGAGTACCTGCTCCCAATCTACCGGGAGGCCAATACCTATCTATCCCTGGTGGACGCTGGGATCCCGGGCAACCCCGATCGCCTGAGTGCGGCCGAATTGCACGAGCGCGCTTGGGCCGTGATGCAGCCAATCTTCGAGAAGGCGCGGGAGGATGCCGCCGACAGATACGGAGCATTGGCCGGCACCGGGTTGACGTCTGACGAGCTCGAAGCAATTCTGCCGGCCGCCTTTGCAGGCCGAGTCGACTCACTCTTCGTTGCCGTCGGCCACCAGCGATGGGGCAGATTCGATCCGGATACCGAGACAGTACACGTCCACCCGGAGCCAGAGCCCGGCGATGAGGATCTCCTGGATCGCGCCGCCATCCAAACACTGTTGCACGACGGGGAGGTCTACGCCCTCAACGAGCAAACATTGCCCTGTGATAGCTTGATCGCTGCGGTGTTCCGTTACTGACCAGCAGTGACGGCGGGGCGCGGCGTTGGCTGAATGGCCGGTCGCGCCCCACGCTTCACCGCCAACCGGCGGAATCTGATATGGACGCGCGAAGTATCAATCTCGAGCATTACTGGAGCCAGCCCGCGGCCCTCCTCCTGGCGACGCTCTCAAGCTCTCCGGATGGGTTGAGCTCGGCCGAGGCGCGGGAACGGCTTGGACAGGTTGGGCCGAACACCCTCGACGCGCGGGAGCAGGCCACGGCCCTGCAACTCTTCCTCAGACAATTCCACAGTTCGATCATCCTCATCCTACTCTTCGCCACGGGCGTCTCAGCCGTTCTAAAAGATTGGGGCGATGCGCTCATCATCCTCGTCATCGGGAGCGCTGTTCTGAGCTTCATCCAGGAATATCGCGCCAACTCGATGGCCGAGCAGCTTCGTGCCCGAGTGACGATCAAGGCGACGGTGCTGCGCAACGGCCAGGCGCAGTCTATCCCCGCCGAAGAGGTCGTCCCCGGCGACGTGGTGTTGCTCTCGGCCGGCAGCCTGGTACCGGCGGACGGCATCGTCAGTGGGGTGTGCAGGGGTTTCGCGTGTTGGGGGTCGCGGTCAAGTCGATCCCGGCGCCTGCGGAGCGAGAGGAGTGTGCCGGCTACAAACGGGCCGACGAGTATGACCTGACCTTTGTTGGCTTCCTGCTCTTCTGCGACCCTCCGAAAACGGGCGTGCGGGATACTATCGCCGATCTGGCCGAATTCGGGGTGCAACTCAAGATCATTACCGGTGACAACCGGCTCGTCGCTCAGCACATTGCCCAGACCATCGGTCTGGTGGATCGCTTCCGAGCGCTGCGCTCGAACGCCATTTCGCGGGCCGGTCGTGTCAGGTATCACCGGCGGACGGGCTCAGATGTGAGTGGAGCGTCGGAGGTGTGTCAGTGGCCGGGCATGGGAAATCCTGCCACTCGGCGTTGGAGGGAGTGACAAATGTCATGATTCGGTCCATGATGGCTTTTATAAATCCTACCCTAAAGGCAGTCGTCCCTTTACACATATATGACAAAGATCACTATTGATTCACGGTGGAGCTTGCTATTGTTGACCACTACAACACCCAATGCCAGCCCGCCAGGGCTCGACGTCTGTCGGCCCCGGTAAGCCGGGCTCGGTCAGGCAGTGCCACTGCATCGCCGAAGGCGGCATTTTGAGGAGGCACCGGTGGACCCGCGCCGCCTATTGTTGGTAGACCCCCATCCCCACGTTCGTCGTGCCCTCAGGGCCCGGCTCGCCCAGGTCCCTGGAATCAATGTTGCCGGGGAGACCGGTGAGGCCGATGAGGCCCTGCGCATGGCAGTTCACCTCCGGCCAGATTTCGTCGTGCTTGAGCCCAAGCATCTCGATGCCATCAGGTTGGTTCGCCACCTGTGTGAGGTGATCCCCGAGAGTTGCATCGTCGTCTACACCTCGTACCCCGATCTCTGGGAGGAAGAAGCGCTCCTCGGCGCGGGTGCAAGAGCGTATCTTGTGAAGACCTTCGACCTCGGCTCCTTGTCGCGTTGGTTGCGAGGATCGGTCCTGCCCGAAGCGGGCGGGAACTGCGGCGGTACGTTCCTTTTCTGACCCTGAGGTCGCGCGGGGGCGCGCCTCCGGCCACGTTGTCTCTTGACGGCTGGCCGGCCGGGTGAACAAGATCGGTCTAAGGCGCCGGTCAAGGAGCCAGCCTTCCGAAGTCTTCCGGGGCTTCGGCAAGCTCCGGTCACGTGCCTCCGGTGACGACGTGACCGGTTTCGAGCGGGATTGACTCAACGGGCGAAGATGAGGGGCGCTGGCGATGAGCCGGCGCCCTTTTTCTCTGTCTCGGTTCCATCCACTCCCGTCGTGCGGCTCCCATCTGAACCGTCAGCCGAACCCATTGTGGTCGATCTCACGAACGGTTCGTGGCTCACCAGAGGGCGATGACGGTCAACTCTAAGGCCTCCACCCACCTTGCGCTCGGAAGCGGTTGCCCCTATCATATAGAAAGATGCCTGAAGGGAACGCCGCTCGCATGCGAAGCAGGCGGCGCCCGGTGCGGGCCGGCCGGGCATTGTGGCGCCGGGAGCAGCAGTGGGCTGCCAGTGGGTGCCAGCGTTGTGGCCAAACCCCACGACCCCCACGGAGTCAGGAACATGTCGACCCAAAGCATGCACCCCGCAGTGCGGCGTTATGGCCTGGCCGTTCTGGTCACTGTTCTTGCCTTCCTGTTGACGGTGCTCATCCGGCCGTGGATCGAGCCCAACGTCTTCCCCCTCTTCTTTGTCGCCGTTATGGTCAGTGCCTGGTATGGCGGCCTGGGCCCGGCGTTGCTGGCGACTGTCCTTGGGACAGCGGCCATTTTCTACTTCTTCGTTCTCAGTCCACCGGACGTAGCCAGGTCTCCCGATGTTCTCTCGCGGCTGGACCTGTTCGTGATCGTCGCGCTGTTCATCAGCGTGCTCACAGCCGCGCGCAAGCAGGCGCAGGAGGCCCTCAAGAAAGAGCGCGATTTTACGACTGCCGTGCTCGACACGGCCAGCAGCCTGGTGGTCGTACTCGACGTGCGGGGGCGCATCGTCCGCTTCAACCGGGCCTGTGAACAGCTCACCGGGTACTCGTTCGCTGAGGTGATGGGGAAGCCCGTCTGGGATTTGTTCTTGATTCCGGAGGAGGTCGAGCCGGTCAAAAGGGTCTTCGCGCAGCTCCGCACCGGCCACTTCCCCAACGAGTACGAGAACTTCTGGATGACCCGCGATGGCTGCCGGCACCTGATCGCCTGGTCCAACACGGCGCTGGTGGGCAATGGCGGCGAGGTTGAGTACATCATCGCCACCGGCATCGACGTCACCGAGCGCAAGCGGGCGGAGGATGAGCGCGCCCAATTCGTTCATGAACAAGCCGCCCGGGCCGCGGCTGAGCGCCTCTACGAGCAGGAGCAGCAGCAAACAGCGAGGCTCTGGGCCCTGCACGAGGCGAGCCTGGCGCTGACCTCTGATCTGGCGTTGGAGAACGTCCTCCAGCGCGTCGTGGATCTGAGCCGAAATCTGCTCAATGCTCGCTACGGGGCGCTGGGCGTGATCGGCGAGGATGGCACGCTGAACCAGTTTATCACCTCGGGGATCTCCCCCCAGGTCCACGCGGCCATCGGCCGCCTGCCCGCGAGCCTGGGGCTCCTGGGCTACCTCATGCGGAAGGGCGAGCCGATTCGGGTGAACGACATTCAGTCTCACCCCGAGTCGGTCGGTTTTCCGCCCAATCATCCGCCCATGAAGACGCTACTGGGCATCCCCTTGTCCTACCAGGGTCAGCTCCTGGGTGATCTTTACCTGACTGAGAAGGCCGGTGGGCTCCCGTTTGACGAAAAAGACGAGGAATTGCTCCAGCTTTTCGGGGCTCAGGCGGCGGCGGCCCTCGCGAATGCCCGCCTGGCGCGGCGGATCGAGGGGCTGGCGGTCGTGGAGGAGCGCCAACGCTTTGCAATGGACTTGCACGACGGCATCATTCAGTCTATCTACGCCATCGGTCTGACGCTTGAGTCGGCCGTGCGCCGGACGGATGAGGACCCAGGGGCGCTTCGCGAGCAGCTTCGAACGATTATCCAGGGCCTGGACGAGGTGATCCAGGATATCCGCGGCTACATTGCCGATCTGGGGCCTGGGCGCTTCGGCGGGAAAGCGCTGACCGCGGGATTGACGGACCTGGTACGCTCGATTCGCATGAACAGCATGACCCAGGTGAGGGTCAAGGTCGAGGAGGGCGTGGACGAGAGCCTGACGCCACCCCAGACGACTGAGCTCTTCCACATTGCGCGTGAGGTCCTGACGAACATCGTGAAACACGCGCGCGCCTCACGTGCCCAGGTTCGAGTCGAGATGGACGATGACCTGGAGCATGTGATCGTCGTGATCAGCGACAACGGCGTAGGATTCGCCGTGCCGGCCGAGGGCTTCGCCGGGCAACATCGTGGCCTCCGCAACATGAAACAGCGCGTGGCCGGAATGGGAGGGACCCTCCGGGTGCTGAGCACACCGGGGCAGGGCACCACCGTGGAGATCGTAGCTCCAGTCACCAACGAGGTTCCGATGGTACACTGAGCCTGCCCTTGGACCAGGTCCCGGATGACAAACGCCACTCGCTGCGTCGGAACTCGCCTGCTACTGTAGAGTGTGTCACCTATGCTTCGGGGCGACGTTCTGAGGAGTGTCCTATGCGGGCGCGCCGCCTGTTGCTCATCGATAATCATCCCCAGGCCCGGAGGGCGTTGTTGGTTCATCTCGCCCGCGTTCCCGGGATTGCTGTGGCTGGCAATACCGCCGATGCGGACGAGGCCGTCTCCCTCGCGACGGTTCTGCAGCCAGACATCATCCTGTTGGAGCCCAAGCGCCTCGATGCCATCCGGCTGGCACGTCAGCTCCGAGAAGTGACCCCCGACAGTCGCATTCTTGTCTACACCTCGTACCCCGATCTCTCCGAGAAGGAAGCGCTCCTCGGCGCCGGCGCGAGTGCCTACCTCCTGAAGTCGGTCGACCTGAATACCTTGTGGGCGTTCCTGGCCGATGCCACGCCGCTTGAGGCGCGTCCATCCTCCAACGGTACTCGCCTGTCCTCAAGCGAGCCACAGACGGACCCAAAGCGATAACGACCAGACTATCTGCCCGGGCCATCCCCGGGCGAAGAGCGCCCGCGAAGAACAGACGCTCCTTTTGTGTTCAGGCTGCGTGTCTTTGCAAACGCCGAGAGTTCCGCGGCGAGCGGCTCGGAGGGCACCGGCCCGGTGTCTGAGGGAAGTTGGAAGCGGGGCGACCCGGGCCCAACAACCGCTCTTTGTCTGTGAAGCCCAGCATTTGGCCGCCTGCATCGCCAGCCGGCACGTGGTATGCTACTGGCTTATGGCGCATGGGCGGGTGCGATTCCGCAGCCATTTACAGACGCCGCAGCGTGAGGCGCAAGAAAATCAACTGAGGGATGATTCCCATTCGGCCAGAATTGGTTTGGTATTTTCGGTCTCGTCCGCTCGAGTCTCACCCTGCTTGCGCCCGTCGAGATGAACCGCCGCTATTCCCGGGAGAAGATCGATGCCGACCCGTCCCTCCGATCTGCGGGCACTGCTGGACGCTGTTGCCGGTCGCCACCATGTCCTGGTGATGACCCACAACGACCCTGATCCCGATGCGCTCGCATCAGTCTTCGGGCTGGCGACGCTGCTGCGCAGGCAGGGCCACGCCGTCACGCAGGCTTATGGGGGATTCCTGGGGCGTGGCGAGAACCGTGCGATGGTCCGCGTCCTGCGGCTCCGCTTCCGCACGGTCGACCAGCTCGCGCCGGCTGATTTTGACGCAGTGGCACTGGTCGATACTCAACCGGGCGCGGGCAATCACAGCCTGCCCGCGACGATCGAGCCCAACATCGTCCTGGATCATCACAGTCGTTTACGGACAGGCGCGGCCGGTTATCAGGACGTGCGGCCCAGTTATGGCGCCTGCTCGACTATTGTCGGCCAGTATCTGCAGGTGGCAGACCTGGCCTGGGACGCGCGCCTCGCGACGGCGCTCTTCTACGGGATCAAGACGGATACGCTCGGCTTGTCACGTGCAACGCACGAGGCCGATGCCGCCCTCTACCTGGCGCTGCACCAGTCCGTGAACCAGCGCTGGCTCGGGCAGATCGAGCAGGCGCCGCTCTCCTGGTTCTACTATCAGGCCCTCCAGCGAGCCCTCATTCGCGCGCTGGTCTACGGGCCGGTCGTCTTCTCTCATGTGGGTGAGGTTCACCGCGCTGACATCGTTGCCGAGCTCGCCGACCTCTTGGTGCGCGCCGTGGGGGTCGAGTGGAGCGTCGTGATGGGGGAGTTTCGCGAGCAGTTGATCATCTCGATGCGTACCCACGACGAGACTCTTAACGCCGGTACCGTCATGCGTGAGGTCGTTGGCACCCGTGGTAGCGCCGGGGGGCACGGCCACATGGCAGCGGGGCGCCTCCCGCTCGCCGGCCGTGATCCCGCGGCGGAGCGCGAACGCATCGAGGCGCGGTTGCGCACGGTGCTCGGTGTGGCGCGCCGGCGCCCGCGTCCGCTCGTACCGGAGGCGCTCGCGTGATTCCCCTGATCCGGCAACTCGGGCGCACTCTGTCCATGGCAGCCAACTCACCGCTCTTCTGGCTGGATACGCTGCTGGTTGCCGTGGTGCTCTTCTTCGTGCTTCGCCTCCTGGGTCGTAGCCCCGCCCGCGTCCTGGCCCGGGGGGCACTGCTGGCCGTGTTCGTGCTCCTGCTGCTTGTGCTGTTACGCCCGTTCCCGGCCCTGTCGTTGTTGGCACGGGGGGCGCTGCTGGCGATTCTCGTCGCAACGCCGGTGCTCTTTCAGGCCGAGTTGCGCCGCATGCTGGAGGAGTTGGGCCGTGTTGGGGGGCGTGGCGGTGCCAGCCATGCGGAGGTGACCGGGGGGATCGTGCCGGCCCTGATGCGCGCGATCGAGCGACTCAGCGCGGACAAGACTGGGGCGCTGATCGTGCTGGAAGGTGAAGTTCCACTCGATGTCATCGTCGAGACCGGCGTGCGCCTCAACGCCGAGGTGAGCAGCGAGCTGCTGGAGGCAATCTTCTATCCCAACAACCCCTTGCACGACGGCGCTGCCGTGCTTCGCGGGTCGCGCGTGCGAGCCGCTGCCTGTGTCCTTCCTTTGACCGAGCGGCGGCTGGGCCGGCTCGGCACGCGCCACCGGGCCGCACTGGGCCTGTCGGAGCAGAGCGACGCACTCACACTGGTCGTCTCGGAGGAGCGTGGGGCCGTCAGTCTCGCTCAGGACGGGGTGTTGCAGTACAACAAGGATCTGGCGACGGTACGAACCGCACTGCTGGCCTGGTATGAAAGCCGGACTGAAGGTGCGGGTCAACAACCGGGTTCGCTGTGCGCCCTCATCGGCGGCCACGATCGGCAGTGGTGGATCCGCCTGCTCGGCACGGCCGCACTTGCTTTCGGGCTGGCGCTTCTGATCGCCGTGCTCGTCCACGTCCCCGGGGTGATCACTGAAGTCGGGCTTCCCTGAGAAGCCGGCGCTCGTGGAATGATGAATGCTGAAGTTGAGACCGGCTATTCATCATTCCACGTTCTGCGTTCCATCCCACCCCTCCTAAGGTTCCCATTTGACGAGCAGAGGGAGGCCCGGACTTGCCGTATGTCGGCAGGAGCGCCTCGTCCTTTACTGTGGCACGGTTCCCGGCGATTCGGGCCCAGGGCCTCATCGAAAAACTCGGCCAGGCGCACAAACAGCCGGGTCTGGTTGGCCGGTTTCTTGATCCCGTGGCCCTCATCTTCGAAGACCAGCAACTCGTGAGGGATCTGGCGGCGCTCCAGGCGCTCGACCACCTGGCGCACATTCTCCGGTGTGACGTTCGGGTCCTGGGCGCCCTGGACGATCAGCACTTTCCCGCGAATGTTCTCCACAAAATTGATCGGTGAGCGCTCATAGTAGCGCTCGGGCACCTGCTCCGGGCTGCCGCCCAGCATCTCTTCGCTGTAGGGGCGCAGGTCGGGCCGCGTCGTGGTGTAGTCCACCACGAGGTCGGTCATGCCGCAGATCGGTGCCGCGGCCGCGATAATCTTCGGTCGGGCGTGGGTGATCAGATACCAGGAGCTGTATCCCCCGTACGAGGTACCGGTGAGGCCCACCTGGCCAGAGCCGGCCAGTCCGGCCCGAATCAGCGCCTCGGCCCCAGTGGCGATGTCGGCCTGCTCGCGCCCGCCCCAGCCATCGACCTTGATGGCCTCGCGAAACGTCAGTCCAAACCCCGTGCTCCCTCGATAGTTGACATCTAGCACGTTGAAGCCCCGCGAGACGAGGTATTGGATCTGCGGGTTCAGCCGGTCTTCGGAATGGCTGGTGGGGCCGCCGTGGACGTAAATGATCGCGCGTCGCGGGTTGGGATGAGCCTGATAGAGCCAGCCCTGAATCGTCAGTCCGTCCACGGAGGGCCAGCGGAACTCTTCCGCGGGCGCGAGGTGCTGTGGATCGAGATTGGTTCGCTCCCAGACACGGGTCAGGGACATGAGGTCGCTCGGAGACTGGGCCGCTGGCTCGAAGCGCACCAGATCCGTGGGGGAGGTCGCCGAGTAGTAGAGCCCGATCCAGGCACCGTCCACCGTGCGGCCCTCGGGCAGGAAGTTGCCGGGGAGGCGTGGGAAGGGCGTCTCCGCGCCGGTCACTGCATCCAGGAAGGTGGGGCGATGGCGCGCCTCGCGAACCTCGTCAACGACGATGGTGCCGTCGGGGGAGACCCACGCGCTCTCCAGGTCGCGGTCCGGGTCGTCGAGCAGCCAGCGCATCGTACCGCTCGGCCAGTGATAGACACCCAGGCTCATGTGGGTCTGCGGACGCCCGTCGTGGGATTCCGAGAGTACCAGGATCCGCTCTCCGTCGGGGAACCAGGACGCCGAGACCTTGACCGCATCGCCAAAGTTGAGGATCTCGCGATCCTCGCGCCCCTCGACATCCACCAGGTAAAACTGCCGGCCCGACGGATGACGATCCTTGCGGGAGTAGAGCACGTGAGTGCCGGGGCGGTTGAGGTCGGGCACGGTGTAGGCCGGCCGCTGCGGGCGAGCAATTGGCACACGCTCGCCGGTGCGCAGGTCGTGGCGATAGATCCAGGTCGGTGTGATGACTTTTCCGGCCCGAAAGTCATAGTTGGCTCCGTAGAAGAGTGTGCGCTCGTCGGGGCGCAGACCGCCGCCGCGGACGAAGTAGGGCGGATGCGCCTCGGTGAGCGGCTGCAGTTCGCCGGGCCGATCGAGGTCCACCCGAAAGAGGCGAGCGCGTTCATCGCCATCGTGGTCTTCGGCCACGATCACAGCGCCTGAATCCGGAGTCCAGCTGACGAATTGGGTGGCCTCAGGGGTGTGGCTGAGGGCGACCGGCGGTGCCGAGCCATTGGTGGGGACGGCGAATACGTCCAGGTTCTCGTGAACGCGATACCAGACAAAGGCCACCCAACGCCCGTCGGGTGACAGCTCCGCCGACATGACGGTGGGGAGTGAAAGCAACTGTTGGAGAAACGGATCATTGGTCATGAGAATGCTCCGAGAGAGTGTGGGCGGCCAGAACGCAGTCTGAGGCCCACCGGTTCGCGCCAGGTCTGTACAGCTGGTTGGTTCGTGAAACGGAATGACGCCAGGACGTGGGCGGCTTTCACGTTCCTCGCAGACGGTCGTGGGCGTGTGAGTTCGCTGAGGAAGTGTATCCATTGAAGGGGAGATCAGGAAAAAATGGGTCACGTGTATTCTCCGACGACGAGGCCGGTTGGGTGCCGTTTTGCTTGCCTGCGGGGAAGGTGCGACGACGTCCCGATGGTGGAATGCGGGACTCGGCCACTGTCGACGGCAGGGACGTTTCCTGGAGACCCGTCAACATCCGGCCGGTAGCTTCGAGCGGCGGTCCGGTTCGGCGGGCACGAACTTCGAGCGATGCCATGAATGGCGAGGGTGCCGGGACTGCTAAGGAGTCTGAGCCAACTGACAGGGTCGCCGGCCCGCCAACCATCGCGGCGTGCTCATGCACATATGACAGCTATCGGCACACCCTGTGATGCTGTCACGCCAGAAGCAGGACTGCTTACACTGTTGCCGTTCAAGCAGTCGCGGTAAAGTATCTCCATCAACGTTGCTCGCATCAAGCGACTCGAATCATAAACAGTCATGGAGGAGGACACCATGAAAGCATATCTGGCTCGCCCACATCGGGAGGTTCAAGATCCCCCGCTTGCCCGGTTCTTTTTCGCTGATACCCGCAGTGCCTGGCTCTGGCTGCTCGTCCGGCTCTACCTGGGCTGGCAGTGGGTCGAGGCCGGTTTGCACAAGATCGGCGACCCCGGTTGGGTGGCGGGCGGTGAGTCTCTCAAAGGCTTCTGGGCGCGCGCGATCGCGATCCCCGAGAATGGCCGCCCGACAATCGCCTTCGACTGGTACCGCGATTTCATCGCCTGGCTGCTGCAGACCAACAGCTACACCTGGTTCGGCAAGGTCATCGCCTACGGTGAGTTCCTGGTCGGTGTCGGCCTGATCGTGGGGGCCTTCGTCGGGATCGCGGCCTTCGGGGGCGCGCTGATGAACTGGAACTTCATCATGGCGGGGGCGGCCAGCACCAATGGGCTGCTCTTCACTCTGGCGATTCTACTGATGCTGGCCTGGAAGGTCGCCGGCTACATCGGTCTGGACTACTACCTCCTGCCGCTGCTGGGCACCCCCTGGAAGGGCCGGAGCGTACCCCAACCGGCGGCGACGGCCGCACCACCTCAGGTCGGTATGCGTGCCTGATCGATCCGTCCATATCAACAGGACCCCCGCACCACTGCGGGGGTCTCTTGTTATGTATCCATGGAACGGTTTGACCGGCGCGTCGCCACGGGCGAAAAGGCGGCGACGATGATGAGGCGCCGGCGGTTCATAGATGGCGCTCGATGTGATGCTTGCGGGCAACGTTCGCAGCCTCGATCCGGTTGGTGACACCGAGGGTGGCCAGGATCGTCGAGACGTAGTTGCGCACCGTCTTCTCGCTCAAGTAAAGCGTGGTCGCGATCTCGGCATTGCTGCGCCCCTGCACAATCAGGGCCAGGATGACCCGCTCGCGTTCGGAGAGCCCCTGGAAGTACTGAGCCTCCTGCGCCGCCTGGGCCGCGCGGAGGTGGTCGAGCACGCGGCGGGTGATGCTGGGGTCGAGCAGCGCCTCGCCCGCCGCCGCAGTGCGAACAGCGCGCACGACATCATGGCTCCCGACCCGTTTCAGCAAGTAGCCGGCCGCGCCCGCTTTGATCGCTTCCAGGATCAGGTTATCGTCGGCATATGAGGTGAGCATGATCACTGCACAACGTACGCCCTGTTGGAGCAACTCCCGGGTTGCCTCAATCCCACTGCGGTCGGGCAGACGGATGTCCATCAGGACCACGTCCGGCTCGAGGTGCAATGTCGCGGTCACGGCCTGCTCGGCCGTACTGGCCTCGCCGACAACGTTGATGTCGGGCTCCTGCTCCAGGACCGTCCGCAGGCCCAACCGAACCACTTCGTGGTCGTCCACGAGTAAGACCCGGATCATGTCAGCTCTTCCCACGGGACCGTCAAGGTGACGCAGGTGCCGTGCGTATCAGCAGGCATGATCGTCAGCGTCCCGCCCAGCAGGCGTGCCCGGTCGCGCATGTTGCGCAGGCCATAGCCAACGACCGTGTCCGGGCGAAGGCCAACGCCATCATCGCGGATCCAGAGGCGGAGCATGTCGCCGCTGGCCTCGTAGACGGCGCCCAGGGTCATGTGCTGGCAGCGGGCGTGGCGCACGCTATTGCTGAGGGCCTCCTGCACGACCGCCAGGATGTGACTCGCCCGGCGTGGTGCCAGGCCACGTCCCTCCGGAAGCGCCAACTCGAGCGCCACCGGTGTCAGGCATCGCGCCTGAACGTCGCGCGCGACCTGCTTCAGCGCGGCAGAGAGGTTAGCCGTTTCGGGGGCACGAAGATCGGAGATGGTTTGCCGGAGCGCGCTGATCGCCTCGTTGATTACCGTGACCACGCGGGTCTGCCGCTCCCACGCCTGGCTCTCCTCCGGCAACCCCTTCTGGACCGACTCCGCCAGCAAGCCCGCGGCGTAGAGGGTCTGGATGGTGCCGTCGTGCAACTCGCGAGCGATGCGCTCGCGCTCGGTTGCCAGCACCTGAGCCTCCTCCATGTGGGCGATGAGCCGATCGACCTCGACGTCGAAGATTTCCAGGGTGCGGATCATCGCGATTGCCAGCACCGCCCCTACCAGCGAGCGCCAGAGCGGGACTGGAATCACAGCGAACGCTTCGACCCTCGCGGTGTTGAGTACTGAAGCAGGCCAGAAGGGCGCCGGTGAGGGGATCAAGCCCGCCACGAGGCCATAGGCGAACAGGGCCGCTGCGGCGACGCGCATCGTGCGTACCAGAGCCGGGACCTGGAGCGCGGCGATCTGCTCCGTCGATTGACGCCGCAGCGCCCAGGCGCCCAGCAGTGCCGCAGGGAGGCCAAGCGCATAGCGAGCGATCGCCCGTGCGGAGGCATCGCCCGGCGGAAGGCCGGCGAGCGTCACGAACCCCGGGAAGATAAAGATTGCCACCCAGATCACGAGGAGCGCCATAGGGAGCACTCGTTGCCAGTGCGGCCGGGCGCCGGGGAGGGCCTCGACGGCAAATTGGAAGAGGAACATGAACGAGAGCGCGAGGAGGCCTGTGTGGAGCAGTTGCAGCAGTTCGACAAAGGACGGCACCAGATGGAGCGCCTGCGTCGGGATGAAAATCAGGCCCCATTCGTGGAAGCCGTGGAGCAGCCCAAAGCCTGCCAGCCAGGGGAGGCTCCGCGCCAGTTCCAATCGGCTGTGGCGCGAGCGCCGGAGCAAGATTGATAGTCCCAGCACGACGAAGACCTGGCCGTAAATCGCCAGGATGACTGTGTGGTTGATTTCGAACAAACGGCGCATCGTCTCCATACTGCGCACAGTATAGAAAGGTCTGTCCTCCGGCAAGCGCAGAATGTCAACTTACACCATGCTGAACGGCATCTTCAGCAGAGAGCGGGGGAGAGGTAGGCGTAGGGTGAGCCGGGGAGCAGGGAAGGTTCCCCGCTTCCCTACTTCTCGACCCACGCCAGAGCGCCGGTCAAGAAGCCGGACTTCCGAAGTCTCGCGAGACTTCGGAAGTCTCCGAGCATTCGCCTCCAGCGACTCCTTGACCGGTGTTCTAGCGGCGCCGGTCACGTCCTCAGACTTCCGAAGTCTGGGAGGGACCGTACTGGCCCACAGCGCACTCCGACGACGGTGAGAGCGGCGGGCACCTGCCGCGAACAAGACTTCGGAAGTCTTGTCCCTCCCCCCGCGGGATTCCTTGACCGGTGTTCTAGCGGCGCCAGGCGGGGAGGGCGGCCTCGTAGGCGGCGATGTGTGGCTCTTGGGCCTGGAGATAGCCGAGTTGATCGACTCCCTGGAGCAGGCACTGCCTGGAGAACGAATCAATCGGGAAGGAGACGGCGCGGCTGTCCGGCAGATGCACCACCTGGGCCGCCAAATCAACCGTCAGCGTCAGATCGGGGTCTTCTTCCACGAGGCTGAATAGCTGCTGATGGGTCTCCTGATCGACGACGATGGGCAGCAACCCGTTCTTGAGCGCGTTATTGCGGAATATGTCGGCGAAGGAGGTGCTGATGATCGCGCGGAAGCCGTAGCCCACCAGCGCCCAAGGTGCGTGCTCGCGCGAGCTGCCACAGCCGAAATTGTCGCCGGCCAGAAGGATCTGGCGGCCCTTGTTCTCGGGCTTGTTGAGAACGAAATCCGGGCGCGGGTGGCCCTCCGCATCGACGCGCCAGTCGGCAAAGAGATTATCGCCCAGACCCTGCTTGTCGGTGACTTTCAAGAAGCGCGCCGGGATAATCTGGTCGGTATCCACGTTCTCATTGGGGAGTGGGACGACCTGGCTGGTGAGTGTTGTGAACGGTCTCATGAGTTCCTCTACAGAAGTGTGCGGACGTCGGTGATTTTGCCGTGGAGCGCCGCGGCGGCCGCGGTCAGCGGGCTGGCGAGGAAGGTGCGCCCGCCCTTACCCTGGCGTCCCTCGAAGTTGCGGTTGCTTGTGCTGACACAGTACTGCCCCGGCGTCAACTCATCGCCGTTCATGGCGATACACATGCTACAGCCGGCCTCGCGCCAGTCGGCGCCAGCCTCTTTGAAGATCCGGTCGAGACCCTCGCGCTCGGCCTGGGTCTTGACCTCCTGTGACCCAGGGACGACCATCACGCGCACGTTGGGGTGGACGCGCCGCCCGCGCAGCAACTCTGCGGCCTGGCGCAGGTCGAAGATGCGGGAGTTGGTGCAGCTCCCGATGAAGACCACGTCCACCGGCTGGTCGATCAGCGCCTGGCCGGGGCGCAGGTCCATGTAGCGCAGCGCCAGGCGCAGGGCCTGGCGCTGGCCGGCATCGGGGAGCGTGTCGGGATCGGGGACCCGACTGGTGATGGGCATGCCCATCCCAGGGTTGGTGCCGTAGGTGATCATCGGCTCGAGCGCGTTGGCGTCCACCGTGGCGGCGGCGTCGTAGCTGGCACCCTCGTCGGTGGGGAGGGTCTGCCAGGAGCCTACCGCCGCGTCCCAGTCGGCTCCCTTCGGTGCAAACTCACGGCCTGCCAGATACTCGAACGTAGTGTCGTCGGGGGCAATCATCCCGGCCCGCGCGCCGCCCTCGATGCTCATGTTACAGATCGTCATCCGCTGCTCCATCGTGAGGGCGCGGATAGCGCTACCTGTGTATTCAAAGACATGGCCCGTGCCGCCGCCGATGCCGATGCGGGCGATCAGGGCCAGGATGATGTCCTTGGCGGTGACGCCCGGATGGAGTTGTCCCTCAACGCGCACCTCGTACGTGCTGGGTTTCCGCTGCAGCAGACACTGGGTTGCCAGGACGTGCTCCACCTCGCTGGTGCCGATGCCGAAGGCCAGCGCGCCAAAGGCGCCGTGGGTGGAGGTGTGGCTGTCGCCGCAGACGATTGTCAGGCCGGGCTGGGTCAATCCCAACTCCGGGCCGATGACGTGGACGATACCCTGGTGCGGGCTCCCAATGCCATAGAGCGTGATTCCAAACTCGCGGCAGTTGGTTTCCAACTGGGCAATCTGCCTGGCCGCGAGCTGATCGACGATGGGGAGTGAGCGATCGTAGGTCGGGATTCCATGGTCCAGCGTGGCGACCGTTGTGTCTGGCCGGCGCACACGGAGGCCCTTCTCGCGTAACCCTTGAAAGGCCTGGGGCGAAGTCACCTCGTGAACCAGGTGAAGATCGATGTAGAGCACGACCGGTGATCCCGGTTCCTCGTGAACGATGTGGGCATCCCACACTTTCTCGAAGAGAGTGCGTGGCCCGGCGGCTGCGCCCGGCGATGAGGGGGACGATGTTGTCATAGTTCCTTCCTTCTGCAAACGGACTGATCTGTGCCCGGTTTTCGAACCACCAACGGTGATTGCACTCTTTCGTCTACGACTCTGCCCAGTCTCCGTGGGCTCGAAGTAAAACAGGCCTCCCACATGGAGGCCCGTTCGGTATCTTGAGCTGTCGTGGCGGGCATCAGCCCGCGAACTGCCTCCCAACGTGAAGCCGCTTCCTGGCAGATTTGCCAGGAAGCCCACGAATCGTAAAAAGGAAAACAGCAAATAGAGTGTCGCTCATAGGACTCAGGCCAGATTCTAACATTGTGTGGAACAATGGGCAAATCGGCGCCCGTATGGGAAGGCAACGTTGCGCTCTCTGTTGCCTGCGGGGGGCGCCGGGAGCCGCCGTAGAGCGGATCGCCGAGGCGTCTTCGCCCCTCGCGCCCGCGACGGTCGTTCTCAGCGGGTTCAAGCACACAAAGCGGCCATCGTATCACTCAATCCTTTTGGCGTTTGTGAGTTTGTCTTGTAGGATTCACACCAGCCCATTCACACTACGTGATGTGGGGCCTGCGCGCCGTTGTTGCAGTGGACCACCCGTGATGAAAACTGACTCTTAGGAGGACGAATCGGGGATGGAAGCCCGGCTTTTGACCGAGATGACCTGGCCGGAGGTCGAGCGCCTGCTGCGCCTGGACGACCGGTTGATCCTGGTGACCGGATCGACCGAGCAGCATGGACGCCATCTACCCCTTGGGACCGACCAGTTTATTCCCCAATTGCTCGCGCGCCGGCTCAGTGAGCAGGCCGGCGTCGTCGTCGCGCCGGTTCTTGCGCTGGGGATGAGTGAATTGCACACGGCCTTTCCCGGCACGTTGACGCTGACGCAGGAGACGCTCCAGACGACCTACCTGGAACTGATGCAGAGCGCCTACCGCCAGGGCTGGCGCAAGTTCTTCGTGCTCAACGGCCACGGTGGCAACCGCAAGGCCTGGGAGTGGGTTATCGCGCTCGCCACTAAGATCAAACCCGACGTTCGCTTCCACCTGACCGCCTGGTGGCAAGAGCCGGAGGTCCGGGCGCTCTCGCAGGCAGAGTACGGCCGCACCGAGGGCCACGCCGGTCTCGCCGAGACGGCCGGCGTCCTGGTTTACGATAAAAGCCTGGTCCGCGTCGGTGCGGCTACGGGAACGGCCGACCACGGCTTCACCGGCGACGAGAGCCCGGCGGCCTTCCGCGCGGCCTATCCCAGCGGCGCTATCGGCGAACGCCCAGGCGAGGCGACCGTTTCGTTCGGAGAGCGGATGATCGAGCGGTTGGTGGCCAAATACCTGCACTTGTTGGATGAATGGGGGTGACCTCGAAGGGGAACAGTCCCAGGTGGCCTCTCGCTCTGGGCGCGATGCAGATACGTTCCTCTCCAACGGAATCAACATGAGCCAATCCAAACAACTTCGGCGCGCCGCCGGCGTTCGACTCGGCGATACGCTGACCCAGTCTGTGCGGGCCGTGGTCGGGTTACTGCTCATCCAGCTCGCTTTACCGAAAGTGCTCCCGTTGCCGGGCATCAGCGCGCGCTGGGCGCTCATCGTCATCGGGGGCGGCGTGCCCGGGATCATCGCATCGCTGGTCGGCGGGACCGTCATTCTGGCGTATGGCGTCTCGCTGCTGCCGCGGGCCGGTTGGCCGGCGTGGCGGTGGGGCGCAATGGCCACCGCGGTGGCCGCGATCACACGGCTTGGCGCCGTGCTGCTGATCGCGGCGGTCGGCAACCAGCCACCGACGCACTATCCCTGGGATGGCCCGCTGCCGCCATGGGCCTCCCTTCTCGTAGCACTCGCGCTCGTGGCGCTCGTTTACGGCAGCCTGACCGTCGCTGTGGTCAGGCTTGTCCGCCGGGCCACCCACTTGCCTCATTGACCAACCACTGTCGACAGCGATAGGATGTGCAGGAGCAGAGGGGGCGGGTCTCACCCCCCGACCCCCTTCCTCGTCCGTTTCGCTTCGGGGGGCCGGGGGCATCCCGTCGCGTTGAGGGGTCCCATAGTCTCTTCGTCTGACTGATGAAGGCGCAAGAATTTCGTGATCGTCTGCCGGACCATCTCCGGCCCCGGCTCCCACCGGAGTGGCGGGCCTTTCGGACAGCCTCGCGCTTCTCGTACGTTCAGTTCTGGTATGGGCCGCAGGCGTTTCACTTTGAGGCCTCACCCTACTATGAGCGCGAGATCTACGAGGTGGGGCTCCACTTCGAGAGCCGGGACAAGGCTCTCAATGCGACCCTGCACGCGGCCTTCGACCGCCGCTTCGCTGAGATCCGCCATTCCCTCGGCGCGGACGTCTTTCTCGAGCAGTGGGATCGCGGCTGGCATAAGCTCTATCGTTGCCTGCCCTTTCCCGCCAGGCGCTACGACGACGGCCTGCTCGATGCAGTGGTTTCGGAGTTGGCCCGGCAGATTGCACTGCTCCAGCCGATGCTGGACGAGGCGTTAGCGGCGCCAGGGGAGTGACGGCGGGTGACAGCCCCGGAGAGAGCCCGCCAGAACCCATAACTTCAACTGACTTCCATCGTCTTTAACAGAGGAGTGGTGCGGTTCCGTGGTTTTCCTCGGGAGCGCACGATCCATATCTGGAGAGCGTTGAGCGGCTGTTGCGCTCGCGACCTCTCCGGTTCAAATACTCCCTGCTAGAGGTGAAACTCCCATGATAGGTACTCGCCGACGATTGATTCTGGCAAGCGTCGTGTTCGCTCTCGTTCTGATTAGCTTCCAGCTCCGGACGCGGGCCGATGATCCGCTACCGGCAACACCCACGACCGCTGTGCCCCCCACAGAGTCGCCCCCTCCGGCCGAAACGCCCACGGTTACTGAAGCGACAGAAGCGTCGGCGCGGCCGCCCATCGTGCTCGGCGTTCACATCCCACCGCGGGTCATGGATTACGAGAACGACATTTCCTACTTCGAGCAACAGGCCGGCCGCGAGCTGGGCTATCTCTGGTACTATCAGGCCTGGGACAACGGGTTCGATCCTTACCTCCCGCAGCGCCTGGAACGCCTTTCGACACCACCGGTCATCATGATTACATGGGAGCCCTTCCTGAGCCCAAACAAAGCGAGACCGGCGGAGAACCTTCAGAACATTGTGGATGGTGTCTATGACGATTACATCCGCCAATTCGCCCGCGGCATCAAGAGCCGGCCGAAGGAAATCTACCTGATTCGCTTCGGCCACGAGATGAATCTGGCCGAGACCCCCTGGGGCGGGGCGCAATCTTACAATGGCAATGACCCTTCTCGCTATGTGAAGGCCTACCGCCGTATCCGCCAAATCTTCCGCGAAGAGGGTGTGACGAACACCCAGTTTGTATGGTCGCCCAACGTGAAAAGCTGGCCTCCCGATCCATGGAACCATTGGAGTAATTATTACCCGGGCGATGACGTGGTTGATTGGATTGGAGTGAGCGCGTTCAACTGGGGCACAGGCTCAATCCATGGAGGGTGGACATCGTTCAACGACTTGTTGGGCTCATTCCTGACCGAAGTCTCCTGCCGATACGCCAAGCCGGTTATGCTCGCCGAAATCGGGAGTGTGAATGAGCGCAAACCCGAGTGGCTCAATGGGATGTTCCAAACGTTGTCGAGCAACTACCCCAACGTGCGGGCGCTGTCCTTCTACAACGTCTATGCGACCGACTATCCAGGGAAGCCAGACTTTCGTGTGATCATGAATCGCAGCCGGCCACTCCCACTCGATGCGGCGGTCACGGATGCCTATCGGCGGGGGATTGCGGACCCCACGCGCTTTATTTCGACGATGCCCTCGCTCTCGCAACTTCAGGTTCAGCGTCAGTGCCCAACAGTGCAACTCCAAAAAGATTCAGTCATGCTGGATATGTTCACGACGGCATTCCCGGTGAGCCTCGACCCGGCTGCCGGTGCTGGTTCGACGGTCCAATTGGGGCTCGAAGGTTTCCCGCCCGGAACCAGTGCCTGGTTTGCACCCACCGTCACGCTCGATGGGAACAACCGAACAACCTGGCTGCACCTGAATCAGCGCGGAGCCGCGCCGGGTCACTACACAGCGTATGTGACGGCTGGGGGTGTCTCGCGGGTGCCTTTACGGCTCTACGTGCCTCAACGTGCCTACAGACAATTCATGCCGCTGCTGGTGCGCAACCAGCAGCGGACGAGGGCGTATCCCTAGCAGGTTGTCGGAGAGAGACTTCGGAGATTTCGAGCAGCGTTTTTGCTGGCAGTAGAGACATCCCGCCGGGTCGTCTCTACTCTCATGATGGGGTAACTCCTCCGCCGCTCGGCCTGGATGGTCACATCCAGGCCAATCAGGGGCTCAGCCGGGAGCGGCGGAAGAGGTACATTATGGGTATGATTCGCCCCTAACGTTGCTCTCAAAAACTTCCGAAGTCTGAGAAAGCTGTTTTCTCCGACAGACTGATAGCACGCTGGAAACTGGAACATGCAATCACCGAAGGACGGCGGTGATGCGGCGAGGCGGGTCGTTCGAGTAGTTTTGACCGGACACCTGCACAAGTGCGGTGCCCGACAAGTGCAGCATTCTGAGGAAGTAGAGAGTCGAAATCGCATTCTTCATGGAACTGATGTACCCTCGCGGGGCGGTGCTTGAAGAGCGTCGTCCCGCTTTTGCACAGCCTGGCACCTTCACGGCTGGGGGATCCCATCGGGGGCTGAGTTCTTCGACTCGGTGTCGTCCAAGGTAGAGATGGAATGAAGGATGGCCGGCTCGCCACCTGGTTCTATGCTCGTCGCATCGGGCCCTCCAGGGCTCCGCAGGGCGCTGGGCCGCATGCGCTCTCATACGGATGTGGTACGTTGGTCCTTGATAGGCATCCTGACTCTGGCAGTCACCCTCGTCTACGGGTGGGCCCTGTCCGGCTACTTCCTCGGCGATGATCTGAGCTTCCTCTACTACGTTGCGGAGTGGGCTCGCCAAAATCGGTTGGGTCCGGAATTGTTGGGCGAGTTTGCGTCAACCATGCTCAACAGTGCCGGATTCTTTTTCCGGCCGCTCTACATCGCCTCTTTTGCAGGCGATTACCTCATGTGGGGAACCAACGCCGCCGGCTGGCATCTCACGAACCTCCTGCTTCATCTCGCCAACGCGCTGCTGTTGTGGCGCCTCGTCGAGCGCCTGCTCGCCAGGCCGGGGAGCCGAACCGCGATGCTCGCCGGGGCCGCCGCGGCTATCCTCTTCGCCCTGCGCCCAACGGGTCCCGAAGTCGTCATCTGGTTGTCGGGGCGAACTGATTCGCTGGCGCTCTTCGGCCTGCTTATTGGGTTGCTGGCCTACCTTCGAGCAGATGGTCGCTGGGGGAATTGGTATCTTCTGGCTTTGGGTGGATTTCTCCTGGCCCTTGGGGGGAAGGAGGCTGGTGTCACATTGCCGGGGGGACTGGTGGCCCTGCACCTGGTAGGTGCCATCTCGGTCAGGCGGCGGCCGGGAGAGTCCCGCTGGCTCGCGTGGGCTCGTGGCGCCTTCCTGGGGGTCGGGCCATTCGCGCTGCTCCTCCTGGTCTACCTGGGATGGCGCCAGTTCCTGTTTGGTTCGCCCTTCACCGTCTATCTCGGCGTACCGCCCATTCGGTTGGATGATCCCGACTGGCGCGCCAGGAAACTTTGGGCCCTGATCTTCTTCTTGATGCCAGGTCTCCGCATAACCGCCTTGCCACTCTTTGCCGGGCTTGTCACTGGCGCTCAGGGACTCGTCGGGCTGCTGGTCGCGCGGCGCTCGGCCGTCGCCCGACGCGTGTGGGTCTTTGGCGTCCTGTGGCTGATGGCCACGCTGCTGCCTCTGGCCCAGCAGATCAACATCGAGGCAAGTGGTCTCAATGCCCGCCTGCTCTACATTCCGGCGGCGCCGCTCGCGATCCTGCTGGCGGTGCCGTTCGCCGCTCTCGTGCCGCCCGAGCGGCGCCGGCGAACGCAGGCCGATTCTTTGGCGCTGGCAGGAGCGCTCGGAACGGTAATCCTCACCCTGGTTTGGATCCCACTGTTGCTCAGGCTGCTCGATCCCTGGGTTGAGGCAGGCCGAAGCATGCGGGCGTTGCCTGACGCGATCAGTGCTCGAGCGGCGGCAGTGCCCGAGGGCGGCTTTGCCATCTTGCTGATTCCTGACAATGTTCGGGGGGTCCACTTTGCGCGGAATGGCCAGGGAGCGTTGATGTCGCCCCCTGTGCAGGGACGTGTGCTCGCCACGCGCGTTCTGGTGCTGACGCCCCCGCCCTTTGGTGAGCTAACCCCAGAGATGGGAGCCTTCCTCCTGCCCGCCCCCGCTCGGGAGCACTGGTGTTGGAATGCGACGGCGCGGGAGTTCGAGCCGCTCGCTTTTCCGGAGCAGGCGAAGGATGTCTGGCGAGACGCCATGCGCGAGGCAGGCTGCACGCTGGCGGCCGCGCAGTGATGAAACCATCTCATGGCCAAGCGTACCACCGGGGTTGGAGGAGACTCCGGCGGTTCCTTGACGACTCACGAGCGTAGCGGCCGGGCGCCAGGGAACGATGTGATCCTCCAGCGTCCCGACGGCGTAGATCTCGTTGTGACGCTCCGTACGGGCTCGCCCTGAGGGGGCGCCCCTCCCCCGCGGGTTCGCCCTCCCCACGGGTACGCCCAAGCGAGTACCCCTCGCTTGTCCCCTACGCGGGAATCCCCTACGAGACGATCTACGCCGGGGACCGCCCCGCAGGGCAGGGGCTCCCCTTGGGCTCGAAGCCCAGAGGCTTGCGGCGGGCTAGATTGGGTCAACCCGGTCCAAATCGAGGGGCTCGCCGAGTAGGGTCAGGCAATTGGGCTTGACCAGGTTGTTCTCCAGGTACATGTTGCGGAGGTAGTACGAGTGCATCGCGCGCGGCATGCGCGTCCCATCGCTGTTCCAGCAGAGCAGGTCGAAGGCGGGCGGCTCGTTGCCGGGCAGGCATGTGCCAGTTTGTTCTACCCTGGCCGCTTCACGTAATGGTCCAGGAACGCGACGACCTTGGGGTAGGCGTCGAGCCGGTTCTCGAGTTTGGCGAAGCCGTGACCCTCGTCGGGGTAGCAGAGGTATTCGACCGGGACCTGACGCTCTTGCAGGGCGGCGACGACCTGCTCGGCCTCGCCCACCGGCACGCGCGGGTCGTTCGCACCATGGATCACCACGAGTGGGGCTGTGATGCGGTCCACGTGGGTCAGCGGCGAGATGCTCTGCAAGAAGTCGCGGTCGCGCTCGAGGCTGCCGTACTCCGCCTCGCGGACCTTGCGGCGGTAGGCGCTGGTGTTTTCGAGGAAGGTGACGAAGTTGGCGATGCCGACGATGTCCACGCCCGCCGCCCAGAGCTCGGGATAGGTCGTGAGCGCGCTCAGGACCATGAAGCCGCCGTAACTGCCGCCGTAGACGGCGACCTTATCGGGGGCGGCGCCACCCTCGCGGATGAGCCACTCGTACGCGGCCTTGATATCGGCGACACTGTCCATGCGCCGATAGACGTCGTCGAGGTGCATATAGCTCTTGCCGTAGCCGGCGGAGCCGCGGACATTGGGTGCCAGAACGGCATAGCCCTGGCTGACGAGGTACTGCGTCACCGGACTGAAGAGCGGCCGGCGCTGGGCCTCGGGACCGCCGTGGATGTCGATCACCACCGGAAAGGCGCCGGTGGCCGCTCTGGGCTTAAAGTAGAAAGCCGGAATCGTCAGGCCGTCGAAGCTGGGATAGCGGACCAGTTCAGGCTCGACCAAAGCCTCCGGCGGCAGAGTTGCCAGACTACTGGCGGTCCAGCGTGTCACCGTGCCACGCTCGGCATCGACCGCCCAAACGTTGAGTGCCTCCGTCGAGCTGGTCGCCGTCAGCAAGAAGGTCTTCCCGTCGCGCCCGGCCGTTAGCCCCGCCAGGACCCCGTGGGGCAGGCCCTCGATGGTCGTGTGCGTCTCATGCAGGCGGTCGCGGATCTCGAGCACGCCGTAGCCGTCCTCGTTGGATAGGACCCCCAGCCAGCGGCCGTCTGGCGTCAGGGCCAACTCCTCCTGATCCCAGTTGTACTCGCCGAGGGAGTGCACCTCGCCGGTGGCGAGATCGTAGACCGCCAGGTTAAGGAAATCGCGCCCCTCGTCGGTCAGGATCAGCAGGCCGGAGCCGTCGGGGAGGGGCTCGGCGGCCTGGTAGAGGACGTCGCCCTCGTGCGGTGTAAGGTGGCGCGCCTCGCCCGTTGCCAGGTCGAGGAAGAAGAGATCGCTATTGGCGTTGCTGGTGAACCGGATGATGATGAGCGCATCATCGTTGGGCATCCATTTCGTGACGACGTTGTAGCCGGGGAGTTCGGTCACGAGTTCAATCTCGCCCCTGGCGAGGTCCATAACGTACGGATAGAACTCAGCCGGGTTGTCGCGCGTGGCGGTGAAAGCGATGCGCTGTCCATCGTGGCTCCAGGCCCCCCACATGTGCCTGGCGCTCGGCATGGCGGTCAGCGGGCGGATGTCGAGCCCCTCATCGTCCATGAGGTAGAACTGGTCCTGCTCGTTGCCACCCTCATCCTTGCCAAAGATGAGGGCGTGGCTCGCCGGGCTGTAGCTCACGAAGGTGATGCGGTCGGGGTAGAACGTGCGCTGCTCGGGCCAGAGACCGGGCCCATCCACCGTCCAGACCTGCAAAACGCCGGTCGTGTCGTTGAGAAAGGCAAGTCGGCGGCCGTCATGGCGGAGGCTGCCCCCCATCGAGGAGCGGATGTTGAGATAGCGGCGAAGATCGGGTTGGGTTGGCATCTGGTGTTATCCATCCGCGGATCAAGCTCAGCCGTGCGAGATTTTCGCTACGATGCCTGATACTCCGATCCAACGGTCAAATCCGAGATTGTGACAGGTGACAGAGGGAAGCCGGGTCAGCTGTTTCCTTCATTGATCCAGGTCGCGGCGGCCACGATGCATGGCGACGTACGACCTGCTACGAGTGCCCTCTCTGGTTGAAGATTGGACAGTGCCAGAACAGGGCCGGGCATTGCACCGACACTGCCCAACCTTCAACCTCCGAACCTTCAACTACGCAAAGCGCGCAAGCAAGACGCCGAAGAGATAGAGGAGCATGAGGGGCACGGCGACAATCATCATATTAAAGGGGTCCGGTGTCGGGGTGATCACGGCCGCCAGGATAGTGACAACCAGGACTGCCCAGCGGACATTCTTTACCAGGGTCTGGTAACTCACGATTCGCAGTTTGGCCAGGAAGAAGATGATCAGCGGCGTCTGGAAGCCCAGTCCGAGCCAGAGCAGCACCGTCGTGATGAACGAGACGTACTCGTCCAGCGAGGGCTGGAACTCCGAGAAGCTGGTGCCAAAGCCGGCCAGGAAGCGCAGTGCCGCCGGCAGCGCAATTGTCGCACCGAAGGCTATGCCGAGTGCGAAGAGGATCGTCGCCGCGGGCACGAGAATGAAGAGATAGCGCGCCTCGCGACGGGTCAACGCCGGCAAGAGATAGGCGATGACCTGGTAGACGATGACTGGCATGGCCAGGACCAATCCCAAAATGAGCGCGACTTTGAAATAGGTGACGATCGGCTCGGTGGGTGTAATGGATTGGGGCTTGACCGGGAGCGGCTCCACCAGGAAGGCCAGAAATTGGCTGGCAAAGAATGCGCCGATGGCGGTCGTCACCGCCAGCGCGATGAGGGCTTTGATGAGGCGATCACGCAACTCACGGAGGTGCTCGGTAAGCGGCATGGCCTCGCCGAGGTACTCATTCTCAGTTCGTGGGGCGGGTTGTTGGGCGGCCATCGACACTTCCTAGCTCGTGGGCTCGGATGAAGGGGGCTCGGCCGGCGCGCTGACGCGTGCCGGTTCGACGGCTTCGGGCGCCGCCGCAGGCCCATCGGCGGGCGCGGTGGTGCGTGGCTCGACTGGTGCCGGCGCGGTGGGCGCGCCGTCGTCCGCCGCGGGCAGAGGCGCTTCCGGGGCCGGTGCCGGCACGGTGCCCGCCGGTGGGCGGGGCTTGGGCTCTTCCGGCAATGTGGTGAGCGAGGAGAGCGTCTCGCGTGCCTCCTTGACCGGCTCCTGGAGGCGCTCAACCTCGCGCCTGGCCTGATTGCTGGCGTCGGTGGCAATGGTCTGGACTTCCCGCACGGGTTCCTCGATGAGCTCGAGCTCACGCTGGACTTGGGTGGTGACCTCGGAGGTCATCTTGCGAAACTCGCGCAGCATCTTGCCGGCCTGGCGGCCAATCTCGGGAAGGCGCTCAGGGCCGAAGATGATCAGCGCGATCACGAAGATGACAACCATCTCTCCAAGGCCGATGTTAAAGAATTCCATATGCACTCTTTTCGGAGGCCGGTTCTACGGCCGTAAAAAAGGGGCGGCCCTTCTGTCCTGGGCCGCCCAGCGAGTCCACCGGGTCCATTAACGGTCGAGGTACTTGCTGGCGAAGGTGCCCAAGGCTCCGTTGACGAAGCGCCGCGAACTGTCGCTGCCGAATCGCTTGGCCAACTCGACGGCTTCGTTGATGGCGACCTTCAGCGGGGTCTCCTTGAAGTAGTTTAGCTCATAGATGGCAATTCGCAGAATATTACGATCCACCGGCGCCATCTGAGTCAGAGGCCACTCCGGCGCGATGAGGTGCACGTAGCGATCAATCTCGTCTTGATGAGCCAGAACGCCGCGTACCAGCCCGCGAGCGAACTCCGCCCCCTCGGGCGGGAGATCGCTCTGGGCGATATGGTACTCGATGACCTCGGTGGGGTCGTGTTCGGCAACGTCTATTTCATAGAGCGTTTGAAGTGCGATCGCCCGGGCCAGTCGCCTGGCTTTAACACGCCCCGCATTGTCAAGTTCCTGCGGCACGTCGGCCCCCTACGCCTCCAGGACGGCGAAGAGGTGCAACGCCGTTTCAAAGTGTGTCGCGTCGCACCGGCCCCCTACGCCTCCAGGGCGGCGAAGCTGACATCGTCAATGTGAATGTTCACGGCCGCCACCGGCATCCCAACGATCTCTTCGATGGCCCGCTTGACGGCCTGCTGGAGACTCTTGCCTACCTGCGTAATGTTTGTGTTGGGCTCGACCACAACACTCAAGTCAACGGTAACACGATTGTCCTCGACAGCGATGTCAATCCCGTCGTCGCTGGCGCCGAAGTGTAACACGCGGAGTGGGTTGCTGCTGGGACGCCGCGGCCCCAGATGCGCAACGCCCGGTACGGCCAGGACAGTGCGGCGTGCCACCGTCACCAGCACCTCTGGGGCGACTTTCACGACACCGGCTTCGTCTTTCATCGGCCGCGGCTCCTTCATAGGTGCTCGTGCCAGGCCTCACGTCCAGCGATTTGATCGGCCCCGGCCCCTCAGAAGACCATTCCTCCGTCTACCTGCAAGACTTGGGCCGTGATGAAACTGGCAGCATCGCTGGCCAGAAAGGCCACGGCCTGGGCGACATCCTCAACAGTGCCCATCCGGCCAAGCGGGGTCAGTCTCTGGGCCATCTCGATGAACTCCGCCGGGAGCGACGCGGTCAGATCGGTTGGAATGTAGCCGGGCGCAACGGCATTGCAGGTGATGTTGCGTGAGCCAAGTTCCTTGGCCACTGTCTTGGTCAAGCCGATCAACCCGGCCTTCGAGGCGGCGTAGTTGGCCTGACCGGCGTTGCCATAGACGCCCGCGATGCTGGAAACGTTGATGATCCGGCCGTACTTCTGCTTCAGCATCGGCCGCTGGGCGGCTTTGATGACGTTGAAGGTTCCTTTCAGATTCGTGTCAAGGACCAGGTCCCAATCTTCTTCCTTCATACGCATCATCACATTGTCGCGTGTCAGACCGGCGTTGTTGACGAGAATGTGTAGGCCATCGAGCCTATCAACCACGGTTTTGACCATCGTGCCGACCGCGTTGCTGTCGCGGACATCGGCCCGGATGGTGATCGCACGGCGCCCCAGGCGCTCGATTTCGCGGCCCACCTCGTTGGCGCCTTCGGCATTGCTCTGGTAGTTGAGCGCGACATCCGCCCCCAACCGGGCGAGCTGCAGAGCGACTGCCCGGCCGATTCCGCGCGACGCGCCCGTGACGAGAGCAACTTTGTCGGTCAGGTCGATCATGTGGAAGACTCCGAAGCATGGGGTGCGGATGATGAGGCCTCGGACCTGGCTTCCTGAATCGCGGACCACGATGAGAGATTGATCCGGGTGCTATTCCGAGCAACCCGCTTCACGAGACCGTTCAGGATATTGCCGGGACCAATCTCGATGAAGGTTTGCACCCCGTGCGCGATCAAGAACTCGATCGTCGCGGTCCACCGGACGGAGCCGGTAAGTTGGCCGATCAACTCGGCTCGGATGTCCTCTAGGCTCTCGAGCGGACGGGCGGTCAGATTGGCGATGACCGGGACGAGCGGCGGGCTCAGAGGGGCCGCATTGACAACTTTGGCAAACGAGGCAACCGCTGGAGCCATCAGCGTGGAGTGGGCCGCGATGCTGACATCCAGCGGCATGACTCGCGTGATGCCCCGCGCCTGGAGTGCGGAGACCGCGCGATCGACCGCCGGCCTGGCCCCGCTGATGACGACCTGACCGGGACAATTGTAATTGGCAACCTGAACGGGCTCGTTCTCCCGACTGACCTCGGCGCAGACCGCCGCCACCAACTCATCCTCGCCACCGAGGACGGCCGCCATCCCACCGGGAGCCGCCAGACCCGCAGCTTTCATGGCCTCGCCACGGGCGCGCACGAGTCGGGCTCCCGCCTCGAAGGGCAACGCACCTGCGGCTGTCAGGGCGGTGTACTCTCCCAGACTGTGCCCCGCAACGTAGGCGGCTGTTCCAGACACGGCCCCGACGGTCTCGGCCACTCGCCACAGAGCGATGCTTGTGACGTAGAGGGCTGGCTGGGTGTTGATGGTATCGTCAAGGTCGGCCTTGGGACCGTCGAAGCAGAGCCGGGAGAGAGGAAAACCCAGGATGGCATCGGCCTCATCGTAGATCTCGCGAGCGAGAGGATGGGCCTCGTAGAGAGCCCGGCCCATGCCAACTTGCTGCGCTCCCTGACCGGGAAAAACGAAGGTGCTGAGCGGCAGCGTCGAAGTCAAGGTAACTCTCCTGGCCGTCGAGGCGAAATCGGGTGACACCTGGATTATAGCACGCCGCGATTGCAGGCGTCAAAGCTTTTGGGGCGTGAACTGAAACGACACAGGGGCGAGACTCGCTCGAGCCTCGCCCCTGTCTCCTGATCGCTTCCCAAAATCGGTCCAAACCATCACGCACGTGGCCCGCCGCTCACCCGGCGTGGCCTCGCGGGCTGGAAGGCGGTTAGCCTGCGCTGCCCTTCTCAACCTCGAGGTACTGCACGCCCCGGAACGTTCCACAACTCGGGCAGACCGCATGGGGCCGCTTGAGCTCGTGGCACTGAGGGCATTCCACCAGGTTGAGCCTGTCCAGCCTGAGCCAATGGGCGCGGCGGCGATCACGACGCGCGCGGGAAAGTTTCTTTTTCGGGACGGCGCCCATAGGGGTCTCCTTTCGTCACTCCGACGATTCGGTCGTGGTCCGTTTACTGTATCACGACCCGACACGGGTTGAGCCGCTTGCTCACTCTGATGACGAGGCACCCTCGTCGCGCTTCATCTCGTCAAACAGGTCGGCCAGCGTGTTCCAGCGCAGATCGATGGTCTCGGGCTCGCACTCACACGGTCCTTCGTTCAAATTCGCACCACAGGTTGGGCAGAGGCCCCCACACGCCTCTTGACATAATGGATTCAGCGGCAGTGCCAGGAGCAGGTCCTGGCGGACGACCTCGCGTAGATCGATGATGTGGTGCTCGTTGATGAGAGTTGCGACCTCGTCCTCGTCCGTAACAGGCAAATGCGCGCCTGTCCGCAGATCGATCTTGCTCTTGAACTCTTCCTCGATCTCGATCGAGATGGGCAGATCGAAGGCTTCCAAACAGCGGTTGCAGTTCACCTCCAGCACTGTTGCCAGTTGGCCCGTTACGAGGACGCCGTCGCGGGTGCGAATGAACCTGACCTCCCCTGTGATCGGAGCCACCGGTACCAGATCCGGATCCAATTCGCCGAGGGGTCCGTCAAGCTCGTACTCGCGCTTCGCTCCAACGGGCTGCTTCAGGAGTTGCGCAACATTGAACTGCATGGTTGGAAATGTACCTTTCCAGCCGGCGCCTTTACCGGCTTGTAACAGAAAGAGAGTCCGCCCGCGGGCGGACCTCAATACACAGTAATTATAGGGACGAGCAGGCTTACTGTCAAACGTGCGTATCGGGCGGGGTGTACGCAGGAGTTGTGGGGGCGGGACCCCTCCCCAGCCCCTCCCCGCAGCGGGGAGGGGAGTCAGACGCGGCCCGCCAGCCGCGCGGCACTCCGTCTCCCCTTCCCTGCGAGGGAAGGGGGCTGGGGGTTAGGTTCTGCCGGCGACGCCAGCTGCCTGACAACTCGTGCGTACACCCTATCGGGCGTGTCTTGGGAAGCCCAGGTTCGGCGGTTTCGATCTCACGCTTGTACAAGCGGCTCGGAATCTCTCCGGAACGAGGTCTCAGCGGGAGCGGTCAAAGAAGACAACCTCGCGCTCGATCTGTTTCCCGGCACGCTGCAACACATCCCACATCGGCCTGGGGCACGGAGGGCAACGAACTGATCCGGTTGAGTGCGTCGATGACCAGCGCCGACTGGAAGAAATCCTCATCCAGCGAAATGAGCCTCAATCGCGGCGACGTAGCCGCGGGCCAGCGCCCACTGGCCGGCCTCGGAAGCCAACAGCTGCGCCTCACGGTTGTTACTCACGAAGAGCGCTTCTGCCAGGACAGCCGGCATCTGCGTGGCTCTAGGATGGACCTGCCATCGCCCCCACGTCCGTGCTGGTCCGAGGACGAAGAGATGCCCTCGTCGCCCCCGCCAGCTATACAAGAGGCCATCATCTTTAACACCCCGCGTCAGCGCCGGGTACCCAATCGCTCGCAGCGTCTCGACCAACTCGGCCTGCACCAGCTCCGCGAGGCGGCGGCTCTCCGCCGCAAACTCCCGATCGGCGCAGTAGTAGACCTCTACCCCCGAGGCCACCGGGTCTTGAGAGCTGTTGCTGTGCAGGGAGATGAAAAGCTCGGCGCCACTGGTATTCGCCAGATCCACAACGGCCTGGAGGTTGTCGCGGTGGCTGAGGCGGCCGTCGGCATTGACATCCTCGCCACTCCCAGGCCGCTCGTTCGTCTCTCGAGAGAGGATCACGCGGTACCCCTTGGCCCGCAGCAGTTCGGCCGTCTTCAAAGCCACCGCCAGGTTGACATCCTTCTCCCGCAGAATGACCTCGCCCCGGTCGTTGACGCGGATGGCGCCGCTGTCTGCTCCGCCGTGGCCGGGGTCGAGAAAAACAGTGTGGATGGCTGGCGCGCTGGCCGCTACTGCTTCTGGTTGCGGTCCGCTCCATAATAGAAATGGGCCGCCTGGCCCAGCGTTGATCAGGAGGAGGCCCAGGAGGGTGACTGACGAGGCGAGTCGCTGGATCATGAAGAATTTCTCCTCTCAAGAAGATGATGTGTTCACATGATCCTGGTGGCGAATTGGTCCGCGTGGCGGGGCGCCTGTTGGTCGTGCGCGCTGCAGCGCGCGCGAGGAGCCGCTCGCCCTCCCGGAAGGCAATTTCGCCCTCAGGATCTTCATCTGATCCTGGTGGCGAATTGGTACAAGTCGTGGGCGCCGGTTTGTAGTGCGCGCTCTTCAGCGCGCTGCAGCGCGCGCGAGGAGCCGCTCGCCCTCCCGGAAGGCGATTTCGCCAACAGGATCTTCATCTTTCTGTAAAAGTGGCGCGTGCGCGCCACTTTTACAGAAAGTGAGATACGCCACCCTCAAGAACAGGACGTGCGTGGTCGGTCCGGCCCGCCAGCGCGCCGGTCAAGGCGTCAGACTTCCGAAGTCTTCCGAGACCTCCGTGCAACGGCATTATGAGGGCCCCAGGGGCGGACGTTGGCCTTACTCTCATGTTGAGGCGAGGCCAGAAGACCCCACCGGCAGCGCAATTGTGAACGTTGCGCCCTGGCCGGGATGGCTCTCCACCGAGATGGTACCCTTATGCGCCTCGACGAGAGAGCGAGCGATTGCCAGACCCAGCCCCGACGATCCCTCCTGTGAGCGCGCTTTGTCGCCACGGTAGAATCGTTCCCAGATGTGCGGGAGGTCCTCCTCTGGAATCCCTCTTCCCGAGTCCCGCACTCGGAGCAGAACGTTCTCGCCTCGGGGCTCTGCTGTCAATGTGATGCGCCCCCCCGCCGGCGTGTGCCGCAGTGCATTGCTTACGAGGTTGCCCAGTACCTGTGCCATCCGCTCCGGATCGACCTGGAGAGCCGGGAGTTCCTCTGTTGCTCGAACCTCCACGGTGATGTCTTGCTCGCCAGCCAGTGCCCCATGAGCCAGCGCGACGCGCTCGAGCAAGGCCAGTGGTGGGACCAGTTCGCAGTGGAGGCGAAGCTCTCCCGCATCCGCCAGCGACAGCGTGCGCAAGTCGTCGATCAGCCGCTGGAGGTGCTGTGCCTCCTGATGCATGATACCGTAGACCTCTGGTGATCCCAGAATTTTGCTCTCGCTCAGCGCCTCGGTGTAGCCCAGGAGCGCACTCAGGGGTGTACGCAAATCATGCGCGATGTCGGCGGTCATCTGGCGGCGCAGTTCCGCGGCGCGCGCCAGATCGGCGCTCATCCGGTTGAAGGAGTTGCCAAGCTCGCTAATCTCGTCCCGTGCGCGAACCCGGACCTGCCGCCCCAGTTCGCCCCGCGCGACGGCCTGCGTGGCGGCCGTCAGGTCACGTACCGGACGAGCGATGGTGTAGGCCAGCAAGGCCCCCAAGATCAGGGCGAGCCCGGCGGCCCCCAACGCGCTCCACACCGCTGCACTCCAGACATTTGTCAGGAAATTATCTTCAGGTGAGCCGGGTCGCCCCTTGGCTCGCCCCTCTAAGGGGTCGAAGAGCAGCCAGCCGGCCGTGCGCCCTTCGACCTGGACCGGAATGCCTCCGCGCAGGTCGTTCCGGTCCAGCCGTTCTCCGGCCGTGCGGTGGGGGCCGGCGCTGACGACCGTTCCGTCGGCGTCCACCAATGTCACCGGCTGCCACGGGCGCATTCGATCAGTATGAGGCATCGACGCGTCGCGAATGGCCACAACGTTAATCCCGTCCCACGATCCCGTGCGTTGGTAATAAGCCGCGAGCTGTGTGGTCAGTCTGGCGATCTCGTCCCCATACAGATCCTGCAGGAAGCGATCGAACTGGCGCTCCGTTTGCCAGCGGACGAGCAGTGCTACGAGGAGCGCCCCGGTGATGCCAACGAAGAGGAAGGCGAGGGTGAGCTTCCCGGCGAGCGAGCGCATTGTGATCCTCAGCTCTCGGCAAAGCGGTAGCCAACCCCGTACACGGTCTCGATGTAGTGGGGCTGGCGGGGGTCGGCCTCGATCTTGGTGCGCAGGTTGCGGATATGGACATCGATTGTGCGCTCGTACCCTTCGACCGCGCCCCCCTGGAGCCGCTCGAGCAATTTCCAGCGCGAAAATGCCCGGCCCGGCTCGCGCATCAAAATCGCGAGTAGCTCGAACTCCGTGGGTGTCAGGTCCACCTGGTGCCCCCCCACGGAGATGCGGCGTGTCTCTTGATCCAGCACGATGTCCCCTCCACGCAGCAACGCGAGCCCGCCGGGCTGCCTGTCCAGGCGCCGCAAGACCGCACGCACCCGCGCGGCCAACTCACGCGGGCTGAATGGCTTGATGACGTAATCATCCGCCCCCAATTCCAGGCCCAGCACCCGATCGTTCTCCTCGATCCTGGCCGTCAGAACGATGACAGGCGTCTCGCGCTCCTTGCGATGCGCGCGCATGAACTCATACCCATCCATTTCAGGCATCATCAGGTCCAGGATGATGAGGTCCGGCTTCTCCTGGCGTGCCAGGAACAGGGCCTCGCGCCCGTTCGTTGCCGTCACCACCCGGAAACCCTCCTGCACCAGGTACATCTCGACCAGCCTGCGGATGGAGGGCTGATCGTCCACCATCAAAACAGTCTTTGCCATGCGATCCACGTCCTCTGCCCGGCGTTTGCCGCGCCGGCGCCAGTTCTTCTCTATTGTACCTGATCAGGCAGGCGTGTGACGAACAGTCCCCGGGCAAAGCTCAGATCTGGCCACCTGATCAGCATGAAGGGGGACGCAACCAGAGTTGCGCCCCCGCTCCTGCGCGAGATGCTTCAGATGAGCTCAGGCGCTGCTGCCCGGAGTCGGAGTGGCACGCGGGGTGGGGGCACCGCCGCGCCAGCCGGGGAAGCCATGCCTCCCAAAGCCATGCCGACCTCCAAAACCGTGGAAGCCCAAGTCATTCTGAAGTTGATCGGCTTGTTCTTGGGTGATCACCCCCTGGTTCACCGCCTGTTGGACGGCGTCCTGATAGCCCTTCTGGATCGCATCGCGCACCGTCGCAGGATCGAGCCCCCGCGCGGTGATGATCTCCGGCAGCCGCTGACCTTGAGCGAGCGCGGCATTCAGCTCGTTGACGCTCATGCCGAGGGCGTCGGCCAGAATCTTCTTCTGGTCAATGAACTCCTGCAGAGCCAGCCGCGCCTTCAAGAGATCGGCCTGCTCTTGGGTGATCGCCCCTTGGGCTACTGCCTGGTCGATGGCGGCGCTGCGGGCCTTTGCCTGGGCAGCGGTCAACTGGTCAACGGTGATGCCAAGCGCCTGGGCAAGCAGTTCGTCATAATTGCCGAACCCGCCGTGTGGACCGTGGAGGCCGAAGCCAAACCACCCCCGCAGCCCACCCGGGGCTTTCTGCTGGGGCGTGGGCGTTTGCGTTGGATCCGGCGCCTGTGCCAACGCTGCCCGGCCCCCGAGGGCGATGGCGAGCGCGGCGGCAATGCCTGCGAGGGTAATCAACAACTTCGTCACGCGTTTCAATGAATGAACTCCTTTCAAATGGTGGTTGTCTTTCATGCTGATCAGCATGCCGGCCCTTGTTGGGTCTAACAGAATAATAGCCGAGAGTTGTTCAGGAAGTGTGAAGAGGCGATGTGAAAAAGATTTAGGTTCCCAAGGAGTGGCGTCGTGTGGAGGCGGTGGTACGAGGAAAGGTGGTGCGGGCAGCAGTGCCGCCCGCACCGCTGCGGACTTTTATACGTACTTTGCGAGCCAGGCCAGCGTTTGTTGCCACGCATCCCTGGCGGCTTCGGGATCATAACGTGGCCCTGTATCGTTGAAAAAGGCGTGGTCGGCGTTGGGGTAGATGACTTTTTGGTAGATCTTGTTGTTTGCCTCCATGGCGGCTTCAATGACCGGAATGCCCTGGTTAATCCGCTGGTCGCGCTCGCCGTAGATGGCGAGGACGGCCGCCTGGATGTTGGGGACCTGCTCGACCGGCGGGTGGGGTCCGTAGAAGGGCACGGCGGCCCGCAGTTCGGGCATGGCTGTCGCGACGCGCCAGGTCACACCGCCGCCGAAGCAGAAACCGACCATGCCGACTCGGTCGGCAGCCGCGAAAGATTGGCTCTGGAGGTAGCGCCAGCCGCTGATGAAGTCCTGGACAAACTGCTCGGGCGGGGTGTTTCCGAGCGTGCCGGGAATTTGGGCCTGGTCGGTGATGGCGGCGGTCCCTCCCTGGCGGGAGAGCAGGTCCACGGCAAGAGCGACGTACCCGGCTTTGGCAAAGCGACGGGCGACGTCTTTGATGTGGTCTGTCAGGCCGCGGTTTTCGTGGCACACGAGCACGACGGGGGAGGAGCCGTCGCCTTTGGGTCGGGCCAGGGAGGCCATGAGCGTGGCGCCCTCGCCGGGGAATTCGACCATGCCGGCCTCGATGGCCGGGTCGTCGGGGGCGACAGTGCCAGAGGCATTCGTCGCCGTGGGAGCCGTCGTCGCGGAAGATGCGCCGGTGGACGTGGCGGCGGGGACGCTCGTCGCCATCGCCGCCGGGGTGGCGGTCGATTGAGCTGGAGGGGTACAGGTGGCCAGGAGCGTATTGGCCACTGCGAGATTGCCGGTCACCGCGGCGATGTGGCGCAAGGCTTCACGCCGCGTCAAGTGGCCGCCCTGGTAGTCCTCAACGTACTCTTCGACGAGATAGCGTTGGAAATCGTTCATCTTCTTTCCTCCTCTCGTGTATCGTTCTCTCGTTCGGTATTGCTTCAAGATTGTAGTGCAGTCCACCGTGTTTGTGGAAACGGGCAAGGTGTGGGCAAAAACGTCTGGGGTGGCCGCAAAGAGAGCTCTCTTCAAATCCTGTGATCTATCTGGCGTTGCAGTACCCGCCGCTCCCCCTGGGACTGGCCTCACTTTCCTTCACGCTGATCGACAGGATGAGCTGCCACGTCTTGCATCAGCCAATGCGCGCACTGTATTCGTCGTGCAGCCCGAAGTACAACGATTTCTTGCTCTGGCGGATTGACACTCTCTTCGCACGCTGGGTGTAAGAACTCCCGAAGGGCGTGGCGAAACTGCTCGCCGAGCGTGGAACGCAGGGGAACGCCCGGTGAGCGGCGCGCCATCGGGCTCTCCATCTCGCCGCTCTCTGAGCTTCCAAGATCACTCGGAAACCAGCTGCCTGGGAAAGTGCAAAGACAGTGAATTTGACTACCCTATAGGTAACAAAGGAGAATGAGGAAACAGTTCCTCGTGCTGCGCTCCAGGATGAGATGGGTGAAATGGAAGTGGATAGCCCGGTGACAATTCTCGGCCTTGGCGGCTCGCTACGATACTTCTCGTACTCTCGCCGCGCACTCCTCGAGACACTCGCTGCTGTCCGTGAGGTCGGTGGTGAGACGATTGAGTGGACGGTCGACGAGCAACCACTACCACTCTACGATGACGACCTCGAGGCGCCCGCGGCCGCGCAACGTCTGCGCCAGGCCGCGCAGCGGGCCGATGGTTTGCTCTTTGCCTCGCCAGAGTATCACAACGGGATCGCCGGAGTCGTCAAGAACGCGATTGACTGGCTGCGACCACGGGACGTCCGCGACAAACCAATCGGGATCATCGTGGTCGGAGGCGGAACTGCCGGGGGGCACCGCGCGCTGACCCACCTGCGCCAGGTGGCGCGCGGGCTGGGCGCCTTCGCGATTCCGGCTGAGGTCTCGATCGCCAACACCGACGCCATCCCGCCCGACGGACCCTGGCCTGATCCGGCCACCGAGCGCCATATCCAGCGCCTCGGGCGCGAGATTGCGCGCTACGCCGTTCTCTTCCGTGCGATCCGTACCCACGCGGAAGGATGAACACATCACCCCTCCGTTCCGCGTTCATCATTTTAACTCCGAGGATTCGATGCGTCTTCTCCTGTTCGACATTGATGGGACCCTGATTCGCACTCACGGCGCGGGCCGCCGGTCCGCGATGCGCACCTACGAGGAGGTATTCGGCACGGCGGGTGAGGCCGAGACGATGGAGATGGCCGGAATGACGGACCCGCTCATCGCGCGGGCGGCCCTGAGCGCTCATGGTTACAGCCATGCCGAGGTCGATGCGATGCTGCCAGAGATCTGGCGCCGCTATGCCGGCCACCTGGCCCGCGAGTTGGCCCAGCCCAGCAACGGCCGCCCCGCCGAGCCCTGTCCTGGCGTGCACGAGTTGCTCACTTCCCTGCAGGCCCGCGCCGATGTAGTGTTGGCGCTGCTGACCGGCAACATTGAGGTCGGTGCGTGGCTCAAGCTCGGTTTTGTCGGCCTCGACCGATTTTTCATCTTCGGCGCGTTTGGCAACGAAGGGCCCGAACGGGAGAAGCTCCCGGCGGTGGCGATTCAGAAGGCAGAGATCGAGACCGGCCTCCGCTTCACCGGCCCTGACGTGGTCATCGTCGGCGACACGCCCGCGGACGTCGGTTGTGGTCGCCACCTGGCGGTACGCACGGTGGCCGTCGCGACGGGCCCCTTCGATGAGGAGGCGCTCCGGGCGGCCGGGGCCGATGTGGTGCTGCCTGATTTTGTGGACACCGGGCGCGCCCTGGCAGGACTGCTGGGATGAAGAGTCCGCACCGAACACGGGCTGGTGTGTGCTGTGTTGAAGCAGCTGCGCGAACACCCTGCCGGCTTCAATTTGGCTACGGGAACGCCTGTGAGGATAATTTCCCGTCCACCGTTGTGGATGTGCGCCCGCGGTGTGACGAAGCCCCGGCCGAGAGGATTGCAGGCCGTCTCACCGGGTGGCGCCGCCGCGCTGGACTTGGGAGACGGACTGATGCGCTACAACACGATTCTCTTCGACCTTGGTGGGACTCTGATTGATTACCGGGGGCCGGTGAGCGACTGGCCCTCGATGGAACGATTGGGGTTGGCGGCCGTCCACAGATTGCTGAACGGCAACGGGCACGCGCCGCCCTCGCTTGACGAGTTTCAGGACACCTGCTTTGCCAATCTCAAGGTTGGCTGGCAGGCGGCAATCCGTGGTGAGCGCAATCTGATCCTCGCCGATCTGCTGGCGGAGTCGCTCCGACTGCAAGGGTTGCACTGTGACCCCAACCTGCTCCAACAGGCCGTCGAAGGATATACGACGGCGATCAGCGTCGGTGCCCGCGTCCGGCCAGGTGCAGTGGAACTGCTGCGGGGACTGGCGCAGGAGGGGCGGCGTCTCGGTCTCATCTCCAACACGATGTGGCCGCCTCAGGCTCATATTGCCGACCTGGAGCGGTTCGGCTTGCGTTCCTGCTTCGCTACGCTGGTCTTCTCTGCCGAGCGCCGGGTGTGGAAACCCGACCCGCGGATCTTCACACTGGCCCTGGAAGCTCTGGGCGGCACTGCCAGGGACGCCGTCTACGTGGGTGACAATCCCTACGACGACGTAGACGGTGCGCGTCGAGCCGGGATTTGCAGCATCTGGTTGCGGACGGGGGAGTACCCGCCAGAGAGCGGCGCCGCGGCCGGGGCCACGGTGGATCGTCTGGGGGCAATCCGCGAGGTGTTGGCCGAGTGGGAAGGTTGAACGGTTGGGCATTGCCTGACCATGCCTGGCAGCAGAGGCGCACGGCCGTGCGCCCCAACCTGCAACCGTTCTCACTTCCAGCTGCGCGTGCTACGCCGGGTTGACTTCCAACCGCGGCACGATCACCGGCCGTTCCTGTCGAGGGGGGAAGGGCCGGACGGGCCGCCGCTCGTTGAGAACCTCATCAACAATCTCGCCGTCCGCGACGATCATGGCCCGCCCGACCTGCTTCAGCAGGTCGTTATCGTGAGTCACCATCACGATCGTCTTGCCGCTTGCCACCAGGCTCTCGAACATCCGGAAAACAGAGTCGGCCGTCTTGGAGTCGAGGTTTCCGGTGGGCTCATCGGCAACCAGAATCGGCGGGTCGTTGGACAACGCCCGGGCAATGGCCACCCGTTGCTGTTGGCCACCGGAGAGAGCGGAGGGGAGCTTGTGAGCCTGCTCGGCCATCTGCACCTGCTCCAAGAGGTACATGGCGCGCTCCTGGCGCTCTCGGGAGGTGTACAGGTTGGCGAAATCCATCGGCAGCATGATATTCTCGATCACGGTGAGCGTCGGCAGGAGTTGGAAGAATTGGAAGATGATGCCCAGGTTGCGGCCACGCCAGACGGCCATCTGCCCCTCACGGAGGGTGTGGACCGCCGTGTCGCCCACCAGAACCTCACCCGAGGTTGGCCGGTCGATCCCTGTGATCATATTGATGAGTGTCGACTTGCCGCTGCCTGATTTCCCGATCACGGCCACGAACTCGCCCCGGTCGATGCGCGCATCGACACCTCTGAGCGCGGTGAAGCTGCCGGCCGCGGTCTCGTAGGTCTTCACCACCTGCCGCAGTTCGATCAGATGCTCGTTTCCATTCCGATAGCGGCCGTTGGCTGTGCCGTTCGTCGATCCATCGCGTCTGAGCCATCCCCCAAACATTGCTACCTCCCGCCGGAAGAAGAATCGGGAATCTCTTGGCAGAAACCCGCGTTGCTGTCGCATGAATGGCCTCTATTATGAGACATCGGCGCGGGATTGTGATCGGCCGAGCGGGATATTGGCGCTGAGGCGGAAGGGTGGATCGCGGAATCAGCCGATCGATGTAAGCTCCATCGGCCGCTGGAGGAGAGGAGACCGGCCGTAAGGTTCAGATTTGGGAGCGAAAAGGGGCACACAAACACGGCCCGCAGCCGGCCGCAGCGCGCTCAGGTGGAGCGAGTCTCAGGAACGAAGGCCGGTTGGGGCACCAGGATGCGCTCGGGCGCGCTGTAGACGTGCATGCGCCGCCCCCGGCAGTAGCCGATCACGGTGATATTCCACGCCCGAGCGAGCTGCACGGTCGTGGCTGTGGGCGAGTTGCGCGAGATGACGACCTCGATGCCGAGCCGTGCGGCTTTGCCGATCATCTCGCTCGAGATGCGTCCGGTACTGACCAGCATGTGTTCGTGCGGATCGATGCCGTAGAGCAGGCAGGCACCGGCTAGCTTGTCAATCGTGTTGTGGCGGCCGACGTCGTTGGCGACGAAACTGATCTGCCTGCCGCCAGGGCTGAGCGCGCTGCTGTGGAAGCCGCCGAACGCGCGATACTCCTCAGCCACCGCGCCCAGGAGCCCACTCATGGCACCGTACACATCGTCGGGGGTCCAGGCGCAAGTCGTCGGGAGGGGCTCGCGGGTTGCCGCCAGGTCGGCGAAGGTGGTGCCCCCGCCACAGCCGCTGGTGAGCGTGCGTTTCGTGGGCAGGATGACCCGGTGGGTCAGACGGACGTCAATAATCGCTTCGGGCTCGTCACAGACACGGACGCTGAGCACCTCGTCGAGCGAATCGATGACACCCTCGTTGTAGAGGAAACCAACAGCGAAGAGTTCGAGCTGGACCGGAGTCGCCACGACCTGAAGCCACTCGTGCTCGTCGACAAAAAGCGGCCAGGGCGTCTCGCGCATGATACCCTTGCGAGCGGGGGTCACGCGGTCGCCATCAAACGACCAGTAGCTATCTTCCCAGGCAATTGCGGCGCTTGCTCGATCCATCGTTCCTCGTGGAATAGTCGCTCATCGGCGGTCATTCATAATGAAGGCTGGCGATTGGTTTATACGCTGAGCCATTGTAGCACAACTTGGCTCGGCGGGCGCTTCAAGAGGGCACCGGGAGACGTGGTCAAAGGGCCGGCGCCGGTGGGCAATCGGCGCCGGCCATTGACTTGCAGCGGCAGGTCATGGTGAGGTCTGCTGTTCGGGTTGAAGGTTCTGCGGCCGGGCGGCAAGCTCGACGGGCACTGTAATCTGCTTGCCGTTGCGCAGCACGGTAAGGTTGACCGTCTGGCCAACCTGCTGGAGCGCCGTATACGACAGCAGGTCATCCCAACTACGGATTGTATTGCCGTCGGCCTCAACGATGACGTCGCCGCCCACCGGCACCTGGATTCCGTTCCGGGTCTCGATCTGGGCGCCTTGCAGACCGGCGCGGTCGGCCGGACTGCCGGAGATGACCTCGACGACATAGGCGCCTTGCTCCGTTTGGGTGTTCAAAGCGTCGGCCAGAGCCAGACTCATGCTGATGCCACTAATACCGATCCAGGGCCACTGGTAGCGCCCCTCCTTGATGAGGAACGGCGCGACGCGGCGGACAATGTTGGCGGGCACCGCAAAGCCGACCCCCACATTTGCGCGGAGGCCGCCCGACTCGAGCTGCGAGTTGACCCCGATGACCTGGCCGGCGCTATTCAACAATGGCCCACCGGAGTTGCCCGGATTGATCGGTGCGTCGGTCTGAATCGCGAGCGGGATACCGAATTGGGGCGCCAGCGACGGGATCGTGCGGCCAACCGCACTGATGATACCGGCGGTCATGGTACCCTCCTCGCCAAAAGGATTACCGATTGCAATGGCCTGTTGGCCCGGCTTGACATCGTCGGAATTGGCGAGAGGGAGCGGATGAGTGCCCTGGGGCAGTTGCTCCACTTTGATGACCGCCAGGTCGCTGAAGGGATCCGTGCCGACAACGTCGGCCCGCGCCTCAAGGCCGTTGTAGAACGTCACAATCACGTCGTTCGCCCCGAGAACGACGTGATTGTTGGTCGCGATGTGCCCTTGATCGTCGATGATGAACCCGGACCCGGCGGCGATGCCCTGCTGGGTTTGAACGTTGATGCTGACCACACCGGGGATGACCTGCTGGTAGAGTTGGACGAGTTGATCCCCAGCCGTCGCTACATTCGCCTGAGGGGCAGCCGGGAGGGTCGGAACCGAAGCAAGCGTCGGGCGCGTTTCGGGGACTTGCTGGGGTTGGGCTGGTTCAGGACGGTTATTCTCGGTGCTAACCGGAGGTCCGAATCGCGGCACGCTGAACGTGCAGACGCCGCACGCGAGACTGAAGCTCGCGAGCAACGCCACGATGAGCAGTAAGGAAGAGCGGGCAGAAGGTTTCATGGTACCACTCCATCAGAGAACGAGAGGACTGCGTCAGCGGCTTAACCGTCGCGCCGCAACCTGATGGGTAGCAAGCAAGAACCTGACCACGAACACCTGGGGAGTAAACGAAAATGGGACCTGAAGCGAGAATGCCGCGTGCGGCGTGTGCTGCTCGGGCAGACATGCTGAGCGTGGGGATTGTGGACCGGGAGCGAGCCGCTTACAGCTTCGGGAGCAAGTCGCTCGCGGTGATGATGCCGAGGAGCGGCTCGGTCGGGAGGCCACGCTCGCTCACGAACAGGGCGACAACCCTGCTGGCGCGGAACGCTTCAATGACCTCCTCGTAACCGGCGATGCGCGCAATGAACGCCGTCCGTTCGTTGCTGTCCGCGTTCATTGCATTGGCAACGCGCAGCTCGGCCACGGCGCGATGAGCATCGCGTGGCCGCGCTTCGACGAGGAGGAGGTCGCGGTTGGTCAGGATGCCCTCGACCAGGCCATCGCGGACGACCGGGAGCTGGTTAACGCCGTGGTGGAGCATCCAGTCGCGCGCCGTGAGGAGCAAATCGTCGGGCTCGACGGTATGAAGCCGCCGGCTCATAAGTTGCTCGGCCGTCAGAGCGCCGCTCTTGACCAGGGTCTCCAGAAAGTCGAGGATCTCATCTGTCAGTGCCGCGCTGATGAGCAGACCGCTGCGGTGCGAGACGCAATTGCGGACATCCGCGTAGCGCCGAGCGCGGGCGTGCCGGCCCTCAGTCAAGAAGTCGCGCACCTTCAAGAAGTTGCTGTATTCGCCGAGCCCACCGCGGCGGCTCCGCCAGCCGCGCTCGCGGGACAGCTCGTAGAAGAGATCTTCCAGCAGGCGGAGGGCCTCCAGCCCGGCGCCGTGAGGGTCTTCCTCTGCGCGCTCCCGCAGCGACTGAACCTGCTCGTAGAATCGTTCGTACTCCATGGTCCATCGTGCCTTTCTGAGCCGGGGATCGCGTAATTTACGCCCAAACCCCGTGGAAAGGCAAAGCGAGTGCGGGGGCGCGGCCGTGCCACCACACGAGCCAGGTGCCAGGTCCCTCGGCAAAGCTCGCTGGTCGGGCGGTGACCGCCCGGGCCGGCAGGCGAGCGCTGGAAAGCGCAACGGCTCCCGGTGAGGGAAGCCGTTGGCAGTGTCTCGATGACCTTTACTCGTCGTGCCACATCACCAGATTCTTGGGTACCGCCGGGGCCGTGCCGAGGGCGTCCTTCTCCGTCTGGCACTCCTGGCAGAGATACGGGCTGTACTTGCTCTCGTAGTCCTGACTCTGGTGATAGTCGACCTGCGTCTTGACCATCGCGGCCATTTTCAGGGGGTACTCGTGCGGAATCCGTTTGAACTCGTGGATGAGGGTCCTGAGCTCGGCTTCCTTCTCGGCTGTAATCTCACTCCAGGGGCGACCGTCACTCTGGCGATACTTCTTTGTGCCGATGCCGAAGATGCCGGGCTTGATGACGATATCATGCTCGTAGACCAGATAGCTGCGGATCTCTTTCATCGTCGCGAGCAGCCGCTCGACCGTCGCGCTCATGATCGCCCAGGCGCGATAGGTCTCGCCATCCTCTTCGGTGAACGGCGTCTCTCGGCGCTCTTTGAGCGGACGGGCACACGAATCGCAGCAGATGCGACCGCAGCGGTGGCAGAGGTGCAACTCTTTGGCTCGTGGCCCCCACCCTTTTCCTTCTATCTCGCAGATACCTCGTTCCCACCGGGCGTAGATATCCTCGGCAATTCGAAGTTCGCGCTCGTAAGGGCGATCACTCATTCCATGTTCCTCGGGAAGAATGTGGGGAAGCCGACCGGCCGCGCCGTGGTGAGGTCAAGGAGAGACTGTGTTGCACCGCGGCGCGGCCGGGCCGGCCACACTGCCGTAAGGTCATTGGGAAGCGAGTTTGTCTCGCAGTGTGGCTCGGCTACAATTTCAACAATACCTTGCGAAGCTGAATGTGAGATGAACAGCTCTCGCGAATGCTGTGACGGTTTGTTCATCGCCGCTAAGCGCGAGGTGCCGGCCTCACGGGGCGCCCTGCACCTCACTGTAACAGAGTGTTCGCCCGTGAGGCCGGCGCCATACTCTCTCGCTAGCCAAATCTGTGAGTGTGGCGCGTATCAGGGTGCGGACCACGACGGGATCGCTGCTCTCTCGCGTTCCCTGATCGCTGCCAGGTCTCTTGGCCGGACGATGCCAGGTTGCCAGAATGAACGGCCAACATCTGTCTGAACGCGTGTACCCCGGTTCCACCGGCTTGCTCGTCAGCCCGCTCGGGGTAGGCGCGTGGGCCTGGGGAGATCGCTTCATATGGGGCTACGGTCGTGACTACGGCGAATCCGATGTTCACGGCGCCTTTCAAGCCAGCCTGGAGCTGGGCATCAATTTCTTTGACACGGCTGAAATTTACGGTTGGGGCCGCTCGGAGCGGCTGCTCGGCCGTTTCATTCGCGAGGCCGGTCAGCCGGTGGTGGTCGCCACCAAGTTCATGCCCTTTCCCTGGCGCTTGCGACGGAAGAGTCTGCTGAACGCCCTGCAGTCGAGCCTCAATCGCCTGGGGTTGAGCCAGATCGATCTCTATCAGATCCACTCGCCCTTGTCCATCATCTCGATCGAGACCTGGATGGCGGGTCTGGCCGAGGCAGTGGGTGCCGGGTTGACCCGCGCGGCCGGCGTCTCAAACTACAATGTCGAGCAGACCCGCCGCGCCCACGCGGCCCTGGCGCGCCGCAACGTGCCGTTGGCTTCGAACCAGGTGGAGTATAGCTTGCTCCACCGTGAGCCGGAGCACAACGGTCTGATGCAAACCTGCCGCGATCTGAATATCACGCTGATCGCCTACAGTCCGTTGGGGATGGGGTTGCTGACCGGTAAGTACACCCCAGACAACCCGCCCAAAGGGCTCCGAGGCAGGCGCACCAGCGCCAAATTCCTGGCCAACATCCAGCCCCTGATCGGCCTCCTCCGGGAGATGGGTGCCGCTCACGGCGGCAAGACCCCGCCTCAGGTAGCACTCAACTGGGTGATGTGTAAGGGGGCACTCCCCATTCCAGGTGCCAAAAACGCCCGCCAGGCTCGCGAGAACGCCGGGGCCCTGGGTTGGCGCCTCTCGGAGGATGAGGTCGCTGCGCTGGACGCCGAAAGTAAGGACCTGTGATCGTCTTGGATCTGAAGACGAGCCCGTAATCTCTAATCTCTACGCTCCACTCTCCTCGATGAACCGTTCGGCCGCCGCCAGGTCGGGGGCATTCTCGCTGGCACCAGGGCGCGCGACGGCCAGTGCACCCAGCGCGGTCCCCAGCTCGAGCGCTGCTGGAATCGACGCGCCAGTGAGCCAGCGGCGCAGAAATCCGGCGTTGAAGGCGTCGCCCGCCCCCGTGGTATCCACCACTGGCACTGCGACGGCCGGCCGCGTCCAGACCTCGTCTCCCCGCCGGGCGATCGCGCCGAGCGGCCCGAGCTTGACAGCCACCAGCGGCACCCGCGCCGCCAGCGCTGCCAGCGCCGCCTCGACCGTCTCGGCCCGGGCGATGTTGGTGGCCTCGGTCTCGTTGGGCAAAAAGAGGTCCACCTCCGCAAGAACGTCGGCGATGTGGTCACTCCAGAGGCCGGTGGGATCGTAGCCCGTGTCGAGGGAGACGGTCGCCCCGCCGCGTCGCAGCTCGTGCAGCAGCGACGCCAGCTCGGGGCGCAGGGCGTCACTCTGCCAGAAGCCGCTGACATGGATGTGGCCGGCGCGCCGCAGAGCGGCCTCGTCCAAGTCCGCGCGGCGAAACGCGGCGGTCGCGCCGTAGAGGCTCACGAAAGCCCGGTCGGTGGAACCGGAGAGCACGATGGTGACGGCGGTGGGCGCCTCGGGCAGGACTCGCATGCCCTGGGTATTGACGGGCGTTGACGTGAGCCCCTCCAGGAGAAAGCGTCCGAAACGGTCGGCGCCGATCCCGGCGTGGAAGACGGTTGGGAGCCCGAGAGTCGCCAGATTCACGCTGGTGTGGAGACCCGAGCCGCCCAAGAGCAACTCGATGGTCTCCACGCGGCGGTCCTCGCCCCAGGCTGGGAGCTCGGTTACGCCGACGGCCATCAAGTCGGCCACGGCGTCGCCGATGACCGCAACTGTGATCTCACCGACAGTACCGCTCGATGTCAACCTGTTCCTCCACACTCGCGGCTACTGGGCGGCCGGAAGCTGTACGAGAGTCATCGCCGGTCTCTCGCCGCGTCGACGGGGGCGGCCGGCCCGGGTAGTCTACAATGCACACCCGGCCCCTGCAAACTCCGGGGGCGGGAGGCCGCTCGAGTGTGGGAGGGCCCACTCCAGCTGCTTTCCCTTCGCGGCCGCAAATTGAGTATATCCTGCCAGGCGAACTCAGCCTCGCGGAATCGGTACTTGACGGCGCGTTTGGCCCCGGCAGCCCACCCGACACCATGCCCCGGCGGCTCGGGTGGTATGCACGGGGAGAACTGGCACTCGCCCGTGGTTATTGACACGATAGAGAAATCATGTATAGTCGGTAGATAACTAGCTACGGAAGGAGTAACATAGCGACGAAAGGGGTGGGGGAGATGCTGTCTCTCGTCGAGAAATTGATGGAGCTTGGCTTCAGCGAGTACGAGGCAAAGGCGTATCTCGCCTTGTTGCCGCTCGGGTCAACGACCGGCTACCAGATTGCCAAGGAATCCGGCATTCCACGCTCGACCATCTACGAAGTCCTGCAAAAGCTCATCGCTCGTGGCGCGGTTCTCACCCAATCCTTCGCAGACCAGACGCGCTATACCGCCGTCCCATCCACACAACTCCTGGAGCGGATGCAGCGGGATGTCCAGGAAGCGATAGAGGCTCTTGATCAGGGGCTTCAGGGCGTTGCCGAGAATGCGCCTCCTTCGGGAGACACATGGACCCTGACCGGACGAAGGAACCTCTTTGCCTATGCGCGGCAGATGATCGAGCAAGCTCGTAAAGAGGTGGTGCTGCTTATTGGCGACGATGACGAGTTGGATGCCGTGATGCGCTATCTCCAGGGTGCGTGGGAGCGCAACGTGGCAGTGGTTGTCATCTCACCCACACCTTACGACGCTGGCGAAATCCCGGTGGCAGTTCATCAACAGGGCAGTCGGATGCGGAACACCCTCGGGCATGGATTCATCCTGGTAGTTGATGAGCGTACGGTACTGATGGGCGAGGTGGACCGGAGCGAAAGTGCCATCTGGACGACCAATAGCTTTGTGGTTGCCTGGGCACGCTGGTGCTTACGTCAGGAGATGGCAGGCTCTCTTCTGCCTCCCTCAACCCGCGACAATATGAGAAGTGCACCGCCCTGACCGAGTGGACCCTCCCATTGATTGACCGGTTTGGCCACTTTCCTACGACGCTTTCGGTGGGTTGTGAGCGACCTTTCTTGTCTGGATTGTCAAGCGCAGGTTGCAGCGGCGGGGGAACGCGAGAGGCAATCGGGCATCCAGATGTCGCAGAAGGCTGCAAGTATGGAGTAAGGAATGGAAACCACCCAACCTCTCGTCTCTGATGACGCGCAAGCGCTAGAGGCCTGGTACGCCTTCCCGGCGCCCGCGGTCACACAGCAACTTGACGTGAACCCGGAGCGTGGTCTGAGCGAGGGGCAGGCCGCGCAGCGCCTGGCAACGGCGGGCCCCAATCGGTTAGAAGAGGAGGAGGACGAACCGTTCTGGGAAGAGCTTCTGGAGGAGCTGCGCGAGCCGCTCATCCTGCTCTTGGTGGGGACGGGCGTGCTCTACGCTCTCTGGGGTGAGTTGTTCGATGCGCTGGTCATCTTTGCGGTGATCTTGACGGTAGCGGGCGTCGAGATTCTCAATGAGAGCCGCGCCAGGCGGGCCATCGCGGCCCTGCGCGAGCTGGCCGAGCCGACGACGACGGTGCTGCGCGACGGTGAATTGCGCGAGCTTGCCGTCGAGAAGCTCGTCCCCGGCGACATCATTCGCCTCGAAGCCGGGCGGCGCGTCCCGGCCGATGCGCGCCTGCTCACGGCCGCCAGTCTGGCGGTCGATGAGTCGCCGCTTACCGGCGAATCGGTGCCGGTAGACAAGCTCGCCGATCTGACCCTCCCGCGCGCGACCCCCCTTGCCGAGCGGCACAACATGCTCTATACCGGCACCGTCGTGACCCGGGGCCGGGGACGAGCCGTGGTGGTCGCGACGGCCTGGGCGACAGAGCTGGGACAGATCGCAGAGGCGGCCCGGCGTGTCAAGCCGCCGCGTACGCCCCTGCAGGTGGCGATGGAGCAACTCAGCCATTCCCTCGTCTGGGTCGCACTCGGTCTCAGCGTGATCGTCCCATTGCTTGCCTGGCTCCTGGGCGGCCAACCCCTGCGCCAGATGATCCTGACCGGTCTCTCCCTCGCCTTTGCGACCATCCCAGAGGAGATGCCCATCATCATCACGATGGTCCTGGCCCTGGGTGGCTACCGTCTCTCGCGTCGTCACGCCATCGTCAAACAACTGCGCGCCGTCGAGACGCTCGGCGCCATCACGGTCATCGCGACCGACAAGACGGGCACTCTCACCGAGAATCAAATGGAGGTAAGCACCTTCTATCCGGCGTCGGCGCGGGATCGCCTGCTGGAGATCGGGGTGCTGGTGAACAACGCTTCGCCGGGGTCGGTTGGTGATCCGCTCGAAAGCGCGCTCTTGCGCGCCGCCGAAGCGGCCGGCATGGATGTGAACCAGGTGCGCCATGCTTTTCCCTTGCAGGTGGAATTCCCCTTTGATTCCGATCGGAAGATGATGACGGCGGTGTACGAGCGGGAGGGTACGTTGTGGGTAGGGAGCAAAGGGGCGCCCGAGGCCATCATCGCCCGCGCCCACCACTCCTGCCTCAAGGACAGTGTACAAACCTTGGGCGAGGCGGAGCGGCAGGCTCTGCTGGAGCAGGCCGCGCAACTGGCGGCGGCAGGCTTGCGGGTGCTGGCCCTGGCCGAGAAGTGTATGCCTGCCGGTCCCCTGGCGCGGGAGCGGGCCGAATCCAACCTCACGTTGGTCGGCCTGGTCGGCCTGGCTGACCCCCCGCGCCCGGCTGTCCCAGCGGCGCTGGCTGAAGCACAGGCGGCTGGCATTCGCTCCCTCATGATCACGGGAGATCATCCCCTCACGGCGGCGGCGATTGCCCGGGCGGTTGGGCTGAACGGCGCGGGGCGTGTGTTGACGGGTTCAGAACTGGCCGATCTGCCGGACGACGCCCTCCGTGACGTGGTGAAGGAGGTATCCGTGTACGCCCGCACGACCCCGGCCGATAAGCTGCGCCTGGTGCGCGCCCTGCACGCCGATGGCCAGCGCGTTGCCGTGACGGGCGACGGCGTCAACGACGCACCCGCGCTGGCCGCCGCCGACATCGGCGTGGCGATGGGCGAGACCGGCACCGACGTGGCGCGCGAGGCCGCTGACATGGTCCTGGCGGATGACAATTATGCGACCATCATCACGGCCATCGAGGAGGGGCGCGTCCTCTTCGAGAATCTCCAGAAAGCCGTCGCCTACTACCTGGCAGTTAAAGTGGGTCTGGTCCTGTCGACGCTGATTCCGGTGCTTCTGGCCGTCCCGGTCCCGTTCGCGCCCATCCAAATCATCCTGATGGAGCTGTTCATGGACCTTGCGGCCTCCGCCGCCTTCATTATTGAACCCTCCGAGGGTGACCTGATGCGCCGCCCGCCGCGTGATCCGCAACAACCCTTTCTGGATCGTGCGATGGTGACGCGGATCATGACGGGGGGCCTGAGTCTCTTCGCGGGCGTGAGCCTGGCCTATCTGGTCACGTGGTACACCGGGCGGGAGCTCGTGCACGCCCAAACTGTCGCGTTCGTCACCTGGTTTATCGGTCACGTGTTCCTCGCGATGAACATGCGGACCGAACGCGAGCCGTTGCTGCGGCATGGTCTCTTGAGCAACCGGCTGATCAATTTCTGGGCGGCGGCAGCCCTGGCCTTTGTCGCGCTTGTGACCCTCGTGCCCCCAGCGCGAGCGCTGGTGAAGACGGCGGCGCTCAGTGGCCCGGATTGGGCCCTCGCCATTGGCAGCGCTCTGGTTAGCACCTTCTGGATGGAAGTACGCAAGTGGATCCCGGTTCCGTGGAGGAATCGTACGGGATGAACTCTACAATGGCGGGACTGGGCACATCGAAGCAAGGAGGGCAGGAAGTTCTGGGCCAGGGTGCGCACCGTTCATGGGAACGTGAAGCGACGGATTGCCTCCAGCTCCCAACTGGGCGGCGGACAGGGGCGTCCAGTCGGGAGCTGGTGTAGTGGTGCCTCTCTCGGGGAGACCGCGACGGATGGAGATCCCCGCGCGGCGATGCAGAGCGGCATCGACCTGATCAACGACGGCGAGCCGCGGTAAGGCATAGACCATGAGGTCGCTTCGAGAGTAGACGCGCCACTTCCCTGTTCAAGAGGCGGCTCATTCCAGAAGATAGCCTCTGAGGTAGCACGCAGTTCCACGAGGCGGGTGCTGATCGAGCCGCGGAGGGAGCATTGTCTCGATGTGTTTCAGGAGGTCCCGTAGCGCGATTGGCTTCCCAAGAAGGATGCAATGGTTGAGACTCCGCAATGGGATTTCAGTCTGCGCCCACTGGGGAGCGGCTGTGAGGAGGATGACAGGCGTTTCGGCGGTCCGGGGATGTGCCCGCACACTATCGAGCAGGTCCCACCCGCTGAGAAGCGGCATCATCAAATCAAGGATTATGAGATCTGGGACCGATCCGACCTCCAGCCGGTTGAGAGCGACCCGGGGATCGGTAAACCCTTCGACGCCGTAGCCCTCACCCCGGAGGAACACTGTGAACAGTTGAGTGATCTGTTCCTCGTCATCGACGATCAGGAGTCGCCGGGTGCCTGCCATGAGAGGTGGCTCCTTTCAGCGGGAACGCCGTCGCGTGATCGTGCCTGGCAGCATGGGGCCCCGTTCGCAACGCGGAATAGTAGTACAGATCGCTCTTCCCCACGCTTCAAGTAGACACGTTGAGTGGGCAGAGCCCGAAAGAGTGGGGGAGACAGCGCTGGCACCAGAAGCACAACCGTTCACCCGGATGAGGTCGTTGCCGCTGGCTGTGAGTGCGATGAGAGGGGTGTACGAGGGCCTCGGCGGCCGCGGGCGAATCGCAGCACTTCGATTGCGGGTCGGGCCTCTCTTGATCAGCGCCATTGCCGCAACCAACTCAGGCCCAAGCCTGGCTTCGGTGAGGGGAGTGCTCTGGGCCGCGTGCTCCACGGCCGTGCCTGGAGCATCGGCCAAGTAGTCGGAAAGGGGGAGCGAGGTTACCCAGGTGGGCGGCGCTGCCAGATTCGAAGTAACCGCTATAGCGGTCGCCGGCGGGCTGGAGCGCCTACTACGAGCGAATCCCGCTGGGTGGCGCAACTACTTGACCGACGTTCCAGGGGGCGAGCGCACCCCGATCCAGCGCTGGTGATCAGGCTTCGCTCGCTCGACAGCGACAATCGCTGGCTACAGTGAGAAGTGTATTATCGTCCCTGTCCACGAGATAAGCTACGTCAAACCGGGCGTGGAGACTATCCGGGAAAGACCCGAACTGTGTGCAGGAAAGACCTTAATTGTCATGAACCCACGGCTACGCCCTGAGGGGCGTCCCCAGGCGGGTGCCCCTCGCTTGGGCGTCCCCCGCAGGGGAGAAGCCGTGGGCTTGTCCCTGGCGCCGAAGAGCCACCGGCTACCGGCTCGTCGTCCGAGACCATAGGCACCATGACACGTGCCCTGCCTGTCCCCTCCGGGGGAGCCCCTGCCCTGAGGGGTCCCCCTCCCCCGCGGGGTGAGACGAATCCCAGGCGCGAAGTTGGGTCACAGCCCAACGCTGACGTTGGGTGTTTTACGCAGCGAACGGTTCCTCGCTGCAACCGCCAACACTCAGTTGTTAATGTAACCGTTGCTCCGCAAGCGGAGTGTCTCATGAAGAGTATAGCCCAGGTGTGCGACAAAATGCAAACACATCGCTATTGGCTTCGGGGTGGTCAATGCGCCGCCCTTCCTCCCAGGATTAGAAGGATCCTGTTGGTAAATTCGGTCTGGCTCGCGAGATGACAAAAGGCAGGAACCAGATCAGAATCGGGGCCTCACCCGATGCCGGATTCAGGAAGGGAGCGGCCCCGATGTCACTGATGAAGCACGACGCATCGACCATTCCGGAGGAGACCGTGCGGGTGGCCCAAGCGGTCTTTCCCAACGGGAACGTGTACCTGCGGATGCGCGACGAGTTAGGCATCTTTTACGCCGACGAGGTCTTCGCGGCGTTGTTTCCGACGCGCGGTCGGCCGGCTGAGTCGCCTGGGCGGTTGGCCCTGGTGACGGTGATGCAGTTTGCCGAAGACCTGAGCGATCGGCAAGCGGCGGACGCGGTTCGCAGCCGGATCGACTGGAAGTATGCCTTGGGGCTGGAACTGACCGATCCTGGCTTCGACTATAGCGTGCTGAGCGAGTTTCGCGCGGCTGATCGCGGGAGGACTCGAAGCCCGGTTGTTGGATGCGATGCTGGAGCGGTTCCAGGCGCTCGGCCTGCTCACGGCCGGTGGGACCCAGCGCACCGACTCGACCCATGTGCTGGCGGCGGTCCGGCAGCTGAACCGGCTGGAGTTGGTCGGCGAAACCCTGCGGCACCTCTTGAATAGCTTGGCGGTCGCCGCCCCCGAGTGGCTGCGGGTGCAAGTCCCGCCCGAGTGGTACGATCGCTACAGCACCCGCTTTGAAGCGACCCGCTTGCCCGCGACGGAGCGCGAGCGGCAGGCCCTCGCGGTGCAGATCGGTGCCGATGGACAGCAGCTGCTCACGGTCCTCGCCGACCCCGAGACAGCGGACTGGCTCCGCCAGCTGCCGGCCGTCGAGAGCACCCGCCAGATTTGGCAGCAGCAGTCCACGGTCCAGGACGGCCAAGTGGTCTGGCGGCGGCCCGAGGAGCTGCCCCCGGGGAAGCAATTGATCGAATCCCCTTTTGATCTGGCCGCCCGCTTCAGTTCCAAACGCAGTACGCGCTGGGTCGGCTACAAGGTGCATCTCACCGAGTGCTGCGACCCCGATCGGCCTCATCTGATCACCCATGTGGTCACCACTCCCGCGACGACGGGCGATGTTGAAGAAACCGCGGCGGTGCATGCCGCCCTCCACGCCAAGCACCTCACGCCCGGTCGGCATGTGGTCGATGGGGGCTATACCGATGCCGACCTGTTGGAGCGCGCCCAGCGGCAGTACGGGATCGAGCTCTACGGTCCGGTGCGGGACGACAGTAGCTGGCAAGCCCGCGCCCCGGAAGGCTTCGCCCTGGCCGACTTCGACCTGGATTGGGACGCCCGCCAGGCGCGTTGTCCCCAAGGGCAGCGCTCCCGCCTCTGGTCCGAGGGGGTCGATGATCGCGGCCAACCGGTGATCACGATTCACTTTGACCACGCCACCTGCCTGGCCTGTCCCGCGCGATCCCGCTGTACCAAAGCCGCCACCAAGCCACGGAAGCTCAAAGTGCGCCCTCAACCCGTGCATGCGGCCCTGCAGGTCGCCCGCCACCGCCAAACCACGGAGGCCTTTCAAGACCAGTACAAAGTCCGGGCCGGGGTGGAGGGCACCATCTCCCAAGGCACCCGCACCTTTGGCCTGCGCCGCAGCCGCTACCTCGGCCTGGCGAAAACCCACTTCCAGCACGTCGCCACGGCTGCCGCCATCAATCTCATTCGGTTCAATGCCTGGCGGGAAGAGCGCCCATTCGCTCCCACACGGATCTCTGCTTTCAAGGCGCTCCAGCCAAAGGCTGCCTAGAATTTACCAACAGTATCTTAGAAGCCCTGGGCTTCCGGGCGGCGAGGGGATGTGAAGGAAGAGGGCGGGAGGCGAGTGAACCGGATGTGGGGACTCCTTCCCGGCGGCAAGTGGGACGGAGGGGAGGTGGCTATTCGTCGGGTGTCACCAGCCCGACTCGAATGGCGTAACGCACGAGGCCGGCGATGTCATGAATGGCGAGGCGCTTCATCAACTCAGTGCGGTGGCTCTCCACAGTTTTCACGCTCAGGAACAGGGCCTCAGCGATTTGGGTCGAGCTATAGCCTTTAGCGATGAGTCGCAGAATTTCGCGTTGGCGGGGTGTCAGGCGCTTGATCGATCTGGCTCGCTGCTTGTACTCGATGACGACCTGCGTGGAGACCTGCGGACTGAGATAGGTTTCGCCGCGGGCGGCCGCCCTCACAGCGATTCCGAGTTCGGCGACCGCTGCCTCTTTGAGCAGGTAACCGGCCGCCCCCGCGTGGAGCGCATGGGAGACATATTCTTCGTCGGGGTACATCGAGAGAATAATGACGCGGACATGCGGAAATGCGTGTACCACCTGGACCGTCGCCTCCAGCCCACTCAGTCCCGGCATCGAGATATCCATCAGGACGACGTCGGGCCGGTGCGTCTCGATCAACTGGAGCGCCGCGAGAGGATCGCCGGTTTCGGCGACAACCTCGATGTCGACCTGGTCTTGAAGCAGCACCCGAATCCCGGCCCGGAAGAGGGTGTGATCATCAACCAGGAGAACGCGAATCGGCGTCATGGTGAATCGCTCCCTTCGCCCGGTGCGCCCTATTCGAGGGCGCATCAAGGGCACGTTGCGCATCCACTGCGATCCCATGCCCCGGCGCAGATTCGATCTCGAGGTCACCATCCACGAGCGTGCCCTGCCGCTCCGGCGAGTCTTCGGTATCACGTGCCCGGTATCCGGTGCTCGCTGGACGAGAACTGATCCAAATCCTTTCGCTCTTATTCGGATCGTGTAAGGGGTAGGTGAGGGCACTGCCCTCGCCCGCCCAGCACACTATATTCCAATGTGAGCGAATCCTTTTTGGGAAGAATGAGGTTGATTGCGGAGGAGATGAGCGTACCAGACAACGGTGGGCGCACCGTCGTTGTGCACCTTGCAGTTCTGTAGCAAGCGACGCAGGTAGACGAATGGTTGGTAACCTCGCGATCTCAAAAAAACTGTGAGAATAGCCCTCGAATGAGGGAGGACAAAGTCGAAAGCAGCCGATTCGGGCTGACCTGGATGGAATAGACTTCGATGAGAGTGCGACGAGGTACGAATCGGGAGCTACAGGAGAATATGGTTGAACGATCCTGTTGACCAGCGTAGTCTACAACAAACCGCGACTTGTTTCCAGAGTCAAATGTTCTACCCTATAGATGCAAAAACAGGTGCTATTCTCGTTCTTGGACTGATAACCTGTTCTCGCTCTTCCGGTTGTCCGCCTCGACGACCGGCAGCCTCTCGCCGCTTCGCTGCCACCGGTGAGAATTGCCCCCTCATGCTCCGGCGGTGCGGTCTTCGGTGCCTCGGCCGACAGCTTCTTCCAACCGGCCAGCACGAGCGGCCGGGGCCAGGCACGTGGTGCGGGCGAGGCCCCTCGCCACTTCGCGGTGTGATCGGCACCCGCCGATCACCGCTGGTTCAGCTATCACGACGGCAAGAGCGACGAGCGGAACGGGTGGGTCTGCTACGTGCTACTCGTGCTCCTGGACACCGCAACGCGATACCGCGTTGAGGCAGTGCTGCGGGCGTGGTCCGCCGTTTATGGGAAGCGGCGCTGGAGCCAGGGCCTGGGATTGACCCAACGCCCGTTGACCCGGACTTCCCAGTGGAGGTGGGGACCGCTCGCGAGGCCGGTCGCGCCGACCTTGCCGATGATATCCCCCGCCTGCACTGTGTCACCGGGCTTGACATCGATCTGGCTCATGTGGAAGTAGCCGCTCAGGACGCCGGCCCCATGGTCCAGGAAGACAGTGTTGCCCCGCACCGTCAGAGATTCCGCCAGCAGGGCCGTTCCAGGGGCTGCTGCTCGAATCGCCGTGCCGGCCGGCGCCCCATAATCGACTCCCTCATGGTAGACCGTGCCGCGTCCATTGTTGAACACTGTCCGGCCGCCAAAGCCGTTCGTGATCCTGATGTGGCGGTTCGTCGCGGGGACCAACCACCCGCTGATTATAACCGGCCCTGTTCCATTTGTGGGAATCTGACGCGTGCTGCGATCGGAACTGGAGTGCGAATCGCCCGCCAGAACACCGCGTCCCCGTTCTGAAAGGATGGACCTGCCGGAGCCAGAGAGTAGCCGGCACCCCGGCCAAGGAACGGCAAAGTGGTTACCACGATGATCAGCCCGCTTTGAAGCCTGACCGGTGGTCTTCAACGGTTGCCTTGCCACTCGAGCGAGGATACTCCTGAAAAGTCCACGCCGCGACTAGCCGCGCGTTCCGGTGTGCCTGATCGCCGCCCCGAACTGTTCCCCTGTGGGGGCGATGGTTCCGTCGTCGGCTGTGGTACCCGCACTGGCGTTGTGTGCCGTTCATGCTATTATTTTCGACGGCGGTCCGACCTGGAATACCGTGCGCTGGGCCGAAGCGGAGGTGCGACGCACTTTCCGAAGTGCGTCGCACCTGATCCGCGCACGCTACTCCAATTTGAGCGATTCCTTTTAGGAGATGTCGGGTAGCACGTTACTGTTTACAAGCTGGGGAAGAGGGAAAGCTGTGCTCCAGGATCAAACACTCGCCTTTATCGGCGCCGGCCAGATGGCCGACGCCATGATTGGAGGGCTGCTGCGCCGCGAACTGCTGGCGCCAAACCAGGTCATTGCCACGGCGCCACGCGAGGAGCGCCGCCGCCAACTCGAACACGGCTGGCATGTCCGGGCCACGGATGACAATCAGGCAGCGGCGGCGGTAGCAGACATTGTGATCTTCTCGGTCAAGCCGCAGACACTGCCCAAGGTGCTGCCCCAGGTGCGCCCGGCGATTCGCCCCGAGACCCTGGTGATCTCGATCGTGGCCGGCGCCCCCATCCACCGCTTCGCCGAGGCGCTGGACCATCCGGCCATCGTGCGCTCGATGCCCAACACACCCGCTCAGATCGGCGAGGGGATCACGGTCTGGACGGCGACACGCGAGGTCACGGCCAAGCAGCGGGAACGAGCGCGCCTGATTCTCGGCGCGCTTGGTGACGAGATCTTCGTCGAGGAGGAGCACTACCTCGACATGGCGACGGCCCTTAGCGGTACGGGGCCGGCCTACTTCTTTTTGCTGATGGAGGCCCTGATCGACGCCGGGGTGCATATGGGCTTCCCGCGTTGGATCGCCGAGCGGCTGGTGATGCAAACCATGCTCGGTTCGGTGCGCTATGCGTTGCGCTCCGGCAAACACCCGGCCGAGCTGCGCAACGCCGTTACCAGTCCCGGCGGGACCAGCGCCGCCGCGCTCTACGAGGCCGAGCGTGGCGGCCTGCGCACCGTGCTGGCCGACGCTGTCTGGGCCGCCTACCGTCGGTCGGTGGATCTGGGGGGCAAGTAGCTCGGGCTTCAGGCTCGTGCTGGGGATGCCAGGCGAGCCCGTTTTCATTCCGTTGGAAGCAGTAGGGGCAGCGCAGGTTGCAGCGCAGCGTGGGGACCAATACGACGACGTCCGGCGGCAGGCTGTGCCCATCAGGGAGCGAGCCATCGAGCGGAAACAGCGTGCGGAGTGCGTGGAGCGCGAGCCCGCGCGTTGTTCGCGGGATCACGAAGCAGAGACCTCTGGGGCGGGCGTTGGGGCGGTGGGAAGAGTCCGCCGGAGAAATTCCAGGGCTCCAGCCCGCTGCCAGCGGCGTTGCTCCTCGTGGCGCGGGTGAGGCTTGAAGGCGCGCGCCACGGCTTCTTGCGCGATGTTGCCCACCACTTCAACCCGGGCCAGATCGGCGCAGCCCAGTCCGAGTGTGGCGCAGTAGTGCAGGTAGCCTACTTCGTTGAGGCCGAACCCCATCAGGCGGGCTGTCAAGATGTCCACTGCGAGCGAGTCGGTCCCGGCCACGGCGATTCCCCAGGGCACCGGCTCGCCATTCACCGGTCCGGCACCCTCCATCGCGATGAAGCCATCCAGCACGCTGAGGTGAGGGCGCACAAGCGGGGCCAACAGGGCCAGGTTGAGGTTGATGGTCGGATAGCCCTGGTGCATCGCCGTCTTGTCACTGCCCCAACCGTTGCCGTGGCCGCGGGCCATCTTGCCGAGCCGGTCCAGCCAGGCCGGCCGCCCGCCGGAACCCGCCACCCGCCGGTTGACGAGCGCGCCCATGATCATGTTCTTGATCGAGAGGGTGACCAGCACGGTGTCGTGGGTCTTGGGCAGGGAGAGCGAGATGCGGCAGTCGCTGGCCACCACTGTGCGGGCCAGCCGCAGCCGCAGCGGGCGACCGCCCCGGTCGCAGACGGTGACCGGCAGGGTTTCGTCGGCGTTGAGGTCGAGGAGGCGCGCGCGGTAGAAGGCGGCCAGCCGCGCGTAGCCCTGGGCCTCAAAGACGTCCGGCGTCGGATTGCCGGCGCACCCCTCGGCAATCGTCAAGGGGCCGTCGTAGCGCTGGCGCACCACGTCGAGTACGGTCGCGAGCGCGTCCGGGTGCGTGATGGCATGCGGAGGGGTGGGCATCACCAGGTTGGGTTTGACGAGCACTGCCTGCCGGGTGGGCCAATCGACCCTGTCAATCACAGGCTCCAGGGCCCGATGCAGGTTCGAGACGCGCTCGGCGCCGCGACAGAGGGCGATGCGAGGTGGCGAGTGATCAGCCATCAATCCCTCCTCTCCGAGTTGGGACAGGGCCTCGGCCGGAACCCGTCGTCCCCCAGCCCAATTCTCTCACCTGTCGAGACCAGGCGGCAGGCTTTCGGCCGTGTGTCACTTCAGTCTGCTTCTCTCGAGGGCTGGGACGAGGCTTGATCCTCGGCGGTGAACAGGTCGAGCGGGACCCGGCCGTCCATGCGCGCCGGCGGCGACACGCCCAGGGCAAGCAGCGCCAACGGAGCGACGTCGCACAACGAGGCCTCGGGCAGGCGCTGGGGCCGGACTCCCGCACCGGCGACGATCAGGGTGCCTGCGGGACTGTGGTCGCCGGTGATGAGCGGGTGCACCCCCGGCCGGGCGGCAGCCGGGTTCCACTCCAACGCCAGGTCGGGCGGCAGGCAGCCGGGCGGGGCAGTCTCGCCGGAGGGCCGGCGGTGGACAGCGCTGACGATGGGCGGCCCGCCGCTGTGCTCATCTCTCCAGGCGAGGAGAGCCGCCGTGACGCGCTCGCACACGGCGTCGTAGTCGCCGGGCGCGACGCAGCCGAGGGGCTGGCGACCTCGCAGGTTCACCCACAGCTCCTGGTGGTCGAGCGCCGCGTAGACCTGTGTGTGGGCCCAGTCAATTCCGCCAATTCGCAGGCGCGTCTCGACCGCACGGCGGAGCGCCGGCATGGAGGCCAGCAGTTGTTGCCGGAAACGGAAACTCACCCGCCGCCGGGCGTGGGCGAACAGCGTGCGGCCGACACGTGCCAGGAGCGCGCGCCGGGTACCCTCCTTGTAGCGGAGGAGCCCCTGCTGCGCCAGCCACCCGTTGAGCGAGTCGCGGGTGCTGCAGAGCGGCCCGAAGCCGTGGTCCGAGCAGATGACTACCAGCCCGTCGGCGGGCAGGTGTGCGAGCAAGCGCGCCAGATGGCGGTCCAGCGTCCGGTAGCCGTCCTTGATCAGGGCACGTCCCTGATGCGCACTGCCGGCCGGAGCGGTGTTCAGGTCGGCCCAGAAGTAATGTTGCCAGAGGTCGGGCAGGCTGTAGACGGTCACGAGCAGGTCCCAGTCCATCTGCGCCATGAACTGTTCGGCCGCGCGGGTCCGGCCCTCAGTCTCGCGCGCCACCGCGGCCACACCGGCCGCGATGTTGCCGGCTTGCATGGAAGAGGCCAGGCCGCAGTCGATGATGTAATCGACGCCGCTGCGGCGTAGGGCCCGGTAACTTCCCGCCGGATAATCGAAGCCGGGCGCGCGCTCGCTGGGCGCGTCGATGCCGCACAGTTGCACACCCCGGAGGGGACGCGCCGGGTAGGTGTGGGGCACGTTCAGAACGATCGCCGTCCGGCCTGCCTCGCTCGCAACCTCCCAGAATCGCGCTACCTGGCAGTCGTGGCCGGCGGTGGGACGCAGCGTGTAGCTGCCGGGCCGGTGGTGGAAGTCGTGCAGGATCCCGTGGTGCTCAGGCGTGCAGCCGGTGGCGAAGGTCGCCCAGGTCGGCCCGGTACTCATGTTGGTCACCGAGCGGAGCATGCCGAAGGCTCCCCTCTGGAGCAGCCGTCCAAAGGTCGGCAATGCGCCCGTTGCGACCATAGGCAGGAGCAGATCGAGCGTCAGGCCATCGAGCCCGATCACCATTACTGGACGGCGGGTGAAGGAACCGTGAGGGAGCATCGTCTCAGCGACCAACGGGTGCGGCTCGCCGCGCTCGTACAGCATACACCAGTTATGTGCCGCTCGGGGTGTGATGGCCGTGAGCGTTGCGCCGGCGATCTGCAGCATAGACGAAGGCGTCCAGAAGCGCAAGCCGTTCTGTGGATCGAATAGTGCGCGCGACCCGCATCGATCCGGTCGGCTGCGCTCCGCGTGCCAGCGGCGGCTGGGCTCTGACGGGATTCGGCCGGTTTCCACGCCCAGGCGCAATTCCCTGGTGATTTTTTGACCAATTCGTTGTATGCTATTGTATGCGACGAATGGACCGGCTTCGATGAGGGAGGAAGACTTATGGCGCACAGTCGCGATCGAGGCAAGAAGGAAAAGAAGAAGAAGCCTAAGAAGGAGCGGGAACGCGAGCATCAGAAGAGTACGCCCCACCCGCGGCGCGAGAGTGATCTGACGGCTCGCCAGATCGCAGAGCACCTTGACGATCTCACCCAACCGAAGCCCTGACCCCTTCGCCGGGCGGCGCCAATCCATCTGCTGGTAATCAGTGAGGTGTCGGTGCCCGGTTCTTGTGCCTGGCGCTGGGCCTGTCAGAGGCCGGCGCATTTGACACTGAGTGCTCCGATGCGTATATCTTCCTTCTGGCAACTATTGCCCTGCTCCGGCATCGGTTCGATGCCGGAGCTACTGTTCAGGCCGGCGATCCGTGAGTGCTCTCTGACCTGTGAGCCCCCGGCCAGGGGCCTGGCAGGCGGCCCTTGTGAGCATGCGAGCGCCGAGCAGGCGCCAGAAGCTGAACACCGGCTCCTGAGGGTTGAAACGATAGTGTGGTGATGCGGTGGCGGATACTGTCTTGCTCTATATCTCCACGGCCGCCGACCTGGCGCCCGAACGTGAGGTGCTGGGTCGGGCCGTGACCGAACTTCCTGTGACGCTGGGCTGGCGCGTGGTGCAGACGCCCCGGGCCGACGAGTCGCTCGATCTGGCGGCCGCTGCCCAGGCCGATGTCCACCTCCTGCTGCTCGGCAGCGATATCCGCGCCCCCGTCGGACTGGAATGGATCGCGGCCCGTCGGGCGGGGTGCTCGACCGTGTTCTTCCTCAAAAAGGGAGCGAGCCGGACCCCGGCCGCGCAGGCCTTCGCCCACGAGGTCGAGCGTCAGACGAGTTGGCGCCTCTTCGAGGATGCGGCCGACTTGCGCCGCCAGGTCCTCGCGCGGCTGGCCGGCCATCTTCTGGCCCGGGCGGAGTACTACGTGCTCCGCCCGGCTGAGTTCGAGGCACTCCGGGCCTGGCGTGACGCTCTCGAGAAGGCCGAGCCGCGCCCGCCGGATGAGACCCGCGGCGGAGCCGGGGACAGCGCTGTTATTCTTTCGCCGGAACGTTTTACTCCCTCGGACGGTGTTGTCATCACCTCGCCTGGCACGCCGGCCTGATTCGTTCCTCTTCAGTATCGCACGGCGGCTCATCCCAACCGGGCTGATGCGCCTCCTGCCGGCGGTCTTTGTGGTCTCATTCTTGGGCCTCACCGGGGCCGGCTGGCACTGAGCGCCAGTTTCGACGTCCAGACCGTCAGGACGGTCTGGCGCTTCCGGGTTGGGCGTTGGAAACTCATCGAGGTCTAATACGTTGAGAATGGATGCCGAACAGCGTTTCGTTCGTACTGTGCGGCTGCCGGACGGACGGTTCGACAACGCGCTCTGGTTCGCCTTCCGCGGGCGCGACCTGGTCTTGCGGCGCGTCGGCGAGACACTCGTGGTGCCGGCCGGCCCATCCCTCGCGGCCGCGGGATTCCCGCAGGGCCGCGCCGTGAGCATCGGGACGCTCGACGGCGCCCCGGTCTTCGCCGTGGACCTCCCGCCGGATGCGCCCCTGGCTCCCGGCTTCGAGGCCTACGGGCTGCGCACTCTCTACGGTCCCCTCGACGACCTCACCTGGCGGCTCGCGGCCTACGCCGCCGAGGTCGAGCATTGGACGCGCACGTCGCGCTTCTGTCCCCAGTGTGGCGATCCTACCGAAGCTGAGCCGGCAGACTGGGGCCGCCGCTGCACCGCCTGTGGCTCCGTCCACTACCCCCGTGTCAGCCCGTGCGTCATCGTCCTCATCCACGACGGCCCGCGCGTCCTGATGGTGCGCCAGCCGCACTTCCCGAGGGGAATGTACGGGCTCGTGGCCGGTTTCGTGGAGCCGGGCGAGTCGCTGGAGGAGTGCCTGCGGCGGGAGGTGGCCGAGGAGGTGGCGATCGAAGTCGACGACATTTGCTACTTCGGTAGCCAGCCCTGGCCCTTTCCGCACCAATTGATGGTCGGGTTCATGGCTCGCTATGCCGGTGGCTCCGTTCGCATGAACGACGGCGAGCTGGAGCATGCCAGCTGGTTCCACGTTGACAGTCTTCCCGGGCTTCCCCCGCGGGTGAGCATCGCCCGCAAGCTGGTCGAGGCCTTCGTCGTGCAATCGAGGCCTTGAAGTGGTGAGGAGGGGCTGTCCGGCAGGAAGTGAGAATTCGCGGCCGGCCAGGGAGTGGCGGCCTTTCACACCGCCTCCCGCATGAGAGGATGCCGCCCACCATCGCCACCCGGCCGGCCCTGTGATGGTGCCTGAGACACCCCGGTCGGGGCAGAGACGCCCGGTGTAGAGACGGCCCGGTGGCGGGGCGGCCTGTCGGGGGCGCACGGAGACGCCCCACCGGGGCGTCTCTACGTGCGATGAGGGCCGGGGCTTCAGTTGCCGCAGGGCGAGACGTTGCGCCAGTTGAGCACGGTGTCGTTGACGGTCTGCGTGCCGTTGGTACCGTAGCTCAAGGTGAGTTGGCGGTCCGAGATCTCGTCGCAGCTCGCATCCTTTTCAACATGGTCCCAGTCGCCCAGCGTGTACTTGTACTTGATCTGGGTCGTCTCCTTGCCCGTGAGCGTGATCGTCCAGTGGGTCGGATCGACGCGTGTCAGGGTGACACCGCCCGGATCCCACTGGGGCAGGTTGCCATCGAGCCGGTCGAGGGTGCCGGCGATGTAGACCGACCGGCCGGTGCTGTCGGTGCTGTCGGGGACGGTGACGTTGAATGCCAGCGTCACTGTGCGCAGTTCCGCTGTTGCCTGAACCTCGTTCGAGGGGCCCGAGCGGTTGAATGAGGTATCCAGGGCGCGGACAACGTAGTAGTAGGTTGTGTCCTGCACGACGGCCGTGTCCACGTAACCGGTGCCGGTGACCCGCGCGATCATGGTATAGGGCCCTCCTTGCGCGCCACTGCGAAGCACCTCGTAGCCGTACAGCGTGGGGTCGCCGGTCACGGCGTCCCAGGCCAATTCGATGCCGGCCGGTGAGGCTGAGACCACGTGGAGGCCGGTGGGCACCGCGGGCGCCGTCGTGTCGCCGCTCGGACTGACAGTCAGACTGCCGGCCTGGTCCGGGCTGTAGCCGTTGCCCGTGCCATCGAGATCCGCGTAGAGCCAATCGCGGCCGTCGGTCGTGGTGTAGCGGTAGGCGTAGTCGAAGGTGCCGGTATTCTCGGGGAGGAGGCTGGCGGCGAATTCATCGTTGTTCCCGGCGTCCACGTTAAAGCTCGCCTCCACCCAGGTCCAGGCGGGGTTGCCTGCGGGGTCGCTGCCATCGGGGCCGAAGCCGAGCTGGGCGCGCAGGCTCTCCGTCGGGCCGGGCCGGTTCGTGACGCCGTCGATCCAGACCTGCCCGTAGACGGGGTCGGTGCGATTGACCGCGCTGATGGTGTGTTGCAGCGTCGGCGGCCACTGCAGGTTGGCCCAGCCGATCGTGTAGTGCGGCAACGCGCTCACCTCGTTGGACGCGGCGCTCTCGTTGCCGCTGGCGTCGAGCGCGCGCAGCACGTAAAAGTAGGTGCGCGCATTGGCCAGGCCGCTATCGGTGAAGTTGGTGCTGGTCTGCGGTGTCGCGTTCACCTTCTCATAGCCGCCGCCGCTGAGCGGGCTCCGATAGACGTTGTAGCCCGCCGCACCCGCGACGCTGTTCCAGGCCAGGCCGACCTGTGCGTTGCCCTCTTCCGTCACGTGCAGCCCGGCGGGCGCCGCCGGGGGTGCCAGATCGCCATCGCCCGCCAGCAGCAGCCCGCTCAGCGGGTGAAGCGTCACGCTAAGCGTGCCGCCGCTCACGCCGATGCTGGTGCTCGCCGGGTTGCCCACGGCGTAGATCGCCTGGAGGCTCAGGCCATCCGGCAGGTAGCCCGCGACCGGAATCTCGAGCGTGCGCTCCTGGTCGCTGCGATTGAGCGCGACGATCGCCGCCTGGGAGCCGGTCTTGCGCCCGAAGGCGACCGTCCCGCTGCTGTCGTCGGCCAGCAGGACCCGGAAGTCGCCGTCGGTCAGCGACGAGTGGCCGCGCCGCAGCTGCGCCAGGGTCGCGTAGTGCTGGAACAGGCTGTTGTCGGGCTGACCGCCGAGGTCGGCCCACGGGTAGGTACGCCGGTCGTCAGGGTCGTCGTCGCCGGTGACACCGACCTCGTCACCGTAGTAAACCGTCGTCGCGCCGGGCACGGTGAACTGGATCAGCGAGGCCAGTCGCAGGCGCTGCTTGCCCTCGGCTACGTTGGCCGCGTTCTGCCCCTTGTCGGCGGTCGTCTCGCTGCCTGGCGTGAGCGTCCAGAGCAGGCGCTCGGTGTCGTGGCTGTCCAGCAGGTCCATCAGCGAGTAGTAGGCCGCGTCGGGGTAGTCCTCGCGGATTGACTGCAGGCGCGCGGCGAATTCGGAGGGTTTGATCTGGCGTCCGCTGTCGGCAAAGCCCTTCGAGTCGAAGGGGGCCGGCGCCAGCAGGCCGACTACCGCATCGCGCAGCCGGTAGTTCATCGTCGCGTCGGCGCGGTCGCCGCGCAGGAAGCGCAGCAGGGTGCTGTCCTTCTGCCACAGCTCGCCGATGATCAGGGCGTTCGGATCGGTCTCCTTGACGACCTGGCGGAAGGTCTCCCAGTAGCCGGTCGGGAACGACGGATCGCCCATGACATCGAGGCGCCAGCCGGCCGCGCCTTGCTTCAGCCAGTGCCGCGAGACGCTATCCTGGCCGGTAAGGAAGTAGGCCTGGACGGCAGGATTGGATTTGTTCAGCACCGGGATGCTGTCGAAGCCGAACCACCCATCGTAGTAGGTGTCGTTACCACCCGGCGTCGAGGGGGCGCAGGGCGACGGCTCGTTGCCCACCGGTGGGCGGAAATGGAACCAGCTGCGGTACGGCGAGTCGGCCGATTCACACGCGCCGACCGTACCGTAGTGGTGATACCGGTCGAAGAACGGACTGTCAGACGAGAGGTGGTTGAAGACGCCATCGAGGATGATGCGGATGCCTCGTTGGCTGGCGTGCTTGACCAGATCCTCCCAGTCCTTCTGCGTCCCGAAGTATGGATCGACCTGATAGTAGTCCTGGGTATCGTAACCGTGGTTCGAGCCGGCGTCGAAGATCGGGTTGAAGTAGATCGCCGTCACGCCCAACGACTGCAGGGAGTCGAGATACTGGTCTACACCTTTCAGATCGCCACCCATGTAGTCGCGGCCGCGCGGTTGCTCTTTGTTGGGGCTCGACGTGGTCGGGCTCTCGTCGAAGCGCCACGGGCAGTTGCTGTTCGCATCGGCGTAGTTGCGGCAGTACCCCTCCGGTAGCGTGTTCCAGGGCAGAGCGAGTACCGGGTCGTCGTAGCGCATGTCGCCGGTGTGGGGATCGTTGTTCTTGCGGCCGTTGCGGAAGCGGTCGGGGAAGATCTGGTAGATCACCGCGTTCCTGGCCCACGCTGGCGCCGTGAAGCTCGGGTCGTAGACCATCAGCGCGTAGCTGTTGTCCACGGGCTCGTCACTCGCACTCCCCAATCCGCCATCGAGCGCGGGCGTGTTGTCGGCGTAGTAGTCGCTGTCGCTTCCGTCCGTCACGATGAACCGGTACCAGAGGTTGTCCGGCGCACCGTTCGGCAGTGTGACCGCCCAGAAGTCGCAGCTCTCACGCTCCAGACCAGGCTGGTAGCAGGAGACATCGCTGGCGGCGAGAGCCATCGGGGAGAGTTGTTGGCTGTTCGTGTTGAGGTCGTAGAGCCGCAGCGTAACGCCGGTGACGTCGTTGTGGAAGGTGCGGAAGCGGAGGGTGACTGCGGTCCCGGCCGCGACTGCACCCCCGGGGGTGCGGTAGAGCGTGTCGCGCGAGTCGTGGCGCAGCCCATCCCACTCGACATTGCTGTCGTGGGCGTGGCCGGCGAGGATCGCCAGGATGTGGCTGGTGGGATCGTAGCGGAAGGTGACCATGGCGTGGTCGACCGGCACCATAAATGAAATGTTGGGGCCGTTCTGTACACCCCCCTCACCGTAGTTCTCGTCCCAGCTCTCGTTGATCGCGACCTTGGCCGCGTAGCTGCCACGTGGCAACGCAGTCGTCTCGAAGCGGTAGATGCCGTCGCCATCCGGGTCCTCCAGCCAGGAGCGCAGGCAGCTCGGGTCCCAGTCGCCCGAGCAGCCGAGCTCGCTCTGGAAGCTGCCGGGGATGGTGGCGATCACCGAGCTCTGATTGTCGGTCACCCAGTGGCTCTTGTGGTTGTAGTAGAACTTGACGGAGGTCGGGCTGGCAAGCGAGAGAGGACTGTTGGCGCCGTCTTGTACGGCATGAAGGCCGTAGTTTTCGTCCCACCTGTCGTTGAGGGCGGCCTTATACTCGTAGCTGCCGGCGGGGATCGACCAGCTTCCCTGCCAGACGTCGTCGTTGGCGTCGTAGGTCAGGTGAGTCACGGCGCAGTCGGGTTGCCAGTCGCCGGAACAACCGACCTCGCTCTGCAGGTCGCCTGCGATCGTAACGCTTGAAGGGTTCGGCGTGTGGCTGGCGTGCACCGGTGCAACGGTGTGAGGCAAGGGGAAGAGCGCGCCAAGCAAGGTGAACAGAACCAGCAGGTGGAGGAAGACAGCACGACGAGGCATAGTTGGGTGCAACTCCTTTGTTGTGTGTGGACCCGGGAGAAGGTGCGCCGGAGAGATCCACGCCGGGGGACGTCCGTTCTCTAGCATATGCGAACCGCGTGGAAACGCAAGAGCGACAGCAGCCATCGCCACGATAACATCCCAGACGAGCCAGCAGGCCCGCGCGCGATAGCCACGCCTACGGACCCCGCCTGCCTCTGAAGCCGGGGAGTCGTGGCATGGTCACACGATGTCCGACGATTGCAGGAACAGCGGCCCAGCCAGGATGTTTCCGCGACCGAGGCCGTTGCCCGGGTGCTCGGGGCGCTTCTCGATTGGACAGGCCTGTTCTCCTCCGCATCGCCGCCCGCGGCGCGGCCGGGCCCGGTCGCGCCGATGGGAGGCGCTCCGCGGCAGTGGGTGTTGACGGCGCCTGGACCGCCGTCGCCTGTGGAGTTGCCGCCCGCGCGTGAAGGGCATCGCCGACCAGGGCGGACGGCAGCGCCGTGGCCTCGTTGGCGGCGGCGCCCTCGTTGCCGGCAGCGTCAACCGCGCGGACGACGTAGTAGGCGCGTTGTCCAGAAACCGTGCTCGTGTCGGTGTAGGCGGTGGTGGCTGTCGTCGCGATGGCCTCGTAGCCACCACCGGTCACCGGACTGCGATAGACCTTGTAGCGCGCCGCGTCGCCGATGCCACTCCAACTCAGTGCGACCTGGCCGGACGCGGCAGTGGCACTGAGATTCGCCGAGGCCGCGGGCGGGGTCAGATCCTGGCCCGCCACCGGGAGGAGTACGGCCGCGCCGAGGGCCGGAAGTGTCAGCGTGAGAATGCCAGCGCTCGCGGCGATCCCCGTCTGCCCGCTGAGTGCGTCCGTGAACCGGACGATGTCGGGCAGGCGCCCGGTGACGGAGATGGTCAGCGTCTGCTGGATGCTGTTGCGGTTGATGGCAACCAGCGCGGCATCATTCCTGGTTCGCATCAGGTAGGCGAGCGTCCGGCCGGCGTCGTCGGTGAGGAGGAAGGTCAGCTCACCGCTGCGAAAGACCTCACGGCTGTGGCGCAGGCCGGTCAGCCGGCGGTAGTACTCGAGCAGCGAGCGGTCACCCCCCACACCGTAGTCCTCTCCCGCCTGTGCGGCGACGGGACCGGGCGAGCCGGGGCCGGCATTGCTGGCGACGATGGGAAGGTATAGCGTCGACGCACTCTGGTCGAGCCAGGGGAGCGTCCGCCGGTCGTCCGGGTCGTCGTCGCCGGTGACGCCGACCTCATCGCCCGAGTAGATCGTTGGGGCGCCGGGGATGGTCATCTGCACCAGCGCTGCCAGCCGCAGACGGGCCTTGCCCGCGGCGACGTTCCCGGCATTGAACTCCTTCTCCTCGCGATTCTCCTTGCCGGGGGTCAGCGACCAGAGGATGCGCTCAGTGTCATGGCTGTCCAGGAGGTTCAGCAGCGTGTAGTAGGTCGCGTCGGGGTAGTCCTCGCGGGTTGACAGCAGCTTGCTGGCGAAGAGCGACGGCGGCTGATCGGACTGGCCATCGTCGGCGAAGCCCTTGTCGTCCACCCGGCCGAAGAAGCCCAGGATGGCGTTGCGGAAGCGGTAGTTCATCGCTGTGTCTGCCTGGTTGCCATGGATCTTGGGCAGCACTTCCTGCTTCTTCCACAGCTCACCGATGATTGGGGCCTCGGGGTCCGTTGCCTTGACGGCGCTGCGGAACCCCTGCCAGAAATCGTCCGGGAAGGAAAGGTCGCCCATCACATCCAGGCGCCAGCCGGAGGCACCCCGGTCGAGCCAGAGCCGGGCCACGGCGTCCGGAGCACTGTAGATCAAGGCACGCACCGCCGGGTTGTTCTTGTTGAGCACCGCGAGGCTATCGAAGCCGAGCCAGGCGTCATAGGTGGCGGCGTTCGGAGTGCCGTTGGAGGCGACGCATGGGCCCGTGCCGGGCGCAACATCGTGGAAGAAGAACCAGCTTCGGAAGGGTGAGCCGGGATTCTCACACGCGCCGACTGTGGCGAAGTGGCCGTAACGGTCGAAGGAGGGACTGTCGGACGACACGTGGTTGAAGACCCCGTCGAGAATGATCTTGATGCCCCGAGCATCCGCCGCGCTGACGAGGCGCTGCCAGTCCTCCTGGCTCCCGAGAAAGTGGGCGATCTCCGTGTAGTCGCGAGTGTCGTACAGGTGGTTGGAGGCGGCTTCGAAGATTGGGTTGAAATAGATCGCGGTGACACCGAGGGCCTGCAGGAAGTCGAGCCTGGCGGTGACCCCCTGCAGGTCGCCGCCGAAGAAGTCGCGGCCGCGGGGCTGCTCATCGCAGGGCTGCGCGGGGTCGTCGTAGGAGCGGCAGAAGCCCTCCGGCAGGTCGTCCCAGCCCTTGCGGACGATCTGATCCTCCGGTGTGGGTGGGTAGCCGTAGCGCGGCTCGCTGGGGCCGGGATCGTTGCCGGGGTTCCCGTTGCGGAAGCGGTCGGGGAAGATCTGGTAGACGACCGCATCTCGCATCCAGGCGATGGGCGTGAAATCGGGGGAGTACACCGTGACCGCGTAGCTGTTGTCCACCGGCGTCGGGGTGGCCTGCCCCCAACCGCCATCTTTGAAGGCGTCGTCGGCGTAGTAGGCGGTTGCCGTACCGTCCGTGATGATGAAGCGGTAGTAGAGCGTGGTGGTCTGGGGGGGTGTGTAGACCGTCTGCCAGAGGTCGCAGCGCTCGTTTGGCTGCGACGGGTCGTAGCACGAGACCTCGCCAGCGGCGAGGGTCATATCCTGGAAGACCTCGTGGCTACCGACCGTGTCGTAGAAGCGCACCCGCACGCCGGTGACGTCGGTGTGATAGGTGCGGAAGCGCAGGGAGAGTGCCGTCCCGGGCGTAATGGCGCCGAAGGGCACGCGGTAGAGCGCATCACGCGAGTTGTGGCCCAATCCGAAGTATTCGACATTGTTATCGTGGTCATGTCCGGCGCTGACACTCAAGATATGGCTGGCCGGATCGTAGCGGAAGGTGACCGGCGCGCCGGTCCTCGGCACGGTGAAGGCGATGTTGGCGCCATTGAGCACGCCGCCCTGGCCGTAGTTCTCAGTCCAACCCTCGTTGATCGCAACCTTGGCCTCGTAGCTCCCCACGGGGAGTGCCGTCGTCGCGAAGCGGTAGATGCCGTCACCGTCAGGGTCCTCCAACCAGGAGCGCAGGCAACCAGGATCCCAGTCGCCCGAGCAGCCGAGCTCGCTCTGGAAGCTGCCGGGGACAGTGGCGATCACCGAGCTCTGATTGTCGGTCACCCAGTGGCTCTTGTGGTCGTAGTAGAATTTGACGGAGGTCGGGCTGGCAAATGAGAGAGGACTGTTGGCGCCGTTTTGCGCGGCATGAAGGCCGTAGTTCTCGTCCCACCTGTCGTTGAGGGCGGCCTTATACTCGTAGCTGCCGGCGGGAATCGCCCAGCTTCCCTGCCAGACGTCGTCGTTGGTGTCGTAATTCAGGTGGGTCGTGGCGCAGGCAGGCTGCCAGTCGCCGGGACAACCAACTTCGCTCTCAAAGCTACCGGCCACGGTGACGCTCGTGGGGGCCGGCGTGTGGTTGGCGCTCACCGGTGCCACCGAGGAGGGCCCGGGGAGGAATGAGGCCACAAGGCTAAGAAGTGCGAACAGATCGGGGACGACGGCACGACGGGGCATGGGAACAACTCCTTCCATGATCCTGGCTGCGGGTTCAGGGGAGTCTTGTCTGGGATTGACCCGCACAGGAGGAGTACGTGGCCCAAGCATAGTCGCTCTTCTCGCAAGCGCAAGAGGGACGATGCCCGCGCGGATTCCTGGTGATGTTCGCGGTGCTCATCGATGATCACTGGACGGTTGGAACGGTCCCGTGTCGGGGCGCGTGACCTCCGCCTCGGCCAGAGACAGGCCCCGGGTTGCAGGTAGGCGAACAGGAACGGCTGAGACGAATCCACAACAAAGAATTAGACTGGTTCCAAAGATGGCCCATTTGTGTAACGTGGCTTACTTGACCTGCGCGGGTGGGCCTGCTATTCTACTCCCCGTTATGAGTAGACACCCGTTCGCCCGACTGATGGCCTGTTGTTGTCACGTGCAGGGGTGCGCACTGCGCTAGACAGCGTCGTGCCCGCGCTCCTGCGACGGCAGTAACGGGAGCGACAGACGGGCAATGCGGCCCAGGGATCGGTTCCCTGGGCTTTTTTTGTTTCACCTGCCAGCAACATCCATGCGGACAGAGACAATGATTCAAACGATACGAATCACCACCTGCCTGTGTTGTTGCCGTCGCGGCGCGCGATCGGCCGGGCCACCTTAGGCCTGCCAGATCGCCGCCCGCATCTGCGCGCGTGGCGGCTTCCCCCCTGAGACCTCTCGGCTCTGCGCCACGGCGCAGAGCTTTTTGTTTCGTGTGGCGCGGGGGCCGCCGCACGCGAGAGCCGCTTCACGTGATGGGGAGCATTCAGGGAAGGAGGGCCCGATGCCATCAAAGGTGGAGGTTGCAAAGGAAAAGAGCAACTATCTCTACGGGACGTTGGCTCAGGAGTTAGACAAGACGACATCCCACTTTGAGGAGGATAACCGGCAGGTTCTCAAGTTTCATGGGATTTACCAGCAGGACGACCGCGAACAGCGCCGCGAGCGCAAGGCGGCGGGCGAGGAGCCGGCCTACCAGTTCATGGTCCGCTCCAAGTTGCCCGGCGGTGCCCTCACCGCCGAGCAGTACCTCGTCCACGACGACCTCGCCGACCGCTACGCCAACGGGACCCTGCGGATCACCACCCGCCAGGGGTTCCAATTCCACGGCGTGCTCAAGGGCGATCTCAAGGCCACCCTCCGGGAGCTCAACAGTGCGCTCGTGAGCACCCTGGCCGCCTGCGGTGACGTCGAGCGCAACGTGATGTGTTGCCCGGCGCCAACCGGCGACCCGGTTCGCCAGCAACTCCAGCAACTCGCCCGCGCCATCGCCGCCCACCTGGAGCCGCGCACCCGTGCCTACCACAAGATCTGGCTCAACGGCGAGGAGGTCAAGTTCGCGGACGACGGGCGCGACGAGGAGCCAGTCTACGGCAAGACCTACCTGCCGCGCAAGTTCAAGACCGCCGTCGCCTATCCCGGCGACAACTGTGTGGACGTGCTCACCAACGACCTCGGTCTGATCGCCGTGCTGGACCAGACCGGCACCCGGATCAAGGGCTACACCCTGGTGGTCGGTGGCTCGATGGGCACCACCCACGGCAAAGAGGAGACCTTCCCGGCGCTCGCCAGACCCATAGGCTTTGTGCGGCCCGAGGATGCCATCAAGGCGGCCGAGGCTGTCGTCATCGTGCAGCGCGACTATGGCGACCGGAACAACCGCCGTCACGCCCGCCTCAAGTACCTGATCCACGATCGTGGCCTGGCCTGGTTCCGCGAGCGGGTCGAGGAGGTCTTTGGCCGCCCGCTGGAGGACCCCCGGCCTCTCCCACCCTTCGAGACCCACGATCATCTCGGCTGGGGTGAGAGCGCCGACGGCACGCTGTGGCTAGGCCTCCCGATCGAGAACGGGCGGGTGGCCGATATCGGCCACCGGCGCCTGCGCACAAGCCTGCGCAGGCTGGTTGAGACCTACCGCCCCCGGATCTTCCTCACGCCCCAGCACAACATCCTGCTGGTTGGCCTCGACCCGGCCAACCGGGTGGCCATCGAGTTCGAGCTCTTTCAGCACGGGATCGCCACGGTCAACGACATCTCCGGCGTGCGCCGCCACGAGATGGCCTGCCCGGCGCTGCCCACCTGCGGCCTGGCCATCGCTGAGGCTGAGCGCGTCCTTCCCGACGTGATCGACCAGTTGGAATGGGAACTCGAGCAGCTTGGCCTCGGCGACGAGACAATCTCGATTCGCATGACCGGCTGCCCCAACGGCTGTGCCCGCCCTTACGTGGCCGAGCTGGCCTTCGTGGGCCGCTCTCTCAATAAGTACCAGATTCTCGTCGGCGGCGATTTCAATGGAATGCGGCTGAACGTGCTCTACGCCGACCTGGTTCACCTTGAAGACCTCGCCGCGACAGTCCGCCCGCTGCTCGCACTCTGGCGCGACTGGCGTCGCCCCGGCGAGGGCTTCGGTGATTTCACGGCGCGCCTCGGTGTTGACGCGCTGCGCAGCTACGCCAACGAATGGAAAACCGCCCAGGCGTCGCAGGCAGCCTGACTGTCCCAGGTTCGTAAGTTGCAGGTTGAACGTTGCTGCGTCGCCAGGTTCTTCGGGCTGATGTGAGAGATGAGAGGTTGGAATGGTAAAACCGTCTCAAGTCGTTACCGAACACCAATCGATCCCGCTGATTCCGCCGCACGGCGGCACGTTGATCAATCGCGTCGTCACGGGTGAGATCGAGACCGCCTTTCGCAGGCTGGCGGCGACCCTGCCGCGCGTCACTCTCGATGCCGTGGCGCTCGCCGATCTCGAACTCATCGCGGTCGGGGCCTACAGCCCTCTGAGGGGGTTCATGGGCCAGGCCGACTACCGGCGTGTCGTCCATGAGGCCCGCCTGGCGGATGGCACCGTCTGGCCGCTGCCTATCGTCCTGCGCGTCGCGGCCCAAGAGGCGCGCGACCTGAAGGAGGGGCAAAGGATCGCCCTGGTCGGCGGCAAGGATACGCCGGTGCCCGGCGAGGTGGTAGGCCTGCTCGAACTGCAGGAGATCGTTCTTTATGCCAAAGAGACGGAAGCCCACCAGGTCTACCGCACCGCCGACCCGGCCCATCCCGGCGTTGCGCGCCTCTACACGAGCGGACCTGTGCTGCTGGCCGGGCCGATCTGGTTGCTGGATGGTCCCAAGACCGTCCCGTTCCCTAACTACCATCTGACCCCCGCCGAGACCCGGGCCGCCTTCCAGGCACGTGGCTGGCGCCGCATCGTCGCCTTTCAAACCCGCAGTCCGATCCACCGGGCCCACGAGTACTTGCTTCGCTCGGCCCTCGAGGTCGTGGACGGGCTGCTCCTCCACCCGCTCGTCGGCCAGACCAAGGCCGACGACATTCCGGCCGATCTGCGCCTGCGCACCTACGAGCGCCTGATCGCCAACGACTTCCCGCGCGAGCGGCTGGTCCTGAGCCTGTTCCCCGCCGCGATGCGCTACGCCGGGCCGCGCGAGGCCCTCTTCCACGGCCTGGTGCGCAAGAACTACGGTGCCACCCACTTTATCGTGGGGCGCGACGCGGCCGGCGTCGGCGATTTCTACGGCCCGTACGACTCGCAGCGCATCTGGGACGGCTTCTCGCCTGCCGAACTCGGGATCACTCCGCTCTTCTTCGAGAACACCTTCTACTGCTACGACTGCGCCGCGATAGTCACTCCCAGGACCTGCCCGCACGACCAGAGCCAACACCTCACGTTGAGTGGGACCAGGGTGCGCTCGCTGCTCGCCCGGCGCCAGTATCCACCCGTCGAGCTGGTCCGCAAGGAGGTCGCCGATCTGCTGATGAGCGACTTCGTCCCGCCCGTACCGACAATCAAGCGGGCAAGCTGTGCCGACTGAGCGGGCGCTCGGAGAAGGAGGGACGCACCTTCCGAAATGCGTCCCTCCTGCTCCTCCGTGTGAACGAGTGTAGCGAGGATCCGTCAATGATAGATCAGCAACAGATCGCAAGCTTGAACGCGGCCTTTGAGAATGAGAGCCCGCAGACCATGCTGCGCTGGGCCGGGGAGACCTTCGGGCGGCGGCTCACCCTGGGGACCGGGCTCGGCCCCTCGGGTGTGGTGCTGATGCACGTGCTGAGTGAGAGCGTCCCCGGTGCCGACGTCTTCTTCCTGGACACCGGTTTGCACTTCGAGGAGACGTACGAACTGCGCCGGGCGTTGGAGGCCCGGCTTGGCCTCTGCGTGCGCTCCCTCCGCCCGGCGCAGACGGTGCAAGGACAGGCGATGCGCCATGGCCCGGCCCTGTGGCAGCGCGATCCCGATCTTTGCTGTACCCTGCGCAAGGTCGAGCCGTTGCGCCGCCATCTCACCGGCTTCGAGCTCTGGATGACCGGGCTGCGCCGCGACCAGAGCACGACCCGGGCCACGGCCCCCATTCTGAGCTACGTGGCGAGGTACGGCATCCTCAAGCTCAATCCGCTGGCGAACTGGACCGAGGCGATGGTGTGGACCTACATCCGGGCCCACGATCTTCCCTACAACGCCCTCCACGATCGAGGCTACCCGAGCATCGGGTGTGCGCCCTGCACGCGGGCGGTTCAGAGCGGCGCGGACCTGCGGGCGGGGCGCTGGGCCGGCCTGGCCAAGACGGAGTGTGGCTTACATCTGGCCGCGTGAACCGGCTCACTCGTTCCGGGACGGGAGCGGGCTGCGGGATGCAGTGGGGCACGAGGAGACGACTGCCCGAACGGATCGATCGGCTCGCGGGCGATGAAAAAAGGGCGCCGGAGAGAATCCGGCGCCCTTCAGTCGCGTGCTGCGAGCTCTCGCCTCGTTCCAGCCGGCGAGGGTGCTCATTCCGGCCGGCTCTGCCGTGCCTCGCGTGGGAGCCAGTCCAATGATGCCTCGGTGGTGCTCGAGGGCTTGTACTCGAGCCCAATGTAGCCGCTGTAGTTGAGCTTCTCGAGGGCCGCGAAGATGGCCGGGTAGTTGATCTCGCCGGTTCCGGGCTCGTGGCGGCCGGGCACGTCGGCGATCTGGATGTGGCCGATGTGGGGGAAGAAGGTTGTAATGGTGTTGATCAGGTTGCCCTCGGCCATCTGCGCGTGGTAGACGTCGTATTGCACCTTGACCTGGGGCTGGCCTACGGCGGTCACGACCTCCACCGCGGTCGCAGTGTGGTGCAGAAAGAAATGAGGCCAGTCGACGAAGTTGAGCGGCTCCAGCAGGAGCGTCACGCCCGCCTGCGCCGCAAGCGGCACCGCCCAGGCCAGATTCTCCACGGCGCACTCAATCTGCGCGGCCGGGTCGAGTTCCGGCACCTTTTGCCCGAACAGGGTGTTGAGTTGGGTGCAGTTCAGGTGGACCGCCGCCGTGAGGGCCGTCTCGAAGCTCTGGCGGAAGTAATCGCGCCGGGCCGGGTTGCTGAGCGTGCCCAACTCCCCGGCGGCGGTATCTCCAGGCGGCAGGTTGAAGAGGACGAGCCTCAATCCCGTCTCGTCCAGCCGGCCTTTCACATTTTCGATGCCCGCCTCGTAGGGGAACTGGACCTCGACCGCTGTGAAGCCGGACGCTGCCGCGCGGGCGAAGCGCGCCAGGAGCGGGACCTCGGTGTAGAGCATGGTCAGGTTGGGCGCATAGTGTAGGGTCATTCGGTTCACCTCAACTCATCGATCATCTTCTTGGCACCCTCCACGCCCAGCCGCGGGCTGGAGAGAAGCGCCACGCGCTTCTCTTCCTCCGAGAGTGCATCGACCACACGGGCCATCGAGGCCTGGGCCAGCACGATCACATCGACTTTGCGCATCAGTTCCTTCAGCCCTGCCGTGACGATCCGGTCGTGGGTTTCCGTGTCGCCGGCGACAACGGCCTGAAAAGCACCCTCGCACAGATACGGGATGACGTCGACCTCCCGGCCGTGGGCCGCTGCGCTTGCGCGAACCAATTCGGTCGTAGGTTCGAGCGTGGTAGCGAGGGTGGCGATGACGCCGATTCGCCGACCCATGGCCACGGCGAGGTCGGCCATGGGCTGATCGACGCGCATGACCGGGATGTTCACGAAGGGGCGGGCCGCCTCGACCGCCGGGCCGACCGAGGAGCAGGTCACCATCACGGCGTCGGCGCCGCCCTCCTCGGCCGACTCGATGTACCGCGCGAGTCGCCGGGCCGTGGTCGGTGTCAGGCGGTTGGCGGCGATAGTGTTGTTGATCAGGCTCTCATCGACGATGTTGAAGACCTTCACGTCGGGCATCGCTTCCTTCCACAGCGTGGTAAAAACCGGCGCCAGCGAACTGACTGTGTGAATGAGGGCCAACGTCCTGGCCATCTATCTCTCCTCCCGCGGCAACCGCAGCCGGCCGCTCGCCCCACAGTCGCCTATCACGGCGCCCGAGTGTCCGGCTGCAGCGACACACGCTGCTCACTGAAGTCTGTCACTCCCTGTTCTATGGAAGGCCCAAGGGCCCTTCACGATGAGCCTGCTGTCGCCCAAGGTGAGCGCGAGCCGCACGCCATCGGGCGATCCGTTGAGAATGCCGGAGGCTCGACTATACCAAGGTGGTTGAGAGAGCGCAACTGATCGTCGAGGCGGGGATAGGTGCTCAGGCAGACCAGGTGCCCCCCCCACGCCTGCGCGGGGAATTGGGCCATGACGCGGACGGGCTCGTATGCGCGGGCGATCGCATAGTAGGTTGCCTTCGGCTCGGCGTAGTAATCCACGGCGGAGGTACAGTGGCCATTCGGGTATGGCTCGTTGAACTGCCATGGGATCGATCCACTGTTCTGGTACTTGCGTCGCCGGTTCGACTCGATGGCGTAGCGGAGCCCCTCCGCCTGAAGCAACTGGCTCGCCGCGACAACTGTTTCGATGCCGCGGATCTCCCCAAACGCCTCTTCCAGTCGGGACTCCTTGATCCACCACAAGCCGCGGTGAAACAGCACCGGGTTGTCATGACTGACCGGCCACTGGCTCGCTTTCGCGATGGAAGTGTTGAGTGCCGACAGGTTTGTGATGCCTTCCACTCCGAACTCGCTGTGGAAGAGGGAAGTCCCCCGGTTGTAGAACGTGCACTGGCCGGTCAAGCCCTGGTGCTCCCAGGGGCCGTGGACGTCGTGCAGGCTGAGAGGGTCCCGCGCGATGGTGTCCAGGCCGTTGCCGAAGCTCGGACCGGAGGGCGACGTCGGTAGCCAGGAGCGGTCGGGATTGAGCCGCTCGACCACCCGGCGCAGGGCGCCCAGCGCAGGCAGAAATCCCACCAGTAGGTCATCCGGCTCTTGTGGGTGCGCACCTGGCTGGTTCTGCCGATCTGCGGCTGCTCGTGAGGGGCCGGATCGAACACCACCGCCAGCAGGTTCTCCTCGCCGTACCGCAGCCTGTCGCCCACCTCGAACACCGCCGGGGTGTACATGCTCTGGTGAGAGCCCAGGAGTTGGCCGTTGAGAAAGAAGCGGGCTGCGTAATCGACGCCCTTGAAATGGAGATGGACTCGCTTGCCCTTCTCGGTGCGGTCCACGAAGAAGGTCTTCTTATACACCCAGGTCCGCTCCGGGACCCACTCAATCAGCAGGCTGTTGCGCTCATAGTAGGGATCGGGAATCTCGCCGGCCCGCCAGAGATCGTTGTGGACGCTACCCGGAACGGTCCCTCGGTGCCACCAGCGAACATCGGGGCTGCCAGGCTTGTGGACATTGTGCCACATCCAATCCTCACCGATGAATCCCTTCAACTGCCAATCGTTTCCGTTCAACAACACTCGCCGGTTCATTTAGCCTCCGTCCGTCATTTCGTAGAAAGTGAGGTGGAGGCGGTGTACTGCGGCGCCGCCGCGGGGACACCCCCTCTTGAGCCCAGACCTCCGACCATTCGAGGAGATCGGTTTCGACGACGGGCAGCGTCTCATCCCTGGGAACCCGGAAGGTCTTGATCTCACAGGGGGCGAACACCGCCGTGATGGTACGATTCCACCTGGGGAGACAGATTCTGGCCTGGGTGGCCACCCGATCGGTCTCGTAACAACGGACAATCATATCGTCGTTGTCCTCCGCCCTCTTGACCACGCTCACGATAACGTTGTCTCGATCGACCGAGAGATAGGAATCTTGCTGCGGCAACGAGCCCTCGTGGAAGGTCTCGATCAGGGTGATCGGCCGCTGATTCAACTCGGCGGCACGCTTCACCGTTCCCGTTTGTTCCCAACTCGCTACGTGCGGCAAGAGCGTGTAAGTGAAGTGTTGGATGCCCTGGTCGATGAAAGCGTAGTTCCCCTGCGGCGGCGGGACAAATGGAGTGTGGTGAGCGTAGATCGGGCTGCGTAGAACGGTCAGGCTCGCTTCTTTATTGTGCACGTCGAAGCTGTACTTGCTATCGTTCAAGATGCTGAGACCATAGAGATCGCCCAGGCCGTTCGCCACGCCCGAGAGATCAATCCAGCTCTGTCCCGGCTGTTCCAAACCGTTCGCCTCGCGTTCGATGTGGCCGTAAGGGATCTCGAAGGTTGTCCTGATAAAGTCCAGATTGACCGGGAAGCTGAGCTTCAGCAGCTTGAAATGCTCGCGCCAGTCGACTGTCGCGACGACATCGATCTGGTCGAGTTCGCGGTACATCGTAAAGTCTTGAATCAGTCGCGAGGCACCGTACTCGCTCTCCACACGAATCACCGATTTGACCGGGCCGTGCTCGACCAGCCTGACGCTCCGGGCGGTGAAAGCGCCGGCCACGATGTTGAAATGGAAGATATCGTGGCCCCAGGTATCGCTGGTATCGTCGATGACAACCGGCCGCGCGGCCGCGCCGCGAAAGAGCTGGAACTGCTTTTTCTTGTCGTAGAGGCTGGAGATCCACCCGGTATTGGGATCGAGCTCGAGCCGGTAGCGGTCATTCTCCAGCGAGGTGTCGGTGGCCTGGATCGGCTGCACCTCGCTCGATGCCGACCCGGGAAGCACACGGTAGACGCGGTAGCCGATCGGCGGGAGGTCGGCAATGAAGCTCAAGCGATTTCTTCTTCTGGCGGCCGCCCAGGATTGGACGGTTTGCATCGGCACCCGGCGACCCTCGTCGTCCACCAGAATGCTTCCGTCGTGGAGCACGCCAAACTCCAACTCGACGTTCACCCGACTGGGCCACGAGTGGGGGTTGAAGACCACAACCGGCCGCATCCCTGCCTCCGGCTCGATGTCGATCTTCCACGCCAGCGATTGGATGGCGTAGTTGAGCCCGCGGCCGGCGATGGACAGCGCCTCGCCGTACATGTTGCGGGCGTCTTCGTAGGCGGCCTCGATACTGGTACCGGCCAGGATGTCGTGGAATTGATTGAAGAGGACGTCCTTCCAGGCCTGGGCAAAGTCGGTCGGGTAGGGTTGTCCCGTCACGCGCTCGGCAATCGCGGAGAACTTCTCCGCCGTCACCAGCAGGGTCTCCGCCTGGCGGTTCCACCGTTTGACCCCGGCGTGCGCGGCGTAGCAGCCGATGGCGTGGTTCTGCAAGTCGTCATGGACCACGGGGAGCGGCAGCGCTTTGGTGCAGATCCTGCGGAAGAAGCAGTCCGGCGTGCTCAAGACCAGCTCTGGCAGGTCGGGCTCACGATTCAGCCGGTGGATGCTTTCCAGGTTCGCCCGCGTGGGACCGCCGCCGTGGTTGCCGATGCCGTAGAAGCACATGAGCTCGTTGAACGGCTCCTTGAGCTCGCCGGCGCAGCGGAGGACGTACTTTTCCAAATCCGCCCCGGATGAGCAGTATTCGAACGGGATCCGGTAGGCGAGCACGCGCGACCCGTCGTGGGACTCCCACCAGAAGAGCGGGCCCGGGAGACCCTTCTCGTGGGGCGCGGGTCGCATGAAGACGTAGTACTCCAGCCCACTCTTTTTGAGGATCTGGGGGAGCATGCCGTGATGGCCGAAGCTGTCCACGTTGTAGCCGACTCTGGCGGTCACACCGAGTTTCTCTTTGAAATAGCGTTGGCCGTACAAGGCCTGCCGAACGAACGATTCGCCGCCTGGAAGGTTGCAATCGGCCTGAACCCACCAGCCGCCCACAATCTGCCAGCGTCCCTCGGCAACCCGGGCTTTGATCTCCTCGAACATTTGCGGATCGTTCTTCTCGATCCACTCGTATTTCGCCGCCGTGCTCGAGGTGAATATGAAATCGTCGTACTCTTTCATTCGGTCCAGCGCCGAGCGGAAGGTGGCTTTGGTCTCCTGGAACCCCTCCTGCCACTGCCACAGCCAGACCGGATCCAGATGCGCATTCCCAATCATGTGCAAGACTTTGTCTTTCACCACGACAGCCCTTTCTACACAAGTCGCATAAATAACCGTTCGGGGCCCACCGGCGCGTGGGCCGGTGAATAATAAGTGCTCACGCTCCTCGTCAATGGGTCTTCAGCTGTTTCTGATGCGTAACGCGTGCGTTCTCTGCCGGATCATGCATCGCGTCGAGACCTGGACAATCCATGCGCGCGTCAACACTCTGACGGCGATCCAACGTCTTCCTCAGGGACGTGAGATGGCGTCTCGACCAGGATTCGAACCGTCGCCCGCCCCCAGGCCGGCACGACCACGCAGAGCGTCCCGTCCGGTTCCACCGCGATCTCGCGCCATGTGCTCCTTGATGGCCCATTGGTCCTGCTGGAGGAGAGCGTCCGGATCGCGGCAGCTCAGGAAAGCGCCCCAGGTGTGCTCGTCGAAGAGCAGAAGTTGGCGCCAGGCCTCGTCGAAGTCCTGTGCGGGGTAGACCCGCTCCTCGTTGTGCAGGACGGCGAGCGCTTCCAGCCGCTCGGCGGCCGGGAGCATCGCCTGTACCCCGCGCACCTGCATCGACGGCACGATGCTCGAACCGACACCATCTTCCCAGTACGCCCCGCCGTCACCCTTAACCGTCCGTAGTGTCGCGCCGAAGCGCTCCTCTACGGTCCGGAAGAACTCGCTGACGTTACAGGCGATCAACTTCGGATAGGCGTACGTCTCATTCCAGCGCTTCACGAAGCTCACCGGTTGTGGATCGAGGTCGGTGTTATCCGCCTCCTGGCCGTACAGCAGCACGGCGTCGGGCGCGTACTCGGCGGTTTCGTACTCGTCGAGCCACATCTCGAGCCCGCGCTCGGCGGAACTCAAGACGGGCGGGCTGCCACAGACTTTCCGCAACTCGCAGTACATCTTCGCCAACCAGACGAGCACCTTCCCGCCGTTCACGCCCTCCCAGAAGAACGGCGAGCTTCGATGCAGCCCCCCGTTGAGGCGGAATGGCCCGCGATCCTGATTGTTGGCGTGCACCAGGTATCGAACGCCCGATCCCTCCAGAATTGACGGCAACGAGCCGGTCAGCGAAGCAACGTCGACGACGGTCGAGAAATCGGTGTGCATTCCCTCCGGCCGAAGAACCGATTCTGTGAATTCGCCGTTTCGAATCAGATCCTCGAGCGCTGCATACTGGGTGAACATGTCGACGTAGATACTCGGCACGCTGAACCCTCCCGCTCGGATCTGTTCGACCAGTTGGCGCCGTCTGCGCTCGCTTCGAGTGGCGAGGTAGGTTTCGAGCGCCCACGATGAATCGAGATGGTAGGCAAACGATCGGGGGCCGGCCGGTTGTTGGTCTGGCCCGCTCTCGGCGAGAAGATCTAACGCCTTGTCGATGTTGCGGCAGAGCCGCTCCGCGACCTCCCACTGCCGGTGCGTGTAGCCAATATCGGTGTGAGCGTGCGGAGTGAGGTAGACATTCCACTTTCGGCGCCGGGCAAACCGCCCAGCCTGCTCGAATGCTTCTCCGTTCACTTTCCCCCGAATGCGGTACGTCACGGGCCCATCGCCGTCGAAGAGCTCGAAGGCCTGGTGGAGATGGCCGAAGGTGGTTGCCGGCAACGAGAGCTCCAACTGTTCCGTTCGGCCATCACTCTCCAGGGAGAGGCTCAACCGGGTAGGATCGATGCCGTGGTTCAACTCGAGGTAGAGCTGGCACCGCTCGACCAGGAACCCCTGGGCCGCCTCCCGATAGATGACCGAAGGCCTGATCGTGAGGTTCGCCACGCTCGTAGAGGGGGGCTCATCCAATCGCGAGAAGGTGATCCCTTGGTACAGAATGCCCGCGCTGCTGGCCATCCGGTCCAGGCGCTTGACGGCTTCACTTCGCTCCACACGGATCGTCTCACCCGCATCGCGACAGACGAGTGTGAGACGGTTCTCCCCCGGGCGCAGCAGTGCCGGGGGGATGACGACTTCGGCCACGGCCTCGGAATAGATTGTGGTGTGCAGCCCGGCGTGGACGCGGATCTCCCCCGACTGCGACGGAGCCGGGCGCAGGCAGGCACAGCCCGCGACTCCATTCACCCGCATCTCGAGGTGCGGCAATCGCGGCGTGATAACCAGGTAGTGGATGCGCAGAAGATGGGGGACAACCGGAGCGGAGTCCAGCAAGAACTCGATGGAATATGGATGGAGTCGATAGCCAGCGTCGGGGTCAGCCTCGCTGGGATGAAAGAGGGGCCATCGTTGCGCCTGCGGCTCGGAAACGCTTGTCGCCACTCTCCAGATCACGTTGCCGAGGCGATTGGGTTCTGTGTAGGTATCGACGAGCGCTTCCGACCTTCCGTCTCGAGAGCCGATCGACCAGAGTACTTCTTTCAACATCTTGTACGTCTTCTCGTCATTCCTCGTCTGTCCAGCCGTGATCATGACTGAAGATTTGGACCTGACCACGCTCGACGCACTCGTGGGCAAAGATATACATCGCCGCCGACCAGGATTGGCCAGCGTATCCCATCGGCCGGCCGGACAGACCGTGGAACCACTCGTTGAACTCCCATTCCGTGCACTTGCCAAGGTGGTTCATCTGGGCCAGTTTTTCCAGCTGTTTCCCGGCTTCATCGAAGCGTCTCGCTTGAACCAACGCTGCGACATAGAATCCGCCGATAAACGGCCAGGCACCGCCATTGTGGTAGTGGTGCGGCTGGTTGAGGTTCCTGACTCGGTAATACTCTCGCCAGTCCTTGTCGCCCGGATTAATAACGGGGTACAAGGCGCGCACTGGGAACGGCTCATTCACCCCACACCCGTGAATGTAGTCGAGCATCCTGCCCGCTTTCCTCTGATCGGCAACGCCGAAGAGAATCGCGAGAAGGTTCCCCAGGGTATCGAACCGGTCGGTGTATTCCCGAAACCCCATGTAAGGCAGATAGAAAGGACGCTCGACGAGCTCAGTCTCGACCCGCTTCAATGGATAGAGCCACTCCTTGCGTACCGCTTTGACCCACGCCCAGTCCTTCGGTTCCTCGGGGCCTACCCAAAGTAGAACGTTGACTTTGTGGCGTACATCCGCAGCTCCTTGCTCGTAGAACCCCGATGGAAGATGGAGCGCCTCTGCCAGTAAGCCCATGCATTTCCAGGCCGCGAAGTAGAGCGTGTTGTCATATAATACGTTGTAACGGTTCGCAAATAAATCGGCCCAATCCATCGCCTCGTGCACTTCCAACAGACCACACTCATTTGAGTCCTGGTATCGCAACCAGAGGAGGGCCTTCTCCAGGCTCTCCCAGGCCTGTTCCAAGAATACCTTATCCTTCGTGACCATGTAGTGGTAGTAGTGCCCGATGATGTACCACAAGTTGCCATCAACGCAGCCGGCGTGGATTGTGTCCTCGACCGGAACGCCTTCTTTGCCCGCGATGGCGAGGGTGCCGCCATGGGCGATCAACGCCGGGTCGGCAACATTCGTGAAGCCGACATTGTGCGGGATCTTACCGAGCGAGGACTGGAACGTCTTCAACGTTTGGAGCGACCGTTTGTGAATTTCCTTGCCCTGGGAATCGAGGCACAATAAAAGTCCGAGCGCACAGATCATGCTGTCGCGCGCCCAGACCTGCTGGTAGGCCTGGTTCGAGCCGAGCAGTCCCAACTTGCCGCCGTTGGCAATCAACACGTGTTCCGCCCGGCGTCTTCCCTCGCGAATCAGTTGATGTTCCACGCTACTCCGTCTTCTCTTTCCTGCGATCCTTGATCACGCAGCTAACGAACGTCCCGCCTGCTCCCCGGCCGCCTCGACCCTCGCCCGCTCTCTCTGTTCCACTTGCTCTACGACGTACTGGATGAGCGTCAGCAGGCTATTCCCCGCGATCCGTTTGGTATGCTTTCGAATCTCGTCAGCAGAGTGCTCCATCCAACGGAACGGTTGCTCATACTGCTCCCCGGTCTCCAGTCGTTGCAGGACGAGGATGGCTCGCTTGCCCACCCAAATCCAATCTTCCAACGCTTCGATCCAGGGGAGCAGGTTTGCGCGCAGCGGAAGATTGGTCATCCCGTTCTTCAAGAAATAGCACGCTTCGTCCAGCTTGTTGATGTAGCTCTCGAGATCTTTGACCGCCTGGCTCGTCGATGCCTTTTCGCCCCGCTGCAGTGCTTTCACGGCGTCGCGCACCAGGGCCTCCAGTGCGGGCGCTTCGACCGTGTCAAGGCACGAGCGGAGTGAGTTCTCCGCAAACAGGCTCAGGGACTCGAAGCCCGTCTCCCCGCCGATTGCGCGTAGCGCTCTCTGCCACGAAGCCCACGGCTCGTAGCCATGTGGATCAGCGAAATAGTCGGCGAAGGTCAGCAGCGGAAGTTTCGAGGCCTCGGCCTGAAGCATGGGGTTGACCACGAATCCTTTGACGGCCTGATACAGAGAGGCATCTCGGCCACGAATCGGTCCAATATGCATCTCCGGCTTCATATCCAGGTCGTTCACAGGGTAATTATCCCAAATGAGCGGTGCTCGGCCGGCGACCCGCCCAAAATCCTCGGCGTCAGACCTGGATATCTCAGGCGAGCATATCTTGGGCCCGGTGTAAAACAGATCGATGCGCGGATCGAGACCCTCGCCCAGTGTGTGCAGATAGTCGCTGAACGGTGGCTTGCCGTAGTACTCGGTAGGGCATGCTCGTACGGTGCAGGTCGAATCCTGCGCCTGCAACCAATCATTGAGTCGATTGCAGATCTCGACGTGGGGGCCTGCAAAGCCGTTGTAGATTTTCCGATTCGCCTCATACTGTTCTTCGCACACGAGATCATCCAGGAGGATGCAGAAGGCGCGAACCCCGATATCAAAGAAGGAGCGTAGCTTAGCGGTGAGCCTTTCGAAATCTTGAGCAGGCGTGGAGGCGATCGGCGAGATTGCGTAGCAAAACGTCACTCCCGCTTCTTGGGCAATGGCTACCGTTTGCGCAAATTGGTCCATAATCTGGTCGGGATACGGTTCCCGCCATCGGGCCCGATGTTGCCGGTCGTTCTTCGGACCGTAGATGTATACGTTGTACCCATGCCGCCCGATGAAACGGATAAGATCGTTGCGCTCCGGGAACGTGTAAAAAACGCCGTAAAATCCTTCGATGACACCACGGACCTGGAATAGTGAATGCTTCATTGTTGGTCTCTCCAGAGTGAGAATCGTGTGGGTAGCTCTCCGGCGAGATGCACGTTCTTCTCGATTGTCTTACGGCCCAACGCCAACACTTGAGTCGTTCGTCTTCTGCTCAAATTGGAATCCGGTGCGCGGGGGAGGCGGGGGCACTGCCGTCGCCTCCCCCGCAGACGCGATCCCGATAAGAGCGTTGATTTTGCCGCGCGCACGAATCTAACTTCTCTTTCGTCTCATTTCGTGCCATCCGTGGCTGGAAGTTTGCTCGTTTCAGGGGATGTCGGGGAGCAAGTCAATGACCGTTGGTCCGGCCGTTGCGCCCGGTAGTGGATCGTTCGCTCTTTCTCGCCTGTACCTGCTGGCGATCTCCCTTCTCCACGCTCTGTGGCAATTCTTCGCGATCTTCCTCCTCGAATTCGATGGCAACCGTGACGATCTTTGCCGGCCCGGCCCGCAAGCGAAAAGCACCGTCTTCGTCAAGAGCAAGACCTTCTTCTTCGAGCGGCTCTTCCTTGAGATTGACAAGCCGCACTCCGGAAGGTCGCTCGCGAAGCCGGATCCGTACTTCAGTCTCCGTACTCGCCACATTCCAGAAGCGGAGGATCAAGGCATCCGAGCGCTCGGCTTTCTTACAGGCGCTCAGGAGCAGGCGATGGTCGCCCTCAATCTCGAGCAGTCCGTCCGTTTCCGGGAGGGTCCCCGCATGCCTGTCCGTCACCGAGCCGTAGAACGGGGCGAGATACTCGTGGACCGTTCTGTACGCTTGCGCCTCCAACCAGGCGCCGGCGTGAGGAACGATGGCGTACTCAACCTGTTGGCGTCCCAGGCATTGAGCGTCCGGTGTTGGCATCTGGGGTCCGGCGCCACCGACCCGAACGGGGATATCCTCGCGCGACAGCCAGCCGACCGCTCGCAGGATCGTGACAGCAACGGTGCCTTGACCGTCTGGTAGAACTTCGAACTCTGGTAGTCCTTTGTTCGCGATGGTCAGTCCTCGTGCGCCACTGTTCACGCTGACGTACCCCTGCTGTGGCATGGTTGCCACAGCCAGTTCTTGCCAGCCGTTTCCACTCTCGCTCGAACGGACGCGTCTCTCAACGACGTCAAACTGCCCCTCCGCCTGGGAAACCGACACCTCTGTGCCGAGAGGGAACAAGACGCGCAGACGGTGATCCTTCGAGTGGTTCTCCCATTCCGTCCTGATCTCGACGCGCTTCGATTGGGATGCGAGCGTGACGAAGGTGGAGATCCGAGAGTCGACATACTCCGACTGCCGGCTCAGGCGATCGTTGAAGAGAGCCGTCGGGAGCGCCCAGTCTAGATCGATCCGTAGGGTCGCCGAGGCATACCCGGCCTCGGCGATCGATACGTGAACCCGCGCCCCCTCGTTCGAGCGCAGAACCATATCGTTCAGCGGAGCCGCGTACGAATACTCGTCCCCCGCGTCGCCCCCGTCCTCGAAGGCGTTCAAGCCGTCGTAGCGCTCGCCCGACCCCTTGTCCGTCATGCTCAGCCTCCCGTCCCGCCGGTTGACTTCCACCCGCAGAAAACGATTCTCGAGGACACCCTCCCCCACTCGAAGATCGGTGACGGCGAGACTCCCCTTCAGCCTGGCCGCCGCCTGCACCGTCGTCACGAACATCTGCCTTTGGTCGAGAGTCGTCTGGCGCTTGCCCAGACGGTACGTCTGGTGCCCGAGAGCCGGTACGTCTGTCGCCACGAAACGGACCTGGGTGTATTGCCACTGATTGGTCAGAGGGAGGACACGCTCGACGTCCTTGACCTGCAACGGGACCTCATGTCCCTCAGAGTCTCGCAAGACATGCGTTCTCGGATGGATACCCTTCTTGCGATGGATCAAGACGTCTACCGGCCCGGTTCTGGTCCAGGGAAGCGGGTTGTGCACGACCAGCGCCTCTTCATCATCTTCGAGCCGACTTGTGTCCACCTGGGCATTGATATACCGAACGCTTTTTTCGGTCACAATCTGGGCGATCTGGCGGGATTGGTCGAAGCGTGGGATCATTTCTTTGTGGACCTGGTCGATACTGCACCCGCAGATGCTGTCGTGGGGATGATTTTGAACGAGGTACTCCCAGGCCGTCCAGAGCAGGCTGGCATCATACTGGCGGCCGTGCCGCCATGCCAATGCCGAAAAGGGTTCGGCATAGCGCTCCAACCACATTTGCCCGTCAACGTTCAACTGTTTGAGGTAGAGCCGCGTCGAGAGCACGCCGGGCAAGAGATGGGGATAGTTCAGCCCGAATTCACGACGCTCCCCTTTTCTTCGCTGCAGGTGAGGATGTCGCTCGCGGACCGCGTCGAAATATTCTTGTGTCGTGGCCCAGGAGAGTCCCCCGAAGTCCTGAATGCTCTCGTTTACCTGCTTCAACAGGCGCGGCAGTCGCTTATCGATCAGAAGGTGATCCCCGCCGTATGGCATCAAGAGACAGTCGGTGGTGGCCCGCGCTGCCCACCCTTCCAGATACTTCCGAATCCGCCCGTAGGTGTCGTCGTCCGTTTTTTGGGGGTTGTCGAAGTGTTCGAACCCGACGACGTAGTAGCCATCGGGGAACCAATGGGTGAGCACCTGGCTATCATCCGCGGCTTCCCAGAGGAATTCGGTCTTCGCCGTCTGCGGATCGCCGCCAACGCCCCTCCAGATCATAGCGTTGTCGATCCCGAAGCCGCGCAGGATTTGCGGCATCTGCGAGATATGGCCGAAGGTATCGGGGAGATACCCGATATTGAGGTTCTGGATTCCCAGCCGCTCGGCCACCCGCTCACCGAGCCAGAAATTGCGGATGTGGGCCTCTCCACTCACAAGGAACTCGTCCGGCAGAATGTACCACGGCCCGCATTGAATCCGATTCGCATTGATGTAATTGACGAGCTTATCGGTATTTTCAGGCCGAATCTCCAGGTAATCCTTCAACACGATTGTCTGGCCATCAAGCAAGAAACAGCGAAATTCAGGGTCGCGATCGAGGACTTCAAGCAATTCATCGATCAATTCCAGTAGACGAATTCGGAAGTCCTGCTGGGTCGCCCACCACTCCCGATCCCAGTGGGTGTGATGGTAGACAAAGATCTTGAATTGAGTCTTCGGCTCTGTTCCGTTGCCGGTTGTCTCAGACGAGTCGACTGTTCTCTGTTTCAGAGGGGTCTCTGTGTCCACGTTGATTGTTTCCTCATTCTGTTCGGTCGTATCTATCTGAACCTCAGATGTTGAATCTGTCGTCATGATCCACTTCCATCGGCACGGGAAGTTGGTCTCACAGCCCTTCGCTCTGCCGTTGCAACCGGTATTGGTGCCACGCCGCTCGAATGAGCTGAAAATCACTCGTTTCCAATGGTTCTTTGGTCAGATCAACATGATCGACGAAATAGAGAGATGGGACACCCAGCCCGGGTTGGAGGCGGACATAGTCGCACCAGGAGGCTTTGTCTCTCACCGGCCAATTGTCGGTATCGATAATCGCATCGGGGCAGGCAATCGTTGCGATTTGAGCGCGAAGTTTCATCACCTTGCCGATGTCCTGGCCAACCGTAGGATCGTCCAGCCGGTTCAGATCCAGCACGTCATTGAGTCGAATCATGTCGACGACATCGGCAAGATACGGGTGCGGCGTGTGGGTCATGATCAGAGCGTCGCTCTTCGTTTGCTTCGCTTCACCGCGTACGATCCCCAGATAGAGCTTCATCAGCTCCAGACCCCAGAAATCTCCGTGGACGTGCATCCCAGGGCCACTGGGAATGCGAGCGGAGAAATCGATCTTGAAGCCGTCCGCATCGTAGCCCTCAGTCGAGAGCATGGTGCGGACCGACTGTCTCAAGCGCTGCTCAAACGCGGGATGGGAGGGGTCAAAGGCCACCGGACGGCCGGCGGCGTTGGTGATGCACTCTGCCGCCGGGATGCCTTCCGGATCCCAGGCTTTCAACCAGAGCAGTACCCGTCTTCCCCGGGCATGCTGCGCGTCGATGAAACCTCTCAGATCGCGCCATTTCTGCCGGTCCGCCCGGTTTTCACCGTATGTCGCTTGCCACTTGTCATCTAAGACCACAATCCCGGGGGCGATGCCCTGTTTGTCGAGGGCGCCCAGAAACGCCTCATAGACGGCCTGCTGCGAATAGTCGGGTGCGCGTCCCCGTTCCACGGCCGCCAGGTAGCACTGGGCCCCCCACCCACAGAAGATTGGCTCGTACCACCAGGCCGGTCTCGAGGTGTTCCGGGGCAAACTCACCCGTCCAGCCTTCGCCAGCGCCTGGACGTGGGCCTCGAGCACCTTGAACTCGTTCCGGCCGAAATCGAAGCCGATAGCGGGAAGTTGGGTGGCGCCCGCGACCAAAGTGTATCCCTCATACGAAAGCGAGAGGTGAAAGCCCGACTGGCCGTGGTACCGGTATTCTGTAAACCGGTTCGCGCCGGGCTCGGCCTCAACCCCCAGGCCCAACCATCCTTCGCCGGCCTGGAAGGCGAAGCTGAACGGGGGTGGGGTGAAGAACCAGTGAGCCTTGCCCGGTAAAGGCACGCCCATCAGGTCGATCACGGCACCGGCCGACGGCGAAAAGTAGTTCACTTCCTCAGCGTTGGGCTCGGGGGTGAATCCCTGCGTAAAGTGCTGGCCGGACCAGAAGAAACCGGAACCCCAGCGAGGCTGTCCTGAGGCGTAGCCACCGAAATAGTTCACTTCTGCGAGCCGACCTGTCCCAGTCACTTCCATCTCGTAGACAAAGCGATGCGGCTGGCAGCGGAAACGGTAGGTTTTCCCATTCCAGATCGAACTCTGGGCCGGGAGTGAGAATACTGTTTCTTCAGGTGATTCCTGCACTTCCCACGAACCGGTACCAACGGTGTCATCCCGGCCGGATAACGCATGTACGCTTGATAGAACGAACAATTCTGCGATTCTCGTTCCCTGACGGTCATGCAGGTAGACGAACGGTCTATCTGCTGCGAATACCAATGTATAGGCGTCGGTTGAGTTCGTCAGAGAATCATTTTCTTTCGTCAACAGCATGGCTTGTAGTCACTTCCAGGCAGGGAGAAAGCAGTTGGCGGGACGGTAAGCGGGGAGGAACGGCCATCGGATCGCCCCTGGGGGCAGGGTGTTGCCCGAGGGATCGCGATCCGGCTACTGCGCTACGGGGCTGAATACCTCTGACTGACTGTAAACGACGAGCGGGGTCGCGCCCTGGCTCTCGCCGGGCTCTCAGGAACAAGCCGGCGAACAACAACGCGGAGGCGACTGCCGACAGCGGCGAATTGCGACGAGGATGGGGAACGGAACGACGCCGGTTAGAGTTCAGTCGCAAGCCGGGCCGCAGTGGCTGGTTCGCCCGGAGGTGGCTCTCAGGATATTGGGAGGGGTGGCGGCGGTACGTGAAGACGCCACCAACCCGGTCCCCTTGGACTCGAAAGCGACAAACAGGGCCGCTGGAGCAGAACATGCTGTCTCACTCTGCCGCGCCACGGCGTAGTGGCCAGGCAGCGCGTCGATGAATAAACAGCCCCTTGTGGGGCTGCCTATTTACTATAACATTTTGCTTCTCAGGGGTCAAAATTGGTGGAATTACTCGCAGGGCCTCTCCAGGGGCAGAGAGTCGCGAGCAAGGGACGCAGAGGGTCGGCGGGACGAGCGTCAAACCGGCGCATCTTCGAGGGCAGCTTGTCGACGCCCAGGCGATCCCTGAGGGTCACGACGAGTTGGGGAGAGGGCGCGACAAGTCGCGGCGGGGGCGGGAGGCGTCCTCGCCTCCGCTGCCGGCGCAGCGCCCGTGGAGGGATTCTCGATGGTCCCGTGGGCGCGCCCCACGGCGCGGACGCGCTCTGGGCGGATGAAGCGCATCGGCGTCGTTGTCAAGGGAGGAACATTGCCGGGGCGGGTTGCGGAGAAACTGTCCTGGCGACGCCCCGGCCCCGACCGGAGCGCGCCGGAGGGCGACGCATCAGGCAAAACCCGCCCCGACAGCGTGGGGAGGGCCATGAGGGTGACGATGGAGACCGGCATTGCTGGGGTTGAACTGGAGCAACTTAATGCCGTCTTGGTGGCTCAATGCGCGCCCCAGCCAGGTGAGCCATTCAGCTCTGCCGTCGAGGCACCTCGATATGGCTGGTCTCACGCCCGGATGAGTGTTCCGATCGCTTGGGACCGCGTCTCTCGCGTAGACAAGAACACGGTCCTTAGTCTACCCTGAACACCTTGATTCCAGCAGGCAGGAATCTTCCTGCTGCTCCGGGCATTTGTCAAACTGGAAATCGCTTCCCTCCGGCTCGATAGAACCGGGTCAGAGGGGATGTCCTCTTCCACGATAGCCTGCTGGTCCACGACTCGCCCCTCAACAGTTTGGACCGGTTGCAACGCGTGCTCTCCTACGAGTCTCGAGCTGCCCACGTCAAATAAACAGGAGTTGGCGGGCAAGAATCCAGGAGCGAGCGCCTGTGGCGGACGCTTGCGTTGGGCGTACCTTTCGGGAGTGAGGAAACAGCTTGAGGGGGACACATTTCCTATTGAACCAGCCTTTGCGGCTGTGATACACCGCACAGAACGCAAACGGCGGCAGGACTATTGTCATTGTGCTCCAGGACTACAGTTCTGGCGGCGCCACCCCGGCCGGGGCGACTTCTTCATCGGTCCCCCCCCGCCGCTTTTGATCCGAACGAGGGAACACGCAGGATGGCACCATTCCTTAATCCTGCTTCCGCGACTTCGTGCCGCCGTGGTGGCCATCCGAGGAGCTTGCCGCAAAAAGAGCGCACCCTTCCCGCGAGGGCGCGCTCCTCTGCTGCGATGCCGGGCTCACGGGGAACGCTGTTGGCCTTGCTTTTGCTGTTGCGATTGCTGCTGTTGGCCCTCGATCTGAACGTGGCGCGCCTGACCCTCCATCGCGCCTTGTTGGCCCTTCACCTCAATGCGGCGGGCGCGGGCTTCCTCGCTCTTGGGCAGTCGAATCCGGAGCGTGCCGTTGTCGAACATCGCCTCAGCCTGGTCCGCTTTGACGGTGGTCGGTAGGGTGACTACGCGGGTATAGCGACGCATCGTCCGTTCGCGGCGATAGTACTGTTGTTGCTCTTTCTCCTCCTCGTGGTGGGATTGAGCGTTGATCACGAGCTGGTCACCCTGGACTTGAACGTCCACATCCTGGGGCTTCACGCCAGGCATGTCGGCCTCGACAATGATGTTGTCATCCTTTTCGTACATGTCAATAGGGAAAGCTCTCGTCATCTCTCCCCGCCTGACGAGGGGCGTAAAGCTCTCTTCGAAGAGGCGGTCCATAGCATCTCGCAGGCTGACCATCTCACCAAATGGATCCCAGCGCGTCATACTCATAGGGTTTCTCCTTTTCTCTCGCACGTACGACGTACGGCGACATGGGGACACAGTAAGGTGCCAATGATCCAGCAAATTCTGGACCATCATCACTTTTGGAGCGAGTCCACCTCGTGCTTACACTGTGTCTTCAACAAACAGGCCGAGAAAAGGAAGAGCCGTAACCAGGCAGCCCTCTGTCATGGGGCGAATGGGGTGCTGCTGGCGAGTTGGTGGGCTTTCAGGTCGAACGCGTCTCCCACGACTTCAGGGATGCTGGGGGCGAAGGTCTGTTGGCGGGCGGACGGCATCCGCCCGGGTGGGGAACCGGATGTCGTGGTTGCAGAGGTGGGCACGAGCGCGAAAAGCACGACGCCGGTGGCTGAAGCTGATGTGCTGACGTGCCTGCCGTCCCTTCACCGATTTCGATGACCCGCCGGGCCCTTAGTTTCACGAAAGCCGGATGGTACCCTAACGGGGACTTGACTTCCGAGGCTGGCAATCATACAGTAAAAGTTACCACTACGCTGCACCTCTCTCGCATCACTGCGGCCAGCTGATCGATCTCTCAATCCTCCGGGAGCCACGTCTGCTCCACTAACCCCGTCCGTTCTCGACGCTTCCATTCGAATGCTGCGTCTTGTAACCGCTCGCATTGCAGTCACGTGCGTGGTCAGGTGCGACGTACTTTCCGAAGTGCGTCGCACCTCTGCCTCGGTCCCGGCGCACCATATTCCAATAAGGGCGTTTGTAAGAAAACCTTGTGCGAGACTGAGTTGCCCCTGGGAGTCTGAACCCTTCCAGCATCTCACATCATCTCCACGGCGGGCCATTTGCGACGAAAGTGAGACTCCGATGTCGCTGTATGAAACTTCAATCGCCCCGCACGGAGTGGGCGGGGCGATGAGCACTGTGCTTCCCGGGCCGGAAGCTGCTTCGCTGCCAACTGTTGCACGAATCGTGGCGCGTGCGGTTGGGCAGCCGCTCACGCCGTGCGCGTTTGTACCGCTACCCGGTGGCCGGACGGGGCTGGGCCTCTGGCGCGTGCGTCTCGAAGCGCCCTGGGTGGCGGGCGTGCTGAGTCTTGTGGCCAAGGTGGTGCTCGTAGACGACCGCGAGTCCCATCTGCTGCGCTGGCTGATGTCGCGCGGGCGTCTGGCACCTCGCCTTTATCAGGAACTCCCGCTGAGTGCTCGACTCAAGGTGTTGCTGTTGGAGGATGTGGGCGATTGCGGCTTACCGGTGGACTGGCCGAAACAGCCCCGCGTGGCCGACGCCGTCGTCGAGTGGCTCAGCCGAATCGCGCGCCTGGCCGTCCCTGATCCACTGACGACGACCTGGACCGATTGGTACCGGCGCACGACCCTGGTGCGAGAGTTCGAGACGGCGTGGGCTACCATTCGCGCCTTGCAGGCCGCGACGCCGGGCTTCATCGAGGCGGATGAATTTCGTCTGCTGGCGACGCTCTTCGCAGGGCGCGCCATCATCGCTCAGCGGCTTCAGCCCGTTTGCCGCCGATTCATTCATGGGGATCTGGAACCGGACCACCTCCGGGCGGTTGGGGAGATCGCCATCCAGGTTCGGGCGGTGGACTGGGGCTTGGGTGCGTGCGGCCCCCTCGCTTTTGACCTGTATGATCTGGTCTGGGGGCTGCCCGATTCGCACTTTGGCCAGAGCCTCGAGAATCTGGTCTGTTTGATGCCTTCTGATGTGCGGCCCGAACTGACGGCGCCGGTGCTGCGGCTCGCCGGGGGGGTCAAGGCGTTTCTCCACGCCGGCCGGGCGGCGGCGGAGTATTTGCAGGCGCCCGCTGCCAGCGGCAGCGCGGCCACGAGCCTTGGTTCTCTCCGGACCGCAGTGGGTCGCCTGCACCGGTGGGCCGATCACTTCCCGAGAGGGAGTGATCTGCGGTAGCCGGGACAGCCCGGGATAGAAGGCAAAGGCGGACGCTCCGAGAAGGCAGCGTCCGCCTTCGCCTTTCGATTCTCGAAGACGTTCGGGGGATGACGTGTTGATGTTTCTGCAAAAGTGGCGCGTACGCGCCACTTTTGCAGAAAGTCAGATACGCCATCTTCGGAGGCGAGAGCGCCCGGCGCAAAACCGATCTTCACTCGATCGGGATGGCCCTCGCCGGCACCAATATCGCCCGCGGTCACTCGATCGCCTGCGCTTTGGCAGAGGCAGAATCAGGCCGTGCCTTCGCCGGTTTCTTCGAGGGGCTCCATCTCAAGCTGGGTTGTGATGTCCACGCAATTGCGGATCGTGCGGGCCACCGGACAGTGATCGGCGTGGAAGCCGTGGACGCGCTCCGCCGTCTCGCGTTTGTCCTGTGCCACACGCAGATGGTAGGTGACGTGGATCCGCCGCACCACCAACACGTGACCCTCGGTTTCTACCTCGCCGACTGCCTCGGAGGTCAGATAGCCCTCACCGGCCGGAATTCCGCGCGCTTCCAGCGCGCCCCCAAAGGTGCCGGTCAGTCAGCCGGCTGCGGCGCCAATCAGATAATCAAGCGTCGTTGCATGGGGTTCGTGAACGTCCGGACTTACCCCGTAATGCTCGGCGATTTCGGAGTGCACTCCGAACAAAACCGGTTCGGCCTGCGCCGGTAGATACGCCCGGCGGAGCGGGCCTTTCACTCGCTCGATACGAACGTGCGAGCGGTACGCAACGGGTTCAGCCATCAGAAAACCTCCTCCTTATCTGTGTTTCGTCCTACCCCAATCCAGACGTTCAGCGCCTCTCGAACCACCGGCGATGAATTTCCCAGCCGCCTTTTGCATCAGCGGGCGGGATCGAGTCGCTCGATGATGGTCGCCGTCGCCATTCCGTGGCCGATGCACATCGTCTGCAGGCCATAACGACCGCCGGTTCGCTCGAGTTCGTGCAGCAAGGTAGCCATCAAACGCGTCCCGCTGGCGCCAAGTGGGTGGCCGAGGGCGATCGCGCCGCCGTTGACGTTGACTCGCTCGAGAGGCACGCCCAGCTCGAGTTGCCAGGCCAGCACGACGCTGGCGAAGGCTTCGTTGACCTCGAACAGGTCGATGTCGCCGAGCCTCAGCCCGGCCCTGGCCAGCACCTTGCGAGTGGCCGGGATCGGTCCGCTCAGCATCAGCACCGGGTCGGTCCCAACCACCGCCCGGGAAACGATGCGGGCGCGCGGCCGCAGCCCATTGGCCTCCAGCGCCCGGGCCGAGGCCAGCAGCAGCGCGGCGGCGCCATCGCTGATCTGGCTCGAGTTGCCCGCGGTCACAACGCCGTCATCTTTGAACGGTGGGCGCAGCGCGGCCATACGGGCGCGGTCGGGCTCGAAGCGAATGCCCTCATCATGCACCAGGGCGGTCGACTCACACGCCTGGGACGGGACGAGGGGCATCATCTCGCGACGGAAGCGGCCCTCCCGCGTCGCCCGCGCCGCGCGGACGTGGCTCTCGAAGCTATAGTCGTCCAGCGCTTCGCGCGTCAATCCCCAGCGCTCGGCGACCATCTCGGCAGACAGCCCTTGCGGCACCAGGGCAAAGGGAAAATCGGCCGGCCACTCCATCGGGAAATCAGAACCCATCGGCACGCGGCTCATACTTTCCACACCGGCGGCAATCGCCAGGTCTATATCACCGGCGGCGATGGCCTGGGCGGCAAAGTGGACCGCCTGCTGGCTCGAGCCGCACATACGGTTGACGCTCACCGCGGGGACGTTCACAGGGAATCCGGCCTGCAGCACGGCCAGGCGGCCGATGTTTGCTCCTTGCTGGTCGGTCTGGGTCACACAGCCGACGATCACATCCTCGACCAACTCGGGGCCGATTTCGGTGCGGGCGACAATCTCGCGCAACACGCGGGCGCCCAACTCGACGGGGTGAATCGCGCTCAGAGCGCCATTTCTCTTCCCGACGGGGGTTCGGACCGCCTCGACAATAAAGACTTCACCCATATTGCCCCTCCTGCGGAGCGACTCTTGAGTGAGAAACGCTGCCGGATGCAGGCTTTCGTCACTCTGACCGGATAGCCCGATCTGCCGTCGCCGGTTGGTGGCCGGTACTGGGGTTTAGACGGTGTGACCGCGCAACGCCGGGCAACGAAGCATACCCACTACAGGATAGCCGGCTTTCCCCGCCGGTTCAGTAGTCACGATTCCAAAACCGTGCGGATTTCCGCCTCGCTCAAACCGGCCTCGCGCAGCACCTCGGCGGTGTGCTGGCCGAGGGCCGGCGGAGGTTCGTACCGCACTGTGCTCCGCGCGACCGGCGTCCACTGGTGCGCCAGGCCATCGGCATCGAAAAACCGGCCCCGAGCACGGATTTGCGGCTCGCCGGCGGCTTCAACCACATCGAGCACAGGGGTCAGGCAGAGGTCAACCCCTTGCTCGGCGCTCCACACGGCCCAGTCATCGCGCGTCCGGGTGGCGAAGAGTGTCGCCAACTCCGCACGCAAGCGGGGCTGCTGTCGCAGGTCGGATTGCTGCGCGCTCAGGTCGGGCCGTCCAACCGCCTGGCAGAACGCGGTGAAGAAGCCGGGCTCGAGGGCGCCGAGAGCGACTGCCCCGCCGTCGGCCGTGGCATAGACATTATAGCATGCCAGGCCGCCGCTGAGGGAGCCGGCGCCGGATGGCGGAGGGCTCCCGATCGCGGCAGCCTCAGCGCGGGTGAGAATGGTGTAGCCGGCCGCAGCGTCGAACAGCGCCAGATCGAGCCAGGTGCCGCGACCGGTGCGCTGCCGGGCCAGGAGCGCGGCCAGGATTGCCACGGCGGCAGTGGTCGCGCCGCCGAAATCGGCGGCTTGCAGCCCGGGCATTTGCGGCGGTCCCTCCGGGGGGCCGCTGGCGGCCAGCGCCCCGCTGAGAGCGAGGTAATTCACGTCGTGGCCGGCCTCGCCGGCCCGCGGGCCCTCCTGGCCGTAGCCGCTCATCGAGGCGATGATGAGACGCGGGAATGCCTCCAACAGCTCGGCGGGCGGTAGCCCAAGGCGAGCCAGCACGCCGGGACGAAAACTCTCCAGGAGGACGTCGGCCCCGGCGAGGAGGCGCCGCAAAGCGGCTCGCTGGACCGGCTGCTTGAGATCCAGGGCGATCGAGCGCTTGTTGCGGTTGAGGGCCTGCCAACCGGCGGCATAGGGCCCGACGAACGTGCCCATCCAACGCCCGTAGTCGCCCACAGCGGGCGCCTCGACTTTCACCACGTCGGCGCCCAGATCAGCCAGGAGGAGGGCACAGTAGCCTCCCGGCAGGAGCCGCGAGAGGTCCAACACGCGAATGCCTTGAAGAGGCGGTCGGAAGCCAGCCGCCACCTCGGGTCCGGGCAGGTTACTCATCTCAGTCACGGAAGAGCTCGCGTACGACGATGTTGCGCTGGATCTGCGAGGTACCCTCGTATATCTGGAAGACCTTGACGTCGCGCATGAGCTTCTCGACCGGGAATTCCTTCATGAAGCCGTAGCCCCCGAAGACCTGTACCGCATCCACGCAGGCTTTCATCGCACTGTCGGCGGCGAAGGTTTTGGCGTAGGCCGCGAATTTGGGATCGATCTGGTTGGCATCCACTGCCCACGCCGCTCGCCAGGCGAGCAGCCGGGCGGCGTCCAGCGTCATGCCCATATCGGCGACCATGTGGCCGACCGCCTGGTAGGTCCAGATTGGCTGGCCAAAGGTGGTGCGTTCCCTGGCGTACTTGATGGCTTCTTCCATCGCCCGGCGCCCAACGCCAACCGCTGCAGAAGCAACGCCCGGGCGGCTGATATCGAAGACGCGCATCGCGATCATGAAGCCGGCGCCCTCGGGGCCGAGCCGATTCTCCTTGGGCACCACGACTTCGTCCAGGCTGATCTCCGCCGTGTCGCTGGCGCGCTGCCCCATCTTGTCGAACTTTTTCGAGACCCTGAAGCCTTCCGACTCGCGGGGAACAATGAAGGCGCTGATTCCTTTGTGGCGGGCCGCCTTGTCGGTCTTCGCAAACACGACGAAGAGGTTACTCACGCTGGCATTCGAGATGAAGGTCTTTGTTCCACGCAGGATGTACTCGTCGCCTCGCCGTTCAGCCGTGGCCTGCATCCCGGCCACGTCTGAGCCGGCGCCCGGTTCGGTCACGGCGTAACTGGTGAGTTGGCCCTCGACCATTGCCCCCAGCCACGCCCGTTTCTGCTCCTGGCTCCCTGCAACGATGATCGGGATGGCCGAGAGGTTGTTGATCAAAATCGAGGTGCTGATGCCGGAGCAGCCCCAGGCCAACTCCTCGCCGACGATGGCCTCATCCAGGGCACTCAAGCCCCCACCGCCGTATTGAACCGGGATGTTGGTGTTGATCAGACCGACCTCACGGGCCTTATTGAGGACCGGCCAGGGAAACTCGGCAGTGCGATCGTAGTGATCCGCCACCGGGACGATCTCGTTCAGGGCGAAATCGTGGGCCATCTCTTGCAACATCCGTTGCTCATCGGTCATGGCAAAGCCGATACCACTCATGCAGGACCTCCTGATTCAATAAAAGGTGCACCGCAATATTCTGGAGAGCCGGTACAAAGGTACGGAAGGGCAGCACGTAACAGGAGCGGCAAGGCTGTTACCTGCAACCGGCTACCGGCCACTCATCACGCTCGTTGCGGAGCGCGTGGAGGGCTAAATCCTCAAATTGGTCGGCGATCTCTTCCGGCTTGCGCCGCCCACCCGGCTTGTACCACTGGTAGAGCCAGTTGACCAGGCCGAGGAGCCCAAAGGTCGCGAGGGGCACGTCGACGGGCCGGAAAACACCCTCGTCAATTCCCCCGGCGATGACACTGCGCACGAGTTGCTCGTACTCATCTCGCAGCGCCAGCACCTCAGGCAGACGCTCGGGCGAGACTGATTTGAGCTCGTGCAGAAAGACCGTGAGCACGTCGGGATGGCTGGTAATCGCAAGGACGTGGGCGCGGATCATGGCGCCGAGTTTCTCGTCGGCCGGTTGCGCGCTTGTGGCAATCGGCCGCACCAGTTCGAGGAGGTAACCGATGCCGCGCGTCATGATCTCGATCAGCAGGTCCTCTTTGCTGCGAATGTGGTGGTAGAGGCTGCCGCGGAGAATGCCGAGGGTCCGCGCGATATCCTCCATCGAGGTGGCGTGGTAGCCTTTCTCGCAGAAGAGATGGGCCGCGCTCACCAGCAGTTCGTCGCGGCGGGTTAACTCAGAGTTGCCAGCGTGCAGATTCATCGTCAGCACCAAACGTTTGTTTGGGGTTCGAAGCGCACTGAGTGTAGCATAGTCGGGCGGGCGGTGCAATCGGGACGAACGGCTCTCGCGGCCCGCCGGCGGCAAGCCGCTTTTTGTTCCTCGTTCGTCGCCCCCCGCATTCATTACGACCTTTCGGAGGCTCTGCCTGAGGGGGCGAACTGGTCAACTCGCGCGAAAGACGCTATCGTTTGATCGCCGCTTCGCTACCACTGCTGATCCAGCGGAAGAGCAGCAGCAGGCTCAGTGCGAGCAGGGCAGCGCCCGCGAGCAACCAGAGCGCGGCCGGTGGCAGGAGGACCCCCTCGGTGGGTGGCGCTGGCGCCGCCTCGTCGAAACGGCGGGGGAAGGGCGTGGCCGGTGCCGGCTGGCCGGCAACGGTCGGCGTCGGGACCGTCGTGGCCGTCGGCGTGGTTGACGGTGCCGGTGTGACCGTCGGCGTGGCGCTGAGGGTTGGCGTTGCTGTCGGCGATGGCCGCTGGGTCCGGATAGGCCTGATTGGCGCAGCCGGTACGCGTGTGGCTCGTGGCCGGCGCGGCACCCGCGTCGCGCTCACTCGTGGCCGGACGGGCGGTAAGGTCGCTGTCGGTCGCACCGTCGGCGGCGCTGTGGTTGTTGCGGTGGCCGGCGGTGGATAGGCTGTGGCCGGCAGCGGTGTCCTGGTCGGCGGTGGGAAGGCTGTGCCCGGGGCGGATAGCTCGTGGCCGGGGGCAGCGTGGGCGTGGGCGCCGCGGGCGTTGGTGACGCCGGTACTGGCGGTGGCGGCGGGTAAGGTGTCGCGGGTGGCAAGGTCGCCGGCGGTTCAGTCGGGGCACCGCAGTCGCAGTGGGCGGCACGGCGGTCGCCGGCGGTGGCCCCTCGGTCACAGTGGGCGGTGCTGCCGTCGCCGGGGGTGGCACCGGGGTGGCCGGGGGCGGTACTGGGGTTGCTGTGGGCGGTACCTCGGTCGCCGGAGGCGGCACTGTGGCCAGTGGGACTGCGGTCGGTGGCGGCGGGGACGGTTCGCTGATGTGCGTTGGCGCAGGGGTCGCCGACGCCTGGGCCTGCGGCCCAGCCACTGTCACTCCCGCCGCGGCCCGTTGGGCTGCGAGGAGCGCCAGGAGAAGAACCAGAGCGAAGAGACGGTGCATGCTGAATCGGTGATCGCTATCGATAGTGACGAGAACGGAATCTTGTGAGTAGGGCTGTTGCAGTGGGGAGTCGTCCTTGAGGCCGGCCGCCGGTCACCGCTGGCCCGCTCCATTGATACACTGCAGCCCCTGAGCAGCCGCGGTCCTTCCAGCCAGGTCAGCACTCGGACCGCCTCACTTCGATCACCAAGAGTATAACCCATCTTGCGCCGAAAGGAGAGCCAACAATGAACGGAACAGGTCTGCGGTGGGGAGTTCTGGGCCCGGGCAAGATTGCCCGGTCGGTGGCACCGGCCCTGGCGACGAGCGGCCGGTTGGTTGCTATCGGCAGCCGGGATGAGGCCCGGGCGCGCGCCTTCGCCGACCGCTATGGGGCTCCCAAGGCCTACGGCAGCTACGAGGCGCTGCTGGCGGACGTCGAGGTGGAGGCGGTCTACGTCGCGGTGCCGAACAGCCTGCATGCCGAATGGAGCATCAAGGCCGCCCGCGCGGGCAAGCACGTCCTCTGCGAGAAGCCGCTGGCCGTGAGCGTAGCCGAGGCACAGGACATGCTTGTTGCGGCGCAGGAAGCCGGCATCGTTCTGATGGAGGGCTTCATGTACCGTTCCCACCCGCAGATGCCCGCATTGAAGGCCGTCGTCGAGGCGGGCCAGATCGGAGAGTTGCGATTGATCGTCAGTTGCTTCTCTTTCTCGGTGGACCGGTCGGGCGATGTGCGGCTCAGCGCCGAGTTGGCCGGTGGCAGTCTGTGGGATGTTGGATGCTACTGTGTCAACCTGGCGCGCTTCCTGGCCGGTGGGGAGCCACAGACCGTTTCGGCGGCGGCGAATTTCGAGGGCGGTGTCGATACGCTCTTTGCCGGAATCTTGCAGTTCGCCGGCGGGGTCGTGAGCCACTTCGATTCAGGGCTGCGCGTCCCGTTGCGCGCCGCGGCGGCGGTCGTCGGTAGCGAGGGGCGCGTCGTGGTGCCCGCACCCTGGAAGCCCGATTTCCACCGCGCGAGTTTCACCATCGAGACCGCTGCGGGCCAACGCGAGGTCGTGATCGAAGAAGGTGGCAACTGGTATGAGCGCCAGGCCGATGCCTTCGCCGCCGCAGTGCGCGGTGAGGCGCCGCCGCCAATCAGCCTCGCCGATTCGCTCGAAAATACCCGCACGCTCGTCGCGCTCGATCGTGCGGCCCGCGAGCGCCGGGTCGTGGCCCTCAGCGCGCTCGAGGCGCCCGCGACGGGAGCGTGACGATGGCGACAACCTTCACGCGCACGTTCCGCGTGCGCAGTTATGAGCTACGAGTCGACGGGACAGTGGCCCACGCCGTCTTTCTACACTGGTTCCAGGAGACTGCCTGGGAGGCCTCCGCCGCCCGGGGCTTCGGCCCGGAAGAGTATGCGGCGATGGGGGCGGCCTGGGTCATGCGCGGGATCGACGTCGAATTTCTGCAGCCCGCTTTCTACGGCGAGCAAGTCGCGGTGACAACCTGGGTGAGCGACTTTCGGCGGGTGCGAGCCCACCGTGAATACGAGGCCCGTCGCCGTGATGATGATGCCTTGCTCGCTCGGGGGCGCGCGGATTGGGTGTTCCTCGATCTGAGTACCCTCACCCCACGGCGGCTCCCACGGGAGATGCTGGAGCGGTTCGTGACAAACGGCCGGCCGGCCCTCGTCCCGCTCGAGTGGCCCGGGCCGTCGAGCGGGGACCTGCTGGGGCACTTTGAGGCGACGCGCCGCGTGCAACAATACGAACTGGACCAGATGCACCACGTCAACAATGCGATCTACCTCAACTGGATCGAGCAGCAGGCCAACGATGCCTGGCTGGCATGGGGCCGCGATCCGGCCATGCTTCGCCTCCGGCGGCACCAGATCGAGTATCGCCACGCGGCCCAGAGCGGTGACACCTTCCGTTTGCGGAGCCAGGCGGCGCGCGTGGCGGCCTCCCTCGTCTGGTACCACGCCTTACTGCGCGACGGAACGGTGCTGGCGGAGGCCCGCTCGCTCGGTGCCGGCGAGGAGGTCAACGGCTGGGGAGCAACCGATGGAGTCAACGGATGGAACAACGGATAAACGGAGAGGACAACGGAGAAACGGGCCAGGAGGATCTTTTGACCGGTCAACGGCGCGAGCGGAGCGTATCGGTTGATGCTATGATCGGCTTATCTGTCGTGGCTGCAGGCGATCCGTTGACCGCCCGCCAGGGAGTGTGCTGATGGTCTCAGTGCTTTTTGTCTGTCTCGGAAATATCTGTCGTTCGCCGATGGCTGAGGCGGTCTTTCGCGCGAAGGTGGAGCGCGCCGGTCTGGCGGATCAGATCCACGTGGCGTCGGCCGGTACCGGTGACTGGCACCTGGGTGAACGGCCCCACCGGGGCACCCTCCGTGAGCTCGAGCGCCACGGCGTTCCCCTCGGCGATATACGCGCCTCTCGGATTACGCTCGAGCAGTTGGAGACGGTCGATTATATCGTCGCCATGGACGTTGAGAACCTCAACGTCTTGCGGCGGATGGTGAGGCGCGAAGGCTTCGACGATGTCGATGTTCGCCTGCTGATGGAGTTCGCGGCTGAGCCCAACGCCCCGATGGATATTCCCGATCCGTACTACGAGCGGAACTTCGACCAGGTCTACGGCATGATCGATGACGCCACAACCGGCCTGCTCGAGTGGATCCGCGAGCGCGAGCGGCTCTAGCCAGCTATGATCCCACAGAACGTTCGCACGGCAGTTGTGGCTGCCCTGGGCCAGCCGATTCGTGCGGTTCGCGCCGCCGGCGGGGGCGACATCAACCGGGCTGCCCGGGTCGTGACCGATGGTGGCACCTTCTTCCTCAAGTATCATCCCCGGCCGCCGGCAGGGTTCTTTGGGGCCGAGGCGGCCGGGCTGCGGTTGTTGGAGAGGGCCGGTGGTCCGCGCGTGCCGGTGCCCGTGGCCTGGGACGATCAGGATCGCCCGGCCTGGCTGCTCCTCACCTGGCTGGAGCAGGGTCGCTCACGGGAGGCGGCTGCCGCCCGGCTGGGTGAGGGCCTCGCCCAGGTGCATAGGAGCCTCGAGCCGCGGGGTCGCTTTGGTCTCGACCAGGACAATTTCTGTGGCCTGACGCCCCAGCCCAACGGCTGGTCAACCGACTGGATAACCTTTTTTCAGGAGCGCCGTCTCGGACACCAGATGACCCTGGCGGCGGAGCGCGACCGGTTGCCCACTCCACGCCGCCAGCGGCTGGAGCGCCTGCTCGCTCGGCTGGGGGAGTGGCTGCCGCTGCGGCCGCCGGCGTCGCTCCTGCACGGCGACCTCTGGGGCGGCAATTGGTTGCCTCTGGCGGACGGGTCCGCGGCCGTGATTGATCCAGCGGTGAGTTACGGGCACCGCGAGGCCGACCTGGCGTTCACGGAGCTGTTTGGCGGCTTCCCCCCCTCGTTTCGCACAGCCTACGAGGCTGCCTGGCCGCTCGACTCCGATTATCCGGTGCGGCGCGATCTCTACAACCTCTACCACCTCCTCAACCACCTCAATCTTTTTGGGGAGGCCTACGGTGCGAGTGTGGATCGCGTGCTGGCGCGGTACGTGAGTTGAGGTCGTACCCCCCGCTCGCTACCCAATCAGTCGTAAAATGATCCAGGCCTCGAGCGCGATGGCCACGAAGAGCAGCAGGACGATCAGAACCCCCTCGCGCGTTTTGGGAAAACCAAAGCGAAAGTGATCCTGCCAGCGGCCCTCACTGGCAGGCTGCTGGCCGATCCGGCGGCGAAACCAACGATCCTTGCGCTCGCCGAGCAGCAGGCTGGTGATGTAGATCGTCACAATGGCGGCGAGGAGCATGAGGGTGTTGTGCATGCGCGCAAATGCCTCGTCGTGCAAATAGCAGGGCGTGAGTATAATACTTACCCAATGCGTTCGGACCAATGGCAGCCCTGCGCTCTTGATGAAGGTGCGACCCACCTGACGCCTTCAAGTAGACGCCCGCCGGGATGGGAACGGGCCTTCCGCCATCCCCCGACCACGGCGAAGGCGCGTCACACCTCGCACGCCCGACGTTCGACCCTGCCGTGGACTTCGGATGAGTTGGTTGCTCAAGAAACGATGTCATGAAGATCGCCATCATTGGAATCGGGGCTGTGGGTGGCGTGGTCGCGGCGCGGCTGTTAGCAGCCGGCGCCGACGTGACACTGGTGGCGCCCGGCGAGCAAGCGGCGCGACTCCGGTCGAACGGCCTGACGCTCCGACGGGGGCCGGTCGAGCAGACCGTGCCAGTGCCGCAGGTGGTGCCGGCCGCCCAGGTGGTCCGTAGCTTGCCGCGCGATTTCGACCTGATTCTGATCGCGACCAAGAGCGATGCGATGCCGCCAGCGGCTGAGGAGGCGGCGCGTCACCTCTCCACAAACGGTGTGCTCCTGCTGCTGCAAAACGGGTTGCCCGAAGAGACCGCGGTGTTGATTCTGCCTCGGCGACGCATCCTGGGTGCGGTCGTCGGCTGGAATGCGGTCAGGCACGACGATCACACCGTCGTGTTGCTCCAGCCAGGCGAGACCGTGGTCGGTGCTGCGCCCCGTGGCAGCGCGGCCTCCGTGCCGGCCGTGGTCGAAGCACTGGAGCCGCTCGGCGCGGTACGCGCTACAACCAATCTGCCGGGCGTGCGCTGGCACAAACTCGCGATCAACGCGGTGATCAATCCGCTGACTGCCATTGGCGGGGTCCCGCTGGGAACGACGCTGGCCGACCGCCACGCGCGCCGCCTGGCGATTGCCGTGCTGCGCGAGGCGGTCGCCGTCTGGCAGGCGCTCGGGGTGAGCGAGGAGCCCCTGACCAACACCCCGCGGCTGGCGCGGCTCGCAGCCTTGCCGGTGCCTCTTCAGCACCTGGTCTTGCGGGTCCTCGCATGGCGGAACCGCGACGTGCGGCCTTCGATGCTGAGGGATGTCGAGCGTGGCCGGACGACAGAGGTTCGGGCCCTTAATGGAGAGATCGTCCGGCTGGGTCGGCACCAGGGTATCGAGACTCCGGCCAACTGGGCTGTGGTGGCTCGGATCGAGGCCATGGAGGCGGGGGCCGAGGGCCCGGCGCCGGAGGCGTACCGCGAGTTGGCGCGATCGATTCCGTAGCTCTCATGCGGAAGCAATTGGTTGAGGCTCAAAGAACATTTCGAATTGCTCATACCCGGCGCATCGTATTCCAATAAGGGCATCTTCAATTCGACAGTGATCCTGCTCTGCCCTAGAATCGCTCCCCCCTGGTGGTAGCAAGGAGATGGCGCCACGCTCTTCACCTTGCCACCGCTCTGGAAAACCGCTGCTCCCTGCGGCAGTCTGACAGGTTCCATCGCAGTCAGGGAGTTGGTGGAACCAGGAGGAATCTACTCGAATGAATGTACTTGGACGCGTGTCGGTCTTCCCGGCGATTCCGGACCGGATCGGCCGCTTGCACGAATTGGCTTACAATCTATGGTGGAGTTGGACCCCTGAGGCGCTCCATCTCTACTCGAGTCTCGATCCGGTCCTGTGGGAACAAACCTACCATAACCCGGTCAAATTTTTGCGCTCGGTGGCTCAAGAGAGGCTGGACGAGGCCGCCGCCAATGAGGAGTACCTGGCGGCCTACGATGCCGTGATGGCGGCGTTCGATGCCTACATGAATGCACCGGAGACCTGGTTTCGGCGCAACTATCCAAATGAGACCGGCAACACGATTGCCTACTTCTCGGCCGAGTTTGGCCTGCACGAGTCGCTGCCGATCTACAGCGGTGGCCTCGGTGTGCTGGCAGGCGATCATTGCAAGGGCGCAAGCGATCTCGGGCTCCCCCTCGTCGGGGTCGGCTTTCTCTACCCACAGGGCTACTTCAAGCAGCGCCTGACGCCTGAGGGCTGGCAGGAGGCAATCTACGAGAAAATCAATTTCGCCGAGGTTCCGGCGACGCCCGCGAGGAGGCCCGACGGTCGCGAGGTGCTCGTCCAGGTCGAACTGCCGGGGCGAACGGTCACGGCCCGGGTCTGGCGGATCCAGGTTGGCCGGAACCCTCTCTTCTTGCTCGACACTGACGTTGACCCGAACGCGCCTGAGGATCGCGAGCTCGCGGCGCGCCTCTACGGCGGCGACCAGGAGATGCGCATCTCCCAGGAGATTATCCTCGGTATCGGCGGTGTGCGCGCGCTCCGGGCGCTGGGCTACCAGCCTGCCGTCTGGCACCTGAACGAGGGGCATGCCGCGTTCCTCAACCTCGAACGCTTGCGCGAGCTGGTCCAGCACCAGAGCCTGACCTTCCACGAGGCCGTCGAGGTCGTTCGGGCGAGTTCGATCTTCACGACCCACACTCCCGTGATGGCGGGCCATGATGCCTTCCCCTTCGACCTGGTCGAGCGCTACTTCAACGGCTACTGGGGCCAACTCGGACTCAACCGCGAGGCGTTCCTGAACCTTGCGCGCCACGACATGCCCTGGGGACCCCAGTTCAGCATGACGGTACTCGCGCTGCAGCTCACCGGCCAGCACAACGGGGTCAGCGAGCTCCACGGCGACGTCAGCCGTCGCATGTGGCGATCGCTCTGGCCGGGCACACCGGTCGATCAAATCCCCATCATCCACATCACCAACGGGGTCCACCAGCAGAGTTGGGTGGCCGAACCACTTGAGCAACTCTTCGATCGCTCCCTGCCCCGGGATTGGCGGGACCGGCTCGACGAGCCGGGCGTCTGGACACACGTCCAGAGCATCCCCGACGAAGAACTATGGCAGGTACGACGGGCGCTGAAGCACAGGATGGTGGGCTTCGTGAGGTTGCGCCTGGCAGCCACGTTACGGCAGCAGGGTGAGGGGCCGAAGCGCGTACGCGAAGCGCTCCACCTGCTCGATCCCGAGGCCCTGACGATCGGCTTCGCGCGCCGGTTTGCCACCTACAAGCGGGCCACGCTGATCTTCCGCGATCCCGAACGCCTCAAGCGGATCCTCAACGATCCCGAGCGCCCGGTGCAACTCATCTTCGCCGGGAAGGCCCATCCCGCCGATCAGCCCGGCAAGGAGCTGATCCAGCGGATCTACCAGCTCTCCCAACAGGAAGGCTTCGCCGGGCGGATCGTCCTCCTCGAGGATTACGACATCAACGTCGCCCGCCACCTGGTCCAGGGGGTGGATGTTTGGCTCAACAATCCGCGCCGGCCGCTGGAGGCGAGTGGCACCAGCGGGATGAAGGCCAGCATGAACGGCGTAGCCAACTTCAGTGTGCTCGACGGCTGGTGGCGTGAGGCCTACAACAGGGAGAACGGCTGGGCGATCGGCCAGGAGCGCGAGTACAAGGACGTCGAGACCCAGGATGAGGCTGATGCGCTTTCGCTCTATGCGACACTCGAGGATGAGATCGTCTCAACGTACTACGACTGCGCATCCGGGGCCTGCTCCCCGCGCTGGTTGGCAACCGTCAAGGCGGCGATCAGCACCATCACCCCCCGCTTCTCGATCATGCGTGTGGTGAAGGAATACACCAATCGGCTCTACATCCCGGCGGAGCGGGCCGGTGAGGCCGTGGTCCAGCAGAGCTACGCGCTGGCCCGTGAGCTGGCTCGCTGGAAGCACCGCCTCCAACTCGACTGGCCGGGTGTCCACGTTGAGGCGACCCGGGCCGACGCCCGGCAACTCAGAGTCGGTGAGACGGTGCCGATCACCGCGCACGTACGCCTCAACGGAGTGAACCCCGATGACATCGCAGTCGAGGTTGTCTTCGGGAGTGAGCGAGATGGTGAGATCGCCGTTCAGGGCACCGCCCCCATGCGGCGGGTCGCGCGGGTCGCCGATTCGATCTACCGCTACGAGGGCGCTTTCACCCCGACGAAGAGCGGCCTTCTGGTCTACGGCGTGCGCGTGCTCCCGCATCACGAGGGTCTCCTCAACGAGCACGAGCTCGGACTTGTCCGTTGGGCCTGAACGGTTGAAGGTTCCAGGTTGAAGGTTGGACAGTGCAAAGGCACTGCGAGTTGCTGCAATCCCGTCACCCGACCTTCACCCTTCAACCGTCTTTATTCACGGTGGGCAGCGCCCGAGGTGTGAGGCGCCGCCAGCAACTCCTTCGACGGCCGCAGCGTGATCCAGATGTGGCGCATGGTGCCCTCGCTCTTGATCCTGAGGGGATAGCCGAGGCGCTCGCAAAACGCGATCATGCGGTAGTTATCGGAGAGGACCTCCGCGAGGAAGGTTGTGTATCCCAGGGTGAGGGCGTAATCTCCCAGGGTGTGAAGTAAGAGCCGGCCGACGCCGTGGTGCTGGTAGTCGTCGGACACGACGATCGCCATCTCAGCGGCGTCCGGTGGGGCGGTGAGCGGCTCGTAGCGCGCGACGCCGATCAGTTTGAGCTGGTCCCCCTCCTCGACCTCGGCCACGAATGCCATCCGCTTATGGTAGTCTACCGTCGCCAGGTGGTTGGCCTCGTCCAATCCCAATTCCTTGCGCTTGAAGAAGAAACGGTAGTAGACGGACTCGCGCGAGAGGCGCCCAAAGAGATCGATCAGACGAGGTGCGTCTTCCGGCTTGATCGGGCGGATGACCGCCTGGAGGCCGCCGCGGAGTTGGACGGGGCGGACCCAGCCCGTTGGGGAATGTGCCGGCACTGACATGACCCCCTCCTTTCCGAGTGGCACGCCCGATTGTAGCATAGTCTCTATCCGGGAAAAAGGCTTTCCTGGCATCGAGATTGCCCACTGTTGGTTATACCCAATTGGAAGACACGGCTGCCGCCCGGCGTCCTCACCGTCGCGGCGGCTGGGGCGTTCGTGAAAGGACCCTGCGATGCGTTTCTGGTCGATCTTGATCCTCTCGTTGCTGCTCGTTGCGTGCGGTGCGGCCGAGGCAACGCCCTCGCCCACCGCCGGGCCTGGTGTTACGGCCCTCCCGGCCACGCCCGCCCGGCCGGCAACCACCACGCCGGTGGTCGCGACGGCCACTCGACCGGCGCCCGCCACGCCGCGGCGGTCGGCCACCACCGCGCCGCCCAGCGCGACGCCGACGGCGGTGGCAACAGCCACCCCACCTGCCACGGCCACCACCGCGCCGGCCGGCTCGACCGATCTTACACAATTGCCCGTCACGGCTTTTGCCAGGGGATTGGATCAGCCGGTTGCCCTGGCCTGGGCGCCGGACGGCCGCCTCTTCGTAGCCGAGTTGGTGACCGGCCGCGTGCGGGTCATCTCGCCGAGCGGTGAGGTGCAGGCCGAGCCGGTGGCCCAATTCCGGGTGGCCCACCCGCCCGGCTACTCTGAGCACGGTCTGCTGGGGTTGGCGCTCCACCCGCAATTCGAGGCAAACCACCTGGTCTACGTCTTCTACTCGGTGCCAGACGCGAATGGGCGGCCGGTCAAGCAGGTCATCGCGCGCTTCCGCGAGGCCGATGGCCAAACCGTGGGTGAGCCGGAGATTGTGGTAGACAATCTGCCGGTTGGCCCGGCGTGCTGTCACAATGGCGGCCGGATCGCCTTCGGCCCTGATGGGAAGCTCTACGCCACCGTCGGCGACACCCAGCAGAGCGCTCTGGCGCAGCGGAGCGATGATCTGGCCGGCAACGTGCTGCGCTACAACGACGACGGCTCCGTGCCCGAGGACGGTCCCTTCGGTGTGGGGAACCCGGTGTGGGCCATCGGCTTGCGCAACCCCTTTGGCCTGGCCTTCGACCGCAAGACCGGTGAGTTATTCGTGACGGAGAATGGTCCCAGCGAGAACGACGAAGTCGACCGGATCGAGCGCGGCACGAACTATGGCTGGCCGGTGGTCACAGGCGTGGCTGGACGGAGCGACTTCGTGGATCCGATCTGGGTCATGAAGCAGACCGTCGCCCCAACGGGGCTAACCATCTACCGCGGCACGGCACTCCCCGGGGCGGATGGCGATCTCTTCTTCTGCAATTGGAACGACGGCCAACTCCGGCAGCTCGAGCATGACGGTTCCAACGAGCGCCGGCTCTTCGACGATTGCCGCACCGATGTCATCGAGGGCCCGGACGGCGCCCTCTCCATCGCGGGAACCGGCACCATCTGGCGGCTGGGGCCGGAGGGGAGGTGAACCGCCCGAGGCCTGGGCTTCTTCAAGGTCGCCGTTCCCCGTCGTTCTCGCCGTTCGCCTGAGGACAAGCCCCAACACCTTCATCCTTCATCATCTTCTGTCAGGCCGCGCTCGGCGAGCCGGATGATTGGCACCTGCCCCCGGCGAGCAGGGCCCCCGCCGGGCGGGGCCAGCACACCAAGGACGGTGCTGTTGGCGAAGTAGGGAAAGTCGAAGGTCGTGACGTCGCCGGCCTGCTTCCCGGGAATTGGCATGAGGCGCGCAGTCAGTGGCTTGGCAAGGCGCAGCGCCAGGGCGGCGACGTCGAGCAGGATTGCTGCCAGGGCGGCGCGGCTCACCGTCCCCGGCAGAGGGATCGTGTCGAGGCCGGTGCCACAGACGGCGCTGAAGAGCAACAGCGAGTGGAGGTCGTAGCTCCCGCTCGCCGAGCGGGCCGCCAGGGTCGAATCTTCGAGCACCGGCAACATCAGCCCGCTGAAGCCGCAGCGAGGGTAGTTGGCGCTCTGGACCGCCTGAGTCGTGACGGCGGCCGCCAACAGCGTGCCGGCGGCACCAAATGGCAGAGCGCCGAGCGCTTCGAGGGCTCCGGCGGCGCTGGCGGCCGGGGCCGGAAACGGGGCCAGTGAGAAGTCCAGACCCAGGAAGTCGGCCGAGTGCGTCTCGGCCACCGGCGCCACGGCGGCGACCAGGGTGGCGGCCGCGGCCTCCAATCGCGCGCGCAGTTCGGCCGTGGCCACCTGAAGCGAGGCCGCGCCACTGTAGGCTTCCACGGCCAGGTCGGCGCTCTCGAGCGCCAGGGCCAACGCCGGCCGAGACCAGGCCGGGTCGGTGTAGGCCGCGGGGAAAAAGGGGCTGCCCGGCGGGACGTTGGCCAGAATAGCAAAGCGCAGGTTGCCGAGGCCATTCGGTTCGATCGCTGTGTTGCCCTGGATGACCCTGGCCGCCGCCGTGGCGGCATCGAGGTTGATGCCATGGGTGGGTGTGGCGATCTGGGCGGCAGCAAAAACGGTCTTGGTGGCGTCCAGCAGGGCCGGAATGGCCAGGAGCGGCTCGAGGTCGCTCCCGGGCGCGGCCACATCGACCGGCCCGAGCGAGACATAGTCGATCCCGGCTGGTCCGGTGAGCGCTTCCAGTTGCCGGGCGAAGGCGATCAGGCTGCCGGCATCAGTCGGGCCGGGTCGCGCTGACCAGGGCGGCAAGGCCAGCCGCACCATCTGGACGGTGATCCCGGCCTCCATAAGGCTGGTGCGAGCGGCGGTCGCCAGCGCGACGTACGGCGCCAGGTCGTCGGCTGAGGGCAGGGTCGTCCACGGGGCGAAGAGCGTAATTGAGCGAACGTTCACGGTCGTCCTCCTTCGTCTCGCTCGATCATAGTCGCCGCCTGGATCGCTGGCAAGCTGATTGCTGGTCGATGACGCGCATGCTATAATGCTTCTTGTTCCTGCTGACTCGCCTGTCCGTTCGATCCGAGCGGCCCCGGCCGATCTGGGCGTTTCGAAAGGGAGAAGGGTTCTGTGGCGATTGAAGACCTTATGGGCCTCATACTCTTCATCTTTGGCGTGGTGCTGATGGTGGTTGCGTTTCTGGCGGCAACCGGCGTCACCGAGGTGATCCAAGGGCTCACCATTCTCTGGTTCGCTATCTTTGGATTTATCCTCTGTGTCACCGGCTTTTTGATGGCCCGGAGTGCCGTTGGGGGGATGATGACTCGATTTCGGCGCTGAGAGGACCAGATCAGTGGAAAGCCCGCACCGGCGGGCTTTTTTGTTGCCCCGATCGCTGGCATGCAGAGTGTAACAGGGTGTTCACTTATTCCCTGCCAAGGATGACAGTTTTTTCAATAATGGGCAAATGACTGCGAACTTCAGTTGAATTGTGGAAGAGAGGTTGAATACAATGCGTTTTAATTACTAGCGTCAGACTTCTGAAGTCTCGGAAGCGTTCGGAAGTCTCCGATCACGCGTCCCCGGTGACGCCTTGACCGGTGTTCTGGCAGGAGTAGCGCGGCTCCCCCGTTCCGACTGCGGACTCCCCGTGACGAATGCGCTTGCGTGCCGCTCGCGGTGCGCCGCACGGCTGATCAGGGGGGCGTTCACGGTCCACTGCTCCTTACCGCTGTCTTGCAGGTCGTATCGAGGGAAGTATGGCCACGATGTGCCCGAGAAGAGCGTGCCGATGGCTTCTGGTTGTGCTCGTCGCCGCCCTGATCGCACTCTCTGTGGTGTGGTTCGGTCTGGCGCGGGGCGTCATCGGCACGGAGACCAGTGAGCGGATCACCAACGGATCGTTCGAGCAGCGCTTTGGCCCAGACGGCGTTGGGGTGGGGTGGAATGGCTTCGATAATGGCGGCGCGGCGCGGTACGGGTGGTATCGAGATGCCTGGACACCCGTGGTCTACGAGGGCGCCAGCTCGCAGTTGATCGAAATCAACACAAGGGGCATGGTCGCGAGCGATGCCGACCGCTATGCCGGCATCTACCAGATCGTGAGGGGGTTGGTCCCCGGCGCAACCTACCAGTTCGCCCTCCGTGGGATGATGCGCGTGCTGGAAGGTGATTCCGACCGCGCCAATTGGAGCTACAGCGTGGAGTGGGGGTATACTGCTGGCAACAATTCCAATTGGCAGAGCGTGGCCAACTGGCAGGAGACGCCGTGGAGTACGGTCTATTCCCGGCTGAGCCCCGGCACCTTTCTCTCCTATCGCGCCTCCCTCGTGGCGCCTGGCGATACAATCACCCTTTTCATTCGAGCGCGGAAGAAGTGGGGTACTGTCGGGCGCGAGTTGGACCTGAACCTCGATACCATTAGCCTGGTTGGAACGCAGCCGGCGACCGCGCGGGCGCCCGAAATTGTAATGACCCCCCCTCCCTCGCCGGGCGTTGGCCGCCTGGTTGTCGTGCCGGTCCGCGCGAAGGGTCAGGCGGGCCTGGTCCGCATCGAACTCTACTCCGACGGAACACTGGTCTCCAGCCAGGATGCGAACGGACAGGCCGAGGTCGAGGTCGCATTCAGATGGCAACCGGTCTCGTCCGGCCAGCATACCCTGGTCGCCGTGGCGCGCGATGCGTTTGGTGAGCAGGCAACCGCCAAAGCGATCGTTGGGGTTGTGGATGTGCGCGAGCACGTGCAGAATGGCGGCTTCGAAGGGGGCTTTCAGGCCGGAGGAACGGCCGGTGGGTGGCTGTCCTTCGACAATGGCGGCCGGGCCGGCTATCGCTTCGGGGCGGAGACCTGGCCCGCGGCCATCTATGACGGCCAGAGCGCCCAGACCATCGCCATTAGCACCGAGGGCCAGGCCGCCAGCGACCCCGATCGCTACGCCGGCATCTTCCAGACGATTGGCGGCCTGACGCCCGGGGCGACCTACGAGATCTCACTGCGGGGGCTGCTCCGGGCGCGTGAGGGAGATTCCGACATTGCCAACTATGCCTACCGGGTGCAGTGGGGCTTTACCCTCGACGGCGGTCAGGACTGGCGCGCCGTTCAGAACTGGCAAGAGGTGCCGTGGGACACCATCTATCCGCGCTCGAGCCCGGGAGCGTACACTCGCTACCGGACGACGGTCCAGGCCCCGCCCGGTGGGGCACTCACGCTCTTTATTCGGGCCTGGAAGAAGTGGGCTACGGTCAACCGTGAATTCATCCTCGATCTCGACGCGGCCAGCCTCGTTGGGCCCTGACCAGCAATCACGCTGGCCGGTCGGGGGAATCGTCGCATGCGTCGTGTTCTCAGCTCTGTTCTGCTGTTGCTGCTGACCCTCGTGCTGGCGGGGGCGGTGGCCTGGTCCTGGCTCCAGCCTCGCGCCGTCACGGCTGCCCTGGTTCTGCCTGAGGGGCGAGCCGTGGTCCTCACCGGCCAGGACCTGCTGCTCACGGCGGTGGCCAGTAGCGGCCGGGTGTTGCGCGCGGAGCTTTGGGTGGATGGTGCGCCGGGATCGGCCACGCTGAATCCGGCGCCTGCCGCTGGCGCCTGGAGTGTGACGCTGCCCTGGAAAGCCGGTGAGCCGGGCCGCCACCTTCTCTTCGTCCGCTTCTACGCGCCGGATGGCGCCATCGCCGACTCGCCGCCCCAGACGATCGACGTTGTGCCGGAGGGCATCCTGGCCTTCGCCAGCAACCGCAGTGGCGACTACGCGGTCTACACCATGCGTACGGATGGCAGCGGGCTTCAAAGAGTGGCAAACGGAGCCCGCGAGCCGGCGTGGGGACCGGAGGGGAGCCTGATTCTCGTCCGCGATGGCACGCTGTGGCGCCAGGCCCAGGACGGGAAGGCAGAGTCACTCCTCGCCCGTGATTTCGGTGCCCACGCGCCGGCCTGGCGCCAGCGGTTGGCCTTTGCGGCCGCGCGGGACGGCCGCGAGCGGGTGGCCGTCCGCGATATCAACGGTTCGTTGGCCGCGCTCCCCGGCCTGGATGAAGACACCTACACCTACGTCAGCCAGCCCACCTGGAGCCCCGACGGGAACGAGGTGATCGTCGCTGCCGAGGCCGACGGCAACATCGATCTCTACCGTGTCTCGCTGGTGAGTGGCCAGCTGACGCGTCTGACCGATGATTCGGCCCGCGATTGGCAGCCCGCCTGGAGCCCCGATGGCCGCGCAGTGCTCTTTACGTCTGATCGCTCCGGTCTCCCCCAGGTCTACTGGCTGCCCTTGACCGGCCCGTCCCGCCCGCCGCAGGCGGTCACGGCCCACTCGCGCGGGGCCGAGCAGGCCGTCTGGGGGCCCGACGGAACCTGGTTTGCCTACGTGGTCTACATCGGGCAGGGGCCGGGCGTGCAGGGCCGCGAGCTGTTTCTCCAGCGGCTGGCCGACGGTTTCGCCGTGCGCCTGACGAACAATCGCTCCGACGACACCGAGCCAGCCTGGCAGCCACCGGCAACTGACCTGGCTGTCGTGCCCGGCGAGGGATTCCTGGGTGAGTTCTATGCCAATCGCACGCTGACGCCGCCGGTGGTGACCACCCAGATGACTGCTCGTCTGGATTTCGATTGGGGATCCTTCGCGCCGCTCCCGGGACTTCCCGCGGACGGTTTCAGCGCTCGGTGGCGCGGGAGGTTCACGATTCCAACGAGTGCTGACTATCGCTTTACCCTCATGGCCGATGACGGGGCGCGCCTCTGGGTCGATGAGACCCTCGTGTTGGATGAGTGGTACGACCTGCATAGTCAGCCCGCCAGCGCGCCGGTGCACCTGAGCGCCGGCGCTCATCTGATCAGGGTCGAATACTATGATGATCAGGGGCCGGCCCGGATCCTCGTCACCTGGGAACCGGCCGGGTAGCGCGTGGGAGTTGCGGGCGTGATCGACCGGGTCGGGTAGCGCCGTGCTCATCGTCCCCTTCCCCAGCGGTGAGCGCCCCGGACTTGCAGCGGTCTGGCTCCCATGAGTACCTCGGTTGGAGGGTGCTCGCGTCAGGCCGGTCGTTCCCCACTCTCTTGCTGCCCTTGAGAATGCCTCTGATTTGTCATGCTGCTTGTGTCGTGTACAATCGGGGCGTTTGCGTCCGTCGTTCTGGTTCCCATCGTCAGCTCGCTGCAATCCATCCTCGAACTTCCATCCCCCGCGGGGAAGTTCACGCTCGTTCTGAGCCGTGCCCTGTTGGGCACGGGCGTGACTTCTGGCCGATTTTTGCGTCCTGGTTGTTGAAGGCTGCGCGCTTCGAATCGACCTTGCTCACGCTCGGTACTCTCGCGGCGCGGCTCGCCGCTGTCACCGCGTTCGGCTGATGATGGCGCTGTTTGCCAACCAGGTACCAGGGAGTGGTGTCGCGTGCGTCTTCAAGCTGCCGGGCTCGTGTTTCTGATCGCGGCTGGTCTCTTGACTCTGCTCGCGGTGGGGCCAGCCGCCCACTCGGCCCCCACGTCACCGGTGGCGCTCCGGGTGGTTGCTCCGGGTGCGCCTGTGGGTGTGGGACAATCCTTCGATGTGGAGGTCGCTGTTGACAACGCGAGCGATCTCGGCGCGTTTGAGGTCGATATTACCTGGAATAGCCAGGTGCTGACCTTGACGGGGACGACTCTATTGGCCTTTTTAGGGGCGCCCGAGAATTGCGACCCGATGGCGGGGCGGTGTGCGGTGCGTCTGGGGCCGGCCTACCTGGCTGCGGACGAGGCGAGGATTGGCGCGTACAGCTACGGCACAGGGCCCGGCGCCACCGGGAATGGCGTGCTGACCCGGCTTCATTTCACCACGCTGGGTACAGGAACGAGCCCCCTGACTCTGACCGACCCGTTGGTGGTGGACACGGCGGTGAATGTCCTGGCTACAAACCTATCCGGCGGCAGCGTCACCGTGGTGGAGGCCACGGCGACCCCGACGGCAACAACCACGCCGTCGGCGACGCCCACGCCAACAGTCCCGCTGGCGACGCCCACGCCCACGGCAACCGCCGGGGCAACGCCGAACCACCGTCTCTTCATCCCGCTGGTCCGCCGGCAGTCCGGTTGAGACATCTCGCTCGATCGTGGGGACCGGGGTCCGATTGACCCGGCCCGCAAGTATGAGGCACACTCGTGGCGTTCCGCGTCTACGCGGGCAAACGGGTGTGTGTTGAGGAGGGATTTGATGCGTAAGAACGCGCTGGTCCTCACGCTGTTTGTTCTTGTGTTAGCCGGCGGCCTGGTGTTGGGCGCCCACCCGACGGCGGCCGAAGGGACAACCCTGCGCCTGATCGCGCCGGGCGGAACGATCAGTGGGGCGGGAGCCTTCAACGTGCAGGTTCGAGTCGAGGGAGCCACCAACTTGGGCGCCTATGAGTTCGATGTAGTCTACAACCCACAGGTCGTAGCGCTTGAGAACGCCGTCCCCTCCAATTTTCTGGGAGCCACTGTGAACTGCAATCCGAATGTGGCCCGCTGCGTTCTGACCCTCGGCCCACTCGCGCCGGCCGACGGGCGCAAGAGCGTGGGGGCCTATACGTACGGGACCGGCTCCGGCCCGAGCGGCAATGGGACCCTCGTCACCCTCCGGTTCAGCCCTGTCAGTCCGGGCTCCAGCCAGATTCAACTCGACAAGGCACTCATCACGGACACCGCCGCGAACCCGACTATCCCTGCGACTGAGGGCACAGCTGTGACTGTCGGCTCGGCCTCCTACCACTTCTGGCTGCCTGTGCTGCGCCACTGACCGGCCGCAACTCGAACCACCGACATTCTGTCTCTCCCCGGCTCGCCATCCGGACGGCGAGCCGGGCTTTTCTCCCGTGGCCCCTCTTCCGAAACACGCGCACGCATGCTATACTGGGACTCGATACGCCGTCCCTGCTTCTGGATTGGGTCGACCCTTTCACCAGAGACTCTTCTCGGCGAGGCTTGCGCGGGAGGTTCACGTGGACAAATGTGTGTCCGATGTCATGAGCACGCCTGTCATCGCTTGCACCCCCGACACGCCGATCCGGCGCGTTGCGCGCCGCATGCGCGAGCACGACGTGAGCGCCCTGGTCGTCGTCGACGACGCCGGCTCGCTCGTGGGGATCATCTCGCAGACCGACCTCGTCACACTGCGAGCCTTCGAGGACGAGTGGCAGGTCCTGCGTGCCGAGCACGTGATGATCCGGAGCGTCGTCACTACCACGCCCGACACGCTGCTGCGTGAGGCCAGCGCCCAGATGATCGACGCCCGAATCCACCGCCTGGTGGTCTGCGATCCGGGCGGCGATGGCCGGCGCCCCATCGGCGTGCTCAGCATGACCGACGTGGTCCGCGAGATGGCCGGCGGCGAGCAGCCGGAGGAGTGAGCGCGCCGACCTGACGGCCAGGTTCGTCGCGTCCCACCATTCGTGCCGGAGCTGCGTGAGACGCGAGGCGTGCCGCCTCGGAGCGTCCCCGGTGTCACGTTCCCCGTGTCGCCCGTGGGCCCCTGGCAAGCGCGATCCTTCCGCCTTGCGTGACGGCCAGCTCTGGTTTATAACCTTTCTGCGTCCGGCTCCGCACCCCTGCCGTGAGCCTCTCCGGTTGGGGTGTTTTTGTTGGATATGAGCGGGCGCCATCAAGGGAAGCTAAGCATGATGCGCTGGGTGATCTTTGCCCTCTTCACGGTTGTCGCTCTGGCCACAGCCGACTTCTGTGTGAAACTCGCGGCCGGCAAACTCTCGAACAGTATCGCCTTGCTTCTCTACGGTAGCTGTTCGTTTTTCATCGGACTCATATGGGTCCTGTGGGAGCGGACGCAGAGCGGAACGCTCTTCCTCCAGCCGGCCGGTCTCGCTGCCGGGATCGGGGTCGGACTCGCGTTCACCGGTGTCACCATCGGGCTCTACCTGACCTTTGGCGCGGGCGCGCCGGTCTCGGTGGCCTCACCCGTGATCCGGCTCGGCGGCCTCCTGTTGGTCAGCGTCGCAGGGCTGGCGATTCTGCACGAGCCATTCAGCTGGCGCTATCTGTTGGGGGTCATGCTCGCCGTCAGCGGCCTGGTCCTGATCCTCACCCGCTGAGAGCGAGCATGATCATCCCCGAGTCAGCTTCCCACCGCGAGGTGACCGGTCATCCCGCCCGGCGCATCGTCGTGATCGGCACGACCGGCTCCGGCAAGACGACTCTGGCGCGCCAGCTCGCCCGGCGTCTCGGGCTTCCCCACGTCGAGCTCGATGCGCTCAACTGGGGACCCAACTGGAGCGCAGCCCCGGTCGATGTTCTCCGCGAGCGCACCGCCCAGGCGCTGAGCGGCGATGCCTGGGTCATCGACGGCAACTACAGCCGGGTTCGGGACATCGTCTGGGGCCGCGCCGATACCGTCGTGTGGCTGGACTATCCCCTGCCGGTGATCATGGCGCGGTTGGTCCGGAGGACGCTCCGGCGCATCACGACTCGAGAGGAACTGTGGGGCGGCAACCGCGAGAGCTGGCGCGTCCAGTTGCTCAGCCGCGACTCCCTCTTCTTGTGGGCCCTCCAGACCTACCGCCGCCGCCGCCGCGAGTACCCCGAACTGTTGGCCAGGCCCGAGTACGCCCACCTCCAGATCGTGCGCCTGCGCTCCCCCCGTGAGGCGGAAGCGTGGCTCGCCAGCGGACGAGGCACCTCCGCGTAACGTGCAAGGAGCGACGTGCGAGGCACCTGGAGGTGCGTCGCACGTCGGCCCCGAGGTAACCAAGGCTCACTCCCTTGCCCAACGCGCTGAGGCAACCTGCCCCCACTGCGACCGCCCCTTCAGCGCCGGCATCTGGCCGATCGTGGACGCCGCCGAGCGGCCCGACCTGCTGGCGCGCGTCCGCAACGGCGCCCTCCACGCCCTCACCTGCCCCCACTGCGGCGAGCCCGCCGGCCAGGCCGACGCCCCGCTCCTACTCTGCCGCCCCGGGGTCAGCAGCGTTATTACCGGCGCCACCCGGGTGGCGCAGATTGAGGACAACGCCCGGGCAGCGAGCATCTCGCTGCCTGAGGACGTGGTCGAGCAGATCGAGGTGATTCTGGAGAACAGGCCGGAATAGCGGGAATCGGATCTCCCAATCGTCGCCTGCGCCGGGCCACGCGACGGTGGCACTCATGGCGAGCGCCGGGCCCGCTCCCTCCCTCTCGCGCGAACACGAGGGCGCTCCCGACAGCGGGAGCGTTTTCTGTCCCCCCAACCCGATTTGCAACCCTCGATCGGGCGCCCGCTCCGGTCCCCTCGCAATGGTCGCGAGGTGATCTTCGTACTCTATCCTTATCAACACGTACAGAAAGTCGCCGCGGAGCATGACAAAGAGCACTGCGCTTGAGTTTTGGCGGCGGTACGATAGAAGCAGCGACTTGTTTACCGGGCGTGGTCCGCCCGCGGGCAAGGTTGGTGGCGGTTGCCGGTTGAAAGTTGGACGCGTGAGCCTGTGCCGTTCCCCCCGAACCTGCCACCTCTTCCGGGAGAGGGAGCGGTACACAAGGAGGAGAACCCTTCGCCAGGCTCTTGAGTCCTGTTGGCGCTCGACGGCTGGCCGCTCACCCCGCTCGCTCCTCCGACTCCCGCGCACCGGCAGGACACCGCCAGCAACCGAATCTCTCACAACGACGTGAGGAGGGGGTACCCATGCACGACAAACCGTGGCTCAAATTCTATGAACCCCACGTGCCCGAACAGATCGACTATCCCTCAACCGTGCTGCCCGCCGTGCTGGAGGAGACCGTCCGCAAGTACCCGGACAGGACGGCTATGCTGTTGAAGGGCACCAGGATGAGTTACCGGGCGTTCAACCAGGCGGTAGACCACTTCGCCGCGGCTTTGCAGGGGTTGGGCGTCAAAAAGGGTGATCGCGTCGCCATCCACCTTCCCAACTGTCCGCAGTTTCCCATCACATACTATGCTGTCTTGCGGGCCGGGGCGATTGTCGTACCATGTAATCCGCTCTACCAGGCCCACGAAATGACCCACCAACTCAACGACTCTGGCGCCGAGGTGATCGTGACCCTCAGCAATACCTATCCGCTCATCAGGCGGATCCGCGCCGCGACGTCTCTGCGGCAGGTGATCGTCGCTCAGATCAAGACCTACTTCCCGCCGGTTCTGAAGCTGCTCTTTACCGTGCTGCTCGAGAAGAAAAAGGGCCACAAGGTGAGCATTGCGGGCGATGCGAACACGTACTGGTTCAACCACCTCCTGGCGAGCGCGCCAGAGAAGCCGCAGCCGGTGGCGCTGAACCCAGAGGATACCGCGGTTCTGATGTACACGGGTGGCACGACGGGCGTTTCGAAAGGTGCGGAGCTGACGCACCGGAACATCCTGGTCAATACGTACCAATGCCAGGTCTGGCTCAACTCGGCCGAGGCCCAAGAGGTCATATTGACCCAGGTTCCTCTGTTCCATTCCTACGGGATGACGACGTGTCTGAACCTGAGTGTTCTCAACGCCTCCACGATGGTTCTCGTTCCCGATCCGCGCGATGTCGCCGATGTCCTGAAGACGATCGACACGTATCACCCCACTCTCTACCCGGGTGTGCCCGCCATCTACAACGCTATCATCAACCACCCCGACGTCAAGAAGTACGAACTCAGGTCGGTCAAGGCCTGCATCAGCGGCGCCGCCGGCCTTCCGGTGGAGGTGCAGGAGCGCTTCCAAAATCTCACCGGGGCTCGGCTGGTGGAGGGCTACGGGCTGAGCGAGGCCTCGCCGGTCACCCACGCCAATCCCATCTGCGGTGAGAGCCGGACCGGCACCATCGGCGTGCCCTGGCCCGATACCGAGGTCAAGATCGTGGACCCGGAGACCGGCCGGGCGCTCGAGGGCGCCGGCGAGGTGGGTGAGCTCTGTGTGCGCGGGCCGCAAGTCATGCAGGGATACTGGCATATGCCCGCCGAGACGGCCAACACCTTGCAGCCCGATCCGAATGGTGGCGGCCCGTGGCTCCATACCAGCGACCTGGCCACGGTAGACGAGGATGGCTATTTCAGGATCGTGGATCGCAAGAAGGACATGATCCTGGGGGCCGGTGGCTACAACATCTACCCGCGCGAGATCGAAGACATGCTCTACACCCATCCGGCGGTGTTGGATGTTGCCGCGGTCGGTGTCCCGGTGGAGGGGAAAGGCGAGCGGATTAAAGTCTTCATCGTGCTGAAGCCGGACGAGACGGCCACCGAGGGCGAAATCATCGCCTTCTGCAAAGACAACCTCGCCCCTTACAAAGTGCCGAGGTTCGTCGAGTTCCGCAGCGAGTTGCCGAAGACGATCACGGGGAAAACCCTGCGCCGCGCGCTGTTGGAAGAGGAGCTTGCGAAGCGCCAGGCAACGGAACCGGGGGAGCCGGTCCTTGCGCGATAGGCCATTGGAGCGATGACGTCTCTCACTTTCTGTAAAAGTGGCGCGTACGCGCCACTTTTACAGAAATATAAAGATCCTGGTGGCGAAATCGCTTCCAGGGAGGACGAGGGGCTCGTAGTGCGCGCTTTAGCGCGCTGAAGCGCGCACTACCAACCGGCGGCCGCGACTGTACCAATTCGCCAACAGGATCATATAAAGACACTGTGTTGGTGCATTGGTGCGAGTGGCGGGGGCCTGTTTGGAGTGCGCGCTGTTGCCCTTTTCCAAATTCATCTGACAAAGCGTGCGTATGCCCGGAGCAACCGCCCGGCCGCCCAGGAATGAATTCCAGGGCTGATAGCCAAAGTCGGCTGAAGCCGACTGGATGATAGCCCTTCCCGCACAATTGCAATCGTTCTTAAGTCGCTCTTGCCCTTTTCCAATCGACGCTGACACACCGCGTGCCCGCAGGGGCACGCTGGTTGTCGGAGGAATGTGGAACGGGGCCATCGTCTGGATCTGGCGCTCCCGGCTGAGCCATGGGAGGACGACCTGCTTCCGCCGGATCCCCCGATCCCGGCAGTGCGGGCCTGGATCTGGCGATCCAGGCCGAGCCATGGGAGGATGACCTGCTCCCGCCGGATCGTCAGAACCGGCGGCCATCGTCTGGATCTGGCGCTCCCGGCTGAGCCATGGGAGGACGACCTGCTTCCGCCGGATCGTCAGATCCGGCGACCATCGTCTGGATCTGGCGCTCCCGGCCGAGCCATGGGAGGACGACCTGCTCCCGCCGGATCCCCCGATCCCGGCAGTGCGGGCCTGGATCTGGCGCTCCAGGCCGAGCCATGGGAGGATGACCTGCTCTCGCCGGATCCCCCGATCCCGGCAGTGCGGGCCTGGATCTGGCGATCCAGGCTGAGCCATGGGAGGACGACCTGCTCCCGCCGGATCCCCCGATCCCGGCAGTGCGGGCCTGGATCTGGCGCTCCAGGCCGAGCCATGGGAGGACGACCTGCTCCCGCCGGATCGTCAGATCCGGCGACCATCGTCTGGATCTGGCGCTCCAGGCCGAGCCATGGGAGGATGACCTGCTCCCGCCGGATCCCCCGATCCCGGCAGTGCGGGCCTGGATCTGGCGCTCCAGGCCGAGCCATGGGAGGATGACCTGCTCCCGCCGGATCGTCAGATCCGGCGGCCATCGTCTGGATCTGGCGATCCAGGCTGAGCCATGGGAGGACGACCTGTTGCCGCGGGGCTCCCGGGCGGTCACGCGGGCGTCGGGAGGGATCGCCAAGAGGCGGGCGAGGGGACCAGGCGCGGCGCCAGGCGTGGCGGGGCCGGGCCCCCCCGCAAGGGTCGGGGCGGGTTTTGCCGGCGATGGTGCCAACCAGCCGGGGGACCGGGGCAGATCGGCCCGAAGCAGGGCGGTCCACAACCCGCCCCAGGGCCAGGCCATTGGCGATGTCGTTGGCACGGGAGGAACGTTGCTGGGCCGGTTGCGGAGGATTCGTGCTGGCGGTGGCCGAACTCCGACCGGCTCGCGGCTGTGGGGCGACGGGTCAGGCAAAACCCGCCCCGACACAACCGGGGGCGGGACGTTGCGAGGGCGGGGTGCGGGGAACGGGGGTGGTGCCGGCGCGGCACGGGCCGGGTCGCAGCTGCTCGGTGGGGAGGCGCTGAAGGCGGGGCTGGCCCGGGCCTGCGGGCCCCCCGGCCGCCGCTGCCGGAGCGCGGAGCGCTGCCGCTTTGACAGACCGGGAGAGCTCCGGGTGGCGAACTCGCCTTCCGGGCGGGCGAGCGGCTCGTCGGGCGCGCAGTGGCCTCGTTCCAAATCCATCCGACCCCCGGCCTGCCCGGAGGGGCCCGCCCGGCCGCAGGCCCCAGCCGCGGGTTCCCCGGCTCGGCCAGGACCGGCAACCGCCGGGCGGCCCGCCCGGCTCCCGAGAGCGATGGCCAGATTTATTTGGAAACGTCCAACAGCGCGCACGACGAACTGCTCGCCGTCCCTGGAGACGATTTCGCCAACAGTTGCCCCTGGGCCTGCGGCCCGCGCCGGGAAATGAAAATTGGCGCCGCGCCACGGCGAACAGCGCGGCGGGCTATTTTCAGGAGAGGGTCATATAAACACATCATCCATTGGAGCAGTCTTCGGTCGCGGCTCCGGCAATGGCGGCAAGGCTTTGAATAGCAGAGGGGGTCCGTGGTCGGGATGGGTGGCGGCGCCGGGAACGCGCGCCGCCGCTGCGAGGTCGCGGTGCTGGGAGCGGTAGCGGCCCATCCTCGCGGGATAGAGATGGCCGGATTGTGTGAGCAAAGTGATAGGGAGCCGGAGGGAGAATCAAATGCCAATCAGGTTTCCGAGTGACGAATGGGTGAAAGCCTTGATGGCCGAACTGAACAAAAGCGAGACCTACCGGGAAGCGGCCAGGAATTGGGAGGGCGATTTCTACTTCGTCGCCTCGGCCGGCCCGGGCGTGGCCAGGGATGTCTACCTGTACATGGACCTCTGGCACGGAGAGTGTCGCACGGCCTACGAGGTGGCCGACCCCAGCCAGAAGTCGCCGGAGTTCACGATCAGCGCGCCGCTGCCGACCTGGCGGAAGGTCATCGAAAAGAAGCTCGATCCCATCCAGGGCCTGATCACCCGCCAGCTCAGACTCAAGGGCAACATGCTCAAGATCATGAAGGCGCCCAAGGCCGCGGCCGAACTGGTGAACTGTTGCACGCTCGTCGAGACCGAGTGGCCGAAGTAGCGGAGAGGCAGAGCGGACGGGACTTCGCTTCGATCTGAACGAGTCGCCTGGCCGTCTCACCCTTCAGGCGCGAGGAGGGTTCGATGTGGTATTTCAGCAGTCCCGAAATTGTTTTCGGTGACGAGGCCTTGAGCCGGCTCGAGCACCTCAGCGGGACCAGCGCCTTCATCGTCACCGATGCCAACATGGTGCGCCTGGGGTTTGTGGACCGGGTGCAGGCCCGGCTGGCGCTGGCCGGTATGGAGAGCGCTGTTTTCGCGGAAGTGGAGCCAGACCCGTCGTTGCAGACGGTGCGGCGTTGCGCCGCGGCGATGGCGGAGTACCAGCCGGAGTGGGTGATCGGCCTGGGCGGCGGATCGAGCATGGACGCTGCGAAGGCAGCCTGGTTCCTCTACGAGCGGCCCGACGTCGATCTGGGCGCCATCAACCCCTTTGAAGCCTTCGGACTGCGCGCGAAGGCCCGGCTCATCACCATCCCGACCACCTCCGGCACCGGTGCCGATGTCACCCAGGGTGTCGTGCTGACCGATCACGACATGCAGTGCAAGATCGTCCTGGCGACTCGCGAGCTGCAGGCAGACATCGCCATCGTGGACCCCAGTCTGGTCATGGAGCTTCCGGCCCAGATCACCGCCGATACCGGGATCGACGTCCTGACCCACGCTGTGGAGGCCTACACCTGTACCTGGCACAACGACTTCACCGATGGCCTCTGTCTGAAAGCGATCGAGTTGGTGTTCACCTACCTGCCGCGGGCGTACGCCGATGGAACCGATGCCGAGGCCCGGGAACACATGCACAACGCCGCCACGATCGCCGGCCTCGCCATCACCAACGCAATGGTGGCGCTGGCCCACTCCCTGGCGCACTCGCTCGGGGGCGTTTTTCACACCCCGCACGGACGAACCGTTGGCGCGTTCCTCCCCTACACGATCGAGTTCACGGCCAATGCCGGTAGCAGCCGCTATGGCGAGATCGCGCGCTTCCTGCATCTGCCGGCGAACGATGAGCTGGAGGGCGCGGCGAGCTTCGTCACGGCCTTTCGCGAGCTTCAAGCAAGGATCCGCCAGCCACACTCGATCCGAGAGCTTGGCATCGAGGTGGATGCGTTTGAGGAGGCCCTGCCCCACCTGATCGCCAACGCGGAGGGCGACACCCAGATGGTGACAAGTCTCCGGGTTCCGGACCGCAAGGAACTGGAGCGGCTCTTCCGCTACGCCTATGAGGGGCGCACGGTCGATTTTTGACAGGTGCGACGCACCTTCAAGGTGCGTAGGTGCGACGCACCTTCCAGGGAGTGGAGTGTTTGAGGTCGTGGGACGTCCGCGGGTTGGTCTGGCTCTGGGCGGAGGGGTGTGGCGGGGCTGGGCGCATGTTGGCGTATTGTCGGTGCTGGAGCGTGAGCGAATCCCGATCGACTGCGTCGCCGGCGCCAGCGCCGGCGCCCTCACCGGCGCCCTCTACTGCGCCGGCGTCCCGCTCCCGCAGCTCAGGGCGCTCGCCTCGCGCGTGCGGTGGCGGGATTTCGCCAGCCCGGTGTGGCCGGTCAAGGGCTTTGTGAGCTTCGCCAGGCTGGAACGCTGGCTGGTTGCGACGATCGGCGACCTGGATTTTAGCGACTTGAAGCTGCCCTTTGCGGCGGCGGCCACCGACCTGGAAACCGGTGAGTCGGTGGCGCTGAAGGAAGGTCGGGTGGCGCCGGCCGTGCGAGCGAGTAGTTCGGTGCCAGGCATCGTGACGCCGGTTGAGGTGGATGGGCGCTTCCTGGTCGATGGGGGCGCGTCGAATAACCTGCCCGTTTCGCTCGTGCGGGCACTGGGGGCCGATTACGTCATTGGGGTGGACCTCTTCGCGCCGGTTCTGCGGCGGCGGTGGGGACCGTTCGGGTTCGGGTTTGCAGCCGTGGAGACGCTCATCCGCCAGGCCGGTGGGGGGGTCAAGGCCGCCGACTGTCTCATCACGCCGCAACTCGCCGGGGCGAGCTATCTACGATTCACGAAGGACAAAGAGCTGATCGCTCTCGGCGAGCAGGCCGCTGAGGCCAAACTGGCCTGCATCCGCGCCGCTCTCAACCTGTGATAGGCGCCGCTGAGCGGTGTTGATCCCCGAACGCTTTGGATAACCGGGCTCGCCCTGCTCGATGCGCTGCGGGCGTCACCCTTGACCCTGAGAGGGCTCGTGCTCGGATCGGGAGGGCGTGCCGATCTGGTCGAGCCTGGCCGCCAATGCGTCGACCTGCTCGGCCAGTCGCCGGAGCTCATCGCGAGCCGGCAGCCCGCGCTCGAGCAGAGCCCGCTCGAGGGCCTGTTCGTCCGGCCACAGTGGGTCGTGGAGGCGCTGGCCCTGGGCGAGAAGTTTATCCTGGAGCCGCAGGCCCTCCTCCTTCGAGAGCTCACCCTGATTGACGAGGGCCTGGATGCGCCGTTCGATCTCGTCATCGACCTGACGCGCCAGGCCCGCTGGGGTCCCCAGGGCCCGTTTCACCGTGTACAGCGTGTCGCCACCGGCCTGGATGAGGGCTGTCAACACGGTTCGGGGCAGAAAGCCCCCCGGCTTTTTTTCCTCGCCGAGAATAATCTGGGTCAGGGTCAGGGCGGTCAGATCCTCACCGGTCGCGTGATCGACGACATGAACGTCGACCCCCTGGCGGATGATCTCGGCGATTCTCTCGAGCGTGACGTACTGTTTGGCCTTCGTGTCGTAGAGTTTACGGTTGGAATAGCGCTTGATGATCGGCATACACGCGCTCCTGGGTTGCTCAATGGTACACGATTCGCTGCAGGCTGAAAACAGGACCACAGCGGGGGCGAAGGATTCTCCGGCCCAGATGCCGGACTCCCTCCGGAGCGATAAAACGGGGAGAGGAAACCGTTGTCTCCCCTCCCCCAGGTGGAGCATGGTGCATTTACGCCTGGGTCTTCTTCAGCTCCTCCACCTTCTTGGTCAGCGCAGCAATCTTGTCGCCCAGCGCTTCGATGTCTGCCTTGCTGGGTACATTCATGCGGTTCAGAATTTCCTCCATCCGCTCGTCCAACTCGGCCGGCCTGCGCTTCTCGGCCATCTCCCGCAGCAGTTTGCGGGCGTCCTGCTCGGCGACCTCGCCTCGCTCGACGAGCCTGTCAACAAAGTCCTCAATCTCGTCCCAGGCCAGGGCCCAGCCGCCAATGGAGGCGAGCAAGATTTTGCGCGCCGACTCGAACAGGGGATTTGGCTCCCGCTCGACACCCTCGTCAACGAACGCTTCGGCGTCGAGCTCCTCGACCACGACCTCGGCGACCTTGCTGTTTTTCTTGGCCATCGAAGGCCTCCTTTCGGAGTTGAAGTTGGATGAACGCTGTGTCGAAGTGGTGTTCCACCGCATGACGCATTGCATCATAAATTATGATAACACACTGCGTCATACGAATCAAGAGGGGTTCGTAAGGCATCGTCACGGAAGGAACAGACAAATGTCACCGGTGGCCGGGCGGCGCGATCCACTTTGGCTCGACCGACCCAAGGGTCAGTTGCAGGTTGGAAGGTTCCAACCTTGCAACCTTTAACCTGTAACCCGCCCAGGATGGTTTGACGTATGAAAGAGATTCTTGTCATCCACGTAGGTGAGGGCGATGAGACCGCGACGGTTTCATTTCTCGGTCAGGACGTTCAGATCCGCCGGGCCGGCTGTGGCGCTGATGTCGGCCGGGCGCGGGCCTTGATCGAGGCGGCCGATGGCCAGATCGATGCCATCGGCCTGGAAGGGATGCCGGCCCAGTTGAATCTGGGCGCGGCCCATCGCCCCCACGAGGTCGGTGCCACCCTGCCGGCCGCCGCCCACACCACCCCGGTCGTCGATGGCAGCGGGGTCCGAGATGGTCTCGAGCGCTGGGGGGTGATTCTGGCCGACCGCGCCCAGCCGGGGATCTTCAGCGAGAAGCATATCTTGATGGTGCCGGGCCTCAACCACAACGGCCTGGCCCAGGCGCTCGGCCGGCACAGCCCCTCCATCCGCTACGCCGATCCGATGGTCTTTTTTGGGTTGCCCGATTTTCCGGGCGTGGGCAGCCGCCAGACGTTGGACCAGGCGGCCGGTCCGACGTTGGAGCGCTTGAAGGACGCGCCGTTCCAGCGGATCAACCCCCGGCCGAGCCCGCCGGGTCCCTCGCGGGCCACCGATCCCTTCCGCCGGGCAGATGTGTTGGCCGGCGACATCGGCCTCATTCGTCGCTACGCTCCGCCGAAACTGGAACACAAGACGGTCGTGGTGGAGTCGGCCGGCCAGGCAGACCTGGATGATCTCCGCCGGCGCGGCGTGGCCATTGTGGTCACCATGATGCCCTCTTTGGAGGGCAAGGGGAGCCTCGGTCGCTGGTCGGCTGCGACGATTGAGGCGTTGCTGGCGGCGCTGCGCCCCAATCGCGATTTGCCCTTGACCGAGAATACCTACCTGGACTTGATCGCCGCGATCGACTGGACGCCCGCAATCCACTATTTGCAGCCCGAGGAGGCCGGCATCAACCGCTTCGCCTTTGTGATTCACCCGCTGGATGTTCGCTTCATTCATAACCATCCCCTCTTCCGCTGGACGCGCTCCCTGCCCGATGATCTCGTCGAAGCGGTGGCGGCCTGGATTCCCCCCCTCTACCTGGGGCGCATCACCGGCGGCTGGTCGCCGGCCACGGGCCAGCGCATCGAAGGTCACCTGATTGCCCTGGGCGCTACCCCGCGCCAGATGCTGCGCCACGACGAGCGGTTCACCTACGTGCGCCTCAACAGGGCGGCGCGGATGGCCGAGGGCAAGGGGGCCCGAATCATGGGGCTGGGCGCGTTCACCAGCGTAGTCGGCGACGCCGGGATCACGGTAGCCAATGAAGCCGACATCGCCATCACCAGCGGAAACAGTCTGACGGTGGCCGCGACGCTCGAAGCAGCCAAACAGGCAGTCATCAAGATGGGCCGGAAAGACCTGACGCGGGGCAAGGCGATGGTGGTCGGCGCCACGGGTTCCATCGGCTCGGTCTGCGCGCGCCTGTTGGCCCAGGCCATCTACGATGTGGTCCTGGTGTCGATCGAGCCGGAGAAACTGATCGAACTAAAGCGCCAGATCCAGGCGGAAACGCCCGGTGCCCAGGTGATCATTGCCACGAAGGCCGACGATCTGGTCGCCGACTGTGACTTGATCGTCACGGCGACGTCGGCCTTCGGCCAACGCATCATCGACATCACCAGATGCAAGCCGGGCGCGGTGATCTGCGATGTAGCCCGCCCGCCGGATATCAACCCCGCCGAGGCGGCGCTGCGCCCCGACGTCCTGGTGATCGAGAGCGGCGAGGTACTCATCCCCGGCTCTATTGACTTCGGCTACGACATCGGCCTTCCGCCCAGGACGGCCTACGCCTGCCTGGCCGAGACGGCCCTGCTGGCCATGGAGGGTCGCTTCGAGGACTACACCCTTGGACGCAACATTACCATGGAGCGGGTCAAGGAGATCTACCGCCTCTTCAAGAAGCACAACTTCCAACTCGCGGGCCTGCGCTCGTTTGGCACGTACATCACCGACGAAGATGTGGCCCGGAAGCAGGCGCTGGCCGAGAGGTTGCGCAACGACCCCGAACTCTTTGCGCGGGTCAGGGCCGACGCGGGCGCCAGGCTGGCGAAGATTCCGGTGATGGCCAAAGGCGTAACGGCGTCTAACGGCTCGGTCCGGCGCTGGGTGTGGTTGGCTGCCGGGCTGGGCGCCCTCGGCACGCTGGTGCCACGGTGGCTCCGGCGGCACCCCGTTTGAGCTGAGGAGGAGAACGAGTGACCCAGAAGAACGCTGTCCTGGTGACTGGAGTGGCCGGCGATTGGGGGGCACGGGTAGCAGCCCGGCTGATCGCCGAGTCGGGTTGCCACGTCATCGGTGTGGACGCAGAACCGCCCGCCGAAGACATCAAAGGGCTCGATTTCATCCAGGCCGATATCCGCAACTCATTGCTGGCCGAACTGTTCAAAGCAGAGGAGATCGACACCGTCTGCCACCTGACGTTCCTCGAGACATTTCAGCCCACTGAGGCCGCGTTTGACGTGAATGTGATGGGCACGGTGAAGGTGCTGGGGGCGAGCACCCAGGCGGGCGTCCGTAAGGTCGTGCTCAAGAGCAGCACCGCCGTGTACGGTGCCTCTCCGGCCAACCCGGCCTTTCTGACCGAGGCGCACCCGCTGAAAGGAAGCCACCACTACGGCTACACCCGCGACATGGTGGAGATCGAGGCCTTCTGCAACGGCTTCCGCCGCCAGGTGCCGGGGATGGCGTTGACCATCCTGCGCTTTCCCAACATTGTCGGGCCGGCCGCCGAGACGCCCATGACTCGCTTTTTGAAAGAGCCGCGGACGCCGACGCTCCTCGGCTTCGACCCCATGATGCAGGTGATTCACGAAGACGACGTCGTGGCGGCACTGGTCTATGCCACCGTGAACGATGTGCCGGGGGTGTTCAATGTAGGTGCCGAGGGGGTCATGCCGCTGAGCCGGCTCACGGCCCTGGCCGGCAAGGTCGCCATCCCGATCCTTCACCCGCTGGCCTACTGGGGTCTCGGGTTGCTGGGACACAACAGCCGCCGGCTCGCTCGCTATGCGCCCATCGAACCGGATTATCTACGCTACCCCTGGATTGGGGACCTGGCGAAGATGCGCACGAGCCTTGGCTTTTCCCCCCGCTATACGGCCGATGAAGCGCTGCGCGAGTTCGCGGGGCAGCAGCGCCTCCGCCGGTACCTGCCTGAGTCGGCGACTCGGCTCTACGATGAGGAACGGCTGCGCGACACGATCGCGCGCCGCCGGCGGGCGCGAAGGCAACCGCCCATCGTTCTCGTGGCCGGGGAGGAGGAAGAGGATAATGACTCATAACGGAGCCCGACCGTTTTGCAAGGCCTACACCCGGTCGGGCGAGCCCTGCAAGAACCATGTCCAGAGCGGTTCCGAGTACTGCCGGGTCCACCGGCCCGTGGCCGCGAGGGCGGTGGCGGGTCGATCGGAAGCGGACGTCCCCGACCAGACCCTCCGCGAGGAGTTGGTCGCCGAGCTCGATGCACTTATCGAGCGCTTGCAGGCGATCAGGCCCGGTTCCGTATCGCCGCCGTTTTCGCCGAAGGGTCTGCCAGACCTGGTGGGCGAGAGCGTGGATAAGTTCTTCCCTACCGGCGGGCCGGGCATTTTCAAGAAGCTCCGAAGCGCCGCCGGCAAAGATCTCTTCGATGTCGATACCTGGAAGGGCATATGGTACCTGCTCAACTACACCCTCGAGTGGGGGCTGGATCGAGAGTTCCTGGACATCTTACTGCCGTTTTTTCAATTCATGTACCTGAAGTACTGGCGGGTGGAGACCACCGGCATCGAAAACATCCCCAACGAAGGGCGCGCGCTACTGGTAGTCAATCACTCCGGGCAATTGCCGTGGGATGGGGCGATGGTGGGGACGGCGGTGCTCACCGAGCATCCGGCTCAGCGGTTGGTCCGGTCGCTCTACGCCACCTGGTTCCCCACGCTGCCATTTGTCTCGGCTGCCCTGGTGAAGCTGGGCCAGGTTCTGGCTACCCAGGAGAACGGCATCCGCCTGCTGGAACAGGATGAACTGGTGGCGGTCTACCCGGAAGGCTACAAGGGCGTCGGCAAGCTCTTCAAAGAGCGCTACCGGCTGGCCCGCTTTGGCCGGGGTGGTTTCATCAAGATGGCGCTGCACACCGGGTCGCCCATCATTCCAGTATCAGTGGTCGGCGCGGAGGAGACCTACATCTCGCTCGCCAGGTCGAACCTGTTGGCCAGGATCACGGGCTTTCCCTACTTCCCGATCTCGCCCACCTGGCCGTGGTTGGGACCGCTGGGGTTCATCCCCCTGCCGACCAGGTGGTCCATCGATTTTGGCGCGCCGATCCCGATGGACGGCTACGGACCGGAGGCGGCGAACAATCCGGTGCTGGTCTCGCAGCTCACGGACCAGGTGCGCAACGTCGTCCAGGAGATGATCTACAGGCGGCTGGCCGCGCGGCGCTCGGTCTTGTTTGGCTGAATGAGGCGCGCGGAAGGGAGTTGAGGGTACGACAGGGCCTTTCGACGCAGAGACGCAGGGACAATTGCGGTGAACGCTCCCTGCGTCTCTGTTTCTCTCCGCCTCCGCATTCACACTCGGGCGCGCTCTCGGACGGAGGCAGCCGGCTTCGGGTGCCTGAGAGATGGTCGGAAGCGTCAGATCGCGAAGGGGTCGGGATCGCCGCCGAAAATCTGGTCCAGGATGCGGGTCTCGCGCTCCTGGATGGTGCGCAGGAACCGCTCGGCGCCTTTCATCCGCTTGAAGGCGTTGTAGCCCCGCTCCAGGAAATCATGGAGCTCGCCCCAGCCGGCGCTGTGGGCGGGGCCGCGGAAGAGGCGGAAGGTCGTGCCGATGAAGGGCAGGCGTACCAGCCGGTCAACACTCTGCCCCACCTCGATGATGAGATCAATCTGATTCTTCCGCTCGTCGTAATTGTCGCAGATGCGGTAGGCCTCGGCGTAGAGTGCCACAGTGATCGAATCGGTCACGCCCAAATCCTCCACCAGGACCGTGAGCAAGGCCCGGTCGAGTTCCTCGGTCAGGGTGTGAAGCTCGATCGTGTCGGTCAGGGTCTCCAGGGCACCCGGCGGCAGGAAGCGCGCGAGAAACTCGTGCAGACGCTCCATGTCGGTGTTGCGCTGGGTAAGATCGCGCGGGGCGTAGATATCCCTGAGGAAGAAGCGGCAGGCAGGGCCGTAGCGTGGGCTGGTGAGGAAATCGGCATAGGTGCGTGCAAGTCGCTCCGATTGCCAGGAGCGCAGGAGTTCGAGTTGGGGGTCCAGCGGAGCGCTCTCGACCCGGCGAGGTTTCATCTCCTCGCTGTCCCGCAGATGCGACAACATGCGCGCCACGTCTTGAGGTTTGGGTTTCTCGGCCATAAGACACCAGACGTTCCAGGAAGTGCGACACGGGTGAGATTGCTCTTCTTCCGGCAAGAGGAAGTGACGCTGAAAAATAGGCGCGGACCTCGCTCTTGCGCGCGGGATACCTCGCTCTATTATACTCGGGCCCGGTTGGGCAGGCTGCGGCTCACAGTCATTGGGAGTTCAGACGAGTGTCACTCGCCAGCAGCCCAGACGACCCGGCCGGCGATCTGAAACGTAAGCCCGGCCGCCCCGGAATGAATTCCAGGGCTGATAGCCACAGTCGGCTTCAGCCGACTGGATGAGAGACGTTCGGGCACAATTGCAATCGTTCTGAAGTCGCTCTTGCCCTTTTCCAATCGACGCTGACGAACCGCGTGCCCGCAGGGGCCCGCCCGGCCGCAGGCCCCCAGCCGCGATTTCAATCGTCCGGCTCCGGACAGCGATGGTCAGGTTCAATTGGAAACGTGCAACGGCGCGCACGACGAGCCGCTCGTTCTCCTTGGGGGCGATTTGGCCAAGAGCATCAATTTCTGATCTGTGCCTCGAGAGCGACAGGTCACGAGAGAGACTCGTGACCAGGCTCCGAAATCTGCCGATGGAGCGCTCGACGTGCGGATCGGTGGAATCGGAGCAGCGGCGGGCGTGGCAGCAGGAGGTGAGCGACAACGTAGAGTTCGAGCGCGAAAGGCACGTACCCCAGGAAGCCGGGCAGCGGCATCTCAAAGATGTGCCAGAAGCCGAAGAACGGCACGTGATACACCCACTTCGGGTAGGAGAAGGAATTCCACATCTCCCAGAAGAAACCGGCGACCAGCACACCGGTCGCCAGGGCCGCTACAGTGCGCCAGTCGCCGCGTTGCAGGCCGCTCAAGATTGAGCGTTTGCCGAGCCAGACGTTCACGGGTTCCAGAATGAAGAAGACGGACGTCCACACGAACGGGTAGAAGGCATGCGGCCAGATCAGGAGCAGACCCAGCATGGCCCGCCCTGTGAGGAAGAGGCCCCACAGGAGGCGGGGCGTGGGACGCACGCGCGGACCGTGGGCGAAACGGTCGATCCAGTCGAACGTCCCCATCAATTCAGCCGTGCTGAAGACCGCCGGAATCACGATCGAGAAATTCACCGAAGCGAGCAGGAAGTACTCGGTATTGCTGAAGAACTGCCGGCCGAGATACTCCCAGTTCGCAGTCCGCCAGTTCAGCGCCTCGAACAGCCACCAGACCGGCGCCGAGACAATGAACAGCATAGCGAAGTCGCGTGGCGAGCGTGCCAGCAGTGAAGGAGGGCTGCGGTGCAAGACCAGCGCGTCAACAGTCAAAATGTAGCCCAGCCACAGTGGGAAGAACAACAAGTGGGTGCGTAGCCCCGGCAGAAACCAGTTCAGGGGCCAGAAGATTGCAATCAAGAGCAGGCCGATCCAGCCGTGCCACCCACTGGATCTAAAATCGGAGGCTGTCGCTCGGCACCACATCGAGCCGTGAGGGATCGGATTTCTCACAGGGACATTCCGCTTCACCTCCTGGCTTCGGAGTAATTTGTTCCCATCCCCGCGCCGGCCCCGGCCGGCACACTGGCCTGCCACTTCTGCCCTTTCCTGGCGACGATCTCACTCGACTCCCTGGAACCACAGCAAAAAGCGCGCCGGTGGCATCGTCTGGCCTGGGCCTGCAGGGAGCCTCCGGCACGCTCGGCGGCTGAACACCTCCCTCAGCTCACCACAGATTGGTCGTATGGACCCACTCGGCCGCGCAAGGAGTGCCGGCTCCGAAGAGAAGCTGCCGGCTGTGGGGGAGGAACACAGTGGCGAGGATTGTCTCGGCCGTAGAACCGGGGCGCTCGTGCCGGCAGAGGCAGTCGAGCCCCGTCTGGTGATCGGACAGAAGCGCCTGGGCCCAGCCGGCATCCACCTCGCCGGCCGCCCGAGCCAGGGCTTGCTCGACGTACGCCCGCCGGGCCTGTGAGTTTCCGCGGAACTCGGGGGGATCGCTCTCGATCCATTGCTCGCGCAACCCCGCGGTGGTGAAGTGGTTGGTGCTCACCAGCCAACCATCGCTCCTCGCGATGTAGCCTGACGAACGGTGGCCGCTCTCGCACACGGCCAGATGGCCCTCGGCGTCGGCCAGGATCATGGTGCCCCCGCCCATGTGCGTCACACCGCGCAGATAATCGAGCGCCGCCGGCACGTCCGGGCACCGCTCCAGCAGGTCGAGCATCAGCGCGTAGCGTGGCAGCCCGGGCCCAAGATCGCGTGACAGGACGTGTGTATCGGCGACCGCCAGGCCGCGCTCGTTCATCCCCGAGCTGAAGACGCCCGGGCTGCCAGCGCTGCCGAGATGCACCGAGCGGTAACCGTGGGCCGGGCGCGACCGGGTCAGTGTCTGTAATGCCAGGTGGTCGCGCCGGTAATCGCGGTTCTTGGCCAGCAGGGGCGCGCCGTCGCGGGTGGCCGGCGCCGACGCAGCGAACGTGGTGCAGCCTTCCTGGGGGGCCGCCGTGGCGCGATGCGCGTCGAGCAGGTAGGCGCTGAAGGTGTAGCGCTGCATCAGCGCCCACTCGAGCCCCAGCCCGTCGGCGATTCCCCGCATCATCTCCCACGTGGGGTGGCCGAACTCAGCCAGAAACGCGGCCAGCTCGCGCAACCGGGGCGTTGCGTCCCCCTCGATTCGGTCTAGCTCGGCCTGCCGCGCCGCGATCGCCTCGAGGATCTTGAGGCGTTGCGCCTGCACCTGCCGGGCGTGCTCGCGCCCCATCGCGTAATAGGAGCCCTCCACTTCAAGCTCGATCACAGGTCCAAACCCTCCTCCCGTCGTGCGGGCGCCTCTCGTCCCCACCTGGAACGGCCATGTTCGAGGGAAGGCGCAGGGCGTCGAGTCGGGGCGCAGTTCAACTCCGCCCCGGCGGCCTGGGCGCGCTCGGCGCTTCATCGCCGTCACGCGGGCCCGCAAGACCGCCTTCTGCTGATGCCCCTAGAGCACCGGTCAAGGAGTCAGACTTCCAAAGTCTGTAGGGACCGTGCTGGCCCACAGCGCGCTCCGACGACGGTGAGAGCGGCGGGCACCGGCTGCGAACAAGACTTCGGAAGTCTTTTCCCTTCCCCCGCGGGATTCCTTGACCGGCGCTCTAGGCGTCGTCCCAGGGGATCTCGATGTCCAGCAGCGGGATGTATTGCTGGCTGCCGTAGACGTCGGTCTCGCCGATATCGCCGCTGGTGACCGGCCGGCGCATCGTGATCTTGAAGGCCAGACCGGGGTCGTAGGCGATCAGGTGGGTGATACGGTCGGCCGGCACCCCGTAGGCCCGGGCAATGCGCTCCCGGGTGAGGGCGCCGCCCGCCTTGACCTTCTGATAGAGGCGCGGGTCGGTGAACATAATGTCAAAGGAATAGAAATGGGCGCCGGCATTCTTGCTCCGGATGGTGTGGGCGATCTGGCCCAATGTGGCCGTTGTATGCATCGTTCTCCTCAGCCGCCAATCGTGTGCAGTTCGATGGGGAAAAGCGCCAGCGGGTCCTTCAAGGTCAGAAGGTGGTCGATGGTCCAGCGGTAGGCCGGGTGCTCCGGGCGCAGGGACTCGTCGATGATCAGCGCCGCGCCGCCGCCGGAGTGCTTCTGGCCGGGGTAACGCCCGAAGAGGAAGCGGTACTGGACCAGCTTGGCAATGTCGAGGGCCAGCTTCTGGCTGGGGGCAATGATCTCGCTGACCACGCCCAGTTCGTGCGAGCGAACCTCCTTGACCGGCTCGAGCGCTCCCATAACCCCGTTCCGGCCGTAGATGTGATAGACCAGTTGGTAGCCCTCGTCCGAGCGCAGGGCCGGGTAGACCCGCTCGACCCGCTCGCGCACGTCCGCCAGGATGCGATCGAGGTTCTGGATGGCGTTGGGGTCGCGCAGGCCGACAATCGAGAAGGCGCGGTAGCCGACCCGGCCGGCGCCCTCGAGCTTGACCCGGTAGACCGGGTCGGGGATAAAGCGGCTGCCGGTGATCTGGCAGATGCGGTCGGTGACGGCTTCGTAGCGCGCCTCACGCGTATCCAGGACGCCACTGGGAATGGCCTGAGTGTAGGGATCGACCCGCTCGTACATCGAGTGGGCCGCCACCGAGCGGGGGGTGCAGCGCTGCTCGGGATGCATTGGCTCGACCAGCACACGATCCTCGCTTAGGGTGCCTAGGATGGTTTCCTTGACCATCTCAGGCTCGGCCACCAGCGAGGCGCACTCAAGGGCTTTGCCCATGTGGAGGGCCAGCGCGCGGGGGTACCCCTGCCAGATGGGCAGGGCGGCGAAGATGGCGTCGTCGCAGGCCCGCCCGGCCACGACGACGTCCGCGCCCAACTCGAGCGCCCGAATGATCGGCTCGACCCCCATCATGGCCACCACGTGGTCGGTGCGATCGACATCCTCGAGGGTGAGCGGGTCCGCGGAGCCCAGGCCGGGGATGTCCTCTCCCCGGCGGACCCGCTCGCGCAGGGCATCCGGGTCCACATCGGCGTAGATGGTCGCCAGGCGGAAGGGTGCCAGGCGGCGCTCGGCGGCAATCTCCCGGATCAGGGCCAGGAAGAGATCGACCCCCCGGTTGGTGCCGGTGCCGCCGGCCGAGCCGATGATGAGCGGGATCTGGCGCTCGCGGGTCGTGGTCAGGAGCAGCTCCAGGTCCATGCGGTCCCACTCGATGGGATTGTGGGCCACGTCGGCGCCCAGGAATGAGGGGCCGATATCGGCACTGCCGGCGTCGGCCACGACGTAGTGGGGGTCGCGCCTGAGGCCCTCGCGGTAGGAGGCCTCCTGGATGGGCGAGTGCCCGAGGTTTCCGGTAGGGGCGAGTACGCGGAGTTCACGTGCTGTCATCGATGTTCAGGTCTCCTCTTAATGATAGGACTTACGCGGTTGGTGTTGGGGCGTGGCAGCGCTCCGTACCAGCCCCCACCCAAGACTGCTCTTCGTGGGGGAGGGAGACGCACAACGCGCGTTTCCCTCCCCCCACCGCGTCCGTCGTGTCAGTGACAGGACGTAGGGAGGGGAACAGCGGTGTGCTGCCTGGAGTGGGGCCGGCCGCTCTGGGAGCGCGGGCGTCCCGCCCGCTAGCGTACCACTGAGAGCGCGGCCCGGATGCTGCTGCCCTGGCACGCCACCAGGACTTACGCGATAGGTTGAGCCGCGAACGAGATATCGGCTTGGAGTGCGCACTGTTGCCCTTTTCTAAATGAATCTGACACACCGGGCGTCTGCCCGGAGCAACCGCCCGGCCGCCCCGGAATGAATTCCAGGGCTGATAGCCACAGTCGGCTGAAGCCGACTGGATGAGAGACGTTCGGGCACAATTGCAATCGTTCTTAAGTCGCTCTTGCCCTTTTCCAATCGACGCTGACGAACCGCGTGCCCGCAGGGGCCCGCCCGGCCGGAGGCCCCCAGCCGCGATTTCCCTGGCCTGGCCGGCCAGGACAGGCAATCGCCCGGCTCCGGACAGCGATGGTCAGGTTCAATTGGAAACGTGCAACAGCGCGCACTCCAAGCCAAATGCCGCTTCTTTGAGCCGTTCTGCCTCGCACCGCGTAAGTCCTCTTAATGAAACGTAGAAGGCGATCCGTGAGGCATGAAACGTGAGGAATCGGCGTGGTGTCCTGTCGCGCAGCGCGCGTCACGTTTCAGGCCTGCCGGCCAGTTGCGGATCGATCGCTTCCAATGGGATGAGATTCTCGACCGGAGTGCCGGCATCACGGTAGAGCCAGCAGGCGACGTGGCGATCTCCGGTGCCGAAAAATGGTGGGCGGTCGGTCTCGCAGATGGCCCCGATCTTTGCGGGACACCGCGGGTGGAAGGGGCAGCCGGCCGGCGGGTTGATGGGGCTGGGGACGTCACCGGGCAAGACGATGCGTTCGCGTCGCCGGCTTTTCTCGACGACGGGAATCGCCGCGAGCAGCGCCTGAGTATAGGGATGGAGCGGCCCGGCAAAGAGCGCGTCGGTGGGGGCCTGCTCGACGATCCGCCCCAGGTACATCACCGCCACCCGATCGCTGATGTAGTAGATCACGCTGAGATCGTGGGCGATGAACAGGTAGGTGAGCCGGAAGTCCTCTTGAAGTTCCTCCAGCAGGTTGATCACCTGGGCCTGGATGGAGACGTCGAGGCTGGCAACCGGCTCGTCGGCGACGACAAACTGCGGGTGCATGGCCAACGCGCGGGCGATGCCGATGCGCTGTCGCTGGCCGCCGCTGAACTGGTGCGGGTACCGGTCGGCGTGGTGCGGGTTGAGCCCCACCCGTTCCAGCAACTGCTGGATCTCAGCCTCGCGTGTGAGTGCGTCCTTCAGGCCGCGCGCCCGCAGCGGCACGGAGAGGATGTCTCGGACGGTCTTGCGCGGATTGAGAGACGAGTAGGGGTTCTGGAAAATGATCTGTGTCAGGCGGTAGTAGGGAATGCGCTCGGGTCGCTGGTCGTTCCTCGAGCGCACGACTTCGTTGCCACGCACCGGCCGGCCGTCGAATCGCAGCTCACCGGCCGTCGGCTCGTGGAGTCGCGTGAGGATGCGCCCGAGGGTTGTTTTGCCACAGCCACTCTCACCCACCAACCCCAGCGTTTCACCCGGCCAGATCGTGATGTCCACGCCATCGACTGCCCGCACCGCCTGCTCCTTCTGTCGGGCGAGGACCCGTGCCAGCAGGCTGGGCCGGATTGGGAAATGCTTGACCAATCCTCGGCCCTCGACCAGAGGCGTGGAGACCCGCTTCACGTCCGGCATCAATCTTTCTCCTCCCGGTTCTCACGCCCCGGCAACCGGTAGTTCGTCAGGCGCAGGCAGCGGGCGCGGTGGCCGGGTGTCACTTCCTGGAGCCGGAAGAAGCCCTGGCGGCACACCGGCCGGGCGTCGGGGCAGCGCGGCGCGAAGGCACACCCCGGCGGCAACTCGGCCAGGTCGGGGACGCTTCCCGGGATCGGGTCGAGGCGCCTGCGTCGCTCGCCGAGGCGCGGGATACAACCCAACAAGCCCTCGGTGTAGGGGTGCTGGGGGTGCTCGATGACCGCGTCGGTCGGCCCGATCTCGACGATCCGTCCGGCGTACATCACGGCGATCTGGTCGCAAAATTCAGCCGCCAGCCCCAGATCGTGCGTGACCAGGATGATGGCCGTGCCGTGCTCGCGGTTGATCCGGCGCATCAACTCGACGATTTGGGCCTGGATGGTGACATCGAGCGCCGTGGTCGGCTCGTCGGCGAGCAACACTGTCGGCCGGCAGGCCAGGCCGATGGCAATGAGGGCCCGCTGCTGCATGCCGCCGCTGAACTCGTGCGGATAGGCGTGGTAGCGCGCCTCCGGCACGGGGATCCCGACCTCCTGCATCACCTCGAGCGCGCGGCGCCGTTCGGCCGAGCGCCTCCGGCGGTCCAGCGGCCAGGGCAACCCCGGCACCATGTTGTGCAGCCGCAGCGATTCGCGGATCTGTTCGCCCACCGGGAAGGCCGGATTGAGGGTGCTGAGCGGGTCCTGGAAGATCATGGCGATCTCTTTGCCGCGGATGCTGCGCATCGCGTGGCGCGGCTCGGCCCGCAGGTCGCGCCCGTTCAGCAGGATCTGGCCCTTCTCGATACGGCCGGGGCCGCTGATCAGGCGCAGGATCGACAGGAGCACGGTGCTCTTGCCGCACCCGGACTCACCCACCAGGCCTAGAATCTGACCCGGCACGAGAGTCAAGTTCACCCCATCGACAGCGCGGACTTCACCGCGCCGCGTAGGGAAGACGGTTGTGAGATCGCGAAGCTCGAGAACAGCCTCGCCTTCGGAAGGCATCATTCCTCGCTTCCAGACTACCAGAGCACCGGTCAAGGACTCAGACTTCCGAAGTCTGGTAGGGACCGTACTTGTCCAAAGCGCGCTCCGACGACGGTGACAGCGGCGGGCACCGGCTGCGAACCAGACTTCGGAAGTCTTTGCCCGCCCCCCGCGGGATGACGTGACCGGTGCTCTAGAAGAGAACAACCGCCCGTGGGAAGAACTCGGAAACGCTGTCCGACTGCGCGATCGATTTCAGTTCCCCCGAGTCCCCACGCAAGCCCCGGCAAACCTGTTTCTGAAATGAGCCCTCACTCCACTTTGAGCCGCGGGTCGAGGATGTCGCGCAGACCCTCACCGAACAGGTTGATCGCCAAAACGAGGCCGACGATGGCCAGGCCGGGCATCGTCGAGACCCACCAGGCGTTGAGCAGTGTATTGCGCCCGTCCGCCACCATGCTGCCCCACGCGGGGGTAGGCGGCTGGATGCCGAGGCCCAAGAAACTCAGGCTGGCCTCGGTGATGATCATGTAGCCCATCCGCAAGGTCGCCAGGACGAACACAGATTGCACGATGTTGGGCAGAATCTCGTTGAGGATGATCTGCCAGTGCTGCAACCCGGCCACCTGCGCCGCTTCGACATACTCCCGAGTCTTCTCACTCATCATCTCGCCGCGCACCAGCCGGAAGAACTCGACCCAGCCTTTGAACGTCAACGCCAGAATCAGATTCGTAAAGCCTGGGCCCATGAAGGCCATCACGCCGATAGCGAATATCAGGAACGGGAAGGCCATCAGCAGGTCGGTAAAGCGCGACAACGTGGTGTCGAGCCGCCCGCGGTAGTAACCGGCCAGCGCACCCAGCAGAAGCCCAACGACGACCGAGATCCCAACCGACAGAAAACCGACCAACAGCGACACCCGGGCACCGTAGATAATCCGCGTCAGAATGTCGCGGCCCTGGGCATCGGTGCCGAAGGGATGGGTCCAGTCGCCCTGGGCCTCCCATGCGGGAGGCTCCAGCCGCTCGCGCAGGTTGCCACGCACCGGACTGTGCGTCGTGAGGTGCGGTGCGAAGAGGGCCATGACGATGTAGGCGACAACGACCAGCCCGGCAATCAGTGCGACGGGGTGCTCGCGCAGCTGGTCCCAGAAGCTGGCCGTATCGTGCCACCACCTTTTCCACCGAATGGCCAGGGTGTACCGCCAGGCGGACCGGCCGTGGGAGGGCGCAGCAGTCGTCATGGCAAGACCTCCTATAGCCCAATCCGGGGGTTCAGGTAGGTGTAGAGCACGTCGACCACCAGGTTGGCCACCACGAAGGTCAGTGCGTAGACCATGACGGCACCCTGCACCAGCGGAAAGTCGCGGTTGAAGATGGCGTCGACGACCAGGCGCCCGAGGCCCGGCCAGCCAAACACGGTCTCGACGATCATATTGCCGCCCAGGAGGACGCCGACCTGCAGGCCCACCACGGTCACCGTCGGGATGAGGGCGTTGCGCAGAGCGTGCTTGATCACCACGACCGGCTCGCTGGCGCCCTTGGCCCGGGCGAGCTTGACATAATCGGCCCGCAGGATCTCTAACATGCTGGAGCGCAGCACGCGGGCGACGATCGCCGCCACCGCGGCGCCCAGACTGATCGATGGCAAGATCAAGTGTTTGAGGCTGCTGACCAGGGCGGTCCGGTTGCCGGTGAGAAGGCTGTCGAGCACGTAGAATCCGGTGACCTGGTGCAGCCCGGCATCGGTCGCGATGCGCCCCTGGACCGGCAACCACCTCAGTTTCACCGAGAAGATCAGGATCAAGATGATCCCCAGCCAAAAGGCGGGCATCGAGATGCCTAGAAACGCGCCGGCCATGCTCAGACGATCGACGAGCGAGTTCTGCTTGACCGCGGAGATGATCCCGATCGGGAAGGCGACGGCCAATCCGAAGATCAGGGCGCCAAGCGCCAGCTCGATCGTGGCCGGCAGCCGGTCGGCGATCAACCTGCTCACCGGCTGCTGCTTGGTGAACGAGTTGCCCAGGTCGCCGCGGGCCAGGTCCGCCAGGAAGAGACCCAACTGCACGTGCATCGGCTTATCGAGGTTGAACTCGCTGCGTAGCCGCTCGACCTCGCCGGCTGAGACCGCGCCGCCCTGGCCCATCATGATGTCCACAGGATCACCCGGCGTCAGGCGCATAAAGATGAAAACCAGGATGGCCACGCCCAGCATGATCGGGATGGTCGCCAGCAGGCGCTCTAAAACCTTGATCGTCCTCATTGGATATCAAACTCAGAGACTGGCCGGATGTGGGAACTGGGAGGAACTCGGGGGATGAGGTCCCCCGAGTTCTCCCGAGTTCCAATGGTCTCTTATTTCAAGCACACGTCGTGCAGATTGATGCGACTATCTGAGGCCGGTTCCCAGCCGCTCACGCGATCGGAACTGGCCTCGACCTCTTCGGGCAGGATCAGGAAGACGGCCGGCGCCTCGTCGTAGATGATCGCCTGGGCCTCGTTGTAGATCTCGTGGCGGCTGGCCTCGTCGGTCTCAGTCTCACCCATCTTGATGAGCTCATTCACGCGCTCGTTGTTGTAGCCTGAGAAGTTGCCGCGGCCGTACGGGCTGCCCTCGACCACGCCGTGCCATTTGGCTTCCATGTGACCGACCGGGTCGAAGGCCGAGTCGCCCCAGTCGTCCAGGTAGGCCGAGCGCTCGCCGGCTTGCAGGAGCGGCTTGACGACGCTGTATTCCCACAGCCGGAGGTTGGCATCAATACCGGCAGTCTGCAACTGGGCGACGACGGCCTCAGCCAGGGAGCGATGCTCCTCCAGGCTGTCCACACCGAAGGCCCATGGCTGGCCGTTCCACTCCAGCTTGCCATCGCCATTGCTGTCCTTGATCCCGGCCTCCGCCAACAGACTCATGGCCTTCTCCGGATCGTACGCGTAGGGCTTGAGGCTGGGGTCGGCGTAGTTGTTGAAGGGCGAGAGTGGACCACCCAATGCGACCGCCCGGCCGCCGTAGAGCTCCTCAATCAGCAGTTCCTTGTCGACGAGGTAGTTTAGTGCCTGGCGAACGCGTTTGTCGTCAAACGGTGCCTGATTGACGTTCAGCTCCATCCACTTCGGCTGGGTGCCCGGTGCGGTCTTGACCACGACGCCCGGCGTCTGTTCGAGGGTCGCGACCAGCTCAGGGGGCACCGCCTGGATGATGTCGACCTCGCCGGCCAGCAGTGCCGCTACACGGGTGCTGGCCTCCGGAATCACGCGGAACACGGCGCGTGGCACACAGGCGGGTCCGACCGGTTTGAGGTCGGGCGCGCCGCCCCAGTAGTCGTCGAAGCGCTCCATCACGATCTGGTCGTCGAGCTGGCCCTCCACAAACTTGAAGGGACCGGTGCCGATGGGCTGCTCGACGAAACCCTTGGTCCCGACTTTCTCCAGGTAGGCCTTGGGCACGATCTGCTGGTGGACGAAGAGCTGCATGGCCGGCGGCCAGGGCGCCGAGAGGTGAAACCGGACGGTGGCGTCGTCAACCTTCTCCACCGACTCGAGCGGCGCGATCAGACCCTTGCGCGGCGAGGTGTGGGGCTCGGGGTATTCGATCATGTTCTCTTTGATGATGCGCTCGAACGTGAAGACCACGTCGTCGGCGGTCATCTCGCTGCCATCGTGGAACTTCACGCCCTTGTGCAGCTTGAACTCCCAGGTGGTCGGGTCGACCAACTCGGCCGACTCGGCCAATTCCAGGTGCACCCCACTTCGGGTATCGCGCGTGACCAGGCCATCGAACATGTTGCGGATGACCGTTTCCGACTGGCGGCTGCGGTGATCGGCGGGATCCAACGACGTCGGCGCTCCCGCCAGCGCGACGACCAGGGTGCTGCGACCCGGCACCGGCGTCGCGGTCACGACTTTCTCCACCTGTTGGGTGACGACCTTCTCGACCTCTTTCTCGACGACCTGCGTGACGACCTTCTCTTTCTCCACGACCTGCGTCACAACCTTCTCAACCGTCTGAGGTTGCTGCGTACAGGGTGCGAACGCGACGGCGAGAAAACAGAGCAGCGTGACAGCCAGCAGCGTCCGGAGCGACAATCTCATGGGGTCCTCCTTTGGAATGAGTTGGATCACGGGATGTGGGTCGAGGAAGGCGAACGGCTTCCCCGCCACAGCGTCTCAGATTGAAAGGCCTCCGTGGTGGAGCCGTCTGAAGATTCCTTGGTGATTCCCCGGCCATCTCTGGCTCAGTGCGCGAGGGATGCGTCACCGCGCCCCGCGCGTCTCTCGCGGCCGGCTCAGGCCTGATCCCGGCCCTGGGACCACGAGTCGATCACGAGGCCGCTGGTGCGGTAGATTTCATCCACCTGGCGCAGACTGGCGACCACCTGGTCGGGCCGTTGGAAGGAGATCGCCGCGATGAAAGCATCCAGCAGTGCGATCAGGGCCGTTGGTGACCGGCTCTGGGCGACACTGTCGGTAACGGCGACAAAAGTCTCGTCTGCCAGTTCGGTGAGCGGCGAGACCAGGCTATCGGTGATGGCGATCGTGTGAACGCCCTGCTCGCGCGCCCGGTGCATCCCTTCGACGGTCTCACGGACGTAGCGCCAGAGGCTGATACCGACGTAGACGCTCTCCGGGCCGAGGCGGGCCAGCTCCAGGGCGAAGGGGATGCCCCCGGCGAGGATTGCCTGCGCGTGAAAGCCCAGCACGCGCAACGAGTGTCCGAAGAAAAGGGCCGGCGCCGACGAGAGTCCGGCTCCGACGACCAGGACCCGGTCGGCCCGGCACAACGCCTCGACGGCCCGCTCGAAGGTCGCCACATTCAGCGATTCTCTGGTTCGCTCCAGGTTGTGCAGGTCCTGCTCGAAGACCCGTTGGACCAGGTCTTCGCCGGGTTGCAGGCTGCGAAGCTGTTCGGCCCGCTGGAGCGGGGTGCGAAAGAAGGGGAGTTCGTCGCGGATGGCGGCCTGGAGGTCGGGGTAGCCCTCGTAGTCGAGGGCCTGGCAGAAGCGGACCACCGTGGCCGCGCTGGCGCCAACCCGCTCCGCCAGGGCCTGCGCCGAAACAAGGGCGACGAACGCCGGCTCGTCCAGGACCAGGCGCGCCAGCTGCTGCTGCTTGGGCGAGAGGGCCGACAGGTGGCCCTGAATGCGCTTGTGGAGTTCCGAGTCGGGGGGCATAGAGCGTTCCTTGAGTCAGCAGCAGTCTACCAAAATCCGGCTCGATATGCAATACTTATTTCATCGAGAATTGAGATGAAATAGATATTGCATCCCGCCAGCCCCCCTGCTCAGAAGAGCGTCCCGGCACGGACGCGACCGGCGCTCTTGCGAGCGAAGAAATCAGCGCGCGCGGGAGAATGGGTGAGGGCGGTGAGCCGGTTTCTGAACCGGGCTTACGCGGCGGTTACAGCGCTACTGGAGGCGGGTTGCTTGCTGCTTCAGCGAGGATCGCGTTCAGGGTGGGGAGGTCGCCGGGTCCAATGAGGCGAATGCGAAGATCACGGGCTCGTTGGCGAAAGGCCGGCGAGAGATGGGGCGTATCCGTGATCAGGAGCCGCCGGACGAACGGGCCGCCCGCCACGCGGGCGAGCGCGTCCAGCCAGGTGAGCAGAACGATTCCGTCTGTCGCGGCTGCTCAGAGGCCACCGATCTCCTTAGATTCAGCCGTAGTGCAATGAGAGGGTCAGGGCGATCAGTACTCCGCTGGTCAGCGGCCCCGGCCACGGAATCTGCTGAAAGCTCAGGGCAGGCACCTTAACCTTCCATCAACTCAGGCCGGGCGATACGCCAGCCCGTGGCCGTGCGCTCGATGCCCAAACGATCCCGTGTCTGCGCAGCCAGTGCCTCGATCTCGCGCCGAAACGCCTCGTCACCGGCCAGAAAGATCCCATCCGCTATGACTTCCAGGGCCAGACCGTTGGCCTGGCGCACCATCTGCCGGAACTGATCCGCGCCGTACACCAGCGGCTGCACGACGCCCGAAGGGTCATACGCAACCACCTGGTCGTAGCCATCAAAGGGTGAGGGGGGCGATTCGGCCAGCACTACGCAAAAGTCGGCATCACTCTGCTGGTGATAGTCACCCCTGGCGAGGGAGCCGAAAAGAATCAGGGCCAGAGGCTGCATCTCCCGCGCGGCCCGTTCGATGAACCGCCCAACAGCTTCGGTGTAGGCGTAGCGCCTAAAGCCGGGTGCCAACGAATTCCAGGATTCTCTCCGCATGTTTCACAGCTCCCTCGGCGGTGGGTTGGTCGTAGAAATCCATCGGTGCTCCGGCCGGAAAGCCGTTCGGATAGCGCGTCGGGAAATAGTAACGGTCGAGCACCCGCCCCGCATCCAAAACATCTTGGGGCACATTACCGGCCGCCTGTAGCAAGTGGTAGACCGAGTGGCCCATCTCGATGTGTCCCTGGCGCTCCAGAAGTGCTTTGGCAGCCAGTTCGGCTGCCTGCTGCGCCGAGAAGCAGGCATCTTCGTAGAATCGTCCCTGGATGTCCCAACGGGCAGAGTCCAGCTTGCGCTGCGCCTGTCGAAACCAGTCAGCGTGACGTCGCACAGTCGTCTCCCCGGCACATTTTGCCCTTTTCCAAATAAATCTGACACACCGGGCGTCTGCCCGGAGCAACCGCCCGGCCGCCCAGGAATGAATTCCAGGGCTGATAGCCAAAGTCGGCTGAAGCCGACTGGATGATAGACGTTCGCGCACAATTACAATCATTCTTAATCTGCTCTTGCGCTTTTCCAATCGACTCTGACGAACCGCGTGCCCGGAGGGGTCCGCCCGGCCGGAGGCCCCCAGCCGCGATTGTCCTGGCCTGGCCGGCCAGGACAGGCAATCGCCCGGCTCCTCGCCCAGCTCCGGACAGCGATGGTCAGGGTCAATTGGAAACGTGCAATCTGTGCCCCTTCAATACGCCTTGCCTCGGGCCACACAAGATCGGTGTCCACCCAGTAGGCGCCGGCGGGACAACGTACAGGGCCCTCATCCGACCGGCCGGCGGGTTCATCCCTGCCTTCCAGATCGCCTCCCTGGTGCGGCAACGCATCCGACCTCGAGCCATCAGGGCAGTCCGGATTGGGCCAACGTCGACTGGTGAACCGCTGCGATGCGCCGCTCCGTCCTGCCAGGCATCAATCTTACGCCAACACGATGCTCACGGCCAACTTGAGAAGCGCACGTGCCGGGAGACGGCAGGTCGAACTGCACCGGCACCTCGCGCACGGCGATGTCCGTGGTGCCGGTCAGCGCCGTAACGGCAGCGAGGTGGTCGGTGGTGAGGGAGTGGATGAAGGTGAGGAGGCGCATGGACAGATTGTCCTCTACGACTACGGTACTATACTTCAAGCAAAGGGAGGATTCTATGCTCGAAATCACACTTCGACTCCCGGAGGCCCTGGGAACGCTGCCACCCGAGGAGCGGGATTTCCTCATTCGGGCCGGACTTCACGAGGCCGTAGCTGCGCGCATTCGCCAGTTGGAGGCCGAGCGCGCCCAGGCGGCTGAGCACATCAAGATCTTCGAGGCGCGGTACGGGATGCCCCTGGTGCGCTTCGAGACTGGGCTGTTGCCGACCCTGGATTCTCACCAGGCCCATGAAGACTACAACGACTGGTTCTTCTGGCACAGCGTGCTGGCCGAAAAAGAGCGCCTGCTCGCCAGCCTGCGGCAGCCCGACCTCACGTGATGCTCGCCCATCTCCAGGCGCGCTCCCACCTGATCCTCACCGTGTCGCGCTATGAGCACTGCCTGAGTGGCTCGGTCGGGCAGTTTAAAGCAACTGCGCTGCTGGCAGATGGGTCACGCCTTCACCTCAACGAAGTCTGGCTCGGCGGCACTCTCCGCAAGTACGCCTACTACTAGCTTACCCCAACCGACGAGTTGATCCTCGGGTGGGGTAACGCTCCGCATCACCCCAACATTACGACCGCTCCCCATCATCTCCACAGCCCTCAGGGAATCACTTCCTCCTCCGTTCCGTGACCGATCTCCTCGATGCACTCGAAGCATATATGCGAGGAACGTCCAGCGCCTGACAACGGCTGGTCGTGCGCTCGATCGCGCGGGCCGGAGGATTGGGGGGCGAACCGCGTTGGCACCGCGTGCACAGCGACGTCGTCATCGGCGGTCAGCGCCGCGACGGCATCGAGGTGATCGGCGGTGAGGGGGTGGGTGAAGTTGAGGAGGCGCATGGACGGTTGGATCCTTGAGGGCTCTCGGCGAAGCGCCAGTCACACTGGGCACTACCTCATCTCAAGAGAAGGGGCAGGTAGACGCGTTGAAGAGCGGGAGTCGCTATCTGAACCCGTGCACCCCAAATATCAAAATCCGTCTCGCTCCGGTTTCTTGAGTGTTTGCTGTACACTGCCAGATAGTCGGCCGTTCCGACGCCGCTGGCCGGATTTTCCGCGATAGATATAGCAACTTGCTCATCGTTCTCATAGTCCACCGAGCTTCCTACACCGGGTTGGCTCTGCGGCGAGCCGTCCATCTTTAACAATTGACCAGCATTGCTTACTCGTTGGATGAGGGCGAAAGAGAGGTACCCCCACACCGATTCGAGGTGGCTTGTCATTCCCACCAGGTACTCTTGTGCGGAACCCAGGGAGGCGGCTGCCAGGAAACCGGTGGGAGATTGCCCGGCGTGGGATTGAGCAAAGGACATCTCCGCAACACGAAACGGAGTGAGTGGTGATCCACTGACCGGCACCAGCCGCCCGGTCACCGACCAGATCACCGCGCTGTCTTGCGTTTCACGGCTGAACCAGGCGGCCAAGAAGGAGCTGTTGCCGCCGGCCACAACGGGCCGAGGCGTCCAGGTGGCCGAGGTGTCATCGTTTGTGTAGGTTCCGCCGGCTGCCAGGAGGATGTCGCTTTCCGTGCTGGTCATGTCACCATGCAGCCGGTGGGCGTAGACGTCAAAGCGATAGGGCTGCCCCGCGGCATTGCGCCGGTCCTCCCAGGCGGCCAGATACTGATTGAGCCCGGCACTGTAGGCGAAACGAGGACGGAAGGTACCAGCCGTGCCGTCCGAGATACGAAAGGGGATGCTTCCAACCAGGTCGTCACGGCTAAAAGAGAACTCCATGGCTTGAATCGAACTGGTGCTCGAAATATTATTGCCGCAGTCGGCGGTCTGAGCGCCGACGAAGGTTGGCGGCAGGTAGTCATCCCCTTCGACGTAGGCGAGTGCGTAGCGCTGGCGCACCGGATTATAGATCAGGCTTGGAGAGTGGTGATGCCCTGATCCGGAGGTCAGGACGCGATCGGTACGGAACGACGCATCAGTAACGCGCTGCACATAGATTTGGCAAGAGGCCCCACGCCTCGTCCAGGCAACGGCGAACTCGCCATGCCCTGCGGCAACGGCCGGAGGTCCGTTCCGTGCCGCAGCGTTGCTATCTGAGATGCGAAATTCACTTCCCACCGGCCGGCCGGTTCGGTCAAGGAAGACCCCATAAACATCAAAGCCATCCGAAGACGATTGAGCATTCCGTGGTGTCATCCATACGGCCAGATAGCGACCGATCACCGGATCGTAGGCTGCCGCCGGGTAGACGTCGGCATCTCGCTCGTCGTTGCGGCCCGCTGCGCCGCTAACTCTGTTGGGTGAAAAGATCGTAGCTGCACCGTTTGCGGGTGAAGCCCATCCGGCCTCGTCTTGAGTCAGGAAGATCACTACAGCAAGGCCCAGCACCAATCCCCACACAACCAGAGGACCAGCCCCACCTTTTCTCCTGTGAGGGAAACCCATGCCCTACCTCCGGGAGTGATTCTGGGTACGGGAACATATTCGGCTTCCGGGAGTCGGAAGCCCTTTGCACTCCGATTCCGGCGGCTTGCTTACGCGATACCTCACTTCAAAACAATCACAGGCAAGTGGATTGTGTGACGGACCGGCGTGCGTGGCGAGTTGAGGTATGCCCAGGCGTCGGCATACGTCATGCCAACCAGCAGGTCCCAATCGATGTGAGTCACCTCCTGTTCGATAGTTTGGGCCAGGTCACTTCCTCCGCGGGCCCGATCTTCCTCGGCCAGGCGCTGCAGGAAGGCGAGGACGTCATCCACCACGGCCTGCGTCACAGTAGATTCATCGCCGTGCCCGTCCATCAACTGATCGAGTCCGGGGGTGACCTCGCGGAGAATCTGGCCACCCATCGCCCGCAGCCCCGAGTTCCACAGCAGCAGGGAACTGACACGCCCAGTATGTTGTTCGTACAGCGTGCGGTAGTGTTGTCCGGCAGCCGTCGCGCTCAGTAGTTGGTCGCGGACCCGGTAGAGCGTGGCGGCTACTTCCAGCGCGGAGATTTGATCGGGGAAAATGGTCGAGTCCGACAGAGCCGTTGTCGCGGCGCAGACGCAGTCATTGGGTTCCGGGTTCCACAGGCCATCCAGACCCACGGCATTGAAGCCATCGCGAACGCCGTTGTACTCGAGGCCGTCGCTTCCGTAAAGATCTTGGGCTGACTGAAGTGCAGCGGCACGGGTGTCTTCCAGACTCGAAGCTGGTTGCAGGTAGACCGTCAAGGCCCGGTAGAAGACGAGTTCTGCTTTATCCTTGCCGATGGCGGTCGCACTGTTATAGTAGGCTTTGTTGGTGATCCCGCTGTTGATGTGAACACCTTCATTGTCGGCGCACGTCTTCACCCAGTCATCAGTATGATCGGGTTGACCAAAGCGCGGCGGGTTTGAGAGGTCCCGAATGGCGTCTCGACCGCCTAAGACAGGAGGAGGCAGGTCCTCCCCCATCAGCCAATCGTCGCGATCTACCATAGCGCCGAAGACGTCGGAAAAACTCTCGTTGAGGGCACCCGACTGCCAGCGGTACTCCAGGTTGGCGGAATGCTCGGTCACGGCATGGGTTAACTCGTGGGCAACCACGTCCTCCACCGGGAAGCCATCGCCGTAGACCATCTGCTCGCCATTCCAAAAAGCGTTGTTGTAGGAATTTCCGTAGTGGGCGGTGGAGGCGATCGTTGCCCCCTGGCCATCATAGCTGTCCCGGCCGTGGGTGTTGGCGTAGTAATCATACGTCGTTCCGGCGAAGTCGTGGGCATTGTCCACGTCTTGGTCGCCGGTGGCGCCATCACCTTCGGAGCGCTTCGGGGTGCCGGGGAGGCGATACGTGTTTTCGGCATCGTAGGTTTTGCGGTCGCGCTCGACGTAGAGATGGTCTATCACATCCAGGATGCCGCCACCGACGGCATCCACCACGTACACGTTGCGGGCCGGGATCGAGTCATCGCGTCGTTCCACCAGCCAGGCCAGCTGAGCCGCTGCGCCCGGTACTTTGCCCGTGCCGGGATATGCCACCAGTTGCGGGCCAGAAAGAAGCACACCGGCAGGCAACGCTTTGCGCGCAACTGCCAGTGCCCGGTCCGCCGCGATACGCGGCTGCACTTCCGGTAGCTGAATGCCAGGCACGAAGCTGTTGCTGATCGCCACCACCTTCTGGCCGTCGGCGCTGACGTGTACCTTCATCAAAGCCCCGTAGACCTCGACGCCTTGATAGACCTGGCCCATCGTCACGTGCCGCATCCCGAGGGCATCCGTGTCAACTCGTACGAGGTTCAGCTCAGATGAAGCCTGCCTGATCCCAAAGAGGGTCGCGTAACGGTCCGCAACGGTGAAAGCGACCGTTGCCGGACTCACCTTGCGCGGCAGGCCCATGGCCGCAAGGGGGATCTCCCCACGAATAAAGCTGGGAGTATTGGTGAGAGGCTGCCAGGTAACTTCGATCTCACCGTTGGCATCCTGCCTGAGTTGTTCGATCCCCGCCGGTGTGGGCGGTTGAGAGGATACCGGGGTACCGGGAAAGAGTGCGCCCAGTGCCACCAGGGCAACAGCCAGAAGGATGGCTCGCCTTTTCATCTTGGAACCTCCTGATTCAGATCGAAGATCTGATACTCGACCGGCTTTTTATGCGTATCCTTTCTTGCGGAAAGGCCAGAGCTAGGGTCTCCCGTCGCTCTCGACAATCTGGTTCAATACCTTCAGGATCGGCTGGAGCGATTCTGGAACGGCTGTGTCCAGGGTTCGCACCGTGTGTCCCTTGTGGGTCATGACGTACTCGAATAGGTCACTGCCTTTCCGGCGAGGCAGGTACTCCCTACGAAGCTTCGAAAACTCTGCCTCGTCAAAGAGGACCCGAAGCTGGTTCATGGTCGCATCATCCAGGACGAACTCAGAGCGCCCGGTTTTTCGCGTCAGGATCGCTTTCCCGTCCTCCTGGATCACCAGGTGGTCATCCAGCCCGGCGAAGCCACCGCTGCGACGATACTCGATCAGCGCTCTCGAAGAAGCTGTTCTCGTACAATCGGTCAGCCATCCCGCCGGAAGCAGCGAGGTGACAAGGAGAAGAGGAGATCTCATGGGAATCATACCTTTTCAAGCGGATTGCACTTCCGGACTGGAGCAGTCGCTAGGCTGGAGCTGCAAGGAGCGTCGCACGCACTTGCGACTGTTGCAAGTTTCCAATTTATCCTGACAATCGCTGTCCGGAGCCGGGCGGGCAGCCTGGCGGTTGCCTGGCCTGGCCGGACAGGCCAGGGAAACCGCGGCTGGGGGCCTCCGGCCGGGCGGGCCCCTCCGGGCACGCTGTTTGTCGGATGAATTTGGAAAGGTGCAATAGTCGCACTGCCTTGGGATGATTGTCGAAATTTCGTCTCAGATTCGTGAGTAGGAGGGACGAAGGGCTTGCTGCTTCAGAATACCACCTACATCTGGCAGCTCCTTTCCTGTCACGACGACAATCGCACGATCTTTCGCCTGTGCCAGGAAGCGCGCGTAGTCTGGATCCGTTTCGGATGGCGGGAAAGCATTCGTGATGAACAGCCGGCTGGTGAAACGGTCGCCGACCAAACTACTCACAGCTCGCAATTCATCCAAGAATTCCGTTTTGAAGGGTCTTGCGCCTGTTTTGCACGAGGCGTGAATGAATTGGCCATGGTACACATAACCGACGTCGATTTGCTTTCGTGCGCCGTCAGACGGGATCGCGAAGCTGAGAGCCAGATCACTCTCTCCGAATAAAGGTCGTTGATTATCATCCAGGCAGTGTTGAGCCTGATCCCAGACGAAGACTTCCAACCAGGTGCCTTTCAGGTATTCCCAATCCATATCATTCAGGATGGTATATTGAACGCGTCCATCGGCCTGTTTCTGCAAGTTGGTAATCAATCCAAACGCCTGCAGGTTGTGGAGGACGTCTCGCATCTCGGTCGACAGTGGTTGGGTTCGTTGGAACGGAATAGTGCGTTTGCCTTTCCCCTGGTTCCATGACCGCACTTTGTCCATCGCCTCGGTTGCTGCCATTCCTGCAGTCACTAAATAGCGGGCCGCCTCGATAGCTTGCTTACGACTCACAGAGAGTTTGACAAAAGCGAACGTCGGCACCGGCCGACGTCCGTAACATGCCAGGTATTGTTCCAGGCTGATTTCGATCGGCATGGCGGCCGCATTGGGTGGGACCAGATCAAGAAGACGGCCGTTCGCCGTGTCTACAATGACGGCGCGTTGCTGTAAAAACCTGGCGACCTCGTAAGCAGCAAAGCCCATTGTCTTTGGCGCAGATGTGATGTCGAAGACAACTTCGGCACCTGCATGGGCCTGAGCAACTGCGAGGCAGGCATCGCGGGTGGCGACGAAGTCATAGGCTGAGAGGTAGTGAGGTTTAGGTGAGTAATCCAGATCGGCGAACTGCTCCAACACTGCGAGGATTTCATCGTAGCGGGCCCGTGTGTCTTCCGATACGATGAACTCAACAGCATGAGGCTGGAGAGCCAGAATACCCACCAAGTTGGGTGTGAGCCGACCACCTAAGATCAACACAGTCACTTGTTGAGACATGGGCAGCCTCCCTCAAGCTGGACTTGCCTGGTCGCGTCACCGTGGTCGCTGCGTCTGATACCGAACCTCGTAGCTGTGTTCGTAGCGCCAGGCTTCACGCAGGTCTTGCAAGTTGGGTGCATTGCTCTCTCTGTAGGGTCGCAGCCAACGGTCTAGTTCAGTCTGCAGCGCGGATTCCGTCAGTGACTCGGTCATACCACCGCCCAAGACTCGATAGCGAGTTTGGCGGTTGATCTGTGTCCATCCTACAATCTCAATTTGGGCACTGCCTAGTCCGATAGGCTTGCCCATACCGACCTTGTGCCATAACCCGGGTTCCAATGCCAGCGCGTAAAGCAACAAACGCAACTCTTCCGCTCGCAGGTCGGTGTATTCGACCTCAAAGGTAAAGCTTGCCCCGGCGGCAACCGGCCGGACTGTCTTGTTCTGCCGATCCTGCCGACCACCGAGTCGCGTCAGAACACCATTCAAGCGATGGCGATAGAACTTGCGGCCGCGCACTATCCGGCCGTCGCTCTGTGTGTAGACTCGTGGCCGCCCTTCAGGCTTGGGGGCGCTGAGCACGTCCAGCACAATCCAGTCGGCCAGTTCGTAAGCGCCCGCCTCTGCCCTGGCGTCCCCAATGGTAACTTTCCCGGCGAAGAGCATATCGCCCTTCAGCGAGCCAAAGAGCCGACAGGCTGGGCAGAGTCGCCCCAGGTGGGTGCAGTGCTCGTAGTCGCGCGGCAGGATCGCCTTAAGCGTTTTGCCCCGCGTCACGCCGCCACCGCGGTAGAAGCTATCGAAGAGTGTGAAGCAACATGACTCTACCGCCTCGGCTACGGACCGGACGACTCCTTTCAAAGAACTGCCGGGGATCATGGCCACGCCGTTTCGCACCGGGAAGTCGGCCCGCTCGTGACCACCGCCCATTTGGTGAGCGAAAGATGGGTCGTAGACAAAGAGCGGCGTCTTGGCCGTCAGTCGGCAAATAAGCCGGCCGCTCTGCGCTTCCTCATCGTGGCGGTGGTGAAGCAAGGGTGGCTTGCGTTTCGGTCCACCCTCCGGTAGCCGCACAAAGGTATACGGTTCCACTTCGGACATAATCACCCCCTCCGCATCCCGGTGTAGCGATAAAAGAGAAGTTCAGCACTGTCCGGATCACGGAACTCCTCGACGACCAACTTGGCGCGACCACCGGGGGGGAGAGCCCTGTAGACGAGCTGCCGGCCAATGCTGGGGTCATCTTCACCCCACAGATAGTATTCGTGGATTTCTCCAGCCGGTAGGGTCTCGACTGGCTCGCCGAAGTCGGCGGGCGCGTCCTGACTATCCGTCAGCGTGAGTACAGCGCGAAAGGTTGACCCTTGTTGCTCCCATCGCAACTCCAGGGCCGAGCCGAAAAGCCAACCTTTCTCCCATTCACCGATAGCCAGTGGCACGTCTGTCGCCGGGAACATCAGCCCATCCAGCCGTTCCAAAATGGCGAAGGGAGCCCCTGGTCGTAAAGCGCTGGCGATCTCGCTCAACTGCTCTTGAGTGAGATTGGCAATATATACCCTGGTACCCATGCTCGGTAGCACTCCACTAAAGCGTGATTGAAGAAAGGACTTGATAAAAACGGGGTTCACTGGCACCCTCTTGGAAGTGTCCAAGCAACCAGGAGGGAACCAAGTGAACCCACAAGATGTATTTTGCCCGAATATTGAGTGTCCGGCAAGAGGCCAGAGCGGAAAAGGCAACATTCAAATCCACAGCCGGCAGGAGCAGCGCTACCGCTGCGAGGTTTGCGAACAAACCTTTACGGCCACCAAAGGCACGATTTTCTACCGGCTGCGGACGAGTGCGGAGATGGTCATGCTGGTGATTGCTTTGCTGGCTTATGGCTGTCCGCTGCAGGCGATTGTGAAGGCGTTTGGCTTGGATGAGCGCACGGTTCGGGACGGGTGGCAGCGGGCGGGTCAGCACTGCCAGAAGGTGCATGAACACAGCGTAGGCCGCGCCCAACTGGATTTGGAGCAGGTGCAAGCCGATGAGATCAAAGTCAAGACCCAAAAAGGAACCTTTTGGATGGCCCTGGCGCTGATGATCCCCACCCGGCTGTGGTTGGGTGGCGTGATCAGCGCCAAGCGGGATCTGACCTTGATCCAAAGCCTGGCCGAGCAGGTTCGCGCAATCGCCTTGTGCCGTCCCTTGCTGTTGGCCGTAGATGGTTTGGCCAGCTACGTGACAGCGTTCCAAGCGGCTTTCCGGACGGCCCTGCCCCGCCGCAGGGGTGAAAAAGGACGCCCGAAGCTGGTTGCCTGGCCCAACATCGCTATTGTCCACGTGGTCAAACAGCGTTTCGCCGATCATTTGCACATTGACCGGCGCATCGTTCAGGGCCGTCAGGCAATGATCCGGCGTCTGATCCAGGCCTCCCAAGGCGCGGGCGGGATCAACACCGCTTTTATCGAGCGGCTCACTGCCACCTTCCGCCAGCGGCTTGCGAGCCTGACCCGCCGCACGCGCACCCTGGCCCGCAAGGCTGAGACCCTGGTCAGTGGGATGTATGGAGTCGGTTGCCTGTACAACTTCTGCGACTGTCATAAAAGCCTGCGATTGCGCCTCTCGGTGGGCCGCTTCGGTCATCGCTGGGTCCAGCGTACCCCGGCGATTGCGGCTGGTTTGACCGACCATATCTGGACGATGGCCGAACTGTTCGCTTTCAAAGTTCCGCCGCCGCGTTGGGAACCACCCAAACAGCGGGGGCGGCGGTCTCAAGAGACCTTGCAGTTGATCGAACAGTGGTGTCAATGATCACGATTAGATGCTGTGCTACCCCATGCTCACCTCCTCCTGACAAAGCGGGTATGAGCCATGGCGTCGGGCACGGTGTAGTTCGTGATGTAGTCAACCCAGCGGGAAGCAACTGCTGCCCAGGGGAAACTATCTCTTGCGAAAATGGAGGTTGCCCGCACACCGTTGTACTCCGCAGTGCCGCCGAAGTCCACAATCATCTCGTCGGGGGAGACCATGGCGTAAGCAGCCGCCCGTTCCGTCAGCGACCCAACGCCGCGTAGAGCCAATCGGCCATTCGCCGGTTTGGGCACATTCCGGCCGAGGTAGTCCAGTCGTACCTGCTGCACCATTCCGACGACTTTGCCCAATCCGCGACTTTTGCCCATTCCGACCCGTATCAATCCATCCCGCAGATCTTGCAGTAGGAAGCCAACCAGCCCTAGTTGCCATAGCTCGAAGTTGCGTAGATGCAGCGTCGTCTCGAAGACGCCGCCAATGATCACCTCCAGATCGAACTTGGCACCCCGTGAAGCTCCACCGGTAAAGCGATCAATCCCCACGCCATCCCGACTCTCCGGCCGAGGGGCGGGTCCAATGGCATAAGCATCAGTCGTGGCTAATCGCGCGCCGTAGTATGTCGAGCCGAAAAGGCGGCAAATCGGGCACGACTGGCCATAAAGCTCAGTGTTCGACAGCTTGCGGGATAACTCTCCAATTTCAGCTAATGGAACGGCCTGTCGCTCCGATTCCAGCCGCTGCTCCTCGGCATATTCAGTAGAGTCTTTCTTATGCTCCGAGCGCCACGTTTCTCGTTGCTTGAAGCGCTCGCCACAGGCAATTACTTGCGCTCGCTCTGCTTCATCGCGAGCTTTATCACAGTCGGTGAAGGGGTCGCAGGCGCTAGGCATACGCAACGTGCGAGCAATCCGTTCAGCATGGGAGCGAAGTACGCCTTTCAGACTGCTGCCCGGCAGGTAGACCTGTGGCTCGCCGCGCCGCCAGGTCCGCACAAAGGCCATATCCGGCCCGCTGACCGTCGCCACCCCTGATTTCACGAGCACCGGCCCTTCTGGCGCAATATGCAACGTGATGAGACATTCATTGACCAGTTGCTTGAGCATCGCTCCCTCCCAGACCCTCAAGAGCGTTTTGGATGCACTCTGTTAGGAAGCCAGCCCACGGTCGTGTGGTCAGGGCCCCCTCTTTGAGATAAACTACCAGCGCACGGTGATCGCTAAAATCCAGCACCTGTACATCATCGAGCTTGAGCCGGCAGGCGCCTAGCCCCCGGCTGCGAATTCCTCCTAAACGAACCATGCCGTTGGTGCATTCGCTCAACCCCACAGCTAGTAATCCCAGGTCACGCTCTGTAGGATTCTCCACCACTAGCCCAAAGTCGAAGGCCGTCTCGGATGGTACCACTTCGAAATCGAACTTGATCTGCTCGACAGCCCGCTCGCTGTCCCGGTCTATTCCCACCCCGTCGCGAATCTCGGTCACTTCCAGCCATTCGTTGGTTCGTACAGGTAAGTCCTGAAAGTGCACTTTGGAAGCCAGGTAGGGAGAGCCAAAGAGCTTACAGGTGTCGCATAGGTGCTCATCAAGCAATCGCAATAAGTCTTCCTCACCGATGTTTTTGTCGGTCCATTCGGGGTGTCCTAACTTCTCTAGCGCGTCATGTGCTAACTTTGCATCCTCGTCATCAGCAACTGGCTGGCTGGGGATAGCCCGTCCAAGATAAGCACGTACTGCCCGGTAAGCATCGCCCAAAGGGCTGCGTTGCGGGCTCAGACAATTCGCAACATCGTCATCCAGAGCGCAGCTCCAGTATCCCGGCAAGTTAGGAGCGATTCGTTCCACCGTTGCACGGAAGGCTCCTTTCATGGAGGAACCAGGTATGAGCGGACGACCGGCTGCGTCCCGGAGAATTGGACTATCGGTTAGCGGTGACACGGCGCGGCCAGTGCCTACATGCAGCGCCGTCTCCAATACCAGCCGGCCGCGAACGATGTAGCGCTTACGAAGGTGGCGCGTATCAAGGTCCTCAATCATGCTGAACTCCCTTCCGCCTCGGTCAGTAACCGGGCACACTCTTCAACCTGGTCGCCGGCATATTCCTTGAGTCTCGCTAAGATAATCTTGTCGTTAGCGTTAAGTGGCCTCTTTACTAGAGAATGTCGGAAGGCACTCAGAAGATCCCTAACAATACGTTCCCGGTCTTGGGTCCCAGTGTGTTCCAGAGCGAGGGTCAGGATGTTATTGTCATCTGGACCGTACTGTCCGGTATCTACCAGTTCTGCGAATTCTACGATAAAATAGCGGATGATCGTCTGTTGATCTTGAGTCCTCATCTGCTTTAACTCCGACCAGAAGATAATTTCACGTGTGGGCTGATCACTATATTTTGCTGGACGTGCCAATAAACTCGCAAGACGCTCGTTTGTTTGCGCCTTTTTGTGTCCAGGAATTCTGTCAGAAACTTTCGTAGTTTACTCACGTTCCCATGAACCCTGTAATGACTAGAGGATAGATAAGCTTGCAGTAATTCTCCCATTAAATGCATGTAATTGTCAGGGCGTACACGTTGAATCAGTAACTCGGCTTGGTGGTCTGCCAGTTCCAATGGATCCTCATCGTCCGGATCAAAGTAGTGTTTGATAAATTCGACGGGAAAATGCTCAATATACACCGGTCGAGCAAGCAATGGACTCATAACACTAACAAGATACCACTGAGCCTCTTCTGGACGCGGGCTTTGACTGCTAGGATGTGCCGATTGATTGCGCCAATCCCGAAACTGATCGAGGCGATAATGCTCGTCTGAGTTCAGAAGGCCTAATTGACGATGGCAGATTTCCAACAAATCTCGATCCTTGACTTTTTCCCGGATCTGATCTATGGAAGCGTCAGGTTTGATTTTGCTATCGGCCTTGTATTTCTTGTTGTAGCTTTGACAGAATAAATCAAGACCGTTCGATTCGACAATCCGGTACAAGTGATACACCGTAGCAGACCAGCCTAATACCATAGCCGCTCGACAAGCACCGGCCTGCAGGCATGTTTCAGCTTCTCGCACATACTCCCTTAGAGCGTCGTCTTCTATCGTTTGGTGGACTGGGGTCGTCATCATGGCCGTCAACTCTCAGCCATTGATCAACGATCTGGTTGTGAGAGCCCTGCCAGGTAGAGACTGTGAGCCACAAGGTGCTGGACGTACTCCCGTACCAGGCGAACGTGCAACTCATCTATAGCCGCTCTTCGCTGGCGGTCCGCGAGGTCAGCAGGCGCCACTTCAGACCACAACTGCTCGGCCTCCCTTCTTAGCATACTCAACACCTCAGCCAGGGCGTTCCAATAGCCAGCAACATCTAACCGACCGCCTTTGTTGGCGCGAGTAGCCTGGTTGTCCAGGAAGGCGCGGATTTCCCGGTAGGTTGGCGCCTGGCCCACTATATTCTCCAAGCCGGAAAGCTGGGCATTGGTGATGCGCTTCGGTAGCAAGTCGTGAGATTGCTCCACCAACTGCACAGCGTGAGGCTCCCTCTGATCGCTCCAGGCAGCCAACTTGTGACGTAAGGCAACGCGCGCCGCCGGTGCAAGCGCTTCCAGTTCGTTCATCACTGCCTCCTCACTTCGCGCGGTAGCGGTAGAGGAACTCGGCTGCCAGGTGTTTGATGTATTCCTGGCATAGTTTCAGGTGAACCCGCCGTGGTAGGTCGCTATCTATAGCCGCACCATAGTTGCCGCCTCGGAGGTCGTTGACAAGGCTCTCCGCCCGCTGTCGCAATCCGGTGAGGGCATCCAGCATCCTCAAACCCGCCTGCTCATAACGCCAGCGCTCCCCGGGGCCAGAACGACCAATCTGCCGTTTCAGAAAGTCGGTGATGTCCGATACTTTGTCGGTGCTGTAAGCCAGATTCTCCAGGTTGCGCACCTGGGTTGTATCCAGTTTGGGCGCGTCGGTCAGGCTCTCCGCCAATGCCCGGACATCCGGTTCCAGGGCGTCACTGACCAGGCCCACCTCCTTGCGCACCGCCAGCTGCAACAACCGCTCCTGCTGTTGGTGTTTCTGTTGTCCAGGATCTGCGTTTGTCATTCGCCTACCTCCCGCAAAGTCCAAAAGGAGTGGAAGGGATCGCACGGGTGCAGTCGGCCAAATCCTTCTGCCTGTCGTTCACCCAGGCCTTCTCGTTCAATTGCTTTGAGCCGAGTCAAGGTCGCTTCTTTTTGGGCCGGGTCAGTCAAGCGGTAGAGCAGGACGCTCCCCGGTCCTAACGCTGGTGTGTCTGCTTTTGGCAACCCTAAGGCAGCATTCCAACCCTGTACCGTCGTGGTGTTCAAGACGCAGCAACACGATTCGACGCTGGGAGGTAGTCCAAGTTCAGTGGCAGTTGGCATACTAGTTTGCGGCCGAAGTAGGCCATCGCGCCAGATCAGACCACTTCTCAACGTCAGGCTGAAAAACTCACCTTCGGGCTTGCCAACCCCAAAGTGCTGCCACAACCGCTGTGTCGCCGTATTGAACTGAGTCCAGCGCACCTCCAGGGGCCTTTCGACCTCATGCCACTCACGCCAGCGAACGACCTCCACTCGTCCGAAGCCCCGGCTCTTGCCCATGCCCAGACGGAGCGTGCTTCTAACAGGCGCCAGCTCTGTCAATTTCGGCAGCAGGGTTTCTGCTGTGTCATCCTGGAGCCGTAGCCGACCCTGGAAGTATTGTCCTTCCTCCAGTGCGTCGAAAGAAAAGAGCTGCGACTCCTCTACTGTCCCGGTAGCGCGATTGATGCTGGTCCCTGTGATCAGCCGTAGGGGAGTATCGATTTTCTTGAAGCCTTCTAGCCCCACGTAAGTACCGGTCAGGCGGTCACGATCGTTCGCGACACCCTTTTCGTGGCAGGTAGGACACTTCTCCCATGCTTTCCACTCCTCATTCGAGCGCAGCCGCATGCCTTTTTCACGCGCAATGCGTAGCAGTTCCAGTCGTAGCAGAGAGTCGGTGAGGCTATCTAGGTGGCTGGCACCGTAGCGCTTGCAGGCGCGGGCCGTGGCCGGGAGTGGTCCGGCCGTTTCCGAGCGTAGCGATCCGGTGTTACTATCAGCACCGGGGACCGGGTAAAGATCGGTGAAGTAGACTTGCTCTTCCAGGAAGAGAGCTGCAAAATCACGGTCGGGTGGGTGGCTGTGTAGATAGCGCATGGCCAGCGCTCCACGAAGCGTTGTGCCGGGGATGTAACGCAACCCAGGGGCAAACTGGAGCGCCGCCCGGCTGGCCCGGAGTACCAAGGGGGAGCGAGTACGAATGATCAATTCTACTTCCATCATTCCGTGTCCCCTTCGGCCATTTGCTCGGCATACCATTCTAGGAAATCAAGCCGCTCCAGCATAGCATCGACGTTGAGGTGCTCGAGGTCGTAGTTGTCCGACATGACGGGAAGTTCGGCAGGCAGTTCTACGTGGCATCGACCGATACCCCGGCTATTCCCTCCGCCCAGGGTCTTTATCAGCTTGAGCCCCCCTAGCAACAAAATGATCTCGTAATATCGACCGGGTTGGTCCAGCACCAGTGTCAGATCCAATCGGCCAGTAATGCGGGTTTCGAAGCGTAGCCCTTTGGCGGCAAACTCACTGGCGAAGAGTCGTCCCTCAGTTGCAACTCCTCGCCGCCGGCTGAGTTGCATCTGAGTACGCGTCTCAACTTGACCAAAGCCTCCCTCAACTGCCTCAACCCAGTCGCCAACCAAGTGACCATCGTCTACAATCAGACTACTTCCCACGCCACCCGGCGAGCCAAAGATGCGGCAGACCAGGCAGGGATCCCAGGCTCGACACATATCACGCGGCCGAGGCGAGCCGCAAACAGTGACGCGGTACCGCCGTGCCAGCCGTTCGCAAGCATCCCGCAGCCGTCCCTTCAAACTAGAGCCGGGCAGGTATACGTGGCCGTGTCTGTTCCGAACGATGGTTCGACCAACGAGTCCGCGAGCGTAGCCTGTACCTACGTGCAGAGGGCTTTCCACATGCACGACAGCCGGTAAGTCAATCGTTGCCAGCATCTCCTCCTCCTCTTTCTAATGCCGGGACAAGGCGATACAACTCTACCAGGTCACCCAGCGCCGTTGACAAATACTGTGCTTGGAGCTGGCTGTAGGGCTTAGGACTCCCTTCCGGTTTTTCCAATCGCCAAGGAGGTGCGGTAGGTGGCTGAGAGCCAAAATCGGAAAAAAAGTCCAGGAGCTTCTCGCGGTGCTTAGGCGAGGCTCGGCCGATAACAGTAATTGTTTGCAAGCTTGCCTCAACCCCAGAGGTGAACAACACTCCCTCGTACAGAGCATGTAGCTGGCTTCTAGGGAACCGGACAGCCTGTAGTTGCCGGGCGTGGTAGCAAAGGCGTTCGAAACTCTCCAGGCGATAAGGCCGTTGAGTCAATCTATGGTGCCAGCCCTCCTGTAATCGAACGAAGGAGCGTTCTGTCAGTACTTCTTCGCGCAGCCATTTTAGATCACGACTACCAGCAGCTGTCACGACAGCAAAGTCGAGAGCGCTGCCGCCTACCTTCTTGGCACTCTTGAGAAGGTCGCCTGCCAAGTCGTGCATGGCGTAAATGGGAAAATGAGCGTGGGCGAACACTAACCCCAGGGAAAGGGTCAGGTTGTGTCCTGTCTCGTGGGGAGCGCGGCTCTCGTATTCCTTTACGATGTCTTGCGCCACAGTGACGGCAAGGTCGGCAGCAGTCACCAGCATCAAGTCGTCACCACCCATAAGTAGAATCTCGAAAGGCGCAACTTCTCGTCTTCCTCCAACGGAACGAGGCTGGGCGTGCCGCTGAAGGGCATGATGCACCACGTCGCGGGTGAGCGTATCCACTTGGTCAGCGAATTGGGCATAGTGATTCCGTGTCTGCAATGTTTCTAGAACCTTCCCCATGCCATTGCCATCGGCGTAGAGAAAACCCACGTAACCTGGCGGGCTGGAGACGGCGCTAATTTCGTCCAGGTCATGGGGCAGCTGGTTGCTCCGCCACCGAGTATCACCCACTAACCGAGCCGCCCTCAGAAAACCGCGCTGATCTATCGGTCCCGCCCCCTGCCAGAAAATGTTGCGCTGGAGTCCTCCTTTTTCTCGCTTAAGTTGACAGGCAGGGCAAATAAGCTGGTTACCATCTACACGGCTGGCCGGATACTGTGCGCAGGCATCGCAAACGTGTAACCAGGGAGCCACCATCACATGATTCTCTCGTGGCTTCACCGCCTTGACCCGACGAAGCTCAACCGCGACCTCGCGGGCTTGATCACCGAAAGGCTGATCAGGCTCGTAGGGTAAAGATGCGCCACTGATCGTCGCTGTGATGGCTTCTCGCCGGTAAAGTGCCTCAACCACAGTGATGACTCGCTCCACATCGGCTGTTGGCACACAGGCCAGAGCTGACCCCCCGTTACAGTACACGACATCAGCGGTTGGACATTCCGCGAGGATAGCTGCCTTTGTCTTGAGAGTGTTCAATTCCTCTAGTCTTGCACTGGCGCCACGGAACTCGGTGAGACGGTCTGTCGAGAATACGTAGTCTTTGATCCGATCCGTGTCGAAGAGCACTAGTGATAAGGTCATATCCTCCTCCAACAAATCCAAGCAACTTCTTAATCACTCGCCCCACAATGCCTTTCTACTTAAACCGTGGCCGGACAGCCTGGCGCCAAAACACTTCGGCTTTTGGCAGTAGCACATTCAAGAGCAGCTCTGTACACACGGGCCCGGGGCGACCGGAGGGCGGATCACGCGCAGGGGCCTCGAGAGGGGGAGGGCGCCAGCCCATCGCGCAGCTGTGGGGCGGAACGCCCACCTCTACTCTACCAGACTCTCGAGCCCAGAACATCCAATTTATCTCCGGATTTTCTCCAAGATCGCTTGGAGGCCACCGACACCAACGTAACCTACGATGGTCAGGCCGGCAGCGCGGGCCAGCGGCCGAAGCGTTGCTCCAGCCAGTGGTAGTCGAGCGGTGTGGCCTCGGGTAGGGCCCAGGCCTCGCGGCAGGCATTGTAGATAACGTGCTGGTGGGAGTTGACGGTCGCGAGGGTGATGCAGAGCGCGGCGGCCACGTCCTGGGGGCTGGCCCCGCGGGCCAGCAGGGCCAGCACCTCGCGCTGGCGCGGCGTTAAGCGCGCCCACACCTGCCCGCAGCGGACGCGGTCGGCCTCTTCCAGTTGGTGGCGCCGGGCGGCGATGACCTCCTCCGGCGAGGCGCTCAGCAACTGGCGGAGCGCCGGGAAGTATTCGCTCCCGGGCATGATGGGTACGTCGAGCAGGAAGGGCTGCGGGCCGCTCCGAGACGCGTGCATGATCGCGCCCTCGCCGGCGGCCTCGCGCAGCGCGTCGGGTGTGTAGAGGTGCCACACGCGATCGTCGTAGGTAAAATGGAGCGCGGCGACCGACATCGCCAGCATGGCCATCAGGCGGCGACCGCCGGTGAGGCAGAGATGGATCAAACGGTCCTGTGCCTTCAGCTCGCCGATGACCTCGTGGATGGTCTGCCAGGCACCCGCCACGGCGGCGTCTGAGTTCAGGTCAGGGAGTCGCTGGGCCGCCCGGTCGCGGAGCGGAACGGCGCGCAGGCGGCAGGGCCAGCCGGCGTAGCGGTCGCCGGCGAATTCTTGCTGTACCTGGGTCAGGGCGCGGTGCAGCCGGTGGGCCGGATTGGGCGGCGCGATGTGCAGCAGGACGACATCGCCCACCGGGATGCCGCGCCGCAGAAGTGCGTCGAGGGCGAAGGTGACGACCTGAGCTTTGCCGCCCAGGGTGGCAACCAAGACGGGAGGGGGATGTGCCACAGTTGTTCCCAGCAATCCTGGTGGGCGGACCGCCCCACCGGGGGAAGTCGGTCTTGGCCTATATACTATCGAAAATGTTGGCGGTTCGTCAAGCCCCATTTTATTTGTTAAGGGCCTCTCCTGACGGAGAGGGGAACTGGTTTCACGAGGCACCTTCGCCCGAAGTGATTCCCGGCCGCACGAAGCGCGCCTGGGCGCTCTCCTTCGAAGAGGCGCTGGACCGAATTCTGGCCGGGCGCCCGATGCCGTACCTCGTGGATGCCGGGGGGAAGCCAACGCCCCGCCAGCAGGCGCTCTTCAATCATTGCACCCATATGATCATTCTCGGCGGGGACGAGGCGGAGTTGAGGCTGTGGCGGTCGATGGGCGAGCGCTTCCAGTTGCAGATTCTCGCCGAGGTTCTTGCGGTGCTGGATGGCGACGACGCCGTGCGGGCAGAGGGGCCGCCGCTCCGGCTCCAGCTCGGCGGGTTGGAGCGGCGCCACCACCCGGTCGAGTCAGAGGTCTGGCGGTTGCTGGCCGACCGGGTCGCGGCAACCAATGGATGGACCCCGGCGGCGCTGTGGCGCTATCAGCGTGGCCTCGCGCCGGCCGGTACTTTTCCATTCAACCTGGATGAATGGTTGGCCCGCGAGGCGCCCGGTGCCGCGCGTTGGGCGCCCGGCATGCTCGCGGCGCTCCTGGCGGCGCTGCCGCCCGGTGTCGCGCTGGCCGCGTATGGTGGCCGGCCGGTCTGGCTCGCCGCCGCGCTGGCCGCCGCCCGCCCGGAGCCGCTGGTCGTCTTCGATGCGCGCTACGGCTGGCTGGCGCTTCCCGCGCTCGAGCAGACTGACGGTGAGGGCGCCTGGACGGTCACGACCCAGGTTCACGGAGAGCGCACGGATCTGTCCTTCTGTTTGCGGGCAGCGCACATTCCCCCTGTCTCGCCCCTGGAGGGTCCCTTGCCGGCCGTACCGGCCGGCACGACGCTTGTACTGGATGGCCAACTCCCCGTGTGGCTCTACGCCGCGCTGGCCCGCCACTATGCCCGCCGCGGTAACACCGTCGCTCTAGCGATCCTGGCTAGCCACGTAGCGGTGCAGGTCAGTGGCCCCACGCCAGGGCGCACGTTGCCCTGGCGCTGAGGCCGCAGGGCACCGGCTGCTGGCATCGTGTGGGAGTGGCCTACGGGCGAGTGGAGCCGCTCGCTCGCCGCTTGGGAACGGAAGGAACTGCGGGAGAAGGGAGTCGTGGGCGGCCCCCACGCCCTCGTCTCGATATGCCCACGCGAACCGAATAGCATGCCACCTTTCTGAACAGAGATGGTGGAAGGGCGCGAGCGCCCGCCGGAAGAGTCCGGCGGGTCGGCGGGAAGGCGGCGGTCTCCTCTTCGGGCGTGCTTCAGAGACGCTCGACGGGACGTTCCTCGACCGGCGCGGCCAGGATGCCGTTGCTACCCAGCACGAGGTGATGGTCGAGGGGTTGGCACCAGGAGCGGTATACTACTTTGCGCTTGCGTCGGGCGGGGAGGTCTGCGACTCGGGCGAGTCGCTGTTCAAAGTCGTGATGCCGGAGCCGGACGGGTCGAATCGCCCGATGGGTGTGATGGTCACTGAAACGGATGAGGATTATTTTGTCGTGGTGTGGGAGACGGCGCGCCCACACCGGCCGGGTGGTCTATGGGGCCGCTCTGGACGCCCTGACCGGGCTGGCCTACGATGCGCGCGGCCGGGACACCCTCGACACGAGTCATCGGGTAGTTGGTAACCAGCGCGGTCCGTTTGCGCCTTCTGCGGCGCGGCCACGACCTCCAACGTCTGGCCAGCTTACACGGCGAACCAACTGACATTCTTGCCGATGTTAATTGGTACGGACAGGGTTTTGCGGGTAGAATCGCTCATGAGGAGCCTCCTTCTGGAACGAGCGTTCTGCCGCTTCCCGCACCTCGGGCGTGACGCCGCATTTTACCTCTCCCGCTCGGCGGCTACTCATATCTATATCACCGGGTTGAGACTGAACCGGCTGGCGGAGTAGTGCAAGCGGGGGACTGAATTGGGAGAGGAATAGCGATGGCATCAAAATTGATCCACGAAGATCCGACGGGCGAGACCTTTCCAACAGGGCCGGCCATCGGCGAGCCGGTGCCAGACTTTACCTTGCCGGATCAGTTCGGAAATTTGATCCGGTTCTCGGCTCCTCGAGGCGCAGACCGCGCGCTGATCATCTTTTTCCGCAGCGCCTCCTGGTGAGGCTATTGCAAATCGCAGTTGGTCGAACTGCAACGCAATCTGGAGACGCTCCACCGCAACGGTATCCAGGTCTTTGCGATTAGCCCGGACTCGCAGGATATCCTGCGGAAGTTCGCACAGAAATACGAGATCACCTACCCTCTTCTCTCGGACGAGGGGAGTCAGGTGATACGGGCGTTCGGCATTCTGAACACGAACATACCCGAGGATCACGAACGGTACGGCGTTCCTTATCCGGGGGTGTATGCTGTGGGCCAGGATGGGCTTGTGGTTGACAAGAGTTTCATCGCCAACCACCGCATCCGCGAGTCGGTCAATGACCTGTTGCACGAGAGTTTCCGGGTAGCGGACCTGGAACGAGGAGCGGCGCAGGTCGTTACCACGCCTCACCTCACCGCTCGGGCGTACTTCACCTCGCCGACGATTCGCAAGGGGCAGTTGACGACGCTGACAGTTGAGATTTCGCTGGCCGACGGTTTGCACGTTTATGGCCGTCCATTGCCTGACGGGTACATTCCGGTGGAACTGACCCTGGACGAAAACGAGGCGCTCTCGCTGAGCCAGGTTATTTACCCGGCGCCCGACGGGGCGGAGGTCGAAGCTCTGGGTGAGAGACTGCCCGTCTACACCGGCCGGCTGGCGATCCGGGCCCGCTGCCTGGGTGAAAGTAAGGACGGGGCGGGGAAGATTCAAGTGGCCGCCAGGCTGCGCTACCAGGCCTGTGACGACCGCGAATGCTTTCTGCCCGAATCGCTCACATTCGTCTTGCCTCTCGACTTCCTGCCGCATGATTGGAACTTGATCACGTGAAGCAGTCATACTCGCCAGGGAAAAGACTTCCGACGTCTGGTTCGCAGCCGGTGCCCACCGCTCTCACCGCCGTCGGAGCGCGCTGTGGGCCAGCACGGTGCCCACCAGACTTCGGAAGTCTGAGTACTTGTCCGGCGCGCTAGCATACTGTTTATCCCCCCGCTTCTGCTTTGACAGTACGGAGAACGATCCATGCCCGCCGCCAGGAACAATCCCGTCACCGCAACTTACGCGGCACTCTCTCCGAAACTCCTGGAATCTGCGCCGGACGCTATTGTGGCCGTTGACCGCGACGGTCGGATTGCGCTCGTCAACGCTCAGGCGGAGCGGCTGTTCGGCTACCGCCGGGAGGAATTGCTCGGCCGGCTCGTCGAGGTCTTGCTGCCTGAGCGGCTGCACACAGCTCACGTGGATCACCGCGCAGGCTACCATGCCGCACCCGCTGTCGGGCCCATGGGGTCCGCCCGGCTTCCTGTGGCCCGGTGCAAGGATGGAAGCGAATTCCCGATAGAATGCAGCCTGAGCCCTCTGGAAACCGCGGACGGCGTTCTGGTCGTGAGCGTCATTCGGGACATCACGGAACGGGCGCAGCGGGAGGCTCACCACGTTGAGGAACTGGCTGCGATGGCGCAGCTGTCGAGCCGTCTGTTGGAGACGTTTGACCCAACCGAGATCGCCCGGCACATCCTCGAAACAGCAATCGCTTGTTTGCAGGCCGACGCCGGCGCGCTGCTGCTGCCCGATGCGGCCGGCCGACGGCTGCAGGCATTGGCCTCAATCGGCTGGAACGCCCCGGCCGGCGCCCCAGGAACCGTCGCCCAGACCCGGGCCGCGCGCTCCTTCGAGGTGGGCGAGGAAACCGCCGCCGGCTACGCTTTCGCCCGGCGCGTCCCGGTGCAGGTGGCCGACATGGCGCGCGAAACCCGCTTCCGCGTGCCCGTCGAGTTACTTGAGGCGGGCCTGCGCTCCGCGTTGAGCGTGCCAATGTTGGCCGGCGAACGGGTACTCGGCGCCCTGCAAGTCAACCGCGCCACCCCCGGCCCCTTTGACGAGCACGACGTGCGCTTGCTGGGGCTGATTGCCAACCAGGCCGGCAATGCGCTGCAGCGCGCCAGGTTCTTCGAGGAACTGCGACTCTACAAAGACGTTTTCGAGAGCACGGTGGATGCCGTGTTGATCGCCGACCTGCAGACGCGCATTATGGACGTCAACCCGGCCTTCGAGCGGCTTACCGGCTTTCGTCGCGCCGAGGCCCTGGGGCAGAGGCCCAGCTTGATCAAATCACCCCACAGTACACCGGCATTCTACCGGCAGATGTGGGAGCAGATATTCAGCCAGGGATACTGGGCCGGCGAAATCGTCAACCAGCGCAAAGATGGCGAGGTGTGGGACGCGTTCCTCACGATTTCTACAGTCAGGGATGAGCGCGGCCAGCCGGTGGCCTATGTGGGCATCAACCGGGACATCACGGAATTGAAGAATCTGCAGCGAGAGCGAGAGGTGCTGCTGGAAGCCGAACAGCAGCGTGCCCGCCAGCTGGCGGCTTCGTATGATCACACGCTCGACGCGCTGGTCGCCGCGCTCGACGCGCGGGACAAAGAGACCGAGGGGCACTCGCGGCGCGTGGTGGCGTACACCCTGGCCCTGGCGCGCCGGATGACCATCCCCGAGGAAGAGCTGGCCACGATTCAGCGTGGTGCGCTCTTGCACGACCTTGGCAAGATTGGCGTTCCAGATGCAATCCTGCATAAGCCCGGCCCGCTCACCGAAGAGGAATGGGCCATCATGCGCCGCCACCCTGAGTGGGGCGAGCGCATCTTGCGGGGCATTCCATTCCTCGACGGCGCGTGCGAAATCGTGTGCGCCCATCAGGAACGCTGGGACAGTGCGGGATACCCGCAGGGGCTGGCGGGCGAAACCATCCCGCTCGGTGCGCGCATTTTCGCCGTCGCCGACACCTTCGACGCGATCACTTCCGACCGCCCGTATCGCGCCGCGCGGCCGTACGCCGTCGCCCGCGCGGAGATCGAGGCCGGGCGCGGGACGCAATTCGACCCGCAGGTGGTCGACGCCTTTCTGCAGGTCCCGGAAGCGGAATGGTTGCGGCTGCGCGCCGAATCCCTGACTGCCCTTGATTCAGCGGAGCCATGATCTCGTAGAATCGCGCCGCCGGCAGTGGAACTGGCAGCCTCTGGAAGCGATGTAACCAGGTGAATGAGGCGCTGCAGCAACACGACCCCGGAACCAGGCCGTGTTCGAATCAGCCGACGAACGGCATTGCCAAAACTGTGATCGACTGCTTTCAAAGACCCCGCGAAACTCTCCTGTTGCGCGGAGTAAACAAATTTAAGCCTGTCCTCCCCGTGCGGCTTTTGCCTGGTGTGCGATTTCAGCGATGTGACCGAGATGGTCGTCATCGTGCATCAGCCCAAAGGCGAAGTAGGCGATGGCGTTGATGGGACCCATCGCCTGGAAGGGCGTGTGGGTCACTTCAAGATGGGGCGGGTCGGGCCACAGGTCGAGGCTGGCGAGGCGCATCCGGCGACTTTCTTCCAGCCGCTGGCGGCATTGTTCGAGGGTGGTCACAGCCTGCCAGGGCGTCTCGTAGCGCGAGCGCCCGTGATTGGGAACGCCGCGCGCCAGTTCGGCGGCGAGGAAGGCTGTCTCCTCGGCGGAAGCGGTGGTGTGGACGATGACGTGCCCAAGCGTCCAGGGTTGGTCGGCTTCGTCAGGATTGGCGGCGTAGGCGTCGTGGGCGTTTGGATCATGCGGCCGGAAAGTGACATCGGCGTCAACGCAGCCTTCGAGATGGGAGAGCATGGCGTCCACCATGCTGTTCGTCAGGTCGCGCAGGTCGGCTTGGGTTAAGCCACCGAGCAAATCGGCAAAGTTTTTTTCCTTGCGGCGGACGGCGGAGAAATCGAGAAAGCGGATGGTCATGGATTGTTACCAGCGTCCCGCAGGCCAAATCCAGCCTGCGGGACGAATTGCAGCACTGCGGTATTTCTTGCGGTTACTGTCCACCGACGGACAAAACCACGCCTTCATCTGCCTCGAAATTGACCCGCTTATGCGAGCCATTGCAAAACGGCTTGTTTGCGGATTGGCCGCAGCGGCAGAGCGCAAACATTTTGCCTTCCGTCTCTTTGACGTTTCCATTTGCATCGGTGAACGTCGCTGTCCCTGAGATCAAAAATGGGCCATTTTTGCTGGCTTTGATTTCGTTTTTTTTCGACAAGGCGAGTTTCCTTGAATGAATTTGAATTTGTAGCGCGGCACTCTCATGCCGCCAACAAAGGTGGTTTTTCTAAAACGTAATAATTTGATAGCCCTGTGAAACGCGGCTGCGCAGGCTAGGATGCTTTTCGTATTCATCCAGAAGCGGGATGTTCAACGCCTGCGCCTGCGCATCCACGCCGAAGGCTTTGGCGCAAAAGGCGCACACGCCGCCGACCTTGTCCTGCACGGCGGCATACAGACGATGCCGTTTGTGTTCGGGGTCGGCAAAGGCCACCGCTGAGGTCACGCCGCCGCCATCGAAGATGAGTTCCACCTCATCGCCGCCTTCCTTGAACTCTTTGGCAACTTCCAACGCGTTGACGACCCGCGCCAAATCAGCATGAGATTCGGATTCTGCAAAAACGACCAGTGCGATTTTGTTCATCTTGACTCTTCTTCTTGAATGTGACAGGATACACCTGTCTGATAAACAACAAGTGTCGCTTAATTAAACTCAAGTTGTGTAATGAAGTCAATCATCAAATAACGGTATTTGTCGGATAAACAACAAAGGAGCGAAAATGTTGTCCAGGCCGCCAAACAAAAAGGAAGATCCCCGCGTCACGCGCACCCGCAACCTGATCCTGAATGCCTTTGCGGAACTCCTTCCCCAACAAGGATTCCACGCCCTGACCGTGCAGAATATCGCCGAGAAGGCAGGCGTCAACCGCGCCACGTTCTACGCGCATTTTCCCGATAAATACGCCTTGCTTGATTCCCGGGTGCAACAGAAGTTTCGTCAGGAAATTGAAAAGCGGACGCTCAATGCCTGCCACTACAGCGAAGGGAATCTGCGCGCCCTGATCGCGACCGTGTGTGAATTTGTGGCCCGAATGAACGCACACTGCAAGAACGCCGAAAACCAGTTCGAATCGCTGATCGAGACACAGATCAGGCAACAGGTGCAGGAACTGCTGGAATTCTGGCTGGAACAGATTGGCTCGGAGATCGACTCTCATACGGCCGCCACCGCTGCGAGTTGGGCGCTCTACGGACTGGCGCTGCAATGGAGCCGGGAGAAAAATCGCCTGCTGGCGGAGGAATATGCGGATCAGGTCCTGCCACTCGTGGCGTCCAATTTGTGCTTGACACGGGAAGGCGTCCTTTCTTGAACTTCCTTGATTCCATTGACGTGATCTACGTCTATCCCACAATGGCGGAGGCGTTGAAGACCGCGGTGCTCTCGTATTTCAAAGCCCCAACGAAACCCTATTGTCGCGCGGGCCCAGATCGAATCTGGAAACGGAACGCAGTTCGACCCCGCCGTCGTGGCGGCCTTCCTGCAGGCGCCGGAAGAGGAATGGACGTGGCTGCGCGCCGAATCCCTGCCTGCCCGTGAGCACGCAAATGTTGTCAGTTGCGCATGAAGCAAGCTTCACCCCGAATGACGAAATGCCGGGTATTTCAGAGCAGGCAGAAACCCACTGACGAGTTCTGCGTGCACACGCCTGCCCTTGATTCAGCGGAGCGATGATCTCGCAGATTGCGCCCCCGGTAGAGGAACTGGCAGCCTCAGGAAGTGAGTGTAACCAGATGAATGAGGCGGTACGGCCACCCGAAGCCCGAAACCAGGCCGTGTTCGAATCGGCCTTCGACGTGATCTTCCACCTGGACAAGAACGGGCGCCTGCTGGATATCAATCGCCGCGTGGAGGGGCTGACCGGATACTCGCGGACCGAGCTGCTCAGGCGGAGATGGAGACGGCGCTTTACCGCATTCGTGTCCTGCTGGCTCCAGACCCGACCGGCGTAGGGCCGGACAGCGCCCCCGCGTATCTCACCCGAGGGCCTTGCAACAGGGCCTTTTTCGTTGGGAAATCAGCGTCTGTCCTATAGACAGTCCGGATGTGACGCTATAGGATATGATCGGCAGGGCACGTTTCCGGCCGGGCGGAGTATCAGAAGGCGCGAATGGGCGGAGCGAGGACTCTGATTGTAGATGGCCATGCCCTCGTACACGGGCAGGTCAAGGAATTGTTGGCGCGGGAGGCGACTATCAGGCTGAGCGGTGTGGGAAGTCAGTCAGGGCAGGCGGCGGCCTGTGCTGGTAGATATGCACGCGATCAAATCCCTGGACCGGAAGGCTTGTGTGTACTACGCCAGTTGACAAAGCTGCCAGAGCCAGGAGCGCCGGCGCACTGCTGGTCGGCTCAGCCGTCCCCCGCGTTATGGCGAGTTTCTTCCTGGGGCTGAACCAGCCCAGTCACTCCGTCCGGTTATTCACGTCCGAAGCCGAAGCGCTTGACTGGTTGCGAGGATTCCTGGAATGAGTTCAGAGGTGGCGTCGAGCGAAGACCCCCGGATACTCCAGGTCCTTGACGTCATCTTCCAACTGGCGGCGGGGAATCTGGAAGCGCGTGGCGCTCCTTCCGATCGCGGGGACGACCTGGACGCGATCGTCGTCGGGGTCACCATGCTCGCGGAGGAATTCTCCGCCCTGCAGCAGGAGACGCGACGGCGGGCCGAGTGCCTGGCGACCCTGAACGAGATCGCCCGCGCCATCGCCGGCAGCCTGAAGATGGACACCATGTTGGCCTCTATCGCCGACACTGTGCAGCGCCTGATCCCCTTCGACCGCGCCAGCGTACTTCTCCTGGAGCAAGACGGCGAGACCATGAGTGTCTTCGCTCTACACGCACCGGCAGAACTCAGTGAACCAGGCGAGGGCGTGCGGCTGCCAGTGACGCCGTCAATCCGGGCGATCGCCGCCGCGCGGCAGGGCGTGCTGATCACCGACCTGGCGCAGGAGGTGAGTAATCCGATCTACGAGACTCTCGTGCACCAGGGCATCCGGGCAGGGATGGCGGCGCCGCTCATCGCCGGCGACCGGGTCGTCGGCGCATTCAACCTGGGCGCGTGCGCGCCGGGCGCCTACCGCAACGATCATCTCTCGCTGCTGCAAGCCATGGCCGACCAGATCGCGCCGGCGGTGGAGAACGCCCGGCTGCACGAGCAGGTGCAGCGTCACGCCGCGGAACTGGAGCGGCGCGTCGCGGAGCGCACCGCCGTACTGCGCGAAAGCGAGGCGCGCTTTCGCGACCTGTACGAACAGGCTCCGATCGCCTATTTCTCCATTGGGCTGGACAGCCTGGTTCGCCGGTGCAACCGGGCTGCCGTCAAACTGTTGGGCTACCGGGAGACCGGCGATATCGTGGGCCGTTCCGTGTTTGATTTATACCCGGAGGTCCCGGAGGTTCAGGACAAAGCCGCAGGGATTTTTCGGCGTTTCGCCGGTGCCGGCGAAGCGATCCAGGACGAAGAGTTGCCCATGCGCCGGTCAGATGGCGCGTGGGTCTGGACGAGCCTGACGGTCAACACCGTCCGAGATGAGAAGGGGAGCATTGTCGAAAGCCGTTCGATCGTCGTTGACGTTACCGAACGCAGGCAGGCCGAGGAGGCGCTCGCGCTGTTCCGAACATTGATTGATCGATCCAACGATGCCATCGAGGTGATCGATCCGGAAACGGGTCGCTTCCTCGACGTCAATGAGAAATCTTGCATGGATCTGGGTTACACTCGTCAGGAGTTTTCGGCCCTGACCGTTTTCGATATTGACCCTACGGTCGACCGCTCTTTGTATGCCGCAGCCCTGGAAAGACTGCGTAACCAGGGTTCCATGTTCCAGGGAGGTTTCCACCGACGAAAGGACGGGTCGACGTTTCCCGTGGAAGTCAGTCTGCGATACGTCCGGCTTGATCGCGATTACATCGTCAGCGTCGCGCGCGACATCACCGAGCGCAAACTGCACGAGCAGGAGCTGACCGAATCGGAGCAGCGGTATCGCTCGCTGTTTGAGGCCGTGCCGGTGATCATTCTTAGCCTCTCCGTCGAGGGGGCATTCGTCAGCCTGAACCCGGCCTTCGAGCAAGTCACCGGTTGGTCGCGGGCGGAATGGCAGGGCCGCTCGTTTGTGGACCTCATTCACCCCGACGACCGCGCCTTTGCCGTGCGAGAATTCGAGCGCACGCTGAAGGGCGAGACACGCGATTTTTCGGAAATACGCATCGTTGCCAATGGTGGTCAGGTCTTGACGATGGAGGTGCTGGGCACAGCCCAGGAACAGGATGGAAAAGTCGTCGGCGTGGTCGGCTTTGCCCGTGACATCACCGAACGCAAACAGGTGGAGGAAGCCCTGCGCCAGAGCAACTACTTCAAGGAGATGTTGCTCCAGACGATTCCCTTCGGCATGGACATCGTAGATGAAAGCGGCCACATCCTGTATTTGAGCCCGGCGATGAAAACACTGGCGCCCGAGGCTGTGCCCGGCGCGCGCTGCTGGGAAATGTACAAGGATAACGGACGCCAATGCGCGGATTGCCCTCTGCTCCGTGGCGTTGAGGTGGGAGAAACACGAGCTCTCGAAACAAGCGGTGCGCTGGGCGGTAAGACGTTCGAAATCAGCCACACCGGGATCATCTTTCAAGACAGGCAAGCCATCCTGGAGGTCTTTCACGACATCACCGAACGCAAACAACGCGAGCGTGAACTGGAGGCCCTGGCCACGGTCAGCGCCGCGCTGCGCGCCGCTCAGTCCCGCGCCGAGATGCTGCCGGTCATCCTCGACCAGGTGCTCGCCCTGCTGCGCGCAGACGGAGCGGCGCTGGGGCTGCGCGACACCACTGGCGATGTCGTGGGCGAACTTGGCCGGGGTATCCTGGCCGGGTTCGTGGGCCTGCGCGCGACAGCGGGGGAGGGTGTGAGCGGGCAGGTGACTGCCTCGGGCCAGCCGTACCTGACCGCAGACCTGACGCGCGATCCACTGTTTCTCCGGCCCGAACTGCTGCCGGGCGATTACGCTGCAGTCTGCGTGCCGCTGATGGCCGAACGGCAGGTGATCGGAGTATTGTGGATGGTGCGTCAGCGGGAGTTCACGGCCGGCGAAGTCCGCCTGCTGGCCGCCATCGCCGACATGGCCGGCAACGCCGTCCACCGCGCCAACCTGTACGAGCAGGCCGAGCAGCGTACCGCCAGATTGGCCGTCATGAGCGCGATTGGGCGAAAACTCACCGGCTCACTCGACCTGGCAACGGTGTTAGCTGGCATTCTGGAAGAGATGGCCGGCGTTGTTCCAGGTCATGCACTGGGAATCATGCTCTATGACGAGAGGCAAGGCGACCTGTGGATCGAAGCGGCGCGCGGCTACCCGGACAGTGCCTGGCGCACCTTTCGGATGCCGTTGGGGCAGGGTGTTACCGGACGGGTCGCCGCCACTCGCCGACCTGCGCTGATTCGCAATACCGCCCTCGAGCCGGACTGGAGGGGTGTGGAGAGCGTACCGCCCAGTGGATCGGAGTTGGCGGTTCCGCTCGTTTTCCGGGACCGTCTGATCGGCGTTCTCAATCTGGAGAGCCAGCAAACGGATGCCTTTGGTGAGGGTGAGCTGCATCTGGTGATGGCCATTGGCGATTACGCCGCCATCGCGATACAGAACGCCCGGCTCTTCGTCGAGACAGGGCAGCGCCTGCAGTGGATGACGGCCCTGCACACAATCGACATGGCCATCACCGCCAGCCTCGACCTGCACGTCACGTTCAGCGTTCTCCTCGAGGCAGTTGTCTCCCAGTTGGGCGTTGATGCGGCCGCTGTGCTGCAACTCGAACCGGGCACCCAGACTCTGGTGTACCTCGCCGGGCGCGGCTTCCGCTCGAACGCCGTCGAGCGCAGCCGCGTTCGGATCGGGAGCGGTCATGCGGGACGGGCCGCGCTCGAACGCCGTACCATTCACGTTCCCGATCTGCGTGAAGCGGGACCGGCACCTCAGCGCGCCCAACTCTGGGCAACCGAGGGGTTTGTAGCGCATTATGCCGTGCCACTCATCGCCAAAGGTGAGATACAGGGCGTTCTGGAGCTCTTTCATCGCTCTTCGCTGAAAGGGGGCCCCGAGTGGCTGGACTTCCTCGAAACCCTGGCGACGCAGGCCGCCATCGCGATCGACAATGTGCGTTTGTTTGAGCGACTGCAACGCTCAAACACTGACCTGACGCTGGCCTACGACGCCACTATCGAGGGCTGGTCGCGGGCGCTCGAATTGCGAGACCAGGAGACCAAGGGCCACACGCTGCGCGTCGCCGAGATGACCGAGCGGCTGGCGCGGGCGCTGAGAGTGAATGAGCGCGAAATGGTCCACATCCGCCGGGGCGCGCTGCTGCACGACATCGGCAAGATGGGCATCCCCGACTCTATCCTTCTCAAGCCCGGCCCGCTCACTGAGGAAGAGTGGACCGTCATGCGCCGGCATCCGGCCTATGCCTACGACATGCTCTCATCTATCGCCCACCTGCGCCCGGCGCTGGACATCCCCTATTGCCACCACGAGAAGTGGGACGGGACGGGTTACCCGCGCGGATTGAGGAGCGAGGCGATCCCGCTGGCGGCGCGGATCTTTGCCGTGGTGGACGTATGGGACGCCCTGACTTCTGACCGCCCGTATCGGCACGCCTGGCCCGTCGAGAAGGTGCGCGAGTACATCCGCGCGCAGAGGGGCATCCATTTCGATCCGCGCGTGGCAGAGTCGTTTTTGCGGACGATGGAGGCGGAGGGGCAGATCGGGTGATGTTCACGGAAACCAAGACCGAAGGGTTTCCGCAAACCCTTTTGGTCTGAATTATGCTAAAGTGGCGCTCGTTGTCCGAGGCGAGTTCAAGATCCTGGGTGATTGCAGTAGCGGCAATTCAGAGCATCAGGGATCGTGAGGCCATGGCTTTTACTATACGCTTGCTGGAGGTTGGCGGCGAGCTTCCTGGCTTCCGCGCATCAGGGATCGTGAGGCCATGGCTTTTACTATACGTCAGTACGAGTTCGTAGGCTTGCGCTGACGCAACTGGAGACACTTGAACGAGAGCGAAATCGGCAATGAGGTTCTTCGCCTTTTCAATCTCGCCCTTGTCACGGCACCCGACGATCAACTCCATCGCTGAAATCACCGAGACGTACAGGGGAGTCTCGTCCGCGAGGGCAGCATCCACGAAATCAGCTGCCTTCACGTTGCCGCGTGAGAGATCAATCAACACTGTCGTATCCAGCAGTTTTCCAGTCATGGACGCGTCCACTGGTGTGCCCGCAGATTCTCCAGCCATTCCCGCGATGACAGCCCGCGCATATCCTCACGGTCGGTCCACATGCCAAAATAGTCAGCTTCTCGCACAGAACGAATCCGACGGACAGACGCGTTCAAGTAGGCCAACTGACTTCGCAAGGCTGTCATTTCAGCAATCGTCCGATCAATCTGTTGGAGAATGTGCTCAATGCCTGAAGTGTTGACGGTACTCATTCCCTTTCCTCCCTGACGAATCTGGAACGTAGTCAAAGTATGCATTCCAAACCCATACGCGTCAAAAACGCACGGAAGTGAGGTATGGAGGTCTCCATTCAGCGATGACGAGTGAAAATTATGCACCAATCCGAAAAGAACTTCGATCAGAAGGTGATAGAATCGTTTCTCCAACTGGAAGACAAATGACCGACCGCGATCTGCTCACCCGCTCCCATTACGCCGAATTCGTCCCGGGCAACTTTGAACCGTGGATGCGTTTTGAGGCCAGCCCGCCGCTCGGCCGGCCCGCGCCCGACTTCTCCTTGTGGCATCTGGACGGCGACGAGACCCGGCTGAGTCAAATCTGGTTGCGCTACACCTACACGGTTGTCGAGTGTGGCAGTTTCACCTGATCGTATTGCGGGATGGCGGCGCCATCCATGAACGCCATCGCCGAGCGGTTCACATCGGATGGCGTCGGCTCAATTGGTCCGGAGGCAACCGATGGCTGAAACGCGCTTCTCCCGCCGACTCTGGCGCGCCCGCTGGCCTGTCTCCCTGGGCCTCCTGGCCCTCCTCATCGCGGGTCAGGTCCTTGAGCACTTTGTCTTCCCGCGCGGGGGCCAGACGGCGATCTTCCTCTACGAGGGGCTGGCCGCGGCCTTGCTCGTCGCGGCGGTCTGGGTGGCGCTTACGTGGGCCGCGCGGGAGGCGCTCCGCCGCGAGGCGGCCGCCGGTCGCCTGGCGGCGCTCAACCGCCTGATTCAGGTCATCAACTCCACGCTCGACCTGCAGGTGGCGTTTGAGGCCTTCGTGGCGGAGGCCCAGGCGTTGCTACCGCTCGACCGCGCCAGCCTCGGCGTCTCGGATGAGGCCGCACAGGCGCTAAGGATGCTGGCCGCCTCGGGCCTCATGGGCCAGCAGATTGGCCGGGGGCGGCTGGTGCCGATGAAGGACAATGCGCGCGTGGCCAACGCCATCGCCCGGTGTCAGACGGACCTGGTCGGCGATCTCGAACGCGAGCAGGCCTCGCCCATGGACGCCCGGCTGGCGCAGGAAGGCATCCGCGCGGCCATGGTCGTGCCCATCATCGCTCACGCAGAGGTGATCGGCGTCTTGAATCTGGGGACCTATCAGGCGAACGCCTACACCACCGAACACGTGGCGCTGGCCGAACAACTCGCGGCCCAATTCGCCACGGCGGTGGTCAATGCGCGCCTCTACGAGCAGGAGCAGAAGCGCGCCCGGCAACTGGCAACGCTCAACGAGGTCAGCGCCCGCATCATGGCTATCCTGCAGGTGGACGACCTGCTGCCGGCCGTGGCCACGCTGGCCTGCGAGGGCTTTGGCTTCAGTCGCACGAGCATTGGCCTGCTGGACGGCGAGAGCATCGTCATCAAGGCCTGCGCCTGCGAGGATTGCAACCCCTGCCCGGAGGTCGGCGAACGGATCGCGCTGGACGAGCTGGACGCGCTGCCGGCGAGCGAGCTGGTTGTGCCGCTGCGCGGCGAGGCCAGGGTCGTCGGCGTGATCACGGTGCGGCGCGCGGACGAAAGCGGCTTCGACGAGAACGACCTGGCGACGCTGCAGGCGCTGGCCAACCAGGTCTCGGTAGCGCTGGAAAAGGCGCGCCTGCACGAGCAGGTGGTGCAGGAGGCCATCACCGACGGGCTGACCGGGCTGTACAATCACCGCTTTCTTGACGTTTTGCTGCAGAAGGAACTGGCGGCGTGCGCGCGCTACCGGCACGGCCTGGCGGTGCTCATGCTGGACATCGATCACTTCAAACAGTATAACGACGCCCACGGCCACCCGGCCGGCGATGCCGTCCTGCAGCAGGTGGCGCGCCTGTTGCAGAAGAACGTGCGCGGAGCCGACCTGGTGGCGCGCTACGGCGGCGAGGAGTTCACCATTGTCTTGCCGGAAACGAACCGGGAGGGCGCGCTGGCAGCGGCCGAGAAAATCCGTGCGGCGGTGGAGGTCTTTCCGTTCCTGGTGGGCCGCCTGACGGTGAGCATCGGCGTGGCTGTCTGCGAGGCCGGCTGCACAGACGAGGACCTGGTCGGCCGCGCTGACCGGGCGCTGTATGCGGCCAAGAACGCCGGCCGAAACTGCGTGAGGGGGGAGGAGACCGCCGAACGGCCAGGCTCAGCCGCCCGCCGGAGGGCAGTGGAGGCGGCGTCGGCCGCAAGCGCCGGTTAGCCGGAAAACTCTTTGCGAGATCGTTTTGGCTTGACTTCCCTACGTTTTTCAGGAATCAGGGTGACCAAAGACCGCAAGGCCTTTTCAAGTGTGAAGTGCTGCACTATCGCGGTGCCATCCTCTTGATGAATCTTAACCGTGTGCCCAGCACGATAGGCTTTATAATACTTACCCTTCACGCCGCCTTTCATGGTCGCAAAATCATATTCTGGACGCATCTCGCCCTGCTCCGTATCTTCCGGTTTCGAATTCTCCTTGCTCATAAGCTCTCCGTTCATGGCCCGTCGCCGTGCGACTACTGATCAGTCGACTCCAGCAGCCTCACCGCGTTCTGCCTGGACTTCGATCCTTCGCGAGCAGAGGGCTCTTGTTGGAGGCCGAGACACTTCTGTATATTATCCCTGTAACGAAACGGATGGGCCGCACCGATGTGCCACCATTCAGTCGTTGACCCGTAAAAGCTGGCGGCGGAGGGAGCTTTACGTGAGGCGCGGCAGGCCGTGGCGCAGCCGGTTGATTGGATCGCCGATCCGCCCTGGTATACCGTTTATCCCCCCGCTCCTGCGTTGACAGTACGGAGAATGATCGATGCCCCCGCCAGCAGGAATCCCGTCACCGCAACTTACGGGGCACTCTCTCCGAAACCCCTGGAATCTGCGCCGGACGCTCTTGTGGCCGTTGACCACGACGGTCGCATCGTGCTCGTCAACGCTCAGGCGGAGCGGTTGTTCGGCTACGGGCGGGATGAATAGCCCGGCCGGCTCGTCGAGGTCTTGCTGCCTGAGCGGTTGCACCAGGTGTTCGTGGGACGCGATGCATTGATGGCGCAGGGCATCCGTTGCGCGCTTTCCCTGCCATTGATCTGTAAAGACCGGCTGATCGGCGTAGTGAACTTTAGCGGCGGGCCGCCTGTCGCCTACTCGGAGGAAGACATCGCGCTGCTGACCGGTATCGCCGAGCAGGTGGCGGTCGCGGTCGAGAACAGCCGCCTTTACCGCGCCACCGCCGAACGCGTCTCCGAATTGGACACGCTGTTTCAGTTCTCTGGTATTCTCCGCACCGCTGGGTCCGCAGACAATATGACACCACTATCGAAGGCTGGGCTCGCGCGCTCGAAGTGCACGACCTGGAGACCACAGGCCACACCCGGCGCCTCACCGAGATGACCCTGCACCTGGCCCGCGCTCTGGGTATGAGCGAGACGGAACTGGTGCACGGGCGCCGCGGCGCGCTGTTGCACGACATCGGCAAGATGGGCATCCCCGACGGTATCCTGCTCAAGCCCGGCTCGTTGAACGAACAGGTGTACGCAGGAGTTGTGGGGGCGGGACCCCTCCCCAGCCCCTCCCCGAAACGGGGAGGGAGTCAGACGCGGGCCCGCCAGCCGCGCAGCACTTCGTCTCCCCCTTCCCTCGCAGGGAAGGGGGCCGGGGGGTTAGGTTCTGCCGGCGACGCCATCTGCCTGACAACTCGTGCGTACACCCGAACGAACAGGCGTGGGAGGTGATGCGGCGGCATCCGGTGTATGCCTACGAAATGCTCTCTGCCAGCGCATACCTGCGCTCCGCGTTGGACATCCCCTACTGCCATCATGAAAAGTGGGACGGCACGGGCTATCCGCGCGGCTTGAAAGGCGAACAGATACCGCTGGCGGCGCGCATCTTTGCCGTGGTCGACGTCTGGGACGCGCTGCGCTGCGACCACCCTTACCGCACCGCCTGGCCTGAAGAAAAGGTGCGCACATAACTCCGCGCCAACAACAGGACGCATTTTGACCCGAAGGTGGTGGAAGTATTTCTGGGGAGAGAGTTTCCATGAAACACCTGCCGCGCTTGAAGCTCACGCTATTGACCAGATTCTCTCTGGTCAGTTTTCTCCTCACGGCAGCCATCGCCATCGCCCTGGCCTGGGGCCTCCAGCGGCAACTTGAACAGAGCGCGCTGCGACAAGAGGCCGAGGCCGCCGCGTATCAGGTCGCCAATATTCTCAACCCGAACCTGGAAGTGTCCGACCTGGCCGGTGCGATTGATCCGGTCAGGTACGCGCGGATAGACGCGCTGATTCGGCAGTATCTTCTCGGCCAGCACATCGTCCGGGTCAAAATCTGGAGCCGCGATGGGTTGTTACTCTACTCGGACGCGAAAGATCTGGTGGGACGCCGCTTCCCTCCGTCCGAAGAACTCGAGCAGGCCCTGGCGGGGGAGATAGTCATGGAAGTCTCCTCGCTGGCGAAAGAGGAAAACGTGGCGGAGCAGGGACGCTACGCCCGGCTGCTCGAAGTGTACGTCCCCCTGCGGCCCACGGGCTCGCCTGAGGTCGTCGGCGCGTACGAAATCTACCGCAGTCTGGATGTGCTCGAGCCGGGCTTGGGCGAAATGCGCCTCTTTGTCTGGGCGAGCGTCGGCCTCGGCTTCCTGATCCTCTACGGCTCGTTGTTCACGCTGGTGCGCAACGCCTCGCGTGAACTCGTCCGTCGGAACGAAGAGAGCGCGCGGCTGTACGAAGAGGCGCAGCAGCGGCTGGCCGAGCGCGAGCGAGCAGAGGCGGGGCTGCGGGTCAGCGAAGCCAGATCGCGCGGCCTGCTGGAATCCGCGCCGGACGCCGTCGTGATCGTCAACGCCGACGGGCAAATCGTGTCCGTCAACGCCCAGACGGAAACTCTCTTCGGCTATCGCCGGGAGGAGTTGCTCAACCAATCCATTGAGATCCTGGTGCCGGAGCGCTTCCGGGAACGGCACGCCGAACACCACGCGCGTTTTGCTTCCGCACCGCAGGCCCGCTTCATGGGCACCGGCTTGGGAAAGCATGGCCGACGCAAGGATGGCAGCGAGTTCTTCGCCGACATCGCGTTAGGACCTTTGGAAGTGGACGGCGAGTTGGCTGTGCTGAGTCTCGTGCGCGACATCACCGAGCGCAGGCGGGCGGAGGAGACACTACGCAAACTCTCCAGCGCGGTCGAACAGACGGCCGACAGCGTGGTTATCACTGACCCGGACGGTGTCATTCAATATGTCAATCCGGCGTTCGAGAGACATACCGGCTATGCTCGCGCAGAGGCGATTGGTCAAACGCCGCGCCTCCTCAAATCGGGCAGACATAGCCACGAATTCTATGAGAAACTCTGGCAGACGATTCTCTCGGGCCAGGCGTACCGTGCCGAGCTCATGAACCAGAAAAAGAACGGCGAATTGTATTATGAAGAAAAGACCATTACGCCGATAAAGGATACGCAAGGAAACATTACGCACTTTGTCGCGACGGGCAAAGAAGTGACCGAGCGCAAACGGGCGGAACAGGAACTCCAACGTCGTGCCGACGAATTTGCCGCGCTCTATGAGATCTCACGCGATCTCTCCATGCAGCACGATTTGCCGGCCCTGCTGGAGATCATCGTCGAACGAGCTATGGCCTTACTCAAGGTAGCCACTGGTGCCATCTATCTTTACGACACAGCCCGGGGCGACCTCGTGCTCGTCGTGACTCACGGGCTTCCGCTGTCTCCAGGCATACGCTTGCGGCCGGATGAAGGCGCGGCTGGCTACGTGGCGCAAACGCGCCAACCGCTGATTGTGGATGACTATCGCACCTGGGAAGGTCGCTCGCCGAAATACGAGGGGGTCCCTTTTACCGCCGTCCTTCAAGTGCCCATGCTGTATAGCGGCGAATTGATCGGCGTCTTGAGTCTGACCGAAATCGAGACGACGCCGCCCTCGTCTGTCACCGCCGCGCGTAAGTATTCCGAGGCGGATGCGCGCCTACTGTCGCTCTTCGCAGCGCAGGCAGCGAGTGCGGTCCAGGCCGCGCGCCGGCTCGAGGAGAACCGCCGCCGCTTGCACGAACTGGATTTCCTACACCAGACCGTCGTCGCCGCCACGGCCTCGCCAACGCTCGACCAGGCGTTGGAGCGCATCGTCACCGCGGTGGGAGCGATGTTCCGCAGCCAGGGTCTGGCCGTGTTTATGATAGACGAAGCCACGCGCACGCTCGTACTCCGCGCCGGACTGGGCGTAACCGAGGCGCAGGTCGAGCCGCTGCGTCTGGCGTTGGGGTGCGGCATCACCGGCTGGGTAGCGCAGACCGGCCAGCCGCTGCTGGTGCCCGACGTGCGCCTGGACCCACGCTACGTGGAAGGCGATCCGACGACGCGCGGCGAAGTGTGCGCGCCGCTGAAGATTGAAGACCGCGTGATCGGCGTCATCAACGTCGAAAGCCCCACCGCCAACGCTTTCACCGCCGACGACCTGCGCCTGCTCTCCACCCTCGCCGGCCAACTGACGACGATCCTCGAACGTGTGCGTCTCCTGGAAGAGGCGCAGCAGCGGGCAGCTGAACTGGGCGCACTGGTCACGATCGGGCGACGCTTGACCGGGATGCTTGACCTGGCGGCGGTGCTGGCCTCCCTGCTCGAAGAGACCGCTCGGATCGTCCCCGGCCACGCGCTGGCCATTATGCTCTTTGACGCCGCGCGGGAAGAACTGTGGATCGAGGCCGCGCGCGGCTACACCGGCGAAGCCTGGCGGAACTTCCGCGTGCCATTGGGCGAGGGGGTCACCGGGCAAGCCGCTGCGACCCGGCAACCCGCGCTCATCGCCGAGGCCGCCGCCGACCCCGACTGGCTCGGCGTTGATGGGATGCCTCTGAGCGGATCGGAGATGGCCGTTCCGCTGGTGTTCCACGATCAACTGATCGGCGTGATGAACGTGGAGAGCCGACAGCCGGCCGCCTTCAACGAGCATCACCTACGCCTGCTCACAGCCATCGCCGACTCGGCCGCCACTGCCATCGCCAGCGCCCGTCTGTTCGAGCAGACCCGGCGCCGGGCCGCCGAACTCGAAGTGCTGGCACAAGTGTCCTCAGCGCTGCGCGATGCGCGCAGCGCCGAAGAAATGTTGCCGATCTTCCTGCGCCAAGCCACGCAAGTCGTCGGCGCAGCCCAGGGAGCCATCTTTCTTGTCGAATCTGGGACCGGCGATCTGGTGGCCCGCGCCTTCCACCCACCGGACCCCGCGCTTCCAGGCCTGCGGCACCACCCCGGCGAAGGCATCACAGGGCACGTGGCTGCCGCCGGCCAGGTCCGCATCTCCGAAGACCTGGCGCGTGACCCGCTGGCGCACATTCTCCCCGAGGAAGCGGAACGCCTGAACACGATCCGTAGCATGATTAGCCTGCCCCTGCGCACCCGCGAGCGCACCATCGGCGTCATGCACCTGGGGCTGGCCGAGCAGCATGCCTTCACCGAGGAGGAAGTGCGGCTGCTCACAGCCATCGGCGACATTGCGGCGAACGCTCTCCAGCGCGCGGCATTGCACGAGCAGACCGAGCGACAGTTGCAGCGGCTGGCCGCCCTGCACGCGATAGACCGGGCCATCAGCGCCAGCCTCGACCTGCACGTCACCCTCAACGTCTTGCTCGATCAGGTCACGGCTCAACTGCGCGCGGCCGCGGCGGGTGTGCTGCTGCTCAACCCGCACACGCAGATGCTGGAATACGCCGCCGGGCGCGGTTTCCGCACCCGGGCCATGACCCGCTCGCGCCTACGCCTCGGCGAGGGCTCCGCCGGCCAGGCGGCACTCGAACGCCGTATCATTGAAATCCCCAACGCACCCGAGTCCGGGGCGGTCTCTGCCAGCGCCGGAGGGCCGGCGGGCGAGGCGTTTCGCGTTCAGTGCTTCGTGCCGCTCGTCGCCAAGGGCCAGATCAAGGGTGTACTGGAGATCTTCCATCGTACCCCGCTGACCCCTGACCCGGAAGTGTCAGAGTTTCTGGAAGCCATCGCCACGCAGGCCGCCATCGCCATTGACAACGTCGCGCTGTTCGAGAGTTTGCAGCGCTCCAACCTCGACCTGGCATTGGCCTACGATTACACGCTGGAAGGCTGGTCGCACGCGCTCGACTTGCGCGACCGAGAGACCGAAGGCCACACGCAGCGCGTCACCGAGATGACCGAACGGTTGGCCCGTGCGATGGGGACCTTCAGCGAGGCTGAATTGACGCACGTTCGCCGGGGCGCGCTGTTGCACGACATGGGCAAGATGGGTATCCCCGATAACATCCTGCTCAAGCCCGGTCCGCTGACCGACGAAGAGTGGGTCATCATGCGTAAACACCCGGAATACGCTTACCAGATGCTGTTACCCATCGCCTATTTGCGCCCCGCCCTGGACATTCCCTACTGCCATCACGAGAAATGGGATGGCACCGGCTACCCGCGCGGATTGAGGAGCGAACAGATTCCGCTGGCGGCGCGCCTCTTTGCGGTGGTGGATGTGTGGGACGCGCTACGCTCTGACCGGCCATACCGCAAGGGCTGGCCCGAAGAGAAAGTGCGCGAGTACCTCCGCGCCAATAGTGGGACGCACTTTGACCCGCAGGCAGTGGACGTATTCTTGCGACTGGAATGACAGGGGGTCCGGAAGTAACTGATGGTTGAAACGCGCTTCTCCCGCCGACTCTAGCGCACTTGCTAGAGCACCGGTCAAGTCATCCCGCGGGGGGAGGGAAAAGACTTCCGAAGTCTTATTCGCAGCAGGTGCCCGCCTCTGTCACCGTCGTCGGAGCGCGCTTTGGGCAAGCACGGTCCCTCCCAGACTTCGGAAGTCTGAGTACTTGACCGGCGCTCTAGTCTGTCTCCCTGGGCCTCCTGGCTCTCCTCAGCGCGGGTCAGGTCCTTGAGCACGTGATCTTCCCGCGCGAGGGCCAGACGGCGATCTTCCTCCCTGGCGCAGCCGTTCCTCTCGCGGGCGGTCGGGCCCACAGCCGCCAGAACCATCCCTCCGAGCCAGCCTCAACCGCCAGCCTGTTGGCCGCCCCTGGCCGCTGGACAAGTTGGACAGGCCCAGACGCTGGGTGCGGGGGCACACTCGGCGGGCGGACGTGCGAAAGAATTAGTTCTTTTCTCGCAGGAGCGGCTTTACAGATCCCTCCTTTTTCATTCCTTGAGATGCGCTCGGCGGATAGACACGTTCGTCCATCTGTCGTACTCTGCTGAATATCGAGAACGCCGTTCTGTGCAAAGGACGCTCTCCGGCACCCCATGGTCGATCTGGTTCCCGCAGTTGACCGTGCGCTTCCTGGACTCGAGGCCGTCGAGAACGATCGGGCCAGCTACGGCGTGCCCGCAGCCGGTCCCGCTGCTGGTCCGATCGAGCGTATCGCCCGCGGTACCCGCGACGTCCTCTGTCACGACCGCCCCCCGGAAAGTAGGATCAAGCCAACTCCACGGGACCGCCTCAGCCCCCGGTTCGCCGGCCCGGTCTATCCGGCCTGCCAGGGCTCCGGACGGCTCGAGACCACGCGCCCGCTTCTGCTATGGAACGGTAACAGAGTCCCGGCGGGACAGCCGGCTCACCATGATGAACAATGCCTCTGGTGGCGCACCGTGAATGGTTTCTAGAACATCGGTCACGTCATCCCGCGGGGGAGGGAATAGACTTCCGAAGTCTTGTTCGCGCCAGGTGCCGGCCTCGATCACCGTGGTCGGAGCGCGCTGTGGGCCAGCACGGTCCCTCCCAGACTTTGGAAGTCTGACGTCTTGAATGGTTGCTCGTGGCGCAAAGAGGTCAACGGGAGGGAGGTGATGGGCTGACCAACCCTGGATAGTTCTTGCCAACGTCGCTCGCTCGTCGTTGTGGAATCCGCTGGGCAACGCCTTCCGTTGTCCCCTCACGCACCCAGGAGGCATCACGCTGATGGCTGAGACGAAATTCATGCTGGCGGAAAGCGACATTCCTCGTACCTGGTACAACCTCGCGGCCGACTTGCCCTTCCCGCTTTCCCCCGTCTTGCACCCGGGGACCGGCCAGCCCATCGGCCCGGCGGATCTGGCTCCGCTGTTCCCGATGGCCGTTATCATGCAAGAAGTGAGCACGGATCGCTACATCGAGATCCCGGACCCGGTTCGGGAGGTCTACCGCCTGTGGCGCCCGACGCCTCTGTATCGTGCCCGCCGCTGGGAGAAGGTCTTAGATACGCCGGCGCGCATCTACTACAAGTACGAAGGGGTGAGTCCTCCGGGCAGCCACAAGCCCAACACCTCCGTGGCTCAGGTATTCTACAATAAGGAAGAAGGGGTCAAGCGAATCGCCACCGAGACCGGCGCCGGCCAGTGGGGCAGTGCGCTTTCCTTCGCGTGCCAGCTCTTTGGGCTGGAGTGCAAGGTCTACATGGTGAAGGTCAGCTACCAGCAGAAACCCTATCGCCGGGTGTTGATGGAGTCCTGGGGGGGCACGGTGGTTCCGAGCCCCAGCGAGCAGACCCAGGCCGGCCGCAGCATCCTGGCGCAGGATCCCGATTCTCCCGGCAGCCTCGGCATTGCCATCAGCGAGGCAGTGGAAGATGCCGCCACCCGCGACGACACGAAGTACTCCCTCGGGAGCGTGCTGAATCACGTCTTGTTGCACCAGACCGTCATCGGCGAGGAAGCTTTGAAGCAGTTCGAGCTGGCCGATGATTACCCCGATATCGTGATCGGGTGCGCGGGTGGCGGGAGTAACTTCGCCGGAATCTCGTTCCCCTTCGTGCGCGAGAACCTCGTCAACGGCCGCAACACGCGGATTGTCGCGGTCGAGCCGTCGGCCTGCCCGACGATCACCCGCGGCATCTACGCCTACGACTTCGGCGACACGGCGATGATGACGCCCCTGGTCAGGATGCACACGTTGGGCCACGGCTTTATTCCCGAGCCGATCCACGCCGGTGGGTTGCGCTACCACGGGATGGCGCCCATGGTCAGCGCCCTGTACGAGAACAAGTTGATCGATGCGGTGGCGGTGCACCAGACCGCCGCGTTTGCGTCGGCGATCAGCTTCACCCGCTCGGAAGGAATCCTGCCGGCGCCCGAGTCGTCCCACGCGGTCCGCGTCGCGATGGAGGAAGCCCTGGCGTGCAAAGAGCGCGGCGAGTCCAGGGCCATCTGCTTTAACCTCAGTGGCCACGGTCACTTCGACCTGGGGGCCTACGAGGCCTACCTGGCGGGCCGGTTGGTCGACTACGAGTACCCGGCAGAGAAGATCGAGACAGCTCTCAAGGCGCTTCCCCAGGTCGCCTGACTCCCTCTCCCGCCCCGCCTCTGCGGCCCATGTTCGCCCGCGGGGGTGGGGAGGGAGGGCGAGTGACCCGTGGGAGGCTGTGTGATCTCTGGAGGAGCCCGGCCTCTTCCCGGCCGGGTGCCGTCTGGCCGGCTCGCCGGCTCTCGGGCTTCCCCTTCCAGGGGGAGCGCCGCGCTGTGCGGGCCGGGCAGGGATCACCGGGGGAAGGAGCCGTTCGTGACCAAACCGAGAATCCTGGTCGCTGATCCACTGGCCCCGGACGCTCTCTCCATTCTGGGCGAACAGGCCGACGTGGACCAGCGGTATGAGCTGACCCACGAGCGCCTGGTCGAGATCATCGGCGACTACGATGCCCTGGTGGTGCGCAGCCGTACGAAGGTGACGGCCGATGTCATTCGCGCGGGTAGACGCCTGAAGGTCATCGGCCGGGCCGGAGTGGGGCTCGATTCCATCGATGTGGACAGTGCCCGGGCTCAGGGCATCGCGGTGGTCAATAGCCCTGAGGCGGTCACGGTTGCCGTGGCCGAGCACACGCTGGGCTTGATGCTCTGCCTGGCGCGCCAGATTCCGTATGCCGACGCCGCGCTTCGGCGCGGCGAGTGGCTGAAGTCCGCGCTGCTGGGCAGCGAGCTCATGGGCAAGACCCTCGGGATTGTCGGACTGGGCCGCATCGGCTCGGCGGTGTCGCAGCGGGCCGGTGCCTTTGGCATGCTGGTCATCGCCCACGATCCGTACCTCTCGGCCGAACAGATCCGCGAGCGTGGCGCCGAGCCAGTGTCGATGGGTGAGCTCCTGAGCCAATCGGACTACATCTCGATCCACGTGCCGCTGACGCCGGAGACCGAGGGGTTGATCGGCCGGCACCACCTGGCCATGCTGAAGCCCAACGCGCGCCTCGTCTGCTGTGCCCGCGGGAAGGTCGTGGACGAGGCGGCGCTGATCGCCGCGCTGGACGAAGGCCGCCTCGCGGGGGTGGCTCTGGACGTCTTCGCGGTCGAGCCCCTGCCAGCCGACAGCCCGCTCCTGCGCTCGAACAAGGTCGTGGTGACACCCCACATTGGCGCCAACACGGTCGAGGGACAGGCGGCTGTCGGTTTCGATACCGCGCGCCGGGTGTTGGCGCTGTTGCACGGCGATCATCCCTCGGTGGCACCGCCGCCCGGTTCGTTCCTGCGTAAGGGCTTCGAGCGCGGCCGCGATTGGACCGATCCGGGCCAACTGCAGCTGCGCATCGTGCCGCTGAGCACTATCTCGTTGCACGAGCAGTATGATCCGTTGCGCGTCGATCGGCTGGCGACTCTGCTGCGCAAGGATCAAACGCTCTACAATCCGGTCCTCGTGACCAGGATCCCCGGCATGCAGCAGTACGTCGTCCTGGACGGGGCGGCGCGCGTCTCGGCGCTGTGTGAGTTGGGCTGTCGCGACGGGCTGGTACAGATCATCGACTACACCGACCCCAGTATCGGGGTTGGTCGCTGGCACCATCTGCTCCGCGGCATCCCGGCCGAGAGCTTCCTGGACGATATCCAGCAGATTCCGCAGGTGCGCCTGGAGCGCGCGACCCTGGCGGACGCCGAGCGGGCACTGGCGCTGCGCGAGATTTGCTGTATCCTGGTCTTCGCCGATGGTCAGGTTCGCGGGGTTCACGCGGGCACTGATCTGGCAGCGCAGATCGAGGTGATCAACGCGGTGGTGGGCCTCTATCGCGGCAAGGCCGAAGTCTTTCGCCTGGCCGCTCGGCGTGCCGATCGCCTGTGGGTCGAGGGCGAGTCCTTCAATATCGCCCTGATCTTCCCCGCGTTCACACCCGAAGAAGTGCTGAAAATGGCCCGTAACGGCGCTCGCCTGCCGATGGGCATCACCCGTCACATCGTGCCGGGGCGCGCCCTGGGTCTCGGCGTGAGTCTCGACCTGCTGCGTGCCGACGTCCCGCTCGACGAGAAGAATGCCCGGCTGCAGCACCTGGTGCGGACCCGGATCCAACAGAAGAAGGTGCGGCTCTATCAGGAGCCGGTGTTTGTGTTTGACGAGTGATGGTCGGTGAGGCGAATGGCACGAGAACTCCCGGTTCCTGGAGCCAGGGGGCAGGAACTGCTCTGGAAAGGCGGCTGGTGATGATCCGCGAGGTCCTTCTTGGCAATGAGGCGATTGGGCGCGGGCTGGTGGAGGGTGGCTGCCGCCTGGTCGCGGCCTATCCGGGAACGCCAAGTTCGGAGGTTCTGCCCGCCGTTGTCCGCTTCAAGGAACAGCTCGGTCTGGACATCTACGCCGAGTGGTCAATCAACGAGAAGAGCGCGCTCGAGGTGGCCCTGGCTGCCAGCTGGTCCGGGCTGCGCGCAGCGGCGGTGATGAAGCAGGTGGGGCTCAACGTGGCGGCCGACCCGCTGTTGAGCGCGGCCTATACCGGTGTCAACGGTGGCCTGGTGATCGTGGTTGCCGACGACCCCGGCCTGCACTCCTCTCAGACCGAGCAGGATAGCCGCCTCTTCGGCCTGTTTGCGAAGGTGCCGGTGCTCGATCCGTCGACACCGCAGGAAGCCAGGGCGATGGCCCGGGCCGCCTTCGAGCTGTCCGAGCGCTTCAAGGTGCCCGTGATCCTACGGCCCACTATCCGGATCTGCCACGGCAAGCAGGATGTGCTCTTCGAGGGCGTGACCAGCGTGACCCGCCCGGTTCGCTTTGAGAAGGATCCAACCCGCTGGGCGGCCACGCCGCGCTACCGCTTCTTCCTGCACAAGGAGCTCAATGAAAAGCTGGCCCGGATCGAGACCGAGTTTGAGAGTTCGCCCCTGAACTCTGGAGGTCTCTCCGCGGATGGCAACGGCCGCCACCATCGTCTGGGCATTGTCGCGGGCGGGGTCTGCCATCCGAACATCGTGGACCTGCTGGCCGAAGTGGGCTTGAGCGGCGAGGTCCCCGTGCTCAAAATTGGGACGCCCTACCCGCTGCCGCCCCGCCTACTTGCCGGCTTCGCGGCCCGCTGCGACCACGTTCTGATCCTGGAAGAGCCCGACGCGGTCATCGAGCTCCAACTGGACGACCGCCGCCACATCCATGGCCGGCTCGACGGTACGGTGCCCAATGCCGGCGAGCTCACACCCGAAGTGCTCTACGAGATCCTGAGCGATCTCTCGACCCGGCTGGGCCTGGCGGTTAGCATGCCCGCTCTGGCTGACCCCGCGCTCGATGCGTTGCTGGGCAACCTCGACCTGCCGGTGCGCAAGCCCCGGCTGTGTCCGGGCTGCTCGCATCGGTCCTCGTTCTTCGCGATCCGCCGCTCGTTGCCCAAAGCAATCTACCCGGGCGACATCGGCTGCTACACGTTGGGCACCAACCTGCGGGCGGTGGATACGGTACTCGACATGGGCGCCTCGGTCAATATGGCCGCTGGCTTCTACCAGGCCTACAAGCTGGCTGGCGAGCAGCGTCCGATCGTAGCGACCATCGGTGACTCGACCTTTTTGCACAGTGGCATCACGGGGCTGGCCAACGCCGTCCACACCGGGGCCCGTTTCATCCTGGTGATTCTGGACAACACCGTGACCGCGATGACCGGCTTCCAGCCCACCCCCGACTCCGAGCGGCTGGCCGACGGCCGCGGCGAGGGGACGCGCGTTCGCATCCAGGAGATCGTGAGGGCAGTGGGCGTGCGGTTCATCCGGCAGGTCGATCCCTATGAGATTGACCATTTCAAGCAACTTTTGAAAGAGGCGGAGGCGTTTACCAAAGCGCCGGACGGGGGCGTGGCGGTGATTCTGGCCGAGCGCGCCTGTGTGCTCTACGACCCGTCTCCCGTGCGCGCGGCCCCGATCAAGGTCACCGTCGACGATGCCTGCGACGGCTGCAAATACTGCCTGGTGGCCTTCGAGTGCCCGGCGCTGGTGATGAACGTGACGGCGGGGAAGGTGGAGATCGATCGTCGCACCTGCGTCGACTGCGGTGAGTGCATTGATTCGTGCTACAAGGGGCTCATCATTCCGATGTGAGAGTGGCCGAGCGGATACAGCCGAACTGTCCTTCGCCGTCTTCGTGATACGTGCACGCCGCCGTTCATGCATCGCGCACCACGAATATCAGTGCTGCAATGCGCCCCAGTCTATCATAGGCAGCAGGTAACCGTATGAAACTACAACTTTTGGTGGCCGGCGTGGGCGGCCAGGGCATTTTGTTCATCACCAGGCTGCTGGAGACGGCCGCCCTCGCGCGCGGTCAGAGCGTGATCGGCGCCGAGACCCATGGGATGAGCCAGCGGGGCGGATCGGTGGCATCCCACTTCAAGCTCGGGGACTACCACAGCCCGATGGTGCGCCGTGGCACCGCCGATTGCCTGATCGCCATGGACGCTAGCGAGGCTTACCGCAACCTGGCATTCCTGCGCCCGGGTGGCCTGGTCTTCGTCAATGCGCGTGACGGCCAGTTTCCGAAACCGGAGATTCAGGAAGCGCTGATCCGGTGCGGCATTCAGGTTTTCTCGATCGATGCCGATGCGCTCGCGATGAGCCTGGGCGCCCCCAACCTGGCCAATGTTGCGCTGTTGGGGCTGGCGGTCTCCCACCCGGACTTCCCGTTCGACGACCAGGAGGTCCGGCAGGCGATCGGCGCCATCAGCCCCGTTCGCTACTATGAGCTGAACCTCAAGGCGCTGTCCGAGGGGCAGCGGGGAGCAAAGGAAGCAGGGAGCAGGTAGCAGGAACGTGCCCGCACGGCTTCCTCGTTGGAGCGAACAGTGTGTGGCTATTGTGCTCCCTGCTCCTCGATCGGATGAAGAGCGGTGTCTCCCTCTCGAAACGTGCCTTGATCAAGGAGCCTTCGCTTGTACCAGTTTGACTACCTGGCCCCGGCCTCCCTCCCTGAGGCGGTCAGCGCCCTGGCGCAGCACGGAGCCGCGGCGCGCGTCCTGGCCGGGGGCACGGATTTGTTGCTGCGGATGAAGCGCGGCCAGTGGACGCCCGCGCTTGTGATCAACTTGAAGCGCATCCCCGGGCTGGGTGAGATGGCGTTCGATGCGGCGACCGGCCTTCGCCTGGGCGCCCTCGCCACGCTCAACGACCTGCGTCGCTCGCCGATCATCCGGGTTCACTACCCCGCCCTGGCCGAGGCCGCGGGGACGATGGCCGGCGACCAGGTGCGCAACATCGCCACGGTCGGGGGCAATGTCTGCAACGCCTCGCCCTCCGCGGACACCGCGACGCCGCTGCTGGTCTACGAGGCCCAGGCGTTGATCGCGGGGCCCCAGGGCGAGCGGCAGGTGCCCCTGCGCGACTTTTTCGTCGGGCCGGGCAGGACGGTTCTCGCTGAGGGCGAGATCCTGACCGCCCTGCAGCTGCCGGTGCCGTCGCCTACCCTTCGTTCGCGCTACTTCAAGCTGGAATACCGCCGGGCGATGGACATCGGTGTGGCCTGCGTCGCCGTGGCGTTGCAGATCGGTCCCGACGACCGCTGCCAGGAGGCCCGCATCGCGCTGGGCGCCGTCGCGCCGACGCCGATGCGCGCGCCCCGGACCGAGGCCCTGCTGCGCGGCCGGCGCCTCACCCCGGCGCTCGGCGAGGAAGCCGCGCGGATCGCCTCGCAGGAGTGCACACCGATCGACGACGTCCGCGGCTCAGCCTGGTACCGGCGGCACATCGTGGGTGTGTTCGTGCGCCGGGCGTTGGCGGTTGAAACTGGAGAGCGACCTTGCGAATCCCGATCACCTTGAATGCCAACGGCGAGACGCACGAGTTGTACGTCGAGCCGCGGTGGACGCTCCTGGATGTGCTGCGCAACGAATTGGAGTTGCGCGGCGCGCACCGCGGCTGCGACAGCGGTGACTGCGGCGCGTGCACGGTGCTGCTCGCGGGAGAACCCGTGCCCGCGTGCCTGGTGCTGGCGGTGGATGCGGACGGCAGCGAGGTCGTCACGGTGGAAGGCGTGGCCAGTGGCACCGGGCTGCACCCGGTGCAGACGTCCTTCGTCCGGCGTGGTGCGGTGCAATGCGGCTACTGTACGCCCGGGATGGTGATCTCGGCCGTAGCGCTGCTGCGCGACAACCCCCGGCCCACCGAGCCGGAGATCCGCGCGGCCATCGCCGGCAACCTCTGCCGCTGTACCGGCTACAGCAAGATTGTTGAGGCCATCCTGGAGGCCAGTCGTGTCTGACTTTGCCCACATCGGCCGCCGCACCCCCAAACCTGACGCCGTCGACAAGGTCAGTGGCCGGGCGGTCTACGGCCACGATCTGCGCCCGCCACGAATGCTCTACGGCAAGATTCTGCGCAGCCCGCACGCCCACGCTCGGATCCTGAACATTGACGCCAGCCGGGCCGCGCGCCTGCCCGGCGTCAAAGCGATTATCACGGGGGCCGGCATCCCGGACCGCAAGTTCGGCTACGGCCGGGATATCTTGCCCCTGAAACGGGACAAAGTGCGCCGCGTGGGCGACGAGGTCGCAGCTGTGGCGGCCGTGGATGAAGACACGGCGCTCGAGGCCTTGGCCCTCATCCGCGTGGACTACGAGCCACTGGCGGGTGTCTTCGACCCCCACGAGGCCATACGCGAGGGCGCCCCGCTGATTCACGAGGAGCTGGGCACCAACCTCTTCCGCCACCAGGACTACGTCCATGGCGATCCGGAGCGGGCTCTCGACGCGGCCGATGTCGTCGTGGAAGATGAGTTCAAGTTGGGCTACGTCACGGCTGCCGCCCTGGAGACCAGCTTCTGCCTGGCCAGCTTCGAGACGAGCGGCCACCTGACCGTCTATAGCACGACCCAGGTGCCCTACCTGCTGCAGCGCGATCTCTCCGACGCCCTGGGCATCTCGGGCGGCAATATCCGTGTCATCCAGACGGCCATCGGTGGTGCCTTCGGCCGTGGGCTGGACATGTACTCCTTCGAACCGATCTGCGTCTACCTGGCGAAGGCGGCGGGCCGCCCGGTGCGCCTGGTCTACACCCGCGAGGAGGAGTTCATGGTCAGCCCGATGCGCCAGCCCATCGAGGTGCTGAGCCGCGCCGGTGCGACCAACGAGGGCGATCTGCTGGTCCGCTGGGTTGACGCGACCCTGGACAACGGCGCCTACGTCTCCTGGGGCACGGTCACAACCCTGGTGATGATGGAGACCGTCGGCTCGCTCTATCGGGTGCCCCACTGCCGCTTCAAGAATGACATCGTCTACACCAACAATCCAATCACCGGGGCGGTGCGCGGCTTCGGCAACCCGCAATCCACCTTCTGGGTTGAGGTCCAGATGGACCGCCTGGCCGAGAAGCTTGGCATGGATCCGCTCGAGTTTCGCATCCGCAACGCCAACCAACCGTTCAGCGAGACGCCGCAGGGGTTGAAGATCACAAGTTGTGGTCTGACGGAGTGCCTGGAAGAGGCCGGCCGGCGGATCGGCTGGGGGCGCGAGCGGCCGCCTGCCGCCTCTGGCGCCAAACGCCGCGGGATCGGCTTTGCCACGACCATGAACGTCGGTGGGGGGGCGCGGATCTATCGCTCCGACGGCTGCGGCAGCATCGTGAGGGTCGATGATTTTGGCCGTGTCACGCTCATCAGTGGGGCCACGGAGATCGGCCAGGGCTCCGACGCCGTCCTGTCCCAGATCGTTGCCGAGGAGCTTGGGGTGCGGCCGGAAGCTGTCACCATCTCCAACAACGACACGATCGTGGCGCCCTGGGACGTGGGCGTCCACGCCAGCCGGACGACCTTCATCGCCGGCAAGGCCGCCCAACTCGCCGCCCAAGAGGCCAGACTCCAGATTCTGGAGACGGCCGAGGAGATGCTGGAGGTCCCGCGCACTCAGCTGGAACTGCGCGATGGGCTCGTGCGGGCCGCCGGCGATCCGGAGCGCGCCCTGCCGCTTAGCAAGGTGGTGCGCGCTCGTCACTTCCGCGACCAGGGGTCCATGATCATCGGTGAGGCGTTCTACGATCCGCCCAACGAGATGCTGCACCGCGATTTGAAGGGCAACATCTCGGCTGCCTACAGCTTCGGCGCCCACGCCGCCGAGGTGGAAGTCGACCTCGAAACCGGCGAGGTGCGCGTGGTTCGGATCGTGGCCGCCCACGACGTGGGACGCGCGCTCAACCCCATGTACGTGGAGGGGCAGATCGAGGGTGGCATTCACATGGGATTGGGCTACGCGCTCCTGGAAGAGTTGCAGCTCCGCGAGGGCAAGGTCCTCAACCCGCAGTTTCTCGACTACCGCCTGGCCACGGCGCTAGACATGCCGCAGATCGAGCCGGTCATCGTCGAGACGATCGACCCAGAGGGACCCTTTGGCGCCAAAGGGGTCGGCGAAATGGGCATCACCCCGGTGGCCCCCGCCATCGCCAACGCCATCCACGACGCGGTCCGGGTGCGCCTGCGGCAGCTGCCCATGACGCCCGAGCGCGTGCTGGAGGCGTTGCGAGCCGCGGAGGTGAGTGAGCGTTTGAAGAGGAGAGATTGAGTGTATGGGCCGGTTTCACACCGGGACTTTCCCGCTCGGCCCTGCTGAGCGCCACGAAGCAGCACGGTCCCGCCGGCCGGCGACCCTGACCGGCTCGCTCGGCTCGGAATCTTCGGGCTTCTCCCAGGGTGATACGACCCGTGCGGGGGAGCGGTCCGCGCCGGGAGGAAATCGTGTCGTCGTCTTCGATCCGGAAGCCGGCCGTTGCTCTCCAATCGTTACTTGCCTGTTTCCAGTCAGAACATCATGAAGAAATCGCGATCTATGAACAATTCGCTCAGCTTTCACCAGGCCATCCTCTCGGCACCGCTCTACGTCGCGGGGGCGCGGATTGAGGATATCGCCGCCCGCTACGGTGTGGCCGATATCATCAAGTTGGCGTCCAACGAGAATCCGCTTGGCCCGTCGCCCAAAGCGACCCGGGCGATGCGCGATCTGATGGGCCGGATGCATCTCTACCCGACCGTGTCGGACGACGAACTGCGCCACGCCCTGGCCGCCACTTTGGGCGACGGCCTCACACCGGACCACTTCTTCAGCGGCAATGGCGGCTGCGATGTACTCTCCATGGTGGTGCGGGGCTTCGTGAACCCCGGCGATGAGACGTTGGTGACCCCGCCTACGTTCATCATGTACGAGATCCTGACGCAGGTCGCCGGCGGCAGGGCCAACCTGTTGTATCTGCACGGTCCCGATTACGAATACGACCTCGACCGCGTCCTGGACGCCGTCACGCCGCAGACCAGGTTGGTTTTTCTCTGTTGCCCCAACAACCCCCCGGGGAATATCCTGCACCGCGGCGATTTCGAACAGTTCCTGGACCGGGTGCCGCCCGGCGTGATCGTGGTCCTTGATGAGGCCTACCGCGAGTATGCCTCGGCTGACGACCAGCCCGATAGCCTGCGCTATATCAATGAGGGCCGCGATGTCATCGCGGTGCGCTCTTTCTCCAAGATCTATGGCCTGGCCGGGCTCCGCGTGGGCTACGGCATCGCCCGCCCGGAGATCGCGCAGTACTTGCGCCGCTTGCATCTCCCGTTCCATATGGGCACGCTGGCGTTGGCCGGGGCCGTCGCGGCGCTCGGCGATACGGACTTCGTCGCGCGGAGCGTCCGCCTGGTCGCGACAGAACGCGAGTTCCTCTACCAGGGATTCGCCGAATTGGACATAAGCTATCTTCCTAGCCAGACCAACTTCATCGCCTTCGACCCCACGGTGGATACGCAGGTCCTCTTCGACGATCTCTTGAAGGAAGGGGTCATCGTGCGGCCGTTGGCTGCCTTCCGCTTGCCGACCCACGCCCGCGTCACCGTGGGCACCCACGAGCAGAACGAGCGTTTTCTGGCGGCGCTGCGCCGGGTGCTGGAGCGCATGCGGGCCGAGGGACGTGGCCGGCGTGTGGCTGAGGAGGTCTTGGGCCAGAGTGAGCTGAGGATCTGAGGGGTTCCCACACGTGGGCGGCGGTGAGATGTTAAAGATTCGCGCTTATTCGGATCGTGTGCTGGGCGGGCGAGGGCACTGCCCTCGCCCGCCCAGCACACCGTATTCCAATGTGAGCGTAAAGATGAGCGCCTGGGGATCGGAGATTCCATCGCATGAGTCCAGGCGCTCATCTCCGATCTCTGGTCTCCCGGGCCGAAAACGTGTGAGTCTGCAAGAGGAGAGATTCGTATGGGAGTGATCAACCGGGTCGAGCGTGTCGCACTGGCGGTGACGAACCTCGACGAGGCCCAATCCTTCTTCCAGGATATTTTCGGGGCCAGGTTCTATCGCGAAGAGTACATCGAGGATATGGGCATCCGCTACCGCCCCTTCGATCTCGGCTGCAGCAAGATGGAACTGCTCCTGGCCACGCGCGAGGATAGCCCGGTAGCGAAGTTTATTAAAGCCCACGGCCAGGGGGTCCATCACATCACCTTCGAGGTGGACGATCTGGACGAGGCCGTGGCCGAGCTGGCCGAGCGCGGCCTGAAGATCGCCTACCGGCACACCTACGCCGAGGGCGTGACCTTTGAGGGCTACAGGTGGCGCGAGGCCTTCGTGCACCCCAAGGAGTCCTTCGGCGTGTTGATTCACCTGGCGGAGAAGACGCCGGTGTAAAGATCGTCCGTGGTCGGCTGTCTGTGGGGGCGGCGACTCCTCATGGCGCCCAACGGACCACAGCCCACCTGGCCTCTTCCACGCGGCGTTGGCGGGGAATGGATTTTCGACTGGCTGACGAGCAAGAGCTTTTCCGGCAAAGCGTGGCATCGATATGTTTCTGGTGGAGCGCGGCACGCCCGGCCTCAGTGTCGGGCGCGAGATTGAGAAGCTGGGGCGCGCGTCTCGGAGACCCCGGCGTTGATCCTTGACAATGGGGTGATTCCGCCGGAGAATCTGCCGGGTACGTTGGGTACCGGCTCCCGCAACCCGGGCGCCATCCTGGCCGAGATCCGGGGCATGGCCGGCTCGTTGAGCCTGGGGCTGGCACCGGCCGCGTTGGAGGCCTCGATCCAGTACGCCAACGAGCGCACCCGGTTCGGGCGGCCTATCGGAACGTTTCAGGCGGTGGCTCACAAGATCGCCGAGACGGCGACCGAAACTGACAATGGACAACGAACCGATTCCAGGAGACATCACACCATGAGTGGCTACCGCTTCCGCGGCAGAACCTTCGACCAGTTTGAGCCGGATGAAGTCATCGTGACCGCGGCACGTACGGTGACCGAGGCCGATGTGGTGAACTTCGCCGGCCTGTCTGGGGACTACAATCCCTTGCACACCGACGAAGAATTCGGCAAGACGACGCCCTTTGGGGGGCGCATCGCCCACGGCATGCTGGGCCTCGCGATCGCGACCGGGCTGGCGAATCAACTGGGGGTCTTCGAGGGCACGACCCTGGCCCTCATGCAGCAGACGGTCAAGTACACCGGTGCTATCAGGTTCGGCGACACGATCCACCTCGAGTTGAAGGTGGCCGAGAAGAAGGAGACCTCGAAGCCCGACCGGGGCGTCATCACCTTCGACGCCGACGTCCTGAACCAGCGCGGTGAGGCGGTGATCAAGAGCCAGTGGGTGCTCATGATAAAGCGAGGAGCGTGAGCGATGCGACTCACAGACAAAGTGGCGCTCGTCACCGGCGGGGGGAGCGGCATCGGGGAGGCGTGCGTTATGCGCTTTGCGGCCGCGGGGGCGGCCGTTGCCGTGAACGACGTGAACGTCGAGGGGGCCGAGCGCGTCGCCGGCGCAGTGCGGGCCAACGGTGGTCAGGCGCTGGTCGTCCCTGCCAATGTGACCTCGCCGGGCGAGGTGGACGCGATGGTGGCCGAGGTGCTGCGCGAGTTCGGCCGGCTGGACATTCTGATTAATAATGCAGGGGTCAACCGCGACGCCCTCGCCGTCCGCAAGACCAGAGAGGGCGAGATCAAGAAGATGTCCCCGCAGCAGTGGGATTTTGTGATCGACGTCAACCTCAAGGGCACGTTTCTCTGCGCGCAGGCCGCCGCCGTGCCCATGATGGAGCAGAAGAGCGGCTGCATCAACAACACGGCCTCGATCGGCGCGCTGGGCAACATCGGCCAGGCGAACTACAGTGCCTCGAAGGCCGGTGTCATCGGCCTGACCAAGACCCTGGCGCTCGAGCTGGCCCGCTACGGCATCCGCGTGAACGCCGTCGCGCCGGGTGCCACGGCCACCCAGATGACCGCCGGCATCCCCGATACTATCCGCGAGGCGCTGATCCAGAAGATCCCCCTGCGGCGCATGGCCGACCCCGGCGAGATCGCCGCGGCCCACCTCTTCCTCGCCAGCGACGATGCCGCCTACATCACCGGGCAGGTGTTGTTCGTGGACGGCGGGATCACGGTCGGCATTTGACATGGGGCGTGAAAGGTGATACCTGATGCGTGACGCGTGAGGAAACGCATCACGCATCACGCATCGCGCTTGGAGGCTGAACATGCCTTTTGAAAACGTCTTCATTCCCTACGGCGCCTATTGGAGTACGCCGTTTGTCCGCTGGCAGGGAAGCTTCGCCACCCAGCATTCCATCACCTTCGCGGCGGAGGTGACCAGGCGCGCCCTGGCCGAGCGCACCATCCCGGCCACGGTCTTCGATTCGGTCTTCCTCGGCCTCACGGTGCCGCAGAAGCACAGCTTCTACGGTGCGCCCTGGTACGCCGCGCTGATCGGCGCCACCGGCGTCACCGGCCCCATGTTCGGCCAGGCCTGCGCGACATCGGCGCGGGTCCTGGGGAGCGCCGCCTTCGAGATCGAGAGCGGCGCCCAGGAGGTGATCCTGGCGGCGACCTGCGACCGCACCAGCAACGGACCGCACATCACCTACCCGAATCCCTTGGCGCCCGGTGGGAAGATGGATGCCGAGGACTGGGTGTGGGAAAACTTCAACTGCGACCCGTACGCCGGGGAGTCGATGGTGCAAACGGCCGAAAACGTGGCCCAGGAATGTGATATCGGCCGCGAGGAGCAGGATGAGCTCACCCTGATCCGCTACGCTCAGTACCGGGAGGCCCTGAAGGATGACAGCGCCTTCCACAAGCGCTTCATGGTGACCCCCATCGAGGTCAAGGATTCCTCGGGGCGCAAGACGCTCGCCACCGTGACCACCGACGAGGGTGTTTTCCCCACCACGGCCGAGGGCCTGGCGAAGCTGAAGCCGGTGCTGCCGGGCGGGATAGTGACCTTCGGTGGCCAGACCCACCCGGCCGACGGCAACGCGGCCATTGTCGTCACCTCGCGCGCGCGCGCGCGCGAGCTCAGCCGTGATTCAGGCATCACCGTGCGGGTGCTCTCCTTTGGCCAGGGGCGCGCCAGGCCGGGTTTCATGGCCCAGGCCGTCGTGCCGGCGGCGCGGGCCGCTCTGGAGCAGGCCGGCCTGACGATCGAGGACATCGCGGCCATCAAAACCCACAACCCGTTCGCCGTGAATGACATCTACTTCTGCCGTGAGATGAGTGTGAAGTGGGACGCGATGAATAACTACGGCTCGTCGCTTGTGTGGGGGCACCCGCAGGGACCGACGGGCGCGCGCTCGATCATGGAACTGATCGAGGAGCTGGTCATCCGCGGCGGTGGCTATGGCCTCTTCGACGGCTGCGCCGCCGGCGACACGGCCGCGGCGGTCGTGGTGAGGGTAGATGTGGCATAGGGGACAAGGACGCTGCTCTCCCGTAGATGAAAGGGTGGCGAGTTGAAGGTTGAAGGTGAGGCGGTGCATCAGTAACGCTCAACCTTCAACCTGGGTACCTCTTCCGCCGCTCCCGGCGGATCGCCAGATCCGCCGGCTGAGTGAGGTGGCCCCTCATTGGCCTGGATGTGGCCATCCAGGTCGAGCGGTTGAGGCCTGGCCTGGATTTGACAATCCAGGCCGAGCGGCGGAGGGCTCTGGCGACTCTTGCGTCGCTCCCGGCGGATCGCCAGATCCGCCGGCTGAGTGAGGTGGCTCCTGATTGGCCTGGATTTGACAATCCAGGCCGAGCGGCGAGGGAGTGGCCTGGATGTGGCCATCCAGGCCGAGCGGCGGAGGGCTCTGGTGCTTATTGCGTCGCTCCCGGCGGATCGCCAGATCCGCCGGCTGAGTGAGATGGCTCCTGATTGGCCTGGATTTGACAATCCAGGCCGAGCGGCGGAGGGCTGGCCTGGATGTGGCCATCCAGGCCGGGCGGCGGAGGAGTTACCAACCTGGAACTTTCCCTGTCCCCTTGTCGAGAAAAGAGGAGGCAACTTTGGACCGGCAACGCCCCTTGCGAGTACTCATCGCCAAACCGGGGCTCGATGGACACAACCGCGGCGCGAAGGTTGTGGCCCACGCGCTCCGCGAGGCGGGGATGGAAGTGATCTACACCGGGCTCCACCAAACCGTGGATGAAATTGCTGAGGCCGCCCTGCAGGAGGATGTGGATGTCATCGGGCTCTCGATTCTCTCGGGCGCGCATCTCCCCCTGACTGCCGGCTTGATGCAGAAGCTCCGCGACCTGCACATCGAGGATATCGCGGTCGTCGTCGGGGGCAACATCCCCTACCCCGACCGGCAGAAGCTGCTTGACTTGGGCGTGCGCGCGGTCTTTCCGACCAGCTCGCGGTTCGCGGAGATTGCGCGGTTCTTCCAACAGTTGGCCGAGACGGGGATAGGGCAAAATGCCATTTTGCCCCACAAGGGGGAGAACTGACCTGATGAGCGAGAAGAAGAAAGTGCGCGACGTGATCCTGGAATCGGGCATCGCGGTCAAACCGCTGTACGGGCCCGAGGACGTCGCCGGCCTGGACATCGGCGCCGAGATCGGCGCGCCGGGCGAATTTCCCTTTACCCGTGGCATCCATCCCTTGATGTACCGCCGCCGCCCGTGGACCATGCGCCAGTACGCCGGCTTCGGCACGCCGGCCGAGAGCAACGAGCGCTTCAAGTTCCTCATCGGCAATGGCCAGAATGCCCTCAACGTGGCGTTTGATCTTCCTACCCAGCTGGGACTGGACTCTGACAATCCCCAGGCGGAGGGGGAGGTAGGACGGGTCGGCATGGCGGTGGACACGCTGGCCGACATGGAAGTCGCCTTCGAGGGCATCCCGCTGGACCAGGTCAGCGTCTCGCTCACCATCAACGCCGTGACCGCGCCCATTCTGGCGATGTATCTCACCGTGGTTCAGAAGCAAGGGGTGCCGCTGGCCGAGGTGCGCGGCACGGCCCAGAACGACATCCTCAAAGAGTACATCGGCCGGGGGGCGTGGATCTTCCCGGTGGAGCCCGCCATCCGCCTCATCGGCGATACCATCGAGTTCTGCTCGCGCGAGGTGCCCAAATATTACCCGGTCAGCGTCTGCGGCTACCACATCCGCGAGAGCGGCGCCAACCCGGCGCAGGAGATTGCCTACGCCTACGCCATCGCGCAGGCCTACATCCGCCACGTCCTGGACCGCGGCCTCGGGATCGACCAGTTCGCCGACCGGATCTCCTTCAACTTCAACATCTACGGCAACCTCTGGGAGCAGGTGGCGAAATTCCGGGCCGGGCGGCGGCTCTGGGCGAAATTGATGTGCGGGATGGGCGCACAGAAGCCGGCCACGATGCAGATGAAGATGATCGCCGGTGGTGGGGGCAGCGGGCTGACCATCGAGGAGCCGGAGAATAACATCGTGCGGGGCGCCTACTACGCCCTGATCTCCGCGCTCAGCGGCACGCAGACCATGGCGCTCTGCTGCTTCGACGAGGCCTACACGATTCCCTCGCCGAAGGCCAGCCTGCTCTCGCTCCGCACCATGCAGATCCTGGCCGATGAGATGGGGCTGTGCGACACGGTCGATCCTCTCGCCGGCAGCTACTACCTGGAGTGGCTGACGAACGAGATGGAGAAGCGTATCGTTGCCGAGATGAAGCGCGTGGACGAGGAGTGGGGCGGCATGGTCAACGCCGTCTCCCAAGGCTACGTGCAGGCTCTGGTCGCGCGGCAGGCGTATCTGACGGAGAAGGCCGTCCAGGAGGGCGAGATCGTTAAGGTTGGGGTGAACAAGTACCGCACCGAGGAGGGCGCTGTCTCCCACGAGGTGCAACTTCACGAGTATAAACCCGAGCAGGCCGGGGAGCAGCGCCGCCGCCTGGCCGAGGTGAAGGCGACCCGCGATGCGAGCACCGTCGCCGCGTGCCTCGCGCGGATCCGCGACGAGGCCGCGTCGGGCGTGAACCTCATGCCGGCGATGCTGGGCGCCGTGCGGGCCTACTGCACGTTGCAGGAGATCACCGGCGTGTTGAAGGACGTCTTCGGGCGGTTCGACGAACCGGTAAGGCTGTAGTGGAAACCTGGCGGGGCGGGGGCTCTGCCCCCCCCCCCCGCCGAACCCGCCTCCACCTTGAACGAGGAAAAAGAGCTCTCTGTGTTTCTGTCCCGCCGGGTTCAGAATCTCTGCATGGCCCCAAAACTATGAACCTGACCGTCCTCTCCCTCGAACAAGCCACAACGGTACCGTTCCTGACCTATCGCCTGGTCCAGGATGGCGCGCGCGTCATCCGGGTGGAAGACCCCCGGCGCGGCGATCCCAACCGCTTCGTCGGCAGCAAGGCCCTGGACGGTGAAGAGGGCATGCGGACCTACTTTTTGCCGAACAACCTGGGCAAGGAGGCTATCACCCTCAATCTGGGCTGCGAGGAGGGCCGCGCGCTGCTCTGTGAGCTGATCGCCCGGCTGCCGGTAGATATTTTCGCCTGCAACCAGCGCCCGCGCAGCTACGCCAGGCTCGGTATCGACTACGAGACGCTGCGGCAGGTCAAGCCCGACCTGATCTGGGTCGGCACCACCGGTTTCGGCCCGGAGAGCGATGAAGCCGCCTACGACCCGATCCTGCAGGCGCGGAGCGGGTTGATGGCACTGACCGGCGATCCCGACGGCGACCCGATGATCTTCGGCCTGCCGATGGTGGACCTGGGCGCGGCTGAGCATGCCTACGGCCAGGTCATGAAGGCCCTCTACCGGCGAGCCGTCACGGGCGAGGGGACGCGGATCGACATTTCCATGTTCCGCAGCGCCCTGGCCTGGATGGTCACCCCGATCATGCTGACCCACAGCTTTGGCGAGGTGATCGGCCGGCGGGGCAACACCCACCAGTTCTTCGCGCCGGCTTCGGTCTACTCGACGAGCGACGGCTTCGTCTACCTGGCGGTGGGCAACGATCGCCAGTGGGAGACGCTGACCCGCCTCCCGGGATGGGAGCACCTGGCTCAGGAGCGCTATGCCCGCAACGCCGGCCGCATCGCGGATGTGGCAGCGCTCAACCAGGCCATTGCCGAGCTGACGCAGACGATGACCACCGAGCAGGCCCTGGCGACCTTTCGCGGGGCGGGCGTGCCCGTCGGCAAGATCAACGCCATCCCCGATGTGGTCGAGGACCCGTACGTGCGTCCGCATCTCATCCGGGCGACGGACCCGCGCACCGGGAAAGAGGTCTGCACGGCGCCGCCCGTCGTGGACACCGGCTTCCTGCGTGAACGGAACAACCGCCTGGCCTTCCCGCCGCGCCAGGGTGAGCACAACGCCAGGGTCTACACTGAGATCGGCGTTGGCGCGGCGACGCTGGAGGAACTGGTCGCACGCGGCGTGATTTAGGGCGTTCCAGAACTGAGATCATCCCAACTCCTGGACCGGATGCAGTAGTATGCGCCGGGGCGCGGTGATTTAGGGTGTTCCAGAACTGAGATCATCCCAACTGCTCCCGCCGGATCGCCAGATCCGGCAGCGAGGGCCCGGATCGCCAGACCCAGGCCGAGCGATGTGGGGCAATTATCTTTCTGGAAATCCCTTAGGGAGTAGGGATCAGGGATTGCGGATTTCATCCGCATTCCGGAACCTCCAATCCGCAATCGAAAGGGAGTGCGAGCATGCGTGTCGGGATAGATGTCGGTGGGACGTTCACCGACGTCGTGCTGATTGATGATACGACGGGTAAGATCTCTTACACCAAGACGCTCACGACGCCGGGCAACCCGGCTCAGGGCGTGCTGAACGGCATCGAGAAGATCCTGGGCATCACCGGGGCGACGATGGCCGACCTGGATTACATGGTCCACGGCCACGGGACGACCATTGGCACCAACGCCCTGATCGAGCGCAAGGGGGCGAAGACCGGGCTGATCACCACGGCCGGCTTCCGCGACGTGCTGGAGATCGCGCGCGTCGAGCGGCCGGACGAGGGGCTCTACGACTTCAACGTGGACATCCCCGAGCCGTTGGTGCCGCGCTATCTGCGCATCGGCGTCAACGAGCGCATCGGGAGCCAGGGAGAGGTCGTCACGCCGCTGGACGAGGAGGATGCCCGCCGGGCCGTTCGCTTCTTGAAGTCGCAGGGCGTCCAGACCATCGCGGTCTGTACTCTCTTCTCCTTCCTCAACCCCAGCCACGAGCAGCGCATCAAGGCCATCTGCCAGGAAGAATTTCCCGAGGCCTTCGTCTCGCTCTCGTCCCAGGTCGCTCCCGAATTCCGCGAGTTCGAGCGGACCTCGACCACGGTCCTCAACGCCTACCTGCAGCCCATCGTGCAGCGCTACATCGAGACCCTGGATCGCATGCTGCGCGAGACGTATGGGCCGGTCGAGGTGCGGATCATGCAGGCCAGCGGTGGCGCCATCACCTCTGAGATGGCAAAGTACAAGGCCGTCAACACGGTCAACTCTGGGCCGGCCGGCGGCGCCGTGGCGAGCTGCTTTATGGGCCGGCTGACCGGCGATCTCAAGCTGATCACGATCGATATGGGTGGCACCAGCTTCGACATCGGCCTGGTGGAGGACGGCCAGCCGCGCGTCACCGCGGATAGTTCCTTTGAGGGCTACCCGGTGAAGATCCCGGCCCTGGACGTCGAGGCCATCGGCGCGGGCGGCGGGAGCGTTGCCTGGATCGATCGCGGCGGCGCGCTCAACGTCGGGCCGCAGAGTGCCGCGGCCGATCCCGGGCCGGCCTGCTACGGCCTGGGCGGCGACCAGCCGGTGGTCACCGACGCCAACCTGGTCCTGGGCCGCCTCAACCCGGACTACTTCCTCGGTGGCGAGATGAAGCTCTACCCCGAGAAGGCTCGCGAGGCTGTGCGCAAGCACGTCGCCGAGCCGTTGGGCCTGTCGGTCGAGGAGGCCGCCTTCGGCATCATCCGCGTCGTGAACGCCAACATGGTCAAGGGGATCAGCAGCAGCTCGATCGAGAAGGGCTACGATCCGCGCGAGTTCACTATGGTGGCGTTTGGTGGCGCCGGGCCGGTCCATGCCGTCGATCTCGCCGATGAGCTGGGGATCAGCCGGGTGGTCATCCCGCTCTACCCTGGGGCCCTCTCGGCGTTCGGGCTGGTAACGAGCGACATCCGTGACGACTACGTCCAGACCATCGCCAGGGGCGAGGACGCCGTGCGCCCCGAGGACTTCCAGCGGGCCTACGCGCTGATGGAGCAAGAGGCGCGGCGCGACCTGGCGGCGCAGCGCGTGACCGAGGAGGAGATGGCCCTCCTCTGGACCGCCGACGTGCGCTACGCGGGCCAGTCCTACGAGCTCAACGTGCCGTTCCCCCGCAAGGCGGCGCTCACCGAGCACGATATCCGCGAGGCGGTGGACGGCTTCCACGCGCTGCACCAGCGCATCTACGAATACAGCTCGCGGAGTGAGAAGGCCGAGTTCATCAACGTGCGGCTGACCGCCATTGGGCGAGTGCCGCCGGTGCATCTGCCGGAGCGCCCCGCCGCGGGCCTCGACCCGCACGAGGCGCTCAAAGGGCATCGCCCCGTCTACTTCGGCACACCGGGTTTTGTGGAGTGCCCCGTCTACGAGCGAGACGCGCTGCAGCCCGGCAATCGCATCGAAGGACCGTGCATCATCGAGGAAATCATTTCCAGCACTGTCGTCACCCCGGGGTGGCAGGGCACCGTTGATGGCTATGGCAATGTGATTCTGAGGAAAGGGTAACTGAGTGGGCGTCGCGGACTCAGCGCACTCCAATCCGCAACCGTGAAGCAGGAGCCAGAACATGACCTACCAACCCGACGCCGTGCTGATGCAGGTGATCCGCTTCGCGATGGAGCAGATCGCCGATGAGATGGGCCACACTCTGGTGCGCACGGCGCGCTCGACGGTGATCAAGGAGATCAAGGATATCTCCTGCGCCGTGTTCGATCGCTACGGCAACACGGTGGCCCAGGCTCACCACGCCCCCATGCTCCTCACCGGCTTCGAGCTGGGAATGCGAGCGTTGGTGAAGAAATACCGGCCCGAGGAACTGGAGGACGGAGACGTCATCGTCTTCAACGATCCCTACGCCGGCGGGCAACACGTCATGGACCTGGTGACCTTCGCGCCGGTGATCTACGAAGGGGATCTGGTCGGCTTCGTCGGCAGCATCGCGCACCACGCCGACATGGGCGGCTCGGCGCCGGGCGGGGTCGCCGGTGGCTTGACCGAGATCTACCAGGAGGGCCTCCGCCTGCCGATGATCAAGCTGTACAAGCGCTTCCACGAGGATCCCGAGCTGTTCAGCATTCTGGAGAACAACATCCGCGTGCCCGACAAGACCCTCGGCGACATTCGCGCCCAGGCCTCGGCCAACTTTGTCGGCGTGCGCCGCATGAAGGAAATCTTCGCCAGATACACGCCCGATGTGGTCCAGACCTGCATGAGCATGCTGCTGGACTACTCTGAGAAGCGCATCCGCGAGGGGCTGAAGCAGATCCCGGATGGTACCTACAGCGGCCACGACTACGTGGACGACGATGGCCTGCGCGACGTGCCCATCAAGCTCCAGGTCAACATTCACGTCCAGGGCGATGAAGCGCACATCGACTTCGACGGTACCGACGACCAGGTGCCCGGCAACGTCAATTGCCCCCTGGCTACGGTCCACGCGGCCGTCTACTACGCGCTGATCGCTGTGGTGGACCCGCACGTTCCGCCCAACTCGGGCTGCTACCGGCCCTTCACGGTGACAGCCCGCCACGGCTCGGTGGTGAACCCCAAGCCGCCCGCCGCCTGTGGCTCGCGTACCAATACGATCCAAAAGATTCCCGAGGCCATGTTCCGTGCGCTGGCCGACGCCCTCCCGACACGCGTTATGGCCGGTAGCCACGCCAACATCACCAACTGCGGCTACAGCGGGTTCTACCCCGAGACGGGCAAGCGCTTCGTCTACATCGACATCCAGGGTGGGGGTGCCGGCGCGCGCCCCACCAGGGACGGCCGCGACGGTCAGGATAGCCACCTGGCGCGCTTCATGAACACGCCGGTCGAGGCGGCTGAGCTGGAGTTTCCCGTGCGCGTCGAGCGCTACGAGTTCGTCACCGACACGGGGGGCGCCGGCCAGTTCCGCGGCGCCCTCCAACTGCAGCGCGACACCCGTGCCTTGATCGACAATATCACCCTGGCGCGCTACGCCGACCGCCACAAGTTCGCGCCCTTCGGGCTCTTCGGCGGGAAGGATGGCGCGCCGGGCCGGTTCACGCTCGACCGAGGGGCCGGCGGCGAGCAGCCGCTGAAGTCGAAAGGGCTGGACAAGCTGAACGCCGGCGACCTCGTCAGCCTGCGGCTGCCCGCCGGCGGCGGCTACGGCGACCCCCTGCAGCGGGACCCGGCGTGCGTGGCCCAGGATGTGCGCGACGAAAAAGTCAGCGTCGGAGGCGCTCTGCACGACTACGGGGTCGCCGTGGACCCGGTCACCTTTTCCGTGGACGAGGCGGCGACGGCGGCGGAGCGGGCGCGACGAAAGAAAACGTGAGATGTGATGCGTGAATGGCCGCATCACGCCTCACGTCCCTTTCCATAACGAGCACGATGACCTCTAACGACAACCCCATCCTCACCGAACTTACCTACGACCCCAGGCAGGGCGGTCTCTTCTACAAGGATGTCCGCTACCTGCTCATCCGGCCCGAGACCCTGCGCGATTTCCAGAAAGCGGTGGAGGAGGCTGTGGGCCACGAGCGGGCCGGGGAGTTGCTGGCGACCGGGGGGCACACCGGGGGCCTGCTCTCGTCCAAGAAGTACAAAGAGGTGTTCGGCCTCAGCGACCGCGAGGCGGTCGAATTCATGTGCCGTATGGGCGGCCAGATTGGCTGGGGCGCGATGCGCCTGGTCGAGCTGGACGCGACCGCCGGCCGCCTGGTCGTCGAGGTGGAAAGCTCGCCCTTTGCCGCCGCCTACGGCCCGAGCGACCACGGCGTCTGTCACTTTGTTCGCGGCGTCATGGCCGGCATGGCCGAGGGCCTCTTTGGCCACCCCGTCCACTCGGTGGAGACCCACTGCCTGGCCATGGGACACGAACAGTGCCGGATTGTTGTCGGACAAAACGATCTCTTATCCGGCTAGAACACCGGTCAAGGAGTCGCCGCGGACACGTGGTCGGAGACTTCCGAAGTCTTCTGAGACTTCGGAAGTCTGACGCCTTGACTACCGCTCTCACGCCCGTCTGGGCAGGCGAGATCTCCAGTCTGCCAGGCGAGCGTGACGCCGCCAGGGTGCCACGCCCTTTGGAAGGGCGTGGCACCCTCCAACTCACCGGATCCAGACGGTCTTGATATTGACAAACTCGCGGATGCCGTGCACGCTCAGTTCGCGACCGTAGCCCGATTTCTTGACACCGCCGAAGGGCAGGCGCGGGTCGCTCTTGACTAGGCCGTTGATAAAGACCGCACCCGCCTCGACCTCATTGATGAAGCGCTCGCGCTCGTCAGGGTCCGCCGTCCAGGCGCTGGCGCCCAGGCCGAAGCGCGTGTCGTTGGCGAGAGCGATGGCCTCGTCCAGGCTCTCGACGCGGAAGAGGCTCGCCACGGGGCCGAAGAGTTCCTCCGCGTAGGCCGGGCTGCCGGGCGGCACATCCGCCAGGACGGTGGGGGCGTAGAAGTTCCCGGTCCGGTCGAGTGGCTGGCCGCCGAGGAGCAAGCGGGCACCGGCCGCGACCGTGCTCTGAACCTGCTCGTGGAGTTCCGCGACAATCGCGGGCGTGGCCAGCGGGCCGATGTCGGTCTGCGGGTCGAGCGGGTCGCCGACGCGCAGGGCCCGCATGCGCTCGACGAAACCGCCCTCGAAGTCGCCGGCGATGTCGCTGTGGACGATGAAGCGCTTGGCAGCGATGCAGGACTGGCCGTTGTTGATCGTCCGCGCCTGCACGGCGGTACGCACCGCCGTTTCCAGGTCGGCGCCGGGCATGACGATGAAGGGATCGCTGCCGCCGAGTTCCAGGACGGTCTTCTTGATCTGTGCCCCGGCCGCGGCGGCGACGCTGCTCCCGGCCGGCTCGCTGCCCGTGAGCGTGGCGGCTTTGATGCGAGCATCATCCAACAGCGGCCCGACGCGCTCAGAGCCGATCAGCAGGGTCTGGAAGGCGCCCTCGGGGAAGCCGGCGCGTTGGAAGATCTCTTCGATCGCCAGGGCGCACTGGGGGACGTTGGAGGCGTGCTTGAGCAGCCCGACGTTGCCGGCCATGAGCGCCGGGGCGGCGAACCGAAAAACCTGCCAGAAGGGGAAGTTCCAGGGCATGATCGCCAGGACCGGTCCCAATGGCCGGTAGCGCACGAAGCTGTAGCTGGCGTCGGTTTGGGCCGGCTCGTCGGCCAGGAAGTCGGCGGCGTGTTCGGCGTAGTAGCGGCAGACCCAGGCGCACTTCTCGGCCTCGGCGATGGCCGCCCCAATAGGCTTGCCCATCTCGATGGTCATCAGCGCGCCCCAGCGCTGTTTCCCGCTTTCGAGCAGCTCGGCGGCGCGCTGCATGCGCCCGGCGCGCTCCTCGAAGCCGGTCCGGCGCCAGCGCTCGAAGGCGTGGGCGGCCAGGGCGACTTTGTCCTCAAGTTGGGCGTCGGTCAGTGGCTCGAAGGTCTTGAGACGCTCACCGGTCGCAGGGTTGATAGAGGCAATTGCCATCCTTTCCTCCTCTCTCCCAAAGGGCAGTCCAATAGTGATCCTGCTGGCGAAATCGTCTCCAGGGAGGGCGAGCAGTTCGTAGTGCGCGCTTGAGCACTTTTCCAAATAAATCTGGCCATCGCTCTCCGGAGCCGGGCGGGCAGCCCGGCGGTTGAAACCGCGGCTGGGGGCCGGCCCCCCTACAGGGTGCCCCTAATGCAAGGGCTGCGTCAGGGGGCAAGCCCTGAGGGGTTCCCCCAGGCGAGAAGTGCTCGCTCGGGCATCCCCCTCGGGGGGACCCGCAGGGCGGGCCGGGCGTGCCCCTCCGGGCACGCTGTTGGTCGGATGAATTTGGAAAGATGCAATAGCGCGCTGCAGCGCGCACTCCCAACAGGCACCCGCCACTCGCACCAATTCGCCAACAGTGTGCAATAGTTTCAGTTTACCCCACTCGCCGGGTCGATTCAATAAACTCCAACGAGATTCCTTCAAGGCGCGGCGCCCTCTGCGGCGCCGGGTGGGCCTCTGACCACAGCTCAGCCTGACCAGGCGGGAAGTCGCGGTATAGACAATACTGATACCGTTGCGATCCGCGCCGCCGCCAGACAGGGAACAACTGCAGGGATCAACAGTAGCCGCTTGATGCGCTGCCATCACCAGCGGCTCTCCTGGTAGTGGTTGAAGTCCACGGCATAGGCCCACCAGTTGTTCAATCGACTGGCGGTGCGCCCCGGCGCGCGTGGGAGGTGGCCCAGCCACCAACGGTGATGCGCGCGGATGTCGCCGTTGCCCCACTCGCGGCAATTCACCCGCCGCCGCTCCCCCGTCAGGTTGGGATAGTTGAGCCAGTCATCGCACGCGCTCCACACCATGGTGGGATTGCCCCAGTCGTAGTCCGTGCGGCTGTTGGGGGCGAAGTGAATGCTGCCGACGCCGGCGCGACCCGGCGCCACGCGCTCGGTGAGCGTGAAGCGGTTCCAGGCGTGGCTCTCTTTTGGTTCGCACGAGCCGAAAACGTGCGTCAGGATCGACTCGGCGCGGTGCCCGAGATCCTCGAGCATCTCCCCGACGCCGCGCTCGTAGTTGAAGCCCATGATGACGAAGAGGCGGGAGGTAGCGACCCCCTCGACCGGCGGCGAATTGCAGAAGTAGGCCCCCGCGCCCGCCATGGTTGACTCCCACAGCCCGGCGTACGGGAAAGCCCAGATCCACACCTCGTCGATCGCGCCGGCGTCGACCCGCTCGGGGATGGCAAACTGGCGCAGGATCGCGTGGTAGTCGATCGCGTCGGGCTGGTGCCATCCCGCTTCGCCGCGGAGACAGCGCAGGTAGGAGTCGTCAGTGTAGCGAAAGCCGTCCTTCTTGACTGGATAGGCATCGACGTCCACCCATTCGACGACGCGGTAGCGTACATACTCCCCGCTGCACTCGGCCACGTCGGCGATGTAGGTCGCCGTCAGGGTGCGGGGATCGTTCCAGCCCGCCACCTCGTGGAGCCGGCGACCCGCAGCTTTGACGATGGGATCGAAGTTGAGGACGAGGACCTTGGGCTCGACGCGGGCGGCGGCCGAGACGGCCGGAGCCGGTTCCGTGCCGGTCTCCTCGCCCTCTCGCCGATCGTCCGCGAGCGACGATGTGTTCATCTTTCTGTCAAAGTGGCGCGCACGCGCCACTTTGACAGAAAGTGAGATACGCCGTCCCGTGAGCGACTCATCCCTGATGACCGGCGACAGGACGCGGCGGAACGTTTTCAGGAGGCCGTCGAGGGTCATCGTGTCTATCCGCGACAAGAACATCGATCGCCGGGCGGCGGACAGGTATCCGACCATCCCGGCGATTGATCTCCTTCCGACTCTGCGGGCCTTTCCTCAGGGGACTCGCCGGACGAGGCTGGCCGGCCCCTGCCGATTCAGCGGGAGTGCCGTCATCGACTCTCGCGCCCGCTTGCCTCCTCGCGCTCTGTGCTGCGGAAGCGCAGGCGAAGGGGGGTCCCGAGGAAGCCGTAGCGCTCACGGAGATTGTTCTCGATGTAGCGCTCGTAGCTGAAGTGAACCATGTCGGGGTGGTTGACGAAAAAGACGAAGGTCGGCGGGTCTACAGCGGCCTGGGTCGCGTAGCGCAGCCGGAGATAGCGCCTGCCCTCTGAGGGCGGGGCGTGCCTGGCGGTCAGTTCGGCAAGCAGACGGTTCAGTTCGCCGGTCGGAACGCGCTTGAAGCGCTCCTCGTAGACCTGCAGTGCCAGGTCGAGCACTTTGTTGACCCGCTGGCCGGTGAGCGCCGAGATGAAGACGACCGGGACGTAGTCCATGAAGTTGAGCGCGGCGCGGACCTGCCGCTCGTACTCGGCCAGCGTGTAGGTATCTTTCTCGATCAGGTCCCACTTGTTGACGACGACGACCACACTCTTGAACTCCTCGAGGATGTAGCCGGCGACGTGGGTATCCTGGGCGGTCACCCCTTGCGTGGCGTCGATGAGCAGAAAAGTGACGTCGGCCCGCTCGATGGCCCGCATCGCCCGCATGACGCTGTAGCGCTCGACGCCCGCGCCGATCCGGCCCCGGCGACGGATGCCGGCGGTATCGATCAGGGTGATCTCCTCACCATGCCAGACGAGTTTTGTGTCGATCGCGTCGCGAGTGGTGCCCGGTACGTCGCTGACGATGACGCGCTCCTCGCGCACGAGTTTGTTGAGCAGGCTCGACTTGCCTACATTTGGCCGGCCGACGATCGCGATCTTGATGCTTTCGTTTTCCTCTTCCTCCGCCTCAACCACGGGCAGGTGAGCAACCACTGCGTCGAGCAGGTCGCCGACGCCCGTTCCATGGATGGCGGTGATCGGAATGGGCTCGCCCAGGCCAAGTTCGTAGAACTCGACGGCGTCCAGGCGACGCTTCTGGGTCTCGGCTTTATTCGCTGCCAGGATCACCGGCCTGGCCGTGCGGCGGAGCATGTCGGCGATATCCCGGTCGGCAGGGGTCACGCCGTCGAGCACATCCACCACGAAGACGATAACGTCGGCCTCCTGCATGGCGATCTTGACCTGGTCGCGAATCCGGCTCGCGTAGGTATCTTCATCACCCAGCAGAAAGCCACCGGTGTCGATGACCATGAATTCCCGGCCGATCCACTCACCCTCTCCGTAGAGCCGGTCGCGAGTGGTGCCGGGGAGATCATTGATGATCGCACGGCGTTCGCCGATGATTTTGTTGAAGAGCGTCGATTTGCCGACGTTCGGGCGCCCAACGAGCGCGACCAGTGGTTTTCGTGCCACGAAGATGATCCTCTACTTGAACGATGGTGTATCTCTTTGATCCTCTCCTGAAAATAGCCCGCAGCGCTGTTCGCCGTGGCACGGCGCCACTTTTCATTTCCCGGCGCGGGCCGCAGGCCCAGGGGACACTGGTGGCGAAATCGCTTCCAGGGCGGACGAAGGGCTCGTCGTGCGCGCTGTAGGGGCGCACGGCCGTGCGCCCCTACAGCGCGCACTCCAAACGGGCACCCGCGACGTGTACCAATTCGCCAACAGGATCAAATATGAACACATCATCACTTGAACCGTGGGCTTCACTCCGGGTGATGGATTTCAATTTCTTCGCTGCCCCAATGACGCGCGCCGGTCGCGTCGCCGACCATCCAGCGCCGGCGGATCACGACGGCCGGCCGGCGGGGCGCGGCGCGAGGGGGCTTCCTCTGCCGGGGCCGGGCGGCTTCGCTGGCTGAAGGCCCGCAGCGCGTTCTCGATCAACTCTGGCCGCCGCAGGAGTTCCACCGCCGCCCGTCCCGCCAGGGCTGCCAGGCCAACGGCGAGCGCCGCACCGGCATCGCGCCAGCGGTATGGACCCAGAACACCTGGCGCTCGCCGCGCCAGGGCGGTGGACGATGACCGGAGCCGCGTAGCGCAAGCACCACAATAAACTGCTTCCATCGGGTTGGCAGCGTGGCAGTGCGGGCAGATGCGGTCGATCGTGTCCATACGTATCGTCCTTTCGAAGTCCAGGCGGCACCGGGCCACAATCAGCCCGGCGCCAGCGGCGGCGAGCATTGGTATTCGCATTATAGCACAATCGCTGCCAGCGGCAGCACAAGCCGCACCCGCCACATGGGACGGGAACCCATGACGAAGGAGCGTCGCGCCCCGGCCGCTCGACTGTTGAGCGCTCTGTCGGGTCTCGAGGGTAGCGCGCTGGTCACAGTGCGACGCCCCCGCTTCGGGCCGGCGCCCACCGCAGTGGCAGGCGGCCTGCGGCAATTCTCAAGACCACAGCGAAGGGGCGTCGCACCTCGCCGGTCCGAACGCCCTCCCGCCTTGTGACAGTCTGGACGCCTGTGCTATAATCGCCCATGCTCAAGCGACTGTTGATCGTTTTCGCATTGTTTGCTCTGGTTCTGGCCGGTGGCGTCCCAGTGCGCGCCGATGCGCCTGAGCCGGCCAGTTCTCCCACGGATCGTCTGGCCTGGCCGGAGACCATTGGCGCACCCGACCTGACCGCCGCCGAGCAGTGGACCCTCTGGCGGGCAGCGGCCTGGCGGCCGTTCGTTGCCGGCGATCTCGACTGGCTCGTCCAGGAGAGCCCCCACTTTCGTTTCCACGTTTTGCCGGGGACCGCGGCGGCGCGCGACCTGCCCGCCATCGCCGCTGAGGCCGAGGCCAGCCTGGGGCGGATGTCTGCTCGGCTGGGCCTCAAGTTCGATGGGACGATGGATGTTTACCTGGTTGAGCGAGTTTTCTGGCAGGGCGGCGCAGCCTATGACAAGTTCCGCGTGCTGATCACCTACAGCGACCGTAACTACGTCGACATCCCCTTGAGTGCCTATCTCGACCATGAGCTGACCCATGCCCTGGCGCAGAATCTGCAGGTCCGTGATGGCCACTGGAACAGCTTGATGGCCGAGGGCCTGGCGGTCTGGGCGGTCGAGGGCCACTACGGTCCCGAACCGATCAACCAGATGGCTGCGGCCCTGATCCCGATGGGCCGTTACATTCCAATCCAAAAGTTGCTCGACGACTTCCACGGCCAGCAGCACGAGATCGCCTACATCGAGGCGGGGTCGTTCGTGAGCTTCCTGGTCGAGCGCTACGGCTTGACCACTGTCGAGCGTTTCTACGGTCGTGCCGATCACCCCGAGGACTACTTCGACGGCAAGAGCTACGCCGTCCTCGAGCGCGACTGGCTCGCCTGGCTGGCAGGCCAGGCAGGCCGCGGGCACGCGGCCGGTGCGCCAACCTTTGACGAGCAGTGGTGGCAGCTCCAGATCCGCTACTTCGACGTGATGCGGGAGTACCAGCAGCATTTCGATCCCTTCGCGCGCACGCTGCCGAACTCGCCTGCCGATTGGGATGGTCTCGCCCGTTCCGAGTACGCCTCCGACTCGGCGAACCCCACCAACCTCACCCTGGAGAGTGAGCTGCAGGCAGCCAGCGAGGGACTCTACTGTGGCGACCTCGCCGCGGCCAGGGCGCGGCTGGACGAGGTCCAGGCCAGCGCGGCGGCCCGTACGGTGAAGGGTGTTGAAGCCCGGGAGCGCCTGGCGGTGGCGGAACTGTTGGCGGCGCAGGACCGCGCGCTGCGCCGCTTCGACGGCTGGGCCTATCTCCAGACGGCTGCACCCCACGTGCGTGAGCGTCTGAGCGCGGCTCTGCGCGATGCCCCGAGCCCGACCGGCATGCATCAGGAGCTTGCCCGGCTCTGGCTGAACTCGCAGGGCACTACGGCCGTCGCGTGGGTGAGCTGGCTCCCCATTCCGGGTGATCGCGCCGGCTTGCCGGCGGTGACACGGGCCTACCGCCTGGCGTTCCGCCGCGGTGCTGACGGCCGGTGGCTGTTAACCGACTTTCACCCATTGATTCCCTCTACTCTGATTCCAAGGAACCACCGGCTATGCAATCCCTCGTTCGCGGTGTCTTCGTGAACCCCAGTTACCGGGGCGTGAATCTTGGTCTCGTCGAAACCAGCGAGGGCGTTGTCCTGGTGGACACGCCCATGCTGCCCACTCTGGCCCGCGAGTGGGCCGATAAGGCCAGCAGCTTCGGGCCGATCAAATACATCGTCAATACCGACCATCTCCAAGAGCACACGATGGGCAATCGCTTCATTGAAGAAGGCGATATCGTGGCTCACGAGGAAACGCGCGACCGCATGCGCATGACCGAGAAGGCCAGAGAACAGTACCGCAAGTTTGTGGCCGAGCACGATCCGGAGGGGGTCGAGCTGTCCGAGGAGTTCGAGCCTCGCCTGCCGAACGTTACGCTCTTCGACCGCCTGACGATCTTCCTGGGCGAGCGCGAGCTGGAATTTGTCCATCTTCCCGGCCATGCGACCAACAATATCGGCCTCTACCTGCCGGATGCCAGGGTGCTTTTTGCCGGCGACACCGTGGTCAACGGCTACCGTCCCTATCTTGGCCTCAGCAACATCCGTGATTGGCTGATGACCCTACGCGCCATTCAAGTGATGGAGGTCGATTGGGTGGTGCCGGGCCACGGCGAGCCGGCCACCCCCGAGGCGCTCGACGAGCTCATCAACTACCTTGAGCTCATGCGGGAGCGCGTGCGACTCCTCATCGAGGATGGCCGCACGCGCGACGAGGTCGTCTCCAAGATGATGCAGTATTTCGAAGAGTGGCCGATTGACCTCGAACGGCGCGATGAGGAGCGCAACCTCTTCCGCCAGGGCATCCGCCAGCTCTACGACCAGCTCACGGGACGGCGGTAGCGTGAAGCGTTGCGCCTGATCGGTGAGCTCGCGGAGCACGCATCACGTTTCACGTGGTCCGTTGGCCTGATAGGTTCTCATACCGGGACAGCCCCCCGACCCCAATTCCTGGTTTCATGGAGAGATTCAACGATGCCATCCCTCACCCGTACCGACGCCTGGACCCTGGTGTGTGCGTTTACGGACAGCGAGTCGCTGCGCCGGCACATGCTGGCGGTGGAGGCCGCCATGCGCGCCTATGCCCCGCGTTTCGGCGGCGATCCCGACCTGTGGGGTGCCGCCGGTCTGTTGCACGACTTTGACTACGAGCGTTACCCCAACGTCGCCGTTGAGGGCCACCCGGTGGTCGGCTCGCGGGTGCTGCGTGAGCAGGGCTGGCCCGACGAGGTCATCCGCGCGATTCTGGCGCACGCGAGCGAGATCACCGGCGTCGAGCCCGAGACGCCGATGGAACGGGCGCTGGTGGCGGTGGATGAACTGACCGGCTTCATCATCGCCGTGGCGCTGGTCCGGCCGAGCGCGAGCATTCTCGATGTGAGGCTCAAATCCATCAAGAAGAAGTGGAAAGATAAGGCCTTCGCGGCGGCGGTCAACCGCCACGAGATCGAGGAGGCCGCCGCGGCGCTGGGTGTTCCCCTTGATGAGCACATCCGGGTCGTGCTCGGCGCGATGCAGGCTGCAGCAGACGACCTCGGCCTCCGCGGCGCTGTTTCCGAGGACGAACCATGAGAGCACGCTTCGATCGCGTTCGGGCCGCCCTGGACGAAGCCCCTTTCGATGCCCTCGTCCTCATTCCCGGGCCCAGCGGCCGCTACGTCAGTGGCGTCGCGCTCCACCACAGCGAGCGACTCAACCTCCTGGTCATCCCGCGGGCCGGCCGCCCCGCGGCGCTCGCCCCAACGCTGGAAGCCCCCGCGTTGGAGGGCCTCGACGTTGCGCTCTATACCTGGCGCGATGAGGAGGGGCCGGACCGGGCGCTTCGCGCCCTGCTTCGCGACCTGAGGCTGGAGGATTCCCGGCTCGGGGTTGAGTCTGGTGAGATGCGCTTTGGAGAGGCCGAACGACTGCGGAGCGTGGCACCTCGGGCCCATCTCGTGCCGGCGGATGCGCTGTTGGCCGCCCTGCGCGTGATCAAAGATGACGCTGAGATTGCCGCCATGCGACAGGCAATCGTGATCACCGAGCGAGCGCTGGCGGCGACCATCGCCTCACTCCGCGCCGGCCAGACTGAGGCCGAAGTCGCGGCGGAGCTCCAGGTCCAACTTCTGCGTGCGGGGAGCCAGGCCAATGCCTTCAGCCCGCTGGTTGTCAGTGGGGCGCGCAGTGCCAATCCTCACTTTGGCCCCAGCAGCAAACGGCTCGAGCCGGGCGACGTCGTTATTCTCGACTGCGGCGCGGTCTGGGATGGCTACGCCGGTGATATCACCCGGTGCGTCGCGTTGGAGCCGGTGCCGGACGAGATCGTCGCCATCTACGATCTCTGCCGCGCCGCCAACGCCGCGGGTCGCGCCACGGTCGCCCCGGGTGTGCCGTGCGAGGCCGTGGACGCGGCCGCGCGCGCTATCATCGAACGGGGGGGGTACGGACCCCGATTCATCCACCGGACCGGGCATGGTCTGGGCCTGGAGGGCCACGAGCCGCCCTACCTCGTGGCCGGCAGCAGCGAGCCGCTCGAAGCGGGGATGGTTTGCACGGTGGAGCCAGGTATCTACATTCCTGGGCTCGGCGGTGTTCGAGTCGAGGACGACGTGCTCGTCACGGCCGGCGGCCGGGAGAGCCTCACCACGTTTCCCCGCGACCTCACTCGAATCGAGTAGCCGGGGCCCGGGGCGTGATCATCGAGCCACCGACCTCAACGAGAGGATCGTTTGGCCGGAACGCCTGGCGGCGGACTGTTTACGCGCGTCGGGACCCGGTAGAAGACCGGCGGCTCGCGCCGTTTCACGCGGCGCGAGCCGCTGTTGGTTCAGGGGGCACTCTTCATTGGGTGGTACGCCCTGCAGAGGACCGGCACACGTACAAAAATACGCCAGGCACCATCCCACGCCACGGCTCTGATCGCTCCGGCGATGGTTGCTGCCTATCAGGCCTGCCGCGTGATTCTGCTGAGGGAGCTACTGTCCACGTCGCCCGATGAGGGCACCGATCAAGAAAAACGCCCAAAAGAACAGGACGGCGTTGATGGGGTCGTTTAGTAGATGCAACACACTTCATCTCCTCAACAACACGGTTGAGCTCTTCCAAGACTCTGCGGCGTCGAGTTGGCAGGGACGGGTCGTGCTGAGGCGCCACTGCCCTCAGGATTTGTACCATTGTATGGGGATAGAAATCGAATGCAAATCAGACGACTTCCGAAGTCTCCCGATCTGGCCGCTTAGAGCCGCTGGTCAAGTCATCCCATGGGGGGAGAGAAGACTTCCGACGTCTGGTGGGGATCGCGCTGGCCCAAAGCGCGCTCCGCCGGCAGTGATCGAGGCGGGGAGCGGCTGCGAACAAGACCTCGGAAGTCCGGCTACCTGGCCGCTGGTCTAGGAGTGTTGTCCCAAACCCTTGTCAACGATTAACCGTTTATGGTACAATGGCCCTGATCGCGGTGAGTTTGACAATGAGCGGTGCAGCGCCACGTGGCTGTGCCATCGCCTGGAGGCGAAACGACAATGCGAGCCGAAGCAGCACGACGGGGGACTGAATCGCGCGGCCGCGGCGGGCTGGTGCCGGGCTGGCTCATCGGCGTGCTTTTGCTGATCGTTGGGATTGGGTTGGGCATCTTTTACGCCTGGATGATTAACCCGGTCGTTATTACCGATGCGGACCCACCCGATCTTCGCCAGGAGTGGCAAGAAGCCTGGGTTCTGATGGCGGCCCAATCGCTGGCGCAGACTGGCGACCAGGTCACGGCGCGGCAGCGGCTCGCACCGTTCAACGACCAACAGCTCTCGCAGTTGCTGAATGGCCTGATCTCTGCGGCGCCCGATCAGCAGACGCGCCAGCAGTTGGTTCAGTTGGCCCAGGTGCGCAATATTCCCGTCACGGGCGAGGCGCCCGGGCCAACTCCCCCACCGGCGCCGGCCGCGGGGACCAGCCCGTTGCGTCTCTTGCTCCTGATCTGCGGTGCCCTTCTGCTCCTGATTCTTGTCGTAGGTGCCGTCCTGATTCTGGTGACTCGGATGCAAGTGACCCGGACGGAGGGTGAGCGAACCGGACCCGTACCCCGCCGGGAGCGTACCCCAGCCATTGCGGGACCGGGTCCCAACGCCGGGCGAGAAATCGGTGGGGCCGGGCTCGCCGTGCCTGAGGTGCCAGCCGAGACGCGCGACGAGGAGGCCGACGAGGGTCACTTCCGCGAGATCGATTTCGGCGAGCCAGAGCCGGCGCCCGCGTCGGCACCCGCGCCGGCTGCCAGCCGCCCTGTGACCGGGCGGGCTCCAGCGACAGCACCGCTCAGTCAATTCGTGGCCCGGTACAACCTTGGCGACCGGGACTACGACGTCAACTTCGTCGTCGAGGCTCCCAACACCGAGTTTCTGGGCGAGTGTGGTGTTGCCGTGAGCGAGGTTCTGGACAACGAGACACCCCAACGGGTCACCGCTCTGGAGATCTGGCTTTTCGACAAAGATGACATCCGTACGGTTACCAAGGTGCTTTTGAGCGCCTATGCCACCTCTGATGAGACCATCCGCAGCCGTCTGGCCCCGAAGGGCGAGTTGGTCGAGGCCCGTGAGGGTGAGACGGTCGAACTCGAAACGGTCTCGCTGCGAGTCCAGGCCCACCTGCGCGAGGTCGCCTATGGGTGGGAGCCAGAATATCCGGAGAAGAGCTACTTCGAGCACGTCGTCATCGAGCTCATACCGATACAGAAAAGCGCGGGTGGCCGCCGCACCATCGAGTTCTAACCCGGCCTCCGAGATCAGATGGCGTCTCTCCCTATCTGTAAAAGTGGCGCGTACGCGCCACTTTTACAGAAATATGAACACATCATCCCGAGATCACCATCAGCAATCGCGGAAGGAGTCGACTCCCTCCGCGTTTATTGTGCCGCCCCCTCTCTCAGGCGCCGCCCGTTCCAACTCAAACCTGAAGGCGATCACCCGCCGTCCGAACGACGAAGCCACCTGTTCCCGGTGGCAGCACATGTCACGATCCAGTTGTTGAGCGCTCATCGGGACACGAATCACTCTGGAGCGTTGTGCTACGGGCGTTCCCAGGGATTGAAGAGCTTGTCGTATTCCTGGGTGGCGTACCGATCGGTCATGCCGGCGATGTAATCGGCCACGACGCGGTAGAGATCATCTTTCGCAAGGCGCGCCTGAACGTTGGTTGGCAACTGGGTGGGATTCTGGATGTACGCCCAGAACAGCTCGCGCAGGATGCGTTGGGCCTTGACAGCCATCCGTACCACCCGGTAGTGGCGGTACATATTCTGGAAGAGGAAGTTCTTCAGCTCACGTTCTTGGGCTCGCAACCCCGGCGACAAACTGACCGGCAAGTGCTCACAGCGCCGGACGTCGTCGAGCGTCTGAATGTTGTTGGCCCTGAGATTGTGCGTCGTTTGTTCGATGAGGTCGCTGACGAGCAGGTTGATGAGCTTGCGGATCATCCGGTGGCGGGTCAACTCGCCCCAGGGCGCAGAATCAACCAGGTTGCGGGCTTGTTCCCACAAGGTCAGCCCGGCACGCTCAACCTGCTCGAACGTCAGGATCCCACTGCGGAGACCGTCGTCGAGGTCGTGGGTGCTATAGGCGATCTCATCGCAGTAGTTGACAATCTGGGCCTCCAACGTTGGCTTGAGGATCGGTTCGTACTCCTGAGTCTCGATATCGGCGATGTCGTACTCGCTCTCATGCTTGACGATCCCCTCACGGACCTCGTAGGTCAGATTCAGCCCCCTGAATCCCGGGTAGCGACCCTCCAACTCGGTCACAATTCGCAGCGTCTGCCGGTTGTGGTCGAACCCGCCGTGGCCCTCCATCAACTCGTTGAGCGCCTCCTCGCCGGCGTGACCGAACGGTGTGTGACCGAGGTCGTGCGCGAGGGAGATGGCCTCGGTCAGGTCTTCGTTCAGCCGCAGCGCCCGCGCGATGGTCCGGCCGATCTGCGATGCCTCGATCGTGTGGGTGAGGCGCGTGCGGTAGTAATCACCCTCGTAGTTGACGAAGACCTGCGTCTTGTACTCCAACCGGCGAAAAGCGGTTGTATGGATGATCCGGTCGCGATCTTTCTGAAAGGCCGTTCGGTAGGAATGCTCGTCTTCACGGATATGCCGGCCACGCGACGCGCTGCTGCGCGCTGCGTAGGGAGCGAGCCACTGGTCTTCGAACGCTTCGTATTCTTCTCGCCGAAGCATCTTCCATCTCCATAACTGAACAGTCACGTTTTTCGAGCGGCGTGCGGCTCAAAAGTGTAGCAAAGGGGCGCACGCCTGGCATACCTGCCTTCCCGCGTGTGGGCCAGCTCTTTTGATTGTAGCACGTCTGATACCGCGGGACGAGCGTACTGTGCGACGCACGTTCCGATGTGCGTCGCACTTGACGCCGTTCGTCCGGCAACGGCTCGAAAAGCGTGCCGGTGGGCACCAGGCGGACAACGTGCCATTTTGTCCTATAACTTGCTTCCCCCGAATGCTGTCCTATAATAGCGCTGCCGGCCACACGGCCGGCAAACTCGTGATTGTCGCCCAGAAGCGAGGCGCCCTTGAAGCTTTCCGTCATCATACCGGTGTACAATGAGGAGCCCACGTTGCGGGAGATTATCCGGCGCGTGCGGACCGTCGAGTTAGATGGAATCGAAAAAGAATTGATTGCGGTCGACGACGGCTCGCGGGATCACTCGGCGGGGATCTTGCGGGAGGAGGCGCAGAAGGGCCACGTGCGCGCGTTCTTCCACCCCCAGAATCGTGGTAAGGGCGCAGCGCTGCGCACGGCGCTGGATCACGTCACGGGCGACATTGTTCTTATCCAGGATGCCGATCTTGAGTACGATCCGCGTGAGTATTCCAGGCTGATCGAGCCAATCCTGGATGGGCGAGCCACGGTGGTCTACGGGAGCCGCTTCCTGGGTGGCCCTCGCAAGGCGATGCTCTTCTGGCACATGGTTGGCAATAAGCTGCTCACGCTCGTGACCAACGTGCTCTACGACACGATCCTCTCCGACATGGAGACCTGTTACAAGGTCTTCCGGGCCGAGGTGATCAAACCGCTCTCGATCCGCTCGCGGCGCTTCGAGGTCGAGCCCGAGTTGACGGCCAAGGTGCTCAAGCGCGGCATTCGCATCTACGAGGTGCCCATCAGTTATACCGGCCGCGAATATGAGGAGGGCAAGAAGATCACCTGGAAGGATGGCTTCATTGCGCTCTGGACGTTGGTCAAGTATCGATTCATAGACTGAGGGGACAGAAGGCCCCAATCGAGGAGTCAATCATGCCCGGAACAGCGATTATCGGCGCCCAGTGGGGCGACGAGGGCAAGGGTAAAATCACCCACCTGCTCGCCGCCGGCTCCGACGTCGTCATACGCTACAGCGGCGGCCCCAACGCCGGCCACACCGTCGTTCACAACGGCCAAACCTTCAAGCTCCACCAGATTCCCAGTGGCGTTCTCTACCCGAGCGTGCGTTGCCTGATGGGCAACGGGATGGTCATCGACCCGGCTGAGATGATTGCCGAGATGGACCGGCTGCAGGTGGCCACCGTCGATCTCAGCCGCCTCACCCTGAGCGGCGACGCGCACCTGATCCTGCCCTACCACCGCCAACTCGACCGGGCGCTGGAGGGCGCCCGCGGCAGCGAGGCCATCGGCACTACCGGGCGCGGCATCGGCCCGGCCTACACCGACAAGGTCGCCCGGCGCGGCGTACGCGCGCAAGACCTGCTCCTGCCGGATGGCATGCTTCAGGCGCGGATCTGGCCCGCACTTGAGGTTGCCAATACCTTACTCGTGCACCGGCTCGGAAGCCCGCCGGTCGAACTGGACGAGGTGCTCAGCCTGGCGCGTGGCTGGCGCGAGCGCCTGCGCCCCTTCATCGGTGACACCTTCACGCCGCTCCACCAGGCCCTCGAGGCGAATCAGCGAGTGCTTTTCGAGGGCGCGCAGGGCACCTTGCTCGATATCGACCATGGTACCTATCCCTACGTCACCAGCAGCAGTCCCACCATCGGCGGCGTGCTGAGCGGCAGCGGGGTTGGCCTCAACACCATCCAGCAGGTGATCGGCGTCACCAAAGCGTTTCAAACCCGGGTCGGCGGGGGGCCCATGCCGACAGAGTTGCAGGGTGAAGCCGCCGTCCGGCTGCGGGGCACTGGCACCAACCCCTGGGATGAGTTCGGCACGACGACCGGCCGTCCCCGCCGCGTCGGGTGGCTCGATGCCGTAGCATTGCGCTACAGTGTCCGCCTCAACGGCCTGACGGCCCTCGCACTGACCAAGCTCGACATCCTCTCCGGCCTCAGCGCCATTCCGATCGCCATCGCCTACGAACGTGATGGGCAGACCCTGCGTGACTACCCGGCCCAGCGTGAGGGGCTGGATCGCACCACCGCGGTGTATGAGGCGGGACCAGGATGGCGCGAAGACATCACCGGCGCCCGTACCTGGGATGATCTGCCCCAAGGCGCGCGCGACTACGTCGCCTTCATCGAAGAACTCGCCGGCATTCCGGTGGCCATCATCAGCGTCGGCCCGGCGCCCGAGGCCACGATCCTCTGCCCCTGAATCGCCAGAGCCGAGACGAGGGCCGGCGACCGACCTGGTAGGCCGTCCCCCGCACGCAGAGGCCCCCGATGGGCCGTCTCTACAGAGGGTGGCCTTCTGTGGCGGAGACGGCCGACCGGGGCGTCTGCCTCTCAGGCGGCGGCCTGGGGCGGGGGCAGTCTTCTTTGGCGGGAGACGGCCCACCGGGGCGTCTCTACTTGCCGGTGCTTTCTCGCGGCTGCTATAATTCGTGGCGTGCCATTCTAAGCCAACAGTTCGAGGCTCCGCTGCATTCTCGTGGTACCCACCAAGAATCGAACCGCAAAGAGCGCAGGGGCTTTCTCTTTTGGGCTCGCTGCGCTTCGAAATCCACTTCGAATTTCCGGTCCTGCGTCCCTCATCTGGAAGGTTCGCTGCCACCCGAAAATCCTGCTCACGACCATCCTCGTCGTCGCGGCCGCGGCGGCGCTCTGGCTGCGGCCGGCGCCGTTCCACGAGGACGAGGCAATCTACGCGGCCTGGGCCCTGGCCGTGCGCGGCGACTGGGCGTTGAGCCGCACGCCCATCGATAAGCCGCCGCTCTTCTTCTACCCGCTCGCCGCAAGTTTGGCGCTCTTCGGCCCGAGTGAGGCTGCCGCCCGGGTGCCCAACCTCCTCGCCACGATCGCCGCCGCCTTCTTCGTCTTTCGGCTCGTCGTCGCCCGGCGCGGCCGCGTGGCCGCCACCGCCGCGGCCCTGCTCTTCCTGGCCGCCCCGTTGACGCAGGCCTACGCCGCCAGCGCCTTCACCGACCCGTTGATGCTGGTCCTGGCCCTGGCGGCGGCAGAGCGGGCTCAGGCGGGCCGGGCGCGGGTCAGCGGCCTGCTCCTCGGGCTGGCGGTACTGACCAAGCCCACGGCGCTCTTTCTGGTGCCGTTCGTTCTGGTTGCAGGTTCAAGGTTGCAGGCTGTACAGACGCGCCACCGGGGCGTCTCTCCCAACCCTCGAGCGTCCACGCTCCTTTTGGCGCTGGCCGCCGTCCTGCTCGTCGGCTGGGCCTGGGACGCCGCTCGCCTGGTGCCAGGGTGGTGGGTGCTGGGCGGGCATGCCTATGGGAGTCTCGGCCGGCCAGAGGTCGCCCTGGGGACCTGGGCGCGCTGGCTGCTCCTTGGCCTGGGACCCCTGGCCGCCGCGGGGGGGTGGGATCTTGGAGACCGCCACAGCGTGCCCTCCAGCGCCGGAGAGGTGAGGGCTTGGCGGGTGGAGAGTGGAAATCAGCCGCGAATCTCCAATCCCCACTCGCCGCTCCCCCTGAGCGAGGCCGTGCTCTGGGGCACGCTCGTGCTCTTCCTCCCCCTCCATGTGCTGCTTGGGTTCCAGCCCTGGGATCGCTACCTGCTGCCGCTGGCGGCGCTCCTGGCAGTTGGCGCCGGCTGGTGGCTGAGCCGCCCGGCGCGGGCCGCGCTGGTGGCCGCGCTGCTGGCCCTGCCGCTCACGCTGTGGACGGCCGCGGGCGGCACCGGGCTGGGCGGCCGCGACGGGCGCTGGGTGGGCATCGCCGCACTCGGTGCCGCGGTTCGCGCGCTGCCGCCTGGCACCACTGTCCTCTATACCGATGTTGGCCGCCCGCTGGCCTTCTACGCCCGCGGCGCCCGCGCCACGCTCCGGTGGGCGCCGGACGCGCAGGCGCTGGCGGCGTTGGCCGGCGAGGCGCCCGGTCCGGTCTTCATCGCTGCGCGCGCGTCGGCGCTCCCCTCGCCCTGCCGCCCATCTCCCACCCGCGCGGAGGCGACCGAGACGCCTTTCGTTCTCGCGCCGGTTGAGGCCGCCTGCCGCGCGGCGCTGATACCCTGACCACGCGCCATGATTCACGCGCGCCGCGTGGCGCTGGTCAGCCTCCTGGCGCTGCCGCCGATCTTTCTCTGGAAGCTCCTGCTGACCAACCGGATTCTGGTCGGCCTGGACGCCTTTAATTTCTTCTATCCCTACCACGATTTCGCCGCCAGCGCGCTCCGAGCCGGGCGCCTGCCACTTTGGAATCCGCATCTCTTCCTCGGAGTGCCCTTCCTGGCCGATAGCCAGGCTCAACTGCTCTACCCGCCCAACTGGCCACTGCTCTGGCTCGATGCGCCGCGGGCGCTCAATCTGAGCATCGTGCTCCATCTGATGATCGCCGCCCTCGGCATGGGGCTGCTCGGCAGGCGGGCGCTCGGCCTGGGGTGCGGCGGTGCCTGGGTGGCGGGCACCGTCTTTGTGTTGGGCGGCTACCTCGGCTCGCAGGTCGAGCACCCCAACCAGCTCGCAGCCGCGGCCTGGCTGCCGTGGCTGCTTCTGGGTGCAACTGTGGCCGAGCGCCGGCCACGGCGCGGCCTCATTCTCACAGCCCTGGCGCTGGCACTCAGTCTGCTGGCCGGCCACGCGCAGACCACCTTCATCTCGCTGGCTGCGCTTGGATTCTGGCTTCTTTCCGGGTTCGGCGTGAAGGAGATTGGAGCGTGGAGCGTAGAGATTGGGGTTCTTGGACGTCGGGTTCGAATTGGAAACCGGCCGTTCCGCTTCACTCTCCTGCCCCTCATCTCTATCGTCCTGGGTCTGGCCCTCGCTGCGGTCCAGCTCGTGCCGATGGCCGAACTCTCGCGCCTCTCGATCCGCGCCGCGGGGCTGTCCTACCGCGAAGCGGTCAGCTTCTCGTTCGATCCGCGCCTCTGGCCGCGGGCGCTGTTACCGACCTTCGGCCAGGATGCCCGCCTGCTGAGCGAGTTTGTGGCCTACATCGGTTTCAGCGGGGCGCTGCTGGCACTCGTAGGGCTGCTCTTCGCGAGACGCGGGCGCACCTGGACCTGGGCCCTGGCGCTGGCGGTCACCGGCCTTTTGCTGGCCCCCGCGGTCGTCAACCCGCTCTCCCCGCTGCTCTGGCGCTTCGTCCCGGGCGTGGCGCTTTTCCGCGTGCCCGCGCGCTGGCTTCTCCTCTACGCCCTCGGTGCGGCGGTGCTGGCGGGTCTGGGGGCCGACTGGCTCCTGGCCCGGTCGCGCCCGCTCGACCGGCGGGCCTGGCGCCGGCTCGGCGAAGCGCTGGCTCTTGGGGGGCTCCTGGCGGCCGGGTCGCTGGTGGTGGCCGAACTGCCGCGGCCGGCGGTGTGGCGCTGGTGGGCGGCAGCCCTGGCAGCCAGCGCGCTTCTGCTGGTGCTGCCACGGTTCCCATCGCGGGTTCGGCCCCTGCTCCTGGCGCTGGTGGTGGGGGGGGAGCTCTTCGCGGCCAGCCGTGGTCTGGACTACAACAAGCCCACCGCGCCCGAGGCCTACACCGGGTTGCGCCCGGCGCCGGCGCACCTGCTGACCGTCCAGCCGCCCGCGGGCCAGCCGCGCCTGCTCAGCCGTAGCGACTTGACCTGGGACCCCGGCGACCTGGCCGAGCTGGAGGCCCGCCATGCTGGGGTACTGGGGCCGGAGGCCGCCTACGACCTGGTGGTGGCGACCAAACTGAAGGAGGTCCTCGCGCCCAACCAACCGCTCCGCTGGGGGCTGAGCACTGCCGATGGCTACGGCGGCGGGCTGCTCCCGCTGCGGAGCTACACGATGCTGCAGACGCTCCTGCCGCTCACCAAGGTGGTCCCCGATGGCCGGCTGCGCGAGCGGCTCACGGCCGTGCCCGCGCGACGCTGGCTGGACCTGCTGGGGGTCGAGTGGATCGTGGCTGACAAGGTCGCCGATCTGTGGGTCGAGGGGGTCTACCACGATCTGGGCCTGGCCCGCGCGCTCCAGCCGGGCGAGAGGCTCCGGTGGGAGGTCAGGCCGCCCTTCCCAGCCGATGGAGTGAGCCTGGTGGCGGCCAGTCCGCTGCCGCCCGGCGATCTGGGGCAGGTGCGAGTGAATACCGGTCCCTGGTTGGCGGTGCCGGCGAGCGCCTTCCAACCGGCCCGGGATCAGTGGCAGCGCGCCCGGGTCACGCTCCCGAAGACTGTGACGGTTGAGACGCTCGAGCTGCGTCTGCCGCCCGGCGCGGCCGGCTGGACCCTGGGCGCCCTCACTCTGACGAACAGCCGCCTGGCAGCCTTCGAGGCGCTCCCGGGAGACCCGGCGTTTGAGACGGCCCTGAGCGGCGATGTCAAGGTCTACCGGCGGCGCGACGGGCTGGGGCGGGCGTGGGCCGTCCCGGCGGCGCGGGTCGTCTCCCCAGCCGATCTCCCGGCGGCGCTCGCAGCCCCCGGCTTCGATCCTCGCCGTGAGGTGCTCCTGACCGGCAACCACGAGGCGGCGCCATTGCCGGCCGCGCCGCTGACGAAGGCGACGGTCGCCTGGTTGGATGAGACGCCCGAGGCCTTGAGCCTGCGGGTGACAACCGATGGTGCCGGCTGGCTGGTACTCGCCGATAATTGGTTCCCAGGCTGGACAGTAACCGTGGATGGCCGGACGGCCAGAATCGAGCCCGCCAACCTGTTCGCCCGGGCAGTCGCCATCCCGGGACCCGGTGTGCACGCGGTTTGCTTTCGCTACCGGCCCCGAAGCGTGGTGCTCGGGGCGCTCATCACGGCGCTGGCGCTGCTCGTGGTGCTCACCCTCGTCTGGCGGGAATGGATATCCCTGCCGGCCAGGCGGTGACGAGTGCGAGGGTGGCAGGTCCTACCGGAGCCGGCACGATAGTGTAGGCCTCCCCGACGGATATAGATACGTTGCACCGTGACGTCCTTCGGGACGCGCGAGAGTGTCGGTCACGTCGTCGTGGCGCGGGTTAGGAACATGGTTCAGAGGAATCGCTTCAGCAGTCTGAAGCGCGCTGTAGGGGCGCACGGCCGTGCGCCCCTACGAACCTGAACGCGCCGGCACAAGCTGCGTTGCCATCGTCTCGGCGACGCCTTGACCGGCGCGCTAGAATATCGGTCAAGGCGTCGCCCGAGGCGCGCGATCGGAGACCTCCGAAGTCTTCCGAGACTTCGGAGGTCTGATGCCTTGACCACGCGCTAGACGCCCACTGGCTCTTCGGTTAGAATAAGAGCCACTCACCATCCGCGGGCGGGAGGCAGCCTATGCTCAACATGTTCAATCGCATCCTTGCCGTGTTGTTGCTCGCCATGCTGATTCTCTGCGCGCTGCTGGGCGCGGTCGGCGTCTGGATGCTGACGTTGATCCCCACGCTGCGTGCGGCGATGAGCACCCAGGCGAGCGCTCTGATTGATTCCACCGGCCAACTCACACCCCAACTCCAGGCGATCATCTCGGGCGTGGCGTTGTTGGTCCTGTTCATTCTGGCGTTGCTGCTCATTCTCGAGCTGCGTCCGGCCCCGGGTGAGGAACTGATCCCCGTGAAGACCTCCGAGGGGGGGGAGACCAGGATGGTCTCGAGCGCCGTCGCGCAGCGCCTGCACTATGCAATCGACCGCCTCGACGATGTGGTAGATGTGACGCCCCGCATCCACAGTCGGGGCGACGGGGTCGAGGTGATGCTGGACGTCCGGACATCGCCTGAAATCGATGTACCGATGAAGGACAACGAGATCAAACAGGTGACGCGCCAGGTGATCGAGGAGCAGATGGGGTTGAAGCTCAAGAAGCTGGCGGTGCGGATCGACCATGCGCCGTTTGAGTCGGCCTGAGGCCCGGACTCGACTATGCGGGGCAGGCTTCAGCGTGGATCACGCCACATCTGCGAGCGGGGGCCGGCCCGGCGGTCTTGCTTCTCCTAGAGCGCGGGTCAAGGAGTCACCGAGACGATTGCAAAGCAGCTTGTGAAGGTGCTTTCAGGTTCGGAGGGGCGCACGGCCGTGCGCCCCTACAGCGCGCCCAAGACCGCTATTGCACGTTTCCAATTGAACCTGACCATCGCTGTCCAGCGCCGGGCGAGGAGCCGGGCGATTGAAATCGTGGCTGGGGGCCGGTGGCCGGGCGGGCCCCTGCGGGCACGTGGTGTGTCAGCGTCGATTGGAAAAGGGCAAGAGCGACTTCAGAACGATTGCAATTGTGCGCGAACGTCTCTCATCCAGTCGGCTTCAGCCGACTGTGGCTATCAGCCCTGGAATTCATTCCTGGGCGGCCGGGCGGTTGCTCCAGGCATACGCACGGTGTGTCAGATGAATTTGGAAAAGGGCAAAAGCGGTTACTACGAACCACGTTCTCACCCGCGCAACGACGACTTGACCGATGTTCTAGCCTTTGGGTGCCTGCGAGCGCTGGCCGACAATCGTGATGATACCATCCCCGGCCTCGACCCGCTCCACGTGCCCGAGGTGATCGCCGGTCAAAGCCTGGCGAAGCTGGTCGTTGATCAGCGAGAGCACAGCGTCTGGAATCGCCACGCGCCCAAAGCGCGCTTCGCGAAAGTCGAACTGCAGGACACCGTTTTCGACCCGCGGTGAGGCCACAACTCGGAAATCCTCGCTGACGCCGACCGTGGCGCGGCCGGTAAAAATGATCAGGCCGGGTTTGAATTCGACCTGTGGCTCCTCGATTGGGCCGGTTTGGGCTCGTAACTGGAGGTACGACGTGACCTCTTCTTGCGTGATGGTCAGGTTGATCTGGTCGCTCCGGTTGTTGCCCACCTCTGCAAGCTTGGTTTCGAGTTCAGTTGCGGCCTGTTCGGAGACCGGCACGCTGGCCGGTCGGGCCTCCTTTTTCGTTCCCAGGCTGCAGGCGGTCAGGGCCACGGCGATTATCAACCCAATAATCAGGTGTTGGCGACGCATCGTTGATGCTCCTTCGTAACGTATGAGTGAGATTCCGACGAGCCCGGTGCCGGCGGTTCCGTGTGACGATCCTGTTGCTCTCAGCGTCCCGCTCGAGACGCTGCTCTTCGTGGCCGAGGTGCCGGTCAGCCCGGAGACGTTGGCTCAGGCGCTGGAGTGCTCTCCCGAGGCGGTGGTGGCCGGGCTGCAGACGCTCTCTGATCGGCTGGCGGCGACCGGGTTGCGCCTCCAATACTTCCGTGGCCGAGTGCAACTCGTCACGGCACCCGAACTGGCTCCCTTTGTCGAGCGGTTTCTTGGTCTCGACCTCTCAAGCAAATTATCTACCGCCGCGCTCGAAACCCTGGCAATCATTGCCTACCGCCAACCGGTCACCCGGTTGGCGATCGACGAGATCCGGGGGGTCAACAGCGGCGGCGTCCTGCGAACCCTGCTGGCCCGCGAGCTGGTCGAAGAAGTCGGCCGGCTTGATACGGTTGGGCACCCGATCCTCTACGGTACGACCTTTCAGTTCCTCCGCTACTTCGGCCTCAGTAGTCTGGACGAGCTGCCGCCGCTCGATCTCGAAGCCGCCGCCCGGCTCCTCAGCGAGGTGGCCGGGAACACGTAGCCGGTAGCAAAATGGCACTGCTTTGAATGCATTGCACCTTGCGACCTGCTTCGTTGCTGCTAGCTCCCCTGACGACCTGCTACTTTTCCAGCCGGAAGCCGTGCCCGCGCACGGTCACGATAAACTCCTGCTCGGGGGCCACCTCGGCCAGCCGGCGACGAAGACGGCGCACCAGGGCGTCGATGGCCTGTTCGGTGACTCCCTCGATGGCATCGGCTCCCCACACGGCCTCGACAATCGCCTCGCGCGGGACGATACCGCCATCGGCCGCCACCAGCAGACGCAAGACCTCGAACTGGGCCGGCGAGAGCGGCGGCTCGAGTGGTTGGCCACCGATCCAGACCTGTTTCTTTTCCTCGTCCACACGCAGCATGAAGGCCTGAGCGGCGTCGAAGATGAGCGGTGCTGTGGCCTCGGCGTCGACGAAAATGAAGCGGTAGGCCAGGCCGAGCTGAACCAGGTCGCCATCTTCGAGGATCACTGACCCCATTGCAGGCTCCCCATTCACGTAAGTGCCATTTTTACTCCCGAGATCCTCGATGACGAAGATGTCATCCCTGCGACTGACGCGCGCGTGCTGGCGCGAAATCTGGCGATCCGGCAGAAGAATCTCGCATGCCGAATGGCGGCCGATGACCATGCTGGGGCGATCGAGCACCCAGCGCGTGCGGCCGGAATCCCCGATAGTCTCGCTCAGTTGGACGAGCATCGCATGATCTGAGGCCATAATACCTCCTCTATCATTCTCCGCGGCCGACTGTTGGGAGGCCCGGCCGTTGGGCTCGCTCTCCCCTCCGCCCTCGGCCTTCGACCCCCAACACCGATCTTTGACAAGCCTTCATTCTGAGGCTACTCTTTACAACGGTAAAGGAGGGGAATGGCGGTGGCAGGGAGCCTGGCGCCTGGTTGTGAGCTGCGCGAGCGCTACCACATTACTGGCCTGATCGGCCAGGGCGGCATGGGCGCCGTCTATATGGCGAACGATCTCCGCCTCGAGGGGCGCAGGACAGCTATTAAAGAGGTGAGCCCTGAGACATTTGGCCCCTTGGGCGACCCCTTGGCGGAGCAAGCCCGCCTGCAATTCCACCGTGAGGCCAGCATCCTGGCCCGGCTCGACCATCCGAACCTCCCCAAGGTCTCGGATTACTTTTCCCACAATGGCCGTGATTACCTCGTCATGGACTACGTGCCCGGCCGCGATCTCAAAGAGATTGTGGACGAAGCGCGCGCCAATGCCCAGTTCCTCGACGAGAAGCTGGTTCTGGAGTGGGCCGGGCAGCTCGGTCAGGCCCTGGTCTACCTCCATAACCAGCGTCCGCTCGTTCTCCATCGCGATATCAAGCCCTCGAACATCAAATTGACGCCTTCCGGCCAGATCAAGCTGGTCGATTTTGGCCTGGTCAAATTGATGGTGCCGGATGATTCCCGGACCGTCACCGTGTTGCAGGGCCGCGGCACCGTGGCCTACACACCGCTCGAACAGTACGGCGGCGACACGGGCCACACCGATGTCCGCTCCGATATCTACTCGCTGGGCGCGACGCTCTACCACCTTCTCACCGGGCAGCCACCGGCCGATGCGAAAGAGCGTTTTCTCCGGCCGGGCGCCCTCGTCGCCCCACGAAGCGCCAACCCGGCGATTTCCCGCTCGACGGAAGAGGCCCTTCTCTGGGCCCTGGAGATGCACCCCAGTGCGCGGCCGGCCACCATGGCCGAGTTCATGGATGTGCTCTTGAGCGGTAAGTCGTTCCGTCCCCTGAACTGGCGTAAATCCCCCACCGACCGGATCTGGTCCCAGATTCTGACTGAGAACCAAACGTTGCTGGTGGTTGTTGTGGCATTACTCCTGGTTGCCACGTTCGTCACCTGGCAGATGGTGGTGTAGCCGCTACCACGGCCAGCGTTCCACAACAAGCGGCGCGAGCCCGGCCAGGAAGGAAGCGCTGATCGCCCCCAAGGCTCCCCAGCCGCCGGGCAGAACACCCATTCCCAGGGCCAGCATATAGATGACGTAGGCGCCGAGGCCCCAGGCACCGGCCAGCAGCAGGCGGCGTACCCGCAGCGACGGGGTTGACACCGGCCGGAGCACCCCGGTCACACCTCCCGCCAGGAGAACGCTGCCGAGGGCGAGAACGAGAGTCCACCACCCGACGTTGCTCTCTCCACGGCGCAGGAAGCCCGGCGGGATCGGCGTGGCCGTAGGGCTTGGGGTGATGGTGGCCGTCGGCGTCGGTGATGGCGTGGGCGTGCGCGTGGCGGTGGGTGTGGGCGTGATCGTGGGCGTCGGAGTGGGAGGTGGCACCTGGGTCGCCACCGAGCCAGGACCCTCACCCGAGATGGTGATGAGCAGAGTCGTGCTCTGCGTCGCGGGCTCGCTCATCGCGTTGACCACCAACTGGCCGACGCGGTCGAGCGTCACGGTGGTCTCGGCGACCCCGTTGCTGGTTGTGACCTGGGCGCGCGGCAGTTCGACGCGCTCGGCCGGGTAACGCAGGATGAAGGTGACCGGCGTGCCGTCGGGCACCGGATGGCCGTTGCGGTCGCGAATGATGCCCGTGCGCAGGGTGATCTGGTCGCCGACGGAGACGTCGATGCTGTTGGGTGGCGCGTTGGCGAGTGGCTGCAAGTTCGCCAGGTCAATCTGGATGATCTGCCCAGGGTCGGGCTCCAGCCGCGAGATCAGATCGTAGTTCAACCCTGGAATCGAGATCGGCGAGGCTCCGGGCGGGTTGAATTCCTGGAAGAGCAGCCGGGCGGCGGCGGTGATGAAGGGCGGGTCGGGGCTGTAAAAGCCATAGTAGGCCGTGAGCTTGCTAATCTCGGTTGCATCCAGGTAGTAGGGGGCCCCGAACGCCATGACGATCAGGCGCGCTTTCTGGCTACGAAGCTGCTCGGTCGCCTGGCGCAGGAAGAGTTTGACGGCTTCACTGGAAGGAGTCTCATCGCGCTGCACGCGGCTCATCAGGAAGATGATCCAGTCGGCGTTGCGCACGGTCTCCTCGAGGGTTTTGGTCTCTTCGGGGGTGGCCGCTGCGTTCAGGTAGCGGCTGAGCAGATCGAAGCTCATGCTGGTGAGTTGCTCGGGCGCAAGCTGGCCGCTGGCGGTGGGACCGTAGCGGGCGAGCAGTGCCTTCTCGAGCGCATCCACCGGAATCAGCGGATGCGGTTCGCAGCTCCCGCACTCCTTCATCGGCCGGGCATCACTGAAGATGACGATTTTCTCGGTCGGCAGAGGCGGTCCCGGCACGCGGTCGGCGAGTTCATCCGGGCCGGGGTAGAGCAGTGTGGCCGCCTCTTGAGCGATGCGTGCGATCTCGTTCGTATCGCGCCGGAGCGGGCTCTCCGTGAGGGTTTCGGGCAATGGCACCTGGACGGTCGCCGGATCGAAGACCCCATCGTAGAGTCGCAGTTTGAGGCGAAGCAGCCGGCCCAGCGATTCATCGACACGGGCGGCAAAGACCGGGTCGTTTTGGTAGCTCTCGGTGAAGAAGGCGATGGCGCTCTCGATGTTGGCACGCTGCTCGGCCCAGCTCCCGCTGGCGCTGAACTCGCTCAGGACCAGCAAGTCATTGCCGGCGACGAAGGCTTCCTGCGCCACCCGCTTCGGCGGGAAGGTCCCCACCTGGTCCATGTAGAAGCGGCGCAGCGCCGGCACGCCGAGGGCGTCGCTCACCAGAATGCCGCCTTGCCCGCGCCAGGGCTGAAACTCGGGCAGCGCCAGGATGGCCGGGAGGTTCTGGGCATCGAGGCTGATCGGACGCGTGAGTTGGCGGATGTTGCCCTGAAGGCCGCGGTAGCGGATGTTGGTCGTCATCAATCCGTCGGTTTGGCCGGCCGCATCATCGGGGTTCAACCCGGTTGCCGCAAAGAACGGGGGGAGATCGCTCAGGCGCATCTCGTCCAGCGATTTCTGGATGGTGGCGATCTCCTCGTCCGGGCGGCGGTCGCTGGCACCCAGCCCGGGAAAATGCTGCACGATCGTGGCCACGCGATTCTGCGAGCCCCGGTGCACACCACGGACGAACGCGCGCCCCATCTGGCTCACCCAGTAGGGATCGCCGCCGAAGACGCTGGTGCCCAGATCGCCGCGCAATTCGGGGCGCGGCGTGGTGAGGACGTCCAGACTCGGGCCGAGAAGCATGTTGAACCCGAGCGCTGCTATCTCGCGCCCCAGAACTCTGCCCACAATCTCGGCATTCGCCGGCGCCCAGGTCGCGCCAATTGCCATCTGTGAAGGAATCTCGGTGAGGCCGCTACGGGGCAGGCTATCCTCAGGATGGATCTGCGACGTCTCGAGCTCCCCGGCGATGAAGAGCGGAACGAAAGGGGCACCTCCCTCGCGGGCGCTACTCCCCGCGAGGGCCAGCGACTGCAAGCCATTGGTGAGGCTGATCACCTGGGTGACCGTGGTGCTGTTATTGATATAGTTCCCGTTCGAGGGCCGCAGCACCACACCGCCAACGTGCAGGTCACGCACCAGCCGGGCGGCTGTCGATTCCGGTCCCACGTCGGTCCCGGGAATGCTGACCATGAAGAGTTGGCCCACCCGCTGCGCCGCTGGCATCGCCGCGATCAGCGCCTCAACGCTGGTCGCTTGAGCCTGGGCCACCGCCCTGGTCGGTCCCAGAAACTGGCTCGCCAGGACGAGGACGGCGAGCAAACGTCCGAGGAGAGAGTGTGTGCGCATGCGTGTTGTACTCTACGCCGGGTCGGATCGCGTCATGATCGATAGAAGCGTAGGAGAATCGTAGGGTTCACGTCTGGCTACTCCCAACAATTGTGAATAGTATAATTCCACAACAGCAGACTTCTCTTTCTCCTCCTTTTGCCGAGCGCTGTGGGCCTGCGACACCCGCAGCGCTCATGGCTTTTGAGGAGATTGACGGTTTCTTCCGCTGGTCCTCGAGCCGGCGCCCGTGGACTGGCCTGCGCAGGCCGATCAGATCGAGCGAGGGGCGCTGCCGCCGGGAGCGGCCTTGCTTTTTCAACCACAACATCCGGTGTGGTGCCCGCGCCCTGATCCATGTTTCCTCCAGTTCCGTCCCCACGATGAGAATTCCATCCAGCACCCTCAACCTGACAAGTGAATGAACCGGCGGAAGCGCGCGGATCACCGCAGCGTGCCACCGTTCGCCTCGTCGCCAGCCGCATCCGGCTGCGCCACGCGTGCCGCGACCCCCGCTGCGAGGGCCGGCAGCACGGCGGCAACATCGGCCTCGAGCTTGAGCGCGGCAATTTCATCCAGCCGGGTCGGCCCGAGATTGATGATCAGCACCTTGCCCCCGCACTCGTAGGTCATGAGTGGTAGCTCGGCCGCCGGCGAGACCTCGAGCGAACTGCCCGCGACCAGCATGAGGCTGGCCCTGCAGGCGGCTTGCTGCGCGGTATTGAGCACGTCGAGCGGCAGGAGCTCGCCGAAGAGAACCACGTCCGGTTTGACCACTCCGCCGCAGTCACAGTGCGGCACGTCGCCGCCCAGTGCGGTTTCCCAGAGTACCTCGCCCGGTATCTTCGCGCTGCAGAGAGTGCAGGTTCCCGTTCGCGTGTGCCCGTGTACGGGCAGCACGTCGCGGCTGCCCGCGGCCTCGTGCAGCCCGTCGATGTTTTGAGTGATGATCGGCCCGAGCCGGCCGAGCGATTGGAGCCGGGTGAGTGCTTCGTGGGCGGCATTCGGCTTCGCCGCCGCGGTGCGCTCGGCCAGCGGGCGGATCCAGGCATAGAAGCGCTGTGGAGCCGCCAGGAAGGCCGGGAGTGAGGCGACTGCCATGGGGTCGGTCCGCGCCCACAGTCCGCTCACCGGAGAGCGGAAATCCGGAATCCCGCTCGGCACGCTGACGCCAGCCCCCGTCAGGGCGACGGTGTACGGGCTCCGGGCCAGCAGATCGGCAGCGCGCTCGATCTGCGCCGTGGGCTCACTCATCGGTCATCTCAATCCGAGCCAGAAATTCGAGAATCGCCTGAAAGACCAGGCGCTTGTCATAATCTTCACTGATAATATGGTCGCTGTTCTCCACCCAGAGCAGGGTTTTGTCCAGACTGCCGAGGGTTTCGTAGGCCTCGATGGCGTTCGCCGGCGCAACCACTGAATCGTGGCGCGAGTGAATGAGCAAGACCGGGGCAGTGACCTTTGGCAAGCGGGGCCGCAGGCGAGCCACCAGGCTGGCCATCTCGGCGGCGGCGTGCATCGCGGTCGCGCCGTAGCTGGGATGGCGAGCGCGGGCCTCAGGGTCGCGGATGCTGCTCCCACTCGGTCGCTTCGGGATCAGCGGCCGCACTCGCGCGATGAGCCGGGCGAAACGCGCCATGCGGCGGAGACGCACCGGCGTCCCGAGTCCGACCACACCGCTGAGGGGGTGATCAGCGGCCAGCCAAAGGACCAGCGAGGCGCCCAAGGAACTTCCAATCGCAAAGATCCGTTCGTGGGCTCTCGCCAGGTCGGCCCAGGCGGCCTCAACCGCCACTATCCACTCCGGCCAGGAGATGCCGATCAGATCCTCGGGCCGCGTGCCGTGCCCGGGCAGCCGGATCCCGCGGACGGTGTAGCCCGCGTGGTGCAGAACGCTCCCGATCTCGCGGACCTCGTAGGGCGTACTGGTAAGGCCGTGAACCAGCAGGCAGGCAGTCGGTCCGGCCGGCCAGAAAAACGGTTGGGCATCGGCCCGGCCAACATCCCGGCGCGGGTCCAAGGCGGGAGCGGCACTCATGCCGATGAGTCTGCTCCCTGGCCCTTCGGCACGCCGGGAAGGTGGCCGCCGCCGGCGAGTTTGTGTGCCCAGCGGGTCGGTTCGGGCAGTTTGTGGCCCCGTCCGGTGGCGCCGACAAACTCGATGGCGCTCGACAGACTGATCCGGTGACCGGCGGACACGTAGATCGGCTTCACCCCTGGCCGCAGCCGCAGGGCCGCGCCGACGACCTTTCCGCGGTAGATCAGCGGCTGCCAGGCCCCATCGACATCCGGCACTGGCTCGTGCCTGCCAACCAGGATACTCTTGGCGACCCCGATGCTTGGGCGGTCGAGCAGGAGACCCATCTGGCTGGCGATGCCCAGGCCACGGGGGTGGGCGATGCCGTGCCCGTCGAACATGAGGAGATCAGGGAGCTTGCCGGCAGACAGGCGCTGCCAGGCCGCCTCAATCGCCGGTCCCTCGCGAAAGGCCAGCAGGCCCGGGATGTACGGAAAGGTCAACGGCACCTGCGCCACCGCCTCCGCACGGGGCTCAAGGGTCGGAAAACTGAAGACGGCGATGGCTGCCGTGGCTGCCTCGTCGCGCAGGCTCATATCGACGCCGCCGACCAGCGCCACCGGGCCGCGGAAATCGTCCTCCAGGATGAGGCGCGCTCGCAACTCCTGTTGGAAGGCGATGGCCTCCTTGGGCGTGAGATCCCAGCGTATCGGAAAGGTGTTCGACATACCCGAAATTATATCGGGCGAGGCAAGCCTTGGCAACGTGTGCTATGCCAGCAACCTGCCGAGCAGCCTCAAGGATCGGAGCGCCGCTCGCCGGGGCGGCGTGGCGGAGACGATCGGATCGTTGATCGAGGGGCATCTTCGGCGACAGAACAGGATGCCTTGTCGTTTGATGTCGTTTCATGTTATTGTTGAAATTCTTCCAGATAAGCATGATCTGCGTGCACACGAAAATGCACACGTTTGCATTATTTCGAAAATTGCGCGTTCACCAAAATAATTGACGGCGGACCGGTTTGTGATACGATAGCGCCCGCTATCGAACAGCTTCATTCTGGAGGGGCGAAATCGTGTCAGAGAAGAAGGTACGTGTTGCGATCGTCGGCGTTGGAAACTGTGCCTCGTCGCTGGTGCAGGGGGTCGAGTATTACAAGAATGCCTGCGTCGAGGAGTTCGTTCCTGGCTTGATGCACGTCGATCTTGGCGGCTACCACGTCGGCGATATCGAGTTCTCGGCGGCCTTCGACATCGATCAGGACAAAGTCGGCAAAGATTTGTCCGAGGCGATCTTTGCCGGGCAGAACAACACCTACAAATTCTGCGACGTGCCGTGCCTCAGTGTCCCCGTCGCGCGCGGGATGACCCATGACGGCCTCGGCCATTATCTCAAGCAGCGGATTCGAAAAGCCGGCGGGCCGACCGACAACATCGTCCAAATCCTACGCGACACCCAGACTGACGTCGTCGTCAGCTATCTGCCGGTCGGCAGCGAGATGGCGACCAAGTGGTACGTCGAGCAGATCCTGGACGCGGGCTGCGCCTTTGTGAACTGTGTGCCGGTGTTCATCGCCCGGGAGGAATACTGGCAGCGGCGGTTCGCCGAGCGCGGCCTTCCACTGATCGGCGATGACATCAAGAGCCAGGTTGGGGCAACAATCGTGCACCGGGTGCTCACCCGGCTCTTCCGCGAACGGGGCGTCCGGCTGGAGCGGACCAGTCAACTCAACGTGGGCGGGAACATGGACTTCTACAACATGCTCGAGCGGGCGCGGCTGGAGTCCAAGAAAATTTCCAAGACCAATGCTGTTACCTCCCAACTCGACTACGACGTGGGCGACGAGAACGTCTACATCGGACCGTCGGATTACGTCCCCTGGCTGACCGACCGCAAGTGGGCCTACATCCGGATGGAGGGGCGGACCTTCGGTGACGTCCCGCTCAACCTTGAACTGAAGCTCGAGGTGTGGGACAGTCCCAACTCTGCGGGGGTGGTCATCGACGCAGTGCGCTGCGCCAGGCTGGGGCTCGACCGCGGGCTCCGCGGCACGCTGGTGGCGCCGGCGGCCTACTTCATGAAGTCGCCGCCGATCCAATTGACCGACGCCGAGGCGCTCGAACAGGTTGAGGCCTTTATCTGTGGCGGGAACAGCCTGACCCTGCCCGCCTGAAACAGGGCTTCTTTCGCAGCCAATCGCGGCGCGCTCTGAGGAGCGCGCCGCGATCGGCGTTGGCCTCGCAAAGTTGAAGCGCTCCGATTGGAGTCCGCTATGCGGAGTGGGCAAGGGCATGGCCTTCCCCCACCCCGCACTCCCGGTCCGAGAAGGGCGAGTTGAATTGACCGGACCGGCCGCAACCGTTAGAATCGGCTCACCAGCTTGCGGTCAGATCGGAACAGCATGCTCATCCTCCCGTTTTACCGTCTTGCAGCGTGGCTGGTACCGTATATCCCGCCCGCGCTCGGTTACCGGCTTTGCGATCGTGTAGGCGACTTGATATTTGGCTTCAATTTGAGCGCCCGGGCTGCTGTCATGAGCAACCAGCGCCATGTTCTTGGCGTAGAGGCTCTGCAGATTGAAGTCGAGGCCAAGGCCCGCCAGGTCTTTCGCTGCCTGATCCGCAATTATTTCGATCAGTTTCGCCTCGGGCAACTCCAGGCGGAAGACCTCGAGCGGCACGTCACCGTGCAGGGCATCGAGTACGTCGATCAGGCGCTGGCGGGTGGGAAAGGACTGATTATCGTCACGGCCCATTTCGGCGCCCCAGAAGTGGTCGGTCAGGTTCTTGCTATACGCGGCTATCCGACCACCATCGTGGTCGAGCATATCCGGCCCGAGGCGGTCTTCGAGCTCATGACGCGGCTCCGCGCGAGCAAGGGGATCCAGATCATCCCGATTGATAGACCCTTGATCGGACTCTTTCGGGCGCTGCGCCGCAACACGATTGTTGGATTGGTGGGTGACCGGGATATTAGCCAGAGTGGCATCTGGCTGCCCTTTTTCGGTGACGAGACGCGGGTCGCGGACGGTGCGGTCCAGTTGGCGCTGCGCACCGGCGCGCCGGTCATGGTGGCATTCTGCCGCCGGCTCCCCAACAACCGCTTCTACGCCAGAGGACAGCCACCGTTTCACGTGATTGCGACCGGAAACTTTGCGGAAGATGTTCGTGTCGGAACTGAGCACCTGATGCGCGAGCTGGAGAGCTTCATCCGCGCCTGGCCAGAGCAGTGGGTGATGAGCGTGCCCCTCTGGCGCCGTTGGGAGACACCTGAATGAGATGTACGTGCGATTATGAGTGAGGCGCTGCGGGTCGCGCTCGTTTCCCCCTACGACTACCCCTACCCAGGTGGGGTGACCGAGCACATTTCGGATCTCGACCGGCATCTGCGCCGTATGGGCCACAGTGTGAAAATCATCGCGCCCTCCTCCAGCGATGAGGAAGATCTCGATGATCATATCATCAAGGTGGGCGCCACCATCGTCCCATTTCCCTTCAGCGGCTCGATTGCACGGATCAGCCTCTCACCTCGGCTGGTCTTGCGGGTCCGCCGTATTTTCCAGCGCGAGTTCTTTGATATTATCCACGTCCACGAGCCAACGATTCCGGCGCTCTCCCTGGCCGTGCTGCGTGAGTCGCGCTCGGTCAATATCGGCACCTTTCACGCCTACCGCGAGACCATCAACCCCAGCTATGAATTCGGATGGCCGCTTTTTCGCCATTTCATCGCCAAGCTCCACGGGCGCATCGCTGTCTCGCAGGCGGCGCGCGATTACATGGCCTCGTATTTCCCCGGCGAATATCGCGTGATCCCCAATGGTATCGATGTCGAGCGTTTCGGGCGTGAGGGAGTGTGCCCGATTGAGCGCTTCACGGGCGATGGCAAGCTGAACATCCTCTTTGTCGGGCGGTTGGAGAAGCGCAAAGGCTTTCGCTACCTGCTCCGCGCCTTTCGGACGATCAAAGCGGCTGTTCCGGAGGCGCGGTTATTGGTCGTGGGGGCCTACAGCAAAGAGGACAAAGCTCCCTTTGTGCGCTACGTCCGCCATTTCAAGCTCCACGATGTGAAGTTTATCGGCTATGTGAGCGCCGAGGAGTTGCCGCGCTGGTACCGGACGGCCCATGTCTTTTGCGCGCCCAGCACCGGGTACGAGAGCTTTGGCATCGTGTTGCTGGAGGCTATGGCGAGTGGCGTTCCGATCGTCGCCAGTGACATCGCCGGGTACCGTGGGGTGCTCCAGCACGGGGTTCAGGGCGAGCTGGTGCCGCCTGAGAGTGAGGAGGCCCTGGCTCAGGCGATGATCCACCTGCTGCGGATGCCCGCGCGCCGGGCCGCCTACGGTGCGGCCGGTCGCGTGACGGCGCCCCGCTATGATTGGTCGATCGTCTCTCGGCAGGTGGTGGACTTCTATCTGGAAACCCTGGCGGCGCAGCGGCGGCCGGCAGTGGCCCAGGCGGGCGGCAAAGCCTAGCAGCGCCGGTCAAGGCGTCAGACTTCCGAAGTCTGGTGGGGATCGTGCTGGCCCACAGCGCGTGCCGACGGGAGTGATCGAGGCGCGCACCTGCCGCAAACAAGACTTCGGAAGTCTTTTCCCTCCCTCACCGGGATTTCTTGACCGGCTCTCTAGCAGCACCGGTCAAGATGTCAGACTTCCGAAGTCTGGTGGGGATCGTGCTGGCCCACAGCGCGTGCCGACGGGAGTGATCGAGGCAAGTACCGCCTGCGTATAAGACTTCGGAAGTCTTCGCTCCCACCCTCCGTGGGATGACTTGACCGGCGCTCTGGCAGCGGCGGTCAAGGCGTCAGACTTTGGAAGGCTCCGATCAGGCCCCCTCGGCGACGACTTGACCGGTGTTCTAGCAGCGGGTACCAGGAGCAATGCGATGCTGAGTGAGTGGCTTCGCGGGCGGACCAGGCCGGTGGTGATGGCGATCGCACATGCTGTGGCTCGAACCGGAGTGTCCCCTAATACTCTCACCGTGATCGGCCTTGGCTTTATGATCCTCATTGGGGTCGTCCTGGCGCACGGACAGTTCTTGCTGGGGGCCCTGCTCATCATCGTGGCCGCGCTCTTCGATGCCGTAGACGGCGGCCTGGCGCGAGCGACCAACCGTGTCAGTCGCTTCGGTGGCTTTCTGGACTCGACGCTCGATCGCTGGGCCGAGGCGGCGCTCTACGCCGGGTTGCTGTGGTATTACTTCGGGCGCGCGGCGCGCGCCGAGGTGATGCTGGTCTACGCTACGATTGTCGGCTCGCTGCTGGTGAGTTACACTCGCGCTCGTGCTGAAGGACTCGGCCTGGAACTGAAGGAGGGGCTCTTCACGCGCTTCGAGCGGATCGCCGTCCTGGTCATCGCGTTGCTGCTGAACCAGGTGCTGGCAGGCCTGGTGATCCTGGCGCTGTTCTCGAATCTGACCGCCGTGCAGCGCATTCTCACAGTCCGCACCAGGCTCGAGCACTGAGCTCCTTCCTCCGGCAACCGGCCCGTGAATTGCGAACATCCCCGCGCGGACCAGGGGAGCCAGACCCTGGAGCAGCACTCCTCGGGATACAAGCGCGGCCCCGAACTCTCGGGGCCGCCGGGCTCTCTGATGATGGGTTCACCTTTCTGTAAAAGTGGTGCGTACGCGCCACTTTTACAGAACGTGTGAGATCCTGGTGGCGAAATCGCTTCCAGGGCGGACGAGGGGCTCGTAGTGCGCGCTTTAGCGCGCTGAAGCGCGCACTACAAACCGGCGCCTGCCACTTGTACCAATTCGCCAACAGGATCCGTGAGATACGCCATCGGGCTGTCTGCGCTGTCACCCACCCTGCTCGGGCGGCGCCGGTGGCGGCGCTGCGGCGAGTTGCGCGAGTGCGATCTGCGCCGGGGCGAAGTTGGCGTTGTCGCGCAGCGCGGCCTGGAACTCCGCGCGGGCCTCATCCGCGCGGCCCAAACTGCGCAGGGCCACGCCCCTGTGGTAGCGCAGGTCCTCACTCACGCCCATCGCCTGAAGGATCGGTTCGGTCACCTGGAGGGTCTTCTCGAACTGGCCGGTGTTGTTCAGCGCCTCGAAGTATCCGTAGCGATACCAGAAGTAGCGCCAGGGGAGGCCGGCAGCGATGGCATGTTCGTAGGCGCCCACGGCGTCGGCGTCTCGCCCTTGATAGTGCAACGCCTCGCCCAGCCCGTACCAGAGATATCCGCTCTGCTCGCCCTGGTTCAGGCGGGCCTGGCTCTCCGCTCGGAGTCGCTCCCACATCGCCGCCGGGTCCCAGTCGGGGCCGATCGCCCCACGAACCTGTGCTTCCCGTTCGGGCGGGTAGAAGACGACGTAGGTGTTGTTAAAGGCCGACCAATCGCTCATGAACCGGTCGTAGGGTTTCCAGATGTCAGGTCCCAAGAAGGTATCGTTGTAGAGCAGCTCGCGCGAAGTCCGGTCGAACCCGCGGACGACCCGGTAGTGGCCGACGCCGCCATCGTAGTCCAGCCACTGTTCGGCCAGGAAAGGCAAACCGGCACTCAAGAGGCGCTCGGCCAACCCGGTATCCCCATTGATTCCAACGAAGGCTCCAAGCCCGGTGCTGCGAGCGTAGGCGGCAATCTCGGCGGGGCTGACGTTCTTGTCCGCGCCGCCGAGGGGCTTGAGGGCGGCGGCAATGGTGAGTTGCGGCCGGCTGATACCGTAGTAACTCAACAGAACGCTGGTAGAGGTCGGCCCGCAGTTGTTGAGTTTCTGCCAGTCGTGCGTCATGCCCGCGAGGATCACCCGGTCCTGGCTGATGGACCCGGGCAGAGCCGTCGCGACTACGTGTCCCTGACCATTGTAGTGCTGGCCCATCATCCCCACCGGGATGCGCACCGCTGTTCCCGGCTTGACGTCGTTGGGACCGACCTGGTTGTAGGCTGTCACCTGGCTCCAGAGCACTCCGTACTGAGCCGCGATGGTGTAGATCGTCTCACCAGGCTGCACCTGGTGGACGATCTCACCCTGCTCGTTGGGGGTGGGCGTGGCGGTCGGCGACGGTGGGATCGGAGTCGGGGTGATCGTCGGCGTGTTCGTGGCGGTGGCCGTCGGGGTGACTGTCGGCGTGTTCGTGGCGGTGGCCGTTGGGAGCGGCGTGAAGGTGGGCTGCGGTGTTCGCGTGGGCGGGGCCGTCCGGGTCGCGGCCGCCGTCTCGGACGGCTGCACGACAGCGATAGCTGTGTGAGAAGGAGCTGTGGTTGGCTGGAGGTATGCGCTCACATTGCTGCTGGCACAGGCCGTGACGAGCGGGATCAGGGCCAGCACGAGGGGAGCGACAACCGATCGCGACATAGACATCCTCGACATCGGTCACCCGCGGGCCGTAGCGGCGGGAAGTTGGATTGCTTGCCGGGCCTGGAGGGCCAGGTATAATCCCGGACGGGCGGCAGAGTATAGCACGCCGCCTGTTGGCTCCCAAAAGCGGTGTTCTTCGACGGTGGCCGCTCGAGCGGCAGACTCTGTTGTTGCTCCTGGCCTCGTTGCAGGGTGAGTCTGTCCCGCGACCGACTCCACCGACAAGCAGGACGTATGCCACGGCGCGAGCGAGACCTGACATTGTGAGTGGTGATGGTTGGGAACCGTTTCTCTGATGAGCGTTGATGGACTGCGCCGGGCGCTCGCGCTCGGACTCTGGGTGGGTGGGGTCTCGTTGTTACCACTCGTGCCCCTCGTCGCCTGGCTCGGCTCGCGGCCCGGCGGGGCCGTAGGCACGGTGCGCCGTCTCATCGGGCTGAGCACGTTCGTGTTGACAGTTTGGGGAGTCGCAGCGGCCGCTTGTCTTCTGCTGGCTGGCTACTTGCTGCGGCCGGCGCGCCGCCCCTGGTTACGCACGCGCCTTTCGACGCTCTTCCGCCTGGCGGTGGGAGCCAGCCTCTGGCTGTTGGGAATGGTGTGTCTGCTGGGCGTCTTGCTGGTGCTCGTCGCGCAGATGCTCGGACTGGTGTCGCTGCCGCTCCACGTGAGTCTGCACGGAAATCAGTTGGTCCTGAACGTCCTGCTCCTACACGCACCAATTCTGGTTCTCGGTGCCCTCTTTCTTCTCGCCGCGCGCAAGTGGCTGCACGACACCGCGCCGGCGAAACGATGAATGGGGTATTCGTCGCGCCGGGTTCATCATTCAGCATTTCTGCGATGGGAGCGCTTTGTGGCTGAACTTTTGCTCTTAGGGAGCGGCGCCGCGTTCAACGATGGCAGCCGCGAGCCAACGATGCTGGCCCTCCGCGGCCCGCATTCGACCATCGTGATTGACTGTGGCGCCAACGCAATCCGTCAACTCCAGCGGCTCGGCGTTCCACTCGAATCCATCGAGCGCCTGATCCTGACCCACTCGCACGCCGATCACACCTCCGGCTTCGGCCTGTTGGTCGAGATGCTCTGGCTCAGTGGCCGGCAGCGTCCCCTGCCGGTCCACGGTCCTGCCGACGCTGTTGACGTGGCTCGACGCCTCTTCAGTCAGTGGGACACCAGCGGGTGGGCGGGGCTCCCCGAGCTCCAGTGGCACGAGGTTCCGTTGATCAGCGGCGTGCCGGTTGCCACTGGGGCAGATTTCGAATTGATCGGGGCGCCGGGGGTCCACAGCGTTCCGGTGATGGGCCTGCGCGCACGCGATCTACGCGAAGGTGGTGTCCTGGTCTACGGCGCCGATGGCGAGCCCTCCCCCGGCATTCGGGCGTTGGCGCATGAGGCCGATCTGCTGGTCCACGAGGCGACCGGCGCGTTTCCAGGCCACAGCACGGCGGCGGGTGCAGCCCAGTTGGCCAGCGATGCCGGAGCCCGGCGGCTCCTGCTGGTCCACCTCGTGCCCGGCACCAACGATCTGCAGGCCCAGCAAGCGGCGGCCGCCAGGATCTTTGGCCGCGAGGTCTTCATCGGCCAGGACCTCGACCGTTTTGAGTTCTAACAGCTCCGAGAGCCTGGCTAAAGGGTGTTGGATGTCTCCCCTGCTGTCTCCACGAGTCGACTCCTCGGCACCCGGCGAGTTGATCGCGATCGATCCGGCCGGGCAGCGGGCCTTGTTGCGCGCCGGCACCAGGCATGCCCTGGTTGACCTCACCACCGGGCGGGCCACCGGTTTCGATCTGCCGGAGGCCGCGGTGCTCCGCCAATGTTGGAGTCCCGATGGTGATTGGCTGGCACTGCGCCTGGACCGCGATACCCCGGCGTTGTTGTCCGCCGCGAACGGCGAGGTCGTTTCGGCCCCGCTCTCGCGGGCGTTGGGTGAGACCGCCCTGGTCTCGCCCCCGAGCGTCGCCATAGCCGCACCGCGCCTGGCCGTGCGGGTGGGGCGCGCCCTCCAGCTCTTCGAGATCGAGTCCGGGACCTTTCACCCGCTCGATCACCGTGCCAATGTCTTGCCCCCGGCTGCCACGCCGGTCCTCGATCCAGCCGGGGAGCGGGTCGCGTTCCGGGATGCCGATCAGGCGACGCTGGTGGTGCTCGATCTCGCCACGGGCCGCTGGACCCAACGGCGGGAAGCCTCGCCCGAGCGGCGCTTCGACCTGATCTGGTCTCCATCCGGCCAGCGGTTGACCTGTGCCGGCACGCTTTGGGATTTGGTCAACGGTGAGGTGTACGTGGCGCCGCCGCCGGACGATGAGGCCGAGGAGAGCCTGGATTGGCTCGCCGACGACGAGTTGCTGGCCCTGCGGACGCGCCGGACCCTGGACGCCGGGGGGCACTGGGTCGCCGAGCAGCGGCTGGTACGCCTTTCGACGCGCTTCGAGGTGGTCGAAACCCTGGTGACCTCTCGCGAGCTCGCCGACCCGATCGTGCCGGTGGGCTTCTCGGCCCTGCGCTGGTGGCCGTCGCATGCGGCCGTCCTGCTCTCACATCACCAGCGCCATAAGCTTTTTCGCATCAGTCTGGAGGAACGGCGGCTCACGACCCTCGCGCCGCTGGTGGCTGAGCCGCGGGCCCTGGCCGCGCCGGAACGGGTGGCGCGCGCCTTCGAGGTGGCGCCGCGGGCACTTCCGGCGGAAACGCGACGGCGCGAGGTGCCCGGCTTCGATGCTTACGTACATCAGCGTCTCGATGTTCCCGACTGGTTCGACGGCGACTGGGCTTGCGGCCCGGCGAGCTGCGTGATCCTGGCGGCGCACTTCGGCAAACTGCCGCGCTGGCCGGTCGAGGTCTCTCACGGTGGTCGCCATACGAGCGCGTACGGGGCCTACATCCCTGGCCTCTGGTGCGTGGACGGCCAGCGTTTCAGTGACGAGCAGGTCGATCCCAAGGGCAACCGCGCCCGCGGGGCCTACAGCTACATTTGCCCACCGGGGAGTTCCTTCGTCGCCGCCGATTGGGGGCGGATGGAAATGTTCCTGCGGCTGAATGGACTGGAGGTGCAGCCCAATCTTGCCAACGTGGACGGCCTCGATTGGGATGTGGTCTGGGCGCGCCTGGTCGAGCAGGTGGATCAGGACCATGCCTGCCTGGTCTCTGTCACGCTGCGGCATCCGAATGGCCGCACTATCGAGCACATCTTCGTGGCGGCGGGCTACGTCGTCTACGCCGATGGCACCCGGGCAATGATTTGTAAGGATCCCTACGGCAATTGGACCGGTGTTGGTCAGGCGGGAGGTGGCCTGGGCGGCGGCGACAACGTGCGCTACGTGGTCAACCGCTCGGGGCAGGGGGCGCCGGCGGCCGGCCTCATCCGGGTCAAGTTCATTCGCGGGGTCTGGCGGGCCGCGCCGCGCCCGCAGGGTGTAGTGCTGGACGATTCGACCGGCGCCTTCACTCGCTACGGTCCGGTCGAGGTCTGGCAGTTCGCCAGCAGTCACGGGCTCGGGAGTCCGGGCCGCCCGTTGCCGCCTGGTCCTGCCAGTGGCATGTGGTGGGCGCCGAGCACGCCTTTCGGTCCCTGGAAGAGCTATGCGATCTGGCAGGCGCGAATCGAGCGGCCGGGCCGCTACCGGCTCTTCGCGTTCGTTCCCTCCGAGTTTGCGACCACCACCGCTGCGCGTTATTTCCTCGCCCAATCTGCGAACGGCACGGCGCCGCCTCCGCCCCTGGCCGACGACCAGGGACCGCTGCCGTTCGTGGGCGAGGTGGTCCAGGCCAGGTATAACGATGAATGGGTGCCGGTTGGGGACGTCTCGTTAACAGCCGGCTGGACCCACGTCTACCTGAGTAACGTGACCGGCGAGACGGACAGGCGCGTGGGCTTCGACGCGGTGCGGCTCGACTCGTTGCAATGACAGATGATAAACCGGGCGGCTCTTTCAAGCCTGTTCATCACTCAGGTGGGTTCGGCCAGGCGCAGGCCGAAGTAGCGGAAGGGGTGTCCCTGGAAGGCTCGCACCGCCGCCCAGAGGCCGTAGAGGGTCCAGAGGGTCCCGAAGAGCAGTGGGACCACGATCAGCGCGATGCCCACGAACATGGAGACCGGTGGGGTGGTGCCGTAGGCTCGTGGGTTAGCGGTCAGGGGAACAAGAATACTTCCGAAGAACGCCAGGAACCAGCAGCCCCACACCAGGAGGGTCAAGACAAACCCCACGACCTGGTAGACGAAGGCGTGCCAGGCGTGCTGAGCCACGAAGCGCGACTTGTGGCGTTGCGCGAGCCAGATGATCAGCGCCACGATCACGCCCCCTAAGGCCGAGGTCACGATCGCGAGCAGGATACTCGCATGGGCGATTGCGGCGAGTAGTCTTTCGTCTTCCGTCGGCGAGACACTCGAGATTTCGTCCATAGTCGTTCCTTTCAGCGTGATGCGTTGGCAGATGCCGCAACTCGGGCAGGTGCAGCGGCGTAGAGTATAGCGTTGTCTACGCTGAAAGGAGAACGCGACGATGGCTCAGGGAAATAAGCTTCGGCGGCAGAATGGGATCATTGCCGGCGTCTGCGGTGGCCTGGGAGAGTTTTTCGGCATCAGCCCCTGGATTTTCCGGATCATCTTCTTGGTTTTGGCAATGCCCGGCGGCCTGCCGGGCGTGCTGCCCTACATTCTGCTCTGGATCATCATCCCGCCCAAGCGGTGAGGGGAGGCGTTGGTGGCCGGCTGAAATTTTGGTGAATTCGGTGACGAACGAGGGGATACCGGCCACGGACAAGTGGCTGCGCAACTGATCCGTGGGCTCTTGATTTTGCAATGCGAACGGGCGCCGGGTGGTATCAGACCATCCGGCGTCTGCGTTTTCCGGTTCGAAGTTCGAGCGAAGATTCGAGAGGCGTCTGGCTATCGACCGCGTGAAGATCTGGAGGCACGTGCTGATCGAGACTCTGACCATTCATAGTGTCCGGGTGAGTTGCACCGGCCATCCAGAGTCTCCCGACGGAGTGGCCTCTGTCGCACCGAGGCACGGCCCGCCGCTCCGCTCCGTGCCTGACTACAACCAGGTCTCCCATTCCAGAAGTACCGATTGTCCCATTGACGGTCGCCGGAGTGGTCATTGTACTATGCGGTGGTATCCGCTCAAAAGAGGGGGGCGGCGGATGCCTGGCGCGACGAAGATGCGGCGGACATCCCCACCCCGGCGTGAGCAAACCAGGTCAAGGAAGGAGTCCCTTGTCTGTCGAGTGGAAAGCGATCGGCGCGAGGTTGATCGCCTGTGCCTGGGACGACGAGGGTTTCGAACGACGCCCACCCTGCCTTCGAGCGCCACCTCCTCCGCGACCTCTCCCCCATCGGCGCCCGCTGGTGATGTGTTCATATGACACTCTCCTGAAAATAGCCCGCCGCGCTGTTCGCCGTGGCGCGGCGCCAATTTTCATTTCCCGGCGCGGGCCGCAGGCACAGGGGGCACTGGTGGCGAATTGGTGCGAGCGGGGTGCCTGTTTGTAGCAGCCCGGCGGTTGAAACCGCGGCTGGGGGCCTGCGGCCGGGCGTGCCCCTCCGGGCACGCGGTGGGTCGGATTCATTTGGAAAGATGCTACAGCGCGCACGACGAGCTGCTCGCCCTCCTGGAGACGATTTCGCCACCAGGATCTTCATATTTCTGGAAAAGTGGCGCGTACGCACCACTTTTCCAGAACGTGAGTTGCGCCATCCGCCCGCCCGTTCCTGTCTGCGTTCTCAGTTCACTGCTCACTGGCGCCCGCCCCTCGGCCGCTGAGGTTGAAGGGCGGGCAGGGTCTCTGCAGTGGCGGGGTGGCTCTCCGGTTCGGTCCTGGAGAGGCAGGTTTCGGCCGGTGGCTTTGCCCGGCACCCCCTCCCGTGCGGAGGAGATTCGGCCGGCGACGATGAGGGCCGAAACCCGCTCCTCCACCGGCGCGGCAAAGCCCTTCCCCTTGATTACGTCCTTGACCGGCCGTTGCCCGGCAAAGCACTCGAGGCCCTGGCTCTGTTCCGGTTCGGCCTCTACGCTGCGAAGCGCGATCGACCGGTGATGGCCATGATGGACCTGGCGCGCGCTCTTCTCACGATGGTCACCCCGTTGGCTACAGGGGCGCCAACCGTCAGATCGGGAAAGTGAATGGTTTAAGCCGGCCCAGACACGCAATCAGTAGTGAGACATTCTTGAGGAGCGCGTCGTGTTCTCCGTCTTGCAACGCCCAGCCGGCCGCAGACTTATCTTTGGCTTCCTGATAGCCTTTGCAATTCCATGTGGGATCGGGACCGTAGCCGTTGTCCGGCTCAACCAGATCAGCGCGACCGTGGACGACGTGACCGACCACCTGGCGGTTGAGAGAGCGCTTGCTGATGACATCGTGAACCAGACTTCGCTGGTTCGTTTCTATGCCAGCCGGTATGTCCGCACCCAGAGCCAGGCCGATCTGGATCAATTCAACCAGGCGTATTCGACACTCGAGGCGCTCCTGATCCAGGCCGACCACCAGACCACCGATCCCGAGCGAGTGGACATGCTCAATCGCATCCAGCCGGCCGTTCAAGGCTACGGCGACGCATTCCACAAAATTGCCCAACTCATTCGGCAGCGTCAGAGTATCCAATCGGAGGCGCTCGATGTTGGCACATTGACAACCGAGAACCGGCTCACAGCCCTCAAGATTCACACCATCTCCCTGCGTGATCCATTCGTGTTTCTCTCGTTTGGCAACGCCCAGAACGCATTCCAACTGATGCGCCTGAACACCTCAAGATATCTTGCGAGCGGGGATGAAAGATATGCCATCCTGCTCGAGAAGGCATACCAGGAAGCCCAGAGCGCGCTGTTGGGCCTGGAAGCGGCGTTACAAGACCCCGCTCAGCGTGAAAACGCCGCCGAGGCCAGAGAGGCTACTCTCGCGTACCATGCGGGCTTTCAGACGATCCGGGCGGGGTACACTCAACAGAATGGGCTTTTCAGGACAGAGTTGGACACGCGCGAAAGCGAGGCGAGCGGTACCGCGGCCGCGATGGCGGCCAGTGTCGAACGGGAGTTCCGGGCCCGGAACAACTATTCCCAGGCGTTGATTGCTCAAACACGCTTTGGGCTCATCGGTATGACCGCCATTGCAGCTCTGGCCGGACTGCTTCTGAGCGCTGTGATCTACCGACGCGCCGCCGAGCGCGAGGGGGCAGCACAGGCCTTCCGCGAGGCTCGCGATCAACTCGAGATACGGGTACATGAACGCACCGCCGAATTGCGGGCTGCCAACGCGCAGCTCAGGCAGGAAATCGACAAGCGCGAGCGAGCGGAACGCGGGATTGAGGAGCGTTGGTTGTACCTGAAGGCCGTGCTGGAGGCTGTGCCTGACGCCATCGTGACCCTGGATGCTCGAGGGCAGATCGTGGAATGGAACTCGAGCGCAGAGCGGCTGTTTGGGTACTCGCGGGAGGAGGTGGTCGGTCGCCAGCTCGATAGCATCATTACCAACGGCGACACCTATGCGGAGGCGGTCAAGCTGACGGAAGAGACATTGAGCCGGGCAGGCGTCGCGCCGGTTGAGACCGTCCGTTGCCGGAGGGATGGCTCGCTGGTGGATGTCACTCTGGCCGCTTCCCCTGTTCGCGTGGCCGGCGCGAGTATCGGAGCCGCCGCCGTCTACACCGATATCACCGAGCGAAAGCTGGCAGAGAAACAATTGGAACGATATGCGGCCGAGTTGAAGCAGGCCAACGAGGAGGTCAAGCAGTTCGCCTACATTGTCTCTCACGATCTGCGGGCGCCACTGGTCAATCTGAAGGGCTTTTCCGCCGAACTGCGCTTTGCCCTGGAGGATATTCAGCGTGCAATCCACCAGGCCCTGCCCCACCTGGACGAACAACAGCGGCAGACCCTGACGACGGCGCTCGAGGAAGAAGTACCTGAAGCGCTAGACTTCATCGAATCCTCCGTCACCCGCATGGATCACTTTATCAGTGCAGTTCTGAAACTCTCTCGCCTGGGCCGGCGCGAGTTGCGTATGGAGCCCCTCGACATGAACGTTCTGGTCCGGGAGGTGCTCGAGCCCCTCAGACATCAGATCGAACGGAACCAGGTTCAGGTGAGCGTAGCAGAACTGCCCACGGTGGTCGCCGATCGAACCGCCGTGGAACAGATCATTGGCAATATTCTGGGCAATGCCCTCAAGTACCTGGAGCCGGACCGGCCGGGTGTGATCGAGGTCACAGCCAGCGACGGTGAGGACGAGTTTATCATCCATGTTCGGGACAATGGCCGCGGCATTGCGAAAGACGATATGCACAAGGTTTTTGCCCCCTTCCGGCGGGCCGGCCGGCAGGACGTGCCGGGGGAAGGGATGGGGTTAGCCTACGTGCAAACCCTCGTCCGCCAGCGCGGGGGACGCATCTGGTGTGACTCGGAGTTGGGCACAGGCACCACTTTTCACTTCACAATTCCGGCCGGCGCCCAGTGTGAAACGTGAGACGCAGTACGCAACGTGTATGAGGAGCTCGCTATGCCTGACCTCCATCAAGTCGCCATCCTGCTGGTCGAAGATGATCCTGGCCATGCTCGTTTGATTGTCAAGAATCTGCGTCGGGCCAATATCACCAACGATATTGTGACCGTGGAGGATGGGCAAGAGGCAGTGGACTACCTGTTCGCCGAGGGTGAGCATGCCGGCACAAAACGCCGCTCTCCGATGCTGGTGTTACTGGACCTCAACCTTCCCGTCCTGGACGGCTATCAGGTCCTCAAACGGATGAAAGCGGACGAGCGCACGAGACGCATTCCGGTGATCATCCTCACCACCACCGATGACACCCGCGAAGTGGCCCGCTGCTACGACCTGGGTTGTAACGTCTACATCACCAAACCGGTGGACTACCAGCAGTTCTCCGAGGCGATTCGCAAGATAGGCCTGTTCTTGTCCGTCGTTACGATACCGAATGGGGAATGACAGATGCCGGAGCCGAAGGACGTACGTATACTTTTGATGGAGGACGACCCTGGCCTGGCCCGGCTCTTCCAGAAGCGTCTGGCCCGGCACGGGTATCAGGCCGATCTGGCCCGCGACGGCGAAGAAGGGCTGGCGATGTACGACGCGGATTCCTACGACATCCTGGTGATGGACCACGTCATGCCAGTCTACACCGGGGTGGAAGTCATTCGCATCCTGGCCGCGCGGGGACCGTTACCGCCCATCATCATGGTTACCGGCACCGGCAGCGAACAGATAGCCGTAGAGGCGATGAAACTGGGAGCCAGCGACTACCTTGTGAAAGATGTGGACGGTGGCTATTTCGAACTGCTGCCCAGCGTCATCGAGCAGGCCCTGCACCAACACCGTCTCGTGGAGGAGAAACGGCGAGCGGAAGCGGAGCGGGAGCAGTTGTTGATCGCTGAACGGGATCAGCGCCTTCTGGCCGAAACCCTGGCAGAGGTGACCCTGGCGCTCGCCTCGCTGACCAGCTCGGAAGAGGTGCTGGGCGAAATCCTCCATCAGGCGCGCCGCATCGTTCCCCACAGTGCATCGAGTATCGCGTTGCTGGAGGATGGTATGTTCTGCATCGCGCGTTCCCAGGGCTATGAAGCGTTTCACCCCGAACAATCCCAGAGCGGGGGAATGCACTCTCTGTCCGAGATGCCGTTCAATCGCAACGTTGTCGAATCACGGCGATCGCTGATTATTCGCGATACGGCTCAGGAGCCACAGTGGGTGACGTTTGAGGTCACGAATTGGGTCAAAGCGTGTATCCTCATCCCGATTTGCCTGCAAGACCGGGTGCTTGGGTTGCTCAGACTGGACAGTGATACGCCGGGTACATTCTCGGAACGGGATGCTGAGCGGCTGCGCCCCTTTGCCAACGCAGCCGCCATCGCGCTGGAAAATGCCCGGTTGTTCAGGGAGGTCCAGCGCCTGGCCAACATAGACGAGCTGACCGGTACCTATAACCGCCGCTTTTTCTTCGAATTGGCCGAGCGTGAGCTGGGGCGCGCCTGTCGTTTTGGGCACCCGTTATCCGCAGTGATGCTCGATATTGATCACTTCAAGCGAGTCAACGATCACCATGGTCACACCGTAGGAGACCAGGTCCTGCGCGAGGTGGCCCGGCGCTGTCACGAGAACATTCGCGAGGTCGATATTCTCGGCCGCTATGGCGGCGAGGAGTTTATCATCATCCTGCCGGAAACAGATGCGGTGGGGGCAAGCGCGACAGCCGAACGCCTGCGCCGCATCGCTCACACCGCGATAATCACCGACCGGGGGCCGGTGACGGTTACGCTCAGCCTGGGCGTCGCAACGCTGAACCAGAATGACAGCCTCCATGCTATGCTCAAACGCGCTGATCAGGCCCTCTACGGCGCCAAACAGGCCGGGCGGAATCGAGTATGTGTCGTGGAGAGTGGGTTGTGGGCGGTGAACAGTGGGCAGTGAACAGTGGGCAGTGGGCAGTGAGCAGTGAGCAGTGAGCAGTGAACAGTGAGCAGTGAGCAGTGAGCAGTGGGCAGTGGGCAGTGGGCAGTGGGCAGTAAACAGTGAACAGTGGGCAGTGAGCAGTAAACAGTGAACAGTGGGTGGGGAAGGGTGGGGGCGGTGAACGGTGGGCAGTGGGTAGTGAGCAGTGGGCGGTGAACAGTGGGCAGTGAAGGGTGGGCGGTGGGGAGGGGGAGTGAACGGTGGGGGTTTGGTAGGTGATCAAGAAGAGGAGGGGCAATGGTGCTATCGGAACAGGCAGCGCGACGGGTGCCGCTACAGCTGGTTTGGGACGTGATCCAGAAGAGGAGGAGAAATGATGAGTAGACTGCGACATGCAGAGAGCTTTCGTGACTTGGTGGTGCATCAGAAGGCCCGGCAGTTGTCTCGGGAGATTTTTAGACTCACGCGCTCCTTTCCAAAAGAGGAAATGTATTCGCTAACCGATCAGATTCGGAGGTCTTCGCGCTCGATCGGCGCTCAGATTGCCGAAGCGTGGGCGAAGAGACGCTACGAGAGACACTTTGTTAGTAAGCTCACCGATGCCGATGCGGAGCAGTATGAAACACAACATTGGATTGACCGAATGTAGCCCGCCGCAAGCCCCTGGGCTTCGAGCCCACGGGGAGCCCCTGCCCTGAGGGGTACCCCCAGGCGAGATGATCCTGCTTGGGCTCCCCCCACAGGGGGTGAGGGGGCTGCCTACCCCGCGGGGTACCCCCTACCCCACCGGGTACGCCCAAGCGAGCCGATCACGCCGGGGACCGCCCCGCAGGGCGAAGCGAGACCGTCTTATAGGGGACTCCCCCGCAGGGGACAAGCGTCCACGGTGACGCCACGGGAGCCCCCCGCGGGGGAGCCCCTGAGGGGGCTGCCTACCCCGCGGGGTACCCCCAAGCGAGATCGTCTCGTAGGGGACTCCCCCGCAGGGGACAAGCGTCCACCTCGCCGCTACGGGATGCCCCTCAGGGCACCCCAAGCGAGAACGCCCAGTAGGGGGAGCCCCTGAGGGGGCTGCCCACGCGTCCCCGGTGACCCTACGGGAGCCCCTCAGGGCACCCCGGTGGGGGAGCCCCACAGGGCAAAGGCGGGCTTCTCGACAGGCTTCAGCCCTGGCCTGCCGCGAAGACGGTGTTGAAACGTTGTTTCTGTCGCGCCCATGCGCTATTCTTTCGTGACGGGTTGAGCCCGTCTTCTGCACCTTTCCGCCCTGCGGGGCGCCCCCAGGCGAGATCGCCCGGTAAGGGCATCCCCCGTCGGGGACAACGTATAGGTTGCCGGTTGCGGCAGCGAGACTCCCGCCGCGTACGCCCTGAGGGGCGTCCCCAGGCGAGTGCCAGACGCTTGGGCGCCCCCCGTAGGGGGAAACCTGTAGAGCTTTCACGGTGCACCTCTTGGGCTCGGACGGAGCCTTCAGGCGCCAACGTAGAGCGATGGCTCATGCGTTGCCTGAGAAGCCGCCGGGCTTGTAGCCCGTGCGGAGTGTCACACAGCAGCCGACTGCGACTACCTGACTGCGCAGCAGGCTGAGCGTCTCAATGAGAAGTGCGCTGAAATCGGCCGGCTGCTTGGCGGTATGATGGATAAGGCTGACCTCTTCTGCGGAACTCCACCACAGACCATCCGCGAAGCCGCTCCCGACTACTTCGTCGAGCCAGACGTCCGAGGTCTGCCGCCGCAGGGCTGATCGGTACACTCCGGCTCTTCTCACAGGCTGGCTTCGCCCGCAGCCAGCCACCCAAAAAGTTCCGCAGTCTGGCCCGTATTAAAGTCTCGGTGGAGTCTGAAGCACCACCCCCTGTTTACTGTTCACTGCTCACTGCCCCTGCCCACTGTTCACTCCCCACTTGGATGAGAGCGGGCCGCATCACCGGCAGGCAGCGCTGTTGCCGCTACTGGGGGCACAGAAGGTTTGCGTGGTTTGTGATCAAGGAAAATTATAGGTCAACTCGGTGAAAACAAAAGCACAATTGGCTTACTCGGTTCTTCATCTAGCTTTGATCTTGGTAGCTTTTGTTGCAATATTCGTGACAGGACTTTCCCATTCGATGAAGGCCAAGGCGGCCGGGGCGCTCACGGTGGAGATCATCGCCGGGTATAACCTGGTAGTTGATTCAAACGTTGCTTCTCCCTCGACCTATGCCCCCTCGGTAGCCACAGTGATCGGCAAGTTTTGCAACACCGGCGATAGCGATTTGACCAACGTGCAGGGTTCCATTGGAAATTACATCGATGGTACCAATGATACTCCTGGAACCTACCCGGCGCGGGATAGCTCGGGTTTTGCCGCTGTACACCCCTCGTTAGCCAATTCGGGCACCTACGCTTTCTCTCACGTAGGGGGGCGCATCGGGACGGCCGATGCCACTCGCTATATCGGCACGCTGGCAGCCGGCGACTGCGAGGTCCAATTCTGGCACTTCAAGTACCCGCAATGTCGCAACGTGGAGACTGCGCCTGGAAGCGGCACCTGGGTCGCGGACGACCCGCCCTGCTCCGGTTCGCCGGTCTGGGGAGATTCGGTCAAACCCGGTGACGATTTGTGGTTGGACTTTGATATCTGGGCGAAGGGAACAGATCCGAGTGGGCCTACGCCGGTCAGTGCGAACGCCACGCATCGAATGACCATGCGCAACGAGATCTCGGCCATGGCCAACAAAATCGAGCCGAACCCCAGCGGGCGTTGGTTCAACACTGATGGGGATACCGTCACTCCTGGCGAAACTATCGCTTCCAACGGCATCCTTTACAACCTGGGCAATATCAATAAGGGCTTCGACAACGATGGCGACTACGTCTACGATTACAACGCCTGGCTCCAGCCGATCGGCGATCCGAGCTACGACCCGAGTTGTTTCCGGCTGATCAGCACGATGGGCGTGCTTACGGTGACGCGGAGTTCCGGTAAGCCTGATTTGATCATGCCGTTCGAAGACACCCTCTATTTCACCAACCTTCCCCCAGACAACACCGGAGCCGTTGGCGAGGTGCACTACACGTTCCTGGCGCTCGACGGCCCCTGCTCCACGTCGCTGACCCCCTACCAGGAAGTTGCCTCTGGCGCCGATAACGAGAAGTTCAACGCCGATTTCGGCTCCGGCATCCCTCCTGTTGGCAGTGCCGATGTCGATGTCAGCGTCGATAAGAGTAGCAGCCCGAGCGTTGTGACGGTGGGCAGCACATTCACGTACCAGATCCCCTTCCAGAACACCGGTTCATCTTCTGCCGGCCTGCCGCTCAACAATGTGCCTTTGGTGATCAGCGATACCGTGCCATCTGGCCTGCAATATGTAGGCGGTAGCGCCAGTTCTGATGCCTCGGTCACGATCCTGTACTCTACCGACAACGGTGCGACCTGGAGTACCACGGACCCGGGGAGCGGCGTGACCACGATTCAGTTTCGGTTGAATGATCCCTATCCGGCCAGTGCATCGAATACGGCCTCTTTTCAGGTGACAGTTCCCTCCGGTTATTCGGGGACCCCTTTTATCGAGAACACGGCCTGCGCCAGTTTCGGCGATGGGGCCAGCTTCGATTGCGTCAGCACCGTCACCGTGGTTTCGGGTAGCAACAGTATCGGTGACCGGGTTTGGCAGGACGACGATGGCGATGGCGTTCAGGACACCGGCGAGACGGGCATCGATGGGGTGAGCGTCTCGCTCTATTATGATAAGAACGGCGATGGCACGCTGGATAGCGGGGATGTCTTGATTGACGCCCAGGATACGGCCGGTGGAAACGGCGGTTACGATTTCACGCAGCGGCCCGATGGCAACTACCTGGTCGTGGTCGACAGTAACGACGCCAGTCTGCCGGCCGGCTACAATCTCACCACTGCCGGTACGTACGCGGTGAGCGTTTCAGGCGGGCAAGATTATAACCTGGCCGACTTCGGATTCGGCCCGGTTCTACACGTCGACAAAGCGCTGGCCTCTGCCAACCCGGCCTACGAGGGCGAAAACGTCACCTTCACCATCGATCTCACCAACAACCGGCCCGGGAATGGGACTGGGCAGGGTTCGAGTTGCACGTATACGGTTTGGGCCACATCGGAGGCATCGCAGTCATCATCCCAGCCAAATAATAAGCGGTTCAGTAACAGCACGACAAGTTTTGTTCCGCCAACGAATGTATTTGGGACTGCTGAACCGGATGGTCTTTATGCGAACTCCGATTTTAGTACGGGCGGCAATCAGATTATTGCTGGCACAGGTTACAATATTGGACCCCACAGTGGTACTATTACGCAAGTAGAGGCACTCTTCCAGATTTATCTGGACAACTCGTTGGTAGATGACGTTGCTGTTGCTAAGTTATTCTTCAATGGAGTACAACAGGGTCTCGATAACACCTTCACCACTGCTCAGCTCGACGCCTTTGTACCAGTCAGCAATGTGGGATTCCTCACCTGGGACGTGACCGCAGTGCGCAGTTGGGCCTGGTCCGACTTTACCGGTGATTTGGATCTCCAGTACGGGAACCAAAAGTCGGGCGCGGCTGATGTGGCTCGGATATTCATGGATGCCATGGGCTTCCGCATCACTACCGACCAGACCTGCGGTGGCTCCACTGACACGGTCGATCCTCTCCCTCTGACCGATACGTTCGATTCCAGCAAGTTGCAGTTCGTCTCTGCCAGCCCGGCGCAAAGTGGCGTTGCCGGGGGCACCATCAGCTGGAGCAATCTCGGTCCGCTCTACGCCGGGCAAACCAAACAGGTCACCGTGACCTTCAAAGCCCTGGAGCCGCCGGATACCAACGCCAACGGGGAAGCCGACCCGACGACGACGACCAACACGGCTACCGTGAGCGGAGCCCAGTTCACCAACGGCAGGAGTGTGAACGATGCCAGCGATTCGGCCACTGTCACCATCAACCCCGCCGGTTCCATCGGCAATCTCGTTTGGAACGACACAGACAGTGATGGCGTACAGGATGTGGGTGAGGCCGGCATTCCCAATGTTACCGTCTACCTGTGTACGACGAGCCCCTGTAACAGCAGCAGTGCCAGCGCCAGCGATGTGACCGATGCCAATGGGGAATATCTCTTCGAAGGCTTGCGGGATGGTACCTATTACGTGGGCGTGGATACCGCCACCCTGCCGGGTACGTACGGTGTATCCACCACCCAGACCGGCGATCCCACCGTCCCGGGCGCAAACTGCGGTGGATCGTGCGACAACCAGGGCAGCGCCACGCTCAACAACAATAACGGCAGCAGCGGCGATGACAACGTCTCTGGCATGGATTTCGGCTATGCAGTCCCGAACGTCATCTACGGCAACGTGTGGGAAGACAACGACGGCGATGGTACCCAAGACAGCGGTGACAACGGGATCAGCACTGTTACCGTTTATCTGTGCGCCTCGGGGGTAAGCCCCTGCAACGGCAGCAGTGCGAGCCAGACGACTACCACCAATTCCAGTGGCAATTACAGCTTGAGCGGCATGGCCGATGGCAACTACTACGTGGCAGTGGCCGCCGCCACCGCGCCGTTGGGCTCCGATTGGAGCAATACCTTTGACCCGGACGGGAATACCGATAGCCAGTCAGCCGTCATCAGCGTTGCTGGCGGCAATCTCTACGGCGCTTACGACTTCGGTTACCATCACTCGGGGGCCTACGCGATCTCGGGCACCGTCTACGGCGACTGGGACGGGGACAGTACCCAGGACGTGAGCGAAGAGGGCTTCAACAATGTTACTGTCTATCTGTACGAAGACAGCAGTGGGAACGGCGCCATCGATTCTGGCACCGATGCCCTCATTGCTACCACCACGACGAATGTCAACGGCGATTACAGCTTCGCCGGCCTGCCCAACGGCAGCTACGTCGTCGACGTCATCGAGAGCAGTCTACCTTCTCAGTACAGCCAGACGGAAGACCCAGACGGCACTGCCGACGGCCTGGGTGGGCCCATCACGGTGAGTGGCGCAAGCGCGTCCAATATTGACTTCGGCTACCAACCGGCCGGCTATGGCTCCATCGGCGATTCTGTCTGGCGGGATGACGACGGCGACGGCATTCAGGATAGCGGCGAAAGCGGGATTGCCAGTATCAGTCTCGCGTTGTTGGCCGATGTCAACGGCGATGGCAGTTACTCCGTGGTGGCCTCGACCAGCAGCAACGCCAGCGGAGATTACGCATTCACCAACCTGCCCCCCGGGAGTTACAAGGTCGACATCGACACGTCCGACACCGACCTGCCCACCGACAGCCACGGCAACCGCTACGTACTGAGCACTCGCAAGAACCCAGGCGTGGCGAGCGATGTCACCTCTAACGATCCCCACGACGTTACCCTGACCTCGGGCCAGGCCTATACCACGGCTGATTTCGGATTCACCGCCGGCGGCACCATCGGCGATTTTCTCTGGCAGGACAACGACGGCGATGGCGCCCAGGATAGCGGCGAGCCCGGCATCGATGGCGTGACGGTGAGGCTGTACAATGATGCCAACGGCAACGGCGATTACGACGCTGGCACCGACACCCTCTACGGCAGCGATGTGACCGCCTCCGGCGGTCTCTACGAGTTCACCGGCCTGCCGGGGGGCAAATACGTGGTTGTGGTCGACACGGCCACACTGCCTGCCGGCTTTGGTTCGACCGGCCAGACCGGCGACCCGGACGAGAACAGCCCGCCGGCCTGTACCGCCTGTGATAGCCGGTCAGGGTTGAGCCTGAAGGCGGGCCAGATCGACCGCAGCCGCGATTTCGGCTACCGGCCCTCCGCCCGCATCGGCGATACCCTGTGGCTCGACACCGATAACGATGGGGTACGCGACGGCGACGAGTCGGGTATTGCCGCTATCACGGTGAACCTGTATGACTGTGGCACCGGCACATGCAACGACGGCGACGAGAGCCTGGTCAGTACCACAGAAACGGATTTAGATGGTTACTACGGTTTCGGCAACCTGAGCGATAAGACGTATGAAGTCCGTGTGGACAGCGCCGATATAGACTTCCCCTCCGGTCTGCAAAACAGCTACGACCCGGACGGAACGGCGGATCAGAAGAGTACCGTCGTCGTCAGCGGGGGGAGCGTCACATCGGTCGGCGGCGCCTGCACGCCGGATTGTTCGTTGAATGCCGATTTCGGCTACCGCTATTCCGGTGCCTACAGCATTCGTGGCACCGTCTTCTACGATGCCGGCAACGACGGTGGCCTGTACACTCCGGCGAGCGGGGATGCGCCTTACGCGAATGTCACCCTCTACTTGTGGAACAGTAACCGCCAGTTGATCGCCAGCACGAGCACGGCTGCTGACGGCAGCTACACCTTCGACAGCCTGCCTGGTGGTGATTATACCGTCTCGGTGAATCAGAACGCGCCCAACCTCTCCGGGACCACGCGCACGACTCCTACGTCCAACCCATATTACACTCCCGTGACAATCAGTAGTGCAAGCGTGGCGAATAGAGACTTTGGTTTCTACTCCACTCTGGATATGGGCGACCTGCCTGCCGGGTATGCCGACACAAAACTGGACGACGATGGGGCGCGCCACCCCGTTGGCAGCCTCTCCCTGGGAGCGGCGGTTGATGCTGACCCGGATGGACAGGAGAGCGCCACGTCTGCCGGCGATACGAACGATGACGGTGTGGCGCGTACGCCGGCTGTCACCTGGAGTGCCGGTACAGGTGGCGGATCTGTAGACATTACCGTCGGGGGTTGCACCGGCACCTGCTACCTGAGCGCCTGGGTCGACTGGGGCAATGACAGTAGTTTCAGCCAGACCGGTGACCGCATCTTGCTGGACCGCGCGGTTTCGAATGGATCGCAGACGATCACGTTCGATATTCCCGGTTCGGTCGCGCTCAACACGAGCTACAATGCCCGCTTCCGCCTCTATGGCAGCAGTACCAGCGGCTGGGCGCAACCGACCGGATTGGCGACCGACGGCGAGGTCGAGGATTACCAGTGGAATTTCGCTCCCACTGCCGTTACGTTGGCGTCGTTCACAGCGACGGCCGCCGCCGCCCGCGTGGATGTCGCCTGGGCGACGGTCTCGGAGGTGGATGTGTTGGGGTTCAATGTGTGGCGCGTCCCGGCAGCGGAGCAGGTGAGCGCCGCGGCCTGGGTAAAGTTGAATCCAGCCCTGATTCCGGCGCAGAGCATCGGAGGCGTGGGCGGCAATGGCTACGAATACCGCGATGAGGCAGTACGGCCGGGCGCGCGCTACGCCTACAAACTGGAAGTGGTCGGCCTCGGGGGACAGGTAGAGTGGTCCGAGCCCGTCGAGGTCTCGGTGGAGCCGATCAGGCTCTTTCTCCCCGTTATTTCCGGTAACGGCTCGTAGTGTCATCGGGCTCTCTTTGGCCGGACGAGCGTCTCGGCCGGCGCTCTGATCGACGGCTCGGGGGCTATGGCCGGTGCTCGCGCTGGAGCGAGGGGTGGAGTTGGAGAAGATGGGACGCGGCGCGACCTCGTTCGACCCTCCTTCCTGGGCATGGCCAAAGATTCGCCTCGCTGGCCGCCGGTGGTATTTGGTTCCCGATCCGCCGCCAACTGGTGGCCCTGAATAGGAGATTCTCGATGGCGTTGTGCGGGCGAAACAACGGGATAGTCGACGGACCAACTGTGAGTCTGCCCCGGCTCGAGAGGCAAACGACGTGAATGCAGAAGCTCGACCGCCTGGGCTGGGCGGCTGGCATGGCTGTTACGAGTTACGGTGTTCGCATCGGCCTCCGCGCGAACGATCCCGAGGCATTGCCCGCGCTGCTCGATCGCCTGCCTCCGGGGTGGGTGCCCGAATCCTCGCCCGTCGTCGAGCGCCTGTACTCACTCGTTGTCGGTGGCCCCGATTCGCGGCCCAACGTTCGTCGCTTCAACCTGCTGTACGGGGATCACATCCGGCTGGGGCGGACCACCGATCTTGACCCGCTCTTCGACACGTTTGAATCCGACGTGCAGCTCTCTGTGGCAGAGAGCGCACCGGATCGCTTGTTCGTCCACGCCGGGGTGATCGGTTGGGGCGGCCAGGCGATTGTGATCCCCGGGCGCAGCCTGAGTGGCAAGACGACGCTCGTGGCCGAGTTTGTCCGCGCGGGGGCCACGTACTACTCCGATGAGTACGCCGTGCTGGATCGCCGTGGCTACGTCCACCCCTACCCGCGACCGCTGGCGATCCGCGAGGCGGCGACGGCGAAGCCGAAAAAATGGCCGGTCGAAGCGCTGGGAGGGACGGCTGGGGTGGTGCCTCTACCCGTGGGCCTGGTGGTCGTCGGCCAGTATCGGGCGGGAGCGCGCTGGCGGCCGCGCCGGCTCTCGCCGGGGCAAGGCGCGCTGGCGCTGCTGGCGAACACGGTCTCGGCGCGTCGCCAGCCGGCCACGATGCTGGCGACGCTTCAACGGGTCATGGCACACGCGTGGGCTCTCGAGAGCCTCCGCGGTGAGGCCCGGGAGGTGGTTCCATCTATTTTGCAGGCCATCGGTGGTTGAGCTTGCGCTGCTTTGAACTCGGTGTCCCCTACTCTAATGGAAGGCGTGACGCGGAATGCGGTGCGAGCTGACCCGGCTTGCGCTCGCCTCGATGTATCGGCGCTCAAAAACCCAATCAGAAGCATGGAGAAAACATGACCCCCGTCGATCACAAGGTCCCACGCGCGCGGACTGAGGGACTCGTCATCCAGGAGATGCCTGCCGGGCCAGGTCTGCCTTACGAAGTATTGGTCTACGATCTTGATCGCCACGAAGCCCACTGTTTGAACGAAACCGCCGCCCGGGTGTGGCAGCACTGCGATGGGGCGTCGACCGTGGGCGAGGTGGCGCGCCGGCTCGGGCAAGCGCTGTGCGCCCCTGTTGACGAGCGAGTGGTCTGGTACGCGCTCGGCCAACTGGAGCGCTTCCGCCTGTTGCAAGATCGGGTCGCGCTGCCGGCCGACCTGGCCCGGATCTCCCGCCGCGAGCTGGTGCGCCGGCTGGGCCTCGCCGCGGCGGTTGCTGTGCCGCTGATTATTTCGGTCGCTGCGCCGCCGCCCGCCGCGGCGGCCAGCGGCTGTCTGGGACCTGGGGCGATATGTTCAGCGAATAATCAGTGCTGTTCAAACCTCTGTAACTCCGGAATTTGCGCTTAGGTTGATGATTCAAGCAATTTCTCGCCTCTTCGAGTCGGGCGTGAGGCTCGCTTCGATGTCGACACGTTGGCACCGATGGTTCTCAATCCTCTTCGTCGGCTTGCTGTCTATCGGTGCGGGTCTCACCAACTCTGTTTCCGCGCAGGCGCCGCCGCCACTCTCCCAGCCAGCCATCAATGCTCAGACAGGTACGCCCGGAGTTCGTCTCGTACGTTCCGACGTTGAGGGAATCGTGCTGGAGCTGACGGTCCCAGCGGTACGGTTCGAGCGCGTCACGCGCGATGGCCAGACCTACGACCGGCCGGTGCTGACCGGTTATGAGCGAATTGCCCAACCGGGCCATCCCGAACTGCCGCAGCACACGGTCTTGTTCGGCGTGCCGCCAAACGCCCGGATCGAGCTAGATCTTCTGGCTGATTCGGTGCAAGAACTATTCGGACGCTACCGGCTGGCACCCGCGCCGCCGCTCACAGCCGGACCGGATCTGCGCCCGGACGATCCTCTCGCATCGCTGACGGGTGGCCGGATGAGTGCGGCCGCTCTGCTCGACCCGGGTTCAGTGCTGGACGATGGGGCTTTCTCCCGATCCTCCGATCTCTACCCACTGGCGCCGGTACAGATCCTCTCGAGCGGCTCCATCCGCGATCAGCGCTACGTGCAATTGAGACTGAGTCCGCTCCAGTATCTGCCGGCGACGGGCCAACTGCGGCTCCATCAGCGCCTGACCATACAGTTGCGTTTCGTCTACGACGGTCCGGCTCCCGCTATCGCGCCCCAGCCCCGGGCGGATGGACCCTTCGAGGCAGTCTTGCGCCAGACACTGCTCAACTACGATATAGCACAGGGCTGGCGCCGCGAGGCACCTGCGGCGCCCCTGGCAGTGGATGCCCCACCGAACCCGGCGGCGTCGCAGGCAAGTTGGAAGATCGTCACCGGGGCAGCCGGGCTGTACCGGTTGACCTACGGAGAGTTGCAGGCGGTCGGGGTGCCGGTGACGAGCCTGGATCCACGGACGTTGAAGGTCTACCACGACGGGGCGGAAGTACCGATCCGACTCCTCGGCGAACAAGACGGCCGTTTTGATTCAGGCGACCTGGTGTTGTTCTACGGCGCTCCCCACCACACTCGCTACACTGATACCAACGTCTACTGGCTCTCACTCGGGAGCGGCACCGGGCGGCGCATGGCAACCCGCAGCGCCGCACCTGTTGGGGAACTGCCCACCCCAGACACGTTTCGGTCTACGCTGCGGTTGGAGGACGATCGTCTCTATTTTGCTGGCTATCCTCGGACAGGTGGTGGCGATCGCTGGTACTGGGAGGTACTGAACCCTCCCAACTATGCGACGGCCACCGTCACGGCTACGCTCTCAGCGGTGGCCACCACGGAAACGGGCTGTCGCTTGCGCTCGACTCTGTTCGGTCTCTCAAGCAACCCCTCGATAACGCCCGACCACCACGTGCGACTGGTTCTAAACGGTACGCGAGTGGACGATGCCCGCTGGGATGGGCAGACCGAGCGCGTAGGCGAAGTTGCTTTTGGCTGTTCGCTTCTGACGATGGGTCGGAACGTGATCCGTCTGGACAGTCCCCAGGATACGGGCGCTTCCAGCGATGTTGCCCTGGTCAACTGGTTCGAGCTTGAGTACCCCCGGCCGTTTGTTGCCGACGGGGACCGGCTCGCGTTTCGCTACGACCAGGCGGGCGACTGGGAATACCACATCGACGGCTTCACGGGCAGCGATCTAGAGGTCTACGATGTCACCGATCCCGAGGCACCGCTGCTGCTGACCAACCCGGTCGTCGAGGCCGGGGCGGCCTTCAGGCTACGTTTCCGTGATGCCGTGGCCGCGCCCACGGCCTACCTGGTACAGCGCAGCACCCAGCGGCTGGCGCCCCAGGCCCTGATTCGTGATACACCCTCTTCCTGGCGCAGTCCGGACCACGGGGCCGATTACATCGTCATCACCCACGCCGACTTCCGGTCGGCGATCCAACCGCTGGTCGATCACCGTGCGGCCCGGGGGCTGCGCACCGTTGTCGTGGATGTCCAGGATATCTACGACGAGTTCAGCGCCGGACATTTCGATGCCGGGGCCATCCACGACTTCCTGGAGTATGCCTACTTCAACTGGCAACGGCCCGCGCCGAGCTACGTGCTCCTGGTGGGGGACGGCCACTACGATTTCAAGGACGCCCGGGGCACGGGCGAGCCGGTCTTCATCCCCCCCTACCTCTGGCCGGTCGATCCGTTCATCGGCGAGACGGCCAGCGACAACCGCTACGTGACGGTGGCCGGCGACGATCTCGTGCCCGACCTCGCCATCGGCCGGCTGCCCGTCCAGACGGCGGCTCAGGCAACGGCGCTGGTCAACAAAATCCTGGCCTATGAGCGCGAGCCGACGACCCAGGACTGGAACCGTCACCTGGTCTTCGTCGCCGATAATTCGTATAGCCCCTCGAATCGGCTCGATTCGGCTGGCGACTTCTGGGCGCTGTCGGATGACGTGGCGCTGAACCACGTGCCGCCGCCCTACGTCGCGCAACGCATCTACTACGATCCGTCGCCGCGCTACGCCGGCGAGTCCTACAAATACACCACGGTGGACAGCACCCGGGCCGCGATCGTCGCTGCTATCAATTCGGGTGCCCTGGTCGTCAACTACATCGGGCACGCGGCACCCCAGTTTTGGGCCGGCGAGAATCTGCTCCGCTTTCAGGAGGGTGATGCGCTCCGCAACACGCACTTTCCGGTGATGCTCCCGATGACCTGCTACGAGGGCTCCTTCCAGATTCCGGCCTGGCAATCGCTGGCGGAATACCTCCTGCTGCAGGATGGCCGGGGTGCGGTGGCCAGTTTCTCGGCCGATGGGCTGGGCGTGGCGACCGGCCACGATTACCTCGACAGGGGCTTTCTCGACGGCCTGTTTCAAGAGCGGCTGCGCCGGTTGGGCCTGGTCGCCGTTCGGGCAAAGCTCAATCTGTACATCAACAGTGGCGGTACCTCTCTCGATCTGCTCGACACGTACAACCTGCTGGGCGACCCGGCGCTCGAGCTTGCGATGCCGAAGCTGGTGTATGACTTCGATGCAAATGGGCAGGTGGATGTCGGCGACATCCAGATAATCGCCGGCCGCTGGCACCAGGCCGCCGAGCCGCCGTACGACGTCGATGGCGATGGATGGGTGTCCGTGGTGGACATCACGGAGGTGGCCGCCCACTTTGGGCAGTGGGAGCCGGGCGACTGAAGTCGCGGCTGGAGGCCTGCGGCCGGGCGTCGGCCTTCGCCGACGCAGATGGGTGGGGGATCGGGGGCAGTTGACCACGCCTTGACCGGCGCGCTAGAGCACCGGTCACGTCATCCCGCGGGGGGAGGGAACAGACTTCCGAAGTCTTGTTTGCGGCCGGTGCCTGTCTCGATCACCCCCGTCGGAGCGCGCGGTGGGCCAGCACGGTCCCTACCAGACTTCGGAAGTCTGACGACGTGACCGGCGCGCTAGAGGTTCTGGCACGGTTGCGGGGCGGTGCCAAACAGGCTCGGGGTGGGCCTTCGAGAGAAAAATGGCGTGCCCTCCAGTTGGCCAGTTGTTGGCGCTGGGCGGCTGCGCTATGATTGCACTCTCCGGGATGAGTTCGAATCCGGTTGGCGTTGGGGTGGGCGGCGCTGCCAGGGAGACGTTCGATGTGCGCGAATCCGAAATGCCGGGTTGATGGTCCCGTGTTGGGCCGCTGCCGGCGATGCGGGGAGGAGGTTTGTTCGTCGTGTGGCTACCGGAACTATCAAGGGGTCTGGCACGATGGACGCTTCTGCCTGGTCGCCAACGTGCCGGTCGAGTCACAGATCCCCGAACTCGATGAACGGTGACGCCCCGTCGCGATGATGGGTTCATATGATCCTCTCCTGAAAATAGCCCGCCGCGCTGTTCGCCGTGGCGCGGCGCCACTTTTCATTTCCCGGCGCGGGCCGCAGGCCCAGGGGACACTGTTGGCGAAGTCGCTTCCAAGGAGGACGAAGGGCTTGTAGTGCGCGCTTCAGCGCGCTGAAGCGCGCACTACAAACCGGGATCCGCGACGTGTACCAATTCGCCACCAGGATCAAAGTCAGATATACCATCCCCCGTCGCCTGCCCGTGGGTCCGGCTCTCACCTCCGGCCGATGGAGTGAGAGCGCTCCTTGTTGAAGCCAGCGTCATGGTTGACGTTCGCCGGAGGCGTGCTTATACTCTCGCCGCGCCACGGGTAACAGGGGAGTTCGATGGAGGACTCTTCGAGGGTGGCGTCTAATCCACGGATGATTTGGCAGGAAAGCAGGGGGACGCGCTCAGCCTCACAGGGCCGCGTGGCACAGCCAGTGCGCAATCCTCTGCTCAACTGCGCCGGGGTGCGCAGCAGAAAGGACGGTTCGTATGACGCTTCGCGGCCAGGCCTCCGAGATTGATCCTGATCGAGATGGGGTCTATTCTTTTGATGAGTTGTGGCGGGCGGTTGAGAAGCTGTGGCGATCGATCGACGAGGAACTGGTCGATGAGTTGACCGATCAACTCTGGCACCTCGAGCGAACGGCCTGCCGCTGGAAGCCGGAAGAGCGGCTGGTCGAGATCCTTCTGGAACGACTGTGGGCACGGTTTTCACGCCAGGAAATGAATGCGCGCCAGATGCTGGTGGAGGCGTTCAGCTACGGGCGCGCCTTCGAGCACCTGGGCGAGGCTGGGGCTGACGCGGAGCCATAACCAGATCTGCCCTGGGGTGCTACCCAACCCGACGAGACGGAGCGATGCGGTTTCACATAATCTTGCTCGGCCCGCCGGGCGCGGGGAAAGGGACCCAGGCCCGGCGCCTGGCAGCGCACTATCGTCTGGCTCACCTGGCGAGCGGTGACCTGCTGCGGGCAGAGGTGGAGGCCAATTCCCCGCTGGGCCAGCAGATCGCTTCGTTGTTGGCCGGCGGTCAACTGGTGCCCGACGAGATGCTGATGCCGCTCATCGCCGAGCGGATTGCCGCGCTCCCCTCTGGCGTTGGATTCGTGCTCGATGGCGTTCCCCGTACGTTGAACCAGGCTGGCGACCTGGACGAACTGCTGACGGCGCTTGGGCGTCCCGTCGACGCGGCGGTGCTGCTCGACGTGCCTGACGAGGTGGTGATGGAGCGTCTGCTCGCCCGTGATCGACTCGACGACGTGCCGGCGGTGATCGAGGATCGGCTGGAGATCTATCGCCGCCAGATCGGCCCTGTGTGCGACTTCTACGCCAGGCGCCATCTCCTCCGGGTGGTGGATGGCACCGATGATGAGACCACGGTGTTTCAGAGGCTGGTGGCGGCCCTGAACCTGCCGGCTCCCCCGGCTTGACGAGGCTGCCCCGCTCGGTTGCCCGTTGCCCCGCGACTTCCCACTGGCGACGGTCCTCAAGCACATCCCCATCACTCAGGTCCATGTGCCCTGTATCGCTGATTATCAGCCCGGCGTGCTCTCCACCCGTGGCTCCGTGCCACTCAACCGTCCCGGCCGGGCCATCGCGGGTTGAGAGGCGGAACCCTACGGGCGTGGGCGGCGTTCCAGGGGTGGAAACAGTGGAGATCAGCGACCGCTCCCGGAGAGGGGCGTCGGAGGAAACATGATGAGAGTACTTCTATGCATCGGTGCCCTCGTGGCACTGCTGGGCCTGGTCGCCTGCGGGGCCCAGGCCCCTACCGGAGCGCAGACCAATGACTACGGCGGCACTCCGGTTCAGCCGGCCGCCTCTACGGCGCAATCATCACCCTCCAACCAGGTGATTGCGACGCTCCAGCGCTCCGGGGGGATCGCCGGGAAGACTGAGACGTTCGTCGTCCAGGGGAATGGGACCGTGTCGGTCGGGTTGGCCAGCCGGCAGGCGGAGGGCGGCGCGGAGGCGGCCGCCGATCTCGCCAACCGGCTCGCCGCCACCGGCATCTACGACGTGGCGCCCGGGAAGTATATGCCCGAGAATACCTGCTGTGATCGCTACACCTACGACCTGACGCTCGTGAAGGATGGACAGAAGTATCACTACGTCACAATGGATGGCACCGAGAACGCGCCGCCGGCCTTGCTCGAGACAATCTCGCTCATCCAACAGTACGTTGCTTCGGCACACTGATTCGCCGGGTGGTCCGGGACACGGCTGACCGCCACCGAGCGTTCAGGCATTCACGCGCAGCCACGGGCAACAAACGGGGCCCCTCAAGTGAGGGGCCCCGTTGGCATTCCCTGACCCGCAAGCCGATCCCGGATCGTGAAATCACGGGTTCCTGGCGTTACCACGCGCTCGCGCCAGGAACTCCCAGTCGACCTGGCGACCTACGGCGCTCTGAGATCGAGCGTCTCCGGGTAGCGCTCGCCGCCGGTGGATTGCCGGAGCGGCACGAGCGCGGCTTCGCTCGTAGGGCTGCCAGATGCCGCCGCACTCACATTGATAGTCGCGCCACAGGCAGGAGTCCCAAGGCCGCCGGGCGCATACGTCTGAACCGCCCAGATGTAGCTCGACCCCCCTGAGAAGCCACTGACGGTGGCCATGGTGGTCCCACGAGCCTTTGGCGAGCTTTGATAGAGCAGGGTGCTCCCGCTGCCGTCATAGATCTGGACGCTGGGGAGGTCCTGGAGCATGCCGGACGGGAGGGTGCGCATGTTCCATCGGAAGGTTTGCGACGCGCCGGAGACGTTCCCTTTGGGCGAGACCAACTGAATCGCGGCCAGGTCGAAGTCACCGCCGGATTTGGACTGGCCGGCGGCGAATTGGGTGACCGAGTTGCCCCGCCAGGCCCCCCACAGCCCGCAACTGCTATCCTGGGCGTAGTAGACGACATAGACATTGTTCGCCGGGAGGGGGGGCGCGTTGAAGCGGTAGTGGCCGTTGCCATCGACGGCGGTAGTCTCGAGCAAAGTGCAGTTCCCACTGTCGGGGCAGCGGTAGAGGGCCAACTCCTGGCCGGCGGCGGGTGCCCCGCCGACCGTGACCTGGCCGAAAATGCCGGGAGTCGTGTTCGGGTAGATCCGCTTCAAGATCGGCAGGAAGACGTGATGGGTCTGACTGGCACGCGGCCCGACGCCGACGGCCGCCCAGCTGTTGAGGACACTATTGCAGTCGTTGGTAGTGATCCCGAAGCTGCCGGCCTGTGCGAGGTCCCGGCAGGCCCGGTAGGTGTTGTTGGCGGCGTTGGCGAAATCGGTGAAGGGTGTGTTGTAGAGCGCCTGGGTTCGGTAGTAGATCTGTTGGCTCTTGGTTTGGCCGATGCCCGTGACACTGATGCCCTGGAAGGTCCCGCCGGCCGCGATCAAGTAGGCCGCCTTGTTGGGGATGCCACTGTTGATGTGGACACCGCCCTGGTCGTACACCGTCGGGAGGACGGCGATCACCCCCATGCGGTCCGGCTGGCCATCCGACCCCGACGGGTCGTTGGGGTCCCACTGGCCGCCCATCGTCGGGTCCTGCAGGTCGCGCAGCGCATCCCCGGGGATGCCGGGGGTGTAGGCGTTCTCGCCGATTTGCCAGTTGCCGGGGTTGACGAAGACGGCGAAGACATCCGAGTAGCTCTCGTTCAAGGCCCCCGACTGGCCCTCGTAAAACAAACCGGAGGTCTCCTGGGTCACAGCGTGCGTGAGCTCATGGGCGACCACATCGAGATCCTCGGCCAGGGGCGAGAAGACGGTGCCGTCACCGTCGCCGTACACCATCTGCGAGCCGTTCCAGAAGGCGTTGTTATAGTCGTTGTCGTAGTGGACGGTTGACCTGAGTTCGGCACCACCCGCATCGTAGCTGTCACGGTTGAACGTATTCTTGTAATAGTCGTAGACGACCCCGGCGTTCTCGTGGGCTGCCTTTGCCACCGCATCGCTGTTGCAACCGCTGGGATTGCCTTCGTTGCACAGCAGTGTGCCCGGCAGGCCGGTGCCGTTGTTGGCGGTGTAGGTAGTCCGGTTCCTGGCGGTATCCAGCTCATTCAGCTGGTAGACCACCTCACCGGTGTGGGCGTCGATAAAGGAGCGCCAGCGTCCCAAGGGGGCGCCTGTAAAACCGAGCACCTCCCAGGCCAGGCGCGCCGCGGTGCCACCCCGGTTGTGGGTCCAGATGACCAGGCGCGGCGCCTGTTGCCACTCGACGGCCGCGGAGCGCAGTCGAGCCTGAACGAGGCCCTGGGCCTCCGCACCGGAGATCGCGGGCTTGAGGTCATCCAGGGCGATGGCCGGCTGGAACTGGCCGTTCACCGCCGTCACCTGCCCGGCCCGGTCCATGTGGACCACCAGCCGTGCCCCGAAAACGGGCACTTCACGGTACTGCTGCTCGTAGACGACGTGGCTCATCCCGAGGTCGTCGCTCCCGGTCCGCATCACGCTCAACTCGGCCTGTGGGTCGCGGATGCCGAAGAGTTGGCCGTGCTGGCTGAGGAACCCGCGGGCGCGCGCGTCGGGTGTCGCGCCACTGGTGGCGAAGGCCCCGCTGACATAATCGGCGGCGCCAGTGCCGGCGTTGTAGCTGACGGACACGGGCTCAGACGAAGCTGCTTCCAGAGCAGTCAATGGATTGGGGGTTGGGCGGGAGGGCCGGCGAGGGCGGTGAGCGCCGGACCAAGGGCCAGGAGGGCGACGAGGAGCCAGAGGGCCCACATACTGCGACGCATCGAATTGTTCATCTGGTCATCCTTTTTGATACAGGCATTCGTCGATAGATTTGATTGGGTCAGGGGACGAGGGTGGGTGTCGCGTGGCGGATGCAGTCTAATACGACCCTCCCGGCCGGACATCGGCCAAAAGGCAGAAGAGCGCTCGGCTCAGCGGCGCTCCTGGTTCGACTTCCTCTCGGAGTGAACCACTCGCTTGGTCGTCCAGGCGATATCCCACACAGCGTGGGTGCGGCCGTGAACGTAGTAATCATAGGCGCCCAAGAGGCGCGAGACGGTCTCCAACAGAGCGAGCGACGTGAGGGTGAAGAGGAGCCGCCACGCCTCCCACAGCTCGCCGAAGGCCAGGCGGAGCGCGGTCCGCCCGGAGAGGCTGGCGACCTGGTGGCCCGCCTGGCGCCGGAGGGCCAGATGCTCGACATAAAGCGACCGTCGCTCGGCCAGAAAGTCGCCGAGGGAGCGCGGGACCGGACTGTAGGCCAGCGCGTCGGGGGCGTATTGCAGGCGGAGGCCGGCGTGCAGGACGATGGCTTCGATGAGGCCCTCGGCGATGGAGGCCGAGGGGGGCAGGCTGTCGAAGCAGCGGCGAAAGGCGATCATGTCGCGTAGCCGCGGAATCTCCAGCGAGAGGGTGTGAGCCAGGCGCAGGCGGAGGTGGGTCAGGTAGGCCGCGATGTGCGCAGGCGTATCGGCGGCCACACGGTGCGCCCCCACCATACCGATCTCGGGGTCGGCCAGAATGCGCACGAGTTTCTCGACGGCGTCACGTTCAGGGATGATCTGCTCGGCCACGAGGACCCCGATCTCGGCGCGCATGATGCGGAGAAAGGCGTTGATGCTGGCGGTGCGATCGCCCCCGGGAGCGGGCAGCAGCAGTCGAATTCGCGGATCGAGCGCCTGGAGCCGCGCGGTCACGTCGGGTGGGAGCGGCCGGCTCGGGATGATGGTGATCTCGACGATCTCTACCTGGGCGAGAAGCTGTGAGGCGAGCGAGGCCAGGGCCTGCTCGAGCGCCTCGTCCGCCTCGTTGGTCAGGATGCCTACGTGGCAGGCAAGCATGGCACTCTCCTGTCAACAACGTCTGGCGCCAGACCATCGGTCACGTCGTCGTGGCGCGGGTGGGACCATGGTTCGTCGGAACCGCTTGAGCGGTCGGAAGCGCGCTGTAGGGGCGCACGGCCGTGCGCCCCTCCGAACCTGAACGCGCCGTCACACGCTGCGTTGCCATCGTCTCGGCGACGCCTTGACCGGCGCGCTAGCGCACGTCGACCAGCTCGACGTCGAAAATCAAAGTGGCGTTGGGAGGGATGACGCCACCGGCACCGCGCTCGCCGTAGGCCAGATCAGCAGGGATGATCAGCTGGCGCTTGCCGCCGACCTTCATCCCCGTCAGGCCCTCGTCCCACCCCTTGATGACCTGGCCGCTGCCGAGTTGGAACACGATTGGTTGGCCCTGCTCGAGCGAACTGTCGAACTGCGTGCCGTCCTCCAGCCAGCCGGTGTAGTGGACGGCCACCGTCGAGCCCGGTTGGGCCTCCTGACCCTCGCCCACAGTGAGGTCGGCGTATCTCAGGCCGCTGGGCGTGCTGACGATCTTGGTCCCGCTGGTATCCGCCGGTTTATCAGGAAGCGGGACGATGCCGAGCAGTTCGATGTCGAAGGTGAGGCGCGAGTTGGCCGGGATCAGGCCGTTGCCGACCTCCTGATCGCCGTAGGCCAACTCGGGAGGGATAATGAGCTTGCGTTTCCCGCCGACCCGCATACTCGCGACGCCTTCGTCCCACCCCTTGATGACCTGGCCTGTGCCGAGCTTGAATTGGAAGGGTTGGCCGCGATCCCGCGAGCTGTCGAACTTCGTGCCGTTGTCGAGCCAGCCGGTGTAATGCACGCTCACCACATCGCCCGGCTGAGGCATCGCGCCGGTGCCGACAACCGCATCGGTGTACTGCAGACCGCTGGGCGTCGTCATCACATTTTCTTCCCGTGCCGCGGCGGCTCTGCTCTCAGCGGCGACCGGCGTCTCACCGCCATCGGCAGCGGTGGGGGGCTGAGTGGCGACCGGAGCCGCCGGTCCCGCGGGGCCGCACGCCGCGATTCCCGCAGCGATGATGGCGATGATCGTCCACAGTTTCCACGTCACGGGGGTTCTCCTTCACACGGATCCTGTGTTGATATGATCCTGTTGGCGAAACTGCTTCCAGGGAGAACGAGGGGCTCGTCGTGCGCGCTGTAGGGGCGCACGGCCGTGCGCCCCTACAGCGCGCACGACAAACCGGCGCCTGCGACTTGTACCAATTCGCCAACAGGATCTTGATATTTCTGTAAAAGTGGCGCGTACGCGCCACTTTTACAGAAAGTGAGATACGCCATCTTCACGCGCACGGCCGAGCTCACGAGGATCGGAGCGAATCGGGTCCCATTCTAACCTGGAACCGGTGGCGTTCCAAGTACGCCGGTCAGAGGGTCGTAGGGGCGGCCGGCTGATGCGTGCACCGATTGCGCATGGTGAGCGTTGAAAAACGTGAAACGAAACACCAGGTAATCTACGGTACCAGAATTCTGGCAAGAGTGTCATCTTTTAGCCGACCGACTTCGAGGGCCGCTCATCTGTCTCGGTGCGGCCCTGGCCTGAGATCGAAGGGAAATTGACAATCTGTACGGCGGGGGTAGACTTGCAAATGTTGTAACAATCGAAGAAGGCCGAATCCCAACTTTTGGGAGCGGAGGACCCAGTCAGTGGGGTGAATCTCGCCAGCCGAGACGAGCAGCTTCCAGCTCGAACCCGCCAGCTAACTTCGCAGGCGCCGGGAGCGACACGAGTGCGTGTTATCAGACCGCGGCGCTTGCCGCGGTTTTTGCATCGGTCTGTTCCAAAGGATAGAGTTCTATGAGTCTTGCCAGCCTCAAACGTTTTCTGATCGGTGAGCCCTTTCCAACGAGTCGTGAGATTCACGAGCGTCTGGACAAGTTCCGGGCCCTCGCCGTCTTCGCCTCCGACCCGATCAGTAGTAACGCCTATGCCACTGAGGCCATCATGCACATCCTCATTCTCTTGGGCAGCGCGGCACTGGTGTTGACGCTGCCGATTGCACTGGGGATTGCGGTGTTGGTCTTGCTGGTCGCCTTCAGCTACATTCAGACGATTCTGCACTACCCGGAAGGCGGTGGAGCCTACACCGTTGCGAAGGATAATCTCGGGACATTACCCTCCTTGCTGGCCGGGGGGGCATTGCTCACCGATTACGTGTTGACGGTTTCCGTTTCAGTCGCGGCCGGGATACGCGCCATTACCTCGGCCTTCCCCGGGCTGCACGACGAGCGCGTGCTCCTGGCCCTGGCCGCGATCGCGCTCATTACCCTGGCAAACCTGCGCGGTGTGCGCGAGAGCGGCACCCTCTTCGCGTTCCCGACTTACGCCTTTGTCGGTGGAGTACTGCTGGTGGTGGTGGTTGGACTCGCGCGCTATTTCGGACTCCTCGGAGCGGCGCCGCTGAGCCCCATGACGCAAACAGTCGAGGCCGTCGAGCCGATCGTCGGCTTTGCCTACATCTGGCTGCTCCTGCGAGCGTTCGCTGCCGGCTGCACGGCGCTGACCGGGATTGAAGCGATCAGTAACGGCGTCCAGGCCTTCAAGCCGCCGGAGTCAAAAAACGCGGCGATCACCATGGTGGCGATGGCCGCGACCGCGATGACCCTCTTTATCGGCATCTCCTTCCTGGCCACGCACCTGCAACTGATCCCGGAAGAGAGTGGTGAGAGTATTCTCTCGAAGCTGACCCGCGCCGTCACCGGGACTGGCGTGCTCTACTATTGGGTTCAGATCTTCACGATGCTGATTTTGGTGCTCGCCGCCAACACCGGCTACCAGGATTTCCCCCGGCTCAGCTCGTTTCTGGCCAAAGACGGCTTTTTGCCTCGCTGGCTGATGAACCGGGGTGACCGGCTGGTCTTTAGTTCCGGCATCCTGGTGCTGGCGACTCTGGCAGCGCTGCTCGAAATCGTCTTTCAAGCGGACGAGATTCGGATGCTGCCGCTGTACGCCATCGGCGTATTCGTCAGCTTCACCCTCTCACAAGCAGGGATGGTGCGGCTGATGGGGAAAATTGCGCGAGTGCCCCCGGGAGAGACCCTGCAGACCGGGGCGACGACGATCCATTATGAGAGCGGCTGGTGGTGGAAACGGGCGGTAAACACAGTCGGTGCGGTCACCACCTTTATCGTTCTGATCGTGCTGATCGCGACCAAATTCCACGAGGGTGCCTGGATCGTCGTACTGGCGATTCCCTTCTTGATCTGGTTATTCCACTCTGTGAAAGCGCACTACGCCCACGTGGCCGGAGTCTTGTCCACCAATGCGCTCGCAGTCGAGGAGCTGGCGGATGTCGCGGATATCGTCATTGTCCCGATCGCCGATGTGCACCGCGGAACGCTCCGCGCGCTCAAGTATGCCAGGCGGCTCTCGAACAACGTCCGTGCCGTCAGCGTGGTGACGAGTCAAGAAGGCAAGGAGCGTCTGCAACGGCGATGGAACCGCTTCCCGGAGATCACACGGGGAATCGAATTGGTGCTGATCCCGTATGACTTTCGCGATATTCTCGTACCCCTGGTGGACTACATCGAGCGGGTCAACGACGCAGAGTACCCGAACCAGCTCGTGACGGTTGTCATTCCGGAATTCGTACCGGCCTCGATTGGGGCACAGCTCTTGCATAACCAGACGGCAAACCTCCTACGATTTCGCCTTCGTGGTCGCCCAGATGTTGTCGTTATTGACATACCGTACCATATCTAGAGCGCCGGTCAAGAAGTCAGACTTCCGAAGTCTGGTGGGGACCGTACTTGTCCAAAGCGCGCTCCGACGACGGTGATCGAGGCGGGCACCGGCTGCGAACAAGACTTCGGAAGTCTTTTCCCGCCCCCCGCGGGATGACGTGAGCGATGCGCCAGGGGCACGTGCGCGGGTTGGCCGGTGGAGGGATCGGGCCCCGTCCCTGGCGGGCCAGGCGCGAACGGCTGGCCCGCTATCGCGAGCGAAACAGGGACTGGCACCTTAGCCCTCGACCTCGACGCGCTCGTGGCCGTTGCGGCTCGCCGGGACCGGCTGCTCCTCGCGGCGGAACTGGCTCATGTAGAGATCGTAGTAGGCGCTGCGCCGCGCCAGCAGTTCAGCGTGCGTCCCGCGCTCGACGATCTGCCCATGCTGCAGGACCAGCAGCTGATCGGCATGGCGGATCGTGCTGAGCCGGTGTGCGATCACGAAGCTCGTGCGTCCGGCCAGCAGCGTCTCCAGCGCCTGTTGGATGAGCCGCTCGGTGCGAGTGTCCACGCTGCTGGTGGCCTCATCCAGGATCAAGATCTGGGGGTCCGCCAGCGCCGCGCGGGCGATGGCGATCAATTGGCGCTGTCCCTGGCTCAGGCCGCCACCACGCTCCCCGAGCACCGTCTGGTAGCCTTGCGGCAGCCGCTCGATGAAGCTATCGGCGTGTACCAGCCGTGCGGCCGCGATGACCTCCTCGTCGGTTGCCTCCGGACGGCCATATCGGATGTTGTTCATGACGGTATCGCTGAAGAGGAAGTTGTCCTGCAGCACGATTCCGATCTGGTGGCGCAGGCTCTCGGTCGTCACGTCGCGAACATCAATCCCGTCGATGGTTACAGCGCCGCCGGTGACATCGTAGAATCGGGGAATCAGATTGATAATCGTGGTCTTGCCTGCTCCCGTCGGGCCGACGATGGCGACCATCTGGCCCGGCAGCGCCTCGAGGGTGATTCCGCGCAGCACGGGCTGGCCCAGCTCATACTCGGCGTACACATCGTGGAAGACGACGTGCCCCTGGATGGGCGGCATGCGTCCGGCGTCGGGCCGGTTCCGAATCTCGGGGATCTCGTCGAGGAACTCGAAGATACGCTCCGCCCCGGCTACCGCGCTCTGCAGGTTCGTCCAGAGCACCGAGATCTGCTGCACCGGCTGGTTGAAGCGCTGGACGTAGCCAAGGAAGGTCACGACGAGGCCCAGGGTGAAGACCGTTCCGAAGACCGGGGTGCCACGCAGCGCCCAGATCCCCCAACCCCCACGATGATGGCGATCGCCAGGAAGTTCAGGAACTCCAGAGCCGGCGCCAGGGCGCTGGTGAAGCTGACGGCGCGAATGTTGGCCGCGCGGTTGGCCGCGTTGGTGCGGCGGAAGTTCTCGATGTTCTCATCTTCACGACTGAAGGCCTGGACCTCGCGGACGCCCGCGATGCTCTCTTGCAGGTCGGCGTTGACCGAACCCATCTCCAACCGGCTGCGGCGGAAGGCCTTGCGCGCCTGGCCGGAGAGATACAGCGTCGCAGCGATCATCAGCGGCAGCACGCTCAGCGCGAGCAGGGCGTAGACCACGTTCTCGCTCAGCATCGCGACGATCAGCCAGCCGATCAGCAACGCCCCGCTGGTGACCTGCACCAGGCCAAAGCTCATCGCCTGCTGGATCGTGTCAGCATCGTTGGTGAGCCGGCTCATCACGTCGCCGGCCTCGTGCCTGGTGTAGTAGCCCAACGAGAGCCGGTGGATCTGGGCGAAAATCTCTTTGCGTAGCGTCGTCAGTACATGCTGTCCGGCCCACGACATCAGGTAAAACATCAGCCCGCCGACGGCAGCCCCCGAGACGTAGAGCCCTACGACCAGGAGGATCAATCGCCCCAAGCCGGCGACATTGGGAGCGGGTTGGGCGGTAAAGGTGCAGTTCTGCACCGACTGGGCCGTGACGTTGATATAGCAATCGACCGCCTGCCCGATAAGCCAGGGCGCAGTCACCTGGGTCCAGGCACTGTAGACAATCAGGCCCGCCACGACCAGGAGCACGAGCCAGTAGGGCCGGAAGTAGCCTACCAGTCGCCCGAGTGTCGTACCGACCGCCCGCGGCTTGCTCGTCTCCTGGCCCATCATCCGCTGGTGGCCACCCATCATCATGGCTGTACTCCTCTCTCGCCTTCGACCTCGAGCAGCGGCTCACCCTCGGCCCCCGCCCCGGTCTCCGCGGCGTCTCCCACCAACTGGGAGTGGTAAATATCGGCGTAGATCGGGCTCGCCTCCAACAGTTCCTCGTGCGTCCCGCGGGCCACGATGCGGCCGCGATCGAGGACCAGGATCTGGTCGGCGTTGAGCACCGTGCTGATGCGTTGTGCGATTACGAAGCTGGTGCGCCCCTGCATCAGGCGGTCGAGCGCTTCCTGGATCAAGGCCTCAGTCGCTACATCGACCGCTGAAGTCGAGTCGTCCAGGATCAGGATGCGCGGGTTGAGCAGCAGCGCGCGGGCAATGGCGATGCGCTGTTTCTGTCCGCCACTCAAGGTCGTGCCGCGCTCCCCCACGGGCGTATCGTATCCTTCTGGGAAGCTCATGATGAAGTCATGGGCGCGGGCCGCCCGGGCGGCAGCAATGATCTCGTCCATCGTGGCATCGGTCCGGCCAAAGGCGATGTTGTCACGGATCGTCCCGCTGAAGAGTGTCGTCTCCTGCAGCACGATTCCGATCTGGCGGCGCAGACTCTCGATCGTCACGTCGCGCACGTCGATCCCGTCGATCAGGACCGCGCCCTCGCTGGCGTCGTAGAAACGCGGGATCAGGTTGATAATTGTCGTTTTTCCTGAGCCGGTCGCGCCCAGCAGCGCCACTGACTGGCCTGGTTCGGCCACGAAGCTGACGTCCTTCAGGATCGGCTCGCCGCTCTGGTAGTAGCGGAAGGTGACGTCGCGAAACTCCACGCGCCCCTGGATCTCGCCCAGGGCCACCGCCCCCGGCCGGTCGACGACCTCATTCGTGGCGTCGAGAATCTCGAAGATGCGCCCGGCCGAGGTGTTGGCCTGCGACATCAGCGAGATGATGAAGCCGAGCTGGCCGATGGGCAGAAAGGCGTAAATCAGGTAGAGCGAGAACTTTTGCCACTCGCCGAGCGTCAGGGTTCCGCCGATGATCTGCTTACCACCAAAGTAGAGCACGGCTGCCTGCCCGAGGTTGGCCGTCAGGAAGACCACCGGAAAGAGAAAGCTGAAGATCCGGCTCACTGTGAGTTGCTGGTTCATCAGCGAGTCGGCCGCTGCGTTAAAGGTCACCTTCTCGCGCGGTTCCTGCACGAACGCTTTGACCACCTTGATACCGGCCAGGTTCTCCTGCAAGATCGTGTTGAGTCGCGAGAGGCGCCGCTGAACCTCGCCGAAGAGCGGCTGGGTGATCGCGCCGAAGATCATGAAAAGGACAATCGCAACCGGCAGGATCGGCAACACCACCAGGGTGAGCCGTGCGTTGGTGAGGAAGAGGACGATCAGGATGCCCACCAATAGCGCCACGGCCTGCATTGCGATCACCAGTCCCTGGCCGAGGAAGAGGCGCGCCTTCTCGACATCGTCGGTGGCGCGGACCATTAACTGCCCGGTCTGGTTGCGATCGTGGTAGCTGAAGGAGAGCCGCTGGACCTTCTCGAAGAGCTCGTTGCGCAGATCGTAGGCAACATTCTGCGAGGAGCGTTCCGCCAGATAGCCCTGCAGGAAGACGAAGACCCCGCGAACCACAGCAAAGACCGCGATTGTGCCCATTGCCGCCCAGATCGCGTGTTCGTCCACCGACCGTCCGCTGAACTTTGCCTGGGCCCCCTTGACGACGGCGTCAAGGATATTCTGTACCAGTTGGGGAATGGCGAGCTGACCCAGCGTTGCGATCAAGACCGCCGCATAGGTCGCGGCCGCCAGCTTCCAGTTGAGGAACAGATAGCCGATCGCGCGCCGCAGACCGCCGTTTCTCGGCCCGCTCGATCGGGGCCGGTTACCTCGTCGTCGCATGGTTTTCCCTCGTCCCTCGCCGGCGGGCGGCCACGACGCGCGCTACGCCCGCCAACGCTGTTCCCAGCCCGGCCTGTTCCGCGGGAGTCAATTCCGCCAGAGTCTCGGCCAGGTGCTTGATACTCCGCTCCGACATCGTGTTCCAGACCGCCTCACCCTCCGGCGTGAGCCGCAAGATCACCTGCCGCCGGTCCCCGGGATCACGCTCGCGGAGAACCCAGCCCCGCTCAACGAGCGTCGAAATCAGGCGCGACATCGTCGGCGCCGACACCTCGTGCAGCGTGGCCAACTCGCTGAGAGAGCGCGGCCCGCGGTGCAGGGCGGCCATCGTACGGAACTGGGCCATCGTCACCAGCCGGTGAACCGCATCCATACAGCGCAACTCGGCGCTGATCCCGTGCAGGAGGCGCGGGACGACCTCGAGGAAGCGCCGCGCCAGCTCCTGCTGTTGTTCAGGTAGGCTCATGTTCAATTCCATTGCACTACTAAAAATTAGTAGTAGTAAATATATTCAGGCCGCGGGGAAAGTCAAGCGCTGGCGGGATGGGTCGCAGGGCGGTGTCACAGTCCCCAGGGTGTCAGGCGGAGCAATGCGCTCGCGGAGCGAAGCATCTCTTTCTGCGGCGGCGGAGACCCTTCGCTCCAGATCCTTCGCTCCGCTCAGGACTCCGCTCAGAGCCTGCCCCTTGGTTCCACTCAGGGCAGGCTCTGAGTGGAACGAAGGGGTGACAGGGGTGTGACTTTGACACAGCCCTGAGGATGGGTCGCCGGATGGTGGAGCGTCCGTCAAGCCCCGGGCGGTAGCTCGGCACAAACAGATCCTGGTGGCGAAATCATCTCCAGGGAAGGCGAGTTGTTCGTAGTGCGCGCTTCAGCGCGCTGAAGCGCGCACTACGAACAGACACCCGCCACTCGCACCAATTCGCCAACAGGGTCCAAACACGCGGTGGGTTGAGGCGGAACGGAAAACCAGCCCCAGCCGGGGTAAGGCTGGGCCGGAGTCTCTCTGCTACCGTTGGAAGATGAAGAGCCCTGCGTCCGAGGTGGCAGGCACGCGCTGGCGTAGAGCAGAAACGACGGCTGGCGAGTTCGTGAACCTTCGTTCCGAATTGGAACTACGCCCGCACGTAGCCCACACCGACGGCACCGGGGCCAGCATGCGCGCTCAGTGCAGGGCCAGCCAGGGTAACGATGAGTGGCGCCGGTGTGTAGGGTTGGATCATGCCGGCGAGAATCGCGGCCTGCTCCGGGGCTCGGGCGTGTACCACGCCGAGGCCGTGCAGGGGAGCGTCCGCTGCGACGCGGTTGCGAAGCCAGGCCAGGGCTCGCGATCGGGTGCGGACCCGCCCGGCGAGCTCGATGCGGTTGTTCGCGACGACCACAATCGGCTTGATATCCAACAGACCGGCCAGCATTTCGGTGACCCTGTTGGCACGTCCACCGCGCCGGAGGTACTCGAGCGTATCGAGCATAGCGTACAGGGCTGCTTGTGAGCGAAGGCGCTCGCCGAGAGCCACCAACTCATCCAGGGTGGCGCCGCGCCGGCCTGCGCGAGCGACGAGAATCACGATCCAGCCCAGTGCCAGGGAGGTGGTTTCACTGTCAAGGACTGTGACGGGCAGGGGCGCCGCCTCGGCAGCCAGGCGCGCTGCGTTGCAGGTGCCGCTGAGCTCGCTGGCGACGTGGATGCTGAGGGCTGTGGTGGCGCCACGGGCGTGGGCGTTCTGGTACACCGCGTCAGGACACCGACTGCGGTGGGGTGGGCTGTTGCTCCGATCATTCCTCACTTCCCATGGCCGTAAGGGTCCCCCTCTCTCAACAACGATCTGAGCTGCAGCGTAGACGAAGTGCCCTTTCCGTTCGCCACCAATGCCAACAGCGCGGGACAGCGTGGTTGTTTCGCGGTGAAGCGCGGCGCAGTCGCGCCGCGCTTCACCCCGGGTCTTCGATGCGCATGCCACTCACACTGGCGCAGGCGTTGGCCCCGCGGTTATCACCTCATCCGGGACCCGCTCCTCGAACTGTTTAAAATTATCCGCAAACATCACCGCGAGTGTGCGGGCCTGCGCATCATATGCCGCGGGATCGTCCCAGGTATTGCATGGGATCAGGACATCGGCCGGGACGCCGGGGCATGTCGTCGGCACCTGCACGCCGAAGACCGGATCAACGATGTATTCGACATTTTCCAACTCGCCGTTGAGGGCCGCACTGACCATCGCCCGCGTATAGGCAATCTTCATCCGGCTGCCGACACCGTAAGGGCCGCCGGTCCATCCCGTATTGATGAGCCAACAGGTAACGTTGTGTTCGGTGATCTTCTTTCCCAACAGTGAAGCATATACGCTCGGTCGTTGGGCCATAAACGGCGCTCCGAAGCAGGCGCTGAAGGTCGCCATCGGTTCGGTGACCCCCCGCTCCGTGCCGGCCACCTTGGCCGTGTAGCCCGAGAGGAAGTGATACATCGCCTGCTCCGGCGTCAACCTCCCTATCGGCGGGAACACCCCGAAGGCGTCCGCCGTCAAGAAGATCAGGTTCTTCGGGTGATCGCCTCGACCGCTGCGGGTCGCGTTGGGGATATGCGAGATCGGGTACGCGGCCCGGGTATTCTCCGTGAGGGAGGCATCGTCCAGGTCCAGGCGCCGCGTGTTCACGTCGATGCCGACGTTTTCCAAAATCGTTCCGTAGCGCCGGGTCGTCTGGTAGATTTCGGGCTCCGCTTCGGGCGACAGGCGGATCACCTTGGCGTAACAGCCGCCCTCGAAGTTGAAGATACCGTTGCTGCTCCAGCCGTGCTCGTCGTCGCCAATCAGCGTTCGGGAGGCGTCGGCGGAGAGCGTCGTCTTGCCGGTGCCACTCAGCCCGAAAAAGAGCGCGACGTCGCCCTCCGGCCCGTAGTTGGCCGAGCAGTGCATGGGCATCACATCCTCGAACGGCAGGAAATAATTCATTGCTGTGAAGACCGATTTCTTGATCTCTCCGGCGTACTCGGTGCCGCCAATGAGCACCAGGCGCTCTCCGAAGTGAACCAGGATAAAGACGTCGGAGTTGGTCTTGTCGACCTCTGGAAACGCGTGGAAGCCGGGGCAATCGATCACCACGAAGTCCGGCTGGTGTGCGGCAAGCTCATCCGGGGTGGCCTGAATGAACATGTTGCGGGCGAACAGGCTGTGCCAGGCATACTGGGTGATGATCCGCACCGGCATGCGATACTCGGGGTCGGCACCACACCAGCAGTCCTGCACGAAGACGTCTTTCCCCTGGAGGTACGAGGCCATGCGGCGACGCAATTCATCGAAGCGCTCGGGGTCAAATGGGCGGTTGACCTTGCCCCACCAAATCTTGTCGTGACTGGTTGGCTCGTCGACGATGAATTTGTCGTTGGGCGAGCGGCCGGTGAACTGGCCTGTGCGGACGACTAACGGGCCCAGGTGCGCCATAATGCCTTCTTGGCGCTTGAGCGTTTCTTCGTAGAGGGCGGGCGTCGGCAGGTTCCAGTAGACGGCCTTGAGATTCACAAGGCCTTGAGCATCGAGACCGATCTTGCTGCGGGGCCGCGGGCTGTACTCTGGCATGGCGGACACTCCTTTCTTGATGTGAGCTTATAGGTGACACGCGGCTCTGTCACGCGCCGCAGTTCACCCCGTAGACTGTACGGCGGAGAGCTTTTTCTACGTTACCGCCGCTCTCCCCTCGTAGATCATCCCCCGCGTGGCATCCAACGCCAAATCTTGCACAACGGGCAAGATGTCCAGGGTATTCTGGACTCCAGCAATGGCTGGGATGTCGTACTCGATGGCAGGAGTGGCCGCGTGGCTATTGCGGGCGCGTTCCCCGGTGATCAGGCCGGCGACGTGTTGAACGACCGGCACGAAGGTGCGATTGGGAGCTGAGACGACCAGAATCGTGTCCGGGTCGAATTCGGCTGCCGGGGTGAGCCCCCCAGCGACGATGCGCATGCGCGGGTCGACTCGGACAATAAGCTGTTTCCTACCAATATCGAGGTAAAGGAAGCTCTCGTTGCTCATTGGCGAGCCCCTGCTCGCGGGCCAGCCGGGCGGTATCGTAGGCGTACTCAAAGAAGTTTGATATTTTTTCGCTCTTATTGGAATACAGTGCGCTCGGGCCGGGTCGGAGGTGCGACGCACTTGCCGAAGTGCGTCGCACCTGATCTGCGCATTGCGCTTCCGCAGTCACAGGTTAATGTTGCAATACCTCACAAGAGGCGGGGGGAAATTCGTTTTTGTGGTAGAAGCTCACGGCCGTCACTGACTTTCGTCACTCCACGGGACACGCTATGTGGCCTACCCTAAGAAGGAGAGTTCCGGCGTCTGCTCTCGCGGCCTATTCCATCAAGGCTGCGCTGCTCCCGTTCTCGTCCGATTGCTCTCTCACACGGTGAGGGCAGGCGCCCGAAGAATAGCCATTGCTGGTGGAAGCGAAAGTAGGGCCAGAAGGCGGTAGCTGAGTAAGCTGCCGGTCCACCCGAAAGGAGATGCGGGAACCATGAGGCACAAAGTCCTGATCCCGTTGGACGGTTCGGAGTTCAGCCGGCAGATTCTGCCCCACATGCAGCGCTTCCTCGGCCCCGACGGCGCCGAGTTCCTCCTGCTGCGTGTGGCACCGCTCCCAGAAGGGCTCACGGCCCCACCGCCGCGGCCGTCGGTGATAGTGGATGAGCATGTGTTGCAGGAGTACGAGTCATCCGGTCACGTCGAGCGCGCCAGGCACCCGATTGATCTCGATCGTGTCCTGGTCAGCTCGCGGGGGAGCCTTCTGGATGAGTTGCAGGGAGATGTCTCCCGCTTGTGCGAGGCCGGTTATGTTGTCACCGCCACGGTCCGCTTCGGCGATCCGGCGGACGAAATCGTGAGCGCCGCGGGCGAGGAGGGCGCGGACCTGATCGCGATGACAACCCACGGTCGCACCGGGCTCAGGCGGCTCGTCCTCGGCAGCGTCGCCGAACGTGTGCTCCATCGGGTTTCGGTCCCCGTCCTGCTGGTGCGCCCCTTTGAGCCGCCTGCTGGTGAGGCTGCTGTCTCGGAGAGTTGAGTAAATTTCCAGCGATCGGCCGCGAATGTGCGCCGGCCCGTAAGACACTGCCCGTGCGCAGTGTGTAACGGTTCACCTGTGCGTCTCGTTGCTTCGCGCTCTCTCGGTTCGTGAGGGAGGTACCTGATGCCGATAGTATTTCAGGATCGAACCCAAGCGGGACGGTTGTTGGCGAGGAAGCTCGCCAGGTACGCCAATCGCCAGGACGTGCTGGTACTCGGGTTGCCGCGTGGGGGCGTGCCCGTCGCCTCGGAGGTTTCCCGAGCGCTCAACGCGATCCTGGACATTGTCGTCGTGCGTAAGCTCGGAGTACCCGGCTACGAGGAACTGGCGATGGGAGCGATCGCGACTGGCGGCACAGTCGTTCTCAACGAGGATGTGGTAAGAGGGCTCGACATCCCCGGCAGCGTTGTCGACGCAATCGCGGCAGACGAGTTAAAGGAGTTGATGCGCCGCGAGCGTGCCTACCGGGGAGATCGGCCGCTGCCCGATGTGCGCGGCCGGACGGTGATCCTCGTTGACGATGGACTCGCGACCGGCGCAAGCATGCGGGCCGCCGTTGCCGCACTGCGCCAGCAGCAACCGGCTCAGATCGTGGTAGCCGTTCCGGTGGCCACACGCGAGGGCTGCGCGACATTGGAGGCGCACGTTGATGATCTCATCTGTGTCTCGATGCCCGAACCATTCTACGCGATTGGCCTCTGGTACGAGGACTTCTCGCAAGTCACCGACGAAGAGGTGCGCGACCTCCTGCAACAGGCCAGACCGGAGTTCTCGACCAGCCCGGACCGCGGTTGACTGAGTGGATCAAACGCAACCATCGCTTCGGCACTTCACACTCGAGCCTGGCGGCTGTCATCTTCCGGAAGCGCCTTCTCCTGGGGCAATCGAGCGGCCAGCCTTTATAGAAGGAGGGCCTGCGCAATCGTGAAATAGATCAGCAAATATCCCACTCAGGGTGAAGTCTCGCCGTCGCAAAACCTGCTCTCGTTCGAACAGTGACTTTCGTCGCTTGTGGCATTGACGTTTCATTGATGCTTCAGGCAACCCCTGGCGCTACCATGAAGAGCAGGGGGTGGTCTCGCCTCTCTCCGCTTCGGCTTCGTCGCTGTTCGCATCTCACCGATCCCAGCCCCCGGCCTGGTTTTCACGAGAGCACCGAGGAGGTGGAAACATGTTTCTGGCACTTCTTCTCGTCACGTTTGCCATCGCGCTGATAATCTCATTTGTGGTCGTGCGACTTTTTGAACAACCGATTGCGAGCATCCTGGCCCGCATTATCCCGGAGGAGATGAGCAGTGCCTGGCTCCGCTATATCAAGTTCGCGATCTACGTGATGGGGGTATCAGGCGGGGTCAACATCTGGTACCTCGACCGCTATATTACGCCATCAGAGAGTGGGACGGCGCCCCTTGTCCTCAACACGAATCGCTGGATCCTGGAAATCTATAGGACAGCGCTCCAAACCCTACAGAGTATCGCCGGGACGCTGTTGGTCTTCTTCCTCTTCGCCCTCATCGCCTACGTTATTGTACGGGCCTTCGAGCTGAGAAAGCCGGGTCAGGCTGAGCGAGAACGAGAGCGCACGACCGACGGCGCGCGGCAAGAAACCGTTTGAGTGCGTGTGAGGCTTCCCTGCTCTGTTCCCATGAGGGAAGGGCTCTTCACCAGCACCACGCCGCCTGCCGCGCCTTCACTGAGCCCTTCCCAGCGCACCGGGCCGGATGGCGGCGCGTTGGAGACAGATCAGTGTCCTGAGTATTCCCGCGCCGCCTCCTCGGCCTGGGTGGGCTTGATCTCCTCCGGTAAGAGATCTTGAACGATCAGGAGCAGAGTAGTGCCATAGGCGATGAAACTGGTGGTGACGCTCCCAAATGGCCACCTGGTCTGGCCAGAGTAGCCATGAGCAGCCAGTACTACGAGGTCCACGTGCTCTTCGTCGGCAACCGTATGGAGTGTTGCCGCGACGTCGTTATTGATGAGCAATCGGGTCTCAAAATCAGTAGGGAAGGAAGACTGAAGGTGCCGGAAGTACTCTACCGCTTCTTGCCGGTTGCGCTCTGTGATTCGATCGGCCAGTTCGTTATCTTCCGCTGAAGGTGGGACTCGGCGAGCCATCTCTGGACGCGGGATAACGTGCGTCAACAAGAGCTGGCATTCATGGAAGTTCGTCAGCATCGTAGCCAGCGGCAAGATGCACTCGGCGCGCCGGGAGCCATCGAGTGGTACCAGAAGCCGCTGGTAGCGTAAGCCGGTGAGCTCAGTGGGAACGGGCTGGTAGGCCCGCACGATCATCGTCGCGACGTGGGCGCGGTAGATGATTTTCTGAACAACACTACTGACGTTCCAGCGGCTCAAGCCACTCGCACCGTGACTGCTCAGGATGACGAGATCGACGCCAGAATCGCGCACGAATTGGATCACGGACTCGGCTGGCTGACCCTCCAGAACCACGCACTCAGTTGGTACGTCGATCTCTCCCAGGCGAGCGGCCAGTCTCTCCAGGTATGCTTGCGCTTCGGTCTTACAAATCTCCCAATCCAGCGGGTCAACCGCCGGGATACGGCCGGCGGTATGGGCGCACTCACACACGCGGAGGAGTGTCACCCGCGCCCGGCATGCCTCAGCCATCGCTACTACATGAGGCAAGGCGCACTCGGCGAGAGTAGACCCATCCAACGGGGCAAGAATATGCTTGAACATCGCCTTCTCCTTTCTGATCCGCCACACGGTTCTCGAGTCTTGTACTCACACTGCCGATCGGGCCATGACACCTGGCACTGCCGAGCTGCTCGTACTGAGCGAGAATGGAGGTGCAACAATTTCTGTAGGAGGGTGCGATGTTTCGCTCAATCCTCGTCCCCCTCGATGGATCACCGTTGGCTGAACAGGTACTCCCACTCGCCCTCAGCATCGCCAAACGGGCCGGGGCGAGATTAACATTGCTCCAGGTCGTGCCAGTACCTGGCGCCGCGCTCACACTTACGGATGCGGTGCTTTCAGCTGATGCACAACTCGATCTCCTCCAGAGCCAGACCGACAAATATCTCCGGGACATCGCTCAGCGCTTGCTTCCGGCGAGTTCGGCTGAGCCAGATCCCATTCCAGTGGAACGCGAAATGATCACCGGCCAGGCGGGGCTTGCCATCAGCGAGTGCGCCGCAACTCTTCCGGCCGACCTCATCGTCATGGCGACTCACGGTCGCTCCGGCCTTCACTGGTTGGCCTTGGGCAGCGTGACAGGTCAGGTCCTCCAACTGAGCCCTGCGCCGCTGATCATCGTTCGCCCTCGGCGCGTGGGGCCGGTTCGCTTCGACGAGTTACCGGCACTCGACCGCATCATGGTCACACTCGATGGCTCCGAGTTAGCCGAGCGCGTGCTCCCCGTCGCAGCCAGGCTCGGCCAACTCTTCCACAGCGAACTCTTCCTGTTCCGCGCTGCCCACATTCCCACGGTGAGCGCCATCGCCTCAGAATTACAGCCAGTGCTGCGGGCTCGTGCCGAGATTGCGGCCTGGGAATATCTTCGGACGGTGGCGGCTTCATTCAACTTGCACCGATTCGAGGTTCGAACCGTGACCGAACCAGGTACTGCCGTCGAGGCAATCCTGGCCGTGGCCGAGGAGCTTGATGTCACACTGATCGCGATGACCACCCACGGTCGAACGGGTCTCAGCCGCGTCGTCTCCGGCAGCGTGGCTGACCGGATCGTACGCAGCAGTGCTCGTCCGGTGTTGATTGTCCGGTCGCCGTTGGAGCAGGCTCCCATCATTCGGGCCTGAGGTCGAGGGACTGGCACTCTCCGCTCGGTAGCTTCATCGATGAGTGCCGGATGGGTCGCGTGATGCCCCACGAAGCCTCCCACATCAGCCTTGATTACACTCAGAGTCAATTCGGTTCCCATACCGATTCCTCCTTCGTTGTTCACCGCTTCTCATCGAAGGCGAAGCAAATTGAAGATCGGTGTCGCTGGCACGATGTGATGTTGGTTGGATCAGCTGGCAATTCGGCGGGAGAAGACTAGAGTACAGCGAGCCATGACGAGGCGAAACGAGCGGCGACGAGTAGAGCGAACCCCCTTGCTTTGTTCACCAACAACACTCGCGCAAAACACTGCGTCTAGCGCACGTAGGCGCTGCAACTGGGATCGTGAAGGGCATTACAATTATCCATCCTTATGATACAGGTCGCCGCCCAAGAATTGATCCATATGACCTCATCAAAAGGCAGTGACAAAGAACACCTGATCGTCGGAACTCCTGGGCGACCAATGTATGGCTCTGTGATGCCCCACTGCACCGTCGCCTCCTCGTCGTCGAGGATCTCTCGATCATCTCGCTGTCCGTGAGGATCTGTTTACAACGAGCCAAGGAGCCGGTGATGTTTAGCACTACGAGGGTGCTGAGAACAGTCTAAAGTGAAGATGGCAGACATCTCTTCTTGTAGAAGCGGGGGCCGTGCTTTGTCCTGGTAGTTCGGCCGCCGATTCGACACTCTGACCAGGCGAATACGTCTGGAGGCGCGTGATGTTGGAATGACGATGAATGGCCACAGCGTGTGCCTGCGCACGAAGCGTGGCGAGCATGATTTTGAGCATCGCTCTCGCCGACAAAGCAGCTGCATGCTCCAGTGCAGAGGAGGGAAGGACGCATGAAGACCGATACAGAACTGCAGCGTGATCTGCTGGATGAGCTCGAATGGGAGCCGGGTGTCCATCCTGAGGAAATCGACGTGGCAGTTGAGGATGGTGTGGTGACACTGAGCGGCCGCGTGGCTAGCCTGGCGGAGAGGCAGGTTGCCGAAAGCGCAGCGCGACGGATTACGGGGGTTAGAGAAGTCGTTAACAATATCGAAGTCAAACCACCGCGCAGGAGCGAGCGGAGCGACGCCGATATTGCAAGGGCCGTGGTCAATGCGCTCGAGTGGGATGCCCGGGTGCCGCACGAACGCATCGATGTCACCGTAAGGGAAGGGAAGGTCACACTTGAGGGGAATGTGGACTGGCACTACCAGAAGTTGGCAGCCGAGGACGACGTGCGCAGTCTGATCGGGGTGAAAGAGGTCCTGAACCTGATCACCATCAGGCCGAAGGCCATAGTGGAGAATGTCAAGACGCGGATCGAGGACGCATTCCGGCGCACGGCGAATGTAGAGGCGGAGCGAATTCGTGTGGAGATCGAAGATGGCACGGTGATCTTGCGCGGGAATGTGCACTCGTCGGTGGAACGTGCGGAGATCGAGCGCGCGGCCTGGTCTGCGCCTGGGGTCTCTCGAGTCGAGAACTACATCACAATCCAGCCGTGAGCGCAGACTGTGCCCCGTGAGCTGTTTCGACGCAAGGAGGTGCGGTATGAGCCGGCCAACGATTCAGCGAGGCGTTGGCCTCTCGGTGGACCCTCAGAACCACAGGGGAACGATGCGGAGCGAGTGGACATGGCTCACTGCGAAGCCCTGACTTTCGTCACTCGAACCGGCTTGCTGGCTTGCTTACGCTCATGGTAGGTTTTCAAGGCGTCAGTGCAGGTTCTCCAGGGTAACCTGCTTGTGCATGGCTGCTTTGCTTCTCCCTATATCGTCCTCTCGCAACCTGAGTCCAGGCTCCTGAGAGACTGCCGGCGCCGCGCTGGCGGTTGGCCTGCACACAGTGCGCTGACTCATCACCTGCCGGCCCAGTTGCACGCTGCCGGGCAACTCGTCCGCCCAATGATGCAGCTCATTCCAGCCCCAGACGTAGCACTCCAAGAGCGTGTATGAATCGAGCGAGGTCGAGCCGGCGCGATCAGTCCATGCCGGTGGCCTGTGCGGAATTCGTGTGGCTCTTGGGCATCGATGCTGATCTATCCTTATCTGCTAAACCGTGGGCTACCTGGTGGGGGTCATAACCGGTGATCGCCTCGATTCATACGAATGATGATGTGTTCACATTTCTGTAAAAGTGGTGCGTACGCACCACTTTTACAGAAAGTGAGATACGCCATCCATACGAATGGAGGTCAGAAAATGACGGCCCATAAAGTTCTGGTTCCGCTGGATGGCTCCCGGTTCAGCCGGCAAATTGTGCCGCACGTCCTGCGCTTTCTCGATCCGCAGGAGGATGAGCTCATCCTCCTGCGGGTCGCGCCGCTTCCGGCAGGGCTCCCTGTCCCGCCGCCACAACCTTTGATTGTCGGTGCGCTGATGCGGCCGGCATACCAATCAGAGCATGAGATCGAGCGCGCCAGGCACCCGATGTACTGGGATCAAGAGTTGGCCAGCCGGGGGGCGGCACTGGAAGATGAGTTGCAGGCGGATGCCGGTGCTCTCCGAGCGGCTGGCTACTCGGTGACCACCGTGGTTCGGTTTGGCGATCCAGCTGAGGAAATTGTCAACATTGTCGGTGATGAGGCTGTGGACCTTGTGGCGATGGCCACCCACGGGTGGACCGGGCTCAGCCGGATCGTCCTCGGCAGCGTCGCTGATCAGGTACTGCGCCGCGTCTCGATCCCGGTGCTGTTGGTGCGGCCGTTCGGATGGCCCGCTGCCACCTATACCTCCGGCGAGGTACTGGCCAAACACCTGGCGGAGGGCCAGCCGGTGCGAACGGCTGTGGCAACCGACGGACTGCACCTCACACAGATGGTGTCAGCGTTGGCCGGCGGTTTTGGGCGAGCTCTGAAGGCTGAGGTCGCACTCCTGGTGGCTATCCAGGGGAGTCAAGAGGAGCCTCTCACGCCTTCAGAGCTGAAATCGGCCCGGAATCTCCTTGTCGAGGCCGCACCGGGCCGGGAGTTGACTGCCTGCGTCGGATGCAATTACGAGGTTGTCCTCGAGCATCTCGCGAAGACGCCTTTCGATCTCCTGGTCGTCGTGCCCTTTGAGGATCGGAGCAGCGCACATCCCTTCGCCCTCGGCCTCACGGCTCAGCGCCTGGTGCAACTCGCGCCGACCTCCGTCCTCGTCGTGAAGGGTGAGGCACCGGCTTTCGGCCGGATCCTTGCCTGCACTGAGGGCGACGATGGGGTCGTCATGGGCGTCGCCGCCCACCTCGCCGAGGCGATCGGGGCGGAACTGTTGGTTGAGCGTGTTGGTGCGCTGCCGGAAGCCATCCTCGAGAAGGCACGCGAGGGCGCCTTCGATTTGATCGTCGTGGGCCGCCATCCGCGGCCGGAATCCTTCCTCGGGAGCATTGCCGACTGCGTTGTCAGGTACTCGCCTCGTTCGGTTCTGCTGGTTCGAACGGGGTAACTCAAACAGGCCCGGCTGGTGGAAGGTGGAATGTTGGCGGTCCCGTGCCGGTGCAGGGGTCTTTCGGCTGATCGCTGCCGAAGTGCAACCGCGGAGATTTCGTTGGGTTGGGTACACAGGTACGCGCATGCCCCATCCAACACAACGTCTGTATTTGCATTCAGAAACCTGAACGAACCATAGAAAGGAGATTTGTCATGAGCATCACCCGCTGGGAACCATTCCGAGACGTTCTGCGCTTGCGAGATGCCATCGATCGCCTCTTCGGGGAGACCCTCGTCCGCCCGCGCGGTGAGTGGTTCGCCCCTTTCCGCGAGGCACCTGCTTTGGACATATACGAGACCAACGGCGCGATCGAGGTTGCGGTCCCGTTGCCGGGAGTGAAGCCTGAGGAGGTCTCGGTGACAGTGACCGGCAACACCCTGACGATCAAAGGCGAGAAGCACGCGAAGGAGGAGGTCAAGGAAGAGAATTACTACCGGCGCGAGGTTCACTACGGCTCCTTCGCTCGGTCGCTCGCGCTGCCGGCCACCGCTGACACCGAGAAAGCCGAGGCGAAGTTCGAAGATGGCGTCCTGACGGTCACCTTCCCGAAAGTTGCCGAGGCGCAGCCGAAACGGATTGAGGTCAAGAAATAACTGAAGCGCGATCCAACAACAGAATAGAGAGTGAGGCGGTCGGCCAGGAGTCGCAGCACCGTTCACGAGAAACCGGGGCATGGGGGTAGATAGCGAGTCGGTCTGCCGCTCGTCGTCTACCTCCTTTCATGGATGGCTAGAGCGCCGGTCAAGGAGTCAGACTTCCGAAGTCTCGGAAGACTTCGGAAGTCTCCGGCCGCGCGTCCACGGCGACGCCTTGACCGATGTTCTAGCTGATGGTGTGCTGTTCGTCGCATGGTCCTATGCTCAGTGGCCGAGAGTCGAATGATGTCTCTTCAGATGGTACATGTCGTGCGAGGCACACGCATGGCTGAGTGTTCAGTGCCGGAGAAAAGGAAGAGAAATGATAACCAAGCAGTTTCTCACCAGACGATTCCGAGATCGAGCCGACGCGGGTCAAATATTGGCCAATCTCCTGACAGAGTACGCCAACCGCCCCGACCTGCTGGTGCTCGCATTGCCGCGCGGTGGCGTGCCTGTCGGCTTTGAAGTGGCCACGGCCCTCAGTGCGCCGCTTGATGTCTTCGTGGTACGGAAGCTGGGGGTGCCGGGCCGCGAGGAGTTGGCAATGGGTGCCGTCGCGACCGGCGGCGTGATCGTCTTGAACGAGGACGTGGTGGCGGCGCTCCGTATCCCTCGCGAGACGATCGACATCCGCGCTGCCGATGAACAGCGCGAGCTGGCACGGCGCGAGCGTGCTTATCGCGGTGACCGCCCCCCGCCGGAGGTCCGCGACCGTATCGTCATCCTGGTGGATGACGGCATCGCCACCGGCGCCACCATGCGCGCCGCGGTCGCCGCCCTGCGCCAACAAAAACCGGCCCGGATCGTCGTCGCGGTCCCGACGGCGGCACCTGAGAGCTACGATGAACTCAGGGCGGAGGTTGACGACATCGTCTGTGTCGTCACGCCAGAGCCATTTTGCGCGATCGGCCTCTGGTACGAAGATTTCTCGCAAACCACCGACGAAGAGGTGCGTAATCTGCTTGAACAGGCCACTTCAGACCCCATTCCCGACAAGCTGTTCGATAGCTAGATGAAAAGGTCGAATTGTCGGGCCAGGTTCCTGCACGTAGTCACACTCACGGCGCCACCCCTCGGCGCTGGCTGGTGGCGTGAGTACGGCGAGCGATCAGAGGATCGCATTGGAGCACTCGCGATCTAGGGGTGGGTCGTGCCATCAGGCAGAACAGCGTCGCGCAGTGAGCGAGCCTGCGCCAACTGCGCGGCAGCGACTCTCGCCCCCCTGAGATCTGTCTGACTGAGATCGGCCCAGGTAAGAATTGCCTTGCACAGGTTTGTTCCTCTCAAGTTCGCCCCGCTCAGCTTGGCGCAGAACAGGTCGGCCTCCCTCAGATCAGCCCCGTTCAGGTTCGCCTCACACAAGCTCGCCCAACTCAGGTCGGCCCCGGTCAGGATGGCGGCGCTCAAATCGGCCTGACTGAGGTCAGCCCAGATCAGAACAGACGTGCCCAGGTCAGCCCCGTTCAGGTTCGCCCTCCTCAGGTCAGCTCTGTCTAGATTAGCTCCGTTCAGCCAGGCTCCACGCAGATTGGCCTCACTCAAGTCAGCCTCGCTGAGGTCCGCCCCGGTCAGAATCGCTCGACTGAGGTCGGCGCCCCTCAGGTCGGCTCCGGGGCCAACTGGATGACCTCTAACCTTCATCGGGGAACCCTTTCTCGGTCTCGGGTCAAGGGGTCTGATCGGTTCAGAGCCGTTGCCCCTACGACGTGCAGGCCGGGCCCGCGAGAGGCGTCATGGCTCTCTCTTGCGGGCAGCAGCCTGTTCGTCGCCGCGAGCAAGAAGCCTTGCCGACTGTTTGTCCACCTTGCTCCGAGCATGAAACCAACCCCTGATCAGTACGACTGACCTGATCTGCATCGGCGACAAGGCTCGCACATCGGTGATTCAGCTAGTTATGCTTTGTTCCGTCGGGCATCGTAGCGCCGTGCAGTGAGTGGGCTTGCGCCAACTGGGAGGCGGTGACCTCGGCCCCGCTCAGATCGGACCAGGTCAGGTTCGCTCCGCCAAGCCTGGCCCGCCTCAAGTTGGCCCCGTTCAGGTCGGCGCCTCTGAGGTTCGTTGCTTCCAGGACACTCCGGCTCAGATTGGTCCCTCTCAAGACGGCCCAGGCGAGGTTCGCTCGACTCAAGTTCGCCGCGCTCAAGTTCGCCTCACGCAGATCGGCGTCACTCAGGTTCGCCTGTGCCAGATTGGCTCCGCTCAAGTCCGCCTGGCTCAGGTCAGCCCAATTCAAGTCGGCCCCGCTCAGATCGGCGCCCCTCAAGTTGGCCTCGCTCAGGTTGGCTTCCCTCAACTTTGCCCAGCGCAGGTCCATCTCGCTGAGGTTGGCTCCCTGGAGGTTGGCCTCGCTCAGGTTGGCTTCCCTCAAACTGACGGACGGACCGATAATGTTTGTGTTCAAGATGGCCGCGCTTGCCAGGGCTCCGCTCGCATCGGTCTCGCTCAGGTCGATCCCACTCAGATTCGCTCCCCGTAGGTTGGCCCCAGGCCCAATCGTGTAGCCTTTGACTCTCACGGCAGACCCCCTTTCGTGCTGTGAGTCTCTCCCTCTGGTTGATCGAGATTTGTTCAGCCCTGAACGCAACCTGCCCCGACGGCCTCGTCGAGGCGGATTGTTCTATCGAAGAGATTGCCCCTTGCGCAGTTTCAGTAGCGTCATCATGTCGCCCAGCGACATTTCTTCAGCAATCAGGTGAGCGATCAGATCGGCTTGGTTGAGCGCCACATCGACACCCATCTCGGAGCCTTCTTTGGGTGATTCACGCGGGCAATGATGCGCGGCACGCCAAACTCAAAGCGCGCCAGGCTGGTAGCCACCAGGTTGGTCTCGTCCGCACCTGTCACCGCCGCCACGATGTCCGCCGGCCGAATGCCGGCGGCCTCCAGCACGTTGGGGTCTGTGCCACTGCCCGACGCCGACAACGGTCCGGCCCTTGAATGCGGGCTCCAGACGCTCGAAAGCGGTCGGGTCACTGTCCACCACTGTCACAATGTAGCCGCGTAGGCTGAGAGTCTGTGCCAGAGCGGGCTCAGCTCTTCACCGAGACTTTGGGTCAGATGAGCGATTGTGCCGAACTCGGTGTTCATGCCGGTGGCATAGACGACCGCCTTGCTGGTGCCGGCTGCGACGCTCGTCCCCGCAAACAGCAGGTTGGGCAGTTCGGTGTGGGCCAGATCGGTCCTCAGGACCGCCTCAGCCGTCTTCGGCACCGGGTGCGATTCGCCGCTGAGGGGAGGGGCGCCTCTTCAGCGGCCAGGCCCGCCGCGCTGCAAGTGCCGCTGAAGGCGCTGCCGAGATGGATACTGAGGGCAGCGTCGGCGCCACGAGTCCGGGCAATGGTATAGACGGCTTCAAAGTCGCTTCGGAGTGGCAGGGTGGTGGTGGGCAGCATCCCTGTGTCCAGGGCCAACCGCTCGAAGAAAGCCTCGGAAGTCAGCTCAACGCCATCGCGGAAGCCTTCGGTTCCAAAGAGGACCTGCGCCGGGACGACCAGAATACCTTCGTGCTCGGCGATGACCGGGGGGAGACCGGCGGTACTGTCGGTGATAATCTGGATCATGGAACTCGTAGATCTATTCTTACAGCAGATCGCTGAGCGATCCGTCGCCTGTGAACCGTCGGAGCGCAGCTGCAATCAAAGGGGCAATCGAGACAACCCGGAGGTTGGACCGGCCACGAGTGTCCACCGGCACGGTGTCGGTGACGACCACCTCGCGCACGGCTTCGTGCCTCAGTCTGTCATGCGCCCCGGGGAGGAGCAAGCCGTGGGTGGCGGCGATCGTGATCTCGGGGCGCGCGCCGGCCTCCAATAGCACTGCGATACTCTCCGCCATCGTGCCGCCGGTCGAGATCATGTCGTCCACAATCAGACAGGCCCGGCCCCGCACGTCTCCGACGAGGTGGGTCACCTCGGTCTCGGTGCCACTCTCGCGCTGCTTGTGGAGCACGACGACGGAGGTGTTGAGACGCTGTGCGTATCGGGTGGCCATCCGCATGGCGCCAGCATCTGGGGAGACAACGACGGTGTCAAGCGCCAGCCGCCCGCGCAGGGCGGTGCTGAGTGTCGGTGTCGCCGTCAAGCTGTCCACAGGAACATGGAAGAAGCCCTCGATCTGCGGCGCGTGCATGTCGATGGTGACAACATGATCAATATCGACAGCTTGCATGAGGCGGGCGACCATACTCGCCATGATCGGTTCGCGGCGGCCGTGCCGCTTGTCCGAGCGCGCGTAGCCGAAGTAGGGAACGATGGCGGTGATGCGCGCCGCCGCTGCTCGCCGGCAGGCGTCCGCCAGAGCCAGCAGTTCGACCAGGTGCTCGTTGACCGGCGGTGAGGTTGGCTGCACCAGGAAGACCTCTCTCCGGCGCACCGGATCGAGGAGCAGCACCGATAGCTCGCCGTCGGGGAAGCGCTCGATCTCACTCGCACCGAGCCGCGTGCCCAACTCGCCTGCGATGGCCCTCGCCAGTTCGGGGTTAGCGGTGCCCGCAAAAATCGTGAACTCGTCTTTCATCGTTCAGCTCCCCTTGACCACGCGGACCGCAGCTTCGAGTGCTCGGATCGCCCGCACGACGTGCATTCCCTTCTGACGATAACACGCTCCTCCGGCAATTGTTGGTGATGTTTGTCACCGGACCCACGGTCACTGGCTTACACTCATCATCGCCCACATCTCGTGCTGTCGACCCATTTCGACAAAAGGCTCAAGGATTCATCAGTAACTCCTCAAGCGCATCCGCGAGGCGCCTGGCAGTATCCGGATCGGGGCATTGCGCCAGCACGACCCCCTTGCGGTGCCGGCTCCAGGCAGATACCTGAAGGCCATCGACATCAAAATGCCCTCGGCTGAGAATCCGCCCCTGAGGACGTGCAGGATCAACCTCCTCACCGTCAAGGGTTTGGTTGATTGCTGTTGCCAGCCAGCGTGCCAGCTCAGGAGTGGTGGTCTGAGCAACGCGTACCCCAGAAGCTGGCTGGATGTCGACGGTTTTTCGAACACGAATTGGCCGGCCAATCTGATTGGCCACCTCGACAACGTGGGAGCCTGTGTTCACGAACACGGCTTTCCCGAGGATATCCATGGTTGGTCTCCTCGCGGCCTACGAGCCTGTCCACCCACGCCTGTCTGTGAGATAGACGTGGGTGAACAGGTCGCGCCGAGACGATGAACGCAACGAATATCGGTCCGGCGCTGGCGCGAGAGCGAGTGAGTCACTGTAGAATGAGTGCGAATCCCAGGGAGAGTCGCGGGACCAAAGAACCTCGCTCAAGCGACTGCCGGCGCCACTCAACACGTAGAGGGATGAGCGAGTCGCTTTAGAGCACCGGTCAAGTCGTCAGACTTCCGAAGTCTCCGATTGGTCTGCCGTGTCTCTTTGCAAATCGATAGAAGATAGTATTCGGTCTTCTGCTTCATCACGCATTTGCTTAGCGGCGGCTCGGAATTCCATCAACCGACTCCGGCGCTCTTCGAGCAAATAGAGCCACCGTTGCATGAGGTCCTCCTGTGACGATTCAATTGTGCTTCTGGCTTGTAGAGTTGTGATCTTCTCAAGATTTCGGGGGAAGGGGGTATGACGCGCGGCTCCGCCCGCGCAGAACCCCCTCCGCCCCCACCTCTTGGGAAGTTACGAAAGTTGATTAAAGGTGCGAAGGAATTTGCCTCTTCGGCTGAATCAAACTTGGTTGATGGTGTGACGATTGGCAGCGCTGAACGCCACATTTTGGGGCGTCGTACCTTCCAGCGCCTGCAACTCGTGCTCCTTCTGATGGAGCCAGTGGAGGAGCGCCAGGGCTTCGTGGGGGGTGAGATGGAGGTCAAACAGGTGATCTGCGATGGTGACGGTCCCCCTGATAGGGTTGACGTGGGCGCAGATGTCGCCGTACCTCATCGCTCACTCTCCTTCTTTCAGGGATCGCTGCGCCAGACGGCTGCTGGCAGAAAATGAACCCGGCCGGAAACTGTCACATCTCAATCGGCTTCCGGCCGGGGGAAGTGTGCGAATCAGACCTGGATTCGGTCCAACAGACTTTTTCAATGAATACATATTACTCTATGTCTTGTCGTGGGTCTACCCTGTCAACCGTCATAGATCAGAGATGGCGCAGGCGCTGACCGGGCTCTGGCTGCGAGCGGCGCATGCCGCTGCCCGCATTGCGCGGCGAGCTCCGACTGCAAGTGCAACCACTTCATGATGTCCCGGCGGCGCACGATCCCGACCAGAGCGCCATCCTGCACAACCGGCCGTTGGCTCACGCCATGCTGTGTCAACCGATTCAGAGCCTCACTCGCATTGTCCGAAGGCGTGACCACGTCGAGCCGGGCGATGGGCGTCATGATCTCACTCACCATGGTGGTCTCCCAGACCTCACGCGCGACCTTGCGCACGTCTTCCAGCGGCACCAGGCCGGTGAGGCGGTCACCCTCCAGCACCGGAACGGCGCGTTCCTCCGTCCCCATGATGTGTTCATACACCAGAGTGTTGACGGGCATCGCGGACGACACGGTCTTCGCAGGAGGTCAACAGTCAGCCCATCGACCGCTGCCTCTACCTTCCGCTCGCTCTGCTTCCCGTCAGAGTGCGATCGAAATGGAGCGCTATTCACGCTGCTTACCCGAGTCCGTCAGGTCCCTCAGCGGTCACCGCCTGATACCCCCTCATCGTGAACCCGTGTTGCACCGTGTCTCCACGCCTGGCTACTCCATCGCCTGGCGCTTTCTTCCTATGAGCTCCTGAACTCAGCTGACAAGATGGGCGGCGAGGTCCAGCGAGTTGGTTCGACGTTCGGGCGTTGGAGATCAACCAAAAAAACCCGACGTGACCGCCGGGGTGGCTGTGGATGTGGAGGGACGTTTGCATCTCCGCGGCCCCAATTGCCCAGCTCGCAACACACAAGCTCGAGCGAAGCTCTTTCTGATCTAATGATAGGCGGGAAATGTGCGCCAGGCAGCCTGAAGACCTCACGAAAACCGGATGACAAAAAACATGCAACTCGCACAGAGTGGCAGGGCGAAATAGTTCGTAGCTTGAGGCCAGGTTTGAAAACGGCGCCCCGACGATCACCTTTATGGGGGTGAGATCCTCGCAGAAGAAGAATCACTCTGGGAATCAACCCGCTAGAACACCGTCACGTCGGCGCCGGCGGCGCATGTTCGGAGACTTCCGAAGTCTTGCGAGACTTCGGAAGTCCGACGCTTTGACCGGCGCTGTAGGGAGTCGAACGCGACGGCCAGCGAGTCAGCCTGGCGCCCACGAGCCGTAAAGACCGCCTGGCTCGCCTCAGCCGCGCGCCGCTGCTCATCGTCCGCCCGCAATCTGTAGCGCCAGTCCGTCGCGACCACCTGCCGATGCTCCACCGCCTCATGGTCACCCTCGATGGCTCCGAATTGGCCGAACGTTGACGTAGGTGTCAGGCTCGAGTCCGGATGCCCCGTCCCCTTGCGCTCGACCAACTCAACCCGTTGTTTCTCCACCGGCGTTTGCCTGAGCGCTTCGACGATGATGTCAGCCATTGGGCGTTCTCCAAAGATGGAAGGACCGGCAATCGCCTGGATCGACCTCGCTCCTGTGATGACTCCCCCTGTCCGTCCGCGTGAATGCCGATTCAGATTTCAAGTAAGAGGGGTCGGGCTCTGCCGTCTTCGGTCGAGCCCGACCCCTCTGTCAGTTCTCGGCTGGCCGTGCCGGTGATGGATAGTGCCTTGCAGGAAGGGGGTGGGGCCTCACGGCGCCCACCCCGCGACCATGTCAACGCCTACCGCCCCGCCGGGCGCGTGACCATCTGGTAGATGGACACAATCAGGGCCAGGACGCCCAGGACGACGATGGTCCACATTGCTGTGGTCTGGGCGGTAAAGCCCAGCACAAACGGGGCGATGATCGCCAGCAAGCCGGCAAGGCCCGCAACTGCGTACTCCCAATTCGAGAAGTCACGGACCGCCGCCTTGTATCCGGACACGAGGGCCATCACCGCACCCAGGATGAAGCTGGTCCAAAAGGCACTCGCGTTGTCATTGTAGCCCAGGATGAAGGGGGCGAGGATCAACACCAGCCCGAGAATAAGCGTAACCCAGTACATGTCACGTACCTCCTTCTCTGAGAACATCGGTGGTCAGTATGAGCCACCCCAAACCAGAATCGGACACTTTCTAAAAGTCCGTCATGTGACCTTTCCGAGGCATGCAAGGCTCTCGACCGATACACTTCCAGGCCGGGCGAGCGCCGGATCTCTTCCTGCCGAAGTCGTTCTTTGACTACCCGGCCGCTGGCACCTTAAAGAGCAGACCGACTCCGAATCCCACCAGCGCACTCGCAATGCCGATAAGTGTCATTTCCAACCCGCTCTTGCCCGGCCGCCCGACGGTTACGCGGGCCTTATAGGCTCCAACGATAAAGAGCATCAGCCCCGCGACCAGTATCGAAACCCACATGCTTGTATATACCGGCAGAAAGACAAAAGGCGCCAGGGGGATGAGTGAGCCGACGACGGCCGAGAAGCCGACGATCAGCGCTGAGTTCAGCGCCGTCCGGCGATCGACCGGCGCAAGCCGATGCTCCTCGGCCATCATGACCGCCACCCAGACATCCCTGTTGGTAGTAATTGTATCCACAATCCGATCGAGCAGTTCGCCTTCGAAGCCTTTCTGGTGGTAGATCGTCCGAATTTCTTGCCGCTCAAGCTCGGGAACAGCCTGCACGTGCCGGTACTCTCGCGCCCGCTCGCTCTCGTAGACTGCAGACTCCGCCAGGGTCGAGGTGTAGGCTACGGCCCCCATGGAGACGGATTCGGCGAAGGTGGCGGCCATGCCGGCGGCCAGCACGATGCGAGCGTCGCCGGTGGCCGCCGCCACGCCGAGGATGACACCCAATACGTTGACAAGCCCATCCTGTCCCCCCAGGATGACATCTGCAAGGGCTGAGGCGCGGCGGTGCGGATCAACGTGCACGTGGTGATCCAGCTCATACCTACGCTTGTTCAGAGGCTCCATCGTACGAATAGGTCGCATTGCTTCTCCAAAAGAGCGTCAAGAGCGGGCATCACGCTGATCCCTGGTCAACCCCGCTCGGCTCGCGGGGTTGAGCACGCGACGGACGGCTCGCTTCCACGTTGCACCAGATCCCGCACCCGGCCCCTCACGGCCTGTCACGATAGTCATAAAGACTCCTTTCTATACTTGGAGCCGGGCGAGGAGCGCAGGAGGGAAAGACGCCGGCCTCCATCGACTAGAGCGCCGGTCAAGTAGTCACCGAGACGATTGCAAAGCGCCTTGTGAAGGTGCTTTCAGGTTCGTAGGGGCGCACGGCCGTGCGCCCCTACGAACCACGTTCTCACCCGCGCAACGACTCCTTGACCGATGTTCTAGGCATGCACGGGATGAGCCGGCAGCGTGGCACGGCGGAGCGAGCGAGCTTGCGCTAACTGCTCAGTGGTGACTCTGGCTCCGCTCAAGTCCGCCTGTCTGAGATCGGCGCCGTGCAGGTTCGCCTCAATCAAGTCGGCCCCACTCAAATCGACCCCGCTCAGGATCGCACCGCTCAGGTTTGCACCACTCAAGACGGCGCCGCTCAAATCGGCTCCGGTCAGGTCGGCCCCGGTCAGGTCGGCCCCACTCAAATCTGCTCTTGTGAGGTTTGCCCCGCTCAGGAAGGCCCGCTTCAGGTTGGCCCAGTTCAGGCTGGCCCAACTCAAGTCAGCACCGCTCAAGTCGGCGTCCGCCAGGTTGGCACTGCTCAGGTCGGCACTGCTCAGGTCAGCATCACTCAGATCGGCCTTATTCAGGTCGGTGTCGCTCAAGTCGGCTCCGCTGAGGTTCACGCCGCTGAGGTCTGCTGCCGGCTCTATCGAATGACCACGGAGTTTCATGGCATGATCCTTTCAGGTCGCAGACCAGCAGTCCTCCGCGCGGCCATTTGCTTCAGCAGGCGGCAACCAAAAGCCCCGACGTAGCCGTCGGGGCCTGTGGGCCGGGCGATGATGCAGTACCAGAGCGAGTCCGCCGGATCCCGACGGTCTCACCATTGAGGCCGCCGCAGATGCCCTTGGGAGAGAACTGCGAATCTCATAGTTCTAGAATACACCCGAACACTACGACCAACAGGAATGAGATCTCATCAAAGGAACATGACAAAGGGCATCCTTCCTGCTGGGATTTGGGACGTAGAGATCCTCAAGGGCCGGGCTGAAGGAGACGGGCGTGTCGGCGCCGTCACCAGATGCGGGGGCGAGTCCAGATAGTCGAAGGCCTTAGCTGAGATCGCGTGGGCGGGTTGTACCATTGAGGGCCCATCGACGAGGATGGGACAGGTACTGCTCGGCCCTGGCGATGATGAGTGTCACCGGGAGTGACTGCCTGGCCAATTCCGATCCATCGAAGCGGACAATGACCGCGCGGAACGCGGCAGCTTCCACGAAAGATTGTGACACGTTCACTTGAAATCATTGTGGGATGGTTGCCAGGACTTTGATAGTGTCAGGTGTCACCGTCCGCTCGGTGCGGATGTGAGCAAAGTGGCTGAGGGACCGCGACGTCGGCCGGGTTCGTCTCATGCGGCAGGTGCCCTTTGTCACTTGCTTCTGATGAATACCTGTTGCTGAAAGATACCCTCTCCCCCGATACAATTGAGGTGGAGGCACAGGCAAGCCTTCGCCCCGATGTACGTTCTGCGCCTTCGGCGGCTTCATGAGCGGGGCCGCAGGGCCGTGCAATGCATCCGACACCGTCAATTGACCGGCGACCACGTTCCCACTCTGCGCCACACTTCGTGAGCAGAACCTTCGTGCGCCGAACACGCGGCACACTTTGTTCTTGTGTTGGTCTGGTCGATATTGCGTGAAGCGCCGGTGGCCGCCGCAGACTGGCGCTTGCTGTGAGGTGGCTCTCTTGAAAGGGGATGAACGAATGCTCTCGTGGGAGGATTTCGCAGTTGTAGAACCAAATCTTGCCAAAATCGGCGAGAATCTCCTCTTCCAGTTTGGGGTTGGGCTGGCGTTCCTGGCCACGATCCGGAAGGACGGTGCGCCTCGGGTACACCCCGTTTGCCCCGTGATGTCGAATGGTCGCCTGTACGTTTTGATCATGCCTACCTCTCCAAAGAAAGACGATCTTCTTCGTGATGGAAGGTTTGCGCTTCAAACCTTCCCTCCCCCACGAGAAGAGAGTGAGGAATTCTACGTGAGTGGCTGCGCGGCGCCTATTGCGGACGACGAGGTGCGGAGAGCGGTCCTGAGCGATGCAAGGCACACGGCGAGGGAAGATGAAGCCTTATTCGAGCTTTGGGTAGATCGCGTGATGCACACGACCTGGGTGAATTGGGGCACTCCGGATTTGCGGCCGGTCCATCGAATCTGGCATGGGCCGAGTTGAGATCGGCATCAGGGAACGGCAAAGCGCGTGTCCAGTTGGAGGAGTGGACCGGGGAAGGTTCCAACGTCGTAATGCGTGATACGCGATATGGGGCGTGATCGCACACGCATCACGCTCCTTCTGAGCAACCGCTGCACGGATCGTCAGGCAGGGCCTGAGGAGCAAGTCTATGGACAACCGAAGGGGCTTCTCGCTTTGGCTTCAGTGGGTCGGTGCCAACTCGCTTGCCGAAGCCCTCGGGCTAGGGTCAACACTCGCCGTCGACTTCGCGATTGTGGGGCGCCTCGCCACCCCCGGTGTCCTGGCATCGATTGCGGCGATCGTGTTGGTGACGGCATCTGGGGCCATCGAAGGCGTTATCGTTGGTCTACTGCAGTGGTCTGTCATTCGCCGCCCATTTCCTGTCGTTCCGAGGCGTTCCTGGGTGATCGCCACAGTCGCCGGCGCCGTTGTTGCCTGGTTCTTCGGCTCACTGCCGAGCACGCTGATCGATATGGGCGGCCAGGCCACCGATGCGGCAGCCCAGGAGCCTCCGGCGGCAATGGTGCTTCTGTTGGCCGCCGCGATGGGCGTCTTCCTCGGTCTCGTTCTGGGCTATCCGCAATGGCGCGTGCTCCGGAGCGCGGTTCACGGTGCCTGGCTGTGGCTGCCCGCGAACTGCGCCGCCTGGGCGGTGGGCATGCCGACAATCTTCGCGGCGATCGACCTCGCCCAACGAGGGCCCTCTCTGGCAGGCGCGTTTGCGACCATCGCGGTTGGACTGCTGCTCACGGGAGCACTCGTCGGGGCGGTCCATGGCCTTGCTCTCGTGAGGCTGGCTTCACAGGCGGAGGTGAAACCGCGCCCAGTCTATTGAGCCAGGCACAATGCCGTGTTCTCTCCTATCCGTTTCTCACCCACCTGGCGCTTATTCTTGTCCCTCTGCTCCTGCTCGTTCTTGACAGAGTACTACTTGCGAGGTCGCCATGTCTGACGCCAGAACCGCTCCAGTCCCATCCAGGCGAGACCGTCCGTACGACCCGCACCACGTTTCTGGAAAGGAAGCGGGGGCACGAGCAGGCGGAAGAGGGCCACGTCGCTCCATCATCTTCCTTTTCCTCTGGCTGGTAACCACACTCTGGTCTGTCTGGCAGTTGCTGCAGGGGCAGCACGGCTTTGATACGCCGGCTGCACTGCCCGCTCTGCTCGCGTTGCTGGCGTGTACGATGGGCCTCTTGTGGTGGCTGCCTGGACCAGTCGTGGAAGCTGTGCCAGGGAGTCACCGGACGGGGCGGGTACGGTTCCTGGTACTGGCGCTTGCCGGCGTGATCGGACTGGTGCTCCTGCGACTGCTGGTGGGCCGGCCCCTCCTCTTCGCCTTGCCCGGTCTGGCGCTGCTCGTGCTGGCGGCTGCACGCGTCCCGCTTCGGCGGCAGCAACTGCTGTACGCACTCGGCCTGGCACTCCTGGCGGGTGTGGCCGGACTCGGCGCAGGATGGATCTCTTTCGTTTCGCCCACGGTCTGGGCCTCTCTGCAGGTAACCCTCGTGTTGACGGGCTTGCTCGCCGGATGGGGCGTTTTGGCCCGCACAGGCCTGTTGAGGGCCGGCGTTGGCCGCAGTCGTTTCCTCTCAGAGGGAGCCGCGTCGGCGGCAAGCGGTTTTGCGCTGGGCATCGTCCTGGGGACACCATGGGCGCTCGGCAATGTGCTGCTCGGTGCCGCCAACGAGGAGCAGTGGGTCCAGGCATGGTGGCAACCCCTGATTGCTGTCCAGCCAGGAATTGCAGAGGAAGCGTGGGGCCGAGTGCTCCTCGTGCCGCTCCTCTTTCTCATGCTGCGGCGGACCGCGCGCGTGCGGATCGCGCTCCACGCGGCTGTACTCATCCTGGCCTACTGGTTTGCGTACCTCCACACCTCCGGCAGCTTCGATGCGATCAGCACTCTGCTTATTGGCACCTTGTACGTGCTCCCTATTACTTATCTATGGCTGCGGCAAGGATTGGAAGTGGCCATCGGCTTTCATTTTTGGATAGACCTTGTGAAATTTGCAGCCGCCTACCTCTTGAACACTGGGCTATGGGGCGCCGGCCTGTTGTGAGGAATCGTCTGTTACCGGGACGTCTCGGTAGCCACCGATGTGGTCACCATGCGTGAACAACATCTGGCAGGTGGCCAGGTGTAAGGATTATCGAGATATGCCCGATGCTCGCCCCTCTCTTATTGCCAGACGAGGCGGACGCCCTGCAGCGCTCGCTGTGGACCGGGGTGTGGCAGATCCTTGCGGCGCTCCAGGGGATCTTTTGCTTGGTCGAGCCCAGATGGCCTATCTCTCTTTCTGTAAAAGTGGCGCGTACGCGCCACTTTTACAGAAATATGAAGACACTGTTGGCGAATTGGTGCGAGTGGCGGGTGCCTGTTTGTAGTGCGCGCTTCAGCGCGCTAAAGCGCGCACTACGAGCCCCTTGTCCTCCCTGGAAGCGATTTCGCCAACAGTGTCATATAATGATCCTCTCCTGAAAATAGCCCGCCGCGCTGTTCGCCGTGGCGCGGCGCCACTTTTCATTTCCCGGCGCGGGCCGCAGGCCCAGGGGGCACTGTTGGCGAAGTCGGGGTTGGGGGCGGGGCGCATGGCCTGCGGCCGTCCCAGCAGCGGACATCCCGCCTTCCCCCCGCCAAGAGGCGCTCGATCCGCGCGCGACCGTGACGGTGGGGGCCGTGAGCGTCGCGGGCGGACGCCGTCCGCCCCTCCAACGCGAATTCGCCAACAAGCTCATATGAAGACACTGTTGGCGAATTGGTGCGAGTGGCGGGTGCCTGTTTGTAGTGCGCGCTTCAGCGCGCTAAAGCGCGCACTACGAACTTCTCGCCCTCCCTGGAGACGATTTCGCCAACAGGATCATATGAACACATCATCCGAGCCCATGTACTCGTTCACAGAGGGTTCCTTCAAGTGATAAATGTCATGTTGGAGTTATGATGATAGAGGATGGCCGTTGCGCAGAGAAATGTGTCATAGTACTGACAAGACGGCAAGAGCCCAATCTGAGCATCAACGAAGCCGGAGCCTGACCAGGGAGTCAGCGTCTCTGGCTTTCTTCTTTTCTTGGAAGGAAAGGAGTACACGATGCGAGTGTCTTCTCTCGCAAGATCGCGAACCGTTCTGATCGTCGCGAGCCTGGTATTACTGATCGGACTGGTTGTCCCGGTAACGGCTCTGGCTGCGGAGGTCCGCAGCGCTAATCAGGTCGTGGTCGGCCCCACAGAAGTTGTCGCCGACGATTTGTACGCCTTTGGAAACACCGTGACCATCGACGGGACCGTAAAGGGTGACCTGGTTACCTTTGCCACCCAGGTCACGATCAACGGCACGGTCGAGGGCGACGTGTTGGCCCTGAGCCAGGCACTGGTTATCAACGGCACGGTGGGCGATGACGTCCGCGCTGCCGGGCAGGTGATCATGCTAGATAGGGGCGCGCAGGTGGCCGACGACGCAGTGATCGGCAGCTTGAGCCTGGAGAGTAGGGCTGGCAGCACGATGGGTGGGGACCTGCTGTTTGGCGCTGCCCAGGCCAGGCTCGCCGGGAATGTGGATCACAACGTGCGTGGGGCTGCCTCTGCCGTCGCGCTGGATGGGACCGTCGGACGCGACGTGACCCTTGAGGTTGGCGGTCAGGCGGGAGGCCCTCAACCCGCCTTGTTCATGCCGCCGGCACCGGTGCCCATGCCCGCCGTTCAGCCCGGCCTCACGCTCGGCGATTCTGCCCGCGTCGGCGGTCGACTGACGTATCAGTCGCCGGTCGAGGGAAAGATCGCCCCGGCTGCGCAGGTGCCGGGCGGCGTGAGCTACGAGCCGGTGGTGGTCGCGCCGGCACGAGAACCGACTCCGGTGAGCATCGCCCTCGACCATCTCCGCCGGCTGGTTACACTGCTGTTGGTCGGGCTGTTGATGATGTGGGTCGCTCCGGCCTGGACAACGACTCTGGGCGGGATGATTCAGTCGCGACCGCTCGCCAGCCTGGGATGGGGCGTTGTGGCGCTCGTCGTCTTCCCCGTCGTGGTGATCACCCTGGCGGTGGTTGCCATTCTCCTGGCCATAGCCTTCGGCCGCCTGACCCTGGGTGGCCTGGTTGGCCCGCTGGTGGGCATCGGACTGACCGCCGATGCCGTGCTGGTCACCACCTTCCTGATCTTTACGGGCTTCGTCGCTCAAATCGTTGTCAGCGTCCTGGGGGGGCACTGGCTATTGAACCAGCTCCAGCCGGCCCTCGCTGCCAGCCGGGTGTGGCCGCTCGTCGCCGGGTTGATCGTCCTGGTGATCCTGACGGCAATTCCCTGGTTGGGCTTCCTGGTCACCCTGGTCGTCTCGCTGCTGGGTCTCGGTGCACTCTGGCTCTGGACCCAGGCTCGTCTGCGCCCGACGTCGGCTGCCGTCAGCGCGGGTGAGGTTGGTGCTGGATTCACGTACGCAGGAGCAACGTAGGGCGCTGAAGGTGATGAACCTCGCTTCAACAAAGAGGGCGCCGGCATTCGGTGCCCTCTTCTTGCCTTGGCCATAACCAGGCCTGTCAGCGCACCGTGCCGTGACTGCCTCGCGGATGGGCCTGTGGCAGCCGCTGCGGAAGATTTGTTGCGACGTGCTCCCTGCCTGAACGCGAGGGAAGATGTGGTGTTTCTGGTTTGGGAGGGAGTAGAAGGTAGCCAAGGCAACAGAAATGGGAGTACGGCTGGATTCCAGGACGAGAATCCAGAGAGCAACATTCTCGAGTCGCAACTCTGAGGGGTGGAGCAATGACCGGCGCGCTCTTGAAGACGAAGCTCTACATCCCGCGGCCTCGGCTTGCCTTCGTGCCGCGCCCACGTTTGGTTGAGCGACTCAACGCGGGCCTGGAGCACAAGCTCATCCTCCTCTCAGCCCCGGCAGGCTTCGGCAAGACGACGCTGTTGAGCGAGTGGGTGCATAGCTGCGGGCTGCGGGCTGCGTGGCTCTCGCTGGAAGAGGCCGACAGTGACCCGGCGCGCTTCCTGGCGTACCTCATCGCGGCCTTACGGACGATTGAGCCGGCTCTTGGCGAAGCGGCCCTCGCCATGCTCCAGATGCCCCAGTCAGCGCCGGTCGAGCCCCTTCTGACAACCTTGATCAACGATCTGACGGAATTCCCCGATCATTTTGCGCTGATCCTCGACGACTACCACGTCATTGGGGCAGAAGTTGTTCATAGGGCGGTCAGCTTTCTCCTCGACCATCTGCCGCCACAGATGCACCTGGTGATCGCTTCCCGGGCGGATCCTCCACTCCCCCTCGCACGCCTCCGCGGGCACGGACATCTCGTTGAACTCCGCCAGGCCGACCTGCGCTTCACCCCTACCGAGGCCGCCGCGTTTCTCAACCAGGTGATGGGCCTGGCGCTCACGCCCGGTGAGGTCGCCCTGCTTGCCGCACACACGGAGGGATGGATCGCCGGCCTGCAGATGGCAGCCGTGTCGCTGCAGGGGCGGACGGACCGTGCGGAGTTTGTTCAGGCCTTTCCGGAGGGCAACCCGTATATCCTGGATTATTTGATTGAAGAGGTATTGCAGCGCCAGCCCAGGAACCTCCAGACATTCCTGATCCAGACTGCCATCCTGGATCGCCTGAGCGGCCCCCTCTGTGATGTGGTGACAGGGGCTGCAGTATGGGGGGAGGACGGGGGAACAACCGATCCTTCCCCCGGCATCCTTCCGCTGCGCAGCCAGGAGATATTGGAACACCTCGAGCGCTCGAACCTCTTCATCGTACCGCTGGACGAGGAGCACCACTGGTATCGCTACCACCGGCTCTTCGCCAACCTGCTGTGCCACCGGTTGCAGCAGGAACAATCCGAGATGATCCCCGAGTTGCACCGCCGTGCGAGCGCCTGGTACGAGCAGAACGGGATGACAGCCTCCGCAATCGATCACGCTGTCGTGTCCGCAGATTTCGAGCGTGCGGCTCGCCTGATCGAGCAGGTTGCCGGCCCGACGTTGATGCGAGCTGAGTTCGACACGTTTCTGCACTGGCTCGATGCCTTGCCGGACGGCGCCGTGCGCGCCCGGCCGCTCTTGTCTGCCTATCACGCGCTCGTATCGTTGCTGATTTGTCGCCCGCTGCACGACGTGGAAGCGCGTTTGGAAGTGGTTGGTGAAGGCGATGCGACGGGCCTTGCCGCCGGAATCGTGGCGTTGGTTCGGGCTGTGCTCGCGACCCTCCAGGGGGACATTTCCAAGAGCATCGAGTTGTCCCACCGGGCCTGGGAACTTCTGGCGGAGGGCAATGTTTTCTTCAAAGGCTTAGTCGCTCGCAACCTGGGCTCGGCCTACGCGTTGACAGGTGACATCGCGGCGGCGATCCGAACCTACGACGAAGCAGTGAGAATAGGCCAGGAGGCCGGGGATCTTACCGGCATAGTGGCGAGTCTCCATCAGTTGGCCGGACTGTACCTTTTCCGGGGACAGCTTCACGAGGCGCGGGGGCTGTACCAGCGAGCCCTGGACTTTGCCGTCGACAGCACCGGGCGACCATTGCCTATCGCCGGCAGGGTCCTGTTAGGCCTGGGGGAGTTGCTGCGCCAGTGGGATGATCTGGATGGGGCGGCACGTTGTGTCCAGAGGGGGATTGGGCTCGTGCAAGAGTGGGTAGAAAGCTCGGGGATAGGCGGATACCTGACTCTCGCCTGGATTCGGCAAGCGCAAGGGGACGCTCTGGGCGCTGACCAGGCCATCCAGGTGGCACGCCGGCTCGCCCGGCAGTTCGACGCCACCGGCCTCGACGATCTCTTCGTGGCTGCACACCAGGTGCGGCTTTGGGTCGCGCAGCGCAACCTCGAGGCCGCCGCGCGCTGGGTCGCGGACCGGGGATTCGATCGCGGCCGGCGTACGGGCAGGTTGGAAGGCGGGGCCGGTAGCGATACCCTCCCCTATTCCATCCGTGAGATCGAGTGCACCGCGTTGGCGCGGGTGTATATTGCGCAGGACCGGCCCGACGAGGCACTGGCACTGCTCATGCCGCTGTTGCAGGTCGCCGAGGGCAAGGGCCGGTTCGGGAGCATGATTGAAATCCTCTCGCTCCAGGCGTTAGCGTTCCAGACCGAAGGTGATCTGGCCCACGCGCTGACCGCCCTCACCAGGGCCCTGGCCCTGGCGGAGCCGGAAGGCTTTGTGCGAGTTTTCGTGGATCACGGTCCGCCGATGGCCCGGTTGCTCTACGAGGCCGCCACGCGCGGGATCGCGCCGGAGTATGCGGGCCGGCTCCTGGCGGCTTTTCCCGGCTCCGAATCGGTGACCACGGCCGCGACCCTGCCGCTTGAGATGGTAGAGCCTCTGACCAGGCGAGAATCGGAGGTCCTCCAGCTCATCGCCGAGGGGCTGTCGAATCGAGAGATCGCCCGCAAGCTGGTCCTCTCGCCGGGCACGGTCAAAGTGCACACCCGCGCCATCTACGGCAAGCTCGGCGTCAACAGTCGCACCCAGGCCGTCGCCAGGGCCAGGAGCCTCGGTATCCTGTAGAGCGCCGGTCAAGGCGTCGTTGAGCCGGTGAGAACGTGGTTCGGAGGAACCGCGTGAGGGGGCGGCCCGGCGACGCGGGGGAGCCCAGCCCGGCGGTTGAAACCGCGGCTGGGGGCCTGCGGCCGGGCGTCGGCCTTCGCCGACGCGGGGTCCACCCAGCGAGACGGTCGCGCCGGGGTTCGCCCCTCAGGGTGTTCGCCGACGCGGGGGCGCCCAGCGGTTGCCTGTCCTGACCGCCAGGTCAGGGAAACCGCGGCTGGGGGCCTGCGGCCGGGCGCCGGCCTTCGCCGACGCGGGGTCCACCCAGCGAGACGGTCGCGCAGGGTTCGCCCCTCAGGGTGTCCGCCGACGCGGGGGCGCCCAGGCGCCCAGCGGTTGAAACCGCGGCTGGGGGCCTGCGGCCGGGCGTCGGCCTTCGCCGACGCGGGGTCCACCCAGCGAGACGGTCGCGCCGGGGTTCGCCCCTCAGGGTGTCCGCCGACGCCGATCCTTGGGGTATCCGGTGGGCAGCTGCCCACACCTTGACCGGCGCTCTAGCGTAGGTTTTGTGCAACCAGCGGGCAAATCACGAAAATCGGGGTATTTTGTCATTTTTTCGTGACCTCAAGATGTTGTGGTGACTCTCGTCACCGACGCCATATCTTGAGGTACAACAGTTTCAAATAGCATAGGGCTGAGCAAATGACGCTTGCATAGGCCGGTAGAAGGATCACCAACCGCGAAGGTTCGCCTTGCTGGCAGGGGTGTAATGACTGAATCCCGCTTGGCGACTGCTCGCGACTGGCCCACTGCTGGCGTCAGGCCCTGGAAATATGATCGTTTTGGGCCGTTTTTCGTAATTCGGCCTCTGGTTGCACAAAACTTAGGCTAGCGCATCGGTCAAGAAGTCGCCGAGGCGAATGCGAAGTACCTTGTGCAGACGCTGTCAGGTTCGTCGTGTGCGGTTGCCCGGGTCCGCCTGAATCCGCCCCCCGGCGTGCCCGGAGGGGCACGCCCGGCCGCAGGCCCCCAGCCGCGACTTCAGTCGCCCGGCTCTCGGCCGCTCCTGGACCGATCCTCTCGTTTCTCCTTCGCCGGCTGTCGTCCGCGCTCCCCGGCCGTCTGGCTGCCGGCCTGATCCGAGATACCCCCTCAATACCACCTCCAGGAGATGCGACTACCACTGCTTCACGACTATGTTCAATGGGAAGAGGTCGGCAGTCCTGCCATCCGGCCGCGTGTATCCGGACCGCCGTCACCTCGCAGATTGGAGTTCTGCCGGAACCCCAGGAAGAGGGGCGCCTGGAACATAATTTCGCTCCCTGAATGAATGCACGCCGCCCGGCCTCGCCGTCAAGGAGAATTCTCGGGCGCGCAGGAGGATACAATCGCATGACCGCCAACCGTATCGATCCCCGCAGGTTGATAGCGATGCTTGCCGTGGCTGTGGCCTTGGCCCTGGCTGCGCTTTTCACCGTCGGGACTGCCTTCGCAGAGGGTCCGGACGGTGCGAGCCCAGAGCAGGCGTTGAGCCCGGGGAGCCCGCAGACTCTGGAGCCTGGCCAGGGGCTGTGGTACGCATTCGAGTACCGGGTCAAGTACAACGAGGTTCAGAAGAAGGACGAGGAGAAGAAGTACGAACTCGAGAAGCCGCCAATCACGATCTGGCTTGACGTGCAGCCGAGCTACGGTACCAATTTCTACGTCTGGACATCCGGAGGGCTGAACGAGTGGCAGGCTCAGCAACTGGAGCGCAACGTCAAGGATGTGGTCCAACCGGTCGGCCGGGGAAGTGAGAACGAGTACACACCCGGTGAGTACTCCTGGACCGGCGAGTTTAGCGCACCGGGCCGATACTACGTCCTGGTCCGGAACGACAGCCTGGAGCGCAGCACCCACACACTCCATATCCAGGGCGAGACTGTCACCCTGCCGGTGAGCGCACCGGCTGTAGCCCCGGCTGCGCCGGTGGCCGAGGTGGTCCCAGCTTCCATCCCGGCGGTAGCGCGCGGCGGCACGAGCGCGGAGGATGCTCTCCCGGTGACGGGGGCCTGGCAGAGGTTAGAGCCGGGCCAGACTATCTGGTACGCCTTTGACTACAGCGTCACGCGCAAGGAGACTGTCAAGCACCAGAACGACGAGGACAAGGAGGTCGAGAAGAAGTACGAACTCCAGTCGCCGCGAATCATGCTCAAGATGGACGCGAAGCCGTTGTACGGCACTTCCTTCACGGTCTGGACACCGGGTCAACTGCGCGAGTGGCAGGCCCAGCAACTTGACGCCGGCAAGGACGAGAAGCGTGACGTGGTGCAGCCCATCGGCGCCGGCACCCACGACGAGCACGCAAACTGCGACTGCTCGTGGGTCGGCCAGTTCAATGAGTCCGGCACGTACTACGTACGCGTCCACAATGATAGTCTTGAGCCGAGCAACCATATGCTGATGGTTGAAATGAGCGGCTGATGCGGTCACTCCCCCACGAGCATGCCTGCATCGCCGGCTCGTGGCGTTCACGAACACGCCGCGCGGCAGCACGACGGTGTGGGCGCCGTGGGCACAGAGCTGTCGAGGGTGGGGCGCCGCGCTCCACCCTCGACGGCTTTCAGCGCCACCCGCGGGGCACGCTGCCGGGTATCGGCTAGAACATCGGTCCAGCAGTCGCCGTGGAGGCGGGGTCTGACGCCTTGACCGACGGGCGAGTTCCCTCTGGTGGTTTTCCGCGGGAGCCATTGAGCGACGCCGGTTGTTTCCGGCAATCTGGCGCCGGGATGACGGTGCCGGGCAAGGGTCGAAGTCGTGGAACCAGATGAGATGATGAAGGACACCAGCCAGGGCCGAAACCTCGACCTGCCCGCAGTGTATCAGATCAAGGTGCGGGGCAGACTCGATACGAGTTGGTCAGATTGGTTCAACGGTATGCTGATCGGGTTCGAGCACGAGAGCGACGGCACCCCGATCACTGTCTTGACCGGTACGGTCGTCGATCAACCTGCCTTGCACGGTATTCTGGCCAGGATTCGAGACTTGAACCTGACCCTCCTTGCTGTTGCCCGGCTACGAGGCGCTGCGACTTCCGTCCAGTGATCGAGTGTGGGGCGACGGAGAGCACGGGGTTGATCAGGAGCGGTGGAAAAGGGATACGTTCTATGGCGTGGCTGAGGAAGAGGCGTACTGCCTCGACCAAAGTCCTGGCGTTCGACGAGAGGAGGTCGCCTGTGAATCAACTGAACGAACAGCAACTGCACCAGCATGTCACTCTGCTTGGGTGGCTCGACGTCATCGGAAGCGCCGTATTCCTCGTGATCGGGGTCTTCGTCATGGCCTTGCTGGGAGGCATCGGGGCGGCGACGGGTGACCCGGTGGCGGCGAGAATCCTGGGCATCGTTGGAAGCACCGTCGGCGCGTTGCTCGTGGTGCTGGCGCTGCCAGGGATCATTGCCGGCTTTGGCCTCCTGCAGCGCAAAGCCTGGGCCCGGTTCCTGGCGCTGGTGGTTGGCTTCCTCAACCTGATCAACTTCCCCTTGGGCACCGCTATCGGTATCTACACCTTCTGGGTGCTCATGCAAGAGTCGGCCACCGGCTACTTCGAGGCGCCAGCCCCACGCGGTGGCCAGCGGCACGCCCCGGTTTGAGGTTCACTGAGAGTCTCATAGGAAGCGGCCGGGCAGCGGGGGTGCTCATCACTGTGCACTCTCGTTGCCCGGTGCCTGCAGTGACCGTTGGCAGCCTGTCGAGATAGAAGCACAGCGCTACAGCGGCACAGAGATTGTTGGTCTTTCTCCTTCCCCTCTGTCTCCCTGTGGTCTCTTCTTTTGCCTCGGGAATTCCGGCCCTCGTGACGATCAGGCTTGCGATTGTGACAAAATTCACGCTCTAGACATGGCGGCCGCAACTACCTGCCTGACCCTACGGGCAGGTAGATTGGTAGCATAAGGCGGGGATCGTACTGCCTGTCGGGATGGGGCGCCTTTTGATCGAACCGGCCTCTCTGCAACGAATTGCGAGAGATGACCCTCACTGCAGAGGCAAAGGAGGCACCATGGAGGCAGTGATAAGAGAATACGCCGGTTGGGAACCGATAGAGAAATCTCCAGAGACCTGGACCGTTCAGCCGAACCTCCTGAACTACGAGACCACCTATACGACGTTTTCCTGGGAGGACATTGGCCGTGAACTCGACGGCTTGCCAGGCGGCGCGGGGCTCAACATCGCCCACGAGGCCGTCGACCGGCATGCCGCCGGACCGCGCCGCGACCACCTGGCCATCCGCTGGCTGGGGAAGGACGGCGCGGTTCGCGATTTCACCTACGATGACTTGAGGGAGCAGAGCAACTGCTTCGCCAATCTGCTCAGAGATCTGGGAGTGGGCCCAGGCGAGAGGGTGTTCGTCTTGGCCGGGCGGATTCCCGAGCTCTACATCGTCGCGCTCGGCGCCCTGAAGAATGGGAGCATCTTCTGCCCCCTCTTCTCGGCGTTCGGACCAGAGCCGATCTATCAGCGTCTGCACCGGGGTGACGCCAGGATCCTCGTGACCACCGGGCGCCAGTACAAACAGAAAGTTGCCGGCCTCCGGAAGCGGTTGCCGCAGCTGAAGTACGTGCTCCTCACTGATGCTAAGCATGACCTCGGCGCGGACCTCCTCTCGCTGCCGCAGCGGCTGGCAACCGCCTCCGGTGAGTTCACGATCCCACCGACCGACCCGGAACAGACGGCGATCCTGCACTTCACCAGCGGCACGACGGGCATGCCGAAGGGCGCCATTCACGTACACAGGGCCGTCCTCACCCACTACATGACCGGGAAGTACGTGCTGGACTTCCACCCCGACGACATCTTCTGGTGCACGGCCGACCCGGGCTGGGTGACGGGCATCTCGTACGGCCTGATTGCTCCTCTGACCCACGGCGTGACCAGTATCATCGACGAGGCCGAGTTCGATGCCGAGCGCTGGTGCCGTATCCTCGAAGAACAGAGGGTGACCACCTGGTACACAGCGCCCACGGCCATCCGCCGGCTGATGCGCCTGGGCATCGAGCCGCGCCAGCACTACGACCTGAGCCACCTGCGGCTGATCCACAGCGTCGGCGAGCCGCTCAACCCCGAGGCGGTCGTCTGGGGCCAGGAGGCCTTCGGGCTGCCGATCCACGACAACTGGTGGCAAACCGAGACCGGCGGGATCATGATCGCCAACTTCGCTGCGATGGAGATCCGGCCCGGCTCGATGGGCCGTCCGCTGCCGGGCATCGAGGCGGCCATCGTGCGGCGCATTGATAAGACGACGGCCGTGGTGATCGAGGAGCCCGGCGTCGAGGGCGATCTGGCCCTCAAGCCTGGTTGGCCGTCGATGTTCCGCGGCTACCTGCACGACGAGGAGCGCTACCGCGAGTGCTTCGTGAGCGGGTGGTACATCACCGGCGACCTGGCCCGCCGCGACGCGGACGGCTACTTCTGGTTCATCGGGCGCGCCGACGACATCATCAAGACCGCAGGCCACATGGTCGGCCCGTTCGAGGTAGAGAGCGCGCTGCTGGAGCACCCGGCGGTGGCCGAGGCGGGCGTCATCGGCAAGCCCGATCCGCTGATCGGCGAGCTGGTCAAAGCCTTCATCGCGCTCAAGCCGGGTGTCGAGCCGAGCGAGGCGCTGCGCCTGGAGCTTCTCGGGTTTGCGCGCACAAAGCTCGGGTCGGCCGTGGCGCCGAAGGAGATCGAGTTCCAGACGAACCTGCCCAAGACGCGCAGCGGCAAGATCATGCGGCGGCTGCTCAAGGCGCGCGAGCTGGGGCTGCCCGAGGGCGACCTCTCGACCCTGGAGGTGGAACAATGAGCGCCCAAATAACACCACAATTAACGCGGGCCGTTGACCGCGAGCACGGGCTGCACTTGCTGCGCCAGATGCTGCTCATCCGCCGCTTCGAAGAGAAGTCAGCCGAGCTCTACACCCTCATGAAAATCCGTGGCTTCCTGCACCTCTACGATGGGGAGGAGGCGGTCGCGGTGGGGGTGATGGAAGCGCTCGAGCCTGAGGATGCCGTAGTGGCGACCTACCGCGAGCACGGCCAGGCGCTGGCGCTCGGCGTCTCCCCCGGCGCGATCATGGCCGAGATGTACGGCAAGCAGGAGGGCTGCAGCCGCGGGCGCGGTGGGTCGATGCACCTCTTCGACGCCACGACGCGCTTCTACGGCGGCAACGCCATCGTCGGAGGTGGCCTCCCTCTGGCAGTGGGCCTGGCGCTGGCGGCCAGGATGCAGGGCAAGCCGCTGGTGACCTGCTGCTTCTTCGGCGATGGGGCCGTCGCCGAGGGGGAGTTCCACGAGTGCCTGAACCTGGCGGCCCTCTGGCAGCTCCCGGTCTTGTTTGTCTGCGAGAACAACCTGTATGCCATGGGGACCGCGCTGGCGATCGCCCAGTCGGTCACGGACATCGCGAAGAAAGCGGCCTGCTATGGGCTGCCGGCCGAAGCCGTGGATGGGATGGACGTACTGGCGGTGGAGGCGGCGGCCAGGAAGGCGGCGGCAGCTGTGCGGGCCGGGGAGGGACCCGCCTTCCTCGAGTGCCGCACCTACCGCTTCCGGGCGCACTCGATGTTCGATGCCGAGCTCTACCGCACCAAGACCGAGGTCGAAGAGTGGAAGCGCCGTGACCCCATCGTGACCTTTCGCTGCTCTCTGAAGGAGCAGGGGCTCATCAGCGACGAGGATGTGGCGGCCCTGGAGCGGGAGATCGCTGCCGAGATCGCGGAGGCAGTCGCGTTCGCGGAGGCGGGGACCTGGGAGCCGGTGGAAGAGCTGACCCGCTTCGTCTACTCCGAAGGGAGAGCGCCATGAACACCAACGGCACCAAAGAGATGGTCCGGATGACCTACCGGGAGGCGGTGCGTGAGGCGATCCGTGAGGCGCTGTGCAAGGACGAGCGGGTCTTTCTGGTGGGTGAGGACGTCGGTCGCTACGGCGGCTGCTTCGCGGTGAGCAAGGGCTTGCTCGCCGAGTTTGGCCCGGAACGCATCCGCGATGCGCCCCTGTCGGAGTCAGCGTTCACCGGTGCCGGGATCGGCGCCGCGCTCGGCGGCATGCGCCCCATCGTCGAGATCATGACGGTCAACTTCAGCCTGCTGGCGGCGGACCAAATCCTCAACACCGCCGCTGCCTATCTCCACATGTCCGGTGGTCTCTTCAACGTCCCGCTCGTCATCCGGATGGCGACCGGTGCGGGCCGGCAACTCGCGGCCCAGCACGCCCACATTCTGGAAGGGTGGTACGCCCACATTCCGGGGATCAAGGTGCTGGTCCCGGCGGTGCTCGAAGATGCACGCGGCATGCTGTGGACCGCGCTCGAGGATCCCGACCCGGTTATCATCTTCGAGAATAACGGCCTCTACAACATGGAAGGCGAGCTGCCGGCCAATGCCGGCCCGGTGGACATCGACCGGGCGCGGGTGCGCCGGCCGGGCAACGACGTGACGATCATGGCCTACAGCGCCGGTCTCTTCAAAGCGTTGGAAGCGGCGGAACTCCTCGCAGAGGAAGGGATCGAAGCCGAGGTGGTCGACCTCCGGACGCTCCGGCCACTGGACGGCAAGACCTTCCTGGCCTCGGTGGCCAAGACCCACCGCGCTGTCATCGTCGATGAGGGCTGGCGCAGCGGCGGCGTCTCGGCCGAGATCAGCGCGCGAATCATGGAGGGTGCCTTCTACGAGCTGGATGCACCGGTCGAGCGCGTCTGCGGTGCCGAGGTGCCCATGCCCTACGCCAGACACCTGGAACAGGCGGCGCTGCCGCAAGCCGAGACGATTGTGGCGACCGTCAGAAGGATGGTGCACGCCGATGGCTGAGTTTTACATGCCCAGTTTAGGGGCGGATATGGTAACGGGGATTCTGGTTGCGTGGCGAGTGAACCCGGGCGATCGCGTCACGCGCGGTGACATCATCGCCGAAGTGGAGACGGACAAGGGGCTCATCGACGTCGAGGTCTTCGAGGACGGCGTGGTCGACCAGCTCCTGGTCCAGCCGAGCGACGAGAAGATCCCGGTCGGGACGCTGCTGGCGACCATCCGCCCCGAGGGGGTACCGCCGGCACTCCCAACCGCGGTGGCCGAGCGGGTTCCCGCGGCTCCCGCAGCGGCGGGTGCCGCGCGCGCCCCGGCAGGGCCGCCGGTGATCCCAACGCCCCTTGCACCGGCAGAGAAACGCGTCAGGGTCTCGCCGTTGGCGCGCAAGCTGGCGGCCGAGCGCGGCGTCGATCTGAGTACGGTGCAGGGGACGGGACCGCAGGGCGCCATCGAGCGGGCCGACGTCGAGCGGGCCGCCGAAGCGAAAAAGCCGGTGGAGGAACTCCCCGCACCGCCCGCGCCACCCCTGCCGGAGAGACCGCCGGCGGAGGTCAGGCGTCCACCCTCTGATTTCGTGGTCGGCATGCGACGCGCCATCGCCGCCGCGATGGCCCGCTCCAACCGCGAGATCCCACACTACTACCTGGAGACTCGGATCGAAATGAGCCGGGCGCTGCGGTGGCTGGAGGCCGAGAACCTGAAGCGCCCGATCAAGGACCGGCTCTTGCCGGTGGTGCTGCTGCTGAAAGCGGTCGCGCGGGCGCTGGGGGACGTGCCGGAGCTCAACGGCTACTGGCTCGACGATCGCCATCAGCCCCAGGAGGCGGTAAACATCGGCTGCGCGATCTCGCTGCGCCAGGGGGGGCTGGTCACGCCGGCCATCCACAATGTCGACCTCAAGAGCCTCGACGAGCTGATGGAGGCGCTGCGTGATCTGATCATGCGTGCGCGCACCGGTCACCTGCGCAGCTCCGAGATGACCGACGCCACTATCACGGTGACGAATCTCGGCGACATGGGGGTCGAGGTGGTCTACGGCGTGATCTACCCGCCCCAGGTGGCGCTGGTCGGCTTCGGCAAGATCGTCGAGTTACCCTGGGCGGAGAACGGCATGCTCGGAATCCGGCCAGTCCTGAGGGCGACCCTTGCCGGGGACCACCGCGCGACGGATGGCCACCGCGGCGGCCAGTTCCTGGACGTTCTCAACCGCTACCTGCAGGAGCCAGAGAAACTATGAGCATCACACGAATGATCACCGAGACCCAGATCAAGGGGTCAATCTTCAGGGTACTGGGGCAGATCGCGCCCGAGGCCGATTTTGGCGCGCTCGCCCCTAACGCGGATATCCGCCAGACCCTCGACATCGACTCCTTCGATTTCCTTCAATTCCTTATCGGTCTGAATGCGGAGCTTGGGGTGGAGATCCCTGAAGCGGACTACGGCCAACTCGTCACGCTGGACGATCTGGTGCGGTATCTCAGAGCACGGACCGGCTGATGGCGTGCCGCCTGGGTCATCCGGCCAGCGAACGACATCCCGCCAGAAGCCGGTGAAGTGGGAGTTGAAAGTGCCGTCAGGTCCCTGGTAACGAGAGTGACCCTTGTCGTGGAAACGAGCGCCGCCTCTCCGTGTCAGGTGCGCCACCACGTCGAAGAGGGAATCGGACCAGTACTCTAGCCCGAGTGGCCGATTGGAGGTTGCCCCGGATTGTGAACGCCCGGTCGGCCAGCAGGTTACGATCGAGGGTTCTCACAGGCTCTGCGTGCCCGCCAATCTGGAGCGAGCCGCGGCGTAGAATGACGAGAGGCCGCCGGGTTGGCGGGTGTCTCATCACTCGGGACAACTGAGGACGCCCGTTCCCTCGACGGCCTCGGACTGACTGCTCTGACGAAGATGAACAAACCGCAGCCCGATCGATCTAAGATCGACGGCTCGGTGGTGATGGAAAACGCAGCGGTTCCGCTGCGTCTTGCTTTGTGACGGGATCCCCACGCGTTTTGCGACAGATTGAGGATCCACCTGCACCTTGCCAACTGAAGACGTTGGATTCAGCGTGGAGAGACTCGTTCGCCGCTCATTCCTGCGACGGTAAGTACCCCCGGCAGGACTCGAACCTGCGCACCCGGCTCCGGAGGCCGGTGCTCTATCCTCTGAGCTACGGGGGCTTCGTGCTTTATTGTACTCCTGATGAGTTGTTTGGCAAGTTCTTGATGCCAACATCGGAAGGTGTGAGGCCCAGGCCCGTCAAGGGCTTGAGTCTCCTGGGAACTGCTCTACAATGGAGGGTGCGGTTATGGAAACGCGCGGCGCCGGCGGCGGCGGGCCGCTGCGCAGGGTGCCGTTTTACCAGGACGGAGCCCTGGTTCGAGAATCTGTCGCCAGGGAGGGTTCCGGCCATGATCAATTGGGAGAATGTCGTCATTATGGATGGTGGGCAGATCTGGGAAGACCGCCAGCATGCGGGACGCGAACTGGCCGTCGCGGTTGAACAGCACCTCCAGCCCGACGGGACGCCGTTGGTCGTTTTCGGAATCCCACGTGGGGGCTTGCTGGTGGCCGCGCCGGTCGCGCGGGCTCTCGATACGCGCCTGGACTTGATCGTGCCGAAAAAGTTGGGGGCTCCGGGCCAGCCAGAGTTAGCCATTGGCGCCGTCACCGAGCGCGGCCGGATTTTCCTCAACCGGGAGCTTGTTGAGTGGCTCGGCGTCAGCGATGAGTACATCGCGGCCGAGGCGCATCGTCAGATGGTCGAGATTGAGCGGCGAGTCGCGCGCTACCGCCGGGTGATGCCCGCGGCGAAGATCGAAGCGGCCGTGGTGGTGCTGGTGGACGATGGCGTCGCCACGGGTGCAACGATGATGGCAGCCATCCACGCCGTGCGGGCCGACCATCCCGCCCGAGTCGTGGTTGCGCTGCCGGTCGCGCCGCGCGAGACGCTGGAGGAACTGGCCGGACTGGCGGACCAGGTCATCGCGCTCTCCGCGCCGGTCCCTTTCTTCGGCAGTGTCGGATCCTACTACGGCGACTTCTCGCAAGTAGGCGACGAAGAGCTCCTGGCGATCTTGCGGCAGTTTGCTCCGTCTCCCTCGTAAGCACTGCGAGCCGTTGATCGAGGGGGCCAGACGTCGCCGGAGTGCTCGTTTGTTAGCTAAACGGGTAGGGCATTGCCAGAACGTGGCTGGCGGCGATGGTCATACCGACCAAAAGAAAGACCATGAGGACGATGAGGATCATGAGAAGGGAGGAGATGGGGTCGCGGTGGTTGTCCTGGGGGAGCATCTTATACCTCTTGGCGTGAACTCGTGTCTTCTACTGGAATTGAACGCTATTGAGCAACTATTAGGCCATGGCCGGCGTGGAATCTCATCCGCCATTCGGCCGAGTTTCTGCGACCAGTTGGAGGATTTCACTCCTGGAACACCGGTCAAGGTGTTGCCGGGGCGCGTGATCGGAGACTTCGGAAGTCTGGCGCCTTGACCAGCGCTCTCGCGTCCCTCAGTGCGGCCGGTAGCCGCGGGCTGCTATTCAGGAGGATAGATACCCCCGCGAGAATGTGCAATCGTACCTTGGGACTGGACCGGGAATCAGCGGGGATCAGGGCCGCTCAAAAGTCGAGCAGAGGTGTGCCGCCCCCCCCATCCGGGGCCCTTCGGCCCCAGGAAGCCGCCTGGCCCCTGCTCGAGCACCAGAGGGAGCCGGGCGCGTCGCACCTCGATCGTTGAGCCGTCCTGGGGAATCATGCGGAGCCTGGCGGAGAGCGCGGCCGTCGGTTATACTTATGCCCGTTTTGACGACCGCTCTGGCAGGAGCCGACCGCTTCCCTGCCAGCCGACCCTGCCAATTGACATAAGAGATTGTTATGGCTATGAGTTCGAATATCCTTGCGCCCGGAAAGGTTCCCCCTGAGTTCCTGATCAATCTCCTGGCTCGCTATACAGGTGGCGACTCCAGCGTGATCGTACGGCCCGGTATCGGTGTGGATGCGGCTGCGATCGAGATGGGCGAGCAAGTGTTGGTGGCAAAGACTGATCCAATCACGTTCGCCACCGACCAGATTGGCTGGTACGCAGTGCACGTCAACGCCAATGACGTCGCCTGCCTCGGAGCCAGACCGCGCTGGTTCCTCGCCACGATCCTCCTTCCCGAGCGCGGGACCACCCGGGCCCTGGTCGAGCAGATCTTCGCCCAGCTTGAGGCGGCTTGTACCTCGTTGGGCGTCGCTCTGATTGGCGGGCACACGGAGGTCACCATCGGCCTGGAGCGCCCGATTGTCGTTGGCCAGATGCTCGGTACGGTTGCGCGCGAAGCGCTCATCTCGCCGCAGGCCGGTCGACCCCGGGATCGGGTGATCATGGTGAAGGGGTTCCCAATCGAGGGCACGGCGTTGATCGCCCGCGAGAAGGCGGCCAATCTGCTGGCGCGCGGCTACAGCCCGGCGCTGATCGAGCGTGCCCGTCAAATGTTGTTCGACCCCGGCCTCAGTGTGGTGCGTGCGGCCGAAATCGCCGCGCGGGCGGCACGCCTGCATGGCCTCCACGATCCGACCGAGGGCGGCGTCGCCACCGGGCTCTGGGAGCTGGCCCGCGCCGCCGGGCTCGGGATCCGCGTCGAGCAGGCGGCACTCCCTCTGCTCGATCTGGGCGCCCAACTCTGTGCCGAGTTTGGCCTGGACCCGCTCGGTACCATCGCGAGCGGCGCGCTCCTGATCGCGGTTGCGCCCGGTGACGAAGCGCGAGTCCTGACCGCGCTGGACGAGGCGGGGATCGCCGCGGCGACGGTCGCCGTCCTGACCGATGACTCCGACGAGGCGGTCCTGGTCACCGCCGCCGGTGAGCGACCGCTCCCACGCTTCGACGCCGACGAGATCACACGGCTGTTTTAATAGTGGAGCCCGGCGGGCGGCGACGGCGCGGGGGAGCCGGGCGGGCGGCGACGGCGCGGGGGAGGCGCGGAGGAGCCCGGCGGTTGAAACCGCGGCTGGGGGCCTGCGGCCGGGCGTCGGCCTTCGCCGACGCGGAGGAGCAATCGAGCCGGGCGGGCGGCGACGGCGCGGGGGAGCCCGGCGGTTGAAACTGCGGCTGGGGGCCTGCGGCCGGGCGTCGGCCGACCCCGCGGGGTCCACCCAGCGAGACGGTCGCGCCGGGGTTCGCCCCTCAGGGTGTTCGCCGACGCGGAGGAGCAATCGAGCCCGGCGGGCGGCGACGGCGCGGAGGAGCCCGGCGGTTGCCTGTCCTGGCCGGCCAAGCCAGGGAAACCGCGGCTGGGGGCCTGCGGCCGGGCGTCGGCCGACCCCGCGGGGTCCACCCAGCGAGACGGTCGCGCCGGGGTTCGCCCCTCAGGGTGTTCGCCGACGCGGCGGAGCAATCGAGCCGGGCGGTTGCCTGTCCTGATCGGCCAGGGAAACCGTGGCTGGGGGCCGTTGACCAGACGTGCCCGGAGGGGCACGCTGTGGGTCGGATTACCTTAGAAAGATGCAAGAGCGCGCTTCAGACCGCTGAAGCGGTTACTACGAACCATGCTCCCGCCCGCGCAACGACGAGTTGACCGATGCTCTCGAGCGCTCGCTTGTTGATGGCCACTCGCCGGACGAGGGTGTTTCGGCAAGGGTGGACGCAGGAGTTGGCGGGGGCGGACCCCTCCCCCGCCCCGCGTCGGGGCGGGGCGCCAGCCGCGTTCCAGCCGGCCGCGCGGCCTCCGCCTCCCCCTTCCCTGGCAGGGAAGGGGGCCGGGGGGTTAGGTTCTGCTGGCTCCGCCACCTGCCGGACAACTCGTGCGTACACCCTTTCGGCAATCGGGCATTGACACGCGATCAGGTGGGTCGTATAGTACCCAGGTTTTCCAGCGGAGGTCGCGTGCCCCGCGCGGCCGGGCAGCCACGGCTCCGGTCGCTTCAGGTTGCGGGCCGGCGCGCCGGTTTGTCCTCCCGCTCGGGCGGCGATGGTCGTTGATAATGTGGAAGCCTACCAGGAGCGATGGCGATGGATGTTGGAAGCTGGGTTGTCTTAGGATTGCTGGGACTGGTCTGGGGCTCATCATACCTTTTCATCAAGATCGGTGTGGGCGAAGTGCCACCGGCCTGGGTGGTGGCGGGTCGCCTGTTGGCGGGCACCCTCTTCTTGTCTGCCATCCTGCGCTGGCGCAAAGAATCGCTGCCGCCGCGCCGGCTCTGGCCCGCCCTGGCCGCGACGACCTTCTTCAACAGTGCCTTCCCATTCCTGCTCATCGCGTGGGGTGAGCAGTGGGTCTCGAGCGGGCTGGCCTCAATTCTGAACGCTACGACCCCGCTGTTCAGCGTTGTGATCGCCAGCAGTGCGGGGGATGAGCACCTGAGCTGGCAGAAAGTTGCCGGCATTGTGATCGGCTTCGTCGGCGTCATCGTCCTGATCGGGGCCAGTCTTCGTGAGGTGACGCAGAGCACCCTGGGTGAACTCGCCATCGTCGCAGCCTCCGCGTGCTACGCCGTGGGGGCCCTGTTTGCGCGGCGCTGGCTCAAGGGCAGCCGGCCGGTGCCGCTGGCAACGGGACAGATGATGCTGGGTTTTCTGATGGTGGTTCCGCTGGTCTTCTTGCCGGCCAACCGCCTGGTGGTCACCCCCTCGGCAGTCGCGGTCGCCAGTATCGCGGCACTCGGGCTCCTCGGCTCAGGTCTGGCCTACGTCCTCTACTACCGGCTGATTAGCACTGTGGGAGCGACGCGCACGTTACTTGTGACCTACATCATCCCGGTCACGGCTATCCTGTGGGGCTGGCTTCTGCTCGATGAGACGCTCTCCCTCAGAACCTTTCTGGGCCTGGGGCTGATCATCTCGGGCATCTTGCTCGTGAACCGGGAGCACCCGGCGGGGCGGGCGCCGGTCGCAGTGAAGCGCGTGGTGGCCGATTGAGTCTTTGGAGCTCGCCGCGCGTCATGGTAGAATGAGTGTGTGAGCGCAGTGGCTCGCCCGGGAGATTGCCGCCCTGAGCGGCGAGGGCCGGCCGAGGGTTCGGATCGGCCTCGCAATGGTCTACAGCTGGCGAACATCCGTGGCGGTTCGATGTGCCACCCTCGTTGTTTCCCTCAGTCCGGAGTTCTGATATGTCGCTTCAGAACATCCTGATTTCCGTAGCCATCATCGTGATGGTCACTGCCGGCGTGTTCCTCGTGGTCGCCTGGGCCGCAGTTGAGGCCAACAAGCACCGCCGGTTGGCCCTGTTCGAGCGCCTCCGCGCAGGTCCGTGGGCCGTCGAGTTGCGCGACGCGGGCCGCAAGCGTGTCGCGGCGTTGCGCCTGGTCCGCGAAGGCACGGGCGGTGGCTTGCGCGAGAGTAAGGCCATGGTTGACAAGACCCCGAGCATCATCCTGCGGGGGATCGCTCGCGATGATGCTGAGGAACTGGTGACGCGCTTCGAGCAGATTGGGGCTGAGGCAGTGGTCCTCCCGGCCGCCGAGGTCCCGATCGATGAGGCTTACGACCTGGCCTGACCCACTTGCCAACCCAAAGGCAGCCGCGCTGATCGCGAGAGTGTCGGTTGGGTAGGCGAGCCCTGGGCCCTCGCCCGGCACAGCCTGTTCGAACTTGAGCAAATCCGCCGTTATCCAGCGCTCCAGGGGCTCTTCGCGCGAGGGTGCCGCTTGTTTTGGGCGGGGGAAAGGCGCGCAGCCGATGAGGCCCTGGTCAACTGCTCTCTTGCTGCCCTTCTTCCCTGTCCCCCCGTCCCCCGTTGCTGTTCTCTGCAGCGACCCTCGTCCAACTCTCCGATATTCCTGTGCCCGGTTTGTAAGCCAACTTACTTGACGTTTGCAGTTGCAATGGCTAGACTTTTGCAAGTCTTTGCAAGAACGAAAGAGTGCAGGAGTCTTATCTCAGAATGAGCTGTCATCAGCAAGCGGCCGAGAGCCTTCGGCTGGCCGGATATCGTTTGACCCCGCAGCGCATGATGATTCTGGAAGCCGTTTATCACCTGGGGGGCCACGTAACGGCTGAGCAGATTCTCGCCTACGTTCAGCGGCGGCATCCCTACGTCGACCTTTCGACGGTCTACCGGACAATCGATCTGTTGACAGGTTTGGGCGTCGTGCAGGCCTTTGATGTCAGCGGCGGTGCGAGTCAGTACGAGTTGGCAGCCGAGCCTCACCATCACCTGGTGTGCCGTGTCTGCGGTTCGGTTGAGCCATTGGCGGATTATCATCTCCGCGAGTTGTCGGCCCATCTTCTCAAAGAGCACGGGTTTCAGGCCGATCTGGGCCATCTCGCGATTACCGGCCTCTGCGCGGCGTGTCGAGCCTCGATCCAAGGGTGATTCGACCGGAATCAGGAGGAGTGTCGATATGGTGTTGCTCTCTTCGTTTCTTCCCCCGCTGTTTCGCACGGCAACCAGTGGCCCGGCGCTGCACATCCCCGACGGCTTTCTCAGCTTGCCAATCGCTCTGCTGTGTTGGATCGTCAGCGTGGGGCTCCTGGGCCTCGCGGTGCGCTTGACGCGCGGCCAGTTGAGTGAGCGCCAGGTACCGCTCATGGGCGTGATGGCGGCGTTCATCTTCGCCGCCCAGATGATTAACTTTCCGGTGGCCGGGGGGACATCGGGCCACCTGCTCGGCGGTGCGTTGGCCGCGATGACGCTCGGCCCGTGGGGAGGAATGCTGGTGATGGCGAGCGTCGTCGGCGTGCAGGGGCTCCTCTTCCAGGATGGCGGCCTTGTCGCGATGGGCGCCAATATCCTCAACATGGGTTTGTTGACGGCCCTGCTCGGCTACGGGCTCTACCGCGGTGTGGTTGGGCAGCGTCGCCAGGTGCGGATGGTAGTCGCGGGCCTCGCGGCCTGGCTCTCAGTGATGGCCGGAGCCCTGGCCACAGCGCTCGAACTCTGGTTGAGTGGAACCGCCCGCCTGGACGTTGTCGTGCCGGCGATGCTGAGCATCCACGCACTCATCGGCATCGGCGAGGCCCTGATCACCATGGCTGCTCTGGCCTTTATCGCGCGGATGCGTCCCGACCTGCTGGAGGCCGAGGCCGGTGTGGCCCGAGGCGGCCGGGGTTGGGTCGTCGCCGGCCTGGCCGTTGCCCTGGCCGTGGTCTTGCTGTCGCCGCTGGCCTCGGCGAACCCGGACGGTCTGCAACGCGTGGCGGTGAGTCTGGGCTTTTTCCACCAGGGAGCGCCGGCACAGTACACGATCCTGCCGCACTACACTCTTCCATTCCTCGGCGCGACCCCGCTCTCCAGGATCATGGCCGGCGCGATCGGGCTGCTGGTGGTCGCTGGCGTGGCGATGGGTGGGGTCCGCCTGCTGCGGCGGTCCGCCCGGCTGGCGTCCAAGACCGGACGGCAGGTACCCTCACGATGAACGCCCAGTCGTTCGACCGCTATCAGGCCGGCGAGAGCCTGATCCATCGCCTGGACCCGCGGGTGAAGGTGGTGGTCACAGTGCTCTTCATCGTCTCGAACGTATTGTTGCCCGACGGAGCCTGGTTCGCGTTCCTGCTCGCCTGGGGCCTGATCCTCCTCGTCAACGCTCTGGCCGGGTTGGGCCCGGGCTACGCCGCCAGGCGGTCGTTCGTGGCGCTGCCCTTCGCCCTGGCGGCGATCACCGCGATCTTCGCGATTCCCGGCCGGCCCCTCGTCGCCTGGGCAGTTGGCCCCTGGCACCTGGTCGCGACCGACGCGGGGCTGATGCGTTTTCTCAGCATCGTCGTGCGGAGCTGGCTTTCCGTGCAGATGGCGATCCTGTTGACGGCGACAACCCCGTTCCCCGACTTGATGCACGCGCTGCGGCACCTGCACGTCCCTCAATTGCTGGTCGCGATCATCTCGTTCATGTATCGCTACCTGTTTGTCCTGACCGACGAGGCCACGCGCCTCCTGCGGGCCCGCGAGGCGCGGAGTGCCCGGGTGGCGGGAGGGAGTGGCGGCGGTTCGATTGCCTGGCACGCGCGGGTTGCCGGCAACATGGCCGGACAGCTGTTCCTGCGGAGCTACGAGCGGAGCGACCGGGTCTACAACGCCATGCTGGCGCGGGGTTACAGCGGCCAGCTCCTGACGCTCAATCCCCACGTGATGCGGGCCAGAGACTGGATGGTCGGGGGAGGCGCCGTTATGGCCCTGATCGCGCTGCAGATCATCGCGCGTGCGAGCCTTTAGGGTGCCGGTCAAGGACAAGGAGCCAGGCTGCCGAACTCTCGGAAGCGTTCGGAAGTCTCCGATCATGTCCCCCGGCGACTCCGTGACCGGTGTTCGAGATTCTGATTCTCTAATGAACATGCTGCCGAGAAGGTAGCGTATCTCACTTTTCCAGAAATATGAAGATCCTGTTGGCGAAATCGCTTCCAGGGAGGACGAGGGGCTCGTAGTGCGCGCTTTAGCGCGCTGAAGCGCGCACTCCAAACCAGCGCCGGCGACTTGTACCAATTCGCCGACAGGATCATATGAACCCATCATCCCCGAGAAGTAGGTTACTATGCCCATAGTCCACGATCCCATCGCCCGCCCCCAGCCCGCGACCGGCACGGGCGCGCGCAACGGCGCTCAGGAGGCGCCCGCCCTCGTCATCGAAGATCTCAGCTTCAGCTACCCGGATGGGCTTGTCGCGCTGCACGGCGTCTCGTTGCAGGTCGGCCGGGGCGAGAAGGTGGCCCTGGTCGGACCGAACGGCGCCGGCAAGAGTACCCTCATGCTCCAACTCAACGGCATCCTGAGCGGTCAGGGCCGGATCCGGGTGGCCGGACTTCCGGTGACCAGGCCGAATCTGCCATTGATCCGGGCCAGGGTTGGTCTCGTCTTCCAGAACCCCGATGACCAACTCTTCTCCCCGACCGTCTTCGAGGATGTCGCCTTTGGTCCGCTCCACATGGGGCTCCCTGGGGACGAGGTCCGGGCCCGCGTCGCGTGGGCGCTCGAGCAGGTGGGCATGCGCCCCTACGCGGACCGGCTCTCGCATCACCTGAGCGTTGGGGAGAAGAAGCGGATCGCCATCGCCACCGTCCTCTCGATGGAGCCGGAGATTTTGGTGCTCGACGAGCCCTCTGCGGGCCTCGACCCGCGGGCGCGCCGGGCACTCATCACACTGCTGCGCTCCCTTCCGCTTACCATGCTCGTGTCCACGCACGACCTGCTGATGGTGCGCGAGCTGCTCCCCCGGATGGTGCTGATGGATGAGGGCCGGATCGTCGCGGATGGTCCCACCGAGCGCTTGCTGAACAATGTGATCTTGCTGGAGGCCCACGGCCTCGAGCGTCCCTGAACCGGGCGGCGCGGTGGGCGGCGGCCACCTTCGTGTCGTCTAGAGCGCCGGTCAAGGCGTCAGACTTCCGAAGTCTGGTGGGGACCGTGCTGGCCCAAAATGCGCTCCGACGAGGGTGATAGAGGCGGGCACCGGCCGCGAACAAGACTTCGGAAGTCTTTTCTCCCCCGCGGGATGACTTGACCGACGCTCTAGAGCGCCGGTCAAGTAGTCACCGAGACGATTGCAAAGCGCCTTGTGAAGGTGCTTTCAGGTTCGTAGGGGCGCACGGCCGTGCGCCCCTACGAACCACGTTCTCACCCGCGCAACGACGACTTGACCGATATTCTAGTGGTTATGGTTTTGTAAGGATGGGGCCGGATACTTGCGCGTGAAAGGAGAAGGCCTATGTTTTGGAAACGAGCGAACGAGAAAGAGTCAGAGGCCGAGTTGCGTCCGGACGGTCGTTTGCGCCTTCCGCCCGGCCAGTCACTCACCGAAAAATGGCCGGTGTTGCACTACGGGGGGATCCCGCGGATCGACCTGACGACCTGGGAGTTTCGGATGTATGGGTTGGTCGAGAAAGAGGTCACGCTGAACTGGGACGAGTTCATGGCTCTGCCCCAAACCACCATCACCAGCGACGTCCACTGCGTGACGCGCTGGTCGAAGTACGCGAACACCTGGACAGGCGTGCATATTCGCAACATCCTGGCGCTGGTGAGGCCGCTGCCTGAAGCGCGCTATGTCATGGAGCGCAGCTACGGCGGCTACACCACCAACATCGCGCTCGACGAACTCATGGACGACGGCGTGATCCTGGCTCACAGCCACAACGGTGCGCCGCTCGCCAGAGACCACGGCTGGCCGGTGCGTCTCGTGGTGCCCAAACTCTACTTCTGGAAGTCGGCCAAGTGGCTGCGTGCGTTCGAATTCATGGCCCACGACCGGCCTGGTTTTTGGGAGCAGTACGGCTACCACAACCACGGCGATCCCTGGAAAGAGGAACGCTTTGGCTGAGATGATCCGGCTGCCGGATACGATCGAGTAGCGGCCCGCCTACCTCTAATCCCGCCCGGCCGATGATCGAGACGCCCCACCAGGATGGTGTGTTCCTCTTTCTCTGAACGTGGCACGTGTACGCGCCACGTTCAGAGAAAGCGAGAGGCGCCATCCCGCCGGGGCGTCTCGACACGTTCATGGGGGATGATGTGTTCATACAATCCTGTTGGCGAAGTCGTCTCCAGAGAGGGCGAGCAGTTTGTAGTGCGCGCTTCAGCGCGCTGAAGCGCGCACTACAAACCGGTACCCCGCCACTCGCACCAATTTGCCAACAGGATTCTTCATATTTCTGTAAAAGTGGCGCGTAGGCGGCACTTTTACAGAAAGTGAAATGGGCCATCTTCATGGGAGGTATCGAGCAGGTACGGGTGGGTCCTCGGGCCGGCGACTCTCGGCGCCAATTGCAGCTCTCTCCCGTTGGCATGAAAGGGGCCTCGTGCTACAATTCTGGCAGCAATCAGGTCTGGGGAGATGGAAAACGCGCGCCCGGTTACCAACGGAATCGAGGAGAAGGCTGGGAGACTGCCTTCCTTTACGTTGTCTCCAAGGAACTATGTACCTCGCTACCACTCTTGCCGGCGGCCGTCCCGCTGCTCCGCCAGTTTCTCTCCCCGCACCGTCCCTCCAGGTGCAGGGACGACCACAGTGCCGGCGTTCTGTGGAGGGTGACGTCAGAGCCGCCCGGCTGCGCGGGGAGGCACGAATTGCCTTCGGTGACTCCACCGGGCAGACAGAGGGAGGGCCACCAGAAGAACACGCGAACGTCCTGGTGGCGATGCGCGGCATTACGAAGCGCTTCCCCGGCGTGGTCGCCAATCAAGGCATCGACCTGCTCATCCGCCGGGGTGAGATCCACACGGTGTTGGGGGAAAATGGGGCCGGGAAGTCCACCCTGATGAACATCCTCGCGGGGATGACACCGCCCGACGAGGGATCGATCATCGTTCGAGGCGAGCCGGTCACGCTCGAGTCTCCCCACAAAGCGTTGAGCCTTGGAATTGGCACCGTCTACCAACATTTCACTCTCGTCCCAACCCTCACGATCATCGAGAATGTCATTCTCGGTCGAGACTCCGGTTTCTTGCTGGACGTGCGCGGCGCCGAGCGCCGTCTTCAGGAAATGCTGGGGGACTTTGGCATATCGACATCGCCACGGACGCAGGTAGGCCATCTTTCCGTCGGCCAGCAGCAGCGGGTCGAGATCATCAAGGTCCTGTTTCGGGGTTCGGAGGTTCTCCTGCTCGACGAGCCCACCTCGGTGTTGACCCCCCTCGAGGTGCAGGAGCTGTTTCAGATCTTGCTTCGCCTGAAGGCCGAAGGCGTGGCGGTGGTCTTCATCACGCACAAGCTGGAGGAGGCCCTGCTGATCAGCGACCGGATCACGGTCCTCCGCCAGGGCCAGAACGTTGGTGAGCTGGGGCCAGAGGCGCTTTTCGGGGCGGACCGCGTTCTCGTCAAGCAGCGGATTGTCGATCTCATGTTCGGCGGGCTTCCTCCCCAGGAGAGCCCGGCGGCGGGCCGGGGTCAGGAGAGGCGGACAATCCTCGCGCTCCACGGCGTCACGGCCCTGGGCGACCAGGGCAGGCCGGCGGTCCAGGACTTTTCCCTGGCTCTGCGGGCCGGTGAGATCTTTGGGCTCGCGGGTGTGGATGGCAACGGGCAGAAGGAGTTGGGCGAGGTCATCGCGGGGCAGCGCCGCGTGATCAAGGGCCAGATCGTTCTCGATGGGATTGAGATCACGAATCGCGGCGCACCGGCCGCGGTCAAAGCGGGCATCGGATACGTGACCGACGACCGGCTCGGCGAGGGCTCCATCTCGATGGGGAGTGTGGCCGAGAATCTGGTGCTGAAGGCGATTGGCCGGCCGCCCTTCTCGAAGTGGGGCCTGCTGAACAGGAAGGCCATCGAGGCCAATGCCCTCCGCCTGATCCGGCAGTTTGAGGTCAAAACGCCAGGTCCCTCCACCCGCCTTTTTGTACTCTCGGGCGGCAACGTTCAAAAGCTGATTCTGGCTCGCGAACTGGCCTTGAACCCGAGGGTCCTCGTGGCCAACAAGCCGACCAGCGGGCTCGATCTGAAAACGGCCCGCTTCGTCCTGCGGACGCTCAAGGAGCGGGCGAATCAGGGCAGCGCCATTCTTCTGATTTCGTCAGAACTCGACGAGCTTTTAGAATTGAGCGATCGGATTGGGGTGATCTATAACGGGTGCTTGCTGGCGACGTTCGGGCGGGGTGAGGTTGACCTGGAGAGCATTGGCCGGCTGATGCTCGGCGCGCCGCGATGAACCGGCGAACATTTTTGCTGTCGCTGGCACCTCTGCTCGCCTCAGGCTTTGCCATTGTGGCAGCCTTCCTGATTGGCGCTGTTTTCCTGCAGCTCCTTGGGAAGGACTCGCTCCGGGCCTATCAGATGCTCGTGAGCCGTGGGCTGGGCAGCCGGTTCGGTGTCACCGAGACACTCATCAAGATGGCGCCGCTCCTCCTGGTGAGTGCAGGCCTGCTGATCGCGCTCAAAGCTGGCGTCTGGAATATCGGCATCGACGGGCAGTTCCTGGTCGGGGCCAGCATGGTCGGCATCGTGGCGGCGAGGCTGGCGGGGACGATGGCGCCGGCTCCAATGCTGGTGATCTCCGCGCTGGTCGGGTTCCTGGGGGGTGCGGCCTGGGGTCTCATCCCGGCGCTTCTCAAAGTGCGCTACGGGTTGAACGAGATTATCACGACCATTATGATGAACTACGTCGCTATCTACCTGACGAGTTGGCTCGTGAAGGGACCGTTTAAGGACCCGACGGTGGTCCCGCCGCAGACACCTGTCATCCCGAAGGCCTTCCGGCTGCCCCCAATTCCTTTCACCCGAATCCACATCGGGCTCCTGGTGGGCCTGCTCGCCGTGCTGCTGGTTGCCTACTTGTTCCGCAACACCGTGCCGGGCTTTCAGCTGTGGGTGCTCGGCCAGAACCGGCGGGCCGCCATCCATGCCGGCCTGCCGGTGGACCGTCTCACCGTCCTGGCCCTGCTGCTGAGCGCCGGCTTCGCGGGGTTGGCGGGAGCGAACGACGTTCTGGGCGTCAAGGGACTCTTCCAGGGAGAGTGGAACCCGGCCTACGGCCTGACGGGCTTCGCCCTGGTCTTCCTGGCGCGGCTCAACGGCCTGTGGGTCATCCCCTTTGCGTACTTCTTCTCCTTCCTGTTCTTCGGGGGGGAGATGATGGCGCGTTCGGCGAATATCCCGGCCTATTTTGTGGACATGCTCGAGGGGCTGATGTTGGTCTTCTTTGCCGTCGCCGTCTACCTGGAGCGGGCCTCCGCCGGGCGCGAGCGACGGCGCCTGGCGGGGGCGGAAGGGGCCTGAATGAGCGCGGCGCAGCTCAGCACCTTCATCACCGTCCTGCTGAGCAGCGGCCTGGTGGCGGCGGTGCCTCTGGCACTGGCCGCGTTAGGTGAGACCTTTGCCGAACGGGCCGGCCTCCTCAATCTGGGCCTCGAAGGGATGATGCTGACCGCCGCCTTCGCCGGCTTCTACGTCGCCCTCAACACGAGCAGCGTGGCGGCCGGCCTCCTGGCCGGCCTCGCGGCGGGGGTGGCGCTGGGCGTGCTGTTCGGGTTCCTCGCGATTGGTTTGCGGGTGGACCAGGTGATCATCGGGCTCGCGATCACGATTTTTGCAGCCGGTCTGACTGGCTTTCTCTTTCGAGACTTCTACGGCCAGCGCTTTCCGACGCTCTCGGTCAGCCTGGGGACTGTGTCTATCCCCCTGCTGAGTTCGATTCCCATCATTGGACCCGCACTGTTCAACCAGCAGGTCGTCGTCTACCTGACCTGGATCCTGGTCGCCGTGTTCGATTTCGTGCTCACTCACACCCGCTTCGGGCTTGAAGTACGAGCCGTGGGTGAGAATCCGGTGGCTGCCGATGCTGCCGGGGTCAATGTCTTCCAGATCCGCTACCTGGCCATCGCGGTCGGGGGCCTGATGGCGGGCTTCGCCGGGGCCTTTCTGTCCGTGGCGGATCTCAACTTTTTCGTGCCAGGGATGACGGTAGGCCAGGGATTCATTGCCATTGCGATCACGATGCTGGGGAAGTGGGACCCCAAGCGAGTCTTCGCCGGCGCCTTGCTCTTTGGCATCCTGCGTTCCCTCTCAAATGGCCTACAGATCGTGGGAGTGGCGATTCGGCCAGAGTTTGTCCTCATGCTCCCATACCTCGGGATCATCCTGGCGCTGGTGATCCTGGCCGGTCGCACCGCTCTCCCGGCCGCACTCGCGATCCCGTACGAGCGTGGCCATCGCTAGAACAGCGGTCACGGCGTGGTGGCGCGGGTGGGAACGCGGTTCGGGGGAACCGCGTGGGCGAGGAGGAGCCCGGCGGTTGCCTGGCTTGGCCGGCCAGGCCAGGGAAACCGCGGCTGGGGGCCTGCGGCCGGGCATCGGCCGACCCCGCGGGGTCCACCCAGCGAGACGGTCGCGCCGGGGTTCGCCCCTCAGGGTGTCCGCCGACGCGGAGCCCGGCGGTTAAAACCGCGGCTGGGGGCCTGCGGCCGGGCGGCGGCCTTCGCCGACGCGGAGCCCGGCGGTTAAAACCGCGGCTGGAGGCCTGCGGCCGGGCGTGCCCCTCCGGGCACGCTGGGGGGCGGATTCAGGTGGACCGGGGCAACCGCGCGCACGACGAACCTGCAAGCGCCTGCACAATGTGCCTGGCCATCGTCTCGGCGACGCCTTGGCACTTTCGCGGGGCGCGAGGAGGTGCGGGAAGCAGCCTGTCCTTCTCAGGCGACCAGTTTTTCACAGTCGTGCTCGCTTGCGGGCAGTAGCCGTTGCGCCAGTCGATCGCACACCTTTCCATCGAGACTCCCCCGAACCCGGACGACGTCGCGACCTCTGCATCGGTCAGGTTTCGGCCAGAAATTAGGCCGGGAAGGGTCTTTCGGGTACTATGGGTGTGTTGCCGGAGTGGCTTCCAGAGGCCCTTCAGCCGCAGTCGGGGCCTCAACCGGGGGGGGCCTGGCGACCTCGCGACGCCATCCCGCCCGGTGGGGAACGCCACCCAGATTCCGGAATCCATTTTTACCATGGCCCGAAAAGGGGAGGAATAGAAGCCGTGAACCATCAAAAATGGTGCCCGCACCATCCCTTGTTCCTGACGGTGATGTTGCTGCTGCTGGCACTCGCTCTGGCCGCGTGTGGTGGGAGTCAACCCCCGCATCCCCGGCCCCGGCGTCCACCCAGCCCCCGGCGGCGGCCGCCGCCACCGCGACTGAGCCGCCGCCCGCCGTGTCCGGCGGTGCGAAGCTGGCGAAGGTCGCGGTGGTGCTCCCGGCGAGCCGGACGGACCACGGCTGGAACGAGCAGGCGGCCGACTCGATGACCGCGGTGGCCAAGCAACGCGGGCTCACCCAGGAAGTGGCCGAGAACCAGGGCTACGGGGATATCACCCCGGTGCTACGCGACCTGGCGGATCGGGGCTTTGGGCTGATTATCTGCCATGCCAGTGGCTATCAGACGGTCTGCCCCGAGATTGCCCACGAGGTGCAGGTCAGGGTGGCGGTGGTTGAGAACGAGGCCGCGGTGACGCCCGGGCTGATCAGTGACGTCGAGACTCAGGCGCAAGAGGTGGCCTACCTGGCGGGGGTGCTGGCCGGAAAGATGACCAGGAGTGGGACGGTGGGTGTCGTGGTCTCGGGTGAGCCGCCGACGTGGAACTACATGACGGTGGGCTTTGCCGAGGGCTTGAAGGCCACCAACCCGGCCGCGAAGCTGCTCTACAGCGTGATCGGCGAGGCCGCCTACGAGGACGCCGCCGGCGCCAAGCGAGTGACGGAGTCCGAACTGGCAGCCGGGGCGGATATCATCTTCGGCATGGGCGACGGGGCCTCGTTCGGGATGATGCAGGCGATTGAGGAGCACAATGCCAGGGGGGGGCAGAAGGCCTGGTTCATCGATGTGATCGGCGACAAGCGCGATATGGACAAGAACAAGGTGCTGCTGACCTCGGTGCTCTTCGATTACACCGGGATCTACAACCAGATGATCGACGACATCGAGAACGGTACCTTCGGCAAGGTCTACAAGATGGACGTGGCTTCCGGAGGCGTGCGGCTGCTGGATCTGCCGCCCGGCATCCCGGCGGATGCGGTCGAGGCGGTCGAGCAGGCCAAAGCCGACATCCTCTCGGGCAAGGTGACCGTCTCGGCCATCGGGGACGCCGGGAAGATGCACGCCCGCCTCGACGAGCTCGCCGGGAAGTGAAGCAGCACTCAGCACGCACTCCGAACGTTGGTGTGTAACCGGTGCATGGATGAGTGAGGAAGGGAGCGAGACAGATGAGCGACTGGCCCATCATGAACCTGGCGTCGGGTCCGGTAGAGGTGACAGACCGCACGCTGCGCGCGCAATCCCGGCCTGTCCTCTACCACTACGATCCGGCTTTTCTGAGTCTGTTCGAGCGGACCAGCGGGCTGCTCAAGCAAGTCTACCAGACCACGTATGATGTCGTGATCATGCAGGCTGAGGCCGTTCTGGGACTGGAGGCCGCGGCGGCCTGCTTGATCGCGCCCGGCGACAAAGTGCTCAACCTTGTATCAGGCGTCTTTGGGAAATGGTTCGAGCTGTTTATCGAGAAGTACGGTGGTGAGACGATCGAGCTGGCGGTTCCCTACAACGAGGCGGTGGACCCGGATGCCGTTCGGGACGCACTCGAGCAGAACCCCGGAATCAAGTTTCTGTCGGTTGTCCACTCCGAGACGCCGTCCGGCACGGAGAACCCGGTGTGGGACATCGGCCCGATCGCCAAAGAGTTCGGCGTCGTCACCATCGTGGACACCGTGTCCGGCCTGGGCGGACGGGCGCTGAGCCCCGAAGCGTGGGGCATCGACGTAGCCGTGGCCGGCCCCCAGAAGTGCCTGGGCGGACCGCCGGGTCTCTCCCTTATGGCGATCAGCCCTGATGCCTGGAAGGCCATGGAAAACCGCCCGTCACCGGTCCGCGGAAGCTTCCTCTCCATCCTCGACTGGAGAGAGGCCTGGATCGAGGAGCGGCGCTTTCCGTATACCCCCTCGGTCAGTGAGATGTACGCGCTGGAGTCGGTATTGACCCAGGTTCTAGAAGTCGGTGTGGAGCGCTTCGCAACCCGGCACGGCGCCATCGCCCGGGCCTGCCGGGCAGGCGTCAAGGCGCTGGGACTGGAACTGTGGCCCGCTCGGGAGGAGATCGCCGGGAATGCCGTGACGGCCGTCCACATCCCCGAGGGACTCACCGACAAACAATTACGCGGCCACATGCGCGAGCGCTACGGCGTCATGATCTCCGGCGGGTACGGCGAGCTGGCCGGCAAACTCTTCCGCCTTGGCCACATGGCCAAGGCCGCGCATCCGACCTACCTGGCGGCGCAGTTGGCCGTTCTGGAGCGTACCCTGGCAGACCTGGGGAGGCCGATGGACTTCGGGGCGGGGGTTGGGGCCGCGCTGGCGGCCCTGGGCGATTGGGCCTGAGCCTCAAAGTGCCGCCGGATCCAACGTGGGCAGCCAGGAAAGTGCAGGCGGATGGCGGACCCCTCCCCAACCCCTCCCCGACGCGGGGAGGGGAGCCGGCGGGGCGGACCCTCCCCAACCCCTCCCCGACGCGGGGAGGGGAGCCGGCGGGCGGACCCTCCCCAACCCCTCCCCGACGCGGGGAGGGGAGCCGGCGGGCGGACCCCCCCCCAACCCCTCCCCGACGCGGGGAGGGAGCCGGGGGCGGACCCCTCCCCCAACCCCTCCCCGACGCGGGGAGGGGAGCCGGGGGCGGACCCCTCCCCAACCCCTCCCCGACGCGGGGAGGGGAGCCGGGGGCGGACCCTCCGCCTCCCCCTTCCCTCGCAGGGAAGGGGGCCGGGGGTTAGGTTCTGCTGGCTCCGCCACCTGCCGGACAACTCGTGCGTACACCCCGGCGTCGAGGCGGGCTTGATTCAAGGGGGATTCCGATGTATAAGTAGGGTGCATGCCAATTCAGTGTAGCCAAAATCTGTGGGGGCAGGTGTGAAGCTCAACCGAGAGCGGTTCGGCTGAGCTCATGTCCCTGTAGATTTTGGCCACGCGTATCGGTCGACCCCGCTCCCTACCCATGTTGGTTTGAAGGCTGGGCCACTTCTTCCTGGTCACTTGCTTCCTTCGATGTCTTCTCGACGTACACCGGTGGTGTAACCGCCACAGGGATGGATAATGCAACCCTTTGGCAAACTCGTTCTCACCCGACCCGCTGAGCAGGAACAAGAATTCGCGTTGGCGAAGGCCAGCGTCGCCCTCGGTCGCGCCGCCATCAACGATATTGTTCTCAACGATTCGAAGGTGTCGCGCGCCCACGCCCGTATCGAATGTGGCGCGACCGGCTGCGTTTTGGTCGATCTCGACTCCGCGAATGGGACGCGCGTCAACGGTGTCGTGCTCGAACGCGCAGTCCTCGCCCCGGGCGACATTGTCACGCTCGGCGACAGCACCCTGCGGTTTGAGACCGCTGCGCCGCGAGTCGCACCGGATGTCACCCTCCTCCACTCGGAGGCCGATCTGGAGGCGACCCTGGCTCAGGAGAGCCTGGAGGTGGCTCTGAGCGATACTCGCTCGCCTCGCCTGGCGGTGCACGTGCCGGGGAAGACGTGGGAGGTACCGCTCACTGATGAAGTCCTGACCCTCGGGCGCCAGGAAGGCAACGATATCACCCTGGATCATCCGAAGGTCTCGCGCCGTCACGCGCGGATCGAACGCCGCGGCGATCTCTTCATATTCCGCGACCTCGGCAGCACGAACGGTACCTGGCTCGGCGGGCAGCGGGTTGAGGAGCGTGTGCTCCAGGATGGGGATACGATCCGCATCGGGAGCGCCCAACTGGTTTTCAAGCGCGGCTTCGACTTCGAAGATCTGACCCTCGTCGAGGCGCCGCTCGCCTTTCGAGCCGGTGTCCGCCGCCCGGTGGTCATCGTGCCCGGGTTTATGGGCTCGGAGCTGTGGGCCGGGAGCGAACGCGTCTGGCCCCACGTCCGCCATTTTTTCACGCATCCCGAAATTTTTCGCCTTCCTGACGATCAACCACTTGAGGTGCGGCAATTGGTTGGCGAAGTGGTGATTGTGCCCAACCTGCTCAAGCTGGAGCAGTACAACCGGTTGGGGAATTACCTGGAAGAAGGTCTTGGCTACGAGCGCGGCAAGGATCTGCTCGAGTTCGCCTACGATTGGCGGCAGGACGTGCGGCTGTCTGCGCGCCGCCTGGCCGAGGTGATTGACAGTTGGCCCGTCACACCCCCCATCACCCTGATTGCCCACAGCATGGGCTGTCTGGTAAGCCGGTATTACGTGGAACGCCTGGGCGGGAAAAAGAAGGTGGGGCGGCTGATCCTCTTGGGCGGTCCCCATGGTGGGGTTCCGAAAATGATCACGACCCTCCTCCTGGGACCCGATCTTCTGCCGTTTGGTCTCCTCGGCGATCGGCTGCGTGAGGTGCTGGCGAGTTTTCCCTGTACCTATCAGATTTTGCCAACCTATACCTGCACGGTTGACCAGGAGGGCCGGCAGATAAACGTCCTCACGGAGGATCTGTGGCTCGCCGAGGCGCAGCGCCCGTTTCTGCACGCGGCGCGCGAGTTTCGGCGCGAGCTTGGGACCCGATCGAGCGTGCCGTGCGTCTCCATCTTCGGTTATGGCGTCAAGACGGTCACGGGCGTCTCCGTACAGCGCGACACGCACGGACGCTGGCACAAGGTGGACCTCGCCGTCGAGAGCGGCGGGGACAACATCATCCCTGAGACGAGTGCCGTGATGCCCGGCTCGGAGATTCACCCTGTTCAGCAGTACCACGGCACGCTCTACGTTGATAACGATGTGAAGATGCGGCTGAAGTTAGAGCTGACCCGATAGCCCGACGGATCATACTCCGTCAGTCACCGAGGAGGTACGATCAATGATCCCACCGGCCGTCCTGGAAATCCGTCACGGCGACGAGGTCCGCGAGGTCACCCTGACCGATGACCCGGTCACCATCGGACGAGCGGCGGATAGCGAGATTGTCCTCAACGAACCCCTGGTCTCGCGCCGTCATGCTCGACTTGAATGGACCAACGGTACGTTGTCCCTCACCGATCTCGGGAGCAGCAACGGAACGCGACTCAACGATGCCAGCATCGAGCCCAAGATCGCGCGCCCGCTCAAAGACGGCGACGTGATTGAGATTGGCGGCGTCAGCATCGCGCTGAGGCTTCCCTTGACCCCGTTCGATGCGACGCTGGTCCCAAGCTCGCTCGAACAGACGCTGGTCCCACAGGACAAGACACTCACCCTCGCGCCGCCGGCTGCGCCCCGTCTGATTGTCACGACGACTCAGGCGACGCGGGAAGTGTCGCTCGACCGCGAGGTCCTGACCCTCGGGCGCGATCCCTCCAACGACATCGTCGTGGAAGACCGGGTCGTCTCGCGCCGCCACGCTCAACTCCAGCGCACCTCCGGTGGCTACGAGATCGTGGATCTGGGTGGCGCGAACGGACTGACGTTCGGGGGCACGCGCGTTCCCAAGAAGGTGCTCGCCGATGGTGATGTGGTGTGGATCGCCCAAACCGTCTCGCTTACCTACAAGACGTCAGCGGATACGGTCGAAATGCCGGGGGCTCCGCAGCATCTTGACCTCCGCGGCCGTACGACCCTCACCATCGGGCGTGATCCCCAGAACGACGTCGCGCTCAACCATCCGGCGATCTCGCGCAACCACGCTCGCCTCACGCAACGGGGCGGTGCCGTGGTGATCGAAGATCTCGACTCGAGCAACGGCACCTTTGTCAACGGCGAGCGTCTGGTGGTTGGCCAGCCGCGCCCGTTGCGCCCGGGCGACACCATCCGGGTCGGGCCGGTCAAGTTCATCTTCGGGCCGGAAACGCTCCAGCAAGTGGACGAATCGCAGGACTTGCGGCTGGACGCGCTTCACCTGAACCAGTACGTCGGCAAAGGGTTCAACCTGTTGCAGGACATCTCGCTCTCGATCTACCCGCGCGAGTTCGTCGCTATCGTCGGCGTCAGCGGTTCAGGCAAGTCGACCTTGCTCGATGCCCTCAGCGGCTTCCGGCCGGCGAGCGATGGGACCGTCCTGGTCAACGAGACCGATCTCTATCGCCACTTTGACGCCTACCGGACCGATCTCGGCTACGTGCCGCAAGACGACATCATCCACAAGGAGCTGACCGTCTTCAAGGCGCTCGACTACGCGGCGCGCCTGCGCCTCCCGGCCGATACGACCCGTGAGGAGCGCCAGCAGCGCGTGATGGAGGTGCTGGCGACTCTCAACCTCGCCGAGCGCAAGGATATCCCGATCCACCGGCTGAGTGGCGGCCAGCGCAAGCGCGTCTCGATCGGTGTGGAGCTCTTGACCCAGCCGGGGCTCTTTTTCCTCGACGAGGCCACCTCGGCCCTCGACCCAGGGACCGAGAGCCAGATCATGCGCCTCCTACGCCAGCTGGCCGACGATGGGCAGACAGTGCTGCTCGTCACCCACGCCACCAAGAACGTGATGCTGTGCGACCAGGTCGTCTTTCTGGCCAAGGGCGGGCATCTGGCCTACTTCGGCCCGCCAGAAGAGGCTCTAGATTACTTTGGCGTCCAGGATTTCGATGCCATCTACGAGAAGCTCGAGAATGAACTGACGCCCGCGGCCTGGGGCGAGCAGTATCGCCACTCAGTGCAGTACCAGAAGTACGTGGTCGCGCGCCTGCAGGAGAAATATGGTGTCCTCCTGCAGACGCCCCAGACTGAAAAGCGCGCAGCGGGGACCGCACGCTCCTCAACCCGCAAGGGAGGGGCGCACGCTAGCGTCCGGCGGGTCTCCGCGCTGCGCCAATTCGCGATTCTCTCCGCGCGCTACCTCGACATCATCCGCCGCGACCGGCTGAACCTGGCGCTGCTCTTTCTCATCGCGCCGATTCTGGGGAGCATGGACCTGATCGCCTGGCCGCGCGACATCTTCGATCTGACGAACGGCGATGCGACCCGCACGATGGCGATGCTCTTCCTGGCGGCGATCATCCCCTTCCTGGTCGGTGCGCTCAGCTCGATGCGCGAGATCGTGAAGGAGGCGCCGATCTACAAGCGCGAGCGCGCGGTCCTGCTGAAGATCGGCCCATACCTGGGCTCCAAGGTCTGGGTGGGGGTGCTCTTCGCACTCTACCACGCTGCGGCGCTGCTGATCCTCAAGATGATTGCGGTTGATTTCTCGCATCTGGGCGGCCAGGACATCCTCAAGTTGTACATCACGCTGGCGCTGGCGGTGATGTCGGGCATGATGTGGGGGCTGCTCATCTCCGCCCTCGCGCCGCGCGAGGAGCAGGCGGTGCTGCTCGTCATCGTCGTCGTTGTGGTCCAGATGGTCTTCTCCGGCGGAATCCTGGAGCTTGACCAGATCGGTCGCCCCGGTGAGATCCTCGGAGATGTGACCAGCAGCAAGTGGGTCTACCAGGCGCTGGCGGCCGCGGCGCAGGTGAAGACGGGCGACTGCGAGGGGACCAGCCTGAGCGATTGCCACTTGCCGGGCATCCAGTCGTTCGCCAGCGACCCCGAGCGGCGGGTCCTCTTGAAGACCGTCGACGAGCGCTATGGGTCGGTCTTCGGAGCGGATATCTACAAGAGCTGGGCCGCGATGGGGGCGATCATGCTGGCGCTCCTGGCTCTGCTCTTTGTCTTGCAGAAGAGGAAAGATGTGGTTTAGGTGGAGACTGGAGATTAGAGAGCGGAGATCCGCCTGCTCCCAACCTCCAGTCGTGAATCTCCACGCTCAGTCGCTTCGATTTCCAAGAATGGTTCCGTGATGACTGTGCACTCCTTCGGAAGGTACGTTGTGACAAGCCGCCTGGGACGCGGTGGAATGGCCGAGGTCTATCAGGCGCATGACCCCGTGCTCGACCGCCAGGTGGCGATCAAGGTGATCCATCCCCACCTGGGCACCGAGGAGGGTTTTGGTGAGCGCTTCCGCCGCGAGGCAAGACTGGTTGCCTCGCTCCGGCACCCCCACATCGTTCAACTCCACGACTTTGGCGTGGCGGACGACCAACCCTTCATGGTGATGGAGTACCTCGAGGGCGGGACGCTAAAGGAGCGCCTGGCGCAGGAGCGCGCGCGCGGAAAAACGATATCCCTGGGCGAGATCGTGCGCCTGCTGGGACGGGTGGCCGGCGCGCTCGACTACGCCCACGCGAAGGGTGCCGTCCATCGCGATATCAAGCCGACGAACATTCTCTTCACCGCCCATGGCGAGCCGGTTCTCACCGATTTTGGCATTGTCAAAATCCTCGATGCGACCTTACAGCTCAGCGCCGCCGGGAGTGTCCTGGGCTCACCGGCCTACATGTCGCCCGAGCAGGCCGCGAGCCGGGTGGTAGACTCGCGCAGCGATCTCTACTCTCTGGGCGTGGTGCTGTACGAGATGGTCACCGGGCGGGTCCCGTTCGAGGGCCAGTCACCGACGGCGGTGATGATGAAGCACCTCACTGAGCCACCGCCGCCGCCACGCCAGTTCAACCCGGACCTGCCCGAAGCCGTTCAGGCCGTGATTCTGAAAGCGCTCGCCAAGAATCTCGCCGACCGCTATGGAAGTGCCGGTGAGCTGGCGCGCGCGTTCGAGGAGGCCGTGCAGAGTGCCGTCACGGCGCAGGCCGCTCCGCCGGCCTCTTCAGAAGAAGCTACGCTTGTTGGCCGGCGGACCATTGAGGCTGCGACGCTGCTCGACGGACCGCCCGGCGCTCCGGGCGCTGCAGCGGTGCTGCCCCATCCGCCCGCGGCCTCGACGGCGCGCTGGTCCGGAGCGTTCCGGCGGGACCGCCTCCTGCTCGTCGCCGGGGGCCTCGTGCTCATCGGCCTGCTCTTCGTGGGATGGCAACTGCTCGGCGGCGGGGGTGAATCCGAGACCGCCTCGGTGGCCGGCAACGGTGAGCCGCCCACCCAGGGCCCGAGTGCCCTTGCTGTGGCAACCACACCCGCACCCCCGGTGAGGCCCACCGCGGTCGTTGAACCGCCTGTCGCCCACCCAGACTACCTCTTTGTGCGCGCCTGGGGGAGCCAGGGCGACGGGCCCGGGCAGTTCAACTTTCCGGTTGGGATTGCCCTCGGCAACGATATGGTCTACGTGACCGATTTCGACAACGCCCGGGTGCAGCGCTTCGATCTCGACGGTAACTATCTTGGCCGGTGGGGTGGTCTTGGGAGCGATCCCGGCCAATTCCAGGAGCCTAAGGATGTCGCGGTGGCCCCGGATGGCTCGGTCTATGTGGTTGAGATGGCCGGTGCGCGGTGCAGCATTTCACGGCGACCGGCGACTACATCGAGGGGTGGGGCAGCGTGGGGGATGGCGAGGGTCAGTTCGTGGGGGCCGTCAGGGTCGCCGTCGACCAGGAGGGCAATGTCTACGTCAGCGATCCCGAAACCCATCGCGTCCAGAAGTTCGACGCTCACGGCGCCTTCCTCGGGGCCGTCCGTGGCGAGGAAGACGAATCGGGTGAGTTCAATTTTCTCGGTGCCCCCCGAGGCATCGAAGTGAAAGACGGCCTGGTCTATGTCCTGGACCCCGAGTTGGGCCGCGTGGAGCGCTTCGATACTGAGGGGAATTTCGTCGACCAGTGGAGCGGCGGGCCGGAGGGTTTCAACGACGCCTACGGTCTGGCGGTGGACTCGGCGGGCGATGTCTATGTCGCCGACACGGGGAACCACCGCATCGTGAAGTTCGATGCGAGCGGCAAACTGCTGACAATGTGGGGAGGCCTTGGCGCCGGGAACGGGGAGTTCAACCGGCCTTACGGTGTAGCAGCCGGCCCTGATGGGGCCGTCTACGTCGCCGACGGCGACAATTTTCGCGTCCAGAAATTTGTCGCCGCCGACAGGCTCGCCCTATCCTCCCCACCGGCTCCCGGCGGGCCGGGCGGTTTCATCACCTACGCCCTGCCGGATGGGCACATCTACCGCATCGCGGCACAGGAAGGCGCCATCCCGCAAGATGTGAGCCTGGCGCTGGACGAGCTCGCCCCAGGCTCGGAGGACCACTGGCTGAATATCTCTCCGGAGGGGGTGGCTTCTGCTGGAGAGCAACCGCTTTGACCCCGAGTGTGAGGAGTGGCCCTGCCTCTCCCTGCTGGCGGGGATCTGTCGGGGGCGGGGTGATCCGGGCGAATGGGGCGCTCGTTCACCCCGGGGGGGTCGCCGCTGTGGCCTCCGGAGGCGACCTGATCGTCTACCCGTCGGAGGATGGCCCTCACGACGTGGACTTGTGGGCCATCAGGCGGCGCGAGGAGCCGGGCGGAGCGCCGGAGCATCGTTTCGGCGCACCCGTGCTGCTCACCGCCAATTCGCCCTACGCCTTCAATGGGCAGCCTGCGATCATTGCTGAGGGGAACGTTGTGGTGTTCGAGTGCGGCGACGAACCGTACGGTGCTGAAGGGACGGCCCTCTGTGAAGCGGCAACGGATGGCACCGACTTCCGCGTGGTGCTGACTCCGAACGACAGCCCCGCCGGCCTCCCGCACGCGGGTGCGTTGCACCACCCGGACTACGCCCCGGATGGCAGCATTGTCTTTGCAGCCGACTGGGATGGTCGGATCTGGCGCCTGCCGGGGCCGGACGCGGCGCCCTTCCCGGTGGCCCCCCAGTTTGAGGGCGATGATTCGCCCTGTGTGCTGCCCGACGGTCGCATCGCGTCCCTGTGGTGGAACCGGCCTGGCGGACCTGGCTCCGCTGAGCTCAAAGTGATGGCTGCCGATGGCAGCCAGTTTCGCATGGTCCTGACCGGCGTGGATGTAGCACCAGCGGGCATCGGCTGTGGTTCGTGACCTGATGATTGTGAAGGATCGAATCTAATGGCCGACCACTCTTTCGGAAAATATGTTGTGACCCAAGTCTTGGGCCGTGGTGGGATGGCGGAGGTCTACCAGGCGCGCGACCCTGTGCTCGACCGCCGCGTAGCCATCAAGGTGATTCACCCCCATCTGGCCGCCGACTCGGGGTTCGGCGAGCGCTTCCGGCGCGAGGCGAGACTCGTGGCGTCCCTGCGCCATCCCCACATCGTGCAACTCTACGACTACGACGTCGCCAACGGGCAGCCGTTCATGGTGATGGAGAATCTCGACGGCGGGACGCTAAAGGAGCGTCTGGCGGAGTTCCGGGCGCGCGGCGAGCAAATGCCGTTGAGCGAGATCGGGCGCCTGCTGACGGCTGTTGGCTCGGCCCTCGACTATGCGCACGCGCGCGGCGCGGTCCACCGCGATATCAAGCCGACGAACATTCTGTACACGCCGGGCGGGGAGCCGGTTCTGACTGATTTCGGGATTGCCAAAATCCTGAGCGATGTCGTGCAGTTCACCATGACCGGTGGCGTTGTCGGCACGCCGGCCTACATGGCGCCGGAACAGGCCGCCAATGGAGCGGTGGATGCGCGTACCGACCTCTACTCGCTCGGCGTGGTGCTCTACGAGATGGCTACGGGGCGAGTCCCCTTTGAGGGCGATTCGCCGACCGCTGTGATGATGCAGCACCTCACCAAGCCGCCGCCACCCCCGCGCCAGTTCAATCCGGACCTGCCGGAAGCCGTCGAGGCCGTCATCCTGAAAGCGCTTGCCAAAGATCCGGACGAGCGCTTTGCGAGCGCGAGCGAGTTGGCGCGCGCCTTTCGGCTGGCCGTACGCAGCGCGTTTCCCGAGCCGGACGAAGGCCAGGATGGCACGCTCTTCGAGGATGCTCCCACGGTGGTGGACCGGACCGAAGAGGCGACTCTCGCCCCGCCCGGGCGGCCCTCGTTGGAGCCTCCAACCGCGAAGGGTGGGCCCCCACAGCGGCCCGTTGCGGCGCCGGCAGGTGGTGATCAACCCGCGTGGGGCGCGGTGCCGGTTGGTGCGGCGGTGCCCTCCGCGGCGCCGCCCGCTCCCGTGCGAGTGCGACGCGCCAGATCGCGTCGCCGGTGGGTGGTGCCTCTGGTTGTTTTGCTCCTCTTGATTGCGGGCGCGGTTGGAGTGGTTGCGCTGCGGCGCGGCGTACCATCGAGCGCCGCGACGGAGACCGAAGCCGCGACCCTGCGCTTCCGCGATGGCACGGCCAAGAACGACGAAGTGACGCTCTTCGTCACGGGGCTGCCGACGCCTGAAGCCGGCACGCAGTACGAAGCCTGGCTGGTAGGCGATCATGGCGAGCGACCGGTCAGTATCGGCCTGCTCAGCCCGACCGAGAGTGGTATGAAGCTTGTCTTCACCAGTCCCGAGGGGCACAATCTGCTGGCAGAGTTCGATGCGGCTCAGATCACCCTCGAGCCCTCGCCCGACTCGAATCCCTTGCCGAGCGAGAAGATCGTCATGCGTGGGGCGCTTCCTCCGGAGGCACTCGTTCATATCCGGCACCTTCTCGTCGCCCGTCAGGACACGCCGGGGAATGTTGGCTACGTCGTCGGGCTGCTGAAAGAAACGCAGGCCTTGCAGACCAGGGCCGATGCGCTCCTGGTCGCCTTTGAAGCCCAGGATCTGCGCGGTCTCAAGCAGAGCGCCGAGGCGATGGCTAACTTGATCGAGGGGTCGGAGGGCGAAGACTACGGCGACCTCGACGGCAACGGGATTGTCGCCGACGCCGGCGACGGCTTTGGGCTGTTGCCCAACGGCCAGCAAACCGGCTACGTCCAGGGTGCCATCGAACATGCCAGGCTGGCCTCTGACCAGTCTGATGCGACCCCAGGGATTCAAATCCACTCCGGGCACGTCCAGATTGCGGCCCGCAACGTCGGCCAGTGGACGGTCCGCCTGCGCGACCTGACGCTCCAAATTACGGCGGCTGACGATCTGGCTTCCGTCGAGGGCCCGGTGCGCGAGGCGGTTTCGCTCGCCACGCGAATCGTCAATGGCCAGGATCTCAACGGCAACGAAGACATCGAGCCGATCCCGGACGAGGCGGGCTCGCTGGCGGCCCTTGAACACGCGCAGTATATGGCCGACATTACTCTCACCGCTTCTGACTGACGCCGCTATCACGGGCTCGAGCCGGTCCTTGATGCGTGCTGCGGAGCCGCGCTCCTCGGTAGCACGCGTCAGGGCCCCGTTTTGAAACCCGAGACGGATCAGTACACGTCGAATGGCCACCCAATCCTTTGACAAGTACATCGTGAGGCGGCTGTTGGGCCGCGGCGGGATGGCCGAAGTCTACCAGGCATACGACCCCGACCTGGATCGCCACGTGGCCGTCAAGGTGATTCATCCGCATCTGGCCTCCGATCCCGACTTCGGGGCGCGCTTTCGGCGCGAGGCCAAGCTGGTTGCCTCCCTGCGGCATCCGCACATCGTGCAACTCTACGACTACGACGTCGCCGACGGCCAGCCGTTCATGGTGATGGAGTACCTGGACGGGGGGACGCTCAAGGACCACCTGGCGCAAGTTCGTGGCCGCGGGGAGCTGATGCCGCTGGGTGAGATTGCGCGCCTGCTCGAACCGCTGGCCGATGCGCTCGACCACGCCCACGCCCAGGGCGCCGTCCACCGTGACATCAAGCCCACGAATATCCTCTTCACCGTCCGAGGCGAACCGGTTCTCACCGATTTTGGCATCGCCAAGATTCTGAGTGATGCCGTCCAACTCAGTGCCAGTGGCAGTGTCGTTGGGACGCCGGCGTACATGTCGCCCGAGCAGGCGGCCAGCGGGCCTGTCGATCCCCGCAGCGATCTCTACTCGCTGGCCGTGGTTCTCTACGAGATGGCCACCGGGCGGGTCCCGTTTCAGGGTGACTCGCCGACCGCGGTGATGCTGCAGCACCTCACCGATTCGCCGCCTCCGCCCCGCACCTTGAACCCGAATCTCCCCGCGGCCGTGGAAGCTGTGATCCTCCGGGCGCTCGCCAAGCAGCCCGAACAGCGATTTGCCAGCGCGGGTGAGCTGGCCCGTGCCTTCGAGGGCGCCCTCCGGGGTCAGGGGCCGGTTGAGGCCGAGGCACTGCCCGCGGTGCCCCACGCCGACGCGGCCACCATCATCGACGGGCCGCCCGAGACATCGCCGCCCTCTCCGCTCACGGCGGACTCGCGTCCCCATGCTGCGACGGCGATTGGCCGGCCGCAGGCGGATGGGGGTGAAGGCGCCGAAGCGCCATCCGGATCGCCGCCGCCACAGTCGCAGGCCGCCGCGCTCGGACAGAGTGTCTCCCGATTCGTGCGTCCCGAACTCTGGAGCGCGGCGCGCGACCGGCTCGCCTCTGCCCTCTGGCAGAGCCGCCGACTGCGCGCGGCAACGCGGCTCGCGCTCGCCGGCCTGCTCCTGGGAGCAGGATGGCTCGTCGGTCGCACCGGGCTGCTGCCGGCTCCACTCCCGCGAGTCGCGGCGTTCCTGGCGATGCTCTGCTTTGCCGGCAGTGCCACGGCGGCGGTGGTCGAGCTGGTCCGTACCCGCTCCCAGCCGGTCCCCCGGCGAGTCGCAGCGATCCTCGCGCTGGTCGCCCTGCTGGGCCTCATCACGAGTGCAGGGGGTGGCCTGCGCCCGGCGGCGGCACCCGGCGGCTTCACCATCGCGGTCGGCGAGTTCGACGGCTCGCAGGCGACCCGCCGGGTGGACTTCGCGCGCCGGATCTTCGAGCAGCTTCAAAACGAATTGCGCGACCTCGGCGGGGTGGTCCGCGTCGTGCGCACGCGTGAGACCTACCCCGACGCCGGGACGGCGCGCGCTCGAGGCGCCAGGCAGCGGGCGACGCTCGTCATTTGGGGGTGGTACGACGACGCGGGGGTCAGCCCGCATGTCGAGGTGCTGGACCTTCCGCCTCTCCGGCACGAATCCGTGGACCTGCCGCTCTTCGGTGGAAGCGCCAGTGCGGCGGGAACGAGTGCGCTCGCGGGCCCCCGCCCGCCGACGGTCCGCGACCTCTCCCGCTTTGTGCGCGCGCCGGCGACCATGCGCGACTTCGACCTGTTCGTCAAGCATGGCTCCCAACAGATCACTTACATTTCGGCGGCGCTCCTCGGCCTCGCTTTCTCCGTTGAGGGTGACACCAAGCACGCCCTCGCGCTCTTCGACAAGGCGCTTGCCAATGCCCCGGCAGGCGGTGGCGACGTCGTCGGGCAGGAGTTGGTCTACTTTCAGCGCGCGATGGTGTTCTATCAGCAGAACCGGGTGAAGGACGCGGTGGCGGACCTGCAGCAGGCCATTGCGATCAAACCCGACCTCTTCGAGGCCCACTACAACCTCGCCATCGCCGAGGCCGAAACGTGTGGCTCCAGGGAGTCGGTGGAGCGGGCCATCGCCGAGGCCGAGACGGCGGTGCGGCTCCGGCCCGGGGAGGCCAACGCCCATTTTCTGCTCGGCGACCTCTACCGCCAGGCCGGCCGCCACGATCGGGCCATCGCCGAGTTCCAGGCCGCGCTGCAGATCAGCCCCGGCGACGCGGCGGCCTTCGAGCGGCTCGCCGCCGCCTACGCGGCGGCGGATCAGACCGCCGGGGCGGAGAGTGCCCGGCAGCAGGCGGTGGCCCTGCGCGAGCAGGCGGTTGCCGGGCAGCCCGCCGACCCGCTGGGTGCGCACCTGGCCCTGGGCGACGCCTACCTGGCTGCGGGCGAGGAGGACAAGGCTCTCGGCGAATACCAGGCGGCGGAGCGGCTCGCGCCCGACAGCCCGCGTGTTCATCGCGCGCTCGGCCAGGGGTACTACTGGAAGGGACAACGCGACCGGGCCGAGACCGAGTACCAGGCCTGGGTGAGCGCTGCACCCGAGTCCGCTCCGGGGCATCTCGTCCTGGGCCTGCTGTACGCCGAGACGCAGAAAACCGAGGCGGCGATCGCCGAGTTGGAGCAGGCGACTGCGCTTGCCCCCTGCAGTGTGCCGGCCCACCTGGTCCTCGGGGGGCTCTCCTGGCAGCGCGGCGAGTACGCCGCCGCCGCGGCTGAGTACCGGACGGTCACGACGCTGGACCCCCGGAATGCAGACGCATTCTACCTGCTGGGCGTCACGCTGTTCCTGCAGTCCGGCGAGGGCCAGACGACGGCGCTCCTGGACGAGGCGGCGCAATCTCTGCGGGCGGCGCTGGCCCTGCGCCCGGCCCTCACCGCAGCGCGCTACGTGCTCGGCAAAGTCTACTTCGATCAGGGCGCTTACGATCAGGCCGCGGTTGAATGGGAGCGGGTGACGCAGGAGGTTCCGAGCGACCCGACGGCCTACATCTCGCTCGCCGACGCCTACGAGAAGCTCGAGCGCCTGGATGAGGCCATCGCCGCCTACCAGAAAGCGCTGGCGCTGCAGAACGACGCCGACACCCACGTCTACCTGGCCCTGATCTACCACCGTCAGGGCCGGCTCGAACAGGCGATTGCGGAATACCAGCAGGCGCTGGTGCTCGATCCGCGCAGCGTGCTGGCTGCCTCCGGCCTCGCGGAGGTGTACGCCCGGGAGGGGAAGCTGGACGAGGCGGCGGCCGCGTACCGGCAGGCCCTGGCCGCCAACGAGAGTGCGGCATTGCACGCCCAACTCGCGGCGGTCTACGCCCGCCAGGGGGAGCTCTCTGCCGCCGCCGACGAGTACAGGAAGGGGGTCTCCCTCGACCCGCAGGCGGTTGCCATCCGGCTACCGCTGGCCCGGCTCTTCTCCCAGATGGGGCGCCTGGACGAGGCCGAGGCCCAATACCGGGCGGTGCTGGCCACCGATTCAAAGAACGCCGCGGCCCACTACGGCCTGGGGTTGGTGGAGTACAAGCGCTGTCACCTCAGTACGATGGAGCAAGAGATCGAGGCAGCCGCCGGCCTGGCTCCGGAGGAGGCCCTGTACCGCGCCGCGCTGGCGACCGTAGCTGAGGCCCGCGGGCAGAGCGCCGCCGCGGCGCAGGCTTACGCCGGGCTGCAGGCCGCGCCGGCCAGCGATGCGGTGGCCCACCTGCTGGCCGGCGACTTCCTGCTCCGCACCGGACAGCTCGACGCCGCGGCGGGTGAGTTTCAGCGGGTCCTGGACGCCGCCGGCCCTGAGCCGGTGCACGTCTCGCTCGCCCACAGCGGCTTGGGCCAGGTTTATGCCGGGCAGGGCCGGACCATCCCGGCCGCGAGCGAGTTCCGGCTGGCGCTGAGCGCGTTCCCCACCAACGCCGAGGCCCAGGCCTGGCTCGGCGACCTCGCGCTGCGCGGCGGCGAGGGTGGCGGCGCCCTCGCCGCCTACGACCGGGCCATCACGCTGCTCCCCGAGCATGCCCAGCAGGTCTCGGCCGATGATGCCGCCGGCCTGGCCGTCAGCCTGCAGGCCCGGCGCGGCCTGACGCTGTCCCGCCAGGGCAACCACGACGGCGCGGCCACCGCCTTCGACCAGGCGGTGGCACTGGCACAAGCCATGGTCAGCCAGACGCCGCAGTGGCCCCGGGCCCACTTCGCCCTGGCACAGGCCTACGCCGCCCGCGGCGATTCAGCCCAGGCCGCGGCTGAGTTCGCCGCCGCGGCGCAGTGCGACCGGTCGCTCGTCGCCGAGCAGGCGCGGGCCGAGGCGAATTTGGAGAAGCTGCGGTAATCGCGGGATGGGCGCCGGGAGTTGCGTGCCCGCCCTCTCCTCCGTTGCGTTTCAGCAGCCGGACTTCATTCGGCTGCTTCGTTACAGGAGCAGCATGGCATTCTGGCGACATTACTACCACCTGGTCTGGGCAACAAAAGGGCGCGAGCCACTGATTGGGCCAGAGATTGAAGCGCGCGTGTATGCCTATCTCGTGAGCAAGGCTGCCGAACTGGGCGTGTACGTATACGCCATCAACGGATGGTCGGATCACGTTCATCTCGTCGTGGCAATCCCACCCCGTCTCTCGGTGGCCGAGGTGGTCAAACACCTCAAAGGGGCAAGTGCCCATTTTGTCAACCACAGTCTGGCGCTCGAGGTGAAATTTGGGTGGCAACGCGGCTACGGATCGCTTGCGATGGGAACGCAACAACGTTCCATTGCAGAAGCGTACGTGCGGAACCAGAAAGAACATCACGCCGCGCAGACGACGAATGGTTGGTTGGAATACTGCACGGCGTTGGACGAGGGACCGCCGGAAACCGGCCTGATGGTGGACAACGACACCGGTTTTGTGGCAGAAGGGCCAGGCGACTACGACGTATGGGGCCCGGTGCCGTTTTGACGTGCTGGTCAATCATCGCAGAATCAACCCATTTTTGACGGGTTTCGCGTATCAGCAGCCGAATTCATGTAGCCAGTCAGGCCATGAATGAATTCACGGCCTGTTATGCCAAACGCGCTCAAGCGCGTTGGGGTTCTGCCGAAGTCGGGCATGAATGAATTCACGGCCTGTTACGCCAAACGCGCTCAAGCGCGTTGGGGTTCTGCCGAAGTCGGGCCATGAATGAATTCACGGCCTGTTATGCCAAACGCGCTGTTGCACGTATCCAATTGAACCTGACCATCGCTGTGCGGAGCCGGGCGGGCCCCCGCGGACACACGGGGGGTCAGAGGGGAGTGGAACAGGGCGCAAGCGGGTGAAGAACGATCGCCATTGGGTGCGAAGGGCGAGAAGCCAGTCAGGCCATGAATGAATTCACGGCCTGTTATGCCAAACGCGCTCAAGCGCGTTGGGGTTCTGCCGAAGTCAGGCCATGAATGAATTCACGGCCTGTTATGCCAAACGCGCTGTTGCACGTATCCAATTGAACCTGACCATCGCTGTGCGGAGCCGGGCGGGCCCCCGCGGACACACGGGGGGTCAGAGGGGAGTGGAACAGGGCACAAGCGGGTGAAGAACGATCGCCATTGGGTGCGAAGGGCGAGAAGCCAGTCGGCTTCAGCCGACTTTGCCTATCAGCCCTGGAATTCATTCCAGTCAGGCCATGAATGAATTCACGGCCTGTTATGCCAAACGCGCTCAAGCGCGTTGGGGTTCTGCCGAAGTCGGGCCATGAATGAATTCACGGCCTGTTATGCCAAACGCGCTGTTGCACGTATCCAATTGAACCTGACCATCGCTGTGCGGAGCCGGGCGGGCCCCCGCGGACACACGGGGGGTCAGAGGGGAGTGGAACAGGGCACAAGCGGGTGAAGAACGATCGCCATTGGGTGCGAAGGGCGAGAAGCCAGTCGGCTTCAGCCGACTTTGCCTATCAGCCCTGGAATTCATTCCAGCCGCCGCTCGAAGAATACTGTGCTTTCTGAACGCTCCCTGTGGCCTCGATCAAAAGGATGAGAGCCTCTCCGCCAAGAGATCAACGCCTGCCGTCGAGATCGCCGAGCGCGTCTCTGCAGAATGACATGCCCGGCAACCACCTTCCAGTGGGGAGTACTACAACAACGGCTCGCTATCGGGCATGCCGGCCATCACGCGTCAAGACGCCGACGTCAACTTCGATTGGGGTGCGGATTCGCCGGACTGGCGGATGCCGAAGGACAGCTTCTCCGTCCGCTGGAGTCGCACCATGCGCTTCGTAAGTGGTCGCTACGAATTTGTGACGACATCCGATGATGGTGTGCGCCTCTCCGTTGACGACCATCTGCTGATCGATCAGTGGCGTGCGCTTCCGGGCAAGCAGTTCAAGCACGCCGTCTATCTGAGCGAGGGCCAGGATACGATTCGGCTGGAGTACGTCGAGGAGTACGGTATGGCCTCAGTCAAGCTCCGCTGGCGGGGACCGATCGTGGACGTCACCGTGGGGAATATCGTCACCTGTGTTCCGCCGTATCCGAGCTACTCGTGGATCAAGGTGTACCGCCTCGAGCCCGACGGGAGCTGGCGCGACATGAATCCGAGCGGCTATGCCTCCCTCGAACGAACCGGTGTCCTGGCGATCCAGGGCCTGCCGACGGAAGCGGGGCTCTACGGCGACGCCGGCCATTCCTACTGGGTCGAACAGTGGATTGATGGCTCGCTCGCTCGCTCGCTCGTTCGCTCGGTGGGAAATATGGGCCGCGGCGAACCGGCCTTCCGCGTCGTGCCCGGCAAGGATACCTATACTCCCTGGCAGTGCCCGGGGCGCTGACGCGCGGTTGCGAAAAGAGCCCTCTCCTGTTCAACCAGGAGAGGGCTCTTCGTTTTAATGGCATCCGGTCACCGGCCACATGAAGGTGGCCGGACCCGTGGGGTGGGCGCGAGGACACCGTCCATCGTGCGCCGGGTGAGGGTGGCCGGCTCCCTCTGGCCGGGCCCATGACGCCCGCGGCGCGCCCGTGGACCATGCCTGAGCCAGCCGCAGCAGGGTGGCCTCCTGCCAGGGATGGCCGATGAACTGCACGCCCACCGGGAGGCCGGTGGCGGTTGTACCCGCCCGCCATGCGCTCCAGCGCCTCGTCCAGTGCCCGGGCCACCGCTGGGTCGTTGTCCTCGTAGAAGTACGGGCGCGGCAGGCCCAGGCGTACTCCCTGCCAGCCCGTGGTTTCAACCGGGGTGTAGGCCGGAACCGGCTCATCGGCGGCATCCGGGTCGCGCTCGTCGGGGCCGGCGATGACGCTCAGAATCAAGCCGGCATCCTCGACCGTGCGGGTGATCGGCCCGATGACGTCGAAGGTCGTCGAGAGGGAGATCAACCCGCCCCGCCCGACGCGCCCGAGCGCCGGCTTGAGCCCAACGCAGCCGCAGAGCGCGGCCGGGATGCGAATCGATCCGCCGGTGTCGGTCCCGAGAGCGCCGGCGCAGAGGCCGGCAACCACTGCTGCGGCCGAGCGTCGGCCTCCGCCGACGCGGAGCCCGGCGGAGCCCGGCGGTTGAAACCGCGGCTGGGGGCCTGCGGCCGGGCGTCGGCCTCCGCCGACGCGGAGCGGAGCCCAGCGGTTGAAACCGCGGCTGGAGGCCTGCGGCCGGGCGTCGGCCTCCGCCGACGCGGAGCCCGGCCCAGCGCCGACGCGGAGCCCGGCGGTTGAAACGATCCCCCTCGTCCCGGGCGAGCACCGCAAGGTACAGCCCAGCGGAGCCCGGCGGAGCCCGGCGGTTGAAACCGCGGCTGGGGGCCTGCGGCCGGGCGGCCGGCGCCGACGCGGAGCCCAGCGGAGCCCGGCGGTTGCCTGTCCTGACCGCCAGGTCAGGGAAACCGCGGCTGGGGGTCTGCGGCCGGGCGTGCCCCTCCGGGCACGCTGGGGGCGGATTCAGGTGGACCGGGGCAACGGCGCGCGCGACGAGCCGCTCGTCCTCCCGGAAGGCGATTTCGCCAACAGGCTCAGCCCTGCCGCGCGCCACTCCAGCTTAACTTTGGGGGAGTTTTGATCTGCGTGGCGAGTTCAAATCAGGCCTGCAGGTTCGAGGGCGAGGAGCCCCGCGCCTGAACGCGAGGGCCGGGCGCGATTGAGACGAGAGCCGCAGGCGCGTGAGGATGCTTCGGTTGGCCCTGCGGGTCTCACCGGCCGGATGGACGCTCCTCGGTCCCGCCGGCGCGGGACCCGCGCCCGGTTCGTGAGAAGACGAAAGTACTGGCTGGGACGGTACACATTTGGGTTTGACCTGAACAAGCATTCTTCGGTACCTTTTTCGTCAGATGCCAAATCACGACTCGCCTTCCCGGTAGATCGCGCCCGACTGGTTCTGTCACTCCCGTTGACCGGCGGACGGACCATAACGTGGGGCTTGTTGATAACTGTCGCCCTTCAACAGATCGTGGACACAGTAATAACTGAACCTTCAAGAGATCGAGGACCGCACTTTAACAACCGAACTTTCACCACATCGTGAACAGGGTGTCTAATTATCGCTTGCATCGGAGCAACAGGAGCAGGCGAGATGGACACCCAGGAATACGAGCGGCGAAAGACGCTGGTACATCTGATCCGCAGCGGGCAGAGCGTTGAGCAGGCGGCCAAAGAAGTGGGCCGAAGCCGGTCATGGGGGAACAAGTGGTGGGGCCGGTTTCGGGTCAACCAGGAGTGGGAAGACTTGCGAGACCGGCCACGCATCCCCACACGCCAGCCGAGGAAACTGCCGTTGGGGATACGACAAGCGATCCGGCGCGCCCGTAGCGAGTTGGAAGCGGACGCCCAGGAACAAGACCGGCTGGGCTACGTGGGGGCCTTTGCCATTCAAGCCCGTCTGCGGGAATGGAACGTCCAGCCTGTTCCTGGCATTACCAGCATCGAGCGCGAACTGCGTGTGGCCGGCCTGGTCAGGCCGCGGCACACAGGTGCCCCGGCGGAAGTGCCCTATCCGCACTTGCATCCTACCCGCCCGCACGAGTTGATCCAGGCCGACATTCTGCCGCGGTATCTGACCGGTGGGACGGCGGTGGCCTGTTTCAATGCCATTGACGTGGTCTCACGCTACCCCAGCGGGCGGCAATATGCCAACCGCACTGCCCGCAACGCGTGCGATTTCCTCTGGTCGGTGTGGCAGGAGCAGGGCATCCCAGCCTATCAGCAGGTGGACAACGAAGGCTGTTTTAGCGGCGGGTTCACTCATCCAGGCGTCCTGGGCCAAGTCCTTCGTCTCGGCTTGCTGGTGGGCACGCACCTGGTCTTCTCGCCCTTCTACCACCCCGAGAGCAACGGCACGGTGGAACGCTTTCATCAGGATTACGCCCACTTCGTGTGGAAGAAAGACCGGCTGCCGGATTTGCCCGCCGTGCGCCAGCGTTCAGCACTCTTCTACCGCAACTATCGAGCCAGTCGCCATCACAGTCAATTGCAGGGCCGCTCTCCGACAGAATGCCATCCGGCTCAGCCCAGCCGCCAACTCCTGGAAGGCTTCCGCTTGCCGAAGCATTTGCCTTTGACGGTCGGGCAAGTCCACTTCATCCGTGCCGTCGACCAACAACGCCAGGTGAAAGTGCTGAACCTCAATTGGAATGTCCCACAGGCGCAACCCAATCAGGGTGTGTGGGTGACGCTCACCCTCACTCCCTCTGGCGCAACGCTCTCGGTGTTCGATGCGGCCCCGGATGCGGCCAAACGAACCTGTCTGGCACAACACCCCTTCCCACTCAAAGAAGAGGTGGTCCCGCTGGCAAAAGAATTCCAGCCAAAACGTCAGCAACAGCCAGCCTGGTTTGACCTGGCGACCCGCGCACTTGGTTATCTCGTTTCCCGCCTGTCCACGATGTCTTGAAGGTTGTCTCGGTTGTTAAGGTACTATGCGTGTCCACGATGTCTTGAAGGATGACAGATAACCGGAACCTCCCCCTCAAGTCCACCGAGTTCTCGTTTGCCGCCCGTCACACTGTTCTCGGCCCGTGCCGGCCGTCGTGACGCTCGTCCGGTCGCACGCCGCGGCGGCGGGTGCCGCCGGTCGCAGAGCCACCGGGAGCTCCGCCGCGCGCCGCAACGTGCTCTGGAGCAATTACCATGTTTGACGCCTCTCCTCTTCGTCCGCGCCTCCGAATCCAAAGCCTCCCGCTGCTGCTGGTCAGCGTCGGTGTCGCGCTTGGCTGCCTGGCCGGCGTGCTCTCCGTCGCCCGGCCGGTGCAGAGTGCCTTCGCGCCGGCGCCGGCCGCCCTCCCGGCCGTGGCCGCCGGCACAGTGGACCTCAGTATGACCAAGGACATCTGCTGCGGCAGCGGCTCGGATCCCGCCCCGGGGACCGACATCTCGTATTCGATTGACTTTTCCAACCTGGGCACCGTCGTCGCTCCAGATACCCTGATAACCGATACCCTGCCGCCCGGCGTCACCTTCATCACGTCTACCCAATGGGGTGCGCCGGTCACGCCGCTGACGGTCACAGCTGATTCCGTGGTCTGGAATGTTGGTGACGTCTTCCCGAGTACCTACTATGGTACGATCGTCGTGCAGGCGCACATCACCGATTCCATCCCCGTCGGGACGGTGCTGACCAATGTCGCCAGCATTGCGAGCAGTGCCGGGGAGTCGAATACGCTGAACAACACGGCCATGGCCGTTGTCACCATCAGCCCGCCGAGGCGCGATCTGTACATCAGCAAGGTGCTGAATAGCGGGGCGCCAATCGCCGGCCGGGCGATTACCTACACCATCTACTATGGGAACAGCGGCAACAGTACAGCCCACGATGTAACCCTGACTGATACGCTGCCCCTCTCCATGACCTTCCTATCGGCCTCAGAGCCTGTCACCGCAACCGTGGCCGGCAACCAGGTCGTCTGGTCACTTGGCAACGTGCCGGCCGGCGGCTACGACCAGTTCTACCTGAGCGCTCGTGTCTCCGATACCGTCGCGGGTGGTACCCTTCTCGCCAACGACGTGCTCGTCTCGACCACCGACGTTGAGGCCAACTCGAGTGATAACACTGCGATGGCCCAGGTCACCGCGTCTCCGCCCTATGGGCAACCGGATGCCTTCGGCTACGTCCAGCTCGATAGCACCAGACCCGGCGGGCCGGCCTTTGCCTGGATCGATGCCACCGACGGCGTGACCTCGACGGTCACCGGTAACAACAGTTTCGGTGGTCCGTTCCCAATTGGCTTTAGCTTCCCCTACTACGGCAACAGCTACACTCAACTCTACTTCAGCACGAACGGCCTCGTGACCTTCGGCAGTGGAAGCGTGGCCTACAACAACAACATTCTTCCGGACCCCAGCAGCCCGAATAACGTGCTGGCCGTGCTCTGGGATGACCTGCAGGTCCCGGCATCCTCGGCCATTTACTATAAGCAGGGCGGTACCGCTCCCGATCGTTATTTTGTGGTCGAGTGGTACAACGTCTCACCCCGAGGCGATACCGCGCACCCGCTGACCTTCGAGGTCGTGATCTACGAAAACGGCATCATTCTCTTCCAGTACCTCACTCTGTCGGGGAGCCTGAACTCCTCCACGGTGGGGATCGAAGAGAGTACCGGCACGACCGGGGTGCTCTACGCATACAATGAGGCCAGGCTGACCAGCTCCCTGGCCCTCGCCTTCTTGCCGCCGGGATTAATCGCCGCACCGGCCGATGCAGTGATTAGTGGCCCAACGACGGGGATCGTCGATACGACCTACGCCTTCACGACGACCGTCAGTCCAATCGCGGCCACGCTGCCGATGACCTACGTGTGGGAGGCCACCGGCCAGTTGCCGGTGACACACGCGGCCCGGAGCAGTCTGGCCGATGCAATCGCCTTCACCTGGAGTGTGTCAGCGACCCAGGCCATCACGGTCACGGCGGCGAACAGTCAGGGAACGGTCACCACCACTCACACCATCACAGTCAGCAGCCTGACGCCACCGACCAGCACACCGACGCCAACGCCAACCGGGACCGCCACGGCGACCTCAACGCCGACCAGTACACCAACGCCAACCGGCACCGCCACGGCGACGAACACGCCTACTGAGACGCCGACCAGCACACCGACGCCAACGCCAACCGGGACCGCCACGGCGACCCCAACGCCGACCAGCACCCCGACGCAGACGCCGACCGCCACGGCCACCGCCACGGCGACGAACACAGCCACCGGCACTCCAACGGAGACGGCCACCGCGACGCCGCCGACCAACACACCGACCGCGACGGCCACACCGACCGGCACAGCCACCGCCACGGCGACGAACACGCCGACTGAGACCCCGACAGGAACGGCAACCACGACGGCCACCCCGACCGGCACGCCAACCAGTACCCCGACCCACACGCCAACGGCGACACCGACGCCAACCCATACCCCAACCCAGAGCCCGACGGGCACGGCAACAGCGACTGCTACCGAGACCAGCACACCAACCCCGGCTCCGACGGGGACGGCGACACCGACGCCAACCCAGAGCCCGACTCCCACTCCGACGAGGACCGCCACGCCGACGGCCACCGCGACGCCGACCACGACACCGGCGGCCACGATCCCGCCCCCCGCATGCATCGATCTCACCGGCGACGGGTGGGTAGACACGCTCGACGTCATGGCGGTTGTCAGTCGCTGGGGCCTGACCGTGGCGAACCCGGATCCCGACAACGATCCGGCCACTCCCAACTACGAGGCGCGCTACGACCGCAACGGGGACGGGGTGATTACCATGCTGGACATCATGGGCGTCGCGGCCTACTGGGAAACGTCCTGTCCGTAGGGGAGTGCCGTCCGCTGCCGCACTCACCCAAACGACGGGGCCAGGGGCTCTGGTCTCGCCGGCGGTGGGCGCCGGGCGGCAACAGCCTTTGACGGGCTCCCTGGCGCTTTGACCCTCTACGTGACCCGGGGCATCGGCCTCGAAGGGAAAGGCGCCCCGCGCGTCCGCTTCCTCTGCCCCCCGGAGATCGTCCTGTGGGAAATCGGCTCGACGACTACAGCGAATTGGGAGATCAGCGAATAGCTTGCAGGCGGATGGCACCCATTTTTGCCCTACAACACTCAGCTTCGATCGGGTGAAGCAGGAGAATCTCGTCGTGAAAGCACTCCCAAGCACCGGGCACCGTGGATCCCGCCCGTCCGGTCACTTCGTCGCGTTCACCCTGTCCGCCTGCATCGCTCGACCGCGCCTGCCAACCAGGCACGCGCCTCGACGTGTGCCATCGGGATCAATGGATCGCCGAGGCCTGACCGCTGACCATCTTCGGCGACGGGCAGCAGGCACGCGACTTCACTTACGTGGATGATGTCGCGCGCGGCACCGGCGCCGGATTGAGGCCATTGGGTGTGGAATTCGTGGTTTCGATTGGGCTCGCTTGCGAACGATGGTATACTTAGGGAACTAGCCCGTAAACCCCAGGCGCTTCCACCCTGCGGGGTGCGCCCGAGTGGCAGCGTCTCGCCAGGGCTCGCCCCCTCAGGGCGAGCCCTGGGATATAAGGGCTTCATCTGCTTTCGCGCCTTTCGGCTGTTGGGTGTGACGCCTGACTGTGCGATACTCATGACATGCGCAAGAGCTTCAAGTGCCGACGCTACCCGACTCCGGGCCAGACGCGCCTGCTTGAGCAGACGCTTGAGGCGTGCCGCTGGCTGTATAACGAGACGCTGGCGTATCGCCCGCGTGCTTGGGAAGAAGAAGGCCGAACCGCCAACTGGTACGAGACCAGGCGGTGCATCCCTGAACTGAAGAAGCAGCGCCCAACGCTCGCGAAGGTCCACTCGCAAGTGTTGCAGAATCGGACGGAACGAGTAGACCTGGCATTCCAAGCGTTCTTTCGCCGGGTGCAGGCGGGCGAAACGCCGGGCGATCCGCGCTTTCGCGGCCAGGGCCGGTATGACAGCTTCACCTTCCCGCAATTCGGATTTCGCCTGGACGGCGACAAGCGCCGTCTCAACCTGTCCAAGATTGGCGCGGTGCAGATTGTCTTGCACCGCCCGGTGGAAGGCACCATCAAGACGCTCACCGTTCGGCGCGTGTCCACCAGCAAGTGGTACGCCTGCTTCGCGGTTGAAACCGAATGCGAGCCGCGTGAGCCATCGCCGCCTGTGGTGGGCGTAGACGTTGGCCTTGAGAGCTTCGCGACCCTGGGCACCGGCGAGAAGATCGAAAACCCGCGATTCTTCCGCCGCGACGAGAAGGCCCTGGCGAAAGCGCAGCGCCGGTTGCGTGCGCTCGAGAAAGGCACGCCCGAACGGGCGAAACGCCGGAAGGTGGTGGCCCGGATTCACGAGCGGATCGCCAATCGTCGCAGCGACTTTGCCCACAAACTGGCCCGACGGTGGGCGCGCGAAAATCAGATTGTCGTCTTTGAGGACCTGAACACGACCGGGATGCTCAAGAACCATGGCCTCGCCAAGAGCATTTCGGACGCGGCGTGGAACCAATTGGTCCACTCCACGACGTACAAGGCAGAATGCGCCGGTCGTCGGGTGGTACTGGTCAATCCCCGCCACACGTCCAAAGCCTGCTCTGGTTGTGGCGAATTGGTTGAGAAGTCCTTGAGCGTTCGCGTCCATCAGTGTCCTTCGTGCGGTCTGGTGCTGGATCGGGACCACAATGCTGCTTTGAATATTTTGGCTCTGGGGCTACAGAGCCTGGGTGAAAACCCCTAGAAGCCCAAGCCTTCCAGGAAACTGGTGGCGAATTGGTACAGGTCGCGGGCGCCGGTTGGTAGTGCGCGCTTCAGCGCGCTAAAGCGCGCACTACGAGCCCCTTGTCCTCCCTGGAAGCGATTTCGCGACCAGTTGCCCCTGGGCCTGCGGCCCGCGCCGGGAAATGAAAAGTGGCGCCGCGCCACGGCGAACAGCGCGGCGGGCTATTTTCAGGAGAGAGCCTGGGTGCTAGAAGCCCAAGCCTTCCAGGATCCTGTTGGCGAATTGGTACACGTCGCAGGCGCCTGTTGGTAGTGCGCGCTTCAGCGCGCTAAAGCGCGCACTACGAGCCCCTCGTCCTCCCTGGAAGCGATTTCGCGACCAGTTGCCCCTGGGCCTGCGGCCCGCGCCGGGAAATGAAAAGTGGCGCCGCGCCACGGCGAACAGCGCGGCGGGCTATTTTCAGGAGAGGATCCTTCCAGGCTTGGGAGTAGTCACGGTAACAGCAAGAATTATGAAGCCAAATCCAGGGAGATGAATTGGCATGGCGATCACTCTTGAGAACCTGCAAGCAAGAATTGCCCAGATCCAGCAGGAGTTGGCCGAGGTAAGCCGGGACTTAGAGCAATTAGCAGTTGTGCCAGACCCCCGGACAAAGGTCGGCTGGCCGGCCGGTATCCGAGGGGTAGATAGAGCCGGTTGGAAAGCGTGGTTCGATGAATGGTTCCAGCACATAGGCATTACGACTCAGCCTGTGGGGGCGGAGAGTTTGCAGGAGATGATGCTTCAGGAAGGCGTCCGACCTGAGGAGAACCTGCTCAGTGGCGGTATCGTTGCTATGCGGGAAGAGTAATTCCCGGATGAACTACTTCTTCTTGGATGCCAGTGCCTTAGCCAAGCGTTATGTTGTCGAGATAGGGACACCGCTGATCAATCACCTGTTCAACACCGTTCCAAAGAGGCGCATGACCGCGCTGATCCTTGCTCTGGGTGAGATTGTGTCCATCCTGGTTCGGAGAAGGAATGATGGACGGATTTCAACCAGGGCCTTCCGACAAGCGATGGCCGAGTTCCGGGTTGAAATTGCTGAAGCGTCTGACTTTCTGCTCCAATCTGCGTCAGATGATCTCGTACGGATGTCGCTGGCGCTCATTGAGCGGCATTCCCTGAATGCACCGATGCTGTTATCTTGGGCTGTGCTTTGCAGATCGCTCAGGTTCTGCGGGCAACGGATGATGACCTGATTCTCGTGACTTCAGATGCTCGCCTGGCGACTGCAGCTGAGGCGGCAGGCCTTCTCACGTGGAACCCTGAAAAGACTGATCAGGAGTCTTTAGAGGCACTGATAGCAGCAGGTTCTTAGCTCCAGCGGCAGGCTTACGTCTCGGATGAAACCAGGCTGAATTGCGCCCCGCCGTCGTCGCCATCCTCAGCCTCGCCTCCGCCGGCCTCCCCCTCACCCCCGCCGCCCTCACCACCACCCGCATCGACCGTGACACCCCACAGGCAACGCCATCACCCCCGGCCCCCACACCCCGACCTCCGCCCGGCCCGAATCCACGACGAGCGCCGCCTTCCAACAGCGCGCACACCCTCAACCTGCCAAACCTTCCCGCCAATCATCTGCCGGCCGAGGGGGCACCGGTGCTCCGCACGACGCGCGAGGCGTGACCGCCCTCCCCGGTGCGCTCGCCCCTCCGGCGGATCCACCCCCGCCCCCCTGGCCCCCCTGCCCCCTGCCCCCTGTTCATTGCTCCCTGCTCCCTGCTCCAGGCACGCGCCTCGACGTGTGCCATCGGGATCGCCGCGGGGAACCGCGCCCTCCCGCGTCACGACCCGGTGGCGCGCCACCGTAGCCGCATCATAAATCCGCTTCTGAGCCAGCCCCGTTGCGCTGGCTGATCCAGAGCGGTGTCATGACCAGCGACGCCAATGCGCGCCCCCACCGAACGAGGGATGTCGAAACGGCGGAGCCTGGCGGTCGACCGGTCGTCTCGATGCCAGACACCCGTCATGCCCCTCCTGCCAGAACCGGCCGGCGGCGCGCCCACCCACCACGCGGCGCAGCCACGCCAGAGGGGCTGATCACAAACAGCGCCCATCATGCAACCTTGTTAGCGGTGAAAGAACCCAGAGGTCGCTTTTCTCTGCCTGGCACCCCTTTCGGTTGCAGGTTGCAGGTTTTGATCGGTTGCAGGGTTGGGAGAGGTTGCAGGTTCCGTTCGGTTGCAGGTTTTGATCGGTTGCAGGTTGGAAGGTTGCAGGTTGAAAGTTTGGTTGGCGCTGGAAGGCCTGCCGCGAGGCGCGCATCGCCTTCGCCCGCGTCGGCTTCCGGGTCACCGGCATAGCCTGCCCTGAGCCTGTCGAAGGGTCGACCGGCGCAAGGTCGATGCCATCACCCGGGGCCACGCCTCCATCCAGGACGTCCCATCGGAAATCCTTGTCCACTACACCGGAGCCGCCCAGGCCCAGGCATCGGCGGGATCAACGAATGGCGCCGTTACCCTTCAACGTTCCAACCTGCAACCTGCAATCTTAGAGGAGTTGCTGCTCCCCATGCTCTCCCAGGGCGCGACCGGGCAGACCTTCGCGGTGGGCACAGAGTTCTTCCTGGCCTTCTCGCCGGAGCGCATCGACCCTGGCCGCAGCGATAACATCGTGGAGAACGCACCGAAGGTGGCCGGCGGGGTCACGCCGGCCGGCCGGGCGGTGGCGACGGCGCGCGACCGCCAGGCGACCCTTCGGCTAGCTCAGGGCAGGCTCCGTCCGCAGGCTCAGGGCCGGGTGGTGCCGGTCTCCTCTATCCAGGCGGCGAAGATGGTGAAGCAGCTCTCCCTTCGGTCGGAACACCTTCCCCGCGTTCAACATCGCCCTGGTCAACGAGGCGGAGCGCTTCGTCCGCCACAACACCCCAGTGGCAGCCAAAGTGGTAGGCGTTAAGCGGTCAACAGTCGCGGCCCCTTGCCACCAGCGGTGCCGGTGGAGAACATTGATCGCCCGAACGGACGGCGGCAGAAAGTAAAAGAGTGAACATTCTTGACGCTCGGGAAGCGGCAGTTTGACATGGCCCCAGGCCCAGATATAGTCACAGTGGTGGTCGACGAGCTTGCGAAGTGGCCAGACTGGGTGGGGGGATATGGAAAGGCGGTGGAGTATGAGCACGTTGACTGTAAGCCTGGAGGTGCCACGCGACTTGCCAGGAGCACTGGAGGTCCCGCGGGAGCAATTGGAGGCCCGACTGCGGGAATTGATTGCGTTGGAATTGTTCCGGGAGGGGCGTATCTCTTCAGGGAAAGGGGCCGAGTTACTGGGACGCTCCAAGCTGGAGTTCATCCAACTGCTGGCACAGCACGACGTCTCCTACTTCACGGAGCCACCCGAGGAACTAGTGGCCGACGTAAAGAGGTTGGCGCAGCGAATGGATGAATCTGGTCGTATCGCTGGGTCGGGGAACAACGCGTGATCGTGGTCGCCAACGCCGGCCCTTTGATTGCGCTGGCCCAGATTGGTCATTTTGATCTGCTGCAGTTGCTCTACAGCGAGCTATACCTCCCAGCAGCGGTTCAGGACGAGGTGGTAGCTTCTGGGCAGGGACGTCCGGGGGCCGGGGAAGTCAGCGCCGCACATGTGGATACACGTCGTCGAAGTTCATGACCGAAGTGTCAATTCGAACATGGGCAAGATTGGGCTATAATGGGCATAGGTCTCTATCACCGGCCCAACCGGTGGAGCGCGGCGGATTCGGACAATCTGGATTGTGCGCCTGGTGGCGTTGCACCGGAGGGAACACCGGGCACCGTTGTTGCGGTGCTCGGCGATGGGGAAGCCTCCCTGGTGGAGTACTTGGGCGAGTGGGGAACACCGAATGCTCAGGGAACCTCTCGTGGCGCATGCCATGCCACTTGAGGTGATGAGTGCGGGTCGAACCCCTGAACAGGTGCGCCGCGCACTCTACCAGGCCGTCGAACTGTTCCTCGCGCCGGCAGCAGAGCACGGCGATTCATTCTGTGGAGACCGCGGTATGTTAGCCAATTATCTGGATCAGGCCATGGAACGGGCCGTCTACGAGATCATTGAAGACGACCATACCTATTGGGGAGAAATTCCCGGTTTGCAAGGCGTATGGGCTCGCCACCGTACCCTGGAAGGGTGTCGGCGTGAGCTACGGGAAGCGCTCAGCGACTGGATTGCCTTGCGTCTGCGTCTGGGGTTGGCAATCCCAGTGATCGCAGATATTGATCTGAACGCCATCGCGCAGCCCACCTGAACGGCCTGATGACCCGATTAACACCTGTCTCTCACCATGAGTTCGTAGGCTTTGCGTGCCCTGGGTTTTGAAGGTCCGTTTGGCGGCGGCCGGCACCCTCAGATGCGCCGTGGGGATGTGACGGTTATCATTCCAAATCCACATGAAGGTGACATCGGTGTTGGCTTGCTGAGACGGATCTTGAGACAGGCAGGCATCGCACGAGAGGAATGGCTGGGCGAATGATTGGGCCCACTGCAAGCTGGGGCATCATGGAAGATGGCGACATGTACCCTGACCCGCGTCGGGGCCTTCGGCCAGGTGCGCCTGATCGCCGTGAAGGGCCGGCTGCGCTTCATCGACGTCTTGCAGAGTGAAAGCGTTGACAGCCGCATGGCAATCTCGCCACGAATGGCACCAGTTGACACGAAGGAGCGACAGAGCCATTCGTGGCTGTCCCCCGCCGAGGGGCCTCGTGAGCAGGATCCTTTCCAAAGAACTCTCCTGGCGCGCGGGTCAAGTCCTCAGACTTCCGAAGTCTGGTAGGGACCGTGCTTGCCCAAAGCGCGCTCCGACGACGGCAAAAAAGCGGGTCCCTGCGGCGAACAAGACTTCGGAAGTCTTTTCCCTCTTGTCAGCGCCGCCATGGAGATCCATCGCCGCCTCAGCCCCGGGTCCCTGGAAGCGGTCTACCAGGCGTCCCTGGCGCACGAACTCTCGCTGCGCGCTATTTGGTTCGAGCAATTCAGACGCCTGCCGGTGACCTACAAGGGCGTGCTGGTGGGCGAGGACGTCGCCGGCTTCGTGATCGAGGAGAGGATCATTCTTGAACTCAAGGCGGTCTCAACGCTCTATCCGCGACACGACGCCCAGGCCCTCAACTCCCTGACCGCGACCGGCTTCCGCCTGGCCCTCGTCCTGAACCCTTCGACTGCGCTCAGGGCATGCTTTGGCGCCGCTTCACTCGAACACACGCGGGTGGTGAAGTAACCTCCGCGCCCCGCAAACGGCGAGAACGTCAGCCACGAATTCCACGAATTGACACGAATTGGCTTTCTTCTTGTTCCTGTCAATTTGGGGCAACCATCACCGTCTCTTAGGGAAGGATGCGTGTTTGACGGAGTGGGGCAGGATCTCTATGCTTGTTCTGTATCCAGGAGGCGAAGCCGCCAGCGGTCATGCTTCGAGTCGCGTGGACTGAAACCGGTGGTGCTCCTGGGGATGGAGACAGATGGACGTGAGAGCGTTTCCGAATCATGTGGTGATTGATCCCCTAACGGTCACGGCGATCATCTTGCCCAGGCAAGACCTGGATGGCGGCGAGGACTCTTGAGGCGGTCATGATGGCAATCAAACTGAACAAACTGGAAGTGCTCAAGGATGCTTATTCCGATGAAGCGGAATTGGATCGCGTTTTGGGGAAACTGCTGGACGTTGCGCTCAGCCGGTATCGGCTGCGGCTGGAGCGCTATGAGCGTGACCTGCGTGACTTTGAACAACGCTACGGGATGGAGTCTTCCTCAATTCTATCAGCGCTTTGAGACTGGGGAGCTGGGTGACGCGATGGACTTCTTCGAATGGGCTGGCCTGTACGAGCTTCGCCAGGACATCTTAGAGAAGATCCGCCGCCTGGAGCTGGCGTTGTGAAAGACGCCGCCGAGTACCTGGCTCATGTCAAGGCCTTGATCGTGATGAATCCCCAGGTGACGCATTGGACGGCGGGGCGTGAAGAAGTGCAAGGTGATGCAGGTCTGTTCCGCTATAAGCTTGTGTTGCGTGATGGTGGCCTGTTAGAGATGTACTGCGCCCCGAAAAGCGGGTGACCCTGGGGGAGTTGTTGCGGTTCTGCTGAGATGACGCCGGCCGAAAGAAAAACGCCGGGTGGGCGCCTGTATCAGGGCGCTCGCAGCTTGACTACTGCCCCGGATTGGGTACCGGCGACTTCACCAAGCCACCCAGCTCGTTTTGGAGTATACCGCTCTTCTCACAGTTGTCAATTCGCTTGCAGGTTGGGGGGTGTACGCACGAGTTGTCAGGCAGATGGCGTCGCCGGCAGAACCTAACCCCCCGGCCCCCTTCCCTGCGAGGGAAGGGGAGGGGTCCCGCCCCCACAACTCCTGCGTACACCCGGGGAAAGGGTGCAGGCACGAGTTGTGAGCGTAGGCGGCCTTGCGCTGATAGGTGCGCTTGGGCTTGGGGCGCAAGGCGATGGTCGGATCCCAGCGGTCGCGCTTGAGACGAGCGCGGAGCATGGCGAGGGCACGGGCCTGCTGACGGTTCCACCCCGCGGGGTAGGCAGCCCCCTCACCCCCTGTGGGGGGAGCCCAAGCGGGGTCACCTCGCCTCGCCCTGCGGGGCGGTCCCCGGCCTGAGCCCCTGAGGGGGCTGCCCAAGCGTCCCCGTAGACGCTACGGGATGCCCCACAGGGCACGGCTCGCCTGGGCGTACCCCGCGGGGTAGGGGGTACCCCTCAGGACAGGGGCTCCCTCGTAGGGGGCACCGCATGCCGGCGAGGTTGAGCCGCTGGGCGATGACGTGTTTGCCGCCACTCTGGATGGAGCCGGAACCAATCGGGAGGCCGCGGGCGCGGTATTGATCAGAGGGCATGCGCGGCTGGTTGGTGGTGAAGTCGGTCAGGGCTTGCTGGACGGGTTCGGCCTTGGAGCGGGGCGTGTCGAGGGTGGCCAGGACTGGCGTGAGGCGAGCGTGCCAGCGGGCATCACGGGCAGGCTTGGCCCAGTGGGGGGCGAGCTCAGTCTGGCCGGAGATGGCGTAGGCGGCGTTCCAGAGACACTGGCGGGCATGATCCCAGTCAACCATCTGGGTGGCTGCGGGGAAGTGTTCGGCGGCCAGGCGCCAAATCCAGTCAGCGCCATCGCCGATCACGACCACTGCGTTGGCCTGTGTCACCCCGCGCCGGTCGGCTTCCAGCCAGAGGAGGCGGCCAAAGGGTTCGGCCGCGCTGAGGTCGGCCCCAACGCTGAGGTCCTGGGCAGGGACCTCAAGGGTCTCAGGCCGGTTGGGGCTTGGTCGGCTGGGGGTGGTGGTGTCAGCGGCGCCCAACCTGGTCTCCTTCCAGCGTTCGCGGCGGCCATTGACCAAGACCCCAGCCATTGCAATGGAGAGCCGCTCGGGCGGCTCGGTGGGCAGCGGGGGCAACTGGGGCTGGGGCGGCCACCTGCGCTTCCTCGTCGGCAACCACCCACGCGCCCCGCTTTTCGGTCGCCGCCCGCACCGCATGGGGACAGACTGTGACCAGGCTGAGTTTGGCCAGCCCCGTCGCGGCTTGCTCGAAGGCGTCTTGGGTGACGCCCAGCACGGCCACCCCTTCTTCCCATCCGGCACTCAGCCCGCCTGGACAGAGCCCCAACTCTTGATCCAGCGGCGCCACACCGTGGTGCCACGCCTGGCAGGGGTAATCGGCCCGCCGCACCTCGATCGGGTCTCACCGGGTCTTGGTGGGCACCGTCCGCATCTCGCGCTCCGCCGCCATCCCCCCGCCGCTGCACTCCACCTCGCTTGGCGCGTACAACGGCCCCCGCCGCCCACACAACCCGCTCAGCAACTCATTCCCCAGCCGCGTGGCGCTCTTCAACGCCACCGCTTCCAACTCCCCAGCTCCGCCACCCCGCTCCTCAGTTGTTCGACCAGCTCCTCGGCCAGCGTTCTCATCCGTGCTGTCATTGCTGCCACGAATGCTTCCCCTGCCGCCTCACGTATGCTACCCTTCACCTTAGCCTCCTCCTGTCGGGTGCCAGTATTGGTTTGGCGACCTCACGGTACCCTTTGAAGTGCGCCCCAAAACTTGGACACATAGCTAACCAAGTTATGATGTTCGAGGAGGGAGCGCGAGATGGGCAAACAACGGCGGAAGTTCAGTGCGGAGTTCAAGGCGCAAGCAGTGCTGGCAGTGCTGAAGGGCACGAGCAGCGCGGCTGAAATCTGTCGAACGCATAAGCTGAAACCAGACCTGTTGACGCGCTGGAAACAGGAGTTTCTGGAAAATGCCGAGCGGATTTTCGAGCGGGATGGCGACCGGGACCAAGAGCAGGCGCGGATTGCGGAGTTGGAGCGGCTGGTGGGGCGGCTGACACTGGAGTTAGAGGTGGCAAAAAAAGCCTCGAGCATCTTGAGCCAACGCTCGAGCAGCGACGGGAGCTCGTCATGAGACTGAGCGGCGAGTATCCGGTGCGGACGGTCTGTGAGGTGGTGGGGCTCTCCCGCAGCAGTTACTCCTACCAGGGCCAGACGGTCACGGACGAGGACGAAGAACTGGGGAAGGCGATTCAGGCGGTGGCGCTGGAATGGCCGACCTACGGCTACCGGCGTGTGACCGTCCAACTGAAGCGCGAAGGCCGCCGGGCGAACGGGAAACGGGTGCGTCGGCTGATGCATGAGTTGAAGTTGGTGGCTCAGGCGCCCAAGCGCCGGATTCACACCACCAACTCGGTGCACGACTTCGGCCGCTACCCAAATCTGGTCGAGGTGCTCCAGATCAGCACACCCAATGAGGTCTGGGTGGCCGACATCACCGACGTGCGCCTGGCCGACAGCTTCGTCTCCCTGGCCGTGCGCAGGGACGTCTTCACGCGCATGATCCGCGGCTGGGAACTCAGTCGCTCGCTCGATCAGCGCCTGACCTTGACCGCCTTGCAGCGTGCCCTCACCGATGGCGCGCCCAAGATTCATCATTCCGACCAGGGCGTCCAGTACGCCGCCAACGCCTATGTTGACTGCCTGCACCGCCATGGCGTCTCCATCAGCATGGCGGCTATCGGCAAGCCTGAAGAAAACGGCTATGCTGAGCGCCTCATGCGTACCATCAAAGAGGAAGAGGTCAATCTCTCCGACTACGCCGATTTCCACGACGCCTCTCGTCAGATCGGCCGCTTCCTCGATGACGTCTACTCGCACAAACGTATTCACTCGGCCCTCGGCTATCTCACGCCCGCCGAGTTTCAATCCCAGTGGGCTGCCGAACAACTGTTCGGCTCATCCCCTTAACTCGCCGGTTTTCGTGTCCAGTTTTTGGGCCGCAGTACAAGACGCGCGTTGTGCGTCTCCCTCACTCCCCCGCGTACGTCGTGTCAGTGACAGGACGTACGGAGGGGAACAGCGGTGTGCCGCCTGGAGTGGGGCCGGCCTCTCTGGGAGCGCGGGCGTCCCGCCCGCTAGCGGGCCACCGGGAGCGCGGCCCGGACGCCTGGCACGCCGCCACCGCGGAACTCCTGGCATTGACAGGACGTACGCAGTGGCTTGAACCGCGGAAGCGAGAGCGGCTTGGAGGGCGCGCGGCCGCGCGCTGCAGCGCGCACTCCAAGCCAAATACCACTTCTTTGAGCCGTTCTGGCTCCCACCGCGTAAGTCCTATCAGTAACGCGTGGCAACCGTTGCAGGTTGGAAGGTTGCAGGTTCGGAATCGGCGACCCGCTTTGCACGTCAGCCGTGCCAGTCGTTGGGGAACAACAAGCCGCCACTCGCCAACGTGAAATCGACCACCACCATGGTACCCAACCTTCCACCCTGCGGGGGAGCCCCTGCCCTGAGGGATACCCCCTCCCCCACCGGGTACGCCCTACCCCATGGGGTACGCCCAGGCGAGAAGGTCTCGCCGGGGACCGCCCCGCAGGGCGAAGCGAGCCGTGCCCTGTGGGGCTCCCCCACCGGGGTGCCCTGAGGGGCATCCCGTAGGGTCACCGTGACGCTTGGGCAGCCCCCTCAGGGGCTCCCCCTACCGGGCGTTCTCGCTTGGGGTGCCCTGAGGGGCATCCCGTAGGGTCACCGGGGACGCTTGGGCAGCCCCCTCAGGGGCTCCCCCGCGGGGGGCTCCCGTAGGGTCACCGGGGACGCGTGTCCCCTGCGGGGGAGTCCCCTACAAGACGGTCTCGCTTGGGGGTACCCCGCGGGGTAGGCAGCCCCCTCACCCCCTGTGGGGGGAGCCCAAGCAGGATCATCTCGCTTGGGGGTACCCCTCAGGGCAGGGGCTCCCCCGTAGGGGACGCCGGGGGGAACCCCTCAGGGCTTGCCCCCTTACGTCCACGTACTCGTGAGGGTGTCCCCGCCGGGGGAACCTGCAACCGTCTTCTCGCCGGAGCGCATCGCCCCCGGCCGCGCGATGACACCGTGGAGAACACGCCTCGGTCGGAACACCTTTCGGGTAGTGAATATCGCTCTGGTCAACGAAATCGCCATCATGGCCGATAAGCCGGGCATCGATGGGTGGGAGGGGATCGAGGCCGCGGCGCCCAACTCTTGCACCCAAGCACCCACGCATCGGCAGCACCTCTCCACCCTGGCACTTCTTGCTGACCCCGCGGGACGTTGGTGACGTCACGGACGAGCTTGTGGTATACTACGAACGCCTGTCTTGGCGAACCGCACATGGAATGGAAAGATGTCCGATGAACACGTCTGAGCTCATCTCTGAACCGACGGGTGCCCATGCGACCTCTGTTTCTCACTTGCAAACTCCTGTGATCCTGGAACATGCCGGTCAACCGGTTGCCGTCGTGCTGTCCTATGAGGAATTCAAGAAGCTGCAAGCCCTCAGGGCAGACGAGGAACAGCGTCTCAGGCTGGGCTGGTGGGGTCTGGAGCGCCTGTTGGCAGAAATCCATGGCCGTCCCAGCGAGCTGAGCCCGGAAGAGATCGAGGCTGAGATCACGGCGGCTTCCCCTTCCCACTTGAAATAAGCTATACTCACCGGTGACTGAATGTGGTGCCTGAGCATCCAATCAGTGGAGGGAGATAATTGAGGCGATGCAACGGGCACAAGATTGGTTGATCGAGGCTCAAGCTGAATTGCGTGCAGCTCGTGACTTGCTTGCAGGCCAGCATTGGTCATGGTGTTGCTTTACCTGTCAGCAAGCGAGCGAGAAAGCCCTCAAGGCAATATGTGAACACTTTCGGACTCCCCAGCTCGGTCATAACTTGAATGTGCTTCTGCAAGCAGTAGAAGCTCATACAACTGTGGAACAAACTGTACGGACAGGATGTGCCCGCCTGAACCGATATTATATCCCAACCCGGTATCCTGATGCGTTTCCTCAAGGAGCGCCTGCCGATCAGTTTTTTGAGGCTGACGCTCGTGAAGCAGTGGAAGATGCTGAGCGGGTGGTGGAATTTGCTGAAAACACTATCGGATCGCCCTGAAGTTAACAGGCTAGAGCGTTTTCTCCACGCTTTGGTAGACCGGCACAGCGAGGAACTGGAGTTCGTTGTGCTGTTCGGATCCATGGCCCGTGGGAATTGGTCCCGGGGAAGCGACTACGACCTCCTGATTGGATTGAGGGATGAGGATGACAAGCGGCTGATCGATCGAATGGCGGAGTTCTCCCCGCCGGCGGACATGGACGTCGAAGTCTTCCCCTACGACCGTGGGGAGTGGCAACGCATGTTTCGCGAATATCACCCTCTGCTTCTGGAGGCACTCGAGTACGGAGTGGTACTTTGGGATCAGGGAGCGTTCGCCGACATGCGGGAGACGTTTCGCCAGTGGCGGGAGAGTGGCCGGGTGCAACCGTGGCGCTCGGGCTGGAAAATCACGGACTCAGCAGCCTGAAAACGATATGCACCAACGCACCAAGGTGAAATCCACCACGGTGGTAGAAGATGGAGATCGATTGATCTGGGCTTCGAATACCGCCTGCAGCAACGCTATCGACAGTTTGAAGCCGGTGAGATCAGCCTCGAATATTTTGCCGACGAATTGGGGGTCAGCGTTCGGGATCTCTATGCGATCCTGGAAGAACGGGGCCTGCCAACGTCAAGTCGCGACCGGTAGGGCTCGCGGCCTCGGGTCCGCCGAGCGTGGGCTGCGCCTCCCCGGCGTCTTCTGCCCCTGGCCCGGGTCGCGGCCGGCGTCTCCTTCCTCGTTCAATATGGAGGCGCCTCACGGCTGAGCATCCAATCCATTTCAGTGAAAATTACTTCACGCCAAGGCGCAAAGATGCAAAGAAAAGATAAAAACCTGGCCAACTTTGCGCGATGGCGAAATCCCCGACCGGCTGATGCGCCGGCATCAAGGTGCGATCGAAGTACTTCATTCGGTGGATTTTGTGTTGGCGGTGACGGGAGGATTGCTATGAGGGTGAAAGTAATAAACGAGCAGGAACTTGTATACGAAGCGGCCGAGATCTTGTTAAAACAGCTCAGTCCGTCCAAGGTTGCCCGTTTGTTGGTTACCTGGCAGGTGGGAAAAGGGGACTACCTTACGATTCGAGAACAGTTGTTGGCTGGGGAGACGGTGGATACCCTCTTCGAGAAGATACAAACCTATCAGAGCCAACGAGAAGTGCGGGATGAGGAATGACTGCTGTCCATCGTCTCCTGCTTCGAGGATGTGCGAATCCATCGTCGGGCCGCAGGCCCTCGTCGGCCGAGCCTGTCCCTTCGGCAGGCTCAGGGCAAGCTCTGAGCAATGTCCCTTCGTCGCACTCAGGGCAGGCTCTGAGGAACGAAGGACTGCCGAAGGGTCGACCAAGGCAAGGTCGACGCCATCAACTGCGGCCAGTTCTCCATCGAAGACGTCCCATCGGAACTCCTCGCACACCACACCGTCGCCAGCGCAGCCCACGCATCATCGCCATCAACGGTGTCGTTCCCCTTCAATGCCCGGACGCTGACGCCGGGCATCTTCGACCTTCCACCCTGAGGGGTGCCCCCTGGTGCGGGGCACTGCATTGGGTGCCCCCCGTAGGGGGAGCCTTCCAACTTGCAATCTTACGGTGACAACCGATTTCTCGGTCCTGACCGAGTGCGGTGTCGCGATCATCTGCGTGCCGACGCCCTTGAACAAGACCCGCGACCCCGACGTGCGCTCTCTGATCGCGGCCGGCGAGGCGGTGGCGCAGCATTGGCACGCGGGGATGCTGGTGGTGCTGGAGGCGACCACCTACCCTGGCACGACGGAGGAGCTGCTCCTCCCCATGCTCGCCCAGGGGGCGACCGGGCAGCCCTTCGCGGCGGGCACAGACTTTCTTCCTGGCCTTGTCGCCGGCGCGCGTCGACCTCGGCCGCAGCGATGACAGGGTGGCGAACACGCCGAAGGTGGCCGGCGGCGTCACGCCGGCCCGCCTGGACGCGCGCCGGCGCTCGACCGCCAGGCGACCCTTCCTTTACGCGCTCACACCCCGCAGGGCGAAGGTGGGGAGGTTGGAGCGATGACCGGCTGTGGGTCTCTCTCCCGATGAGACCTCGGTGGATCGGCGTTGTTCCTGCCGAGCTTGCGCGTTTGGGCCTTCCCGGACATCATATCTGAGAAGGAGGTGATGAACGTGGCAAAGCTCGTTTTGGAGATACCCGAGGATATTCAGGCAGCGCTCCGTTTCCCGGCCGGCGAGAGGGAGCAAGAGCTGCGACGGGAACTGGCTGTGGGCCTCTATCAGCGTCAGGCACTCCCCTTTGGCAAGGCGCGTGCGCTCGCGCACATGACGCGCTGGGAGTTTGAGGAACTGTTCGGCCAACGCCAGATCCCGCGGCACTATACCGAAGAGGACTTGCAAGAGGATATCGCCTATGCCACCGGCGGTGAGTGATTCCTCGACCTTGATTCGCCAGGCGATGCTTGGCCGTCTTCACCTGATGCACGAGTTTCGCCCGCACGTTTTGATCCCCACAGCCGTGTGGGAGGAAGTGGTGGAGGAAGCGCGGGGCCGCGCAGGCGCTCGTGAGGTAGAAGAAGCAGTCCGGGCAGGGTGGCTTCAGGTCGAAGGTCCTCCTGACCAGACCTTGCTCCGCTTGCTGAAGCGGGATCTCGACGACGGCGAGGCTATTGCACGTTTCCACTTGAACCTGACCATCGCTGTCCAGAGCCGGGCGGGCCGCCGGGCGCGTGAGAGCGCGGCCCGGGCCGGTGGCCGGGCGGGCCCTGGCGGCCACCCGGGGGGTCAGCGGAGAGTGGAACAGGGCCACAGCGGGTGAAGACCGCTCGCCATTGGGCGCCAAGGGCTGGAGTCCAGTCGGCTTCAGCCGACTTGGCCTATCAGCCCTGGAATTCATTCCAGGGCCGCCGGGCAGGGAACCCGCGGCTCGGGCCGCTGGCCGGGTGGGGCGGTTGGTCGGATTCATTTGGAGAGCTGCAACAGCCATCGCCCTGGCAATCGAGCGAAAGGCAGACATGATCTTTGTAGACGAGTCTTACGCCCGCCAGATTGCAGACATCTACGGACTGCCAAAAACTGGAGTCATCGGGCTCTTGATCCGTGCGAAGGTCGCAGGCACGATCGCCTCGCTGCGCCAGGAATTAGACCGTCTCCGGCACGATACCGGATTCTGGATCGGTGAGGATCTGTACCGGCAGGCTCTGACAACAGTAGGCGAGAACGCGGATTAACCGATCCCTCTTTCCTTGCCAGCCCTTGAACCGAGAGAATGGCTAGAGAGCCAGTCAAGAAATCCTGGTGCGGGATAGGGCTGTGTCAAAGTCCCACAGGTGTCATGCTGAGCACAGCGCTCGCGGAGCAAAGCATCTCGTTCTGCGGCGCGGGAGACCCTTCGCTCCAGATCCTTCGCTCCGCTCAGGACTCCGCTCAGAGCCTGCCCTGAGTGGAACGAAGGGGTGACAGGGTTAGGACTTTGACACAGCCCTAGGTGCGGGAGGGAACAGACTTCCGACGTCTTGTTTGCGGCAGGTGCGCGCCTCGATTACCCCCGGCGGAGCGCGTTTTGGGCCAGCACGATCCCCACCAGACCCTTCCTTCGCCAGCTCAGGACCAGGCTCAGGGCAGGCTTTCGGAAGTCTGCCGCTGGCCGTCGCCTTCGCCCGCGCCGGCTTCCGCGTCACGTTCGACTGCGCTCAGTGCAGGCACCGGCATCGGCGTCGACCGGCGCGCGGTCGACGCCATCACCCGCATCGCACCAGCGTTCCAAGATGAAGGAAGGACAATCCCACATCCGAAATTGTCATTCCGATAAGAGGGTGAGATGAGCGACGTTGCCGTGGAGATTCCAAGGGAAGCAGTGTGAGGACTCAGGGTTCCTGTAGACGAGGCTGGTGACGCTGTGCGCATGGCAGCCGCAGTGAAGTTCTTTGAGATGGGCCAACTCTCCTCTGGGGCTGCCGCGCGATTGGCCGGCGTTCCCCGTGTGGTCTTTCTTGCGCGCCTGATCGAATACGGCGTGGACACGTTTCGGCTGACCGACGCACAACTGGCACGGGAGAGCCGGCTTGCCTGATCTCATCTGGGATACGTCCCCGATCCAATCGCTTCACCAGTTGGAGTTGCTGCCGATCATCCCGACTTGGATAAGCTGCAAGCGCTGCGGTTCCGCCTGGTATCCCATACCTACGAGGCCGTGTTACGACTCGCCGGCGAAAGCGCGTAGTCTCTCATTGTCACCGGCGGCGCCCGCGAGATCGGCTCGCGCGACGGATGACCAACGACCACAGCCTTCGCCGGTCATTGTTCGCAGGGATCATCCCTGGTCGGGCCGCAGGGCGCCTGGCACCACAATGCGAAGCCACGCAGCGCGTCGTTGAAGCCCCTCCTGCTCCCACCCGCGGGGCAAGAAGGGGGCTATCCTGAACGCCTTTTCACACTATTAGTGCCCCGTTCCACATTCATCCGACAACCAGCGTGCCCGGAGGGGCAGGCCCGGCCGGAGGCCTCCAGCCGCGGTTTCCCCGGCTCAGCCGGGACAGCCCTGGCCGGCCAGGACAGCACCCGCCCGGCGGCCCAGGAATGAATTCCAGGGCTGATAGGCCAAGTCGGCTGAAGCCGACTGGCTTCTCGCCCTTGGCGCCCAATGGCGAGCGGTCTTCACCCGCTGTGGCCCTGTTCCAATCGCCGCTGACCCCCCGGGTGGCCGCAGGGGCAGGCCCGGCCACCGGCCCGGGCCGCGCTCTCAACCGCCCGGCGGCCCGCCCGGCTCCGCACAGCGATGGTCAGGTTCAATTGGAAACGTGCAATAGTGCCGCGGCTTCATACCATTTTCACCTCGTTCCGCCATATTACTGAATGCTTCGACCACCCGGTACGAAGCGCGTGCGTGCCAATCGCTCCCTCGCGGAGCCCCGTGGGTCCGCATCTGGAAGAGAGGGTTCCTCCCTGTGCGCAGCCTCCCGATTGAGACTGCGTCCCCTCCCTGTCACGCCAGTGTCGCCCAACGAACGACGGTAAAGAAGGTTGGAAGGTTGAAGGTTGGTGTTGCAACCCCGCACCCTGGCGATGCCCGCATGCTCACGCCGGGCGTCTTCGACCTGCAACCTGCAACCTGTAGCCCTCCCGGCCTCCAGCCCTTGACAGGATGTCGGAACGGCGGAGCCTGCCGGCCGAGCAAGCAGTGAACAGTGAACAGTGAACAGTGAACAGTGAACAGTGAACAGTGAACAGTGAGCAGTGAGCAGTGGCGCGTGGCAACCTTGGGAGCGGTGGAAGATCCCGGAGGGTGCTTTTGTCTGCCCGGCATTCCTGGAGCCAGATCGAGGCCCTGATGCCTGACCCAACCGCCAAACCCAAACCGCCGCTCACCCTGGCAGCACCACTGACCTGCCTGGACGCCGACCTCGTTGGCCGCATCGACCGGGCCTTGACCCGCGTCGGCGACTTCGGCCAGGTGCGTTTGATCGTCGTGAACGGCCGGCTGCGCTTCATCGAAGTCTTGCAGAGTGAGAGTGTCGACGACCGCATGGTAATCTTGCCACGAATTGCACGAATTGACACGAATTGGCTTTCTTCTTGTTCCTGTCAATTTGGGGCAACCATCACCTTCTCTTGGGGAAGGATGCGTGTTTGACGGAGTGGGGAAGGATCCCTATGCTTGTTCTGTATCCAGGAGGCAAAGCCGCCAGCGGTCATGATTCGAGTCGCGTGGACTGAAACCGGTGGTGCTCCTGGGGATGGAGACAGGATGATGGGGTATCCAAGTTCGGCTCTCACGGTGTCACCTCGCTTGGGCGCGCTGTTGACCCAGCTCGCCGAAACACCCGACCTCGAGACGGCGCTCTGGAAGGTGCTCTCCGAGTACATCGATCTGAAGGTGCGGCTGTTGAGACAGCGGATCCAGGCGTTCGAATCGAAATGGGGCATGCCGTTTGCAGAGTTCGCGGCCCGTGGTGAAGCCGGGACGCTGGGGCGGGATGCGTATTCCTACGAGGTCGAGCGTGATTTCTGGGAATGGGAACAAGCTGAGACACTCTTACACCACTATGAGGCATTACAAGCTCGATGGACGTGAGAGCGTTTGTCGAGGAACTACTGGATGCACTTGCCGGTACTGGGCTTTTTGAGCGGGTTGCTGTACAAACAGAGGGTCCGGTTGCCAACGGCTACGCTTCCATCCATGAGGATCGCTTCCTACGCTTCTACTTCAACGAAGTTAGCGGTACCATGGCTTTTGCACTCATCGAAGCCCAACAGCGAATCTGGGGCCTTGACTTCGACAACCGGCGTGGGTGGCATGTCCACCCGATAGAAAACCCCACTGATCACGTGGCGGTTGATCCGACGACGGTTACGGAGATCATCGCCCGGCTTCACGATTTGTTGCTGAGATGAACACTATGCCACCACCCACGCTGCTCACCAAGATTGCCCACCGCGAGGCGCGCATCGCCATCATCGGCGGGGGCTCCGTCGGCCTGCCGCTGGCCATCGCCTTCGCTCGCGCCGGCTTCCGCGTGACTGGCAGAGCCTGCCCCTTCGACAGGCTCAGGGCAAGCTCTGAGCCTGTCGAAGGGTCGACCGGCGCAAGGTCGACGCCATCACCTGCGGCGAATCCTCCATCCGAGACATCCCATCGGCACTCCTCGCCCAATACACCATAGCCACCCAGGCCCATGCACCGGCGGGATCAACGAATGGCGCCGGTAACCTGCAACCTTCCAACCTGCAACCTTACATGTGACATCTGCGTGCCCACGCCCTTGAACAAGACCCGCGACCCCGACGTGCGCACCTTGATCGCGGCCGGTGAGGCGATGGCGCAGTCCCTGCACCGGGGGATGCTGGTGGTGCTGGAGTCGACCACCTCCCTCGGGACGACGGAGGAGCTGCTCCTCCCCATGCTCTCGCAGAGAGCGGACGGGCAGACCTTCGCGGTGGGCCAGGACTTCTTCCTGGCCTTCTCGCCGGAGCGCATCGACCCCGGCCGCGCGGATGACACCGTGGAGAACACCCCGAAGGTGGTCGGCGGCGTCACACCGGCCTGCCTGGCGGTGGCGACGGCGCTCGACCGCCAGGCAATCGCGCGGGTGGTGCCGGTCTCGGCCACCCAGGCGGCGGAGATGGTCAAGCTGCTGGAGAATACCTTCCGGGCGGTCAATATCGCCAGGTGAACGAGATCGCCATCATGGCCGACAAGCTGGGGGTCGAGGTGTGGGAGGTGATCGAGGCCGCGGCGACGAAGCCCTATGGGTTCATGAAGTTCACCCCCGGCCCCGGGGTGGGCGGGCATTGCATCCCCCTCGATCCGCACTATCTCTCCTGGAAGCTCAAGACGCTGAACTACAATGCCCGCTTCATCCAGTTGGCGGGGGAGATCAACACCGGGATGTCGCGCTACTGGGTCGAGAAGGTACAGGACGCGCTGAACGAGGCCGGCAAGCCCCTGCGGGGCAGCCGGGTGCTGGTGCTGGGGTGGCCTACAAGAAGGACATCGACGACGTGCGGGAGTCGCCGGCGCTGGATATCATCGAGTTGCTGCGTGCCAAGGGGGCGCGAGTGAGCTATCACGATCCCCACGTGCCCTGCTTCCACCACGATGGCCTCGAGATGGTCGCCGTCGCTGACCTGGAGAGCGCCTTGCGGGAGGCTGATTGCGTGGTCATTGCCACGGACCACACGGCCTATGCCTGGGCGACTCTTTCCCGGCAGGCCAGACTCATCGTGGACACGCGACACGTCTTAAACGGCGGGTCAATGAAGGTATTCCCCTACGGGGCGGAATGGGAAGGGCAGTTTTACGACAAGAAAGAAGTCAGGGTATACTACAAGACGAGCGAGGATCAGGGCGTGATCGTGTTGACGGTGAAAGCTCGATACGGAACGGGCTTTCCACGGAGGGACTCAGCGTGAAAATAGAGTACGATCCTGGTAGAGACCAAGATTAGGCTATAATGGGCATAAGTCGTTTGGAGTTTCCCCTGGCAAAGGCAGAATATCTACTCAGTTACTCGACTGAGCCAGGAGAGGGGGGCGACAAGCGTACATTCTGGTGGCACATCATGGGCTTTCGGTCACCGGAGACACTTCGAGAGGCGTTGCTGGCTGAGATGTCAATGGAGTTATTGCAATCTCAGGGACAGGATGCTTACGGTGAGCGCTATAAGGCTGTTGTTTCCATCACTGGCCCAACCGGTTTGGCGCGGCAGATTCGGACAATCTGGATTGTGCGCCCCAATGAGGATGTTGCCAGGTTTGTAACGGCGTATCCGGAGAGAAGCAAGAAATAAACCATGACTCCTTTCCAGTTGTTTGATTCAGTCAAGCTTCGCGAAGCAATTCCTCTTTCCGATGGTGGGGTCGCACCGGAGGGAACACCGGGCACAGTTGTTGAGGTGCTCGACGATGGGGAAGCCTACCTGGTGGAGTTATTTGGCGAGTGGGTAAAACCGGATGCTCAGGGAACCTTTGTCTCCAGCGACCGGGATGATCCTGAAGCTTTTATGGAAACACTGGGCGTGGAGACTATTTACGCCCACCAACTCCGATTGGTGAAACCGGCCTCGGAGACAGTGGGGGCACGAGTACAGTTGCTCAGCGTGGCAGATGAGCTCTCCCAGGAGCTGCTCGAGGAAGTCGTGGATTTTGCCGAATTTTTACGGCAGAAACAACAACGGCAGAGCGCGCGCACCGCAGTGAGTTGATGCCGGCTTCCGCGTCACATTCGTCCCCGACGGCTTCCCCTGGGGATCTTCGACTTCGCTCAGGGCAGGCACCGGCATCGACGCCGACCAGCGCAAGATCGACGCCATTAACCACGGTCACGCCTCCATCCAGGACGTCCCATCGGAAATCCTTGCCCACGACGCCGTCGCCAGCGCAGCCCATGCACCGGCGAGATCGACGAATGGTGCCGTGAACCTGCAATGCCCGGACGCTGACGCTGGGCAGCTTCGAATTCAGAACGGGGACCGCCAGGATTCACGGCATCACGTTCATCAGCGACTCTCAATTCCCAACGCCAGGTCCGTTTGCCCCTCGGCTGTTCAGGCTCTACAATACGAGGAATACCATCTGGAGAGCACCAGCGTTCCAAGCTGAAGGAAGGGCAATCCCAAAGCCGAAATTGTCATTCCGATGAGAGGGTGATATGAGCGACGTTGTCTTGGAGATTCCAAGGGAAGCCGTGTTAGGACTCAGGGTTCCTGTAGACGAGGCCGGTGACGCTGTGCGCATGGCAGCCGCAGTGAAGTTCTTTGAGATGGGGCAACTCTCATCTGGTGCTGCCGCGCGATTGGCCGGCGTGCCCCGGGTGGTCTTTCTGGCGCGCCTGGTCGATTACGGCGTGGACACGTTTCGGCTGACCGACGCACAACTGGCACGGGAGACCCGGCTTGCCTGATCTCATCTGTCTTGTGTCGAAGTACAGATTCGTTCCTACTCTGACGAATCCGGATGTCATGTGACGAGGTACTCTGATGGAGCGTACTCTAACTCTCCAGGCCGGTGTGCTCCATTTGCCGGAAGAACTACTTGCTGAGGCGGGGCTCACACCCAACAGCGATGTAGTGGTGCGCCCCAGCAACGGCGGGTTGATCATCATCCCTGTATCAGCCCCTCTGGACCTTGACCAGCGCTTGCAGGCCGAGGGTGTTACCGACGCCGATCTCGCTCGGCTTCGTGCCCGGCTCACCCGTCCACGGCCCGAAGTCGTGATCAAAGTGCTGGCGTTGGCAGAGAAGTTGGCTGGTAAGCCAGATACCATCCCGGAAGTGGATCACCGGCGCCACTTGCTGGCAACTCTGGAAGCGCTGCGGGCTGAGGCAATTGCCGACGGCACGACCATCCTCGACGAGGCCGAAGCAGCTCTGGATGATTAAGCCGGCACGCTTACGGGCCGTATTTGACACCAACGTCATCATCGCAGCCATCAAGGCCCGTAATCCAGCCAGTCCGACGGCGGAGTTGATCCGGTGTTGGCTGGCCGGTGAATTCGACTTACTTTACTCGGCCGCTCTCCTGGAGGAGTACGCTGAGAAGCTTGTCGCTCGCAAGGCCGATCCTGGCAAAACGGCTGAATTCCTGGCAGAGCTGATCAGGCGTAGTGTGCCAGTCGTGGTCCCTCTGTCTGAGGTTAAGGCCGTAATCCTGGCTGACCCGGACGATGATCACGTGATTGCCTGTGCTGTAGTGGGTGGCGCCACTCATATTGTCACCTATGATCCTCACTTCGCCGCCTTGGGTGACTCCTACCCGGGTATCGTCATTCTCGATGGGCTGCATTTCTTATATGCAGTTCGCGGAGACATTCCCCCGACTCAGACGACGTGAGGTCCGTCCTTGCATCGGATCCTGTTCCTTACCCCCGGCGTCTCTTGCAGAACCCGGGAGCGTGCTGGCGCAAATCCTCGCTTCCCCCCCCCAGCCCCCTTTCAAGGGTAGGTCAACAAGAGTGAGCCTCTGGCCAGGCAGTCTGGACGAAGCGCCCATGGAATGGCGACCGGCCGCTCAGGAGATCGGCCAGGACCGCCACGAGGCCGGCGCGGAACACGGAAACCAGGCGCGGGCGCGCGCGGGGTGGCGCCGGGCGACGTGCAGGCGTGGCAAGCCCTCAAGGTCGGGGGCGGTCGGGTCGGCGTCGGCCTCGGCGCCGCGGGCGATGACCCACAGGGTGGCCACGGCAATCGCCAGCCAGAGGCGCTCGGCGCGCGCGGGGTCGGTCATTTTGGTCTGCTCCCAATGCCAGCCGGCGCGCTTGAGACATTTGAAGAAGCGCTCGATCCCGGCCCGCAGGCGGTACCAGGCAGTCTGGGCCTCGCTGGGGGTGAGATCGGTGAGAATCAGCCAGGGCTCGCTGGTGCCTGGGCCCCAAGAGGCCAGCAAGGTACCGCGCAGTTGGGCCTGCGGGCTCTGAAAGCAGGTGCCGGTGCCCAGCCAGGACTGGCCCTCAGCCGTCAGCAGGCCCTTCAGGGGCTGAAAGGCGCCGCCCGTGGGGGCGAAGTAGCCGCGCGCGGCGATGCGCAAGAAGGGGTGCCAGCCCTGGGTACGAATCTGCTGATCGAGCCAGCGGGCATACAAGCCGCGATCGGCCAGGACGATCACCAGCCAGTCGTCTGGAATCGTCCCCGCCAGTGCTGCCAGGAGCCGACGAACGCCGGGGTGATGCTCTTCGCTCATGATCCTCAGCGCTTCATCGGGCAGACCGAGGTGGCCTGTGTGCGCTTCAAGGGTGCCGACGTGGTGAGCTACATCGACCGGCGGGACCTGCGGGGGCCTTTGTATCAACTGGTGGACGACGCGGAGCAGTTCATCTACCGTCACATGAAGGTGGGCCGGCGGATCGAGGGGTTCGTGGGGATAGAGTATCGAGAGTATCCCCAGGAGGCGGTACGAGAGGCCATTGTCAACGCCGTGGTCCATCGAGACTACAGCCGGCGCGGGCAGCGCATCCGGGTCTTCATGTTCGACGGCCGGATCGAGGTTTACAGCCCGGGACCGTTGCCGCCGGGGATCTCACTGGAGAAGATGCGACGGTTGGAGCCGCAGTCGGTGCTGCGCAACCCCATCATCGTGGGGGTGTTCCGAGACCTGGGGAGTCGATACATCGAGCGACTGGGCACAGGCATCCGACGCATGGCCCTGGTAATGCAAGCGCATGGCCTGCCCCGGCCTCGGTTCGAGGAAGTAGGAAGCGAGTTCCGGGCGACTTTGATGGGTCCCGGTGAGCGCTTCATGGAAGAGATGGTGGCATGGCCAGGGTGGGCAGAAGGATTGAACGAACGCCAGGTGGAGGCCGTGTTGTATGGAGGAGAGCATGGGCGGATCACCGCAGGAGAATATCAGGCTCTCGTAGGCATTTCAGATGTGACGGCATACCGGGATCTTAAGGACCTGTGTGACAAAGGGTTGCTCGTCCGACACGGTAAGGGGCGAGGGACCTACTATGTCTTGGCGAGATGAAGGGATTTTGAAGGGATTTGAAGGGATTTGCAAACCACAGATGACACAGATTGGGGGGATCCTGCCGCTGGCCGTCGCCTTCGCCCGCGCCGGCTTCCGCGTCACCGGCATCGACGTCGACCGGCGCACGGTCGACGCCATCAACCGCGGCGAGTCCTACATTGAGGACATCCCATCGGAAGCCCTCGCCCACTACACCGTCGCCGCCCGCGCCCCTGCCCACACCTCGCCGGTCTTCCCCAATGGCGCGGGACGCCACGAACCATCAAACCTGCAACCTGCAACCTTCCAACCTGCAACCATAACCGCCACAACCGACTTCTCAGTCCTCACCGACTGCGACGTCGCGATCATCTGCGTGCCGACGCCGCTGAACAAGACCCGCGATCCCGACGTGCGCTCTCTGATCGCGGCCGGCGAGGCGGTGGCGCAGCACCTGCACGCGGGGATGCTGGTGGCGCTGGAGTCCACCACCTACCCTGGCACGACCGAGGAACTGCTCCTCCCCATGCTCTCGCAGAGAGCGGACGGGCAGCCCTTCGCGGTGGGCCAGGACTTCTTCCTGGCCTTCTCGCCGGAGCGCATCGACCCCGGCCGCAGCGATTACACCGTGGAGAACACCCCGAAGGTGGTCGGGGGCGTCACGCCGGCCTGCCTGGAAGTGGCGACGGCGCTCTACCGCCAGGCCATCGCGCGGGTGGTGCCGGTCTCGTCCACCCAGGCCGCCGAGATGGTGAAGTTGCTGGAGAACACCTTCCGGGCGGTCAACATCGCCCTGGTCAACGAGATCGCGATCATGGCCGATAAGCTGGGCGTCGACGTGTGGGAGGTGATCGAGGCCGCGGCGACGAAGCCCTACGGCTTCATGAAGTTCACCCCTGGCCCCGGCGTGGGCGGGCATTGCATCCCTCTGGATCCGCACTACCTGTCGTGGAAGTTGAAGACCTTGAACTACAACGCCCGCTTCATCCAGTTGGCGGGGGAGATCAACACTGAGATGCCGCGCTATTGGGTCGAGAAGGTGCAGGACGCGCTCAACGAGGCCGGCAAGCCGTTGCGAGGCAGCCGGGTGCTGGTGCTGGGGGTGGCCTACAAGAAGGACATTGACGACGTGCGCGAGTCGCCGGCGCTGGATATCATCCACCTGCTGGCCGCCAAGGGAGCCCGAGTGAGCTATCACGACCCCCACGTGCCCTGCTTCCACCACGATGGCCTCGAGATGGCCGCCGTCGCTGACCTGGAGAGCGCCGTGTGGGAGGCTGATTGCGTGGTCATTGCCACGGATCACACCGCCTATGCCTGGGCGACTCTTTCCTGGCACGCCAGGCTCATCGTGGATACGCGACACGTCTTGAATGGATTCCAGGCGCAGGGTGTCTGACTGAGATGATTGACCAGGCCACCGATTACGTGGGCGAGCACATCCAGGTGGGCTCGATCAGGGATGTCATGCGCTTTGGTCCCCGGCGCGAGGACATACCAGAGTACCCGGTGAGAGCCATTCGGGAGGTCATCATCAACGCCCTGGCCCACCGGGAGTACCAGATCGTGGGATCCTCTGTCATCGTCAAGTGGTTCACAGATCGGATGGAGATCGGGAGCCCGGGTGGATTTCCCGAGCCCATCACGCCGGAGACGATTTACACCACCAGACCGGTCCATCGCAATCCGACCATTATGAAGATGCTCTACGGTTACGGATACGTCGAAGGATACGGTGACGGTGTTCACGTGTTTGCGGTCATGCCACATCCATCCGAACGTCGTTTCAGAGCGAATGCAGCGAGTAGACTATCACAGTGCATGGGTGTATAATTGGGTTACAGAATTGAATGCAGCGAGGTGTTGAGATGGAAAGAAAGACGCAGGCTAAACTGTTGGGGCGCTACATCATCGCCGACCCCAGGATTTGTCACGGCAAGCCAACCTTTCGCGGAACACGCATTATGGTCTGGCAGGTGCTAGAAATGCTCGCAGAGGGATTGGCGTGGGAAACTATCATCGAGGAATGCCACGATAGCATCAGCAAAGAGGCGATCCGATTGTCGGGTGAGGCATTTCTCAAACATGCAGACGAGTTTGCGCTAGAGCCAATACCTGCATGAACATTCTGGATGAAAACGTGCTCGCAAGTCAGCGGCAACTCTTGATCAAGTGGCGTGTGCGTTGGCATTATGGAGACAAGGGGGACGAGACGATACACACACTCTACGTGTTCAAGGAAGAACCGAAGTGATGTCCTGTAGGGTGTCCCGCGATGACTCGATGATGTCTCGCAAGATGTCCCGAAGCTACGGTCTGCGTTAACGTTAGCTACCCATTTGACAGGGTCTGAGGAAGGAGATAAGAGGCATGGCGACTAATCTCAAAGAGGTGGTAAAGCAGGTGCTGGACGAACTCGCTGAGGAAGAAGCAGTGGAAGTACTGGACTTCATAGATTACTTGCGCTGGCGGCGGGAGGAGATGGACCAGTCCTGGTTTTGGACCGAGGAGTGGCAAACCCGCTACCAGGAGGCCAAAGCGGACCTGGCAGAAGGACGGTATCGGGATTTCGATGATATTGAGGACTTGCTTGCCGAACTGAAGAGCCAGCCAGGGAAGTCAGGATGAAGGTAACACTTTAGTTTTGTGAGCAAGAGTCGACGAGAGCGGTGAAGGCGGTCGAGTAGAAGTCTTTGCCTTGACGCTCCCAGGTTTCGATGAGCGAGAGCAAACGAACAAAGGCGAAGGCCCCCTGGCGCGAACGACTGCCAAAGGAAGTCTTGCGGGTGACGACGGCGGGACGCAGCGCGCGCTCGGCCGCGTTGTTGGTGGGTGGGACGGCGGGATGAGACAACCAGACGAGGAGGTCATCGAGATACTTGCGGATCCGCTCCGCCAAGTTGCGGCAGTCCCAGGTCTGCCACGGCTCGGTGGCAAAGGCGAGCAGGCGGGTGCGCATCGCCTCGGTCAGGCGGAGGCGGGCGTCGGGATCGGCAGCGACTTCTTCCAAGGCGAGGCCCATCTCGAGAAAGAGGGTCTGCAAGCGGCGATGAAATTGAGCCCGTTCGGAATCGGGGGGCCGGCCGCTGGCGAAATCGTGCGAATCGCGCAAGAGGTGGGCCCAACACTTGGCTTTGTTGATCTCCAGGGGGGAGTAGGCACTGAAGAAATCGGTAATCGCGACCCCCTCAAAGTCGGGACCGAGCAAGGCCTTGGGAACTTTGCTGCCGCGACTGCGACTGATCACGTAGAGGGCCACCAGATCGTTGACGAAGACCCACAGCCAGTGCCCGTGACCATCGATCCGCCAACTGGTCTCATCAATATGGATCGCCGCTTGCCGACGCATCAGCTCGATCAAGCGCGCGTAGGCGGGGCCGAAGAGCTGAGCCACCTCAGCCACCATCCCTGGCAACTCGCCCAGACTGAGCCGCAGACCAAAGTAGGTGGCCAGTTCCTGCCGAATCTTGCCGTAGCTCAAGCCCAAGGCCACTTTCTGATAGACCACGAAGAGCAACACTCGCAAGCCCAAGCGATGGCGCGGCAAGGCCGCCGTCACCGGGGACTCGTGATACTTCCGACAGGTCGGACACCAGCGCCGCTCAATCTGAAAACAGGTCACCACCGTCGGCCGCACTGGCTCGATCTCTTCCACGATCCGTTCGCGCACGACCCCCTCACCCGTGAACGCGCGGCCGCAGTCTGGGCACCGCTCACCGGCGCTGATCACCTCAACCCGGTCGATCCGACTGGGGCGCGCTCGGCCACTCCCAGGATGCCCGGCTTTCCGCCCCGGCTTTTTGCGTTCACGTGGCGCCGCAGTGCGCGCGACCCGTCGCCGACGGGCTTGATAGGGCGCTTGCTTGATCGCCGTCAACTCGCGGTCAAGCTGCTCGCGGCTCTCGTCCAGTTCGTTGATCCGCGCCTGCGCACTTGCCACCTCCGCGCGCAAGGCCGCCACCGTCGCCAGGGCCGCTTGCAGCGCGTACTGCAACTCGGCGATCTGCTCGCGCGCCGCGGCCAACTCGGCGCGCAGGACCTCATTCTCGGCGATGACCGCCGGCATCTGCTCGGCTGTCAATTCAGTGTTCGGCTCTCGGAGTGGCTCCATGCGTTGCACGCTATCACACCTGTGTTACGGCCGCATCAGCACGCCGTTAGAACTTTGTTAGACCGGCTCTCTGTCCCTCCCGTCCCCTGCTCACAGAACTAAAGTGTTACGGATGAAGGTCCGACGCACCGATCGCTTCAAGAAGGATTATCAGAAGTTGCCAGCGGACATTCAGCAGCGCGTGGATCAGAAACTGAGGTTCCTGCTCCGTGATCCTCGCCATCCTTCATTACGAGTCCACAAGGTACAGGGTGTGGAAGGGTTATGGGAATTCAGTGTGACGATGAACCACCGGGTGATCTTCGAGATTGAGGGTGAGTACTACCTGTTGCTCAGGGTTGGCCCTCACCGTATTGTGGACCGGATGTAATGGCCGCAGAAAACCCAGGTTCTACCCCCTCAGCAGGGAATCTGTGCCATACTTCGACGGACACGTTCGCTTCGCTCAGTGCATGGTTTACACTGAGCTTGTCGAAGTGCTCAGTACAGGCTTGCGGAAGGTCGAGCCTTGGGCGTGAACCCTTCGGGCTGAGCCCTCAGGGCGAAGCCTGGGGCCGGGTGAGGCAGAAGTGCTCATGCTCGCTCTGGAGTTGCGTAAGGCTGTGGTTGTGCTGGATGCCTTTGCAGACTTCCTGGAAGCATTAGCCCAAGCAAGCTACACTGCGGAGCAAAGGTGAGCAGATGAGTTCTCCTCCGCACCTCCGCACCTCGGCTCCCCAGCACATCCTCGTGACCGGCTGCGCCGGCTTCATCGGCTGGAAGGTGACCGAGTTCCTGCTGGCCCCGTGAAATACTATTTCACACGGCTGGCCGACGGCCACACTGAGCAGGGGAGCACGGGGGTACGGGAGCAGGGGGCAGGGCATCGTCGTCACGTTCGCAAGGCTCAGTGCAGGCATCGGCGTGGACAATCTCAACGATGCCCCTTCGCCGGGCTCAGGACTTTGCTACGACGTGCGCCTCAAACACTGGCGGCTGGGCCAACTTGAAGGCAAACCCGGCTCTGAGTTCCACCGGCTGGACATCACGAACCAAAAGGAACTGAGGGAACTGTGGGAACTAGAGGGGCAGGGGAGCAAGGGAGCGCTCCTTTTGGTGCGGTAATAAACCTGGCGGCCAGGGCGGGTATGCGCCAGTCCGTGGAGAACCCCAGGGTCTACTTCGAGACCAACGTGACCGGCACGCTGAACCCTTCGACAGCCCTTCGATAGGCTCAGGGCAGGCTCCTTCGACTGCGCTCAGGGCAGGCTTTGGCGCCGCGTCACTGGAACACAAGCGGGTGGTGAAGTGACCCCTGCGCCCCACAAACGGCGAGACCGGCAGCCACGAATTCCACAAATTCCACGAAAAATAAAAAAGCCAATTCGTGTCAATTCGTGGAATTCGTGGCCACCATCCCATCACCGATGAACACTATGCCACCACCTACGCTGCTCACCAAGATCGCCCACCGCGAGGCGCGCGTCGCTATCATCGGCCTGGGCTACGTCGGGCTGCCGCTGGCCGTCGCCTTCGCCCGCGCCGGCTTCCGCGTCACCGGCATCGACGTCGACCGGCGTAAGGTCGACGCCATCACCCGCGGCGAGTCCTACATCCAGGATGTCCCATCGGGAGTCCTCGCCCACTACACCGTCGCCAGCGCAGCCCATGCAGCGGTGGGATCGACGAATGGTGCCGTTAACCTTCAATGCCCGGACGCTGACGCTGGGCATCTTCGACCTTCTAACCTTCAACCTGCAACCCTACACGCGACCACCGACTTCTCGGTCTTGACCGACTGCGACGCCGTCAGCATCTGCGTCCCGACACCGCTGCGCAAGACCGGCGATCCCGACATCTCTTATATCGTCGCCGCAGCAGACGAGATCGCCCGCTATCTCCACCCAGGGATGCTGGTGGTCCTCGAAAGCACGACCTATCCCGGAACGACCACCGAGGTGATCCTGCCGCGGCTGGCGGGGAACGGGCACGGGCTTGAGGTCGACAAGGACTTCTTCCTCTGCTTCTCGCCGGAGCGCATTGACCCCAGCCGCAGGGATTGGACCACGGTCAACACGCCGAAGGTCATGGGCGGCACGACGCCGGTCTGCCTGCCGGTGGGCCGCGCGCTAACGACGCCTACGACGTGCGCCTGAAGCACTGGCGTTGGCTGCATACTTCCTGAGCATGTTTGACAGTGGAATGAGGGGCGATTATGCTTGAGGGTGAGATTCGACTCCAAGGAGGTGAAAGCCGGATGATGAAAACAACGGGATCTTCCACCTTCCAGGAGGCTATCGAAGTGGTGGAGGCGTTGCCGCCCGACGATCAGGCGTTATTGGTAGAGATCATCCGTCAGCGTTTGATCCAGCACCGGCGGAGGGAGCTGGCAGCAGAAATCGCCGAAGCCCGTGAGGTCTACCGACGTGGCGAGGTGCACCGAGGCACGGTGGCCGACCTGATGGAGGAGCTGTCGGGGTGAGACCCCTGGTTTGGAGCGCTGCGTTTGTGCGAGCCTTCAAACGAGCCGTCGGCCGCCAGCCCGAACTACGAGCGAGGGTTGAACGCACTCTTCAGCAGCTTGCCGAGGACCCTTTTCACCCTACGTTGCACAAGTTGAAGGGTGAACTGGCTGACGCATGGGCTTGCACGGTAGACTACGATAATCGTGTCCTCTTCGAGTTTGTCCAGAATCCAGAGTCAGGCGAGGAAGAGATTCTCCTGTTGACGATGGGCACCCATGATGAGGTCTACTAACCTGCGCGTCTTCGTCACCGGCTGCGCCGGTTTCATCGGCTGGAAGCTGTGCGAGTCTCTGCTCGCTGGTGGCCACACGGTGATAGGTGTGGACAACCTCAACGACGCCTACGACGTCTGGCTCAAACACTGGCGCCTCGACTAAATCAAGAACCACCCCAACTTCAGCTGCTGCCGAAAATCTACAAGCTAGCCGAAGGCGTATCGAAGGGATCGAGGACGTGGCGCTGCTGCGGGCGGTGCCGCAGGCGATCCGGAGCGCGTCCAGTCCCGATGAGCTGCGCCGCCTCTATCGGCCGGCTGGCTGATCCCCCTCGAGTGGTCCCGGCACAGCACGCGGGGGCGGCGGGCGAAGGAGCCGCTCACCCCCCAGCCCCCCAACGTGGGGGGGGAGGCCCGGCCCCGGCGGCGCCGGTTGGCCTGGCCCACCAGGCGGCAGTCACTGCCTTTTGCCGGGAGTGAACATTCTTTCACCATACTGGTACCGTAGCTTCATAGCATTTTCACCTCTTTCCGCCATACTACCGACTGTCGCTTCGACCACCCGGTGCGAAGCACGTGCGTGCCAATTGCTCCCTCGCGGAGCCCCGTGGGCCCGTACCTGGAAGCGCGGACTCCTCATTTGCGCGGTCTCCAGCTTGAGGCTGCGCCCACCCCGCCTCGCTCCAGTCTCGCCCAACGCCGGTTGATAACGGTTACAGGTGGAAGTTTGGAAGGTTGTTCTTGCAACCCCTCACCCTGCCACCTGCCACCTTGCTCGGCCTCCAGACCTTGACGGGATGTCGAAACGGCGGAGCCTGCCGGCCGAGCAAGCAGTGATCAGTGAATAGTGATCAGTGAACAGTAAACAGTAACGCGTAGCAACCTTGGTAGCGGTGGAAGATTCCGGAGGGTGCTTTTGTCTGCCCGGCGTTCCTGGAGCCAGAGCGAGGCTTGCGATGCCTGACCCGACCGCCACCTCCAAGCAGCCGCTCACCCTGCCCTCGGCCCTGTCCGTCCTCGACGCCGACCTCGTCGGCCTCATCGATCGGGCCCTGACGCGCGTCGGTGACTTCGGCCAGGTGCGCCTGGTCGTGGTCAAGGACCGACTTCGGTTCATCAAGATCGTGCCGTTAAAGGTTGTAGGATGGCCAATGGCACACTTGCCACGAATGGCACGAATTGACACGAAAAATGAAAAAACAATTCGTGCCATTCGTGGCCAGGACCCCGCCGAGGTACCACGTGAGCAAGATCCTGTACAAAGAACTCTCCTACGCCATTGTCGGCGCCGCGATGGAGGTGCATCGCATCCTCAGCCCCGGCTCCCTGGAAGCCGTCTACCAGGCGTCCCTGGCGCACGAACTCTCGCTGCGCGGCATTCAGTTCGAGCAATTCAAGAAGCTGCCGGTCTCCTACAAAGGTGTTCTGGTGGGCGAGTACGTCGCCGACTTCGTGATCGAGGACAAGATCATTGTGGAACTCAAGGCGGTCTCAACGCTCCATCCGCGACACGACGCCCAGGCCCTCAACTCCCTGACCGCCACCGGCTTCCGCCTGGCCCTCGTGCTGAACTTCGGGGCCGCGTCACTCGAACACAAGCGGGTGGTGAAGTGACCCCTGCGCCCCGCAACCGGCGAGAACGTCAGCCACCATCCCATCACCGATGAACACTATGCCACCACCTACGCTGCTCACCAAGATCGCTCACCGCGAGGCGCGCGTCGCCATCATCGGCCTCGGCTACGTCGGGCTGCCGCTCGCCGTCGCCTTCGCCCGCGCCGGCTTCCGCGTCACCGGCATCGACGTCGACCGGCGCAAGGTCGACGCCATCAACCGTGGCGAGTCCTACATCCGGGACGTCCCATCGGCACTCCTCGCCCAATACGCTATAGCCACCCAGGCCCATGCACCGGCGGGATCAACGAATGGCGCCGGTAACCTTCAATGCCCGGACGCTGACGCTGGGCATCTTCGACCTTCCACCCTGAGGGGTGCCCCCTGGTGCGGGGCACTGCATTGGGTGCCCCCCGTAGGGGGAACCTTCCAACCTGGAACCTTACAGGCGACAACCGACTTCTCAGTCCTTACCGACTCCGACGTCGCGATCATCTGCGTGCCGACGCCGCTGAACAAGACCCGCGACCCCGACGTGCGTTACCTGATCGCGGCCGGCGAGGCGGTGGCGCAGCACCTGCACGCGGGGATGCTGGTGGTGCTGGAGTCCACCACCTACCCTGGCACGACCGAGGAGCTGCTCCTCCCCATGCTCTCGCAGAGGGCGGACGGGCAGCCCTTCGCGGTGGGCACGGACTTCTTCCTGGCCTTCTCGCCGGAGCGCATCGACCCCGGGCGCAGCGATTATACTGTGGAGAACACGCCGAAGGTGGTCGGCGGGGTCACGCCGGCCTGCCTGGAAGTGGCGACGGCACTCTACCGCCAGGCGATCGAGCGGGTGGTGCCGGTCTCGTCCACCCAGGCGGCGGAGATGGTGAAGTTGCTGGAGAATACCTTCCGGGCAGTCAACATCGCGCTGGTCAACGAGATCGCGATCATGGCCGACAAGCTGGGCGTCGACGTGTGGGAGGTGATCGAGGCCGCGGCGACGAAGCCCTACGGCTTCATGAAGTTCACCCCCGGCCCCGGCGTGGGGGGGCATTGCATTCCCCTCGATCCGCACTATCTCTCCTGGAAGCTCAAGACGCTCAACTACAACGCGCGCTTCATCCAGTTGGCGGGCGAGATCAACACCGAGATGCCGCGCTACTGGGTCGAGAAGGTGCAGGACGCGTTGAACGAGGCCGGCAAGCCGCTGCGAGGCAGCCAAGTGCTGGTGCTGGGGGTGGCGTACAAGAAGGACATCGACGACGTGCGCGAGTCGCCGGCGCTGGACATCATCGAACTCCTGCGCCAGAAGGGGGCGGAGGTGCGCTATCACGATCCCTATGTACCCGCATTTGCGCACAACGGTCATGGCTTGGGGTGTGAGCCGGACCTCGACCAGGCGCTGGTCTCGGCGGACTGTGTTGTCATCGTGACTGACCACGGTTCGTACGATTGGGAGCGGATCCGGCGGACCGCGAAGCGTGTGGTCGATACGCGGCATGTGCTGAATGGAAGCGGAGCCGAGCGTGACTGCATCATCCCCTCTGCTTCTCTCCCCCTCCCCTTGTCTCCCATCTCGGGACGCTGAACCATGAAAAAAGCCCTCATCACCGGCATCACCGGCCAGGATGGATCCTACCTGGCCGAGCTGCTGCTCTCCAAAGGCTACGAGGTCCACGGCCTGATCCGGCGAGCCAGCACCTTCAACACGCGCCGCATCGACCACCTCTACCGGGACCCCCACAACGGCGAGAAGGTGCGCCTCTACCTGCACTACGGCGATGTCACCAGTGCGGGGACGCTGCTCGATGTGATCTACGATGTCCGGCCGGACGAGATCTACCACCTGGCGGCCCAGAGCCACGTGCGGGTGAGCTTCGACATGCCGGAGTACACCGCCGATGTGACCGGCGTGGGGACCGTCCGCATCCTGGAAGCGATCCGCAAGAGCGGTGTCAAAGCCCGGTTCTACCAGGCCTCTTCCAGTGAGATGTTCGGCGCCGCACCGCCGCCCCAAAACGAACGGACGCCGTTCGAGCCGCGCAGTCCCTACGCGGCCGCCAAGGTCTATGCCTACTGGGTCACGCGGAACTACCGGGAGGGGTACGGTCTCTATGCCTGCAACGGGATCCTCTTTAACCACGAGTCGCCGCGGCGGGGCGAGACCTTCGTGACGCGCAAGATCACGCGTGGCCTGGCCGCAATTCTGGCCGGCCGGCAGCAGTATCTCTACCTGGGCAATCTGGATGCCAAGCGAGACTGGGGCTACGCGCCTGAATACGTCGAGGCCATGTGGCTGATGGTGCAGCAGGAAACACCCGCTGATTTCGTGATCGGGACCGGCGAGGCACATACAGTGCGGGCGTTTCTGGATGAGGCCTTTGGCTACGTGAACCTCGATTGGCGGGATTACGTTCGGATCGATGCGCGCTACTACCGTCCGACCGAGGTGGACTACCTGCTGGCCGATGCCGGCCGGGCGCGTGAACGCCTCGGGTGGGAACCGAAGATCGATTTCCGAACGCTGGTGCGGATCATGGTAGACGCTGACCTCGAGTTGATCGGTGCTCCGTCTCCAGGTGAGGGGCACCGTCTCTTACGCGAGCGGTGTAATTCCTGGCACCGCTGGGAGCACCAAACCGTTAGTATGGAGCAGGGATCATGACCAAAGACTGGCCCGACAGTCGCGAGTTCTGGAAAGAGAAGCGCGTGATCGTCACGGGTGGCGCCGGTTTCCTCGGCTCCTTTGTCGTCGAGAAGCTGCGTCAGCGCGGTGCCGCCGAGATCATCGTTCCTCGCAGTCAGGATTACGACCTGACCCAGATAGACGCCATCCGCCAACTCCTGCACGATACCTCAATGAAGCACGCGGGCGGCCGCCAGCCGATCGCAGCGATGGCAACCGATGGGGCAGGGCGTAGCGGCCGGCGATCATCCACCGGCACTCGCACGATCTCGACAGTGGATGGCCAGGGCTCCGCCGTCAACATCGTCATCCATCTCGCGGCCCGCGTTGGGGGTATCGGCGCCAACCGTGCTCACCCGGCCGAGTTTTTCTACGACAATTTGATGATGAGTGTCCAGTTACTGCACGAGAGCTGGCGGGTGGGTGTAAAGAAATTCGTGGCCATCGGTACCGTCTGCGCCTACCCTAAGTTTACCCCGGTCCCGTTCCGTGAGGATGACTTGTGGAACGGCTACCCGGAGGAGACCAACGCACCCTACGGCCTGGCCAAGAAGATGCTGCTGGTGCAGAGTCAGGCGTACCGCCAGCAGTACGGCTTCAATTCGATCTTCCTGCTCCCGGTCAACCTCTACGGCCCAAGAGATAACTTCGACTTGGAAACCTCCCACGTCATTCCCGCGCTGATTCGCAAGTGCCTGGAAGCGAAAGAGCGAGGTGATGACCATATCGTGGCCTGGGGGGATGGCTCGTCCACTCGTGAATTTCTCTACGTGGAGGATGCAGCCGAAGGCATCCTGCTAGCAACCGAGCGCTACAATGGTAGTCTGCCGGTAAACCTGGGTAGTGCTTTCGAGATCAGCATCAAGGAGTTGTTGGAGACCATCGCCTGCCTAACCGGCTTCACCGGGCGCATCGTGTGGGACACGAGCAAACCTAACGGCCAACCTCGCCGCAAACTCGACACCGGCCGAGCCAGGAATCTGTTCGGTTTCGTTTCGGGGACCACGCTTGAAGAGGGATTGCGGCGAACGATTGAATGGTACTGTACATCTTTGAGCCACACGGTATAGATGGTTTGACCACGTGTTGAAGGAACATTGGGTCGGTATACTGACGGCGGGGGCTGTGCTTTTGGTCGTGCTGTCTGGCAGCGCCGCGCTGTGGAGTTTATGGCTAAACAACCTGGCTTCTCTGGCTTTGTTAGCTGAATGGGAACAAGTAACTGAGCAGTGGTCACCGCCTCGCTGTCAGGAACAAGTCATCGATCTCAAAAGCGCTGCTCTCACAAAAAAGGCGTTAGCGAGTAACCTTTGGAACCAGCGAGCATGGTTGAACAGCGGGCGTGTCGCCTGGTTAGAAGGGCGCTGCTACCAAGCTGTAGAAGCCTGGCAACACGCGCTCCACTTAGCCCCTGGCGATGCGGTGGCGACCCTGAACCTAACCCTTGCAATACATACTACCGATTATTTGGACGACAAGCCCCCATCCCTCGGTGATCGAGGAGTTGCATCATACTGCTATTATAGAGGTCTTCAGGCTGAGCAAGCGGGAATTGTTGACGCTGCAATCGAGTGGTACAAGCTGAGCCTGAAAATCGCTCCCGCCCGACCCACTGTAGAAGCGTTGGTGGAGTATTACCTGGGCCATCAACAGACTATCGAGGCCATAAACGCCTGGGGACAACTGGCCCATGCCACTCCAGAGATCGAAGCAGATCACTGGTGGGCGTTGGCCCAAGCAGCTCAATTAGCCAAGGATTGGAATGCCGCCTTGGCAGCTTACCAACGTGGTGCACAGGTAAGTGAGTCTCCTTTTGATTTCTACATGGAAATGGGACACTTACAGCGAAAGCGTGGACAATACGAGGCGGCGCTTATATGGTATCAACAGGCACGTGTGGCTGATCCAAACAGGTGGGGGCCGGAACACTTTCAAGGTGTTGTATACTATCACTTAGAGGATTTTGATCGAGCGAAAGTCTTCCTTCTAAAGGCTAATGTGCAGAATCCAAGCAATCCTTTTGTATGGTACTACTTGGGCTTAAGCGAGTATAAGGCAGGTCATTTACCTGAAGCCGTGCATCAATTGAGACAAGCGGTCCTGTTGTGCCAAAGGGAGATAACGTGTCGCAACCAAGTCTGGCAATGGGGACGGCTCTTAGGGGACTGGTATACACAGGGTGGCCGCTGCGAGGATGCCGTGCGTGCTTACCAACAGGTGTTGTCGTGGCGGCCCGACGAACCGACCGTCATGGAGCGCCTGAATGCAGCAAGAAACTGCTTGGCAGATAAGCAATGAGAGTGGATTAACGAGAGAGAGCGATATGGCGAGTCTGTTATTGCCGGTAACGATTATTAAACCTTCGCGCGGCTGGGTTTCACTCAAGCTGCATGAGTTGTGGGAGTACCGTGAGTTGCTCTACTTCCTGGTCTGGCGAGACGTCAAGGTACGTTATAAGCAGACGGTGCTGGGCACAGCGTGGGCCATCATCCAACCCTTCTTTACGATGGTGGTCTTTAGTCTCTTCTTCGGGCGTCTGGCTCAGATCCCGTCCGACGGTATTCCATACCCTATCTTCAGTTATACTGCCCTGGTGCCTTGGACGTTCTTCGCCAACGGTCTAAATCAGTCCTCCAATAGCCTCGTGGGCAGTGCGAATCTGATTACGAAGATTTACTTTCCACGCTTGGTGGTGCCGATCTCTAGCGTGCTTTCGGGTGTGGTAGACTTTGCTCTGGCATTTATGGTCTTGCTGGGCATGATGCTCTACTACGGCATTGTGCCCACCATGAACGTAGTCTGGCTGCCGCTGTTCCTGCTCCTGGCGCTGGTGACCTCGTTGGGGGTGGGCTTATGGCTTTCAGCCATGAACGTGGAGTTCCGGGACGTAAGGTATGTCGTGCCCTTCCTGACACAGTTCTGGCTCTTTGCCACGCCGATTGCTTACCCCAGTAGCTTGTTGCCTGAACCCTGGCGCGCGCTGTATGGGCTTAACCCCATGGCCGGGGTTGTGGAGGGATTTCGCTGGGCTTTGCTGGGAACGCAGACGGCGCCGGGCCCGATGATTCTGGTTTCCACGCTGGCGGCTTTGGTTTTGCTGGTGAGCGGCGCTTACTATTTCCGCCGCATGGAGAAGACATTCGCAGATGTGGTATAGTCATGAATGATATTGCAATTCGAGTTGATGGCCTGAGCAAACAATATCGCATTGGCGGCAAGCAAGAACGCTATAAAACCCTGCGTGACACGCTGACCGACGCATTTGCGGCTCCTTTCCGCCGTCTGTCTTCCGTCGTCCGGGGGCAGTCGTCTACCGTTTCGAACAACAACTTCATCTGGGCGCTGAAGGACGTCTCCTTCGAGGTGAAGCGCGGCGAGGTGATCGGCATCATCGGCCGCAACGGTGCGGGGAAAACCACGCTCTTGAAGATCCTCTCGCGCATCACCGAGCCGACAGAGGGCTATGCCGAGATACACGGGAGGGTGGGTTCCCTGCTGGAGGTGGGCACCGGCTTCCACCCCGAGCTGACCGGGCGGGAGAACATCTTACTGAATGGCGCCATCCTGGGCATGACCAGGGCCGAGATTGACCGCAAGTTCGACGAGATCGTGGACTTCTCCGGCGTGGAGAAGTTCATCGATACGCCGGTGAAGCGCTACTCCAGCGGCATGCACGTTCGCTTGGCCTTCTCCGTGGCCGCCCACTTGGAGCCGGAGATTTTGCTGGTGGACGAGGTGTTGGCGGTGGGGGACGCCGCCTTCCAGAAGAAGTGTCTGGGGAAGATGGGGGAGGTGGCAAGGGCGGGGCGGACAGTTCTATTTGTCAGCCATAACATGATTGCCCTGCAAAGTTTATGTGAACGCGCGATTTGGTTGGAGACTGGCGCAATAATGGAAGACGGACTTTCTAGCCAGGTGGTCCCTAAGTACCTGCAAAAATCGTCGGTAGGTACAAATACAGTGGAGCAAGTCTGGGCAGAGATTGAGTCTGCGCCTGGCAACGATCAGGTACGTATCCATCGCGTCTTTGTTCGCTCCGGTTATGACCATCCAAGGTTGGTTCCCACGGTGGATACCGAGCTGGAGGTGGGTGTTGAATTCTGGTCATTACTGCCGGCGCAAAATTTGAACGTTACCCTTCATGTAGTTGCGTCGAATGCTGTCATTGCCTTCTCGACAAGCACGGCTCATCATATCGCACTCCGGGAGACCATCCTACATCCTGGTTTGTATTACGCTCGTTGTCACATTCCAGCAAATTTGCTCAACAATGGCATATATCGGATCCGACTGCTTATTGTCCAGGACCAGGCGCGAACAGTTGTTACCATGGAGGATGTGCTCGAATTCGAAGTCCTCGATTCCACAGAACGTCGAGGGGCTTACTTCGGTAAGCGTCCTGGGGTTGTAGCTCCGATTTGTAGATGGGAAATGAAACAGCTCTAGAAGACTGTATCCGAACTGGTGATACCGCTAGAAAGTGGAGAGGTACTGCTCAAGTGAGAAATGTAGAGAGACGCTGGCGAGAACATTGGAGTAGTTTCCCCCTAACAGTAGGGGAACAAGACTACCTGAAACAAGTAGGTAAAACTGTCCAAGGTCAACCTATTTCTAATGATCAACTAAAGCTTATTATTGCAGGAATAATCCACCATCTACGGCTTAACGAAGATGATACTGTGCTAGACTTATGCTGTGGAAATGGTCTCATTACACAAGAAATTTCGAAAGTTAGCCGGCAGGTTGTGGGCGTCGACTTCTCGCGACCTCTTGTTGATATAGCTCGGAAACATCATCAACCGCAGAATGTCCGGTATCTAAACTTATCAGTCTTGGACCTAGAGCCCGATGAAGTAAAACAGTTTGGCCCCTTTACAAAAGTGTACATGTACGAAGGTCTACAACATTTCGGTGAAGACAGTTTAGCGAAAGTTTTGGTCTCGATAAAGAAGATGTGTGATGGCAGTCTATTTGCTCTATTGGGGAGTGTACCAGACAGGAGCAAGATATGGAGTTTCTATAACACGCCCAAGCGTCGCTTGGACTACTTTTGTCGAACACTCTTAGGAAGAGAGGCTATTGGAACTTGGTGGGATAAGAATTTCATGCTCCAGATCAGTGAATCTTTTGGTTTACACTGTGAGTTCCTCCAACAACATGAAAGCCTATACACATCTCATTACAGGTTTGATCTACTTCTCACATCACTATAGCCGATGGCTCAGATTTGTCCCTAAATACCTTGCAGCGGGAGATAGAGGCGAATGTATAGAAAAATCATCGCCGTTGTCGGCATGCCTCGTTCAGGTACAAGCTGGTTAAGCCAGATATTGGACAGTAGTCCTCAAGTTCGTTTTCGTCTTTCACCATTCTTTTCCTACGAGTTTAAAAATGCAGTAAATCAAAGCTCAAGTAAAGAAGACTATGAACGCGTTTTTCAAGGAGCCTACCAATCTAGTAACAATTTCATGAATCAGACAGACCGCCGAATGAGTGGACATTATCCTACTTTTCAACAAAAGGAGAATCAGCCTGAGTTTTTGGCCATAAAAATGACGCGGTTTCACAACCTTCTCTCTCGCATCCTTGACTTGTTTGATGATCTGAAAATGGTTGCTATCGTTCGGCATCCATGCGGTGCCATCCACTCTTGGCTGACACATCCTCGTGAGTTTCCGAGAGAGGCCGATCCGCTCCAGGAATGGCGGACAGGCAAGTGTCGGAAAACTGCTCCAGAAGAGTTTTGGGGATTCGAGGATTGGAAGAAAGTGACAAGGCTCCATCTGCAGTTAGAAAGAGATTTGCCTGATAAGTTTAGGATCATGAGATACGAAGATTTAGTTGCGAATTCTGTTCGAGAAACCGTGCATCTTTTTGCGTTTTTGGGCCTAGTATACACAGCTCAGACAGATCATTTTCTGAAACTTAGTCAGCAACAACATTGTGATGATCCATATGCAGTTTACAAGTTGCCCTATGTGAAAAATAGATGGAAGGAGGAACTAGATCCTAGGATACGAAAAGAGATTCTAGCGGAAATTCAACATACAGATCTGGCGAGGTTTCTGGAGTAATGAAGCTTGGAATCATGCAGCCCTACTTCTTTCCTTACTTAGGATACTTTGACCTAATAAATTATGTAGATAAGTGGATTGTTTTTGATACGGTACAGTATATTCGCCATGGTTGGATTAACCGTAATCGTATTCTACATCCTCAGGAGGGTTGGCTGTACATCGTTGTGCCAGTAAAGCCTTCACGAGATAGTTATATTAGGAACGTGACAGTCGATAATGGACACGATTGGAAACAGCGGATCATCGGACAACTCGGGCACTACAAGAGAAAAGCGCCTTACTTCCACGAAACGGTAGCTTTGGTCAGAGAATGTCTAGACCCAGAAGAGACTTCTATTTCTCGACTAAATACCAATGCCTTAAGCAAGGTCTGTGAACGGCTTGGCATTGGTTTCGACTACAGGGTGTTGTCGGAAATGGATATAGAACTTGGGCCTGTGGAAGGTCCCGGTGATTGGGCTTTACGTATCTCCGAAGCGCTGGGTGCTGAGGAATATGTCAACCCTCCGGGTGGGGTTGACATATTCGACGAGGCTATGTTTGCCGCTAGCAATATCAAACTTACTTTTCGGCGTTTACCGCCTCTGGAATACACATGTAGAGGATACGAGTTTATTCCGAATCTCTCAATAATCGATCTCCTCATGTGGAATAAACCAGAATTTATTAAAGGGTACCTTGATGAGCATCGGTACGATACCTAAGGCAAAATCCGTAATCGAAGATCTAGCAATATTTGGCGGAGAACCGGCATTTGGTGAGACGTTACATGTCGGCCGACCCAACATCGGCAATCGTGAACGGTTCCTCGAGCGTATCAATGACATGCTGGATCGGCGCTGGCTGACCAACAAAGGTCCCTGTGTGAAAGAGTTCGAGCAAAGGCTTGCTGAGCATCTCGTCGTCAAACACTGCATCGCCATGTGCAACGCCACGGTTGGCCTGGAGATTGCCATCCGGGCATTGGGCCTGACCGGCGAAGTGATCGTGCCCTCCTTTACCTTCATCGCCACCGCGCATGCACTCCAGTGGCAGGAGATCACTCCTGTTTTCTGTGACATCGATCCACAGACCCACAACATCGACCCGAAACAGATTGAGCGCCTGATCACGCCGCGTACAACCGGTATCATTGGCGTCCATGTTTGGGGCCGCGCCTGTAATGTAGATGCTCTACGGGAGATCGCTGAGAGGTATCGGCTGAAGCTACTGTTCGACGCTGCCCATGCCTTTGCCTGCTCCCATCACGGGCAAATGATTGGCAATTTCGGCGACGCTGAGGTTTTTAGCTTCCATGCCACAAAGTTCTTCAACACCTTCGAGGGCGGAGCCGTTACTACCGACGACGATGACCTGGCAGCCAGGATTAGGTTGATGAAGAACTTTGGCTTTGCCGGCTTGGACAACGTGATCTACATCGGTACCAACGGCAAGATGAGTGAGATTTCCGCTGCGATGGGATTGACATCCCTGGAAAGCTTGGATGAGTTCATCGAGACCAACCGCCGCAATTACTATGCTTACCAGAAACACCTCGCCTGCATTCCAGGGTGTACCTTGATCGCTTATGACGAATCCGAAGCCAACAATTATCAGTATGTCGTCGTGGAAGTGGATGAGGCCATAACTGGCATCAGCCGTGATCTATTGGTTGAGATCCTTCACGCCGAGAATGTGCGTGCGCGTCGATACTTCTATCCAGGCTGCCATCGTATGGAGCCGTATCGTTCCAATTTTCCGGATGCCGGCTTGCTGCTACCTGAAACCGAAAGATTGGTGCAGCGCGTTTTGTCCCTACCCACAGGCATGGCTGTAGGGATCGAAGAGATAAGTCAAATCTGTCAGATCATTCGGTTTGCCGTGGAGCACGCAGACGAAGTGAATCGTCGGTTATAGGCCGTACTTATTGCTGTATGGTAGAAAGAAGAGCCAATGATAGTTCATGTGGGGAAAACCGGCGTCTTGGTGCGGAAAAGCAAGACAGCGCTGCGAATGCTTTATGACCGCTTGTGGAGGCTACAGCGTGATATCCGTCTGGATTGGGTACTTGGTCGTCAAGCTGTCTTGCTTCGCAGGGAGATTGAACTGGCGCGCCGGGCTTTCAGGCCCAAGCCTGATCCCCTGGTGACCGTCCTTATTCCCACGTACAACCGGGGCAAGCTGCTGATAGAATGGACGCTGTCCTCCGTGCTGGAGCAGACGTATCAGAACATCGAGGTCATCGTCGTTGGCGACCATTGCACAGACGACACTGAGGAACGAATTGCCTGTATAAACGATCGGCGTATCCGTTTTCATAACCTGCCCGTGCGCGGCGAGGGCATCTACCCTGATGATCCGGTCCTTCTGTGGAGAGTAGCGGGTAGCGTGCCTGCAATTAGGTTGTTTGAAATGGCCAGGGGTGACTGGATCGTGCGGTTGGACGATGACACCATCATTGTGCCTGGTTTCATTGAAATATTGCTAGAATTTGCGTTGGACGGGGACTACGAACTTGTGTTCGGCAAGCACCGATATGCTATTGCACTAGGCGAGTGGAGAGAGGGCGGAGGTCCCACTTTCCCCACTGGTCGCCCACCTTACGGTGGCGCTGGAGTCCCAAACTCCGCTGTCATGTACCGTTCCTATCTGAAAACCATCTCTGTATACACCCGAGAGCGGTACCGGGATAGTTGGACCTACGGCCTGCCCCTAGATAACCTCACGTGGCAACGGATGGGTAGAGTAGGAATCAGAGCAGGTTTCCTGGATCGTGTGCTCAATGTGAATCCTCTACGTCCTGGGGAAGCGATGCGTACATTGGAAGCAGCACGCTTAGCCGGACATGCAAGAGCGGGGGCGAGGGGATGACACGAATGGACGCCGGATTGTGGGATAAGTGCCTGATCATTGCCGAAGTTGCGCAGGCGCATGACGGCAGCCTGGGCATGGCTCATGCCTTTATTGATGCTGTGGCTGAAGCCGGTGCCGATGCAGTAAAGTTCCAGACCCACATCGCGGCTGCTGAGAGTACGCTCGGTGAGCCCTGGCGGGTCAAGTTCAGTTGCCAGGATGCGACGCGCTACGACTACTGGAAGCGCATGGAGTTCACGGAAGAGCAGTGGCACAGTCTAAAGAAACATGCAGACGAGCAGGGGCTGAAGTTCTTCAGTTCGCCCTTCTCGATAGAGGCAGTGGACCTATTGACTCGGGTAGGTGTGGCCGTTTGGAAGGTGGCATCGGGTGAGGTGAGCAATACGCCTATGTTTGAGCGCATGGCCGCCACGGGTCTGCCTATCTTGCTTTCTACGGGTATGAGCCCGCTCAGCGAGATTGACGCTGCCGTAAGACGGGCAAAAGCTAAAGGACTGCCGTTAACTGTACTGCAATGTGCTTCGGCCTATCCTTGCCCGCCAGAAAAGGTGGGGCTCAATCTGATCCCATTTTTCCGTGAGCGCTACGGTTGTGCGGTCGGTCTTTCCGATCATTCCGGCACGATCTATCCCGGATTGGCGGCAGCCACCTTGGGTATCGAGGTACTGGAGGTGCATGTCACCCTCAGCCGGGAGATGTTCGGCCCTGACGTACCCGCTTCGGTCACCACGGCGGAACTTCGCCAGTTGGTCAAGGGGGTGCGGTTCATCGAGCAGATGAGGGGCAATCCTGTGGACAAGGATGCCATGGCGCAGGAAATGAGCCCCTTGAGAGAGCTGTTCACCAAGAGCGTTGTGGCCCGTGGGGACTTGGCAGCCGGAACGGTGTTAACGGAACACTACTTGACAGTCAAAAAACCAGGCACGGGCATTCCCGCGGAGCGACTGTCGGAACTGGTGGGGCGGCGGCTGAGGCGTCCGGTGCAGGCAGATGAGTTGTTGCAGTGGTCTGACCTGGAGGAGATGGTTTAGTGCCCCGCAAAGTGTGCGTGGTGGTGACGGCTCGACCCAGTTATTCGCGCATCAAATCAGCGCTACGCGCCATTGCCGATCATCCCGATCTTGAACTGCAGCTAGTGGTGGCGGCCTCTGCATTGTTGGACCGCTACGGTAGCGCAGTGCACTACATTGAGCGTGACGGCTTCCAGATTGCGGCGCGCGTGTACATGGTATTAGAGGGCGAGAACCTGGCGACCATGGCCAAGACTACCGGCCTGGGTTTGCTGGAACTGGCGACAGTATTTGATAATCTGCGGCCCGATGTCGTGGTCACTATTGCCGATCGCTACGAAACGCTGGCAACGGCGGTTGCCGCTTCCTATATGAACATTCCAGTGGCCCATGTGCAAGGGGGAGAAGTAACCGGCTCGATTGACGAGAAGGTGCGTCATGCCGTGACCAAGCTCTCTAACCTACACCTTGTGGCGACGCAGAAGGCGGCAGAAAGGGTGATCCGCATGGGTGAGGACCCTGCCACAGTGTTCGTCACCGGTTGCCCGTCCATTGACCTTGCCGCCGAAGTGGTGCAGCGCCCGGCGCTGGATTTTGACCCCTTCCAGCGCTACGGGGGCGTGGGTGTGCAGGTGAACCTCTCGAATGGCTACTTAGTCGTGATGCAGCACCCCGTGACGACCGAGTACGAGAAGGCCCGCCAGCACGTGACCGAGACGTTGTACGCCGTGCGCGATGTGCAACTGCCTGCGCTGTGGTTCTGGCCGAACGTGGATGCCGGCTCTGATGGCACGTCTAAGGGGATACGTGCCTTCCGTGAATTGGAACAGCCGACGAACATCCACTTCTTCAAGAACATGGCGCCGACCGATTTCTTGCGATTGCTCTACAATAGCAAGGGAATCATCGGTAATTCCAGCGTCGCGATTCGAGAGTGCGCCTTTCTGGGTGTGCCGGCGGTCAACATCGGCACCCGGCAGGTAGGGCGCGAACGCGGGCGAAACGTGATTGACGTGGAGCATCATCGCGAGGAGATCACCGAGGCGATTCGTTATCATCTGCGGAACGGCAAGAGTCCGCGAGATTCTATCTACGGCGACGGGCAGGCCGGAAAGCAGATTGCCGGCCTGCTTGCTACCCTCCCGCTGACGATAGAAAAGAGACTTACCTACTAATGCCCCCCCAGCAGCATACGGCTAGCACTGAGCTACGGGCCAGTGACTTGAGAGAAGGGTCTGTTGACGCCTTCCGGGCCAATTGGTCGCAGCGTCCTGAAAGCAATCGCTATCACTTCAAGCGCGGTCAGCCCGAAAATCAGATACAGTTCGCCTTTCAGAATCACTGGCGTGTCTTCAAGCAGATTCTTGGCAATCGGCGCTCGGGGTACGTGCTTGAAGTCGGCTGTGGACGGGGCAGCATGGGGGCCTTCTTTGCAGAGGACGGGTTTGAAGTACATCTGCTGGACACCTCCGAAGCAGCGCTTCAGATCGCCCAACTGAATTTTGCTGCCGATGGCCTCCAAGGTTACGCAGTTTGCGGTGATACACTGGCTTTGCCGTATCGAGGAGGTGTATTTGATGTTGTAATCAGTATCGGGTTATTAGAACATTTTGCCGACATAACTCAACCAATCTATGAACAGTTGCGCGTCTTGCAGCCGGGCGGCCTTTTCTTGGGCTACGTGGTGCCGGAACGTCCCTTGTCCGTGCAGACGTTCGCCATTCCCGTCAATTTCCTCTTGCGGATGGGGCATACTATTCATCAGACAGTAAAACCAGTCTCAAAAGCAGGTGCGCCACCGTCCAAAGCACCGCTCTATCGTAATACCTTTGCTGCTGCCGACTATTTAACAGTTCTCCAGGCGGCCGGCGTTCAGGAAAAAGGGAGCTTTGGCATGTTCCCTGTACCTCTCATTTCTCATTCACCGGGGTTTCCTTTCTCTTTAATGTCACCCCTCTTGGAACGTGGCCTGGTGTGGGTATGGCAGCGAGTCCTGGCAATGCGCATAGGAGCTAACGATCAGTGGATTTGCCCGGAATGTTGGGGGCTGGCGTTTTTGGTATGGGCGTGGAAATGAACGCAACATGCCGAACGCTAGGAGTTATTCCAGCTCGAGGTGGATCAAAGGGCATTCCCGGCAAGAATATCCGATTGCTGGCCGGCAAGCCGTTGATCGCCTATACGATTGAAGCGGCCAGGGAAAGCCAGCTGCTGACGCGTTTTGTTGTCTCTACCGATGACAAGGAGATCGCTGCGGTGGCAAAAGCGTGGGGAGCGCCAGTGCTGATGCGTCCATCGGAACTGGCTGCAGACGACACCCCGATGGCGCCGGTGGTGCAGCACGTGCTATCAACCCTAAGATCAACAGAGGGCGATTATGACTATATAGTACTATTGCAGCCAACGGCACCACTGCGAACCGGCAACGATATTGACGGAGCACTATCATTGCTCCAGGCTAGCAGCGCCGATTCGGTCATTAGCCTTTACCAGGTTGAGCAAGGTCATCCGTACTATATGTACACCGTTGAAAACGATCAGCCTAAACCCCTGATGATCGTTCCACCTGGCGTAACCCGCCGGCAGCAGTTCCCGGCCATTTATGTGCGCAATGGCGCAATCTACGCTGTAAAGCGAGATATTCTGCTTGAACAGCACAGTTTTTTTGGTGCCAGGACACAGGCGTACATAATGCCTTTCCTGCGATCCATTAATATAGACACCGAAACAGATCTCCTGTTTGCAGAGTTTCTGCTTACCAGAATAGCTGCTCCGCAAGGCTCATGAGCGCCCGAGAGATGATCCGTATTTTGAACGTTGAGCCGTTGAACTATAGCGATGAAGCCCGTTTCATCTTACAGTCCTTGGGGCAACTCGACGAACGCTACCTGACCAAAGCAGAACTGCTAACTTGTCTGCCAGACTACGATGTTCTGATTGTGCGTCTGGGCTTTCAATTGGATCGCACCATAATTGACTCTGGGCTACGCTTGAAGGCCATTGTTACAGCTACTACGGGTTTAGATCATATAGACGTGACCTATGCTGAACAACGAGGCATCAAAGTGCTCAGCCTGCGTGGCGAAACCGAGTTTCTGTACTCCATTCCAGCTACGGCTGAGCACACGTGGGCCTTGCTACTTGCCATGGTTAGACGCATCCCGCAAGCCTATGCTTCGGTGATAGCCGGGGCATGGGACCGCGATGCGTTCCGCGGTCACGATTTACGCGGCAAGCGGCTGGGCATTGTTGGTCTAGGGAGAATTGGGGAGAAAGTGGCGTGTTACGGGCTTGCCTTTGGAATGATCGTGGCGGCTTATGACCCCTATCGTTCGGACTGGCCGACAGGTGTAAAACAATGCCTGACGTTGCCCGAACTCCTCGAGCGGTCTGATGTGTTGAGTCTGCATGTGCCGTTGAACGCCGAGACCGAACGGTTGATCGGTCGGAGAGAACTGGCACGACTCCCGGCTGGCGCCTGGCTGATAAACACGTCTCGCGGCGGCGTCCTGGACGAAGCGGCATTGGTGGATGCTCTGCAGGGTGGCCGGCTGAGCGGCGCGGCCCTGGACGTGATAGGAGGGGAACACCAGAGCTTACTGCGTCCGCTTCTGGAGTATGCGCGCCAACACGATAACCTTCTCATCACTCCGCATATCGGCGGCGCTACGGTGGAATCCATGGCTCAAACGGAAATCTATATGGCTCGTAAACTGCATCAATTTCTGGCCGGTTTGAACCTTGCTCAAAGCGATGGGCATAAGGGGCATCGCGGATGAGAAGAACACTGGAATCGTGCAAGCAAGCACTGAAGCAGGGCCCGCTGGTAGGACCCTGGCTCCGAAAAGGTAACGAGCAATTATGGGAGAGTTATCGGCAAGCAAGGGAGATGGCACGCGGGACGCAGGCCAGCTTGTATGACGTTTTGAATGTAAAACACGATATTTCGCTGACGGTACCACAACAGTGGAATGCAATTCTAAGAAACAGTAATTCACTGCTGAAAAGCCTTCCCCAACCTCATAACCCAGGCGTGCTGTTCATGACAGTCTGGGGGGGCAAAAATAGTCCAGCGCTCTCAGCCCTTGAATCCATCCTGGCCGTGAGTATCCGTTTGCGTGGCGTCGAATCCATCGCCTTGGCGTGCAGCAAAGCCTTACCCGCCTGCTCCTACGATCCACTGGGTAACCATCGTCTGCCGCCACCAGCCGCGTATGCCTCGACCGGCCTAAGCGCCGTTCGTTGCCGGGACTGCATGCACAGCCTGCACTCCTATTATGATCGCCTGCCTGTAACACTGCTCGAGTTCGGCGAGTTCTCCTGTCCGGACGATCTACAGCAAGTGCTGCGGCTCGTGGATTCGGTCTCTCCGGATAATTATCGGTCTTTTGTATATCGGGACGTCAAGGTGGGTGAGCATGCCTATGCCTCTGTGTTGCGCGCTCTGGGGCGTGGCACACTGCTGGACGACCCTTACCACTGGTGGTTACTGCGCCGCCACTTGATTGCCGCGATGCTGGTCACCAATGTGACCGAGCGGGCGCTGCAAACGCTCCGTCCTCGGCGGATGATGGCCGTTCACGGTATCTATGCCGATCATGGTACGGCCTGCGAAGTGGCACGCAAGCACGATGTGCCAGTCGTTGTCTATTCTGTCCCGTACCGGCGCGATGCCATCGTGCTCTGCCACGGTGACACTTATCACCGGGCACTTGTAACCGAGCCCACTGCATTGTGGGAGAACCTGGTCCTCACGCCCGAACAAGAACGACGACTCGACAGTTACATAGACTCCCGGCGACACGGGGGGCAGGATAGCCTTACCTACCATCCCAATCCGATTGAGGATGAAATCTCGCTGGTCCAGGCGCTGGGCCTGAGCCGAGATAGGCCCATCATCAGTCTGTTTACCAATGTGATATGGGATGCGCAGGTCTATCACAGCTACAACGCCTTCGACAACCTGTTGGACTGGCTATTCCAGACCATTGAGTATTTCTCGCGTCGCACCGACTTGCAATTAGTTGTCCGCATCCACCCGGCGGAGGTAAAGGCGGTCAAGAAGACCGAGCAACCTGTGGCGGAGGAAATTGCACAGCGGTTTCCCATCTTGCCGGCACACATCAAGGTCATCGGGCCGGAGAGCGACTTGAGTTCTTACACCTTGGTCAAGATCAGCCATGCCGCTTTGATCTACGGCACGAAGATGGGGCTGGAAATTGCCCTGCGGGGCGTGCCGGTGATCATCGCCGGGGAAAGTATGAACCGAGGTAAGGGCTTTACGTACGATGTCACGTCTGCTGAGCAATATTTTGACTTACTGGATCACATTGCTGAGCTGCCCCAGAATTCCCCCGATATGTTCTCCCGCGCTCGCAAGTATGCCTATCACTTCTACTTCCGGCGACAGATTGACTTTCCTTTCCTCACAGGTTACAAACCAGGTTCACCGGAGTTGTTGAGACTATCCTTTAAATCTCTTGATGATCTGATGCCCGGTCGAGATACCAACCTTGACCGAATCTGCGAAGGTATTCTGACCGGTTCTGAGTTTGTTGTGGCTTGATCCATGTTGGTGCTACCCGCAATTGCACGTTGACAATGGAATGAAATGAGAGAACAACCGTCGAGCTACAGGACGGGTGCTATGCCCGCCCCCCATTTCCGCAAGCTCTCGCTGCAACACGCTCTCAATTTTCCCTGGGCTTGGGATCAGCGCCTGCTCCTGATAGGCGCCAACCTGCTGTTCCTTGGGATGTCGATAGCTGTTTTTGAACGAGAGACAGGGATTAACGGTGTGAGCAAAGGTGCCTACACAAGCTGGATTGCTGCAATGCTGCTGTGTGCGGCGGCGCTCATCAGGCTGATGAAGAGGCCATTCGTGCCCATCCCGGTCAGCTTGCGAGTCTGGCTAGGTGCCGGAGGCGCTATCCTGTTCTTGATGGTCTTTCAGAGCGCGTTGAATTTTAGCCGCTATGGCCTCAAGAGCATCTTGCTCGAGAGCCTGCCTTGGGCATGTACTGTATTGTTGCCAGTTCTCGGCGATCCCAGATTCGCGGACAGTTGGCGTCGCATTTTTCGCTGGCACGCCGTCATGGGTGTGGTGGTTAACCTGTTCTTGTTGACCCAGTCGTGGGATTTGGTGATAAATCCCCTCATATATCGATATCAATTAATTCCAGTTGTCGGTAATGGTCTGGGGTTACTGTATGCCGTACCCTATCTCTTGTTTCTGTATGGTGATCTTAGACCGTCTCTGCGGCTCGTAGTATCCGTCGGAATGATCGAGCTCTTGTACCTGGGGCTGATCAGGGAGAACAGGCAGGCCGTCTTCCTCGTTGGCGTGCAACTATTGCTTGCGGTCTGGATCTATTGGCGCGGACGAATATCAGCGGCATCTCTCAGACAAAACAGGAATATATTGGCCTCCTTTCTGATCATAGTATCTGTTTTCTGGTTTCTACAGGCCGTTCTTCCTGAGGTTTCTCATAGAATGATGTCGCTGGAAACACGTTTCTTATTAACTGAAGGTGAACGCAGTATCACAGAAAACGTCAGGTGGAAGGAAGTAAGTGTGTTTTTCGAGCAACTTAAACCTTTAGAATACGTCTGGGGAAGGGGCGTAAGCGGTACCTTCGATAATACAATTATCGTACAAAATCCCCACTTTATCCATGTAGGGTATGTCTATGCTATTCTAAAAGGGGGAATCCCGCTGTTGCTGTTGCTCTTGTTCGGGCCGGTTCTAGTGGGTGTGCGGGCGTTATTGTCCTCTAGGGAGCCATATATGCTTGCCGCTTCAGGAATGTGCGCCTGGCTGGCAGTGAAGTTGTACACGGGTAACATCCTTTCTGCTAATGCCACCTACTATTTGGCGCTGGTCTGTTTCGGGTATTGTCTGTACGGGTTAGGATCACCGGGTTTATATCCTGGATCTGAAACAAGATACAAAGGAAACATGACATGAATGGGGCTCTGTACAGGCTGAAGCAGTTCGCTAAACGCCCCATATATCTTGCCGAGTATTTGCGTTACCGTGATGGTCATGAGAGTCCCGTTGTTTTTATTGCTGGCCTGCCGAAGGCGGTACTACCTGGTTGGCAGAGATGTTTGCCTGCGTACCTGGTTATCGAGTGGCCGTCCCCTGGTACATCACACAAGTCAACCACGACTTGAACAAACACACATTTCGTGAGTTCAACCATCGTCTCGTTGTTATTCATCTACATCTGCCTTGGTCAGAACAGAATGGGCGGATCCTGCAGCAGGAGAACCAGAGATATGTTGTTTTATACCGTGACTTGAGAGATACGGTAGTGAGTTGGTATCACTACGTAACCAAAGTAAATTCCTCACACTTCCTACACAGTCGACTAAAGAAGCTAACTCTTGAGGAAGGAATTGACTACTATATAGAACACTATCTGGCACACGAAGTGGAGTGGATACGCAATTGGCGCAGGTATCGTCACCCTTAGAGCGTGATCGAAAATCAATCTAGCGTGAACCACGAATAACGTGGCTAAGGTGGCAATCGCAGTTAAGGCCGAACAGTCTCAAGAGCGCCGAAACGATCGTTAGGCAGCGCCACAGATTGACACGCGGCGAAAGGTATGTCTGGGTGATAGCTTCGCCTGGAAGAAGCGGGTACCATCGTTGGAACCCCGCGCCCCTTCCAGGAGAAGACGAGCATGACGAACGCCCAAGCCCGCCAACAAGCCGCCCAGCCGCGCCACCGCCAGCGGAGACGCGAGCGGCAACGACGCCAACGCCGCCGCTACGCGCGCGAGCTGACCGACGCCCACTGGCGGCGGCTGAAGCCGTTGGGAGGGCGTGACCACCGTGGACCGGGTCGGCCGGTCGAACTCGATCGGCGGGTGGTGCTCAACGCCATCTTCTATCTCGTGCGCACCGGTTGTCACTGGCGCTACCTGCCTGAGCGCTACCCGCCACCGAGCCGCGGGCGCTATTGGTTCGACAAATGGACGCCTGCCGGCACGTGGGAACGCCTCAACCAGCGGCGCTGTCAATGGGTGCGTGTGAAGCTCACGCGCGAGCCCACCCCCAGTGGCATCATCGTCGACTCGCAGCGCGTGAAAACGACCGCCGTCGGGGGCGATCGTGGGGTTGACGGCCACAAGCAGATCAAAGGCCGCACGCGCCATGTGCTCACCGACACGTTGGGGTTGCTCTGGAAGGTCGTCGTAGATGGGGCCACCCTCCCCGCCGCCGAAGGGGCCGAGTTTCTCCTCCTGGCGGTGGCGACCCTGAGGCCGCGTCTCAAGCAGCGGTGGGCCGATGGCGCCTCTGAGGCGGTCGCCGAGGGGATGGCACCGCACTTTGGCATCGAAGTGGAAATCACGACACCCCCGGAGGGCCAGCGCGGCTTTGTCGTCCTCGCGACGCGGTGGATCATCGAGCGCACCATTGCCTGGCTCAATGGCTCCCGTCGCCTCAGTAAAGATTATGAACGCAACCCGATCTACAGCGAATCCATGATTTACATCGCCTCAATCCGTTATTGCTCAACAAGCGCCATCCAGATACGAGTCAACCGATTCCGTACAACTCTCGACAGGAAGAGGTTATTCCGACCTAAACTACTATATTCCTGTTAAAGTGCTGTTTCTATTTTCGATCACGCTCTTCGTTGAGCAGAGAGATGCGCTACGAGGATCTGCGTGCGAATACACTTGCCGAGTTCGCTCGCCTGGTGGGCTTTTTTGGTCTGCAGCTCGATGAGGAAAAAGTCCAAACGATTGTTGAGCAGAACTCTTTCGAGTACGCAACAAAAAGAAAACCTGGTCAGGAGGATACATCCTCTCACAAACGCAAGGGAATCATTGGAGACTGGCGAAATGTGTTTCAATCGAGTCGTATTGATGCTTTTAAGCGTCTTGCGGGTGATCTGTTGGTAGAGGTTGGGTATGAAAAAGACCTGAATTGGTAGGGCGGTGTGGGCGTGAAATTAGGATAATGATGCGGAATCTGGCCGTGAGCCTAGGCAAACGATCTACTTACTAATATCGGGCGTGGAAACGTATCTACTGTGAAAATCCTTCAAGTCTCTTTCGCCGATGTTAACGGTGGTGCAGAACAAGTAGCCTGGGATTTGCACCAGGCTTATCTGCAGATGGGGCACCAATCATTATTAGTTGTTGGCCGAAAACGATCTCAGGGTCAAGATAACGTAGTGGGTTTGGTACCGGAACGATTTTCGCACGCCTGGTTCCCTTATCAACTAATCGTTGAATTGGAGCGTCGCAGTGGCATTCAGGCGATGGGGTACTGGATGTTCAAGCAGTGGTGGGGTAATAGCCACAAAAGGTGGGATATTGTTCACTTTCATAATGTGCATAGCAGTTATTTTGACCTTGGCGTGCTACCAGAGATCGCTCGAACTATACCCATTGTACAGACACTTCATGATTGTTGGCAGTTCACAGGGCACTGCGCTTCCCCAAAAGAGTGTCAACGATGGCGCGCTGGCTGCGGAGATTGCCCAAATCTCTCGGCCTACCCTGCGATTCAAGCGGATCGAACGCGGTTCAATTGGCACCGTAAGCAGCGGATCTACTTGCGAGCAAAGCCCGTTCTGGTAACACCCTCTGAGTGGTTGCGATCTCTGGTGCAACAAAGTCTTCTAAAGCATTTGCGGTGTGAACTTATCCACAATGGCGTTGACATCCAACGTTTCCGGCAAAGTGATCGAAGAGGAGTGCAACAAAAACTCGGGTTGCCTGTAGAGAAGAAGGTTTTGCTTTATGTAGCAAATGGTGGCTTGAAGGTCGCGCTGAACAGGGACCCAGAGCTTGCTCTTAACAGCCTGCGAAGGCTGGTAGTTGATAGTGGTCGTTCGGATGTCATTCTGGTAGCAGTGGGAGGGCAGGCAGGACTCCCTCAGGATCTGGCGCCTCACGTGATCCAAAGAGACTTTCTCAGAGATGGTGTCGAATCATATTATCAGGCCGCCGATGTTTACTTGCACCCTACAAGGGCAGACAACTTCTCCTTGGCGATTTTGGAGGCAATGGCTTGTGGGCTGCCGGTCGTCACCACAGACGTGGGTGGTTGCGGCGAACAGGTACTAGACGGGCAAACAGGATACGTTGTTTCAATGGGCGATGTTGAAGCCTTCGCCAAAGCCACTGCTCGATTGCTTGATGGAGAATCCGAAACCATGGGCAAGAAAGCAGCGGAACGGGCCAAGGCAGAATTCTCCTTGTCGAAGATGGCGGTCAACTATCTTGCCCTGTACCAGGAGTTGATCGCGGAGGCCTAAAGGGTTTGGACATTCCAAGAATCAGCATCGTCACACCATCGTACAATAACGCTATCTATTTGGAAGCGACCATACGTTCCATCTTGGACCAGAGGTATCCCAATCTGGATTACTCTATCGTGGACGGCGGTTCGACTGATGGGTCGGTTGACATTATCCGCCGCTATGCTGATAAGTTAGCGTGGTGGGTGAGTGAACCCGATGATGGACCATACGATGCTCTCAACAAGGGATTCGCTCGTGCCACGGGTGATATCATGGCGTGGTTGAACGCCGACGACATCTACTTCCCCTGGACGCTGGTAACTGTTGCCCAGATATTTTCTCAGTTTCCTGATGTTGAGTGGATATCGGGATCAGTCTGTTTCATGAATCAGAATGACCAGGTTATCGCGACCGAGCTTATGGGTGGAGGATTAAGTCGCGATCTGGTGCAACGTGGCTGCTACCGACACGGCTTGGCTGGCTACCTTCCGCAAGAGGGGATGTTCTGGCGTCGCAGTCTATGGGAGAGGAGTGGAGCTTCGTTGGACTTGAGCCTGTGTCTTGCGGCCGACTTCGAGTTGTGGACGCGGTTCGCACAGTTTACTGCTCCTGCCTCAATTAAGTGTCTACTTGCAGCATTTCGCAAGCATCCTCACACTCAACGTTCTGGAGTTATGAGGGATTCATATCGAGCCGAAGTCGAGAAGATATGCCGAGACCTGGGCAGCCCTCCTTTCATGTGGAAATACTTTGGATGGTTCGACGCAGCCAATCTTCTATACCGCCTCCTCTTTCTTTATGGTTCCTCGGAGACGATAGAATACGACCTTGGTCCGAGGCAATGGGTGTATAAGCGCCGTAAATGGGGACCGCTCTATCGCCCGTTTGTCGTAAGGCGCAAGGTGTGAGGCTAAGAGCGTGTCTAAAAATTTCTCTGTAATTGTGCTATAATACCCTCCAGAGTCGGGAAGATGTGTTTGAGGAGGATGAGATGAGCAAATGTGAGTGCAGGAAAGGAGAAGACAAAGAGACACGCAAGCCATATGATAGCGACTTGACCGATGAAGAATGGAAGTTGATCGAGCCATACGTGCGGCAAAAGCCCGGGCCCGGTCGATCGAGAACGGTAGACATTCGAGAAGTGGTGAATGCGATCTTCTATTTGAACCGGACAGGGTGTCAATGGCGTTATCTTCCACACGATTTCCCTGATTGGCATAGCGTGGAGTACTACTATCGGACGTGGCGCAACGACGGGACCTGGAGCCGCATCAACGCTGCCCTTCGCGAGAAAGTGCGTGTGGCAGCGGGAAAAGAAGCGACACCGAGTGCTGCGATCATTGACAGCCAAACGGTAAAGACAACCGAGGCCGGCGGTGATTCGGGGTTTGATGGCGGCAAACAGATTAAGGGCCGCAAGCGCCACATACTCGTAGACACGCTCGGTCTCTTGCTGAGTGTCTTCGTTCTGGCGGCCTCGATCTCCGATTCTGCCGGCGCGGACTTCATCTTTGACGATCTTCATGGGAGATTCGCGCGACTCAAGCGCGTGTTTGCCGATCAGGCGTATCGGGGCGAGTTGGTTGAGTGGGTCAAGGAAACGTTTAATATTGTCCTTGAGATTATCATAAAACCGCGAGACCAAGAAGGCTTCAAAATTCTGCCGAAACGCTGGATCGTGGAGCGTAGTTTTGGCTGGCTCAATCGCTATCGTCGGTTGAGCAAGGACTACGAGCATCTTCCAGAATCGAGCGAAAGTATGATCTGCCTGGCTTTCATACGGCTCATGCTCAAAAGGTTAGATAAGGCGAAAAGCGTGGCTTAGTTTTTTAGACACGCTCTAACGCCAGGCGGCACAATGAGCACCAATCCTGTTGTTACAGTGATTACCCCGTCGTACAACCAGGCACAGTTCTTGGAAAGTACGCTTTGCTCCGTTCTTGACCAGGATTACCCTGCCCTCGAGTATATTGTGATAGATGGTGGCTCAAAGGATGGAAGCGTGGATATCATCCGTCGGTATGAATCCCATCTAGCTTATTGGGTCAGCGAGCCTGATTCAGGTCAGTCGGACGCGATCAACAAAGGTTTGGTGCGGGCGTCGGGCAAATATGTAACTTGGCTGAATTCGGACGACATCCACCTGCCGGGTGCTATTTTCAAGGCTGTCGCCGCTCTTGAAAGGACCCCTGAGGCGGGCATGGTATACGCGAATGGTATTGGGATTGATAGCGAGGGGAATCAAACCGACTGGCCTCACTATGGCCAATACTCTCTGCTAGATCTCTTATGTATGCACATCATCCATCAACCCACTGTCTTCATGCGGAAGGAGGTCGTGCAGGCGGTTGGGGGACTTGATCCCACCTACCATTTGCTCATGGACCATCACCTGTGGAGTCGTATTGCGCGGATAGCACCGATTTTCTTTGTGGATGAATACTGGGCGGCTGCTCGTCGCCATGCGCATGCTAAGAACACCACCCGGCGATCAGATTTCGCGGTTGAGGCGCGACGGATCCTTGGCGAGATGTCCCAGCATCCTGATGTGGCCGAGTTAATCAAGCGACACGCACGCCAGATCGAGGCAGGACACAGGATCTTTGAGGCCATCTATTCTCTGGCTGATGATCAGGCGACTTTGGCGCTTCTGCAATTCTTGTCTGCTGTGCGGACAGACCCATCCAGTGTACGGCGCTGTTGGCGGCTAATAGTACTCAGTTTGGCGCAAGCGACGCACTTGAGATGGGGTCAATCTGTCTTGTACAGTCTCAGGGCGCGAAGTCAAGAGCGACGCTACAACTATTATCAGACGCTTCGGTCTGCGAACTGACGAGGAAACTCTAGTGATCAGATTCTACATCGTTATTCCAGTACACAATCGTGTCCGTAGAACTGTCAATGTTCTCAGGTGTTTGCAGAGGCAAACCTATCAGCACTTTACAGCATATGTGGTAGACGATGGTTCAACAGACGGTACTGCAGAGCGGGTTAGAGAGGAGTTCGGCTCCACGCTTGACCTTCGGATTCTGTTTGGGGATGGAAATCTGTGGTGGAGCGGCGCTACTCACTTGGGCATTGAAACTGCACTCCAGCACGCATCTGACGACGACGTCATCGTGATGATGAACGATGACATCGAGTTCCACGAGGATTTTCTGTCTCGGGCAGCAGAGGTGGCAACAGAGTACCCTGAAACTGTTTTCGGACCGCTTGTGGTTGACGACTCAGACCGAGAAACCCTATGCAAATCAGGCGCGATCATGATATCGTGGCCTCTAGCGCTATCGTACCGGCCTTTTGAAGGTCGTAAGTTGAGCAAGTCCTCGGCCTTTCCCGCTATCCATGACGTGGACTTTCTCAGAGCACAAGCCACATTTGTCCCTGTGAGGATTGTGCGACAAATCGGAAACGTCCAGATACGTTTACTCCCACATTACCACGCCGACGGCGAGTATACCTATCGTGCCAAGCGCGCAGGATTCAACGTCTTTATCTCTCGTGACCTGGTGGTCTTCCATTCAGTTGGATCCACGGGTAGCTTTAACGTGTTTTCCGGTCAGCTTACGCTGCGTGACTTTTTGCGTTCGCTAAGAGACATTCGATCTCCCAACGCGGTCAAGTACAAACTGCGTTTTGCCTGGTTATGTTGCCCGCGAATCTACTTCATACCGTTCATGGTCAGCGATACCATCAAGGTTGTGGCCCGTTCGCTGGGGTACTTGCTGTTCGGTGAACGCATCGTGCGCCTGCGGTGGCTCGCGAGTCGGTTGCTGGCCAGGACGGGTACAGGCGGATAAGCGATTCATCATCACATTCCGGTCTGAGGACTATTTATGACGTCAGTCAATTGGATGACGCGCATCATTGAAGGTGAGCATTACGTAAATCGGGCTATTTTAGAGTCAGACCCATTGCCCTCTCCCATAAAACTGCTGTACGGATGGTTGCGAATCCGTTTGGGCAGGGAAATCTATCATTCTCGGTTCTGCCCGATTCGGACATCTCCGACGCGTATCGTTGCGTCAGCCCTGCGCGCGGGCGACGTGTATCTGGATATTGGCGCCAACGAGGGGCAGATGGTGAGCATTGCCAGCGTGGCTACAGAGCCGTCGGGACGTGTGTATGCTTTCGAGCCACGGGAAAAAGCTTTCCAACATCTGCAACTCTTATGTACCGCCTACCGGTTAGCCAATGTCGACCTGTTTCAGTTCCTGGTCGGCGACCATGACGGGGAACGTGTACTGTTTGAAAGTTCAGGCGCTCCTTCTTCCTCGTCGTTATCGCGTGAATGGGCCGGGGGTGTGCCCAGGGTGTATCCGATGATCACGCTCGATACGTGGGCACGACAGAATTCCGTCCAGCGTGTAGACCTGATCAAAATTGACGTAGAAGGGGCAGAGATGCAAGTTCTGCGAGGTGCCATGCAGCTTCTGCGGCAAACACAGCCCTTGGTCATTATGGAAATCCGAGGCCGCGAGGTGCGCAGGCGAATCTTAGGGTACGATGTGCCCGATCTCATGGAGCTTCTCTGTTCCGTCGGGTACGAAGAGTTTTACAGCTTGCGTGCAGCCGGATTGGCCCGAATCAAACGCGAAACGGAAATTCTTCCTGGTGATAATGATTTGCTCGCCTGTTGTCCCCGGAACACTTCAGATGCGGGCATTGCCGCTGTGCTTGCACGCGATGCTTGTCCTCTTTGAGTAGATAACCTGGATTGAATCTCAATACCTTGTCGTAGCTGATTCAAGAGAACCGTGGATGAACCGAGCTGAACGTCTCGTCTACGATGCCGTTAAGCGTAATCCCGCGATCAAGTTATTTCTGCGGAATGCCTACCAGACACTCTTTGACCTGGTACCGGTACCTGTTTGCCAGTCGGCCTACCCGATCGTCGCGCGCAAGGGTTACTTTTTCGGTTTTCACGATCATACACCCTTCTCTGGTGACAACCAAAGACTGCTTTCCAACCGCTACACGATCGGACTGCGAATGCCCCGGGAGGATGACGAACTGGAGGTCGGCTTCTTTTATGGCGACGGTTTTAGCACTTGGCAACTTGTTGGTAGGACACGTGCCTGGAATTGGCACCAGGGCTGCAAGCTTCAGTGGTGTGGATCTCGGCCAGAACTCATTTACAATGATTTCGACAGAGGAAAATTCATCGCACGGCTTCACAATGTCGAGACGCTCGAAGTGCGCAGGCTTTCTGCGCCAGTCAGCTCAGTAAGCGCCAATGGTGAGTGGGCAGTGGGTTACAGTTTTGAGCGCGTGCAGCGTTATATGCCAGGCTATGGCTATATTCAGAGCACCGATGAACCCCAACTTGAGGACAAGCGACCTGACCGATCCGGCTTGTATCTAATTAACCTTCGCACCGGTGCCCGGCGAGAATTACTGAACATTGCCGAAATCGCTGCTCATCAGCCAGAGCCTCACTCCGAAGATGCATGGCACTTTGTAAGCCACACGATATTCTGCCCCTCAAACCATCGTATCGCCTTTCTGCATCGTTGGGTGCCGAAAGACACCCGGGCGCGACGGTCTCGCATGTTCACCTGCGATCTGGATGGGAAAAACTTGCATCTCTTTCCCACACATGAGATGGTTTCGCACCTTGGCTGGCGCGACGAGCAACAACTTGTGGCCTACTGTCGGCTGCCAGACGGGCGTGATCGGTATGTGCTCTTTCAAGATCTTGCAGTGGGATCAGGCTTGGTTCTCGGTGAAAAAGTCTTTTCTTCCGATGGGCACCCATGCTTTTCGCCAGATGGACGTTGGATGCTTACGGACACCTATCCAGACCGCACCCGCCGCTCGCATCTTATCCTGTTCGATACTGCCACGAACCACCGTTACAATCTGGCCTACTTGCGCTCTCCGGCACGTTTTGCCACCAAACATCCGCAGCGTCACTGGTCGTGTGACCTACACCCGCGCTTCGATAGGATGGGACGCTATCTGTGCTTTGACTCTGCCCATACGGGCAAACGCGCGTTATGCACGATTGATCTCGGTGAGGCAGAGCTCACCCAGCCGCCCAAGGCATTGACGATATGCGGGTGATCTACCTGCACCAATACTTTAACACGCCCCAGATGTCTGGTAGCACACGCTCCTATGAGATGGCACGACGTCTGGTAGCCACCGGCCATAAAGTGCACATGATCACTACCGACCGCACTCGCCTTGGACACAGCGGCCTAAGGGTAACCGATGAGTATGGCATCACCGTTCACTGGCTGCCAGTACCTTATTCTAACTGCATGTCCTATAATGATCGCATCAAAGCCTTTCTGCGCTTTGCCTGGAAGGCCGCCGGGCGGGCTGCTTCTATCCCTGGAGACGTGGTCTTTGCCACCAGCACGCCGCTAACTGTCGCCTTGCCTGCTGCCTACGCCGCCAGACGCCAGCAGATCCCAATGGTCTTCGAAGTGCGTGACTTGTGGCCCGAATTGCCTATCGCTGTCGGCGCCCTCCAGAGGCCTCTAATTCCGCCTGCGCTCTTGTTGGAGCGGTTCGCGTACCGCAACGCCGCTCAAATCGTCGCATTGTCGCCAGGGATGAAGGACGGGATCGTTTGCACTGGATATCCGAGTGAGCGCGTGCATGTCATCCCGAACGGCGCTGATCTTGATTTGTTTTCCGTGCCAGCCAGCGAGGGAATTGCTTTCCGAAGTCAATCTGGTTGGCTGCAAGACAGACCGCTTTTGGTATATACGGGAACCCTGGGTCGGATCAACGGGGTGGATTACCTGGCAAGGTTGGCAGCAGCAGTCCAGCCCTTGGATCCGGAAATCCGCTTCCTTGTGGTGGGAGAAGGGGCGGAAAAGCAGAGGGTTCTGGAGACAGCTAGGCAGTTGGATGTTTACGAACGCAATTTCTTCATAATGTCGTCTCTTCCAAAGGCGCAGATCCCTACCGTTCTATCGGCTGCTGATATAGCCACTTCTCTCTTTGTTGATCTGTCGCCAATGTGGACCAACTCAGCGAACAAGTTCTTTGATGCCCTGGCTTCCGGCACTCCGGTTGCCATTAACTATCTCGGCTGGCAGGCAAAACTCTTGGAAGAGACCGGTGCAGGTATCGTGCTTGACGTAAAGGATATTAACCGCTCTGCTGCCCAGCTCCTGACTTTAATACAGGACAGAGAACGCCTGGTTGAGATGGGTAAGGCGGCTCGCCGTGTGGCTGAGGAGTACTTCTCCCGCGATCACTTGGTCAGACAACTGGAGCATGTCCTGTTACTTGCTGTTGAGAAGCGATAGTGAGAGAAGGTTGTGTCATCGTATCGTCGTTATGGCAAACGATTATTCGATCTGTTCATTGCTGGACTTCTACTCGGGTTGCTAGCACCTCTACTGGCCGCGTTGGCACTGCCGCCGGGGTAGAGACTAGGTGCGCTGGTACTGTTTCGGCAACAACGACTCGGCCTGCACGGCAATCCCTTCACTCTCTACAAATTCCCCACTATGACTGCTGCGCGCGACGCGACCGGCAACATGCTCTCCGATGCCGGTCGCCTCACCCCCTTCAGCCTCCTGAGAACTCGGCTAGCCTCTATTGCCAGACGATTATACTGATGGCTTCAGTGACGGGCAAAGGGACTTGATCGCAAGGGTCCGATCCCTTCCGCATCCGGCCAATCAACAAAAAGGCACTATCCACCTGGCAACGATCCCGACGTATCCGCAAAGAGGTCGCAGCCTCTCAACGATACGGTCAACGAGCACTCCCAGGACAAGAACGATGTACCAGACCATCGGCAAACGGCTCCTCGACCTCACCATCACCATCCCGGCGTTGATCCTGTTGTCACCCTTCCTTCTCCTGCTGACGCTCCTGGTCCGTCTCACGCTCGGGTCCCCCGTCCTCTTCCGCCAGCAGCGTCCTGGCCTGCACGCCCGGCCCTTCACCCTGCTCAAGTTCCGCACCATGACCGATGCCCGGGACGTGCAGGGCAACCCACTCCCCGATGGCGAGCGGCTGCCCCCCTTCGGCCGGTTCCTGCGCAGCACGAGCCTGGACGAACTCCCGGAGTTGATCAACGTGCTACGCGGCGAGATGAGCCTGGTGGGGCCGCGCCCACTGCTGATGCAGTACCTGGCGCGCTACACGCCGGAGCAGCGGCGCCGCCACGAGGTCAAGCCCGCCATTACGGGCTGGGCGCAGGTCAACGGCCGCAACGCGCTCACCTGGGAGCAAAAGTTTGTCCTGGATGTGTGGTACGTCGATCACCAGTCGTTGTGGCTGGATCTGAAGATCATCGTTCTGACGGTCTGGAAGATTCTCAAGCGCGAGGGCATCAGCCAGCCGGGGCAGGCGACGGCCCAAGAGTTCATGGGGAGCCGTTCATAACTGATGCGAATACTCATCCTCGGAGCTGGAGGCCACGCCCAGGTCGCGGCCGATATTCTCATGCGGGCACGTGACGCCGGCGAGCCGGTCTGCCCCATCGGTTATCTGGATGACAACCCCCGTCTCCACGGGCAGCTCGAGCTCGGTTTACCGGTCTTGGGCCCGATCGCCGCGCTTGCTTCCATCGCCCATGAGGCCGTGCTCATCGCCATCGGCGAGAACCACATCCGCCGGCAGCTCTTCGATCGCCTCCAACAACTGGGGGAGCACTTTATCATTGCCAGACACCCGAGGGCGGTGATTGCCCCGGACGTGAAGGTCGGACCGGGTACTATGATCTGTGCCGGCGTCGTGGTCAACCCTGGTAGTGTGATCGGCGCCAACGTCATCCTGAACACCGGCTGTACCGTGGACCACCACAATCACATCGGCGATCACGCCCACATCGCGCCGGGCGTTCACCTCGGGGGCGACGTCAAGATAGGTGAGGGGACCCTCATCGGCATCGGCGCCACGGTGATGCCCCAACGCTGCGTCGGTGCCTGGAGCGTGGTGGGCGCGGCCACCCTGGTCCACACGGACCTCCCCGATCACGTCGTCGCCGCCGGGGTGCCTGGCCGCGTCGTGAGAGACACGAATGGAGATTGCGAGACCGGCCATGCCCATCCCCATGTCCTCCCCTGACCTGACCGAGGCCGAGATCTCGGCCGTCAACCAGGTCCTATCAACGCGCTTTCTCAGCATCGGCCCGCAGCTCGAGGCCTTCGAGCGGGCGGTGGCCGCCGCCGCCGGCACCGCCCATGCCGCCGGCGTTAACTCCGGCACCAGCGGCCTGCACCTGGCCGTCATCGCCGCCGGGATCCGGGAGGGCGACCTGGTCATCACCACCCCCTTCTCCTTCATCGCCTCGGCCAACTGTATCCTCTACGAGCGCGCCATCCCGGTTTTCGTCGACGTCGACCCCGCGACCGGCAACCTCGACCCCACCCTCGTCGCTGAGGCCGTCCACGACCTCACCCACGCCCGCCCCAGCGCCAAACATTGGCTCCCCCGCGCCCTCCACTCCCACGCCACCGCCACGGCAAACCTGCAACCTTCAACCTGCGACCTGCAACCAAGGGCCATCCTCCCGGTGCACGCCTTCGGCCAGCCCGCCGACATGGACCCCATTCTTCGGGTGGCGCGGGAGTACGGCCTGGCGGTGATCGAGGATGCCTGCGAGGCCCTCGGCGCGGAATACAAGGGGCGCAAAGCCGGTAGCTTCGGCGATGCGGCCGTCTTCGCCTTCTACCCCAACAAGCAGATCACCACTGGTGAGGGCGGCATGCTCGTCACCGACCGCGAGGCGTGGGCCAGCCTGTTCCGCTCCCTGCGCAACCAGGGTCGCGACGTCTTCGACGCCTGGCTCAACCACACCCGCCTGGGCTACAACTACCGCCTCGACGAGCTGAGTGCCGCCCTCGGCCTGGCCCAGCTCGGCCGCCTCGACGAGCTGCTGGCCAAACGCGCGCGCGTCGCCGGCTGGTACCACGAGCGCCTGGCCGGCGTGGAGCTGGTCGAACGACCGTACATTGCCCCCACCACCACCCGCATGAGCTGGTTCGTCTACGTCGTGCGCATCCGCCCCCGCCAGCCGCGACGAGGTCATGCGCCACCTGGCCGCCGCCGGCATCCCCAGCCGCCCCTACTTCACCCCCATCCACCTCCAACCCTTCTACCGCCAGACCTTCGGCTTCCAACGCGGCGACTTCCCCGTTACCGAGGCCCTCGGCGACGTCTCCCTGGCGTTGCCCTTCTCCAGCGTCATGAGCGAGGCGCAAGTGGATGCGGTCTGTGAGCGCTTGCGGTGGGCGGTTACAGGTTGAAGGTTAGCAGGTTACTTTGAGTGCGGCGGCGTCTTCCAGCCTGTGACGGGCGGTCAACGGATGGGGCAACGGATAAACGGATACGGCAACGAATGAAGGGATGGGGAGGATCGGTTCATCGGTGCCCAACGGATACAGCAACGGATGAACGGATGGGGATCATCCGTTCATCCGTTTATCCGTTGTGCGCAGTATCCGTTGACGTCCCAGTCGCCCCTTCTTCACGCCCATCCACCGCCAGCCCTGCTCCCGCCAGCCCTTCGGCTCCCGCCGCGGCGACGTTCCCGTCACCGAAGCCCTCGGCGACGGCTCCCTGGCGTTGCCCTGCTCCGGTGTCATGAGCGAGGCGCAAGTCGATGCGGTGTGTGCGCGCTTGCAGTGGGCGGTTACAGGTTGTCCCCTGCGGGGGATGCCCTAGCGAGGGGCACTCGCCTGGGGGCGCCCCTCAGGGCGAAGGTTAGAAGGTCGCAGATCCCCAGCGTCAGCGTCCGGGGATTGAAGGTTACTTTGAGTGCGGCGGAGTCTTCCAACCCGCAACCGCTTCCCTGCCTGTTGATCCTGGCGCGATCAGGCTGATGGTGCTATCATCAAAAGGCCGCGGCTGTCCCATCGCCTTCCCGCTGCAAGCCAAAATCCAACAGGCCGGGCAGTGGATGCGGGATCAACCCTCTGGGCGCGATCCAACCGTGGAGCCAGCATGAGTGAACCGCGAGCGGACTACGACAACCCCTGGAAAGACGTGCTGGAACAGTACTTCGAGGCGTTCATGGCCTTGTTCTTCCCCGCGGCGCACATCGACATTGATTGGGCGCGGGGCTACGAGTTTCTGGACACGGAACTGCGGCAGGTGGTGCGCGAGGCGGTTGTGGGGCCGCGGCGGGTGGACAAGCTGGTGCGCGTCTGGCGCCAGGGTGGGGCCGAGGCCTGGGTGCTGGTCTACGTGGAGGTGCAGAGCCAGGCCGAAGCGAGCTTTGCACGGCGGATGTACGTCTACCACTACCGGCTGTTCGACCGCTACGAACGGCTGGTGGCCAGCCTGGCGGTGCTGGGGGACGAGCAGCCGGGGTGGCGGCCGGACCACTTCGGCTCCGAGCTCTGGGGCTGCCAGGCGCAGCTGCGCTTTCCCAGCGTCAAACTGCTGGACTACCGGGCGCGCTGGGCGCTGCTGGAAGCGAGCCCGAACCCCTTTGCGACGGTCGTGATGGCTCACCTGAAGAGCCAGGAGACGCGGGGGGACGCGGTGGCGCGGCAGCAGTGGAAGCTGGCGCTGACGCGGCAGCGGTATGCCCGCGGGTATGGGCGGGCGGATGTGCTGCGGCTGTTCCAGTTCATCGACTGGGTGATGCAGTTGCCGGCGGGGTTGGAGGAAAGCTTTTGGCGCGAGCTGCGCCAGTTCGAGGAGGAGACCCAGATGCCCTATATCACCAGTGTCGAGCGCCTCGGGATGCAGAAAGGTCTGGAGCAGGGCCGCCAGGAGGGGCTGCGGGCGGGGCTGCGGGCGGGGATCGAGGTGGGGCTGGAGTTGAAGTTTGGCCCGGAGGGGCTGCGCCTCTGGCCCGAGATCAGCCAGCTCGAGGATCCCGAGCTGCTGCGGGCCATCCAGGCCCGGCTCCGAACCGCGAACACGCCGGAGGAGCTGCGCCAGCTCTACCAGGACGAGGCTGCCGATCAGGACGGTGGGCCGGGGGCCGCGGGCAGGGCCGCCAACGGGACGTGAGTCCCGCTGGGAGGCTGGCAGAGGGCCGGGGGGCGGCGCGGCGACGTCCCCGTCACCGAAGCCCTCGGCGACATCTCCCGCGCCCTGCCGTTCTGCACTGTCATGACTGAAGCCCAGGGCGATGAGGTGAGTGGGCCGGTTGCACCGGCGCGTCTCACTCATCCGCGCCCTGGCCGGGCCGCCGACCGAGGCGCTGACCCACTGCCTGGCCACGGCACCCCTCCCCGGCCCCTCCCCAACCTGGGGAGGGGAGTCGTCAAAGGCTGGCCCCGTCAGAGCGCCACCGATTTCAAAAGCGACGCGCGCGAACGGCTCCCCCTTCCCTCCTAGGGAAGGGGGCCAGGGGGTTAGGTCCTGCCACGCTCCAACCCAGCACCCACCCCACCCGCACGCGCCGCCTGGATCCGCGCCCTCGCCGCGCCGCCGGCCGAGGCACCGGCCCACTGCCCGGCACCGGCGGCCCTCGACCCGGCCGGCGTGGCCTGGCTCGCCGCGCAGGGCCTCGCCCCCTACGCCTTCTCTCGGCTGCAGCAGCTCGACTGGCTGGGGCAGCTGCCGCCCGCCGCTCACGCCGCGCTGCGCACCGCCCTCGGCGAGAGCACGATCGGCGAGGCCCTGCAGCACCGCGAGGCGGTGGCCGTCCTCGCCGCCCTGGCCGCCGCCGGGGTCGAGACGGTCCTCCTGAAGGGGCTGGCGCTGGCCCACAGCGTCTACCCCACCCCCCGCTGCCGCCCGAAGGGTGACCTCGACCTCTGGATTCCCCCGGCGCAGCGGGCCGCGGCCGTCGCCGCGCTCCAGGCCCTCGGCTACCGCCCCCACGAGAAGGCCCACCGGCCCGCGGCCCTCCGGCAGCTCACCGGCGGCGAGCAGCAGATGCTGGGCACCCAACCCGGCACCGGGCTGGTCGAGCTGCAGTGGCCCGCCATCCGCGGCGAGTGGGTCCGGCGCACCGCCGCGGTGGACCACGCCGGGCTCTGGGCGCGGCGGGTCCCGCTCCGCCTGGGCGGCCAGCCCACCGCCATCATGGCGCCCGAGGATTTCCTGATCCACCTCTGCGTCCACCTGGCCATCAACCACCAGTTCAGCGCGCCCTGGCTGCGCGGGCTGCTGGACGTGCACCTCCTGGTTCAGGTCCACTGCCTAGCCTGGGAGCCCCTCGTCAGCCGCGCCCGCGCCTGGCGGCTCGCCACCGTCGTCTGGACGGTCCTCGACCTGGCCCGGCGGCTGCTGGGCACGGCGGTGCCCGGCCAGGTCCTCACCGCGCTCGCCCCCTCGCCCGCGCGGCGCCGGGCCCTCGGCCGGCTGACCCTCGACCGCGCCCTCCTGGAGATGTGGCCGGGCGGCTACCGCCACCGCCGCTTTCTGATCCAAACCCTCCTGGTCGACCGCCCCCAGGACGCCGCCCGCCTGGTCGGGCGCGCCCTCTTCCCCGAGGCCGCCTGGCTGCAAGCGCGCTACGGCGCCGGCTCGGCGGGCGCCCTCTGGCGCGCGCGGCTGGAGCATCCCTGGCGGTTACTCATCACCGCGCAGGCCTGATCGGTGGAGTCGCGGTCGTCTGCGCTGCAGGGTTGCAGGTTCGAAGGTTGCAGGTTGCAGGTGGCTGATCGACGACGATCCGGCCAGCTTGAGAACTCGTTGGAATCCTTCACTTGTAACCAAGAGCCGGACGGGTCATTTCACCCGGGAGCCATCGGTTGGCTTCTGAAATTATCCTGTCGCCGGAAGCAATGGACCATCTGGCCGCGCTCTCTGCGCGGCATCGGCGCGTGGTCCTGGACGCCATCGAGGTCCACCTCTCGCATCAACCAACCACAGCGACAAAGCAGCGCAAGCCGCTCCGGCCGAATCCGCTGGCCCCCTGGGAGTTGCGAGTCGGCACGTTCCGGGTAGACTCCCAGGTGGAATCCGACGATGATGCCGAGATTGTGTATGTGATTGCGGTGGGCAGGAAGGTTCGCAATCGCGTGATTATTGCGGGTGTAGAGGTGAAACTATGAAAGTGGTGGCGATTGAGACGGAAAATCCATCGTTGGATGCACTCGTTGATATGGCGGCCGAAGAAGCTGTCATCATCACACGAGACAACAAACCTGCTTTCGCCCTTATCGCATTGGGTGAAGACGATATTCAAACCTGGCGCCTGGGCCAGAATCCAGACTTCCTGGCGCTGATGCAACGATCCTGGGAGAGGCTTCGCGCCGAAGGGAGTGTCTCTCTGGCGGAAGCGCGACGGCGGCTCTTGACAGAGACCTGACCGGCATATCTTGCCGTTCTGGGAAATGCCTGTTCGATCTGACTTTCACTACGGCACCTTGAAGGCCTGTAGCCAGCGGACTTCGTTCTGCATCTCATCGGCCGTGACCCGGTTGAGCAGATTGAGCAAGCGGTGCACCGTCTCGCGGATCGGGAGCTGATCGGAGACGACGATTCCCCAATGTGCCCTGCCAGCCTGCAACCATTCTTGGTGCAGCCGCAGGGAATCGGGCGTGTTGTAGGTGAGGATGGTCCGCCCCTCCCTCGCGGCGTACGCCGCCTGTTCTTCGTCGCTCAATCCCCAGGTACCCAACTCATGCGCACTGACGACATCGAAATGGCGCAATTGCAGCGCGGCGGCCACGCGTTTGTGAACATCTTCGTCCAGGGAAAGCCGGATGAAGAGGGGCGCCTCAGGATTCACGGTCTTCCTGCGCTACAATCCGGCCATCCGCTGTCACTTCCAACCCGTAGCGCTCGATCAGACGCTCGACGCGGCTCTCCTCACTATCCCGTTCGATCTCGGCCTGATGGTCGTGGTAGTAACTGAGCGCCTCATAGACCTGGGCGGGGGTCAGATGGGGCAACCCTAACAGGCCAGCTGAAGTGCCGGCCTGAAAGCCAAAGCCAGCTGAAGCTGGCTGGACGGTCGGTGGTCAACCCGCTTGAGCGGGTTTAGGGTATCAGCCGCGAATTCATTCGCGGGTGCTCGGCGGTGTCGACGCCACGGTGCCACATCGTGGCTCCCCCGCGCCGGAGATCCTGGGAGCGCCGGCATCTTGCCGGCCGGTCGCGCCCGTGCCACCGCGCTCTCCCCACAGCCGATCACGCTGCGAGCGCTAGCCCTGGGCGCGCGGGCGTCCCGCCCGCCCGGTCGCGCACGCATCGCCGCACTCCCCTCGCGCCCGCTCGCGCACCCGTCGCCGCCCCGACCGCGCGCCCACCCGTCGCCTGAGCCGGTTCGTCGTCGGCGGGCGCCTTACGCTCTCGCCGCCCGCGACCAGGTCATGCGGCGCCTGGCCGCGGCCGGTCTCCCTGGCAGGCCCTCCTTCACCCCCGTCCACCTCCAGCCCCTCGCCCGCCAGCCCTTCGACTCCCAACCCAGCAGTTGTCGTCCCGGCGCGGGGGATTAAGACCCATCCTCCCCAGGCACCGTCACGGTAACGCCTGCCAGGGGGGAAAAGTGCTTGCGATCCAACGTGTAGGCGACTTTGACCTCTTGGGTCAGCAGCCAGGCCACGTTATAGGCGTCGATGAAATCCACGTTCTTCTCCGCATACTAGTGGGTCATTTGCTATGGTCATAGCCCTTCCAGGCAAGATCGTGTCTCATGGCGAGAATCGTCCAGAACATCCTGTTTGGAAGGAGTCCGGCCATGACCCGTCGAAAGAAAGATCCATTGCGTCCACTCACCGAGGGAGAACGAGATGTGCTGGGACAGCTCAGTCGGGCCCAGAGCGAACCAGCCATGTTGCTCGGGCCAAGGCAGTGCTGGCTGGTGCGGATGGCCAGAGCGACACTGCGGCTGCGCGAGTGGCCGGTCGCCGTTCGGACGATGCCAGTTCGCAACTGGTAGCCCGTTGCAAGCGCGAGGGACTGACGGCCATCGAGCCACGACCCGGCGGCGGCCCTCCGCTCGCCTCTGGGGTGGAGGAACGCAAGCGTAGTCTGGCTGAATTCGAGCGCCCGCTCGACCGCAAGACGGATGGGACGGCCACCTGGTCGCTGAGCACGCTGCAGCGGACCTTGCGCGAAGCCCCCGATGGGTTGCCGGACGTCAGCATCGACACCATTTGGTGCGTGTTGCGCGATGCCGGCTGGACCTGGCAGCCGGACCGCACCTGGTGCAAGACCGGCACCGTGACCCGAAAGCGCCAGGGAGTCGCCGTCGAGGTGACCGACCCAGAGGCCGCGGCGAAAAACACTTGATCGAGCAGGCCGATTGCTTGGGTGGGTCTTTGGGCTTGAGTGTCTGGACCGAGGACGAAGCTGGGCCGTTCCAGACCCGCCCCTAGGCAGGGCCTGCCTGGCGGCCGGAGGGCGAACCCAGACGCCAGGCTCATGAAGATGTCCGCAATGGCACCGCCAAACTCTTGACACGGTTTCATCCCTCGACCGGACAGGTGCGGGTCACAGGTGGTACCAGCTGTCCGAATACCGTTCTCCCTCCCTGGTTGAAGCAGGAACTGAGCGCCATCTTGGACGAACTGCGGCCACCAGGAGCTGGACTGGACCCAGAAACCAATCGAGCATTATGGGAGCGCTGGGGTGTGGGACTCAACCAGCCCCCGCCACGGTCCGATGACTTGCCACCCCTGCGGAGGCTGGTGGTTGGGGACAACCTGGCTGGCCACACGACCCCAAGCCTGGTTGACTGGCTGATCCAGCACGGGATCATGCCCCTCTCCACGCCCCTGGGTGGTTCTTGGTTGAACATGAGTGAGTCGATCCAGCCTATCCTGAAACGACGGGCCTTGGCCGGGCAGCACCCAACCACGCCGGATGAGATCATTGACTGGCTGGAAGCGGTCGCCGAGGGCTGGAGCCGGAATCCGACCCCGTTCGAGTGGAACGGCACGCGAGCAGCACGCCGTGCCCGGAGCCGCCAGCGCCGCCATGCGTTGGGTGGCTCAGGCGCCTGTACTCGCCGTCCAGTCCAACGACCGCGCCGCACCATAATCGAGAAATGGCGATGCGCATGACAAATGACCCACTAGCTGATGGCTTGCAATACCAGGTCTCCATCCACCGTCTCGAGGCCCTAGGTGTTCAGAATTGCGAGGAGCCGATCCCGAACGTCGTCCCGCGATAATTGGTAGAACGATTCCAGGCCGCAGCCTGCTGCAGCACTTGCTCGACGGCATCCGCCTGCGCTGGCACATCGTTGGTCAGATAACGCAAGAACAGGTTCGTATCGGCAAAGAGTCGTTCAGCCTTGCCCTTCCGCAACCTTTCGGGGGTGGGCCTCGATCACCTGATGGCGAATGGCCGCGAAGTCCTGCGGTCCGGATACAGACACACTTCCGCGCCGGTCGAGCAAGGTGTGGGTGAGGGGCTGCGGGACAATTTCATCGCCTCGGCGGATGAAAGCCACGCGATCCCCTTCGTGGAGGTGAAGCCAACGCCGGATCGGCCGGGGCAGGGTGATATGGCCGCGACGCCCGATCTTGCTGACAATCATCGATCAATCCTCGATTTCTCAGATTATCCGCCGCGCGTGATCGTGACAGGCACTTTGGATTATACCTGTGCGAAACAGAAATGGCCACCAGTAAAACTTCCACTCATTCCAATGTCTCATCCTGACCTGACCGAGGCGGAGATCGCGGCGGTCACCCAGGTTCTGACCACGCCCGTGCTCAGCATCGGCCCGCAGCTCGAGGCCTTCGAGCGCGCCGCGGCCGGCGGCGTCAACTCGGGCACCCGCGGCCTGCACCTGGCCGGCATCGCCGCCGGCGTCCGCGCGGGCGACCCTTCGGGCTTGAGCCCCTCAGCGCTTGCCCTGAGCGCAGTGAAGAGGCGAAGCCTGGTCATCACCACCCCCTTCTCCTTCATCCCTTCGCCGAAGCTGAGGACAGGCGCCTCGGCCAACTGCCTTCTCTCCGAGCGCGCCATCCCCGTCTTCGTCGACGTCGACCCGGCCACGGGCAACCTCGACCCCACCCTCGTCGCCGAGGCCGTCCACGACCTCACCCACGCCCGCCCCAGCGCCCACCGCTGGGTCCCCGCGCCCTCCACTCCCACGCCACCGCCACGGCCAACTTGCAACCTGCAACCTGCAACCTGCAACCGTTGCCGAGTGCGGCGACGTCCCCGTCACCGAAGCCTTCGGCGCCGTCATCCGCGCCCTGGCCGCGCCGCAGCCTGAGGCGCTGGCCCACTGGCTGGCAACAAAGGCTCTTGACCCGGCCGACGTGGCCTGGCTCGCTGCGCAAGGCCTGGCGCCCTCCACTTACTACCGGCTGCATATGTCTATCGATGGTTTGATTGCGCCGACGCTACGTCTCAGAATTGGCGCGGAGGAGCGCCTCTGCGTCTGCGATGGAAGCCTCTTCGGGATTCAGCGTCATGAGGCCTTCATTTTCCGCTGCCCTGAGCAAGTGCTGGTCTGAAGCCACCAGCACCAGCTCGTGCTCCTCAGCCTCCAATCGACGCTGCAGGTTCAGAGCCTGGTGGAGATAGAGGGCATCCGAGGCATTAATATTGTGGCGACTGATCAGGGGGATTGAGTTCAGGATGACTGCGGTATCCACGGACGGCAGGTTGACGGCACTGCCTTCCAGAAGCACCCGAGCCATACCTTGCTGGAACAAGGCCGTTGGAATGCGACCTGTATTGTGGTGACGGGTGAGGACAGAGACGGTCTCGGACAGATTGAGCGGGGAAATCGCAACTCGTTCAGGTGCTGAGGGGAGCAGATCGTCAAGGAGATGGCTGACGACCTCGGAGCCCGACTCCTGATGATATCGTTTGGCCAAAGCGCTCGCGTCGAAGAAGAAGGAGTACAATAATCATTCCTCGCGCATAGCCACGATAAGGTCAGAAAAATGCTCTTCCTCCGGGATGTACTGCGTCATCTGCTCGCGAATCGCAGCAGCCGAGGGGACGGACGCTGGATCGAAGGCTTCCTCATCCTCCAGGCCGAACAGTGCACGGACCAGGTGGTGAATAGTGGCGTGCCAGCGTTGCTCGGGCGCGAAACCTTCAGCCGACAGGCGGGGCTGACCATTGGCCTCGGCCGCTTCGGTTTGAGTCAAGAGATAATCAACTTTGACTCGCAAGGCCTGGATCGCCAATTCCAGGCGGCGCACCTCTTGATCTAACTTGGCTGGCGTCATAGACACTGGTCTTCCTCCTCGCCATCCCCATCCGAAGAACAGAGGAATATTTACAATTATATCATCCCTCATTCATATCACAAAGGCGATTCCACCTCTGCGTGCACCAGGCCATCAACCACTCGTTCGGCCCACCCTGGCTGCGCAGGCTGCTGGACGTGCACCTGCTGATTCAAGAGCAGTTGCTACAGTGGGAGCCCGTCGTGGCGCGGGCCCGCGCCTGGCGGCTCGCCACCGTCGTCTGGGTGGTCCTGGACCTGGCCCGGCGGCTGCTGGGCACCGCCGTGCCGGACGAGGTCCTGGCCGCAGTGGCGCTGCCGGTGGGGCGGCGGTGGGTCCTCGGCCGGCTCAGCCTCGACCGTGCGCTGCTGGCGCGGTGGCCGGGCGGCTACCGTCACCGGCGCTTCCTCATCCAAACTCTCCTGGTCGACCGCCCCCAGGATGCCGTCCGCCTGATGTGGCGCGCCCTCTTCCGCTGTGGGGGTTACAGGTTCCAGGTTGGAAAGTCGAAGATGCCCAGCGCCAGCGTCCGGGCATTGAAGGTTTCTTCGCAGCGCGGCGTCACCTTCAACCTGTAACCTGCCAACCTGCAACCGTTGGCGGGCGCGGCTGGAGCATCCCTGGCGGCTGCTCATCACCGCGCAGGCCTGATTGATCGAGTCGCGGCAGTCTGCACCGCAGGGTGACAGATTCAAGGTTGCAGGTTGAAGGTGGGACGGTTGAAAGTTGTCAGGTTGGAAGGTTGCAGGTTGCTTTGAGTGCGGCGCCGTCTTCCAACCGGCGCCAGCCGTGACGCCAAGGCACCAATCCCGCGGTGAAGGTCGCTCTGAGCGCAGCGCCACTCTCAACCTTCAACCTGTAACCTGTAACCGTCTGCGGATCGATCCGGAGTGCGTAGAGACGCTCCAGCCGCTCGGAGCAGTGCCCGGTAGTACCAATCGGGGAGAGTGCAAGGAGTGAATGGCCGAGGATCAGGGAGACGAACCGGGTCGGGCGGGTGGTGGGAGCGAGGCCGGGGCGGCGACGCGGGCGCGACCGGGGCGGGGGCGGGCGGCCGAACGAGCTACCGCAACTGTTGAACGGCCTCATCGGGGAGATGAGCCCGGTCGGCCCGCGCCCCGAAGAGCCGTATTACGTCGCCCTTAAGTTCCCCCGCTGTCGGTGACCGATCGGTCGGCGGGACCGTCTTGGGGCGGTGCCACGGCCAAATATGAGACAAGGGGACAGGAAAAAAACGGAAAAAGCCTGCCTGGTGCATTAGACGGTAGCACAGCATCTAATCGTGATCATTGACACCACTGTTCGATCAACTGCAAGGTCTCTTGAGACCGCCGCCCCCGCTGTTTGGGTGGTTCCCAACGCGGCGGCGGAACTTTGAAAGCGAACAGTTCGGCCATCGTCCAGATATGGTCGGTCAAACCAGCCGCAATCGCCGGGGTACGCTGGACCCAGCGATGACCGAAGCGGCCCACCGAGAGGCGCAATCGCAGGCTTTTATGACAGTCGCAGAAGTTGTACAGGCAACCGACTACATACATCCCACTGACCAGGGTCTCAGCCTTGCGGGCCAGGGTGCGCGTGCGGCGGGTCAGGCTCGCAAGCCGCTGGCGGAAGGTGGCATTGAGCCGCTCGATAAAAGCGGTGTTGATCCCGCCCGCTCCTTGGGAGGCCTGGATCAGACGCCGGATCATTGCCTGACTGCCCTGAACGATGCGCCGGTCAATGTGCAAATGATCGGCGAAACGCTGTTTGACCACTTGGACAATAGCGATATTGGGCCAGGCAACCAGCTTCGGGCGTCCTTTTTCACCCCTGCGGCGGGGCAGGGCCGTCCGGAAAGCCGCTTGGAACGCTGTCACGTAGCTGGCCAAACCATCTACGGCCAACAGCAAGGGACGGCACAAGGCGATTGCGCGAACCTGCTCGGCCAGGCTTTGGATCAAGGTCAGATCCCGCTTGGCGCTGATCACGCCACCCAACCACAGCCGGGTGGGGATCATCAGCGCCAGGGCCATCCAAAAGGTTCCTTTTTGGGTCTTGACTTTGATCTCATCGGCTTGCACCTGCTCCAAATCCAGTTGGGCGCTGCCTACGGTGTGTTCATGCACCTTCTGGCAGTGCTGACCCGCCCGCTGCCACCAGTCCCGAACCGTGCGCTCATCCAAGCCAAACGCCTTCACAATCGCCTGCAGCGGACAGCCATAAGCCAGCAAAGCAATCACCAGCATGACCATCTCCGCACTCGTCCGCAGCCGGTAGAAAATCGTGCCTTTGGTGGCCGTAAAGGTTTGTTCGCAAACCTCGCAGCGGTAGCGCTGCTCCTGCTGGCTGTGGATTTGAATGTTGCCTTTTCCGCTCTGGCCTCTTGCCGGACACTCAATATTCGGGCAAAATACATCTTGTGGGTTCACTTGGTTCCCTCCTGGTTGCTTGGACACTTCCAAGAGGGTGCCAGTGAACCCCGTTTTTATCAAGTCCTTTCTTCAATCACGCTTTAGTGGAGTGCTACCCATTAGACTTACCGGCTCCAGAAGCGTATAATTGCACTTGCCCGGGAGGACTGGATGTGACTTTAGGTTACCAGGACAGAACAGAAGGGGAGAGGACAGCCCGTGCAGGGCGCGGCAAAGCAGCAGTGGCTCAACGAACTCCGCCGGCGAGAGCTGCGGGGTCGCTGGTGGTCGTGTGATTTGCCCGAAACCCGGTGGTAAAGGAGTCTCGGATAAAACCTGCGTGAATTGGCAAGTCGGGTGGTCATTGACCCGCGCAAGTTGACAGAGTACGCCTTGAATCCTGATGCGGCACGTGAATGGTACAAGGAAGAGGCATGCCAGAGATCTCTCGGTTTCGAGGGATAATCGTCAGGATGTTCTATGAGGTTGGTCGCCACGAACGGCCACACTTTCACGCTGTTCACGGCGACTATATGGCCAGCTTTACCATCGATCCACCTGCGTTGCTTGCGCGTGCCATACCCAGGAAGCAACTGCACCTGATCATTGCTTGGGCGGAGCTACACCAGGAAGAGTTGATGGAGGACTGGGAATTGGCCAGACAGCAACTGTTACTACGAAAGATCGAAGGATTGTGATAGGAGAGAGGCGTGGGCGCGCACATGATCTCTGGTTCTCAGTTGTACCGGGTGATTGATTTCGAGATCGTCGCTGACTATACCATCCGGATAGAATTTAACGATGGCACTGAGCAGGTGATTGACTTCGAGCCCATCCTGTATGGACCGGTCTTCGGGCCCCTGCGCAATATCATGGTCTTTAACCAGGTGAAACTGATTGAGGATTTCGGCACCCTGGAGTGGCCCACCGGGGCAGACATTGACCCGACGGTATTGCACGATTGGCCGGAACATGTGGATAGTATCATCGAACGCCGTAAGGAACAATTCCCCATCCCTTCGTAATTTGTAGCCGCGCGCATTTCGCATGTCGTCAACACGCTGAAGCAAGGGGCATCACTTCATCCCTGTGGCACACGACCCCTTTCCTGACGAGCCTGCCTGATGCCCGCGTAGAGGTTGCCACCCCCTACGCCAGGGGGCACTTCGGCGAGCTTCTGGCGCGGGATGGCGTCCCCATCCACGAGTTGCACCTGGCCCACAAGTATAGCCCACGGGCCCTTCCCCAACTGTCCAGCTTGCTGCGGCCTGGCTGGGAGCGCCGGCCTCTGGCGGGCCCTGCCCGGCACCGGGCTGGTCGAGCTGCAGTGGCCGGCCATCCGCGGCGAGTGGGTCCGGCGCACCGCCGTGGTGGACCACGCCGGCCTCTGGGCGCGGCGGGTCCCGCTCCGCCTCGGCGGCCAGCCCACCGCCGTCATGGCCGCCGAGGATTTCCTGATCCACCTCTGCGTCCACCTGGCCATCAACCACCAGTTCAGCGCGCCCTGGCTGCGCGGGCTGCTGGACGTGCACCTGCTGATTCAAGAGCAGTTGCTACAGTGGGAGCCCGTCGTGGCGCGGGCCCGCGCCTGGCGGCTCGCCACCGTCGTCTGGGTGGTCCTGGACCTGGCCCGGCGCCTGCTGGGCACGGCGGTGCCCGGCCAGGTCCTCACCGCGCTCTCCCCCTCGCCCGGGCGGCGCCGCGCCCTCGCCTGGCTCACCCTCGACTGCGCCCTCCTGGAGATGTGGCCGGGCGGCTACCGCCACCGCCGCTTCCTCATCCAAACCCTCCTGATCGACCGCCCCCAGGACGCCGCCCGCCTGGTCGGGCGCGCCCTCTTCCCCGAGGCCGCCTGGCTGCAGGCGCGCTACGGTGCCGGCTCGGCGGGCGCCCTCTGGCGGGCGCGGCTGGAGCATCCCTGGCGGTTACTCACCACCGCGCGGGCCTGACCGGTGGAGTCGCGGCGAGGTTGCAGGTTAGAAGGCGCTGCCCTGAGCCTGTCGAAGGGTTGGAAGGTCGAAGATGCTCAGCGCCAGCGTCCGGGCATTGAAGGTCCTGTTGAGTGCGGTGCCGGCTTCCAACCTTCAACTTGCCAACCTTCAATCCTCTCATCTGCAACTTGCCAACCTGCCAACCTGCGACCGGGTTGGCAGGGTAAAGGTTTCTCTCAGCGGCCGTTCTTGCTTGACGCCAGGGCAGCGGGCGAGTATGCTTGAAACGGGTGGAAGCAGAGAGAGCTCTAGAGAGCAGAGAGGGTGAGAATCGTATGGATGAGACGCAATATCAGCGTTGGTGGCAATGGCACCTGCGCGTCGCCAGGGGCGAGAGGCTGGACCCCGCGGAGCAAGCGGAGTACGAGGCGGGATTGGATCTCCTTGACCAGCAGGAGAAGGATCAATTCGAGCCAGATAACCTGACAATGTTACGCCGGGTACGGGCACAAGTTGAGCAGTTACGGGCGGTTCACGCACAACTTCTGGCGAAAAGTGCGCGCTTAGATGAACGGATCGCTGCCTTAGAAGAAGCGTATCGCTCATTAACAGGATACGAACTCGCCAGCGAGCCACATGCGTCATCCTAAGTTCGAGCGCGTCCGCCAACGCTATCAGCGCGCATGTGGCTATTGTAGCGTGCCCGAGACGGCTGTGGGTGGAGAGCTCACCATAGACCATTATCAGCCGCGGGCAGCCGGCGGTGATGACGATGACGACAATCTGGTCTACGCGTGTATGAAGTGTAATCAGTACAAAGGCGAATTCTGGCCGACTTCAGATGATGTGGTCCAGGGGCGCCGCATATTGCACCCGCTGCTCGATGATCTGCCTATCCATTTGACTGAAAATAAGCAGACGGGTTATTTGGAAGCATTCACTGAAACAGGACGATTCCACATTGCACTCTTGAGGTTAAACCGTCCACAGTTGGTTGAACATCGGCTGACTCGCAGACTCCAGCATGTCTTGATGGAGAAGCAGCATTTACTCGAGCAGCAAATTGCGGAACTGAGGAAAACGATCGCGGCTCAAGAACGGTACATTGGTATTTTGGAAGTACAACTGGAACGATTACGGGCTTCTTTGGAGTAACTCTTCTCCCTTCCCCATCCCTCGCGTCCATCGCCCATTCGCCATCTTCCATGATCCGAAGCGAGCAATCCGTGCACACAAGGTAACTGTGCAGCCTTTGATCGCGTTGAATGGATTGAGCGTTACTGAGTGATCAACCCACCTGCAGGGTAAGAGTGCAGGCCCATCCCCCTGACCGCCGCAGGCTCGGCGGGGGTCAACCAGGTCCTGGCAAGGCCCGTGCTCAGCATCGGCCTTTGCGTCCACCTGGCCATCAACCACCAGTTTAGCGCGCCCTGGCTGCGCGGGCTGCTGGACGGGCACCTCCTGGTTCAGGTCCACTGCCCAGCCTGGGAGCCCCTCGTCAGCCGCGCCCGCGCCTGGCGCCTCGCCACCGTCGTCTGGGCGGTCCTCGACCTGGTCCGGCGCCTGCTGGGCACCGCCGTGCCCGGCCAGGTCCTCACCGCGCTCGCCCCCTCGCCCGAGCGGCGGCGGGCCCTCGCCCGGCTCACGCTCGACCGCGCCCTCCTGGAGCTGTGGCCGGGCGGCTACCGCCACCGCCGCTTTCTGATCCAAACCCTCCTGGTCGACCGCCCCCAGGACGCCGCCCGCCTGGTCGGGCGCGCCCTCTTCCCCGAGGCCGCCTGGCTGCAGGCGCGCTACGGCGCCGGCTCGGCGGGCGCCCTCTGGCGCGCGCGGGTGGAGCATCCCTGGCGGTTGCTCACCACCGCACGGGCCTAACGGCCGGAGTCGCGGCGGGGGTACAGGTTCGCGGCGCGTTGAAGGATGAAGGTTGTTTTGAGCGCGACGCAGGCTTCCAACCGACAACGTGCGTCAACGGATGGGGCAACGGAGCCTGTCCCGAGCGGAGCGAGTGGGAAACGGATGGATCCCCATCCCTTCATCTGTGGCCGTATTCGTTTATCCGTTAGCTGATGCAATACCTGGCGCGCTCCACGCCGGAGCAGCGGCGCCGCCCGTTCCCGAAGCCCGGCACTATTGGTGGGATATTAAGGCGTGTTCGAGGCGAATAACAAACGTGGGGGGAGTTGAAAGAGGAATGGACTCATGGCACCCTAAAGGCCTGTAGCCAGCGGACTTCGTTCTGCATCTCATCGGCCGTGACCCGGTTGAGCAGATTGAGCAAGCGGTGGACCGTCTCGCCGATCGGGAGCTGATCGGAGACGACGATCCCCCAGTGGGCCCTGCCAGCCTGCAACCATTCTTGGTGAAGCCGCAGGGAATCAGGCGTGTTGTAGGTGAGGATGGTCCGCCCCTCCCTCGCGGCGTACGCCAACTGTTCTTCGTCGCTCAATCCCCAGGTACCCAACTCATGCGCACTGACGACATCGAAATGGCGCAAGCGCAGCGCGGCGGCCACGCGTTTGTGCACATCTTCGTCCAGGGAAAGCCGGATGAAGAGGGGCGCCTCAGGATTCACGGTCTTCCTGCGCTACAATCCGGCCATCCGCTGTCACTTCCAACCCGTAGCGCTCGATCAGACGCTCGACGCGGCTCTCCTCACTATCCCGTTCGATCTCGGCCTGATGGTCGTGGTAGTCGCTGAGCGCCTCGTAGACCTGGGCGGGGGTCAGATGGGGCAACCCTAACAGGCCAGCACTGAAGTGCCGGCCTGAAAGCCAAAGCCAGCTGAAGCTGGCTGGACGGTCGGTGGTCAACCCGCTTGAGCGGGTTTAGGGTATCAGCCGCGAATTCATTCGCGGGTGCTCGGCGGTGTCGACGCCACGGTGCCACATCGTGGCTCCCCGCGCCGGAGATCCTGGGAGCGCCGGCATCTTGCCGGCCGGTCGCGCCCGTGCCACCGCGCTCTCCCCACAGCCGATCACGCTGCGAGCGCTAGCCTGGGCGCGCGGGCGTCCCGCCCGCCCGGTCGCGCACGCATCGCCGCGCTCCCCGCGCGCCCGCTCGCGCCCCCGTCGCCGCCCCGACCGCGCGCCCACCACCCGCCTGACCCGGTTCGTCTGCGGGGGCGCCTTACGCTCTCGCCGCCCGCGCCGAGGTCAGGCGGCGCCTGGCCGCGGCCGGTCTCCCTGGCAGGCCCTCCTTCACCCCCGTCCACCTCCAGCCCCTCTCCCGCCAGCCCTTCGACTCCCAACCCAGCAGTTGTCGTCCCGGCGCGGGGGATTAAGACCCATCCTCCCCAGGCACCGTCACGGTAACGCCTGCCAGGGGGGAAAAGTGCTTGCGATCCAACGTGTAGGCGACTTTGACCTCTTGGGTCAGCAGCCAGGCCACGTTATAAGCGTCGATGAAATCCACGTTCTTCTCCGCATACCAGCTGATGGCTTGCAATACCAGGTCTCCATCCACCGTCTCGAGGCCCTGGGTGTTCAGAATTGCGAGGACCCGATCCCGAACGTCGTCCCGCGATAATTGGTAGAACGATTCCAGGCCGCAGCCTGCTGCAGCACTTGCTCGACGGCATCCGCCTGCGCTGGCACATCGTTGGTCAGATAACGCAAGAACAGGTTCGTATCGGCAAAGAGTCGTTCAGCCTTCACCTTCCGCAACCTTTCGGGGGTGGGCCTCGATCACCTGATGGCGAATGGCCGCGAAGTCCTGCGGTCCGGATACAGACACACTTCCGCGCCGGTCGAGCACGGTGTGGGTGAGGGGCTGCAGGACAATTTCATCGCCTCGGCGGATGAAAGCCACGCGATCCCCTTCGTGGAGGTGAAGCCAACGCCGGATCGGCCGGGGCAGGGTGATTTGGCCGCGACGCCCGATCTTGCTGACAATCATCGATCAATCCTCGACTTCTCAGATTATCCGCCGAGCGTGATCGTGACAGGCACTTTGGATTATACCTGTGCGAAACAGAAATGGCGGCCAGTAAAAATTCCACTCATTCCAATCAATACCTTCGCCAATTTTGTGGGGCGTAGGGTGAGCCCCGCTATCTTGGGGCCGGGTGGCGACGGTCTTGGTCCGACAGGAGCCTGGCGCGGCGGCTGATGGGGAGGGGGCTGGGGGCCGGCGGGGGAAGGCCCTTGGATCACGAATGGCACGAAAGGACGCGAAAGGCCCGAAAATGAACGGCCGTTGTTCGGGCTCTTCCGCGCGGTTGGCGATCCAGAGCCCCTCGTCGCTCGGTCGCCGGCTGGCTGGACGCCGGATCGGTGGGACAGGCCCGAGCGAAGCGACGAGCAACGTCGAGGCGAGACCACCCGGGCCCCGCCCCGGTGCGGCTCCGCTCCTGCTTGGGGATGACGAGGGGGCCTGGAAGATTGCATGAAGGGCAACCCAACCCCGGGGTACAATGCCGCCAACCGGGCGATGTTTATGGGTCATCTTTCCCACCTCCTGATCCGTCACTTCCGACCGAGGTGCCCGACCTTTAGGGTCAACGACCTGAAAGCCCATTTTCGGGGCCGTCAATATGTGACCGCAACATGAAAATTGCGTCCGCACAGCAATACCTTCGCCAGTTAGGCGGCACGCTGGTCAAGCGGCTGCGGATGAATGGTGCCGAGGGCGGTGACCAAGCGAATGATGCGCTCAGAAATACATGCGGCAGGCGCATCGGGCAACAGATTTAATGTTGCGATGGCGGAGCGGCGGCCGCGGAAGAAGGCTTTCAAGTCCCAGCCGCCGGCGTGGGGCCCCTCGTGACGCCAGTGGGCCAGCAAGACGTAGGCCAGATTGACCATAAAGAAGGAGAGGTTGACGGCGTTGGTCAAGGGGGGAGCCTTGCCATTCATGAAGGCCTCCAAGCCCCAGAACTGCCTGGCGTCGCGGACGTTGAATTCGACCTGAAAGCGCCAGCTGGAGTAGTCAATCAACTTGTGAGCGGGCAGCGTCAGGTCACTCGAAAACAAGACGACGTGGGCCTGCGCGCCGCGCTTGAGATTGGTCTTGACAAGGATCACGACGTTAAGCAACTCGGGGAAGGTCGTGTGCCCGACCTTCAATTGATCGGTCTCGGTCAAGACCCCCTGCTCCGTCTGTTGAGCGACGCGATAGGGTTCCGGCCGCGCGCCAGGTGAGCTTCGGGCCCTAGCGCCGCCGCGGACCAAACTGCTTCTGGGGAGCGTCGTCGGGCAAGTAGCGCGCCGCAGCGGGGCGCAGTTTGCTGATCACATGCAGTCCCGCAGACGGCCGCACCACCTGCAGGCCATTGGTGGTACCGAAATCCCCATCCAAAACCAGAGACGACCCGCGGCAGAAGCGGCCGATCAAGGCCAGCACCGGCTGCCCCATCCGTTGCAACAACTGCCCTTCGGGCGTCCGCTCAATCGGCGTCTTGTCACGATTACGACTGCCTGTGGGCCGCCGGCGCGTCCGCTTGGCGCTCCCATCGGACGGGGGCGGGGTGCGCGGCGGGGCGGCGGGCGCCTCCTTCGTGCGCAGTTGTTGCTCAACCAGGAGCGGATCGGCGCGGCGCTCCTCCCGACTGACCAGCGAGCGCGCGAAAAAGGACAGCCCCGGCCTCGCCTTGTCGTAGAGCGAGGAAAAGAAGCAGCCCAGGCCGTGCGTCTGTTGACCGGCCGTGGTGACCCCCGTTTCATCGCCCACCAGCAAGTCCTCCCGACCGGCCGGCAGCAGATGCTGCCGCCCAAACGGCCACCTCAGCTGCGCCCACGGCCGCGTCGGGTTGAAAAAGCCTTGCACGGTGCGCTAACGGCCGCCCCGGCCCGCCCAACGCGCGATCCCCAACATCGTCACGCGCCCGCTCATCGTCACCACCGCCCTGACCACCAGCCGCACCCGGCGCAACCTCGTCGCATCCACGATTACGGCCAAACATTCCAGTTGTGTTACCATGTCCATGAGCGGCTCCTGGTCCAGTCTGAGTGTTGCCTGTGATAAGCTTTACTCTACTGCACTTCGAGCCGCTCGTCATTGTGGCGAAGGTATTGAGTCAACCGCTCTTATTTCGTCAATTGTTGGCGAAGGTATTGTTATTCATATCACAAAGGCGATTTCACTTCTGCGTGCACCTGGCCATCAACCACTCGTTCGGCCCACCCTGGCTGCGCGGGCTGCTGGACGTGCACCTGCTGATTCAAGAGCAGTTGCTACAGTGGGAGCCCGTCGTGGCGCGGGCCCGCGCCTGGCGGCTCGCCACCGTCGTCTGGGTGGTCCTGGACCTGGCCCGCCTGCCGCCGGGCACGGCGGTGCCGGACGAGGTCCTGGCCGCAGTGGCGCTGCCGGTGGGGCGGCGGTGGGTCCTCGGCCGGCTCAGCCTCGACCGTGCGCTGCTGGAGCGGTGGCCGGGCGGCTCCCATCCCGCCGCTTTCTGATCCAGACCCTCTAGAACATCGGTCAAGGAGTCGTTGCGCGGGTGAGAACGTGGTTCGTAGTCGGGGCGCACGGCCGTGCGCCCCCTGTAGTAGCGGTCTTGGGCGCGCTGTCGGGGCGCACGGCCGTGCGCCCCTACGAACCTGAAAGCACCTTCACAAGGCGCTTTGCAATCGTCTCGGTGACTACTTGACCGGCGCTCTAGAGGTTGCAGGTGAGAAGGTGAGCAGGTTCCCCCGTCGGGGGCACCCTCACCGGTGCGTAGACGTAAGGGGGCACCCCGCAGGGTGGAAGGTTGCCTTGAGCGCGGCGGAGTCTTCCAACCTGCAACCTGCCAACCTGGAACCGTTGTTGGGTGCGGCTGCTCCACCCCTGGCGGCTGCTGACCACGGCGCGGGCCTGAGCGCTGGAGTCGCGGCGGGGTGACTGATTGCAGGTTCTTTTGAGCGCGGCGCGGTCGCCCAATGGGGTGTGGATGGTATTCCCATCCACCTGCCTGCTTGCAGGACTGTCTCGGTTGAGGCACAATTATTGCACTTGGGGGTCCATCGGCCTGGCGTCTCCGTCGAGACGTGGCGGCCCTTGCCCGAGAGTGTGCTCCATGATCCCCCGGTTCGTCTAAACCGGTTACCCCTCCACGTGATTGTGGGCCGTGAGCCCGGCGGGTTTCAGGCCGGAGAAATGGGCGGTGAGGCTGACTGGCCGTCGATGGCTGGTTACCGGTTTCGGGAGGTGAACGATGGCGACAGAGGAGTTACTGGAACGAACGCAGGAGTTCCTGCACGAGACATTGCCTGGCGATCAGGATCTGGATGCGAAGGTTCGCCAACTGATCGAAGATGAATACTTGCGGCGATTAGGGCGGTACCGGCGCACAGACCTGGCACTGGCCCGTAAATACGGGATGACCTTTGATGAATTTATCGCCCGCCGTATTCCTCGCCAGCAGGGGTATACCTGGGAAGTCGAGCAAGATGCGATGGACTGGGAAACCGCGGTAAGCGGTATAGCTACTGTAGAGCGCAAACTGCGGGAATTGCGAGACCTTGGCGGTGAGCAAACTGCTTGAAGTACGCGAGGAAGCTAAAGAGGCGCTGGCGACCATGTGGTTCCTGCGATCTCTGGAAGAAGTCGAACGCACAGACGTCACACTGTCGTTGCGGCTTCACATTCGTCGCGATCTTTTTGTCCAGGTATTCTGCGGTGAGAAGTCAGGAGCACTCTACATGGCACTCATCGAAGGTGGGCGGCGGGTGTTTGGCATGGACCGAGATGCGGACGAGTGGCACGTCTATCCCCATGAAGCCGTCGAGAGACACGAACCGCTGCCGGAGGGATTGGGGCTCAAGCCTCTCTTTCAGTTCCTGGCCCGAGTCGAAGAACTTCTCGTCAAGAATGACATGTTGTAGCACACGATCGAGGCTGCCTACAAGACCCTCGGCGCGCTGGCGCCGCCGGTGGGGCGGCGGTGGGCCCTCGGCCGGCTCAGCCTCGACCGCGCCTTGCTGGCGCAGTGGCCGGGCGGCTCCCATCACCGCCGCTTTCTGATCCAGACCTTGCTGGTCGACCGCCCCCAGGATGCCGCCCGCCTGCTGTGGCCCGCCCGCTTCCCCGGCGGGGGTTCCAGGTTCCAGGTTGGAAGGTTGAAGGTTTCTTCACGGCGCAGGGTCACCTGCAACCGGCAACCGGCCACTCTGCAACCGGTCGCGTGCGCGGCGGCATCCCTGGCGGCTGCTGACCACCGCGCGGGCCTGATCGCTGGAGTCGCTGGAGTCTGCGTCCCCCGCGGGGGTTGCAGGTTGGCAGGTCATAGATCCCCAGCGTAAGCGTCCGGGCATTGAAGGTTTGTTCACAGCGCGGCGTCACCTTTAACCTGCAACCTGCCACCCTGCAACCATTGGCGGGTGCGGCGACGTCCCCGTCACCGAAGCCCTGGGCGACGGCTCCCTGGCGTTGCCCTGCTCCGGCGTCATGAGCGAGGACCAGGTCGATGCGGTGTGTGAGAGCTTACGGCGGGCGGCTGCGGCATCCCTTACGGCTGCTGACCACGGCGTGGGCCTGACCGGCGGAGTCGCGGCGGGGTGACAGGTTAGAAGATCGAAGATGCCCAGCGTCAGCATCCGGGCATTGCAGGTTGCTTTGCGCAGCGCAGTCTTCCAACACCGATGCCAGCATAGGGCGCTGTGGTCGCCGAGAACAACTTCCCTGCGCTGTTGCCGGCCTACGACCGCGCCACCTCAATCCCCCATGGCGAATCGACACCACCGGGCAAGGGAACTATAATTCGTCTACTGGCAACATCCAACGTCCCCCGGAGATGAGGAACCAGCCCTTGTTTCAAGGTGGCGCTCGTACGAGGATAGAGTGGGTTGGGCGGGCGGGGGCACACCCCTCGCTCACCCTGTGAGCGTATACCAATTTGAGTGAAAGGTGAAAAAGATGGTCATTGTTGAAGCAATTTATCAAAATGGGGTTCTGAAACCGTTACAAGACCTGAACCTCCCGGACAACGCGCGGGTCCGGTTACAGGTCATCGCTGCCGAAGAGGTTCTGGCAGAAAGTCGTTTCAAGCAGCACCTGGTAGCACCAGGCTTGCTACGAGAGGCGAAAACACCTTCTGGTGTGCTGGAGGGTGATCGAACACCCATCCAGGTGAGAGGGAAGCCCCTCTCGCAAACGATCATCGAGGAGCGGCGCTGAGTGGCGGTGTACTACTTCGATACCAGTGCCCTGGTCAAGCGATACGCCCAGGAAGCTGGCACTGCCTGGGTGATGAACCTCACCGACCCAGCCATCGGACACGACATCTACATCGTGCGCATAACCGGCCCAGAGATGGTTGCTGCCTTGTTTCGGAAGGTCCGAACGGGGGAAATCACGCCAGCAGACGCTGCTCGAGCGACGGCGAACTTCAGAACCGACTTCCGAACGCAGTATCAGATCGTGGAAGTCACCCCCAGCGTTGCTGACCGCGCGATGACCTTCGCTCAGCAACACAGCCTGCGGGGCTACGACGCTGTACAATTGGCGGCTGCCGTGGAACTGGTATCGTACGGAACAGCATAGGATTACCGCCACTCACCTTCGTCTCTGCCGATGGGGCTCTCAACGCAGCCGCCCAGGCGGAGGGAGCGGTCAGCGATGACCCCAATATCCATCCCTAGAGCGCGGGACAAGCAATCTCCGAGACGACTTGGGATAACTTTCCAACCTTCAACTTGCCAACCCTCAACCGTTCAACCGTCGTCTGGGTGGTCCTCGACCTGGCCCGGCGGCGGCTGGGCACGGCGGTGCCGGACGAGGTGCTGACTGCGCTGGTGCCGTCGCCCGGGTGGCGGTGGGCCATCGGCCGGCTCGCCCTCGACCGCGCTCTCCTGGCGCTATGGCCGGGCGGCTACCGCCACCGGCGCTTCCTCATCCAAACTCTCCTGGTCGACCGCCCCCAGGACGCCGCCCGCCTGCTGGGGCGCGCCCTCTTCCCCGAGGCCGCCTGGCTGCAAGGGCGCTACGGTGCCGGCTCGGCGGGCGCCCTCTGGCGCGCGCGGGTAGAGCATCCCTGGCGGCTGCTCACCACCGCGCGGGCCTAATACTACTGTCGCCCTTGGAGTCAGAACGTAATGACCACGCACTGGGAACGAAAGGAGCTGTGGGAACTGTGGGGATTCGCGATCTTGGGTGCAATGGATCGACTCTCGACGGGCCGTGGCCGCTCCGCTGAACGTGAAGTTAGGTCCCAACGCGATACTGGAGTAGAATGTGAGTGGCATTACCTATACACGCCATGCGCGCAGCAAGTTTGAACTTCTCAGACGCCATGGCTTCGAGGTAACCCCAGAGCAAGTTGAGGAAACGATCTTGCAGCCTGAAACGGTGATTCCACAGGTGGGGAGCAAGTTCATCGCCCAGAGAGGAATTACCCAACAGCATGTGTTACGGGTTGTCTACCGGGAGGAAGGGGAAACGCGAATCGTGATCACCTTCTACCCGGGGCGGAGGGAGCGGTATGAAGGTGAGCTATGATCGTGAAGCCGATATCTTAGTGATTGAAACGACAGATGAAGGGATCATTGATCACGCCGAGCACACGGGTTCCTTGATTGCTCATTTCAGCCAGGAGGGGCAGATCGTCTTGTTGGAAATCCTGGATGCTAGCGAATTCCTGGCCGCGCTGATCAAAGCCTCTCTACGGAACCAGGGCCAGGCCCTCCCCCTGGCAGTCTAAGACGACATCACGGGACCTGAAGATCGTGATGTGTTTTGATGTCCTTCCCTGGCCTGACCGACGTCGAGATTGCCGACCGCTGGTTGCCGCGCCGCTTGCGCGGCCGTCGGGCGACGGCGATCCTGCCGGTGCATGCCTTCGGCCAGCCGGCCGACATGGACCCGATCCTGGCCGTGGCGCGGGAGTCCGGTCTGGCGGTGATCGAGGATGCCTGCGAGGCCCTGGCGCGGAATACAAGGGGCGCAAAGCCGGCACCCTGCAATGATGATTGCGGAGTGATGAGTAGCGACAGACAGGCCTGAAGTGCCGGCCTGAAAGCCAAAGCCAGCTGAAGCTGGCTGGGCTGCCGGTGGTGGTCAACCCGCTTGAGCGGGTTTGGGGTATCAGAATGCATTCGCGGGTGCCCTGGGCGCGCGGGCGTCCCGCCCGCCGGTCGCGCACGCATCGTCGCCCGCCTCCCACGCCCGGTTGCGCACCCGTCGCCGCCCCGCCCGCGCTCCCACCACCCGCTGACCCGGTTCGTCTGCGGCGTGCGCCTTACGCTCTCGCCGCCCGCGCCGAGGTCCTGCGCCGCCTGGCCGCCGCCGGCATCCCCAGCCGCCTCTCCTTCACCCCCCATCCACCTCCAACCCTTCTCCCGCCAGACCTTCGGCTTCCAACGCGGCGACGTCCCCGTCACCGAGGCCCTCGGCGACGTCTCCCTCGCCCTGCCCTTCTCCAGCGTCATGAGCGAGGGGCAGGTTGATGCGGTCTGTGAGTGCTTACGGCGGGCGGTTACAGGTTGAAGGTTAGCAGGTTCCCCCGTCGGGGGCACCCTCACCGGTGCGTAGACGGAAGGGGGCAAGCCCTGAGGGGTTCCCCCCGGCGTCCCCTACGGGGGAGCCCCTGCCCTGAGGGGTACCCCCCCCCGCGGGGTAGGGGGTACCCCGCGGGGTAGGGGTCCCCCGCGGGGTAGACAGCCCCCTCAGGGGCTCTTTTCAAGGGTAGGCTGCTCATCCATGGTGGCTGGCTTTGGCGGCGCCCCACCCTCTCCCCAGCCCTCTCCCTTGGAGGGAGAGGGAGCCAGAAGGCTCAAGGGCGACGCACCGGGACCCAGCGAGGATGGAGGCGCCGTCAACCTACCCATGAGAGCTCAGGGGCTCCCCCGCGGGGGGACCCGCAGGGTGGAAGGTTACTTTGAGTGCGGCGGAGTCTTCCAACCCGCAACCGCTTCCCTGCCTGTTGATCCTGGTGCGATCAGGCTGATGGTGCTATCATCAAAAGGCCGCGGCTGTCCCATCGCCTTCCCGCTGCAAGCCAAAATCCAACAGGCCGAGCAGTGGATGAGGGATCAACCCTCTGGGCGCGATCCAACCGTGGAGCCAGCATGAGTGAACCGCGAGCGGACTACGACAACCCCTGGAAAGACGTGCTGGAACAGTACTTCGAGGCGTTTATGGCCTTGTTCTTCCCCGCGGCGCACGCCGACATTGATTGGGCGCGGGGCTACGAGTTTCTGGACACGGAACTGCGGCAGGTGGTGCGCGAGGCGGTTGTGGGGCCGCGGCGGGTGGACAAGCTGGTGCGCGTCTGGCGCCAGGGTGGGGCCGAGGCCTGGGTGCTGGTCTACGTGGAGGTGCAGAGCCAGGCCGAAGCGAGCTTTGCACGGCGGATGTACGTCTACCACTACCGGCTGTTCGACCGCTACGAACGGCTGGTGGCCAGCCTGGCGGTGCTGGGGGACGAGCAGCCGGGGTGGCGGCCGGACCACTTCGGCTCCGAGCTCTGGGGCTGCCAGGCGCAGCTGCGCTTTCCCAGCGTCAAACTGCTGGACTACCGGGCGCGCTGGGCGCTGCTGGAAGCGAGCCCGAACCCCTTTGCGACGGTCGTGATGGCTCACCTGAAGAGCCAGGAGACGCGGGGGGACGCGGTGGCGCGGCAGCAGTGGAAGCTGGCGCTGACGCGGCAGCGGTATGCCCGCGGGTATGGGCGGGCGGATGTACTGCGGCTGTTCCAGTTCATTGACTGGGTGATGCAGTTGCCGGCGGGGTTGGAGGAAAGCTTTTGGCGCGAGCTGCGCCAGTTCGAGGAGGAGACCCAGATGCCCTATATCACCAGTGTCGAGCGCCTCGGGATGCAGAAAGGTCTGGAGCAGGGCCGCCAGGAGGGGCTGCGGGCGGGGCTGCGGGCGGGGATCGAGGTGGGGCTGGAGTTGAAGTTTGGCCCGGAGGCTGCGCCTCTGGCCCGAGATCAGCCAGCTCGAGGATCCCGAGCTGCTGCGGGCCATCCAGGCCCGGCTCCGAACCGCGAACACGCCGGAGGAGCTGCGCCAGCTCTATCAGGACGAGGCTGCCGATCAGGATGGTGAGCCGGGGGCCGCGGGCAGGGCCGCCAACGGGATGTGAGCCCCGCTGGGAGGCTGGCAGAGGGCCGCGGGGCGGCGCGGCGACGTCCCCGTCACCGAAGCCTTCGGCGACATCTCCCGCGCCCTGCCGTTCTGCACTGTCATGACTGAAGCCCAGGGCGATGAGGTGAGTGGGCCGGTTGCACCGGCGCGTCTCACCCATCCGCGCCCTGGCCGGGCCGCCGGCCGAGGCCCCGGCCCACTGCCCGGCAACGGCACCCCCCCCGGCCCCTCCCCAACCTGGGAGGGGCGTCGTCAAAGGCTGGCCCCGTCAGAGCGCCACCGATTTCAAAAGCGACGCGCGCGAACGGCTCCCCCTTCCTCCTAGGGAAGGGGGCCAGGGGTTAGGTCCTGCCACACTCCAACCCAGCACCCACCCCACCCGCACGCGCCGCCTGGATCCGCGCCCTCGCCGCGCCGCCGGCCGAGGCACCGGCCCACTGCCCGGCACCGGCGGCCCTCGACCCGGCCGGCGTGGCCTGGCTCGCCGCGCAGGGCCTCGCCCCCTTCGCCTTCTTCCGGCTGCAGCAGCTCGACTGGCTGGGGCGCCTGCCACCCGCCGCTCACGCCGCGCTGCGCACCGCCCTCGGCGAGAGCACGATCGGCGAGGCCGTGCAGCACCGCGAGGCGGTGGCCGTCCTCGCCGCCCTGGCCGCCGCCGGGGTCGAGACGGTCCTCCTGAAGGGGCTGGCGCTGGCCCACACCGTCTACCCCACGCCGCGCTGCCGCCCCAAGGGCGACCTCGACCTCTGGATTCCCCCGGCGCAGCGGGCCGCGGCCGTCGCCGCGCTCCAGACCCTCGGCTACCGCCCCCACGAGAAGAGCCACCGGCCCGCGGCCCTCCGGCAGCTCACCGGCGGCGAGCAGCAGATGCTGGGCACCCACCCCGGCAGCGGCCTGGTCGAGCTGCAGTGGCCGGCCATCCGCGGCGAGTGGGTCCGGCGCACCGCCGCGGTGGACCACGCCGCCCTCTGGGCGCGGCGGGTCCCGCTCCGCCTCGACGGCCAGCCCACCGCCATCATGGCGCCCGAGGATTTCCTGATCCACCTCTGCGTCCACCTGGCCATCAACCACCAGTTCAGTGCCCCCTGGCTGCGCGGGCTGCTGGACGTGCACCTCCTGGTTCAGGGCCACGCCCCGGCCTGGGCGCCCCTCGTCACCCGCGCCCGCGCCTGGCGGCTCGCCACCGTCGTCTGGACGGTCCTCGACCTGGCCCGGCGGCTGCTGGGCACGGCGGTGCCCGGCCAGGTCCTCACCGTGCTCTCCCCCTCGCCCGCGCGGCGGTGGGCCCTCGGCCGGCTGACCCTCGACCGCGCCCTCCTGGAGATGTGGCCGGGCGGCTACCGCCACCGGCGCTTCCTCATCCAAACCCTCCTGGTCGACCGCCCCCAGGACGCCGCCCGCCTCGTGTGGCGCGCTCTCTTCCCCGAGGCCGCCTGGCTGCAAGCGCGCTACGGCGCCAGCTCGGTGGGTGCCCTCTGGCGCGCGCGGCTGGAGCATCCCTGGCGGTTACTCATCACCGCCCGCGCCTGACGGCCGGAGTCGCGGTAGTCGGCGCCGCAGGGTGACACGTTAGACGGTTGCAGGTGGGACGGTTGCAGATTGCAGGTTAGAAAGTTCCCCCGGCGGGGGCACCCTCACCGGTGCGTAGACGGAAGGGGGCACCCCGCTGGGTGTACGAGACCGCCCGGTAAGGGGTTCCCCCACAGGGGACAAACGGAACCTTCAACCTGAAGCCACCGACGGCCCAGCGCCGGTTCTCCCCATTCGCAATCCTCTTGAGGTTCCGATCGCCATGGCTTGCGCCTCGGCCTGTTGCGGGTATACTTCCATCGATTTGAACAAGGAGGTTGAGGGGCGATGTCAGTAACAGTCATCCTGGAATTGCCTGAGGACGTGTTGGTGGACGCATTGCGCCGGCTATCACCAGAACGGCGCCGCCAGTTATTTCTCAAACTGGAACGTGGGAATGGGAGCCCGGTCCGCGGCGTGCCGGCGTCTGAGTTAGATCAGTGGACAGGACTGATAACGGTGGGCGGTGATGCTCTCGCGGAAAGCGAGCAACTCTACGATGATTCGAGTTGTGCTTGATACCGTCATGCTGGCGGCGCTGTTGGATTCCCGCGATAAGTGGCACGAGGCGGCCGTCGTGCTCAGAGATGCGTTGAAGACGGCCCATGCGGAAGTGTTTTACCTCGATCCGGTGATCAACGAGGTGGTCAGCGTGTTGGCGCGTCGCTTGGCTGAACAGCGACGGATCGAGCAATTAACCGGAGTGCTGGACAACCTGGAACAATTGGCACCCATCGATCGGATTACCTGGATATCGCCCTACCCGCCACTGCGGTATCCGCGAGTGCTGACACTTGTCCGCACCCATGCTGGTGAGCTTAATTTTCACGACGCGTTAATTGCACTGGCGTGCGAGCAGCTCGGCATCCGGTACATTGCCAGCTTTGATCGGGATTTTGATCGCATTGAGTGGTTAACACGCCTCCAACAGCCGGATGACGTGCCGTTGGCGACGGATGAGTAGCAGTGCGCGGTGCCCGCCCCGCGCAGTTCCCGTCGCCGCGGCCATCCACGCTCGCCCCACCGCCGACGATTCGCTCCCCAGCGCGCTTCAAGCCCACGCCGCCGCCCCCGAGAACCCACGACCTTTAGCTTGCCACCCCCAGTTGAAGAACTCCTGTGGCGTCGCCGTTCACTTCCACACCTCTGGCACCCGCCAAACCACCGTCATCGCCCGCGCCCTCATCGGCACCGACGGTGTAGTGAGCGATATGGCCGCGGCGGCCGGCCTAGAGAGCCGGTCAAGTACTCAGCGCTGAAGGGCGCACGGCCGTGCGCCCCTACGAACCTGAGAGCGCCTTCACAAGGTCCTTTGCAATCGTCTCGGCGACGCCTTGACCGGCGCGCTAGAGAGCCGGTCAAGTACTCAGTGGTACCACAACTGGTAGTGCTTGATCGGGTAGATACGGTACCACTAATGGGCGTGATTGGACTACTTGACCGGCGCGCTAGGGCGTGGTGGGATTGGTGGGCGATGATCGGGCCAGGACGCACGCCTTACTGCAGCACTTCCTGGTCCGCCATGGGTTCCAGCCCCTGGCCTACCAGGGCGCTCAGATCGCGCTCCACCATCCTCGCCTGCGTCCCTGGGGGCAGATCGGAGCGGCACCCGTCCTGTTGGTGGGCGATGCCGCCGGTCACCTGTTGCATCTTTCCAAATTCATCTGACAAACAACGTGCCCGGAGGGGCCCGCCCGGCCGGAGGCCCCAGCCGCGGTTTCCCCGGCCCGGCCGGGACAGGCAACCGCCCGGCGGCCCTGGAATTCATTCCAGGGCTGATAGGCCAAAGCGGCTGAAGCCGACTGGGTTGTCGCTGTTAGCGCGCAGTTGCGATCGTTCTTCACCCGCTCTCGCGCTGTTCCAATCGATTCCGCCCCCCCGCGTGCCCGGAGGGGCCCGCCCGGCCGCAGGCCTCCAGCCGCGGTTTCCCCGGCTCGGCCGGGGCAGACAACCGCCCGGCTCCTCGCCCGGCTCCAGACGGCGATTGTCAGGTTAAATTGGAAATTTGCAACAGGTGACCACCGTAGGCGGGACTGTCTCCGGCCTGTGGGGCGCCGCGGCCGCGGCCCGGGCCCTGCTGCAGGGCACTGCCTACCGGCACGAGTTGCGGCCGCTCAAACGCGAGTTGGACCTGCACTGGTTCATCCGGCTCCTGTTGGAGCGGCTAGACAATGCTGGCATTTTTGGTGCAGCCGCAGGGAATCAGGCGTGTTGAAGGTGAAGATAGTCCGCCCCTCCCTCGCGGCGTACGCCGCCTGTTCTTCGTCGCTCAATCCCCAGGTACCCAACTCATGCGCACTGACGACATCGAAATGGCGCAAGCGCGACGCGGCGGCCACGCGCTTGTGCACGTCTTCGTCCAGGGAAAGCCGGATGAAGAGGGGCGCCTCAGGATTCACGGTCTTCCTGCGCTACAATCCGGCCATCCGCTGTCACTTCCAACCCGTAGCGCTCGATCAGACGCTCGACGCGGCTCTCCTCACTATCCCGTTCGATCTCGGCCTGATGATCGTGGTAGTCGCTGAGCGCCTCGTAGACCTGGGCGGGGGTTAAATGGGGCAACCCTAACAGGCCAGCACTGAAGTGCCGGCCTGAAAGCCAAAGCCAGCTGAAGCTGGCTGGGCTGCCGGTGGTGGTCAACCCGCTTGAGCGGGTTTGGGGTATCAGCCGCGAATGCATTCGCGGGTGCCCTGGGAGCGCGGGCGTCCCGCCCGCCGGTCGCGCACGCAGCGTCGCCTGCCTCCCACGCCCGGTCGCGCACCCGTCGCCGCCCCGACCGCGCTCCCACCACCCGCCTGACCCGGTTCGTCTGCGGCGTGGGCCTTACGCTCTCGCCGCTCGCGCCGAGGTCATACGCCGCCTGGCCGCCGCCGGCATCCCCAGCCGCCTCTCCTTCACCCCCATCCACCTCCAGCCCTTCTCCCGCCAGCCCTTCGGCTCCCGCCGCGGCGACTTCCCCGTCACCGAAGCCCTCGGCGACGGCTCCCTGGCGTTGCCCTGCTCCGGCGTCATGAGCGAGGCGGAGGTCGATGAGGTCTGTGAACAGTTGTTGAAGGTTTGAAGGTTGCTTTGAGTGTGGCGCCTCGACAGCAGTTGGACGGATGAAAGGCTCTCGTGCTATAGTTGAAGTACTCTGGAGACGAAGCCATGACGCTGGCGGAGATGGTCCGCCGTATCATCATTGACCCGCGGAAATTGACCGAGTACGCGCTCGACCCGGAGTCGCCTCGAGGTCGGCACAAGGCGTACGTCTTCAAGAAGGTTCTGGGGTTCACGCAGGAGAATTCCGGAGACCTGTTGACCCAGATCGAGGAGCAGGCTCCGACCGCGGAGGCAACTTTTCACAGTCAAGACGAGTTTGGACGACGCTACACTGTAGACGTACCGGTACAAGGGAGCGAGAGCCAGCGGGCGATTGTCCGTACCGGATGGCTCATCCGACACGGGGCCGACGAGGCTCAGTTAGTCACGCTGTACGTGAAGAGGTAGACCAGATGCCGGATTTGTTCGATGTCATCGAGCTGACTGTTGATATTCCAGCGCGTGGGCTCCGCGCTGGCACGCAGGGTACGATTGTCGAGCGTCATCCCGGCGACGCCTATGAAGTGGAGTTCAGCAATGAGGCGGGGGAAACGGTAGACCTCGTGGCGCTCCGTGCAGACCAGTTCATCGTCGTCTGGCAGACACGAACTCGGACCTGGTTACCAGTTTCCGAGCGGGTGGCCGCGTTGGTTGCCGAGCTGCCGGCGGAAGCGCAACACGAGGTCTTGGATTTCGCACGGTTCCTGCGGGTACGGAAGCCGCGGTCAGCGGCTGAATCCCCCGCTCACTCAGAGATGGTGACGCCAGCGCCATCGCCCTAGCACTTCGTGCCGAAACGTTGTGCGCCTCCGTCGGCCCCGCCTCCGGTCACAGGTGGAAGGTTGCCTGGCAGCGCGCCGTCACCTTCCAACTTGGAACCTTCGCCTTAACCCTCTAACCTGCAACCTGCCAACCCTTCGGGTTTGAGCCCTCTAGGGCGAAGCCTGCAACCGCTTGCCAACCTTCTCCGAGGTCGCCTGGCTGCAGGCCCATGGCGGCACCGGCTGGGTGCACGCCCGAGTTGTCCGCCCGCCAGGGGTTGCGGCGGCCGACGGCGCCGCCTCCACCCTCCGGGCTCTCGGACGCCGGCCGAACTCCCGGCGGGAGTGGCGAAATTGAGTAGCCGGGAGTGGAGCAGAGCGGAACTCCGGGCGGGCGGCACGAGCCCGAACGAAGGGTCCGGAGAACTGCCTGATAACTTGTGCGTGCAGCCGCACCGGCTCACTTGATAGACATGAAGTGCCTCGGGCGGCATACGTATTAATCGTTTGTCAACCGCCGCCTCCCTGAGCGCGCCATCCCGGTCTTCGTCAACGTCGATCCCCCGACGGGCACCGTCGACCCCGTCCTGATCACCGTGGCCAGGCGCCGGCTCCCCCTTGCCGTCCGCACTCCGCACTCCCTTCAGCCGGCCGACATTGCCTCGATCCTGGCCATAGCGCAGGAGTCTGGCCTGGCTGTGATCGAGGATGGCTGCGAGGCCATCAAGCTGTTACGGGTTACAGGTCGAAGATCCCCAGCTTGACACTCCCACGGCTCGCCCTGAGAGGGCTGCCTACCCCGCGGGGTACCGCTACCCCGCCGGGTACCTCTACCCCGCGGGGGCTCCCCCGTAGGGGACGCCGGGGACCGCCCTTCGTGGCCAGCCTGGCAGTGCTGGGGGTTGAGCAGCCGGGGTGGCGGCCGGACCACACCTTCATCTTTCGCCAGGAGAGGTTCACTGAGATATAATTGGTTCAGAGGAGGTGACATCTATGCCGAAAGTCATCGTACAGCAGGTTGAGCTTGACCTGACCCTCGATCAGGTGGTGGCGATTGTCCGTCAACTCAAGCCTGAGGAGCGGGAAGTCATCCGACAGGCGATCGAGCCACCCCCGTGGGATCAGCGTCTTGAGGCCCTGTTGACTCGCGTATGGGCGCGCGTTGACCGCGATCCTATCACCGAGGAAGAGATCGATGCCGAAGTCGAACGTGCCCGAACGACCATCTATTCCCAGGGCAGTCGTTGATACCAACCTCCTCGTCCGTGGCCTGCTTAAAGGTCCGGTGACGATACCGCTCATGCAAGCGTGGAAGGAGCAATGCTTCCAGCTTGTGACCTCAGAGGTGTTGCTTGCCGAGTTGTTCGAGGTACTGGCTCGACCGAAGTTCGAACGCTATTTTACGCTCGAGGACGTGCGGGAACTGGGTGAATTGATCTACGAACTGGCAGAGGTGGTAGAGCCAACAGTCCACGCGAGATTGTGTCGGGACCCCAAAGACGACATCTTCTTGGATGTGGCGATAGCTGGCAGCGTAGCTTATCTTGTAACCGGGGATGACGACCTCAAGGATGATCAGACTCTCAAGGCGAAGATGCGTGATCAGTATGGTGTACAGATCATGGGGGTGCCGGAATTCCTGGCTGTCTTAGCGTCAATCCAGTGAAGGATCAGCCCCCTCGTCAGCCACCTGGCGACCAAAGGTCGCTCCCCGGTTGAGAACTCCTTCGCTCCCCCCTGGCGCAGCAGCTCACGGTGCCGCGCCCTGGGCGGGCGCGGGCCCGGCCGCAGCCGTCCACACCTCCACCCACAGCCGCCGCGCTGCCCGTCACTGGCGCCACAACCTTTCACCCTGAGGGTCCCCCTGAGGGGGATGCCCTCCCCACGGGGTACGCCCTCCCCACCGGGTACGCCCAAGCGAGCCGTGCCCTGTGGGGCTCCCCCACCGGGGTGCCCTGAGGGGCTCCCCCACCGGGGATCCCCCTACCGGGCGTTCTCGCTTGGGGTGCCCTGAGGGGCATCCCGTAGGGTCACCGGGGACGCTTGGGCAGCCCCCTCAGGGGCTCCCCCGCAGGCGGGAAGGTTCTTTTGAGCGCGGCGCCGTCTTCCAACCTGTAACCTGCAACCGTTGAAGGTAGGCGGATGTTGGCCGGCGTGGCGGCCGGCACCCGCCTGTTGGTCAAGCAGCGGCGCAGCCGCTGGCGCGTGCCGGCCCTCCGGCACGCCCTGATCGTCGGCACCGGCGAGGCCGGGGTGCTGCGCGAGCTGCACGACAATCCTCGCGCCGGCCTGCAGCCGGTCGGGCTGATCGGCGACGATCCGGCCGGCTTGCGAACTCGTTCGAACCCATCACTTGTGACCACGAGCCGGACGAGTCATTTCCCCCGGGAGCCATCGGTTGGCTTCTGAAATTATCCTGCCGCTGGAAGCAATGGACCATCTGGCCGCACTCGCTGTGCGGCATCGGCGCGTGGTCCTGGACGCCATGAGGCCCACCTCTCGCATCAACCAACCACAGCGACAAAGCAGCGTAAGCCGCTCCGACCGAATCCGCTGGCCTCCCGGGAGTTGCAAGTCGGCACGTTCCGGGTAGACTCCCAGGTGGAATCCGACAATGATACCGGGCTTGTGTAGGTGATCGCAGTGGGCAGGGTTGAACGGCTCCCCCTTTTCGGCCGCTTCCTGTCTGGCAATCGATGGTGTGATCCGAGACGTCGTAGACGCCGTGTTAGGAGGGATCTTCGTCCGGTCAGGTGACGCTGATGCTCTGGCGGCTACCGTGCTATAATCACTTCGATGGTTCATCTCCGTGGCGCTGGCGAGCAAGAGAGCGTGGAGGCAGAGGGATGAGTGCGAACACGTCAACAAAAATCGAAGAAGCGTTCTCGTTGCTTCCTTCTCAAGAACGGGAAACGATTATCAGCCATGGCGTCGCGTTCAGGTTGTCCGAATTGAGAAAGCGGCTCTTCCTGGCTGAAAGTAAGGTACAGCATTTTGAAGCGAAGTATGGAATTCCCCTGGAGCAATTGGATGCAGAGGGCCTTCCTGATGACGCCAGCCATGAAATGCACGAGGATTACATCATGTGGCACCACTGGGCGGACGTGGCAACCAAAGCCAAACAAGACATCGATTCACTGGACGGAATCGCACAACACGGCCTCCAGATAGGGCCGTGACAGCCGGATGGTGGCCACGGAGCGGCTGCTCCAGATCGAAGAGCGGTTCGGCAAAGACGTGGATCGGATCGTCGTCCTTGAGCTTGATGGTGAGACCTTACGGCTCGTGCTCTCCCTGAACGATGGGACCAATCTACGGCTTACTGAACAGTGGAGCGGTGATACTCTCGAGCGCTACAGTTACTACTGGCTGACCGCCTCCAACGAGTTGAAGATCGGATGGGACAACGCGCCACATCACACCCATCTGGCGACGTTCCCCCACCACAAGCATGTGACGCGCCAGGAGAACCTGCAGCCATCGTTCGAAACGAGCCTCGAGGACGTCGTAGCATTCATACGCGCGCTTGATCAATAGCACAAGCGACAGGCCAGCACTGAAGTGCCGGCCTGAAAGCCAAAGCCAGCTGAAGCTGGCTGGACGGCCGGTGGTCAACCCGCTTGAGCGGGTTTGGGCTATCAGCCGCGAATTCATTCGCGGGTGCTCGGCGGTGGCGCCACCACGGTGCCACATCGTGGCTTCCCCGCGCCGGACATCCTGGGGGCGCCGGCATCTTGCCGGCCGGTCCTCCCCCTGCGAGGGGGAGGGGTTTCGTTGCGGGGCCTGCGAGGCGGCGGCGGACCCCCTCCCCCCCCCTCCCCTGCGAGGGGGAGGGGTTTCGTGCAGGGCCTGCGGGGCGGCGGCGGACCCCCTCCCCAGCCCTCCCCCTGCGAGGGGAGGGGGCGTCGTGGTGCGGGACGCGCGGCCAGGTCCAGCGGCCGGTGGCGGTGGTGATTGCCAGGTCCGTGTTGGGGTAGAGGTCGACGTGGCGCACCCCCACGGGGACGTCGGGATGCTATTTGGCGGGATCGTTGCCGCGGAAGGAGGAGACGTGGGTCGCCGGGCGGTCGAAGGGCTCCAGGTGCGGGTGGGGGTTGGCGCCGGGGAAGGTCAGTTTGAGGGTGACGGCACGGCGACCTAACCCCCGGCCCCCTTCCCTGGGAGGGAAGGGGGAGTCTGGCTCCCCCCCCGTGTCGGGGAGGGGTTGGGGGCGGGGTCTCCTGGCTCCCCTCCCCGTGTCGGGGAGGGGCTGGGGAGGGGTCTCCTGGCTCCCTCCCCGTGTCGGGGAGGGGCTGGGGAGGGGTTTGTTCCACCACCGCCATCCACACCGCCTTCTCGGCCAGCCACATCGTGCCCGTGGCGCCGCGCACCTGGAAGCGGGCGGCTTCATCGAATTGGCCGGCGTTGTCGATGCACATCACCGGGCTGCTTTCGGAGTGCGGCTTCGACGTGGGCGCGGTCAGGCGCGGCGGGTGGCGCGGTGAGGGGCTGCGCTGGGGCCGCCGCGGGCGGCGCGGCCGCCGCGGCGAGGGGTGCGGCCTCGCCGGGGGTGAGTGGGGCGAGCAGCGGAAGCAGGAGCAGCAGGAGCGCGGCGAGCAAGAGTAGACGACCGGCGGCTTCGGGGCGGGCGCGGGGGATGGGGCTTGCATGATGAACCTCCCTCATACGGCCGAACTGGGGGTCACTACGGGAGGTACTCATCGAAGGGGGATGGGGCTTGCATGATGAACCTCCCTCATACGGAGCAAGCTGGCACCATCACTCGAGGGGGCCACATGATGAGAGGCCAACGCTGGGGTCTCCCGCGCACGAGGAGGATGGTCAAGCGAAGATCGCCGGTTGTTTTATCTTAGAGATGCTGTGCGGTGTCGATTTCTTTCACCCAACGGCTGGCTGCGATGCGCCTCAAGATTGGCACGGGTTCCCGCCCAATGGGTTGGGAGTGTGGGAGAGGGCAAGGATTCGGTTTGGAATCCCTGGCAGGGGTGGACGTGTTTCGGCGAGTCCCTTCCGAAATAGGGTTGGGGCTCACCCGTACGGTCGAAGTGTGATCGGCCAGCAGTATATCACGAACTTCGGGGCTTATCGAGGCCTGCGCTGTAAGATCCGTGTGAGTTGCACTGAGCATTCTTTTCTTTGTTTGTCAATAACCAGCAGAACTCGCTGTTCTTGAAATCCGGTGCGCCCGGGGACAGGGCGCAGGTGCGACGCACTCTTGAACCTGCAACCGCCTGCGAGCCTCCGCACGGTGTCTGGCAATCGTCTCGGGGACGCGTTGACCGGGGCGCTTGGGGGGGCAGGCGTAGGGCACTCACCACGGCTCGCTTCGCAGAGCCAGTTGTGGGATCATGACATCGCGCCGCCTTCTCGCTCTGGGTTAAGAGGTGACGGGGGCTGGGAGGCTCGTCCTGAGCTTTGCCGAAGGGACGGGGGATGGAAGGGAGAAAATAGCTTGCGCTATCCATCCAACTGGAACGGGTTGCGCACGGTTACGCCGTCATACACCTGCCCCGAGTTCAGGTCTTCCGACCATAGCGTCCGGCAGCCGAGTTGTTGTGCGCTGACGACAATCATGGCATCCCAAAAGGAGAGTTGATAGCGCGCCTGAACCCCAATGGCATCCAGGATGTCCTCGACAGCGGGACGGTGCACATCCCAGACCGCCAGATCGGCGATGATCTGGGCCGCGGCCTCGGGTGACAGGGGCCTGGCCACCTTGCGGGTGACGTTGACGTAGAATTCCTGCATTACCTGAACGCTCAGGCAGCCGGTGTGCGTGTTCCACAGCTCCTGCAGGAGCGTTTTGGCCTGCAGATGCTTCACCCCGGCCGACCGGTCGTGGGCATAGATGAGAATGTTTGTGTCCACAAATTGAAGGTCGCTAGCCCCGTTCATGTAGCTCGTCTCGGTCTGTCAGGATGCGACCATCCGTGCCCAGATCGGCGCCCTTCTCGATCGAGTCCAAATGGCGCCGCCGAGCATGACCATAGGCATCTTCCTGTCGGACGAGCTTTTCAAGCTCGAGCGCCAGCAGACCGGATACCGATGTCTGGCGCCGCACGGCGATCAGCTTTACTTTCATCAAGATGTCTTTGGGAAGGGACAGGGTTATGTTCTGGGTTTCCATCGTTTGCTCCACGCAAGCCCGTGTGTCACAGAGATTAGTGTAACACGAGAAAACGTGAAAAGCAAACGGAGCGCACCATGATCGACCTCCAACCGGACCGGGTCGAAGCAGCCCGCCTGCGCTCTCCCGAGATCACCTTCCAGACGTCCACGCCGGGCGCCTCGACTGCCCGGATATCACCTTCGACCTGATGCTGCTTTATACCGTCTTCACCTCCATCCTGGAGGATCGCATGTGCGCAACGTCCCTGCGGAGGTGCGCCGCGGGCCTGAGGCCGGGTGGCGTCGTCGTCTCGTGCGCCTTCCGCGACGACAACCTGAGCCACCCCAACATTCGCGGCATGAGCAAGGCCTATCGCGCCGCCCGCTTCCCGAACTTCGAGTTGCCCCACGAGCCGGGCCTTCTCGTGAGGGGTTGAAGGCGGGAAGGCGCCACCCGGCTGCGGCGGGAGCCACGTGGACCCTGAGAAGGGGGCCGTCCCGCCCCGGCACTCCCAGGCCTCCGCCCGCGCCCGATCGCGCACGCATCGTCACCCCTGGGAGCGCCGGCATCTTGCCGGCCCGATCGCGCACGCATCGCCGGCCCCACCTCGCTCCCACCACCTGTTGACCCGGTTGGTCTCCGTCGTGCGCCTCAAGCCCCCACCAACCGCGCCGGCATCCCCAGGGAGAGGCGCCCGGCCGTGCCCCGGCTTCACCCCCACCCACGCCTACCCCACCGCCCACCGCTGACTTCTACCCGTCCTCCACAATCCACAGTCACCCCTGCCACGATCACCTACTATCTGCCTGCACAATCGGTCGGAGATCGATGCCTACTTGCAGCGCCGGCGAGCATACATGGATGAAGCCTGGCAAGAGCAACCATGAGATGGACATGCTCACAAAGAGAGTGGCGCGCAGCGAAGCGGAGCGATGGATGTTCGCCCAATTTCCGCGACGCTGCTACGAAGCGTAACTGGAGAGTCAAGCTGTTCCCGCGGGCGAGGATTTCTGTTTCTGCAGCCAGTCCCGGACGCTCAAAGCATCGGGATGGAGTGCGTGTGTTCGGTCGACATCTAGATCAATCGATGCCGTTCGCAGCCAATGCCACATCGTGGTCAAGTCCGTGCCCACGAAGCCGAAGCGCTTGAACAACCAGATTGGCATCGGGAACCGCGACGGGTTCTTGCCCATCACCTCTCGATAAATCGAGCGGCACTCATCCAGCGATTGCACATCGCTGGCGAGCGTCAACTCTTGGCCAACGAACTCGTGAGGGGCGGCAAATGCTTTGGCGGCGATGGCGCCGAGATCGTCCGTACAGAGCCAGGGAACCGGGCGCGATGAGCCGATGAGCGTCGGCATGATGTGCCATGTGGCAGCGGCCGGGAAGAACTTCTTGTGGGTCATCAACTCCATGAAGGCCATCGGACGTAGGATCGTCAGTGGCAGCGCCAGCGCCTTCATGGAGTCCTCGATTTGCAGTTTTGTTTCCCAGGAGGGGATGTTGGTCCCCTTCCTGCCGACACCGGCAGAAGCATAGACCAGATGCTGCACACCCATCTCCTTGGCCACGTCGGCGACGTTCTTGCCCTGCCTGACTTCTGCTTCCGCTCCGCTGGTGAAAGGATTCTGGACGCTGTAGACCCCATAGGCGCCCGCAAAGACAGGCCGGAGGGAGGCGACATCCTCCATATCGCCCTGCACCACTTCAGCACCGAGCGCCTTTAGGGCCTGAGCCTGGTTGCCGGCAGCGTTCCGAGTCAACCCTCGGACAGACCAACCCTCCTTGAGCAAATGACGGGTCACGGCACCACCCTGAAGACCTGTTGCCCCGGTAACGACGATCGTCTGGCTGTTGGCGGTTGTCATACCAGGCACCTCTCTCGAATGTCAGATACTCGGATAGCATGACGCAATTTGTCACTCGCCACCCAAATCGACCATGGGTGGCAGAGTGGAAATCCCGCCATTATGAGGTTGCGGAGCTTCTCACGAGAGCGCCACTATATATTACCCGAGAGTGAGGGCAACCGAGAAGTCAACGACTGCGACGGCGCCCCGCAAAACCCGCCCTGACCATGGAGAGGCCCTGCCCCAGCAATGCCTGGCGCCACCGTCACCCCCTCATCGTCGTCGGGGCGGGTTTTGCCCGAAACCTCACCCGGCACGCGCGACCCGGCCCGTGCCGCGGCGTCACCGGCCCAGTTCCCCAAAACCCGCCCTGGCAACGTTCCCTCCTCTGACAACAACCTCGCCGACAACGACTGTGCCGATCTCACTGCCCTGGGGCACAGTGCACGCCCCCGCCTCACACCCCACCGCCCAGCGATGTTGCCCCACGCAACCCGCCCCGACCCTCGGGGACAGCACTGCCCCAATCGACGCCCTCACCCGCCGCTGCTGCCCCATCGCAGACATCTCATCCGAACGCCTCGCCCCACACCTCGCCGAGGTCAACGCATCGAGCCGTTCACCTGCCACCTTCCAACCGGCACCCTGTCCCGCCACCCCGGCGGCTCCCGCCGTCCCCGCTGCCCTCCGGAGTGTTCCCTCCCCCGCGAGGCCGGATCTCTCTCCCCCAACCGGCAACCACCCTCTCCCCTTCTCCAGCGTCACGGGCCAGGACCAGATCGATGAAGTCTGCGAGCGCTGGCGGATGGCCCTCCCAGAGCCTGGATCTCTGGGAGCGCCGGCGTCTCGCCGGCCCGACCGCGCCCGCATCGCCGCCCTCCCCGCGCCCGATCGCGCCGGGAGCGCCGGCCTCTGGCGCGGCGGCGCCCGCTGCGTCTCGACGGCCACCCGACCGCCAGCCTGGCACCCGAGGTGCTCGCCGTCATTCTGGGCCTGGACCTGGCCACCCTCGGGCCGCGGCGCGCCGGTCTGGCCCTTTACCGGTTGCTCGTCCTGGCGATCAGCCGGCTTCGCCCATCATTCGAAGTCGTGTAAAATAGCGTGGAGAGCCGGGAGAGCATGATGAAGCATTCGTACCTCACCGAGGAACAATTGGGAGCAGGATGAGAAATGCCAGGCGACGACAAGGGAGGCTTCAACGTGGCAGCTGCGCGGGCCGCCCTCGAGGCCCGGCAGGCGCGACAAGTTCAAGAGCGAGAGCGGAAGCGAGAGGCGCTCGTGCGTATCCTCCGCGCGGCGGCCGGTGCGATTCTACCGCGCTTCCCCGGCGTCCGGCGGGCCTACCTCTTCGGTTCCGCAGCCCGTCGCGGGGCGCTGCGCGTCACTTCGGACGTTGACATTGCGCTGGAAGGAACCCTTGACGCTGAAGGATACTTTGCACTCTGGCGCGAATTGGAGCGTGCGATCGGGCGACCGGTCGACTTGGTGGAACTGGAAGACGACATCCCCTTTGCGGCGCGCGTGCGCGAGCGAGGCGAACTTCTCTATGAACGCCGAGATCCGGATCCTGAAAGCCGACATTTTGGCTGACCTCGATGCCATCGCCGAACTCTACGCCGCCCTCAACCGCTATCCTGAGGCACCCGACGTTGAAGAAGAGCGCATCGCCGTTGCTTACTACCTGCACAACCTCTACTGCGCGTTTGAAAGCATCTTTCAGCGCATCGCCGAACAGTTCGGCAACCAGCTTTCGGACCGGGCCGGGTGGCACGCCACGCTGTTGCGACGGATGACCCTCGACGTCGAGAGCCTGCGCCCGCGTGTGCTGAGTGACGAAGCGTATGATAACCTGGATGAGCTTCGTCGCTTCCGCCACCTCTTTCGGAGTGCCTATCGTCTGCACCTGGATCCGGCGCGCCTGGCATTGGTGCAACAGAAAGCCGAGGCGCTGGAACAGGTCTACCGGGCCGATCTGGAACGCTTCCTCGAGTTCCTGGATAGTCTACTGGCACCGGCACCGTAACTCGCAGCGCCCTCCCCTCAGCGACGTCGCCCCCATCGCCCTGAACCCAGCTCCCGCAATGGCGGGGCCCGGCCCCACACCTGCCACCGCCCCCCCTCGTCGTCGGGGGCGACATCGACACGGTCGTCGGGGCGGGTTTTGCCAGCACCCTCACCCTGCGAGCGCGACCCGGCTCGTGCCGCGGCGTCACCGGCCCAGTTCCCCGAAACCCGCCCTGGCAACGTTCCCTCCTTGACAACAGCCTTGGAGATGTCCTTGCCCTGGGGCGGGTTGCGGACCAGCCGGCTTGGTGCCGATCCGCCCCGATCACCCTCTTCTGGCCCGCGACGGCGCCCCGCAAAACCCGCCCCGACCATGAAGAGGGCCCTGCCCCAGCAATGCCTGGCGCCACCGTCACCCCCAGGCTGTCGGGGCGGGTTTTGCCAGCACCCTCACCCTGCGAGCGCGACCCGGCTCGTGCCGCGGCGTCACCGGCCCAGTTCCCCCGAAACCCGCCCTGGCAACGTTCCCTCCTTGACAACAGCCTTGGAGATGTCCTTGCCCTGGGGCGGGTTGCGGACCAGCCGGCTTGGTGCCGATCCGCCCCGATCACCCCCTTCTGGCCCGCGACGGCGCCCCGCAAAACCCGCCCCGACCATGAAGAGGGCCCTGCCCGCCTCGCACCGATCCACCACCATCGCGCCCTACCACGCAGCGACGTCAACCCACGCAACCCGCGCCGACGAAGCGCGACGGCTTCTCAGGCTCCGTAGAGGCCAACGCCTGACGTTCGGGACGGATGGCTCCGTCCGAGCCAATGCCGGGCGCTGCGAGAACGCGACCAGTTTTCCGCCGCGGGAGCTTTCACCGTCGCAACCGGCGAACTGATCCGTTGCGACGGTGCCAACAATGGGCAAAACCAGTCATGAACGGACCCTCGCAAGGCGCGCCATCCCCGGCGGTGAACCCCCACGCGAAGGGCTCGTGGCAGGGGCCCCCCGCATGGGGTTCTGAAACCATTACAAGACCTGAACCTTCCGGACAATGCGCGGGTTCGGTTACAGGTCATCCCTGCCGAAGAGGTTCTGGCAGAAAGTCGTTTCAGGCAGCACCTGGTCGCACCAGGCTTGCTACGAGAGGCGACACCACCTTCTGGTGTGCTGGAGGGGGATCGAACACCCATCCAGGTGAGAGGTAAACCCCTCGCGCAAACGATCATCGAGGAGCGGCGCTGAGTGGTGGTGGACGACTTCGATACCGGTGCCCTGGTCAAGGGATACGCCCAGGAAGCTGGCACTGCCTGGGTGCCGGCGACCGCCAGAAGAAAACGGGAAGGGCATACTGGTTGCTCAGCAGGCACGCGCCCGCGCGCTCAGCTGGCCTCTTCCGTCGCCTGGGAGGCGATCAACTCGCGGCGGGCAACCTTGCCGACCAGCGTTCGTGGGAGTGCCGAACGGAACTCGACCGAGGCGGGGGCCAGGTGCGGTGGGAGGCGCCGCGCGGCCCACCGGAGCAGTTCCGCCTCGGTGGCCTGCTCGCCCTTCGCGAGCACGACCACGACGTGAGGTGGACCCCCGGCGGCTGTGGACGGCACCGCGGCGACCTCGCGGATCGCAGGATGCTCGTAGAGCACCTCCTCAATGTCCCGAGGAAAGATCATCTCCCCGCCGGGACTCTGCCAGACATTCCGGCGGCGATCGATGATTTGGAAAAAACCGTCGGCATCGGCCCGGGCGAGATCACCGGTGCGCAGCCAGGGCGGACCTCCGGCAGGATCGGGAACGAAGGCCTCCCGGGTGGCGGCATCGTCACTCCAGTACCCCATCATGACTTGGGGACCGCGCACCTGCAACTCGCCAATTTGACCGGGTTGGAGCGGCTCATTGGTAAGCGGGCCGGCAACACGCGCATCGGTGCTTGGGAGCGGCACACCGATCGAGCCGGTCTTCCGTGTGCCACGCAGCGGGTTCGCATGGGTCACCGGGCCGGCCTCCGTCAGCCCATACCCCTCAACCAGGACCCCACGGGTCAGCTTTTCAAAGGCCTCCTGGACTTCAATGGGAAGGGGCTCCGCCCCACTGAGGCACGCGCTGATCGAGCGTAGACCATACGAGCGGACGCCGGGAAACTTGTTGATCGCAACGTACATCGCCGGCACGCCGGGAAACATTGTCGGCCGCTCGCGTTGGATGGTCTCGAGCACCTCGCGCACCTCGAAGCGGGGCAGCAGGATGAGCGTGGCGGCGAGGCTCACGGCAACGTTCATGCAGGTCGCCATGCCGTAGGCATGGCTGAACGGGACAACGGCCAGGATACGCTCGCGTCCTTCCTCCGCCGTGCTGAACCAGTGCCGCGTCTGAATCGTGTTGGCTACGAGATTGCGGTGGCTTAACATAACACCTTTGGGCTGATGCGTGGTCCCACCCGTGTACTGGATGACGCCGAGATCGTCGCTTGCGACGGAAACGTGAGGGCGAATCGGTGAGGAACGAGCGAGCAGATCAAGCCAGTCAAGAACGAGGGTCGGCGGTGAGACCGGAAGGGAATCGGGCCCGGGCCGCGGCCGGAAAAACGGCCGTTGCCAGCGAGCAAGCATATCGCCGAGGCCGGTCAGAATCAGGCGCGGAACACCCGCGAGGGCACACGCCTCGCGGGCGGTTGTCCCCTGCTCACGCAGAGCAATCAGAGCACTCGCGTCAACCTCACTGAGTTGGCGCGCTAACTCAGTTGCGGGTTGGCGGGGATCAGCCATCACCACCACCGCACCGACCTTCAGGATTGCATAATAAGCCATCACGGCCTGTGGGCAATTGGGAAGGAGGATCATGACTCGATCCCCGCGTTGAACACCCTGATTCAGCAGGACGTTGGCGACTCGATTGGCACCATGTTCAAGGTCACGGTAGCTGAGGCTTGTGCGGAAAAACCGCGCGGCACTCTGATGAGGAAAGCGTTGGGCGGCACGTTCCAGAAAGCGGTGGAGCGGCTGGTTGGGGACGACAATTGTGGCGGGAACCCCCGCCTCGTAGAAGCGAATCCAGGGGCGCTCACGGGAGGGAGCAGCGCTGTGGTCGGTATGGTCGCGCCAGGTGAGTGGGGCGGCATCGAGGAAGCGTTGGATGGCCCGGTTGACGGCATCGGCCCGTTCGAGCTGGACAAGGTGTGATGAGACCGGGATGACCACGCTCTGGGCGTCTGGTATCTGGCGAGCCACAGTCTGGTACTCAGCCCGGGGAAAGACAAGGTCACGCTGGCCGGTGATGACCAACGTTGACGCCTGCAGCTGGCAGAGTCGCGTCTCGCCCGCCCACGGGCTCATCGCCTGGTCGTAGGTGCGCTTCAGGACAAAAGCGGGTGCAGAGAAGTGGCGGGCCAGCAGCCGGCGGATGCGCTCGAGCAGGGGCGCCGGCAGTTTCCAGAGCGCGGCCAGCAGCGGGTTCAGACGGAGGTTGGCGGCCAGGGCGACCAGCACCAGTTGTTCGACCCGCGTTGGATGGCGCAAGGCGAACTCCACCGCCAGTGCCCCTCCGAAGCTATGCCCAAGCACGATCAGGCGTTCTGGCGCGTCAACCGCATCGAGCAGCGCATCGAGATCAGCCAGAAGGGTCGCAACATCGTAGCGACTGTTGGGGCGATCGCTGTCCCCGTGGCCACGCAGGTCGGGAGCAATCACCCGGTGTTCATCGGCAAAGAACTGAATCTGGCGCTCCCACTGGGCGGCCCGGCCGCCAAACCCATGTAAACAGAGCAGCGTCCGGCGCACGGCATCCGGCGCTATGTCCACCACACTGAGGCGCACGGGGGGATGCTTTTGGACGAGGATCTCGCGCCGGTAGAGCTCAAGGTCAAGCGCCATGGGTCTCCTCACTCGAGTGGCAGTGGTTTAGCACGCCTTCGCGTGGATGAACGGGACAACGACCAGGGTACGCTCGCGTCCTTCCGCGGCGGCGCTGAACCGGTGGCGGGTCTGGACCATGATGTTCGCCGGCAGACTCCGGTGACTTAACATAACTGCCTTCGGCAGATCGGTCGTTCCGCCGCTGTACCGGATCACCGCCGGGTCGTCCCCGCTGGCGTTGGCGGGCGGGGATGCGCGCGCCGTCAGGCCGGGGCAGTCGCGGGCGGTGGCCGGGGGCGAGACGGGCGGTTGGGGCGCCGGGACGGGCGTCTCGCCCGAAGCCAGGCGCCCCTGAACGTGGGGAGATCGTTCTCCCATCCCGTTGGGGAACCGGCGCGCCCGCTGTTCTCGATCGTTGGTCGCGCGGCGAGCGCGTGAGGGCTCGTGCTGCCACCGCCCGGCTACAAGCTGAAGCGCAATGCCGCGGAGGCCGGTGGGTCCGGCCATGGCGCCCCGGCTCATCTGCCCGGCCCATCTCGCCTGCTCGCTGCCACGGCTCGCCTGACCTCGTTCACGCAAATCACGATCGCGCCTCAATCTCGGCCAGGAATCGCGCGGCCTCCTCGCACGGCGCAAACCAGACTCGCCGCTCCTGGGTGTCGAAGAGGAGCACGTGAGCGGCCTCAGTTGCCGGTCCGCCGAGCGCCCAGCGAGTGACACCCGCCGTTCGGGCGGCCCGGTTGATCGGTCGCGCCCAGTATTGGTGGATCAGGTCGAGGTAGAACCAGCAATGGCCATGCCGCCCGGCGACGCTTGCCCGTCGTCGAGCACGGGCTTGTCGATGGCCGGCTCCCAGTACGCCATAACATATCCCCCGCAGCCCGCATACCCCAGCCGGTCCCCAACCCCGGCGGGCACCGTGACCGGCAACACCACGACATTCTCGGGTGGCTTGTCCATCCGTGTCTCCACTTCGGTCTGAGCCGCCCGATAGCACCCAAACGCCCTCGTTCGTATGCCCCTTCGCGACCCTTGCCAGGAATCGTGCGCGGCCCGGCGCACCCGATCCGCGCGAGCCCCGAGCACCCTACGCCGACCTGCACGGGGTTGCCGGAATCTCGCAGGCGAGAGAACATCCCGCGATGGAACTGGGTGCACGCATCTTGCTCTGCCTGTCCTTCTTGGAAGGGGCTGTTGAGCTGTTCCTCCAGAAGCGCTCTGGGCCGCCGCCGGTACGCTTTCGATGTGGGGACCTTGCAGCCCCATCCGGGGACGTTGCCGCCGGCGCGATGGGCGCTGCGATGGCATTTTGGGCGAAGCGAACGGAGGGAGGCTCGTGAGGGGTGGCCTGTCCCTTGCCACTTCGAGCCGTAGCTCGTGTGATGAGGATCTCAAGCAAGGGAAGTACGTTCCTCTCCATCGACCGCGCCACAGCCGGCCTCGCTGTGTTGGGCCTCGCGAGCGCCTTGCTCTTTTGGGCCGCTTTCGTGCGCCTCTACAGCCTGGATGCCCTCCTGCCGCGGCCCGGCCTGTCAATCTCAAAGCTGAGCCGCGATCCTCGAACCGGCCTGCTCTACTTCGGGGCCTTTGCGGCGCTTTTCGAGCTCTACCTGCTCGGCGCGCTGGCGGCGGCCCGCGCTCGCGGGCGGGCGGCCTGGGTGATCGTCGCCGCGGGGGCCGTCCTGAGCAGCCTGCTCTTGCTCAGACTCTACCCGATCGACGCCACCGATATCTTCGACTACATCATGTTTGGCCGGGTGGTCGCTGTTCACGGGGCCAACCCATTCTACACCCCGCCGGCTCACTTTCCGAACGATCCGGTTCTCCCCTACGCCGGCTGGTCCGGCTCGACCACCGGCTATGGGCCACTGTGGACCCTGCTCTCCGCGGCGATGAGCCGGCTCGCGCTGCAACTCGGCGATTCGCTCCTCGTGCAGGTGCTGATCTACAAGCTCAGTGCTGTGGCGGCCGCAGCGACCACCGCCCTGCTCATCGCCGCGATCCTGCGGCGTGAGGCCCCCGAGCGAGCGCTGCTGGGCGTCTACCTGTGGAGTTGGAACCCGCTGCAGCTCTTTGTGACGGCCGGGAACGGGCACAACGATAGTGTCATGGTCGCCCCCATGCTCTTGAGTCTCTGGCTGGTTGGCCGCCGCCGTTGGTCCGCGGCCGTGCTGGCCGCGCTGGCGGGTGCGCTCGTCAAGTTCATTCCCGTGCTCCTCGTGCCGCTCCTGGGCATCGTCGCCCTTCGCCAACTCCAGGGAAGAGCGCGTTGGCGCTTCATCGTCACGACTGCGGCCGGGGCCGGCGTCTTGATCGGCGCTGCCTTCGCTCCCTTCTGGCGGGGCGGCGACATGCTCATTCTCTCGAGCCGGGCGCACCTCTTCACGACCTCGCTGCCGGCCTGGTTGTGGAGCCTGAGCGACCCCCGGTGGAACAATAACCAGGTGCAGGCCATGCTGCTGCGCGCGGCGCTGTTCACCTTGGCTGTGGCAGAGCTGCTCGCGCTCTGGCTCGTCTGGCGCCGCCCGACGCTGCTGGGTCTGGCCCAGGCCGCCACGGCGCTGCTGCTGTTCTACCTGCTGGCTGCGATTGCCTGGTTCCAGCCCTGGTACGCGATCTGGCCGCTGGCCCTGGCAGCGCTGCTGCCGGATGGCCCCCTCCGCCCGGTCTCGCTCCTGCTCACCTTTGCGGTCACCTGGAAGGCGCCCCTGTTCGAGTATGTCCTGGCCCCGCCCGGGAAGCCACTCCCGACCGCCCGCTGGTGGGAGGGGCGCCTCTTCCCCATCATTCTCGGGCCGGTCTGGCTCGTCTGGATTTTGGATCTTGCCTCCTGGATGGCGGCCCGGCTGCCGCCGGCGGGCAGAAGAGCAGGGCCGGGGGCAGGGGCAGTACCACGGCGCTGGCCTCTCCATGGCCGGGTGCGGTAACGCCTCTCACCGCTCGAAGCGCAGACGGAGCAGTCGAGTCGTGGCCGGGCCGACGCGGGCGATTTCGGCGGGACGATAGCCGGCGACCCACAGAATCTCATCCTCGTGGTTGACCAGCAGGGGCAGCCGAGCCCGCACGTGGGCGGCGATCTTCTGGGCGATCATCCATTCGGCCAGTTCCACCGCCTGGCCGCCCATGCCGAGCGGGCGGAAGCGGTCGCCCGGCCGCCGTGTCCGGAGGGCGAGCGGCGGGCCCGCGGCGCCGGCATCGAGGGTTGCCTGCCACGGATCGAGGCCGGCGGCCGGCGTACCCCCTCCCCGGCCCTCCCCCTCAAAGGGGAGGGGGTCAGCTCGGCGCTGGTCCCACCCCTCCCCGGCCCTCCCCAAAGGGGAGGGGGTCAGCTCGGCGCTGGTCCCACCCCCTCCCCGGCCCTCCCCCTCAAAGGGGGAGGGTCAGCTCGGCGCTGGTCCCACCCCCTCCTGGCCCTCCTCCTCAAAGGGAGAGGGGGCCAACTCGGCGACGAGGCGCCAGCCGTCCGGGAGGCTCGTCTCGCCGGGGACGAGCACGGGGAGTGGGGGCGCGCCCGGGCTGAGGAGCGGCCAGGGCGGAAGCGGGAGTTGGCCGGCGAGCACGAGCGTATCGTACCGCACGAAGAGGCTGAGCTCGCCCGGGAGTGTGGCCGCGGCGCCGGTCGGGCCACGGCGGGCCACGGAGAGGGCCTGGGTGAGTTGCTCCCACGACACGTCGCGCAGGAGCGGCCGCAACTGTGCCACCGCCCGGCGCAGCAGGTGGCGCTGGAGGGCGTCCGGCAGCGCCAAAAAGGGGACGCGCTCGAAGCGGACACTGCTTTCGTCCGTCTGCGCCAGCCGCTTCCAGGCGGCGCCGGTCTCGGCTTCGATGAAGGCCCACTCGCTGGCCAGCGCCTCCGCCGAACGGGCAAGCACCTGGCGGATGTTCGGCTGGTAGCGCTCCAGAAGAGGCAACAGTTCGTGGCGCAGCCGGTTGCGAAAGTAGCTCTGATCGATGTTGGTGGCGTCCTGGCGCGGCTCCAGGCCGAGCGCGGCCAGGTAGGCTTCGATCTCGGACCGCGGAGTGTAGAGCAGCGGGCGGACCAGGGTGGGGACCTGGAGATCGGCGCGGGGAGCTTCCGGTTGCCGGTCCCTGCCTCCCGATCCCTCGTCACGGGTGCGCGCGGTGAGTGGCAGAGGGGCGCGGGGCAGCATGCCTTTGAGGCCGCTGAGGCCGGACCCGCGCAGGAAGTGCATCAGCACCGTCTCGGCCTGGTCGTCGGCGGTGTGGGCGGTTGCAACGAGGGGGCTGCGGGTCGCCTGGGCGACGTCAGCCAGGAAGGCGTAGCGGACCTCGCGGGCGGCCTCCTCGGTGCTCAGACCATGCCGGGCGGCGTAGCCCGCGACATCGCGCTGCTCGCGGATGGACAGCAGCCCGAGCGTTGTGGCCTGCTCGCAGACAAAGGCGGCATCGGCGGCGCCGGCCGGGCCGCGCAACATATGGTCGAGCGTGGCGACGACCAGCGTGAGGCGCAGCGGCTGGCGCAGCGTGGCGAGCGCGTAGAGCAGGGCCAGAGAATCGGCACCGCCGCTGACGGCCAGCACCGCCTGACTCCCGGCGGGAATCAGGTCGAGGCGGCGGATTGTCTGGAGCAGCCGTTCGGGCAGGGCCGCGACAGAATACGTACGATCAGGCATCGGTGGCGGGTCGCAACGGGAGCCAGGGGAGCAGGTCAGGGAGCCGGACTTCCGGAGTCTCCCGAGACGCCGGAAGTCTCCGGCATGCGCCCCCGGCGACGACTTGATCGGTGGTCTGGGTGGCAGGTCGCCAGCGTCCGGTCGAGGCCATGCATGGCTCCCACTTCACGTCGTTCCGCGTCAGCGTTGTCCCCGGAGCAGGACGAGGTCGCGCAGCATGGCGGCTGCGGTGGGATAGGGGTCTTCCTCCGTGATCGCCAGCATGATCCGCCCGTTGATGTCGGTCTCGAAGACGACCCCCATCTGGTGGCCTGCCAGGCGGGCGAGCGGATGCGCGAGCGGGATCTGCTCCGGCGCGACGGTGAGTGTGTAGCGGGCGTCGGGGCGCAGTTCGGCGCGCGCCAGAAGCTTGATGGTGGCGCCGGCCTCGTGGGCGGCCATCAGCATCTCGGGCGTGACGCCCTCGATGCCCGTGACGGAAACGTCCGCGACCGTCGCGGGCATCCGCAGGATCGCGTTCGCCATGATGATGAGCTTGTTGGCCGCGTCCCACCCGCTGACGTCCAGCGTGGGGTCAGCCTCGGCGATCCCGGCGACCTGGGCGTCGTGGAGCGCCTCTGCAAAGGGACGACCCCGGGCCATCTCGCTCAACAGGTAGTTGGTGGTGCTGTTGACGATCCCCTCGAGCCGCGTGACGACGCAATGCGCCAGGTCGTAGTGGCCGACGTTGAGGACCGGCAAGCCGCCGCACACCGTGGCCGAGTAGGCCAGGCTGACGCCCCGCGCGCGGGCCAGGCGGCTGAGTTCCTGAAAGGCGAGCACGAGGGGCGCCTTGTTGGCACTGACGACGTACCAGCCCTTGTCGAGCGCCGCGCGGATAGCGCTCAACCCAGGCTCGCCGTTGCTCAGATTCACCACCGTGGCTTCCATCAATGTGGCCGGCTCGTGGTGGCGGGCGATCAAATCGAGAACGGTGGCCTCCGGCTCGCCGCCGGGCAAGCTGGCCACGCTGGCCCCCTGCTGCTTGGCGGCGCGCAGCGTCCCGGGCGCCAGCCCTTGAGGCGCGTAGAGTGCACCGCCGCTGTCGATGGCCCCTATGACGCGGATCGTGCACTGGTGGCGTTTCGCCAGGAGGGGGGCCTGCCGCTCGAAAAGGTCGAGCAGGCGCTGCCCGACGTTCCCGACACCGTGGAGCAGGACATCAATTGGCATGACTGGGGTCATTTCGTGCTCCTCAAGCCCGACCGGCTCGCGGCGCGGGCGCAGCCGCCGATTCGGTGGGTGGCCCATGTTGCGAGTACCCTGCGTCTGGCGGCGACCCTTCTGCGAGGGTACCTGGAGAGGCCCTGACCCGCACAGGCGGGCACCGTGCAAAGGAGCGTCGCTCAGTTGAAAGTAGCCGAATTGTAGGAGCCCGATCGTGAGAAGTCAATGTCCCGTTGCGCGGGACCCAGGGCTGATCCTGGTGGCGAATTGGTCCGCGTGGCGGGGCGCCTGTTGGTCGTGCGCGCTGTTGCCCTTTTCCACATGAATCTGACACACCGTGGGTCTGCCCGGAGCAACCGCCCGGCCGCCCCGGAATGAATTCCAGGGCTGATAGCCACAGTCGGCTGTTACGCCTTTCCACATGAATCTGACACACCGTGCGTCTGCCCGGAGCCACCGCCCGGCAGCAGCCCCGGAATGAATTCCAGGGCTGATAGCCACAGTCGGCTGTTACGCCTTTCCACATGAATCTGACACACCGTGCGTCTGCCCGGAGCCACCGCCCGGCAGCAGCCCCGGAATGAATTCCAGGGCTGATAGCCAAAGTCGGCTGAAGCCGACTGGATGAGAGACGTTCGCGCACAATTGCAATCGTTCTTAAGTCGCTCGTGCGCTTTTCCAATCGACTCTGACGAACCGCGTGCCCGGAGGGGCACGCCCGGCCGGAGGCCCCCAGCCGCGATTTCAATCGCCAGGCTGCCCGCCCGGCTCTGGAGAGCAATGGCCAGATTTATTTGGAAAAGGGCAACAGCGCGCACGACGAGCCCCTCGCCCTCCCGGAAGGCGATGTCGCTACCAGGATAGGCCCTGTGCGAGGGACTGGAACATCGGTCACATCGTCGTAGCGCGGGTGGGACGATGGTTCGGCGGAACCGCGTGAGCGGTCGGAAGCGCGCTGCTGCACCGTTCCAAATGAATCCGACCAACAGCATGGCCCTCCGGGCACGCCCGGCCAGCGGCCCCCAGCCACAGATTCAACCGCCCGGTTCGGTTTCTCCTCCGCGTCGGCGGACACCCTGAGGGGCGAACCCCGGCGCGACCGTCTCGCTGGGTGGACCCCGCGGGGTCGGCCGGCGCCTGGCCGCAGGCCCCCAGCCGCGGTTTCCCCGGCTCGGCCGGGACAGGCAACCGCCGGGCTCGGGCTCGCGCCTCACCTACAACGACGCGAGCGGCGGGAGTCCTTCCCCGCCGCTCGCCAGCCGGTCGTTGGACCGTCTATCCTTCTTCCTTGTTGGTTGAGACGGTGGCCTCGACGCCATCGTCCTTGGGGACAAGCATGATGTTCAGGTTCAGACCGTTCCCCTTGAAGGTGAGCAGGGCGCGCTCGTCGCTGATGCTACTCGTATCTTTATCCAGCTCGAAGCCCGCCTCGGGGAGCGTCGTGGTGAAGAAGTCGGTCGCCTCCTGCACGCTGAGCCCCGGAATCGCGTAGACGGCCATCCCCTCCATCGAGAAGCTCTGGGTCGCGCCATCGGGGAGCGGGAGGTCCAGGCCGAGGTTGTCGCTTGCCGAGGGCATCTCGGGCGGTGCGATCTCGATCTTCGCGTTGAAGTCGTAGAGTTCGTGCTTGAGGTCCATCGCCCCGACCGCCTCAGGTTTGTTCTCGTTGACTCCTTTCCCCTCCAGGTGCATCGACCACTTGACGACGAAGCCTTCCCTGGCGACGTAGAAATCCCCATGCGCCACGTCGATCTTGGCGATATCTTCCTTGCTGGTTTCCTTGTCGAGCAGCTTGAGGAGGGTCCCCTTGTCGAAGGTGTAATGGGTCGTGTCGTAACCGTTCACCTTCTCGCTCCCGGCTTTGTTCAGTTTTCCGAGGTCCTTCTCGATGTCGGTGACGTCGAACATCGTGAGGCCAGAGGTAAAGTCGGGCAACGATTGGCCGCTACTCTCGACCCAATTCCCGCCGAAACTTACCCACGATTTCGGTCCAATCTGGATCGCTTCGAGGTTTTCCTTCTGGCCGGTGTTGATAACGGTGTGCTGGGCCGGCGGCTCCTTGATGTACTCGCCCAGGATCTCCAGTTTCTGGAAGTCTTCGTCCTCGAAGGCTGGCCCGAGGACGCTGACCGTCGTGCGCGAGCGGTAGCTGGTGATCCCGGGCAGATCGAAGACGCTCTTGGTCGCGGCCGGTTCGCTCGGTTCTTCGGTTGCTCCAGGCGCGGCGCTCGCGGGAGCATTGGCGGCCTCGCCGGCGGTGGCGCGAGGCGCCGCGGTGACGGTCGGCGGCGGAGGTGGCGGAGCGGTCGGTGGGGGCGCGGCCGTTGGCGGAACGGCTGTCGCGGCGGCAGGCGCGGGGCCACCCTTGCAGGCCGTCAGCAGCAGCACCAGCAGCGCCACGAGTAGGGCGAGCGCCCCGCGGCGGGGTTGAAGATACACAACAATCTCCTCCTTGACTATCGAGTGTGTGACGGAGATCAGGACGGGCGCCAGTGGTGCGCATGCTCATCCTGGGGAATAAACGAGAGGCGCATGAATTTTCGCCATCTTTCAAGGAAACAGGCGCGTTTGCAGGTTGGGGCCGCTTGAATCAGACCCCAAAGGGACCAGGCACGCGAAGCTCGATGATCCTGCTGAGCGGACGAAAGCCAACCGGTTCCTGGCGCCCCTGCCGATCGTGGGATTCATTCTGGGCAGCGGCTACGCCACGCGGATGACGATCTTCCCGAACTGTTGCCCGCTCTCGAGCAGTTCGTGGCCGGTGGCGGTCTCCTCCAACGGGAGCACGCGGTCAACGACCGGCTTGAGCTTGCCCTGCCAGACCAGGCGCGTGACATCCCTGAACTCGGCCTGGTTGGACATTGTCGAGCCGATAATTTTGAGCTGGCGCCAGAAAATGTAGCGAATATCGGTCTCGGCCTTGGAACCGGTCGTGGCCCCGACCGTGACCAGCCGTCCCGCCTTGGCCAGGCTCCGCAGGCTCTGAGCCCAGGTGGCCTCGCCGACATTGTCCACGACGACATCCACACCGCGCTTGTTGCTCTTCTGCCAGACCGCCTTGCTCCAGTTTTCCGCCTTGTAGTTCACCACCCAGTCCGCGCCGAGCGCGCGGGCGCGCTCCATCTTCTCGGGCGAGCTGGTTGTGGCCCAGACCTCCGCCCCGGCGAGCCTGGCGATCTGGATCGCCGCGCTGTTCACGCCGCCGCCCGCGCCAAGCACCAGCACGGTCTCGCCGGGTTTGACGGCGGCCTGCGTGATGAGCATGCGCCAGGCGGTCGTGTAGACCAGGGGGACCGCGGCGGCCTCCTCGAACGGGACGTGGTCCGGGATTTTGACCAGGTTGACGGCCGGAGCGACGACGTACTCGGCCAGCCCGCCCCAGCGGTGCTCGCCGAGGATGCCAAAGTCGTCGCAGAGGCTGTCCTCGCCACGCAGGCACCACTCGCAGTGCCCGCAACTGACTGTTGGGTTGACCACCACGCGGTCGCCCACCTGCCAATCGCGGACCCCGGGCCCAAGGCTCTCGACCTCGCCGGCGATGTCAGAACCGGCGACATGGGGCAGGCTCGGCGGGACGCCGGGCAGCCCCCGGCGCACCCAGAGGTCAAGGTGGTTGAGGGCGGTGGCTCGCACCCGGATACGGACCTCGCCCCTGCCTGGCTCCGGCGTGGGCACCTCCGTCAGGTGGAGAACCTCGGGTCCGCCGTGTTCGCTGATGATCATGGCTTTCATGATTCTGTCCCCCTCTCAGGATGAGAGCTTGGAGCGGAACGGTTGATCTCCAACCGGCCCTGGGGCCCGATTGTCTCAATCTCCGATCTCGACTCTCCAGTCTCCCGCGCGAGCGTACCGTGCGATTTCTGATTCAGCCTTCTCCTTTCAGCCAACGGGGAGCCCCGCCCGCGCCATGGTGTCCCGCAGGCGGGCCCGCGCCGTGGCATCAGGTGTCGGAAGCGGAGGGCGGGCCGGCCCGCCGGCCAGGCCGAGGAGTTCCATTCCCGCTTTCCATCCGCCGATGCCGAGCCGTCCGGCCTCGTCGGCGACCTCCATCAAGCGGCGGTGCAAGTGGCGCGCCCGCTCGAGGTCGCTGCGCTGCACGGCGGCGTCCAGTGCCAGCGCCAGGCTGAACCCGATGTTGGCTGCGGCCAGGATCGCGCCGTTGGTGCTCCCGCTGGCCAGGGCCCCCGCCAGGAGAACCACCGACCCGGTGAAGACGCGGAAGTCGGCGGAGGTCCGGCGGCGGATGCCGTCGAGGTTCTTCGCATCGCCGGCCGAGTCCTTGATGCCAACGATGTTGGGGTGCTGCGCCAGCTCGGCCACCAGTTCTGGCCCGAGCGGGACTCCCGTGAACTGGGGCACGCTGTAGAGCATGAGCGGGATCGGGCTGGCATCGGCCACGGTGAAGTAATGGCGGGCCAGAACCGGGGCGGTCATGGCACCCTTGAAGTAAAAGTGGGGCATCACCAGGGCAACATCCGCGCCCGCCTCCGCCGCCCGCCGGGTGGCGACGATGGTCGCCTGGGTGCTCTGCTGCCCCGTACCGGCGATCATCAGCTTCGTGGGCGGGATGGCCTGCCGGCCGGCTTCCAGGACCACGGCCTGCTCACGCTCCGAGAGCATCACCGTCTCGCCGGTCGAGCCGAGCAGCAGGTAGCCGGCCAGGTCGGTCTGGTTCCAGTGTTCGATGTTGCGGCGCAGCCCGGTGGGGTCAACGTCGCCGTCTCCTGTCATCGGGGTGACGCAGGCGGGGATGATGCCTCGCAAGCGCGCGATCAGTTGGTTTTCCATGCTCTCTTCCTGACTGCTTCGTTCATTAGCGCCAATACCTGAAACGTGAGGCGTCCTGGCTTCCTGTTCGAGGATCGAGGCCGGAGAAGGCCGGAATGATGTCTGTTGGGCGGCCGGCGCCCGATGGGGAGGGTGGTGCGGAAAAATCATGAGCTGCGGTGCTCCTTGCTGCATGAACCTCAGCACCAACCGGGAAAGAATCATCCCGCGAACATCACAGCTCATTCTCCCACCCCGCCGGTCGCGTGTAGCCCTCCTCGGCGGCTAGCAGGTCGAGGCCGGGGGTGAGCAACCGCTCCGCCGGCAACAAGGCGGCGGGCGCGGCGCGGCGCAGAATGACCTTGAGGTAGTGCCCGCAGCGATCGCACACGTCGAGGCGGTAGGTCTCATCGGGGGAACTGTAGTAGCCGAGCAGGGTTGGATCGTCCTCGCCGCAGAAGACGCAGAAACCCACCGGGACCGGCCACTCGGCGCGGCAGCGCTCACAGAGCAGAGTGCGGTGCTTCCCATCGGGCTCGATGGCGGCGAAGTCCGGCGCGCCGCTGCAGATCGGGCAGTAGGCCTGGCGCCACAGCGCGAGCGGCAGCCGCGGGAGAATGAGCGCCGCGGCCTGCTCGAGCCAGGGCGCGAGCGCGTTGGCGATGATGGCGTCCAGCGCCGGCCCGTCGCCGGTCGTTCCCTGCTCAAAGGAGGCGCGCGCCAGGGTCAGGGCGGTCTCGTCGTCGAGCGCCTCGGCTTCGAATGCCAATCCGGGATCCCGTTCGGCCAGGAGGTCGCGAACCTCGCGCGCCCAGGGGCCGAACGTGGCGGCCTGCAGGCCAAGGCGGTCGAAGGTGAGCTGGGGCTCACCGGCCCGCAGACGCGCCGCGGCCTGGGCGGCGTCGAACAGGGTTGCCGGGTCGCGGTCGAGCGTGGCCCTCCTGGCGGCCAGGCGCCGCAGCAGCCGCGCGTAGAAGTCGAAGAGTGCGCCCGTCTCCGGGTCGACCTCATCGCACGCCTGCTCGACGGCGCGAATGATCTCCTCGTCGGTGGTCATGGGTGCTGATCAACACGAAACGAGGATGCGCCACCTGCTGCCGGCAGGCGCATCCCCGCGGAAAGTCGGTACCAGGGACCGGTTCTTACTCGCCGCGACCTTCAATGAAGCGAACCGCGTCACCGACCGATTGGATTTCCTGAGCATCTTCGTCCGAGATTTCGCCGCCGAACTCCTCTTCGAATGCCATGATCAATTCGACCAGGTCGAGAGAGTCGGCCTCCAGATCCTCGCGGAAGCGAGCGTCCATCGTGACTTCGCTTTCGTCAACACCGAGCTGGTCGACGATGATGTCGCGAACACGCTCATAGACACTGGCCATGGTAGCTGTCTCCTTGTGGTGTGGGTTTCGGGAGAATTGGTGACGCTGGGACCGTCCGTCGTGGCTCTTGGGTTACTGGATCGGCTCGACGGCGTAGTATAACAGCAGCCCGAATCTGCGTCAATCATAAAACACGGGCCGAACTCAAAGGTTGCGCGGCAGACAAAAGTACGACGCACTTGCCGACGTGCGTCGCACCTGCCAGGCGCGTCGCACCTTCCCAACAAAACCCAAGAACTGATTGCCAGTCTTGGACCTCGCGCCTATAATTCTCGGGAACTCCAGGGTGCACCCTGAAGCGCACGTGCGGCTTGCACGACCCGACGAGCGTGTTGCCAGGCGGCGCGGCCCCGGAAGAGGATGACGTCTCTCACTGATCCTGGTGGCGAAATCATCTCCAGGGAAGGCGAGCAGTTTGTAGTGCGCGCTTCAGCGCGCTGAAGCGCGCACTACAAACAGGTACCGGCCAGTCGTACCAGTTCGCCACCAGGATCATATGAACACATCATTCCGGGAGAGAGGGTCGATCCGGCCGGATGAAGAGACGCACGCGGCGACAGGGGGTTGTCACCGGTTGAAACATGTACGGTTATGCGGAGGCGGCAGTGAAGGAGGGCCACATCAACAGGTTCTATAGCGAAGCCGGCGGCGGCGCCATTGTTGGGACTCCTGATCTCGAGGCGTATTCTGTACCCGGTGAAACGCCTGCGGCGCGGCTCGTCCAGGTCGAGATTACTAACGCCGCCTCGGGTCAAAGGGCCGGGGCCGCAGGGAAACCGATCCCTCGGCCCAGGAATCGCCCGGCGATTCATCAGCTAGAGCATCGGTCAAGTCCTCAGACTTCCGAAGTCTGGTGGGGACCGTGCTGGCCCAAACGCGCTCCGACGGGGGTGATCGAGGCGCGCACCTGTCGCAAACAAGACTTCGGAAGTCTTTTCCCTCCCCCACCGGGATTTCTTGACCGGCTCTCTAGGGTCCTGAAGATGCCAGCAGTTTGTCACTACTGCGGCCAATTGGTCTCAGTACAAGCCGAATGTCCCTCTTGTGGCCGGCCGATGATGGCGAGACGATCGACCACGACCGGGCAATCAGCCCGCGGCATGGGGGCGATGGCCGGCTACGTGGTACTGGCGCTGGGCGTTGTCCTCGCTATCATCTTTGTCGGTGTCGTGCTGGTCGCCCTGGTGTACTGGCTGCTATAAACGGCTTCAAGGAGGAATGGTGAATTTCGAGCTCAATGAGGAGCAACGGCTGATTCGCGACACGGTGCGCGCGCTCGCGCGCGACGTGATCGCACCTCGCGCGGCGGAGGTGGACGCGAAGGGCATCTTCCCACGCGAGAATTTCGAGGCGATGGCTGAACTGGGGCTGATGGGGTTGCCCTATCCGGAGGCCTATGGTGGGGCGGGTGGCGATACTGTGAGCTATGCGCTGGCGGTCGAGGAGATCTCGGCAGCGTGTGGATCGACCGGTCTGACCTATGCAGCCCACATCTCGCTGGCCTGCGCGCCGATCTATCTGTTTGGCACCGAGGCGCAGAAGCAGCGCTACCTGGTGCCGCTTTGCACCGGGCGATCCTTCGGCGGCTTTGCACTGACCGAGCCGCACGCCGGTTCGGACGCGGCCTCCCTGCGCACCCACGCAGTGCGCGACGGCAACGAATGGGTCATCAACGGCCAGAAGATGTGGATCACGAGCGGTGGCGTGGCCGATATCATCGTCGTCGCCGCGGCGACCGATCCCTCGCGCGGTGTGCACGGAATCTCGAATTTCCTGGTGGAGGCCGGCAATCCCGGCTTCAGGGTTGGCAAGAACGAACCGAAGATGGGGCTGAAGGGCTCGATCACCTCGCAGCTCTTCTTCGAGGATTGCCGCGTGCCGGCCGATGCGCTCCTCGGTGAGGAGGGTGGGGGGTTTGCCCAATTCATGCAAACGCTGGACGGCGGGCGCATCTCGATCGGCGCTATGGCGCTGGGGCTCGGTCGCGCCGCGATGGAGGCGGCCCTGGTCTACGCCAGGCAGCGCGAAGCGTTCGGCCAGCCGATCGCCGATTTTCAAGCGATCCAGTTCAAGTTCGCCGACATGGCGACCGAGTTGGAGGCCGCGCGGCTCTTGATCATGCAGGTGGCGGTGCTCAAGGATCAGAAGAAGCCCTTTACGAAAGAAGCGGCGATCGCGAAGCTCTTTGCGAGTGAGGCGGCTGAGCGTGCCTGCTTCCAGGCGATCCAGATCCACGGTGGGATGGGCTACAGTCGCGAGTTCCCGGTTGAGCGCTACTACCGGGACAACCGTCTGACTGAGATCGGCGAGGGCACCAGCGAGATCATGCGCCTGGTCATCGCCCGGTCCATTCTGGACGAGTAGCGCGCCGGTCAAGGCGTCACCAAGACGATTGCAAAGCACCGTGTGAAGGTGCTTTCAGGGTCGTCGGGGCGCACGGCCGTGCGCCCCGACAGCGCGCCTAAGACCGCTACAGGAGGGGCGCACGGCCGTGCGCCCTGACTACGAACCACGTCCTCACCCGCGCAACGACTCCTTGACGGGTGCTCTCGCTGCGGTTCGGGCTACAGGTTGGGGCAGGTTATAGGTCGCAGGTTGGAAGGTTGCAGGTTGGGGGAGGAATGGGGAGGTGGCAGAGAATACTGTGTCTGAAGTGAGCTCTACCCTTGTCTGTGCGCTGTGTGGCGCGGTGCCGGATTTGGCGCAGGCCTGGCGCTGCCCGGTCTGCGGTGGCCCCCTCGAGTTGCGTGGCCTGCCGCCGTTCGATCCGCAGGCGATCGACCGCGAGGCGGCCACTATCTGGCGCTATCGGGCGATGCTGCCGGTGAATCCGCCCGGTGGCCGTATCCTTTCGCTGGGAGAGGGGTTTTCTCCTCTGATTCCGACCGTGGTTCAGGGCCAGCTCTGCCTGGTCAAGGTCGAATACCTGATGCCGACGGCCTCGTACAAAGATCGCGGCACGGCCGTGATGGTCAACCACCTGCTGGCGCTCGGTGTTGGCGAGGTCGTCGAGGACTCGTCCGGGAACGCCGGCGCGTCGCTCGCGGCCTACGCCGCGGCGGCCGGGATTCGCGCCCGCATCTTCGTGCCGGCCTACGCCGCGCCTGGGAAAAAGCGCCAGATCAGTATCTTCGGCGCCGAGTTGGTGCCGGTCGAGGGGCCGCGCCAGGCGACAACGGAGGCCTGTCTGCGGGCGGCCGAGACCTCATTCTACGCCAGCCACGCCTGGAGCCCCTACTTTCTCCTCGGCCAGACCACCTTTGGTTGGGAGGTGTGGGAGCAGCTCGACCGGCGGGTGCCGGACGCGATCCTCTTTCCGGTCGGTCAGGGGAGCCTGCTGCTGGGGGCCTACCGTGCCTTCGTCGCTCTGCGGCAGGCCGGGCTGGTGGCGCGGCTGCCGCGGCTCTACGCCGTACAGGCCGAGGCCTGCGACCCGGTGGTGCGGGCCTGGGAGCGCGGTGAGGACGTGCCGGCTGTCGAGAGGACCGGCCAGACAGTGGCCGAGGGCATCTTGATCAAGGCCCCGATTCGCGGTCGCGAGCTGATGCAGGCGCTGCGCGAGAGCGGCGGCGGCGCGCTGGCGGTGACTGAGGCGGCGATTGGCAAAGCGACCGGAGCACTGGCGCACCGCGGCCTCTTCGTCGAGCCGACCAGTGCGGTGCCCGTCGCGGCCTTGCCCGACGTGCGCGCTCTCCTTGGCCCGGAGGCCGAGATTGTGGTGCCGCTGACCGGCAGCGGGCTCAAAGGGGTGTCGGGCGCGTGACCGGGCCGCCTGTGGAGGCGGCGGACCTCGATCTGGGGCGCCGTCCGGGTACCGTTGTGCCGGCGCTGTTGGTGGGCGCGGCGATCATAACCGTGCTCCTGGGCGGCTGGAGCGTGGCTCGCTACGCCCGGTTGCTCGCGTGGAGTGCGCTCGCCGGTTGGATTGTCGCCGGGACCCTGGCGCTCACCTGCTCGCGGGGACGCCCCGCCGGCGCCGGCGACTGGAGGCGCTTCTTCTTCCTGGCCGGGATGCCGCTTTCGCGGCCGGTGCGTTGTTTGAATGGTTCATTCGGGGGTAACGATTCTGCCGCTCGCCGCTCCCGGCGGATCGTCAGATCCGCCGGCCGAGGTGGCCCCTGATTGGCCTGGATTTGACAATCCAGGCCGAGCAGCGAAACGCGCTGGTACGATTCCGCCGCTCCCGGCGGATCGTCAGATCCGCCGGCCGGGCGGCTGGGGGCTCTGGTGAAGATTTAGCCGCTCCCGGCGGATCGTCAGATCCGCCGGCCGGGCGGCTGGGGGCTCTGGTGAAGATTTAGCCGCTCCCGGCGGATCGTCAGATCCGCCGGCCGAGGTGGCTGAGGGCTCTGGTGAAGATTTAGCCGCTCCCGGCGGATCGTCAAATCCGCCGGCCGGGCGGCTGGGGGCTCTGGTGAAGATTTAGCCGCTCCCGGCGGATCGTCAGATCCGCCGGCCGAGGTGGCCCCTGATTGGCCTGGATTTGACAATCCAGGCCGAGCGGTGGAGGGCTCTCGTGCTCCAGGCGGATCGTCAGATCCGCCGGCCGAGCGGCGGAGGACTCTGGCAACTATTGCGCCGCTCCCGGCGGATCGCCAGATCCGCCGGCTGAGGTGGCCCCTCACTGGCCTGGATTTGACAATCCAGGCCGAGCGGCGGAGGCCTGGCCTGGATTTGACAATCCAGGCCGGGCGGCTGAGGAGTTACCATTCGGGAATGACGTCGTTGGAGAGGGATTCATGATTCGTCTGACTCACCTGTCTCACTGCGCTGGTTGAGCGTCGAAGCTCGGGCCAGGGGACCTGGCTCAAGTTCTCGCGCCCCTCAAGGCGTTCGTGCAGGGCGATGTGGCGGCCCATCCGAATCTGCTCGTCGGTTTGGGTGGTGCCGACGACGCTGCTGTCTACAAGCTGTCGGAGGAGCAGGCGCTCATCCAGACGGTGGACTTCTTCACGCCGATTGTGGATGATCCGGCCGACTTTGGCCGGATCGCAGCGGCCAACTCGCTGGGCGACGTCTACGCGATGGGCGGCGAGGCGCTTCTCGCCCTGAACATTGGCGGTTTTCCCGACAGCCTGCCGCGCGAGATGATCGCCGATATTCTGCTGGGTGCGGCTGAGAAGGTTCGCGAGGCCGGCGCAGTCGTCGCCGGCGGCCACACGGTCGTGGACGAGGAGCCCAAGTTCGGCCTGGTTGTCCTCGGGACAGTTCATCCCGCCCAGGTTGCCACCGTCGCCGGCGCCCGGCCGGGGGACCGGTTGTTCTTGACCAAGCCCCTCGGCACCGGCCTGATCACCACCGCGGCGCGCGCCGATGGCCTCACCGACGTGGCCCATCTCGAGGCGGCGGTCGCCAGCATGGTGCGCCTCAACCGGCCGGTCGCGGCCGTGATGCGCACGCTGGGCATCGGCCCGGCGGTGCACGCCTGCACCGATGTTACCGGGTTCGGCTTGCTGGGCCACGCCGCTGAGATGGCCGAGGCCAGCGGCGTGGGCCTGATCTTCGAGGTGGAGCGCTTGCCGCTGCTTCCCGGTGCCCTGGAGTACGGGGCCGGGGGCTTCGTGCCCGGCGGCACGAAGCGCAACCGCCAGTACTTCGGCAGCTGGGTGCGCCTGGACGAGGTGACGGTGAGCCGGGCGCTGCGGGAGGTCTTGTGGGACCCGCAGACCTCCGGCGGCCTCCTCATCGCAGTTGACCCGGCGCGCGCCGAGGCGCTGGCCGAGATGCTGGCCGGCCGGAATGAGCCGTTCTGGGTTGTCGGCCAGGTCGTCGACGGCCGCGGGGTCGAGGTGGCGTAGGATGTCAAATCTGATGAACGGTGGAGACGGATTGCCGGTTGCCACCGGCGCCTACGTTGTCGGCATCCACCTGCCCCACCTGCGTGTGATCCGCGTGGGAAAGTTGGGAGAGATTGCCTTCCCGCCTGGGGAGTACCTCTACGTGGGGAGTGCCTTCGGCCCCGGTGGGCTGCGGGCGCGGCTCGGGCGCCATCTGCGGGGTGGCGGGCGCCCCCACTGGCACATCGATGCTCTCCGCGCGGTCGCGCCCGTCCGCGGCTTCTGGTACACCGTGACGACCGAGTTGCTGGAATGCCGCTGGAGCCAGCTCCTCGCGGGCCTGCCCCAGGCGACGATCCCGGCCCCTCGCTTTGGGGCCAGCGATTGCCGGGCGGGCTGCCTGGCCCACCTCGTGGCGCTGCCGGCTGGTGCCGACCTGAGCGCTGTGCAGGCGAAGTTGGTGACGGTGGCAGGAGCGTCCGTTGTGGCGGTGACGAGCGCCGGGGTGGTAGCCTGCGGCCCGTGCCACGTGCAGTGAGCGAGCCGCTGTGCTCGCCGGAGACGGGCCGGCCGCAGGCCTGGTCTGCGGAACGGATACGTGGTGCCAAACCGGCAAACGACGAAGCGCGTGATTCGGAAGCGGGGCTTGGGCGAGCCACTCGATAGGAGATACCGGTTTTCGACGACTGACGATTGGGTCAGCAGGAGGGTGCGTTGAACACAAACGGATACCGACGCGTTGTGGTGACTGGCCTCGGGGCGCTGACGCCCCTTGGGCTCACGATGGATGAGACCTGGACGAACTTGCTGGCCGGCAAGAGCGGTGCCGCGAAGTTGACGCGCTTCGATACCAGCGACTACTACGTCCAGATCGGCTGCGAGCTGAAGGGCTTCGACCTCTCCCGCATCGAGCACCTGGTGCCGCCCAAAGAGGCCCGCCGGCTCGACCTGAACATCGCCTACACCATCGCCGCCACCGATGAGGCCTTGCGCCATGCCAACTATCGAGTTGAGAGTGACGAGCAGGGCAACCGGGCCGGGGTCCTGGTCGGGACCGGCATTGGCGGGCTGCCGACACTCTACGATGGCCACATGACGCTCTTCGCGAAGGGGCCCAAGCGCGTCAGCCCCTTCGTCGCGACCTACATGCTGCCCAACATGGCCGCAGGCGAGGCAGCCATTCTCTACAACCTGCGCGGTCCGAGCTACTGCATCATCAGCGCCTGCGCGACCGGCACTCATATCGTCGGCGAGGCTGCCGAGATCATCCGCCGCGGCGACGCCGACGTCATGGTTGCGGGCGGTACCGAGGCAGGCATCACCCCGTTCGGGGTGGCCGCGTTCCATCGAACCCAGGCCCTCAGCACGCGTAACGACGACCCGGAGCGCGCCAGCCGCCCGTTCGACAAGGATCGCGACGGCTTCGTGATGGCCGAGGGCGCGGCCGTGATGGTGCTGGAGAGCCTGGAGCACGCCGAGGCCCGCGGTGCGCCGATCCTGGCTGAGGTGGTTGGCTACGCCATGAGCACTGACGCCTACCACATCTCGGCCCCGGCGGAGGGTGGCGAGGGCGCCGCGCGCTCGATGCAACTCGCCCTCGGGAAGGCCGGCCTCACCCCGGGCGACATTGATTACATCAACGCCCACGGCACCAGCACCCAGCTCAACGACAAGAGTGAGACCGAGGCCATCAAAAAAGTCTTCGGCGAGCGTGCCTACGACCTGCCGATCAGCTCTACCAAGAGCATGACCGGCCACATGCTCGGGGCGGCGGGGGTCATCGAGGCGGCGGTCTGCGTGCGCACGATGCTGGAGGACATCATTCACCCCACCATCAACCTCGATACCCCTGATCCTGATTGCGATCTGGACTATGTTCCCTGGGAGTCCCGCCGCCGCCGGGTGAAGATCAGCATGTCGAGCAGTTTCGGCTTTGGGGGCCACAACGCGACTGTGATTCTCAAGAAGTTCGAGGGGCAAGCAGGGTGAGATTGGCGATTGGCGTGGGGGCCCGACGATGGATGGGAAACGGCGTCAGCGGTTCCGCCTCAGTTCTTGACCCTCTCCTGAAAATAGCCCGCCGCGCTGTTCGCCGTGGCGCGGCGCTACTTTTCATTTCCCGGCGCGGGCCGCAGGCCCAGGGGCAACTGGTGGCGAATTGGTGCGAGTGGCGGGGGCCTGTTTGGAGTGCGCGCTGTAGGGGCGCACGGCCGTGCGCCCCTACAGCGCGCACTACGAACTGCTCGCCCTCTGGAGACGATTTCGCCAACAGGATCGTTCTTCGTGGTTCGAGCGCTTACAGACCACGAAGAGGACCTGCCGGCCGGCGTACCGATGAGTAAGGCAGCTGTGCCCATGCCAGCGTTGGATCAACTCGAAACGGCGCTCGGGGTTCGCTTGCAGGATCGCTCGCTCCTGCAGCGGGCGCTGACCCACCGTTCCTACCTCAACGAGAACCCGGACTATACCCTGCCCCACAACGAGCGCCTGGAGTTCTTGGGGGATGCAATTGTCGATTTCCTGGTGGGTGAATTCCTCTTCCACCGCTTTCCCGAGATGCAGGAGGGTGAGTTGACCGCGCTGCGGGCGGCGCTGGTCCGCACCGAGGCGCTGGCGACTTTCGCCCAGATCATCAACCTGGGGGCGTACCTGTTGATCGGGCGGGGGGAGGAGGCCAGTGGTGGGCGTGAGCGGGCGCTCTTGCTGGCCGGCGCGTTTGAGGCGTTGGTCGGCGCCGTCTACCTCGATCGGGGGATTGAGGTGACCCGCGACTGGCTGCTCGGGATGGTGGCGCCGGCGGCCCGCCGGTTGGCCGCCGGTGCCTTCAGCAAGGATCCCAAGAGCTTGCTTCAAGAAGTGGCCCAGGCCGAATTGGCGATCACGCCGCAATACCGGACTGTGGCCGAGAGCGGCCCAGACCACGCCAAAGAATTCACGGTTCAGGTGCTGATTGGCGACGAAGTGCGCGGAGAGGGGGTCGGCCGGAGCAAGCAGGTCGCGGCCCAGAACGCGGCTCGCGAGGCGCTGCGAACCTTCGGGATCGAGTTGACCGATATGTACGGGTAGGCATCCACCTCCGGTCCCCGGTCAATTCTCAGGGTGCGACGCACCTTCGTCAAAGAGAGCCGCCCACCTCGGTGCGAGGTGGGCGGCTCGTGCTGCGTGCGGCTCACGGCCGCGAGCGCGGGAGGCCTCACCCGGCCGGCCCGCAGGCTGCGGCCGACGAGCCGCCGCGGCTCCGGCCCGCCGCGAACGTCGAGAACGCGCGGCCGACCTCACCCCCACCACAGGTGGGGCACACAGGAACGAAGCTGTCGTTCCTGCGGACCAGCCGCTCGAAGCGCTCGCCGCAGGTGTGGCAGATGTATTCGTAGAGTGGCATCAGTGTCTTACCTCAGACGGGTTGGTAGCCTGGCGGCGGGCGGAAACTCGCCCAGGCGCTCGGGCAATCTGCGGAGGGATGAGCGTCGCGCTCCTGCTGTGGGACGCTGCCGGTCGTTGTCGCGCCACCGAAGAGGGCCTGCTACCAACTCATGCCGGTTCTCCCGCCTGCTCGAGCGTGGGCAGCGTCTCGAGGGCGCGGCGCAGGCGGGCGCTGACCTCGCGGGCGACCGGCTCCAAGTCTGGTCGCTGTATCACGGAGAACATGGCCAGGGCATCAATCGCCGAGACAGTGGTGTGCCCGGCCTCGTCGCGGTAGACAGTCACGTTGCAGGGCAGCAGCAGACCAACCTCTGGCTCGGCCGCGAGGACCCGGTGGGAAAGCGATGGGTTGCACGCTCCCAGAATCTTGTAGGGCGCGACCTCGACATCGAGCTTTTTCTTGAGGACGGCTTGTACGTCAATCTCGGTCAAGACCCCGAAGCCCTCGGCTTTGAGCGCCTCGGTCACGGCGCCGATGGCCGCCTCGTCGCTGAGCGGCGTCTTGATCGTGAATCCGTAGTTGTGGTGTTCCATCACAGACCTCCTGCACAATTGATCGTCGTTCGTTGCCGTGCCACGAGCTTGGATGCAGCCCGGCGGCCCGGGGTTACAGGATTCTGGTGGCAATCTGGTTCTTGGGCCGTGTCCCGGCTGCTCGAGCGCGTGAAAGCTGGACCCTGTTGGCAAATTGGTACGCGTGGCGCGGCGCCTGTTCGTAGTGCGCGCTGTAGGGGCGCACGGCCGTGCGCCCCTACAGCGCGCACTACGAACCGCTTGCCCTCCCGGAAGGCGATTTCGCCCACGGCACCCTCGGAAAGGAGGCGCGTGATCCGTGATTCCGCCACGGATCACGCCGTCGTGCTTCCCGATGGGTGTGGCGGCGCGCCGTCGATCCGAGCGTGTGGCTCGCAACGAACATCCATCGCGCCCCAGTAGCTCGGAGCGCGAAATCGGCCGCGTTTGACCTCTTCACCGTTCACGTTCAAAACCCGTTCATTGTAACCCGGCCGCGGGTTGGGGCATCGGATGAATAGGCGGTGTCGTGACGCCCGGCCACCATCACCGGCGGTCGTGCCAGGTTCATCCTCGACGCCGCTCCCGAGTCTGGGTACAATGAGTCCAGCATCGTGAAACGGAAGGCCCGCTCGCCCAACGCGAGTCTGGTGGTTGCGCCCCGGTTAGCGTTTCACGGCTTGAGGAGCGACTCGTGCCTGGACTTGAGATCAATTTGGCATGTGAAGATAACGAGGATGTTCTGCTGGAGGGCCTGCGGAGCGGTGAGCCAGATGCCTGCACCTGCCTGGTCAAGCGTTTCGCACCGATGGTCTATAATCAGGCCCTCCGGATGATCCGCGATGCCGATGAAGCCGAGAGTATCCTCCAGCAGACCTTCATCAAGGCCTGTCAGAAGATAGGTGACTTCGAGGGACGCAGCGCGTTGGGCACCTGGCTCTATCGCATTGCAACCAATGAGGCCCTCATGAAACTCCGCCGCCGGCGGGCCCCAATGGCCTCTATCGAAGAGATCGGCGAGACCATCCAACCCAACGACCTCCCTCAGAACCTGAGCGAATGGCCGGTCGACCCTGCCGACGCCGTGTTGGATTCAGAGCTGCGTGACCACCTCGAGGAGGCACTGGCGGCGCTTCCCGAGACGCTGCGGGTGGTCTTTGTGCTCCGCGAGCTCCAGGGCCTGAGCACCGCCGACACCGCGGAAACCCTCGGGCTCGGTCAAAGCGCGGTCAAAGTGCGCCTGCACCGGGCGCGGCTGCGCTTACGTGAGTTACTGGCCGGTTACCTGGCCCCGGAAGGAGGGGCTTGATGCCGTATTCGAACCATCACCACGATCTGGCGGATTGCCAAAAGATGCTCGGCCAACTGAACGAGTATGTGGACGGCGAGCTGTCCCCTGATCTCTGCCGTGAGCTGGAGCGTCACCTGGACGAGTGCCCCGATTGTCAGGTTGTCTACGATACGCTCACCAAAACCATCATCCTCTACCGCGGGTTGGGCGAGTCACCCGGCAGCCTCCCCGAGGGCGTGGAAGTGCGCCTTTTCCGCAAGCTCAACCTGCCGAGCTGATTGTTTCTGCTCCGGCGGTAACCTCTCTTCTGTCCGGCGCATCCAAATCAGTAGCGGGATGGAATTGATCGAGCGATACGAGGTGAGTGTATGGTAGAGCAAAACGAAAGTGGAGTTGACCGAACGGTTCGCGTACTCCTGGGGCTGCTCCTCCTGGTTGCAGCCGTGGTTGGATTGACGGGTGTGTGGCAGTTGATTGCCGGTGCCGTCGCCGTGGTCCTCCTCCTGACCGGCCTCGGAGGCGTTTGCCTCCTCTATCGGCTGGCAGGCATCAGCACCCGGCACCCATAGGGTGGTATCGCCCTGGTGGAAGTGGTGGGCGAGGATCTCAAGGCCTCGCCCGCCGCATTTCGAACGGGGAGCGTTTCTCCGATAGATGATAGGGAATCAGATCGATGCCTTTCGATGTCATGGTGATTTCAGCGCATCCCGATGATGCCGAGGTCCAGATGGGCGGAACCATCGCGGCGCTGACCGGTGAGGGGCTGCGCGTGCTCCTGGTGGACCTGTGCGACGGCGAGCCGAGTGATTTCGCCCGGCCCGGCGTTCGCGCCGAGCAGGCCTGGCGCGCCGCGGCGCACCTCGGCGCTGAGCGACTCTTCCTGGATGGACAGGACCGCTTCATCAGCGATACCCCCGAGCTGCGCCTGCAGCTGGCGCACCTGATGCGCACCCACCGGCCGCGCCTGGTCTTCGCGACCACCGATGCCTGCGTCCACCCCGATCACGCGGCCGTCGGTGGGCTGGTGAGCGCCGCCGTCTTCTACGCTCGCCTGGATCATTGGGGGCGCGTGCCCGGCGGCGAACTGCTGGCCGAGGGCCGGCCGTGGGCGGTGGAGCGTCTGTTCTTCCCCCACTGCAAGATGGAACCGCCCTGGGGGCGCGATTTCGCCTTTGCCGTGGATGTGAGCGCCACCTACGAACGCAAGCGGGCGGCGTTGGCCGAATACGGCTCCATTTTCAAGGTAGACGAGCACGATCGTTTGCTCACCCTCTACGAGGCTGAGGACGCTTACGTTGGAAGGCTCTTCGGCGTGGCCTACGCCGAAGCCTTCAAGAGCCAGAGTCCACTGCTCGTCAAGAGTCCAACTGTCTTCCTGCCCGCGCTGCATGGATGACAGCACTCAAGGAGAAGGATCACATGGCGTTGTTGCAGGTGCAGGATCGCGACGCTGTCCGCGAGCAACTCGTCGCCGTGCTCGAGCGCCCCGTTTGGCTGGCACTGTTCACCGCCGAGAAGGGGTGTGAGTACTGCGATCTCACGCGGGAATTGCTGGCCGAGATCAGCGAGCTGCACGATGAGTTGAGCCTGGCGGTCTACGATCTCGATGCCGATGCCGGGAGAGCCACCGCGCTGGGCGTGGACAAGGCACCGGCGATCGCGGTGCTTGGCGGCTCCGAAGAGAATGACTACGGCGTGCGCTTCTACGGCATCCCCAGCGGGTACGAGTTCGCCTCGCTCCTGGAAGCGATTCGGATGGTGGGCAGCGACGAGGCCGGGTTGCAGCCGGCCACGCGCGTGTTCCTGGAGGGGCTGACGGTCCCGCTGCATCTTCAGGTCTTCGTTACGCCCACCTGCCCCTACTGCCCGCGCGCCGTCGTGCTCGCCCACCGGCTGGCCTACGCCAGCCCCTACGTGACCGCCGATATGGTGGAGGCGATGGAATTCCCGGAGTTGAGCGAGCGCTACGATGTGATGGGCGTTCCGCGCACGGTGATCTCCGATGCGGTTCATGTCGAAGGGGCCGTCCCCGAGGCAATGTTGCTCGCCAAACTCCAGGCGGCCGTCCAGACGGTCGCGGGCTGAGCGAGCCCCCCGTCAGCACACAGGGCCCTGGCGCGATGCCAGGGCCCTGTTCGTTTCTATCGAGCTGTGAGTCGAACCCCGGCGGGTCGCTCCAGGGCGCGGACGCGCTCTGGGCGGGCGACGCGCATCGGTGCGGAGGATGAGCCCGCTTGATCCGGTGCCCCCTCTGTGCAGGGCGCAACGAAGATTGCCAGCTTCGCGCTCGACCTGGCGACGTCCATAGCAGGGCCATTGGCAAGGTCGGGCGATGCCGGCGCATTGCTTGGGCGGGTTTCGGAGGACCAATGCTGGCGATGGCCGAGCCCCGACCGGGTCGCGTCTGCGGGGCGACGTGTCAGGCAAAACCCGCCCCGACAGCCAGGGGGCGGGACGTTGCCTGGGCGGGTTTCGGAGGATCCGTGCTGGCGACGGCCGAGCCGCGATCGGGTCGCGTCTGCGGGGCGACGACGTCAGGCAAAACCCGCCCCGACAGCCGGGGGCGGGACGTTGCCTGGGCGGGTTTCGGAGGATCCGTGCTGGCGATGGCCGAGCCCCGACCGGGTCGCGTCTGCGGGGCGACGTGTCAGGCAAAACCCGCCCCGACAGCCGGGGGAGTGGCACTGGCCCAATCTTCCCAGGATGCGCCGGTTCAACGCGAACGCGGCCCTTGCTCTCGTTTTGCTCCTGGTGCCTCGATGGCTTTTGAGACGCCCCGCATCGTCGCCCATTGACGACTGTCGCTCCTTTGGTGTAAGTTTATGTCTGCGTGAATGTCTTCCACTGCGGCGATCCCGCGTCGATCATAACCTTCCTGGCTGGTTGATCCGTGTGCCGGCGGCGATGAAGGCATCATCGCGGCCGGCGGCCGTCACAAGGCGCGAGGGAGGCGGGGGCGATCCCCATCGAAAAGCCGATGCTCGCCAACCTGAGAGCGATTCCCTTCTACTTTCTCCGGCCGGTCGAGGTCTTTCGCTCCTACCAGCTCAGCGATTTGCGGCCCGACCTCGTGGCGGGGATCACCGTGGCCGTGATATCCCTGCCGCAGGCAATTGCCTATGCCCTCGTGGCCGGGCTGCCACCTCAGATGGGCCTGTACGCGGCGATCGTGGCTCCGATCGTGGCGGCGCTCTGGGGGTCCTCGCGTCAGCTCCAGACCACGCCGACGACGGCCCTCTCCCTGTTAGTGTTTGCCAGCCTGTCGGCAACGGCGCCGCCCGGCACCCCTCAGATCGTGGTCGCGGCCGGGCTGCTGGCTGTGTTGGCCGGAATCGTGCAGGTTGCCATGGGGCTGGCCCGCCTGGGTGTGCTCGTGAATTTCGTCTCCGATGCCGTCATCGTCGGGTTTGCCGCCGGCGCCGGGGTCCAGATTGCCACCAGCGAGTTGCGTCACTTGTTTGGGCTGAGTTTCCCGAGCGGTACCCTCATCGAGACAATCGGCAACCTCGTTGCCCATCTCCCGCAAACCAACCTTCCCACGCTGGCCCTGGGCCTCGGCACGCTGCTGCTGATGGTGCTCCTCCAGAGGCTGAAGCCGGAATTGCCCGCTATGGTGATCAGCCTTGTCGTCGCGTCCGCGGTTCTGGTTGTTCTCGGGCTGAGCCACGCCGGTGTGAAAGTCATCGGGCGACTGCCGAGCAGCCTGCCACCGGTGGCCAGGCTTCCGCTCTTCAACCTGAATCTGATCGCCGACCTGGCTCCCGGCGCCCTGGCCATCGCGGCCCTGGCGTTAATCCAGGCGATAGCGATTGCCCGCTCGCTGGCGGCCCAAACCGGTGAGCGACTGGAGAGCAATCAGGAGTTCGTGGGACAGGGGCTGGCGAATATCGCCTGTGGGTTCCTGTCGGGCTATCCCACCGGTGGTTCCCTCTCCTGCTCGGCGATTAACTACGAGGCCGGAGCGCAAACCGCGCTGGCCTCGGTGTTTTCCGGCCTTTTCACACTCGTTGGGATGCTCATCCTGGCCCCCCTGGGCGTCTTTCTGCCCCGGGCTGCGCTCTCCGGCGTGCTGATTGTTGTTGGTCTCAGCATGATCAAGCAGCGCCAGATGATGCACATCCTGCGCAGCAGCCCCGGAGATGGGCTCATCATGGTGGTGACGTTCGTGGGGACCCTGTTTCTCCGGATCGATTTTGCCGTCCTGGCGGGCATCTCGATGTCGCTGGGCTACTATATCCTCAAGACCAGCGCACCGCGGGTGCTCCCTGTGGTGCCGGATGACAACTTCAGACATCTCGCCCATCAGCCGCGCAAACCCGGGTGCCCCCAACTGGCCATCTTCGATGTCTTGGGCGACTTGTACTTCGGTGCCGTCAACCATGTCGAGGAGACGATTCGCCGCCATCAGGCGAGCCATCCCGGCCAGCGGTTCTTGCTCCTGCGAATGCACAGCGTCCAGCACTGCGACATCAGCGGGGTTCACATGCTCGAGGGCATTCTGCGGAGCTACCGGGAGCGGGGTGGGGACCTGTTTCTGACGCGTGTCCGCGCCCCGGTTCTGCGCTTGATGAAAGCGACCGGTTTCTACGACACGCTGGGCGCCGATCACTTTCTCAATGAGGACGAGGCGATTGAATACCTGTTCTACAAGGTTCTCGATCCGGCGATTTGCATCTACGAGAGCGATGTGCGCGTCTTTCGCGAGTGCCAGAACCTGCCCAGGCCGGACCACGCGGTCGAGATCCTGGTTCCCACCGATATCCCTATTCGCGGCGTACCGGACGTCTCGCCGCGCGACTTGTGGCAACAACTGCACAGCGATCGACCGCCGCGGGTGATCGACGTTCGCGAGCCGCGCGAATTCAAGCAGGGCCATATTCCACACGCGCAACTCGTGCCACTGCCGACCCTGCTGTCCGAGAAGCTGGAGTTGGCGCGCGATGGGACTGTCGTCTTCGTCTGCCGCGGCGGGCGGCGGAGTACGCGCGCGGCAGCGATCGCCCGCGACCAGGGCTACGAGAATGTCGCTGTTCTGCAGGGCGGCATGTTGGCCTGGGAAGCGGCCGGCTTGCTGAAGGCGATCGACTACGATGGGAATTGAGGGGACAGGCGATGAATGGAGGCTCCTCCCACAATTTCGGGGTCGATTTGGTCCGGGCCACCGAGGCGGCCGCCCTGAGCGCGGGCCGCTGGATGGGCCTGGGGAAGCGCGACGAGGCCGATGATGCGGCGGCCCACGCCATGTTCGAGTCCTTGAACGAGCTGGATGTGGATGGCTACATCGTCGTCGGCGAAGAGGGCAAACTCGGCGTGCGCTCGCCGTTGGAGAGTGGCCGGCGCGTGGGCACCGGCAACGGTCCGGCGATGGATGTCGTGGTCGATCCGATTGACGGGCGGGCCTTGCTGGCCCAGGGACGACCGGGAGCCATTGCGGTGGCCGCTATGGCCTCGCGCGGCTCGATGTGGTCACCCACCCCGGCCGTCTACATGGAAAAGATCGTCGTGGATCGCGACGTGGCCCACGCCCTGGTCCCGGAATGTATGGATGCCCCCGCCGCCTGGACGTTGGCTCTCGTGGCCAACGTCAAAAAGAAAGCTGTGCGCGACCTGGTCGTCTTCGTGTTGGACCGGGCGCGCCATGCCGATCTCATCGAGGAAATCCGGCGGGCCGGGGCACGGGTGATGCTGCGCTCCGACGGCGATATCGCCGGGGCGGTCATGGCGGCCTCCCCCGGGCGAGGCGTGGACATTCTCATGGGGGTGGGCGGTGTGGCGGAGGGGGTCATTGCCGCCTGCGCGGTCAAGGCGATGGGTGGGGCGATGCTGGGCCGCCTGGCACCGCAGAGCGAGCGCGAGCGGGCCGCCGTCGAAGCGGCCGGACTGGACATCCGGCGGATCCTGGCCTGTGATGAGGTCGTCTCGGGTGAGCAACTCTACTTCGCGGCGACCGGGATCACCGATGGCCCGATCCTGTCCGGCGTGCAGTACCACGGCAACCGGGCCGAGACCGCGTCCCTCGTGCTGCGTTATGAAACCGGCCGGCGCCGGATCATTCAGACGGAGCATGTGGTTGAGTGACGAGGTGAATAGGCCCCGTGAAAAGGACGATCTGAGAGGAGCGATCCGTGGCGAAATCTGGGCGGAAGTTGGTCTACTCCACCGATCCCGAGCCGGAGCCTGAAGCGGCGCCGAAGGCAGCGGCCGGCCCGCCCTCCGCCAGGGGACAGACGGCGCGCATCTGGCGCGACCGCAAGCGGCGGGCCGGCAAGACGGTGACGGTCGTCGGCGGGCTGCGCCACGACCCGGCGACGCTCGCGGCCCTGCTGTTGCGCCTGAAGAAGGCCTGCGGCGCCGGCGGCACGGTCAAGAACGGCGAGCTGGAGATCCAGGGCGACCACCGCGAGAAGGTGGCGACGCTCCTCGCCGCGATGGGGTATGCCATCAAACACGTGGGCGGGTAAGGGCCCGTCAGGGTGCGACGCACCTTCCGCCCGGCGCCTCTCGAAGTGCCGGTGCGGCGCGAGTGCCTTCGGCTTCCCCTCCGCCTCCGGGCGGTGCACGGAGTTTCTTTTCGACGCCTTCTTCGTTTCTTGCCGGTTCCATCATCGCTTGGTGAACTCTTAGCACAGTCATAACCTGGAAAAGGATTCTCACGCAATGCTCTCCGAAACCCAAATCCGCTGGTTCCGGCTGCGCCGCTCCGGCCTGGCGGTGCCCTTCGCCTCGCCGGAGGCGGCGGCAAGTGCCCTGGTCGGGGTGCAGGCGCAGATCCTGCCGGCGGCCGGCCTGGCCCTCTGGAACCGGACCACCGGCCTGACCTACGCCGCGCTCGACGACCTGTTGTACCAGGAACGCTCGCTGGTCAAGCTCTGGGGCCAGCGCCACACGCTGCATCTCTACCCTCGGCAGGAGTGGCCGCTGATCATCGGCGCGTTGCGCGGCCAGCGCACCTGGTGGGAGCGGCAGGCCGAGCAGAACGGGGCCGACATGGACGGCTACCGGGCCACGATCGATCGCGTGGCCGAGTTGTTGCACGAGCGCGGGACGCTGGGGCGCAGCGACCTGCGGGCCGCCGATCTCGACCTGAAGGAGGAGCATCTCTCGGCGTGGGGCGGCGTCTTCGCCGATCTCGTGCGCCGTGGGGATGCCTGCCACGCCGGGCAGGTGGGCAACGAGGGGCGCTTCGCCCACCGCGAGTACTGGCTTCCGGGCCTGGAGTGGAATCCACCGCCCCCCGAGCAGGCCAACGTCGAGCTCGCCCGGCGCTACCTGCGCACCTACGGCCCCGCCACCGTCCACGATTTCCTCCGCTGGCGCGGCCTGCGCCGGGTCGGCGATGCCCGGCCCTGGTTCGCCGCGCTGGGCGACGAGGTGGCCGAGGTCACCGTCGATGGCAAGCCGGCGCTGGCCCTCCGCGCGGACCTGGACGCCTTGCACGAGACCGCGCCGCCCCGCGAGGCCTGGCCGGTGCGCCTGCTCTACCGCTTCGACCCCCTGCTGCTGGGCCACAAAGACAAAGCCTGGATCGTGGACCCCGAGCACTACGCGCGTGTCTGGCGGCCGGCGGGCCACATCGAAGGCACGCTGCTCGAGCAGGGCCGCGTCGCCGGTACCTGGCGCTACGACCGCACCGGTGGGGGACTGGCTGTCTCCGTCTTCCCCTTCACCCCGCTCCCCGCCCACGTGCGCGCCGCGGTGGAGGAACACGCCGCGGGGGTGGCGCGGTTTTTGGGGCTGGAGTTGGTTGAGATGGTGGTTGAGGAGTAGGAGCGTGCCCCGGCAAGGGGAGCGTGCTCATCCGCGGTGGGGGCTGTGGCGGCCGCCCATCCTCACCCCAACTCTTTTCCGCCAGGCAAGAGGGGGCGAGAAGGCTCCCAGGACAGCGGTCACGTCGTCGTGGCGCGGGTGGGAGCATAGGTCGGAGGAACCGCGGGAGCGGTCGGAAGCGCGCTGTAGGGGCGCACGGCCGTGCGCCCCTACTGAAAGCGCCTTCCCAAGCTCCTTCGAAGTTGTCTCGGCGATGCCTTTTTCCGTTTCTCCTCCTCTCGCCGCCCTTCACTCTGGTAGAGCGAGGCCGCTTCCCGCGCGGGGCGCCCCGATTATTGCAGATTTCCGGTTTATTCTGACAATTGACATGCCGCTTGTCGGAGGCGGGACCGCGTGTCGTGCGCGCTTATGAGGTTTGACAAATTAAATCGGCAATCAGAAGGGCACCTGTAGGCATTTTCATTACCGAAATAAGTTGTCAAAGTCCATCAGCGCGCTGAAGCGCGCACTACAAACGGGTTTATTCTGACAAGTGACGTGCCGCTTGCTGGAGGCGGCATAGACGTCGTAGGTGCCTGCGCGCGCTGAAGCACGGACGACAAACGGCGACTGATCCGTGGATGCGTTGCGGCAGCAGGATGGCTGATGCGTGCGCGTTCGCACGTAATCCTGTATCACGACTTCGGTTGAGAAAGCGGTGCTCGATCCGCAGGAGGTTTGATCCCTCGTGGGTGAATCATGGATACTCCCCCTGGACGCCGGGGAGGCCACTCTCGCAACGAGTGGCGGCAAGGGTGCGAACCTGGCGCGGCTCGCGCGGGCGGGCTTCCCGGTCTCCGGCGGCTTTCTGGTCACAACCGCCGCCTACAGCGCTTTCGTCGCTGCCAACAATCTCGAGGCGGCGATCCGGGAGATCCTCTCCGGCGTGCACGCCGAGGAGCCGCAGTCGTTAGAGGCCGCCTCGGCCGCCATCCGGGCGTGCTTTGCCGCGGGCGCGGTGCCGGCGGCGCTCGCCGATGCCCTTCGCGCCGCCTACGCCGCGATGGGCCGCCCGCCCGTCGCGGTGCGCTCCTCCGCCACGGCTGAAGACCTGCCGGAGATGTCCTTCGCCGGGCAGCAGGATACGTACTTGAACGTCGTTGGGGAGGAGGCTCTGCTGCAGGCGGTGGTGAACTGCTGGAGCAGCCTCTGGACCGCGCGGGCGATCGGCTACCGCGCGCGCAATGATATCCCCCAGCAGGACATCGCCCTGGCCGTGGTGGTGCAGGCGATGGTCCCGAGCGAGGCATCGGGCGTCCTGTTCACCGCCAACCCGCTCAACGGCAAGCGCACCGAGATCGTGATCGACGCCACCTTGGGGCTGGGTGAGGCCCTGGTCTCGGGCCAGGTGGAGCCGGATCACTACCTGGTTGCCGCTGCCGGCGGCCGCATCCTGAGCAAGACCCTGGGGGCCAAGGCGCTGGCGATCCGCGGCCGGTCCGGCGGCGGCACGGTCACCGTGGCCGAGGACGCGGCCGGCCGCCAGGCGCTGCCCGACGCGGCGATCGTCGAACTGGCCCGGCTCGGGCGGCGCGTGGCCGATCTCTTCGGTGCGCCTCAGGACATCGAGTGGGCCTGGTCGGCCGGGCAGCTCTTTCTCTTGCAGTCCCGGCCGATCACCTCGCTCTTCCCCCTGCCGGAAGGGATGGCGCCGGAGCCGCTCCAGGTACTGATTTCCTTTGGCGCCGTCCAGGGGATGCTCGATCCGATGACGGCGCTCGGCCGGGATTTCTTTGGCGCCTTTTTTGCGGCCGCCGGCGCCCTGTTTGGCCGTCGCCAGACCCTGGAGAGCCAGCGCGTGCTTGTGGTGGCCGCCGAGCGGCTGTTCATCAACGTGACCACCGTCGTCCGCAACCCGGTCGGGCGCGGCCTCCTGCGCCGGGCCCTCACGCTGATCGAGCCCGGCACCGGGCAGGCGATGGAGACGCTCTGGGACGATCCTCGGCTCGCCCCCCAGGACAGGCGAATCCGGCTCGCCACCCTCGTGCGGATCGTTCGCGCGCTGGGCCCGCTGGCCGGGCGACTGCTCGTTAACCTGTTGCGACCCGATGTTGGCCGGGCGGAGTTCCAGCGGCGCGCGGAGGGGGCGGTTACAGCGCTGTACCATAGAGAGATGGCTGCCACCTCCCTTGCCGAGCGAGTGGCCCTGCTGGAGCAGCTGGTCGACGAGTTGGCCGGCGACCTCCTCCCGTACCTTCTTCCCGGGGTGGCTTCGGGCCAGGTGGCCCTCCAACTGCTCAACCGGCTCGCCGGTGGGCTCCCGGGCGCCACTCAGGAGGTGCTCGAGGTCACCCGCGGGCTCCCCCACAACGTGACGACCGAGATGGATCTGGCCCTGTGGGCCACGGCCCGCGCCATCAAGGCCGACCCTGCCTCGACGGCCCGGTTTGCCCAGGCGGACGCGCCAGCGCTGGCCGCCGACTTCCTGGCAGGGCGGCTGCCCGGCCAGGCGCAAACCGCCATCGCCGAGTTTCTCCAGGACTACGGGATGCGCGGCATCGCCGAGATCGACATCGGGCGGCCGCGCTGGTGCGACGACCCGACGCCGATCATGCAGGTCCTGGGGAGTTATCTGCGCATCGAGGACGCCAGCCAGGCACCGGACGTCGTCTTCGCGCGCGGCGCGGCCTCGGCCGAGACGGCCATCGGCCGGCTGGTGCGGGCCGTGCGCCCGACGCGCGGGGGCCGGCTCAAGGCGCGCCTGGTCAGATGGATGGCGCGGCGCGTGCGCGAGCTGGCCGGCCTGCGCGAGAGTCCAAAATTTACGGTGATCCGGATTCTGGGAATCGTGCGGGCCGGCCTGCTCGAGAGCAGCCAGGCATTGGTTGCAGCGGGCGTGCTGGAGCGAGCAGACGATCTCTTCTTCCTCCACCTGGCCGAGCTGCGAGCGCTGGCGGCGGGTGAGACAGGGGACTGGCGCGCCCTGATCGCCGGGCGGCGCGCCACGTTTGCCCGCGAGCGGCGGCGACGGCAGGTACCTCGCGTGCTTCTCAGCGACGGGCAGGCCTTGTTTGGGGGCAGTGGCGCGCCGGCGGATACGGGCGATGGGGTCATCGTTGGAAGCCCGGTGTCGCCGGGCGAGGTCGAGGGCGTCGTGCATGTTGTCTTCGATCCCCACGGTGCCCAGCTGGCACCGGGAGAGATCCTCGTCTGCCCGGGGACCGACCCCGCCTGGACCCCGCTCTTTCTGGCCGCTGGCGGGCTGGTGATGGAGGTGGGCGGTCTGATGACCCACGGCTCTGTGGTGGCGCGGGAGTACGGCATCCCGGCGGTCGTCGGTGTGCATCATGCCACCACGCGGCTGGTAACCGGCCAGCGCGTGCGGGTCGATGGTACCAGCGGCCGGATTGTGCTACTGGATGGACCGGCTCGGTAAGCTCGACACGTCCATTCCCCGGCTGCATCCACTACCCTTATCATCAGGATGATGTGCATGGCTTGTACGAGAGCGCCGGTCTCAGACTTCCGAAGTCTTCCGAGACTTCGGAAGTCTCCGATCACGCCCCCCGGCGACTCCTTGACCGGTGTTCTAGCTGGTTGCATCCCATCCAGGGTTGGCTGGCATTGAGGAGGTCGAGCTCGAAAGACGGAGACGAGGGATCGATCGCGGGAACCCGCCAGACAGCAGTGGCCAGGTCCGGGTCCCGGCCACGCCACGTTGCCGGGCGGTAGGAACAGTGGGGCATTGTAACCGCCCAATTGCCCTGGTACGGTAACCATGGCGCGCAATTTGCTTTTCGCCGAGGCGTGAATACAGTTGGCCCGGAGGAGAAAACTGGTGTACGAAACGCAGCCGCAGCATGAAATGAAGTTGATAGGAACACACCCGTCCGGTGTAGAAGAATGGTTGTGCCCGACCTGTGGTCGCAGATTCTTAATGAAATGGCCGCCTGCATATAAGAAAGTCGTTCTCGAGCCTGGTGACCTGAACGTCATCCACAGCGGTGGCAAAGGCGGCGTGCACATGGGGCCGCCCCAGGTGACCCAGGTTGAAGACGATGAGATCTCGGAGGAGAGCCTCAGCCCCTGGCTGGAGGCGCTGGAAGATATCGACTTCGACGCCTGGTGGGACGACGAGGCCGCGTAGAAACACGCCGACCTCATCTTCGTCTCACGCAACCGGCCCTGGTCAGTTCTAATAGACTTGGAGCAGGCCGCCCTCCAGGAGCGCCCTGATTCCAGGACGAGCCATGGGGTCCGCCTGGAGCACAGTGAGGACCACTGCCGCCTCCAGGCGGTAGAGACCTCGGCGAAGGATACTCCTCCCCACGTCGATGGTCACGCTGTCGGTGCGGGGCAGGGTGCCACGCGCTTCGCCGACGGCCCGGCGCGGCCCACCCAGGTTCTTGGCATAGATGGTCGCCGTATAGTCGAGCAGTGCATCCTGCGGTGCCGCGACATCGGTCAGGTCGAGTGTCAGGCGCACGTTGAAGGGCTGGCCATCCCGCAGGACGGTACGGGGATCCTCCGTGCCGGCCGGCACTGTTTCGAGCTTGCGTAATCCTACACCCCCGGCCAGGCCGGTCGCCGGTGCGGGCGCCGGCACCCCGGCCGTCCGGGTGACGTCGGTGCCTGTGATTTCGATCGCCTGGTCGACGGTGGAAAGAACCGGTGCAGCGCTGGGAGCGGCCGGTGCTGTTGGCGCGGCCGGCGGCTGGGACAAGGCGGCATGCGCGACGATAAAGTTCGCCAGCCGCTCCTCTTCCCACCCGGCCCAACTTTCCTCGCTTCCATTCTGAACGTGCACCACGCGCGTGCGCCGCACGTCGTTTCCCTCGTCGAGCAAGAGTTCCACCGCAAATGTTTCGTAGTGTTGGTGGCTCTCGTAGGCCGCCTCTTCGTGGGCCGGTGTGGCCGCGGCCAACTCTTGTGCCTGGCCGAGCCAGTCCTGTTTGGCGATCCGCTCCGCCGATAGGCCGGCGAGGTCCGTAAGCAGCGCGGCCACGTCGTCGGGCGACGTGGCCGCGAGTTGGGCATAGGTGAGGATGCCGGCGCTGTGGAGCCGGCTCTCGATCGCCGGGCCGATGCCGCTAATCCGCTTGAAGTTCTCGGCCCCCGGTGGCGTCACATCTTCCGAAGTCTGTGAATGTTTGCTGGCCATATGGTGTCCCCTCTTCCGGTCGAATGGGTCTGCTCGAATTCTCCGCTTCGGCCGCCCGTCCCGTCGCTTGGGGCTTCGTACGCCAACGAGCTTTCCGTCGGCCAGACTTCCGAACTCTACTGCGGCGCTTTGAGGCCGGGGAGGCCCACAGGCAGCCGGACAAAGACTTCGGAAGTCTGGCCCGCTGCACAGTCTCGCTGGCGTATCAGGGTCCTGGGTTGTAGAACTCCACCGTCGGTCCCTGCGCGAAGCCGGCCATCTGCTGCGGCACGCCGAGATTGCTGTAATTGACCACCACCGTCAGGAGGTAGGTGCCCTCCGGGGGGGTGCCGGCCGGGACATTGATGGTGGCGCTGTAACTGCGGTTGTTGGTGGCGGGAGCTGCGCTGAGAGGCACGATCATATCGGCGCCGACCTGACCTTCGAAGCCGCCACCCAACGACTCCGCGAAGGCGCGCACTTTCCAGTCGCCATCCAGACCGCCGGCGACCAGGCCGCTGATGTTCCAGTCGACCTTGATCTGCCAGCCGAGGTTGGTCTGGAGGACACGATTCGGATTCCCATCGGGATCGATCACCTGGACGCCAATGACACCGAGAAGATGGGCAGGATCGGGATCGAGCGCATCAAACGTGTGAGGCATGGTTTGGGTTTCTCCTTCCGCTAATGTGAGTGAGTTTGTGGTTCAGCGGGTGAGCGCCGGAGGTATCATCGTCCATTCGCACAGCGTCGTCTGGAATTCACCTCGCCGGCGCCGTGGGCACGCCGGCGAGGGGTTTCGGTCTACTCGGGGCCGGACTTATGGGCCTGGGTTGTAGAACTCGACCGTCGGTCCGTCCGAGAAGGCTGCCATCTGTTGCGGGATGCCGCCGTTGCTGTAGTTGACGACGACCGTGAGGAGGTAGACGCCCTCCGGGGGCGTGCCGGCCGGGACGTTGATGGTGGTGCTGTAACTGCGGTTGTTGGTGGCGGGAGCTGCGCTGAGGGGCACGATCATATCCGGACCGACCTGACCTTCGAAGCCCGCGCCCAACGACTCCGCGAAGGCACGTACCTTCCACTCGCCGCCGAGGCCACCCGCGATCAACCCGCTGATATTCCAGTCGACCTTGATCTGCCAGGTGAGGTCGGTCTGAAGGACACGGTTGGGGTTCCCGTCTGGATCGAGCACGGTGATGCCGATAACACCCGTCAAGTGGGCAGGATCGGGATCGAGCGCATCAAATGTGTGAGGCATGGTTGGAGTTTCTCCTTATCACTTGTGAGTTTACAGAAGGCTCTTCGAGAGTCTTCTCTCCGGCTGTGCGCCTGTCCGAGGGGCCCGGCTCGTTCAGTAGCACAAGGGAACAGTAGCATTCCCGGCTTAATCAGCCCTGTTTTCCCGCTTAATTCTCGTGAGTTTGAAAATAAGTGCTCATTTCCCCACCGGTGCGCTCACTCCGGGTCTGGCGGGAGCTTTGGACACCCTCGACCGGCCCTCTCCCCGCCGGCCCGAGCGACTCGCCGGGCCCCCCGGCTTCCAGGGGGCTCAGGGCCGCCCGGCCGACTGCTCTGCGCCGGTTCTCGGCAGTGACGGGGCAACGACCGCGCGTATCTGCCGCGTGCGAGCGTTCGAGCGATGGGGCGAGAGGGTTCGTGAGACCCTCGGCTTCACGGGCTTCATTCCTGCGGGCTCCGGATTAAGTCGCCAGCGGAGGCTCTACACGTGCTCGCGGCGGCGAATTCGCTCGTAGAGCTGCTTTGTCGCGGTCGCCGGCTCGACGTTCAGCTCTTCCTGAAGCGCGTCGGCGCAGGCCTGGTACTGGCGCAATGCGAGGTGATGCTGGTTCTGGCGGCTGCAGCAACGCATCAGGCGGCAGTGAGCATCCTCGCGACAGTTGTCGCGGGCGAGAATGAGCTGGCAGAGGGTCCCGCAGGCAGCGTACCGGCCCTGGCTGAAGTAGATCTGGCTGAGCCGGTCGAGCGTGTCCAGGTAGGCCACGCGGAGGCGCTCGCGGGTCAAAACGGGCCACTCCTCGTAGGGGGCATCGGCCAGAAAGTCCCCCAGGTAGAGGCCGGCGGCGATCTCGTATTCGGCTGCGGCGGCGGCGAAATCGCCGCTCGCCTCGAGTTGCTGGCCGGCTTGAACGTGGCGCTCGAACTGGTCCACATCCAGCCAGATATGCAGCTCGGGGCTGAAGCCGTAGGCGCCATCCTGATAGACCACGACGGGCACGTCATCGGTGGCCCGGAGCCCCTGACGCAGACCGTGCAGGGCAACGTTGAGGCTGTTGCGGGCGGAGTCGGGGCTGGCGTCGGGCCAAAAGACGTCCATCAGCACATCGCGGGGCGCGGGGCGGTCGCGGTGGGTGAGCAGATACTGGAAGACAAGCCGGCCCCGGCCGCTGGGCCAACTTTCGACCGGGCGCTCGTTGAGGGTCACCCGGAACTCGCCGAGCAGGTACGCTGTCAGTGTCGGTACCTTGCCCTCAGCGTCAGGCGGTGTGAGCGGCTCGCCCGATGAGGAGCGCGCCGGGTCGGGGGCCGTTGGGGAGGCCGTCGGCGCCGCCTCTGAGGGGAGTATCTCGCCGTCCCCAGAAGGGGCGGCCGGTTGGGGTGTGTCCGCGGGCAGAAGAATCGGCAGATTCGAGGGAGCCAGTGGTACGGCAGGCTCCGGCACCGGTGAGCGGAGCAGGCCACCGGCACCGGTGGGCGGGGCCTCCTTGACGCGCACGGGCACCGGGTCCGTGGCATTGGTGGCAGGCCGGCGCAGACCGATCACTCGGAGGAGCGACTCCCACAGGCCGGGCGACTCGGGTTCCTCGAGGGCCTCAAGCTGTGGGCCAGGGACGGGGAGTTTGAGCATCAGTGGGGTGCGCGTCCAACCGTGGGCCTCCAGCAGGCGGTCGAGCTGAACGGGCGGCTCGCGAACCAGTGCGGAGAGGCGCTTGGCGGCCTCGTGTTCGGCGCTCTCGGCGGCGAAGTAGGCCTGGCGATGGAACTCGCGCTCGCGCTGCAGGTCGCGCTGGCGGAATGCCAGTTCCTCGGCCATGTGCAGGATCTCGAGGACGACCGAATCGTCCAGCGTCTGCATCGCCGCTACGCCTCGGCCGAAGTAGACGAGCGCATCATCAAGCTGGCCGGCCGCGGCCGCCAGGCAGCCAAGCTGCCAGACGGCCCAGCCCTGGTACCAGAGCTGGCCAGCAGCTTCTGCTATGGTGCTGGCCGCCAACGCACGAGTCTGGGCGTGGGTATGGTCGCCTCGCCAGGCGGCCAGGGTGCTCTCGGCCAGCAGGCTCTGGCAGGCACCATCGACATCGTGCTGGGCCGTGAAGAGCGTTGCAGCCGTGGAAAAGGCGCGCTGAGCGGAGTTGACATCGGCTTGGGCCACAGCAATCTCGCCGCCGGCGTAGATGAGCGCCGGCCAGGCCCGCAGCGTGGGTGTGGGGAGGAGGTTCAGCCACGTGGCAACGGTCTCCCACTGGCCCAGGTTCATCAGCGTATCGATGTGCCCGGCGATGGTTTGCGCGGCGCTGGTAATGTCTCCAAGCTCGAAGTACAGCGGCACGGCTCGCTCGACCGCTCCCTGACCCGCCAGATAGTCGGTGGCCCGGCGGAGGGCGTCGTGGCGGGGGGTCGCCGCCGCACGAAGCGCCGCTCGCAGCGCGGGGAGCCACAGCGAGCGCACGCGCATCCACCCATCCGTAAGGGGTTGGAGCCAGGGGCCGGATGGTGCTGCGGCCGAACCCAATGCCGCCTGGACCAGGCTGGGATGACTGTACTCCAGGCGCAGCGCGAGGGCGAGGATCTCTTGGGCACCCGCCCCCGCGGCCACCAGGTAGGCCCGCGCGACCCGGGTGAGCAGGTCGTCGGTCCCCGTCGCGCGGTTCACCGCTTGCTGGATGAGGCTCGATCCGAGCACAGTGCTTGCGGTGCACAGGCTGGCGAATGCCACCACCCGACCCCCGGTGAGGTCGATGGCCCGCTGGACGTACGGCTTCGACAGCGCGGCGTCGGTCTGCTTGGCCAGGGTTTGCGCATCGCGGTCATCGAGGCGCAAGTCGCTGACACCTCGTTCGATGGTGTGCGCCGGCAGGGTGGCCCGGGGCAGACGGTGGTAGCTGGTCAGGATGCAGGTGAAGGTATCCGGGAGCCCGGCGAGCACGTGGGCACCTAAGAGTGCCAGCGTCGGGTGGGTGTCGTTCAGATGGTGGGTGTGCTCCAGCACCACCGCGCTGGACCTGGGGAGGACCTCCGCGAATTCCCGTGCCAGGGTGGCAAAGAGCGACGGCCACCCAACGGCCGGGCCAGGTTGCCGGCGCATTTGCTCCAGTGTCGCCTCGCCAATGCCAGGACAGAGGCGCTGTGCCCCGGCGATGAGGGAGACCAGGAACGTCGCCGGGTCGTGGTCTTCGGGGCCGAGGCGCACCCACAGCGTCGGCCGGCCTCGCTCGGACAGCACTGCCGACAGACCATCGGCGAGCAGATAGCCGGGTGGGGCACTGAATAGGGTGATACGACTCTCGGCAGCTCTTTCCAGCATCGAGTGGCGGAGGGCCACAGGAGCGCTGGATGGGGCAGAAGACTTTGCAGGAAACGGCATGGGGCACCCCTCAGGCAATGGGGGCGTCCAGCCAGCACATCGTAGGCGGGGATCGGACGCGATTCTCAGGAAATCCTTCAATCAACTAAACGACTGATATCCACATTATTATTATAACATTTTGTTCACCTGCCCTATTCGTTGTGCCACTCAATGGTCGCCCTCCCGACCCTGCCGCCACTCCCACGCCTGTGCCGAACGGAGGCGCCCATACGTCGCACCGGTAGAACTCTTCGACTCTGGCTTCACAGACATAATCCTGCTGGCGTGTGCCGTCGCAACGACGCTTCACTCACGGCCGGATCAGGAGAAAAGGTACGGGGCACTGCCGAGGTTGGCAGAGGGAGCTTCGTTGTTTCGGCCTTCAGTGCCGCAGAACCGCATCTGGGCGTGATCTTGGATGCAACTTTTCATCATCAGCCAAGTAGCGGACCATGATTCGGTAACAGTTTATTCATCCTACTGGCGCAGTCCGGGAGCCGGATCTGCGGAATCGAATGGGAGTCCGTCTCGATGAATACGGAGGATGGTGCGCAGTGAAGAACGGTACGCATGCGGCAAGCTGAATGGAACGTTGTCCCGACATGTGGAAAAGATTATGCCGAGGGCGGGCGGCCAGATCCGGTGAACCGGTACCGGTCGGTTGAGAGACAGCTCGCTGGTGTTGGAAAGGAGATCGTGAGAAATGCCCGGGTAAGAAACGACCCTGGAGCAATCTTCTCGGGCCGCCTCACCCTGTGATGGCCCTGGTGTGCGATGATCTGGCACAGGCTTCCAGATCACACCAATCCCCAATCCTGTGACAGCCACAGTGTACCACAGTTTCAGAACGACTTCTAGAGGAAACGAAGCGAATTCCCACGTTTTTCCCGATTGGGTGACTCTCGGGCCGCGCAAAGCTTCCCGGCACGCCTCAAAGCCGTCTCCTGTGCGGCTGGTCAACCCACCTTGAAGCGGGTCTGCCCGATGCTGATGACGTCGCCGGGATCAAGCGGCACCGGGTCGTAGGGGGCGAGCTGTGCTCCGTTGAGGTGCGTGCCGTTGGTGCTCCCCAGGTCCTCGAGCCAGAAGCGGCCCTCGCGCTGCTCGATACGGGCGTGCCGGCTGGAGGCAAAGCTGTCGGCGATGGTGATGTCGTTGGCGAGGTCGCGGCCGAGCGTGGTGATGCTCCCCATGGGGTATTGACGTCCCTCGGGAAGGCCGGTCTCACCGCTGGCAATCACGGTCAAGCGGGGTCCGCGCGGGACCTGCGCTATGGTCGAGGCCTCATGGCCGGCCGGCCGGCTCCGCGCCTTCAGATCGCGCCAGATCAGGTAGACCAGGAGGCCGAGGAAACCGTATAGCAGGAGCAGAAAGAGGATGCGGAGCGCGAAGATGAGGAGCATCAGCCCTGCGAGGCGCGCCAGAGTGACGGGAGCTGGAAGCGAATCTCGACACCGGCGAGCTGGATCACGTCGCCATCGTGCAGAACGTGCTCGCTGACCCGCTGCCCATTGACGCGCGTTCCGTTGGCGCTGTTGAGGTCGGTCAGCACATAGCGACCCTGGCGCAGCTTGATCTGCGCGTGCTGCCGGCTGACATCGTCGCTCTCGATGATGATGTCGTTGTCAATGTTGCGACCAAGTGTCAAGAAGGGTTGGTCAATCGGGACGACGCGCCCGCCGATAACCAGTTGGGCCGGCTGAGCCGGGATGGCCGCGGCCTGGATTGCGGCCGCGTCGAACGGCTGGGTGTACTGCGCCGCGGCTCCCGCGTGCTCGCTGGGATCGGCCAGGCGGGCCTCCACCTCGATCTGGCCACGGCTGAGCGCGGTGTCGGCGACCAGTTCTATCTCCGGCTTGCTCGTCATGGTCAGGTTGCGCCGGTCAGCCAGGTCCATCAAATAGGTGGCCAACTCGTGCCGCAGGACGCTCTCGTAGCTCTTGAATCCGGCCAGGTCGGAGGGGTTCAGAATCACCCGGTAGTTGTTGGGGGCCAGGAGTTTGCCGGCGGCGAGGACCCGATTGTCCTCCTGGGCGCGCCCCAGGCGCTTGGCAATATCGGCCGGTTCGAGCCGCCCGCCAAACAAGCGAAAGAAGGGCCGCTCGAGGAGCCGCTCGATGGTTGCTTCGAGTGCAGCGAGGCGATTGCTGGCCACAGCGAGACCTCCAATCAGTGGCGAGATTATAGCGACGCGGGGAGGAGTCGTCAACGAATTCCGGATGCGGCAGGGCCCAGGGTATGGACTCGGGGGCGCAGCCAGCAACCTTCAATCTTTCAGTTGCCGTTTGACACGCTTCCCTTCGTCAGTAAGATCAACGTTCATGACGACGCTCAAGAGCCATCTTCAAAAATTGGCTGAGGAAATTCTACCCGCGAAGGCCGCCTGGGGGCCGGAGGTCTCGGACGAATATCGGGCGGCCGCCTGCGCCCGGCCGCAGCCGCCGCTGCTGGCGCGTGGCCTCGAGCAGTTCAACGCCGGCCGTTTCTTCGAGCAGCACGAGACGTTGGAGTGGCTCTGGCGCGCGACGGAGGAGCCGATCCGCGATCTGTACAAGGGGATTCTCCAGGTCGGCGTCGGCTTCTACCATGTCGAGCGGGGCAATCACCACGGTGCTGTCGTCAAGTTGACCGGTGGCGCCCATTATCTTGAGCCCTTCACCGGAATCTGTCAGGGCGTGGATGCCGCCGCGTTGCGAGCGGCGGCCCTCCACGCTCGGAACTGCCTCCTCCAGAGTGGTCCGGCGGGCATGGATGAGCTCGATCCGGGGCTGATTGTGCCGGTGGTGTGGACGCCTCACCTGGCGGAGCCGCGCGTAACCTCCCTGCTCCGCGCGTTGGATGCGGCCTGGAATGAGAGCGGAGTCGCTGTCGAGGCCCGCGTGCGGGAGGTGGATGGCGACGAGGCCGCGTGGATGCCGCCAACCGGCCGAGGCATCCTGGACATTTTGATTCACCTTGGCGTTGGGAAGCACCTGGCGCTGGCGGCGCTGTCCGGCTCGGGCCCGGCCTCAGCGGAGGAGGTCGAGCCGCCGGCCCGTGAACTGCCGGCGGTCGAGAGCTGGCTGGCCGAGGCTCACGAAGCCTTGCGCCAGTACATCGGCTTCCTCCAGGACTGCGCCCTCGACGAGTCGGCGCCGGCCTGCTTGGGGCGGCCTATGACGCGCGAGCAACTGCTGCTGGCGACCGTCGCGCACGATGCCTACCACGCCGGTGAACTGAACCAGGTGCGGTTGCTCTACAAGGCCCTTCGTGCCATGCGGGCAGGATGTGAACGCAGCGGAACGATTTGATATGCGAGTCTCGGCGGCCGTGATGGCCGGGGGCCGGTCGCGGCGGATGGGATACGATAAGTCGCTCCTTGAGATCGAGGGGCAGCCGCTGATTGAGCGCGTTCTGGAGCGACTGGTCCAGGTCAGCGACGATCTGCTGGTGGTCACCAACGAGCCCGATAAGTACGCCTGGCTGGCCGATCGGGTTCGCTTCGTGCCCGATGCCACCGGACCGGGCAAGGGGCCGCTGGCCGGAATCGCCGGCGCGCTTGCCGCCGCGCGGGCGCCCGCAGTGCTGGTCGTGGCAACGGACATGCCCTTTCTGCAGGTCCCGTTGCTGCGGCACCTGGCCAATCTCGCTGCGAGCGCGGACGTGGTGGTCCCGCTCATTGAGCCGGGCCGGCCGGAGACGTTGCACGCTGTCTACGGCCGTGCCTGTCTGGCCCCGATCGAGCGCCAGTTGGCGACCGGCCGGTATAAGATCACGGCTTTTTTCCCCGAAGTTCGCGTGCACGAGGTCGGAGTGGACGAGTTGCGCCGTTTCGATCCGAAACTGCGTTCGTTTGTGAACGCCAACACGCCGGAGGAGTGGACTGCGGTGTTGGATGAGGAGCGCCGTACTTCGAGACGAGCGCTCCCGATTCTCATCTACGGGCGGCCCACCTGCGAGGATACGGCGGCGGTTCGGGAGCAGCTGGCCGAATGGGGAATTGCTTACCGTGAGGTTGACGTGGATGCCGACGAAGAGGCCGGGCGCTTCGTCGAGTCGCTCAACGGCGGCTTTCGGAGCACGCCGACCATGATCTTCGGCGACCATCAGTTTCATCTCAGCGAGCCGGCGCTCGACGAGCTGAAGGCGGCTCTGCGACGGGCCGGGTACGAGGTCTGAGGATGTGCTGGATCGAATTGGGGCGGGCCTGCCAGGAGCAGATCGCGCCGGATTTTCGTCTGATGACCCCCGGCGGCATGCCGGTCACCCGGCGACAGTTCCGCCAGCGATCGCACCTGGTCCTGATGTTCCTCCCTGATCCCAGCGCACCCGCCGCGCAGCGGCTGCTCGCCGGCCTCGCCGCGCGCGGCCCGCGGCTGGCCGCGGCCGGCGCGGTGGTCTACGCCGTCGCACCAATCGCGGGGGCGCCGGTATTGCCCGTCCCGGTGCTGCCCGACCCCGGTAAGGCCGTTCGCCGGCGCTACGCGGCGCTTCTTCCGCGGCCGGAACGGCCAGGCGACGCCGAGCCGTTCATCGTCATCCTCGACCGGTACGGCGCGCTGGCCCACGCCGCCCGCGGCGCACTCGGCCGGGGTGAGATCGCGGACGAGATCCTGAACTGGGTGCAGGGCCTCCAACACGAATGCCCGGAGTGAGGCGTCCCCGAGTGGCCCGTGTGGTCATAACGGAGAGCAGCTCGGGTGCTGCCCGAGCTGCCGGTGGAACGCGAGAGAGCAGACACGCCGGCGAGCGATTCAACGATCGCTCGCCGGCGTGCTCGTTGCTCCTGATCGGTGGTCCGCGCCTAATCGAGGGTGCCGAAGCTATCCCAGGCGAGGTTATCCCAGGCGAGGTTATCCCAGGCGAGGTTGTCCCAGGCGAGGTTATCCCAGGCGAGGTTGTCCCAGGCGAGGTTGTCCCAGGCGAGGTTATCCCAGGCGAGGTTATCCCAGGCGAGGTTATCCCAGGCGAGGTTGTCCCAGGCGATACCGGCAAGGTTCGGATCGTTCCAGGAGAGTGGCTGGCCATAGAGAATTGGGTAGAGCGCGCGGGCCAGACCGTCCGCCGGGCGCAGTCCCTGGTTGGCGACACCGAGAGGAGGACTGTTTACGGCCGCATAGGCATCGACGAGACCGGCCCCGCCCGCCGCCGGGTTGGTCGGGGGTGACTGGCTGTCCTGACCGTAGACCTGCGTCGTGCCGATCAGAATCGCCTTCACTTGATCCGGGCTGAGCGCCGGCCGGTGCTCGAGCATGAGCGCGACGACCCCGGAGACGATCGCGGTCGACATCGACGTTCCGGTGAGTCGGAAATAGTCCGCGCCGCTCTTCGCGACAACCACCCGGTCGGGGAACAGCGTGTCGAGATAGCTCCCGGGGACCCGGAGGGAGACGATCCGCCGCCCAGGTGCGATAATGTCAGGCTTGGAGCGCGACTCGTCGGGCGGCGTCCCCCACGCCGAGAACCAGGCGAGTTCGTCGTCGGTGACCGGCAGCGTGCCGTGATCGTCGGTCGCTCCGGCGGTGATCGCGAACGGGTCGATGCCGGGGGTCTCGACGCTCCCCTCGTTCGGGCCTCCATTGCCGGCCGCGACGACGACGACCACACCGCGTTTCCAGGCGATCTCGATCGCCGCGGTGAGGGGGTCGAGCCGGTATGAGCGGCGGGCCGGCGCGCCAAATGACAGGTTGATGATCCGAATGTTGTACTGCGCGCGGTGGGCGAGCACCCATTCAATCCCACGCACGACGGACGAGACGCGGCCGAACCCCTGCTGGTTGAGGACGCGCACGTCGACCACGTTCGCACCGGGCGCGATCCCAACGTACTCTACCTGATCTGCGTCGCCCGACCACACCGGCTGCGCTTGCCGCTTCGACAGATCGGAGCGGGTGCCGTTGCCGGCAATGACGCCGGCGATGTGCGTGCCGTGACCGCCACGGTCGGGGACGCCGCCCCGATCACCGGCGAAATTCACCGCCGCGACCAGCCGGTTGGTTGGTAACGTCAGATCGTCGTGAGGGGCGATGCCGGAATCGAGCACCGCGACGGTGATGTTTTTGCCGGTTGGGCCCTCCAACCAGACTTTGTCGGCCCGGACGACCCGTGGGTACGGTGCCGAGAGGAGTCCCGGTGGCCGGGTGACATTCGGATCGTCATTGTCCCCCCGGGGCTGAATCGTCGAGTCCTCGTGAATGAAGGCCACGGAGGAACTGCGGCTGAGGGCGTTGATTCCTTTGGCGTTGGCGAACCCGGCCGCACCGTTGATCAATGGCAACGCGCCGATCGGCCGGCCATCCTTCTTCAACTTGACCAACAGGTCGAGCGCTGCCTGAGCGCGTTGCTCGTTGGCGCCGGCCGCAAAGGGCGCCATCGAAGGTACCATCTCGACGATGATCGGCAACTTCTTGTCGGGGTCCGCCGCCATCTTCGCTTGTAACGCCGGGTCGATCTTGTCGCTCGATGCGTCAACCTGGCGGGGGGAGATGAGAAGTTGGGGAATAAGGAGTGCTATTACCAGTAGGAGAGTCAGTCCGGGTCGAATACTGCGCTTCCCCGCCATCCATGGCCTCCATCGTCACAGATTACCTTCTGCGCCTTATGAGTCGCCGGATGACTCTGCGCTACTCCGCGGTAAAGTGAAGCAGAACGTGCTACCGAGCCTCGGGCCTTCAGAGTCAGCCCATATCCGGCCATTGTGAGCGGCGATGATCTGACGGCAGATGTACAGACCAAGCCCGGAGCCCTCGAGGTGGCGCATTCCTTTAGCTCGATAGAAGCGCTCGAAGATACGCGGTGCATCACCTGGGGCCAGTCCAATGCCTTCATCGCGGACACATACGGTGGCCGGCCCCTCGTCAGCCTTGATGACGATCTCGACTGTCCCGCCGTCCGGCGAGTACTTGACGGCATTCGTCACCAGGTTGCGAAGCACCTGCTCCACGCGCCGCTCGTCCCAGATTCCTTCCAGGCGCTCTGGAGCGGTCAGGATCAGGCGGTGACGGTCCGTTGTCGTCTGGACGCCCTCAAGCACGGTCCGCGCAAGCTCAACAAGGTCGGTCGGTCCAGGTTGGAGCTCGAGCCGGCCGGCTTCAATGCGGGAGAAGTCCAGTAACAAGTCGATCAAGGCCGTAAGACGGTCACATTGATGCTCCAATCCGGCAAACCCCCCGGAGAGCCGGTCGAGATCGATGCTCCCGGTTGCGACCTGCCGCCTGAGGAGCTGGATTTGCCCTTTGATGACGGTCACCGGGTTCTTGAGATCGTGGGAAGCGATCGAGAGCACTTCTTCTTTCAACCGTTCGACATCGCGGCGGCCGGTCACGTCACGGAACACAATGAGACCGCCGACGAGCGTGCCGTCGGGGTCGCGGAGCGGCGCGCAACCGAAGCTCAACACCTGCCGTCCCTGGCCATGGACCGTGACTTCGACATCGTGCAGCGCCTCACCACGTCGAAGGGCGTCAATCACCGGTTCGAGCGCTTCCGCGACCACCCGGGCACCGAGTGGCCATTGTCCCCATTGCTCGCGGTCGAGGGGTTGGCCGAGCACGACACTCGTCTCGTCGGCACATAGCAACTTTCGCGCCGTCCGGTTGAGTCGAACTATCCTCCCGCCGGCGTCGATGATGAGCAATGCATCGGTCATGCTCTCGAGGACCGCTTCCAGCTCCGAAACTCGTCGCTGGAGCTGCACATCGAGACGTTGCGTTACTCGCAAGTTCTGGATCGCGATCGCAACCATGCTCCCAACTGTCTGCAGCAGCAGCAGGTCGTCCTCGTCGTAGGCTTCCGGCTGATAACTCTGAGTCGACAGAACGCCAATGACCTGCTCCCCGGCCAGAAGTGGAACAGTCACGGCTGATTCCGGGAGGCCTCTCTGGTTGGTTGCGTACTGGATTTGGACGTGTGGCCCTTCCGCCGACCAATTGCGGATGAGCCGGGGCACACGGGTTTGGATCACCTGGCTCGTGAAGCCGCTTCCTAGAGGGAACGAGCCGTTGGGCAACTCAACGGTGGAGTCTACCTGAAAGACGACCGAAACCGTTTGGCTCGCCTCGTCGTAAAGTCCGAGGATGAAGCCGGTGGTGTCAATGATCCGATTGATCCCTCGGTAGACAATCCGGCAGAGCGCGTTGAGATCGACGGCTCGTCCAAGGGACTGGCCGATTGAATTCAGCACTTCCAGGCGCTCTCGAAGCCGCTCAGTCTGGATCTTCGAGTCGACTTGCATGGCTCTCCCGACTTCTTTTATAGAGCGGAATTCATCTACACCGTGTTCGGCGACGGCGCCGCCTGCAAAGAACCGCTCTGCCGGCCGGACCGTCGCTCGAATTCTCGAACGCGCGATCATGGGAACAGCCGGCGAAGGGACTCCGCAGCAACCCTGAGGGAAGACACCGTGGTCGTTAGGGAGCTAACTATACCTTAAGCGTGATCGTGGTGCAACTTCAAGGCAGGAAGCAATCTCTCCCCGACCCCGTGGAAGAGAAGGGCGGTAGGCCAAGAATGAGCGGCGGAGGGAGTGTGGGGGGTGGGCGCGCGGCGGCACGCCTGCATGTCGTGCCGCTTACAGCCCGCGGTAGGTCCAGAGCCGATTGATGCCAAAGTTCCAGAAGAGGACGACGCCGACGGCAATGAGCTTCGAGAGGTTGTAGTCGAGGGGGTGGGTGAAGCCCAAGACCGGCATCAGGCGGTGCAACGCCAGCGCAAAGATGAGCTGGTTGATGCCGAGCCCGATGGTGTTCACCAGTGCGAATTGGGGCAGTTGGGTGCGTTTCTTGCGCGCCCGGCTCTCCGGGAAGGTCCAGAGGCGGTTCCAGGTGAAGTTGCTCAGGACGGCGGCCAAGAAGCTGAAGGGGTTGGCCTGCAACGGCCCGAGCCCCCCGAAGAGTACCAGGAGGTTGAGGACTGTGAAATCCACGACCATCCCGATGGTGCCGACGATGGCAAACTTGATGAAGCGCTCGACTTCCTTGCGGTTGTCAACGGCAAGGGTCAGGACTTTTGCCGGAAATTCGGGAGCTTTCATGCGTGTCGAACCTGCTCCTCTTGAGACTCACCTCGCACCGTAACTATTCCCCCGCTCCCGGCGGATCGCCAGATCCGCCGGCTGCGTTGGCCCCTCACTGGCCTGGATGTGACAATCCAGGCCGAGCGGCGAAGGTCTTTTGTAACTGTCCAGCCGCTCCCGGCGGATCGCCAGATCCGCCGGCTGAGGTGGCCCCTGATTGGCCTGGATGTGACAATCCAGGCCGAGCGGCGAAGGTCTCTTGTAACTGTCCAGCCGCTCCCGGCGGATCGCCAGATCCGCCGGCTGAGGTGGCCCCTGATTGGCCTGGATGTGACAATCCAGGCCGAGCGGCGAAGGTCTCTTGTAACTGTCCAGCCGCTCCCGGCGGATCGCCAGATCCGCCGGCTGCGTTGGCCCCTCACTGGCCTGGATGTGACAATCCAGGCCGAGCGGCGGAGGGCTCTTGTAACTGTCCAGCTGCTCCCGGCGGATCGCCAGATCCGCCGGCTGAGGTGGCCCCTCACTGGCCTGGATGTGACAATCCAGGCCGAGCGGCGGAGGCGTTATCTCGCACCAACACGGCGACGATCGCGAGCAGGAGCGCGATCTGAAGGTAGATACCGTGAACGTACAGGTTATCGAAAAAGTTGTGCACGGCGAGATGGATGAAGGCGCCGAGACAGCCCACAGCGATCCCGCGCCAGAGCCCGGTCGTGCGGCGGACGGCCTGCCAGGTCAGCCCGAGGGCTGCGGCCCAGAACACCAGGTAGGTCACCAGACCGGCCAGGCCCGTCTCCGCCGCGACGTTGAGATAAAAATTGTGCGCGTGGCCGAGCGGATCCTGCCAGCGCGGCAACGCATAGGCCGGGTACACCGCCGCATAGTTGCCAATCCCGACGCCCAGCCACGGCCGGTCGCTGAACATGCCGATGGCGGCCCACCAGTGCGCCAGTCGCTCGATCACAGCGAAATTGGCATCGTTGATCTCGACCCGTCGAATATCAATCAAGCCCAGGTAAGGCAAGAAGTCGGTGGCTCGCTGGCGGAAAGCCGCCGGCAGGCGCGCGGCGCCGCCAACGGCGAGAGAGAGCGCTGCGAGCATCGCGATCACCAGCGAGCCCACCAGGGCCCGCCGGCTCAGCAACACCCCGACGGCGATGGCCGCGACCCCCGCGCCAATCCAGGCGCCGCGCGAGAGGGAGAAGAAAAGGCCCAGAACCATCACCCCCCCTGTCACAGCAGTATAAGCCAGAATCGCGCCACGCCTGGCAGATTCCGCCACTGGCTTTTTGGAGCTGGCCAGGTGCGTGCCGGTTGCTCCGAACCCGAGGAGCACCGCGCCGATGCCGTAGGCCAACGGGAGCGTGACCCCCAGGTAGCCGCTATAGGGGTTGGGTTGCAAGAAGGTGCCATAGGCCCGCAGCCAGAGCCTGCCCGCCAGCGGAAAGAGAAAGCCCGCCGGTCCGAGCCGCAGCAGCGCCTGCACGAGGCCCTGGGCGCCGGCGACGGCCCCTGCCAGGAGCAGCATTGCGACCACGAGGATGACGTCACGGCGGCGCAGTTCGTGCGCCGCGATGATGTAGAGCGCCGCGACCTCGCCCCACTTGCTCAATTCTTTGAGGCTCGCCGCCAGCGAGAGTGCCCCCAGCACCGAGAGCGCCTGAGCGCCGAGCCAGAGGCCCAGCGGCACGATCAGGGGCGGCCGCGGCAACCGCAACTCGCGGCGGGCCACCCCCCGGGCCAGCCAGCCGGCGAGGAAGAGCCCTACCAGGGCCTCGGTACCGCCCACCTGGGCCGGTCCGATCCGGATGTCGGCGATGGAGCCGAAGGGCACCGCGAAGGGGAGCAACACGAGTGCCCAGACGGGGCGAATGAGCACCAGCGCGGCGAACCCCCCGCCGACAACGAGCGCAGCGGCCAGCACCACGGGGAGCCAGGCCAGGGCCGCAGCCAGTCCCACGATGGTGACCCACAACAAAAACTGGGATGACCATCCGGCCAAATCCCAGTGACGAGCGAAGCGCGCCGGTGTGAGGGCAGGGATGTGGCTCACGAGCGGGCAATCTTACGGTGACGTCGCCGGGCTGTCAAACCGGGCTCCTCAATGAGAGCCCGAGCCGCTCGCGGAAGTACGGGAGCGTGTACCTGATCCCCGCCTCGAGCGGGACGGTGGGTTCCCAGCCGAGCAGCCGGCGAGCCCGGGTGATGTCTGGCTGGCGGATCTTGGGATCATCCACCGGCAGGGGCTTGAAGGTGATCCCGGCCGGGTTCTCGGTCATCTGGTTGACGAGGTGGGCAAACTGGAGAATCGTGAACTCATTTGGGTTCCCAAGGTTGACCGGTTCGACCTCGTCGCTCAACAGCAGGCGGTAGATGCCTTCCACCAGATCGCTGACGTAGGCGAAACTGCGCGTCTGGCTGCCATCGCCGTAGACGGTGAGTGGTTGGCGGCGGAGCGCCTGCGTCAAGAAATTCGGCACGACGCGCCCGTCATTGATGCGCATGCGGGGGCCATAGGTGTTATGCGCGAATACGCCGTTGCCAGCCACAAAATTCTCCGACCCCGGCACAGCAAAATCGTAGACGTAGGCGGTGACCTCGGTTGGCTCGATCGATGTAATCAGGACCCACACCAGGTCACCCGTTCGTCTGGCGTTTAACCGCTGTTGCACTGCGTGATCCCAGGTGAGAATGTCGTAATTATCGAGCTCGCAGAGCGTCACTCGCCAGAGGGGGAGTCTCCGCTCGCCGTATCGCTGCTTGGCGGTCGTTTCATACTGGCCCAGCGATGCGACGATCCCAAAGCGCAGCAGGACGTAGGTCAGGTCCGTCGCCAGACGTTCGCTGCTGGTATTGAAAGCGAGTTCACGCTCCTCATGGGAGTTGGTGTGAGGTCCGTCACCCTGGCGGTAGCCTTCGAGGAAGTGTTTCAGCCGTGAGAGCGGAAGTTGGAACACCCAGGCTGGGACCCGGCGTTCGTCTGAGGGTCCGGTGACGCCAAAGATGATGGTGAAAATGTTGCCGAGCAGCCGGGAGTTGGCGTAGACGACCGGCCCCCGCATGGATGAAGCGGGCCTGTAGCCCGGATTGACTTTAAAAATCTGCTGTAGCAACCTCTTTGCGCGCAGGACAAAGCGCTCATCAGAGCATAACTGGATACCGTGCGTCCCTGACCTGGTGTAGCCGGTACCCTCGGCGAGGAAGAGGCCCAGAAGCCAGAGGAGATCGTCTGACACGGCGATGTGGTTGGGAATCGCGATCCCGCCACCCCCACCATAGGGGCGAATGTGCCCGCCGGCTGGCCATTCAAACCCAACCTGTTGTTGAAGCTCGGCGACAATCGCCAGTGGGAGAATTCCCTTGTGAAGATAGTTGCGGTAGGCGCACCCAACTGTATTGCGTCTATTCCGGCTGCCATCAAAACGCCCACTCTGCATGAGGACGGCAACAATACGTTGCTTGTGTTGGGCGACGACGTCAGAAAGAGCGGGCGAGACGAGCGCATGCTCCCAAAGATCTTCGCGGCGTTGGCATCGCTGGATGATGCTCTGTCCGATGTTGATGTGCGACACGTCACGTTCAATCACCGGAAGGTGTGCGGGGATGGCGATGTAGTCGCCGGGGACAAGCTGGCGAACCGGCGTCGCCACAGGTTGGCCTCGCTCGTCACGTTTGAACAGGCTGTGATCTCCCGTCACTTTGATCTGCCGCCCGTAGCGGGTACGCACAAGGTAAGCGTCCTTCCCGGGGGCTGCGTGCTTGATGAAAGCACTCGCCGGCCGTAGCTCGACCGCCAACGTCTGGGGATCGAAGGTGGGTACCTGAATGTGCAACGGTCTCCAGAGATCCCGCTGCTCGATCCGGCTCGCGTACTCTTGCGCGGCTTCGATATGGCACTCTTCATCGTTGAAGAGGAAAATCATTTCGTCTGCCAGGACACTGTTAAAAATCCGTACGATCCGCGTATCGAGCCCGTGGTAGCGATGGTAGGCCATCGTCATCGCCTCGGCGAAGCGCTTGGCCTCGTCGTAGACGCCGCGCGGGCCGATGGGATTGACATTGCCCCAGTAGCTTTCCGGCTGCGGGTGGACCAGGGGATCCCCGTAGACCTCGCTGGTCGAGGCCAGCAGGTACCGCGCCCCCTTCTCCCGCGCCAGTCCGAGGGTCTTGTGGGTCCCGAGCGCGCCGACCTTCAGCGTCTGGATTGGATACTGGAGGTAGTCATCGGGGCTGGCCGGTGACGCGAAGTGCAGGATGGCATCGAGCTGACCATCGATGTACAGATACTCGGTGACGTCCTGCTTGATGTACCGGAACCGGTCGTGGCCTGCTAAGTGGTTGATGTTTTGGGTCTTGCCCGTGAGCAGATTGTCGATAGCGATGACTTCGTGCCCCTCGGCCAGGAAGCGATCGCAGAGGTGCGAGCCAAGGAAGCCGGCACCGCCCGTGATGAGAACCCGCATGATGACTCCTCACACAAAGACGGCCCGCGTCGTGCGCGCGGGCCACGGATTCGTCGGGACCGCCGTGATGCCCCATCAGGCAAGTATAGGTCGTCCTGGGGAGTGCGTCAATCGTTCGCGGCGCTGCGGCGCTGCTGGGGGACGTGCAATGGTTCGCTGGTGGGAGACGGGCCGGTGGCCCGTCTCTACAGAAGGATCGGGCCCTTCTGGCGCCCGCCCCGCACAGTTTTGTATAGGGGGCTTGACAGCAGCCGTCCAGCGGAGGAAACTGGAGCTAACCAGTTCTCGCTTCGTGACCTCGGGGGCGACGATTCCACCGCATCGGGTGTGGGTCCAGTGGTGAATCATAGGTTTGCCGCCGGCCAGGTCAAAGAGGCAACCAGCGCACTGTGAAAAGGAGGTATGCCAGATGCAGGGCTTGATGATGGACTATCCCCTCACGCTCCAGCACATCTTCCAACGGGCCGAGCGGCTCTTCCCGGATCGCGAGATTGTGAGCAAGATGCCGGGCGGGGCCATCCATCGCTACACCTACGGAGATTTCACCCGCCGCGCCCAGCGCCTCGCCAACGCCCTGGCCGATCTCGGTGTCCGGCCGGGCGACCGCGTGGCCACGTGTGCCTGGAACCACTACCGCCACCTCGAACTCTACTTCGCCATTCCCTGCATGGGCGCGGTGCTCCACACGTTGAACGTTCGCCTCTTTCCCGAGCAGATCACCTACATTGTCAACCATGCCGAGGATAAGGTGCTCGTCGTGGACGAGTCGTTGCTGCCGCTCGTGCAGCGGCTGGCACCGACTTTCAAGAGCGTGCAACACTACATCATCATGAGCGACCGGGGCGACATCGAGACCACCCTCGCTCCGGCCCACGACTACGAGCAACTGCTGGATGCTGCCGGCTCGAGCTTCGCGTGGCCGCGCCTGGATGAGAACCAGGCGGCGGGGATGTGCTACACCTCAGGGACGACGGGCAATCCCAAGGGAGTGGCCTACAGCCACCGCGCTCTCTTTCTGCACTCGATGGGCTCGGCGGTCGCCGACAGCGTGGGAGCCAGCGAGCGCGATACAATTTTCATCGTCGTCCCGATGTTCCACGCCAACGCCTGGGGTCTGCCCTTCACGTCGACGATGGTTGGAGCTCAGCAGGTCTATCCCAGCAACAACATGCAGCCGCGCGATCTGGCCACGCTGATCCAGGACGAGCGGGCGACCATCGCCGCCGGGGTGCCCACTCTCTGGATCGGCCTCTTCCAGGAGCTACAGGAGCGCGAGTACGATATCAGTTCGTTGCACACGCTCGTGGTGGGTGGCTCGGCGGCACCGCGGGCGATGATCGAGGGCTTCGAGAAACGCTTCGGGGTGCCGATCCTGCACGCCTGGGGGATGACCGAGACCAGCCCGCTCGGCACGGTCTCGCGCCTGACGCCGAAGCTGGCCGCGGCCGGGGTGGAGGCGCGCCTGGCAGCCCGGGCGCGGCAGGGGCGGCCCGTGCCCGGCGTCGAGCTGCGGCTCGTCGGCGACGATGGACGAGAGTTGCCCTGGGATGGGCAATCGATGGGTGAGGTCCAGATCCGCGGACCGTGGGTCATCCGCAGCTACTACAACGACGAGCGCAGTCCGGCGTCGTTCAGCGAGGATGGCTGGCTCCGCACCGGCGACGTCGGCGTCATCACGCCCGACGGCTACATCGAGCTCAAGGATCGCACCAAAGATCTGATCAAGAGCGGTGGCGAGTGGATCTCGAGCATGGACCTCGAAAATGCCATCATGGCGCACTCCAGGGTACTCGAGGCGGCGGTTGTGGCGGTGCCGCACAGCAAGTGGCAGGAGCGCCCGCTGGCGGTGGTCGTCCTGCGTCCCGGCCAGTCCCTGACCCGTGAGGAACTGCTCGACTTCTTGCGGCTCACCATCGCTTCCTGGGCGCTGCCCGACGACGTCGTCTTCGTCGAGTCGCTGCCGAAGACCAGCGTCGGCAAGTTCGACAAGAAGGTGCTGCGCAACCAGTTCCGGGAGTACCAGCTCCCGACGGATGCCGGGGCGTGATCCGTTCGGCACGAACGAGAGACGGCTGGCGCGGCGCGCCGCGATGCGCGGCTTCGACGGTCGAGGGATGAGGTGGTGCATCATTGGCCATGAATCGCCCGAATGGGTGTGCCGCGCCAATTGACACCCGTTCGTACCCTATGCTATACTCCCGACCGCTATGGATATCTGCTCCTTTTACCCGCGCCGCCCTCGTTACGCACCGGGCCTTGTGTCTGGGTAGGTGCGCTTGCGGCGGCGAAATCTACGGATGGAGTGCCCAGGCGGCCCTCCGGACGCAAGGTCCGGAGGGCCGTTTTCTGTACTGTTGAGAATCTCCTCCTCCCACTCGTGTCCCTCTGCCTGGAGATGGGCAGGGGCTCGGTGAGCGGAAACTGCGGAGGGTAGGCGATGATCCGCGCAGGTGTTTTGGGAGCGACCGGCTACACCGGCTTCGAGACGATCAAGATTCTGGCACGCCACCCGGCGATCGAGCTGGCGTTCGCCACGGCCCGCAGCGATGCCGGCAAACACCTGGGCGACCTGTTCGCCACGCCGCTCGACCTGCTGCTGCGACCGGTTGAGGAGGTGGATCTGGGCGCGGCGGATCTGCTCTTCCTCTGCCTGCCGCATGGCGCCGCTCAGGAGTATGCCGCGGCGGGGCTCGAGGCGGGCTGCAGGGTGGTGGACCTCTCGGCCGATTTTCGCCTGCACGATCCGGCCGACTTTCAGCGCTGGTATAAGGAGGAGCACCGCCGCCCGGCGCTCTTGGCCGAGGCCGTCTACGGTTTGACCGAGTGGCGGCGTGCCGAGGTTCGTCGCGCCCGCCTGGTGGCGAACCCGGGCTGCTATCCCACCAGCATCCTGCTGGCGCTGGCGCCCTTGCTGCAGGCCGGTCTGCTCGGCGATGGGCCGATCATCGCCGACAGCAAGAGCGGCGTGAGCGGCGCCGGGCGGGCGGCGAAGGTTGGCTCGCTCTTTGCCGAGGTCAGCGAGAACTTCAAGCCCTACAACATCGGCCACGGCCACCGGCACATCGCCGAGATCGAGCAGGAGATGAGCCGCTTGAGCCGTGGCGCCACCCGCCGGCTGATCTTCTCGCCCCACCTGCTGCCGGTCATCCGCGGCATTCTCAGCACAGTCTACGTCCCGCTCCCCGACGGCTGGAACGAAGCCCAACTGTGGGCGCTCTACGCCGAGGCCTACGCCGACGAGCCCTTCATCTGGCTGCTCCCGGCCGGACAGACCGCCTCGCTCGCTCACACCGTGAACACCAACCGTTGCGCCATCAGCCTCCACCCCGTGCCGGAGCTGAACCAACTCATCATCGTCAGCAGCCTCGACAATCTCGTCAAGGGCGCCGCCGGGCAGGCCGTGCAGAACTGCAACGTGATGTTCGGCCTTGAGGAGACCCTGGGCTTATGAGCACCGTCATCAAGGTCGGCGGCAACGAGCTCGACGACCCGGCCTTCCTGGCCGGCCTGACGCGTGTCCTCACTCGTATGCCGGAGCGGCCGGTCATCATCCACGGCGGCGGTAAGGAGCTGACCGCGCTGCAGAAGCGCCTGGGTCTGGAGGCGCGCTTCGTCGATGGCCTGCGGGTGACCGACGAGGAGAGCCTGGCGGTCGCCGAGATGGTGCTGCGCGGGCGGGCCAATCTTCGCCTGGTCAGCACTCTCTGCAGCGCCAGGATTCCGGCGCTGGGTCTGAGCGGTGTGGACGCCGGCCTGATCACGGTCGAGAAGCTCGTGCACCCCTCGGGTGATCTGGGTTACGTCGGCCGTCCCATGGCGGTGGCCGCGGAGCGCTTGCGCACCTTGCTGGCCGCCGGCTTCTTGCCGGTGCTGGCGCCCATCTCGCTCGGCGCGGACGGGCACACCTACAACGTCAATGCCGATCAAGTCGCCGCCGCCGTGGCGACCGCCCTCGACGCGAACCGGTTGATTTTCCTGACGAATGTACCGGGTGTGTTGCTCGCCGGCCGGCGCTCTCCCCGGCTCACGGCAAGCGAGGTCGAGGTCCGCATCGCCGATGGGGCCATCAGCGGCGGCATGGTGCCCAAGGTCCGCGCGGCCCTGGCGGCGCTGGAGCGCGGCGTGCGCCGCGCGATCATCACCGACCTGGCGGGCCTGGAAACCCTTGCCCGTGGCGGTGAGGCCGGAACAATTATCATCTGTTGAGAATGGAGGCGCAATGGATGCTCAAGAGATCGTGGCCCTGGAACAACGCTACCTGGCACCCACCTACAAGCGGGCGCCGATGGTCTTCGAGCGAGGCGAGGGGGTCTACCTGTTCGACAGTGAGGGCAAACGCTATCTCGACTTCGTGGCGGGGATTGCCGTCAACGCCCTGGGGCATGCGGATCCGGGGATGAGCGAGGTGCTCGGGGAGCAGGCGCGCACCTTGATTCATGTCAGCAACCTCTACCACACCGGGCCTCACGCCCGGCTGGCCAGGGATCTCTGCGAGCACTCCTTCGCGGACCGCGTCTTCTTCTGCAACTCGGGCACCGAGGCCAACGAGGGCGCGCTCAAATTTGCCCGCAAGTGGGCCCGGCGGACGAGCGGCAATGATGACAAGGTCGAGATCGTCGCCTTCACCCATTCGTTCCACGGGCGCACGATGGGTGCGCTGGCCGTGACGGCCAACCCCAAATATCGGGAGGCCTTCGCCCCGTTGATTGGTGGCGTGCGGTTTGCTTCGTTCAACGATGCGGCCAGCGCTGCCGACGACATCGGTCCCAACACCGCCGCGGTCATCATCGAACCGCTGCAGGGCGAGAGTGGCATCCACGCGGCCAGCACCGGCTTCCTGCGCAAGCTCCGCCAGCTCTGCGATCAGTACGGTGCGGCGCTCATCTTCGACGAGGTCCAGTGCGGCTTGAGTCGTACCGGGACGCTCTGGGCGCATGAGTTCAACGGGGTCGAACCCGATATCATGACCCTGGCCAAGCCGCTCGGCGGCGGCCTCCCGATTGGGGCGATTCTCATGCGCGAGCAGATTGCCGCGGTCCTGGCCCCCGGCGACCACGGTTCGACCTTCGCGGCCAGCCCGCTGATCGCCGCCGTGGCCCGCTACGTCTTCGATCGCATCCGCGATCCGCAGATGCTCGCTCACGTTCGCGACGTCGGCGATTCTCTGGGCCAGGGCTTGCGCGACCTGGCCCACCAGAGTGCCGACATTGTCGAGGTGCGCGGCCGCGGGCTGATTTGGGGCGTCGAACTCGACCCGCGTCTGCCGGTCGCCGACGTCATCAATGCGGGCTACCGGCGCGGCCTGGTAATGGCCGCGGCGGGGCAGAATACGCTGCGCCTGGTGCCGCCGCTGATCACCGAGCGCGAGCACGTGGATGAGTTGGTGGCCGGCCTGGCCGCGATCCTGCGCGAGCGCAGTGTGGCCTCGGCGCCCGCCGGCGATGAGGCAGCCAGGACAGAATCACACAAGAAGTGGGAAGTGAGATGATGAGGGCGGCCAGGAGCCGGCGGCCGGGAAGCAGGGCAGGCGCTGACGATCGGCGCCGGACACGCGATATCCGGAGAGGAAGACGCCATGGTCACCATTCGTAGGGCCCGCCTGGGCGACGCGCCGGCAATTGCCGACCTGATCAACCACTACGCCAGGCAGGGTCTCATGCTGCCGAAGAGCCTGGTGCAGGTCTACGAGCATCTGCGGGAGTTTTTGGTGGCCGAGGATGAGAGCGGCGCGATTGTCGGCTGCGGCGCTCTGCGCCTGATGTGGCACGACCTGGGCGAGGTGCGCTCGCTGGCCATCGCTGAGCGGGCGCAGGGCCAGGGCGCCGGCCGGCGCATCGTGGAGCAGTTGATCGACGAGGCACGCACGATGGGACTGGTGCGCCTCTTTGCCCTGACCTACCAGGAGGCCTTCTTCGGCCGGTTGGGCTTCGAGGTGGTTACCAAGCAGAACTTTCCGCAGAAGGTCTGGGCCGATTGTCGCGCCTGCCCGAAGCGGCATGCCTGTGACGAGATCGCGATGGTCCTGGTGCTGGATGCGGAACGGGCTGAGGCGGCGGCCGCGGCGGCTCAGGAGGCCTACGAAATGCTGGGTCTTCCCCTGGAAGAACAGATCATTCCTGTGGAGAGCCTGACATCGTTGGAGGTGGCGGCGTGACGCGACGCCGCCGGGCCCCGCGCGCGAGCGGCTGGCTTCGCGCGGAGCTGAACCAACCGGGATCACCGTTACCGCCCCAACGGTCGCCGGACCCGGCTGGCCCGCCGCAAGTCGAACGGGCGCGGGCCGATTATGAGACCGGCCAGGCAGCCCTGGCGACGGGGCGCCTGGCCGTGGCCTACACTCACTTTGTCGTCGCCCGAGGCTTCGCGGTGGGCGACGATCTTTTGACCGCGGACATCGTCGCGGCGCAGGGCCGGGTGCGGCTGGGGCAGGGGAACTTCGGCGCGGCGCGGGACGCCTTCTGCGAGGCTCTGGCTCACAACCCGGCTCACGTGGGGGCGCGGGTGGGGCTGGCTGATCTGGCGATGGCGACCTACCGCCCGGCGGCGGCGATCGCGCCGCTCTACGAGGCTCTGACCCTGGTGCCGGACCCTACCCGTCGCGCGGCGCTCCACCTGGCGCTCGCCGGAGCGCATCGCCGGCAGAGGCACTCGCTTCTGGCCCGGCCGCACCTCAAGATGGCGGCGCGCCTGGGCGGCGTCAACCTGTTCGTGGTGGCCTGGTGCTTTCTCCGGACGCTGGCTCCGTGGCAGTGGCTGGTCGGCGCCGGCGGGGCGCTGGTGGGGGGGCTGGCTCTGCTCCAGCAGGGCGCCGGCCCGCTTCGCTCGCTGGCGACAGCGGTTCTCACGCTGACCCTCCTCGTCGGGCTGTTGGTCTTGTGGGCCTGGCAGCGCACCCCGACCTCGAGCACCGGTCAAGGCGCCTGCCTTCCGACGTCTTCCGAGACGTCCGAAGACTCCGATCGTGCGTCCCCGGCGACGACTTGACCGCCGTTCCGGGCGATTTGGCCGGCGAGGCCGGCAACCGTGGAATGTGGGCCGGGGTGGGCCGCACTTCCGAAGTGCGGCCCACCCCGGCCCCTGATGGGACGAATTGATGGGAACGAATCGAAGCGCTCGCCTGGCGCTGGAAGACGGCACGATCTTCGAGGGCCAGGCGTTTGGAGCTCGTGGCACGCGGCTGGGCGAGGTGGTCTTCAACACCAGTATGACCGGGTATCAGGAGATCATCACCGATCCCAGCTACGCCGGCCAGATCGTTGTCATGACGGCGCCACAGATCGGGAATACCGGGATCAATCTCGAGGACCCGGAGTCGTGGCGCGCCTTCCTGAGCGGTTTCGTCGTGCGCGCGTTGTCACCCGTGGTCTCCAACTGGCGCGCCAGCGGGGACCTGGCCGCCTGGCTCGAGGCGGAGGGCGTGGTCGGCATCAGCGAGGTGGACACGCGTGCCCTCACCCGGCGGCTGCGGGAGTATGGCGCTCAGCGCGGCGCCATCTCGACCGACGCCTTCCTCACGGATGAGGCGCTCGTCGCCCGCGCTCAGGCCTGGCCCGGCCTGGTCGGTGTTGACCTGGTGGGCGAGGTCACCTGCGCGGAGCCCTTTCACTGGGAGGAGCCCAGCGACGAGAGCTGGATCGCCACACCGCCGGCGCCTCCCGCTCTCCACGGCGAGGCATTCCACGTTGTCGCCTACGACTTCGGGATGAAATACAACATCCTGCGCCGTCTCACCAGCCACAGCTGCAAGGTCACGGTCGTGCCGGCGACGACGCCGGCCGAGCAAGTGCTGGCGATGGCACCCGACGGGATCTTTCTCAGCAACGGCCCCGGCGACCCCGCGGCGGTGACCTATGCCATCGCGGCCACCCGGCGCTTTCTCGAAGCGGGAGTCCCGGTCTTCGGCATCTGCCTCGGCCACCAGATCCTTGGGCTGGCGCTGGGCGGGACAACCTACAAGCTCAAGTTCGGCCATCACGGGGGCAATCAACCGGTCAAGCACCTGCCCACAGGCCGGGTGGAGGTGAGCGCCCACAACCACAACTTTGCTGTGGACCCGGACTCGCTGCCAGCGGAGGTGGAGATCACCCACGTGAATCTCAACGATGCATGTTGCGAGGGACTTCGCCACACGACCCTCCCCGCCTTCAGTGTCCAGTACCATCCGGAGGCCGCGCCCGGCCCGCACGATGCCGACTACCTCTTCCGCGACTTCGTGAGAATGATGCGCCGAGTTTCGAGGTTGAAGGTTGCAGGTTGAAGGTCGAACAATGCGTTTGCTATGAACCTCGCGGCTTCATCAGCGACCAACGATGCGCCCCCATTGCTGTAACTTTCAACCTGCAACCTTCCAACCTTCAACTTTCCAACCTTCTAACCTTTGAGCGGCCGATGAACGATCTCTTCACATCCCCCGACATTCTCTGGCAGCGTCTCGAGACCCGCCTCCCAGCGGAGGGCGGGAATCTGGTGCGTGCCGCCTATGCACTGGCGCGCGCGGCCCATGCCGGGCAGACGCGCTTCGAGGGCACGCCCTACATCGTGCATCCGCTGCGCGTAGCGCTCTTGCTGGCCGGGCAGCCTGATCTCGAGCCGGAGGCGCGCTTGTTGGCCGCCGCGCTGCTGCACGACGTCATCGAGGATTGCGGCCTGACCCGCGACGAGCTCGCGGCTGAGTTTGGTCCGGAGATTGCCGACTGGGTCCAGGTGCTCTCGAAGCCCGGCAAGACGGCGCGGCCGACTGACTGGGAGGAGCGCTACTTCGAGATGGTCGCTGCCGCGCCGCGGCCGGCGCGCCTGGTCAAGCTGGCGGACCGGCTCGATAACCTTGTCGGGCTGATCTTCTGGCAGCCGGAGAAGCGGGCCGACTACCGCGCCGAGACGCGGGCGCGGATTCTGCCCATCGCTGTGGCCACCGATCCACGCTGGGCCGCCGAACTCGAGCGCTTAAGCCGGAACGCGGAGGAACCAGGGGTGGCGGAATGATAACGTAGAGGATACAATTGAGATCTCAAATGGTGAGGAGGAATCGCACCATGACTATTCAAGAGCTCTACGAACATGAGGTAAAGAGGCTCAGTGTAGCGGAACGCATACAACTGGTCCGGCTGATCGTAGACGACCTGGCGGAATCATCACAGTTGTGGGCCGTTGATGAGAACGATGCCTGGACTGAGGAAGACCTGCGGGATCTTACACACGCCTCACTACTCTACGGATCCAAAGCTCTACTCGACAAGGCCGAAAATGATAAGGCCAGGTGACGTCGTAACCGTTGACTTTCCGGGTGTCACTGGTATCAAACGACGACCGGCTGTAGTCGTTTCCACGCGCGAATACCACAACCACCGCCCGGATGTAATTGTGGGAGTCCTCACTTCACAAACAGCAAGTGCTGCGACACCTCTCGATTACTTGTTGCAAGATTGGGTCGGCGCCGGTCTACACCGACCTTCGGCTTTTCGTGCCTTTTTGGTCACCCTGCCGGCTCCTACTGCCAGGCTAATCGGTCACTGCTCTGAACGAGATTGGCAGGAGATCCAGGTACGTCTGGCTCGTGCCGTCGCTGTCTCGGCGGGAGGAACTGCAGGAGGAGATGGAGGCACTCATCCGCAAGAGGTGGGCTAGAGCGAGCGCGTGTGGCGCCAGGACCGGTCAAGGAGCGCAAGATCGGCGCGGGAATGCAGCCAGCGCCGGAGGGGTACCGCATCCAGAAACCGGTCGCGCTCCGCGAGGTTGGGGATGTGCTCGATCTGCGCTCGCAGCGCCTGGCGAGCCTGGTCGAGCCATTCAATGGCCGCCGGTGGGTTGCCCCGCCGAAGAGCGATGATGGAGCGCATGGCATAGCAGGTGACCAGGCGGCGCCCCTCACCACTCATGTGGATGGCCTCCAATGCCTCGCCTGCCGCCCCGGTCGCTTCCTCCAGGCGCTCGTCCAGCAGCCAAAGCTGAGCCCGCAGGAGTGCGACCGAGCCCCGGTAGCGGGCGAACTCGTTGGCGCCCGCAAACTCGGGGGCCCGCGCGGCCCATTCGTGCGCCTCATCCAGCGAGTCGCGATCGAGCGCCAGGTTGGCCAGCTCCAACGCCGCCTCGATCAAAGCGCGTGGATCGCCAATGTCGTGACCGAGCCTCCAGGCGCGCGCGGCCCAGACGTGGGCATGGCCCGGGTCGCCCATCCGGCGGTAGAGGGTTGCGGCGCGACAGGCCAGCCAGGCCTCGACCTCCCGCGCGCCGCCGCCACCGCCTGTGCGCCGCGCACATGCTGCGCAGCAGCTTTGAAATCGCCCAGCTCGCGCTCGCTGCCGGCCAGGTTTCCCAGGGCCAGGGCGCGGACGAGACTCGGTGGCCTGTCGGGGATCAGCGCCAGCGCCGCCCAGGCGTGTTCCCGCGCCTGCCAGTCGCGGCCCAGGGAGCCGCAGACGCTTGCCAGGTTGATGTGGTCGAGCCGTAGCCGCTCCGGGCAGGCGGCGTCGAGCGCCAGCGCCTCTTGATGGAAGCGCAGCGCGGTCGGGTAGTGGCCCAACAGCTCGTTGGTGATTCCCAGGAGTCGGATCCCCTGGGCGCGCAGCCGGCCCTCCCGGCCGGCCAACGCCAGCGCCTGGTGACCCAGGATCAAGGCGTCTTGTAGGCGCCCCTGGCGCTGGGCCAGCCAGCACTGGCGCGCCCGGACCTCACTCTGAGCCGCCGGGTCGGCCAGTGCTTCTGCCAGCCGGAACGCCGGGCGCAGGTTCTCGGCCTGCGCCCCGCGCGCCGCCGCCAGGTCGTAGAGTGCGTCACAACGCAGCCGCAGGTCGAGGCGCTGGCGCAGCCCGGCCTGATCTGGCGGCAAAGTCTCCAGGGCCAGCAGGGCTGTCTCGTAGGCCCGGCGCGCCGCCTCCCAGGCGCGCTCCGCCTCGGCGGCTTCCCCCAGGCACACGGCCTCGCTGGCCAGCGTCCGGGTCAGGACCTGGCCTGCCTCGCGGGCCGCATGGGCGAGCGGTTAGGGCTTTTTGGCAGCCGACCCTCTCCCAGGCTGGCATCTACGAGATACAGGTTTACATCCCATCGGTCAACGCTACCAGTTGGCAGGCCAAATACACCGTCAATCATGCCAACGGAAAGAGTACAGCACTCGTTGACCAATATGGTCTCTATGATCGATGGGTTAGTCTCGGGGTTTATCGTCTCCATCGAGGCAACCTCGGGTACGCTCGGATCAGCGATTTCACCGGGGAACCAAGCACCACCAACCGACTGGTTGGGGCGGATGCGGTCAGGTTTATTAACGAGGACGGTGTCTACTACGACGACGCCTCGCCATCGGTCTCTTATACCGGCAGTTGGACGCACAGCAGCCTCTGGGACAAGACCTACGCCAACACGGTCAGCTGGTCCAACGCGGTCGGCAGCCGGGCCTTGCTGAACTTCTCTGGCAGCCGCATCACCCGGCTCTACACCATGGCCTCCAACCGAGGGAGCGAAACGATCCGCATCGATGGCGCCTCCCAGGGCACCACCAGCAGTTACGCCTGGGAGACCCGCTGGCAGGCCGCCAAAAGCTGGTCGTTCAGTCCCGGCTCCCACACCATCGAGGTTGAGGTCGCCGGCGGCGGGGGCGGCTACTCGGACCTGGATGCCTTCGTGGTGGATCTCCCCGCCGCCCGCTCTGGCACTACCTACGATGATCCGCACTATCAGCTCAACTCTATTGGCGCCTGGACGCACGGCACCGGCTGGTCGAGCGCCTACGGGGGAACGGTGAGTTGGTCCAAGACGAAGGAAGCTGCCATCACCTTCACCTTCGTCGGCACCCAGGTGACCTGGGTGTACACCAAGACCTACAATCGGGGCATCGCCGCCATCGCCATCGATGGCGTAAACCCGGGCACCATTGATCTCTACTCTGCTTCAACCCAGTGGCAGCAAAGTACCGTCTTCACGAACTTGGGCGCCGGGGTGCACACGATCCACATTTCGGTCACCGGCGTGAAGAACCTCTCGTCCAGCGACTACTATGTGGATGCCGATGCATTCATTGTTCAATAAGGGCGCGATTGGAAAATGACCTGAGGGAAACGGCGTGATGTACAAAACATGGAACGACTCAGAGCGTGATCGCAAAATGACGTGAGCTTATCACCGCATTAGCAGTCGGTGTCGAAACGCCATCGGAAAAGCGAACGAGAGCGAAACGTGCGGGCCGGTGACAAATGACGTTCGCCTGTCAGCCAACGGTCGGACGTCCCCTCATTCTCAGGCTCTCCATCACGGGAAGGAGGGGTTGGTGATGAAGCGTTTCTGGCCGGTGATGGGCCGGCTGGCGGGCCTGCCAGGAGCCAGTGCGCTCGTGATTGTCCTGGTGCTCACCTTTAACGCGGCGCAGCGCGGCGCTCCGCCGGGGCTGCGGGTCTTCCAGCCGCTCATCACCGTCTCGGTCCCATCGCCGGGTGGTCCACCCCAGCCCCAAGGGACCCCTCCGGCCGTTCCGACCCCATCGGCCACCACCCCCGCCTATCCCCCGCCGGGGCCAACCATGACACCGCCGGGGCCACCCACCGCCGTCCCCACACCGACGCGGGTGGTCCTGCCCCCCTGCCCCCGCTCCGACGCCGGGTCCTTTCCAGGAGCTGCGGATGCTGTTCTCAAACGCGCAGTCACCAGGCTACCGCACGATTACCGTGGCCGGGACCGATGAGATCATGCTGGAACCCTGGCCACCGGAGCCACGCAGTCAACCCAACGCGGCCGGGGCTCCTGGTGGCCCCCGACGGCCGCCGGATTCTCTACACCCTCTGGAACAATATGAATCAGCGCCGGGCTGCCATTTGGACCATGAATCCAGATGGCAGCGACAAGCGCCTCCTGGTGGCGGCCACTGAAGAGTGGTTCCCCGAGGAGGCCATCTGGTCGCCCGACGGCACACAGATCGCCTATCGCTGGGCGTACCTGGCCGGCGGGCTCTGGCTCCCGATGGGCGCCAACTCGTGGTCTCCCCGGACCTGCCGGCACCCGCCGTCGAGCGCACCGGTTTCATCCCGGTGGAGGTCTCCTCGGGAGCTACTTTGTGGGCGGCCGACGCCACCAGGTTGACGTACGCCGTGCATGCGCCTGCCGCTCAAGCACTGGGGCTCTGGATGCGCGACCTAGCCACTGGCAAGGAGCGCCTGCTGCTGCCTTACGTGCCGGGCCAGACCATCATCAGCCGCGGGCTCTCGCCGGCCGGCTCCTGGCCCATCAAACCGACGACGGGCTCTTCGTACTCGAGGTGGACAGCAGCGCCACCCGCCTGCTCGTCGAGGACCCACATTATCCCCAGACGGGTGAGATGGCGATACACTTTTACGCCTGGGTTCCGGTCCCGTGATGAATTGAAACTTCCCACAGCGACTCCATTGCACTTCAGGAGGTACCACGTGTCTGAACGTCGAGTTGCAGCGCACGGGACCCAGGTCACCCCCTCGGTGCCGGGTGCTTTTGAGCCTGTTTTGGCCGGTGTATCCCGATTGTAGAAGAGCCACAGCTTGACTATACTACATCAGCTGGCCGCGCGGTGACCGGGACCCGTGAGGTATCTCGGGCCAAGTATCACGCGCGGCCTCGTTGTGTGTGAAGGGAGACGGAAGGGCAGGTGGCGTCGGTGGCGAATTCTGATCTGTCGGACCTCCTACCCATCACGGCCGTGCGCGACGCCACCGGCCGCCTGACCATCACCGGCTGTGATCTCGCCACGCTCGCAGCCGAGTACGGCACGCCGCTCTACCTCTACGATCAGGCCACGCTCGACGCGGCGATGGCCGAGTACCGCGCGGCGCTGGCGGCGCACTGGCCGGGCAGCGCCGAGGTCGCCTACGCCGCCAAGGCCTGGCTGAGCGTGGCGGTGGCGCAGTGGGCGGCGGCGCGCGACCTGGGCATGGACGTCGTCTCGCTCGGGGAGATGGAAATTGCGCGCCGGGCCGGCTTCCCACCGGCGCGGATGCACGTTCACGGGAACAACAAGCCGCGGGCTTTCGTCGAGGCCGCCATCGCGGGCGGTGCCGGGCGAATCGTGGTAGATCATGAGGCCGACCTTGAACAGACGATCCTGGCGGCGCGCACCGCCGGTCGCCGCCAGTCGATTTGGCTGCGCCTCAACCCCGGGGTCTCGGCTGACACCCACCGGCACGTTGAGACCGGCGGCCTGTCCAGCAAGTTCGGCTTCTCGCTGGCCGACGGCAGTGCCCACCGCGCTGCCCGGCGGGCCCTCGCCGCCCCTGAGATCGAGTTGCTGGGCCTCCACACCCACATCGGTAGCCAGATTGCCGACCCGGTGCCGCTCGTTGCCGCGAGCGAGCGGCTGCTCGAGTTTGCTGTGCAGCTGCAGGCGGAGAGCGGCTGGCGCTGCCGTGAGCTCTCCCCCGGTGGCGGCTGGGCCGTACCCTACACAGTTGGTGCTCCTCGCCTGGCCCCCGCCACGGCCATTGCCGCGCTCGGCGAAGCCATTCAGGCAGGGTGTGGCCGGCGAGGGCTGCCCCTGCCTCACCTCGTTCTTGAGCCGGGACGCGAGCTGGTGGCCCGGGCCGGGGTGGCCCTCTACCGCGTCGGGGCCATCAAACGGGCCGGGCCGGTGCGCTACGCCTTCATCGACGGTGGCCTGGCCGACAACCCGCGGCCGGCCCTCTACCAGGCGCACTACACGGCCGTGCTGGCCAACCGCGCGGCGCCCGCGACGACGACCTACGCCCTGGCGGGTCCTTTCTGCGAGAGCGGCGATGTGTTGATCCACGCGGTCGCGTTGCCGGCGCTCGAGCCGGGCGATCTCGTGGCGGTGCCGGTCAGCGGTGCCTACCAGCTCAGCATGGCGAGCAACTACAACGGCGCGCCGCGTCCGGCCGTCCTCTGGCTGCAGGCGGGCCGGGTGACCCTCGTCCAAAGCCGCGAGAGCGTCGAGGAGCTGTTGGCCCGGGAGCGCGGATGGGCGCTGAGAGCTTAGGAGTCCAGCGAGAGTTCGGGAGGAGGACGCATGCCGACGAAAAGCGAGAAAGTGATGCTCGAGGCCATCGCCAACATCGAGGCGCTGGTCGACTATGCCGTGGAGCGGGTGGCCCAACCGCCACGCGGGCCGGCGGCCGAGGTTGGGCATTACCGTACCCTGAACGGCTTGAAACTCAATGCCCGGCAGCGCGAGGCGTTGCGCACGCTGTTGGAGGAGACTGCGTTCAACGTTGCCATCAGCATCTTCGCCCTGCTCGACAATGCCCTTGAGGTTGATATCGAGGAGTTTCCAGACGTGGCCGTCGTTGAGAAAGTCAGCGGCCAGCCACTGGCCCCCTCGCTGGCTCAAGCATTCGAGCGTCTCTGGAACGAGGGCGCCGGGGAAGAGTGAGGCCCTCTGGCACAGCCTCCATCCTCGCTGTGTCCCTGGGCGGCGCCGGGGTGCCTTCCGGCCCCCTCCCCCTACGAGGGCGAGGGCTGGGGTGAGGGTGGGTGCCCGCTCAGCATCTGAGCCATCGAACGGACCCTAACAATAAGATTGACGCGGTGCGCACCCTCCGGAGGGCCCACTGCTCCAGGCAACGAAGGGGATTCATCATGACAACGCACACGCTCGCCGCCTTTCCCCCGGATTTCATCTGGGGCGTGGCGACATCAGCGTATCAGATCGAGGGAGCCTGGGACGAAGACGGCAAAGGCGAGTCCATTTGGGACCGCTTTGCCCACACCCCCGGCACCATCGTAGACGGCACCAACGGTGATGTCGCCTGCGACCATTACCACCGCTGGCCCGAGGACATCGCGCTGATGAAATCGCTGGGGATTCAAGCGTACCGGTTCTCGGTCTCGTGGCCGCGAATCCTGCCCGCGGGCCGCGGCACGGTCAACCGGGCGGGGCTCGATTTCTACAGCCGCCTCGTCGATGGGTTGCTCGAGGCGGGCATTACTCCCTTTGTCACTCTGTACCATTGGGACTTGCCCCAGGTGCTTCAAGACGAGGGCGGCTGGCCGGCTCGCGCCACGGCGGAGGCCTTGGTCGAGTACGCCGGTGTCGTGAGCCGTCACCTGGGCGACCGGGTGAAGCATTGGATCACCCACAACGAACCGTGGTGCATCAGCATTCTCAGCCACCAGATCGGCGAGCATGCGCCCGGCCTTCACGACGGGAACGCGGCCTTGCGCGCCGCGCACCACACCCTGCTCTCCCACGGCTGGGCGCTGCCGGTGATTCGCAGCAACAGCCCCGCCGCTGCCGCTGGCATCACGCTCAACCTGACGCCGGCCGTCCCGGCCTCCCTCAGCGAGGCCGATGCCCGCGCCGCTCGCCGTTTCGACGGCTTTTTCAACCGCTGGTTCCTGGACCCGCTCTACGGACGCGGCTACCCGGCCGACACGGTCTCGGATTACACCGCTCTGGGCTATCTGCCCGCCGAGGGGTTACCCTTCGTGCGCGCCGGTGACCTCGAGTCAATCGCCACGCCCACCGACTTCCTGGGGGTCAACTACTACACACGGGCCATTCTGCGGGACGAGCAGGCGCTCGACAACCTGCCCCAGACGACGTTCCCGGCACCCGAATCCGAGCGGACAACCATGGATTGGGAGGTCTACCCTGACGGGTTGTACCAGATTCTCCGGCGCCTGCACGTCGAGTATCGGCCCGCGAAAATGTTCGTGACGGAAAACGGAGCCAGCTACCCCGACGAACCCGATGCGAACGGCCACGTCAAGGATCTGCGCCGGCTCGACTATCTGCGCCGCCACTTCATGGCCGCCCACCGTGCCATCGCCGAGGGGTTCCCCCTGGCGGGCTACTTCGTCTGGTCGTTGGTGGACAACTTCGAGTGGGCCAGGGGCTACACCCAGCGCTTCGGCATCGTCCTGGTCGACTGCAAGACCCGGCGCCGCGTCCCCAAGGAGAGCGCCCTCTGGTACAAAGACATCATCGCGCAGAATGGCCCCGTTGCAGAGAATCCCGGCCGGCGGTAGCGATTACTCGGGACCTCGGCCTGGTCGAGGACTCTTCCGTAAAGGAAGCACAACTGGGAACGAGATGAGAGGAGGCGGAGTCACACCCGCGCGTGACCTGCCTCCTCTTCGTGCTACTCTGCCTGTCGAGTCGCTTTGGACCGGACAATCAGACGATAACCGCCTGTATTGACTGCTTGACCCCATCACTGGAACACTACCTCGACCGCTCACAGATGCTGAGGTTAGTGCGCGAGTAGACACCTATTTCTGGGCCTTGACCCAGCAGGTTGATCTGGATGAATCGGACAGCACCGTAGCTTAACATCCTGTTCAAAATTCATACATTCCTGATAGGGATGCAAGTCCCTGCAGGATACGTGCCAGTGTGCCTGTGCCCGAAGGTGCGTTTGTTCCTCTGGCCGACGGGCAGGGACAACATCCGCTACTCATGCTTTCGACAATATGTATCAGAACAACCCCACCACCTTCCCCGTCTCCAGATTCAAGTCAACGTCGTAGAACACCGGGCGGGTCGGCAGTCCCGGCATCGTCCGCATCGAGCCGACTAACGGATACAAAAAGCCCGCGCCGACCGAGGCGCGAATGTCGCGGATGGGCAGGCGGAAGCCCGTCGGCGCGCCCTTGATCTCTGGCCTGTCGGTGAACGAAAGGTGCGTCTTCGCCATGCAGATCGGTAGTGTGGCGAAGCCGAGCCGGGTGTAGAGTTCCACCTTTGCCTCGGCCTCCGGCGAATAATCCACCCCGTCCGCACCGTAGAAACGGGCGATGGTCTCGATTTTCTCCTTAATGCTGGCCTCCAAGGGATAGAGGAATTTGAAATCTTTTGGCTTTTGTGTCGCCGCTATGACGGCTTCGGCGAGTTCGATCGCGCCCTTGCCGCCGTGCATCCAGTGGGTGCACTTATACGCGCCCTCGGCCCCGGCCTCGACTGCGTACTTCTGGACAAGTTTGATCTCGGCCTCGGTGTCGTGCCTGAACGAGTTGATTGCGACGACCACCGGCAGACCGAAACGTCTGACGTTCTGAATGTGCCGCACCATGTTCGTCATGCCGGCCTCGAGCAAGGGCAGGTTCTCCTCGGTGTAGGCCCGGTCGAGCGGCCGGCCGGCCACCACCCTCGGCCCGCCGCCGTGCATTTTGAGCGCGCGGATTGTTGCGACCAGCACCACCACATCGGGTACGAGGCCGGAGTAGCGACACTTGATGTCCATAAACTTTTCCATGCCGATGTCTGCGCCGAAGCCGGACTCGGTGACGACGTATCCGTCCTTGCCAACAAGTTTCAGGGCGATCTGGTCGGCGACGATGGACGAGTTGCCGTGGGCGATGTTGGCGAACGGGCCGGCGTGGACGAAGGCCGGCGTGCCTTCAAGCGTCTGCATTAAGTTGGGCATGATGGCGTCCTTCATCAGAACGGTGAGCGCGCCGGCCACGCCCAGGTCTTCGGCGGTGAGGGCCTCTCCGCGCGTATTGGTGCCGAATACCATCTGGCCCAGCCGCTCGCGCATGTCCTCGATGCTGGTGGTCAGGGCGAGGATCGCCATGATCTCGCTCGCCACCGTGATGTCGAAGCCGGTGACGCGCTCGTTGCCCTTTTCCTCGTCGCCGAGGCCGATCTGAATGCGGCGCAGCAGCCGGTCGTTGATGTCTATCACCCGCTGCCAGGTGATGCTGTTCGGATCAATGTCGAGCCGGAAGATGCGGCGCTTCTCCTCGGCCGTCAGGGCGGCGAAACTCTCCTTGTGGATGCCGAGTTTCGCCATGCGCTTACGGATCGTCGGCGCAATGTGGCCCTCCGGGCAGAAGGCTTTGGTGAGTTTCTCGTCATCGGGCTGGGCGCGTTCGTGAAGCATCCGCGCGTCAATCGCGGCGGCCAGCAGGTTATTGGCGGCGGTGATAGCGTGAATGTCGCCGGTCAGGTGGAGGTTGAAGTCCTCCATTGGGATGATCTGGCTGTAGCCGCCGCCGGCTGCGCCGCCCTTGATGCCAAACGTTGGCCCCATAGAGGGCTGGCGGATGCAAGTGAAGACGGGCTGGGCGAGGTGCGCGCCGAGGGCTTGCGACAGGCCGACGGTTGTCGTCGTCTTGCCCTCACCCAACGGCGTCGGCGTGATGGCGGTCACGTCAATGTATTTGCCGTTGGGCCGATTGGCCAGCCGGTCGCGCACCTCGAGGTGCACTTTGGCCTTGTAGGGGCCGAATAGTTCCAACTCGCTTTCCTTCAAGCCGACTTCCTGCGATTTGCAGAATGGGTTTGAGTTTGCCGGCTTGGGCGATCTCGATGTCGCTTGGAACGGGCGCAAGTAGTTTAAGTTCGGTGGGCTGGAATCTGAGCTTTCGAGGTTTCTCCATGATCTCGGGCATGATAGTCTTTCTCTCTTGTAGCTTCAAGGGGTGAGAAGTTCCGGGGTGCACTCAAGAGTTGTCAGGCACTTCCCCGGACCCTTGGTTCAGGCTCGCGCCACCCGCCCGGAGTTCCGCCGGGCTCCACTCCGGGCTACGCATTTCGCCACTCCCGCCGGGAGTTTGGTCCCCTTCCGGGAGCCCGGAGGGCGGCGAACCTCGTAGCCAGGGGTGGAGGCGGCGCCGTCGGCCGTCGCAACCCCTGGCGAGTTGACAACTTTTGAGTACACCCGAAGTTCCGCAGGCCAATGGCCACCCTGCCGGATGCTAATTGGACCCTTCGATGAAATCGTTGATCCACGCTCAAGTGCCCTCCAAAAGCTGGCTCTGCGGCGGCAGTACCTTAAGGATAATTACTTCTCTTCCAAAGCTGCTTTGAGCCACGCTTTCTCGGCAGGCAAGTTGTAGCAACGAACGCGGGTCGCGTTGTAAATCGCATTGATAATTGCTGGAGTGGTCGGAATCGAAGCTAATTCGCCGACGCCTTTCGCACCGTACGGGCCATGTCTGGTCCCTTCTTCTACAAAGAAGGTGATGACCTCGGGTGTTTGGTCGATGGTGGGGAGACGACACGTGTGGAGGCTATTGGTGAGCACCTGACCATCCTTCATGACAAATTTTTCCTGGAGCGCCATGCCGAGGCCCATTGAGATGCTCCCCTCAATTTGACCGAGCAGGGCAAGGGGGTTGATCACCCGTCCGACATCGCAGGCCGCGATGACCTTCAACACCTTCGTCTCGCCTGTTTGGACGTCAACCTCCACCAACGCCGCCTGTGCACCGAAGCCGAAGGCAAAGTGATGGTACTGTGCAGTATGGGGAGCCTCGTACTGGTAACTGATTTTCGGCGTTCGACCTTCCCGGCGCGCCTCTTTGACCACTTCGCGAAGGGGCACGCTGCGGCTGTTGCTGCGGACGTATCCACCCTCAAAAATCAAGGTGTCAGGGGCAGTGTCGAGCAGTTCGGCCGCCGTCTGACTGAGGAGTCCCCGTACCTCCCTGCAGGCGTAGCGGGCAGCATTCCCGGTCACGTAGGTTTGGCGGGAGGCGGTTGTCGCCTGGCCATCGGGGGTAAGGTCGGTGTCTGACACGAGGACGTCAACCTGGTCGTAGGGCACACCCAGCTCTTCAGTGATGATCTGGGCCAAGACACCGACCAGACCTTGCCCGATTTCGGCGGCTCCGGCGCGCACGATCGCTCGGCCATCGGCAAAGAGTTCGACCTCGGCTCCGGCCGCATCGTACGCGCCGCTCCCGTAGCCGGTATTCTTGTACGCGCAGGCGATACCCCACGCCCGGCGCTTACTGCCTTCAATAGAGACGAAATCATGCTCTTCCATCTCAGCCGCGACTGCTTCAAGCGCCTGAGGCAGGCCGCAGCTCTCCTTCATAACCTGACCGGCAATCGTCGTCTTCCCTGGGGCCAGGATGTTACGGCGCCGAATATCAAGTGGCGAGATTCTCAGCTCCTCAGCCAGAATATCCATCTGGCCCTCCATCGCGAAGCCACTTTGTGTAACGCCAAAGCCACGGAAGGCGCCGGCGGGCACGTTGTTGGTATACATGGCGTAGGTGTTGACGCGAACATTGGGCACCTCGTACGGCCCAGCGGCGTGAGTCGTCGCCCGCAGCATTACGTGGTTGCTAAGACTGGCGTAGGCGCCACCGTCGCCCCAGATCTCAGCCTCATGCGCAACCAGGGTGCCGTCCTTCTTCACCCCCGTCTTGAGGTTAATGATGGTGGCGTGGCGCTTCGGATGGACCCGAAGTGACTCCTCGCGACTGAGAACCATCTTGACCGGCCGTCGGGTGGCCCAAGCGGCCAGGGCGGCGTGAATCTGGACCGAAACATCCTCTTTCCCGCCAAAGCCACCACCAATCAGGCAGTTGATAACCCGAATCTGTGTTTCGGGGACGTTCAGAGTGGCAGCAATCTGGCTGCGATCGCTGAAGGGAATCTGGCCACCACAGTACACAGTGAGCCTGCCGTTCATCTCAGGCACGGCTAATGCCGCCTCGGGCTCGAGGAAGCCATGCTCGACGGTTTGGGTGGTGTATTCGCGCTCGATGATCAGGTCGGCCTCTGCAAAGCCGGCCTGGACGTCCCCCTGCTCCAGATAGAAGTGGGCCAACTCGTTCCCTTGTTCGTGAATAGGTGGCACATCGGGGGCGGCCGCCTCCTTCGGCCCCGTGACGACCGGAAGCGGCTCGTACTCCACCTCGATGAGATCCAAGGCTTCGGCGACGACCGCCTCCGACTCGGCGACGACCAGGGCGATGGCATCGCCGACGTAGCGCACTTTGTCGTAGCAGAGCACCGGCCAATCAATCTCGTGAACCCCACAATCCTTGCGGCCCGGAAGGTCGTCGGCGGTCAGGACCGCGACAACGCCTGGCAGCGCTTTGGCCCGGCTCGTGGCGACATTCAGCAGGCAGGCATGGGGCTCACGGCTGCGTAATACCCTGGCGTAGAGCATGCCTTCGGCGTAGAGATCATCGGCGTAGATGCCCTTGCCGGTTACCTTCGCTGCAGCATCGGGCCGGGGGAGGGGTTGGCTGATTGCCTTAAGAGGCTCTTTGACCGACGGCAGGGGCGGGACCTCCTGTCCGGCGGCCTGTTGGATCGCCCGGATAATAGCGTTGTAGCCGGTACACCGGCAGATATTCCACCGGTGAGCGTCGTAAATTTCTTTGAGGTTGGGATTCGGATTCTGATCGAGCAGCGCTTTGGTCGCCATAATGAAGCCCGGCGTGCAGAAGCCGCACTGGGTTGCGCCCTGTTCGATGTAGGCTTGCTGGATCGGATGGAGCCGGTCCAGTCCGGCCAGGCCCTCGATGGTCGTGATGATCGCACCCTGCGCGCGCCGCATTTGGATAAGACAGGAACGAACCGCCTGGCTGTCCTTGATCACCACACAGGTACCGCAGTGGCCGGTCGCGCAGCCGTCTTTGGTGCCGGTCAACCGCAATTCGTCACGCAGCACATCCATCAGCGTGGTCTTGGGAGTGGCGTACACCTGGTACTCTCTCCCGTTGACGATCAGCGTGTAGGTCTGCTTTTCCGTCATCGTCGTTTCCCTCCGAGTGCGATCACAAACGTTGCGGGCGATCGTCGCGGTCCGCTGACCACTGCATGACTTCAATGGTTTCGCGCGTCGCCTTCAGAGGTCTCCGCCGCTTGATCCCGATCTTCGACGCGAGCGGATCCCACCATGCGCCGATGTCACAGATGAGCGGGGCGGGATCATTGAGGGTGAGGAAGGTGGCGGCCAGGAGCCCAATATGGTATCTTGGGCGAACGGCGCGTCCGTCAGAGTTGTTGCTCAGTCATGCACGTCATTCATAATGCCTTTGGTGGCAAGGGCCTCACTCTGAGCCAACAGCGCGAGTTGTTCATCCACGAATGCCGCGCGGCTGGAGGAACGAATAGCGGCCTCAACCGCTTCAATCGGGAATAGATTCAACATACGCAGCGCCGCCGCAATCACCAGCAACGCTCCGCCCTTTTTCCCCGGACTGACTCCCGCTGTCTTAAAATCGAAGACGATCTTGCGCGCGGGCGTTGGCAGATTCGCAAATTCGGGAACCGTGAAAAGCCAATCACTTTTGGTCAAAGCCGCGAGGTGATGCCCGATTCTTTTGTAACCCTCCATTGAGAGCAGAATTATTGCCTCCGGCTTGGGAATACCAGAGTAATGGATTTCGGACGGACTCAGGATGATTTCGCTGACCGAATGGCCGGACATCACCGTCGTCGGGTAATCGTCCTTCTGCGTCGCGTACAGCCCCGCGTGGGTACCACCCATTCCGATCAAGCGCGCCGCCGAGCGAACCTTGCCGCCCGCCGGGCCAGCGACGACGATGTGGAACCTGGTTTTGAGTGATGACGTGTAGTGCGGCGTGATCGTCCGTATCGGCAGCGGCGGTCTGCCGTCACTCGCCCGAGCTTGTTCACGATAAGCGACGGCGAATTCGGGCCGCTGCTCGCGATGCAATTCGCCGACCGGTAGTTGCAGTCCGTCGAGCGTTGCCATCACCATTGTTTTACTAAAGTTATTGTTCGGCACATAGTACGCGGTACACAGTTCCCAGATATCAAGCAGACTGAATCCTTCAAGAGCGATGGCATCGGCCATCTTATCGGGCAAATCCTTATCAAAGGACGTACCGCGATAAACCAGACTCGCGCCATTCACTGCGACCGTCGCGCAGATGTCGAGATGCCGCTCCAGGTTTCCGCCGCGTGTGGTCGGCGTGAATCCGCCGGTGGGTGTCGTTACAGAATGTTGGCCGCCCGTCATACCGAAATTGAAATTATTGAATACCAAAACGGTGATGCCGATATTTCGCCGCGCCGCACTGATCAAATGCGTACCGCCGATCCCGCAGCCGCCGTCGCCCATAATCACGATGACCTTGAGTTCGGGGCGCATCAATTTGATGCCTGTCGCGTAGGCCACACTCCGGCCATGCAGACTATGAAAGGCGTGCGTATCAAAATATTGATCGCTCAATCCGACGCAGCCAATGTCCGAAACGAGCACGACCTGCCGCGGATCAAGCTGTAGCTTGACGAGTGCGGCGTTAAGGTGATCAAGAATGAAGCCGTGACCGCAGCCGGGGCAAAACGGATAATTGGACCGATTGCGATACGTGCGTGGCCCGGACGTAATCATGGTTTCGGTCAGCATCGTACATACTCCTCTTTCATGACAAGTGCACTGTATTCAATATTTGCTCCGGCGTGATCAATTCGCCGTCAATGCGATTGACCCCGATAACCTCTTTATAGGGCAACAACCTTTCGATTTCCAGCCGGTATTGTCCGAGGTTCAGCTCAGCCACGACAACGCGCTCGACCTTCTCCGCCGCAGAAAGAATCGCGCGCACAGGCAACGGCCACAGGCTCTGAATCGTGAGCTGCGAAATTGCGTGGCCCTGCTCGCGCGTCCTCTGCACCGCGTCCTCGACCGAGCGCGCGGTGATGCCGTACGAAATCAGTAACGTTTTCGCTCCCGGTTGGAGATCGGCTTTCACCAGTTCCAATTCGTCGGCGCGCGCATCTATTTTCGCCGCGAGATGCGCGTTTAGTCGTCCGGCTTTCGCCGGGTCTTTCGTCAGGAACCCGCGTTCGTCATGGGTGCTGCCCGTAAAACGCGCAAGGTTCGCGTCGCCCATATGGGCGATGACGGGCACGGTTTCAAGCGTTTCAAAAGAATAAGGCTGATAAGGATTACGGTTTTCGGAAGGAGGCGGCGCGACGCGACGCGGCTGTACTGGCACATCGCGGTACTCGTCGGTGTCAATCGTCATCAAGGTCAGGTTCAATTCCTTGTCGGTGACCAGAAAGACGGGCGAGCGAAATTGCTCCGCGAGATCGAACGCCTTTTGCGTCAGCGTGTAACATTCCGCTATCGACGAGGGCGCAAGCGCAATGATCGGATAGCCGCCGCTCGTACCCCAGCGGATGAACTGCACATCGCCTTGGGCGACGGTCGTTGCGCCGCCCGTCGCGGGGCCAAGACGCTGCACGTCCACAATCACCAACGGCACTTCGCCCATGATTGCCAGTCCAATGTTTTCGGAAAACAGACTGATGCCCGGCCCGGCCGTCGCAGTCATGGCACGCGCCCCCGTCATCGCCGCGCCGATGCAGAGACTTATCGCCGCGATTTCGTCCTCCGCCTGGATCGCGATGCCGCCCACTTTCGGCAGTGCGACCACCATATGCTGCAGAATCGGAGTGGCGGGCGAAATCGGATAACCGGCGAAAAAGTTGCAGCCCGCCTGCACCGCGCCGCGCGCGATAGCCGTCGCGCCATCTACATATTCCCGCATTTGCATCCTGGCCTCGCAACAAAATCGTCACACCGTTGCCGCTGGTGCTGCGGCAATCACGGGTAGTGTGAGCAGATCGGGCAGCGGTTCGCGCGGGAGAAAACCGACGGCTTCTCCAATCGCCTGAATCGCCTCTGATTTACCTTTATGGAACATGGCTGTGATATGCACGCCGGCAACACCTTCGATTTCGCGTAGCTGCTGAATGATTTCAATCGCAATAGCGATGCCCTCGGTGCGGCGTTTTTCTTTCGGCACCCCTTCCATACGTTGGATGACCCACTCGGGTATTTCAAGGCCGGGCACACTCTCATTAATACTGCGCGCGGTTTTGGGTCCGGGCAGCACACCCACACCCACCAAAATCGCGACGTGCTTGTGCAGCCCCATATCGCGCACCGCCTGCATGTATTGACGGAACGCGGGGATGTCGAAAATCAATTGGGACTGAATAAAGTCCACGCCCGCTGCAACCTTTTTGGCGAGACGGTGGGGGCGAAAGTAGCGCGGCTCGGTCAATGGCGCATCCGCTCCGCCGAGAAAGAGGCGGGGCGGATTCTTGATCGGTTGCCGATTCATAAAAAGCGCCTGGTCACACATTTCGCGCGTATAGCGGATCAGATTGACTGAGTCAATGTCAAACACCGGCCTGGCCCACTTGTGATCCCCCAGCGTTGGGTAATCACCGGTGAGACAGAGTACGTTCTGCACGCCCAGCGCGGATGCGCCGAGTAAATCCCCTTGCAGCGCGAGACGATTGCGGTCGCGACAGGTAATCTGCATCACCGGTTCGAGGCCTGCGTGTGTGAGCAGCGCAGCGGCGGCGAGGCTCGACATGTGCACGGTGGCGCGCGTGTTATCCGTAATGTTCATCGCGTCCACCATTGGCCCGAGTGCGTGGGCCATCTTCATAAACTCGTCAATACCCGTGTCATTTGGCGGATCAATTTCTACCGTCACCGCGAACTGATTCGCCCGCAAGCGGCGCTCGAGTCGGCTCCCCGCGCGCAGCGGTTTGTTTTTCCATTCAAGCGTGTTGCCATTCCAGGGCGGCTTGATCAAATCCCGATGATCGCGTTCGAGAAAGAGATTGATCCACGAAGAAGTGCCTTTGAGCGTCCAGTCCAGCGGTGGGTTCAATTGATATATATGCTCTGGCCACGGCAGGCGCTGGGAACGCTTATAGCCCAAGGCCCACACACACGGCTTGTTCGGATCCACTTCACACATTCCGTCGGAGCGCACGCCGCCACACGGGCCGTTGCGCAGATTTTTCGGGCAGCCCATCGGGCAGGTGAGACCGGTGTCGTGCAGAATGCACTGGCCGCACATCTGGCAACCCCACACAGGCTTTTTGATCACTTCCTCCACCGGCGTCAACACGCGCTCGAGTTGCTTGACCGCCTTGAGCCGGTTCGACAACAATCGCTGCGAGATTCGCTGGACGAATTTGAGACTGGCATCACCGAGATTCATCTGGGCACTCCTGGATAATTTCGCACTTCGTCGACCAGCGCGTGCATATTCGCCGCTGGCACGAGTGGCCAGAGATCACAACCCGGCCAGACGGCATCCACACCCGCCTCAATGGCGCGGCGGACCGCTTCACGCACATCTACTTCAGTCCCGTTCGCCAATGTGCCAATCGGGTCAATGTTGCCGAACAACAGCGCGTCCGGGCCAAGCGTTTCGCGCGAGCGCGCGAGATCGTTGGCCTGATCCACACTCAATGCGTCCGCGCCGCATTCGGCGAGAAGCGACATGGCGCGATTGGTGTTCCCGCACACGCTCAGGACGCGCGGGCGTGGCAGCGCGGCGATCATTCGCTGTAGCTGCGGCAGAATCAGTTTCTTGAAAACAGGCGGGCCGACAAAACCGGGCGAGCCGCCCATCTCGTGAATCGTGATGAAATCCGCGCCCGCCGCGCGATATGCCATCCCGACTTGTATGATGACATCAGTGAGTGGCTCAAGCACGCGTGCAACCACTTCCGGCTCGTGTGCCATGCTCGCGGTGAGATTGCGAATTTCGATCAGCTGCATCGCGAGCGTGACTGGCCCCGGCACCCACGCGCCGATGACTGCGAACGGCACAGCCGCTCGCTTCAGCAAATCGCTTTCCGAGTCACCGCCGACCTGCTCCTTCAGAATGCGAATTGCCTCAATCACGGTCGTAATGCGTTCGCACTCAACTAAGTCCGGCGGAATCTTGAGGTCGAATTCGCCGGGTGTCGTGGCCAGCGGTTGCGCGACGATAGGGAATTCAGGGCGCGGCGCCTGCTCGCGAAAATCAATGGTCGCACCGAGCGCGCTGGCTTCCACACACAAATCGAGGGGCACGACCGCGGACTCGAAACCAAACAGCCGGTACGTGCTGGCGGCGGCGGCGGCCATCTTGTGCGGGTTCGTGTGCACCTCGCTAAAGCGCAGTCCTTCATGCTCCAGTCCCGGCAGCGTGACATTGATCAAGCCGCTGAAGCACGGCCGGCGCGCGGGATGGTGCCCGTTGAACAAACCGAATATCCCTTCTCTCGAAGCCATCGCGACGGAATTAAGCATGCTCCGCTTGCTCCTTCTCTTCATGCACCGCGCGCACAATGGCCGCGACGTGCGCGGGCGTATTGCCACAGCACCCGCCGACGATTTGCGCGCCGTGCTCAATATAGCGCCGCGCATAGCGCGCCATGTCGTCCGGTCCCACATCGTACTCGGGCAGGATCATTCCGCCTTTGGGCAAGCCCGCGTTCGGTTTCGACCAGATTGGCACGCCAGGATTTGAGGCGAGCATCTCTTGAACAATCTGCTCCATGTGATCGAGCGTCATACCGCAGTTCGCACCCATCGCGGCGAGTCCCCACGGTTTCAGCGCCGCGACGACCTGTTTCGGTTTGACGCCCATCATCGTGAACATCCCACGGTCAAAACTGAAACTGCACACCAGCGGCAAGTCGCTGCCTTTTTTCACACCCTCAATGGCCGCTTCCGCCTCATTCAACGCAAAAAAAGTTTCGAGCAGCAAGAAATCTACGCCGCCTTCGGTCAATGCCACGGCTTGCTCGGTGTACGTTTCCACGACCTGCTCTCTCGTCAGCGGCCCGAAGGGTTGGATCAACGAGCCGGTCGGTCCCATCGAGCCAGCGACCAGCACGCCAGCGCGCATGGACGCCGCCTCGCGCGCGAGTTCGGCGGCGCGACGATTGATCTCCGGCGCGCGCTGCGCGTACTTGCTGTCGCGCATTCGTATACGCGTCCCGCCGAAACTATTCGTCAAGATGATGTCCGCGCCTGCCGCGACAAATGCCTTGTGCAGCGTCAATACTTTTCGGGGCTCGTCAAACACCCATTCTTCTGGCGGAACGCCAGGTCGCAATCCATTATGTTGGTGATTTGTACCGGTCGCGCCGTCGGCGACCAGCACTTCACCGGCTTGCAACCGATCGAGGAACGTTCGAGCCATGATTGGACTTCTCCTGAAAATTCGCTGCGCGTGGGTCCACCTCGCGCGGCGGAATCAAATTCGCGATATGGGAAAAGGTATGAACCATGTGCGGAAAGTGGAGCGCGAGCATGAATTGATTTTGAAAATCGGGATCGGTAGGTAGTTCGATGCGCTGAATGCGCGCGGCGACGTCCATCGCTTCGCGCCGCTTGTTGCGATTGAGCAAAGCGATGCGCGCGCCATCGCCCGCGGCGTTGCCGATGGCGTACACAGCTTCGAGCGGGCAATCGGGAATCATGCCCAGAATCATCGCTTTCGTTTTGTCAATGTAACTGCCGAAACCACCCGCGAGAATAATGCGGTCAGGTCGCTCGATCCCCATTTCGCGCAGCAGCAAATGGGCCGCGACATAGAGCGCGGCTTTGGCGAGTTGAATCTGGCGCACATCGCGCATGGTGATGGGAATATTGCGATCGATCGAGGTCTCGCGCGCCCACGCGAGCACGTATTCCATGCCGAAGTCGCCCTGGCGGATACGCGGCGACTGCAGCCCCGGTGCAAATTTGCCATTGGATTGCAAAATGCCGACGCGAAACATTTCGGCGATGGCGTCAATAATGGCCGAGCCGCAGATGCCCTTGACCTTCCCTTTGGACTCGGGATAATCCGTGTTCCAGCCCTCGATGCCAATGACACGATAGCGCGGCTCGAAAGAGTCGCGATCAATTTCGACGCGTTCGATTGCGCCCGGCGCGGCCCGCATTCCGTACTCGATGTGCGCGCCCTCGAAGGCGGGGCCAGTCGGAGTCGAAGTGCAAATCAGGCGCTGGCGATTGCCAAGCACTAACTCTGCATTCGTCCCCACGTCAATGATTAACCACTGCTCGTCTTGGTTGTACGGTTCCTCAGCGACGAGAACGGCCATATTGTCCGCACCGACAAAACTCGCCTCAATGGGCAATAGATGGACGTTTGCCGCCTTGTTCACCTGAATGCCTAACTCGCGCGCTTTCACGTCCATGGCCCGGTGCAACGTCGGGACATAAGGCGCGAGTCCCAAAAAGCGGGGGGGCAGATTGAGGACGAGATGATGCATCGTCGTGTTGCCGACGAGTACGACTTCGAGAATATCTTCGCGCTTGATCTGCGCATGTCGCGCCATTCGGAAAAAGATTTTGTTGAGGCCCTCGATCACGGCCTTGTTGAGTGCGCCGAGGCCGTCCGGCTGATCCATCGTGTAATGAATGCGCGACATGATGTCTTCGCCATAGACAATCTGCGGATTCATCTCCGATTCGGCGGCAACCACTGCGCCAGTTTGCAGGTCGCAGAGGTATGCGGCGATGGTGGTCGAACCGATATCTGCTGCGACGCCGTAACTCTCTTCGACATAACCGGGCTGCACTCGAATCACTTCGCGATCCATCCAGACCGTAACCGTGACTTTCCATTCGGCCTGACGCAAGGTCGCCGCGAGTTCGCGCAGCACCTGATAGTCAACCCTCAGTTCATCGGCGCGCGGGATGTCGCTTTCGCCGCGCCGTACCAATTGCATCGCGGCGACCAGTGTTGCCGTGAGACGTTCCCAATCGCCTCGCGGGTTTGCTAACGTTGGAGGCTCCATCTCGATGTAGTAGTTGCGAATCGCGGGGATGATCTCAACAGGCCGCTCGGTCACCGATTTGCGAACGATTTGCTTATTACCGCGACTTTCTTCGGGCACATTGATCAGGACATCGCCGCACACATGCGCCTGGCACGACAGTCGCACCTGCCCCATGGCCCAGCCGCGGTTTTCCAGCATCTTCATCCGCTTTTCAAAATACGCGGCCTCATCTGCTTCGACCGGCGAGAGATGGTCGCGGCGCGAGGTCAGGTTGTAGCGCGCGAACTCGCCTTCTTCCACGAGCACCTTGCACTTGCCGCAGGTCGCGTTCTCAGCGCAGATGCTTTCGATCTCGACGCCCAGTTCGCGCGCCGCTGCGCGTAGCGACTTGCCGTGTTCGACATAGCCGCGCCGACCGGATGGTTGCAAAATGACGAGGTGTTTTTCGAGTTCAGTCATGTCTCAGGACAATCAAGTTGCAGACTTACTGAAAAACCTGGCCTTGCTATCAAAAGCTGCTTCGAGTTCGGCGGCAACTTTCCTGGCAACTTCGTCAGGTGTACCCTCGCGCGTTTGCCATTCGGATTTGCGCCAGCCTGCTGAATAGGCCGCGTCGCTTGTGCTGCCTTCAGCCATCGCCACGGCGTCAATCATGGACTGGAAGCGCGGCGGAAGCGAGTAACGCGCCTGCTGGTTGCCATCGCGGGCGATTACCACCGTCGGTATATGTTTCCAATAGATCACGTGATATTCTGCCATCGTTTACCTCCTTGACTGGCTGATCAAATAAAAATGAAAAACTACTTTTCGACCCCGAGAAAATGCACGATGAACGTTTCGACTTCTTGAAAGTATGCCTCGAGGTCAAAGTGCTGCGGATCAATGATGTACTGGAGAGCCGCTCCCTGAAACAGCGAGATGAGCATAAACGGTGCTTGCGCAGCGCGGTCGCGGCGAAATACGCCCTGCGCGACTCCCCTCTCGATGATCTCCTGAATATCGCGTCGCCAGCCCGAATACATCTCCGCGACTTTCTTACGGACGACGGGACGCTTGGTCGCCTGCACCCAAAAATCGTAATAGACCTCCAATCGATCTTTATCATTTTCGATGAGTCGCTTTTGCTGATCAAGCAGCACGCGCGTCTTGGGCAGCGGGCCTTTCGCCGCGCGGAGCAACTCGTTTCGCCCGCGCAGGAATTCTTCGAGCAGGCGTTCAAGCAACTTGACGATAAGTTGATCTTTCGTATTAAAGTAATAGTGCAGACTCGCCTGGCTCACTCCCGCCGTGGATGCAATCTGTCTCATGCGCGTGGATTCAAGACTGCGCCGCGCGACCGTTTCCAGCGCCGCATCAAGAATCTGTTCGCGGCGCAGCGGTTCCATTCCAACTTTGGGTGACATAAACTTGCCTTTGTTTTTCCTGATCAATTGATCAGTTAAAGAGGCAACAAAAAAGAACCCACGCAGTCAGGCGTTCTGCAATTTGGGCGCAGGGGTGGCCGGGGCGGCGGCGGCTTCCGCTTTTTGCTCCGCGCGAAAGGCCTTGATCCAGCCCAACGCATTGGGGTCTCGCCCCATCAAGACGTCGGCGGCCAGGATGATTTTGTGAATGTGCTTCTCAAGCGGATTCGTGATCGCGGAGGTCAGACCGCGACTGATCATCAGCGGCAAGTATGCGACATTGATGGTCGTGCGGTCGGGCAAGCCAAACGCGACGTTACTCGCGCCCGTGGTTGTATTGACGCCTAACTCCGTCCAGACGCGGTGTTGGACCTCCAAGGCCGTCCAGGCGGCCAGCGTGTTTGCGCCAGCCGTCAGCGTGAGCGGGTCAATCAGAATATCTTCTTTGCCGATGCCATATTCTTTCCTGGCATGCTCGATGATTTTTGCGGCGGACTCGACGCGCACGTCAATGTCGTAATTGATCCCGCGTTCGTCGTGTGCCAATCCGATAATCGCCGCGCCATAGTTCGCCGCGAGGGGAAGGTAGCGTTCCATCCTTTCAAGTTCGCCTGTCGTCGAATTGATCAGTGCCTTCTTGCCTCCCATTTCTTTGAAAGCGACCAGTCCGGCTTCCACCGCTTTGGCGCTGGGCGAGTCGATGCACAGCGGCACATCCACTTCTTCCATGATCGCGCGCACGGCGAGCGGCATGACGGCCGGTTCATCCGCGCCCGCGAATCCGACGTTCACATCCAGTACTTGCGCGCCCGCTTCGACCTGTGCGCGCGCGTCGCGACGGACCAGGGTCATATCCCCCGCTTCGAGTTGTTTCGTCAGGACCTTGCGGTTCGTCGGATTGATGCGTTCGCCGATCATCACAAAGCGATGCCCGAATCCAATCACGACGCGTCGTCCGTCTCTCCCTTCGAGGATCGTTTCAATTTGATTTGCCATTTTCATTCATCCACCTTTTGGGGTATTGTAGTTGATAAACACACTTTTGCTGTCGGTATAAAAGTCGAGCACTGCATCGCCCATTTCGTGCGGCCCGATCCCCGTCGCTTTCGTTCCGCCGAAGGGCAACTGCACCTCACCGCCCAACCAGGGTGAATTCACATGCGCCATCCCCGCTTCGATCTTTTCCACGAACTTGAGGGCGCGCGCGAGATCGTTCGTATAGATGACCGAGGTGAGTCCCATGTCTACGTCGTTCGCCACTTGAAGTGCGGTCTCAAAATCGGGCACGCGCAGTACCGAGAGCACGGGACCGAAGATTTCTTCGCGCGCGATCCGCATCTCGGGCGTCACGCGGTCAAAGATCGTGGGCGCGATAAAATAACCGCGCGCGTAACTGCCGCCGGTGAGGCGGTTTCCGCCATAGACCAGTTGTGCGCCTTCGCGCTGGCCGACTTGAATGTATTCGAGGACTGAATTCAACTGCTCTTCAGAAACCGCCGGTCCGATGAACGTGTTGTCATCGCCGCCAACCCCGATCTGTAATTGTTGCGTGCGCGCGATGAGGCGTTCGAGAAACGTATCGGCAATCGCGTCCACCACGACCGCGCGACTCATCGCGGTACAGCGTTGACCGGTCGCACCGAACGCGCCGCCCACCAATGCCTCGACGGCCAGCGTCAGGTCTGCATCTTCGAGGATCACGCACGGATTCTTGCCGCCCATTTCGCATTGGGCGCGCACGCCGCGCCGCGCGCATTGCTCATAAAGGCGCACGCCAATCGCATTTGATCCGGTAAAAGATAAAGCCTTGACACGCGGATCATCAACGATTGTGTTGCCCACCTCGCTGCCGGAGCCGTAGATCAGGTTAAGTACACCCGCCGGCAGCCCCGCATCGGCATAGCATTGCGTGATCAATTCCGCCGACGCAGGCGTCCACGAAGCGGGCTTGAACACGACCGTATTGCCGGCCACCAACGCAGGCGCGATCTTCCATGCGGGAATAGAGACCGGGAAGTTCCACGGTGTAATGATGGCCACGGCGCCGAGTGGTTGGCGCAGCGTGAACGCGAGATTCTGGTGCATCTCTGACGGCATGGTTGCGCCGCCCAAGCGCCGGCCGGCGCTGGCCATGAACTCGGTGACTTGAATCGCTTTTTGCACTTCAGGGCGCGATTCGCGAATGGCTTTGCCCTCTTCACACGTCAACATGCGCGCGATTTCTTCTTTCCGTTCGCGCATGATTCGTGCGGCCTGCAAGAGAAACTCGCCGCGCGCCGGCGCGGGTGTCTCTCGCCACGCGGGAAATGCCGCTGCCGCTGCCGCGACCGCTTCCGCGGCCTCCTCGCACGTTGAATGCGGCACGAGTCCGAACACCTCATCCAGGTTGGCCGGATTGATGTTAGGAGTCGTTTTGGTTGCGACCGACTCGCGCCACTCCCCACTGATGAAGTTGCGGTAGGTTCGTATCTCCAACACACTCACCTCATCGTTGTGCAGGTCGGGGAAGCGCTTCGGTCTGGTAGGTGGGTCGCCACGCGCCCTCTTTACCTGCTTGTTCAATCGCCTGGACAATCGCCTCGGCCTTGACCTGTGCCGCGTCGCAGGCAATTCGGAATATCCCTGTTGCCAAATCGCCGCGGGCCCGCCAAACACCGGGAAGCCGCTCGATCGTCACGATAATCCTGGCGATGCGGTTTTCGCAGGTCATACGGCTGACTTTGAAAGTGCCTTCGATGAGTTCCATCACGCTCGCTCCCTCTCCCGTCGCTGCAAATCCGCCCTGGCAATTTTGCCGGTCGGCGTCATCGGCATTTGTGGAATAATCTCGATGCATTGTGGGGCTGGCTCCGTGTCCAGTTGAGTACGAACGTGTTGTAGTAATTCGTCCGAGGTCGCTCTTTTATCCTCATACAACGCGACAATCGCTTTCGGAACTTCGCCCGCGACCGGATCGGGTGTGCCAATCACGGCAACATAGCGCACTGCGGGATGCCGTAAAAGGGCTTCCTCCATCGGGCGTGGGAAGAGGACTCGACCAGACGAAATAATTCGTTCGCTCCAGCGTCCGAGCATGTAGATGTATCCTTCGGCATCCATTCGGCCCATATCGCCTGTGTGCAGCCAACCGCCTTGCATTACCCCGGCTGTCTTTTCCGGCATCTTCCAATAGCCCCACATGTAACCGCCGCGCAGGGCCATTTCACCTGGCTGCCCAATCGGCACTTCGTTCCCCTGTTCGTCCATAATGCGGACCTCTTTGTCCGGCAGCGCCGGCCCAACCGCATTGAGACGCTCTCCCTCTTCTCGCCTCGGATAACCCAGCCCGACGAAACCACCCAACTCGCTCTGTCCATAACTCTCGACGAGAAACACCCCCAACTCATTCTGATATGCGCGCTTGAGTTCGGTGGGCACCGGCGCGCCGCCCGACAGGCCGATTCGCAGCGCGTTCGGCCTGTGTCCTTTTTGACGTGAGATGTTGAGGATGTCGGTCAGCAGCAGTGGATTGGATACAAACACTGTGACACCGCGCCGATCCATTTCTTCCCACGCGTTCTCTGGATTCCATTTCGACATCACGCCAATGCTCACGCCGCGATGAATACCGGGCAGCAAATTCGCGACGAGATGGTACGAGCTGGCCAACGAAGTCGCCCCCAGCGAAACGTCCGCGCTCGACAGGCCCAATCGCTCGGCGATGCAATTCGTTGCGCGGGCGACAAAGCCATGCGGCAACACCGCGCCTTTCGGTTTGCCGGACGAGCCGGAGGTATAAGACAGGTGCGCGGGGTCCTCATCGCTAACGTCTACGCTGGGTGGATGTGGCGCAGACGCGAGCAGCGTGTTCCAATCGTGCGCGCCTTCTTTCGCGCCATCGTAACAAACATAGTGCCTGACACCCGGCATCCGGCCGCGCGCGCGCTCGATGACCGGTTGCATATCACCGGTGTAGATCAATACTTTTGGTTCCGCGTCGTTCACAAAGTACGCCAAATTGTCCGCTTGCAGGACGCTAATGTGCGCCGAAATCGCGCCGAGCTTCCACGCGCCAAACATTGCCATCACGTAATCGAGTCCGTTGTGCGCGAAAATGCCGACGCGGTCTCCTTTCTCCACACCCAGCGCGGCCAGTGCGCCGGCCACGCGGTCTGAAATCTCTTCACCCTGGGAATACGTCAACCCGCGATTGCGGTCGGTCCAGTAGAGAAACGTCTTGTCCGGCCAGCGCATGGCTGTTCGACGCAGCATGTCATTAAAGGTCATAAATGCCATCAAGCTCATCCCCCAACATGTTTTTAAAAATTGCGCCTTCTACACGACTGATTGAAAAACTCGGAGCGCCAAATACGATCGGGCTGATAAGGACGGAACATTTACGCTGAGTGCCTCAACGCGGCCTGTCTCTATAAGCAAGAGAATTACCGAACGACGAGTACGGGACAAGGCGCATGGTGCACCACCCGGTCGCTGACACTTCCGAGCAGCAACCCTTGAAATGTGCCCAGGCCGCGCGAGCCGATCACAATTAGATCGCAGTGACGCAGCATCGCTGCATGAATAATCGCTTCTGCTACAGGCCCTTCGCACGGTTCCACGTGCACGCTAAGACCTGAGTCTTTCAGTTCGGCCATCGCCTGTCCGATGATGGTGTCGCCCGCGTGTTTGCGTTCAGCTTCGATCTCCGAAAAGTAGGGCGACTTGCCAAATTCCTGAATGCTGCGAAAGACGTGGACGAGCACGAGTTCCGCGTTGTATTTTTGCGCCAGATCACGCGCATGGATCAACGCACGGTGCGATGCTTCGGAACCATCGGTTGCGTAAAGGATGCGTTGGTACACGATCCCTCGTTCTCCGTTGGGCCGGGCAATGCGCCCGGCCGCACTACGCGTTGGTCTCGGATGTGCAGTTGAGAGCGAATTCCGCGGCGTACAATTCGCCGAGGCCGCCAACCGCGAGTGCCGCACAACTCATTGCTGCCCAGCGCATGATGCGGCCAGTCGTCAATTCACCGTTGTGAGATGCGTCTGAGTCCTCGTTCGCCAATGTCAGGGCAGTGTAGAGCAGTAACAAATACGTTGACAGGAGAGCAATCACGACGCTGACAAACCGGCTGTCCATCTGAATCCTCTCCAATCACGTTGGTTGACGACCTCTCAACGCCTTGCTTGAGGCGACGGCGTATCTCACTTTCTGTAAAAGTGGCGCGTACGCGCCACTTTTACAGAAATATGAAGATCCTGTTGGCGAAATCGTCTCCAGGGAGGGCGAGCAGTTCGTCGTGCGCGCTGTAGGGGCGCACGGCCGTGCGCCCCTACAGCGCGCACTACAAACAGGCACCCGCCACTTGCACCAATTCGCCAACAGTGTCATATGAACACATCATCCTTGAGGCGGCCGCAAACGCGTGAGCGTAATCCCGGCAAAAACAGCAAGCCCGCCGATCAGTTTCAAAAGAGTGAGGGCTTCGCCTAAAGTGAATGCAGCAATCGCGACAGCGACGACCGTGACAAGGTTCGAATAGACCGCGACGCGCGGGCCGCCGACCAACTTGACCGCGCTATTCCACAGAATGTACGCTGCGGCGACGCCCAAAACACCGGTATAGATAAAGCCAAACCAGACCGCGAGCGGCAGATAAGTCCAATCAATCCCCGCTAATTGAGGTAATGCGACGAGCCACAGGCACACGGTAGATGTCCCAACCGCCCAAGCTGTCACCAGCAAAGCGGAATGTCGCTGCAAATAAGGCCGGGAGAACACGATGTACCAGGCCCATGCGAGGGAGGCGCATAATGTGATCGCGTCCCCCAAGAACGTTTCGCCTCCGAATGCAAACGCAGCCTGACCTCCCAACAAGATAAGTAGGATGCCCGCGAACGAGAGTAGGACGCCCCACCAGATGCGCACACTTGAACGTTCGAAGCGAAACAACGTGTTCATGGCCGCGACGAGCACCGGTACTGTCGCGAGCAGCAGCGACGAATTCGAAGCGGTTGTCCTGGAAATGCCGAGAACGAAGAAGAGCTGATAGCCAAAATAACCCACTATACCTAAGCCAATCAGCCGCCACCAATCTGCACCGGCATCCCGCAAACGATTCCCTTGGGTCCACAACGCGATCAGCAGTATGACTTCGCCGAGCGTGGAACGCGCGGCATTAAAGACCATCGGCGAAAAAATCTCAACCGATTGCTTGACGATTGTAAAGCCTGCACCCCAGATCAGGACCACGCCGAGCATCATCAGGTCCGCGCGAGTGAAGGATATGGCGATGGAAGGCAGAATTCGTTCCGCTTTGCTGCCGACAGATTTGAGGTTCAAGCCGGTCCCTTTTGCTCCCCATCACTCGCGTTTGTAGGGCACGCACAGGTTCGCCGGGCCACCCGCCTTGCGTGCCACCATAATCAGCACGACGATGGCCAGAAGATAAGGCAACATCAACATCAACTGGAAGGCGACCATCTGGCCGGCCATTGCCTGCATACGCAGTTGTACGGCATTGACAAAGCCAAAGAGCAGCGCGCCGGCCGCGAGTCGGTACGGATTCCATTTTCCGAAAAAGACGAGCGCGATGGCGAGCCAGCCCCGGCCCGCTGTGATAATGTCGGTGAACAAGCCCGTCCAGGCGAGGGTCAGAAACGCGCCGCCGAGTCCCGCGAACAATCCGCCAATCATTATCGCCAGGTATTGCGTCCGGTAAACGTTGATACCGACGGAGTCGGCCGCGCGCGGATGTTCGCCCACTGCCCGGATTTTGAGTCCGAAAGTGGTTCGATAGATAATGATGCTCACAATCGGCACGAGCAGGAAGCCGATATAGACGAGCAGGTTCTGCTGAAACAGGACCGGGCCGACGACCGGCAGGTCGCTGAGCAGCGGGAAATGGAGTGCTGCAAACCCGGCCGTCTTGGGTGGAATGTATCCAACGCCAAAGATCAGTTTGTTCGCAAAGTTTACGACACCGGTTAGCATGATGACGAGCATGATGCTTACAATGGTCTGATTGGCGCGCAGGGTCACGCTGAGGAAGGACAACAACAGGCTGACGATGGCGCCGCTGGCCATGCCGGTCAGCACGCCAATCCATACGTTCCCCATAAAGTAGGCGCCCGCGAAGCCAAAGAAAGCACCGACGAGCATTACGCCTTCCACGCTGAGGTCTAGAACGCCGGCCAATTGCGTGAAAATTTGCCCCAATCCTGCGATGACCAGCGGTGTGGCCATGCGAATGGTGGCGGCCAGCAGGCCGATGAATAGCGCACCCTGGAACAACTGCAGGATCAAATGCCAAAACGTCATCTTATTCCTCCCACCTGGCTACCAGGAACTGACTGCCGAGCACGAACAAGACCATCAGCCCTTGAATGACTGTAATGATCGAAGTGGAAACCTGCATGGTGCGCGCCATCGTATCCGCGCCGTTAAGTAAGCCGCCAAACAGCAGGGCCGCCGGAACAATGAGCAACGGGTGCAGATTGCCCAGGAGTGCGACCACTATTCCGATCGAGCCATAACCCGGCGAAAAAGAATCGAGCAGCCGATAATGCAGGCCCGCGATCTCAATCATTCCGGCGAGACCCGCCAGACCGCCGCTAATGACCATCGCGATGAATACACTGCGCGAAACGTCAATGCCCGCGTGTCTGGCCGCGCGTGGGTTCGCGCCGACCGCGCGAATCTGAAAACCGAGCGTCGTTTTCCATAGAACGATATAAACCACGACCGCGGCAATCAAGGCGATGACCACGCCGAGATGGAGCCGTGACTGCGCTACCAGGCGCGGCAACTGTCCCGATTCAATAATGTACGGCGACATAGGCAGGCCGCCTGCCGTCGGATCGCGCAACGGACCAAAAGCCAGGTATTGAACAAAGAGGATGGCGACAAAATTCATCATGATGGTCGTGATGACTTCGTTGACTTCCCACTTGACTTTCAGGATTCCGGCAAACGACGCATAGAGTCCACCCGCCAGAAAACCGGCAAGGAGCAACACTGGTATCGAAATAATGCCTGGCAAGTCGGGGGCCAGACCTTTGAGCGCGAGACCGGCCACAGTCGCCCCGACCGCGCCAAGGTGCAATTGCCCTTCGGCGCCAATGTTCCACGTGCTGCAGCGAAAAGCAAACGTCACGCCCAACGCCACTAAAAGGATAGGCGTCATCTTGACCAGCGTCTCGAATATGTTGTGTTGCGAGCCAAACGCGCCCTGAACCAGAGCGCGATAGGCTTCAACCGGATTCGCTCCTGAAAGCACGAGCAGGATGGCGCCAATGCCAAATGATACCAACAGCGCGAGAAGCGGCACCAGGAGGCCGAGGACTGTCGCTCGCGCGCGATGCCACGGTAATTTTCCTCCTCCGATCCGCGGCATCGCCTCCGATTCGGGTTGCGCAACGGCAGGAGTCGTTACTGTCGTTTTCATGTCGCTGACCTTTTGGAGCCAGCCATCATCAGGCCGAGTTCAACCAAGTCAACGTTTCCAGCAGGCAGCATGCCCGTGAATTCGCCCTCGAACAACACGGCAATGTGATCGCTGAGTTGCAGCACTTCGTCGAGATCGGCTGAGATCAATAAGATGGCACGCCCCGCATCGCGTTCGGCAAGCAAGCGGTTCCATATAAACTCGGTTGCGCCGACATCAACCCCGCGCGTGGGATGAATGGCAACCAGGAGCCGCGGTGAATGATAGAGCGCACGCGCGACGACGAGCTTCTGCAGATTACCCCCCGAGAGGAACCGGGTCTTCGCAGCAGGGCCAGGGGCTTTGATGCCATAAGCGGCAATAGCATGGCGCGCATGATCCACGATCGCCTTCGAATTCAGAAACCAGCCTTTGCCTTTTCCATTACCAAAAGGACGCTGGCTGTACGGACTCTCATCAAAGCAGTCGAGGATCAAATTCTCCTGGACTGTAAATTCAGAGATGAGGCCCATTGTCAGGCGATCTTCGGGGATGTGGGTCACCTTCTGCTCGATGACCTGACGTGGGGTTGCGCCGGTCAAGTTATGGCCATCAATACTAATGCGGCCAGCGACAAGCCGACGCAATCCGAGAATCCCTTCAGCAAGTTCGGTCTGACCATTGCCATCTACCCCTGCCACACCGAGGATTTCTCCTTCCCGAACCGCAAATGAAAGCCCTCGTACGGCGAGCAAGCCGTGATCGCCCATGACCGATAGTTTGTCAACCTGAAGGACAACCTCGCCGAACTTCTCTGGCTTTTTTGCCACACGCAAGACGACATCGCGTCCAACCATCATTCGCGCGAGCTCATCGTCGTTCGTCTCTCGCGTCGTGACGGTGCCAATCACCTGGCCATCCCGGAGCACGGTGCAGCGGTCGCTGATCTCCATGACTTCTTCGAGCTTATGGGTTATAAAAATAACTGTATGGCCCCGCTCTGCCATTGAGCGTAGTGTTGAGAAAAACTCTTTCGTCTCCTGGGGCGTGAGAACGGCCGTCGGCTCGTCGAGAACGAGCAACTGCGCGCCGCGATACAGCGCTTTCAAAATTTCAACGCGCTGCTGCGAGCCGACGGAGAGCTGCCAGACATACGCGTTCGGATCCACTTTCAAGCCATACTTTTCGGCAAGTTCGGTAATGCGTTCGGACGCACGATCGGTGTCGAGGAAGGGACCACGCGATGAAGGGAGTCCCAGTACGACGTTTTGGGCGACCGTAAAAGGTGGGACGAGCATGAAGTGTTGATGTACCATCCCAATTCCCAAACGAATCGAGTCCTGTGGAGAACGGATCCGGATGGGTTCTCCCTGGAGATGGATTTCGCCAGAGTCGGGCTGATACAGCCCGTAGAGAATGTTCATTAACGTGGTCTTCCCCGCGCCATTCTCTCCGAGCAGCGCGTGAATTTCGCCCGCTTCTGCCTCAAAGGTTACATTGTCATTGGCCTGCACCTGCCCGAATCGTTTGCAGATGCTTTCCATTTTGAGGAACGCTGTCAAACTTTTCCCCCTGATCGGTTCATACTCCGATTGACAGGTAGCAGGTAGCAAGGGTAGCAGAAGACATTGTTTTCTTCACCGATAAACACATACTACTGAAGACCCGTTGCTACCTGCTCCTTCCCTCAACGCGAGAGCCAGGTAAGACGCGGTGTTTCTCCTTTGGAAGGGAGTCGCTAATGATCTGACCCTGACCGGTTACTGTCCCGCCGCTTTTACCTCGCATGCTGTCTCACCGCCGAGTTTGGCAGTGACGAAGGGCACGATGACCTTGCCCGCGATGACGTCTTGCTCGAACTGTTCGACCTTGTCCTTGATATCCTGCGGAACCTGGCTGTCAAAATTGTGATAAGGCGATAGACTACTTCCGCCGTTGCTCAGATCAAAGTTGTAGTCTTTGCCCGTGAATTTTCCTGCCTGGATGTCATCCAGGATCGCCTGGAGCGGCAGGAGCGCATGGCGTTCGTCGCTCGTGATGATCACATCCGGCGCGAAGGGATTCATGTCTACAAATGTGCCGATCACGTGCGCCTGGTTCGTCTGTTCCGCCGCCTGGATCACGCCAAAGCCTGCGCCGCTCGCGCTAATGTAGATGATATCGGCGCCTTGATCCATCTGCGCTTTGGCCGCTTCGAAGCCAAGTCCTGTGTCGAACCAGGTGTTCGTAAACGTCTCGAGGCAGTGCACCTGCTTCGCATTCGCGTCCGCTTCGACAAATTCCTGGTTCGCTTTATGGACACCGAACTTGAATCCTTCGTGTGCAACGAATTGTGTTGGGTACGCGAAGGCGCCCACGATTCCGACCACTTTGCTTTGAGTCAGCAGTCCTGCCAAATAACCCAGCACCGCCGAAGACTTGTGATTCCAGGTGTTCAACCCGGCCACGTTTGACGTGAAGGTTGTGCCACCGGTGATCGCAAACTTAACGTCCGGATATTGTTTCGCGACCTTGAGCGTGGCTTCGGTGTAATCGGCAGTATGAGCGATGATCAGATCGTAATTTTCGCTGGCGTAATCACCGGCCACGCGTTCGAAATCGGCCGGAGAGACATCTTCGGCATACGAGGCCTGGATCTTGCCCTGGTCGGCCAGTTTCTTCACGTCATCCGCGATATATTGGTTCCACGACTTGTCCTCGCGCTTTCCGCTCATAATCAGTGCGACCTTCGGCACTTTGACCGGGGGCGGCGTCGGCGTGACCTGAACGATTTTTTCAATCACCTGAGGGGTTGGGGGAGCGCCAGGTGAACATGCGGTGACAGCCAGTCCCAGTGCGACGAGCAGCGAAACAACCAACCATGCCTTGATGTGTATCGTTTTCATTTTGACTTCTCCTCCTGAGGAGTTGAAATACACCCAGGTGCGAACGAGATTCACAACATCGTTGGGGCTGCTACGTTGCTGTTCTGCCACCACAGATTTGATGCTGGCACCCAGACTATTCCTCGCAGTGCTCAACGATGCGCAAGGCTAACGGCCAAAATCGTGCAATCCTTTTACCTCCTTCGTAGTTGGCCGGCCATGATCGAGTTGAATGAGTTTTCTTCCTCATTGCCACAGATCATGTCCTTACGCGAATAAGCAGCTGCTCCAACAGTGCCACCGGATCATGGGAAAAGCGTTGTCTAGTTCAAGGATGCGGCAGTACCTCCTTTCCCAACAAACCCAAGGCCTCTCGCAGGTTCGGGCCTGGCTCGTTCAGCGTAACATGCTCGATGCCTAGATCGCTCAATCGTTCCAACTGCTCGATGACATCGCGCGGCGTCCCCGCAACCGCAAACGCGCGCAAGTACTCGCCAGTTATATTGCGATGGATATATTCCAGGTCGCCGTTCTGCCTGGCTTGCGACAATCGCCCCACTTCGTCCGGCTCTATGCCCATCAACTCGCACGGCACCTTCATCCATTCGATGAAACCGGCAATGCGCTCTTGCGCGAAACGTACCGCCACGTCGCGGTCGTCGCTAATCGCACACTGCGGAGAGCTTGCAATCGGAATCAGGCCGCCGAGCCTGCCGGCCTTTTGCATTCCCCTGCGCGCTTGCTCCTGCGCGAATGTGATAAATTCTGGAGCGACACAGTTAGGTAAATGCAGCTCATCGGCTACTTCGCCCGCGATGGCCATCCCGCCCGGGCTGCGGCTGCCCACAAAGATCGGCATGTCCTCGCGATATCCTTTCCATGTAAAGCCAAGCCCGGGTTCAACCGAATAGACGTTCCCTGCAAAACCGTCATCGTTGCCTGATAGAATATGGCGGATGAGTTGAACCGATTCGCGCAAAGCCGTCAACGGTTGCGAGTGCTGAATGCCCAAAAGATCGAATTGCCACCCATCGCCCTGCCCGATTCCCAATACTGCGCGTCCGTGGCTGTACGCGTCGAGCATGGCCACCATCTTGGCCGTCACAGCCGGATGTCTACTATAAGGGTTCGTTACGCCCGTACCGAGGCCAATGCGCCAGGTGTGTTCAGCCATCAGGTAAAGCGTCGGCCAGGTCGGATACGGAAAGTCCAGACGTTCAGCGATATGAATTTCTGCAAAGCCGTACTCTTCTGCCTTGCACGCGAGTGCGATCCAATCGTCCATCGTGTGCAGAGAATGCATTTGGAGACTGAGTTTCATTTTTGGTTCTCACGCGCGCGTCGGATCGCCTCAAGCACACGTTCGGGCAGTGCAGGCGTCCGATTCGTGCGCACGCCGATGGCATCATAGATCGCGTTGACGATGGCGGCCGGAGCGGTGTCGGTGCCGTGCTCGCCCACGCCTTTTGCTCCATACGGTCCGGTCGGATATGGATGTTCGACGATCACGGGCGCCCACTCCTCCGGGCCATCAAGCGAGGTCGGATAGAGATAATCGTGCAGACGCGGCGGAAAGACTAACCGTCCCCCTTCGATCTCGAGGTCTTCCGAGAGCGCATAGCCCAACCCCATCATCGCTCCGCCGATCAGCTGGCCTTTGACGTTCAAAGGATTGAGCGCCTTGCCGCTGTCGTGGGCATTGACCAATTTGAGCACGCGCACCTTGCCCGTTTCCTCATCTACTTTTACGTCGGCAACGCTCGTCATGAATGTATGTCCGGCATCCGCATGAGAGGCGGTAAACCAGCCGCGACCTTGAAGATCAACGCCCGTTCTGTGACAAACGGAAGCGACCTCGGCGAATGAACTCGAAACCTTGCTATCCTCAACCGAGTGGAGGCGACCATCGCGTATGCGAATGGCGTCCGGTGGAACGTGAAGAATATCCGACGCGACTTCGAGAATACGCCCTCGTACATCCGCCGCCGCAATGCGTACCGCGTTGCCGGAACAGTACGCCTGGCGTGACGCAACGACGGGGCCGGAGTCCGGCGTGGACTCGGTGCTGCCATGCAAAACGGACACGCGTTCAAGTGGCAAACCTAATTCCTCTGCGGCCACTTGGGCTAGCACAGTGGTAATCCCATTGCCAATCTCGGGCACGCCGGTGCGTACCAACGCGCTCCCATCGGGAAAAACTTCCACGACGGCACCAACCCCGCGCATGTCCGCAACATCTTCGGTCGAAATATCAAAGATGGGCATCGCTGCAGCGATGCCGCGTCCAACCCGCTTGCAAGGGCCACTGGATTTGGGCTTGGGGCCAGCCGCGGCCATAGCTTGTTCGAGCGTTTGCGGCAACGTTGGCTCATAGTCGAGCGTGACGCGCGGCGAGCCGGGTTGCATGCCCATCCGCAAACGGTTCATGAGACGGAACTCAACCTGGTCAATACCCAGGCGGTCGGCCAGTTCTGACATGAGGCTCTCAAGCACGAGGATAGCTTGAGGCTGGCCATAGCCGCGACACGCGCCGGAGATGGGGTTGTTGGTATAGACCGACATCGAATCAATTTTCAGATTCGGCACGTGATACGGGCCGGGGAAGTACGTCGCGGCCGCCCACGCGACGACCGGTGAATGCGAGGCATACGCGCCGCCATCAGCGAGACAGTCTGCAAGAAAAGCAGTGAGCTTGCCCTCTTTCGTTGCGCCGAGCCTGGCGTGAATGATCATCGGATGGCGCTTGGTACTCGCAATCAAGGACTCGGGACGCGTCCAGACGAGTTTGACGGGCCGGCCGGTTTTGTATGCGAGCAGGACGACGAGCGCGTGCATTGAGAGGTCGGCTTTGCCGCCGAACGCGCCGCCGGTGGGCGTTCCGACGACGCGGACTTTGCTGCCGGGCAAACCGAGCGATTCACAAATTGCGGCATGAATAAAGCGCGGGCGTTGTGTCCCAGCCATCACAGTGATGACACCATTGGGATCAACGGTCGCGATCCCGCCTTCGCGTTCCAGGTAAGCGTGTTCCTGGCGGGGCAGCTCAAAAGTATCCTCGCCGATGATATCCGCTTCGGCAAAGCCCTGGTCGGGATCGCCGCGCATGAAATGATATTCGCTGCAAATGTTGCGCTCGTAGCTATCGTGAACCAGCGGCGCATGAGCGCTGAGGGCATCCGCGATGGTGGTGATCGCCGGCAGTTCCAGGTATTCGACCTGAATGAGTTTGAGCGCCTCGTCGGCAATTTCCTTGCTACGCGCGGCTACCGCCGCAACGGGATCGCCGACCATGCGGACGCGGTCATGGAGGGGGACGAGCACAGGCTGATCGGGACGCTCAATGCCGTGACGATTCGTACCGCGAATGTCGGCCGCAGTTACGACGGCTTCAACGCCGGGGAGCGCTTGCGCCTGACTGGCATCAATGCTGAGGATGCGGGCATGGGGATAAGGGCTGCGCCTGGTGCGCGCGAACAACATACCTGGGGCAGAAAGATCAATACCATAGCGGATCGTGCCGGTGACCTTTTCAAAAGCATCTATTCGGCGCACACCTTGACCTACAATTCGGAGGTCGTCGCCCATCTTCATCGCTCCTAATGATCCACAAACGTGGGGATCATGTGGCCGGTGCGATTCTAGTCGATCCACATGAACATACCTGGCATCACGGCCTGTTCGAGATTCGTTCTCAGCGCGCGTTTTGCTCGCGCATCGTGCGCCACAATTTTTCAGATGTGACTGGCCATTCCGTCATCATGATGCCGGTCGCGTCATAAATCGCATTCAAAATGGCCGCGGGCGTCGAATCCATCCCGTGTTCGCCAATGCCTTTCGCGCCGTAGGGCCCCGTGGGATAGGGCGCTTCGATCAACACCGTCTTGTACGAATCCGGAATATCCATTGAAGTCGGGGCGAGATATTCCGTCAGCGACGGCGCCAAGATGCGGCCGTTCTTTTCTTGTACGTCTTCAAGCAAGACCCAGCCGAGAGCCTGGCTCCCACCGCCGATCAACTGCCCGCGACAATTGAGTGGATTCAATGCTTTGCCGGTGTCGTGACTGTTGACAACTTGCAGAACGCGGATTTGTCCGGTTTCGATATCAACTTCCGAATCAACCAATGCCGTCACGTACAGATGGCCATATTCCGCGTGCGTCGCGCGGAACCAATAGTGCACTTCGCGATCTATGCCCGTGCCGTACATTGAAGCGGCGACCTGCTGAACGGTGAGGCAGCGGCTCAGGTCTCGCTCGACGACAAATTTGCCCCAGGCCGGCCAGACCTCCTCCGGTTGGACACCCAAATCGCGCGCCGCAACCTGCACCATCCGTTCGCGCAAGAGTTGACACGCTTTGCGAACCGCATTCCCGGCCGTATAAGCCTGGCGGGAAGCGACGCTGGGCCCGGCTTTTGGGCTGATCAGCGAATCGCCAAACACAACCTGAATGTTCTTGATGTCTACGCCTAACTCTTCAGAGGCAATCTGAGCCAGGACGGTGGTGATGCCCACGCCAATTTCGGAAACGCCGCAGCGCACGACCACTGAGCCATCGGGCAAAATCTCCACGTTCGCGGCGGTTCCGGCCATCGCGCCCCACTTGCCGCCCGCCACATCAAAGCTTGGCATCACGCACGAGATGCCGCGTCCAATGCGCACATTGGCGCGCGAGGGCTGGGGCTTAGGCCCGGCTATCGCGAGCACCTGGCGAATGGTCTCGCCAAGCATCACGGGGTGATCAATACGGACTCCGTGCTGCGTCGGCTTCGAGTCCATCGTGTGGCCATTCTTCAATCGAATTTCAACCGGGTCCATCCCCAGTTTTGCCGCGAGGAGCGTCAAGGTTAATTCGGTGGGCGTGAATCCCTGGGGATCGCCATAGCCACGAAACGTTCCTTTGACCGGATTGTTGGTCGCGACGACTCGACCGCGGACGCGGATATGAGGAATATCATACGGGCCGGGAATCGCATTACACAACACTTGAAAGACATAGGGCGAACTCGCGGGATAGGCCCCCGAATCGGAGAGGACATCTACATCAATGACTGTGATGCGCCCGTCCTGTCGCGCACCCATTTTGTACTGAATCAAGGCCGGATGGCGCTTCGGATGAACGAGAATGGATTCTTCACGCGACCAGACGAGTTTTACGGGATGCCGGGTGACGAGCGCGGCCAGCGCGAGATGGACCTGTACGTTGATGTGAGACTTGACGCCGAACGAACCACCGGCGGGGATTGACTTGACGCGGATCTTGTTCTCAGGGACTCCCAGCGCCTGGTTGATCATCCGCAGGATGTAGATAGGGTCTTGGCTTGCAGCGGTTATCGTCAGATTTCCGTCCGGGTCAATCGTCGCCACCCCGGCTTCTGGCTCTAGCTGGGCATGGTCTTGGGTGGGGACGCGATGGGTTTGCTCCACAACCACATCCGCCTCGGCCAACGCCTTGTCTATCTCGCCACGCTCCAATTCAAAAGTGCCAACGATATTGTCGTCGCGGTCATAATTCAGAATCGGGGCATCAGGCTTGAGCGCCTCGGCTGGATCGAAAACGGCGCGCAGGGGCTTGTATTCGACCTTGACCGCTTTCGCCGCAGCATCGGCCTGTTCAATCGTTTCAGCGACGACGAGCGCGACCGGATCGCCAATGTAACGGACGTTATCTCCAACCGGGACCAGCACGGGACGATTCGGTCCGGCCAGCCCCACTCGGTTCATGCCCTTGATATCGGCGGCGGTAATGAAAGCTTTGACGCCCAACAGCTTTAGCGCCTCGCTTCCATCGATGCCGACTACCTGCGCATGGGGGTGTGGGGAGCGCACGACCTTGATGTACCACATGCCGGGAAAGTTATAGTCCGCGCCATAGAGTTGCAAGCCCGAAACCTTCATTGGACCGTCAATGCGCGGCACCGGCTTGCCCACGATCGCTGTCTCGACGAGTTCGGCTGCCCCTGTAGCCACTTCGACAATGCGCGATGGACTCCAGTCCGCACCGACATAGGCGGGACGGCCATCCGAGTTGCTGCGAGAGGCGCGCCACTTTTCCTCAAGCATTATTTCCATCCATCTTCGCCGCGGCGGCCAGCACGGACTCGACTACCTGTTCGTAGCCGGTGCATCGGCAATAGTTGCCGGACAGCGCGATCAGAATCTCTTGTCGGCTCGGGTGTGGATTCTCTTCCAACAGCGCTTTTGAAGTGACAATCAAGCCCGGCGTACAAAAACCGCATTGGATGCCGCCGTAATCCATAAACGCTTCTTGCAAAGGGTGTAACTGTTCGGGAGTGCCAATGCCGGTGGCGGTGACAATTTCTGCACCATCAGCTTGACGCGCAAGGACCAGGCACGCGCAGACCGGCACGCCATTCAGCGCGACTGCGCACGCGCCGCAATCGCCCACCCCGCAGCCCTCTTTGACCTCAATGTGATTGAGCTGATCGCGGAGCACATCAAGCAATGTAGCATAGGGCTTGACGGTGACTTGTTCAGTAACGCCGCTGACCTTTAATTGAATGATATGCGAGTCGTACATAGAACTCCGTTCGAGCAGTAGTGAGGGTCTCCCTATCAGGAGGCCAGGGCTTGTTGAATCATGCGCCGTGTGAGGACCTCAGTCATTTCGCGGCGATATTCGGCCGACGCCCGGATATCGCTGATCGGAGAGGTTGAAGCAGCTGCCAATCTGGCCGCCTCGCGGATAAGCGCTTCCGTGGGCTCCTGTTCGTGCAGCAACTCTTCCGCTTGGGTGACGCGGTACGGTCTTGGCGCTACCGCGCCGAGCGCCAATCGCGCCTCGCGGATCTGGTTGCCTTCAAGCTGCAAAACGACTGCGCCACTGACGATTGAAATCGCCATCGCGTTGCGCAATGCGAATTTAAAGTAGCTGGATCGTACGTCGCCATTGCCCGCAGGAAAAGAGATGTCGGTAATCAACTCATCTGCAGCTTTGATGGTGTTGCGCGGCCCAACAAAGAATTCGCTTAAGGGTACCTCGCGCGTGCCGTGCGCACTGCTTGTCAATGTGATCATCGCATCAAGCGCCAGCAAGGGCGGCGCAGCATCCGCGGCGGGGGAGGCATAGACGAGATTGCCCGCGAGCGTCGCGCGATTGCGAATCAACGTGCCCGCGAATTCACGCGCCATCATCCTGAGCACGGGGACTTCTTTTTGAATAAAGGGCAACTTGAAACAATCGGTCAGGGTTGTTCGGGCACCGAGACGAATCGTCCCGTTATCACGCCGCGCATACCGCAGCTCATCCAGGCCATTGATGTCCACGACCGCTGCGGGAATCTTGCGCTCGGCGCGCGCGTCCACAATCACGTTCGTGCAACCGGCAATCAATTCGGCGCCCGGATTCTCTGCCAGGAAAGCCAGCGCCTCGTCCACGGATTGAGCTGGATAGTACTCGAAACGGTAGGCCATAACAGTTGAACCTTTAAAGTTGGTGCAGATCAGGCAATGGCCGTAGCAAACAAAATCGTATCTTCCGAGATGATCGTTCGATTCGGGCCACGGAATGGCGCCATGGCTGCATTGAATTCGTGACGAAACATCCGCTGATTGCCGGGGCTGAGCGCCTCGAATTCCGCATGGGCGAGCGGGAATACAAGCGACATATCGAGATAAGCATCCGAATTCGCAAAGCTGGTCCTGTATTCGCGCGTGCCCGTTTGGATGTTTTCAAAGCCGTGTCTCCGCAGCAGCTCCGCCAACGCGCTCGGATTGTAATACTGCGTTTCCCAGGGTCGCACAATCAAGTCCGTCCTGCGCAACCATGCGAGGCGCGATGTCGGCTCGGCGACGCGGCGCTTTTGCATAAGGTCATAAAACGCTTTCGCCGCCCGACCGGTAGGGCCCCAGTGCGTGAACGCAACTCGCGCGCCGGGCGTGAGCACGCGCTTGATGGACGGAAGTGACTTGTCAGGGTCAGTGCTGCCGAGGCCCAGATTTGAGATCACCACGTCGAATATACCGTCCGGAAAATCGAGCGCCTCGGCATCCCCGCGAATGAATGTCGCGATTGAATCTTCTTTCGCCGCCTTCTGCCGAGCGATAGTCACCATCGCCTCCGAAACATCAATACCCACAACCGAACCGGCCGGCACGACCTTCTGCGCGGCGAGCAGCGCGGCCAGTCCTGTACCGGTGCCTACATCCAAAACTTTTTCGCCCGGCTGCAGCGCGACGAGTTCGATCAGGTCTGCCGCGAAATTGTAGAGAACGGGCGCCGCGTTCTTTTCATAATCCGCGGCAACGGCATCGAAACGCGCCTCATCCTTCTCAATCATGGTAGTGCTACATCAACACTCTTTCGCGCCTGGCTTGAGCGCCAGCAGCAAGCGGTCTTGATCTACCGGCAGTCGCGTGATGCGCACGCCGCAGGCATTGTAAATCGCGTTCGTGATGGCAGGTGTAGTGGGGATGAGGGAAATTTCGCCCACACCCTTCGCACCGTAGGGTCCTTCGGCGGTCTCGTCTTCGATGATGAACGAAGTGAGCTGTGGGGTCTGTGTGATCGAAGGCACCTTGTAACGGGCGAGACGATCGGTAATCACCTGCCCGTTTTCGACAATGAACTCCTCGATCATGGCATTGCCCATCCCCATAATCAGTCCGCCCTCAACCTGTGCTTGGAGTGCCAGCGGGTTAATCGCACGCCCGATGTCGTTCGCGACCGCCACGCGCAGCACCTGCACTTCGCCGGTCTGCACGTCAACCTCCACCTGCGCCGCTTGCACGCCGTACGAGTAGCCAAAGTGCATGTCACCACCTGTGCCGAGCGGCTGCGTCTTGGGCGCCCAATATTCGTACAGCGCCTTGGGTTCGCGTCCCTCTCGCTTCATAACCTGCACGACCTCGCTTAACGGGACGCTGTGACCATTCAGTCGCGCCAGCCCTCCCTCGAAGCGAATTGTTTCGGGAGGCTGGTCATATTCCTCGGCAAGGGCACCTGCCAACGCTCCTCGCAGCGTACGCGCGGCGTGTCGGACCGCGTTACCGGTCACGTACGTTTGGCGCGAAGCATTCGTCGGTCCGCCGTCCGGGGTGAGGTCGGTGTCGGAAAGCAAGGTGCGCACCTGCTCATATGGCAATCCCAATTCCTCCGCCGCGATCATCTTGACCACGCCTGCCAGCCCCTGACCCAGATCAACGGATGAGGTGCGCACTTCGGCGGTACCATCGGCTAACAATTCGACTTCGGCGGAGGACTTGTCGGGCGCGCCACTGCCCAGGCCAGTGTTCTTGTACGCCGCAGCGATTCCCCACGCGCGGCGCTTATGAGGGGCGCCGGGGACGGGACATGACGCAAACCGTTCAGGGGCGTTTTCGCGAAGGTACTGATCAATTCGATGCAAACATTCCAGCAGCCCCACACTCTCGTGCAGCACCTGACCAGTGTTGGTGACGCTGCCCACACGGAAAGCATTTTTGCGGCGGATCTCAATCGGATCTATGCCAAGCATCTCGGCCAGAGTGTCCATTGTGGACTCGATGGCGAACGTAGACTGGGGGACGCCAAAGCCACGGAATGCCGTTGCAGGGGGATGGTTGGTATATACCGCGTAGCCGTCCGCTCTGGCATGTGGCACCTCGTAGCACCCCCCTGAGTGCACCGTCGAGCGCTGCATCACCTTTTCACTAAGCGAGGCATAGGCGCCACCGTTGCCGTACAGTTCGGTCTCCATCGCCGTCAGCGTGCCATCTTTCTTCGCACCTACCTTGTTGCGTACAGTGACCGCGATGCGCTTGGGATGAAAGAGGAACGACTCGCGCCGGTCGTACAACATCTTGACCGGTCGTCCGGTCGCTTTCGCCAAGAGCGCGACGTGAATCTGCCCGGCGATATCTTCTTTGCCGCCGAACGCGCCTCCGATCGTCGCCACGCGGATGCGCACCTGGTCCTCCGGCACATCCAGGGATTTGGCGGTGTTATTCCGATCTGTGTATGGCTGCTGTGAGCCAACCAGCACCTCGACGCGTCCGTTTTCCAATGGGATTCCAATGGCACATTCCGGTTCGAGGAAGGCGTGATCCGTCGTCCCCGTACGATAGATCTTTTCAAGAATAATGTCCGCCTCGGCAAAGCCCTGTTCCATGTCGCCCTTGCGGACCTTGATATGAGTGTGTACGTTCCCGGAATCATGTACTTTCGGCGCTTCGGGCTTGCTCCCTTCGACGGCGTCGCTGACTACAGGTAATGGTTCGTACTCGACTTGAATCAAATCAAGTGCCTCGGTGGCGATCCCGGGCGTGTCGGCGGCGACGATGGCGACAGCATCGCCCGCGTAACGCACTTTGTCCCCTACGGCGCAAAGTACGGGCCAGTCGGGCGTGAGAAGACCGTGAGCATTCCGCCCAGGAATGTCTTCATAAGTGAGTACCGCATGAACGCCGGGCAACGCCTTCGCCTTACTCGTGTCAATTTCCTTGATGAGCGCGTGTGGATATTTCGCGCGTAAGGTGCGCGCGTGCAACATGCCTGGGAACGAATAGTCGTCAGTGTATTTGGTGTGGCCGGTCACCTTGTCCAGACCATCGGGGCGGGGCAAGGGGCGGCCTACCACGTTCAAGGGCGCTTTCGTCTCGGGCAACGGATACGGATTTTCTGGGACCGGCTCACCGGTACGCATGGATTTCGCCGCCGTCTGGATTGCGCTCATTATGAAGGTATAGCCCGCGCACCGGCAGTAGGTGTCTTTGAGCGCGACCTTGATGTCATGCTCGGAAGGGTCGGGATTCTGATCCAGCAAAGCTTTTGAGGTCAAGATGATGCCAGGGATGCAGAATCCACACTGCACAGCGCCACCTTTGACAAAAGCCTCTTGGAGAGGATGAAGTCCGTCCCAAACTGAGGCGGCGCATCGAGACGTGTTGCGATTTCCGTTGGTGCGCTTCCAGTCGTCGGTCAATCCTTCAATGGTGAGTACGTCCGTCCCCTCCGCTTTGAGCGCGGGATAGATACAGGAGTCGACGGGCATGCCATTGATAAGCACGGTGCAGGTACCGCACTCCGCTTCGCTGCAGCCAATCTTTGTCCCGGTAAGGCCGAGCCGATAGCGCAGAACGTCGGCTAAGTATTCGTTCTCTCCGACGTCAAGTTCAACAGATTGCTTGTTAACGGTAAAAGCAAGCCTTGCCATTTTGGGACTCCTTCTTAAGCCAATCCCAGTCCTTCGGGTTGAATATCTCCGGTGCGCGCCCGGTACGATGCCAACTTCAACGCGCGCTCAAGCAGTGGTGCCAGCAATTCGCGGCGGTATTCGCTTGTGGCGCGGTGAGGACTCGTGCGCAACCGGGCTTCGGAAGCAAGTACCGCCGAGGCTTGTTCGAGCGTTTTATCGGAGAGGCGGAGGCCTTTCAAAAAGGTCTCGGTCCGCACAGCACGCAGCGGCGTTGGACCGGCAGGCCCGAGCGCGATGCGGATATTTTCGATCGCGGGTGATTCGACATCCTCAGCGGCGAGTTTGAGCCAGACAGCCATACCGAGGATAGGCAGCGCCACGCCCTGCGGTCGCATGATCCGCTTGAAGGCAGTTGCTTCGCCTTCGCCGGGCGGACGAAATCGAAACTGGACGATCATTTCGCGCGTCGGGTCCACAACAGATTTCCCCGGCCCTTTGAACAGTGTAGTGATTGGTCGCCAACTTGCGCCAGATGGCCCCGCCACTTGGGCTTCGGCGTCTAACGCAACGAGCGAAATAGTTCCATCGCCGGCAGGTAGCGCGTGAGCCACATTGCCGCCCAAGGTCGCCACATTGCGCACCTGTGGGCCGCCGATGACGCCGCAGCTTTCGACGAGGCACGTCGCCGCGCAAGTGAGCAACGCCGAGGCGACGATGGTGGTATGTGTCACACCGGCGCCAAGGTAAATCCAGCCGTCATGTTGCGTAATGACGGTCAGTTCTGGCACGCGGGTGACATCCACCAGCGCTTCGACCGGGGGGCGGTGCCCCTGTTCCAGCTCCAGCAACAGGTCGGTGCCGCCGGCGATAACTCGCGCCGCGCCGCCGTGCTCCGCCAGGCGATTTAAGGCTTCGTCAAGCGTCGCCGGTAAATGGTAGTATTTCCAAAGGGCCATTGTACCTATCTCTTTACCGCCAGTTTGATAAGACCATCAAAGTAGCTTTCCAACAACTGCTTGTGCCTTTCTTCCGCGGGACCGAGATAGCGATAAAACTCGCGGATGTTCGGTTCTCGCGAGCGCCGCGCTGCAGTAAAGTAAATCGAAGCGGATTCCTTTTCCAGTTCAATCGCTTGACGCAGTGTCGTCACTTCGGCGCGGCCCGGTTTACCGCCGGTCGAGGGATCAAACTGCGGCGCCTCGCCCGCGGCGGCGTCTGCTTCTTTGATCTGCGCGTCGAGGCCCTTCATCCATTCTTGGCTGCCCTGAGCCGTCTGCCGGATCGCTTGCAGTCCGCTGATGCGCAGGCTCACCGCATTGGCCAACCAGGAGTAGAGTGCCTTGACATGCGAATCGACAACTTGCTCCGCGGCTTGTTGGTAAAAATCGCGGCAAGTCAATTCTTTTTGGAGTCCCAATTCCAGGTCATTCATCTCGTCATCGAAATCCTGCTGGGTGTGTTTGTAAGAGCCCATGAGCTTCTCCTAATCGTTATCAACCCCGTACTCACTCCAGCGTTCAACGACCTTCCGTTGGACGTCCGGCGGCCAGCCATGTTTCAAGTCTATGATGACCGGAGGCTCGATGTCGGCTGGAAAGGTCGCGTCGAACAGAACGCGCGAGCCGCGCCGCGCTCGCCTTTCTTCAAGGCTGAGGAAGGGAAAGAGCGCGTGGCCGGGTGCGTTGCGCTGAACGTGGATATTGCGCTCGGGATTCATACGCGTAATCAGACACCAATACACATCCTCAGGGTTGGTTACATCCACATCATCGCCGACGACAAAGATAAAGGGGCGATGAATTCCGACTTTTGAGCCCCAGACCGCCGAGGCCACGGTGTGCGCGTATCCGGCGTACTGTGGCTTGACCGCGATGATCACACCGAAATCGGGCGCGGGACAATAGACCGCCGTGTAGGGAATGTTCTGTCGTTTCAGTTCGGCGCCGATGATGGCGCTTTGCGCGATGGAAGAGATGATGCCCGCCTCGTCCCAAGGCTTCCCCATATTCGAGATGGTCAGGATCGGTGAATGTCGGTGCGTGATGCACGTCACGTCAATGATGGGCAAATTCACCGGGTGAAAATCGCGATAGCCGTGATACTCGCCAAACGGGCCATCCGGTTTCCGCTCGTTCGGTCGGACAAAACCTTCGATGACAATCTCGGAACCGGCTGGCACGTACAGGTCATTCGTCTCGCACTTGACCAGTTCAATCGGCTCACCACGCAGGCCGCCCGTCAAATCGGCCTCGTCTTCACCTGCTGGGAGCTGCGTGTCCGCCGCAATCGAGCACACAGGTTCCGTTCCAATGGCGACGGCAATCGGCATCGGTTCGCCCCGCGCCTCGTACTTTTGATAATGCAGGCCGCCGTGTTGCGGGGGAAACGAGAGCATGCTCATCGTATGGCAGTCGTGGATCATGTGGCGATAGATGCCCCAATTGACCCAATTGCTGTCTGGGTCGCACGTGATCGTAATATGCCATGTACCGATGTAACGACCGCCATCACCGCCGTGCATCAGCGGTGTCGGGAACTGCCACAAGTTAACATTGTCGCCCTTGACGATGTTCTCTTTGCACGGCCCAGTTTCGACAAGCTTTGGCTTGATGCGTCGCCTCATCCGGCGCCCATACTCTTGGATGAGTTCCAGCGGTGGGGTATCCTTCGGCAACTCGAGCGCGAGCGCGAGCCTCCCCTGCTTGACTGGCCGGGTGGGCGTCAACAAATTGCCCAGGACCTGATAGGACGGCGCGTAATCTTTGACCTTTTTAAAGAGCATCGCCGGCAGCGCCAACTCGATCCCGCGTCGCGTGATGGCGCCAATTTCGAGGTTCCAGTCCACCTCAACCTCGATACAACGCAATTCACCTTCGGCGTCGAGCTTGTCCAGAAACTCGCGCAAGTCTTTGTAGGGCACGGTTATCCTTGCTGATTCATCCCACCGGCCCTCCTCACGTCGAGACCCGCGAAGAGGGCCAAGAGGGAGAAGGAGAGCACGATCTCACCGCGGACGCGCCATTTCGGCGACGGGGATACCCAGCGCGCCGATCGCTTCAGCACGATCGAAGACTTCGGAGCCGACCGGTCCTTTATGCCACCCCAGTTCCTCGCTGCCCAATTGCTGCAGTGCGAGTTTGACCATCTTGGTCGTCTCCGCGACGCGTTTGCCGATGCTGAAGCAAGCATTGAGACCTACTTCGTCCTGAAGCACAGCCTTGTCATCGCCTGGCTCGTCCGAGTGTGTCGGGAACGGAAAACCTTGCACCCCCATCGCGCCGATGTGGCCACCGATACTGGTTTTGGGTCGCTCGGGCCCGGTGCCAACGACGATCATGTCGTGAATGAACATCCAGCGATGAATCTCGTCCACCGTCCCTTCGTGACCGCCGTGACGTTCGGCGGCGATGGTCAAGCCCGCGCCGACCTTGTTTCTCAGGTGAAAGCCCATTTCGATGGCCATCGAGCGATCAAACAGGTTTTTGACCTGGGCCGGGACACCGCCCCAATAGGAGGGCGCGCCAATCAACATGCCATCGCAAAGCATCATTGCTTCCAGAATCATGTCGCAGTCATCGCCGCGGTTTGAGTAGCAGCGGCAAGGAGCGATGATGCGCGGCTTGTACCAACAGGCATAACTGGCATTGCAGCCCCATTTCAATTCCAGATCAGCCAGTGATAGAAACATTGTTTCCACACCTGGCAGTGAGGCGGCTCCCTCAAGCGCTCTTTTCACCATGATGTCCGTGTTACCATGGCGAACGCTCCCTGCAAAACCGAGAATCTTTATATTGGTAGTCATCGTAGTTTCTCCCTCCGTATGGATGCCGACAGCGCCTTCGTACTGTTCGGCGGATACTCAACAAACCTGTATCTCGCGATGCAGTGCGAAGGAGGAGGCAAGCCGACGTAAAAATCACGCGCCTCTTTCAAGGAAAAATAGTTTGAGAAACTACTACCAGGACTCATCTTGTTCGCTCAGATCTAGACTACCCAATAGTCCAGATTCTAGTTCGCAGAGTGCCTGGTCTTGTTCAATAACCAGTCGTGGTCCGCGCGTACCGAGGATAAGGGGATGCAAGGCGAAATGTTTTGCCAATGTGGTGTGAAGATAGATAGGAACTCCTTCAATGGTCGCAGCCCACTTCACGTTCTGCAATTGTTTGGCTTCGGACTCGCTCATTCTAAAGAAGGACACGCCTTCAAATCCTGCGGCGGGTCAGCCGCAACCGTCGCGATTTACATAGTCAATCACCAGGGCAAGATGAGGGCGACGCTCACGCTCCAATGCTTGTCGCGAGTCTCCATGCCAGATGATTTTCATGGCTGTCACCCGGCGGCTGGTGCGGCACGCAAAGAATTCAATTTTGGCACGACGTGTTCCGCAAACTGTTGCAGCGTACGTTCTTTATCCGCCACGGTACCTCGCACCAGCAATGTCAGTGCATTGATTCCCGCGCGCGCAATCTCCCCCACTTTTTCTGCGCAATGGTCCGGTGGGCCGACAATCGCGACCGCATCGACCTCGCGCGCGGTAACGTATTGCGCGGCTGCATTTTGTCCGCCTTCGTGATACGCTGCGTGAATCGCCGCGCTGACGTCCGGTGCCACGCCCAACCGTTCGACGATCTCATCACTGCTCGCGCCGATAATATGCGCGGCCCACGGGCGCAGCGCCTGAATGCCATGCGCGCGATCATCCGTTACATCTACCACCTGCCAGCACACCGTTTCGATAGACCGCGCATTCCGTCCCGCCGTCGCCGCGCCGTTGCGTACTCGCTCAAGAAAATAGGAGATGCTGTCGGGCGTGAATAGCGCTTCGGCGATCACCCCATCGGCAATCTCGCCGCCCACCGAAAGCATCAACGGCGCACGCGAGGCCACATAGATCGGAATATCAGCTCGCGTTGGGAATTCGAGTTTGACACCTTTCAACGTCAAATCCGGACTGGACCAACTGACTGCTTCCCCGGCCAATAATTTCCGCACCACGATCGCGGTCTCACGAATCCGTGCTGCTGCTCGTTTCTGCGGGACGCCTATTTTGTCGAGGAACATTTTTTTGTTGCCGGCGCCCAAACCGAGAATCGCGCGGCCCGGGGCCAATTCGTCCGCCGTCGCGATCGCGCGCGCGATCTGTGCTGGATGGCGCGCGTAGGGCGTTGTCACGCCCAATCCAAGGCGAATGATTTTCGTAGCTTGAGCGATGGCGGCCAGTGTAACGAACGGGTCTCGGTGAAACGTCTGGTCGGGCAGCCAAAGGCAATCATAGCCCAAGTCTTCGCAGAGCTGTGCGAGCCAGATGGTTTCAGACAGCGCGCCGGGTAAGAAGCAAACCTGGAATTTCATGCGATCCTGTCCAAGTCCACCGCGCGGTCAACAAACTCGCGCGTCACCGAAGTCGAAAAGGCGGTCGCGAGCGTAATGACCTGTTCGACATCATCCCACTTGACGCACTCGTATTGCGAGTGGATATAGCGCGCCGGAATGAGAATATACCCCGACATCACACCTTCGCGGGACGTATGAATCACGACCTGGTCGCCGATCACGTTTGGCTTGGTTTGTAATTGATAGGAGAGGTCGTTCGCCTTGGCGCAGTTAATTAACATGTCCACGACATCGCGGTGCGCAATCACGCCTTTCTGCGCGCCAAAACCGATCAGCGTGCCATAGTCTTCCATAACGCGCAGGATAGGCCCGCCGCCCATGATTCCACCCGCGGGAGGATCGTCGAGAAAATGGCCGGTCACATCAATGTGGATGGACACGTCGGGATGAACGGAATAGGCCGCCGGAACCGCGCCGCGCAATCCAATTTCATGTTGTGCGAGACACGCCGCTACGATCGTTACCTCGTGAGGCATGGTCTTGAGCCGCTTCATCGTCTCGATGAGCATGTACAACCCGATGCGGTCGTCAACTGATTTCGTCACGATGATGTTATTCGCCAATTCGACAAAATCGCCGCGGAAGGTAACAAGGTCGCCAATGCGTACGCCCATGGCTTCCGTTTCGGCTTTGCTGAAACTGCCGACGTCGATGTAGAGTTTCCTGAAGGGAGTGGGCTTCAGTTTTTCTTCGGCCGTCGTCTTGCTAGCCGCAGGCACGCCGATCACGCCCGGCACTTTGCCTTTGCGCGTGTTAATGGTGGCGAGGCGCGAGATCAACATCCGATCGTCAATCCAGCCGAGCTTGTCAAAGCGGATGCCGCCAAAGGCGTCGATGCCGGAAACCATCAAGGCGATTTCATCCATGTGCGCGGTGAGCATCAAGATTGGACTATCCGCGCGGGTGCCGTTCAATGTGGCAAACAGGTTGCCCATACGGTCCGCGTGAATTTCGTCCGCGATGGGCGCGAGTTCGCGGCGGACAATTTTCCGGACGTCGCCTTCATCGCCGCCCGCGCCAAACGCCATCGCCAGTTCTCTGAATAGCTGTTTCATTGGCTCTGTCCATCCTGTGAATCGCGCGCTTGTTTGATTTGAAGTTGGACGAGTTCATTCGCCAAACGATTGTTAACCTCGTCCATACGAACGAGCGCCGTCCGAATATCGTCCATAAGGCGTATCCGCAATTCCGGGATATCGCGGCGAATAATTCCCGCCAGCACTCTCACTGCATCGTCGTTGCTGGCCGTGCCTTTGCGCAATGAAGCGGCCGTTTTCGTCAGGCGGTCGAGCATGTCGTCAAACGACCGCGGTAATTCTTGCAGCACGACGTAGGCTTCGACCTTTGCCCGCTGGGCTTGAAACACTGACATCTCTGAACGAGTGTCCACTTTTTGTTCGCCCATGGGGTTGCTCCTTTGCTCTTTCAATTGGAGGAACGCTCATATGGAATAGGGTGTGTAGGGTGTGCGAGCGCGTCGCGCTCGCACACGCGACACCAATATGAGCGATTTGGGGAAAATTATGCCCAATACGGTTCTTGCCAGAGCTGCAAGGGCACGCCTCGACCCTGTCGCCGCGCCTCTTCGTAAATGCGTCGTGCATTGATAATGTCGTGCACACCCAGGCCGAGACAACTGTAAAAGATCTTTTCACGATCATTCTCGCGCCCGGGCTTTTTCCCATTGATAATCTCGCCGATTGTCCCGTGGATCCGGTCCATGCCAATCAGCCCTTCCTTGGCCATCAAGCCCATCACGACCGGAATGGTGAATTGACGCGGGCCGTCAACCACGACCTTGTCGCACGAGAGGATTGCTTCAAAGGTCGCGTCATTGTCGGAGATATTCGAATAGAAGATGCCTTCTTTGAACCATTCGGCTTTGACGTAGCGCTTATTCGCCGAGACGGTCGTGCAGCCGACGACGGCATCTGAATCTTCGACACATTCTTGTGCAGATCCGACCGCGCGCACCGGAACGTTTAACCGTGTACACATTTCATCCGCCCACGCACGCGCCTTGTCCTGAAGCAGGTCGAATACCTTTACATCTTTCAAATTCGGCATGACTTCTTTGAGTCCCATTAATTGCGTGCGGGCAAGGACGCCGGCACCAAGCAGGCCTACGACGCTTGCATCCTGTCGCCCCAAGTACTTGAATCCGACCGCGGTCACGCCACCGGTGCGCATTGCGCTGATAATCGTTCCATCCATGATGGCCAGCGGATGCCCGGTGATGGGATCGTTGATAATGTCGATAGCCGTTGCGCGCGGCATATTGATCGTGCGCGGGTTGTCCGGATTCGCAGGAGTCCACTTAAGTCCGACGGTATTGACGTCGCCGCCGACGTAGGCGGGATGCATCGTCACCCGGCGTCCCGCCTGGCCACCGAACATCAGCATCGGCGGGTCCGGCTCCATCGCCTCATCTTTGTCATGAAGCGAGAAGGACTGTTCAACACATTGAATATAGGCGGCCATGTCCAGGCCACCGCTCGCAATCACGTCCTCTTGGGAAAGAAAAAGAAAGTTGACACTTCGCATGGATTGCTCCTCACGTGTGCGCGGTTTGCAAAAATAATTCATCCGGCAGTTCCCGACCGACATTGGCCGCCTCGGCCAATTCGAGCGCTTTCGCTCCCACCGCGGCGAATTGAAAACCGATGCCCGCGTTGTTCATAAAGAATGTAATCTGTTGCGCATTAACGCGGCCAGTGCAGCGGCCAACCAAAAGATCGGCAAGCGTTGGGTAGCGCGTCCAGTCCACGGAGCTATCATAGTGGCCCGCCTGACCGCGTCCGTAGCCGGACTGTATATTGATTGCCACCACATTCGCGCGCTCGTACATTGCGCCCGGTACCTCAAAAGTGAGAATCGCGCTCACGTGCATGCCCGGCTCGATCCATTCGGCGTCGAACACCGGCTCGAATGAATTTGTCGCGGCGGTCAGAATATCCGCGCCTTCAACCGCGGCCCGGGCTGAGTCAACGGGGCGGATGGGAATATTCAGCTCCTGGCTTAGCGCGTTGGCAAAATCTTGCCGGTGCTGGCGATTGGGACTGTGGACGCGAACTTCACGCAGTCGCCTGACCCCGGCTAACCCCACCAACTGCATGCGCGCCTGCTCGCCCGAACCGATCAGCCCAATGATGGCCGCGTCCGGACGCGCCAATTCGCGAGCGGCCAACGCGCTCGTGGCACCCACGCGCATTGCGGAGATGAAGCCATCTTGCAGAATTCCCAGGAGCCGCAGATCGGCCAGACTAAAAACAAAAACGAGTCCGACGTAGCGGCTGCCGGGCGCACTCGGCAAGCGTTCTTTGCGCTTCATGTCATCCAGGATCCGGATAGCCATGTGGTTGGAATTGCAGCGGAGCGCCATGACACCCAGCGCGGGCACAGCCCCTTCGTTCGACGTGAATTCGTAATCCACGTCCGGGCTGGATGTGGGCACGACCGTCTCGACTCGTGTGGTACTACCGACGGTCAGGCCGCGTGCGTAATCGCGATATGCGACTTCAAGCACGTCCAGGCAATCGCGCATGGTCAACAGTTGTTGGATGTCCTGGTTCGTCAGCAGGCGTGTCATCCGCGTCGTATCCCGTTCGACTTTAGGATGCCGCCGATTTCTCGATCTCTTGCAAGAGCCGGGCCGTGTCTTCCCAAAGCTGCCCGGTCGCCTCGGTCACATCCGCATTCTTGTCGTTGATCGCTTTGATGTTCAAAGCGCCAAGTGCATCAAACGTGGGCGCAAGCAGTGAAACGGCCGCGCTGATCCGACGATCGTCGGCCTCGCGTTCGCGCAACCCCAATTCAAAGCTGCGGCGGAAGCGAGCGAAATCGCCGAGGCGCGCGCGGTCACGCGGCTTGAGCTTGGGGAGCATGTGCGCCCACATCGCCCACACGCTCGAATAATTTCGTATGAGCGTGCCAAAGTCGGTCAGCGCGCCGTAGTAGAGAGCCTGGGTCGAGACATTCTCGATCATGCGATTGTCGTCCAAGGTCCACGCCATTACCGAGTCCTTGCGAAACGCGTCAGCGGCAGGCAGATAGTCTCGGTTATCGCCGGCTTCCTCGGCTTCAGCCAGCAATGCTTCATGTGCCGCGTTCAACGCATCCTTGTCGGCATACACCGATCCCAACACCAACTGCTGCATAGCATCGGGACCGGATGCCTGCTTGAGTTCGGCAAAGTACTCGGTGTAGGTTTTTTCCTGAGTTGCTGCCATCATGGCCTCCTTTGAATGGAGTTAATAACCGAAATGCGCCTGGAAGATCTATGTTGCCGCTAAACGATGCCTGCTGAGAAACGTTTCGATTTCGTCGCGCCGGCCTGGCAGTTCACCGTAGGTCCCGGCTACGATCGTGGATTTCAATGCATCGACACGCTTGAGGAAATCGGGTGTGACCATGGCATGGTGCGACATACCAAATTCCAGAGCGTACTGGCCGCGCTCGATGCCCCAGGTGATGACCCCTGCCTCGAATCTTCCTTCAATCGCGCGTTTGATCGCGTCGTAGATCGAGACTTCTAGATGGCGGGTTACGTCAAACAGAATGTGTTCGGGGTCAAGCTGGCGTTCACCATTAAACCCCAGGGCGTAGGTGCCACGTTTGCGCGCGGCCGCAAAAATACCGGGGTCTCCTTGATCGAGGTGCGCCATAATTACATCCACGCCCGTGTCGTACTGCTTTGCCGCCGCACGCTCGCCTTGCTCGGGCGATGGGCTGTATTCGGGCAGGAATTCGTACAGTACCTCAACCTCGGGCCGGACACACCGCGCGCCCGCAATGTAACTCGCCACCCATTGCCAATATCCCGCGCCTTCGGTGCCAAACAAGGCGCCAACCTTGCCCGTACGCGACAACCAGGCAGCCGCGGCGCCCGCCAGGAACGAGACGCCACGCGGTTCGCTGACGTAGTTCGCGACATTGGGCTTGATCGCGCGCGCGTCGAACGCGGCAAATTTCTGTTCGGGAAATTCTTCCGCGACGCGATTCAGACCTGGCGAAGCGCCAAAGCTCATCACGGTGACAAGTTCATACTGGCCGCTCCGGGCTAATTCGCGCAGGTACGGTTCAAAGTCGGCGTCTTTTTCCGGAAGGCGATAATCGAAAGTGATGCCAAAATCTGCTTCGGCTTGCTTCAAGCCCTTGAGGCCCATTTCGTTGTAATATCCGCCCGCCCCCAGGCCGCCGCTGCCAAAGACCATTCCCACTCTGATAGCCATCGCCATTGCCTCGAGAATCAATTCAATTGGGCACGGGCGACTAATTCGGGGCCGGCCGCTTCCACTGCCGCGATGATAGCGTGTTCGTCCAGCGTCTTGACCTCGCGCCCTTGCATCACAATCTGTCCGTCCACCATTACCGTATCAACATCCGAAGCAGTGGCACCGAAAACAATCGCTTTGGGCAAATCGTAAATCGGGACGTGGTGCGGCTTGCGAAGATCGAGCAGAATCAAGTCCGCCTTTTTGCCGGGTTCCAGCGAACCGATTTCTTTCTCCAGCCCGAGAGCGCGCGCCCCGCCGAGGGTAGCCATCTCCAAGACCTGTTCTGCGCTCAACGCGTCAGCGCGTAACGCGTGCGCGCGCTGCAATAAAGCCGTCGTCTTCATCACACTAAACATATCGTGGTTGTAATTGCCGATCCCATCGCTCGCCAAAGCCACATTCACACCACGCACAAGCATTTCTGTCACGGGCGCAATACCCGACCCTAAACTCATATTGCTCGTCGGGCAATGGATAACATGGCTCCCTCGTGCGGCCAGTAAATCCAATTCGCCTTCATCAAGCCAGACGCCGTGAACCACGTGAAACTGTTGGTCAAGGACACCGAGCTGAGCTAACAACTCGACTTCGCGACAGCCGTAATCCTGCAGTGTTGCTTCCACTTCGGAGCGCGCCTCCGCTACGTGAATATGGAGCGGTACCGCGTATTCGTCGGCCAGCGCTTTCGCCACGCGTAAATCTTCCGATGTGGCCAGAAAGAGTGTGAGTGGCGCAGGACAAATTCGCACTCGGCCGTTCGCCTCGCTGCGCCAGCGCCGGATCAGGTCGCGCGTGATTTCAATCTCTTGAGCCAGCGTAAACTGAAAGACATGTTCGGGCACCGCCCATGCCCGCGCCCGCGGCGTCGGCAAACGGATGCCTCGCGCGACGACTCCACGGAGCCCACTCTCCTTAAAGGTTTGGGCAATCTCATCCGTGGCGCTAAACCCGGTATTTCCGGAATGGTTATCAATCAAGCACGTCGTACCCGTTTTTATCGCTTCTAAAATGCTTAATGCCGCGCCCAGCCGCGTTTCGGCGGTCGTCATCAAAGGCGCGACGCGGTAAGCGACTCTCTTTAGAAATCCAACCAGGTCGAGTCCGTCAGCCAGGCCGCGTAACAGACTCTGGAAGGAATGCGTATGAGCATTGACAAGTCCGGGCATTGCGACCATCGCGCGTCCATCAATGCGCCGATCCGTTCTCTCGACCTCTGCTGCCAGTTCGGCTCGTGTTCCCACTGCCTGAATACGATCCTCTTCAATCACCAGGCAACCGTCGGAGATCACGCGCCGGGCGGGATCGAGGGTTAGAATATTGACATTGATGATAGCGGTTTTCACTGCTCTTCCTGCGGCTCACTGTCTCCGTTTTCGATTTGGCGCTCGATTTTGTCGAGCAGTTCAAAGAGTTGCATGCGTTCTCCGACCGAGAGGCAGGACATCATCTCAGCGAGAAAAGGCCGATGCCGCGCGCGAATCTCCACCAATTTCTCCCTACCCTTGTCGGTGAGCTCGACTATCGTCACGCGCCGATCATTCGAGTGCGCGCCGCGTACGACCAATCCATCGCGCTCCATCCGATCAATCAGTGAGGTCAGTGTGCTGTTCGACCGGAAGATCAACCCGCTGAGGTCGGTCAACGAGCGTGGACCCTTCGTGAGATGTAACAGGATACCGTATTGCGCAGTGGTCACACCCCATTGGTTTAATTCAGTTTCGACGTAGCGGGAGACCGTATCCATAGTCCGACGGAGTTTCACGTAGGTATCAATGGCCTCTTGCAGTTCATCGCGGATAGGTTCGACTTGCCAGGGGAGCGGTTCAACTGTCCTAATCTGAGTCACCAGTCCTCCTCTATTGCTATCGCGCGCATGGGCGCACCATCTGCACCAACGAGTTTAAGGGGTAAACAAATCAAAAGTACACGCGGCTTCTTGATCTCAGCTAGATTCACGAGCCATTCGAGCAGAACGACGCCGGCTTTCAAAAATTTGCGATGGTTGGGACTGCCACGTCCGGTCGGAGTGAGCTGGCCGCAGTCTGAGCAAATGCGGAAGGGATTGACATCGGCCTGAAAATCGAGCGCGAGGGATTTGATTCTTTTCGCCAACAGCCAATCGCACGCATCCTCTTCCAATGAAATCATATCGCGCCAGAAACGTTCGGTTCCCCAGGGACCACGATTGGTCCAGCCGGTGCGGATAAGCACAATATCGCCCTCGCGCACCTCTGCGCCTGACCCTTCCAGGTCGCTCGCCCATACTGCTTCGCGCGGTTGCTTGTGCATCATATCAATGACGACCGCATCGCCCACAAATTGATCCAAGGGGACCTGATCCGCCGCAAGCCCGTCCACATAAAAGTGACGCGGCGCGTCAAAATGCGTAAAGGATTGCGTCGTGGTCTCGAGCCGCTGCATCATCAATCCTTCTTTTTCGACGGTCGTGAAGGTGGTGAGGATCGTCGGCGGCTCCCACTGGCCATACGCACGGCGCGCGGGATATTTGGTCCAATCGTACTGGCTCTGGACGGGTAAGGTGAGATCAATCAAGCGCCTGGCCATCCCGACCTACCGTTTCAGCGGCATACCCATCTCGATAAGTTCGCCCTTGACTTTGTCGTACATCGCCTGCCATTCGGGCTTGGGTGTCAGCGTTTCCACGTCGTAAGCCTCTTGAAAGGTGACGCCCACATCCGGGTCACGCAACTGATTCTCATATTTCGGAAGAATTTGTTTGACCACCTCATTTGCCTGCGTGCGACTCATCCCCGAACAGGCATGCAACACTTCCCCACAGAACTTACATTCCAATGGCGTGAGGTGGTTAGTCCATTTTCCACCCGAGGTGCGCGGCCCGATCACGACGCTCGCGCCCGATACGGAGAGGGTCATCATAATCGCGGCCGATTCCCATAGCAGCATCTCGGTCATGGGGCCGCCTAATTGATTCGAGACGGATTGAATGAGAAGCGTCGTGTTGCGCGAGAGAGCTTGAATCGTCGTGCTGAGTGCCCACAACGAATCGCGGTTCGTATTGCAGTTGAAACGAATGTCCATCATTGCGCAGCCGCCGTAATCAGCAAAGTGGACATAGTACTGCGTGATGCCCCAGGCCACGCCTGCGATTGCCGCGCCTTCCGGCGGTCCGGCGTAGCCGCCAATCATCGGCGATGCCCCGGACATGATGGTCGCACCCATGTTGAGCGCGTGAGCCACTTTGTGGAGTGCGTCGTAAGTTATCTTCATTTCGGCAGGACCAAGAATCATGCAGACGTTCTGATCCACCGGGAAACCGCGCGGAATGCCATAGCCACCGAGCTGGCCGAAAGCGGTAGGGCTGGTAATCGGCGCCGTCGCGGGCATTCCGGGCCGGCCCGCGCGCCACAGCGCTTCCTGGTGCAACTCGTACTGAAGACGTCCGCCCACCGTCTCGTACGGCGTACCTCCCTTTAACGGGCTTCCAAAAACAGTGTTCAGGGAACCCCCCTGCAAGATATCAACCTCATGCTCCATCGCAATGCCGGTATTCAGCGGCATCCAGATGTCTTCGGTGACGACGATGCCCAGCGGAGCCGTAAACAGTGGCCGGATTCCATCCTGCGGACGACGCGGCAGCATCGTCACTTGATCTTTGCCTTTGCCTAGAATGAGCTTTTTCGGAGCGCGGCTGAAACCATAGTGCAGGTCTTCTTCGGTGACCTTGATAATGCGCTCGGTGTCCTGGCAGAAAATACCCAGCTCATGCGCCATCTCGTAACCCGCTTTGTAAAAGCGGTCGGCCAGCTCATCGTCACAATTAATGGGGTCTTGCTTATTGACAGTCTTGGTGAGTCCGTACTTTTGCAGTTTCCCTTTGACCGCCATCGGCACTCGTTGGGAATCCCAATCCCTTACACTGCAAATCTCACCGCGATGGGCTTTGTCGAGCAGTTTAACAAATCGTTCAATGGACATGGTCGTTGCGCCTCTGGCTACCAGATGATGAGTGGATCTTTGAGCGGCGGTGGGGGACTTTCGAAAACGAGCTGTTTGCAGACCTCGACGACATTATTCGCCTGCTTCCCGCCGCCATCCGCGCCGATCTTGCGAATCCAGTCGGGAGTGACGGGGCCGCCGCCGACGATGACATAGAACTTGTCGCGTAAACCTGCATCAACGAGATAATTGATGACGTCTTGCTGATAATAGAGCGAGGTGGACATGAGGGCCGACAGACCAATAATCTTGGCACCAATCTCTTGTGCTTTCTTCACAAACGCTTTAGGCGCGACATTCACGCCAAGGTCGGTCACTTCAAAGCCGGTCGCAGCAAGCATCGCGGCACAGAGGTTTTTGCCAATGTCATGAATGTCGCCAAAGACCGTGCCTGTGACAATCTTGCCCGGACGCGATCTGCCCAATTCGTCCACCGGGATGTGCGGCACCAGCACAGCCATCGCCGCCTTGGCCGCATCACCGCCCATAATGAGCTCAGGCAAAAAGATCTCGAAATTTTGGAACAAATCTCCGAGCTTGTCCGTACCGCTCACTACGCCCTTGTTAATGACCTCCAACGCGTTCAGGCCCGCGTCGAGAGCGGCTTGGGAGACGGAAGCTGCTTCATCTTTCTCGCCACCGACGATCGCGTTAGCTAAACGTTCATAATAACTGTTGTCGGACACAGATCATGGCTCCTTCTTCTTCACAAAAAGCAGTTACAAACCGCCGACCAAATCCGCAACACCATCAATCGTATTCTCAAGCCAGTTAGTCTCCCAAGTGGACTCACTTCTGGGATTTGATCTTTGGCAGGACATGGGCAGGATAGACATCAATTTTTTTAGTCAATCTTATCTGTATATTTATTGATCAAAAGTGACTTCGGTAGAAGGACAACATAAGAAAAAGTATCAAGAATTATTACGATTACGAAAATTCCTATTACGAAATTTTCGAACTGTATTATACAGCCAGATCTAGAATTGTCAATAGCAACTTCCCACAATTTTCGGCCAACCTCCTCATTCAAGGGGACGTGTGGTGTTGTGCTTGCGGGCCGGGATCAAGTGGATGCCGGTCTCGCTGAGCACATCTTCGAGTTCGTCGTCGCTGTACGCCTTGTTGCCGAAGACCCAGGCCCTCTCGGGCAGAGCAAACTCAAAGTCCTCGAGCCCAGCACTATCGCTGACACGGCCTGGGGTCAAGGAGAACTCGACCGGCTGGTCGTCTTCAGTGACCATCCGGTGAATCTTGAGGCCAGAGAAGGAGCGTTTCTTGTTGGCTTGGTCGCCGCGGTCGGCCTCCCCACGATAGGTCTGAGCGTACTGGATGTGAATGAAAGCGCGCCGTCAACTACGGCGCGATGCTCATCATTGCCGCCACTCTGCTCTCGTTGTGAATTTGCAGTCAGGCCCTAACCCTCCAACGAGTTGTCGGTCTGCCGGCCTCCGGCGTCTGCCGCAGCCGGGCTGATTGGCACACTGCCGCGCTTCTTGGAGGGCGGGGAGGCCCACGCTTCATCTTTTGGCGGACTCTGTGCTATACTACCGGCCGCGGCCAGCCGCGGATAAACTTCCGTCGTCACCGAATCCGGCCCATCTGGGCCGGATTCTGCTGCCGGGCCATGGTTCAGCGCAGAGTAGCATACCCGCGATGCCCAAACGACTTGATCTTCATACAATCCTCGTCATCGGTGCCGGGCCGATTGTCATCGGTCAGGCGGCCGAGTTCGACTACAGTGGGACCCAGGCGATCAAAGCCCTCAAGGCCGAGGGCTACCGCGTGGTTCTGGTCAATTCCAACCCGGCCACCATCATGACCGACCCCGAGCTGGCCGACGCCACCTACGTCGAGCCGGTCACGCCGGAGATCACCGAGCTGATCATCCAGCAGGAGCGGCCCGACGCCCTGCTACCGACCGTCGGGGGGCAGACAGGGCTGAATTTGGCGGTGGCGCTGGCCGAGCGCGGCGTGCTCGAACAGTACAACGTCGAGTTGATCGGCGCCAGCCTGCGGGCGATGCAGTTGGCCGAGGACCGCCTGCTCTTCAAAGAGGCCATGACCGCGGCGGGGCTGGAGGTGCCGCGGGGGAGCCTGGCGCGCTCGCTGGCGGAGGCCCGCGCCATTGCCTCCGAGATCGGGCGCTACCCGCTGCTGATCCGACCGAGCTTCACACTCGGCGGCTCCGGCGGCGGTGTGGCCTATGACGAGGGTGACTTTGTCGAGAAGGTGAGCTTCGGCCTGCACGAGAGCCCGGTTGGGTCGGTCCTGGTCGAAGAGAGTGTCCTGGGTTGGAAAGAGTACGAGCTCGAAGTCATGCGCGACCGGGCCGACAACTTCGTGGTTGTCTGCTCGATCGAGAACTTCGACCCGATGGGTGTCCACACCGGCGACTCGATCACGGTCGCCCCGGCGATGACCCTGACCGACCGCGAGTACCAGCGGCTCCGTGACCAGGCCCGTACGGTGATGAGCGCGGTGGGCGTCGAGACCGGTGGCTCCAACGTGCAGTTTGCGGTGGACCCTGCCTCCGGACGGGTGGTCGTGATCGAGATGAACCCGCGAGTCAGCCGCTCGTCGGCGCTGGCCAGCAAAGCCACCGGCTTTCCCATCGCCAAGATCGCCGCACTGCTGGCCGTTGGCTACACTCTCGACGAGCTGGAGAACGCGATCACCGGCACCTGCGCCGCCTTCGAGCCCAGCATCGACTACATCGTGGCCAAACTGCCGCGCTGGGCCTTCGAGAAGTTTCCCGGTGTGGACTCGTCCCTCGGCCCGCAGATGAAATCGGTCGGTGAAGCCATGGCCATCGGCCGAACCTTCAACGAGGCGCTGCTCAAGGGCTTGCAGTCGCTCGAGCTGTCGCGCGACCCCTTCCCGACTTCTCAGAACGCCGTGTGGGACGGCGACCTCGCCAGCCTCGCCCGGCCGCGGGCCGAGCGCGTTTGGGCCGTGTGGGAGGCCCTGCGGGCCGGGGAGTCGCCGGCCGCCATTGCCGCCGTCAGCCGGATTGATCCCTGGTTTCTGGCCCAGATGCAGGCGATCGTCGCCCTGGAGAATGAGATCGCCGGATTGAGACGCCTCCCAGGGGCGTCTCTCCTGCGCCGTGCCAAGCGCGCCGGCTTCAGCGACGCCCACATCGCCGGGCTGCTGGCGGAAGACACCCCCAGGCGACCCGCCCCTGGGCGACACCCCGGGAGACGCCCCACCGCGAGACGCCCCACCGGGGCGTCTCGACAGGGGCGGTGAGGTCCGCGGGTGGCGTATCACTGAGGGCATCGCACCGACCTATCATGTCGTAGACACCTGCGCCGCGGAGTTCGCCGCGCAGACGCCCTATCTCTATTCCTCCTACGAGAGCGAGAGCGATGCCGAGAGCGCCCCGACCGAGCGTGAGAAGGTCATCATTTTGGGCGGCGGCCCCAACCGTATCGGCCAGGGGATCGAGTTCGACTACTGCTGTGTCCATGCCTGCTTTGCACTGCGCGACCTCGGGTTCGAGACCATCATGGTCAACTGCAACCCCGAGACGGTCTCGACCGACTACGACACGTCGGATCGGCTCTACTTCGAGCCGCTGACCCTCGAGCACGTCCTGAACATCGTCGAGCGCGAGCAGACCCCCGCCCCTCTCCTACAAGGAGGGGGTTGAATTCCCCCAGAAGGGGGCAGGGGGTCCGCGGCGTCATCGTCCAGTTCGGCGGCCAGACGCCGCTCAACCTGGTTCGGCAACTGGCAGCGGCGGGGGTTCCAATCCTGGGCACCTCGCCCGAGGCGATCGACCTGGCCGAGGATCGCGGCCGCTTTGGCGCCCTCCTGGCCGGGCTCGACATCCCGGCGCCCGCGCACGGGACCGCCCGCAGCCTGGCCGAGGCCCGGCGCGTGGCGGCCGAGGTGGGTTACCCCGTGCTCGTCCGGCCGAGCTACGTGCTCGGCGGCCGGGCGATGGCAATCGTCTACGACGAGGCTCAGCTGGCGCGCTTCGTGCGCGAGGCGACGGAGGCGGCGCCCGGCCGGGCAGTGCTGATCGATCACTACCTCGAGGACGCCTTCGAGGTGGACGTGGACGCTGTCGTCGACGGCGAGCGGGTGGTCGTCGGCGGGGTCATGCAGCACATCGAGGAGGCCGGCGTCCACTCGGGCGACTCGGCCTCGGTGCTGCCGCCCTACAAGATCTCGGCCTACCACCTCAGCCACATCCGCGAGTACACGCAGCGGCTCGGGCTCGCCCTGGGCGTGCGCGGCCTCATGAACGTCCAGTTCGCCATCAAGGACGACGTGGTCTACGTGCTTGAGGTCAATCCACGCGCCAGCCGCACGGTACCCTACGTCTCGAAGGCGACCGGCGTCCCACTGGCGAAGATTGCGGCACGGGTCATGGTGGGCCAGTCGCTTCAGGAGATCGGCTTCATCGAGGAACCGGCTATTGACGGCTTCTTCGTCAAAGAAGCCGTGCTGCCCTTCAAGAAATTCGCCGGCGTCGATGCCCTCCTGGGTCCCGAGATGCGCTCGACCGGTGAGGTGATGGGCCACGCCGCGCGCTTCGGTCACGCTTTCGCCAAGGCCGAGTTGGCCGCCGGCGACCGGCTCCCGCTCGCCGGGACGGTCTTCATCTCGGTCAACGACTTCGACAAGTCGGGTGCACTCAAGCTCGGCCGCGACCTGCACCGGATGGGCTTCCATCTGGTCGCCACGCATGGGACGGCCGCCTTTCTGCGGCGGGCCGGGCTGCCGGTCGAGTCGATCAACAAGGTGAGCGAGGGGAGCCCGCACATCGTCGATCGGATCAAGGCGGGGGAGATCGACTTGATCATCAACACACCGCTCGGGGCGACGGCGTACTCGGACGGGGCGGCGATTCGCACGGCGGCGGTCCGCCAGGGGGTGATGCTGGTGACGACGCTCAGCGCCGCTCAGGCGGCGGTCCACGGGATCAGGGCGCTGGGGGCGAAGGAGTTGCAAGTACGGAGCTTGCAGGCGCATTATGGGATGCGAAATTCAGGATAGGCAGAGCCAGTTCTCGGCCGATCGCGTCCAGGGATCCTCTCAACCGTTCCTCAATGGTGCTCAATGGCCTGGCCGATGCGCACGCTTCCCGATCCACGCAACGATCAGCCTTTTCTGGTGAGCACCTGGTGAAGCACGCCCCGACATCCTTTACGTGAGCGAGGCCTCATTGGGCGACAGCGGGCAGCCCAACGCGATCATCATCGGCCTCGACAGCCTGCCGGGGATTCAGGCGGCGCGCCTCCTGGCCCGGCGCGGGGTGCCGGTTCTCGCCATCGCCGCCCGTCGGGATCACTACTGCTGCCGAACGAAGGTGTGCGAACAGATCGTTTTTGCCAACACGCAGACGGATGATTTTATCGCGGTGCTGGAGACTCTCGGGCCGCGCCTCGCCGACAAGGCAGTCCTCTTCCCCTGTACCGATATGAGCGTTCGCTGCCTCTCACGCTGGCGCCACCGGCTCGCAGAGTGGTATCACATCGTCTTGCCTGAGCCCGATGTCGTCGAGCTGCTGATGAACAAGGCTCGATTCTATGCCTGGGCCCAGCAGGAAGGCCTTCCGATCCCTCGTACTGCTTTTCTCCACCGCCGGACCGATGCCGCGGAGGCGGCCGAACAGTTGAACTTTCCATGTGTTCTCAAACCGGCGCTGCGAACACCAGCATGGACGACCCAGAGCCCGAGCAAGGTGTACAAGGCTTCCACAGCGGAGGCGTTGCTGGCGCTGTACGACCGCTGCTCACAGTGGAGTGAGGTGTTAATCGCGCAGGAATGGGTCGAAGGACCTGATTCGAACCTCTACTCCTGCAACTGCTACTTCGGGATCGACGCCCGGCTCATCGCGACCTTTGTCGCCCGCAAGCTCCGCCAGTGGCCGCCCCAGACAGGGGTGAGTTGCCTGGGCGAGGAGTGCCGCAACGATGTCGTCCTGCGCGAGACGGTTCGGCTGTTCGAACGGGCGGGCTATTCCGGGCTTGGGTACGTCGAGATGAAGCGCGACGAACGGTCGGGCGAATACTTTATTATGGAGGCCAACATTGGGCGCCCAACCGTGCGGTCGGCCATCGCCGAGGCGGGCGGGGTTGAGCTGCTCTCCGCGATGTATTGCGACGCGCTTGGCCGGCCTCTGCCCGTGAACCTCGACCAGACCTATCAGGGTGTGAAGTGGATTCACCTCCATTACGACTTCCGGTCGGCGTTGTACTACTGGCGGCGGGGTGATCTTTCGCTCTGGGAATGGTGGCAATCCTGGCGCGGCCGGAAGACATACGCCCTCTTTTCGTGGTCCGATCCTGCTCCGTTTTGGGCGGACCTGCGGAGTACCTTGGGCCGGGGACTGAAGAAGGTGGCGAGAGCCACGCGGAAAGCGACTCTAAGAGACGAGAAACCGTCATGACGTCAAGAAGTCGGACCACCTTCCCCGAAGGCGTGGCACTCCGCCTTGCGGTGCTCACCTGTTTCAGTATGCTCCTGGCGGCGTGCTCCGTCCCGGCAGCGCCGCAGTCCGTGGATGTCCCGGCAACGGTGGCGCCGGTCACCGTCGAGCGGGCCGCGCCTTCCGCCGCCGCGCTGCGACCACCCACCGCCACCCTCGCAGCGACCTTCACGCCGCAGGGGCTGCCCGCAGTGGCCACACCACGCCTCGAGGCGCCCGCAGCCCCCTCGTTGCGGCTTGCTTCTGCCACGGCGACGCCCGAGGCCGCGCGCCAGGTCCAACTTATGGCTGTCGGCGATGTGATGTTGGCGCGGAGTATCGGGGCACGCATCCAGCGCCAGGGCCCGGAGGTGCCTTTCGCGGCCGTCGCGCCGACCCTGAACCAGGCTGATCTGACGGTCGCCAATCTGGAGTGCTCGATCTCCGACCGCGGGCAGCCACAGCCCAAGGCTTACACCTTCCGCGCCCCTCCGGCCGCCGCGGAGTCGCTGGCGCTGGCGGGGATAGACGTGGTCAGCCTGGCCAACAACCATGCGATGGACTACGGCAGCGAGGCGCTGGCGGACACGCTGCAACTGCTCGACCAACGGGGCGTCGCAGCGGTGGGCGCGGGAGCGAACGCAGCCGCGGCCCATGCGCCGGTCGTCGTGGAACGCCACGGGTTGAAGATCGCCTTCCTGGCCTTCGTGGACGTGCCCGTCGAGGGAGGTGGCTTCGACACGCGCCGCTGGGTGGCGACGGCGACCGAGCCCGGCGTCGCCTGGGCCGACGTTGCGTCTATCGCAGCCGACGTGGCCGCTGCCCGCGCCGAGGCCGACGTGGTGGTCGTTCTGCTCCACTTCGGTTTCGAGGGGCGCAGCGAGCCAGGCCCGGCGCAGCGCGACCAGGCGCACGCCGCTATCGATGCCGGCGCCTCGCTCGTGCTCGGCGCCCATCCGCACGTGTTGCAGCCGGTCGAAGCGTACCACGGCGGGGTCATCGTCTACAGCCTGGGGAACTTTGTCTTTGATGGGTTCCAGGGAGTGGCCAATACCTCGACAATCTTCGTGGCGACCCTGACCCGCGAGGGGGTGCAGGATTTCTCCTTCATCCCCGTCAAGGTCAACACCGGCCTTCCCCATCTGGCCGATCCTTCGTCCTGATTCCAATCCAACGGTCACATCCCACATTTTGACCGGGACCAGGGAGCACGCCGCAGGGAGAGACGCACCCAATCAGGTTGACGGTTGAAAGGTTGGACCCTGGGCATTGCATGGACGATGTCCACCTGTGTTCCGTACGGGCGCACGGCCGTGGACCCCGACAACCTTCAACCTTACATAGTTGAAGCTGGGAAGGTTGAAGGTTGTCTGGCGCCGGGCAATGCGGGCTGCAACTTGCCAAATAGTGACGCTGTGATACCATCATTTCAGGAGCCACTGCGATGATGAGCTACCACCCGACCAGGTCGATGCCACTCGCCCCGCGCCGCGCCTCCGCGGGGCGTTGTGTTGTCGCCGTTCGGCGCTTCCGTCCGAAGCTGCTTCTGTGGTAGCCCGCTTCTCAGTCCCACCGACGAATATCGAGAGGGAAGGGGCGCCGCCCCTTCCTTTCTTTCGTAGGCGTTCAGTCGTCGGCGCCGATGGGCACGAGCCTCTTTTTGTTCATTCGGCGTAACGCCGCAGCTGCTCGGCCTGGATGGTCAGATCCAGGCTCCGGCCGGCGGATCTGGCGATCCGCCTGGAACAATTGGGTGGGGCTCGGCCTGGATGGTCAGATCCAGGCTCCGGCCGGCGGATCTGGCGATCCGCCTGGAACAATTGGGTGGGGCTCGGCCTGGATGGTCAGATCCAGGCTCCGGCCGGCGGATCTGGCGATCCGCCTGGAACAATTGGGTGGGGCTCGGCCTGGATGGTCAGATCCAGGCTCCAGTCGGCGGATCTGGCGATCCGCCTGGAACAATTGGGTGGGGCTCGGCCTGGATGGTCAGATCCAGGCTCCAGTCGGCGGATCTGGCGATCCGCCTGGAACAATTGGGTGGGGCTCGGCCTGGATGGTCAGATCCAGGCTCCGGCCGGCGGATCTGGCGATCCGCCTGGAGCGGCTGAATCGTTACCATTCGGCGAGGTGTGATTACAAACCTCGTCAGCGTGTGAGGAGTCAAGCAACTCATGACCGAAGAACCAGTGATCTCGAAGGTTGTGTTGGCCTACTCGGGTGGTCTGGATACCAGCGTCATCGTCCCCTGGCTCAAGGAGATGTACGGCTGCGAAGTGATCTGCGTGACCGCCAACCTGGGCCAGGAGGATGAACTGGAGGGCCTGGAGGAGAAAGCTCTCAACAGTGGGGCCAGCAAGATCCACATCGAGGACGTGCGCGAGGAATTCATCACCGGATATCTCTTCCCCATGATGCAAGCCGGCGCGATCTACGAGGGCAAGTACCTCCTCGGGACCAGCGCCGCTCGCCCGCTCATCGCCAGGCGCCAGGTAGAGATCGCCGAGCTCGAGGGGGCCGATGCGGTGGCCCACGGCGCCACCGGCAAGGGCAACGACCAGGTGCGCTTCGAGCTGACCTACAAGGCCCTCAATCCCAAGCTGCGCATCATTGCGCCCTGGCGCGATCCGCGCTGGACGATCCGGAGCCGCGAGGACGCGTTGGCCTACGCCCGCGCGCACGACGTCCCGGTCCCCCATACCGAGAAGTCGATCTACAGTCGCGACGGCAACATGTGGCACCTGAGCCACGAGGGTGGCCCGCTGGAGGACCCCTGGTTTGAGCCGGAGGAAGCCATGTACCAGCGCACCACCTCACCCGAAAATGCACCCGACGAGCCCGAGTACCTCGAGGTCGAGTTCCAGCGCGGGATTCCCAAGAAGATCAACGGGGTGGCGATGGGGCCGATCTCGGTCGTGAAAAGGCTCAACGAGGCCGGCGCGCGTCACGGTGTCGGCCGGGTCGACCTCGTCGAGAACCGCCTCGTCGGGATGAAATCACGTGGTGTCTACGAGACACCCGGCGGTACGATCCTCTACGCCGCCCACCGCGCGATCGAGTCGCTGACGCTCGATCGCGAGACGATGCACTACAAGGACCAGGTTGCTATCAAGTACGCCGACCTGGTCTACAATGGCCAGTGGTTCACCCCGCTGCGCGAGGCGCTCGACGCCTTCGTCCAGAAGACGCAGGAGAACGCCAGCGGCACCGTCCGGCTGAAGCTCTACAAGGGGAATGTTATCGTCGCGGGCCGGAGAGCGCCGCGCAGCCTCTACCGCGAGGACTACGCCAGCTTCGGGCGCATGGACATCTACGACCAGAGCGACGCTGAAGGCTTCATCAATTTGTTCGGCCTGCCGCTCCAGGTCGAGGCGCTGGTGGATATCGAGGGGACCGGCCGCTCCAAGTACCGGGCGCCAGACTACAGCAAGTTCAAGCGCGATTAGCCCCGAAGCCATGCTGTACCGTGGGGTGCAGCCTGCCAGACCGCACGGTACAGCACCCGGCGCCCTCAAGAGGGTTTTTCTTTGTGTTCCACGTCGAGAGCGAGAGTATGGAATCCACACAACAATCTTCGGGCGTGAGCCCACAATCCTCGATTGCCTCAGTACCCGGTTTTCGTGTGGCCGGCGTGCACGCGGGCCTCAAAAAAGAGGGCGCCCTCGATATGGCGCTCATCGTGAGCGACCGGCCCTGCGTGGCTGCGGGCGTTTTCACTCGCAACCTCGTAAAGGCCGCCCCAGTCGTCTTCGACCAGCAGGTGCTGGCCCGACGGGGCAATGCGATCAGGGCCGTGGTCATCAACGCCAGGAACGCCAACGCGGTCACCGGCGAGCAGGGCTTGCGCGACGCCGCCGAGATGGCCCGTCTCACAGCGGAGGTGCTGGAACTCCCCGAAGAGGCCGGTGTCTTCGTGATGAGTACCGGCGTGATCGGTGTGCCGCTGCCGATGGAGACGATTGCTCGTGGCATCCGTCTTGCAACGGAGACCCTTGCCGCCGACGAGGCCGCCGGGCTCGCCGCCGCGCGTGCCATCATGACCACCGATACCGTGCCCAAGCTGGTCGGAAGCACGGTTCAACTCGGCGGACGAACGGTGACAATCGCGGGGATGGCCAAGGGGGCCGGGATGATCCACCCCGACATGGCGACGATGCTCAGCGTCATCGCCACCGACGCGGTCATCGACGGTCCAGCATTGCAGGCCGCGCTGCAGTTCGCCGTCGAGCGCTCGTTCAACTCGATCACCGTCGACGGCGACACCAGCACGAACGACACGGTCCTGCTCCTGGCCAACGGGGCGGCGGGTCACGCTGAGATCAGGGGCGACGGTGATGACTTTGTCGCGTTCCGCGACGCGTTGCTGGCAGTCTGTCAGGGGCTGGCCCGGCTGGTTGCCCGCGATGGGGAGGGCGCGACCACGTTCGTCACCATCGAGGTGCGCGGCGCCGGCTCGTTCGAAGATGCCCGGCAGATCGGTCGCACGATTGCGACCTCGCCGCTGGTCAAAACGGCCATCTTCGGCCGCGACGCCAACTGGGGGCGTGTGCTGGCGGCGGCCGGCCGTGCTGGTGTGCCTTTCGACCCGGCCCGTTCTAGCCTCTGGTTCGGAGAGCTCCAACTCCTCCTCGATGGCACACCGCTGGGCGTCGACGAAGCACGCGCGCTCGAGATTTTGTCGCAGCCGGAGGTGACGATCACGCTCGAGCTCGACCCGGACGGCACCGGAGCGGCGACGGTCTGGACGTGTGATTTCTCGTTCGACTACGTCAGCATCAACGCTGAGTATCGGACGTGAAACGTGAAACATGATTGGAATACAGTGCGCTGGGGACCGCGACGCTACGAAGGTGCGACGCACGTTCCGAAGTGCGTCGCACCTGATCCGCGCGGGGCTCCAGTTTGAGCGTTCTATAGTGCAGTGTGCGAGCCGGAGGGTGATGTATGGAATATCGCAATCTTGGCCGAACAGGCCTCAAGGTCTCGGAGCTCTGTCTGGGAACGATGCAGTGGGGGTGGACGGCCAGTGAGGAGGATGGCCGTGCGGTGATGGATGCCTTCGTAGAGGCAGGCGGAAACTTCATTGATACCGCCGATGTCTACTCGACGTGGGCCAAGAATAACCCGGGCGGCGTCTCGGAGCAGATCATCGGGCGCTGGATGAAAGATCGCGGCAACCGCCGCCAGATCGTCCTGGCGACGAAGGTTCGCGGCCGGATGTGGCCGGGGCCGACCGGGGAGGGACTCAGCCGCAAGCACATCATGGAGGCGGTCGAGGACAGCCTGCGCCGCCTGCAGACCGACTCCATCGACCTCTATCAGTCGCACTCGTTTGACGCCAGCGTGCCGATTGACGAGACCATGCGGGCTTTCGACGACCTGGTCCAGCAGGGCAAGGTACGCTATGTCGGCGCCTCGAACTACTCTGCCTGGCGCCTCGCTCGGGCGCTCGGGGTCAGCGCGGCGAACGGCTGGGTCCGTTACGACTCGCTCCAGCCGCACTACAACCTGGTCCACCGGGGTGAGTTCGAGCGCGAGCTCAAGCCGCTCTGCGAGCAGGAGGGGATCGGGGTGATCCCCTACAGCCCGCTGGCGGCCGGCTTCTTGACGGGCAAGTATCGGCGGGGCGGGCCGTTGCCCGCGAGCGACCGCGCCTCGGCCGTTCGAGAGCGCTACTTCAACGACGAGCGCGCCTGGCGGGCCCTCGACGCCGCGCGGGAGATCGCCGCGGCCCACGGCAAGAGCGTCCTGCAGGTCGCGTTGGCCTGGCTTCTCTCGCAGCCGGTGGTCACGGCGCCGATCATCGGGGCCAACTCCGTCGAGCAGCTCCAGGATAGCCTTGGCGCAGCCGGCTTCCGGCTCTCCCCGGAGGAGATGCAATGCCTCGACGAGGCCAGCGGCGGCCCCTTTGAGTGGAACGGTTGACTCAGGCGCTCGACATAACTATTCTTTTGTACGTTTGCCGCTACGACGATCCTCGACTCGGAGCTCTCCTGAGGCTTCCCTCGCCGGAACTCGGGGGACTCGTTTTGCCCGTGGCTTTCCCGTCTCCCTGCCACGATGTTGGATTTGGTAGTTGGATCCGAGGAGACGAAACCGTGCCACGTCGCTGCGTTTTCGAGGGTAAAGAAAACTGGAACCGCGACTCTACGATCCTGGGAGCGCGAAATCACCTCGTTCCTGGCGTCATCACGTTTCACAGGTCGTACGGCTTGCGTGGTTGAGCAAGCAACGCACCAACGAGAAAAGCGAGCACACTGATGCGAATGTCCCACCATTTCGGCGAGACGCTGCGCGCCGCGCCCGCCGATGTTGATACTGTCAGCCACCAACTTCTCTTGCGGGCAGGGTACATCCGCCAACTGGCCGCCGGTATCTTCAGTTATCTCCCCCTCGGCATCCGCTCGATGCGCAAGATCGAGACCATCATCCGCGAGGAGATGGACGCTATCGGCGGGCAGGAGATCACCATGCCGGTGGTTCACCCGGCGGAGCTCTGGCAGGAGACCGGTCGCTGGTATGAGATCGGCGACGAGATGGCGCGCTTCACAGACCGGGCCGGCCGCGACATGCTGCTGGCGATGACCCACGAGGAGGTCGTGGCCGACCTCGTGCGTCGCGATGTCCACTCCTACCGGCAACTGCCGATGCTGGTCTACCAGATTCAGACCAAATTCCGCGACGAGCCACGCCCGCGGGCCGGTCTCATCCGCGTCCGCGAATTCACCATGAAAGACTCCTACAGCCTCGACACGGACGAGGCCGGCCTCGAGCAGCAATACCGCAACCACTACAAGGCCTACTTCCGCATCTTCAGCCGCGCTGGCCTGTCGGACAATGTCATTGCCGTCAAGTCTGACACCGGCATGATGGGCGGCAAACTGGCCCACGAGTTTATGTTCCTCGCGCCCATCGGGGAGGACACCCTGGTGCTCTGTGATGCCTGCGGCGACTCGGCCAACCTCCAGGTCGCCCGGTTCGGCAAGCCGGCGGCATCCGTCGAGGCGGCCCGCCCGCTTGAGAAGGTGGCGACGCCCGGCACCAGCACGATCAAGTCGCTCGCCGAGTTCCTCGGGGTGCCCGAGAGTCGCACGGCCAAAGTCGTCTTCTTCACCGCGGCCGTGCCCGCCGGGGGCGAACCCGACGCGACGCGCGAGGTGTTGGTCATGGCGCTGGTGCGCGGCGACATGGAGGCCAACGAGACGAAGCTGAGCAACGCGATCAAGGCCCGCTGGCTCAGGCCGGCCACCGCCGATGAGATCCGGGCGGTTGGCGCCGAGCCCGGCTACGCCTCGCCCATCGGCATCGATCGGACGAAGGCGCTGGTCGTCGTTGACGACCTGGTCGCGGCCTCACCCAACCTGGTCTCCGGCGCCAACGAGCCCGGTTTCCACTACCTGAATGCCAACATCGGTCGCGATTACGAGGCCGATGTTATTGCGGATATCACCGCTGCCTTCGAGGGTGCACCGTGCCCGAATTGCGAGGAGCCCTTGCGGCTGGTGCGGGGCGTGGAGGTGGGCAACATCTTCCAGCTCGGGACGCGCTACACCGAGGCCCTCGGGGCGACCTATCTCGACGCCGAGGGACGGGCCTGGCCGGTGGTTATGGGCTCCTACGGTATCGGGGTCGGCCGGCTCCTGGCCTGCGTCGCCGAGGCCTACCACGACGAGCGCGGGCTGAAGTTCCCGATCAGCGTCGCGCCCTACGATCTCTACCTGGTCCGCCTCAGTCGCAACGACCCGAACCTCGACGCCCAGGCCGATGGCCTCTCCGCCGCGCTTCGCGCCGCGGGCGTCGAGGTGCTCTATGACGATCGCGACGTCAGCCCGGGCGTGAAGTTCGCCGACGCAGACCTGCTCGGCATTCCGCTGCGAGTGACGGTCAGTGCGCGCTCGCTCAAGAGCGGGGGTATCGAGCTAAAACGCCGCGACCGCGATGAGGCCTCCATCGTGCCGCTCGACGCGGCCATCAGTGGCGTGCGTGAGGCGATTTCCAGGCTCTCCGCCGAGGCCGCCGAGCGGGTCATCAACGTGCCCTATCCCGCAAACGATGCGTGATGGTGGCTGATGCCACGGACTGGCCCGCATCTCCCGGCCTCCTTCTCGCAGAGGGAGCAGGAGGCGCGGGCGCGAGGTCGCCCGACCTTCGTCCGTCATGAACCAGCGATCAGAGAGTGCCTGATGAGTGACAATCTCCAATCTCCAATCTCCAATCCCCAGTCGCCGCCGCTGCGCGTCGCCTTCCAGGGCGAGCCCGGGGCCTACTCCGAGGGTGCCGCGCTGGCCTTCTTCGGCGCTGAGACCGCGACGGTGCCGTGCGAGAGCTTCGACGATGTCTTCGCCGCCGTCACCGGCGGTCACGCTGGCCGGGCGATGATCCCCATCGAGAACTCACTGGCCGGCTCGATTCACCGCAACTACGATCTGCTCCTGCGCCACGATCTCCACATCATCGGCGAGCTGAACTTTCGCGTGCACCACAATCTGCTGGCCCTCCCGGGGGTCGCGCTGAGCGATGTGCGACGGGTGCTCAGCCATCCCCAGGCCCTGGCACAGTGTGAGGGCTTCATCGACCGGCTGGGCGTGGTCCGTGAAGCGACCTACGACACGGCCGGCAGCGCCAAGATGGTCCGCCAGCAGGCCCTGCTCGACGCGGCCGCCATCGCCAGCACCCACGCCGCCGAGGTCTACGGCCTCGCGATTCTGGCGGCCGGCATCGAAGATGACCCCGAGAACTATACCCGCTTTCTGGCGCTGGCCGGCGAGCCGCACCCGGTGCCGCCGGGCGTGCCGGCCAAGACGTCCATCGTCTTCGCCCTGAAGAACGCGCCGGGTGTGCTCTTCAAAGCCCTCAGTGTCTTCGCGCTGCGCGACATCGACCTGACCAAGATCGAGAGCCGCCCGATGCGGGGCACGCGCTGGGAGTACGTCTTCTACCTCGACTTCGCGGCGTCGCTCGAGGACGACGCGTCTCAAAACGCTCTCCGCCACCTGGGCGAGATCGCCACGATGCTGCGGGTGTTGGGGAGTTATCCGCGGGATGCATAGGGGGTTGGAGGTGGGTGGGCAGGTTGCAGGTTAAAGGTTGGGCTGTGAGCTGGCAGTGGAAGTGATCAGAGACTTGCGGAGTCTGACAAGTCGAGTGCCAGTGGTTGACCGCCCAGGCCGGCGCCGCGGGGCAGCCTGGATGCTCACGACGGGTCCGGCCCTGGACCGCGTTCGCGCGCGGGACTACAGCGAATTGGGAAAGGAACGGATCTGCCTGCAAGCAATTCGCTGGTTTCCCAATCCGCTGTAGTTCCCCCGCAGTCCCTCGCCCAACTGTCGCTCCCCCCGCGTAATGACCGCACCGCCGTTCGGGTCTCGAAGGCCTCAGCGCTCCTCGTGCTTGCCCGCATCCGCTACGAAGACCTGGTCTTTGTCTGGAAGCACGCGGGACTACAACGGATTAGGACAGGAACGAAATTGAATGCGAGCAATTCGTTGATTTCTCAATCCGCTGTAGACCCCTGCATTTTACACGTGACGGCCCTTATCTCATAGCTCATGGCTCTCTTTTCCGCGAAGAGCCGGATTTCGTTAGGAATCGTGAGGTTTTTCAAAAAAGATTGAAAGTGCGGGGAAAGCGTGATATACTGAGTGCAGAGCTTGCCTCCGCACAGTTGTACGCCGGTCTTGGCGTGAGGGTTCCAAAGCTCGGGCGTTGTTGCCAGAACCTTTAGGCTGCGCGTTGCTTTCCACGATGGACTGGCACTACCCATACACTCCCTACATGTTGCCCATGCTCGCCTCGGCGGCGTTTACGGCGGCGCTGGTTCTCTATGTCTGGCGACGCCGCTCCGTGCCCGGTGCGCTGCCGCTCGCCATGGCAATGCTGTTCACCATGCCATGGGCGGTAGGTGCCGCGCTGGAACTGGCCGCCGTGGATCTGCCGGCCAAGATCTTTTGGGTCAAGTTCCAGACCGTATGGCGGCTTCCCACGGTCACCGCCCTGCTCTGGTTCGTGCTGGAATACGCCAGCCTCGGCCGCTGGCTGACCCGCCGCACACTGACCCTGCTTGCCATTCCCCCGCTCCTTGACCTTCTGTTGATTTTCACGAACGATGCCCACCACTTGATGTGGCTCGATTTCTCGTTCGAAGGGTACATCCGCCCGGTGTACGGCATTGGGAACTGGATCCTGATCAGCTATGCCTACTTGTTGGCTGTGCTCCGGGCGATCATTCTGCTCTGGCTGTTTGTGCGCTCGCCGCTGCACCGCTGGCCCGTTGGACTGATCCTGGGCAGTCAGCCCTTGACGTTCATCGCTTATTTGCTCGATGTCGCCAATCGAAATCCCTTTGCACCGATGGACCCGACCATCCTCGCCCTCACGTTTACCTCCGCGGCGTATGCCCTGGCGCTGTTTCGGTTTCGAATGTTCGATCCGATCCCGGTTGCACGAGAGACCGTGATCGAGCAGATGCGTGAAGGCATGCTGGTCTTGGATACCCGGCAGCGTATCGTCGATCTGAACCGCGCGGCAGAAAAAATCCTGGGCCTCCCCGTGGCGCGCGTCAAAGGGTGTCATGCGGTTCAAGTCTTGCCCGCGTACCGCGACTTGAGTGCGCGGCTCGCCGACCCGCTGGCCGCACAATTCGAAATCAGCATCGGGACCGGCCACACCGCCCAGTATTATGCGCTGCACCTCTCGCCGCTGAAGGATCAACGCGGCTTTCCACTCGGACACTTGATTCTGTTCCACGACGTGACCGAGCAACAGCGGGCGCAGGCGCAGTTGCTGGAACAGCAGCGTGTGGTGGCGACGCTGCAAGAGCGCGAACGGCTGGCGCGGGAGCTGCATGACAGCGTGGGGCAGGTGCTTGGCTACGTGAGTATGCAGGCTCAGGCCATCCGCAAACGGGTTCACGATGGAGAAGTAGTAGCCGTCGAGGCCCAACTCACCCGCCTGGCGGAGGTTGCGCAGGATGCCCATGACGATATTCGCGAGTCCATCCTCAGTCTCAGGGCTTGCCCGGAACAAGAGTGGTCTTTCCTCGTCGCTCTCAAGCAGCACCTCGATTTTTTTCGGGACCATTACGGCATCCACACCGAATTGTCGATCCCGGCCGGGCTGGCGGAACAAACCTTCGAGCCGGGCGCCGGAGTCCACCTGCTGCGGGTCATTCAGGAAGCCTTGACCAACGCCCACAAGCACGGGCACGCCCGCTGCGTGCAGGTTGCCTTTGAGCTCCAGGAGGGCCAGGCACGGATCGTCGTCGCCGACAACGGGCGCGGCTTTGATCCGGACCAGCACAGCACCAGCGCAGGCGACCACCTGGGACTGGCTTTGATGCGCGAGCGTATGGGATTAATCGACGGACAGGTGACGATCCATTCCCGGCCGGGCGCGGGCACGCAGGTGGTGCTCCAGGTTCCGATCCGAGACGAAGTGATCGAGGAGGAGCGATGAAGGTACTACTCGTCGATGATCACCGCTTGCTGCTGGAAGGATTGGCCAACCTGTTGACGGCGCACGGTATCCACGTCGCCGGGATGGCGCACGATGGGCTCGAGGCCATCACCCTGGTACGGGCGCTCAAGCCGGAGCTGATCTTGATGGACATCCGCATGCCGCGCTGCGACGGGCTGGCGGCCACGCGCCGAATCAAGGCAGAGATGCCCGCGGTGAAAATCGTGATGCTCACCACCTCGACGGAAGACCAGGACTTGTTCGAGGCAGTCAAGTGCGGCGCGTGCGGCTATCTGCTCAAGAGCATAGCCGCCGAAGAATTGATCGAGGGCCTCGACCAGGTGCAGCAGGGAATTCCCCCGTTTTCGCCCGGTCTGGCCGCCAAAATCCTGCGCGAATTTGCGCGGCGCAGCCCGTCCGGCGTAGATGCTCCCACGCCCGGCCGGGAAGAATCGTCCGAGGCGAAGCCGGAGACCGGGCTGACCCGCCGGCAGCATCAAGTATTAACCCTGGTGGCCCAGGGCCTGACTTACAAAGAGGTAGGCGCAAAACTGGGATTGAGCGCGCGAACGATCAAGTACCACATGGCGGAGATTATGGAACAGCTCCACCTCGAGAACCGCGCCCAGGTGCTCGCATATGCCGGGCGCATGGGCCTGAATGGGTACGCCCAGGAAGACCAGGCAAACAGGCGCACCAACCGGAGTTCCGCCTCGTGAGCTGGCCCTATCAATACACCTCCTACGTCTGGCCTGTGCTGGCGACGATTGGACCTGCGCGAGTACATCCTCAACCTGCGCCTGGCGCCTTCCCTGTGGAAACCACTTCGGCCTGCGATTCATGCGCGAGCGCGCCGAACAGCTGGGCGGCTGCCTGGAGGTATATTCCCGTCCGGTGCCGGCACGCGCGTCGTCATTGAAATCCCACAAAGCGAAGCGGAATCATGAGCGTACTCCTCGCCGGCGAAACCACTTGATCCTTTGAGCTGCAAGTAAACTCGATACTGTCCCTGTGGACAGTCTCTGTACAGAGACTGTCCTTTTTTTGTCCCGCGGGTCATTGCGGGCGGTCGCTGTCGTAGATACGCTCGTAAGAAGATGAAAACACGACGAGTGTTACTGTATGGCAGCTCTTTGATCCTCGGGACGGTCGGCGTGAGCCTGAAGCGATACCCGCACCTGGAAATTGTCTCCCTGACGCCGCCGCTTCCGGCGACGGAGGAGGTGGGCGCGCTCATGCCAGACGTGATTATTTTCGACGTCGAGGCAGCCCGTCCCGAATCGGCCATTTCTTTACTGGAAGTGCGCCCCCGCCTGTTGCTGATTGGCATTGGTCCGAGCAGCGACCGGATGCTCCTGTGGTCCGGGCAACACTCGCGCGCGCTGACGATGCAGGATTTGGTGCAGGCGATCAACTCCCTGCCAGGTCCGAGCGACGCAAGCTTCTGGTCGTTGCACACCGATCGGCTGCGACAAGCCGTCGCGGCGCGGACGCCGATCCTAGTGAGTTTCACACGCCAACAACGACTGGCCTTCGCCGTCGCAGCCCTGGGGTTGTGTGTCGTGCTGCTGCTCGGGCTGCTGCTCGCCAATCCAATCCCGAACGCGCCGCTCGCCGGAACGGCGGTGAGCGGTGGGGCTGCTCCGCAAATGGAGCTGCTGATTGCTGGCGGCCTTGTCCTGGGCGCCATGCTCATCGGAGTGTGGCTACGCCACAGCCGACGCCACTGACTACGTGACTATTCGAACCAACCGACCAACTCGGTAATCAGTGTTAACAGGAGGCAAATCATGAAAACCAAAGTCTTTCCACACTGGCTGCTCGTCGTAGGCCTATTCATCGTCGGCTCTCTGGCCATCGGGCCATCGGCGCTGGCCGGGCCCGCCTTGGTAGACCCTCCCGTTTACACCTGGACCGGCCTCGGTGCAAACATTGGCTGGATGGCTCCCAAGAACTGGAACCCCGAGGGCAGACCTGGCTCGGGGAGCGAGCTGGTCTTTCCCGAGGACGCCTGGTACGAGTACCGGACCAACTACAACAACTTTTCGCCCGGCAAGAATTTCTCCTCGATCACGCTTGAGGACTCGCAATACACCCTGAACGGGAACCGCGTGTCTGTCGAGGGCATCTACGACTATGGCCCCCCGCGCTCTTGGGGCAACTCGGGCGCTAACCGGATCAACCTCGACCTTAGCAGAAAGATGGGGACTACGCTTCTCCCCTTGCATGTGTACGTGAACGACAGCAACCACACTCTCTGGGTCTATGGAACGGTCGACCGCACCTCTGACATCTTTAAAGAAGGCGCGGGCGCGCTGTGGCTCAAGGGCGCAGGCAACTGGGCAGATGAATACCTCTTCGTCGAAGCAGGTACGCTGCTCCTCGACGGCGACCTGAGCGCGCCCGCCGGCACCTACGTGGGCGGAGTATACCCGGCCACCGATGGCGTCCTGGACCTGCGCGATACCCTCAACACCGGCGCTCTTGACGTCAGGAACAGCAGCACGGTTCGCTTCAACCTGGCACCGGGTGGTCTAGAGGGCTATATCAGGACCACGGGGCGGCCAATATTCTCGCCGAATTCCTCCCTGGACATCAATGTCTGGAATGATTTCATCCCACCACACTCGCGACGCTTCGTGCTTATTGTGAACGGCAGCGACCAGGATGCGCTTGGTAGACCCAAGTATTACGGCACCGTGTACACCTTGGCCGAGGGTGAAACCTTCACGCCCAACGGCCCCGCCCAACGCTTCGCCATTACCTATAGTGGTGGCGGCGGCAACGACGTGGTGATCATGCCGGCCGCCCGCATCGGCGTCTACGTGAAGGACCACCTGGGCGCCCCCCTGGGTGGCTGGACGGTCCGCCTCCGCAACCCTAACCAGTGGAATCGTAGCGCCACCACCAACTCGCGGGGCTACGCCGAGTTTTGGGTCTACCCCAACAACGCGCATGACCCGTACGTCGACGAATACACCGTGTGCCCGGTCCTGGGGGACGGCTGGGTGCAGACCGGCGTGGAGGGCGGGAGTGTAGAGGGCTCCTGCACCGTGTTCTCCTGGGATGGGCTTACCGACAGTGAGCTGGACACCGCCTGGTCCCAGGCGGTGACCTTCACCAACATCCGAAAGGCCGACCTGGCGATCAGCCAGGGCGCCAGCCCAGACCCGGCGCTGCGCGGCGGCGATCTCAGCTACGTGGTCTCGCTCCGCAGCTTTGGCCCAGGCCGCCCGCCCGCGGGCTTTCAGTCCGTGATCGATGCGCCAGCGCGCTTCAAGTCGCTCCAGGCGCCGGCAGGCTTCACCTGCGCCACGCCCGAGGCCGGCGCGACGGGCACGGTGACCTGCACCACCGCTACCATACCGGTCAGCACCCCGGAAAACGACGAGCCGTTGTCGACCGTGCTGGTGGTAAATATCGATTCCACGACCGACGCCACCCAGGTGACGCACACCGCCACCCTCGTCTCGGACTATGACACCACCGCGGGGAACAACACGGCGACGGCGAGCGTCGACATCTTCCCGGGGGTGGCGACGGTGCTGGTGGACGATAGCTATGATAACGACTACCCGGCGGAATCGCCGCCCCGCTTCCGCACCATCCAGGCCGCCCAGCCTTACCTGGCCGCCGGCGGGACGATGCGCGTCTACGCGGGGACGTATACCGGGCCGTTCGACCTGGTGGGCAGCTACACGGTGAGCACCGACGGCGACGTGACGCTGAACGGCAACCTGAGCCTGACCTCAGGAGCGGGGCTCGACGTGGCCACCGGCGTCCTGGCGGTCAACGGAAACGTGAGCCTGGCGGGCGACAGCATCTTCACCGCCTCCACCGGCAACAACACCATCAGCGGGGACCTGAGCGTGGACGGCGCGGGGGCGGCCTTCAACGTCCCCACCGGCCACCTGACGGTGGGCGGGAACCTGACCATCGGTTCCTCGGGCGGCGTGATTCTGGCTGAGCAGGCCACGGTGCACATCGGCGGCAGCCTGGACACCGGCGCCGGCCAGTTCGCCGGGCGCTTTGCGGATATCACCCTGGGCGGCGACCTCACCGATGGCGACGTGACCGGACCGTTCGGCTTTGTCAACGGCTATGGCACGCTGACCCTCGACGGTACGACCACCCTGCGCAGCGGCAGCCAATGGGTGGTGGTCGGCAACCTGGTCATCCAGCCCGGGGCCACGGCCGATTTGACCGGCCACGTCCGCATCCGCGGCAGCCTGACCGTGGACGGCGCGCTCAACGCCGGCACCAGCCGGGTCGACTTTTCGCCCAACCCCCTGGGCCAGGATGTGACCATCTCCGGCTCGGCGCCGATCGTTTTCCATGACCTTGAAGCCTACACGGGGAGCGACGATGTGAGCCGGGTGGTGGCGCCCCCGGAGATGACCGTGACGGGGACCCTCCTGGCAATCCCCGGTCTCGACGCCAACGGGGGCACCGTCATCTTTGATGGCGCGGATGTGTGGATCTCATGTGGCTTGTGCACCCTCGAGGACGTGCGCATCGCCTCCGGGAGCAAGCTAACCCTGGCTTCTACCAGCGAGTTCCAGATCCTGGGGGATCTGACCGACCAGGGCGCCTTTGTCGCTACCACGGGATCCACGCTGCGCTTCGCCGGCACGGGCGGACAGCAGACGTTCTCGGTCAGCAGCGGCGACGTGAGCCTGTCCACCCTGGACCTCGCCAACCCCGCGGGACTCACCCTGGGCCTCGGCCAAAACCAGATCCTGACCGTGCGCAACGAGCTGGATCTGGGCGGCAACCTGATCGTGCCCAGTTCCACATACCTGGCGCTGGCGCCGGGCAGTATCTCCAGCGGCACGGCGGACGTTGTCGGCCGGGTGGGCCGCACCACGGGGCTGGTTGCCGGCCAGGCCTATGCCTTCGGCAACCCCAACGTGAGCGTCGCCTTCGAAGGGACCCCGCCCGCAACGTTTTTTGTGGATCTGGCCAAGTCTACGCCGTCCGGGCTGGTGGGCGCGGCCGCCCGCAACTACACGGTGGTTTCCTCGGGCGCCTTTAATGCCACGGTGCGCCTGCACTACCTGGACGGCGAGCTGGCCGGTAACGACGAGAGCCAGCTCCAGGTCTGGACCAGTGACGGCACGGGCTGGGTCCTCGCGGGGCGCACGGGTGGCGATACCGACGCCAACTGGGTGGAGGCCACGGCTGGCGGGGCAACCTACCAATACTGGGCGCTGGCCACCGGCCCGCGCGCCACGACGACGACAGTTGATTGGGCGCCGCCCGCCCTGTTCTACGGTGATGCGATCACGCTCACGGCGACGGTGCAGCCAGCCGCCGGCTCAGGCACGCCCACGGGGAGTGTGAGCTTTGGCATCGACGGAACGAGCCTGGGCAGCGTCACGCTGGTGGACGGCGTGGCCAGCCTCAGCCTGCCGGCGCAATTCCTCGGCGACCATCCCATCACCGCCGCGTTCGACAGCGACGGCAGCCTCTTTACCGATAGCAGCGGCTCGGCGACGCTGACGGTGTACAAGGCGCTGCTGGCGGTGTGGGCCGACGACCAGAGCAAGGACTACGGCGCGCCGCTACCCGATCTGACGGTGACTTACAGCGGCTTTGTGGCGGGCGACGACGAGAGTGTCCTGACAGGCGCACCCGACCTGAGCACCACAGCCACGGCCAATAGCCTCCCCGGCACCTATCCGATCACGGTGATGGCCGGGACGCTCAGCGCGCCGGGCTACTATGAGCTGGCCTTCATGGACGGCACGCTCACCGTCGACAAAGCGGATAGCACCGTGCTCATCACGGGTGTCACGCCGGAAACCAAGACCTATGGTCAGGAGGTAACCATCACGGCCGCCGTGGTGCCAGCGTACCCGGAGGCCGGCGTGCCGACGGGGAGCGTCAGCGTTGACGATGCCGGTACGGAGCTGGGCAGCGCCCCGCTGGTGAACGGCGTGGCGACGCTGACCATCGCCGGCCTGAGCGCGGGGAATCATGACGTGCGGGCGCTGTACAACGGCGACGACAACTATAACGGCGCCTGGAGCAACGTCTCGTTCTGGGTGAACAAGGCGCTGCTCACGGTGACAGCCGACGACAAGACCAAGTCGTACGGGGCGGATGTGCCCGCGCTGACGGTCAGCTACAGCGGCTTTGTGTTGGGTGAGGATCAGAGCGTCCTGTCAGGAACGCCGTTGGTGAGCACCGAGGCCTACGACTACAGCCCGGTAGGGACGTATCCGATCGTGGTGGAGCGGGGCAACCTGGACTCGTCGAACTATGAGTTCACCTTCGTCAACGGCACGCTCACCGTCGTGCGGGCGGATACCGACACAGTGCTCATCGTGCCACCCAGCCCCCCGACCTATGGGGACGTGGCGACCCTTGAGGCGAGGGTGCATCCGGTGCCGGGACCGGGTCCGGTGGCACCGAGCGGGAGCGTGGTGTTCTTCGATGGCGCGACCAGCCTGGGCAGCGCGGCGCTGAACCTGGGCGGCATAGCCACGCTCAGCGTTTCGAGCCTGGGCGCGGGCGCACACACCCTCTCGGCGGGGTATGCGGGAGACGGCAGCTTTGCCGGCAGCACGTCCGGCCCGGTTGCGCTCACGGTGGACCTGCGGCCAGTGACAGTGATGGCGGATCCACAGACCAAGAACGTTGGCCAACCAGACCCCGCGCTGACGTACCAGATTACCAGCGGCTCGCTGGTAGGGAGCGATGGCTTTACCGGTGAGCTGACGCGGCAGGTGGGTGAAACCCCGGGCACGTATCCCATCTTGCAGGGGACGCTCTCGCTCGACAGCAACTACGCGCTGACCTACGTTGGCGCAGACCTGACCATCGTCAGCAAGCTGGATCAGACCATCACGTTCGCGGACATCCTCGACAACACGTATGGCGCCCCCGATTTCGAGGTGAGCGCCTCGGCCAGCTCCGGTTTGCCGGTCAGCTTCAGCGCCAGCGGGAACTGCACTATCTCCGGCAACACCGTGACTATCACTAGCGCGGGGAGCTGCTCGGTCACCGCCTCGCAGGAGGGCAATGACAGCTACAATCCCGCCGAGCCGGTGTCCCAGAGCTTTGCCATCGCCAAGGCGGCGGCGACGCTGATGCTGTCGGACCTTGACCAGGTCTATGACGGCACGGCCAAGTCGGCGACCGTCACCACGAGCCCGGATGGCCTGACCGGCGTGTCGATTACCTACGACGGGTCGGCCACGCAGCCGGTGAACGCCGGGAGCTATGCCGTGGTGGCGACGCTGGACAACCCGAACTACCAGGCGGATAACGGGACCGGCACACTGATCATCGCCAAGGCAAACCAGACGATCACGTTCGGCGCGCTGGCTGACAAGACGTATGGCGACGCCGATTTCACGGTCAGCGCGACGGCCAGCCCGGGCCTGCCGGTCAGCTTTAGTGTGGGCGCGGGCGATGCCTGCACGATCTCAGGGAATACGGTACACATCGCCGGCGCGGGAAGCTGCACCGTCACGGCGACCCAAGGTGGCAACGAAAACTATAACGCCGCGCTACCCGTGTCGCAGACCTTTGCCATCGCCAAGAAGGCAGCGTCCGTGACGCCAGACGCGGCCAGCAAGACCTACGGCGCTGACGACCCGATCCTCACCGGAATACTGGAAGGTTTCCTGGAGGGCGATAACGTTACAGCGAGCTACAGCCGCATGGCGGGCGAGGGCGTTGGCGTCTACACCATCAGCGCCGCGCTCAGCCCGGCGGAGGTGTTGAGCAACTACGACATCACCTACAACACCGCGGACTTCACCATCACCCCGCGCAACGTCACCCTGACGGCGGATGCCGGCGGGCCGTACCTGGTGGCGGTGGGCAATACCACCCCGCTGGATGGCTCAGGGTCCAACGACCCGGGCGGCTACCCGCTCACCTTCGAGTGGTCCGCCACGGGAGGCACAGTGAGCGGTTCAGGCTCCGGCCCCACCTTTACTGCGGGCAGCACAGCGGGCGTCTTCGAGGTCAGCCTGACGGTCACCAGCCCCGACGGCCTGTCCGCCACCGCCACGGCCATGATGGTGGTCTACGACCCGAACGGCGGCTACGTCACCGGCGGCGGCTGGATCGACTCGCCAGAGGGCGCCTGCCCTCTCGGCAGCATCTGTGAAGGCGCGACCGGCAAAGCTACCTTCGGTTTCGTTTCGAAGTACAAGAAGGGCGCCAACGTACCCACCGGCAACACCGAGTTCCAGTTCCAGGCCGGCGGGTTGAACTTCCACTCGGAGACCTACGAGTGGCTGGTGGTCAACCAGGGTGGGACCAATGCCCAGTTCAAGGGCAGTGGCACGGTCAACGGTGGCCTGGATCCCAACGGCAACGCCTACAAATTCATGCTGTGGGCCGGCGATGGCTCACCGGACACCTTCGGCATCCGCATTTGGTGGGAAGATGAATTCGGTGCGGAGCATGACGTTTACGACAACGGCGTCGATCAGGAGATCGGCGGTGGAAGTATCGTCGTACACAAGGGCAAGTGATTCTCCTTGAGTGGGGCCACACCAGCCCACTCAAGCTAAAGCATTTCAAATCCTAAAGAAAGGAGGTAAGCAAAATGGCAACGCAGAAAGAGATGTACGAATTGCTGGGACGTGCGCTGGCTGACGCGGAGTTCCGCAACAGCTTGATCGCGGACCCGGTCAGGGCGACGGCGGAGGCAGGCTATCAGCTGAGCGAGGAGCAACTGACCGGGCTCAAAGAAGCTGACCTGGCTGCCGTGTCCGAAGGCCTGGGCGAGCGGCTGGCGAAGTACCTCTATTAGGAACATCCCAGCGGCGGGGCTGGGGGAGGGCGTGCCTCCTCCAGCCCTTCATGGCGACCACCGGTATTTGATCGCCGAAGGAGGTGAGAGATTGATCACGCCGTTGCGAGACCAAGACCAGCGAGGAGAAAGTGATCGGGGGCTTTGGACGAGCCTGGAGCAGGCGGTTGGCCAGGACCGGCCAATCACCGTGGATCTCTGGCAGAGTCTTAAGGGCCGGCTGGATTTTTCGCAAAAGAAACCCCGCCGCATCGCCGGGGTGGAGGTGGCGTTTCAACCTTCTTCTCAGGGGGAGGGAACCTATGTGCTTAAGAGTCCCGTTCCCAACTCCTATCTGAAGTTGGATGCGCGCGACTACTTCCTGTGGGAGCAGATGGATGGCGAGCACTCGATCCGCGACCTGGCCGTCGCGTACTTTACCAAATACGGCGCCTTCCCCTTTGAGCGGCTGATGCGGCTCCTGGCGCAGCTCAAGGCGAGTTGTCTCCTGGAGGAAAAACTGCTTGATGTTTTCGGCGCGGCGACGGCTCACTTCAATGCCCGCCGCCTGGCGTATCGCCTCCAGCGTTTTGCGGAAACCGCCACCCAAAAGGAATTCTCGCTAAAAAACGCCGATGCTTTCTTCGACGCGCTGTTCAAACGTGCCGGCTGGCTCTTTTTCACCCGGCCCGCCAGATTCCTCTATGCCGTGCTGACGCCGGCCGGGCTGGCCCTCTTCCTCTGGCTGCTGCTGGGCGGCGCTTATCCCCTGTTCAGCAGCGCCGGCTCGTATGGACTGGGGCTCCTCGTGTTGATGCTGGCCAACTATGTGATGATATTCTTTCATGAGTGCGGCCACGCCCTGGCCATCAAGAATTACGGGCGCCACGTCCCCAAAGCCGGTATTCTGCTCTATTTTGGCGGACTGGCCCCGTTCGTGGATGCCACCGACACCTGGATGGCTCCCAAGCGGGCGCGCATCGTGGTTTCCTTTGCCGGGCCCCTGGCCACGATCCTGTTCGGAAACCTCATGGCGCTGTCTATCGCGCTTTACTCTGCTTTTTCTTTGAATCCGGTCCTCTTCCAGGTCGCCTTCGTCTGCTATTTCGGCGCCTTTATGAACCTGCTGCCGTTGTTGGAATGCGATGGCTATTTTGTCTTGATGGACCTTTTGGAGATCCCGATGCTGCGCAAGAAAGCGCTGGCGTTCCTGAAGGAAAGCGTAGTGGACAAGCTCAAAGCACGCAGCCCGTTCAACCGGGAGGAGAAAATCCTGGCCTCCTTTGGCCTGCTCAGCGCGGTCTCCACCGGGCTCATCGTCGTCTTTGCCGTGTATATGTGGCAGAGTCGCGTCATGGCCATGCTGGGTGAGCTCGCCAGCGGCCGCGATCCGCTCTCGACCGTGCTCGCCGGCGGGCTGATGATCCTGGTGGGCGCGCCGCTCGTCCTGGGGCTGGGCATCCGGGGTCTGCTGCTGGCCGGCAACCTTGCCGACCGGGCGCGCAGGATGGTCAGCCCATGATCCTCGGGACACTGGTGGCGGTCGCTGTGCCGCTCGCCTTTCTTGCCCTGGTGCGCTGGCTGGACTTGTACGCCTCGGGCAGTTTCGAAGGCGTGCTGGTTTGCCTGGGCTGGGGCCTCGCCGCGTTCTGGCTCGCGTTTCTGGCCAACACCCTCGCGCTGGGGCGCGTCGGTTTTGCGCTGCTCGTGCTGCTCGTCGCGCCGGTCATCGAAGAAGCCCTCAAGTCGCTGATCCTGGTCTACTACGTTCGTCGCGCGGATTTCACTTACTTTGTGGACGGCGCAATCTACGGCTTTGCGGCCGGGACCGGGTTCGCAGTATTGGAGAATTTGCTCTCCCTGAGCCGCACGGGGAACGAGGTGGGACTGGCGGTTGCATCGAGCCGCGCCTTTTCGACCGCTTTGATGCATGGCAGCGCCAGTGCGCTGGTGGGCGTATCGCTCGGCCGCCTGCGCTTTGGGTGCGGGGCGAGCCGCTTTGGCGCGCTACTGGTGGGCTGGGCAGCGGCGATGAGCTTGCATATCACCTTTAACAATGTCGTCAACCGTAATGCGGGCGTGCTTACACCGGTGCTGGCTGTCGCCATCGGCCTGGGCGGCGTGGTGCTGATCGCCGCGTTCATCTTCTGGGGATTGCGCCAGGAGCGCCGCTGGCTGCGCGAGACCCTGGGGCTCAAGGTCGGCGTGTCGGCGGGTGAGTCGGCCGTCGTGCTAAAGCTGGACGACCTCGATCGGCTGCTGGCGCCGGTGGGCGAGTACTTTGGCGAAGACAGGCGGGTGCAGGTGAAAGTGTTCCTGCGCCTGCAGGCGCAGCTTGGATTGAAACGCAAGGTGCAAGAGCTGACGCCCGATCCGAAACTGCGCACCGAGATGGAAGCGCAGGTGAGTGTCTTGCGGCGCGAGATAGACACGGTACGGCGTGGACTCGGGGTCTACTGCATGGCCTGCGTCCGTTCGATCCTGCCGCCCGAGACGGAGCCACTGTGGGTGCGGTTGGGGCAGACGTTGGAGACGCGCCCACGATCATCAGGATCGAACTTGTGGGGTGCGCTGGGTGAGAGGATGAACAGTGAGCAGTGAACAGTGGTCAGTGAACAGTGAGCACCGTTCACTGTTCACTGACCACTGGCGACTGGGAATCGAAGGAGGGGCACCTTGGAGAAAGGATTGTTCAATCGCTTGCAGGGAGAATTGGAGGCACGCGAGCAATCGGAGGGGCTGAAGATGTCCGACCTGCTCGAGCTTCCCCAGCCGCTGAGCGGCCTGCTGAACTGGATGATGCGACGGGGACAGGTAACCTTCGCAGATGTGACCGCCTTCCTCGGTGAAGATGAGGCCCGTACGCGCACCATTCTTGCCGCTCTGCGCGACAAGGGATTCGTGCGCGAAATCGAGATACGCGGCCTGACGCAGTACCGCGTGCGTCTGGCGCCCAAACGCGGCCGCGCCCTGCCGTCGAATCTTTGGCAAGCATTGGCTGAGAAGATTGAGAATGAGGAGGAGCGGTGATGAAATGCTTTCACTGTGACGAACCGGCGCGCGGCGTGTGCAGTTTCTGCGGGCGCGCCCTGTGCAAAGAACATATGAAAAAGATGCCTGCCATCCTCACCATCTACGTCGGCGAGGCGAACACGCCCAAGGCGGTCGTCGTATCCGATGCGCTCTTTTGCGGCGTCTGTAAACCACAGCCAGAGCCAATCGAGATGCCGGAGATCTACTGAGATGATAAATCCATTGGAGCGCGAGCTGGAAATCGCTCGCCAGATCCAGGCCAGTTTCCTGCCGGAGGAGCTGCCCCAGTTCCCCGGCTGGGAGATTGCCGCCCGCTTTCAGCCGGCGCGCCAGGTCGCCGGGGACTTCTACGACGTCTTTCCCCTCGTCCAGAACCGGCGCCTGGGCCTGGTAATCGGCGACGTGTGCGATAAAGGCGTGGGGGCGGCGCTCTTTATGGCGCTGTTTCGCACGCTCATCCGCGCCTTTGCCCAGCAGCATTATGCCTTGCGTTGGATGGGCGATCTCGAAGGAGAGGGGCTGGCACAGTTGGTGAACGGCGGGCGACCGGTGCTGCCATCCACCGGCAGCAGTGCATTGAAAAACGCCATTGAGCTCACCAACGATTACATCGCCCGTACGCACGGCAGTTCGAACATGTTTGCAACGCTCTTTTTCGGAGTCCTGGATCCAACCAACGGCTTGCTCCTGTTCGCAAACTGCGGGCACGAATTCCCCGTCCTGGTCAACTCGGCCGGCGTAAAGGAACGGCTCGTCACGACCGGCTCCCTGGTCGGCATCTTTCCAGGAGCGCATTTCGATATCCGGGCGGTTCGCATCGAACCGGGCGACACGTTGGTCGCCTTCACCGACGGCGTGACGGAGGCACTGAATTCGAACGGGGTATTTTTTGGCCGTGAACGCCTGTACATGCTTCTGGCGCGCTCCGTTTCAACCGCCGCCGGGCTGCTCGACTCCATTCAAGCAAGCTTGCAAGAGTACGCCAGTGGCGTGGATCCTTCGGACGACATCACGCTGCTGGCGGTACGGCGGCAATAGAGCTTTATCTCAGGAGGTCATCCCATGTCCAAAATTGTTTCAGTCCACTCGTTTCGCGGCGGCACAGGGAAATCGAATACGACGGCGAACGTCGCCACGCTCCTTGCCGTCCGAGGGCAGCGCGTCGGCGTGGTCGATACGGATATTGCTTCGCCGGGCATTCACATCCTCTTCGGTCTGGAAGAGGACAAGATGGTGCACTCGCTGAACGACTATCTGTGGGGCAAGTGCGATATCCAGCAGACCGCGCACGACGTCAGCGCGAACCTCGGCAACGACGTCAAGGGACGCGTTTTCCTCGTCCCTTCCAGCATCAAGGCGGGCGAGATTGCCCGGGTCCTACGCGAGGGCTACGATGTGGGCTTGCTCAACGACGGCTTTCGGGACTTGATCCAGACATTGGAGCTGGATGTGTTGATGATTGACACGCATCCCGGCTTGAACGAGGAGACGCTCCTCTCGATTGCGATTTCCGATGTGCTGCTCATCATCCTGCGGTCCGACCAGCAGGATTATCAGGGGACAGGCGTCACCGTCGAGGTGGCGCGTAAGCTGAGTGTGCCCTGTATGATGCTCGTGGTGAACAAGGTCCCCGCTGCGTTTCCAACCGACGAGGTCAGAGCGCGAGTGGAACAAGCATACCACGCGGAGGTCGCGGCGGTGCTGCCCCATTCCGATGAAATGATGGCATTGGCGAGCGCGGGCGTCTTCGTGACACGCTATCCGGATCATCCCATCACGGCAGCCCTCAAGCAGGTGGCGGAACGGCTGTCGCGGAGCGGATAGTGGTGCATATTCGTCCAAAGGAGACAAGATGGGCGAGTACGTTCGCGGCGAACACGTTCGTGCGGCATACCAGCCCCAGGATGCCATCCACGAGATCGAGGCCCCCCTTTGGAATTGGCGCAACCAGATCCTCAACTGGATGCTGGCGATTGGTTGCCTGGCCGGCCTGCCGGCCGTAGGCCTGGTCGTCAATGATTTCATTCGGTCGCCACAAGACTGGTCGGCGCTGGTCCTGGTGGGGTTGTACCTCGCCCTGGTCGCCCTGGCCGTTCTGCGCCGGCTCGATGCGGGAATCCGCGCCTGGGGCCTGCTCCTGGTGTTCTATGCCCTCGGCGTGATCAGTCTCGGGCGGGGCGGCCTGGCCGGCGTTGGGCGCCAATACTTACTGGTGCTGCCGGTCATCGCCATCATCCTGGTTGGCCTCCGATCGGGCCTGCTGATGACCATCGTGAGCCTCTTGACCATCGCCCTCTTTACCGTGCTGGCCCAGTCGGGGGTGCTCGCCGCCTGGATCATAGTGAAGGACAATCCACTGACCTTGTATGCCTGGGTCTCGGAAGGGACCTATACGGCGGTGCTTATGGTGGTAGTGGTGGCGCTGTTGAGCCTCTATCACCGCTTCCAGGTAAAGACCCTCACGTCTGTTCACCGGGCGGCGGGCGATTTGGAGCAGGCGTGGGCGCTTTTGCAGGAACAGAACCAGTCTTTGGAAGAGCGCGTCACCCGGCGGACGGCTGACCTGGCGCGGGCCATGCACCAGATCGAGCAGGAGAAGCAATATTCCGAGGCAATCGTACAAAACAGCCCTGGGGCGATTGTGACGACAGACCTGGCGGTCAACGTGGTCATGTGGAACCCGGCCGCGGAAAGGTTGTTCGGATATACGGCCGCGGAAGCCACCGGTCGCAATCTCGATGAGTTGATTGCCAACGACCCGGATATTCGAGCCGCTGCCGAGGGCTATAGCAGACAACTGGCGTGCGAGGGTCGCATCCACGCCATTACCCGGCGCACGCGTCGTGACGGAACGCTGGTGGAGGTCGAGTTCTGGGCTCTCCCCGTCATCGTCGCCGGAGAAGAGGTGGGATTTATCGCTCTGTACCACGATCTCAGCGAGATCAAGCGTGCAAATGAAGCGCTCCAGGAATCGTACCGGCAGTTGGCCGATATTATCAACTTTATGCCTGATTCGGTGCTGGTGATCGACCAGCAGGGAAGAGTCATCGCCTGGAACCAGGCGATTGAAGAAATGACCGGGGTGAAAGCTCAAGATATGCTGGGCAAGGGCAATTACGAGTATGCCCTGCCTTTCTATGGGGAGCGCAGGCCCATTCTCATTGATTTGGTCACGGTGCCCCAGAAAGAACTGGAACAAAAGTATGTGCAGATCAGGAGGGAGGGCGCAGTCCTGGTCGGCGAAACGTATGTGCCGCATCTCAAGGGTGGCGGAGTCTACTTGATGGCAACCGCCTCTGCCCTCCATGATTCCAGGGGCCGTATCGTCGGAGCGATCGAGGTCATTCGCGACCTCACCGAGCGCAAGCACATGGAAGAAGCCTTGCACCAGGCGAAAGAAGCCGCCGAAGCGGCGACCCAGGCCAAGAGCGCGTTTCTCGCGACGATGAGCCACGAAATCCGCACGCCGATGAACGCTGTCATCGGCATGACCGGCTTGCTGCTCGATACGCCGCTCACGGCCGAGCAGCGCGAATTTGCCGAGACGATCCGCATCAGCGGCGATGCGTTGCTGACCATCATCAACGATATCCTCGACTTTTCGAAGATTGAAGCGGGGCGCATGGAGCTGGAAAGCCAGCCCTTCGACCTGCGCGAGTGTGTGGAGAGCGCCGTGGATCTGCTGGCAGGCAGGGCGGCGGAGAAGGGGCTGGACCTGGGGTGTGTCATCGAGAGCGACGTGCCGGCCGCGATCGTTGGCGATGTGACGCGCCTGCGCCAGGTCCTCGTCAACCTGTTGGGCAACGCGGTCAAGTTCACGGAGCAAGGCGAAATAGTGATCAGCGTTCAGCGTTCAGTGAACAGTGAACCGACCGCTGATCACCAATCACTGATGACTATTCTCTTCTCCGTCCGCGATACCGGCATCGGCATCCCGTTGGATCGCCAGGGCCGCCTGTTCCAGTCTTTCAGCCAGGTGGACGCCTCGACGACGCGCCGTTTTGGGGGGACCGGGCTTGGCCTTGCCATCAGCAGGCGGTTGGCCGAATTGATGGGCGGGACGATGTGGGTCGAGAGCGAAGGCGTACCGGGCCAGGGGAGCACGTTCCACTTTACGATCCGGGCAGAAGTTGCCCAGCCGTTGGCACCGCGCCCTCACCTCCAAAGCGTTCAGCCCCGGCTGGAAGGCAAGCGGGTCCTCATCGTCGATGATAACGCAACCAACCGGCATATCCTCTCACTGCAAACGACCGCCTGGGGCATGCGCCCTCGAGACACCGGTTCACCCCGCGAAGCGCTCGGTTGGGTTTGTCGCGGCGACCCGTTTGACCTGGCGCTGCTCGATATGCAGATGCCCGATATGGATGGGATGATGCTCGCGAGAGAGATCCGCCGGGTCCGTGAAGCCAGCCAATTGCCCATCGTGATGTTGAGCTCGCTGGGGCAGCGAGAGGCGCAGGCGAAGACGTTCGCCTTGGAAGGAATCGAACTGGCGGCCTATCTGCTGAAACCGATCAAGTCTTCGCAGCTCTACAATGTACTGGTCGGCATCTTTGGGACCGAGGAAGCAGTCACACCGGTTGAGGAGACAGCCCACCCCCGCTTCGACGCGGAAATGGGCAAGCGGCATCCACTCTCTATTTTGCTGGCAGAGGATAACGCCATCAATCAAAAACTGGCACTGCTCGTGCTCGAGCGACTGGGTTACCGCGCGGATGTGGCGGCGAATGGATTGGAGGTGCTCCAATCGCTCCGCAGGCAGCCCTATGATGTGATCCTGATGGACGTGCAAATGCCGGAGATGGATGGGCTGGAAGCAACGCGAGCGGTTGGTCGCGAATTTGGCGCCGAGAGGCGACCCCGTATCGTGGCGATGACGGCGAATGCCATGAAAGAAGACCGCGACGACTGTTTTGCGGCGGGGATGGACGATTTTATTACCAAGCCCATCCAGTTTGCCGAGCTGGTTGCGGCGCTGAACAGATGCCAGGCGCGGGCAATCGCTACAGCCGGTGAGAGATTATCGCCGGGAGCGGGAGGAGTGGAGGCGCCCACTGCGCGCGGCGTAGACATACCCCAGGATACAGGGGCGACGGCTGCGGAGAAAGGGCGTCCGGGTGCAACCCCTCCACCCGTGCTCGATCTGGCGGCGCTCAAACGGTTGCGCAATACGTTGGGCAAACAGGCAGATGCGATGCTGCCTGCCTTGTTGGATACCTTTTTCAAGGACACCCCCCGCCTGATCGCCGACGCGCAGCGGGGCTGGGAGCAGGAGCAGCCGGCCGACGTGCGCCGGGCAGCGCACAGCCTCAAATCCACCAGTGCCACCTTCGGCGCAATGGCGCTCTCCACGCTGGCGCGAGAACTGGAATATAACGCCCGGGACGGCGCGCTCGAGGGAGCCGGTGAACTCCTGGCGCGTATCCGGGCCGAGTACGAGCAAGCCAAAGTGGCTCTCGAAGCGCTGCGAAAGGAGTTGGGACATGACCAGCACGGGTAACATCCTGGTGGTGGACGACGATCTGCTCAACCGCCTCGTGCTCTCGACCAACCTGCAAGAACAGGGCTATGACGTCGCCATGGCGGAGAATGGACGCCAGGCGTTGGAGATGCTCGGCAGCCAGCCGTTCGACGTCGTGTTGTTGGACCTGGTGATGCCTGAGTTGGACGGTTTCCAGGTGCTGGAGCAGATGAAGCATGACAGCGCGCAGCGCGAAATCCCGGTGATTGTCATTTCGGCGCTGGATGAGATGGAAAGCATCCTCCGCTGCATCGAAATGGGTGCCACCGATTATTTGCCCAAACCCTTCGACGCCGCGCTGTTGCGCGCCCGGCTGAACGCCTCGCTGGCGAACAAGCGGCTGCGCGACATCGAACTGGAATACCTTGAGCAGGTGAATCGCGTGATGCAGGCTGCGGCTGCTGTCGAGTCCGGAACCTTCGAATGCGACAGTCTGAACCCGGTGGCGGCGCGAGGTGACGCGCTGGGGCAACTGGCGCGCGTCTTTCAGAATATGGCGCGCCAGGTCTATGCCCGTGAGCAGAGCCTGAGACAGCAGGTGCAGGAACTGCAGATTGAGATCGACGAGGTGAAGAAGGCGCGCCAGGTCGCCGAGATCACCGAGACGGAATATTTCCGTGATCTCTGTGCCAGGGCGCAACGGTTGCGCCAGCGGAATGGGAAGTAACCCGGCGGATACAACAGGCGCGTCTTCTCAATACTGCCATCGAAGAAATCGAGCGCGAGTTGCTGACCGGCCATGCCGGCGCCGTGGGCCAGCCCTGATTCTCACAACGGGGCCGGCCGCTGGACCGGGCGCCGCCGTCACCGGCGTCACCCCGGTACCTTTCACCTGCCTCGGTGTTTGCGGGCGGGGACTACAAGGAATTGGGAAAGGAACGAAGCTGCCTATGATCAATTCGCTAGCCAATTGAGAAACCAACGAAGAGATCCCAGGGCCGATTCGCTCCTTTCCCGATTCGCTGTAATCCCCCGCAGTCCCCTGCCCGCCACCACCCAGTGGCCCCTGTTCGTCGTCCGCCTCGCAGCGCCGTTCAGCGGAGTGGCGTCTCTGCGGCGGCACTCCGCGGCGCTGTGTGCCTCATGACGGACGGGAGCGGTTCGTTGGATATCACTCCGCTGCGCTGCGTGGGGTCGGCGGGGAGGCTTGCAGCACCCCGCGCCGCCTTGATCTTTGCTGCCACGGTGAAGGGTGATACAATTACAATCCGAGCTGGAGAAGTAGTGATAATCAGGCCCGAAGGAGACGTTTCGATGACACTTGATGAGATTCTCCAGGACATTCACACCCTCGAAGAAGACCTGACCACGTACGAGCGCAAGTACGGCGTGCTGTCGGAAACCTTCTATGAGTCCTATGTCAACGGTGAAGAGCCTGCCGATGATGCCTGGGTATTGGACTGGACCCGGTGGGCGAGCACCTATAAGGTTTGGCTACGGCGGCGTGAACAATACCGGGCTGCAATGGAGACATTACGTTCTCGGAGCCTCTCACTCTCTGAAATCATCGAGAAAAGCACCCGGTATGAATCCCTTCCGATCCCTGTATGACTACGAGGGTTTCATTTATTCACTTTCCCGGCAGTTTCCCCGGCTTGCGCGTTCGACCCTGACCCTCATCCGGCGTGGAAAGTATCGTGGCGAAGTCATGGGTGAGCTGCTCTTCCTAGCCGGAATTCGTCTGACAGTCTACGAATACCTCACCTGGGAACACGAAGCGGTTGTAATCGAAGGCTACAGTTATGAGGTGTGGAACGGCAGCGAGAAAGTGTACTGGTACGACTCACAGCCACATCCCAACGATCCGACGCTGGCGTCCACGCATCCCCACCACAAGCATGTGCCGCCGGACATCAAGCATCACCGCATTCCCGCTCCCGAACTAAGCTTCACCCGGCCCAACCTGTCCTTCCTGATCGAAGAAATCGAGCGCGAGTTGCTGACCGGCCATGCCGGCGCCGTGGGCCAGCCCTGATTCTCACAACGGGGCCGGCCGCTGGACCGGGCGCCGCCGTCACCGGCGTCACCCCGGTACCTTTCACCTGCCTCGGTGTTTGCGGGCGGGGACTACAAGGAATTGGGAAAGGAACGAATCTGCCTATGATCAATTCGCTGATTTCTCGATTCGCTGTAGTCCCCTCGCAATCCCCCAGCAGTCCCTGGCATCCTCACTTCCCGCCGCCGGGCGGAGTGCTCCGACTGCCATCGTAGCACTCAACCCGTCGTCTAATCCTTTTTGCCGCAGTCATTACTTGGCACTATCCTTGCACTTTGAGGGACCAGAAGTAGGCAGGCATTGTTCAACCTGGGATAATCGGTGTGCTCAAAACCCTGTCCCGGAGGAAGAACCATGCCCAAACCAATTGTATGTCTGGCGGCCCAACTGCGCGAAGATCTGGAAGCCTTTCGGTCGTGTTTCAGCCAGCGCCAGTGGAGTTACTTTGTGATCGTACTGCTGAGGCTGGTGGCGTGTGAAGAACGGCGCCCCATGACCGGCCTGCTGCGGGTGGTGGGCGAGCGGGCGAGCCTCTCGGGGCTGTCGCGGTTTCTGAACAAGTGGCCCTGGTCGGCGGCGGAAGTCGCACAGACCTGGAGGCGGCGCTTGCGGAACTGGCTGGAGCCGCTGGTCGCGGCTGAACATGCGCGTCTCAAGGCGGAGCAACCCAAGCGGGTCGGTCGTCCCAAGGCAACCGTAGTGACAGGTGACTTGATCTTCGACGACTCCGTGCCTGTCAAACCCAAGGGACGCACGATGGGCGGTCTCGGTCGGCACTCCTCCCAGAGCGAGCAACGCGTCGTGAGCGGTCATGGTCTGTTCACAAGCTTGTCTGTGCTCCTGGGGCAGCGCTGCCCGATCGAACCGCACCTCTCCCGCCAGCGCTCGGTCTGTCAGGCCGAAGGCGCGCCCTTTCAGAGCAAAGTGGCCTTGGCCGTCGAGGCCATCGGGCACTTCGAGCCGGTGGCGGGCACGCACACCCACGTCGGCAGCTCCGGCGTGCCAGTCAGTGCTGGGGGTGGGATCTGAGTGGCGGGCTGAAGAGCAATCGGAAGATGCGCCTGATCAACGGCGACGGACAGCGGGAATGGCTCTCGCTCTCGGCCTCTGCCGCGCGCCTCACGGCCGATGACTGGTCCGCCGTGACCTGGCCCTCGCCCACTGGCGGCCACCCGCTCTATGCCCACCTGGTTGCAACCTGGATTCGCAAACTCGGGCCGACACTGCTGCTGATCACCCGCCCCAGCCTGGACGCTCCCCTCCAGAGCACGCGCTTCTGGGGCGGCACCCGCATGGACCTGGACGCGCAAGCCTTCGTTGACATCCTTGCGGTGCGCTGGGAGGTGGAACCCTGCTTCGAGTACCAGAAAGACTTGCTCGGCAGTGATCACTATCAGCTCATGACCGCCACCGCCGTCGTGCGCTTTTGGACTCTGACAGCCTGCTTTCTCTGCTTCCTGGAAGAGGGGCGCGCCTCTCGCGACGGCCCGCCACTAACCTGTGGCGATGTGCGTCACGCGCTCCAGGATCAGCACCGTTCCAACCTGCTTCACTGGTTGCAGGCTCAATTCGCCTCCGGTCGTACTGTCGCGCAACTCCGCGCCCAGTTCGCGCTCTGACCGCTTACAAAGTGCAAGGATAGTGAACTTGTGAAACTCTGGGGCGGACGCTACGATGTCGAGACCGACGAGTTGATGCACCAACTCAACCGCTCGATCCCTTTCGACCGGCGGCTCTGGCAGGCGGACATCACGGGCAGCCGGGCGTGGGCCGAGGGCCTGCGCGATGCCGGGCTGATCAGCCACGCGGAGTGGGAGGCGCTCGATGAGGGGCTCCAGCGAGTCGCCGAGGAGTGGGCCGAGGGTGGTTTCGAGATTCGGGAGAGCGACGAGGACATCCACAGCGCCGTCGAGCGGCGGCTCTTCGAGCTGGTGGGCGAGGTGGCCGGTAAGCTTCACACCGGGCGCAGCCGCAACGACCAGGTGGCGACCGGCACGCGCCTCTTCCTGCTCTGGGAGAGCGCGCGTCTGGAAGCAGCCCTCGTCCGGCTGCAGACCAGCCTGGCCGACCTGGCCGAGGCGAATCCCGATGCGATCATGCCCGGGTATACCCACTTTCAGCCCGCCCAGCCGATCCTCTTCGCCCATTGGGTGCTCAGCCACTTCTGGCCGCTGCAGCGCGACCGCGAGCGGCTGCGCGACTTGCGCCCGCGCCTGGCGACGCTGCCCCTCGGGGCCGGGGCGCTGGCGGGGCACAGCCTCGGCGTGGACCGCCAGCAGCTCGCCCGCCGGCTTGGTTTCGAGCGCGTGGCGCCCAACAGCCTCGACGCGGTGGCCGACCGCGACTTCATCGCCGAGTTTCTGAGTTGGGCGGCGTTGCTCGGCGTGCATCTCAGCCGCCTGGCCGAGGATCTGATCGTCTTCACCAACCCGGCCCTCAACTTCGTGCGGCTCGACCCTCGCTTTACGACCGGTTCCAGCCTCATGCCCCAGAAGGCCAACCCCGACGCGCTCGAGTTGGCCCGCGGCAAGAGCGGCCGGCTGATCGGCAACCTGGTTGGGCTGCTGACGACTCTCAAGGGGTTGCCCAGCGGCTACAACAAGGACCTCCAGGAGGACAAGGAGCCGCTCTTCGATACCCTCGATACCCTCCTGGCCCTCTTGCCGGTGCTGGCCGACGTGGTGCGGACGATGCGCCCCAGCCCCGAGGCCATGCGCGCGGCCCTGGACGATGCCATGCTCGCCACGGACCTGGCCGACTCCCTGGTCAGGCGCGGCGTGCCATTTCGCGAGGCGCACCACCTCGCCGGGCGGGCCGTCGCGGCCGCCGAGCGCGCCGGCTGCTCGCTGCGCGACCTGCCGCTGGCGGCGTACCAGGCCATCGATTCCCGCTTCCAGGCCGACCTCTACGAAATCTTCGACTGGCGCGCCGCCGTGGCCGCCAAAACAAGCGTGGGGGGCACGGCGCCCGAGGCCGTGCGGGAACAACTCGCCCAGGCACGGGTGGCGCTGGCCGAGGGGGCGAGGAGCGGTTTTTGATCGATTCGGGTCCTTGAGAGCGGCGATTGCGGGACGTTTCCGATCTCCACTCTCTACTCTCGGGGCACGAACCAGCGTTGGAAGAATGGTCCCAGGTCGCGGCCGGCCGCCCGCTCGAACGTCGCTCTGAAGTCGGCGGTGGTCGCGCGGCGATACGCGAACTCATTGACATAACCGCGCAGCGCGGCGAAGAAGCGCTCGTCGCCCAGCTCGCGGCGCAGGTCGTCGAGCATCAGCGCGCCGGCGTAGTAGACCGGGCCGCGATACTGCCGCCAGGTATGGAACGCGTAGACCGGTTGGTTGACCCCGACGGGTCGCCGGGCGAGGACGTCGGCGTACTCCGTCTCCCACTGCGTGCGCCTGGCCTCCGCTGCAGCCTTTCCCTGGGCCGCCTCGGTGGTCAGCAGTGTCGCGAAGGTCGCCAGGCTCTCGTCGAGCCAGGGCTCGGCGGTGACGGTGTTGCCGACCAGGGCGTAGAACCACTGGTGGGCCACTTCGTGGGTCAACAGATAACGGACGAGGTCGAGATCGTTGTTGACCCGGTGGCGGCTGTCGAAGAGCACCAGGCCGGGGTACTCGTAGCCGCCGATGGGCACATTGGCCTCCACCACGTCGAGTTGGCGGGCGGGGTAGGGTCCGAAGGCCTGGCTATAGGTTCGCACCGCGGCGGCGGTCACCTGGAGCGCCTGCTGCGGCGAGACCGGCGCGTTGCTCGTGCCCGGCGCCGCGAAGTAGCGCACCTCGAGGCCATCGACCTCCGTGCTGAGCGGCGACCAGGCAGAACTTCCTGCCAGGGCGAAGTCGCGCGCGGGCCCGCTGACGAGGCGCCAGTGGGCCCAGGCTCCGTCTTCCTCGCGGCTCACCGCCTCGCCGGTGCTGGCAATCTGAAGGTCGGCGGGGGTGGTGAGGTCGAGCGTGTAAAGGGCCATCGCGCTGCTGACCGCATCGCCGACCGCAGGGACGGCCGGCACCTGCCAGCCCCCCTCATAGAGCGCCAGCAGCGGGAACCAACTCCCGAGTGTCACCACCCCATGGCTCTGGTTCAAGATCCCGTAGCCGGCGTCTGGCCCCGCGACGGTGGTCGTGAACCGCAGTGTCACGGCCACCGTCTCGCCTGGGGCGAGGGGCGCCGGCAGGGGCACACGCAGCGCCGTCTCACCGGCCTCCAACGAGGATGAAACCGGTTGCTCCTCCACGGCCACGTTGCTCACCTGGATGCGGCCGGCGTAGATCGGTCGCCCGTTGGGGAAGAGCCTCAGAACGAGGCTTTCCAGGTCGTCGCCGGTCGTGTTGGGGAAGCGTAGCGTCATCCGCCCGCTGATGTCGGGCGGGTGCAAGGTGGCGGCGAGGGTGTACTGGGGAAGCCGATCCCAGGGAACCTCGTAGCCGGCGAGCGGGTTGAGCACGCGCTGCTGTTCGGCGAGCGTCGCCGGGAGCGCGCCGGGGGCCGGGGCGGGCGGCTGGGGCGCGACGGTGGCGGGCGAATCTGCCGGGGCCGGTGGAGCGGGTATTGGCCGAGTGACCTCCGTCGCTGAAGGCGTGGTGGCGCGCCGCCGGCGCACGCGGGTAGGCGGGACGTCCGGGACTGTGGTCGTCGGGCTCGCCGTGCGGCGGGTGCGTATCAGGCTCGCGGTGGGTGAGGGCGTCGCTGTAGCCGTGGGCGTGGCGCCGGGTGTAGCCCGGAGCGCCGGCGTCGGGGTCAGAGAGGGACGGCGGACAACTGGAGCGACCGACGGGCTGGCCGTGGGGGTCGCCGGTGTGAAAGCCACCGGCGCGACTGTGGTCAGGCCGCAGCTTTCGAGCCAGGCCAGCAACAGGACCATCCAGGCCAGCGAGGCGAACAACGAGGGACGGAGGGGGCGGCCGCGTCTGCGGCGGAGGGGCGAACTGCTCTGCCGCTCCCCGTCGCCCGCCCGTTGTCGCCCGACGGGGTCCGCCGTCATCCTCCGGCCACCCGGTTACGAGCTTCCGAGGTCGTCCAGGAAGCGCAGCAACGCCGCGTTAAACGCGTCCTGCCGTTCGAGGTTCGACAGGTGGCCGGCCCCCTCGATGACTTCCAGCTCCGCACCGGCGATGGCTTGGGCCATCCCCTCGGCCTCGGCGGGCGGCGTCAGGTCGTCCTGGCCGCCGACAATCACCAGCGTGGGAACGGTGATCGTCTCCAACGTCGGACGAGAATCGGGGCGCGCGGCCATCGCCCGGAGGGCCCCCGCGATTCCCTCCCGCGTGGCGGCGAAGATCATCTCGCGGACTCGTAGGCGGACGACGTCGTCCGCCCTGGATGTCAGCAGCTTCGGTACCATGCTCTCGACGAGCACCCGCGGTCCCTCTTGCAGGACCTGTTCCGCCGTGTCGAGCCGGTTTTGCCGCGCCTCCTCGGTGTCGGGGGCCGCACGGGTATCGGCGAGAACCAGCGCCCGGACGCGCTCGGGAAAGCGGCGGAAGAACTCGAGGAGAATGTACCCGCCCATCGAGAGGCCGACCAAGACCGCCGGCTGATCGACCTGGGCCGCCTCGAGCACGGCAGCGACCGTTTCAACGTAGCTGAACATGGTCGGCGCCTCTTGTGCCGGCGGCGACTCCCCGAACCCAGGCAGATCCAACACCACGGTCTTATAGCCTCGGGAGACGTGCTCGACCTGGGGCTGCCACATCTGGCTGTTGAGCGGAAACGCATGGACGAACAGCACCGGTTCGCCGTACCCGGCGACGTGGTATTCGACCGGGGAACCGTTCACGGTAACTTGCATGGATTTCCTCCACGTCGAGTTCAGTCAGCAAAAAGATAAAGGCCGAGTCGAGTATCGTCGGACCGGGCACCCGTGCGGTGACTTCCAGACACGACCGCGGGTGCTGTTCGCGCTTCGTCCGAGAGAAGGTCGCGCCCATCACCACGGGCGAGAAGATGGCGCCGATTCCGCCGGCCGAGAGAATCGCAGCGGCCGTCTCACGGTTATCGCCGGCCTCCCTCAGAATCGGCCAGGTGATCGAGCCGAGGATCAAGGTGGTCGCGACGCCGCTGCCAGATGGATGGTCCAGCAAGAACGAGGCCACCATGAGCGGCCGTCCCACGTGCGGGTGTCCGGGGCCGCCTCAGGGATCGCGGGTAGGATGATGGCGGCCGTCGAGACGGCGATGGCGGGCTGCAGATGCCTCCAGCGGCATGCACTCCGCCCCGCCCGTGTGGAAAGGCGGAGAGTCCCAGCCCAGGAGCGCTCAAAAGCCGGCCGGTTGCCGTGCAGTCGAGTGATAAGCTAGCAGACAGTCCGAAACGTGTCAATCGGTGATGGCGTTGAATCCACCGCCCGGCTGGCCGCCCCTCCGATCCTACCGGGCAGCGGAGCGGTCGAGGTGCGACGCACCTCGTGATCCAACTGGCGCCTGCCCGGCAACCATGTTATACTTTGGTTGCACTCGTTCAGTTCGTTCGTGGAGGATCAAGCGATGGCACACTGGGGTGACCCCTTTTTTGTGACCCTGCTTCTGGTGGTCCTGCTGATGCTGGCATTAAGCGGGTACGCCATTCTGATGGAAGTGCTGAAGTGGCTCCGTAGTTAGTTCGCCGGCTGGAGTTGGACCCGGCAGCCGCGCGGCGCACCGCGCGGCTGTTTTTCATCTGCCGCCTCCCCTCGCCTGTGTTCGGCGGTGCTCCGGCTGATTGATCGCGTCCCCCCGCTCGAGCACCCCCTCCCGTTGTACCCGTCGACACCCGGCGACCCGTGATCTTCTCGTTGCCGTGCGTGCCCTCGCCATGGATGCCCCCGGCGGATACAAGGAGTGGCCCCCGAGTTTCTCCCCCTGACGAAGCAATGATAAGTCTCGGTCTCTGGAAAGCGAGTATCTGTTTGTGGCAGAGCGGCGCGCTTGCGCTTATTCCTGAAAGTCCTTATTATGAGCACCGATGGGAGCGCCGGCGTCCCTCCGGCCCGTGGCCGCAGCGGCGCAGTTCCTGGCAGGTGGTAGTCCCGGTAGGGAGTTCCGGAGTGGAAAGTATCCCCAACCGCTCCCCTGGATCGTCCGCTCCAGGCCGAGGGTGTAGCGAGTGACAGTTCCCGCCGGATCGCCAGATCCGGCGGGGCGGGCCTGGATCTGACGATCCAGGCCGAGCCTTACGGGGGCGACTGCTCCCGCTGGATCTGACATTCCAGGCCGAGGGTGTAGCGAGTGACAGTTCCCGCCGGATCGCCAGATCCGGCGACGAGCGCCTGGATCTGACGATCCAGGCCGAGCCTGTGGGGGCGACTGCTCCCGCGGATGGATCCAGACCGAATGTGTGGCGAGTGACTGACTGTTCCAGCCGGATCGCCAGATCCGGCGACCAGCGCCTGGATCTGACGATCCAGGCCGAGCCATACGGGGGCGACTGCTCCTGCTGGATCTGACATTCCAGGCCGAATGTGTAGCGAGTGACAGTTCCAGCCGGATCGCCAGATCCGGCGATCAACGCGTGGATCTGACGATCCAGGCCGAGCCTATGGGGAGTGACTGCTCTCGCCGGATCTGACACTCCAGGCCGCGCGTGTGGGACAATAGGAGGTGCCGTGCTCGTCCAACTGTCTCGTCGTCTCGCTTCGGATCTCTCGATCGTTCTCCTGGCCGGTCTGCTCTTCGCATCAGGCGCCGTTGCCCTCCCGGCGTTGCTGCCCCGCTCGTCCGCCGGCAGCCCCCGGCTCGTCCTGGCCTTCTACTACGCCTGGTTCGACGAGAACACCTGGACGCCCGCGAAAGTGCCCGATCTCCCGGCTCAGCCCTACGCCTCGCGCGACCCCGCGGCCATCCGGCGGCACGTCGAGCAGGCCCAGGGCGCCGGCATCGACGCCTTCGTGCAGAGCTGGTGGGGCTTTGGCAACCCGACCGACGAGAACTTCAAGAAGCTGCTAGACATCGCTGCCGAGAAGGGCTTCCGCGCCACGATCGACTTCGAGTTGACCTCGCCCTTCTACCACAGCCGAGATGAGGTTGTGAACAGCCTGCGGTCCTTCATGCAGACCTACGGTGGGCACCCGGCGCTGCTGCGCTGGCAGGGCAAGCCGGTGCTCTTCTTCTGGCGCCAGCAACAGTACGACGTGGCGACCTGGAAGGCCATTCGCGACCAGCTCGACCCTGGCCACGGCTGGATCTGGATCGCCGAGGGGGTCGACGTCAGTTATCAGCAGGTCTTCGACGGCCATCACCTCTACAGCGTCGCCTGGAGCCCCGACCCGGCCGGCCAGTTGCGGAAATTCGGCGGCTGGATGCGCGACGCCGAGGCGAAATGGGGCGACAAGCTGTGGGTGGCCACGGTGATGCCGGGCTACAACGACACGAAGACTGGCCGGAGCAACGCCTTCGTGCGCGACCGCGCCCAAGGGACCTACTACCGGGCTTGCTGGCAAGGGGCCAGCGAGAGCGGGGCCGACTGGGCGATCATCACCAGTTGGAACGAGTGGCCCGAGGGCAGCTATATCGAGCCCAGCCAGGCCTACGGCGACACGTATCTGAACCTCACCCGCGAGTTGGCCGCCGGCTTCAAGTCCGGACCCCCGCCACCCCCGCCGGCCCCGGCGGTCGCGGCGGTGTCGCTCGCGGCGGCTCCGGCCGCCCCGGCGCCTGGGGCCGCGGAGTGGGCCCTTCCGGCCGGGCGCTTCTATACGCAGACCGGCGGCGGGCAGGGTGGCTTCGCGGTGCTGGACGATGCCCAGGCGCGCTTCTGGAGCGAGTTCCGCCGGCTGGGGGGCGTGCAGGCGCTCGGCTACCCGATCTCGCGCCGCTTCGAGCGCGACGGCTTCGTGGTGCAGGCCTTCCAGAAGGCCATCCTGCAGTGGCGCCCGGCCGAGGGCCGGGTGGCGCTGATCAACGTCTTCGACGAGCTGAGCCGCGCCGGCAAGGACGGCGCGCTGGCTGAGCGCTTCCAGACCCCCCACCCTCCCGGCCGGCTGGGATGGCGACCGCACCTTCGCCCAGATCGTCGCGCGCCGCCAGGCGCTCCTCGATGCCAACCCAGCGTTGCAGCGGCGCTACTTCAGCGTCGCCGACCCGCTGACCTTCTTCGGGCTGCCCACCTCCGAGGTCACCGACCAGGGCTCCCATTTCGCCATCCGCCTGCAGCGCGTCGTGCTGCAGCAGTGGAAGAGCGACGTCCCCTGGGCCAGAGCCGGCGAGGTGACCGTGGCCAACGGCGGGGACCTGGCCAGGCAACTCGGGTGGCTGCCGGGGGAGGCGGTGGTGCCTGAGCCCGTGCAGTGACCGCTTGCCGCTGGTTGTTAGCTGTTGCATCTTTCCAAATGAATCCGACACACAGCGTGCCCGGAGGGGCACGCCCGGCCGGAGGCCCCCAGCCGCGGTTTCCCTGGCCTGGCCGGCCAGGACAGGCAACCGCCGGGCTGCGTCGGCGCCGGCCGACGCAGCTCCAGACGCGGTTTTTGCACCTTTCCAAATTAATCTGACAAACAGGCCAGCGGCCCCCAGCCGCGGTTTCCCCGGCCCGGCCGGCCGGCCAGGCCACCGCCCGGCGGCCCTGGAATGAATTCCAGGGCTGATAGCCAAAGTCGGCTGAAGCCGACTGGATTATCGCCCTTCACCCACAATTGCGATCGTTCTGAACCCGCTCTTGCCCTTTTTCAATCTACTTTGACGCCCAGCGTGCCCGGAGGGGCACGCCCGGCCGGAGGCCCCCAGCCGCGACTTCAGTCGCCCGGCTCTCGGCCGACTGGTTTGTACGGGCGCACCGTCATGTGCGGGCAGGCGGCCCGTGCGCCCGTACCGCTCTTGCTCCGCTTTGGTGCTTGTTCTGAAGCCTTTTGCCTGTTACAATCTACCTGGCCATCGAAACAAAAGTCTCGGCTGATCGTGCCGGATCGTCGAGACGGCCAGAGTGTAGGGCTCGGGTAGGGCACCTCGCGGTCGGTCATCTTTTTGCTTCGCAGCTCGCCTGATGCTCACACGGCGGGCTGTTGTTTTTCCGACGTGCACCGTGTGAGTTTCCCAGCCTCTATCCCCTGGCAGACTTTTGAAGTGAGGCAGCCAGCAGAGATGGACCAGAGCGCGACACTCCCCGCGGACTTCCTGGTGAGTTTGGCAGCCAACCTCGCCACTGATCTGCTGAAAGCGGGCGCGCGTCGCCTGCACGCCCAAGCCTTTGGTGATGCCGAGCAGCGGGCGTTGCACGACGCGTGGGCCTCGGCTTTTCACAGGATGCTGGCGGACGTCGCGAGTGGATTGGAGTTGGAGAATCGTGACCTGGTGGGTCACATCTTTCGTGCGTTCGTCCAGGCCGAGGGTGTGGCGGAGGCGCTGCTCGACCTGGCGCTGGAGGGGCGCGAGCCGCCACTGGCCCTGCTGCGAGAGCGCTTCGATCAGCTCGAGGCGCTCGATCGTGCTACGGTAGAGGTGGACTTTGATGCCGCCCTGACTGCTCTCACCGGCGGCCTGGCGGACGCGCTGCTCGCCGAGGCGATGCGGCCCGAGAGTCCCCTCCACACGCGTGTGAGCGTGGTGCGCATTGCGGCGATTCATCGCCTGCTGCGCAACCAGCGCCGAGAACTCGCGGAGATTGCCGCGGCGGTGGCCCGGTTGGAGCAGGGATTGTCTGCGGGGGCCAGGTACAACCTGGTCTTCCTGGGGCCGGCGAGTGGCTTTGTGGTTGGGGACGAGGCGCGAGTGGAGGTCGCGGCCGACCTGCGCCCGCTGCTGGAGCAAACCCTCGCGCTGCTGACCGAAATTGCCGCCCCGCGCCAGCCACCGCCCTACACCGAGGCCGATCGCCTCCTCTACCTGGAGGCAGTTGAAGATGCATGCAAGAATATTCTCCTTCCCTACGCCCGGCAGGGGGAGGCCACGCTCCCCCTGGAGCGGATCTACGTCGCGCTGCGGGCCGATCGTTCGTCGCCGGTTGAGCGCCGGGCGAGCCGGGAACTGTTCGCCCAACTGGTGAGGGAGCGACTGTCGGACCGGGGTGTGGTCGATGAGACGATCCTGTACCGCGTGGCGGCGCTCGATCCCTACGCGGCCCGCTACCGGATCTACGATCCGATTCTGCGTCAGGCGCTCCTGAAAGCCGTCAGGGAGGCTGAGGAGCGCACCTACCACCTGGCCGAACTCGTGCGGCAGCAACGTTGGCTGGTGCTGCTGGGGCACCCCGGCAGCGGCAAGAGCACCCTGGCCCGCTGGCTGGCACTGCAACTGGCCCGCACCGTGCATGCGGGCCAGGCGATGGTCGAAGTCCCCGCTGACCACGTGCGGCCCGACGATGAGCCCGTTGACCGCGAGACGCTGGGTCCCCCTCGGCTGCCGGTGCTGGTGCGCATCGCGGAGTACGCTGCCAGGCGTTGGCCACGCCCCGGTGAAGATACAGGGCTGCCGCTCCGGAATTACCTCGGCAGCCACCTGGAGAAACAGCTTGCCCAGGGCACCCGCACCGCGGCCTTCCACGCCCTCATCCGCGACTACCTCCACGCCGGGCGGGTAACCTTCATCCTGGATGGACTGGACGAGGTAACCGACCCCGACCAGCGGCACGCGATCGCGGGGGAGATTGAGACCCTGATTCGCGAGTGGGTGGGCGATGCCCAGGGGCGCTCGCCACTGGACTACAAGCATGCCCTGGAAGGGGGCGCTGACCTCTTGTGGCAGGGCAACCAGTTGATCGTGACCAGCCGCATCGTGGGCTACCAGATCCGCCCGCTGCATGAGAACCTGCCCCACTTCGTCATCCAGCCGATGGACGACAGCGCGGTGCGCCGGTTCTGCCACAACTGGGCCACCGCGAAGGGCATGGAGACCCGCGCGGATGAGCTGGCACAGGCGGTGCTGGAACATTCCAACCCCTATGTGCGCGAGCAGATGGCGCGCAACCCGCTGCTGCTGACCATTCTGGCCCAACTTTTCTCGGACGCGCCCGAGGCGGGCTTGCCGGCCCGACGCGTGGCGCTCTACGAGCGAGCGAAGAACGCTGTTTTTAAGCAGCGGCCTGACCAGTGGGGTCTTCTCGCACAGGTGATGGGGGGCGAGCACTTGCCGAAGGCGCTGGAGCGGATCACGGCTTTCCTCGCGTTCCATCTGCATGCCAATGCCGACTACCCGGCTGCGCTGGTCGACAAGCGTAGCGTGCAGGCGTGGCTTCAGTTAGCTCTATCGGAGAAGCGGACCTCACTGGGAGTCACCGGCTGGACGACGTGGCCGACGACCTGCTGCAGGCGGCTGCGAACCTGAGTGGCTTCTTCGTCGCCCACGGCGAGGGGGTCTACGGCTTCCTCCATCGCCAGTTCCAGGAGTATTTCGCCGCGTTGCACCTCGTACGGCTCGGCAGCGCCGGGGGGGGCTGGACGGCCTTTTTCGAGCGCCTTCCCGACCCGAACTGGCGTGAGGTGCTGCTGCTTGCGGTCGGGAGTCTGGCTCAATCGGACGGCCACGCGGCGGCCGGCCTGCTGCTCGAAGTGCTCGAGGCGCCCGACCCGACCGGCGGCCTGCTGCCGCACAACGTGCTCTTCGTTGCTGCTGCCTTGCGCGAGGTGGAGAATCCGCCGGCCTGGCTGGTACGTCGTGTGGCCGATGAATTGATCCGGGCCTACCGCCGCGACGACGAGGATCGCTTTGCGGTCCTTGAGGAGCGTGTCAGACGTGCCTTCGGTGAGTTGTCGCGCCCTGGAGGTCACGAGGATCCGGTGAGTGCGGCGTTGGCGGCGGCGCTGAACGCCGGTGGAGAGGCCGGCCGGCTGACCCGGCTGGCTGCGGCCGAGTTGGTGGTCGAAACAAAATGGCATACCCGAAGCGTGGTGCGCGCGCTCTCCGAGGCCTGGGAGCGCCACCTGGAGCCGGCCGGCTCCCTGCTGGTGGCCCTGCAGGCACTGTACGACGCGGCCCCCACCCACTTCGCGGGGCCGCGCTTGCGCTTCCGTCGTCGAGTACTTCGCGAGCCTGACCTGTGGGCGGCGGTGGAGGCACACGAGCATTGGGCGGTGGTTGTGCGAGTCCTCTACCTGGCGCCGTGGGCCGAGTTGCAGCCGGCGGCCATCGTGCGGGACTCGCCCCTGACCGATGAGTTGCTTCACCTGCTGCAAGCGGCGCCTGACGACCGAAGCCGGTTGGTGGCATTACTGGAGACACGCTCCCGGGCGACACAGGGAGGTGATGTCTCGCGGCGCGATGCCGGGTTGGCGCTGGTGTTTCTGGGCGAAACCAGCAGTGCGCTTGCACTGCTGGCGGAGAGCGGCGAGAATCGCGCGCTGCAGCGCGCGATTCTCGCCGCTACTGCCCTCGACCTCGACCTCGCCCGCGCCCGCGCCCTGGCCCGCGACCTCGCCCTGGCCCGCGCCCTGGCCCGCGCCCTGGCCCGCGCCCTGGCCCGCGCCCTGGCCCGCGCCCGCGCCCGCGCCCTGGCCCGCGACCTCGCCCTGGCCCGCGCCCGCGACCTCGCCCTGGCCCGCGCCCGCGCCCGCGCCGGCGTCCGAGTTGCAGAGATCATCCAGTTGGTGGAAGGAGTGCAGCGGGAGGCGTCCGCGAAGAATGCGCCATCGGAACTGCTGGAGGCTCTGGCGTCGGCGCTCGCCGGCGCGCGTATGCTCCATAACGTGTTGGTGACGGGCGGCGGGGTGGCGGCCGTGTGGGCTGAGCTAGGCGAGGTCTGGCATCACTTGCCCGAATCGCTCGAGCAATGGGCGGCCGCTGATCGCCCGCAATTGGATCTGGAGCGTCTGCAGGCCCTGACCGATGCCTGGGTGGGCGATCAGGGGGAATCGGATTTTCTTCTGCCGAAGGAACTCCTCCCACGACTCGACCCGCGGCCGCTTGCCTCTCTGACCGGCGAGGCCGTGGACGCCGCTCGCGAACATTTATCACACTGGCTTACGATGCCCGATCCACTGGTCGCCCGTCACGGCGCGCTGTTGTTGGCGGAGTTGGGTGTGATCAGGCCCGGCAGTCTGCCGCTGCTCTGCGCCTGCCTGGCGGATGCGAACGACCTGACCCGCTACCGGGCGCATCAGGCGCTCAACCGACAACGCACCGCCTTTGACCTGGGACGCGAGACCATCGAACAGATGAGTCGCCTGGCCTCGTCTTCCGACACGCGGCAACCCCATTCTCTCGTCACCACCTCGCTGTACTGGTCACTGAGGGAAATCGAACACGACCGTGCGGATTGGCTGCAAGCCTGGGCGCAGGCCGGTGAGAGTCAAATCCTGGGTTGCGTCCATCGCCTGAGTGAGGAAGCGTGGCCGGGCTTCCTGGCCCTGTTGTCCTCTGCGGTGCCAGGCGTACAAAAGGAACTCCTGGACTCCGTCTCCTGGCTGCTGCGCCTTTCTCATCTCTCAGATAAGCAGACGGCGGCCCTTATCCCCGCTCTCCTCTCGCTGGCCCGCTCGAGTACGGACGAGGTGCGCGTGGCTGCCGTCGCCGCCCTCGGTCTCCTCCCAAAGCCCGATGCTGACGTCCTGGAGTTCCTGCTTGCCTCGCTCTCTTGCTCCACAGATGCGAGCGAGCAGGCGGCGGTCTATACGGCCCTGGCACGCCTCGCCGCGCGTGGGGATGAGCCGGACCGCGCGCGAGTCAGCGCCCATCTGCGCGCCGCGCTGCCCGAGGCGAGTGCCGCCGCTGCGCTCGTTCGTCTGTCGGTACTGCAAGCAGAAAAACCATTCGACCCTGCGGCCGTGCTTCGGGCGTTGGCGGACGATCTGCCCGATCCTCACGCTCTCCTCCGCGCCCTGCTGCGTGCCGGCACGGATGACGACCTCTGGGGCGAGTACCACCAACGCATCGTGACCCTCCTGCGCGAGTTGGCTCAGGGCGGCGACGACAGTTTGCTGCGCGAACTGCTCTACGCCCTGGAGGAGGCGCTCGATCAAGATGAGTGGCCACCCAAACGCATCACCCTGGCGGCCGTCGCCGCCTGCGCCGCGGTGATGCCCGATGCCCTCAACGCAGCCCTGCCGCGTGATGAGTTAGAAGAGTTATTGCAAGAAGCCGCTCGTGAGGCTGACAGCTTCACCGCACGGCGCCAGGCAATCAACGCATTGAGCCACCTGCGGATGGCCACGCCCGCCGTCTTCGAGGCACTCCTGGAGGCCGGCCGCGATCTCGGCATCGTCCAGCGGGCGGCCATCGAGGCGGCCGCCAACTTCCAGCGCCTCTCGCAGAAGTTCGCCGGCGAGCAGGCGCTGGCGCCGCTCGCCGCCGCCCTCACCGGCGAGAGCGCCGCCACTGCCTACCTGGCGGCTCAACTGCTCGCTGCCCTGGGACGCTCGCCCGCCGTCGTTGGCGTCGCCGGGCTGCGCCAGCGCGTTGCCGGGCTCCTCAGCGAAGCCCTGCGTCACCCCAACGCCCGCCGCGAGGTCGACCTGCTTGGGCGCCCCAAACGGGGCGAGGAGCGGATCGAGGCCAGGGGCACCTTGGCGCGGGCGCTGCTGGACGCGCTGGGGCAGGTGGTGGAGTTGCCAGAGTAGGGGGTTCAACGGATGCGCTGCGCGCACGACGGGTAAACGGGTGAGACAAGGGATGGAGAGAGGGCCGCGGGGATGATTGGTTGAGCGCCCGTCGCGGTGAACAATCAGGGAGAGGTTGAGGCAGTGACCGAACCAGGGGATCATAGTGACCGTCAAGCGGCGAGATACATCATCAGTGCACCCGATGCACAAGGTCTCGCGATTGGTGGCGGTGCCCAAGTTGTTCAAAACGTCTACGCGGCCCCGCCGCCACCGTCGATCTCGCGAGATGATTGGTTGGCGGCCATCTATGAGGCAGGCTCGGTGTTGCGCCTCTACCGCAACACCATCGCCGGGATCGCCATTGGGCGAGCCGAGGTGGCACAGATTGGCGACTGGGCGCTGAACGCCGAGCCAAAAGAGCGGCTGGGGATGCTCCTGGACCAGCCCGGTGGCGGGAAGACCGTGGTAATGCGTGGTGTGCTCGAATACCTGGAGGCCACCGGGGTGCCTGTCTTGGCCATCAAGGCTGACACACTTTCCGGGATCAAAACCCCTGCTGACCTGGTGGCGTGGTTGAGATTGCCGGCGGCAGTGGAAGCGTGCGCGCGAAGTCTCGCGCTTGAAGGTCGGTTCGTTGTTCTGCTCGACCAACTTGATGCGCTTTCACTGACTCTCTCACGAGACCAGACGACCCTCAATGTGATGCTGGACGCGCTGGCCCGTCTGCGCGCGATCCCCGGGGTGCGCATGATTGCCTCATGCCGCACCTTTGATCTCAACAATAATCCTCAACTCTCCGCTATCACGACAGATCGCACGTTCCGGCTGCAGCCCCTGACCGAGGATCAAGTCGACCCCGTTCTGCGCGCGATCGGCATCGATCCGACCCGGCTGTTGCCGGCGCATCGAGCCTTGCTCAGCGTGCCGCTGCACCTTGATGTGTACGCCCGCGTTGTGGTCAGCGACGCACACCAGGGAATCGCCGAGAGCTTCCACACTCTGCAAGAACTCTACGCGGCACTGTGGCAGCAGCAAATCATGGCTATCCGTCCATCAAGCCTACGCCCACAGGTTGACTGTGTAGGCATCTCACCTTTCTCAACTTTCGCACGTTAGAGGAGGCATCTCATGGACCCCGTCAGTCTTATCCTCGCTGCTCTGGTCGCCGGTGTCGCCGCGGGTGCTACCGACACCGCATCGCAAGCGATCAAGGACGGCTACGCCGGGCTCAAAGACCTCATCAAAAAGCGCCTCGCCGACAAGCCGCAGGGTGAAATGGTGCTGGCCGAATACGAGAAAGATCCGGAAACCTGGGAAAAGCCGCTCCGGAAGTCGCTGATCGAGACCGGCGCCGACCAGGATGAGCGGATCGTGCGGCAGGCGCAGCAGGTGCTGGCCTTGATCAACCCGCAGCAGGCGGCCCAAGGCAAGTACAACATCCAGATCACCCACAGCAGCGGCTTTGCCATCGGCGACAACGCCCAAAGCCACACATACAACGTGCCGCCTGGGAAGCCGCCAGAACCCGAGGGCAGCAGCAAGGCGTAAAGCAGGGCTTTACGCATAATTGGTCACTGACCGGAGGACGGACCGTCGCCGATATCGGCACGACGGTCCCGCCGGATGGCCTTTTGCATCCGCCGTCCGGTGCAGTTCGTTGCTGTCGTGCGCAACGGCGAATCGTCCGACAACTGGACGTGCAACCAGGCGCGCCGCGCGGTGGAATTCGGGTGGGAAGACGATGGACAAGCTCGTGCAGCGGTGTGGCGACTGGTCGTCTTGATCCGCGGTGTACCGGAGGGCACCATCAATGAGCCAACTGCTTGACCAGGAATCGTTCGCGGCCTACGTCGAGGATGCCACCCGGCGGGCCGGCTTTGCGATTGAAAAGCGCGAGGGGGCTGTTCTGTATGTGATCCTGCGCGGCAGCCCACTACGCTGCGACCTGGCCCAGGTGTACCGGGCCTACCTGTCCGCCCCCCACCGGTTGGACGCCATCGTGCGCGCGCACCTTGACGCTCTCCGGCGGGTGCCTCCGCCGCCTCCGGAGCTAACCGAGAAAGAAGCGGCGGAATCGCTGTTGCCCATCCTCCAGCGCGCTCAGTGGCTCAAGCAGCTCGGGCAGCGAAGTGTCCCACCGGTAGTCCATCGTCCCTTCGTTGCCGGGTTGGTCGTCACCTATGTTTTTGACTTCCCCGACCGGCGGGCCTATGTGAATGCGGACCAGTTGGACCAGATGATGAGCCGGCCCGGAATCACGTTCGATATGATCCACGAGTACGCGCTGGAAAACCTGCGCGTGCGTACGACGAGCCGCAGCTATGCAACCCACGGGCTTCGTGACAAGACAATGATCATGTGCGAGACGCGCGACGGGTACGCAGCCACTCGCATCCTGCTGCCGGACTTGATGGCGGGATGGGCCGAGCGCATCCCTGGCCGGATGTTGATCGGGATTCCTAATCGCGATTTCTTGATCGCCTTCAGCGACTGCAACCTGGCCCATGTGAGGGCCATAACCCGCCAGGTGCACCGTGACGCCGCCAGGCACAGTCATCCTCTCTCGGCCGATCTGCTCGTCTGGCGGGATGGGCAGGTGCGAGAATATCGAGCCAGGCAGTGATGCGGCAGCCAAAGCCATCGCTCCAACACTGACGCTGGCGCTAATCCCGCCGGTTCCGTCAGCCCGTTCGCGGCTTCAAGCCGGCGACAATCTCGACCAGCGCCTCCGGCCCGCCGACATTCCCCGGAAAGACGATGTATACCAGCCCCGGCAGCCGGCTCTCCGGACCCAGTTGCCACACCGGGACGCCTGGGATGATCTGTCCCAGCACCAGTGCACGCCTGACCCCCAGCCCTCGCGTCGCCACGTCACTTGACGTAATTCTACCCTTGGCAAGCACGTAGCGCGGCCGGGTGGAGATCGCCCGCACGATGGCGGCCAACCCCTCCGAGACGCGCTGTCCGATGGCCAGGCTACTCGCGGCATCTTGCCCCGTGACGAGCCGACGGCTGGTGCCTCGCGACCACGCAGGATTCGACGCCGTCGGCCCCTAGCCATCTTCAGCGAATGGCGATCCGATCGTGGAATCCGCACTTTTCACTCGTGTCGCCCGTGGTAGAATTGGGCTCACGGCGAGCGCTTCGGCGGGGTGCTGTTCGTGAGCCCCGTTCTCGCGTCGCGCGCTGGTGGCAGTGAGGACTCCGCGAGGAGTGGCCTGGTCTTGCGTGGCGCCCCGGCTGGCAGCCGGGCCGCTGCGCTGAGAGGATGGACGGAGGAATAAGATGCGGCGGATCGGTGTGCTCACCGGCGGGGGAGACGCCCCCGGTCTCAATGCCGTGATCCGGGCGGTAGTCAAGTCTGCGATCAACGTGTACGGTTGGGAAGTCTACGGCATCCACGACGGCTTCGAGGGGTTGATCCGCGAGGGGGCGGAAGGGGTCAGCCCGCTGGATCTGCGGGCGGTGCGGGGCATCCTGCCCCGCGGCGGCACGATCCTGGGAACCGTCAATTACAGCACGACGGGGCTGCTGCAACGCGACCCGGTGACGGGCCGCTCCATTGTCACCGAGTGGGCCAAAGAGACCGCCCGCGCCCGGCTGGCGGAATTGCAGATCGACGCCCTGGTCATCATCGGCGGCGACGGGACCATGACGATGGGCGAGCAGTTCTACCGGGCTGGGGTCAACCTGGTGGGCGTGCCCAAGACAATTGACAACGATCTCCCTGCCACCGAGTATACCTTTGGCTTCGACACAGCCGTGGACACCGCGACCGACGCCATCGACAAGCTCCATACCACGGCCGAGAGCCATCACCGGGTGATGGTGCTGGAGGTAATGGGCCGCAATGCCGGCTGGATCGCGCTCTACGCCGGGGTCGCCGGGGGCGCGGACGTAATTCTCATTCCGGAACTCCCTTTCACGGTCGAGGCCATGTGCCGCAAGATCGCGCGGCGGCGCGCGCTGGGGCGGCGCTTCAGCATCATCGTGGTGGCGGAGGGCGCCGTCCCGGTCGGTGGGGCGCAATTCTACGAGGCGACCAGTAGCGGCCAGGAGCGCCTCGGCGGGATCGGCGAGTGGGTTGCCGCGGAGATCTCGCTGCGCTGCAACGTCCAGTCGCGGACGGTTGTCCTGGGCCATCTCCAGCGCGGCGGCTCGCCCAGTGCCTTCGATCGTGTCCTGGCGACGCGCTTCGGCGCGGAGGCCGTGCACCTGCTTGCCGACGGGCGCTTTGGCCAGGTCGTCACGCTCGAGTGCGGCCAGATTATCGCGGTGCCGCTGGAGGCGGTGACCGGGCGCCAGCGCACAGTCCCCCCCGAGAGTTCGCTGATCCGCACGGCGCAGGACCTGGGCATCAGTTTTGGCAACGAGGCGAGCCGATCGACAGGCGAGGGGGTAGTCACCGGTGAAGAGGCGTGACGAGATGGTAGAGAGTGGGATGAAATCCGTTGGCTCCTCGGGCCCCCTCTCAGGCGCCGGTTGACAGTGCTTCCATCCTCGCTACGTCCCCGGGCATCCCTGGGAGCCTCCTGGCCCCCTTCGAGGGAGAGAGGCCGGGGTGAGGGTGGGCTCCCGTCATGGGTGAGCACCCTCCCTTGACAGCCCCTTCCCCCCGGCTCCCTGCCCTAGGCTCCGCTGGAACACGGTTCCAGTCGGCGCCGGAGGCGGATGATCGGAGAGTGCCGAACTCTTCCGAGCCTTCGGAAGTCTGGCGCCTCAACCGGCCAGCGATCTAGCGAATGCTGAAGGTGACCTGAAGCTGCTGCGTGAAAGTAAGTTGCCCCGACTGGATGGGAGGCCCGCCCCCGCCGAGGCCTTCAGCGGCCGCCCGGAGCGGAGACGGCCCTCCTGGTCCGCTGATGACCTCGCTGATCGAAACAACCCCACCGAGTGTTACGTTGGCAAGCTGCGCCAGGTTTTCAGCGCTGCGCAGTGCGTCCTGCATGGCCCGGCGCTGAGCCTGCGCCCGCAGGGACTCGGGATTGCCGATGGTAAAGTTGACCCCGAAAATGTTGTTGGCCCCTGCGTCGATTGCCGCGTCCAACACGTCGCTGACCGTATCGAGGTCGGTGATGACGACGTTGACCTGTTGGGTCACGTGGTAGCGCGTGGTGGGGGTGACCTCCTGGGTGGCTTGTGGCTCGGGACCCGGCGGGGGTGTCTCGGAGAAGATGTTGAAGCCGCTTGTCTGGATGTTCCGGGCGGGAATCCCTTGATTTTGCAGGGCGTCGATCACCGCCTCCATTTGGCGGTTGTTCTCGTCTACGGCGTTCCGCACGGATGTGTTCGACGTCTCCACGCCGATGGTCACCTGCGCCTGATCAGGAGAAGCCTCGACGTTGCCGGTGCCGATGACCGTAATGGTGCGCGTAATGTTGAGCGCCCCGGTCGGTGTGAGCGTGATGACCGGGCCGGTCTCGAGTGTGGGGGTCTGGATCGCGGTCTGGGTGACGGCTCGGGTACTGGTGGCCGTCGCGCGGGGTGTCGCGGTGGCACGGACCGTGCCGGTGGCCGCGGGGCTGGCTGTGGCTCCCACCGTTGCTGTACCGACGGGGGTATTGGCGGGCTGGACGGTTCGGGTGGGTGTGTTTTGGGCTGCCTGCACCGCCGCGGGCGTCCCGCCCACCGTCGCCAGCCCAAAAACGAGGGCCAGGAGGAGCAAGGTGCTCCCAAGTGCTACGACGAGCGTTCGAAATCGCATGAATGCATCTCCTTTTTTAGGGTGAATTTGCAGTCTGACAGTAAGCTTGCGAGTGAGCAATTGTCTTGCCATCCCTTGCTGCCACTCCGGAAGGGTTCGTCCAGGCGGCCGAGGTGTGGCGCACCTTCGGCCTGGCCTGCGGGACTGCCGCAGGCCGCTTGACACCCCGAGAGGCGCCCGCCCGAAGGAAGCAGGTGCATCGCAGCCTGACAATTGAAGCGCAAGGGGGAGTTGCCAGCCAGCCAGCACAATGCTAGACTGGACTCGTGGCAGGTATCGGGTGCCAGCTGTTGGCCGTTGGCTGCGGGGTGGGGCCCGGTTCCTTGACCTGTCGCTCGTGACCCCCCCGGCCGCTGATCCCCGGCGACCGGCCACACTCAACCGCTGGCTGGTTGATCCCGCCGATGTTCGGCGGGTCGCGAGGGATGCAGTTCTCCCACACGACGTTCGGAGCTCAAGCCGCGGATTCAACCAGGAGCCGATGGCGGCGCAGATCGAATGCTCAAGGCGGGAGAGGCTTCGTTCCTGGCTTGCTTTCATGCGACCCCGTCTCTGCGTTATCGAGCTCTTGCAGACGGCATGCGAAGGCGCCTTCCGCGGTCGCCCTCACGGGCGGGGAGCGGTGGCGGCGGACGCCGGCATCCTGCGGAAAGGAGCGCTATGCTGGCCCAACTCTACATCAACGGCGAGTGGGTCGACAGCAGCGGACTCGAGCGAATCCCGGTCGAGGATCCCGCGACGCAGACGGTTCTCGCCGAGGTCCCGGCTGCGACTGAGGCGGACGTGAACCGGGCCGTGGCCGCGGCGAAGACCGCCTTCGGTGAGTGGCGTTGGCAGAGCGCCAACGAGCGCGCCGGGATGCTCCACGAGATCGCGCACAAGATTCGTGCCCACTGGGACGAACTCGTCGAGTTGTTGACCCGCGAGGAGGGCAAACCCCGGTCTGAGAACGAGGAAGAGTTCGAGTGGAGCGCGAACACCTTCGACTACTACGCCGAGCTCGGCCGCCATAGCCGTGGCCGTGTGATTCCGTCTGGAGAGCCCCGCACGCAACTGAACCTCGTGATCGAAGAGCCGTACGGGGTCGTCGGCGCGATCGTGCCCTGGAACTACCCCCTGCTGCTCCTCGCGTGGAAAATGGCGCCGGCCCTGGCCACCGGCAACACCGTTGTCATCAAGCCGAGTGAGATGACGCCCCTGAGCACGCTGCGCTTCGTTGAGCTCTGCTGCGACCACCTGCCCCCGGGTGTAGTCAACGTCGTGACCGGAGCCGGGGCAACGGGTGAGGTTCTCGTGCGCCATCCCGATGTGCCGGTCATTGCCTTCACGGGGAGCCTCGCTACCGGGCAGCGGATCGCGAGCCTGGCGGCCCCGATGATGAAACGCACCCACCTGGAACTCGGGGGCAAGGATGCCTTCGTTCTCGGGCCCGACGCCGACCTCGAGCCATCGATCGAGGCGCTGGCCTACGCAGCGCTGATCAACGCCGGCCAGGTCTGCACGAGCAGCGAGCGCGTCTACGTCCCGGGCACCCTGGCCAACGACTTCGTCGAGGGCCTCACCGAGTACGTGCGCAGACTGCGCCTGGGGCACGGCCTCGAGCCGGGCATCGACATGGGGCCGATGATCGGCGATCAGTACCGCGCCAAAGTCGAGGCACAGGTGGCACAGGCCCGTCAGAAAGGCGCCCGTGTCCTCACCGGTGGCCGCCGGCCGCCCGGCCTCGAGCACGGTTACTTCTACGAGCCGACGGTGTTGGTCGACGCGAATCACGACATGGACATCATGGTGGAGGAGACCTTCGGCCCGACCATCCCCATCATGACGTATAATACCTTTGACCAGGCCATCGAGTGGGTGAACTCGTCCAAATATGGCCTCGGCGCAACCATCCGGACTAACGATCCGCTGCTGGCGAAACGCTTCTTCGAGGAGGTAAAGGCCGGGACGATCTGGATCAACGACCCGCTCACCGACAACTACGCCGGTCCCTTCGGGGGCATGAAGTACACCGGCGGCGCGCGCGAATTGGGTGAGGAGGGTCTCTCCACTTTCATGGAGACGAAACACGTCCATTGGGATTTCTCCGCCGAGAAGAAGAGTTGGTGGTATCCGTATGAGTAACCCGTGGAGTCGCTCGTAGTGGAATCGAGCCCATCGCCGGATCACCTTCAGGGAGAACGAACGCGAGACGGGATGCGTCTTCTCGCGCATCACGCATCACGTCGCGATGCCTTCGGATGAGTGCCCACCGAAGAGTATTCCTTTTTTGGCGAATGGAGTAGCGAATGACAAGTACATCGAGCTCAACATTCGAGGTGACGCCCGAACTGTTCTCGCCCGTCCTATACCGCATGACGCCGCTGGCTGTCGAACGTGGCGAGGGCTGCTATCTCTGGGATGTCAACGGGCGCCGCTACCTCGACTTCACCTCGGGGATCGGCGTCACCAACACCGGCCACTGTCACCCGCGCGTCGTCGCGGCCGCCCAGGCTCAAGTCGCCCGGCTGATTCACGGGCAGCAGAACATCGTCTGGCACGAGCCCCTGATGCGGCTGGCCCGGGAATTGCTGCCCGTCATGCCGGGTGACATCGACACATTCTTTTTCTCGAACTCGGGCGCTGAGGCGGTCGAGGCCAGCATCAAGCTGGCTCGCGCTGCAACCGGCCGGCCGAACATCATCGCCTTCGAGCGGAGTTTTCACGGCCGAACGATCGGCACGATGAGTCTCACCAGCTCGAAGACGGTCTATCGCGCGGGCTACGAGCCGCTCATGGCGGGGGTTTTCTTCGCTCCCTACGCCTACTGTTTCCGCTGTCCGGTGGCCGTTCGCAGCGAGGGACGTTATGGGTTCGATCACTGTTGCCTCTACCCGCTCGAGAAGCTTGAGTGGATGTTGCACGCGGAGACCGCCCCGGAAGAGACCGCCGCGATGATCATCGAGCCGGTGCTGGGCGAGGGGGGCTACGTCGTGCCGCCGGTCGAGTTCATGCGCGGCCTGCGTGAGATCTGCGACCGGCACGGGATCCTCCTGATCGTCGATGAGGTCCAGAGCGGCATCGGGCGCACCGGGAAGTTCTGGGCGGTCGAGCATTTCGGCATCGTGCCCGACATCGTGGTGATGGCCAAAGGGTTGGCCAGTGGCTTCCCGCTGAGCGGCATCGCTGCCTCCCGCGAGCTGATGGCCGGCTGGGCCCCTGCCACGCACGGCGGCACTTACGGCGGCAACGCCGTTGCGTGCGCGGCGGCTGTCGCGACGGTCCAGCTGATGAAGGAGGGATTGGTGGCGCACGCCGCCGAGATGGGCGAGCACCTGATCACCCGGCTCCGCGATCTCCAGGCCGACTTCCCGACCATGGCCGACGTTCGTGGACTGGGGCTGATGGTCGGAACCGAGTTCATGCGCGACGGCGTGCCGGCCGGTGACATCGTCAAAAATCTGGTCGCCGATTCTCTCGATCACGGCCTGATGCTGTTGACCTGTGGCTCCGACAACAACGTCGTCCGCTGGATTCCGCCGCTGGTCGTCACCCGCGAGCAACTCGACGAGGCGGTGGAAATCTTCGCGGGCGCGCTCGATCGCCACACGGGTTGAGACGAAGAGCCCTTCGGGGCCGGTGGACGAGCGGCCGCTGCTCTGCCGGCCCCGATCGATGTTCGTCTTCGGAAGCGGATATTGTATTCGTCCGGAATGAACGCCTCTCGGCCGTCTCGCCGGCAGAGCCGTGCCGGAGACGGGCGGCAACCCGGGGTCGCCAGGTTGCGTACAGTCTGTGACCTCTGCTTCCATTGACGCGTCGCTCCGGCGAGGCGGAGCGACACCGAAGGAACCGACGATGACCGATCATCCCGATCTGAATTGGCTCGTGCGGCGCACGGTCCGGGAGGTGAGCCGCGAACTGCTGCGCATGCTGGACAGCGCCTCCGGCGATGTTCAGCCGCGGGCCGCCGCGACCAACGATTTGCGCACCGAGTTGCAACGTTTCCAGCAGAGCCTCGAGCAACTCAGCGAGAGTGACCTTGCGATCTACGGCACGGCCCTGGCCGGGCTGGAAGATACCCTGATGTCGCCCGAGCCGTTCCACTACCAGAGTGTCCTGGATCACCTCATCCAAAACGTCGGCGGGTTGTTGGATGACCTGGGCTGCTTCGACGTCTTCGGCGGCGACCTGCCGGCGGTCACGCTTGACCTCGTGTGGGCACCCAGCCTTCGAGCGCGCGTCGATCTGGATGTGGCCATCCCAATCGAGCAGACCCGCCGCCGGCTGCGGCAAACGGTGCTGGCTCGGCTTTTCGAAGGTCAGCACCTCTTTCTCACGATCCAGCACTTGTACCGCCCGCGCCTGCTGCGCGCTCCCGAGCCCGACGACTGGTGCTATGGCCTCGCCGGCCGCGACCGCACGGCGCCGCGCGACGCTACGCTGATTGTCACCCGGGCCCTCCCCGCGACGGCGCCGGCGACGCAGGCGGAACTGCCCATCGTCGCCCAGCGGACTCGCTTGCGCGACCTCCTCTTTGGCTCGCTCCCGGGCCGCGAGGAAACCCTGCCACGGCTCAAGCCGGCCGACTTCGTCCAACTGCTGCATGGCTTGCTGCTGGATACGCGCGACTACTGCTACCGGCGCGCGCACGATGAGCAGCAACTCGCGCAGCTCAACCGGCTCCTATTCCAGCTGCTTGCTCGCAGCGGGGGCCCATCCGGCTCGGCCCCTGCCACGCAGAAGAGTGGAGAGGAGTGAGTGGCGCTTGAGAGGGCCGGGCGTGCACGAACCACCGTGGGAAGGAGCCGCTCATCTCCACGCTCCAGGATTCATCGGGGGTACCCATTGACGACAGTGACCGATCCCGTTCTCCAGGCGACCGAGCGAGCGCTCCAGCACGCCTACCACCTGGCTGAGACGATCGGGCCGCGACCGCCCGCGACCGCCAGCGAGCGCGCCGCCGCGCTCTATGTGGTGGACGCACTGCACGGGCTCGGCCTGGAGCCGCAGGTTGAGCCCTGTGAGACCCTCCGCAATATCTACACGGCGCACGCCCTCTCTTTCACGGCGGCGACCGCCGGCTCGCTGCTGGCAGCGGTGGGTGGGCGGCGGCTGGCCATGCTGGGCGCCTGGTTGAATGGCCTGGCCCTCTGGAGTGTCGCCAGCGAGTTCAATTTCGATCCCAACCCGGCGAGCGCGCTGGCGCCGCACGCTACCAGTCAGAATGTCTGGGCGGTGATCCCCGCACGCAGCGAGCGCCGGCAGCGGTTGATCCTGGTCGGCCACCTCGACAGTCACGTGAGCCCAATCTTCTTCAGCACGCCTGGTTGGATCGCCTTCTTCAACCGCTTCTTCTCGCTTGCATTTGCCTCGTTGGGCGCGGGCGCGGCGCTGGGCGGGCTTGGGGCCGGGCGGGATGGGGCCTGGCGGCGCGGCCTGTTGGGACTGGGGGCGGGGATTCAGACCGTGGCGGCGGCCCTGGCCTGGCACGCCGCCGGGGCGCCGGTCAGTCCCGGCGCCAATGACAATGCCGCCGCGGTGGGGGTCGTTCTGGCCTTGGGCGAGCGCCTGCTATCGGAGCCCCTCGAACACACCGAGGTCTGGCTGCTCGCCACCGGCGCCGAGGAAGTGGGGTGCTACGGGATGCGCGCGTTCCTCGATCGTCACGTCCCTATACTCGACCCCGCCACCACGTTTTTCCTGGACTTCGAGCTCCCCGGGATCGGCGACGTGGTCGTGACGAGCCAGGAGGGCATGCTCAAGAATTATCCCTACGACCCTACCTTGCTGAAGCTGGCAGAGGTGGTCGGAGCGGCGCACCCCGAGTTGGGGCTTCGGCTGCGTCCCGGCCCCACGGCCTATAGCGAGATGGGCGTGCTCGTCAAGCGCGGCTTCCGTGGTCTGGTCGTTGGCGCCGAACCGCGGGCGGGCAGCACCTACTGGCACACGCCCGAGGATACCTTCGACAAGATTGAAGGCGCGGCGGTCGAGCGGGTTCACCGCTTCGCCTGGACCTTCATGCAATTGCTCGATCGCCGGGTCGCACCGGCGTAGAATATGGGTCAATGAGTCGCCGGGACGCATGATCGGAGACGTCCGAACTCTTCCGAGTCTTCGGACGTCTCACGCCTTCACCGGCGCTCTATCGAAAATCTTGGGGACCGAGATCTCCCGGTTCAACCTGGGAGGAGGATTAGACCCCGGCGACAAGCCGGCGCAGTTGGGCGTCAATCCCTTCGATTTTGACCGGCTTTCGAATAAAAGCAGCGGCTCCCAAGGCAAGGGCTCGCTGGGTCCAATCGGGGAAGTCGGAGACGCTGGTGACCACGACCGGCAGATCCGGGTACGCCTCCTTGATGGTCCGCAACGTGTCGAAGCCCGCCTCCGTTGCGGACCAGCCCAGGTGGAGGTCGAGGAGCACCATGTGAGGCCAACTCTGCTCGAGCAGTGGGCCGGCTTCCTCGATCGTAGACACTGACTTGACGTCCCAGCCGGCGTCGCTCAGCACCCAGGTGACCAGGTTGCGGTGGTCGGGTTCATCTTCAATGTACAGCAGGTGTAAAACGGCCATTGGTTCTCCAGCCCCTCACGCTGCGAGCAACCTGGCTCGAGCGTGTCGAAAACAGCTCTCGGCGTCCATAGAACTCCTGGGGCAAGAAGCGTGCCGCTCATTGGGGCTGTTCGGCGGCGGATGATGCGGCGGCGGACGCCCGCCGGGATGCGGGGGCCCGGCCGGGTTGGATCAGTGCGCGCACCCCGGTAACCGCCAGGAGGGTAAAGCCGCCGAGGGTCACAAAGAGGCCCGGGCCGACAACGATGGGCCGGCCGTAGAGACCATCGAGGATTAATTTGACCCGCCAGAAGGCCCATAGCGGAAGCGTCAGGCCAGCCAGGCCGAGGGCGACCCGAACGAGCCCGAGCGCGGTTCGTGGTGGCCGGACGATGTACGGTGCGAACAGCGCGGCGGCGATGGCTCCTAACGCAGAGATCGTCGACCAGGTCTGGAAGCGGAACTCGGGCGAGAAGAGAGCGGCCACGGTGTACGGATACGGCGGCAGCACCACAAGCGCGAGAAAGATGGCCGGCAGCGCGAGGAGCCAGCGGGCGAGCGGCCCACGTTGGGCGGCCAGGGCTGCCAGGGCGAGCGCGGCCAGCACCGGTGGCAGGTAGAAGATCTGGCGCTCCCATTGTATTTCGCCCGCTCGCCAGAGCGATGTGAACTTGAAAAACTCGCCCAGATCGAGACCCAGTAGCACCAGGGCCGCGACCCCCGAGGCGTGCAGGACCCAGGGCAGCCACCAGCCGCCCGCGCCGGCCAGGATGCCCACCAATTGTCCCCAAACGAGCGGGCGTCCCAGCGGGGTGGCCGCCAGGCGGCGCGGCGCCGCGGGCGGCCGGCCAGCACGTCCTCTCCGGTCCGGGAAGGAGCCGTTCATCTCCAGCCTCCACTCTCTCCTCCTCCAACGCGACTGGGAAGCGGGCCAGACTTCCGAAGTTCTATAGACGGCTTTCTGCAGTCTCGTCGTCTCCAGCAGCCTTCAACTCTCGGCCTGATGACCGCCACTGCCGCGCGGGCGCCGCTGCGCCAGCCGGTGCTCCTGGCGCAACTCGGCGGCCTGCCAGCGGCGATGCTCCTCCTCCGTCTCCAGGATCAACGGTGGAACTGGTACCGGCCGGCCCTTCTCATCCAGTGCGACGTAGACCGCGTAGGCGGAGTTGGTGTGGGTGATCTCGCCGGTGATCGGATTCTCGGCCTCGACTCGCACCCCCACCTCCATCGATGTGCGCCCGACCCAGTTGACCTGGGCTTTGAAGGTGACGAAGTCGCCCACAAAGACCGGCTCGATGAAGGTCATCGAATCCAACCGGACGGTCACGCAGTTGCGGCGCGAGTGGCGGATGGCGGCAAGGCCCCCGGCCTCGTCCACCAGCCGCATGATGACGCCACCATGGACGTTGCCGGTGGCGTTGGCATCGCTCGGACCCATCAGGTGGCTGAGGGTGACTGCCGACTCGCTCGGCCGCTTCCCGGACATGGGTCTCTCACTCATGCTGTGGTTCCTCTGGATGCGGGTTTTCCGGTGCTTCCGTCCGCCCACTGTTGGGTGCCCAACTCGTGTGGTGCCCGATAGGCGGCTCGACGTGGACGACGACATCGGTGAGACCAAGGTCGTGATGGAGGGCTTCCTGGACCAGGTGACCGATGACGTGGGCCTGATCGAGGCGCAGGTCGGCTGAGACCTGAATGTGGAGGTCGGCGTACATCTTGCCGTCGCTGCCCCGGGTGCGAATCTTGTGAACCGACTCGACACCGGGCACCTGCTCCACGACTTCACGGACGACGTCAGGATCGAGTGCGGCGGCATCGAGGAGCGCATCAGCGCTGTGGCGTAGAATCTGGTAGGCCGACCAGCCGATGATCGCAGTGATGAGGAGCGCCATGCCGACATCGAGAATCGGGAAGCCCAGCGCGCTGGCGATCAGGCTGGTGATGACACCCAGCGACACGAAGATGTCACTACGCGTCTGCAACGCGTCCGCCAGGAGGACCTCGCTGTTGAGCCGGCGGCCGCGGTGCGACTCGTAGGTGGTCACACCGATGTTGACCAGGATCGTCACACCCATCACTGCGAAGCTTAGTGGCGAGACGTCCGGTGCCCCGCCGTGCAAGAGGCGGCCGACACTGCTTTGCAGGATCTCCCACGCGGTGAGGGCCACCAGCCCGCCGATGATGAGCGCCGCGAAGGTCTCAAACTTCTGGTGGCCGTACGGGTGGCTCTCGTCGGCCGGGCGCCCGGCGATGCGGGTGCCCACCAGACCGACGACGTTCGAGGTCCCGTCGGTCAACGAATGGAAGCCATCGGCCACCATGCTGATGCTGCCCGTCGAGGCGCCGAGGACGAGCTTGGCGATGGCGACCGCCAGGTTCAGGACGAGAACCTGCAGCAAGACGCGTTGGATGGCACCGGTATCGCGCGTGGTCATGCACCTCTTTCCAGCACGCGTTGGGCGCGGCGGATAAACTCTCGCTCACTCTCAAAGGTCAACCGCTGTGCGGCCTTGTCGAGAGTGGCCGCCCACCGCGGGCGGAAGCGGGCTTCCTCGGGAGTGGTCGGCCGCGGTTGGCCTGGTGACTCGTCGGCCAGGCGCATCAGGTAGTAGCGTTCGTTCCGCTCGACGCGGCGGCCGTCATGCTCGAAACTATTCTCAAGGATACCCAGATCGGCCACAATCTCCAATGTGCAATACCCGCTTTCCTCGCAGACCTCCCGCACCGCCGCGTCGGCGGCCGCCTCGCCCGGCTCGATGTGGCCTTTGGGGAGGCGCACCTCGTGGACCATCTGTCCCCCGCGCTCCACGTCGCGTTCGATCAGCAGCACGCGATCGGCGTCATCGAGCACTACGCCGCCGGCAGTCGCGTAGCGTACAACGCTCATGCTGATCCCACCCGCTGGTAGACCTCAAGCAGTTGCCGGGCCGTCCGCTCCCAGGTGAAGCCTGCCGCCTGGGCTGGGCCGGCCCGCGCAGCCGTGGCGCGGAGCTCTGCATCGCCGAGCGCCTGCCTGATCGCCGCTGCCAGCCCTTCGACATCGTGACTGTCGTCCAGGTAGATAGCGGCAGACCCGCCGACCTCGGGCAGGCTGGTGGTGCGGGTGGTGAGCACCGGGGTGCCGCAGGCCAGGGCCTCCAGCACCGGCAGCCCGAAGCCCTCGTAGTGCGAGGGGTAGACCACCAGGGCGGCCAGGTTGTAGAGGGCGGGCAGCAGCTCGTCGGAGACGAAGCCGGGAAAGAGGATATTCCCGCCGAGATGCAGGTCGTCCACCAGCGTGAGCAACGCCTCGCGCGTGTGCTGCCAGCCCTCGCCCCCGGCGATAATCAGCTCGTGGTTGATTCCATTCCTGTTATGGAGCAGGGCGTAGGCCCGGATCAGGCCCTCGAAGTTCTTGCGCGGCTCGAGCGTGCCCACGCTCAGGATGAACGGGTTGGCGAGCCCGTAGGTCGCCCGAGTCCGGTTGAGAAGGGCAGCATCGGCCGGATGGCGGGAGTCCAGCGGGTGGAAGCGCGGGTCGACGCCCGGATAGACGACACTGATCTTGGTGGCCGGGACATCCAATCGCTCCATCAGCTCGCGGCGGGTGCTCTCGGAGTCGGCCAGGACGTGGGCCGCGCGCGCAAGCCCACGCGGCACGGCGCGGGTCAGGTAGCGCCGCAGGCTCGGCTCGTGATACTCGGGCATGGCCAGAAATGAGAGATCGTGCACGGTGACGATGCCCCGCGCTTGCCTGAGCGGCGGCAAGGTGTAATCGGGGGAGTGGTAGAGATCGAGCGGTCCCGTCCAGTGCTCGATCGGCAGCGGCAGGCGCAGGCGCTGCCAGACGATGGCAGCCTGCCGACCGCTGAGGGGGAGCTCCCGCCAGCCGAAGTTCGGCGCGAGCGCGGGGCGCGGCCCCTCGGCGCCTCTCGTGGAAACAAGCGTGTAGCGATGCGCCGTCTCCAAACGGGCCAACGCCGCGACGGCCTCGCGTGTGTAGCGGCCGATTCCGCCTCCTTGGACGAGCGCAGGGGTGTAGTCGATCGCGATCTTCATGGGAAGGGCGTGTGTCCCGGTGCTGCCAGCCAGCGCCAAGAATGGGCACGGTTCCTGTTCCTGGCAGGAACCACCTGTCACGTTGCTCGGGGCTCAGGCCAAAACACGCCGGTTTGCCTTGAAATCAATTTCGGCGTTGTCAGACTTCTGAAGTCTTCCGAGACTGCGGAACCCTGGCCCGCTTCAAAGTCTCGTTGGAATACTTCGCTGAGAGCCGAAACCCGGCGGGGCGTCTCTCCTTCAGCCGGCGTTGGCGCTCGGCCCTGGAATTGATTCCGGGGCCTCGTGGGGAACCACGACCCGATTCTTGCGTGAATCTTCACACGCGGACTGCCCCGCCTCGACGGCCGCTGGCTTGAGCCGATATCGGCGCCCAGCCTGGGATTTCAATCCTGCTTCCCGGGGACGGGAGTCGTGCTCGCGCCGTGCACGTGATAGGTCGCTGGACCTGGCATTATCCTTTCTTTTGATCCGCCTTCCAGTGGCACTGTTTGTACTTTCTCCCGCTGCCGCACCAACAAGGATCGTTGCGGCCCGGCTTTTTGGGAGCTGTCGATGAGAGCATCGCTTGCAGCAGTGAGCGCGGGAGGGGGAGTGTTTGGCGGGGCGGTTCGAGCTCCTCCGCCTTGCTCTGCTTCAGTTCGGCCGCGATCTCGGCCTGCTCCTGGGGCTTCCCCCATTCCGCGTACAGTTTTTCAAGACGCTCGAGCAGACCGCGGCGGTCGTTCAGGTTTGGGCGTTCCAGGGCTTTCCGGAGAATCTGCTCTGCCTGCTCGTACTCCTTCGCCGAAGAATCGAAGAGCCAGTAATTGTCGGCCCAGCCAATATACCCCCAGCCCTCATCGGGAAAGCGCTCGATCAATCGTGTGAAGACGGCCTCGGACTCCTCCCGCCGTCCCAACAGCCACAGAGCCTCCCCTTCCGCTCGCAAGAAGTTGATAGTCATATTGGTGTTCGCGTCGGGGAACTGGGCGAGGAATTCGCGCACGTAGCGCACGCGTTCTTCGTGGTAACTGGGATCATCGATCCCGGCGTTGTGCAGGTGCATCTCCAGATCGCCCGACCAATTGAAGACGGATTGCATCATTCCGGGATATGCAGCATCGAAGTCCTCGGGCGTGCGCATCTCCGGGGTGGCCAGCTGTTTGATCAGCTCCCAGGCTTCCAGCCAGTGATCACACGCGCTGGTCGTCTCGGACGTCCGCAGCCGCTTGTAGCCTTGCTGCATCAGATCGTCGAGTCGTTCCTCATCGGTCAGCTCGATGGGCGGCAATGTTCCGGCTTTGACTTGCTCCCAGCGCCGGGCCTCAGCGTTCTCGAAGGTGACGATTGCCCGCAGCACGTCCTTGCCCTCCCGCTCGCCCACCTGGTGACGGACCGCGGCGCGCAAGGCGTCGAGCAGCAGCCTGTTGACCTCGGGACTATCGCCGCCATCCTCAATCTGCACCTCTATGGCATTGAGAATGGCCCGGAGCTTGCGGACACGCACGATGGACAGCCGGAGCCGGCCAATTGCAGCCTCGATCGGCTCTAATTGCGCCACGCGCTTGCGATCGTAGCGGATGGGTTGGTTAGACGGTTGCCAGCTTCGAGACATGAGCAGACCCCATCAGTTGAGAGTCAAAGTGTAGCACGTCAGCCGTTTCTAGCAACCTTGCCTGCTGGTCGAGACGCAGGCGGCGGGAGAGGGAGTGCCTGTCCCCTCGGAGAAATCACCCCTCCCGGGTGAGGGTCGCCCAAGTGGGGTGAGGGGACCTGCGAGGACTCGCTCTAACTGCCCGATGAGGGGGCCCGCTACGAAGTGACCGGTGCAGTGCTCTGCTCGCTCCGCTCGGGATCTGTGGGCGTCGCTGATGGTGACAATGGCGGCGGGAGCATCACGGCTGAACCGTAAAGGTGACCTCCGCCACCGCCTCTGGCAGGCCGTTAAGGCGCGCGGTCAGGCGGTGCTGGCCGGGGGCGAGCGGCCAGAGGAACTCGAAGGGGAGACTCTCGAAGGCAACGAGGGGCTGGCCGTCGAGCAGGAGCTGCCCTGAGGCGTGGCGCCGACCATCCACCGCGTGGACCGCCAGGGGGAGGCGCTGGGACGGCGCGGGCAGGGAAGGATCCATGCGGTAGACAGCCCCAGGTGCGGGCGTCGCGATGACCAGCCCTCCACTGCCGTCCGTGCTGCTCATCGCCACAGCACCGTCACAACTCCGCATGGGCGGCAACGGCCAGCCATTCGCCTGCGCCCAGGCGAGTGCCTCGGGGGGCGGGATGCGGTAGAGGCGTTCCTCGGCCTGCGCCGCGCAGGCTGTCCCGGCGAGCAGGCCGCTCGCGCGGTCCACTCGCACGAGCCGGTAGCTGTCATCGAGCGCGGTCGGAACCGACTCGGCGAGGAAGAGTTCGCGGCGGCGCTGCGGGCAGAGCGCGCCGGGGAGCAGGCCGCTGGCCGTGCATATCTCGACCTCCGTGAGGCCCGTCGGGCGGACGAACGGGTGCGGGGAGGTGTGCTTGAGGGCCACTTGCATGAAGTTGTTCCAGATGGGGCCGGCCCCATCGACGCCACTGACATCGCGCATCGGCTCGTTGTCGGCGTTACCGACCCACACGCCGGCGGTCAGGTCGGGCGTGTAGCCGACCGTCCAGTTATCGCGCCAATCGGTGGTGGTACCGGTCTTGGCAGCCGCCGGGCGGGTCAGGCGCAGCGCGTTCCACTCGCCAAAAGCGGGCGCGCGGGCCTGTGGGTCGCTGAGCACGTCGGTGACGAGCGCGGCCACCCGCGGGTCGAGGGCCTGGCGCCCAGGGCCGGGCCGGAAGTGCTCGAGAACGCGTCCCTGGGCGTCCTCGACCTGAAGAATCGTCACCGGTGGGTGGTAGCGCCCCCTGTCCGCCAGCGCCGCGTAGGCCCACGTTAACTCCAACAGCGTGACTTCCCCGCCGCCCAGGGTCACGGTCAGATCATAGCGCGCCGGATCGGTGAGCGAGGTGATCCCCAGGTCGCGAGCTGTCTGCAGCATGGCCGCCACGCCGACGTGCTCCAGAACCTTGACCGCGACCAGGTTGTTGCTGGTGGCGAGTGCGTCGCGCAGGCTGATGGGGCCGTGATGGATGCGGTCATAGTTCTGAGGCTGGTAGAGCTTGCCGTTGGCCGTGATGAAGGTCGTCGGGACGTCTGAAACGACTGTGGCGGGCGACCAGGGCTGGGCCGTCCGGCTGGGATCGAAGGCCGTGGCGTAGGTGATCGGTTTAAGGGCCGACCCCGGCTGGCGCGGCATGAGCGCGGCATTCACCGCGCCGTCGATCCGCGGGTCGAAGTAGTCCGGGCTCCCGACCATGGCCAGAATCTCGCCGGTCGTCGGGTCGAGCGCGACGAGGGCGGCGTTGCGCACGTTGCGGTCGATCGTCCCGCGCTCGCGGCCGGTCAGCGCCTCGAGTTGGTGGCGAACGATGCCTTCGGCTGCATCCTGCAGGCCGAGGTCGAGCGTGGTCGTCACTTTCAAGCCACTGCCATCTACTAACGCCCGGCCGTAGCGTGCTTCCAATTGTTGCACGACCCACAGCACGAAGTGTGGGGCCTCGATCGGGAAGCTCGTGGCGGCGAAGTGCAACCGTTCGGCGGTCGCCAGTTCGGCCTCCTCCGGGCTCAGATAGCCGGCTTTGACCATCAGGCGCAGCACGTCGGCCTGGCGCGCCTTGGCGGCGGCGAGGTCAGTCAACGGGTTGTAGAGCGCGGGGGCCTGAGGAAGGCCGGCCAGCAGCGCGCATTCGGCGGTGTCGAGCTCCCAGACATGTTTGCCGAAGTAGCTCTGCGCGGCGGCTTCGGCGCCGTAGGCCAGGTTGCCGTAGTAGCTCTGATTGAGGTAGAGCGTCAGAATCTCGGCTTTCGAAAGCCGGCGCTCGAGACGGAGGGCCAGCACGATCTCGCGGAGCTTGCGCCGGATGCTGCGGCTCTGCCGCTCCTCGGCATCGAGCAGCAGGCTGCGCGCGACCTGCTGGGTGATGGTCGAGCCGCCGGCGGCGAGGCGGCCGGCCCGGAGGTTGATGCGGGCGGCCCGGAGGATCCCGCGCCAGTCGACGCCCGGATGCGTATAGAATCCGGCATCCTCGGTCGCGATGGTCGCCTGGCGCAGGGCGAGCGGCAGGCGCTCGAAGGGCACCGGCGTGCGCCGTCCGGCGGTCGCTTCGGGCGGCAGGATTTCGAAGAGGAGGTTGCCGTGGCGGTCGTAGATCTTGGCGGTGGGTCCCTCGGCCCGCCGGTGAATGGTCGCCGGATCGGGGAGATCGCGCAGCAGCCACCAGGCGGCGAGCACGGTGCCCGCCGCCGCGAGTGCCAGGCAAGCGAGTGCCAGGCGCACCAGGAATCCGGAATGACGCCGTACCACCGAAGCAAGTCGATTCATGCCGCCATCGTAGCCGGCGACGGGCCGGCCGTCAAAGGTGGATCGGCCCAGATGTGCTCGGCCGTTCGGCGGAGAGCGCAAGAGCGCCGAATGAGCGGCCCCCGGTCTGAAGACGGCCGGTCCCTGCAAACGTCGCTCACGAAGCAGCGTGATCCGCGGTGCGTGATGCGAGTGCGATTCCGTCACGGGTCACGCGCTAAGGCCCCTGATGAGAAAACGGGGCGTCGGTCAGGAGAGGCAGGAATAGTCGATTGGTGGGTCCGAGCAGGGCGTAACGACTGGAGCGGCAGACCGCGACGCTGATGGCGTTGTGACTCAGATTGCGACGGGAGGAAGATGCCGGTGTGCAGGTCGTCGCATCGCGCCAGGCGTTCGTGGCCCACCACGTCCACGTTGTGAGCACCGGCTGTGATGCCCTCGCCCTGGGCGATTGTCGAATGGGCGAGTGGCGAGGCGAGCGCCAGCCCGCCGCCAGCACTGAGGAGCGAGAACAGGATCGCAAGCAAGAAAGTTGCCTTTTTCGCTTCGAGCCTCCTCTTGTTGGCGTGGGCACTCGCGGGAGGTTCCTCTCTCAGAGACCACCGCCCTTCACCGGCCAGTCGGCCGGCCCTGCCACGTGCGCAGCGCGGTTGCCGTCTCTTTCGTTCACGTTGCTGGAGGAGGATCTTCTTGAAAGAACGAGACCACCTCGCCCGCAAAGCGCCGCGGTTCCTCGACGAACGGATAGTGCCCGCTGCGCTCGAAGATGACGAGGCGCGCTCTCGGGATGCCCCGCGCCAGCTCCTCGCTGCAGGCAACGGGTGCCTGCGGGTCGAAACGTCCCACGCCGACCAGCGTCGGGGCGCGCACCTGGCCCAAGCGCCGGCTGTAGTCCAACCGCCGGGCGACGGTGGGCCAGCGGTCACGCACCGGGGCCGGGCGGCGGTTATCCCCGGCCTCGATCGCAATCCGTGGGATCTGGCTCTTGTCGACGTAGGAGGCATCTTTGATGAGCTGCAGCAGGCGCTTGTGAGTCGCCAGGTTGCCCTTCCCCCGGCCGAGGGGCCAGCCCCAACGCACGAAGCGCCAGAAGTCGGGGTCGCTCCAGCGCCAGTTCCAGGGCATCCCGTTGCCGCGTTGGATTGCCGGGCCACCAGCGATGGTGTCCACAAGGACGAGCCGCTGCACCCGCTCCGGCTGCTCCAGTGTGAAGGCCAGGGCCGCGAGACCGCCCATGCTGTGGCCGACGAGGTCCACGGCGCCGGAGACCGCGGTGGTCTCCAGAGTCTCCTCCGCCGATTCGAGCATCTCCGGCATATCCACCCGAGCGGGCCGTGTGGACCGGAACGCACCCGGCGGATCAAAAGTGATCACCTGGCGGCCGAGTCCTGCCAGCAGCCGCGCGAGCGGTCCCTCGGCGGTGGACTCCAGGGTGAAGCCGTGCGGGTAGGGCATGAGCAGGAGGGGCTCACCCAGGCCAACAGTATAGATCGCCAACCCGCCGCGCATCGTGGTGGCCGTCACGTGGCCGGACTGATCAGCGCGCTTAGGCAACTTCGCTCTCTCCGATCTCAGCATCCTCAACCTCAGCCATGCTGGCATGTTCGGATCGAGGCTGGCGGCGGCGCACCATCCAGACCCCCATTCCCAGCCACATGGTAATCCCAACGAGGCCCGTGAATCCACCCACCAGCGGATTGACGTTCGTGAACAGAATGCGCCAGATACCGTACCCCTGACCGTTGATCGCGCCGTGCATCCAGCCGGCGAGAAGCGAGCTGCGATACCGCAGCGCCATCTCGTTGAGGTAGATGCCCATAGCGGTTGTGAGCGCCGCCATCCAGACGACGCCCAACAAGGGATAGCCCGGGTAGTTGAACCCCACGAGAATCAGCGGGGCATGCCATAGCCCCCAGATCAGGCCGACCAGCAGGTACGCTTGCGTCTTGCCCAACGGCATCAGCTTGGGGAGCAGGTAGCCGCGCCAGCCAAACTCCTCGCCGAAGCCAAAGATGCCGTTGATCGTCGGGCCGATGACGAGCGAGGCGAAGAAGAGCGTCACCAGAAATACGGCCGGCAGCGGCATCGTCGACAGGTCGGCGCCGCTCGCAGCCATGAGGGCACGGAAGCCGGTCAGCTGCCAGTCCGGTTGCCCCAGGCCCAGCAGCCAGGTGAGCGCGTAGATGACGGCGAAGGTGGCCGGGATGACCAGCGCGGTTGCGACGTAGGGCCGCCACGGACCGATACGGAAATTGGTGATTCCGAACCCCTCGTGAGTGACGAACTTGATGGTGAGCACCGTTGCGAGCGCCGGCACCCACATGGCGCCGACAACTACGAACTGTCCGTAGAGGGGAGGGATGTCGGTGACCCGGAAGCCGGTCAGGATCAACGCTCCCTCGATGGCGTAGGTCGTCACAAAGGTAATCGCCAGGTACGAGAAGAGGCCTCTACGGTCGATCATCGTGATCGTCTCCAGCTCTTTGGCGCGTTGCTGCGATCTTGCGAGGTCTCCGGCGCGCACCCGCTTAATGCTTACGTTGGACGAACGGGTAGGGTTGCGAGATTCGGACAGAGGCTGGAAATCAATAAGCCTCAGCTGCCGGAACGTACGTTTGGAACCCGAAGCGCGTCAGAAGCACCGCGCCCAGCCCAACAACCGCCGCCAGCAGGGGAAGCAGCCCGCCGACGGCCGGGACGAACGCTACCACGTTCGCCCCGAGGGTGAGCGCCGCCGTCCCGAGCGCTGCGGCCCCGGCCGGTTGCAGATCCCATCCCAGAGCCCGCACCAGCGGCTGACCCACTGCCTGACCCAAGGCCATCCAGCCATAGGTGACCATCGCAACTGCCAGGAGGATGCCCAGCATGGTGACCGGGATCAGGATGATGGTGAAGGCCATCATTACCAGTAGCGATGGGCCCACAATTGTGGCCAGGAGCCCCAGCGCACCACTTATCACCGGATGCCCTACGGCCGCTCGTTCGATGCGCGCGAGCGGCTGGGGGAGGAGTCGCACGACCAGGAACGTCAGCGTGGCCAGCAGAACCGTCTCGACCAGCAGCCGGGTGACAAGCGCCCGCACGCCTCCGGTCCAGACGGGGCGCTCCGGCATCTGCACCCCGCTTCCGCGGTTGATCCTGCCTCCGATCGTCGCCTCCGGCGCTCGAACGAGCGTTCCACCGCCGACGTTGAGGTTGCCACCGATCCGGGCATGCCGCCCAACCGCCAGGGCACCTCCAATTAGAGAGAGGTCCTCGTCGATGTTCCCGTCCGCCTCGAGCCGGCCATCCAGTATGTAGACCGGGCCGGCAACCCGCGCGCCGGGCTGGAGTTGGGTCTGCCCACCCAGGATCACGAGCGCCCCATGGACCGTCTCCCCCGTTTCAATCTGGTGTGTTCCTTCCATAATCACGGTTCCACTGTAGCGCCCGTTCTGCCCGCAGGCCGTCAGTGCCAGGGCAACGAGCGCAGCCAGCAGTAGCGTCCCCTTGCCGTTCACTGTCCTCTCCTTCTGATGGACTTCGGTTCGCGCCCACCGCTGCCTCCGGTCATGAAGAAGACCACCGCCAGTGTCGTCAGGAAGAATAGCATGGCCAGAGAGGCGACGACGCTGAAGTGCCGGCCCACCGGCATATTGTTTGTCTGCCACTGGAGCGCCAATCCTGTACTGATGAACGTTGCCGTCCAGGCGGACAGTGCCACTCCCAGGGCCGCATTCAGGCTGATGGTCTGTGGTGTGGAGATATCCGCCCAGATGGCGAAATTCACGACGGTGTAGAGACTGACGGCCGTCGCGTAGAGGAGCGGCGTGCCCAGTGTGTCGTACCTGTCCGGCATGAGCCGGGTGTGGAAGATGTACGAGAGGTGAACCAGCGCGAAGATGCCGAAAATCCAGAGGAAGAGCGTCTTCCTATCCAGGCCGGAGTAGAGCACACCCGCAATGAGGGCCGCAAGGACATGGGCGCCCGCGATGAACAGATGGGCACCCGCTTCCGGCGATTGCCAGGACCTGGCGACGTAGACCGGTGTGTCGATCACACGTAGAAATCCGAGGCTGTCCACGAAGTAAATCCCGAACATGACGACGATCAATCCCGGAAGAGTGCGATCAACCGAGGTACGGCCGTCGGCGTCTACTCGCACGAATCGTCCCCGCCCAAACTCCGGCCGCGTGTGCTGCCGGGCCAGCTCGTCGAGAAATGGGAACTGCTTGAAGGTCAGGATACCGAGAGTGGCGGTACCGAGGAACATGACCCCGAGAACCTGCGCGCTCAACCGCTCGATCGTCCAGATGGGCGGGGCGGCCGCCGCGGCAAAGTAGGCTGCGGCCGTGATGCCTGCCGCCACGTAGCCGCGGTCCCGTGTGGGGATGAGGTCCACCGTCAGGCTAAAGGTGACCGGCACGCCGACCCCCAAGGCCCCGGAGGCGATGGCAATCCAGGCCAGAAACGACAGCTCCTGCCGGATGAACGGTGCAACTGCCGTCAAGATCGTCTGTACGAGCACGACCACGAGGGCCAGACGCAGCTTGGTGATCAACTGCTGGCTCCAGCCCCGCTTTTGCATCAAAAGCCCGAACAGGAGGGCGACAAGACAGGTGAGCAATGCAAGCAGTGCCATATTCATCGCCAGGCGCTGTTCGCTGAGGCCGACCAGGCGGGTGCCGAGATCGACCAGGCCCAACTGCACGAATGTGACGTTGTAGTAGTAGCCCGTCGCCATCATCCCGATGAAGAGCCCGTACCCGAAGAGCACAGGCCACTGGCGTTGTTTTCCGTACCTGACAAGTTCCATCCGTTCGCTTCCGATCGCCTTCGTTCCCGATCGATATCGGGCTCCTCAACCACGGGCGCGACCATCACTGTTTCGCGCTGGCCTGCCGGGAGGATCCGGTCACCGGCGGGCCTGATCGCCGTCTACTGCCCGGCGGTCAGTCGCGTGGTGGGAGTCGGAGACCCATTCGTCTGAGTGATGGTCTTGTTGGCGAGACCAGGCAGCGAACGGGTTGCGCCGCGATCGGGAAGAAAGCGGCAAACGCGTGGGACCGGCGCATCGGAGAATCGCCAATGAGGGTGCTGGAGGCGATGCCAGAGTCACCGCACGGCCCAGAGAGTATGATACTCGGCGGCCGCGGGCCAGTTAGGAGCGAAACCTCATCATTGATACATGACAAACGGTACAAAACAACTGTCGGCAAGCGTGCTCGGCCCGGGCGCGTTCCGCGTCCGCGAGCCGGTCGTCCCTCGCAGTGACCAGTCGGCCCGCGGCGGAGATGGGACGCGACACTCGTTGATTTCTGGACACGAAAGCGCCGCCGTGTCCGACGGGGCCAGCGCCGGACACGGCGGCACTCAGCTGAGTGTGGCCGAACGCTCGGCACACACTCAACCCGCGGCCCTCAGGAGCGAGCGCCTCGCTTTCGCGCAGCATCGCGCCGGTCGCTCGTCGGCCCAGGGCCGCGAGGCGACCGAATCCAAGGCACTTACTCAGGCAGCCTCAGGACGCAGGCGTTTCCGGCCTATCCACCCAACGCTTCGATGACATGCTGAGCGTGCAGCTGTAGGTGCACGGCGTGCTCGGCCGCGATGTGTTGCCCAGCCTGGGCACTCAGTTCCTGGCTGAAGGCCACGAGGATGTTGGCGGCCACCGCGGGCTGGCCGCGATCGACCGCTGCCTGGGCCGCGTCGAGTTGGGCCAGCAGGCTCTGAGCGACGCCTGCGTTGTCGATGAAGCCCGCTCCGGCCGCGTGCTGGACGCATTCGCGCAGCGATGCCACCGTGGGGGTGTGGGGACACTCGTCTGTCATTTGGGCGAACGCTGGCCCGGTGGCAACCAGGCTCAGCAGTACGAGGGTCAGGGCGATAGCATGTGATCTCATCATTGGATTCCTCCTTCTGGTGAATCACTCAGGCTGACGCATCCACCTCCCGAGGGTCGTTCTGATGAGCGCCCGGGTTCCCAGGCGCTCGCTCTACCGCAGTTGGCCCTCCAGACGTGCCGCCGCCGACGGTGTACATTGATGGGTTTCTGCCCGGCCGAAATCGTCGAGCAGGGTACATAGAAAAGTATCGCCGGTGTTTCTGGACCCTGGCTGAGGCAAAGCTGATGGAATGCTGAGAGAATCGAAGCTTATGGGTGGAGCGGGAGGCGCACGGTGACAAGTGTGCCCTGGCCCGGCTGGCTCTGCAGGTCGATCTGGCCGCCGTGGTGCGCGGCGATCCAGCGTGCGATTGACAGGCCGAGGCCGGTTCCCCCCGGGTCGCGGCTGCGGGCCGGGTCGGCGCGGTAGAAGCGCTCGAAGACGTGGGGCAGGTCCTCGGCCGGAATGCCAACGCCGGTATCGCCGACCAGCAGCTCGGCGCGCGCGCCCCGGCGCCGGAGCCCGAGGGTGACGCAGCCGGCGGGCGGGGTGTACTTGAGCGCGTTGTCGAGGAGGATCAGCACGAGCTGCTTGAGGAGGTCCTCGTCGCCGGCCACCCTGGCGGGCTCGAACGGTTCGAGCGCCAGGGTCTGGCCGTGGGCCAACTGGCGGGCGGCGCGGAAGGCCTCCAGCACAACGGCATCGAGATCGACGGGGCGTCGCTTGAGAGCCAGACCGGCGTCGGCGCGAGCCAGCGCCAACAGGTCGGCGACCAGGCGCGCGAGCCGCCGGGCCTCGCGGCTGGCCTCGCCCACGGCTTCGCGTTGCTCGCCGGCTGGCATGTTGGGTTGGCGTTCGAGCAGCTCCAGGTTGGCCTGGATGGCGGTGAGCGGCGCCCGCAACTCATGCGAGGCGTCGGCGACGAAGCGCTGCTGGGCCCGGTAGGCCTGCTCCAGACTGGCAAGCATCTCGTTGAACGTCGCCGCCAATTGCCCCAACTCGTCGCGACGGCTGCCGATGGGCACGCGGCGGCCGAGCTCGCGCGAGCGCGCAATCGTGCTGGCCGTCTCGGTCAGAGTCGCCACGGGGCGGAGAGCATACCCGGCCAGGAGCCCACCGGCGATGAGCGTGATCCCGGCCCCAACCACGGCGAGCAACGGCACGAGCCGGCGGAAGAGCTCTACGGAGGCATCGATGCCTTCGAGCGACGCGGCGGCCAGCAGGAACTGCTTTGAGCCGTCAACCGGAAGGACGTAGAGGCGCCAGCGACGGCCGTCCGCATCGCTCGTCAGGCCGAAGGCCCCGCCACCGGCTTCGACCGTGGCAAAGGGCGGCACCAGGCCGGTGATGAGATCGTAAGGTGGGCCGGATGGGTGATCCAGAACGTCGCGCGGATCGATCGCGGGCGCCGGGCCGGCGTTGGGAGAGGCCGCCACGACCTGCCCGCGCTCGCCGTAGACCCGCACTCCAACGTTGGGCAGGATCGGGGTTGCCAACATCGCGGCGACCTCGCCGGCAACCGCGAGGCTGGAATGTGCCCCGGCGACGTGCTCGACCGCCCCCTCAAGGGCACGATCGAGGTTGTCGTACTGGGTTCGGTGGTAGGCGGCGTAGGCCAGGACGCCGATCATCAGGATGATCAGTCCTGTGAGCCCGCCGTACCACAGCGCCAGGCGCAGCCGGAGCGACATTCGCTACTCCTCGCGCAGCACGTACCCGACGCCGCGCACGGTGTGGATCAGGCGCGGCTCACCGGCCGCCTCCAGCTTCTGGCGGAGTTGCTTCACGTACGTCTCCAGCACGTTGGTGTTGCCGCCGAAGTCATAGCCCCAGACGCGCTCCATCAGCGTGTCCCTCGGCAGGACCTGGCGTGGGTGTGCCAGGAATTGCTGGAGGAGGTCATACTCGGTACTGGTGAGATCAACCTCGCGTGGGCCGCGCCGCGCGCGCCGGGTGCCGGTGTCGAGACTGAGGTCGCGAAACCGGAGCACGGCCGGCCGTTCGGTCTCGTGCCGGCGTAACAGCGCCCGCACGCGAGCCAGGAGTACCTCGAAGGTAAAGGGCTTGACCACATAATCGTCCGCGCCGTGTTCGAGGCCCCGGACCTCGTCCGCGGGCGCGTCGCGGGCGGTCAGCATGAGGATCGGGAGCTGTGCGTCAGCGGACCGCAGCCGCTCGAGCACGGCCAGGCCGTCCAGACCGGGCATCATGATGTCGAGGATCACCAGGTCCGGCTGGCGGGCGCGCGCGGCGGTGAGCCCGTCAACACCGGAACTGGCCGTATCGACGGTGAAGCCCTCGTACGCCAGGCCGCGCTTGAGGACGCTGGTCACGGCCGGATCGTCGTCAATCACCAGGATGCGCTGCATCTTCGCTCGATTCCTCAATTTCGGATCGCTCTTATCGAATAGGGCGCGCTGGGGCCGGAGTGGAGGTGCACTGTACTTTCCGAAGTGCGTCGCACGTGCCAGCTTTCGGTACAAGCATAACCGGCCGCCGGCCTGTTGAGCAAATTGTCGACTGCGCCTGCATTCGGGCTTCGTCTCGGACTGTTGGTGGTTTTGGCGGGGTGGGTGAGAGCGCGGCTGCTTGTGCGCGTCGAAGGCTCAACATAAGAAGAATAGTACTTGCGCGGCCGCAGGTCGCAAAAATCGCCACGGTGTGCAACTCCTGCACGCACGACCCTCTGGCCGATAGGGGCAGCAGGTACCTGCTCCGATTCCAACTGTCAAATCCCACATCTTACAGGGAGCAGGGAGAGCCGCCCCGGTGAGGCGTCTGTTGCTTTCGTTGATCTGGCTCGCTCCAGCCACGATTCATGGCTACGTGCTCCTCTCGTGAACCAAGAACCGGGCGAAATGTGGGGTTTCTTGTTTGGAAGGGAGGATCATGAGGCGATCATGAAGTGAGCCTGGGGACGCCCTGAGGAAATGAGGATCGCGACTCGAGGTCGTTCAGGCGGTATGGGACTTGCTGCAGTGATTGGTTTGCAAGACGGGCGAAAGGCCGCACGCTTGTGCACCTCAGCCGCCGGCTCGCGACGAAGCGCGAGCTCTTGGACTCCGGCGCGAGTCAGGAAGCGCGACCCCAACGGTTTCGGGCGCGGAAACGAGGTGAGGAGGGATCGGGAACATCCCCGGCCGGGGGGACGTTGATACCGTAGCCGGTCGAGAATCGAATCAAAAAGGAGGAATCGAAATGGCTGACAGGATGAAGACGGGAGTGATCGGCATCCTGGCCCTTCTGGGGGTATTCGTGCTCGCGTCCTGCGCCCCGCAGATGGGGCTGGCCACCGCACCGACGGTCACACCGCCGCCCGCGCCCACCGAGCCGCCGGTCGCCGCCCACGGCGGCCCGGTCAACAGCTACACCGATGTGGTGGACGCGCTTCGGGCGCAGGGTGTGACCGTCGAGCCGGCGGGGACGCTCCAGCAGCCCTTCTTCCCGGTTGAGGCTCAGGTCATCAAGGTCAATGGGCACGATGTGCAGGTCTTCGAGTTTGCCGATGCGGCCGCAGCTGAGGCCGCCGCGGCGACGGTCAGCTCGGCCGGGAGTGCCGTCGGAACCACGATGCTGAACTGGGTCGAACCCCCCCACTTCTTTCGGGCGGGGCCAGTGATCGTGCTCTACGTGGGGAACGACACCGCGGTGTTGGACGCTCTCAACGCGTCTCTCGGTCCCCAGTTCGCCGGTGGCTGATGCGAATACTCCAACGCGATTCCGCGCTGAGGACCTCCGGCGGCGGCCGCCGGAGGGCTGATGGGTACAACGCGGCTCTCCTCAGAGGCCGGGGCGGCTCAATGTTCTCGTGAGAACTGCTCGTGTACAATTATCTGCCAGGTACCTATTGCGCCGCTCCCGGCGGATCACCAGATCCGCCGGCGGAGATGGCTCTCATTGGCCTGGATTTGACAATCCAGGCCGAGCAGCGCGGTTGAGGGCTCCGGTACCTATTGCGCCGCTCCCGGCGGATCGCCAGATCCGCCGGCGGAGATGGCTCTCATTGGCCTGGATTTGACAATCCAGGCCGAGCGGCGCGGTTGAGGGCTCCGGTACCTATTGCGTCGCTCCCGGCGGATCGCCAGATCCGCCGGCGGAGGTGGCTCTCATTGGCCTGGATTTGACAATCCAGGCCAAGCAGCGCGGTTGAGGGCTCCGGTACCTATTGCGCCGCTCCCGGCGGATCGCCAGATCCGCCGGCGGAGGTGGCTCTCTTGGCCTGGATTTGACAATCCAGGCCAAGCAGCGCGGTTGAGGGCTCCGGTACCTATTGCGCCGCTCCCGGCGGATCGCCAGATCCGCCGGCGGAGGTGGCTCTCTTGGCCTGGATGTGGCCATCTGGGGCGGGCGGCTGAGGAGTGGCCTGGATTTGACAATCCAGGCCGAGCAGCTAAGGAGTGGCCTGGATGTGGCCATCTGGGGCGGGCGGCTGAGGAGTTGCCCTGCGAGTAGCAAAGGAGATGCTCGATGAGCGGAATCATCTGCGCCATCCGCGGCGGATCCGACAGCAAGTCCACCGTTGCCACGGCCATCGATCTGGCGCGCACTACGGGTCTCACGCTCCATTTCTTGTACGTCGTCAACCTCGACTTCCTCGAGCGAACCAGCAGCAGCCGCGTCCAGACCATCTCCACGGAGATGGAGCAGATGGGCGACTTTATTCTGATGTCGGCCCAGGCTACTCGGCACGGCGTCACCCACGTTGAGTGCCTCATCCGGGAGGGAGATATCCGCAAGCAGTTGCGCCGCATCGCGAGAGAGACCCACGCCAACGTGATGGTCATGGGGCGCCCCGTCCGGAGCCCCGGCAGCAACGTCTTCAAGCCCGGCGAATTCGCCGCCTTTGTCGCTGAACTGGAGCATATCGGCGACCTGCGCGTCGTCCAGGTGACGCCGTCGTAGGACGATGGCCGCTGCAGCCCACCCGCGCACGCCCGATGGTCGAGAAAAGAGGGAGACGCCGGAGCACAGAGACGACGATCACATCTCTGTGGACTCCGGCGTCTCCGCGTGGGAAAACGCTCGTCCGCGCTGTCTCGGTCGAGGACTGTGGCACGAGTATCGTTCCACAACCCGGCTGTCAATCCCCGGCCACTGGCATGCCGGGTCTACAATCCCTGAAGCTTCACCGGTCCTCTGAGACCAGATCGCGCGGAATAGCGCCCTGGACCGGCTCGGGCAGCCGATTCTTGAGCGCCTTGCCCGCGAGGGCAATGTGAAGCTCGGCCAGTTGGCGCGGGTCGACCTCGCTTGGCGCCGACGTCATGAGGTCCGTGCCGGCAGCGGTCTTCGGGAAGGCGATCACCTCGCGGATGTTGGGCTCGCCGGCAAAGAGCATGATAATGCGGTCCAGCCCCCAGGCAATCCCTCCGTGGGGTGGCGCTCCGTACTCGAAGGCCTCTAGCATGTGGCCGAAGCGTTCCTGTTGGGTCTCAGGGTCGATGTTGAGCAACTCAAACATGCGGCGCTGGACGGTGCGCCGGTGGATTCTGATCGAACCGCCGGCGATTTCCCAGCCGTTGGCGACCAGGTCGTAGGCTTTGGCGCGTACCGCTGCGGGGGTGGTCTCCATCAAGGGGAGATCCTCGTCCCTGGGGGCGGTGAAGGGGTGATGCATCGCATCCCAACGCCCCTCCTCCTCGTTCCACTCCACCAGTGGGAAGTCGAGAATCCAGGCGAACGCGAAGACGTCGGGGTCGCGTAGCCCGAGGCGATCACCCAGCAGAAGCCGCAGGCGCCCCAGGCTATTGGCGACAACTTTGGGAGACGCGTCGGCCACGATCAGGATGAGGTCGCCCGGTTCGGCCGCCATCTCCGCCAGGAGCGCCTCGCCCTCGCCCTCGCCGATGAACCTGGCGGCCGGTCCGCTCAGCGTGCCCTCAGCGCCAACCTTCAGCCAGGCCAACCCGCCGGCCCCGAACTCCTTAACGAACATCTCCAGTTCATCGAGCTGCTTACGGCTGTAACCGGCCAGGCCAGGGCCGCGCAGGCCCTTGACCTGCCCGCCGCCCGCGAGCGCTGTGCGGAAGACGCGGAACTCGCTCTCGGTAAAGATCGAGCCCAGATCGTGCAACTCGAGCCCGAAGCGCAGGTCGGGCTTGTCGCTACCGTAGAGCGCGATGGCTCGCTCGTACGAGAGGCGCGGAAACGGAATCGCCATAATCCGCTTCTCTGGGAGCAGCGCCTGGACGAGCGCAATCATGAGGCTCTCGTTGAGCCGGAGCACGTCCTCACGGTCCACGAAGCTCATCTCGAGATCGAGCTGGGTGAACTCCGGCTGGCGGTCGCCGCGCAGGTCCTCGTCGCGAAAGCAGCGCGCAATCTGGAAATAACGGTCGAAGCCACTGACCATCAGGAGCTGCTTGAGTTGCTGGGGCGACTGCGGCAGGGCGTAGAAGCGCCCGGGATGCACGCGGCTGGGTACCAGGTAGTCACGCGCGCCCTCTGGGGTTGACTTGATGAGAATCGGCGTCTCAACCTCGATGAAGCCCTGCTGGTCGAGATAATTCCGGATAAAATTGATCACCCGGTGGCGCAGCATGAGGTTGCGCTGCATCCGCGGCCGGCGCAGGTCGAGGTAGCGATACTTGAGCCGCAACTCCTCGCTGACCTCGGCCTCATCACTGAGGTAGAAGGGTGGTGTGCGGGCCTCATTCAGAATTGTGGCCGCGGTGGCCAGGAGTTCGATGGCTCCGGTCTCGAGGCTGGGGTTGACCATCTCGGCCGGCCGGGCCGTGACCTCACCGGTCACTTGCAGGACGTACTCGGGGCGCGCCTGCTCGGCCACGGCGAACGCCTCGGGAGAGAGCCCAGGATTGAAGACGACCTGCGTGATCCCACTACGATCGCGAAGGTCAATAAAGATCAGGCCACCGTGATCGCGGCGGCGGTTGACCCAGCCGGCCAGCGTCACGACCTGGCCAATGTGCGTCGGGCGAAGCTCGCCCGCAGTATGCGTGCGGAGCACAGATGCCTCCTCACAAGGACAACGATGTGATGAGCGCGCGGTTCACCCGCGCGGTCTAACGACAAAACAAAGGCGCCGGGGGCATCGGCGCCGGAGTCAAAATTATAGCCTCTGATGGTGGGGGCGACAAGTCGGGACGCGGGAGGGGAGCCTGCCTTGGAACTGCCCGCGCTCGCTCAATGTCTGGTCAGAGGAATAGTACCCGGCTGGCGGGAAGCGCGAAGCGCGTTTCAGGTTGCGTTTGCGGTTCCCGCCTGTTTTACCGCAAGATGAGCGGCAGGTACAGCTGGTGCTCAGAATCGCGCCGCGTGAGGGCAAAGTCGAAGATGGGGTTGTTCCAGGCGTCAATGCCGCCCCGCTGCGTCTGTTGGGGTTCGTGTCCCGGTGCCGCAACCTGGACGCGGACGGTATCCGTATCGTGGAGCAAGATCGGATCGAAGCTGTATTGGCCGTCGGCCCCGGTTGTCGTACTCCCCGAACTTCCCGCGTGAACCAGCGAGAAGTGGGTGTAGCTGACGGTCGCGCCGGCGATCGGGAGCGGCTCCGTCGTGTCGGCTCTGCGTACCATGCCATGAATCGTTTGCCACCCGAGGTCGCCGACCACGGTCCCCGTGGCCGTTGGCGCGGTAGTTGGCGTCGGTGATGCTGTGCTCGTCGGCGTGCGGCTGGGTGTGGCAGTCGGCGTTGGGGTTCCTTGTTGGACCTCGGCCGGTCGTAGTCCGTCGCCGGCGGCTACCAGGGCGAAGGGTTGTCGCCCGCCCTGGGCTACCTGGGCGGCACGCACGATGATCGTGTAGTTGCCGGCGCGGGCCTGCGGGAGGCTGAGCCCTTCGACGCTGTTGCATGTGTCCCACTTACCGCTCCGCACGCAAGGATGGCCGGCCGGGTAGGCCCCCTGATTCCCGACGTAGTGGGTGCCATCGGGCCCGATCACCTCCAGGTCGAGATCGTTGACCAGGGCTTTCGCCGCTGCCGGCTCGCCGGGATAATCGGTCCAGACCAGCGTGACGCGGAAGAGGTCGCCGCTCCCAGGCGTTCCGGGCGTCGCCGTCGGCGTCAGCGTGCCGGGTGTGGCGGTGCCCGTGGCCGTCGCCGTCGGGGTCAAGGTGCCGGTTCGCTTGACCGCGAGTGCCACATCGTCCACGTAGAACGCCGCGGCGGGCGCGGTTGAGTTCTGAGTCACGTAGAACAGGACGTTGATCGTGCGTCCACGGATGGTGTCCAGGATCGCGCTCAAGTCGAGCGCTACGGTTTGCCAGCCGGTGTCGGTGCTGCTATGGAACGGGCCATACCCGTAATAGGTGCTGAGCGACTCGTCGTAGATCAGGACTTGTAGGGTATCTTTGCCCACATCCGGCTCGGTGTTCTTCCAGTAGTAGCTCAGCGTGCCCGTTGCCGCGTCGGACGGAAACGCGACGCTCTGGAAGAAGTAGCCATTCACTCCCGGCGTGACCGTGACGGATCGGTTACCGGAATGTGCCTGGGCGTTGGTGTAGGACGCTTGCTGGCCGTACCAGCCCTCGTTGGTTTCAAAGCTGCCATTCTGGATCAGTTGCTCGATGGCAGCGGGGCCGGTGGGAGCGGCCGGTTGGGCAGCCGGCACGGAGCGGAGGGGCTGCCCCTCCGGCAGCAGCGCTGGCGTGGCCAGCAGTCGAGCGGGGGATGCGGTTGCCGCCGGTAGCAGGACGGAGGGCGATGGCGTGACCCTCGCGCCTGCGGTACGGGCGGTCCTCCCAATTCCGGCCTGCTCCGCGCTCTGCGCCGGGGGAGTGCCGACCGTCAGGGTATAGACGGCGGTGCCGCCGGTGGCCAGGCCGGTGGTGTTATCGACAAACCAGATCTGGCGCGGGGCAGGTGGGCTCAGGCTCTCCATCAGGTCCACTCGGCCCCAGCCCGTGACGTTGTTGGGGCGAGCGGCGGGCACTTCCTGCTTACTTCCGTTACCGTACTGGCCGGGTGACATGTCGGCGGCGCCACCCAGCAGGACGGCCTTCATCAGAGCGGCCGTCGGGTCACTGATGTTCTTGATACGGACGAGCCATTCCCGCACCAGGCTGACGGCTCCGGCGGTCAAGGGCGTAGCCATACTGGTGCCACCCATATAGACATAATCCTGATTGTAGACGCGCCAGCCTGTGCCAGCGTTCGGATCATGCGAGCGGGCCGAGATGATCCAGGTCCCGGGGGCGACGACATCGGGTTTGATGCGCCCATCGTCAGTTGGTCCCCGGCTGGAAAAAGCGGCCATGCCGCTCGGATTGTCGGCCAGCAAGTCGCTGGCGATGGGCTCGGCGGAAAACCCCTGGAATGACTGGCCCCAGGTCCCCGGGAGTTCGGGGCGCACGTTCTCGCTGGCACCCACCGTTACGACGTTCTTGGCAGTGCCCGGGCTCCCGAGGGAGTCGAGATCCACGGCGCCATCGGCGTTGGCATCGATTCCACTGTTGCCGGCCGCGAAGAGCAGCAGCAGATCCCGGTGTTGCCACATCGCCGCGTCGGCCTGTTGTGAATCGGTCGTATAGCCGCCGTACTGCGGATTTTGCTGGGTGCCACCGGTCGGTCCGCCCCAACTGTTGCTGTGGATTCGGGCCCCCAGGTTGTAGGCCGGAGTGAACAGGGAGGTATCGATGTCAGCCGGAATGCACTCGAGGGAGGGGTCGCCATTGCTGTCAATCGACTGGATGACCAGTTGGGCTTCCGGCGCGACCCCGGCGAACGAGTTGGTGTAGTCATGAGTCGCGGGGTGACTGGTGGAGTACGTACCGTTGCCCAACACACTGCCACTGACATGCGTGCCGTGACCGTTGAGGTCGCTCCAGGCGTTCCGTAAACCGCTCAGTGCGCACAGCGCTTGACCCTGCACGATCCGGCCCTCAAAGTCGTCGCTCATCGCGGCGCCGGTCGTTCCCACGTCGAGGCCGGTGTCGGCAACGGCGACGATCTGCCCGGCCCCGAAGAGTCCTAGGGTCGCGCGGACCTGGTTGGCGCGCATGATGGTGCCGCCGCCGACATCGTTGAGCGCCACCGGTTGGAAGTAGGGCTCGACCCACAGCACGTCATCCTGGCTGGTCAGGTCGTTGAGGCGGTCACTCGGCAGTGCGACCCGCACGTAGCCCGCGGCCGGATTGGCACCCTGTCCCTCGACCGTTCCGCCCCATTCGGCAACTCGCGCTGCCAGGGTGTCGAGGTCGGCGTCGGGGAAGGTCTGGACCGTCACCGTCACGATCTTTCCGGCCTCGACACTGGCCGCAGCAAGCTCAGGGGCCAACCGGTAGGCCGGGTGATAGGGACCAACCCAGCGGACGAAGGGGAGCGCGCGCACCTGTTCGGCGGTGGCACCGTCCAGGCGGGCAATGAAGGCGTCGTCGGGCACGTAGCCATAGAGTTGCCCTCCCAACTGCTGCACAGCGGCCTTCCAAACCTCCTGCACCGGGCCACGGAACTGAACCAGGTAGGCGCCGCGGCTGCTCTCGCTTGCCACAGCGCGGCGCGTCGCAGGGATCGCCGGTTCGCCCGCGAGTGGATCGAAGGTGACCGTTCGCAGGCGGATGCGGGCGCTGTCGGGCGCCGGCTGGGCCAACAGGTGTTGGGCGCCGACCTGGATCAGCACAAAGAGGAGGAGGAAGGTTGAGAAAGCTACTCGACGAGACATATGAACCTACACCTGGGTCAGTGGATTGGATAGATCACAGCATTGGCCCGCACGGAACAACACCAGTGGCGGATGGTACGCCGTGCAATACCGGGGGCAGAGGCGCAGCGCCCGGTCGGGTGGGAGATATGCCACGCATGCATTCTCTGGCCCAACGCATCACACTTCGCCGCGCTCCCGGCGAGGGGCCGGTCCGACCGCGCTGTCGTCGCTCTTCTCGGGACGAGAGGACGTCTTTGAAGTCCCTGCCCTCCGGTCTCTGACGGCCCTCAATCAGCGCCAGCCAGTTGCTGCGCTTTGAGTTCGCGGTAGATTTTGATCAGGTTCCCCTGGTGGAGCTGGCGCACCAGCCCATCGAGCGGGATGCTGGATTCCCCGCACCGCTCGATGGTGATGCGGCTGAGTTCCCGCTCGCTGCCGCGGGTTTCGATCAGGGCTTGAACCTGCTCGTAGATGCAGTCGAGGTACTGGGTGTGGCGTTCGAGAATCTCGGGGATCTCGCCGCGCAGGAGGATCTCTCCGTGGCCTTGGACGATATTTTCGACTGCGAGGTCCTGGATCCGTTTCAGAGTGCGTTTGAGACTGTCGCGATCCCCCCAAACGAAGTACGGAAGTGGCATCACGGCATCGCCGGAGAAGAGGATCTTGTCGCCCTCGACGAGCAGGCCGATGCCATCGGGAGTATGGCCTGGTAGATGCATCAGCCGCAGCGAGCGGTTTCCCAGGTGGAGTCCCATCTCATTCGCGAAGACAATCTCGGGGGGGACGAGGCGCACCGGTTCGAGGCCGGGTGTTTCATTCTTGGCGGTTTCCAGTTGCTGTTCGCCAAACTCCAAGAGCATCTCGCGGCAGCGGCGGTGACCGATGATTTCAGCCTCAGGGTAGAAATAGTTGCCGTAGACGTGATCGGCGTGGAAATGGGTGTTGACCACGAAGCGGACCCCGTGGGGGCTGCGACGATGGATGAACTCAGCCATCTCCCCGCTTTCGGCCGGAAATGGGAGCGTGTCAATCACAATCGCGCCCTCGGGGGTGAGAATGGCGCTGGCCGTGACCTGAGCGTAGAGCTCGCTGGTGAAAATGAAGATGTCTTCGGAGACTCGTTCGCGTCGCATACGCGCTCCGTGCCGCTGGTGCTAATTGAAGTCTCTCAAGCGCGTCCTACTTTGACCGGGCGAAGCGTAACACGCCGACGCGCTAGCGTCAAGAGGATTTTACCGCAATTTTGGTGTCGTTGTCTGTTGGTCTTGGGTTGCTGTCAGCCGGGCGAAACAGCTTCCCTCTCGGACGACGCCTTCTTTCCCACACCTTTCCACGGGAGGACGGGAGTCACGTACCGGGAAATGATGCCTCATCTTTCGCCGGCCCGTTGCCGTGGGGCGGGGCGGGGCATCTTTTCAGGGGAGAGCTCGACCTCGGAGGGCGACAAACGAGAACGCCACCAGCCTCAGCTAGTGGCGTCGGGCGAGAAAGCGCTCCTCCGCAGTGCCGTGTAACGCAAGGAGCTTGTGAACCTGCTTTCGCAGGTGGGAACCTACCCGGCATCACCGACCACCCCACATGGAAGCAGCCCGCGCGCCTTTCTGGAGATTGGCTCCCTTTGATCAGGTGTTGGCTCAAAGCTTCTTATCGTATCACGCACACCACTGGGGAGCGGAACTCTATTATAACCCCAGGCCGCTCAGGCGACAAAAAGCACGCAACTCCTGAAATCGCTCAAATTGGATTCGGGTGCGCGGCGGAGGCGAGGGCAGTGCCCTCGCTTACCCGGGACAGACGCGCCCGGTACTTCCTCGATTGGCACGCGAGTGCCTGTGAGATTCATGTGTGCGCTCTCCTCGTCAGCTCCTGGCGATAATCAACGGCTGAGAGGCCGAAAACAACAACCGGAGGCCTCCGGCCACAGACAAGAACTCAGGTGCGGAGGACACATGTTGCCGGTCTACGCCACCAGCGAAATCCACGCCCCTTCCGGCTCGCTCGGGAGCCCAACGGGGGCGCGGTCTGCCGGGACGCCCTGCATGGACCAGGGTCCGGTCCAGGTGATTGTGACGTCGACCAACTCGCCCTTGCGGTTGCGCTCGTCCTCGAAGAAGACCAGTTTGTTGGTGCGGGTGCGGCCGCGCCACTTGCCCTTGTGGAAATCCTCGACCAGCACCTCGACGGTCTGATCGAGGCAGCGCGCATTGATCTCGGTGCATACACGCTCCTGGAGGTCGTCCAACAGGGCACGGCGACGCTCCTTTTCCGCCTGCGGTACGTCGTCCTCCCATCGTGCCGCGGCGGTGTTGGGCCGGGGTGAGAAGCAGGCCAGATGGGCCTTATCCAGCTTGAGCTCCTCCAGCAGGCGATAGGTGCCCATGAATTGCTCCTCGCTCTCTCCCGGAAAGCCGACGATGATGTCGGTGTGGATCGCCACGCCCGGGACCCGGGCGCGGATCTTCTCGACCAGCCGACGGTAGTCGTCCACGGTATAGCCACGGCGCATGCGCCGCAGCACGTCGTCATCCCCCGCCTGCACCGGCACCTCGATGACCTCCATGACCTTGGGCAGTTCCGCGACCGTGTCGAGCAGCTCGCCGCTCATGTAGTTGGGGTGCGAGGTCAGGAAACGGATGCGCTCGATGCCCTCGACCTCGTGGACCTGGCGCAGCAGTTGGGGCAGGCGTGGGCCATCGGGGATGTCGTAGCCGTAGCGGTCTACGATCTGCCCCAGGAGGGTGACTTCCTTGACGCCCTGCTCGGCCAGGCTGCGTACCTCGCTGATGATCTCGCCCACTATCCGCGTGCGCTCGATCCCCCGCCGATAGGGGATGATGCAGAAGCTGCACATGTGGTTGCAGCCGTAGATGATCGGGACGTGGGCCGAGATCAGTTCGCCGCGCTCGTGGGCCGGGAGGACCAGCGAGGTAGTTTGATCCTGGATGGTGTCGCGGCGCTCGCGGCGGCGGACCTCCTCGTAGTAAGCGTCGGCGTCCCAGTCGCGGCCATCCAGGTAGGCCAACAGGGGGCCGGCCTCACTCGGCGGCAGAAAGACATCCACAAAGGGGAATTTCTCGCGCAGCGGCGCCGGGTTCTTGACCCCCACCAGGCAGCCCATGAGGCCGATAATCGGCGGGTTGGGACGTTCTTTCAGGGGTTTGAGCGAGCCGAGGCGTCCATACACTTTGTCCTCGGCGCCCTGCCGCACAACGCAGGTGTTGAGGACAATGACGTCGGCCTCGCGCGGATCGGGCGTCGCTCGATAACCACGCTTTTCCAACGCCGATGCGACACGCTGGGTGTCGGCCGCGTTCATCTGGCAGCCGATGTACCAGGTGTAATAGGTCTTCTTTGTCGCCATGCCTTCTCTCTTCCTGGCGCGTCGAGTCCCTGTGTGGGGGGCGCGCCCCTTCCTCACATCAAAGCGCTCGCGCCGCTCAGGAGCGGCGCAGTACTCATTATAGGCAGAGCACCGGGCCGGTCAAGGGACTGCGACGTTTGGGCAGGGCGCCTCAAAGGTCAGGCGTGCGAGGTGCGACGCCCCCTGGTCGGGCGCGTGGGAATGGCGGATGGTCCACTGTTGCCCTGCCGTGTGCCCTCCTGAAGGAAACGGGTGCGTCCCCCCCGCGTAGAGAATACCATTATATCCGTCGTCCCGCGCTACACAGCCTTCACCATCAACATGCGACCGTGAGTGCTATACTGGAAGTCGTGGGCCTGCAGCAGAGCCGCAACCACCGTATCGGCAGTCTCGTTCCCCAGCTCAAGCTGGACTTCGTCGTCGGGCACCACCGGAGCCAGAGCGCCCACCAGCCTGACCAGCAGGACCTCGTCGTCGGACCGGGCCGGCAGGACGCGGAGTTGGCTCGTTCCATTTCGACTGACGAGGTCGGCATAGCCCAACGGCCCGGGCTCATCGCCCCAGAGCTCGAAGGCCCGCCCAACCGGGGTCCACCACTGCCGCGCCTGGTCGGCAACCACGGCTGCCGCGGGCAGGCCCAGGGTCGCCAACGACCGTCCCCACAAGTCACAGAAGGGCTGGATGCGCTGCGCGGGGCTGAGTTCGCGCCGCCGCACGGGCTGGCCGCGCGCTGGCACGGCCAGAAGCGCATCGCGGCGGCCGCTCCAAAAGTGGTGGGCGGCCGCCCGATATCCCAGGCTCAAATAGAGGGTCACCGCCGGCTGGTTGCGGACCGTGACGGCGAGCGTCATCGCCGTCAGACTGCGCGCCCGCGCGCGCTCCTCGGCGAAGGCCATGAGCCGCCGCGCGAGGCCCTGCCGCCGATAGGCGGGCACCACGCCGATGTCGTTGACGTGGCAGGTCTGGCGCCCGAAAAGGAGATAGAGATAGGCCGCAATCTGGCCACCACACACCAGTTTCCAACCTTCGTTCAAGAAGTGGAAGTAGGCGGGGAGGTAGACGTGGCGCGTCCACCAGCGGCGTAAGGGGGTGCGAATCATCGCGTCGAACTCGACGTCCACGCCGGCCAGACTCGAACACATTAACCCCGCAATATCATAACTGTCGTTCAGAGAGACTCGTGCCGGTTGGCACTGCACGATGTTCATCGGCTCTTTGTCCGAGGCCATCTTCAGCCCTTACCAGAAGGCGCCGCTCGTTGCCTACCCGCACCGAACGGTTCCAAGTGGTCGCGTTGCGGAGCGTCGCACGGAAGGAACGCGCTGCGGGCATGAGGGGCGTGCTACAGGTGGGGCAGCCCTCGAGTTTCTCAGTTCCGAGTCGCGTGCTTGCACGAAACAACCCGCAGGGCCTGCGATTTCTGCGCGAGACTTTCGACGGCCCGCTCTGAGCGGCGTGAGCGTGCCCGTCGTCGGCAGGTTCAAGCTGCGACTTCTGCGCGAGACTTTCGACGGCCTGCTCTCCAGCAGTATAGAGCCGCTTGCGGGATCCGGGAAACGGAGATCTGCCGAGCGTACTACGACCTTTGGCGGAGTGGCCCTCCGCCATGTGGCGGAGGCGAATTTGGCGTTGTTTTTCAACTATCGTATACTTGCCGATATTGGTCCCGAAGAGCTACGTTCGCTCATCGGTTCATCGACTCCCCAAGGAGGGCCACAGTGCTGCAAGCATTCGCCTGGACGACAGCACCCCAAAGCTCCTCGCGGCTCTCGTCGTCTATGGTCAAGCTCGCAATCCTCGGCCTGCTCCTTTCCCTGGCCGTTCCCTTCGTTTCCCGCGCCGATGACCCACCACCCGCAGCGGCGCCTACACCTGAAGCGCCTGGCGAGTCCGATACCCCAGCACTCCCTCCGACCGAGCAGGCGCTCTTCGACCGCATCAACACCGTGCGCAGTGAGCACGGCCTGCCCCCGTACATTCTCAGTCCCACGCTCGTGACCGTGGCGCGCACCCACGTCGAAGACATGGCCACCCGGAACTGGATGAGCCACACCGGCTCGGATGGTTCTGGTTACCGCCAGCGCATTGCCCGTGCCCAGCTGGCGTTTACGCACGCCAGCGAAAATGTCGGTATGGGTTTCGACCTCGACCGCATGTTCGATTGGTGGATGCATAGCCCGGTCCACCGCGGGGCAATTCTTGGTACCCAATATACCCAGATTGGCCTGGCTCACATCGGTGACCCCGCCCAGCGCTACGGGCACTGGTGGGACATCGTTTTCATCAGCCCACCCAATAAGTAGGGGTGATGCGCTCGCTCGGCACCGGCTCATGTGCCGGGCCGGCTGCGGAATGCTTTACCCCTTCATACTGAGCAGGCGGGGTGTTATGCCCCGCCTGCTTGCGCTTTCTCGGAAGATCGATATAAAGTGTGGAGCGAACACGAAGCGAGAAGGAGTTGCTCCGATGCCTGACTCCACGACCTCCAATCCCGTGGGCTACGAGCACCTGAGCGTGACGGTGGACGTTGTCATTTTCACTCTCCTCGACGGTGAGTTGAAAGTGTTACTCATCAAGCGCAAGCGCTGGCCCGGCGAAGGGATGTGGGCGATCCCAGGTGGGTTCGTCCGTCCGGACGAATCGCTCGAGGAAGCCGCGCGCCGCGAGTTGGAGGAGGAAACCGGTGTGCACGATGTCTACCTCGAGCAGCTCTACACTTTCGGCGATCCCGCCCGCGACCCCCGCGCCCGAGTGATCACCGTTGCCTACTATGCGCTCGTGAGCGCGGATCGGTTGGAGTTGCGCCCGGGTGCCGAGGAGGCCGAGGAGGTCAAGTGGTGGCCGGCCTACGATCTCCCCGAGTTGGCCTTCGACCACGAGCGGATCGTGTGCTACGCGCTCCAGCGACTGCGCTACAAGCTTGAATACAGTGCTGTCGGGTTCCAACTGTTGCCCGAAACCTTCACACTCACTGAGCTGCAGACGGCGTATGAGACGATCCTGCGGGAGAAACTGGACAAACGCAACTTCCGCCGGAAAGTTCTGGCTGCAGACATCCTCGAGGAGACCCGTTCTTTCCGGGCCGGTGATCATCGGCCGGCGCGGCTCTACCGTTTCAAACGCGACGCAACCCTCGAAGGTGTCGCGCGCCGTCTCTTTCCCTGATCGGTGGCGCCCGGCCGCCGGCTTCGGCCCTCGATCCTGCCCTGCGCTCGTACCCTTGATGGGCGGCATGATACCTCGCCTTGCGCCCTCCCGACGGACACAGGGGCGCTGCACGCTGACCGGAGAGCGGTTCCAGGGGATTGACAGGGACGCCAGAGGCCGCTATACTTCGTGTTGATTGAACACCAACTGGCCATCGCACGGCCTTTTTTCACTCGACAGGAAAGTGTAGGTGTAACACGAACGGGGGCCGCTCTGGTGTTGAGCCTTTCTGGTGGAGTCGGCCCGGTAAGGGCATTTTTACTCCCCGTGCTCTCTTTGCTACCGGGACTGACGCCGCACTATGACTTCAGCTGAGGAAATTATGCCAGCATTCATCGTGATCGGGGTGGTGGGGTTGGTCGTGTGGGTGCTCTGGCTGCAGATCGAGTTGATGATCAGCCGGCGGGTGATTCGAGCCTTCCAGCAATCGGCGGTCATTGTGCCCCGGGCCGAGAAAAAGGCGCGCCGGCCGCTCTGGTGGCTGCTTTTCCTCTTGCCACTCTTACCCTGGTTAACCCTCCTGCTGCCGCACCGCTGAGGCGCCGGCCGGCATAGGCTGAGGCGCGGCCGGCCGGCGGCGGAGTTGTACCACCAGGGTACCGCCGATGACCAGGCCGATGCCGAGCCACTGGCGCGGAGCCGGGTGCTCGCCGAGAAAGAGCCAGGCCAGCAGGGCGATCTCGGGCAGCATCAGGTTGTTGAGGATCGAGGATTCGACCGCGCTGAGGGTGCGTTGGCTATTCACCCAGAGTGTGAAGGCGAGGGCGGTGTTCACCAGTGCGAGCCAGCCGATGATCACGAGGCCGCTCAGCGTCAGGTGCGGCCAGGACTCAACCGCGAGCCCGGAGCCGAGCAGCAGCAGGCTTCCGACCCCCATGCTCACGGTCGTGATCTGGCTCGGGGTGAGGTCATCGCGCCTCGCGACACCGCGGCCCAGGATCGCCGCCAGGGCGCCGGAGAGCATCCCGCTGCTGACGATGAGCAGGCCAAGCCAGTCGGCCGGCGCGAGGGTCGCCGGATAGAAGTAGGTTACTGCCCCGGCCAGCGCCATCACCACGCCCATCCATCCATGCCAGCCAGGGCGCTCGCCGAGCAGCGGGATCGCCAGGAGAGCGACACAGACGGTGGTGAAGCTCAGGATCAGGCTCGCCGTCGTCGCCGGGAGCAGGGCCAGCCCCAGGAACTGCGCGCCCTGAGTGATGCTGTAGAGCAGGAGCCCAAGGACGGCGAGTCTCAGCCAGGCCTCGCGTGGCAGGCGGCGGAACGCCGCCCGGTGCGGTCCGGAGAGGCTCACAGCGAGCAAGATGATGAAGGCCAGGGTGTAGCGCAGTCCGGCAAAGGTCAGGGCGGGGATATCCCGCAGCCCGAACTTGATCAGCACCCACGACGATGCCCAGAGAATCGTCACCAGAAGTGCCTGAGCAACCGCGCCGATGTGCGATGGCCGCGACAAGGGTCCTCCTGAGAAGAAAAACGTACGCTGGCCCGCCGGAAGCGCCTCCCGAGAGGCACCTCCATTCGTCCGAGAGTCAGGGGGCACCACTTGCTCGATCGCAAGGTCCAGACTCGGCTCGGGCCGGACGAGCGCGGTCGCCTGCGGAGGCCCTCTGATTTCGCCGGCGTGCGCTTCGACGCCACGGCTGTGAGGGCGAGAGTATAGTGCGTCTCAGCCGGGGAGCAAGTTGGTGCGGCGGTGTAGCCCGGAGGCGGTACCTTCGCTTCGGCGCTCGCGCGATCTGTGCGATGGGCGTATCCTTACAGCGGCAAGATCTCTTCGCCCTGTCGGCTGGTTTCGCTCGCGACCGTGCTCCCAATGACCGGTCCGCGCCAGCGACCACACGCACCTTGTTGACGGGGGGCGTTGGGGCTGGCTCGTGCCCGGATGCGTTGTGTGCTGAGGTAGAGAGTGGCTGCTGTTGAGATTCGACCCGTGGGATGCCGAGATGGCATGGTCGGCCTTGAACTGATCCTGGCACCCAACGCTCCAATCCTACGCGACCAGGACGTGCGGCATGCCTTCGTGCTGTGGGACCCGCGCGGGCGGCCGCACACCCCATACCCCGAGATGGTGTTGGAGCGTCCCATGACCGGGCGCGAGGTGCTGGAAGCCCAGGCTCGACTGTGGGAGGCCCACGTCGAGGCCGCGCGTCGCCGCTTCGGCAAGGTGCCGCTGGTCGGGGTGACGCCGGAGGGGCAGCCGCTGCGCGGGCTGCTCGCCTTTCGAGTTGATGGCATCGAGCGCTTCAACGGGGGGCGATGGACCCTGGTGCTGCATCGTGGCCCGCTCTGGCGCTTCTCGCGCGAGCAGATTCTGGACGGCACGCGCCGCCCGCTCGCGCCGAGCAGTGAGGTGGCACGAGAGTAGTGCGTGAGGCCATGCCTCACACGTGAGGTTCAGTCAACTCCCCGGGAGCGCCCTGAGGGGTGCTCCCTCCCCCAAGCGAGACCGTCTTGTAGGGGACTCCCCCGCAGGGGACAAGCGTCCACCTCGACGCCAGGGGGTAAGCCCTGTGGGGTTCCCCCAGGCGAGGGGTACTCGCTTGGGCATCCCCCTCAGGGCAGGGGCTCACGCCGGGGACCGCCCCTCAAGGCGTGGGGAGGGCGCCGCGCCGGGCGCCCCTTGAGGGGGCAAGCCGGGGTCTCCAGGAGCGAGGTTCAATGAGCATTTTCAATGGCAGCCGCCTGACCAACGAAACCTTCAAACTCGATATCGAGCGCATGCGGCGTGGGTGGTACTCGGACAAGTACTTCGAGGCCATCACAGCCATTCTGGCCGAGATGGCCCGGCGCCAACTCTGCTTCGGCAGTTTTGGTGGCGAGACGTCACCGCGTCTACCGGGGGTCGACGTCTCCGAAATCGACACCGGCAACGTCGAGGTCGAGATGCAGTTCTTCACCCGGCGCGATTTCGCGGTGATCGCCGGGGTGGACAAGGCCCTGGCGATGCTACGCTACGGCACGGGCGAACCGGACGAGCAGGGGCGCTTTATCCCCACCTGGCAGCACCTCCGAGTGGAGGCCGTCCACGATGGCGCGACCACCACCTTCGACGGGGATGCGCGCGATGTACAGCCCGCTATCAAGGTCCGCGGCCGCTACGGCGACTTCGCCTTGCTCGAAACGCCGATGCTGGGCGTGCTCACCCGCGCGAGCCGCATTGCCACGAACGTGTACGAGGTCCTGCGCGCGGCCCGCGGCAAGCCGGTGCTCTTCTTCCCGGCCCGCTTCGATGCCCACGAGGTCCAGGCCGCCGACGGGTACGCCTACGATATCGCCGTCAAGCGCTTCGCGCTCGACTTTCGTGACGGCCCGCCACCCTACATCTCGACTGATGCGCAGGGCGACTGGTGGGGCGGGGCGGGAGGCGGCACCGTAGCCCACGCCGCTATCTCCGCCTTTCTCGGCGATACCGCAGCGGCGACCCTGGCCTTCGCTGCGCTGGTCCCCGCGGAGGTGCCGCGGATCGCCCTTGTGGATTTTCACAACACCAGCGTCGAGACCAGCCTGGAGGTGGCCCGCGCCATGTTCGACCGTTGGTGGGCCCTCCGCCAGCAGGGGCAGACTGAGGAGGCCGAGCGCTACCGCCTCTTCGCCGTCCGGCTGGACACCTCGGGCAATCTGCGCGATACGAGTGTGCCGCCGCTGGGCGAGAAACGCCTGGACAATGGAGTCAACCCGCGCCTGGTGTGGAACGTGCGCCAGGCCCTGGACGAAAGCTGGCGCGACTGGGCCTACGCGGGTCCTCGCGCCCAGGCCGCGAGTGAGTTCTGCCGGTCCATCAAGGTCGTCGTCAGCGGTGGCTTCGACCCGGCGAAAATCCGCTGGTTTGAGGAGTTGATGGTTCCTGTTGACATCTACGGAGTTGGCTCGTCGCTCCTCTCCAACAGCGCGGAGACGAATACCGACTTCACCGCCGATATCGTCCGCGTGAAAGTCCACGGCCAGTGGGTTCCCATGGCCAAGGTTGGGCGCCGGGCGGGCGAGAACCCCGACCTGGAACCGGTCGATCTGGGGGCTTTGTGAGGGGGTCGAGCGGATCTCGCCCGTCGCGCGGGTGGTCATTTGCCGCGCAACAGCCGCGGCCGGACTGCAAAAGAAGAGCCCAGGTGCGTTCAGTTCAGGGGAGAGTACTCCTGGTAGTCTTGCGAACTGTATGAGGAAGGAGTCCGAAGTTGGTCGAGGGACAGAGTTTCAACCGGTCAGCCGTCATCGAACCGTTGACAGTGACCGTCATGCGTGAGCTGTTTGCGCTGGTTGCAGCGCGCCAGGCTTTCACCGTTTTCGAAGTCGCCGGTGCCGTGCGTCGCTCCCGGCCGTGCCATACGTCGGACGTGCGCCGGGTGGTCCACGCCGCGATGCAGTTGCGACCCGATTACACCCGCCATCTCGTCTGGTACCAGCAGCCGTTTGGCCCGGTGCAAGCCTGGGAGTACGTGCCCACTGTCCACTACCTGATCTGCACCGTCTGTCATAGCAGCCAGCCTCTGAGCGCCGCGGTCTGCCTGGACTGTGGCTCGATCCTCTTTAGCCTCAATTGATCGGTGGGTGGCTCCCTGAGCGAGGGTCGATCACATTCATGTGTATGAATCAAGGAGTTGATGGATGATCTTGGCCTCAGCCGACTCGGCTCGGAACGCTTCATCCATTGACAGGAGTTACAATGACTCTACAAGGAGAGAAGTCCCCTATGGCAACAAATTCACGTGAGCCCGTCATCGTGAGTGCGGCGCGCACGCCCATCGGGCGCTTTGCCGGCTCACTGGCGGACACCCCTGCGCCAGAACTGGGCGGAGTTGCCATCAAGGCCGCCGTCGAGCGGGCGGGTATCGCGCCGGACGAGGTGGAAGAGGTGCTGATGGGCAACGTCGTCCAGGCGGGCGAGGGCCAGGCGCCGGCTCGCCAGGCGGCGCTGAAAGCCGGGCTTCCGCCAACGGTCAGCGCCAGCACGATCAACAAGGTGTGCGGCAGCGGCCTCAAGGCGGTGATGCTGGCCGGCAGCATGATCCGTGCCGGAGACGGCGACGTTTTTGTGGCCGGCGGCATGGAGAGCATGAACCAGGCCCCCTACCTGTTGCCCAAGGCGCGCTTCGGCTACCGTCTGGGGAATGACGAGATCGTCGATGCCGTCGTCCACGATGGTCTCTGGTGCGCGATCGAGCATCACCACATGGGCAACAGCGCCGAGTGGTGCGCACGCAAGTACGAGATTGGCCGCGAGGAGCAGGATGCCTTCGCGCTGCGCAGCCACCAGCGGGCTGCCGCGGCGATCGACGCCGGCAAGTTCCGTGAAGAGATCGCGCCGGTGCCGCTCAAGGGGCGCAAGGGAGAGGTCGTGCTCTTCGACACCGACGAGCCCGTGCGCCGCGACACGAGCATGCAGGCCCTCGGTCGCCTTAAGCCGGCGTTTGAGGAGGGTGGCACCGTCACCGCCGGCAACGCTCCCGGTATCACCGACGGAGCGAGTGCCCTGGTGGTGATGAGCCGCGCAGCGGCCGAGGCGCGTGGTCTACGTCCGATGGCTCGCATCCTCGACTACGCCCAGGCCGGGGTTGAGCCCATCGCGATCTTCACCGCCCCGATCTACGCCGTCCGCAAACTGGCCGACAAGCTCGGCATGACGGTCAACGACTTTGATCTGATCGAGATGAACGAGGCCTTCGCGGCCCAGTCTCTGGCCGATGGCAATGAACTGGGCGTTGACTGGGACAAAGTCAACGTCCATGGGGGTGCCATTGCCTTGGGGCACCCTATCGGGGCCAGTGGCGCCCGCATCCTGACCACCTTAATTTACGCACTCCGCGATCGCGGGCTTGCAACTGGTCTGGCGACCCTTTGCCTCGGCGGCGGTGAGGCCGTCGCCCTCGCGATCGAGGTGGAATCATGACTGGTGGGCCTGGTGGCTTGACCCACTCCTAGAGCACCGGTCAAGTACTCAGACTTCCGAAGTCTGGTGGGGACCGTGCTGGCCCACAACGCGCTCGGACGGGGGTGATCGAGGCGCGCCCCTGCCGCAAACAAGACTTCGGAAGTCTGTTCCCTCCCCCACCGGGATTTCTTGACCCACTCCTAGACCCGGAGAACTATCGACCATCGCCCCTGGGTTCATCGAGACCAACATGCTCGAAGGGGTGCCGGAAGCAGTCCGGGCCAGGCTCAGCGAGCCGATTTCGCCCGGCCGCGTTGGCGAACCTGGCGAGATCGCTCACTGTGTCACCTATCTCTGCTCCGCCTTCACCGGGTGGGTCACCGGCGCGGTGATCGATATCAACGGCGGATAGTACCTGGAGCTGCTTGATGGCGTATCTTCCTTTCTGTCAACGACCCCCGGTTCGGAATCGCGGCGTAGTGAAACTTGAGGTACCGATGGGCGCCAGAACGGCCGGGCTCGAATGAGCCTTCTTGTTCCTGCAGTCACTTCAGTCCCCCGCGACGTGGTACCGCCAATTCAACCTGAGGATAGGGCGCCGGATTCAGCGCATCATCCCTCAGTTCGCCCGTACCTCCGCGGCCCAAAACCTTCGTTTGTTGGAATCTACCAAATCGTTCATAATGATGCTCATCGTTACACCTTTTGCGCGCGACGCTGAGCAAACGATGTGGGTAGAGGAGCTGGAAAATGACCACCCGCCGCCGGATACTGATCCTCTTGTTGGGGGCCGCCGGCCTCCTTACCCTCTGCGTTGGAGCGACAGTCGGGGCTGTTGCCATCTGGACCCTGGCGCCGCGTCTGGCGCCGTCTGCCCCCGCGGCCGCGGCCGCGGGTGGGCCAGAGACCGGTGCCACCCTCGGTACCGACCTCGACGGGCATACCTGGACGCTCACCGAACTGGAGGGACGCCCGTACGTCCTGAGCTTTTGGGCGAGCTGGTGCGGGCCGTGCCGCGAAGAATTGCCGGAGATGCAACGATTGGCCGGCGAGTTCGCGTCCAAGGGCGTGGTGGTTATTTTGATCAACGACGGTGAGTCAATCGACCAGGCCCAGGGCTACCTGCGCGAGCGGGGCCTGACCCTCCCCTGTATCCTGGATCGAACCAGTCAGTTGGGGCGCCGCTACCGGGTACGCGCCCTCCCGACGACCATTATGGTTGCCTCCGACGGGAGGACGACGGCACGGATGGAGGGCTGGGGCGGTCCGGAGCATCTCCGCCGGGCGTTCGAGACACTTGTTGACTGACCACGATCATCCCACTGCTTCCAACTACGCTGCCATCGGTTGGGCTCTTTACGATAGCACCGACTTCGGCGGCGCGATCAAGGCTTTCGAGCGTGCGATTACTGACCATTCGAATGACGTTGAGGCCCTTCGCGGGCTGGGTCGACTCCGCCTGGCGAGCAACGAGCTGGCGGTGGCCGTCATCCTGCTCGAACGAGCCGCTACCCTGATCGAGGCTGGTGCCCCTGCCGCTCACCAGGCTCGACTCACGATCGAGCGTGACCTGGCCTGGGCGTACGCTCGGCTTGGTCGCTACGATCTGGCGGCTCCGTTGCTGGACAGGCTGCCCGGGCAAACGCCGCTGGCCCGGCTCTTGGGCTCGTTTGGCGATCGAGCAGGCTACCGGCTTTCGCCCGGCTTTGAGACGGCTGAAGTACCGCTGGTGACTCGTGATCCAGTCCCGTTCGTCGAGGTGGAGGTCGGCAGTGGTAGCTACCTCTTCGTCATCGATACCGGTATCGGCGACGTAATCCTGGATAGCGGTTTAGCCCGTGATCTCGGTCTTCCCCTGTTTGGCGACGGGGAGGTGAGCGTCGCGGCCGCTCAGGGGGGGACCGTCGGCTACGCACGGTTGCCGCGCTTGAAGCTCGGCCCGGTTGAGGTGTACGACCTCCCGGTCGAGATCGCCGACGTGCGCCGGGCGGCGCCCCAACTGCACGGTTTCATCGGCACGAACCTGTTGGCGCGCTTTCGCCCGACGTTCGATCTGGCCCGCGGCCAGCTCCGCTTGGGGCCTCGCACTGAACCGTTCCACCCTGGTTCAGGTGCTCGGGCGGCTGGCTTCTGGCTCTTTGATGGTCACGTCATTCTGGCCCCCGGTGCCATCGGCCAGGACGAGACGCTGCTCGCCGTGGCGAGTGGGATCGCGGGGGCAGGGCTGTTCATGCCCGAGAGCTCCGTGCGCCAGGCAGGGCTCGCCGCGGCCCTGCGACCCGAGGAGGCGCTGACCGGCGTTGGCGGCGGCGGCGCCCAACAGCTGGTACCCGTCACGATTCCCGAGGTCCGGTTCGGCCCCGTGGTGCAACGCAAGGTTGAGGGGCTGGTTGGTCCCGTCTTTCCTGGCTTAGAGTGGCGTTTTGGTTTTCGGGTGGGCGGAATTATTGCCCACGATTTCTTGCGGTCCTATCGTTGGACGATTGACTGGACGCAGATGCGGCTTTGGTTCGAGACGTTTTGAAGCAGCTCATTCGTAGGACGTCAGCAGTGTGAGCGGCCCGTTTGCGCCCGGATGGTAGGAGGCAGAGCTCACGTTTGGACAGGTGGGAGGCACGACTGTGAGGTGCCCCGCCTCACGCCTCCGCGCCGCGAGGATTTTGAGCCGGGCGCTTTGACCGGCCTCTCACGTTTGGTTTGATCTGATGAAAATCCAACAACTCCCCCGATTGCCCCTTCTCACCGGTCCCACGCCCGTCCATTCGTTGCCGAGCCTCTCGGCCCGGCTCGGCGGGCCGACCGTCTGGATCAAGCGCGACGATCTCACGCCGATGGTGATGGGGGGCAACAAGCTTCGCAAACTTGAGTTCCTCCTGGGTGAGGCCCGCCACACCGGCGCCGATGTCGTCGTTACCCTCGGCGCGGTGCAGTCCAACCACGCCGCTCAGACGGCCGCCGCGGCCTGTCGCTACGGGATGGATGCCGTTCTGCTGCTGCACGGGCCGGCCGATGCGGCGCGGCAGGGAAACCTCCTGTTGGACACCCTCTATAGTGCCGAAATCCGCCTCAATCCGGACCCACCGGCTGACTGGGGGATGCAGGTGGTCGAGGAACTGCGAGCGGCCGGCCGCCGGCCGTATTTGATCCCGGTGGGTGGCTCGAATCCGGTTGGCGCGGCGGGCTACTTCTTGGCGGGCCTCGAACTGCAGCGCCAGCTCGATGTGGAGAAGGTGATGATCACCGAAGTGATCGTCGCCTCCGCGAGCGGCGGGACGCAGGCGGGCCTGGTCCTGGCGGCCTCGCTTGGGGCGCCGTGGAAGCTGCTCGGAATCAGTGTGAGTCGCTCCGGTGATGAATTGGCCCAGGCTGTTCTCTCACTCTCTGAGGCAACGGCCGCTCACCTCGAGCTGCCCCTCCCAGCCGCACCGCTCGTTCAAACCACCGGCGACTACGTCGGCTCGGGCTATGCTCAGCTCGACGATGCGACCCACGAGGCCGTCACCCTGCTGGCCAACCAGGAAGGGCTGCTGGTTGACCCGGTGTACACTGGGAAGGCCCTGGGAGGGCTGATCGATCTCGTGCGTCGGGGACGTTGGCGGCGCGATGAGCACGTGCTTTTCTGGCACACCGGCGGCCTCCCGGCCCTGTTTGCCTACGGCCCGCAGCTTCTGACCCAAGCCGTTTGAACCTGTCTTCGGCCGTGTGGTACACTGTTGCGCGTTCAGGAATCGCTCGCCGCTGAGGTGCTCCCAGGATCACGGTTGAACACTGCTGAGCTTTGCCCTGGACGGCTCCCTCACCCCCACGGCTGAGGTGCTGCCCACCAATTCGGACCCCGGAGGATTTCTGCCTATGACTGTTGCTGAGATGATGCCCGGCGCCCACACTGCCATTGGTCAGTGCCTCGCCGTCGGACCTGACGACCGCGTCTTGATTCTCACGGAGGAGGCAAGCCGGGAGATCGGTGAGGCGCTGGCGGCGGCGGCCCATGAGAGAGGCGCCGCCGCGGTGATGACGCGCTTTCTCGAAGAGTTTGGCCCCCGGCCCCTGCTGGAGTTGCCTCCCGGCCTGGTCGAGGCGATTCGAGCCGCCCGGCCGACGGTCTCGCTCTACGCGGCGGGCGGCCTCCCGGGCGAGATTCGCTTCCGGATTCCCTTCGGCACCTTCATGCGCAGCGAGATGCGGGTGCGTCACGGGCACATGATCGGGATTACGCGTGAACTCATGCTGAGCGGCATGACTGCCGACTATCGGCGGGTCGCCGAGATGACCCGGCGCGTCACCGAACGCGTCGTTGCGGCCCGTGAGATCCGCGTGACGGGGCCGGGCGGTACCGACTTTGCCGTCACCCTTGATCCCGCGCACCGCCGCTGGGTCCCGTGCTCGGGCCTCTACCATCGCTCGGGCGAGTGGGGCAATCTGCCAGAGGGTGAGACCTTCACGTCGCCCATAGGTACCGAGGGCACCCTCGGAGCCAGTCTGCTCGGCGATCACTTCAGTGAGAAGTACGGCTTGCTCGACCAGCCGGCCCGCTTCTTCATCGAGAGAGGAGAGGTGATCCGGATTGAGCACCCGGATACAGATATTGCACGCGATGTCTGGGAGTATCTGAACAGTAGCCCCAACGGGCGGCGCGTCGGCGAGTTCGCCATCGGCACCAATGAGGCCCTGACGACTCTGACCGGCAATCTCTTGCAGGATGAGAAGTATCCCGGCGTTCACGTCGCCTTCGGGAATCCCTACCCTGACCGCACCCTGGCACCCTGGTCGAGTGAGGTTCATGTGGACGTCATCCCGCTCGGTGTCAGCATCACGGTCGATGGGGAGTTGATCATGCGGGATGGAACATTCTTGATTTGAGCCTGCGCCGGACTCAGTGGTCCATGGCCGGCGGTCCATTGAACTGGCGACCATCGACCGTTGACAACCGGCCGGGAATGGAGGAAAACGATCGGCTGCAGTGACATGATCTGTGTGGCGCCGGGCGGTCGCGGGTCCGCGCTACCGTCCAACGTGCAGCGTGCAAGGTGACAACGATGTGCTGGCACCTCTGACCGTGGCGGTGTTCGTCACCGGGCGATCTGGTCCGGTGGCCTCGTGGGGATGGAAATGAACACCAGCCTGGACACAGAGGCCCCGGGGTGTGCGTGATGGAGGGGCCCCCTATGAACATGAATAATTCGCAGGACAATGGCCGTAGTAACGGCGTTGACATCGGCCGCTACGGTCGGATTGCTATTTTCATTGACGGCTCAAACTTGTATCACACGATTCGCGATTTGGGTATCCATATTGACTACCGGCGGTTGCTCACCTACTTCAGCCGTGATGGCTGGCTCCTACGAGCCTTCTATTACACCGCCCTCCTCGAAGATGGGACGCCCGACTGGCTCATCCGCCTCACCGACTGGTTGAGCTACAATGGCTTTGCCGTGATTACGAAGCGGGCGAAGGTGTTCCGGCGCAAGCAGTATGATGAGAACGGTCAGGTCTATTGGCGCGAGGAAGTCAAGGGCAACGTCGATATCGAGTTGGCGATTGATATGCTGACCCTCTGCGGCCACTACGACACGGCGATCCTTTTTAGCGGTGATGGTGATTTCGTGCGGCTCGTTGAGGCAGTGCAGCGGCGCGGGGTTCGCGTCGTTGTGGTCAGTAGCGAGCGCACGACCGACAGCACCGTGGCGGACGAATTGCGCCGCCAGGCGGACGAATTCGTTGATTTAGCCGACGTCGCCGAGGCCATTCGCATGCAGGATCGTAGCGCCTTCAACTCAACAGAGATCTGAGCGGGTAGGGTGGTCAGGAGAGGGGGCATCTCTCTGGGTGCGGGTGGTCGCCAGGGGCCCTCGACCGGGCGGACTCCTGCCGGCCTATTCCCCTGGTCGTTCGTCTCACGATGACGCTCTGGTTCCTCCTTGGAATTCTCCTGGTCGTGCTCGTCGGCGGCCTGGTTGTCTGGTGGTGGCAGCGGTCGTTCCAGCCGCTGCGACCGCCTGAGGAAACCCGGAACCTGGGTTATGGTCGCGCCCGGTGGGAGCGCGAGATCGCGCTGTGGGAGGGGACGCTGCGACGGCTCCAGACCCAGGCCATACGCTACACCGAGGTGCCTCCCCACCTCGCGCGCGAGATCGAGCGGGCCGAGGCCCGTCTTACGCGCGCCCGCGAGGCGCTGGGGAGTGATGACCACATATCCCCACCCGAATCATAGGACGGCGAGAGCGTGGGTCAAGGCGTCAGACGGCTCCGAGCGTGCCCTCTCGGCGATGTCTGGACCGGAGTTCCAGGAGGTCAACAGTCCATCCGTGAGGCGTGAAGCGTGAATTCACGCTTCACGCTTTACGTGACAGGAGTTACGCAGTAAATTGAATTGCGAGCGGAGTATCGGCTTGTAGTGCGCGCTTCAGCGCGCTAAAGCGCGCACTACAAGCCAAATGCCTCTTCTTTGAGCCATCAACCTTGAATCACCACCTCGCACCGCGTAACTCCTGTACGTGAAAGGAGGTCGTAATGGAAGGCTTTGAATTTGGCGGTGAGATCGTGTGGCGGCCCTCTCCCGAAACTGTCGCCGCAAGCAACCTGCAAGCCTTCATGGACCGACACGGCGTGAAGGACCTGGACGAGCTGATGAGCCGCTCCACGGAGGACATTGCCTGGTTCTGGGATGCCGTGCTTCAAGATCTCGACATCCAATTTTACGAGCCCTACAGCCAGGTGGTCGATCTGTCGGCCGGGTATCCGTGGCCCCGATGGTGCGTGGATGGCCAGATGAACATCATCCACAACTGCCTGGATAAGTGGATGGGAACGCCCACCCAGAACCGGTTGGCAATTCGGTGGGAAGGGGAGGAAGGCAACGTTCGGCTCCTCACCTACCGGGACCTCTGGCGAGAGGTGAACCGCACCGCCAATGCCCTGCGAGCCCTCGGGTTGGGCAAGGGGGATGCGATTGGCCTCTACATGCCCATGGTCCCGGAGATTGCGGTCGCGCTCCTGGCGATTGCGAAGATCGGTGGCGTCATCCTGCCCCTCTTCTCAGGCTTCGGGGCGGGGGCTATCGCCACCCGCCTGGCCGACGCCGGCGCGCGGGCTTTGTTCACGGCCGACGGCACCTACCGGCGGGGCAAGGTGGTGCCGATGAAACCGACTGCCGACGAGGCGCTCCGGGACCTGCCGGGACTGGAGCACGTCATCGTTTACCGGCGGGTCGGGGATGCGGCGCCGGCCTCGGAACCCTCGGGGTGGCTGCCCGCTCGCGACCACTGGTGGCACGACCTCATCCCCGACCAGCCCGCCACCGCCGAGACCGAGCGCACCTCTGCCGAGGATTTGTTAATGATTATCTATACCTCCGGGACCACTGGGCGTCCCAAGGGGGCGGTTCATACCCACTGCGGCTTCCCAGTAAAGAGCGCCCAGGACATGTACCACTCCTTTGATGTCAAGCCCTCGGACACGATGTACTGGATGACCGATATGGGCTGGATGATGGGGCCCTGGGAGGTCTTCGGCATCACGCTTCTGGGCGGCACGTTCGTCCTCTACGATGGCGCGCCCGACTACCTGGAGGTCGACCGCACCTGGGCGATGGTGGAAGAGCACGGGGTGACGATCCTCGGGCTGTCGCCCACCTTCGTTCGGGCGATTATTCCCCACGGCGAGGAGGCGGTGCAGCGGCACGACCTCTCGAGCCTGCGTGCGCTCGGGTCTACGGGGGAGCCGTGGAATCCGGACCCCTGGTTGTGGACCTTCAACGTCGTCGGGGGTGGGCGAATCCCCATTCTCAACTACTCGGGCGGCACGGAGGTGTCGGGTGGGATCGTCGGCGGTAATCTGCTCACGCCCCTTAAGCCGTGTGCCTTCTCCGGCCCGGTGCCGGGCATGGCGGCGGACGTCGTCGATGACGAGGGGAATTCGGTGCGCAATCAGGTCGGGGAGTTGGTCGTGCGTAAGCCCTGGATCGGGATGACACGCGGCTTCTGGCAGGATCCGGAGCGTTACATTCAGAGCTACTGGGCTCGCTATCCCAATGTGTGGGTGCACGGCGATTGGTCGGCCATCGACGAAGATGGGCTGTGGTACATCCTCGGCCGCTCGGATGACGTCATAAAGGTGGCAGGCAAGCGATTGGGCCCGGCGGAGGTGGAATCGGTGGTGGTGAGCCACCCCGCGGTCGTCGAGGCGGCCGCGATTGCGGTGCCCGACCCGGTGAAGGGCCAATCGGTCGTGGTCTTCGTGGTGCTGACCCCAGATGGCGCCCCGAGCAACGCGCTGCGTGATGAGATCCAGCATCACGTGGTGCAGGAATTGGGCAAGCCTCTGGCGCCCAAAGAGGTGAAGTTCGTGCGCGACCTGCCCAAGACCCGCAATGCGAAGGTGATGCGGCGGATGGTTCGGGCCGCCTATCTCGGGGAGGACGCCGGAGACACGAGCGCGTTGGTGAACCCGGAGGCTGTGGAAGAGATCCGGCGGGCGGTATGATCGCGTTGTCCGCCTCGTGCCCCTGGAAGCCGCGGCCGGAACAGGATGATGTGTTCATATTTCTATAAAAGTGGCGCGTGTGCGCCACTTTTATAGAAAGTGAGATACGCCATCCGGAACTGAGGTCGAGGACGCGGCAAGGAGGGACTCGGGGGAATTCAGGATCAAGGTGTTGTGTAACTCTGATGTAACTGTCTCCGGGGATCCTACGGACGCCTCCCACCGCCCCATTTCATACCAACAGAAGGAATACCACGTGAGCGACAAGGACGTCACTGCCCTCCCGGCAGCCTCAAATGGAGAGTGCCGCGTCCCCGGAGCGACGCTCGTCTTTCCAACCGAAATCCGGGTCGGACAGAGTGCCAGCCTCACCAAGACCATCACCGGGCGTGATGTTTGCGATTTCGCTCGATTGAGCCTCGACGTCAATCCCGTTCACCTGAATGAGGAGTACGCTCGTCGCACGCGGTTTGGGCGGCGGATTGCGCACGGCTTGCTCCCCGCCGGGCTCATTAGTGCCGTGTTGGGCACCCAGTTACCCGGGCCCGGCTCCATCTACCTCAGCCAGACTCTGCAATTCAAGGCCGCGGTGTACTTCGGTGATACAATCACAGCCAGGGTCGAGGTCATCCGCATCCGGCCCGAGCGCAAGATTTTGACGCTCCGCGCGGATGTCTACAACCAGCATCAGACTCTCGTTCTGACTGGTGAGTCGGTGATCTTACTCGACCGCGACGACGTGCGCCTCATCCCGGGGCCGGACGCTTCATGAGTTGAGATCCCATGGAATTTCCCTACTCAATCACGTTGCCGGTCCTGTTCCGGGACGTGGACCTCATGGGGCACGTAAACAATGTGATCTACTTTACCTGGTTTGAAGCCGCTCGGACGGGCTACCTCGTGGAGTTGTTTGAGTGCGAGAGCCCCAGGGACCTTCCCGTGATTCTGGCGGAGACCGCCTGCCAATTCAAGGCTCCCGCCTTCTGGGGCGACACGGTGCTTGTCGGCTGCGCCGTCTCGCGCCTCGGAACCAAGAGTTTCGACCTGGCCTACCGGGTCGAGACCACCACAGGCCGGCTGCTCGCCGAAGGGAGCTCGGTACAAGTCTGCTACGACTACCAGGCCAACGCGACCACCCTCCTGCCGGATTGGTTTCGCGAGCGGGTCGCTGCCCGCCAGGCAGCCTGGCGCTCGAGTGAGGGACGATGAAGGCTGAGCGAACGTGATAGCGCGCCGGTCAAGGCATCGCCGAGACGATGGCCAAGCAGCTTGTGAAGGCGCTTTCAGGTTCGGAGGGGCGCACGGCCGTGCGCCCCTACAGCGCGGTTCCGACGAACCATGGTCCCACCCACGCAACGACGACGTGACCGATGGTCCAGGCGGTGCCGCTCTGAACATCGCAGTCGAATCTGGTTTCCCAGGAACGAGACGCTTGCAGGAATGATGATAAGGTTGACTCTTCGTTGGTGCGCTATGAAGCAGTGTCATTGGATCCGAGGCAACACGAACCGTGTTGCCTGCGTCGCCGGTCTGCTGCTGGCCTTGACGCTCCTTCCCGCTTGCAGCCGGCGGCAGCCATCGCCTCAGGCTACCCCTGAGCAGGGCGCTACGACGACTGTCCCCCCAGAACCGTCGACACCAACGACGGTCCCGTCCCCCAGTCCGCTCCGTGCCACAGTCACGCCCACCCCAATGGTCGTCTATACGGTGCAACCAGGCGACACGTTAAAGGCGATTGCCGCGCAGTATAACGTCACCGTGGCGTGCCTTGTTGCCGCCAACGCGATTGCCAACCCCGACCTGATCATGCCCGGCCAGGAGATCGTCATCCCGGCTTGCGAGGAGTAGTCTGCGCCAACTCAGGCGCCAACCTCCAGCGAGAGCCCCCCTGTGGCCGAGGCGACCCGCGCTCCCCAGGGCGACTCCACAGCCGGACGTGCGAAGCGAGACGCACCTTCGTCGTGATCTCGATGGCTAAGAGCGCCCGGTTGACTGACCGAGCGCTCTTGTGACGGACGCGACGTGACGCTACTGGAGGGCCAGGGTGTACCCCCCGTCTACAACGATGGTCTGGCCGCGGATCATGAAGGCCTCGTCGGAGCAGAGGAACGCGACGGCCGCAGCGATATCCTCCGGCTCGACCATGCGGCCGGCCGGCGTCTTGGCGATGCTCTCAGCGATCATCTGCTCGCGGTTGGAGAAGAATCTGAGCGCGTCCGTATCGACGACACTGCCGCTGACCGCATTGGAGCGGATATTGAACCGGGCGAGTTCCACGGCCAGGTAGCGCGTGATCGCTTCGGCAGCCGCCTTGCTCACACCGACGACGACGTACTCCGGCAGCACGTACTGCGCGCCCAGGCTGCTGATCGCGATGATTGATCCACCACCTCGCTTCTGCATCAGCGGCACGGCTTTTTGCGCCGTAAACAGATGGCTGCGGGCGTTGATGTTCATCGTCCACTCCCAGCCCTTCGCCTTCTGCTCCATCACCGGCCGGATGTAGCCGCTGGCGGCGTTGTTGACCAGGATGTCGAGGCCGCCGAAGAGTTCATCCACCTCCGTGAACATGCGATCGATATCGTCGAGGTTGCCCACATCGGCCTTGACGAGATGGGTGCGCACACCGAAAGCCTCGCAGGCCGCGGCCGTCTCCTCAGCCGGCTTGCGGTTGCGGAAGAAGTTGATGATAACATTCGCCCCCTCGCTGGCGAATCGAAGTGCAATCGCCCGGCCAATCCCACGTCCGGAGCCGGTGACAAGGGCCGTCTTTCCTGTGAAACGCATTGGCCTCCTCCTCGGAAGAATTGCGAGCGATTGTACCGGTTTCCACCACCGGTCGCAATCTTGAGGCCGGCGGCCGGATTCCCTCGGGCGCACCAGACAGGCCCTGCGTCCCGGTTGTGCCACGCCACTTTGCTCCTGCCCTGGCTTGCTGCTATCATCTTGACAGGATGATCTTCTGGATTGACGGCCACAATCTGATCGGTGCACTGCCGGATATCGACCTCGCCGACCCGGACGACGAGGCGCGCTTGCTGGCACGCCTCCAGACCTTTGTCTGGCGCGGTGGGCATCGCCTGCTGGTCTTCTTCGACCAGGGGAAGGGGGGACAGCCTCCGCTCGACCGCGGCCCGGACCTCGAGGTGCGCTTCGCACCGCACGGTCTGACAGCGGACGATCTTATCCTGGCGGCTCTTGAGGGGGTCTCGCGGGGAACGTTGCAGAGCATCATGCTGGTCACCTCGGATCGGGCCTTGCAGACCGCCGCACGCGCGGCCGGGGTCCGCGTTCAGACAGCCCGGAGTTTTGCGCGCCAGCTTCAGACCCTCGAGGCGGAGGGCGACCGGCCGGCCGCTGAAGAGAGTCCCTCTCTCAGCCCCGACGAGAGCGACGAGTTGTTGCGGCAGTTTGAGGCGCGGCGGCGAGAGCGTGCCCGAGCAGCCGCTGATGCCCGGGCGCGCAGGAAGCGCCGCGGCCGGGGGAAGCAACCCGGAAAGCCAGGACGGAAATGACGAGTCGCCTTGCCACGCTTCGTGCACAGCTGGACGCGCGGGGGCTCGACGGGCTCTTGATCACCCAGCCGGAGAATCGTCGCTACCTCAGTGGTTTCACGGGGAGCAGCGGTGTTCTGTTGGTGACCTCCGAGCGGACGTTGATCGTCACCGATTCGCGCTATTACGAGCAGGTTGGCCGGGAGGCACCGCAGTGCGAGCTGGTCCGCCAGACGGGGCGCCAACCGGAGGCCATCGGGGCGCTGCTGGAGCGGCTCGATCTCCGCCGGGTCGGGATCGAGGCCGAGGCCGTCAGCGTGGCGGACTACAGTCGCTGGCAGGCCGCCGCGCCGGCGACCGTCGAATGGGTGCCCACGGAAGGGCTGGTCAGCGGGTTGCGGGCGATCAAGGATGAGGCCGAGCTGGAGCTGATCCGCCGCGCTCAGGCCATCGCGGACGCCGGCTATGAGCGCCTCTTGACCATCGTCCAGCCAGGCAAGAGCGAGAAGCAGGTTGCCTGGGAGTTTGAAGTCGCGCTGCGGGAGTTGGGCGCCGACGGGCTGGCCTTCCCCCTCATCGTCGCCAGCGGCCCCAACGCAGCGCTGCCGCACTATCGCACTGGCCAGCGCATCATCGGTGAGAATGAGATCGTGCTGGTAGACTTCGGCGCCCGCGTTGCCGGCTACCATAGCGATTGCACCCGGACACTCTTCACCGGCGATCCGGCGACCGACACCGAGTTTGTGCGCATCTACGCGCTCGGCCTGGAAGCCCTGGAGACCGCCGAGGCCGGGATTCGCGCCGGGCTCCGCAACCAGGCCGCCGATGCGCTCGCACGCGAGGTGATCGCAGCAGCCGGCCGCGGCGACGACTTTGGCCACAGCCTGGGCCACGGCATCGGGCTGGCCGTCCATGAGGCACCATTGATCAGCTACCGGGCGGATGAGGGGGAGGTGATCCCCGCCGGGAGTGTGATTACCATCGAGCCGGGAATCTACCGGCCGGGTTGGGGTGGCGTGCGGATCGAGGATCTGGCTGTGGTCCGTGAGGATGGAGTCGACGTGCTGGTGCGGGCCGGCAAAGACATCGACGCCTGGCGGCGTGCCAATCAGGGTGGCTGAGCGGGATCGAGCCCTGCCGGACGACCGGGCCGTCTGGGACGTGGACCTGCGGCGGGCGTTGCCGCCGCCCGACTTGACCCGGTTCGTTACGCGAGGTGCCGGGTTGGTCCAATATGCGGACGGGCTGCACCTGCTCGTGGCCCGCGCCGATGGTCACGCTTACTGCGATGCCCAGCTCGACGATTTCCACGGGCGGCCGCACGAGGCCTACCGCTGGCGGCCACCGTTGCTCCTCGAGGTACGGGCCCGCTTGACGCGCCCGCAGGGGGAATTCTGCGGGACGGCAGGATTTGGCTTCTGGAATGCTCCGTTCGTGACGGAGCGGGCCTCACTGCTGGCAGTGCGCCCTCCGGCCGTTCTCTGGTTCTTTCTGGCTTCGCCGCCCTCGCAGTTGGCCTTTGCGCCTCGCCCCGGCTGGCAGGGCCAGGGATGGTTCGCCCAGGCGGTCAATCTGGTTGGACCAATTGGGGGCCCGCTCGGTTTGCTTCCGGCTGGCCTGCTCGCCGTAGTGAACTACGTACGGCCGCTGCGTCGGCTCGCGATGCGTTTCGCCCCGGCTCTGACCGCGCGGGTTGCCGAGACCGCGCTGGCGGTCGATCCCACCGGGTGGCACACATATCGGCTCGAATGGCATCCGGACGTGGCTCGCTTCTGGGTGGATGACGAGCTGGTTCTGGGCGCACCGGCGCCGCCCGGCGGGCCGCTGGCCTTCGTCGCCTGGAACGACAATCAGTGGGCCGCTCTCGGCCCACCGGTTGGCTATCGCGGCGGAATCATGTCCGTTCCGGGGGAGCAGACCCTGATTCTCGCGCACCTCCGGCTCGTTCCAATGAATGCGGGGTGACGCCTGGCCCCACGCTGCCATCACGGTTGTGTTCATCATGCATCGCATGGACTCCGTCTGGATCGGAACCTCGTGGCGGCTCCCCCGCTGACACCCTGGCGGGTCCTCCCCGGCGAGAGCCCCAGCCCTGAGGGGTACGCCCTCCCCCACGGGGTACGCCCAAGCGAGTACCGTTGGTCAGCGCGCTCTCGCTGCTGGAGACGTGCACGACCGGGCTGCCTACCCCACGGGGTACGCCCAAGCGAGTACCCCTCGCTCGGGTCTTCAGGAGGTGACAAGCCGGGAGTCCCGTGGAGCGAATTCTATGGAGCAACTGACAATTCTCTCTCTGGTAAACGATCTCTTCTTCAGCGTGCGCGTCGAGACGGCCCTGGGCGGGGCCGGCTACCGCGTGGTCGGGGCATCGGATGAGCAGGTGGCCGAGGTGGTGCGCCGCGAGCACCCGGCGTTGGTCATTGTGGATATCGGCGGCTTCGGCCTGGATTGGGAGTCCGCGATTCGCGCCGTCAAGGTGGCGCGCCCGGCCGTGCCGGTGCTGGCTTTTGGCAGCCACATGGACCTCGGCGCCCGCCAGCGCGCCCTCGCGGCCGGCGCCGATCGCGTCGTCGCCAAGTCGAAGTTCGTCGAATCGTTAACCGACCTTGTGAGTCGCTATGCCCGACCGCTCTCGGAGTAAGACCAGTGCTCGCGAATGGGACTCTCCTGCGTCTCTTGTTTGGTGTGCTGATCCTCACGGCGGTGACACTGGTGAGCCAGTACTCGCGCCGCCTGGCGGGCATCGTCTCCACGTTGCCGGTCAACATCACCGTCGCCCTCTGGGTGGTGTACTCGATCACAGGGAGCCGGCCGCAAGCCGTGGCCCCGCTGGCGCTCGGTATGATCTGGGGGTTGATGTCCACGATGCTCTTCGTGGTCATCTGCTGGTACACCCTCACCCGCGGGTGGGCGCTGCCCAAAGTGCTGCTGTTCGGCTATGCCGTCTGGGTGCTGGTGGCCTTCGCGCCGCGCTGGCTGTCGCTGCAACGCTAGCGGCCATTGCCCGCGCCGGTCTGTCCTGTGATGGGATCGATTTCTTCCAGTGTCGGATTGAAAGGCAGTTGCTTTCGGCTGCCGTGCTGGTTAGAATCTTGCTACGGGTCGGCAAACATTCGTGAAAGGAAGCTGTATGTTCCAATCGGTGGAGGAGGTCAAGCGGCGGCTACGTGCTGCGCGCTACCTCGTGAACGATGAGACCGCAACCGTCGTCTACCTCGCTGATCGCATGGGCAAGCCGCTGCTGGTCGAAGGTCCGGCTGGCGTCGGGAAGACCGAACTCTCCAAGGCGTTGGCCACCGCGCTCGACACTGAGTTGATCCGTCTGCAATGCTATGAGGGATTGGATGAGGCCAAAGCCCTCTACGAGTGGCAGTACGCCAAGCAGATGCTCTACGTCCAGGTGCTGCGCGACCGGGTGAGCCAGTTCCTGGCCGACGCCGACACGCTTCATCAGGCCTTCGATAAGGTCGCCGCCGAGGAGGACCTGTTCTTCTCCGAACACTTCCTCTTGCCGCGCCCCTTGCTGCGGGCACTCCTGGCGGAGCAGCGGCCGGTACTTCTCATCGACGAAGTCGATAAGGCCGACCCCGAGTTCGAGGCGTTTTTGCTCGAGGTGCTCTCCGATTTCCAGGTCACCGTGCCGGAGCTGGGGACGATCACCGCACGCCAGCAGCCACTGGTTGTGCTGACCTCCAACCAGGTGCGTGATCTTTCCGACGCCCTCAAGCGGCGCTGCCTCCACCTTTTCATCACCTTCCCCACCCTCGAGGCGGAGGTGGATGTAGTGCGTGTACGGGTGCCGGAAGTCAACCAACAGCTCGCAGAGCAGGTGGTCGCTTTCGTGCAGGAAGCGCGTAACCTGGCCCTCAAGAAGGTCCCCGGCGTCAGCGAGACGCTCGACTGGGCCCGCGCGCTGACGCTCCTCAACGTACATCATCTCGGGCGCGAGGAGACCGAGCAGACCCTCGGTGTGCTGCTGAAGCACGAAGGGGATGTCGAGCGCACTCGCAACGCCCTCCCTGAGCTGCTCCGGCGCAGCCAGCTCCGCCTGCGCGAGTGGAAGGGTTGAGGATGAATGCTGGATAGTGAATGATGAGGGCGCAGATTCAGGCTCTCAGCCGTTCGTTCTGCACTCATCGCTCACTGTTTTGAGGGAGACGAAGATGGATGATGTCATCGTCGGGTTCGTCCAGGTTCTGCGGACGGCCGGTATTCGAGTCTCGTCGAGCGAGGCCCTTGATGGAATGGTCGCGGGCAACCTGACCGGGGTGCGGGACCGGGCGGTCTTCAAGTCGGCTCTCCGCGCGGCGCTCATCAAGCGCGAGCAAGATCGCGAGCTGTTCGACGAGCTCTTCGATCGCTACTTCAGTCCCAACCCGGCGCTGGCGGAGGCCGTGGCTCAGGCCCTCGGGCAGGGGTTCGGTCAGGAAGGCCGGTCGGGCGACGAGCGGCCGTCGGAAGAGTTCATGCGCCGGCTCCGCGAGGCCCTCGAGCGCATGGGGCGCCAGCCGCTCAGCGAGATGGCCCAGGCACTGCTCTCCGGCAACACGGTCGTGATCACCGCCGAGATGCTGCAGCATCTCACGCCAGAGCAACTCCAGCAGTTGCAGAACCTGCTCCAGCGTGGCCAGGTGACCCGCTACGTGCTCGACCAGATGGGCTGGAACAAACTCCAGAACGAGATCATGCAGCTCGCCCGTGATCTCCAACGGGCGGGCGAGTTCGAGATGGCCCAGCAGATTCGCGAGCGTCTCTGGGAACTCCAGGAGCTGTTCCCCAAGTGGGTGGCGAGCGAGGTCAACGACGCCTATGAGCGCATAAACCCCCAAAAGAACATTCCGCTGGGCAAGAATCTCGAGAAGAAGGAGTTCGCGCGCTTCACAGAGGACGAGATCCGGGCCATGCAGGAGCTGGTCGACCTACTTGCGCGGAAGCTACGGCAGGATTTCTCGCGACGGACGCAGCGTGGGGGCCTGAAGCGGCTCGACGTGAGCAAGACGCTGCGGGTGGCCATGGCCACCCAGGGCGTGCCGATGGAGCTGGTCTTCCGCGAGAAGCGGCGCAACAAGCTGCGCCTGACCGTGCTGTGCGATGTCTCGTCCTCGGTGCGGAATGCCTCGCGTTTCATGCTTCAGCTTGTTCACAGTCTCCAGCAGCAGCGCGGCGCGGTGCGCTCCTTCGTGTTCATCAGCGACACGGACGAGGTCTCCGACTTTTTCACTCGCAACTCGGTGGAATCCGCGGTCGAGATGGCGACATCCAGTGCCGACATCAAGTATTGGTCGCACTCCGATTTTGGCGAGACCTTTCGCCAGTTCAACGAGCGCTATGGCGAGGCAGTCAACAGTCGCACCACTGTCGTGATCCTGGGTGATGCGCGCTCGAATTTCTACGAGCCGCGCGTGGAGGAGTTGCGCGCCATCGCCGAGCGGGCCCGCCAGGTGATCTGGCTCAACCCCGAGTCAGTGTGGGGCTGGAACACGGGCGACAGCATCGTCGGCCTCTACGAGCCCGAGGTGGACCTGATGGTGGAGTGCCGCAACCTCGAACAGCTTGTGCAGGTGATGGATCACCTCGCGCAGACGGTGTGAACGCAACTCCCACTTGTATGGGCTGACAGCTCGTTGCGCCATCCACGACTTCAGTCTGTCTCTCACAATGGGAAGATTCTCACAGCTTCTGTTGCGAAGGAGTTCCGTGCGCTGCTTACCGCCTCTTCGCAAATCTCTCCTGAATCCCCACTGAGGGTCCAGGTGCGACGCATCTGGACCCTTGACCAACCTTGCCGATCTCTTTGGGGGCTTGCCTCTCGATCGAGAGCCCCCTATAATCGAAATGCGACCGCCGCGTGACCACAGTTGAGGCTTGCGATTGTCGTGCTGGCCCTCCAGGTAGAGCATCTGACCTACCGCTATCGAACCCGCGACCAAGCCGCCCTCCGTGAGTGCACCTTCTGCGCTCACGCCGGGCAGATCATCCTGGTCGCGGGCGCTTCTGGCTGTGGCAAGACGACCCTGATGCGTTGCATCAACGGGTTGATACCGCGCAGCTACACCGGCGGTGACCTCTCCGGGGCGATTCGCATCCTCGGGCGAGACCCCACGAATCTGCGCCTCGCCGAGATCAGCCGTATGGTCGGGACTGTGTTGCAGGACCCCGAGAAGCAGATTGTCGGCAGCTACGTCCTGACAGAAGTTGCGTTCGGGCTGGAGAACCTTGGCCTCCCGCGCGAGGAGATTCTGGCGCGGGTCGATCAAACCCTGGCTTTCCTCGGAATCAGCCACCTGCGCGAGCGCGAGACCACCGCCCTGAGCGGTGGCGAGAAACAGAAGGTGGCCATCGCGGGCGTCCTGGCCATGGAGCCCGACATCGTTCTGCTCGACGAACCCCTGGCGAGCCTCGACCCGGTCAGCGCCCGCGAGACGCTCCGCCTCGTCCGCCGCCTGGCCGATGCGGGCAAGAGCGTGCTGCTGATCGAGCATCGGGTCGAGGATGTGCTTGGCATCCTGCGAGCGGACGACGCCGCGCTCTTCCTCGAGGAGGGCGAGCAACTCTACTTTGGCGATGTCCCGGGCTTTCTCGAGGTCGCCAGACCCGGCGACGTGAAGCTCCCAGCGCCGCTGGCTCTGGCGAAGCTCAAGTCCACCGATGGGATCGCCGGCCAGGTTCCAGCCGTGCTACCGCCGCGCCCGGTCGCCGACCACAGCGCGTCGCCTTTGATTGAGTTCGAGGGGGTCAACTTCGGCTATGATTCGGAGCGACCGGTGCTGCACGACATCAGACTCGCCGTCTACCCCGGCGATGTGATCGCGGTTCTGGGACCTAACGGTGCCGGCAAGAGTACGCTGGTGAAGCACGCGATCCGACTGCTGCGCCCCGCGTCGGGGACTGTCCGGATCGAAGGGCGGCCCACCACCAGACTGACGACCGCCCAGACTGCCCGCACGGTCGGCTACGTCTTCCAAAGCCCCACCCACATGCTCTTTGCCCCGACGGTTCGCGAGGAGCTGGCCTTTGGCCCGCGCAATCTCGGCTTTCCCCCCGACGTCATCGCCCGCAACGTTCGCGCCAGCCTGGAGATCGTGGACCTGGTGGGCTACGAAGAGCGCGCGCCGCTGGCACTGAGTTTCGGCCAGCAGCGGCGCGTGGGCATCGCCGCGATTCTGGCGATGCAGAGTAAAGTCCTGGCGATGGATGAGCCCACGGCCGGCCAGGATCTCAAACACTACACCCAATTCATGGACGCCATTATGGGGATGCCCTTCCGGGCGATTCTCTTCATCACCCACGATGTGGACCTGGCTGTGCGCTACGCCAACCGTGTCCTTCTCGTGGCCGAGGGACGGATTCTCGCCGACGGTCCTCCAGAGGAGGTGTTGGCCGACCGGCCGCGCCTCGAGCGGGCGCGCGTGGTATCAACCAGCCTGCTGGAGCTTAACCTCGGCCTGCTGCCGCGGACCGGGCGGTTCGCGCGGGTGGAGGCGCTGATCGATTTGGTAGATCTTCCAGTCCAGCCGTAAGGTCGGCTGGCTGGTCACACGATTCCAAGAGAGGGGGTATCATGATTTCATCACGATGGGTTGGAGCCTCGACGAGCCAGGCAATTGTCAAGCTTCTGGGCGCGCTGGTGGTCGCCACGGTTGTGCTCTTCCTGGCGAGCCTGACCACGAGCGGTGACAAGGCGACCGCCTCAGGCTGGCTGCTCTACGTCATCGGTGGGGCGGCGGTCGTCGGTATCTACTACTACTTCGCGGACAAGCCGATCTGGATGGTCGGCACCCGCGAGGTGGTCATGATGGCGGTGGGCGCGGTGCTCTACGGCATCTTCGCCTGGGCAACCAACGTCATCCAGTTACCGTCGGTGAGTTTTGTCAGTCTGCGGCCGGCGGTGGCGATCCCGATTTTCTTCGGCCTCGCCTTCGGTCCGGTCGTGGGCTTCTTCACCGGCGCCGTCGGCAACATCCTCGGGGATGCGATCACGGGCTGGGGGGTCTACCCGGTCTGGGACCTCGGCAACGGGCTCATGGGGCTGATTCCTGGGCTCATCTGGGCGTTCAGCGATCGTCAGCGGGCCGCCGACCGCTTGCTCGTTGTCGTGGGTGGCCTGCTGGCACTCTTCACCATCCTCTCGTTTGCCTTCCCCACGGTCGAGCACCCCTGGAACGGTACCACCGTGGGGCAGTGGGCACCCGTGCTGCTGATCCTGCTGATCGCCGTGGTGGTGGTCGCGCGTTTCTTGCTGCGCGCCCGGCCGAACCTGTCGGCGGCGGTCGTCTGGGGGGCGTTCGGTGTGATTATCGGCATGGGATTCGCCTCCATCGCCGACATTTGGGTCAACGGCTACAACGTACCCACGGCCTTGCTGGGTGAGTTCCTGCCGGCGGCGGGGACGAACCTGATCTTTGCCATCATCCTGGTGCCAATTCTCCTGGCCGCCTGGCAGGCAGCGCGCGCCCAGACGGGCCGTTGATTCTGGAAGGCGATGGCAACAACATCCCTGACGAGGGCTGAACCAGCACGAGTTCCCCTGGGTTCCTCCGGGTTCGCGCCTCCGGTAGGAGCTCAGGGGGACTCGGATCGAACGTCCGCCTCCTCGTGCCCAGCCTAGAGAGCCGGTCAAGAAATCCCGGTGGGGGAGGGAAAAGACTTCCGAAGTCTTGTTTGCGGCAGGTGCGCGCCTTGATCACCCCCGTCGGAGCGCGTTTTGGGCCAGCACGGTCCCCACCAGACTTCGGAAGTCTGAGTACTTGACCGGTGCTCTAGTGGTGCTTATGATCGTCACCTGGAGTTACAAACCGCGCGATACGATTATCCAGCGGTTCGATCCGCGGGCGCGGATCATCTTTCTGGGCTGCGCCATCTTCGCCATCATTCAGATTTGGGATGTGCGCGCGATGCTGGCATGGCTGGCACTGGCGGTGCTCGCGCTGAGGCTCTCCAGGATCCGCTGGCAGGAGATGAAGCGCTTCTGGTTCGTCGTCCTCCCCCTGATCACTCTCTTCACCACCGTCACGGCCCTGACTGGCCGCGACCTCACCCAGGCGATTGGGGGCTCCGGCGAACATTTCCTGTGGACGGTGCCGGTCGGCTTCCCAGGCGGGGCCGTCTGGCACGTCGGATTGAGCGTCGAACGGCTGGTGTTCGCCGCGGCCCAGTTCGCGCGCATGCTCTCGCTTGCCATCCTGGGGTTGCTCGTCCCCTTCACGATCAACCCCGCGCTTTACGGGGTCGCCTTCCGCCGATTGGGCCTCAACGATAAGTTCGCCTATGCGACCGACCTGGCGTTCCGCCTGGTTCCGACCGTCGCCAATGATTTCCAGACGACCCTCGACGCTCAGAAGGCCCGCGGCTACGAGCTCGACCGAGCTGGCGCCAACCTCTTCCGGCAGGTGCGCAACCTCGCGCCCCTGGTGGTCCCGGTCACCATCGGGACGATTCTAGGTGGCGAGGAGATCATTGACGCCATGGACCTGCGCGCGTTTGGCGCCACGCCCAGGCGGACCTGGGTGATGGCGCTGGAGTACGACCGGCGCGACCTCCTCTTGATCGCTGGCGGTGTTCTGGCCCTCCTCGCGACTACCATCGCCAACATCCTCGGCTACGGCGAGTTCTGGCTGCCGCCTGCCCTGTTGCGTCTCCTCGCTTTCTGAGAACTCATCCGCGAGTCCCCCCGGCTGCCGCTGCGCCGCACCGGCCGGTGAGACCTCGACCGGTTCCGGGCGTTCGCGCCGCCTTGGCTACTAACTCGGCGCTCGAAAGCCCCGGCCGATGATCTCCTGGGCGGGGTTGATGATCAGGAACGCGTGCTGGTCGCAGTCGCGCACCAGCCGCTTGAGGTCGGGAATCTGTTCCGGGTGGATCGCGCAGAGCAGCACGTCGCGCTCCTCGCCGGTGTAGAGGCCCTTGCCTTCCAACCGGGTGACACCCCGCCCGAGCTGGTGCAGTACGCGCTGGCCTATCTCGTTGCCCCTCGAGGTGATGATGTAGGCGACCTGCTCGGGGCGGCGGTGCAGGTGAAAGCCACCGCCGTTCAGGAAGCTGTGGGCGACATCGCTGGCGGCGCCGAAAAGACTGAATGGGCTGGGGAGGTCACGGCCGGGCAAGACCTCGCCCGAGGCCTCCTGCAAGGTCACGGTCATCCAGCCGATGGCGAAGAGCAGGGCGTTGAAGAGCAGGCCGGCAGCGAGGACGACTTCGCCCGGGATCGGACCGACTCCCGCGCGCTCGAAGAACTCGTCCGCCGCGCTGATGGCAGTTGGGTGGGTAGCAATCTTGACGAGCCAGGCCAGTCCCAGAATCACGAAGATGTACTGATAATTGCGCCGAAATCGCCGGCCGATCGCTTCCCAGAAGCTGATCCGGAACTGGGGGTGGACCAGCGTCTCGGTCAGGTGCTGGGCCCAGCGCTCGCTCGGCTGGAAGGGCGGCGCCAGCATGGCCGCGAAGAAGTTGGTCTCCATCAGGCGGATGCGGTAGGACCAGAGCTCGTAGTAGCGGTAGCGCCGGGCCTCGATCAGCAGGAAGAGGCCGATCAGCAGTGTGTTGAGCGGGATCATGGCATGAGAGTGGTTGGCATCGCTGAAGGCGAAAGTGAGGGCCGCTCCAGTCGTGATCACGGCCCAGTTGGTTGTACTGTCGAGCCGCGTGCGCCAGGTGTTAGAACGGGTCACCTCGCCACGATAGAAGTGTATCATGGCGTTGTTGAACTCGCCTGGCGAGAGCCGGTACCCGCGAAAGCTCCAAATAGAGCCGGCTGTTTCCGCATCGCGGAAATTTGCCCCGCTATCTCTTTCAGCCATGGTTACCTCGATGATGTCAAGGAGAGCGGTCTCTTTTGGGAAGCCGGCTCTGGACACAAGCGCCGCACGGGATGCTCGGGCGTGTGGCTGAGCAACGGCGCCGGGTCTCGGTGTCGAGCATCGCGCCATCGATGAACGTTGAGCGACAGGCGGCGAGATCAGGAATGGTCACACACGCAGGGCCAGGGCGCCGTCGTCGCTGATCAGGTCGGCGCGTCATTCGTCGGCCCGCGAGGCGCGCAGCACCTGGAGGACGTTGTCCAGATCGAGCGAATGGCCAGGGGTTGGTTGGGGATAGGGCAACACCACTTATCGAGGCCGCTGTCTCCTGGGAAGAAGTCCTGGAAGGGGAGCGCACTTCGAAGGAACTGAACGTTGTTCCAATTTGCGTTCGCTGAGGCAACGATGCAAGCGGTCAAGGTGCCGGCGAACCGGGACGACGCTGGCGGTTCTAGAGCGAATCGAGGTCGATCAGGCCCATGCGCAGGGCGGCCAGGACGGCCTGGGTCCGATTGGGTTGTTTGAGTTTACTGAGAATACTTTTGATGTGGCTTCGCACGGTCTCCTCGGCAATCACCAGCGCCGTCCCGATCTCTTTGTTCGAGCGACTTGTGGCCATCAGCTTGAGCACCTCCATCTCGCGAGGCGTCAGCTGGGGTGGCAGTCTCACCGCGTCGGAGGCGGAGGTAGCCGCCATCCGGCGCAGCAGCCGCTTCGTTACCGCCGGTTGCAGGTAGGCCTGACCGCCCGCAATCACCCTGACCGCGTGCAAGAGCTCACTGGGCGGTGCATCTTTGAGGATATACCCATCGACGTTGCTCTCAAGTGCGGTCGCAATCTCGTGATCGGCATCGATCCCTGTCAGGATCAGGATCCGGGTATGAGGCGCGACCTGCTTGATCGCGCGGGCAACCCGGGCGCCATCCATGCCCGGCATCTTGAGATCGAGCAGCACCAGGTCAGGTTGCAGCTTCTGGCTCTGCTCGATAGCCTCGATCCCGTTCGCCGCCTCGCCGATGACCTGCAGATCGGGCTCAATTTTGAGCACCATTTCTAAGCCTCGGCGCACAACCTCGTGATCGTCAACCAATAAGATCCGGATCACACTCATTGTGACCTCGAGTCTGCGGGCACGGCACCGCCGCGGGCTCAGCAGCAGAGCGGCAGCGTAACCGTGACTTTCGTTCCATATCGTGGGTGACTGTCGATTTGCAAGCGCCCACCCAGGGCCTCCGCTCGCTCGCGCATGCTGATCAGGCCGAAGTGGTTGCGATCATCCGCTTCGAGTTGGCAATCAGCCAAATTGAACCCCTGGCCATCGTCGGTGATCGTGAGCCTGATCTCCTGCAGGGTGGCGGTCAAGATGATCTCGGTCCGCTGTGCGCGGGAGTGCTTGATGACGTTTGTCAGCGCCTCCTGGGCGATTCGGTAGAGTTGTCGGCGGACTTCGATCGCCAGAGTATCGAACTGCCGATCGATGTCGATCTGCACGGAGAGATCGTTGGAGAAGACAATCTCTTTGACGTACGCGTGAAGCTCGGCGGCGAAGCGCTCTGCGTCCAATTCGTCGGGCCACAGATCGAAGATCGCGCGCCGGACTGCGGCGCTCGCTTGCTGGGCTTGCGGGAGGAGGTAGGTCAGTTTCTCGCGTACCTCCTCGGCCCGCTCCGGCAACAGCTTCACGCTCGCATCGAGGGTGTAGGTGATCCCGTACAGTTGTTGGGAGATGGCATCGTGGATCTCCATCGCAATCCGGCACCGTTCTTCCTCGACTGCCAGGCGCCGGGTCCGGTCGATACAGAGTTGCACGTTGCCCAGCACCATGGAAGCCTGGCGGGCGATATTGGTCAGCGGCGCCAGGTCGTCGTCGCCAATCGGGTGCCCGCTCTCCGGGTTGTCCACCAGCAAGACCCCGAGCGGTCGCCGCCGGATGACGAGCGGGAGGATCGCGTAGTGGTGCATTCCAAGCCAGCTATTGATCTGCGGATCGGTGGTGGGTGGACCTCCGTCCGTGACGAGGAGAGGTTCCGCCTTGAGCACTGCCTGGGCCAGGACGCCGCTGGCGGCATGCAACCCCAGCCGGGTCGTGTGGGGGATCCGCTGCAGGCTCGTGCCGCTGCTCCGCGTGCTGCAGAGCCAGCCCGTGAGGACGGTATCGTGCACGTCCACCAGGGCCAGGATCGCGCGCTCAAAGCCCAACTCGCCGGTGATCAGGGTCAACACGCGCTCCTGGGCATCGGCGATATCGAGCGTCGACTGCATTGCGAGGGTGAGGTCGTAGGTAACCTGGAGCTCCCGATTGCTGCGCCCCAGCCGGGCGTTCTGAGCGACCACCTCATCGCGGGTCTCGCGCAGCCGCTCGACTGCACTCTGTAACTGCCGGTAGAGCCGGGCTTGCTCCACGGCCACGCCGAGTTGTTGGCCGATTGCAGTGACTAACTCAACGTACGAGGGGTCGGGGGGATGGTCGGGACTGAGGTAGAGCGAGAGCACACCGACGGTGCGGCCACGAGCCGTGAGCGGGGCGATGATGTGGCCGTGCGGTTCATCGAGAGTCGTTTGGCGAGTGTGCCGCGGGTCGTGGCAGCTGTTCAGGGAGACAAGTGTGCGGCCGTGCTGGCCGACGAGGCCGCACAGGCACTCTCCCAGCGGGAGGCAGGAATCTTGCCGCACGAGATCGGGGTGCAGCCCGCGCCAGGCGACCAGGTGCATGAGCCCGGTCTCATCGTCAATCAGAAAGATCCCACCCATCGACTGGAGTTCGGGGATGCCGGCGGCCCTCAGCACCGCGTCGAGCGCTTTCGAGAGCAATTCGTTGAGATCGGTGATCTCGCTCGCCGCCTCTGCGACCGCGTGGAGGGCCGTCAGCTCACAGTTGCGCTGTTCCAGCAGGGCAACCTGCCGGCGAAGGTGACTGATCTCAGTCTCTTCCTTCTCGTGCACCGATATGGGAGACGGTATCATGGCGATCCCTCACTCCAGGTACCACCGCGCCGAACGAGCGGAAGCTCGTCAGACCGTCGGCGGAAACGCGGTCAATCAGGCGCCGTAGAGGATGGTTCACATCAGGGTGGTGTGGCACCCTCTATGATAGCGCAAGAACTCTTTCTTGGCGAGATGTTTCCCGAGTTTTCTCCCCGTTGGGCGTCAACAGCTTGTTACTCACGTGTTCCTCGCCCGGCGAATCGGTTCGCACCCATCTTGCGGCCTCACCCAACCGGCAAGCGCTCCTGCCACTCACGAAAGGGGACACCCCGCAGATCGGCCTGGACGTTCTCCCACGCCTGGCCGCCGGCGATGTCCAGCCGGGCTTCTTCGATGATGCCTTCCCGCACGCGAAAGCTTCCTCGAATCCTCCGGCCGCCGATTTCCGTCTCGGCCGCGTGAATAGCGACCCGGGCGGAAATCTTCAGCGACTTCATGGGGGCCACGGAGCCGTTCTCGCTGTGCAGCGAGAGGGACTCTGGCGAGGCCAGCCGCGCTGCGACCTGGGAGGAGTGGTGAGTCTCCTCGCGAGTGAGCTTGCCACGTTTGAGTGGCCGTCCCAGGGCCCGCGCAAACTCTTCTATCAACATTGTCTGAACCGCAAAGATGGTGGTCGGGCCGATGAGCCGCCAGAGCGTGGTCACCTGCTCGCGCAGCGCCGCCGCCGCCAACTCGCGAAACGACTCCGCCGGCACGCGCCAGACATTGGTCATCGTCGTGTAGTCAAAGTCGAAGAGGAGATTGCCGACGACGACGCAGGCCTCTCCGATCCGTCCGCCGCCGACACCGGCAATTCGTTTGCGCTCCACTTCGATCTCGTTGACATCCCAGAGCTCGGCGTTGAGCCCCAGTTGGCGCAGGGCGGCCACCGGCGCCGCCAGCATTTGGGCGTAGACATCTCGGAGCATGGCCGGCACGCGGGTATGGTGGAACACACACTGGTAGAACAACTGGTGGATGTCAAGGTAGGTCGCCCCACCACCGACCTGCCGGCGGACAACCGGCAGCTGCCGGCGCTCACAGGTCGCCCGGTCGAGGACGGCGTCATACACCTGGTGGTAGCCCAGGCAGAGGTAGGGAGTCAGGGGATGCGTGATGATGATGGTATCGGGCGAGTCGGCCCTCATCAGCTCGGCCACAGCGTGATAGACGGCTTGTGTTCGCCACCAGACCGTTGGCCCCAAATCAAGCAGACGGATGGGATTCGATTCGTACATGGGGGTGCTTGTCCCAGAGACAATGAACCATCAAGGATGCAGGGCCAACGCTCCAATTGACGTGACGTGCGCGGGTAGGTGCGTCCGATCTGCGCCATGATCTTCGGGCTTGCGAAAGCCCCCTGACCCCCGCGCGCACCCTCCTGAAGGCGTCGGGTCTGTCGCATACGGGCCATTGGGGTACCCACCCTGCCCTGGCCCCTTTGCGGCTGTATTTCGCGCTGGCTGGCCACTCGTCACATCGGCCTATCCGAGCGGTACCGGCTCTCGCACCACGATTTCGTCAAGCCGTACCTGCTCGCGGATGACGGCCAGGTCGTCGGCGGTTGGCTGGAACGGGTAATCGCGAAAGGCTTCCCCCGGCCGGTAGGAGCCATACGGCCGGTTGCAGGCCAGGTTGCCCTGTCGATCGGGGCACCCGTTGGTCATGAAGGGCAGACCGGAACGGGTGACCCTGTCGATCAGCGCCTCTGGCGCGTCAAGGCGAGCAAGGTTGTCTCGCTCGTCGAATTCGATCGCCTCGCGCGGCAGATTATGGTTCTCGATCAGTGCTTTGACGAGCTGAATCCGGCGCTGGCGGTGGATCGGCGCGCGCGGCGCGTGTTGCAGCGCGGTGCCTGGCTCTGGATTGAAGGAGAACAGGTAGCCGGCGATTTGCTCCGCCTTGAGAGTGTAGAACAGATCCACAAGCTCGCGATCGGTCTCGCCCAGGCCGACAAGAATGTGGCAGTTGACCTTCATCGGACCATAGATCCGCCGCGCCACGCGCACGATGGACCAGTGATGGTTCCAGTCGTGGGGGCTTTTCGCGCCCTTGCCTCGCGTCGTGTAGAAAAGCTTCTCGGAGGCAGCATCCAGTCCCACGCCGACGATATCTGCGCCGGCTTCCTTGATCCTGACCAGTCGCTCCTCGTTCAATGTTGTGGCACTGACCAGGGCCGAGATGGGCACCGTCGGGGCGACCCGCTGGACCCGCAGGATCATGTCGACCAGATCGCGGTAGGCCCGAGGGTCCTGCACTTGCGAGATGCAGATGCGCCCAACGCCCACCCTGGCTTCCTTCGCCGCGATCTTCTCGGCCACCAGATCCGTGGGGTAGAGCGGCCAGGAGACTCGAATGAAGGTGTTGCCTTCAGGCGGGCCCGGGCGTTCCCGGGCCAGGCCGCAGTAGCTGCAGTTGGCGTAGCAGCCCCGCGGGTAGGTCTGAAGCAGGTTGATGCAGCCACAGCCGCAATTGCGCATGAAGCTCCCTGGCTTCAGACCTAACTCGATCGCCGCGGCCATGCTGATCCGGACGTAGTCGGGGCTGATCCGCACCTCGTCGCCCGGCTCGTGACATGGAATCGTTCCATCGGCCATCAATTTGCTCCCTCATCCACGGCCCGCGGCCCTCCCCGCAGGCGAGCGAGTTCCTCACCACGTCACGCCGCAGCAGGCATTGACGAACGTCGGCTCCAGGCCTCGGAGCCGGGCGTGCTCCACGACCCCCTCGGCGGGATAAGCAATCCCGTTCAGGCCGGCGTCGATGGCCAGGCGGTCGATGGCAACCTTCATTAGACCCATCGGCCGGGCGCAACCGAGCATCACCGGTGTCGTCGGCAGCGTTTTCCGCGCCTGCTCGAAGAAACCGCCGATCTCGGCCAGTGACGGCGGCTGGGAGACCGCCATCGGCGTGCCGGTCAGCGGCGTCAGGACCACCAGCACCAACAGCTTGGGCGGGTGGCGCGCGATTATCTCCAGGGCCTTCCACTCACCCAGCATCCGTCCGAAATGGAGCCCGAGGATAATGTGGGGTACGGTGGGGACCCCGTAGCGCTCGAGTCGCTCGAGTGCCGCTTCGTACTCCGCGGGCGTTGCATCCAGGTGATAGACGGCTCGGATCGTCTCCTGATGACCGATGATGTCCACCATCGCGCCATCGATGTCGATCGCCGCGAGCCCGGCACAGGTCTCTTCGTCGGGCAGCCCGGGATGCACGCGGATGGTCATGCCCAGTTCGCGGCGCACGCGGATCAGGTCGGGAATGTATTTTCGGAGCGGGACTCGCCCCCACCTGTCACTACCCCCTGAGATCAGCAGCCCCCGGACACCGCGCTCGGCCAGGGCGGCGCATAGGTCGAAGACCGAGTCGTTGAAGCGCGCCAGATCGAGCATGCTCTTGAGCAGGTTCGTGTTGCAGTGGGCGCACTTCAAGGCACAGGCGCTGCCGGTGACGCTGATGGCGATGAACTCGCCGGCCTTCTGCCCGCTGTACTCCGAGGTCCTGTAGCGGCGGAGGCCTGGCGCGTGGAATGTAATCTGGTCGGGGAAGTTGGCACGCCGGATGCGCTGGCACTCGGGGCTCACCGCGACGGCAGCTGAAGCTGCGCATGCATCCGTCAGAAGAAGGTCACTCACAGGCGCCCCCTGGCGAGACAAAGCATGCGTACGGGTCCGATCGTCGCCGGACCTCGGCCACCCGCGCTCGGCGCACCGCCAAATCAATCGCCCCGGTCAGGGCGCTCGCTGGCAGTGCGCCGAGCGCCGCGGCGCGCCGGGCGTACACGGTCTGCAGTGTCGCTTCGACCGCGCTTGAGTCGCTGCTGTGCCAGCGCAGGCTCGCTTCCAGGTCTGCGACGGCGTTGTCGGCCGCGAAAAAGTCGCCGCCGATGAATACGGCCTTGAGCATGCGACCGGCCAGGGTCACGCGGACTTCCAGCAGCCCGGCGGGCGTTTTCACCCTGGCCGACCCGGCCGAGTCGGGGACGTCGGTTCTCTGGAACACCCACGTATCCCTGAGATACTTCTCCCGTTCCAGCGTGGCAATCGCCTGCCGCTCGCCGGGTGTAAAGTCGCTGGCGGCCAGCTCGACGCCGAAGGTCGTGGCGTACCCGGCCGCCACCCGCCGCCGAACCTCATCCAGCGAGATCTCGCCCCCAAGCTCTCGCCGGACGGTCGAGATTCGCGCCGCGACGGTGGTTACTTCCTTGTCTGAGAGTTTCTCGAAGGGGGTGTTGAGCACCTGCAGCATGAGGAGGATATCGATATCGACGAGCAGCGAGGCATGAAACAGCAAGCCACCGGACGGGTTGCGATAAATGCCCAGGCCAACGATCTTGCGCCCGTCGACCTCGATGTCGTTCTTGCGTCGAAACTCTGCGTTGATGCCCAGGCCGTTCAACCCCCGAACGATGCCCTGGGAGAAGCCCGCCATCAATTCCCGCGCCCGCCCGTAGGCATCGTCACGACGCCCCGGGATCATCAGGGCGACACCTAATTGGGCGTCACCCATCAGAATAGCACCGCCGCCGCTGGGACGGCGGTTGATCGCGATCCCCCGCGCGCGGCAAGTCTCGACGTGGACCTCGTGCTCGGCGGTCTGGAAGCGCCCAATCAGGGCACAGTGCGGACGGTAGGTGTACAGGCGCAGCGTTGGCTGCGACTCACCCCGTCCCACCCGCTGCGCCAGCACTTCGTCGGCGGCCAGGCCGAAGGAGGCCGACACCCTGTCATCTGTGATCAGTCGCCAGCGTGACATCAGTCGGCCCACCCCTCTGACTGATGGCGCTCGGTTTCGGCGGCGACCCAGCCCGGGAGGGCCTCGCCGGTGATCAGGCTGCCGATCTCGTGATCCCAATCGCTCGGCTTGATGACGACCAGCCAGCCGTCGTTGTAGGGATCACGATTGACGAGCGCCGGATCGCGCAGAACGTCGGCGTTGCGGTCAACCAGCGTTCCGCTCACGGGTGCGATCAGGACCGTCGTCATCTTGGCCGCCTCTAGCATCCCGATTGGCTCACCTCGCCGGACTGGCCCTCCCACTGGCTGGAGGGAGATATAGGCCAGTTCCCCGAGAGAGTCCAGGCCGAACGCGTCAATCCCGACAACCGCTCGGCCGGTTTCGGACTCCAGCCGAATCCAGAGATGGGAAGCGCCATCGTAGGCGCGATCGTCTGGTACGTGATAGGTCGCGGTGGTTGTCATGGAGACCTCCGCTTGAAAGTCACATCGGGTCAAGGAATCTACAGACTCACGATCCAGGGCGATTAGCCGTAGGCGTCGTTCAACAGCTCGATGGGGTGGACCGTCTCGACGCCGGCGCGGTCTCCGATTCGGTAGGCGCACATCGGGCAATCGGTGACCACGCCATCAGGCTGGATTCGTTCTAGATAGGCGAACGTGTCGGCGCCCTGCTGCTGCGACTGCTCGTCGTGGCGGCGCTTGAAGCCATGCGTCCCCCCCATGCCACAACAGGCCATCGCGGCAAAGTCGACCGTGAGTTGCGGGATCAGCCGCAGCAGGTCGATCACGGTGTTGCCGTACCGTTGGAAGCGAGCGTGGCACGGGTGTGGTCAACTGGCTCTGTTCCGCGTGCGTCCTGACGCAACAGCGCAAAGAGGTCGGGGAAGACCGGACAGAATTGCCTGCATAGATTGCACGAGATGCACTGCAGGCAATTCTGAGCGAAGTCTTCGCCGAAAAGCGTCAACGGCGGATGTACCTGTTGCGTCATGAGCCGAGCCCGCGGTATACTTGGTTCATCATGGAACAACAAAACGATGTCCGAGTCGAACGAGAGCAGCGCGCTGCCGAAATTATCGCCCGTCTGAAGGCGTGTGTTCCCAAGGTCCTGGCGGAGTATCCTGTGGAAATTGCCTACGTGTACGGCTCTGTTGCCCGGGCAACTCCTCTTCCGTCTAGCGACGTAGACATTGCCCTGGTGCTCACTGAGTCGCCCCTGCCCTACGAGCGACTCATGCTCGAACTGGATATCCAGGCTGCGCTCGAGGATTCCTGCAGTCTCTCGAACTTTGATGTGCGCGCGATCAACCAGGCCCCGCTTATGGTTCAGGGCCCCATCGTCCAGGAGGGCAGACTGCTCTATGAGCGGGATAAGGACCGTCGCGTCGCGTTCGAGGTTCTGACCCGCAAGAAATATTTCGACTATCTGCCAACTGCCGAGCGAATGCAACGAGCCTTCTTGAATCATATCCGGAGGAAGGGCCTGTCCAGTGGTCAATCTGAAGACCGTGACGTCCATCTTGAACAACATGCGGACCTACCAGAGTAAGCTGTCTACCCTGGCCGCTTACTCCGAGGAGGACTTCCTCCAGGACTTCACGAAGGTAGAGAGCGCGAAGCACCTGCTCCAGGTGTCCATCGAGTCTTGCCTGGACATCGCCCATCACGTTACCGCCGACGAGGGCTACCGGACCCCACGGGACAGCTTCGACGCTTTTGTGGTACTCAACGAGGAGGGTATCCTCCCGGATGATTTTATGCCCGTCCTTCGCAAGATGATCAGCTTTCGGAACCGAGTCGTGCACCTCTACTGGGACGTGGACGATGCCACCGTCTACAATATCTTACAGCACGACTTGGGAGACTTCGGGATTTTCGTCAATCATATCCTGCACTTCTTGCAGGAACAGTCTGACAGTTGACAGTTCGCGCTCAGACGTCCCGTTCGCGCACCGCCGGCCCCGCTGCGGTTCTCCGCACCCACGGTCCACTCTTCTCGACGGCATTCAGCTGGCGCGCGATCTCAATCTCCAGCGGATCGCCCGTGAGGAGCGCCTGGCGGTCGTGGGTCACCGGCAACTTGCTGCGGATCAGCCAGGTGAGCACCCCGCCGTGAGCGACGTTGCCGACAAGGATCGCGCCGACGAGCCGGTCGCCCTGGAAGACCAGCTTGCGGTAGACGCCGTCCCCGCTGTGAACCAGAACGTCCAGAACCCGCCCTGAACCTGTCGAAGGGTTCGGGTGGCCGTCGGTCAGGGTGATGCCCATGGTCATCAGCGGCAGGTCGAAGATCGGCAGCGAGTTGAGCGCGATGCCGCCGGGGTAGACGCGACCGCCGCCCGCCATGTTCGCGCCCGCCACCCGGCCCTGCTCGTAGGCCAGCGGCAGGATAGCGATGACCTGGTGTTGCTCGTTGACCACGTCGTAGGCCTCGGCCACGTCGCCGGCCGCGTAGACGCCGGGGACACTGGTCTCCATCCGCTCGTTTACCACGACGCCCCGATTGATCTGGATCCCGCTCTCCTTGAGGAGCCCGGTATTGGGACGCACACCGACGGCCATCACGACCGTCTGGCAAGGGACCTCCTCGCCCCCTTTCAGGCGCACTGCTCTGACCCGGCCCCGCTCGTCTTTGAGAATCGCCTCCGCCCCCGAGGCGGTGCGTACGTCGACGCCGGCCCGCCTCAACGCTGCCTCGATCATGGCGCTAGAGTCGTGGTCCAGCGCCAGACCCAGGACCCGGTCCAGCAACTCGACCAGCGTCAGTTTGATCTTCACGCCCTTCATCGCCTTGAAGACGCTCAGGCCGATCAGGCCGCCGCCGACGATGGCACCGGCCTCAACGTGCTCTTGCTCGCACCAGGCCTTGAAGGCCCTGGCGTCGTCGAAACGAGTCATCGTGAAGACGCCCTCGGCGTCCGCGCCCTCGATGGGGGGAACGATGGGCGTGCCGCCGGTACAGATCAGCAGCCGGTCGTAGGCGACCGCCTCGCCGTCCTCGAGCACGACCTGCCGGTTGGGGGGATCGACCTGCGTGACGCGGTGTCCCAATCTGGTCTGGATGCGGTTGCGCTCGTACCAGGCGGCCGGGCGGTAGTCCAGCTGATCTTTGCGTACCTCGCCGGCGATCCAGTAGGTGATCAGCGGCCGGCTATAGGCGCGGTAGGGCTCGTCGGAGATGATGACGATCTCGCCATGCGGGTCCCGGGCTCGAATCGACTCGACGGCGCCGACGGCAGCGTAGGAGTTGCCGGCAATCACGTATCGCATGGTTTCTTCTTACCCCGGCAGGGAGGTCGAGCGGGCGCGCGCGCCGAAGCGCTGGCGACGCTCGTGGGCAAAGTTGCCGTAGCTCGCAACCTGGAGCGCGCCCGGCTCGCAGACGGCGACGCAGGGGGGAATGTCGTACGATGTGCAGCCGTCGCACTTGCGCGCCAGCCCCTCCTCGTGAACGGCTTCGATCGCACCGAAAGGACAGGTCATCACGCACATCCAGCAGCCAACGCAGCGACTGTAATCCGTCGTCACCCAGCCGCTCCCGTCGCGGATGCGGCAAGCGGTCATGCAGGCCACCACACACGACGCCTCCGCACAGTTGCGGCACAACAGTGGCAGGTGCAGGCTACCCTCGCTCGCCGCCGGCTTGATGGTGATGCGGGCGACCGGCTCGCGAGTGGGGTGCTCGTGGGCGATGGCGACCTTGCAGGCCTCGACGCATTTCATGCAGGCGCTACACCTGGTCGCATCGACGATGATGTCGCGGCTGTACTGGCCGGTCATCCGGTCGAGCATCGCCCGGCGGTTGGCGGGGACGGCGAGGGTCACCGGTTTGTCTCCGCGCGGATGCGCTCGTCGTTGAACAGTCCGCGACCGAGGCGGGCGACGGCCTGGTAGAACTCGACACTGGCGAGCGCCGACAAGTCGGCGCAGAACTTCCCGCCCCACGTGAGGAGGTGGGTTGTCAAGAACTGGCGCTCCGCCGCCCAGAGTTGCCGGGCCTCCTCGCGCCGGCCGGACTGGCGGGCCGCGATCTCGCGGTCGGCCAGGTGGGCGACGAACTCACATTCGAGGGCGATGTGGTCCGGCATCTCGTGCCCATCGACGCCCAACCCGGCCCCCCGGTACACGGCGGCGACCGCTGCGGCTGGCTTCCCCATGACGTGGCGTTCATTGCAGTAGATCGACTCATAGGGTGGAATGCAGGGCAACTCCGAATCGTAAATCAGGCGTGTGTAGGCCCGGCGCAGCGGGCTCAAGCCGAACTCACCGACCAGGGTGGTACCGCGCCCCGCCATCGCGCGCCAGAGAGCCAGCCCCTCGTTCACATCGTCGTTGTCGGCCAGGGAGCGAAACTCGAGAGCCAGGCGCTCGACCGAGCGAGGGTTCGAGATGTCTGCCAGGAATGCATCGGTCGGATACTCGAACGCGCGGGCCAGGAAACCGTAGACCTCGCGCCGGGCCTGGGCGAAGCGAAGCCGGTCCGCCTCCGACTTCGGCTGCGTGACCAGGCGTGGGACCAGGGGCGGGGGTTCCGCCTGTTCCGAGAGCATCGCCCGTACCCAGTAGAGATGATTGTGCCGTGGCCCTTCAGTGTGCCAGAACTTGACGTCACGCCGGTCCACGAACAGCCGCGCCAACTTGCCAAATGTCAACGAGGGCGCGCCCGCTGCCGGGCCATCACCCGTGGGCGAGTCGAACTCGGGCTCGCACGACCCACAGACGAGGGAGGGGCCGTCTGGGGAAAAGGGGTGATCCATGAAAACACCTCTGTCAGGTTGCGTGATCCGTGAACACACGGATCACGCGTCACGTTTAGAAGAACGGCGTCGCCGGGTACCAGTTGATGCCGGCTTCGTCGAGAAGCTGCGCAGCCGCATCCCGGCTTGCTATGTTCTCGAGGTGAATGGTCACGTGATACGGCTCGACGCTGGAGACATTTTTGTAGATGATCTTGAGCCCGGCCCCGGTAATCAGATCGTAGGCCCGGCTGTAATCACCGTTCGAGTAATCGACCCGGATCGGCTTGGTGTCCATCGTGCCTACTTTGGCCATGGTGCCGCCTCCTATTCCAGGTTTGCCTGGCGCCGCGCGGCCCGCTCGCGCAGGACGGTGGTGTACTCGTTGGCGTTGCCGAAGAAGAGGGCTTTTGTGGCGCACTTCGTCGCGCAGGCCGGCCACAGCCCCTGATCGACCCGGTCCTTACAGTAGTCGCACTTGATGACTTTGTTGGTGCGCGGGTTGAACTGGACGGCCCCCCACGGGCAGGCGAGGATGCACGCCTTGCAGCCGATACAACTGGCCTCGTCCACGTACACAATGCCGTCCGATTCACGCGTGCGCATCGCACCCGTCGGGCAGACGGCGACGCACGCTGCGTGCTCGCACTGGTAGCAACTCATGTAGACCCACCTCGTCCGCAGCCGGCCGTTGACCTCTTGGGGCCCGACCTGAATCATGCGCACCAGGCGCGGGCCGACTGGCACGTCGTTCTCGAGTTTGCAGGCGACCTCGCAGGCGAAACAACCGATGCAACGCTCCTGATCGTGGAACATCACATAACGATTCGTCGCGCCGGGCAGCGTGACCCGTGACGCCCGCCCTTGCAGCTCGATTGTCTTTTCGGCAAAGCCGTCTTCCGTTTCCACGCTTCCGCTATTCATGGCGTTCCCCCTGATGGAATACCGTGCCCGGAGGGGGCGAGGAGCCGCCCTCGTTCCCCGGCTCTAATGTTAGCCCTGACTGAACGGGAGGGCGTTCCCGTCCGGAGCGGGCTCGCCTTGCCACATGAGCTTCTTGGTCGTGGGATCCCACGTAGGAGCACCGGCTCGTGCCACATTGTTGGCGTAGGCCCCCAGTTCCTTCTCGGTATCGACCTGATACTCTGGAAACTGCTTGAGGAACTCGTGGATTTTGCGGCGCGCCTCTTCCTTGTCGCTGCCCTTCTTCCACACCAGCACGAGTTGAGCTTTGAACTCGGCCTGCCCATAGACGGGGTCTTTGACGATGTCGTCGACCAGCCAGCTGACGTTGCGGTTGGTGATGCCCGGGACGAAGGGCTGGTACTCGTCGGTTGAGCAGTAGACCCAGACCTGGCGCGGGTCGGTCTCCTGGGTAACCCAGGCGTAGCCATCCAACTCGGAGACCATGCTCTCCAGCTTGATATAGTCGCCGTCCTTGATGCCCAACACGGCGGCCAGCCTGGGGTGAATCTGGATGTAGCGGTCTGGCTCCAGCTCGTCGGTCCACGGCCACCAGTGGCCCATCTCGTGGAAGCTGGAGACCGGCCGGCCGGTGCAGAGCACGATCGGGTGCTTGCCGAAGTCCTCTGGTGTGCTCACCGGTGTGTGTCCGCCCTCCCGGTGCTGCGGCAGGTAGTCCCAGCCCAGATCCGCGAGGGCCTGCGAGGCGATTTCGATCTTGCCCGATGGCGTCGGAAAGCGGCGGCCCAGGGGGTCCTCCGGGAAGGGTTCGTCCTGGTACATGATCCACTTACCGCGCAGGTTGGCCTCCGGAAACTCGTAGCCCATCGCCTCCTCTTCGCTGAAGGCCGGCCACATGACGCCACCGGCAGGGGTCGTCTCGGGGTCCATCGTCTTCTTGATGATGCCGTAGGTGAACGACTCCTGCTGCTGGATCCAGTCCACCATCGCGGCGAGGTCAACCAACTCTGGGCTGCCGGCCCGGCGCCACGGGAACCAGCGCAGCCCCTCCTCTTTGCCGAAGACGCGGTCGGCGATGCCGACGACCACGTCGGCATCGTTGCGGCATTCCCAGTTGGGCTCGATGCACTGGTTGTACCACTGGCACTGGCGGTTGTTGCCGTGGTGGACCATCCCCTCGCGCTCGACCCACGAGGTAATCGGGAAGGAGACGTGGGCGTGGCGCTGGGTGAAGTTGGGATGGAAGGAGTTGTGGATGACGATCTCGCAGTTCTGCTTGATGCCGGAAGCATACTTCTGCGTGCCCGGCATCTGCGCCAGCATGTTGCCGTTCCACCAGATCCCCTTGATCGGATAGGGCTTGCCGGTGAAGACAGCGTTGGAGAAGCCGGCCGCGCTGACGTCGGCCCAGCCGACCAGCTTATCGGAGATGACCGGGGCCTTGATCGGTGGGAGTTGGGCCAGGTCTTTGCCGGCGCTCATCGGCGGACGGCAGTTGTGGAGCCAATTCCACCCGCCGCCCGGGATGCCGATGTTCCCGGTGATTGCGACCAGTGCGGCGTAGCAGCGGTTGATGTTGGAGGAGTTGTAGGTCTGCGCCGTGCCCAGGCAGCCGGTGACGGAGGCTGGCTTGCTGGTGGCGAAGAGCCGCGCCGCAGCGACGATCGTCGCTGCGGGCACCCACGTGATGCTGGCCGCCCGATCGGGGGGCATCTCTTCGATGAGCGGGACCCACTCGTCCAGGCCGTGGACCCACCTGGCGCAGAACTCTTTGTCGTAGAGATCCTCTTTCAGGATGACGTGAATCATCGCCATCACCAGCGCGGCGTCGGTGTTCGGCCGGAGGCGGATGGCGATGTCGGCGTGCATCATGGTGGTGTTGAAGCGCGGATCGACCCAGATAATCTTGCAGCCGCGCTCCTTGGCCTCCAGCAGCCACTGCATTTCAACCGGATGATTGTTGGCCTGGCTGCTGCCGGCACCCAGGATACAGCGACTGTTGACCCAGTCGGGGGTCGGGTTGGTGAGTCGGCCCAGGTCCTTGGCGCCGAAGGTATAGTTGATGGCGACACCGGGGCTCTCACAGCAGATGGGGCCCTGCCCCACGACGTTGGGGGTGCCGTAAATTCGAGCAAAGCGCGCTGCGCCCGACTTCCACATCATGTCCGAGCGGCCGGTCCGGTGGATCATCAGCGACTCGGGGCCGTACTCGTCCCGGATCTTGATCAGCCGTTCGGCCGCGAAATCCAGCGCGTTGTCCCACGAGACCCGCTGGAAGTCGTCGTCCAGGCTCTTGCGGATCAGGGGGTACTTGATCCGAAGCGGGTTGTAGATATGCTGGAACGCGCCGATTCCCTTCGGGCAGAGTGCCCCTTTGCTCAGTGGGTGGTCCGGGTCGCCCCAGATATCCACCACCCGCCCATCTTTGACGTAGATCAACATGCCGCAGCCGGCCTCGCACATATTCGAGCAGGTGGTGCGGACAACGCGGTCGTACGCTCGGATGGACTGTGAGAGTGGCTTGAGGCCCATGGTCAAGCTCCTTTGTACCTGTGGACGGCGACGGTCTGACGACATCGAAGAATCACAGGAACTTCAGAGGAACTCAGGGGAACTTCCAGTTCTCTCAGTTCCCGCGATCTCTTTCAGTTTCCTCCCTGACGTGAGAGGTGCCTACTTCAAAAGGTGAACTGTCCTCCCGGCTCCCCCGGGCCCGGACCTCCTTCAATCCGCACAGCGGAAGCAGCGGATCTCCTCGGCCTCGATGCGCGCCCCGTACTGGCGCACCGCCTCTTCTCCGGTCACGAGGTGGCCCCGTTCGGCCTCCAGGTTTACCGGACGCACCTTGACGAGCCAGCCCAGACCGTAGGGGTCTTTGTTCGCGAGCAGGATGTCCTCGGCGAACCCGGCCTCGTTGGTCGCGACGACCTCGGCGCTGAAGGGGGCCGGGAAGGGCCCCACCCATTTGCCGCTCTCGATGGTCGCCAGGGCCTTCCCCTGTTGCACGAGGCGACCCACCTTCTTGAACTGAACGGCGACGAATCGTCCGCAGCGACTCTGGGCCGGGTCCGTCAGGCCCAGAATGGCGTGTTCACCGTCGAAGCGGATCCAGACGTCGCGTTCGACATCGTAGGTGAGCTCCTCGGGAATGTCGCAGCCGTAGTAGATCATGGTCTTCCCGAGCGTGATGCCTGATCCCTGACTTCACGCATCACGCCTCACTGCACGAGATCCCCGTCGATTCAAGAAACTGGCGGTAGACTTCTACACCCTCCGCACCAGTCACTAACTCAGCTCTGTCACTCTCCCAATCGGCGACCTGGACCCGAGCAAACCAGCCATCGTTGTAAGGATCCTCGTTGAGCAGGTTGGGGCTGGCGAGCATGGCGTCGTTCAGTGCCACGATCTGGCCGCTGACCGGTGCGGTCACCGGGCCGACCCACTTGCCGCTCTCCAGGGTGCCGGCGCTCTTGCCGCGCTGCACCTTCTTGCCGAGACCCTTGGGGGTCACGTTGATGATGGCCCGTGCCAGGTGCTGAGCGACGTCGGTGATACCGATGGTCACGCTCCCGTCGGGCTCCGGTCGAGCCCAAACGTGCTTCTCCGGCCAGTAGTACAGCTCTTCTGGGATGTGGCACCCGTGTAGCTCAGCCATCAAAACCTCCGTGGCGGGCATATGGCCAGTTTGCCCTACCTGTTGTGTTCGCCTTGAAGGTGATAGAGCAAGAGGTCGAACACGACCAGTCGGATCTCGTACTCGTATTCCTGGATGAAGCCGGGATTCTTGCGCGCCTTGCGCACCACCTGTGAGTGACTGGCCCCGCAGAGGGGGCAGGTGACGACGCAGGCGGTGTGGCCGAAGCGTTCGTCTACCTCCCAGCCCAGGACGTCGCTGTGGGTCGCGGCCAGATGGGTATGGACGCTCGTGCGCGGCCCGTGAAAGTCGCAGTACGGACAGGTGGAGGACATTGGGCAACTTCTTCGTTTACCCGGCGATTTCGAGGAGAAAGACCTCAGGCCGGGCCTCAAACTGCTCGGGTTGTTCCCAGCGGGGCGCATGCCCGGCGCCAGCGACGATTCCCATCGCACCCTGCCAGAGTGCCGGCATCATCTGCGCCCTTTGAACTTCCCATCCTGTCAAGGCGTCTGTCATCCCTCCGAGTGTGGCCGGCGGACCGGTCCGCTGGCCAGGGGCTGCCGGTCAGCGACCGGCTGGAGCGCCTCCGCGACCAGGCGGGCAATATCCACGACCTCGATCCGACCGTCGTGGCCGGTCGTCTTGACGGCGTCGCTGTACATGGCCATGTCTTTCGGGCAAGCCACGACGAAGAATGAGATCGCGCCGAGGGCGGCCGCCTCGCGGATCCGTTGCTCGCTGGGTCGCACCCCGGTCGCACTGTCCATCCAGATCCGCCCGCCTCCAGCACCACAGCAGTACGTGTTCTCCCGACAGCGTGGCATCTCTCGCAGGTCGACACCCAGGGCACGCAAGACCCTTCGCGGCGCATCGACGACGCCGTTGTAGCGACCCAGGTAGCAGGGGTCGTGGTAGGTCGCTGCCACATTGAGCTGGCGGCCGAGCTTGAGCCGGCCGGACGCCAACAACGTGTCCAGCAGCTCGGTGTAGTGGTAGACGGGGACTTGCAGGCCAAAGTCGCTGTACTCGTTCTTCAGGGTGTTGTAGGAGTGCGGGTCGGTCGTGACGATTGTCTTATATTCGGCTTTCCCCAGGGCTTTGAGGTTCTGCTCCACTAGCATCTCGAAGAGGCCCTCTTCGCCCACCCGTCGGACGTCATTGCCCGCGTTGCGCTCACCGTCGTAGAGGATGCCGAAATCGAGGCCGATCCGGTGGAACAAGCGGGCCACCGTGCGAGTGTTCTCCTGCATCCGGGGGTCGTAGGAGGCGAAATCGCCCACGAACCAGAGGTACTCTACCGGCTCTTGGCGTGCATCTTTGATCGCGAAATCCAACCCCTTGACCCACTTCGCGCGTTGGCGGGACGGTTTATTGAAGGAGTTGCCCTGGCGTCCGAAGCTCTCGAGTGTCGACTGGAGATTCGGGTCCGGCGTATCGCCGGCCTGGATCAGGGAGCGCCGGATGTCCACGATGTCCAGCAGAGGCCGGTTGCCGACAGGACAGATACGCAGGCAGGCTGCGCAGGTGGTACAGGACCAGACAGCCTCCTTCGAGACAGCCATCTCCAGCAGGGGAGGCGGGTCCAGGCGTTTATCTGCGAAGGCGGCCAGGTGCCGGTTGAGGAAGTAGCGCTTGTTGATCTCGATGGCCGCCGGGCTGAGGGCGGCGCCCGAGCCATGAGCCGGGCAAACATCCTGGCAGCGGTTGCACATGATACAGGCGTACGCGTCCAGAAGCTGGTACCAACGCAGATCTTGCAGCCTATCGGCACCGACCTGCCCGTTGCCGGTCGGTGGCTCGAGCCGGCCGAGGGGGCGCTCCTCGCGCAGGATCCAGTTCAGTGGTGCCAGCATCAAGTGGATATGTTTGGAGTAGACGAAGTAGGGCAGGAAGAGCAGGATCAGCCCCAAGGCCAGCCACCAGGTCGCGTGGATCCCGAAGATTAACGCCCCTTCACTCAAGCCGCCGAAGGCCAGAGACAGCAGGCTGGCGGTCGGCTGGCTCAGGTCGAGGCGGCCACCCTCGGCGATACGCAAGGCCTGGCCCAGCCAGCGCGAGCCTACATGGACGAGGATGAAGATTCCCACGATCAGCGAGTCGCGTGGGATCCCGCCAGCTACGTGCCGCTGAAGGAGCACGCTCGCGTTGAACTGGAATGGCTTCAGCCGAAAGCGCCGCACGAGCAGAGCGGCCATGCCGACCAGCCCGCCAACGCTGAGGAGGTCCGCAATGAGGTTGTACAGCCCTGGAAGGCCACCATGATAAAGCGTGCTGGTGCCCAGGAAACCCTCGGCCGCGTCCAGGATGTTCACCAGAGCGTAGAACGTGAAGGCGAAGAAGACCAGGGCGTGGAAGACACCGACCAGCGGCCGGGCCGGGAAGATCGTCCGCTGGAGCAGAATATTCAGGCTGACGGGGACCGCCCGGCGCCGGAACAGAGCCAGGTCCGGCTGGCCGTGCCCGCGCGTCACCGCACGGTAGATGTGGTAGAACCCCCATCCGGCCAGTCCGCCACACATGATAGCCAGTAGAAGGAAGGTGATCCTCTCCGCTGAAGTCAGCATCCTCGGCCTCCCAGGTGCTGGCTCTGTCTCTCTTCAACCTTCAACTTCAACCTTTCAACCTTCAACCTGTTCACCTTCAATCGAACGCCTCGACCAGCGCTTCAGTCACATCGAACAGGTCGGCCACCACACCGTAGTGGGCTACGTTGAAGATGGGAGCATTCGGATCGGTATTGACGGCGATGATGAGATCCCCCTCCTTCATGCCCTCGAGATGCTCCGGTGCTCCGCTGATGCCCAGGGCCAGGTAGAGTTTGGGCTTGACCTTCAGTCCCGACTTTCCGACCTGGCGCGTCCGTGGTAGCCAGCCGGCGTCCGTCACCGGGCGGGAGGCCGCTACCACGCCACCCAGCGCTTCGGCCAGTTCCTCCGCCAACTCGATGTTGTCCTGGCTCTGGATGCCCCGGCCCACAGCGACGATGATGTCCGCGCGGGTGATGTCGACATCTCCCGCCTCCGGCTCGATCAGTCGCTTGAAGCGGGTACGTAGGCCGGTCAGCGCTACCGGCGGCGCCATCGCCTCGACGGCCGGAGCAGCGCCCGTTCGACCGGCAGCGGCCGGGAAGGCCCCGGCCAGCACCGAGACCAGCCCTGGGCCGTCGGCCAGGACGCTCTCGGCCAGCACCTTGCCACCGTAGATCTGGCTTGTTGTAACCACCGCGCCATCCTCAACCCGCAGACCATTGCAGTAGGCCACCGCGGGCCAGCCGAGGCGGACGGAAAGGGCGGCGGCCAGGTCCATCCCCAGGGCGGTGTTGAGGAGCACCGTCAGGCGCGGTTGGTGCTCGCGCAGGAGCGGGTCCAGCACGGCCAGGGAGGCTTCAGGGGTGAAGTTGGCCAGAGTAGGGTCGTTTACCGCCAGCACCCGGTCGGCGGCGGCCATCTGGCCCGCCAGGCATTCAACGCCGTCCCCAAGTACCACGCCAACGACCTGTCCACCCAACTCATCAGCAAGGGCACGCGCCGCCCCCAAGGCCTCGAAGGTAGCCTCGGTCAGCGCACCTTTGAGATATTCGGCAACCACGAAAATAGGGTTGGACATGATTCTTCGTCCTTGTCAGTGCTCAACAATCATCAAACCGTGATGCGTCATTCCTCAATGCCACGGATCACGCATCACGTCTCACGTCAGCAGCCCTCGCTCGCGGAGAATGGCCATGATTCTCCCGGCAATAGTTTCGGTGTTGCCCTTGATGAACTCGGCCCGGCCGGCGACCTGAGGCTTGAACATGCGCCGCACCGGCGCCAGCGGCACTACCGGCATTTCATCCACCTCGATCGCATCGATGATGGCTTCCTTCATCGCCTGGCGCACCCGGCTGACCGGAGCGTACCGCGGCGGTTGCTGCGCCGCCTGAATCCCCAGCAGAGCCGGCAGCATCACGTCCGGCTCGGCCAGGATGCCCCCCCAGTACTCCTTCTGTACCGTGGCCGTACCGTTGTTCAGCTGCACCCCGGTCACCACACCGACATGGGGTATGCCCAGATGAGAGGCCAGCATGGGACCCACCTGCCCGTCCAGATCGTCGGCCGCCTGCACGCCGACCAGGATCAGGTCGTAGTCCATCCCCTGAATGGCGTCGGCCAGGAGCCGGGCGAGGGCGTGACTGCTCAGCCCCTCGCCCTCGAAGTCGCCAACGATCTTGACGGCGCGGTTGGCTCCCTTGGCGATCGCTGTGTAGAGGGCCTGGTCGATCTCACCGGTGGTGTCCACGCCGATCACGGTCACGGTCACGGCCCCACCGGCGGCTTCCTTCAACAGCAGCGCCTGCTCCAGTGCCTGGTCGTCGAACTCGTTGAGGACGAAGCTCAGGGTATCGCGGTCCAAATCCATACCGGCGGCGTTGATCTCCAACTCCTCGATCAGGTCCGGCACTTGCTTCACAGCGACGATGATGTTCATAAGGTGCTTCTCCTGTTCCGAAATGCGTGACCTATCCTCCCTGACCTTCACGCATCATGGATCATCCCATAGCCTCAGCCACCAGTTCCGCGATGTCGCGCACTCGCAGAAGGCCTTCGTTGCCGGTCGATTTGACGGCGTCTTCGAAGCGCGAGACCTCGTAGGGGCAGCAGACCACGAGCGTATCTGCACCGGTGGCGATGGCCTCCAGGACTCGTTGCTCCGAGAGGCGCCGCTTCTGAAAATTGATCGCATGGCCATCGAGCCACATACCGCCGCCACCACCACCGCAGCAGTAGCCGTTCTCGCGGCAGCGCCACATCTCGACGAAGTCGACGCCGGGCAGGGCCTCAATGAGCTTGCGCGGGGCTTCATACTCGCCGTTGTGGCGACCGAGGTAGCAGGGATCGTGGAAGGTTACCGTGTATCCCAGCGGCCGGCTCATCAGCTCCCGCAGCCGGTCCAGGTGTTGGGCCAGCAGCTGAGTGTAGTGCCAGACCTCGTAGGTCCCTCCGTACTTGGGGTACTCCTTGCGGAAGGCGTTGAGGGCGTGGGGGTCCGTGGTGACGATGCGCTGGAACTCGTAGTTTGAGAGGGTGGCGATGTTCTGCTCGGCCAGCATCTCGAAGAGGCCGCGCTCGCCGGCCAACCGTTGGGAGTCACCCGTGCACTTCTCCTCCCGGCCGAGGATGCCGAAATCGACCCCAATGGCGTTCAAGATGCGGGCCAACGCAATGCTGGCATCAATGCCACGTGGGTGGTACGAGGGGTAGCATTCCACCCACCACAGCCACTCGACCGCCCCCTTCTCCTTGTAGAGCAGTGGGACGGAAACGCCGGCAGCCTTGACCCAGGCATCCCGCTTGCGCGCCGGCTGGCCCAGAGGATTGCCGTACCGGAAGGTGTTCTGCAAGGCGTCCTGGAGCTCTACAGGCACATTGTTGCCGACCAGCAGCACCTGCTCCCGGACGGCGGGCACGATCTGGACCATATCCACTTGCTTGGGACAGACCCGCAGGCAGTTGGCGCAGGTGGTGCAGAGCCACAGGAGGGGAGACGCCATCGGGTGAACGCCTGTTTGCGCGGCGCGGAAGAGCTTGCGCGGGCCATAATTCCCGACGATGTCCACCGGGCAGACCGGGACGCACTTCGCGCACTGATAGCACCAGGCAAAGGATTCCGCGCCCGGCAGGGCGGCGACCTGCTCGATAAGCTCTGGCGTGTACTCCCAGATCACCCGCTGCTCAAACATGCGGTTCCAGGCGCCCGAGATATCCATTCCGTCAACGATAGCGACTTCCTTTTCCCAAATGGCATCCACTTTGTTCAGACCGGCATCCATGGGCATTTCCTCCACAGGTAGGGCAGGCGTCTTTCGATTCAGCGGTTCATCACCGAGCGGGAAGAGGTAGCAGGGATGCCACTGTGATACTCCCCTCGTTTTTCCACCGAACCTTCCTCTTCGCTAGCAACTACCTGCTCCAGCCGTCAGACCCAGCAATTGGCGCATCATCCCGGGCAACGCCGGTAGCAGGCGGTTGAATTCGCGGCTCAGACGCCAACTGGTGATGCCGTACAGGTAGATACTGTAGGCACAGGCCAGAAACACATCGGCGGTGAAGAGCTGCCGGCGCGGATGGGCGGTCAGATCAGGGGTGAGCAGGCCGGTGCCCTCGGCGAAGCGCATACTCATCGAGGTGACTGCGCCCACGTTGCGATACCCCTCGGCCACGTTGTTAGTCTGGAGGTTGTGCGTACTCCCCGCCAACAGCGACAGAATGCCCGTCTGGGTGGTGGTGTCCCACAGCCAGCGCGTCCACAACCAATGGTCCTGGGGGAAGGTGTAGTGCAGGAGGCCGGTGCCGAGTTCGAGACGCAGCCGGAGATCCACCCCCTCCAGACGGGCGGTCAATGTCGCGATGCGCATCGCCGCCGGGCCATCGCCGAAGAGAAGCTCGTGGACCAGCGGGACCATATCGAGTTGAGCGAGCGAGTTGGCCAGCACGGTTGCCGGCCGCCGGGCAACGGTAGACGAGCGGGCGATCCACCCCCAATCGTGGGGGGTCAGCCGTTGGATCCTGGCGGGCACCCCCAGCCCCTCGACGAAGCGATCGTGACGCTCCGCCAGGTCATCGGCCACAGCAATCAGGTCCTCGACCGCCACCTGGCTCAATGCCTCCTGGAGTGTTTCCAGAAGCTCCGGATCGTCGGGGCCGGTCTTGGCCTTGATGATGTGGCTGGCTCGCTGCCCGAGGGCCATCACTCGTACTCCCTGATGAGCGGGTAGAGGTTATCAGGTTGAAGGTTGGGCGATGCCGTTGCAGTGGCCGGCAACGCCCCTGCACTATTCAACCTTCAACCTTCCAACCTTCAACGTACACCGCCACTTATCGGTGACAGGTTACCTGCCACTCGAAGCGGGGCGAGTTGGCATTGTTGAGTTCAACGTACACCGCCACTTATCGGTGACAGGTTACCAGGTTGCCGGTCAGGCGATGCTGTTGCGGTGGCCGGCAACGCCCCCGCACTATTCAACCTTCAACCTTCCAACCTTCAACCTACACAGCTATCCGTGCCCGGCGAATGGCGGCAACCGCACGGGCGGCTGCCAACCCGGCTGAGGAGAAACTGTCGTCCAGGTCGCCGGGACCGGAAGCTGCCCCCGCCACGAAGATGCCCGGGCGTGAGGTGGCCACCGGATCCACGCCCCTGGGCCCGCCGGCGGCAATGAAGCCATACTTGTTTTGCTCGAGCGTGAGGGTCTTCGCCACGGCCCTGGTGCCGGCACTGGGCTCCATCCCCACGGACAGCACCACCAGGTCGGTCGTCACCTCCATCGGGCGGCTCATCGTCGTGTCCTCGCCTCGGATAAGCAGCCGGTCGCCCTTGGGCAGGACCTCGCTCACCAGGCCCTTGACGTACGTAACCTTGTACTTCTCTTGGGCCGGCCAATAGAGTTCCGGCTCCCAATAGCCATACATGCGCATGTCGATGTAGAAGATGTAGACCCGGCTGGTGGGCAGTTGCTGTCTGATCTCGATCGCCTGCTTGCTGGCGATACCGCAGCAGACCTTGGAGCAGTACTCGTTGCCAATCTGGCGGTCGCGTGAGCCGACACACTGGATAAAGGCGACCCGCTGGGGCGGCTCGCCGTTGGAGGGGCGGACCACCTGATGGGCTTTGAGCATACCTTCCAGGTCGGAGATGGTGATGACGTCGGGAAAGGAGTAGTAGTTGTAGTACTGGGTCTCACGGCCCGGATCGAAGTGTTGGAATCCAGTCGCGACGATGATGGCGCCGGCGGCGAGCCTCCGGGCACCGCTCCCGTTCTGGACCGTCACCTGGAAGTTGCCTACCTGGCCCTCGCAGGCAGTGACTTCGCTACCGCTGAGGATCTCGACATCGGGGTTCGTGGTCGCTGCAGCGACGATCTCGCCGATTACCTCCTCCGCGTCCCGGAAGTGGTGGGTCAGTTTGGCATAGTTTTCGGCATCGGGCGTGCCGCCGAGACGATCGCGCTGTTCCACCAGCACGGCCGAGTAGCCTAACTCGGCCACGGAGCGCGCCGCTTCCAGACCGGCCGGCCCGCCGCCGATGATTAGCACTCTGCTCTGGGACATCGCATCCTCCTTCTCAAACCGTCAGACGACCGAACTCTTCGGGGACTTCGGCCGTTTCCCATCACGCGCCTCCGGCGACTCCTTGACCGGTGTTCTCGTCTCGAATTCCCATTCTCTCGCCGATGGGGGTGTCCGCGTCGGCCCAGGTGAGGCCCGGTTTTTCGCCCCGCCGGATGGCCTCCAGGTCAGCCTCGAATTCGTGCCAATGCTGCCGCCAGTCGATGCCCAGTTTTTCCATCAGTGGGCGCCAGTCCGACGAGTGCCAGTGCAACTGGAGCACGCGGAAGGGGTGGGCGCCCATAGACATGGCCGCTACCTGGGCGTCCGAGAGTACCGGCACACCGACCTTGCGCTCGTGAGCCTTCGCGGCAAACTGGCTCTTGTCCAGGGTGGTAACGCAGCCGGTGTCGTGGGTCACCACCAGGTCGGGGTCCGCTTCGTTCTTCATCACCTCGATCTTGCGAAGGACGGCGAAGGAGCGCGTGAAGTCGCGCTGCACCAGCACGTGGCGGAAGCCGAAGCCGCAGCAATCGAACCAGGTCGAGTAGTCGGCCACGTTGATGCCCAGGGCCTGCAGCACGCCGGTGACGGTGGCCGTACGCTGGCCGCCGTAGATGTCGGGGTCATAGATCGCGTCCTCGGCGACAATCTTGTAGTAGTGGCAGGCGGGATGGACGCAGACCGTCAGGTCGCTCAGGTCCACCACCTGGCGCTCCGGGATGCGCCACCGCATCGCGTGAACCCATTCGCTGTAGTGGACGATCTCCTCGGGCACGACCAAAGGCTTGCCCAGCTTCTCGAGAACCCGCCGCACCTCGGCCCGCAGGTCGGCGTGATGGACCAATTCCTCCCGCGCTTCCTTATAGTGCCCGTAGCTGGTGCCGCAGTGGATGAGGGGGTAGTACCCCACCTCGTACGCGGCCGCGAAGTTCCGGCACATGACCGCCAGTTGGGCCGCCGCATTCGAGGCGCCCGACGCGTAGTAGTTCCAGCCCGTGCACGAGGTCTGATCGGTCGGATCGACGAAATCCAATCCAAACTGGCGGTGTAGCCAGAAGATGGAGGACGAGTAGCCCGGGATGTAGCCGCACTGTCCGCAGGATTTGTGATGCCAGGTATGTTCGAGGGCGATCTTCTTGGTGCGGCCAAACCTGGTCGTGACCTCGAAATAGGGCTCGGGCACTCGATGGACGATCAGTTCACCCCTGGCCTCCAACTCGAACAGTTCCTCGCGCAGGTCGTGGGTTGGGGCTGCGCCAGGGTCGCGGACCATCGGCCGGGACTTCTTCGCCAGAATCTTGTTGACCGTCATGTTCCCTGCTGCCATCACTCGGCCTCCTCCAGAGCCTCTTCCATCACGTCAACCAGGAGATCGTACAATCCCTCGTCGATTTCCTTGATAATCTCGACGTTGCCCGTTTCGAACCAGATCGTGTACAGTTCGCGCAGCGTTTTCTGGTCGGTGCGCCAGGCCGCGTCGGTGACGCCCCGCAGGCTGTCCGCGGGGATTGCCTTCCTCCAGAGACGCATGTTCTGGCTGAACTCGCGCACCCATGGTCCCCAGTCGGGGAAGAAGTCGGGCTGGAGCATATCAGGCGAGACCTGGTTGCCCTTGAGCATGACCTTGTAGATGACGCGGGTGTAGCCCTGGAGCACGTCGCGAGTCTCCGGGATCCCGTTGCGAACCGCCACCTCACGAATGACGGTGACCAGTCCCCCGGGGTTGTTCTGGCGTGGGCACCGGACGCAGGAGAAGCACTGCGCGCAGTTCCAGATATCCTCCGCCAGGATCTCGTAGAAGCGGTCCACGTCCTCGCGGGCCATGGTTTGGGCGATCACGCGCGGGCTGTAGTCGTAGAAGCGGGCCGACGGGCAGGCCGAGACGCAGATACCGCACTCGTAGCAGCCGTAGAGATAGTCCTCGTAGCGCGCGTCGCTCTTGACCTCGAGAAAGAGGCGCTCCTTCTCCGCGTGGGGCACGTGAGGGTATTTGTCCACTCCCTTGCCAGGCTCCCAGGTCGTCAACATTCATCTCCTCTCCAGGTCAAAGGCGGTGCGTGAATGATTCCATCACGCATCAGGTATCACGCATCACGTTCGTTGGCTCTCAAGGGCTGCCAGCAACTCATCCCAATCGGGGACGCCGGTGAAGCGTGCCGGACCGACGAAGACGGTGGGGACGGAAAGAACCTCTCGGGCTTTCGCCTCTTCCCGCCCGCGCGCGCTCCCCAGGCTGACGATGCGCAGGTCAACATCGGGATTTTCGTCGGCGAGACGCCGGGTGATTCGGATGGCCATCGGGCAGGTTGCACAGACCGGATGCGTGAAAACCCGTACCGGGATCATGGCATCTCAAACCCCTCGCAATGGACGCAATCGTCCAGATTCCGGCGCACCATGAAAGCCTCATACGCCTCGACGGCAGCGTCCCCGCTCACAAGGTGCGCCAGGTCTACAGCCAGATTCGCGGGAGCTATGCGGACCAGCCACCCCCTCCCATACGGGCTGCGGTTGACCAGGGCGGCATCATGAGGCAGGGCGTCGTTGGCGGCAACCAGCGTTCCCGCAATCGGGGTGCGGAGCGCGCCCAGCCACTTGGCGCTTTCAACCAGGGCCACGACCTTGCCCTTGGGGTAAAACTTGCCCATCGGGCGGAAAGTCACATGGAGCATCCCCCCGGCCGTGGTCTGAGCCACGTCGGTGAAGCCCAGCGTGACTGTGCCGTCAGGCTCCACCCGGGCCCAGATATGCTCCTCGACGTTGTAGTACAGGTTCCGGGGCAGGACGCAGTTGCGGAGGATCGTCACCTCGGACATGACTAGAACGCGACGACGGCATCGGCCTCCAGAGCCATCAGGTTGAACGCGGCGCCCCCGATCATCTCGACATCGTCGATGAGGTCGGTCATCTTCAGATCGTGGAGATCGAGTGACGGTTGGCACACGAAGAGCCTGACGCCGACGCTTAAGGCCTGGTCGATGAAATGGCGGAGGGGAGCGCCGCCGCCGCCGGCTTTGGGCACGATCAGTTGCTCCGGTACGCCCCGGCGCAGCAGCGTTGCCCCGTTCATCGTGAAATAGATTCCGACCTCAATATCCATCGCCGCGCCGGCGGCCGCCAGGTAAAAGGGGGTCGCGCTGCGCTCTGGAGTATCGAGACCGTGCGTCTGTACGTAGATAATCTTTTTGGTCTCTTCGTCGTCCATCCTTCCATCCTCCGAGCGGTCATTTCTATTCAGTGCAGTGGCATGAAGGTCGGTACTCGGCGAAGCCGGTAGCAGGGAGCGCCTGGAGAGCCGGTCAAGAAATCCCGGTGGGGGAGGGAAAAGAGTTCCGAAGTCTTGTTTGCGGCAGGTGCGCGCCTCGATCACCCCCATCGGAGCGCGTTTGGGCCAGCACGGTCCCCACCAGACTTCGGAAGTCTGAGGACTTGACCGATGCTCTAGCAGTGCGACCCGGACGGGGTACCTGCTCCTTGCTCCTTGCAGCTAGATAAACAGCACCACGTCGGCATCCGCGGCATAGTCGAGGAATGCCGCCGCACCGAGCACCTCCACGCCCTCGATGAGATCGTCCTGGGATACGCCCATGACACCCATCGTGGTGGAGCAGGCGTAGAAATGCCCGTCCATCTCCATGGTGATGTCGATCATCTCCTGTAAAGCGGGCAGATGGGCACGGTCCATCCAGCTCTGCATGAATTTGGTGGCCAGCCCGGTCATGCCAGGCAACATACCGACGATGTTTGGCACCTGCATCGGAATTTGGGAGAGTGGCGCAGGCATCGCCGGGTTGCCCACCGGTGCGACCTTGAGATGCGGCAACTTGTGCTTATTGACGATGTCGAGCCCGTAGAACGTGCAAAAGACGGCGACTTCCCACCCCAGACTCACCGCGGCCGAGGCGAGGATGAGCGGCGGGTAGGCCATATCGAGCGAGCCCTTCGAGGCAACCATCGCCAGGCGCCGCGGTCGCTCGGCCCGCTCCCGCTCTGCGCGAACTTGCTGCCGGATTTCCTCGCGGATCTGGGCGAGGAGTTCGGGCGAGAGAGATGTGCCGTTGTGGCCCTGCATCGATTCGTCGGCCATGGAAGACCTCCTCGCGGTCTGTGCAGTGCTGCGCGGTCTACTTCCTTCGCCGGATCAAGAACCGGAACACGCCACCTTCCGCCTGGCTGTCGAGCAACTCATGACCTGTCTGCCTGGTCCAGGCTTGCATGTCGGCCGGGGCGCCGGGGTCATCTGCCAGCATCTCGACCACCTGGCCGACCTGGACGGTCTTGATGGCCTTGGCGATCTTCATGATGGGGACCGGGCAGAGCAGGCCCCGGAAATCCAGCGTTTGGTCGGCCTTCAGATCGGTTGCCATATGCGTTCCTTTCGAAAGAGGAAAGATGCTGTAGCGGGAGTGGCGCGCAGCTGACCGTCTCAGACACCTCATGCGCCGGCCCCAACCGGATCGTCGGCCGGGCCGCGCACCGCGACGGTCCGAACGATATCTCAATCAGGCATCAGTGATCGGCGTGTGAGGAAGCAAAGAGACGGCCGGATTTCGAACTCAGCAGCAATCATGGATCACTTCCATTGGATGTTCACGTGATGCGGCTGGCGTGTCAGTTTCCTGGGGCGACTGTAAACTCACTCGCTCGCTCGGCCGCTGGCAAGGTGGAAAACGTGCAGTGGGATGGGGCCTGAGAGCGCCTGGTAGATCTCGACTGGGGGAAGGAAGGCTCACGCTCGAGTTTGCGCTTCACGACGAGCCCACTTCGTTGGAGGCGGGAGACCGATTCAGTTGTTCGTACGTGTTGAGCGGATGTGCCTGCAATTGTAAAGGCTGCCGCCGCCTGGCACAATCCCCTCGCCGGGGAGATTTCCTCCCCTGATTGGGGGAGAAATCGTGCCCGGTTCACCGCCGGTTCCAAAAACTGTCAGTGCTCGCGGCCGGGATCGATCTCCGTCGTGACCCGCCCCCAGATGGAGCCGATGATGTGTTCATATGATCCTGTTGGCGAAGTCGCCTCCAGGGAGGGCGAGCAGTTCGTAGTGCGCGCTTCAGCGCGCTGAAGCGCGCACTACAAACCAGCGCCGGCGACTTGTACCAATTCGCCACCAGGATCTTCATATTTCTGTAAAAGTGGCGCGCACGCGCCACTTTTACAGAAAGTGAGATACGCCATCGATGGAGCCGGGCTGTCAGAGAAGGGTGCTCCGCACGGATCGAGGGGGCTCCGAACAAGAGGGAGACCGGCGCCATGTGTCGTCGCAGCGAGCCTGCGCCCCTGGCGGCTGGCAGTGGGCCAGGGGGGTGCTCCCTGGCGATCAGTGCCGGGTGGTTCTTGCCTTTGCTGATTGCTTTTGTTCCCCGGTTGTTTTATACTTGTTGCTGAGGTGTTGATCTCTTGGGGGCAGTCGTATGGCCGACGAGACCGGGTCACGAGTCGAGCGCTTAGGCAGCGCGTTCGTCGGGCAGGCGGGGGCTGAGGCCGCCGGCCTGTGGACCCGCGCCTGGGAGGTAGCGGAGGCGGCCCACGCCGGTCAACTGCGTGAGGATGCGCGCTCCTATAGCGATCACATCCTGGCGGTCGCCGAAATCCTCTGTTTCGAGTGGCACCTCGAGCCCCTGATCGTCGCCGGTGGTTTGCTCCACGATGTCATCCGCCATGGGCAAATCAAATCGCCCAAGGCGTTGGGCGCCCTGCTTCGCCATCAGCCGCTCACCGACCTCGTCGCGGCGACCACGCGGTTGGCTGATACCCTTCCGCTCGTCCACCAGGCCCGCGACAATAGCAGCCTCCAGCGGATCTTCGAGTTCATGCTGGAAGATGTTCGCGCGGTTCTGATTCAAATCGCCAACCGACTCGCCAACTTACGCGATGGGGCGCGCTTTAGCCAGGAGCGCCAGCGCCTGATGATTCTCACCAGCCAGGAGGTCTACCTCCCGCTGCTCGAGCGGCTGGGGATGTGGCAGGTCCGGTCTGAGGTGGAGGATGACTGCTTGCGTCTCCGCGACCCCGAGCGCTTCGCGGCCATTGAGGCCTGGCGTAACCGGCAGGCGCGCCATCGCCGGGGCTCGCTGGGACACCTGGAGCGGGAGATCCGGACGGAATTGGCGGGCCTGGGCATCGCGGGAACGGTCGAGACGGTCTTCCGCCCGGTGGGCGCCATCCACCGCCGCCAGGTCATCGGCTCACCCCGAGCCGCTGACCGTCTCGATAGCCTCGACCTTCGCTTCCTCTATACTGTGTTTGTCACCGTCGATTCCCTGGCCGACGCCTACACCGCGTTAGCCGCTGTCCATCGCGCGGGCACGCCGAGTACCGTCGATTTCCGTGATTACCTCGCCCAGCCAAAAGCCAACGGCTATGCGGCGCTCCACACGACGATCATCCGGCACGCGGAGGGAAGCGAGCCGGCGCGTGTGATGATCCGCACGCATCATCTGAAAGACCTCGGCGAGCGCGGGATCATCACACCCGAGGCCTTCGCGCACTGGTGCGGCGGTCCGCTTGAGGCAGCGGCGCCGGACTGGGAGCCGCGCGAGCGCGAGGTGCTGCGCTACTTCGTGGCCTCGCTGCGCCGCCATGCGCCTGACCTCGGAACTATTATCGTCTTCACGCCCCAACGCGACCTGATCGAGTCGCTCCCGGTGGATGCGACCGTCCTCGACTTTGCCTATTACATCCACACCGATCTCGGCCGCCAGGCCGGACGCGCCTTCGTCAACGGACGGGCGGTGCCGTTGAGCGAGCGGCTGCACAACGGTGACGTCGTGCAGATCGAGAAGGATCTCAGCCGGGAGTGGCCCGATCCGGAGTGGCTCGACTGGGTGGTCACTCCCAAAGCGCGCAGCAAGCTTCAGGCGCAGCTCAACCGGCGGCCCGACCAGAAAGGACGCCGGTTGCTCGAGAAGGAGCTGCGGGCCCGCGGGCGGCTGCTGAAGGCCTACGAGAGTCGGGTCGCAGCGCTGGCGCACGAGCTGGGCAGCACAGTCAATGAGCTCTACGCAGCGGTCGCCCAGGGTGATTTTACCGCCCACGAGATCGTGGATCGCCTGATCTTCCATCGCAGCCAACACCGTACCCTCCCCCATATCGAGCCGGCGCCCGAGGTGGCGCATCGCTTCCCTGCCTGGAGTGAGGAGACGCTGCTGCCGGCGCTCTGCTGCTCGCCCGCGGTCAACAGTGCCATCGTCGGTCTGCTGACCCCGGCGGGCATTGAGTTGCACACCGCCGACTGCTCCAACGCCCGTGATGAGGACCGGCTGGTCCCGCTTGTCTGGCGGGCCGAGCGCGTCGAGTGGTTGCATCCGCATCTGCGCGTGCGCGCTGTCAATCGCGTGGGGCTTCTCCACGATCTCAGCGGTGCGGTCCGTAGCGGGAACATCGACATCACCAGCATCCGGGGGGAGCGCCAGGGGGCGATGGCTGAGTTTACCCTTGTCGTGGAAGTCCCAAACAGTTTGGAGCTTGGCCATCTGACCAACACGATTCGGGCGGTCAGCGGCGTCGTTCGAGTTGAGGTCGATGGCCAAGAGGCGGCTGACGTCGTCAACCGTCTGACGGCCTTTCTGGCGCCGCCCCAACCGTTGCCGAATCCCTTCAGCCCAGGCCGCCCAGTCTTTGGCGCAGGGCGCTTCTGGGGGCGGAGCGAGGAGTTGGAATCCTTCGAGACGCGCCTGCTGAGCCCGCACCCGGCTTCGAGCCTGCTGGTTCGAGGCCCCCGGCGTATCGGCAAAACCAGCTTCCTCAAACAGCTGGGTGAGAGCAAGGCCATCCGCGCACAGTATCGGCCGGTCTACGCCGATTTGCAGAGCGTAGCCTTCAGCCCGGCCGAGGAGGTCATTCGCTACCTCTGCCGCTGTATCGGGCGCGCCCTCGATCCGACCGACCGCATCCCACCCCCCGGCCAGCGCGAGATCGCCGCCGATCCCCGAAACGCGTTTCTGACCTACCTCGAAGCCGTGGCCGACCAGCTCCGCCATGCGCTCAAGCGAGTGCTGGTGACGATCGACGAGTTCGGGGTGCTCGTCGAGGCTGTCCAGGCCGATCACCTCGACCCGAACTTCTTCGCCCTCCTGCGCAGTATTATGCAGCACAACGAGATCCTGGTGTTCGTCGTCGCCACCTCGGATGACATGGCGGAGATTCTGCGCGCCGAGGGCGTCACCGATCTGCTCAACGTCACGCAGGAGGCCCGCCTCGGCCACCTCGACCCGGAGAGTGCCCGCCACCTGGTGCAGGACCCCCTGCGGGGCCAGGTCTACTTTAATCCTGGGGCGGTGGAAGAGTTGCTGCACGCCACCGGCGGGCATCCCTACTATCTCCAGATCCTGGGGGCTGCCCTGATCTCGCATCTCAACGGAGAGCGGCGCCGGCAGGTCCTGGCGAGTGACATCGAGACAATCGTCCGGCGCCAGGCCCAGTCGAATGGCTCCGAGTTTGCCCACCTCTGGCAGCGTGGCGATCCCGCCGAACGGCTGGTGTTAGCCGCCCTGGCGGCTGAGGATGCCTGCCACCCCGCCCCGCCATTCTCCGGGCGGCGCGCCAGCGGGCTCACTGCGGCCGAAATCAATCGTCGCCTCAACAGCTACGGGCGGGCGCTGCCGCCGGCGCTGCTACTCGAGACGCTGAATCGACTGTACCGGGCCGAGACCCTGGAGCGTGCCGCCTGCGATGCGCAACTCTGCTATCGGTACCGGGTGAGTCTCTTCCGCCACTGGTTTGCCGAGCACCATCCCCTGATGCAGGTGGCTCACGAACAAGTGTAGTGTTCCTGATGCTTGTGCCGCTTGCGCAGCAGAAGTCGTGATGCGTGATGTCTGAGTGATTCAGCAGGTATCGCGCATCACGAATCGACGCAAGGATCAACAACCGGAGATTTTCATGATCGACACAAACACCCTCAATCCATATCTCGAACGAACGCCTGTTGCCGATCCGGCCAATTTTCACGGACGTACCGCTGATGTGCGCTGGGTGCTCGAGCGGATTACCGCCCCCCGTCCGCAGTGCTGCTCGATCACCGGCCTCCCGCGCATCGGCAAAACCTCGCTGCTGCGCTTCATCGCTCACCCCGAGGGCGCCCGCGGGCGGGCGCCCGGCTTCTTCCGAGACCTCGCGCCGCTGCTCATCGTCTACGTTGACCTGGCGCTGGTCTCGGTGGCGCCCGGCACGCGCCCCTCGTCCGAAGCCGTTGTTCGCCATCTGATGCGCGCGATCCACCGCGAGGTCAGGTGCCAGGGACTCGCCGACGACCCGGACCTGACCGTGCTCGATCAATACGCCGCCCGTGCGCGCAGCGCGAGCGACTGGCCCGAGGTGCGTGAGCTCTTCACGGACTACGTCTACACCCTGGATGGCGGCGGGTACCGCCTGGTCCTCCTGCTCGACGAGCTCGATTCCACGACTGCCTGGGATCCGCAGATGGCCTACTTCCTGCGCTCGCTGGTCATGCAGACCAACACGGCCTACGTCACGGCCAGCCTCGAACCCCTCTTTGAACTGCTCGACGAACACGGGCGGGTCTCGCCGCTCTACAACATTTTTTCCACCCATGCCCTCGGTCTCCTGCCACCCGAAGAGGCCCGTGAGTTGCTCTGCGCTCCGGCCGCCAGGGTGGGCGTGACCTGGCCGCCGGGGCTGGTGGAGCAGGTGCTCTCGCTGACCGGTCGCCACCCCGATCTCGTCAAGATGGCCGGAAGCGCCATGTGGGAGTTGCATACCAAAGGGGAGTTGCTGACCCTCGAGGCCATCGCGGCGCGCGTCCGGCCGGATGCCGACGGTCTCTTCCGCAGCATCTGGCGCCATGTTAGTGAGGGCGAGCGTGAGGCGCTCGGGGTGCTCGTGAGTGATGGTGTCCACAGCCTCGCAGCGCTGGCCGCCCTCCCCCGCCTGCAGAGCCGGGCACTGACCGTTGACCAGAATGGTGGTACCGCGCCCTTTGGGACGCTCTTCACCGGTTGGTTGCGCGAGCGGGTGCGTCAGGCCCGCGACCAGGCGGACCTCCAGCTCGATGGCCGCTGGGTTACCGTCGAGGGCCAGCGGATCCAACTGACCCCCACCGAAGCGCGCCTGGCGACTTACCTCTTCGAGCGGCGTGGCCAGACCTGCAACCGTGCCGACCTCATTCAGGCCATCTGGGGCGACGAAGAGTTGAAACCCGACAGCAAGGTTCTCGACACCACTGTGCAGCGGCTCCGCGAGAAGATTGAGCGCGACCGGGCCAATCCCGACTGGCTCATCACCGTTCGGGGTGAGGGGTACACCCTCCGCGAGTAATTTTTCCCCAAGGCCGGTTCCGATCCCGTGAGCAGGCCGTGCGCTCTGAGCCGGGCAACGCTGCCTCTCGCGCCTTCGGCGCGCGTCCTGAGCGCGGCGTTTCCACCGTGGTCGTGCGCGATGCGACTTCCTCCCGCCCTTTGGACCTGATCTCAGTTTGCCACCACCATCCAATTCTCATCACGAGCTACCACTCGTGGCTCTCCTCGTTGACGGAACTTCCCCGGTCGCTCTGCTTGCCCGCGCCCGACGCCCAAGGCGCACCGTCGGAGGCAGGTGGCCCGCCCCCGGCGTCCGCCGCGGACGCCGACTGATTGTCAAAAATTGTGACAACTTTGTGTTGTGTATCTGTTGATTTCTAGTTGAAGATGTGATACATTCCAAGAGAGATGAGAGACTATCCCGGGCCTGAGGGAGAGGAGGTGGGCCATGGATACAGTTGTTGTCATCCTGGTTGCGTTCATTATCTCATTGATCCTCACCCTGTTCGTGTTGATTCTCGCCGCGCGCGCGAGCTATCGCCGTCGTCGTCAACCGTTCCGCTGATTCAAAGCGCAGAGTCACAACATCGGGGGGCCTGCCCGTCGTAGTCATCGACACTGCCCCCATCTCCCTCTCGTCGTTACCACCGGTCCGGGGTCTTCGAATAAATTACCAGTTTCTCCTACATTTTCTGTAAAAACTCGAATGAGGCTTGACAACCATTATCCTTTTATGATACCTTGCCTGCGCTCTGCAAGAATCGAATGGTATTCCCCTCAACACCGTATCGCTCTCTTGAGCCTGCCCCACGGTCCCCCTGCCTCTGACCGTGCGCCTTTGTCGCAGCTGTCAAGATGTACTTCTGCATCGATACTTGATACCTGCTGCTCGCTGCGCGCCGTCCGTTGAAGCACCCTTTGTCGCTCGAGCGCCGTCTTGCTGTCTGCGTTTCGAGCATTCTGTATGGCAACCTTCTGTTCTGCTTGATCCCAGCCGTTTGGTTTCTGCCATACTGTGCGCACCATCGGCACCAGAATGGATAGACAGTTACCAGACACCTCCCACGCTCACTGCCTGTGTCCGGCCGCCCGGCCCGCCCATCTGATCAGCGAGTGGCTACCCTTCCTGCGGGAGATCCTCGCTCGTGAGGAGCCGTTTCGTTGGCGGCTGCATGGCACGAGTATGGTCCCGACGTTGCCGCCCGGCTGCGAGATCGACATCGTGCCCCTCCCGGCAGTGGTGCGGTTGGGGGACGTGGTCGTCTTCGCCGCCGGTGACACGCTGGTGGCTCACCGCCTGGTGCACCGGTCGCGCGGGCACTGGATCACGCAGGGGGACGCTCGCCGTACTCCCGACCGCCCGTTGGACCCGGCCCTCGTCGTCGGGGCGGTTCGGGCGGCCTACCGGAGGGAGCGCCGTTGTTGGCCGCGGAGACTCTCACGGCCATGGTCGCTGATCTGGGTGGTGCGCTACCACGTGCTCCGCGCGGTGCGGGCTATTCAGGGGGTGAGAAAGAGGCTGCGTCTATGACTGTGATGCTCACCCTGGACATCGGTGGGGTGATCGTGGGTGTTGTTCTCCCTGATGAGGCGTGGTGGGCCACGCTGCAGCCGCGCTACGCTCCCTTCGTCACCGCGGCAGCCTCGGCCTGGCGCCTCACGCTGGCGCACGATCCATCGCTGACCGACACGGGCCACGCCTGGATCAGCCACGATGGGGCGATCACCCGGTTCCGTGCCGCGGCCTACGCGGGGTGGATCGACCTCGCGGCCCGCCGAGCCGCCGTGAGCACGCCCACGCTCAATCGCGCGGCCTCCGCCCTCGATCGCACCCTGGCCTACGTGTGCATGCAGGTGTTGCCGCGCGAACACGATGCGCTCGTGCTCCACGCGGCCGGAATTGTGCTGGACGGCGGTGGATACCTCTTCTTCGGTCCGTCGGGAGCGGGCAAGACGACTGTAGCCCAGCTGGCAATTCGCCGGGGCCAGGTTCTGACCGACGAGAGTGTGATCGTCCGGCTGGGCGTGGACGGGCCCGAATTGATCAGCACCCCCTTCTGGGGGCACAGCACGCCGCGCGGGCTGATCAGCCGAGTGCGGCGGCAGGTGCCGCTGCGCGGGCTCTACGCACTCGTGCAGGCTCCGGTCTTCGATCTCGTCCGCCTCAACCCCGCCGCCGCGGCCATCGCGCTGCTGGGGACCGAGAAAGTGGCGACCGAGCGCGTGCCGAGCGCCGCCGCCTGGCTCGACGTGGCCGGGCGCCTGGTGACCCGGCTCCCGGTCTACCAGCTCCACTTTCGACCAACCCCTCGTCTGTGGTCATTTCTGGACCAACACAACAAGGAGGTGCTTGATGAACCATTCTGACGATCGGAAGCCGGCCCATCACCCCCAGACGGCCTCCCGCGTGTTCGCCGGCGAGGCAGTGATCATCACACCGGCCGAAAACATGGTGCGCCTGTTGAACCCGGTCGGCTCGCGCATCTGGGAACTCGCTGACGGCATGGGCACGCCCGAGCAAATCACCCTCGCCCTGGCAGACGAGTTCGACGTAGACCTGTCGGCCGCGCGCCGGAGTGTCGCCGCCTTTCTCGAAGAGTTGTCTGGCAAAGAGTTGTTGGTCTGGACATGACGTCCGGGGGCGCGGTTCATCGCCCCTTTCATTTTGACCACGGCCGCGGTGCCGTCGAGGCAACCACGGCTCGAGAGTGAGCAGTGTCTATGGCAAAGAGCGCCTTCTCACCGACAATGCCCGCGGGCTCCCTGAACCCCGGTTTCGACGCCTGCGGACGGGCCAGCGGACCGGCTGATCTGTACGAAGCGCTCCTGGCCCGGCTCCGTCGCGAGCACGTCCCCTTCAGCGTCCTCTGGGAGCTGACGCACGTCTGCAACCTGCGCTGCGTGATGTGCTACAACGTCCCCCTGCGGCAGCCTCCATTGACGGCAGGGGAGTGCTTCGCCGTGCTGGAGCAGTTGGCCGCCGCTGGCACGCTACGATTGACCCTCACGGGGGGCGAGATCCTGGCCCGGCCCGACTTCTTTGCCATCGCCGAGCGGGCACGGGCGCTTGGGTTTGCCCTGAATCTAAAGACCAACGGCACCCTTCTCACCCCAAGCCGCGCCGACCGGATCGCGGCGCTGGTCCCTATCCAGGTCGATATCAGTCTGCTCGGCGCCACCGCCACGACCTGCGACGCCGTCGCCGGCGGGCGCGCGGTCCTGCGCCGGGTGGTGCGCGGCGTGCGGCTGCTGCAGGAGCGGGGCGTGCGGGTCAGGCTGAACACCTTGCTGCTGGATCTGAACGTGGCCGAGCAGCGGGCAATGGCGGAACTGGCGCGGGAATTGGGGGTCTCCTACGAGCAGGTATTCAAAGTCTCCCCGGCGGACGACGGCAGTTACCGGGCTGCCGGACATCAACTTTCTCGTTCGGAGATGACCGACGTGTTGGGTGCCGACGGGACCCCATTCGTGCCGCGTGTGCCCGCGCCGGGCAGGCGCACGTGCGCGGCCGGGCTTTCGTCCTGCCTCATCAGCCCCTATGGGGTGGTCTACCCCTGCATCGAACTGCGCATGCCCGCCGGTGATCTCCGCCGGCAACCGTTCGCCGAGGTTTGGGCACGCGCACCGATCCTGCAGGAGTTGCGCGCCAGGCACACTTGTGAGCATCTGCACGACTGCCGCGAGTGCCCCCTCGTCCGCTACTGCAAAGGGCGCTGCGCCGGGCTGGCCTGGAAGGAACACGGCGACTTGTACGGGGGCCACTCATTGGCCTGCCGGCAGGCCCAGGCACGCTACGCCCAGCAGCACCCCGGTGCCCCACTGCCCGAAACGCCGTGGCAGGCGCGGCGGCGGCGCCTGGGTGGCTGTGCCGAATGTCTCGGTGAATGAGTGCGCTGCGCGTCGTCCGGCCAGCACGCAAGCATGAGCCCGTGTTCACGTTTCTGTCGCCACGAATACGTTATCCGCCGCTCATCGTCCAATCGAAATGCTCGGAGGCCATGATGAAGACAGACTCACCCTCTCCCGAACCGAACGCCTCGCGGCTGGTGCCTAAGAAGCCTTGGGCGGAGCCAGCCATAGTCCTGGAGCGTTCACTCATCGCTAGAGCCCAAGGCGAGCCCGATGGTTTGCCGCCTTTCTTGGGCCCTCTCCAGGCATCTGGCGCTGGCGTTTGCGTCTGAGCCATCGACATGTTGCTGGGCACTGAGCCTGCCCGTGCGATGGCACTGATTCTCGGAGGGCGAATTGTTTGCCCGGATCGCTGAACGTGGGAAGAGTTGGACGATACTCGTTGCCGTTCTGCTGGCCGCGGGTGGCGTGCCGGCCGGAGCCCAACCGGCCTGGGGCGCGACTCGACCCTGTGCCCCGGCGATTATCTCTCTCCGTGTTCACACCCCCCACTTCCAACTCGATGCCCACGGCGTGCGGGTGGATGGCTACGCCCGGCACAATGTTCCGGGAGCCCCACTGTTGCCGGTCTGGAGCACGCTCGTGGAGTTGCCGCGCACGGGATCCTGGGAGATCACCTACGAGTCGATCGGCCCGCACCTGCTTGCTAAACAGCTTGCCGTTCCCCCGGCTCCGGTCCCACGGCTCGCACCGCCCGGCCCAGCGGGGTGGCTCGCCGGCGCGGAGCCGCCGGCAGTCGTGCCGGTAGGTGCCCAGCCGGATCCGGCGATCTACACCGCGGACGCCTTCTACCCGGCCTCCCCAGTGGTGCCCGGTGAGGTGCAGTGGCAGCGCGGCCGGCGGTTGCTGGCGCTGCGGGTCTTCCCGTTCCAGTACAACCCCGTCACCGGGACGCTTCGCTATCACCCGGACCTTCGCATCACTGTGCGCGTGATGCCGCTGGAGGAGGGCGAGCCTGTTGGTCCGCCGGCCGGCGCTCAATCGGTGGTGTCGCCCGCGTCGGCGGGAAACGCGCTCCGGCTGCGCACAGGGGCCCGCGGCCTCTACCGGCTGAGCTACGATGACCTCCTGGCGGCCGGCGTACCCGTGACGACGACCGACCCGGCAACCTTCGCCGTCTCCTTTCTGGGTGAGCCGGTCGACATTCAAGTGACCGGGGGTGACGATGGGCATTTTGACCCGGGCGACCTGGTGATCTTTTACGCCGGGCCGTACCAGGGACGCTACATGACCCACAACGTCTACTGGCTCTCCTATGGCCGTGAACCTGGCGCCCGGATGGCCCTGCGCGCGGTCGCACCGGCCGGGGATGAGCCGGTGGTCACCGAGATCACCCGGACCCTGCACATCGAGTTCGACCGCGACTACCGTAGCCGCTACCGCCGGCCGAGCGATGCCGACCACTGGTTCGATCGCCCACTCGCTGTCAACAGCAGTACGCCGACGGCCACAGTCACGTACACGCTTCGACTGGATGGTCCCTCGGCCGGAGGTGATCTGGTGCTGCGCGCGTTGCTGCATGGCGGCACCGACCAGGCGCCCGGCATCGACCAGTCAGTGGCGATCCGCCTCAACCGTCATACCGTCGGTACCTTTCAGTGGGATGGTGATACCGACTTCCTGGCTACGGCCTCGATGCCGGGCGTCTGGCTCGACAGCGCGCCCAACCGACTCGTCCTGCAGACGGGGCTCTCGCAGTTTCCGCCAGAACATGGGCTCAGCTACTACTGGGTCTCGCCCGACTGGGTGGAGGTGAGCTATCGGGCTCGCGCCGAGGCGAAGGGTGACCGGCTCTTCATCGAGGGGATTACCGCGGGGGCCAGCGAAGTCGTCGTGAGCGGCTTCAGTGCCAAGAGCGAGGGGCATCTGAGAGTCTACGATGTGCGCGACCCGCGCCACCCGGTGCAACTCAGCACGGTCAAAGCCGAGCGCGCGGGCGAGGACTACTCGCTGCACTTCTGGGATGCCGACCGGCCTGCGCCCCGCTATTTCCTGGCGAGCGACGTCGCCCTCGCCCGGCCGCTGGCCATCGAGCCTGACACCCCGTCCAACTGGCATTCGCCCGATCACAGGGCCGACTACATCGCCATCGTCCATCCCACGCTGTGGGAGGCGATCCAGCCCTTGCTGGATCACCGCGCGGCGGAGGGGCTTCGGGTGGCCAAAGTAGATGTGCAGGACATCTACGACGAATTCGGCGCCGGGCTCGTGGATCCGGAGGCCATCCGTAACTTCCTGAGCTACGCCTACCATAATTGGAACCAGGGTGAGGTGCCGCCTGCCTACGTACTGCTGGTCGGCGATGGTCACTACGACTTTACGGGCGTCAGTGGCACCACGCTGCCGAACCTGATTCCACCGTACCTGGCGACCGTCGATCCCTGGCTGGGTGAGACCGCCGCCGACAACCGCTACGTGAGTGTGGACGGGCCCGACGATTATCTGCCGGACATGCACATCGGGCGTCTCCCGGCGCGCGGTCCTGCCGACGTGACCGCCGTGGTGAACAAGATCATCGCCTACGAGACAGCCGCGCCTGGCGGGGCGTGGCAGCAGCGGATGGTCTTCGTCGCCGACAGTGCCACTGACGAGGCCGCCGATTTCCACCACCTGAGCGATGGGGTGCGCCGCTCCTGGCTGCCCCCGGCCTACGATGACCGCCCGATCTACTACCAGAGCGACGCCGCCACCGGCGATGAGATGCGCAGCGCTATCAAGGCGGCCTTCGACGATGGCCCGCTGCTCCTCCAATGGTTCGGGCATGCATCGCGGTTCCGCTGGGGCTCGGTGAGTATGTTCAACATCTTCGATCCACCGGCGCTCGCCGCCAACCACCGCTGGCCGCTGACGCTGACCTTCGCCTGCTGGAGCGGCTATTTCATTAACCTGGTCAACGACCGGCAGACGCTGGGCGAGGCGCTGCTGTTGGCACCGGAACGCGGCTCGGTCGCGGACCTCTCGCCCAGCGGCCTGCACGTGGGGGACGCGCTGGTCGTGCTGGATCAGGGGATCACGGCGGCCATCTTTCAGGACCGCGTTGAGCGTCTCGGCGAGGCTGTGGACGCCGGCAAGCTGTACTTCTTCGCCAACAGCAGCTCGTGGCACGACGTGATTGACAGCTCGATCTTGTTCGGCGACCCGGCCTTGAAGCTGCGCCTGCCCGCCATGCCGCGCCTCAAGAACTCGACGCTCAGCGCCAGCGAGCCGGCGCCGCGCGCCGGCCGGCCGGTGACCTTCTCCATCGTCCTCCGCAACGACGGCCCGGCCGCCGCCGAGAACGTGGTCGTGGCCGTGGACTACGACCAGGCGCGTCTGACCATCGGCGCCGCGCCCGGCTGGGCGGACGACGGTGACCGGCTCACGTGGCCGGTGGGAACCCTGGCACCCGGTAGTGTCACCCGCGTCTTCACTCCCACGCTGAACGCGGACCTACACGGCGGCACGCTGGTCAACACCAGCGCGGTCGTCAGCGCCGACGGGCAGTTCGACGTCATCTTGAGCGAGTCCCTGGAGGTCGCGGCGGCGCCAACAACACTCTACCTGCCGCTCATTGCCACAACCGCGCCTCGAGACGCGCGGATCCCCCAAGGTGGGGAAAGGAGATCACCATGAGACGCGAATGGCCTGTGATACTCGTCAGTGTGGCGTTGCTGGCGCTCGGACTAAGCCACTTCGCCTCCCCCAAACCGGCGACGGCGGCTGCCTGCATCTGGACCGGGGGAGCCGGCAGCAACTGGGGGACAAGTGGTAACTGGACAGGCTGTAACGGTGCGAGTGGGAACGAACCGCCGGCCGCCGGCGATACCGTCACCATCGGGAGCGCCCTCAACCAGCCAACGATCACGGGCGCATCGGTCACCGTCGCGAGCCTGGCGCTCACCAGCGGCGCGAGCCTGACGATCGCCAGCGGCGCTGCGCTGACTGTCAACGGGGACATCACGCTGTCCGCCGACGGGGGCGCTACCACGACGATCGACAACGCCGGGACCGTCGAGGCGACTGCCGGAATTCTCAAGACGAATAACAGCAACAGTACTGGTACGGCCCAATTTGCGCTACACGGGAGCGGGGCATGGACGCTTCAAAATGTCACGACATACAGTATTACGTCCCTGACGATTGTAGACGGACCGTCGATTCGCATCCGAGGGAATGTCAGCCGCGCCGGGATTCTTGACCCAGGCACCTCGACTATTGTCTTCGATAGTGGCGGTTCGCAGTCATTGTCAGGGAATAGTGATCACAATTTCTACAATCTGGAGATCGGGTCGGGGACAACAGTCAATCACGCCAGCGGGAGCGGCGCCTTACGTATCCGGAACTCGTTCACGAACAATGGCACCTTGTCCCAAACCTCGACCAGTGCCAACCGGCGGCTGCAATTTGACTACGACGCTCTTGATTATCCTACCTCGAACCTGTCGGGCAGTGGCAGCACCACCGTTGCACGTGTCGAGATCGTAAGCAATAAGACCGTGAATGCTGGGGGCCACTCGATCACCATCAACAACAATACCTACAACAGTGCGTTGCGCGTTCCCTGGACGAACAACGGAACCTTCAATGGCGGTACCGCAACAGTCACGTTTAACGGCGATTCTTCCGCTGCGATGGACGGGATCGGCGTCAACAACTTCAATCACGTCGTGATCGCCAACACGCTCAACGCCGGCAGCGCCGACCTCAATGTCGCCGGCAATTGGACCAACAATGGTATTTTCGGCGCCGGGACGAGCACAGTCACCTTTGATGGGGGCAGCACCTCGACCTACGGCGGCAGCAGCACGACCACATTCAACAACCTGGCCGTCAGCCCGGGAACGGCTCTGGACGTGGGCGCGAACGCCCTCTTCAACGTCGCCAGCACGATGACCAACGACGGCACCCTGCGGCAGACCCAGACGGCGAACGGCGGCACCGTCGCGTTCCTCAACGTCACCGACGGAGGCGCGACGGCCCGGTATTACGGCGTCGACATCACCCCGAACGGCAGCCTCGGCAGCACCACCGTGGCCGTGAGCGGCAATCAAGTGTGCTCCCAGGCCACCGGCTCCCCGGTCAGGCGCTGCTTCGAGATCTCGCCGACGTCGGTGGTCTCGAGCGCCGTCACCTTCTACTTTCGCGATGCTGAGCTCCAGGCCGGGCAGACGCTAGACTCCTTGCAGATCTGGCACTACAACGGAGCCGGATGGGACCAGGTGACCAAAGGGGCGACCGGTGGTTCGGGTGAGGGCAACTTTGTGCAGGGGCTCGATATTTCGTCATTCAGCCCTTTCGCTCTGAAGAATTCCAGCCCGCTCGCGGTGACTGTCGCGGCGTTCAGGGCCGCCCTCCACGAGGATCACATCCTGGTGACGTGGGAGACGGTGAGCGAGCTCGACCTCCGGGGCTTCAACCTCTATCGCGCCGGGAGCCGAGCGGGACCGTGGACGCGGCTCAACCGCGGGTTGATTGGCAGCCAGCGGCCCGGCTCGCCCGAGGGCAGCAGCTACCAGTGGGAGGATTCCGATGTGAGTGCCGGTACCGCCTACGTCTACCGTCTGGAGGCCATCAGCCTCGATGGCACGCCCTCCACGGCGGGCATGACGGAGGCTACGACCCGCCTTGGCCTCCGCCTCTGGCTGCCGCTGGTGGCACGTCAATAGGTATTCCTCGCGAGGCGAGGTCTGGGCACCGCCGAGGTTGAGGGAGAGTGGCGGCTGGGGCTGGTCAAAGCAAATCAACCCACCCGCTGCGAGGGAGATCGCGCTGCGCTTCTAACACCCCCCTGACAAGGAGCCGACCAGTGCCAGGGGTACGAACGCCAGCGCACCTTGGACAAAGCCCACGGTCGCCTTGAGGTTCGCACCCTGGAAGCCGCCACCGCCCTCAATGACGATCTCGCCTGGCCTGGGCTGCAACAAGTCATACGCCGCCGGACCCGGCGCACCCGGCGCACGGCTGGCACCACCTCCGAGGAAGTCTGCGATGGCCTCACCAACCTGCCGCGCGACCTGGCCGGCGCCGCCCACCTCGAAGCGCTCTGGCGCGCCCACAGGATCATTGAAAACCGCGTCCATTCCGTCCGCGATGTCACCTTCGGTGAGGATGCCAGCCGCATCCGCGTCGGCCCGGCCTCGCAGGCCTTCAACGCCTTCCCCAATGCCATCATCAGTCTGTGTCGTCCCGCCGTCTGACTTTGACACTGCCCTCCTTTCATGCTATCTTGGCCGAGATAGTACAAGTGCAAGCGCAAAGGAAGCAGAAACCATGTCTTGCAACAACCTCACCATTCAGGCAACCAAAACTGGCACGTCTGCCTTGCATTGCGCTTAGATACTATCCACAGCACGTCAATAACCCTCCCGCGCAGCGGGCTTTCGCCCAATGCCCGCATCCAATTTGAACCCCTTGGATAGTTCTCTCCGTAGGTTGTTATTCTCCTCTAAGCGCTCATCCGATCAGCTGTGCCTGACGACCTCATCACGTGAGGTCATCGTTTTGTGTTGCCTGTAGCACACTCCTTCGATCAATCTCAACCATCTCCACGGCTTGGTCTGGCTGTTCATCCAGCGCCACCCTGACGCCGTATGTGCTTGAGGAGCAACACAATGAGCTTTCGAGCCCGAAAGTTCTTGTCCTACTACAAACCCTATGGGCGTTTGTTTGTAGCAGACGTCATTTGTGCGATTATCGTCTCGGCAATCGCCCTGGTACTTCCCTTATGCGCGCGCTACATCACCCAGAATGTCCTGAACGCTCATCCGTCCAACGGGCCTGGGCAGATCTACGCCGTGGGCGCACTCATGGTTGGATTGGTGGTCGTCCAGACGCTGTGCAACACATTTGTCGACTATCAGGGACATATGATGGGGACATTAATGGAAAGTGATATGCGCGCCGATTTGTTCGACCACTATCAGAAGTTGTCGTTCAGCTTTTACGATGAACACAGAACCGGTCAGCTCATGTCGCGGTTGACAAATGATCTGCTGGCGATCTCCGAGCTGTGTCATCACGGTCCTGAAGAATCGATCATCGCAGTGTTGAAGTTCGTTGGTGCCTTCATTATCCTGATAACGATCAACGTCCGCCTTACGTTGATCATTTTCCTGTTCCTGCCGATCATGGCGGTGTACGCGCTCTACTACAACCGCCGCATGAACGCTGCCCTCCGTCGAAGCAGGGAGCATATTGGCGATGTCAACGCGCAGGTAGAAGATACACTTGCGGGAATTCGTGTCGTCAAGTCGTTCACGAACGAGGACATCGAGAAAACAAAGTTCGTGTCAGCAAACAATCGTTTTGTCGAGAGCAGAAGAGAAAGTTACAGGAGTGAAGCCTACTTCTATGGTGGGATGATGGCATTCATACAGACAATCACCATCGCCGTGATCATCTTAGGATGCGTCGCCATTGTGAATGCCTCGCTGAACCTGGCCGATTTAGTGACGTATCTGTTGTTCGTCGCCATCCTCATCGATCCGATCCAGAAGTTCACGAATCTTGCCCGCTTGTATCAGGAAGGAAGTACAGGCTTCAATCGGTTTATGGAGGTGATGGAGATTGAGCCGGACATCAAAGACGTGCCGCATGCCATCGAATTGGCGCGGGTTCAGGGCAGCGTGGAGTTTATTGATGTGAGCTTCAAGTACAAACAAGATCATGAATACGTGCTCAAGAACGTTTCGCTGAGCATCCGCGCTGGAGAGTGTCTTGCACTGGTCGGAACATCGGGTGTGGGCAAAACTAGCCTTTGTTCCTTAATTCCGCGTTTTTACGAAGTCACTGCGGGGGCAATTCTGCTCGATGGGCAGAACGTCCGGGACGTGAGCTTGCGCTCCCTGAGGAGAAGCATCGGTATCGTGCAACAGGATGTATACCTGTTCGCGGGGACTGTGCTGGACAACATCCGTTATGGGAAACGAGATGCGACGCGGGAAGAAATCATCGCGGCAGCCAAGAAGGCGAATGCCCACAACTTCATCATGGAACTGCCAAATGGCTATGATACAGACATCGGTCAGCGGGGCGTGAAGTTATCTGGCGGGCAGAAGCAGCGCTTGAGTATCGCCCGTGTCTTCTTGAAAGATCCGCCGGTGATCATCTTTGATGAAGCGACAAGCGCGCTGGACAACGAAAGCGAGAGGGCTGTTCAAGAGTCATTGGAGCAGTTAACCCACAACCGCACGATGATTGTCATCGCCCATCGCTTGTCAACCATCAGAAATGCCCAGCGCATTGTGGTGTTGACGGGTACCGGGATTGCTGAACAAGGCACCCACGAACAGCTAACCGTATTGGGTGGAACGTACGCGACTCTATACAACCTGCAGTTAGAATAGTAGATCCGACTATTCGTGTGGTGAAACTGGGCTGCAGTCTGGAGCGAGCGCTGTTTCGCGTGGCTGTGGCCCAATAGAACGAGCGACACCGCTGAGAGCGTGTTTGGGAAATGATTTGACAGAAATGAACATCAGCGGATGATCGGAAATGGTTGGGTGCAAAGCTGCTAGATTTGGCGGGCATATCGTGAGAAGCTTTGGTCGAAGGCGCACGCCGACTGGATGGTGGGCGGTGGGGAAAATGGATGCGGGGGCAAAGCTTTGGTCGAAGGCGCACGCCGGCGGTGGAGCTGGGCGCAGCGGGCGGGGGTGAGGGCCAGTGGCGCCCAGGAATAAATGCCCGGGCTCACAGCGCCAGTCGGCTCACGCCGACTGGGTGGTGGGCGGTGGGGAAAATGGGTGAGCGTTTTGGGAGTGTGTTTGGAAAATGACGTGACGGAGAGGACAGGATGGACAAACCAGGCGATAGATCCCATGCTGGCGCAACCGCTGGCGGTGCCTCAGCGAAGATGATGAGCGTCATGGGTGGAATAGTGCCGCGATGATTTCTATCGCTTGCATTCATTTAATGCTGCGTCAATGGTCCTAATGCGAATAGGCCGATTCCGTAAAGATAGGCGGCTTCCCGAATCGATGGACCTCGCTCTGAAACAGGCGGCCTCTGTATGGATATTTCCCAAACACGCTCTGAACATTCATTATCTGGCATGGATTGACGGTAGAGATTGCAACGATGCGCCCGACCGAGCCGGATTTGGGCACCTCGAAGCGGTGGAGGTTCTGACGCTGGCACTGGAGCATAGTTACACCTCCACCTGCCCATACGTGAGCAGTTCATCCCGGCGGAGCGTGCCCCTCCATGCACGCGGGCCAATTCGGGACCTTGCACAAGGTGCTGGCGCGCCGGTCAAGGACTCAGACTTCCGAAGTCTGGTAGGGACCGTCCTGGCCCAACGCGCGCGCCGACGATGATGATCGAGGCGGGCACCTGCCGCGAACAAGACTTCGGAAGTCTTTTCCCTCCCCCCGCGGGATGCCTTGACCGATGGTCTGGCGCGCTACAACCTCGCGGCGCTCGCGCCGCGCAGCCACTCCGATGGTACGACCACTGAGTACGAGCCGGTCATTGCCACCGTCCAGACCCCCACCGCGCTGACCGTCGCCAGGGAGGGACAAAGGAGCACTTAACAGGTCAGCCCTTGTGGTGAGGCGGCCGGCTCCCTGGGCGAGCTGCCGATTTTCATGGGACAAAGGAGCACTTAACAGGTCAGCCCTTGTGGTATACAATCGTCGTGGTGCTGTCGGCGTATCCGACGTGCCCCAACCAGGTGGGAATCTGATTCTCGCGGCGATGGACCATCCCGAGGAAAGAGGACACGGCCATGCCTGTCGCACGTCTCCGCCCGCGCCGCTTCCCACTCAACCACCCGCTGTGGTGGGCCCTGGCGCTCACTCTGGCGAGTCTGTTGGTGCTGGGGGCTGCTACTGCCACGGCTACTCCTCGTCCCGCCGCGCCCGAGATTGAGCCTATCGGGAGCGTGAGTGGCGGGGTCGGAAGTGTCGTAGTGAGCGAATCGCTCGCGTACGTTGGCGAGGGATCCGGGCTCACCATCCTGAATGTCGCGAGCGCCGCGGCCCCCGCCCGCGTCGCGCGGCTCTCATTGCCGACCTGGGTTGTGGACCTGGCGGTCGTGGGCGGCATTGCCTACGTCGCGGACGGCACCAATGGTCTGCAACTCGTCGACGTGAGTGACCCCGCCAGCCCGCGACTGCGCGGCCGGTACGCCATGCCGGACTGGGCCGTGCGCGTGCAGGTGGCCGGGGGCCTGGCCTATGTCGCCGACGGCGTCGGTGGCCTGGAGATCATCAATGTGGCTGACCCCGACAGGCCGGCAGGGGTAGCGCGTGTGATGCTGCCGGCGGGAGCCTCGGACCTGGCGGTCGCGGGCAACCTGGTCTATGCCGCCGTCGCGGAGAAGGGCTTGCAGATCATTGATGTCAGCAACACCACCAGCCCGATCCTGCGTGGGAACTACGACACGCCGGGCACGGCGCGCGGTGTGCAGGCGGTGGGTGGCCTGGCCTACGTTGCCGATGGCATCGGTGGCTTGAAGATCATCGACGTGAGCGACCCCGACAGTCCCATCCTGCAGGGCGGTTACGACACGTCGGGCTATGCCTGGCGTGTGCAGGTCGGGGGCAGCCTGGCCTTCGTCGCCGATGGTGGCAACGGCTTGCGGGTCATCGACGTGAGTCGTCCCGGGGCTCCCACCTTGCGTGGTACCTACGACACGCCGGGCAGCGCCACGAGTCTGGCGGTGGTGGATCGCCTGGCCTACGTCGCCGATGGCGACAGCTTGCAGATCATCGACGCGAGTGATCCAGCCAACCCCGGGCCGCGGGCCAGCTACGATTCGCTGGGGAGTCCGTGGAGTGTGCAGGTGGTGGGCGCGCTGGCCTACGTCGCCGTCGGCGGCCGGGGCGTACAGATCGTAGACGTGAGCAACCCGGCCGACCCTGGCCTCCAGGCCAGCGCCAACACGGCGGGCTTTGCCTGGAGTATGCAGGTGCTGGGCAGTCTCGCCTACGTTGCCGCAGGCGCCGGCGGTCTGCAGATTGTGGACGTGAGCGACCCGGCCAGGCCCACCATCCTTGGCGGCTACGATACGCCCGGCTACGCCAGGGGCGTGCAGGTGGTGGGCACCCTGGCCTACGTCGCCGATGACTATCAGGGCCTGCAGATCATCGACGTGAGCGACCCGGCCAGCCCGACCCTGCGCGGCGGTCACGACACGCCCGGCAACGCCCGGCGGGTCCAGGTGCTGGGGAGTCTGGCCTACGTGGCGGATGGTGAGAGCGGCCTGCAGATCATCGACGTGAGCAACCCGGCCGGCCCCACCCTGCGCGGCAGCTATGATACGCCCGGAAGCGCCATGAACGTGGAGGTCGTGGATCGCCTGGTCTACGTGGCGGACGGTGAGAGCGGCCTGCAGGTCGTCGACGTGAGCAACCCGGCCGGCCCCGCCCTGCGCGGCAGCAACGACACGCCGGGCGTGGCCTATGACGTCCAACTCGTGGGCTCCCTGGCCTATATTGCTGACGGAGACGGGTTGCAGATCGTAGACGTGAGCGATCCCGCCAACCCACTCCTGGTGGCCAGCTACGATACGCCCGACGTTGCGTATGACGTGCAGGTGGTTGCGGACAAGATCTACGTCGCCGGGTATGCCGCCGGGCTGCAGATTCTTCGCATCCGCAACTCGTCGACGCCCACCCCCACGCCGACAGTCGCAGCCGCGCCGACGCCGACAGCCACGGCATCGCCCAGGTCATGGCTCTTTCTGCCGATTCTGGCTCGTGGCTCCTGGCACCTGGAACGGTACGGCGGTCGTTGAACGGTTGAGGGAGGTCTTTCAGCCCTCACCTCCGGCTGCCGCGAGAAATTGGCGCGCGCGCTCTGTCAGAACCTCCAGCCGATCTTCGGCCACCGCCGATCGATCGACCAGTTGGCTACCGACTGCTGCTGCTACGGCGCCCGCAGCCAGGAACGCCGCGATGGTATCCCTGGTGACGCCTCCTGTCGGTACCAGACGAAGATGGGGCAGCGGCGCGAGCAGGTCCCGAATGTAGCCAGGGCCGAGGATCCTTGCGGGGAAGACTTTCACCAGATCGGCGCCCCACTCTGTGGCCCGCAGGATCTCGGTTGGGGTGAAGGCGCCGGCAATGCAGGCCACACCGTACCGCCGGCACGCGGTGATGATCTCGCGCTTGAGCACGGGGGTGACAATGAAGTCGGCGCCGGCCTCCACCGCAGCTCGGGCCATAGCGGCGTCAAGCACGGTCCCGGCGCCGAGCTGGAGTCCGTCCCCGAAGCGAGCTCGAGCCTCGCGGATGGCGTCGAGGGCGCCGGGCGTCGTCATGGCAAACTCGATCACCGCGAGACCGCCGCGCGTGAGTGCCTCAGCCACCGCAACGAGCCGGCGTCCTTCGGTCAGCCTCACGATGGCAATCACCCGCTGCGCCACGATGCCGGCAACTGTCTCATGGGTTGATCTCATCGTGTCCTCGCGTATCGTGCATCCAACGAACGGGCCGCGAACCCGTTCCGAACCTCTGCGAGCCTCAACGAGTGACGAGGCTCGTCCCACCGAGATAGGGTTGAACCTCGGTCCAGGTAGGCATGCCCTCGACGTCGCCGGGGACGGTCGTCGTCAGAGCGCCCATGATGTTCGCCAGCCGGAGCGCTGCCGGGAGTTCCCAGCCGCGAAGTTGAGCGGCCAGGAAACCCGCGGCGAAGGCATCGCCTGCCCCGATCGTATCGACGACCTCGACCTCGAGCACGGGCTCGTGCACGACACCCCCATCGCCAACGGCCAGCGCGCCGTTGGCTCCCAGCTTGACGATGGCCAGGGCCGGCCCCAACTCCAGCAGTGCCCGCGCCGCACGTTCCGGGTCGAGCTCACCCGTGAGGAGTTCCGCTTCTTCCTGGCTGGCGAGTACGAGGTTCGTCCGCCCAATCAGCGCCCGCAGGACCTCGCGCGCCCGCGCCGCCGGCCAGAGCTTGAGCCGAATGTTGGGGTCGAAGGCGATCGGGATTGCGGCCTCACGCGCGATGTCCATTGCTCGCAGCACCGCCGCGCGGCAGGAGGCACTGAGCGCCGGCGTGATCCCACTCAGATGGAGGTAGCGCGCCTGCCGGATGTACGCCGGGTCGAGGTCCTCGGGTGAGAGACGGCTGGCCGCCGAGCCGGCGCGGTAGTAGTAGACGCGGGTGATGCCGGCAGCGCGCCGTTCCTTGAAGAAGACCGCCGTCGGCGCCGCGGGATCGACGATCACGCGCGAGACATCGACACCCTCGCCGCGCACGAAGCTCAGGACACACTGGCCGAACTCGTCGTCGCCCACCCGGCTCATCCATCCGACTCGATGGCCAAGGCGCGCCAATCCGATGGCCAGATTGGACTCGGCGCCGGCCACGGAGCGGTCAAAGCTGGTCGCGTAGCGCAGCAGCCCGGGGCGCGTCGGCGTCAACAGGACCATGGCTTCGCCCAGCGTAATCACGTCAAGCATGTTTGGCTCCATCTGCCATCAGGCGCTCTGTCGCGGCCAGGAGCGCCGGCCCCTGGCCCCAGGGGTAGAGACCCCCGGTCGGCACCTGGTTGTAGTGCGCGGCGTCGCCGGGAGGCGTCGCCTGCGAGACCCCGGCCACGGTCCCATTCGCGTCGACGCTCGTCCTGAGCGCCGACCAGGCGCGATCCGCCGTATCCAGGTACCACCCCGGCAGGAGCCCGACGCGCACGCCGTGCGTGAGCGCGGCGGACAAGAATGCGCTGACCGACGCTTCCAGGGAGGTATCGGGGCGGTCGAGGACAGTGTGCCAGTGGCCTGATTCGTCCTGCAGTTTTACCAGCGCTGCGGCCTGCCGCTCCAGCGCGGTCCGGATCGTGCCCTGTGCCGGATCATCGTGGGGGAGGCGCTCCAGCGTCGCCAGCAGTCCGAGAATCGCCCAGCCGTTACCCCGCCCCCAGAAGGCCCCGTTGGTCTGGCGGCGAGCGCTGTCGTACAGGTGGTAGAATAGGCCGTTTGTCTGGTCCTGCAACACACGGATATGGCCCAGCACGAGATCGGTGGCGAGCCGGAAGAACTGGGCGTCGCCGGTGAGTTGCGCCAGATGGCAGAGAAACGGCGCGTCGACCGCCAGGCAGTCGACGTAGACGTATGCCGCGAACTCGGGGTGATCGGGGCGGTGAAGCGCAGCCCCCTCGGGGGAGCGCGGTAGACCGGCAAAGAATCTCGCCAGACGGAGTGCCTGACGGAGCAGGCGCTCGTCGCCGGTCCGTTCGTAGATTGCGAGCAGGACCTGGCCGGGCGCGACGTGATCGGCGAAGCCGATCTCGGGTCGGGCCGCCACCCAGGCATCGATCAGGCCGTGTACGAACTGGAAGTAGGCCGGCGCGCCGGTGGCATCAGCCGCCGCCAGCAGCCCTTCAAGACCGATGGCTTCGCCGTACCCCCAGACCTTATACGGATAGACGATCGTCCGTGTGGCCAGGCGGTGGATCAGGTCGAGTGTGACCCAACGTTCATTCACGCCGTCACCGTGAAGTAGGGCGCGACGTCCTCCAGACAGCGCTCCATCTCGCAGATGTCATACTCATCCAGCGCTGCCCCGTCGGGCCGGCGCACGTGTGGAGAGGCGATGACGCCGCGGCGTACCAGGACCTCCTTCACGAGTGAGACGCTGAGCATCCCCTCCAGATTGATCAACGGCAGCAGCGTGTTAAAGAGCGTCCGGGCGCGCTCGCGGTCGCCCGCTTCCCAGAGGTCCCAGATCTGCACGTAGATGTCGGTGAATTGGCAGGCCGGCATGAAGCCGGCCGCGCCTCGTTCCAGCTCCGGAAGCATCCAGCGGGCAGCGGCACCACCAAAGACGCCTCTGACCTCCGGCCCGGCCTGCCTGAGAATCGCCGTGATCGAGTGCCCGGTCGGCAGGGTCTCTTCCTTGATGTACTGCACGTTCTCGAACTCGCGGCACATCTGAACCATGAAGGCCGGTGGCAGGGCGGAGCCCAGGGGTGGTGGGGCATTCTGAATGAAGATCGGCAGGCTGATCGCGTCGGAAATGGCCTTGAAGTAGGCGTAGACTCCATCGCGGCTCGCCTTGAGCACATGCGGTGGCATCGCGATGACCCCATCCGCACCGGCCTCCTGAGCCTCGCGGCTGAACGCCACCGCCTGCTCGCGGCTTGGCGCGGTCACACCGATGATCGTGGGCAGCCGGCCGCGGGCCTCGTCCACCAGGATATGGGTCATGCGCCGCCGCTCGTCGTCCGAAAGTACGTAAAATTCGCTGGCGACCACCGGGGCGACCAATCCGTGGGCGCCGGCGCGAATGCAGAAGTCGACCTCGCGGCGGAGGCTCTCTTCGTCGAGCTCGCCCTGTTCGTCGAACGGTGTTTGCGGGATCGTGAAGATCCCTCGCCAGGGTTGGACCTTGTCGGTCACGTCGGGTTTCCTCCTTGATTTGGTCAGGCGTGGTGCGCTGGCTGGTGGTACGTGGCGCCGCCTCAGGCCATCGGCCCCCGGCGAGCAGGGTCGAGGGTGCAACCTCTGCCACCCCCTTTCCGGTGGGGGTGGCGGGGTACACTTCGCGCGCAGTCCCAACCCTGCGGCACCACTCCCCCGGGTGCCACTGAACGAGCGCCATGTGCCGGGTTCATTCTTGCGCGAGCGGCAGTGGGGGCAGGCCCGCCTGCTGGCGCAAGGACGGCCGGACCAGCGTCGCCGGCCACAGGGCCGAGGCGCCGCCGTCCACCGTCAGCACGGCTCCGTTGACGTACACGGCCTCGTCACTGGCCAGGAAAAGCGCCGCCGCTGCGATGTCCTCGGGCCGGCCGAGACGGCGCATCGGGCAACTCTCGATCGCTGCCTGGCGCTCGGCGGCCGTTACCAGAATGGTACGCTCGACATCCTCCGTCACGGTGAAGCCGGGACGAATCGCGTTCGTGCGGATGCCGTCCCGCCCATACTCGACCGCCAGTTGCAGTGTCAGGGCGGCGATAGCGCCCTTGGCCGCGGTATAGGCCGGCCGGCCCGGCGCGGCGACCAGGGAGTTCACCGAGCTCAGATTGACGATCGCGCCGCTGCGCTGGCGCTGCATGATCGGGATGGCGTGTTTCACGCCGTAGAAGACCGCCGTCAGGCAGACCTCAAGCGTGTAGTGCCATTCGTCGGCGGTCAACTCGGTCACCGGGCGATGCACGGCATCGTAGGCGTTGTTCACCAGGATGTCGAGCCGGCCAAAGCGTTCCTCGGCCCGGGCGACCGCCCGTCGGAGTGTCTCCTCTTCGGCGACGCTGCCCACGATCACCTCGACGGCGGTGTCCTGCGCGGCCAGAGTGCCTGCCAGGTCTTGGACGCCCACGGCGTCCTTGTCGACCAGTACCAGCGAGGCGCCCTCCGCGGCGAAACGTGTGGCGATGGCGCGGCCAATTCCGGCCGCCGCCCCGGTGATCAAGGCGATCTTAGCTTTCACAATTTTCTCCTTTCGGCGCGGAAGCCCGCCCGCTTCAGCAGTGGAAGGAAGCGCCCCGCTTTAGCGGCTTTCACCCTGCGGGGTGCGCCCGAGTGGCAGCGTCTCGCCTGGGTGCGCCCCTCAGGGCGAGCCTATTGTTTTCGCATCTGTCGCGCCCTTGGCGTATAATACTTGGTAAGACACTCCGCTTGCGGAGAAACGGTTACTTTAACAACTGAGTGTTGGCGGTTGCAGGCAGGAATCGTTGCCTGCGTAAAACACCCAACGTCAGCGTTGGGCTGGAACCCAACTTCGCGCCTGGGATTCGTTCCAGGCAGGGCACCCGTCATGGTGCCTATGGTCTTGGACGACGAGCCGGTAGCCGGTGGCTCTTCGGTGCCAGGGACAAGCCCACGGCTTCAAGCCGTGGGTTCATGACTCTATCCATCTCTGACCGTCCCTTTCTGCCAGGCATTCAATATCCGGCGAGTGCCGACGTGGCGCTCGGCTTCGCTATACCTGCCACTGCCGCAAGGCCTCCTCGTCGATGACGATCCCGAGGCCCGGCTCGTCGCTCAGTTGGATGAAACCGCGGTCGAACCGGAAGGGCTCGACCAGAATGCCGTTGCCCACAACGGTCTGCTCCAGCGGCCACTCACAGATCATCAGGTTCGGGCCGGCCGCCGCCCATTGCAGCGAGGCCGCCATGTAGATGGCAGTGCCGACACTGACGTGCGGCGCGAACGGGACGGCATAGGTATCTGCCAGATCCGAGATGCGTTTCGACTCGCTGATCCCGCCGGCGCGGGAGACGTCCGGCTGTACCAGATCCATCGCCCCGGCGACCAGGAAATCATTGAAGACCCAGCGGTTACAGAGGCACTCCCCGCCCGCCACCATGACGTCCAGGCTCTGTGCCAACCGGGCGTAATCGCGCAGGTTCTCAGGCATGAAGGGTTCTTCCAACCAGAGAACGCCCGCCTGCTGCATCATGTGGCCGGCCTTACGGGCAAGCGGCAGGTCGTATGCGCCGTTGACGTCGACGAAGATCGAAATGTCCGGTCCCACGGCGGCGCGCAGCACCTGCAGCGCGTGCCGGTCCTGCTCCAGGTCGATCCCCAGCTTGACCTTGAAGGCGCGGTAGCCTTCCTCGACCACGCGAGCGGCCATCTCGGCCAGGCCGCGCCAGCCTGCCTCGCCTGCCGAGATGTGCACGCGCGGCAGGCTGGAGGCGTAGACGGGAACGCGGTCGCGCATCTGGCCGCCCAAGAGTTTAGCGACCGGCACACCCAATGCCTTGCCGGTGATGTCCCACAGGGCGATGTCGACGGCGCTCATGGCTTCGAGCATGAAGCCCGCCGAGTGGCCGCGCAGCCGCATCGTGGAGTACATGTTCTCCCAGATCGGCCAGATATCGAACGGGTCGCGCCCGTAGACCACATCCTTCAACAGATAGTCGACGACGGCTTGGGCGGCCTCTGGCGCGACCGGCGTATGCGCCTCGCCCCAGCCGACGATCCCGGTGTCAGTCTCCAGACGCACGATAGCGGCATCCAGGCTACGTGCGTAGAGAGCCCGGTTGCGCCAGATCGGCGGGTATTCGGTGCTGATGTCGCCGGGATGCCCGGCTGGAAGGCCCGGATGGGCCCGGGGATCGGACGCCCAGAAGCCGGCCCCCCAGTGAGGCTTGTTGCCCTCAAGCGGCGCCCGCACGACAAAGGTTTCGATTTCCTTGATTCTCACGATCGTTGCTCCTGCGTAGCTGAGAGCCGGGTCACCTCTCACGTCAGAGTGCCCAGGCATTTCAGTGCTGCGCACATGCGCAAAATGCCAGGCCCGGTTGCCCGAAACGGCACGCCGTCAGCCCCAGACTGCCGGGTTCATTAGACCTTCGGGCCGACGGCCGTCGAGCGTCTCGACGATGCTCCGGACCGCGACCTCGGCGGTGCGGCGGAGCGCCTCGTGGGTGTAGGCGCCCAGGTGGGTTGTGGTGATCACATTCGGGCGCCCGAGCAGCGCCTTGTCGACCTGCCCTTCCACCATGTGCACATCGAGAGCCGCGCCGGCCAGATGGCCGCGATCGAGAGCCGCCGCCAGGGCGTGCGGGTCCACGACGCGTCCGCGCGCGGTGTTGACGAGGAAGGACCCGCGCTTCATTCGCGCGAGTGTTCCGGCATTCATCATCCACTCTGTGAGCGGTGTGAGCGGCACGTGTAAGCTGACCACATCAGCCTCGGCCAGCAACTCGGTCAGTCGGACAAAGGGAATCCCGCGTGGGGCCGCGAAGGCAACGTCGGGCATGATGTCGTTGGCAAGAACTCGCATCTCGAAGCCCAGTGCGCGTGTCGCCACCTTCTTGCCAATCCGGCCCAGGCCGACGACTCCCAGGGTTTTGCCGGCCAACTCGATCCCCGGTTCGCGAATCCAGACGCCGCTCTGGGCGCGGTTGTGCGTCGCCACGATGCGGCGAACCAGCGCCACCAGCAGCCCCAGCGTCAACTCGGCGACCGAGGTGCTGTTGGCCCCGAGCGGTGTAGTGACCACCACGCCAGAACGGGTGGCGGCGTCGAGGTCGACGTTGTCCAGGCCCACGCCGTTCCGCGCCAGGATGCGCAGCCGCGGGCAGGCGCGAAAGACGCCGGCCGAGACCCGGTCCAGGCCGACGACGGCGGCGATGGCATCGCCGAGGAACGCGGCAAGCCCGGCGTCATCCAGCGGGTAGGGACCGGGGTTGACGTCGACCGCGAGCCCCCGGTCCATCAGAGGCGCAAAGAGACCGGGAATGTCGGCCAACATTGGCGGCGTCACCGCCACACGCTCAGACGGCATAGCGCCGCAAGGCCTCCTCGTCGATCTCGACGCCCAGCCCGGGACCCTCCGGAACCCAGAAGTAGCTATCCTCGACGCGGAAAGGAGTCTGCTGGATCGGATCCCCCAGCGGGTTCGAACCGTACCAATACTCCATCAGAGTCTGATTGGGCAGCGCCGCGGCGAGTTGCACGCTCGCCGCGAAATGGATGGCAGAACCGATACTGACGTGCGGGGTGGTCGCCTTTTGAAAGGCGTCGGCCAGTTCGGCGATCCGCTTGCACTCGGTGATCCCGCCGGCCCGGCATACGTCCGGCTGGACGACGTGCACGCCGCCGGCCAGGAGCAAGTTGCGCACCTGCCAGCGGTTGTAGATCAGGTCGCTGGCGATGGCGATATTTAAGGACTGTGACAGGCGTCCGTAGTTCTCGACTTCCTCAGGCGGCAGCGGCGCTTCAAACCAGCCGACCTCGAGGCGCTCCAACGTACGGCCCAATTCCAGGGCCTGGGGCAGATCGTACATGCCGGCGGCGTCGGCGAAGATTGTGAAGTTGCGCCCGAGAACCTCGCGCACGGTCTCGACCGAGCGGATATCACCCGCCACGCCCAGGCCAATGCCCATCTTCACCGCTTGAAAGCCCCGGCGGCGGATCTCTTCAGCCGCGGCGCGCAGTTCTTCCCAGGCCTCGTCCGGCGCGCCCTGCCGGACGCCCGGAATGCCAGACGCGTAGATCTTGACCCGCTCGCGAAAGGCGCCGCCCAGGAGCTTGTGCAACGGCATGTTCAACGCCTTGCCGGTCAGGTCCCACAGGGCGATGTCGATGCCGCTGATCGCCTCCATCCAGAAGCCCGTCGCATGGCCGCGGATGCGCATCGCACCGTACATGCGTTCCCACTGCAGCGCCGGATTGGTGGGATCCTCGCCGACCAACAGCCCGGCCAATACCTGGCGGATGATCGCCGCCGTGATCTCCGGCGCGACCGGCGCCTTGGCCTCGCCCCACCCGACGAGGCCACTGTCGGTGCTGATTTTGACGACGGTCGTGTCGACACTCTGCGAGTAGGCTGCGCGGCTGCGCCAGAGGGCTGGATAGCTCGCGCGGTCGTCGGCCGGCGGCAACCCGGCGGCGGGAGCGCGCGCCGGCTTGTTGCGCCCCCACGATTGGTTGCCCCAATATACTTCTCCCGAGCGCATTGGCGCCCGCACGGGAATAGCTTCGACCTGTACGATTCTCATACCTGTTATTCGACCTCCACGTACCGCTTGAAAGTGCGCCTCACGCGCACTCGGAGTCACCGGAGCCGCAATGCCGCGTCGAGCACCCGCGTGACGGCGAGGCCATCTCGGAAGGTTGCGGCCGGGCCGAGGTCACCCTCGCCCCGAATCGTCGCGGTGACCGCCCGCGCGAGCCGGACGAAGGAGAGATCCCAGACACGCTTGCGGATCGCCGGCTCTTCCACAATCGGCTCCGGCTCCGTGAACTCGGTCCACTCCGCCTGGCCGGGCTCGCTCCCGTAGAGCCGGTCGTCCAGATCCAGGAACAGGCTTCCCCGCTCGCCGAAGGCTTCCACCCGCATGTAGGCGGGCTCAACGTGCGGGTTGAGTTTCGGACGGACGGCCATCGTGCTGAAGAGAAAGCTGCCCACCGCGCCGTTCGCCATCCGCACTGTGAAGGAGGCGAAGTCATCATACCGGACCGGCCGGGGGGCGCCCTCTTCGTCGAGTCGCTCGGGGATTAGCGTATCGACCACGCCGCCCACGACCCCTTCTACGTCCCCGAAGATCCAGCGGATCAGATCGACCATGTGTGAACCGTGACCGCGGACAATGCCGGCCTGGGCACTGTCTTTCCAGGACCATAGACGAGGACGATAGTCGTGGAAGGAGTTGACTGAGACATGGTAGAGGCGGCCGAGATAGCCCTGCTCCACGAGAGCCTTCATGCGGCGCCTGGTGGGGTTGAAGCGCAACTCGGTATTGACGACATTGATGAGCCCGGTCCGCTCCGCCACGGCCACCATCGCCTCCGCCTCAGCTGTGTCCACTGCCATCGGCTTATCGACGACGACGTGCTTGCCGGCCTCGAGGGCAGCGATGCTCTCGGAGGCGTGATTGGCATTGGGCGTGGCGATGCTGATGAGATCGAGGCCCGGCAGGTCGAGGATCGCGTCCAGGCTCGTGGCCGCGTTCGGAAGGCCGAGTTCGGCGGCAACCCGGCGGCTCTTTTCGGGCTGTCTACCCACCAGTGCCAGTACCTCGACATCCTCGCAGGCCCGGTAGCCGGGAACGTGAGTGAGGGCGCCAAAACCCGTACCGATCACCGCCACCCCGACAGGTCTGTGAGCTGCCATCGTCATTCTCCTTGCAGCCTCTTCGATTCCCCTCGCCGCTGAGCGATGGCCTCGTCGATCATAGCAAACGCATCGTAACGTGGCCAGTACCCCAACTGCGCTCTGGCCTTGGCGATGCTGGTCTGATAGTGGTAGGGCCGCAGCGGAAGATCGAGCGCGACGTAGGGCAGGCCCAAGTGCTTCGCCATGTAGGGAATGACCTCGCCGAAGTTGAACGATCCGGCCGGACCGAGGTTGTAGACCTGGCCCACCGCCTCATCCCGCTCGATGGCCAGCAGGATGCCGCTGGCAATGTCGTCGGGGTGCGCGATGGTCATCTCATAGGGGCGCCCGTCGGGGCCCCGCGAGAGGAGCAGTTGTTCCTGTTCGCCGGCCACCGCCTCGATCCGGCGGATGGCCTCCTCGACCTCGGCGCTCGGCGGGTCGCTGCGTCGAAGCGCCGCCAGACGGACGTTCAAGAAAAAGCGCGGTCCCGACCACTCGCTGCTCGGATCGATCAACTCTGCCGGCTCCTGGACGTGGGTGAAGCGCAGGCAGACGGTCGGGATCGCCCACTTGCGCTGGTAGAACCAGGCTGCCGCTTCGCTGGTCTGTTTGGCGTAGCCGTAATACGTATCGGGCTGCAGCGGATGGTCCTCGTCCACCGGGCTGTAGAGCGCGTGGCTGTCTGGATAGACCTGGCCGCTGCTGGCAAGCACGGCGCGGTGCCACCGGTGGCCGCTGTGCGCCATGGCCTCCAACACCTCCAGGGTAGCGCGCAGGTTGGTGTCAACGATGTGGCGTGCCTGGCGATCGTCGAAGAGGATCTGGCCGGCTAGATGGACCACCACATCCGCATCGGCGACGGCCTGTTCCAGCTTCTCATGTTCCAGCAGGTGCCCCTGGACGAGCTCATAGGTTCCCTCGCCGCCGGCTGGCCCCGCCCGCTGATCGTAGCCGCGCACGCGGTAACCGCGCTCGAGGAGCCGGCGCACGACGCGCCGCCCGATGCGCCCCTCGGAGCCGGTCACAAGGATTCTCATCGATCTGTTCCTCCCCAGGCTGGCGAGCCCATAGGTGACTCGGCTTGCGGCCATAGCGCGGCGCCTATTCCGGCGGCAGCAGTGGTTCTTGCTCTGGCAGGGACCATGTGTGCACGTAGCGGAAGAACTCGGCCGCAGCGGTAATCGCTGCCCCGAAGAAGCGCGCGCCCAACTCTGCCGTCGCGTGGGAGGGATCACCTGTGCTGCCGCTGCGGGTCAGGTCGGTGCAGCGTATCCCATAGGCCGCCATCGGCTCCCGCTGCAGCGCGCGGGTGAGATAGGGGTTGCCGCGCCCCGGCTCGGGCTCGCGCGCCCGGCGCATGTCGACCCGCTCGGGACGGAGATGCAGCATCAGCGCGGTCTCAAGCTCGCCACCATGGCTGATATTCAACTCCGGATTGTGGGCAATCCCGACCAGCGCATCGCGCGCCAGCGCCCAGTAGTTGGCAACGGCGACCAGCACCTGGTGCTTTGTGCGAACTGCCTTGGCGACCAGGCGAAGCGGCTCGGTGTTGCCTCCATGGCCGTTGAGAAAGGCAAGCCGCCGGAAGCCGTGCTGCACCAGATTGAGCGCGACCTCCTCGGCCACGGCCATGAAAGTCGTAGCCGACAGAGCGAGGGTACCCGGAAAATCCAGGTGCTCGCCCGACACGCCGATCGTCAGCGTGGGTGCCAGCACGATCGGCGTTTCCTTGCAGATCCGCAGCGCCGCAGCATAGGCCACTTCTCCCGCTAACCGGCTATCGGTCTCCAGCGGCAAGTGCCAGCCATGTTGCTCGGTGGAACCGGTCGGGATGACGACCAGGGCGCCACGCTGCTGCATGGCGGCGACCTCGGGCCAACTGAGTTCGGCGAGCAAGACGCTCGTACCATCGCCAGATGTCATAGGTCATCCTAAACGCAGGGGGAAGTCTGGACGCGCGGCACCTTCCTCGCCGGTGCCCGACCCTCCAACGAGATGTCGGTCTGCCAGACTTCCGCGACTGCCGCAACAGACCTGGGGAGTCTCGCCCGTTGCAACGTCTCGTTGGAGGACGAAAGCCTGCATCACCTGCCGCCGTCCGCTCCGGCCGCTACCTGCGCGGCCAGACGAATCGCCGCGAGCATGCTCGACGGATCGGCTGCACCTTTGCCGACGATGTCGAAGGCCGTGCCGTGGTCGACCGACGTTCGGATGATGGGCAGCCCCAGGGTCACGTTCACGCCGCCCGAGAAATCGAGCAACTTGACCGGGACGTGGCCCTGATCATGGTACATGGCGACGAGTGCGTCATAGCGCCCGGTATGCGCCCAGTGGATGGCCGTGTCGGCTGGCAGTGGCCCCTCGGCGTCGATCCCCGCCTCCCGCGCCAGCAGGACGGCGGGGGCCACCTGCTCGTCGTCCTCGTCGCCAAACAGACCATGCTCCCCGGCATGCGGGTTGAGGCCCAGCACGCCAATGCGCCGCCGATCCAGACCCAACTGTGCCAGGAACCCGTCGGTCAGACGGATCACCTCGAGGACTCGCTCCGTCGTGACCAGATCGGCCACTCGGCGCAGCGCGACGTGGGTCGTGACGTGGCTGACGCGCAGGCCCTCAACCACCAGCAGCATGCTGACGCGCTCCGCCCTACACAGCCGTGCCAGGATCTCGGTATGGCCACTCTCCTGCACCCCGGCGAGCCGTAAGCTCTCTTTGTGCAGCGGGGCGGTTGCAATCGCATCCGCGTGCCCCTCCAGCGCCAGCCGGGCGGCTGTCTCGACCAGCGCATAGGCTGCCCGGCCGGCCGCCGCGCTCACCTGCGCGCGCGGGAGTTGCTCTGGCGGGGGCATCCCGACGGTCCAGCAGGGAATCAGGCCCTCCGCCGGAAGCTCCTCCGTCGACGCGATCGCGACGACCTCGACCGGCAGCCCCAATTCTGTAACCGCCCGTTCCAGGTGGGCCGGATGCCCGACTACGAACGGCTGGCAGAGCTGCCGGGTCGCGGGATCGACCAGCGCCTTGACCACGACCTCTGGTCCGATACCTGCAGGATCGCCCATCGTGATGGCAATGATGGGCCGTCTTTTGCCTCCCATGGTTCCTCTTTCTAGTCAACGCAAGGAGTTGCGCAGTGTCCCCTGGCCGACCCAAAGTTCGTGATCCGTAGAAGCAGGATTTGGTTTGGAGTGCGCGCTTTAGCGCGCTGAAGCGCGCACTACAAACCGATATCTCTTCCGCGGTTCAAGCCACCGCGTAAGTCCTGTCAATGAAAGGCCGGTGACGTGCCGGCCGGCGGCGCCACTACGCCGCCTACACCACGCCACCCCGCCGCAATGCTGTGCCGATCTCGGCCAGCGTCCCCACATGGCCGAACGAGCCGGCCTTCGTGACGAGCCGCCGCGGCCGGTGCCGGCCGTGCGCCGGCCGGCTCAGGACGATACCCGGGCTCAACTCGCCGGCCACCTCGAGAGTGTCGATCCGCAAACGATCACAGAGTTGCGCGGCGGTGTATCCCCCGGTCGCCACAATCGCCTCGAATTCGCCGCGAGGGAGCAGGCTCTCGGCGACCTCCGCCAGATGGGCGGCGATGGCCGGATCCTCTCCCTGATCCGTCGCCGCGTGCCCGGCTGAGGTCAGGACGACATCCCGGCCCCGCCGCAGCGCCCGCTCAACCTGGTCGGCCGGCGCTGCGGCCCTCTCGGTGAGCCGCGCTCCCGGATGGAGCGCGACCACGTCTGCGCACGCGTTCACGCGGAGGTGTTCGATCTGTGCGCGGGTCGCCATGTGGCGGCTGCCACATACGAACAGGATCGCGCCGTGGATCGGTTCCCAGGACGGGGCGCGGCCGAGACTTCGCTTAAACCATTCTCGCGCCAGCGCGCCGGCGAGCCCCGCCGAGCCCACCGGGATCATCCCCGGCCACTCGACGAGCGCGCGGGCCAGCACGCCCAAGTCGGCGTCGGTCTCAGCGTCGACGACCACTGCCATCGCGCCAGACGCTTCCAACTCTGCCCGCAGGGCCAATGCACCGGCGCGCACGGTGTCGATAGGAACGTGCGCCGGGGAGAGGCCCTGTCCGCGCAGCAGGCCAACGATGTCGATCTGTTCCCGTTGCTTCGAGAATCCAGGGAGATGTTGCCGGCCTTGCAGCGTGGTCCGCCCGTGCCCCGGCAATGCCGGCGCAACCACGGCGACCTCGCCGGCGCCGGCCTCGAGCAGCGACCGGATACTGAGACCCACGGCGCCACGCAAGGCGGAATCGATTTTCAGGTACAACCGCGTCGCGCCGGCCTGCCGCCATGCCTCGACGAGCGGCGCGCGCACGGCTGCGCCCGGGGCGTCTCGCGTGCGGGTGTCCACAGCCACCACATTGGCCTCAACGCATACGCCGGGCCGCACGGCGACGCCCACCGTTGTCGCCCGCCCGACGAACTGGACGCTGCAGTCAAGCGCTCCGGTCAGATCATCGGCCAGTAACAGCAGGCGCGGCATCCCTTCCTTCTGCCCTTCCATGTCTGCTCCCGACCCCTGGTCCGTCCCACCGAATCCGATTGACCGGCGCCTGGGGCCGGCCGAGCGAATCAACCTGGATGGACGACTACTCCTTGAGGGCCACGTATACGGTGGCCTTGACCGGGTTGTCCGAGCCCCCCACGCGACCGGCCACCCGCAGCCAGTTGCCGAAGTGCTTCAGTTTGACACAGTACAAGCCTTTGGCGCCGATTGCTGGAAACTGGGTGCCCTCGTCGACCCAGTCGATCCCATCGGGCGAGATTTGCACCCACGCCTCCAGCGTCTGCCCGCTCCCCATCGCCTCTCGGACCTTGATGAAGATCAGGGCCTCAGAGGCCCAGCCGGCCTCGTAGGGCTCGGTCGAGAACTCCCCGCGCAGGGGCTGCGCGCGTTCGACGATAGCAGTGTAGGAATGGCGAAGCATGGTCATCCTTCCATGGAGAGAACTACCGAATCGATGTAGAAGAAGCTCCGCTTGTTGGTGTTGGCCTCAACAAAGAAGCCAAGGTTCATCAACGTTCGCAAGTTTGGATTCTTCTTCACCGCCGGGATGTGCAGATGCGAGAGATCCCAGGTGCGATCGTTCGACTGCAACTCGAGGTAGCGACTCGATTCGAGGTCGATGAGCCAGCGCAGGTAGTGCCAGTTCTGCTTGGTCGCCGTCTCGTTGTAGCACAGCTCCTGAGCCCCATCGGCGATGTCTTCCCAGGCGTCGAGATGCGGAGCGCGTGCGCCCCCGGCGTGGTACTGCCACCGCTCGATACGCTGGTCGCCCATCGCGTTGAGGAAGCGGACGGCCGGCCACTCCCGCCGTTGATCGTCCTGGAGATCGTAGCTCATTCCCACCGCGCGCACGTCGAGCTCGCTCAGCTTGATCTCGCTGGCCTCCGGCTTGAAGGTGTAGTAGATCTCGCACTGCACACGGGTCTGCTTGCGGAAGGTGAAGCGTCGCAGCGCCTTGGCCACGTGCCCTTCGATCGGCCGGGTGGCGACCTTCATCGAGTAGACACCACTGAAGGCCCCGGCGGAGCCGCTGTCGTGCATCGTCGCGGTCGACAGCATGGGCGGCCGCGAGTCCATCAGCTCGGGATATTGGGTCACGTTGTCCAGATTACCCTCGTAATCTCCGAGGACTTCGGTCCAGCCGCCGATCGAATAGTCGAAATCGTCGAAGAGAATGATCTCTTCCAGCGGCTTGAACTTGCTAAGCCTGGGGTCCGCTCGCAGCACGCCCAGCCGCACGGCCTGCGCGTCACGTGGTAGAGTCATAACCTGTCTCCTGTGTTCGTTGTGCCGATGTCGGGTTCGTACGCCGCCTCACCCGAGGGGCCGCCCGCCATGGACCTTTCTCAGCCCTTGATTCCCGTCAGGACGATGCCCTGAACGAGATAGCGCTGGCCGATGACGTACAAAACCAGCAGCGGCGCGACCATTGTGGTGGCGACCGCCATAAGATAATTCCAGTATTCGGTGGAGGCACCGCTCTGCGAGAGCATGCTGACCAGGCCCAACGCGGCGGTGAACTTGTCCGTGTCGTTCAGGTAGATCAGCGGCGCGAGGAAATCGTTCCAGGTGTGCTGGAATGCCAGCACGGCCACGACCATCAACGCCGGTTTGGAGAGCGGCACCATCACCCGCCACCAGATGGTGAACTCGTTGGCGCCATCCACCCGCGCCGCGTCCAGCAGGTCCTCGGGGATCGTAAGATAGAATTGCCGCATCAGAAAGATGAAGAACGCAGTCCCGAAGTAGGATGGGACGATCAGCGGGAGGAAAGTGTTGATCCAACCGAGCTTCTTGAAGATCAGGAAGAGTGGGACCAGGCGCACAATGAACGGGATGATCATTGTGCTCACCAGCAATAGGAACAGAATATCGCGCCCCGGGAACGAGAGACGTGCGAAGCCATACGCGACAAACGAGCTCGAGAGCAACTCCCCGATGATCACGGCGATGCTGATGATTAACGTGTTGCGGAAGAAGATCTGGAACGGGAGCAACGTGAGGGCGTCGATATAGTTGCGCCAGACAAACGGGTGCGGGATGAACACCGGTGGGTAGGCTCTCGTCTGGGGGAGCGGCTTCAGCGAGGTGTTCAGCATCCAGAAGAGCGGGAACAGCACAACCACTGCCCCCAGGATCAGGAGGAGATGGATGGCGCCGCGCGAGAGCCGCCGGCGCCACGAGTATCCAATTCTGGCAGACTGGATCATTTTCTATCTCCCTCACACAGTTGGCGAATCTCGGATCCCACGGAGACGGTGGCTGATTGCCCATGGGGCCGCTGCGCCGATGACCAGAGCATCAAAAGGCGCGATCCCCGCCGGCCTCGTAGAAGACCCACGATCGCGACCAGCGAAACATGAGGACAGTCACGCCCAGGACGAGCACGAAGAGGATCGTCGCCAGGGCCGACGCGTAGCCCATATGGAAGAACTCGAACGCCTGGCGATAGATGTAGAGCACGTAGAACAAGGTCGAGTTCAGTGGCCCACCCTTCGTGATGATGTAAGCGAACGTGAAGACCTGGAACGAATTGATAATGCCGTTAATCAGGTTGAAGAAGATGGTGGGTGTCATCAGCGGGATGGTGATCGAGAAGAGCTTCTGCCGCGCCGTGGCACCGTCCAGGTCGGCGGCCTCGTAAAGGTGCTCGGGGATCCCTTGTAGCCCCGCGAGGAAGATGAGCATATAGGTGCCCATATACCACAGACTGAGCAGCACGATCCCCGGTTTCGACCACGTCTCGCTCTGGAACCATTGGGGGCTGGGAAGGTCCACGCCGCTCAGGAAGTACTTGAGGATGCCGACCTGTGGATCAAGAATCCAGAGGAAGAGGACTGAGGTGACCACGTAGGGCACGATCACCGGCAAGTAGAAGATGGTACGGTAGATTCCCAGGCCGCGAATCCGACTGTTCAGGAGCAGGGCCACGAAGAAGGCCAGCACGATCTGGCCGGGCACTGACAGTGCGACGTAGTAGAGTGTGTTGCCGAGCGATGTGACGAACAGTGGGTCGTCGGCGAAGATCTTGGAATAGTTCTTCAGGCCGACCCAGCTGGGCGGCGAAAAGACGCTATACTCGGTGAAGCCGAGATAGAAGACCGCTAGAATCGGCCCGGCGGTAAATAGCAAGAAGCCCAACAGCCACGGCAAGATGAAGATGTACCCCCAGAGCGCCTGCCGGGATTTCAGCGAGAGCGGCCGAGGACGGCGCGTCGGCTGAGCGCGCTCGCTCACAGGAGCCGCCGCCACGGGCGTATCGTCCATCTGTACGTCTTTCATCTCATACCTCATATCTCGCCATCTTGAGCCGGTCAAGGTACAAGAACTATTGGCCCGGCTCATCGTCGGGGAGCCGGGCTGAGCGTCCTGATCCTCGGTGCTCCTGGTGATCACGGGTTGCGACAGGCATACGGGGCGTGTCGCAACCCGTCCGAACACCGTAGGAGGTACGAGGTGGCCCTCCTGCGTGACGGAACCCTATTGGTTGTAGTACTCGTCGTAGATCTTCTGGACTTGCTCCGTCCCCCACTTTACGGCATCCTCGGGCGTGCGCTTGCCGACCAGTGCCTCCTCGGTGAACTGGTCGATGATCTTGCGTGCCTGCGGATATTCAGGATTGACCGGCGAGAAGGTCGTCGTGTTCAGCGCCTCCTGCAGCACCGGCCAGTGCGGGTTCACCTCCAGGTACTTCGGATCCTGGTTGAACTCGGGCACAACCGTCGGCCGCCCCTGAGCCAGGAAGAAATCCTTCTGACCCTCGCCCATCGTGGTGTATTTGATCCACTCCCAGGCCGCGTCGACGTTCTTGGCCCCCTTTGGAATGTAGAAGCCCCAGCCGCCATCGCTGAACTGTAGTGACTTGGCGTCCGGATTCTTGTCGTTGTAGGGGAAGAGGCCGACACCGTAGTCCAGATCGGGCGCCTCTTTGGAGAGCTGCAGGAAGTGCCACTGCCCGTTGACGTGCATGGAGAGCTGGCCGTTGAAGAAGGACTGGTTGGCCTCGCCGCCGCCCGCGCCGGGCTGGGTTGCAAACGAGCGCACCTTCTCGTAGCCCCCGTACAGCTGGTCGAGCGATTCCTTCTCGTACTGCAGTGCCGCGAGTGCCGCCTCCGAATCGTAGAGTACCTTCTTACCGTCATCGCTATAGAGGTGGCCGCCGTTGGCGAAGGTGTACTCCATCCAGTGGTTGTTATCCAGATACCAGAACAGTGCGCCCACCCGCTGGATGGTGTCGCCCGACTTCTTAGTCAGGGCCTTGGCATAGTCGAAGTACTCGGACCAGGTTTTTGGCGCGGTGTCGGGGTCGAGGCCGGCCTCTTTGAAGTGGGCCTTGTTCCAGAACAGCAAGTACCAGCCGCCGGAACTGGTCTGGGGCATGCCAATCTGCGTGCCATCCCACTGATGAAAGCGCACGTCGGCGCGGTAGAAGATCGACTCAAGGTCGAGCTGATCTCTTGTGACGAGATCTGCGACAGGATTGAGGCTGTCCTTGTCTGCGAATGCGGGCATCTGGCGCGAGTGGATCATCATCACCTCGGGTGGATCGCCACCGGCGATCGCCGTGAGGTACTTCTCGTACAGGCCCTGCTGTGAGAGCACGGTGTGCTCGATCTTGATGTCGGGGTTCTGCTGCTGGAAGTTGGCGATGACCTTTTCCATGATTGGTTGGCGATCGCCGCCCCAGACGTGCCAGAACTTCACCGTGCCCTTCGCACTCACCACGGCGGGGGCGGAGGTCGGTGCGGCCTGAGCCGCAGTGGGCGGCGCGGCGGCCGGTGCCGTCGTCGGCGCGGCGGGGGCCGCTGTGGACGTGGCGCCGGTGCCGCAGCCGACCAGGTTGCTGGCCAGCAGCGTTCCGCCCGTCAATCCGGCGAGGCGCAGCAGGTCGCGGCGGGAGAGTCTTCTCGGATTCTTGTCATTCATCCTTTCGTCCTCCTGATTGGCCACGTGGTATTGGGAGCCTTCTCCTTCAAGCGGATCCAAACGGCTCGTCTTCTTGATTCTTTCTCCTCCCTTCGGGCTGACGCCGGTGATTCGTGCGGCGTGCCTCACAGATGCCTTTCCGTCCCGCTCAGTCGACCACGCCGGATGCAAGCTCGTACTTGCCCTGGATGCCCTTCGTTAGTGAGAGGCTGGTGCTGCGCTTCGAGATGAAACGGAAATAGCTCCCGAACGCGGACGCCAGGCGGCGGGCCTCCTCAGGATGCACGTCAATCAGATTGGTGCGCTCGTGCGGATCGGCGACCAGGTGGTACAACTCGTCTCTTTCTCCCTCCGGTCTCTGGATGTAGCTCCAGTTCTCATCGCGCACGCAGCGGTCGACCGCTTCGTGGAAACCAGTCATCACGGCATCCCGGTGGCGGTCTGTCTCGCCTGCCAGGACCGGACGGAAACTATGACCGTGCATGGCGCTGACGTTGTTGTCCATTCCGAGCAGGTCGAGTAGGGTGGGAAGGACGTCGTGGAACTGCACGATGGCCGGTGTGCGGTGCGCTCCACCTCCTCCCGGCAGCCTGAGCATGAACGGTACCTTGAGGAGCTCGTTGTAGAGACGATCTCCCCCTTTGAGAAACTTGCCGTGATCTCCGAGTGGATGCCCGTGATCGGCCATGAGCAAGATCGCGGAGTCGTCGTAGTACCCGAGGTCTCGGAGCGTCTGGAAGAGCCGGCCCAATGAGTGATCGACGAATTCTGCCTCGCCCGCATACAATCCCTGGAGGTGACGGATCTCCTCCGGCGTGGCCCACTGGTCGGCGGCGCCGCCCATTGGCAGGATCAGGCGCTTGCCGCGGTAGTCGGGGTTGGTGTAGGTATCGAAGCGCGCGGGTGGATCCCACGGTTCGTGCGGGTCGAAACAGTCGATCCAGGCAAAGAGACGCGGGTGCGGGCGGTTGCGCCGCAGCCAGTCGATTGCCTCGTCCACCACGCGCGCGGGGAACCAATCGTCCTCCCGGGCAAAATCGTCCGTGTTCGCCAGAAACTGTGCTACGCGGCCGCGCCAGGCGGGCGTGTAGTGCTCGTTGACGTAGCCGTCCACGGAGCGGCGGGGCGGATGCGATGTCCAGGGGTCGTATTCTTGACCGCGGATCCAACGGTAGGCGTGAAAGCCGCGGTGATAGTTCATGCCCGGCGCGCGGTAGTGGTAGCAGTCGGAGATCAGGCCGCACACGTAGCCCTCGGCGCCCAGGATCTCGGCGATAGTGATGTCCTCGCGCGTCAGGGGCTGCCATGGCCGGAAAGGGAGCGTACGCTGGCCCGTGAAGAGTTGCGCCCGAATCGGGATGGTGGGCAATGCCTCGGGGTAGGCGTTGTCGAAGACGACGCATTCCCGGGCGAAGGCGTCGATGTTCGGCGTCCGGCAGGCTGGAATTGCTTCGAAGACGGGTTGCCCCCGGTGGTAGAAGCCGACGTGATCCTGGCGGAAGCTATCCAGCATGATCACGATGATGTTCATGATATTCGATGCTCTCTCCCTCGCTGACGATCGCTTCCAGCGGTACGCTGCGACCTTCGGCTGCGGCGCGCCGCAGGGCAAACCCCGCTTTCAAGTCTTGAAGCCCGTCCTCGCCCGAGGTGAGCACGTCGTCTCCCCTCCGAACGGACTCGGCAAACGCGGCCACGGTCACCTCGTAGGGATTGGCCTCCTCCTGCGCCAGGGTCTGGACGCCCCGGGGCGAGCGCCATTCGAGGCTGCCACCCGGGTGCTGGCCGATCAAGCGACGGCCGGTCAGCGTCCCCGTTGCTCCGTAGATCTCGTAGCCGTTCTCGATGAACGGAATGTTGTAGCCTACGTGGACCGAGGCGAGTGTTCCGCGGGCGAAGCGCAACAGGCCGAGAGCGCTATCCTCGGCACCCTCCTGGAACATCTGCTGCGCGGCCTGCGCGCTGGCCTCGACCACCTCATCGCGAAGGAGATAGCGCAGCAGGTTGATGCAGTGGGTCGCAAGATCCATGATCACACCACCCATCAGCTCGACGCCGAGCCGCCAGGCGCGCGCATCCTCGGGGATCAGCACGGCCAGCGAGGCTCTGGCAACCTGAGGGTCGCCGACCAGCCCCTCGGCGATCGCCTGCCTTGCGACGCCGTTGGCCGTGAAACCACGCATGTGGTGGTTCAGGCCGAGCCGCACTCCGCTCCCTCGGCAGGCGTCGATCATCTGCTGCGCTTCGGCAATGCTGCTCGCCATCGGCTTCTCACACAAGACGTGTTTGCCGGCGCGGGCGCAACGGACCGTTTGTTCAGCATGCACGTTGTTGGTGGTCGCGATGTAGACGACGTCCAACTCTGGGTCGCGTAGGAAAGTGTCCAGGTCATCGTAGGCGCGGCGTGCGCCCTGTTGCCGCGCAAAGCGCTCTGCCCGCTGCCCGTCGCGGCTGACCACTGCCACCAGTTCACTGCCCTGGACTGCCTGGATGGCCGGTGCCATCCAGGCGGCGGCGATGCGCCCGCAGCCAATCAGGCCCCATCCCACTGGCATTCAGTACCCTCCCGGGCCGAGACGGTTGAGCAGCGGCCGGCCAGCGCAATACCGCTGCAGGTTTTCCGCGAACAATTCCAGGGTCCGCTCCCAGGTTCGCTCCGACCAGCCCGCCTGATGGGGCGAGACGAGCACGTTGGGCATCGTCCACCAGGGGCTATCGGCGGGCAGCGGCTCATGCTCGAAGACATCCAGCGCCGCACCGGCGAGACGCCCTTCGCGCAGTGCCTGGGCCAGGGCTGCCTCGTCGACGATCCCGCCGCGGGAGACGTTGATCAGGAAGGCGGTCGGCTTCATCGTCGCGATCTCGCGAGCCCCAATCATGAAGCGAGTCTCCCCGGTCAGTGGGACGCAGATCGCGACGAAGTCGCTTTGGTGCAGCAGCAACGGGAGCGCGTCGGGGCCGTATTCCCGTGCTACCCCCGCCGGGAGCTCTCCGTGCGATGGCCGGCGGCGAACGGCGACGACACGCATGTCCAGGGCGCTCGCCAGCCTGGCAACCTCGCGCCCCACGGCGCCGAGCCCGATCAGGCCGACTGTCTTCCCGGCAAGCTCCTTCGCCGGGTGCCGATTCCAGGTGTGCCGCTCTTGCTGCCGGACGAGATCCGGCAGACGGCGAAGCAAGGCGAGCATGCACAGCAAGACCCATTCGGCCATCGGGCGCGCGGCAACGCCGCGCGCATTGGTGATTTGGACCGGACTCTCGAACAGGCCCAGGTCCAGAGCGCGGTTCGCACCGGCGCCAAACAGGTGAATCCAGCGGAGGTTCGGAAAGCGAGTAAGTGTGTCCGCCGGCAGGCTCGAATCGAACAGTGCCAGTATCTCGACCGTCTGTGATTCCTCTGCGAGCACCGGCGGCATGGCATCCAGCGCGGTCGGCGCACCAAACTCTTTCAAGGGAACGACGAGTACTCTGACAGGGTCCATCGATTCACCGGCAGGCGCAAAATGGTGTGGGGGAATCGGCTCGCCGATGAGTACTGTGATCTGCCGCTGATCGCTCATAGTTCTGTTGCTCATTGCAGCGGCGCTCCCGTCGCGCTGGACGGGATGCGGGGCGGGCCGTCCGCCACTAGCGCGCGAAGTGGACAATCTGCCGGACGGCCTTCCCCTGCGCCAGGTCATCAAAGCCCCGGAAGACTGCCACAGCGTTGCCCGGGGTGACACCCGCTGTGTTGAGCACGGCCCCAACGCCCGTCTGGATGGCGCAGCCAAAGAGGGCTGCCTTCTCCAGCGGAACCTCGGAGGGGATCCTGACCAATGATTCCTGGGCGACGACGGTATAGTGCGAGAACGCGGAGATTCCGAGGTGGTAGTGGAGCTCGCGGCCGGCCGAGTCGCGGAAATGCCGCTTGCCGCTCAGCAGCGAGCCGGCAGCGTTGGCGCGGCCGCCGTTCTCGCACAGGTTCGGGCGCCCTTCGATACAGTAGGAGCAGCGGCCGCACATCGGCGTGAGCGCAAAGATGACGTGATCGTTTACCTGGACATCGCGCACGCCCGGCCCAATCTCGCACACGATCCCGGCGGCCTCGTGGCCGAGCACGACCGGCAGCGCTCGCGGCCGCGCCCCGTCGATCACCGACAGATCCGAGTGGCACAGCCCGGCACTCACCAGCTCGACCAGTACCTCGCCGGTTCCAGGTCCCTCCAGCTCGACCTCCTGCACCTTCAGCGGTTCCGACTCGGTATAGGGGGCCGGAAGCCCGGCGTCGTAGAGCACGGCGGCGCGCGTTTTCATCGCTCACCGTTCCCCCGCGATTCCTCGGCCAATGCCTGCCTCATGTCGGCCATGATCGAGCTCTTCGCCCGCACGATATGCGCTTCCACGGCCCGCCTCGCCGCCTGTGCATCTCCCTGCGCCAGAGCCGACACGATCGCCTCGTGCTCGGCCCGCTCCAGCGCCCGTCGCCGGGTCCACTCGGGGGATGCGTAGTGGACGAAGGCCATCATGCTGCTGGCGTTGAGCATGCGATAGATCTGAGCCAGCTTCCGGTTGCCGGAGAGCTCGATCAGCAGCTCGTGAAAGAGGCGATTGGCTTCTGCGTGCCGGATCGCCTGGTCCTGCTCCAGGTTGGGGTCGTCTCTGCCAGGCTCGTCTGCCATCCGCGCCAGTTCACGGAGGCGTTCCAGATGTTTGGGATTGAGTCCCTGCTCCACGACGCGCTCGACGGCCAGCCCTTCCAGGACGCAGCGCAGGTCAAAACACTCTTCGATATCTTGAGGAGAGATGCGCGCAACGAAGGTGCCCGAGCGCTGCACGATGTCGACGAGGCCTTCTGCTGCCAGGAGATTCAATGACTCGCGAACGGGTGTCCGGCTGACATGAAGCTGTTCGGCGAGTTCTTCGACGTGCAGGCGTTCGCCGCTTTTAAACTTTCTGCGCAAAATGCTTTCACGGAGAATGTTATAAACGGTGTCGGTCAGGCGATCTTGTTTTACTTCTGGAAGGAGAGGAGCCACAGATGTTCAATCCCGCGAGTAAATAAGAATGTAGTATGTGATGTATCACATACTACAAATAAAAAAGACTCTTGTCAAGAGGGTGGCAGGCGGTGACTCGAAGGTCACGGACCCGGTTCGAGAGGGGCTGCAACGATTTCAACAGTTGCCCTGTTTCGCGGATGATGTGTTTATATTTCTGTAAAAGTGACGCATGCGCGCCACTTTTACAGAAAGTCAGAGATCCTGTTGGCGAAATCGTCTCCAAAGAGGGCGAGCAGTTCGTAGTGCGTGCTTCAGCGCGCTGAAGCGCGCACTACAAACCGGTGCCCGCGACGTGTACCAATTCGCCACCAGTGTCAGTCAGAGATACCACCTGTTTCGCGGCACGCCCGTTCCTGCGTGGGTCATTGAGAATCGGCGAGAGAAAGCCGGAGTTCGTCGGTCGGATGGAAGCCGAGCGCCAGATAGAGCGGGCGGCCGGCGGGGGTGGCCTGGAGCGATACTGTTGTGATGCCCTGTTCGCGACACCAGTCCAACATGGTTGTCATAATGGCTCGGGCCAGCCCTTGCCGTTGGTGTTCGGGACGAGTCGACACATTGAGAATGACTGCGATACGCCCGCTCAAGTTTGTCGGCGAAGGTAAGTGCTCGATCTGGTAGAGCGAGCCGGTCGCGGCGACGCAGCCATTGGGGGCGACGGCGACCCAACTGCGGAGGCTGCCATCGGCTAGCCGCCGGCGCAGCGCTCGCTCGATGGCGTCGGTCGCGTCGTCGAGCCTGGGATGATCCCCATAGCCCATCGCCTCGTGCATCAGGCGGCGCAGGGCGACGAGGTCGGGAACGTCGTCGAGGGTGGCGGGGCGAATCGTGTAGCCGTTCGTGGGCATGCCTTTCGCGGATTTCACGAACGAATGTGGCTCGGTCATTCCTAACTCGTACCGTTCGCGGCACGCCTGGCCGGATGAAGGGGTGCCTGGGAACGGCGAATGCCGCCCAGGATCAACGACACCGGATGCGCTGGCGGTTCCGGCTGGTTCACCCCCGCCTTTGCAAGCAGATCAGCAGCCGCATCGATGGGCACAATCAGGGTGGCCCGGTCGAGGTTGGGATAGCCGAGCGCTTTCATGTTCTCGTGGCCGAGCACGCCGCCGACGATGACGCCGATGAGCTCGCCGTGCTCGTTCACCGCCGGACCGCCGCTTGAGCCATAGGTTGCGCCGGCATTTGTGACGATCAGGGCCACACGATTGTGGAAGGTGTGGGCCTGTGCCAGGTAACGGCCTTTGTCAGAGGCGAGCCAGCCTTCCTTGCCGGGGTAGCTCAGGGTGTAGAGTGGGTCGCCCGGCTCCAACTTGTCCGGGGCAGCCAGCGGGACGGCTGCGAATCCGGGGAAATCGGGCTCTCGGACGCGCAACACCGCCAGGTCGATGCTCGGATCGGTGGCGATGACATCGGCGGTGAAGTGCCAGTCCCCGAAGGGCCCGACGGCAATCCGGTCCGCCTCCTGGCCGTTCAACGCGTCGCCGATGACATGATAGGCGGTGATGAAGGTGCGCCCGTCGCGGCCCACAACGACGCCGCTCCCCCAGAAGTTGGGTTCCTCAATAGGGTGGCGAATCTCGATTGTGGCGTCGTGCGCGCGCTGCCAGAGGGGGCGGGCAGTTCCTGAGGCAGCGGAGGAACAGGGTGTTCCGGGCGGGTGGGAAAATCACTGCCAGACGGTGGCGGTGGGGCCGGAGTGGGTGTCGCCGGCGTGAGGGTCGGCCCGCTGCAACTCGGGAGGCCCAACTGCTGGCCGACGCGAATGAGGTCGGGATTGATGATCTGCGGGTTGGCCTGCAGGATGGCCTGCACCGACGTTCCGTGACGAGCGGCGATCTGCCACAGCGTATCGCCGCGCTGGACAGTGTAGGTGCAGGGCGTGGCAGTGAGAGGCGCCGGGAGGACCAGCAATCCGACGAGGAGCAGGGCGAATCCAAGCCGGTGCCAGCGGAAGGCCACCATGCGTCGTACGACTCTCTGCATAATCGATCCCTCCATTTCCCCCTGCTCCTCGCTAACGCCCACGCGTGGTCAGGTGGCGAGTGCAGTGCGAATCTCGCCGGCCAGCGCTCGGGCGCGTTGAGGCGCGTCGCCGGCGTAGCCGCTGGCGTCGAGCAGCGCACGAATGCGGGCTTCAGGGAGAACCCGGAGCACCTCCGAATCGTGGGCGAGCGTCTCGGCCAGCGGATTCGGTTGCCCGGCACCCGCGGCCGCCCAGGCCGCCAGGCTATGGCGGCGGATGATCGCGTGCATCTCCTGCCGGTCGGCGCCCGCTTTGACGGCCTCCATCAGCAGTCGCTCGGTCGCGGCGAAGACCCCGTAGGTGGCGAGGGTTCTCGCCACTGCCGCCGCATCGATCTGCAGGTTTTGAACCAGGCGTTGCCCGACCGTCAGGATTTCATCCACCGCCAGAAAGACCTCCGGGAGAATGACCCGGCGGTTAGCGCTGTCGTCCAGTGTACGCTCGAGCAGGCTGTGAGCGGCATTGTGCCAGGCCACTGCGGGGAGGGAGGCGACGTAGCGGGCCAGGCTATCGATCTTCTCGGCATTGATCGGGTTGCGCTTGAAAGGCATCGCCGACGAGCCGACCTGGTGTTGGCCGAACGGCTCCGACCACTCGCCGATGGGCGGGCTCTGGAGCAGCCGCAGATCGAAGGCGAATTTGTAGAGCGTGGCCGCGACGCCGGAAAGAGCGTTCACGACACGCCAGTCGAGCTTGCGCGGGTACGTCTGGGTTGCCACCGGGAAGGCTTCCAGGCCGATTTTTTGCATCACGCGGGCCTCGAGTTCGGCCGGCGTCACGCCCGTCCCCTCGAGTAGTTGTGCATAGCTGGCGCTGGTGCCGACGGCCCCCTTGAAGCCCTTGCCGCGGATGCTCGTGCGGACGGCTTGGAGCTCGGCGAAATCGTCGAGCAGGTCTTGAGCGTACTGCGCCAGGCGATACCCGACCGTGGTGGGCTCGGCCGGTTGGATGTGGGTGAAGGCCATCGTGGGGGTGGCGGCCCAGCGCTCGATCTGCAGCGCAAAGGTGTCGAGGAGCCGGGCGGTGGCGGCGATCATCAGATCGAGGGCCTCGCGCAGGCGCAGGGCGTCGGCGTTGTCCTCGATGTCCATGCTGGTTGCCCCCAGGTGGATGATACGCCCACCGAGCGGTGCCTGCTCGGCGAAGGTCCGGACCTCGGCCATCAAGTCGTGGTGGATCTCGGCCTCGATCTGGTGAGCGCGCTCCACGTCCACCTCGTCCTGATGCGCGCGGAGATCGGCCACCTGCTCGGCGCTGACCAGCCCGGCCTCCTGCTGGGCCTCGGCCAGCGCCAGCCAGAGGCGCCGCCAGAGCCGGCGCTTGTGCTGCTCGCTCCAGATGTGGCGCATAGCCTCGCTTCCATAGCGCCACGTGAAGGGGGAAAGGAACGTATCGTAGCTGTAGCTCATGGGCCTATCGCCCTCTCCGGCGTGTGGAGATTGATGGAACGGGTATCGAACTCAATCCGGGAATCAGACGCGCAGCGTCCGACATTCCAGGCCATCCTCCGTCTGTCTCCTCAGGGTGCGATTGTAGCGAAGGGGCGGGTCGCGGGCAAAGTGGCGAGATGGGACCGCCGGTGGTGCGGGTGCGACCCGACGTCTTCGGCGAGAACCCGAAGGGGGTCCTCGCGTGCCGAGGTGGGACCGCCGGTGGCGCGGGTGCCACGGACAGGGTGCCCGAATGGGTAGTTTCTCGCCGCAGGACTTGACAGCATCGCCAAGCGGCGGTATAGTCCCCGCGATCCTTCGAAATTCGCAGGGAGTTCTTGGTGGCAGCATTCGCGCCGAAAACCGCGCAGGAGAAAAAACCGGACCTTTGGTCTGGCTGATCCTACTTGGGCGTGACTCACCACGAGGAACGCGACACAACCGGCGGCCAGACGCAATCTGGCGCCGGTTTTTTGTTGTGCAGAAGGAGCAGTCAACGCGTAGCGGTCAACGGAAGGGACGACGGATTCACGGGGGCGGCTGCCGCCGGCTGTCGTTCCATCCGTTCTTCGGTTGTCCGCTGTGCGCGGGGCACATCCGTTGGCCGGCGCGCGCGCGTTAATTTTCTACGAAATTCGCAACAAATACAGGAGGAATTGGCATGCAGACGGCATCTTGTCCCGAGTGTGAGGCCGAGATCAGCTTCCCGGACGATGTCATGCTCAACGAAATCACCCAGTGCCCGGACTGCGGTGCCGAGCTGGAGGTCGTGAATCTCGATCCGTTGGAGGTCGAACTGGCACCAGAAGTCGAAGAGGATTGGGGCGAGTAGGAGGAAGGCATGCACATCGGTATACTCCTTGGGCGCGTCCGCGTGGAAGAGAAGCTTCTGATCCAGGAGATCGAGGGGCGTAGCCTGAGCTACGAAGTCATCAACGACAATGAAGTTCAGTTCGACCTGGAGCGGGCCGGCGCCTGGCAGCGCTTCGACGTGATCCTGGAGCGCTGTGTCAGCCACTCGCGCGCGATGGCCGCCCTGGCCTGCTTCGATGCATACGGCATTCCGACGGTCAACACGCGCCAGGTGGGTGAGATTTGCGGTGATAAGCTCCTGACGACGTTGGTGCTGGCGCGAGCCGGAGTGCCCCAGCCGCGCACTCGCACGGCGTTTACCCATGAAGCGGCAGTCGCCGCCATCGAGGAGTTGGGCTATCCCGTGGTGCTCAAGCCGGCGACGGGCTCGTGGGGGCGCTTGCTGGCGCGCGTGAACGACCGGGATGCGGCCGAGGCGATTCTGGAGCACAAGGAGACCCTCGGCGGTGTGCAGCACGCGATCTACTACATCCAGGAGTACGTCAACAAGCCGGGCCGTGACATTCGGGCCTTCGTCGTGGGCGACGAGACGATCTGCGCGATCGAGCGCCGCTCAGCGCACTGGATCACCAACACGGCGCGCGGTGGGCAGGCAGGCAATTTCCCGGTCACACCCGAGCTGAACGATCTCTGTGTGCGCGCGTCCCGCGCCATCGGTGGCGGTGTGGTCGCCGTTGATGTTTTTGAGAGCGACCGTGGACTCCTGGTGAATGAGGTCAACTACACGATGGAGTTTCGCAACTCCATCGCGCCGACCGGGGTCAATATTCCCGGCCGGATTGTCGACTACGTCGTCCAGGTTGCCCGGGCGCAGCAAAGGACTGCCCTGGCCGCGTAGGATTCCGGCGCGTGATTCGAGATCTTGGATGTGAGCGGATTGCGGGTGCCCGGCCAGTGGCGCATCCGGGACAATCCACCGTTCAGGATCGACAATGAGAGGTTGTATGAGCATCTTCGAGCAGACAATCAATTTTACCCGCGGTGTCCCTGCGGATGAGAGCTTCCCGCTCGAGGAGGTCGCCGAGTGCGCGGCGGCTGTGATCGGGGGCCCCCTCGGGACGCAGGTGATGCAATACGGCAAGAGCTTCGGCTTCGCCCCGCTGCGCGAGTGGTTGGCCGCGCGCCACAACGTGGCGATCGAGCAGGTAATGCTGGCCAATGGCTCACTCCAATTTGTGGATTTCATGGGCCTGGCGCTGCTGGAACGCGGCGACACCGTCTTCGTCGAGTCACCGACCTACGACCGGGTGCTGACCCTGCTGCGGCGTCACGGCGCTCGCATCGTCGGCATTCCGTTGGAGGCCGACGGCCCAGACCTCGAGGCCCTCGAAGTGGCGCTGCGCCACCAGGTGCCCAGGCTCTTCTACATCATCGCCGATTTCCAGAATCCCTCCGGCGCCACCGCCTCGCCCGCCAAGCGCCGCCGCCTGGCCGAGTTGGCCGAGCGGTACGGATTCTGGCTGGTCGAGGATGCTCCCTACCGGCCACTGCGCTACCGCGGCGAGCACTTGCCGAGTCTCTTTGACCTGGCACCGGCCCACACGCTCCAGATGTCCTCGTTCACCAAGCAGATCAGCCCAGGCGTTCGTGTCGGCTATTTGATCGGCGATGCGACGGCGCTGGCGCGGTTGGCCAGAGCCGCCGAGGATACCTATATCACGCCCAACCTGATCGGAGAGGCCACAGTCTACGAGTTCTGCCGTCGCGGCTGGCTCGATCCCCAACTCGACCGGCTGCGGACGCTCTACGGCCCGCGGTTGGAAGCGATCTGCGCGGCGCTGCGTGAGCGGCTCCCCGATGCCGAGTGGATCGAGCCCGATGGCGGCTTCTTCCTCTCGGTCACGGTTCCCGTGGGGACGACCAGCGAGGCCCTGCGCGCGCGGGCGGCGGCGCTCAAGCTCAACCTCAGCGATGGGCGCGGCTTCTTTCCCAACCCGGCGGAGGGGGAGCGCTTCCTGCGCCTGCCCTTCTGCGCGCTCACACCCGACGAGCTTCGCGAGGCTGTTCGCCGTCTTGCATTCGCAGTGAATCAGTCCTAAGTGAACGGATCGGCGTAGACTTGAATCCGAAACTCAGGAGTTACGACTCCCCCGAGGGAATCATGCGAGTTTCGATTGTCGGTGCCTCCGGGTACGTTGGGGGCGAGGTGTTGCGGCTCTTGCTGGGCCATCCTCACCTGGAGGTCGCGCAGGTGACCAGCGAGCGCCTGGCCGGGCGCTTCGTGCACTCGACTCACCCCAACCTGCGCGGGGCGACTCAGCTCAAGTTCACCAGCGCCGGCGAGTTGGCGTCGTGCGACCTGCTCTTCCTGTGCCTGCCGCACGGTGAGGCCGCCGGGCGGATCAAGCAATTCGCCGGGCTGGGGGAGCGCGTGGTGGACTGCTCGGCCGACTTTCGCCTGCTCGACCCGATGGCGCACCAGCGCTGGTATCCGGAGACGCCGGTTGCCGCCGAGTGGCGGCAGCAGTTTGTCTACGGGCTTCCTGAGGTCAGCCGCGAGGCATTGCGGGACGCACGCTTTATCAGTGGCGTGGGCTGCAACGCGACCGTGACGACGCTGGGACTCTTGCCATTGGCGCGCGCGGGACTGATCGAGCGCGTCGTGAGCGAGGTCAAGGTCGGGTCGAGCGAGAGCGGGGCCAGCAGCAGTGAGGCCTCGCATCACCCCGAGCGCAGCGGCGCGGTGCGCAGCTTTGCGCCAACCGGCCACCGCCACCAGGCCGAGATCGTGCAGGCCACCGGCCTGGACGAGGGGCAGCTCTTCTTTTCGGTCACCGCTATCGAGATGGTCCGTGGGGCGCTCGCGACCAGCCACGTCTTTCTCCGCCGGCCGCTGGCCGACAAAGATCTGTGGAAGCTCTACCGCGAGGCCTACGGCCGCGAGCCTTTCGTCCGGCTGGTCAAAGATCGCTCGAGCCTCTACCGCTACCCCGAGCCCAAGATTCTGGCCGGCACAAACTTCGCCGACGTCGGGTGGGAGCTCGACGAGCACGGCGGCCGCGTCGTCGTGATCAGTGCGATTGACAACTTGATGAAGGGCGCCGCGGGGAGCGCGCTGCAGGCTGCAAACCTGGCCTGCGGTTTTGACGAGACGGCGGGGTTGGAGTTCCTGGGGTTGCATCCGATTTAGGTGGTGGAGGAAACGATGCTGGTTGTGAAAGTGGGGGGTGGCGCCGGAAACGAACTCGACGGCGCGCTGCGCGACCTGGCGGCGCTCTGGACGGCCGGGGAGCGGTGGGTGCTGGTGCACGGCGGCTCGGCGCGCACGAATGAGGTGGCGGCGGCGCTCGGCCACCCGCCCCAATTCGTCACCTCGGAGTCGGGCTTCGAGAGTCGCCGGACCGACCGTGAGACGCTCAAGATCTTTGAGATGGTCTACTGTGGCGAGGTCAACACCGGGATTGTCGAGGAGCTACAGGCGCGGGGGGTGAATGCGCTGGGCCTTTCGGGCGTGGACGGCCGGCTGCTCGAGGGAACGCGCAAGAAGGCGATCCGGGTCGTGCAGAATGGGCGCCGGCTGGTGCTCCGCGACGACTACACCGGCACGGTCGAGACGGTCAACACGGCCCTGCTGCGTCTGCTGCTCGAGGCCGGCTACGCGCCGGTGATCTCGCCGCCGGCGATCTCGGGCGAGAGCGAACCGATCAACGTGGACGGGGACCGCGCGGCGGCGGCGCTCGCGGCGGCGCTTGGCGCCGAGACCCTGGTGCTCCTCACCGGGGCACCAGGTCTGATGCGCCGCTTCCCCGATCCCAGCACGCTGATCCCGCGCTTGCCCCGCGCGGAGTTGGCCTCAGCGATCGAACAGTTCGCCGAGGGGCGCATGCGACTCAAGCTCCTGGCCGCCCAGGAGGCGCTCAGCGGCGGTGTGCGGCGCGTGATCCTTGCCGGCAGCGCCGGAGAGCGCCCCGTGCAGGCGGCGCTGGAGGGTCGGGGGACGGTGATTGAGTGAGAGCGGAGGGGTCGACATGCCCGACAAGAATTGGCAGGCGTTAGAGGCACAGCATACGAGTGGGGTCTACCCCAAGCGACCGCTGGCGATTGTGCGCGGTGCCGGTGCCCGGCTGTGGGATGATGCCGGCAACGAGTACATCGATTGCGTCGGCGGCCAGGGGGCGGCGAATCTCGGCCATTGCCACCCGGCGATTGTCGCCGCGTTGACGGCGCAGAGCCAGACGCTGATCACCTGCCCCGAAATCTTCCACAACGATGCGCGCGCTCGCCTCCTGGCGCGGTTGACCGCGCTCGCGCCCGGCGAGATGTCCCGGGCCTATCTTTGCAACTCTGGGGCCGAGGCGATCGAGGCCGCGCTGAAGTTTGTGCGCCTGCTCACCGGCCGCCGCGAGATCATCGCTACAATGCGCGGCTTTCATGGCCGGACGATGGGAGCACTCTCGGCCACCTGGGAGCCAAAGTATCGCCAGCCCTTCGAGCCGCTTGTGCCCGACTACCGTCACGTGCCCTTCGACAACCTGGAGGCGCTCGCCGAGGCGATTGGCCCGCAGACGGCTGCGGTCCTGTTGGAGTTGGTTCAGGGTGAGGGGGGTGTGCGCCCCGCCTCGGCGGGCTATCTCCGCCAGGCCCAGCGCCTCTGCCGCGAGCGCGGGGCCCTGCTCGTGATCGACGAGGTGCAGACCGGCTTCGGCCGCACCGGGCGCCTCTTTGCGTGCGAGCATTTTGGGGTGCAGCCGGACCTCCTCTGCCTCGCCAAGAGCATCGCCGGCGGCCTGCCGATGGGCGCCGTATTGCTGCGCGATGGCCTCGCTGGGCTGCCTGTGAGCAGCCATGGCTCGACGTTCGGTGGCAATCCGCTGGCCTGCGCCGCAGCGCTGGCGGCGCTTGACGCACTGGAAGCGGAGCGGCTCCCCGAGCGGGCGGCCGAATTGGGAGCCTGGTTGCTGGGTGAGCTGCGCGAGCGGCTCGCCGCTTCGCCCATGGTGCGCGAGGTCCGTGGGTTAGGACTCCTGGTCGGCATCGAGATGAAGACGCGGGTCACTCCACTGCTGCAGCGCCTCCAGGAGCGGGGCATCCTGGCGCTGCCAGCCGGTCCCACCGTCCTGCGCCTCCTGCCCCCATTGGTGATCGAACGCACCGATCTGGAGCGCGTGGCTGCCGCGCTCGAGGCGGAGTTGGGAGTGGTCTCAATGGATGTCCGGCGGGCACAACAGCTCACTGGATAAGCGGATGGCTTACGACCACAACGGATCAACGGATGGATGTGATCCGTTGTTGTGTCCGATTATCCGTTGTGGCATCCGTTGGCCCGTTTCTCAATCCTATGGATCCAATCGCCTTTTTAGAAGAACTGCTCTCGATACCATCCGTTTCCACCCAGGAGGCCGCCCTGGCGGCCCGGCTGGCGCGGCGCATGGCTGAGATGGGGCTGGCCGCGCGGGTGGACGAGGCTGGCAACGCGGTGGGCGTGGCCGGGGCCGGGCCGCGCCAGGTGGTGCTGCTCGGCCATATGGACACGGTGCCGGGCGGTCCAGCGGTCGCCCGGCGCCACGGACGCCTCTATGGGCGCGGTGCTGTGGACGCCAAAGGACCGCTGGCCGCGTTCGCGCTGGCCGCGGCCCGCCTGGTCGGGATGGTCCCCGAGGGCTGGCAACTGGTCGTGATCGGGGCCGTGGAAGAAGAGGCCGCTACCTCAAAGGGCGCGCGCCACGCCGCGGGCGGCTACGCGCCGGACTTCTGTATCATCGGAGAGCCCAGCAGTTGGGATGCGGTCACGCTGGGCTACAAAGGGCGGCTGCTCTGCGAGTTCCGCCTCGCCCAGCCGATGGCGCACACTGCCGGACCCGGGCAGGCCGTGGCGGAGTTCGCGGTTGCGTTCTGGAATCGGGTCGTCGCCTACGCCGAGCGACGCAACACCGGGCGCGAAGGCGCGTTCGATCGGTTGTTGCCCTCGCTGCGCCAGATCAACACGACCGTCGAAGGGAACTCGGATTGCGTCGGCGCGGTTCTCGGTTTCCGCCTGCCACCGGACCTGGCGCCGGCCGAACTCGAGAGCGATCTGAGCGCTCTGCCGCGCCATCCGGCCGCGACCCTCACCTTTCGCGGCCATGAGCCAACCTACGTGGCCGATCGCAGCACGCCGCTGGCGCGGGCTTTTCTGCGCGCGATCCGTGCCAATGGCGGACGCCCGCGCTTCAAGCTCAAAACCGGCACCAGCGACATGAACGTGGTCGGCCCGATCTGGCGCTGCCCCATTCTGGCCTACGGTCCGGGCGATTCGACCCTGGACCACACTCCAAATGAACACGTCGAAGTGGACGAATTCCTGCGTGCGATTGATGTTCTGGAGATAGTGTTGCGTGAACTGATGGCGGTTGCCGGTTGCTCTTCGGTTGCAGGTTGGAAGGTTGCAGGTTGAAGGTTAGGCATTGCTGGTGCAATGCTCTGACACTGTCCCAATCTCCGCCCTGAGGGGTACGCCCTACCCCGCCGGGGGACGCCCAGGCGAGATCGTCTCGTAGGGGACGCCGGGGACCACCCCGCAGGGCGAAGCGAGACGGTCGCGCCTGGGTGGCCCGCATCGGGGAACCTTCAACCTTTCAACCTGCAACCTTTAACCGAAAAGCAACCTGCAACTGTCAAAGAAGGAGCCGGCGTATGGAGCATTCCATCGGCACGTTTGCCATCATTGAATCCACCCTGCGTGAGGGTGAGCAGTTCGTCAATGCCTTCTTTACGACCCAACAAAAGATCGAGATCGCTCGCTTGCTGGATGCATTCGGGGTCGAGTATCTCGAGCTGACCAGTCCGGCGGCCTCCCCTCAGAGCGAGACCGATATTCGTGCCATCACCGGGTTGGGGTTGCGCGCCAAGATTCTCACCCACACGCGTTGCACGCTCGACGATGCGCGGCGCGCCGTGGATACCGGCGTGGACGGAGTGGACGTCGTCATTGGCACCTCGTCCTACTTGCGCCAGTTCTCACACGGGAAGGATATCCCTGAGATCATCGAGATGGCCCAGGCGGTGGTCGAGTATCTGTTGCGCCAGGGCATCGAGGTGCGTTTCAGCACTGAGGACAGCTTGCGCTCCGCCCCGGAAGATATCTTTGCCTGCTACGAGGCGGTCGATCAGCTTGGCGTGACCCGCGTCGGGATCGCCGATACGGTGGGCGTCGGGACGCCGCGCCAGATCTATGATTTGATCCGGGAACTACGAGGCCGGGTGCGCTGCGATATCGAGTTCCACGGCCACAACGACTCCGGCTGTGCCATCGCCAACGCCTACGCCGCGTTGGAGGCCGGCGCGACCCACGTCGATACCTCCGTGTTGGGCATCGGCGAGCGCAACGGTATCACCCCGTTAGGCGGCCTGGTGGCGCGGCTCTACGCCACCGATTCGGCGCTCGTGGCCAAGTACAACCTGCTGCTCCTGCGCGAGCTTGACCAGTTCGTGGCCGACCTCGTGGGTGTGGACATTCCCTTCAGCAACTACGTCACCGGCTTCGCGGCCTTCACCCACAAGGCCGGGATCCACGCCAAGGCGATTCTGAACAACCCGGCCACCTACGAGATCCTCAAGCCCGAGGACTTCGGGCTGACGCGCTACATCCACATCGCCCACCGGCTCACCGGCTGGAACGCCGTCAAGCACCGTGCCGAGCAGCTTGGCCTGTCGCTCGACGACGAGACGGTCAAACGGCTCACCGCCCACATCAAGGCGCTGGCCGACGAGCGCTCTATGACGCTAGACGACGTGGATGCTTTGCTCTATCATTGGGCCAGCGAACCAGCCCTTGTTTCTCAGGATGCGGCCTGAAGCTGGATCTCCGTGGCCCGCGGTTCGTCGTGTATGATCCGTTATCCGTCCCTGGTGTCACCCATGCTTTCGAAATGGCAAACGCTCTCCACAGTCGTTGCCTTCCGCAACAAATGGCTCACCGTCCTGCTCGACCAGGTGCGTCTTCCGGGTGGGAAGGTGTACGAGTACACCCGCATCCACAGGGACAGCCAGGGGGTGGGGGTGGCGGTGCTGGACGAGCGCGGGCGGATTCTGCTGGAGCGCGAGTACCGCCACGCCGTGGGAGAAGTCATCTGGCAGCTGCCCGGCGGACTCTATGGGCCAGACGAGGAGCCGCTGGCCGCCGCGCAGCGTGAACTGCGGGAGGAGACGGGTCTGGATGCGGAGGAGTGGAGTGAGTTAGGTCGCTTCCACGACAATCCCGCGCTCACGAACGCCGTCAACACGCTCTACCTGGCGCGGAAGGTCCGCCAGGCGCAGGTAGCAGCCCCCGACCACGCCGAGTTCGTCACGGCCGAATGGTGTGATCTGGCGTGGGTGCAGTCCGCTGCCCGCCGGGGCGAAATCACCGACCGCACGGTGCTCTGTGCGCTGGCGTTCCTGTGGGCGTTCCGCGGACTTTCCCTGTGAGAAGAGCGCGTCCCATGATCGGAGACTTCCGAACTCTTCCGAGACGTCGGAAGTCTCACGCTTTGTCTTTCCTACATAGATCCGGAGGAGCGGCTTGTGCAGCTGCAAGAACGGCAGAACTCTTCTCGTAACCAAACGTTTGCGCAAAAAGCCCTCGCCCGCGCCGCCGGGCTGCCCGCCGTTGAGGTGGGCCAGGTGGTGGACGTCGAGCCCGACGTGGTGTTGAGCCACGACAACACCGCCGCCATCGCGCGCATCTTCGACACGCTGCCGGTAAGCCGGGTCAAGTACCCCGAGCGGCTGGCCATCACGCTCGACCATGCGGTGCCGGCGCCGACAACCAGGCACGCTCAGAACCATGCCGAGGTGCGCCAGTTTGTCGCCCAGCAGGGCGTTCGGCACTTCTTCGAGGTCGGGCGCGGTATCTGCCACCAGGTCGTGAGCGAAGAGGCCCTGATCTTGCCGGGCCAGACCATCCTGGGCGCGGACTCTCACACGACCCACTTCGGCTGGCTTGGGGCCTTCGGAGCCGGCGTCGGCCGGAGCGAGGTCGCGGCGCTCTGGGCTACCGGCCAGCTCTGGCTGCGTGTGCCCGAGGCGATGCAGATTACCCTCACCGGTCGCCTCCGTCCGGGTGTGACCTCCAAGGATCTTGGCCTCGCAATCGTGGGCCGCTACGGCGCCGATGGCGGGCTCTACCGCTCGGTCGAGTTCGCGGGTGAGGGGTTGGCGACGCTCTCGATTGACGCGCGCATGGTGCTTCCCAACCTGATGGCCGAGTTCGGCGTCAAGAACGCCTACCTGCCGCCGGACGACGCGGCCTTCGATTGGCTGGCCGGCCGTCTCAGCCGACGCACAGGCGAACCGGTCGGGCGCTGCCGTGAGCGGATCGTCGCCGGCGCGCTCTCTCCCGATCCCGGCGCGGCCTATGAGAGCCGGGTCGAGATCGACCTGGACGAGCTCGAGCCGCAGATCGCCTGCCCGCACACGGTGGACAACGTCGCGCCGCTCTCGGCCGTCGCCGGGCGGCGGGTGCACCAGGCGTTCCTCGGCACCTGCACCAATGGGCGGCTGGAAGATATCGCCGCCGCGGCGGCGATCCTGCGGGGCCGACGCGTGGCACCGGGGACGCGGTTGCTGGTGATCCCGGCCTCATCGGAGATCCTGCAGGAGGCTCTGCGTCTGGGCTATATCGCCGATCTGCTGGCGGCGGGGGCCGCGTTGGGGACGCCCGGCTGCGGCCCCTGCATGGGGAACCATATGGGCGTGCCCGCGCCGGGCGAGGTCACCATCAGCACCAGCAACCGCAATTTCCGCGGCCGCATGGGTACTCCCGAGAGCGAGATCTACCTGGCGAGCCCCGCCGTCGTGGCAGCGAGCGCGATCATGGGGCGGATTGCGTCGCCGGCAGAGTTGGACACGCCCTAGCCGGGGCGTTGAGTCGCGCCTCGCCGGCTGAGACGAGAGAGATGTTGCTCGGGTTGGGAGTCTGTACCGCTCTCTGGTCGCGAGATGTGTCATGCTGGCATTCCTCGATCGCCGAGTTGATGGTGGGGTCACACGCGCAGCGTCCCAGTGATTCCATCCGAGCTACCCCAGGACACCGGGAAAGCGGCTGCGATCAGGTGAGATCAGCATGGTGCCGGGTCCCTCCGTGGCGCGTCGAGAAACTGTGTGGCTTGTTGTTCCGACCCCTGGTGTGTCCGTTTCACAAGATCTCTCCTTTGGGCGCGGAAGCCCACCCCCTGCGGCGATGGAGATTTTACAGGAGCAGAAGGCATGATCCTGCGCGGTCGAATCTGGAAATACGGCGATGACGTCAACACTGACGTCATTTTCCCCGGCAAATACACCTATACGCTCACCGAGCCGGCCGACCTGGCGCGCCACGCGCTCGAAGACCTCGATCCGGGCTTCGCCGCGGCGGCCCAACCCGGCGACATCGTCGTCGGTGGGCGAAACTGGGGCTGCGGCTCCTCGCGTGAGCAGGCAGCCTCCGCGCTCAAGTACGCCGGGGCCGGAGCGGTGCTGGCGCTGAGTTTCGCGCGCATCTTCTACCGCAACGCGATCAACAATGGATTGCCGGCGCTGACGATCGGCCCTGCCTGTTATGCGGCGCTGCAGCCGGGCGAGACGGTCGAGATTGACCTGACTGCGCACACCCTGCGCTGCGCGGCCGGGCAGTTTTCTTTTCCGCCGCTCTCGCCCAGCGTGCTGAAGATCGTCGCGGCGGGTGGATTGATTCCGATGTTGCAGAAGACCTTGCGAGTGGCTGGTGTTGAAGAGGCTGAGGCTGGGGATTCACAATGAGCCACCAAGTTGTCGTGATTCCCGGCGACGGAATCGGCCGGGAGGTCATCCCGGCCGCCGTTGAGGTGCTCCGTACCGTGCTGCCTGATCTGGAGGTCGTGCCGGCGGAGGCTGGCTGGGCCACGTTTGAACGCTGCGGTGTCGCGGTGCCGGACGAGACCCTGGCGGCGATCCGCGCGGCCGGGGCAGCGCTGTTCGGAGCCGTGCAGTCGCCGGCGCGGAAGGTACCGGGCTATCGCTCGGCGATTCTGACGTTGCGGCAGGAGCTGGGACTCTACGCCAACCTGCGGCCCGTGCGGACGATGCCTGTTCCCAAGGCCCGGCCGGCGGTGGACCTTGTCGTGGTCCGCGAGAACACTGAAGGCCTCTACGTCGGCGAGGAGCGCTGGGTGCGCGAGGGTGAGGTCGCCGAGGCGACCCGGCGGATCACCCGTGGTGCCAGCGAGCGGATCGGGCGAGTGGCTCTGCAACTTGCGTCACAACGCCGGGGGCGGCTGATGATTGCCCACAAAGCCAACATCCTGCCGCTGACCGATGGCCTCTTTCGCGATGCCGTCCGGGCGGTGGCGGCCGAGTTCCCCGCAGTGGCCGTGGACGAACTGCTGATCGATGTGGCCGCCTACCACCTGGCGGCGCGCCCGGAGCGCTTCGACGTGCTCGTGGCGCCCAACCTCTACGGCGATATCCTCAGCGACCTCGCCGCGGTATGGGGGGGTGGCCTTGGCCTGGCACCCTCGCTCAATTTGGGAGCCGGCGGCGTCGGGCTGGCAGAGCCAGTGCACGGCTCCGCGCCGGACATCGCCGGGCAGGGCATCGCCAACCCGGTCGCGGCAATCCTGAGCGCCGCGCTGCTCGTTCGCCACACGTGGGGCCAGGCTGGCCCTGCTGAACGCATCGAGCGGGCAGTGAACGCCGCCCTGGCTGCCGGTGCTGCGACCCCCGACCTCGGCGGTTCGCTGACGACCGCCGGGCTGACGGCAGCGATCCGCGCACGCTTGTGACGATTCCGAGATGAGAAGATCGACGATGCCGTCGCGGTGATGCGCCGGCACAATCCCATCGATGTCAGGCAGCGTGCGGCGGGGTGGCGCGAGCGTGGCTGGACCGGCTTTGACCAGGAGGCCGAGCCCTACACTGGCGGCATCGATGAGGATCGGGGATTCGAAGAAGGGCAGACGACCGTACCGGTCGTAGAAGAGCAGATGCAAGTTGGCAAGCGCGAGGTCGAAAGCGGCGGCGTGCGGGTCCACCGCTACGTCACCGAGAAGCCTGTCGAGGAACGGGTACGGCGGCGCGACGAGGATGTTGACGTCTCGCGCCGCCGGGTGGATCGCCCCGCGAGCGAGGCCGACCTGGCGGACGCCTTCCAGGAAGAGACCATCGAGGTGAGTGAGACTCACGAAGAGCCGGTGGTCGCCAAGAAGGGCCGTGTGACCGAGGAAGTGATCATCGATAAGGACGTCAGCGAGCGCACGCAGACTGTGTGCGACACGGTGCGTGACACGGAGGTTGAGGTTGAGCCGCTCGGGAGCCAGCAGATGCAGGGCGCTCGGGCTTTCGAGACCTTCGAGCCTGACTTCCGCCGCCACTACCAGACCAACTTTGCCAACACCGGCTATACCTACGACCAGGTCGAGCCGGCCTATCGCTACGGGTACGTCCTCGCTCGCAATGAAAACTACCGCGACCGTGACTGGTCGGAGATCGAGCCCGAAGCCCGGCAACGGTGGGAGGCGCGCAATCCTGGGACCTGGCAACAGGTCAAGAACGCGGTGCGCGATGCCTGGCAGCAGGTGAAAAACGCCGTCTAAGCGCTGAGATCACGATTGCTCTACCGCGAGCGCGGGAGTCCCCCGCGCTCGCGCTCTTTTATCATCCCTGCCAGGTCCCGGAACTGCTTCTTGCACCACGCCAGTGACCACCGCCGCGACCCCAGGTGGTGAGGGTTCGCGACTCTGTTCGTGTTATTCTCCGAGCGTCTGGAGCGCGGCAGAGACGAGTCGCAACGAGTCACCGGTAGAACAGAAAAGCCGCGCCCACAGCGCGGCTTTTTTAGGCTCGTTACACAAGTACGGCTCGGGCCAGTGGCTATCCCCGGTCCCACCAGTGCTGGTTGTACTCCCGCTCACCGGTGGCAATCAGCAGCCGGAGGCCGTTGATCAGGCTGTCCTGTGCGGCGCGGATAAAGCGGTCTTCGAGGTCGAGGAGCGTGTCGTATTCGTAGATTGGGACGCGTTCCTGCGCCAGAACCGGACCACTCGCGGCCGCATCGCGCAGGATGTGGAGGTTCACACCGGTCTCGCGAATCAGACCGTTATTGTACGCATCGAAGGCGCGCGACACCGGATTTTGGCCGTATGGATCAAAGAGCGGAAACTGGCCGGGCAACCCAGAGTGGAGATGGATCACCCGGTTGGGAAAGTGCTCGAGAAAAGCACTGCCCAACGGGAGCTTCCACTCGGCGACGACGACGTAGTCGGGATGAATGGCTGCGACCCGCTCTGCCAAGTCGGTGTCGTACTCGTGCTGCGAGCGACCCTCGAAGCGATAGTTGCTGAGATCGTGCAGGAAGGCGGCAACCCCCTCCCGCTCGGCGCGCAACAGTCCATATTCATAGGGCTCGTGGGAAAAGACGGCCACCACTTGCGCGTTCAGCCGCTCCAGCCGGCAAGCATCGAGAATTGCCTGCATCGTTGTCCCGGAGCCCGCAATCAGGAGAACTAGCCGTATCTTTCGCGTATACTCATCCATCGTTCCATCCCTTGTGACCCGTTCCTGGCTCTAAGAATATAACGCAGCCGTGACTTTACATCGGTACTTTGTTATAAAGCAACATCCCTGCCAATAGGCCATCCGGTGTAAGCAAAACGGCCGGGGGTCCTCCCGGCCGTCGTCGGCTCTTCAAGCGCGCTGAACTGGTTTGATTTTCAGCTCGAAGTCTACCCAGCTCGGTTGCTCTTGTCAAACCCTACGAAGAGGAGGTCTGCTGCTGGTTTGGGGAACTGCTCGCCCCACTCTCCGCGCGACGTTCGGATGGTGCTTCTCTGCGGGTACAGGGCGGGCTCGGAAAGATCCCCGAATTGTCGTTGGCGAAGGCTCGTTGGCCCACGGCCGCTTTTCAGACAGCCTATATGATTTGCGCCCGCGGCGCATCGGAGCAGAAAAGGGTATTGGATGGGCGGCTGCGGCCATGGTGCTGACCGCCTGACTGGGCGTCTACGCTTATGATGAGAGCACATTTGTGCCAGCGGAAGCCTACGCTCCGCCAGCATACTTCTGCTGCGCTTCCCGGTGACCTCCGCGGGTGAACGGTGACCGGCCCCGAACACGAGAGCCGGGTTGGCATAAGAGCGCCGGCGGCGCATCCCAGTGAGAGGGGCACCGCCGGCGACGTGTTGGTTGGCTCGCACGCCGGCCTGAGGGCCGGCCCTCAGGCTTAGCGCACCGGTTGGACTGAGCTGGCAATGATCACGGGCTTGTTCTCAAACTGCGCGCTCAAGTCCTCGCCCAAATCAAAATCGAGATCCCGTTCGATCTCGCCTCGAACGAACTGACGGACGATACCGGTCACCTGGAGCCTCTCGCCCGCGTTCAGGGCCCTCCTTGGCGTGGAACTCAGGACAGTGATCTCGCCCAGGTCGAGGAGGTTATTCCTGGCAATTGTGAAGGCGTTCGGGCTTAGAACCACATCGACAGTTCCGGTCACCGTCACCGTCTGACCGTAGTAGCGCTGCGGGTTGGCGGTGATGTCGGTGAGCGCGACCTCACCGCCTGGTTGGCCGAGCGCCTCCGCGGTCTCAGTCAGTGGCGTCGTGGTGGTCACGGTAGCGGCCGGGCCGCCCGTGCTGGGGATACCGCCCCGGTCTCGGTCAGCGGTGTCGTGGTGGTCGTGGGGGGCCGGGATGGGCGTGCGGGGGCCACCGGCCCGGTCTCAGTCACTGGCGCCGTGGTAGTTATGGTGGCGGCCGGGCTACCCACAACGGTCGGGGTGAGTGAGATCGTTGTCGTGAGCGGAGCCTGGGTGCCGATCGCACGGGGCGTCCTCTGGCCGGTGACGGGCACCGGTTGAGACTGAGCCAGGCACTGCAGGGCCTGCTGCATCTGCTGATGATCAGAACGGAGGGAATCCAGGGCAGCGCGCCGCTCGGCCGGGTCCACATTCGTGAAGAGACCCCCGAAGAAGCCGGCGCGCCCCTGGATGCGGGCCACATCGCGACGCGCCGCCCGCACCAGGTTCACCAGGTCGCCGCACGCGCCACCCGCGACTCCGAATTGGGGCTGAGCGGTCGTGGGGGTAAAAATGCTACCCGGGCCAGGTAACGTCGGCGTCACGGCCAACGCGGGTGTAGTGGTCGTGAGGGCGCCACCGGTGACAGTCGGCGTTGTGGTCAACGCGGGTGTAGTGGTCGTGAGGGCGCCACCGGTGACAGTCGGCGTTGTGGTCAACGCGGGTGTAGTGGTCGTGAAGGCGCCACCGGTGACAGTCGGCGTTGTGGTCAACGCAGGGGTGGCGGTCATGAAGGCGCCACCGGTGACAGTCGGCGTTGTGGTCAACGCAGGGGTGGCGGTCGTGAAAGCGCCACCGGTGACAGTCGGCGTTGTGGCCAACCCGGGTGCGGGCGCTACTGTTCGTGGTGGCACTGCTTCGCGGCTGGCGATAAGGTTAAAATCGTCCAGCCCATCGCCGATCGTGCCAAGCATATTGTGGGTCACCCCGAGCACGGTATTCGTCGAGGGGAGGAGATTCGTCCCTGTTACTGTGGCGGTAGTAGCGAAGAGCGGGTCGGCCTCGACCGCCAGGAGCGCATTGGCCACGGTGCGCTCGGCATCGCTCATCAGGGCAAAGGCCCCACGCTGCGAAGCGGGCAGATCATTCGGCAGGTTGGGTGTTTGGAAGGTGAGCGTCGGCCCTTGCTGCAGCGGTGGCGCGGCCACACTGGGCCACGCCGAGCCTATCACGAGGACCAGCGCGAGCCCAAGGCTGGCAACCAGCCAAAGCGATCGGAGAGAACGTCGATCCATCTGTAGACCTCCTTTGCGACAGAGTGAGAGGTTTGTGTCCCTGGTCGATAACTTTGGACGAATCCAAACTCAAACCGCAGTACACCACGCTTCGTGCTGACGCGCTGCGGTTGAGGGGAATGGGAACCACCAACGGAGTAGCACTGGACGATGCCGCACGACGGGGTGGCAGTAGGGGTGCGACGTGGGAAAGGTCGTTTGAGGGAGGCCGGGGGACCGATTGGCGATGAGAACCGTGCGCCTGAGTCCTCGGGATCGACGACTCACACTGCAAACTGGAATGGACACCGCATACTTGCAAATATCCGCAGCGCACGTAGCGCGGTGCGCCACCCGGTCCCAACAGCCCTCCAGCATCCGGTTGAAGGGCACATGGACAGAGACGAAACTTACTACCTCAGAACCTTTCGGAGAAGGGCGGTAGCATGATATGTGCCAGGGGTCTCGGTGGAGAGGGTGGCAAAGAACAAGGAGCGAGATGCGAGTGCCGAGGGAGCCCCCGGGCGATCACCCTGCGGTGTGGTGAGTGTATTCGGTTCACGACCGGGATGGGACTGGCACGCGAATACCGGCGATGCGCCTCGTCGAGGGGCGCATCGCCGGTATCGATCCAGCCGGGATGGGGGTCACGTCGGTGAACAGCCCGCCGAAGACGCTCGCCCGGCCCTGAATCCTGGCTACGTCACGCTGGGCGGCCCGCACCAGGCCAACCACGTCGCCGCACGCGCCGCCTACCAGGGGCACTCTGGCGTGCCCCTGGTAGGCCTTCAAAGAACGGTCGAAGGGTGCAGAGCGGGCGCGAATGGTTACTCGAATTATTTTCGATGGACGGGTCCAGCAGGTTTTATGCCAGCAGACGGCCGGCTGGGAGGAGGCAAATGAGGCGGTGCAGTGGGGAGAGAGCAGGGGGGAAAAGCGCATTCCCCCTCTGCTCTGCAATCTCCTGACTCAGTTTATCGAGGAACCACGAGCTTGAACTCGCGGACAGTGGCCGGCCAGGCACCGAGGAGCCGGCGGGCGACCGGGCTCGCGGTGTGCTCGGCGTGTTCGGCCACGAGCGCGTGGAGGTTGGCTTCGTCCTCTGGCGTCAGCGAACTGAGCCGAACCAATTGGGGGTTGAGAGCGGCGGCGAGCTGATCGTCGGGGTCGTAGACGAAGGCGCGGCCGCCGGTCATCCCGGCCCCGAAATTGCGCCCGACCGGTCCAAGGACGACGACCGTCCCGCCGGTCATGTACTCGCAGCCGTGGGCGCCGACTCCCTCGACGACCGCAGTGGCGCCGCTGTTGCGCACCGCGAAGCGCTCGCCAGCGCTGCCGGCGGCGAATAGCCGGCCGCCGGTTGCACCGAAGAGCGCAACGTTGCCCAGGATCGGTGCCGGGCGCTGTTGCGCCCTCCGCGCGCGGCACCAGGCCGCATTCTCGGGTGGCCGCAGGCTGATGCTGCCGCCCGCCAGCCCTTTGCCGACGTAGTCGTTGGCCAGGCCGTCCAATTCCAGCTCGATGCCAGGGAGGAGGAAGGCCCCGAAGCTCTGGCCGGCGACGCCTGTGAGGCCGATGCGAATACTACCAGCCGGCAGGCCCGTGTCACCATGCCGGCGGGCCACTTCACCTGCCAGCCGGGCACCGACGCTGCGGTCCAGGTTGCGAATCCGGGCGCAGCGCCGGCTCCGCCCGTCGCGAGCCAGGTCATCCATCACCAGTCCGCTCAACGTGGAGCCGAGCGTGTCGCCGGTTGGCAGGTGGCGGGAGGCGTCATCGCCGGGCCGGTGGTGGCGCGGCCCGGCGACCGGAACCTCGGCGAGAAGGGTGTGGAAGTCGAGGTCACGGTGCCGTCCGGCCAGCGGGGAGAGCAGGTCGGTACGGCCGATGACTTCGTCCAGCGAGCGGGCACCCAGACGGGCGAGCAGGTGGCGGAGGTCCTCCGCCAGGTAGGTGAAAAAGGCGATAACCTGTTCGGGCGTGCCGTCGAACTTGCGGCGCAGCTCTTCGCGCTGAGTGGCGATGCCGGCCGGACACGTGTTGTTGTGACAGGCGCGCGCCATCACGCAGCCCTCGGCGATCAGGGCCGCCGTGCCGAAGCTGAACTCGTCAGCCCCGAGAATTGCCGCCACGAGGACATCGAGGGCGGTGCGCAGCCCACCGTCGGTGCGGAGGCGCACGCGGCCGCGCAGGCGGTTGGCGACCAGGGTCTGGTGGGTCTCGGCCAGGCCGAGTTCCCATGGGATGCCGGCGTGCTTGATGCTCGAGAGCGGCGAGGCCCCGGTGCCACCGCTGTCGCCGCTGATGAGGATGATGTCGGCCCCAGCCTTGGCCACGCCCGCCGCGATCGTCCCCACCCCTGCCTGAGCGACGAGTTTCACCGAGATGGCCGCGCGCGGGTTGATCTGGCGCAGGTCATAGATGAGTTGGGCCAGGTCCTCGATCGAGTAGATGTCGTGGTGTGGCGGGGGCGAGATCAGGCTCATGCCAGGTGAGGCCCGCCGCAGCGCGGCGATCTCGACCGTGACCTTGTGGCCGGGAAGCTGGCCGCCCTCGCCGGGCTTGGAGCCCTGAGCCATCTTGATCTGCAGCTCATCGGCCGAGATCAGGTAGGCCGGGGTCACCCCGAAGCGGGCGCTGGCGACCTGCTTGATCTTGCTGTTGCGCTCGGTGCCAAACCGGCTGGGGTCTTCCCCACCCTCGCCGCTGTTGCTGGCGCCGCCCATACGGTTCATGGCGATCGCCAGGTTCTCGTGAGCCTCGGCGCTGATGGACCCGTGGCTCATCGCGGCCGTACTGAAGCGTGGCAGGATGGCAGTGACCGGCTCGACCCCGCTGCCATCGAGCGGGTCGAGGGAGGCGGCGGGGCGATCCAGGCCCCGGACCCGCAGCAAATGGCGCGGCTCGGCTGCCGGGCCGTGATCGACCATGTCGGAATACCGCTTGTAGGCGTCGAAGCCCTCGGCGTACCGTCCGTTGAGGTTGCCGGGCGTCCGCACAGCCTTGTGGAGCGCCTGCACTACCTGGGGCGACCAGGCATGGTGTTCGCCCGTCTTCTTGTACTTATAAAAGCCCGGGCTGGGCAGATCCACCCGGGGGAGGGCCGGTGCAGCGAGCGAGCCTCCGTTCGCGTGGCGCTGTTCCCGGCGGCTGCCAGGCTGCGGCGCGAGACCGGCAATCGCGTGCTCGTCGGCCACCGTCAACCCCTCGCCAGCGAAGGCCGCAGCGTGCCAACGGCGGACCTCGGCCTCGATCTCATTGAGGCCGATGCCGCCCACCCGGCTGGGCGTGCCGGCGAAGTGCCGCTCGACCAGGGCCTGACTCAGACCGATCGCCTCGAAGATTTGGGCGCCGCAATAGCTCTCGACGGTGGCGATCCCCATCTTTGACATAATCTTGAGGAGGCCCGCCGCGGAGGCGTGCAGGAAATTCGCAGTGGTCTCGGTCGCAGCGAGGCGCTCGCCGCGGTAGCCCTCAGCCCCGATCGCCTCCGCGGTGGCCAGGGCCAGCCAGGGGCAGACAGCGTTGGCCCCGTAGCCGATCAGTACGGCCAGGCTGTGGGTATCGCGGGCCGCGCCGCTGAAGGCGATCAGGCTGCAGCGCGTCCGGAGACCCTTGCGAATCAGGTGGTGGTGAAGCGAGGCGACCGCGAGCACACTGGGAATCGGAAGCCGATCCGGCCCGGTAGCACTGTCGTCGAGTACCAACAGCTCGACGCCGCGGTGGATGGCCGCTTCGGCCTCGTTATGCAGGCGCGCCAACGCCCGGGTGAGCGTGAGCGAATCGCCGTTCTCGTCATCGACAGGGAAGGTGGCGTCGAGGTGGAAACTCGGCCGGGCACGCTCGATAGTCCCCAACAGGGCCGGGGTGATGATAGGACTCTCCAGCACCAGGCGCTCGACCCGCGGCTCGCTCTCCAACAGAGCCGGCCAGCGGCCGAGGTGGATCCGCAGGGACATGAAACTGGCCTCGCGCAGCGGGTCGATCGGCGGGTTAGTGACTTCGGCGAAGCGTTGCTTGAAGTAGTGGGCGAGGGGGCGGGACTGCTCGCTCAGCACGGCCTGGGGAGTGTCGTCGCCCATCGAGCCGATCGGCTCGTGGCCCTCCCAGACCATCGGTTTCAGGACGACCTGCAACTCTTCGGAGGTGTAGCCAAAGGCGCGCTGCAGACGGGAAAGTGCGGCCTCTTGGGTGCTGAGTACTGAGTGCTGCGCCTGAGTCGATTCGCTCGGGAGCGGGCACTCAGCATTCAGGACTGAATAGGGCTTGCGCTCGGCCAGCTGGCGCTTGACTTCACGGTTGTGCCAGAGGGTTCCGTCGCGGATATCGGTGGCCAGCATCTCGCCGGGGCCGAGCCGGCCATGCTCGACGATCTCGTTGGGTTCGAGACCATCGGCCCCGACCTCGCTCGCGATCACCAGCAGGCCGTCGGCGCTCACGTTGTAACGCAGCGGGCGCAGGCCGTTGCGGTCGAGGGCCGCGCCGAGGATGCGGCCGTCGGTGAAGCAGAGCGCCGCCGGGCCATCCCAGGGCTCGATCAGGGCCGCGTGGTACTCGTAAAAGGCGCGCAGAGCCGGCGGCAGGGCGGTGTTGCCCTCCCAGGCCTCGGGCACGAGCATGGCGATGGCGTGGGGCAGGTCGCGCCCGCCGTGGACCAGGAGGTCCAGCATGTTGTCGAGCATCGCGGAATCGCTGCCCTGCTCGTCGATGACCGGCCGGAGGGTTGCCGGCAGATCGGCCTCGCGGGCTTTGACCCAGTTGACGTTGCCCTGAAGCGTATTGATCTCGCCGTTGTGGCAGAGCAGGCGGAAGGGCTGGGCGCGCTCCCAGGAGGGGAAGGTGTTGGTGCTGAAGCGCGTGTGGGTGACGGCCACCTGGCTCGCGCAGCGCTGGTCGTGCAAGTCGAGGAAGAACCGGCCGAGTTGGTGGCCGGTCAGCATCCCCTTGTAAACGATCGTTCGACCGGAGAAGGAGGCCAGGTAACCGCGAAGCTCGGCCTCGACCAGGGCGCGCTCGGCGGCCTTCCGGGCCCGGTAGCAGGCGCGCTCGAAGTCGTCGGCATCCAGGGTGGTCGGGCGGCCGACGATGAGTTGGGCCAGCGCCGGCATGCTGGCGCGGGCCTCGTAGCCCAGGATGGATTGATCGGTTGGGATCTCGCGCCACCCGATCACCGGCAGGCCCTCGGCACGTACGGCCTGTTCGATCACGCTGCCACTCTCGGCGGCCGCTGTGTACGGCAGGTAACAGACCGCCACAGCGTAGTCTCCAGGGTGGGCGTATCGGTTGGCCCGGCGGCGCCGAAGCCAATCGGCGAAGATGGCGTGTGGGATCTGCAGGAGGATGCCGGCGCCGTCGCCGGTCGCGTCGTCGCCGAGGGTCGCGCCCCGGTGATGAAGGTTCTCCAGCACCGTGAGCGCCCGCGTCACCACCGCATGGCTTGGGCCGCCGCGCAGCGTCGCGACCGCGCCGACACCACATGCATCGTGCTCGAAGCGTGGGTCGTACAGAGTGGTTCGCAGAATATTGCCGGCCTCAATGAAATCTCGCATCGGCTCTTCTCCCCGGCACCGCAGGAAGGTACAAAAGGCCGCCGCGAAGTCGGAACGACTTGCGGCGGCAACGGTGCCACTCTCTTGACAGGCGTTCGGACTAGTCTACTCGAGAGTTGGGCGGAGCGTCAGCACTCAGGTGGTCCGTCCGCGGTCGACAGGTGGGTAGTTTTGTGGAAGGTGCCAATGGCCCATCTGGTGCGGGGGAGTGATTGCCGACAAAAATATTGTTGTAGACCGAATAATTGGTGGAATCGTTCGAGGCGGGGCGGAAGTAGCGTTGATGCATTGGCCGTGGCGGTGGGCAAAGTGCCCGATGGGGTGCGGCCGCGACCGGCGCGGGCCGACCAGGGTGAGGATCCGTCGAGCACCTGGCGGTCGGGCGGGCAGGTGGGGTGCCCAAATGGGTGACAATGGCGCGAGGTGCAAGGCGTGAAACGGGCTGGGTGAAGAGTGCCCACCGGGACGCTCACTGCGTTGCGGGCATCGCAAGCCACTCGGCGGTTACACTGAACCGGCCCAGGCGACGTCAACGAGTGTGTTACGCCTGCCTACCTGCTGCCGATGCCCCACTTGGCGGCTTCAGCCGCGGCGGCCGCGCGGGAGTTGACGTTGAGCTTGCCAAAGATGGCCAGGATGTGCTTCTTGACGGTGTTGGTGGTAATGACCAACTCATCGGCAATCTCCTTATTGGTCTTGCCGCGCGCGATCAGCGCCAACACCTCGACCTGGCGCTCGGTCAGCTCCGTCAAGGGTGAATCGGGGGGTGGACTGGCGCGCTGGGGCATAGGGAGGATCGCCGGGGGCGGCTGGCCGGCCTGGGTCAGGGCGTCACGAACGGTCTTCAGGAAGGCGTTGCGCTGGAAGCCCTCCTTGTCGAAAAAGGCGAAGATGCCGAACTCCTCGTAGCCACGATCGATCTCGTCGGGAGTCGCCAGGGCACTGACAACGATGGTCGGGACCCCGTGCTCTTGGGTCAGGCGCAGCAAGTAGAACCCGTCGCGGTTCTCCCAGGGTCGCGTGCTGCTGATGAGCTTGAGGTCAACCACCGCGAGGTCATACGATTCGCGCTGCAGCCAGCCACGGGCCTCCCCATAGCTGACCGCCGTCTGCAACTCCACACCCAGCTCCTCGGCCAACTCCTCGTAGATTGCACGCCACGAGGCGTTGTCCTCGACCACCAGGATGCGACCGCTGACCTCGGGCGTCGAGCGGCCAGAGGTCGTCGCTGCCGGATCGCTCTCGCGAGCCGGGAGGGCCGCCCGAATGGCCTCGCTTCGGCCAATCGTGCGGGTCACCGTCTCGATGAAGCGACGGCGGTCGAAGTGTTCTTTGCGGATGAAGTCGTCGGCTCCGAGGACGGTGAGGGCCTGCACGGCCAGTTCGACCGTCCCATAGCCCGTGAGGAGGACCGCGTGGCCGCGCGGAAATCGGGCCCGGAACTGCTCCAGGATGCGCAGCCCATCTCGGTTCTCGTGGTCATCACCCGCCAGGCCGACGTCAATCAGTGCCAGGTCGTAGGGCCCCTCGGTGAGGGCCGCCAGCGCGGCGTCGTAGCTCCCGGCCGCGCGCATCTGGAAGCCGATATCGCTGAGCAGTTCCCCCAGCAATTCGCGCCAGGCGGGTTGATCTTCCACAACAAGCACAGTAGGCATCGCCTTACCAATCTCCAATCTCTACTCTGCAGTCGTCGTCCATCGGGGCAGCCGTAGGGTGAAGCTCGTTCCAACACCGGGGGGGCTGTCCACGCAAATCTCCCCGCCGCTCCGGTGGAGCAGGGTGCGGACCCACCAGAGGCCGAACCCGAGCTTGCGGTCAGCCGCCCCCGACGAGACGGAGAGCTCGAAGATGTGGGGCAGCAAGTTGGGCGGGATGCCCGGCCCGTTGTCACTTACTGTAATGATGACAGCCTCGGGGCGGGCCTGGCCACGGATCGTGATGCGGCCGCCGGCTTCTGGCCGGCACATGAGGGCCTCGGTGGCGTTCTCGATCAGATTGAGGAAGACCAGCGTCAGTTGGGCCACGCCCGCACGGACAGGAGGGAGCGGTTCCAATCCCAGGGCCTCGATCTCGATTCCCGGAGCGGTGTGGGCCTCAGCGATGGCTTGCCGAACCGCGTTCGCCACACTCACAGGCGCCAACTCGATCGGTCGCAGGTGGCGCATGGCGTCGCGGACAATCGTCATCGCGTTGCGGGCACTGGTCTCGATAGCGTGTAAGTTCTTGGCCAGGTACTCATCTTTCAGCGCGGGCGCGCTCTTGGCTTCGATTCCCTGCACTCGAACCGGGATCGTGCCGATCTGGTTGTTGAGCCGGTGGAGCAAGTTGGCCGCCACATCGCCGACCGCGGCGAAGGTCTCGGCGACGGCCTGGCGCTCCTGGGCGGCCCGCAGATTCGCCAACTGCTCGGCGTCGCGGATGGCAATAGCGGCATGGTTGGCCAGGACGCTGAGCAGACGCTTGTCCCAATCGCTAAAGGTGCGGATGGTGGTCGTGTAGAGGCTGAAGGCGCCGATCGGCTCACCGTTGCGGGCGATCAGCGGCACAATCAGGGCCGAGCGCCAGCCCTGCTCGCGCGCCAATTGGACGTAGTAGAAACTCTCATCGACCTGGACATCGGGGCAGGTGACCGGGCGACGATCCAGAACGGCCTGGCCGGTCAGGCTCGTGTGGAGGGAGAGCTGATCGCCGCGCTCGTGACCGCCGCTCGCGGCCTGGAGTACGAGAACCGGTTCGACCGCCCCCTCGACCTGGGCCAGATGCCAGATCGCGCCGAGCGGAGCATCAATCAGCTCGCCGGCGCGGGCGATGGCCAACTCAAACAGCTCCGCAGTGCTGTGCGTGAGGGTGGCCTCAGTCAGCTCCTGCATTGTCTCGAGCAGTTTGATCTCCTGGATCGCGATGACCGCCTGAGTCGCCAGCGCGCTGAGGAGCCGTTCGTCCTCCTCGCTGAAGGCGGCCGGGAGAGGACTCTCGACGTTGAGCACGCCGTGGAGGGCCCCGCCGGCGCCGATCAACGGCACGGCCAGTTCGCTGCGCATCTCAGTTGAGGCGAGCAGGGGCTTGTAGATGCGGGCCCATTCCGCTGCTCGAAGGTCGTCGATGCGGATTGGCCGGTGGGTGAGGGCCGCCGTGCCCACGACGCTACTTTCATCCAGTGGCAACGTGTCGACAACGGCGACGAACGGCGCCGCGCTCAGAGCGGCCAGCCGCAGGCCGCCGCTACGGCGGTCGAGCAGACGGAAGGAGCCGTGCGGGGCACCGGTCATCTCCAGCGCGATGCGTAGAATCTCGTCCAGCGCTTCGTCCAGCCGGGGACGGCTGCTCAGCAAGGCGTCGGCACGGCGCAGTTGCTCGAGCTCGTGGACCTTGCGGGCCAGGGTCCGGTTGGCGGCGGCCAACTCGCGGCTGTGGTAGAGTGCCAGCCCAGCCTGGTTCACAAAGTTGTCGAGGAGCAGCAACTCCTGCCGGCTGAAGCGGCGCTCGTCGCGTAGCATCACGTAGAGGACGCCCAGGGGCTGATCGGCGACGATGAGCGGGTAGGCCACGACGGCAGCCGTCCCGTCCGCGGCTTTGGCCGGGTCGATCTGCAGGTCGGTCTCCTCGTAGGAGAGCACGCGCCGCCCCTCGCGGATGGCGCGCTCGCCGAGACCGCCGGGACGCGGCCGCTCGACTCGGGGACCGGGGCCGGTGGGATCGCCTGCCGCCACGCGGGAGCCGAGGTCGAAGCGCTGGTGGGCGGCATCGTAGGTGAACACGACCGCGTTGGCCTCGCCGGCAGTTTGAGTGCCCGCAGCCACGACCTGGATCGCCTTCTCGACGATCCGGTGGAGGGTGTCGTCCGCATCCGGCCCCTCACTCAGGCGATTCAGCAGCTCGCCAACGGCGCGCAGATCGCTCAAACCCTGGAAGAGCTTGGCCTTCTCGAAGGCACTCGCTACGTGGCGTGCCAGGGTGGTGAGCAACTGCTGGTCGTCCGCGCAGAAAGCGCCAAGGGTGGGACTGTCGACGGCGATAGCGCCGATGACGCGCTCGCGGGCGCGAATCGGCACGCAGAGGAGTGAGCCCGGACTGCCGGCCCAGGCAGGGTCCTGGGAGCGGCGAAAGCGGGGATCGTCCAGCACGTTGGGAATATTGATCGTCTCGCCGGTTTCCCAGACGAGGCCGGCCACCCCCTCGCCCCGCCGGTAGCCGCGCGGGCGGCCGGCCCCTTCCCAGGGCTGCCCGTACCAGACGCGCGGCAGCAACAGGTCGTGCTCGCGGTCAACCAGGAAGAGCGTTCCGCGCGCGGCGCCCATCAGGTGGACGGCATCGCGGATGATGCGCTCCCAGGCGTCCTCGAAGTCGAAGCGCTCATCGAATTCGACCAGCGTCTCGAGAATGCTCTGGAGGCGTACCAGGCGCTCGCCGTCGGTGATACCGGTTGTCGGCAGGGATGGCTTTGTATGCATGAGGGAGCAGAAAGCGCCCGCCACATTCAGGAGGGCGAGCGCCATTGTCACGCAGCAGTGCGCCGGACTCCGCGCACGTTCAATTGGTTACCATTGTAGCATGGCCCAAATGGGTGTCAACTTCAAGGCCAGGCTCATCCGACGGTCGAGCCACCGGTCTTTGGTTCTGTTCGGCACCGGGTCGTGGTGAAGCGCCTGTGCCATGTACGCCGCGGGTCGCCCAAGATCCGCCGCCCAGCGCCCGGCGGATTCCGGAGCCTCACGGTCCAGTCAGCAGCGCCGCCTCTCCGCCTGGGGTCGCGAAGAAGAAGGCGATGCCCAGCAGCACGTAGACGCCGACCAGGAGCAGCCCCTCGAACCAGGTCGTTTCGCCATCCTCGGCGATGGCGTTCACGGAGAAGGCCACCGCCGCGACCGCAATGAGCTCCAGCGGGTTCACGAAGACCAGGTTCATCGGGTGGCCGAGAAAGAAGGAGACCAGGACGAGTACAGGCGCGGTCAGCAGCGCCACCTGAATAGTCGCGCCGACGGTGATACTCATGACCAGGCTCATCTGGCCCTGGCGGGCGAAATAGACCGCCGCGATGTACTCGGCGGCGTTAGCCAGCCCACCTCTGGCAAGACAGGCACCACGGTTCGCAAAAAGGATGTGAGAGATGTAAGCCTGGAGCACCGGTCAAGTCATCCCGCAGGGGGCGGGAGAGCAGACTTCCGAAGTCTTGTGCACAGCCGATCCCCGCCTCGATCACGGTCGTCGGAGCGCGCTTTGGGCCAGCACGATCCCCACCAGACTTCGGAAGTCGGCCGGTCGGCGGCACCCGCCCCGGCAAGCGCCTTCTGGACGGAGGCCATCTGGCGCCGGGCTTCCTCGTCGGAGCCATAGTGATGGAAATTGGCGATGTCGAAGTTCCTGGCTGCCGGGTGATCGGGGTCGGCAAGGATCTGCGCGAGGAAGTTCGCGTCGTCCATGCCGGGGACGCCAGCACTCCCAAGTCCTCCCAGCAGGATTGTCGTGCCCGGGTCAATCGATTTGATGGTATCGTGGGTCACGGCGAGAAGCCGGGCGTACTCAGTGGGGGTTCCGTCCCAGAAGATGGGGAGGTCTGGCTCATTTCAGACCTCCCAGTCGTGGATATCCGCCTTGTAGCGGTGCACGACGGCGGCGAGGTAGCGCTTCCAGGCGTCGTAGTCACTCGGTGTGCCAAAGGGGTCTCGAGATGTCCTAGATGCCGTGCAACGACCCGGCCAGACTATCGGCCCAGGCGTTGCGGAAGAAAGCCTGATCCCGCGCCGGCCCGGCGCACAGAATGCCGGCCTCATCGGGGGCTGCGTTCTCTGGAGTTCTGGCTATGGCGGAATCGTTCAGCTACGACGATCGCCGGCGCCGCGACGGCCCGAGGGGAAATCGAGGGCGGCGAGCCGTTCGGCGGCCGCCTGGAGAGTCTCCCACTGTTTACAGAAGCAGAAGCGCACCAGGTGGCGGCCGGCCTGCTTATTGACATAAAAGGCAGTGGGCGGAATCGCGGCGACACCGCCCTGGCTGACCAGCCAGCGGCAGAAGGCGACATCGTCCTCAAAGGGCAGATCGCTGATGTCGGCCATAATGAAGTAGGTGCCGTGCGGCTGAATCGGGGGCAGGCCGGCGCGGTCGAGCGCTGCCAGCAGGAAGTCGCGGCGCTCCTGGTAGTCCGCGGCGAGGTGGCGGTAGTAGCCATCGTCGGAGCGCAGCGCCACGGCGATGCCCTCCTGCAGCGGGGCGGCGGTGGCGAAGGTGGCGAACTGGTGCGTCCGGCGCACTGCCAGCGAGAGGTCGGACGGAGCGATAGCCCACCCGACCTTCCAGCCGGTCAGGCTGAAGCTCTTCCCGGCGCTCGACAGGGTGATGGTGCGCTCCCACATTCCAGGCAGGGTCGCAAGCCGGATGTGCTCGTTCCCATCGAAGACGATGTGCTCGTAGACCTCATCGGTGACGGCGATGACATCGTGCTGCTGGCAGAGGTCGGCGATCATCTCCAACTCAGAGCGGCGAAAGAGCTTGCCGGTCGGGTTGTGCGGTGTGTTGATCAGGATGGCCTTGGTGCGCGGCCCGAAGGCCGCACGCAACTCGGCCTCGTCGAAGTGCCAGTCGGGGGCGTGCAGCGTGATGACCCGGGGGATGCCGCCGGCAAACTCCACGGCGGGTAGGTAGGAGTCGTAGAAGGGCTCGAAGAGGATGATCTCGTCTCCCGGGTTGGTCAGGCCCAGCATGGCGCTGAAGATTGCCTCGGTGCAGCCGTTCACGACGGTGACCTCGCTGTTGGTATCGACATCCATGTTGTAGAAGCGGCGGCTGTGCTCGGCGATGGCCTGGCGCAGAGAGGGGACGCCGAAGGTGATCGCGTACTGGTTCAGGTCGAGCGCGATGGCCTGGCGGGCCGTCTCTTTGGCGGCGGCGTGACCGGGCCAGTCGGGGAAGGCCTGGCCGAGGTTCACGGCCTTGTATTCGGCCGCCAGCCGGCTCATCTCCGTGAAGATAGTGGTTCCCATTGAAGCGACGCGATCGGCGAGGTACTTTGACATAAATCTACTCCCCAAAATTGAAGGCTCGATCTTCGCGACGCGCGTAAGCGCGCGGCGGGCGCCGGGTGGGTGAGACCTTTGCCCTGGTCCCAGGACCACTTTCGCCGGGCACACGCTCCTGCTGGAGCCGAACGCAGAAGGTCGACGGAAACGATCGCAGGCTACGATCACGAGTCGAACCAGCACCGCTCGACGGACAAGTGGTCGCAACGGCGCGGCGTGAGGCGCGGATCAACCGGGCTTGTTTCTCTTCTCCTGCCAGCGGATTCGGAATCTGCTCGTGGACCTGCGGCCCGCCATTGTACAGCGTTTCGGCCGTTATTTTCAAGTGGTGCGACGCGCCCGGCTCTCTCAGGAATGGTTGCCTCGGGGCCGGGCGTCTGACCGCCGCGGAGCCCGGCGGTTGAAACCGCGGCTGGAGGCCTGCGGCCGGGCGTGCCCCTCCGGGCACGCGGGGGGTCGGATGCATTTGGAAAGGGCCAAGTTCTCGAAACTGGCGGCACGATTTGCTTTTTACGCGACATAACAACCCGAGGATACACGGAGTGATTCTGGAGCGTGACCTCCAAGGCCGCGGGGCGGCCCGCAGGCAGCCCGGAAAGAATTTGGAAGTCTGATCCGCTTCACCCTCGCGTCGGAGCATTCAAATCTCTGGCTTCTCTTGGACACCCGCCGCTCGGAAGGCCGCGTTCACAATGGCCTGAGCTTCCTCCTGGATCTGCTTGAGATGGTGTTCGCCTCTGAAGCTCTCCGCATAGATCTTGTAGACATCCTCCGTACCGGACGGCCGGGCCGCGAACCAGCCGGAGTCGGTGACCACCTTCAGTCCACCGATGGGCGCGTTGTTGGCCGGGGCACGCGTCAACGTGGCAATGATCTTGTCGCCCGCCAGTTCCCGCGCTTCAACCATATCGGGCGACAGGTTCTTCAACACTGCCTTTTGCTTGGGCGTGGCGGGGGCATCCACCCGATCATACACGACGCTCCCGAAGCGTTGTTCCAGTTGGCGGTAATGCTCTCCCGGGTCACGGCCGGTGGTCGCCGTGATCTCCGCCGCCAGGAGGTCCATGATGAAGCCGTCTTTATCCGTCGTCCAGACTGTACCGTCTCTGCGGAGGAAGGATGCGCCCGCGCTCTCCTCGCCACCGAAGCCGTAGGAGCCGTCCAGAAGCCCATCGACAAACCATTTGAAGCCCACCGGCACCTCGGCCAGCCGCCGCTCCAGGGAGGCCGCCACCCGGTCGATCATCGAACTGGAGACCAGCGTCTTCCCCACCGCCGCGTCCGGCCGCCAGCCTGGGCGGTTCTGGAAGAGATACCTGACGGCCACCGCCAGATAATGGTTGGGGTTCATCAGCCCCGCACTTCGCGTTACGATTCCATGGCGGTCAAAGTCGGGATCGTTGCCAAAGGCGATCGCGAAGCGATCCTTGAGCCCAATCAGGCTGGCCATCGCGTAGGGCGACGAGCAATCCATGCGGATCTTGCCGTCCTTGTCGACGGTCATGAACGCGAAGGTCGGGTCCACCTGCGGGTTCACCACCTCCAGATCGAGCCCATATCGTTCGGCTATGGGCGCCCAATAGCCCACCCCAGAGCCGCCCATCGGATCGACCCCGATTCTGAGACCCGCGGCGGCGATGGCATCCATCTTGATGACGCTCTTCAAGTCGTCCACGTAGGGGGTCACGTAGTCGTACTCGTGCGTGGTTTCGGTTTTGAGAGCCTTCTCGAGCGGGAGGCGCCTCACCCCCTGTAACCCGCTCCTCAACAGCTCATTCGTGCGGTCCTGAATGGCTTGGGTGGTCTCGGTCCCTGCCGGGCCACCCTCCGGCGGGTTATATTTGAAGCCGCCATCCTCCGGCGGGTTATGCGACGGCGTGATGACGACTCCATCGGCCAGTCCGGCGCTCCTGCCCCGGTTGTAGGTCAGGATGGCGTGGGAGATCACCGGCGTCGGGGTGTAACCGCGCCCCTCCTGGATGACGGTGGTGACGCCGTTGGCCGCAAAGACCTCGAGGGCCGTGGACAGCGCCGGCTCGGAGAGGGCGTGGGTATCCATGCCCATGTACAGCGGACCGGTAATACCCTCAGCGGCCCGGAGCTCGCACAGGGCCTGGCAGATGGCCAGGATGTGATCCTGGTTGAAGGAATTCTGCAGTGAGGAGCCCCGATGCCCGGAGGTGCCGAATGCAACTCGCTCGGCGGCATTCTCAGGGTCCGGTTTGTGAGTGTAATAGGCGGAGACAAGGCGCGGAACGTTGATGAGAAGCTCGCGCGGGGCCGGTTTCCCTGCCAGTTCGTCGACTGCCACAGCAACCTCCTTTGGCGATGCTTTGTCAGTTGCATTTGACTGCGTGGACTGCGCCCGCCGTTCAGAATCGTGACGCCGGAGCAGACCGGCGTCACCTGATCGCCCCCGATGAGACCTGGCTTCTCGGCCGATGAAAGTTGTCGAATGGTTCGGGGAGGGGCGACTGGGCCGCCTGTACCCGAATGAATTCTCAAAGCCCATGCGCCCAGAGGCGTGGAAGCGCCGGGCATCGGGCCCGCACTCAACGCGGCGCCGGGCTGGCTCACACCACCTCGATGTTCTCGCGGCCGCCGTAGCCTTTCCACCAGGGCTTTGCGCCCTTCGCCAGCACCGCGTTGAGCGTCTCGATATTCTGGACGCCGCGGTCCTCCAACCAGCCCTCCAGTGCCGCGAGACCCTCGTGCGCGTAGACCGGGATGCCCTCCTGCCACGTCGCTCGCCCGCACAGCACCCCGGAGAAATCCGTCCCCGCCTCGGTGGCCAGTTCCAGGGTCTCGACGAAGACCTCGTTGGTCACGCCCGCGCTCAGGTAGATGAAGGGCTTTGATGCGGCGCTCGCCGCGTTGCGGAACTGCTCCATCGCCTCATGGCGGGTGTAGGCCACCTGGTCCCCGGTGAATGCGCGGGTCCCCTTGACGTACTTCATATTCACGGGCACCTCGACCTTGAGCACGTCCACGCCGTAGCGCGGCCTGGAGAACTCTTCCATGGAGCGCGTGACGTACTCCGGCTTGCGCTTCGCGAACTCGAAACCTTTCTCATCGCCGAGATTGTCGTCGTAGGCCAGCGGCTCCAGGAAGAACGGCACGTCCAGCCCGGCGCACTCACCGCCGACCCGCTCGATGAAGGCGTGCTTGATCGCGTTGATCCGTTGCTCGTCGAACGGGTTGTAGTACAGCAGGATCTTGATCGCGTTCGCGCCGTTCTCCACCAGCCGCCGGACACTCCACTCCGGCAGCAGATCGGGCAGGCGGCCTTTCACGCTGACGTCATAGCCGGTCTGCTCGTAGGCCAGCAACACCCCGGTGCCGGGCGCGCGCTGCTTGATCGCCCCCAGACCATACTCCGGGTCCATGAGGATTGCGCTGGCGTGTTTGGTGAGAATCCTGGTGACGGCGGTTTTGAACGCCCGCAGGTCATCCGCCGAGGCCTCACCGCCCTCACCGCGCGCATTGGCGATCGCCCGCCGCAGGGAGCCGCGCTGGTCCATTGCCGCCGCGGCGATCACGCCGCGCTCGTCGGCGCAGGCGTTGATGCCCTCGAACTTGCCTGTGCTCATCTTGACTGTCCCCATCCAGGCTCCCTCCCTGTCGTGCTGTGGGGCCGGTCATTCGAAGTCGGCCCCCGAGAATTGCGAATCCGTTGGGCGGAGGCGGGCCGTCGTCGAGGTGTAAGAGTTGAGGGTTGAGCTGTTTCCTGGTAGCAACCTCCGGCGACCCCAGGACCGGCCGGCCCGCGCAGAGAACTCAGCACCCGGCCCTCATCACTCGCCTCGAGCCTCAACAGCACGCTTGTTGCTCTGGGACGCCGGCCGCCACCGCCGGTTACGCTTCTTTGGGTTGATCATACGGCAAGCCTGAAATCTGCATCAACTTCTTCCAGCGGTGGCTCGACTCGATGAAGCGCACGGTCCCACTGCGCGAGCGCGTGACGATCGAGTGGGTTATGGCACCCCACCCGAAATACTGCACCCCTTGAAGGGGCTCGCCCGGCGTGATTCCTGTCGCGGCGACGTAAACGTCGTCGCTCTTGCAGAGGTCGTTGGTGTTGTAGATGCGGGTGAGATCGATGCCTTGCTGTGCCACGAGCTGCCGTTCTTGATCGTTCCGCGGCCACAGGCGACCCTGAATCTCACCGCCAACGCATTTGAGCAGGCAGGCGATGACCACTGCCTCGGGCGCGCCCCCAATGCCGATCACCATATCGACCGGCGGCCGGACGCCGGTCATCATCACGCTGGCAGCTACCTCGGCGTGGGCGATCTTCCTGATCCGTGCCCCCGCGGCGCGGACGTGTTGAATGAGTTGCTCGTGGCGCGGCCGGTCTAACACGACCACCGTCACATCGTCCACATCCTTCTGGAGGGCCCGCGCGACGTTGCGGATGTTGGTTTCGACCGGCGCCGTGATGTCGATCGCCCCGGCCGCCATGTCGCCCACCGCGATCTTGTCCATGTACATGATCCCCGGGGTCGCAAAGAGCGAGCCCCGTGATGCGATAGCGATGACCGCGATCGACCCGGGCATGCCTTCGGCCAGGAGCGTCGTACCCTCAACCGGGTCGACCGCCACATCGACCTCCGGCGGCGTCCCGGTGCCCAGTCGCTCGCCGACGTACAGCATCGGCGCTTCGTCCTTTTCGCCCTCGCCGATGACCACCACGCCATCCATGTCCACACTGTTGAGCGCGAAGCGCATAGCGTCCACGGCCGCCTGATCGGCGGCAATCTTGTCGCCCCGCCCCATCCAGCGACCGGACATTAAGGCTGCTGCCTCTGTGGCACGTACCAATTCAAAGCCGATGTTGCGCTCGATATTCACGGCTGCCGTCCTCCTGCCTGGCCCCTTCGGGCTTTCATGACTTCTTCAGGTTGGCACCTACAGACGGAGCAGGTACCAGATTCGGCTTTCCACTGCGGCTGCCGCGCATAGGCATTGGGAGAACATCGCTGCTTCCTGTGCCCGGCGGGGCATCCGCTAAAGGGCTGTCTCCTCAGGGCATCCCCCGCTGGGGACCACCGGTGCTTCCTGCTACCGCCGGGTGACGGTCGCGCCACTTGGGATCTCCCGTTGCTGGAAATCATCAGGGGTGACATTTGGATCGATCCGGCAGTTGCGACCAATGATAACACCCGACGGGACCTGGGCCCGCTTCCCAACAATCGTGATCCCGGAATTGAGATTGCCCGGCTCGAGCTGATTCGGCGTGTTGTCCTTGCCGACCCCCACCTGCGCTTCCGCCCCGACTTCAATTTCCTTGTCCAGCACAGAACGGTCGATGAGCGCTCCCGCTCTGATGGTCGTGTCGTTCATAATGACCGAATCGCGCACAACGGCGCCGCGCTCGACCTGCACGCCCGGTGACAGGAGACTGTTGATCACGCTGCCATGGATGATGCAGCCATTGGAAACCAGGCTGTTCTCGATGGTGCCGGGCGGCTTCGACTTCACCGGAGGTCGTTCTTCCGACCGGGTGTAGATCACCCAGTTCGGATCATAGAGATCGAGCGCCGGGTGTTCCTCCAAGAGCGCCAGGTTGGTCTCCCAGTACGCCGCGATGGTACCGACATCGACCCAGTAGCCGCTGAACGGATAGGCAAAAACCCGGTCGCGCTCGACCATCTGCGGAATGATATTCTTGCCGAAATCGTGGGCCGAGGTCGGATCCTGGGCATCTTCCTCGAGTCGCCGGAGGAGAAACGCCGTGTTGAACACGTAGATGCCCATCGACGCCAGAGTGCTGTCGGATTGCTTCGGCTTCTCGGTGAACCTCGTGATCCGTTGGTGGTCGCCAACCGTCATGATCCCGAAGCGATGGACCTCGTCGGGGCGCACGTGCATCACGGCGACGGTGAGATCGGCGTCGTGCTCGCGGTGAAAATTCAGGAGGTCGCGGTAGTCTTGTGTGTAGACGTGGTCGCCGGAGAGCACCAGCAGCACGTCGCTTCCGTCTCCGGCAATGAACGAGCGGTTCTGATAGAGGGCATCTGCGGTGCCTCGATACCAATCCTGATCGCGGCGCCCACGGTAGGGCTGCCAGATCCGGATACCGTTGGGCCAGCGGCGGTTGAGGTCCCAGGGCTCGCCGATGCCAAGATGCTCTATGAGCGAATGGGGGCGGTACTGGGTCAGCACAGCGACGCGGTAGAGGTCCGAGTTGACGGTGTTCGAGAGCGCAAAATCGATGATCCGGTACTTGCCCGCGAACGGGACGGCCGGCTTCGCACGTTTCTCACTCAGGATACTCAAGCGGCTCCCCTCCCCGCCGGCCAGGATCAAGGTCAACACACTCATATGTACCTCCTTCTGAGAAGTCGAACGCTCGTACGCCGCGCCAGACTTCCTCCTGATGCTGCGCATTGGCCAACTGGAATCCCGCGCGCAAGACGTAAACGCTGGCGCATCGCGCACCGGCCCGCTGCCCGGCCCGCAAAACGAAGTCTGCCCTTGAGATTAACTTCAACCGGCCTCGACCCGAGAAAGTCGGCTCGAGCTCTCAGCCAGGGAGCTTTCTCTCTCGCGCCTCGCGGCGGAATTCATACTCGCACCACTGAAATGATAGGTGGCTGGTTCAACGTCAGCAAAGAGACTGAGCTTCATGCGGGGCGGGGCACGTCAGTGGCAAGCGGAGTCCATCCGAACTCGAGACGTGGCTTGCAAGGGGAGTCTGTGGATTACAGCGTGACATCCCTCGGTGCGCTCTACGGCAGCGCGCCAACGAATCTTCTTCGATCACACCGGTATATGGTGGGCTGGAGAGGCGAGGGTACGGCCCTCACGCACCCTATATCCACTGTTCCAATCGGAACTGCCTTTCGAAGCGACATTGATAGAGCGTGATGTACGAATAGAACCAAGAGAGCAGGCCAAATTGACGAGCGAAAACGCCTGCCTTCGCTACACGCCGCTTCAACCTCTTCTCCCTCCGACCAGTTCTTCTTCTTTGGATTGAGGGGCGCCGCCAGCGACCTGCCGGATGGTATGCGGAAAGCCGCCAGAGTGAAGCCCAGTCCTATTCGAGCGCCTGAGCGCGACTCGGTCCCGCCGTCCCGCACGTTTACTCGCACTCCAGCCAATAGCTCCTCTTCCAGCTATCCAGCCGAGTTTGGATCAGATCAAGGAGTGAACCAGCTTTCCGTCATCGAGCGACAGCGGAAACAAGTGATGATGTGTGCGATGAGCTGTGATGCAGTGAAAGACGAATGCGATGTGAGAGGAATGCCCGCGCTCGTGTGCGATTCAATCTACTTTATCACGACTGGGCACTCACGGCCAGGCTCAAACGTTCTTATTTGCTCCTTCGGTCGGGCGGTGGGGTCGAGTTGGATTCGGAAAGAGGGCATGCGGGGATTGCGGCCCGCTCTCGCCTTCCACCAGTCCTGCTGCTGGAGCTCCTCCGGACCTACGAGTCAGCCAACAGTTACTTTACCGGTCGCTCTTCGAAGTAGACCGAGCGCGACATGGGCCATCATGAGCCTGTCGATACCGACTGAAGCGGAGATCTACGAGTCGCTCTTCGAAGCAGACCGAGCACGACATGGGCCATCTGCACCGGCCGGGTGGCTTACCCTCTAACGCTCTTCCCGTTGGATGCAGTTGACCTCCCGACCCTGGTTGCCCTCGGCTAATCTCCGGGAATCATGTCACCATGGCTGCTCCCCAACACCCTTGTCAGAAACGCCTCCAAACTGATGGGAGTTTCCGTTTGTTGCTCGCAAGCGCTCAATTGCGATTCGGTTTGTTGCGACGAGAGCGGAAAGTGGTACTACCTGGGCGCGATGTTCTACGGTTTCAATCGCTCAATTGCGATTCGGTTTATTGCGACGCGCGCTGGCCTGATGGCTGCGCCTCCCACGCGGATAGTTTCAATCGCTCAATTGCGATTCGGTTTATTGCGACCTGGATGGATCGCAAGATCAACAGCTACCCGCAACTGTTTCAATCGCTCAATTGCGATTCGGTTTATTGCGACCTGATGGGCTTGATCCCACCCCATATGCCATCATCTACCCGTTTCAATCGCTCAATTGCGATTCGGTTTATTGCGACGCGTGCGTCCCTGGACGGCAGAAGTCGTGAGCGTCTCGTTTCAATCGCTCAATTGCGATTCGGTTTATTGCGACGGGCTTCTCCATGACGCGCGGCAATCGCGCGTCCCAGTTTCAATCGCTCAATTGCGATTCGGTTTATTGCGACCTCGACCATGATGCGGATGGCAGTCTCCGCATCCCCACGTTTCAATCGCTCAATTGCGATTCGGTTTATTGCGACGTGCGGCTGTTAGGATGGGCCGATGTTTGAACTCTTGTTTCAATCGCTCAATTGCGATTCGGTTTATTGCGACCAGCGCCACCATTTCGATGGCACCTGATGCGTTTTCCAGGTTTCAATCGCTCAATTGCGATTCGGTTTATTGCGACACGTCATGATCGTTCGCGAGAGCGGCGAGATTACCAGGGGTTTCAATCGCTCAATTGCGATTCGGTTTATTGCGACCTTATTGTTCGCTTCCACGGCGTCGCGGATATGACTTGTTTCAATCGCTCAATTGCGATTCGGTTTATTGCGACCGCGAACCGCTGATCCAACACTGAAATGGCGGACGAGTAGTTTCAATCGCTCAATTGCGATTCGGTTTATTGCGACGAAGATGGCAGACAAGATCACCGGCGTATTCATCAAGGTTTCAATCGCTCAATTGCGATTCGGTTTATTGCGACCCAACTCGTAGCGATCGCGCCGGCGGGCTTCACATATGTTTCAATCGCTCAATTGCGATTCGGTTTATTGCGACCCCGCTCGCTCGGTGGCTGACATTCTACGGCAAGCTTGTGTATTCGGCAAAATTCGGGGTGAGATGACGGGCCCTGCGAGCGGGACCACCCAGGGCGGCGCCCGGAAGGGGAGTGCCTGAGATGGAGGGCCCAGACCATCCCAATATTAATGAAGCGGAAGGCTGCGAGCGCTCCCGGGTGCCTGCGGCGGTGCACCGGTGCTCGCGTGAGGTGCGGGCTGTTAGAGAATGATGAGCTGGTCGTCATGAGGTGGGTCGCGCTCCCAATCGTCTCGACGTGCCGCTCGCACTGGGCACAGAGCCGGTAGAACCGTAAGCTGTCTTCGTTCGCCTTGATGAGCCCATGCAGGGCGTGTTGCAGCAAGAGAAGCTGCTGTCGCGTCAGGTGGCACTCGAACAGGCTGAATTGGGTCCACCGTCCGTAGCCTTCGAGTGTCTTGTGGACCTTGGTCCGGCGACGATCGTTCGCAATGTCGTACGCAACAACATACAGCATGGTCTCGTTCATGGTTTGCTCTCAACGGCCAAGACCGGCGCCCGCCGGTCTATTCCCCTGGCGACCCTACCGAACCTTGAAGGGTGGGTAGGCCGGGATATCCCCGGTAAGCGCTTTCGCCAAGAGGCGGACCTGAAGCTCCAGGCACCGGCGGTAGGCCACGGTGTAGTCGAAGATGGGGTGGCGAATCTCGCTCGTGAGCCGTTGCTCCCACTGAGCCAGGAACAGTTTGCGCCCGCTCTGCGTGAGCCAGACCGCCTCCGCCTCGCGCCTGAAGTGCTGGTCGCCCAGGACGTTGGTGTTGATCGCCCGCATCACCACCGAGTCGACCAACACCGGGCGGAATTCCTCCATTAAATCGAGCGCCAGCGACGGACGCCCATAGCGGCCGGCGTGCAGGAAGCCGACGTACGGGTCCAGTCCGACGGTGTGAATGGCGCTGCGGACCTGGTGCATCAGGAGGGTGTAGCCGTAACTCAGCAGCGCATTGACCGGGTCGGTCGGTGGGCGGCGGACGCGGCCGGCAAACCCGAACGCGTTGTGCAGCAGGTGGGGGAAGGCGCCGAAGTAGGCCGCCGCCGCCGTGCCTTCCAGACCCATCAGGCGGCCGAGCGGGTTGTCGGGTGGCTGGGGCTCGGCCAGCACATCGTCCGGGAGCACCGGCTCGTTCACGGCCCCCACCTGCCCGAGTGCGGCCCCGATGCTTTCGGCGGCCCGGGCCAGGTCTGGCAGGTCGCGCTTGCGGTTGGCCCGGAGCAGCAGCGTCCGCTGGTTGTGCAGCTTGCCGGCGACCATCGCCTGCGCCAGTGCCAGGCGCCGGGCAGGGTCGGCCTGCCCAGCGTACTGGGCGACCCGCAAGAGGCCGTTGCGCGACTCGGCCGCCTCCAACCGGCCGCGGAACTGGCCGTAGGCGGAACAGTACGAGATGCCGATCCCGCGCGAGAGGAGCATCTCCACGGCCGGTGCCGTGAGTGTGATGTTGCCGTGGACTACCACCTGATCAACTTTGATGAGTGGAATCTGCACGCTCTGCTTGCTGCGGCCGGTCGTCTTGTCCTCCGGAATCTGCACCAGCAGCGTCTCCCCGTCGCGGCGAACGGTCGACCCTTGTTCGGTCAGGTAAACAGTCGGCATATATCCTCCCGAGTTGCAGGTTTGAAGGTTGCAAGTTGAAGGTTCGGAGGGCGATAATCGCCGCTTCGTCAACCTTCAACCTTCAACCTTCAACCTTCTCAACCTTCAACCGCAACGTCTCGCGCGGCAGGCAGAGTGGCTCCAGCGAGCAGTGGCGGCACTTGTTCCAGTTGGTCAGCGGCGGAGGCAAGTCGGGGAGACGCGCCACGGCAAAGCCGCGCTCGATGGCCGCCACGGTCTGCGCGCGCAGCGCCGGCGTGAACTCGACCGGGCGGCGCTGTCGCGAGCCGAAGTAGAAGATCGCGCCGGTGGGGATGGTGATCCCGAGGCGCTCCTCCAGGCAGAGGGCCTGTGCACAGAGCTGAACCTGGTCGCTGGCAAAGTCGCCCCGCCGGCCCTTCTTGTACTCGACTACGACCACCTCGCCGTCCGTCTCCTCTACGAGGTCTACGAACCCGGCGATCCGGTAGCGGTCGCTGTAGACGTAGAGGCGCCGGTGGCTCACGGTGGCGCCCTCGTGCGCCTGGCCCGGCTCGTGGACGCGCTCGTGACGCAGCGCGCCCTCCAGCACGTGATGATTGACCAGCATCTCACCGAGCACGAACTCGTAGTAGAACCGCCGCTCGCAGAACACGAGCGCGTTCAGCATCGCGATCGGAATCAGATCAGGTCGCTCGTCCATCGCCTCTTCAACCTCCAACCTTCAACCTTCATCCGGCACCGGCCGGACCTGTCCCATCCCCTGTGTCGTCTTGTAACCGACGCCACTGTAGAAGCTTAGGGCGCTGAGCGCTGCCAGTTGGCGCCGGCTGGCTTCAGGGTAGCCGCGGCACTCGTAGCGCACAGTGCCCACGAAGCCGACTTGGCGGCTGTGGCGGTACTGCCACATTCGGGTGCGCAGCGCGTACTCGGCGACGACGACGTGAGCGGCGACGTACTCGCGCAGTGGCGCCTTCTCGAACTGCGGCCCATCGAGCGTATTCCAGACGCGGAGCAGGCTGTCGAAGACGGCCGGTGGCTCCGGGAAGAGCAGGAAGCGCCGGTCGCGGCCCTGCGTGCGGTTGAACGCGGTGAGGGTGCGAAAGCGCAGCGCCAGCGAGCGCGGCGGCCGGGCGCTCTCCCAGAGTTGGGCGGCGCTGGTAGCCCCTGCCTCGGAGTCCCCTTGCGGGGTTGCGCAGACCTTGTTGATGGCGAAGTCAACGCTGCCTAGACGGATCAGTCGCTGATCCCCTGTCAGGAAGCGGCCCATCAGCTCCTGGTAGAGGATGGAGTCGAGCAGCGTCAGGCGCAGGCGGTAGGTCCGTTCGGGGGACATTGCCACCAGGCCATCGCGCGCGCGGGGGAGGCCGAAGAGAGGAGAGACGGTGAAGGGTTTGACCGCCTCGGGCGCGTGGAGCCGCTCGGCCAGCGCCGGGTCCGCGCCGCGCACCGCCGCGAGAAAGGCCGCGTGGGCCTGGTGGCCCATCGTCGCCGGCAGCCGCGCCGGCGCGAGGGGGTGCAGGTGCAGGACGAGGGCGAAGAGGGTGGGGTCTGACACAGGCTTCCTCCTAACACCCGTCCACAAGTGCCACGATCTGTGGCGGGTGCTCCAGTTCAATCTGATGCTCTCACGTCGGGACGCGAAAGGCCAGCCCCTGTGGTACGACGATCGCCCGGTCGCTCTGGCTGCGCCACCCAGGACCGCTGCAGCGCACGTGATCAATGAGGCTCGACGGACGCATTGAAATCAGGTCGTAGACACCCAGCACGCCAAGATCGGCCAGATCCAGCGGGTTGAGCGGGAAAGTGACCAGTTCCTGGTGGAGGATCGTCTTCGTCAAGGTGTGCTTGGCGACAGCGCGCATCTCAGCCTTGCTGCGCCACAACCCCAACCGCACCCAACGAGGGAAGCGTGGCGGCTCTTCCTGGCATAAGACGCCAAATTCAAAGCGACTCCCGACAGAGAGTTCTTTGGCCCGTCCGAAACTGGGTGTATTGCGACGAGCCTGTACCATCTCGACGTGATAGGCGTTGTTGGCGAACTTGAAGGTGGTCAGGTCGTAGCGCACATTGAGGGGGCATGCCGGGGTGACGTAGATGCCCTCCGCGTTCAGTGGCTCCAACTGCGCGCGATACTCGGGGATTTGGTTGCGTTGAAAGTAGGGCGCCACCACCAGGCCCAGCGCATAAGCGAGTGCATAGTTGTGCAGATAGCGCTCACTTTCGTAGAGCCGTCCTAGTTCGCGGGTTGCAAAGAAAAGGTTCTCATGCAATGTCAACTCGCAGCGATACAGTTTCATCGCATCTCACTTTTTCTTCGCAATATAGCGAGCGTAGTAGGTTCGGCTATCATCGAAGGCCTGCTGCAGGAGCACGCGCATCCCTCCATCGGCCAACTCCGCCTGCAAGTCGGCCAACCAGTCCGCCAAATCCTCGCCCATCAGAAGCTGGGTGACGGTCACACCGTCCTCGCGGAGCAGGTCGGGGAGTAGCGCCTGTGCCCCAACGATGGCGCGCTGCTCATCCACCGGGTCGGGTGGGGCAATGGCTCCCTCCTCGTGGAGCCGGTCGTAGAGCCGCTGGGTGAACCGGAGGTTCGAGAAAACTTCACCATCGGCCAGCACAATCGCCAGCACGTGATTCTGCACACGGCCCGTCCGCGTGGTCTGTGCCCCATAGCGGCGAGTGTGCAACACATTGTTCAGAACGTACCGGAAGAGCGATGCCGTCGCGTCGCGCACCGTGATTACACAGGGGAAGATCACCTGGGGCAATACATGGTCCTGTTCATTGAAGCGGCTCGTGGTCCCGCCCTGGCGGCTCATCGTCCCATCCTCGTAGGGCGCGTTGAGCGTAAACGCCTCGTGGCTGCTGGCGTAGGGCGTCAGCGAGTAGGCCGTGTCGGTAATGACCTTGCTCTTCTCTGAGCCACTCTCGCCGATGGCGAAGCCGTAGGTGATACAGTCGGGGCACTGCATACAGAAGCTGACGTTGTAGTCACAGATTGGCAGATTCTCGCCATCAGTCGGGGGGTGTTTCTTGGGGTCGAGGACCGTCTCGCTGCTGAGGAGCCCATAGTGGCGCAGCAACTCACGGCCCACCAGCCGCTCCGGTGTCGTCTGTTTGCGCTTGAAGACGGTCAGCCGGGTGATGACTTCGCGGTTTTGCTCGCCCGCCGCAACCCGCGCGGTGTTCAACTCGCCGTCGGTCTGAAAGAGTGGGTAAGAATGCGTCACTCGTAGCGCAACGATGTGGGTGTAGTGGCCGGTCGGTTTGGGCGGTACGGCGGTGGGGAACCAATCAGTTCGTAAAGACATGGGTTGCTCCTTGTAATGTGATGATGGTGACAAGAAGATTTCACCCTCTTCCCCGGCCCCGCTCCGTCGGGGGAGCGGGTAATCGCCTTGGCGAGTACCTTCTCATCTCGGCCCTCGCTCCGTGACAAGGGAGAAGCGTTGCTTTGGCGAGCAGCCGCCGATTTTAACTCCCGCCTACGAGGGAAGGATGTCCCTGTCGGCGAGAGGGCGCCAATTGCAGCTCCCTCCCCTGGAAAGCGGCGGCACAGTTCGTCGCCCACCTCGGACGCTGTCGGCGAGAGGGCGCCAATTGTGGCTCCCTCCCCCTTGTAGGGGAGGGCTGGGGAGGGGTAGAACGACTTTCTCAATCTACCTCGACTTCATCCTCAGATACCGCCTCACCCGCCGCCTTGCGAGCCGCGCGCTCAGTGCGTTCGGCATCGAGGTAGAGTACCTCGCAAGCATTTTTGAGCAGGTTCAACTGGCGGCCCCGCAAGCTGGCGGCGTCCATTTTCAGCGCGCCGGTATAGACGGTATGGACGAAGTATCGCGCAAAGTCGCGGACGGCCTGATCTGCTTTACGGTGCGAGACTCCAGCAGCGCCCCGCCCCTGGGCACTTCCCTGACGCACCCGATTCACGAAGCCCTGCACCTCGCCCCACACTGCCTCTTCCAGCGCGTCGGGGTCGCGGAAGAGGCGCGGATCGGCATCGAGGATAGCATTGGCCGCGACGGTAATGGGGCGCAAGATCGCATTCGATTTGTACCCCTCGGCCCGGTAGAACTGACGGTAGAGCCGGGTCAACTCCTGGGCATGGCTCATTGTGACTCCTCCATGAGACGCTCTTTTCACGTCGAAGAATGGGAAGTAGGCGAGGTACTGCTGTACCTTGCTGGGCGGTAGACTGTCGAATCCTTCGCGTCGCTGCCATTTTTTGAGGTAGTGGAAGGCGTAGAGTGGTGAGTCTGCCAGGTTGCGGGCCACGGCGGGGAACTGCTGCCAGCGGTACTCGAAAACAGTCCGCCCCATCCCGGCGTTGGCATCGGTGTGGATGAAGTAACCGGTGATGAGCCGCTGGAGCGCCCCGCGATTGTCTTTGGTGATGTCGTCGAGCGTCAGCCGTTCTTTGCCAGTCAGGTACCGGATTGCAGCGGCCGGGCCGTCCAAGAAAGCGGTCTCATCCAAGTCGCCGGCCTCGGTGAAGAGCGGGATGGGCGACTCGCTGGCGACGACTTTCACGTCCAGTTGGAGCGGGAGCAGCAACGCAAGTAGGGTGGGGTGAATCCAACTCGCAGTATCTGTAGGAGGCTTTTGTCTGTTTTCTGATGGATCGCGATGGGCTGGTATACCGATGAAGTCAAACATCATTGGCTCGTGCGCCGGGTAGTGCATACGCGAGAGCGGGTCGTATTCCGCCTCGTCCGCCGGGACCGGTTCCAGCAGGAGGTCCTCCAATCGCTGCAGCGTCTCAGGGTCGAGCCGCACGTCGGCCCGGTCGCCCTCGCTGCCCAGCACCAGCTTGCGGAGGGCCGTGATGCTAACCTTTCGCAGCTGCCGGTAGAGTGCGCGCAGCATGTCAAGCGTCTCCGGCGTGAAGAAGTAGGTCGGGTAGAAGAAGAGATAACGCTCCTTACGGGCCTCGAAATTTTTGCCGCTGGCCTGTGTGTGAGCCATCAACAGCTTGCGCAGCATCATCTCCAGCGAGCAAACGGCGCAGATGTTGCGTTGTGTCTTGCCGCCGTGCAACGGCAGCCGGTTGCTGTAGACAGAGGGCGCAAACAAGACGGCCGGTTCTTCCTGCTGCTCGATTGAAAATGCCGCTGCGCAGAGCGAGCAGACCTTCGTCGTGCCGTGACCCTTTTTCTTGGCGTTCTGGTACTGTCCGAACTCTGCTGCGAAGTTGGTGTGGGTGGGCGCTGCATCGTCATCGAGCCGGATCGTTTGCGTGGCGTAGGCTCGCAGGTGCTGCCACCCATCGGGGCCGCTCACTTGTGGACGCTGCCGCAGTGCCTCGGCCAGAGCATCGGCGTGCCCTTGCAGCCACGCCTCCCATTGCGCATCGTCCAGCCCTTTTTGGCGGCCCTGCGCCACAGCGGCGGCCACGTACCAGTTGTACGGTGTACCTCCCGCTCTGCTGCCAGAATCTATTTGCTCAAATTCATTACGAAAATCTTGAATACCGAGAACAGGGAAAATCCAGTCGCGTGTGGGGAATTGTGATAGCTTTCTAGCAATCTCGGATTCCCAAAGTTGGAGTAACTCGGCAAGTTGATCTACGCGAGCGGAGACGGGAAGCGAACTGATGTCGATTGTGGGTGGGAGTAAGCCTTTCTTGACCGCTTTCTCGTACCTCTCTTTGCACTTGATAGCTGTGGACGTGTTGAATGGTATTTTGCGTATCACAGCCCGAGGCGTGATCTCTATAAAGCGATCCAGGGTAAAAAACAGCCAGTAGAACGGGGGGAATTTAATTTGTTTGCCTCGCTGAAAGCCGGGAAGCTGGTTCTGCACCTGGAGCGCGCATACCTGGCGCACCTTCTCAACAGCCCGGTCGGCGATCTCATTGAGAGGAGGCAGCGGCGGGGCGTGGCCGGTGCGCTCCAGGTAGACCACACCGCTGGGGGCGTAGAGGATCGGGACGCGCGCCTCGTGCGCCAAACCATCTAACGCCGCGTTGTGCAGCAGGTTGGTCAGCACGCCCCGATTCTCGGTCAGGTGGTGGGAGGTCAGGCGGGCGGCGCCGTCGCCCAGGTTGGCGAGCAGCGTGCAGATGCGCACATGGCGCGTGAGTTCGACGGGCCTGTGAACAGAGTAGGAGAGTTTGTCGGCCAGGCTGCAAAGCGTCATCACCAGGAGGCGACGCGGTCCGGACCAGTGCATGTTGGGCAGCGCCTTCAGGTTCTGCATCGTGCCCCACTTTTCCTGAGTATTGGCAGCGATGTAGATTAACTCGTGCAGCCACTTTTCCGCTCCGCCGATGGGTTCCAGAAACGCGGTGAGGTTCAAACGCTGCATCCACTCGGAAAAGTGGTCCTCGATGAAGGGCAGGTTCAGGTTGGGGTTCGCATCGTGCCCGAGTCCGGCGGCTTTCAATTGCGCCGCGACGTCGGACAGCTTCACCCAGTCGTGAAGGGCGTAGCCGCCCACGAAGAGGCGACGCGTCTCCTCATCCCAGCGGCGGAATTGCGGCGCACCCCACGCTTGCAGCAAGTCGCCGATGTGGAGCACGGGCAGGAGGCCGTTGAACAGGTGGGCACGCAGGCTCTGGTCGCGCCGGTAGCGGGCGACATCCGCTCCGGCTGCGGCCTTTTGCTCGGCAAAGTCGCCCCCTTTGGCAGTTTTGGCAGCGAGTTGGATAGTCATCGGGGTGGCGAGCAATTCTACGACGTCCTGCCGCACCGGGTCGTCCGCGAAACGCCCTCGCACGGCTCGTCGCAGCAACGCCGTGAAGAGTGGCTCCGGCGCGAGTTGTTCCACCTCGTCCTGCGGCTCACCCTCATCCAGCTCAAGGTCTTCGGGAATCTCTAATTTCTCAATGTCAGTCATGTTAAGCCTCCGCAGTCCTTCGCGTTGACCATCATACAATGATTGCTCCGGCGCCTTTGCTCGTCAGCCCCCGCTCGTGCAACGCTGCCTCCAGCAGAAGCGCCTCGCGGGCAAAGGCGACGCTTCCTTCGATCCCGTCGTTTCCCACCAGCCGCTCGATAGGGAACGGCCAGGGAAGATAGAGTCGGCGCTGGAGGTCCGACGGCCTGTGCAGCGTCACCAACGAGACGAAGGGGCGCCGCCGCACCTTGCGGTTGAGTGCATTTTGGTCATCGAAGTCAGCCTCCACTTCTAACCCCTTCAGCACCGTCACTGTATCAAAGCGGGTTGGGTCCCATCCGCCCAGGTCGTCGTTGATAGCGATGGAGAGCGGGCGGCGTTGCGGCAGGAGCGCGTGGAGCCGAAGACAGGCAATCGGGTCGGCCCGCTCGAAGCGGCGCGTGTCCTCGCCCCAGCGTGCGGCCTCGGCGGCGAACTCGTCCCACTCGATGAGCGATGCGTGATAGTTAGCGAGGAGTTGGCGCAGGTCGTAGATCACGAGACGATTGCGGCCCTGCTGCGTTTCGTCGACTGCCACTGCCTGCCAGGGACTCCCCCCGCGAAAGCTCCGCGCCTCGTGAAAAATGGCTTTTGCCTCGCCCTGAAATTCCTCTCTCATGCGTCTGAACTGATAGTTGATGCTTCCCCCGAACGTCTCCTGATATCGTTTCGCCAGCTGCTCGCGAGTGCCTGCGTAGCTGTCGCGGATGAGCTTGTTGTTCAATTCGTAGATCACCGCCGCCGATTGCAAGAGTCCCCAGCGGCGAGCGTAGTTCCGAAAATCGGTCGGCCGCGGGAACGCGGCCCGGATCGCCTCGTTGAACCGCTCGCGGTCAACCGCTTCCACGGCACTGAGCAACGGCGGCTCCCCCGCTCGTCCCTCAAAGAGGTGCTCGAAGACAAAATCGGGTACGAGGGCGTGGGCCACGAACGTGTCGAACGTCACCGTCGCGCCGTCGGGCCGTGTGAAATCGCCGTGCCGCCCCAGGCGTCCCAGACGTTGGAGGAAGCTGCCGCCGTCGCGCGACTCAAAAATCAGGAAGTTGATGCGAAAATCAACCCCCACGTCCACCGTCGAGGTGGCGACGAGCAGGTCGGCCTGGTAGGAACGCTCCCTCCCCTCCGGCCCGGTCAGCCCGGTGTTCGGCTCGACCGTCAGGGGGAAGTTATGGTCGCGGAAGAACTGCCGGAGTTGCGCGGTCAGGCGCAGAGCCGTTGCTACCGAGTTCACGATGATCGCGCCCTTCGCGCCTGGCACGTGTGTCCGGAAGAAGGGCAGGAGGACTCCTTCGGCGTTTGCCATTACCCACTCTTCCGCCTTGCCCTTGGCGATGTGGAGATCGGCGGCGCGCAGGATGAGCCGCCACCCCGCGCCGGGGTTCTCCCCGTGATGGTAGCAGCCCGGGATGATGGTGGTCGCGAACCCGGCGCGGGCCAGGTAGTTCTGCATCAACGGGTCGGGCGTGGCGGAGAGGAAGAGGTATCGTCTCGGCCCACCACGCTCCATCAGGAAGAGCAGCGCGTTGATCACCGACACGACCTGCGGGGTCTCGAAGACGTGGAACTCATCAAATGTCATCTGCACAAACAGATCGGCAAAGCGGCCCAGAACTTTGTCGGGTGCATCGCCGCCAGTTCCCTTGCGGGTATAAAACATCTGCATGATGTAGTGGAAGACGTCGGGGTTGGAGAGGATCAGGTCGCCGTTTTGCAGCAGGCGGAGGAGTGCATCCCCTCGCGTGCCCTCGGGCGCCTCGCTCACGGCCCGGTCGAGGGTCAGACTATTCACCTCGCGTATGGGGAAGTTCAGTTGCCATTCAACGCGCATCGCTTCCACCGCGCGGCACTGGTCGCGAATCAACTCGTTGGTCGGGTACATCGCCATCACGTTGCAGTCGCTCCCCTGCCGCTTGAGCATGGGAAGCAACCCGGCCAGGCTCTTGCCATCGCCGGTGATGGCTGTGTTAAAGACAACCGTTGCGTTGCCCCGGGTGAGAGCCAGGTACGTCTCGAGTTGATGCCTGGAGAGGTGTCTTGGCTCAGACCCCAGTCCAGCGGCTGCAAGCGCGTCAAGCGCGGCCAACTTGGAATAGACGGCTGGTAGGTGAACGCGGCGCATTGTTATACTCCTTCTTGATCCCATTCTACACCACCCACTGGACATATTCTGTCCATACCTGACCAATTTCTCACCGGTGCTCGCCGAGTGCTGCAGAGGTGCTCGTATTGGGGCGGTGAGCGGCCGGGATGATACGGAAGTCCTGGGCCTTTCGCCTGAAGGTGCTGAGCCATTCGTTGGGGCGCAACGGCCTCTCCGGCAGGAGCCCTGCGCCCTATTGTGAGTTGAGCAACCTCGGGTTAGAAGTAGGAGAGTATTGAAAGAAATTGACCAGCAGGGTCTTGATGAGAAGAGGACCCGCGCCGAAGAAAACGCCGCGAGCGTACCTCTGTCGCTGGGCCACGGGAGCAGCCTCAGCTCCCGTTGGCATTCGAGGGGCCTGATGAACCGCACCTGGAGCCTCACAAGACGGACGAATCTCCTCGCAGTTCTCGTTCTGCTGCTCGCCGCGGCACTCTTTTCCACGTCCTCAACCCAGGCGACCTCGGAGTTCGTGCGCATCGATGGAACCGCCTTCACGCTGAATGGTGCTTCCTTCTACTACGCCGGTGCGAACACCTACTACCTGATCTACAAATCGAACTTTATGGTCAATGACGTGCTGGATTCCGCCCAGGCCATGGGGATGAAAGTCATCCGCACGTGGGGCTTCATTGACCGCGGCTCGCTGGACGAGAGGGTTCCCAGTATCGATCCGCCCGGCCACAAAGATGGAGTCTACTTTCAGTACTGGGACCCCGTCGCCGGCACGCCGGCCTACAACGACGGGCCGACCGGGCTGGAGAAGCTCGACTACGTCATCTACGCCGCCGGCCGGCGCGGCATCAAGCTGATCATTCCCCTGGTGAACAACTGGCGGCAGTTCGGCGGCATCGACCAATACGTCACCTGGTATGGTCTCACCTACCACGACGAATTCTACACCGATCCGCGTACCCGCCAGGCCTACCGGTCGTGGGTGCTGCATCTCCTCAACCGCACCAACATCTATACAGGCGTCCAATACAAGAATGATCCCACGATCATGGCCTGGGAACTGGCGAATGAGCCGCGCTGCAAGGGGAGCGGCGCCAGGCCCCGCTCGCCGAACTGCAATTCCACGACTCTCTTGAACTGGGTCCAGGAGATGAGCGGCTTCATCAAGCAGAATGATCCCAACCACCTCGTGTCGGTGGGGGATGAGGGCTTCTTCAACCAGACCGGAACCTGGGATTGGGTCTACAACGGCAGTGAAGGGATCGACTTCGCTGCCCTTATCCAGCTTCCAACCGTCGACTTCGGTACCTTTCACCTGTATCCAACGCACTGGGGAAAGACCGACAGTTGGGGAACCCAATGGATCCAGGAGCACCTGGCGGTCGGCGCTCACGTTGGGAAGCCAGTCATCCTTGAGGAATTTGGCTGGAGCGACCGGGCGACGCGCGATTCAGTATATCAAACCTGGCTCGATGCTGTCTACCGGGGTCAAGGCGCGGGAGATAACGTCTGGATGTTCGCCGGTCACCAGGACGACGACACCCTGTTTCCCGACGACGGGTTGACCGTCTACTATCCCAGTTCCGTTGCCTCAACGATCAGCGCCCACGCGGCGCAGATGGCGGTCACATGTGGGCAGTGCCTGACGCCGACCGCGACCAACTCGCCGACAGCCGTGGCTACGCCGACGAGCACACCGGCGCCCGCACCGACCGAGGCGCCCGTGAGCCTGGTTGATGAGTTGAACGATTTCAGTCAGATCGTGGCCCGTTCGACCAGCCTGGGGTTCGATGACACGAACGTCGGCTTCTTTCACGGCGATCCCTTCCGCCTCACGCGGAAGACCAGAACGGTGGAATGGGCGGTCTGGCATCTGAACGATCTCAGGCAATTCGCGGTCGTGACCTATCACTGGCCCTACGAAGCGCGAGGCGATTTCACGTTCTACGTCTCGAGCGACAACGTGACCTTCACTCCGATCACTCCATCGATCCAGGATCTGGGGGGCGACTGGATCCAGGTTGAGTACCGTCTGAGCCCGCCGCCCGGCACCAATTATGTGAAAGTTGAGTTCCCCAATTCCTCGGCCTACCGCTGGAACCCGCAGATCGGCAGCGTCCGCTACAGCAACGCAACGGCGGTGAGTGAGCCAACCGCGACGGCCACGGTGGCTCCCACGAATACACCGGCGGCCACACCAACGAGTACGGCCGCCCCGCCGCCGAGTCTCCATGTCGAGGCGGCGCTCAAGCTCTCGGGCCAGAAGACACAGACCAAAGTACGGCTCTACAACGACAGCCTGCAGGCGCAAACGGATCTGCGAGTCAGAGTCTTCGTGAACCTCAGCGAGCTCTACGCGGCCGGCTTCACGGCGACCGATGTGGTGACTGAGAAGCTTGGGGACGAGTGTGGCCGGGTTAGCATAGGTCCCCCCAGCAACTGGAAGGCGGCCCAGTTTATCTACTACGTGGACCTGGACTGGGGCGCCTCTATGTTCCCACCGAACAGTTCCTGTGAGGTCCGCTTCCGCATCCGCCCGGTCGCTTCGGAATCCGTGTGGGATGCCACCAACGACGACTCCTACCAGGGCCTCGACGGGTCGTTCCGCAAGACGGAGCGAATGCCGGTCTATCAGCAAGATCTGCGGGTCTATGGTGTAGAGCCGTGAGCCTTCCAGGATTGTGAGTGCTTCGTTGTGAGTTGTTTCCCCGTGGGAGCCATCTTCCACCGTGAAGATGGCCGGCACGCGCGCATCGCTCAGTACTTGTAACTTCCCTCAGGCAGAGAACTGCCGGGCCTATCCGTTTGGAAGACAGCAGGAACCTTCTGCGACCTGCTCATGTCCGGTTTGGGGTCACGATCCCCGGTGACGGGAACGGTCACCGGGGATCGTCTGTTTCGGGTTTGAGGCGGTTAGCACGCGGACGGCTCATCCGGCCCACCAGGCGCGCCCGAATCGCGGTAGAGGGCCACCATCCGCTCGATGGTACGTGCCATCTCGAGGCGCAGCCATTCCGGTTCGAGCAGCTCGGCCTGCTCCCCATAGTGCAGCAACTCCTGGATGATGCGGAAGGCGCTCGGACCCTCGGCGTGGACCAGCGCTGAGCCGTCGGCCTGGGGCTCGACGCGCTGGTTGGCGAAGCGCTCCGAGACGCCGTGGCGGGCAATCCGGGCCGCGAGACGGTAGGTGAAGTGGATCGACGGCCGGGGGCGGGGCGCGGCGCGGTCGGATCGAAGTTGGAGGCTGCCGAGCGCGATCCGATCCACCCGGAACTCCAGCGTCCGCTCGATCTCCGGGATGTAGGCGATGAGGTAGAAGTGGCCATGAGTGAAGTGCAGTTCCACCGGGTCTGCGGTGCGGTAGCGGCGCGGCGGCCCGTCGCGGGCCTGGTACTCGAAGCGCACGCGCTGGCCCCGGTCGAGGGCGCGCTGCAGGGCGCGCAGGGTCGGGCGATGGGGCTTGTAGTCGATCGCCGTGGTGAGGGCCATGCGCAGCGGCGGCGGTTCGTCGAGCACGGCAGTCGCCGCCGGCGAGAGGACTGGGCGTAATCGCTCGATCAGCGCCTCGATGGCCGGGTGGTCGGGGTGGCCACGAGGAAAAGCCGCGCGCAGCGCGGCCAGGACCCGAGCCTCGTCGACGCTCAGGTCGAGGCGCAGCGGCTCGGCCAGCAATTCGTAGCGCCCCGCACGGGCCGCGATGCGGAACCCGAGGTGGCGCAGCGCGGCGATATCGCGCTGGAGCGTCTTGGGCCTGGCGGCGTCGTAGAGTGGCGTGCGCCCGGCGAGCATAACCAATGTGGTCGGCCCGGCCCGTAATGCCGCTAGCAGCAGGCCGAGCCGCTCGATGAGCTGGTAGGGGGAGGGAGGGCCATCGGGTTGGGCCAAAGCGACCTCGCTTTCCACGGCCTCACAGCGGCCGAAGCGTGCCTCGAACTCGGCAACGCGCCGAATTCGTCGCCCGAAGACGTTTAATTCGGCATGACCGGATTGCGGTGCCGGTGGGAATCGCGTATGCTTGCGCCGGGCCGCGACATGATCGCATAGGATCGCGCCTGAAGCGAATCGGAGGTCGGAGCCCCGGCCCTTCCCCGGGCGGTCGAAAATTCCTTGAAGCGAAGCGTGAGGGGACGGGGGAGTCGTTCACGGACGTCGTGAATCAGGTAGTTCCTATTTGAAGAGGCCCGCGCGAAAGACGCCCTTCCCCGGTTGGGAGGGGCCGAGGGAGGGGTTCTCTCCAGGGAGCGGTGGATGGCTCAGCGGCGGATAAGCAACGAACCAGGGAGGAGCGTGGCATCGAACATGAATGTGCGGGGCGTGCTGGGAGTCTTTCTTGGAATCGTCGTCATGCTTGTACTGCTCTTAACGACCATGAAGTTCGCCCAGATTGATGAGGGCGAACGAGGAATCGTGATCACTCAGGGCGCGGTCGAGGGGATTCAGGAGCCGGGCATCTTTTTCCGGCCGTTTGCGCCGTTCACGCGCGTTGCGATCGTCGACGTCAAGCGCCAGACCCGCCAGATCAGCCAGAACGTCGCGAGTAGTGACAAGCAACTCTACGACATCGACATCGCGGTTGACTATAGCCGCAACCCGGCACCGGAAGCGCTGAAGGCTCAGTATGGCCAGATCGGGGTGAGCGACGAGCAGCTCACGACCTTTCTGGACGGCTTTATCAATGACGCGCTCAAGAGCGCCAGCACGCAGTTCACGCTCGATCAGGTGCTCGCCGACCGGGGCGGCCTCAGTGCCAGGATCGCGCAGGTCCTCACCGCTCCGCCTGGCGACGGGCGGAAGAGTCCCATTGACCAGTTGTACGTGCGGTTGGAAGCGGTCAAAGTGATCGATATCAAGGTGGGCGAGACCTACGCTAAGTTGCTCTCTGAAAAGGCGAATCTGGAAGTGCAGATCGAGACTGAGGAGAAACGCCGCCAGCAGATTGAAGCCCAACAGGCCAACAATCTCTTCCAGGCCGAGCAAGAAGCCAAGGTTGCCCTGACCACCGAGAAGGGGCGCACCGCCGCGGCGTTAGAGGCCGCGAACCGCGACGCGCAGGTGCGGGCGATCGAGGGGCGCTACTGGCGCGAAAACCCCGAACTATTTGAGTTGCGCAAGCGTGAGTTGATGGTCGATATGTTGGGCAATGGGAATATCTGGTTTGTCGATCCCAATACGAATCTGACGTTGCTGCTCGACCAGATGTCGCGTCCCGTGCCCGCCGCAGCCGTGCCGCAGGTGCTGCCGGCGTCCCCCACGCCCGCGCCGTAGCTGGGAGCGGGGGACGCGCCCAGGGGCGGCCGGCCGGCCGCCCCTCTTGTTGCGTGGGAGTGGATTGGGTATTGCGTATTGTGGAGGCCCGCAATGGATTCTGTGGAAGCCGTTCGGACGGGGATTGAAGCGACTTACCGGGAACGGACCGGGCAGTCACGCGCGCTCTACCAGCGAGCGCTGCGAAGCCTGCCGGGTGGGCACACGCGGTCGACCACCTTCTACCGGCCCTACCCGACCTTCATGGAGCGGGGCGCGGGTTGCCACCTGATCGACGTGGACGGCAACCAGTACGTTGATTTTCTGAACAACTACACTGCCCTCGTTCATGGCCATGCTCACCCCCAGATCACGGCGGCGATCGCGAGGCAGGCTGCGCGGGGAACCGGCTATGCGGCGCCGGTGGAGGTCCAGGTGGTCCTCGCCGATGTGATCACCGCGCGGGTTCCCTCGGTCGAGCAGGTGCGCTTCGCCAACTCGGGCACGGAGGGGGTCCTCAACGCTCTCCGGGCGGCGCGCGCCTTCACGGGCCGGACGAAGATCCTCAAGATGGAGGGTGGCTATCACGGAACCTACGACGCCGTGGAGGTCAGCGTGGATCCTGGGCCGGCGGGGCCGCCATGGCCTCAGGGCCGACCCGAGGGGCCGGGGCTATCCGCCGGGCTCACCGGAGAGGTCCTGGTCGCTCCGTTCAACCGTCTGACGGAGACGGCTGAGCTGATCCACCGCCACCGCGAGCGCCTCGCAGCGGTGATCGTCGAGCCGATGATGGGTGTGGCGGGCATGATCCCGGCCGAGATCGTGATTCTGGAGTAGCTCCTGCTGGCGCGAGGGTGCCTGGCAATCCGCACAGATCGGCGCCCTGGAGAGGGCACGGTTGGGCCTTCCAGGGCGCCGGCGTTTTCAAGCTCATCCTCCGGCGCGGCGCAACAAACAGTCGTCGCGCCATGTCACTCCTGATGTCATCACGCGCCACGGTTCGCGGGTCGCGTCTCACGTGTCGCGAAGCCCCGACCTAAGTGGCAATGCTCGCCACCGTAATTCCTCGCGGCCCAATGCACTGCTTGCGGCGCATCTCCTTCTCGATCTGCCGGTGACAATGCCCGCAGCAGTAGTTCCTCGCCACCCGAATGAGACGCTATGGCGTAGTCCCTCGTTTTACGATATACTTTGTGGGTACGCAAGGCTTATCGAGGAGGCGTTATGCTCCGTTCTCTGGTCAGTCGTTTCGCCTTCCTGTTCGCCGGCTATTTGCTTTTGGTTGTCCTCTCTGGCCTGCTCATGCTGCACCTGACCGAGGCCCAACGCCGGGATGCCCTCACGATCAATCTGGCCGGTCGCCAGCGCGTGCTGGTGCAGACCCTCGTGCGCGGGGCCCTGGTCCAGGCTCAGGAGCCTACGGAGGCCAACCGCCGCTCCCTGGCCGAGGCGCTGACGGCCTTCGATGCGACCCTCACAGCCCTCCGCTTCGGCGGCCGCGCTCCCTACCTGCCGGGGAGCACGGTGGAGGTCGCGCCGCCGTCGAACCCGGAGACGATCGCCCGCCTCGATGAGGTGATTCGCCAATGGGCCGGTTTTCGGCCTCATGTCGAAAACCTTCTGGCTGCCCAGCCGGGCGAGGAGAGCTTTACCCGGGCAATGGCGGAGCTCGGGGCTCGCTCCGATGCACTGCTGGATGCCGCGGACGCCGCCGTGCGCTCCTTCGAACGCGTCGCCACGGAGCGGGTCGAGCGCTTGCGCCGGCTGCAGGAGGCCTTCGTCCTGCTGGCCCTTGGTCTGCTCGTGGGTGGCTCCTGGTGGACCTACCGGTCGGTGGTCCGGCCCCTGCGCCGACTCGAAGAGATGGCCCACCGGATCGGCCACGGCGACCTGGTCAGTCCGGTGCCGGCGCTCGGCGTCGGCGAGATTGGACGGTTGGCCGGTAGCCTGGAGGCCATGCGCATCCAACTGCGAGCGACCCACGCCGATCTCGAAGCCCAGGTAAGAGCGCGGACCCAGGAGCTGGAAGCAGTCAACGAGATCGCTCAGGACCTGGTCTCCCGGCTGGAAGTAGAGCAGATTCTCGACTCAGTTGTGAAAAAGGCACGCTCCCTGCTCGGTGGGGAGGTTGCTGCGCTGTGCCTGCTCGACCAACCGAGCGCGGCGCTGCATCTCGCGGCCGTCAGCGGGGCCTCCTGGGCCGCGATTGGCGACCAGATGCCCGCCGGCCAGGGACTCAGCCAGGGCGTGGTGCACTGCCAACCGGCCGTCTCGCACTGCCCTGCTTGCAGCGAGGAGTGCTGCCCGCTCCTCGCCGTGCCGTTCGCCCACAATCACCTGGCGGTGCCAGTGTGCGTTGAGGGCCAGTTGCAGGGGGCGTTGTGTCTCGCCGCCGCCGAATCACAGCACGTGCGTCCCGATGGGACCCTACTGCTCAGGAAGCTGGCCGACGCGGCCGCGGTCGCCCTCAACAACGCGCGCCTCTACCGCCAGGCCGAAGGGGTCGGGGCGCTGGAAGAGCGCGAGCGGATTGCCGCCGAGATGCACGATGGGCTGGCACAGACCCTCAGTTACTTGCATCTGCAGGTGGACCAGGCGCTGGAGGAGTTGGCCGAGGGCGCCGACGCCGGCGACCGGCTGGTTCGAGTCCGAGATACGCTCGAGCGGGCGATCGAGGATGCACGAGCGACCATCGACACCTTGCACAGTCCCCTGGTGCCGCCACGTCCCCTCAGCGAACTCGTGCGCCGGGCCGTGGGCCAGGCGACACGAGGCACGTCGCTCGATGGGACGGTCCAGATGGAGGTCGTGGAGGATTGGGTGGTCCGCCCCGAAACGGCCGGTCAGGTGCAGCGGATCGTCCAGGAGGCGGTGACCAACGCCTCTCACCATGGTCGAGCCCACCGGGTGATTATCCGGCTGTATCAGGAGGGCGACGAGGGGGTGGTCTTCCTGGAAGACGACGGCATCGGCTTTGACCCATCCCGGCGGCCGAGCAATGGCCGGCCGCACTTTGGGTTGAGCATCATGCAGGCGCGGGCGACCCGGATCGGTGGGCACCTGAGCATCCAGTCGGCGCCAGGCCGCGGAACGCGCATTGCCCTGCGCTGGCCACTGAAAGGAAGTGCATCGTGAACCATCGCATCATTCGGGTACTGGTGGTGGATGATCACACCCTCTTCCGTGAGGGGCTGGTCGGCATTCTGAACGGCCAGCCGGACTTCGAGGTGGTGGGTGAGGCCAGTGATGGTCTTGAAGCCCTGGTGAAGGCTCGAGAACTGGTGCCCGATCTCATCTTGATGGATATCACCATGCCCGGCTGTGACGGTCTGGAGGCCACGCGGCGGATCAAGCAGGAACTGCCTGAGGTGGCCGTCGTGGTGCTCACGGTGCGGGATGAGGAGGAAAAGCTCTTCGAAGCTATCAAGAGCGGGGCGCAGGGCTATCTCCTCAAGAATATTCGCGCCCGAGACATCCTCGAGTTGTTGCGCGGGGCCGTTCAAGGCCAGGCAGCCATCACCCCACTCCTGGCCGGGCGGATGCTGGAGGAGTTTCGACGCCTGAGCCGGCAAATCGTGCTCGAGCCCGAGGACGAAGTGGCCGATTTGACCCACCGGGAGCAAGAGGTACTGAGCTTCGCGGCGGAGGGCGCCACCGATAAGGAAATCGCCGACGCGCTGTGCATCAGCCAGCACACCGTCAAGAGCCACATGCGCAACATCCTCGCCAAGCTCCACGTGAGCAGCCGGCGTGAGGCCGCCCGCTACGCTCGCCACAAGGGCATGCTGTGAGCATGTAGGGGCGTAACTCTTTTTCCCGCGTGGAACTAGTTCTTCGAACCCGAAGGGCGGTCGAGAGACCGCTCCTTTTTCATGCCCGTGGAGTGAATACGAGGGATGATAGCGTCCGGGCTATCGTGTTACACTATTCTGGAGGGGTAACCAGGGGTAACTACCAGAAGGAAGAGGAAGGAGGATTCCTATGGACGGACAACTCAGTGAACTGAGGCAGGCGTTGGTCTCCGGGGACATAGCACGGTCTGCGGCGCTTGCCAAGGAGGTTCTCGCTCAAGGTGCTTCTCCAAAGGCCGTGCTGGCGGAGGTCGGGGCGGCTGCCAGCGCGGTTGGGGAAAAGTACGAGGATGGTGAGTACTTCCTGGCGAATCTTGTCCGCTGTGGTGACAGCTTCAAGGCCGTCATCACCGCGGCCGATCCCTATTTGAAGGCTGCCGGCGAGGGGCAGGAGAGTCGGAGTCGGGTCGTCCTGGCAACGGTCGAGGGTGATATTCATGACATCGGCAAGAACCTTGTCCTCACGTTCCTCCAGGGGGACGGCTTTGTCGTTGAGGACATGGGGGTCAACGTGTCTGCACTGGCGTTGGTCGACAAGGCGGTCGAGGTCGGCGCGAACATCATCGCTCTGTCTTGCCTGATGAGCGTGACGCGCGACGGGGTGAAGAAGGTGTGTTCGGAGTTGGAAGCTCGCGGCCTTCGAGACAGGTTTGCCGTTCTCGTCGGTGGCGCGGCAACCAACGAGCGCTGGGCAAAGCAAATTGGATGCGACGCTTGGGCCAGCTCGGCAACGGAGGGCACCCGAGTCGCGAGGACCCTGGTCACGATCAGAGCGGAGGCATGAACATGGCCACGATGACGAGTCTTGAGCGAGTTGCGACTGCGTTGAGCGGTGGTCAGCCTGATCGTGTTCCTGTGGCGACTTTGGCCATCGCTCGAGCACTGAAAGAGATCGGCGGGCCCCGGCCGGAAGCTGTGATGAATAGTCCGCAGGCCATGGCGGAGGCGAAGCTGGCTGCCAATGCGAGGTTTGGCGATGATATCGTCGTCGCCGGGCTCGACGGGTGTTTCGTCGAGGCCAAGGCCATGGGTGCCGAGTCGATGATCTCCGAACACATGCCGGTTGTGAGCGAGAATCGGCGCATCAAGTCCTGGGCGGACGTGGACGACCTGCCAACGCCGGACCCCGGCGAGTTCCCCAGAATGCGGGCAGTGCTGGATGAAGCGGCCACCCTGTTTCGCGAGGTTGGGGCGCACACAGCCGTGGCTGTGATTGTCTCCGGTCCCTTCAGCACCGCCGGAAATTTGATGGGCCCTGCAAATCTAGCGCGCTCGATGATCGAGGCCCCTGCGGAGGTCCACAAACTTATGGAGAGGGTCACCGAGTACTCCATCCAGTACCACCGGGCCTTCGCCGGCCGAGCACACGCGGTTGTGGCTCTCGAGCCCATGACCGCTACAGAGCTGACGTCCCCCGCCCATTACAAGGAGTTTGTGTTCCCCTACCTGCAGCGGGTGCTGCACGAGATCGCTGATGCCGGATTAATTCCCATCAACCACCCTTGCGGCGACACCACGGGAATCCTGGATCTCGTGGTCGACGTGCTGCCGAAAAATCCTCCCCACAGCATCCACGCTAACTTCGGCAATGCCTGGACGCGACCTCGAAGTCTCAAGTGGGTGCGTGAGGTTGTCGGCGATGAGTCCGTCAGCGCCGATCCTGATGACCCCTACAGCGTCATCATGCTCGGGGTGAAGAAGGCCGTCGGGGATAGAACCTGCATCAGCGGGAACATCGACCCTATTGGGTGCCTGCTCGAAGCGACGCCACAAGACGTGGACGCCGCTGTCAGGCGGGTCATCGACTACGCTGGTGAGGGTGGCAGCCTGATCGTTTGCCCCGCTTGCGACACGAATCCCAACGTTCCGGCCGAGAACCTGTTGGCTCTCGTCGAAGCCGTCAAAAAGTACGGCGTCTATGCGAGCGCCTGATCGGCGCCGGAATGGTGCGAGCCTATAGTCATTCTCCCCCTCGAACCCTGGTTCTCACGAGCTCTGACCCTCTGCGCCCTATTCGGGCGGCCAACTGGCCGTCTGAATAGGGCGTGCCCGTGAGGCGGCTCATCACAGCAACGAAAGCGGGGGCGGCGGGGGTTTACGCGCGGCGGAGCCGCGCGTAAACCCCCTACCCCCTGATTGGAGTAGACACAGTGCTTGTCGTAGGAGAGTCGATCAACAGCACGATTCGCCGGGTGGGTGAGGCCATCAACAATCGAGACGCCGCATTTATCGCCGAGTTGGCGCGAGAGCAAGTCGCGGCGGGTGCGGCAATGTTGGACGTCAACGCCGGTGTTGCCGATGGCGATGAGGCCGAGAATCTGCTCTGGGCGATCCGCACTGTCCAAGAGGCGGTGGACGTTCCGTTGGTCATCGACTCGACCGCGCCGAAGGCTGTCGAGGCTGCCCTGGAGGTCCATCGGGGTCGCCCCGTGCTGAATTCGATCAGCGGGGAAGTGCGTAAGCTCCAGTCCCTCCTCCCTCTGGTCGCCGAATCTGGTTGCGGTGTTATCCTTCTTTGTCTTGATGATCGTGGCGTTCCGAAGACGGCCGCGGAACGATGTGCAGTGGCGCAGTCCTTGGTGGAGCAGGCCGTGAGCGCCAATGTCGCGCTGGAAGATCTCTATATCGATCCGCTCGTTCTGACCGTCGGATCCGATTGGCAGGCCGCGCGCGTCGCTCTGGAGGCGCTGCATCTCATTCGTGCGGCGCTTCCCCAAGTACGCACGATTGCCGGCGTCAGCAATGTCAGCTTCGGGATGCCGCAGCGTTCGCTCTTAAACCGGACATTCCTGGCAATGGCTGTTGCTTTTGGCCTGGACACAGTGATGGTGAATGTTCGCGATAAAGCGCTGACGGCGACCCTCTGGGCGGCCAATGCCTTAGCCGGCAGCGATACGTACTGCTCCGACTATCTCGATGCCTACCACGAGGGTAAACTCACGGTGTGATGGCGGATGGGAAGACGACACCAGGCACAATTCCAGCCAACAGGAGAGCTGGGTGAGTTCGAGAGTGATACGAGTGTGCTCGACGCGGCCCAAGTGTTGGGAGTCAACATCCGGTCCGACTGCGGGGGCAAAGGAACCTGCGGGAAATGCCGGGTGGTGCTCGTGGACGGTGGAGGCGGCCTCGAGGGTCCTACTCAGATCGAGCGGAAGATTCTCGGCGGAAAACTCGATTCTGGATATCGTCTGGCCTGTCAGACGTTGCTCACCGCGCCACTTGAACTGAGCGTGCCGGAAGAAAGCCGGATCGAGAAAGCGATTGCTTTGATCGGCGCTGAGGTTCGCCCTGTTGAACTGGATCCCATGGTGAAGAAATATCACCTGGAGATCGAGGCCCCGACTCTGGCCGAGCCTCTGGGCGACGTTGAACGCCTCTTGGCGACTCTCGAGCAGACGTACGGGCTGAAGGGAGTCACGGTCGCCTATCCGGCGCTACGCCAACTACCGCGGATCTTACGAGATGCCGCCTGGGATGTGACGGTCACAGTCTGGGACTGGGGGAAGCCGGTCATCATCGCTGTTGCTCCCGGCTACTCGGATGAGATCTACGGGATTGCAGTGGACATCGGCACCACGACCCTCGTGGGCTACTTGCTCGATCTCACCACTGGCCAGGTTGTCGCGACCGAGTCCATGCTCAACCCGCAGGTCGCCTTCGGCGGGGATATCCTGAGCCGCATCTCCTACGCCATCGAGAAGGAGCACGGCCGTCGACAGCTTTGTGACGCTGTCCGCCAGGGGCTCAACCAGATCGTACAGCAGGCCTGTGCCAAGGCCGAGGTCGGGACGGAGCAAGTCGCTGAGATGACCGTAGTGGGCAACACCGCGATGCATCATCTCTTCCTCGACATTGAGACCGAATTTGTCGCCAAGACGCCCTTCCCTCCCGCGATTCACGGTCACTGTGATCTGAAAGCTCAGGACCTGCAGCTGATACTCAACCCGGCCACCAACGTGCACGTCCTCCCGATCGAGGCCGGGTTTGTCGGCGCCGATCATGTCGCCGCTGTGATTGCCACCGAGCTCTACGACGAGGAGGCGGTGACCCTCCTCATCGACATCGGCACGAACGGCGAATTGGTGCTTGGCAACAGCGAGTATGGCCTGCTGGCGTGCTCAGTCGCAGCCGGACCGGCGTTTGAGGGAGCCTGCATCAAATTTGGCATGCGGGCGGCGGCCGGGGCCATCGAGCGTGTTCGGATCGACCCTTCCACTTTCGAGGTCGAGTGCCAGGTGATTGGTGGGGTTCCGCCACGGGGAATCTGTGGTTCCGGGATCATCGATGCGGTGATGCAGATGTCCCGGACTGGCGTCGTGCTGCCGGATGGTCGCTTCAATGCCGGCATCCCGTCAGCGCGGATGCGCCGCGCTGAGAAGGGGTACGAGTTTGTGCTGGAATGGAGGGCGAACTCTGGATTCGGCCAGGATCTTGTCATAAGTCAACAAGACGTTCGCGAGATTCAGTTGGCTAAAGGGGCGTTTCACGCGGGGATCCACGTCCTCAAGCAGCACCTCGGTGTAGAGCAGATCGAGAAAGTCTTGCTGGCGGGAGCCTTCGGCAGCTACATCGATCCAGAATCGGCCATGGGGATCGGCCTCTTCCCGGAATGTGATCTCGGCAGCGTAGCGGCTGTCGGCAATGCGGCCGGTCACGGGGCCTGTATCGCCCTCCTCAGCCGCCGCGAGCGGGCCAAGGCCATCAAAATCGCGCGACAGATTCGGTATGTCGAGCTGACCGCGGATCCCAATTTTCACAAATATTTCATAGAAGGGACCCTGTTCCCGGACCCGCACCAACTCTTGCTGGAGTGGCATCCGGAGAAATGATGCAGTCGCCTTGATCGGCGAGGCGAATCGCTCGGAGGAGTACGCGCAGGCTACACCTTCATTCGAGCGAACTAGTTCTTCAGGTGGAGAGGGTGGTCGAGAGACCGCTCCTTTTTCATTCTTGTTTGGGACTGGGGGCATTGGCCTCCTTGGGCCGAAAGCGCACATTCTGAGACAAGCGACTGAGCAGTGGCTTGAGTGGACGCTACGTGAGCGCCGCTATCACAATTAGAGCTCGGAGCCGCTGTTGCCTCCACGTCAACCGTACTGGTCTCTGGGTGGGTGAGTTGCCCAGGGGGAAAGGATGCTCATCTCCTCCTGTACCTGTGCTGTGAGAATCTTATCCTTCCCGGTTCTCGAAGTAACGATGGAGAGTCCGCCGGAGAGCGCCACCGCCATGCTAACGGCGTCATCGTTGCTCATGGGATCCCTTCTCAGCAACCACAGGCAGCATCGCGTCCAAAACTCTACTCCTGTGGCGATCGGCGGTGGGTTCGGTGAATAACACCGCCTCGCGCAGGGCGCTCACGAGCAGCCCACCCGTGCTGGCGAAGAGGCTGTAGACCGTAGCGATGATTTTGCTTGCTAGCTCCAAGGGAGAAAGGACCTATCTATTACCCACAAGTTGGGTTTGTTCCTTACCAAGATGCCAAGTAGCGGCCATATCTTGCAGACGTTGCCAACCACGCCAGAGGGTAGTCACTCCAGGTTCACCATCAGACTTGCGACCGAGGAAGCCACCGAGTTGGGCGATCCAACGGACGGTCTGGTGGACGGTAGGCAGTGTGTCTGGCAAGCGGCTTGACTTGTGAATACGCATATAGAGCGCTTGCCACTCGCTGGTAGTCAGGACTACAGTGCACGGCAGGTCAGGCTGACAGCGGTTGATGTAGGTCATCCAGTGCAAGCGCCAAGCGATGACGCTCATTAAGGCGACAAAGCGGTAGAGACGATCGGCCGTCTGCAAGCGACAATCCTCGACTCGACAGCCGGACTTGAGGACTGTATGAAAGACCTCGATTTGCCAGCGGCAGCAGTACCAAGCGATGAGGCGCTGGGCTTCCTCGAAGGAGGTTACGGGCGTGTTGGTGAGCAGCAACCACTCGATCGGCTCATCGACATCGGCGGGGGGATTTTCCTCGCGGACCAGGACGGCGTTGAGGGTGACAGCTGGCAATTTCTGACCGTTGGGACGCCAGGGCGGTCTCAGGGTGACGGAGCCGGAGCGCACCGACACCATGGCCTCACGCGCCGGGCGCTTGTCATTGCCAGGAATATGCACGCTGAGGTGACCAGCGATGGGGCGGCCTTCCACTTTGGGCCACAGCTTACGCACGTGCTCATCCAACAAGGCCCGGTTCGACGAGGCGCGCACCAACAAGGGCGCCGGCCGTTGCTGAGCCAAGGCAAACAGCTCGTAGATGTCGGCTTCCCGGTCGCAGACGGTGATGACTTCCACGCCCGGGGGTGCCAGCGCCAGGGTCTGCTCGAAGGCTTGCAGCCAGCGATAGCTTTCCTTTTCCTCGATGGGCAGCAGGCGACAGGCCTCCGGTCGATGCGCGGGCTCGTCCTCGGGCCGGATGAAGACGGCTTGGGTCAGCACGCCCAGCGGCAGGCCTTCGGGCGTGATGGCCAGCGTGGAATGCAGCCCAAACCCGCGCTGTTTCTGGCTCTTCTTGCCAATCGGACCCAGCCCTTCGGTCTGGGGGTGAGGGGTATAATTCAGGTAAGTCGGGTCTTGGACCGCCAGCACCCGCGCGTGCTGGGCCATCCGCTCCACCGTCCGCTGCTGATGCGGCGCTTGGATGCGTTCCGCTGTCGCCTGATCATGGTCAAAAAAGCGGTATGCCGCCTTGGTATCCGCCCAATCTTCGCATGCCTGGTTAATCGCTGCCCCAGGTTGTTGGCTCAACGCGATGGCGATCTCTTGACAGCGCCAGTTGAGGCGGGCATCTTTCAATTCAACCTGGGCAAATTCTTCGGCAGCCCATTGCTTTTCGGAGCTGTCTTGATGATTGGTAGCCATAGTTTTTTTCTCCCGGTTCGATAGACTGAGCTTCCAGTTTAGCTCATCTTGCGCCCCAGGTGGAGATATGGGTAATAGATAGGAGAAAGGACAGGTGGTTCATGAACGCGCCGCCGCTCGATCTTCACCAGATGCTGGACTTCAATCCGGTGGAAGGGCAGATCACTGTCCGCGGCAAAGGACGATTCCTCTTGATGGATGCGGATGCCCTGGGCATATTCCGTAGCGAGTTGATCAACACGTTGGGCCCGCGTGCTGCCCGCGTGGTGCTCAACCGATTCGGCTATAACTATGGCTATGCTGATGCCGTACGCTTGCGGGAGCTCTATCAGTGGGATAGCGACCAGGACTGGTTCTACGCCGGCCTCTCGATGATCACCCTCGAAGGGCTGGGACACACGGTCAACGACCACATGGAGTACGATCGGGCCGGTGGCTATTACTACGCCTACAGCCGCTGGGTCAACTCCTTTGAGGCTGAGCAGCACATCCGGCGCCATGGAGAGTGGGCCGATGAGGCTGAGGGATTGTGCTGGATCCTCAGCGGCTACGTCAGCGGCTACACCACTGCCTTCCTCGGGCAGGAAGTGTTGTGGCGTGAGACGGAATGCCGGGCCAGAGGGGACGAACGCTGTTTCCTGGTGGGCAAGACGCTGGGACAGTGGCTGGCAGAGGGTTTCCGCGTGGAGCCGATGCAGTCCTTGGACCTGGCTCGGGCTTTGCGGGAGAGCAATCAGAAGCTCAAGGGGTATGCTGCCCAATTGGAGCGCGCCAATCACGAATTGCGAGAGGCGCGGGATTACTTCGAGACGCTGATGGATATCGCCCCCGTGGCCATCAGTGTCATTAATAGCGCCGGCGTGCGCACGTACACGAATCAGGCCACACTGCAACTTTTCGGGTATTCTCGCGACGAATTGGTGGGCGCGCCCGTCAAGCGGGATTTTGGCCTCCAGGGGATCGACGATATTGTCCGCGAGCTGTACCAGAGTCGAAGACCCGTGCGCGGCTACCCGACCACCATCGTCACAAAGGAAGGGGAGGAGCGTTCCGTGGAGGTGTCGGCGTCCGCGCTCAGGGACACCAATGGCGCGGTCATTGGCTCTATCGGCGTTGGCATTGATGTCACGGAACGGGAAAGAGCTCAGGAAGCGATCCGCCAGCGAAATAAGGAGCTCTCCACACTCAATGCCATCGCCGAGACTCTCAGTGGTTCATTGGACCTCGATCGTATTCTGAACAATACCCTCCACCAGATACTGAATCTTATGGAGATTGAGGCTGGGGGCATTCTGCTTCTCAAGGAGCCAACGGACGAGCTGGTCCTTCGGGCCCACTGGGGGCTATCCCCGCAGTTTGTGGAGCGAGTCGCGGGTCTGAAAGTGGGCGAGGGGTGGGCCGGACGGGTGGTGCAAACTGGGGAGCCGGTGGTCATCGCCAACATCGCCGAAGACTCGCGCCTGTCTCGACTGATCGTATGGGAAGACGGGTTTCAGTCCTTCGCCAGTGTGCCCATTCAGGCCAAAGACCGGATCCTGGGTGCCTGCAACGTAATCAGCCGCAGACGTCGCGCCTTCCGTTCTGAGGAGGTGCGGCTCCTGGTCTCGATCGGTCAGCAATTAGGTCTGGCGGTGGAAAACGCCCGCCTCCACGAGCAGGTGCAGCGTGACCTGCGCATGAAGCAAGACCTGCTCCAAGAAATGCACCACCGGGTAAAGAACAATCTGGCCACAGTCGTCGGTTTCCTGGGATTGGAGGCGGCGCGGCACGAAGGACAACCCAAGGAGGCGGCCCCGTTGCGTCGCAGCATCGATCGCATTGCCGCGATCGCGGCCGTCCACGAATTGCTCTTCCATCAAGAGGCTGGCTACACCAGCTTCGAAAGGGTGGCCCAGATCATTGCCGGGGGAATCATCGATCAGGCCCGCACGGAGGGGAGGGACGTGCGCATCCTGGTCGAGAACACGTCTGGGTGTCTATCGGCCCGCCGCGCGACCTCGCTGGCTCTGATTCTGAACGAGCTCTTGTCCAATGCCTTGACCCATGGTTTTCGTGGGCGCCGTGAAGGAACGGTGTGGGTACAGATGAATCGTTGTGACTCAAGAGGTTGGCTTGAGGTCAAGGACGACGGTATCGGACTGCCCACGGGCTTTGACCTGGCTCGCGATGCTGGCATCGGCTTGCAAGTAATCAGCAACCTGGTGCGGCGTGACCTCGAGGGGACCTTTACGCTGGAAAGCGCGGGTGGCGTGCGAGCAGTGGTGTGCTTCCCTGAAGCCAGGGAGTAACACGGAGTGGAATCGCTTCGCATCCTCATTGCCGACGACGAGACCATCATTGTCATGGACCTCAAAGCCCGGCTTGAGCGGTTGGGCCACCGAGTGGTGGGCGATGCCGTTCATGGCCTTCAGGCACTGCAGATGGCACGCGAACTGCAGCCCGATTTGATCATCATGGACATCAAGATGCCCCGTCTGAACGGGATTGAGGCCGCACGCACGATCACGCAGGAATCGCCGGCGCCGATTATCTTCTTGACGGCCTATGGCGACGAGGAACTGGCCCGGCAAGCCAGCCGCGTTGGTGCCCAAGCCTACCTGGTCAAACCAGTCGCCGATAAGCATCTTGTTCCAGCCATTACGCTCGCTTACCATAATTTTCGGCAACTTTTGGCCTTCCGAAAGCGGTTGGCCAGCACTCCATGTGAGAGTGCTTCACCCCACTCCTGTCACGAGCCGATCTTGCGTATTTTCACCTTGGGCCGCTTTACGATACAACGAGGGCAAGAACCAATTTCGAAGGAGGCTTGGAGCGTCGGAAAGGCTGGAGCCCGCAAGGCTCGTGCCCTGCTCGCCTACCTGCTGGGCCGCCAACCCTACGGCGCTTCCCGCGACGAGATTCTGGAACTATTCTGGCCCATGCGAGAGTACGAAATAGCGCGCGGCAGCTTCAATCGCACCCTCTATGCTCTCCGGCGGGCTCTTGAGCCCGCGCTGAAGACTCGCCAGACCTCGACGTACATCCTGCAGGAGCAGGAGATCTACTCACTGAACATGGCTCAAATATGGCTGGATAAGGATGCGTTTCAGACGCATTTGCAGCAAGGAACACGCTGGTGGGCTCGGGGATTGCGAGATGAAGCCTACCGGGAGTGGCAGGAGGCTGACAGGCTCTATCGGGGCGATTGGTTGAAGGGCGTGCCAGGAGTGGAAAACTGGTGCACGCCCTTGCGCCAGCAACTGCGCATGGAATATGTTCATTTGCAGTTTAGCCTCGCTGACGCGGCTGAGAGGCAGGGCGACTTCTCCCGGGCATTGCTGTACTCTCAGAAAGCACTGGAACAAGACCCGTTCGATGAAGCGATCAATGAACGCCTGATACGAACCTACCTTCGCCTGGGCCGATTTGCCGATGCGGTGGATCAGCAGCGCTTCTACGAAGCCCGCTGCCAGGACCTCGACATCTCGCCGGCACCGGATTTACTTCGGCGGGCTCAGAAGCTGCCTGTCGACTAATCGCCATTCTTCCCTCGCTGGCTCTCCGAGAGTCCTGTTCCCCCAGCATTTTCCCGAACAAAAACCGAAGTGCCATCGCCTATCATTGGGCCAGCCTCGGCGAGCAGCACGTCGGGATGACAAGCACCGGTCGTCCGAAAATGTCCTGTGCGGCGGCGAGTTCGTCAACGGCCCGCACGGGTTCACTGTGTTCCCCCGAACTTCCATTGATTGCCGTTTGATCTTGCAGCCGCTGCACAGAAAGGAGACAGAAAATGACCCGTCGAGGACAGTTCATGGATCCGCACGACGTCCCAGTTATCCCGGGTACTGAAGGTTGGGAGAGGATGTATCCCTACTATTATCGGTTCGTTCCGCGGGGCGTCGATCCCAAAATGGAGGCGTATGAGAGTTCACAACTCTGGTTTGTGGATAACCTGCACCAGACGGGTCCTCTGCTGCCCTTCGAAACGATCGTGGATGACTGTTGGTGGCCCAGCCTCAGCCAGATCAGTACGCGGGTCGTATGCTTCCCAACCTCCAGAGGAATCGATCATCGCATGCTGTACGGATGGGTTTACCTATCCAGCCTGGAGGAGACCGATCCTGAGATAATCGAAGCAAAAGCGAAAGTGGTCTCAGATCGAATGTCCTTCCTCTTCCAACACTGGGATGACTTTATGCCATCGTGGAAAGAGAAGCAGTACCAGAACGCAAAACGGGTGGACACATTGAGATTTGGCGATTTACCTGAAATGGTCGATGACGCTTACATCTTGAATCACATAGGCCATTCTCCTGCTCATGAGATGAGAATGGACTATTTCAAACTGCTAGAAATTGTTGATCTCTGCTGGGAGCAGCACTTCGAGCTCTTCAACGTTGGACTTGCCGCCTACTTGAGCTTCAGCGATCTTGCGAAGAAGCTTTTCCCCGATATCGCGGATGTAACGATCGGGATGATGTGTGCTGGCGGCGTCCAATACGATTCCTACTTACCGGAGGTAAAGCTACAAGAGCTTGCCCAGTTGGCCATTGATTGGGGAATAGCCGACCTAATCATGCAGCCTGGCACGGCTGACGACGCGGAGGCCAGGTTGGCGACGACCGAGGCTGGCAGGAGGTGGCAGCGGGAACGTGATAAATACCGGGACCCATACTTTTACATTGGAACGGGCTTTAGTGTCGTGACTCATGAAGACTCAAGCTGGAACGACGATCTCAACCTTCCGCTGGCCATTCTGAGGGAGTACATCCCAAAGCTACAACGCGCCGAGACGGTGGCACGAGACATCGGCGCCAAGAAGCAGGAATCCGATGCCCTCGTCGAAAAGTACCGGAATTTGATCCAGGACGAGACCGACAAGGCCATGTTTGATCAGCTTCTGCCTTTGGCACGCCGAGGTGCTGAGCATGCCGAGAGCCATATGTTTTGGGGCGAGGCTCAGTACCAACCGCGGCAATTCAGGAAACTGAATGAATTTGCCGAAGTTTTTTGCAGATATGGGATGCTAGCAGAACCAAAAGATCTCTACTACCTGAATCGGTGGGAAATCCCGACGCTGATTCAAGATCTGACCAACGCATGGGCGACACGATCGAAGCCGGCTGCGTCCTGGTACTGGAAGAAAGAGATCGCCTGGCGTAAAGAGGTATTTGCAAGATTCAAGGACTGGGACGCGCCTCCATTTCTCGGCCGTGTCCCAGATGTAATCACGGACCCATTCACGATTGGCCTGTGGGGAATCACTGATGCCTCCATCGATGCCTATCTCAAGGGGGCCGAAGTCAAGCCGGAAGAACTTTCCGAGCTCACCGGCTTCCAAGGCGCACCGGGGGTAGCTGAGGGGACTGCCAGGGTCGTGGAATCGGTCCGGGCGATTGGAGACGTCCAGGAAGGAGAGATCCTGGTGGTCACACTGACGTCGCCAACCTGGGGGCCAGCGTTTGCCAAAATCACAGCCTGTGTCACAGACATCGGTGGCATGATGAGCCACGCGGCAATTATCTGTCGCGAGTATGGCTTGCCCGCGGTGACAGGTACCGGTTATGCGACGAAAGCAATCAAGACGGGTGACCGAATCAGAGTGGATGGGGATCAGGGGGTCGTAACCATACTGGAGAAGGCCAAATAGGCCAGGAGGCAGGGCAGGGGTATCAGCTTAGGCCCGGTGGACTGGTAGTCAATTGAGCGAGAGTCGCGGGATATCATGCTTGCCAGTCTATTAGTCCACCTGCGCCTCCTGCGGTGTTGAGGACGCCGTCCTATTCAAGGCGCGCGGCGACGAACCACCCGCCCGATCCGCTTACTCCATACAGGAGTGAAGACATGAACCACATTGTTTGGTTGAACGAGTGTAGAACAACGGATACAGCAAAGCTGGGGGGCAAGAACGCGAACCTCGGTGAATTGATAAGAACGGGTATTCGAGTTCCACCAGGCTTTGCGGTAACGGTCGACGCGTACAAGGAAGCGGTAGAACAGGCTGGCATTCAAGCGGAAATGTCCAAAATCCTGGCCGAGGTCCAGGTGGATGACATTGATTCAGTCGATGCGGCGAGTCAGAACATCCGCCAGCTGTTTGAGTCGATGGCCATGCCCATGGAGATCGCGGAAGCCGTAGATGAATATTATACGATGTTGACAGAGCAATGTGATGTTCCTGAGATTCCAGTTGCCGTGCGCTCCAGTTCGACCGCCGAGGATCTGGCCGATGCTAGCTTCGCCGGTCAGCAAGAAACCTATCTCTGGGTTCAAAACAAGGATCAGGTAAAGAAGCACATTATCAAATGTTGGTCGAGCTTGTTTACGGCGCGCGCGATCAGCTACCGGATCAAGAAGGGCTTTCCCCACGAGCGGGTTGCAATCAGTGTTGGCGTCCAGAAGATGGTCAACGCCAAGGTGGCTGGCGTCCTGTTTACCCTCAATCCGATAACTGGCGATCGGTCCAGGATCGCCCTGTGTGCGAGCTGGGGGCTCGGGGAGCCGGTTGTGAGCGGGGAAGTCACGCCTGATGAATGGCTGATCGATAAGTTTACTTTCGAGGTTGTCCGGTGCAGGCTGGCGCCAAAAGCCATTGAATACGCCCCCGATTTCGCTAGTGGAAAAGTGACAATCGTCGATGTGCCGGATGAGCGACAAAACATTTTGTGCCTGAGCGATGAAGAGATCAGTGAATTGGCGAGGTTGGCCACAGTTATTGAGAACCATTATGGGACAGCCCAGGATATCGAGTGGGCTATTGACCATGACTTCGCCTTCCCGGAAAACGTATTCATCGTCCAATCCCGTCCCGAGACGGTCTGGAGTCGGCGCGAGGTGAGGCCTGTCGTGCAAAGAGAAGCCACCGCTCTAGACTATATCCTGGGTGTGTTAAGTGGTGGCACAAAATTAAAGTGAGAAAGACTTTCGCCTAAGATGATCCAACCTGTTTTCTATGTAGTCGGGAAGCTGCAACTTATCAAAGGAGTACTAGGACATGGGAACGCAAAACCAATTGCCTTTTTTGTCACTGAACGAAAGAGACAGAAGGTGGAAACTGATAAGGAAGGACATGGAGGAACGTGGATTAGATTGTTTGGTCATTCAGGGTGATCAGGGTCTATGGGGCTATAACGACTGCAATGTTCGATACGTGACAGGCATCGGTGATTTTGGCTATGCTCTTTTCCCGTTGAAAGAGGACCCGATCTGCTTTGTCTGGTGGACAGCCCCCTACCAGGCGCGTCGCAGTAAAGACGAATCTCCCCTGACATCTACCATCCGGAGCAAGGTGAAGAAAGACGCGCCGACGAGAAATCCCTGGGCCTTGGAGAAACCGTGGGTAAGGGACATTCGACAGGGATGGCCACGACCATCGGAAGCAATCGTGACCGCGATTAAGGACCTGGGGCTGGAGAAAGGCACGATCGGGTTGGTGAGTACGTACCATAGCTGGGAGCCGGAAGGGACCTTTCCATATACGGTTATCAAGAATCTGTATTCTGCGTTACCGCAGGCTGAACTCATCGAGAACGCGACGGATATTCTGGAGAAAGCACGACTTCGCAAAAGCACAGAGGAGATTCGTTGCATTGAGGTCGCTGGTGAAATTGCTGACCGGGGCATCGAGGCGGCCCTGAATCATATCCGGCCGGGTGTGAACGAGGTCGGAGTATACGCGAAGGTGGTCGAAGCCTTCTTGGCGCACGGATCGGAGCGCCTATTTATGAACTGGTGGGCCTCGGGTCAGGCGCCGACGCACACCCAGTATTTTGTCCCCACCGATCGAATCATGTGCGAAGGTGATATTCTCTACAACGAATACACTCCTCGCTACGGTGGCTACGTCGCACATCCGCACCAACCTATATCGATAGGGAAGCCGATCGAGGAATATCAGACAATGTTTGCTCTGTTGAAGCAGACGAGAGATGAGGCGTTGAGCAAGCTGAAACCTGGAGTGACAATAGCCGAACAGACCGAAGCATTGACGAAGCCACTTGAGGACGCCGGCTACAGCTACTTACACTGTCCGTTCCATGGGCTTGGTCTCTCTGGTTTGGAGTTTCCGAATGCGGAGTTTTGGGGGAAAACCTCCCCATACGTTGTTTCACCGCCCGACATGGTTTTTGAGGAGGGTATGGTTCTGGCATATGAACCCATGATCTCTACGCCCGACCGCAAAATAGGGTTTCCGCTGGGCGATACCGTTATAGTAACCAAGGATGGTTCTCGTCGGTTGAGCAAATATTGCGATGACTTGATTGTGGTTTGATCGCCAGATGAAGCGCTACCAACCCCGCTCCATGATTCGTCTAAACCAAGGAGAGTGTCATGAAAAACATAAGAGAATGGATCTCAATCTGTGAGAGGGAAGGGGATCTGAAGAGGATAACCGCCGAAGTCGACTGGAATTTAGAGATCTCTCACATCGCCAAGCTGAATGAGGAGCAGAAAGGTCCGGCCTTGCTCTTCGAGAATGTGAAGGGGTATGACATTCCCGTTCTCGCTTCAGCCTTAACCACCTCAAAAAGATTGGCGATTACCCTCGGAATGCCTCTTCATTATTCCATCTGTGATATGGGGCGAGAATGGGTAAAGCTCACTGGCAGAGAATTGATCCGGCCTCGCATCGTCAATCCTGGCCCCGTGACCGAGATGGTGATTGAGGAGAACGATGTTGACCTGCTGCGGGACTTTCCAGTTCCGAAATTCTACCCGAAAGATGGGGGCAGGTATATTGGCACAGCCGTATATCTGCTGACACAAGACATGGAAACGGGATGGGTCAACATGGGCACGTACCGTATGATGGTTCATGACCGAAATCATACGGGTATCCAAATCATCAAGGGCAAGCACGCCGACATGCATTTGAAGCAATACCAAAAAGCTGGTAAGCTTATGCCCGCTGCGGCTGTAATCGGGTGTGATCCCGTCCACTTTTTTGCCTCAAGCGTTCCTTTGCCTTACCAGGTAAGTGAATACGATATTATTGGCGCGTTGCGAAAAGAGCCGGTAGAGGTATTCAAAAGCGACCTGACCGGTTTGTTGTTACCTGCTCACGCTGAGATTGTCCTCGAGGGATTTGTCGATCCCAACGACGTTCGACCGGAGGGTCCTTTTGGCGAGTACACTGGCTACTATTCCGGTGCGGACAAAGAAGAGTGGCCCAAGCAAGTTCTGCACGTCACGCGGATTCTGCGGCGCAGAAAGCCCGTTTTCTGGGTCACGAGCGTGGGCAAGCCCATCACAGACACGCATGTGATCAATTCCCTCACTCGAACAGGCACGCTGTGGTCCGATCTCGAGGCGATGCGAGTTCCGGGGGTACAGTCAGTGTATGTTCTGCCTCAATCGGCAGGGAGATTCTGGGCCATCATATCGTTGAAAACGATGTACCCTGGCCATTCAAACCATGCGGCGATGGCGGCACACGGTTGCTCGACCGGCCACTACGGGATGAAGGGCGTGATCGTGGTAGATGCGGATATTCACGCCGAAGATTTGGATCGAGTCATCTGGGCCTTGAGCGTCAGATATGATCCTGCGCGAAGTACAGAGGTGATTTCACGCGCCAGGTCGACGCCGCTCGACCCATCCCTGCCCATCCAGGCAAGGCACATTGGCTCCAAGATCATTATGGATGCGACCATTCCTTACGAGTGGGATCGCAAGCCAGAGGAAATTTTTCTCGATGAGAAAGTTGCCAGGCGAGTGAAGGCGCGCTGGAACGAGCTTGGTTTAGATTAGAATGATCGCTGAGGAGCTGTCCAAAATCGACCCCGGGCCTTCTTCACCGTGAAACAGGCAGGTAAAGAATAAGGTCATTGCCTGTCTTATTCTCAGAGCACGAAGACGCCAAGAAATAACTGAAGGAGCTGTTTCCTTCAAAGATGGTCGTTTGCTTCAGAGCCTGGTATCTTGGTGCCTTTGCGGTTAGAGAGAATACTATCCGAGGAATATCGTGGTAGAAAGCGTAAGATGATGCCTGGATGACCACCGCGCTAGATCAATGTAATTGGATCGTTCGAGCAAAACTTGAGGATGGCTGCCTGGCTGGTGGTGGAAGTGAGCCACTACTGAGATGGATAGGAGGAGAAAATGAAGCCAGTGCGACTCAACGAAAAGGAAGTCGCGAAGTATCTGGAGGAAGGGTGGTGGACGAAAGCCACCTATTTTGATTATTGGGCGGAAAACGCCGGGAAATGGGGCGATAAAGAGGCACTTATAGATACCTTGGGAACGAGGCTGACGTGGGCCGAGGCCGTACAACTGGCGACCAGGGTTGCCCTTGCGTTCTCGAACGAATTAAAGCTCGATAGGGACTGCCGGGTGGTTCTACAGTTGCCCAACATGGTCGAACACTTCTTAGTCCGGGTTGCATGTGAGAGAGCGAGTTTGGTCTCGATTCCTCTGATGGTCACATACCGGCATAGCGAGGTCAAAGCCATCGCCAAGCAAACAGAGGCCAAGGCCATCGTGATCGTCAAGGAATATCATGGGTTTAACCATTACCAAATGGCCAAGGACCTTCAGGCTGACTTGCCCGCGCTGAAACACATCATTGTTGTCGGTAAGGATGTTCCGGCGGACTGTGTCTCGCTGAATCAGGTACTCGAGCATCCTTATGAGCGCGAATGCAACCTTGTGGAGCTTGAAGACAGGAAAATGGATGCTGTCGAAGATGTAGCCTACCTGGTAACCTCAACGGGCACGACGGGTTCGCCCAAGATTGCCGAGCGGTGTATTGCTCGAGACGTGTGGGCCGCCAAGCAGCACATTATGAATTGGCAAGTGACCGCCGATGATGTCATTTTGGCGCTGGCTCCAGTTGCAGGCGCGCCAGGTGGTACGCCAACCTATGAGGTCGCTCCAATAACAGGAGCTAAAATTGCCCTGGAGTATCTTTCGCGGGATGAGGAGACGCTCCGATTCATCGAGAAGGAGCGGGTTACGTGCATAGCCCTGGTACCCACCCAGTTGGCCCGGCTCTTACAGCTGCCGGTCGAAAAGTATGATCTTTCATCCTTGCGCTTCATTCGAACCTCAGGCGGTATCTTGCCCCCAGCACTGGCTAAGGAGGCTGAGGAGAGATTGAAGTGCCCCGTCCTCGGTACGTATGGTTCTCGCGATGCCGGGTCAATATCAGGGGTGCCGATATGGGCAACGGAGGAGCAACGATATACGACTGTCGGCAGACCATATCCGGGGACTGAGGTGAAGGTGTTGGATGACGACGGGAGAGCGGTGGAGTGGGGGGAACCAGGGCTACTTTACTTCAGAGGACCGGGCTGTACTATTGGCTACTACAAAGATCCGGAGAAGACGAGGGAGGTTTTCGACGAGGACGGCTGGGCGTGCCCAGGTGACATGGTAACAATCACTGAAGACGGATTCTTAAGGGTAGTCGGCAGGAAGAAGGACGCCATCATCCGAGGTGGGCAGAATATCTATCCGAGAGAGGTCGAGGATTTCCTGGTAGCCCATCCGAAAGTCGTCGAGGCTGCGGTTGTGCCTATGCCCGATCCCGAGATGGGGGAACGCGCTTGTGCCTTTGTCACCTTGAAGAGGGGCGAAATATTTGTCTTCGAGGAGATGGTAGACTATTTGAAGAGCAAGAAAATCGCCAGGTTTAAGTTCCCGGAGCGGTTAGAGGTGCTAGAGGCTCTTCCCCTCGCGGGAGGAAGCAAGATAGACAAGAAGGAGCTGACCAGGCTCGTGACGGAGAAGCTGAAGGCTGAGGGCAGACTTGTCACCCCTCAATAACCCCCGTAAGATTCCCTGAAAATCGAAAAATGAGATAGGCTGACGATGATTAAGACAGTTCTTATTTTGGCTGCGTTGGATACCAAGTGGCAAGAAGCGGATTTCTTAAGCAAGCAGATTCAGCATCGCGGTTACAGAACACTGCTCCTGGACATCGGTATGAAAGGCGAGCCAGGGCTATATGCTGATATTGGTCGTGAAGAGATTCTATTGGCGAGCGGAGAAGATCCCCAAGGAGTGGCAGCTATCGTTGATGATCGAGAGAGAGTGATGTCCGTTGTGGTGCGTGGGGCCGCTCGGATACTCGAGGAGCTCTACGGCCAGGCGAGAATCGATGGAGCTGTGTGCCTCGGCGGGATTACTGGGACTCGAATCGGGACCAGCATTATGAAATCGCTCCCTTTCGGCGTTCCCAAACTCGCTATCTCTAGCACAGCATCGCTGGGCGGATTTGCCTCACGATATATCGGGATGAGCGATATCACGCTCTCACACTCGGTTGTAGAGTTCAGTGGGCTGAATGATGTCTTGAGAAATATCTTGGCCCAGGCTGCAGGAGCAATCTGTGGGATGGTAGACGGCGCCGGTGAAGCCCCGATTGCGGTTCAACAAGAGAGGCCTTTCGTTGGAATGACACAGTGGGGACCCTGTGAAGTCTGCGCCACAGCCGTCAGACACCAGCTTGAGAGCAAGGGGTATCAAGTCGTCGGGTTCCCGGCGAATGGTATCGGTGACCGGGCGATGGAAGAGATGATCGAACGCCAGGGGCTATTTCAGGCCGTGATTGATCTTGCGCCCGGGGGCGTTGGCGAAGAGCTACTTGGCTTCAGCAGGGCCGCAGGCTCATCTCGACTCGAAGCTGCGGGCAAGCGAGGGATTCCGCAAATTGTCGCGCCAAGCGGTGTGAATTTTGGGACTCCGCTAAAAGCAAAGTATAAGCCAAAATACGAGCTGCGGAAAAAGTATGATTATGATGGGCTGCGCACTTTTATAAGGCTATCAAACGATGAACTTGTCATGGTAGCAACAGTAATGGCCAGAAAACTCAATCGAGCTCGCGGTCCAGTGAAGGTCGTAATTCCACTTGGTGGATGGTCATCAGTTGAGAGCAGGCAAACGGGTTTTTATGATGGAGAGGCAGATAGGGTATTCGTCGATGAACTGAAAAGGCGTCTGAGCCCCAATGTAGAAGTCATGGAGATAGATTCCGATCTAGACACGACTGACTTCGCACAAGCGATTGTTGACATCTTTGAGCGCCTATGCATTTCTTCTGCGGTCGCGGCAGTTGAGTCCTCGACTTCCGTTAGGAGCTAAGCAACTGGTACATTCGAACCACCTGGCAGACCATCCTCGCCAGGCTCCACGTGAGCAGCCGCCGTGAGGCTGCCCGCTACGCTCGCCACAAGGGCATGCTGTGAGGAGGGGGTTGTCCGATGTCGGAGGGACCTGAGTGGCTGGCCTGCTTCGCTCGACGTGTTGCCCGATGGTCCAATCCGGAGACCGAGGTTGAAGGAGGCTTGATGACGAGGTTTGACAGGGCCTCGCGGCCGTTGCTGTCATTGTCTCGCCAAGCACAGCATCACGTGGCCGAAGGCCAGGGCAACCGCGAACTTGATTTTCAACAAAATTGATTCACAACCTCATAGTCTATCCTATTGCTTGTGCCTCGCAACTCGTGTATGATGCGGTAGAAAGTTACACAATCTTCCGCAATCCTCCCTGGTTCGACCATATGAAGAGGGCGAGGCATGGGACTACGTCTGGCCGATCGCCTGAGTGCGGCCCGTCATCGCCGGTTTGTCGGGCGAGAGACAGAGATCACTCGTTTTCGCACTGTTCTGACTGCTGCAGAATTGCCGTTTCCCGTTTTGTACATCTTCGGGCCAGGAGGCGTTGGCAAGACGACGCTCCTGGCCGAGTTCGTCGCTCTGTGTGCTCAGACTCAGACCCCGGCGATCTCCATCGACGCGCGCAATATCGAGCCGGCTCCCGACGCGTTTCTCAATGTCCTCACATCGGCGATGGGACTTGTGCCTGGCGAATCTCCCGTTCAGGCGCTTGCCGCCGCGTCGCGACGTCACGTCATTCTGCTCGACACGTTTGAAACCCTGGCCCCACTCGATAGTTGGATCCGCGACATCTTCCTCCCCCAACTTCCCGAGAATACCCTGGTCGTGCTGGCCGGTCGCCAACCGCCGTCTACCGCCTGGCGCGCAGATCCGGGGTGGCAGTCCCTTGTTTACACGCTCTCCTTACGCAATTTGAGTCCTGAGGAAAGCAGGAGCTATCTTCTCAAGCGGGAGATTCCGCTCGAGCAGCACCAGGGAGTGCTGGACTTCACCCATGGCCATCCCCTCGCCCTCTCGCTTGTCGCCGATGTGTTCGCCCAACGGCACGGATTTCGTTTCGAGCCGGAAGCCACGCCAGATGTGATCAAGGTCCTGGTGGAACGGTTCATTCAAAAAGTGCCGAGCCCCGCTCACCGCGCGGCGTTGGAGATTTGTGCCCTGGTCCGCCTGACCACCGAAGGGTTGCTTTCGGAGATGCTGATGATGCCCGACGCCCACGAGTTGTTTGAGTGGTTGCGGGAACTGTCGTTCATCGAAGCCGGGCGCCTGGGCCTCTTCCCCCATGATCTGGCGCGAGAGACGCTGATTGCAGACATGCGCTGGCGGAATCCCGATTGGTACGCCGAACTGCACCGCCGGGCTCGTACCTACTACCTCGAGCGGCTCCAGCAGACCCAGGGGCAAGAGCAACAGCGGATCCTGAGCGATTACATTTTCCTCCACCGGGATAACCCGGTCGTGCGACCCTATTTCGAGTGGCAGGGGAGCAGTGGGGCGTTAGCCGACACGCTGAGGCCGGGGGACGAACCGGCGCTGCTCAGGATGGTGGCGCAACACGAAGGGGAAGGGTCTGCCCGGTTGGCGGCGCATTGGATCGCCCGGCAACCGGGTGGCGTGTCCGTCTTTCGCCAGGGGCTGCAGCCCCCGGCGGGCTTGCTGGTGATGGTTGGGCTGCAACAGGCCACGGCCGAGGAGTTAAACAACGACCCGGCCACACAGGCGGCCTGGCACTATTTGCGGCGTCACGCCCCGTTGCGTCCCGGTGAAAGTGCTACCCTCTTTCGTTTCTGGATGGCGCACGATACCTATCAGGCGGTCTCGTCGATCCAGAGCCTGATCTTCGTGAATATGGTCCGGCACTATCTCACCACCCCCGGCCTGGCATTCACCTTTCTGCCCTGCGCCGAACCGGACTTCTGGGCGCCTGTGTTTGCGTACGCCGATCTGGCCCGGATTCGCGAGGCCGATTTCCAGGTGGAGGGGCGGCACTACGGCGTGTACGGCCACGACTGGCGTGCGGTGCCACCGATGGCGTGGCTGTCGCTTCTGGCTGAACGGGAAATTGCAACTACCCCGCTCGCCGTGCCGTCGCCGTCCATCGCCGAACCGTTGGTGGTTCTCAGCCAGCCCGAGTTTGCTTCGGCGGTACGCGATACGCTGCGTGATCTCTTCCACCCCGAGGCTCTTCGCGGGAACCCCCTGCTGCGCTCGCGGCTGGTCGTGGACCGGGTCGGCGCGAACGCCGACGAGGCCAGGCGGGTGGCAGCGTTGCAGGGGATGGTGAAGGAGGCGGTTGAATCATTGCAACAGTCGCCGCGCGAGGCGAAACTCTATCGCGCCCTGTACCACACCTATCTTCAGCCCGCAGCGACGCAGGAGCAGGCCGCTGAATTGTTGGATCTACCCTTCAGCACCTTCCGCCGCCACCTCAAGTCGGGAATCACCCAGGTGGTGGAGATTCTGTGGCAGCAGGAACTCGGCGGGTCGGAAAAATGAACAAAAAGTGAGCGTTTTTTGGCCTGGTACGTAACGGGCGACTTCTTCTACACTGCGGCTGTCAATTCTGGCAGCCGCAGTTTTCTTTGTCCCCGGATGCTGGCTTCACAAGGATCGAGGCGGAGTGAACCACACAGGCTGTCCCGAACCGGCCGGGTCGAAAGGCGCAAATGAGCAGGGTGCTGTTGAAAATGAGCAGCAAGTGAACAGTTTTTGGCCTGGAAGATGAGCACCGCTCTATGGTTACACTATAGCCGTTGGTCTGAGAGCCGTAGGAGCACTTTTGCCCGCTGGTTGGCAGGATGAAGCAGGAGGGCTTTCGGAGCAGGTTCTCGAATCGGCGCGACAGGTAGTCATTGTCTCTCTCAGCTGGGCGCGGGCCTGGCACCGCCCAGCAGGGACGGGGGAGCGCCAGACCGATTCGCTGTCTCCCGCCAGCCCTCCGCCCCTTTGGAAGCGAGGACATGATGCATCCCACGTGCCCGAGGCGCCGGTTCTCTTCGCGCCGTCCGAGGTGGTTGGTCCTCTCTGTTCTGATCATCACGCTGGTCTTGCTTGTCTCGCCCGTTGCCGTTTCCGCTCACCCGCTGGGTAACTTCACCGTGAATCGCTACAGCCGTCTGGTGCTTGGGGCCGAGCAGGTGCACCTGCACTACGTGCTCGATATGGCTGAGATTCCGGCTTTCCAGGAACGTGCTCGGATCGACGCAGACCGTGATGGCAGCATTAGCGACGACGAGCAGGCGCAATACCTGGCCCGCGAACTGGCTACGTTACAGAGCAACCTCTCCCTGCGTATCGACGGGATGCCCCTGCGGCTGGAGTCTCAGGCGCAGCATCTGGAATTCCCGCCGGGCCAGGGTGGCCTGAACACCTTGCGGCTGAGTGCCGACTTCGTGGCCACACTGCCGAAGGAGCGCCCTGCCTGGCAGGGTGAGTACCGCGACGACAACTACAGTGGGCGACTCGGCTGGCAGGAGATCGTCGTTCAGGCGCGCTCGGACGCCCTGCTACTGGAGTCCACCGCGCCAGCCCAGGACGTCAGCCAGGAGTTGCGCCAGTACCCTCAAGACCTCTTGCAGAGCCCGCTCAGGATCAGCAGCGCCAGCTTTCGCTTCCGCCCAGGGGTTGCGACGGCCGGGTCAACGGTGGCGGCTGGGGCCAGCCAATCGCTGCAGGCGCGGGCCCAGGACCGTTTCGCATCTCTGATTGCGACGCCTACCCTGGCACCCGGCACCGTGCTGTTGGCGCTGCTGGCCGCGTGTATCCTGGGCGCTATGCACGCACTGACCCCCGGCCATGGCAAGACGATCGTCGCTGCCTATTTGGTCGGCTCGCGGGGCACCGCGCGCCACGCTGCGTTTTTAGGGCTCACAACCACGATTACCCACACCGCCGGTGTCTTCATCCTCGGCCTCGTCACGCTCTTCTTATCCCACTTTTTGTTGCCCGAGCAACTGTATCCCTGGCTGGGTGTCGTGTCGGGGGCGTTGGTCTGCGCCATCGGCCTATCGCTGCTGAGCGCACGGCTGCGCCGCTTGATCAGGCACAACGATCGCGACCATAGCCACGACCATCACCACAGTCACGACCACGGGCACAGTCACAACCACGATCACGGCGACGCCCACGATCACAGCCAGAGCCATCTGCCGCCCGGTGCGGACGGCACACCCTTGAACTGGCGCAGCCTGCTGGCGCTCGGCATCTCAGGCGGGTTGCTGCCCTGCCCTTCGGCGCTCGTGGTGCTCCTCAGCGCCATCGCGCTGCAACGGGTCGGTTTTGGGCTGTTACTGATCGTAGCATTCAGTTTCGGCCTGGCCAGCGTGCTGACGGCGATTGGCATCCTGCTGGTTCACGCCGGGCGGCTGGTCGAGCGTGTCCCCGCGCGCGGGCGCCTCTTGCAGACCGTGCCGGTGGGAAGCGCCCTCGTGATCACCATCGCCGGCATCGGCATTACCGTCCGCGCGTTGATCGAGACCGGCCTGCTGTGACGAAACCGGCGATCACGGGATCGACTCCAGACGTCGCGTGTTGAGGCGGTTTGCGCCCAGCCCGCCCCGCGCGCCTGTTCCCTCATTCCCGATCCCGGGTCCGTCGCCAATGTCACGCTCGCGGGCGCCCCAGCTCTCGATCGGCCGCTCAGCGAGGGGAGAAAGGAGGAGTACCACAGCACGATAGGAACGGATTCATCAACTCAATTTGTACGTATGTACCGCATGAGCGCTGAGGGCAGCCCTCCTCCAGGTCCCCAACATGGGGAGGGGGCCACCGGCGGTGTCCCCGGGCGCCCAGCACCGTCCTTGAACGACTCCCCTCGCCTTCCACGCGCGGGGGCCGAGGGTGAGCTCCTCTCGATTCCACCCAGAAGGAGAGACAGACAGATGAACCATCTTTCGCCCATTTCCCGTCGATTCCTGATTGTCGCGAGCGCCGCGCTGACGCCGATTGTCCTGGTCGCTGTGCTCCTGATCGGCTATGGACCGACGCAGGTGAACGCATCGAGCCACCGTGAGGCCCCGTTGATCGCGGCCGATCCCTACGCCGACACGACGGACGTCTACGCGTTCGTCAGCCCCGACCGGCCCGACTCGGTGACTATCATCGCCAGTTGGATCCCCCTCGAGTCACCCGAGGGCGGCCCCAACTACTATAAGTTTGCCGATGATGTCCTCTACGAGCTGCATGTGGACAACGTGGGCGACGGCCGGAGCCACGTGACCTACCAGTTCAGGTTCAAGACCGAGGTCCGTAATTCCACTACCTTTCTGTACAACACAGGCCCGATTGGCTCGCTAACCGACCCCAACTGGAATGTGCGCCAGTTCTACACGGTCACCGAGATTGTTTCGCCGACCGCGGGCAGCAGGGTGACCAAGGTGTTGGGCAGCAATCTGCCCTCGCCCCCGGTCAACATCGGCAGCAAGTCTACCTCCAACTACGATGCGCTGTTCAACGCCGGGATCCGCACGATCACGAACAGTGGCGACAACATCAAGGTCTTTGCCGGCCAGACCGACGATGCCTTCTTCGTGGACCTGGGTTCGGTCTTCGACCTGCTGTCGTTGCGAGGCCAGGCGCCGCCGATCGGCTACCCCGGCGGTCCCACCCCGGGCCTGGATGGCCTTTCAGGCTACAACGTGCACAGTATCGCCCTCCAGGTGCCGATCAGTCGCCTCCTTGCAAGCGCTCCATCCGGCGAGACGGTCATCGGCGTGTGGGCCACCTCCAGCCGCCAGAGTACCCGTGTCCTCGCGCCGCTCGGCGGGGTCTCCACCAGTGGCGACTGGGTGCAAGTCTCGCGCCTCGGAATGCCGCTGACCAACGAGGCCGTCCTGCCGCTGGCCCTCAAGGATGCCTTCAACGGCCTCAAGCCCGAGCAGGACTACGGGCTCTTCACGAGTGGCACGCCGGCCGGCAACCTGCTGGCGAGCAGCGTCCTCACACCTGAACTGCAGACGCTTCTCAACGCCCTGTACGGGGTGCCGAACCCGGGCAAGCCGCGCACCGATCTGGTTGAGATCTTCCTGACCGGGATCCAGACCGACCAGCCATTCGCGATCCACACGCCGGGTGGCGACGTGACGCTCCCGGCCGGTACCGTCGTCAACAAACCCACGAAGAGCGCGGCGATCCAACCGGCTGAGATGCTGCGCCTCAACACCGCCTTCCGGCCCGGGACCCACTGCGCGCCCACGCCGAACTATCAACTTGGCCTGCTGGGCGGCGACGCCTGCGGCTTCCCCAACGGCCGGCGCCTGGCGGACGACGTGACCGACATCGAATTGCTCGCCGTCGCCGGGGCGGCCTGGCAGGTCGTGACCGGCGACACGAGCTTCAGCTTCAACCCGGCGCTGATCGGGGTGCTCAGCGACAGCGTCAGCAAGAACGACAAGCCGTTCCGGTCCACCTTCCCGTATCTGGCGGAACCGCACCAGGGTCAGGAGCACTACCACTCCTTCCTCAGCCACATGTGGCTCGCGGCCCAGGCCAAGAACTGGTTCGTCCCGCTGCCGTAGCTCGGAAGCCAGGTGCGGTGCACGTCCCACGTGCGCCGCACCTGGTCACCTTTGGAGGAGACCGATGCACGTCCTTGTCGGTCGGCGCCCCGAGCAGCGGCTGCTTTCAGCCCTGCTGATTCTTGGACTGATGGTGGCTGCCCGGGTGGCTCTGGCGCGCACCCAGGCCTTTGCCTCCCAGCCAACTGCTCTCGCGCCGGCGCCGGTTCAACTGACGACCGAGGACACCATCACGAAGCTCCAGGATCGCATCCGGAGCCATCCCGAGGACAGCGCCGCGTACGCCCAACTCGGGCTTGCGCTGTTCCAGCGCATTCGCGAGACGGCCGACGCTTCCTTGTACATTCCGGCCGAGACCGCCCTCACGGAGGCCCTCAATCGCGATCCGCAACAGCTCGACGCGCTGATCGGTCAGGGGATGCTGGCGCTGTCGCGCCACCGGTTTGCCGAGGGGCTCCAGTGGGGTGAGCGGGCGCGGGCTCTCAACCCCTACCGCGCGCAGACCTACGGTATTATCGCCGACGCGCAGATCGAATTGGGGCGCTACCCGGAAGCGGTCGCGACGCTGCAGCAGATGGTGAATCTGCGTCCCGACCTGAGTTCCTACAGTCGCATCTCCTACATCCGCGAATTGCACGGGGACACTGCCGGCGCCATCGCGGCGATGAAGCAGGCCGTTGCTGCCGGCAACCCCGCGGCGGAGGGGACACTCTGGACGCAGGTCCAGCTCGGTCACCTCTACTTTAACAGCGGCGACTGGCAACGGGCTGAGGCGAGCTACCAGCAGGCACTTCAGGTCCGTCCCGACTATGTCTACGCCCTGGCGGGGATCGCGCGTGTGCGAGCGGCGCAGGGCCGGTATGAGGAAGCGATCGGCGCCTATCAGAAGATCGTCACGCTGTTGCCGCTGCCCGCCTTCGTGATTGTCCTCGGCGACCTCTACCAGGCTACCGGGCAGCCGGCCGAAGCCCGGAATCAGTATGACCTGGTGCGCGCCATCGAGCAGCTCAACGCCAGCGCGGGCGTGGACGTGGACCTGGAACTGGCGCTGTTCGACGCCGACCATGGTGCTGACCCGGTGCAGGTCCTCAAGCGGGCGCGCGCGGCCTACAGCCGGCGGCCCAGTATCTTCGCCGCCGATGTACTCGCATGGGCGCTCTACCGCCACGGTGACTATCCCGAGGCCTGGCGCTATAGCCAGGAGGCCCGGCGCCTGGGTACCCGCGACGCAACACTCCACTATCACGCCGGGATGATCGCCTATGCCCTCGGTGACCGAGAGAGCGCAGCCGGGCATCTGCGCCAGGCCCTCGCCATCAACCCGGGCTTCTCGATGCGCTATGCACCCTGGGCGCGGACGCTCCTGATGAGACTGGAACAGTGAGCCACCTTTGCCTTCAAAATGGGCAGAAAGTGAGCATTTTTTGATCTGGAAAGCGAGACTGGATGAGGGCATACTCAGATTATCGGCGCGAATTGCCGGTGATCTGTGGAGCATGGTATGTCCGAGAGTATGACTCGATTCATGACAGATTTGCTGGAGGCCTGGAATACCCACGATGTTGAGCGCGTCGTGACGTTCTACGCACCCGAGTACGAGGGAGTCGACGTTGCCCAGGCGAGCCCGCAGTATGGGCCGCAGGGAATCCGCCAGATGGTCACCTGGTACTGGCGTGCCTTCCCCGACCTGCACTTTAGCGGAGACGAAATCATTGTCGATGGCAACCGTGTGGTGCTCATCTGGACGGCACACGGGACCCATCAGGGCGTGTTGATGAAGATTCCTCCGACCGGGCGACCCGTGAACGTGCGTGGCGTGTCGCGGCTGACGATGAAAGGTGGCAAGATCGCCAACGCCCTATACATCTGGGATGTTGCCGGCCTGTTGCGTGCCATTGGGCTCTTGCCTGAGCTCGTGGCCTGACGGGATCTGAGCCGAGGGTGACAGCTGCCAGTCTCAGCCTCATTACGTCGGAGCGGCTGTTGACCCAGGCGGGCGGCGCCTGGCGAGGGCCAGGGCTGCTGGAGGGGGCGCCGGCTGTCAGGCGGTGGCGTCCCCGTGCCTGGTGCTGTCGTCGACCATAGGGAGCTCCCCCGTTTTGGATCTCGTTCCGCTTCCGCGGGCCAGAGTCGTCCGGATCTCGCGATGATTTCAGGAGGTATCCTCAATGAATTCCAACCTGCTGCTCCTGGTCCTTGGGTGTTGGACGCTGGTGGTGGCATTGCGGACCCGAGCGTTCGTGCGACAGCCGGCGTGAGGCCAGCGCCGGCAGAGGAATGTGGAGATAACCCGGCGTGTCGCCGGGGGAAGGGAGTGGATCGTATGGCATCGCATGCAGTCGCAAACAGAGCCGGCATCGCCCCAATGCCCTCGACCGCCTTCGAGCGTTTCGCGGGCCTCTGCGGTATGCTGGTCGGTGTCGTCGGCTTCTTATACTCGGTTTCCTTCATCGTGCTACGCAACGATCTGCTGAGTGCGCTCTTTCTCATGCTGGGTGGACTGCTCACCACCGCCGTGCTGGTAGCCCTCTACGAGCGCCTGCGGGAGACCAACGCGTCCGTCGCCCTGTGGGCGCTGCTGCTCGGCCTTGTGGGTGCAGCGGGCTCGGCGATCCACGGTGGCTACGACCTGGCGAACACCATCAACGCACCCGAGGCGATCCCCGCGAACCTGGCCAACCTCCCGAGCCAGATTGATCCGCGCGGCCTGCTCACGTTTGGCGTTGCGGGGATGGCCTTGCTTGTGATCGCCTGGTTGATCACGCGTGGCGGGCAGCTGCCCAAAGGTCTCGGTTCGCTCGGCTATCTTCTGGCTATTCTGCTTATCATCGTCTACCTGGCGCGGCTGATCGTGCTGACCCCAACCAACCCGGTGCTTCTCGTGCCCGCGCTGCTGACCGGCTTCGTCGTCAACCCCATCTGGTACATCTGGTTGGGGCTGACGCTCTGGCGAGGGCGGGGCGGGGAGACGGCGGCGCGATGACACGGATTGTGACGAGCGCCCTCATTCATAAACCCATCGAGCAGGTCTTCGACTACGTCACGACGCCCGGCAACTGGCCCCAGTGGCACCCATCCTCCCTGGCCGTCAGCGGCGCGGCCCAGCATTCGTTGGAGCCCGGCGAGCAGGTCACCGAGGAGTTCCGGGTGGCGGGGCGCCGCGGGCGGGTTGTGTGGACGGCGCGCGAGCGGGAGGCACCGCGTCGATGGGTGATCGACGGTCAGATCGAGGGCCGCAGGGGCGGTGGAACCATTACCTACATGTCATCCTTCAAGACATCGTGGACACGCATAGTACCTTAACAACCGAGACAACCTTCAAGACATCGTGGACAGGCGGGAAACGAGATAACCAAGTGCGCGGGTCGCCAGGTCAAACCAGGCTGGCTGTTGCTGACGTTTTGGCTGGAATTCTTTTGCCAGCGGGACCACCTCTTCTTTGAGTGGGAAGGGGTGTTGTGCCAGACAGGTTCGTTTGGCCGCATCCGGGGCCGCATCGAACACCGAGAGCGTTGCGCCAGAGGGAGTGAGGGTGAGCGTCACCCACACACCCTGATTGGGTTGCGCCTGTGGGACATTCCAATTGAGGTTCAGCACTTTCACCTGGCGTTGTTGGTCGACGGCACGGATGAAGTGGACTTGCCCGACCGTCAAAGGCAAATGCTTCGGCAAGCGGAAGCCTTCCAGGAGTTGGCGGCTGGGCTGAGCCGGATGGCATTCTGTCGGAGAGCGGCCCTGCAATTGACTGTGATGGCGACTGGCTCGATAGTTGCGGTAGAAGAGTGCTGAACGCTGGCGCACGGCGGGCAAATCCGGCAGCCGGTCTTTCTTCCACACGAAGTGGGCGTAATCCTGATGAAAGCGTTCCACCGTGCCGTTGCTCTCGGGGTGGTAGAAGGGCGAGAAGACCAGGTGCGTGCCCACCAGCAAGCCGAGACGAAGGACTTGGCCCAGGACGCCTGGATGAGTGAACCCGCCGCTAAAACAGCCTTCGTTGTCCACCTGCTGATAGGCTGGGATGCCCTGCTCCTGCCACACCGACCAGAGGAAATCGCACGCGTTGCGGGCAGTGCGGTTGGCATATTGCCGCCCGCTGGGGTAGCGTGAGACCACGTCAATGGCATTGAAACAGGCCACCGCCGTCCCACCGGTCAGATACCGCGGCAGAATGTCGGCCTGGATCAACTCGTGCGGGCGGGTAGGATGCAAGTGCGGATAGGGCACTTCCGCCGGGGCACCTGTGTGCCGCGGCCTGACCAGGCCGGCCACACGCAGTTCGCGCTCGATGCTGGTAATGCCAGGAACAGGCTGGACGTTCCATTCCCGCAGACGGGCTTGAATGGCAAAGGCCCCCACGTAGCCCAGCCGGTCTTGTTCCTGGGCGTCCGCTTCCAACTCGCTACGGGCGCGCCGGATCGCTTGTCGTATCCCCAACGGCAGTTTCCTCGGCTGGCGTGTGGGGATGCGTGGCCGGTCTCGCAAGTCTTCCCACTCCTGGTTGACCCGAAACCGGCCCCACCACTTGTTCCCCCATGACCGGCTTCGGCCCACTTCTTTGGCCGCCTGCTCAACGCTCTGCCCGCTGCGGATCAGATGTACCAGCGTCTTTCGCCGCTCGTATTCCTGGGTGTCCATCTCGCCTGCTCCTGTTGCTCCGATGCAAGCGATAATTAGACACCCTGTTCACGATGTGGTGAAAGTTCGGTTGTTAAAGTGCGGTCCTCGATCTCTTGAAGGTTCAGTTATTACTGTGTCCACGATCTGTTGAAGGGCGACACCTACAACCTGACACCCCACTCCGACGGCACAACCTTCGAGCGCGAGTTCGTCTACACAATGCCCAACCCGCTGGAAGCCTTGCTGGATCGCCTGGTGCTGTGCCGCCGTATCGAAGCGGAGTCAGCCGAGGCCCTGCGACGGTTGACGGTAGTGCTGGAATCGGCCTGACACGCCTCAAGATGCTCCCGCGGTACGGCCCTTGCTGGGGGTGAGACCGGGGCTGAGCCGCGATCGCTGAAAGATGAATGATGAACGGAGTTGGCTTCTGGCGTTCATCATTCATCGTTCGGCATTTCAATATCCTCGCCCACCCGTTGGCAAGCCGCATGATTGCCCGAGATTCCCTCAGGAGGAAGTATGGCAAACCGCTTTGTCTCACGCGGCTTCGTTGGCAAACGGCGGCAGCCAGAAGCGGCGAACCGCGTCCCGCCCGGGCAGTACGTGACGCCCGACTTCCCCGTGCTCTCGGCCGGACCGACGCCGCACACGCTGCTGGATCGATGGACCTTTACCATTGAAGGACTGGTGCGGGAGCCGGTCCGGTGGTCTTGGGATGAATTCGTGAAACTTCCCATCCAAACGTTTGTTGCCGATATTCACTGTGTGACGAAGTGGAGCAAACTCGACACGCGCTGGGAAGGCGTGAGTGTCGACACGCTGCTTGAACACGCCGAACTCGACCGCACGGCCACGTATGTGACTGCCTTCTGCGATGGCGGCTACACGACAAACCTGCCCCTCCCAGATATTCTCAACGGCCAGGCGTTCGTTGCGTACCGGTACGAAGGCAAACCCCTTGCGCCTGAGCACGGTGGCCCGGCGCGGCTCGTCGTGCCGCACCTCTACTTCTGGAAGAGCGCGAAGTGGATCCGCGGCTTGAGGCTGATGGAGCGGGACAGGCCCGGCTTCTGGGAGTCGCTCGGCTACCACAACCGCGGCGACCCCTGGAAAGAGGAACGGTACCAGGGCGATTGACCCTGCTCGGCCACTCGATCTGTGCACCTCGATCGCCTTCCACGCGGTCGCGGTACCGTTCGCGGCGATTGACCCTGCTCGGCCACTCGATCTGTGCACCTGCTTCCTGCCCGGATCGCCCAACGGATTGACGCGTGAAGCGTGATCTGTGAACCCTGATGGCGCCAGTAGACGGTGGCTGCGGGTTCCGACGGTCCGGTTGTGGCCGCCAATGGGGGCCGAGAAGTGGAGCGATGGAGGGACGGCTGGGGTTCCTGACCGGGAGAGAAACAGGCGGACCGTTCCCGCTTCCTGGGCTGCGCTATCACCCTGCTCCCGCCATCATGGCGTCTCACAACCCGATCATTCCGGAACCCACTACGCGAATTCACAACGGTCGTATTTCGTGGGAGTGTACACGATGAAACGGCTTCTGAAGTGGCAAATCGCTACCGTCACAGGCATCAAGCCAGAGACAGCCCAGGTCAAATCGTTCACGCTTGCGCTTCCGAATTGGCTCCCCCACCGCGCCGGGCAGCACTATGATGTCCGGCTCACCGCGCCTGACGGCTACCAGGCCCAGCGCAGCTACTCTGTCGCGTCCGAGCCCGAGCGCGCGGGGGAGATCGATCTCACCGTCGAGCGGCTCGAAGACGGCGAAGTTTCATCGTATATGCACGACGTTCTTGTCGTCGGCGATCAGATCGAAGTGCGGGGGCCGATCGGCGGCTATTTTGTGTGGGAAGCCACGCCAGGTGGGCCATTGCTCTTGATCGCCGGCGGTTCTGGCGTGGTCCCGCTGATGGCTATGATTCGCCACCGGGCGGCGGCCGGCGCGGCCGTGCCTACCCGGCTGCTCTACAGCGTGCGGACGCCGGAGGACGTAATCTACGTCGAGGAGTTGGCGCAACAGGCAGCATCCGACGGGGGGCTCGACGTGTTCTACACCTTCACCCGCGCCCAGCCCCCCGGTTGGACCGGCTACGCGCGGCGGATCGACAGGCAGATGCTGAGCGAGGTGGCCGCGCCTTTGGGGCCGGCGCCGCAAACGTTCATCTGCGGCCCGACGCTCTTCGTCGAGACCGCGGCGAACAGCCTGGTTCAAATCGGTGTCGCCCCGCAGCGGATCAAGACCGAGCGCTTTGGTCCGACGGGCGGTATCGCCTCGTGATGGGTGGCGCGGAGCAGGGAGCGCAGCCCGGCGGTTGAAACCGCGGCTGGGGCCTGCGGCCGGGCGTGCCCCTCCGGGCACGCTGGGAGTCGGATGAATGTGGAACGGGGCAACCGCACACACTACGAGCCATTCGTCCTTCTGGAGGCGATTCCACCAACAGTGTCCCCTGTGCCTGCGGCCCGCGCCGGGAAATGAAAATTGGCGCCGCGCCACGGCGAACAGCGCTGCGGGCTATTTTCACGGTAGTATCATCTGAGGAAAGGGACTCTGACCATGGACGGCGTTCAGGCTGACATGAATCGGGTGCTGATGCTCGATGGGAATGCGGTGGCGGGGCTGTTGTACGAGATCTTCACGGTGGAGATGACTGCCAGCCCGACCGAATGCGCCCATTGCGGCCACGAGGGCGAGATGGGCGCACTGCTGGCCTTTACCGACGCCCCTGGCGTCGTGTTGCGCTGCCCCGCCTGTGAGTCTGTGGTGATGCGGATCGTGGAGACGCCCAACGCCATCTACCTGGATGCGCGTGGGGCGGTCTACCTGCGCCTGGCGCGCGCCGCTTCCTAAGCCCAACAGTGCCGGGCCAGCCCCATCAAAGGGACGACGTCTGTTCCGGCGTGGGTCGTCTCTCCGCCCCCTGCTTCGTCTTGTAAGGCATTCATCGCCTGGAGAGACGAGCCCTTCCGGGGCCAGGCAGCCGACGGGCGAAAAGTGAGCAAGAAACGAGCATTGTTTGAGCTGGACAGCGGCTGCCATATTGGCGCATACTGCCTACCGAACCGAGAGTTTCTGCCAGGCCCAGCCGTGGCGTCGATAGGCGCCGCCCCGCGACGGCAGCCAGCGGATGATGGGTTGATATTTCGGGAAAAGTGGCGCGTACACGCCACTTTTCCCGAAAGTGAGACACGCTATCTAGCCAGGCGTAGTATCCGAGCGGCAGGGCGGGACAAACGCGAACTGCGGTCTGGTCTGCCCTCGCGCGCAAGTCCTATCTTTTCACCAGGCCGATATCTCTCTTGCGCCTTAGCCCACTTCGTAAGTCCTGTCATTTCAAAGGAGAACGGCGATGTCCGATCTCAGCAAGCACGTGAGCGTCCGATCGTCCACCAGGAACCTGATCGTAGGCCGGTTCTCGCGCCACCCTGAGCGCTACCTGGAGATCCTGCGCATTTTTCGAAAGTACAAGCTGCATCATGTCGCCGCTCAATTTGGGGGCCACCACCACACGGAGGAGGATCAGTACCTGAGGTTGAATGGTCACGAGGAGCCAGATCACCACGCCGAGGGCCTCGCCAGCGCTTTGGAGGAGCTTGGACCCTGCTTCATCAAGCTTGGGCAACTCTTGAGCACCCGCCCGGATCTCCTGCCGGCGGAATACATTCACGCGCTCTCCCGCCTCCAGGACACAGTCGCTCCCGTGCCGGGCGACAAGATCGTCGCGATCATTGAGACCGATCTAGGTGCGCCGGTTTCGGAGCTGTTTCAGTCCTTCGATCAGAAGCCCCTCGCCGCAGCCTCGATGGCGCAGGTCCACCGGGCTGCCCTGCGTGATGGCACAGAGGTGGCGGTCAAGGTCCAGCGGCCGGGCGTTCGCCAGCGGATCGAGATCGACATCGAGGTTCTGCACGAGATAGCCCGCTTCGCGGAGGAGTACACTTCGTTCGGCTCGCGGTACGGCCTGGAGCAGATGGTTCGGGAGCTGGAGCAGAGCCTGAGCCAGGAACTCGACTTTCGCCAGGAGGGCGAGAACACGCGGCTGATCGGCCAGCAGATCGCCGACTTCTCCCACCTGATGACACCGACGGTTTACCCCGATTTCACCTCGACGCGCGTGCTCACCCTCAGCTTTGTCCACGGCCGGCACCTGGCGGAGGTGGGGCGGGAGACATTGCAGACGCTTGACTCGCGGACCATCGCCAGGGACCTGCTCACGGCCTACCTCAAGCAGATCGTCGTCGATGGCATCTTCCACTGCGATCCCCACCCCGGCAATATCTTCCTCACCGAGGATGGTCGCCTGGCGCTGATGGACTTCGGCATGGTCGGCCGGTTCGATGCCGGGCAGAAGGATAACATCATCCTCCTGCTGCTGGCCTTCTCGGAACGCCAGGGAGAGCGGGTGGCCGACACCTACCTCGAGATGGTGGAGATCCCGAGGGGCTTCGACCGGCGGGGATTCACCCAGGATGTGTGCGGTCTCGTCAGCCGCTACCATGATATGAGCGGCGGGCGGATGGCCCTCGGGACGGCCCTGCTGGATCTCACCAGGCTGGCCTACTCCCACCGCACGCCCGTGCCGACTTCGATGACGCTCCTCGGCAAGGCAATGTTGAACCTGGATGGTGCCGTCCGCGTCCTGTCACCCGAACTCGACCCGGTCCAACTGATCCGCGACTACATGCTGGACGTGATGCAGAAGCGGGTCCTGGCGCAGTTGTCGCCGGGCCGGGTGTTTGAGTGGGTGATCGACATGAAGCACCTGGTCGAGAATACGCCCCGGCGCACCGATATGATCCTCAACAAGCTGGCCAACGACCAGATGACGTTGCGGCTGGAGGTCGATCGCCTGGACGAGGCGATGCAAAATGTGACCCAGGCGGCCAATCGGCTGTCGCTTGGTATGATTGTGGGCTCGCTGATCATCGGTGGGGGCTATGTGCTGGGGTCGATAATGAAGTCGGATGGGGGCCGCAGGCCCAACGGGAGCTAGCGCCGTCTGTAGTTATAGAAGTCGCTGTTGAACAGGTCGTACTCTGATCCAACTGTCACAATCCCACATCTTGATAGGCAGCAGGTAGAGACGCCCCGGTGGGGCGTCTGTTTCTTTCGTTGATATAGCTCTCCGAGGCCGCGATCCATTATTATTTGTGCGGGCTACTTGCTACTCTGCTGAAAGAACCAGGCCAAATGAGGATGTCTTCGATTTCGCGGTCGTTATATGCTCTGTTACCTACGACGAGGGCGCCCGTGGGCAGGTCGAAGGCGAAGTCCTGGAGGCCTGTGACGTCGCCGGTGGCGCCGGGCGGCGTGAGAAAGAACTCGACGGGACCTCCGTCACGCGTGACCAGCAGATGCCCTTTGAGGCCGTCGACGGAGCGCTGCTTGCCGGCGATAGAGCCGCGATCGGCCGCGCCGTGATAGAGCCGGCGGCGTGGAATGCGGGAGTTGTCACACGCGGCGATCGGAAAGGGATCGATGGCATACCCCCTGTTCTCTCGCTAGTACCTTCCACACCTCCGCCAACTGCCCAAACAAGAGGAGAACGTGCTCTTTGACCCGATGGAAGCGCCGACTGAAGCGACTCGCGCTCAAACGAGAGGCAACGTACCGATGCGTGCTCATGAAGCGGTTCGCGGCCGCAGAGTGGCCCCCAAACTCCAGGGCCGCCACCAGCGCGGTCGTCATCACTGTTGGATTCGAATGGGGGAGTCCCAGGCGAATGAGCGCTGGTGTACCGGTGTAAATGGAGATTCGAAATAGAAGTGCGGGCAAGCCAAAGTAGAGTAGCGCTTGCCAGAGTGGCATAGGATCGATATTGATAGGCAGACTCTTTGACCGGGCTTGTTGAGTAATTGTGGGCACCATGTCTCCTCGCTTCTGATAGCTGTGGTGCCGGCGTCCAATCTCCGGTTGTGTCAAACGGCGCGTACCGGCGATTGGACGCCACTTTTGGTTCTGACCGTTGCCACAATGGCGTTGTCCCCTGTAGCATCCTCCAGCTTCCTCGGAACCCAAGCCGCGCCGCCGATTTTGTAGAGCCAGTTCCAGCGGAGGTCTGCGGTTTCGGCGCGAGATTCAGCCATGCGCCGATAACTGGCGCACGGAGATCCAACGGTGGACGTTGTCATGGTGATGCTCCTTTCGATCCAGGTAACCCGCTCGTCGAATGTGCCTGATGTGGATCGGCTTGCCTCTGGATGTCATGCCCAATCGCCGTAAAGACGATCAACACCAGAAGCCCGGGGGTCATGGCCGTGACGGCGGGGGTGAGGCTCAGCATGAACTCATTGAAGAACTGCCCGAGGATCCATGCGCTCGCCAACCAGACCAGGTACGCGATCAGAGATCCCGGCCACAACTTCGCCAGGAAGCGCACTCCGCCAGCGGAGAGATGCGCCCGCCACCAGATGAGCGGCGCGTTCATCTTGGTCCTGGCAATACCGGCGACGACCCCAAAGAATGGGGATGTGAAGCCTCCACCGACGACGAGCTGCACGACAGAGAGCAGCATCAGGACCGGGCCGCCGTGCTTCCTCTGAACGAACGCCGCCACCCACACGAGGACAAGAAGGGAGACGACGATCGCCAGGAGACCGGTCACGAGAAAGGTGGGGATGATCGCCATGGCGGGTTCGCAGCCATGCCACGCCGTGTCCGGCCGGCAAGGCGGCTCAATGGCGTTGGTAACACTTTAGTTTTGTGAGCAGAGGACCGGAGGGAGAGAGCCGGTCCAACAGAGTTCGAACATCATGCTGATGCGGCCCTCACACAGGCATAAGAGCGCAGGTGGTATGGAGCGACTCCGACAGCCGACCGATGGATTGACGACCGAGCAGAGGCAGACAGTCATCGCCGAGACTGAGGGCCTGCGCGCCGAGGTGGCAACCGCGCGCGAGCAGGTCGCCGAGTTGTAGCGCGCGCTGCAAGCGGCCCTGGCGACGGTGGCCGCGGTGCGAGCGGAGCTGGCAAGGGCGCCGGCGCGGATCAACGAACTGGAGGAGAGCCGCGAGCGGCTGGACCGCGAGGTGCCGGCGATCAAGCCAGCGCCCTCTCAAGCCCGGCGGCGCCGAGCCCCGAGCCCTGCGGAGCCGTGTGAACGCCAAAAACCGGGCCGGAAAGCCGGGCATCCTGCGCCTGGCCGAGCGCGCCCCCGTCGAATCGACCGGGTTGAGGTGATCAGCGCCGGGGAGCGGTGTCCAGCGTGCGGCAGCGCAGGCTCCAACCGAGCCCTGACCAGGACGCGCGGCTTAGTGGAGCCCTCGCCTGGGAGATCGTCGATGCCGGGTTTTTGGAGTTGGTTCGCTACGGCGTCCGCAAGCCCGGCGACGCGCTGATCGAGGATTCCCTCCAGGTGGTGGAAGTGGTCCTCAAGGTCGAGACGCCCTTTGGCCCCGGCTGGCACCGCTACAACCACGACGGATACGGCCAGCGGCCGGATCGCGGCCCGTACAAAGGCTGGGGCCAGGGCCGGGCCGCTGCTCACAGGCGAGCGGGGGCACTACGAACTGGCCGCCGGGCCGCCCGGTCGAGCTGTTCATCCGGGCAATGGAGGGCTTTGCGCACGCCATCGGGCTGGTCCCGCAGCAGGTCTGGGACGAGGCCGACCGGTCGGAGCAGGGCCTCTTCTGTGGCCGCCCGACCGGCTCGGCCATGCGACTCATGTGGGCCCACGCTGAGTACATCAAGCTGCTTAGTTCGACCGCTGATGGACAGGTCTTCGACTTCATCCCCGCACTCGTCGAGCGCCATCAGACCAGGACAACAGACAAGCAGCTCGAGGTCTGGAAACCGAACCGGCAGGCCCACGCGGTGCGAGCGGGGTCCCTCTTGCGCATCCAGGCGCCGGCGCCTTTCTACCTCCACCGGACCGTGAACGAATGGCAAGACGTTTAGGAGATGCGCTCCACGGCGACGGGCTTGGGCATTGAGTTCGTGGATATCTCGGTTGCGCCGGAGCAGCGCACCCCGGTGCGCTTCACCTTCCGGTGGGTGGAAGAGAATCGTTGGGAAGGCCGGGACTACGGAGTGACGGTCGAAGGTTGAAACGTGATCCGCATCCTGTGGCTCTCGCTACCAAGGTAGAGCAGCGCCAGGTATATGGCAGTAACTAACCGGGGCGGGTATACCCCGGTCGCCTCGGTTCTCGCTCTTTATTGATTCAACGCCTCCTGTCCTTCAAAGCCCAATCCCGGGAAGGTCAGGATGTTGCGGACGTTGGCAATCTTGCGGCCGTCAGGCGCGGTCTGTGATGCGGATACACCCTGTGCAAGCCCACCGCCGAAGTCGTCGAAGGAATCGCTACTCAGCCGGCACCGGAAGAATAGCCCATCGTCGGTGGGAATGATCGGCTCTGCCGATTCATAGTGGATGATGATGTCGTTGGGGTCGTCGTGGCCGGACCATTTCTTGACGTCGATGTTATACTCGCCGAAGACCATGAGCGATCCGGCAGGCACCCATTTGCCTTCTTGGCCACCATATACGCCATGCAGCGTTTCGCCGCCGCTACCGTCGTCCTGGATGTCGATTCTAAATCCGCCGTCGCGGACTACCCAGCCCTCAGCCGGGACGCGCATGCCGGTGATCTTATAGACGCGATACTCGTCCCGCGGATCGACGCCGAAGGCTACCGGTTCGCCCAGGGTCTCGCCGAATTGTTCCAGGAAGTAGGCTGCAGCAGCCGCGCGCTGGGCCTCGATTTCGGCGTCGCTGCGGCCCATGACCGTTTTATGGTACCATTCGGCCAAGTCTCCTTCAGCTGGTGGCACGGAAGGGTCGTAGACGCCATCCTGCATATAAACCAGTTGCATGCCGAAGTTGTCCGGTGGAGGGTTGTGGGGCCAGCCAGCGGCGACGAGTCCCAGGGCCAGAACAAGTAGGACAAACGGAAGCAAAATCTTTCTGCGTTTCATTGGAGATACTCCTTTCGGTTACATTCCTCAGCTCGGAGCACGACATCCATCGACAGTTTTACCCCATCGACCACCTCCCCTCCATTCCCTTGATTCCTATGCTTCGTCTATTCGTTCAAGGGCGTTGCAAATGTACCGTGGCCCGGAGCTTATGTCGCGGTACAGGGGTCGTATGTAGGGATGGTTACACTTCTGTCATTGGATTGGGCGATAATGTATCAGGAATCTTCACCCAAAGCGGTTCTCCCGTACTTTGAGTTCGCCAACAACATCTTCATAAAGTGCGGGCGAATCACCCTGGCCGCACATCGCTGGTACATTGACGTGCGGTATTTGACACCTTCGGAAGAAATTGCAGTAACATGGGTGAATGGTGGCCCTCGTATTGAAGATGCTCTTCGGATGCATTATCCCTGTTGCTGCCGGTAGCTAGCCTCTTGCCCAGAGAGCAAAGTAACTGTGAGAATCCTTACAGACAGCGCTCTAAATTAAATCCACGATCAGGTGGAGACCCTAACCGGCAACAAGCCCAGCCCCTCCACGGTCTCGCGGGTCTTTCACAGTTTGCAGGCTGAGTTCGACGCCTGGAAAAAGCGTGCGCTTGAGGCACACTACGCCTACGTCTTTGCCGATGGGACCTCCTTGACGGTGATCTCCGAGGACGAAGGGCAGAAGACCCCGAATTCTGGCGGCGGTGGGCATCACGCCCAGCGGGGAACGGGAGGTCTTGGGCTTCACGATTGGGGAGCGCGAGAATTAAGGCGCCTGGGCAGGCCTGCTCGATGACCTCAAAACACGCGGGGTGCAGACGGTTGACCTGTGGATTACTGATGGCCACCAGGCCATGCTCAATGCGCTGGCGCTCAAGTTCCCCACCAGTCGTCGTCAACGCGGTGTCAAGCATAAGCTGGAACCCGTCTTGAGCTACCTCCCGCAGTCCAACCGTGAGCCGCTTGAGCCAGAACTCAAAGCCATTTTCTACCAGGACTCGCGGGCGCAGGCCGAGCAGACGCTGGCCGCCTTCATCGAAACGTATGCCACGACCTCTCCCAGCGCGATTGAGTGCCTCAAACGCGACCAGGCCGCCTGCTTGACCTGCTCCGATTTCCCGAAGGCGCATTGGAAGACGATCCGCACCACCAATGTCATCGAGCGCCTGTTCCTCAGATGTCAAGAAACGCAGCCACAAAATGGCCGCTGCCTTTCGCACTGAGGCCAGTTGCCTGCTGCTCTTCTATGCCGTCGTGCGCACCTTGAAGTTCAGACGGATCCCGATGCCGACCAAGCCGACCTGGCCCGCCTGTTTACACACGATTTGAGATACTGTTGGCGAATTGGTACACGTCGCGGGTGCCTGTTTGTAGTGCGCGCTTCAGCGCGCTGAAGCGCGCACTACGAGCCCCTCGTCCTCCCTGGAAGCGATTTCGCCAACAGTATCGATTTGACATACCACCGATAATTTAATGTACAGAAAGTCTCTCTTCTCATCGAGCCGCGTGGATTAGTATCAAATTGCAGTTTTGCTCCCTTGCCCGTTCCCAGAATAAGACTTGAGCGATATCATTCTCTTTAGATGGTCTCAAATGTAATTGGGCTTACGAATAAACCAATCGACTTCTACGTATTAAGAAGAGAGAGGAGCGCTATTTGTTCCTGAACGGCACCAAAATGTAATCAAACTCACAGACGAATCCCCCGGCACTCCTGCCACAACATCCTATGGAATATTCGTCGGAGAAGTAACGAAGTGGCGAAGCTTCGACGATTCGACCACGAGAACGCAGCCGACATCGGAGTCACGAAGGTAGCCACGCTGACAATCCTTCGCCTGCGGATCTGAACCGCCGCTCATCAGAGAGTGAAGGGATGCCGCGACAGGGATCGCGGCGGAGGAGAAGAACGATGCTAAGAAAGCCAGTCTTTCCGGCGACACTCTTGGTTCTTCTGGTGCTGGGTCTCTCATTCCTCGGTGGAACGCCGGTTGTTGGCAGTCAAGTGGCGGTCTCAGCGGCCGCAGCAAACCACGAATCAGGACCTCTCTTTGTCCCTGGTCAGTTGATCGTCCGTTTTCGGCCAGGCGTTACGGAACAGCAGATCACGGCGCTGTACAGGGCCCAATCCCTCTCACAGTTGGACGATCTCGACATCGCGTCCCGGGCCGGCAGGCCCAAAGAACGCCTCGTGGCCGTTCCCCCGACACGAACCCTGGAATTCATCCGGGTGTTGGAACGTAACCCCATCGTTGCGTTCGCCGAGCCCAACTTTATCCGTTCCAAGGAGCTACTCCCAAACGATCCTCGTTTCGGCGAGATGTGGGGTCTGCACAACACCGGGCAAACCGTCGGAGGGGTCACAGGGACTGCCGACGCCGACATCGATGCCCCCGAGGCGTGGAACATCACGACCGGTTCGTCCGCTGTGATCGTAGGCGTCATCGACACCGGGGTGAACTACACCCACGAGGACCTGGCCGCTAACATGTGGACCAACCCGGGCGAGATCCCCGGCAACGGGCTCGACGACGACGGCAACGGGTTCGTCGACGACATCCACGGCATTAACGCCATCCTCAACACCGGCGATCCCAACGACGACAACGGCCATGGGACCCACGTCGCCGGAACCCTCGGCGCCGTGGGCAACAATGGCATCGGCGTGACGGGCGTCAACTGGACGGTGCGTATCGCCGCATGCAAGTTTCTCAGTGCTGGCGGCAGTGGGACCACTGCCGATGCCATCAAGTGTTTCAAGTACTTCAACCATCTCAAGAACGTCCTCGGCCAGAATATCCTGGTCACCAACAACAGCTGGGGCGGCGGGGGCTTCTCCCAGGTTCTCAAGGATGCCATGGCCGGGCTGGACCAGCCCGGCATGACGCCGATTCTCCACGCGGCCGCCGCCGGGAATAACAGCGCAAACAACGACACATCGCCCCAATTCCCTGCCAGCTACGATCTGGACAACATCATCGCTGTGGCCGCCACCGACCAGACCGACCACTACGCCAGCTTCACCAACTTCGGCCCCACTTCGGTGGACCTGGCGGCGCCAGGTGTCAACATCCTGTCCACTGTTCCCACCGGGACGTGCCAGCTCTGCGATTCAACGGGCTACACGTTGCTCAACGGGACCTCGATGGCCACACCCCACGTAACCGGCGCCGCCGCCCTGTTGTGGGCCAACGCCCCCACTCTGACCTTCAGCCAGGTCAAAGCGCGGCTGATGTTCAACGCCGATCCACTGGCTGACCTGACCAGGCAGACCGTGACCAACACCCGGTTGAACGTCCTCAACGCCCTCTCGGTGAACGACACGATCCCACCGGCAGCGGTCACCAACCTGGCCGTGTCGGGCTCGGGGCTGTCAACAGTCACGTTGACCTGGAGGGCGACCGGGGACGACGGCCTGACCGGAACAGCCAGTGCCTACGACCTCCGCTACTCCACCACAGCCATCACCGATGCCAACTGGGATGCAGCAACACGGGCCGGAGGTGAGCCCCAACCGCAACCCGCCGGTTCGACCGAGACCTTTACGGTATCGGGCCTGGTTCCAGGCACAACCTATTTCTTCGCCTTGAAGGTCATCGACAACGCCGGCAATCAGTCCTCGCTGTCGAACAGTGCTCAGGGAAGCACGCTGGCGGGGGTTGTCGTCTTCCAGGACAACATGGAAAACGGCGTCGGCGGATGGACCGTGACAGGAACCGCTCCGCTCTGGCACCAATCGACCCACCGCTCCAACAGCCCCACTACTGCCTGGTACTTCGGCCAGGAAGGCACGTTCAATCTGAACACCGGTATCGACAACTTCGGACGACTCAAGTCGCCAGCCATCAACCTGACGGCAGCCACCGAGGCGGTCCTGGTCTTCCACGAATGGAACCAGATGAGTTCGGAGATGGATGCCAGGGTTCTGGCCCAAACGCCCAACGGTCAACAATGCCCCGGCCCATTGCGACCCGGTTGTGATTTCCCGGACGTCGTCTTCGTCTCGGCCGACACAGGTGGTGCTTGGGTCAGGCGCCAGGTGGACATCTCGTTCTACACGGGGCAGCCGGGTGATGCCTTCGTCTTCTTCGACTTCCAGAACTGCGGCTCCTTTGCCCCCTGCAACCAGAACTTCGAGGGCTGGTACATCGACGACGTCCAGGTGATTGCCCGCCTCCCCAACGACCCCACAATCACTTCGACGCCGGTCACCACAGGGATCGTTGGCCAACCTTATTCCTACCAGGCAGTGGCCTCGGGAACGGAACCAATCACCTGGTCGCTGGTGACAGGTCCGGCAGGCATGACGATCGATGCCGGCACCGGTCTGGTCAGTTGGACGCCGACAGCCAGTGGGAGCTTCCCCGTCCAGATCCAGGCCAGCAACGCCGTTGGGGCAGATGCCCAGTCCTACACGATCACCGTGTCCAATCCGGACACCGTCAACATCACCCGCGCCGAGTACACGGTGTCGAAACAGAAACTGCGCGTCGAGGCCACGAGTACCAACGCCTCGGCCACGCTGCAGCTCTTCGTGACGGCAACGAACGAGTTGATCGGCACGCTGACCAACAATGGTGGCGGGAAGTACGGGGGCCAGTTCACCTGGCCGGTGAACCCGCAGAACATCACCGTCAAAAGCAGCTCTGGCGGCTCCGATTCAGCCAACGTGACGCTGAAATAAGGCCGGGTAGCCTGGCAAGCAGACAGGGCTGATCCTGTTGCCGAGGTCGCCTCCAGGAGGGCGAGCGGCTCGTCGTGCGCGCTTGAGCACGCTCAAGCGCGCACTACAAACAGGCGCCCCGCCGCCCGTCCCGTCCTGCCTCTGGGACCGCAAGCCCCAGGCCACTCCCGGACGAATGCGACGCCTGACAATCTCATCGGTGTTGAACGACATGGCGCCAGTCCTCCGGTCTCGATGGATACTTTTGCTCGAGAATCCAACTACCCGCTTCCAACCTGGAAACCCCACAGCGAAATTGACCTCAGATCGAGACAGAGCCTCCCGGCGCATCTCGGATTTGTTTCATGGAACGGAGCACCACCCTCGGGGCATTCCGTCAACGGTTCCTTCGCGCCAAGACGCCGAACGTCGCGGCGACGACTCTTCTGGCGCTGATCATCGTGCTTCTCCCTCCACTACTCCGACTCAGTGGAAGAACAGCGGGCCGAAGAGTCCGCTGAGGAAGAAAGCCGCGAGCGTCACCCCGATCACCCGCGGCAGCGACACCTGCGGCACGAAGCGGACGGCGAGCACGGACAGCGCGAAGCGCCAGAGCCCCGGCGCTGCGTCGTACGCCGCCATCAGGGGGATATTCACAGGTATGTCCAGCGTCACCTCATGCGCCAACTGCACCGCGCCGGGGAGCCAGAACAGCAGCATGAAAGGCACGCTGTAGATGAAGCCGAGGGTGGCGAGCATCCCCTCGAAGCTTCCGGTGCCGCCGACGGGTTTCGCCAGCAGGTGGGCGAAGAATGGCCCATGGGTCGAGCGGGTTGGCATACTTCGCCAACGTCGATCGATCGCCAGTGGCCGCGAAAGGCAGTGTGCTGCTGCTGGCCTTGGTCACGTAGCCGGCGTACCTGGCGCCATCCTCCAGCGGAGGCGGGACGCCGAGAGCAACGCGAAACGGGAACTCGAACAAGAGCAGGGCCACTAGAACATCGGTCAAGGAGTCGCCGTGGACGCGTGGTCGGAGACTTCCGAAGTCTTCCGAGACTTCGGAAGTCTGACTCCTTGACCGGCGTTCTAGGGCCAGCCCAAAGCGCCTGTCCATCGCCGCACGTTCAACTCGCGCTTCCCGGTCTCTTGTTCGACTTTCGTAACCGTGTTGGGCGTGGTCAGTGACCGGACTTACCGCCTTTCCTTGTTCGCGGGCTTTAGGGGCCAGCCGGCACCTGCACCAGTTGGCGCGCGATGCTGTCCGCCCAGGTTTCGATGTCTGGCCAGTCCCGGAAGTCACCTTCCGCGCCCGGGAACGCCGGCAAGCTTGCGACCAGCCGGTCCATGAACCCGAGCGTGCCGCGGTCCAGTTTCCCGAAGAAGACCCGATGGTCCCGCGGCTTGAGGGACTCCCTGAACTCTGCGATCTCCTTGGGCTCCGCAACCTCGCGCAAGTCCCGGCCCTGCTCGTCCGTGGTACCGGCGCTGATCGGTCCGCTGCTGAACAGCCAGACTGGCCGGTTCGCCAGGACGGCCCCGTTCCGCCGCACAAACTCCGCGGCCTCTTTCAGCCAGGACCCGTAGTAGACGGCGCTGCCAATGACGAAGGCGTCGTAGCCGGCCAGATTCCCGACGGCCTTCGTGGGCTGCGCCTCCGCCTCCTGCCCGGCCGCCCGTAGCTTCGCCGCGATGCGCTCGGCGATCTGCTGGGTGGCACCGTGTTTGCTGGCATAGGCGACAAGGATTGACATGCTCCACTCTCCTTTCGATTCTTGAAGCTCCGCAGCGATGAGGAGAATAGCGCAGGACGCCGCCGACCTCCCCTGGGCGTTCGCTGAAGGCTCCTGCGAACACGATCATGCTCACGACTGCCCTCGCGTTTCCGGACCAGGTGGTTCGGAGGTGTTGCGCTTCTCCCGCTCTGCGACTGCGACAAAGAGGACACCCCAGGCAACGGCAAGCGCTCCCGCAGCTTGCCCTGGCGCTCCACTGACCTCGGGCAACACGATCGACGCCGATCCGAAGATGGCGGCGGCCGCCCCCACGCTCCAGGCGGTGACGCGCCAGCCTTCTGTCTGAGAGGCAGCCAGCATCCCAAGGACCACGATGGCGATGGCCAATGCGGCCATTTCCGCGAAGCGATCCCCGTACGCACATCGCCCGAAGAAGCAGGATGGCCCAGCCTGGCGTGCCTGGACGAGCATCGTTGCGGCGTAAGCGGTGGCGGGAATGGCAGCGAGAATCGAGAGCGCAGCTAGCGGAGCGCTCAGGCGTTTTCCAACCTTGAAGAACTCTCGGCGCGCCGGATGGAGAGCCACCAGGATCGCAGTCGCAACGAGGAAGAGTAACGATCCGGTGAGAGGTTCTACCCGCCCACCGATCAGCCCGGCGACTCCGAGTGCGAGAAGCCCGATGACTGCTTGCTGGACGCCGGCGATCTTGTGCTCCGGTGCCCGGAGCTGAACGACAAGCCCGGCCGTGATGATGATGGCGCCCAGCGCGAAGAAACCGAGGTCGGTGACGGGATTGGTGTAAGGATTTTGATTCACGAGCCAGATGCCGACCGTGAGGACGGTAACTCCGATAAACGTGATGCCAAAGAGCAGTGACAGGATCGCCGCCCAGACGAAAAACGCGACGCGGCGAACACGTCCCCACCTCCGTAACCGAGCAGCTGTCAATGCGGTCATACCGCAGCCTCCGCGGGCGAGTGCAGTGGAATCCACCTCCCCCTGGGGTGCGTCGGGCGACACGGGCAATCTGTTCAAGAAGGCGTTTGCAAGGCGACCGGCGCGAGTTGCGCCGCGACGTTTAATGCCCACGCGCTTGCACGTTCCTCCTCTCCCGGCACCAGTCGCTCTCTCCTTTGCCCAGGCAACCCCTCTCTTCCGGGCGGTCAACGTCCCGGCCGAGCGGGTGCGGATTGGGCCGTCTGGCTACGGAGTGATGCCGCTCGCCGACGGTTGGCTGCGCCGCGCATGAACAACGCGAGGAGCGTGAAGCTGATCGTGCTGATGACGAGGTGCACGGCGATGACGGGCACGTCGATCGGAGACGCGGACAAGAGGGCGCCGAGCACCCCACTGGCGGCGAATGCGACGCCGTTCACGCCGGAGAGGAAGAGCAGCCCCGCGGCGGCCACATACCCAAGCCGCGCCCGCCGCCACAGCAGCACGCCGCCGAGGAGCAGCACCGGGTTTCCTACCGTGTAGTCGACGATCCACTGCGGCCGCAGCAGCGGCTCGACGCCGGTGGGGCTGGCAACCGTCGTGAGAACCAGGGACGTCAACGCCGCGTAGGCCAGCACGGCGAGGCCGACGAGAGCGCCGCCGACGATCCGCGCCGGCGCGCCGGCGAGCCTCTGCCGGACCGCCTCGCCGTCGATGCTCGCGACGAGGCCGATCGTCGTGTACGCGCTCAGGGTCACAAGGGCGACGTAGGGGAGGAACAACGCGTTGAACGGCGCGCCGACGAGGTAGAGTGCGTAGGTGTACAGCACATAGAAGAGTGCGCCCGGCCAGAGGAGCAGGCCGGTGAGCGATCCGCGGCGTGCGAGCCACAGCGAGCCGAGCAGGACCGGCAGCCCGACGACGAGATTGGCCGCGTCCCCTCCGCGGGACACCTGCACGAGCTTCGGTTCGGCGCCGTAGGGGCCGCCGGACCCGAACACGAGGCCCGCGCCGGACGCGACGGCCATGAGGACGGCGGTGAGGAGCGAGATCGCGTACGCGAGCGTGAGGTCACGCGTGATCGGCAGACTGGCGGGCGAGGATCCCATGGGGCTCCTCCTTCGGGCGCATGGGCCATCCAATGGCCGATAACGCCCTTTCCTTCAACTTGCTCCCGTTCTCTACTCAGTCACCCGCTCAGTGTACACCCAGGTCCTTCGGACTATACCTGTCAGTCGGCTCACTTTTGCGTCATCTTTGTCAGGATCTCGCGCAGTTCGGAAAGTATGCGGCTCTAGAACGAGGCGCCCGGGTAGCCATCCCCACATCAAGATGCAGCCTCAGGGCCACAACGGCGACAGGAGTACCAGAGACAGGAACGGGGAGACGCAGGGGGCTGGTTGCCTCCCTACGTCTCCCCGTGACAGCACCCAGCCGCGCCAGGTCGATGCCGATCTAGAGCGCCTGTCAAGTCATCCCACCGCGGGTGGAAGCGAAGACTTCCGAAGTCTCGTAGGCAGCCGCTCCCTGCCTCGATCGCTTCTGTGAAAGCGCGCGTTGGGCAAGCGCGATCCTCACCAGACTTCGGAAGTCTGAGGACTTGACCGGCGCTCTAGGGCTTCTCCGCCGACCGGTCCCGCGACTGCTCCTCGGGGCCAGGGCGACGGAGGACACTGTCGCGCCGGGTGCCGGCGGCGGCCGAGAAGTTGATCCGAACCTCCCGGTCGCCGTAGGAGATCCCGTAGTTATAGGGCGTGGCGTCCGGATCGGGGCCCTGGTAGACCCCCACCCACCATTGGTACGTCGCCCCGGATGGCCAGCCCGATGGCAGCCCCGTGACGTTCACGCACGAGACATAGCCCAGATAGCTGGTCGAGGCCGTCTTGTCGCTGGCCGGGTCGTAGACGATCAAACGATAGTTGTCACTGGTCACGCTTCGGCGGGTCCAGCAAAATTGGGCCGGTAGGGTCACACTCGCGCCATCGGCCGGCGACGCCAACGGGACATCGGCGACGTCGAAATCACCGCCGGGGACGGTGGCACCCGCCGCGTAGCTGCCGATGCGGGTGGCCGACCAACTCCAGAGAGAGCCGGGGCCAGGGTTGGGACTGTCCGGCGTGTTGCTGTAGCGGACGTAGTAGAACTGGTCCGTGGCGAGGCCTGGAACGCCGGTGAAGCGGTAGCGGCCGTCGGAGCCGGTGGTCGTCGTGGCGCGGGTGGACCAGTCGCTCCCATTCCAGAAGCGAAGGTCCAGTCTCAGGCCACCCGCCGGGGCGCCGCTCCGCGTGACCTGACCATAGATACCGCTGGGGCCGGACGGCGTCGCGGTGGGGGTTGGCGTTGGTGAGGCGGGGACGCCGGTGGCCGTCGCGGTCGGCGTCACCTGGGGCGGCGTGGATGCATACCGCGATCCGACGAGGAGCACCGGCAGCGCGAGCCGGCGACACGTGCCGGTGGGTTGCATCCCGATGTTCAGGTCGGTGACGGGCGGTGGTATCGTGACGACCTTGCTCGTGACACCCACATAACACGGGTGTGAGACCGTGACGTAGTAGTCACCGGCGGGTACATCCCAGCCGTAGCGCCCCTCGACATTGGTCGTCTGCGGGTTGACCTGGTCGTACTTCTTCGCATCCCAGACGACGTCTCCCTGGGTCGGATCTTTATAGTAGAGGACCACCATGGCGCCCGGGATCCTCGCCCCTGTCTGCGCGTTGTAGACGTAGCCGCTTGGATCGATCAGCACGACGTCGATCACGGTTCGGGTAGACGTTTTCCCCCCCTCGCACGCGACGTCGATGTCGACCGGTCCACCCCGCGCTCGAATCATGCCGCTCCAGATGCCGCCGTACGGAGGGCCGGAGAGAGGGAAGGACTGCCCGGCGTGCCTGGCCGTGACGCTCAGGATCTTTTTCTTGTTGCCCTGGCTATCTGTGCCGCAGTCCACCGGCACTGAGATCGAAACCCAGCGGTCCAGGCCGACCCGTACTGTGGTGCGCCCATTCGGACCGGGTGTAAAGGTTTGGCCGTCCACACTCGCTGTGGCGGGGGCGATGACGGCCTGGACCGCATACCCCCCTTGCAGGACGTCTTTCTGCCCGTCGGGGTTGATGACCGTCACGTTCTGGAAGCCGCCCGGCAGGCCGCTGGGTACATCCGCCTCGAGACGCGAAGCGCTGGGCACTGTGACGTTAGCCAGCCCGATGGTGGCTATCAGTGCCCGGGCGCCGCTCTGGAAGTTTTGCCCCCTGATCACCACGTGTGTCACCTGGTCGTCTGGGCCGCTGTTCGGCTCGATGCTCTCGATCGCCGGCGCGGGGGTATTGGTAACGTGGAAATCGGTGTAGGTCGCCTGTTGGCCGTCGGGGTTGGTGACCTGGACATTGTAGGTGCCCGGGCTGAGGCTGGGTACCTCGGCCTGGATTTCGGTCGTGCTGACCGCGGCCGTCTTCGACACGCTCTGTCCGCCGATCCGCACTGTGGCTCCATTCACGAAGTTCTCACCGTGAATAGTGACAAAGGAGCCTGCCTGGGCGTACTGCGGTTCGACCGAGTCGATGCGCGGCGCGGCCAGTTCTGTGGCGACTACCTTGACGTCGTCGATGAGCCAGCCGCGGAAGCCGTTGTAGCGCGTGTCTCGGGTGTCGAACCGGAAGACGATGTGGAGGGTCCGGCCTACGTAGGGGGTCAGGGCCATCCGAACAGTGACCCACTGGCCGATCTGTCCAAGCCCGCCCGAACTGTAGGGACGGAACGATTCCCCGTTCACGTCGTTGACCGGGTTGAGGGTGCCCAGCACCGCGCCGCCGTCGATCCAAACCGCCTCGACTTTCATCAGGTCGTAGCGGTCCACGTCGACGCCCTCGATCTCCCACCAGGTCTTGAACTCCAGATAGGCTTTGCTGACTCCGGTCAGGTCGATGCCGGGCGAACCTACCCAGTTCGAGTTCGCCTGGGTCGAGAGTCCCCCATTGTTCTCGGTTTGCGTGATCGTATTGAAGTCGCAGCCGATGTAGGTTCCGGTACACTCCTGCCCGTACCATAGAGCGATCTGACCACTGTAGGCGCCGGGCAGGTGGCCCGCATCCGGGAGTTTGACCAGACGCGGGAAAATCCCGGGGTCGACGCGGATGGCTTCAGGCTTGGAAACAAAGTGCCAAAAACCGTTGGGGTTCCACCCGGCGCCTCCGGCTTCCATGTCGTCGAAGAAGCGGATCAGACCACCCTGGGCCGCTGCGGTCTCTACACCGATGCTCGTACCAGGGCTGATCACAAACGACAAAATGAGGAGTAGAATCAGCCCGGTCGCTGCTATGATGCGGCCTGACCGTCTCGAACTGTTGCCGCCGGGCGAGAGATTGTGACCATCTCTGGATCCGTGCGTTTGAGTGATGAGTTCGTTCGTCATGATACTTCCTCTCTGGGACCTTGCTCTTCCCATCCAGGCGTCTTGGCCGGAGCGTGACTTTGTCGGTCTCTTCACCGTGTCGCTCCGCGGTGAGAACGGCAGATTCTTCGCCGCTGTGCTCCTCAGAATGGCAGGGAAGGTGAAGCGTTGCGTGATGGGGCAGTGTGCTCCTCTTCATGCGATTGTGGCTTTTCCCTCACCCCCTTCCCCTTCCGGTGTCGTCTGGCCGTGGGCCGCGAGCGGTGGTGGCAGTTGCTCGATATGTTCGGCGAGAAACGCCAGCAGCGCAGCCGGCACTTGAAAGTGGACCTTCTCGCCGCTCCCTACGTGCTCGATCTGTCCCCGCCAGTGGGACTCGCTCTGCTGTGGCATCGGCTCGAGCCAGAGACGGACGACGAAAGAGATGGTGCGACGCTCGAAAGGCTGGGGCATCGTCTGGCCTCCTGCGAAGGGTAACAGGTCGCCGGAAGAAGAGCAGTATCATGGGCGGCGTTCGGCCGCGGGTTCGAGTGTGGTGCCATCGGAGCGATCCCTGGCGCGGCCTCCGGTCTGGACGCCAGCGGTCTGTTTACGAATGATGACTTCATCGACAAAGACGCCGGTGTCGGTGTTGGAATCGTTGCTCGTCATGATGAACGCGAGCCAGACCTGCGGTTGGCCGCGCAGGTCGCCGAGGGTATAGACGTCGCTGAGATCGAAACTGCGGCTCACCCAGCCGCCGCTGTCCCCGCTGCTCCGCCAACCATAGTACTGATCCCCATCGATGGAAGCCATCCACTTGAAATAGTCGTAGTCGCGTTCGGTGCGCTGCCGGCGCTGGAAGGTGACTTCGGCGGCAGTGGCATCGCTGAGGTCGAAGGGCCCGTAGACCAGCCAGGCGTTGAGGTTGTTGGGATAGTCGTCGATGCAGGGGGTGACGGCGCCGTTGCCGGCCGCGGCGGGCCAGACACTGGAGGCGCCGGCGAAGGCGCTGCACCCTGTGCGGCCCCAGCCGGGGTTGCCGAAGCGCTGCCAGGGGCCGGGGAAACTGCCCTCGAAGCCGTCGCTGAAGAGGATTTGCCAGTCCCCGCCGGGCGTGGCCGTGGGGGTGGTGGTGGTGGTGGGTGTTATGGTTGGAGGAGATGTGATCGTGAAGCCATTGGGGAGTTGCCCGGTCTTCCCGTTGGGATTCACCACGACCACGGCGTACGTCCCGGGAGGCAGGCCCGCCGGCAGGGTACCGTGCAAGGTTTCGGTATCCGGCTGATCTACGCTCTGCAGGGATGTGGAGCCGATGAAGGGGTTGGCGCCGGGCTGGAAATTCTGGCCGCGGATGGTGACCCCCGCGTCCACACCTGGCGGTGCCGAGGCCGGCTCGATGCTTTCCACAAGGGGTGCCCCTGGCTCTCGGGTGGGAGTGGGGGTCACCGTGGGAGTCGGGGTTGGCGTAGGGGTGACCGTCCGCGTGGGCGTCTTCGTCTGGGTGGGTGTCTTCGTCCGCGTGGGCGTCGGTGATGGCGCGCGTGTCACCGTCCCCGTTGGCGTGGGCGTCGCCGTCCCCCGCGTGGCTGTCGCCGTGGGCGTAACGGTTGGTGGCGGGTTACCACCTGTGCAGGCTCGCCCCGTGTGGGCCGTGCTCTGCCGCTGATCGCCCGCTGTGAAAGGCGCTCCCCCGAGCGGTGCTCCGACCGGCCCACGCCTGATCAGCGGCAGGTAGATGCTGTTCGCTTTCCGCAGGTTGAAGGTGTGCTTCAGGAAGAAGTCGGTGACCCCGGTGGTCATCTGTTGCCAGTAGAAACTGTTGTCCAGGGCCAGCGGCTGGGTGGCCCGGTAGCCGGGAACGTTGGGGCTGATATAGGTCGTGGCCTGATATTGGGGGTCGGGACCGAAGAAGTAGAGGCGGCCGGGGGTCTGGGCCGTGTTTTGCTGGAAGCTGTAGCTGTAGTGCTCGAAGGGCGGCGCGAAGCGCACCTCGACGGTGAAGTTCTGGACGTCGATCGGGGCGCCGGAGGCGGCGCTCACCGCCTGAACGGCGACGTAGGAGCCGGGGATGAGCGGGACATTGCGGCGGCCGGGCCGGCCCGGGACGACGGTGCCGGAGGGGTGGGTGAAGGTGATGTAGGCCGCTCGTCCTACCTCCTCGCCCGCGTCGTAGGTTTGATTGGGAGGATTGGGCGGGCTGACATCGGCGAAGAAGCCGTGGGCGATGAACAGCTCGTCCAGATCGCTCAGGCCGTTACCGCGCGAATCGGCCGCGCCTCGGCCTCTATATTTCAGCACGTCGTAGAGATGCTTGACGTCGAAGAGGTAGCCGAAGCCCTGACCCTGGGCGACGGCCGACGAAGTGACGACGCCGGTGTAATCGGCGGTGAGGTCGGCCCACAGATCCTTCCAATCGATCTCGATGCAGTCGGCGTAGGAAATGCCGTTCAGCACCGAGGCATCATCGGCGTCGATGGGATCCACCAGGTCCCACAGCAGACCGGAAAGGGCCCATTCTTCAGAATACCCCCACAATCGAGGTCCGTTCGTGTCGGTAATGTGAAGGACCCCCCAGGCGAGCCAATTTGATTCCACGTCTGTCTCGCTCCCGCCGATGCGGTATTTTTCAGGTTCCGGTGTTTTGGCGACTTCGCGGGAGACCAGCATGGAAAAGAACGAGGCGAAGCCCTCGATCCAGGAATCGTTGGTAGAGGCGTTGAGGTACCCATTGTGGGGCGTCCGGCCTGGTTCGACCGGCTGGTGGTTCCCGAGCGCATCGGCCAGGACGTGGTGGCCGAACTCGTGCCACTCGCGGTTGTCGGGGCGGCCGGTATTTGTGATCATGCTGCTGCCGTCTGCCGCCTGGATGTTGATGTACCCGTCCCCACCGTCATTGTTGCCCGTCGAGTAGGGGCCATCCCAGTTCACGCCTGGACTCGTCGAGAAAGCGGTGATCTTGAGCGGCACGTCCAGCGGCTGGTTGACGAGGCGGGTCAGTTGCCAGGCCTGGTGGGAGTGGTAGTAGATCACCCCCAGGTCGTCCAGGTCCGCCCGGGCGATCGCCGGGTCCGCGATGATGTCGGGCTGGTCGGCGAAGAGGATGTCGCGGTTGAGCGGGTTGGGGGTCGAAATGGTGTTGAAGGGGCGGGTGGTGATGGAGGCCGGTTGGCCGGTAGGCTGCTGGTAGAAGACCCGGAAGCTCGGGGGAAAGACGGCGTCGTGACTCAAGGTCACGCTGAGGGTGAGACTGTCTGTGACCGGCACACCGGGCAGGATGTAGTGCCCGTCGGGGGGCTGGGTGATAGCCTGGCGCAGTACGGTGGCCCCGCGCAGCAGCGTCACCGGCACCCCGATGAGCGGATAGTCCGGGCCGGACGGATCGGGGGTGTAGACGCGTCCCTGGATGTCAACCTGGGAGCCTGGATCGAGTGGCGGGCGCCGGTAGATCAACCATACCCAGAACCAGGCGTTCGCCCGTTGACAGCAGGTGAAGCTCGTATTGTCGTGGACGGAGACGCTCAACTGAAATGCGAACGTGGCCTTGTCGCCAAACCCCCAACCGTAGTCTTCAAACGCGCAGGTCGCTTCGAGGTGGAGGTTCGCCGAGCCGGTTGTCCCGCCCTCTTCGCGAGCGTATTCGTCCTTGCGACACTTGGGATTGTGAGAGAAATTGTCTCCCTTCGCTTCTAGATGCAGGACGGCTTTCCCGCTCCTCGCCATCGTCCACTCGAAGGCGCCGTTGGCCTCGGCCGCAAAGGTGCCCGGCTCGGAGGGCGTGATTTGCAGGGGATACTCGAAGCTCATCGTCCCCTGGACGCTTGCCGATCCCCAGTCACCAGACTGACTACACCCGATGCTCAGTCCCCCCGTGCCGATGGGGAAGGGTTCGTAACTGAACCATGGAGACTCACACTCTTTCCCTGAGACAAGGATCTCTTCCAATACCCAGACGTCTACCCAGGCGTCCTCGGCCTGCACGCTCTGCGTCGGCACAGCCTGGCTCGCCGCCACAGCGCTGCGGTTGCCTTGCGCCGTATCGACCTTGAACGGCGCGGCCGGCGCGCGGGGTGGTACGGCCGCGGCTGTGGCCAGGCTGATGCCCAGGAAGAGCAACGCCGTGAGCGCCGCCAGGGCCGCGGGCCCCCAGGGCCGTCGCCGGCTTGGGCTGACTTGGGACCGGGGTGTCTCCTTCATGGTAGCGTTTCCTGCTTTCGGTCTGCGTGGACCTGCGTGCGTTCGTCTGCGGCCCGCGGAAACAAAGACTGCTGCCGTCAGCAGTAATCTAGCAGGGCGATGTTGAACTCGTGTTGAAAGGGTCGTCAGCCGGCCAGAGGGGGCGGTGGCTTGCTCTGTTCGAGGATCCAGCGGCTGTAGAAGGCCCGCCCGGGATGTTGCGCCCACAATGCCTGGACGCGCCCATAATGCTGCCACGCAGCATCCAGGTGGCCGGCACGGGCCTCGGCGGCAGTCAGGGCCAGGTGCCAGACGTCGTCGGGGAGGGCCTGTCCGGCCGCCTCTGCCACGGCGACCGCCCGCTCGCGATTCACTCGGGCCTGCTCCTCATCGCCGGTGCAGTGGAGCCCGGCCAACGACAGCCATAGATAAACTTCGGCCAACCACTCGGTCGGATCCATCCGCTCCCCAACGGTTCGGGCATGCTCCAGACAGCCCGCGGCCTCGGGCCAGCGGCCCTCGCAGGCCCACGCCAGCCCCAGGTGAGTCCACGCCGCCATCTCAACCCAGGTCTCGCCCGAACGGGACCAGGCCTCAGCAGCCCGTTGGTACCAGGCCCGGGCACCGGCCAGGTCGCCCTGGGCCAGTACCACGTCGCCCCGGTTATGGCACGAGTAGCCGATGCCACCCAGGTCTCCCTGGCGCTCCGCCATAGTCAGCGACTGCTGGAAGAGATCGGCCGCCTCCGGCCAGCGCCCCCAGTGGCGAAAGGCCTCGCCCGCGTTGATCAAGACCGAGTGAATGGCGTCGTATTCGCCCCAGAGCAGTGGCCCTTTCGCCCGGAAGGCCTCCGGCCGGCGCCGCTCGAGGATGCCCACTGCCTGCCGGGCATAGTGCTCGGCACCGGACGGACCATGCCAGCCCGAGCCCATGATGGCCCAGCGGGCGTAGACCCTGGCGGCCTCGAGGGGACCAACCTGGTCCACACCGAGCCGGTCCACCTCATCCACCGCCTGGCGCAGCATCTCCTCAGAGGGGCCCGCGTGCCCGAGACGATTCTCATTGTGGGCCAGCTTGTAGAGCAGGCGGACGCGGTCGGCTGGCGCGATCGCGTGGCGCCCGGCGGCCTCGAACTCATGCTGGGCCGGAGCATACTGGCCGGCCGCCTGGTAGAGGTCTCCTAATCGCTCGTGGACTTCCCGCAGCGCCTCCGCTGCCGGGCGGAATCCATCTTGCCTCACCACGGCCAGGGCGGACCGGTAGTGACCGATGGCCTCGGCCTGGGCGTAGAGGCGCGTGGCGTGCCAGCCCGCGCGCAGCCGGTACTGGAAGGCCCGATCCGGCCGGCCGGCCTGGTGGAAGTGATAGGCCAGGGTACCGGCGATGTCGTCGAGCGCGCTGGCATGGTGCGTTTCAAGTGCCTCGCCGGCCTTGCCGTGCAACCAGTGCCGCCGGTCCTCCCCGATGTCCTCATAGACCACCTGGCGGATTTTGTCGTGGCTGAAGATGTGGCCGTCGACGCCCTGCTCGCGAATGAGCAGCACGCTCGTCAGATGGTCGAGATGATCGAGCAGGATATCCCGGCGCCAGGCCCGCATCTGACCGAGGACGGGCCGCCGGAACTCGCGGCCAAGGACGGCCGCCGCCTCTAAAACCCCGCGCTCCTCACTGCCCAGCCGCACGAGCCGGCGTTGGATCACCTCATGCATCGTGGCCGGCAGGCCCGAGAGGCGGATGAGGTCCGGGGCTGGCGCTGACCAGGCACCCGCCTCGTCGGCTGTGAGCAGACCATCTTCGAAAAGGGCCTGGAGCACGGAGAGCAGAAAGAGGGGGTTGCCCTCGGTCTCTCGATAGAGCCTCTGTCCGAGAACAGAGCCTTGGGTCTGCGAGCCCGATAGCATTTGCAGAAGCCGGACGACGGCTGCGGGCGAGAGCGGCGCCAGCATCAGGCGGTAGAGGACTCCGCAGCGTTTGAGGCCCCACAAGAGTCTGGCCAACGTCTCTTCCTCGTCGGCCGCGACCTCCTCCGAACGGAGAGTACCCAAGACGAGTACAGACTCCTGCGCTGCGCGCCGGGCAAAGAAAGCCAGGAATTCGAGGGTTGCCTCGTCGGCCCAGTGGAGGTCATCGAGGAAAAACAGCAGCCCGCGGCTCGTTTCGGTGTCTCCACTTCTCGGGTCCCGTCGCCCTGCCGCTTGACTCACCGCTAACATAAACTGCGCGAGGGCTTCGAACAGTCGAGCCTTCTCTTGTTCGGGTGGAAGCGGGGGGTTGGGCGGCAGGTCGGGTTGGGCCAGGCGCAACTCGGGGAACAGCTCCGCCAGGGCTGTACGCCACGCGAGAGGGAAGGAAGGGAGGAAGGGTGGAAGCCACGTAGTCCCTGCCTGCCCCCTGGTCTCTGCGACCTGCAGTCGCAGGCGCAGGGCCTCCACGACCGGTTGGTACGGTTGTTTGCCTTCTCCCTCCCGGCAATAGCCCTCCAAAACTGTGATGCCTCGCGATCGGGCATAGTCCACCACCTCCGCAGCCAGGCGGCTCTTTCCAACACCGGCCTCGCCCTCAATGAGGACGACCCGGCCGCCGCGCGCGCCGTGCTCCAGATGATCGATCAGCCAGGCCTGCTCGGTCTCACGACCGACAAACGGGGTGCGACCGAGCGAGAGCGGGAGCTGACGCAGCCGTTCGATGGCCGCAGATGGTGGGTAGATCCCCCGGTGGCTGGTGATCGCGCGGTGGCGGATTTGGTCGGCCAGAGTGACAGTCTCTGGAAAGGGCTCGATGTCAAGTTCCTCAGCCAGGGCCTGGCGACACTCTTCGTACGCCCGCAACGCGAGGGCCAAATCGCCCGCGTGGTAGTGGTAGAGCATCAACTGGCACCAGACGCTTTCGCGGCAGCGGTCTGCTGCCAGTACCTCGCGGCACAAGGCCACCGCCCGCCGGTAGCGTCCCTGCCGGGCACAGGCCTCGGCGAATCGGGTCAGGAGAGTGAAGTACAACTCGCGCAGTCGCTCGCGCTCGGCCACGGCCCAGTCGGCGTAGCGCTCCTCTTCCAGGTAGTCGCCCCGGTAGAGGTTGCTGGCTGCTTGCATCTGGCTGATGGCGTCCTGGCCAGGGAGGCTGTCGGCGGGCAGTGCCGGGCTGGCGACCAGCCGGGCGAATTCGTCGACATCGAGCCAATAGTCTGCGCTGGTATCCCAGGTGTAGCCGGACCCGGTTGTTAACACGAAACAGGAGAGGGCTCCCCGCGGCAGGTCCGGTTCGAGGGTCCGGCGTAACTGGCTCACCGCCACTCGCAGGTTCCGGCCGGACGCGTTGGGGTCGAGGCCGGGCCACAACCAGTCCATCAACTGCTCTTTGGTCAGCGTATGCCCGCGGAAGGTGAGGAGAATCTTGCAGAGAAGTTTATTCTTCTGTGTCTTCCAGGCAGAATCCGGGACGAGCGTGTCACCGTGAAGCATCTGGAAGGGTCCCAGGGTGTGGATGCGCAGGCGCATACAGCTCCCCTCTCGATAGGTTCTCGGACCAGTGAGCCCACTGTTGTGCCACGCAGGGTGCCCGAGGCCGTGGAGGGAAGGAGGCCGGAGGCGGCACAGCAGGGTGTCGTCGCAACTGGCTCGAATATACCACGCGCGTGGGCACGAATCAATCGCCTCACTGGTCCAGTCGTGGCCTGCCGGTAGCGGGGAGCCGGCAGGCCAGAGCGCGGGTTAAGGAGTCAGACTTCCGAAGTCTCGGAAGACTTCGGAAGTCTCCGATCACGCGCCGCCGTCGACGCCTTGACCCGTGTTCTGGAAGCAGGTCGTGGTCAATACCTTCGCGAGCCTGACCGCCGACCGTTGCCGGTGGTGAAGTGGCCGGTGGAGTGGAAAGGTCCTCAGAGTGGGAGTGGCAAGCACCGAGGGGCTACTGGACGTCAATCGCCAACAGCTTCGTTCGGGCCGTTGCGTCTTTGAGGCTCGTTCTTCGGATCGCTCTCATTGAAATATGGTATTCCAGGGAGGCGGCGGCACTGCCGTCGCCTCCCCGACGCCACTTTGACGCTTATGTTTCAGCGGCGGCCGTCACGCGCCAACGTTCTCGGTGGCGAATGCCATTCCGCGTCGCAGTGCCTGTTTGTCAGGTTCGAGGACCTCGCGATGGCGCAAGCCCAGACGCTCGTCCAGGACCTTCTCCACCGTCTCAATCTCGACCACGCCCGTTGCGGCGATCAACGCCCCGAGCATCACGGCGTTGGCAATCTGGGGAAATCCCAACCCCGCAGCGATCGCCTTTGCCGGTATAGCAATCTCCCGAATATCCGTGCGACCGGAGCGTTCTGCCACCAAGGTCGAGTCCACCACCACCACACCCTTCGGTTTCACCAGTGGAGCATACCGCTGCATCGACGGGGGATTGAGGATGAGCGCGGCTGTCGGGTGGTGTGTGAGCGGTGAGCCGATCTCTTCGTCGGAAATGATGACCGTGCAGTGGGCCGTGCCGCCGCGCATCTCGGGGCCGTAGGACGGAATCCAGGTGACCTGCCGGCCCTCGGCCAGACCGGCATATGCCAGCACCTGACCCGCAAACAGGACCCCCTGCCCACCAAAACCGGAGATGATAATCTCTTCGTGCATCGTTGGCTCCTCGACGAATTTTCGTGCGGGGACGCGAAGAAGCTCAATTCGAGTCTCGCTACGCATTCTTGTGCGTCTGCTCAGGGTTCACAGCGGGACCCAACCTGCTGCTGTGAACGTTCCGTTCACGTGTTTCGCATGAGGCATCACGTGTAGTCGGACTTCCGACGGCTTCCGAGAGGTGGGAAGACTCCGATCATGTGCTCCCGACAAGGTCTTGACGACTATTCTAGAAGTCTCCGAGCGGATAGTAGGGAATCATCTTCTCTTTGATGAACCCCAGCGCGTCTGTTGGCGTCAGACCCCAATTGACGGGACAGGACGACAGAATCTCTACCAGCGAGAACCCTGCCTCGTTGAGTTGTACTTCAAAGGCGCTCTTGATCGCTTTCCTGGTCCGATTGATATTGGCCGGGTTGTGAACAGATCGCCGCACGACGTAGGTTGCGCCGCTGAGGGTGCCGAGCAGTTCCGCCATTCGCACCGGGAAGCCCATCGTCTCGACGTCGCGCCCCAGCGGAGAGGAGGTCGTGCGCATCCCTGGCAGGGTCGTCGGGGCCATCTGGCCGCCGGTCATACCATAGACGCCGTTGTTGACGAAGATCACTGTAATATGCTCCCCCCGCGTCGCGGCGTGCAGGACCTCCGCCGTACCGATCGAGGCCAGGTCGCCGTCGCCCTGATAGGTGAACACGACGCGGTCGGGATGGACACGCTTAATGCCGGTCGCCATCGCTGGCGCTCGGCCGTGGGGTGCTTGCGCGAAATCACAGTCGAGGTAGTTGTAGGCAAACACCGAGCATCCCACCGAGGCCACTCCGATGGCTCGTTCGCGGACGTTCAGTTCGTCCAGCACCTCGGCGACGAGCCGGTGGATGATGCCGTGGGTGCAACCCGGGCAGTAGTGGGTGACGGCGGACGTCAACGAGTTCGGTCGTTGGTAGACAACCGGTAGTGGCGGATGAGTGGTCACGTGGTTCCTCCCTCTCGGTCTCGGAGAAGCCCGGTCGCTTCATTGGACTGGGCACTCATAGAATGGTACACCGTGCGGGTAGCAGACAGCGGTGCGAACGATTCGATCTGCGCGAGGACCGCGTCGGGCATCGGGACCACACCTCCCGTGCGGCCGAAAAACCGGACCGTCACCTGCGACCCCACGGCGAGGCGGACATCTTCGACCATCTGGCCGGCGTTCAATTCCACGACGAGGAAACGCTCTACGTGCCGGGCCAGCTCGGCCAGCCGTTGAGACGGAAAGGGCCACAGACTGATCGGGCGGAAGAGTCCCACGGCGACCCCGCGCCTGCGGGCCTCCTTCACCGCCGACTGCGCGATTCGCGCCGCCGACCCGAACGCGACGACGAGCAGCCCCGCGTCCTCCGCCCACTGCTCTGCGAAGCGCACTTCGTTGGCCCGGATGGTGGCCAGTTTTTCTTGCAGCCGCAGGTTCAGTTGCTCCAGAGCTTCGGGCTCCAATGCAATCGATGTGATGATGCGGCGCTCGCGTCCGTGTGCACCGGTCAACTCCCAGCCGCGATCTTGCTTCTGGATCACGCGCCTCGGCGGCATCTCGACCGGCTCCATCATCTGCCCGATATTGCCATCGGCTGCGAGAATCACGATGGTCCGATAGCGGTCGGCGATGTCGAACGCAACGGAGGTGAGGTCTACGGCTTCCTGCACCGACGCCGGTGCGAGCACGACTGGATGGTAGTCGCCGTGGCCGCCGCCTTTGGTGAGCTGGAAGTAATCACTCTGGGTCGGCGCGATGTTGCCGAGGCCCGGTCCGCCGCGCATCATATCGACCAGCACGCATGGCACCTCCGACGCGGCGATGTACGAAAGGCCCTCTTGCATCAGCGAGATACCCGGACCGGATGATGAGCTCATCACGCGCGCCCCGGCGCAGGCTGCACCGTACACCATGTTGATGGCGGCGAGCTCGCTCTCGGCCTGCAAGAAGAGCCGTCCGAGTTCCGGCATTCGCCGGGAGAGGTACTCCAGCAGTTCGGTTTGGGGCGTGATCGGGTACCCGAAGTAGGCGTCCAGCCCGGCGAGCACGGCTGCCTCGGCGATCGCCTCGTTGCCCTTCCAGAGTTCTTTGGCCATGATGCGCTCCTATTTCTTCGCCAGGGCCGGGTAGACCGGTAGAAAGCCGTCCAACGACTTCGGACGTCTGGCCCGTTTCACAGTCTGGTTGGAGTACAGGTAAAGGTGGCGCCTGCGAGGCACCGTCTTTGTCCTTTGCTACTTGCTGCCCTGGCTACATGCCTGAATGAACAGTCGCCAGCCCTGCCGGCGATACTTTCCTCGAGCCGGGCGACTGGCGACTGGCCACATCGCGGTAGACCGTGATGGCGACATCCGGGCAAATCGTCGAGCAGAGCAAGCAGCCCGTGCACGTAGCGTTCGGGTCCACCAGCACGGCGGGGCGGTACCCGCGCGGGGTGAACCAATCCGCCATCTGAATCAGCCCTTTTGGGCAGACGGACGCGCACAACTCACAGCCCTTGCAGCGATTCTCATCGACGACGATGGTGCCTCGCATTACAACGCCTCCCCATAGATGGCGTAAAAGTCTTCAGTTGTGCCTCACGAATGGAGTCGAAGAGGGATTCACATCCGATTGTGGCCAGAAATCTGCTGTCATTCTAGTGCAGGATAGCACGCAGAAGAGGGGTTGAGTGTCAGTACCCTTTAACCAACATAGGCTGATGGCCTCGACCGCCGATCCTTGCAGAACCAGGGTTGAGCATGTTGGCGAATTGACCCTGCCATCTTGTTGCCCTTTTCCAAATGAATCTGACACACCGTGGGTATGCCCGGAGCCACCGCCCGGCCGCCCAGGAATGAATTCCAGGGCTGAAAGCTCAAGTCGGCTGAAGCCAACTGGATGAGAGGCGTTCGGGCACAATGGCAAGCAGGCTTGATCCGCTCTTGCGCTTTTCCAATCGACGCTGACGAACCGCGTGCCCGGAGGGGCCCGCCCGGCCGCAGACCCCCAGCCGCGATTTCCCCGGCTCGGCCGGGACAGGCAATCGCCCGGCTCCGGACAGCGCTGGTCAGGTTCAATTGGAAACGTGCAACTTGTAGGCGCGGCGCACCACCCGGCTGCGGAGTTTTGCCGCCCGGCAGGCTCCTCTTGGAGCCGCCCTGGGGAAACGCTTCCCGCGTTGTGCCAGGAGTGAACTTGTTGTATAGTCCGACCCATGACAGCTGGAAAGATATCCTCACACGCCACCCCGCCACCTCTGATTCGCGTTTCGGGTTCTCATCGAGACATGGGGCGTCAGATCGGCGAGGCTTGCACGACGCAGGTCCGGCACAGCGTGGAGAACGCCCGCCGCTTGCTCGCCAGCGCATACGAGCAACTGGAACTGACGTGGGAAGGCGCTCGTATTCAGGCGCGCAAGTACTTTCCGTTCGCGCAGGAGCGGTATCCTCAGTACGTGGAAGAACTCACCGGTATCGCCGAGGGCGCCGACGTTCCCTTCGATGATCTCGTCATCCTTAACGCCTTGGAAGCCGTCGTGACAGATGCCCTCCACTTGACCAAGTGCACCAGCATGGCGATCAATGAGGAGCGGACCGCCGACGGGCACGTACTGATCGCCCACAACGAGGACTGGCTTCCCGAGGATGAGCCCGATATCTCCATCATCCACGCCACCCCGGAGGATGGACCTCCTTTCCTGGCCATGACCTACGGCGGGCTCTTGCCGAACATCGGCTTTAACGCGGCCGGCATCGCCCAATGCTGCGATTCAATCCACCCGAGCGACCGCCGCATCGGCATCCCGCGCGTGATCGTCTCGCGCGCCGTCCTGGGGGCTGGTACGCCGGCCGAGGCCATTCGCCATATGGTGGCCCCGCACCGCGCCGCAGGTTACAACCACCTTTTGGCACACGGGAGCGGCGAGTTGTACAATGTGGAGGTTTCGGCGCGCCGGTTCGGGCTGCTCTACGCCCACGAGGGCTACCTGGCGCACACGAACCACTACCTGGACCCGGCGATGCAGGTGCTTGAGAAGGATCCCGACGAGCGGATCGATTCGCGCGTGCGCTATTTCCGGGCCCTCCGCCTGCTCAGGCATACACCGGCCCATACGGTCAAATCGCTGCAGGCTATCCAGCAGGATCACATCAATTTCCCCCACTCCATCTGTAACCATGCCGAGGATCTCCACGACCCGCTGGACCGCGAGAAAACCATTACTGCCCTGGTGATGGATTTGACCGCCCGGCAACTGCACCTCGCCTGGGGGAATCCATGCGAGAACCCCTACCATACCTATCACTTAGAGGCCGCCTGATTCCGGCCTGGATGCTCAGCCGGTCGGGCGTGAACCATGACAACGCCAGGAGCGGGGTGAGGGGGCGATCCCCGCATCGACTGTTACTGGTCGCGCGTCTGCCGCATCTGCGCGAATCTGCGCGTACCTGCCGCAGTCTGCGTCTACTCTTCAGACGCCTTCTCTAGCATCACCACTTCTCGCTGCAGCCGGCTGCCACAGCGTTATCAATCACGACAAAATCTATCGCATTTGTCACTAGGCGCATCTGGCGCCGTTTGCGACAATCCTTCTCGATCATCTTCCCGTAGGACCGGCCCGGTTCGACTGCCTCGATTCAAGCTTGAAGATTTTGCAGGGTGGGAAGTCGGGGGACCGGCTTGCGAGGGAGAGATCCGTCCCCCGACCCGTGTGCCTGCTCACGACGTTGGGAGTGACGGCCCACATGCTCTTCCCAAGTGTGATCCTGGGTCTCCTGCTCGGTCTTGACTCCTACCGCGACCTGCTGAATGCCCGGGACGCGGCATTGATCCCGGCAATGGTGCCGCTCGTAGCCGTCGCGCTGACCGTCGGCTTGTTCGAGGCCGTCTTCTTTTACGGGTGGCTGCAGTTGCGCTTCGAAGAAGCGTTCGGCGTGATTCCCAGCCTGCTGCTCGCCAGCCTGGCCTACAACCTCTATTAGTTCAGCACTGGGAAGCGCTCGGAGGAGATGGTCTTCTCCTTCGGCACTGTGCTGTTGGTGGCCGTTCTTCGCCCCTGTGGGCACCGTGTGCACCTACTTGTGCGGTGATGTGTCCATCCCGTTCCCAGTTGTGTACAGCTCCGGACTGGTACTCACGTTGATGGTGATTACCATCGCCCTTGGCGTGAGGTTGTCCTTGCGCTTAGACCCTGCCTCGCGACGGGGAAGCGCGCTTTGACCGGACGACTACCGGCCTGGCTGATCGCAAGACGCCAGGGGCCTCAGGTAAATGCTGTTCATCTCAATTTGGGATGACAGTCGCCACTTCGAATGGTATTCGGTCAGGTCTAGGGTTTGGATGGTGCTGCCCGACGAGTGGCCGGTCCTTTGAGCCGATCCCGGACGAACTCGAAAGCACACCGCGTCCGTCTCCGCACGTTCCACCTGAATATATCTCCGAGCCGGCTGGCCTACGGCATTCCGTGCTACGGTCTGTCGGCCGCACCCGGTTATGGACCGGGGCTGCCGAGCGCATCACCACGATCATCGAGTTGCTCGGCATCACAGGCGCGTAGGGGAAACCTCCGCGCCCCCCGTCGTTGGAAAGGAGAATCGCCACAGCCCATGCATCGGGCTGTGGCCAACGCCGGTCTTTCCTGCCGGCGTGTTTCATTCAGGAGCAAGCCATGAAATCCTTTGACGACTATCTCGAGATGGCCGCTGCCATGCACCGGGGCTGCGTCTGTCCCGGCCAGGTGTTGGGCACACGCATGGCTCTGCTTGGCTGTGAGCTGCTGGGCCTTGAGCCGCCCGACCAGGAGAAGCGCCTGTTCGTGTTCGTCGAGATCGATCGCTGCCTGGCCGATGCGGTGGCGGCGGTCTCCGGCTGCCGGTTGGGCAAACGGACCTTGAAGTACCTCGACTACGGCAAGGCCGCGGCCACCTTCTACGACCGGCGCACCGATCATGCGGTGCGGATCGTGGCGCGCGATGATGCCCGGGACAAAGTGCCGCTCTACGCCGACGCTCGATTGGACAAATCCGCTGCTCAAGTGTATGCCTACCGCGTGATGCCGGTCGATTTTCTCTTCGTGGTCCAGGAGGTCGTGCTCGCCATCGCGCCAGAAGATCGGCCCGGCCGCCCGCTCAGCCGCGTCGTCTGTGAGCGCTGCGGTGAGGGCATCAACGACCGCCGCGAGGTCTACGCGGGTGGCCAGATCCTGTGCAGGGCCTGCGCCAACGGCGCGTACTATCGATTCTCGCCAAACCACGCGCTGGCTGGGGCATCACGCACGGAGTTCCTGTTGCCGATGAGGGTGTGAGAGGCCTCGGCTCGTCGTGACCCTCGTGCTGATCGCGTTGAGCCTCTATCTGTCCAGTTGCAGAGATCAAGAGGAGTGTTCCTGCCGGCCAGGGGCGCTATTGCTGGACACCTCGTGAAACGAGTTTGTTGATGGCAGAGCAGAAGCCCGCTCCCATCATCTCCATCGTCGGGCGCTCCGACGTGGGGAAGACAACCCTCCTGGAGAAGCTAATCCCCGAGTTGAAGCGACGCGGGTACCGCGTCGCCACGGTGAAGCACCACGCCCACCCCGGGTTCGACATCGATCAGCCGGGGAAGGATACCTGGCGCCATGCCCTGGCCGGCAGTGATCATGTGGTCATCGCCGCCCCCGACAAGGTCGCCTCGATCCGGCGTGTGGACCGCGAGCCAACACTGGACGAGATCGCCGCCGGGATCGGTGACGTGGACATCATCTTGACAGAGGGCTACAAGCGTGCGGGTAAACCCAAAATCGAGGTGGTCCGGTCGGCTCGGAGTCGAGAACCGATCTGCGCCCCAGATGAGCTCATCGCCCTCGCGACCGACGTCCGTCTCGATTTGGACGTTCCCCAGTTCGACCTCGACGACGCGGCCGGCCTGGTCGATCTGATCGAACGGCGCTTTCTTGCAACTCCATCCACAGCTGCGGACTGATTAGTACTACAGTTGTAATTGTGCTGGAACGACCCTATCTGTTTGTGGCTGGAAGGGCTGCCCAAGGGCTACATGCTGAACGTCTCGGCCACAGAGGACTTGCCAATCGGCTTCCAGCCAGGCCGGGCGGCAGTCACTACGTATAGTGATCACACTGCATTACAGTGGGCCTTCGGGTGGAAATCCGAGGGGCGCCAGCTGTGTCCTTAAATTCTCGACCTCTTTGGCCGATAGCGGAAAGAATGGACGCTTTGGGACGCCTGTCGCGAAGCCGCGCATCCCGATGAGCGCGTGGAGCGTCGGAATGTTGCGGCCGAGGGCATGAGAAATGTCGCGAAACTGCAAGATGCGTTTCTGCAATTGCGTTCCCGCTTCATAGCGACCGGAGGTAACAGCTTCATACAACTCGACGGCGAGCTCTGGAAAAAAGTTTGCCGCGCCAGAGTCGAAGCCAACTGCCCCCATCATCATCGCGGGGAGCGCAATCCCGTCGCGGATTGAAAGAACCTGGAGTCGACCGCTTTGAAGGCGTCGGATGCATTCCCACAGGTGCTCAATGCCGAAGCTGGCTGCTCCCGTCACGACCCCCGCCAATCCGGCCGAAGCCAGGTGTTCCAACAGCGCAAACGAGAGTTGGTTGCCAGCGTACACGGGGCTATCGTAGGCATAAACAGGAAGGTCAACGGCGTCGACGAGCGCCTTGAAGTGTCGGAAGAGCGCCTCGTCGACCTGGCGATAGTAAAATGGCGCCACACAGGTTACTCCGTCGGCCCCAATCTGCTCCGCGTGGCGAGCGAGTTGCGTGGCCGTGTCAGTGTCGGCGGCACCCGCAAAGACCAGGACGCGGGCCCGGGTACCGACAATCTCGACCGCTCGTTCTGCGACCCGTTGTCGCTGGTTGGGGCGCATCAGGATACCCGAGCCATAGATCGCGCAGACGACAATGCCATGGACATGATCGGCGAGGAAATCGAGGTAAGACGCCAGAGCGTCCTCGTCGACCTCTCCATCTTCACGAAATGGGGTAATACATGGGGCCATGACGCCCCGTATGGGTTGCATTGGTGAGACGGTCACGGTCTTAATCCTTCCCACGGAGCGCGGCGAGCATATCTGCCAGTTCCTGGTCGTCCTGTGCCGGCGGTCGCCAATCGACGTGAACGACGGTTGCTCCCTCGGTATGCAACGTTTCGGCGAAGAGAGTGATGCCGAGGTTGATGACACGCAACTCGTCAGTGTGTAGAAGCTGGAGTACGGTATGGATTGCTGATGGTGTGATCTCCATCACTTCTCTCCTCTCCGCTTCAGCCCGCCTGGCTCTCCCTGGCAAGCCAGCCGGCTGCCAGTGCGGCTTCGACATTGGTCGGAAAGACGATACAGCCGGCTGCTTCAAGTCGCTCCCGCTGTGCCGACGTACGCTGGGGATCTCGCGGTGTGCCGCATACATGGACGAGAACGGCGAGTTCGCGTCCTTCCGACGCCGCTCGCTCGTGCGCGGCGCGAACAGCGGGGGCCAGCACCGAGGCGGGATTATCATGCGCATTCAAGCCCAAAATCACGTCAAGGATGAGGGCCGCCACTGTCGGATCGCGGGCTTCCTGCAATAAGCGCTCAGCCCTCGGTCGCGGATCGATCATCGGATGCGGCCGCCCACGCGTGAAGCGATCATCGCCCAGGTCGATCAGAACGTTGCCCGCGCTCTGCGACCAATTGCCGACCGGTTTGACAGGGCCGAACCCTTCCCCAGCCTGCACCTCCGGAAGAAAGCGCGCGAGGAGAGCAGCACTCTCGTCGGCCAGAGTCCCGCCCGAGTAGAGGCCGCGAACGAAGCGCTGCGCCGGACGCAGGCTCTGGCGTATCTCCGCGAGGGTCGAGGGTGGTGCCGCCGCGAAGGTCTCGAAATCGAGCGGCGCGGGGATAGTTTCGTTTCGGACCAGGGCCGCGGCAGCTCGTGCAGCGTGCATGAGATGGCTTGCCCGGACAACGCGAGATACACCCTGATCCTGCGTGTGGTCACCCACGAAGCAGGCGACGACTGGTTTTGGTAGCCGCTCCGCACGTGCTGTGACTGCTGCTGCGACCGCCAGATGAGGAGGCTTCGAGACGAGGACGATGACCTCGGTCGCCGGATCTTGGCCTAGTGCTTCAAGGGCAAGCGCAGTCATCAGGCCGCCGACTTCGGCCTGAAGATCGCGACCTCCGGTTCCGATGACATGCGAGATGCCAATTCCTTCATCCCCGAGGAGCGTCATGATCTCCTGGGCGCCGGTTCCGGAGGCGGCCACCACTCCCACTGGCCCTGGCGCGACAACGTTGCAGAATCCGAGTGGCCGGCCGGCGATGTGGGCTGTACCACAATCTGGCCCCATCAGCAGCAGGCCGCGCTCTACGGCAAATGCCTTGAGCTGTCGCTCTGCTTCAATCGGCACGTTGTCGCTAAAGAGAAAGACGTGTCGTCCATGCTCCAGCGCCCGGCGTGTCTCGGTCACGGCATACTCGCCCGGGACTGAGATAGCAACCAGGTTGGCATCTGGTACCAGCCGCAGGGCTGTATCCAAACTCCGGGGAGCTGACCGACCAGGGCGGGTGCCTGGTGACGGTTGCCGCCGAATCACACCATGCAGATACGCTTCAATGGCCGCCAGTGCGGTGTGGAGACTCTCCTGGTCCGCGGCCTCAATCCCAACGCACAGATCGTTGGCGTTCGGGACGTTGTCGTGGGGGCTAAGGTATCCCGCCGTAACCAGCCGATTATAGTTCGCCGGGGTGCCCATGAGAAGAGCAACGTCGACAACACCCGGCAGCGACCGCACTTGCTCGGCCAGCAGCATCAGGCTGACCGAGTCACGGTAGGTATTGGCCTTGACGATGAGCGTGCGCACGTGACTTCCGTATTACTCTAGGCGGTCGACATACTTCGCGATTGGCCAGACGCGCTCGACCTGTTTGACCAGCGTCTTTTCATCCATCCGTGCGAGTTCGTCCTCCGTAAAGATCTGACGCAGGCGATGCGTGATGTTTTGCACTTGTTCAGACGTGGGCTGTACCTGACGCAAACGGCGACTCGCTGCGGCGGCCTCCCGGCATCGTTCCATCAGACGGTCCACAAGCGCTCCTCCTCCCGCGAGATCCCCCATGCCGTAGGATGGTAATGGTCCGGCGACTGGTAGATCGGCAGATGGTTCTTCAATGCATCGCCCAGCCCCCATCCACGAGAATCGTCTGCCCTGTCATGAAGTCGCTATCGTCGCTGAGCAAGAAAATCAGCGGTCCAACGAGGTCTTGTGGATAGCCAGGGTGCGGGATGCACTGCTCAGCGACGTGGCGGTCGAGCCATTCATTCACACGTCCGGGGTGGATGCTCGCATCCACCTCGCGTAGCGAGCCTTCAGTCACTGTGAGGCCCGGACAGAGACAGTTCACTCGGATCCCGTCTGGGCTTATCTCGCGCGCCAGCGCACGGGTCATCCCAATGACGGCCCCTTTCGTTCCCACGTACGGGGCGAGATTCCACCACCCCGAGAAGAAGGTCTGCGATCCGATGTTGACGATTTTTCCCCTGCCCTTCTCCTTCAGATAAGGGTAGACCGCGACGATGCAGAGCCAGACGCCGCGAACGTTGACGGCCATCATCCGGTCGAACTCCTCCACCGTGTACTGGTCGAAGGGTTTCGCCGGTTGCCAGACAGCGTTGTTCACGAGGCCATCGATCCGTCCCCACCGTTCGTAAACGGCGCGGGCCATCCATGTGGTCTGTTCCTGGCTACTGACGTCGACACGTAGAGCGAATGCCTCACCACCCTCCGCCTCGATCTCCGAGACAACGTGATCGAGTTCTGCTTGCGGCAGGATGTCTACCAGGCACACTCTCGCACCTTCCTGCGCCAAGCCATAGCAGTATTGCTCGCCAATCCCCGCGGCGCCGCCCGTCACAATGATGACCCGGTCTCTTAACCGCATCGTACCCCTCCTGGCGATGCTCAGCTCTAGTGCCGACTCAGGCGACCGCAAGATAGCGAGCTCGAGGAAGAAGGCACCCCTCTACAGGGGCACGTGGTCTATGCTCACAACGAAAAACAGAACCCGAGACCTACCTGAGCCACTATGCACCGACGGCTCTCGTTGAGTCCTTGAGCGCCTTGACTACCCGGCGTAGGTTTCGAAGAAGGCGCGGAGTGCGTCCTGGAACGGTTTCATCGGCGGAGTGACCATGCCAGCTCCGATCATCTCACCGACACCCGCGCTCCGGTGGGTCATCGCTGTGTCGATAACAGGCACGATACCCGTCTCGATGACCTTCCGAATATCGATACCGACCGGACCGGGCTGGAAATCGAGCGCGGGGATGGTGAAGTGCGGATTCTCCCCCACGGTGATCTCGTACATCTCAGCGGTGTGCCGGTGCGCCTCTTCAACAGTTCCGCCGACGAGGCGCAAAATTGCCGGTGCTCCTGCCATGACAAAGGCGCCGATCCCGGCCGTCTCCGTGATGCATGAGTCGCCGATGTCGCGTTCTGCATCTGAACGGGAATACCCTGGAAACGTCGGCCCGTCGATGACCGCCGCCTCACCTGTAAACCAACGATCGCCCAGGCCACTGACCTGGACACCAAATTCGACCCCGTTGCGTGCCATCACGGTCACGATCGAACTATAGGGAATATCGGCGGCGGCGAGCATAGTCGCCTTGCAGGCACCCATCCCGATAAAGGTGAAATAGCTCGGCGTCTGATTCCAGAAGCGCAGGATCTCGGCCACCACCTGCCGGTCGCCGACAGCTTCGACCAACGCCGGCGCCACGGCTTTTGAAAAGAGGGCTGTGGCGGCGTTGCTCCGGTTGTGCATCTCGTCATTCATGTGGAGCGCCTCAGCCTGAATCCGCTTGATGTTGACCCCGCCCAGGTGTTTCAGTGCAGCTTTGAGGGCAGGGGCGAACACTGTGTTGGTCCAGCGGACGGCGTCGAGGGTTTGGCAGTCATAGCCCCCGAAAATCAGCCGGTCGGTGAGGACGCCGGCATACGCGCGCACGTTGTAGGGGCGGTTCTCGATAATATAGAGCGGGGTCGAGCGTGTGATAATCCCAGTCATACCGCCCACACCCCCACCGCGGTGATTCGGACGGAACTCGATCTCGCCACTGGCGGCGAGGCGCTCCGCGTCCTTAGTAGTCCGGGCCATGCCCTCGTAGAGAAGAGCGCCGATCACAGCGCCGCGTGTCGACCCGGGCATCCGATCCCAAGAAATTGGAGGACCCGCGTGGAGCACGAGGTGGTCATGCATGTCTGGTAGCCACTCACCAGCTGTCTGGATATCGACCAGCACCGGATCGGAGTTCAGAATACGCTCGAGGGCAATCCGGTTGAACTCGTCTATCTTTTCCCCAAGCTCACCTATCACTGTCACAGGATCTCCCTCTTATCTCGTCTCGAGCGGCAGGCGATAGACGTACCGGACACGCTGCTTTCCAGGCCGATACCATGCCTGATCGGTTCCACTCGTCTGTCGTCCCGGACTTTGCTTATCCCTCGCCCAAGACAAGAAGACGTCAATCGCTGAGCCCGAGAGCCTGACGGGATTGCAGAAGTTCGTTGAACCAGATTGGGTCGCCGTCCGGTGACGCCCAGCGGCCCTCAAAGCCACGGAAGTAGGGCTCGCGCACCTTGGCCGCAAGATCGGAGGAGAACATCTCGACCGCGTTGGAGTAGACCAGCGGGGTCAGTGCCTCGGGAAGGTGTCCCTTGACCGGCAAGACAACGTCGGCCATTTGCGAGATCTCCTCCTCACCCTCTTCAACCACAGCGACGAGGAAGCAATTGATATGGCGCATGACGCGCGCGACCTCGACGGCACGACGGTAGGAGAGGCCAGGCGGCGCCAGCAGAAAGGTGGGGGTGCGGTCCTCGCGGACGAAGCGCTGTAGGTGGACCCACTCTTCGGTATCTTGTCCTTGGGCGTGGCGACCGACGGCTTCGAGGATCTTCGCCGCTCCAAACATCGCACTGCCGAGGTTAGGGCCACCCCCCACGAAGATGAAATGCTCTCGATTCCGCAGTTCCTCGGCCAGCTGGCCGACGGTCTCGCTGACAGCCTCGTTCGTCGCATCGGCGATGTCGGCCGCCGCCTCAAAGTCGCGCCGGATCTGCCGGCCTTCTCGATAGCCAATAGCCTGACGAACTTCCGCTAACCGTAATGCAACCATGTAGAGGGCGATTTGCGTGGCCAGGTAGGTGCGAATACGCGGGATGTCCATGCCGGGTGTGCTCACGTCGACCGCCATGTGGGCGGCACGAACGAGGCGCGACTCAGAATGACAGGTAATCCCCACCGTGTAGGCGCCGGCCTCACGCGCGAGAAGGATACCCTCTACGGTGCGAGCAACCTCGCCCGAGACAGAAACACCAATCGCCAAGGCCGGGTGTGGCCGCCTGGTCTGAAGCCAGGGAGTCGTATAGCGAGCGAACTGCAGGGCGGTTAGCGGCTCCATCGGTATCCTCGCCCACTCCTGGAACCCCATCTGCGTTGTCACGCACGCGTTGTGGGAGTCGCCGCATCCAAAGCCATACACTCGGTCCACGTCAAGTGAGGTGCGATGGTCGAGAACCTCGCGCACCTGACGGTCGAATTTCGGTGTGAACTCGCGCATGAGCTCTGGCCGGCTGAATACCTGTTCTCGAATGTGGCCTGGCTTTCCTGTTCGGCTCATATCGTTCCATTCTCCTCCTTCTCAAAAGATCTTACCCCGAGTTTGCGGCGCGTACAGTACCGCAAGCCCTCGATCCGCTGTTGTGCTCACTCGTTGTTTGCCGTTGCGACTACGGCGACGTACACCTCGCGGTCGCGCGGCCCATCGAATTCAAAGAAGAGAATCGATTGCGAGTGACCCAGGGCAAGTTCGTGCTTGACGACCGGGACGAGCACGGAGTTACCGATCAGGGCGAGTTTCACGTGGCCCGCCGCGTCTCCGGGCGTGTCGAGTGTGTGTTTGAAGTTGACACGCGTCGGCACGAGGCGATCGAGATCGTCGAGGATATCCTGCACCGTCTCGGGGTCGGAGGCTGAGTTGAGGATGACACCGGCCGTCGTGTGCGGCGAATAGACAAAGCAGAGACCGCGCGAAGTACAACTGGATTGGATCGCCTCGCGTACCCGACTCGTCAGATCGACCAATTCCGTTGGAGCATGTGTTGCAAACGAGATCTGTTTCACCTTTCCTCGAACTTTCCGCTGATCGTGGTTTGCACTCCTGCAAGCTGTTCGGCTCCCTCAATGGGGATAACCCGAGCTCGCAAGGATTCCAGTCGCTGTTCGGCCTGTTTCATCGGGATCTGAAGAGCGTGGAGTGCCCCAAAATCCTCGATCACAAAAGATGCGGAGACGGTTCCGCGGAGTGCCGCCTCGACCGGGTGGCCCGTCTTCTGAAGTCCCACCATGAACCCCCCGCAGTACGCGTCGCCTGCCCCCGTAGCGTCGACAACGCGGGTGGTGTAGGCTGGGACGTGGTAGAGTCGCTCCTCCGCTGGGTGGTAAACCAGACTACCGTTAGCGCCCATCTTGATGGCAAAACAGCCTGGAACACTGGCGCGTACCTCGCGCAGGAGGGCAGGAAGCGGGTGGTTCCCCCAGAGTGCCTGGACCTCCTCGATGCCTGGGAGAAAGGCACGTACCTGTTGCCAGGCGGCCGGGCCAAAGAGCTCACTCTCGATTTGACCCGGGATGACAATCAAATCCAGAAAGAGAGGGATTCCTCGCTGTCCCAGAAAGGTCGACAGAGCGCTCTGGGAGTCGCCCCTGATTGGACAGATATGTGCGCCGCATGAGGTGAGGTATTCCTCGGGGATATCGTCGGGGACCGGGTCCAGGTCCTGGTTGTGACCCGAATCGAGACGATAGATGATCTGGCGACGGCCGCCGCCCTCATGTAGGATCCAGACGTGGAAGCTCGGAGTATCGATTCGTCGCACACCGTTCAGGTCCAGCCCGGCCGCGACGAGACGATCGAGATATGCTTGGGGGTAATCTGGGCCGATCCGCGCCACAATGCCTACTTCAACACCCCAAAGTCGCGCGCCAACAGCTGAATAGAGCGCATTTCCTCCCGGGGCCGCCCAATATATAGAGCCGTCCGGCGTTACGGTGTCGTCTAATGTGAAGCCGCCGATCGTGATGTACAATGCTTCCTTCTCCGCATCCTTTCAGACGTGGAACGCGCCGACGCCGCGCAGACGCAAGAGGATGACGAGCACAAGCAAGACAACGTAGCCGCCGAGGACAGCGTAATCCATCCTGGTCAACTGCAAGCGACGGATCGAGGTGCGTTTGGCTGTGCTCCCTAACCCCTTACTCTCCACTGCAAGTGCCAATTGTTGGGCCAGGCGCAGCGAGCTGATGATCAGCGGGCCCAGGATGGCCGAGTACTTGCGCATCCGCGTGGTGATCCTGCCCTGGTTCACATCCAGGCCACGCGACTTTTGAGCCTCGATGATTGTCTGTCCAACACCTACGACCGTCGGCACGAAGCGAAAGGTGGTCGCAAGTGCGAAGGCGCCCTTATGAGGCAGCCCGAGTCCGCGCAATGCCAGGATGAAGTCGCGTTGTGTGGTCGTCAGCATCAGGCTGATAGGGGCGATGACCATATTCAAGATTCGGAAAGCCATGCCAACGCCGTACGCCAGACCGATGTCGGTCACATAGATGGGCCCATAGCGCAAAATCTCGGTACCTGGATGGTACAACAGCGGCCACATGACGAGCGATATGATGACGAGGAGCGCGAGCGACTTCAGGAGGAGAGCAACTTTTCCGAGCGGAACGCCGCCGAGGATATCGATGAGCAGGATAGCAAAGAAGAAAGGCCCAAGAAACAGAGGGTGGGTGAAGATCACGCTGATGGCGAAGATCACGAGAACACCGAGAACCTTCACACGCGGATCGAGTCGGTACAGAAAGGATGAACCAGGCGTGTAGAGTTCAAACTGGAGTGCCACGTGACCCCGCCCATACAAGGAGTTTTTTGAAATGCTCGACCGCCTCCTCCACGCTCAGAATGTCAGATCGCATGCCCCAAGCGGCAAGCCCTTGCGCAATCCGAGTGATCTGCGGCGGCTGTAAGAAGGAGGCTTCCAGGATATCAGGCCGGGAGAAGACGTCGGCCGGCGTGCCGTCGGCGAGAATCTGCCCTTGGGCCATCACAGTCACGCGCCTGGCATACGTGGCCACGATCCGCATATCGTGCGTGATCATCACAATGGTGCGGCCCTGCTTGTGAAGATCTTGAATGAGATCCAGCATGTCGACGCTGCCCTGCCAGTCCATCCCGGTCGTGGGCTCGTCGATAATGATGACGGGAGGGTTCATTGTAAGAATGGCACCCACCGCAAGCTTCTGGCGTTGGCCGCGGCTCAGGGCGAAGGGATACTCGTCTTCGAGCCCGACGAGGCCAACGGTCTCGAGCACCTGTCTGGTACGGCGCTCGATCTCTTCTGGATCCAGTCCGAGGTTGCGCGGTCCGAATTCGAGTTCCTCGCGCACCGTGAGATTGAATATCTGGTGATCGGGGTTCTGATACACGTATCCGACAGAGTAAGCGGCTTCGCCGAAGAGGATTTCGCGCGTATCGCGCCCGTTCACGAGCACACTGCCGCGTGTCGGGTGCAAGATACCATTGAAATGTTTCACGAGCGTTGTCTTGCCGGCACCGTTCTGGCCGATCAGCGCAACAAACTCCCCTGGAGCGATTGTGAGATTCAGATCGCTCAAGATCCACTGATCCGGACCATAGCGAAACCAGAGATCATTGACTTGAATTACGGGCGAAACAGTCATTCACCTCTCACCGTTCAAGACGCGCGATAGGTACGCAATGATGTCCTCTTCACGCATGTGCCCATCCCCGGGATTCACGATCCCCTCATCCTGGAGCATCTTGAGGAATTCGATTCCTTCGGGGGGACGTACACCCACAGATTTCAGGACATCGATCTGCTCAAACACTTTCGTTGCCGCGTCATCGAGGATCAACTGCCCGTCGTGCAGGACAAGGATACGATCCGCGAACCGGGCTAACTCCTCAGTGTGGTGCTCAACGACGAGTACGGACAGGTTGGCCTCTTCCTTCAATTGGCGGATGATGGCGAAGATCTCGTTGCGGCCGACCGGGTCGAGCTCGGAGGTCGGTTCATCCAGAATTAACACTTTTGGCCGCAACGTCAGGGTTGAGCCGATTGCAACACGCTGTTTCTGGCCGCCTGAAAGGTGGTAGGGAAAAACGTCGCGGTATCCTTCGACGCGCACCAGTTTCAGCACCTCGACGATGCGCCGTTCGATCTCTTCAGTCGGCAGCCCCAAGTTTTCCGGACCAAATGCCAGATCTTCCTCGACAGTCATGCCGACCAGTTGGGCCTCGGGATCCTGAAAGGTGATGCCGACCAGTGCGGTATGGTCCGTGCTGGAGAAGTTCAGCGGACCAAATTCGCGCACAGCCGTGCTCTTGCCGCCAATCAGGATTTCGCCGGTGACCTGCCCCCCCAGCACACTTGGGATCAGACCGCAGAGGGCGAGGCAGAGAGTTGTTTTACCCGCACCGGTCGGGCCGACGATTCCAACGAACTCGCCCTCATGTACCGAAAAGTCGATATCTTGTAGAACAGGAGCGGAAGTGCGCGGATAGCGATAACTGAAATCGTGTACCTCGATGATCGGTCTTGACACAGCCTCCGCTCCTTCGCAAGCCACCAGGTCCAATTCCGTGATAGGCGCGACGGGCGCCTACGCCACCTTTGCCGCAACGGGCGGCGCAAAGTCGACGTGTTCCTTGTCTGCCCAGTACATGTTCCACCGGCGCACAAAGGGGTAAAGCAACTTGACCAGGACCAGGCCCAGCGTCCAGGGCGTCAGCAAGCCGTTGAGCCAGATGTTGCCGAAGACGCCAATCCACGCCACCTCGTCGGGGATGATGTCGAGGACGGCGAGCCACCAGGGGATGTAGAAGGCGATCATGAAGGCACCGGCGACGACGGCCCAGAGGTAGAGGAGGATCTTTGGGCCAGTGCTGAGTTCGGCCTGCTCGGGACGGTAGACGATACGCCAGGGGATGTAGGCACTCAGGAAGTTCCCGATGAAGCCAGCAACACTACCGAGGGTAAGAGTCCCGGCAAAGATATCACCGATAAAGTTCCCGACCGCGGAGCCAAGCGCGCCTGGGACGCCGAACAAAATCCCGAAGACGGTCGTCAGCGCCTGGGCCGGTCGGAGGTAGGCAATTCCCGGGACGAAGACAATGCCAGCCGTCAAGCCCAGTCCGCCGCCGAAGAGCGCGGCACTGATGGCAACGGTCACCAGCGACATTGCGTCCCACTTCGTCGTTGTTCGTGTGATAAATGGCGCATGTAGGTGAAAACGGTAGCCAAAGAGTTCACCGACGAAGAGAACTGTTCCCACGATGAAGACGATGGCACCGATGAGATTCATCGTGCCGAGACCGAGCGACGCTACGATACTGTTTACCACTTGCGAAAGTGGATCCATGCTCCCTGCCCTCCTTAGATTGTGAACATGAGCATACGAGAGCGAACGTCGAGGTTTTAGGTAGGTCGGCCCATACGGTGGGCTGCATACCACCAGCCAGCAATGCCGGCCAGTACGATCAGGGCTGCAATTACTTTCTCCATTCGTGCTCCTCCTGTCGGGATCACGATCTTATGCGAACAAAGCGAGTCAAACTGCGTCTCCCGATGCGGCTGGCTCCTCCTTCCTTTGTTCGGAATGCGGCGACGCTGTTTCTGTCGATGCCACCACCCCCTCCATTACACACTCAATTTGAGTTGGACTCTGTCGCCACGGAACACAACCTTCACGTATTCGATTGGGTGCTCTTCAGGGTCGTAGAGCGTGATGCGTAGCAGCAACATAGGGGAGCCAGGACTCACGCCCAAGAGAAGGCTCTCACGATTTGTCGCAAGTGTAGATTCCAGAGTTTCCGATGCTCGGTGAATCTGAATTCCGTACTTCTCTTTGAGTACAGTGTAGAGGGAATTGTTGACCAGGTCGTCATGAAGAAGTTGTGGACAAAGCTCGCAGGGAATGTAGGAGCGGTGCATAGCAAACGGTTCACCGTTTGCCAGGTGGACACGCTCCATAAGGAAGACGGGGGCATCTGGTGTGACGCTGAGGACATCGGCGATCTTCAGCGGCGCGAGAACTTTCTCGATCCCGAGAAGCCGCACAGATGGGGAGTGCCCGAGTTGGAGTGCTTGCTGATGGAGGCCACCCAGCGAGAGCGCTTGGAAGCTGACTTTGGGCTGGCTGACAAAGGTTCCTTTGCCGTCGACCCGATAGAGGAGCCCTGCCGCGACCAGCCGGTCGAGTGCGCGCCGAACAGTCATACGGCTCAAACCGTGGCCTCGGCTGAGTTCTCGTTCGGAAGGAATCGCCTCACCAGGGGCTAAGCGTCCGCTCTCGATCGACTCCCGGATCATTTCTTCGAGCTGCGAGTAGAGCGCTTGACTGCTCTCACGATTGAGTTCGCCCAACACTTTGGGATCCTGGGTGCGGCTTACCATCACAGTCTCGCAGTGGCCATAAAGGTGATTTAGGCGGACGCTGACAGAGGCAAACGGGAAGAACGGCATATACCGGTATATACCAGTTTTCGCCATTACTATAGCATGCTCTTCAGGACGAGTCAATCCCCTATTCAGAAATCCATGGCTCGGATCTGGAGGACGCCGCGAAAAAGTTGGGTCATTGCTCCTTCGCTGGTGACGTGAGTCTTTTCGCCACGCGCCGCTGGCAGTCGGGCGTTGTTTTTGGAGCAGCGGGTCCACACTGGAGAGGATCTTTATAGGCAGAAGGGGGCCAGTTGCAGGTGAGTTCGTGCGGAACCAGTACGCATCAAAAGAACGTTGTACTATTCACGTTATAATCAAACATCAAACTGTTGGTGACTTCACCGCTGACGGCCTCGCGGCCTCAGAGGCGGCCGAGTGCGCCAGTTCCGGCTTCGCGTGGCTCACGTAAGCGTCAATGTTACCTTATTCGGCATCGTCGCTTGCTGGTTCCCCAACCATCAAAGTCTGCGATGTGAATGGCTGCTAGAGCGCCGGTCAAGGAATCCCAGGGAGGGTGGGAGCGAAGACTTCCGAAGTCTTGTACGCAGCCGGAGCCCGCCTCGATCGCTCCCGTTGGAGCGCGCTTTGGGCAAGCACGATCCCCACCAGACTTCGGAAGTCTGACGCCTTGACCGGCGCTCTAGGCGGCGCTTGATCTGGGGTCCAGCCAATCCCGGAGCCAATCCCCAATCAAGTTAATGCTGAGGACAGTGATGGCCAGGACCAGTCCTGGAAAGGTTGCCAACCACCAGGCCGTAAGAAGGTAGTCCCGGCCCTCACCGAGCATATTCCCCCAGGTGGGCGTCGGAGGCAGCACCCCGATACCCAGGAAGCTGAGGGTTGATTCGAGGATGATCAGGTTGCCGACCTCGACCGATGCCAGAACGATGGCCGAGGAGAGGACGTTGGGCAGCAGGTGGAGGGCAATGATTCGAGCGTCCGGGACACCAATCGACCGTGCGGCCTCAATAAACTCTCGCTCACGCACGGATAACACTTCCGCGCGGACGACCCGCGCATAGACGACCCACTCTGTGAGCGCGAGCAGGAGGATGACGTTTCGCAACCCCGGTCCAAAGATGGCGAGCACGGCAATCAAAAGCAAGATCAGGGGGATCGATAGACGCACCTCGACGATCCGCATGATGACCTCGTCAACCAGGCCACCGTAGTAGCCGGCGACGGTTCCGACGACGATGCCAATCACTCCCGCGATCGAGACGGCCGTAACGCCAACGAAGAGCGAAACGCGCGCCCCGTAGATGATGCGGCTCAATATGTCGCGACCGAGTTGGTCCGTCCCCAACGGTCTTTCCAGGCTACCACCGCTGGCCCAGAAGGGAGGTTTCAGCCTGGCGGAAATATCCTGCTGCAGTGGATCGTGGGGCGCAACGAGAGGTGCGGCAATTGCCATGATGATCACAAGAATGATGACCACCCAACCGAAGAGCGCCGCCCGATCTCTCGTTGCTCGCGTCCACATCCGAGGAAGCCCCACCTTTTTTCCCAGGGCGACACTCTTCATCGGAACCGTCAATGTTGATCTATCCATTGCCGTACACCGCAGTTCGCGTCAAGCTCGACATCTGCCGGATCTCCGAATTCCCGATTTCAAGAGAAATAGCGGTCTGATTCCAGGGGCAGGTTCTGACTAGCGCATCCTGATCCGTGGATCGAGCCAGACGGTCATAACGTCCACCAGGAAATTGATCAACACGAATATCGTCGAAGTGACCAACACGATGGCCTGAATCAGGGGGAAGTCACGATTGGTGATGGCTTCGAGAACAAGACGGCCAAGACCGGGCCAGGTGAAGACAAATTCGGTGACAACGGTTCCGCCTAAGATCGTGCCGAACGTGAGACCGATGACGGTGACCACAGGGATCAACGCGTTACGAAGCACGTGCCGTACGATGACCGCATGTTCCGGTAACCCTTTTCCGCGGGCGGTCCGCACGTAATCCTGGCGGAGGACCTCAATCATGCTCGCTCGTAGGACACGAGAGATACGTGCCATCGGCCAGAGTCCAAGGGTAACGGCCGGCAAGACGACGTGAGCAAGCGTTCCACGACCTCCGACTGGGAACCAGTGTATCCGTACGGCGAAGAAAATAATGAGCATGATTCCCACCCAGTAGGCGGGAAAGGCCTGACCAATGATACTGGTAAGACGACTGACAAAGTCGATCCAGGAGTGTGGTCTCAGGGCAGAGAGAATCCCTGTCGGGATTGCCACGAGCAGAGCAAACAGCATCGATACAGTCCCAAGCTCGATCGTTGCCGGCATTCGTTCCAGTACCAATGAGAGGGCATCCTGTCGATAGTACAAGGACCTGCCAATGTTCCCTCGAATGGCCCGGCTCAGAAAGTCCAGGTACTGCACAGGGAGTGGCCGGTCGAGGCCGAGCGCGTGACGAAGCTCTGCGATCTGCTCGGCCGTCGTCTCTGCGCCAAGCATGACCCGGACAGGATCTCCCGAGAGATGAGCTAACGAGAAGACAACAAGCGAGACCAAGAGAATCATGAAGGCTGAAGAGATTGCACGTCTAGCAATAAAGGCGAGCACTCCCACGGCTCCTTGATGACGATTGAACCGCCAGGGATTCAGGTCTCCCGCGAGTCGGGCGAGGCCGGGAACCGGCCTGGCACGGGCCGATTCAAGCACCCGTACCAGGCTTCGACGCACGACTGTAGTGATCACGAACCGTTCGGGATCGCCTGCAACGTGGTTCGCTTGTCTACTTCTCCCAGTACGCGTCCCACAAGATGATCCGTTCGGCCGGATGGGGGACGAAGTGCAAGTTCTTATGGATTCCGTAAATTTCGTACTGGTCGTACCCACAGCACCAAATCGCCTGTTCGTGGATGATAGCCTCCATCTGGCGGAACAGATCGGCACGCGCTTCCGGATCCATTTCTTTATCGGAGCGCTCCATGAGCTCGTCGAAGGTTGGATCGGTCCATGAGAAGGACCAGGGTCCACTACTCAGGAGGAAGAGGCGATTGGTGCTAGCGGGATCGCCATCAAAGTCGATGACGCCGATCATCGTCATACCGCTATATTTCCCGCTCGACCAATCACCGAAGAAGGTCTGGTATTCAGCTGTCTGGAGATTCACCTTGATACCAACCTGCTCCAAGTAACCGGCAATCGCCTGGGCCACCTCGGCATCCTTGAGCCAGCGGCCGGTCGGGTAGTGATAGTCGAGCTCAAATCCCGCTGCGAGGCCCGCTTCCGCCAGAAGCGCTTTCGCCCTGTCTGGGTCGTAGGCATACGGCGTCAGATCGGGGTTGAAAGCAGGACTGAGCGGTGGCCGTGCGGCAATCGCCGCCGTCGCTCGCCCTCCGAGGATATTTTTGAGAATGCTGTCCATATCGACAGCGTGGGCGATTGCCTGGCGGACACGCACGTCGTTCAGCGGCTCCTGGCGGGTGTCGATAATATTGACGATGCGGCGGATCCCCGGGACAGATGCGATACGAGCGTTGGTGCTGCTCTCGACGAGGGGGATGAGATCAGGCGGTACGTTGACAATCAGATCGGCTTCGCCAGCAATCAACATATTCGTACGTGTCGAGGCTTCTGGGGCCACTCGCACGATCACACGGTCAATCTTCGGCTGGAGGTAGTGATCCTTCACCGCCTCGAGCGTCATATGATCGCCTTTAACCCACTCAACGAGTTTGTAGGGGCCACTACCGATCGGCTGAGAGCAGAGTGCTTCGGGATCGCTCTCCAGAACCGAGGCGGGAAAGACAAAGAGACGTGTCATCGTGTGGGGAAAAATCGGATCGGAGAATTTTGTGATCACATGAACCGTGGTATCGTCCACGACTTCCATCCGGTCCCATGAGCTGAAAAACACCGACGACGGCGATTCAACAGCGTAGTTGAAGGTTGCTACGACATCCTCAGCGGTCACCGGCTCTCCGTTGGAGAACGTCACCCCTTCCCGAAGCTTGACTTCCCAGGTCGTCTCGTCAATGAGTTTCCAGGAGATCGCCAGGCGCGGCTGGATTTTCAGGTCGCGGTCTAACCACGCAAGCTGGTCGTACAGATGCCGGCTGATATTGGCATTATGACTCAGCCGTTCGATGAGGGGATTGAGGCACTGGATGTCGGCTCCCTGAACGAGCGTCAGAGTTGTTGGTTCGGCGGGCACGGGGGTCGGGGTCACCACCACCTGTTTCTCGACGATCTGGGTCACTTTCTTTTCAACGACCTGCGGCGCAGGCGGTGTGCTACCGGCACTGCATGCCAGCAGCATCACACTCAGGAGGATCGTCAGACCAAGAACAACTGGCAATTTCGGCGCTTTCATGCGGGTCCCTCTCCTTCCTTACCAATCTCACTCATGGGGAGTGAATATTCGAATAGCAGCATCGCGTCGTTAAGAGTTACTGTGTCATTAATAGGCCGTCGTATGCACCAACGGCCACCAGATTTCCATTAGCTCGGGATCTTGATTATAAGCTACGCAAACTGTCTTGTACGAACAGAGCAGCTCTTCATCCGGGATCCCGCTCCGGCAGTGACGGCACTTGAGAAACGCCTGAGCGTGTGTTTCCATCTCGACACTGGGCAGATCGGCAGGATAAGTCCCAATGGCCTCCGTCAATGCTCGCAATACCTCCAGTGTTGTTGCCCGGATTTCTTGCTCCAGTGTGCTGTCTCTTTCGGTGAGGGCTTTGTTTTTGAGATGGTCACGCAACGTCGGAGTCGGCTGAAGGACACCAACCCGCATCAGGAAGAATGGCCGGTAATAGTCCGCGCCACCTTCCAGGTCCCCGAGATCGTGAAACTCACTGAGCCGCATGAATTCTGAGGTCGTGGGGACACCTGAATTCCGCAGGCCGAACAGACTGAACACGACCACATTCGCCAACTTGTAAAACGGCCAATCGGCAAATGATCGGGGAAAGTAGTCTACCAGCAGCTGAACGAGGCCGGTTCCGTCTTCCCGGTACAGGAACCCCCCGGCGCGTTCGAAGAGTTCAGTTACCTGACCACTAAACTCTTCGTTCAACACCTGACCGATCTCGTTGAACTTCATCTGCCGGCCAGTCAAATTCTGGAGTGACGTCTGGCCCGTGCAATCATCACGATAGAGACGCTCCACGTCGTGAATTGACATCTGGGCCAGGTAATTCGGATCGAGGAGGTTTTGATTCTGCATGCGGATCCCTCGCCAATGGGCTGCTGTAATTGCGGCAGCGCCAACAAACAACTCGTCACCGATGTGCAGGTTCCAAGGTTCGATATCGCCGTTGGGCATCCGTTCCCAAATAAGCCACATCTGCGCCGAGTTTACGAGGACGAACATGAGTGCATTCTCATCGCCACGATGCAGAGGGCTGAATTGATAGTGTTCTGGAGCGTCACGGTACGCCTCCCACCAGCGAGCCCCGATGTTGAAGGCGGCGACCTGCGCGACCTCGCTCAGCTTCTTGCGGTCGATCGTCATGTGCTCGGCATTCTCGGCAATCTCCTTGATGCGCCGGCGAACGCTTCCAATCGAGTCTGGTGCACTCATCATCTGTTCCCTTTCACTATGATCAGCGGGCAAGAGCCGCGCCAGGCGCCCCTTGGGGGTGGCCGCACGTAAGAAGCGAAGCTGATTCGGCCAAAGATATTAGACGTACCGTGACCGGGCACGCACTCGTTCACGATCTGACAGCATGACGCAAATTGAGGACAGTGGACAAAGGCCGCTGGAGGCAGAAGAGCGACATGGATTCTAAGTGATCGCGAGTTCCCAGAGCACAAGTGCAGGCCCGAATAGGTCCAACTCGTTCCGGGACAGGCGTTACACCTTACTTGAGTCCAACGATGATTCGGTTGACAACACTTCTTGCTATGTGGTAAACTCTATAGACTATAGAGAATGGTCTCCAGCTTATCGGATCTTGGGATAAATGTCAAGAGGGCAACCGAATCCTGCGCATCGGGTGGAGGGTGTAGTGCAGAGGAAGGTGGATACCTGTATGGGCAGCCGGTTGGAGAGCGACGGTTGGATCAGCCCGTCTCGTGGTGTCTGTCCAGACTGCACGGCACGGTAGAAGATGAGCGAACGAAATTTGCCGGGGCTCGCCTTCCGGGAGCTGAAATGGGCAACAGGAGCAAAGCTATACCACTCAGCGCGATACGTGGCGCGACGCCGACGTTTCGGATCGAACGCGCGGACCCGCTCGTCGAAGTTGTGTTTCAGCAGCTGACCGACGCCATTGTCACAGGACAGTTGCCGCCCGGCAGCCAGCTTGTCGAAACACAGGTGGGCGAGCAACTTGGAGTCAGCCGCGGCCCTGTTCGTGAAGCCATCCATCGCTTAGAACAGATGGGGCTCGTCGAAAAAATCCCATATCGGGGCGCGTTCGTCTCCAGGCTTACCCGCACAGATATCGAGGAACTCAATAGCATACGACGATTGATGGAAGGGTTGGCGGCCCGTATTCTGGCAGAACGGCACGATCCGAACGCGGTTGTGGCCTTAGAGAAGGTCCTGGAGACAATGCACCAGGCAGCGACCAATCACGAGCGTGGGCGAATCGTGAGACTCGACGCCGAGTTCCACGGCCTCCTGATTTCTCTCACCGAACACAAACTCCTGAATGAAATCTGGAAGACAATCAGTGTTCAATTCCTCCGATTCTTACTATTGAAGCGTCAGCGGCTTTATCATACGTTGGAGCAAGTCGTGCCTCTTCACGAGCCAATCATCCGAGCGATCTCGGATGGCGACGGCGACCAAGCAGAGCTTGAGGCCCGGCGCCACGTTCTCTGGGCAAGTCAGGCCTTGCTCGAAGGAAATGATATCCAGCCCGACGAAGCTGAGCGAGGGCATGAGTCTGATAGACCGAGTCAAAAGGAACCAACATGATCTATCGCCACGACACAATGCAAATCGAGATTCACTGGCTTGTGGAGAATGCCCGGCATGTCACGATTGTCCCTGAACGCATCCGGGAGGTTGCGACTGCTCTGAAGAGAGAACTGGAGCGTGAGCAGCCGTTCCAAACCGATCCGCACCGGTACCCGAATGAGACACTCACCCAAAACAATCTCGACACGCTTCAATTCTATTTTGCCTTGACCTCTCAGCACTTCTGCATCTGGCGGCGGAACGGCAGCGGAGACGTCGGAGCCTGGGATATTGAAATCGGTGGAGAACGCTACGTCGGGGGGCGTGGAATCAATGCAGCACTTATTCGTGCTTTACGGCAAGGCAAGAATCTCCTCGACCCTGCATATCTTGCATCGATGACGATGGAAGATGTGAAGGACCTTTATCGCGACGAGCGATCCGGTGAGGTGAGCCTGCAGTTGTTGCCCCAACGCCTGGCAAAATTCAACGAGATTGGACGCGTCTTAACCCAGCAGTACCGGGGACACGTCGCCAATCTGTTGGAACAGACGGAAGGCTATCTGTTTCGGGACGATGGACGCGGGCTTGTGCAGGAATTGATGCTGAATTTTCCGATTGCCTACTTCGATTGGCCGTTTGCCAAGCTGGCAATCCTGTATCGGAAGCTCGTGAACGTGCGGAATCGCGTGAATGTCCCGACGTCGCAAGAGTATCGGACCCTCACGGAAGCGCGCGATCCGGAGAACGCCGAGGTGGCCGCCGACTACTACATCCCCCTCTTCTTTATTCGCACCGGCATCTTCCGTGTCAGTCCTGCGTTCAGTGAGCGCCTTCGAAGGCAGCAACTGATCGAACGGAATAGTCGAATGGAACAAGAGTTCCGGGCCTGCACGATGGCTGCGGGACGCGCAATTGCGGAAGAGATCGGTGCGGCAATTCCCGTCGTCGACGAAGAGCTCTGGCGAACGGGCTACACGCGTTGCCGGCTTTGTCGTTCGGATGTCACAGACGACGAGCTTCCCTGTCCCTATCGTCACTTGTCAATCGGCTATCAAACAGAACCGACCCTCATGGAGATGCGCTGGCCTCTCGTGCTCACAACCTGCTATTAACCCGAACCTGTGGAAGACAAAACCCTCTCATCCCGGGCTTCCACACGACCCGTGCCGTGCATGTGGTCAAACAGTGGGCCGCGCATCTCTGGTACGAGCAATTACCGACTCGATCGCTGTCGCAAGCCAACCTGTTCGTCCTGGCTTCGGGGTGGTGCCGTCCGAAAGGCTTGACGGATATACTTGCAGTCGGCCCGCATATGAGCGCGCATCATCTCCGTTGCAGCTTCAGCGTCTCCTTGCTTCAAGGCCCGCACGATGGCTCGATGATCTCGAAGGATACGGTGCGCTTCACCCGGGTCAAAAGTAATCTGTATGCGCGCGAGTAAGAGCGGCCGCCTGACAAAACGGATCGCCGACACTAGCCAAGGGTTCTTCGTTGCCTCGAGGAGCCTGTCGTGAAACGCCGTATTGATGTGTACTAATTCGAGAACGTCCGCCTCATCGCCGGCTACTTCGGCGGCGGTTAAGAGCACGTCCAGAGCTTGAAGGTCGGCATTGCTCAGATGCTCCACCACTCGTTCGATCGCCAGGACCTCGAGAACTTCGCGACACAGATACAACTGCTCGATATCTTCGACACTTAATTGGATCACGTGGACGCTCGTGCCGCTACTCTGCAAGAGTCCGTCGTGTTCCAGTTTGCGCATGGCCTCGCGCACGGGCGTTGGGCTGATTCCCAGTAACCTGGCCAGAGAAGTCTCCGTCACGCGTTCGCCTGGCTGCACCTGCCCGTTGAGAATCATTTGCAGGATCGCCTCATACGCCTGTTCGTACAACGGTTTGCGAGATAATTTTAGGGTCACAAGCGTACTCCAGAGTCCATAGAATCAACGGCCCTCAATCATTTCTTGCTCCGGCAGGCAACAGCGCGCCGGATTACCATCCACCTGCGAAGGTCCCGTAGCGGGATGACCACTTACCACCCGTCATTCGGTGCGATTCCTGGGCAGAGTGCGATTCATCCGTAAAGTCAGAAACGTGATCCGATCGCGATTCATAGGATAGTGTCGGAATCATGAGAAGTCAAAGGATGACCGCGCCAGTAACCCGGTTCGCAACATGATAGTTACGTGATCGTCCATCCGCCATCCACGACTAACGTGTGGCCAACGACATAGCTCGACTCTCGAGAGGCAAGATAGAGAGCCGCGTACGCGACGTCATCGGGAACACCGAGTCGTGGGAGCAGTGTGCGCCTCTCATACTCAGCACGTATCTCGGGCGTATCGAGAAAGGGTTTGGACATCGCCGTCCGGATCGTGCCGGGCGCTATCGCGTTGACGCGAATATTCAACGGTGCATATTCAGCGGCAAGCTGTTTGGTTAAATTCTCGACCCCGCCCTTGCTGGCACAGTATGTCGTGGCGGTTCCCGTACCTCGAATCCCGTGAATCGAGGAGATGTTGACAATTCGTCCTTCTCCCTGTTCCAGCATTCGTGGAATCACACTACGGCAGGTAAAGAAGTAGCCGCGCAAGTTTACTCCCAACACACGGTCCCATTCTTCATCGCTGACGTCAGTGATCGAATTGCGAATGAACATCCCGGCGCTATTGACCAGGATAGTGATCTTGCCGTAGTGCTCCAGGGTGAGGTCGATCAGGCGTTGGACGGCGCCGCTCTCGGTCACATCAGTTTCCAAGTAGACGGCGTCACCGCCTGCCTCCACAATCGCGGTAACAGTGTCGGGTGTCTCTTCAGAAGAAAAACGCGATTCACGCTGCCGGTCGGCAACAACAACTTTTGCACCCTCCCTCGCAAACAGCAAAGCGCACGCACGCCCAATTCCGGACGCTCCGCCGGTAACGATCGCGACGTCATCCTGTAATCTCATTTCCGTTCCTCCTGGTTCATCAGTTGCAATATGAGCAGGTGTGGAGAAAGCCGGGCCGCCTGCTTCCTGAGGAAGGGAATGTTTTGCTCCGCTCGCGCTTTCTAAGCACCAGGATGTGGAGACTTTGACCCTGCCTTGAAACCAGAAGTGCGACGCTCTACGTGGAAGTTGCCGTGCGGTCCAGGCAACAAGTGAAGCCCGCCAACCTATCACACGGCGATCTCACCCGACAGTTGGTGGGAGAGAAGAGAGGAGACCCAGAGAAGGCCATCGAGGAGCGCGTCAATGGGGCCGGAGCGCCGGAAGCTGCGTACCCCTCGCGCCGCACTGCCGGCATCGAGCCTCAGCGCGGTGCCCTCTCGTGACCAGCAACCCACGTCGCGTGCATGTGCCGAAGGGCGTCGAGAAACGCTCCAAAGGGGGCGCGGACGACACCGGCACCGACCAGGCCGTGACCAGGCTCTTTGTGGGCAATCCCGGTATTGATCACTGGCGCGATGCCGGTTTCCAGCACAGCACGGACGTCGATGCCGGTTGGCGTGCCTTGAAAATCGAGGGCCGGGATCGTATAGTTGGGATTCTCGCCCAGGGTGATCTGATACATCTCGTGAGTGTATCTGAGCGCGTCTGCCGGGGTGCCCCCGACGAATCGCACGATGGCAGGCGCGCTGGCCATGGCGAACGCGCCGATTCCGGCCGTCTCGGTGATGGCGCTGTCCCCGAGGTCCGGGTTGGCATCCGCCTCCGAGTACCCGGGGAAGTAGAGCCCCTGAGGAATGGACGCCGGTGTCGTAAACCAGGTATCTTCGGTGCCACTGGTTCGGATACCGACGTGGACCCCATTTCGCGCGATCGCCGTCACCATCGTGCTAAAGGGGATCCCATGGGCTGCCAGGAGGCTCGCCTTGCAGGCTGCCATCCCGACGTTGAGGAAAAAATGCTCCTGGTTCGCCAGGAAGTCGAGTGACTGCTTCACCGCATCCCGATCGCGCACGGCGGCCATCAGTGCGGGTGCGACGGTCCGGAAGAAAAGCATCGTGGCCGCAAGATCCCGGTTGTGGCATTCGTCGCCCATGTGGAGCGCCCGAGCGATGATTGGCTTGACCTCGATCCCGCCCAGTTCGTCAATCGCAGCCTGGAGCGAAGGCGCCAGCACTCTCTCCATCCAACGCAGGCGCTCGAGGACCTCGTCGTCGAAGGCTCCAAACCGAAGCGTGCGTCCCCATCCTTCATTCATGCCGGCATACCCAATGGTCCCGTGTTGATCGTCCTGGACGACCAGCACCGGCATGCGTGGGGTCAGGACGCCGGCCATCGGCCCGACGGCATTAGAGGAATGGCAGGGTGCGAAGGTGATGGCACCGCCGGCGGCAAGCGCTTGCGCCTCAGCAGGGGTTGTTGCAAGTCCTTCGTAGAGCAACCCACCGATGACCGCACCGCGCATCGCGCCGCACATCTCGTCCCACGTGATCGGCGGGCCGGCGTGGAGGATGGTCGTATCCGTCATCCCGGGCACCACCTCCCGAGCGGGCACGATATCTCGCAACACCGGTCGGGCTGCAGTCAGCCGGGCGAGGGCCTCCTGATTCGCCGCTTTGATCCGCGCGCCCAGGTCCCGGTCATCATCCGCGAGGTCTGCCAGCATCCGTGCGACATCGGGGTCGCCGCCGGCTGGGGGTGACCACTCCAGATCGATGACGTCAATTCCGGCCTCGCGGAGATCGTTCCCGAGTCGCGCGAGGCCGATATTTACGACTCCAAAGTTGCCGCCGAGTAGATCTTGCACGCGTTTTCCCTCGTCCCTGTCCGCAATGTGAATCCGTGCCGGGAGCATCTACGCCATCACGAGCGCTGCCGCCGCGCGAGCCGCCGCCGCGTTGCTTTCCGCCACGACGACCCTCTCCTTCGTGAGCTTCTCGACCTGGGCCGCATACGGTTGGGGGTCGTCTGCCGTGCCGGTGACCGACGCGACGACGTGCAGGGTCCTCTCGCCGCGGCCGGCGATCTGGCGCGCCTGCGCGATGGCCGGAAGCAGCGTGCCGGCAGGGTCGGGCTCACTCCCCAACCCGAGGATGACGTCCAGGAGGATCACTCCTACGCGAGGGTCGGCGGCAACGTCGAGCAGTCGCGCCGCTCGCCGTGCCCCATCGATCATGGGATGCGGCTGCCCGGCAGTAAATTCCTCGGCGCCAAGGTCGAGGCACGTATGCCCGGGGAGCTGGCCTGTCTCCGGGAGGCGGTGGTCGGAATCGAGCGGCGCGTTGGACCAGATCGGGCCGAGCGCCGCCCGCAGGACGAGCATCGCTTCGTACGCGAGTGTTCCTCCGGCAAAGAGCCCGCAGAGCAGGGGCGGCTCGCCCTGCCGGACGGGAGTCTCGGGCACTTCCGCAGCGGAGATCGCGGGAATCGGGCGCTGCGTGGCCAACTCGACGGCAAGCCGGGCCGCCTCCTCTAACGTGCGAGCCACGGAGGCGCCGGCGGCCTCGATTGGCTCGGGATCGCCGCCCAGGAAGCAGACGACAACCGGCTTGCGTGCATGGGCCACGCGCCGCAGCACGCTCGCCGCCACCTGGGGGTCCGGGGGCTTGGAGAGGAGGACGAGCATCCGCGTGGCCTCGTCCCCGAGCAAGAGGTCGATCCCCTGCTGCATCGTGAGCCCCCCGACTGCCGCCGACAGATCGCGACCACCGGTGCCGATCGCGTGCGACACACCCGACCCGAACCGGTCGATGAGACACGTCACCTCTTGCAAGCCACTGCCCGACGCGGCGACAAGGCCGATCGGCCCACGTCGTAGCCGGTTCGCGAAGCCCAAAGGCACGCCGCCGATAATGGCTGTTCCACACTCGGGGCCCATCACGAGCAGCCCTCGATCTCGGGCCGCTTGTTTCAGCGCCACCTCGTCTTCGACCGGGACATGGTCGCTAAAGAGCGCAACGTGCCGTCCGGCACGCAGCGCCTTCCAGGCTTCTGCTGCCGCATATGGCCCGGGGGTCGAGATTAGTGCCAGACGCGCGGATTCGGGGAGTTCACGCCATTGCCATCGCCCCACCCGTGGAGCAGGGGCCCCTCCGGAAGGCGAATCCGGCGGAGTCCGCCCGGCCGGTGCTGTCAGCGACCTCGTCGCCCACTCCAACGCCTCCGCGGCTTCAACGTCGGTTCCAGCCGCCGCGGCAATGACCAGATCGGCGGGTGAAACGCCTTCCGGCCGCTCGGCGAGAAGCCCGCTTTCGACGAGCACCGCGACATTCGCCGGGGTGCCCATCATCACCCCGGCCGCCTCGACGCCGGGCCGCTCGCCGAGACCGCGAGAGAGCTCCATCAAAAAGACGGAATCATGATAACTGTTGGGAACGAGGATGTGTCGGATAACAGTCATAGTAATATCACGGTTGAATCGCGACGCGGAGCGCCTTGTCGGGGTTCCGCATGAAGAAAAGAAGCGCTTCCTCTGCCGATTCGAGGGGAAAGCAATGGGTCATCATCTTTTCGACGGGATATTTGCGACTGTTGATGATCCGCACCGCCAGCTCCGTGTCCCACGATTGGCCCAGGCCGCCGAGAAGCACGACTTCCTTGAACACAATCTTATCGGTGGTCAAAGGCGCTTGCCGGTATCCGGTGGTGCCGACCATGACGAAGCGGCCGGTGGGCCGAATCACATCCAGGCCCAGTTCCATCATGGCAGCGGCGCCGGTACACTCGACGACAACGTCGGCCAACCGGCCCCCCGTGAGATCGCGCACGGTGCCAACCGGGTCGATCTCCCGCTCCAGGTCGATGAGATGATGGGCGCCGTATTCGCGTGCCAGGTCCCATTTGAGCTTCAGCGCCTCACGGCCTATTACAATGATCGGGGCAGCATTTGCCTCGCGGGCGGCGATCACACTGGCAAGTCCCTGCGCCCCCACACCCAGAACGACGACACCCTCCCCGGCCCTCACCGCTCCTTTGGTCCGAATCCAGCGCACGCCGTTCCCCAGGACTGACGCCAGTACAGCCGCCTCGTCGGGGACGCCGGGCGCGATTTTATGCACCTTAGAACCGGGTGCCCCGAACATATACTCACCGTAGGCGCCCCAAAGGTAAGGGGGCGTCTCGCACGACATATTGACCCCATAGACACGAGAGGTGCGACAGAACTGGTAGTAGCCGGTCAGGCAGTACTCGCACTGCCCGCAGAGAATATAGGGCTCGACGTTGACGCGATCGCCAACCTCGACCCCGTAGGTTCGAGCGGCCTCATCTCCGATGGTGGCGATCGTGCCGACGACTTCGTGTCCGAGAATCATCGGATAGTGGGCCTTCACGTTGCGCCCTTCATATTCAATCGGATCGCCGCCGCAAATGCTCACTAGATTGACTCGTAGGAGAAACTCATCGGGACCGATCGCCGGGACAGGAAACTCGCGCATCTCCATTTTGCGCGGTGCGACCAGAACCATCGATCGCTCGCGACTCGGTAGCACCATCACTCTCCTCCATCATCCCTGCCAGGCAGGTGCCGGGTCGATCTGGCGCTCGATAAAGCGGCCACGACCCGTCGAGCCGACAAACTTCCGATTTTCGACGATCACCTCACCCCGTGAGATCGTGTGCGTGGGCCAACCACGCATTTCCATGCCCTCGAAGATCGTATACCCGACCGGTGTGGCGAGATCTTCGTGATGGACAACCCGGACGGCGTGTGGGTCAAAGAGAACCAGATCGGCATCGTAGCCGACCCGTATGGCGCCCTTGCGCGGTACACCGAAGAGCGCAGCCGGTCCGGCAGAGATGAGCCCGACCATCCGTTCGGCGGTGATGCGTCCCTTCGCCACACCCTCACTGTGAAGGTAGGTGAGAATCATCTCGCTCCCCGCAATCCCCGGTGGGACCTCGAGCCAGTGCGGCCGGCGTTCCTTCACCTCGCGTCCGAAGGCGTTGTGATCGGACGAGACGGCACTGATCGTGCCGTCCGCCAGCCCCTCCCAGAGCGCCTCACGATTCCCGGGTGGCCGCAACGGAGGGGTCATCGTGTACAGAACGCCTTTCGGCTCGCGGTAGATTTCGTCGGTGAAGGCCAGGTAGTGGGGGCACGTCTCCGTCCGGACAGGAAGACCGGCCGCCTGGGCCTGGCGGATCACAGCGAGCGCCTTCCCGGCCGTCAGATGGACCACGTAGAGCCGCGCGCCCGTCTCTCGCGCCAAAGTGACGACCTCGTAGACCGCTATCTCCTCCGAAAAGTCCGGACGCGTCCGGGAATGATAGATCAGGTCCGGCTGGGATGCGTACCGGGTGCGCAGGTACTCCAGGATCTCATCCTGCTCGGCGTGGATACAGGCGACGCCATTGAGACCGTGGATGGTCTGGAAGGCATCCAACAGGAAGCCAAGATCGACGGCAAAGCCCCACTTCCGGTAGGTGACGAAAAACTTGAAGGAGGGAATTCCCATCTCAATAATGTGGCCGAAACGCTCGAGCACCGCCGGGTCGGGATCGGTGATCCCGGCGTGAAAACTGTAGTCGATGCAACTCCCGGCGTCGGCCAGGGCGATACGCTCGCGTAAGAACTCCTCCGGCGGTCGAGTGCGAGGAGCGATGGCAAAATCGATGAACATCGTCACCCCGCCGATTGCCGCCGCCACCGGCCCGTTCTGGTAGTCATCCTCCGTCATGATGGCGCCATCGCCCTGGCCTTGCTTCAAGGCGAAATGGACGTGTGGATCAATCACGCCCGGCAGGACCCAACGGTTGCTGGCATCGATCGTCCGTCTGGCCTGGAGGGGCGCCTCACTCATGACGGCGATTCGCCCCCCACGAACGCCCACGTTCGCGCGGGTGCGTCCCTCCGAATTGATGATCAGGCCGCCGTTGATCGCGAGATCGAAATCGGTCACAGTCCCTCCCGTGTTGCTCGTTTCGCCGTGGTTCGGCCTGACGCACGAACAGATAGCTACTGAACCGAGTACTGCAACTTGATCACACCGGCAAACACGAGGATGTACCAGATGATGACAGAGGCGATGAGAACTACCGTGATGACCTTCCCCGCCCGGCTCATCTTCATCTCGTCCACGAAGGTGCGCGTCGGATAAGCTCCGAACCCGCGGCTTTCCATCGATTGGACGGTGAGCGCAGCATCGCGGAGACTTCGCACCAGCAGAGGGACGGTAAAGCGCTTCGTATTCTCGACTCGGCCTTTCAACCCCGTCTTCTCACCGACCCCCCGGACTTTATGGGCCGCTTTGATCGTCTTGGTCTCCTCCTCGATAATCGGAATGATTCGCAGCGCGATAAAGAACGCATACGGCACCTTGTACGGCAACCGGAGGATTTGGACGAAGGAGACTACCAGGTCGCGGGGATGTGTGGTGCGAATAAAGATGAACGAGACCAGGAAGATCGTGTAGATCCGCAGCGAGACCGCCAGCGCGTAGTCAACCGTCTCCAGATAAATAACCTTCGAGCCGAGCTCGAACAGTGTGATCTCCCCCGGAACCTTGAGCAGGATGGATTGAACGATAAAGAAGGAGAGCGACGCGAGCGCCATGAGGCCCGTCCCCCGCCAGAGCTCGCGCGGAGTCAGCTTGCCTGCAAAGAGAGCGACGAACAAGATGGCGATCGACATAAAAAGCTGAGGCAACGCAAAGAACGAGCCGAAAGCCAGGAACGATATCGCAAAGAGACCTACTGTCTTGGTCACCGGATCCAGACGGTGGAGAAAGGAATCCTGAGGACGATACTGGTATACAAGTTCCATTCCCGGCGCCTCCTTAATCGCAACGTTCCGGGCCGGTTCACTCCCTGGCGCCCCGGTCACGTCATCCCGCGGGGGGCGGGAACAGACGTCCGACGTCTGGTTCGCGGCCGGTGCCCGCCTCGATCACCGTCGTCGGAGCGCGCGGTGGGCCAGCACGGTCCCGACCAGCCTTCGGACGTCTGACGCCTTGACCGGCGCGCTAGGCTGTCCGTTCATCGGCACCCAGCAGGGAACCCTCGACATCTGTGAAGATCCGGCTGAAGACGTCGGTGGTCAACACTTTCGTGGATAGAGACGGATAAGTTGGTTTGAGCCGCTTGATTAACGTGACGAGTGGCGGCTCAACCAGTGCCGCCTCCCTCAGCAGATCCTCGCGCTGAAACACATCGTAGATCGGCCCATCGAACAGGACGCGTGAGTCAGACATGATTACCGCGCGGCCAACCCATTTGCTGATCAGGCGCATGTCGTGCGTGATGACAATCACCGTCTTACCCTGACCGTTCAGTTCCGTAAGGAAACCCATCAGCAGGTCGGAACTGACCTGGTCTTGGCCGATTGTCGGTTCGTCAAGAATGATGGCATCCTGGTCAACGACCAACATCGTCGCAACACTCAGCAGACGACGATGGCCCATACTGAGAGCGAAGGGTGACAGACCTGTGTAGGTCTGGAGCCCGAAGTGCTCCAGAACCTGTATGACTCTGACGGTCACTTCCTGCTCAGGGACACCACGAACACGGAGACTGTACGCGACCTCATCAAATACAGTGTCGGTGACGAACTGGTGATCCGGGTTTTGAAAGACGTACCCAATACTGTTGGTCACATCGAACAGGCTCATTTTCGTGATATCGCGCCCACGGATAGAGACTGTTCCGGGAGGGGGCTCGTTAATCTTGGTCAAGATCTTGGCCAATGTGGACTTCCCAGAGCCATTCTTGCCAATCACTGCAACGAAATCCCCCTGGTCGATGCGCAGATTGACATTTGATAATGCCCGCGCCTCACCACCTGGATAGGTAAAACTCAGGTTATTGATCTCGATCAGTGGGCGGCTCGGTTGCTCGGATGCGACAGACTCATGCCGCAGGAAAGGATGATCTGGATCCGAGAGCGCTTGTCGTTCCTCGGGCACCCTCGCCAGTGCCGCGACAAGCGGACCAAAAGCCTCGTCAACGGTGAGTGGCACCCTGGACAAGCCATCGACGACCCCGTTGAGGTGGAGCCCCAATTCTGCGATCTGGGGCATCCAAAGGCCAAGTTGTGTGGAGGATCCGGAGAACTCAGGTCCAAACACTTCTCGAGGTGACCCTGCGATTGCAATCCGGCCCTCGTTCATTACGACTACCGTGCTGACAAGGTCGATCAAATCATCAACGTTGTGTTCCACGACGAGAACGGTGATCCCGAGCTCCGTATTCAGTCGACCAAGCAGCCGAAAGACCTCCCGAGTACTATGGGGGTCAAGATTGGCGGTTGGCTGATCGAGGACAAGGATCTTCGGCTTGACAGCGAGGACCGAGGCCAGAGCGACCTTCTGCTTCTGCCCGCCGGAGAGGTGGAAGACCTCCCGATCCTGCAAGTGCGTGATGTTCACGAAGGACATCACTTCCTCTGCATTCCGGCGGATCACCTCTGCAGGCATGTTCAGATTTTCGGGCCCGAAGTAAATCTCATCTCGGACGAATAGATTTACGATCTGGGCCTCAGGGTCCTGCAGGACTTGTCCGAGAATCGTGGCCAACTCGCTGGTCGGATGATCCCGCGTGTTGCGGCCATCCACAATAACGTCACCGGTCAGACCGCCTTCGAAGATTGAGGGGATTGTCCCGTTGAGCAGGTTGACGAGTGAGCTTTTCCCGGAACCGCTCGGGCCCAATATGAGCACGAACTCGCCCGCCATCACTTCGAGATTGATATCTTGTAGGGCTGGGGCCCTTTCACCCAGGTAGGTGAACGTGACATTTTCGATGGAGATAATCGGTGTACGAGCCAGTAAGTGATGCGCCATATGCAAGTTCCTAAGAACAGTGGCTGTCATCGGCTACCCGTGGGGGTGGGACTCAAAAGCGGCAACCTTGAGTTCCACCCCACCCGCGGTGATAGTCGGTTCGTCGCTAGGCGACGCGTGCGCGAACTTCCTTGTCGAGTGCCGTCCCGCGGAGCACGCCTGCTTTGGCGACGGCGTTGAAAATCCACATACCGATGATGGCAAAGACCGCTCCGCTTACGATGCGAATGAGCACTGCGATGACGTTGAAGAGGAGTCCCTGGTTCAAGACGCCGAAGAAGTAGGCGTCAACCCAGACGCCCAGTGGGGCTGCCAGGGCTCCGGCAAGAGCGACGACACCGGTGTTAAACTTGCGGTAGCCAAAGAGTGCATAGGCGATATCGGAGCCAAGCCCTTGGAGGAAAGTTGTCAGGAGAACGATCACGCCGTTGGGGTTGCCGGAGAGGATCTGTGCGACGCCGCTGATAACCTCAGTGAGGGTCGATGCTCCTGGCTTGCGAACGATGTATCCACCTAAAACACCGGCGAGATAGAACCACCCGAGAATTGCAGCAAAGCCCATCCACCCCAACTCGCCGAGAGCCGTCATGAAGAATCGGCCGACGAACACCATGGGCGTCCCGCCGATCCCAAAGACAACGCCGATTACCGCCATGATGACGATTTCGCTGGTTGTGAAGCCTCGGAAGAACGACTGCTTTTTCTGCTCCATTTTGACCTCCGCCTGGGTGATGGAAACCAATTCCTTCAAAGCGTGGATGGTTTCGGCCCGAAGCCGTTTGAATCCCTATATCATGTGCACCTCCTCTTTCAGCCCGCAACTGGGAGGATCGAATCGAACGAAGACGGGAACGTCGTTGCGAGAGCCTGGCTGCGCGAGCCCTCTTGCGGCGCCCAGGGTTCACGCGCAGGTCACGACCCCCTGGTCCTTGAGCTGCGTGATCTCAGCCTGGGAGTAGCCCAACCAGGTGAGAATCTCTTCGCTATGCTGTCCCAACAGAGGCGCCGGGCGACGATAGCTCACCGGTGTCAGCGAGAAATGGATCGGCGAGCCGATGTGATCGACCGGGCCGGCATGAGGGTGCGTGAGGCGAACGCGCATCCCTCGCTCTTGCAGGTGAGGATCCTGGTAGACGTCCTCGATGTCATAGACCGGACCCGCCGGGACCCCGGCCGCTTCCAGGCGACCAAGCCAGTCGGACGCCTGGCGGGTTTTGAAGGTTCCAGACAGTTCTTCAGCCAGCTCGAGCTGGTTCCGCGTGCGGAGCTCGTTCGTGCTAAAGCGCTCGTCGTGGGGGAGATCTTCACGCCCTAACGCTTCACACAGGCGCGTCCAGTTGCGCTGGTTGCCCACTCCAATCACAATCGGGTCGCCGGCGGTGGGAAAGACTTGATAGGGCGCGAGAAGGCGATGGGCCGACCCCATTGGTGGTGGAACGATCTCCGTTGCGAAATAGGACGCGGACTCCCACACAGTGAGACTGACAGCCGCCTCGAGCAGGGAAATATCCAGGTGCTGCCCCTCGCCCGTCCGTAACCGATGGATGTAGGCCGCCAGGACTGCCTGCGCAGCGTATAAGCCAGCACCCAGGTCAGAGAGAGGAACCCCGACCTTTGTTGGAGGACCGTCCGGATGTCCCGTCACACTGATCAGACCGCTCATCGCTTGCGCTACCAGATCGAATCCCCCTCGATTGCGGTAGGGGCCCGTCTGGCCGAAACCAGAGATTGAGCAGTAAATCAGGCCCGGATTCAGCGGGCGAAGATCCTCATACCCCAGGCCCAGGCGGGCCATCGTCCCGGGCGTATAGTTTTCAATCACGACGTCAGCCCTGGCCACGAGCTCGCGGAAGAGTTGGCGGCCCTCTTCGGTCTTGAGATTCAGGCAGACACCCCGCTTGTTCCGGTTCACGGCCAGAAACGCGGCCGACTCGCCCTGAACAAAAGGAGGGCCAAAGCGGCGGGTATCATCACCACCCGGGCGCTCGACTTTGATAACATCCGCGCCGAGGTCCCCGAGCAGCATGGCACAGAACGGGCCCGCCATCACGTGACCGGCATCGATCACAACCAGTCCGTCGAGTACTGTCGCGTTCCTCATAGTCGTCACTTGTCGCTCCGAAGGTCGCGTCGCGCTCAGTTTGGGTTTCCCCGCGCTGTGGGGGGCAGCTCCTTACACATGTACGAACAATCTGCTCGCATGTGGCGCCGCATCGCATCGACGACGGAGCGAGCATCGCGCTGCTTCAGGCACTCCAGGATCGCGCGGTGATCGCTGAGGATTCGCCGCACTTCGCGCTGATCCACGGTAATCTGGATACGCGCAAGCAACAGCGGGCGTCTCACGAAGCCGATGGTCGACATCAGCCACGGGTTCGCGGCGGCCGCGATCAATCTGTCGTGGAAGGCGGTATTGATCTGGACCAGCTTCAGGAAGTCCCCCTCACGGGCGGCCTCTTCCGCAAAGGTCAGGAGCTCGTCCAGATCGGCAAGATCCTCATCGCCAAGTTTCTCGACCGCTCGTTCGATGGCCACCACTTCGAGCGCTTCACGGCAGACGTACAACTGCTTGATATCGTCAGGCCGCAGTTCGATGATCTGGACGCCGGTACCGTTACTCTCCAGCAGACCATCGTGTTCCAATTTCCGCATGGCCTCCCGGACGGGAGTCGGGCTCACGCCGAGGGTTCGGGCGAGCGTCGCTTCGGTGACGCGTGTTCCCGGCACGAGTGTCCCATCCAGGATCATCCGCAAGATGGCTTCATACGCCTGTTCATAGAGGGGCTCACGAGAGAGCTTTACAGGCATAACTTCACTATCCTCTCGCTCAGCTGCTGACGCGGATCTATACAGCCGGCAGATCGGTTATACGGAGACGGTTGAAATCAGTAACAAGCTGTGATACTATGGACTATCGACAATTGACTATAGACTATAGTACATCGAGAGAATATCACGGGTTCGGTGTAAAGTCAAGGCACCCTCGAGGCAGAGCATTGTTTTGAGGGAGAGGAGTGGCGTGTTTATCTATCCGGCGCCGTTGAAGCGGACGGCTGAAGCGCTCCGCACGGGGCAGCTCGATCTTTCCACCTTTCTTGATGATCTATGCGATCGGATTGACCGGACGGAGCCGTTCATTCAGGCCCTCGTGCCCGAAAGGGATCGGCGCGCACGACTGCAACAGGAAGCGCAAGCCCTGCAGGCGAGTTCTCCGGATCCGAGCCGCCGGCCGCCCCTCTATAGTGTCCCGGTTGGTGTCAAAGACATTGTCCGGGTGGACGGCTTCCCGACTCACGCCGGGTCGCGACTTCCGCCACACCTCTTTGATGGTCCTGAAGCGGCCGTCGTCGCGGCGTTGCGTCGAGCGGGGGCTCTCATCCTTGGAAAGACGGTCACGACCGAGTTCGCCTACTTCCAGCCAGGTCCAACGCGCAACCCGCATCAACCCGACCACACGCCGGGTGGATCCAGCAGTGGCTCGGCCGCCGCCGTCGCCGCGGGTTACTGCCCCCTTGCGCTCGGTACCCAGACCATCGGCTCGGTGATCCGTCCGGCGGCCTTCTGCGGAATCGTTGGATTCAAACCCACGCGGGATCGTATCTCCCCGACCGGGCTGATCCCCTTTTCACCTTCGGCCGATCAGGTGGGGTTATTTACGCAAGACGTAGGTGGCATGACGCTCGTCGCAGCAATACTTTGTCGTGGTTGGGAATCAATTCTCGCGTCTCAGTACTCCACACTTCCCATGCTCGGAGTGCCGGAGGGTCCCTATCTTCAGCAGGCATCACCCGCGACACTTGCGATCTTCGAGGAGCAGCTGGCAGGCCTCGCCGCCGCTGGGTGCGTCATTCGCCGGGTCACCGCGCTCGAAGAGATTGATGGCATTGCCCGGCATCACCACGACATGATCGCCGCCGAGGCCGCAGAGATTCATGCTGAGTGGTTTCAGACCTACGAGCCCCTCTACGGACCCCACATGGCCGCGATCATTCGCGCCGGTCGGGAGGTCAGTCCCCAAGCTTTGGCAGCCGCGCGGGACGGGCGTGAGTCCCTACGCCTCGAGTTGGCACGGGTTATGAACGCGGCCGGGATCGACCTCTGGGTGACACCGGCTGCGCCCGGCCCCGCGCCTCGGGGGCTCACAACGACCGGGAGTCCGGCAATGAATCTTCCCTGGACGTACGCCGGAATGCCGGCGCTGAGCCTCCCGGCCGGCTGCACCAAAAATGGCCTGCCGCTCGGGCTCCAACTCGTGGCGGGATTCGAGGCCGATGAGCAGCTGCTTGCATGGGCCGAATCATTGGCGCTGGTTTTTCCACATCGGGCAGACAGCGTCCCGTCGAAATGACTGTTGGGATACTAAAGGGTCAAGCCACCTGGAGGGATGACAGCATGGAGGAGATGCAGTTCGAGCGCAGAGGGCCGGTTGCGATCTTGACCGTGAATCGGCCAACACGACGCAACGCGATGACCTGGGAGATGTACGAGCGGCTTGTCGAGCTCTGTGAGCTCGTCGATGGCGATGACGAGATTCGAGTGTGGATCTTGCGTGGGGCCGGCGGGAAGGCCTTTATCTCCGGCACGGATATCAGTCAGTTCAAGGCCTTTCAGGGCAATCCCCGGGCAGGGCTCGACTACGAAGCAACAATCGATCGAATCGTTGGACGCCTGGCCGCAGTCCAGAAGCCGACAATGGCACTGATCGACGGTTTTGCCATAGGCGGGGGCCTCATGTTGGCCTTGAACTGCGATATCCGGATCGCTACCTCTGAGAGCCGGTTTAGTATACCCTGTATCAATCTCGGGAACTGTCTCTCCATGGCGAATTACGCAAAGCTGGTCGCTTTGGTTGGTCCGAGCCGGACACTGGAGCTGATGTACACAGGCCGCCAGCTGGACGCCTCGGAAGCGATGTCGATCGGAATGGTGAACGCGGTTGTCCCCTCCGATGACCTCGAGACATACGGGGTGGCGCTCGCCACCAGGATTGCCAGGAGCGCTCCGATCACCGTGAGAGTGACAAAAGAGGCGGTTCGGCGCATCATGGGGGGCAGCATTCCACCGGGCGATGATCTCATTCAGGCCTGCTATAACAGTCGAGACTTCCAGGAAGGCGTCTCGGCATTTCTCGAGAAGCGGTCCCCTGAGTGGCAGGCACGATAGTACTACAGTTGTAATTAACAGAGATCTCTGGGAAAATGACCCCCGATGAGAGAGCGGAGGGTCAAGATGGAAGAGGTCGAAAACTGGGCCGCGGAACTGGACAGGCTGCTGGCACGAATCGGGGCGCGGTTCGCGCGGTCGGAAGCCCGGGAGCGGGCCGTGGCGTCCGTGAAGGGCTTGCTGAGTCCCGTCGAGCGCAAAAACGGATGACAACTGGCGGAGGCCAGCGGCGACGAGACACCGGACGGGGTGCAACAATTTCTGTGTCGGGCGGTATGGGATCCAGATGAGGTGCGCGACGACGTGATCGAGCACCTGGGTAATGAGCAGGCGGTCTTGATTGTGGATGAGACCGGCTTCCCCAAGAAGGGGACGCGGTCGGCGGGCGTGAAGCACCAGGAGAGCGGGACGGCGGGGCGGATCGAGAACTGCCAGATTGGGGTCTTCCTGGCATACGCCACGCCGAGCGGGCAGACCGCCTTGGACCGGGCGCTCTTTCTGCCGGACGAGTGGGCCGCTGATCACGCGGTGTCGTGCCGCGGGCCTTCCGGATGAGGTCGCGCATGTCAGCAAGCCCAATCAGGCCTGGGCGATGCTCAAGCGGGCCGTCGAGCACGACGTGCCGTTTGCCTGGGTCACGGGCGATTGCATTGATGGGGATTACCGCCGTCTGCGCGTAAGGAAGCATCGCGGTGTTAGCAGACAAGCAATCTGGCGAGCGGATTCCGGGTTACTGCGCTCTGTGCGTCTCACGGTGCGGCTCGATTGCCGTTGTCGAGAACGGCCGCTTCGTCACCTTGGAGCCGGATCCGTCACACCCTACCGGTGAGGCGCTCTGCGCTAAGAGACGGGCGGTGCCGGAACTCGTCTATCACTCGGACCGGTTGCTCTACCCGTTGAAACGAACCCGGCCAAAGGGTGATCGAGACCCGGGCTGGCAGCGGATCAGCTGGGGCGAAGCACTGGACCTGACCGCTGCCAGGCTGAGCCAGCTCGCCGAAGATCGAGTTGTATTCCGAGACATTGTTGGAGCACGCCTATTCGCCGCTACCCGAATATGAAGAGCCGCTGATCGGCCCGTCTTCGCGACCGGATTTGGTCGAGCGTTTCCCGCTGATCCTTACCTGTGCCAAGCATACCCTATTCTGCGAGAGCCAGCATCGGGCGCTGCCGAGTCTACGACGGCGCGCTCTCGATCCGGAGGTCGAGTTGCATCCGGCGGCTGCCGCCGAGCGCGGTATCGGTCCTGGCGACTGGGATTGAGACACCTGGCAGGAGCGTCCGGGCGCGTGCTCGGATGAATGCCACACTTGAGCCGAATGTCGTCTGCGGCCAGCGCGGCTGGTGGCAGGCATGTCCGGACATTGGCAGGCCCGGCTATGACCCGTTCGGTCCGGACGGAGCCAATCTAAACCTTATTATCGGCAACGAGGCGATCGACCCGGTCAGCGGCTCGGTCCCGCACCGCGCCTACCTCTGTCAGATCCGCCGCGCGGATTGAGAATTCCGGCGATTACTTCAGGGCGGGTACTGCAGCACGGGAGCCTTGGCGACTGGATCTCCCAAACCGTGACACCCTGATCCCCGACAACATCGTTGGCGCGCGATTGTTCCTCGCCCGGCCACACCCAGCCCTACCAGTGTAGATTATGGAATCGTGTGTACGGGGGAGGCCGGGGCCGCGCCTTCGGCTGGACTGTGTTCCAATGTGAGCGAGGCGGAAATCGTGATCGAGTACACGAGCGTGTTACAAAATTGTCATCTTGCTTGACGCCCCTTTGCATTTCCAACTAATTGGAGTATCATTTTGATTGTGCGTGAGAGCGCTGAAGGATGAATGCCGTGAGTGCCAGGGGCACCAGAAGGGGTGCTCACGATTGTTTGATGGCGGTCCCAGGATGGCCCGTAACGATTGCGCGCCACGTCGCGTCACAATGAGAACAAACAAAAGACGACTAAGGAGTCTGGAGGATGTTCGGTTGAAGCGTGGCGCTTGCGCTCCGGTACTCTGGCGTGGCTATCCTGGTCGGTGTTCTGACGTTCCCATTCGGGTAGCCGATCCATCAGTTGGTCGGTCCCGGCGTTTTCTCCCCTTTTTGGGCAGCCCTGACTGCCACGACCTGGTATAGTAGCCTCGCGCCGGTCTTGTCAAGCGCCCGCGTTGGCTAGTTCGTCAACGCCCACTTCTTCCCGTCTCCCTTCTACTCGCAAGCTGTCGCTAGCCCAACCATGCGAACACAATGGCGTTCGTTCTCGCTGATTGCACCGTGGATCACCTGACGCAGGCCGGCCCGCATGATGAGCAGCGTGCCGCGCCTCGACCTGGCCAGTGAGACTTGCGTGCGGCCTTGTTGCTGTCGACACGTGCGGCTGCGGGAAGAACATCCTTGCAAGGGCGCGATCTGGGGAGCAGATCGGTCCTTGCTGTGGCCGGTTCAGTGCAGCCGAACGAGATAGAAAGTGGGGTCGCGCATGAACGTCGATGAGTTTGCCCACCAGGTGGAAGCCTTGTGCCTGCGCGTGGCGAGCCTGCACGAGCCGTCTCAAGACACGCCGGAGAGTTGTACGCGGCCTGTTCCGAACCGGTCGTCTCAACCTCGATCGCGCCCCGGTGGATCTGCGAAAGGTGACCCGCCAGGTTGCAAAGAGCCTGCGGGCAGTGCTCGAGCAGCACACGCTCGAACTGGTTTGCCCCAACGAGCCGCTGTTGGTCGAGGGCGACGAGGTTCGCCTGGGGCAGGTTCTCCAGAATCTGCTCGGCAATGCGGTGAAGTACAGCCCCGGAGGTGGCCGGATCACCGTGCGCCTCGAGCGCCGGGACCAGCAGGTGTGTCTGGCCGTTTCCGACGAGGGTGTTGGGATCCCGAGCGAGGCGCTTCCTCGCCTGTTCGCTCCCTTCTACCGTGCCAGCAACGTGGCAGCGCACGGGATTACCGGAAGCGGGTTGGGGCTCCACGTGGTGAAAGAGATTGTCACTCTCCACGGCGGCACGATCGAAGTGGAAAGCACAGAGGGCGAAGGCAGTACCTTTACAGTATCGCTGCCGCTGCTCGCACAGTAGCCGTTCGAACAGTGGCGAGAAGAACGTGGACGACGCTGCCGACCAGATTTTGGTTCTCTTCGCTTGCCCTTTTTCCGAATCGATCTACCCCCTGGTGGCCGTGGCGGACCATCGATTGCCCGTCGCGCTCGAGCCGGCTCCCGAGCCGCGGTCCCCGGCCAGGGCAGACCACTGTCGGGCTTGCCAGAGGTCTTTGGATACTGCGGGCCTGGCCAGCCAGATGATGAAGCAGGCGTCTATGCCACCTACAATCCTCATCCTCAAGGTGTTCGTGCAGCGGCTCCGCCGGAAGCTCGGCGATGATGCCCGCCAGCCGCGCTACATCAAGACCGAGTGGAGCATCGGCTACCGCTTTCTCTTGCCCGGCACCGGGCCGGAGCTGTGAGAGCGGGTCCGGCCAGCATCATTCTGATCGTGACACTTCGCGTCTCTCACAGAAGGTCCGGCTGGCCGTTTACCAATAGTTCCGAATATTGCCCAATTGTTTACCGATGTTAACCCACAAATTGGCTCCCGTGCTGTAGACTTAGAGGCATGTTGCCCACGTTTGGAGCGTTGTGCGGGAGAGAACGGGAGGAAACCATGCCACGGTTAATCGAAGCGCTCCGGGCATTGGGCCTGGAGGGCGAGATCGCATCCTCAGGTCGCTGGGTGAAGCTCCAAGGAGAGCGCGGCTGGGTCTATGTGGTCGAGGCGCCCTGGGAGAGTGGCTATTACAGTTGGTGCGACGCTCCGGCGGAACGGGCGGTGGAGTTTTACCGCGACGCGGCCGAGGCTATCCGGGCGGGTCTGCGCCGCGGGGCCGCTCACGTGGCCGAGGCTGGCAGGGGGTGAGGCCCCGCTGCCTCTCGTGCTCTGGACAGGCGCTGGCTCGTGTCTGACGTCCTGGAGCTGCCCGGTGGTACAATGGGCGGACGGCTCGCCCGAGATAGTTGCTCCCCGTCGTCTCCCATCGTTGAAAGGAGCATGGATGGACAACAGACACGAATGGAAAACGCCGATCGGACAGAACCAGATGCGGCAATTCGTGAGTCAAGCGCGAATGCGGTCCACTGACTCGTTGAACAAACGACGTGCCACCTGCAAGGTGTGTGGCACGCTGGTCCCCAAGGGTGAAGGGGTGCGCTGGTATCGTAGATACGAGTGCCACACCATCACGTTCTTCTTGTGTCCGACCTGTAATCAACTGGCACAGGCCGTACACGTGACGGCCGCAGGGCGTTGAGCAGTCGGTTCGGCGCCGCTTGCCTGTGTGCTTGGGGAGCCCCGCGGAACCCTTGGGGCAGCGGTGCACCTGCAGAGTTCCTCGAGAATCCGGACGTAGCTGTGGGCGGGTTTCAGGCCCTGTCAGAGAAGGCGTTGACTCTAGACGTGCTACACTGTGGACGCGGCGGATGATTGCCCGGCGGCGACCTCGCCGTGGCGCTGATGGCTTGTCCGTGATCGACGCCCGCCTGCGCCAGTGTTGGTCTTGTGGTGGTTTCGAGGGGCATACATGACCATCCTACGGACGAGAGGACCGTGGCATCGAATTTGCTGGCGATCTGTGAAGCAGCGGTTCGCTGGGGCTGGTTGCCTCTATACGCTCGTGCTCTCCCTGCTGATTTGGTGGCTGCTGGCACTCATCTTGCCGCCGTTCGCCTTGTGGTTCCCGGTCGCCTCGCTCACCTTTGAGTATTTGGGATAACAGATCCGCCCATCAGGGCGTTGGCCGTTATCGCCTGGTGCTGGTGCGCCCGGCGTGAGCCGTGATCAGACTGGCACCTGGCCCGTGAAATTTAAACGATGCTGTCCTGATGTCAGGTCGAGTGGGAACGCTCTCGAGGAGGGTCAAGGGCCTGGAGAAGCAGCTCGACGTGCTCCATCGCAAGGCCAACAACAAGGTCAATAGCAACGCCAGATGCAGCAGCAAGGCCGGTAGTTCTGTCGCAGCTTGTGATGGAGCCGTGCGCAGACGATCGCTGAATAGGGGTGGTGCGGGTCACGTACCACCCCTGAACTGTACTGTGCCGGCGCCAGCACGCCGGCAGGAGGATCAAACAACAAAGGTCAACAGGGTTTAAGCAAACACCGGCCTCGTCCTGTACCTCGTACCCCGGTCGGAGAAACTCGACCCCTCCTCTTCGGCGGTTTGGCCGGCGGGCCTCGCAGCACTGCCTTCCAGATTGCTCCTCCACCAGGTTCGCTGGTGCGCATCGCGGGGATCACGGTTGTTGTTGATCGTGGCGAAGATCCCTAGAACATCGGTCAAGTCGTCGTTGCGCGGGTGAGAACGTGGTTCGTAGTCGGGGCGCACGGCCGTGCGCCCTCCTGTAGCGGTCTTGGGCGCGCTGTCGGGGCGCACGGCCGTGCGCCCCTACGAACCTGAAAGCACCTTCACAAGGCGCTTTGCAATCGTCTCGGTGACTACTTGACCGGCGCTCTAGTATCGAGGTAGAAGAGCGCATGAACTGATTGGGCGAATCCAGGGCATGCCTACTCAACCCTGGCGGCTGAATGAATAGAGTGGACTAATGGTCAAGATGCGACGGATGTATGAGGGCTGGCCCTAGATCTGAGGAAAGTGATGCGGGCTGAGCTCTTGCCTCGTGGTCGCCGTGAGAACGCAGCACTCATATGTCGACGACGGCGCGCCGTGCCGGCTCTTGAGCAGCTTTGATGAACGAGAAGGTGACGGCGCGGATCGGATGACATGTATCACGATGAGGAGATTTGGAATGGATGACGACGCTCGCTATGGTCGGACAGGCTACGCCGGTAGATCCTACCTGGTATCCAACCGTTATGGGTACAGCGAGCCGTCCCTGGGGTACGGCCGCTATCCCTACTCGGACGAACCGGTCTTGTACAGCAGAGACGCCGGGCGGCAAGGCTCCTCCGACGAGCCGGTGTCTTGGACCTACACCGAAGCTTGGTCGGTTCCTGGGCCGTACACCGGCCGTGGTCCTGGGGGGTATCTGCACTCTGATGGTCGCATTCGCGACCAGGTGAATGACCGTCTTTTCCGGCACGGCCAGATCGACGCCAGCGATATCAACGCCAGCGTCAACAATGGCGAGGTCACGCTGGAAGGCACGGTGGCCAGCCGCCGGCAGAAGCGCATGGCCGACGATGTGGCCGATTCCGTGGCCGGTGTCCGGGATGTCCACAACCGGCTGCAGATCCGATAGCAGCACCGGCTGATGCAGTCGCAAGCTGGATAGAGCCTTTGAGCTATAGTTCGAGCCCGGTTCTTCGCCTGGGGGATTGCGGGCGGATCGTTCTCTGCCGCCCGAATGCACCGCCCCGTCTTTTCTGCCAGATGGCGACTGCGCTGTCACTTGTATGCGGTCCAGGCGGATCCCGTGAAGCGAGCCATATGGCTCGAGCCTTGGAAGTGATCGCAATCCGTCGCGCCCGGGGCTGCGAACAGCACCTGTTCGCAGCCCCGGGCGCGAAATTAGCCCTGCGAGCCAGCCGGGCGGCGCGGCAGGCTCCCAATCGGCTGCGTGCTTCACCCGCCGCGGCTGGCGTGATAGTTGCTGTTGAAGAAATGAGAGATGCGAGGAGGTGGAGAGTTGGCAGCCCTGTTCGCGGTGGAAAAGAGGATTGATAGATGGATCGTGATAATTGGAGGCCACGAGATCGAGACCAGGACCCCTCACGCAGGGAGAGCCCCAATGGTTCTGGTTTTGGATGGGGCACGCTCTTCTGGCTCTTGTTCGCCGTAGCCCTCTTTGCCGGGCTGCTGACGCTGTTCCGAACCAATGGAGATCAGGCCACCAGGATCAGCTACAGCACCTTCCGCCAGCAACTCGAAGCCGGCACAACGTCGAACAGGTCACCGTGTCCGGGCAGACCATCCGCGGCCTGCTGAAGAAGCCGGCGAGTACTCAGATTCCTCAAGGTCAGTCGGTCACATACACTGATTTTGTCACCTACCTCCCCTCCTTTGGCGATGAAGATCTCCTCCCCTTGCTGGAAGCGAAAGGAGTTGAGGTCATGACCGAACCCGAGTAAAGTTTTTCGTGGGGCGCTCTGATCCTGAATGCCCTGCCATTTATTGTTCTTCACGCTATCCGCTGGCCCATCGCTCACGAGTCAGGGAGGGGCCCACGCTTCAGACGCGTTCTTCTGAGAATGATCGCCGGCCTCCTGCTCCCCTTCAACCTCGGCCGGCTCGCCGAGGACATCCTCGATGTAGAGCATCTTCACCACGACGAGCGAGGCGGCCAGCAGAGGCACGGCGAATACGAGCCCACGAAAGCCGAGTAGCGCTCCCATCAGCACCTGGCCCGAAATCGTGAAGGCTGGCGGCAAGGCCACCGCCTCCCGCTGGACGAGCGGGGTTACCAGGTGGCTCTCGATGAACTGAACGCCGATCGCGAGCAGGATGGTGTAGAGTGCTTTCATCGGGCTCTCTGTCAGCGCCACGAGGGTGGCCACTGTCCCCGCAGTAATAGGGCCGAAGTTCGGAATAAACGTCAGGAGGGCCGCCAGGAGACCCAGGGTCAGCGGGAGCGGCACGCCGAGCAGCCACAACCCCAGGCTCTTGAGCACGCCAATCACGGCCATCGCGGTCATCTGGCCCAGCAGCCACCACCAGAGCGAGTGCTTCACGGCGTGCAGAACCTGAGCACCCCGATCGCGCTTCCCCCTCGGGATGAGGCGGAGGAACCCGTGCGTGTACAGGCCCGGCTCAATCGCAAGGTAGACGCCAACCGCGAGGATGATGACCAGATCGGTCAGAACCCAAAAGTGGTCGAGAAGATGCCGGTGACTCTGGCGAGCAGGTTGCGTTCTCCGGGGAGCATCGAAACGAGAGCCGGTGTCTGGGCGAGAAGCGCCCGGCTCCAGGCGTACTGGTTGAGACCCTGCGCCAGCTGGTCCAGCGCGCGCGGGATTCGCACGGCGAGTTGATCAACTTGAGCGGACATGCGGGGCCCGAGCAACAGCACCGCCAGCCCAAGGAGACCGCCGAGCGCGAGCACGATGACGAGGAGCGATCACTCTTCGGAGAGCGGGGTGCGCGCGCTCAAGCGATCGCTGAGACCACGCAAGAAGACCGCTACCAGGATTCCACCGAAGACCAGCAGGAGCACGCTCGCGGCGTACCGTACAAGGGCCAACGCAACCGCGGCCAACACAACGATTCCTACGGTCACGCCCACGCGGCGGATCACCGTATGGCACTCGAAGGTCAGGCTACGCTGACTGGCTCCGGCGCGCTTTCGCCGGTCTTCTCTCTCTGACTCATGCATCGCTTGCCTCGCCGCCGTGGCCCTGTCGCCGGCCGCACGTGCCGAAGACAAATGACGGGACTGTGGCACACAACTTGCCAGACCAGATACAAGCAAGCCCTGTACCGAAGTGAGGGAGCCATGCCGATTTGGCCGCACGACTGGGCGAAAATTCTCTTGCCCCAAACTCCGCTGCTCGAGAGCATGGTTCGCATCTCAGTTGTTTACCTGTTCCTGGTCTTCTTGCTTCGGGTTGTCCTCAAACGCGAGTCGGCCGGTACAAGTATCAGCGACTTACTCGTGATTGTGCTCCTGGCGGACGCCGTACAAAACGGGATGGCCGGTGGCTACACGTCGGTGGGCGATGCCCTGATCCTGGCCGCGACGTTGATATTTTGGGACTGGCTGTTGAGCTTCCTGGCGTATCACCAGTACTGGTTCTTTCGCCTCGTGCGTCCCGAACGTCTGCTGATCATCAAGGATGGGAAGATCATCAAGTCCCACACACAGAAGGAACTCCTGACACGAGAAGAGCTTGAGGAGCAACTTCACCTGCAGGGGATTGACTCAATCTCCGAAGTGGCTGAAGCCTACGTGGAGCCGAGTGGGCAGGTTAGCGTGATTCCCAAAGGCGGTGGGGAGGAGCGTTCTAAGCAACGGCGGCGCGCCCGTTTCTGAGTCGGCCCCCAAAGTTGCCGGCATTTTTGCCAGACGCGCACCGTCGTCGGGATCGGGGCCGAGGGCTGGGTTCTGTCTCTGCCGGCTGGTTTCGCGCTGGGAGATGGTTGCTACGAGGAAGTAACCCCAACCACTACTCTCCAGGTGCTCCAGCCGGATCGTCAGATCCAGCAATCGGGGCCTGGATCTGGCGGTCCAGGCTGAGCGATGGTCGCCTCAGCTGCTCCTGCCGGATCGTCAGATCCGGCGGCGCAGGCCTGGATCTGGCGGTCCAGGCTGAGCGAGGAAGTGACTCACAACTCAGCCCTCATAACTCTCCTTAGCCTGGCGCACCGGTCAAAGAGGCAGACTTCCGAAGTTTTCGGACGGCTTTCCGCTAGCCTCCCCGGCCGCTACGAAGAGCCGCAGTGTGCCAATTGACCCTGCTGCGGCAGACTTCGGAAGTCTTGCAGACCGAAATCTCGTTTGGGTCTTATCGGGTGGTCTCTTTCGAGGCGGCCTCCCGCGCCGGCGAGACGGCACCCGACCAGTGGGAGCGCGGGGGCGACCACTCGTCGCACGAAGGCGAGCAGGGCCAGCACGAGCGGGAACTCGATCCCGATCACAAGCAGTCCGATATAGGTCAGCAGGCCGATCGCGGTCGCGTCGATCACTGTTCCGCGGATGTAACCACCCATCGCTTGCCCCATCTCTCCCAGCACATCTTTTACTTGCTCCCGGCGGTCCCTCGGGAAGAAGGACAGCGTGAATTGGCGTAGGCCTGGCAAGGCCAGGAGCCAGTAGATAGACAGGGTAACGATCAAGACCAGTTGGAACGTCGCAGAGACGATGAGCAGCGGGAGCGAGGCAATCGCCCCTGCAAAACGAGTGAGTTGCGACTTGAGGAAGTCAACGACACGCCCTTGCTCCAGCGGGTTCCAGCGGTTGATCCACTGCTGGACGGTATCGATCAGTTGAGGGGCCCGGTCTACTGCTTCCTGTGCCTGACTACTCAACGCCGGGATCACCAACCAGCCAATTCCCCCGAGGATGAGAAACGCGACAAAATAGAGCAGAAGGACGGCCGCTACCCGCGGCAGCCAGCGCTCCAACCGAGCGACCAGGCCAGTGCCAGGGCGGTGGCGATTGCTGCGAGAAGCAGGGTGAGAGGGCCCGCGAACTTCCAGGCCGCGAACAGGAGGACGAGCAAGACGCCCAGGGCGGCCGCCCCGATGGTCGCTGCTCGCCAGTCCAGCGCTTGCAGGGCCATACTGAGTCGCGCCGGTTCCTCCACCAGCGCCTGCCTCGTATTTTTCTGATCATCAGTTGGCGGTCGTACTGTACACCTCCTATTCATCACTAACAGGACGTACGCGGTGCGAGGTGGTGATTCAAGGTTGATGGCTCAAAGAAGAGGCATTTGGCTCGGAGGGTGCGCTTTCGCGCGCGAAAGCGCACCCTCCGAGCCGATACTCCGTTCGCAATTCAACCGCCTGCATAACCTCCTGTAACTAACAGCTCTGCCAGGAACGGGGGTGCGACGCACGTTCTGGAGCGCATCCCACCCCCGCGTCAACGACTCCAACAGGCACAACAACGCCAGCGTCGCGGCCTGTTACTGGGTCACGGTCAACTCCAGTTTCATCCCCTGCTCCGCGTGGTTGTCCACGGGACAGTAGACCTCGTAGGTGCCGGGTTGCAGATCAACCTGCATCTTCCGTGTCTCGCCCGGCTGGAGGTTGGAGTCAAAGACCTTCTCCAGCCCCTGGCCCTCGATCTCAAAATTGTGCTCGATGTTCGCTGCGTTGGTCACCTCAAAGGTGGTTGATCCAGCCGGTAGTGTCATTGGCATGTCGATGTGGAATGAGGTGAGCGTCACCGTCACCACGTTGCCGCCAGCCACGGCGGTGCCGGTCATCACCCCGGTCTCGGTGAGCCCACCGGTTGCGCCGACCGTTGGTGTTCCCGCGAGGGCAGTCAGTGCCGCGCCCGCGGTGGCTTCCGCGGCCGGTGCCGCCGATTCCACGGTCCCCTGGATAGCTGGGACGGCTGCCGCGGGTGTCTGGAGCGCTGCCCCCTGGCCGGCGCAGGCCGCCAGGGTGGCCAGCAGGGCGACCGCGATGGCGAGCACGCCAAGGGCGCGCAGCCCCGGGCGATGACCGTTGCGCAGCCAGGCAATCAAGCTGTTCTTAATGGACATACTGCACTACTTTCTATGTGATCCACGTCACAGCCCATCTGTGCGTGGCGTATTCCTGAAGACGGGACTGAGATAGCCCGCGTCTCCATCGCCCTGAAGGGACGAGTTGCCACTTCCTTCGCGTTAACCGAGGTCTGTCGTGGCTGTCCCATTCATTCTGCCCGGGTGGAGAAGACAGATGAACGAGAGCAGCCAGTCGTTCGTCGTGGCCTGCCCTCACCTGGCGGCTTCTCAAAACAGCATTTTCCGCGCCAAGGGATCGGCATTCGGCGACGTGGATTGGCACAGCAGTTGCTCTTTGCGGAGTGAAGGAGAAACGTACCGCGATGAACCTCGGCAACCTTTGGGACTTCATTTGGTCCAACATTCGGACGTACCGTTACCTCATCGTGTGGCTGCTGCTCTTGACCATTCTCCTGCTCTCATTCCTTTGGGCCCGTGGAGATGAGATCGATCATTTGATCTTCGTGTACGTGAACTCCCACCTGCCCTACAACGAGCGCACCGACTGGCTGATGCACGTTATCGGCCAGTTCGGTACGCTCTGGATGGGATTGGTTGGGATGGCGGTGGCATTTCTCCTTGGATATCGCGACCTGGCCGCTCTCGGCGCCGGGGGCATGATCCTTCTCTGGGGTCTCGTTCGCACGATCAAGAGTGTGACCGGACGTGCTCGACCGCATATCGCTGTGGAGGGGGCTCGCCTGGTGGGGACCGTACCGACCGGGCTCTCCTTCCCCAGCGGTCACGCCGCCCAGAGTTTCTTCACCGCCTATTACATCGTCCACGCGTGGCGCCTCGGTCCCGAGCGCTGGGTGCTCTTCGCGGTTGCTGCCTTGATCAGCTACACCCGGATTTACGTCGGGGCCCATTATCCGCGCGACGTTGTTGCTGGCGCGCTGATGGGGCTCGTCTACGGCTATCTCTTCGTGCGGATTTTTCCGCAACTCCCGTTTGCGCTCTGGTTGGCCCGATAGCCCGTGTTCTGCCCCGCAGGAAGGTGGTCATGTCACTCAAACAAGAAGTAACCAGGCGGGTTGATGATGTCGCGGGTGGCTTCTCGAAGGTTGATCTCACCGCGGAGCGCCGAGGGGCCATTGTCGCTCTCTTCCAGGATCAGTTCGGCATCGAGGTCACTACGATCAAGGTCCTGACCATCGGTCAATCGCACGCCTCTACGCCCCTCATGGTCGAAGGCCGGGACCGGGCGGGCAACCCGCAGCGCTTCTTTGCTAAATACATCTATGCCAAGAATTGGTGGGACCAGGCCATGTACCGGCTCTTCCGGAACGTCGTCCAGCCGGGAAAGACCGAGGATGAGCCCATCATGCCGACCGTCAAGAAGATGGTCGAGTTCGAGCACTACATGTCGCTTCTGTTTGCCAAAAGAGGCCTCCGTGTCCCCAATGAGCGGGGTGTCTTTCACGTCCGGGATGAAGAGTTCCTGTTCGTGAGTGACTTCTTGGAGGGCTGCCAGCCGCTCATCAGACTGGACTCGCTCGAAGAGGATGCGGTCCGCGATGCTCTCACCCAGCTCAAGACCGCACGGCACTACCAGTTGGCGCATCGCGATATCAAAGCCTCGAACCTCCTCGCCACGAGCGATCACCAGATCTGGTTTGTGGATCTGGGCTACGCCGAGGGAATGGCCAGCGAGAAACTGATGGACATCGACCTGGCCAATATGCTCGTCGTCCTCACCATGCGCCACAATACTCGCCGCGTCTTCGAGATTGCGGGTGAGATCTTCGGTGCGGACAGTCTCCGGCGGAGCCTTGAGGTGATGACTGAAGACCTCCTGAACCGCGAGACCGCCAAGTCCGTCAGTGATGGTTTCCTCAGCGAGCTCAACGATGCCCTGGCCCGCTTCCTTGGCGCCGAGTCGTCGATTGGAGACTCCTCCGCCGACGAGCCAGCTTACCCCGATGCGAGCAATCGGGACGACGAATTTGGCTGAGTGAGGATGCTCTCCTGGGTTTCCCTCCTCGGTGGCCGGCCCCCTCTCCCTTTTGGATGAGGTTGGGGTGGCTGCAGTGTGGCTATCGGGGGGAGGAAGTTTCGGCGGAGGATCAGGGGAACGGCGAGGGTGAGGGTGCGGGCTGCCGGTACCCGCCGGGTTGCATCCGGCTCCCCTCCAGGCGGAACGCGGTCTTGGGAAAATAGGAGCCGTGGCACCCCGGCCAGACATTGCGGTAGATAGTCAATCTTGGGAGTTGTTCCCCTGGGCTGCCTGTCAAGTTCCGGTCGCGCGCCGCCTTGACCGGCGTTCTAGAGCGCCGGTCAAGTCTCCGATCACGCGCCTCCGGCGACCCCTGGATCGCTGTGCTAGTGGCCGGTCAAGATGAGTATCGGCAGGTACAGGCGGGAGGCCGGCGGGGTCGGTGTGACTGTGGCGGTCTCCGTGACCGTTGGGGTGGCCGTGGCCGCCTCCGTCGCGGTCGCGGTGGCCGTGGCGCTGGGCGAGGCGGTGGCCGTCGGCGTGGCGCTCGGCCGGGGAGTAGCCGTGCGGCTCGGAGTCACCGTCGGCGTGGCACTGGGGCGGGCCGTCGGCGTGGCGGTGGCGGTGTTGGTTGGCGTGGGGGTGGCTGTCGCGGTGGTGGTGGCGGTGTTGGTTGGGGTGGGCGTGGGTGTGGCGCACTGGATCATGGTGTTACTGGCGCTGGCTGCTGCCTCACCGGCCTCCGCGCTGGCGGCCCGAGCGGTGGTGGTGATCAGGCCACCGTCCGGGAGGGTGGAGTTGGTGCCGATCTCCAGGTGGTAGGCCACCGTCTGGCCCGGCGCGAGCGCTCCGACGAGCCAGGTCACCTCCCGCGTGGTGGGGTCGTAGGTCGCGCCCGGGGTGGAGCGGTCGGGGAGGAAGTAGGTGCGCTCGGGCAACGTGTTGGTCAGGGTGACTGCCGTCTGAGCGATCGTGGCGCTGGCATTGCCCACGCGCAGCGAGTAGCTCTGGTGCCAGGTGATGCAGAGCGGGTCGAAGACGGCCCGGATGGTAACGGCGAGGGTGGGCGAGGCCAGATCGACCTGGCGCAGGTCGCCATGGGCTGACCACTGGGGCTGATCGGGACCCTGGGGGCTGACGGGCAGGCCATTGATGGTGAAGGTGATCGTGTCACCCGGCTCAGCGCCCTCATCGATGCCGGTAGTGGTGGGATCGTCGGCGTAGCAGGGCAGCAGGCCGTAGTGACCCTGGGACGTGACGGTGAATTCACCACACTGGACACCCTGGGGGTCGAAGGCCGCGACGAGTGCGCCCACCGGGACAGGCTGGCCGCGGAAGGTGGTCTGGCTGCCGTAGAAGTTGACCCACTGGTTGGTGGGTGTGACCTGGCTGGGAAGCCCCGCCCAGGCCCCGGACCAGCCGAGCGTGAGCAGGATCAGAACGAGTGCGATGCCTCCCACAACGTGCGTCCGGGTCGAGTGTGCCACCGTGACCTCCGGTTGTGTAATGTGTGTGAACAGTGGTAGATCGCTGCTGCCCGGATTCCGTCGTTCGGTCCGTCATCCACGCTCTCTTCAGACTTCCTGACAAGACGTGCGCAGTGGGGGCGTGCCCGGCCGGCCGGGCCGCGCTCCCGGTGGCGCGCTGGCGGGCGGGACGCCCGCGCTCCCAGAGCGGCCGGCCCCACTCCAGGCAGCACACCGCTGTTCCCCTCGGTATGTCCTGTTACTGACACGACGTACGCGGTGGGGGGAGGGAGACGCGCGGTGTGCGTCTCCCTCACTCCACGAAGAGCAGGCTTGCGTGGGGGCTGGTACGCCGCGCTGCCACGCCCCAACACCTACCGCGAACTTCTGTTACTGGCAGGTGTGGTGCCAGGCACGTGCCACCCGCTGCACATCCGCCGCGTCGATGCCGGTGCCGTCCGCGTCGTAGGGGGGGTAGTAACCGATCTCTCCTACCTGGATGCCCCAGCGCGTGGCCACCCGCAGGACATCTCCCAATTCCACGCGGCAATCGCAGTCGGTGTCGCCGACCAGGCTGCAGCCGCGCAGGTCCACCTGGCGGTGCGTGCCGGCCCAGATGGCAGCATCTGGCCCCAGCGGAACTGTCGGCAAGCCGTTGATGCTGAAGCTGAGCGCCTCGTTCGCCTGGGCGCCCTCATCCTCGGCTGTGAGGGGGTCGTCACCGTAGACTGGCATCAGCCCATACCAGCCCGTGGCTACGACCGTGAAGGTCCCAGCCACGGTCCCGGTGCGATCATAGGCGCGCACTACCGCCCCCGCCGGCACGGGATCGCTGCCGAGCGTGGTCTGCCCGCCCCAGAAGTCCACCCACCAGGGTGTGGCCGTCCTGATAGGTGCCGCCACGCTTCCGCTCGCTGGAAGGAGGCCGGCCCAGGTGAGACTGATCAAGAGGACGACGATCGGGCGGAGATGATAGTGAAAGTGCAAGGGGCTCACGCCCCAATCATCGGTGATCGTGTGTCAGGGTGCAATGCGATTTTGGTCCCATTTGCAGCCCCTCGCCACCGGTCCGGCTGATTTCACGATCGGTGTCGAATGGCTGGCGCCCTAGCCTTTCTCACGCAGATCGACCTCCAACCCCCAGCCCCTCGCTGCCAGCAGATTGTAGCCGATACTGCCCAACAGCGTGACAACGACCAAGATCAGCGCACCGGCAAGCACCAGCAGCACTGTCAGCAGGATGAATGTGACCGGCAAGATCTCCACCAGCCGGTTGACGGTCTGGGCTGTCGCTTGCAGCCGCAGGGTCGCCAACAGGTCGATGCGGGCAATCTCCTGACCAAGTATCGTGAGCCGAATGGGCTCGATCCGTTCCAGGGTTCGGTCGAGTTGCGAGAGGGCCCGTACTGCGAGCCAGGCCAGGCACAGCGCCGGAAGGAGGACGATCAGCCACCCTAAGACACAGCCGAGGCGGATGGCAGATCCCGGTGCAATCCGGCGAACGGTGTGACGCGTCACGCGCTCCTGCCGATCGGATTCACCCGTTGGGACGCTGCTCCTCATGCGAGTCTCCTCTGATCCATCCCCACCAGCCATTGCCGTGCAGCGAGGTGCTCTCTCACCCGACCCGTTACAGGCTAAACGCGGTCGGTGGCCTTATGGCGCGGTGCGCCGCACTGTTCGTAGGGGCATTGGCTGCTCCCAGGGCAATAGGCCGGCGACCTGCCAGACTGTGACTGCTGCCTCGATGTATCCCTGACCCAGGGCTCGCGCGGCCGAGACGCGGTGGTGCCCATCTCGGATGAAGTAGACATCGCCGAGCTGAATCAGTTCGACCGGTGGCAGCGCCACCCCTTGCTGACAGGCGATGGCCACGCCCAGCCAGCGTTCCCGACTATGGCTCTGGAGTGGGCGGAAGGCCAGGTCAAAGTCGCCGCTGCGGCCTTCGCTGCCGCGAATCCGGCTCAGCGGGACTGCGTAGGTCCCGGCGTAGAAGCGGTCGCTGATGGTGACCCTGGCTTCGACAGTCGCTAACGCGGCCAGGTGGTGCGACCGCCCGAGAACGACCGACCATAGCCTGCCCACCCTTCCCAGAAGAAGAGCCCGCTCGAACAGGCGGACCGCGCGTTGGAGTGCCTGGACGTCGCGATCGGGCCGTAGCTGTTCGGCCTCTCGAAGTGTCTCTTTCAAAAGATAGGGGTTGTATCCGAACATTGCACGCCGCTCCCTGGGTCCCGCAGACCGTTCGCAGGAATGGTCAGATCGCTTGAGCGAACTTTCTGCAACCCTTCCCGCCAACCGTACGCGGCCCCAGTCTACCTGTTAACTGGGGTCGTGTCCTCCACCAAAAGGTACAATCGGCGTCGTCTTGGAGGTGGATTGAGTCGTGGTTGAAAGCGGCGCTGGGCGGGCCGCCCGATTTCGTGGCACGGTGTGGCCTACATTGGCGTTCGTTTTGTAAACTTGCGCCGGCTGGCTGGTCTTCGAGGACGAGGGGCCGCGCCAGCGTGGCCTACATTGGCGTTCGTTTTGTAAACTTGCGCACTTGTTGGAAGCGCGTGGATGTGGGTGGCGCGGGCACGATCCTCACCCACCCAGCATACCGTATTCCAATCTGAGCGTAGACCCGACACTGGAGGTCTTGCTACCCGCCATCTCCTAAGAGGAATAAACGTTCGGCCACGAATTGCACGAATTGACAGGAAAACGAAAACAGATTTGTGGAATTCGTGGCAAGAACAAAATACTCGAGTATTGGCGTCGGGTAATGAGACTAGAGGTTTTTGTTATTGTCCTCCGCGCTTGCCAGCCTGGCCTCACTCCTCGAGCACCCGCCCAAAGATGAATTCGCCCATTTGGAGGGCTTCAGGAATCGCGAGCAGGCTTGCGTGGACAGAGGGATGCTCTTGCACGTAGCGTTCCGCGCTTTCGGCCGATTCGAAGAAGTTGATCACCTGGCAGCACCGGGTCGCTGCAGATCCCGAGGTGGCTGACGCGCCCGCTACTACGACAGCGGTGCTGGGCGCGTACCGGCTGGCCCCGCCTGGGTCCACCTCGACCCGCACTCGCTCCCCGGTGATCGGATCGTGGGAGATGACCGTCGTGGTACGACCCAGCATGAAGGGGACGCCTAAGGCGTCGATGGCGCACATCGCGTAGACCGGCTGGTTGTGGTCAAGCCAGACCTCGTGAGCAGTCGGGTAGCCGGCGAACGGGTAGGCGACTGTGATCTCACCGCTCTGCGAATCCCGCTGAATGAGATCCAGGCTCTCCAGCCGCGTGAGAAGCTCATTTCCATCGAGACCGAGGGGTGCAGCCCGCTCGTCTAACGCCTCAATACTCGGGCGCCGCCCACCCGCAAAGAATTGTAGGATCCAGCGGTACAGGGAGCGTTCTTGATCCGTTAATTCGCTGCCGCGCGCCGTGCCACAGCGGCCAGGTGAGATTCCTGCCTGTCGAAGGGCCCTCTCGATGATGTCCTTGGATTCCACCACACTCATTCGCCTTTCCACGACGCAGCAAGCGCGCGTCGCCTTTTCCTGCTGGAACTGCATCATAATAGGGTTTCCAGTTACTAGAATGTCAAGAGCCAGAAGTCGCAAGCCATGCCTGCGAAAAAGCGTCGGGCGGCGAGATGCGACGCACCGTCGCCGTGGCCTTCGAGGGAGCGAGAGGCCGCCTGGCACCCTGGCGGACGCCCTTCCGGCGGAGACAGGTGCGTCGCATCTTAACAATGGCAACAGGGCTCGCCCCAGCCTTCTAAGGGGGCCGGCTCGGGCAACGGACGGGCGCGGGCGTCTCCGTGGGGCCGGCGGCGTGAGCACGGTCGGTGTCCTCTTCATCTCGTGCTCATTCCGTCTTTACATCGTCCACATATGGCGTTGATATTATGAAAGCGGACGCCGCCGGCAAACGACGGTTCTGGCCGGAGCGCTGTCTCCGTTTTGGTTCGACGAATGACACGTTTCCCCCGATCCCTACGAGGAGAGACGCCGATGAGGCGCAGGACACTTCTTGCCACTGCCGGGTGGTTGATTCTGGCGAGCCTGACGGCGGCGGCCGGTACAGGCCTGACGGGCCGAGGAAAGCTCAGCCCGGTGTTTGCTGCCCACCTCGATCCTGCCACCGCGACCCCAGTGGCATCGAGCACCCAGGGCTCGATGCCCACGATGCCCCCGATGATGACCTCGATGGCGACGGGAACCCAGGGCGCCATGCCCACCATGACTCCGATGATGACCCCGATGGCGACGGGGACCCAGGCCCCGATGCCCACCATGACGGTCATGGCGACGCCGATGATGACGACAACGCCTGACCCTGGCGCGCCCCCCGGCGGGGATGCTACCGCGCCCACAGGGAGCCTCCTTGCTAACGGTGGTGCCCCAATCACGACCGTCCCCACGATCGCGCTGACTCTCACCGCCACCGACGATCCGGGTGGCAGTGGCGTCGCCTGGATGTACATCCGCGAGTCAATCTGGGCTTCCGACGCTGGCTGGCGCGACCCCCACACAGGCGGCCATGGTGGCGGGATGCGGCACCGGATGGGCGGCTGGCAAGCCTTTGCCTCCACGGTCACCTGGGAACTGTCACCCTCGCCGGGCGTAAAGTACATCACCGTCTGGTTGGCAGACGCGGCCTGGAATGTCAGCTCACCGGTCACGGCAATGATCAATCTGCTGAGTGACGGTGCGACCATCGATCACAGTCAGGTGCACCACTACCGGTGGGTTCTCCACGCCGGCGAATCCCTGACGATCAGCGTGCGCCCCGCAGCCGGTGACCCGGATCTCTATGTCTGGCGGCCCGGCAACGCGGCCGGGCCAGATTGGTGGAGCGACGCGGCCACCGGCGGTGAGCGCGTGGCGTTGATCGCACCCCAGGATGGTCTCTACCTTGCCGAGGTCCGCGGCTACAGCCCTGCCGCCTACACGCTGGACGTCACGTCGGCGCCTGATACGGCTACGGACGTACCCAACTGGAGCAAGTCGATGCCCCGTGCACCGCTCGTGGTGGACGAGCCAGACAACCGGGCCGCGCCGCCGCCAGGCTTCCCCCTCTATCTGCCGTGGCTCATGCAGGCTGCCTCCCAGACAACAACGACCGGCGGGGCTCCGTGATTCGGTCTTCCGGCCAGCAGTGGGGCACCCGGCTGGTCTTCACCCAGAACTTCTTGAGGCCCCTTCAAATAGCAGGAGCCTGGCAAGCGGGAATCGTGGCAGAGGGAGCAGTTCTTTCCGTGGTTCGCAGCGGGACTGTACAAGCCGTGTGATCTGGTAGTAAGATTGGTACTTGTACACCATGACCGTGCTGGCCCGTGTTTTGCTGCTGAAAGAACGCGCTGCGAGAATGGGAGAAGGTTCAGATGGGAAAACCGGAGCCCCACGACCCGCACCATGACCACCCTGCCAGCCACCACGCGCACCGAGACCCCTCCGAGGCTCACCCGGCGCACGAGGGGGGCGGCCCGGCCGGCCACCGTGAGGGTGCTCATGGTGGTGATGGCGATGAACATATTCACGACCCTGAAGCCCAGGCCGAGCAGGCCATTGAGGCGGAAACCAACGTCGGGGCGGGTGCCGGGCATGGTGCTGAGTACGGCCTGATTCTTGACACGGCCCAACATGGTGCCATAGCGCGCGAGGCGATGGAGCACGGCGCCCATGCCGGCCACCCTGCGCCCGAGGGGGCCCACGCCGCCCACGTCGATCACACTGGCCACGAGGCGATGTTCCGCCGGCGCTTTTGGGTCTCCCTCGTGCTCAGCATTCCGGTGCTGCTCTACAGCCCGATGCTTCAGGAGTGGCTGGGATTCACGGCGCCCCCCTTCCCCGGCAGCCAGTGGATTGGTTCGCTCTTTGCTGTGATCGTCTTTCTCTACGGTGGCGTACCTTTCCTCCAGATGGCGGTCCCCGAGCTCCAGAATCGCCAGCCAGGCATGATGACTCTCATCTCCCTGGCGATCACCGTCGCCTTTGTCTATAGCCTGGCAGCGCTCTTCATTCGTCCGGGGGGCGGCTTCTTCTGGGAGTTGGTGACCCTGATCGACGTGATGCTGCTGGGCCACTGGATGGAGATGCGTAGTGTGCGCCAGGCCTCGCGCGCGTTGGATGAACTGGCCAGACTGATGCCCGACACGGCCGAGCGTATCGGACCCGACGGCCGTGTCGAGCAGGTGCCAGTGGAGAGGCTCCGAGCCGGCGACCGGGTGCTGGTGCGCCCGGGCGCCAGTATCCCTGCCGATGGTGCGGTGGTCGAGGGCGAATCGGATGTCAACGAGGCCATGATCACCGGCGAGTCGCGCCCGGTGAAGAAGGTGCCTGGGGCGGAGGTGATTGCCGGCACGGTCAACGGCGATGGGAGCCTGCGTGTGCTGGTGACCGCTGTTGGCGAGGAGACGGCTTTGGCAGGCATCACGCGCCTGGTGCAGGAAGCGCAACAGAGTAAATCCCGTACCCAACTCCTCGCCGACCGCGCGCGGGCCTGGCTCTTCTATATTGCCCTGGGCGTCGCCGCCGTTACCGCCGGGGCCTGGATCGTCGCTACAGGCTTCAACGTCCAGGTGGTCGAGCGCGTCGCCACGGTCCTGGTGATTGCCTGCCCCCATGCGCTCGGTCTGGCCGTGCCGCTGGTGGTGGCTATCACCACCTCAATGGCCGCCGGCAACGGCGTTCTGATACGCGACCGGATGGCGCTGGAGCAGGCCCGCGAGGTGGACATCGTGATCTTCGACAAGACCGGGACCCTCACCAAGGGCGAGCAGGGGGTCGTCGGCGTGGCGACCGTCGAGGGCTGGGACGAAGCGCGTGCCCTGGCGCTGGCCGCCGCGATCGAGGGCGACTCCGAGCACATCATTGCCCGGGCTATCCGGGAGGCCGCCGAAGGACACCGCCTTCCCCTGGCTGAGATCGGGGCGTTTGAGGCGCTGAAGGGTCGCGGGGTCCGCGCGAAGTGGAATAGCCACGCCGTATACGTCGGTGGCCCGCGCCTGCTGGAGATGTTGGGCCTGACGCTGCCGCCCGCCCTGGCCCGCTTCGCGGAGGAGGCCGGGTCGAAGGGACAGACCACGGTGTATCTCGCGCAAGACGAGCAGGTGGTCGCCGCGCTCGCTCTGGCCGATGTAATCCGGCCCGAGAGCAAGGCGGCCGTGCAACGGCTGCACGAGATGAGGATTCAAGTCGCCATGCTCACCGGCGATAGCGAGGAGGTAGCCAAAGCGGTCGCCGAGGAACTCGAGATCGACCTCTACTTTGCGGAGGTCTTGCCGGAGAACAAGGACCAGAAGGTGGCGGACCTGCAGGCGCAGGGCAAGAAGGTAGCGATGGTGGGCGACGGCGTCAACGATGCACCCGCCCTGGTCCGCGCCGATGTCGGTATCGCTATCGGCAGCGGCACCGACGTGGCGGTGGAGTCGGCCGGCATCATCCTGGTCAGGAGCAACCCGCTGGATGTGGTCAAGATCGTCGAGTTGAGCCGGGCCAGCTACCGCAAGATGATTCAGAATCTGCTCTGGGCGACCGGCTACAACGTCGTGGCCCTGCCGCTCGCCGCCGGCATCCTGGCGCCCGTTGGGATCCTGCTCTCACCGGCCATCGGCGCCCTGTTCATGTCTCTCAGTACGATCATCGTGGCCATCAACGCCCAACTGCTGCGCCGTGTGCAACTGGGCGGCTCCCTCGCATCTTGAGCATGAGCGAAGCGGCCGGCTCTCAGCCCACCGGCCCGGCCGCGGCAGTCGCCAGCAATAACAGACCTGTTGAGTCCTCCGCAGGCCTGCACGAACGAGGTGGGGGGCGTCGGCATCCAGCCCACGCCCCCCACCTGTTTCATGAGGAGGGGCAACAACGTGTTGGGTGCTGTCACCGGGCGGGCTTCCTCCCCAGTTGCTTGGATGGGCGACGCCTATTGGGTCGGCGGCCCAAACCGGCTGTAGTTCGAGATGACAAACGAGCGAATCGCGGGTGCAGATTTCCCCTCTCGCGAGAGACGCATGACATCCTGCGAGATGTCCACACAGACGAGGCAATTCAGCGCGTGCTCGTCGAATACCAGGGTACCGTCAGCCCGGGCCTCCTTGATGTAGCAGGCGTAATTATTGTTGTGCCCCATTCCGACACAGCCACAGTAGCAGGGAACATTCTGCAACGCGGCCGGATTCGCGACGGCAAATTGGTAGGCTTCCCGAATCCGGGGCGCCGCGTTTTGCATTTGGGCGGGTAGCTCTGACAACGGCGCCAGTTGGATTTCATGCACCGCTCCGGGGGAGCAGGCACTCGTCAAAAGAATCGGGACGAGTGGGAGCGCCAGCAACACACTGCGTACGTACTGTTTCACCGAGATATCCTTTTCGGCTCCGTGTATCGATCGCTACCGTCCCCGCACCAGCCGGGGACGGTTTGATCGTGGATCACCGTTCTCCTCGAGATCGCCAGGCACGGTTAGCAGGCCAGCACTCTGGCGCCGCACGCCCCAGGCGCGCCTCTCCTGTCGCGTTGGGCCGCCCGCGGTTATCCCGGATGACAGTCGGCGGGCTGCTGACAGCGACGGAGTTGGCAAACCAAATAGATGATCCCCAGCAGGTTCATCACGATCCCGAGCCACAGGAGTGGCGTTTTGTAGCTGTCGAGGAAGACCACTGCCCCCGAGAGTCCCAGGATCGGCGCGATGTCGGCAAGGTGGTGGGCACAGCAGGCCAGCATGCCCACCGTGCTCGTTCCGGTGCTGGCGGCGACGCCGCTGGCCGTCGCGCGGGAATGCAGGCTGCGCAGGAACGTGAAGAGCCCCATCTGCGTGCCGAAGCCGGCAGCGATGGCCGCTACAAACCAGCGGTCTGTGCTGAGTTGCTGGAGCGCGTGCGGCCAGTCCTGCGCGATGGTGATCACGGCGAGATAGAATGCCAAGAGGCCGGCGCTGGCGAGCAGGGCGGCGCCGAAGGGCCGGACCAGCCGGCGTGGGAAGGCGGCCAACTCGGGTCGCAATTCGTCGCTGGCGTCGCCGAGCTCGTAACCGGCCGCAGCCACGGCCGCCTGCAACGCGGCCATGTCGAGCGTGTGCAGGGGGTCGTGGCGGATGGTGGCCGAGGCCGTCTCCAGGTCGACCGAGGCCGCCAGCACGCCAGACACCGCCTCGAGGGCTTGCCGGACGAGCCGGACGCAGGACGAGCAGGTCATGCCGCGGACGGCGAAGCGCTGATCGTCGAAGACGGGCGTGGCTACCACGTCCGTGGCTACCACGTCCATTGGAAGCTCCTCTCGGGCACGCCTGCGACGTCGCGAATGACGAGGGTCACCGCGTGCACCTCAGCACCGAGCACCGGTCGGCCGTCGCGCCCCTCGTCAGGGAAGATGAGCGTGCCAGCGCGGTGGTGACCACCGCCGGAGGTCTCCCAGCCGCTCGGCCGTACCTCCTGGCCTTGATCGGTCCGCAGGACGGCCAACTGCTTCAGGTTATAGCCGTCGAGATTGACGGAGTGGGTGTTCATCGCCACATCGAAGACCAGGCCGGTCGCCGGCCCGCTCCAGGTGACGGCCACGCTGACCTGACCACCCTCACTCGTTTGCACCGGGAAGCTCGCCCGGTTGTGCCTGGCAGGGACGGCTTCATCGGTTGCAGCTGGCGCCGCCTGGACGCTGCCGGGCTGGCCGGTCTGAGTCTGGGCAGCTCCGGGACGGCCACACGCCGAGAGCATCAGGATCAATATAACCAGAAGCCCCGCCCCTGCCACGTGCCATCGTCGCTCTGTTCTTGGTTGCAGCGTCATCTCAGCCCCTTGCCCGGCAGATGTCTGCGCGTTTGGTATCCCAGGCTACTTCCGGCGTCTGAGGGGATCCTGAACGCTCCCTGAGGATTCGCTGAAGTTGCGGACCTCGTGCCGGCAGCGGCCCTCCCCTGGCATTGCTGGCCCTGGCCGCCTACACAGGGCTCAATGTGGTGGATGTTGAGGATGTTGCCGTGGGACACGTGCTTGCCCTGGAAAGGGGACGAATTGGCGAGCGATATATCCTTGGTAGTAGAAATCTCACGTTTAAGGAAATTCTGGGCATTTTAGAGCGTGTGGGAAAATTCCACTTCACGGAACGGCGAACAATCACTAAAATAGCCAAAAGATCACTCGCAAGCGCAACAATTTACGGGACGATGGAGCCATGAACGAGCAGACCAAGCGCAAACCGTACCCCTCCGACTTGACCGATGAGCAGTGGGAGCGGCTGAAACCGCTGGTCGAACGGACAGGCGGCCCGGGCCACCCTGGCACGCTCGACCTGCGGGAAGTGGTCAATGCCCGGCTGGACATGCTTCGAACCGGGTGCCAATGGCGCTATCTGCCACATGATTTTCCGGAAGAAAGCCGTGTTCGCTCCTATCACAAGAAATGGCGCCAAGACGGCACCTGGCCACGGCTCAAGGCGACGGTGCGGGAAGCAGTTCGGGTGGCCACGGGTCGCGACCCGCACCCCAGTGCGGCGATCATCGATCGCCAACGCGTCAAGACGACCGAAGCCGGGGGTGACCGCGGGTTCGACGGGGGAAAAAAGGTCACGGGGCGCAAACGCCAGCTGCTGGTTGACATGGAAGGGGTGCGCTTCGGCCCGCTGGTCCAGATCCCGACCTCGATGACACGCCTGTGGTCGCCCGGGCACTGCGGAAAGTCCAACTCTCGACGGCGGAGGAGGGAGCCAAAGCAGAGGCAATCGACAGGGCGCTGCGTTGGACGTTGAGTATGCAGTCCAGGGATGGCGGGTGGGCGGCCTTTGATCGGGATAATGACAGGCAGATTCTAGCCCATGTTCCCTTTGCTGATTTCATGTCGCCCCTCGATCCAACCTGCGCCGATGTGACCGCTCATGTCGTCGAACTCCTGGGAGAGCTCGATCGGGAGAGCCCTGCTCTCGGCAGAGCCGTCGCCTATTTAAAGGCAACGCAAGAGGCTGATGGAGCGTGGTACGGACGCTGGGGCGTGAACTACCTGTACGGAACGGGCCTGGCGCTGGCAGCCTTAGGGGCGGTGAGCGAGGCGTCTGAACACGCAGGCGACCGCCTGGCGGTCGCCTGGCTGGCGTCTCGGCAGAATGCTGACGGAGGCTGGGGCGAAACCTGTCGAAGCTACGAAGACGACGACCCAGCCTATCGCGGCACCGGCCCGAGTACGGCCTCGCAAACGGCATGGGCGCTCATCGGGCTCATTGCGGCCGGCGAGACGTTCAGTCCGGCAGTGCAAGCGGGAATCGACTATTTACTGCGAACTCAGCAGGAAGAGGGGCCATGGGAGGAGGATGCCTACACCGGCACGGGCTTTCCCAAAGCGTTTTACCTCAGATACGACCTCTACCGAGTCTATTTCCCCTTGTTGGCGCTCGCGCGATACAATGCTCAGGTGGCGGAGACAATGCAGTAGCATCTCGAACCGCGAGGAGGTCGCATGCGATGAGTTTGGGCCGCCTCTTGTCCTCATTCCTGGCGTTGACTGCCCGGTTGTCCGGCCGGCGCCCGAACGCGGCCTTGGGTTTCATGCCCCATCTTCCGTCTCATTTCCTCGGGCTGAGCCCTGGAAAGGCACTTCCTCGATCACGCCCACGCCGCCCGGGCGAGATCACTGCCTCGCGCCTTCCGCCTCGCCCGATCCTGTCGGCTGTTTCTCAGTCTTGTCGGACCGTATATTTCTATAGTACTATGGTCAATAGTAGCTGCTGGCACTTGAATTGCTCCAACAGTCCAATCAGGCAGAGTGTCGACTGCTGGCACTACTCCCTGGGCGTCAGGTTCGTGAGGGGCACGCGGGTTTCGGGCGGATCGGCTCCACGATAGAGTCATCTCGCGAGGGAACATTGCTGCGCGAGCTGGACGTCTGTCCACTGCTCCCTCACGTGTTGCGAATCGTCCGGCGTCCCCCTCTCTGAGAAAGGGGGGTTCTGTCACGGAGCAGGGACAGTGTCAGAAGCGACTCGTGCAAAACAATCGGGAGTCCGTGCGCGCGGTATTATGAGCATGCGTGTAAAGGAGGGAACCGGAATGGCGACCGATCCAGTGTGTGGAATGCAGGTTGACGAGCGAGAGGCGGCCTCAACGGGGCTGACCAGCGTCTATCGGGACCAGACCTATTACTTTTGCGCGCCAGGCTGCAAGCGGGAGTTCGACCAGAACCCAGGACGCTATGCAGGCCAGCCACGGGGCGAGGAGCAGGAATAGTGTCTCATCGCGCCAGACCGGCGGGAATGCAGATCGTACGAGCATGATCAGCGATATCAGTGGGCAGTATGCCGTCGCCGCGGCGATGCTGGTGGTAGCGGTCGGGCTTGGCCTCCTCACGGTTGGCCTGGGACGATGGCTGGAACCGCGGGCCCGCCCTCCATCTGAGAACCCGCCGCCCGAACACGGTGGGCGCACCGGCCACAAGACGTGGGTCCAGTTTCGGATCCGCTACGCTGTGTTGGCGCTGCTCTTCGTGGCCTTCGACATGGAAATGGTCTACATGTTTCCGTGGGCGGTGGTCTTCAAGCGCCTTGGGCTGGTCGCGTTCCTCGACATGTTCGTCTTCATCGCCATCCTGACCGCCGCAATCGCCTTTGCGTGGAAGGAGGGTGCTTTTGACTGGGAGCGCTGAGCTCGCGGAGAGGCCGAGAGAGGGGTGGCTCGCCTGGATGAGCAGGCAGCAACACCGCTACCTGGCCGTCGATGGTGGGAGCGGTGCCCATTTTTTGGCAGCCCTGGCACATGCGGACCCGCAGCTTCAGGCGGTCACTTCGCCCCGCCACGCCGACCTTCTCATTGTCGTTGAGCCTGTTACCCGCAAACTCGCCCCGGCGGTCGCGGCGCTCGCGCGGGCTCTCCCGCGCCCCGTCCGCGTCCTGGTGATCGGTGATTCGGAACGCGACGAGCGCTGCGAGGCAGACCTGGCGCCTGTCGAGGACCTGTTGTCCGGGGCACGGCGCGCGCGGCCCTCCATCAGCGAGGTGCTTACCGCCGCCCGCGACCCGGCGCCATGGCCTGAAGTGACCATCGCTGATGGGCCGGCCGGGGAGCCTACGACCATCTCCCTGCCATCGAAGCAAGCGCGGGAACTTGCCACCGAGCTGGTGGTGCTGAGTTTGGGCCCGATCCAGCCCGTTACGGTTGGGCCGCTGCGGCTTCTGCTCGTCTGTGATGGCGAGCAGGTGCTCTCGGCGCAGGTGGAGGCCGGCTACGCTCACCGCGGGATTGCCCGGGCGATGGCTCATACAAGTTGGCACGCGGGGGCTGACCTGGCGCGCCGGCTCGACCCGCTCGCACCCATCGCGGGCCAGCTTGCGTACGTCCGCACTCTGGAGCAACTTCAAGGCTGGCAGCCGCCAGCGCCTGTGGCGCAACTCCGGGAGGCGGCGTTGGCCGTGGAATGCGCCCAGAACCACTTGTGGTGGCTCGTGCGCTTTGCGGACGTCCTCGCGGCTGCCAGCCTGGGCAACCGGGCCCACTGGCTTGCCGAGTCCCTGGCCGAGCTTGCTCTGTGGGAGCGACCACCGAGGGAGTGGATTGCGCCTCAAGCAAATCCAGGTGCCCCCGGGCGGGCCGCGCCAGCGGCGCTCGCGGAAATTGCGGACGCGGTCGAGGCGTTCGGAGAGCGGGTCGAGCGGGACCGGCTCCTGGCCCTGCGCACGCGGGGGATCGGTGTGTTGGCGGCGGAAGCCCTCAAAGCGGCCGCCGTGAGTGGCCCCGTGCTGGTGGCCAGTGAGATGGGTGCCGGTGACGTGCAGAGCCGGCTCGTGACCCGGCTCCAGGGGGTATCGGCCGACCTCCGCCGGGCGGCTCACACTCTGGCGACGACGGCGGCAGCAGACAACAGGTCTTCGGCGCAGTGGAGGGTGCCGGCGGGCGAGGTTCACGCGGCAGTCGAGAGCCCGCGCGGGCGCCTCGGCCTGCACGTGGTGAGTCGCGGCGGTGAGGGACCGGCCACAGTGGAGTGGCAGCGGCCGTCGGCGGCCTTGCTGGACCTTATTCCGGGGATGCTCGTGGGCCAGAAGCTGGCCGACGCCGAGCTTTCGCTCGCCAGCCTCGACCTGGCGATGGCGGAGGCTGACGGATGACAGCGTTCGCGCGGGCGCTGCTGGTCCTCGTCGCGTTGCTGGTGGGCGCATACACTGTCGCTGTGCTGGAATGGCTCACGACCCTCGGTCCGCGCCACGCCCGCACCGCGGCTGTGCTGCCCCTTGCTGAGGCTGCAATGCTTCTGCGCCAGGAGAACCTGGTCCCGCGTGGCGCCGACGGCCTTCTCTTCCGCTCGGCCCCCCTGGTCGCCCTGGCTGCCGTGGCGCTGGCGGCGCTCGTCATCCCCCTCGGGGCGCGCCTTGTCGGCTTCAATCCGTCGATCGGCCTTTTCTACTTCATCGTGGTGCTGGGTCCCTTCGTCGTTGCGATGATGAACGCCGGCTGGAGCCAGAACGCGAAAGAGGGCCTTTTCGGCACGTTCCGGGCGGCAGCAATCCTGATTAGCTACGAGGTGCCGCTCGGCTTCGCTGCGATTGGTCCTGTCATGGCGACGGAGTCGCTCTCAACTGTGCGCATCGTGGAGGCGCAGGCAGACCTCTGGTACGCGGTCTGGCAACCACTGGGCCTCGCGATCTACCTGGTCGCCGCGCTCGTGATGTCCTACCGCCACCCGTTCGACATCCCGCAGGCCGGCACCGAACTCGAGGGCGGTGTGCTGGCGGAGTATGCTGGCCCGCGCCTGCTGCTCTTCAAAGTGGGGCTGAACGCCATTTTTGGGCTGCTGATGGCCATCGGCGTTGTGCTCTTCTTTGGCGGCTGGCAGGGACCACTTCTCCCTGGACCGATCTGGTTTCTGCTCAAGACCGGTGCCCTGGCGACGCTCGTGCTCTGGGCCATCCGGTTCGCGCCACGGCTGCGTCACGATCAGATGCTGGGCCTCGCCTGGAAAATTCTCTTGCCGGCCTCGCTCGTGAACGTTGCACTGGTGGGTGTTCTCATTCTGGTCCTGGGCGGAGGTGCCCGGTGAGCGGCCTGGTCGAGTGGGTGATGTTCCTGAGCCTGGCCGGCGTGGCCCTGACGACGGCAGCGGGGATGCTCTTGACGATGAGCATGTACCGGGCCGGCCTGGCCCTCATGTCGTGCTTTGTCGCGATTGCAGGTCTCTTTGTTTTGCTGGATGCCGACCTGCTCGCCGCGATCCAGATCATGATGAACGTGGGCGGTATGCTCGTGATGATCTTGTTCATGGTCATGATCATGCTGGACCCCGGCGGTGAGATGATGTGGGATATGAAGCGCAAGATGAATCTCCCCGGTCCTGGGGCCCTCTCGATGAGGATGCCGCGCGGCCGGCCACCCCCGGTCGCTCGCGAGAAGGAGACGCCTCTCGCTGCGCCGGCCGGTGACTGGACGTGCCCCATGCATCCGGAGGTGAGTACCGCGGGGCCGGGTGAGTGCCCGCAGTGCGGGATGGCGCTGGTCCCGCGGGAAGAGCTGGAAGAGGCGCGGCCCTCGATCGATCATTCTGAGAGCTATACCTGTCCGATGCACCTGGAAATCCGCCGTGACCAACCCGGCCAATGCCCGGTCTGCGGGATGAACCTCATTGCTGCCAGTGAGCAACAGCCGGTCTCGCGTGAGCATGAGTCGGACGGCTCCATGGTCAGGAGCGAGGAACAGCAGGCGAGCGATCAGGCCCACCACCACCATGATGATGCGGGTGGGCACGACGAGATGCACGGGCAGCATGGCACGCCTGAGGAGCCTGGCGCAGGCATGGCGGGCATGACGCCCCGCCAGCACTATCAGATGATGGTGGATATGGCGATGTCGACCGTCCAACTTCCCTGGGCGTTGGTGGTCGGTGCCGCTTCGGCCGTGCTGCTGACCGGGCTCGTGATCCGGGCGGCGTGGCCGCTCTCCCCGGCCGGTCCCACTCAAGACGCCACGGTTATGGTTGGTGAGTTGCTGCTCTCACGCTACATGATCGGGTTCGAGGGAGCGGCGTTCCTGATTCTGGCGGGGATCACCGGCGCGGTGATCTTCGCCAAGCGCGAGGGCGCCCCACCGACGCGCAAGCCGGCCGAAACGACAAGGCTTGAGGCGACCCGCCACACCTGTCCGATGCACCGCGAGATCCAGCAAGCCGGCCCCGGACAGTGCCCGGTCTGCGGGATGAATCTGGTGCTCGTCGAGGCGCCGCCCGAGCCGGCTGGACCCGGTGAGCACCACGGAGGTCACACGTGACCGGCCCTGGATTGGTTCCCTACCTCGTCGTCGGCGCGCTGCTCTTCAGCATCGGTGTGGCCGGCGTCCTCTCCCAGCGCAACGCCATCATGGTCCTCATGAGCGTCGAGATCATCCTGAACGCGGCGATCCTGACTCTTGTTGCCTTCTGGCGTTTCGTCCGGCCGGATAACTTCGACATACAAGTCTTTGCCATCATCGCCGTGACGGTCGGCGCCGTCGAAATGGCCGCCGGTCTCGGCCTGATGCTGCTTGTCTTCCGGCAACGGGGCAGTTCGAACGTGGACGAGGTCGCCGAGCTGAGGGGATGAACGCGGCCCGGCTCTTCTGGCTCGCACCGGTCCTGCCGCTGGCCGCCTTCATACTGCTGGCGGCCGGCCTCAGCCGGTTGGGCCGGCTTTCGGCCGGCCTCGCCATCGCCGCCATCGGCGGGGCGACAGCCGTTTCCACCCTGGCGTTGCTGGCCGCCGCGCAGGGCGCGCGGGCCGTCGTCTCGGTGCCCTGGCTCGTGGTCGGGGGGCGCGAGTTGCTGCTGGCCCTCTGGCTTGACCCGCTCGGCGCGCTCCTGGCTGTGCTGGTCGCGGTCGTCGCGCTGGTTGTCTTTGTCTATGCAGTGCGCTACATGGCCGGAGATCCGCGCTTCGGGCGTTTCTTCGCGCTCCTCAGCCTGTTCGCCGGGGCTATGCTCGTGCTTGTGCTCGCCGCCGACTTGCTGACCCTCTTCATTGCGTGGGAACTGGTCGGTCTCTGCTCGTTCTTGCTGATCGGCTTCTGGTTCGAACGGCCGGGTGTACCGGCTGCTGCGACGAAGGCCTTCCTGACGACCAGAGTGGCCGACCTGGCCATGCTCGCGGGGCTCCTCCTGCTTGCCGGTACCCTCGGCCGCACCCGCATCGACGTCGTGCTCGATGCTGCGAGCAGGAGCCGGTTCGCCACGGGCTTCCTCCTCGCCATCGCGCTCCTGCTCTTCGCCGGAGCCGCCGGCAAGTCGGCCCAGATCCCTTTCCAGGGCTGGCTGCCTGATGCCATGGCCGGGCCGACCCCGGTCTCGGCTCTGATCCACTCAGCCACCATGGTCGCAGCCGGCGTCTTCCTTGTCGCCCGGTTGCATCTGCTCTTTGCCGTCGCGAAACCTGCCCTGGTGGTCGTTGCCTGGGTGGGTATCATCACCGCTCTTGTGGGCGGGACCGCCGCACTGGTCGAGAAGGATCTGAAGCGCACCCTGGCCTACTCGACGATGAGCCAGCTTGGGCTGATGTTCGTGGGGCTGGGCGCTGGCAGCCTGATCGCCGGTGTATTGCTGCTGGTGGCCCAGGCTCTCTACAAGGCGTCGCTCTTCCTGGCGGCTGGCGTGATCGATCACGCGGTCGAAGGGACAGCGTTCGACAGGATGGGGGGCCTGGCGCGGCGAATGCCGCTCACCTTTGTGGTCTTCGCACTCAGCGCCGCCGCCCTGGCCGGGCTGCCGGTGACCCTGGCCCTGCCGCCCAAAGACCCCGTCCTCGCCGCTGCCTGGCGGACCAACCCGGCGCTCTTCGCTGCGGCCTTGCTGGCGAGTTTCATCACCGCGCTCTACAGCGCTCGAGCCTTCGGCCTGGTCTTCCTCGGCCCGGCATCGAAGCCGGCTCAGGAAGCGCACAGTTCCGGGCACGGATTGTTGGTCCCGCTCCTGGCACTCACTGCCCTGGTACCGATCGGGCTCCTGATCGACGCGCCCCTGCTCGACGAGCCGCTCGGTCATCTCCTCGATGCGGCGACGCCGGAAGCAGGTATAGTGACAGCCCTTACCCTGGGCATGGCAGTTCTTGGCGTCCTTCTCGGCCTCAGTGCGCGCTACGCCTGGCCGCGCGACGTCGTCTGGGCACCGATCCGGCCCCTCGCCCCGCTGTTCGCCGGCGAGTTCGGCCTGGGAGTGCTGTACCGTGCGCTCCCCCGGCTCGGCCTGCAACTGATCTACAGCGCAGGCCGCATTGATCGAACGCTCTTCGATCCCATCGGCGAGCGGTCCACCCGCGTCGTCCTCGGTGCGGCGCGGCGCGTGGCTGGCTTCGACCACGCCGTCTTCGATGCCGTCGCGACGAGGGCAGCAGCGGCGACGCTCGCTGCCGTTCGGGCCAGTGCCCGCTTCGACCTGCAGCGGATCGACGCGGCCGCCACGACCTTTGGCCGCACGCTGGCCAACGCCGGTGAGCGGCTACGGCGTCTCCAAACCGGCCGGATTGAGAACTACCTGCTGGCAATTTTCGTTTGGGGCCTGGGTCTCCTGGCCCTCGCCATGCTCGTCATGCGCTGAGAGATGAATGACGAACGCCGGACAGTGAACAGAGCGATAGGCGGTCTCCACTTGTTTCTGTAGCGCTCACAGTTCGCGCCGTTCCGCGATCGCCGTTCGCTCTCAGGAGGTTAGGATGCCGCTCCTCACCCTCATGATCTTCGTCCCCCTTGCGGGCGGGCTGGTGCTCTTTCTCGTTCCGGGTCCGAGAACCTGGCGCTGGCTGGCCGTTGGCACGAGTGGTGCCGTGCTCGGGCTCGGTGTCGCCCTGGCCGCGCAGTTCGATTGGCGCAGCGGCGCCTTCCAGTTCGAGGAGCGAGCGCCCTGGATCCCGGGCCTGGGCGCCAGCTACCACCTGGCCGTGGATGGGCTCTCACTGCCACTGGTGCTGCTCGCTGCGCTGCTGACCTTCCTGGTGCTGCTTTACTCGTGGAACCAGGAGCCATACCCGCGCGCGTTCTTCGCCCTGTTCCTGGTCATGGAGACCGGTCTTATCGGGGTCTTCAGCACGCTCGACCTGTTACTTTTCTACGTCTTCTTCGAGGTCTCCCTGGTGCCGATGTACTTCATCATTGGGGTATGGGGGCATGAGCGGCGGATCGAGGCGGCCATCAAATTCTTTCTCTACACGCGTGTCGGCAGCCTGGCAATGCTTCTTTCCATTCTGGCGCTCTACCTCCGCATGGAGCCGCGCACCTTCGATCTGCCCGCCATCGTGGCTGCTCAACCGTACGTTGGGGGCGGCCTGGTGGCCTCGCTCGTTCTCCTTGGCTTTTTCATCGGCTTTGCCATCAAACTTCCGGTCGTCCCGTTCCACTCCTGGCTGCCTGATGCCCACACAGAGGCCCCAACGGCTGGAAGCGTGCTCCTCGCTGGCGTGCTCCTCAAGCTGGGAGGGTACGGCTTCCTGCGGCTGGCCCTGCCGACAGTGCCCGATGCCTTCAGCGCATGGTCCGTACCGATCGCCGGCTTGGCGGTCGTCTCGGCGATCTACGGCGCCGCGGTAGCGATGGCTCAGCCGGACCTCAAGCGACTCGTCGCCTTCTCGAGCATCAACCACATGGGGTACGTGATGCTCGGTGTGGCGGTGGCGGCCGCCGCCTGGGCCAACCCGGCGGACCGTGCGGCGGCAGCGAGCGGCGCTACCTATCAGCTCGTTGCCCACGGGCTGGTCACCGGCGGGCTCTTCTTCCTGGTCGGGATGCTTGCGGATCGTACCGGCACACGCGAGATCGCACGCCTCTCTGGGCTGTGGGCGGTGCTTCCGCTCTACGGATCGATCCTCGCCTTCACGATGTTCGCCTCGTTCGGCCTGCCGGCCCTGGCCCATTTCGCGGCCGAGGTTCAGATCGTCCTGGGGACGCTTGGCGTCTATCGCTGGGCGGCGGTGGGCATGCTTCTTGGCGTACTCGTGACCACAGCGATGTTCCTCTGGACGCTCCAGCGCGTGCTGCTCGGTGCCCTCCCGGTTGCGTGGACGAAGCTGCCCGGTCTGACCGGTCGCGAGCTCGCCACGCTCCTGCCGCTGGTGGTGCTGATCATCCTTCTCGGTGTGGTGCCCGGTCCGTTGGTGGGGATTATTGAGGGGGCCCTTCGAAGCGGGCTGCTGGCGGGCCTCGTGAAAGGTGGTTAGGTCGGTGCCGGGTGTGGAAGGCGGGATGGAGCTGTGGGCGATCGTGCCGGAATTGATCCTGGCCGGCCTCGTGCTGCTGCTTCTTCCGCTGGGCCCGTTCCTCCCGCCAGCCCGCAAGGGCGCGACGACCTGGCTGGCGTTGGCCGGTCTTGGGGCGGCAGCGGTGATGAGTGCGCGCATGCTGTCCTGGCCACCCCAGCCGGTGTTCCTCGACACGTACGCCCTCGACCCGTTTGCGGTCTACTTTAAACTGTTTGCCATCGGGGCGACGGCGCTGGTTCTGCTGGCAACCCACGGGCACTTCCGCGGCCGGCCGCACGCGGGCGAGGTTCCGGCGCTCCTTGTCCTGACCTGCCTTGGCATCGTTGGTCTGGCAGCCAGCCAGGACCTGGCGCTGATCGCGCTCTTCGTCCAGCTCGTGACGGTTGGCTCGTACGTCCTGGTCGGTATCGCGAAGGACGACCGGCGGGCGACCGAGGGGGCCCTCAAGCTCTTTCTGTTCTCGGCTGCCGCCGGGGCGGTAATGATCTATGGAATGGCTCTGCTCGTCGGGCTCACCGGAACGTTGCGTCTGCCGGAGTTGGCGGCCCGGCTCCCGGCCGCGCCGGTGCTCACCGTGTTTGCGGCGCTGGGTCTGGTGCTGGTCGGATATGGTTTCAAGATCACGCTCGTGCCCTTTCATATGTGGGCGCCCGACACCTACCAGGGCGCGCCGACCCCCATCGCCGGCTATCTCGCGGTGGGACCCAAGGCGGCCGGGCTGGCGGTGCTCCTGCGCACGCTGGTTGTCGCCTTCCCGAACAGGCCGGGCGACTGGCCGGCGCTCCTCGCCGGGCTCGCAGCCCTTACGATGACGGCGGGGAACCTCCTCGCGCTGCGCCAGACCAGCGTCAAGCGACTGCTGGCCTATTCCTCGATCGCGCAGGCAGGCTACCTCCTGGTCGGTGTGGCGGCGGCGGGGCGCGACGTGCTCGCGGTTCCCGGGATGTTGCTCTACCTGGCGGTCTATCTCTTCATGAACCTGGGCGCGTTCCTATCGGTCGATGCGATCGAGCGTCAACTCGGGTCGGATACCCTCCGCCACTTCGCCGGACTCGGGCGACGGCTTCCCCTGCCGGCGGTGGTCTTGATGCTCTCCCTGCTCTCTCTGGCCGGCTTCCCGCCCCTCGGTGGCTTTGTGGGCAAGACGATGCTGTTTGGCGCGGCCCTCGGCGCCGGTTGGGTCTGGCTGGCGGCTGTCATGGGTGCGAACGTCGCCCTCTCGCTCTTCTACTACGTCCGGGTGATCGAGCCTCTCTACCTCCATCCCTCACAAGAGCCGCGGCTTCCGAGCGAGCCGCTGGCGCTCCGCCTGGCACTCGTAACGCTTGGACTGGGGACGTTGCTCACAGGGATCTTCCCCCAGGCCTGGGTGGCTCTCGCGAGCCGCGCTGGAGCGCTGCTCTTGGGTTGATACAGAGGAGGCGACTGCCGTTCTTGGTGATGGATATTTCTCCCGCCCCACAACGCCAACGGGCACCCCGCCTTACCCGGATTGCGAGTGCACGTAGCGATGCCCTGGTACCACCCGCTGGCCGCACTCTGGACCGGCCGACCTGGATCGCTGCTCTTCTGGGCCTGGAGGCTGTCGCTCTTCGCCGCATTGTCCGTCCACCTTAACCAGGGCCGGACGCCCAGCGGTGGAGGAGCCACCGTGCAAACCATTCAATGTAAATGGAGAGGACCGCTCTACGACCGCCAATAGTACTTTTGACGCCTGCACAGTGGTTTTCTATAATGCCCGCCAGGCAGACGGTCTCTTCCCAGACGTACGAGAGTGAGGAGTGATGGATGACTCCCGAACCAGATATTCACGTCGTTCGGCTTGATCGCCCGGGCATTCGCAAGGTACTCGGCGATCTTGAGGCCGAGATCATGGATCTCATCTGGGCACGGACGGCCGGGGAAGGTACCACCGTCCGTGACATCTTCGAGGTTCTGTATGGGCGCCGGCGGATCGCCTATACGACGGTCATGAACACGATGACGCGCCTGGCGAAAAAGAACCTGCTGCGCGTGGAGAAGCAGGAGCAGGCCTACAAGTACTACCCGACCTTCACCGAGGAAGAGCTCGTCTCACAGTTCGTTGGCCGGGTTCTCGAAGACCTGCTCGTGAGCTTCTCCGGTGCAATGCTTGAGGAACTCAGCTCGTTAGCCGATTCGGAGGCAGCAGCCCGGGCGCGCGATCTTCTCGAGGCGATCGAACGCCGGCGTGCCGTCGAGGAAAGCGACTGATGCACGCCCTGCTAGGCGTTTCCAGTGTGCTCCTGGTCGTGCTGGCAGGTTTCCTGGGAGTTGACATCCTGCGTGGCGTTCACGCCTTGTCACAGCGGCGCGATGCGCAGGTGCTCATCCTGGCGACACCGGTCGTTAGCCTCGGACTCGCGATCAGTGGAATCCATCACGCGACCGGCCGAGTCTGCCACATCGGTACGCCGCCGTGGAATTACGCCTTGAGCGAGGGGCTGCCCCTGGCAATGGCACTGGTGGCAATGGGCGGGCTGAGCCTGGGCGTGGTGCGACTCGCCCTGATGCGGCGATTTATCGCAGGGAGGGGTATGGCAGCGGCCCCGGAGCTGCAGGGCCTGGCCGATGATCTGGCGGATAAGCTCGGCACGGTCCGCCCGCGTGTGCTGCTCTGTGTCTACGATCGGCCGGTGGCACTCACGTGGGGGCTCTGGCAACCGTCCGTACTCCTTTCAAGCTGGATAATCACACGTCTCGACCGGCGCGAGCTCGAGGCGGTGCTGGCTCACGAGTTGGCGCACGTGGCGCGGCGCGATTCTCTCGTGATCTGGCTGGCGACAGTGCTGCGTGATGCCTTCTTTTACCTGCCGACAAGCTGGGTGGCCTATCGCCAGCTCCGCCAGGAGAAGGAAACTGCCTGCGACGACCTGGCCGTGAGTGTTACCGGTCGCCCGCTGGCGCTGGCAAGCGCGCTGGCGAAGGTCTGGCAACACGCCGTTGAGATGCCCGACCCGGGCCCGGCACAGCGCCTCGCGGGGGCTGGTGAGTTGATCGAGCGCCGCATTACACGGCTCCTGACCGCCACCGGGAAGGTGGCGAGCCCCCAGTGTGGTCATCAGTGGACCCTGGGTATCGCCGGCGTAGCACTCACCGGGCTCCTGCTCCTGGAGGCCGGAAACATCGCTGCTACCCTCGGCCCAGCGAGCTGCGGCCCCGCTTCGTTGCTGGGCAAACTGTTTTGAGGGCTGTGTGGCCGGTGGTCCTGTTGCCTGTTTTCCCCTCAGCGCCCCCGGTTGAATAGAGCCTGTCGCTCTTTGCCTGCCGGCGAGGATCAGTGACGATGATTGTTGCGGTCAATCTACGAGGATTAGGACCATCGTCCTTCTCCTGGCGCTGACTACGGCCGTTGCGGCGGCCTGTGCCCGGGTGGTCGCTGAAAGGAGTCTGCGCGTGTTCCCCTCCCGAAGACACAAACCGCCAGTGCTCGCGCCCATCTCGAGAGGAGCAGCCGCGTGAACGGCGCGAAGGTGCTCATCGTCGACGACGAGCCGATCATTGTCCGCACAGTGCGGGCCTATCTGGAGCAGGAGGGCTTCACGGTCCAGACCGCCGCCGATGGACCATCGGCACTCCAGGCGGCCCGTGCCTTCCAGCCGGACCTGATCATCCTGGACATCATGTTGCCCGGGATGGACGGGATCGAGGTGCTCCGGCGCCTGCGCCAGGAATCCGAGGTCTACGTCCTGATGCTGACCGCCCGCACCGAGGAGACCGACAAAGTCGTGGGGCTCACCGTGGGGGCCGACGACTACCTGACGAAGCCCTTCAGCCCACGTGAGTTGGTGGCGCGCGTCAAGGCGATCCTTCGCCGAGGCCGGGGGTTCGGCGCGGGTGAGCCGGTGCTGGCCTTTCGGCGGCTGCGCATCGACCCGGGCGCCCGCCAGGTTTGGAAGGACGAACAGCCGGTCGAACTGACGCCCATCGAGTTCGAGTTGCTGGAAGCCCTGGCACGCCACGCCGGCCGGGTGCTGAGCCGGGAGCAGCTCATCGAGCAGGTTTGGGGCTACAACTATTATGGTGACGAGCGGGTGGTCGACGTCCACCTCGGGCGCCTCCGCAAGAAGGTGGAGGACGACTCGGCCAACCCGACCTTGCTTGTCACCGTGCGGGGCGCCGGCTACCGTTTTGAGGATGAACCGATATGACCCCGGTCTCGCGGCTTCAGCAGCACCTGGGCTGGAAGCTTTTCGTCTCCTACCTTATCATCGTGATCGTCGGCGTGGTCGTGCTGATCACTACGGCTGCGTTCCACACCCCAGCGGCCCTGGCGCGCCACACCGCGCGCATGCAGGCGCTGTTGGGTGCGGACCCCATCCTCATAGACGAGCTGCATGCGGACTTTCGCGCCGCGATCAACGAGGTCCTGGCCGTCGCGGCGCTGGCGGCGACCGGGGCCGCAGTCGCCGTGAGCGTCTTCACCACCCGGCGCATTGTCGGCCCCATTCAGGCGATGACCCGGGCCAGCCGCGGCATTGCGGGCGGTGATTATCACGGTCGCGTGCAGGTGCCTAGCCAGGATGAGTTGGGTATTCTGGGCCAGACCTTCAACCGGATGGCGGAGACCCTCGAGCGCACCGAACAGCGCCGCCTGGCGCTCATCGGTGACGTGGCCCACGAACTGCGCACCCCCCTCAGCAGCATCAAGAGTACGATGGAGGGTCTGGTGGATGGTGTCTTGCCGGCCGAGCCCGCCACCTTTCTCAGTGTGCAGCGCGAGGTGACCCGGCTGCAGCGGCTGATCGACGACCTGGCCCAGCTTTCCCGCGCCGAGGCCGGGCAACTCCTGCTCGAGCGCCGGGCGGTCGCACCGGCCGAAGTGATCCGCGGCGCCGTCGACCGTCTGCGCCCTCAGTTCGAGGACAAAGGCGTCCGCTTGCGGGTTGACCTCCCGGCCGAGCTGCCGCACGTTTGGGCCGATCCGCATCGCCTGACCCAGGTGCTCCTCAATCTGCTGGGCAACGCCCTGCAATACACTCGGCCGGGAGGCCAGGTTACCATCCGGGCCTGGTGCGAGGGTCGCGCCGTCGCCACCGCCGTGCAGGACACCGGCATTGGCATCGCCCCCGAGCACCTGGCACACCTCTTCGAGCGCTTCTACCGGGTGGACAAATCCCGCTCACGCGCCGGCGGCGGCAGTGGCATTGGGCTGACCATCGCCAAACACCTGGTCGAGGCCCATGGCGGCCGGATCTGGGCTACCAGCTCGGGTCCGGGTCAGGGAAGCACCTTCACTTTCACCCTCCCCGTCGCTTCCTGATCCCCGCCAGTCTTCATCAAATCGTCATACTGGCGTTAAGCTCCTGTTACAGAGGCGAGCTACACTTTTGGCACCGTTTGGGAATGGGTTTATCAGGGTAGCACGTGAAGCGCGCAACACACGGACCAGACTCAAACGCGTTCTCTTGGAGGAGGTGAACACTATGATGATGGGGTGGGGCTTCCACGGTGGCGGGATCATCTTCATGCTGGCCTTCTGGGTCCTGGTCATCGCCCTGGCGGTGTGGCTGGTGAGCGCGCTGTTTCCACGTTCCACGGGCACCTTGCCCTCCCAGTACACTCGATCCAACAGCGACGCTTCCAAGCCGGCGCTTGAGATCCTCAAGCGCCGCTACGCCCAGGGCGAGATTACCAAGGCCGAGTATGAGGACATCCGGAATGACTTGATGGGATAAGAGTATCCGGCCGGTTGTGTATGGCCCGTTGTCGGCTTTCATCGCGCCGTTCGACCGTGGGTCTCGAACAACCGATCACAGACCACGAACAAATGACCGGCTCCACCGGAACGGAGAACGAATCACCGATCTTTCAGAGAACTGTTGGACGCAGCGAACGTCGAACCAAAAAGGAGAAGCCACCATGATGGGATTTGGCCTCTTGTTCATCGTGTTGATTGTGGTCGTCATCGCCTACGCGATGGGATGGCGGCCGGATGGTGGTTACCAGGGGCATAGTGAGCCCCGTGAATCGGCGTTGGACATCCTGAAAGCGCGCTATGCCCGCGGGGAGATCAGCAAGGCCGAGTACGAAGCGATGCGCGCCGACCTGGTGCAGTAACTCGGTGTTACCCTGATCGTGCCGGAGCGTACGCCACTACGGCGTGAGATCCGGCTGGCCCGCGGTCCCGGCGAGTGAGAGCGCGTCGGTGGTTGAACGCGACGTCGATCTCGATGCCGTGCAACGTGAAAGGTAGTGCGTGAAGGGCCATGAACATCACGGGGCGTGAGGTTGTGGTTTTTGTCCTGATCGTGCTGGCGGTCCTGGTAGGTGGGTTGTTCCTGCTGGGCCTTATCTGGGGGCTGAGCGGGATGGGCTTTGGCATGATGGGGCCAGCGATGATGGGACCGGGAGTGATGGGCGGCTTTGCGATCTTCTGGTGGCTTATGGCCTGCTTCGTCCCGGTCGGCTTGATTGTGCTCCTGATCGCTGGGGTCCTCTTGTTGCTGACTGCTACGCGCACACCGCGGGCTGGCGCCCGATCATCGCCAGAGCGGGAGGAGGGCGCCGAATGAACGCACGAATCCGCTGGCCCCTTGTTGTTGGCGCTGGCGTGCTTGCCGGACTCGTGCTGCTCGCGGGCGTGGTGTTGCTGTTGGGAGCGCTCACGTTCGGCTCGGTGGCCGGTCCGATGCGGGGGCAATTTGGACTCTTCCCGCGGCAATTCCGCTCCAACGGTGAGCGGATCTACTTCACCGCGATGAGCGCTTCCGGCCAGCCCATCACTGCCGAGATGGCCGGTATGCGCATGAGCCATCCCGGCATGATGACCTGCGCGGCCTGCCACGGCCCCGACGGCCGCGGCGGCACCGTGACCATGATGATGGGCACCTTCGTCGCGCCCGATATTCGCTACCCAACGTTGACGCAGGGCGAGCACGGCGATGCCCACGAAACTCATCCGCCGTACAGCGACGAGACCATCACGCGTGCCATTACCGAGGGCATCGACCCGGCCGGTGAGCCCCTGGCCTGGCCCATGCCCCGCTGGCGCATGTCCGAGGGCGACCTCAACGATCTGCTGGATTACCTGAAGACCTTGAAGTGAGAGGTGGGCCAGGAAGAACGGCTGGGGTGAAATCTGCGCTCCTTGTCATGTGGCTATGCCATCTCAGCTCCTCGCTATTTCTGTCGTCCGAAGGGAATCTGAGCCTTTCCTGAGGCTTGGCTGAAGAGATTGGCGGCATAGCAAGACGGCGAGCGCCGGACTGTTGTTCCTCGGCGCGTCCGCGCCCCGAATCCGTCATCTCCGCGCGTTGGAGGCCGTGGCTGGCCGGATCACGATGTCAATTTGCTTCTTCAGCAAGGCCAGCCCGGTCGGTGCCCAGTGTGTGGACGCGAGGGCCAACCGTTGGCTTTTCAGCCAGCCAAAACGGTCTGCACGAAGCACGCGATGGGGTGGGTCAGGACCGCTTGTCCCGTTCGTGAGCTACAATTCGTCGCTCTCCCTATCCAGTTTCGTCGCGTCAGCATGGGGGTGGCTCTGCCAACAGGCGCGACACACCCGACGCGTTGGACAACGCGTAAGGTTCGCCTACTATTGACAGTCGTACCACGAGAGTTATAATCCGGTACGATCGAATAGTCGAACGCTCACGCTACACACCTTATTCCACATGAGCGTAAGTGCAGACCATACGGAGAACCGCGTGACCAAATCGTCTGAACGTCTTGCTGTCAGACAGTCCCCAGGTTTGTGTAAGAAGGCTGAAGCGAGCCAGTACCACCACGGTCTGCAGGGACCCGAGCCCGGCAGGCGCTGCGGTGGGATCGGGACGCCGGTGGAGCGCTAATGGAGCGAAGGCGCGCGTTTCGATGAGCGAGGCAAGCCCAACCCTGCCGGAGGCGCACGCTGTCCGGCCGCCACAATCGCGGGCCCAGCGTCTCGTGGCCTGGGCGGTCTGGCTCGGCGCGGTGGCCATCTTAGGGCTGCTGGGCTACGCCCTGGTGACCGGCGCCGGCAAGCCTGGCCGGCCGGCTGGCGTGACCATCAACAGTCAGACCGCCACCCTGGCGGTGCTCGACCGGCCGGCGCCCGATTTCAGCCTGACGCGCTTCGGCACGGGCGAGACAGTGCGGCTCTCGGACTTGCGCGGGCAGGTCGTGGTGCTCAACTTTTGGGCCTCGTGGTGCCCGCCCTGCCGCCAGGAAGCCCCGACCCTGGAACGCATCTGGCGAGAATACAAGGATCGCGGGGTCGTCTTCGTCGGGATAGACATCTGGGACACGGATGCGGATGCAGCCCGATTCTTGCAGGAATTCGGTATTACCTATCCCAACGGCCCAGACCCCAACGGCGAGATCGCCATCGAGTACGGCCTGACTGGGATCCCCGAAACCTATTTCATCACCCGCGACGGGATGATCGCCCAGAAGGCCATCGGCATCGTGCCGGAAGAGACCTTTCGGCGTGCGCTCGACGCGCTGCTCCAGCCATAACGTGAGGGAATCGATGGCTCAGAGCCTTGTCAGCCCCACCGCTTCCACCGCGACCGCATCCGTCACCCACCGCCTGACGACCTTCATCCACGCGGTCCTGTTCGTGCTGGGCTTCTCGACTGTCTTCGTGCTTGGTTGGGGCGGCGCCGCGACGTTGGTAGGGGAGCTCTTCTTCGCATACCGGCCGCTGCTGGCCCGGGTCGGCGGCCTGGTCGTCGTGCTCTTCGGCCTGGCCACCATGGGCGCCCTGAACTTGCCGTGGATCAACTACGAGCTTCGCCCACACTGGGACGCCCGGCGACGACCCGGGTTCGTCTCGTCGTGGCTGATGGGCACTTTCTTCGCGGCCGGCTGGACTCCCTGCGTCGGCATCACCCTCAGCGCGATCCTCACCCTGGGCTTCGCTCAGGAGACGGCCGGGCAGAGCGTATTCCTCCTGACCGGCTATGCCCTCGGGCTGGCGATTCCCTTCCTGGCGTTAGGGCTCCTGGTGGGCCGGGCAATTGGGATCGTACGCCGCCTGCGGCGCCACTTGCGCTGGCTGCAAATCGTCAACGGGCTGCTGCTGGTGGGGATGGGCCTGCTGCTCTTCTCCAACCAGATGTTCCGGATCGCGGCCTGGGCGTTGCGGAACGGGCTCTACCTGGACGTGGGCCTGGGAGGCGCGGCCGCGCCGACCTACCTGCTGGCCGTTGCCGCCGGGCTGCTGTCGTTTCTCTCGCCGTGCGTGGCGCCACTCGTCCCGGTCTACCTGGGCTACCTCAGCGGGCACGCCGCGGACGTGGCGGCAACCGGTGGAGTGAACACCAATGGCTGAGGTCGGTAGTGCGGCGCTGCTGACGGCGCTGATCATCGCCGCCTACGTGGTCGTAGCCGCCCCTCTGGGCGCCCGGACCCGGCGCCCGCTGCTCGTGGCGAGCGCGCGCAACGGGTTGCTGGTTGTAGCCGGTTTCATGACCGTGGCCGCCCTGGCGCTGGCGCTCGCCTTCCTCCGGCACGATTTCAACATCCGCTACGTGGCCGAAAACTCGAACCGGGCGATGCCCTGGTACTACGGGCTGGCGGCGTTGTGGGGTGGGCAGCCCGGCTCGCTCCTCTTCTGGGCCTGGACGCTGACGCTCTTTGCCGCGCTGGCCGTGCACCTCAACTGGCGCCGCAATTCCGAGCTGATGCCCGCCGTCATGGCCGTGCTGATGGGCATCGCGCTCTTCTTCCTCGTGCTGCTGAACTTCATCTCCAGCCCGTTTGAGCGCCTGTGGGCGCTGAGCGATGGCCGCGTGATCGGGGCCGTTCTGCAGCCCCCGGCAACCATCCCGTACTTCCCCATAGAGGGGCGCGGCCTCAACCCGCTGCTGTGGGATCACGGCATGATGGCCCATCCGCCGATGCTGCTCCTGGGGTATATGAGCGTCTCGATTCCCTACGCGTTCGCCATGGCGGCGCTGCTCACCGGCAATCTGAGCACGCGCTGGTTGCGGGCCACCCGGCGCTGGACGCTGATGAGCTGGGGCTTCCTAACGGCAGGCAACCTCTTCGGGGCCTGGTGGGCCTACCATGTCCTTGGCTGGGGCGGCTATTGGGGCTGGGACCCGGTCGAGAACGCCGCACTGATGCCCTGGTTGGTGATGTCGGCCTACCTGCACTCGGTGATCATGCAAGAAAAGCGCGGGATGCTCAAAGTATGGAACCTGGGGCTGATCATCGTGGCCTTCAATCTGGCGATCTTCGGCACCTTCGTGGTGCGCAGCGGAGTTCTCTCCTCGGTGCATGCCTTCGCGCAGTCGTCGCTGGGGCCGTTGTTCTTCATGTTCCTGGGTACAGCCCTGCTCTTCTCGCTGGCCCTCTTGTTCAGCCGCCTGGCGCTGCTGCGCGATGAGCGTCACCTGGACGGGATGCTCTCGCGCGAATCGGCCTTTCTCTACAACAACCTGCTGCTGGTGGCGATCGCGGCCGCCACCTTCCTGGGAGTGATCTTCCCGATCCTGACCGAGGCGCTCCGCAACGTAAAGATCACCGTCGGTCCGCCCTATTACCAGCAGGTGAATGGCCCGCTGCTCCTCGGCCTGGTGGCACTGATGGGCATCGGGCCGCTACTCCCCTGGCGGCGCACCGCTCTCCCGCTGTTGGTTCAAGTGTTGCGTGTGCCTCTGGTGGCCCTCGTCATCACCCTTGCCGGGTTGCTGGCCGGCGGCGTTCGCAGCCCGGGTCCGTTGCTCGGCTTTGGGGTCGCCGCCCTGGTGCTGGCGGCGCACGTGCAAGAGTTCTACACCGGCATGCGCGCGCGCCAGAGGGTGACCGGCGAGCCGGCGCTCACCGCGCTCGTCACCCTTACTACCCGCAACCGCCAGCGCTACGGTGGCTACCTGGTCCACCTCGGGCTGGTGCTGGTGACGGTCGGTGTGGTAGCCTCCTCGTTCTTCCAGGTCTCGAAAGCGGTCACGCTGGCGCCCGGCCAACGCGTGACGGTCGGCCGCTACACCCTGACCTACGAGCAACTCTCCCGGCGCCAGGAGCCCGGGAAGAACGTCACCTTCGCGCGGATGGCCGTAGCGAAGGACGGCCGCGACCTGGGAGCGATCCGGCCCGGCAAAGCCTTCTACCCGAACTTCAACGACCAGCCGGCGAGCGAGATCGTGATCCGCACGACGCTGCTGGAGGATCTCTACGTGGTGCTGAACTCCTGGGGGGAGGATGGCAGCGCCAGTTTCTACGTCTTCGTCAACCCGATGGTCGCCTGGCTCTGGATCGGGGGCGGGGCTGCTGGTCGGCGGGCTCGTGGCGTGGTGGCCGTTTCGGGCGGTTGCGCCGGGGCGCGCGGTGCGGACCTTGCCGGAGGTGGCTGCACATGAAGCCTGACTTCAGACGGCTGGCGATGCTGGCAATCGCCCTGCTCTTCGGCCTGGTCTGGTGGACCCTGGCCCGCGCCGAACAGCCGGCCGCGCCACGCAGCCTGGATGATGAGGCGCTGGAGATCGCTGAGATGCTCCAGTGTCCGATCTGCCAGAACGTCCCCGTGGCCTACTCGCCCTCGCCGCTGGCCGGCCAGATGCGTGAGGTCATCCGCAAGAAACTCGAAGCGGGCGAATCGCGCCAGCAGATCATCCAATACTTCGTCGACCGCTACGGCGAGAGCATTTTGATGGAGCCGTCCAAGCGTGGCTTCAACCTGGTGGTCTGGCGCCTGCCCTTCCTGGCGGTGGTGGTGGGGGCCACCGGGATCTACCTGCTCGTGAGACAGTGGTCGCGCGTCCCGCCCCCGCCAGAGGCGCTCCCGCCGGTGCCGGACGACGAGGTGGCGGCGTACGAAGCGCGTTTGGCCGCGGCGCTCTGGGACGCCGAGGAGGAGAGCGGAGCATGATGACACTGCTGCTCCTCGGGTTTGGTGCCGTCGCCGTGGTCGCGATTTTCCTGCCCTTCGTTCGCCAGGCATATGCCGCGCCGAGCGGCGGGGGCAGTGCTGTCGCGCGCGACGAACGTGACGCCGGGTCGCTGGCCGAGCTGCGCGACCTGGAGTTTGACCGGCGGCTCGGCAAGCTGGCAGAGGAGGACTACCGCGAGCTGCGAATACAGCTTGCCCGCCGCGCGGTGGCCGAGCTCAAGGCCCTGGATGAAGCACGGGCGGCCGAGGCGCAGCGCAACCAGGAACTGGACGACCTGATCGAGCGCGAGGTGGCCGCCCGGCGGCGGGTGCACCGGCAGCCGGCCACCGACGGGCAGCGGACGTGCCCGGCCTGCGGGCAGCTCGCCAGCCCGGCCGATCGGTTCTGCGCGGCCTGCGGCGCGGGGCTCCTGCACACCTGCCCCGAGTGCCAGACGCCGCTGCCCCCCGGCGCGCTCTTTTGCCCCCAGTGCGGCCGCGCGCTACCCGCGCCAGTTGCAGTGCCCCTCCCAGCCTCGGACGAATCAAGCCCGGTTCCGCCCCTGGCGCCCGGCGTCCCTTCGCGGCCGAGCGCGAGTCTCAAGCGGAGCGAAGGAAGTGATGCCCAACAGCAGCACTTTGTCGTTGATCAAGCAGCGCCTCAAGGTGCGATGCCGGTGAGTGAGGTCGCGCCCGCCAGCGCGCTCAGCATGCAGCACGCAGTGCTCAGCACTCCTTTCCCAAAGTGGACCCTGGTCGCCGGCATCGCCGCGATGCTGTGGGCGGGGGTCGCCGGCGTTCTCTACTTCCGCGCCCGGGCGGCGATTGCGTCCCAACACCCGATTGCGACTATCGCCGCCGCCGACTATCACACGCTGGCCATCCTGCCCGCCGATCCCAATGTCGTCTTTGCCGGCTACCGGGGTGGCTTGCTCTTGAGCCGCGATGGCGGTGCGACCTGGCAGCCGGCCGCGGTGAGCGGCGATGCAATGGCCCTGGCTGTCCACCCCGCCAATCCACGGCGTGTCTACCTGGCCGGACACAATCTGTTTCTGCGGAGCGACGATGGCGGGCGCACCTGGGACGACGTGGCCACCGACCTCCCCGGACGCGACCTTCACGCATTGGCCGTGGCGCCCGACAACCCTGAAACGCTCTACGCCTTCATCGTCGAGCACGGCCTCTGGCGCAGCGCGAATGGCGGTGTGAACTGGGCACCGGTTGACGCGAGCCTCGCCGAGAACGTGACGGCGCTGGCCGTGACCGCGGGAATGATCTACGTGGGGACGGCCGACGCGGGGGTCCTGGCGAGCCGTGACGGCGGGGCGACCTGGACGAGCGCCAACGGCTTCGTCAGCGGCGCGCTCGACAGCCGGCGGGTACGCGCGCTGGCCTACGACCCGGTGACGAGGACGCTCTATGCCGGGACGGATCGAGGGCTGTCGTTCATGACGACCATGGCCGCCGGCTGGATCCGGCGGCCGTTCGCCGGCGATGTGACCGGGCTGGCCCTCGGTTCGGATGGGACAACGATGCTCGTTGTGACCGGTCGGGGGGCGGTCTTTCGCAGCCGCGACCGCGGCGTGACCTGGAGCGGGCAGTGATGGGTTTCATCCTGTCCTATGCCGCAGGAGGTTCCTATGAGCCAAAGAATGTCAATCCGTGACGCCGCCCGGCCTCGCCACCACGCCCTCACGGTACCCCAGGCCAGGCCACGGCGGGCGAAGTTTCTGGTCGGCGGGATCCTGATCCTCATCGCGCTCGCCTACCTGATCGCGACTGCGGTTTCCAGCTCGGCCCAGTATTACCTGACTGTCGCCGAGTTCTGGGACAAGGCGCCCACACTCAACGGGCGCGGGGTGCGGGTCTCCGGCCAGGTGGTCGGCACAAGCATCCGGGTGGACCCGGCGGCCCAGCAGACGGTCTCGTTCCAGATCGTGGACGATGAGGCCGCCCCTGACCGGCCGCTGACGGTGGTCTACGAAGGCCCCAGGCCCGACCTCCTCCGGGAGGAGGCCTCCGCCGTTGTCGAAGGATGGTTGGGTGAGGACAGGATCTTCCACGCCGACAATGTCCTGCTCAAATGCCCCAGCCGATACGAGGCCCAGAAGGACGAAACCTGGACGCTCCAGGAGGGCCAGCAAGTACCGTGATATGATCGGCATGGCTCCAATGCTCCAATTGGAGCCGTGTGCAACAGACGTTCATTCGAAGGCGCGACGGCGGGGTGCGCGATCCGTTTTCTCACGTATCACGCGCATCCTCTCCAAGGGTGACCGGTGGTGCACGCGATTCCATATGATATCGTAAGAAAGGCCTGTTGCCCTTGAGCCGGGTCCCGGCCTTTAGGCGAGGAGATGGCCTCATGAACGCGGTAGGACTCGTGCAGGAGGAGAAACTGTGCAGCATGTGACCAATGCAAGCGCCGGTCCCCGCTTCCAGCCGGCAAGGCGACTACGGGTTGCCATCCCGGCGACCCTCCTGGCCCTGATTGGGCTGATCTATCTCTTGCGGGAGCAGATCCCAACAGCCGAGTGGTATGCGTTCCTCAGCCTGCCTGCGTCGTACCTGACAGGGCCGATCGGTGATTTTGCCGATGCCATCAATATTCCGCTCTTGAGCGTGCTGCTTTTTGGCCTTATCGGTGCGACTGCCCCCTGCCAACTCACCACCAATGCCAGCGCCCTGGCTTATGTTGCCCGCAGTGCCGGCCACCGTCAGGCGGTCGCCGGGCGGGCACTGGCCTACGTCCTCGGCAAGGTGCTCGTCTACACCGTTGCCGGGGTCGTCGTTATTCTGGCCGGTCAAGAGCTCGCGCAGCAATCCATCCCTATCATCGTCGCCGTGCGCAAGGGACTTGGGCCACTGATGATCCTGCTCGGGCTGTACCTGCTGGGCCTGCTGCCGCTGCGCTTCTCGGTCGGCCACGGCCTGGCCTCCTGGATCGAGACGCGGGCCGGGCCGGGTGCGGGCGGTGCTTTCCTGCTGGGTGTGGCCTTCTCGCTCGCCTTCTGCCCGACCCTCTTCCTGCTCTTTTTCGGCCTTACGATCCCGATGGCGCTGCGCTCGCCGATGGGGGTGGTCTACCCGGCGGTCTTCGCGCTCGGCACGACCCTCCCATTGCTGGGGCTGGCCGGTCTGCTCAGTAGCGGGGTCGGCGCGACGAGGGGCTATCTGGCGAGGGCGCGGCGCATCGATGCCTGGCTGCGTCCGGCCGCCGCGGTCGTGCTCATCCTGGCCGGCCTCAACGACATCGTGACCTACTGGTTTCTCTAAGCAGGCTGCCAGGGAGGTGGCCATCTGGGGGCACCGTACAAGGAGAACCTGCAGAAGGAGAACAACATGGCTGTGAAACCGATGCCCGCTGCCACCGAGCCAGCCGCAGCAGAGGCGCTAGCCCCCGCAGCGCCCACGCGGCGGGAGTTGCTCAACTACGTCTGGCTGGGCTCGATCGGCGTCTTTCTGGCAGAGTTGGGGGGTGTTGGCTACCTCTTCTCCATGCCGCGCTTCAAGGCCGGCGAGTTCGGTGGCCAGTTCACCCTTGGCCCGGCCTCGTCGCTGCCCGGCATAGAAGCGCTACCTGAGCCAAATAATGAGGGCAAATTCTGGTTTGTGCGCCTCGATCAGGGGATTCTGGCGCTGTACAAGGTCTGCACCCATCTCGGGTGTATCTACAACTGGCAGGAGTCGCAGACGCGCTTCATCTGTCCGTGCCACGGCTCGCAGTTCCAGCGCGACGGGACCTATATCTCGGGCCCGGCACCCCGCAGCCTGGACCGGTTCGTGGTGCGGCTCGTGGACGCCGGTGGCCAGGTTGTGGCCGAGACGGACACAGCGAGCGGGGGCCCCCTCCCGGTGGCATCAGGCGATCTGGCTGTCGTTGTGGACACGGGAAGTTTGATCCGGGGCAAGCCGCACTGAGCAGGGGGACACAGTATGGAAGGGGTTGCGGTCCCGCCGAAGTCTTCTCCCTGGCTGATCGTGATCGCGCTCGTCGCGGTGCTGGGAAGCGCCTGGATCTTCGTCAGCCGTGTGCCTGACGGTGCGGACGCCGTCAGCCGGGTTGCGCCGCAGGCCGGCTTCCAGGCACCCGATTTCACCCTCGATCGGCTGGGCGGTGGCCAGACCGCGCTGGCCGACGTTCAGGGCCAGGCGGTGCTGCTGAACTTCTGGGCCACCTGGTGCCCGCCCTGCCGCGCGGAGATGCCCGCCATCCAGCGCGTCGCGAATGAGTACACGGCCGACGGGCTGGCAGTGCTGCTGGTCAACCAGGGTGAAGAGCCCGGCACGATCAGCCGCTATCTCGACAGCATCGGCGTGACGGCCCCGGTGGTGCTGGATCGCGACGGCGCCGTCGGTCTCGAGTACCGCGTGCGGGCGCTGCCTACCACCTTCTTCATTGACCGCGAGGGGATCATCCGCGACGTGACGATCGGCGGTCCCATGAGCGAGGCGTTTCTACGCAGTCGCATCGAGCCGCTGCTGGGAAAGCCCTGACCGTGCGCCTGGTCTCGGCGTTCGCGCGCCACTGGCTCTTCGTGCTGAACCTGGTAGTCTTTCTCTACCTCTTTGGGGCGTTCCTGGCGCCGCTGATGCTGGCCGCCCGCCAGGAGTGGATCGGCGGCGTGCTCTACACGGCCTACGGCTTCACCTGCCACCAACTGCCGGAGCGCAGCTTCTTCCTGGGCGCGCCTGATGGCCCCATGCGGACCTACAACCGCGACGTGCTCATCCACAGCGGCGCCGACGCCGATACCCTCTGGAATTACCGCGCCTATCGTGGCAACGCCGCATTGGGGTACAAGGTCGCCATCAGCGACCGCATGGTCGCGATGTACGGCGGCGCGCTGTTGGCAGGCCTGCTCTACGCCCTGCTGCATCGGCTGGGCGTCCAGACCCCACTCCCCGCCTGGACGCTGTTGGTCTTCGTCTTGCCGATGGCGGTGGACGGCACCACCCACTTGATCGACGACCTGACCGGTATCGGCTGGCACGCGACCAATGCCTGGGCGCTGCCCCTGTTCGGTCCCGGAATGGGCCCTAATTTCTATACCGGCACCAACTGGGGGAGCCTCAACTCGATCCTGCGCCTGGTCACGGGTGTGCTCTTCGGCGCCGGCGTGATCCTGGTTGCCTATCCGCTCATCCGCGTGGGCTTCGAAGACCTCGCCGGCCGGACTGAGGATCGCTCAGTGGGGGATGACCGGCGGTGATGCGCCACCGATGGAGCCTGACAATTTGGTGCTGGACCCGCTGCTGGCCGGCGGGGCATGACCGCCGGTATGATGGGCGGCATGGCCGGCATGCTGGGCTGTGACATCGGCCCGGTCGTGCTCCTGCTGCTGGCGATCCTCGCCTTGCTCGTGTACGGTCTGTTTGCGAGGTGACGGCTGGTGGGTGAAGGTAGCGCCCCACACTGCACGCACCTGAGACGGCCTGTGAAACAAGGAGAAGACAGCCATGACGCCTGATCCAGGGGCAACCGCGCGGACGCGGGCCCGTTATCAGCGGATTGCTCCGCTCTATGACCGGATAGAAGCGATGGCCGAGGGTCGCTATCGTTCCTGGCGATCGCACCTCTGGTCCCTCGTCCGCGGCCCTAAAGTGCTGGAAGTGGGCGTGGGGACGGGCAAGAACATGCCGTTTTATCCGCCCGGTGTCGAAGTCACAGCCGTTGACCTGACACCGGGCATGCTCGAGCGTGCCCGCCGCCGGGCGGCCGACTTGAACCTGGACGTGGACCTGCGTCTGGGTGATGTGCAGGCACTCGACTTCCCCGGCGCCGCCTTTGACGACGTCGTGGGCACGTTCACTTTCTGCTCCGTCCCCAATCCAGTCCTGGGATTACGCGAACTGGCGCGGGTGGTGAAGCCCGGCGGCCGCGTATTGCTGCTGGAGCACGTGCGGGCGGCCAATCCGCTGGTGGGCGCGTTGATGGACGCGCTCAACCCGCTGGTCGTGCGCATGATGGGCGCCAACATCAACCGGCGCACAGTGGAGAACGTGGCCCGGAGCGGGCTGCGCCTGGAAGGGGTGCAAGATCTGGGCGCCGGGAGCATTTTCAAGCTGATTGTGGCCCGGCGTAACGAGGGATAGGCGAACAGGTGCCTGGTGGGCCTTCGCCAGAAGAGGAGCGGGCCAAAGGTTCACTCAGGAACATAGTCAGAAGTCTTCACCAAATCGTCATACAGGCTTCAACGGTCTGTTACACAGCCTCGCTACACTTCAGATCAGGTGCCGGGACAGGAGGCCGCTCTTGTGAGCCCGGTCGCGGACACGATCTGAGGGGGTGATTCCCATGATGGGGGAGTGACTGATTATGATGGCTTTGGTCTCTTGTTCGTCGTGTTGATTGTAGTCGTCGTCGCCTACGCGATGGGATGGCGACCGGATGGTGGTCACCAGGGGCACAGTGAGCCCCGTGAATCGGCGTTGGACATCCTGAAAGCGCGCTACGCCCGTGGGGAGATCAGCAAGGCCGAGTACGAAGCGATGCGCGTCAATCTGGCAGATTGACGGCGGTGACCGGGGGCGCCGTGCTTCCGAAAAGTGTGGCGCCCCTGAAGCGCGATGCCCCCGACGGCAGGAAGGAGAATACCATGTGTGGACCGGATCGAAGCATCTACCGCTGGATGGACGACGTGCTCGGCGAGCAGCACCACGGGCACCATCACGCCGACCACCGGCGTGACTCGCTCGCCGACATCGAGCAAGAAGTGAAGGTCCTGTACGCCCGCGGCGACATCGACGCCGAGGCGTTTCACCGGCTCAAGAGGCTGGCACACAGCGGCGAATTGAACTGGAGCGACCTGGCGCGTCTGCGCCGTGAGGTGGCGGCCCCAGCGCGGCGGGAGGAGCCAAGATCACCGCGCCCGCGGGACGCTGCTACGGTGAGTGGCTTGAACCGGCTGTACGCGCACCGGAGCCGTCTGGAGGCGGCCCGTGTCGAGGCCGAACAGATGCTCCAAACGCTGGAAGCACAGGCCAGCCGGTTGCGCGAGCAGGCCGAGGCCGCGGCCGAGAGTGCCCGGCTGGCCCTGCCGGATGAGCAACGTGCCCGCGAGTTTCTCGAAACCAGGGAAGTGGTGCTCGGTCACATCGGCGTCCTCGAAACGCGGATGGCCTCGCTGCGTGAGGGCCTACGCCGCATCGAGACGCTGCGCGACCAACTGGCAACACGCGAGGCCGAGCTGAAAGCGCTGGAGTCGGACGAGCAACTGGCCGAGTTGGAGCTGCGGATTCGTGAGGACTTGCTGAACGGCGAATAGGGCCGGCGATACGGCCCGCCGGCCATCTGGCCGGCGGACCGCATCGTCATGGACGTGTTATCTCGTCTTCACATCAGCTTCACGCGTGCCTGGTATGATTGCAGCAACGGTGAGAGAATAGTTAGCAAGAACAGGAGGTATGTGAAAAATGAATAGCAACGTGAGGAGAATCATTGCGATCACGGGCGCCCTGCTGGTGGGTGTACTGCTGGTGGGCAGCCTGGTCGCTACGACAGCGCTGGCGCAGGGGCCGGTGCCCTGGGGTGGCGGCGGCATGATGGGTCCTGGCGGCATGACGGGCCCCGGCGGCGCGACGGGCCCCGGCGGGATGATGGGCGGTGGCAGCATGATGGGTTCCGGCGGGATGATGGGCGGCTGGGGCGCTCCCGGGACGGGCACGCCGCTCACCCGCGAGCAAGTCGCCGAGCGTGCGCGCCAGTACGTGGCCACCTATGGCAACCCTGATCTGGAAGTCGCCGAGATCATGGAGTTCGACAACCACTTCTACATTCAGGCGCGCGAACAGAGCACCGGCCGCTTCGCCTTCGAATTCCTTATCGACCGCACCAGTGGTGCCACCCATCCCGAACCCGGTCCGAACATGATGTGGAACAACAAGTACGGCCACATGGGCGGCTGGGGCGGCATGATGGGCCGGTGGTGGAACCGCCAGAGTGGCCCCGAGACGGTGACGGCCGAGGCGGCTCTGGCCCAGGCGCAGCAGTGGCTGGATGCCAATCTCCCCGGGACCACCGTCGGCGATGACGCCGATGCCTTTTACGGCTACTACACCATCCACACACTGAAGGATGGCCAAATCGCCGGCATGCTCAGCGTGAATGGGTACACCGGCCAGGTCTGGTACTACAGCTGGCACGGCACCTTCATCGGCATGGAGCACGAAGAAGAGTAGGTGATTCTGCGACGTCCCGGGCCGCACGGTCCGGCACGCCGTCCCTCACAAACACACTGCTGGGAGGAAGAACATGACAAAACTGGCTACCGATTACGCTTTTCGAGCCAGGCTCAACCTGCCGTACGAGCAGGCCATCGAGAAGGTCACTGCCGCCTTGAAGACCGAAGGCTTTGGCGTCCTGACCGAGATTGACGTCCAGGCCACACTCAAGAAGAAGTTGGATGTCGACTTCCGGCGCTACATCATTCTCGGCGCCTGCAACCCCGCCCTGGCCTACCAGGCCCTGAACGCGGAGTTGGAGATCGGCTTACTGCTGCCGTGCAATGTCATCATCTATGAGGACGGTGGCGACAGTGTGGCCTCGATTGTAGACCCCATCGCCATGCTGGGCGTGGTGGACAACCCCGAGATGGACCCGGTGGCCCGGGAGGCACAGGCTCGCCTGCAGCGGGTGATCGCCGCTGTGGGAGGGGAGGCGGCCTCATGAGCGCCAGGCGCATCGGATTCCCCCTCGCGGGCCTCACTGCTCTGATGCTCGTGTTGGCCGCCTGCGCGTCGACGCCGTCGAGCCCGACGCCGGTGGATGCCGGGGCAACGTCCGGGCCGTTTCCCAAGAACGCCGACGGGTACGCTGGCATCAGCGTCACGCAACTGGCGGCGATGTTACCGGCCAAGAACTTTACCCTGGTGAACGTGCACGTTCCGTACGAGGGGGAGATTCGGCAGACAGATCTGTTCATCCCCTTCGATCAGGTGGCCAGCAATCTCGAGAAGCTGCCGGCCAGGGATGCGCCCATCGTCCTCTACTGCCGCAGCGGGAGCATGAGCACCCAGGCAGCCGCAACTCTCGCCGGGTTGGGGTATACTAACGTCATGGAACTGGACGGTGGCTTCAATGCCTGGAAGGCGGCTGGTCACGAACTCTTGAACAAGCAGTAGTCAGCATTCAGGGAGTGCCACGACGGCAGTCAAGTTCCTCAGTGGTTAATGAAGGAGGGTTGTACGATGTGGTGGGGACAGGGCATCGGCTGGGTCTGGATGATCGGAATGGGACTGGCGATGCTTCTTTTCTGGGGCGGGTTGATCGTTCTCATCGTCTTCGGCGTTCAAGCCTTGGCTCGTTCAGGCCGGCGTGAAGGTTCAGCGGTAGGATCGCCTTCGACGGACAAAACCGCCCTGGACATTCTTAAAGAGCGCTACGCCCGTGGCGAGATCACCAAGGCCGAGTACGAAGAGATGCGGCGCGACCTGGCGCTGTAGCGCTCGACCAGATGGCCAGATGTACGATTGGGGCGTAGACGCGCCGTCTACGCCCCAACTTATTTGCCCGAATGGGCGTACCTGGCAGGCTCCTTGTCGAAGGCTGCCTTACAACCAGGGGAACAGAAGGAATACGTCTGCCCCTGGTATTCTGACTTGCCCGCGGCGCTCTTCTCGTCCACAGTCATGCCGCACACCGGGTCTTTGGCCATTGCGGGTCTCCTTTTTGCCTTGTCAGGTGGGACAAATTGGCAATCTATCCTGCCATAATCCCCTGAGAAGCTGATGTGAACCTGAGCCCAACCTGAGTGCCGGCTGAGGGGCGCTCTCAGTCTGCTTCTTTCTTCCCGCCTTCTACGGTTGCCTTCACCCGCCGCGCTACGCCTCGGGTCATCGGCCCGCGGACGAAGGTCGCCAGGAGGCTGCCCACCAGCCGGCCGGGCCGTCCGCCCGGGAACCAGTACTCCATGCGGTAGTGCGCCCATGAGCCACCCGGCGCCGGCTCGATCCGCCACGTGGTGCAGAAGCGACCCCACGGCGACTCGCCCTGGTAGACCAGCCGGTGCGGTGGCTCCCATTCGACGATCTCCTCTTGAAAGGCGAACTCGGCCCGGGCCACCCGAGACGACGCCACGTAGCGAGCACCCAGGCCGGGGGTGTGCCCGGCGTGCATCTCGACACGCTTGATGGCCGGCACCCAGGCCAGCTTGCTGCGCGGGTCGCCGACCACGCGAAAGACCTCCTCCGGCGGCGCGGCGATGGCGATGGTCTGCTCGAAAAGGGTGACCGGCTTCCCATGGCCTCTCCCGGCGCCCACCGTTTGCCGTGGGACGTAGTTGCGAAGGTTCGCCAGGGCCTGCCGGGCCCCCAGCCGCGCCAGCCGGCGGGGGATCAACCATTGCCACAGGCCCGGAAGCTGGTAACGCAAGGTGAAGGTGACCCGCGTTCCGCCATCGTCTGGCGCGAGGGCGCTGGCCGCTGCCATCTCCCAGCCGGAGATGGCGCGGTAGGCCAGGCACTGGTTCTCGATCCACTCCGTCACGACCTCGTCGAACTGCAAGGTCAGTCCGAGGGGGAGCGCGAACGTCCAGCGGTAGACCGTGCCCGCGCCCACCGTCTGGTCACCGACGACCGTCATGGTGGTCACCGGGTTGCCGGTCAGGAAGGGCTTGCGCGGGTCAGCAATCGCCGCAAAGACCGCTTCCGGCGGCGCAGCGATGCGGGTGGTCACCACGACCTCCTTCATCTCTTCATTCCTTTCGGTGTCAGCCGGACCGTCGCTGATATGGAACGACGGGCACCGGGAGGTAACTCCTCGAAAGGGAGGCGTGATGCGCGATAGAATCACTCACGCATCACTCACCATCTCCGCGTCGGCGGGCATGCCGGGCTTCAGCCGGTGGTCAGCGTTGTCGAGCCTGATCTTGACGGCAAAGACCAGGCTCACCCGCTCGTCCCTGGTCTGGACGTTCCTGGGCGTGAACTCGGCCTCGGATGCGATGAAGGTGACCATGCCCTCGAAGGTCTCGCCCGGGTAGGCGTCCACCGTGACGCGCGCCGTCTGGCCCACGCGCACCCACCCGATCTGCGTCTCAGGCAAGAAGACCGTCAGGGTCACGCGGTCCAGGTCGCTCAGGCGTAGCAGAGTAGCGCCGGGGGCAGCCAGCTCACCGGGATTGGCGGCCCGCACGGTGACGATCCCGTCGTGCGGCGCGGCGAGCGTGAGCTGGTCACGTTGCACGTCCAGGCGGGCCAGAGCAGTCTCGGCCAGCCGCACCTGGGCCGCCGCAATGGCGACCTTCTCCGGCCGCGGGCCGGCCTTGACGAGCGCCAGCCTGGCCACAGCGGCCTGCACTGCGGTCACGGCCTGCTCGTGGGCTGCCCGCGCGGTGTTGGCCTGAGCGATGAGAGCTAACGGCCGGTCGCGCGTGGCGACCAGCAACACGAACTGGCTGCGGGCGCCGGCCAGCTCGGCCTCGGTCGCCGCCAGGTTAGCCTGCGCGGCCTCGACCTGTTTGACCGCGGCCTGGGCGCGGGTGCGGGCCTCGTCGTCGCCCTGGTCACGCGCAGCCTCGCCGCGCTGAATCTGGGCGGTCTTCAGGGCGGCTCGGGCCGCCTCGACCTGCTGTTCGAGCATCGCGATCTGGCCGCGACCGGCGTTGACCTGGGCGTTCAATTCGAACGGGTTCTGGACGACAGCTTGCGCGGTTTGCCATACCAGGAAGGCACCGTCACGGGCCGCCTGGGCCTGGGCCACCTCCGCTTCTGCTGCCGCCACCGCTTCTGGCTGGGGCGCGGCGCTCACGCTGGCCAGCCTGGCCTCGGCTGCCGCCAGGTCGGCGAGCAACCGGGTGCGTTGCGCCTCCAACGTCGTGGCGTCGAGCTCGACGAGTGGTTCGCCCTCGGCGACCGCGTCGCCCTCGTCGGCGCCCATGGAGATGATGCGGCCGCCGGCCTCCGCGGCCACTGCCACTGTTTCAGCCTCGATGGTGCCCGACCCGCTGATGTGCAGAGATTCCGCCCTGGTGGAACGGAGGAGGGCCGCCGTGCCGTTTTGGGTCGTCCACCAGAAGTAGCCACCGGCGATGAGGGCCAGCATGATGAGAATCAAGATGGCTCGTTTCATGATCTTCCCTCCGTCGTCTCAGTGCCAGGGGCCACCAGCCACGCATCGGCGGGCATACCGGGCTTCAGCTTGCGATCGGGGTTGGCGAGCCGGACTTTGACGGCGAAGACCGTCTTGACCCGCTCGTCGCGGGTCTGTATGTTCTGCGGCGTGAACTCGGCCCGGTCGGCGATCCACACGACCTGGCCGGCAAAGCGCTCATCCGGGAAGGAATCGACCGTCACGGCGACCGGCTGCTCCAGCGCGATCTGGCCCACGACGGGTGCCGGGACGTAGACCGTCAGGTCGATGGGGTCGAGACGCCCCAGGGTGAGCAGGGTCGTGCCCGGCAGGGCGACCTCGCCCGCATGCGCGCTCCGTTCGACCACCAGCCCACCTATCGGTGCCCGCAGCGTGTACTTCTGGCGCTGGGTCCGCAGCGCGTCGCGAGCGGCGCGGGCTTGCTCCACCGCGGTGCGGGCCACTTCGACTTGTTCGTTGGTGGCGCCGGCCCGAGCGAGGTTCAGGTTGGCCTGGGCCACCTCGATGGCCGCGCCCGCCTGGATGGCGGCCGCTTCAGACTGGACGGCCTCGACCTGGAGGGACTGTGGGTTTGCCCGCAGCGCAAGCAGATCCTCGAGCTGTTGTTCGGCGGCGTCACGAGCGGCGACGGCGCCGTTCAGGCCGGCCCACCCGCTCCAGAGCTCGGTCGTGGCGAGGTTCCAACCGGCCCAGGCCTGCTGGCGTGTCGCCGGATCAACCTCAAAGTGTTTCCGGATCGTCTGGCCGGGGATCTCGATCTCGACGTCGATCCCATCCTCGGCCTGGCGGACCTGCCGTGCTCGCAGCCCATCCATCAGCTCGGCCGCGTCTTTGAGGGCGACCGCCCGGGCGATCCGCGGCTCGGTCGTGGCGAGTTGCGCGCGGGCCGCGGCAATCTGGAGGTCCAGCGTCTGGGGTGTGTTGCGTAGTGCCAGAGCATCCTGCCAGGCCTGGGCGGCGGCATTGCGTTGCGCTTCGGCCGCCGTCACCGCAACCTCGGCCACAGCGATCTCTTCTGCCCGCAGGCCGGCCTCCACCCGTGCCAACTGCGCCTCGGCCAGTGCCACCGCGGCCTCGGCCTCGGCCAGCTGGGCGTCGAGGAGGCGCATGTCCAATTCAACCAACACCTGGCCCTCGACGACCTGGTCGCCCTCGTCCACGGCCAGGCGCGTGATGCGGGCAGGGATCTCGGCCGAGAGGGCCACCGGGTCGGCCTCTATGAAACCGGACGCGTAGAGACGCCCCACCGGGGCGTCTCCCGGGGGGGCGGAGACGGCCCACCGGCTCAGCGCCGCGGTGAGGGCCGTCTGCGCGGTGGCGATCGGCGGCCGGCCAAGAGCCCACCAATCGGTGACCGTGGCCAGGGCCAGGATGAGGGCGGTGAGAAGGAGTCGTTTGTTCATCGCGCAAACTCCTTTACGCCAGGCTTCGGCGGAAACCGGCCAGGCTTGTTATGAGGATCGCGGTACCGAGCGCGACCAGTCCCAGAACCTGGGGCCAGAGCACGCTCAGGCCCACACCTTTCAGGAAGACGCCTATGGTGATGGTCAGGTAGTAGCGAAACGGACTGAGCAGGGAGAGCCATTGCAAGATCGCGGGCATGTTCTGTACCGGCGACATCATCCCCGACAGAAAGGCCATCGGGAAGATGACGAAGAAGGCCAGCAGCAGGGCCTGCTGCATGGTGTCGGCCGCCGTCCCGATGGCGACACCCAAGCCGATGCCCACCGCGAAGATGAGCGTGGACAGGGCAAAGTACAAACTCAGACTGCCGCGCACCGGCGCGCCAAAGCCCCAAACGGCAATCGCCAGGCCGACCGCGAGCCCGGCCAGCTTGATGAGGCCGAGCGGTAGCAGCTTGGCGACGATGAGCTCCCAGGGGCGGATCGGCGTGACCATCAGTTGGTCCAGGGTGCCGGCTTCCTTCTCGCGCACGATCGCCACCGACCCCAGTAGCACTCCCAGCACCGGCACGACGAAGGCCACCATCCCGAGCATGTTAAAGGGTGTGAAGCGCAGGGCGGGGTTGTAGCGCGCCCGGATCCGGTTGATCACCACCGGCAGTTGGTCCAGCCCGGTCTCCGGGAGCCCGGCGCGTTCCACCTCGATGCGTCGCGAGTGGGCCGCGATGATCTGCTCGGCGTAGCCGGTGGCGACGGCGGCGATGTTGGCGTTGGAGCCATCGGTGAGGAGCTGGACGCGCGCTGTCTCGCCCCTTGCCAGGTCGCGCTCGAAGCCGGCCGGAATGACCAGTGCTACCTGTACCTCACTCTGGTCCAGGAGCGGCCGGAGGCCGGCCAGCGAATCGGGCACGAAGCGCAGATCGAAGTGCTCCGAGCTGTCCAGGCTGTGGACCAGCGCGCGGCTGGCGGCGCTGCGGTCGGCGTCGTACACGACCAGCGACAGGTTTTTCACCTCGAGAAAGAGGGAGATGCCACACAGCACCGGCTCGACGAAGGTGTAGAGAATCAGGATGACCAGCAGCCGGTCACGAAAAAATTGGAGAAACTCTTTGCGCATCAAGGCAATCAGGCGACTGGACATGGTTAACCGACCTTCTTCTTGAATCGGAGCGAGGCCATCGTGAATATCGCCAGCACGTAGGCCAGCAGTAGGCCCACGTGCGGCCAGAGATGCTCCAACCCCACGCCCTTGAGGGCGATGCTCCGCGAAATCGTGACAAAGTGGCGCGCCGGAAAGAGGTTGGTGTACCATTGCATGACCGGCGGCATATTGAAGATCGGGTAGATGAAGCCCGAGAAGATCAGGGCCGGCATCATCGTCAGCACGATGGTGGCAATCATGGCGGCCGCCTGGCTGCTGGTTACGGTGCTGACCAGCAACCCGATGCTGACGGCGCCGAAGACGTAGATCAGGGCGGTGACCAGTAGAAATGGTAAACTGCCCACAAAGGGCACCTGGAACCAGCCGATGCCCGCCACAAAGATAACCGCCATCTCGACGAAGGCGATCACGCCGTAGGGTATCAGTTTGCCCAGGATCAACTCCGCCGGCCGGATCGGGGAGACAAACAGTTGCTGGATGCTGCCGCGCTCCTTCTCGCGCACGACCGAGAGCGCCGAGAGCAGCGGCGGGAAGGCCAGCAGGATGACGGCAAAAAGCCCCGGCACCACGGAGTTGACGCTTTTCAGACCGGGGTTGTACGAGACCCGTGGCGCGACAGCGATCGCCGGCTTCACTGGCTGGCCCAGCAGCGCAGCCACCTCCCGGGCGCTGTAAACCTGGTTGAAGGCCGTCACATAGCCGATAGCGACGTTGGCCGTGGGCGGGAAGGAGCCATCGACCCAGGTTTGTACCGTCGCCGGTTGGCCGGCCGCCAGGGCCTCGCCGAAGCCGGGCGGGATGATCAGTCCAACCTCCACCGTGTCGTTGTCCATCAGGTGCTCTAGCTCGTCGCTACTCTGCACCCAGGCGTGGACGTGAAATTCGTCCCCGATAGTCAACAGGGTCACGTAGTCGCGGCTGGCACGGGAGCGATCCTGGTCGTAGATCGCCAGCGAGACGTCTTTCACGTCCAGGTTGGTGGCATAGGCGAAGAGAAAGAGCATGATGAGGGGCAGCACGATCGCCATGCCCAGAGTGTAAGGGTCACGCCAGATTTCGCGGGCCTCTTTGATCAGGACGGCTATGAAGCGCCTCATCATCGGTCCCTCCGTGATGTATGATTTCACGCATCACGCATCGCTTCTTGCTGCATCTCGATGAAGGTGACGAATAGATCTTCCAGCGAGAACTCAACCGGCTCCACTCGACGCGGCGGGAGGCCGGCGGCGGCCAGAGTCCGGGAGAGTGGGTCAATCGTCTCACTGGCGTCGCCCCAGACCAGGACGTGCAACTTGTCGCCGTAGGGGGCCGCGCTGTGGACCGCCGGCAGGCTGGTCACCACGGTCGAGGCCCGCAGCGCGTCAGCCACGTCGAGCTCGAGCATCTGGCCGGCCCGCATGTTGGCTTTCAGCTCGGCCGGGCTGCCGAGAGCGATGAGCTGTCCGTAGGAGAGCAGGCCCAGGGTGTGGCAGTGCTCAGCCTCGTCCATGTAGTGGGTCGTCACGAAAACCGTTACTCCCTGGGACGACAGCTCGAAGATCAGGTCCCAGAAGACGCGGCGCGAGACGGGATCCACGCCCGAAGTGGGCTCATCCAGGAAGAGAATCCGCGGCTGGTGGAGGATGGCGCAGCCCAGTGCCAATCGCTGCTTCCAACCACCCGATAGGTCGCGGGTGAGCGCTCGCTCCTTGCCGCTCAGTCCGGCCATCTCCAGCACCCAGGCCTTACGCGCGGCGCGGCGGCTCCTGGGCACGTTGTAGACCCCGGCGTAGAAGTCGATGTTCTCCTCCACGGTCAGGTCCTTGTAGAGCGAGAACTTCTGGCTCATGTACCCGATCTCGGGCTTGATGCGGGCCTGCTCGTGCCGGATGTCGTAGCCAGCCACGGTACCCGTCCCTGACGTGGGTGGCAGGAGACCGGTCAGCATCCGGATGGTGGTCGTCTTGCCCGAGCCGTTGGGACCGAGGAAGCCGAAGATCTCGCCCCAGCGCACACTGAAGCTGATCCGGTCCACTGCGGTGAAGTCGGCGAAGTGCCTGGTGAGCTCGTTGACAACGACAGCATCGCCGCTGGCCGGCGACCGGCGACCGCTGGCCTGGGCGCCCGGCGCCGCTCGCGGCCCTGCCCTGCCGGCGGCGGGCTCGGCGGCTTCGATGGCGGCGACAAAGACGTCCTCCAGCATCGGCGTAGTCCGGCGCCGGTCGACGATGGTCGCCCCAGCGGCGCCCAGGGCCGCCTCCAGGTCGAATACCTTCGCTTGGCCGTCCTCGACCAACACGTGCAACCGCTCGCCGAAGACCTGCACGTGCGAGACGCCCGGCGTGCTCTTCAAGACGTGCAGCGCGGTCGCCTGGGGCTCAGCTTTCAGGTCCAGCATCTCACCCGCCAACCCGGCCTTGAGGGCCTGGGGCGTGTCGATGGCGATAAGTTGCCCCCGGTGCATCAGGGCCACCCGGTCGAAGCGCTCGGCCTCGTCCAGGTAGGGCGTGCTGACCAGGATGGTCAGGTCGTTGTCCTCGCGCCGCCACTCAGAGAGAATCGTCCAGAAGTCGCGGCGGGAGACGGGATCGACGCCGGTAGTCGGCTCGTCGAGGAAGAGGACCTGGGGCGAGTACATCAGGGTGCAGGCCAGAGCCAGTTTCTTCTTCATCCCCCCCGAGAGATGCTCGGCGCGCCGCCGGCGGGCGCCCTCCAGGCGGGCGAAGCGCAGCAACCGCGCCTTGCGCTCGCGTCGCTCGGCGAGGGACACGCCGTAGAGGTCGGCGAAGAAGTCCAGGTTCTCCTCGATGCTCAGGCTGCCGTAGAGGGTGAAGCCCTCCGACATGTAGCCGATCTTGCCGCCCAGCCGCCCGGCCTGGCGCACCACGTCCACCCCCGCCACGCGGGCCTCTCCGGCGGTAGGGGTGAGGAGACCAGCCAGCATCTGGATCGTGGTCGTCTTGCCGGCTCCATCCGGGCCAACGATTCCGAACAGCTCGCCCCGCCGCACCGCCAGGTCGATTCCGCGCACGGCTTTAATCGTCTTGTAATGTCGGGTGAGTCCCCTGGCTTCGATCATGAAATCTGACATCGGTTCCTCACACTCACAACTCCCGATACTCCACCACCTCAACATCCGGCACTCGCTTGAGGCGTGGCTCCAGCCAGTGGCGGCGCTGGCACTGCACGGCGACCAGCATCCGGCGGCCGGGGTCGCGCCGGGCGGCCCGCAGGATGTTCTCCAACATGGCCCGGTTCTGGGCCGCCCAGGCCTGCCGGGCCTCGGTATCCCAGCTCATCTCGTTGAGGACGCAGAGGGTGTGGCAGATTCCCTCGAAGAGCGGGGCGTGGATCGCCTCGGCGCTGTTGGCCCGGCGCTGGGCCCAGCACAACGCGCGGTCCAACCGGCGCGCCAGCTCGGCGCCCCAGCCGGTCTGCGGAGCGAAATCGTTGAACCGGCGCGGGCCAGGCGCTACGGGTACCACGACGACGTTGCTGAGCTCGGCCAGGGGCAACAGGCTGCGCTGCACCTCGACCGGCGCCTGGCTCAGGTCCCCCTGCTCCCAGTCGGGCTTCGGGAGCTCCACGCATAGCAGGTCGGGCGCGACCTGCTGCACGATGGCGGCCAGGGTGATCAGGTCGTACTGAATGGGTTCGGTATGCATCTCTGCGAGGGTGCTCAATAGCGCCACCCGGGTCTTGGTCATCACCATTCACCTTTGGGCAGTTACCGCCAGGCTTACCGCCAGCATAGGGCAGCCGGGCGGATGAGAACAGCGTCAAACCTCCTGTTTGCGACAGGTAGTTTCCGCCGCGATATCAGGTGGCGACAGCAGGTAGTTCTACCTACTCCGGGCCATATCAGAGGGAGGTGTCGTGCGTGCCCACCTCCGAGCAAGGTTCTTGATTCGGCATCAAGTGGTCGGCACCCAGCCGTGGTGAACTGCGTAGAGGGCCGCCTCGGTGCGCGAATGCACCCCCAGCTTGCCATAGATGTTGGCCAGGTGGCCCTCCACTGTGCGAACGCTCAGGTAGAGGCGCTGGGCGATCGCTTTGTTGCTCAATCCCTGGGCCAGCAGGGTGAGGACCTCGTGTTCGCGATCGGAGAGGGTATCGGCAAGCGGGGCGGCGCGGGCGGGGGCGTGTCCGGCCAGGCGCGTGACCAGACGCAGCGCCAGCGCTTGGGGCAGGCTGGTCTCACCGGCCGCGACCTGGCGGATGGCGTCGAGCAGGTCGGCCAGCGAGGCGTCGCGATCGAGGCAACCCAGCACACCCAATTCCAACCAGGCCAGCACGGCGGATTCATCCAACACGTCGGCAATGATAAGTAAGCGCGCCTGGGGAAACGCAGCGAGAGTGGCTGTCACAGCGTCAGCTCTGGCATCTCCGTCCAACACAAACACGTCGACAGGCTCGGCGACCTGCGCAGGGTCGGGCGCCTGGCTGATCGCCCCCAGACTGGGCCGGCCTGAGAGTAGGGCGTGCAGCCCCAGGCGCCAGAGTGCCGGCCCGCCCACCACGCCGACGTGGAGCGCGACGGCGGTGTCGGTCATCGGGGTGGCTTCTCTCCTCTCGGCGGTACTGCCGCGTCCTCTCATGACCTGCGAGACCTGCGCCGATGGAAACCGGGCCGCGGCGTTGAAGGCAGAGATGAGTGAGGGACGTACCCTCGCCCCTTCAGAAATGCACCCGCGACTGAGACCAGGCTGAGGTCAAGCTGACGATTGCCTGAGGGTCCGCTTCAGGCGATCTTGAGGGTCCTCACGACATGCCCGCCGGAGGTAACTTTTTGAAACGCTCATATTGGAGTAACGTGCGCGGATCAGGTGCGACGCACTTTCCGAAGTGCGTCGCACCTCCACCACGGCCCCAGCGCACCGTATTCCAATATGAGCGTTTCAAAAAGTGGGGGCGGAGCGGGTTTTGCGCGCGGCTCTGCCGCGCGCAAAACCCTTGCCCCCGGATTATTGGAAGATATCACTGGAGGATGACATGAAAGTTACTATTCTTGCGGTCGTCACACGATGGGATGTTCAGCCGTACATCAGCACTGGGGGCTGGGTTTGCGCGCCGCCTGGACCCAAATGGGTCACATCTTGGGACGATCCCCGTCAGATCTAGAGCGCCGGTCAAGGAGTTCTTTTGCCTAACGACAGCACTTTGTCGGTCGGGAGCCAGGCGACTGAAGTCGCGGCTGGAGGCTTGCAGCCGGGCGTCGGCGAAGGCCGACGCAGACGGGTGGGGTATCGGTGGGCAGCTGACCACGACTTGACCGACGCGCTAGGCTCACGGCTGAGGAATCGCACCCATTTGCTGCAACAGACCCATAAAATCGGCTTCGTTCCAGCGCTCGACCACTTTCCCATCTCCAAAGCGCAGGATCGTGATGCCAGGCAAGGTCAGATGCTTCCCCGTGGGTGGGATGCCCTGGAACTCTCCCTGATGGGTCATCGCCACGTAATACCGGACGGCCACCTTGTCGCCTTCACTGATAACATCGTCAAAGGACAGTTGGGCGTCGGGAAAGGCAGCGGCGAAGCCTGCATAGAAAAGGCGAGCACCCGCCAGTCCCGGCGGCAGCCCGGGCGGCAGGTAGTGCAGTGCGGCGTTCGAGTCGTAGAGCGTGGTCAGGTAGCCTTCCATATCACCGGCGTTGAACTTTTGCCGGGCGCTCTCGACGATGCTGAGGTACTCTGATTTCGACATGGGACCATTCTCCTTCAAGACTTAACTCATACCTGTTCCCTCGCAGGGATCACGCCGAGCTGCTGCATCAGCCTCAGATCGTCATTGTTGGCCCAGTGTTCTGTCACCTTGCCTTCAACAATCTTGAGGATGTGGATGCCTGGGATTTCGACCCTCCTGCCGGTCGGCGGGATGCCAAAGAACTCGCCAGCGTGCGTCCCTCGGAAGGTGCCGCGCAGCACCACCTTGTCCCCCTCAGCAATGAGATCTTCGATCGTGAATCGCCAGTCGCTCATGGCACCGCGAATGTAGCTGATGTTTGCTTTTGCCCCCTCCCGCCCCTGCGGCCAGCCGGGCGGCAGGCTGTGATCGATCAGGTGAACATCCGCCAACTCGTCGAACACTTCAAAGTCCCCGCCACTGATCACCTCGTCGTACAGGCGGCGCGCAATCGCTTTGTTTCTTTCGACAGACACGGGAACCCCTCCTCTGAACTACGAACCTCGACTCTAACTCGGCGCCGGAATCGCGCCCAGTTGCTGCAACAGGCCAAGCTGGTCAAAGATTTCCCAGTGCTCGACCGACGCGCCGTTCTCGAAGCGGTCAATGGCCATGCCCGTCACAGTGACCTGCTTGCCCGTGGGCGGGATGCCCATCAGCTCTCCCCGGTGGGTCCCGCGCACCGACCAGCGCGTGACCACTTTGTCGCCCTCAGCGACCAGGTCCTCGATGGTCGTCGCGATGTCGGGAAAGGCCCTGAAGAACATGGCGGCCAACGTTTTTCTGCCTTCCAACCCCTGGGGCATATTTGGCGGGAGGGCATGGTCGACCAGTTCAGGGCTGAAATAAGCCTCGAACTCGCTGAAGTCGTGTTGGTTGAATCCGCGTTCGATGAAGCGCCGGGTGGCCGCTTTGTGTTGTTCGGCAGTCATTGTCTGTTCTCCTTTTCATTGACATTCTAACTTGGACAAGGTTCGCCGAGGGCGATGAGTGGTTTACAGTGTGGCGTGCCTGGGCACGCCACACTGTACCCCCAAACCTTGTTTCAGGCTTCCGGCGGGGGTAAAAGCTCGATGTCGTACCTGGCGAAGATTTCAGCGACTTTCCCCAAATCGGGCGGCCCATCCGCCGGGAGGGAACCCAGCTCTGCAAAGAATTTCTCAAAGTTCGCCCCAGGGATGACCGTCCAGTGGGTCAGTCCAGGCCTCGCGCCGACGTTCTTGAAAGCGTGAGGAATGAAGCGGGGAAAATAAACCAGGGCACCAGACGTGACCCGATACATTTCATCACCGAGCAAGAACTCATATTCGCCCTCGATGACCTCGATGATTTCGTCTTCGTGCTGGTGCACGTGGGGTGGAACACCGACCCCGGGCGGCGTCACAGCCTCAAAGACGTAGTACTCTCCGCCGGTTTCCTGGCTGGTGAGCCTGAGGGTCACTTGATTGCCGATCACATTCATCTTTTTCCCCTGGCCTGCCTCCACAACGAGCGGCGTTTTGGTTAGAGCCTGCATTCTTGATTCTCCTTTCATTCTCTTCACAACAGATGGCTTTCAGGGTGCCCGATCCACTACTGAAGCACCGCGCCGCAAGCTCAACATCTCCCGCACGAACCGCCGCCAGGCTTCTGCTTCGCCGCGCACAAGAGGTGCGGCAAAGATGACGGTCAGCGGTTGCCCGGGGGTTGCGTCCAAACCTTGGTTAGCATCCCGACTCAATGTATAATGCGCATCTTCTCAATAATCCGGGGTAAGGGGTTTTGCGCGCGGCCCCGCCGCGCGCAAAACCCCCTCCGCCCCCACTTTTTGAAAAGTCACTATAATGCGCCTATCCATACGACATGATACCTGACAGGCGTTTCAAAACCGTCATAAAGAGCCCTCGCTTCCAACATATAGCGTAAGATGAGCCGATTGAATGTCTCTGTCCTCGGCCCACCTGAGGTCAGGTATGGAGACCGGGAGATTGCGTTTCCCACGCGCAAGGCCCTCGCCCTGCTGATCTACCTGATCGCAGAGCGAGGGATGCAGCCGCGTGAAAAATTGATGGCGTTGCTCTGGCCCGATAGTGACGCCGCGCACGGCCGGGGCGCGCTGCGCATGACCCTGTATTATCTGCGTCGCGCCCTGGATGCAGCCGTTCCCCAGGGCAGTGACACCTATCTCCTGATCGCCTCTCACGCGCTGGGTTTCAATTTCGCCGCCCCGCATGAACTCGATCTGGATACACTGCTGGCGGCGGTACCGACCGAAAACACCCTCGCCCGGCAGGCAGCCGCTGACCTCTATCGCGGCCCTTTTTTAGAAGGCTTCTCCTTGCCGGACTCCGTCGTTTTTGACGATTGGGTGACAGTTCGCAGGAGCCAAATCCAGCAACAGCTCACCCTTCTCTTCGACCACCTCACGCAGCTCCAGTCCGAAACTCGACAGTTCAAAGCCGGTATCGCGAACGCCGTGCGCTGGCTCGCCTGTGATCCTTTCAACGAAACGGCCTACTGCCGGCTGATGCAACTCCAGGCCCTGAACGGGACCCCAACCGCGGGTCTGGAGACGTACAGGACGTGCCAGCGCATCCTCGAAGCGGAGTTGGGGGTTGAGCCGGCAGCGGAAACCCAGGCATTGGCGGCACGCCTCCGCGCTGGCCGGGCGACAAGAAAGACGGGTGGTGAGGGTCCAGAAAGGCAAGCAGCCCCGACGATCCCCTTTGTCGGTCGTTTCGCCGAACATGCTGAACTGGCCGCCCTCTACCAGCGTATGCAGGCGGGAGAAACGTCGTCAGCCCTGATCGAGGGGGAAGCCGGTATTGGCAAAACCCACCTGGTCGCCGAATTCTTGGGCTGGCTAACCCTTCAAGGCGTCGACGTCTGGCGCGGTCGAGCCTTTGAAGTTGGTGGTCGTCTCCCCTACCAACCGGTGGTCGAAGCGCTACGCGAGCGCTTAGAACGAGAGGGCGCACCCGGCGACCTTCTGAGTGAGGTGTGGCTCGCCGAACTCAGCCGGCTGCTGCCCGAGTTGCGCGACAGCTACCCTGAGTTGCCCGCCCCTCCCTCTGCCAGCGTGGGCGATGAGGCCGTGGCCCGTACCCGCCTGCTGGAAGCAGTTGCCCGCCTGGGGAGTGCCCTGGCCAGGCACGGCCCCCAGGTGCTCTTTATCGACGATGTGCACTGGGCCGATACTGCTTCCCTGGACACGCTGCTCTATTGCAGTCGCGTCTGGGCCAGGAACCAGGTGCCCATTCTGCTCCTGGTAACCGTCCGCACCGAGGCCCTGGCCGCCGACCCGGTGCTTCGCGAGTGGTTGAGTCACCTGGAGCGAGAGATCATCCTGACGCGCCTGACCTTGGGGCCGATCTCGGCTGAAGAGACCGCGCAGTTGGTCCAGATCTGGCTGGGAGACAGCAGAGCGAAGGAGCGGGAGGGAACTACGGTCCGCCCCGCTTCTGCAGCTTTTGCTGAGTGGCTCTACCGCGAGACATCCGGACACCCTTTTTTCATCTGCGAAACCCTCAAATGGCTCCGGGATCAGGGCCTCATCTCTTCCTCGGAAGGCGGCACTGATAGCCGGACATGGATCGCCTGGTCGCCGCGGAGTCTCATCCCGCCCCGGGTTCGACAACAGATCCTCGGCCGGCTCCGCCGGCTTTCGCCGACGGCCCGGCTCTTGTTAACCGCCGCGGCGGTCTTGGGCCGTCCCTGCAGCCTGGAGCGCTTATGTCAGGTAGCGGGAGTTCGCGAGGAGGATGAGGCCTCATCCAGCCTGGAGGAACTGCTCAACCGCCAGCTCTTGCTGGAAACGGCAAATGTAGCCCGCCCGTACGCGTTCAGCCATGATAAGATCCGCGACGTCGTCTACACAGAAGCCGGCGCTGCCCGCCGGCGGCTCTTCCATCGCCGGGCCTTTCGTGCCCTGGAAACGGCGTCCGCCTCCCCGGCCGAACTGGCCCATCATGCGCTGGCGGCGCGCCTGACTCCCCCCGCCTTCCAGTACAGCGTAGCCGCGGGTGACGAGGCCATGCGCGTCTTTGCCTTGCGCGATGCCATTGCGCACCACGAGCGGGCACGACAGCTGATTGCGAAGGGTCCGGATTTCGGCGCGCCGATTGAGGCCGGGCAGCGGCGTCACCTCTACCGGCAACTCGGCCGGGCTTACGAACTGGATAATCAATTCGAAAAGGCGCAGAGTGTCTACCAGGAACTGCTGGCCTTCGCTGAGGCGGCAGGGCATCTGGAAATGGTCTGCGAGGCCCTGAATCGCCTGGCGACTGTCGACATCCTGAACAGGATGAACCTGGACCAGGCAACGGCTTACCTGCAACAGGCGCAACGAATCGCCCGGGACAGCGGCAACAAAGCCGGGTTGGCGGAAACAGAGTGGAACCTCGCGCAGGTCAATTTCTACAAGGTGAGGGGGCGGGAGGCCCTGGCCCATGCCGAACGGGCGTTGGCGCTAGCGCGCGAGCTGGGTTTGCAGGAGCTCACGGCCCGCAGCCTCAATATGAAGGCATATGCGCTCTCGCTCCTCGGGCAGTGGCGGACGGTTGAACAGTGCGCCCGGGAGGGGCAGACCTTGTTCGCCACAATGGGTAACCGGCCCCTGGAGGGCGATTGCCTGAATCTGGTGGCAATTGCCCAACTGAATACCGGCCGTCCGCGGGCCGGCGTCCAATCCGGGCGGATGGCTCTCGACATGAGCCGGGACATTGAAAATGTCTGGGGGCAGGGAAACAGCGCGATGCAATTGGTCCCTTGCTTGCTGGACATCGGCGAATATGGCGAGGCCTTGGCGATGGCGCAACGATCGGTCGCGCTAGCCCGAGTGCACGTCAGGCATATGCTCCCGCTCTGTCTCACCAGATTAGGGTCCGCGTATCGAGCGCTGCTGAACCTGGATGAAGCGCGAGCGACCCTTCGAGAGGCGGCGGCGACCAACGAGGAGATCATCCCACCCCCTTTTCCGGCCACCATCGCGGCTGAGTTGTGTGTGGTTCACGCGCTGTCAGGTTCGTGGGCTGAGGCCTATTCCTGTGCCAGGCAGGTCTTGTTGACAAAGCAGCGCTCCTTGTTTTACACGGGATTGGCGTGCTGGTATGAAGTCGAGGCTCTCTTGCGGGCCGGAGATGAGGGCAGGGCCAGGGAATGCCTGGACGACATCGGTCAACGAACCAGAGATAACCCCCGCCTGCAGCTTGCTCATTTGCGTGCCCTGGCTGTGCAGGCCGAGTGGAAGGCACAGTCAGAACAGGCTGTGGCCTACCTGGAAGAAGCCAATTCCCTGGCTGAAGGAATCGGCCTCCCGGGGGAGCAGTGGCTGATTCTGGCCAAGCTGGGGGAGTTGTACGGGGCCGGGAAGAATACTGCTGAGATGCGGAGGGTCTTGGCCCGGGCCGCTGAGATCGTGCGGGCCCTCGCCGACAGGATTGAAGACGAGGACCTACGACAAGGGTTTCTGGCAGCGGAGCCGGTGCGGCGTCTGCTGGTGGAAAGGACCGGGTGATTAGCCCGGTGCGCAGGCCCTCGCCAAGAGCCTCTTGTGCCCCTTGTCCGACTGGCGTAGAATCGTCGTGAAGCCACCTATCGGATTAGAACACGTGGCCTGAGGCCCAGAAGACCCTCCGCCTGCCTTGCGCGAGGCACAGGGAGAGCTGAGCGAGATGCGCGCGAGCGCGCTGCGCTTCACCACCGAGGAAGCCGGGGCCTTCCTCCACGGAGCGGTGGGGTTGGGGCTGGCAGCGGGCGAAGTGGCCGCGCAGGCTGGATCACCGGGCTGCAGCTGGCGGCGCGGTCGCTGCGCGAGCGGGCCGACCAGGCGGGCTTCGTACGGGCCTTCGCCGGGGATGACCGGCATCGCTATGCGCGCTGGCCTATTCGCAGGCCATCGGCCGCCAGTTCCACTCGGCAGCGGAGGTGTTCCAGGAAACCATCCAACGGGCCAGGGGGCCAAATGGCCAACCGCTGCCGGTCGCGGCGGAAGCGTACGTCAAGTTGGGGAACCTGGAGTACGAATAGAGTCCATCAAGGCAATTGAGGGACAGTACCAAAAATTGAGCGAACGTTGACTCCTGGGCGCCAAATGATAAAAAGTAGAGATACGCTATGCTTGCGCTCGTTGCACTGCTTTGGTAAGTGCCCTGCCGTAGACACTTTCAGAAGATGAAGCCGGTAATCAGCGGAAGCGAGATATCGCTCATAACATCATCGCTGATGAGGCTCCCCAGTTTTGCCTGCAGCCGACTTGAGGTTCTCTTCGGCAATAGATGATCTGTTCATCTTTCTGTAAAAGTGGCACGTACACGCCACTCTTACAGAAAGAGAGATGTACCATCGGTAATACCTCCGCCGATGAGGGCGTCCTCTATGGTTTCCTCTCTCCGTAGGTTGGTGTCCTCTATTCACACGCATTACATGCGCCCGGCTGCGTCCTGAACTGCCTTGACGATGTTCTGATAGCCGGTGCAGCGACACAGATTGCCTTGCAGGCTGTGGCGGATTTCCTCTTCCGTGGGGTTGGGGTTATCTTGGAGAAGCTGATATGACATCATGATCATACCAGGTGTACAGTACCCGCATTGAAGTCCATGATTGTCCCAAAAGCTTTGCTGCAGGGGATGGAACTTACCGTTGGCCGCCAGGCCTTCAATTGTTGTAATCTCGGACCCATCCGCTTGTACGGCGAGCACTGTGCACGACTTCACCGCCTTCCCGCCCAGGTGAACCGTGCAGGCGCCACACTGGCTCGTATCACACCCGATTTTCGTGCCGGTCAGCCCAAGCATGTCGCGAAGGGCATCCACGAGTAGCATACGGGGTTCCACGTCAAGGGCATGTTGTGTCTTGTTCACTGTAAGCGAGATTTGCATGCGTCGCACCTCCCTGGGGGGACTACTGTCTTGTACGAAATACACCCCTATAGATTCTGCACGTCTTCCGTCAGGATCCTGGCACTGGCAAAAGCCCACCCGACCAGAACAGAAAGTAAAAGGTGCCCAGCCATGCCAGGAGCAGTAGCCAACCTTGCGTGCGCGGTTGTAACTCACCATGGGTGGTACGCCAGAACCCAACCAGGGCCACCACGTAGATGAGGAGCACAATCTCTGTAATGATATTATTCAAATCCAATCCCCATCTTGCGGCGATAATGATAACCTCGATGACCTGCATAATAGCGGCGCCCAGGGCCGCATTACCGACCGGGCGGAGATCCCATCCGCGCACCTGAACGATACCGAATCCGAGGAAGAGAAACCCATACATGCCGCTGATGGCGCTGAACATTATCTGTACTTCAGCAGCAAGACCCTCCGTGCCAAACGGCGCTCCGATCAATAGGAAGAACGACATAAAGAGGAGTGATATCGCAGCGATCCAACTACCCGCTACCCCGATCGACTTCGCCGGGTCCAGCCCTCCTTCACCGGCCGGCGCTGCATCGATTCCAAGAAGAGCAAGACCATTGGTGAACAACGCGAATTGCAGGCCAACCATTCCGATCGCGATAGGTGCCAACATGATTTCGCTCCTTGTATATGCTGTGCATCAGACCATATCGGTAAGGCTCATCAATTCAATGTTTGCGTGCTCAAGACGGCTATGGATCTCCTGTAACAGTTCGACCACGTTGGGGCCATCGCCATGAATGCAGATGCTCTGTGCGGGAATTTTGAGGATGTCCCCATTAATCGCCTCGACTTGTCCCTTCGTCGCAATGCTGACAAACCTGTCGGCGACGAGTGTTGGGTCTCTCGCTTGTTTCTCACGAGGGATTATGACGGTGCCCTCGGGACGGTAGTCTAAATCGACGTAGCCTTCGAGAACCACCCGTATTGGATACTCTTTGGCTATTTGATAGATGGTCTGGTCAGTGGCCAGATATATCAGACTGTCATCTATTTCAAGGATTGCTTCTATCACGGCACGAGCGTGCTCCTCGTTTTCAGAGAGCATCGAATACATTGCCCCATGGGGCTTGACGTGCTGAAAGGTGACGTCAAACTGGTCGGTAAAGGCGCGAAGCGCCCCCAGTTGGTAGACTACGTAATCCCGCACCTCTTCCGGCGTTGCATCCATCTTGCGGCGACCGAACCCCAGCACATCTGGAAGCCCCGGATGTACGCCGACATTGACGCCGTACTGCTTAGCAAGCAGCACCGTTTTGCGCATAACGTGGGGGTCGCCGGCGTGAAAGCCAGCGGCGATGTTGGCTGTGGTAATGTAGGGCATGACTTCCTCGTCACGCCCTTTGACGAACTTGCCGTAACTCTCTCCCATGTCGCAGTTGATGTCGATTCGGTATGCCATTCCGGACTCCTCTAAACGGAAGGAGGCTCACCAGCTATGCAGTTTGCTCCGCGGCCCTGATTGCACGCCACACTTTCTCAGGCCGGAGCGGCATATCAATGTGCTCGATGCCGAACGGTGCGAGCGCGTCTGCGACAGCGTTTACCACGGCCTGCGGCGCTGCGATTGTGCCGGCTTCGCCGACTCCCTTGACACCCAGTGGATTGTGTGGACACGGCGTTACTGTGGATGCTGTCTGCGGTGAAGGCAGGTGAATCGCTTTCGGAACCGTGTAGTCCAGCAACGAGCCACTTATGAGGCTGCCATTTTCACCGTATACGACCTCTTCGTACAGCACCTGTCCAAGGCCTTGGGCAATGGCCCCATGGACCTGGCCCTCGACGATCTTCGGATTGATCTGGTGGCCGCAGTCATCCACCGCCACATACTGCTGAAGATCGATCTTGCCGGTTTCCGGATCGACCTCCACGACAGCGATGTGCGCGCCAAAGGGGAAGACAAGGTTTTCGGGATCGTAGAAGGAGGTCGCTTCCAACCCCGGTTCAAGTCCATCCGGAATGTTGTGGGCCAGGTACGACTGTCGCGCTATCTCCTGGATATGAATTGGGCGACCGGGTGCGCCGACGACGTGGAACTCACCGTTCTCAAAGACAGTATCTTCTTCTGCTGCTTCCAGTTGGTGCGCAGCGATCTTGCGTGCCTTGTCGACCACTTTGCGCGCACTCATGACGAGCGCAGCCCCGCCCACGGTGACGCTGCGGCTCCCATAGGTGCCCATGCCCATCGGAATTTCCTCGGTGTCACCCTCGACGATTTCGATGGTCTCGTAGGGGACACCGAGCTCGTCGGCCAGGATCTGCGCGTAGGTGGTTTCGTGCCCCTGCCCGTGGGCCGACGTGCCACAGTAGGCCGTAAGCCTGCCCGACGGGTGGAACCGTACGACAGCGCTCTCCCAGAGCCCCATCTGTCCGCCGATCTGACCGATGATTCTGGAAGGGCCGTAGCCACATGACTCAACGTAACTGGAGATACCAATCCCAAGGTAGCGACCCTGCTTGCGAAGCTCCTTTTGTTTCTCGCGCAGCCCCGTGTAATCAACCATTTCCAAGGCTTTGTCCAGCGTTTTCTCGTAGTCGCCGCTGTCGTAGACGTAGCCGCCAGCAGTTTCGTAGGGAAACGCATCGCTGGGAATGAAGTTGCGGCGTCGTAGTTCGACAGGATCCATGTTGAGTTTGCGCGCTGCGAGATCTGCCAGCCGCTCGATGATGAAGGAGGCCTCTGGCCGGCCGGCACCCCGATACGGCTCGGTCGGGGCAGCGTTGGTAAACGTCTCTGTCACCCGGACGTGCAGAGTAGGAATCTTGTACTGTCCGGGCAACATTGGTGCATACCCGTAGGTGGGATTCAACGCTCCGAAGGTTGACACGTAGGCGCCCAAGTCTCCATAGGTCCGAACCCGCAGAGCGAGCATGTTTCCGTCCGAATCAAGCGCCATCTCCGCATGAGTCTTATGACCTCGTCCCTGACCGTCTGCGAGGTACGAATCCGAACGCGACGCCTGCCACTTCACGGGCCGCTGCAACTGAATCGCACACCAGATGACGATCGCCTCATCAGGATGAGCGGAGTCCTTGCTGCCGAAGCCTCCGCCAACTTCAGGAGCGACCACTCGCATTTTGTTCTCCGGGAAATCCAGCATCTCAGCAAAGAACCGTCGATGCAAATGGGGGCATTGGGTCGACATAACCACGGTGAGCTTCCCAGTACCGGGCCGGAAGTCCGCGAGGACCCCGCGGGGTTCCATCGGATGAGGGATCAAGCGCTGATTCACCACGTCGATGCTGACGATGTGCGCGGCATCTTCAAAGGCTTTATCGGTTGCCTCTTTGTCACCGGCCTCCCATTCGGCGCAATATTATTCGGTGCTTCGTCGTGAAGTGTCGGAGCCCCCTCCTGGGCAGCTTCCTCAGGGTTTGTCACTGCAGGGAGTGGCTCGTACTCGACGTCGATTAAATCGAGGGCATCTTCAGCGACGTAGCGACTCTCTGCAACAACAATTGCGACGGGTTGACCATGGTAACGCACCTTGTCGCGCGCCAGCATAGGGTATGGAGGGACTTTCAGGCCCGGAAGCAACCAGATTGGCGGGAGTTCACCCGAGGTGCCGGCGCGCTTGACATCGTCAGCCGTAAACACGCCAACGACGCCATCACGACTCCTGGCTTCACTCGTATCAATGCGCTTAACACGAGCATGACCATGGGGGCTGCGCAAGATTGCCGCAAATGCCACCCGTGCTTCCGTAAGATCGTCGGTGTACTGCGCTTCCCCGGTCAGTAGAGCCGGATCCTCTCGCCGTTTGATCGGCTCACCACGGAATTGTCTGGGCTGTACCATCGGGGTCAACTCCCTTCATATTCGAAAATATTTGTTTGTTATAGACGAGATAGACGCTATATGGATAAGGGGACGCCCATATTGGTGTAGCGTGTGCGAGCGCGTCGTGCTCGCACACGCTACACCAATATGAGCGAAGGAGATAGAGATTGCGGTGAAGATTATGGTGATGTTAGTGTCAGTATATCACGGGGTGTGGCGCCATTCAAGGCCTAATTCGGTAGCGTAAGGAAAGTCGGGGCGTATAAGGTCGATGTTCGGTTTGTTCTCTGCCAGATCAATGGCAAGTCCTGTCTGATGCTCACTGCAGTTCGGGAAGGCCACAAATTGGTGGGTAAACTCCCTTCCGTTTCTCCTGAGGGACTCATCGAACAGACGTGTTTGCTCACGCAAAGTCCGATATCCGCTGACAGGCAGAATTTTGTCCTGCCCACCGCAGTCTCGGATGAGACGGGTTAGCAGTGTGGCTGGCTGGCCAGGAGAGTCTCCGCGTACCGTGGGTCCGCAGGAACCAGCCGCTGCGTGCCCTGAAAAAGCTCCGTGCGGATAGAATGCTGTCGGTTGACCAGAATCAGATAACCCTGGCAGATATCCCTTTCGGTAAACTCAATCGTGTCCATCTTCAGTCGCCAATTCGATCAGCCTGTCTACCATCGTCTTGAAAGAAAGCCCGACTCCCTGGAGCATGTTGGGATAGCGACTGTGGGGTGTGAGCCCAGGGATGGTATTGATTTCGTTGAAGATGATCTCCCTCGTGGGCCTCAAAAACATGTCTACTCTGGCGAAGCCTTTGCATCCCAACGCCCGGTACAGTGCGAGCGCGGTCTTTTTGATCTTATCTGCCGTTTTGGCGTCGATCCTGGCGGGCATATGTATCTGCGCGGTTTTCAGCGTGTATTTTTCCGTGTAGTCAAAAAAGCCTTGCTTAAGCTCGATCTCGTCTACCTCGCCAACAATGGGGTCGTCATTACCGAGCACGGCGCACCCCACCTCGAAGCCATCTACGCATTGCTCGATGATCACCTTGTTGTCGTATTCAAAGGCGAAGCGCAATGCTTCCGGCAGTTTTTCTTTTTCGGCGCCCTTAGTGATTCCAAAGGACGATCCTGCTCTCGCTGGCTTTACAAACAGAGGATAACCAAGAGTATCTGCCTGCTCGATCTTGGCCCGCGGATCATCTTGCCTCTTTATCACTACATGAGGGGGTGTCTGGATTCCGGCCGCCCGGGCAATCACGTGGGAGATGTCCTTGTCCATACAAAGTGCGGAGCTCAGCGTGCCGCAGCCGACGAACGGAATGCCGGAGAGCTCCAAAAGCCCCTGCACGGTGCCATCCTCGCCAAGTCTTCCATGGAGGATGGGGAAGACGACATCGAGCCGGATACGTTCCAGCCCGTGATTGTGGAGCACCAAAACGCCGTGCACCTTTGGGCTGGGCGACATCGCCGCCGGGACACAGCTTCTGTCGCTGAACCAGGTGCCGTCCTCGATTCTATCGGGGCTTCCTGCGTATCGGAGCCACTCGCCTTGACGGGTAATCCCGATCAATATGGGTTCGTATTTTTCTGCATCCAGATGGCGGATCACTGCTGCGGCAGACTTCAGCGACACCTCGTATTCGTAGGAGTTCCCGCCAAACAAAACCGCGACTGTCTTTTCCATAGAATCCCTATCCTTCTTGACCTCTCCCGGCGTGGGGTGATTGCGTTGACACCGGTTCTATGCCGAGCGCTGGTCACTGCTGCATCCTTGGATCGTGCGTAGGGTCGGCGTACATGGGAGGGCAACCGTGATCGATGGCTTCGGGGCGCAGTTCGTAGTGCCAGGGTTCGTTGCTGTAGATCTGGCATAGCCCATACTTGGCGCCGTGTTCGGACAGCCACGCCGTGGCATCGAAGGGCCCAATGTCGACCGCGTCCCCCGACACGTGAGCAGACGTGTTGGGGGTGCCCACCCATCGGGCAGCTTCCTCTTCCGAGCCGTACTTCGAGACCGCCTCACGAAGAAGCTGATTCTGGTATTCTGGGGAACGCCAGCCGCTGTTGACGTAGAACTTGACGCCATCGTCCCCGGCATCAGTTGCAGCCTGGCGCAGGGCACCGAGGAGAGCTGGATCAAGGTTGGCTACACCCGGAATCTCGTCATCAAAGACCGTCGTGCCGTCGGGGACGACACCGTCAGCCTCGCCAAGCGCACCACGGTTCTCACTACGTCTCGGCAGCTCAGGGCGCTGGTGCGGCCGTGGGACGGCACCGTCAGCCTCGCCAAGCGCACCGGGAGGCTCACTGCGAAGGACGTGAATGGGTGATGCGGCCGTCGGGGACGAGGACGCCAGCACATGATTGGCAGCGGTGTTGTTGCCGCCGCTGCTGCCGGTGCCGGCAGGTGCGCTCGAACAGCCCGCGCTTATCAGGGCGACCATGGCAAGGGCGGCCAGCGGCCGTAGTGTTCTACTCATGTTTTCTCCCCGCGTGGGGTGATTGCGTTGGCATCAGTATAGACAGCGTGGTGTTGCCAGCACGTATGTGGTTTTCGATATGCCGACGATATGCGCCAGCGTGTTATAATCGGAGTATGCGTGTGTTGATCGTCGAGGACGAGCCCTATATGGCAGAAGCCATCCGCGATGGCCTACGCCTGGAAGCGATCGCCGCCGACATCGCCGGTGACGGTGACACCGCTCTGGAGCTGCTGAACAGCAACGCCTACGACATCGCCGTCCTCGACCGCGACATCCCCGGCCCCTCCGGCGACGAGATCGCCAAACACATCATCGCCTCCGGCAGCGGCATGCCTATCCTCATGCTCACCGCTGCCGACCGGCTCGACGACAAGGCCTCCGGGTTCGAACTCGGCGCCGACGACTACCTCACGAAGCCGTTCGAACTCCGAGAACTCGTGCTCCGTCTCAGAGCGCTCGACCGCAGGCGCGCCCACAACAGACCACCCGTGCGAGAGATCGCAGGCCTGCGTCTGGATCCGTTCCGCCGCGAGGTCTACCGCGACGGCCGCTACGTCGCGCTGACCAGGAAGCAGTTCGCAGTGCTCGAAGTCCTCGTCGCTGCCGAAGGCGGTGTCGTCAGCGCCGAAGAGCTACTGGAACGGGCGTGGGATGAGAACGCAGACCCGTTCACCAACGCCGTGCGCATCACTGTCTCGGGACTGCGCAAACGGCTCGGCGAACCCTGGATCATCGCCACCGTGGCCGGCGCCGGGTACCGCATCGACACTCAACCAGACACCGGGCGTGAGGGAGGGGACCGTGGATAGAGCCCCTGGTTTGAGTGTTCGCCTCAAACTCACCCTCAGCTACGCCGGCTTCCTCATGCTTGCAGGTGCCTTGCTGATCGCTACCGTGTGGGTGTTCCTCCTGCGCGACTTGCGCGTCGGTTCGAGCAGGCCCGGTGAATTCGTGCCCATCCGCTCCATCATTCTGCACGCCTACGCCCCGGCGACAGCCGGGGTGCTGGCGTTCCTGCTGGTGTTCGGTCTGCTGGGAGGGTGGCTTCTCGCCGGCCGGATGCTCGCCCCCCTGACTCGCATCACAGACGCCACACGCATGGCCGCGAACGGATCGCTCTCCCACCGAATCCGGCTACAGGGCCGCAGAGATGAGTTCCGCGAACTCGCCGACGCCTTCGACACCATGCTCGCGCGGCTCGAAGCACACATCGCCGGACAGCAGAGATTCGCAGCCAATGCCTCCCACGAACTGCGCACCCCGCTGGCGATCACGCAGACGCTTCTCGACGTGGCCCGCAACGATCCGAACCGCGACAACGGCGAGCTTGTCGACCGCCTCCACGCCGTCAACGCCCGAGCGATCGACCTCACTGAGGCATTGCTCCTGCTCAGCCGCGCCGACCAACGGTCATTCACCCGAGAACACGTCGACCTGTCCCTCATAGCGGAAGAAGCCACTGAAACGCTCCTCCCCCTCGCAGAAAAACGCGGCCTCACCATCGAGACCTCCGGCGACATGACCCCCACCATCGGCTCACACGCGCTCCTGCTGCAGATGACTACGAACCTCGTGCACAACGCGCTCGTCCACAACCTGCCTGAACAGGGCACCGTGTGGGTCACGACCAGCGTTCACCCCAAGACTGTGGCACTCACTGTCGAGAACACCGGCGAGAAGCTCACCCCACAGGTAGTTGCCACGCTTGTCGAGCCGTTTGTTCGCGGCACCGAACGCATACGCACCGAGCGCGCAGGTGTCGGCCTCGGCCTGGCGATCGTCAAAAGCATCACCCAAGCACACGACGGAACCCTCACCCTCACCCCCCGGGCCGCTGGCGGGCTCTGCGTCACGGTGCAACTACCCGCCGCGCCACCGCACACTGGCAGATGACGATCAGGGGAATTGCCGCACGCCCCGACAGGAATAGTCAAGGCCTGTGGATCAGCGTGGCATGCGGCGTGAGTGTCACCGCTTGTTGATTCGTCGGATCGTTCGACGAGGACGCCGTTCTCGAACTTCGCGCCGGCTCTGACCAGCGCGACGAGGTGGGCGGAATTGACGGCACGCCAGCGGTGCTGTGCCGACTCGATGAGTTTGAACGCCATCGCGATCCCGGCGGCCCGCGAGCCGGGTCCCTTGGTGACCCGCTGCCGTAACCGGACGGTTGCGAAGGTCGACTCGATCGGGTTGGTGGTGCGCAGGTGGATCCAGTGCTCACCGGGGAAGTCGTAGAAAGCGAGCAGCACGTCGAGGTCGTTGGTGATCTTCGCGACCGCTTTGGGCCACTTCGCGCCGTAGGCCGCGGCGAACGCCTTCGCGGCTTGCTCGGCGTGGTCGCGGTCTTCGGCGTTGTAGATCTCCGCCAGTGCGGCCTTGGTCCTTGTGCGCCGACTTCGGGGGCGCGGCGAGGACATTACCGATCTTGTGCCACCAGCACCGCTGCTCTTTCGTGTCGGCGAACACGTCGCGCAGCGCTTTCCAGAACCCCAGTGCGCCGTCGCCGACGGCGAGCACCGGGGCGCGCAATCCGCGCCGCTTGCAACTGCCGAGCAGGTCGGCCCACGACTCCGAGCTCTCGCGGTGCCCGTCATCGAGGGCGATCAACTCCTTGGCCCCGTCGGCGCGGACGCCGATCATCACCAGCAGGCGCACCTTGTCCTGCGCGAGCCGGACCTTCAGGTGGATGCCGTCGACCCACACGTACACGTAGTCGGTGCCGGACAGGTCGCGCTGCCCGAACGCGGTCGCCTCGCCCTGCCAGTCCTTGGTCAGCCGGGTGACCGTGGCCGCCGACAACCCGTGCCCGGTGCCGAGGAACTGCTCCAGCGCCGGCCCGAAATCGGAGGAGGAGAGCCGTGCAGGTACAGCAGTGGCAACACCTCGGCCACCCGCGGCGAATTGCGTGCCCACGCGGGCAGGATCGCCGAGGAGAACCGCTGCCGCTCCCCGGTGGCCGGGTCGATGCGCTTGTCGTTGACCCGCGGCTGCCGAACCGGGACCGCACCCATCGCCGTGACCACCTCCCGTTCGGCGTGGTAGCCGTTGCGCACCACCAGCCTCCGGCGGTGCCCATCGACCTCGTCGGCGAACGCCTCGACATAGGCGATGACCTCGGCCTGCAACGCCGTCGCAAGCATCTGCCGCGCCCCGTCACGCACGATCTCATCCAGCAGCGACGAGCTGGCCGTGTTCTCGTTGGACGCCTCCGCGTCCTGGACTACCTTGAGCATCAGCGCACCTTCCCGAACCAGCGCACCAACGCCGGTCCTGATCAGAGTTCTGTGACAAGACGATCTTCCTCGGGAAGGTGCGCTCCTTCACGTCACCCGGCCGGAGGGCGATCCACAGGTTCTGATCATTGCTCTCTTCAGAACCCGCCCGAAGGGGTATCACCGGACCTCGTCGACGAGGTCTGGACCTCGCTCGAGCAACCCATCCCCGAGGCGATCGATCACCTGGGCTCTTGGGCCACGCTAACGTCAAAGGACGACCAGGCCTTGAGGACGTATGTCCAAATGGTCGGGTCGAGGCATCCCGATTTTGCCGACCTGGCACGGGACTGGCACCTTCGGACTGCTGGCGAGTTAGCCAGCGATGACCTGGTTCAGGCGTACCGGCTTGAATCCTTTGTGAACACGGGCTCGCAAATCAGGGCTGGCGCTGGCGAGTCCTGCACTCTCCAGGGGGAGGAGGAGGAGGAGGAAGAGGAGGGAGTGACATGACCCCAAAAATCTGTCAAGTCGAAACGTTAGTCTCCACTCGCTTGGCCTGCTCCTCGAACCAGGCTTGCTTGTACTCCAAGGGCGTGCAGTAGCCCAGGCTGCTGTGCGGCCGCTCGCCGTTGTACTGGCACCGGTACTCCTCCAGCTTCACCCGCGCCGCTCCTCCTGATGCGAATACCTCCATGTTCAGGCACTCATCGCGCACGCTGCCGTTAAAGCGTTCCTCCCGCCCGTTCTGCCAGGGACTCCCCAGGTCGATGTACAACGTCTGCACCCCCTGCCCCGCCAGCCACAGCCGCAGCGCCACCGCGCTGCATTCCGGCCCGTTGTCGCTACGGATGGATTCCGGCGCCCGGTGCTCCCCGAACAGCCGCGTCAGCACCTCAATTACCCGCTCTGCCGGCATTGAACTGCCCACCGTGATCGCCAGCCCGTGCCGCGTGAACTCGTCCATCAGCGTTAGTATCCGTATCGGCGCTCCGTTGTGCGTCTGGTCCTTCAAGAAATCGTAGCTCCACACGTGGCCCGGGGAGTTGGCCGGCACCGGCGTCGCGTTGGCCCGCTGGCCGCGCCGCTTCCGGGGGTGCTTGCGCACCGGCAAGCGTGCCCGCTGCCAGAGCCGCTGCCCCCGCTTCTTATAGACTATGTGCCCCTCACGCTTAAGCAACACATGGATGGGTCGATAGCCATAGCGTGGATGCTTCTCGGCCAGCGCCGCGATCCGCTCCGCCAACGCACTGCTACGCTCAGGCCGCGGCTGGTAGCTGGAGGTCGAGCGATTGAGCCCCAGCAACAGGCAAGCCCGGTGCGTTGAGAGCCCCTTCGCCATCAGGAAACGCACCGCTTCGCGCCGCTCGGTCAAGCTCAGGGTTTTTTCCCAGCAGCTCCTTAAGCGCATCGACCTCCAGGTCACGGTCCGCCAGCAGGCGTTTGAGCCGGCTATTCTCGCGTTCCAGTTCCTTGAGGCGAGCCGCCTCGTTGACCGACATGCCGCCATAAACTCGACGCCAGCGGGAGAAGGTGGTCTCACTGATCGCGTACTCGCGGCAGATGGAGCTGATGGTTTGCTCCTCGCGCTCGGCGAGTGGCAGGATCTTGATAATCTGCTCCGGCGAAAACTGGCTTTTCTTCATGTTCGTCCTCCCGTTCTTTGGAGGAGTCCACCATATCAGACTGCCAGATTCCGGGGGTCAACACACCCCCAGCCTGGATCAGTGTCGGACAGTGCTGCACGCATAAGGCTTGGGCTTGCACCCACAGTTGCTGCGCAACCTGCCAGAACTTGTCGATAACAATAGGATTACAGAACGGTCCACAAGCTGGGTCGTGCCCCGTCGGATCGGTGTAGCGCAGCGGATTATTCAGGGCGTAGCTATACCGATTGAGCGCGGCGGGCTGGCCCGGCTCGGGCACGAGGGGATCGGGCGAGACGAACAGGCCCAGCGCCGGGGCGTAGTAGCGGGCCTGATAGTCGTAGAGGGAGCTGCTGCCCTCCACCCGCTGGCCGGTGAAGCGCCGCTCGGTGGTGCTGCTGCCTTCTGGCGGCCGTAGGCGTGGTAGCGGTAGCGCGCCGCCACGCCCCCCTGGCCGTCCGTCACCAGCACCGTGCTGCCCAGGTGGTCGCCGTGAATGAAGGTGCGCTTGGTGCTCAGCTGAGCCACCAGCCGGTCGCCGAAATAGGAGTAGGCCGTTCCGGTGCCGGCGGTCACGTTCTTCTGGTAGTACTTGAGCACGAAGTCGGTCACCGTCGTGGTGCTGCCGCTGGTCTGGGTGCGGCGCAGGGTGGTGCCGGTGTGGGCGTCCAGGTCGTAGGTGGTCGTGGTGCCATTGCCGCTGACTTGAGAGAGCCGGTTGTCAGCGTTGAATTTTTGGGTATAGGCGGTGTAGGTGCCGCCCTGCTTGAGCCAGCGGAGGGTCATGTTGCCGGCCGGGTCGTAGCCGAACTGGTGGCTGGGAGTGCCGATGTACTGGGGCGCGTGGCGCGGTTGCCCCGGGATATTGGTCTCGCTCCCCGCGGACCAGGCGCCAAAGAGGGTGGTGTAGCTGCCCTCCTGAACGCTCGCGAGCCGATCCAGCTGATCGTACGTGTAGCTGGCGCTGCCGGTGGCGCCGCTGACGGTCCGCAGGCGGTTGAAGGCGTCGTAGGCTAAGGTCAGATTCTCCTCGCGGCCGGGGGTGGCATCGGTCAGGCCGGTCAGGTTCGAGACGGCGTCATAGCCATAAGCCAGGTTGAGCAGGGTGGTGCCGTTCTTGGTCACCGTGAGCTGGCGCAGCCGCTGCGACTGGTCAACCCCCGGCTCGTCGGAGTAACGGTAGTCCGTGCGCGTGCCGTTGAGCAGCGTCAACGCGGCCAGCGCGCCCCCGGCGGTATACGTGGCCCCCGTTACGTACTGCCGGTCCAGGGTGATGCTGTAGAGCGTCGCGGGGAGCCCCATGGCGTTGTAGGTCGTCTGGACCTGCTCGCTGGTGGGATAGACCGTCTTGGTCACCCGGTCCAGCGAGTTGTAATAGTACTTCAGCACGTAGGTGGTGCCAACCGCGGTCGTGAGGCCTTCCGCCTTCACCCGCCCACGGTAATCGTATTTGTAGGTGTGGGCAATCTGGGGATTGGTCGCGCCCGTCCCGCTCCCCTGGTACCAGACACTCCGCAGGCGCCCGAAGGCGTTGTTACTCAGGCCATCCGTCGTTCCCGGCAGATGCTCGTAGGCGTAGTTGATCGTGTAGTTGTTCGCGCCCGGGTCGACGCACTGCGCCGCGTCGACGCTGGCCGCATTCTCAAAGGTGCGCCCTTGCAGCCGGTTGAGGCTGTCATAGAAGAAGCAGGTCACATTCTGGTCCGGGCTGATGCGCCCATTGGCCTGCCGGATCAGGTTGCCCGCCGGGTCGTAGCGGTACTGCCAGGTCCCCATGTCGCGGTCCGACATCCAGGTCTTCAGCCCGCGCAGGTCGTAGCCAATCGTCGTCTTGCGCAAGATGGTGCCGGTGTTGTTGCGCGTCTCCACCGCCTGTACCTGATCGAGGGCCGTGTAACGATAGACGGTGTGCCGGGAGAGGCTGTAGGGACTCTCGCTCGTCCCGGTGCCGCTATACTCCAGGACCTCCACGAGCCGCCCCAGGCCGTCGGTCTTGCGGTTCACCGCCCGGTTGAGCGGATCGCGCCCCTGGGCGAAGCCGCCCACGTAGCTATACTTGGTCGTGCGGTTGGTCGGCTCGGTGACCGTTTTGAGCTGCCCGAGGCCATCGTAGGTCGTGACCGTCACCGGCTGGTCGGGCGGGGGGCCGACGAACGCGGTCAGGGGCTGGCCATCGAAGAAGGGCTGGGTGACGGTCTCAACGAGCCCCCGCGTATTGTAACTGAGCTTTTGCAAAGATCGGGCTGGCCGGCAGCTTTACAATAAAGCAAGATGCGCCTTGATGTCAGACAAGGAGCGACCGTTGAGAGTTTGCTGGACGACCCAAGCGATGGTGGAGCCCAGGGACTGGCGTAAGAGGGAGCGGCAGACCTCGCCGATGGTCATCAGGCGCGCGAGAGCCCACTCCTCGGCACGGGGAGCGCGCAGATGAGGCAGGAGGGTGGAGTACGCCACGAAGACGAGAGGCCTGGGCCTGGTGTGGCCAATCGCACTTCGCAGCTGACAGTCACCCATGCCCAAGTGCTGCTTGCCGTCGCGATGAAAAGGCTCGGTGCCGCTCCAGCGGTGGCGGTAGGTCCTGAGGACGCGATGGGTTTCCCACCACGTGTTGTTGGTGACGAGAATCTTGACCGGGGTGGGGTCCTCGCGCTGCTTCCACAGGACGACGATGCGCACCTTATGCTCGACGCCAGGCAGGCGGATGGTCTTGGTAAAGAACCACTGCGCCTCCCCACCGCTCAAGGTCTTGGTGCGCTCCCACGAGCGCAGGGTCTTGACCCACTCCGAGGCTTTGATCTCCTTGCCCTCGACAATGAGCTTGCGGTTGAACTTGAGATCACCCACGTAGCTGCGCTTGAAGCGGTGGATGTGATTGAGGGTCTCGACGTTGGTGAAGTAGCTGTCGAAGGTGAGATCGCCCGGGATCCCTTCGGCCACCACCCAGTCGATCAATTCCAGGCAGAGCGCCGTGTGGTTCTTGAACGGCTCTCCCGTCGCCTCACACTGCTCGCGTTTCCGAAACCGGCGGAAGTCCAGCGGGGAGTGTTTGCCCGAGGCACAGACGTAGTTGGCGATCAAATAGTCGTGCGCGATCAAGTGCCGCTTATCGGCATGGTCCCAGAACCAGCCCACGTCCGCGATCAGCTTCCCTTCGTGGTCGATCAGCGTATTGTCGATCGCGATCACGCCGTGCTGCGTGTAGCGCGTGTTTACATCCTGCTGCCGCAGCGCAAGCCGTTGCCGGTTCAACTCAGCCACATCCCATTCGACCTGGGTCAACCAGCGGTTCAGGCACGACTGGTCCGTTGTCACCGCAAACTCCCGGTTGAGTCCGCTCACCGTCTTGTGCTCCGCGATCATCAGACCCGTGAGGTATTCAGCAAAGTGCCGCCGCGCCGCTTCCGTCCCGAACACCTCCCGGTACTGGCTCAGCACCTCTTCTACCACGGTCGGAAATTCGATGATCGCTGGCATCACACCGCCGTCCTTTGCTCTGCTCCCTTATCTGTTGGCCGTTATTGTAAATCTGCCGTCCTCTTGGCGCAACTTTGCAAAAGTAAACATGCCACTTGGAAGTGGCACCAGCGGGGATGAAAATGGGGTAGACTGAGGGGCACGGCGGCCGGAAGGGAGATCATCTGGACTGTGGTACCGATCCAACGGAGTCCGAGCAAAAGTAAGATCCGCGTCCCCTGACGTACCAGCGGTTGTGGACGCCTCAAGGGGCGCAACACGGAGGACAGTTTGGGTCTGTTCGCGCAGGGACGCCCGTGCCGCCACAGGAGGCCCAGATGGATGGAATGTTCCCTCACTGTGCTGGCCTGGACGTCCACAAACGGTTCGTCGTGGCCTGTACCCTCGTGGCAGTGCCGGAAGGAGGCGTGAAACGCGAGATCAAGCGGTTCGGCACTCCTCCGTCTGAGTTGCGTGCGTTGGCGGCGTGGCTGGCGGCGCGTGGCATCACCCCCGCCGCCATGGACAGTACCGGCATCTACTGGAAGCCGGTCTATAACGGGCTGAGTCACTCCCTGGAAGTCTGGGTGGTGAATGCGGCCCACTTGGCCCAAGTGCCCGGGCGGAAGACCGATATCAAGGATGCGGAGTGGATTGCGCCACTGATGCAGCCTGGGCTGGTGCAAAAGAGCTTCGTGCCCGATGTGCTGCAACGGGACCTGCGCGACCTGACTCGCTATCGGACACGCCTGACGCAAGAACGCACCGCGGTCGTCAAGCGCCTCCAGAAACTGCTCGAAGATGCCAACATCAAACTGGCGAGCGTTGTGACCGACATCCAAGGCGTCAGTGCGCGAGCCATGCTGGAGGCGCTGATCGCCGGCGAGCAAGACGAGACGATCGTGGCCGCCTTGGCGCGCGGTCGGCTCCGCCCCAAGTTTCCCGCCTTGGTCGAGGCGCTCGCCGGCCAGGTGCGTGCCCATCATCGCTTCCTACTCCACGAACTGCGCGCCCATCGGGACGCCCTCAATGAGCGCCTAAGAGCGATCAGTGACCAGCTTGGGCAGGAAACCCAAGCGTACGAAGGAACCATCGAGCGGCTGATGCAGGTCCCCGGCGTTGGTCGGCGCACCGCCGAAATCATTCTGGCTGAGATCGGCGCCGATGTCTCCCAGTTCGCGACCGCCGGGCACCTCGCCTCCTGGTCATGTCTCTGCCCAGGCAACCGAGTAAGAGGTGGCAAACGATTCTCGGGTAAGACGCGCCAGGGTCAACCCTGGCTGCGGGCAGCCCTGGTGGAAGCGGCCCACGCCGCAGCGCGTACCAGAGATACCTCTCTGGCCAGCCAGTTCCACCGCAGCGCCGCGCGGCGCGGGCGGAAACGAGCGGCAGTGGCCGTGGCCCACTCCATCATCGGGATCATCTATCCCCTGTTGGCCGACCCGCATGCGACCTTTCACGACTTGGGGGCGGACCACTTTATCAAGCGCGATCAAGCCCACGCGCCGCGCCGGGCGCTCAAAACCCTGGAGCAGTTGGGCTTCTCTGTGACCCTGTCGCCCCTGGCCGCCTGAGAGCAGTCAGGCGACTGTGTTTGTTTACCACGCCTCGTTGGACGACGAGCGCGTGTTCGCTTTCCTTTTGTCCAGGAACCGTGGTGTTCAGGCATCCCGACCCAAACTTATTTTCAGGACAGTTCCAGAGATGCACCCATGTCACAAAGCCCGGCTAGGTTTTTGAGTGCGTACTACTGCGGTGGACGCAGACAGCGTCTTTTTCTCGAGGAGCAACAAGCGATGGATCTTGCAACCATTACCACACGCACCTCGGCCGGCCTGTGAAGCAAGGAGCAGACTGCCATGACGCCTGATCCAGAGGCAACCGCACGGACGCGGGCCCGTTATCAGCGCATTGCCCTGCTCTACGACAGGATGGAACGGCTCGCCGAGCGGCGCTACCGCTCGTGGCGAGCGCATCTCTGGTCTCTCGTCCGTGGCCCGAGGGTGCTGGAAGTGGGCGTGGGGACAGGCAAGAACATGCCGTTTTACCCGCCTGGTATCGAGGTCACAGCCGTTGACCTGACACCGGGCATGCTCGAGCGTGCCCGCCGCCGGGCGGCCGACTTGAACCTGGACGTGGACCTGCGCCTGGGTGATGCACAGGCACTCGACTTCCCCGATGCCACGTTTGATGACGTGGTGGCGACGTTTGTTTTCTGCTCGGTTCCCGATCCGGTTCTCGGTTTGAAGGAACTGGGACGGGTCGTGAAGCCGGGCGGCCGGGTGCTGCTGTTGGAACACGTGCGGGCGGCCAACCCCATCGTCGGCGCGTTGATGGACGTGCTCAACCCGCTGATCGTGCGCGTGACGGGCGCCAACATCAACCGGCGCACGGTGGAGAACGTCGCCCGGAGCGGACTGTACCTCGAACAGGTGGCAGATCTGGGCATGGGGGGCATTTTCAGGCTGATTGTGGCCCAGCGTAACGATGGGTAGGCGAGCAGGTGCCCGGCGGACCTTCGCCAGAAGAGGGGCGGGTCAAAGGTTCACTCAGGAACATGGTCAGAAATCTTCACCAAATCGCCATACATGCTTCAACAGTCTGTTACACGGCCTGGCTACACTTCAGATCAGGTGCCGGGACAGGAGGACGCTCTTCTGGGCCCGGTCGCAGACACGATCTGAGGAGGTGATTCCCATGATGGGTTGGTGGGGATTGGGCATGCCAGGCATCATCGTCATGCTGATCTTCTGGGTCGCTGTGATCGCCCTGGCCGTGTGGCTGGTGAGTGTGCTGTTTCCACAATCGCCGGGCGCTCCGCGATCACAGGTAGGACCGCCAGACAGTGACTCGCCTGAGTCGGCACTCGACGCCCTCAAGAAACGGTACGCCCGTGGCGAGATGGCCCGGGATGGATACGAAAAAGAACGCGCCAGTCTGGTTGCACGGTTACACAGCGCTGAGCGCAAGCAAACAGATTGATAGTCCGGGCCGCTGCGTAGCAAAGAAGAAGGGGAAGGAGTGACTGATCATGATGGGATTTGGTCTCTTGTTCGTCGTGTTGATTGTAGTCGCCGTCGCCTACGCGATGAGATGGCGGCCGGATGGTGACCGCCAGGGAGACAATGAGCCCCGCCAATCGGCGTTGGACATCCTGAAAGCGCGCTATGCCCGCGGGGAGATCAGCAAGGCCGAGTACGAAGCGATGCGCGCCAATCTGACAGATTGACGGCGGTGACCAGGGGCGACGCACTTTCGGAAGTGCGTCGCCCCTCAAGGAGGGAGAACACGATGTGCGGACCGGATCGAACCATCTATCGCTGGATGGACGACGCGCTCGGCGAGCGGCACCACGGGCACCATCACGCCGACCACCGGCGTGACTCGCTCGCCGACATCGAGCAAGAAGTAAGGGTTCTGTACGCCCGCGGCGACATCGACGCCGGGACGTTTCACCGGCTCAAGACGCTGGCGCGCAGCGGCGAACTGAACTGGAGCGACCTGGCACGCCTACGCCATGACGCGGCGGCCCCAGCGCGGCGGGAGGAACCAAGACTGCCGCGCCCGCGGGACGCTGCTACGGTGGGTGGCTTGAACCGGCTGTACGCGTACCGGAGCCGTCTGGAGAAGGCCCGTGGCGAGGCCGAACAGATGCTCCAAACCCTGGAAGCACAGGCCAGCCGGTTGCGCGCGCAGGCTGAGAGCGCGGCCGAGAGCGCCCGGCTGGCCCTGCCGGATGAGCAACGTGCCCGCGAGTTTCTCGAAACCAGGGAAGCGCTGCTCGGTCACGTCGGCGTCCTCGAGACGCGGATGGCCTCGCTGCGTGAGGGCCTGCGGCGCATCGAGACGCTGCGCGACCAACTGGCAACACGCGAGGCCGAGCTGAAAGCGCTGGAGTCGGACGAGCAACTGGCCGAGTTGGAACTGCGGATTCGTGAGGACTTGCCGAACGGCGAATAGGGCCGGCGGGCCGCATCGTCATAGAGGTGTTATCTCGTCTTCACATCAGCTTCACGCCGGCCGGATATGATTACAGCAACGGTGAGAGAACCGTTAGGAAGAACAGGAGGTATGTCAAAAATGAGTAGCAACGCGAGGAGAATCACTGCGATCGTGGCCGCCCTACTGGTGGGAGTAGTGCTGGTGGGTGGCCTGGCCGCCACGACGGCGCTGGCCCAGGGGCCCGTGCCCTGGGGCGGTGGCGGGATGATGGGCGGTGGTGGCACGACGGGCCCCGGCGGAATGATGGGCGGTGGCGGTATGATGGGCCCCGGTGGGATGATGGGCTCCGGCGGGATGATGGGCGGCTGGGGCGCTCCCGGGACGGGCACGCCGCTCACCCCCGAACAAGTCGCCGAGCGCGCGCGGCAGTACGTGGCCACCTACGGCAACCCCGATCTGGAAGTCGCCGAGATCATGGAGTTCGACAACCACTTCTACGTCCAGGCGCGCGAGCAGAGCACCGGCCGTTTCGCCTTCGAGTTCCTGATCGACCGCACCAGCGGTGCCACCCACCCCGAACCCGGTCCGAACATGATGTGGAACACCAGGTACGGCCACATGGGCGGCTGGGGCGGCATGATGGGCCGGTGGTGGAACCGCCAGGGTGGCCCCGAGACGGTGACGGCTGAAGAGGCCCTGGCCCAGGCGCAGCAATGGCTGGATGCCAATCTCCCTGGGACCACCGTCGGCGATGAGGCCGATGCTTTCTACGGCTACTACACCATCCACACACTGAAGGATGGCCAGATCGCCGGCATGCTCAGCGTGAATGGGTACACCGGCCAGGTCTGGTACCACAGCTGGCACGGCACCTTCATCGGCATGGCGCACGAAGAAGAGTAGGCGATTTGAGGGCGTGCCGGGTCGGAAGGCCTGGCACGCCATCTCATACCTTGTATCACACCAGGAGGCAAACACATGACCAAGGCAACGACCGACTACGGCTTCCGCACCAGGCTCAACCTGCCCTGCGATTGATCTCGCCACCGGCACCGTCGTGGCGACTTTGCCGGCCGGCATGAATCCACACATCTTCACCATCAGCCCCGACCAGCGCATCGTCTACGTCGTCAACGCCGGCGGTCACGACCGTCAGCCCGGCGCTCACGAGGAAGCGCCCCAGGCTGGCCAGGCGGGCGGCACCGACCAAGCGACGACTGCGGCTGAACATCATGACGATGCCGGCGAGGGTGGCGGGATGAAGCCGGCGGCATCCGGCTCCACCAGCCTGTGGGCCTTCGACGCGGCCAGCGGCCAGGTGCTGGCGCGAGTCCCCGTCGGAGCGGGACCGACCCACCCGATCGCCTCACCTGATGGTCGCTGGGTCTACGTGACCAACACCGATGAGGGCTCGGTGAGTGTGATTGACACGACGACCTGGCAGGTGGTGGACACCATCCCTGACCTGCCCGAGCCCCACGACGGCGAGCTCACCCCCGACGGCCGGCGGCTCTACCTAGCCACCGCCGGGGACAACACCCTGACGGTCGTCGACACCAACACGCGGCAGGTCATCCAGACCTTCGCGGTCGGGAAGAAGCCGCGCGGGGTCGTGGCGGGCGGCGCCAACGGGGAGATGGTCTACATCACCAACAAGGGCGATGGCACGCTGAGCATCATCGACGTCCCGGCAGGGCAGGTGAAAGCCATGGTCCCAGTCGGCGAGGGGGCCCATGCGCTGCGCCTCAGCCCGGATGGCCAGACGGTTTATGTGGCGTTGAGCAAAGAGGACGCCGTGGCGCTGGTCGACGCTGCGACCGGACAGGTGCGAACGAAGCTTCCGGTGGGCAAGACCCCCGAGCAACTCGATCTGAGCCAGGATGGGCGCTGGATCCTTGCCAGCAACAACGGTGAGGCCACGGTGTCCATCATCGATCTGGCGCAGGGCGAGGTCGTCGCCACCGTCGCAGTGGGCGAGGGGGTCTACGGCGTGCAGGCGGTGACCACTCCCTTGCAGGCGCAGGGCGAGGCCGCCCCCATGGCGATGCCTGCCGCACCGGCCTTTCCCAAGAATGCCGCCGACTACGCCGATATCAGCGTCGAGCAACTGGCCGCGATGCTGCCGGCCAAGAACTTCACCCTGGTGAACGTGCACGTTCCGTACGAGGGAGCCATTCCACAAACGGACGTGTTCATTCCCTTCGACCAGGTGGCGCAGAACCTCGACAAACTGCCGGCCAGGGACGCGCCCATCATCCTCTACTGCCGCAGCGGCAGCATGAGCACCCAGGCAGCCACAACGCTCGCCGGGCTGGGGTACACCAACATCATGGAGCTGGACGGTGGCTTCAACGCCTGGAAAGCGGCCGGCTACGAACTGCTCAGTCAGTAAGTCTGCAGGGAGATAAGGGTTGTGGCGTCCGGCCTGGCCGGGCGCCACAACCCTTTGTCCCCCGTGAAAAAAAGAGGTGTGTACTATGTGGTGGGGGGATGGGTTCGGCTGGGGCTGGATGATGTTCGGCGGCGTGATGATGCTGCTCTTCTGGGGCGGCGTGATTGCGCTGATCGTCTTCGCCGTCCGCAGCTTCTCGAGCCCCAGGCAGTCGGGCGGGTACGGTGAGTCGGGCGGCGGTTCACGGCGAACCGCACTGGATATCCTGAAGGAACGCTACGCCCGCGGTGAGATCACCAAGGCCGAGTACGAAGAGATGCGGCGCGACCTGGAGCTGTAGCCGGTTGCGCAGGCGAGGTGGCGGCGGCGATAGGGCATCGCCGCCGCCACCTCGCGACTACGGCTGGAGCTGAACCGGCGTCGCGTGGCCAGGTGCACGCCGCTCGATTGCGCAGCGGCCAGGAGGTTGTGGTCAAGGTCCTGCGGTATGGCGTGGTTGAGCCGCTCTATCCTGCGGGTTTCTGACTCACAATGCCGTCGAGCGCCGGGCTTCAGGTGCCGGCATTGGACCGACGCGCGCGGTCCTGAAGCGCCCAGAGCCCGGCCAGCACCAGCAGGCCGAGAGCCACGACTTGGGCCTCCTGCAAGCCCCAGAACCAGATAGCCTCCGTGCGGAAAAAGGTGAGCGCGAATTTGCCCGCGGCGTAGAGCGCGAGGGAGAGCGCAAACAGATACCCGTCTGTCTTGATGTGGCGGCGCAGCCTCCAGAGCACAGCGAAGACGGCCAGGTCCCACAGCGCCTCGTAGGCGAACACCGGTTGGTACGCGACGCCAGGCTGCGGAACCATCGCCCCAGGGTTCACGTAGACAATACCCCAGCTCCCGTTGGTGGCGCGCCCCACGGCATCGCCGGTCACAAGACAACCGAGCCGGCCAATGGCCTGACCCAGCACCAGACCTGGCGCCGCCGTGTCGAAGAGGCGGCGCACGGGAAGCCTGCGCCGCCAGGCCACCAGGCCGCCCACCAGGGCCCCGCCGAGAATGCCGCCCAGAATCGCCAGGCCGCCGTTCTGAATCGCAAGAAGCTGGCCCGGATTGGCCGCGTAGAACTCCCAGCGGTCAAGCACGTGCAGCAGCCGCGCGCCGACAAGGCCCCCGCCAACGACCCACGGCACCAGGTCAAGCAGCGGGTCGGTCGCCAGCCCCTTGCGGCGTGCTTCTCTCAGGGTCAGCCAGACCCCGACGCTGAGCGCCGTCGCCACAGCCAGGCCGTACCAGGAGATCATGAGCGGCCCCAAGTGGACCAGCATTGGATCGATGTTGATTGTGATCATTCAGCCTTGCTCCTGCATCGAGTGCAGGACCAACTAGCACCGCTGGTACGTACGGTATCTTTCGACGCGGAGATCATAGCCGACAAAGCTGAGGACTGGCTGAGACGCCGCTGATCGCTTCCTGAGCAACCGGCGTTATGGGTGCCAGCCGGTGGGTTCGGGGTCCGGCATGGCGGGCGGCGACGCGGCGGAGGATCGGTTGGACCTGATCAGCGGCGCTTTGCCGGCTGCAGTCTTGGGAATGGCCGCCACGCGCTTGACGCTGACGCGCGGGACGAGCGCACCGTGGGCCGCCAGTGCCTCGCGCAATCGCGCCACGATCGTCTGGTCGGTGAGCTCGTCTCGAACGCCGCTGACCAGCACGGTCAGCCCGTCATCGGCCTCCTGCACCACCTGCCAGCCGCTGGCCGGGATGATATCCAGGACGCGGCTGAACACCAGCGGTTGAATGGCAACCCGGCCGCCCGCCGAGGCCGGAAGAGAGAGGGTGTCTTCCTCCCGCCCCTGGACGCCCTCGACGACGGCAAAGGGCAAGCCACAGGGGCAGGTCTCGGTGGCCAGGCGGATGCTGTCATGTAACTCGTAGCGGATGAGCGGCTGCGTGCGGCTGAAGAGGGTCGTGACGAGCACCCTGGCGCCGTAGACGCCCGGCGGCACAGGGCGGTCCTGCTCGTCCACCACCTCAACGATGAGCAGGTCCTCGAAGAGGTGCAGGCGCCGGCCCGCTGCGCACTCGGCAGCCATTTCGGCGGTTTCGGTGGCAGCGTACTGGTTGAACGGGGGATGGCCCCAGGCGGCCTCGACGCGCCGCCGCGTCTCTTCGGTGAGCACCTCGGAGCTCGTGAACACGAGATGGGGCCTAATTTGGAGGCGACCGGCGAGTTGCTCGTCGGCCAGGATGCGTGCCATCGAGGCATAGGCCACCAGCATCTCGGGCTGCCAGGCGTTGAGCTGCCGGACGATCTCCGGCAAAGGCTCGCTGGCGGCCAGGCGCAACGCCGGCATCCACCAGCTCCGCAGCGTTGCACCCACCTGCGCCGACATGTGCCAGGGCGTTGTCGAGGCGACGGAGGCCATTTTCATGCGATGAGTCAGGCTTACGCTCACGCCGGCCCATTCGTGGGCCCGCGCGAAGGAAGCCAGAATCGTCGTCCACTCAGAACGGTCAAAGAGGAACACGCCAGGGTGGCCGCTGCTGCCCGAGGTGGCGTTGACCCAGTAACGATTCAGGTAGCGTTGTCCCTCCTTAAAGCTCGCCAGGTGCCCGCGCACCTCTGCCAGGCGAACGGCCCGATCCGTCACCAGCTCGTCGAAGTGTTCCATCACCATCGCCTTGGTGAGTACGGGCAGCTCCGCCAGCGGGCGGTCGGTGAGCCCCCGATGAAACTTCTGGTAGAAGGGCGAGCGCGCGTAGGCGTATTCGCGGAGACGGCGCAGCGCCTCCACCTGGTGGGCCTCCAATTGCTGGTGTGGCCAACGCTCCCGCTGACGCAACTGCCATAGCGTTGCCAGGAGTTCCAACATTATCCGGGTATTCACAGCCGCACCTCCGTACCGCTGACCAGTCCCTCCGGCCAGACGTGATCCCAGCGTAGCGTCGTCGGGTGGGCGTGAACAGCGTCAAACTCCCTGTTCGCGCCACGTGGTTTCCGTGGATTTGTGCGGAGGGTAACCAGGTCGTTCTACGTGGTGGCGGTCGCCGGAGCCGGAGTAGATCGCCGAGCGGGCGGCCTTCGTGCGTGGCGCGTAAGCAGCATGGTATACCGGCCGGTCGCACGGCCGCCGACAAGGCGCAGACCGAGGTGGCGAGACCGCATGGCGTGGTTGCTCACCGGGATGAGAATACTGCTCGCCCTTGATCGAGCACCTCCACGTCAAAAGGATAGTGGTACATGTTGCTCGCCGCGGCGATCACCGTCGTCAGATCACTGGCTTGGAGGCTGTGCGGGTCGTACACCGCCATCACGAGGGCATCTTCGAAGAAGACCCTCGCGGTGAGGACGCCATCGAGACGCAACAGCTCGTCCCGCACCCGCCTGGCACAGCGCGGACACTCCATCCCCCAGACGGCCAGGTAGCCGACCAGGGCGGCTGGCCGCGCGCGGTGGTCGCATGCGCGCTCTGCCTTGGCGCCGGGTTGGCGCGTGTCTTCGCCCACAAGCGATTGTTGCTCGTTCATGGCGCCGATCGACCTTTCTTCAGCCGGCACGATCACGCCGACATGTATCTCTACTCTGCCAGGCCCGCCTGAGATCGGGCTGAGGCCAGGCTGACGATTGGCTGAGGGCCGTCACTACTTTGATTCCCCGGTGCCGTCTTGATTTGCGGCTGCAGCGACACCCAACCAACATCCGGCCTACACATCGTCTTCACACCGGGCTGGTATCATACGGCTAGCAGTCAACGGAGACTTCCGAAGTCTTCCGAGACTTCGGAAGTCTGACGACAGCTCCGGCCGGACGTCAAAGGAGACACCCATGCAAATATACACGCGCACCGGCGACAAGGGCACGACCGGTTTGGTTGGCGGGCAGCGCGTCGGCAAAGATGCGCCCCGCATCGAGGTCGAGGGGGCGGTGGACGAGTGCGACGCGACGCTGGGTCTCGTTCGCACGCTGCTCGACGAGCCTGAGTTGGACCAGCGACTGGCCTGGATCCAGAGCGACCTCTTCGTCGTGGGCGCCGACCTGGCCACGCTCCACGTCGAGGGTCAGGTCGCCGCGGCCTGGGTGCCGCGCGTGCAGGCCGAGGACGTGACGCGGTTGGAACGGTGGATCGATGCGGCGGAGGCGGAACTTGAGCCGCTGCGGAGCTTCATCCTCCCCGGCGGCACGCCGGTCGCGGCCCAGCTCCACTTTGCCCGCGCCGTCTGCCGCCGCGCCGAGCGACGCGTCGTGGGGCTGGCAAGCCAGGAGGCGATCACCCCCCAGGTCATTGTCTATCTCAACCGCTTGAGCGACTTGCTCTTTGTGTGGGCCCGCCTGGCCAACCAGCGCGCGGGCGTCGAGGAGACGCTGCAGCCGTCAAGCCGGCACGGGTCTCAAGCGGGCCCTTCACTCGTTGCGGCCTAACCGACCGGAGGGCAGAAGACATTCAGCTCGCTACCTCGCGTGCCAGATGGACCACAGCAGCCAGAGTCCCAGGGCGACAGCGAGCAGGAAAGCCAGGCCGAAGAACCAGCCGCCCCAGGTTTCCCAGCCCGGTGGGTGGTAGACCAGCATCAGGAGCGCCAGGCCGATGATCAGCGCGGCGGTGAGGATACTCATCGCCAGGCGGTTCGCGGCGCGGTTCAGCGTGGCCAGGGCCTCGCCCAGGCCCTCGTGACGGGACGTCACTGTGATCTCGCCCCGTTCGAGTTGGGCCGCCAGCCGCCGCAGAGCCTGGGGCAGCTCCGGTCCCAGGTCAACCAGGTCCAGCACTCCCTGCGCCAGCCGCCTGGCCACGCGGTCCGGTGACCGCTGCCGTAACCAAAAGCGGCGGAAGTAGGGTGCCGCGAACGTCATCAGCTGGAAGTCGGGGTCGAGTTGAGCGCCCAGCCCCTCGCTCATGGCGATTACCCGGCTCAACAGGGCCAGATCAACCGGCAACTGCAGATGGTGCCGGAAGGCAATCGCCATCACGGTGTTCAAGGCCTCCCCGGCGGCCCACTCGCTGATCGGCCGGTCGGCGTAGCGCGCCACCAGGTGATCCAGGTCGCGCTTGAGGGCCTGGCGCGGCACTCGCCCGGAGGCGACCCCCAGGAACAACAATTCGTCCACCAGGCGATCGCCATCCCGCCGGATCAACGCCAGGCCGAGGCGGAGCAGCGCTTCTCGCAGGGACTCGTCCAGCCGGCCCACCATCCCAAAGTCGATCAGGCCGATGACCTCGCCGGGCAGGACGAAGAAGTTGCCGGGGTGGGGGTCGGCATGGAAGAAGCCGTGCTCGAAGACTTCCGTGAGAATGATCCGCACGCTATTCTCGGCCACCCGGCGGCGGTCTAGCCCCGCCGCCTCCAGCGCCGCCAGGTCGTTGATCTTGATGCCGCGGATCTCCTCCATCGTGAGCACGCGCCGGGTGGTCAGGTCCCAGGAGACCCGAGGCACGCGCAGGGCCGGCTCGGCGGCGAAGTTCTGCCGGAGGCGATCGGCGTTGTGGCCCTCGCGGGTGTAGTCGAGCTCGTTCCGCAGGGTGTAGGCGAACTCCTCGACCCAGGCCTCGACGTCGTAGTACTCGCCCAGCCGGGTCCGGCTCGTGGCCAAGTGGGCGAAGTCGGCCAGTACCGCCAGGTCCTGCTCCACCGCTTCTTCGACTCCCGGGCGCTGCACCTTGACCACCACCGGGGTCCCCTCGGCCAGGGTCGCGGCATGCACTTGGCCGAGGGAGGCTGCGGCACGGGGGATCGGGTCGAAGCGGGCAAAGATGGCCTCGGGCCGCGCCCCCAGTTCGGCCGCGACGACCGTGGCGATCTCGTCGTAGGGGACTGGGGGCGCGGCATCCTGGAGCCGGGCGAATTCGGTCACGTACTCCGGCGGCAGCAGGTCCGGGCGGGTGCTCAGCATCTGGCCCAGCTTGATGAAGACCGCGCCCACGTTCTCCAGCGCCATCCGAAAGTGCTCGGGGCGGGTGTAGGGTTCCTCCCGCCTGGGGTGCCCCAGCAACCCGGTGTGGAACGGGATCAGATCGCCCAGCCCTAGCTCGAGCACCACCCAACCCAGACCGTGGCGCGCCAGGGCGCCGGCAATCTGGCGGTAGCGGGTCAGGTGCCGGCGGCCCAGGATCGGCACGCGATTACTCCTGACCAACGCGCGTGGCGATTTGGACGCTGTGTTCCTCGGCCAGACGGCAGAGGCCCTCCCGGCAATCACAGCCGGGGTGAGTGCAGCGGAAGCGGAAACGAATCGTCTCCGCGCCTTGCAGGAAGGGCCCCAGCGTCAGGTGATAGCGCTGCACTCCCGCCATTACCCCGCCGGCCGGCGTCAGTTCGGCCGTCTGGGGGACACCTCCATCCAGGGACCAGGCCAGGACGCCGGGACAATTGGTCAGCACCGTCAGCCGGTCCCCAGGCGAGATCCAGGTCGTTTGCTGCGTGAAGGTCCAGATTACGGCGCGCGGCACGATGTGCTGGTCCAGGCTGGTGGGAGGAACTATCCCCAGGCCGCGGTAGACATTCGTGAGGTGCAACCGGAAGAGGTCGTCGAACTCGGCGTCGTTCCCTGAGTCCTGGTCGGTGCCGAACCACCAGAACCAGTCGCTCCCTTCGGCCATGTAGAGGGCTTCGAACGCGGCGGGCGCCGTCTCCGGCGTGGCCCCGGTCTGAGCCAGGACGTCGCGCGCCTGGCCCAGCAGTTCCCAGCCCCGATTTTCCTCCTCCTCGCCGATCCAGGTGCCAAGGTCGACGCCCGGCGCCGAGCCGAGCTCGTCAATCCAGGATCCGGTGAAGAGCTCGTAGATTCTGGTCTGCTCGTGGAGGGGATGAGGGGCGATGCCTCGCTCCGGGTTGCCCTCAAGGTACTCGGCGAAGGTAACGGTCTCGACTTCGGTGTCGCGCTCCAGCAAGCCATACAGCGCGTGCAGGAAGGGCCGCGCATCCTCGCGGTACGCGCCCCAGGCGTTCTCGCCGTCCAAAACCACCGTCAGCACGCAGTCTGCATCGCCCGTCACTCGCCAGGCAAAGCGCTCCTTGATCTCACGCAGGAAATCCTGTGCGGCCTGCTCAGCGTCGTCGTACGCGTAGTAGTGGAAGCCGATGGCGTCGGAGAGCGCTGTGTCGCGGAAGAAGATACTCACGGCCTCTTCCCCTTCCTCGGCACGGTAGGGCTGGCAGAGCACGTCGGGGTCGTTTACCCGGTAGCCCCAGCGCCCCGACCGGGCCAACACCCCCCGGTCGGTGGCGATCCACTGCACGCCGTGGCGGGCGAAGAGAGGGATGACGGCCTGGCTCACGGCGCCCTCCGCCGGCCACATGCCGCGTGGGAGCCGCCCGAAGTGGCGCCGGTAGCACTCGACTGCCAACCGCACCTGGGCCGCGGCGTCCTCGGGCCGGGCGAAGCGGCGGGGGTGGGTCGACCCCGGCCGGTCAATCGTTGCCTGGTCGGTATCCACCAGCAATGGCAGAATCGGGTGCCCGAAGGGCGTCGTGCTGACCTCGATCTGCGCCTGCTCCTGAAGCTGGCGGTGGATGGGAATGACGGCCTGCATGATCTTGTACTGCTCGGCGACCATTGCTTCGATGTCCGCCAGCCTGAAATTGCGTTCTTGCTCGACGAAGCGGCGCACCGAGGCGACCTCACCGGTGGCCAGCCGCACCTCTCGAGTGCGAAACTCCTGCCCAAACCAGGCCAGGTTGAACCACATCTGCAGATCGCGCAGGTCTTGGGCCGTGTAGGGGCGGCCCTGCCGTCGCTGGGCGAACAACTCAGTATAGCGGGGATGTGGGAAGATCTGGTTGTGCCAGTGGGCGTCGAAGAAGGTCGCGAGGACTTGCTCTCGTTCCTCGCCGGTCAAGGTCTCGGCCGGCGTGAGTGTGAGCTCCAAGGCTCGATCGGTGGCACCGCATTCCAGGTAGTCCTCGAGCTGCCACAAGAGCGTCGGCGTCAGGTTGATGGTCAGGCGGACACCAGGGTACTCGGCGACGAGGGCCGCCATCGAGTAATAGTCACGGATGGCATGTAGCCGCACCCAGGGATGAATGTAGCTGCCCCTTGCGGTCGGAAGGGAGATATCCTTGTAGATCGGCTTTGAAAGCATTGTCTCTGTCGCGCCCCTGGCGTATAATCTTGCGGTCGGAAGGGAGATATCCTTGTAGATCGGCTGGTGCTGGTGCCACAGCAGGGCCAGGTACAACTTCGGCCCGACCTGAAACGAGGCGGTCATCTCGCTGGCCTCGCCGCGGGCATTGCGCCCGTGGACGGTATAAACGACCCGATCGCCCCTGGAAAAGAGGCCAAGCCCGGTCTGCCAGTAGCTATGGGCACCCTCGTTCCGTTGCCAGCGAGCCGCTACTCGGCCAGACTCGGTTGTCCCGTCGAGGTGCTCGACGCGGTAGGTTACCCACACCGACTGCCCCGGCTCGATCGGCCAGGTCCCGATGTGGAGTGCCACCCGCTCGTCCGGGCTCACGCAGTGGGGCACGCGCGGAGCGTCGGGTGTCAGATGCCAGATGTTCATTGCATCCCCCACCTCACTGTCTTCTTCCTTATCTCAGTCATCCTGGGACAAGGTTCAGGGATGCTCTACAGGGTGACACACGAACGCGCGTCACCCTGTAAGCATCCATTGCCTCTGGCGAACCTTGTCTAAGCGCAAGACCCCCACGAGTTCGCGGGGGTCTTGCTGTTGGAGCGAGCCCCTCATTTGAAATAGTCCGCGTTCTTCTGGATGAAGCTTTTCCACTGCTCCGGCACTTCGACATCTTCGAAGATGGCCTCCACTGGGCATTCCGGAACACAGGCGCCACAGTCAATACACTCGTCCGGATGGATGTAGTATTGATCAGGGCCCTCGTAGATACAGTCTACCGGGCAGACCTCGACGCAGGCGGTATCCTTCACATCGATGCACGGCTCGCAGATAACGTAGGTCATCGATTCGATCCTCCTTGTTTTTACTGATGGTCATGGCATGGCATTTCACCGTGCTGTGCAGCAACGATCAGCCGGTCAGGCCCAGCACCTTCGAGCACTGCTTACAGAGGATGTGCATCGTTGACTGGCTCGCCCAACCGGAGACGCGCTGCACGAGTGGGATCTCGCGCTCGATCGCATGGTCCAGGCACAAGCCCATCCCGCAGATCGCGCAGACGGCGACCGCGTCCATGGTCTCGCCTGTCTTGGCGCACACGTAGCACTTCATCGGCCTTGCCTCCTTTCCAACCATATTCTGGTCCATCTCAGGGACGCCCTGCCAGCGCTACTTGGCCTGATGAGAGACGGGCCAAATGGCCTACGCCGGTCCTGCGGAGCGGGCAACTCCCCCGGCCCCCCGGATTATTGAGAAGAGAGCCCAAAGGCGTCGAAGCGATCACGCATCACCATGTAGACCGGACGGCCAACGAGCGGGACGGTGACGGTCTCCGGGCCGAGCACGTAAGCCACCGTACCCCCGGCCGGGCCGGCTCCAACGATGATGGCGTCATACTGAACTGCCACGATTCACCTCCCCACGAATAGACGCCGTGCAAGCGGCCTTCCGCCGGAAACGAGTATTCTCCACATGTGTCGCGCTCTACGTGTCGCGGCGCCATTCCCTGAGAAGGAAGCCGATTCCCCCCACTATTCCTGGTACGCTCACGTTCGTTCCGACCTACCCGCGCTGCGCCTCGGTGGATTCCGGCTCGGCCGGCTCCTCGGCGCCCGTGAAGCCGGCGCCCAGAAACTCGGCGTGGGTCGTCCGCACGGCCTCGATGGCCGGATGGGCCACCTCCGGCCCCGCCAGGTGGGTGATGGGCTGCGCGGTGGAGGGCAAGAAGCTCTTGGTGATCCCCAGCGCGGCGTCGGTCTTCCGGATGGAGGTGGCACCATCCGGCTCTACCCCGGTGAGTGCCCGGATGCAGTCGACGTTCTCGGGGATGACGATGGCCTCGTTGTGGACCTGGAAGGTCAGGTAGAGCTCGCGCGCGTCGGCCGCCAGGGCCTCCTCCCAGACGGCCACCTCCCACATGTCGGCGCGCGAGCGGTCCAGGTCGCGCATCAGCTCGATGACAGCATTGAGGGCTACCAGCCCGTCGGTGGCGCGCACGAAGGCGATGCGCGGTGCGTCCCACAGGGCGTCGCGCAACTCGTCCAGGCTGACCGGCCGGGTGGTCTCGACCATCGCGAAGTGGAGGTGGCTCAGGGTGTAGGGCCCGGCCCCGGCCATGGTCGTGATGTCCAGGTCGGGGATGACGGCCTGCGCGTCGGGCCCCTGGTGGCTCGGCACCCTGGTCTCGGGGATGACGGTGTTGATCATCCCGTTCTTGTGCGACTCCCACGGGTCGGTGCCGCGCCGCAGCAGCACGGCGCGCGCCCGCTTCACCCAACCGTGGCGGTGCAGTGCGTGCATCACCCGGCTGAGCGCGGTGGTGTTGCACGAGACGACGCGGGCACACTGGCGGCCCACGGCGCCCTCGTAGTTGACCTGGGCCACGAAGGAGTAGCCGGCTAACTCGTGCTTCTCGCCGCCCTGCCAGATAGCCTTGACCCCGGCGGCCTGGTAGACCGCCTTGTTCCTGGCGCCGATGCCCTTGGGGGTGGCATCCACCACGATGTCCACCTGTCTGAGCAGGTCGTCCAGGGTCCCGGCCACGGGGATGCCGGCGGCCTCCATCTCGGCCCGCTTCTCAGGGACCGACGCATAGATGGGATAGCCACGCTCGACGGCCACCCGGATGCGGTAGTCGTAGACCACGTCGGCCACACCGACCAGCTCCAGGTCGTCCTGCAGCGCCACGGCGTCGGCGACGCGCTTGCCGATGACGCCGTAGCCGTTGACCGCGACACGCGCCTTCTTGGTTGCCATGATTCGCTCCTTCATGAAAGTAGAAATCCACCATCCACAACGATTGTCTCACCAGTCACGTAGCCAGCCATGGGGGAGGCCAGGAACAGCACGACGGTGGCGATGTCGTCCGGCTGCCCCATGCGCCCCAGCGGAATCCGCGCCAGGAACGCCCGCTGCGCAGCTTCGAGTGCCGCGGCGTCCTCGGGTCGGGGCGAAGCTGCCTGCAGCGCCGCCACGCCAGGGGTTTGGATGCCCCCTGGCGCCACGGCGTTGACCCGAACCCCGGTGCCGCGGACTTCCCACGCCAGCGACTTCGTCATCATGACGAGGCCACCCTTTGAGGTGTCATAGTGGACCAGATTCCCGGTCGGGTGGAACGCATCAATCGAGGCAATATTGACGACCGCGCCGGCGCCGGCCTTGATCATGTGGGGGAGGACCGCACGGGTACAGCGGGCCGCGCCCATGACGTTGACCTCGAGCGTCTTTGACCACAGCGCATCATCGGAGTCCAGGAAGGGCCTCATGGGAAAGATGCCGGCATTGTTCACCAGGACGTCAATGCGGCCGCGTTCCTGCGCGATCTGAGAGATCACGCTCCGGACGGCCCCGGCGTCAGCCACGTCCATGTGGAAGGCCGTCGCGCTCCCGCCATCCGCCGTGATGGCCGCCGCGGTTTCCCGCGCCGCCCGTTCGTCGTAGTCGGTGACAGCAACGTTGGCGCCTGCCTCCGCGAGGCGCACAGCAATGGCCTGTCCAATGCCCATTCCCGCCCCGGTGACAACCGCCATTTCGCCGGCCAGATTGAGCAGATCGGACAGCTTTCGTTTGGTTTGTATTCTCACGGGATGACCTCCTTGTTTTGCGCCGCCGCGACCGCAGCGAGCAAATGATCGGTGCCAACGCACTGCGGGTCATAGGCGGCCACTGCAATTCCGTCTTCGAGAAAGACCCGCGTCGCCAGAATCCCATCCAGGCTCAGCAACCCGTTCCTGACTCGGGTCGCGCTGCGCGGGCAACCCATCCCGGCCACGGCCAGGTAGGCGGCCATGGCTGTGGCAAGCGCCGGGTGATCGACGCCTATGCCGTGGTGCAGGGGGTAGATGAGATCGTCCCGGTGGACGTGTACGTCGCCGGCTGCTCGCCCCGCCCGGAGGCGCTGCTGCACGGCATCCTGAGCCTGCACGAGAAGATCCGGCGCGGGGATACTCAGCCACGTTAGGGCTCCACCCCCAAGCGTTCGCGCACTCGTGACGGTACGTCGGCCCGGCGCCGAGAGCGCGCCGATCAGCAGGACTTGGGCAAGCTGCCAGACCAACTTGGAAAAGTGCGGGGCCAGCGCCAGCATCGTGGCTGGGGCGCTCATCAGGATCGGCCGCCGTCGGGTGCGCTCAGCCTCGGTCAGTGCCTCGGCGGCGTCCACCCCGTCCCGTGATCCAGTCTGGCGCACGGGCAAACGCGCCGATGGCGCGGCGTTCATCCCGTGTCCTTCGATCCGCGGCAGGTGACGCAGCAGCCAGCCGGCCCACGCCCACGCGCGGCTTAAGGGTTTCGCGTTCAATGGTGGTGCGCTCCGTGATTCCATCCCCGCCGGAGCCGCGCCAGCCTCCTTCCCCACGCAGCGACTCGTGGGTTGGGGTAGCGCTCGAGCGTCGAGGTTTGGGGCGGGGTGGCCCTGTCGGGCGTGAGTCTCCATCCGCCGCGCTTATATAGCTCGGCGCGGGCGTTGTCGGCGGCCGTCACCGTTGCATGCTCGTCCACGGTGAGCACGCGCCCGCCGCGCACGACGAGGCGCCCGTCAACCAGCACTGTGCCCACATCGCGGCCGGACGCGGCGTACACAATCATCGCCGGGACGTCGGACGACGGCTGCATCGGTGGGTGGTCGAATCTCAGCAGGACGATGTCGGCCCGCTTGCCGACCTCTAGCGAGCCGGTTTCTTTTTCCAGCCCCAAGGCCCGTGCCCCGTTGATGGTCGCCATCCGCAGCACGTCTGTTGGTTTCAGCGAGCCCGGGCCGTACAGAAAGTTACTCATCAGGGCACAGTTCCGCATCTCGGTGAACATATCTGCGCCTTCGATGAAACCGCCGTGGCTGTCCGCCCCCAGCGCGATGTTGACGCCGGCACGGTGCAGGGCCTTCACGGGCAGCCAGAGGCGCGGGCCGATGCCCATGTTCATCCACACCGATGGGCAGTGGGCCACGCTGGCGCTCGCCTCCGCCAGCGCGGCGATTTCCCGACGCCCCGCGCCGAGAAGATGCACGGCGACCAGGCGCTCGTTGAGCAACCCCACAGCCTGCAGCCGACCGACGGGCGAGGGCACGGGCAGCAGCCAGCTGAAACCACCGATGGGCAGGTGCGGGATGACATGCATATGCACGATCAAGTCCTCGCGCTCCGCCAGGGCGGCCAACCGCCGCATGGTCTCCAGTGAGTTCCCTACCTCGGCCGCGGGACTGGGCGCAACACGGATGCGCCCGTCGAACTGGCCGTGATACTCGCGCACGAGCAATTCCGCCTCGGCCAGTTGCGCGTCGGCGTTCAGGTGGGTCGGCCCGAAGATATCCTGCACGTAGGTCTGGACAAAGGCCTTCATCCCGGCCTGCCCCAGGGCCTCGGCCGTCTGGCGGCAGACCTCGAAGGTCACCGCGTCGGCCCCGATGTTCGCCAGGGTGACGCCCGAGCGCAGCATCTCGACGGCCGCCAGGCGCGAGGCGGCGAGCATCATTTCCGGCGTCAGGTCGTCGAACATCGCCAGGATCTCGCCGGCAATCTTCCAGAAGCCCATCCCGCACATCGTGCCCTTGTAAAGCGCAGTGAAGACGTGGATGTGGCCGTTGACCAGGCCTGGCATTGCGACCATACCGTGCGCGTCCATCACTTCGCGCGCCGGATGTTCGGCGCTCACGACCTCGGTCGGGCCGATGGCGACGATCTCGCGTCCGCGGATGACAATCGCTGCATCGCGCAGAACGCGATTGGATGAATCCACCGTGACGACGGTGGCGTGGGTGATAAGGATGTCGTCCATGATTGCCTCCGGTTTATGGCAAGAATTCCTATTTCGCTACCGCTCCTATCTCCATCTTTTGCTTGAGATTTCGCAAAGATTTTTCCACCGACTCTTCAAGCAGTCTACTGAACAGTAGCTCATCGGCTATCCTGCCAATTGTCGAGGTGAATTCATATTCAAAGTCCCAAATGACACGCGAACCGCCATTGGGAAGAGGCTCAACCGTATCGGTGTTGCGGGAACCAACGATGCCCTGGAAGCCCTCGATGGTAAACTGGTAGCCCTTCACGTAATCAACGACCTTTGTACGTGTTTTGAAGTCGAAGCCACTGAACCGAGTGGTTAGCTCGATGGCGCTGTACAACCCATGTTTTTCGGGTGTTAGAAACTTGACGGCCACGACCCGATCCATCCATGCAGGGAAATGTTCTGGGTCGTCCAGCACTTCAAAGACTTTATCGGGTGGGGCGTCAATGTCAATGGATTTCCTAAAGCGAGCCATATTGTTCTCCTTTTCTGTGGTTTTATCCGACGCATGATTGAGTTCGAGATGAATCCACCGTGACGGCGGCGGCGTGGGTGATCAGGATGTCGTCCATCGTCGGCCTCCTGTTTGCGGCAAGAAGGCCGCGCTATGCGGCGCTGGTGCTGTGCCCTTCGGCTCCGCCTCGATCATCTTCCGCAGGTTCGCCAGCCCCTGCCGGCAGCCCCACTTCATGAGCCACCGGGGGGTCAATCTCCACAGGCCCGGCAGCCGGTAGCGCAGGGTAAAGTGAAAGCGCGTGCCGCCGTTTTCGGGTGTGAGCACGGGCCCGGCCTCCATCTCCCAGCCAGATATGGCTCGATAGGCGATCCGTTCGTGTGGCACCCACTCTGTCACTACTTCGTCGAAGCGGAAGGTCAGGCCAAGGAGCAGGTTGAAAACCCAGCGGTACACTGTACCGACTCCCGCCGGCTTACCGACTACTTCCATGGTCGTGAACGGCAGCGTGCGCAGGAACGGTAAATCGGCCATATAAGCCCACACCGCCTCCGGCGGAGCGTCAATGTGGATGACGACCTCGACTTCTTGCATCTGCTCGTGTGCGTTCTTGGCTGTCATTTCCTGTCCTATCAAAAGGCCGGATTACAGGGATTACCCTCCACCCTAACCTAGCGGAGCGACGAGGCCGAGCTGCTGCATCAGACCTAGAGCATTCCAGCTCGACCACTCTTCTTTCATCTTGCCGCCTTCAAAGCGAAAGATGCTGATCCCTGTCACCTCCACCCGCTCGCCGGTCGGGGGGATGTGCACCACGGTACCCCGGTGCGTGCCGGTCATTGTCCACCGTTCCATTACCTTGTTCCCTTCGGCGATCAGATCGTCAATCACCATGTGGAGATCGGGAAAGGCGGAGCGATAGATAGAGAGGAGCTGGTGGATGTCCTCCAGCCAAGGAGCGTTCGGATCGTGGACGATGTAGTTGGCGGCGTATATCTCATCCACGATAGCCAGGTTTTCCTTGTTCCAGACCTCCTCAATCGCGCGACGAACGATAGCCTTGTTTTCTTCTGCGGACATGGAATGTCCTCCTTTCTGTGATTACTCAGAACATGACTGAGTTCGATGCATGTCTTTGCTGTGTCATCCTGCTTGTCGCAACAAACCCAACCGCCGCCGCAGCAGCTTGCCGCCGACCTCGGCGGCAAAGCCAATGCCTTTACCCATCATGCGCGTCTCGGCAATGGCGCGAGCGCGCGGGAAAGGGGGCTTGCCCAGCCCGACGTGCCACTGCGCGCGGTCAAACACCGCCGACGCCGCGGCCTCCGCGTGAGCGATGACTTTCGTCTCATCCACGCCAACCGCGCGCCCACCCCGTAACACGATGCGCCCATCAATCAACACCGTGTCCACGTCGGCGGCGGTGGCCGCGTTGACGAGCTGCCCGACGACGTTCTTCAAGGGCGTAAGGTGCGGCCGGCCGGTCCGCAGCAGCACGATGTCGGCGGCCTTGTCCACCTCCAGCGAGCCGATCCGGTTGGCCATCCCCACTGCTCGCGCACCGTTGATCGTCGCCATCCGCAATGCCTCGCCGACGCGCAGCCCCGGCGCGCCGTACACGAAATTCGCGGCCAGCGTCGCCGCCTTCATCTCCTGAAACAGGTCCGCCGAACCGGTCAAGCCCGAAGTGTCCGAACCGAGCGCGACGTTCGCTCCGGCGTCGAGCAGTTCGCGGATGGGCAGCCACAGGTGCTTGCCTTCGGCGTACTTGAGGTACACGGTGGGGCAGTGCCGCACGCTCACCCCGGCCGCGGCGAACCGACGAGCCTCGGTGGGCGCGAGCGTGCGGCAGTGGGCCGCCATCAGCCCCTCGTGGAGCAGCCCGGCCCGGCCAAAGGTGTCCAGCACCTCGCGGCCGTCCAGCGCTCGCGCCACGGCACGCGTCTGGGCGAACTCCAACATGTGGACGTGGACGCGCAGGTCGCGCTCGGCGGCAAGCCTCGCCACGTCACGCAGAAGCGCGGGCGAGGCGAGCACGTCGATCTCGAGGCCCAAAGCCGGATCGATTTGTTTCTCGTCGTGGCGGGTGTCCTCGGCGAATGTTCTGGCCTCACCGACCTGGGCCTCTCGGCTCTTGTTCAGGAAATTGAGGCGATCTTGCAGGAAGTAGGCGTAGCGCCCCTTCAGCCCAACCGCGGACAGCGCGCGCACTTCGGCTAGCGTCGCTTCCATCCCGGCCGGGTGGCCGAAGCAGTTGACGTAGGTCGTGCCGGACTTGAGCATCTCCAGCGCAGCCAGGCGGGCGATGGCGAAGGTCTCCTCGGGCGTCATGTGGAAGAAGAGGAGCGCCATGCCGAGGAACATATCCCCCAGGCCGAGGTCGTCCAGGGCGCCGCGATACACCGAGCAAAAGGGGTGGAAGTGAGCGTTCACCAGGCCGGGCAGCGCGATCATCCCGCGGGCATCCATCACTTCGTCGTCCGGAGTGGCGAGAATCTCTTGTGCCGGGCCGAGGGCGACGATGTGATCGCCTTCGATGACAATCGTCCCATCGGGGATGATGCCGTCAGGTTCGACGGTCACGAGGCAGGCATGGTGAATCAGCAGGCGTTTCATATTCTCTGTCCTTACCCAGTGTTTGGTCTTCATGACTGTCCTCGTCCCCTACTCCATATCGTGACTGCCGCGTGCCTGGAAAGCCGGCGTATCTGACCGCGTCGGCGAGCGATGCGCGTTGGACTTGATCAGCGGTGCCCCCGGCTGCAGTCTGGGGGATGCCCGGCATCCGCTGCACCGTGACGGGTGGGTCAGGCTCACCTCCAGGCCGGCCTACTCGTGGGCGCGAGCGAAAGAGGCCAGGACGGCGATCCACTCCGAGCGGTTGAAGAGGAACAGCCCGGGACGTCCTGTGTTCCCAGAGGTGGCGCTGACCCAATAGTGCCCGAGGAATTGCTCATCCCCGCGCAAATTGGCCACATGCGCCTCCACCTCTTCCAGACGGATGGTCCGATCCGTCACCAGGTCGTCGAAGTGTTCCATCAGCATGGCTTTGGTGAGCACCGGCAGCTCATGTCGATCCTCCGGCCGGGCTCACCCCCAGCGTACTGACGCCGGCCGCCGGCGACCAGCGTCAAACTGCCTGAGTGGGGCAGGTAATTTTCCGCGCGCTCACCGGCCGGGAAACCAGGTAGTTTTACCTGCCGGCCGGGGGTCGTGACCGCCTGGTTCCCCTCGCTCTCGGACTCGCGGCTGCAGCGACACCCAACCCACATCCGGCCTACACATCGTCTTCACACGGGGCTGGTATCATACCGCTAGAGCGCCGGTCAACGGAGACGTCGAAAGTCTGACTACGGCTCCGGCCGGACGTTCAGGGAGACACCCATGCGAATATACACACGCACCGGCGACGAGGGCACGACCGGTTTGTTTGGCGGGCAGCGCGTCGGCAAAGATTCGGCCCGCATCCAGGCAGAGGGGGGCGGTGGACGAGTGCAATGCGACGCTTGGTCTCGTTCGCACGCTGCTCGACGACCCTGAGTTGGACCAGCGACTGGCCTGGATCCAGAGCGACCTCTTCGTCGTGGGCGCCGACCTGGCCACGCCCCATCTCCAGGGCAAGGCCGTTGCGGCACGAGTGCCGCGCGTGCAAGCCGAGGACGTGACGCGGTTGGAACGGTGGATCGATGCGGCGGAGGCGGAACTTGAGCCGCTGCGGAGCTTCATCCTCCCCGGCGGCACGCCGGTCGCGGCCCAGCTCCACTTTGCCCGCGCCGTCTGCCGCCGCGCCGAGCGACGCGTCGTGGGGCTGGCAAGCCAGGAGGCGATCACCCCCCAGGTCATTGTCTATCTCAACCGCTTGAGCGACTTGCTCTTTGTGTGGGCCCGCCTGGCCAACCAGCGCGCGGGCGTCGAGGAGACGCTGCAGCCGTCAAGCCGGCACGGGTCTCAAGCGGGCCCTTCACTCGTTGCGGCCTAACCGACCGGAGGGCAGAAGACATTCAGCTCGCTACCTCGCGTGCCAGATGGACCACAGCAGCCAGAGTCCCAGGGCGACAGCGAGCAGGAAAGCCAGGCCGAAGAACCAGCCGCCCCAGGTTTCCCAGCCCGGTGGGTGGTAGACCAGCATCAGGAGCGCCAGGCCGATGATCAGCGCGGCGGTGAGGATACTCATCGCCAGGCGGTTCGCGGCGCGGTTCAGCGTGGCCAGGGCCTCGCCCAGGCCCTCGTGACGGGACGTCACTGTGATCTCGCCCCGTTCGAGTTGGGCCGCCAGCCGCCGCAGAGCCTGGGGCAGCTCCGGTCCCAGGTCAACCAGGTCCAGCACTCCCTGCGCCAGCCGCCTGGCCACGCGGTCCGGTGACCGCTGCCGTAACCAAAAGCGGCGGAAGTAGGGTGCCGCGAACGTCATCAGCTGGAAGTCGGGGTCGAGTTGAGCGCCCAGCCCCTCGATGGTGGTCCCGGTGGGGATCCAGGGAATCGTGAGGATGATCGGGCGGACGCTGAGATCCGTGCCCACGGTCGCGAAAACAACCGTCCAGGCAATAGCGGTGGCACTTGCGACCGCCAAAATGGCCAGGCCCGAGGCGACCGGCTTGTTGTCGCGGACGGGACGGGCGAGGATGATGACGACGAACGCCACCGCGGGGAAGAGCGGAATCAGCGGGAGCAGGGCGCGAATCAGCTCTGGAGACATTGCCTTGGACCTCTCTCAATCTTCCGACAGCCACGGTATCCACCGTCGCCGCGCTCAGCCGGTCTCCTGCCCGCTCCGTAGAAAGCACCATCGCCGATGCCGGCCGGCCTACACGACCAGGAGCGTCAACAGGCCAACGGCAATCGCCGCGACCCCCGTCCCCAACTTGAGGCTCGTGCGCTGGTGGGGTTGCCAGCGTGCCATCCGCCGGTAGAGCGGCGGGCTGCTGACGAGCGCCAGGACCACGACCAGCGGCGTGATGAAGACCAGGTTGTAGAGCACGAGATACCCCACGCCGGCAAGGAAGCTCGCCTGGGTCGAGAGCAGCACCAGCACCGCCAGGTCCTGCTCCACGACGGTCTCGACCCCCAGTTGCTGCACCTTGACGACCACCGGGGTCCCATCGGCCAGGGTTGCGGCGTGGGGCGTCGGGCGTGAGGTGCCAGATCGGCATTGCCTTGCGCCCGAATCAGCCGGTCAGGCCCAACACCTTCGAGCACCGCTCGCAGAGGATATGCATCGTTGACTGGCTCGCCCAGCCGGAGACGCGCTGCACGAGTGGGATCTCGCGCTCGATCGCATGGTCCAGGCACAAGCCCATCCCGCAGATCGCACAGACGGCGACCGCGTCCATGGTCACGCCTTCCTTGATGCAGGTGTAGCAGTTCATAGGTCTCTCTCCTGGTATAGTCCAGGTGCGGCTCAGTCCGCCGCACCAGGGCCGGGGGCGGTGTCTGTTGCAGGCGTGCCCCCGGCCGTTCCGATCAGTGCTGCTCCCTCGGAGCCAGCGCCGGTGGCGCCGTGCCTGTCGCCTCGAGCTCTCGGCGGCTCAGGTAGTTGTAGACCGGGACGAAGACCACGGCGGCGTAGAAGCCGTAGACCACCGTCTCGATCAGGCCGATCAGGAAGCCGCCGAGGCTCCAGCTGAAGCCCGGGAAGAGCACCTGCCAGGCCCGGTACATCGCCCACCCCGGGAAGAGCAGGTCCCAGAGCACGCACAACACGTAGGTCACGAGCAGGAGTGCGCTCAACGACCAGCCGACGGGTGTGATCGGCAAGTCTCGCATGCTTTGCCTCCTTTCCACCCATATTCTGGCCCATCTCAGGGACGCCCTGCCAGCGCTACTTGGCCTGCTGAGAGACGGGCCAAATGGCCTACGCCTGTCCTGCGGAGCGGGCAACTTCCCTCGCCAGGGTGGCGACTCGCCACCACGCGCGGGCCAGGGCGCCAAACAGCCTGTGCCGCCGCGGTCCGAATAGCGGTTGTACCGACCCCACGCAGGCGCTATGCTGGTCATACCCAATCACATTGGCAGACGTTCGACTGCACGGTCAGGGGTGCCCCTGAGCACCACGGCTGTCCAGGAAGGCGGTGAGTACGATGTATTGGGTCACCGGTATTCTGGGCCTGATCCTCATCCTTGCGCCCTCCATTCTGGGATACAGCGACCACGCGGCGGCCCTCTGGAGCAACGGCGTTCTCGGGCTGGCGGTAGTCCTGGTCTCGGCCTGCAAGGCACTGGCGAGGGACGAGGGTGCCTGGGAGTACGCCGCGGCGATCATGCTCGGCCTGCTGGCGGTGGTCGCGCCGGTTGCGCTGGGCTTTGGCACCCACGGCGGGGCGGTCTGGACCAGCATCGTCCTGGGTGTGGTCGTCGCCATCCTGGCGGGCTACCGGCTGCTGGCCCAACCACAGCCGCAGTCGGGGCGCAGCGGCGCGTGGCCATCCCGCGCGACCCGCGGCAAGACATGCGGCAGGCGGCCTGTGACACGCGCGGGCCGGGTCTGGCAACGGCGCCGGGCCCGGCTGCTGTTGGGGGAGCTGTTCAGGAAAATGATTGCTTTTGTTCTCGGCGGGGCCGGGAGTTGGGGCGCGCTGCAAGTCGGCGCGCTGCAGGTCTTGCTGGAAGCGGGCATCCGGCCGCAGCTGTTGGTGGGCAGCTCGGCGGGCGCGCTGAATGCGGCCTTCCTGGCGACAGATCCGACGCCGGTCGGGGCCGACCGCCTCGGCGACCTCTGGCGGCAGGTGACCAAGGAGGACATCTACCCGGGCGGGCTGTTCCGGGCGGTTTGGCATCTCCTGCGGTGCCGCGATAGCCTCTATTCCAGCAAGCCCTTTCGGGCCTTTCTGGAGGTCCACATCCCGCGTGAGATGCGTCTCTTCCGCCAGTTGCCGGTGGCGTTGTACGTGACCGCAGCCGACTTATCCACCGGACGGCTGTACCTCTTCGGTGAGGACCCTCAGGAATCGATGCTAGACGCGCTGATGGCCAGCACCGCCGCGCCGCCGCTGCACGCGCCGGTCGCGTACCGCGGCCGCCTACTGGTTGACGGCGCCGTGGCGGCGAACCTACCGGTGGGGGTAGCTCTGGAAAAAGGCGCCACTGAGGTCTACGCGCTCGACGTCTGGGGCCAGCCGCCCCGGAATGCGAGGCGGTGGAGCTTGCCGGAGGTTGCGACCTGGTCCATCAGAGCCTTGATGCACCAACAGTGGGAGCGGGAGCTCGCACGCTGTGCCCTACACCCCGAGGTCAGACTCTACCACCTGCCGCTCTCGAGCGAAGGCCTCCCAGCCTTCGACGACTTCAGCCAGGCCACGGCATTGATCGCCGCCGGGCGTGTCCAGGCCGAAGCCTACTTGGCCGCGCAGGGCCTGCCGCGACCAGAGCGAGAAGGGGTACACGCGCCAAGGTGGCGCCACGCCTTCCCGCTCGAGGAGGTCCGTCAAGAGATCGAACGGCTCTCGGCGGCCGTGGCAGCCCACACCCATCGCCCCGAGGCGCCGAACGCAGCCCTAACCAGCGGGGCGCCCCCGGGCGGCTCGCCGGACGGACACGCCATAAGAGAGACAAGAGACTCCGGACGACCCTAGAGGAGAGTGCTATGTCGAACAAACTGGCCGATCAGATCGGTTTCTGGGCGGCGCTCCTTGCCACGGTGTTCCTGGCGAGTTTTGCCATCGTGTTCACGGTGACTGCCGTGGCCTTTCCGGGAGCTGTGGAGTGGCACGGGCTTGCGGCGTATGCCGCCTCCTACAACGCCACACTCATGTTCCTGCTGATGTTTCCGGTCTTCCTGCTGGCCCCTACCCTTCTCGTTATGATGGCCTGCATCCACGACACCACGCCGCAGGACAAGAAGATCCTCAGTCTGTTGGCGCTGGTCTTCACCACCGTCTATGCGGTGCAAATCAGCTACAACTATTACACCCAGATGACCGCCGTCACTCCGAGCCTTCTGAGCGGCGAGCTTGAAGGGCTGGCGATCTACGCTTTCTTCAATCCGCGTTCTATCCCGCTGAACCTCGAACTCTTAGGATATGGAATGCTCAGCGTCGGTATGATCTTTGCCGCCTTCTTGTTTCGAGGCGGAAGGACAAACACGGCGATTTTCTGGCTGTTCCTGATCAACGGTGTCTTGAACGCCCTCTATGTATTTGAACCTTTTGTGCGCATAGGGGGTCCGCCGATTGTTCTCATGCTGTTCAACTACACGGTTCCCATCGCTACTGCCCTCATCGCTGTGCCGTTCAGGCGTGCCCAGCGAAGAGCATGAATACGGCGGGCTAACCCCGTGCGCAACCGACCGCGCTACCGCGCCGCCCCAGCGATCAGCCGCTCCCCGTCGCTCAAGGCCGAGGTGTGGACGCCGCGACAGGTACGGTACAGCGTCGCGCTGGCATGCAGTTGGCGCATCAGGTCAAATACCTGTGATACATCGATCTGGAGTTCGGTCATTTTCTCAAGTCAACTACTCACTCCGTCGACACGGCTGAATGCAGTGCCTACTGGGCGGACACTACCGGCCGCGCGTGATAGCCGGCCGCCGCCGCGGCAACATCCATACCAACGGTCAGGACGCGTTCCACAGGTAGCGGCAGCACCTGCCACCGCCCGCGTTGGTCGACGGTCTTGAGGTAGTGCCAGCAGGCCTCGCATACGTAGAGCCGGTATGCCTCGTTGTCGCCCATGTAGTACGCCAGTTTGCGGTGGTCCGTATCTTCACAGAACGGGCACCCGATGCGCCGGTAGAGCCATTCCGTATCGCAGCGGGAACACAGCAGTCGGCGCTGCCCCTCCTCAACCAGGGCGGCCAGATCCGGCTCACCGTCACACACCGGGCACCGGCTCCGATACCACTGCCGGTCATCGACCAGGGGGGCCAGGACGGCCGCCTGCGCCCACAGGAACGGGCGCAGCGCGCTGCCGAGGACGAAATCAAGCAGGTCACTGTCTCCGTCGTTGATAGCCGGCGGCTCTACCGCGAGATACTGGGTGATCAGTGGCCGGATGCTAGGGTGGCCGTTTCCCACCACCGCCCGGAGCGCGGCCAGCTCACCCGCGAGCTCCGGGCGGTGATCTGCGACAACGTCGCAGATATCGTTGTACACCGCCGTGAAATCATCCCAGTCCACCTGCACGGTGCCGGATGAAAGCAGCGGCGTTCCCTGCTCGACCGCAACCTGCACGGCTTCGGTGTCAGGGGCAGGCGGCGGTTCTGCGACAGATACGCCCATCTGAACGGTAAGTACCGCGTGGTGGACGTCGATCACCTCTTGCAACTCGGGCCGCGCTTCCCGCTGTCGGGCCAGCGCCTCGAGCACCGTCCGCGGGTCGTTGCTGGTCGCCATTATGAGGTCTCCTCCCCGCTGACCTCCTCGTACCACCTGGGGTGGTGCGTTCTGGCGTACTCCTCGGTGACCATCCCGGTCACCATCCCGGTGATGGACTCCTTGGTCATGGGGTGCAGCGTGCTGAGATACAGATGGAGCAGGAAGAACCCTACTACGATGATAGCCGCGATGTCATGCAGGATCACGCTGGTCTGGAAGAGGCCACGGAGCACGGCCCCGACGCCAAACCACATGACCAGGCCGGTGACCAGCAGTACGATGAAGCCAACCACCTGGATTCCGTAGTTCAGTGTCTGGCCGGCGTTGTACCGGCCCTCGTCCGGCATGTCGCCTTTCTCGCCGCCCCAGTAGTAGCGAGTGAAGGCCCCTGAGAGCCATCGGATCCGCTCACCCGGCGCAGCGTCGGCGAATACCTCGCGCATGTCCGCTACGAAGTCCCGGAAGCCAAAGATCAGATAGATCAGTACGGCGAGAACCAGACCGGCTGCACCCACGCGGTGCAGGAGTCGGCTGGCCTCACCGGCTGCCCCAATCGTGAATGCCGCGAACTGGGGAATGTACAGGAACACGCCCGTGACCGTCGCCAAAATAAAGGAGAGAGCGAAGATCCAGTGCCACCACTGTTGAACCGTACTGAAGCGTCGAATCCATCTAGTCGCCATGTTGTGCCTCCTGTTGATTCACCTGGCGTCGTGTCATAATCCAGTTGATGGCTACGCCGACGATGCCGGCCCCAATAACCAGTTCACCCAGGGGTTGTAGGATGCTCTGCCAGGCCGTGGCCAGGGTGAACGCGGATTCGGGGTTTGCCGGCAGGCCGAACGTATTGGGTTTCGCCGGTCTGTACTTATCGGGTTTCTCCGGAAGGACGTACATGGCGCCCAGACCGCCCAGTACGTCAACACCGTACAGGTTGGCATCGGGAAACTTACGGCTGGCCCCGGCCTGGAGCCTGGCCACCCGCTCCTGGCCCTTGGCGATCATCGTCTCGCGGTCGCCGAAGGAGAGGGCCTCGGCGGGGCAGGCCCAGATGCAGGCCGGCTCGTAGCCATTGGTTACGCGATCCTGGCACAGGTGGCATTTCGACGCCTTGGCTTCGCCCGTCAGGGTGTTGATGATTTCCATGCGCGGCACGCCGAAGGGGCAGAACTCAGCGCAGTAGCCGCAGCCGTTGCAGAGGTCCCGCTCGAAGGAGACAAAGCCGAGCGGATTGTTCTTCAATGCCGCCGTTGGGCACACTTTGACACAGGGCGCGTCGGTACAATGGAGACACTGCTCTTTGAAGAATTGCCATGGTACTGTCCCCTTCTCACCGGATTCCATAAACCGAATGCGCGTCCAGGTGTTCGGGGACAGGTCTGGCGGATTCTCGTAGCTTCCCCAGTTTCTCGTAGTCTTGGCGCGAAGCTCGTTCCACTCCTTGCAGGCTACCTGGCACGCCCGGCAGCCCATACACCTGGTCACATCGATCAGCATCGCCAATTGAGCCATCTCTTCCACCTCCTTCTACGCCTTCTCAACGTTGCACAGGAAGGCCTTGTACTCAGGCATCATGGTGTTGGCATCACCCACGTGGGGGGTCAGCACATTGGCACTGTCGCCTTTGACCAGCCCCATGGAACTGTAGTGCCAGGGAATGCCCACCTGGTGCACCGTTTGGCCATTGATGCTGAAGGGCTTGAAGCGCTGGGTGACGATGGCCACACCCCGCACCTGGCCGCGGGCCGATTCGACCATGACCTCATCGCCGTTATTAATACCCTTCTCGGCGGCCAGTTCCTTGCTCATCTCCACAAAGAGCTCGGGTTGCATTTCCACCAGCCAGGGCAGGTACATGCTCATGGCTCCCGCCTGCATGTGCTCCGTCAGGCGGTAGGTAGTGGCCACGATGGGGAACCGATCGGCCTCGCCCTTGTAGTCCATCTCCGATGCCCAGATTTTGAAGACCGGATTGAACTGGGTCTTGGACAGAGCGTTCTTCACCGGGCTCTCCCAGGGCTCGTAGTGTTCGGGGAAGGGGCCATCGGTGAGGCCGAAGCCGAACAGGCGGGCCACCCCCTCGGGCTTCATGATGAAGGGCAGGATCGTGCCCGGTGGCGTGCCGCCGTCGGGCACGTCGCCGACCCACTTCTTGGCGGCGGCATCCCACTTGATGACCGGATGCTCCTTGTCCCACGGCTTGCCGGTCACCGGGTGCACCGAGGCCCGGTTGTAGATGATGCGCCGGTTGACGGGCCAGTTCCACCCCCAGTCGGAGTAGAGGCCGATGCCGGACCGGTCCACCGGATCGCGCTTCTTGGCCAGGTTGCCTTCCTCTGTGAAATAGTTGTACAGCCAGTTGCCGCAGGCCGTGGAGCCGTCGTCGCGTAGTTGGGTGAAGTTCTTGACCTGCGCTCCGGCCTTGACGATGACATTGCCGTCGGCATCTTTCAGATCCACCAACGCCGTGCCGCTGACCTCGCGGGCCACCTGCTCGGCGTCGGGGAGGCCGTCGCCGTAGTTCCAGGTCAGGTTCAGGATGGGCTCGGGGAAGGCACCGCCCTCCTCCTGGTAGAGCCGGCGCACCTCACGTATAATCTGGTTGGTGGTCCACATATCGGGCTTGGAGTCGCCGAGCGGGTCGATGGCCTTCCAGCGCCACTGGAGCCAGCGTCCCGAATTAGTGACTGAACCGTCTCGTTCTACGTGGGAAGCGGCCGGCAGCAGGAAGACCTCGGTATCGATGTCGGCCGGGTTGACGTCCGGGCGCCGCCAGAAGTTGGCCGTCTCCGTCTCCCACAGGTCCATGGCCACCATCCAGTCCAGGTTCTCCATGGCCTTGCGTTCCATGTTAGCGTTGGGACCGGCCACCGCCGGGTTCTGCCCGAAGACGATGAACCCTTTGATATCGCCGGCGTACATGGCCTCGAAGAGAGCGATGTGGGAGTAGTTGCCGCTGTTCTTGGGCAGCCAGTTGAAGCCGAAGTCGTTTTCCTGGGTGGCGGCATCACCGAACCAGGCCTTGAGCAGGCTGACCATGTACTTGGGGTAGTTCTTCCACCAATTGACACTGTTGGGGTCGTTGGTGGTGGGCGTCACCCGCTCCAGGTACTGCGTCAGGCTCTGGTCTGCCTCGACGGGGGTACTGAGATACCCGGGCAGGATGTGGAACAGCAGGCACATGTCGGTGGAGCCCTGGACGTTGTGCAGGCCGCGCAGGGCATTCACGCCGCCGCCGGCCACCCCGGCGTTGCCCAGCAGCAACTGCACGACGGCGTAGCTGCGCACGTTCTGGGTGCCGTAGGTGTGCTGCGTGCCCCCCATGGCGTACATAATCGTGCCGGCTTTGCCCGGTTCTCCCGTTGCTCCGTAAGCCTTGTAGACCTCGACGAGCTTGTCCTTGGGCGTGCCGGTGATCTGTGAAACGGTATCCAGATCGTAGCGGCTGTAGTGCTTCTTCAAGATCTGGAACACGGAGTTGGGGTCCCGGAGCGTCTTGTCCCGCAGAGGCACCCCGTTCTCATCCACCTGGTAGGTCCACGTAGACTTGTCGTAGCTCCGCGTCGCGGGATCGTAGCCGCTGAACAGTCCGGTGGCTGGGTCGAAATCATAGGCCGGGTTGACCAGGAAGGCAGCGTTCGTGTATTCGGCGACGTACTGCTCGTGATAGAGCGCGTTCTCCAGGATGTAATTGATCATCCCGCCGATGAAGGCGATGTCGGTGCCCGAGCGCAGTGGGGCGTAAATATCGGCGAGGGACGAGGTGCGGGTGAAGCGGGGATCGACGCTGATGAGCGTCGCGTGGTTGTCATCACGGGCTTTTTCCACCCACCTCCAGGCGACGGGGTGGTTTTCGGCAGCGTTGCTGCCCATGAGCATGATCACATCGGCGTTACCGATGTCGGTCCAGTGGTTGGTCATCGCTCCTCTACCGAACGACTCTGCCAGAGCCGCAACAGTAGGGGAGTGTCATATGCGCGCCTGGTGTTCGATGTACACCAGGCCCAGGGCGCGGGCGGCCTTCACCCACAGGTAGCACTCTTCGTTGGTGTTCTGGGAGCCGCCCAGGAAGGCGATACCTTCGGTGCGATTGACGACCTTGCTGGCGGCCGTCTTGCCGGTCCAGTTGGCGTCGCGGGTCTCCTTGATGCGCCTGGCGATGCGGGAGATGGCCCAGTCCCAGCTCCTTTCCTCCCATCGGTCGCTCCCCGGAGCGCGGTACAACACCCTGGTCACGCGCTCGGGATTGTGGGGGATCTGGAGCATGGCCATGCCCTTGCTGCACAAGGTGCCTCGGTTGATGGGATGGTTGGGGTCGCCCTCGATGTTGACAACCTTGCCGTCCTGGGTGCCGACGATGGCGCCGCACCCGACAGCGCAGTAGGTACAGATGGTCGGCACCTCGCCGATGCGCCGGCGCAGGGGGAATTTGCGGGCCTCGGCCGCCAGGGCACCGCCGACAGGGAGCAGCAAGCTCCCCGTCGCCGCCCCCGAAATCTTCAAGAAGTCTCTCCGATTGACTTGCATGGGATGTTCACCTCCTTGTTGCCAGCACGTACAGTGGAAACATCCGCCGGACGAGGTGCTATGGCCCCCGCCCGAGACAGATGCAACTTAACCCTCTTTCATTGGACTAGGAGTGGCCACGCCTATTCTCTCCCCTCGCACGAGGTTCGTACCAGCGCCATTTGGCCCCCTGGACAACAGGCCAAATAGCCTGGACGACCGTCCCTGACGAGCATCGCGACGTGTGTCTGGCCGGCTGGGAGCTCGTGGGAGCAGCTACGGAGTCGCGCAAATCCTCTTGACACCCCTTCCCCCTGGCCGATACACTGGAAGGGGTCGCAGAAGAGGAGGAGCAGCGATGGAGGATATACCTGACGACACCCTCGACGAACGGATCAGGCGGCTGGTGGATGTCTTGAACCAGGTCCCGGGTGTCGTCACCCGCGGCAGTTGTGGCGGCCACCCCGATCCGCAGCCCGGCCAGTGGCCGATGGGTACGTGCTACGTGTCGTTCCGCATCGACCCGGACGAGCGCGGCTGGTACGCCCTCGAGTTCCTGACGTGGGCGGTCGGCCAGTATCAGAGGGCCGGCGGGCCGTGGGGGTTGCGGGTGTGGTCGGCCGGCCTGTCGCCGGTGACGGCCGGTCGCTGCCTCTTCTTCGCGCTGATCGGGACCCACGGTGTCAACCCTGATGACCTGGCCGAGAGTATCGGCGAGTGGCTGGAGACAGTCTTCTGGCCGTATTACGGCTCGCTCAAGCCCCCGGCAGCTTGAGCGGGAGTTGGCGGCCGATGTTGGATCCATCCACAAGTGCCTGCCCCATCGCCGCACGCACCGTGAGGTCGCCGAAGCGCGCCGCGAGCAGGAGGCCGGCTGCGAGGGCCAGGAGGGTCAGCAGCGAAACGGCCGCAACTTGCGGCCTCGACACCTTCGGCGTTTGCGCCTGTTCGCCGTGCGATCCGGCCGCGGGACCTTCGGCCGGCAGGTGACTCGGATAGTCTTGCCCGGCGATACTCGCTCTTCCTGGCGTACCGGGCGCCGCCACCGCACGAGCCGCCCGCGTCGTCTCAGCCGTTGGTCCCGGCACTTCCCCCGTCTTGGCGGTGATCAGGGCTCGCTCGGCCGCCAGACTGTGGCCCCCCGTCCCCAGGGCACGCACGGTGCCCATCCCGTGCTTCAGACCGGTTGCGACCAGCCACCAGTTGACCGGGTAGGCGACCACCAGGCCGGCCAGCGTCGCGAGCGACATCACCCCCCAGAAGCGGAGTGAGGCCGGATCCATGGTGGTCATGTTCCGGCCCATCAAGATCACCATCACCGGCACCATCGCACCCATCAACGCATTCATCGAGAGCCACTCTGGCAGCAGGGTCCGACGGACGGCCATGAGGTAGGACCCCCCAAGCATGTCCTGCATAAAGAGTGCCTGGAAGATGAACAGCCCGAAGGCGAAGCCAAAGACATACTCGGAAATCAGATCCAGCCACGTGGGCAGACGCAGTGCCATTGAAATCGCGGCGGCCACGATGATCCCGGTTGCATCGCCGGCCAGGCAGTGAATCGTCGAGCCCAGGGCTTGCTTCCAGCGCGGCGCGATGAACGTCTCATGTTGGCCGGGTCTTGGCTCTTTGCACGACAAGAGATAGAGCGCGGCCCCGATGGGGCCGGTGTAGAGTGTAATCAGCAGCCAGCCCCACCGCATGATCGTGAGTTGGGGATTGTTCGTCCAGGCATCCCAGGCCACGTAGGCCGCCGAGAGGCCTGTTGCAATGAACCAGACGATTAACACGGTATCAATGGGTGTCATGACTTTGCTCCACGCGCTGATTCCGACTCGTGCTTTCTGCCCTAAGAAATGCGATTTGCAATACGTTGCGACTCTGCCGTCCCCTCGATGCGTTTGTCAGTCTTGTCCCACGGCGCAACGATGCCGCCATCGACCGGCATGGCCGGCCCGGTCACGAAGGAGGTACTATCCGAGATTCGTCTCGCTCGCCACACGCCAGAGAACTTACTCGGGTGAGGCAAAAGCCTGATCCGACTCTCTCGACGTGGAGTGCCAGCAAGCGCGCGCTGGGCGGTTCCGGTTGTCCATGAGGAGCGGCGGCGGTCGCACGACTGACGGTCGTTTCACGAGGCTCATGACTCGATCGGTCAATCAGGTTCGTATTCCCTCGACGGGTCTTCTTGTCCAAGAGCCCTTGGGCCAGGACCTCTACCTGACGCAAGTCGTTCAGCATGGCCGTGAGTCCAGCCAGGATCTCGAGGTTGCCGTGTTCGCTTTCCCCCGTTCTGTCGGGTAGGCAGGCGGATAGTTTCTGGTCAAGCACTGCAATCTTACGTTCAAGCCGGTCGGCCCACCCCTTCGAAACCGAAGCCAACCGTTCATCCATCATGTCGTTCTTTTCCCGGCTCTACGACTGGTTCACACGTTTTGTTGCCTTCAGGTAACTATTCAGCTAGACTTCCGAAGTCTCTGCGGAGCATTTGCTATCAAAGCAGGATGGTCGCTCTAGAACACATTCTGTGGCAAAATCTGCGCTGAGACTTCGGAAGTCTGCCCCTTCTCTTCCCGGCTGAATAGTTACGCCTTCAGAAAACACCCCCGGAGTGCAGAGAGCGCCGGCTGTCTTATGCCAGGACCAACGAGGCTCGAGACGCCTCGCGCAGCCGGGGGCTGCCGGGTGTCACCTGGCAGCCCCCACGTGCAATGGTGGATGGACAGTCCCAAGGCGGCCTACTGACGCTCGCCCTGCGTTTCACCGGTCTCGCCTGCCAGCATCGGCTGCTCGCCCTTGACCTCGATGCGCCGGGCGCGGGCTTGCTCGCTCTTGGGCAGGCGAATCTTCAGCGTGCCGTTCTCGAACGAGGCCTCGGCCTGGTCGGTCTTCACGGGAACTGGCAGCGGAACCATCCGTGTGTAGCGCCGCACCGTGCGCTCGTGGCGGTAAAACTGTTGCTCCGCCTTCTCCTCCTCACGCCGGCTCTCGGCCTTGATGAGCAGTTGGTCGCCCTGCACCTGGATGTTGACCTCCTCGGGCGCGACGCCCGGCATGTCCGCCTCGACGATGATGTTGCCGTCCTGTTCGTACATGTCGATAGGGAACCCTCGCTGCTCGCCAACCAGCCGCGGGGCCAGCGTAAAGCTCTCTTCAAAGAGCCGGTTCATCGCCTCGCGGAGGCTCATCAGATCCGAAAACGGATCCCATCGCGTCAGACTCACGGCTCTCTCCTTTCCATTGACATAAGAAATAGTGAATGGGCATGACCAGTTTGAAGCAAGGACGCGGCCCGGGGTGTACCCTGATCCGTTACGGTCTGATGGCCAGGTGGTTCTCGACGCGAGTGACCCCCGAGGCGGCCCAAGCTGCCCGCTCGGCTTCGTCACGTTCGGCATGCGAGCGGACGCTGCCGCGCAGGGTTACTGCGCCGTCGCTCGCTTCGACGGTAATCTGTTGGGCATCCAGCACGGCGCTCCGCCTGAAGGCGGCCTCGATCTTGGCTTTGACGTCCGTTGGCCTGACCCGTGGCTTGACGGTGATCTGGTTGATCACGTCTTTCACACCCATCAAATTGCGCACCGCGTCCTCGGCTTCTGTGTTCTGGTGTTGCCAATCGACGTCACCTTCTAAAGTAAGGTAGCCCTGCCGCGCAGTGACCTTGATTCGGTCATGCGGTACGACCGCATTCCATTCCAGGGCGCCGACGGCCGCCCGAGCAATATCGGCGTCGCTGCGCTTGCTGATGCCGGGCAATCTGACCTCGATGTCGTTGGCGACGGCGTGGACCCCGGCGACGCGTTTGGCCACGCGCTCCGCCCTGTACTTCTCGGCGAAGCTCCCGATGATGCCCGTCAGCGTGACGACGCCCTTCGAGCCCGAGATGCCAATCTCGGCCGCGTTGACGCTTGGTTCCCATTGGAGTTCGGCCATGACATCCCGATGGAGTTCCGAATCACTCTTCATCATCCCTGCTCCTTTCTTTCGATTTGCTTCTCGATCGGGGTGGCTTCCTGCCACCATTTCAACCAACCAAGAGTGTAACAGGCGAATTCCCCTGGTACTATCGGCCGGCCAGGGGAATTTGTGATCGGTCAGATGGGGGAGCCAGAAACCTGGCAGAAGACCCAATCGGATTGCACCGCAAGGACAGCCGCCTCCGTGCGCGTGGTCACCTCCAGCTTCGCCAGGATGCTGCTGACGTGGGTCTTGACTGTGGACGGACTGACCACCAACCGCGCCGCAATCTCGCTGTTGCTGAGCCCTTTGGTCATCAGGCCTAACACCTCCCGCTCCCGCGCCGTCAAGTTCTGGCCAGGCGCTGGCGGCTGGGCCGTGGCCTGGATCAGTACCGGGCCGGCCTCGGGGTCCAGGACTGGCCGGCCACAGTGGACCGTTCGAATAGCCTGGGCGAGGTCCTCGGCCATGACGGTCTTGAGCAGATAGCCACTGGCGCCAGCCTGAAACGCGCCTTGCACGAAAGCCTCCTCCAGAAAGCTGGTCAGGACGATGACCCGGATCTGGGGAAAGCGCTCCCGGATGGTCCGGGTCGCCTCGAGCCCGCTTATCTTCGGGAGGACCAGATCCATCAGAACCACGTCGGGCTGGAGCGCCGCACAGCGCTGCAGGGCCTCTTCGCCGCTGGCCGCTTCCCCGACGAGTTCCAGATCGTCGAATTCCTTCAGAAAGGTGGCCAGGCCACACCGGACCAGGGCGTGGTCATCTACCAGCAGAACCCGGATGCGAGCCGGGATCTGTTTCTTCGGAACCGTTCCATCCCCGGTCTGCCCGTTCCGATGGCGGCCGTCTTCTCCCAGAACCGGACTGACTTGAAGAGCGTTGCCCGTCCTTCGACGAAGTGGTTCGAGTGGGCTCAGATCAATATGGCAATCCATAGTCCCTCCTCTCCCTCTTGAGACGCGCGGTCTTCGCGCCGGCTCGCGACCGGGACCGGCATACTGGCGTCGTAGCGCTGGGCGCATAGAGAGAACGACCTCAGGAGCTGCCGAGGCTGATCACCGACCAGTTCTGAACCAGCATGCCCCACAGGAGCACCGCGTCGATTGCCATCGGGAGCAGCGCCCAGGGACCGAAGTACAGCGCGTAGAGCAGGAGCGAGGCAACCGTCGACACGAGGACGAGCGGGGACCACCAGTCCGCGGGGATCACCAGCCGGAAGAGGCTGAGCGCGGCGACAAGGAAGCCGAGGCCGGCGACCCCTGCCAGGGCGGGGGTGAGTGCACTCCCCGGCTGCTGCGGGAGTCCGCCAACGCCACTGAGCCAGGGTTTCGAGTCGGTGGCGAACGGCCAGAGGGCCCACCCCTTTCCGGCCGCCGCCGGGGCGAATGGGGTCAGGCTGAAGTGAGCTCCGAGGATGAGCAGCACGATGACGACAAAGCGCATGAGACTTCCTCCTTCCAAAGCCACCGGGAGACGCGTTGGCAGCGTGTCTCCCGGTGGCCCCGCACTGTGGATGTCTCCGCTCGGCCCGCGCCTTAATGCCCAGGAGCATCCCCCACTCCATGACGAAGTGGACCGGCTCGAGCAGCGCGTACCAATAGGTCAAGCCGAGCGGGGGCTCCGCCCCACCATCACCGGTGGGCCACGGAGATGCGTTGTTGTTCCTCGGCCAGGTCGGCCGCCATCTCGCGCCGGTGGAGATAGTTGTAGACCGGGACGAAGACTACGGCGGCGTAGAAGCCGTAGACTACCGTCTCCACCAGGCCGATCAGGAATCCGCCGAGACTCCAACCGAAGCCCGGGAAGAGCACCTGCCAGACCCGGTACATCGCCCACCCCGGGAAGAGCAGGTCCCAGAGCACGCACAGCACGTAGGTCACGAGCAGGAGCACACTCAGGGACCAGCCGACGGTTGTGATCCGCAAGCCTCTCATGGGAACCTCCCTGGCGATCCTCAGGTCGCCGCTTCTCGCCGCAGGGTGCTCACTTGACGAGTGGCACCCGGCGGCACGTTCAGCCAGAAGGCCCGCACGTAGTACGCCAGCACACGGCGCAGCACCGCGGGCCGGTTGACGCAGGCCATCACGCCTTCCACCAGGGGCAGTGGCAGGCGGGGCAGCAGACGTTGGGCCAGGCACAGCAAGTCGTAGCCCGGCTTGCGGGCCGCCACCAGCGCCCGGCAGGCGGTCCGGGCTTCCTCCAGGCGCATCTCCCCGTCCAGCACCGCTCGCAGCAGCCGGCCCAGGTGGGTTCCGAAGAAGAGGGCCGGGCGGATGCCCTCGCCGGTCAGCCCCAGGCACTGCCCGGCCGCGTCCCCGACCAGGAACAGGTCGCCGACTACCGGATCGCGCAGGGTGTGCGGAAAGTAGCCGCCGTGCCGGCCATCCGGCTGCAGGTTCAGGCGTGTGAGGAACCGATCCAGGGGCCCGCCCAGGCGGCTCTCGCCCCGGTAGCTGCCGATGCCGATGCGGCTGAGGGCGCCAATCGGGAAGGCCCAGGTCACTCCCATCGGGAGGAGCCCGCCCGGATCGTACCAGAAATGGAGCCCCTCATCCTGGTAGGGCACGGTGGTCTCCAGCCCGAAGTTCAGCCGGTCACGGGGCGCCAGGTCGGGCCGGAGACGACGGCCCAACACGGCCCGCCAGCCCGAGGCGTCCACGATGATCCTGGCGGGGAAGGTGCCCTGTGAGGTCTGCACGCCGCCTTCTTCCAGACCCAAGGCGGCGGCCTGCCTGAATTCGGCGTCGCTCCCCACCCGCAGCAGCCGGCACAAGGCGGCGTAGTCAAAGGTACAGAAAGGCTCGGCCACCGGGTAGACAAAAGTGCGACCTGGCGTGTGGAACACCAGCCGGTCGTGGACCTGAAGGATGGCCGCTTCCAAACCCAGGGCGCGCAGGGTGACCACCAGGGTCCCACAGGCCGAGGTTTGTCCCGTGCCAACAGGGTTGTGATCCACCAGCAGCACCCGTTTGCCTCGCAGTTGTGCTGCCACCGCCAGCCCGGCGAAGCTGGCCCCCGCGATGATCACGTCGTAGGTCATCATAGACCTCCCTCCACCCCCTCAGTTCAGTGGCGGCTTTGATGCTTGACGAGTCCGGCATCCTACCCTCCCCCTCGCAAACCCCCTTTCCGGCATCTTTATTCTCCCCCGCGCACCGAGTTCTCACCAGCGCCGTTTGGCCCGATGAGGGACGGGCCAAACAGCCTGCCGCAAGCTGACCCTACCGCCTTCCCTCCTGGCCGGCGTACGTCTGCGGCGGTTTCTTGAAGGCCACCTGGCAGCCCTCGATAAAGTTCAGGACCTTGTCCCGCGCCACCATCCCCACCCAGCGGTCGTCGTCCACCACCAGGAGCTGGTTCGCGTTCGCCGCCGCCATCCGTGTCAGGGCCTCGTACAGCTCTTCGTCCGGCCCTGCCGTGCGCAGCTCTCCGACCGGGATCATCGCCTGGCCGACCGTGGTGACCGGCCACTGCCCGCGCGGCACCGCTTTGATGCGACGCATGGTAATCACCCCCAGCAGCCGGCCATCGTCCATGACCGGGAAGCACCGCCGTCCGCTGAGCAGTGCGGTGCCATACACCAATTGCTGCAAGTTCAGCGTTGGGGGGACTCGCGGGCAATCGTCCATGAGAACCTCGCGCACCGTGTGGCCCCTCAGCAGGTCTTGCAGGGCGGCCTGCCGCATGCTGCTCGTCGCAGCCGTGTACAGGAACCAGCCGATGAAGGCGATCCACAGCCCGTCGCTCCAACTGCCGCCGAAGAGTTGCCAGAGGCCCCAGAGGATGAAGCCGATGGCCACCACCCGGCCCAGCCCCGCAGCGAGCCGGGTGGCCCGTTGCGGGTTGCCGGTAACGGCCCACACGATGGCCCGGAAGACCCGGCCGCCGTCCAACGGAAAGCCGGGGATGAGGTTGAAGAGGGCCAGGGCCGCATTGATCCAGGCCAGCGTGCGCCCCAGGGTGGAAAGGGGCGAGCCGGGCGGCACGCTGAACCCCAGCAGACCAAAGAGGACGGCGATGGCCAGGCTGGCGAGCGGGCCGGCCAGGGCCATCAGCAGCTCCCCACGGGCGCTCCTGGACTCTTCGCCGATGTGCGCGACCCCGCCGAAGATGAAGAGGGTAATGTCGCGTACTGGTATCCCCTGCGCCTGGGCGACAAAGCTGTGGGCCAGCTCGTGGGCCAGGACGGAGGCGAAGAGGAGCAGGGCTGTCACCACGCCCATCGCCCAGGCGACCCCGACCGGCAAGCCGGGATGAATCATCGGGAAGGAATGCCAGGCCAGAGACCAGGTCACCAGGGCGAAGATGATGAACCAGGAGTAGTCGAGCCTGAGTTCGATACCAAACAGACGTCCGAGTCGTAGCGTTTTATCTGTCATACCTTCCCTCCAGCAGTTCTCACTCTCTCGCCCTTTTCAAGTCGGAGGTTTCCAGGGAGAAAGCCCAGGCTCCTCCTTGAACCGGCTCAAGTCCTGCCTCCGTCATCAAGCCCGCCACTTCGTCGCCTTCGACCGCGTCGCTTTCCATGAGTTTTCGGGCCAGTTCGGCCAGAACAGGCCGGTGGTTCGTCACCAGGGTCCGGGCGCGCCGGTAGGCCTGGGTCACCAGGCGGATAACCTCGGCGTCAATGGCCTGCGCGGTGGCCTCACTGTACTCACGCCGCTCGCGCTCTTGACCCAGGAAGCTCTGTTCGTGATGCTGGCCGTAGGTCAGCGGCCCCACGCGTTCGCTCATGCCGAACCGGGTGACCATCCGGCAGGCCAACTGCGTGGCCTGCGCCAGCTCATCGGCCGAGAGGGTAGACACATCGCCGAAGATCACCTCCTCGGCGACCCGCCCGGCCAGGAGTCCGGCCAGTTCGTCTTCCAGTTCGACCCGGGTGCGAACGTTCCGCTCCGTCTCCGGCAGGCTCAAGGTGGCGCTCAGGTGGGTTCCACGCGGGACGATGGAGATCTGGCGCACAGGGTCGCAGCCCGGCAGCAGGCTGCGCACCAGCGCGTGGCCTGCCTCGTGATAGGCCACCACGTCGCGCTCGGCCGGGCTGAGCACGCGGCTCGTGCGCTTGGGACCGGCCCGCACTTTCTCGACCGCCTCCTGGAGTTCGGCCATGCTGATGTCGCGCCGGCGGCGCCGGGCAGCCAGGATCGCGGCCTCGTTGAGCATCCCTTCCAGATCGGCGCCCGAGAAGCCGGGTGTCTGCCGCGCGATGATCGTCAGATCGACGTCCAGAGCCAGAGGCTTGCCCCATGCACAGACCTTCAGGATGGCCGCACGTCCGGCCTGATCCGGCAGCCCCACCACCACCCGACGGTCGAAGCGGCCGGGCCGCAGCAGCGCCGGGTCGAGAATATCGGGGCGGTTGGTAGCTGCCAGGACGATAACCGTCTCGTCGCGTTGGAAGCCATCCATCTCGACCAGGAGTTGGTTCAACGTCTGCTCCCCCTCGGGGTTGATCCCAACTCCCCCGGCACCTCGGTGGCGCCCGAGGGCGTCGATCTCGTCGATGAAGACCACGCACGGAGCGTTCTGCCGGGCCTGGGCAAAGAGGGCCCGCACCCGGGCCGCGCCCACGCCGGCGAAGATCTCAACGAATTCCGGACCGGAGGTGCTGAAAAAGGGCATGCCCGCCTCTCCCGCCACAGCCTTTGCCAGCAAAGTCTTGCCGCAGCCCGGCGGCCCGGCCAGCAGCACGCCCCTCGGTACGTGGGCGCCGAAGTGGGCGAACCTGGCGGGCCATTGCAGAAACTGGACCACCTCGCGCAACTCTACCTTCGCTTCTTCCAGGCTGGCAACATTGGAGAAGAAGATCGTGGGCTTCTCTCCCCGCTGATACCGCCGGGCCGGATGGCGGACCTGTGGCAGGGTCGACTCGCCTTCCGAAGCGGACCGGCTCAACAGGTAGAGCACGACGATGAAGGCCCCGCCATCCACGAGGACCCAGACCAGCCAGGCCCTATCAATGCCTGGCGACTGTACCGCAATCGCCGTCTGGCGCAGACGCTCCGGACTGACACCCAGCGCCTGGAGCGCCGCCATCAGGCTGACATCCTTCTCCTTGCGGGAGGTGAAGAGAGATCCATCCACCTTCTCGCCGTACAGGGCATCGCCACGCAGCGTGATCTTGCGCACCGCGCCCGTCTCCACCAGCGTGGCGACCTCACTGAGTGGGATGCTCGGCTGGTCATTACTGGGCCTGCTCAGCACGGCCGTGAGGGTCAACGCAGCAATGATGGCCACGACCAGCCAGATGGCATCCGAACCGGATTTCTTCCGTTGTGGATCCATCGTGGCCTCCTCGGTCGAGAGGGAACGCTCGCCGTCGAGCGCGGCCGTGATGGCCGGGGCGGGGGCGGAACGCGAACCCCTCCCCCTCACAAGCCCCCTTTCCAGCATCCCCATTCTCTCCCGTCCCACGAGGTTCTCACCAGCGCCGTTTGGCTCCGTGGGGAATGGGCAAAATGGCCCGCCTAGGTGCTTCCCGGCGACGACCGTGTCCACTCTTTCAATGCCTGCACCGCGTCGGCGTCGACGATGAAATCGGCCGGCAAGCGCCACCAGGGAGTACCTGCCTCCTCGAGGTCGGTGAAGATGTGGGCGGCCGATACCGTCGCCAGCGCAGTGCCAATCCAGAAGGTCAGCTCCTCCAGCAGCAGCGGGCCGAACCAGACGTTGGTGATCAGGCGCGGGTTGAACCACCCCCACCCCTGGCTCACCGCCCAGGCGTCCAGCCCGCCACCGTAGAGGGTGATAAGTGCCACGGCGACCAGGATGTGCCTGCGCTGCCGCCACAGCCGGCGATAGTGCAGCCCCCACTCGATCGCCAGCGCCAGCCCGATGAAGTATGTCTGATAGCCCAGGTAGGTGAAGCGGGGCAGGAACTCAGTCACGCTGAGACCTCCTGCCGCGCAGCAGCACGACAAGGGCGGTCACCAGCAGGCCGTCGAGCACGAAGAAGGCGTACTCCTCCAGGGGAATGCCCAGCAGGCGGGGTCCCAGGATCACCTCGGGGGAATAAGACCAAATGCGATCCACCGAGGCCCGCTCCCAGGGGACGCTGACCCATAGAATGAAGACCACCACCCAGAAGAAGGTCCCTTGGTAGCGGTGGAAACGGTGCCGCGCCACCAGGGCCAGCCCCAAGAAGGGGACGAGGCCGAAGATCAGCAGAATCTGGAAGTACTGCATCGCGCCGCCAGCCCTCGCTTCTCCCCAGGCAATAGTGGCGCCAGGTGGCGGTTGCTACAGGCTCAACCAGGTGGGGCGGAAGACCCCTGCTCCTCCATGTCCCGCAGGGTCGCCAGCGCAATCTCCCGAACGCGGTGCCGCATCGTCGCGGCGAGATCGCCGGCCTCCGGGATGGTGAGCCACGTCCAGGTGTCGCGCCCATGCACCACGATCAGCACCGGGGCGTGCCCGGCGCCGTAGACGAGCAAGATGGCGTACTGGCAGGTGCACTGGCTCGTGCCATGGTGCGGGCACCCGCAGTCGGGCAGGGCCGCGAGCACGTTCCGCAGGTCAAAACTGCGGTAGGCCCAAAAACCATGCCGCTCCAATGCCCCGGAGAGGCGCTCGATCACCACCTCGCTCTTCGAGGCCACCTGCAGCCGATCGGTCATCTTCTCACCTGGTTTCTCGATCCGGCAGGCCGCCGAGATCGTCAGGCACTGCCGGCAACGTATTCGCTCAGTCGGGCAGCGGCTCTTCTGCCCACAAAAGCATGGCAGACGGAACCGCTGTCCACAAGCGCTGATCTGCCCGCGCGCCGACCCGCCGAATGGCCTACACGGCAGCAGTGACGACGCTCCCGCTCGTTGATATTCCCCTCACCAGGCCAAATGGCGTGTCCTCCACCGGTCCGAATAGCGGTTGTCCGGCGCTGGTGCCCGCGGTATGCTCTTCATGAAAGCAGCCCTCACGAGGTCAGAAAGGAGATGACACCACATGGCCATAGATCCCGTTTGCGGCATGGAGGTCGACGAGAAGAAGGCAGCGGCCCGAGCAGAGCACATGGGGAACACCTACTACTTCTGCTCTCCCGGCTGTAAGGTGGCCTTCGAGAAGGATCCCCACAGGTACACTGCGGGTACCATGGGAATGGGTGGTCACGGGGGCCACCATTCCCATTGAGAACCGGCCGTCCCAACTGGTCGAGGATACTCTCCAAGTCGTGCTGTCGGTTTCGTGCGGTGGTCAGAGCCGACCACCGTTTTCCTCACGGAAGGAGGTGAGTGAGATGTACTGGGTTACCGGCATTCTGGGTCTGGCACTCATCCTGGCGCCCTTCGTCCTGGGCTACAACGATAACGTCGGCGCCCTATGGTCCAGCCTCATCCTGGGCGCCGTCATGGCGCTGGTCTCAGGGTACAAGGCCGCCGCCAGGGATGCGGCTACCTGGGAGTACGGGGTGGTTGTCATCGCAGGCCTGTTGGCGGTGATCGCGCCCTTCGTTCTGGGCTTCAGCGCCGTCGGCGTCGCTGTGTGGTCCAGCATCATCCTGGGTGCGGCGGCCGCTTTCCTGGCGGGCTACCGGCTCCTGGCGCAACCGCAAGCCAGGTAGAAGCATCCAGGCCACCTGCTCCCTGCCTGGGGCACCCACGCGCGGCCGGTCGAGGCTCGCTACCGCGCAGCGGGCATTCGTTGGAGGAGGAGCGCCCGGGCGCGGCGGGTCTGTGCCGGGCCGGGGTTTTGTAAAAGCGCTGGCTCGGCACCGCGTTCCATGCGGAGAGCAGGCGTGACAACGTCCACACCGGGCCGGGTCGGGTCTGACAACGGCGTCAAACCCGACCCAGCGTTTCTCCGTACCGGCCAGAAGCCAGCAGGGCCGCTGATCCATCGCCGCAACCGATGGCTACACCGGGCGCCTGTACCTCGTTCGGGAGGATCCCGCCGAATCGGTGCCGGACGCGCTGATGGCCACCATCGCCACCCGGCCTCTGCATACCCCGTTCCCATCTCGTGGCCGCCTGCTCGTGGACGGCGATGTTACTACCAACCCGCCGCCGAGCGTGGCCTAGGAGAAAGAGCGATCGGCGTACCCACGCCGGCAATCTGGGGCGAACAACCAGCCAGGGGACTGGGAATGAAGAACCAAGCGATTACCTTCCAAATCGATGGGCTGGGCCGCTGCGAGGATGGCGCGTGTACCGTCGAGCGTGCTCTCGCGGTGGTCTCTGGCGTCGCATCGGTCTACGTCAACGCGGTCGCCGAGATGGCGTACGTCGAGTATGACCCGACCCGGTTAGGTCCGCATCAATTGGTCATCTCGATTGAACACGCAGGCTTTTGTATTGTGGAGTTCGACCACTGGTGCGGGTGAAGCGAGCCAGGGGTTGGCTCTGTTGCAGGAAGCGCCCATCTCGGTTCCATCCCTCTACCGGGCCATCGTGAGCTATGACGAGAAGGCGGCCTTCATCTGGCAGGACCGGCTGGAGCACGGCGCCTACGTCGCCCTTGATCGGGCGTTCTTAACCCGTCTCCCGGCCGGTGGGCGCGTGCTGGATCTGGGCGGCGGCACAGGGGCCAATCTCGAGCGGTTGCGGGCCTTGCAGGTATGGTTCGGTTCCTACGAGGGGGTAGATCTTTCGCCAGGGATGTTGGCCCAGGCCAGAGCGAAGTTTAAGGATGTGGCCACGGCCGGTTCCAACCGCAGGACCTGATGCTGGATCCACACTGGGCCTGTGGGGCTTGCCAGCTATCTCTTGTCATGCAACGTGAGGGCTTCATCGCCCCTCGCTGGAAACAAGCCCTGGGCTCGACGATTCACTGTCTCAGGAGGGACGCGACCGGGATCATCGTCACTATGGGCTAGAACATCGGTCAAGTCGTCGCCGTGGACGCGTGGTCGGAGACTTCCGAAGTCTTCCGAGACTTCGGAAGTCTGACTCCTTGACCGGCGCTCTAGACGAATTCGAGGCACCGTGACTTGACTCCGGCAGTCGTACACCGGCTGATGCTTTCGGCCAGGTCATCGGGGTTGATGCTGTGAGCGCCAATCAGCAGGAATCAAGATCCTCCTCGCCGCTCTTCGACTGGTCGGGCGTCCCGCCACGGCTCCCATCCACAGCCACCGTAACGACCGTTCCCCGTCCCGGCATCGAGGAAACAGTCAACTCGCCGCCGATCGCCTGAGTGCGCTCCCGCATGCCCATCAGTCCGAAGTGACCGGCACGCGTCAGATCCGCCGGCCGGCCGGGGACCTCGAAACCAACCCCGTTGTCGGCGATCTGAAGCACCGCGGCGATTTCGGTGAACGTGACTTTGACCTCGACTTCCTGCGCCTGGGCGTGACGGTGGGCATTGTTGAGCGCCTCCTGGGCGATGCGGTAGAGTGCCAATTCTTGATCGGGCGATAGGCGGCGCGGAGCGCCCGTGAGGTGAAAGCGCGCCCCTGCCTCGCGCGCGAGCATCTCCAGCGAAGGTGCCAGTCCCAGCTCCTCCAGATAGTGTGGCCGCAACGCCCGGCTGAAACGGCGCACTTCCTCGATCGCCTCGCCGAGCATGGCGCGCAATTCTCCCAGCCGTTCGGTTGCCCTCGCCGGGTCGCGCGCCAGGGTGCGTTGTGCCATTTGCGCCCGCTGGCTGAGGGCGATGAGCGTTTGGACCGTCTCGTCGTGCAGCTCGCGGGCCAGGCGAACACGTTCCTCCTCTTGCGCTCGCGTGACCGCACCCAGGTACTCTTGCAGCGCCCGCTGGTCGTGTTGGATCTGGCGTGCCATACGGTCTAACGTTCGCCGCAGGTCTTCGATTTCCGTCACGCCACCGACCGGTTCTGCCGCTGCGTCGAAATCGCCCGCGCCAATACGGTCGGCCCGGAGCCCCAGCAGATGCAGGGGCCGCACTACATAGCGTAAGCCGAAAAACAGCGTGAGCAGCGAGGCGACCGCGGCTGCCACGAGGACGAACGGCACCGCCCAGTTAAACCGCAGCAGCGGAGCCGTCAGGGACTCCCATGGTTCACGGATCACCAGTGCCCATCCCGCTCTGGGAATGGGAGCGTAGGCGACAACATTCTCTGTCCCCGCCCCATTCACAAAGAGCACGCCGTTCTCCCCGGCCAATGCCTGGGAGACGCCAGGCCAGCGTTGCCAGTCGGCGCTCGCCGGCAAGGGACCGGTCGTGAAGAGTGCGCGTCCCGCTCGATCAACCAGCACCGCGCTGGCGGTCGTGCCCAGATGCCCGATGCTTAGCATTCGCCCCAGCGCCAGTTCGTCCAGTGGCAGGTCCCCCAGGAGCCAGAGGGCCCGCCCTGGCACCGGGACGGCCCAGAACACGGTCCGCCCGTCGCTCGTCGCGGAGACGAGCGGTTCGTGGGTGCCGGCCGGAAGCGCCTGCATTGAGCGAATGGCTTCTGCTGTCCAGTCGGGTCGCGGCGGCACAGCCGCGACGATCTCCCCGCTTGGGTCCACAGCGAGCAACGACGCGATCCCCAGAATCTGGCCGGCATCGGTCAGCGCGGCCTGAACGGCACCCTCATCACCGCGGTGCAGTCGCTCTGAACCAGCCAGGACTTCAATACTCACGGTGTACCGGTCTAGGGAGGCCGAGATGGCTGAAGCCAGCGCGAGCACTATGCCGCTATTGTGCTCGGCCGTGACAGCCCGCATCGAACGCTGGTGGCTGCGAATCCCGGTCAGGGAGAAGGCGATCAGCAGGATCGTGAGCGGGAGAATCGTCCAGAGGAGAATCTGCACACGCAGCGAGCGCAGGCTGAGCGCGTGGTGGCGCTGGCTCACGACGAATCCTCCGGCAACTGGATCAGGCCGAGTTGCAAGGCTTTCGTCACCGCTTCGGTCCGGCTTCCGACCTGGAGCTTGGCGTAGATGTTGGCCAGGTGGCCCTGGACAGTGCGGTCGCTGATCCCAAGGGCGCGGCCGATGCCACGGTTGGTCAGGCCCCGGGCGGCCAACTCCAGTACTTCGAGTTCGCGCCCGGTCAACGGCTCGACCGGGCCTGGCGGGAGTCCCCCGGCCAGGTAGGTCATCAGTTTCTGCGTAATGACCGGGTCGAGGGCCGACTGGCCTGTGTGGATCGCGCGCACCGCGGCGATAATCTCGTCGGCCTCGGCCGTCTTGAGGACGTAGCCGTTGGCGCCCGCCTGCAGGGCTGCCAGTACGAAGGGGTCGTCGTCGTATGCGGTGAGGATCAGCACACCGATGGCCGGCGACTCCTGGCGCACCCAGCGGGTGACCTCGATCCCGGTCGCCTCCGGCATCCGGACGTCGAGGATCGCGACATCGGGCTGATGCCGGCGAACGAGGGCTTTGGCCTCCTCGCCGTCGCTCGCCTCGGCCACAACCTCGATGTCGCCGGCCTCTTCGAGGAAGTCGCGAATACCCTGGCGCACGACGGCGTGGTCATCGGCCAACACCACACGAATGGATGCCATCTCCACTCTCTCTTTCCGAGAAGTTATCATACGAGAAGGCTACGGGTAACCGTTCAGGGGAGTATCAACCTGATGCGTGAACGATTCCGTCACGCATCACGTATCACGCATCACGTCCCACGCATCACGCCTCCGTAGGGAAGGAGCCTGGGAGCACCCGCCGAACGGTTACTGCTGCTACAGCTACGTCTCTAGTATAGCTGCAGCGGTGCCTGCAGGCCAGATGCATCATCGAGACAGTCGAGTCGCCCGACCGATGGCTCGGGCCATTTGGCGGGGATGCCGCCGAGCCGAATCGCTCTTCATCCCCGGCCTCCCCGCGGCTAGAATGGGAAGCGCAATATGGTGATGCGTAACAGAATCGCTCACGCATCACGCATCACGCATCACGCTACTTCTTTCGCAATCTCTACGAATGATCAAGAGGAGCTTTTCTGATGGTAGAAGATCAAGTAAATGTGAAAGCGGCCAGCACGGCCCCCGGCGACTCGACGGTGGACCGGGAGACCCAGGAACGCGAGCGGGAGGAGCGCACGCTCATGCGCAAATTCTGGTTCGCGGCCATCATCTCGATCCCGGTGCTGCTGACGGCCTACCCCCAGTTCGTCCCGATCCTCCGCGACCTGCCGGCCGGCAGCCTGCGGCTGATCTGGGCCATCGACGGGCTGCTCACGCTCCCGGTGCTGCTGTGGTCCGGCGGTCACTTCATCACCCGCGCCTGGGGCGCCTTCAAACATCGCTCGGCCGACATGAACACCCTCATTGGGCTGGGCACGACCGCGGCCTGGGTCTACTCCGTCGTAACCATGGCCTTCCCGACCCTCTTCCCCGAGGGCACCAACGAGCCCTTCTTCGACGTAGTGGCGGTGGTCATCGCCCTGGTGGTGCTCGGCCAGGCGCTGGAGCTACGGGCCAAGGGGCGCACCAGCGAGGCGATCAAGAAACTGATGGGCCTGCAGGCCAAGACGGCCCGCGTCGTGCGCGACGGCCAGGAGTTGGACATCCCGGTCGACGAGGTGCTGGTCGGCGACCTCGTGCTGGTGCGCCCCGGCGAGAAGGTGCCGGTGGACGGTGTGGTCGTCGAGGGCAGCTCGGCCGTGGACGAGAGCATGATCACCGGCGAGAGCCTTCCGGTGGAGAAGCGGCCCGGTGCCGAGGTCATCGGCGCGACGATCAACAAGACCGGCGCCTTCCGGTTCCGGGCGACCAGGGTCGGCAAGGACACGGCCCTGGCGCAGATCGTGCGCCTGGTGCAGGAGGCTCAGGGCTCCAAGGCGCCCATCGCGCGGCTGGCCGACGTGGTGTCAGGCTACTTCGTGCCGATCGTCATGGTCATCGCAGTGCTGACCTTCGTGGTCTGGTTTGATTTCGGGCCGCAGCCGGCGCACCTCTTCGCGCTGGTCACCGCGGTGACCGTGTTGATCATCGCCTGCCCTTGCGCCCTGGGCCTGGCGACGCCCATGAGCCTGATGGTGGGCATCGGCAAGGGCGCCGAGAACGGCATCCTGATCCGCAGCGGTGAGGCTCTGGAGACGGCCCACAAGCTGGAGGCCATCGTGCTGGACAAGACGGGCACGATCACCAAGGGCCGGCCGGAACTGACGGACGTGGTTCTGGCACCCAATTTCGCACTGAGCGCCGATGAACTGCTGCGGCTCGCGGCGGCGGTCGAAAAGGGCTCGGAGCACCCCCTCGGCGAGGCCATTCTTGAGGGGGCACAGGCCAGAGCCCTGACCATTCCCGACCCCCAGGCCTTCAACGCCGTACCGGGTCACGGGGTGGAAGCCGAGGTGGCCCGGCGCCGTGTGGTACTGGGCAACCTGAAGATGATGCAGCGCGAGGGCATCGGCGTCGCCGGGCTGAGCGACGCCGCGACCCGGCTCTCGGACGAGGGCAAGACGCCGATGTACGTGGCCGTGGACGGCGAGGCTGCCGGCGTCGTCGCGGTGGCCGACACGGTGAAGGACGACTCGGTGGAAGCCATCCAGCGGCTGCATCGACTGGGCCTGGAGGTGGTCATGATCACCGGCGACAACCAGCGCACGGCCAACGCCATCGCCCGGCAGGTGGGTATCGAGCGGGTCATGGCAGAGGTGCTGCCTGAAGACAAGGCTCACCACGTGCACCTCCTGCAGGCAGAAGGTAAGGTCGTCGGGATGGTCGGTGATGGCATCAACGACGCCCCGGCCCTGGCCCAGGCCGACGTCGGCTTCGCCATCGGCACGGGCACCGACGTGGCCATGGAGGCCGCCGACATCACGATGATCCGCGGCAGCCTGCTCAGTGTGGTGACGGCCATCGAGGTGAGCAAGGCCACCATGCGCAACATCAAGCAGAACCTCTTCGGTGCCTTCATCTACAACTCGCTGGGGATTCCGGTGGCGGCGGGGGTACTGTATCCCTTCTTCGGCCTCCTCTTGAGCCCCCTCATCGCCGGCGCGGCGATGGCCTTCAGCTCGGTGACCGTGGTCAGCAACGCCAACCGGCTGCGCCGCTTCGAGCCGTCAGTAAAAGCGTAAGAACGCTCAGGTGCGTCGCACCTGGAAAGGAGATCGCTATGACAGTGACAGAGATTCTCGTGACCGTCGGAGGACTGGCCCTGGTCGCTCTCATCCTCTGGTACTTCTTCTCGGAGAAAGCCGGTGTGCGCCTGGCGACCAGTGCGGAGGGCGTTCAGGAAGCCCTGGTGGTCGTCAAGGGCGGCTACACCCCGGATGTCCTGGTCGTCAGGGCCGGCCGGCCGGTGCGCCTGAGCTTCAATCGCCAGGAGACCTCGTCGTGCTCAGAGATGGTGCTCTTCCCCGACTTCAACAAGAGCGCCCAACTGCCCGAGGGCGAGACGGTCGCCCTCGAGTTCACGCCCGAGCAGCCGGGCGAGTACACCTTCCAATGCCAGATGGGGATGTTGCGGGGCAAACTGGTGGCGGAGTGAGTGTGAGCCCCGCCATTCGGCCTGTCGGGCAGCAGGCGCTTCGGCCCGCCCGCGATCACGCCGTTTGGCGCTGCCGCCCGCGCCCTATACCGGTCACAATAATCTGGGGTCACGGGGGTGTGTACGCGGCACTGCCGCGTGCACACCCCTCCGCCCCCACGTTTACAGCCTGGACAAAGGAGACCGATCATGACAACCCACGACGTCCTGCTGCCGATCACCGGCATGACCTGCGCCTCGTGTGTGTCCACCATCCGGGGGGCGCTGACGGGCCTGCCGGGGATCAGCCAGGTGGATGTCAACGTCGCCGCCGGCCGGGCGGTGGTCCGCTATGACCCGGCGCGGGTTGGACTGCCCGACATAGTGCGGACGGTCACCGCGGTCGGCTACGGAGTGGTTACCCAGGAACTCCTGCTCAAGGTCGGCGGGATGACCTGCGCCTCGTGCGTGGCCAATATCGAGGCCGCCGTGGGTGGCCTGCCGGGGGTTGACCAGGTCACGGTCAACCTGGCGGCCGGCACGGCGCGGGTGGTTTACTACCCCGGCCTGGCCGGGCCGGCCCAGATCAAGCAAGTGATCCGCGACCTGGGCTACGAGGTCACCGAGACCCAGACCGGCGCCGAGGCGCTGGATCGCGAGCGCGAAGCCCGCCAGCGCGAGATCCGCCGCCAGAGCCTCTGGATGCTGGTCGCCTGGCCACTGGCGCTGATCGTCATGCTCGGCACCTTCCAGGAATACTGGATCCTGCCGCGCTTCGTGCCGGCCTTCCTGGCGAACCGCGTGGTGCTCTTTCTGATCACCACCCCAATCGTCCTGGGGCCCGGCGCGCAGTTCTTCATCAGTGCCTGGCGCGGCCTGCGGCACGGCGTGCGCGACATGAACCTGTTGTACGCCTCGGGCATCGGCGCGGCCTACCTGATCGCGGTCGTCAACACCTTCTGGCCGGACGCCGGGCTGGGCGGCGAGCGGGCCACCTTCTACGAGGCGGCCGCTCTGCTGACCGCCTTCATCATCCTCGGCCGCTGGCTGGAGGCTCTGACGCGCGGCCGGACCTCCGAGGCCATCCGCAAGCTGATGAGCCTGCAGCCTAAGGTCGCCCGGGTCATCCGCAACGGCCAGGAACTGGAACTGCCGGCCGACGAGGTGCTGGCCGGCGACCGGGTGCTGGTCCGGCCGGGGGAGCGCATCGCCGTGGATGGTATCGTGGTTGAGGGCTACTCGGCGGTGGACGAGTCGATGCTGACCGGCGAGTCGATGCCGGTGGAGAAGCAGGCCGGTGACGAGGTCATCGGCGGCACGATGAACAAGACCGGCGCCTTCACGTTCCGGGCGACCCGGGTCGGCGCCGAGACCGCCCTGGCCCAGATCATCAAGCTGGTGGAGGACGCCCAGCTCTCCAAGGCCCCTATCCAAAAGCTGGCCGACCTGGTGGCCGGGCGGTTCATCGGCACGGTCTACCTCCTGGCGCTCGCGGTCTTCCTGTTCTGGTTCTTCGCCGGCTACGAGCTGTTCTTCGATCCGAACTCCAGCTTTCTGCTGACCCCCTACACCCTGGGCGAGATCGGGATGTTCGGCTTCAGCCTGCTGCTGAGCATCGCGGTGTTGGTGATCTCCTGCCCCTGCGCGGTGGGCATGGCCACGCCCAGCGCGATGATGGCTGGCACCGGCAAGGGCGCCGAGCACGGCGTGCTCTTCAAAGGCGCCGACGCCATCGAAGCCACGACCAGGCTGCAGACCATCATCTTCGACAAGACGGGCACGCTGACGAAAGGCGAGCCGTCGGTCACTGACGTAGTGATCAGTGAGCAGTCATCAGTGATCAGTGCGACTGAAGAGCGGTCACCGAAGACTGCTCACTTACTCCGCCTGGCGGCGATTGCCGAGAAGAACAGCGAGCACCCGCTGGGTGAGGCCATCGTGGGCGAGGCCCAGGCGCGCGGGGTCGAGATTCCCGCGGCCGAGGCCTTCCAGGCCATCCCCGGCCACGGCGTCGAGGCCCGGTACCAGGGCCGGGAGATCCTGCTGGGCAACCGCAAGCTGATGAGCGAGCGGAGAGTGGACATCGATGCCTTGCTGCCGCAGGCCGAGGCGTTGGAGGCGGACGGCAAGACGGTGATGTTCGTGGCCGCGTCGACCGTTGACGGCCAGCCGCCGGCGGCCGTTGGCCTCATCGCCGTCGCCGACACACTCAAGGAGCACTCGGCCGAGGCCATCCGGCGATTGCACCGGCTCGGGCTGGAGGTGCTGATGATCACCGGCGACAATCGCCGAACGGCCGAAGCGATTGCGCGCCAGGTGGGGATCGACCGGGTGCTGGCCGAGGTGCTACCGCAGGACAAGGCCAACGAAGTGAAGCAGCTCCAGGCGGCCGGCCGGCGGGTGGCTATGGTCGGCGACGGCGTCAACGACGCCCCGGCGCTGGCCCAGGCCGACGTGGGCATGGCCATCGGCTCGGGCACCGACATCGCCAAGGAGACCGGCCACGTGATTCTGATCAAGGAAGACCTGCGCGACGTGGTGATCGCCCTGGAGGTGGCCAAGGCGACGATGCACAAGGTGAAGCAGAACCTGTTTTGGGCCTTCGCGTACAACACGGTCTTCGTGCCGGTCGCGGCCGGCCTGCTGTACCCCTTTTTCAAGCTGGTGGTCAGCCCGGAGCTGGCGGCCTTGCTGATGGGGCTCAGCTCGGTGACGGTGACGCTGAACACCCTGTTGCTGCGCGGGTACCGGCCCGCGCTTACCCTGGAGGCGCCGGCCCACGTCGTCGAAGCGCGGGCGGCGGCTTGAAGCCGTTCGTGATGCGTGATGCGTGAAGGATTCGTTCACGCATCACGGATCACGTCCCACGCCAGGGAGCACCCTCTGAACGGTTACCTACAGACGGAGGTGCGCTGTGCAAGTCGAACCGAAAACCGGGCTGGTCAGTACTTTGGTCTACCTGGGGATCTCCCTCGGGGTGGGGCTGGCCTTCTTCGCGGTGACCAGCCTGAGCGGGGGCCACGAGCCCATCGCCCGCTACGGCGGGGCGGTGTGGGTCTTCTTCCTGAGCCTGATCATCACGATGCCGCTGGTGAATAGCTACTTCAAGCGACGGAGCGTTTAGGGGTGTTGGCCACCCGGCACAGCGCGTGCCAGCGCCTCACCCTGGATGATTGAGCGAGCGGTGGGCTCCCGAAGGGAGGGCGTGTCATGAAGCCCCGATTGCATCGCCCCGGCCTGTCGGAGACGATGGCGCTGACCCTGGCCGTCTGGCTGTGCAGCCTGGTCCTGATCGGCCTGATCGTGGTCCCGCTGTTCGGCCTCAGGGCGGCCGGGATGGCCGCGGTCGGGCTGTTGGTGGCACTCCTGGTGGTCTGCTGGGGCATCTGTGTCTACCGGCTGCCGGGGAATGAGGACCAACTCTGATGAGTAGAGGGTGTAGGGGTTTGTGCGTGTGGCGCCGCCGCGCGCGCCCCTCACCCAGAGCGATACGGAGGCGATGATGGTTACCAAAACAACGGATGCCGGAATCCAGGTCAGACCCCGGCCGTCCGGGATGACCTTCTGGGGCAAGCTTGACGAGCGGCTGGGACTCTCGGCCCTGGCGTACCCGGTGCCCGCACACGCCAACCGCCTGCCCTATCTGTTGGGAGGCATCACGTTCGTCGGGTTCCTCGTGCTCCTCGTCACCGGGGTGTTGCTGGCCCAGTTCTACCATCCCCACCCGGCCGATGCCCACGAGAGCGTGATCTTCATCATCATGCAGGCACCCTTCGGCGATGTCATCCGCAGCATCCACTTTTGGAGCGCCAACCTGGTCGTCATCACCGCGGTGCTGCACCTGATCCGGGTCTTCACCACGGGGAGCTACAAGCGGCCCCGCGAGGCCAACTGGCTGGTGGGGCTGGGCCTGCTGGCGGTCACTTTGGGGTTCGCCTTCACGGGCACGGTGTTGAAGTGGGACCAGGAGGGGGTTGAAGCGCTGGCCCACAACCGCGAGATCGGCGAGCTCCTGGGACTGGGGGGCGTCTGGTTCACCAGCGAGTTCACCCGCAGCGTGCCCATCCTGACCCGATTGTACCTGGGGCACGTCACTCTGCTGCCGGCGGCCTTCACGCTGCTCATCATCGTCCACGTCTACCTGATCAAGCAGCTCGGTGTCTCGCCCCGCGCCACCGCTGAGGCGACCTCGGGGCCGCCGATGAAGGAGCAGGGCGCCTCGCGCTTCACCACCCACCTGCGGCGGATGGCCGGTTACGGCTTGCTGCTGTTGGCCCTGGCCGGGGTGCTGGCCCTGCTCTGGCCGGCGCCCCTGGGCCAGGCCGGCATCCCCGGCGCGGAGGTCACCAAGCCGCCCTGGATGTTCCTGCCCTTCTACCCGTTGGAGGACCTGTTCGGCATCCGGGGGTTGCTGATCAGCAGTGTCGTCCTCTTCGCCCTGCTGGCCCTGGTGCCCTTCGTGGACCGCTCGCCCTGGCTCTCTCCGCGCCGGCGGCAGTGGATCATCGTTGCCGGCATCATCCTGCTGGTGCTGCTGATCGCCCTGGCGAGCTATGCCTGGCTCAGCCGGCCGGTCCCTCACCTGATGGAGTCAGTTACCCCCGGCTAAAGCACGGGGGCTTGTCCCTGGCGCCGCGACGTGACGCCGCGTCCGAGACCATAGGCACACTGACAAGTGCCCTGCCTGAGACGAGTCCCAGGCGCGAAGCTGGTTACAGTCCAGCGCTGGCTCTACAGGTTTTCCACGGTGGGAGACTCGCCACCGCAACCGGCGAACCTATACGATTGTTAATAACCGTTGCTCCGCAAGCGGAGTGTCTTACCAAAGAGTATAGCACGGGGGTGCGACAGAGACAACGTGTTGGCCTTGTAGCCTACGGCCATAGTTTTCGCGCGCGCTCCAATTCCGCTCCCGCTTGCAAGCGGGAGCATCCTTGGAGCGATTTTCCGTGAAAGAAGCAGGGAGCATGATGTTATACAAGACGCTGATACGGGTGCTGGGTGGCTTTTTCCTCCTCGACGGCATCCTCCTCCTCGCTTTCGGCCGGACCTACGTGCGTCCCTGGCAACGGGGTCCCGGCACGAGCCTCTATCGCCGGGCGATGGACTGGCTGGCGCAGCGGCCGAACTGGCTGCTGCGCGCAGCCGGCGCTGCCGAAGCCGGCCTGGGTCTGGCTGTGCTGAGACGGGCACCGGTGGGGGTCCAATCGCTCTACCACATCGCTGCCGGTGTTTACGATGTGATCGCTCCCGTTTGGGCGGACTGGGGGTACCGCGACGCCTATCTCGCCCTCGACCGGGCCCTCTCGGCCTCCTTGCCAACCGGTGGGCGCATCCTGGACCTGGGCTGTGGCACGGGAGCCAACCTGGAACGAGTGCTGAGCCTGGGTTTGCCCTTCGGCTCGTATACCGGGGTCGACCTGTCTGAGGATATGCTGGCCCGGGCCCGGACGAAGTTCGGCCAGGTGGCAAACGCCCAGTTTCACCGTCTGGACCTGATGACCGACCCCCTGCCTGGAGAGCCCTTCGACCTCATCATCTCGACCTGGATGTTCGAGCATCTGCCTGAACCAGGGCGGGTGGTGGAGAAGGCCTGGCAAAGCACGCGGCCGGGGGGCTCCATGGTTCTGCTTTTTGAAATCGAGACGGACGCCTGGCGCGACCGTTTGTTACAACCTGTGTGGCGCTTTTTCAGCGCGCACCTGCTCCGAGAGGAAGAGTATCGGCGCGTCCCAGGTCTGGTATCGCTCGATTATTTTGCCAGCCTTGGGCCGACGTTGGCGTTGGTCGTCTCACGGAAGCCCGAGGGACCGACCCATGGTGGGACGAGCCGGGCCAGTGAAGAGACGCGTGACGGAATGTCCACGCCGACTGTTGAAAGGCCAGGGTAGACGGCTGCCGCCAGATGGGCATGTTGCGTGGCAAAGTGGTTGTCGAGTAGGGCCTTGAAATGCGGTGGAAGAAGAAAGGGAGAAAAGCGATGCGTACCCGAAGTTTCCACTCGGTCTGGACCAGCTTCACTGTGGTGCTGACGTTGCTGCTGGCAGCGGGTGTCAGCACTGTGCCCGCCTCCGCCCACGGCGAGGCGACCTTGACGGTGACCCCCGAGGTGGTGATGCCCGGTGGCACCATCACGGTCACCGGCGAGGGCGTCGAAGCGGGCGAGAGTTTCACCATCACTGTGGAGGGCATGAGCTTTCAGGCCACCCTGGGGACGGTGACCGTGGGCGACGACGAGGATTTCCATCAAGAGTTCACTGTCCCCGCCGACATCCCGCCGGGCATCTATCAAGTGAAAGCCACCAGTGCCGAGGGTGAGGTGCTGACGGCTGAGTTGACCGTGGAGGCCGGCCCGGCCAGCGCAGAGCGGGCGGCTCCGGCCGAACCCTCGGCCGAACTGATGCCGTTGGACCGCCGTCGGTCCGGCGGCGAACTGGTGACCGTCGTCGTCGGGTTGCTGGTGAGTGCCGGCCTGGGGCTGGCGCTGGTGCGTGTCAGGGAGTAACGGTGATCGTGCAGAAGCAGATCCCGGTGCAACCCTGTCCACCGTGTGTTGCCGCGTGGGTTGAGCGCGCCTCGGCCGCGCCTGGCCTCAGGTTGACCGATCTGGAGCGCCGCCGGCTGATTGCCGCCCTGCTCACGCGACCGCATCTGATCCTCAGCGGTCCGGCCGGCGCCGGCAAGCGCCGCCTGGCCTCTGCGTTGGCGCTGGCCATCGCCCAGGGAGAACCAGGCCACGTCCGTGTGATTCAGGGCCATCCCTGGTGGGCGGCCAGGACCGATGACGTCGCCTACTACGTCGATTTGCAGACGGAGTTCAGTACGTGGCGCCTGGCCGACTTCCTGGAGTCTATCATGACTGCCCGCCGGCGTTCACCCCGAAGTCAGGCCGAGGGAGATCGGGGCGACTACGTCGTTTGCGTGGAGCGAATGAGCCCGGTCGAGATCGACTTCTACTTCGGGGTGGTCACACGCTGGCTACGCCGGAGTGCCCAGGACCAGGCCGGGGCCGTGCCACTTCGATTGATCGGGACATACGATAGCCAGATCCCGCCAGACCTCTACGATCCAATCCTGAGCGTTGCCGCTGTGGTGCACCTCGGCAGTGGGTCATACCGAGGCGGTCAACCGCCACTGCCGCGGCAGCGTGCCAGGGAGGAGCGGTAGCTTCCTGGTTGCAGGCAGTGCGCTATTCACAAAGACCACTGTTGGCCGGTCAAAGGAGCAAAGTGACCTATGAGCAGACGAACCGGACGAATCACACTCTTTGTTGTAGGGGTCCTGGCCCTCGTCCTGGCCGGTTGCGGCCAGGACGCCGGCCGGGCACCCGAGGCCCGCTACACCTACGTCGCCAACGCCGTCGACGGGACCGTGTCGGCCATCGACCTGACCACCGACCAGGTGGCCTGGACGTTCAGGCTTGGCGAGCGGGCAGCGCACGGGATCGCCGCCAGCCCGGACGGCACCATTGTCTACGCCGGCGACTCGGCCGCGCGGGAGGTCGTCGTGATCGACGCCGAGCGCCAGGCGGTCATGAGACGCATTCCGCTCTCCAGTGCCGTCCACGGCATCGACATCGCCCCTGACGGCGAGACCCTATGGGTCGGGGGATCACTGGGCGACGATCCGATCAAGGGCACCCTGACGGTGATCAACACCGCCAGCAACACCATCGAGGACGTGGTCAGCCCTGGGTTGGGCAGTGCTTCACACTTCGCTTTCACCCCGGATGGCAAAGAGATCTGGATCGCCTCCACCTCGACCAACCTGGTGTGGGTCGTGGACACGGCCGTGCGCCGGGTAACAGCCGCGATCCCCCTGGCAGTCCCCGAGCAGCAGCAGCGGCCGGAACCCGGTGATGACTGGACGGCCTCCCTGGCCGACAAGCAGATTATCGGCCTGAACGAGGTGGCGGTCTCGCCCGACGGGAGCCGGGCGTACGCGGTCGGGCCGACAACCAGCGAACTCTACGCCATCGACGTCAAGAACCGCCGCGTCCTGAAGAGTGCCCCGGCCGGCCGGCGCGCCCACGGAGTGGCGGTCAGCCCGAATGGAAAGGAAGTCTGGATCGCTGATTGGGCGGGCGTCGTCAGCGTCTTCGATGCGGCCAACTTGCAGCTACTCGCCAGCATCCAGGTGGCCGCGACGGGCGGCGAACTCCAACGGGGCGCGAACCATGTTGCTTTCAGCCGCGACGGGCGGCGTGCCTACGTCAGCAGCATCAGCGACATCGCGGTCATCGACGCGACAGGCCGCCGGGTACTCACCCGAATGGCGGTTGGTCAGGAGCCGCACGAGTTCTCGCTGGAGGATTGGGTGGCCCCGAGTGCGACGATCGACACCGCCGCGATCCGGGCTGCGGCCCAACGTTCTTCCTCTGTCTCAGCGTCCGCGCCGTCGTCCGGCGGCGCGACTGACGCGCCCACGGCCGGATCCGAGGCCGCGCCCAGCGAGCTGACCCGGACCAACGACGAGCGGTCGGTGGTCGTCGAGGTCACCCCGCTGAACCTGGCCGGCGCTGGGCCGACGCTGGACTTCCAGGTGGCGTTGAACACCCACTCAGTGGAATTGGACTACAACCTGACGAAGCTTGCCGTGCTGCACGATGACCGGGGCAATGAGTACGCGCCCGCGGCCTGGGACGGCGCCCGCGGCGGCCATCACGTGAGCGGAATGCTCACGTTTGAAGGGCGGTCGGAGATCGTCAAGCCTGGATTGCAATACCTCGAGCTGGAGCTGAAAGACATCGCTCAAGTCCCCAGCCGGGTGTTCCGGTGGGAACTCACGAACTGAACACCCCACCCGCCCCGGGTACCGGCAGCGCTGCGGACACTGGTCGCCGGCAAGGTGTGGGCAACCGTGGTGTACGACCTGTACCGCGTTCGCAGGGCGAGCGAAGGAGTCTCACCGGGAACCACAAACGCCTGTTGCCTGGTGACCTGGCGGGCCTGAGCCTGGTCACGTTCCTGTGGGCGCTGTGCTTCCCGCTGATCGCTACGGGCCTCGCGGCAGTACCGCCCCTGACCTTTGCCGCCCTGCGCTCGTTTGTTGCCGGGGCTGGCCTGCTCGTCCCCGCCTTTGCCCTGCACCGTCCCCTGCCGCGAGACCGGGGTGTGTGGCTTGGCGTGCTGGGCGTGGGCTTCAGCGCCACCGGCCTGGGCTTTGCGGGGATGTTCCTGGCCGGCGGGATCGTCAGTCCCGGCCTGGCCACCGTTCTCGCCAACAGCCAGCCGCTCATCGCCGCCGGGCTGGCGTACATCGTCCTCGGCGAGCGGCTGGGACCACGGCGGCGGGTGGGGCTGCTCTTGGGGTTCGCCGGGATCGTCCTGGCGGCACTCCCGGGGTTCGGCGCCGAGAACGCCAATAGCAGCCCGAGCGGGGTGGGCTTCGTGTTGCTTGGCGCCGTGGGCGTAGCGGTGGGTAACGTGCTCCTCAAGCGCCTGGCCGGGCAGGTCGATCTTCTGATGGCCACCGGCTGGCAGTTCGTCCTGGGGGGCGTGTCCTTGTGGCTGGCCGCGCAGATCTTCGAGGCGCCGGTGCAGGTCGTGTGGAGCCCGTCCTTCGTCGTCGTTTTACTGACCCTGGCGCTTCCGGGCACGGCCCTGGCCTTCGCGCTGTGGTTCGCGGTGCTGCACCGCGGCGAGTTGAACCGCTTGAACACCTTCACATTCCTGACGCCCGCCTTCGCGCTCATCATCGGGGCTCTCTTTTTCGGGGAGCGCGTGGGCCTGATGGAGGGGGCCGGTATCGTCTTGATCCTGGCCGGCGCGATGTCGGTCAGGTAGAACTCGCGCTCGTCGGCTGCCAGGGCCTCCTCCCAGACGGCCACCTCCCACATGTCGGCGCGCGAGCGGTCCAGGTCGCGCATCAACTCGATGACGGCATTGAGGGCTACCAGCCCGTCGGTAGCGCGCACGAAGGCGATGGGCGGTGCGTCCCACAGGGCGTCGCGCAACTCGTCCAGGCCGACCGGCCGGGGGGTCTCGACCATGGCGAAGTGGAGGTGACTCAGGTTGTAGGGCCCGGCACCCGCCATGGTCGTGATGTCCAGGTCGGGGATGACGGCCTGCGCGTCGGGCCCCTGGTGGCTGGGCACTCTGGTCTCGGGGATCACGGTGTTGATCATCCCGTTCTTGTGCGACTCCCATGGGTCGGTGCCACGTCGCAGCAGTACGGCGCGAGCGCGCTTCACCCAACCATGGCGGTGCAGTGCGTGCATCACCCGGCTCAGCGCGGTGGTATTGCACGAAACGACGCGGGCAAACTGGCGGTTGAGGGCGCCAGCGTAGTTGACCTGGGCCACGAAGGAGTAGCCGGCCAGTTCGTGCTTCTCGCCGCCCTGCCAGATGGCTTTGACCCCGGCGGCCTCGTAGACGTCCTTGTTTCTGGCGCCGATCCCCTTCGGCGTGGCATCCACGACGATGTCCACCTGCCTGAGCAGGTCGCCCAGGTTCCCCGCCACGGAGAGGCCGGCGACCTCCATTGCGGCCTGCTTCTCAGGGACCGAGGCGTAGATCGGGTAGCCGCGCTCGACGGCCACCCGGATGCGGTAGTCGTAGACCACGTCGGCCACGCCGACCAACTCCATGTCGTCCTGCAGCGCCACCGCGTCGGCGACGCGCTTGCCGATGACGCCGTAGCCGTTGACGGCCACGCGGGCTTTCCTGGTTGCCACAGTTCGCTCCTTTCTGTGGGCGTTTTCGTGTGTATCGGGAGGGCGAGCTCAGTATCCTCGCCCTCCCAGCCCACGTACTCCGATTTGAGCGTTGCCTCTATCCGACCGTCGCTCATTTGCGCAAGTTAAGATCCGGACAGTGAGTGTGAGCCACGTGAGACCCCACACTCAAAGGTCTTAAAGTGTAGCACTGTCTGCTGAGGTGGAGCTGAGCCAAAGCTGAAGGTTACCGGAGTGCAGACGCTCCATGCGCGATTCGGGCTGGTGGTTTTCGTGGGCGACGGCCTCAATGACGCACCGACATTGACTCAGGCTAATGTAGGTGTCATCTCACCGGCGGTTTTGCTCCTGCTTCACCTGGCTGCCAGGCTTCGATCCCGTCACCATGAACACCATTCCCCGAAACATGCGCTCACGCTCGAACTCGAGCGCGCGCTGCTCCAACGGCTCCCACGAGCGTCGGTGGATGTCGCCGGCCGCGATTCGGTTGGCGAAGCGCGTGAAGAGTGTTCGGTCGGGGGAGTACCAGTCCAGGATTGCGTAGCGCCCGCCCGGGGCCAGCAGGTCCCAGGTGCGCTCGAAGACCGTCTTCCACTCCGGGATGACTGAGAAGCCCAGGGTGCAGGCGACGCGGTCGACACGCAGATCGGGCAGACTGAGTTCCGACCGGAGGCTGGCGAGGGAGAGCGTGCGAGCGTCGGCGTGCAGGAGACGGACGTTACTCCAACGGTTCCGTTCGACTTTTCGCCGCGCCTGCGCCAGCATGCCCTCAGAGTAATCTGTCCCGATCAGGGTTCCCGCTGGACCGATTCCCGCAAGAATATACCTGAAATTCTCGCCCGTGCCACAGGCGACGTCGAGCACGGTCTGTCCCGCTTCCAGGCGGAGTTGTCGCGCCGTGGCCCGGCGCGCGCGAGTGTAGACCCCTGTGACGGTAAGGTCGTACAGGGGCGCAATCAAGCTGTACCATCGCGTCGGGTTCTTGCTCATAGTGATGTCGCTCGTCAAAAGTAGTGGGCGGGAAGCCGCGATCCGTTTGTCCGCCGCGGGCCGCCGGTAAGTCGACACGCCGCAACTCCTGTCCTCGTTGGGGCCTTGTTCCAACAGGCCGTTTGCCGCCAACCACCGGTCCACCGGCGGCAAACCGGTTCTGCAAGAGAAGACGGTGCCCTCAACCTGCCAGGCATTGACCTGGGCAAAACCGATCCGAGTGCTGGCGTATAGGGCCCTGGCCGGTTTCGCGCCCGGCGTACAACCGCGGGCCAACTAGCGGCGCGACCAGCCGCAGACGGTGCCACATTAGTCCATCGCGGCCGGGTTCCGCGTTTCCGTCTGAGCACCCACAACCTCGCCATCGTCCGTTTGAGCGCTCATATCAGGGGTATAGCGGGACGGATCAGCGCGGAATCGGGCCAGGCAGGCGTCAGAGCAAAAGAAGTAGCGGATCCCCTCGAAGTGCACGCTGCCGACCGAGTGTTCCGGCGCGGTCGCCATCCCGCACACCGGATCTAGCGGCCAGCGCTCAGCCGCCGGGCGAGCCAGCCCTTCCGGGTGCAAGCGTCCCTGGTGGAGTACCAGGCAGTGGAAGGCACCATCGGACTCGCCCGACGGAGGCACGACGCGCGCCTGGAGGCTGACGTAGCGCTCCAGGCCAGCATGAATCAGTTTGTAGGCCAGGAGCTTCTCCACCTGAAACAGTCCCGCCGGATTGTCCATCACCACCTCGATGTGGACAGGTGTCTCCACGCCAGCCCGGATCGTCACCTCGCGGATCGCCATCGCTGAGACCGCGTGGATGTCGGCCTGGCCGCGGTCGAAGGCTACCTGGCCGCGCCCGCGGGTCATGTCGGCCGCGTCGGCCACGGCCACAATCGCGCCTTCCAGCGTGACCGGCGTGGGCGTGCAATCGTGGCTGGCGATGGCCGAAAGAATGAAGCCGTTCAGGATCTGTGCCTGGGCCGGATTGAAGGAGAGGTCGGCCAGCCGGCGGGCCAGCACCCGCTCGGCAAGCATGACACTGTAGACCTGGTGGTCGTCTCGCGCTACCAGGTTGCCGACATCGTGGAGCAAGGCGGCCGCCAGCACGACGGTGGCGGCATCCTCTCCACTGCCGGCACCGCTTTTCGCTACATCCGGCTCGACACCGCCCGCCATCAGCAGGGAGAGGAACTGCAGCGCGTTGGCCGCGACGATCTGGGCGTGCATCTGGCCGTGATCGTTGAGGCCGCATTTCTCTACGGCCATGTAGCCGGTCAGGTCCCATAGGGTCAGAACGTGTGGATCGGCCAGCAGGTGGACGTAGAGGGCGCCGGCTCGTGGGTAGGGCGCCGTCAGTTTGCGGATGGTCAGGTCGGCATCGTGCGCCAGGCGGTGGTAATCCCAGTCCAGGGCCACCCGCACGCCGTGCCCGACGTGCGTACATGGAGTGCTACGCTCGATCATGATTCCCTTCCAGAAGAGAGGATGTTAGCTGCGAAGCCTCGAGGGCGGGATATCAGTCGGGTGTGAGCGCCTCCAAAGCGGCCAGCCGCTAGTACCGGCAACCAGCCCGCCGGCGACGATCTGGGCTTCAGGAAGCCCCCAGAACCAGATGGTCTCGGTGCGGAAGAAGGTGATCACAAATTTGCCGATGGTGATCCCGCCGTACAACCCTCACTGCTCCTGAGCGCCGGGAGGCTGTGCCGGGCTCGTGTGGTGTCCGGTGTGACCGGCGCCCTCACCGTGGTCACCGTGCGCGCCGTGACCAAACAGGTGCAGCAAAGGACACAGCAGCAACAGCAGGTATGGCAGGACGCCGAAGACGTGGGCACTGTGGCTGGTAACAAGATAGAAGGCGACGATTGCCAGACAGGCGAGCACGATGAAACCAGTTCGGGTGTGGAGAAACGCCCTCATCAATACCCCCGTTCCTATTGGGCTACTGATTCTTACATCGGTTGCAGCAACCGATGCGCCCGGTCGAAGCCGACCAGGGGTGGTTCCCAGAAGAGGTATGCCTACCCTTGTCGTGGGTGTGAGGCACCTCAGGAATCGTGGCCGCGATTCCCGGGCATGGCCGAGACCGCGCTGATGGGATCCCGAGTGTTCGGGACGCGCGCCGGGGCGCAGACAGCTACCGCCCCCGGAAGAGGAACCCGGGCGCCAACACGACGAAGTAGACGGCGCCACCGCCAACGAGCGGCAGCATGTGGCCGAAGTAGGTTGTACCGCGCAGGATCATCCCTGTCGCGGCAATGATGACTACCCAGACGATGACGGCACCTACAACAACGAAGGCCCGCCGCAGAGCGCGTCTGTCTTGCCGCATCGCGGTGCCTCCGTCTACTTGTCTATTTCGACGACGACGCGCTGGTCCAAAGCCGGTTCCATCGACGGCGGCCCGGAGTTGGTCTGGATCGACCAGGGCGGGGTCGTACTCGATACACGCGGTGCTGGTGGCCGCGTTGGCCTCGACCTGCACTACGCCGGGTACCTTTACCAGGGCGCGCTCGACGATGCGCGCCCCGGCGCTGCAGCAACTCCGGGCCCCGATTGGCAGCGTGATGGAGCGAGTCTTCACGGTAGGTCCTTTGTCCGGGATGGCCACAGTGACTATACCACCAGAAGGGTCAGTAATCCCACGGCGATGGCGGTGGCACTGGTACCCAACTTGAGGACCAGGCGCTGGTGCAGTTGCCAGCGCGCCAGTTGCCGGTAGACCAGCGGGCCGCTGGCGAGCCCCAGGATGACGATCAGCGGCGCCACGAAGATGAGGTTGTACAGGACCAGATAGCCCACACCGGTCAGGAAGGTCGTCTGGGTGGAGAGCAAGGCCAGCACGGCCAGATAGACCGATCCCGAACAGGGAACGGTACAGAGGCCCACCAGGACCCCCGCCCCAAAGAGCGCGGGCAGGCTCAGACGAGTTACCATCCCGCGCAGCCGCGGCATGTCCACGTGAGCGCTCAGCCGGCTGCCCAGCTCGGGCAGGAGCGCCTCCTGCAGGGCGAGCAAGCCAAGCCCGAGGGCCACAAGAGCCGCCATGCGGCTCACAACGTGGGTGCTGCTCAGCCCTTTGGCAAACTGGAGGGTTCCCAGCAGGCCGAGCCCCAGGGCCAGGTAGGTCAGAAAGATTCCGAAGACGTAGATCCCACCCCGCGCCAGGAACCAGCGCCGGACCCGCCCGGCGGGCGCGCTGTCGCCTTGCCGCTGGAGCATCGCAAGCATGGTCGCGACAAAGACGAGCAGCAGGGCAAAGGCGCAGGGGTTCAGGCTATCGACCAGAGCCGCCCCGACGACGGCCGGAAGCGTGAGTTGGACGGCGTGTTCTGCCATGACGCTGCCTCAACTCACCACCAACGTGCCCTGCATAGTGGGATTTTCCTTCCCACCACAGCAGACATCACAGTAGAAGGTGTAGCTCCCGGGCGCGACGGCTGGGATGGTCACGAGCGCTGAACTCTTCGGTTGAACTTTCACATCGAGGCCCAACTCCGGCACGGCAAACTGGTGAACACCCCCACCATCGGTGTGGAACTGCGTATCTGGGTTGACCAGCCGAACGGTGACGGGTTGGGCAGCAGGAATAGTGAGCGTACTTGGGTCAAATCCGGCCATTGTGATGCTAACCGTCCGGCTGGCGCCGGCCGGCAGTGTCTGCGGGCGGAGCAGCCACGCCGCTGTGGCGACGACCAGCAGAGTGACGACGAGAAAGACAGCGAGACGCAGTCGAAAGTGTGATTCCACTCGCCCCTCGGAGCGAGCACGAGCGAAAGGCATCGTTGCTCTTCCTTCAGCGCGGTTCCCCGCGAATCAAATCTCCCATTTCGTCCGGTACCGGGCCACCGGTGCCAACCAGCAAAGCGTACAACGTCACGACGCCGGCCACGGCTCGCTCGCGGGCTTCGAGGTCAGGATTCCGCAGTGCCGCAGTCAGGCAGTCGCTGAGATGAGAGGCAAGCAGTCGGCGGTTCACCTCCGCGAGGGCGCGCTGCACGGCGATCATCTGGTGGAGGATGACCTCGCAGTCTGCGTCGGCCTCAACCATGCTGAGAATACCCCGCAGGTGGCCCTCAGCGGAGCGCAGACGATGCACGAGATCGCCTCGCAGCGCATCATAGGGCATCGACATTCCCCCCGGGCTATTGCTCGCAGCACTTTCTCGCGATCGATAGCGCAATCTGAACACGAGGATGTCATGAGTCGCTGAGATTCGACTGAGGCAACGCTGAGGGTTTGCTGAGGGCCAGGCCTGAATCATCCGCTGGTGCGACCCTGGTACAGGGACCAGGCACGTCGACGCTGGCACACCGCGGGTAAACGGCGAAAAGGTTGCAGGTTTTCCGGTTGTCCCCAGCGGGAGATGCCCTTTCGACAGGCTGAGGACGGGCTCTTCAACGGTTGAGCCTTCATTCTGTCACCGGTTCCCCTCCACCGCGGCACGGCTGTCATTCAATGATTTCAATGGCCAGCCGAAGGCGGGGAGTTCGGGACCACCGGCGACGGACGCCTCCGATGCATGAATCTTCGTTCCACCATTGGTACCACACGCTGCGGAGACCACATCAGATCGACATCCCGTCTACACATGATCTTCACTTCAGGCTCGTACGATTGTGAATAGGAGCGCTGCAACGGTGCATCAACGATTCCCGGGGACCACCGGGAGGCAAAGGAGCGACTCATGCGGATTTACACCCGCACCGGAGACGAGGGCATGACCGGTTTGTTTGGCGGCCGGCGCGTCGGGAAAGATTCAGTGCGTATCGAGGCCTGCGGGGCCGTGGATGAGTGCAACACGACACTCGGCATCGTTCGGACCCTGCTTGACGACCCTGAGTTGGCCGAGCGGCTCGCCTGGATTCAGAGCGATCTCTTCGTCGTCGGCGCCGATGTGGCCACGCTCGAGATGCCGGGGAAGACAGCCGCGACCAGGGTGCCGCGGGTGCAGCCCGAGGATGTGACGCGTCTGGAACGGTGGATTGATGAGGCCGAGGTGGAACTTGAACCGCTCCGAACCTTCATCTTGCCCGGCGGAACCGCAGCTGCGGCCCACCTCCACTTTGCCCGCACCGTCTGCCGCCGTGCCGAGCGCCGCGTGGTTGCGCTGGGGGGCCTGGAGGCGATCAACCCCCAAGTGGTCCGCTATCTCAACCGCTTGAGCGACTTCCTCTTTGTGTCTGCCCGCCTGGCCAACCGGCGCGCGGGCATTGTCGAAACGCTGCAACCGTCAAGGCAAACTGGGGGTGAGGCGACCTCGTCAGTCGTCGCGGCATAAGCATTCAAGAAGTCAGGCCGAGCAGTCCCTGTACCAGCCGCTGCAGCCAGAAGCGGTGGAAGGAGGGCGCCGCGAACACCATCAGTCTGAGGTCGGGGTCGAATTGGGCATCCAGCCCCTCGTTCGTGGCAATCACCCGGCTCCGCAGCAACAGATTGACCAGCCGCCGCAGATGCTGCCGGAAGGCAATTGTCACCACGCTGTTCCGGACCTCTCCGGCGGCCTCCTCGCGATCCGCCGATCCTGGCGGTGTATCCTGCAAAGTCGTACTCACGACGCATCATCCGGCAAGTGGTATCAGGCCTCGGGGTGGTGCCCCGAGCGATGCTGGCTGCGATCTCTGATGAGTCGGCCCACGCCCAAGCCCCAGCAGATCACCAGGAGCGCCAACAAGAACCCGATCGATACAATCCCGGCCACCTTCAGGCCGGCCAGTGGCGTGATGACCAGCCCACTCAGGGTCAAACTGCAGAGCCAGACGATCAGAACCAGCAACATCGCCTCCGGCAGGTCTGATCTGATTGAACACACGACACAGGCTGTTGCGTTGTAGAGTTCGACCACTTGTGCGGGTGGAGCTGCGGCGCTCGCCATCCTGAAGGTAAACAGGAATGACGGCCGGGAGACCAACGACGAAGGATGCCATGGTGGTACGGGCCGATGAAGGCGCCCCGCTGCCGGGCGAGGCCGGGAGCAAACCAGCCCGCTGACCGGACGCCCCGGCATATTCTAGAGGCTGCCCTCGCGGTGGACGGGGTTCTCTTGGCGGGTGGCCGTCGGGCGCGGTTACGCGCATTTCCGGGCACGTGGACCGGCGGACAATTCCTGCCAGCGCGCCACGCAGTGGCTTGCCAGGTGGCCGGCCTGGGTGTTGCGGGCGGCAACTTCGCTGTTGTGACCTCGTTCCTCTTCCGGCTTCATCCCGTCAAGACCATCATTGGCGGTCCTCCCCTCTGGACGCTGGACCAGGCGGCAGAGGCCATACGTTTCTACGACGACTTCATGCGCCACGCCCCGAACGACCTGAACGGATTCTTCGCCTTCTTGACGGTGCCGCCTGCGCCTCCCTTCCCCGAAGCGTTGCATCTGCAGAAGATGTGCAGCGTGGTCTGGTGCTACACCGGCCCGGCACGATACTTGTAGGAGGCTCCCACAGGGCAGACATTGACACACGGCGGGGTATCATGCATGCCGCGGGGCCGCGGGAAGAAGTAGGAGCCAGAGGTGCTCTCGTGATGCTGCTTTTGACACTCCCACGGGGAGAAAGATACTGGTGGCGACTTGGGACGAGTGGCAGGTCGCCTGCTTGTCGTGCGCGCTTCAGCGACCTGGAGCGCGCACGACGGGCCGCTCGTCCTCGCGAGGCGTGCCCTGTGGGGCATCCTATCGCGTCGAGGTGGACCCTCGGACACCCCCCTCAGGGGCTCTTCCGCGCGGGGCCCCCGGGTGAAGGCTGGGCCACGGGATTGCAGTGACTGGCAATGCCACTGCACTGTTGACCCCTTTCCTTCGACAGGCTCAGGACAGGCGACAGGCTGAGGGCAGGCTCTTCAACTGTTGAACCTTCAACCTGTCACCGATTCCCCTCCACCGCGGCGCGCCTGTCATTCATTGATTTCGATGGCCAGCCGGAAGGCGGGGAGCTTATAACCCAGGGCCAGGCCGGGAAAGTCCTCCTTGAAGCTCAATATGGGTACTTGATACCCCCACGGTGGTTTGCCGTGGCCCTGGTAGATCATGGGATAGAGATCGATCAGGTGGGTCCCTGGGTCTCCCGTGGCCACCAGGTGGATGGTGGCGTCGCCATTGCTGTTGAAGCCGCAGGCAAAGCCGATGTAGGCGTTGTCGTAGAGGACGGCGACACCGTTATCCAGCTCAGTCCAGCCAACACCTTTGATCTGTACCGTAAAGGTTTCCCCGGCCTTCACGCGCCTGGGGGTTACATCCACCAGGCTGCGCTCGACATAGTAAGGGACCTCCGCCAGCACCTTGTCACCCTCCACCAGCTGCACCACATGCCATCCCCCCAGATCATCGGGAATCTGGAAGGTGGCACTCAGCGCACCGTCTCCGTTGGTGGTGGTCTCCAGCAGCGGACTTTGGGTGAGGCTCCAGCCGCTAGGGCTCACCCGGTTCCCCCGGGCGGTCACCCAAAAGAGTTCGACCTGAGCGTTAGGGGAGAGGTTGCTCATCCGGAGCGTGGCCTGCGAGAGAATGGGGCCCGAACTTGGCTCCAGGGTCGCCGAGACGCCGGTTGCCGCAATGGTACTCGCCGTTGTTCTGGGGGCGGCATCGCTGGCCAGAGCCACATGGTCGCCATCGGGCCAGTCGAGGGTAAAGGGAGGCGGGCCGGCGTCCTCGGTGACGGTGAACCAGAAGCGAAAATCGGGGATATGGGCCGTCCCGGCTTGCTGATTATTGAGATAGGGAACCGACTTGGCACCGTGGTTGATGTCCAGCACATGTTTCCCCGGGTGCCCCGCCGCGCGAATTTGGATCGTTGCGCTGCCTCTCGTGGTCACCGCGGTGACAATTCCGGAGGGCAGGTTATCGTAGCGGAGGGCAATTGTGCTCTCATAGGTCTTCCAGCCCAGGCCCTTGATGCTGAAAGTGATGGGGGTCCCGACCGGGCCCTCGGTCGGCTCGATGGTGGCGCTGCGCAGGATGCGGAATCCGCCTCTGGCGACGTCCTCGCCGCCCACGACGGCGTAGATGTCATGGACCTCACCGTAATCTTCCGGAGCGGTAAAGCTGACGCTGACCTGTCCCTGATCGTCTGTCTTGGCCCGTCCGAGGGAGACCCGCTTCTCGACAAACTTCTTTTCGTGGAACTCCACGTTTTCAGGGCTGGCCTGCAGGATATAGCTGCCATCCACCGTCACCCAGATGAACTCCACTTCTGCGTCGAGTGGCAGACCCTCAGCGGTGACAGTAAAGGGGTCTCCGACGTAACCTTTCACCGGCTCAACCGTGAGAGGCTTCAAGGGGACCGGTGTGATCGTTGGGCCTGCGCCCTCAGGAGTCGAGGGCGGGACCGCCGGGGAGGGCGGAGCCTCGGCGGCGGGAGCAACCGCGGAAGCGCAGCCCACTGGCAGCAGGGCCAGCAGGAGCAGGACTGCAACCGCCCACCGCGGTGACCAAAGCGATTTCTTCATGATCGTCTTCCCTTCCTACGAATGGGCTCCACCCTCCCCGCCGGCTCTAGAACATCGGTCAAGTCGCCGCCGGGGGCGCGTGATTCGGAGACGTCCGAAATCTTCCGGGACTTCGGACGCCTGACGCCTTGACCGGCGCTCTAGTCGATGATCTGCAACCGGCTGTCAATACCGCGCTCCTGGCTCACCAGAGCCGGCGGTTTGAATGTCCCCGTGCGCCCGTCCTTGCCGGTGACGACGATGCTGTAGTCGAAGGCCCCCAGAGGATAGTCCGTGGGGATATCCCAGAAGGTATTCCACATCCAGGGGGCGCTGGGAACACTCCCGCCGCCGCGCTGGGAGAATCGGGCGGTGAGCTCCTCCCCTTGGGGGAGCACCACTTTCACGGTTGCCTCGTCCACGTCTGTCACACGCTTCCCGGTGGAGAGATCGATGACCTCAAATCGCCAGACGATCTTCATCCCCCGCTTGAATACCGAGGTCGGGATGCAGGAGACGGTCGAGGCGAGTCCATACTTGCTGGGCCTGGTGGTGGCCAGGGTCTCCACATAGAAAGCAAATGGCCCCACCGGCTCATAGAGGGAAGCGGGAGGGGTGGGCCGGGGCGGAGGCGTGGCACCGGGGGCAGAGGTGTCGGCGTCGGCGGCGGGGCCGGTGTCGGCACGATCTGCGCTCCGATGAGGGTAAAGACGCCACCCGCCGGGCCCGCGGTCTGCGGCGCTGACGTCGCATTCGCGGTTTGCTGCTGAAGTTCGGCCAGTTCTTTCTCCTTGGCAGCGATCTGCTGCTGGGAGCTCGCAAGCTCCGCTTCCTTGGCCGAGAGTTGCTGTTGGAGCGTCGTAGCCTTTTGCTCTTGGGCCGCCAGTTGTTGCTTCGCGGTGTCGTACTCACTCTGCGGGACGCCGCTGGCGCAGGCCCCGAGGAATGCCAGGACGATCACCAGTCCAAACATGCCCAGCTTCCGGATGTGTTTTCGAGATACCATGTTTCCTCCTGTTTGGGCGATGCGTGTACACGTGGTCCATGATCTGTGATCTCACCCAATCATGCGTCACGGATCACGAGACCCTTACTCCATTTCAGCCACCCGGCGTGTATCTTCCTCTCCATCACCTCCTCGGGCGGACCCGAACAATGCCGTATATCTGATACAGGACAAAGCCAAAGATGAGCCAGACTCCCAAGACCACCGCCGCGAGTGCCAGGGGAGCCCACTGCCGGATCGCGTCCAGGCCCTGGGGGGCCACTGTGAAGGCCGGCGGCGGAATGCCCGCCTCCTCGATCGTGACGGCGTGCTCGCTCTCGTCATAGATGCCCATTCCCTCGAAGCGAGCGGTGATCGTCTGTTCGGGCGCGGTCAGCGTGGGCCGGTAGTCCAGAAAGGCAACCCCGTTGGCGTCGGTCTTGGCTGTGCCGATCCTCATCTTGCCTTGAGTGCCGACGAACTCGGCGTCTACCCAGAAGTCCACCTCGGCCTTGGGCACCGCGGCCCCGTCGGCGTCTTTGAGGACGGCCATGAGGGTGACAGGATCGCCGCCGGTTCTCCAGGAGGAAGGTGAAACGGTGAGGGTGGTGGGGGTCAGAACCGCGGCGGCGGTCCCCGCGCCACCTCTCCCAACCTTCAAGTGACCCCGCTGGAGGTAGTCGTGCAGGTCGCACTCAAGGTCGCACTTGAAGTCAAAGGTGCCCGGCTGGTCGGCGACGAACTTGAGGGTCGTCTCCCGGTTGTTAGAATCGATCTTGTCCGACTCCAGACCGTATCCCTCCAGGACGAGGATGTGCTCCTCTTGCACGTAGCTCTGGTGTGCCCATACGAAGGTCAGCTCTACCAGCGCTCCCTGTTCCACCTCGACGACAAAGTCGCCCGGGTTGCCGTTGAAGCCGCTGTCGGTGATCTCCACCCGGACCTGCACAGGCTGTGGCCCGCCGGCCTGCGCCAGGTGGTGTGGTGGCACCGCCAGCAGCAGAACAACCGCCAGCAGTGCGGCGCCCAGCATCGTTCGTCGAAGCCACCTAATCATAACTCGCACCTCCCGGTTCCGGATTGAATATCGCCGGCCCGGCCACCATGCCGGTAGACGCAGGCCCTGCCGCCGCCCGCGCCCGCTCCTGCTCCCAGCCCTCTTCCATCTCCCATACCGAGATGATGGGGAAGAACTTGGCGAAGAGGGTGAAAATCAGGCCGAGGCCTCCAAAAGCCGCGGCCGTAATCGCCAGTTCCACCCAGGTCGGTGTGTACACCCCCCATGCTGAAGGCATGAGCGGCAGCGCCAACGACGGGACGACGATGACGAACCGTTTGATCCACATGCCAATGTTCACCAGCACCGAGGCCAGCACGATCAACGGGACCGTGCGGGTCCAGGGCAGAATGATCAGGAGGATCGGGACGACCAGCCCGGCGATGACGAAGGTCCAGAATGAGGCGGCGAACTTGCCCAGCATCAGCTCCTCCAGGAGCAGCTTCTCACCCTCCTGCAGCTTGTAGGCGGTGGTCAGGTACTCGGCGAAGGTGAAGTAGAGATAGATCACGCCCAGGGCGAGGAGCAGGTAGGCCAGATAGCGGAAGTGCTTCTCGGTGATGTAGTCCTCCAGGTGGTAGATCCGGCGGAAGACGTACATCACCGTGATGATGCCGGCGATGCCTGAATAGATTGCGCCCACCACGAAGTATGGCCCGAAGATGGTGCTGTTCCAGCCAGCGCGCAGCGTCATGGCGAAGATCCAGGAGACTACGGTGTGCACCGAGACGGCGATGGGGATGATGAGGATCATCATGACCCCGATGGCTCGCTCCAGATAGCGCCGCTGCTCGGGTGTGCCCTCCCACCCCAGCGACAGAATTGCGTACAGGCGCCAGCGCAGCCGCCCGATCTTCCCCTTCAGACGGTCGCGGGCCAGGGCGATGTCAGGGATCAGGGGCAGGTAGAGGTATATCAGACTGCCGGTGAGGTAGGTCGTAATCGAGATGAAATCCCAGATGATGGGCGAGCCGATCTGCCCGTGCAGGAGCATGTTGGGGATGCGATCCGGCCGGCCCAGATCGATGATCGGCATCAGGCCGCCGATCATCAGCGCGACGGCGGTGATGACCTCGGCCATGCGGGTCACGGGCCGCCGCCATTCGGCCTGGGTGACCCGGAGGATCGCCGAGATCAGCGTGCCGGCGTGGCTGATACCGATAAAGAAGACAAAGTTGGTGATGTAGAGGCCCCAGATCACGGTATCGCGCATCCCAGTGACGGCGAGGCCTTTCCGTACTTGGTGGCTGTAGGCCACAATGCCACTGGCCGAAAGCAGGAGTAGGAAAAGCGTCCACACGTACCATCGCCAGGAGGTATCGGTGATGGGCTGCAATACCCGCTCCTCAAGTCGTTGCTCGACTTCCCCCATAATGCTTCTCCTCTATGTCTAGTGCTCCTTGGCATAAATGAATCTATATCTCATTGACAATGGTTGTGGAGTGGGGTAGGATCGGCATGCTGGCTGGTAGAGAAAAAAGGAAGGATCGCATGCATGGTCCTAAACCCACCCCCATTGAGTTGAGCGATGCCGAACGGCAAGGCCTGGAAAAGTTGGTGAAACGCCATCAAACCCCTCAACAGATTGCCCTGCGAGCTCGAATTATTCTAGCCATCGGGCAGGGGAAGAACAACAGTGAAATTGCTCGCGCGCTGCAGGTCACCGTGGATACGGTGCGATTGTGGCGGCGACGCTGGCTTGCTTTGCAGCCGATCTCGCTGGAAGACCTGAGTGGTGAAGACCGCCTCCAGGATTTACCTCGCCCCGGAGCACCAGCCCGTATCCAGCCCGAGCAGGTGGCGCAGATCATGGCTTTGGCCTGTGAAGCGCCAGCCGACGCTCAGCGACCCATGACGCATTGGACCGGGCGCGAAATAGCCGATGAAATCCAGCGCCGCGGCATTGTGGAGCAGATTTCGCCCCGGCATGCGGCGAGGCTTTTAAAAAGACGCCCATCTCAAGCCGCATCTGATCCGGAGTTGGCTGACGCCGGAAGAACCGGATGAACAGTTCGATGAGAAAGTGGCCGACATCAACCAGCTTTATCAGCAAGCACCTGAGTTGGTCGCACACGGAGACCAGGTGGTCAGCACCGATGAACTGACCGGCATCCAGGCACTGGAACGCAAGCACCCGAACTTGCCCATGCAACCAGGACGGGTGGAACGCCAGGAGTTCGAGTACATCCGCCACGGCACGCAATCGTTGATCGTGAATTTCCATGTGGCCACGGGTCGGATTGGGCGGGTCTCCTGTGGAGCAACCCGCAATGAAGCAGACTTCTTGGCTCACATCCAGGCCACAGTGGCGGCCGAACCCCAGGTACGCCAGTGGCATTTCGTGGTGGACGGCCTCAACATCCATCAGTCGGAAAGTCTGGTCCGGTACGTGGCCGAAGAGTCCGACCTGCAGATCGACCTGGGCGTCAAAGGCAAGTCTGGGATCTTGCAATCCATGGCCACCCGAGCCGCTTTTCTGAGCGACTCATCGCATCACATTGTCTTCCACTACACGCCCAAGCATGCTTCCTGGATGAACCAGGTGGAAATCTGGTTCAGTATCCTGGCTCGCAAGGTGCTCAAACGGGGTAGCTTTACTTCCGTCTCGGACTTGATTGTCAAAGTGCTAGCTTTCGTGGATTACTTCAACCGAACGATGGCAAAACCCTATCGCTGGACATACAAAGGCAGAATTCTGACTGCCTAAACCATTGAGCTATTTATGCCAAGGAGCACTAGTTACCTGTAATCCCACCAGAACCGGGTCAATTGAACCATGATTGCCAGGCGCCTATCTTCATTCACCGCTGAGCACAGGTTCAAGGCGTGTGATCAACTCTTGTGGCGTCCAGTAGGTACCCCGCAGGACAGCGAACATGTATCCTTCCGCGTCGATCAAAATGACCACAGCGCGATGGGCCACCTCGTAGCCCTCGTGTCCCATTTGTTTCATTTCTGGCGGCGGTTCCCTCTTGCTCACCGCGATCCTGAAAGAGGTAAGCACACGATCCACTTCTTCAGGGGGCCCTGTGAGAAAGAGCCAGTCGGGAGGCCAGCCCGCCTGCGTCGTGTACTCTCGCAGCCGTTCCACTGTGTCCCGCTCTGGGTCTACGGTAACGGCTACTACGCTCACCTCTCCCGTATTCGCGCCCAAGCTGTACAACGCCGAGTGAATCCAGGCTACGTATAGAGGGCAGGTGGTGGTACAGTGGGTGTAAAGAAAGGTGAGGAGGACCGGTCTCCCACGCAAGGAGGCCAGAGACACGCGCTCGCCGTACTGATTGTACAGGGCAAAATCTGGTGCCGGGCTCGGGTGCTGGGCAATCGAGAGCAGGGGCGGCGCTTTGGCCAGCACGGTCGGCGTCGCGGGAGCAGGGGGAGCAGCAGTGGGCTCCTGCCCCGCGCAGCCGGCAACGCCTGCCAGCCCGACAGCGACGATGGTAAGTACACCCAACAACCTGATTAGCTCGTTCCTCAATCCAGCACTTCCCCTTTTCGTTATGGGCCCTGCCGCGTGCTGCGCTAGAGAGCCGGTCAAGAAATCCCGGGTATTGTCCCTCATTTTCCTTGATGAGGTTGTTGAACTTTGATTGGTCGGCGTATCCTCGAGAGCATAAGTTATGCAGATCGAGGGTACGAAAATGGACTGGGAAACGCTCTATTGTCCTAATCAACGCTGTCGATACTACGGTCTTCCGTTTCGGCAGGGCAAAATGGTCAAAAATGGCACCAGTTATGGTCAACCGCAAGCACTCTGTAAGGGTTGTGGGAGGAGTGTGGCTTGGAGTGACGCCACCGCCTCCTATGGTCTGGAAAGCGATCCGGCGATTTTCGAGACCGCCGGGCGCGCCTTGGCCGAAGGAAATTCCATCCGGGCGACCGGTCGGATCTTGCCGATCGACAAAGATACGGTGTGTGATTGGCTGAATCGCGCCGCTCGGCAGTGCCGTGCGGTGGTGCTTTACCTGTGGAGCCATCTGCATGTCACCGAATGCCAGTTGGACGAGTTATGGAGTTTCGTTCACACTCAAGAAGCCCACCTGCCGTCTGCCAAACTCTATTGTGAAACGTATGGCGATGCCTGGGTCTGGTTAGCCTTTGCACCGGTCTGGCGCTTGGTGCTCGCTTTTGTCGTCGGCAAACGCGGCCAAGCTAGTGCCGATCTCCTGGTGGACCGGGTCAAAGATGTTACAGATGAAGGCATTCCTTTCTTTACCAGCGATCAGCTACCGGAATATGCCCATGCCTTGCTGCATACCTAGGGCACTTGGGTTCAGCCTGAAAGAAAAGGCCATCGAGGCCGATTTCCCAATCCCCGGTTGGTCCCTGCCGCGGACCTGCTGTATGCCCAAGTAGTCAAGCTACGCGACGGTGCTCGGGTGACCGAGGTCAAAGCCAAAGTGATTTTTGGTAAACCCGAGGCGATCGCGGCTCAACTGACTAATTCACCGGTGAGCGACACGGTCAATACCAGTTTCGTGGAGCGGGATAACTTGACGCAACGGCAAAGCAATCGTCGTTTGACCCGCCGCACGAATGGCTTTTCCAAAGAAATTGTCTGGTTTGAGAAGCAGCTCTGGTTGTCGACGGCCTACTATCACCTGGTCTTACCCCATTACAGCTTGCGTCAGCCGCTAGACACGCCTGAACCTACCCGGGGAACAGGGTCGCCGAGAAAATGGAAACCGGTTACGCCCGCCATGGCTGCCGGAATCACTGACCACGTGGGGTCAACCGCTGAGCTTCTTTCGTATCGAGTGTCGGCTCAGTTCTTGGATCAGTTGTCAAAGATCAAGCCCTTGTTCGCCTTGCTCGAACAAGCCCATCAAGGAGAATGAGGGACAACACCAAATCCCGGTGGGGGGAGAAAAAGAGTTCCGAAGTCTTGTTTGCGGCAGGTGCGCGCCTCGATCACCCCCGTCGGAGCGCGTTTTGGGCCAGCACGGTCCTCACCAGACTTCGGAAAGTCTGAGGACTTGACCGCTGCGCTAGTGGCTCCCTAGGGTAGCCCCCAACTCCTGCCAGGAGCGGGCCGGCATGGGCTCTCGGGTCTCGTTGACATCGTGCCCGTACTCCTCACCATGACCGGGGATGTACCAGACCCGTGGGCGGGTTCCCAGTTCCTCCTTCAACCGATAGGCACTGTGTTCGGCCAGGAAGAGGGAGAGCTTGACGACCTCCTGGCCATTGGTGGCGACATCCTCGCCAAGATCGCCCAGGTAGATGGCATACATCGGGCAGGCCGCGGCGCAGGCGGGGAGCTTGCCATCGTCGGTGAGGTGGGCACAGAGCATGCACTTCTCAACCGTGCCTTTGCGGTGGGGGATGGGGAACTCAGGACGGTAGCGGGCGAAGGTGGCCCCGGCGGGGTTCTCTGGCTGCTCCCAGTTGAACGAGCGCGCCGCATACGGGCAGGCCGCCATGCACATACGGCAGCCGATACAGCGCGTGTGGTTGACCAGGATGACGCCCTCGGCGTTACGGTAGGTGGCCCCCACCGGGCAGACGTTGAGGCAGGGTGCGTTCTCACACTGCATGCAGGGCCGGGGCAGGAAGTAGGTGTGGCCCCCCGCGGTTTCCATCTCGAAGACCTTGATCCACTCCTGCCCTTTCGGCACGAAGTGCTCGGCGTTGCAGCCCTCGATACACTGGGGCGCCGTCCCCTCGGTGACACAACCCTCACACTTCCGCAGGTCGAAAACCAAGACCCACTGGCGCGGGCGTGTCGCGGCCTGTTCGGGGGCGCCCGGCGCGGCTGCCTGGCCTGCGTGCCGGGCGAGGGTCTCCGTCTGGGTGGCGGCCAGCGCCACCCCCAGGGCGCCCAAGAATCGCCTTCGAGACAGCCGGGTCGCCGCGCTTTGCTCCCCGCCATCTTGCGCCTGATCTACGTTGCGAACACTCATTGTATTCTCTCCGGACGTGCTCTCCCCGCTTGCAAGCCGGGTTCATCGGGATGATTGTTTCTCGGCCGGTGCTCCAGCCTGGATGCCCGGCCAATCGGGTTGGAGAGGAAACGGAGTCGCTCCTGTCTCCAAACGGCAAAACGTCTGGTGCCCTGTTATGATCTTAATAGGGTACAAGGTGGCCGACCATCCCTCAAACAGTGATCTTGATGGGAACCGGGGGTGATTTTGAACCAACCAGGGGTGATGTTGGGGGTGCTTTGGGGGGTGACCCGGGTGAGAGGAAGGGTGAGCCAACTGTCCAGTTCCTGATGGATATGGAGTCAGTACGCCTTGATATTGTCCAGGCCATCGGTCAAGGCGTCGCCGTGGACGCGTGGTCGGAGACTTCCGAAGTCTTCTGAGACTTCGGAAGTCTGACTCCTTGACCGGCGCTCGAGGCTCAGGGCGAGCCGCCCGGCACGCTTGCAGGCGACGTTCCAGAGAATCCTGCAGCGGGGCGGGTCCGCTACGAGGGCGAGTGGACTTCTGGCCGGATTCTTTCCAGCTTGAACCTTTTGTCGAGTGCGCTATACTGGATTCAACAGGGCCACGTTTGCTCTTGTCGCGGCAAGGAGGTGGTAAACCCATGCTCCATATACTGTATGACCGGCTGGAGCGGCGCTCTCGTCCGCGCCTGCTCGGGGTCAAGCCCTTCAACCAGTGGGAGTTGTGGTCACGGCTCGCTCTGGTCCTGACTGGCGGCTTTCTGCTCCTGTTTGGGATTTTCAGTCTGCTCAGCCTCCAGGTCATCGACGACAGCACTGAGCGCCTCCTCCAGGGGCACCTGGTCATTGCCGAGATGGCCGCTGGCGAGATCGATGACCTCCTCAACCGCGCCTTCGACGAGCTTGAAAAGGCCACCGACTTCGCTCCCTTTGATCCCCGCGCTTCGAATCTCGCCGCTGAATCCCACATGCTGGCCCACGCGTACGGCCGCATCGGCACGCTCTCCCTGGGGGTTGCCTTCCTGGACGGTACCGGGCGTGTAGTCCTCACTGAACCCTACAACCTGTCTCCAGCGGGGGACGACTGGTCCAGCGAGCCCTATATCCAACGAGCCCTGTCGGCAGGTGAGCGGCAAATCTCGGACCCCTTTCTGGATCCGCGCACCCAGCGGCCGGCGGTCGCCGTCGCAGTCCCGATTCGGGATGAGGCCGGCCAGGTGATCTCGCTCCTGACGGGTCTGATCGACCTGACGGGTCCGGCGGTCCGCGCACCCCTCAAAAAGGCTCAGCAACTGGGGCATACCGGCCACACGCTGATTGTTAATGAGGAAGGTCTGGTTGTGGCCTCCACAGTGCCGGGCTCCTTCCTGGAGCCCGGCGAGCATCAGGAGTTCTATCGCCGGATGTTGGCCGAGCAGCGATCCGGCGTCGAGAGCGTCCCGACGCACGGAGACGAGCATAGACCGCATATCATGGCCTTCGTGCCGCTTGAGTCGGCGCCGTGGGGGATGGCCGTGGGGGGCGATACGGCCGAGATCCTGGCACCCATCCGCTGGCTGCGGAACAGTATCCTGCTGCTGGGCACGCTCTCGCTCGTGTCGGTGCTCGCTGCGACCTTGTTCGGGGCGCGCCGTCTGGTCCGGCCGGTCAAGGATTTGACCCACGCCGCCCAGCGACTCGCGGAGGGCGACCTGGATCACCCGATCGCCATCGGCGAGGGGGGCGAGATTGGGCTGCTGGCTCAGAATCTGGAAACCATGCGCTGGCGTTTGGGGGCCTCCTTCCGGGAGATTCAGGCCTGGAACGACGAGCTGGAACATCGAGTGCAGCAGCGCACCCGGGAACTGGAAGCGGTCAATGTCGCTCTGCGTGAGAAGGAGGCCGGCCACCGCCATCTGTTGGCTCGGGTGATCACCGCGCAGGAAGAAGAGCGGATTCGGATTGCCCGGGAATTGCACGACGGGACAGGACAGGTGTTGGTGTCGTTGGTGATGAGCCTGGAAGCCATCGAACTCAGCCTGCCGCCAGAGACCGCGGCGGTTCGGGAACGCGTGACCCGGACGAGGATCTTGGCTGAACAGACGGTCGCCGACATTCGCCGCCTGATCGCCGACCTGCGGCCGGGTGTCCTGGATGAGATGGGCCTGGTCGCTGCCATTCGTTGGTGCGCCGAGAACCACCTGGAGTCCTTGGGGATCGGCTTCAGCCTGCGGACCGAGGGGTTGGCCACGTCGCGACTGCCGGAGGAGCTGGAGACGGTCCTCTTTCGCATTACCCAGGAAGCCGTCGGGAATATCGCCCGCCATGCCGGCGCGACCCAGGTCAACATTCAGCTCAGCCGCCGCGATGGACGGGTGTGCCTTACCATCGAGGACGATGGGGCGGGCTTTGACCCGGAGGCCGTGCGGCCGGCCCGAGACGGAACCCGAGGGCTGGGATTGGCCAGCATGCGCGAGCGCGCCTCCCTGGCTGGGGGTGAGGTGCACATCCGTAGCCAGGCGGGGCACGGAACGCGAATCGAGGTTGAGGTGCCGCTCTTCAAGGAGGTCGCGCTGTGAGCCGGATTCGGGTGCTCGTCGCGGATGATCATGTCGTGATACGGGAAGGAATCCGCCTCCTGCTCGAAACCCAGCCAGACATCGAGGTCGTGGGCCAGGCGAGCGACGGGTGGGAGGCCTGGAAGAAGGCTCTGAAACTCCGGCCGGACGTCGTTCTAATGGACATCACGATGCCGGGGGTCGGCGGACTCGAGGCCACGCGCCAGCTCCGGGCCACCATGCCGGACATCCGAGTCCTGGTCCTGACCATGCACGAGGGCGAAGACTTCTTCTTCGGGATGCTGCAGGCCGGTGCGTCGGGCTATGTGCTCAAGGGTGCCTCGTCCCACGAATTGTTGAATGCCATCCGGTCCGTCTACCGGGGTGGAATCTACTTGTATCCCACCATGGCCACAAAGCTGGTATCCGATTACCTGAGCCGCCCCTCCTCGGAGCAGACCGGCTACGATGATCTGACCTCCCGCGAGCGAGATGTTTTGACCCTCATCGCCGAGGGTCTCACCACGCAAGAGATCGCCGACAAGCTGATGATCAGTGCCAACACCGTCCAGACCCACCGGCACAACATGATGGAGAAGTTGAATCTGCGCAACAAGAGCGAGCTGATCAAGTACGCCATCCGAAAAGGATTGATCACGGTTGAGCCGGAATGAATGCTGGGGGGTGGGCAGTCGCGGACCGGCTCACGGAGTTCCGTTTTTGCCATAGACACGGCTATACGCTTCGTTCGGGTTGGTTTCGTTCGTGTAGAGAAGAGCGTGGACTGTGCCTGTTCATCCTCAGATTGAACACTCCACCGAGAAACCCCAGTCTCGCAGCGCTAGGCACTCAGCGATGCGACCGTCCTGACATGACCCATTCGACAGAAAGGTACTGAGCCGTGCCGTTCCGTGCGCTTCGTTGGGCGACCGTCTGGTTGCCGGTCGGGTTCATTGTTGTGCTTAAGCTTGTCGAGACCTTCGTCCTGGAGCCTCTCTACGGGCAGTGGGTCGCGCACTTCATCGCTTTTGGCGCCGTCGGCCTCGGCGCAGGGATACTATCCTTCCTCGTGTTCCGGGCTGTCGATCAGGCGGAGAGTCGCCTCCGGCGGCAAAACCGAGACCTGGCGGCACTCAATGACATCAGCCGCGTTGTGAGCGGGAGCCTCGAGCTTGAGGCGATCCTGGGGCGAGCCCTGGAAAAGGTGCTTGACGTCCTGGAGACGGAGGCGGGAGAGATTTACCTGCTCGACGAGGCGAGCCAGGAACTGGTCTTCAAAGTCCACCGCGGACTTTTCCCCCAGGTATTTCAGGAGATCAGCCGCTTCCCCGTCGACGAAGGGTTCCCCGGCCTGGTAGCGGTGACCGGAGAGGCGATCGTCGTCTCTGACCTGGCGGCGGATCCGCGTTTCAAGCGTCAGGCCGTTGTGGCGCGGGGGTTTCGAGTGATGGCCAGCGTGCCGCTTCGGGCCAAGGATCGCGTCATCGGCGTGATGAATGTGGCCGACCGTTCCAAAGTATACACAGCCGAGCAAGTGACGTTGCTGGCGGCGATCGGCAACCAGATCGGCGTGGCGGTCGAGAACGCCGGGCTCCATTCCCAGGTGCAGCACCAGGCCAGCTACCTCAATGCCCTCATCGAGAGTTCGGGCAATGCCATCATTACGACCGATCTCGAGGGGCGAGTGCTGTCCTGGAATCGGGGCGCCGAGCTCATCTACGGATGGGGCAAAGACGAGGCGATCGGCCAGATTATCCCCATGGTGCCCGATCATCTCAGGGAAGAAGCCTATCGTTGGATGGATCAGCTGGTCCAGGCCGGGAAGCCAAAGTACAACATCGAGACAGTGCGGTCCCGCAAAGATGGGGAATTGATCCCCGTGATGGTGACGGTCTCACCGATTCGAGATACAAGTGTCAAGGTCGTCAGTCTCTTGGGCATATCGACCGACATGCGCGACAAGAAGCGCCTGGAACAAGAACTCCTCCGGCAACAGCGTGCCCTGGCCGTGCTGGAAGAACGGGAGCGGCTCGCCCGTGAGCTGCATGACAGCCTGGGCCAGATTCTGGGCTACGTGAACACGCAGACGCAGGCCGTTCGAGAGTTGCTCTCCAGGGGCCAGACAGCGGCGGTCGATACCCACTTGAAGAGACTGGCCGAGGTGGCCCAGGATGCCCACGCTGATGTGCGGGAGTACATCCTCAGTTTGCAGACCAATGCCGCATCGGAGGAGAGCCTTCGCCCTACCCTGGAGGGGTACCTGCAGCGGTTCAGCCAGAACAATGGCATCCAGCTCGAACTGATTGTCCCGGATGAGTTGGCAGATGCAGAGTTTGATCCTGGCGTCAAGACCCAACTGATCCACATCGTTCAGGAAGCGCTCACCAACGTGAGGAAACATGCTCGTGCTCAGCACGTGTGGATTACCTTCGAGGTATCCGCTCATCAAGTGCAGGCAACGATAGCGGATGATGGTCGCGGTTTTGATCCCGCCCAAATCTTTTGGCGCGAGGGGCGGCACTTCGGGCTGCGCATCATGCGAGAGAGGGCTGAAGAGTTCGGAGGAAGTATCCAGGTGCTGTCTAAGCCGCATGAGGGGACAAAAGTGATTGTGGCGATCCCGCTTCGGAAGGAATGACAGGCAATGGCGTCGATGAAGGTGTTGTTAGTGGACGATCACCCCTTGTTCTTAGAAGGGCTGCGGAATCTGTTGACGGCTCGCGGCATCAAGGTGGTCGGAACCGCGAGCGATGGGCTGCAGGCCCTGGCCCAGGCGCGGGCGCTCCGTCCTGATGTGGTGTTGATGGACATCAAGATGCCGCACTGCGATGGATTGGAAGCCACTCGCCTGATCAAAACCGAGATGCCGGCCGTTAAGATCGTGATGCTGACGGTCTCTGCGGATGACCAGGATCTGTTTGAGGCCATCAAGAGCGGCGCGTCGGGCTATCTTCTCAAGAGTCTCGATGCGGACAGGTTCTTCGAGCTTCTCTCGGGTGTGGCGCAGGGTGAGGCGCCGATCTCTCGCGACCTGGCTGCGAGGATCCTCAAAGAGTTTGCTCATCAGGCTGAGAAGACCGAGCCGGTCCCAGAGGTGGAGGAGGATCCGGATAGTCTGACCCCCCGGCAGATCGAAGTCTTGCAACTCGTGGTACAGGGGCTCACGTACAAGGAAATTGCCGCTTCCTTATTCATAACGGAACGCACGGTCAAATATCACATGCGCGAGATCCTCCAGAAGCTTCACCTTCGCAATCGGGCAGAAGTCATCGCGTATGCTGTGCGCACGGGGTTGGTGAGGGGCGAGCCCCCTTTGCCTGACTAGCCCCCTGTCCAAAAGGACAAGGGGGACTGTCCGGGAGACCATCCGCCGGTCGACTGGCTTTCCTTCGGGGACAGTCTTTGCTGTATGCAAAGACTGTTCTTTTTTTCCGTCCGGACTGTCTCCTGGGGCGTTGTGTGGTACGAGGTCGTCGCTTAAGGTAACGCGGGACGCTCAAGTTGGGGTGCGCCGGGCGGGTGAGGGCACTGCGGATCAATCCGCGCTGGTGAAGCTCCTGATCGCGGGTGCGCCGGGCGGGTGAGGGCACTGCCCTCGCTTGAGGTATCAAGACCGAGTGGCTCATAGATAAGACGTTTGCTGGGGGTAGGCGGATGGAAGGACGGCGGATGGTCGTTCTCTATGGGGCTTCCTTATTTGTCGCCGGCGTGGAAACCAGCCTGAGAAATAGACCGAGGCTGGATGTGGAGCGGATTGATGCCGCTCTGCCGGATGCCCGACAACGCCTGAACGCTCTCCGTCCCGATGTGATTATCTTCGACAGCAGCGATGCCAGGCTCGGGACCCTGCCGGGCATGACTCAACTCCTCCGGGAGAATCCGGGCGTCCCGGTGATCGGCCTTGATCTGACAAGCAACGAAGTAACGGTTCTCTCCAGTCAACAATGGTCGGCCACAACGATCGAGGACCTGGTCGCCGCGATTCGGATGGGAATGGGTCGCAGCTAGTTCTTGGCCGCGCCCACCCGACACGCACTATCCCAAGCGGGAGGCAGGTGCGTCGCACTTTCTGGGTGTGGCCTGAGTTCCTCCGAGTTCTCCTGAGCACCGGGAGAGTGCACCACTGCGCGCGGCAGCACGCCGCGCGCAGGTCTATCCCAGTACCCTGCCGTGGCATGGGCCTGCCCAGGGGACATTTTGAGCCAAATCCGGGGTGAGCAGCATCCCTGTCCTATTGGATAGGTATCCGCCGCTCTGCTTTCCCTCGGGGACAGCCTTTGCACGCGCAAAGACTGTCCTCTTTTTTGGTAGCGAAACTGTCTCTTGGAGCGTTGTGAGAAATGGAGCGGGCACTTATGCTTACCGTTAGGGTACCAAAGACAGGCTGGCCAACAGATGGAACTTTGGCTGGGAGCAAATGGATGGAAGAGCAGGGCTGAAGCGTTGGTCGAAGTGATCCGGAGGGGCATCGATGTGGCGAGTTCAGCCACCACGGCCGCGCGACGCGCGAACCGAGAACTGGATGACGGCGTTTTCCCGGGCTCCCGCTGGAGATTGGAGGATTGCTCGCCGGTGTCGAGCACATTTGCCGGAGCCCAGCCGCGAAGAAAGGAGAGGAGCTGAGCCAGAAATCCACAAGAGAGGCTGAAGCCATCGTGACAGTGACAGTGCAACCGAGCCACCGCTGGAAAGCTGAGAACCGGAGGTGGCGCCATGCGGGAATTCTCACCGCAAGATCCAAAGGAGGACCCACAAGTGTGGCATATACTGAAGAAACGCAAGCTGGCATTCATCCTGGTGATGATCGCAGGTTTGCTCCTCGTCGCCTGCGCGAAAGGCGTCTCGCAAGAGCAATACGACGCTCTCCAGAGCCAGGTCCAGGAAAAGGACACCAAGATCAGCGAACTCCAATCCCAACTCAAGGCCAAGGAAGCAGAGAGTCAAGCGAAGGTTGCAGAACCGCAGCCTGCGAGCCAGACAGAGGCAGCGCCAGTCGGCAAGATCGTGCAGGTGGGCGAACTGCAGCCGGCACCAGAGGGCGCCAGGCCGACCGGGTGGGATACCGAGTGGTCGCAGCGACTGAAGATAAGCCTCCTGGCCACCTTCGATTCCAGCGGGGAACCCGCCTGGGATCCCCAGGCGCACCCCTTAGTGTTCATCACCACCAGCGGACCCGGCTACGGGGGCTTCATATCCGAAAACAAGCTCCCTGGCCTGGCTGTCATCGATGCCGACAGCTACGAGGTGGTCGCTTACCGGCACTACGACCTGGGCTACGAGGAGTACTTCGAGGATCACGGCCTGGGCGTATCGCCGGACGGTCGGTGGATCTACCTGCCCACCGGAGTCGTCTCTCCTGGGCCGGACACCAAGGACGCGGATGAGTACCCTGGCCGATGGCTCGTCATTGACGCCAAGACTCTGAACATACACCAGATCATCGGCACGCACAGCGTCGGGCACCATGCCAAGTCATTCTATACCCCCGAGGGTGAGCCGCGCGTTCTGGCGACTGACTTCAACTGGCAAATCGGTGGTGGCTACATGCGCCCCGGCTCCGGGGTCTACGTGTTCGACCCCGCCAACGACAACCGCGTTGTTGGCGGCATCAACGCCGACGCCCTGCAGGGCAACCCCTACCTGGCTTTCCCGTCGCCTGACGGGAAGTACGTATCCATCGGGCTGCCGCCCGGCCCCATCGGGGACCCCGATATTCGACACCACCTCGAGGGAACGTGGGCCGTCGTGGATGCTGCAACCTGGCAGCCGGTCAAGTACTTCGTGGGCGGCTATGACCCCATCTGGACGGCCTGGACCGCCGACAGCAAGACTGCCTATCTGTGTGACGGTGGTTCCGACGAGGTCTTCAAGGTGGACATCGAAAACAAGAAGGTGGTGGGTACCAGCCGTAGCTCTGTCCACGGTATGTACGGCTGCCACCTCAACTGGGATGAGACCCAGCTCTGGACGATTGAAAAAGGGGAGTCGTCGCACAACCGGGGCAAGAACATCGGCCTGGTAGATGCCAAGCTCATGGTACCCATAGACAACTGGAACACCGGCTGGTTGCGGGCCGATCACGGAACGTTGCACCCCAACCCAGATCGGCACGAGCTATGGGTGACCGCCAACTCCAGCTTTGAAGTCGTCGTTTGGGATATGGAAAAGAAGGAGGTCACAAAGCGGATCCCCATGCCGCTGGGTACCAGCACGCACTCGGGTGCCTTCGTTCACTACAACCCCGACTGGAGTGGAGAGGTGCTGGCGGACCAGGCTGGACTGCACGGCAGCGCTCGTGAGAAGCAAGTGGCGCTGCTGACAGCGCGAGCCCAGAAATAGTGCTTCGTCTTGGACTAAAATCCCCCGGCAGGCCAATAACGATGGTCTGCCGGGGAAGGACACTTTTTCCTCGGAGATTACCACATGGTTCACCATACATGGAGATGGAATGCTGTCCTGGGTCTGTTGGTGATGCTCATCGTGCTGGCGGGATGTGGGTCCAAAGCGACTCCAACACCGGCACCGAGGCCGACGACACCGCCTCCCGCCGTACCGACTCCCCCCGCTACGGAGACGCCTATCCCCCGCCTACCGCTACACCGACGACACCGCCTCCCGCCGTACCGACGGCCACACCGCCTACCCCCACGCCGGCAAACGCTTCCGTCAGCAAATCGCCGGGAAACGCGGTCAGTGATTCTCGTGCGAGCGCGGCTTCGGCGGACCTGGTTGCCCGGGGAGAGAAGATATTCCAGGAGACAGCCGGCGGAGTCGGCTGCCAGTACTGTCACGGGAAGGATGCCCGGGGAGACGTAGGGCCTAACATCGTGGGGAAGCCTGAAGAGGCGATCCGCAATGCTCTGGGTTCGGTCCTGCAGATGAGTTTTATCCAGCAGACAACGCCGCTCAGCGACCAGGACATTCAAGCGGTGGCGGCATATCTCAAGTCTTTGGAGGAGTCTCAGCAGTAGCGGGGTCAGGGCTGAGTATATACGGGTGCAAAACGTGAGCTACAACACCAAGGGACGCGGCATGGTCGTTGCGGCGGGACTGTTTCTCCTGATGGGAATATTGCTGGCAGGGATGGTCGCCTCTCTCGCCGCGCGGGATAGGGGCAGCACAGAGGCCGCCCAGGAAACAGGTATCCAGGAGGTTGTTCCCCAGACCTTTCTGGATCGCCCCGTCGGAGGGCGGCCCGCATCCACCTTCACGTTGACAGACCAGGATGGCCGCCCAGTTTCCTTGGAGGACTTTCGGGGACGATTCGTCGTCGTGGCCTTTATGTACACGCGCTGCCGTACATCCTGCCCCCTGCTCACTGCCACCATGCACAACCTCCAGATCGCACTCCGGGAGCGTGGGATCACAGACGTCCAGATGCTCTCCATTACCGTTGACCCGGAATACGACACGCCCGCCGTGCTCAAGGCCTACGCTCAACGGTTCGATGTGGCATTCTCCAACTGGGCGTGGCTCACCGGGTCGGCCCAACGGGTCTCCGAAGTGGCTGCTCAGTACAAGGCCAGTATTACAAGGCGTCCTGACGGTACTCTGCAACACACCCATCTGACAGTTCTAATTGACCGCCAGGGCCGGGAGCGACACCGCTACTGGGGCGTGGGTTATGAGGAGCACCTGCTCCAGCAGATCGTGCACTTGACGAGACAAGACTCCGCCGCTGGGGCCGGTCTCCCGACCGTGCCCGAGGCTGAAGAAGGGGGAAGAAATGGACATATTGACGAACCTGACACACCGCAAACGCACCATTCTGGTGGCAGCCCTGGCCCTCCTGTTGGTGCTGGTCGTAGGCCTGGGGGCCAGTTTGGCCCTGGGGGTGGGGCCCTGGTCCGGCGGGCAGGCTCACGCCGAGGAACAGATCACGGCGGATGAAATTCGTAGCGGCCGAGCAGACTTCCTGCACCGGCCCGTCGACAGGCCGGCCCCGGATTTCACCCTCACCGACCAGAACGGCCGGCGCGTGAGCCTGTCCGACTTCCGCGGCAAGTGGGTGGTGATGACCTGGATCTACACCCACTGCATGACGGTCTGCCCGGCCCTCAAAGCGGAGATGAAGATCGTCCAGACGGGTCTGGGCGACGCCGTGGGGCGAGATGTCCAGCTCGTGATCATTACCTTTGACCCGGAGCGGGACACGCCGGAAGTCATGAAGGCAGACGCCCAGAAGCTGAAGGCCGACATCCCCGGCTGGTCGTGGCTGACGGGCACCAAAGCGGAGACGGATGCCGTCGCCGATGCGTACGGGGTGGCCTTCGCCCCGAAACCGAACGGGATGTTCGACCACACTGCCCTGGTCACGCTGGTGGATCCCCAGGGGCATGAGCGGCACCGCTACTTTGGCAGTGGCTGGTCCCAGGATCTCCTGGACCGGCTGCAGCAGGTCCTCCCTCAGGCCTCCAGCGCATCCCAGGATGCAAAGGTGAGCATGTCCGAGGCTGCTCATAGCCCTGCCACACTGGCAGACGAGGTGCGAAGGGAGACCAGGAACTCGAGCGCAGAACATGCCTCCGCCGCACCAGCGGAGGACGCCAGAATCGCGAGTTTAGAGGCCCTGGCCAACGCCTATGCCTATGACGAGTCTGAGTTGCGAGAAGGCGTCACATCACAGGAGGTACTGGAATTTTCTGAAGCAGCGACGGCAGCGGAGTACGTGGACACCGTCAAGCAGCAGGCCATAGCGCTGGGACGGCACGAGCTGGAAAGCGGTGGCGGTCCTGAGGATACGATCCAATACCACATTCTGAAAGCCGGGCCAGACCAATACCTGGCAGTCGGCCGAGCGCAGAACCTGGTCATTCGGGTAGAGGGCTTCACCTTCCAGGCGGCACGGGCGCCGCTGATGATTCAGCTGGTTGGGACGTGCTGCGTGTAAGTGCACTTTTCAGGTACGAGATAGACGCCGGCCGGAGTTTTGTGGAAGAGTCGACGGACAGTGAAGGCCTACCCGGTGGTGGAAGGGATGAACGCATGCGGCCCCTAAACGTTATCAGTACGAAGCGAGACCGGCTGGTGCCGGCTACGTTAGCCTCCCTGGTTATTGCAGGGGCAGCCGTCGTCCTACTGATACGGTTTATCGCCCAGATCGAACAGGGGGTGACCGGACTGGTGTCGCTCCTCCCCCTCGGATATGCGTATGGGGCAGGGATGGTAGCCAGCCTTAACCCGTGCGGCTTTCTGATGCTCCCCGCCCTGGTGGGGTACTACCTGGGTTCCCAAATGCATGATGCCCCTGACGGGATATTGCAGAGGTTGGGGCGCGGAGGCCTGTTGGCCGTGAGTGCCACCGGCGGATTCATCGTGCTGTTCACGCTAGTGGGTACATTGATCTCGTTCGGGGGAAGGGCGCTGGCCGAATACTTCCCGGTGGGGGGTCTCTTGGTTGGCGTCGGGCTCGTTGCCACAGGGGCGTGGTTGTTGTTAAGTGGGAGCAGCCTTGGCATCAGCGCCGCCAGCCGGGTTCACAAACCCTTGGGTTCCAGCGCCTCTTCGCTGTTCCTGTTCGGTGTAGCCTACGGGGTCGCCTCGCTGGGCTGTACGCTGCCGGTGTTTTTAGTCGTGGTGGCTGGTTCACTCACCGCTCAGGGTGTGCTGGCGGGGGCGATCAACTTTGTTGCCTACGCCCTGGGTATGGGAACGGTATTGGCCCTCGTGGTGGCCGGCGCCGTCTTCTTCCAAGATGGCATTGCTCGCTTCCTCCGAGGAATGGTCCCTTACATCCACCGCCTCAGTGCGGCCTTCCTGCTCGGGGCTGGTATGTATCTCATTTACTACTGGACTGTGAGCAACGGAAATGTGTTCAACTGAAATCCGTTTGACTGATGGGCGAATCTTCCCGGCGAGGTCATGGCACATGATGGTGCCACGGAATATTGTGGGGACAGGCCTGTTCATGCTGACCCTCTTTCTGGTAGCGTGTGGATCTCCGGCTGACGCTGCCACCTCGCTGATTCAGAAAGGCGACCCCTATGGGGCCAAAGTTGGGGATTTGGCTCCCACCTTCACTCTGCCCACGGCCCGGGGAGAAACGGTGGCTCTGGAGAATTTTCGCGGCCGGCCCGTACTCCTCTATTTCTGGGCAAGCTGGTGCGGCTCGTGTACGTACGACCTGCCGGACATCGAAAAGGTGACGAGGCAGGAGGCCGCCAACGACCTGGTGATATTGACGGTAAATGTAGGGCAGAAACCCGAGTTCGTAGAGCGGTACGTTCGTGAGACTGTCCCCGACTACTCGTTCATCGCTGCAACGGATACCACTCTGGAAACGTTCCGCCGCTACCGTATTCTCAGCTTTCCCAGCTCCTTCTTCGTTGATCGTCAAGGGACGATCAGGGACATGCGTGTAGGCCGGCTCAGTGAGAAAACCATTTACGAACACCTGGCCAGTATCCAATGAAGGAAGAACGGTTGAGGATCAAGCGGAGGGAGGAAAGCATGCCGAATACTACCAGACCCATCACCCCGGCGCTATGGCTGCGCGGGTTTACGTGCATTGCCTTGGGGCTGGTCCTGGTCGGTGTGCTGGGCTGCCGTGGTACGTCCAGTGCATCTCAGGCGGCGCCCGAGGTGGAAACCAGGGCTCCCGACTTTGATACGCGCCTCGTCTCAGGGGAAGACCTGAGCTTGACACAGCTACGCGGCGAACCGGTGGTCCTGAACTTCTGGGCAAGCTGGTGTGGCCCGTGTGCGCAGGAATTACCCCTGTTGGATCGCGCCGCTTCGGAGGGGGTTGTTATCGTGGCAGTCAACTTTGGCGAGACCGAAGACGATGTGGAGGAGTTCCTGGCGGAGCATTCCGTGAGCCTTCCTGTGGCGCTAGATCCCGCCGGCAAGGTGGCCCGCCTGTACCGGGTCTCGGCCCTGCCAACGACCTTTTTCCTGGATAAGCGGGGGGGCATCCGGTACAGGCGGGTAGGGGAACTGACGAGGGAATCGCTGGATGCGGGTCTCAGCGCTGTGCGCTAGAGACAGATCGGGGCGGGCTTGATTTTAAACAGACATGGGTAGAAGCAATAACTGTGCCTGTTGGGGTGAAGAGATCAAATGAAAACCAATCGCAACATCGATACCGCGGACAGGATTCGTAGGCTGGGCGTGAGAAGGGTCTGGCCATTCCTCCTGCTGGGTGTCGTGATGGTCATGGCTCTTGCGCTGAGGCTTGTTGGACCTACTGCGGCACCAGCTGGTCCTCAACTGCCAGAACCTTCCCCCCAACCCACTGTGGAGGCGGCGGTTCAACCCACGGCGGGACCGGTCGTCTCTATTTCCACGCGCGACCTGATTTCGGCCATCCAGCGCCTGGGCGTTCGCCCTGAAGGCGAAGCAGAAGTGGAGGTCTTCCTGACCACCCCCCAGTTCTACGAGACCACGGGCCGGGCGCTGCCCAGGGAGGCTCTCGAGCGGCCATCAGTGGTGTTCGTGATCGCCGAGACGACACACGCCGGCTCACTGGCCGATGACCCACCCGCACCACGGGTGCGGGTGGATGACCAGGAGCTTCCCGTCCCGATCGCCAGCCGGCTGTTGGCTTCCTCCCCCCACCACCGCACTACCATGCTGGTTTACCCGGCCACGTTGCCTACCGGGGAGCCGGCGTTCTCTGGGGAAACCCAGGCGATTCAAATGGTATTCCCCGCTCCAGGGGGCGTCGAGTCGGCGAGTAACATTCTCACCTGGGAGTTACCCCTCGAATATACGGAGAGTTACTCTTCCCGGGAGGTAGTTTTAGGCCGGTTGTCCGCGTCGAAGCCGGAGACCACGCCGAACAGCGCCGCTCAGTCAGAATCGGCGCTGGCGCCGGACAATTTGGGCGAGGGCGGTGCCGCCTCTGTCCCGTCAGGTCACCTGCCCCTGACCTGGGGGGTTCTCGTGGCGATCATGGCCGGCATGGTTGTGGCCCTCTCCCCATGCCTGATCCAGCTCGTGGCGTACTACACAGTGGTACTCGCGGGCATCAGCGCCGAAGGCGATAACCTGGCCACCTCCCGAAGACACATCCTCCAGACGGGGTTCTTCTTCGCCCTGGGCTTCACCCTGGTCTACACCGCTGGGGGTGCTGCGGCCGGCTACATAGGTCAGTCCCTGGACACGTTGGGGCTCCTGAGCGTCTGGATGCGCCCCATCGAGGCGGTCGCCGGCATCATCGTGCTCTTCCTGGCGTTGCGGACAGCATGGAACGCCCGGGCGCCACTGGTATGTAACCTGCCCCTGGCCTCCGTCCTCGGCAACGGACATCGTACCGGCGTGTTGAGCGCGGCGTTGATGGGGTTTAGCTTTGCGGGTGGCTGTTTGAGCTGTTTCAGTGCCACCGTATTGCCGGCGTTGCTGCTGTACGCCGGCTCTACGGGGTCCATGCTCTACGGAGCCGTGTTGCTGCTGGCCTTATCCCTTGGGACCAGCGTACCCGTGCTGGCCATCGCTGTGGGGGCCTCCCGGTTCCAGCCCCTGCTGCAACGGCTCCAGAGGCCCAGTCCGCTGCTGGGCTTAGGAGTGCCGTCGTAATGGCCGGGGTTGGGTTTCTCATGCTTACGAATCAGTTCCACCTGCTGAGTGACTGGTGGGTTCAGCACCTGGGATTATATTAGGAGAGGGAGACTGTGAGGACGCCAGTCTGGACGCAGAAAGAACGCAGGGAACGGCAGCGCTCCCAACAGGCGGTAGGCAGCACTGAGACGTGGGCGCGGGAATTGCCACTGTCCTGGCGCAGCCAGTGGAGGCTGGCTCTGGTGGCGGTGCTGGTGGGGGCAGGTCTGGGTCTGCGGCTGATCACGGTTGGACAGCTCCCCATCCACCTGGACCAGTGGCTGCCGTGGGTGAATCCCCCCACCGTGACCCTCTACTTTCCCGATGCCCAGGGGCGGTTTCTGGTCCCGGTCACACGCCGGGTGGCATCGGAGAATGTGACACCCGAGGGTGCTGTTCGAGAGCTTCTCCGGGGGCCCAAAAATCCAGCGGGATTGCGGCCGGTCTTCCCCGGCGGGACCCGCATCAGCCGGATCGACATTCGGGATGGTGCGGCTCTGGTTGAGTTCACTACGGCATCTTCGGAGAGGGCGGACTGGCGTTTGGATGCCCTGGCCCAAAAGGCATTCGTCAGCACCTTAAAAGGGTTGCCAGGCGTGGAGTCAGTCCGCATGCTGGTCAACGGCACTGTGGTGAATAGAGACTCAGTGATCCCGGCCCCAGAGCAAAATTATCCGGTTTACTACACCTATGGTCCCCCCCTGGTGCCAGTCATGGTGGAGGCTTCCTCTCCGGATGAAGCACTCCGCCGCTACCTGGAGGGTCTGTTCCTCCGGGTCTGGCTGGGCTGCCGGCAGACGTGCGCCTGCTGGGCTACCGGCTCGATACCAGCCGGGGGCTTGTCCGTGTGAACTTCACCTATACCGATTCGGTGCACCAGTTGGCTCTGACAAACCCTGATGGGATCCGGCGCACGCTTACTGGCATCATCGCCACCCTCACTGGCTTCCCTGAGGTGAAAGCGGTGATGCTCGACTTCGAAGGCCACGCCCAACTGGGGCTCGGGCAGTGCTCTGACCTGCTGCGGGCTCCCCAGGTACGGCCCTCTACCCTGAATGACGAACAGACGATCGGTTTCTGACTGCTGTTGGCGAGATGATATTTGATGGGACAGCCCAGACCGTTGGACCCGGAGCTTCCGATGCATCGAATTCGAAGTGGGATCGTCCTCTTTCGTTTCGTCGTGGTGGCCGTTGTTACCCTGACGGCATGTGGTACCAGGCCGGCCGCTGCTCCCATCGTTCCTCTCGCGCCTACCGCAAAGGCTGCCGCTCCCGCACAAGCCAACCAGGCGGCCTGCAAACAGGCCGAGGATGCCGGTATGGCGGCCTACCAGGCCGGCGACTTTGCAGCCGCTATCACCCTGGCTCAAGAGGCAGTGACTGCCGATCCAACCTGCTCCGATGGCTGGGAGTTTTATCGACTCGCCACCCTGACTCGTGCTGCCGGCGAGTATCTGCGCAATCTGCCGGTGGATCGATACCAGATTACGCCCGAGCAGTCCCTGGCGGCACTCAAGCAGGACTACTTCGTTGTAGACGTGCGTGAGCCGGATGAATTCACTGCCGGCCACATCGAGGGTGCGGTCAACGTTCCGCTGCGCAGCATCACCCAACAACTCAATGCTCTGCCGGCCGAAAAAGACGCCCCCATTCTGCTTTACTGTCGTTCTGCGCACCGCTCGGCCCACGCCCTGGTCATTTTGCGCATGCTCGGCTACACCAACGTCTATCACTTGCAAGGCGGCTTCGAGGCCTATCAAACCTATCTCAAAGAGCACGTCGAGCCGGCGGCCACACCGACGCCCATACCTACACCGACGGCTGAAAGAGATGCGGGTGGGTGTTGGTAGCCTTGCCGACGACGCAGGAAGGAGATTCAGATGATTGCTGCTACCGACCGGGAGCCGAACACGCCGGTCATCTACTTCGATTATGCAGCCACCTCGTGGCCCAAGCCTGCGGCCGTCCGAACCGCCCTCAACGACTACTTTGGCGAGGCCGGCGGCAATCCGGGACGCTCCGGCCACCAGATGTCTATCGCCGCCGCCCGGGTGGTGCTCGAGGCACGGGAGGCAGTTGCCCGCCTGTTCAACGTCTCTGATCCCGGCCGGATCGTTTTCACGAAGAACGCCACGGAGGCGCTGAACCTGGCCATCTATGGGCTGCTCCGGCCGGGCGACCACGTGGTCACCTCCAGCCTGGAGCATAACTCAGTGATGCGGCCCTTGCGCCATCTGGAGGCGCAAGGGGTCGAAGTCACGGTCGTCGCCTGCTCGCCCGCGGGCCTGTTGGATCCCAGCGATGTGCGGCACGCACTGCGACCTGATACCCGGCTGCTGATCACCACCCACGGCTCGAACGTTGTGGGCACGCTGCTACCCATCGGCGAGTTGGCCGCCGTCGCCCACGAGCGGGGCGTGCCCTATCTGGTCGACACGGCCCAGACAGCGGGGAGCATTCCCATTGATGTCGAAGCACTGGGGGTGGACCTGTTGGCATTCACGGGCCACAAGGGCTTGCTGGGTCTGACGGGAACCGGAGGGCTGTACCTTCGGGAGGGTCTCGCCCTGGCTCCATTGATGCGGGGCGGTACCGGCAGCGACTCCGAGTTGGAGCACCAACCTGACTTCCTGCCCGACATCTATGAGAGCGGCACGCTGAATGTCGCCGGTTTGGCCGGCCTCGCCGCCGGCGTCACCGCTCTGTTGGAACGCGGGGTAGATCGGATGCAGGCGCACGAAGGCGGTCTCATCCAACACTTTCTGGGGGAGGCCGCGAACATCCCTGGTCTGACCGTCTACGGACCGCCAGATGTCTCGCGGCGCATCGGTGTCCTGTCGTTCAACCTGGCCGGCCTCTCGCCTTCGGAAATGGGCGTAGTGCTGGAGCAGGACTACGGGATTCTGTGTCGGATCGGACTGCACTGCGCGCCGGCTGCGCATCGGACCATCGGCACCTACCCCACCGGCACGGTGCGCTTTAGCTGGGGGGCGTTCACTACCCAAGAGGAACTCGACATAGCATTGGGAGCGCTGGCCGAGATAGCCGAGCGACGCAGGACATTGGAGGGGGTGCTGGCTCATGGGTGAAGAAATGGATGGGCTGATCAGTTTTTACGGCTCCCACCATGCCATGCGTGCCGAGAAGGTGCTCAAACAGGCCGGGTTCAAGGTCACTCTCATTCCTGGACCTCGAGAGTTAAGCCCTAATTGTGGGGTGGCCCTGCGCTTGGTCTACGCCCAAGCCGCGCCAGCATTGGTGATTCTGGATCGCAACAAGGTGCAGATCGAGGCGGTGCATGTATACCGCCCGCGGGTACTCGGCCGGATGCAGGCTGCGCCGGCGACCGAAGGTATCGCCGGCGGCCCGCGACGCTTCAGCCAACTCAAGACAGCGCTTGCCAGTTTGTGGGGGAAGTGATCCCATGGCGATGGAGCAAACCGTCCAGGCGCCCGCCGATCGCCGGCACGTCGGGGTGCAAGTCTCGGCCCAGACGTGGGGTGCGGTGGCCGGTCTGCTGGCCGTTGTCGCCGGCTCCTTCTTTGCCGTGCGGCCGCCGGAGGCGTACGGCATCTGCATGGCCTGCCATGGCCGGGACCTGATCGACTGGGGAATTAATCACCTGCTGGGCACAGAGCTGACGGTGGCGGGGGCATCGGCGGTGTTTCCGCTCTTGACGACAGTAGGTGTGCTTCTTGGCGCCGTCGTGGCGGCCGTGACCAGCGGTGAATTCCACTGGCAGACACCGGATAACCCGCTGAAGACTTTCGTATACGGCCTGCTGGTCATGAACTGTGCGCTGCTGGCAGCCGGTTGCTCCATCCGGTTGGCCCTTCGGGCGGCCGCCGGCGAGCTTCTGGGCATGGCAGGATTCGCAGCATTTGTCGCCGGGACCGCTCTGGCCACAGTTTGGCTGAAACGGAGGGCCTTGCGATGACAATAGCAGCGACAGCCAGTCTGATCGTGGGGCTGATCATTGGCTACCTGGGGCAGCGGTCGTGCATGTGCTTCGTGGGCGCGGTGCGCGACTTCTTGCTGATCGGCGATACCGATTTGCTCAAAGGGGTGGGTGCCTTTGCTCTGGTGGCCTGGCTCGCCTTTCCCATCGCGGGGCTCCTGGGAGGGGCCCACAGGCCCATAGGAGCCACCCCCACCTGGGAGACGCTGGTCCTGATCGTCATTGGTGGCTTCGGCGTGGGCTACATCTCGACGCTCGCGAACGGCTGCCCCTTCCGCCAACATGTGCTGGCTGGGCAGGGGGCGCTCAGCGCGGCGGCTTATCTGGTCGGCTTCGGTGTGGGTGCTGTTCTCTTTCACCTGGCGGTCGCTCCCGCTCTGATCCGCCTGTTGCCTTAACCAACCCGGTGTATCATCGGTTCTGTAAAGGTGGCGGCCGACGATTGTGAAAGGCAGTCGGCCTTGGGGTCTCCTGTGAGTCGCCACACACAAAAGGAGAACTTCTCAGGGCCTCCGAACAAGAGGATAGCATCCCGGTGGCATGGCGGGAAGAGATCGTCAGCGCGGGGTCGGACGGGCGGACAGAGCTGATCTGCACGAGCATCACCCTGCCGATGTGCGCCGAACGGCAGAAGTATCTTGGCGTGGGAGCCTCTGAGCGGCCGGCGGAGCGCCAGGGACCGGCCAACGGGGTCCCAAGCGAAACCGGTGACCACACGGGTGGGCCAGATCCCCTGCGCTGGGCCGCCCGTGCGCGACGGGGCTGTTCCCCTAAGGCGCCGGAGACAGGGCGGCGCAGGGAGTGGCGGTGACGCTGGCCTGGGCCGAGAGGGACGTGTCGGGGGTCTCGACGCGCACAGTAGCGGCGATCCCTGCGCAGTTGGGCGTCGGCATCTCTCAGGTGCCCCACCACTTTTACAGAAACATGAAGATCCTGTTGGCGAAGTGGGAGGAGTGGCGGGGGCGCCTGTCGGTAGTGCGGGCTGTCGCACGTTTCCAATTGAACCTGACAATCGCTGTCCGGAGCTGGGCGAGGAGCCGAGCGATTGAAATCGCGGCTGGGGGCCTGCGGCCGGGCGGGCCCCGCCGGGCACGCGGTTCGTCAGCGTCGATTGGAACAGCGCAAGCGCGGATGAAGCTTGCTTGCCATTGTGCCCGAACGTCTCGAAGCCAGTCGGCTTGAGCCGACTGGAGCTTTCAGCCCTGGAATTCATTCCTGGGCGGCCGGGCGGTGGCTCCGGGCAGACGCCCGGTGTGTCAGATTCATTTGGAAAGGCGCAACAGCGCGCTGATGAAGTTTGACAAATTAAATCGGCAATCAGAAGGGCACCTGTAGGCCTTTTCATTACCGAAATAAGTTGTCAAAGTCCATAAGCGCGCACTACGAGCCGCTTGCCCTCCTGGAAGGCGATTTCGCCAACAGGATCCCAGATTTGCATTATCAAAGACACGGCTTTAAGCTTCACCACTCATCTTGGGATACCGTGTTCTGTGTGCCGGGCACCACACGTTGGACTGGCGTGAAACATGAACCGTGAGCTGAACACTCCACCCAAGAACCTCACTCTCTCAGCGCGAAGTGCTCACCGCTGAACGCTGCGGCGAGCACATCCTGATATGACCCATTCGGTAGAAAGGTACCGATTCGTGCAATTTCGCGCGCTCCGTTGGGTGACCATCTGGTTGCCACTGCTGTTCATCATCTTGATTGAGGTCTTCAAGGATTTTGTTCTCGGACCACGGTTCGGACAGTGGACAGCTCGTCTGATTACTTTCTCCTTCATCGCCCTCGGCGCGGTGGTTCTCTCCCTTTTTGTTTTCCAGACGGTTGAACGGGCGGAACGCCAACTCCGGCGGCAAAATCGAGATCTCGGCGCGCTGAATGCGATTAGCCGGGTCGTGAGCGGGAGCCTCGAACTCGATGCCGTCCTGGCGCAGGCGCTAGAAGAGGTTCTGGAGGTCGTTGAGGCCGAAGCCGGCGAGATTCTCCTGCTCGACGAGGCGCGCCAGGAACTGGTTTTCAAACTTCACCGCGGCCTCTTCCCTGAGGCATTCCAGGAGATCACCCGTTTTCCCGTCGGCGAGGGCTTCCCCGGTCTGGTTGCGGCCAGCGGGGAGCTTCTTGTGGTCACCGACCTGGCGACTGATGCCCGCTTCAAACGTCAGGCCGTGGTGGCGCGCGAGTTTCGTTCCATGACCAGCGTGCCGCTCCGCGCCAAGGACCGGGTTGTCGGCGTGATGAACGTGGCCTGCCGGCGCAAAGCGAACGCCACCGAAGAATTGGGCTTTCTGACCGCTATTGGCAACCAAATCGGGCTGGCGGTCGAGAATACCCGGCTCTTCACGCGGATGGAGGAAACGGTCGGCTATTTGAATGCAGTGATCGAAAGCTCGGGCGACGCGATCATCACGACGGATTTGAACGGCCACATCCGCTCGTGGAACCCTGGGGCGGAACGCATCTACGGCTGGACGACTGAGGAAGCCCTCGGGCAGAATCTGCCCATGGTGCCGGGTCACCTGCGCGAAGAAGCGGGCGGCCTTCTGGTGCGGCTGCGCGCAGGCGAAACCATCTTCAATTTTGAGACCCAGCGGTTGCACAAATCCGGGCGCTTGCCGACGGTCGTGGTGACGGCCTCACCCGTGCGAGACGCGTCCGGCAAGATCATCGGCCTGGCCGGGATCTCCAGGGACATTAGCGAGCACAAGCGACTGGAAGCCGAGATTTCGCGCCAGCGGCAGAGCCTGGCGGTGTACGAGGAGCGCGAGCGCATCGCCCGTGAAATGCACGACGGCCTGGCACAGGTGCTGGGATACGTCAACACCAAGGCTCAGGCGGTGCGGCGGTTCCTGGCCGTTGGCAAAACCGAGGAGGCTCAGGCGCACCTGTTGCAGTTGGAGGAGGCTGCGCGCGAGGTGTATGGCGACGTGCGAGAGGCGATCCTTGGATTGCGAACCACGGTCTCGAGTGAAACGGGGCTGATACGGACACTCGAAGAGTATCTGCGCCGCTTCGAGCAGCAGTCGGGGATTCGGGCTCAATTGCTCATCACTGATCGGCGTGCCGTCGAGGGATTTTCTCCCCTGGTCGAAGTTCAACTCATTCGTGTTGTTCAAGAGTCGCTGACCAATGTCAACAAGCACGCTCAGGCCAGCGAGGTTCGTATACAGTTTGAATGGAGCGACGGTTGCACTCGCATCACGATCGAAGATAATGGAGGCGGCTTCAACCCGGACCTACCTCCACGTGCCGATTGGCCCCAGTTCGGGTTACAGACCATGCGCGAGCGCACCGAAGGGATCGGTGGATCGCTCGAGGTCCACAGCACCCCCGGTGCCGGAACCCGGATCTGCGTCACTTTGCCCTTCGAGGCTCTGAAGGAGGCGACATGAGCGCACTGCGCATCGTCCTGGCAGACGACCATGCCCTGTTTCGTGACGGTATTGCCAGCCTCTTGACGGCCTGGGGGATGGAGGTCGTCGGCCAGGCCGGGAACGGCGCCGAAGCCGTCCGAAAGGTCGGTGAGTTACGCCCTGATCTCGTCCTGATGGACATCCACATGCCCGAGCTCAACGGGCTGGAGGCCACCCGCCAGATCAAGGCTCAGTGGCCGGAAGTTCAAATCGTGATACTCACCGTCTCCGAGGAGGATGAGCATCTCTTCGAGGCGATCAAAAGCGGGGCCCAAGGATACCTGCTCAAGAACCTCCACGCCCAAGAATTTGCCGAACTCTTGACCGGGCTGGCGCGCGGTGAGGCCCCCTTGCCCCGGACGCTGGCCGCGAAGATGCTGGCGGAGTTTGCGCGGCAGGGGCAAAAACCGGCCCCGGCCCAGCCCGCAGACCCGGCCGAACAGTTGACGCCGCGCGAGAAAGAGGTCCTCGAACGGCTGGCAGAGGGCGCCAGCAACAAAGAGATTGCCGCTGCGCTCAGTGTCAGCGAAAACACCGTCAAGTACCACGTCCGCAACATCCTCTCCAAACTCCACCTCAGCAGCCGCACGCAGGCCGCCGCCTACGCCATTCGTGAGGGCCTGGCCGGGAATTCTTCGAACTGATCTCATCCTTTTGGATAGGGCTGAAGCCTCCTGTCTCCGTCTTGGGGATAGTTTGTAGCCAGCATACGAACTATCCCCTTTTGCTTTCGAAAACTATTCTCCAGAAGGTCGCGAGCCAAGCCCTCCCACGTGCATAATGCCCCCAAACTCCAGAGTGGAAGCGAGGGTGTTGATGCCGGATACCAGGGTCGTCGTCCTCTATGGCCGCTCCCTCTTCGCAGCTGGCATCGAGAGCCGTCTCCGAACCATCGACCGGCTCGAAGTCATTCGGGTGGACGCTGCGGAGACCGGAGCGCTGGCTCGAATCAGTCAGATCGCGCCCGATGCCGTCATCGTGGATGCGCACGACGGCGGCTTCGTGGCCGGGACGACCATCCTCGAACTGCTCGATCAGAATGGCGCCGCGAGGGTAATTGTTCTGGATCTGAAACGGGATGAGATCAGCATCTACCGGCGAGAGGGCCGGCTGGTGTTGACGAGTGCCGAACTCGTGGCTGCGATTCAAGGCTTCGTCCACTGAGCGGGAGGTGCAAAGGAGGTCTATCAAAAACACGAATGCTGCGGACGGTGGGAACTGAGGTGGGGCAGGGGCAGATGACGATCTGCTGAACCGGCAGGAGCACCTCAACTTGTGAAACCTCAATCTGTGAAAGGAGCAAGGACATGTCGCAACGCACTATCAAACGACCTCTCTTCTGGAGTGGTGCTCTGATAGCACTCCTTGTACTGTTGGCGGCGGCAGGCTGTGGTAAAGGGGAAAGCACCTCTCCCGAGGTGGCCCAACTGCAGCAGCAGGTCGCCCAGAAGGAAGCCGAGGTCGCCCAACTGCAGAAGCAGAAGGAAACCGAGGTGGCCCAACTGCAGCAGCAGGTCGCCCAGAAGGAAGCCGAGGCAGGCCAGGCGCAGGCTTCTGTGCAGGAATTGCAGTCCCAGTTGTCGTCCATGAGCCCTTCGACTGTGGTGCAGGCAGGCCAGCTTCAGCCTGCCCCGGCAGCGGCCCAGCCAACGGGATGGGACACGGAAGAGTCCATCAGAGGAGGTCTGCAGTTAGTCGCTACCTACGACTCCAGCGGTCCCGATGCCTGGGACGTGAAGGCCCACCCCTTGGTGTACATGACCAGCGAGGGCCGAGGCTATAACCATCGCCCATCTAAGACCAACCAGCTTCCGGGTGTGCAGGTCATCGACGCCTACACCAAAGAGGTTGTCGCCTCGGCGCTGTTCGATCTGGGCGGGGAGCCCACGCGGCAGCCCCATGGTCTGGGCGTCTCGCCGGATGGGAAGTGGGTCTACATCGGCTTTTCGCAAAAGGCGGCTTCCGGGGAAAACCAAAATTGGACCCTCATCATCAATGCCAGGACTCTGAAGCTTGACATGGTAGTGGAGCACAAGGGGGGGCAAAACCTCCACCACGTCTCGTCGTTCAAGGACTGGGAGGGGCGGGACCGCGTGATATTGGAATACGGGTTCGGGTCCAATGGCGGTCCGCACTTCCTCATCGATCCCAAGGACAACAACAGGGTCGTGCGGGCGATTACCTACGAAGATACAAGGTACCAGATGGGCCACCCGTTCTTGACGGTCGATCCCACCGGCAAGTTCTTATACGTGCAACTCGAGATAACTGCGTGGAGGGACATTGCTGAAGACATCGGTGGGATAGCGAAAATCAACCTGGAGACGGGCGCCGTAACCATCATTCCGGGCGTGGGGGTCCATCCCATCGGCGTGGCCCATACGGCGGATGGCAAGTTCACCTATGTCGTCGACGGCCACGGCAGCCGGGTCTACAAGATTGACGACGAAACGAATGAGGTTGTGGGGAATACCAGCGCCGGTGTGGCGGGACCGTACGGCATCGCCCTGAACTGGGATGAGTCGCAGATTTGGACCGTGGGCAAGGGCGAGGGCAGCCACAACACCGGTGGGGTGTTGGGGGTCATCGACACGGAGACCTTCAGCCCGTCGCGCGACATCAATCAGCCGGTCGATATCGGTGGGGCGATCATAGACCATGCGTTCCTCCATCCAGACCCCAAGGTGAACGAGCTTTGGGTCAGCAGCGCCGGGACCTGGGAGACCATCGTCGTGGACCTGAACACGAACGAGGTGAAGGCCCGCATCCCCTCGCCTCACGGCGGGGACACCCACTCCGGTGCCTTCGTCCGGTACAACCAGGACTGGAGCGGTGAGGTGCTGGCGGACCATGGCGGCCCTCAGAAAGCGATGTACCAGACGAAGCTGAGTATGATTAATGCAACAGCCGCGCTGAATAAATAATGATCCGGGGATGCCCTGCAGCCCCCAGGGCTGCAGGGCACGCGATTCGCGATAGAGAGGAGAGACTATCGATGTTGAGGAGGAACGTGGTGACGCTGGTGAGCGCTCTTCTGCTGGGAGGGGTATTGGTTGTCCTGGCGGCCTGCGGGGGGAGTAGCCCGGCCCCGTCGGTGCCGCAGGCGACGGCGACCGCCGAGCCGCCTGTACCGACTGCTACTCCAGCCCTTACATCTGCGTCGCTCCCGGCCAATCCTGCGCCGCAGGCGACGGCGACCGCCGAGCCACCTGCGGCGACGGCGACCGCCGAGCCGCCTGCACCGACTGCTACCTCAGCCCCTACAGCTACAGCCGGTAGCGACGCACCGGCCGATCCTGCGCCTGACGATGAGCTTCTCGCAAAAGGAAAGCTGATTTTTGAAAAGACGGCCGGTGGTGTGGGATGCGCGTCCTGTCATGGGATGGATGGGAAAGGAAACACAAAAATCGGTGCTCCCGACAACCGGGGTGCGACGGAGGAACAGGTCCGAACGGCTCTTTCAGGCGGTGTGGAGATGATGAGCTTCATCAAGCTGACCGACGACGAGATCACGGCGGTCGTCGCGTATCTGAAATACCTGAGCGAGCAGCCGTGAAGGATTGCGAAAGGGAGATGAGCGGATGGGTCGTTTCACTCGAGAGCGGCGTCGTATCCTGGTTGGTCTCATGCCGGTTGTGCTGGTCCTGGTTGCCTGCACCGGTGCCACCGGCCTCTCCGGCCAGGCAGGCGTGGCGGCACCCACGAACGTGATCGCCTCGTCGGAAGCCTTCGATCGTGCCGCCGACCTATCCGGCGAGGCAGGGGTGACTGCGCCTCAAGAAGAGCCCACTGCGGTCGTGAACCTCCAGGAGCGTGATGCGTTCCCTTCCGATGAGTCTGCCGGGTGGCTCACGATTAACGTGGACATCACGGATGACGGCATCGAGCCTGCCTCCATCTTCATCCCTGTCGGACGAAGGGTGCAGCTTGTGCTGCGGAACCGGGGTACGACTGAACATCACTATCGGGTTGTGGGGCTGGTGCCTGAGGACCTGCTGTGGCTCGCCAGGGAAGCGACGGCCGAAGAGCAGGCCCTGGTTGCAGCCGGAGCGGTTACAGAGGACGAGCATGCTGCACACCACCAGGCTGCCAGTGTTGTGCCGTACCGGTCTGCATCGCCCGCAGGCATACAACCGACAGGGAACGAGGTCCATGCATATGCCGCAGCGGGCGACATGGATGTGGTCTTCTTCACCGCTACGAATATCGGAACTTTTATCGTCCAGGACCCGCTTCACCCTGAAATAGTTGGAAAGGTGAGGGTCTTTTAAGGAGGAAATGGGCATGTTGACGCCTACGACACGTCGCGAACGCACCATTTTGATGGCAGCCCTGGCCATCCTGTTGGTGCTGGTCGTAGGCCTAGGCGCCGGTTGGGCCTTGGGGGTGGGGCCCTGGTCCGCGGGCCAGGCCCAGGCCGAGGAGCAGATCACGGCCGACGAACTTCGCAGCGGGGCCAAACAAGGCTTCCTGCACCGCCTTGTCGACCAGCCGGCCCCGGATTTCACCCTCACCGACCAGAACGGCCGGCGCGTCAGCCTGTCCGACTTCCGCGGCAAGTGGGTGGTGATGACCTGGATCTACACCCACTGTATGACGGTCTGCCCGGCCCTCAAAGCGGAGATGAAGATTGTCCAGACGGGTCTGGGTGATGCCGTGGCGCGAGACGTCCAACTCGTGACCATCACCTTTGACCCGGAGCGGGACACGCCGGAAGTCATGAAGGCAGACGCCCAGAAGCTGAAGGCTGACATCCCCGGCTGGTCGTGGCTGACGGGCACCAAAGCGGAGACGGATGCCGTCGCTGACGCGTACGGGGTGGCGTTCGTCCCGAAACCGGACGGGATGTTCGACCACACCGCCCTGGTCACGCTGGTGGACCCCCAGGGGCGCGAGCGGCACCGCTATTTTGGCAATGGCTGGTCCCAGGATCTCCTGGACCGGGTGCAGGAGGCCCTTGCGAAGGCGTCCAACGCACCGCAGGCGGCCGCAGGAGGCGAATGAGAGCGCGTCGACGGCCGCTCAAGCTTCAACATGGATGACGTACGTGCGGCTCTATGCAACACGGTGAGTGTGTGGATATGCAATCCTCAGAGAGCATCAGGACGAGAGTGTGGAAGATGGTCCCGGCGACGCTGGCCTCCCTGGTTGCGGCAGGGGGAACAGTCGTCCTTCTGGTGCGGTTCATCCCGGATATCGAGCAGGGGATGACTGAACTCGTGGAAATGTTCTCTCTCGGATATGCCTATGGTGCCGGAGTGGTGGCCAGCCTCAACCCGTGTGGTTTCCTGATGCTTCCCGCCCTGGTGGGGTACTATCTGGGTTCCCAGGAACAGAAGGTCTCTGGCGGGATACTGCGGAGGGTAGGGCGCGGAAGCATGTTGGCCGCCGTCGCGACCGGCGGGTTCATCGTGTTGTTCACGTTGGTGGGCACGCTCATTTCGCTCGGTGGAAGGGCGCTGACCAGATACTTTCCGGTGGGAGGCCTCCTGGTCGGCGTCACGTTCGCTGCGGTGGGAGCCTGGTTGTTGTTCAGCGGGAGCGATCTCGGAATCAGTGCCGCCCGCCGGGTCCAGCGACCGTTGGATTCCGGTGTGTCGTCTCTGTTCCTGTTTGGAATGGCCTATGGGGTCGCGTCGCTGGGCTGCACGCTGCCGGTGTTTCTAGTTGTGGTGGCCGGGTCACTCACCGCCGAAGGGGTGCTGGCGGGAGTCATCAACTTCGTTGCCTACGCCCTGGGTATGGGAACGGTGCTGGGCCTGGTAGTCGTTGGTGCCGTCTTCTTTCGAGACGGCGTTGCTCGCTTCCTCCGAGGGATGGTCCCGTACATCCACCGTCTCAGTGCGGCCTTCCTGCTGGGAGCCGGCCTCTATCTGATTTACTACTGGACTGCGGGCACCGGAAATGTGTTCAACTGACGCACGTTTGACGGATAGGAGACACTCGATGAACCGGGCTGACAGGCCAATCTGCCCGACGTGGACACGTGGGATGGTGGCCCCACGGAGCGTCGTGTGGATAGGGGTACTCATGTTCACCCTGCTTCTGGCAGCCTGCGGACCGGCGGCCGACGCTGCTACCTCGCTGATCCAGAAAGGTGACCCTGCTGGAGCCAAAGTCGGGGACGCGGCTCCCACGTTTAGTCTGCCTACTACCCAGGGAGAAACGGTGACGCTGGAGGGTTTTCGCGGACGGCCGGTGATTCTCTATTTCTGGGCAAGCTGGTGCGGCTCCTGCACGTACGATCTGCCGGACATCGAGCAAGTGACGCGACAGGAAGCCGCGAGCGGCCTGGTGATACTGACGGTGAATATTGGGGAGAAAGCGGAGTTCGTCGAACAGTACGTTCGGGGGACAGTACCCGACTACACGTTCATTGCAGCGACGGATACCACCCTGGAGACGTTCCGCCGTTACCGAATCCTCAGCTTTCCCAGTGCCTTCTTCGTTGATCGTCAGGGGATGATCAGGGACATGCGTGTGGGTAGACTCAGCGGGAAAACCATTTACGAACACCTGGACAGTATCCGATGACGAGGGATCAGCACAAAGCGACAGGGGAGCACGAGCATTCCGGACAGGGGGGAGAGGGTCACCACGAGGATCAGACGGAGGGAGAGCATGGAGAGTCCTTCTAGACTCAACACCTCTATGTTACGGCTGTGCGGGTTTCTCTGCATCAGCCTGGGACTGTCTCTCCTGGCTCTGTCGGGGTGCGGTGATACGTCCAGTGCATCTCAAGCGGCGCCGGAGGGGGAAGCCAGGGCTCCCGACTTTGAGGCGCGCCTTGTCTCAGGGGACAATTTCAGCCTGACACAACTCCGCGGTGAACCGGTGATCCTGAACTTCTGGGCAAGCTGGTGCGGCCCGTGTGCACGAGAATTACCCCTGCTGGATCGCGCCAGCGCCGAGCGTGTTGCGATAGTGGCAGTCAACATTGGCGAGACGGAAGACGATCTGGAGGAGTTCCTGGCGGAGCATCCCGTGAGCCTCCCCGTGGCGTTTGATCCCGCGGGGAAGGTGGCACGTCTTTACCGGGTCTCGGCCTTGCCAACGACCTTTTTCCTGGACAAGCAGGGGGTCATCCGATACAAATGGGCCGGGGAACTGACACAGGACTTGCTGGATGTGGGCTTGAAGGCTGTCCGCTAGATAGTAGCGGTAGACCCGTAGTGAGCATTCAGGAAACGAACAGATCAAATGAAAAGCAATCGTAATCTCGATACCATAGACAAGATTCTCAGGCTGGGCGTGAGAAGGGTCTGGCCATTCCTCCTGCTGGGTGTCGTGATGGTCATGGCTCTTGCGCTGAGGCTTGTTGGACCTACTGCGGCACCAGCTGGTCCTCAACTGCCAGAACCTTCCCCCCAACCCACTGTGGAGGCGGCGGTTCAACCCACGGCGGGACCGGTCGTCTCTATTTCCACGCGCGACCTGATTTCGGCCATCCAGCGCCTGGGCGTTCGCCCTGAAGGCGAAGCAGAAGTGGAGGTCTTCCTGACCACCCCCCAGTTCTACGAGACCACGGGCCGGGCGCTGCCCAGGGAGGCTCTCGAGCGGCCATCAGTGGTGTTCGTGATCGCCGAGACGACACACGCCGGCTCACTGGCCGATGACCCACCCGCACCACGGGTGCGGGTGGATGACCAGGAGCTTCCCGTCCCGATCGCCAGCCGGCTGTTGGCTTCCTCCCCCCACCACCGCACTACCATGCTGGTTTACCCGGCCACGTTGCCTACCGGGGAGCCGGCGTTCTCTGGGGAAACCCAGGCGATTCAAATGGTATTCCCCGCTCCAGGGGGCGTCGAGTCGGCGAGTAACATTCTCACCTGGGAGTTACCCCTCGAATATACGGAGAGTTACTCTTCCCGGGAGGTAGTTTTAGGCCGGTTGTCCGCGTCGAAGCCGGAGACCACGCCGAACAGCGCCGCTCAGTCAGAATCGGCGCTGGCGCCGGACAATTTGGGCGAGGGCGGTGCCGCCTCTGTCCCGTCAGGTCACCTGCCCCTGACCTGGGGGGTTCTCGTGGCGATCATGGCCGGCATGGTTGTGGCCCTCTCCCCATGCCTGATCCAGCTCGTGGCGTACTACACAGTGGTACTCGCGGGCATCAGCGCCGAAGGCGATAACCTGGCCACCTCCCGAAGACACATCCTCCAGACGGGGTTCTTCTTCGCCCTGGGCTTCACCCTGGTCTACACCGCTGGGGTGCTGCGGCCGGCTACATAGGTCAGTCCCTGGACACGTTGGGGCTCCTGAGCGTCTGGATGCGCCCCATCGAGGCGGTCGCCGGCATCATCGTGCTCTTCCTGGCGTTGCGGACAGCATGGAACGCCCGGGCGCCACTGGTATGTAACCTGCCCCTGGCCTCCGTCCTCGGCAACGGACATCGTACCGGCGTGTTGAGCGCGGCGTTGATGGGGTTTAGCTTTGCGGGTGGCTGTTTGAGCTGTTTCAGTGCCACCGTATTGCCGGCGTTGCTGCTGTACGCCGGCTCTACGGGGTCCATGCTCTACGGAGCCGTGTTGCTGCTGGCCTTATCCCTTGGGACCAGCGTACCCGTGCTGGCCATCGCTGTGGGGGCCTCCCGGTTCCAGCCCCTGCTGCAACGGCTCCAGAGGCCCAGTCCGCTGCTGGGCTTAGGGAGTGCCGTCGTAATGGCCGGGGTTGGGTTTCTCATGCTTACGAATCAGTTCCACCTGCTGAGTGACTGGTGGGTTCAGCACCTGGGATTATATTAGGAGAGGGAGACTGTGAGGACGCCAGTCTGGACGCAGAAAGAACGCAGGGAACGGCAGCGCTCCCAACAGGCGGTAGGCAGCACTGAGACGTGGGCGCGGGAATTGCCACTGTCCTGGCGCAGCCAGTGGAGGCTGGCTCTGGTGGCGGTGCTGGTGGGGGCAGGTCTGGGTCTGCGGCTGATCACGGTTGGACAGCTCCCCATCCACCTGGACCAGTGGCTGCCGTGGGTGAATCCCCCCACCGTGACCCTCTACTTTCCCGATGCCCAGGGGCGGTTTCTGGTCCCGGTCACACGCCGGGTGGCATCGGAGAATGTGACACCCGAGGGTGCTGTTCGAGAGCTTCTCCGGGGCCCAAAAATCCAGCGGGATTGCGGCCGGTCTTCCCCGGCGGGACCCGCATCAGCCGGATCGACATTCGGGATGGTGCGGCTCTGGTTGAGTTCACTACGGCATCTTCGGAGAGGGCGGACTGGCGTTTGGATGCCCTGGCCCAAAAGGCATTCGTCAGCACCTTAAAAGGGTTGCCAGGCGTGGAGTCAGTCCGCATGCTGGTCAACGGCACTGTGGTGAATAGAGACTCAGTGATCCCGGCCCCAGAGCAAAATTATCCGGTTTACTACACCTATGGTCCCTACCTGGTGCCAGTCATGGTGGAGGCTTCCTCTCCGGATGAAGCACTCCGCCGCTACCTGGAGGGGTCTGTTCCTCCGGGTCTGGCTGGGCTGCCGGCAGACGTGCGCCTGCTGGGCTACCGGCTCGATACCAGCCGGGGGCTTGTCCGTGTGAACTTCACCTATACCGATTCGGTGCACCAGTTGGCTCTGACAAACCCTGATGGGATCCGGCGCACGCTTACTGGCATCATCGCCACCCTCACTGGCTTCCCTGAGGTGAAAGCGGTGATGCTCGACTTCGAAGGCCACGCCCAACTGGGGCTCGGGCAGTGCTCTGACCTGCTGCGGGCTCCCCAGGTACGGCCCTCTACCCTGAATGACGAACAGACGATCGGTTTCTGACTGCTGTTGGCGAGATGATATTTGATGGGACAGCCCAGACCGTTGGACCCGGAGCTTCCGATGCATCGAATTCGAAGTGGGATCGTCCTCTTTCGTTTCGTCGTGGTGGCCGTTGTTACCCTGACGGCATGTGGTACCAGGCCGGCCGCTGCTCCCATCGTTCCTCTCGCGCCTACCGCAAAGGCTGCCGCTCCCGCACAAGCCAACCAGGCGGCCTGCAAACAGGCCGAGGATGCCGGTATGGCGGCCTACCAGGCCGGCGACTTTGCAGCCGCTATCACCCTGGCTCAAGAGGCAGTGACTGCCGATCCAACCTGCTCCGATGGCTGGGAGTTTTATCGACTCGCCACCCTGACTCGTGCTGCCGGCGAGTATCTGCGCAATCTGCCGGTGGATCGATACCAGATTACGCCCGAGCAGTCCCTGGCGGCACTCAAGCAGGACTACTTCGTTGTAGACGTGCGTGAGCCGGATGAATTCACTGCCGGCCACATCGAGGGTGCGGTCAACGTTCCGCTGCGCAGCATCACCCAACAACTCAATGCTCTGCCGGCCGAAAAAGACGCCCCCATTCTGCTTTACTGTCGTTCTGCGCACCGCTCGGCCCACGCCCTGGTCATTTTGCGCATGCTCGGCTACACCAACGTCTATCACTTGCAAGGCGGCTTCGAGGCCTATCAAACCTATCTCAAAGAGCACGTCGAGCCGGCGGCCACACCGACGCCCATACCTACACCGACGGCTGAAAGAGATGCGGGTGGGTGTTGGTAGCCTTGCCGACGACGCAGGAAGGAGATTCAGATGATTGCTGCTACCGACCGGGAGCCGAACACGCCGGTCATCTACTTCGATTATGCAGCCACCTCGTGGCCCAAGCCTGCGGCCGTCCGAACCGCCCTCAACGACTACTTTGGCGAGGCCGGCGGCAATCCGGGACGCTCCGGCCACCAGATGTCTATCGCCGCCGCCCGGGTGGTGCTCGAGGCACGGGAGGCAGTTGCCCGCCTGTTCAACGTCTCTGATCCCGGCCGGATCGTTTTCACGAAGAACGCCACGGAGGCGCTGAACCTGGCCATCTATGGGCTGCTCCGGCCGGGCGACCACGTGGTCACCTCCAGCCTGGAGCATAACTCAGTGATGCGGCCCTTGCGCCATCTGGAGGCGCAAGGGGTCGAAGTCACGGTCGTCGCCTGCTCGCCCGCGGGTCTGTTGGATTCCAACGATGTGCGGCACGCACTGCGACCTGATACCCGGCTGCTGGTCACCACCCACGGCTCGAACGTTGTGGGCACGCTGCTACCCATCGGCGAATTGGCCGCCGTCGCCCACGAGCGGGGCGTGCCCTATCTGGTCGACACGGCCCAGACAGCGGGGAGCATTCCCATTGATGTCGAAGCACTGGGGGTGGATCTGTTGGCATTCACGGGTCACAAGGGCTTGCTCGGCCTCACCGGGACGGGCGGGCTCTACGTTCGTGATGGGCTGGGGTTGCAACCGTTGATGCGGGGCGGAACCGGGAGCGACTCGGCTCTCGAGTTCCAGCCCGACTTCATGCCGGACATCTACGAGAGCGGGACGCTCAACGTGGCCGGGCTCGCCGGGCTCGCTGCCGGTGTGCGTTTTCTTTGCGAGATCGGGATCGAGAGCGTGGCGGCCCACGAGCGGGAACTGGTCGCGCGATTCCTCGCGGGCGCCGCCGAGATTCCCGGCCTCAGCCTGTACGGTCCCGAGGACCCGGCGCAGCGATGCGGTGTCGTCTCGTTCAACATCGCCGGCCTGGTGCCCTCCGAAGTGAGCACGATTCTCGACCGGCCGTTTGGCATCATGTCGCGTCCCGGTCTGCACTGTGCGCCCTCCGCCCACCGCACGCTGGGCACCTTCCCGACGGGAACCGTGCGCTTCAGCGTCGGTTGGTTCAACACCAGCGCCGAGATTGATGCGGCGGTGGGGGTGCTTCGAGACGTTGCCGAGTGGGTAACCGTTCAGAGGGTGCTCCCTGGCCCCATCCCTACGGAAACGTGATGCGTGGGGCGTGATGCGTGAATGATTCCTTCACGCATTACGCATCACGCAATGCATCACATTTCAGCTTCTCTGAACGGTTACCTGTATGGAATTCACACCACGCCACAGGACAGGAAGTGACCCATGCCTGACGAACTGGACGGCCTGATCAGTTTCTTCGCGTCACACCATGCCATCCGTGCCGAAACCGTGCTCAGGCGCGGCGGGTTCGTCGTCCAACTCGTGCCGGGGCCAAAGGAACTCAGCCCCAACTGCGGGGTGGCGCTGCGCTTTGAATACCCGCGGCGCGAGGCGGCCCTGGCACTGCTGGCCGAGAAGCGGGTGCAGATTGATAGTGTCCACTCCTACCGGCCGCGCACGGACGCATGGCTCGAGCTGCGGACGGCAAGACGACATGCCGGGCGGGTGGGAGGATAGCCGATGGCCGCGAGAAGCATGTCACTTTCCGAAACGGTTGGCCGGCGGGTCAGTGCCGTGCGAGTGACAGCGGTGCAAATGGGGATCATCGCCGGGGTATTGGCCGTCGCCGGAGGCGCCTTCTTCGAGATTGGCCCGCCCGCGGCCTACGGCGTTTGCATGGCCTGCCACGGCCGCGACCTCGTCAACTGGCTGCTCAACGCCGGGTTGGGGACGCGGCTGACCGTCGCCCAGGCTTCCGCGATCTTCCCACTGCTGACGACGGTCGGCGTGCTGGCCGGCGCCCTGATCGGCGCGCGCTCGAGCGGTGAGTTTCGCTGGCGCACGCCGGAGCATCCGCTGAAGACGTTCGTGTACGGCGTGCTGGTGATGAATTTCGCGTTGCTGGCGGCCGGGTGCTCGATCCGGCTGCTTCTCCGGGTTGCAGCCGGCGAACCGCTCGGGCTGGCTGGGTTCGGGGCCATGGTGATAGGCGTCGTGCTCGCGACGTGGTGGTTACAGTGGAGGGCCAGGCAATGACACTCGCAGCCATCGCCAGCCTGATCATCGGGTTGGTCATCGGTTACCTCGGCCAGCGCTCACGCATGTGCTTCGTCGGTGGAATTCGTGATTTCATCCTGGTGCGGGATACGTTTCTGCTCAAGGGCCTGATCGCCTTCGCCCTGACGGCCTGGGTTGCCTTCCCGCTGGCCGCATTGGCCGGGGGGGTTCCGGTTGGGGCGTTTGGCCGCCCGGACGCAGTCACCCTGGCGCTCACGGCCCTGGGTGGATTTGGCGTCGGCTTTCTTTCGATCCTGGCCAATGGTTGCCCCTTTCGCCAGCACGTGCTCGCGGCCCAGGGCGTCATCAGCTCGGCGACCTACCTGGCCGGCTTTTTCGTCGGTGCGGTGATCTTCCACACCCTGGTGATCCCACTGTTGGGCTGGCTGCTTCCTTAGAGACTCGGCTTTCGCCGTGCTCAGCGGTCTCGACGGCAACTCTTTTCGCTCCGCTCGTTGCTCACACGTTTCGTCCTCGGCGAGCGCGACGATGGGAACCATCCCAAAAAGAGACCACCCCAAGATGGTGCCCTTGGGGTCGCATAATCACCGCTGTCGAGGATATAGAGGCCGGTCTCGCTGTGATAGGGTGAACCGGGAGGTGCGTCGCACGCTGGCCGCAAGTGCGCCACTCCGAGGAGGTGAATCATGAAGTCGAGGTTGCTGCGTGTGGTAGTGGCGAGCGAGGACGCCGGTGAGCGGCAAATCCTTACGCAAGTGGTGGAGGGGTTGCCTGGAACGGCGCTTGTCGCAGAGGTCACCCTGGTCTGCCAGATGGGTAGGCAGGCCGGTCACGTCGCGGCGGACTGTGTGGTGCTGGATATCGACCGGTATCCCCTGGCCGGCGCGCTCAGCCTGGCGCAGGCACGCGCGACCTTCCGGGGTGCCAGCGTAATCGTTCTGGCCCGATCGATCCGGCTCCGATTTCTCCACTTTTTAGAGGCGTCGGGAGCAAGTTGCTGTATCGACAAGGGTGATCCTGGCTGGCAGGTGCAGCTGATGCACGCACTTCGCGCGATCGCTACCTCCGGCGGCGGAACCCTCCCCGCCGTTCTATCCCAGAACCCTGCTGTGGCATGGCCCTGCCCAGGCGGCAGTGTGCGGAGCGGCTAGCGCCCCGGTCCCGTCATCCCGCGGGGGGAGGGAACAGACTTCCGACGTCTGGTTCGCGGCAGGTGCCCGCCTCGATCACCGTCGTCGGAGCGCGCTGTGGGCCAGCACGGTCCCTCCCAGACTTCGGACGTCTGAGGACGTGACCGGCGCGCTAGAACATCGGTCAAGTCGTCGTTGCGCGGGTGACAACGTGGTTCGTACGAACCTGAAAGCACCTTCACAAGGCGCTTTGCAATCGTCTCGGTGACTCCTTGACCGGCGCTCTCGTATTGGCTCACTCCACGAGAGGGAACTGAATTTCGCGGCCTCCGTTCACGGTGAACCCGCTCGTCCGACGAAGAGTCGCTCCCGTCCCTGTCGCAATCGCTTGCATGATCCGATCTGGCATCACCAAAAGGGACTATCCCGAGATAGTCTCTTTTCGCCTGCCCAATCACATGGATCGAGGATACACCGGCTACAAGCGATGTGATAGACTGATACTGGGCCCTCGTGCCATTTCCCAGAGTTGGGGTCTGCCGCCGTCTCGTACCGATAGCGTTGTTGTTGCATGCTGGGGAGCCAACGGGATGCCATTCCTGAGCCAGTCAGGTCTCCAAACGCGCATCATGGGCTACGTCACCGTCGGGTTGGTAGTCATCGCCCTGGTGTATACGTTCGTGGGGCTGCAGGCCATCCAGCAAAGCACTGAGATCGTCTTCCAGGAACGCTTGACCATGGCCCAGACCGCCGCCGACCAGGTCGATAGCCTGCTCGAGCACGTGGTGGAGGAACTCGAGAGCACCGCCACCGATGTTGCTCCCGCTCTCGAAACCGGGGATGCGCCCCGGGCTGAGGTCGCCCTCAGTATCCTCTACCATCACTGGATCGTCTATCACCATTTCAGTGAGCCGTGCACGGTGAGCCTGGTCGACGCTGAAGGTCGCGTGACGTGGAGTGAACCCGCTCGTTCGGACATTGTCGGCACCTCTGTCGCCCGGCTTCCGGGCTTCCAGGCACTGGCGCACGCCGGGTTTCCTACCGTTACCCATAGCCCATCAGGGGTAGTGCTTCATCACCCGGTCGTCTCCATCGCTGTGCCGGTACGTTACGACGATCGCATTGCCGGCTACCTGATTGGCGAGATCGAGCCGGCCCACGCCAGCGCCCAGCTGGTTGCCAGCCTGAACATTGCCGGCTCAGGGTATGTGGCCGAGCTCGTCGACGAGGACGGCGAGGTGCTGGCCAGCACGGAGAGCAGCCGCCGCGGCAAACTGAGTATTTATAACCGCCTGTTCGCCGACCGGGCCCAGGTCCGGCGGGCCGACGTGCGAGTCCACGAGGTGCCCGGAGGTGGCAAGCACATCGTTGCCTACGCCCCGCTCAATCACGTGCCCTGGAACGTAGTTGTGGAGAAGAGAGAGGACCCGGCGCTGTGGCTTCCGCAGCTCCTCCGTATTCGCCTGGCGCTGTTCGGGCTGTTCGCCCTCGGGGCTGGCCTGACCACGGCGTGGCTGACGACTCGCAGCGTCGTGCGACCGGTGACCCAGCTCATTGCCGCCACCGAGCAGATCGCCAGCGGTGACCTGGAGCACCCAGTGGTGGTCCAGGGGCAGGACGAAATCGGGCAGTTGGCGGCCGCCTTCGAGGGCATGCGCCGCGACCTGGCCGCCGGGCGGCGGCGCGTGCAGGACCTGGCGGTTTTGGAGGAGCGAGATCGCCTGGCCCGCGAGATGCACGACGGCTTTGCCCAGGCCTTGAGCGTTCTCAACCTCACCGCGCGTGCGGCCCGGCAGGCAATGCTGGCCGGCGACACGCCTCAAGCGGCACAGGCTCTGGAGGCGTTGACCCAAGTCGTGGATCAGACCTACGCCGATGTGCGGGAGGCGATTAGCGGCCTCCGCACGCCCGTTTCCCACAAAGAAGGACTGATCGCCACGGTGAGACAGTACCTGGAGGAGTTTGAACTGCAATACGGTATTACGACTGAGTTTGAGGCCGACGGAACCACGGATCTAGCCTTCACCGCCACTCAGGAGATTCAACTGCTGCGGATCGTTCAGGAAGCGCTTTCGAACGTACGCAAGCACGCTGACGCCCAGCGCGTCCGGGTCCGGTTTCAGCGCGTAAACGACGCGATCCGGATCACGATCGCTGATAATGGTACTGGCTTTGATCTGGCCGCCGTCGAGCGATCGGCCCGGCGGACCTTTGGGTTGGCCATCATGCAGGAAAGGGCCGAGAGTCTAGGCGGGGTCTTGCGCCTGCACTCTCGGGCTGTGGCGGGGACGACGGTGAAGGTTCAGATTCCATTGGAACAAGAAGGGAGTGACGCCGATGGACGCCCTGCGCGTCCTATTGGTTGATGACCACGTTCTCTTTCGAAAAGGGCTGATGGCCCTTTTGAGCTCCCAGAGCGATTTCAATGTAGTGGGCGAGGCTGAGAACGGGCTGGAGGCGCTGGCACAGGCCCGGACGCTGATGCCGGACCTGATCCTGATGGACGTCGCCATGCCGGTCTGTGACGGTCTGGAAGCCACGCGGCGCATCGTGACCGAGCTTCCGTATGTGAAGATCGTGGTGCTCACCGTTGCCGAGGACGATCGGAGCCTCTTTGAGGCGATCAAAAGCGGCGCTCACGGGTATCTGCTGAAAAAGCTGGAACCCGGCCAGCTCTTTGAGATGCTCCGGGGCGTGTCGTGCGGCGAGGCGCCCATTTCGCGCTTCATGGCTGGCAAGCTCATCCGTGAGTTCTCCCGCCTGGGCGAAAATGCGCACGCGAAAGCTGGGATTCAGCGGCTCACCGACCGGGAGCGTGAGGTGCTCCAATTCGTTGCTCACGGCTCGACCAACAAAGAGATTGCCGACAAGCTCGTCATCGCCGAGAACACCGTGAAGAACCACCTCAAAAACATCCTGGCCAAGCTGCATCTTGAGAATCGCGTCCAGGCCGCCGCCTACGCCATCCAACAGGGCCTGACAACGGCCTCCCACTAATGCTGTTCGGGTTACAGGTTAGCAAGCTGAAGGTTGAAGGTTAACCGGTGCCGTCGCAACGACTGGCAATGCTCTTGCACTGTTGAACCTTTAACCCTTCAACCTGCAACCTTACGACCTGTTTCAAGCGACAAGGCTTGGTTTTTGTGCACGCCTCTGCGCGCATAGCCCGAACAGACTATCCAACGGGCGCGACGGGGCCCGAAAGAGCTATCGCAAGATAGCTCTTCTTTTGTGTGAAAAGGGCTACCCTGGAGGATGGATCAGCGCGCAAGCCAGCGCGTATACTACGAGTAAGCCGCAGCATGGTGAACGGAGGCACGAATGAGGGTCCGTCGCGTGGCCATCCTTTCTCGGTTCCCACTCGTCGGCCGGGCGATCGAGGGGTTGCTTGCGACGACCGCCGATATCGACGTCGTCGCATGCGAGCCGGACGAACCTGGGGGGTGGGCCCATGTCTTTGATCTCCACCCCGACGTCGTAATCCAGGTGTCTGAGCCGGGCACGATACTGGCAACCCCTTTCCCACTGTCGGCTGAGGACGTGCTCCGGTTTATTTGTCTGGAGGCCACAGGGAATGAGATGCATCTCTACGATGCGAGGCGGATGACGGCCACTGGTCCTGAGGATTTGATCCGGGCCATCCGAGTTGGTGGTGGCGGTGTTGGTGGCGAGCGAGTGGGCAGCAAGGGGGTGAAGGGATGAAACGTTGGTTACCACGCTTTCTCGTCTTGAGCGCGCTGTTTGCTCTGGTCGCGGCGAACCCTCACGCGGGGTTGCCCACCAGGCGGGAGATCAATCTGGCGGCGCAGCGCTTTGATTGGCAACCCGAGGTCATTCATGTCAACCGCGGGGACCAGGTCGTCTTCAACATTACTTCGGATGACGTGGTACACGGGTTTTACCTGGACGGGTATGGGATCAACGAACCCGTTCTCCCCGGGCGGACTACCACCGTGACCATCAGCGCCGACAAGGCCGGCAAGTTCCGCTTCCGCTGTTCCTACACCTGCGGCAACATGCACCCGTTCATGATTGGGGAGCTGGTTGTTGAGCCCAACACTCCCGCGGCGGGAGCAATGGTGTTGACCCTGTTGGTCGCGCTCGGCACCCTGGGCTACATCTCAAGAACACGGGAGAATCCGGGAAATCCGGATCGTTCACCTGGCAGCCTGGGCATTATCGCCCGCCCCCTGGGTCTCCCCCGGTTGACGGCCTTGGGGGCCCGTCTGCCACGCCGCCGCTTGCCTTTCGATCTGCTCGGGATCGGCCTGCTGAGACGCGTGCTCCGCCACCGGGCCTTCCAATTCTTCGTGATCCTGCCGAACCTGTTCTTCTTCGTGCTGGTTCTCCTGACCGCCTTCTTCGGGACCCCGGTTGGCAACCACAACTTCGCCATCATCTTCGTATGGATCATCTGGTGGGCGCTGCTGATCATGTTCCTGATTCCGTTTGGAGCCCGGGTATGGTGCACCATGTGTCCCATCCCGGCACCAGGCGAATGGTTGCAGCGATTGAGCTTCGTCCAACGCCGCAAGCGTAAGCTCTTCACCCTCGGAAAGGCCTGGCCCCGGCGGCTACGCAACATCTGGCTGCAGAACTTCTCCTTCCTGGCGGTCGCTACGTTCAGCGCCATCATCCTGACGACCCCCGTTGTGACCGGGATCGTGTTGTCACTCTTCATCGTGCTGGCGATTGTGCTGTCGCTGATCTTCCAGCGGCGGGTTTTCTGCCGCTATGTCTGCCCCGTGGGCGGCTTCATCGGGTTGTACTCTATGGTGGCGCCGCTAGAGTTGCGGGTGAAGGATCCCGAGGTCTGTCGCCGGCACTGTGGGAAAGAGTGCATCCGCGGCTCGGCCGACGCCTTCGGTTGCCCCTGGATGGAGTACCCCGGCACACTCAACCGCAATGCCTACTGCGGGCTCTGTACGGAGTGCATCAAGGCCTGCCCGGTGGGTAACGTGGGGCTCAACCTGCGGGTCTTCGGGAAGGACCTGCTGGTGCCCTACCGCCATCTGGATGAGGCCTACAAGGCTTTCATCATGCTCACCAGCGCGGCCGTCTACTCCGTGGTGATGCTGGGGCCGTGGGGGAAGCTGAAGAGTTGGGCCAACGTGACCAGCCTCCCGACCTTTCTGGCCTACGCCGCCGGACTGCTGACCTTGAACCTGGTGGTCGTCCCGGGGATTTTCCTGCTCTTTTCCTGGCTGTCGAAGCGAATGGCTGGCGCCTCCTCGGTCCCGCTGCGGCGTGTCTTCGTCACCTATGCCTACGCCCTGGTGCCAATGGGCCTGATGGCCTGGATTGCCTTTAGCATCGCGTTCCTGTTCATCAACGTTTCCTACGCGATCCCGTTGCTCTCTGATCCCTTCGGGTGGGGCTGGAATCTCTTGGGGACGAAGCACTACCCGTGGACGCCGTACCTCTCCGGGTGGGTGCCCTATTTCCAGATTCCTGTGCTGTTGGTCGGTCTGGTGCTGTCGATTCTGCTGGCTCATCGCCTCTCGGAGGAAAACTTCCCTGATCCCCGGCAGGCTCAACGAGCACTGGTTCCCATCGCGACCTTTCTCGTCGGTGTGACGGTGGTGTTCTTGCGCTTGTACTTGGGCTAACGGGAGATTGAGGATGAGAGACTGCGGTTCTTGGCCGCCGTGTTCGATCTGGAAGGTGGTCGTTCCTCTCCAAATCTCTCATCTCCAATCTCTACTCTCTCAATGGGAGACTGTCTGATGAGCAAATGGGAACTCCTGGCAATCATCATCGCCCTGGTCGCGATCATTGGGACCCCGCTGGTCGCCTTCGGTTACCAGGCTTACCGGGAATCCGCGGCACAACCCGAGGGGGTCCCTATTCGGGTGTTCGGTTTTTCTCGGCCCCTCGGAGATTCAGCCGCCGGGCAGCAGCTGTTTGTGAGCAACTGTGCCGTCTGTCACGGCCAGGATGCCCGCGGGCAAGTCGGGCCGAATCTGCATGGTGTGGCGGTCGCGGGACCGACCTTCCTGACCGCCGTCGTCGCGAATCCCGAGACCGTCAATAACCAGGCGACCATGCCCCGGATTCCCCTCTCTCGACAGGAAATCGCCGACGTCGTGGCGTATCTGATGGCGCTCCCTGAGGTGCCTGACGGCGTCCAGATCGAAGTGACGCCACCGGCGAGCCCGGCAGCTCCGGCTTCCAGCTCCGAGGGAGCCCAGAGCGAGGCAGTCTCAGACATCGATCAAGGGGCGCAACTCTTCCAGAGTAAAGGGTGTATCGCCTGTCACGGCCCTGGGGCTCAAGGCACCGCTCTGGCACCCAGCCTGGTGGGGAAGACGGCCGAGGAGGTACGGCGACAGGTGCGAACACCGAAAAAACAAATGCCGCCCTTCAGTATCGCGATGCTGAGCGACAACGAATTGGAAACGATCATCCAGTACATCGAGAGCCTGTCACGGTAGGGAGGGATCTCATGAGCAAGGCAGAACAACCAGCCCGGGTCCTGGTGGCGGCTTTCACCCATGGTGAGGCTCTAGATGCCGCCCGAAGCCGGCTGGAAAAGGCCGGCATTGCCCCCGATTTTATAGGTATCCGCGCCCACGCGACCAAGTCCAATGGGCACAGTGGCCAGCTGTTAGGCGTGACAGTGCCGCCCCTACGGCGAGCAGAGATCCACACCATGTTGCAGACCTGCGGCGCCACGGCGGTCGGCACGCCGGAAGAGATGGAGCCCATTTATGGGCCGAGCCCGCACCCAGGCCTCTGGGACGATCACGATCTCAAGTTGCCCTTCGGCCGCGAGTACCCAGACACGCAGTGGGAGCCGGCGCTCTCGGGTTACCGGGTGCGTATGCCGGCCCGCGACCCACACGAGCGGAGCGTTGACTTCGAGGAGGTGGAACTGGGGTATAGTCGCGAACAAGCATTGGTCGAGGCCACCCGTTGCTTGCAATGTCCCGAACCCCTCTGCATTCAAGGCTGCCCGGTCCACAACGATATCCCCGGGTTCATTCGCGCTCTGGTCGATCAGGATTTCCAGCGAGGGATCGCAGTGCTGCGCCGCACCACCAACTTCCCCGCGATCTGTGGCCGGGTCTGTGATTTCGCCCGCCAGTGCGAGGGCGCCTGTGTCCTGGCCCAAGAGGGGGGCGATGCCATCGCTATCGGCGCGCTGGAGCGCTTTCTGGGCACGTGGGAGCAGGCATCCGGCCGGCGACAGCAGCCGGCGGAGCAGAAGGCACCTGCGACGGGCCGACGCGTCGCCGTCGTCGGTTCCGGTCCTTCGGGTCTGGCGTGTGCGGCCGACCTGGCGCTCCGCGGCCACCAGGTCACCGTCTTCGAATCCCTGCCCATCATCGGGGGGGCGCTGGCGTGGGGCATCCCCACGTTCCGGCTCCCGCCCCCCGTGCTCGCGGCGGAGATCAAGTTTCTCGAGGCGGTTGGGGTGTGCTTCCGGGTGAATACGACCATCGGCACGGATCTTACGATTGACAACCTCCTCGCCCAAGGGTACGGCGCGGTCTTCATCGGTGCCGGCACGATCGTTCCTACCCGGCTCAAGATTCCCGGCGAGGAGCTGAACGGGGTCTACACCGCGACGGAATTTCTGACCCGGACCAAGCTATCGCGGAGTGGTCAGGCGCCCGGCGAGGGCGCACCCACGATTGGAGAGCGCCTGGCTGTCATCGGCGCCGGCAATACGGCCATGGACGTCGCCCAGACGGCCGTCCGCCTGGGCTCCATCGTCCAACGGGACGGGCTCAAGGAATTCACTTCGATGGATGTGGCTGAGACGGCCCTGCGCCTGGGCTTCCGGGAAGTCACTGTGGTCTATCGGCGATCCGAATCAGAGATGCCGGCCCGCCGCGAGGAAGTGGGCAGCGCTCGTGAGGAGGGCGTGCGCTTCATGTTCCTCACGACGCCGGTGCGCTTCATCGGGGACGAACAGGCACGCCTGGTCGCCATGGAGTGCCAGGAGATGGGGCTGGGAGCGCCCGATGCCAGCGGCCGGCGCCGGCCAGTGCCCAAACCAGGCACCGAGTTCACCCTGCCGGTGGACACCGTCGTGCTCGCTCTGGGCTACCAGGCCGACAAGACGCTGTCCGAAACCACCGGCGGGCTGGCCGCCGACCGGTGGGGGCTGATCACGGTGGACCCGGAGACGGGACGGACCGGCCGGACCGGCGTCTGGGCCGGCGGCGACATCGTCACCGGGGCCGATACCGTGGTACGAGCCATGGGCGCTGGGAAACGTGCGGCGCGAGATATCGACCGCTTCCTCATGAAGGTTTGACCGAGAAAATCGGTAGCCCGCTCGCATCGTACGGCTCGATTTGTGCGCAGACGGCGACGCTGGCTGGGATCCCGGCCAAAGTGCAGGGCCGAACTCGGCCGTCAAAAGCCGGGAGACCGATCTGGCCACAGGGAATGGGAGAGAGCAAAATGATCGTCTACATGGACCGCCAATGGTGCTCCTGCTGGCAGGCCGCCTGCGAGGCCACCTTCGGCTGGAAACTGCTCTACCGGGACTTTGGTCCCGGCGGCTGCATGGTCGAGACCGAGGAGGACGGTCGCCCGGAACTTACCTTTTACATCAAGGACCGGGACGGGGTGGACAAAGTTCTGGTGGTGACCGAGGAGAACTGGGCCGACGCCTACGATAGCTGGTTACTCCTCTGGCAGCGCCAGGAGCGGGAGCGAGCCGGGCTGGTAGGTGGTTAACGTATTCATCCCGAGTCTGTGGGAAATTGCTGGATGGACCGCGCAACTATGTTTGACCGAACCAGTATCCTGGAAATCAACCGCAAAACCCGGCTGGCGACGCCGCCACAAGCGGTGCCGCGACAGGCGCCGGCGCAACGTATTCACAACTTCGACGAGGTGTTCTTCGGGTACGACCCGGAGACCGCGGTCGTCGAGGCCAGCCGCTGCCTCCAGTGCCCCTATCCCCAGGCCTGCGTGCGGGCTTGCCCGGCCAACAACAATATCCCCCTGGCCCTGTGGCTCATCGAGCAAGGCGACTTCGCCGGGGCCGGGGAGGTGTTTCGGCAGACCAGCAACCTGCCTGAAATCTGCGGCCGGGTCTGCCCTCATTTTTGCCAGAGTTCCTGCGTCGTCAATACACGCAACGGGCCGGTGAACATCAGCCGGCTCGAGGCGTTCGCCGCCGACGCCAACCGCAAGCAGCGTCGGGTGATCACTCGCCGGACGCATCCGACGGGCAAACGGGTGGCGATCGTCGGCGCAGGCCCGGCCGGGCTCGCCGCGGCCGAAGAGTTGGCCCGGTGGGGGCACGCGGTGACGGTTTATGAGGCCCGGCCCCGGCCGGGCGGGCTCCTGGTCTACGGCATCCCCAGCTTCAAGCTCTCCCGGCAAGTGGTCGCCGCCAAGACCGACGATCTACGATTTCTGGGCGTCCGTTTCGTCACTGGCGTCCGCATCGGCCACGACCTCGTGGTGGACGAGTTGCTCGACCAGTTCGACGCTGTGTTTCTCGGGACTGGCGCCGAGCAGGAGGTGCCACTCAACATTCCCGGTGAGCAGTTGGCGGGCATCTACCCGGGGACCGACTTTCTGGCCCGCGCCAACCTGTCCGCAGACTATCTCCCCGTCGAGCAACGGGCGCTGCGGCGGGTGGGGACGCGGGTCGCGGTCATCGGCGGAGGCGACACGGCGATGGACTGCCTGCGGACAGCCGTGCGGCTGGGCGCCCGGGAGGTAACCTGTGTCTATCGCCGCAGCGAGGCTGAGATGCCCGGCAAGGCCGACGAACGGCAACTGGCCCGCGAGGAAGGGGCGTGCTTCGAGTTCCTGACCGCCCCGGTGCGCTTCCAGGGCGACGATGCGGGTCACGTCCGGGCGATGGAATGCGTTCGCATGCGGCTGGGGGAACCGGACCGCTCGGGGCGGCGGCGGCCGGTGCCAGTCGAGGGTTCGGAGTTCACCATCGAGGTCGATGCCGTGGTGCTGGCCCTCGGCTATCGGCCCGATGATTTGATAAGAGAGACGACGCCCGGTCTATCGACTGACCGGTGGGGGTTGATCGTAGCCAATGAGGCCGGACGTACCAGCCGGGCGGGGGTTTTTGCCGGTGGCGACAACGTCCGGGGCCCCGACTTGGTGGTGACGGCTATGGTGGCCGGGCGAAAGGCAGCCATGGCGATCCACGCCTATCTCCAGGCGCACGCCGGCACGCCCGCTCCGAAAGTGGCAAACGTTGCTGGTGAGGACCAAAACCGGTTGGCCGCTCTGATCCTTCCTCGCTGAACCAAAATGTGACATCAGGAGCGGCCAGCAGCAGGTTGCTCTCTGGAAATGGCTTTACAAATCCTCGTTCGCCTGGACGATGGAGGGGTGGTCCCGGTCGGCGTGACAACCAGGCTCACACCCCACAACTCCCGCTTTCGCTGAAGGGCTGCTCTAATAGACCGTTCGTCGCCAACCACTGATGGACTCGCTGAGAACCCGTCGCTGACGAGAAGTCGGCGCTCGAAAGCTGGCGGGCATCCGCATCGGCAAAATCCAGGCCCCTGGTCATCTTGAAGAAAATCGCCAGTTCCAACGACTGCTCGGGGAACCAAAACGCATTGACGTACCTGGCGGCCTGATACATCTCCTCGATACTGGCGTCGCGTGAGGCCATGAGCTCGAGGAGACCCAACAGAGCCATGCCATGGTCGCAGTCGGGGAACGCTGTCGGGTTGTCGCAGCATGGCCGGTGCACCGTCTCAGCCACCGCCTCCAGGCGCGCCTGTTGCTCCCGGCGAAGCGCGACGACTGGAATGCTGGCATAGAGGGCTGTCACCGGCCTGGTCCCCAGCGTCCAGCCGCCGGTCGAGGCGAAGCGCTCGATCTGCCCTTTACTGTACCGGATTAGCGGGCCTTCCGTGAGGACGGGATTTTGGTTGGTCAGCCCGAAGGCCCAGAAGAAGTTGAGCAGAAAGTAGGCGTTCTCCCGGTTGATCACAATCGGCGCATCGCTCCCCTGTCGCAGACTGGCGAGTTGCGTCTCCGTCAATGGCCGCCCTGACTGGGCGTAGACCTGGAGAAAGCGCGCTTCGTCGATGGCGCCAGCGGCTAACAATTGCCGGCCAATCGTGCCGAGAGACGCCGGGAGCGGGTAGCCGTCGGGAGGGTTGATCTGGTTCACCAGAGAAGCGTGCGCCGCTGGATCGCGATCCGGCGCGACCGTGCTCAGGAGTCGGCTGTTGAGTGGCGAAAAGCCCCCCAACCCGAGGAGCAACGTTACCAACAGAAGAAGTGCCACGGTTCGGTGATGAGCACTGGCTCTCGATTTCCTCTGCCGTGGAATAGTGTGTGGGATGGGGTGGGCTGCACCCTCGCAGGTGCTGCCGCCATCGGACGGGATGCGCTCACCGCCAGGGATGTGCATCTCTCCTTCTCCTTCTGCTGACCGTACTCGAAACGTCAGCCGGCACCGTTTCCATCGCTCACTGTAGGTTGCACGACGAGCCTGAGCCCCTCAAACCCGATAATCCGCACCGGGGTGCCGCGCGCGACAGGGTCTGGGGAGCGGGCCGCCCATAGTTCGCCGCTCCAGCGCACCAGCCCATATCCCTGGGCGTCGATATCGGTTGTCGCCCAGGCTTCGGCTCCCAGCATTCCCTCGCGGCCGGTCATTGGCTGCGCTTTTGAACTCCGCCACACGCGATGGTAGAGCGCCAGCGAGCCCAGGGCGACCAGGCTATAGAGGGGCAAAGCCAGAGGGAGGGGGAAAACAGCAAACAGGACCAGCCCGAATAGCGGGGCGGCCAGCAGCAGGTGGCACCACATCGGCGAACCTCCTCGCCTGTCTCAAGCCAACGCTCCCCAGTCTCGCTTGTCGCATCGACTTCTCTCGATCTCGTCTATGAATTGTGAGACGGCGTCAACGCTCCTGTTCCAGGCGGGGATGGGGGCATACCAACGAGTAGGGGCGAGAGATTGCGGGAACAACGCGAGGTCGGTCGGAGAAGGATCCATCAGCCCAGTCGCAGCGCCCGCCTGAGAACGGCCAGCCAGCTCTCACCCGGGCCTCCCGGCGCTGCGGCGGTCGAGTTCACGTCCTTCGTGGTCCCAGACGGAATCAGTCTCTTCAGCCCCGTCGGCCCGAAACCGGCTGCTTCAATGCTAGCACTGAGTCGATCCGGGCCGGTGAGGGCCGGGTCGTACTGAACGTAGGCCATCTCCGTGGCTGGGTTGACGTACACGCGCACGACCCCGGGCACGTTCGCAAGGGCACGCTCGACAATCAACGCCCCTTCCCCGCCGCAGCCAAGACCGCAGATCGGCAGCATGACGCGCTGGATGTTCATCTGTCCGTCCGCTCTCGGTTGTGCGTCCACTCCCACCTCCACCAGGAGCTCTCACTCCTGAGAGTGAACTCGATCTTCAGGCCGGGATAACCTCGATGGTTGTCCCCGGCGTTTGTGCTCACCGTTGTCCGTCCGTCCGGCTGGTCGGCACCCGGCCATCGATGGTCATGCCCGGCGGCCCATCGTCATCCCGTCGATCATCGGGTCACGGTTGCTTCGAGCACGAACTGGAGCTCCTGGCCATCGGCGGTCCGGACCATGACTCCCCGCTGGATCGGCCCAATCCCCGCCGGGCCGTGGGCGGCCGGGTCGATACTCACCTCAAGAAAGGCCGCTTGCCCCTGTTCCAGCGGCACGTCCACGACCGGAGCGCTTCCTCCGTGCGACATCCCGAACCACTCGGATACCTGGTCCGCCTGCACGAGGCGGGCTTTGGTGCACATTCAACTCGTCTGGACGTCGGTCACCTGCGTGGACCGCTGCACAACGAGCGGGAACTGAGCGATCACGAGACCGTCGTTGATCCCGATCCGGCCAAAATCGTGGAAGGTGTGCTCGGCGGCCACAGAGCTGGTGGTCGGTGACCGGGCAGCCAGAACAGCCAGGATCCCGCCAACCAGAAGAACGGCAACAAGCGAGAACCAAAGCCAGCGACGGCTCTGCCTGGGCACTGGGCCGCTGCGAGCCCGATAGGTACGAGCCACTTTCATGGGCGTATCTCCAAGGAGGGTTGTGGACTGTGACAATGCCAGTATTGCCGGGTTTCCTGGGGGTTGGCTGAGGAAGAACTGAAGGAATCCTGAGGGAATAGGCTCAGCTATCGATCGTTTGCCAGATTCGAATCCACGCGCCGTCGAGCGTGGGGAATCCTGCGGCCTGTCGAGAAGGGACGCCGTCGCGTTCGAAGGACCGGCTCGATTCACGCCGCTGCGGTCATTGTGCGCCCGGCGTGTTCGGCCGGTCGCGTCGGCACGTGCCTTTTTGCCTCACGGGTAGTGCTTCGCGGGCGTCGATACGTTAGTTCCTGTTGGTCGTACTCGTGGCAGTTGCCGTCGCTGTGTTGGTCGGTGTTGCCGTCGCCGCCTCGGTCGGTGTCCTGGTTGGCGTTTTGGTCGGCTTGGGTGTTTTGGTCGCCGTCGGCGTGGCTGTTGCTGTGTTGGTCGGCTCCGGCGTCGGTGTGACTGTCGGCGTCCGCGTCGGGGTGCTGGTCGGCGTCATGGTAGGGGTTGGTGTCGGCGTTGGAGGGGGCTCGACCCACCGCCAGGTCAGGCGGAAGTTGACGTGCTGGCGCACCGGCAGCCCCATTCCATGGACGCTATCGCTGCGGGTCTCGTCGTCGCCGGCGTAGGACCAGTAAGGACCGGGGCCCTGTTCGAAATAGTACCAGGCATAGATCGGAAAGTCCGCCCACTCCGGTGCCGGTTTGCTCTGGATACGCTCGTTCCCGTCAGGCCAGGCTGTGTGCCAGGGCCGGCCTGCCACCTGCGTGCCGTTGACGATGAACAGGCGCACGTAAATGTTGTGGTTGCCGTTGCTCTCGGTTGGGTCCTCGTAGCGCGCCGATTTCAACCGCCAGCACCCCTGCGAGCAGTCCTCGGCAGGCTGGTAGGTCACGTGCAAGGGATCGAGACGAGGGTCCCACTCCGGTTCCGATGGATCAGACGGCGTCAGTTCGTTCCGCACGAGGAGTGGCAAGTAGGTCAAGTGCGCGCGGGCGGTCGATTCGGCGGTCCTCGTGGGCGTTGCCGTCACGGTCTCGGTGATGGTCGCCGTCGGCGTGGCTGAGGGGATAACGGTCGAGGCCGGTGTCGGCGTGGGCGTTGGAGAGGGGCTGGGGGATGAGACCTGAATGTAGTCGGGCTTGGTCTCTGTGTTCGACGAGCCCGACGGGCGGAAGATCGCAAGGCTGACGGTATAGCTGCCAGGATCGGTGTACGTGTGGCTGTGGTAGGCCTCGCAGGAGGTTCCCTGGTTCCCATCGCCGTAATCCCAGGCACATGTGACAACCTGGCAGCACGAAGTGTTGTGGAATTCCGCTGTCAGCGGCGCCGGACCGTCGAGCGGCGCTGCCTCAAAATCGGCGTACGGGACGGAGGTGGGCGTCGGGGTGGCCGTGCTGGTCGCTGTGGTCAGCGGCACGGCCAGGACGCCGCGGGGAAGGACCTCCTCACCCGGCCGGGGGGCCCGGCCCCGCCCGGCGCGGGGCTCCGAAGCGACCGCCACCGGGTGCAGGTCGGCGGCGCGCGATGAGGACTGGCCAGCGACGGGAGCATTCGAGGCGGGGAGGGGGTCACCGAGAGTCTGAGCCTTCGCACTTTCGTACCAGGGGAACGCCAGCAGAGTGAGGCCCGCAAGGAGCACGAACAGGGTGCGAATCTTCATCACCTTTTTCTGCTTTCGAATGAGAGGCGCTTATCGCCGGGCGGGTGATGAGCCAGTCGCAGACCGTCCGCTCACCCGAGGGCGAGACCGCGCCCTGGCCAGGTGCGATGTGCGGCGTTAGGGCGAACAGCACCAGAACACGGGCGGGCATTGCGTTCGGGGTACGGCCGGGCGCCCCTACAACCTTCAATCTTTAACCTGCAACGAAGCAGGCGGCTTTCCAGCAGCTGTCTCGCTCACAGAGGTCCTGTTGGGGCGCCGCAATGCACGGGAAGCGTCCCCGCCGGGCTATAAGAGAAGACGAGAGAGCCCTCCTCTGGTTACGCCGGTACCGGGTGAGAGATCAGAAACACAGACGGAGGGCGTACGACCCTCCGTTTCGCTCTCTGCTGGAACCGCAACCGGAGTGGGCTGTCAATTCCCGTTCACCGGTTCCAGGTGGAAGACTCCCTGTTCTAAGGTGCCCCGAGCGCCCGCCGCCAGGCTGCCAATTCGTGCACCCCTGGCCCCTCATTCGATACAAGCGGGAACGAAACTTGCTGTGGCCCGAGAACCTGCCGTTACCGTTATCCCCATCGAACGACCATTTTCCGTTCCGCCTGCAGGCCCTGGTCACGACTGTGACGGATTTCACGCCTTGCGCTCATCGTGAGAAAGGAGCCTACGATGATCAGCGATCGCTGCCGGTCTTTGATTCGTTTTTGCGCACCGCTCGCGTTGGCTTTTATCCTCTTGCTTAGCTTAATGAGACTGGCATCGATGGTGTCGGCCTCGGACACGCCGCCTCCGGGCAGCGTGACCATCGCCGGCAGTTTCCAGAGTGAGCTCGGTTGCCCGGGCGACTGGCAGCCGGACTGTACAACGACTCAACTCACCTATGACGCCGATGACGACGTCTGGCAGGGCACTTTCCCCATCCTTTCCGGCGACTGGGAGTACAAAGCGGCGCTCAACGAGAGCTGGGATGAGAACTACGGGGCGAATGCCACCCGCAACGGTCCCAATCTCCCACTCTCTCTTACCGTCGCCTCCCCGGTCAAATTCTACTATGATCACAAAACCCACTGGGTGACCAGCAACCGGAACTCGGTTATCGCCACGGCTCCCGGGAGCTACCAGAGCGAGATTGGCTGCCCCGGCGATTGGCAGCCCGACTGCCTGCGCTCCTGGCTGCAAGACCCGGATGGCGATGGGACCTATGTTTTCACGACGACCCTCCCGGCGGGCGATTATGAGGTCAAGGTCGCTCTTAACGAGAGCTGGGATGAGAACTATGGCGTTGACTGCGCCCCGGGCGGGGCCAATATCCCCTTCACTGTCACGAAGGACGGGACGGAGGTTTACTTCGCCTACGACCCGACCGGTCACTGTCTGACCGTCAGCGTCACGGGGGCACCCAAGGGCAACATTCAGCTCCAGGCAGCCCATTGGGTCGCGAGGGACACCATCGCCTGGAAGGTGACCTGTGACCCGGATTTCAGCTACAGACTGCACTACGATCCCGACGGGAGACTGATGCTTGAGCCCGGCGGCGGCGTCGTCGGCGGCCAGGTGATCACGTTGACTTGCGACCCGGCCGGCCTGAGCGCGGCGATCAAGGCAAACTTCCCCACCTGGCCGATTATTCCGCCCTGAAAGTCGCACCCGCCGACCTGGCGAAGGTTCCCGCCATTTTGAAAGGCCAGCTCGCCGTCTCGGCCATCGATGCGAGCGGCGACCTCGTGGATGCCACCGGTGTGGAGATCCCCGGCGTGCTCGACGACCTCTACACCTACACCGGGGCACTCGGCGTCGTCTGGCATGGCAGTACTCCGAGCTTGAAGCTCTGGGCGCCGACGGCGAAGTCGGTGGCGCTCCATCTCTTTGCGAACGCGACATCCCCCGTCAGTACGACCGTGACCATGGCCCTCGACCCAACGACGGGGGTGTGGAGCGCGACCGGCGACCCCTCCTGGAAAAACGAGTATTATTTGTACTCGGTCGTTGTCTATGCGCCATCCACCGGGCAGGTCGAGCACAACCTGGTCACCGATCCCTACTCGATCAGTCTCTCGACGAACAGCCAGCGCAGCCAGATCGTGGATCTGAACGATTCCAGCCTCAAGCCGCCCGGCTGGGACACGCTGGTGAAGCCGCCGTTCGGATCCCCCGAGGATATCGCGGTCTACGAGCTGCACGTGCGCGATTTCAGCGTCAACGATCCGCGCGTACCGGCCGAGATCTCGGGCACCTTCAAGGCCTTCACGCTGACCGACACCTTCGGGATTCGGTACCTCAAAGAATTGGCCCGCGCCGGGGTCACCCACATCCACCTGCTCCCGTCCTTCGACTGTGCCACGATCAATGAGGATAAATCTCAGTGGCAGCGAGCCGACTGGGATGCGCTGGCGAGCCTGCCACCGGACTCCGAGCAACAACAGGCGCTGGTCAGCCAGCATCGCCAGGAGGACGCCTTCAACTGGTGCTACGATCCCTGGCATTATGGCGTGCCTGAGGGCAGCTACTCCACGGACCCAAATGGGCCGACCCGGATTCTCGAGTTTCGCGCGATGGTCCAGGCGCTCAATCGGCTGGGACTGCGGGTCGTGATGGATGTGGTCTACAACCACACCAACGCCGCCGGGCAGAGCCCGAAGTCGGTCCTCGACCGGATCGTTCCCGGTTACTATCACCGTCTCAATCCGAGGACGGGGGCGGTCGAGATGAGCACGTGTTGTCCCAACACGGCGACAGAACATAACATGATGGAGAAGCTGATGGTGGATACCCTCGTCATCTGGGCGAAGGCCTACAAGGTCGATGGGTTTCGCTTCGATCTGATGGGCCACCACATGCTCTCCAACATGATCAAGGTGCGGCAGACGTTGGACGCGCTCACCCCTGTCAGGGACGGCGTAAAGGGGACGGACATTTACATCTACGGCGAGGGCTGGAACTTCGGCGAGGTGGCTAACAACGCCCGGGGTGTCAATGCCACGCAGATCAACGTCGCCGGCACCGGAATCGGCACCTTCAACGACCGGCTCCGCGACCGCGTGCGGGGTGGCAATCCCTTCGGCGACCGGCGCGAGCAGGGCTTTGCCACAGGGCTCTACTACGACCCAAATGGAACCGAGGCGAATCGGCCGACGCTCGAGGAGCAGAAGGCCAGGCTCCTCGAACACGCCGACCTGATCCGCATCGGATTGGCCGGGAACCTGCGCAACTACGCCTTTATCGACCGTACCGGCCAGATGACCACCGGCGCCCAACTCCGCTACGGTGACCAGCCGGCGGGATACACACTCGACCCGCAGGAGAACGTGGTCTACGTCTCGGCACACGACAACGAGACGCTGTTCGATGCCATCCAGTTCAAGGCGCCCATCTCGGCGACGATGGACGAGCGCGTGCGCATGCAAGATCTGGGGTTGGACATCGTCAGCCTGGCGCAGGGAATCCACTTTTTCCATACGGGGAGCGATATGCTGCGGTCGAAGTCGATGGATGCGGACAGCTTCGACTCGGGCGACTGGTTCAACAAGCTCGATTTCACCTACTCGACCAATAACTGGGGCGTCGGTCTGCCGCCTGCCTGGGCCGGTGGCAACGAGTCGCGCTGGCCGATCATGCGGCCGCGGTTGGCCAATCCAGCGCTCAAGCCGGCGAGCGCTGACATTCTCAAGACGGTCCAGCACTTCCGCGAGATGCAGCAGATCCGGATGAGCTCGAAATTGTTCCGCCTGGAAACCGGGTCGGAGATCCAGGAACGGCTGCGATTCTACAATACCGGGCCGGACCAGATCCCGGGGCTCATCGTCATGAGCATCACCGATACGGGCACGATTGATCTCGATCCGGCGTTTGAACGGGTCGTGGTCCTGTTCAACGCAACGGATGAGGAGCAGACCTTCCAGGATGCCGCGCTGGCCGGCTGGCACCTGAGCCTGCACCCGGTTCAACGAGCGTCGAGCGACCCGCTGGTCGAGAGTGCGCGGTATGACGTCACGACGGGTCGTTTCACGGTCCCCGCCCGTACCACCGCCGTCTTTGTGGAGCCCGAGTACCGGGTCTACTTTTCGATTGTCGCCGGGGGTCCACCGGTCGCAACAGCGCAGAGGGGTGGAACAACGCTTGCCCCATGAGACGAAGACGGACGCCTCAGCATATCAGGACCTCCACGCTGCCAGCATGATGGGTTTGTGTCTCGGCTCAAAGCGGCGCGTTCGCGCCGCTTTGAGCCGAGCGAGCAGTATCGGCGGTCGCCGAGCTTGATCTCAAGTTCAACCATCGCCCCTGCGTTTCGCGTTGTCGTCCATCTGCCTGGCGACGATTTCCTCTCCGTGCTAGAATCGGCCCATGCGACTGGCGCTGCGACTTGTTTTCCCCGTGGTCCTGCTTGGCATCGTGACGGGTTGCCGCCCGCCCGGTAGTACCGCTCCGATCATCAAGCTGGGCGTGCTGGCGCCCTTCGAGGGAGCCTACCGCCAATTCGGCTATCACCTGATCCCAGCCGCTCGGTTGGCCGTGCAACAGGCGCAGGCGGCCGGCCGCTTGCGCGGCGTACGCATCGAGTGGGTGGTTCTCGACACGCACGGCGATCCGGCGATGGCTGCCCAGCGCGCCCGCGAGTTGGTAGTTGACCCCGATGTCGTCGCCGTCATCGGTCCGGCGCTCCCTGAGACGGTGGCCGCCGCTCAGCCGGTGTTGGCGGCCGCAGGCCTTCCGAACTGGCCGTTCGTGCCGGCGGGGCTGCCATCGGTGGATGCGATCGACAGCCGTCCGCTCCTCCGCTCGGCGGCCCAGGCGGCGCTCGCTGCAGCGGCCACGCGGCCGGCGCCCTGGTTCTACGTCGATGCGGCGCCGGCCGATGCAACCTTCGCCGCGGCCTACACGGCCCTGACCGGAACCGCTCCGTGGCCGCTCGACGCCGCCGCGTACCGGGCCACCCGCGCGGCGCTGGCGGCGTTGCCCTGCCGGGGCGGGGCGGGGTGTACCGCGGAGTGGAAGCCGCGACTGGCACTCTATCAGGGCGGACCCGGCCATTTCCCTGGCGATTTGGTCCGGCTGCTGAGTCCATAGGAAGAGGGACTGAGGCGCGTGAGCGGTGGGAGGGAAACGCCGAAGGGGCTTCAGAGCGTTCTTGAGAGACCCTGTGAGTACCCTCACGTTCCCTCTCGGATCTCAAATTCGGATGGCGGATCTCACTTTCTGTAAAAGTGGCGTGTACACGCCACTTTTACAGAAATGTGAAGACACTGTTGGCGAACTGGTACGACTGGCGGGTGCCTGTTTGGAGTGCGCGCTGTAGGGCGCACGGCCGTGCGCCCCTACAGCGCGCACTACGAACTGCTCGCCCTCTCTGGAGACGATTTCGCTACCAGGATCATATGAACACATCATCCAAATTCGGCAGCTTCTTGTGTGCCCGGTTCTCAAGAGTGAGGTGGACCCTTGACTCTGTTTGTCGGTGGCCTTGTCGTTGGTTTCGCGGTCGGTTGGGGATTGTATTGGTACCTCGCGCTGCGCGAGGGCCCCTTTTCTCGGCGCCTCCGCCTCGAGCAGCGCCCGCCGGTGACGCCGGATGAGGCCGTGCCGCTCGTTTCGGTCCAACGGGTGGAGCGGGTGGTTCTTTCAGCAGAACGGGTGCCGGAGCCGGCCCCGGACCGCTCACCACCGGCCGTGGAACCGGCGCCACTGGCGCCTCCGGCCGAGATCCTGGCTTACTGCGTCCGCTGCCGCCACAAGCGCCGGATGCACGAGCCGCAACTGGCCGAGGTCGGCGACGGGCGCATGGCGTATCGAGGAACCTGTGTTGTGTGCGGCGCCCGTATGTTTGCACTCCGCTGATAGCCGGCGACCCGTCTTTTGAGCAGGTCGCTTCCTGATGCCGGCCGTTCCCAGGATCCCCAACCGGCCTCATTCGCGTCCCGTTCAGGGGTGAGCCACCTGGTTCGACCGGCGGGAGTCGGACAGGGCGGCATTTCGCCCGCCGCCCCCCACCCCAACTACTCGAAGACCTTGGGATTCACGCAGTTTGGGAGTCTCTCGCCCTTGAGCCCGGCCGCCAGGTTGGCGGCTGCCATCGTCGCCATCTTGTCGCGCGTTTGGATGCTGGCGCTGGCAATGTGTGGGGTGATGATGATGTTGTCCAGTTCGAGCAGCGGGCTCTTTGGGGGAATGGGCTCCGGCTCGGTGACATCCAGCGCTGCACAGGCGATCTGCTCATCTCGCAGGGCGCGGTAGAGGGCGTCAGGGTCGACACATGGTCCCCGGGCCGTGTTCACCAGGATCGCGCCTGGCCTCATCAGATTGAGTTCTCGCTCGCCGATGAGGTGGTAGGTCTCGGAGGTAAGCGGCGTGTGGATCGAGACGAAATCGGCCAGGCGCAGCAGACCCGCAAGGTTGTCCAGCACCTCAACCCCCAGCCGTTCGGCCGCCGCGCGATCTGGGCGCGGCGCGTAAGTCAGCACTCGCATGTCGAAGCCCCGCGCGCGCCTGGCCACCGCCTGGCCGATGCGTCCAAAGCCGATGATCCCTAGCGTGGCCCCGGTGACGTCCGGACCCAACAGGAGGGTTGGCCCCCACGTCTTCCAGTGGCCGGCCCGCGCGAACCGGTCGCCCTCAACCACCCGACGCGCCGCCGTCATCAGCAGGGCCCAGGTGAAGTCAGCGGTCGCATCGGTCAACACCCCGGGCGTGTGGCCCACGGGGATGCCACGCGCCGTGGCCGCCGGGATGTCGATGTTGTCGTAGCCCACGGCCATCTGGCTGATCACCTTGAGCGCTGGGCCGGCCGCGTCCATCAAGCGGGCATCGATCCTGTCCGTCAGCAGGCAGAGGAGACCATCCAACCCTTTGACCCGCTCCAACAAGACTTCGTAGGCCGGCGGAAGTTCCTCCGGCCACACCTCGGCCTCGGCCACCTCACGCACCCGCTCCAGGCCTTTCTCAGGGATGACGCGCGTCACAAATACCTTTGCTCTTGCCATGATTCTTCCCTCCGTCGTTGAGCTCCGTGCGGGTGCTGATACCGTCGTAGAAGAGCGGCGGTGGCTCGACAGGACCATCGCTGAATTCAAAGGCGGCCAGGAGCCGCTCGCGGGCTGCCTCGGCGCTGGCGAGGGTAGCGGCGTGGACCTCCAGTAGCATTTGTCCTGGGCTGACCGCATCGCCGACTTTCGCCGCCAAAACCACGCCGACTGTCGGATCGATCATGTCGCCCTTCTTGGCCCGACCGCCCCCCAACTCCACCACCGTCATCCCGACCGCGCGCGCATTGATTGCGGCCACCGTGGCGGCCCGCGGTGAGAGGAGGGGCTCGATGACCGCGGCGTGGGGGAGCCGTTCGTGGGGCTGTTCAATCACGGCACGCTCACCCCCCTGGGCTTCGACGAACCCGACGAACTTCTCCCACGCGGCGCCGGAGACCAGGTAGTGTTCGGCGAGGTCATAGGCCCCATCGAGGGAGCCGGCCTTGTTGCCCAGGAGCAGCATGTGGGCGGCGACGGTCAGGCAGTGAGTGGTGAAATCCTCGGGCCCGTCGCCGTGCAGCGTGGCGATGGCCTCGGCCACCTCGAGCGCGTTGCCGACGGCCCGCCCGAGAGGCTGGTTCATGTCGCTGAGCAGCGCAGTCACCTCGCGGTCCATGTGAGCGCCGATAGCAACCATGGTCTCGGCCAGCGCCCGGCCCGCGTCCAGGGTCTGCATGAACGCGCCCGCGCCAACTTTGACATCGAGCACGATGGCGGTGGCGCCGGCCGCGAGCTTCTTGCTCATGATCGAGCTGGCGATGAGGGGCAGGCTATCGACCGTGGCGGTCACATCGCGCAAGGCGTAGAGCCTGCCGTCGGCAGGCGCGAGCTCGGCGGTCTGGCTGGCAACGACCAGGCCGACCCGGCGCACCTGGTCGAGGAACTCTGCGAGGCTCAGGTTCACCCGGAGGCCCGCGATGCTTTCCAACTTGTCGAGTGTACCACCCGAAAAGCCCAGGCCGCGCCCGCTCATCTTGGCCACTGGAAGGCCGGTCGAGGCGACGATTGGCCCAACCACCAGGGTGGTCTTGTCGCCGACACCGCCGGAGGAGTGCTTGTCCACCGTCCGACCAAACTCCGTGAGATCGAGCATCTGACCGCTGTGGGCCATCGCCGCGGTGAGGGTGGCGGTTTCGCGCGCGCTCATGCCGCGCAGGAAGATCGCCATCAGCAGGGCCGCCGCTTGATAGTCGGGAAGCGTATCATCGGTGTATTTTTCGATGAACCATCGGATTTGCTCGTCACTGAGTTCTTTGCCATCACGCTTCGTTGCAATGATGTCGACTGCACGCATGGTTGCTCCTCGTTCCCCGGCACGATTTTGACTCCCAATAGCATACGTTTAGTCTACAAAAGATCATCGTACCTGTCTAACACTGCAGAGTCCCGCGGGATGAACCGCGACCGACCGAAGGACAAACAAGCGGGCCCCTTTTCTTTGTTGTCTGCCCCCGATTTGCTTTGCCCTCCACTTTCCGTGTGCTATACTGAGAGCTATTATGGAGAGGGACAAGCGACGATGGATCGCGAGAATGTGATCGTTATCGGTGGGGGCCTGGCCGGCTCCGAGGCCGCCTGGCAGGTTGCCCAGCGCGGCCTCCGCGTCGTGCTCTACGAGATGCGGCCAGTCAGGATGACCCCCGCACACGTCACGGACAAGCTCGCGGAACTGGTCTGTTCCAACTCGTTGGGCTCGACGTCGGTGGACCGGGCGCCGGGCCTGCTGAAGGCAGAGATGGCCCGGATCGGCTCGCTGATCCTCAGCTCGGCTGAAGCGATCCGCGTGCCGGCGGGCGGCGCGCTGGCGGTCGATCGCGAGCTTTTCGCGGAGGAGGTCACGCGGCGCATTCGAAGCCATCCGCTGATCGAGATCCGCCACGAGGAAGTCACCCGGGTTCCAACGGGACACCCCACGATCATCGCGACCGGCCCGCTGACCAGTCAGGCACTGGCGAACGATATCCAGCGTCTGAGCGGGGAAGAGTACCTCTACTTCTACGACGCCATGGCACCCATCGTCGAGGCCGACTCGATCGATATGGAGATCGCCTGGCGGCAGTCGCGCTACGACCGTGGCGAGAGCGACAAGGGCGACTACATCAACTGCCCGCTGAGCGAGGAGCCGTTCGGCGCCTTTGTACAGGCTCTCCTTGGCGCCGAGCGACTCACGCTGCGCGATTTCGAGCAGACCGATGAGGCCAAGCAGTTCTTCGAGGGGTGCTTGCCCGTTGAGGTCCTGGCCTCTCGCGGTGAGCAGGCCCTGGCCTTCGGCCCGATGCGGCCGGTGGGACTGATCGACCCGCGCACCGGCCGACAGCCCTACGCGGTGGTCCAACTCCGCCGGGATAACCTGGGCGGCACGCTCTACAACATGGTGGGCTTTCAGACCAACTTGCGCTGGCCCGAGCAGAAGCGCGTCTTCCGCTTGATCCCCGGTCTGGAGAACGCGGCGTTCGTTCGCCTGGGGCAGATGCACCGCAACACGTTCATCCACTCGCCGAGCCTGCTGGAGCCCACCATGCGGTTCCGCCGGCGGCCCGACCTCTTCTTTGCCGGCCAGATCACCGGCGTCGAGGGCTACGTGGGCAATGCCGGGACCGGCCTGTTGGCGGGCGTCAACGCCACCCGCGTCGCGCGAGGCTGCGCGCCGATCACGCTGCCGCCCGAGACCATGCTCGGGGCGCTGTGCTTCTATGTCACGCACGCCGAGCCGAGGTCGTTCCAGCCAATGAAGGCCAATTTTGGCATCATGCCGCCGCTCAGACGGTCGATTCGCAACAAGCGCGAGCGTTACGCGGCCTACGCGCGGCGCTCGCTCGAGGCGCTCGAGGCGCTTGTACCCGAGATCGGCCCCGTGCCGGCCGACCGCCCTGCCGAGACAGGGCTGGCGGTCACTGGGCGCCCGGTGTGATGATGATCAACACAAAAACAGGGTGGTGACTGGCGTGCTGGAGCCGCGGAGGATTGGAGGTCGCGCGAGAGTTGCTCGAGGGAGGAGATGGGTCTGCTCTGGCGAGTTGCTGCTCGCACCGATCGTCGGATTGAGCCAATTGCCGTTGGGCAGCGTCCGTTCGAACGAGACGACAAGAGCGCCATCATCGCGATTGCCCGGCGCGATGGTCTCGTGGCCACACCTTTGTCGCTCATGATCACGGAGGAGGGGAGACGACCTCCGTCTCCCCCTCTTTTCTTTGTCATGAATTCACGCTTTGTTATCCAGTCGTCCTGCCTGACGGCTTTGTTGGTCACCATCGTTCTGCTCGTCGGCTGCACGGCTTCATCGCTGTCTACGCCGCGGGCAGGCCCTGAGTCGGCCGCGCCAACGACGCGCTCGCCGGCCCCGCGCGAGGTGGTGGCGCCTTCCGTGACGCCAGCCACGACACCGGCTGGCCCTCTGCAGTTCGACGGCGCCGAGGCGCTCGCGCTCGCCCAGGCGCAGTGCGACATCGGACCGCGCCCGGCGGGGAGTGAGGCTCTCCTCCGCACGCGCGACTTCATCAAGTCGCAACTCGAACCGTACGGCTGGAGCGTGATGGAGCAGGACTTCACCTATCGCAATGTGCCGATCCACAACCTCGTGGCTGTCAAGGGAGAGGGGCGGCCGCTGATGGTGGGCGCTCACTTCGACACGCGACCGCGCGCCGACCACGATCCTCAGCATCCCGACCAGCCCATCATCGGAGGCAATGACGGCGCCAGCGGTGTGGCCGTGCTGCTTGAGTTGGGGCGGACGCTGGAGATTCCCCAGGGCCGCCAGGTCCAGTTGGCCTTCTTCGACGCCGAGGACCGGGGCAACATTGATAGCTGGCCCTTCAGCGTCGGCGCCAATTACATGGCTGCCAATCTCCCTGCCGCTCGGCCCGAGGCCGTGGTTGTGGTGGACATGATTGGCGATGCCGATCAGCAGATCTATCGCGAGCAGAACTCCAATCAGGCGCTGAACGACACGATCTTCGCCATCGCCGCTCAGCTTGGCTACGAGGGCCAAGGGTTCTACGACAAGCCGGGCTACACGATCATCGACGATCACTTACCCTTCCTACAGCAGGGAATTCCGGCAGTCGATCTGATCGATTTCGACTACCCCGCCTGGCACACTTTGGCCGACACCTGTGACCAGCTCGGCGCGCCCAGCCTGGAGCGGGTCGGACGGGTGTTGGAGCACTGGTTGGAGCAGCCACCCACGCAGTCGTTCCTGCCGCTGGTCATGAATGCGAGTCTGGCCTACCGCACAGGTCCCTGATTGCCACAGGGAGCGGCTCGAGAGACGCGATGACGTCAGGAAGAGCGCGATCTCGCGTCCAGCCGTCCACGAATAGTTGGGACTGTTCGTGCATGACATTTCACGTCGTGCCGCCCTTTGCAATCGATCCTTCATCCTCTCATCTCCAATTTGTCCCTCCAGCCACAGGAGTCATCACATGCAACTTGCCACCCGGATGGAGCGCGTCCCTCCCTATATCTTTGCGTCCGTCGCCCGCGAGATTCGTGCTCGTGAGGCTCAGGGCGCCCACATTACCAACCTGGGGATCGGCAGCCCTGATCTGCCACCGCCCGATTTCATCGTCGAGGCGATGGCGGCTGCGATGCGTGAGCCCGCGAGCCATCGCTATCCGGGTTACACCGGTCTGCCCGAGTTGCGTGAGGCCATTGCGGTCTACTACGCGCGCCGGTTCGGTGTTCAACTTGATCCTAATCGCCAGGTGATTCCCCTGATCGGCTCGAAGGAGGGCACCGCCAATATCGCAGCGGCGCTCGTCGACCCGGGCGACCTGGTGCTTGTCCCGGACCCAGGCTACCCGACCTACGCGATGGGTACGGTGCTCCACGACGGCGAAGTCTATTCCATGCCGCTCACAGCCGAGCATGGCTTCCTGCCCGATCTGGACGCGATCCCGCGCGCGATTTATGAGCGGGCCGTAGCGATGTGGCTGAACTACCCCAACAACCCGACCGGTGCTGTGGCGCCGATCGAGTTCTATGCCCAGGTCGTCGCGCTCGCGAAGAAGTACGGCTTCGTCGTGTTGAGCGATAATCCCTACGCGGAGATCACCTTTGATGGCTACCGCGGGCCCAGTTTTCTCGAGGCGCCAGGGGCTATGGACGTGGCGCTGGAGTTCAACTCTTTGAGCAAGACCTATAACTTTGCGGGTGAGCGCGTCGGGATGGCCGTGGGAAACGCTACGCTGGTGGAGGCGCTGACCCGCGTGAAGAGCAACGTGGACACGGGAATTTTCGTCCCGATCCAGCGGGGCGCGATCGCGGCGCTGACCGGTCCCCAGGAGTGGATTGCCGAGCGCAATAAAATATATCAGCTCCGGCGTGACCTCGCCGTCGCCGGCCTTCGGGCCGTGGGCTTCGACGTGGCGACGCCCAAGGCAGCGCTCTACGTCTGGCCGCGGGTGCCGGCCGGATGGGAGGCGGCGGACCTGGCGATGAAGCTGCTCGATGAAGCCCAGGTATGGATGACGCCGGGAACCGCGTTCGGGCCGAGCGGCGACGGCTACATGCGTGCCGCCCTCTGTACCGAGGCGGACGAGATGGTGAGGGCTTTCGACCGGGTGGCCCGGGTGATGTCTTCCGAAGGGTCCAATGGTTGAGTCAAAGTCGCGTCCGGTGGTGATCGTGACCGGGGCAAGCCGCGGGCTGGGGGCTGCGACGGCGCGCCTGCTGGCCGTGGCGGGGGCTGACGTGGTGCTGGCGGCACGCGCGGAGGAAGGGCTTGCGGTGACGGCAGGCGCGGTGAGCGCGGCGGGCGGCCGCGCGCTCGTAGTCCCGACAGATGTGGCCGACGAGGTCGCGTGCCGGCGGCTTGTTGAGCGGACGCTGGAGGAATTCGGGCGTCTCGATGGCCTGGTCAACAACGCCGGTGTGCTCGAGCCGATTGCGCGCCTGGCCGAGGCAGATCCAGCTGCGTTCCGGTGGGCTTTCGACGTCAATCTGTACGGGCTCCTCTATACCGCTCAGGCCGCGTTGCCCGCGCTGCGCGCGACCGGCGGGCGCATCGTCAACGTCAGCACCAGCGCAGCGGTTCGCGCTTACGCGGGATGGGGGGCCTATTGCACGTCGAAGGCGGCGGCGTTCATGCTGACTCGGATCATGGCGCTCGAAGAACCGCGGGTTGTGGTGGTCGCCTTCAATCCTGGTGCGACCGACACCGGGATGCAGGCGCTTGTCCGCCGCGAGGGGCAGGCGGCGATGTCGGCCGAGCGGTACGAGTACTTGACCAGGCTCAAGAGGGATGGCCGGCTCCCGCCGCCTGAGCGGCCCGGCCGCGCACTGGCCTGGGTTGTGCTGCGCGCGCCCACTGTGCTGAGCGGCGAGATGGTGCGGGGCGACGACGAGCGGGTGCAGGCCGGGGTGAAGTCGATTTTCGGGTGAGGTCCTGCATCCGGGTTCAGCGACCTGCGCAGCCGGCTTCTCGAAAACTGCTTTCGGGGCGATTGTTGTGGTCGCCCCAGTCTGTTGGGCGCGATTTCAACTCCAACGCGCGTCTCTTGGGGGCTCGTCGCCTATTGTTTGCGCGGGAAACTCTGTTATAATTGAGTCTCAAGAGCGACTCGCTCCGAGCGTAGGCCGAACCTCACCGCAGTTTCAAAGCACCTCATCATTCCTCGCGCTCGAGCCTTTTCTCGTCATTCCACACATAGACGTACCCGTGGTGGTTTCGCTTGTAACCCGGTGCGTGCCAGCCCGTGTGATCGTCCCTTACGTTGGTGGCGTATCACCAAGAAGTGATGTGTCCTCAGAGAGCCACGTTGTGCTCAACCCTACTTCCACCCTTCTGGCGATCCTTGAAGCTGTAGCGTCGAGGATGTAGCCAGCCTCTTCTACTCCAGCATCTACGCAGCGCTCGCCGCGAACCCAGGCGTTGGCAATGCGTGATGCCTGGAAAGTCTGCAATCCCACACACTGGAGGAACACGCTTGCCGCATCGTTGTGCGGCGCTGTTGCCGCTGCGATTGCATCATGGCCGCCAAAGCGATCGCGTGGGCCTGGCGCCGGACCTTGCGCCAGCAGTCCAGGTGGTGCTCGGACGGTCGGGGGGTACGCCCTCGTCTGACGCGCCGCTCTCTCCTGGCCGATTGGCACTCTTCCTCGTCTCTCTATCTCCAAACGCTAGCGTTTATGGGGGGGCGGGCGTTGCCGCCCGGTGGGCCCCCGAACGGTCAGCCGGCCCGCGTCCGGCCTGGCTGTCCTCCACCGCCAAATGGGACCCGGCGCGCGCCCGAGTTGGCGCGCGCCGGAGAGGGAGAGGACCCGATGAGTCGGCGTGTTGGGTGCGGGCTTGACCTCGTTCCAGTCCCTTGCGCTCATCGGGTTCGTCGTGATTGCCTCCATCGAGGCGACAGTTCGATCGGTGTCTCAAGTGCTCGAGGAAGGAGTATGGATGATGACACGCTCGCATCGACTTATTGCTCTGGTGGTCGTCCTGGGTGTGCTGGCTGGTCTGCTGCCAGCTGGTGCCGCGACCGCCTCGCCTGGAGGGACGGCCGCCCTGCCTGCGGCCCAACCACTCACCAGTCGCGTGCTCTTTTTCGCCTCCGACGGCATGCGTCCGGATCTGATGGACAGGTATGTGGCGGAGGGGGCGATGCCCACCTACGCCGATCTCATCAGGCGCGGTGTCGAGGGCGACAACGGCCTGCTCCAGGGCTTTCCGCCGAATACTGGCGTGGGCTGGTACACGCTCGCGACAGGCACCTGGCCAGGTGAGCACGGCTCGACGAACAACACGTTCCATCGCACCGGCGCTGACTTCTCCAGCCGCACCTCGTTCTCCACACCCGGTATCGTCCAGGCCGATACGCTCCAACAGGCAGCCGAGCGCGCCGGCAAGAAGGTGGCCCAGATCGACTGGGTCGGCGGCCGGAATGCCAACATCGCCGGCCCAACCGTCGACTTCGTGACCTTCTTGTCGACCCGCGGTGTCCTGGTAGCGCCGGTCGATCCGGGCGAGCAGGCTGGGGCCGCCGCGTTCGGTCTTTCGTATCAGGCGGCGTCGTTTGCTCCTGCCGCTGGCTGGACCAACGTCCCGGCGGGTGACCCGGTGGCCCCGCCTGAGGAGACTACGCTCACCATCGCCACGACGTTCTCATCCCAGAACCCGACGCGCGTCTACGATGTCTACATCTATGACAGCGTCGTCGATGGCACGGCAGCCTACGATCATGTCATCCTGGTGCGCAGCGCTGCCTCGAAGGATGGGAGCCAGGCCGCGGTAAACCTGGCCGTCGGCGACTTCGAAGAGATCAAGCTCACCGGTGCGGATGGCCTGATCGGGGCACGGGCCGGGCAGACCGCCGGCTTCTACACCAAGCTGATCTCTCTCGCGCCTGATCTCTCGACCTTCAAGCTCTATTTCACCTCGGTCGAGCGGGTGATCGCAAGCTGCGCGACTGCGGCGTGCAACGCGCTTCCCGCCGGTGGGGCGGGGGAGGACCGGCTCGAGAAGTACATCGCCGACAACCTGCCCACCTACATCGCGGCCGACTTCGCGCCGCTCGAAGCACGTATCATCGACGAGGAGACCTACGTCCAGCAGGGGCGCGACCTGGAGAAGGCCTTCGCGGATGCGGTGCTCGACTACATCCTTGGCACGCTACAACCCGACACCGACATCGCCTTCGTTGGCTACCCGGTGACCGACGAGTTCTCGCACCAGTTCATGGCACTCGTGACGCCCACGGATATCGACGGGAACCCGAACCCGTACTACGACAATGTCGATGGACTGGGTCCACCTGATGGCCGGGTGGCGATCCGCGAGGGATATATCCGCAGCGCCTATGCCGAGGCCGCCGCCAAGCTCGCACGGGCGCGCCAGCTTTTGGGTGGCAACCTGACAACCTTCGCCTCCTCCGACCACGGCTTCGCCCCACAGTGGTACGCGGTCAACGCCCGTCGTGTCCTCTTCGAGGCGAGTGTCAGCGGCACGAGTCTTCAGGCGAGCGGCGCTGATACAGCGAGCAACTGTGGCGCGACGACAACTGATCTTACGAAGGCCTGCTGGGCCGGCGGCACGGTCCAGATCTACGTCAATCCAACGCTGCCAGACGGGATCACCTATGATGCCGTCCGAACGGCCGTCGTCGATGCTTTTGCATCGCTGGCCGACCCGGCGAATCCCGGAGCCAAGGTCGTCGACCGGATCATGTTGAAGGAAGAACTTCGCAATGTCGACGGCAGTGACTCGCTCCACCCCAACCGGAGCGGAGATGTGGTCGTCGTCCTCCGGCCGCCGTATCAATCCGACGCAGCCACGCCCGGTCAAAAGATCGCCTTCTCACAGTTCTTCGGCCAGCACGGCTACCTACCCAACCTGGTCGACCTGGCGCACAACGTCAACATGCACGGGACGTTCGTCGCGGCCGGGCCAGGCGTCCGCCATCAGGATCCCGTCGAGGGCATTCGGGCGATCGACCTCGCGCCGACCCTGGCCTTCTTGATGGGCATTCCTGGGCCGCAGAACGCCCGCGGGAAGATTCTTTACCAACTCCTCCCAAGACCAGGGCAGTACAAAGAGGCGACCATCCTCGACATCAGCGACTACCACGGCCAACTCGTCCCGCTCTCCGAGACCGCTGACAGCGTCGGCCCTACCTTCGCCATCGGCGGCGCAGCGTTCCTCAAGCCGTGGTTCGATGCCTACCGCGCCGAGGCACAGGGTGGCTCGATCACAGTTGCGGGTGGTGACTCGGTCGGCGCGACGCCCCCGATCTCGAGCTTCTTCGGCGACAAACCCACTATCGCGCTCATGAACCTGATGGGCTTTGACGCTGATGGACTCGGGAACCACAACTTCGATAAAGGTCAGACCTACCTGCGCACCGAACTGATTCCTCTGGCCCAATTCCCGTACCTATCGGCGAACGTCATTGATCCGGCAACCGGGAAAACCCCGGCGGAATGGAACCCCTCGCACGTGTTTTCGTTCCCCGGCTTCAAGCTCGGTGTGGTCGGCTTTTCTAACAGTGATCTCACGACGCTGATCTTCCCCGGAAACCTCGATCCGTTCGTAGTCACCGATCCGGTCGCCGCCGTCAACGTCGAGGTCGTGCGGTTGAGGTCGAAGGAGAACGTCAACGCAATCATAGCGATCGGCCACGAGGGGGCGACGGATGGAACGCTGACCGATCCGACCGGCCCGCTGATCGATCTGGCGGACAACGTCTCGAACGTTGACGCCGTAATCGGCGATCACACCGACTTCCAGGTCATCTCCACCCGACCAAACGGGGTGCTGGTGACCGAGAACCGTAGCAAGGGCATTCGATTCACGCGCCTGCGCCTGGTTGTAGACACGAACACGAAGCGGGTCATCTACAAGACCGCCGACTTCCACAAGCCGTGGGATATCGGCGTGACGCCGGATCCCGAGATTCAGGCCCGCATCGATGAATTGAACGCCGAACTCGCCCCGATCTTCAGCACGGTGATCGGCAACTCGGCGGTCTTCATCCCGCGCGCGGATGCCTGCGGCAACTCCGCCGGCCGTACCTGCGAGTCGTTGGTTGGCAACGTCACCACCGATGCGATGCGGAACACCTACAACACCGACTTCGCGATCACGAACGCCGGTGGCTTGCGCGCCGACCTGACCTGTCCAACCACCGACAACCCGAACGACTTCTGCCCACCGTACACGCCTCCACCGTACCCCATCTCGCGCGGTCAAGTACTGGCTGTGCTCCCCTTCGGCAACGTCGTCGCCACCCTTGATGTGGACGGCGCGGAGCTGAAGACGATGCTGGAGAACGGAGTCTCGACGATGCCCGCCGTGAGCGGCCGCTTCGCACAGGTTTCCGGTCTTTGCTTCACCTACGACATCTCGGCCCCGGCCGGCAGCCGCGTCACCGGCGCGGTCCGCCAGGCGGCCGACGGGAGTTGCACGGGCGCCGCGGTGGACCTGACAGCGTCTGCGACCTACACCCTTGCCATCAACGACTTCATGGCGGCCGGCGGCGACGGCTACCCGATGGTGACTCCCTGGATTACGACCCAAGACTTCATGGACCAGGTCGTGGCCGACTACATCACTGCCAACACGCCGATCAGCCCGGCGATTCAAGGGAGAATCACCTGCACCACGAGTGGCACGACGGCCTGCCCGGCCGTGACGCCCTAGAGCATTGGTCAAGGCGGCCTTGTGGTCGGGTGGGAGCCGGGCGACTGAAGTCGCGGCTGGAGGCGTGCCCCCCTACAGGGTGTACCCACTGCAGGGTCTGCGTCAGGGGACAAGCCCTACGGGGTTCCCCCAGGCGAGGAGGACTCGCTTGGGCATCCCCCTCAGGGGGACCCGCAGGGCGCGCCGGGCGTCGGCCGACCCCGCGGGGTCCACCCAGCGAGACGGTCGCGCCGGGGTTCACCCCTCAGGGTGTTCGCCGACGCGGACCCTTGGGATATCCGGTGGGCAGCTACCCACGCCTTGACCGGCGCGTTCGCACAGGTATCGAGGAGCCGCCGGGGGCGCGCGATCGGAGACGTCCGAAGGCTTCCGAGACTATGCACCTCTGATTCCTTGACCGGCACGCCTGCCGGCGACCCGCCGCCGCGGGTCGCCGGGCGGGCTTGATCCAGAGTGCCGGGCACACTCTCTCACGGGCCGCCCAAGGGGGCGGCCCGTTCTCGTGCCCGGCGCTCTCTCTTGCTACCTCTGGCCATGCTTTGCGGACCGACCGGGCGCGGGGTGACACCGAGGGAGATCCGGATATAATTGAACCGCTCCTCTTCGGATCGTGCGTGAGGGGGAGGCGCGGGTAGTGCCCGTGCCCGCCCGGCACACCGCGTTCCAATTTGAGCGAATCGAATAGCAGAGCGAACGGTCAACAGATGGTCTTGGGCCACAACCGATGAATGCATACGGCCCTGGATAGATTTCGATCCGTTCATCCGTTTGTTGCCATAACCATCATCCGTTGGTCGTTCATCCAATGATCCGTTGTGCACCAGGTGCATCCGTTGAAAGGTTCGCCGTGCCCGAGCATGACCCCTCCGCCCACCCTCTGGCGGCGACTGACCTCTCCCAGTACATCCGGCTGGAAAATTGCGAGCGCTACTTGAGATTTCGCCTCGTGCCTGTGGATGTCGAGCGCTTGAAGCGGCGCTACCAGGTGACGGAGCAGCCCCTGACGCCGATGCTGCAGGCCAGTGGCGCGGCTTTCGAGGCGGCGTTGGAGGTGCAGTTGCGCCGACGCTTCCGGTTGCATATGCTGGCAGAGACGAAGGAGCCGGCTGAGACGCTGGCGGCGGTGCAGGCGGTCGGGACGCAGGTGGTGCTCCTCGGCCAGGCACCGGTCGCCGGGGAGATTCACGGCTGGTCCTGCGCGGGTGTCGCCGACCTGGTCTGGGTCCAGCGCGCGCACGACGGCAGGCTGCGGCTGGCTATCGCCGACATCAAGGCCAGCCGCAAAGACCGGGTGGAGCACCGGTTGCAGGTCGCCATCTACACACGGCTGCTCCGCCAGATGGTCGAGGCGGCCGGCGAGCGGGTGGTGGGCCTGAGTGGCGCGGTACTGCGTGTGCCGGACGTGGGCGGGCTGCCCGACGTCGCCGCCCTCGCTGACTATGCCTTCGATCTGGAGCCCTACCTGCTGGCACTCGACCACCTCCTGGGCCCGGATGGGGCCGTGCCCCGGCTCGCGCGCGAACCCCTCGAGGCCGCGCGCTACCACCTCGGTTACAAGTGCGACGGCTGCCTCTACAACGCGCTCTGCTTCATGGAGAGCACTGAGCGTGAGGACCTGGCACTGATCGGTGATCTCTCGCCGGTCGCCCGGCGGCTGTTGCAGGCGGAGGGGGTGAGCACGCTCGGCGATCTGGCCGGACTCAAGCTGCTTCCGGCGCGCGGCGCGACGCTGCCGCTGGCGCCCGCACCCGAGCGGGAGGCGATCGTCACCCGGCTGACGAGCCAGTGGCAGGTCGGCCCGCAGCTCGATCACCTCGTACAGCGGGCCCGCGCCCTCCGCTGGAAGCTCGGTGGGGAGCGGGCGCCAGGTCTCCTCGTGGGGCGCGGGTGGGGACGGCTCCCAGCGGTGGATGGATTGGTCAAGGTCTTCCTCGACGCGGAGCATGACTACCTGGAGGATCGCGTCTTTCTGGTCGGAGCGCTGGTGCGCGGGCCGGGGGGCGAGCACGAGATCGTGCGCATGACCGCCGGTGTCCCGGACGAGGACGCCGAGCGCGAGTTGCTGGTCGGGACGGTGCTCGCGCTGTTGGAAGCGATTCAGACCCTCGCGGGTGGGCCGAGCGCCCCGCTCCACTTCTACCTCTACGATCGCTACGATCAGAAGGTGCTGCTCGACGCGCTGCGGCGCCACTTGCCGTCCCTGGGTGCCCTGTCCGCCGTGTTCGATCTGCTCACCGAGCACGAGGCCCTCAGCCAGCCGATGGTCACCTTCCTGGCCGATGAGGTTCGCGAGCAGCGTAATATCCCCGCCACCTGCACCTCGCTGTACGCCATCGCGGCCAACAGTTGGGTCGGTCCAGCAGGCGCCCGCCGCCGTTTCGACTGGGACGGCGATCGGGGCTTTCGCATTCTCTTCAAAGCCCAAATTTTCGACAACCGCCGGCCGATGGTGCGCACTGCGACCGGCCTGCGCCCGGCGGGGGAGCACGAGGACCCGGCGTCACTTGTCTGGGTGGAGAGCGCCAGCCGTTTCAACTCGCAACTCCCGCTCGAGTACGCCTACGGCGCGTGGGGGCGGCTGCCCGATGCCGCGGGCCGGGGGCCACGGGCCAAGTCGAGCGAGCGCCGCCTGCTCGAGATGTTTCGGGCGGTGACGCCGGACCAGGTGCGGGCCTTCCAGGCCCACCGGGTGCGAGCGTTGGCTCACATCGAGGCCAGTTTCGAGTACAAGAATGCCGGTATCAAAAAGCCGTCCCTGCGGCTTGACCGGATCGCGCTTGGGGCGCGGCAGGCGGTGCCGCTGCGGGTGGTACTGGAGGAGTTCATCTTTCTCGAGCACCACGCGAGCCTCCAGGAGAAGCTGCTGCACTTTGCGCTGCCGCCGGCTCAACGAGTGGCGACCGGCCGCAGCCTGCTGCTGGTCTGTCTCGAGGACCGCCGCGACAGTGCGCTCTTCCGTCTGGACTTCGAGGCCACCGGGCTCAACCCGGCTCTCGCGCGGCATGCGATCCGGCTCAAGGAGGGCGATTGGGTTGGACTCAGCCAGGCGGATGCGAGGCGCAGCCCCTGGGAGGTGGTGAACGGCCGGCGGGCCGTGATCGCCAGCCTGACCGAGAACGAGCTCCTCCTCTTTTGGCGCGACTTCAGTTCGCGCGGCCACCGCTTCCGCTATGTCCACCGCCGCGATGCGCCGGTGCCGGGAATGGTCTACGTCCTCGACGAGATGGCCGACGACCTCAACGCCGACAAACAGGTGGCGGCCTGCCGCGAGGCGGAGAGCAACGTGTTCTACCGCTGGATCGAGGCCGGGCAGCCCCCGGTCCCGCACCAGGTGCCGGTGGATATCCTCCGTGGCGCGCGGGCGTTCGGCCGTAGGGTGCCACGGTGGGAAGCGCCACGGGCGCCGACGACGCGCCAGGCCGAGATCATTGGCCGGCGCCTCGCCGATCCGATCTTGTTGGTCCAGGGGCCCCCGGGCACCGGCAAGAGTCACACCGTCGGCTGGGCCGTGCTGTCGAGGGTGTCAGCTCGGCTGGCGGCGGGCCAATCGATGCGGGTGGCCATTGTCTGCAAGACTCACACAGCGGTCAACATCGTGCTGGAGAGCATCTCGTGCAAGTGGCGGACGGCAATAGACGAGCGGCCGGCCTCCGATCCGCTCGCCGCCCTCGAGATCTTCAAGCTCGATCCGCCAGAGGACGAGACGCTCCCCAACGGCGTGAGCGGTCTGAAAACTTACAGCGCCCGGAGGCTGCTCGACACTATTCTGGGATGCAGCCCGATCGTCGTCGGGGGGACGCCGGGCGGGTTCTACAATCTGATGAAGTGGCGCGAGGCCGGTGGTCGCGATGTGCTCTGGGACGAGAAGCACTTCGATCTGGTGGTGATGGACGAGGCCAGCCAGATGACTCTCCCCGAGGCAGTGCTGGCGACGGCCTGGCTGCGCCCGGACGGCCAGGCACTCGTCGTCGGCGATCATCGCCAGATGCCGCCGATCCTGGCGCACACCTGGGAAGAGGAGGCCCGTCGCCACCTCGCGGCCGCTCAGCCGTACAAATCGGCCTTCGAGTTCCTGCGGGACCTGGGGGTGCCCGTCGTGGCGCTCGATGAGAGTTTCCGGCTCCACCGCCTGCAGGCTGAGTTCCTCGCCGAGCAGATCTACCGTCACGATGGCATCCCGTTCCACTCGCGCCAGACCCACATCCTCGCGCCGCTGCCGCCGGGCGATCCCTACGTCGATGCCGCCCTGCGCGGCGACGTGCCCATCGTAGTCGTCGAGCACGACGAAGCAGCCTCGCAGCAGTTCAACCCAACCGAGATCGAGCTCATCTCACCCCTGGTGGCGACCTGCCTGGAGCAATTGGGACTCGAGGGAGCTGACGGGCTTGGGGTTGTGGTGCCCTTCCGGGCGCAGAAAGCCGCCCTGCGCGATCGATTCCCCGCTCTGGCCGCCAGCGAGGCCATCGACACCGTCGAGCGCTTTCAGGGCGGCGAGCGCGATGTCATCATCGTCTCGGCCACGGCCAGCGACCCCGACTACGTGCTGGCCGAGGCCGCCTTCCTGCTCAATCCCAATCGGCTCACCGTGGCCCTCAGCCGCCCGCGCAAGAAGCTGATCGTGGTTGCCAGCCAGGCCCTCTTTCGCCTCCTGGCCGCCGACCTTGAGGTCTTCGAGCACGCCATGCTCTGGAAGCGGCTGCGCTACCAGTTCGCGCCCGAGCCGCTCTGGGCGGGGAAGCGTGATGGTGCTCGGGTTCGAGTCCTGGGTTGCTCCCCAGTGGTGGCGCTTCAGCCACCTCAGTTGTAGAAGTACACTCGCCCGGCACGGCGCGCCGTGCCGGTGCCGCCATCAACCCCACGGCTTACGAGGACAACGTGTCGCCTTCGTCCTGGGCGAGCCAGCGCTCGAGGCGGGCAAGCAGGTCCGTGAGGATGGTATGTGTGAGGCTCGCCAGATCGCCCGCGGCGCTCGCTCGGGCATCTGCTTCGCGAGCGCCGCCTCGTCCCTGGACCAGCCGCTCATTTCGGGCGAGCCACTGTCGGAGCGTGGCGCCGGCCTGGCCGGCGTGGCACTCGTCGAGCAGGTGCAGCAGGAACTGCCGCTCCAGTGCCAGGAGTCGGAGCGGGCTGTGACGCGGCTCGTCCACCGCCGTGAGGGGATCGGGTGGCGCCTGCCAGGGGAGGCGGCCCTCATCCTCCTGCCCTGCTTCGCGCAGCAATTCATCCACTATCGCCAGCCGCTGGCGTACAAAGTCGAGATCGTTCATCAGAAGCTATTTGCCGCTCATTCGGGCCTGCTCGAATGACGCTCCAGTTGCCTGTGTCTGTCTCACCTGGAGTCGGTCGAGTGAAGCTTCGAAGTCGCTTCATCGCTCACGCGTATCACGCTTCAGGTCTAGCAGTTTTCAGGCCGCTAGTGGCGGAAGTGGCGTACCCCCGTGAAGACCATCGCGATACCGTGCCGGTTCGCGGAGGCAATTCCCTCGTTGTCGCGCACTGAGCCTCCCGGCTGAATGATGGCGGTGACTCCGGCCTCGGCCGCTGCCTCGACGCCATCGGCGAAGGGGAAGAAGGCGTCCCCAGCCAGGACACTGCCGCGCGCGGCCTCGCCGGCCCGCGCCCGCGGCGGGCGGACGGCATCGACCCGGTTGGGTTGGCCAGTCCCGATTCCCACGGTGGCGAAGCCGCCAGGCTCGCGGGCGGCCGCCAGCACGATGGCGTTGCTCTTCACAGGCTGGACGCAGCGCCAGGCAAAGGCCAGAGCCGCCCGCTCCTCGGCCGTTGGGGGGCGCTCGGTGACCACGCGCATAGCGATCTCGTGCTCGACTGCGTCGCGGTCTTGCGCGATCAAGCCGCCGGGGAGCGAGCGAAATTCGATCTCAGCCGGGTCGGTCAGAGCCGGAACGCGGAGCAGGCGCCGGTTGGCCTTGTGGCGCAGGAACTCGAGCGCCTCCGAGGTGAAATCAGGAGCCAGCACCACCTCGGTGAAGATGCCGTCCAGGGCCTCCGCCGCTGCCAGCGCGAGCGGGCGGTTGGCCGCGACGATGCCCCCGAAGGCGCTGACGGGGTCGGAGGCCAGCGCCCAGCGGTAGGCCGTGACCAGATCGTCGCTTTCGGCGATGCCGCAGGGTGTGGCGTGTTTGACGATGACGACCGCCGGCCGCTCGAAGGCCCGCACAGCGCTCCAGGCAGCGTCCGCGTCGAGCCAGTTGGTGAAACTCATTCCCTTGCCGTGAAGCTGCTCGGCGTGCGCCAGCCCGCCCGCACCGGGCCGGCGGTAGAGCGCGCCCGACTGGTGGGGGTTCTCGCCGTAGCGCAGGATGGTGGCCCGTTCCAGGTGTAAGTCGATCTGAGCCGGGAAGCGTTCGGGCTCCCCGGCGGGCGGCAGCAGATGGTCTGCAAGCCAGTCGCCGATCAGGCGGTCGTAGCGGGCGGTCTGCTGGAACGCTTTGACGGCCAGGCGGCGGCGGGTCGGTTCGTCGACTTCGCGACCGGCCTGGAGCTGGCGGATGATCTCAGGGTAGTCGTCCGGATCGCTGACAACGGTGACAGCCTCAAAGTTTTTGGCGGCGGCACGCAACAGCGCCACCCCACCGATGTCAATCTGCTCGATGGCCTCGGTCACCGCCACGCCCGGTAGGCTCACCGTGGCTTCGAAGGGATAGAGGTTGACAACGACCAGGTCAATCGTGACGATGCCGTGGCGCTCCAGATCGGCCTGGTCTTCAGGCCGGTCGCGCCGGGCCAGCAGGCCGCCGTGGATCATGGGGTGGAGGGTTTTGACTCGGCCCCCGAGCATCTCTGGATAGTTCGTCACCAGCTCGATAGTGGTGACGGCAAGGCCGGCCTCTCGCAGCGCGCGGGCGGTCCCGCCCGTCGAAATGATCTCGATGCCGCGCTGCACGAGCGTCCGGCCCAACTCAGTCAGGCCGCGCTTGTCAGAGACGCTGATCAGGGCTCGTGAAATAGGCACGATGAACTCCTTCGCATATGATGTGTTCATCTTTCTGTCAAGGTGGCGCGTACGCGCCACCTTGACAGAAAGAGAGATATGCCATCCCTTCGCATGGATTTTGAGGAAACGCCCGTTGAGGATCTTTCACCAACTCGGGTCGCTTGCGTTTCGCCCTTCACGCCTCACCCCGGACCGGTCGCACGCGGGGCGGCATCGGCCAGGTGGCCGGCGCCGTGGCGCTCGCGCAGCAGGGCCTCGACCTCGGCCAGCGGGACCTCGTGGTAGGCCAGCAGCACGAGAAGATGGTAGAGCAAGTCGGCACTCTCGGCGATGATCTCCGTTCGGGCGCCGTTCTTGCTGGCCACAATGGTTTCTGCCACTTCCTCGCCCACTTTCTTGAGGATTTTGTCCTGGCCAGCCGCGAACAGGTAGGTGGTGTAGGATCCTTCGGGCCGCTCGGCCTTGCGCCGGGCAATGATTGCTTCAAGCCAGTCAAAAATCTCGTGCGCCACGTGTGTGCTCCTCTCCCGGGCTGGTGGGATTGTAACCGGGCTGGGTCAGTTGGCAAGCCCAGTGAATGGCGGTTATTTGTTTGGGTATGGCGGCTACAGCCACCCGTACCCGAACAGATGCTCAAACCTCATCCATCGTGTCCTCCGCTTGGCCGGCTCTCGAGGCCGTGTTACACTTGCGCCTCTGCCGGATTCAGGAGGAGACGATGGCCACACTCAACGAGAATGTCTGTGAGATTCTGCGGCGCAAGCGCAAGGTGTTCCGCTACACCCAGGAGGAGCTGGGAAACCGCATCGGCCGCTCGGGGAGCTACATCAGCGCGATCGAGGGCAACAAGACCAGCCCAACCATCGAGGAACTCGAGAAGCTCGCGACCCAGTTTCGGACCACCGCGCTGGACATCATTGAGGAGGCCGCGTCCCTGGAATCACGCATCTTCCGGCCTAAAAAGCCGAGCGAGGGCGAGACCCTCCTCAGTCTGATCGAGTCGCTCTCGCCGGAGCGTCAAAAGATGGCGCGCGAGTTCGTGATCTTCTTGCAGGCGCGCGGAGCGGCTGAGTAGATCCAGAGTGATCGGGTGAGAGTGTTGTGCGGTTCCGCGGACCGGTGGATACGACCCTCGCCTGCCCTGTCTGGTACCCATCTTGCTGGATAGCCAGTGGTACGCAAGCGGAGGAGTGAGAAGCGATGGGACGCGATCGAGGACCGAAGCACAAGTTATCCAGGCGCGAGGGGAAAGATCTGTTTGGCACCGGCGGGGCAAGCCTGGAGCGCCGGCTGAATCAGCCACCTGGGATGCATGGCGGCAAGATGCGGCGCCGGCTCTCCGAGTATGGCCGGCAGCTTCGCGAGAAGCAGAAGGTCAAGCGGATGTACGGGATGCGCGAGGGACAGTTCCGGCGCTTCTTCGCGATGGCGCAGCACGCCCGCGGGTTGACCGGTGAGGAACTGCTGAAACTGCTCGAGCGCCGCCTGGATAACGTCGTCTACCGGCTGGGCTTTGCCCGCAGTCGCCCTCAGGCGCGCCAACTCGTCAACCATCGCCATGTGTGGGTGGACGGGCAGCGTGTGGACATCCCATCGTATCTGGTCGAGCCGGGACAGGTAATCGAGTTGAAAGAGAGCGCGCGGGAGATCCCGGACATCCAGGAACTGCTCGAGAATCCACCCCTGGTGCCTGGCTGGCTGGAGCGCCAGGATGGTGCCGGGCGGGTGGTCCGCGAGCCGAACCGGGAGGAGATCGATCAGGATATTAACGAGCAATTGATCGTCGAGTTCTACTCGCGCTAGCATCGCCAGATAACAGCGCCCGTGGCCGCTGGTCGCGGGCTTGCCGCTTGCGAGAGTGGACGTCATGAACGAAAAGGGCGACCCTATGGGCCGCCCCTCTTGTGCCGGCAGGGTTTCAGTCGTGGTCCCGGGTTTCATCGCCGACCGACTCCAGCAGGCGTCCCATGTTCTGGTATTGCTCGTCGTCGATACGTTTCAGAACATCCATAACACGTTCGGGCGCGTTGTGGCTCTTCGCGTTCGCGATGACGTCGGATGTGGAGGCAGGAAACTTGAGCCCTTTCAGGTACTTGTCCTCGAGCTCGACGGGATTGGTGGCGCTCTTTTTCACGTCCTCCGGCGGCGGGAGGTTCTTCCCTTCCTCACCGCTAATCTCCTTCCACATCTTGCGATAGTCGGTCGTGAACTTGACCCTGCGTTGTTTCAAGTTCTCAACATCCTTCATCAGAGCCGGCACTTCATCCTTTGCAAAGTCCGCGTCGTATTGGGCCGGGCCACGAAGGTATTGCAAAACATCGCCCCAATTTTTGGCCCATTCGCCCGCGTTGTCCATCAACTCTTTGAGGTCAGACGCATCGTAGGGCCGTTGCTTCTCGCTGGCCATCCTTCGTTTTCCTTTCCATCTGCCAACCGGCAGGGTGGCGACCCGTCCGTCTCGGCACGTTGCACCAGCGAACCTCTTCGGTCCGCCAGAGCAGACCGTTCTCACACCCGGGTTTCGCAGGTCCGAGCCGGCGGTCGCCGGGTGACGGTGTTCCATCGATGGCGGAGCAAATTCCGGACCAGGCCTACGCCCCGCATGGCGTGGGGGGCATTACAGTCCGGTTGGAGGACGGGCCAATCCGGTGAAATGATCGACATGGAGAGCCCCTTTTCAGCGTCTCAAGCCACCTCGTCTGCCTTCTGAGCGAGCGTGCGGAAGAAGCAAGTGGTCTGGCCGGTATGGCAGGCGGGCCCCGACGGCACGACCAGCAAGAGGAGGGTATCGGCGTCGCAGTCGTAGTGCACTTCCTGGACACGCTGGACGTTGCCGCTGGTGGCGCCTTTGTGCCAGAGCGCCCGGCGGCTGCGACTCCAGAAATGGGCCTCGCCGGTGGTCAGGGTGGTGCGGAGGGCCTCGGCGTTCATGTAGGCCAGCATCAGCACCTGGCCCGTGGCGTGATCCTGGACGATCGCCGGGACCAGACCATGCTCGTCCCAGTGGATCAGGGCGGCGGGATCGGCGGGTGCCGACTGCTGAGGATCGAGTTCTGAGTGCTGAGTCATGGGTACCCCGTGGGAGGCTGTCGCCGGAAGCGATTTGCTACGTGCTACTGAGTTGGGCAAAGAACATAGCCTCACTCGCCACCGGCCAGGCGTAGTCGGCGAGAGAGGTGCGCCCGTTGGCGTCGAACACGATGCCCTCGGCCTCGAGCAGTTGGCGTTGGAGTTCGGCGGAGTGCTCGCGACAGGAGGTGCTGATACGTCCCTGAGCGTTGATGATGCGCCACCAGGGAATGACCTCAGCCTGGGCATCGGTCAGACCGTGGAGCGACCAGCCTACAGTTCGGGCGCCGCGGATCGTGCCGCAGGCGATGATCGCGATCTGGCCGTAGGTCGCGACATTGCCCGGAGGCACGCAGGCGACGACAAGATGGATCCGCTCGAACAGGCTGAGCGCCGTCCAGGTGGTCCGGTCGGGAGGGCAGGGGGGCATCGGTCAGGCTCCGTACACCGCGCGCCAGCGTGTGTAGAGATCAGCGAGGCGAGTGCGAAGCCGGTCACGCTCCACCAGCAGGCCCTCGAGCGTCTCGCGCAGCGGCGCAGCGTACTGGACGTTGGGTTGGAGTTGAGCGATCTGGGCCTCGCGCCGGTCCAGAGTGTTGTAGGTCGCGATCAGGGCCTGGGTGAGGTCATTTTTGGGTGGGCCGCCGAGGGTCTGGCGCCACCCCACAATCAGGGCACGAATCTCAACCTCTACCGGCGCCAGCGGGTCGTCGAGCGATGGTTCATCCATTCCAGCGTCTCCTGTTTGGGGATGGCCACGATGTCGTTACGGTCGTACGGGCAGGCCGTGCATGCGCAAGAAAGCTTTGACCTCGCCGACGGTCAACTGTTTATAGTGGAAGAGCGTGGCCGCCAGCGCCGCGTCGGCCCTCCCTTCGGTGAGGGCGGCCAGGAAATCTTCCTTGCGGCCGGCGCCACCACTCGCAATCACCGGGATCGAGACGGCCTGGCTGATGGCGCGCGTGAGGGGAATGTCGTAGCCCTCGGCGGTGCCGTCGGCGTCCATGCTGGTTAACAGGACTTCGCCCGCCCCGAAGGCCTCCGCCCGCCGGGCCCACTCCACCGCGTCGAGGCCCGTGGGGATGCGCCCACCGTTCACTACAACCTCCCACCACCCCTCCGGGCGTCGGCGGGCGTCGATGGCGACGACGACGCACTGGGAGCCGAAGCGCTCGGCGCCACGACTGATCAAGGCTGGATCGCGGACGGCGGCGCTGTTGACGCTGATCTTGTCGGCGCCTGCGGCCAGGAGGTTGCGCATGTCCTCGGTGGTGCGGATACCGCCGCCGACAGTGAAGGGAATGAAGACGGCATCGGCCACGTGGCGCACAACCTCGCGCATGATTTCGCGCCCCTCGTTGGTTGCAGAGATGTCGAGGAACACCAGCTCATCGGCGCGCTCGCGGTCGTAGACAATCGCTTGCTCGACGGGGTCGCCCGCGTCGCGCAGGTTCACGAAGTTGATGCCTTTGACCACCCGGCCATCTTTCACATCCAGGCAAGGAATGATACGTTTGGCAAGCATGGTTCCTCGATCAGAAAAGTCTTCGCAGCTAACGCAGTCCGCAGTGAAGCGAGAATCCCACGTCATTGGCGGGTGGAAGTGTCCCCTTGCTCATTCCGCCTCCCTCCTCTTCTCATCTTGGGATGGAGAAGAGACGAAGTTAGCGGACGAACGCAGCCTCACGATGCGCGCGCGCATCGTGGAGGCGAATGCGGTGGGAGGGCACGAAGGGTTCTGGCAACTCCTCCGGGGGGTGCCAGGCAAGCGCGACTGTCTCGTCGCTGAGGGTGGGCTCGCCGCCGGTGAGGCGGCACACGAACGCGCAGGTGACGTAGTGGATCACGTTGCCGTCGGGGTAGCGGACCACCTGGCGGATGGCCGGATCGCTGTAGACGCCAATCAGCCGGCCCACCTCGACGGTGTAGCCCGTCTCTTCCCACACCTCGCGCTGAATGGCAGCCGTGACGCTCTCGCCGGGCTCCACACCGCCACCCGGCAGCCCCCAGTAGCCATTGTCGCTCCGCTGCTGAAGGAGGATACGGCCCTCGCGATCGGTGATGATCGCGGTGACGGCGACTCGCAGGCGATCGATTGCCACTGTCTGTGGCTCGGGGTATGGATTCTCGATCATGGCATATTGTATCGGGAGTCGGAGCGAAATGGGAAAACGTGATCCGCGGACGCGCCGCCGCGAAACCCGCACGCCAATGCCTCGCCCAACTCACCCATCACGCAACTCATCGTTGAAGAGTGGAATCTCGCTCTCCAGGAGTCGGCGGGCTGCAGGGAGGCGGATGGTCCCGGTGTAGAGGGCCTGGCCTACGATAACGCCCTCCACACCGTAGGGCTCGATCCAGCGGAGCTGGCGCAGATCGTCGAGCGAGCCAACGCCGCCGCTGGCGATGACGCGCAGGTGGCTCTGCTGGGCCAGTTCGCCGGTCCGGGCGACGTTAGGTCCGGCGAGGGTGCCGTCGCGGCTGATGTCAGTATAGACGATCCGCTCGACACCGGCCGCCTTGACCCGCTCGGCCAACTCAAGAGCCGTCAACGTGCTCTGCTCCTGCCAGCCGCGGATCGCGACCTTGCCGTCTCGCGCATCGATGCCGACAGCGATTCGCTCGCCGCCGAAGCGGCGGACGGCCTGTGCGACCATCTCGGGCTCACGCACCGCGACTGTGCCCAGGACGACCCGGGCGACGCCCCAGTCCAGGGCCGCGCCGATCTCGTCGAGGGTGCGCAGCCCGCCGCCGAACTGAACAGGCACCGTCACCGCCAGGGCGATTGCCCGGACGGCGCGAGGGTTGTCGCTGGCCTCTTCGAAGGCCCCGTCGAGGTTGACGACGTGGAGCCACTCGGCTCCCTCCGCCACCCAACGCTCCGCTGTGGCAATCGGATCGTCGCTGTACACCGTCTCGGCCGCGGGGTCGCCCTGGTGGAGGCGAACACAGCGACCGCGGCGGAGGTCGATCGCGGGGTAGATGATCATCTCTCGCTCCTGCGAACTGGCAATTGGAGGTGAGAGATGAACGCTAGTTCTCGCGCCTGGCCTCTGCAGCGAACCTCCATCTCCAACCTCTCATCCCCTATCTCTCGTCGTGAAACGTGATGACAGAAAAAGACATTGCGCAAGCACCCCACCTACAGCCGGAGTTCGGCCAGAATCCACTCGTCGATCACCTCGAAGCCGACGGCGGCGTAGACGTGGGCGGCCGGGACGTTGGCCTTGTTGTAGAACAGATAAGGGGCCTTGCCTTCGGCGAGGAGCTCGGCGCAGAGCGCGGCGGTGCACGCCTTGCCGTACCCCTGGCCCCGGTAGGCGGGGTCGGTGACGATGCCGCCAATCACTGCCAGGGTCTGGGCCTCAGCAGTGGTCTGCGCGGCCGCAACGATCTGACCATTGGGATTCTCAGCCACGAAGAGACGGCGCCAGCCATCGGTGAGGACAATGTGGAGTGCCTCGAGGCGGGTCGCGTAGTCTAACTGGGCAAACTCATCCGGCGCGGCGACGTGGGTGCGCGCCGCGCCGTCGAGATCGGCCAGGGTGGCCCGTCGCGCCCGGCCAGGGCTGGCGTCGAGCGCCGCCGGTTGGAAGTGGACCGCATCCAGCCGTGCCAGGTGGCTCTCTTCAGCGCGCGGCACTTCCTCAGGAGCCAGGAGCGCCAGGACGGGTCGGACGTAGCAGTCCATGCCATTGACGTAATGGATGCGCTTCTGGCGCAGCCAGCGTTGGACCATTCGGATGGCGTCACGGTCGTCGTAGGCGAAGGAGCTGTTCGTGCCGTAGCGCATCAGGTGGCCGATGAGTCGGCTGTCTCGGAAGAGGCCGTCGAAGCGCAGGTTGGGTGACTCCCAACCGAAATGCTCGAGGTCAGCGATGGCAAAGATGTTGGCCGGTTCGTCAGCCTTCAACCGAGCCCACAGCGCCTCAGCGTCACGTATTGTGAGGCGCGCCAGACGAAGTGGGGCTGGGTTCATGCACCCTCCTCGGAGTGGACTCCCGCCCACCGCGCGAAATTCCGCAGGATGCGCAAGCCCACATCCTGGCTCTTCTCCGGGTGGAATTGGATCCCGACGACGTTCCCGCGGCCGCAAACACTGGCGAACTCAACCTCGTAGTCGGTCGTGGTCAGCACGAGGTCGGGGTCGTCCGGTTCCGGGTAATACGAGTGGACAAAATAGGCGTAGTCGCCTTCGCGGACGCCGGCCAGCACCGGATGTCCGCGCCGGGGATGAATCTGGTTCCAGCCGATGTGCGGCACTTTGTGACTGATCTCGAAGCGGCGCACGCGGCCGGGGAAGATGCTCAACCCCTCGTGGGTACCCATTTCCTCGCCAACCTCGAACAGCACTTGCAGGCCTACGCAGATGCCGAGCAGCGGTTTGCCGCCCATGGCCGCCTCCTTGATTGGGGCAATCAGGTCGCGCGCGCGGAGGGCGCTCATCATATCGCCAAACGCGCCAACCCCCGGCAGGACGATGACGTCGGCCGCGCGTAGCTCGGCCGGATCGTCCGATATAGGCGCGACGACACCGACGGCCTCGAAGGCCTTCTGGACACTGCGGATATTGCCCGCGCCGTAGTCTACAATTACCAAAGCTCTCCAGGCCGTCATTGCACCTTCCAACGTTCGGCTCCTACTCGATCAGCCCCTTCGTGCTAGGTACTTCGCCTGCGCGCCGCTCGTCGAGGGCGACCGCTGCCCGGAGCGCCTGGCCGAGGGCCTTGAAGATGCCCTCGATGATGTGGTGAGTGTTCTGCCCGGCCAGCACCTGGACGTGCAGGGTAAGCCCGGCGTTGGCGGCCAGCGCCCGCAGGAATTCGGGCACCAACTCGGTGTCGAACGTGCCCACTTTGGCGGCCGGCAACGCACCCTGGAAGACGAGCAGACCCCGGCCGCTGAAGTCGCAGGCGGCCAGCGCCAGGGCCTCATCCATAGGGACGATCGCGTGGCCGTAGCGACGGATGCCCGCCTTCGCGCCGAGCGCCTGCGCGAAGGCCTTGCCCAGGGCAATGCCGACATCTTCGACCGTGTGGTGATCGTCGATCTGATAGTCACCGTTGGCCGTCACGGCCAGGTCGAAAAGACCGTGCACCGCGACGTGGTGGAGCATGTGGTCGAAGAAGCCGACACCTGTCGCGATATCCGTCCGGCCATGCCCGTCCAACTCCAGGGTGAGCTCGATCCGGGTTTCGTTGGTGCGCCGCAATATCGTCGCGGCTCGCGGGTTCTGGCTCATAGAAACAGTTGCAGGTTGAACGTTGGAGGGTTGTAAAGGCGCACGGCCGGCGCCCCTTCAACCTTCGATCTCCCAACCTTACACCATGTTAGCGGTCCCGCCCAGGAATGTAAATCTTCGGTGGCTCACCGGTGGGCTGGGCGGTCTGGTCAGGAGTGAGGATCCCGCTGCTCTGTCGCCCACGTGCCGGACTGCTCGTGCCCTCAACCGCAACCTGAACCTCGTCCTCGATCTGGCGCAGGGCCGCCACCAGGTTCTCACCTGCACCCTGCGCCTCGACGTCGTCCGCGATGCTCTGGAGCAGCTCGAGGAAGCCGGCCGGGTTGTAGGTCTGGAGCGCCTCCTGGAGCAGAGCTCGACGCTCCGCCAGGTCGGTTGTCTGGAGCAGTTGGTTGATGAGTTGAAGCTCCGGTCGCAGCCGCGCCTGCAGCCTCGTGATGATATCGTGGTAGATCCTCGTGAGGACCTCGACCACGTCCTCGCGCTTCTGTTCCTGGGCGGCCTGGATATTCGCCGACAGCACGACCAGGAAGGCCTCGTCAAGCTCGTCGATCCGCTCCTCGATCGCTGCGTCCATGTCGTCAGCCTGGAGAATCCCGCTCAACTGGGCGCTGGCACGCTCCATGGCTTCTTTGGCCTGCTGATCCATCTCGTCGGTCAGAGCCACCAACCGGGAGCGGAGGCTCTCCAGCGCGGCACGCTCCTCGCCGGTGGCCTCGTCCAGTTTGCTGCTCAGGTGCAGGAAGAAGCTGTAATCGAGCAGCGGCCGGTTGGCGGCGACGGCGCTGTGCAGGCGCTCCGGCGGGAGGTGGCGTAACGTGTCGATCAGCTCATCAAAGGTCGCCTCGCCGTCGAAGTCGGGGATCTGGTCCTGGCTGAGACCGGCGAACTGGATGAGTTTCTCTCGCAGGGTCGTGTAGCGCTCGACGCTTTCCTCGTCGTGTTGTTGCGCGGCCGCCTCGATCGTAGCGCTGACCAGGAGCAGCAATTCGTAGCCGATCTTGTCCTTGTTCTCTTCGACCAGCGCCTTTAGCTTTTCGTCGCTGCCGACATACTCGGCCAGAGTGCCGATCAGCTTGATGAGTTCGGTCTGTTGCCGAATCGCCTCGCGACTGATGCCGTCGGCCTCCAGAATCTGCTCCGCCAGGCCCTGGAGTGAGATAGCTCGGGTGGGCGGCTTCAGCAGGTAGCCCTTGCGCTGTTGGGGCGGCGTGGCGTTGAGGACGGCGTTGGTCATCTCGGCCACGAGCCGCTCTTCCTGCTGGGCCGGGAGGTTGAGGCCCATCGGGATGTAGAGCAACAGGAGCTCTTTGTTCGGATCGTGGTAGAGGAGGGGCGCCTGGAGTGCACCGACGGCCCCGCAGGCCGGACATTGGAACGCATTGAGCGCGCCTGCGAGGAGGGTCTCTTTGAGATCAGGTTGCGCGGCAGCGTCTACAATGTTGTAGACCTGAGCTGTAATTGGAGTGCCGCAACTTGGGCACTGAATCTGTGCGCGTGTGGGTGCAAAAGCCATGAATTGAGTTCCTTTTCCACTTTACGATGGGAATCGTTCGAGCAGGAATGGCGAGGCCGTAACTCGCAAAACGTGGTGGCGCTTCGAGCGGGGTAATTTCGGGCCCCACTCAGCGCGAGGTGCCGCTCACCATTCATCCAGAAGTATAGCATTGAGGCGTCGATTCTTGAGCTCACCGTCCTTCGTTGAGATTGCAACGGATTGGGCTCGAACCGAGAAAGGTGAAATGGAACGACGATGTCTCGAGAAATCTTCACGTTTCACGCATCACGCTCCGGAGGGTTTCGACCAGCAGCCGGTTCTGCTCGGGCGTCCCGACGCTGAGGCGAAGGTGCCCGGCGAGCCCCGGGTAGTGGCTGACGTCGCGTACCAGGATGCCCTCGCGCTCGAGCAGAGCGTGAAAGACAGCGGCGGGATTGTGTCGCTCGAAGCGGACCAGGAAAAAGTTAGCCGCGCTCGGATAGACGTGCAGGTCCGGGATCGTCTGGAGCTGGTGTGAGAGCCACTCCCGCCCGGCCTTGATGCGGGCCATCTCAGCCGCGAAAGGGGCCGGGTTGTCCAGGGCCACCACGGCGGCGGCCTCACTGAAGCTGTTCAGGGCGTAGGGCAGCTTGGCTTTGTGGATCTCCCTCGCTACCTCGGGCCGCGCGATGGCATAGCCGACCCGCAGCCCTCCCATTGCCATCGCCTTGCTGAAGGTGCGAAGGATCACCACGTTGCTGAACTCGTCGAGCAGACGGGCGCAGTCCTGGTTATCGGCGAACTCGCGGTAGGCCTCGTCGATGATGACCAGCGCCCCGCTCTCCGCGACGACGCGGCGAACCTCGTCGAGCGGGTACGCGGTGGCGGTCGGGTTGTTGGGCGTGCAGAGAATGACCACCCTGGCCCGGTGCGCCTGGGCGCGCTTGATCACCTCGAGAGGCGGGAGCGCGAAATTGTCGGAGGGATGCATCTGGATCTCGTGGACCACGGCGCCCATGACGCACGAAATCAGCTTGTAGAGGCTAAAGGTTGGCACCGGCAGAATCACCCCGTCACCGCGCGTAAGGGTCACGGCCAGGGTGACATAAATCAACTCATTCGAGCCGTTGCCCACCAGCACCTGCTCGGGTGCGACGTCGTTGTGGGCCGCGAGCTTCGCGGTGATCTCCACCAGGTCGAAATCGGGATAGCGAGCCCAGTCTTGACAGGCCACCCGTTCCCACACCTTCTGCTTCAGTTCCTCCGGGTAGCCGAACGGATTCTCATTCTGGTTCAGCTTGTGCTGGTAGGCATACGGGTGCAGTGTGTAGGCCGAGAGAACCCGCACTTCGGGTTTGATGAGATCAAGGCCGTTGACGATGTTGGAGCGATCAGTCATGTGATGGTCCATTTTTGTCCTGAAGTGTGCAATGCCATCGTCCTGTCGGTAGGGCTCCTCAGTTGATGCACCGCGTTTCACGTTCTACTTCACCGCTCGCAGCAACTGCCACCGTTGGTCTTCGTGGAGCACTGTGACGTTGCCGAAGTGGTGGCCGATGATCTCTCCGTAGTTGACGCGGAGATTGCGATTCGCCACGAGCCAGAAGGTGCCCTCTCGGACCAGCAAGCGGTGCGCGTCCTTGATAAACTGCCGGGCCACCACGTAGTCAACACCGTGGCCCTGGTGAAAGGGTGGGTTGGTGACGACGACGTTGTACTGGCGCCGCACGGCCTCGGTCGCATCGCTGAAGAAGACCGCGGCGTTCGCAACGCCGTTGACGCTGAGCGTGCGCCGGCTGGCTTCCACGGCTGCCACCTCAGCCTCCACTAAATCGGCCCGACCCTGCGGGGCCAGGCGTGCAGCGACCAGGCCAATGATACCATAGCCCGCCCCCAAGTCGAGAATGTGGGCGGCGGGCTCGACCACCAGATGCTCCAGGAGGAGCGCTGTGGCCGGATCGAGGCGATCCCAAGAGAAGATCCCGGGTTTGGTCACGACGCGCCAGCTTTGCCCGCGCACGGTCACCGTCATCTCTCGGAACGTGTAGTAGTCCTCGTCATCCAGGTCAGCAAGGTTCAGACCGCCCTCAGGGTTGATGGCCTGCAACAGGCGGTGGCCCTTGCGGTAGGCGACCACGTTCATTGTGCCGATGGCCCGCCCGACCCGTTTCGCCGCCGATTTGATCCCCTCGTCGTTGCCACCTGCCAGGTAGAAGCGCCCACCGGGGACGAGCAGGTCGCCAGCATCCCGGATCAGCCGGTTCACGGCTGCTTTGCCCTTGGGGAGGGTGGCCAGGAGAACATCATAGCGCGTGCCCCGCTCGTACGCAGCCCCACAGAGATCGCTGACGAAGACGTTGGCATTATCAATGGCGTGATCCTCAAGATTGCGCCGGGTCGCGGCCAGAACGGCGGCGTGGCTGCAGAGCACGTCGACATGGCCCGCGTCGGCCTGCCAGGCCGTCGCCAGGCTGAGGGCGCCGCTGTTGGGCTCCAGCACCAGCACCCGATCTTCGGGCTCGATCGTCGCTTCGTCCACGAGAAGCCCTGGCGCCGGGCCGAGCGGGTCGCTATCTGGCAGGCCGGTGCGCATCAGGATGGTGACATCCTCTTCCAGCAGTGTCAGTTCGGCGGCGTACCACTCGTAGTAGTCAGGCTGTAGTTCAGGCATGCTCTTTTCCTGAGACAGAGCGGCAAAAGAGACTGCCCATCCGCTCGATGGGCAGTCTCTCACATGGACTGTTGGGACGGCAGAGCCTCGGAGTGCTGCACGTCCGCGAATGGCTAAGCCTTTCCCAAATTTGGAGCGAGTTCGCTACGTGACGAGTCTGGCGTTAACCGTCATCTCTTCCAATCCTGGCTGGAGCAGCCGGGAGATGGGACAGATATTCTTCGCCTCTTCGGCTTTGTCCTTGAACGTCGCGTCATCGACATCGGGCACTCGGCCCTCGGTGTCGAGATGGATTTTCGTAATCGTCGGGGCATCCCGGCCCATGTCGAGCGTGAGCGTCGCCGTGGTGCGGATCTCCTCTGGCGGAGTCCCCGCACCGCTCAAAAGACCTGAGAGCTGCATGCTGAAGCAGGACGCATGCGCCGCCGCAACCAACTCTTCGGGGTTGCTGCCGGCGGCATTTTCAAAGCGGGAGGGAAAGGTGATGGTGACGTTTTGAATCGCACCACTTCCGGTCGATGCCGTACCGGTGCCAGTTCTGAGGTCACCGCGCCAGGTACCAGTCGCGTGCCGCTTGAGTTCAGCCATACGTCAGTCTCCTCTCAAACATCGCGAAGGCCTCGAGCCTTCGTCTTCCGGGGGTGAAATGGATCGCTCACTGGGTCATGTACCAGGCAGTATAGCAGAGATGACGCGCAGGTTCAAAAGAACTCGCTCAAATTGACGCACGGTCCGCAGGGTGGGCGAGGGCACTCTCCTTACCCACCCATCCAACACCCTGTCCCACCACGAGCAATGGCATCAATTGCTCGGGCGTCGCCTGCCCGGTTTCAATCGCCACTCAGGCAGTCCCCCGCTCCCGGGAGGATCTGGGAACAAGAGGGACTCGCTGCTACTCGCCAGTACTCTCGCGCATGACAGGGAGCCAGGCCTGATCCTGGTGGCGAATTGGTGCGCGTGGCGGGGTGCCTGTTTGTAGTGCGCGCTTTAGCGCGCTAAAGCGCGCACTACGAGCCGCTCGCCCTCCCGGAAGGCGCTTTCGCCAACAGGATCCGGCCTGTATCGAAGTACAGGGCTGAAATCTGTCCCTTTGAATAGACAGGGAATGTCCTCCTGCCCGAGGCGCCAACCCTTCTATCGAGCTATCGTTCTCTTGTGCAAAATTGCTACGGATTCGATCAAACATCTGGAAGAGCCGGGTCGAGGGGCATCGCGCGCGACTGAGCCGCACGCGATACCTTGTCCTGGGATGATTGAAAATGGGGCACTGTTTTGCGTTGTCGTGCCAACTCGTGGCGCGCGCCGCGAATTGACGCCCCCTCCTGAGATAGTATCGAAAGGAAGACGGCCATGACGACTCTAAAATCTCGCACGGCTCTGATTACCGGCGCGTCCCGCGGGCTCGGCCTCGCGCTCGCCCGTGCGCTTGCGCGGCGGGGCTGGACACTGATTCTCGATGCTCGCGGCGCCGAGGCGCTCGACGCGGCGCGTGACGAGCTGGCAGATCTCACGACGGTGATCGTCATTCCCGGCGATGTGACCGAGGCGTCTCACCGCCAGGCCCTCCGCGAAGCCGTACAGCGCGCCGGGGGCCTGGACGTGCTGGTAAATAACGCCAGCATCCTCGGTCCCAGCCCGCAGCCACCCCTGCTGGACTACCCTCTCGATGTGCTCGAGCAAGTGTACCGCACCAACGTGATCGCGCCCTTGGCGCTCATTCAGGCACTTCAGCAGACGTTCAAGCCTGGGACCAGGGTGATCAACGTAACCAGCGATGCGGGCATCGAGGCCTACCCGGGCTGGGGTGGGTACGGCTCGAGCAAAGCCGCGCTCGAACAGCTCTCGGCAGTGCTCGCGGAGGAGAACCCTTCGCTGCGCGTCTACTGGGTTGACCCCGGTGACATGCGCACGCAGATGCACCAGGAGGCGTTCCCCGACGAGGACATCAGCGACCGGCCGCTTCCGGAGCAGAGCGTACCCGGCCTGCTGGCACTACTCGAAGGGGACCTGGCCAGTGGCCGGTATACGGCTCAGGGACTGACAGTTGAAGCGTGAACGTTGAAAGTGAAGACAATTGGGTGAGAAGTGTCCTATGATTCCGAATGTCTCGACAGCAAACAACCTTGCGCTGAGGAGCCTTTCCGGGTCTGGCTTTTCGATGAGTTGGGCGCTCGACTTTGACCTGCCGCCGGAGCTCGAGGCGAGCGAGCCGCCCGAGGTGCGTGGCCTTGCCCGCGACGAGGTGCGCCTGATGGTCTCGTACCGTGCGGACAACCGCCTGGTTCACACCCGGTTCCGCAACATCGGGGCCTTTCTGGACCCCGGTGATGCCGTCGTCATCAACACGAGTGGCACGATGAACGCGGCGCTTGCCGCCACGCGCAGCGACGGTACGGCGCTCGAGCTCCACCTCTCGACCCACCTCCCGGCGGATCTCTGGATCGTGGAGGTTCGCCGGCCGAGTGAGACGGCAACCAGGCCATTCTACGACGCCGAAGCGGGTGAGACGCTGGTCCTGCCCGATGGTGGGGCAGTCACGCTGCACGTGCCCTATCTCCAGAACCGGTCTGTGTCGTCGAGCGGACCGACGCGGCTCTGGATCGCGACCCTGTGCCTGCCCTTGCCATTGGGCGAGTACCTGGCCCACTACGGCTTCCCGATCCGCTACAGCTACGTGAAGCAGGCCTGGCCGTCGAGCTACTACCAGACGGTCTACGCCACCGAGATTGGCAGCGCCGAGATGCCCTCGGCCGGCCGGGCCTTCACCCCGGAGCTCATCACCGGCCTCATAGCCAGGGGGGTACGGATCGCGCCTTTGATCCTTCACACCGGCGTGGCCAGCCTGGAGGATCACGAGCCGCCCTATGAGGAGTTCTACCGCGTCCCGCTCGAGACCGCTCGGGTCGTCAACGCGTCCCGGTCGGCGGGCAGGCGCGTCGTGGCCGTCGGGACCACTGTCGTGCGCGCCCTCGAGACCGTCACCGACGAGGAGGGGACAACTCACCCCGGTGAGGGCTGGACCTCTCTGGTCATCACGCCCCAGCGCGGTCTACGGGCCAGCAACGCGCTGCTGACCGGTCTCCATGAGCCCCGCGCTACCCATCTGGCGATGCTGGAAGCGCTTGCCGGACGCGAGCATCTCCAGCGTACCTACGCCGCAGCGCTGCGAGAGGGCTACCGCTGGCACGAGTTCGGCGACTTGCACCTGATCTTGCCCTGATAGTGACGCGCGTCGCTGTACCGGTCGAAGTGATCGAATCGGGAGATCGCCAATGGCTGACCACGGACTGCCGCGAGAGAGGGCGGCAGCCGTGGTCGGTGTCTGAGAGAGAGGTACGACGCGCTCCTGAGATTGGGAGCGCGCCGGCAGGGAAAGAGTTGCGGCGGGGCGTAGGCCGGGTCGCCGGTAAAGACGTAGCCACTGTAGTCAATCGGGTAGATTGTCCACGTCTTACCAGCATCGAACGTCACGTGCGCCCGCGACGAAGTATGAAAAGCGAGCAAACGACGATGTTGAGTCGCGCGTGCAGCACATAATCGCCGGCAATTCAGGTCTGACCAGAGTATCAGAATAAGAGAATCGGCGTCAATCCCGTCGCCCGAGGCTCGTGAGAGGCACGCTCATCCTGCAGGGCCTGGAAGACTCGTCAGAGGGCCGGGATCGGGCCCACAGTTGGTCATGCGGGCGGGACGGGCTGTGGGTTGGTATCAGCCTCGCAGGCGCTCGAGGGTGACAGCGGCGTTCAAGCGATGCTCCTGGTCGCGCTCGGGTTCACCCTTACCGAAGTAGGGCATCACCCCAAACCGCGGCCAGGCGGCCTCGAAGTCCTCGCCGCGGGCGAGCGCGTCGTGGGCGATGGTCCGAAGTGCCTGCAGGTAGGTGCGGTCGCTCGCGATTTGGGCCCGAATGACGGCGGCTCCGTGCAGGACCAGTCCATGACCGGGCACCACCGTCTTCACCTGCCGGGCCGCCACAAGGCTCTCGATCCGCGCCAGGGAGGTAAGGTGGAGGTCAACGTGTTGCATCGGCATGGGCAGCTCGAGGGGGTCGAGCATGTCGCTGCTGAAGAGGGTGCGCTCGGCCGGCAGCCAGAGCCCGAGCGCATCCCCGGCGTGACCGGGCAGGTAGACGAGTTGGCCGCTGAGTTCGCCCACGGTGAGCGTGGCGCCGTCGTCGAGGTGGTCGGTGATGGGCAGAGGCGCAAACGTGGAGGGCAGTGCGAAGCCGTACTCGGCGTAGAGCGTGGGCGCCGCAGTCTCCAGGGGCTCGTCGCTGTGGACAAGCCAGGCCTCGAACGAGGGATGGGCGATGCGGCGCGCCGCCGGCCAGCGTCCGGTACCGAGAATGTGGTCCCAGTGGTGGTGGGTGAGGAGCAGTGCCGTGACGCTCGCATCCGGCGCTGCCACGAACTCGGCGATTGCCTCGATCTCGTCGGGAAGCACGCCCGGGTCGATCAGCAGGGCCTCGCCTGCGCTGATGATGACACCGCTGGTCATCGCCGCGGCGGCGCGGCTGGTGAAAACGGTGGTATGCGGGGAGAGCGGTTGAGCTGAGGGACCTTTGATCATACCGACTGTTCCCGTCCCGCCCCCACGACGCCCGCGGCCCGCAGCGCCGCAATCTTCTCCAGGGGGTAGCCCAGCAGATCGCACAGAAGCGCCTCGGTGTGCTGTCCCAGCAGCGGCGGCGGCTCGACCGGGTCGTCCACGCCGGCCACCTTAATGGGGTTGCCCAGCATCGGCAGATCGCCGATCAAGGGGTGCCCGACCTGGATCACCATATTCCGCGCCGCGAGTTGTGGGTTGCTCAGGACCTGGTCCACCGTGTTGATCGGCCCGGCGGGCACGCCGGCCGTTTCCAGCCGGGCGAGCCAGTCGGCCGTTGTGCGAGTGCGAAAGAGCTCTGAGAGAATCGCGAGCAACTCTGACCGGTTCTGCAGGCGCCGGTCGTTGCGGGCAAAGCGAGGATCGTTCTCCAGATCGGGGCGCTCCAGCACCTGGCAGAGCGCTTGCCAGAATTTTTCGACAAACACGGCGATCACGAGATGACCATCGGCCGTCGCGAACGCGCCGTAGGGCACGACGGATTGGTGGTGCGACCCGGCGGGCTGGGGCACGGGGCCTCCGGCCAGGTAGTACTGAGCGACGTAGGTCAGGAGGGCCGTGAGGCAATCCAGCAACCCGAGATCGATGCGACAGCCCTCGCCCGTGCGCTCCCGGGCGTAGAGCGCGGCCGTGATCGCCTGCACGGCGACCATGCCTCCGGCCAAATCCCCCAACGGAATTCCCATCCGCACCGGCGTCCGCCCCGGCTCGCCCGTGATACTCATCGAACCACTCATGGCTTGCAGCACCAGATCGAAGGCCGGGCGCTGAGCATACGGGCCGGTCTGGCCGAAGCCGGAGATGGAACAGGCGATGATTCGGGGATTGAGCCGGCGCAAGGTCACGTCATCGAAGCCGAGGTCAGCGATCACCCCCGGCCGGTAATTGTCGTAGACCACATCGGAGACGCGCACGAGATCGGCGAAGACTTCCTTGCCGGCGGGATGCTTCAGATTCAGCGTCAGGCTCCGCTTGTTGCGGTTGATACTCAGGAAGTAGGCGCTCTCACCGGCCAGGAAGTGGGGTGGCATCTGGCGGGTCGGATCCCCGCGCCCGGGTTCCTCGATCTTGATGATCTCAGCTCCGAGGTCCCCGAGTTGCAGGGACCCGTAGGGGCCGGCGAGAAACCGGGTGAGGTCGAGAACACGGACACCAGAGAGCAGTGGGCGCATGATGATTCCTTCATAGGTCTGTTGGATGGGATTGGGAAGCCGTGCGGGCCTACCCGACGTGTCGGGCCGTACCGGTGAGCTTCCCGGTGTTACTGCAAAGTTGGGGAACGACTCGGTTTGGCATGGCCCCGAAAGGGTTTTCCGTACCGAGTCGGGCCGTTCCACGGATGTCCGCTCTTGAACGGTGGGTTAGAACTCTGCAACGGCGGGGATAATCTCACGGCCGAACGTTTCGAGCGGTGCGATCTCGTGCGCGTTTGGCATGTGAAAGATCACATGCTGGATGCCCGCCTCGGCGAGCGCCCGGCAGCTCGCAATCACTTGCGATGGGGTCGAGCCTCCGGGTGCCAGACTCACCATGCCTAACGCCGTGCGCTCGATCTCGTCGTAGGGTCTGCCGAAATCCTCGCAGTGATGTTTCAAGACCTCGAGCTTCTTGCGGATGATATCGGGGCCCGCCGCCACCGAGAGGTTACAGGCATCGGCATAACGGGCGACCAGCCCGAGCGTCTTCTGCTCGCCCATACCGCCAATCACAACCGGCGGATGGGGTTTCCGAAGCGGCTGAGGACTGTTGATCGTCTCAGCCAGCTGGTAGTGTTTCCCGTGGTATGGTCCGACCTCGCTTGACCACATCTGATGGACGATCTGTAACGCTTCCTCTAGTTGCTCGAAGCGTTCCGTCAGCGGCGGAAATGGGACGCCCAGCCCGTGAGCCTCTCGTTCATACCAGGCCGCGCCGATGCCGCAGTAGGCTCGCCCCCCTGAGAGCACGTCAAGCGTCGAGACGGTTTTCACCAGGATCCCGGGGTACCGGTAAATTACGCCGCCGACGAGCGCCCCGAGCGATACCCGCTCCGTGATGGCCGCCAGGTAGGCCAGCGTGCTGTAACTCTCGAGCATCGGGTCCTCAACCGGGCCCAGTTGCTCCAACTGAAAGAAATGGTCCATCATCCAGAGACTGGCAAAGCCAAGTGCGTCGGCGGCGTGACCGATCTCGGACAACCGCGACCGTAACTCACGCGGACCACCGGGCCAGTCAAACCGTGGAAGCTGTAATCCAACACGCATGGTATCAACCTCTCGCGCAAGAGCTGTATTCGCCCGTTCGAACGTGTGTCACGGGCGAGAGTTGAGCTGAGAACAGGCCGGCAAAGAGGGCGGGGCACCGGAGTCCGCGCGTCTTGAGTTCAGGCCGCGTCAGGCACGAACGTCGGGCCAGGAACGTACCGGTAGCGTTCGCGGAGGTCCTCCGGGAGCCTGACCCCCAGGCCGGGACTGCGCGGCAGAATGACGTGACCATCCTCGAGGGCCAACGGTTCGGACAGCAGTTCCTCGCGGAGGGGGTAGGTCGCCCGGGAATGCTCGGCAAGCACGCAGCCGGGTGTACTGACGGCAAAGTGAAGGTTGGCCATCATTCCCACTCCCGTCCACCAGATATGCGGGATGAGCGGCACATGGCGGTACTCGGCCAGGGCAGCAATTTTCCTGGCCTCGGTCAGACCACCCGCTACCGTGACGTCCGGTTGCAATATGTCCAGAGCACCCGCATCCAACCAGGTCTGAAACTCGTAGCGTGTAGCCAGATTCTCGCCGGCGGCGACGGGGACGTCCACAGCCCTGGCCACCGCTGAGTGGGCGGCGAGATCGTCGGCGCCGCACGGCTCTTCCAACAGGTAGGCCCCGAACTCCTCCGCGAGGCGCGCGACTTGCACCGCGGTCGGCACAGGCCAGGGTTGCGGGGCCACAGCCTGGGCAGCATCGACCAGGAGATCCACCCTGGCGCCAATCGCTTCACGAATCGTCCCGAGCAGCAGCCGCTCGTGAGCCAGGTCTGGGGCGGCGCCCATCTGGAAGCCCCCGCCACCGGGGTAGGTCGCAGCCCCGAGCTTGATCTTGACGGCCGTGAAGCCTTCGTCCACCGCTCGCTGCACGTCGGCCAGGAGCGCCGCTGCCTGCTTGGGGATAAAACTGGCGTAGACCCGTAGCCGGTCGTGGTAGAGCCCCCCCAACAGGTCGTAGACCGGGACGCCTGCTGCCTGGCCGGCCAGATCCCAGAGCGCGCTATCGATAGCGCTGATCACACCCATGGCCAGCCCGCGCCGGCCCCATCCGATTGAAGCGGCGTACAGGCGCTGCCAGAGGCGCTCCGTGTTGAGGGGGCTCTCGCCCCGCAGCAAGCCCTTGAAGCGCGCGACCATCGGCTCGACGCCGTCGGGAAGGAAGATGGCGCTCCCAACCTCGCCAAGTCCGGTCAGGCCCTCATCAGTACTCACCTGGACCAGGGCCGCATTGCGGCGCACCACGCGCCCGCCGGCGAAGTGAGGTTGCTCTGTCTCTGGATAGGTGTAGCTGAGCAACAGGGGGACGACGTCTACAATCTTCATGACCCGGCTCCTCTCATCCGGCGATGATGTCTACCGCCGCCGGCGATCCAGTCACTCGTCCGTCCGGTTACGCGCCCGTGAGTGGCAGTTTGAACAGATCGATGGCTGTCTGGTGGAAGACCTGGCGAAGCTCCTTTTCATCCAGGTCCAATGAACAGTAGCGGGTGATCTCGACCGGCATGTTCAGGATGCTATCGGTCCCGAACATGATCCGTTCACTCCCCAGGGTCTTGATCATCCGTCGCAGAGAGGTGACCGGCGTCCACGACGTTTCCAGCCAGACGTTCTTGAACGCCATCGCCACCGCCATGGCGTCGAAGGCCTGCAGCGCGAACCCACTGTGGGCGATGACGATTGGCAGGTCTGGGTACCGGAGGGCATAGGGGATCACAACGGCGGGCCCGGCGGCGTTTATACTCATCCCGGTATGCACCATCACGGGAACCCCCAGCGAGTGGGCCGTGGTGTAGATCAGATCGGAGGCCGCCGTCAAGGGCATGACGACATGGGCCACGGGATGGCACTTCAAGGCAACAAAGCCTAGATCCTTGATACAGCGCTCCATCTCGCGCTGGTACTCGTCCGGGTCCATGTGAGGGTTCAGGCTGGCCAGACCCCAGATGCGCCCCGACTGTTTCTGAGCCATAGCCGCGATCCGATCATGCGCTCGCGGCAGATTGGGATCGCCGGGGAATGGTTGGACGATGGCCACATCGATCTGGTTCGCATCCATCGCCCGGATCAGCTCATCCTCCGATTGAGCGATATTCAAGATGCGGTCCTCGCCGACGTGGACATGGGTATCGATGATCAACATGGGCCTCTCCTCAGAAGAACCACGACGCGCAGTGGTCAGAACGCTGGCGGGTTCAGGGTGCTCTCTTCACCAGGCGGGCACCGGCTTCCAGGTCGGGCCTGGTCGGAACGGGTACTGCTCTTCGATACCTGGCGGGAGATGCACGCCCAATCCCGGCGTCCTCGGCATGCGTAAATAGCCGTCCTCCACCTCCAGTGGCGCGAGCAGCAGGGCCTCGCGCAGGGTGAAGGGTGCCCGCGAGAACTCAGTGATTATGCAGCCCGGCGTCGAGGCGATGAAGTGGAGGGTCGCCATCAGTCCGACCCCGGACCACCAACAGTGGGGGGCGATCGGAACGCCGCGCACGCCGGCCAGCGTCGCGATTCGTTTGCACTCGTTCAGGCCGCCCGCGTGGATCACATCAGGCTGCAGAATGTCGGCGGCGCGCCGTTCGATGAGAGCGGCAAAGTCGGTCAGGGTCGCGGTCGCCTCCCCTACAGCGATGGGAACATCCACGGCAGCTGCCACCGCCGCCAGGCCGTCGAGATCATCCGTGCGATATGGATCCTCCAGCCAAAAGACATCGTACTCCTGCAACTCGCGGGCGACGCGAATGGCCGTGCCGACCGACCAGGGAGAGGGGGCCTGGCTCTGTCCGGCGTCCACCAACAGGTCCACATCAGCACCGATCGCCGCACGAGCCACGCGGACGACCTCGATGTCAGGCGCTATCGATCGAGAAGTCTCCCTCCTGGACCCATCCGCTCCCGGGAACGCCTGACCGATGCGGACCTTGACCGCGGTGTAACCCTCCGCGACAAACCCCCGCAACTGATCAGTGAGCTGGTCGAGGGGCTTCGCTACGCCACCGGCGTAGAGGCGCAGGCGATCATAGTACAGACCGCCCAGCAGATCGTACACCGGTTGGCCCGTGGCCTGGCCGAGGAGGTCCCACAGGGCAACCTCCAGCCCACTGATGACGCCGACCGCCAGGCCGCGCTGGCCCCAGTACGTCGAGGCACGAAACATCTTTTCGCAGAGCGAGCGGATGCGAGTCGGGTCCTGGCCCATGAGAAGGGGGCTCAAGCGCTCGACGAAGATGGGCACGGCTTCGGGGAAAAAGGCGCCATCTCCAATCTCACCGAGCCCGGTCAACCCCGCATCGGTGGCGAGCTGCACCAGGGCCACATGCTTTCGCAGACCCACTCCACCGGGAAACACGGGGCGGTCGTCGGATGGGTAGTCACAGCTTAAAAGAATCGCCCGCACGTCGGTTATCTTCATTCAGCAGCCCCCTTTGTCTCAGCCCCATTCGCCGGTTTGGATCAATCTCGGCTCGGAAACGGCCAGCGTCCTTCCGTCTCCAGGATCTTGCGCAGGCCGGCGTCTTCGAGGAGAACTTTCACCTCGGCGGGCGACTTGCGGCGCGCAGGCCACTCGGTGGTATTGGAAATACGCAACAGGAGGCGCGCCGCCAGGATTGCATCGCGCCGCAAATGGCGGATCGACGCCTTATCCAGGGTGTCGGCCGCCGTGTGACTCCAGCCGCGCACGGGCATTTGCCCCATGGGCAAGAGGGCGGCGCTGGGAACGCCTTCTTCAACGAAAGGGTACATGTCAGAGTACAGCGCCACATAATTATCCACCGGCACCGGATCCCGCATGTCTTTGACCATACCCCGCAGGGGCAACACCAGGTCAACCCAGCCCTGGACAGCCACGCCCAGCTCGGATTCACGGCCTGCGCCGTCCAGATTGAGCATGAGGGCCATGGTGTTCAACTCGTCGCGGTGGGTATCTACGTACTGGTGCGAGCCGATCAGGCCCATCTCCTCGCCTGCGAAGCAGACGAAGCGCACGCCCACCCCGATGGCCTCGGGGTGGCGGGCCAGGACGCGGGCCGCCTCGAGCATCACCAGCGTCCCGGCGCCGTTGTCCATCGCACCGGGAGAAATATCGTGGCTGTCGTAGTGAGCGCCGACAATGATGACTCTGCCCTTCACCCGGCCAGGGATCTCACCGACGAGATTTGAGCTCGGCATACGACCCACCGTATTCTCAGCCCTGATCCGGAGTCGCACCGGCTCGTCCTTCCCCGTCCGCAGCAATGCCCTGGCGACCTCGCGGGAGACGGCAATCCCTGGGACCGGAGCGGTCTGCCCCCAACCCAGGCTCCCAGTTTCGGGCAGGTGGCCTCCTTCGTCTCGCACCCAGATGAAGCCTGCGGCCCCGGCCCGAACCGCCTGCATGTATTTCTCGACCCGATGCATACGGCGGCGGATGTAGACTGGCGACTTGTTGGTGACCATCACAATGCGGTCGGCAATGCGACCGGCCAGACAGGCATAGTCGCCCGGAGTACCGTGACCCAGGTTCAGCAGCTCTCCCTCGATTGCGCCTGAGGGACTGCCCGGCAATGCCAGGCAGTCGAAGTGCCGCGGCGTCGGGCTAACCACCTCCAGACTGGCACTGTTTCGCTGCCAGCCCTGAAACTCGAAGTGCTCAGCATGCACCTGGTGGAGGCCGTACTGCCGCATGAGCGCTAGGAGAAAGTCGCGCGCCCGCCGCTCCCCCTCTGAGCCGGTGAAACGATGGTCGGCAACCTCGCACAGCGTGACCAGGTTGTCATAAACAGTGGTGGAGATCCAAATCTCGCCGATGATCTCTTTGTCAGCGGCGAGGATGGCCTGCCTGTCGTTAATCATCTGGGATTGTCTCTTTCCATCAATCATTCTCGGCAACAGCTACGCAGGTGAGTCGTCTCCGCATCCATCGATCAGTTCGGTTATCAACCGCCCCAGACGCTGAATGCCTTCTGGGATCTGCGCCAAAGGGGTGTTGACGAAGCAGAGGCGCAGGGTGTTTTCCCCGCCGCCTGCGGCGAAGAACGACGCGCCCGGGATGAACGCGACCTGTTGCGCCAGCGCCCGCTCGAGGAGGAGACTTGCATCGAGGCCCACCGGCAGAGTCACCCAGATAAAGTATCCCCCACAGGGTGTCGTCCACTTCACGGCCGGGGGGAAGTACAGCCGCATCGCCGCCAGGATGGCTTCCAGTTTCTCGCCGTAAACAGTGACCATCGTCTCCCGGTAGCGGTCGAGCATCCCCTGGCGGGCCATCTCAGCGGCGAGACGCTGGACCAGGTGATTGGTGGAGCGGTCGGCCGAGAGTTTCTCCAGGCGCAGCGTCTCGACGACCGGACTCGGGGCCAGGAGCCAACCCAGGCGCAATCCCGGCGCCAGGATCTTGGAGAAGCTGCCGATCATGATCACGTTTGCTTCCCCATCGAGGGCGAGGAGTTCAGGTGGAGCGGTGCCCCGATAGCGCAACTCGCCGTAGGGATCGTCGGTCACCAGCGGCAGGCCAAACTCCCGTGCGATAGCTAACAACCGCCGACGACGCGCCAGGGACAAATCCACGCCGGTGGGGTTGTGGCAGGTCGGCATCGTGTAGAGGAACTTGGCTCGCTGCTGGAGCAGAGTCGCCGCCAGGCTCTCGACCTGAAGACCCTCGTCGTCGACTGGAACGGTAATGAATCTGGCACCGTACTTGGCAAAGACCTCCAGCGCGCCGGAGAAGGTCGGGTCCTCCACGATGACTGCATCGCCCGGGTCCAATAGCATCTCCGCCACCAGGTCCAGGCCCTGAATCGAGCCGCTGAGGACGAGCATGTTCTCCTCTTGGGCCGGCACGTTTCCCCTCCTGAGCTTCTCGGTCAGATAGCTCTTGAGGAGCCCGTCGCCCGCGGGCGGGGCGTGTTGCAGCACCTCCCGACCCTGCTCCGCCATAACGTGGTCGAGGGCGAGTCGGATGTCCTCCACAGGGTAGAGCGCCGGGTCTGGCAGCCCGGCGAAAAAGGAGATGACGTTTGGGTCGCCCATAATGCGGCGCAAGTCCATGGTGACGGAATCCTTCAACCAACGGACTCGGGAGGAATAGAACTCGTCCCAGGCAATGCTCATCGCGAATTCCTGTCCCGCCTCGTCTCGAGGCGGCATTCGGCGCCAGGCAGCGGACCGGGTTCCCGGCACGGACACACGGGCACCTGAGCTGGCCGCAGCGGCGAGGACGGATATCGAAGTCTGTCGGATCGTCAGCGCGACTCGACGGCTGCCAACCAGGGTCGGAACTCCCGGCTGGACAGCGGGCCGCATGCGTGTGTCATACCAGCCGGGCCAGCACATCGTCGGTCGACTGGACCATCCCGAAAGACCTGGCGAACGCCAGCAGCGCCGCGTTGTGGGCAGTGTGATCCATCGTCGCACAGGCGTCATCGACCAACACACAGCGGTAGCTCCGGTCGGCGGCATCACGGGCCGTGGTTTCGACGCAGACATCCGTGGCTGTGCCGACGATGACGAGACTCTCCACACCAAGGTTGCGTAGGAGCTGGTCGAGGCCGGTGGAGTTGAACGCGCCGAACGATGTCTTGTTGATGACCAGCTCGCCCGGGCGGGGTTGCAACTCCTCAACCACATCGTGTTCCCAATGGCCCTTCGCCGGCATCGCGACCGGCCCCCCGCTCTTCCGCCGCTTCACCAACCGCCGCTTGATGATGTCCGAGAGGTCACTCCCGTCCGCCAGTTCCGGTCCGACGGTCAGGTAGACGACCGCCAGCCCGCGGGCTCGAAATCCCGCCAGGAGACGCTGTATGTTGGGGATGACCAACTCCTCGATGCGCGAGTAGAAGTAGTCCGCGATGGCAGGGTAGTGGGCTGAGATGAAGCGCCCCATCTCGACGTCACGCCGCACGCCCCAGTTTTGCATATCCACCACCAGAAGGGCAGTTCTCTCGGGCCTTACCTCAAAACTCGGACGGTACATCGGCCATTTGGCAAGCTCTGCTTTCCAATCCATAGCATTCGCCTCAAGGGGACTCCTGGTTTCTCCTAGCGTGCCGGTCAAGGACTCAGACTTCCGAAGTCTGGGAGGACCGTGCTGGCCCACAGCGCGCGCCGACGACGGTGACAGAGGCGGGCACCGGCTGCGAACCAGACTTCGGAAGTCTTTGCCCGCCCCCCGCGGGATGACGTGACCGGTGCTCTAGACGGGGTACCCAAACGAGACGACCTGGTCTGGGTGTACCCTGCCGGGTGTAACCGGGGGGTTTCACATTGACTCTCCATTTCACGCTGGCCACCTGCTCGAAGGGCTCGATTGGTTCAGGCCGCGGGCCGCGCTTGGGCACACGGGTGTGGCCGTTGGTTCCGACTGACCCTTCCTCTCCCTGAGCACCCTCGTTTGATGCGACGCCTCTAGCTCAAGCCCTGATCCGATGACTTTTAGCTTGCCGCATGAGCGGCATGCAGGGTGTAGATGTCTTCGCTCAGGGCGGCGACGTTCTGACAGGCTTCCAGGGTCTCGATCCGATCAGCGAGGGCGCACGCGGCGGTTGCCCCCAAGACCGGCTCGACCAATCCGGTGAACTTTGCAATCACTGCTGCAAGCGGCATGAAGTTGCGGGGATCACCCTGCGGGATGCTCGCGCTTGATTCATGGCAGGTCCCATCGGTCAACTCGACCCGCACAGTCGTCGGGTACAGGCGCTTGTTAAAGTTGAAGTAGACCTTGTCGGCCGCGGGATCGGGACCCACAGTGAGCTTGCGCGCCGTACGGATCACCTTTGGGTCGCGCAGCAACGCTGGGTCTTGCCACTCGTACCCCGGCCGCCGGCCGAGAAGGACCATCGCGACGGCGTAGGGCAGGCTGTATTGGGCATCCAACACTGTCTGCGGTTCGAATTCCTGGAAGTTGCTCAGGCGAGTAAACCCACGCACGTGGACGCGGGCAACATCATCGGCCCGCAGGGCGTGAGTCTGCATGATCTGAGTCAGCACGTCCAGGGTGGTGTGCAGGTAGCGGCAGCAGGGGTAGGGCTTGAGCGACACATCCAGGATGTGATAGTGATCGCCCAGCCCAGCTACCAACTTTTCTTGAGCGTAGCGATCCGAACCCACGCGCATCCACAGGCGAGCCTGGGGGTCGAAGATGGCCGGCGAGGCAAAGATCCCCGTCCGGGCCAACTCCGTGGCCAGCACCCCGCCCAGGCAGACCCAGCCGGCGTTATTTTTCATCGAACTCAGTGGTCGCTGATCCAACAGTCCCATCAGACTGGCGGGCACCGGCGCGTGTTCCGCGGCGATCCCGTAGGCCCGGGCGACCGACGACGCGTCCAGACCCAGCACCGCCGCGGCCGCGGTGGTGGCGGCGAAAATTCCTAGCAGTTGGGTGCTGCTCGTACCGCCGAACTCCTTATTGCGCTCCGTGCTGGCCCGGAGCGCCGCCGTCAGACGGACATACCCCTCGTAGCCCAGCACGACGGCGTTGATCAAGGCGGCTCCGGAGGCGCCCGCTTGCTCGGCGACAGCAAGGGCCGGCGGTACGATAACTGTCCCCGGATGGCCGAGATCCGTGTCGTCGAAGTCCAACACGTTCGCCAGGTATCCATTCGCGTAGGCAGCATGCAGTGCCGGTACGCGCTGGCCGCTCGCCCAAAGGGTGGCCGGACCGCTGCAGCCCAGGCGCGTAACCAACCCGAGGACCGCTTCACCGGGCGGAATCCGCACCCCACCGATCATACAGCCCAGCAGGTCGAGGATGAGTACTTTGGCACGCTGCCGCACCGCTTCGGGCAAGGAATCATAGCTTGATGCCGCAACGAATTCGCTCAAGGTTCGAGTCGGGCTCGGTTCCATCTGTCGATCTGAGTCACTCATCCGCCGGCTTCTCCCTTCGCTTGATGCGATGGAACTTCGATTGCTGTAGTGATGGAACGCGACGCGCTCCAGGTAATCAGATGCGATGAGTGACGCCCGGCACCTCCCACTACGAGTACCCCGATGTCTGACGGGCGCTCGACCAGCGGGACCAGCGCCTGGTCGTCGTGGTCTAGCCAGCGGGGCCAGGCAGTCTCAGGGCCATACATCCCACCGCGCTTGAGGTGGGCTACGGGCCGGCGGGCATGCTCGAAGATGAACTGGCGCACATCGTCCTTGGTCCAGCCGTCCCGCGCGATGATGGCCGCATGCTCCGGACCAAGTAGCAGGAATGCTTCGCCCAGAGTGCGGTAGAGCTTGCTCCCGCCGATGGTCGCCATAGTATCGGCCGCCGTGGTCAAGATGCCGGCGGCCGTCTGGCTCACAGTGTCATGGATGTTGACCGGGCTGTGGCAGGCGACCACGGTCACCGTGCTGGTCTCCGGCGCAAAGCCTCGCTCGACGTGGAGCGGCGTCCAGGGATTAGCGGCCTCGTTCTCCGCGATGCAGTAGGTGTACTTGCTCGGGTGGCCCTGGGTGCTTTTGTCTGTGCTTCCCGGGGCGGCACCACCGAGATTCAACAGAATGAGCCGAATGGCTCGTCCGATCGTGGCGTTGCCCTGCCAGCCCGGGCCGAAGGCTCCATGGCCGGCGTTGATGGCCAGCTCACGTGCCAGCGGACCGTTGACCACCACCAGCGGTGCATGGGGACCGGTCGTCGCCTGTACACCACCCAGATCGAACCGCGGGTCCAGCATCGCCTGGACTGCGGCCAGCACTACCGGCAGATACTCGGTCCGGCACCCCGCCATCAGGGCGTTCACCACGATTTTCTCCGCGGTCGCCGGCGTCCGTTGGGGTGGGATGAGCCCGATGATTCGATCGGCGTCCAAGGCCAGGAAGCCCAGCGCCGCGCGCACCCGGGAGTCGGTGGGGAGCGCGATGGGCAGGCCATCGGTCCAACCGGCGGTGGAAAAGCGGCGGTTGATCTCTTCGACGCCATCCAGGGAATCCTCTACCGTCAGCGATTCGCCCGTCGGCCTCGGCTCGTAGCGACACGCCTCGTCGTCGCAGAAGGCAGCGCCGTCCGGCAGCCCAGCGTCCGGCGCCACCGTCGGTGCCGGCTTCCTCGGCACTCCCGTCAGCACCTGCACCACCTGGGTGAGGGCCTCCTCCGCTTTCGAATGAACCTCGGCCGCGGTTAGGCCGCCCAACGGATGCGGGATGACCACGAGGGGCAAATCGGGAAGCCCCCCCGCGGCCGCCTCATCGCGGGCCAGGCCAGCGAAGGCATCCGTGCAGATTGTTGCCACCGGGATACCCCGGCGCTCGAGGGCGATGCTATCGTGGAGACTCCACGATGTGCATCCTCCTCAATCGGCCACCCCATTCACGACCAGATCACAGTGAGTCGCCAGTTCGTCGATGTAGCCCTCGGGCCGTTCGCCGTGGATCTTGCGACGATAGATCACATGTCCCAGGGCGAAGCGTTCTCTCAGCCCCGCCTCGATCCGATCCAGCAGAAGCGCCACGTTGGGCTTGCCATTGTCCAGCAGACCGACCCGGAGGCCGGTTAAATCGGCAATACGAGCTGCTAGCTCGCCTCGAGCCAGTGGTTGTACGGCCACCGGTGTCAGTACCGTCACAGTCTTTAACATCAATGCTTCCCTCGTCATTGGTCTGACTCTTCCCGCTTATTTTGCCACGCATCGTTCGGGCGATGAGGCGTCTCGGGCTTCTTGCGTGCCCGCGGAGCCGTGGCGCCTCGCCACCGTTCGGACACGATGGCTGCACAGTCGCTCCACTCGCGGTGCCATCACAATTCACGCGTCCGTCGATGGAGGTACGGGCTCCGCACGTATTGGGGTCACCCCGATTGGCCCCTCGTCTTATTCGCGCGCAGTCAGTATGTCCACTACGGCCGGTCCGCTGTAGGCGAGAGCACGGCGCACCGCGCCAGCCAGCTCGTGGGGATCATCCACCCGCTCGCCAAAGGCGCCAAACTCGCGCGCGACGTTGGCGAAATTGGGACCTAGCAGCTCGACACCCAGGAAGCGCCCTGCGTAGGCCCGTTTCTGCCGCGTCCACACACTCCCAAACCCAGAATCATTGCAGATGAACACCTTGACCGGCAACCGCTCGCGTACGCTCGTCTCCAGTTCGGCCAGATTCATGGGGAAGGCTCCATCGCCGCACAGGCAGACCACCTGGCGCTCGGGGGCAGCGACCTGGACCCCGAGCGCCGTGGGGAAGACGCTGCCGAGGGCTCCGAAGGCTTCGACGAAGGAGAAGCTGTCGGGCCGGGCTGTGTCGTAGTACGAGCGGGTCCGGCTCATGACATTTCCGACGTCCGCTAGAAAGACGCTGTCCTCCGCCATGGCGTCTCGAATCACAGTAATGGCGTACTCCGGCTTGATCGGGCGGGCGTCAGAATCGGCCCGGGCGGCGCGCTTGGCGGCCCAGGCGGCCTTGAGAGCCGCCAGATTCGGATTGCGCTGGGGAAGATCGAGCCGGTCGGCCTCGGCAAGGAGATCCTCCAAGAAGCCAGTGATGCTCCCGGCCATTCCCAACTCGACCGGGTAGATCGCGCCGATGGTATCGGGCAGGCGATTGACCTGGATCATGCGGGCCTGGCGCGGGATAATGCCGTAAGGAGCGCGCACGCTCCCCAGATCGAAGTCGAAGCGCACACCGACAGCAAGCAGCCAGTCGGCGTTTTTCACCACCTCGTTGGCTGGGTCCCAGCCCGCCCAGGCGCCAAACGGACCGAGTCCGAGCGGGTGAACGTTCGGGAAGGCATCGATGGCCCCACCGGTGGTGGTGACCGGTAGCCCCAACCGTTCCGCGAGGCGAATGAGGTGCGGCGTGGCGTTGCTCCAGAGAACCTCGCGCCCGGCAATGATCACCGGTGCCCGGGCGTCGCTCAATGTCTGCGCCGTCACGCGTACCGCTTCGGCGTCGATGCGCGCCTCGCGCTGGGCGCGATACTGCTCGGGCCGCCAGGCGCGGGCCTCGATCTCCGTTTCCACCAGGTCGACCGGTAGACTGATGTGCACCGGCCCCATCGGTTCGCTAAGGGCGATCCGGCAGGCTTTCCGCATGATCTCGGGAACCTGCTCGGCCTGGGTGACCATCACGCTCCACTTCGTGACCGGGCGGAAGATGCTGACCTCATCCAACTGTTGGTGCCCACCGCGCGGTTGAAGCGCGAGTGCATGCTTCCCAGTCAAAGCGATGAGCGGGGTCAGGCCCTTGTGGGCCGCCGCCACTCCGCTCAGTAAGTTCGTCGCGCCCGGGCCGTACATGCTGAGGCAGGCGCCCAGCCCCTTGCGTGTACGGGCATAGCCGTACGCCATATAGGCGGCGCCTTGCTCGTGACGGGCGAGGACGAAGCGCAGGTCGCTGTCGTAGATCGCGTTCACGAACTCCAGGTTGCCATCGCCGGTGATACCGAACAGGTGGCGTACCCCCTCGGCCAACAGAGCTTCGGCAATGGTCCGTCCGGCCGTCATCTTCACCGCACTCATTGATTCTCCTTCTGCTTCTGTTCTCGCTCAACCTGGACTACCGTGTGCCGCCGGCGCTCGTCGCGCTGTGTGAGGCGTGATCCGTGAGGAAATAACCACGCATCACGCCTCACACCCGAGCTTTCGGCGGACGACCTGGTCATTCAGGCTGTTCCCAGCGTCTTCTTTTGTTGCTTTCTCGCCTCGTACCCGCTCGCGGTTCGTGCGGTTCTGCAGGTGCTTCATGCGACTGGCTCCTGCGCGAGGACGACGTGATCTGCGGCGCGACCGCCGGGGAGCCACAAGCTGGACACGAGCGCGCATACCGCTGCGATGAAGGGGACCAGAAAAGCAGCGGTTAGCGCGCCTGAGAGCGCGAGTTGTAGTGCGTGCAGGGTCGGCTCGGGCAGACCAGCCCGCACGGCGGGATCCAAGAGGGCCTGCGGCGAAGCCAGACGGGCGATGTTGGCCGGATCTGTTTTGCTGGCAGCGGCCGGGAGGAGTGCAAGTACACGCCCGTTCAGTTGCCTGTTCAAGAGGCTCCCCGTCAGGCTGACGCCGATCGCGCCGCCCAACCCACGGCTGAATTCGCTTGCTCCGGTGATGATGCCACGTTGCCGGAGGCCAACTGCATTCTGGAGCGACAGCAGGAAGGCCAGGAGAGCCATGCCACCAAACCCGACCAGGCTTATGGCCAGAATCGCCTGCTGATAGCTGCTGGTGATACCGAGCTGGGTGAGGAGATAGCCTCCGGTGATCACCATCGCCAACGCCAGGCCGGCGGTCACCCGGTAGCCCCGCTTCAACAGGACAAACCCGCCGATACTACTGCTCACCACCCAGATGAGTGTGAGCGGCGCCACGCTGGCACCCGCAGTAATGGCTGAGTGCCCGAGGACGCCCTGGATAAACAGCGGGACAAATGCTGTCGTGCTCCAGAGGGCCATGGAGGTGAAAAAACCACTGATACTGGCGGCCGCGACAATGCGGTTGCGAAAAATATCGAGCGGGACGAGTGGCTGCGGCGTCCGGCGTTCCATCACGAGAAAGCCGGTCAGGAGCAGCCCACTACCACCGAACAAGCCGAGGAGCTGAGGCCCGGCCCAGCCATGCGTCTTGCCCGTTTGGAGGAGGCCCAGCAACCCCAGTACGATGGCTGCGGTGAGTAGGAAGGCCCCGCCATAGTCAATCGAGAGAGCGCTCTCGGGCTCCCACTGTTCGTCCATGGACCAGTAGAGCAACAGTCCGGCAAGCAGACAGGGGGGGACAATCAAGTAGAAGATCCAATGCCAGTCAACGTGAAGCACGAGGAACCCGGCGACGAGCGGTGCGAGGACCGGACCGGCGCCGAAGGCTCCGCTGACAAAGGTCTGGAGTCGGGCGCGCTGCTCGAGGGGAAAGATATCGGCCAGGACAGTCAGTGTCAGCGGTTTGAGGGCACCCGCGCCGATGCCCTGGAACCCTCGAAACAGAACGAGTTGCTGCATGCTCTGGGCCTGCCCGCATAACAGGGAGCCTGACAAGAAAAAGCCAATACCGACCAGCACGAACGGCTTGCGACCGTACATGTCCGACAGACGGCCGAAGAGAGGAACCGTGGTTGTGGACGTGATTGTGAAAGCTGCGAACACCCAACTGAACAATGAGAGTTCCCCTAGCTGAGAGACGACGGTTGGCATGGCGGTGTCGACCGCCCGAGCGTCAAGGCTGATGACGAAGATGAGAAGCAGTACAGCGGCTGTGACCATGTGCAGGTGGCGTTGTTTGGGCATAGCGGTCTTCGCTTAGGGTGTCTCCGTCGCGACTTCTTGACGCGTCGCCGGTTCCGCCTGCCGTCCAACTTTGGTTGGCGTCTCTGACTGCGGAACCCACCGCGTTCTCGGGTCCATGAGATCCAGGACCCCGTCCCCCAGGGCGTTGAAGCTGAGGACCGTGAGCAGGATCAATAGCCCAGGGTAGATGGCGAGCTGCGGGGCAGTCCACAGGTACGTCTGGCTGCTGGCGAGCATGTTTCCCCAACTTGGGGTCGGAGGTTGGACCCCGAGCCCCAGAAAACTGAGTGCCGACTCGGTGAGGATCGCGAAGGCGATATTCAACGTCGTGGCGACTGCGGTGACCGGGAGAGTGTGGGGGAGGATGTGCCGCCAGAGGATGCCCTGATCTTTTGCGCCGATGGCCCGGGCGGCGAGGACATAGTCCATCGCGCGTTGCTTCAGTACCTCGCTGCGCACCATCCGGGCGACGCGCATCCAACTGGTGAGTCCGATCACAATGACGACGTTGGTCAGGTTACTTCCGAAGAGCGTGAGGATCGTCAACAAGAGAAAGAAGAGCGGGATCGACATAAACCCGTCAGTGACTCGCATGATGAGTGCGTCCACATAACGGCCGAAGTACCCCGCCGTGATGCCGAAAAGGACGCCGATCCCCGCCGAGATCGCCGCCGACACCAGTCCGACCAGCAGCGACGCCCGGGCGCCGAAGATCAACCGGGTCAGCACGTCGCGGCCGTTTTCGTCGGCGCCGAGCAGGTGGGTCCAACTCGCAGGCGCGAACTGAGCGCTCAGGTCAATCTGGTCGGGGCGATAGTGGGTCATCTGGGGCGCCAGGAGGGTGGCCGTGAACAGCATTAGTAGAAAGAGGAGACAGGGAAGAAAGGGTTTGTTGCGCCAGCTAATCCGCAGGACATGGCGCCAGAAAGGCAGGTTCACGGTTTCCTCCTAACTTAGCTTGACACGTGGATCAAGGTAGCTGTAGAGCAGATCCACGATCAGGTTAGTGAGGACGACCACCACTGACACCAGAACGGTGATGCCCATGACGACCGGGTAGTTGCGGCTGAGGGCTGCATCTACGGCGAGCCGGCCCATGCCTGGCCAGGCAAAGATCGTCTCCACGATGGCAGACCCTCCGATCAACGACGGCACGAGCAGCCCGACCAGCGTTACGACTGGGAGTAAGGCTGTGCGGAAGGCGTGGCGATAGATGACGATCCGCTCCGGGAGACCTTTCGCGCGGGCGGTCGTGATGTACGGCTCGCTTAACACTTCGCGCATGCTCGTTCGGGTGTAGCGGATCAGCATGGCCATGAGAAACAGGGCGAGAACCAGAGCAGGCATGGCCAGATGTGCGAGCCGATCCAGGAGGGAGAAATCGTGTCCGACCGTATACATCCCTGCGGAAGGTAAGAGACGGAGCTTCACAGAGAAGATGAGGATGAGCACGATGCCGAACCAGAAACTTGGAATCGAAACGCTGGTGAAAGCCACGACGCTGATAAGGTTATCGATTATTGAGTAGGGCTTCAGGGCCGAAATGATTCCCGAGGGAATACCGCCGATCAGCGCTAGCAGCAGGGCTGTAAGCGAGAGCAGCAACGTCGCTGGCAGGCGGCTCAAGATGAGCTGAATCACTGGCTGGCCATCGAGGAAAGAGCGACCGAGATCGCCTTGAATCGTGCGGGTCATCCATCTGAGATACTGGATCGGGATTGGTTGGTCGAGCCCCAAGTTGTGGCGGATCCTGGCTGTATCTTCCGGGGTTAAGTTGGGATCAGTCAGCGCGGCCGGCCCACCTGGTGCCAGGTGGATGAGTGTGAAGATCACGATGCTGATGATCACGAGGACGATGACGGCATGGACGACTCGCTCCAGGATGTACCTGCTCATGAATGCCTACTCCGGCGACTGGCTGCTCGAGCTGTGAGCGATGGATTCCACGAATCCCTCTGTCATCTCATTTCTCAGACTGAGGTGGTGCCGGGCATACCCTGAACTCGACCTTGGGTTGCCGACCTCCGGCTGCGGCAAGTCCGCCCTGGCGAGGCGCTGCGGTAGCCCTCAGTCTCACCCGGCGTCAGCTACCCGGTGTGGCCCGCTGGTCGAACCCGGACCGGTGTGCCACGTCCTTTGTCCGGCGCTGCAGCGAACTCGCGAATGAAAGCGGCCAGCTCGGCGACCGCCTCGTTGAGAAAACGGGCACCCTTTTCAGCGGTCGCATAGCTGGGATCGCCGACGACGCCGTGGGTCGTATCTACAGCGAAGTCATCCATGTAGAAGGCTTTGCCCGGGGCGCGCATGTCCGACGCGAAGTAGCGAGTGGCGACCTGCTTGTACTCCGGCGGCATGAAACCGGTGTTTACCAACTCCGGGCGGAGGTAGAGTTGGAGCGATGTTTCCATCTCGCCGGCATGCGCCATGCCACCCAGGCCGCTCTCGCCACCCTCGCGTAGCGCGTTGGTGATGAGCCGCCAGTAGGTGATCACGGCCACATACAGGTCGTATTCTTCCATGAGTTTCATGGCGGCCGCCGTGAGTGGGAAGCTATTGCCACCGTGCGCGTTGACGAGCACGATCTTGCGGAAACCGTGGCGGTCGATGCTCGTACAGAGGTCGGTGACCAGCGCGATAAACGTCTCCAGGCGCAGCGAGAGGGCGCCGGCCAGGCGCAGGTGGTGTGGTGAGAACCCTGACCACACCATCGGCGCTACGATGACCGGGGGCTCGTCGACCGCCTGGGCTGCGCGCACGCAAATCTCCCAGGCCTGGTTGGAGTCTGTATCTACAGGGAGGTGCGGGCCATGTTGCTCGATGGCCCCAAAGGGCACGGCCACGACGGCCTTCCGGCGGACCATCTCTTCCAGTTCCGGCCGTCGCATCTCCTGCCACAGGATCTTGCGCTGTGCTGCGGCTGTCATGCTCTATCCTCAGTCAGGACCCCCAATGTGTTTGGAGCCGCCAGTCTTCAAGGTCCGCCGACCACCACTGGCGAAGCGCGGTAGCGAGTCACGTTGTGAAAGACGCGATTCCCGGTTTGTGGCCGGCGGACCAACCTACCCCCATCGCGCAACTCCGGAAGAACCGAAGATGCGCGCCGGTCTGCAATAGGTGAAACTCACTGTTTCTTGCCGAAATCACAACTCAGAGATGGTGTCATACCGCTGTCCACCTTTCATAATGAGTCCTACGTTGTAGAGTGCGGTGATGTCTTCCAGCGGATTCCCGTCGACGGAGATAGTGTCGGCGTACATGCCCGGCTTGAGCGTGCCCCAGCGGTCCGCGACCCCACACGCCTCAGCCGCCTGGCCGGTCGCCGCCGCCACCGCCTGGAGAGGGTCGACACCAAAATCGACGAGCAACTTTGCCTCATAGGCGAGGTGGCCAATCATATTGTCTGTGCCGACGGTGTGTTTGATCCCGGCCTGGTACGCGCGGTGGAATCGCTCGGCTGTCGTCTCGCGGGCCTCGAGGATACGCTCCTTGAGCTCAGGATCGGAAAAGCGCGTCCGCTCGAATCCTTCCGGGTGGTAGAGAACAGAGTTCGTCGCGACCAGCCAGGCGCCTCGCTTCAAGAAAAGTTCGATGTCTTGGTCCTCCATGAAGACGCCGTGTTCGATAGTATCGACCCCTGCCTCCAGGCAGTACTGCAACCCGATCCCACCGTGGGCGTGGGCGGCCACGCGCTTGCCCGCGCGATGGGTCTCTTCGACGGCCACCTCAATCTCGGCCTTCGAATAGTGGCAGGCAGTGGGGGCCTCGTTGCGTGCCAGCATCGAGGCGGTGACAAACATCTTGGTCAGGTCGGCGCCGGCTTTGAGGTTCTGGCGCACGGCTTTGCGAGTGGCATCGACCCCGTTGACCGGCAGTGGCAGGCCATGGCCCGAGTGGAGCGGATTGCCGGCCACAAGCAATCGTGGCCCAGCGATAACGCCCGCATCCACCGCGCGGCGGCACTCGATATCGACGAAGTTGAACTCGCCCACCACGCGAATCGTCGTGCAGCCCGATTTGAGGTAGCGCCGCAGGTTGGCCGTAATCCAGAAGGCGCGGACGGCATCGGGCTCACGCAGTTGTGGCGGCAACGAGATGTGGGCATGCATGTCGATCAGGCCAGGCAGCAGCGTCTGACCACCCACGTCGATGACCTGTGCTTCATCTGGGATCGGGACCTCGGGGGGTGTGCCGACTGCAGTAATATATTCATCTTCTATCAAGAGTACCCCTGGCTCGAGGGGGGCGCGGCCTGTTCCGTCGATGAGCCGTCGGCTCGTGATAGCGATCATCGGTTTGCTACTCTCCAATCGTGGCTGCCCGAGCCAGCCAGCTCGGGCGGCCAGCACCTTCGCCTGATCAGCGGTCGAGCCACCACTCGTTTACGTAGCGCCAGGACGTGAGATAGTCTAGCTGCAGAGGCATACCCTTGAGTGCCTGGTTGTAGGCTCTGATCTCTTTCGGATAGAAAATCAGCACCATTGCCGGATCGTCGAAGCCCACAATTTCTTGGAAGCGCTTGTAGAGCTCCTGTCGTTTCTCCCGGTTCGAGGTCTGGCGCCCTTCAGTCAGGAGTTGGTCTACTTCGGCATCCTTATAGTTCCAACGGTTGCCGGAAGAGGTACTCAAGAACATGGCGCTCTGATCGGGATCGGGCGGGTATACCTGGTAGATGGACATGGCCTGGTAGTCATTGGTGAAGTAGTGCTCCCGCACCAGCGTGCCCCACTCCATCACCTCCAGTTTGGCGTCCATCCCTAACTGTTTGTAGTACTGCTGCGCGATGGTTGCGATCTGATTTCGCACCGGGTCGTTGTCCGCCAGGATGCTGAATGTGAGAGGTTTCCCGTCCTTGTCGAGGATGCCATCTCCATTCGTATCTTTCCACCCCGATTCCTCCAAGAGTGCTTTGGCCTTGTCAGGATCGTAGGGAAAAGGCGAAAGGTCGGAATTGTAGGCCCAGGCGATGCCGGGATGAATGGGGCCAGTCGCAACGACCCAGGTCCCGCCGGATATCGCCTGGTTGATTGCCTCGCGGTCGATGCCGTAGTTCATAGCCAGACGCACATTTTTGTCGTCGAACGGCGAGTTCGCGTTGTTGAGGTAGATGGCATAGAACTGCAGTTTGTCCAAATAGTCGAACCGCAGGTTGGGGTCGTTGGCCAGCGCCGGTAGATTGGGGGGGACCACAATGTTAAGGTCGACCTCGCCAGTCCGGAGCTGGGCCACGCGGACGTTGGGATCTGGGACGATCTTGAAGACGATGGTGTCGATGTTCGGCCGGCCGAGAACGTAATCATCGTTGGCGACGACCGTATAGTGATCGCCCGGTACGACCTCTTTAATCTTGTAGGGGCCGGTACCGATAGGATTGCGCTTGTTGAACTCGTCGTAGGTGTTCATGTCTTTGCCCTCAAGAATATGCTTGGGGACAATGAACTGATAGCTCCCGAGTTGGGTGATGAATGAGGCGAAGGGCTGTTTGAGTATGAACTGAACGGTGTTGTCGTCGACAACCCTGACCTCTTTGAGATCGGGGTAGGGTGATCGGATGCGGCTATTCACATCCTTGTCGAAGACACCTTTGTCATACGTGAACTTTACGTCTTCTGCTGTGAAGGGTTGTCCGTCGTGCCACTTGACGTCTTTCCGCAGGTGGAAGGTCCAGGTCAAGTCATCATCGGAGACCTCCCAGCTTTCGGCCAGGTCAGGCGATGGTTCCCAGGTCTCCTTATCGTAGCGTACCAGGCCGTTGAACAACGTCGCCTGAATATAGGAGTCGTTGGGACCGCTGGCCAGGATAGCGTTGAAGTTGACGTCGGCGGTGAAGGGGACGACCAGGGTCCCGCCCTGCCGTACACCGCCCGCGGTGGGAGTGACGACAACCACCACTTCTTTGGGTACCTCAACCTTCTTCTCGACGACCGTGGTGACCTCGACCTTCTGCTGGACGATCTGGGTCACGACTTTTTCCACGGTGGCTGGGGTTGGTGTCGGCCCACAGGCGGCAAGCGCCATCAGGGCCAACGCCATTCCGACTATGAAGATAAGTCCCCGGCGAGCCATTAACTCTCTTCTCCTTTGGTTGGCGATAGCCAGGTGCCCCATGCACCGGCTGTAGACCATCCCGAAGTGGATCCCCGCTTGCCTTGGCCGGTGAACTCGATCATGGAAACGACATTTGGTCGTAGCGTGTGCCTGCCTTGATGACCAAATTCACGCGGCGGAGTGCGGTGATATCGTCCAGCGGGTTGCCTGGGACCCCAATAATGTCTGCCCATTTGCCAGGCTCGAGCGTACCGATGTGGGCTTCCAGGCCACAGGCTTCCGCTGCCCGTTTTGTCGCGGCGATAATCGCCTCGAATGGGCTCACGCCGAAGGTCACCAGGCACTCGAGCTCAAAGGCCAGGTGCCCCTGCATACTGTCGCTGCCAAGTGTGTATCGGACACCTGCGTCGACAACCTTTTTGAAGTTGTGGCCTATCTCACTCCGTGCCTGCCGTACCTTCTCGACAATGGATGGGACGTGCGCGAAGGCTCGCTCGAGGCCGTCGGGATGGAAGACGACCCCAAAGGTACCCACGACCCAGGCCTTTTTCTCGAGTGCTAAGGCGATGTCGTCTTCGCTCATGTAGGCACCATGCTCAATGGTGTCAACCCCTGCCTCCAAACAGTAGCGGAGTCCTGTCCCGCCATGAGCATGGGCCGCTACTCGTTTGCCGGCGCGATGTGCCTCCTCGACGGCGGCAGCGATTTCCTCAAAGCTATAGCTGTAGGAGAACGGGCTTTCGTGCTTGCCGCTGAGCCCTCCGGTTACCATGATCTTGATCAGATCAGCGCCCGCCTGGATGTTCCGCCGTACGGCATTACGCACTTCGTCAACGCCGTCGGCCGCAGGGCCGAGCCCGTGGCCATGAGAGGACGTGATGGCATTTCCGCTGGCGAGCAGCCGAGGGCCAGGGAGGCGCCCGTTCGTGACGGCTCGCTTGCAGGCGATATCGATGAAGTTACGGCTCTCTCCACATAGCCGCATGGTCGTGATACCAGCCTTCAGGTTGCGCCGCAGGATCTGCACGCCCCGGATAAGGCGCTCGGGTGTTGGCTCTTGCAACTGAGCTTCGACGTCACCCCGGCTCATGTCGAGAGAGAGGTGGCCGTGGACGTCGATCAGACCGGGGAGGAGGGTCGCCTCGCCCAGATCGATCACCTCAGCTCCGGGCGATGCAGACACGGTGTCGGCTCGGCCAACCGCTGCGATCCGGCCATCGACGATGAGCACTCGCCCATCATCAATGGGGGCGCGTCCTATGCTGTCAATCAGCCATCTGGCTTTAAGGAGTTTCATTGTTTGTACGCCTCTTGGTTTTTTGGCGTGAGGCTCGGGACCGCCGCGGTGTTCGCCGGTCAGAGAAGCGAGGGGTAACACCTTGGGGGTGGGCCGCAACGCCGGTCGAGTGATTTGCGAGTGCTCTGCGCTTTCTACGATAGAAGCGGAACTGAAATCAGCTCGGTCAATTCCTGGAGGATGCCAGGATATCTCAGCTGATCAAGCGCGACGTGGCGCAACGATACCGACAGGATGGCTGTTACACGCGGTTGTTCACGTTGGTGGCGATAATCGCGCGAAAGCTGGTAATCAAGCGGCTCTATAAATGCCGGTCACGAGATGGTACAGGTGCGAGTGGCAGTTTGGTTGGTGTGTTAGACCTGTTCTTCTATGTCTTGCTCCCATTCAGATCGGATTCTTCCATACGGCCACTCGACAAGGACGCCTACCGACGGGTCATGGATGAAGTCAAGGTCAACGTCGATATTGTAACGCCACAGGATATAACAGACCCATTGGCAAAAGTAGTGCCGCTCGTCCTTCCCTTTCGGGGCGGCGACTTTACCCTTTCCCTCGAATTCTTTACCGCAGTACTCGCAGATATGTTGTTCGGTCATCTTTTCTCCTCAGCCATCTGCCTGGTGGAAAATGCAAGTCTGGTTTCTCTCCTGCGATTGAGGCTTGGAGTTGAGGCTGGAAGTACCGCAGCTAGAGCGGGATGACGCCAACTGAAACCAGGCGTGCGTGAACGGGTGGCTGAATATCTATGCACCAGACAGGACAGTCGATCTCGCAGACGCCGCAGTGGAAACATTCATCGGGATAGGCGATGATTGGTAGTGCGGTTTCGTCGTCCCAAGCAAAGACGTCGAGCGGACACAAGTTGTAGCAGATTTTGCAGTTGACACAGGTGTCGTAGTCAATAGTGATGGAACCATCTGTGACGACACCTTTCAAACTGGTGCCTTCCATGGCTAAACTCTCCTCATCCACCTGTCCGGATGTTCAGCTGTGAGCAGCAGTCTATCATCTGCCTGTTGTGCAATAACCGCCAACTTCCAATTTTCGTCGTCCTGATTGGGGAAATCGATGCGCCAGTGTGAAGGAATGATCCGAGATTCTTCGCGGAAGAGCGATGCTTCGAAGAGAATTTCAGCCACCTGGATGATGTTTTGGAGTTCCAGGTAGCGCATGAGCTCGTGAGGGTTGGTCACCGCAACCTGGGGGCCGAAAGTTTCTGTAACGTCGTGGAGTACCTCGAGCCCGCGCCGGAGTTGCGGCTCGCTCTTGCGGATGCCTACATAGTGGTAGATGATCCGGCGTACGGTCTCCTCTAACTCGATAGGCTTGATTCCTCGTTCTCGACCATCGTAGGCGTAGACCCGAGCCTTCTCGGCTTTGACTTGTTCTTGATCGATCACCGGTTTGTCGGCTGTGCGCGCGTATACCGCTGCAAAATGCCCTGCCCGTGCGCCGGTCACGAAGGCATTCGTGTTGCCTCCCATACGGGAGCTGTTGATCGTGTCACCGGCCCCGAAGAGGCCGCGCAAGCTGGTGTGCATGTGGGCGTCGACGATGGGGCCACTCACGCTGCGATAGAGACCAAAGATCCGCGTGCGTGCTTCTTGCCGTTTGGTGACGCGTTTGGGATCCGTGTATTTCAGACCGATGGGATGCTCGTTTGCGAGACCGTAGGCCCACATGTCCCGTGCGTGGGGGCTCATGGTATCGGTGTTCCAGTAGGGAACCCGGCCGGCGCCGTACTCGTCGTATGCTGCCATGGTAATTGCGTCGAGTTGGTTGGTTAAATGTTCCCACTTGCGCTGGATATTTTCGCCCTCGGCGTTGACCAACACCGTGAAGAAGCCGTGCGGCCGGGGGCCGGCCGGGTGGTCTGTTGTGTGGGTTTGAGCCTGAATGAACTCCATACCTGTGAGCCGCGCCCCGGCTCGATAAGCGATTGCATGCCCGTCGCCGCAGTTGGTGGGACAGTAGTAGTTGGCCATGAGGCCCTCTGGCGACCAGTAGAGTCGGTTGGCAGAGCCGGTGCAGAGGACGACGGCCTTTGCTTTGCAGACGATGAATTCGCCTGTGCGAATGTTGACGCCAGTGGCACCGACGACCCGATTCTCGTGCGTCAGCACACTGTTTCCAATGGTATGTTCAATGACCTTTACCCCGCGCAGACGTACCTGGTGGGCAAGGCATTCCTTCATCTCTCCCCCGCCTTTGAGGAAGATCATGGACCATTTGGCTCCCTTATCCAGACCGAGCTCGTAGCGGCTGGGGACGAAGAGAAATTTATTCCCCTCGTAGAAAACCGGTACACCATACTCGTTGAGATCTAAAGCTCGATGGATGCCCTCTTCAGCGAGGATGTAGGAGAGTTGGGGGTCGACGAGGCCGTCCATACCTTTCAGGGCACGTTCGGCTAACTCTTCCGGGTCGATCGTGAGCCCCGGGAAGGCGATGATCGGAACATGGTCGTCGCCATAGGAGGCATTCCCGCTGCGTTTGATCGCTGCTTTATCAAAAAGAACGACATCTGCTCCTGCGTTCCGGGCTTTGATTGCGGCAAAGCATCCGGCAAGCCCACCTCCAATGATCACGACGTCCGTTTCGATTTCGATGTGGTCGCCATCGAAACCATTATGCGCGGGCATTGACTTCTCCTTTTTGCCAGGGTGGCGGTACTCAAGGTATCAACGGTTTGGGCACTATAGTCGTCACAGGCGCGGTACGGGCTGGCTCAGCTTCCTCAGTCGCTCGGAGCGTCAACGGGAATTTCCCACCGAGGGTCCGGGTCACCTTGCGGGCCGCACTCCAGATCTGTTCTCCGATGGAATGGATATTCTCGGTGTTAAGAACTGACGAGAAGCTGACAGCTGAGATGGTCATGAGGATCTTCCCGTGTTCATCAAATACGGGAGCCGCCAGGCCGTTCAGCCCGCTGGTGTACTCTTCCAGGTTGATGGCATATCCCCGCGTCTGTATCATTGCCAGCTCGCCCGCAAATCTGTCCCAGTCCACGATGGTGTTGGGCGTGTACTGGACCAGCCCCATGTCGGCTAGCAGCGCCTCACGTTCCGCCTCACTCATGAAGGCCAGAAATACCTTCCCCGTTGCACCTCCCGTAATCGGCATCCGCCGGCCGATCGGAAACGAGACGTGGATCATCTCACGAAACTCGGCTTTCTCAACGACCATCACAGTATTCGCAGAGATGCGCTGCGCCAAGAAGCACGTGATGTGAGTTTCTTGAGCCAGCCGCTCGATGAAGGGCTTGGCAATGGCGATGTGATTGACTTGGGCCGACACGGCGCTCGCGAGCTCGAGGTGGGCGAGTCCCAGGCTGTATTTCTTGGTGTCTTCGTCGAAGGCGACGAGGTTCCTGGCCTGCAGGGTCCGCAAGATGGCGAAGCAGCTACTTTTGTTCAGACCCAAACCACTCGCGATCTCGGTCAGGGTACTTTGCTGGTGGTCGTGGTCCTTGAGGAAGAAGAGAACATCGAGCGCCTTCTCAATGGCCGGTACCGTGTAATCTCGCTTGCCCATATTCACTGTTCTGTTCTGTATACAAAACTGAGTTTGAAATACCAAATAATAGTGATCATACAGTGCTTGCTGGCCATTGTCAAGGGCGGATTCGACTGAATTCGGCTCGATTTTCTCTGTGAGAGATTGGCCTGCTTGGGCTGCCGTCCGGAGAAGCAGTGTGGCAAGGCATCACTCTGGGTTGAATGAAAGGTGAAGAAGCGTGGAAAGATAGGATCGGGGCAGAAATCTCCCTGCATTGTTACGAGTATCTCAAGGCAGTTGGGACTGCGACCCGGCGTGCTTCTTGCTTTAGGGACGCGGAAGTGAAGGAGGTATGCCAATGAATCGGGCAGAGTCGACGGCTGAGCGGCTAACCAGGCTGGTGGCTCAGATGCGCGGCCCACTCTCGGCCGCAGAGCGGGAGGCAATCCTGTACGAATTGATTGATCTTCACGAGGTCGTGGCCGCTCATGACAATGCGCGTGCTGCACAACAAGTCCGGCAAGCATTCTTGCGCGGACTCGGGGAAGCACCGGCAATTGCAGATAATGGAGGGTTTCGTCGCTTTCTTGCCGAGTGTATCAAGGTCTCTGACTTTTCTGGGATTCAGTGGGAGACAGCCGACGAGGTCATCACAATCGCCGAGGCGCTCTACGGCTTTCATTCTCACGACGAGGGAACCGCGAACCAGGCGGCCTCTTACGTGCCGGAGCTACTGCGTTATGCCCTCCGGCACTTCGAGCAGGCGGGCGAGTACGAGAAGATGCTCGAGTTGCTCCAGCGTGCCCCCATTCCACCGACGATGATGGACGCGGAGCTGCTCCGCCTGCGCAACCGGCTCTACCTCTACGAAAGGCGCCGAGTGCAGCGGAAGCGCCGGATCCTTTACAGCTATCTGATCGTGCAGGCCATTCTCATTCTGATTGTCTTCCCGCTCCTCTTTGTTCATTACGAGAATGGGGAAATCGAGGTCGCCATCGAGAAGGCAGCCAACGTGGACCTGCCCCCCGAGTCCCACCAGTATCTCTCCTACGCTGATGGACTCTACTGGTCCGTTATCACTGCTGCTTCTATTGGCTACGGCGATATCACTCCGGTCACATTCGGCGGCAGAGTAATCGCTGCGACTCTCGGAACCATGGGGGTCCTCACGATCGGCGTAATCGCCGGCCTGATTCTCAATTGGATTACACCGCGCGACCTCGACTGATGCCGGGGGACGGTCAGATCCCCGTAGGAAACAAAATTGGGGGAGTCACTTCTGACTCCCCCGTGGGGTGATTGGATTCCTCCGGTCGGCTTAGCGCACCCACACGTACGGCTCGCGCTCCTCCTCACGGACGTTTTGCGGCCAGCGGTCGTAGTTTTCGTAGGTGTACCGGTACTGGTTCTCGAAATCGAAGCGCTCGGCGCCCGCATCACGGAAAACGTCCCGGACGATGTAGGCCTGCGCCGGGTCCACACGCACGGCAACCATGGTCTTGCCCTGGCGGATCTGTTCGCCGTAGGTCCGCGCGTGCTCTTCCGGAACTTCGAAGGCCTCGATCAGCGCCCCAATCAGTGCACCGGTCGTCGCTCCGGCGGCACCACCGACTAACGCGCCGACCAGGGGACCAGCCGCGACGAGCGGCCCGATGCCGGGAATGACCAGTGCCCCGAGACCCGCCAGTGCGCCGAGCGTACCACCGGCCAGGCCACCAATTACCAGGCCACCCATGGTCTCATCGCCGAACTCCTCGGGAGAGTATTCCTGGTACTCGAACTCGGCGTTGGTGTAGTCGTACTCTGGGTTGTAGCGGCGCAGATCGCGCTCCACCACCGAGACGTCGCGGATGTCGAGGTTGCGGTCGCGCAGCCGGTCCACCGCACTGCGAGCAGCCTCCGGCGTATCGAAGATGCCGATCACCGTCACGGAGTCATCCATCGGCGTTACGTCGTTCGCTCCTGTTACGTCGTCCATTGGTGTTCCCTCCTGTTGTGGTCTGTGGATCCCCGATGCGGGACCTCATCAGTCGGGGCCAATGTCCCTGGCCCCGTTCTCTATTTAGCAATCGACGTGCCAGAGACGGGGCCACGGGATCAGCGCTCCAGGCGCCGCATCAAACGCCGGGTCCCCTCTGCCAGGACGAGGCCGAGGAACGATCCGGAGAAGACGTCGCCGGGGTAATGAGCGCCAAGGTAGATGCGCGAGAAGCCGACGAGGAGGGCGAGGGTGTACCAGAGAGTTCGCCAGCGGGGGAGGTAGCGGCTCATCATCCAGGCCCCCGAGAAGGCAGCGGCACTGTGACCGGAGGGGAACGACCAATTGCCCGGCTTCTTCCCGACGACGATGGCCCGCACGATATTGATGAAGGGGCGCCGGCGCCGGAAGTACTTCTTGACCGGACCCTCGACTGTGAGCGTTGCGACCCAGATCGGTACAGAGATTCGCTTGAGGAGGTTCGCTGCTTCGGCCGGACAAACAGGCCACAACAGCGCGACGCCAATCAGCCAGGCCCAGCCCCCGTTGAACCAGAAAGAAATCTGGTGGAAGAAGGTGTTGAGGGCCGCCGTGCGGGGCAGATCATTGTTGATAGCGAGGAATAGCGCGGTGTCGTATTTCTGGAAGGGCGACATGCGCTGCATGATCGCGTCGCGCAGGTAGCGCCGCGGGCGCTCAAGCTTTTCGGGGGCTCCCTCCAGAGCCGGGCTGGTGACATCTTGTACCGCCTCAGCCAGGGCCTCGTAGGCCGGGCCTTCAAGTGCCACCGCCTCGGCGGCCGCCGCCTCGATGGCGTTCGCGGCCTCGCCGACCTCATCGCCTTGTTCTGCCTCGGCGGCCTGCTTCACCGTCTCTGCAGCGAGCGCGGCTTGCTCGGCAGGGGGTGCCTCAGGGGCCTGAGGTGCGTGCGCACCCACTACGACGGCTGGTTGCTCCCCAGCGCCCGCAGTGAGGCGCTCTACCAGCGCTTCGGCTTTCTCGGGCGTGTCAATATCGGCCAGCGCCGTTTCCAGCTCCTGCTTGATCGGTGCCGCGGCCTCGCGCGTCTCATCGTTGGGCTCATTCCAGGGGGCGGTGCTGGCACTCATGATTCTTCCTAACTACGCGCCATCTGTCGCTGGAGCAGCAACAAAGCCATGAAGAAGAGCACGACCCCAATCGCGGTGAGGCTGAAGAGCAGGTTCGGGTTGGCGAGGTAGCCGCGCAGCATGATGTTCTGGAGCAAGAGAATGCCGTAGGTGGCCGGCAGCGCCCAGGAGATCACCCGCACCGGTGCCCAGAGGGTGTCCAGGCTCAAGAAGAAGCCGCTGAAGAAGACCGCCGTGAGCAGCATGATCATTGAGTATTGGACAGCCTGGTTGTCCGTTTGTGCCATCAGTGAGATGACGAAGCCGAAACTCAGGGAGGTGAAAAGGAGGGCTATGATGACTAACGTATAGCCCGTCCACAGCCCCAGCATCGGCACTCGCAGGCCGAAGATCAGGAGCGCCGTCAGGATGGCGGCCAGGAGGCCGGCAAAGAGGAGGTAACTTGCGTACTTCCCCAGCAGCGTCTCGACCGACGAGATGGGCGAGACCCGGAAGAGTTCGATAGTGCCGAGTTGGCGCTCGCGTACGAACGAGAGCGCCGCGAGGGTGACGCCCAGGTGTTGCAACAGGAGCACGATCACGGCCGGCGCGAAGTAGTCGGAGATTCTCGGTGCGACGGGCGCGACGCTTTTCGGCTCGCTTCGAAATGGGCTGACCAAGACAGTTGGATCGATGCGCTGAAACTCCTGCAGCTTCGATTCCAGTGTTGCGAGATCCCCCTCGATCTTCGCGACCCGCTCGATCTCGGGTCTGTAGTTCACACGGTTCGTGTCGATCTCATTGAGCGAATTGGTGTTCTGGCGTACGTCCGTGAGGCTGGCGCGGACCTGGCTGGCTTCATTGCCGTTGTCCGAGCCGAGCGTTTGCTGAACATTGGTGAGAAGGCCCAAACTGGCACCGACGGCGAGTTCCACCGCACTCAGGTCACGGCTCAATGCGCGCTGGTGTTGGTGGGCGGCAGCCGCATCGCCACGCTCGAGGGCCTGGCGAAGGTCCGCAGCGCTCGCTCGCGCCGCTTCCAGGTCGTCCTGGACGGTCGAGGCCTGGCTTTGTCCTTCTTGGGTGATGGTGCGCAAGACGCGGCGGTTGACTTCGTTCACATAGATTTGCCCGAAGTACTTGACGTACTCCGCCTGGAAGGGGTCAATCTCGTTGTGGTAAAGAGTGAACACCGCCTGTTGGTTGTTGCGAATTGTCTCGTACGCGTTGGTTGGCGCCACCGCGACCAGGTCGACCTCGCCGCGACGAAGCCTTTGGATGGCCGCATCTTGATTATCAGTCACACCCATAAAGATCAACTGCGGGCCAAGGGTCGTCGCATAGTCCTGAATCTGCCTGGCAATGGGGCTCCCTTTTTCCGCAACGAAGAGGGTGCGCAGAGGCCGGGCCTGGTTGCGGTAGCCGATGCCGAAGAGAAACAGGATTAAGAACGGGCCGAGCACCAGGGAGAGCACCAGGCGTGGCTGTCGTAGGACCTCGAAGATCTCTTTCCGCAAGAAGGCCGACGCACGAATGAAGAAGCGGAAAAACCTAGCCACGGGCCGGTTCCTCCTCTTCTATCAACTTGACGAAGACGTCGTCGAAGGGGGGCAGGTATTCCTCGATAGATTCGACGGCGGCATTGCGCTCTTTGAACCAATCGAGTAGCGCCGGCATAGCTGTACTGGCATCGTCCACAACGACGCGCACACCTGTCTCGTTCGTGCGGATCACGCTTCCCTGGACGAAGGGCAGGCCGCGGAGACGGCGCAGGTCGCTGTAGTTCAGCCTCTCGGTCGTCCGCAAGTCCACGACGTCGCCCCCGAAGGCGCGGCGGCGTAGGCCCTCAGGTGTATCCACCATGAGCAGGCGCCCCTCAGCCATCACCCCGACCAGGTCGCAGTAGGCGGCCTCACCAACGTATTGAGTGGTGACAAAGAGCGTACGCCCCTCGTCCTGCAACTCTTTGAAGTGATCCCAGAACTTGCGCCGTAACACGGGGTCGATTCCGGCAGTCGGCTCGTCGAGGAAGATCAGCTCCGGGTTGTGAACCAGCGTGGCGGCGAGGCTCAAGCGGCGCTGCATGCCGGCCGAAATGTTGCGCGCCAATTTGTGCCTGTGCTCGCTTAATTCGACAAAGTCGAGCAACCGCTGGAGTCGCTTCCCCCGCCGCAACCCCAAGCCGTAGACGGACGCAGCGAAGTTGAGGTTCTCCCAGACTGTGAGTTCGGGGTAGAGCACGAAGAGTTGGGGCATGTATCCGATCCGTTCACGCGTGCTCTGAGTGAACGCCATCGGGTGATGGCCGAGGACTGTGGCGGAGCCGGCCGTTGGTTCGTAGATGCCTGTCAGCAAGCGAATCGTGGTCGTTTTACCAGAGCCACTCGGGCCGATGAAACCGAAGATCTTGCCGCGCGGGACCTCGAACGTGACCTGCTTCACGGCGATCTCGTCACCGAACTGTTTGGTCAACCCCTTCGCCCAGACGACGACGTTGTTCGTCCCGTTTGGGGGCGTATTGGCCTTCTCAGGCTGGATTGATGCTGCCATGTTGATCTCCCACTATAGCCCAGAATCGGGCGCGTCCACCGTACCTCCCCACTCTCTCCCAGGAGGTGAGGGAGTGGAGATCGAGGCCAGCGCTCAGGTCGAAAGCGACATCCGTGAACCGCGATCCCTCATTTCCGAGTCTCGTCATTGCCCGGCCTATTTGCGACAGCATCTGGTTTACGCCAGGCGATCGGTGTCGTGCGAAAGCAACACTGTCCAGGCAGGTAGAGGGCACTGGCACCTGGGTAGCGAGGTGAGGAGTACGACTATGGCTCAACTCCCGTCGACGGGGCTCGTCTGCGGGGGGAAAAGCAAGATGGATGCCACGTCATCAGTCCGAGTAGGCAGTCGGCCGTGCGGCCGGATGGGTCGCGTTGCGCTGGGCATGAAGGGCGGGAGGATCGCGGGCGGTGATCCTGGTCCAGGCACTCTCCCTGGAGGTAGGTTCGGCCCTGACGCCGGGCCCGAGGCAAACACTGAGGCGCAACTCCCGCTGCTGCTGGTCTATGCCACGGTTCTGACGCAGCCCGAAAGTTCGCTCCGGTAATCCGATCTATTGTCAGAGGCAGGTGGTAGCGCTGCAGAAGCGAAAGAGGATCCCCGGAACGGACACCGCAGGCCGGTCGCAGCACGTCGAAGCTGCGCGCCGGCCTGCGGCCGAGCGGCGGTTGGGAGACTGTGCAGCCAGGCGAAGTGGTTTCCGACTTCGTTCAGGCGGGCGACGGGCACGGTTGCCGGCCTACGCCGCGGGCGCAGCCGTCTGAAACCAGCCGTGCCCGTCAGTATCGTCTCGTCCTCACCGATTGTGAGAGATCTGCTCCTTCTGCCAGGCAAAGTCCACCGCGCCCTGATAAAAGCGCTCCGGGTGCTCGATGGCCCATACTTGCTTGCGAATAATCCAGTGATCGGGCTCCAGCGCGACGCCCTGGCGCCACTCGGCCAGCGCTGCCTGGACCTCTCCCTGCCGGTAGAGCGCCAGTCCTCTCCGGAAGTGATCCAATGCCGCCGCGCTTGCGAGACCGTTCGCTCGTTCAGCCTGCCGCTCAAGCTCCGCGAGATCCGGGCTTGCGGCAAAGCGCTCGGCCAGTTCCCGGAACTCCGGCTTGCGGATGTCAAACCCGCCGAATTTTGTGTAGCGGAGAATGCCCGCCTCATCCACAAAGATCACGTTGGGTACCGCTTTGAAGCCGAAGATCGCACTCAGGCGGTTCTCCGGATCTACGGCATTCGGGTAGGTAGCCTGCGCCTGCTCGACATAAGGGCGCGCCTTCTCGGCGCCCTGCATATCGATTGCTACCGCCAGCATTTCGAGGCCGCGCGCCTGGTGCCGGGTGTAAAACTCCTGCCAGACCGGCAGTTGATGCCGGCACGCTCACCATGAGGCCCACATGAAGAGGATCCACTTCCGTCCATGGAAGTCCAGCAAGTTCACACTACCACCATCCAGTGTGGGCAGAGAGAGATCCGGAACCCGATTGCCGACTGTGAGCAAGCTGCTATCTGGGGCATTCATCGTTCACCTCCTGGTTTCGTGCCGGTGTTCTACCGAATTTTCTCATGATTCGCCGTCCGGTCAGGGGAGCTTCAGCGCCACGACCCTAGTCATGAAGCGCGTTCATGTATTATGCTTCGAGAGTCCTGCTCTGTGCAAGTTGAACCGCCAGCCGCTTCTTCCTACACGGGGCGCGCGCCCTTTCGTGCGTGGACCGCTGCCATCTCTGCTTTCACTCGGGCAAGACGGCTCCCGTGGAGCGGATAGAACAGCAACGCCACCGTGCCGAGGCCGAGCGCCACCATGGGGATCAGACTCACCAGAGCCCGCAACCCGTCGAGCACGGCGGGCGGCTGCGCATCCACCGCCAGGCGGGCGTTGTAACCGGTGTACAGCAAGATTCCATTAATGGTTTGGGTTTGCAGGACACCGGAGAGCCGGCCCAAGAAGCCGCTCATTCCAAAGTACATCCCCTCGCGCCGGACTCCTGTTTTGAGCTCGTCCTCGTCAACAATGTCGGCCAGGAGCACGTCGGTGAGGAGAATCAGGCCGCCGAGGCCCAGCCCCACCGCTGACGTTGCCAGGAGGGCAGTGCGGAAGTCTCTCACGACCAGAAACGGCAGCAGTGCGGCGGCCAGGACGCCCATGGAGCCCAGCATCGCCGCCCGAGTCCCCCACCGGATCGCCGCGCGGCCCCAGACGTAGAGCATCGGGAAGGCGACCAGGATCGTCGCCAGCAACAGGAACGAGGTGTTCTGCTCCGGGAGGCGGAGGACATATTTGGCGTAGAAGGGGATCGCCGCCATGATCAAGGAGAAAGCGTACTGTACCAGCATGTAGGAGGCGACGAAACTGTCAAAGGAACGGTTCGCCAGGGTGCCGAGCAGGGCTGCTTTCAAGCGCAGCGGTTCGTCCTGTTGGAACGCCGGGCGCTCGCGCGAGCCCCACAGCGAGACGTACAGGCAGCCGGCGCTTACCACGCCGAAGATTAGTCCCATCGCTTCCCAGCCGAAGCTTCCATAGAGGATCGGCGGTAAGGCGATTCCCAGCACGAGCCCCACGAGTCCAAATACCTGGCGATACCCGCTCACCTCGGCGCGCTCGTCCAGGGAGGGGTACATCTCCGGGAAGAGAGCCACCAGGTTGAGCGTCACGAAGGTGTAGAAGCCGTCATATAGAAAGATGATCAGCAGGAAGTATGCAAATAGCCGCGGATCGTTGCCTCGAAACGGCGCCAACCAGACCAGGGCGAAGAAGACGGCCAGCGGGAGGCTGCCGAGTGCGATGTAGGGGACCCGCCGGCCCCAACGCGTGCGCGTGCGGTCGGAGAGGGCACCCGCCAGCGGGTCGTTGATGGCGTTCCAGAGCGTGTAGAGGGTGAAGCCCAGGGCAAATAGGCACGCTGGCAGCTTGAGAGTGTCTACGTAGAAGAAATTGACGTAGGTAAAGAAGGCGTTGTAGGTGAGCGAAGCCGCCAGGTTGCCCAGGCTGTAGGCCAGTTTGCGCGAACGGTTCATGTGGGAGTGGTGATCCTGATTGGTGGATGGGAGGAGACAGCGAGCGCAAAGATAACACGACTGGCCCGATTGCCTCAAGAGTTCTGGCCATCCAGGGAAGAGGTGCGACGCACCTGTCGGGCTGAGCGGTTGGACGTCCAGGGCGGAGCGCACCACGCCTGTTTGCACGCCTCAGCGCTTTTGATTACCTTTTCCTTACACACTTGATTCGAGCAGCCCGGAGCGTCGGGCGCACATTGATAGCATTATCGCTGGAGGCATTTGTGACCAGAAAAGTTGTCCGCCGATCTACGGCTGCCACACCCCGGGCACGGTCGAGCATTCAATCGCGGCTACCCCGAGTGAACTGGATGTGGGTGGGCCTTGGCGCAGCCGGTCTGATCGTCCTGGCGTTGCTCGGTTGGTGGGCGCTGCGCCCCACGGGTGCGGTCGCCGGCGAGCGGCATCTCCCCGACGAGGGGAGCGCCCACGTTGATCCGGGAACCCCGATCGTCTACCGCAACAACCCGCCGGCCTCCGGTACGCACTATCCCATCGTCGCGTCCTGGGGTGTCCACGAGGAGCAGGTTCCCGAAGGTCAATGGGTCCACAACCTCGAGCACGGCGGGGTTGTCCTGCTCTACAAGTGTCCGGAGGGGAACTGCTCCGAGCGCGTCAAGCAACTCCAGGATCTCTATAACGCGACCCCAAAGAGTAAGTGGAACAACGTCAAACTCGTTGTCGCCCCGTACGAGAAGATGGAGCCCGAGTTCATGGCAGTGGCCTGGGACGTCCAGCTCCCGCTCGAGACGTTTGACCAGCAAGCCATTCTCAACTTCTATCGCCGCCACGTCGATCGCGGGCCGGAAGACGTACCGTAATCCTTGAGCGGTCGGCGGGAGATTGCGGCACTCGGGCGTCACAGGACACGGCTCCGGCGATTTCGGCGGGGCCGTTCTTTTGTCTGCTCCGGACTGGGGCGCAGTGTGCCTGGCAACCGACAACCCCGGTTCCGATTGCCGCGCGATCAGTCCAGGTGGAAGACTTCTTCCAGTTCGATCATCGTCTCATCGGGATGGGCGCCCCCCAGGTCTTCAAAGTAGGGGGCCATGAATTCTTGCCACCTGGTGTTGACTTCTTCCCGAGCCATGCTGTCGAGGGCCGTTTGTAGGCTCTCCGGGGTCTCGAAATAGCCAAAGAGGAGCCCGTCGTCCCGCATGAACAGCGAGTAATTGCGCCACCCCGTTCGCCGCAGGGCGTCGAGCATTTCGGGCCACACCTGCTGGTGATGCCGTCTGTACTCTTCGATCTTGTCCTCTTTGACCTTGAGGATAAATCCGACCCGCTTCATCGTGTTTCCTCCGTGCGGCATCGTGCGAATATCACCGCGATATGACAGCCAGTTCGAGCCCCAACAAACGCGCGACCTTCTCGATCTTGCTCGCCTGGTGGCCGACGCCGAGCGCGCAGTGATGGGTGGGACCTTGCTCCGACCAGCGATTCATGAACTCGGCCGGGTCGAGGGCAAATTTGAGCCGCGAATTGGTGTTGCCGATCCGCAGCGTCGGGCCCGGCAGGGATTCGCCCTGTGCGGCCAGCATTTTCAGGTGACCCTCGGCGGTCTGGGTCATGCCGAGGATCGTAATCGGTCCGGTCTTGACATTGAACTCGACCGAGATACCGTACCCGTGCTTGCCGTGGTAGAGCCCGAGGCCACGCAACACCGGCTTGCGATCGCTGATGGCCACGTGGCCGGGGCCGTCGTGTCCCATCAAGATGAAGTCGTCGTTGAAATCCATGGCGTAGAATTCGGTGTACGAACCGCCCGCGCCCAGGCGATCCATGATGAACATCGCCATACAGGTCTTCAAGTCGCCCTCGCCCGAGGCCGGAATCCCCCGCGCCGTGAGCAACGAGGTGCCAACGATCAGGCTGGCCCCCAATTCCTCGTTCGTGTTGCCGCCCAGCCCACGGTAGTAGTAAGTCAGGCCGTCGAGGTCGAAATCCCTCACCAGACGGTCCAGGCCGGCCGCGACCTGCGCCGACCACCGCAGCCCCTCCTCGGTAACGGGTAGCGAGATTTTGTCGTGACCCGGCTCTGCGATGTCAAAGACCCGCCGGATCTCGTCGATCCTGGCGTCGATCTCGTCGCCGGTCACGGCCGCGACTCGGGTGTGAAGGTCGTCCATCTCCAACACTTCGACGTGCGTGCCGAGCTGGCCGTAGTGCATGGTGAAGTCGGAGTACATGTCGAGCATGCCGGGGTAGGTGTGGCCCAGAAAGCCAATCCGGCCATAGTTGAGCGCGCGCATCACGTTGGCGGCCTGCACCCACTCCGCGATCTGGGACCAGGCCCGATCGTGGTAGCGACCGGCGGCTCCCTCGGCGGGCAGCAGTAGCCCCGAGACGACGTTGAACTGAATTCGACAGCGGGCGAAGGCGTTCGAGATCTCAGGGACACAGCAGGCACAGCAGTTCGCCAGCCACTCGCCGGTGTCGGTGTTGGGGTAGTCGAGTGCCGGGGCCGGTTGGAGATTGAGGACGAGCACCGGCGCTTTGCGGCGCTGCACGGCGGGCAGCACCTGCGATGACGTGGCGTACGTGCCCACATAACAGATGATGAGATCGACGTTCTCACGCGCGAAGAGATCGCCCGCAGCTTGCGCGGCGGGGGCCGTATCGACCAGGCCGGCTGAGACCACCTCGGCGCCCATCTGCGCCAATCGTCCCTCGATGGTTCGCTGGTAGCCTTCGAGCCGCTCTTTCAGCCCTTCAAACTGAGGCCAGTATGCGGCCAGTCCAATGCCAAATATTCCGACCCGTGCTTTGGATTTGGGTTGATCGAGCATAAAATCGACTCCTACCCCTGTGAGACAGCACGTTCACATGCGTCGCCAGTTTGCGCCGTTACGCCAGGCCCAGCAATTCCTTGGTCTTGCGCACGGCGGCGTTCGCATCCGGGGCGTAGCCGTCGGCCCCCGACGCGACGGCGTACTCCTCGGTCACCGGTGCGCCACCCACCAGGATCTTCACCTGGTCGCGAAGCCCGGCCGCTTTAATCGCTTCGATGTTCGTTTTGAACATGGGCATTGTGGTGGTTAAGAAGGCACTCATCCCCACGGCTTGGGGTTGGTGCTCGCGAATCGCGTCGATGAATTTCTCGGGCGGGACGTTCACGCCCAGGTCGATGACTCGAAAGCCGGTTCCTTCCAACATGATGTCGCAGAGATTCTTGCCGATGTCGTGGATGTCTCCTTTGACGGTGCCCATCACGAAGGTTCCAACGGGCCTGGCACCGGTTTCGGCAATCAGGGGCCTCAGAATCTCCATGGCTCCCTTCATCGCTCGCGCCGACATGAGCATCTCTGGCACGAAGTACTCTCCGGTCTCAAAGAGGCGCCCGACCTCCTGCAAGGCCGGGATCAGCGCCCTGAAGAGGATGTCGAGGGGAGAGAGCCCGAGAGCGAGGGCTTCTTCCGTCAATTGCACTACCGGCCTGGCCTGCCCGTTCACCGTATTGTCGTACAGCGCATCAAGGATCTCTTCGATTCGGTCCGACATTATTGCCTCCTGTTCCACAACCGGCTGGTTCGCATGATCATCGCTGTGATTTCGTTCTCGCAGCCGCTCTCCCCACTGTCGGGCGGATACGCCAGGGTTTCGCCGACTCACGCTCCCGCTTGCAACGCTTTGAGGGGTTTGGCCCAGTAGTCAATTGCGCTGAGACGCTCGGCCAGCGCCGCGGGATCTTCGAGGCCGGCTTGAATCGGGTAGCGTCCAAACTCATAGGCCGCGTCGAAGGCGGCAAGGATATTCTCCGGGGGGACATCGCCCAAAATGTTGTGGATCGAGGCGAAGACGAAACCACCGCCTGGCGCGAAGATTTTCACGCGCCGGCGGACATCTTCGCGAACCTGCTCCGGCGTGCCCAAAGGCAGAACGCGGTGGGTGTCTACACCGCCGCCCCAGAACGTGATGTTCTTGCCGAAACGCCGTTTCAACTCCATCGGGTCCATGTTGGCGGAGTCGGTTTGAACGGAGTTGAAGATATCCATGCCCGCGTTGATCAAATCGGGCAGCAAGTCCATGACGGCACCATCAGTGTGAAAGAAGACGGCCGCCCGGCTGTTCTCGTGGACGGTTTGGAAGAGCGCTTTGTGGCCCGGCAGCACCATCTCGCGATACAGATCGGGCTTCATCATCGGTCCGCGCTGATGACCGATATCATCGGCCAGCATGAACACATCAAGGTACTCGCCGACGGCGCCCAGGTAGCGTTTGATGCCGGTGACGACTTCGTGAACCAGGCGCTCGAAGAAGTGGTGGACCAGGTCCGGCCGGTCGAGCATGTGCATGTAGATGGTATCCCACCCGATGATCCCCTGGCCGTTTTCCAGCACGGTCGCGAAGTAGTCAGCCACAATGGCCTTATCGGTGGTCTCGCGCAGCTGCCTGGCGAACTCGCGGGCCCACACCAACTCTTCGTCGGTCACCCGGATGCGGCCGAGGAAGTTGCCCTCGTAGGTATCAAACCAGTCGTCGATCTCCTGAGGCGTCGTCACGTCATGGAGGGGATGGTAGCGTAGACCAAAGCCGTGGGTTCCTTCCTTGGGAGACTCGGCCAATGTGATCCCGTCTTCAACCCAGATGTAGTCGCCGGACTCGTTCCGGCCAGGGGTAAAGTCCACCGGAACCTGGAACTGCATGCCCTCGATAAAATCGTAGGTCCAGGGTTTGAAATCGACGTTGGGAATTCCCAGCGACATGCGGTAGCGCGGGAGGGTGACGGTATCGGCGTGGAGCCGCTCGGTAGTGGCGGCTTCCATCTCAGGGACGTGAAGCCAGGTGTGAAAGATGCGCGGCGCCCCCTCGGTCACCCCCAGGTGACGTCTGAGATTGGCGTACGCGATCAGATTGATGCTGGTCACACCCGTGCCCCCGACGTCGATCGGCACACGGTCAGCCTCTTCGTGCCGGATCGCAGCCCAGACTCGTTCGCGCGAGTTCATTTTGAAAACTCCTCCGTCTCTTCATCATGTTCCGGGGCAGCGGGCGACTCCCTTGCGCGCTTCTTGCCCGTTGTCCCTTGTCCGTGGTCCGTTGTTCGTCGTCGACGACCGGCAACTGGCCCATCACGCGGATCGCCAATCTTCCATGACCGACTGGATGCACCACTTACCCGTGGAAGTGCCACTGGTGGCCGCGCTTGGCGACTCGAACGACGCCCGCCAGCGCGGGAAAGGCGCGGTCGAATTTCTCCTTCAGTTGCACGTCGGTCAGCATCCCCCACGGGTCTTCCCAACCGCTGTAGTGGACCAGGTGGGCCCCGTACTGCTCCTGGGCCGGGTCAAATTGCAGGTGCAACTGGTCGAGAAAGCCGCTCACAACCAGATCCTCGATGCTGCTGTGCCCGGTCTCCTCCGCCATTGCGGTCCAGGTTGTGGCCTCCAACAAGGCCAGGGACGGTCGCCGTAACCGTTCAACCGCCTGGGGCGCGAGTGGGAGCGTTTTCAGATCCCATCCGATGACGATTTTGTGGCTCTTCTGGCGGCCAAATTCGATGGCGAAGATTACAGCGCCCTCAAAGTGGTCCACGGCCAGTGGTGTGACTGTGAAGATATCGATGCTCACTGGCACCCCGGGAGTGAGCTCGTTGTGCCGCAGCGTGCGGCCACCGGTGTACCCCCAACGATGCACGTTGAAGAGATGGCGCTGGGTTTCCGCGGTACAGAACACCGGCAGCGGCGGTCGGACGTCATAGATGCTTTTGCCCCGCCGGGTACAGTAAATCTCGGAGAGCACCATGAGCTCAGCATGGTGGTCGATGTGGCCGTGGGTGATGAAAACCGCCAGGGGCTGATCCCAGAAAGAATCGTCGCAGAAATCGGCCAATCCTTCCAGCGTTCCCAGGCCCGCGTCGATCAAGATGTTGCGTTTGACCTGCCCGTCTTCCCAGCAGGTCAGCAGGCCAGCGGTGTTTCCTCCTCTTTCCTGGCCGATTCGTCGCTTCTCCGTCCAGTAAGCGTAATCCTTGTTGATCTGGCGGTACAGAACCTGAGACCTCATAGACCACTCTGCTCGCGGGCGACCTCGGCCAGGTGATACCGCGGGTGGGCCGAGAACGCGTGACAGTGGGAGCCGTCCGGAAAGTCGACATTCCAGTTCTCCCAGGTGGTCGGATACCCCGACTCGACCCAGCGGCCCCAGCGCCGCCGGATGATCTCGACGACGTCCTTGCTTCTTCCACCCCGTCGGAGGGCCTCGAAGACGTAGTGGTGCATGAACGGGCTGGCCAGGACCATCGTACCTGGCGCCGGGTCATCGGTCGGGGAGAGCGAGCGTGCCGCCAAGGCGTCGAGCAAGGCGGCGTCCTCGTCCGGAAGCGTGGCGCCGGCCAGCAACGCCAGTGCCGCGGCTAACTGCGAGAAGGTCGTTCCCGCTTCGTCATCGTACCAGCGGCCACGGCGCCAGAAGGCGGCCCGGGCCGCTTCCTGGAGGCGAGCGGCGCGAACCTCCCAGCGGCTCGCGTCATCCGCGGCGCCGCGAGTGGTGGCCAGCCGCGCCACCTCGCGGAGGGTCAATAGGAAGTGGAGGTTGTAGACGGCGCTCGGCTCATTGCGCGAGAGCGGCGCCCAGTCCAGGAAGAGTCGCCGGCCGGCCTGGCTGATGAGTAGACCGGCCCTGTTGAGGTCCTGGTCGAAGCGGTCCAACATCGTAACCAGCGCCGGCCACAGAGCGGTCACAAAGTCCTCGTCGCCGCTGAGCGTGCGGTAGAGGCTCAACAGTTCGACCCAGATGAAATTGTAATCGACGACGGTGTAGGCGTGGGCCTCCCCGGGAATCACACCGGGCAAGACGCCATCGAGGTAGGCGCCTTGCGCGGCCATCTCGATGACGCGCCGGAGCGGGCGGGTGTCATTCGACATCGCTGCCATGGTCAGGGCTTGTGGCAGGGCATCGCCTACCCACTGTGCCCCCTCGCGCCAGGGCGTATCGATGAAGCCGTCCAACAGGCAGGCGCGAAGGGTTTCCTCGCAGAGCGTGCTGATCTTTGCCAGGAGCGGGTCCGGCGTGTTGAGCGGCCTCGAAATCTCGAGGGGGTATTCCGCCACGCGGTTGTGAAAGCGCAGCCGAAGAGCGGCACCGGTTGGTCCGCGGAGTTGAAACAGGAGGTACCGGCCGCCCCGCAGCGCGAAGGATTCCGCCCGTTGGCGGCCCGGGCGGAGGCGGAAACGGTCTGTCAATCGCACCCGGCAGTACGTCTGCGGATCAGAGAGAATGAGTTGCTCTCCGCGCATCTTCTCGGCGTAGCCGACTGCGACTTGCTCCTGCCCGCCGGCCTCTTCGATCTCGATCCATCCCTGGCAGATATACGCCCGACCAAGATCGAAGAGCCAGAAGGCAGATTCGCCCTCGGCCAGGTCCGGACGCGCCCAGCCCTCTTCGTCCGGCGTGATGGCGTGGGGCCTGGCCGAGAGCCAGCCATTCCGTAGGGTCAAGTGAGCATCGCTGGACGGCTGGGAAGATCCACGCCCTCGCCGAGTCTGGACCAGGGTCATCGGGGCTTCGCGCTCGCGGAGCAGAGGCAGCGCACGATGTTGCACGCCGGTCCAGGGAGGTCCGCCCAGGGGCGCCACGATTCGAGCCCGGGCCCACGCGGAATCATCGTACGCGGGCCTGGTCCAGCCATCCTCCAGGTGGAGATCGCGCTCCTCGACGCCGCTTCCGTAGATGGAGACGCGCGGAACGAGCGATGCAAACGAGGGGTCGCGGCGCGTGCACCACCGCTGATCGGTGACCAGCACGAGTTGGCCGTCGCAGGTCAGAGCCGCCAGCAGCCCGGCGGCCGCGCGATGGACGTAGGCAAAGTGGGAGTACCCGGGCTGGTAGACCTGGACCGCGAGGGTGTTGGCGCCTGCCCGCAGGGACGAAGTGATATCGAGCCGGTCGACGGATTGGGCGTGGGGGTAGCTGCGGGCCGGCCCGCGCGCCACGAAGCTCCCATTGACCCATAATTTGTAGCGGCTGTCGGCTGAGATCAACAGCCCGGTGCTGGTCGGCCGGCTCTCCAGTCGCCACGTCCGGCGGAAGCAGAGGTAGACCTCTTGCAGGTCGAAGGGGTGGTCGGAGCCAATCCATACGGCCTGGTCGGGGAAAGCGAGGGTGCTCATGCGCCATATTTGAGGGCCAACTCATTGGCCAGGGTGTAGGCGCGAACGAGGCGCTGGGGGGGGATATCCGGCTGGACGAAGTGGCCAGTGTTGAAGATGAAGCCGCCGCCTGGCGCGTAGGTCTCGAAGCGCTGGATAATGTAGTTGTCTAGCGCCTCGCCGTCGTGGCTGTAGAGCCCGTCGACCACATCCAGCGAGCCGTAGACGACCAGGCGGTCGCCGTACTCTTCTTTGATGATTGTCGGATCCATCCCGGCGCTCTCCTGGACCGGGTGAATCATGGTGAAGCCCATCTGCACCACGTCATCCAGAATGTCCATGATGTAGCCGTCGCTGTGCAGGTTGACCGGGACACCGCGGTCGCGGGCGCGCTGGACGACCCGGGCGGCGTAGGGCGCGATCATGCGGCGCCACATGCGCGGCGAGAAGAGCATGTTCTGGTTGCTGCCCCAATCGTCGGACAGCGTGATAATGTCGACACCGGCGTCGATGCAACTCTCGACGAGGTCGCCCAGCCAGTCGGCGTAGCGCTCGAACCAGGCCGTCATCAGTTCCGGCTCGAGACCCAGGTTGGCCCAGCAGTTTTCAATGCCCAAGAAGGAACTCGTGCCCTCCACGATGCCCCAGATATGCGCGATCACGGCCCGCCGGTCGCCGTGCTGGGCGACGGCCTCCCGCACATTGCACCCCGCGAAATCCTCGTTCCAGACGGTGTGGGTGAGCCAGCGCGGGTCGCGGGGGTCGCCGAGGTCAATCTCCGCCAACTCGGTCACGTCGACTTTGCGCCCTAATTGGTTGGGCCAGGGTACGAAGCCGACGAACAGGTCGATGTTGAAGTCGTCCAGAAATTGCTCGCGGGGGCCGTACTCGGCCGCGAGCTTCTCGACGAACTGTTTCTGGTAGAGCCAACAATCAAGCGGCGTCCGGTCGCTGGGCTGCCGGTTGATCGTGGCCAGCACTCGTTCTTTTGAGTTCATTCCGACTCCTCGTAGCCGATCGGGTGTCTCCGTTAGGGACGCAGGGCCGGGCGCCCGGCAACGGCGATTCGCACATATTGGGACGGCTGTCTCAGGTGGGCGAGGGCGCTACCCTCGCCCACCCGGCCCACCGAATTCGAATGTGAGCGTCGCGATTAATCTTCCGCGCTCAGGTTCAAGATCTCGTCCCAGGTGTGCAGATCGATGGAGTTGACGTAGCCGCTATGGAATTGTTCCAGGTAAACCTGATCCCACACCGGGACGACCGTCTTGATCTCTGCCGGCGCGCTCTGGATCAACTCGGCGTAGGCGTGCTCGAGCAGGCGGTAGCCGGAGGTGGGCGAGCCGGTGAATTTGGGGTGCGGTTGGATCAGACCATCGGCAACCATTGTGGCGTCGAGGATGTCGGCCATCTCGTCGAGTAACGCCAGTTTGCGCTCCCAGGGCGTCGCAAGGCTCACCGCCTCCTCAACAATGGGGCGCAACGGGGCCGCCAGGCGGGGGAGCCGCTCGAAGTAGGCCATCAGCCACTTGTCGTAGGGGAAGTACTGCCGGTCCAGGAGGAAAGCCAGCTGCACGCCCCAGCGGATTGCTTTGGCAAAGGCTGTCGCGGCGTAGAAATCGTTGTTGCGGAGGATCGCTCGCTTGAGCGCATAGCTGCCCATCCCGGAGAAGTAGCGGCACCAGTGGGCGATCCGTCGCCGCCGAACCGGCTCAGGGTAGTAGCTCTGGAAGGTCCGCCGGATCGCGGTGAAATGCCCGGCGGGGTCGTGCCAGAGCTCGCCATTGATGATGTGGATAATGTCTTCCTCCGGGATGGAGAGCCATTCGGTGTCGGTCCGCGGGGCATGATCCATCCCGATGGTGCGCATCAAAAAGTCGGGCAGGCTGTCGGGGGCCAGGCCCTTTCCAGGCACGTGACCCTCGCGCAGGGAGTGGCCTTGAAACGAGGAGGGAAGGTTGTCGCTGAGCACCTGCATGATGGCCTCGCGCCGGCTCTGGAAGACCTCATCCGGCATCAAGGCGTCGATCCGCAGACCCCAATGGTGATCGCGGGAATAATCGTCATCCATCCCCAGGGCCTCGGAACCGTACCCGAAGACGCCGAAGGCTGTCTCGGCCGTTTCCTCCGGAAACTCCCGCTCGAGGATTGGCTTGACAAGCGCGTGAAAAAACTCGCGGCTCACATCGATGATTGAGTCACCCATGATGATCCTCCTGGGTTGGTCGGGGAGCAGCAAGGCCTCGCCCGCTCGCCGGGCTGCTGTCCTTCACTGCAACGCGGGCAGGACACGCAACGCCCACTCCAACATCATCTTGTGTCCGGCCGGGCCGGGATGCAGCCCATCAGGCAGAAAGAGCGCCGGATCGGGGTCCAGGCCGAATGCACCCACCAGATCGACCAGCGGAAGGCCGTGCCTGCCCGCTAGATCGCGGATCACCTCAGCACGGGCCTGAATATCCGTGTTGTCCCACGTCATCCGCATGGCCGCAAAGTCAGGATTGGAATTGACCACGCTCTCGACCACGGGCGTTGGAGTCAGGAGCACCAGGTGAGCCGCGGTGTGCGTGAGAAATGCGTCCACGATCGCGGCCATATTTCGGCGGTACTCCTCGAGCGAGACCAGCGTTTTCGTTTGCGGGCCGCCGAAGTGCTTGCAGTCGTTCACGCCGAACATGATGAACAGCCAGTCGGGTTGTTGCGCCAGAAACTGGGTGTAGATAACCTCCAGGGCGTGAGTCGACGTATATCCGGATTGGCCACCGTTGAAAAAGCGGATCGTGTCGTTCGGGCGGCGCAGAGCCAGCAATGCCTGCAAGAGCGGGGCATAGCCGTAGCGGTAGGTCGTGATTGAGTCGCCGATCACCATCACGGTGCCGCCGGCCGGGACCGCCAGCCGGTCGACGGCCTCCGCGATATCCGGCCGAGCGAGCAGGTTGGCGGCGATCTGTTTGACCGTCGCGTCCACGGTCGCCACGTAGGCCGCAAGCTGTGCCTCGCCGATGCCAAACATCGCGGCTGCGGCCGGCGGAGGGACATCGAGTCCCAGGGCCGCGGGCACCATGTGGAGGTTGAAATCAATCGAAAAGGTTGTTTCCGGCGCCAACGTTGAGCCGTCTGTCATCTCGGCCTCCTCAAAACGTCCGAAGTCGGAGATTGGGGCTTGGGTCCGCATCCTGCCGAATACGCAGCCCGAGTGCGAAATCCCTGCTGATCTGTTGCATCCCGAACCGGGAGCCATGCTGTGTGATTCGTGGTTCACCTTTTTCGGTATCGCGCATCACGTAGAGACGCTGGCAACCCATGCCCGGATCGGTAATCTCCAATCTCGCCTTGAAGGAGCAGGCTTCTGCCACTGCGCGCAAGCTACTCCGTCAGTTCGGGGTAGTAGACGTCAATGTTCTCGCGGTTGATGAACGCGTGCTCGACGTACACCGCCGGCGGCACCTGGTCGCCCGCGAGAACCTGGCGGGCAATCTGGAGCAGACGCTCGCCGTAGCGCTCCGGAGCGTACATCACCGAACCGATCAGGCGAGAACCGGACGCGCGAATCTCCTCACGCGCCAGCCGGCTCGCTCCCTGGCCCACCACGATGATATCCTCCAACCGACCGGCCGCCCCGGCCGCGGCCACGGCGCCCAGGGCGGACTCATCGCTGAAGCAGATGACTGCGAGTTTGTGGGCGCCGGGAAGGCTCGCCAGCAGTTCCTCCACCTGGGCCTGGCTTGCTTCGATGCTGCCATGAGCATCGAGGGAGATCACTCGATCGTCGGTGATCGGCCCGATCGCCGCTTCCAGCCCATCGCGCTGCCCCTGCAGGCGGGCCGCGAGGGCTCTGCCTGCTCCGGGCTCCCCAAGCGCGATCAGCCGGTCGATCTGCCCACCCCAGTGGGCCTGAATCCAGGCCCCCAGCGCCTCTCCGGCCAGCCAGCCCGCCCGATGGTTGTCGGCACCGAAGAAGAGCGCCCCCGGTGCGGGTGTGTCGACCGCGATCACGGGGATACCCGCCTCACGGAATCGACTCACCAGTTGGCTGCATGCCTGTTCATTGATCCCAGCGACAATCGCCACATCAACCTTCTCGGCGATCAGGCGCTCGGCGCTGCTCTGAACGGCGTGCTCGTCGAGCCTGTTCTCGACCAGCCGCAGGCTCAGGTCGCCCGCTTGTAACGCTGCCTGCTCCAATCCGGCGCGCATCTCGATGGTAGCGGGCAACTCCCCGTTGAGGGCGGCAAAGCCGACCCGGAAGCTCTTGGTCGTGGTGCTGCGCCCGATACTGCCGATGCGCAGTTGGTCGAGACCCACGGCCAGCAGGAGCACCAGGCCTTGGGCGACCTGCTGGTAGTAGGATGACATGCTGAGCAGAACCATGCCGTTATTGAGTGTCCCGAGGATGAGCACGCCGATGAGCGTTCCGAAGAGCGTGCCCTTCCCGCCCGCCAGGCTGGTCCCGCCGAGGACGACGGCCGCGATCACGCTCAACTCCAGGCCGAAGGCCGCCTGTGGTGCGCCCGCCCCGAGTTGGGAGGTCAGAAAGACGCCTGCCACCGCCGCGCTCAGACCTGAGAGAATGTAGGCTATCAATTGATAGCGCTTCACCGGGAGCCCGGCGAGATAACTGGCCTCCAGGTTGCCGCCGATGGCGTACATCGCGCGGCCGTAGGTGGTGTAGTGCATGACGATGAAGGCTCCGACGAACAGCACGAGCAAAACCAGTACCGGGACCGGCACGCCCGCAATCGATCCGCGCCCAAGCACACCGAAGGTTGGATCGAGCATCGGCTCGCTCAACCCGCCCGAGAGTACGAATGCGAGTCCGCGCGCAACCGACAACATGCCCAGGGTCGTGATGAGCGGGTTGATGCCGACTCGGGTGACGATGAGCCCATTCAGCCCGCCGATGAGCAGCCCGATGCCGATCCCAGCGGCAACGGCACCCCAAACACCCAGGGCATACTGGGTGTGGGAGATCACCACTCCCGCCAGTGCCACGGTCGAGCCGACGGACAAATCCAGGCCGCCGCCGACCATCAGCATCGTGGTGAAGATGGCGATCATCCCAATCGTGGAGCTGGCCAGCAACAGATTGAGGAAATTGCGCGTGCTGAGGAAATAGGGGGAGAGAACAGATGCCACCACCAGGATGATGACATACATGAGCACCAGGCCCGCGCCCTGCTGGAGCGAGCGAGCATTCAAGATCTTCCGCAGGGGCGGGCGCTTCGGGACTGGAAGTGTTCTGGTCGTCGCGCTCACGATTCGCCTCCGGCGGCCGCGTGCAAAAGGTTCTCCTGAGTGGCCTCCGCATGGCTGAATTCGCCCGTGAGCCGGCCCTTGTACATTGTCAGGATTCGGTGACTGACTGCGAGGACTTCCTGAATATCAGAAGAGACCATGAGAATGGCGATGCCTTGCTCGGCCAGTGACTCGAGCAGATCGTAGATGTCCGAGCGGGCGCCGACGTCCACACCCCAGGTCGGCTCGTTCAGCAAGAGAACCTTCACATTGGCCTCTAGCCAGCGTCCCAGCACGACTTTCTGCTGATTGCCGCCGCTGAGGTAGCGCGTTTCGATCTCCGCGTCTCCCGCCATGCGGATGCCCAGGCGGTCCACCCACGTTTGGGCGTGAGCGTGCTCGGCCTTGTGGTCGAAGACGCCAAAGCGGGAGAGCGCCTGCCAGTTCGAGAGGGTCAGGTTGCCGCGCACGCTCATGTCCAGAATCAACCCTTGGACCTTGCGGTCGATCGGCACGAGGCCGATGCCCGCCAGGCGGGCATCCCGCGGGGAGGCGATCGTAATATGCTGGCCGTCGATTCGAATCGTGCCTCGGTCGATCGGCTCGGCGCCGAAAATCGAGCGGGTCAGGGCGACGTGACCGGCCCCCAGCAAGCCGAAGATCCCGACGATCTCGCCGGCATGGACTTGCAGGTCGATATCTTGGTACGTGCCGGCCTGGGTCAGGCCGCGGACCTCCAACGCCACATCGCGCGCCCCGTGCTCGCCGCGGGCTCCGCGACCATCGACCCGTCGCAACACATCCACGTCCCGCCCGACCATCATCCGAATCAGCTCGCGGTGAGTGACGTCCTCGACCCGCCGCGTGCCCACGTGGCGCCCATCCCGCAGGACGGCCACGCGCTGCGCGATTTCGTAGATCTCGTCCAACCGGTGCGAGATGTAGACGACCGCGACGCCCTGGCCGCGCAACGTTCTGATGATGTTGAAGAGCAACTCCACTTCGCGAGGGGTCAGCGCGGCGGTGGGCTCGTCCATCACGATGATTTTGGCCTGGGTGGAGAGCGCTTTGACGATCTCCACGATTTGCCGCTCCACCACGCTCAAGTCGCGCATGATCGCGCCAGGGTCGAGATCGACTTCGAGCATGTGGAGGAAGTCGCGCACCATCTGGCGGGCTTTCGGCCAATCAACCATGTGGCGGCCGAGCAGACCGCTCCGCCTGGGGAGGTGGCCGAGGAGCAGGTTTTCCGTCACGGACAGGTCGGGCGCGTAGTGCAATTCCTGGTAGATCATGCGAATGCCCAGCGTCTCGGCATCACGCGGCCGGCTGAGGTGAACCGGCATCCCATTGATGAAGATCGAACCACTATCCTTCTGATAGTCGCCATTCAAGATCTTGATCAGGGTGGATTTGCCCGCGCCGTTCTCGCCGACCAGCGCGAGCACCTCACCCGCGTATAAGTCGATGGAGACCTGGTCCAGCACCTTCACGCCGAAGAAGCTCTTTGAGATATCGCGCATCTCGAGCAGCGGCTGATCGGCAACTCGATATTCCATCGCGCTCCTCACCCTCGATCCTGTCCCTCTGAAACACGGAGCGGATCACGTGCCGTACAGGCCGTCAGGGCGCAATTGAGTTGCGTCCCTCCGGTCCGACAATGATTGCGTGAACATCGTTGAGGCACAATGGCCCCTACGACGTACGCCCCAGACGGAGACGAAGCTGGTCAAAGCCAACCGCCAGGAGGAGCACCACACCTCGGGCGACTTCCTGGTAGTACGACGAGACGTTGGTCAAAATCAGTCCATTATCGAGTGTTCGCAAGATGAACACGCCGATGAGGGAGCCGATCAGCGTGCCCTTCCCGCCCGCCAGGCTGGTACCGCCCAAGATGACCGCGGCGATGACGGTGAACTCGAGCCCTGTGGCGGCCTGCGGGGTCCCGGCGGCCAATTGGGAGGCGAGGATCATTCCCCCGAACGCTGCCAACAAGCCACAGAGGGTGTAGACGAGCAGCAGGTAGCGTCTGACGGGAATGCCGGCCAGGCGACTCGCGACCGGGTTGCCGCCGACCGCATACAAATCCCGCCCAAACGTGGTCTGGCGCACGACAAAGATGAAGAACGCGTAGAAAACGAGCATCAAGATAAGCGAGAACGGAACGCCGCCAATATCGCCCCGGCCGAGGAACTGGAACTGAGCATTGTTGAGCTGGTTCATCTGGCCGCCGGTGAGAACGAAGGCCAATCCCCGGATCATGGAGAACATGCCCAGGGTTGTGATCAACGGGTTGATCCTCAGGCGGGTGACAATCAGGCCGTTCAGGAAGCCCACGAGCGCGCCGCTGGCCAGACCGACGCCGACGCAGCCCCAGATCGGGAGCACGCGGTTATCCCACAGAAGACTGGCGACGACGCCCGCCAGGGCGGCGACCGATCCGACAGAGATGTCAACCCCACCGGCAATGAGCACGAGCGTCTCGCCGATCGCGATGATGCCCACGACGGCCAGCGTCTGTCCGATGTTGACGAAATTCTTCGGCGTCAGGAAGTAGGGTGTCAGGATGGCGAAGACGACACCCATCGCCAGGTAGATGACGAGCAGGCTGAGGCCAGTCGTGATATTCAGCCCGCGGATGCGCGCGAAGAGACCCGGCGGCGAGAGTGTCGCCTGGGGGACGATCGGTGGGGTTCCCTGATTCATTGCGGATCTCCGAACGTAGACCGGAAGCGGGCGCCGCCTCCCACGCGGCGGCGAGGCGGGGCGATCGTCGACCACGCCGACGATCGCCCCTCACGCGGTCGCCGGCACTGCCTCCGGCGGCCTGCCAGTGAAGCCGCTACTTTTTGCAGCCCTCGGCATCGGGATAGTATTGGCAGAGATTGTCTTTGGTGATAAAGACGTGATCGACGTAAATCGCCGGCGGCACCGGCTTGCACTCGAGCATGTCGAGCATCGCCGGGATGATCTTGTCGCCGTAGTTCTCAGGGAAGTAGCCTGTGGCACCCAAGTAGATGCTGCCCTCTTTCATCATCTCAGCCTGGCCCGACGGATCGGCGCCCTGGCCAACGACAATCGCCTGATCCTTGCGGTTGGCCGCTTCCAGCGCGGCGATGGTCCCGAGGGCCGTGCCGTCGTTGATGGTCATGCCGACGATGTGCGTGGCATCCGGGATCTTGGGCAGTGTGTCGCCGACGACGCGGAAGGCTTCATCCTGGGTGTTCTTGCTGTCGAGGTGGAAGACCTTGTCGTCAGGAACTTTGTTGGGGAGGTTATCCTGGAGACCCTCAAGCATGCCCTGCATGCGCGCCGCGGGAATCGGGCCCGACTGGGGCAACTCGAGCAGCAAGATGGCGTCAACCTGGCCGTTCCACTTGTCCTTGGCCCACCTGGCGGCCGCCTCACCGGCCAGACGGCCCGCGCGGTAATTGTCCGCGCCGAAGAAGGTCGCCCCGGGCATCGGGATATCGATGGCGATGACTGGGATATTCTGCTTGCGGAACTTGTCCATGATCACGTTGCCGAACTTCTCATCGGTCTGAAACTCGATGACGCCATTCACCCCTTGCGTCAGGAAGTTGTCGGCATTCGCCAACGCCGTGGCGCCATCGAGCTTGTTATCCGCCAGGACCAGGTCGATGTTGCCGACATCCTTCGCCTTGCGCTCGATACCTTCCCGCACCAACTTGGTGAAGACAATGTCCTCAGTCAGATTAGCGAACCCAATCTTGTAGTGGTCCTTCTTGGTCGCGCAACTCCCCGCTGCCGCCTGGCTCCCCGCCGACGATGCGGCACCCGACGCCTGGGTCGGAGCTGGGGCAGGGGTTTGCGATGCACACGCGGACAGGACGATCACGAGGATCAGCAGCACACCCAGGGCTGCTCGTAGCTTGAGACGGGTCATCTTTCCCCTCCTTCGGGCAAAAGAAATTCATGAGCGGCTCGACTTCGAATGAGCAGGTACACCAGGTGGACGATGCCAGTCACGTCTTTGCGAACACCTCCTTTCATGCCACAGCGGGCGCGATTGAGGCAGACAGCCACATCCAACTGTGGACGAGTGGCAAGCAACCTCGCATTGCGGTTCGGCCGGGAGGGTGTTTTCCCGACCCTTGAAGAGGCTCGCCTCAGCGCGCTGTCCCGGCATGCGCGGGCGGGTAGGAGTAACGGGAGGCGAGAGAGCGCAGGTGTCAAGAAAAAGCGGCGGGCGAATTCGCGCTTTCCACCAACCAGGTGTCGGATGAGTATGATAAGCTCCCAGCCGTGACGCGGGACGATTTGGGTCTGGTCAACCACTGCCAATGAACATTGCCGGCGCCCGCGGTGCTGTTGCGTCCCGGAATGAGGCGCAATCCCGGACGGTGAAGAGACGCGCCTGATCCGAGCAAGTCGGGCGGCCCGGGCACTCACCGCCGGGTGGGTAATTCAAGATCCCTTCGGCTGCATCGTGACCCTGAACGAGATCACAGGCCCGTTAGAGCACCGGTCAAGTCCTCAGACTTCCGAAGTCTGGTGGGGACCGTGCTGGCCCAAAACGCGCTCGGACGGGGGTGATCGAGGCGCGCACCTGCCGCAAACAAGACTTCGGAAGTCTTTTCCCTCCCCCACCGGGATTTCTTGACCGGCTCTCTAGGCCAGCACGATCTCAACCCCGCGCTCGCGTAGCTTGCCCACCAGTTCCTCGGGTGCTTTCGCGTCGGTGATGACCATGTCGAGCTGATCGACGGAGGCAAAGGACGCGAAGGCGACTCGCCCCCACTTGCTGTGATCGACGATGGCGATCACCTGCTTGGCCATCCGGACCATGATCCGCTTGAGTTGGACCTCGAAGGCGTTGACGTCGGTAAGGCCCTCATTCAGCGTGATCCCCTTCGCCCCGAAGAAGCCTTTCTGGATGTTGAACTTGGTGAGTCCTTCCTCCCCCAACTGTCCCACGAGCGACAGAGTGCCTCGTCGCATGATGCCGCCTGGTACGACCACGGTCACATCCGATGCATCTTCGAGTTCCAGCGCGATGTAGATACTGTTGGTCACCACCGTGAGCTCGTGGCGGTTTTTGATCTGCTTCGCGACTTGAAGGGCAGTGGTGCTGGCATCAAGGGCAATGGTATCACCGTGGTTCACCAGGGCGGCAGCGGCCTCGCCGATTCGGCTCTTGTCGTCCAGGTTGATGAGTTCTCGATCCTTGAACGTCAACTCCGCCTTGTCGCCATCGGAAGCGATCGCGCCTCCGTGGGTGCGTTGGAGAAGGCCTCGACGCTCTAGCTCGTCGAGGTCACCTCGGACGGTCACCTTCGAGACGTCGAAGAGATCGCTCAGCTCGTTCACCGACACCCGGCCATGTTGTTCGATGAGACCGGTGATGCATTTCCAGCGCTCCTCAGGGAAGAGTCGACGCGGCATGAGACAGGGCTTTCTTTTGATTGTGTTTGGTTGCTATTGCCGGAGTTAGAAGCGAGGTGAAATCGTTTTTCGCAGGATAACGGAGTTTTCTCTGCTTGTCAATGGCCTCGCGAATTTGGGTTCGGGCTGATCGGTTTTTACACCACTGCCCCCACAGGAGCGCCCGCGGCTGCTACATCGGCGGTCATTGACGCAACCGTAGACCCTCGAGGTGCAGGCTGCGGCGTCCCGCCGTGCTGGCCAGTTCTGTGGGTGAACGCGGGCCTGGCCCGCGCCCGCCTGCCCGGTTGGCATGACCGCTCGAGGGCCGTATAATCTCGCGCTGCACGAGATGAGTCTGAGGCGCGTCGATCGTGAGGTGCCCGGCACTTCCGGAAGTGCCGGGCATCCAAATGTCGTCCCCAAACGAGCCTGGAGAACGAATGACCGAGAGTGAACTGATTCAACAGATCGCCCGCGAGGTGGGCGTCCGCCCGTCCCAGGTGGAGGGCGCGGTGCGCCTGTTCGACGAGGGGAACACGATCCCCTTCATCGCGCGCTATCGCAAAGAAGTGACCGGCACGCTGGACGAGGAGCAACTCCGCGCTGTCCAGGCGCGCCTGGAGTACCTTCGGAATCTTGAAGCGCGCAAGCAGACCGTCCTCAGTTCGATCGAAGAGCAAGGCAAGCTCACGGACGAATTGCGCGATGCGATCCTGGCGGCCACGACCCTGCAGCAGGTCGAGGATCTCTATCTGCCCTACCGCCCCAAGCGGCGGACCCGCGCCACCGTCGCGCGCGAGAAGGGCTTGCAGCCGCTGGCCGACCGGATCCTCGCCCAACCCGGCGACGATCTTCCCTACGAGGCCGCCGTCGCCTTCCTTTGTGAGCAGGTTGCCAGTGTCGAGGAGGCCCTGGCCGGGGCGCGCGACATCGTCGCCGAGCAGGTCAGCGAGACGGCCGCCGTGCGCCAGGTCGTGCGGCAGATGACGGCCCACCGTGGCCGTATCGTCAGCCGCCTGGCTGATGAGAACGCCGATCCGCAGGGGAAGTACCGGCTCTACCACGAGTTCACCGCGCCGCTGAGCAAGATCCAGCCCCACCAGCTCCTGGCCCTCAACCGGGGCGAGCACGAGGATGCCCTGCGCGTCACCATCGAGGCGCCCGAGGAGGAGATCCTCGCGGCGACTGAGAAGCTCGTCGGTATCGTCAGCGCCTCACCCTGGGCGGGCGAACTGCTGGCGGCGATCGCCGATGGCTACCGCCGGCTGCTGGGACCCTCCATCGAGCGCGAGCAGCGCAACGAATCGACCGAGAGCGCCGACGATGCCGCGATCAGGACCTTCCAGCAGAACCTGCGCAACCTCCTCCTGCAGCCACCGCTCAAGAACAAGACGGTACTCGGAATCGACCCCGGCTTTCGCACCGGATGCAAGGTGGCAATCTGCGACCCCACCGGCAAAGTCCTCGACACGGCGACGATCTACCCCCACGAGCCGCAGAACGACCGCGGCGGGGCCGGGCGCACCGTCGCCACCCTGGTCGAGCGCCACGGGGTCGAGGTCATTGCCATCGGCAACGGCACGGCCAGCCGCGAGACCGAGCAACTCGTGGCCGATCTGATCGCCGAGCTGGCTCGCCCGCTGGCCTACGCCATCGTCAACGAGGCCGGTGCCAGCGTCTACTCCGCTTCTCCCCTGGCGCGCCAGGAACTCCCCGAGCTGGACGTCGCCATGCGCGGTGCCGTCTCCATCGCGCGCCGGCTGCAAGACCCCCTCGCCGAGTTGGTCAAGATCGACCCCCAGAGCATCGGAATCGGGCTCTACCAGCACGACGTGGATCAGAAGAAGCTTGCCAGCGCGCTCGACGCCGTGGTCGAGTCGGTGGTCAACAGTGTGGGCGTCACTGTCAACACCGCCTCGCCCGCACTGCTCAGTCACGTCGCGGGGCTGATGCGCCGCGTCGCGGAGGCGATCGTGGCCCACCGCGATGCCAACGGCCCTTTCCGCAGCCGCGCCGCTCTGCTGGCCGTCCGCGGCCTCGGGCCAAAAGCGTTCGAGCAGGCGGCCGGCTTCCTGCGCATCCCGGACGGCTCCAACCCGCTCGACGCCTCCGCGATCCACCCGGAGAGCTATCCGGTGGTCGAGCGGCTCCTCGCTCGCCTCGCGTTGGCCCCCGACGACCCCACCCTGGCCGCGGCCATCCAGGCGCGCACCCCCGCTCTCGATGTGCCGGCCCTCGCCCGCGAGCTGGCCGTGGGCGAGCCAACTTTGCGCGACATCCTCGCGGCGCTCGCCCGGCCTGGGCGCGACCCGCGCGATGACCTCCCGCCGCCCGTCTTGCGCTCGGACGTGCTCAGCCTCGACGACCTGCGCCCGGGGATGCGCCTCAAGGGCACCATCCGCAACGTCGTGGCCTTCGGCGCCTTCGTGGACATCGGCGTCAAGCAGGATGGCCTCGTCCACATTTCCCAGATGGCCGAGCGTTACGTTTCCAACCCGCACGACATCGTTCGCGTCGGTGACGTGGTCGAGGTGACGGTGCTCAGCGTGGACAAGGAGCGGGGGCGCATCGGGTTGAGCATGAAAGGGGAAAGAGGCGCTTAGAGATTGGACAGGCCAGACAGCCGAACTCTTTGTCCGGCTATCTGCAGGCCTCCACGGCCGTTGGGACAGGCCGCAGTGTGCCAATCAGCCCTGCGGTAGCGGCCTTCCGAAGTCTGGCGGACCGAAATCTCGTTGGAGGATTACGACGACCCTCTCATCTCCAGGCCCGGCACCTTGAGGAGAATGCATGCCGCTCAAAGAGAGTTCACTGTGGCAGGAGACCGCCACCATCTCCACCACCGACCCCGCCCGCCCACTGCCGGAGCGCGTGGATGTGGCGGTGGTCGGCGGAGGGTACACGGGGCTGTCGGCCGCGCGGACGTTGGCGCAGCGCGGCGCCAGGGTGGCGGTCCTGGAGGCACAGACGTTTGGATGGGGCGCCAGTTCGCGGAATGGGGGGATGGTGCTGACCGGGCTCAAGCTTCCCGTCGGCACGCTTATGGCCAGGTATGGCCGGGAGACGGCTCGGAGGCTGTTCGCTGCCTCGCTCGCCTCGATCGACTGCGTGGAGCGAATCGTCCACGAGGAGGGGATCGACTGCGATTTCGCGCGCTGCGGCCATGTCGAGTTGGCCTGCAAGCCGGCCCATTTCACGGCGTTCGCGCGCGATGCCGAGGTGCTGGCACGGGAGTTCAATCACCACGTGCGGGTGATTCCGCGGAGCGAGCTGGGGAGCGAGATCGGGTCGCCGCGGTATTATGGTGGGCTGGTGGACGCAGTGAGTGCCGGTCTCAACCCCGCGCGTTACGTCGCGGGGCTACTCCGTGCGGCGAAAAAGGCCGGCGCCGAAATGTTCGACCACGCCCCGGTCGAGCAGTTCGTGCGGGAATCCGGCACTTTCCGGGTCAGCACTCCCCGTGGGCTACTCCGGGCTCACGAACTCTTCATCGCGACCAACGGCTACACCGGTACGATCGCGCCGGCCCTTCAGAAGCGTGTAATCCCAGTCGGCTCGTACGCCATCGCGACCGAGCCGCTTCCCGAGGCGCTCACGCGCGAGCTGATTCCGCAGAACCGAATGTTGTTCGATTCGAAGAACTTCCTCTACTACTTCCGGCTCACCCCTGACCGCCGGCTGCTCTTCGGTGGGCGGGCCAGTTTCCTCCCCGATTCGACAAGAACTGTTCGCGCGAGTGCCAGGATCCTGCGCCGCGGAATGGTGGAGGTCTACCCCCAGTTGCGCGACGCAGCGGTCGAGCACGCCTGGGGCGGCACGCTCGGCTTCACCTTCGACATGCTGCCGCACGCCGGCCGCCTGCACGGGGTCGCCTTCGCGCTTGGTTACGGCGGGCACGGCGTTGCCATGGCGACCTATCTCGGTGCCAGGGTGGCTGCGGCTCTTGCCGGAGAGGCTGTCGAGAATCCCTTTGCCGAATTGCCGTTTCCCGGCGCTCCTTTCGGTTTGTACCATGGAACACCCTGGTTCCTGCCGCTCGCCGGTCTCTGGTACAGGCTCCTCGACTGGCTCACGTGATGAACGGATGATCTGGCGCGATGTTCATCGTTCACCAGTCCAACCGCAGTGCCATCCACGGCACCAGAGCCTCCTCGGGGAGCAGGCCGCCGTGCATGCCCCTGAAGCGCGCTTTGCGCGGAAACCACCAGAGCAGTCGCCGGTCGCGCGACATTACGGTCACGTCGCCCAGGCGCAGGCGGGTCTCAGGCCAGACTTCCGGGCCGAAGACGCCGGCGTCGAGGAGCCGGTCGGTGGGCACGGCCCAAAAGTCGCGGCCCAGGTGCTGGTGGAGAAGGGTCAGGGCCTCGGCCTGGGTGCCTGGGCGGGTGAAGAACGAGGCGTGGCGCGGCTCGCCCGCCGGGAGCGTTGCCAGCATCTGAGCCAGCTCGGGCTGCCGGCTGAGCGCGACATAATCTTCGAGACGATTCTGCACCTGGCCGTGGTCGGCGGTGAGGATGAGCAGCGTGTCGCGGCGCTCGGCCGGCGTCAGGCGGGCGATGAACTCTTCCTCAATGAAGTATTGCAGCGTGCGCCATTCGGTCTCCCACGGCGGCGTGTCCGGGCCGTGGACGTGGCTAAGCTCATCGACCAGCCCCCAGTAACCGGCGATGTAGGCGCGGCGGCCCTGGTGCGCCGAGATGATCTCGCGCAACTGCAGCCAGAAGTGCGAGGCCCCGTGGTGGCCGACCACGCGCTCGACTCCCCGGTAGTGGATCTGTGAGAGGGGGCTTTTGGTGATGGAGGCGTGCAGCAGGGGAACCGTTGGCACGCCCGCGGCACCCAGCATCTGGCCGACGCTCGGTACCGGGACCAGGGTCAGCGGATCGAGCCCCCACTCGATCAACTCCCCGGTGCGCTCACTGACGGCAAAGCGAAAAAAGATCATGTCGCAGAGGGCGCCCATCTGGCGCAGGTGGAGGGTGTAACCGGCCAGACCGTGGGTGGCCGGCGCCTCTCCCGTAGACAACGTGGTAGTGGCCGCCGCGGTGGTGCTGGGACACACGGCGGTGATCGGTGCGATCACTCCGCCGCGCGCCTGCCAACGAGTGGCGAAGGGAGCGCTGTCGCCCTGTAACTGGCCAAGCAGCCGCCGCCACCCGAGGGCATCGAGCAGGACCAGCACCACCCGCTCCACCCCGTCGGCCAGCGACTGCCAGAGGTCAGGGTCGAGCGGCGGCAGTGAGCCCACGCGGACCCCGAACAGCGCGCCGACGGTGGCCGGGATGTTAGCAAAGCCGCGGCCGCGGTAGTTGGGCCGCACCCAGCCGGGAGGCAACGGATCGTCCGGACCGCTGGGCGCCAGCAGGGGGGCATCGAGGTGCGCAGGGAGTGTCATGGCGTGCGGAATCCCTCCGTCTGTTGGGAGTCAGGGAGGAGCTACGAGGCACTTCGGGAGGTGCGTCGTAGCAGCACCCCCCACCTTTGACAGCTATTCTCGGGATAGTTCCTTCCGAAACCCGGCGGGCGCTCACACCGGCTGCAGAACTGCCAGGGCGCGGTCCAGGCGATCCAGGGCCTTCTCGCGGCCCAGGCAATAGAGCGTCTCGAACAGAGGAGGCGCGACGCGCTTGCCGGTCACGGCCAGTCGGATCGGTGTGAAGAGTGCCCCGGGCTTGAGCCCGAGTTCCTCGGCGGCGCCACGAAGGGTTTGCTCGATGGTCGCCTCGTCCCACTCGACCTCATCCAGGGCGGCGCGGGCCACCACCAGGGCATCGCGCGTGCTCTCAGCGGTCATCTTCTTCTGCACCAACTCCTCGGGTGCAGGGACGCGCGGGTCGGTGAAGAAGAAATCGAGCATCTCGGCGGCATCGGCCAGCGTTTTGATCCGCTCCTGGATCAGCGGCACCAGCGGCTCGACCTGGGCCGCCGTGGCGTCGAAGCCGGCAGCCCGGAGGAAGGGAAGCAGGCGCGCGGCCAGGTCGGCGGGCGAGAGCGCCCGGATGTAGACGCCGTTCATCCATTCGAGTTTGTCGTACTCGAAGCGTGCGGGCGACTTCTTGATATCCTCCAGCTCGAAAGCCGCTGCCGCTTCGGTTTTGCTGAAGATCTCCTGGTCGCCGCTGATCGCCCAGCCGAGCGTGGCGAGAAAATTGAAGAGTGCTTCAGGCAGGTAGCCAGCCGTTCGGAACTCGCGTACCTGGGTCAGGTTCTCGACAACCCGGCCATCGGGCTCGACCTGCTTGCGCTTGCTGAGCTTGCCTTTGCCAGTCGGGTCCAACACGAGCGGCAGGTGGACGTAGAATGGCGGCTCCCAGCCGAAGAAGTCGTGGATGATGACGTGCACCGGTGCGGTGGGAATCCACTCCTCGCCGCGTAAGATATGGCTGATCGCCATCAGGTGGTCATCGACCACAACGCCGAGATGGTAGGTCGGGTAGCCATCGCTTTTCAGGAGGATGTAATCGGGAATCGTCTTGTTCTCAAAGACGATATCGCCGCGGATGAGGTCGTGAACAACGGTTGTGCCCTCGTCTGGTGTCTTCAGCCGCACCACCGGCCGCCGGCCCTCGGTCTCGCAGGCGGCGCGCTGGCGGGCGCGCTCCTCCAGGCTAAGGTCGCGACAGAGGTCGCGGCGCGCAGTGGTCGGCGCCGCGGCCGGCTCCTCGCCCGGCTCGTCCTCCTCCTCCCGCCGTGGGCTGCAGTAGCACTCATAGGCGCCGCCAAGCTCAATCAGCCTGGAAGCGTACTCCTGATAGAGCGGCAGGCGTTTGCTCTGGAAGTAGGGGCCGTGGTCCTCGTCCTTGCCCGGTCCCTCATCGTAGTCGAGGCCGAGCCATTCCAGGCTGCCGAGGAGGTCGTCGAGGGCGGCCGCGTTGTAGCGTTTGCGGTCGGTGTCCTCGATGCGCAGGATGAAGGCACCGCCGGTGCGGCGTGCCCAGAGCCAGTCGAAGATGGCCGTGCGGATGCCGCCCACGTGCTGGTAGCCTGTGGGACTGGGGGCGTAACGAACGCGAACGGGTCGCGTGTTTCTCTCCACGGGTCGCTCCTTCGATCGTTCCGATTCAGGAGTGGCATCAGGTTCTCAATATGAGCGAATTATTTTTCGGTGCGGTGCTTGCGCTTTTTCGCTTGCGGCTGCCCACTGCGACGCGAGCCACCCCCCTCTGGGACGTTCCCTGTTGTTCTGCGCGGCGGTCGCCGCCTGGGCCGGCCGGTTCGGTCGGTGCGGACTTTCGGGGCGGCCCAGCCGGGCTTGCGCGTCCGTTTGGTCATCCGGGCGGGGGAGCGCCGTCCGGCGGCCAGATCATCGTACTCCTCGGCCGTCAACTCGCGCGACTCGCCCGGTTTAAGGGCGCCGAGTTCGATCGGACCCATCCGGACCCGGATCAGGCGTCGGACCGGATGGCCGATGATCTCGAACATGCGGCGGATCTGGCGCTTTTTCCCCTCACGCAGGATCACCCGGAGCCAGGTGTTCTCGTCCTCGGCCCGCTCGATGCTGATTCTGGCCGGCAGCGTCTTGCCCTCTTCCAGGGGGACGCCCTTCCGTAGGCGTTCGAGGTTCTCGTCCGAGGGAACGCCGAACACTTTGACGCGATACTCTTTCTCGTGCTCGTAGCGTGGATGGGTCAGGCGATTGGCCAGCCGTCCATTGTTGGTCAGCAGGATCAGGCCCTCGGTCTCGGCGTCCAGCCGGCCCACCGGGAAAAGGCGCATCGTGCGCGCCGCCGGGAGGAGATCCAGCACAGTCCTGCGGCCAAGCTCGTCGCTGGTCGTGGAGACGACCCCGCGCGGTTTGTACAGGGCGAAGGTTTGTTCCGGCACGCCATCCAGGCGCACCCGCTCGCCATCCACGCGCACCTCATCGCTCTCAGGGTCGATCTTGGTTCCGAGCTCCGAGACGACCCGGCCGTTGACCGTAACGCGTCCCTGCTTGATCAGTTCTTCGCTTTTACGGCGCGCTGCCACACCGGCGCGCGCCAGGGCCTTTTGCAAGCGTTCTTCCATCGCGATGAGCCTCCTCGGCACTGCGATTATAGCCCGGGCTGATCGTCAGCACCAAGTCGCGAGGGAGGACAACAGATGGCCCCCCGAGCGAAGCGCGCCGGGGGGCCACAACGATTGTGAGTGGATCGCGGTCAACTGGTGCTCTTGTCCATCTTGTCGGCGACTTCATCGGCCTTGGTCTCGACCTCTTCCGCGCTCTCTTCGGCCCGCCGGTTGATCCGTTCAACGAGCCGGTTGAGCTCGGCGTTGAGGGTACGGAGTGCCTCGCTCAGGCTCTCGCCCATGTCGCGCGCAACTTTGCCGCTGGTCGCCGTCGCAGCCACGCGCCGGGCCTGCTCGGCCAGGCGGCGGGCCTCTTCGCTCTCGCGGGCATGCCCGAGGGCGTCTTCGACCTCGTCGCCGACGTCCTTGATGCCCTCCACGATGGTTCGGCCGAGATTGCGCAGTTCTTCGCTCTGGGTGGCCGACCGCAGAGCCGCGGCCAACGCCCGGCCGAGCTCTTTGAGTTCATCGGCCACGCGGCCCGCCTGCTCGCGAGCCTCCTCGGCGGCCTGCTCGGCCGATGCTTGGGCCTCGGCCGAGGCCTCACTCGCGGTGGCCTTCGCCTCTTCGGCTCCCTGATCAACAGTCTGCTCATCAACCATGGCTCGCTCCCTCCTTGGAGTTGTTCAACATTCGGATACCCGGCAGGCTTGCGCCGGCACGCCGGAACAACTGGCAATTACATTATACTTATACGCAGGCGGTGCGCTAGCAGTTTCACCGGTGACGAGGACGTTGGAGTTGACGCAGGATGAGCCAGCCGCCGAGGATGATGAGAATCAGGGGCCACCAGTTGCTCAGACTCTCGAGGAGGGTCTGCGCTGTCCTGCTCCCCAGAGCTGCCACCCCAACCAGAATCAGGATGCTGCCCGGAATCAGGGGCCACCAGTGATTCTCAGGCACCCGGAAGAGCAGGCCCAGCACCCAGATAGCCAGGAAGCCGGCGCCCAGGCTGAGCATGAAGGCAGCACCGCCAGCATCACCCCCACTACGAGAGGCAAGAACAATGCCAACACCGATGCCAGTGACAATGCCGGCTGGGATCAGGGCGCCGTAGGCTTGCGTGATGAGGAAGAGGCCGAACAGCCCGAGCCCTATGAGCAGGACCACGTAGGGGGTGAGCGTGGGCACGAAGCGCGCCAGAAGAAAGAGCAACCCCAGGAGAATCAGCACGCCGCCCCCCACCCACCCGCGGTTCGGCGATCGGTCCATGGAAGACTCCTTTCAGCACGAGGGCAGATCGCTCTCGATCTTCACGATACATCCGAACCGATTCTGGGCAAGTGAGTTGTGGCACCTGACTCTATGGAAAAGCTCATGCCTGCGGGTGACGGCGACGAACCGCCACGAGCCCCGCCAGGAGTTCGCGCTCCTCCTCCGGCGTGCTGACGAGACCGTCCAGCCGCGCCGCACGCACCGCATTGAGTATCTCGCCGTACACGGGACCAGGGGGAAGTCCCAGAGCGCGCAGGTCGTGGCCCGAGACCGTCAGCGTCAGCGGGCGAAGCTCATCCAGGTAGAAGCGCAGCCGCTCGCGCAGCCGTGGATTGTGGGTGGCAAGGGCGACCAGCTCGATGGCGCGCGGCTCTACCTCGCTCAGGGCGTGGTCAAGAGCACTGCGGCCGAGCTCGGGCTGCGTCAGGTGGGGAGCGGCCTCGCGGAGCGCGGCCATCGTTCGGAGCAGGACGCGCGTGTCGCGCACGAGCATCAGCCGCTCCGCCAGCCGCTCGCGCTCAATGGGAGAGAGGTCGTACGCCAGGAGTGCCAGGTAGGCTTCTGGGTCTGGTGGGAGCGAGCTGGCGCGCAGGCGGCGGAAGCGCTCGACGACGGCGGCATCGACGTGCAGGGCGGGGTCGATCGCCGCCAGCACACCCAGCTGGTCCAACCGCTGCAGGGCGCACTCCGGCTCGGGCTCGGCGAAGATCTGGTCGAGTTCGTGGCGGATCCGGTCGCCGCTGACACGTTCCAGCAGCTCGAGGGAGTTGACCAGGAGCTCGCGGGTGCGCGACTCCAGTTCAAAGCCCAGGCGCTCGGCGAAGCGGACCGCCCGCAGGATGCGGGTGGGGTCATCGACAAAGCTAAGTTGGTGCAGCACACGCACGCGGCGCTCGGCCAGGTCCCGCGCGCCGCCGTAAAAGTCGAGCAGTTGGCCAAAGCGGTCCTCGTCGAGAGCGATGGCCAGGGTGTTGATCGTGAAATCGCGCCGGTGGAGGTCCAGTTTAATCGAGCTCTCCTCGACCTCGGGCAGGGCCGTTGGGTGTTCGTAGAACTCGGTGCGCGCGGTGACGAGGTCGATGTGGTCGGGCAGGCCGGGCGCGGTGATGAGTGAGTCGCGCGGGCGCTCGTCCTCGTTCAAGAACCACTTGGCCGTGCCGAAACGCCGGTGGGTGACGATGCGCCCGCCGTAGCGCGCCACCAGGCCCTGTGCCAGGGCGACGGCATCGCCCTCGACCACCAGGTCCAGATCCTTGACCGGCTGGCCGAGCAGCAGGTCGCGGACGAAGCCGCCGACAAAGTAGAGCGAGGCACCCATCGCGTTGGCCTCCTCGGCGATGGCGCGCACCAGTCGCAAGGTGGCCGGCGAGACGGCGGCCTCCAGCCGGCGGATGATCTCAGCGCGCTGCTCCCCGGCCGTAGGGGCCCCGCCCCAGAGCTTGAGGAGGTCGGTACGCGTGATGATGCCGACGATCTCGGGCGGCTGACCCTCGACGACCGGAACCTGGCCTACCATGTGCTCGGTCATGATCCGCTGAACCTGCTCGATCCCCGCCTGGGGGGTTACAGTGATGGCGCCCTTGTGCATAAAATCGGCCACCGGGGCACCGCCAAGCTTGTGCTGCATGGCCCGATCCACGTCGCGCCGCGTGAGCACCCCGACGACCTGGCCTTGCCTGTCAATCACCGGGAACCCCTCGTGCCCCCAGCGTCGCATCAGTGCGGCGGCCGCGCCAATTGTTTCGGTCGGCTGGAGGGTGCGAATCTGGCCGCGGCTCATCAAGTCGACCACACGGACGGCCGGGCGCACCTCGCGACGCAGCAGGTCGAGGAGGGTGTCCCGAACCTCCTCCAGCGCCTGGCCCTCGGCGAAGGCGGCGGCCGCCCGGTCGTGGCCTCCACCGCCGAAGTGCTCCATGAGTTGTCCCACGGGCACCGCGTCGGTGGTCGCCCGGGCGACGATTTGAATGTGGCCGGCCATTTCGACCAGGAGGAAGAGCGCGTCGGGATCGTAGAGTTCACGCAGCGAATGAGCCAGCGTGCTGATCTCCTCCACGTAGTTATCGGTTCGGGCCGTGGCGATCAGGACCTGGTAGCCGTTGACATCGTAGAAGGTCGCGTTGTCGAGCAACTGCTCGTAGAGCGCCCGTTGGGCGTCGGACAGCGGGTGATTGAGGTAGTCACGGACCACATCGAGGTTGGCGCCATGCTCGAGCAACCAGGCGGCGGCGTGCAGATCGACGGGCGTGGTCCCGGCGTAGGTGAGCGAGCCCGTATCCTCGTAGATTCCAAGCAGCAGCAGCGTCGCCTCCACCGCGGAGAGCGCCAGGTGCCGCTCGGCGATGTGGCCGACGAAGATCGCGGTGCAGGCGCCCATGGACTTCCCTTCGAAACGCCAGGTGGGCGGCAGATCCTCGCGGCGCTCGTGGTGGTCGATCACGAACACGTCCCGGAGTCGCTCTGGTTCCAAACCTTTTAGATTGGGGAAGCTCTGGGTCTCGACCAGCACGACGCGCTCGAACTCGGTCCGCGGCGGGAGTTCGTCCTGGCGTTTGAAGGGAAGCGCATCCCAGTGCAAGGTCAGGAAGTCGCGCACATTGCGGTTGAGTTGGCGGGGCAGCACCGGCTGGTAGTCTGGGAACAGCTTGTGCGCCCCTAATAAAGACGCGACTGCGTCGAAGTCGGTATGCTCATGCGTGAGAATGACGTTCATCCAGCGCTTCGTTCCACAAGGGTGTAACTGTTGGGCTCGACATGAGCATACAACGTGCCCGCTGAAACGTAAAACGTGAACGGTAAAGGTGTCCGCAGGGCGACAGCCTCAGTTCTCGCGTCCCATTTGACGGGGTCTGCTGCCACCGACCTGGCCCGGTAAACGTTCTTTCGCCACCGCCTGGCTCATCAACGCGCGACCGGCTGTCCAGCCGCTATTTCAACCAATTGGTAAAGGTCGGGCGGTGATGTTGCCTGCCTCGGCCGATCCTGGTACACTCGCCGTCCATGAGTGCTCGACCGCACCGGCCCCGCCGGGGCATCGCCGTTCTTACTCTGCTCTCTGTCCTGGGGGCCCTCGCGCTGTTGCGCGTTGCCGGCCGGGTGGCCGCCGGCTCCCCAGAATCTGGCTGCACGCCGCTCATCATGCAGGCTGAGCGGGGCGACTTGCAGGGGAACTGGCAGATCATCCAGGATGAGAGTGCGTCGGACGGAGCCTACGTTGAGAAGCCCGTCGCTCCGGCGCCCTCGATGGGCTCGATTTTCGTTGACCTGGACATCTCCCAGACGGGCTGGTACGAGATTCGGGCACGGATCTGGGGAGTCTCGAGTAAACTCACCTCGTGGCGCGTCCACGTCGATAGCCCTGAGTTCACCCGCTGGATGGTGATCCCCGGGGATCAGTGGCTCAACGATTACCCCGTCCGGGGGACCGACGGAGTGACCCGGCAATTTCACCTCGAGAGGGGGCCCCACCGAATCCAGTTCAGCACCGAGAGCCAAACGGTGAAGCTGGATTACGTGAAAGTGCAGTGCACACTGGGTCCGACAGCCACCGTCACCGAGACCGGCACCCCGACGGCCACTGCCACCGAGACCAGCACGCCAACGGCCACCGCCACCGAGACCGGCACCCCGACTCCCACGACGACGGTCTGCGCCGGGTTGACGGCGTGTGTCACTCCAACCCCGTCGTCCTCTCCGACTGCCACGGCCACGCCAACGGCGACAGCCTTTGACCGCCTCCAGCGCTGGTGGATCCCGGTGGTCTATAGCCCGCTGCCGTAACCCCGATCAACTCGCTCGAAAACGAATGCGGCGCGCCAGTCGGCGCGCGCCGGCCGGTTAGCCGCCGCCCAGCCAGCGGTCCAACCAGCCCAGCGGGAGGCGCGCCACCCACTGCTCCCAGCGTTCACGCCAACTGGGAGTCCCACGAGACACGCCCAGGTGGCCGAGAAGTTGGGTGCCCAACTCGCGGGTGTCGGCATAGGGACTGTGCGCTGCAACTGCCTGCAGCAGTTCCACGGCGCCGGCCTGGTGGAGCCGGTATATGGCGCGCCGCCGCACGTCGGGGTAGGCGGCCGACTGCGCCAGGGTGGCGAGGGCGGCCAGCCCGGCGCCACTCTGCCCGGCATCGAGGAGATGATCGGCGGCGGCCTCGCGGAACGAGGCCTCCGAAGCGCGGACGGCAACCTGGCGCCAGGCGCTGACCGCCACGTGCGGTGGCAGGACCGTGAGGAGGTTGAACAGCCGCCAGCGACGAACGAGCGGGGTCTCTTGCTCCAGAGTCTCTTCCACGATGCGTTGGCCGACTGGCGGTGCCACGCTGGGGAGGTAGTTGAGCAGCGGTACCAGATCGACCGGTGATTGCTCGCGCACGGCCAGGTCCACCAACGTCGCGAGGGGAAGCTCCTCGATGTGATGGCGCAGGAGATAGTCGAGGGCACGCCGGCGCACGCTGAGAATGGGCGCCTGATCGGTCAGTTGCCCCACGGCCCGCACCGCACTGGGCTGCGTGGTGGCCAGCCGGGTGAGATCGGTGAACGCGGCATGTGCCTCGCGCTCGGCCAGATTCGGGTCGCGTGCCAGCGCTGCCAGCACATCCGCGGCCTGGGCGGCGCTTTCGTGGGCTGCGAGCCAGCTCGCGACCCGCCGGCGAGTCGGCGGGTCGGGCTCCAGGCGCAGGATTGCTTCGGCCAGCCGGTGACCGATGGCGCGGTCGTCGGTGGCGTCCAGGACTTCCAGCATAGTTGGCACGGCTGAGGCCCCCAGACCGGCGAGCTGTTCGGCTGCCCAGCGCCGGATGGCCTCGGCGTGGGCGGTGAGTGTCAGGCGCATGAGGGTCGGCACGGCCTGGTCGGGCCGGTCCAGGGCCAGCAAGACCCGAGCGGCCTGCTGCTGCACTTCCTCCGGCTGATCGGGCGTGGCCAGGTGAGCGGCCGCCCGGCGCCGAACGCTGAAGAGGGCAGCGCCCAGCATCAGCCGTTCGGTCTCACTGGGCGGGTTCTGATCGAATGCCAGGAGCGCTTCCGTCGCACTGGCAGCCGCGCTCTCATCTCGCCCGGTGGCGAGGGCCAGGAGTGCATCGCGCGCCGCCTCGCTATCGCCCCGCCGCGCGAGCGCCTGAGCGGCTGTGAGCCGCATGTCGCTCGAGTGTGCGTACTGGGCCAGGCCACTCACTGCCGCGAAGGCCTCATCCGTGCGGATCGCCGCCAACTCCTGAAGAGCGTGAAGGGCCGCCGGCATATTGTCGGGTTGGTTGGCCAACTCGCTGAGTCTCTCAATCACGAGCGGGATCTCGAGCTGGTGGAGCCTGAGCCAGCGGGCGGCCTCCAACTGCATCTGCGGATCCTCTGACTGACGAAGCAGGCTCGTGAACTCGCGGTGGGCCTGGGCGCCGAGGTCGCCCAGCGTGTGGAGCGCGGCCAGGCGGACCTCGCGGTCGGGGTGACGGGCGAGGCGTTCCAGTCGCAGCCGCGCGGTGGTCGTATCGCCGACGGCGTGCAATTGACGCGCGATCGCCACGCTGCGCTGGGGATTCTCCTCGTTTGCATCCAACGCCCAGAGGGCGATCCGCGCCGGCTCCCCCAGGGTTCCGAGCAGAGTGAGGGCCTCGTCGCGTAAGGGTGTCGCCGCCCGGGCGACATCGCCCAGTGCAATGGTAGCTGTCTCACGGTCTCCATGGGCAGCGAGGACGCGCGCGGCATGGAAGCGCCGCTCGGGCGTGGCGTGCGGGTCGAGCGCGGTCGCCCGGTAGATCACCCGCCGGGCCTCGTCGGGCGGCGAGGCCGCCAGGGTTGCCAGCGGCGGGGGCGCGGGGGCGCTCGGAGAAGAGCGGAATCGAGGCGGCTCCAGGTGGGGCCGCTGTCACCACCGAAGCCGCGTCGCCGACGTGCGGCGGGGCTGCACAGCACCGGCCTCGGTCTGATCGGCCCACGAGCCGATATTCGGCCCGCTGTCCGTCGGTGCGCCGCTCGCGACACGCTCGGCGAGGACACGCAAGAACTCGGTCTGGTCCTCCCCGTAGAACAGTGCCTGGCGCTGCCACTTCGCTGGCAGCGCGGTGCCGGCGGGCCCGATCGGCACCACCAGCCGCTCTCGCGCCGCGGCTGCCTGGGCGGCCGTCCGGCCGCTCTCGATGGAGAGGTCGGCGATGACCATCAAGGCTGAGGCGACGTCGCGCTCGATCGTTTCCAGGTCTTGGCCGGCCTCTTGTGGCGGGCGGTGCAGGGTAAAGCCATGCTGGGCGACGATCGGCCTGAGGCGCGCCGCCAGAGTCTGGAAAAAGAGGGTGGGCGGGGCCGCAAGCAGGACCACCGAAGCCGGACTTTCCCGGGTCTCAGGGCCAATGTTAGGCGTAATCAAGAAGCCGTGGTCCTGGAGGCGGGTGACGATGGTCGTGAGGGCCGGAATCAGGTCGTCTGGGCGGGTGCGGTGGCCGTTGGCCCCGGCCGGGGCCGCGAGCAACTCGCTCTGCTCACGGGCGACGCCCCGCAAGATGAGCCGCCCGACGGCGCGATTGTCGAGCACGCGGCGGAGCTTCCACGAGGGCTCGCGTCCTGATTCACGGTCAAGATCGTAGTGAGCCTCACCGATCAAGAGCGTGGGGATAACCGGCAGCACCTGGCTGAGAGGCGCACTGATCGTGTAACGGAGGGGAATTGAGCGAGACTCAGGCATATGCACCTGCGCGAGTAAATTGGTGCCCATATCTTATCATCTAAAAAAACGCGACGCAATGCGGATTTAAGCTATCTCCGTGGCGGGTTGGTCTGGTCACAGGGCACCCGGCGCCGACCCAGGCGCTCTGGCGCCTGGGTCGGCAGACGAGCGACTCACCCCATTCCAAATGCTTTTCAAGCAATCCGGTGCGTTAGGGATGAGATGGTTGCAATCAGACCGGGAAGACCGCAACCGCAACCAAGGATTTCTTTGTGTTCGCCTCTGCACTCTTCGTGATGCCCGATCTGCTCCGATGCTCGCCGCAGGCCGCAGGCCGCCGGGCCCGGAGCGGTACAAGTTCAGTCCGGGCCCGTTCCTCCACGGTTCTCTATTGCGAACAGGTACCAGGAGATTATCGCGGCGACGATGAGGGCGCCGAGTCCCTGGAGCGGCGTCTCGAGGCGCTCGCCGAGGACGAGCGCGCCCGCGGCAAGAACGGCCAGCAGGCGCGTCGCCATGAGGCTGCTCACGAGCGACGCGCCCAAGCGGCCGATCGACCATAACTGGGCCGAGTTTGCGCCGAGGAGGACGCCGGCGCTGAACCCGGCAAAGATCAGCCAGCCGAAGGGGGAGAGCGACTGCCAGGCTTCCCAACGCTCGCCGAGGCCGACGCTCATGACGGTCGCAAAGGAAAGTGCGGTCACGCTGTGGACGGTGAAGACTGCCGGGATCGGGACATCGCGCATCGCCGCGCGGCGGACCACCAGCATGTACAGGGCCAGGAAGAGGCTGCTCGCGAGCGCGAAGGCCATCCCGAGCAGGTCGGTGGAGCCCAGACGCAGACTCAATCCGTGACCGCTCATCATCAGCAGCGCCCCGAGCAGCGAGAGGCTGATAGCGCGGTAGGTGCCGTAGGGGATTCGCTCACCGAAGAAGGCGTGCCCGAGAAGCGCCACCTCGAAGGGGGTCATCAATGTGATCAACTGGACGGAGGTTGCCAGGGTAAAGCGCGCCGCCAGGAGGTTGGTGACGGAGCGAGCCATGACAATCACGGCGAAGGCCCAGAGAATCGGGCGCCGCAGCGAGCGATAACCGCCGGGCTCGCGAGAGAGCCAGATGAGGGCGGCACTCGCGGGCATCACCATACCCGCCGCGAGCAGCGTAAAGCTTGGCAGGTGGGCGACGGTTTGGAGATAGCGGCCCAGGACAGGATAGGCGCCCCAACCCAGGTGGGAGGCGAGCACCAGGAGCATCCAGGCGAGCGTGGCCGGCTCGCGAGCCGACGCAATTGGGGCGATGGACTCCCGTGATCTTTCATAATCGACCATGACGGCGTTTGCAGAGACCTTTCCGATGAACAGATCCCGGGATGATTACCACCTGGGCGCCCTTCTGATCGAGAAGGCACACACGGCGGTGCAGGGCCACGTTGAAGAAGGTTGACCAATACGCCGGGTTCAAGTCCGTGAGCTTGTGCGTGCCAACGAAGACAGAACGCAGCTGGCCGACATGTTGCATCAGATGGCGCAGGCAGGAAAAAATCTGGGGTCGGCCCCGGGCCAGCCCCACCAGGGGAGCCGACGTGATTCGGGCGATGACGCGCCAGCCGTCGGCCAACTGCCCGGGGCCGCGTCTCCAGGGGCTTCCGGTATCGTCGGCATACGGGCCTCCTTACGACGGTCCCAACGCCGCGGTCAGATTATGGGCAAAATGCACCGGCGAACTGGAGGGTGCTGTCCCCGTCGTCGCGTCGAGATCGTCCCGCACGGCGGTGTCAACGGGTGATGTGGCCGCCCTCGCGGGGCTGGTCCGGCGCGCTCGCGGGGCCGCTGGGTGCTGCGGTTGAAGTGTTCCAGGGCTGGTGCCACCTGGCGGCGACCACGGGCACGTAGGCCAGGCAGCCCGGTGTGGCAGCGGTGGTCATGATATCCACCACGTCGCCGATGCCGTTGCCGTTGGCATCGAGTACGCAGCTGGATATTATCCGCGTCTGGCCCGAGTCGGGGTTCACCATCAGAGAGGAGACATCCACCGCCTCAAAGTCCGAACCTCGCACCTGACGCAACTCTCCGACCAGCACGTCGTTATTCCAGCGCTCATCCGGTGCGCCCGAGATGTACCAGGCTGCGCCGTTATCGGCCAGGATCAGGCCATAGGTCTGGAGCGCTCGCAGGATGACCTGTACCTGGGGTGAGAAACCCGACATGTCGAAGTCGGCGCGCAGGCGAAAGCGCTGGCCCATGGGTGGGTACTGCGATCCGGTGAGGCTCGACGCAAAGTGACGCGCCGGCCAGACGTAGGCCCGCCGGGTCTGGGGTGCCGTGACGCGGATGGCGTGGTGGATCTCGCCGCTGGCGACCTCGTCGTACCGCACCAGCCCCGCCAGGATCGGGAGCCCGGCGGCGTCGGCCGAGGTCCAGCCCGCTGGGCGGAGCGCGTTAGAGCTCAAATCGAAGATGGCGCCGGAGCCGGCGTGCCAACTCCCGTTGGGCTGCGGCCAGGCATAGAACAGCTCGTAGAGCAGGCAGTTGTCGCGGTCCACGACCAGGACGTGGCGATCGCCGTCGCCGTCCGGCCCGCCCTCGATGGGTGCGGTGGGTGGGATCGCGTAGGGACCGGGATCGCTCTCGTCGGCATAGTCGAAGGTCACGGCAACGTTGGGTTGGGTGCCCGGCACGTCCGTGTAAGGGATGCCGATGGGCCCGCCATTCCAGGTGCCCGAGCCGAAGTCAGGGTGGAGGCCAACTCCGGCGCCGATGGTAGCGATATAGCCGCTGGAGTTGGCGTCCACGGGCAGGGTGTCTACCGGCACGTTCCAGATGTTGTCGGCCGGGAAGACAGCACAACCGGCCACATCGGGCGGCGTCTGAAGCTGGGACAGTGGGTTGCGGAAGGCAGCCGATGGCCCGGCTGCTGAAACGATTGATCGGCCTGCGGATGCTGGGGGCGATGAGAGCAGGCCGTAAGCCACCAGGCTGAGTATAAGGGCACAGGCTGGCCCGATGGTTCGAATTCCCATCTTCACCCCTCGTTCGCGCCTCCTTCGGAAGACCTGGCGCCTCTACACTACCACACTGTGACCAACTTGGGAATCGTCCTGCTGTCCTGGTCCAGATACAACTTCACCGGTGCGCTGCCGTCCTGATCGGCTTTGCCCGGTACAGATCGCCCACGCCATCCCCGGAACTCATCAAGAGCGCCGGAACCAGAGCCAACCCGCCGAACGTCGTCGCTTTCCCGCTGATGGATTGCAGCTTCCCGTGGTTCCCGGTACAATCGCTGCCCTGGAGGTATCCATGAGACGATTGGCGCTGGTCGCACTCTTGCTGGTGGGGCTCTTTGCGCCGCTAACGACCGTCGCCGATGGTCCACCGCAGCTCGTCATGCTGCAGTGGCGCGACCGCGCCCAACTCGATGCCTGGGCCGCCCGTGGCTGGGACATCTGGGAAGTGGGCAATGGGTGGGCGCGGGCGGCGCTTACCCCCAGCCAGCGACTCGACGCCGGCCTGGCGGTGGCTGCGGCGGAGCCCATGCCTGCCAACTACGCCACCTACCCGGCCTGCTACCGCACCGTCGCGGCCATGGCCGCGGAGCTGCAATCTTGGGAGCAGAGCGCCCCGGGGCTTGTCGAACTGCTCTCAGCCGGCCCCAGTTGGGAGACCACCCAGGGCCGCGCGGCGCGCGAGTTGTGGACCGCCCGGCTCACCAACCGCGCGATCCCCGGTCCCAAGCCCACGTTCTTCCTGGTCGGCAACCACCACGCGCGCGAGCTCGTCACCCCCGAGATCGTGCTGCGCTTTGGCCGCTGGCTGCTTGACCATTACCGGCAGGACGGGGACGCGACCTGGATCCTCGACAACACCGAGGTCTGGCTCATGCCGACGGCCAACCCCGACGGCCACGTCAAAGCCGAGCAGCACTACGACTGGCGCAAGAACACGGATGACAGCAACGGGAGTTGCTCGCTCGGCGCCAGCCCGGACAGTGTCGGAATCGACCTCAACCGCAACTACGGTTTCCAGTGGGGCGGGGCCAGTACCAGCAGCGACCCGTGTTCGTTAGTCTACAAGGGGCCCGCGCCGTTCAGCGAGCCCGAGACCCAGGCGATTCGCAACCTGGTGAGCGCCCAGCGCTTCGACCTCCTCATCAGTCTCCACAGCTATAGTGACCTGATCCTCTACCCCTGGAGCTACTCCAGTGCTGTCAAGCCGCCGGATGAGCCTGCGCTCAGGACCCTGGCGGCCAGATTCGCCCGCTGGAATGGCTACCGCTACGGCCAGCCCGGCGACGTGCTCTACAACGCCGCCGGCGACACTGGCGACTGGGCTTACGGGACCCACGGCATCTTCAGCTTCACCTTCGAGATCGGGAGCGGTGCAGAGGGCGCCTTCTGGCCGGAGTGTGACATGGCCGACGCCCAGTGGGTGGAGAACCTGCCGGCTCTGATCTACGCCGCCGAGGCGGCGCCGGCCCCCCGGTCCGCACCCTTCGGCCCCGCCGTCGAGGCGCTCAGTGGGCCAGCCACCATTTTCCGCCCCGAGCCGGCCGTCGTCACCGCCACAGTACGGGACGACCGAGGTGCCGGCAGCCACAGCGTGGTCAGCGCCACGCTGGCCCTGACGGACGGCATGCTGATTGCGCCGTTCCGCCCGCTCGATGGCGCGTGGAGTGATTCGACCGAGGCGGTGAGCGCCACCCTGACTCTCACGACAGCCATTCCGGGGCTGCACCTGCTCGTTGCCCAGGCGGTGGATGGTGATGGCAGCGTGGGCGTGCCGAGTGCCTTGTTGCTCACAGTCTACGATGGTCGGCTGCGCCTGACGGTCCGGGACACCTTCGGCCGAGCGCCAATCGCCGGGGCGACGGTGCGACTGATCAGTGGTGAAAACGTCCAGGAAGCTACGACCGACGCCGCGGGAGCTGCGACCCTCGACACGCTGAGCGGTCCCGCCGCCATCCAGGTTCTCGCCGAAGACTATCAACCTCTGACGACCACCGTCACCCTGCTGCCCGATCGCGTCAGTGAACAGACCCTCGAGTTGCGACGCATTCTCAGCCAGATCTTTTTCCCGGTGGCCCGGCGCGGAGAGTAGTGCTCGTCTCAAGCGGCGTCCAGTTCTTAAGGGAAGTCGGGGAAACTCTGGTCCCTTGTCGCAGCCATCTGCTATGAGCCCCTCCGCTGCTCCTGGGCCAGATACGTCCACATGATTTCAGATTGAGAAAGTGACGCAAACATCAATGGTGCTTGACGTGTGCTTAAAGAGTGGGGATTCGCTCTGAGGAGACCGCGCTGGTGAGGGCTGGGAGCGTGATACGAAACGTGGTGCCGACGCCCGGACGGCTCTCGACGCCGATCCGGCCGCCGTGGCGCTCGACAATGCTTTTCGCGATGGCAAGCCCCAGGCCACTCCCATCCGCCTGTTGATCGCCGTTGGCCGCCCGTCGGCCGACCCGGTAGAACCGGTCGAAGATGTAGGGCAGATCCGCCGCCGGGATGCCGATACCGGTATCGCTGATGGTGAGCATCAGGTTGGGGCCGACTCGCTCCGCCTGGATCGCCACCTCGCCGCCGCTGGGGGTGAACTTGATGGCGTTCTGGACAAGATTTCCCACCGCCTGATGGAGGCGGTCGCTGTCGGCCTCGATGGGCGGCAGTTGGCTGGCCGTGCGCAGCACCAGCCTGAGACCCTTCCCCGTCGCCAGCGGCTGCAACTCCTGGCGCACCGCCGTCAGCAACTCGCCCACCTCGAGCGGTTGTGGGTTGAAGCCGACCCCCGACTCGATCCGTCCAAGATCCAGCAGGTCGCTGATCAGGCGCGTCATCCGGGCGACCGCAAGCTCGATCTGCTCCAGGGCACTCTGGCCCGATTCGCTGAGCGGCTCGCTGTGCAGCAGGAACGTATAGCCGGTGATTGTCGTCAACGGTGCTCGCAGGTCGTGCGAGACCGTGCTCACGAACTCGCCCTTGAGGCGGTCGAGTTCCTTCAGGTGGGTGATATCGTGGAGCGTGACCACCCATCCCCGCGGCTCGCTGCCGGCCGCATCGTCCAGGGGGGCTACGGCCATGGCGAAGGTCCGCCCGTCCTCGAGGGTCACTTCGCTCGTCACCGGTTCGATCACCGCCCGCGTACTGGCGATCGCGGCTCGCAGTGTGCGTGAGAGGCCCGACTCCGCGAGGGGCCGGTCGAGCGCTTCCTCGGCCTGAACCCCCAGAGCGCGCTCGGCGGCTTCGTTGAGCAGGCGAATTCGGCGGCGCGCGTCGAGCGCGATGATTGGCTCGGCGCTGCCGGCGAGAATCGCATTCAACCGTGCCCGCTCCTCAACCATCGCCTGGTAGAGGCGCGCATTCTGGATCGCGAGCCCCGCCTGCCCCGCCATGATCTCGATCATCTCGATCATGCTCCGGTGGGGAACGTGCCCACTGGCCGGGGCACCGAGGCTGAGATAACCGATCAGGCGCCCGCGGGCCTCGATGGGGACGATCAGGCGATCCTGCGGCCCCCAGCGATCGCCGGGCCGCAACACGCTGTTGCTGTCGGCGGCCCGCAAGAGATAGCTCCGGCTGATGCGATTATCTGGGCGGAGCAGCCGGCGATCGATCGAGGTCGTCATCGGCGGCGGCTTGTGGAGCCCTCGACCGCTCCACGCGGCCGTGCGAAGCTGGCCCTCATCCGCCAGTAACGAGAGAATCACCTTCTCGATGTCCAGCGCGTCGCGAATGCCGTCCGCCACCCGCTGCAAGAGATTGTCGAGGGCCAGGTCCAGCCGCAACTCGTTGTTGAGGGCGAGGATGCGGGCCAATTGGGCGTTGCGCTGCTGCAGCACCACAGTCAGGCTGTTGCGCGCCTGCCGCAGGTGTGCCACGAAGAGTGCCTGGCCGGCCTCATTGGCGAACAGGTGCACACTCTGGACCTCGGCCGGCCGGAGGGTGGGCCGGCTCAAGCCCAACAACATCACACCGACAACTGTGCCCTCTGGACGGAGCGGCACGAGCGCGTAGAGTTCCGACTGGCTGGCGCGCTGTGCCTGGCGGGCCTCTTCCGGTTTCACGCCCAGGCCGAGAAGCGCCAGAACCTCGTGCCACTCGCGCAGAATTCCCAGCGGCTCACCCCCGACGAGCGCTTCCACCCGGCGGCGCAACTCGGCCGGCGGCGGCAGTGGCAGCGACTCGGGCGGAGCACCGAACAGGCGGGTAAGGTGCCCTCGGTCGGCGTCGGCCGCCAGGAAGAGCCGAACTGGACCCTCAGGCGTTTCGGACGCGACGAGGGCGGCCAGGGGGGCTTCGAGAGTCTGCTGTGCCCCCTCGAGGACCGTACTGATGACCTCCGCGAGAGAACGATCAGTGGCGCGGCCCCAACTGATGCGGCGAAGCGCCGACAGTTCCTTGATGCTGTGGACCAACCCGGCCCGTTCCACCCGCCGGACAAGCACAGCGGTGAAACCGCTGATCGTGGCGGAGGTCACCAGGTAGACGCCCCAGAGCAGCACTCGGGCAACGATGCTGGCCTGCAGCATCGCCGGGGTTGGGGCCGGGCCGGGGACAACCGGCCAGGGCTGCCACCAACCCGCCACCTCACCCACACTCAACCCCACCACCAACAGCACGTCGAGGATCGCCACGAGCACAGCGAACGAACCGCTGGCAAAGAGGGCCGTGGCAAAGACCTGCAGCAGCAAGAGGGGCAAGAGCGGGCTGTTGCCGCCACCGAGGTAGAAGAGGAGACCGGCGAGCAGTAGACTGTCGAGCAACGAGATGCTAAGCCAGACCCTTGAGGGGGAGCGCGGTGCCAGCGCGGTGGCTGCGAGATGGCTGACCAGAACCACTGCCAGCGTCACGTGCATGGCCGAGATACCCGGGAAGATGCCGCCGAGTTCGTGGCCGAGGGTGACCAGCGCCCAGGTGGCCCCTGCCACTACCAGGCGCCCGCGCAGGGCCGCCACCAGCTTCGAACGCTCGTGGGGCTGGGTGGGATCGTGGCCAGACGGGGCCGAACGCGGGTCATCGGCGGGGAGACGAGAACTCATGGAGACGATTCTACACGAGGCCCGCCCCCTCGGCAAGCGTTTTATCCGCGGCATCCTCCGATGGGGTGGGGTGGCCGTAAGGCCACCAGCAGTGAGGCCCAGCCGTGCTCGACCCAGCCCGACGCGAAAGGATCCTGGCAGCAAGACTTGGTTCGTCTGGCGGCGCAGGCGCTGAGCCGGTGGAAGCAGCGCCTGAGAGATTCTGAAGGAACTGAGGGATGATTCCAGATTGAGCATCGCGGTTGCGATCTGTTCTCGCAGTTCTTCTGCTCCTGTGATAGGTACCGCTGGGCCTCCGTTCTTGACCCCTGTAATCGACTCGTAATGCCCTCGTAATAAGCTTGTCATAAGCCTCTGGCACTCTGTCGGCATCAGCAAATGGCTGTGTGATCACTTCCTGAAGGAGGCAACAGTATGGCAGTCGCATTCGAAAGCGTGCGGATTGATTTTGATTCCACGGCGGGCAGAGCGCAGCGGGAACCGAGGAGCGTGACCTTTCACGGCTACCGCCGGGTCACCAACGCCGACGCTGCCGTCAAGGGGTTCGAGGCCAGATTCACGCGAGGAGATCGAAACGTCTTCCAGCTGCAAGTCGATCTCGACGTCGTTGGGATTGAGCGCAACACGGTCATGATTGCCGGCGATCTTGCGTTGCGGGACGCCTCGGGCAACTTCGATGACGAGTACGAGGGCTTCATCGAGGCCCTCGTGATTGCAGACGTCGAGCGGTAAGCATCGGGTCGCAGCGGGAAAGTACGTGAAGCGCTGCCGGCGTACGTTGGGGCGGACGACCCGGGGCCTCTCTGGGAGGGCCCGTTTCGCACGGGTTCGTGCCAATCGCCCCCGCGGGCAGTGATTTCGCCTATCAGAAAAATTCCATACGCAGGGATCGGGCAGGGCTGTTGGGCCCTGCCTTTTTCGTAGCTGCAGTGACCTGCGCCCTGGTAGAGAGCTCCCCATGAAAGCTGCTCGCGCAACCGGCGAAGCGCTCTTGAGCAGATCGACCCGATATAGTGGTTGAGGCCATGGGCGAGGTGGAGCAGAGCCGGCGAGTCAATCGTCGCTACAACGGGGCACAGCGACGCCTGTGAGTGCCATTCATTCTCAGGGCGGTCCTCTTCGTTCCCGTAGCTCCCTCACCTCTCTCGCGTAAAGGTTCGATCTCGAAGGAAAGGTGGTCGTTATACAATCAGAGGCGGAGAAAGGGAGAGGGCCGCCCCCGAAGAAGCGGCCCCCTTTCGCATCGCCCAACCCCTTTGGATTACGAATCCATCGGGAGGTGGTGGGCGATGCACGTACTACGACCGTTATCCATGAGCACCACCTCCTTATTAAAGGATAGCTGGTGGAACACTGAAGGGATGAAATAGGATGAATGGGGGTGGCCCCTGGACAACTGATAGGGAAGTATGGCATAGAACAGGTGTGCCGTCAAGTACCAACGGAATCTGATTGCGTGCCGTTATTGGTTGAACAGCTCGACACCGCTACTCACACTCCGGCTCGCGCAGCGCGGCTGCTCGAAACCCCTGGCCTCCTCGGCGGGCTTATGCTACTATGTGGCACGAGATATTCAGGGAAGAGAGCGGTAAGGATGATCCGGCCCAGCGCGGCCTTGGCTCGGCCTGGATCACCGAAGGAAGTGCCATGCGGGTTCACATCAACACGCTTGGCTGTCGCCTCAATCAGGCAGAGTCGGAACAGATCGCCCAACAGTTTCGGCTGGCCGGCCACGAGCTTGTGGCGGACGCCGCCGAAGCCGATCTGCTAGTGGTCAACAGTTGTACGGTCACGCGTGATGCGGGGCGGAAATCGCGCCGCGCCGCCCGGCCCATGCGGGGCGGTCAGCGGGTGGTTGTTACCGGCTGTCACAGCGAGGTGCGCCCGCAGGAATTCGCGGCGGCCGACCTGATCGTCGCCAGCGCCGAGAAGGAGCGTCTCGCCAGCCTGGCGGCAGAGCAGTTCGGGCTGGAGGGTTCTGCCCTCGGGGCCGATTTCCGCCCGGACGCGCGCCTGACGCTCTATCCGCTCGTTCTCGACAAGACCCGCGCGTTCGTCAAAATCCAGGACGGGTGCAACCTCTCGTGCAGTTTCTGCCTGACAACGATCGCCCGCGGCGCTGCTCGCAGCCAGCCGCCGGGCGAGATCGTGTGTGAGGTGACATTGCTGGCGCAGCAGGGCTGCCAGGAGCTCGTCCTCACGGGCGTCCACGCCGGCAGCTACGGATACGACCGTGGCACGGACCTTGGTCAACTCATCGAGCGCCTCTTGAGCGAGACCACCATCCCCCGTCTGCGCCTCTCCTCGCTCGAGCCCTGGAATTTCAAGAGCGACTGGCTCGAACTCTGGCAGCGCTTCGAGGGGCGCCTCTGCCGCCACCTCCACATGAGCCTCCAGAGTGGCAGCGACACCGTGTTGCGCCGGATGCGGCGGGCCTACAGCAGCCGCCAGTTCGCCGCCAAGGTTGCTGCGGCGCGGGCGGCCATCCCCAACCTGGCGGTTACCACCGACATCATCGTTGGGTTCCCCGGTGAGACCGAGGCCGAACACGCTGCCAGCGTCGCTTTTGTCGAGGTAGTAGGATTTGCTGGCGCGCACATTTTTAGTTTCAGCCCTCGCCCTGGTACCCGCGCCGCCGCGATCCGCGATCAGGTCGATGGGGCCACGAAGCGCGCGCGCCACGCCGAGATGAGCGCCGTCACGCTGGCCAGCGCCGCGCGCTTCCGAGAGAGCATGGTGGGGCAGCAACTCCCGGTGCTGTGGGAGCAACCCCGCCCGGACGGAGTCGCGACGGGCCTGACCGATACCTACTTGCGGGTCTACGCGGCCCCAGGGACTCGCGAGCGGAATACCGTTACTCTCGCTCATTTCGTCTCGGTCCATGAGGACGGACTCTGGGCTGAATCGCCCTCGGGCTAGAGTCGAACGACATGCGAGTCCCGTAGTCGGCGGTCTCTTTACTGACGCCGGTCCGTGAAGGCGGCCGTGAACGGCCGATCCCGCGGAGTCTCCATCCCCTCCCCCCGCGGGTCAAATGTGTTCCATCCCCGAACGCAGGTCTTGGTGCCCGCGCACCTGCATGAGTCCCGCCGGATGGCGGGGCTCCAGTCCCACTTTCCGCGGCCCACCCCCATGGGGGTGAGCCCGGTTCGAGAATAACCCTCCCCAAGACGAGATCCGGGCTGCGTCCACGCCGCGCGGTGGCAGGCCAGCGTTGGCGTATCCTCCGGTCGTTGCAATACGTCGTAATAGCCTTCCGGGTTCCAGAAAGGGTGTCCTGAAAGGAGAGGACTCGTCATGTCTATGAACACCCGTCTGCGGGCACTCCGGCCGGGCCTCGAGGGATGGTTGTTCCTACTCGGGCTCGTTTTGGCGCTGGTCGGCACATATCTTCCTGTTTCTGCCCAGGCTGCGGAACCGGCAGCGACGCTGCCGGGCGACGCGGCTCGTTCTCGGGTGATAAATGACGATCGTGGGCTCGCGCCTCGGGTCGCGGCAGCCGCCGGAACCCGCATCTTCATGCCTGTGGTCGCGATACCGGTGGCCAGGGCTGTGGAATGTAGCTCCATTCCGGGGACCAGCTACACCACAGTTTCCGTGAACCCGCCCCCCACCGATCGCCCGGCCGATGCCCACGCCGATCTCAACTTAAGCCTTCGCGGCTACAACCCGGTTCAGGCCCGCAAGGCGCTGGTGGACTATGGGGGTGGCAGCGATTCCGGAGCACCGCAGTTGCCGGGTCTCTTCGCCGACAAGCGCACCGCAGCCTTCGGCACGGTGTATCAAGTCTACGACTGGAATTGGAGCTGCAACTGCCGGGGATCGTTGCTCACCAATCCGGAGGTCACGTTGGCCGGTCTCGCGACGCGACTGGGTGAAACGATCCACGTGCCAGGCTCCGGCTACTCGATCGGGAGCCTCGGTGACGGTTACGAGGTACTGGTGCTCTATGCCAGCGCCGATCATATCACCCTGAAGTACACTCGGGAGGACAACGTCGTGCGGGGCTACACCCTGCATGTCGAGGGCATCTGTGTGGATCCCAATCTGCTGGCTCTGTATCAGTCGTCGAACAGCACCGGGCGGGGGCGTCTCCCGGCCTTGCGCGCCGGCCAGCCGTTTGCACGGGCGCGCGGCCATGAGATCAGGGTCGCAGTCCGCGATAACGGTGCCTTTATGGACCCCCGCTCGCGCAAAGACTGGTGGCAGGGGCGGTAGTGGGGTATCTGGCCGGGAGGGTGCTCTCGGCGAATCGGCCCAAAGAACGAAAGGCAGAACCGTTTGTCGGCGCGAACGGAGCGCGTTTGCCGGGTTCGGCCAGAGCAGGCCTCATCACATTTCACGAACCATGCTCGGGAAGGACAAAGCGGTACCCGACCCCGCGGATCGTCTGGATGTAGGTGGGCGAGCTCGGATTAGACTCGATCTTCTCGCGGAGCCAGCGGATATGAACGTCGAGCGTCCGAGTGTCGTCCAGGAAGTTGGTTTGCCAGACCTCCTGCATGAGTCGGGCGCGCGTCCAAACCTCGCCGGGTTGCATCATGAAGCAACGCAGCAGTGCGAACTGCTTGGGAGTGAGTCGCACTGGCTCGCGGTCGCCCACGCGAACCTCCCGCGTGCGCAGATCGAGCACAATCGCACCGAGCACGAGCACCTGCGGCTGGAGGAGGAGCTGCTGGACCTGTGCAACGAGGCTTTGGGTCGAGAAGGGCTTGACCAGCCAGGCATCCGCCGAGACGGGGGCGTTGCTGTCGGTGGGCGCTTCGCGCACAAGAGCCAGAATCGGTGCCTCCGTTACCCGTCGGAGCGCGAGGCAGACTTTGCCGCCACTGAGCTTCGCCGAGGTCATATCCACGATGGTGAGATCGGGGCCGACATGCCGCATCATCCGCAGTGCCCGGCGTTGGCTGCTGGCGACGGTTAATTCATACTCATGCTTGCCGAGAATTTCGGTCAAGGAGTCGATTGTGGTTTTCCGGTCGGCGACCAGTAGGATGTGTCCCATGCCAGGATTCCCCATCAAACTATGTGGCGGGACAGAGGTGCAGCAGACCGGGGCGCGCCATCAGAGTTGGAGCGAGGCCCGGTAGCTGAGAAGGGACAGGCGCTCAACTGGATGAATGCCAGTGCTCGCGTGATTGGCGGTCGTGGCAGGAAATTCGAACGTCGACTCCCTGCGCTTCGACCTCATCGGTACGGGGCGTCAGGCCAGACTGTAACCGCCCACACTGCTGCAGTGAATGGAAATGATGTAGACGTGCAGAGGGCAGGTGACACAGAAGGCCCCTTCTTGAACGAGGCTGAACCCGGCGTGGGGCTGATTGCATCACACGCAGAGCTTCGACCTTCCCGCCGGTCCAGGCTGACCTGTCAGCCCGCCAGCCATCGCGGCGTGGTCCGCCCCAGCTGGACCTGGACGTGGAGTGCGATGTTTCCAAAGGGGCCCACAAAGATCCAATTCCACGGACCTTGCATTCAAGCACAAGCCTTCAGTACTGTCAATGCGCCGACTCTGCCAGGCGGTTCAGTAATCCGGATGCGATGCGTAGGACTTCCCCAAACGCTTGACTTCTGGCTCACCATCTCTACAATCGGACATGCTGCCTTTGCCCGAGGAGACCCTGGATGCCCCCTGAACTCGTGATTTTCGATTTGGATGGGACTCTGGTCGATGTACGCAGTTCGTACCGCGAGGCCATCCGCAGAACTGTCCAGGCCTACTTCGGCCAGGTGCTCGGCCTGCGTGGCAACACCCCGCTCGTCACGCACCGCGATATCCAGGCGTTCAAACTGGCAGGCGGGCTCAATAATGACTGGGATATGAGTGCCGCTCTGATTCGGTATCTGCTCGCGTTACTTGGTGAGGTCTCCCCACTCTTGCACCAGGTCACGAATACCCATGAGGCCGCCCGCACCCTCCGCCGCGCCGGCAACCGCCTCAAGATCACGCTGGGGGAATTGCGCAGTCGTGCCGATTTTGAGACGGCCGCGGATCAACTTCGCCAGGCCGGCGGTGGACTCGCCGGCCTGGCGACGCTGGTCGGCACGGTGGAGCACCCCTTGTTCTTCTACGGCGGGGAGCTAACTGGCCACAACGTGATCCAACGTCTCTTCCAGGAATTCTATCTGGGACGGCGCTACTTTTCTAGTCTCCATCGGGCCCAACCCTACTTCTACCGAGGTCCCGGACTGATCGAGCAAGAGACGCTGATGGTAGGTCGTGCTCATCTCCAGAGACTGGACTGCGCGACCGGCCACAAGCTCGCAGTCGCCACCGGGCGACCCCACGCCGAGACGCACCTGGCTCTGGAGATGTTCCAGATTGGCCGCTACTTCCGGGCGGTTGTCACGCACGAGGACGTCGTGGCTGAGGAGGCTCGTCTGGCTCGCGTCGGCGAGCCGGAGAATCTCAGCAAGCCCCACCCCTTCGCGCTCCTCGAGGCGGCTGATCGGCTCGATCCTGATGGCCAGCGGCTGGCAGCCTACATCGGCGACACCCCCGACGATATCTTCGCAGCGACTGGCGCCGCCTTGCAGCGCCCATTTGTGGGGTGGGGAGCCCTGTGGACGGCCACCGAACCGGAGACGTTGCGCTCCGCTCTGCTCGGGGCCGGTGCTGAGCGGGTCCTCGAGCACCCGAGCGAGCTGGTGGACTTGATCGAGGTACCGCCCGCCGCCTGACGGCGTTCGTCTCCTGCTCCTGTCCCTGTCGTTCCTCTCCGACGCCCGGCAGCTGCCGGCAGTCGACCTGCTCTCCGGCGTTGGGTGTATAGCATGTCTCGCGCCAGCGGTTTGATCAAAGGCGGGCGGTGGAATCGGTGTGCTGATAGCTGATCGGCAAGCCAGGTGGCCGGCCTCGGGAAATGACAGCAAGGCGCACCTTGCGTACAATCTGAGGCGCAAGAGGAAGGCCGGGCATTGTTCAACGGGCGTCATGCTTATCAACGAGTTTCCTGCGAAAATTATCATCGTCGGCTCCGGCCCGGCAGGTTCTGCGACTGCGTTGGCGCTCAACAGCCTGGCGCCTGAGCTTGCCCGGGAAACCATCGTGCTCGAGAAAGCGACCCACCCGCGTGTCAAACTTTGTGGCGGCGGGATCACCCCTTATGCTGACGAAGTCCTGGCCGATCTGGGCGTCAGCCTCAATATCCCTGGCTTCCCGGTCGATGTCGTTCGGTTTACTGCCCATGGAGTCTCTTCCGAAATTCGGATCCGCAACCTGCTCCGGATTGTCCGGCGCGAGGAGTTCGATGCGGCGCTGGCAGCTGAGGTCCGGGCGCGGGGCGTGGACTTGCACGAAGGCGAGCCTGTCACGGCTATAGAGCGAGTTGAGGACGGGGTGCGCTTGACGACACCTGCAGGCACGTATCGTGCTCAGGTTGTCGTGGCGGCTGATGGGGCTACCAGCATGGTGCGCCAAAAGCTGGTGCCCACGGTCGGCGCCAGTCGTATCTCCCGGCTGATTGAGGTCCTGACGCCTGAGCCAGACGCCGCCGCGTTACCCGGATTCCGAGACGCGATGGCTGTCTTCGATTACTCGCCGGTCACGCAGGGCGTTCAGGGATATTACTGGGACTTTCCGTCGATCAAAGCCGGTCAGCCGACTATGAATCGTGGTCTCTTTGACAGCCGGGTCGTGACGGCCGCGCCGCGTGCCCCGCTCCGGCAGATCTTCGCAGAGGCGTTGCGGGCGCGAGGGCGCCGGCTCGAGGCCTACGAGCTGCAGGGCCATCCTGAGCGCTGGTTTCACCCTGATAATCCGTTCAGCGCGCCGCACGTCCTCCTGGTCGGTGAGGCAGCCGGTGTTGAGCCGCTGGCGGGTGAGGGGATCTCGGCCGCACTCGACTATGGTTTGGTGGCCGCGCCGGCGATCGTGGCGGCTTTCGATCGGGGCGATTTCAGCTTCAACGACTACCGTCGCCGGGTACTTACCAGCCGGGTTGGCTTCCAGCTCCTTTGGAAGAGCCGAGCCGCCCGTGTGATTTACCGGCTCCGTCACCCGTTCATCTGGAAAACAGGTATTCGCTTCGTGGCGCTGGTCCTCACCGTTCTGGTGCGCCTGGCCGATCGGCCGGAGCCGCCGGGCAGCATTCGTTTGCAGGAGTATACTGATGATCGCAATCATCCTCCTACTGGTTATCGGGGCAGCCGGTCTGGTCACTCTGCTGGGTCCCTCTGAGATCGACAACGAGACGTACCGCCGGTCATCGCCGCCGCGCCCGCTCGCTGAGATTCGGGACAATAAGATCTTTCCTCCGCGAGGTCGCTAGGCATGAGTGCGAGCCTGATCCTGCGCGCCGGCGGCTCCACATGGCCCGTGAGCCTCAACGAGAGCGCCACGGCAGCCGAGTTATGCGCCGGCCTGCGCTTCGCCTACGGCGGTCCGTTGCTGACATGGGGCGGTATGCGCTATTTCAGTATTGGCTGGAAGTGGGGCGTCGAGCAACCCGTGCGCGAGATGCAACTCGGCGACCTCACCTACTGGGATGTGGGGAGTTCCCTCTGCCTTTTTCTTGGTCCAACGCCGCTTGACCACCACCACCACCACCACGACGCCCCCGTTCACCGCCCCGAGCGTTGTCAGCCTCGTTGGCCACGTAGGTGGCGATTTGCAGGCCCTGGCGGCCCTGCGCCCGAGCGCCCACGTCCAACTTCTCGCCGCCCCCGCTCCCGATGCCGCCTCGCGCCCGGCATGAGCCTCCGCCGCCGCGGGTTTGCCACGTACCGATCCGCGAGCCCTGGGATGCCAGCCGCCTGTCTGTCAAGGGTATTGCCTACTTCTTCTGACCGGCCGACACTGCTCGAATTGTACCCGTGCCGCGGTCTTTGGCGCCCCTTTATCCCGGCGCCGCGGGCCCGGATCGGGCGGGCCAGGCATCGCTCTGAGGCTCACACCGCTCCCATTTGTGAAAAATGTGACTTGCCACGATAAGGGGCCTGTGTTATACTCCCTGCCGACATAGCCACTCGACTTTCCAACGAACACGTGAGCACCGAGGTCATGCCTGTGCCCGTCTGTGAGAGCGGCGGTACCGGCAGGCCATCTCGAGTTCAGCAGGCTCGCCTCAATTCTTCGCAAACCAGCCTCGCGACGCACGTCTAGAGCTTGTATGCCGGTGTGGGCCCTTTTGCGATGCCAGCAGAAGATTGAGGGGTGAGACGATGGGCCTGGCTGACGGGAGCTATTTCGTTTCAGCGACTTCGTTTGTGAAGGAGGACAGGTAGAGGTGAGCCGAATCCGAAGCCCCCGTGTGCTAGTGACCATCATCGTGCTCCTGGCGGTGATGCTGCTCAGTCGCAAGTTCCTGGCCGTGCCCCTGCCTGGGATTCGGTTGCCGTCTGAGCCGATTCCGATCGGGCCGATCACCCTCCCCAATACCTTCCTGGGTACGCTCCTGGCCGATGTCACGTTGTTGGTGCTGGCGGTGGTAGCGACACGAAATCTGCAGGAGGTCCCTGGCGGACTGCAAAATTTCTCCGAGTGGGTCATCGAGGGTTTCTACGGTCTGACAGAGGATGTCGCCGGGGACAACGCCAGGCGCTGGTTCCCGATCATCATGACGATCTTCCTGTTGGTGATTGTTGCCAACTGGTATGAGCTGGTGCCAGGGGTGGATAGCATCGGTGTTGTGGCCCATGAGGAAGGCGCCCCCCACGCGTACGAGCTTCGTGGGGGGCCCGGACTCTATATTGTAAGCAACCCCGCTGCGGCCGAACTGCCGGCCGGTGGGGCGGCTGTGCCGGAGAGCGAGGGCCACCCAGTGTATGGTCCCAGGATCGTGGACGGGAAGGCGTATGGGGAGCTTTTGCCGATCTTCCGAACCGCGACCACGGATCTCAATCTCACGTTGGGTCTGGCACTGATCTCCGTCGTTCTGGTGCAGTACTTCGGTGTCCAGGCCCTTGGGGTGTCGTATTTTTCCAAGTTTTTTAACCTTCGGGGCGGTTTCATGGGCATCTTCGTCGGCCTGATCGAACTGGCCTCCGAGCTCGCGAGAATTATCTCGTTTGCCTTTCGTCTCTTTGGCAACCTCTTTGCCGGCCAGGTCCTGCTCTTCATCATGGCCTTCCTGGTTCCTTTCTTCTTGCCGGTTCCATTTTACGGCCTTGAGCTCTTTGTGGGCTTCATCCAGGCCTTCGTGTTCGCGATGTTGACGCTCGTCTTCTTCACCACAGCCGTTATTGCTCACGGTGGTGAGCACCATTAGATCAGCGCCGTTGGCGAGCGAAGACCGACGGTGACCTGAACCGAAACCACGTCCCACGGCCTCAGGGTTGGGGGCGTGCTGTTAGTCTGAACCATCTCTATTTCGCGAATGTACTAAGGAGGACAGTTCTACCATGCCTGCGTTGGATCTACAGTTTCTCTCGTCTGGTCTGGCCATCGGTCTCGGCGCGATTGGCCCCGGCATCGGCGTCGGTCTTGTGATGTTGGGTGCGCTTCAGGCCATCGGCCGCAACCCTGAGGCGGCTCCTGAAATTCGAACCAACATGATCTTAGGCATTGCCTTTGCCGAATCGATTGCGATTTACGCCTTGGTCGTCGCTCTGATCTTGCGGTTCGTTTAACCTGCGAGCGTCCGCGGTGCGGGGAGTGCCGGCTATTCTCCCGCGCCGGTGCGCCGCTGAAGGAGGTCACCTTGGCTGCCCTTGGTATCAACTTACCATTTCTGATTGCCCAGATTGTAAACTTTGTCGTCTTGCTCGTGCTGCTACGCATGTTCCTCTACGGCCCCCTCATGAACATGCTCGCCCAGCGGCGCGAGCGCATTCGCGAGAGCTTGAATGCTGCCGAAGCCGCGCGTGCGGAGGTGCAGTCGGCCAACCAGCGCGTGGAAGAGGAAGTTGCCCAAGCCCGTCGCGAGGGCCAGGAGATCATTGCTCGCGCTCGCGAAGCCGCCGAGCGGCAGGCCACCGAGATTGTGGCCGAGGCGCGCCGTCAGGCTCAGGCCGAGGCGGCGCGCATGCGTGAAGAGATCGCCGCCGAGCGCCAGCAGATGGCCAGTGAGCTACGCGAGCAGGTGGCCCAACTCTCGCTGGCGATTGCCCAAAAGGTGATCGGCCGCGCCCTGAGCACGGCGGATCAGCGCGACTTGATTGGTCAGTTCATCGTGGAAGCGGGTGATCTGAAGTGAGCACGCCAGGCATCCGCAGCAACTATGCCCGTGCGATCGTCAAGGACGCGTTAGGCCCCTGGTTGGAGAACCTGCGAACGGCCCAACGCTCGCTGCGTGACGGAGTCACTGGGGACGCCCTGGCTGATCCCACCAAACTGGCGCTTGCCCTGCCGGCAACGTTGCGCCCGGAAGTCCGCCGCTTTCTTCAACTTCTGGCCCGCGAGGATGATTTGGACCGGCTGCCCGAGATCATCCGCGAGCTGGAGAGCCTCTATGCGGAGGGCGGCGAGACCTTGACGGCGACCATCACAACGGCGATTGAGATGACGCCGCCCGAGCGCGAGGCTCTCGAGGCCAGGCTGCGCCAGCGTTTCGGCCAGGGTCTCCTGTTCGATTACGAGGTGGCTCCGTCGTTGCTGGGCGGCGTGCGCGTGCGAATCGGCGATCTGGTTATCGATGGAAGCGTTGCCGGCCGGCTAGAGGCCATGCGTGAGCGGATCGTCGGCGCGTAGACTGTAACAAGGAGCAGGTAGCAAAATGCCTTTGCCACGTCTCGACAGTGACTGTACCCTGCCTGTTGCTCCCTGCCACCCTTGCTGCCGGCCACATGGAAGGAAGAAGAATCATGTCATTACGGGTTGACGATATCACTGCATTTCTGCGCCAACAGATCGAGGCCTTTGAAGCACCCGTCGAAGCGGTGAATGTGGGTGAGGTGGTCGAGGTGGGCGACGGAATCGCCCGCGCTACCGGCCTCACCGGTGTCCTGGCCCAGGAACTGGTCGAGTTTCCGGGCAAAGATGGACACGAGAGCGTCTACGGTACGGCCTTTAACCTGGAAGAGGATTCGGTCGGAATCATCATCATGGGTGACTACACCGGCATCGAGGAGGGTGACACCGTCCAGAGCACCGGACGGATCGTCTCGGTCCCTGTCGGTGATGCCCTGATCGGGCGCGTAGTCAATGCGTTGGGACAGGCCATCGATGGTCGCGGCCCCATCAGTTCCGACAAGTACCGGCCGGTCGAGCGCATCGCGCCTAACGTGGCAATGCGCCAACCTGTGGATACCCCCGTTCAGACAGGTATCAAGGCGATTGATGCCCTCATCCCCATCGGGCGCGGGCAGCGCGAGTTGATCATCGGCGACCGCCAGACGGGGAAGACCGCCATCGCTATCGACACGATCATCAACCAGAAGGGCCAGGGTCTGGTCTGCATCTACGTCGCGATTGGTCAGAAGCGTGCCCAGGTGGCCCAGATCGTCCAGACGCTGGAGAAGTACGGCGCGATGGATTACACCATTGTCGTCGTCGCCTCGGCGTCGGACCCGGCAGCGCTGCAGTACATCGCCCCTTATGCTGGGACCGCGATGGGCGAGGAGGTCATGGAACATGGTGTGACGATCAGTGGCGAGCGCGTCAACGAAGCCCTGATCGTCTACGACGACCTTAGCAAGCACGCCTGGGCCTACCGCCAGGTCTCGCTCCTGCTGCGCCGCCCGCCTGGTCGCGAGGCCTACCCCGGTGATGTCTTCTACCTGCATAGCCGCCTGTTGGAGCGCTCGGCCAAGCTGAGCGACGAACTCGGCGGGGGCTCGTTGACGGCCCTCCCGATCATCGAGACGCAGCTTGGTGACGTCTCGGCCTATGTTCCGACCAACGTGATTTCGATCACCGACGGCCAAATCTACCTCGAGTCCGACCTCTTCTACGCCGGGATTCGCCCGGCCCTGAACGTCGGTATCTCGGTGAGTCGCGTCGGCGGCGCGGCGCAGACCAAGGCGATGAAGCGGGTCGCGGGTCGCCTGAAACTCGAGATGGCCCAGTTCCGCGAATTGGCCGCCTTCGCCCAATTCGGCTCCGATCTGGATAAGGCGACCCGCGACCAAATCGAGCGGGGCCGGCGGTTGCAGGAGGTCCTCAAGCAGCCGCAATACAATCCCATTGTGCTCTACCGTCAGGTGGCCATCATTTTCGCGGGTACCAACGGCTTCCTCGATGATATTCCGGTCGAAAGTATCCGGCAGTTTGAGCTGGAGTTCTATAGCTACCTTGACGCCAACTATCCGCGCTTTGCCGAAATCATCAACGGGAGCAAGAATCTCACTGAGGAATCATCGGAGATGCTGCGCAAAGCCCTGACGGAGTTTAAACAGACCGCGGCCTTCGCATGAGCGAACCAGCACTCACGACGCGCCTGGGGCTACACCGGGCCGAGCGCGTTGTGAGCTCTGCGATCAGATAGGTTGCACCGTGGCAAAACCTACAACCTGGCTGTTGTTGCTGCTCTCATGCTTGCTCGTGGCGTGTGGGCGGAGCGAGGTCGCCACGCCGATAGTGAAGATCGTGACCGTTGTCGTGACCACGACGCCGGCTGTGACCCCAACACCGCTCATCGTCACCGAGGTGCAGACGGTGGTGGTGACGACGACGCCTGAAGTCCCGCCCACGACTACCGCCCGCCCGGTGCCAACCAGCGAACCGCCGCGGCCGCTGCCGTCTCCGGCCAGCCCGACCGTCGAGACGGTGGCGCCGGGCGAGACGGAAACGCCGGTGGTCAGGGTGTTCAAGTATCCGTTCCCGGTACTGCTGGCACCCGTAGACACCGAAGCGTTCAAAGCCAACGGTGCGAACCCCCTGTTGCGGTGGCAATCGGTGGGCAACCTGGCACAAGACGAGTACTACGAGATCACGATCGAGCGGCTCTGGCAAAACAAACCCTACTACGCTGGCAGCGATTGGACCAAGGAAACAGAATATATCGTTCCCAAGGCAATCGTGCTGAACACATCTGATATCGATACGTACACATGGTGGGTCACGGTCAAACGGCTGACCGGTACCAATTCGAATGGCAACAAGATTGGTGAGGCCGTGAGCCCGCCAAGCGAATCCCGGACCTTTACATGGAAGTAGGCCGGTCGCAGCGGACGCTGTTTTGTCCACGCTGCGGCACAGCCAACCCGGCAAAAGCAACGACCTGCAGGCACTGCGGTCAGGATCTTCGTCTGGTAGCTGCTGCGGTCAGCCGCCGCCGTTTGCCGGTGCCGCGGCGGCGAGCCCAGGTCGGGATCGCCCTGCTGGTGCTGGTCTTGATCGTAGCCGGCGGCCTTCTGGTCTGGCGTACCGCTCAAATTCGGGAAGAAGCCCGGCAAGAAGCGCAGATCAATCACTACCTCAATGGGGTGTGGGCGGCCGAAGTAGGCCGCTGGGACCTCGCGGCGGCAGAGTTTGCTGCGGCCGGCGACTATCGAGATGCGCCCGAGCGCCGGGCCGAGGCCGAGCAGCGGCTGGGCCAGGTGGAAGAGCGCTATCGCAGTGCGCGCGATGCCCTGGATCGCGGGCAGGCCTGGCAGGCAGCGTTCGCGCTCTTTCAGGTGGTCCAGGCCCTCCCGAATTATCGCGATGCGGCGACCATGTTGGCGAGAGGGCGCGCCGAACTCGGGCCCACACTGCTCTTCCGCGCGTTGGGCCCTGACACGAGCCAGGTGATCCTGAGCACGCCGGAGGGCGGCCAGCAGCAAGCGCTGAATGATCAGCCTGGTCTGGCTACGGATGCCGAGTTCTCAGCCGATGGCCGCCACGTGCTTTTCGAGATCATTCGCCAGGAGCGAAGCGACCTCTGGCTGCAGCATCTCACGGCAGATGGCGAGCCGGTCGCCGGGGGGCGCCAGTTGCTGGTGATGCAGGCCAAGGATGCCTGGGGACGCTTCAGCTCTGATGGTCACTGGATTCTTTTCGCGTGGTGGGGCGACAGTGGCTGGAACCTGGCCACGATTCCGGCCAGCGGTGGCGAGCCGACGCGCCTTCTGGGCCCCGTCGACTTTGTGGCCGGCGCCTTCGGTCCCACCAGCGCTCAGATCAGTTTTTGGGCCCGCGAGGACACCCGGTGGCGTCTGGGCCTGGCGGCGCCGGGTACAAACAGTACCCACGATCTGATCCCGGATGCCGACCAATTCGGCACGCTGGAGTTCAGTTCAGATGGTCGCGTCCTCCTGTACAGCTACGCGCGAGCAGGCGAGTATCACCTGAGACTTCGCGTGCTCGAAAGTGGCGATACCGTCGAGTTGGCGCCGGGAGCAGAGTCTGCCTGGGCGCGCTCCAGTCCAGATGGCCGGCATCTCCTCTTGTGGGTTTGGAAGAATCATCTCGGTCGCCTGTTGTTGACGGACGCTCAAGGCCGCGCTCAGCGCGAGCTCGTGAGTGGCGCCGCCGATGCGTGGGGTGAGTTCAGTCCCGACGGGCGTTACATCGTCTACGGCATCGGGAATGGGCGTACCTGGCGAGTCGTGCTCGCCGAGGCCGACGGCAGCACCGAGACGGTCTTGGCCGAAGCGGTCGACGATGCTCAGGCGAGTTTCGCGCCAAAGGGCCGCTGGTTGCTCTACAACCTCTGGCGGAATGGCGGATGGGAATTGGTCCTACGTGATCTGAACGATGCCAGCGAGCGCGTGCTTGTCGGCGAGGCGACGTTCGCCACCGCCCAGTTCGAGCCGGATAACGAGCATGTGCTTGTGTGGTATATTGCGGCTGATCAGGATGCCGCCACGCTCGCCGTCGCCGAGGCGGTGAGCGGGCGCCGGATCGCGCTGGCCCAGAATCTCACGGCCGCGGCGGGTGCCTTTGCCCGCAATGGACAGACCCTCGCCGCCGCCCTCCAACCGGCTACCGGCGCGGCAGCCAGCGTCTTTGTCGCCAACGCCGATGGGACTGGGCTCGTAGAATTCGATCCGAGCAGCTACCGCGTCTATTGGTCACGGGCACCTTTCGCCTTCGGCCCACGCCCGCCGAGACCGTCCAGCAACTAGGAGCCGGAGAAGCCTCCCGCCCGTGGCCGGGGTGGCCCAGATAGAGTGAGGAAGAGTTGTGGCAACGGCACGTGAAATCAAACGACGAATTCGAAGCGTCAAGAATATCGGGCAGGTGACGCGTGCGATGGAAGCCGTCTCGGCCTCCAAGATGCGCCGCGCTCAAGAGCGCACCCTGGCGTCGCGGTCCTATGCCGAGCGGGCGCGGGACGTGCTCAGCTATCTGGCTGCCCAGCCAAGCGGTGGTGAGACGCATCCGCTCTTGACGGCGCGCGAACCGCAGGGCGTCGGACTGATCTTGATCACACCCGACCGGGGCCTTGCCGGTGCACTCGTCTCGAACGTCCTGCGGCGGGCGAACCGGTTCATTCAAGAGCAGGATGAGCTGAAGGTCGGGTTGATCACCGTGGGGCGCAGGGGACGCGACTTCATGCTGCGCTACGGACCGCCGCTGTATGCTGAGTTTCCCGCCCCACCCGATACGCCTCCACTCGTCGAAGTATCGCCGATCGCCCGCACGGCGATTGAGGCCTTCCTCATCGCTGAGCTCGACCAGGTGTGGATCGCATATACTGAGTTCATCAACACGATGATGCAGCGCCCGGTCGTGCGCCAACTCCTGCCGATTCAACCCCCGGCTGACATCCCGCGTCTACCGGCTGACTTTCTGATCGAACCGAATCCGCAGGCAGTGCTGGACGAGCTCTTGCCGGCCTTCGTCGAGATGCAGGTGTACCAGGCTGTGCTGGAGGCCCAGGCCAGCGAACACTCGGCGCGAATGGTGGCGATGCGCAACGCCACTGAGAACGCCAAGGAGTTAGTCGAGGATTTGACGCTGACCTATAATAAAGCTCGCCAAGAGGCCATCACCAAGGAGATTTTGGATATTGCCGGTGGCGCGGAGGCGTTGGCGAAAGCGACTGCTGAGTAGATTGATGAAGGTGGATTGATGAGCTCTCCTTCACGCTGCCAGTTGGTTGCGGTTTCATCGATATTTCGCAACTTCGATCGTTTCATGTAAGAACAATACGACATTCAGCCTTCATTGCTCATTATTTCTGTTGAGAGGAGTCTGGAATGGCACAGGGTGCTGCTGGCATCGTCAAGCAAATCATTGGTCCCGTTGTGGACGTCGAGTTTTCACCGGGCCAGCTTCCTCAGATTTATGACGCTCTCGAGGTTGATCGGGGTGATGGTGAGAAACTGGTGCTGGAGGTCCAACAGCATCTCGGTGAGGACTGGGTTCGGGCTGTCGCGATGGACACGACTGACGGTCTGCGGCGTGGCGTTCGCGCGATTGATACGCAAGCTCCGATCAAAGTCCCGGTGGGCCGTCCTACGTTGGGACGGCTGATGAACGTACTGGGTCAGCCCATTGATGGCCGCGGCCCGATCGAGGCCGAGGAGTACCGCCCCATTCACCGCCTTGCCCCGAGCTTCGATGAACAGGCAACCTCAACTGAGGTTCTTGAGACGGGCATGAAGGTCGTTGATCTGATCGCACCCTTCACCAAGGGCGGCAAGACCGGCATCTTCGGCGGCGCTGGTGTGGGCAAGACGGTGATCATCCAGGAGCTGATCCGCACGATCGCGACGGAGCATCAGGGCTTCAGCGTCTTCGTTGGCATCGGCGAGCGCTCCCGCGAGGGGAATGACCTCTGGCGCGAGCTCCAGGAATCGGGCGTGATCAACCAGGTGGCGCTGGTCTTCGGCCAGATGAACGAGCCCCCAGGGGTGCGCCTGCGGGTTGGTCTCAGCGGTTTGACTATGGCCGAGTACTTCCGCGATGAGGGCCGCGACGTTCTGATCTTCATCGATAACATCTTCCGCTTCGTAATGAGCGGCTCTGAGGTGTCGGCGCTGCTCGGCCGCATGCCGAGCGCGGTGGGCTACCAACCGACCCTGGGAACCGAGATGGGCGAGCTTCAGGAGCGGATCACCTCGACCAAGCATGGCTCGATTACGTCTCTGCAAGCCGTCTACGTCCCAGCCGACGACTACTCCGACCCGGCGCCCGTTGCCACCTTCGCCCACCTGGATGCGACGATCTCGCTCGAGCGCTCCATCGCCGAGCAGGGGCTTTACCCGGCAGTGGACCCGCTGGCGTCGACGAGTCGCATCCTCGATCCCCAGATCGTCGGTGAGGAGCACTACCAGGTGGCGCGCGAGGTGCAGCGCACGCTCCAGCGGTATAAGGACCTGGCGGACGTCATCGCCATTCTGGGCGTCGAAGAGCTCTCTGAGGAGGACCGCCTGACAGTGGCACGAGCGCGGAAGATCCAGCGCTTCCTCAGCCAGCCGATGCGCGTCGCCGAGCAGTTCACAGGAACACCCGGCGTGTACGTGCCGCTGCAAGAGACCGTTCGCGGCTTCCGCGAGATTCTCGAGGGCAAGCACGATGACTTGCCCGAGCAGGCCTTCTACATGGTCGGCACCATTGAGGACGCCGTGGCCAAGGCGCGTCAGCTCCGCGGCAAGTGATCTGAAACGCGGAACGATGAACAGGGATGCCGGACAGGAGAATCTATTCATCGTTTCGTGTTCGTCCGCTATCATTTTGTGAGAGGCGCTATGCCCTTCAAACTTGAGATCGTTACTATCGAGCGCAAGGTCTACGACGCTGATGATGTGGACCTGGTCCTCGCGCCGGGCGTCGAGGGCTATATGGGGATCCTCCCGCGCCACACTCCGGTTCTGACCGCGCTCCGGCCCGGCGAAATGATTATCAGGCGCGGCCCAGTCGAGGAGCCCTTCGCGATTGCCGGCGGCTATATGGAAGTGCTGCCTGATCGAGTCATCATCATGGCCGACAGTGCCGAGCACGTGGATGAGATTGACCTCGAGCGCGCCGAGGCCGCCCGCCGCCGCGCGCAGGAGATGCTGCGCGAGGGTCCACCGGAGGGTGGCCCGAGCCTGGCGGCGATCCGCGCCGCGCTGCAACGCTCGCAGGTGCGCCTCAAAGTTGCCCGGCGGCGCTCGGTGCGCCGGCTCGGCAGCGTCGGCGGGCGGGTTGGGGAGGAGTAGCCAGGGGCCAGGAGTTGGGTGTTGGGAATGGGACCAGGCCGAGTGCCGTTCCGCCTCAGCCCTCACCTGTCTTTCCTATGAGGAGTTTCAACGTTGGCTAAGCAGATCGGAATTGATCTCGGTACGGTAAACGTACTCGTCTACGTGCGAGGGAGGGGGGTCGTCCTCCGCGAGCCCAGTGTGGTCGCCATTGCCCTGAACGACAACAAAATCGTGGCAGTAGGCGAAGAAGCCCGCCTGATGCTTGGACGCACACCGGATACGATCGAGGTCAATCGCCCGATGAAAGACGGTGTCATCGCCGATTACGTCGTGACCGAGGCGATGCTGCGCTATTTCATCCGGAAGGTGGTGGGGCGCTTTCCCGTCTTCAAGCCGGATGTGGTCATCAGTGTGCCGGCGGGTGTCACCAGCGTTGAGCGCCGGGCCGTGCGCGATGCCGCGATCCAGGCCGGCGCACGCGATGCCTTCCTCATCCCCGAACCACTGGCGGCAGGTCTGGGGGCGGGGATGCCGGTCCATACGCCAACTGGTAACATGGTGCTCGACATTGGTGGTGGCACCAGCGAGGCTGCGGTCATCGCGATGAACGGCATCGTGGTCTCGAGCAGTATCCGCGTCGGTGGGAACAAGTTCGACGAGGCCATCGCCAACTACATCCGTCGCAAGTACAACCTGCTCATCGGCGAACAGACCGCCGAAGAGGTCAAGATCGAGATCGGGAGCGCACTGCCGCTGCCGGAGAAGCTCAAAATGGAAGTGCGTGGTCGCGATCAGGTCGCCGGTTTGCCCAAAACCCTCACGATCGCCTCCGATGAGGTCACCGAGGCTCTGACCGAACCACTTGGTGAGGTGCTCAAGGTTGTCAAGCAGGTTCTCGAGAAGACGCCGCCCGAGTTGGCCAGCGACGTGATCGACCGCGGCATCGTCCTCACCGGCGGGGGTGCACTCATTCGCAATCTTGATCGCTTGCTGACTCAAGAGACGGGGGTTCCCTGCTACGTGGCTGAGAATGCCATTGCCTGTGTCGCCATTGGGGCCGGGAAAGCACTGGAAAGCTACGAAGTCCTGAAACGGACGCTCCCCGCCGCCTGACACGACTCGCCAGCAAAAGCGCCGCACCCCATGCTGAGGGGTGCGGCGCATTGTATTTGACAGGGAAGTTGGCTTCAGGCGCGTTCTTTCTCCTGCTCGCGTGTGAGGTAGTAGGTCATGCTCTGGAGGCCGATCACCGGATCGATATACTCGATATAGACGTCTGCCGGAACGTTGAGAGTAATCGGCGCGTAGTTCAAAATCGCGCGCACGCCGGCCTCGATCAGCTGGTTGGCAACCTCTTGGGCCACCGAGGCCGGCACCGCGATGACTGCGATCTGGATGCCAAGCGCCGCAATCCGGGCCGCCATGGTGCTCTGGTCTTCAACCACCAGCCGACCAAGCTGGCGCCCGATCTTGTTGGAATTGTTATCGAAGATGGCCGCGACCCGAAAACCGCGGTTGGCGAAGCCCGCATAGTTAGCGAGGGCACTGCCCAGATCGCCCGCTCCGACCACCGTAATCGGCCATTGCTCATCCACCTGGAGAATGCGTTCGAGTTGGTCCCGCAGGTAGGTCACGTCGTAGCCTGTGCCCTGCTTGCCAAATTCACCAAAGTGGGAGAGGTCCTTACGGATCTGGGCGGAACTGATGCCGAGTTTTTCACCAAGCTCCTGTGAGGATGTGATTGCCTGGCCTTCCCGGGCCATCAGATCGAGCGCGCGGAGGTAGATCGGTAGGCGGCGGATAACGATATCCGGAACGCTGTTCGACATGGATCGCTTCCTCAGAGTGGATGATACCGTCCTTGTGAAATCGGGTACAGCCGATCATATCACAAGTCGCCAGCGTCAGCAACAGGGCGGCCGCTGTGTGGGCTGATAGGTGAGCATTTATCAGCACGGCCTGGCGCGCTGGCAGGAGAGCGATTTTCCTCCTTCCGGGAGATAAGTCCAGTCGCAGATCCGTGCAGGAGAACAAAACGCGCTTAGGCGAATGGCGCGCAGCTGAGATGAAGGATACGTTTGGCCCCACCACGCCAGATGCGGCGCCCTGGCTATCCCAAGGCGCCGCATCTGGCGTGCCCGTTCTCTGCGAGACGTCGGCGTCAGGCGATGTGCTCACTCTCTTTGATCGCGCCCCGTTGAGGCTGGGCCGGCTCGGATACCGCCTCGAGGACTTTTCCGCTGAGCTGCTCGCTCGGCTGCTGAACGGCAAGATCGCCCAGGCTGAGAATTCCGGTGAGCTTGCCATTCTCGACAACTGGGAGCCGGCGAATCTGATACTCTTCCATCATCCTGGCGGCGTCCTGGATACGCCACTCCGGCTGAGCGGCCACCGGGTCCATCGTGGCGTAATCCTGGAGTTTCGCCTTCGCCGGGTCTCGGTCCTCGGCGATGACACGGATGACGATGTCGCGATCGGTGATCAGGCCAAGGAGCCGCTGGTCGTTATCTGCGATTGGAATGACGCCGACGTTGAGCGCCTTCATCTTCTTGGCCGCCTCGACCACGGTCTGGTTAGGCGTGAGGAAGACGACATCCCTGGTCATCAAATCTTTCACTGTCGTCACTCGGTGCCTCCTTTCAGCTCTCAGTAGCAATAAGCGACCAGATCTCCGAAGAAACCCACAAGAATTCCTCGAGTGAAGATGATCAGGACGAGGAGGTCTGGCTGCAGGGTAAGGTACGGTTGAGCGGGAGCGGAAATCCGGCCTGGAGCGCCGGCCAAGGAGTCAGACTTGAGACTTCGGAAGTCTCCGATCAAGCGCCCCCGGCGACTCCGTACCCAGTGTTCTAGTGGCCGGGAAGCCAGTTGCGAACCGTGAAGGATCTCCCGTTTCGGTCCTGGTTGACGCGAGTCACCACCTTTTCAGCCTGATCTCGCACCTGCTCCTGGGCGCGTTCGGCGGCAGTCATAGTCGTCCCGCGCGCCTTCTTGACCATGGGCGTCGCCCGCTCGGCTAACTCTTCCGACGCATGCTGGACACGGTCGGACAGATAGCGCGATAGCCAGCGCAGGCCCCCAGCGGTCAACAGACTGATGAGGATGGCGCGGACCTCGGGGGTAATGAGTCCCTCCTTCTCCGCAACGCGCGCCGTTTCCGCAATTGCATGGCGGCGTGTTCCCTTCGGGGGGAGCGGCGGCATCTCGGTCGTGCCCCTCCGGCGGATCGCGTAGCCAAGCGCGAGCGCCCCGAGCCCGAGGCCGCCGATCACCCAGGGGACGGGATTCTCACGAATGGTGGCTCGAACCATGTCGATGGAGAAGGTGGACGTGAGGCGTTGCTCCAATGCTTCCAGGTCAGCCTGGAGTTGCTGCCGAGTCGCCTCAATGTCCTCACGGATAGCTTCCGGGGAGTCCGCTGAAGTGGGTGTGTCCAGGTCGTCCATATCGGAATTCTCCTTATGCATAAAGGTTCAATCGCCGCTCGAAGCCGGCTTCACGCCTGGCTCGACGTTGACGTTCTTCAGGACCGACCAGCCAATGAGGGCCAGCACTCCCGCTACGACGAGGTAGACTACCGCCACAATGAGCGCACTGAGCCACAGCGGCCAGGTGAATGCGGCGGACAGGCCAAACATGAGAACGAGGCCGAGAAACGCCAACGCGACAAGCCCCAGGACTGCGCCGGTCGCGAGTAGACCGAGTCCTTTACTTGCGGCTGTGAGCATCTCGCGGAGTTGGCTGCGCAGCTCAACCTTGACCAAGTTGATCTCTTGGCGCAATAGGTGGCGCGTGTTCTCGAGGATGTCCTCGACGAGGGTCGCCACACTCGACTGATCGTTCGTACGCAAGTCGATCATAGTCTCCATCTCCCCGACAAGCACGAGCGGTCATGCTCGCCCGGCTCTGTTCATCTTCGATCGCACCCGTATTCTGCAGTACCATCTACCTTTGTCAGAGCAAGAACCGTGCCTGTTCAGCCTCGGGCTGCCACCGCCGGCTCGCCCGACGTGACGAACTGCCAGAACACCGGTCAAGGATCCGCCGGGGGCGCATGATCGGAGGCTCCCGAAGTCTTCCGAGACTTCGGAAGTCTGACGACGTGACGGGTGCTCCAGGCCTTCCGCCGTACCACCGCGGCCTGTGCCCGCATCCTTGCCTCCCGCTCCTCCGCTCGCTATACTCACAGTTCGCGCCACTATCGATAGGGAAGTAGAATGACCCATGTCAACTTTTCGCCGGATCGACCGATCCTGGCACAGCATTTGAATATCCTGCAACGAACGCTGCTGGAAGCACTTCAACAGCTCCGGCTGGCCCTCGGCGGCGCTCAGATTTTCTACGGGCTGGAGGTCTATCCCGCGGCTGGGAGCACGGTCCAGGTACTGCCTGGTCTGGCGTTCGATGGGTTGGGGCGCCCGCTGCCAATCCGCCAGCCACTGCGCGTTCCGCTACCAGGCCGTGTCGATCGCCCCCGGATTCTCGCTCTGCGCTACCAGTCGACTGTTGAGGAGGAGACGGATGAGGGCGAGCCACTCGTGGAAGGCGACGGCGTCGAGGTGATCTGGCTGTGGGAGGCGCCTGCCGAGGATAGCCTGGTCCCGCTCGCGACCGTACGCCCCGATCACAGAGGGCACATCATCATTGAGAGTGACGTCGCCCGGCGCGCGGCCGCGGCTGCTCATCGTCATACTGGCGAGTTGATGAGCGATCAGGCCGGCCATCTGCGTTATGACGGCGATCTCGTGGCAGTTGCCCCGGCGGGGCCAACCGTCAGCCCGGCCGATCTCAACGTCGCCATGGCCAGCTTGCGGCGCGAGCTGCTCGATCGCATCGAACTCCGCGACCAGGCGATGGCGGGTGCTGGAATCGCCTCCGCTCCTGCGGCTCCGCCCGAGCCGCCCCCGATATGGGCGCCGGAGCTGGGGTTGGTTGATGGCATCGGGAAGGGATACGCGCAGCAACTTGCAGAGGTTGGGGTGGAGACCGTGCCGGGGTTGCTCGCCAAAGCGCATTCGCTGGCCGGGCGCCAGGAGCTCTCGCGCGCTACCGGGATCCCGACGAGCCGCCTGGAGGCCTGGGCGCGCTTTGCTGACCTGATGCGGCTGCACGGGGTCGTGCCTGAACACGTCCGGCTCTTGCTTGACGCGGGTTTCGATAGCGTCGCTGATCTCGCCGCCGTCGAGCCCGCCGTCGTCTACGACCGCATTCGTGATGTCTTCAGGCCGGAGCGCCATCAATTGCACAAGGCCCCACCCCTCTCGCTCGTGCGGGCCTGGGTGCATGAGGCGCGCCGCTTGCCGCCGGTTCCCTTCGAGTAGGGGCGCAGTCGTCGAATTGCGGCCCTCCTTTGAGACTTGACCGGCGCAGTGGTACACTTTTGAGTCTCTAAACGGCTTGTAGGGGCGTTCTCATAGAGCAAGGGAGAGCGAGATGATACGGCAACTGGCACGAATTGCGCTGCCGATTTACGGGGTGGTGCTCTTTGTCGGTGGTCTGATGGGCTACCGAAGGGGCCAGAGTCGCCAGTCGTTCATTGCGGGGAGCATCAGCGGCCTGCTGACGCTGGTGGCGGCGGCTCTCGCCGGACGCTATCCACGACTTGCCAATGGGCTAGCCGCTGGCATCGCGCTGGCGCTGACCGCGATGATGGGCCAGCGGTGGAAGAAGACCGGCCACGTGATGCCAGCAGGCATAATCGCGGCGTTGAGCGGTGGCGTGGCGACACTGACGACGAGCGCGCTGTTGCGGGCGTAGGCTCCGCCTCCAACAAAAAGCGCCCCTGAGGTTTCCTCGGCGGGGCGCCTTCCTTTTGGTGAGCGAGTACATCTCCTTGTAGGTAGAGACGCTTCGGCCTCCTGCGATCGCGGGCGGTGGTCCGCCAGTGTGGACGAGCGCCCCCAGCACACTTGTCGCGGCGATCGTCCCGCAGCCTCAAAAAGGCTCCGCCGAGGTCGCGTATCTCCGTAGACACGCTGGCTCCCCATCGGTTCTTGCACCCGGCTACGGCTTCGGTCGCAGGTAGACCCAGGTGGTTTCACCAGCTCGTACCGTGACCTCCTCAACAGCGGTGCGATCCCCGACGCGGGCCGCGACGACCCAACGGCCGGCGGGGACATCACCAATCACGAGATTCTCCCCGAGCTCCTCGTCTGGGTTAACCTCGGTGGCGGGGTAGGAAGTGGCGTTGCGGTAGATGCGCTCATCCGGGCGTTGAACCGTCACCAGGGCCAACGGTACCAGGCGACCTTGGGCGTCCATCACACGGCCGGCGATCGTACCGTTGCCATCGTGCGGCTTGAGCCACAACTCGGGGTTGCGACTGGTGCCGTAGTTGTTGCCCCCTACCCGCACCTCAAAGTGAAGATGGGGCCCCATCGCGATACCGCTCATCCCAACGAGGCCAATCTTGTCGCCGGTCTTGACTTTCTGCCCTTCTGAGACCTGGATCGCCGAGAGATGCGCGTAGAGGTTGTAGACATCTTTGCCCAGCCATTGGCGGTCGAGGCGGACCACCACGACATTGCCGTAGAACCTGGTCGTGGGGCCGACGGCGGTGGCCTCATCGGGACGTGCGAAGACCACCGTTCCGTCGGCGGCGGCAATCACCTGAGTGCCCTCGGGATTCACCATCTCCACGCCGTGATGGATCTGTAAGGTATCCCCAGCGGTTCCACCGTACGGATAAAAATGAGCCACGTGATCGTCACCTGGCGCGGCAATGGGCCGTTCGAGCCAGTCGTGGGCCGTCGCCGCTGGCGTCGGCGGTGTGATTCGCGTGGGCGAGGGGCGCGGTGTGGGCAATTCCGTCGAAGTCGGCGACGACTGAGGCGTTGCCGTCGGGACGAGGGTCGCAGTCCGCGTTGGGCGCGGTGTGCGGGTCGGCCTGGGTGTCAGGCTCGGGGTGAGGCTGGGTGTGGTCGTTGGTGTCCGCGTTGGCCGGCGGGTCGCTCTCGGGCTGGTAGTCGCGGTCGGCGTGTCGGAGGAGGCGGCCGCCACGGCCGGGCCAGCCGCCTGGGCCCGCGTCGCCGTCGCGACACGCTGTTCCGCGACCGGAAGCGGTTCGCCTTGGGTGCGCTTCACCGTGCCGACTCCTGCCGCGAGCAGGAAACTTCCCAGAACAAGGAGCCCCGCGTAGAACAGCAAGCGATCAAGAACCTCGCGGCTCACCATACCTCGTCGAGCTTGTGGCTCAGGGTGCCGCAGGTTTCAGAAAATCGCCTGCCGCCCAACCGGTGGTGGCTCCGTCTACCGTTTCGACCTGCCACCACGTGAAACTGTCAGCTTCGCGAGGACCGTCCACGACTTTGACCCGGGTCCCCTCAGCCAGGATCAGGACGGTGGCAAAGTTCAGGCCGGGACCGGATCGAAGCCGCACACCGAGGTTGTCGGTGTTGGCCACCTCGGCCATGGTGCCAATCGCCAACTCCGATGGTGGCGCCGATGCAGCCGATTCGGTGGGCGTCTCGTTTAGGGTGGCAGCCTCGCTGGTGGCCGTTGCGGGCGGCGTCGCAGTTGCGCCGGGCGTGAACGTGGGAAGAACCACGGTACCACCCTGCGCTGCCAGAACTGTTGCGGTGGGTTCTGGCTGCACCGCGCCGCGCGGGCGCACGAGTAAGAAGAAAAAGAGAACCGCGAGCCCGACGAGGAGAGCAGTCAGTACGACCCGGACACTCAGGTTCGTCAAATCGACGGCTGGTCCCTCACGACGGTTCCGGCCCAGCTGGGGCCCGTCGTCTTCATCGCGATAGTCGTCGTCCGGCTGATTCCACTCAGGATCGAATGTCATAGCTTGGCTCCTTGGCGGGCATCGTTCTCATGGGAGAGATCCTGCAATTTGCCACGACGTAGACTTACGAGACCGGCTGGACCCAGATCGTACGGGCCTGGCGCGCCGGGAGGGAGAGGTCGCCCTTCGGGCTGCTGATCTCGATGAGATCATCCGCCGGGTGGGCTGTCATCTGAGCGCCTGGAACGATCCCCGCTTGCTGTAACCGGCGCAGCAGGTCGAGGTCGCGCTCCCCTTCCTCGGTAATGCGCAACACTGTGGCGCTTACCCCCGGGGGAAGCTGATCCAGAGTGACCGCGTTCGCGGGTAGCCGGCTGGCTCTAGATCCCGGAATCGGATTGCCGTGAGGACAGGTCGTCGGTTCACCAAGCAGGTGGAATAGGCGCTCTTCTACCAATGGCGAGAGCCCGTGCTCGAAGTTGTGCGCCTCTGTATGGGTGACATGCCATTCCAGACCCAGGAGATCGGTCAGAAAGCGCTCGGCCAGGCGATGACGGCGGATGTTCTCCCGAGCCAGTTGCAGCCCTCGTTCCGTCAGGGTGATCTGATTATCGGCATCAATCGATACCAGGTCCTGGTCACGCATCCGCCGGAGGGTGGCGCTGACCGTGGGCCGCGACACATCCATGCGGTCGGCAACGCGCGCAGCGATGACCGTTTTCCCCTCATCAATCATATTGTAGATCGCCTCGAGGTAATCGGCGATGGTGGGAGTGATCTCGTTCGCCATGGTTCCTGCTCCAGCGGCCGATTATATCAACGGCTGACCGGGTGAGCAAGCCGGCCGACGGAGAGCGTCCTGATTCCGGTCGAACTACTTGCCGTACGCCGTCCCCGCCACTGCTTGACGGCGGGGCTGGGAGTTCCCGGGAACCTTCGTTTGGTCCACCCTCCGCTTCCAGCAACTGGCGAGCTCTCCGTCTGCGACCGTCATTGACGGACCGTACCGTCGCCCGTAGACCGCCACTGGCTGCAGCCCATGATCAGGTGGATGCGACGCGCGAGCGGCTCTGACGTTGCCCTGCTGTCACCGTGGCATTTGGCGTTCAAGAAAGTGACAAATGACACACGCAGAAAAAGCAATTCTTGACAAGGATAGTCAACTATGTTATTCTGCTGCTGTCTCGCCATGTTAGCATATGCTAACAACCCTGTCTCGGAAGGAGTTCTACTCGTCGCGGTGGAGGGCGCTGCGCGGGTGACCCAAACACAACGGCGGGAGGGAGACACTCAGTGGCAACGGAAAAGGGGGCGGGCGGGAAGCCAACACCCCCTCGTCGGAGTGCGAGAGTGGTTGCCGGCCAAGCAAATGCCACTCCCGTGCTCCAGATTGTAGCATGGCGCTGAGGGGGCGTCAAAGCACTTGCCCCGCGGACGCCTTGTGCACTCTTATCTGGAGAAAGGTCTACATGAAGACGATGCGATGGGCCAGCCTTGTAGCATTCCTTGTTCTTCTTCTGGTGCTGGCGGCCTGTGCCGCCCAGCCAACTGCCATACCCTCAACGGCCGGCGAACAGCCGACCGTTCCGGCCATTCCTGACCCGGCCGCCGAGCAAGAGGCGGCGCTTCCCTTTGCTGAGGAGGATGTGAGCCACGCCATCGCGCTCTCACAGATGAGAGGCCATCTGAGCGTGAGTTTGCCTCTGTGGGAGGCGGGGAATTACGAACTGGCGGCGGCCCACGCCAGCCACCCGCTGGCCGAGTTATTTCCCATTGTTGAGGACGAACTGAAGGCGGTCAATGCAGACGCCGCCCTCCGAAGTGCGCTTGATGCCTATCTCAAGCTGGCCGGAGCGGACGGTGACGCGGCGAAAGTCAAAACGGCTCACCAGGCGGTGCTTGGCGCGGTTGATGCCGCCGAGCAAGCCCTCATTGGTTCGTGGGTGGACGATGCCACGTTCCAGGGTGAAGTGATTCGCGGGCTCCTTGAAGGTGTGGAGGAGGAATACGCCGAGGCCGTGACTGACGGGAAGATCGGTGAACTTGTCGAATATCAGGATGCGCTGGGTTTCCTCACGGCGGCCAGGCAGCATTACGAGGCGATTGAGGCCGAGGTGAAGGCGGAGCATCCGAAAGAGCACGAAGAGATCGAAGAGCAGTTCATCAAGCTGGAGGCAGCCCTTCCTGGCGTGACTCCACCTGCGGAGGTGGTTGCGCCTGACGAGATCGAGGAACACATCGGCGAACTGGTGGCCGAACTGAGCGAGGCCGTAGGGCTAGAGGCGGAAGCCACCTTGTCGCCTGTTGAGATCATCGCCGCGATCCGCGAGAAAGTGGAAGGCTCCTTGGAGGAGTACAAAGAAGGCAAGAACGACGAGGCTTACGAATTGGCGGCCAGCGCGTATCTGAACGGCTTTGAGAAAATCGAAGCCGACATGGTAGCTAAGGGCGGCCAAGAGCTGATGGAGACACTTGAAATCCAGTTCAAAGACCTGCGCGATGGCATCAAGGCGGGCAAACCACCGGCCGACCTCGAGCAGTTGGCGAGCGAGATCAACGCCAATCTCGACAAAGCCGAAGCGTTGCTGAAGTGATAGGCAAAGCGGGAATGGTGATACGGGATTCTCGCGTTATGCGCTGGAGGGTTGCATGAAACTTCTCAGATTGCTTACTTTCCTCGTCGTCTTGGTCGTGTCTGCTCTGCTGCTCGTCCCGCACGCCGCGGCCCAGGGCAACCCAACCAGTGTGAATGTACCCGCGGAAACCGCGGCCGTTCGCGACCTGCTCCAGCAGGCGATGCGGGCCTATCGTGTGGGCGATTACGAGGCCGCGTACAAGCTCTCGCGCGCTGCGTACCTTGATCACTTTGAGAACATCGAAATCCCGCTGCGCGTGTTGGATGCTGATCTCACGCTGGACATGGAGTATCGCTTTGCCGACCTGCGAACCAAGATGCAGGCAGCGGCGACCGCGGGGGGAGTGGAGCAGTCTATCCGCTCTGTGCGCGATGGGCTGAACGAGATTGACGCGATGTTCTCCGACGTGGGCGCGCTGGCCCCGGCGCTGGCCTTCGGTGCGTCGTTCACCATCATCTTCCGCGAGGGGCTCGAGGCGGTGCTCATCATCGCCGCGCTCCTAGGGTATCTGCGAAGTGGGATGCAAAAAGGGCGGCGACACGTGTTTCTCGGTATCGGGCTCGCGCTCGTCGCCACCGTCATTACATGGGTGCTGCTGCGGTTCATCGTGCAGGTTGCGCCGGTCGGGCGTGAACTGCTGGAGGCCATCATCTCCTTCGTTGCCGTCGGCATGATGTTCTGGGTATCGTTCTGGCTGGTCAACCGCCTTGACCGGCAGCGCTGGATGGAGTTTCTGCATGCACGTGCCTGGGCCGCCATGGCAAGCGGCAACGCGTTAGGGCTGATGGGCCTTGGCTTTACTGCCGTCTACCGCGAAGGCTTTGAGACGGCGCTCTTCTACGAGGTGCTGCTCAATCTCAGCAACCGTGCGGAGTGGTTCGTGCTGTATGGTTTCCTGGCTGGCCTTATAGCGCTTGGCGTCGTGGCCTGGCTCATCTTGCGCGCCGGGCAGCGACTCCCCATCCGCACCTTCATGAGGATTGCGGTCGCGATAGTCATGCTGCTCTCGGTTGCGTTCATCGGCAAGGCCGTACAGGAACTGCAGGAGTCAGGATTGATCAACGCTACATCGCTCATCGGCGTCGTCCCACGTCTGCCGCGCCCGGTGGCTGAGTTCACGGGCATCCACCCGACCGTCGAGACGCTCCTCGCGCAGATCTTGCTCTTGGGTGTATACATCGCCGGTGGTGTAGCGCTGTGGTGGAAATCGAACCGCCATCCGGCTCGCGCCCCGCTTCACGGAGCGCGCTGATGTACCGTTCGCCGCTGCCTTAGGAGCTGATGGAGGACAGATCGAGTGACAGGTAAATTACGCCTCGGCGTAGACGTGGGCGGCACCTTCACCAAAGCCGTCGCAGTTCAGACCCAACCGTACCGGCTGGTTGCCCAGGCGCTGGTGCCGACCACCCACAGCGCGCCAGCCGGCGTAGCACGGGGAGTGGTGGAGGTCATCAGCAGGCTGCTGGCACAGCCCGTTGTAGCCGCCGAGCGTGTCTCGCTCGTCGCCCACAGCACGACTCAGGCGGTGAATGCCCTGTTGGAAGGTGACACGGCAGTTGTCGGCGTCGTGGGCATGGGACGTGGCCGCGATGCGGCTGACGCGGCGCGCCGCACGCGCATAGATGACATTCCACTGGCACCCGGCAAGTCTCTCCGCGTGCATCATGTCTTTCTCGATACAAGCGCCAAGCTCACCATGGCAGCGGCTGCTCGCGCGGTGGAGTCGCTTGCAGCCCTCGGTGCGGAGGCCATCGTTGCCAGTGAAGCCTTCAGCGTGGATGACTCGGCGCATGAGGTGCTCATCCTCGATGCCGCCGCTGCGTGCGGCTTGCCTGCTGTTGCCGGGCATCAACTCTCCGGCCTCTACGGCCTGGAAATTCGCACTCTCACGGCCGCCATTAACGCCAGCCTCCTCCCGAAAATGCTGCAAACAACAGAACTCGTCGAGCGGAGCCTGCGCGCGGCTGGTATCAAGGCACCTTTGATGGTGATGCGCGGCGACGGTGGCCTCACTGATTTGACGACGCTGCGGCGCCGCCCGATCCTCACCCTACTTTCCGGCCCGGCCGCCAGCCTCGCTGGGGCTCTCCTCTCCGGAAGTGTGGCCGATGGTGTATTTCTGGAGGTGGGCGGCACGAGCAGCAACTTGGGCGTCGTGCGCGGCGGGCAGCCGGAGATGCGTTACGTCCGCGTGATGGATCACCCGACATGCGTGCGTTCGCTTGACGTGCGCGTGCAAGGGATCGCAGGCGGCTCGCTTGCGCGGGTACGCGGGCGGAAGATCGTTGATGTCGGCCCGCGTTCAGCACACATTGCCGGGCTGCCATATGCGAGCTTGAGTGAGGAGCTGGAGTCCGACCTGGCGCTCGAACTGGAGCTCACGGCGCCGAGGGAGGGCGACCCGCCGGATTACGCGGTGTTACGAGCGCGCGATGGGCGGCGCTGGGCGCTGACTGTGACGTGTGCGGCGAATGCGCTCGGTCTGGTGCCGGAGGGGGCGTACGCGCGTGGCTCGCGTGAAGCGGCATTGCGAGGCTTCGAGGCGCTCGGTCGCGCGCTCGGATGTTCGCCCGAGGAGGCTGCCCGGCGCTTGCTCGCCGTGTCGGCACGGCAAGTGGCCGGGGCGGTTGAGGAACTCGCGAAGGAATACAAGCTGCGTCGTCACGCCTTTCAGCTCATCGGTGGCGGGGGCGGTGCTGGGGCGCTGGTCCCGGCGGTGGCCGAACACCTTGGCTTGCCCTACCGCCTCGTAGAGCATGCTGAGGTCATTTCGTCTTTGGGCGATGCGTTGGCCAGCGTGCGCGAAGAAGTGGAGCGCGCCATGGTAGACGGCTCGACGTCTGCAGAGGCGTTGGCCCGTGAGGCAGAAGTCGCTGCTATTGGCGCTGGAGCCGAGCCGGAGAGCGTGCAGGTGGTGCTCGAACGTGATGAAGATCGCGGCACGCTGCGGGCGGTCGCGACGGGTCACGTCGCACTCACTGCGCCGGTCACCCAGGCGCGAATCGGTGAGCAGGATGCCCGTGCGCTGGCCGCGCAAATCGCCGGCGTTAAATCGGAAGCGCTGACACTGCTGGCAGACACGGGAGGTTTTTGGGTCTATCAATCCCGCAAACGTCTCTTCCGGCGCTCGCAGACCCTGGTGGTGGACCGGCATGGTGTGGTGCGGCTGGCGGTGGGGAGTGAGCACGTCATCCCAGGAAAAGCGAGAGTTTTGTTGCCGGAACTCCACGAGCGGCTCGGTGCCGCGCCCGGTTTGCTGGGCGGTCTGCCGAATGTGCGCCTGCTGGTTGGTGCGCGCCTGCTCGACCTGACCAGCACCCTCAATACCGATGGTGCGCTGGCCGCAGCAGAAGCGGCGCTGGCCCGCACCGACGACAATGCGATGGTCGTCGCGATCGTGGAATAGGGATGGCCGATGGCAGTCTATCGGAAACGTAGACGTATCCACCCCGCGCTGATCATCGGGTTTGTTATTCTTATTATCGGTGGGTTGATTCTGGCGGCCGTGCTGATTCGCCTCCAACCCGGGCCAGCGTCTGCTGATCCGCTGGCTGGGGCGCGGGCGAAGGCGCTCGAGGCGGCGCAGGGATTAGAGGTATTCACCATTGAATACCCGCAGGCGGCGCAGGGCGCTGAGTTGTCGGGCGCGGTCGGCGCGCTGAACCGGGCGCAGGCGGCCTTCGAGTCCGCGCGGGGCGATCTGAGCCGGATTGATGCGGCGGCGGTTGACAAGGTCACCGATGATTTCGCCGAAGTGAAAGAAAAGGTGAACGCACACGCGCCGGCCGAAGAGGTGCTACCACTGGCTGAGGACGCACGCGAGACACTATTGGCATTGGCGAAGCCGTAACGGTCTCGTACTGGTGCGGGCTTCGTATGAGGGAGTTGTGAGCGGGCACGACCGCCCGCTCTTTTTGCGTTTGAAGTCGACAACGCGAGGATGATATAATCCGTGCGCGTGAGAACGGTCGCGCGGAGAATGCTACACGTATGGATATTGGAACGATACTCTACCGTTTCGGTCTGGTCCTGTTCCTGCTGGCGATGAACGGCTTTTTTGTCGCCATTGAGTTCGCGGTTGTGACCGCCCGGCGCGCCAGGATCGAGCAACTTGCCGCCGAGGGCAACCGCGCTGCAGCCATCGTTCGCCCGTGGCTGGACGATCCCGATCACCTCATCGCTGCCTCTCAGCTCGGGATCACGGTCGCCAGCCTGGCACTGGGCTACCTTGGCGAAGCGGCTGTTGCCGCGGTGATCGAGCCCGTGCTGCACAATCTCCTCGGCGAGCGGGCTATCGTGGGAGTGGCCCGGAGCCTCCCCTTCTTGATCTCGCTTGTCGTTGTGACGAGTTTCCACGTCGTTCTCGGTGAACAGGCGCCCAAGAGTGCCGCTCTTCGTTTTCCCGAGAGCTTGTTGTTGGTTGCGTCGCGTCCGATGCACCTCTTTACGACAATCTTCCAGCCCTTCATCACGCTTCTAGACAGAGCCGCTGAGTTTGTGCTCCGGCTGGTCGGCATTCAGCCGGTGGCGGGTCACCACGCGATCTTCACGGTGGATGAGATCAAGCGCATTCTTTCCGAGAGTCAGAAGGGCGGAGTGCTCGATGCCGGTGAGCGCGAGATGCTACACAACATCTTCGATTTTGGTGAGACCGTCGCCCGGCAGGTGATGACGCCTCGTACGGAAATCGTCGCCGTTCCGGCCGGCGCGACCCTCGACGATCTGCTCGTCCTGGCGGTCGAGACGCCTCACACGAAATTTCCCGTCTACGAGGGCGATTTAGATCATGTGATCGGGATCATCCATGTGAAAGATCTGATCGCCGTCTTACAGAGGCCGGCCGAGACGCGAACTGGGACCGTCGCGGCGGATGTGACAAGGGATGTTCTGATCGTGCCCGAGACGGTCGGCGTGGAGGAGCTTCTCCAGACCTTCCGCATGCACCGGACTCACCTGGCGATTCTGATAGATGAGTTTGGCGGCACGGCCGGGTTGGTGACGCTCGAGGACCTGCTCGAAGAGATCGTGGGCGATGTCCAGGATCAGTTCGAAGAGGAAGAGCCCGACGTGCGCCCGCTCCCCGATGGCTGTTACCTGGTAAGCGGCCTGATTCCGATCGAGGATTTCAACGCCGAGTTCCACACGTCGGTGGAAGATCCCAATTACGATACCATCGCAGGCTACCTTCTCGGCTCCTTGGGCCGCATGGCACAGGTCGGGGACGTGGTCGTCATCCCCGCGGGGACGCTACGGGTCGAGGCGCTCGATGGCTTGCGGATTGACCGGATCCGCTTCTGCCCTGGCGACCTTCCGGGCGCCAGCGAAGCGGCACCGACCACGGCGAGCGCCGACCGTGAGTTGGACTAGCCGTTTGAACTGTCGAATACTCTGGGTTGTGTTTTCGAGCCTTGGCGTACTCCTGGTCGCTTGCGGCCTGCGCCAGCCAATCCCTCCGGTCGCTGAGGCCGGAGCGCCACTGACGGTGCCTGCCGGCCAGCCGCTCACCCTGGATGGCTCCGGCTCCTTCGATCCCGCGGGCGGCCGGATTGTGAGCTACACCTGGAGTGTCGCCGGGGCCCCGGTTGGCCGCGGGGCCGATCTCAGGCGCATCCTCGGCGGGCCCGGGCCCAATCCCACGCTCACGATAGTCCTGGCGAGCGGCACCGGTGCCGTTGGCGTGTGGACGATCGAACTCGACGTCGCCGATGACGAGGGGCTTCACGCGACGGACGTCGTCACCGTGACAGTCGAGCCTTGACCGGTGATCGCCGCCACGCTCACGGTGGGTGTAGATGTGTCAGAGGCCATCCTCATTCACTTTCCTGAGCGTGGGCGGCTATCGCCGCGGCTCGTGCAAGACGAACCAGACAACACCACCCGCAGCGGCGAGACCAAAGAGGACCAGGCCACTACTCAGCACCAGCAGGACGATATCAACAGCCGAGCGGGGCGGTGCGACGGGCGCCGGCCGGGATAGGTCGACGGGGGTTGAGGCGGGCAAGGCCTGGCTGAGGGCAATCACCAGGGTCGCGACTGCCCGCGGCGTCACGGTGGGAAGCCGTTGCATGTGATCGGTGTGCGCGGCGGCGCCCGGCGTGGTCAGGGGTGGCCGCGTAGTGGGAGCCGTCAACGTGGGCGTGAACGACCCGCCCGTGCCCGTACTGCTGGGTCGCGGCGAGGGGCCACCCGGTCGCGGTGGCGTTGCTGAGGGCGTGATGATGGGGGGCTCGGCCGTCGGGGTGCTTCCGGCCGGGGCCGAGCGAACAGGTGGGGTTGGCGAGGGCGACGTCGGCGGCGCCAGGGTCGGTGTGGCCGCGGTGGTCGGAGTCGGTGAGAGCGTTGGTGTCGCTTGCCCCGGGGCGCCCGTGGGTGTGGCGGTGCTTGTGATGGTCACCGCGGTTGTCGGTGTCGCACTCGCTAAGGGACTGGTGGTGGCGGACGGTGACGGTGTCGGCCTGATCTCGCCTGTGGTAATCTCACGTGGGCCGTAGAATTTCGACGTTCCATCGCTGTTGTAGCTCTCCAGTCGATAGTAGTAGGTGACCCGCGGCTGGATGGCGAAGTCTTCCCAGGTATAGTAGGCACCGTCGAACCCTCCCAGGGAGGGCAGGTAAGCGACCCGGTCGCCCTGTGATGCTGCCGCGGTGCTGCGCCAGATGTAGAAGCCGGCGTGGTCGACCTCGCTCTCCGTCTCCCACTCGACCACTATGCTGCCGGTCTCCGCCGTCACGACAAAAGAGTCCTCGTTGATCTCGGCATCGGCGCTGGCGCGCTTGAGATCAGGGCCGAGCCCGACGAGGAGCACGAGCACCACAGCCACGAACAAGTGCTGGGCGCCGCGAGTGCTCAGCAGTGAATATCCCTCTGTGGAATACTTCCGAGCGAAGCGCTTGCACAGTCGAGTGGGAGTGGTGAATAGGCTGTTGGATCTCATCTCATGAGTCCGATCGATCCGAACTGTCGCAGGGGGTGAACGGTATCTCCGCCCCCTCGTGGCTGGATGTCGCTCGAGAAGGCTGTGCGAGGAGCACCGAAACAAAGCGGGGCGGCACCAGAAGTCCTATGCCGCCCCGCGCGAGGTGCTCCCAAGGGGATTCGAACCCCTGTCGCCGCCTTGAAAGGGCGGTGTCCTAGGCCTCTAGACGATGGGAGCGAAGCAGGAGTATTGTATCGGCGCACCTAAAACTGTCAAGTTTCCAGGCCGGTCGAAGACCTCCCACAACGGGTCGCGCGGGCACCCCAGTGAACTCTGCGCCCAGGCCGTTCCCCTGAATCCGTTGGAAGAACCTGTTTCGCCGCGAGTCCTTACGGAGCCAAGATCTCGGAGAGCGTCTTGAACTCGTAGCCCTGGTCGATCAGTTCGGGTAGGAGTCGTTTCAAGGCCTCGACCGATGCCTGGCTGCTCCCATGTTCGACAATGATGGCGCCCGGACGGATCGCGCGGTGGATCGTCCAGTAGACCTCGTCGGCGGTGATGCCCTCGACCCAATCGATGCTATCGACCGTCCAGTTGACGATGTAGTAGCCCTCGTCATGGACAATTTTGCGGATGGTCTCGTTGGTGTTGCCGAAGGGAGCCCGGAACCAGGGTTTGGTCGTGACGTTGGGATTCACGGCCTTGACGGCTGCCTCGGTATCGCGCAACTCGGCCAGGACCTGGTTGGGCGCGAGGCCGAGGAAGTCGCGATGCGTGAAGGAGTGGTTCCCGAGTTCGTGCCCATCGGCTACGACATCTTTTACGACCTCGGGAGCCTGCTCGACGCCACTGCCAACGACGAGGAACGTCGCTTTGACATTGTACTCGCGGAGAACAGCCAGGATCTGGCGCTGGACCTCCGGGTTGTAGCCCGTGTCGAAGGTGAGGGCAATCCATTGGTGGTCGTCGCGACCGAGCTTGATCTCGGGCGAGTCCGGAATCGCGATATTCGTTGTGAAGGTCGGCAGCGGCTTCGGTGTGGGCACCGGCCATTGCTCCGGTGGCCGGGCGCCCACGGGGAGCTTGATGGGTTGGCCGATACCAATGATGTTCTTGTCGCTCAGCTCATTCAGTGCCAACATCTCCCCGAGGTCGATGTCCGCCTGCGCCGCGATACCCGAATACGTGTCGCCCGGCCGTGCCCGGTAGACGATGACCTCGCTTGTGCGGCCCGGCGTGGGGTCGTGCTGGGCGTGAGGCTGGGCGACGGGCTGGGCGTGGCGGTGGGTGGGATGGGCGTCGCCGATGGGGCCGGAGTGGCAGTCGCCGGTGACTCCGTTGGCCGAGCGGTGGTTGCTGTCATCGAGGGCGCCATAACAATTGGTGCAGCCGTGGCCGAAGACTCCGGTGCGGGCGGGCGCGACTGGCTGCAGGCAACCAGGGCAACTGCGACAACGAGGATGGGGATGAGCGACGGCCGGGAAAGGCGTACCATAGTCATAGGGGCATCGTCGTTTCCTGAATCAGCGCTGGCGGCGGATGGGGCGATTATTGGTCCGCGCCTTATGGCTCGACCGAGTGATTCGTGGAATGTCAACGGTGAGACGTAAAATGTGACCATGCTCAGAACGGAATGGTTTCGCGTTCCAGGCAGCAAGTCGTATTTGGCCGGATTGGATCCTGGAAGTGCAGGATTGATTGGCGGCTGAGTATAACGGCAGCACGGTGAGTTGCCAATCATGACGGAGCACCGGGACGTGGCGATCCGGAGGGTGCTACGAGTACGCATGCTCGATCCGCGACGTTTCTCGTTCCAGTATAACCCCAGCCGGCTTCCGGGGCCGCTCAAATGTCGGTCGGCCAAGGTGGATGTACCTGCAAACCTGAGGCGCCGGGTTGCGTCCCGTGGCCTGGCCCCCCGATCCCGCGCTCCTGAGGCAGCCCGGTGCGTCGCACCCCTGAGCGGCCCCGCCACCCGATTGGCGGTCACCGCGATTACCGCCACGGTCCCTTGAGGAGGCGATCAGAGGACAGGTGGAAACGATCCTGCTCTTTGACCGTCCATCTGCCGTTGCACCTTTGTTTGAGAGCCTCGACCTGCATCTCGTGGGGTTGAGGAGAGGTGGTGGAATGACAACCCGCGTGACAGCTGTATTGAGCGGCGCCGGCCAGCGAGGATTCTACAACTACGGGCCGTACGCCCTTCAATACCCCGAGGAACTCAGATTTGTCGCCGTCGCCGAGCCCAACCCGGCCCGCCGGGTGCGTTTTGCCGCTGCGCACAACATCTCGCCCGAGTGCCAGTTCGCCTCCTGGGAGGACCTGGTCGGCCAGGGCCGGATCGCCGATGCGTTCTTCAACACGACCCAGGATCAGACCCACTACCCCTCCACGCTGGCAGCCCTCGCGGCTGGCTACGACGTGCTCCTGGAAAAGCCGATGGCGAATCGCCTGGCGGAGAACATCGCGCTGGTGCAGGCGGCAGAGCGTAGTGGCCGGCTCCTCCAGGTCTGCCACGTCCTGCGCTCCACTCCCTTCTTTTCCACCTTGCACATCATCCTGGCCTCGGGCCGCCTTGGCGACATCATCACCGTCGAGCATCGCGAGAACGTCGTCTCCTGGCACATGGCCCACAGCTACGTGCGCGGTCACTGGCGCAACGCGGCGATGGCCAGCCCGATGATTCTGGCCAAGTGTTGCCACGATTTGGACCTTCTCACCTGGAACCTGGGGTGCGAGGTCATCCGGCTCCACTCCTTCGGCTCGCTCATCCACTTCCGGCCCGAGAATGCACCGCCTGGTGCCACGGCCCGCTGCACCGACGGCTGCCCGGCGGGCGATCAGTGTCCCTTCGACGCCCGGCGCCTCTATCTCGATCCTGACCGCACCGGCTGGCCGGTCTCCGTCATCAGTGAGGATTTGACTCGCGACGCTCGGGAGCGCGCGTTGCAGACAGGCCCTTACGGCCGCTGTGTCTACTTCTGTGACAACGATGTGGTCGACCACCAGACGGTCAATATGGAATTCGAGGGTGGGACCACGGCGGTGCTTTTCATGCATGGCCACTCCCACGAAGAGTCGCGCACCATGCGCTACGACGGCACGCGCGCCACGCTGCGCGGCAAGTTCACCTACGCGGGTGGTCGGATCGAGGTTCACGATCATCTGACCGGCCGTCGCGAGGAACTGGTGATTCCTCCGGCGGAGAGCGGGCACGGCGGGGGCGACTTCGGCGTGGTGCGCTCCTTCCTGGGCGCCGTACGCGGCGAGATGCCGCCACTCACCTCCGCCCGCGAGGCCCTGGAGAGCCACCTGCTCGCGTTCGCAGCCGAAGAGGCACGCGTGAACAGGACGGTGGTCACCATGTCCGACTTTCGCCGGCGTGCTGAGGCCGGCGCACCCGTCCCGGTTGACCACGCGCGCCGCAGTCCGTAGAATAGGCGTAAGTAGGGAGGATTCTCATGAGCTTGACGGCACGGCAGGGGCACGTCCTCGTAAAGTTGCTGGATCTCTACCACGAGGTCCAGCAGCCCGTCCACTACACCCAGGTGGCGGAACGGCTGGGTGTAAATCGGTACTCTGCCTACGATATGCTGAAGCTGTTGGAGCGGAAGGGCTTCGTTCGCTCCGAGTACCAGCGCCAGGGCGATAAAGCCGGTCCCGGCCGCACGAGTATCGTCTTCGTACCGACGTCGAAGGCGCGCGCGGCGTTGCGGCTCCTCGGCGGTCGCGGGGCTATCAGCCCGGACAACGCCCAATGGGAGGCGACCAAGGTTCAGATCCTTGAACAGCTGCGCACCGGCGACCCCGGGGAGACCCTGGTGACAGAGTTGTTGAACCGCGCCGTGCGCGTCGAGGCGGAATCACCGCTCCTCTACTGCGCGGAGATGATCGGGGCACTCCTGGCCCACCTCCAACGGGTCCGGGCCAGCGTGACCGTGGGTGGCCGTGTCTCCCGGCTGCGGGCGTTGATCCCAGCCGGTGAGATCGGTCTCGGAACCCTCGCGGGTTTGGGGCTTGGGTCAGTGCTCAGCAACCGCCCTGAACTTGGCACGCTGGAGCGCTGGCAGAGTTCGATCCGTCGCTACCAGGCAATGCTCGCCGACCTCGGTGAGGATCATGTGGCGGCGCTCTCCGACTTTTTGCAGGAAGCGTTGGCGGCCGCCGAACAGAAGACGCCGCGGGCTGCTTCCTGATTCGCAACAGACGCAGTTGACTTGCCCGTAACCCCGGCGAGCGGCCGGGGTTTTTATTGGTACAATTCTTGGGGTTTTTGGGGCATCGCTGAAGGAGGAGCATTGTGATTCGAGTCGTGACTGATAGCGCCGCCAATCTTCCCCCCTCGGTGGCGCGCGAGTACAACGTTCAGATTGTGCCGCTCATCGTCAACATCGGTGGGACCGGCTATCGCGAGGGGATCGAACTGGGCACTGAGCAGTTCTACAATCTATTGCCCCAGGCCTCGCCAGTCCCCACCACCTCTCAGCCGTCGCCGGCCGACTTCGAAGCGGTCTTCAGCAGGGTTCTCGCGGCCGGCGATGAGGTTGTTGCGGTGACCCTCTCTTCCGAGCTCAGCGGTACCTACAACTCAGCCGTCCAGGCAGCCGTCGCTCTTGGCGAACACGCTCCGATCACGATCGTCGACTCGAGATCCGTCTCCGCCGGGGAAGCGCTGATGGTGGCTGCCGCCGCCCGCGCCGCAAAAGCCGGCCACTCGCGCGCCGAGATCACCGAGATGCTGGGCCCCATGGTCGATGAGACGCTGCTGATCTTTACGCTGGAGACCCTTGAGTACTTGAAGCGCGGGGGGCGAATCGGTGGGGCGCGGGCCTTCTTGGGGAGTATCCTCCGCGTCCAGCCCGTGATTCTGATCAAGGACGGTCGCGTGGAGGCCGGTGACCGGGCGCGCAACCGGCGGCGTGCGATCGAGCGGCTGGTCGAGATGCCGCGCGACCGCTTTGGCACCCAGCCGGTGTGGGCAGGCGTCGCCGACGCCGTCGCCGAGTCGGACCGGGATGTGCTCCTTCGCGAGCTTCAGCGCAACCTGAACATCGAGTATCTGCTGCAGTGTGAGGTCGGCCCGGTGTTGGGCGCCCACGCCGGGCCCGGAGCCCTTGGCGTGGCGGCGGTGCCGGCACCGAAGATCTAACGACTGGTTGGACTTGTTGCTTGTCCGGCCAAACAGACCCGCACGAATGCGGGGCGAATAGACGAAAAAAACAAACGACGAAGGCGATCCCTCCGTCGTTTTTTCTTTATTGAAACGCTCCCTTAGCTGAGATAGTCGCGGAGCTTTTTGGAGCGCAGCGGATGGCGGAGCTTGCGCAGCGCCTTGGCTTCGATTTGGCGGATGCGCTCGCGGGTAACGCCGAAGCGTTGGCCGACCTCTTCCAGGGTACGGCTCTGGCCATCCACCAGGCCAAAGCGTAGCTCGAGTACCTCTTTCTCGCGCTTGTTGAGCTGTCCGAGGACCTCCCGCATCTGCTCGGCGAGCAGCTTCTTGCTGGCGGCGTCCACCGGGCCGGCCATGGTCTCGTCCGGAATGAAGTCGCCCAAGGAGGAGTTCTCCTCACTGCCGACCGGCGTCTCCAGGCTCATCGGCTCCTGACTGAGGCTCATGATGCGGCGGACCTTGGCGGCGGCGCGCTTGAGCTTGCGCGCCAGGATTGGGTCCATCGGCCGCTCGCCGTTCATGGCCTTGAGGATCAGCAGCCGCTCCTCTTCGGCCAGAAGGTCCATCTCCAGCGCGACCTCCTCAGCCGTGGGCTCACGGCCCAGTTCCTGGACGAGGCGCCGGCTGGTGCGAATCAGCCGGTTGATCGTCTCGACCATGTGCACCGGGATCCGGATGGTGCGGGCCTGGTCGGCGATGGCCCGGCTGATGGCCTGCCGAATCCACCAGGTCGCGTAGGTGGAGAACTTGTAGCCCTTGGTGTGATCGAATTTCTCGACCGCCCGCAGGAGGCCGATGTTGCCTTCCTGAATGAGATCCAGGAAGTTCATCCCGCGGCCGATATAGCGCTTGGCGACGCTGACCACCAGGCGCAGATTGGCGGTGGTCAGGAGATCCTGGGCCCGGTCGGCCTGGCGACGGACGGCGTCGTAGCGCGCTTCCAACTCGACGTCGCCGGCGGTGAGAAGCGATCCGGCGTCATCGGGTGGTGGGAGCGGCTGGCCCTGTTCGCGGAGTTGGCAGATAGCGGTCAGGGTGCTCTCGGGCATCAGGTAGAGACCGAGGGGTACGTCGAAGAGGCGCCGCTTGGTGCGCTGAGCCAGTTCGGGCAGGTCGTGATCGTGATCCGGGTAGTGTCGCGAGAAAAAGCGCTCGGGGTAGAATGGGTGACGCGGCGGCATGGCCGGCCACATCTTCTGGACCGCGTGCACGCCGTCAATCATCGACACGAGATCTGGCGCCGGGAGTTTGAGGTCTGTACAGCCCTGGAGCACCATCTGCCAGTTGTCGTAGAGGGTCTGGTAGGCACTCCGGTAGATCGCTCGGGTGCGCGTGGTGCCGTCGCCACCGTTCTTGACCTCGGCGATAAACTGGCGCGCCCCGATCATCAGGGCCAGCCAGGTCTCCTCCTCGGCGCTCAACAAGGGGACCTTCCCAATCTCTCGCAGGTACATGCGAACGGGATCGTTGCCGAGGTCGCCAACATCGGCGTCGCGCCCGCGGCGGTGCTCTTCCTCTTGCTCGCGCTCGACCTCGGCCAATTCTTCATCGAGGGGTTCTTCCTCTTGCCAGTCAGTATCAGCGCCGATCTTGACCTTGGCTTCGCCGAGAGCTCGGTAGATCGTGTTGAGCTCTGATTGATCCAGTTTCATTCCAGCGACAGCATCAATCACATCCTTCTGGGCGAGACGGCGATCAGTACCCGACTTCTCAATGAGCTGTTGGATCAATAGATCTCGGTCCGCTTTCTGCGCCATCCAATCCTCCCGACCCGTTTGGTCGGTCCTCCCACTACAACGCCCTGAAGGAGCGGCGATTAAGTGTAGCCCACTCCCGGAGGAGCGTCAATTACTCTTTCATTCACGTTTGAGCCGGAGACCGGCTCGTCCTCAGCGAGCACTCCTATGGGTGGCCTGGAATTTCGCCGCATCGGTCCGGTCGTACAGGGCCCGCTGGCGGCGGAGAATGCGCTGATTGATGCGACCGTACTCGACGAGCAAATGCTTGAGTTCGGCCTGATCCGCCACAGCGCCGGCACTCTGCAGGTCGTCAATGAGATAGTGGAGCTGGCGGGCGGCGGCCTGGTCAGCCGCAATCTTGACTTTGTCGAGCGCGTCGTGCAGCTCAGTCTCTAAGGCGTCGGCCGGGAGTGACGGGCTGCCCTCGCACGAATCGAGGATCCGGGCCAGGGTCGCCGCCAGAGTCGGGTCGATCTCGTCGGCCAGCTCTTCGACGGCGAAGCCGGTGTGCGGGGCATGGCGGCTCAGGGCCTCAAAGAGCTCGCGGTTCTGGGTTTGCTGCCAATCGTCCGCGCGCAGCCCCTGGTCGACCACTCTCTGGAGCAGAGCGGGGTTCTGGATCAGTAAGAAGAGCAGCCACTCCTCCGCCCCCACCGGCCGCGACCAGGCTTCCGGTTCCCGTTGTCGGCTGGACCCGCTGCCAACAGGACCGGCCAAGGGATTCTCTTCGTCCGGGAAGAACTCCTCATCCGGTGCCCCGCCAGGCGGCTCGGCCGGCGGTTGTCGTGCCGGTCCGGTCTGTGGGCGGGCCGGCCCCGCGCGGGTCAGCGCCACCATCTCGCCAGCGAGGGTCCGTTCGTCCACTCGCAGCAGGCGGGCCAGGCGCTGCAGGTAGTGGTTGCGGACGACGACATCCCCCAATTCCGCGACGACGGGCAGCAATTCCCTGGCGGCCTGGGTCTTGTCACGTGGACTGTCAAGGTTCAGCCCGTCAAGGGTGACATCGAAGAGATAGTCCACTACCGGCCTGGCCTCAGAGACCAGTCGACGCCAGCGCGCAAGGTCCTCCTTGATCAGCTCGTCGGGATCGTAGCCGGCGGGCAGGGCCAGGACGCGCAGGTCGCCGCTGAGCTCGTACTCGCGGCGCAGCAGTCCCTGTCCGCGGAGCACCGCCACCGGCCGCCGGTCGAGCGCGTCCCGCGCGGTGGCGACGCCCCGGCGAGTCGCCTCGCTGCCGGCGACATCGGCGTCGAGGGCCAGGGTCAGGTTCTGGGTGAAGCGTTTGAGGAGCCTGATCTGGTCGGGCGTCAGCGCTGTGCCGAGGCTGGCCACCACGTTGCGGAGGCCAGCCTGGTGGGCGGCGATCGCGTCCATGTAGCCCTCAACGATCACGGCGCGATCCTGTCGACGAGTCTCCTCCTTAGCCAGATCGAGTGCGTAGAGCGTCTTGCCCTTATCGAAGAGTTCGGTCTGGGGTGAGTTCAGATACTTCGGGACCTGGTCCTCCGCCAGCGCCCGCCCGCCAAAGCCGATCACCCGGCCGCGCACATCGCGGATCGGGAAGATCACGCGGTCGCGAAAGGCATCGTACCAACCGCCGCTGTCGTGCGCTTTGATCAAGCCGACGGCGGCCAGATCGTCGCTGCTGTATCCTCGTCCAGCCGGACCCAGTGTGGTGAAGAGACGATCCCACGAATTCAACGCGTACCCGAGCTGGAATTGGCCGGTGGTCTCGGCACTCACGCCCCGCCGGTCCAGGTAGGCTCGGCAGTGCGCCGCCTCCGGCGCCTGGAGAAGCCACTCGTGAAACTGCTGCGCAGCGGCGGCAAGCACGGTGCGCAGCCGGTCGCGGCGTGCCTGCGCCGCCGCTGCGGCTTCATTCTGTGGCTCGAGCTCGATGCCGGCCTGCTGGGCCAGGAGCTTGAGCGTCTCAGGGAAGGAGAGCCCCTCGCACTTCTGGACGAAGGTGAAGACGTCCCCGCCGGTCCCGCAGGCGCCGAAGCAATGCCAGGTTCCAGTGTGAGGGAAGACCATCAGCGCTTCGGTGCGGGTGTTGTGATGGAAGGGGCAAAATCCTTTGTAGCTGCGCCCCGCCTTCTTGAGGGGCACGTAGCGACCGATGACCTCGACGATATCGAGGCGTTGCTTGATTTCGTCAATTACGGCATCGGAGCGCATTGGACCTCTTTGCGTGGCTCAACGGAGATATTGTAGATCGGGCGTGAACCACCAGGTGGTCGAACCATCGGTGGCAATGAGGTGGCCGGCCGCCGGATCGAATCGTAATGCAGAGAGTAGAGTCAGTGGGCGGCGGTCGTCGCCGTTCCGGCGGGCCGCCAGCGTGCCAGTGGTGGCGTCGAGGGCAACAAGTGCTCGAAAGCGAGCGGTTAGTGGATAGGCGGCGAAGAGACGGTCGCTGCCTGGGTCGTAAGCCAATCCCAGAAGGGTTCCTAACCCGCCCACACTGTACTTCCAGAAGACAGCAGCGGTCGGTACATCGAGAGCGAGGATGGTGCCGGTCCCAGCATCCGCCACAAAGAGACGCGACTTGACGTCGTCCCGGCTGGGTGCGAGCGCCAGGGCCAAGGGTGCCTCGCCGACCGGGATACTTCGGAGTATAGCATAAGTGGGAGGAGCAAGAAAAGCGAGACGCTTCTGGGCCGGATCGGCAACGATGAGAATGTCGCCAAGCCAGACCAGGCCGCCGGGGCGGGGAAGTTCGCGCTGCTCTGCCAGCAACTGCCCGTCGGTCGTCCAGATCAGGACGCGACCGTCCGGCGCGCTCGCCGCCATGTGTTGGCCATCGGGAGAGAGGGCCACGCTCCAGAGCGGTCCCGGGGCCCGGAGTTGTCTCGTCGACGAGCCACGTGTCACAGCGACGCCACCGGTGGTCAGCTGCGCGTGGACGGCGCCAGCCTCAGCTTCAGCCGGGAGCGCGACCTGGGGGAGGCCCGGCGGTGGTGGGGTGCCTGCGGCGGATGTCGGAGGAGCGGCGCGGAGCGGCCTGGCTGCCTCGTTCGCCGCCAGGAGTGGCAGGTAAAGGTGGGTAGCGGGCGCCTCAGTCGCGGTTGGGGTGGCGCTCGGTATGGGCGGCATCGCCACCGTCAGGCTCACGTCGTCGAGGAAGAGCCAGGTGCGGCGGCCGTCGCCGTCGTTGATGGAGTTGACATAAATCCAGATCGTGCGGCCCCGATAGCTGCTCAGGTCGAAGTCGAGCCGCTGCCAGCCATCCCCGTTTTCGGCGGCGCTCCAGAGGAGTGCCAGGAACTGGCGCTTGTCATCCAGGAGAATCACCTGCTGGCGGTCGCCAGAGTCCTGGCTTGGGGGGGACCCGGCGGGGCGCGCCGCCATCTGAGCGCCAGCGCCGTCAGTGCTCCCCGGCGGGGCCGGATCATCCTCCGTATGCGGCCAGAGCCAGAGGGTGAGGTCCGCGCTGCGGGCATCGGCTGGAATCGTCACGGCTTGGGAGACGCTGGAGTAACTGGCGGCATCGTTGCTGGGCGGCGTGATGCCGAGGCGCACAGCCCGTTGGCCGCTGTGGACCACGCTGCTCGTGTAGGCGCCGGTGGCCGGACCATTCTCGCCGAAGCGCCAGGCTTCGTCGCGCTCGAAACTGCCGTTTTGGATCAAGTTACCACCGTCGGGAACCCGAGTGGGTGTGGCGGTTGGTGTAGTGGTGGCGGTCGGCGTCCGGCTTGGGGTGGCGGTCACGGTCGGGGTGGGCGTGGGGCCGTCGACCTGCACCGGCGCCGCCGGGCCGCTGTCGAAGGTGGTACCGGCCGTGCCGCCGTAGGCCCGAGTGTAGAAGACCCCTCCGAGCGGGCCGCTCTCGGCCAGGAAGCTGACGCTCAGTGTGCCCGGCACGACCTTCTGGAACTTGGCCTGGGCCGCAACGACATCGTACTGGCGGTGGGCCGTCCCGTTGGGGTAGATCCAGTCCCATACGGCCCAATTGCCGAACGAATCCACCAACTCGTAAGGGGTAACAGCCTGGACCTCGGGCCAGGCCTGCCAGTAGTCGGAAAGGGCACGGCTGACGTAGTCGGCGCGGTTGTCCTCGGTAATAGCCGGAAAGCCATCCCAGGCGTAACTGCTGTCACCCAGGGCGTACCCGGTCTCCGTGAGCAGGACTTTGAAGCCGCTGCGCCCGGCTGCCCGCAGCCGGGCCAACTCGAGCAGGTAGCTGTCGATGGTCGCAAGGGTGTGGCGCGCCGTGCCACCGTGGAGGTTGTACTCCGGCGGGTGGTTCGAGGGGTAGGGATGTGCCGACCACAGGTCGAAGGCTTCGAGCGCGCCCGGAACGGCCACCATGCCATCCACGAAGGTGGTGTTGAGAATGTTGCCGCCGGGCGCCAGGCCGCCGTTCGCGATCAGAATGCGGCTGTCATTCAGACCGCGGATCGCAGCGGCCACATCACGGAGGAAAGCCCCGTACTCTGCAGCGTTGGCAGCTCCACTCCATTCGATGTCAAGGTTGGGCTCATTCCACACCTCAATGATCAACGGAATCCCATCGCGCCGTGGCAGGTCGGCGACGACGCGAGCCACGGCGGCGGCGATGGTGGTATAGTGGCCGGGGCTATCCGCCGCTGGTTTCTGCCAGCCACTACCCTCGAAGCGGCCGGCCAGGCGAATGATCGGGTGCAACTCGTGGTTGTAGGCAGCTTCAACAAAGTAGTGCCAGCACGAGCGTGCCCCCGAGGTGGACGTGGTGACGGGGTAGAAGAGCTGCCTGACGGAGGCGCCGGGGCCCATCAGCGCCCGGGCGCGGTCGAGTTGGTAGTCAACGTAGGCCGTGTCCGTGCAACGATCCTGAACGAAGGTATGGATGCCGTGAACATTGACCCAGGCGCCGCCCGGCGCCTGGAGCTCATTCCACTCTAGCCGCTGCCCGTTCACACCGGGCTCTGTATGAGCCACCAGGCGGCCGTCGGCCCGGATGATGGCACTGCCGGGGACGTAGCGAAAGCCGGGCGGCAATTCGTCGGTTACGATGATGCCGCTCAGTGCTGTGGCGGCGCGATTCTGGACGATGATATCGTAGCGCAACCGCCCGCCCGCGACCACCTGCGCCGGCGTGGCATACATCTCGACGCCCAAGGTCCCCGCGGAGGTGGCTGACCGGACGGCGCGAGTCGCAAAGAGGCCGAGACCAAAGACGACAAGGACGGCGAGGAGCCGGCCAGGCGGACGATGCATCGGGGCAACCTCAAGTCATGGTCGGCCAGAAAGCAACAGGGGCTACACATGGCTCCTGCTCGGGATGGCCTGCGGCTGCTCGATTATTGTGCCGCCGCCAACCGAGCGGCGAGGAGTATACCATCAGGTCGCAGCCGCCGCGAACGCCACGTGCCGGTTCCCGGTCTGAATCCGCCGCGTCGCTGGCGGCCACGCTCAATCGCCGCTCGCCGTTGGCGTCGCCGTCGGTGACGGGGAACGAGAGACCGTCAGGCTCACATCGTCGAGGAACAGCCAGGTGCGGCGGCCGTCGCCGTCGTTGATGGAGTTGACATAAATCCAGATCGTGCGACCTCGATAGTCGCTCAGGTCGAAGTCGAGCCGCTGCCAGCCATCCCCGTTTTCGGCGGCGCTCCAGAGGAGTGCCAGGAACTGCCGCTTGTCATCCAGAAGGATCACCTGCTGGCGGTCGGGGCTGGATTGAGCCGGCGCGGCTCCCGTCTGGAGCGCGGCCGTCAGGGTGGCACCGTCCGTGAGGCCGCCTGGTGGTGCGACGTCATCTTCGGTGCGTGGCCAGAGCCAGAGGGCGAGGCGTGCGCCGGTGATGTCCGACGGGATGGTCACACGTTGCGAGACGCTGGAGTAGCTGGCCAGGTCGGCAGCCGGGGGCTCGAGACCGAGCCGGGCGGCACGCAGGCCGCTGTGGACCGTGCTGGTGATGTAGCCGCCGGTCGCCGGGCCGTTGTCGCCGAAGAGCCAAAGCTCGTCGCGCTCGAAGCCACCGTTTTGGATCAAATCGCCACCGTCCGGCACCGCCGTGGCCGTTGGGGTCGCCGTTGCGGTGGCAGTGGCCGTCGGCGTTGCGGTTGGCGCCGCGATGACCGTCTCGGCCTGCGCCACCGGCTTCTGAGGCGCATTTCCAGCTCGATCCATCGCCATGACGGCAAACCGGTAGCGGTGGCCCACCTGCCCCGTGAATTGAGCGCTCCCACTCGCCGGTTGGTCCGCCAGCCAGAGCTGCCACTGGCCTTCATCCTCCTGCCGCCACAGCGCCACCTCGGCCACCCCCGACCCCAGGTCGCTCGTTTGCCAGCTCACCTCGAAGGTCGGTGGTAACGTGGGGGCCAGCGGGGCGACGGTGCTCGTCGGTGGCAGCGTGTCGCGCTCGATCAGCAGGTAGGGCTTGCCGCCAATAGTATAGGTCGAGGAGCCAGGCTGGTTGCGGTTGGTGGCGTGGGGAACGGGAATCTGGTACTCGCCGCCGGTCGGGGTCAACTCCGCCGTCCTGCCGTCGAGGGCGAGGCGCAGGGCCGGCGCGCCGGTAGCGGGCACTCGCGCGACCGCATCGTCCCCATCAATCGCCCAGACGAGCAGGCGGCGCTCCTTCGAATCCGGGTGGTAGAAGGCCACTCGGCGCACCTTGCCATCCTGAATATCGGCCCAAAGCACTTCGGTCTCCGCGAAGAAGCGTGTCGCCAGTTGGAAGGCGGTGTACGCGGGACGCGGCTCCGCGTTGGACGGCGAGCAGTAGCTCGCCGGCTCGTTCTTGACCAGCCCGAAGCCATCCGGCGAGTTCGGTGCCACCACATTGCCGCAGTCATCATGCAGCTGGAAATGGAAGATCGGCCCGCCGCCCGCCAGGCGCGTGTAGGCGACGTTCTGCCAGATGTACGCGGCCTGCTCTTCGGGGTTGGCGCGGTAGGGGCTGGGGCATGGCGGGCCCGGATAGTCGTCGCAGATTGGGACGCCGCTCTCCGTGATCCAGATCGGTTTGTTGGCCCATGGTGTCCCGGCGAGCGTGTCCCGAATGCGGCGCGTGTAGTTGTACCCGTGAGTCGCAGTGGAGTAGTGATGGCTGGCCGCGGCGTCGAAGAATCCACCAAATTCGGCCGCCAGTGGATCGCTCTGCAGAGTACCCACCAGGGTAGTGAGAAATTGGGGTTGTTGGAAGTGAGCGAGCCCGCCCCACACGACCGTCGCCTGGGGATCGCTCTGCTTGATGATCAGGTAGGCCACCTTGAGCAGGCGCGCGTACTCCTGAGCCGTGCCAAACCAAAACTGGCAGAGGTCCGGTTCATTCCAAATCTCCCAGGCGCGGACGTGCAACGCTGCAGACCCACCGGGCCGGTAGCGCTCCACCGCCTGCCAGACGAAGCGCGCCCACGGGTTGTCCGGATTGACCGCCTTGCCCGGCGCCGGGCGGTCGCTGCCATCGGCGAAGATTGGCGCGTTGAGACCCCGCGGCGGCGGCGGCCCCGGCGCGTCGCAGGTGCCCTGACCTCTCAACTCACCGACGCCCGCACGCAGCGGTCCGCCGCCAATCGGCGGCATCGTCACCTGGCCCTGGAGGTGGAAGCCGGGCGGGTAGTACTGGGACGGCGTCCCGAGCAGAATGGCGAGCGTGCCCAACCCCTTGCGCTCATTGGCCCGCAAGGCGGCGTCCTGTCGGCTCCAATCGAACTGCCCGGTGTTCCTTTCGATGTGGTTCCAGTAGAGCGGAAAACGATCCAACTGGGCGCCGGCCTCCACTCCACGCTGAATCCTCGCATCGCTGCGCAGGTTCTCCGCGGAGTTCACAAAAACCAGGCCAAACTGGGTTCGCCCGATAGGCGCGAATTGGGAGAGCGGGCGGTAAAGTTCTGGCAGGAAAATGGACTGGCGGGTCTCTGGCGCGGTCCCCGCCCGCGATGTGCAGATCACTGCCGCAAGACCAAACGCGGCCAGCACGAACCCCAGCCAGGCGGGCCATCGTTGTTGTCGCATTCAATCTCCTTCTCCCGGTGACCAACGTGGGAACGTGCGGCTCGGGTCGCGAGCGCTGGCGCGTGCCGGGAGCGTTGAGGGGACCCCGCCGCCTGCCGCCGAGCATAACGATGGCACCGCCTCACAAGCCTGGTGGGAGCTCGGCGTCTCGACGTGCAGGTGGCCCACCTGCCGGGTACGAGGCCCGACGGAGGCCTCCCCGGCGGCGGAACGGGACGACGAATCTGGCCGCGCCACCGGGCGAGTTTGCCGGGGAGGATGGAGAGGCCCGTCGCTGGGCGGACCGGTCAGAGCACGGTGCCACGGAAGAATCCTACGTGGCGCAGCGCGCCGTATGGTACGAGCGAGTCTATCAGAGTCAAATGGAGATGCAATCCTACGCCAGTCCTTCTCGGGCGGATCCTCCGGCGGCCGGCCTTCGGAGGGGGCTCGCTCCCCTTCGAAAGCGTGCAAGTGAATCAGCTCGGGATCAATATAGATCGGGTATTGACAGGCGCCGAGAGAACATGTTATATATTCTGTACCAACTGTTGTTTGATAAACTTTCAATCCGGATGGCCACACCCTGCTTGTGCCAGGCGCAGGATAGTTGCGACGAGACGATCCTGCACGATGGGGTACACGTTCTGGTGCCGTGCCAGCCGTGAGGTGAAGTCCTATGACGTGGTCTCAACCGAGCGCTCCACTCCCCGCCGTCAGGCGGGCGCGCCGCCAACGCAGCCAGAATCTCCCCCTGCGGACTCTCATTCTGAAACTTTTGGACGGCTCTCTGCTCCACTGGAAGGTGGATGTTGGGTTTTCAAGAGGGTTCCTCACCGGTTTGGCAGAGGGCTTCTTCTTCCGGCTGCTCGTGGTTGGGCTGCTGGCGACGGCCGTTCTGTTCGTCGCCGTCCTCGCGCTGATCTACGCCCTGCCGGCAGGCATCGCGACCGGCGTGCCACGAAGCGCTGAGTCTCCAGCTGTCAGTCGCCCCCTTGCTCTTCCCCGGTCGTCGAACGGGTCCGCCAGCCAGGCGACGAGCAGCAATGAGATTGCGGTCCCGCCGCCCGCGGAGCCCCTGGTTGTTGTTCTGAAGGCGCCCGTGTCGGCCGCGGCACCTGCAACCGGACGGTTGCAGGTGCCCAACACCAAACAAGAGCGTACTCTCAATTGTGAGTTCCGGTCGGCGACGGATCTCGCGGCCTACTACGACAAGCACTTCTCCTGGGAAGAACTTTTCGAGATCGTCGGCTATGATCCCGGCGGAGACCCGAACAAGGGATTCGCTGGGCAAAGCGTGGATGATCCACCGGGCGGCATTTACCCCGCCGGTTATGGGGTTTACGCTGAGCCGGTGGCTCGCGGGCTCAAAGCGTTAGGGGTCGCGGCCACGGCGTATAAAGGGCAAACGGTCGAGTGGATCAAACAGAAGCTTGCTGCAGGCCATCCGGTCATGGTCTGGGCTACGGCCTACATGGGAAGGAGCGAGACGGTTGAGTGGCGAACGACGGATGGGGTGACGGTGAACGGTGTTCCCTACGAGCATACCTACAACGTCGTGGGGTACGACGAATCCGGGGTATGGGTCAATGATCCCTACACGGCGACCACCGATCACTACACCTGGGAGAAGTTCCAGGCTTCGTGGGCCTTGCTCGGGAACATGGCACTCTCGATCGACGAGCCACTCGCGAAGTGAGCCCTCGGTCCAATACTGCTCCGTATCACGAACCGCGGCGCTTCAGGTCTCATACCTGAAGCGCCGCTTGATGTCGATCGAGATCCTGCTTTCCATTGCCCGGTTCATCGCAGGCGACGCACCGCCGTGCCGCTCGCCGGCTGGAACGGTCAATCAGACCAGCACGGGCTCGGGACTCGCTGCCTCCTCTTGGAGCGGGGCCGCATCGCTGGCGGCGAGGGCGGCCTGAGCGGCGGCCAGTCGCGCAAGCGGCACGCGGAAGGGCGAGCAGCTGACGTAGTCCAGGCCGGTCTCGTGGCAGAAAGCGATCGAGTGCGGCTCGCCGCCATGCTCGCCGCAGATGCCCACTTTGAGGCCGGGTTTTGTGTGCCGCCCGCGCTCGGTTGCGATCTGCACCAACTCTCCCACGCCCTCGCGGTCGAGCACCTGGAAAGGATCGTCGGGCAAAATCTTGCGATCCACGTAATGGGGCAGGAAGCGCCCTGAATCGTCGCGGCTAAGGCCGAAGGTGGTCTGGGTGAGATCGTTGGTGCCGAACGAGAAGAAATCGGCATGGGCCGCGATCTTGCCCGCCGTTAGCGCGGCGCGCGGCAACTCGATCATCGTGCCTACAGTGTACTCAACGGTCAGGCCATACTCGCCCATTACCTGGCGGGCGACGTCGTGGATCAGCGCTGCCTGGTGGCGCAGTTCCTCGTCGGCAGCGACCAGGGGCACCATAATCTCGGGGATGACCGCCAGCCCCTCGCCCTGGACCTGGCAGGCCGCCTCGAAGATGGCGCGGGCCTGCATCCGGGTCACCTCGGGGTAGAGCAGGCCCAGTCGGCAGCCGCGATGGCCCAGCATGGGGTTCGCCTCGTGGAGCCGTTCCACCTGGCGCAAGAGCTGGCGCTTCTCGTCAATCTCGTCCAGCAGGTGGTCCATCTCGTGCAGCGTACCGGCCCGCTGGAGGGCCAGCTTCAGCTCGGCCAGGCTGCCCAGAAGCTCCTGAAGGTTGGGCAGGAACTCGTGCAGTGGTGGGTCGAGCAGCCGGATGGTTACCGGCAGGCCGGCCATCGCGCGGAAGATGCCGGCGAAGTCCTCGCGCTGGAGCGGGAGAAGTTTCTCGAGGGCCTTCTCACGGGCGCCGACGCCGTCGGCCAGGATCATCTCGCGCATCGCCGCCAGGCGTTCCTCCCCGAAGAACATGTGCTCGGTGCGGCACAGGCCGATGCCCTCGGCCCCAAAGTCGCGGGCCACCCTGGCGTCGTGGGGGGTGTCGGCATTGGCCCGCACGCGCAGATCCCGGAGCTCATCCGCCCAGCCGATCAACTCGTGGAAGTCGGACCCGAGGGTGGGTTGCACCGTGGGCACCTGCCCCAACAGCACCCGGCCGGTGGAGCCATCCACGGTGATCCACTCGCCCTTCGGCACGACTGTGCCGTTGACGTTGAACTGCTGCTGGTTGTAATCGATGACTAGAGCATCGGCCCCGGTGACGCAAGGCTTGCCCATGCCGCGCGCGACAACCGCCGCGTGGGACGTCATCCCCCCGCGGGCTGTCAGGATGGCCTGGGCCGCGACCATACCGTGGAAGTCGTCCGGGCTGGTTTCCTGGCGGACCAGGATGACCTTCGTGCCGGTGCGGGCCAACTCCTCAGCCTCGTCGGGGCTGAAGATCACCGTTCCCTGCGCCGCGCCCGGGCTGGCCGGCAGACCATTGGCGAGGACGACCGCGTCCGCCTGGGGATCGACCGTCGGGTGCAGCAGTTGGTCGAGCTGCTCGGGGGTGACGCGCCTGACGGCGGTGGCGCGGTCAATCAAACCCTCGCGGACCATGTCCACGGCGACCTTGACAGCGGCAGCGCCCGTGCGTTTGCCGGTCCGGGTCTGGAGCATCCAGAGTGTGCCGCGTTCGATCGTGAACTCGAGGTCCTGCATATCGCGGTAGTGGCGCTCCAGTCGCTCAGTGATCGTGACAAACTGCTCGTAGACGGTCGGGAGTTCCTCACGCAACTCACTAATCGGCTTCGGGGTGCGAATGCCGGCGACGACGTCTTCGCCCTGGGCATTGAGCAAGTACTCGCCGTAGAGCGCCTTCTCTCCGGTGGAAGGGTTGCGGGTAAAGGCCACGCCGGTGCCGCTGTCCCAGCCCATGTTACCGAAGACCATCGCCTGGACCGTCACTGCGGTGCCGAGGTCGTCGGGGATACGGTTGACGCGGCGGTAGTCCACGGCGCGGCGACCCATCCACGAATCGAAAACCGCGGCGATGGCCATGCGGAGTTGCTCGTAGGGGTCCTCGGGGAAATCATGGCCGCGCTGTTCGGCGAAGATGATTCGCTTGTAGGCGGCGATGATCTCGCGCAACTGCTCGGGGGTGAGGTCGGTGTCACGGCCGCCGCTCGTCTGCGCCTTGGAGCGATCCAGAACGCGCTCGAACTTCTCGCGAGGCACGCCCATCACGATCTGGCCGAACATTGAGATGAAGCGGCGGTACGCGTCCAACGCGAAACGCAGATCGCCGGTCTGGGTGGCCAGGCCCTGGAGGGTCTCCTCGTTCAAGCCGAGGTTGAGGACGGTATCCATCATGCCAGGCATCGAGATGGGCGCCCCGGAGCGGACTGAGACCAGCAGTGGGGTAGCGGCGTTGCCGAAGCCTTTTCCCACTTTAGCTTCGACCTGCTGGAGCGCCTCGCGGGCCTGGGTCCACATTCCCTCCGGGAAGTGCTTGTCGTAGGCATAGTAGGCGTTACAGGCCTCGGTGGTGATGATGAAACCCGGCGGCACCGGTAAACCGGCCCGGGTCATCTCGGCCACACCTGCGCCCTTGCCCCCAAGGAGGGGCGCACGGCCCTGCGCCCCTCCAGCCTCCTCAAAAAGATAGGCCCATTTGTGTTCACGATCCTCATATAACATATGTGACCTCCTTGTCACCAATCGGCAGCACAAAACAGCCGCCCTTGCGGCCTGGATCTATCGTAGCAGAGGAAGGCGTGAATCACCAGGGTTTGAGGCAAAAACTACCCGATGATGGGGGAAGCCTACCGTTGATGACGGGCGAGCCTGCCCGAGTGAGCAGTTGCAAGCTGAGGATGGTGGGGGTTGCAGGTTAGCAGGTTGAAGGTTGGAAGGTTGCAGGTTCTCCCTCCGTTTGGAGGCCTCTTGCGGCTTGCCAATTTACTCTGACAATTGGCCATCCAGCTTCGAGTGCGCTCTGAAACATGCACCCCAAGCCGAATGGCCTCTCCCGTGACTGACAGACTTGCGTGGAAAGCTGCAACAGTGGTTCGTTCGGCTAGAACGCTAGAAACAGGCTATACGCTCGCTGAGCTCCAAACATCAAAGGCCACTCCGACCCTTATTCGAAACGGCGATCGTGATCTGCCGACCTGCAACCCCGCCCAACCTGCAACCCGGCTCAGAACCCCCGCACCTGGGTCAAATCGACGATCCCCTCGGGCAGGTCGGCGATCTGCTTCAGGAGGTTGAGGCGGTTGGTGCGAACCTGCTCGTCCTCGACCATGACGAAGACCTGGTTGAAGAAAGCGTTGATCGGTTCTACCAGCGGCTCGAAGCGCTCGATGAAGCCGGTCACGCTGAGGTCGGGGGTGATGGTGGCTTCCACCTGCCGGACAACCCGCCAGAGGTCGCGCTCCGCCTGGTGCTCGAACAGCGCGCGCTGCACCGTGCCGGTCGTCGTCCGGCCGCGGATGATCCGCGCCGGGCGGGAGTAGGCCGTTAGCACGGTCTGGAAGCGCTCGGTATGGGCCACCTCGCTCAGCTCGCGGACGGTCGCCAGCGCACGGGCCGGGTTGTGGGCGCGCTCGGCCAGGACAGCCTGCACCAGGTCTGGCCGGAAGCCCTGGTCCAGGAGCCATTGCTCGAGCCGGCGGCGGATGAAATCGAGCACGGCACCTTGGGTCGCCTCATCGACTGGCACTGGCTGGAGCGCAGCCGCGGCGGCGACCCCGCGGCGCAGGTCGAACTCCAGCCCACGCTCGGCCAGTACCTGGACCAGGCCCAGGGCGGCACGGCGTAGCGCGAAGGGATCGGCAGTGGCTTTCGGCGCCAGGCCCACGCTGAAGAGCCCCACCAGACTGTCGAGCCGATCGGCGAGGCCGACGGTAATGCCAGGCAAGGTCTCGGGGAGCCTGTCGCCGGTGAAGCGTGGCAGGTAGTGCTCGAAGATACCCGTCGCCACGGCCTCGGGCTCACCCGCCTGGCGGGCATACTCGCGGCCCATGATGCCCTGGAGGCTGGTGAACTCCACCACCATGTTGGTGACGAGGTCGGCCTTGGCCAGGTGCGCTATCCGCTGAGCGGTCGCTTGCTGGTCCTGGTCCAGACCGAGGATCGCGCCGATGATCGGCGCCAGACGCTCGATGCGCTCGCTCTTGTCGAGCATCGAGCCGAGCCTGGTCTGGAAGGTGACACCGGAAAGGGTCGGGCGGATGTCGCCGAGCGTTGTCTTGCGGTCCTGATGCCAGAAGAAAGCCGCATCAGCGTAGCGGGCCTCGATCACCTCTTCGTTACCCTCTCGCACGGTCTCGAGGTCTACGTCGCTGTTGGCGACAGTGATAAAGTAGGGCAGGAGCCGGCCGTCCTGTTCCACCGGGAAGTAGCGCTGGTGCTTGCGCATCACGGTCACAAGGATATCGCGTGGGAGTTCCAGATAGCGCGGGTTGAACGCGCCGCGGAGGGGCGTCGGCGCCTCCACCAGGTTGGCCACTTCGGCCAGCAACTCGGGGTTCTCGGGGATCGTCCCACCGACCTCAGCCGCCAGCGCCTGGGCGCACTCCCAGATCATGGCCCGACGCGCCTCGATCTTGGCCACGATGCCCTGGGCGGCGATGAGCTCAGGGTAGTCGGCCGCGCTCGCAATCTCAAACTCGGGCGAGTCGGCCGAGCGCAGCCCGCGGCTGGTGCGGCCGCTGACGAGTCCGGCATACTCGAAAGGGACTACCTGGTTTCTCAGCACGGCCACCAGCCACCGCAGCGGCCGCGAGTAGGCGATGTTGGTCCAGTTCCAGCGCATCGACTTGGGGAACTGGATGGAAGCGATCAGCTCGGGCAAGGCCTCAGCCAGGACCTCGCCTGCCGGCCGGCCCTTGAGTGTGACACGCGCCACGGCGTACTCGCCGCCGTCGAGCTGTTCAAGCCGCAGATCGGCCACGTCGATCCCCTGGCTGCGCGCGAAACCTTGCGCGGCCCTGGTCGGGCGCCCCTCGGCGTCGAAGGTGATGCGTGCCGGTGGCCCTTTGACCACCCGTGCCTCGTCGGGCTGAGCGTTGCTCAGGCCGGTGACGCGGACCGCCAGACGGCGCGGTGTGCCGTCGAGATGGAACTGCCTGTACTCCAACCGCAGGTCCGCGAGCCAGCCGGGGACTTTCTGTGCGAGCTCCTCCACAGCGAGCGTCACATCATCGGCGGGCAGCTCCTCCGAGCCGATCTCGAGCACGAAGTCAGAGGTACCCACCGTCGGCCAGGGTGGGCCGGGGGGCAACGCGAGTCGCTCGGGCGCCGTGCTGGTACCGAGCGGGAAGGCCATCTCACTGCGCTTCTCGAGCCAGAGCTGCGCGACCTCGCGCGCGAGGTCGCGCATGCGGGCGAAGTAGCGCGCACGCTCCGTGACGCCGATGGCGCCGCGCGAATCGAGGATATTGAAGGTATGGGAGGTTTTCAGGATATAGCTGTAGGCCGGCAGGGCGAGCCCGGCCGCGAGCAGCATTTTCGCCTCCTGCTCGTAGAGGTCGAAGAGCTGAGCAACCCGCCCCGTGTCGGCCAGGTCCAGGTTGTAAACCGACTGCTCGTACTCGTTCTGGCCCAAGAGCTCGCCATAGGTGATACCGGGCGCGTACTCGATCTCCTTGAAGTGGCGTGCGCCCTGCAGGGTCATCACGATGCGCTCGAGCCCGTAAGTGATCTCGACCGCGACGGGATCGAGCGTGATGCCGCCGGCCTGCTGGAAGTAGGTGAATTGGGTGATCTCCTGGCCATCGAGCCAGACCTCCCAGCCCAGCCCCCAGGCGCCCAGGGCCGGCGACTCCCAATTGTCCTCGACGAAGCGGATATCGTGCTTGCTGCGGTCAATACCGATGGCATCCAGGCTGCCCAGGTACAACTCCTGGGGGTTCCCCGGATCCGGCTTGAGGATCACCTGGTACTGAGTATGCATCTGGATCCGGTTGGGATTCTCGCCATAGCGGCTGTCATCCGGACGGACGCTCGGTTCGACATACCCTACGTTCCACGGCTCGGGCCCGAGGACCCGCAGGAAGGTGGCCGGGTTCATGGTGCCCGCGCCGAGTTCGGTATTGTACGGTTGCCAGATCAGGCAGCCCTGGCGCGCCCAGTAGTCTTGCAGGCGGAGGATGACCTCTTGGAATGTGAATGGCTTACTCATCAGATGGTATCCTGGTGGGCCCCGCAACTCGGCGGCGCCCTGTAATGATTGAAGGATGGCAACACAGCGGCGGGCCGAGGATGCCCCGCCCGCCGCTGGTACAAGGTATCGAGATTATAAACGCGGTCGCTTCCCGGTCAATCTCTTGAACAGAACCCATGTTGGTCGACTGAGGCGCAGGGCCGTTTCAGCTCTCTTCATCCGCCGGCCGGTCGTTGGCCGTCCCGCCCTGAAGCCAGACCGCATTCTCGGCCTGGCGCTGGCGGTAGCGCTCAGCCTCGCGGCGACCCTGCTCGACACTGTAGCGCGCTTCAGCCTTGGCCTGACCACGGCGGATCGTCTCCTCCAGATCGATGCCAAAGGCGAGGGCAAGCTGGGTGAGGAAGACGAAGGCGTCGTTGATTTCCATCGCCAGTTGGTCCGCCGCTTGAGCGCGCTCCTCTGGTGGCAGCTCGCGGTAGCCCTCGAGTTTGAGCACCAGCCGCGCGATCTCACCGACCTCCTCGGTCAGGTGAGCCAGGGAATGGGCCGGGAGGATGCGGTTCCAACCACGCGCTCGATCGTAGTCTTCGAACCAACGCTGGTACTCCCGAAAAGTCAGCGGCTCGGTCATGCAGGAGGCTCCTCGCTCGTGTAGGGCCGGCGCAACTCCCGCAAAAACTTTTCCGACTTGAGATCGCGCTCCAGGAGCGAGGCGACGTAGCGGCGGAGAAGGGTCTCCAGACCGGCCATTGTCGCAGCCGGCAGCTGGAGCCCCCGAACCTCGCCCCACAGCCTGTCCTGGAAGAAGCGCAGCACCTTGAGCAGGTCAAGTGGCAGGTGCAACAGGCCCTTCTGCCCCGCGGCGCAGCGCGGGCAGACCACCCCGCCGCCTCCCAGGTTGAAGAACTGATCTACCGGTTCGAGCGGCTCGCCGCAGAGGATGCAGTGATGGACCTGGGGCTGGTAGCCCAGCAGCGTGAGGGCGCGCACCTCGAAATAGCGCAGCGCCAGGAGTGGATCGGGTGACCTGGCCGGGTCATCCAGGATTGCCAACGTATCCAGAAACAACTCGTAGAGGGGCGCATTCTCGTCGTGCTCCTCGACGAAGCGATCGACCAGTTCGGCCGCCAGCGAGGCGCAGCTCATACGGTCCAGCGACTCATGCAGCCTGGGGAAGTAGTCGCGCGTCTCGGCCTGGGTCAGTTTGTCGAAGGTGCGCCCGCGCGCGAGGACGTAGGTGCCGTGGGTGAAGAGCTCCAGGTGGCCGCTCTTGCGGCTCTGAGGCTTGCGTGCACCCGGCGCTACGACGCGGAGCTTGCCGAAACCAGGCGTGAAGAGTGTGACGATGCGGTCGGCCTCGCCCCAATCGGATCGTCTCAAAATGATGGCATCGGTGCGATAGACTCGTAGGCGCTTCGTAAGGGTTGTCATTGACTCGGTCCGTTCGAGTACTGTTTCCTCTGTAATGATAGCATTGGCCCGCGAAAGTGAGAAGGCGCGGCCGGATGTAGGGCGGATGGGCGATTCACCCTATGCTCAGCAGGGGAGGGGGATAGACAGACCGTGCTCTCGCGCCTATAGTGGTGCCAGCCCTTCCAGCCCATGGAGCGTACGAGGAACGGCGCGGAGGGGAGGAGCCCGGCCCATGCGTCATCTTCTCATCGTGGTGGTTCTGCTGAGCGCATGCAGTCCCATCCTCGCCCCGCCCGTCGTCGAGCGCCAGGTCGAGGTCACCCGCATGGTGCCGGTGGAGGTGACGCGGGAGGTCGAGGTGACTCGCGTCGTACCGGTTGAGGTGACGCGAGTGGTGCAGGTCACTGTGCTCGCCGGAGCCCGCCCCACTGCTCACCCCACGCCCACGATCGCGGCCGCCCGTAGCGCTGGTCCGGGCTGCTTTTCTTGGGATGAAGCCCCGATGCATATCGGTGAGCAAGCCTGCGTGGAGGGCTTCGTTACCGAAACCTACGACAGCGGGCGGGCCTTCTTCATCAACTTCGATCCGGCCCCCGGTACCTTCTACGCGGTCGCCTTCGATCATAAGTTCCCTGACATCGAAGGGAGTTGCGTCCGCATCAGTGGCAAGATCCAGACCTACCGCGGCCGGCCGCAGATCATCATCAGGGATCCAGACGCGCAGATGGCCTCTTGTTGAGGGCGGACGGGGCCGCAGTGTGCGCCCGACCAGGGAGAGCGCAAGGACGGCCCAGCCCTGAGCGCTATGAGACCCTTGGCGCAACCGCCGTCGCCCTGTCACCAGAGCGCACCGGTCAAGCAACTTCTGCTCTGGAGGCCGAGCCGGTGCCGTTTTCGTTGCAGGTTCGTCGCCTCGTAGCCGGCTTCCGTCGTTGTACGCTGTGGGCGGTGGAGCAACTGCTGCGGCATCCCCAACCGTCTCTTGCTCGTTCGCGCTGATTCGTAACCCGGCAGGGGTATGGTATAATCGACCAGTGTCTGGGCCACCTCGCCCAGGTTATTTGGAGATTCTCCCTCGCTCAGTCGATCGCCCGATTCCGAGCACATTGCGGGTGCCAGTTTGTGTGCCTGGTGGGTTGGTGTACTCGGCCCGCCCGCGACCAGTGCTGCCCGGATTGTCGGGGGTGGGGACTCGAGGGGCGAAGTCTTCAATCGCGTCAAACAGCCAGAGATGGTGCAAGGGATTCAGTGCCGACTGATCGTTCCCTTGTTGCCAGGCCGACTCGCCCTGCAGGGCCGGTTGTCAAGGGCTCACGAGGGCCGCGATCGATCCGCCGGTAGAATGGATTGATCAAGGAATCCCGGCTTGGATCAAGTCATACGATCTCCCTCGGCGTGACGTTTTTCTCTCGAAAGACTGCCTTTTGTCTGCGGGGAAACGCCTTCTGTAATGGACCCCGGGAACTGGATACCACCCTTAGTGAAGAGAGTGTCCAGCAGAAGGGGGATCCACATGCCGAAGCGACGGAGTTTCAGCGCCGAATTCAAAGCCCAGGTGGTCTTGGAAGTCCTGACCGGCGTCAAGAGCGCCGCGCAAGTATGCCGGGAACATGCCATCAAGGAGTCGGTGTTGTCCCGCTGGAAACAAGAGTTCATCGAGCGGTCGCCGCGCCAGCAGGAGCACGAGGTGCTGGACCTGACGATCACGGCTCCCGATCAGGTGTGGGTCAGCGACATCCGCTCCGTGCGGCTGCGCCTGGAATTCGTCTCTCTGGCGGTGATCATGGATGGCCTTACCCGGGGCCTCCGCGGCTGGCATCTCCACCGCTGGCTGGATCAGGACCTGACCCTGACGGCTCGCCAACGCGCCCTGACCAGGCGGGTCCCGCGCATTCATCACCGTGATCAAGGCGTCCAATACGCAGCCCACGCCTCCATTGAGCGGCTGTACCATTATCAGATCCAGATCAGCATGGCCGATGCCGGCCACGCCTGGCAGAACGGCTCATCCGCACAATCAGAAGAAGAGGAGGTAAACCTCTCAGATTATCAGGACTTTGCCGATGCCTACCGCCAGATCGGCCATTTCATTGAGCACGTCTACCAACACAAGCGCATCCACCCGGCCCTGGGCTATCTCATGCCGGTGGAGTTCGAGACGGTCTGGCAGGACCACCATGGGGAGGTGTCTTCCCTTATTTCGGCCTAAAATCTGTCCAGTTTGTTGGGTTCATTACATCCCTTTTGACTAGAATGGGCCACGAATAGGGCAGTCTGGTCACGCCCCTGACTGACCAAGATGTAGGAAGTCATCCCGTCTTCGACAGAGAGGAGAGGTATTAACAGTGGAACGCAGGCTCGGAACCGTAGAACGACCATTGCGGGTGGCAATCGTCGGTGCAGGCCCTTCCGGTTTTTACGCCGCAGGGGCTCTTCTAGAACAAAACGCTGTCCAGGTATCAATCGATCTATTCGATCGTTTACCGACCCCGTTCGGGTTAGTACGCGACGGTGTGGCCCCCGACCACCAGAAAATCAAGTCCGTCACAAGGGTGTACGACAGAATCGCCTCTGACCCCCGCGTTCGGTTCTTTGGCAACATCACGTTCGGGACGGACCTGACCCATAACGATGTGCGCCGCTATTACGACCAGGTGATCTACGCCGTCGGCGCATCCTCGGACCGAAAGCTCGGCATTCCTGGCGAAGATTTCCTCGGCAGCTACTCGGCGACGGCCTTCGTTGGCTGGTACAACGGCCATCCCGACTACGCCGACCTTGATTTTGACCTGAGCGGCGAGAATGTGGCCGTCGTCGGCATCGGCAACGTAGCGATGGACGTAGCGCGCATCCTGGCCAAGCCGATTGAAGTGTTGGCGAAAACCGATATCGCCGACCATGCCCTCGAGAAGTTGCGCCATAGCCGGGTGAAGCGGATTTATGTGTTAGGCCGCCGGGGGCCGGTCCAGGCCGCTTTCACCAACCCTGAGTTGCGTGAACTAGGCGATATTGAGGGGGTTGAGGTCATCGTGGACCCGGCAGACGTCGAGTTGGACCCCTATAGTCTGGCAGCCATGGAAGGAAATCGAGACATTACGAAGAATGTCAAGACACTTCGTCAGTATGCGCTCCGGGGAGAAAACGGACTGCCACGAAAAATCTACCTGCGTTTCCTCGTCTCTCCGGTTGAGATTCTCGGTGAAAACGGGCACATCACCGCCCTCAAACTGCGGCGGAACGAATTGCGGCCGATCGAGAGCGGCTACTTGCAGGCCAGCGGCGTTGACGTCTACGAAACGATTGATATGGATATGGTCTTTCGCGCCGTCGGGTACAAGGGTGTGCCGCTGCCCGGCGTTCCGCATGATGCCCGTAGAGGTACGATTCCCAACAAGAGTGGCCGGGTCCTCGACCCTGAGACCGGGGCTCCTATCGTGGGTGAGTACGTCGTGGGTTGGGCCAAACGTGGTCCGACAGGGATCATCGGCACGAACAAGCCCGACTCCGCCGAGACTGTACGGTCGCTGCTCGAGGATGTGCCATCCATCAATCCCGTAGACGACGAGTGCGCCACCCCGCAGGCGGCCGAGGCATTCATCAAAGCGCGTCGGCCCGACTACGTGTCGTACGCCGACTGGCGGCTGCTCGACCAGATTGAAGCTAGCAGAGGGCAGGCCCTCGGCCGCCCGCGCGTGAAGTTTATCCGGATCGAAGAGATGGTGAGCGCGATTGCGGCGACGAAGCACGAGATATCGCGCAATGGGGCGGATACGTGAGGCGTGTGGCGGAATCTTCCTTCGTCACTGCTGAGACGGGCTGCGGATGGTTATCGAACGGCATGGCGGGGCTACTAACGAGGATGGCTCCGCCGTGCTGTTGCCCTGAGCGATCCCACAAACTTGACACGCGGGTCTAATTCTCTATAATCACGCTCGATCTTACAGCGATCCTCGCTAGCTCAATCGGCAGAGCAACCGGCTGTTAACCGGTAGGTTGTAGGTTCGAGTCCTACGCGAGGAGCCTTTCCCACCAGGCGTGAGAGGGCCATTGTTCTCTCTCGACGATCTGTTTCGTGCAGGGCGGCTCTGGCCCGCCTGGCACCGTGGCAGCCCGGCTTTATGCCGGGCTGTTGTGTTTTTGCTGGAGGTGACGATGCCCACGCCGGGTCTCCCCGCCTCTGTGCTCCTTGAAGCTGCTGCTCGTCGTTAGCAGATGGCGTATCTCACTTTCTGTAAAAGTGGCGCGTACGCGCACTTTTACAGAAATATAAACACATCATCTCGTTACCAGATACCGGCTGAGGCCCTGACCAAAGCGAGCGAAGCCGCTACAGTTTGAGCCATTGCCCTTGATGGTGGGCTGGCTGTGGCCGAAGACGACGTCAAACGCCTCACGATCCGACCCGACCAATTCGAACACCTCCGCGGCGCGGCGATCAGCATGAGCGAGGCCAGTCGCAAATACAGCGTTCCTTAACCGACCATCAGTCGTTGGACACGCGCCGGCCACATTCGCGTGCTTGACGATAGCGGGAGGGCCACGCTCATCGATGAGGCGAATGTTGCGTACTGCGTCGAAGTCTATAAAGCCCGATGTGGCAAGTCTGGCCGCCGAATCTTTGACGCATACGGAAACCAGTGCCGCCCGAGGGACCCACGCAGCCAGATCCAAACTCGCGTTCGGAGCGCAGATTCTGGCGCTTCTTTTGACCCGATCTATACCGTATTGCAATGCTGTATAGATTCTGATGCACTGATGCGGCATTCTCTCCTACGGGGGTATCCGCAGGATCCCGCACTGGGGAGCCCCACCGGGGCCCCTATGGGATCCAAAAACGACAGCCCGGCCCTGGTGTGGGAAGAGCTGAGCTGTGCCCCGAGAGGAGGAACTGGCTCGGACGATCTACGCGGACCCGGGCGTCCTGGTACATGCGTGGCTGGCTGCTGGCCTGGCAGGCCGCCGGAAAGGGTTGCAGGTTGGAAGGTTGCAGGTTGGGCGATGCCCTGGCAGTGCCTGGCAATACCCTGGAGGGGCGCACGGCCTCATCAGGCGTGCTGGTGTTTGCGGCACGATGCCCTGGCAGTGCCTGGCAATGCCCCGTAGGGGCGCACGGCGGTGCGCTGTGGTCGGCGCAGTACCGGCGGACCCACCGCGACCCAATCCTGGCGGAGGCGGCTAAAGGGATTGCCATTACGCCCACCCCTTCGCCCTCAGGGGTGGGCGGCGGCCCGCAGGAGATGCTCTGCCTACCGATCGAGATGATGCGCGGCTGGTTCTTTGGGGTGAACGTTGCCCGCGTCAAGGCGGAATTGCGCGAGAAGATCCTCCGCTACCGGCGCAACTGCTTCCGCGTGTTGTGGGAGGCCTTCCAGCGTGAGGCCCTGGCGTAGGAGTCGCCGGCGGCACCCCTGGCGCAGGTCCGCGGGCTGGCGCTGGATGCCAGTGGCTTGGGACAGCGGTTTACGGTGTTGATGGTAAGCGTGGTCTACTGTGACGCTGGCAGCCCCGTGGCGTGGGAGGTGTAATGCCTTCGCCGAGGAGAACTAGTTCTTTGAGCCTAAAGGGCGGTCGAGAGACCGCTCTTTTTTCATGTCTACTTGATGGTGGGGAGGGATTATGTCCCTCTGGCCTTTCCTGTAAGCTGGAAGGTAGCAGGCAAGTGGAGGAAACTCGGTGTACCTACGATAGAAGGAGGTTCCAGCGATGGGCGATCAGTTTCCAAAGGTCAAAGTTGCTGCAGCCCATGCGGCGTCCGTCTTTCTCGACCGTGAGGGGTCGATCGCCAAAGCGTGTGCCCTCATCGCTGAGGCGGGACGAGAAGGGGCGCGCCTGGTGGTCTTTCCAGAGGCCTTCATCCCCGGCTATCCGTTTTGGATCTGGACCCACACGCCCACGACCGGCGCGCTGCTCTTCTACGATTTCTACACCAACTCGGTGGAGATTCCGAGTGCTGCAACGGACGCTCTGGGAGAAGCAGCCAAGAAGGCAGGTACCTATGTCGTGGTGGGGGTGAGTGAGCGGGTCGGAGGCACCCTCTACAACACGTTACTCTACATCGACGACAAGGGCCAGATCATGGGACGACACCGGAAACTCCAGCCTACCCACGCCGAGCGCACAGTTTGGGGCAAGGGCGACGGGAGTGACCTGGTGGTCTATGATACCCCCTTTGGTAAGCTGGGGGGCTTGATCTGCTGGGAGCACACGATGGACCTGGTCCGCTACGCCATGGCGTGCCTGGGCGAGCAGATCCACGTAGCCGCCTGGCCCGCCATCTCAGCTATCAGCCACAACCCGCATTCGGGCATCTTCGATTCGGTGACCGAGGCGGCTGCGCGGCACCACGCGCTCGCCGCGCAGACGTTCGTTATCAACGTTCAGTCGTGCATCGATGCCGATACGATCAAACGGCTGGGATTGGAGAGTCAACCGGAGATGGCCAGGTCCGGGGGCGGGTGGACCGCTATCATCGGTCCAGACGGCCAGATTCTTGCGGGTCCTCAGCGGGACGAGGAAGCGCTCCTGTTTGCTGAGCTCAACCTGGCTGACATTGTCTTCGTCAAATATGCCTGCGACTCTGTCGGCCACTACGCCCGGCCGGATGTCGTCCGCTTGCGGTTGGATCGTGCTCCGCAACTGTTAGTGGAAGGGTTTCAGGCCTTTGCCGGCGGTGTCGTCCCGGCGCCAGAGGCCGCCGAAGTCACTGCTGAGAGTGGGTGACAGGGCCAGTGCCAAGGTCCAGGAGGAAGATGAAAATGGCTTGCCTGGCTGCGGTGGTTCCTGAGGGCTCAAACGGTGCTGCGAGGCGTCTGGTAGCCACCCTCGACCAGCTGTCTTCGGTGATCCGGCAGCAAGGGCTTCACCCCGAAGTCGAAGGGTTGGTAGCGGAGTTGAGGGCGGATGCCGAAAAAGTGGCGATTGCTTCCCACGGTTGAGCCGTCGGCCAAGAAGGGAGAGGCTTGTTATGTGTATGTGCTCGTTTGGTGGGGCGGCGGTCCTCCAAACCTATGATCCCAGTCAGTCGCAGGTGAAGAAATTCAAGTTTACCCCGGGCGAAGGACTGACGATTACCTTCCAGGGAGCGGCTCCGTCGGAAGCCCGGCGGCCCGGTAACAAGTTCTGGCCGGAGGAGGATCAGGAGGCTCTTATTCAGACCGCGATGACCGGAGGAACATAAGGTTGAATTCGGAGAGATGAAACGTTCGGACCCGCGAGTACATGACGAATGCCGGGGTCTACCGGAGCTCTCTCTCCATATGAGCCGGAATGGGGCCACGCTCGACGGATCTGGGAGTCACAGGATTCGGGCCTGCGGTGTGCTGGACCTCACCCGATATGGAGTCAGACCATTCCGGAGGATGAAGGTCTAGCATGGCGAAACACCGCGTCTTGCTCCTATGCGCTCAGGCGCTGTTGGGGGAGAGTCTGGAGCACATCCTCAGCACGGTGGAGGATGTAGAATTGCTTGGCTCGCGAGTGCTGGACGCTCAACTCTTGGCCAGACTGTTCACGGAGGTGCCAGACATCGTACTTATCGCCGAGGAGGAGGGGGAATCTGAGAGCGTGGCTACCCTGATAGCTCAGATTTTGGAACAGTACCCTGACCTTCCGATAGCCCGTGTCGGATTGATGCAAAACATCATTCGCCTCTACACCTCGCGCACCCTGCCCGCACGCAGCGCCGACCTGATCGAGACGATCCGGAGTCTGCCTGCTCGCTAGCCTGACGGGTGCAACGAAGAAGAGCGCTCACATCAACTATATGGGAGGTGCCAGGAGGAGGACACTCTCGCTGACTATGTCGCTCGCTTTTCAGAGGAACAAATCTGTGTAGGTCGAGCATTGCAGGGAACCGGGTCGAATATTGCCACCGCGCTTCCTCCCGCTGGGTCGAGAATAGGGCGGTGTGCGCTGATGGGGGGTTGGATTCTTCGTCCCATGCCAGCCCGTCACGACGCACCGGAATCGAACGGGCCGGATGGGGAGCCAGACAGAACGATGATGAGGTGGGGGTAGAGCCCATGCAAGTCGCGCGAATTTCTAGACGGCGTTTGAGTGTCACCAAAGGGGGTCTGTTCCTCGGGCTGCTGGTTGGGTTGCTGACGGTCGGGACAGTCTATCTGGCCGAGGCGGCTCCGCCGGCCCAGTCGGCTGCGGAAGGTCAGACCCTCTTTCAACAAAAGTGCACCGCCTGCCACACCATCGGTGCTGGCCGGCTGGTGGGTCCCGATCTCAAGGAGGTCACGACCCGGCGGGATCGCGACTGGTTGGTCCGTTGGATCTCGGGACCAGACAGGATGCTGGCGCAGAAAGATCCCATCGCTACCCAACTTCTTCAGGAGAACAACGGGGTGCCGATGCCCAACCTGGCGCTCACGCAAGCCCAGGTTGCCTCGCTGATCGCCTACCTGGAGACCCAAGCTCAGCCTGGCGCCTCAGCGCAACCCGCCGGCGCGCAGCCAGCGGCCCAGCCTGCGGCGAATCTGCTGTCCGGCGACGCACTCAGGGGGAAGGCTCTTTTCACGGGCGTGACGCGTTTTCAGAACGGGGGCCCGCCCTGCATGGCGTGTCACAGCGTAGCCGGTATCGGTGCGTTGGGCGGTGGCGCGCTCGGGCCGGACTTGACCCCGGCGTTCAACAAGTATGGCGAAGCGGGCTTGGCCAATTTTCTGGCGACCGTGCCGCTCCCGACGATGAATGCGGTCTGGTCCCGGCAGCCGTTGGCACCGCAGGAGCAGGCGGACCTGCGCGTCTTCCTGCAGCAGGCCGTGGCGCAGCGGTCTACCCAGGCGGTCGGCCAACTGGCCCTGCTGGCGGTCGCCGGGGCGGTCGTGTTGCTGGCGCTGGCGCAACTCTACTGGCGGCGGCGTCTGACGGCGATCCGGCGGCCTATGGTGAAACGGACGATCTGAAACACGCCGATCGCTCTGCGCCGGCGTGCAGGCAGGTCGTCCTGGGACACACCATCGGACCCCTCGCTGGTTGGCACGGGACGCAGATGGACAACTGAGTCGTCTGGAATGAGATTCTGGACATTCATATCTCTTACGGAGGCGAACAAGATGGGCTGGATTCAAGATCTAGTGGAGCCGAAAGCGCGCCAGTGGGAAGAGTTCTACCGCAACCGCTGGCAGCACGATAACGTTGTCCGCAGCACGCACGGGGTGAACTGCACCGGCGGCTGTTCGTGGGCAGTGTACGTCAAGGATGGTATCATCACCTGGGAGATGCAGCAGACCGACTACCCCCTGTTGCAGCCTGGCCTGCCCCCCTACGAGCCGCGCGGCTGCCAGCGCGGCATCTCCGCCTCGTGGTACGTCTATAGCCCCATCCGGGTCAAGTACCCCTATATGCGCGGCGCGCTGATGGATCTTTGGCGGGAGGCCAAGGCGAAGCACGCCGACCCCATCTTAGCCTGGGGTTCCATCGTGGAGGACGAGCAGAAGCGCACCCGCTTCCAACGCGCCCGCGGCAAGGGTGGCTTCCGCCGTGCCACCTGGGACGAGGTGCTGGAGATCGTCGCCGCTGCGTGCCTCTACACGGCAAAGAAGTGGGGGCCGGACCGCGTGTTCGGTTTCTCCCCGATCCCCGCGATGTCGTACCTGTCGTACGCGGGCGGCTCGCGCTTCTTGCAACTCTTCGGCGGCGTCAACATGAGTTTCTACGACTGGTACGCCGACCTGCCGAATGCCTTCCCCGAGATCTGGGGCGACCAGACTGATGTCTGCGAGAGCGCCGACTGGTACAACTCCAAGTACATCATCTCGATGGGCTCGAACCTCAACATGACGCGCACGCCCGATGTGCACTTCATCTCGGAGGCGCGGTACGAGGGCGCGAAGTTTGTCGTCATCGCCCCAGACCTCAGCCAGGTCGCCAAGTACTCCGACTGGTGGATCCCCATCCAGGCCGGGCAGGACACGGCGCTGTGGATGGCGGTCAACCACGTCATCCTCAAAGAGTTCCACGCCGATCGCCAGGTGCCCTACTTCGTGGACTACCTCAAGCGGTACACCGATGGCCCCTTCCTCGTGATGCTGGAGAAGGATGGGGACCACTATCGTCCCGGCCGGCTATTGCGGGCCAACCGTCTGGCCCGCTACCGCGATGTCGAGAACGGCGACTGGAAGTTGCTGGTCTACGATCAGCAGAGCGACCAGCCGCGCATGCCCAAGGGGACGGTCGGTTTCCGCTGGAGTGATGAGAAGGGGAAGTGGAATCTGAAGATGGAAGACGGGTTGGACGACAGCCCGATCGACGCCGTGCTGACCTTCCTCGGACAGCAGGATCAGGTCGCGCAGGTGGCCTTCTTCGAGTTTGCCCAGGGCCAGACTTCCCTGCGTGGCGTTCCGGTGAAGTACATCGACACGAGTGAGGGCCGGGTGCCCGTGACGACCGCTTTTGATCTGCTTATCGCCCAGTTCGGCGTCGGACGCGGCCTGCCCGGCGACTACATCACAAGCTATGATGAGGATGCGCCCTACACCCCAGCCTGGCAGGAGCAGTACACCGGCATCGGCCGCGACACTGTGATCCGCCTGGCGCGCGAGTTCGCCGGCAACGCCGAGGCCACCCAGGGCCGCTCGATGATCATCGTGGGCGCCAGCATCAATCACTGGTACAACAATAACCTGTCATATCGCGCGCCGATCACCGCCTTAATTCTATGTGGCTGCTGCGGACGGAACGGTGGGGGTATGAATCACTACGTCGGCCAGGAGAAACTCACCCTGGTGGCCCCCTGGAATAGCCTGGCCTTCGCGCTGGATTGGGTCAAGCCGCCCCGCCGCCAACAGTCGCCGACCTGGCACTACGTCAACAGTGACCAGTGGCGCTACGAGGGTGACTTCTCCGACTACTCGCCGATTCCGCCGGAAACACGCTGGGCGAAAGGTCATGCCATGGATCTGGAAACCATGGCCGTGCGCATGGGGTGGATGCCCTTCTATCCGCAGTTCGACCGCAACTCGTTGGATATGGTGCACGAGGCGGAGGCCGCCGGTGCGAAGACGGACGAGGAGATCATCCGCCGGGTGGTCGGGCAGTTGAGAGAGGGAAAGACTCGCTTTGCCGTCGAAGATCCTGACGCACCGGAGAACTGGCCCCGCGTCTGGATCATCTGGCGCGGGAACGCCATCCAGTCCAGCGCCAAGGGGCACGAGTTCTTCTTGCGCCACTACCTGGGCACCCACGACAACGCGGTCGCCGACGAACACGCCAAAGGCAAAGTGAAAACCGTCACCTTCCGCGAGCCGGCGCCTCGTGGCAAGATGGACCTGGTCGTGGACCTCAATTTCCGCATGGACTCGTCGGCGTTGTACTCCGACATCGTGCTGCCGGCAGCTTTCTGGTACGAGAAGAACGACCTCAATAGTACCGACTTGCACTCCTTCGTCCACCCGCTGTCGGCTGCCGTGCCACCAGTCTGGGAGGCCAAAACCGACTGGGAGATCTTCAAGGCCTTCGCCAAGAAGGTGAGCGAACTGGCGCCGTCCGCCTTCCCCTTCCCGGCCAAGGATCTGGTAGCCTTCCCTCTCATGCACGACACGCCCGACGAACTCGCCCAGACGGAACCGCGTGACTGGAAAGCGGGCGAATGCGAGCCGATTCCGGGGAAGACGATGCCCCACCTGGCAATGGTCGAGCGCGACTACGTCAATCTGTACAACCGGTTCATCTCTCTTGGCCCGCTGCTCCGAAAAGACGGTATTAACGGCAACGGCGTCCAGATTCCCATCGAGCCGTTTTACGACCAGCTGCTGCAAAACCCCGTCGGTGGTTCACCCGATCCGCGCCATATGCGCTGTGTGGAGTGGGACGGCCACAAGTATCCATGTCTGGAAGATGCGCTCGATGCGGCCAACACGTTGCTTCACCTGGCCCCGGAGACGAATGGCGAGGTGGCCTATACCGCCTTCAAACACGAGGAGGAGCGTGTGGGCCTGCCCCTCGCCGATCTGGCCGAGAAGGCACGCAGCGTCCGTATGACCTTCCTCGACCTCACCCGCCAGGTGCGGCGCACGCTCATCAGCCCCTGCTGGACGGGTATAGTGAACGATGGCCGGCCCTACGCGGCGTGGTGCATGAATATCGAACGGCTCGTGCCCTGGCGGACACTGACCGGTCGCCAGCACTTCTACCTGGACCATCCCTACTATATCGACTTCGGCGAGCATCTGCCGACCTTCAAGCCCAAACTCGATCCCCGGAAGACGGGCGATATCGTTACCAGTCCGGTGGATGATCAGTGCCTGGTGCTCAACTACATCACCCCGCATGGCAAGTGGAACATTCACTCTACTTACAAGGATAACCACCGCATGCTGACTCTGTCCCGGGGGATGGATCCGATCTGGATCAACGACAAGGACGCCGAGCGGATTGGGCTGCAGGATAACGACTGGGTGGAGGTCTATAACGACAATGGGGTGGTCGTGACCCGTGTGGCCGTGAGTGCCCGGGTCCAGCCGGGGACGTGTCTATACTACCATGCCGTCGAGCGGACGATCTACATTCCTAAGTCCCAGATTCGAGGGAAGCGGCGGGCCGGTGGACACAACAGCCTGACCCGCACTCGGATCAACCCGGTGGAACTGGCCGGCGGCTACGCTCAATTTACCTACGGCTTCAATTACTGGGGCCCAATTGGCATCATGACGCGCGACACTTACGCGGTGGTGCGTAAACTGGAAAAGTTGGAGTGGTGAGCCCGGGACCATGTTGACCGGCGAGTTCCCCGAGTAGGCTGGTAGCGGCGTAGATCGACCGGTTCCCACCCAGGGCGATGGAGGGCGGACCATTGGCGACGTCGCCTGTCATCCGGAAACGTCTGGAGATGCAGGGCTTTGTGGATCTTGACGACGCCGTGCTGGCGGAGGTGGGCCCCTGGCTGCGGTTTTCGCCGGCACTCTGCACGGTATTGGTCGGGGTCGGTACTGCATTCGCCTCGGCGGCGGTGCTCTGGGCGTTTGTGCCCATCGCCGTTCTCGGGGCGGTCTTCCCGACGCATCCGTTCGATCTTGTTTACAACTACGGGCTCCGCCGCCTGATTGGCACACGCCCCCTTCCGCTGAACGGTCCACCGAGGCGGTTCGCCTCGGTGGTTGCGGCCGTCTGGCTCGTCGCGACGGCCTGGGCGTTTGGCGCCGGGCTGATGTGGGTCGGCTACCTCCTGGGGGGCGTCCTCGCGGGCGTGACCGCCATTGACAGCGTATCGCACTTCTGCATTCCATCGCTAATCTACGGTGCTCTGTTCAGTGATCCCAGTGGGGAAACAGACAACTTTGCCCGCAGAGTGTCACTTCGGCATCGTGATTAGGCGACTCCAAGATTGAGAAGGGAGAGAAGTTATGAATATTCGTGCCCAGGTTTCGATGGTTTTCCACCTGGATAAATGCATCGGCTGCCATACCTGCAGTGTTGCTTGCAAGAACATCTGGACCGATCGCAAGGGCACCGAGTACATGTGGTGGAACAACGTGGAGACCAAGCCAGGCACTGGCTATCCCACCCAGTGGGAGGACCAGGAGAAGTACAAGGGCGGCTGGGAGAAGAACGGCGGGAAGCTGCGGCTGAAACTGCACGGGCGACTGGGCGCGCTGACCAACATCTTCTTCAATCCCTACCTGCCCACCGTCGATGACTACTACGAACCGTGGACCTATGACTACGAAAATCTCTTCAATGCCCCCGAAGGGGATGACCAGCCGACGGCGCGCGCCATCTCGATGATTACCGGCCAGCCGATGGAGATCGAGGCTGGGCCCAACTGGGACGATGACCTGGGCGGCTCGCCGGTGTACGCGGCCAACGATCCCAATCTGGAAGGACTCTCCGAAGAGGAGCGGGAGCAACTGAGCGAGATTGAGCGGGTCGTCTTCTTCTACCTGCCGCGCATCTGCAATCACTGCGTAAACCCGGGGTGCGTTGCGGCCTGCCCGGCGGGTGCGATCTACAAGCGCGGCGAGGATGGCATCGTGCTGATCAGCCAGGAGAAGTGCCGCGCCTGGCGCATGTGCATCTCCGGCTGCCCCTACAAAAAGACCTACTTCAACTGGTCTACCGGCAAATCCGAAAAATGCATCCTTTGCTATCCGCGTCTTGAGAGCGGCCAGCCGCCGGCCTGCTTCCACTCCTGCGTGGGGCGCATCCGCTACCTGGGCGTGTTGCTCTATGATGCCGACCTCATCGAGGAGGCTACCAGCGTCGCCGACGCCGAGTTGGTCGATGCTCAGCGGGCCATGATCCAAGATCCGTTTGATCCGCAAGTGATCGCCTCCGCGAAGGCCAACGGCATCTCTGACGCCCTCATTGACGCGGCCCAAGAATCGCCGGTCTATAAGTTCGTCAAGCAGTGGAATCTGGCCCTGCCCCTCCATTCCGAGTTCCGCACTCTCCCGATGCTGTTCTACGTCCCCCCGATGCTGCCGGTCCTGGCCTCGGTGAAAGATGGCAACTACAATGTGGCCGGTGCGACGAGTGGCGGACTGGCGCCGATGCTGAGCTCGCTGGATCGCGCGCGTATGCCTCTGCGTTACATGGCCCACCTGTTTGCAGCTGGCAATGAAGAGATCGTGGCCGAGGTCTACCGCAAGCTGATCGCGGTACGAGTCTACATGCGGGCCCAGAAGGTGAACGATGTGACTGAGACCGAGGTCCAGCAGGCCCTGGCCCAGGGCAAGACCACGCCCGAGGAGGTCGAAGCAATCTTCCGCCTGACCTCTCTGCCTACGTTTGAGGAGCGCTTTGTCATCCCGCCCCTGGCCCGCGAGGTCTCGATCGAGCAGACTTTGGATCCCTTTACGCACAAGCCGGCGGCCGGGTTCGGTTTTCGTAAGGCGCCGGCACGGGGAGCGTAATGATGGCTGTCGAATATTCCGAACGGCGTCTCTTCCAACTCTTTGCCGAACTTCTCGACTATCCCAAGTCCGATCTGACTGACGCGGTGCGAGAATGCGTGGCGTGCGTCGCGGTGCACAGCGCGGAAGCGGCGACGCTCTTCCGCGAGTTCGAGGTCTTAGTGAGCGAAACCTCGCTGGGGCGGCTGCAAGAGATCTACAGTGGCGTCTTTGACCTGGATGCGGCCTGCCATCCCTACGTCGGCTATCACCTCTTCGGCGAGAGTTACAAACGTAGCGTCTTCCTGCTCGAGCTGAAAAAGCGCTATCGGGCAGCGGGTCTTGTCGCCGAGAACGAATTGCCGGACCATCTGGCCGTGTTGCTCCGCTTTCTGGCGATCACGGATGATGCGACCCTGGCCAGCGAGATTGTCCACGAGGCGCTGCTGGCGGCCCTGGATCGGATGACCGGTAAGGCAAAATCCGCCGGGTACGATGAGCAAGAATCCGTCGAGACAGACGATAGCCAGAAGCAACGTCACCCCTACCGCGGGGTGCTGGAGGCCATGCGGCTGGTACTGCAAAGCTTCCCGGCGAATAACCAGGGGGCCACAACGGAAGGTGCAGGCTCGGTGACCGAAGACGGTGAGTTGGTTGCGAGTCGCTCGCCGCGCGTTGGGTGATATTGAAGGGGGCAGCCATGTTCGACACTGTGCTGTTTATCGTCTTTCCCTACGTGGCCGTCATTTTGGCCGTTTTCGTGGGAATCTACCGCTATTCCAGTAACCGCTTCTCCTATTCGAGTCTCTCGTCACAGTTCTTGGAGAACCGCACTCTCTTCTGGGGCTCGGTGCCCTGGCACTACGGGGTGATCATCGTCCTGACGGCTCACTTCCTGGCACTCCTCTTCCCAGGTCAATGGGCGGCGTTCATCGCGGCCCCGGTGCGTCTTTGGGTCCTGGAGGTCACCGGGTTAGCGCTGGCGCTGATCGCCATTATCGGGCTCACCCTGCTGATTCTGCGGCGGATATACAACCCGAGGGCCTTCACCGTTACATCAATCATGGACTGGGTTCTCCTCTCTGTACTGCTGGTTCAGGTCGTACTGGGTTTCTGGGTGGCTCTCTTCTACCGCTGGGGATCGGACTGGTTCCTGCATACGGCTGTTCCCTGGCTCGTCTCCCTGGCGGCCCTCAACCCCCAGATTCAGTACGTGACTGTGCTCCCCTGGGTGGTCAAACTGCACATGCTGACCGGGTTGCTGATCATCGCTCTCTTTCCGTTTACCCGCCTGGTGCATGTGTTCACCTTCCCTATCACCTATCTCTGGCGCCCCCATCAGGTCGTCGTCTGGAATCAGCGCCCGCCTCAGTTGGAGAAGAAGTAGACTCGACTTCCCGGTGTGCAGATTACGGAGTGGCCCCTGGCCCGGGGCGGCCACGTGAAGGAACGGGAGGGGCAAAGGCCCCTCCTTTCCGCCGCTTTCCCTCCAATGTCTCCAACACCGTGTGGCGAGGGCTCGGAGCCGGCGAGAGGCCGTGGGTCGCCTTGATGTCAGGAGTTTCGATGAAAACGCTGGATGAACTTCTGCGGGCGAGTGCTGCCCTGCATCCCCACCTTTGCCCCCGCCAGGTTCTCGGAGTGCGGATGGGTCTCCTGGCCGGGGAGGTGCTCGAGTTGGATGTGCCTCGACACGATAAACGCCTGCTCGCCGTCGTCGAAACCGACGGGTGCGCGGCGGACGGTGTGGCCGTCGCGACCGGTTGCTGGGTCGGCCGCCGTACGTTGCGGATCGAGGATTACGGGAAAGTGGCGGCGACGGTCGTCGATACCCGCACCGGTCGGACGGTGCGGGTTGTCCCCAGGCCCTCTGTGCGCGAGCGGGCGCGGGTCTATGCTCCCGAGGCAGAGACGAAGTGGCAGGCGCAACTGCTGGGGTATCAGCGCATGCCGACGGCCGAACTCCTCCTGGCCCAGGAAGTTGTGCTCGCCTCTGCGCTTGAGGAACCGTTGAGCAAAGTGGGCTCCCGCGTGATCTGTCAGCTCTGCGGGGAGGAGATCCTCAATGAGCGAGAGGTCGTGCGGGATGGATTGACGCTCTGCCGCGCCTGCGCGGGCAAGCGCTATTACCAGGTGCTTGAGGAATCGGTGCCACTGCCCGTCGGGGCGCTCCTGTTCGAGGGATAAGGCGTTCCGCGTAGGCCGTTGGCCGTGTGGCTGCCCGACTGGCTGTGGCCCGCTGCCAGCCTCAGCTGGCGGAAGGTGTTGAAAGAACGCATGGGGACGACTGCGCCGCACGGAATTCGCGATCTGTACTCCGGCTACTTTGCCCTCGTGATGGCCACCGGCATCATCTCCATTGCAGCCCATCTGCTGGGAATGATGCCGGTGGCCTGGATCCTCTTCGGCATCAATGTCGGGGCCTATGTTATTCTGTGGCTCGTCACCTTCGTGCGCGTGTGGCGCTACTTCCCCCGCCTGGTCGCAGACCTGACCGATCATACCCGGGGACCTGGGTTCTTCACCCTGGTCGCCGGGACGTGCGTACTGGGAAGCCAGTTTGTGATCCAGGTCGGCGACTACACGATTGCGCGCTCCCTCTGGTTGCTGGGCGTGCTCCTATGGTTCATCGTGATGTATGCCTTCTTCACAGCGGTGACGGTACGGGCGAACAAACCGAGCCTGGAGGTCGGGATCAACGGCGCCTGGTTGATCGCCGCTGTTGCGACTCAATCCGTCTCGATCCTGGGGGCGCTGGTTGCGTCGCAATACGATGCCCGGGAGGTGGTGCTTTTCATTGCCCTGGTCATGTATCTCATTGGATGCATGCTCTACCTGAGTATCATCACCTTGATCTTTTACCGCTTCACGTTCCTCGACCTGACGACGGCTGCCCTCACCCCACCCTACTGGATCAACATGGGCGCTGTGGCCATCACCACCCTCGCAGGTGCGACACTCATCTTGAGTGCTTCCCAGTGGGAGTTCCTGCAAGAAATCATGCCCTTTCTGAAAGGGTTTACCCTTTTTTTCTGGGCGACGGGGACGTGGTGGATCCCAATGCTCTTCATTCTGGGGGCGTGGCGTCACCTGTACAAGCGCTTTCCCCTCCGCTACGACCCTCAATACTGGGGCCTGGTCTTCCCTCTTGGTATGTACACCACCTGCACGTTGCAGCTGGCGAAGGCGACGGGATTCGCGTTCCTCCTCCCCATTCCCCGCTATTTCGTCTACGTGGCCCTGTTGGCCTGGGCCGTCACATTTGCTGGCCTCATTCACACGCTTGTCACTGACGGCGTCATCATCCCTCGACCGGTAGTAACCTCCTGACCAGACACCTGGCCTCGGTACCCGCGGCCCGGCCGGGGCTGCGAGGTGCATGGGGTGTGTACATCCTGCCGCATATGGCGGAGACCTCCGCATTGAACATTGACTGCTGGAGGCCCGCTTCATGTTGGCGGAAGTGGGAACGGCTGTCCCTGAAAATTCGCTTAATTCCTGCAATTCCTGGTGAGACCCCCTTGACAGGGGAACAACTCAGCAGTACAATCGAGACGTATCACGGTTTTGCTCCGATAGATAAAAAAACGACATATATCGTTGGCGAGAGAAGAGCCGCACCCATGGCCGCCGGACCTCTCCACCAGAGTCTCGCCAACCAGTCGACAACTTCTCTCCCGGCGGTCGCACCTGCTTCATTGAGACGCAGAGGATCGCAATCGTTTCTCGATCCCTCCCCGATTGCTGACTGAGCGCAATCGACGTGAGTTCAGTGAGCGAGGTCGTAAGTCAGAGAGCCATTCCATCGCCGTGGATGATGCCGGTACTGCGAGAGACTGCCATCAGCGGTAGGACAGAGAGAGGACACAGCCATGGGCTACTTCGAGTCGCGGCCAGCCGAGGCATATGACTTCCAAGAGATCCTGTACACCAAGCAGGATTGGGTGGCAACGGTTACGATCAACCGGCCGTACAACTACAATGCCTACAGCACGCTAGCGCTGCGTGAACTGGCAACCGCTTTCCAGGATGCTGCTTTCGACGACCGCATCGCCGTCATTGTTTTCACTGGCGCGGGCCACCGGGCCTTCTGTACTGGCGGTGACGTGAAGGAGTACGAGGAGCTGTACACCTCCCGGCCTCGCGACTATTGGAAGTACATAGGGCTGTTCAAAGCCTACATCGAAAGCATCATGAACAGTGGCAAGCCGGTCATCGCCCGACTCAATGGGATGGCAGCGGGGGGCGGCAATGAATCGCAGCTCGCCTGCGACATCGCGGTGATCGCCGAACACGCCTGGATCGGCCAGGTGGGGACGCGGGTGGGCAGCGTGGCGGCTGGCGGGGCGACGCAGTGGCTGCCCCTGGCCGTCGGCGACCGGCGTGCTCGCGAGATGCTGCTCTTCAACGAGCGCATCCCGGCTTACAAGGCGCTCGAGTGGGGGCTCGTCAACCACGTGGTTCCCTCTGTGGTCCAAGACGACACCTTCATCGAGCGCGCGACCCCTGAGCAGATCGAGAAAGCCTTCAAGGGCCAGGACGGCTATGCCATCAGCCTCGAGAAGCTGGATGAGACCGTCAACACCCTCGTGCAGAAGTTGTTGCAACAGTTCCCCGAATGTACCCGCTACACCAAGCAGCAGGTGAACTTCTGGAAGGACCTGTCCTGGCATCAGACGATCGGCCACGCACGCGACTGGTTGGCCCTTCACTACACCAGCTATGAGCCGTGGGAAGGCATGCGCGCCTTCGTCGAGAAGCGTCCCGCCCAGTATATGAAAATGCGCCAGTTAGCGGCCGACAATGGCTCCAGCGAGTTTGTCTGGGGCCCCTACGAGCAGGATTGCCCCGGCTGCGGAGCGCAAGGGCTGCCGGCCGCCTTCGAGTACTGCGGTCTGTGCGGGGCCAGCTTGAACGGGCACGGCGACCCGGCGACCGAGCGGAGGGGGCAGTGACCTACGAGTACCTCGCCCTGGAGCAGGCTGGCGGTGTGGCGCGTCTGGTATTGAACCGCCCGCCGCTCAACGTCCTGCACATCCCGATGATGCGGGAGCTCAGTGCCGCCCTGGATGAGGTGGCTGGCGGCAGTGGGGTGAAAGTTCTGGTTCTCACAGGCGCTGGTCGCGCCTTCTGTGCTGGAGTCGATGTCGCCGACCACACCGTGGATCGCGTCCATGAGATGCTCGAGGTCTTTCACAGCGCGATTCGCCGGGTGATGAGCCTGGAGATACCGGTGGTGGCGGCGGTGAATGGTGCGGCCCTGGGGGGTGGTTGGGAACTGGCTATGGCGTGTGACATGGTCGTCGCCCGGGAAGATGCCAAGATCGGGCAGCCGGAGATCCAGTTGGCGGTTTTCCCTCCGGTGGCGGCCGCGCTGATGCCACGTCTCATCGGCTGGCCGCGAGCGCTCGAGTTGATCCTCACGGGCCGGGTGATCACGGCAGCCGAGGGCCAGAGCCTCGGACTTATCAACCAGGCATTGCCCGCCGAGGGCTTTTCCCAAGGAGTGGATCAATTTGCCAGCCGGTTCACAGTCCTCAGCCGGCCGGTGGTGCAACTGGCCAAGCGTGCCGTGCGGGAGGGCCTGGAGTTGGGAGCCCAGGCGGCTCTGGAGCGGGCCGAGGCCCTCTATTTGAATGAACTGATGCAGCTAGAAGACCCGCATGAGGGGCTGGCTGCCTTTATTGAGAAGCGCAAGCCTGTGTGGAAAAACAGGTAGAGGGAGGGGTAGCGTATGGCCGTCTTTGATGGCTGGCAGGGCAGATCGCTCGATGAGGTCTTGCTCCGCTGTCGGGAGCTCGTCGAAGATCCTGATTTTCCCACCGTGCGCCGCTGGCGAGAAGCAGGGGGCAAGGTCCTCGGCCACTTCCAGGTCTACTTCCCCGAGGAGATCGCGCACGCGGCCGGGATGTTGCCCGTCAAGGTGCGAGGGGCTCCCGTGGAGGCTCGCCAAGGCGACTCGCACTTCGGCTCGTACTTGTGCTCCATCCTGCGCAGCTCGCTGGAGCTGGCTCTGACCGGGCGGTTGCAGCTCGACATGTTTGTCAGCCACCCGATCTGCGACGCCGCTCGCAATCTGGCGGGTGTGTGGGGCCGGAATTTCACCTACCCGGCTCAAATTCTCTACCTTCCGCAGAACGCGAATTCTGGTTACGCGGCTCAATACCTTCGGGATGAGTACGCTCGTGTCAAGCAAGACATCGAAACGGTGACCGGCCGCGAGATCAGCGACGACGACCTGCGCCGCTCGATCTCCGTTTTCAACGAGAACCGCCGCTTGTTGCACGAACTGTACGCCATCAAGCGCGAGACCCCATGGCTGGTCTCCGTTGACGAAACCTATACCCTCGTCTCGGTCGGCGGCATGATCCCGCGCGAGGAGCACAACGAGCTGCTAAAAGCTGTCATTCCGCAGCTCAAGGCGCGGTCAGCCCGCAAGCAGGACAAGATCCGGGTGGTGTTCGAGGGCGGCTTCTGTGAGCAACCCCCGCTGGACCTTCTGCGGGTCATCGGCCAGTCCTGCTACGTGGTGGACGATGATCTGCTGATCGGCCTCCGCTGGATTCAGGAGGACGTACCCACCGACGGCGATCCGCTGCTGAACCTGGCGGAAGCGTACCTGAACCATTCTTCCTACAGTCCGGTGCAGCACGACCTCCGTAAGCCCAAGGAGAAGATGCTTCTCCGGCGTATCAAGGGGTCGGGGGCCGAAGCCGCCATCATCACCGCCGCCAAGATGTGTGAGCCCGGATTGGATGAGCAGGTGGCCTACTCGAAGGAGCTCGATGAGACGGGGATTCCCTACTTCATCAGTGAGTTTGAGGAGAAGATGACGGGCTTCGATCACCTCCAGATCCAGCTCGAGACGTTTGTCGAGAACATCCTGTTTGATTAGTCAGGTGGGGAGGACCAGCGATGACGGACAAGAAGGACGGGCACGAGATTGTTGGGAGAGGAGCCAAAGACGGCGGGCGCCTGTTCCGTGAATGGTTTGCTCGGCTCACCACTGCAGCGGAGCAAGGAGAATACACGGCTTATGTCTTCGTTATGGGGAGTATGGCTGAGATCCTCAGGGTCTTCGATCTCCACACGTCGTTTCCAGAGATCAACTCGCTGCAGACCGCGGTGCGCCGGGTCGCGCATGAGTATCTGAGCACTGCCGAGGATTACGGCTACTCCCCTGACATCTGTGGCTACGTCAAGGCAGACGTGGGGATGCAGCTCCGCAATGGGGAGCACCCGATGGGGCGGGTTCCGAAGCCCTCCATCGCGGTGCTGACCAATGCTTGCAATACCTACCTCAAGTGGGGCGAGATCTGGGAGCGGTTCTACAACATTCCGACCTTCGCGTTCGATGTTCCCGGTTCGCGCAGTGCCATCCAGGCCAACAATCAGACCTTACCTGGCGATGCCGACTTCGAGCGCGACCGTCGCTACGTCGAGTACCAGGTCAAGGAACTCATCGGACTCTGCGAGCAGGTGACGGGCAAGAAGTTCGACATCGATCGCCTGCGCGAGATCCTGGGGCATACCAACGAGATGAGCCGGAGTTGGAAGCGCGTCCTCGAGCTGAACCAGAGCATCCCGGCGCCCTTCAACGCCATGAGCGAGGGAACTATCTACCTGGGCGTGGCGAACGCCCTGCGCGGCACCCCCGAGGGCAGTGCCTACTTTCGGGACCTGGCGGAAGAGATGGAGTACAAGTCTGTCCACGGCATCGGGACATTGCCTGAGGAGAAGTACCGCCTGATCTTCGTGGGGGTTCCCTGCTATCCCATCTTCCGCCGCTTCTACGAACTCTTCGCCGAGTGGGGGCAACTTCGTCGGTTCCTCGTACTTGTGGTTCGCGGGGGGCGGGATGGATTTGGGGTTCGAGTACGACCTGAGCCGCCCGCTGGAGAGCCTGGCGGAAGGGATTCTCATGAGCGTGCGCCATGCGATGGATGCTATGTTCTTCCAGAACAGCGTCCTCGTCGACATGGTCGACACCTACCACGTCGATGGGATCGTCTACCACCCCATCAAAAGTTGCCGCACCGTCTCCACCGGCCTGGCCGACAATCGTCGCGCCGTGATGGACGCCTGCGACGTCATGACCTTGTTCATCGAGTCGGACATGATGGACAAGCGGGTGGTCTCAGAAGCGCAGATGAAGAACCGTATCGATGCCTTCTTTGAAGGCCTGGCTACCCGGAAGTTGCATTCGAGGGCCGCAGCCTAGTGCCGGTTCACATAACGTCGCTTGAGTTCGGGTGCCCGCATCCGCGCACACGAATTTGAGGCCTGACGAATGGCAGCTGTGGTCTGATTGGGGCAAGAGGTGGCGCCTGGTCGGGCGGAAGCGGTTGAGAGTCGGGATTAAGCACTGTCATTGGAGTGGAAGACCAGGGGCCGTCGCAGGGGATTAGCAGGAGGCGAGCGATGCAACCAACCGATACGCTGAAGGAAGAACATCGGGCCATTGAGAGAATGCTACAAGTCCTCGAACGTGTCTGTGGCAGGGTAGAGGACGGAGAAGAGATTAATCCGGATCATCTCGAAGGGATGCTGGAGTTCTTCAAGGTTTTCGCAGACAAATCCCACCATGGTAAAGAAGAGGCGTTGCTGTTCCCTGCGATGGCGGAAGCCGGTGTCCCGGTCGAGGACGGCCCCATTGCCCCCTTTCTTGAGGAACACGTGACGGGACGTGAGTATGTCCAGGGGATGAGCCAGACGGTCGATAGGTACAGGGAGTCGGTATTAGATGAGCATACGGTTGGGCGTGAATACGTCCAGGGCATGAGTGAGGCCGTTGCAAAGTACAGGAGCGGCGGCGACCATCAGGTTCTGTCTCGCTTTGCCGAGATTGCCAATGATTACATCGCTCTTCTGACCGGTCACATCGAGCGGGAAGACAACATGCTGTTCCCGATCGCCGATGCGCATCTCTCGGAAGAGCAGCAAGAAGAGTTGGAGCAGCAGTTTGCGATTGTCGATCGGGAGGAAATAGGAACTACCAGGCAGGAAGAGCTCCTTGAACTTCTGAACCATCTCGAGCGGGCGTGCTGAGCCGAAGAAGCGCAGGAATCACGCGAGGCTCACCACCGCGCGCAGCGCATCATACTGAAACGGGAGGGACTTATGGCCTACGCAGCAGGGGTCGATGTAGGATCGACGCAGACCAAAGCGATCATCGTGGACGAAGATCGACGGATCGCAAGCCGGGCCCTAATCGACACAGGCGCCAACGTGGTGAAGGCCGCCGAGAAGGCTTTCTTGGCCGCCCTCGAGGCGGGCAACATTCAGGAAGAGGAAGTCGCCTACGTCGTCGGGACCGGCTACGGGCGCTATAAGGTCACCTTTGGCGATGTCCAGATTACTGAGATTAGTTGCCACGCTCGCGGGGCCGTCCACATGTTCCCCGGATCGCGCACGGTGCTCGACATGGGCGGGCAAGATACCAAGGCCATCCGGGTTCGCCCTAACGGTGAGGTGCTGGACTTCTGCATGAACGACAAGTGTGCTGCTGGGACCGGGCGCTTCCTCCAGGCGGCTGCCTTCGCCCTTGAGATTCCGCTGGCCGAACTCGGCCCGACAGCCCTACGGGCTGAGAAGCCGGTGGCGATCAGCACGACCTGCACCGTTTTTGCCGAGTCCGAGGTGCTCTCCTGGCTGGGGCGCGGCAAGAAGATCGAGGATATCCTGATGGGCGTGCACCGATCCATCGCCACGCGGTCCATCGCCCTGATGCGCCGGGTGGGCATCGAGGATCAGGTCACCTTTACGGGTGGTGTCACCCGGAATCGTGGGATGGTCGAGGTTCTAAACCAGGCGCTGGGTCTCAAGATGAACGTGAGCGATGATTCTCACTACATGGGTGCCCTGGGTGCCGCCCTCTTTGCCATGGACCGCATTCTGAGCAGTCGCGAGCCTGCCGCTCTGAAGGAGGAAGCAGCGTGACATACACCGTTGGCATCGATGTAGGATCGACCTATACCAAGGCTATTATCCTGAGCGACGGCGGCCAATTGGTCGGGAAGGCGATGATCAAGACCGGCTTCCGCCTGGGTGAGGCGGCGGAACGGGTGTATCGGGAGACCCTGACCTCGGCCAGCTTGAATGAGAGTGACGTGGCTTACATCGTCAGCACCGGCTATGGGCGCTATCAGGTGGAATTCCGCGACGTTCAGGTCACTGACCTGACCGCTCAGGCGCGCGGTGCCTGCTTCTTCTTCCCGAACACCCGCACGGTGCTCGACGTGGGCGGCCAGACGATGAAGGCCAGCCGGCTCGACGAGCGCGGGCGGGTCCGATCGTTCCGGCTTAACGACAAGTGCGCCGCCGGCACCGGAGCCTTCCTCGAGAAGACTGCTCGCTACATGGGATACAACATCGAGGAGATCGGCCCGCTCATGGCAACCTCGAAGGAAACCGTGCCGATCTCCGGCGTCTGCGCTGTATTTGCCGAGTCCGAGGTCATCAACCACGTCTCGGCCGGGGCGACGCCAGCAGACATCATGCACGGCGCCATCGTCTCGCTGGTCGATCGCTCAGCGCAACTCATGAAGCGGGTCAAGATGGAACCCGAGTACACCGTATCGGGCGGAATCATGCGTTTTGAGACCATGGTCCGGGTCGTGCGCAACAAGCTGAAAGCTGAGGTCAACGTCCCGCCGGGAGACATGGTCCAGTATCTGGGCGCCATCGGGGCTGCCATGCTGGGCCACCGTCGCCTCGAGAAGATCCGCCTCGGGGGGCGGACCGAGCGCCTGGGGGTCGTGTTTGGCGATTAGCATGTGGAAGAGGGATCGGGTTCGTGGTTGCTACCACGCGCGAACCTCCGCTCTTTCATCTCTTCAAAAGATGGAGCCAGGATGAGACTCGCGAATCGTGTCGCGTTGGTCACCGGCGGTGGGAACGGGATTGGCCGGGCGACCGTGCTGCGCCTGGCGGAGGAGGGCGCGGCCGTTGCCGTCAACGATGTCAGCCTGACGGCGGCACGCGCCGTGCAGGCGAAGGTCGAGAGCGCCGGAGGCCGCGCGCTGGTGGTGGAAGCGGATGTCACCCGGCGTGATCAGGTGGAGGCGATGGTCGAGAACGTCGTCAGCCAGTTCGGCCGTCTCGACATCTTGATCAACAATGCCGGTATCAACCGCGATGCGCTCACCATCCGGATCAAGGACGGTGAGATCACGAAACTCAGCGATGACCAGTGGGATGCTGTCCTGGCCGTGAACCTCAAGGGCACCTTCCTGTGCGCCCAGGCGGCGGCGTTGCCGATGATCGAGCAGCGCTACGGGCGCATCGTGAACACAGCGTCGGTGTCGGCTCTCGGCAACATCGGCCAGGCGAATTACGCCGCCTCGAAGGCCGGGGTGATTGGTCTCACCAAGACCCTGGCGCTCGAATTCGCGCGCTACGGCATCACCGTCAACTGCGTCGCGCCGGGAGCGACGAAGACCCAGATGACGGCGGGGATTCCCGCCCACATTCTCGAGGCCAAGATCCAGCGAATTCCGTTGCGGCGGATGGCCGACCCGGAAGAAATTGCAAACGTCCATCTGTTCCTGGCCAGCGACGAGGCGAGTTTCGTCACCGGCCAGGTTATTTTTTGCGACGGCGGCACGACGGTCGGACGATAGTGTGGCTGAGGTGTGAGATGTCAGAAGCCGGTGTGATGGGGGTCAAGGCCGGGACGAGGCGCGATGCGGAACTCCTCACGGAGGGCTGGACTCGCCGCTTCGTTGGCGCTCCCCCCCGGCTCCAAGAGACAATTGCTCTGTACGAGTCCCTCGGCTACGAGGTCCACCTGGAGCCGGTGCCGCCGGAGGCGCTGCAGGACGAATGCCAGGGCTGTCGCCTGGCGGTGACGTTGTTCCGAGTGGTGTACACGCGGCCAGTAGGAATGAGGGATTAGAGATTCGAGATTAGAGATTCGCGTTGGAGACGAATCAATCTCGAATCTCCAATCTCCACTGGAGGGATTGCCAATGGCGACAACTCGGAAAGTGCCGGTCTACTGCTACCAGTGTGTGGCCGGGCCGGACCTGTTGAACGTCGTGGTCCAGGACGACGTCGCCGTGGGGGTCGAACCGAACTGGGAGTTCCGTGATATCCACCCGGCTGCCGGGCGGGTCTGTGTGAAGGCCTACGGGCTCATCCAGAAAACGTACAATCCCTACCGGGTCCGGGCGCCGATGCGGCGCACCAACCCTCGCAAGGGGAAGGACGAGGACCCTGGCTGGGTGGAGATCAGTTGGGACGAAGCCCTGGGCGTGGTGGCGGAGCGCCTCCTGGCCCTGCGAGCGAAAGGGTTGCGCGACGAACAGGGCTACCCGCGCCTGGCGGTCACTGTGGGCTCGGGCGGCATCGCGCCGGCCTACATGGGCACTTTGCCGGCGTTCCTCGCGGCCTGGGGGCTGGCCGATAACGGCATCGGCAGCGGCCAGGGCGTCAAGTGTTACCACTCCGAGCACCTCTACGGTGAGTTTTGGCACCGAGCCTTCATCGTCGTGCCGGATACCCCCCGGTGCCGCTACGTTCTCTCGTTCGGCAACAATGGCGACGCCAGTGGCGGGGTCGCAGGCGTGTGGCGGCATGCCCAGGCCCGCGAGCGGGGATTGCGCCGCATCCAATTTGAACCTCACCTGTCCGTAACCGGCGCCCACAGCGAGTGGGTCCCGATCAAGCCCAAGACCGACGCCGCGGTGCTCTTCGCGATCCTGCATGTCATCCTTCACGAGCAGGACTGGCAGACAGTCTGCGACGTGGAGTTTTTGCGCCACCACACGAACTCACCCTATCTCATCGGGCCCAATGGATACTTTCTGCGCGATCCCGAGTCCCGCAAGCCGCTCGTGTGGGACACCCAAGAAGGACGCGCGCGGCCTTTCGATGAAGCAGTGACCGAGCCAGCCCTGGTGGGTGCCTTCCGGGTAGAGGGCATCGAAGTGGGGCCTGATGAGACGCTGTGGTCCCACCCCGCCGTTGATGCTATCCCGAGCTTCCAGAAGCTGGCGGAGCACGTCTTCCCATACACGCCGGAGTGGGCCGAGTCGATCTCCGGTGCTCCGGCTCAGACCATCCGGCGCGTCGCGCGGGAATACCTGGAGCACGCCAATATCGGCGGCACCATCGAGATCGAAGGCGAGCAGATGCCCTACCGCCCGGTGGCCGTCATCCTGGGCAAGACCGTCACGAATGGGTGGGGCGGCTACGAGTGCTGCTGGGCCCGCACGGTCCTCGCTTCGCTGGTCGGTGCCCTGGAGGTGCCTGGCGGCACTATCGGGACCACGGTGCGCTTGAACCGCCCAGGGACCGACCGCCTGTTGAGCGTGCACCCCGGCCCGGATGGTTTCATGGACCAGCCGCTGAACCCCACTGATCGCGCGAACTGGAAAGCAAAGCCCGACATTCGAAACGCCTTCCGGACTTTGGTGCCCCTGGCGAACAACTCCGCCTGGTCGCCCGCCCTCGGGCCGGCCCACCTGCCCTGGCTCTTCATGAAGAATCCGCCGGACAACTGGCCACGGCCCACACCGCCCGATGTGTGGATCATGTACCGGACCAATCCGGTCATCTCGCATTGGGATTCGGAGATGGTGGCCGAGATGTTGGCGACCTTCCCCTTCATCGTGGCCTTTGCATATACCCCTGACGAGACCAACTGGTACGCCGACGTTCTCTTGCCCGAGGCGACCGACCTGGAGAGTCTGCAACTCTATCGCATCGGGGGCACCAAGTTCATCGAGCAGTTCTGGCATCACGCGGGCTTCGCTTTGCGCCAGCCGGTCAGTACAATCCCGTGCGACAGCCGCGATCTGTCCGACATCGCTACGGAGTTGGCCAGCCGGACCGGTCTGCTGGCCGGGTACATCGCGGCCCTGAACAAGGGTGCGGGTACGACCGTTCGTCTTAAGGAAGCCGACTTCGACTACTCGCTGCCCACCGACCGCCCGCCTCAGACCGAGGAGATTTGGGACCGAGTCTGCCGGGCGGCGACCCGCGGGGCAAGCAAGGGGCAGGAAGAGCACGGTTTGGACTGGTTCAAGCAGCATGGTGCCTTCTTCGTGCCCTTCCCCGAGAAGCGCTGGTTCTTGTACTCGGCGATGAAAGAGCAAGGATTGCGCTATGAACTGCCCTATCAGGAGCGGATCCAGCGATCGGGTGCCGAGTTGGGCAATCGCCTCCACGAGCAAGGCATCCTCTGGTGGGATACGCAGCTCCAGGAATACCAGGCCCTGCCGAAATGGAAGGATTTCCCCGACATTTGGGCGCGCATCGCCGAGGCCTTCGACAAGCGCCCCGACGATTACGACGTCTGGCTCCTCACCAGCCGGAGCATGCAGTTCAGTTGGGGTTCAAATGTGGGTATCCCGCTGCTGGCGGACGTGGCCAGCAATGTCAAGGGGCACTTCGGTGTAATGCTCAACCGTGAGACGGCTGAGCGCCAGGGCATCTCCGAGGGCGATTGGGTGTGGATCGAGTCGCCGCTGCGGAGGGTCAAAGGACGCGCCATCTTGCGGGAGGGCGTGCGCCCCGACGTGGCGGTCACGCTCCAGCAGTTCGGGCACTGGATCACGCCGGTCGCCAAGGATCTGGATATGCCGAATCTCAATCAGCTGGCCCCCCTGCACCTGGCTCTCACCGACGCCACGGGGAGTGGCGCTGACGTCGTGCGGGTGAGAATCTACAAGGCGGAGCCGCCCGACGCAACACCGCGCCAAGGCACAAACGGCCACTAGAACCATCGGTCAAGGGGTCCTTGTGTCGGCCGAGCGCCGGGCGACTGAAGTCGCGGCTGGAGGCGTGCCCCCTACAGGGTGTACCCACTGCAGGGTCTGCGTCAGGGGGCACCCCGCAGGGTGTTCGCCGACGCAGACGGGTGAGGGATCGATGGGTATCTGACTACGCCTTGACCGGCGCTCTAGAACTATCAGTCAAGTCGTCGCCGGGGGCGCATGATCGGAGACTTCCGAAGTCTTCCGAAACTATGGGGTAGATTGTGATTCGTCGGCGGCTGGGTGAAGACGCCGCTGGCGCCACGGCGATTAAAGCAAGCCGGATTCGTTGCTGGTGCGTTGATCCTGGTTCGACCCGGTGAACGTCCGTGGGAAGGGGACTGGCAGGTGTGTGCCGCTTCTTGATACCGCCCGCGCTCTGTGTTGGGCAGTGTTCTTCCGCAGCAGGCACGGCTGGCATGCCGATCACCTTGAAGGAGATGTGAAATGACACGTTGGGGAATGGTCATCGATCTGCGGAAGTGTGTCGGCTGCCAGACCTGCACCATCATGTGCAAGCAGACCAACAACCTCCCACCCGGCGTCTTCTGGCGGCGTGTGGCCGACTGTGAGGTGGGGCACTATCCCGATGTGCAGCGGGTCTTCCTGCCGATGGGCTGCATGCACTGTCGTGACGCGCCCTGCCTGGAAGTCTGCCCCACCACGGCGACCTACCGCCGGCCCGATGGCATCGTCGATATCCACTATGGGCTCTGCATCGGGTGTGGCTACTGCATCGTGGCCTGTCCATACCTGGCCCGCACAATCATCTTCGAGCAGGAGCCCTACTACCAGGCGGGCTTCACTGCGCCCGAGATGGCCATGGCCGACCCAGAGCGCGTCGGCGTCTGCACCAAGTGCAACTTGTGCCTGCCACGCGTAGAGGCCGGTCTGGCCCAGGGGCTCCAGCCAGGCATTGACTTTGAGGCTACGCCCGCGTGTGTCGGGGCCTGTATTTCCAATGCGCTGCACTTCGGTGATCTGAACGATCTCGATAGTCCGGTGTCGCGACTGATCCGGGAGAACAAAACCAGCCGCATCCTGGAAGAGCTCGGCACGGATCCGGGCGTGTACTACATCGTGGAGTGATCGCTATGGAACTTATTCAACCGATGAAGCAGAGGGTGTGGAAGTGGCCCGCCGTGGTCAATTTCACGTTGGGCGGCCTGGGCACCGGTTTCTACCTGGTGGGTCTGGCGGCCGGAGCACCGGAGGGAGCTGGTTTCGTGCAACTCGCTCTGTTCAAGCTGCTGGGTCCCCTGTTGGCGAGCCTGGGGTTTCTTGCGCTGACAACCGAGGCCGGCCGGCCGCTGCGAGGTTACAACCTCTTGCGCCACCTGCGCCGCTCGTGGATGTCCCGCGAGACGCTGGCGGCCGCGGTCTTCATCCCGGCCGCAGCCGCCGACTGGTTCTTTCCTCACCCGGTCTTGAAGGGGCTTGCTGGGGCGGCGGCGTTGGGGTTGATGATCAGCCAGGGCTTTATCGTCTACCGCGCCCGAGGGGTAACAGCCTGGAACGTGCCCCTGATGCCGCTCTTCTTCGTGACCTCAGCCTTTGCTACGGGGAGCGGTCTGATGGTGCTGCTGGTGGCACTCGGCGGATCGAGTGGACTGTCCGGGTCAGCATCATTCCTTCTACCGGTCGGATTGATCTCGTTGGCCCTGAACCTGGCGCTGTGGCTTCTGTACCTCTCTGAAGCTGACCCCGCCTTCCAACAGGCGACCAAAACGCTGCGCCGTCCGGATACCATGACATTCGTCGTCGGGATGGGGCACCTGCTTCCGGCCCTCTTGATGGTCGTTGCACTCGGCAGCGAAAACACCCCTCTGCTCAGAGCAATCACCGCGGCTGTCGCCGGTGCCTCTGTGATTGCCGGCGGCGTCAGCCAGAAGAGCGGTGTTATCCTGGGGGCCGGTTATCTGCGAGCAATTGCGCTGGGGGTTCCCTACCAACGGGTCCATATTCGCCCAGAGGCGTAAGGCCGAACGGCACACCGGAGGACGGCGATGGCGGGAAGGGAAGCGTCGGCGGATGCGCGAGTCCAACTGACCCGACAGCAGCAGCTTGTTGTGTGGGCGATGAATGCGATTCGGCCCTTGCTCGAGCCGCCTGGTACGGCACGGGACCTGATTGCGGCCTGGAAAGCGGCGGCTGAACTCCTGGCGACTCTTGAGGGCGTGATCACGCGGCGCCGGATCGGGGCGGTGTTGGCTCTTTGCGAGCGGGAACATTCCCCCTGCCCGTTCGGCTTCCCCGGGCCCGGGCCAGAATGCGTCTCCCACGTTGTGCGGGGGGAGTGTGAAATGGTCCAGCGCGTCGAGGAGCGCTGGCAGCGACTCGGCCTGGCCAGCGGCGATGGGCGGTTGGCGCGTTTCCATCCCGTACCCGATTTCGAGCCGGCCGAGACCGACGCGAGGTGGGCGGACTCGACCACCCGAGCCGAGACGCAGGCCCTGCTGAGCGCCCTGGTGCAGGTGTGGCCGGAGCTACGCATCCAGTTGGACGAATCTTGAGCTTGTGCCGCCCGTCCACCGGAGCACCGGTCCCACGCTGCGCGGTGTGGCAGACGACTCCTCCCCGCGTGGATCGCTGACTCGACTTCTCCCGTTCTTCCGGCCTACCGGTCGCGGCCTCCGATTCCAGCAGGCGGTGTGGCTGTTCGACTATGTACGTCCAGTCATTGAACATAGACAAGGAGCCTGAGCGATGAAAGCGGCCCTCTTTCACGGCCCGCATCAACCGTTGACCGTCGAAGACGTGCCGACACCCGCGCCTGGACCGGGCGAGATTCTGGTTCGAGTGGCGGCCTGTGGCGTCTGTCACACCGACTTGCACTACATCGATCACGGGACGCCTACCTTCAAAAAACCCCCCTTGATCCTCGGCCACGAGGTCGCGGGGACGGTGGCGGCGCTGGGTCCGGGGGCAGACGGTTTTCGCGAGGGTGACCGGGTGCTGCTCCCAGCCGTTCTCACCTGCGGCCAGTGCGCCATGTGCCGGACCGGCCGGGAGAACATCTGCGACCGGATGGTGATGCCGGGCAACAACATCGATGGCGGGTACGCTGAGTATATGGTCGCCCCGGCGAAGGACGCCTTCGCGCTTCCCGAGGAGATCCCCCTGGTGGAGGGCGCCATCATCGCTGACGCGATCACCACACCCTATCACGCCGTCGTCCACCGCGGCCGCGTCGCCCCCGGCGATTGGGTGGTCGTTGTGGGCTGCGGCGGGATCGGCCTCAATCTGGTTCAGATCGCCGCCGCTCTCGGGGCGCGGGTGATTGCTATCGACGTGGTGGACGAGAAACTCACGTGGGCGAAGCGGTTGGGCGCCGATACGACCCTGAACCCGCGGCAGGTAGACCGGCTCGACAAGGCAGTGCGCCGCCTCACTGGCCGGGGCGCCGATATTGCCTTTGAGGCCATCGGTAAAGCTGCCACGCAGGAGCAGGCCTTTAACTGCCTGCGGGCGGGGGGGCGCCTGGTGCTCGTCGGCTACAGTCCCGAATCAATGTCGCTGAATGCCGGGCGGGTCATGTACCGGGAGATGGAGGTTGTTGGCTCCCTGGGCTGTCGCCCCGTCGACTACCCTCGTGTGATCGAGATGGCTCGGCGCGGCCAGATCAAGGTGGTCGAGATGGTGACCCACAAATTCCCGCTCGAGGAGATCAATCAGGCTTTCGATACGCTGCGTGGAGGGAGCGCCTTGCGGGCCGTTGTGACGCCTTGACGGAAGCGGATTTTCAACTCAAAATTGACTGGAGCGGCCGGGGGCCCGGATCAGAGAAGCAAGAGGCGTGCTGGGCGACCGGCCGTTTCGTGTTTACCAATGCTCGCAATCATCTGCGAGGTCCATGATCTGATCCTGTTTGAACGGCTGGTTACGAGATCATTTGGCGATCTGGAAGGCTTTCGCGTAGCCAAGAAGTCTATCGCGGGCATCCAGTCGCTGGTTGCAAACTTCAACCACGGTGGCTTCCCCGTCGAAATCTTCGGTCAGGCGCGCCCAGTGACCGGTCAGAATGCCTACCGGCACATGCTGGCCGAGGCCCGCCTCCTTGCCTTCTGGGCCGAGGAGGCGCGGCCAGCAATTCGGCGCTTGAAGCGCTCCGGCCTCAAGACGGAGCCCGCATTTGTCCGTTACTTCAACCTGGTAGGCGATCCTTACCAGGTACTCCTGGAGTTGGCGCTGCTGAGCGACGAGGAGTTGCGGACGGTCGCCGGCGGCTCGAGAGACAGTGGTTCATTCTTCGTCCGCGAGGCGGTACCATAGCCTCCAACACTTCCTCGTTGGGACCATCTGCCCGCTTTTGCTGGCTGCGTAAATCCACTACCCTCTCACCAAACGGGGGTGTGCTCTCGGCTTCTTCCGGACGTATTCTGTCGTCCGGTGTCTTTCGGACAATCCAACAGAGAAAGAGGAGGGGCAATGGAGACTCCTGAGTTGGATATCGTGACCGGAGCATTCGGTTACACAGGCAAGTACATCACCCAACAATTGCTGTCGATGGGGAAAAGCGTTCGAACGCTGACCGGGCATCCCAACCGTCCGAATCCGTTCGGCGAGCAGGTGACTGTAGCTCCGTTCAACTTCGACAAGCCGAAGGAACTCGTTGAGAGCTTACGAGGCGCCACAACACTGTACAACACGTACTGGGTGCGCTTTTCCCATGGCGAGAACACGTTCGATCGGGCGGTAGAGAATACCAAAAAGCTGATCAACGCGGCCCAAGCAGCGGCTGTCCGCCGGATTGTGCACGTCAGCATCACAAACGCTTCTCCCGAATCCCACCTACCCTACTTTCGTGGGAAAGGCTTATTGGAGAATGCAATTCGCCAATCCGGACTGTCCTACGCCATTGTGCGGCCAACCGTGATCTTCGGGGCGGAGGATATTCTAATCAACAATATCGCCTGGTTCCTCAGACGCTTTCCGCTCTTTGCCATCATGGGGTCGGGCAAGTATCGACTTCAGCCGGTCTTTGTAGAAGACATGGCCGAGATCACCATCGGCGCAGGCCAGAACAACGAGAACATGATCGTCGACGCGGTTGGCCCCGAGATCTTCACCTTTGCTGAACTGGTTCAACTCATCGCCAACACGATTCATAGTCGCACCACACTTATTCACGTAAAACCAGAACTCGCCCTGCTCCTCTCGAGACTGGTCGGCTATGGAGTCCATGATGTGGTCCTCACTCGGGATGAAGTCGAGGGGTTGATGGCGAACCTGCTGGTCTCGGAGCAACCTCCCACCGGACAGACCCGCCTTGGCGACTGGCTGGCTCAGCATGCCGAGAGCGTGGGAGCCCAGTACGCCTCCGAGTTGGACAGGCACTATCGCTAAAAGGGACGCTCACATTGGAGCTGCGTGCGCGGATCAGGTGCGACGCACGTTCCGGAGTGCGTCGCACCTCCGTCCAAGGCGAAAAAGGATGAAAGAAAGGAGCTTCCAGGGATGCACAACGACCTCGTACGCCGTTTCTTTCGACTCCTCAACCGCTTCTTCATGGTGCCAGTCTTTCGCCTCGGACTCGGCCCCATGATGGTCAATCCATTCTCGGGCTACATCATGCTGTTGAAGACCATCGGCCACAAAACGGGCAAAGTGCGCTATGCACCGGTAAACTACGCCATCCTTGACGGGAACGTCTACTGTCTGGCCGGTTGGGGGCAGATTGCGCATTGGTATCGAAACCTGCGGGCGCAACCAGCTGTTGAGGTGCTCCTCCCCGGCGGGGCGCTCGCCGGACTCGCCGAAGAGGTGATCGACCCCGATGAGTCGCTGCGCGCCCTGCGGCAGGTGCTCAAGAATGGCGGCTTTGCCGGGTTCTTCCTCGGTTGCAATCCGTTCACCGCAGCCGACGAGGTGTTGCGCGAAAAGAGCGGCGGCGTACCGGTCGTCCGCATTCGACCGGCAGGTATCGGCAGCGGAGCCGCCGACCCAGGGGGCTGGCTGTGGGCGTTCGCCCTGGCGGGATTCGTGTGGTGGATGGCTCGTCAGCCGGCGCGGGTCAGCGCAAGCGAAAGGCGGCGCGCTCGGCCATAAGAGCGACGGTGACGTAGGGCCGCATGACCAGGGGGCCGGCCGTCGTCAATTCGAGGCAGATTTCCTGGCCCGGGAGGAAGGTGACCTCGCGCTCGCCGTCGAGGGCGATGGTACCAGCCCTCGTGGCGCGAAAGCACCGGCGATATCCGGGAGCGACTCGCTCCCACCGCCGAACGGAGATCGGCTGGAGCCGGCCGGGCGCGATGGGCGCCAGAATCGTGGCCAGGGATGCGCCAAGCTCCACAGCCAGGCCGAGAGGTTCCTCGCGCCCGATCGGTGCGAGCATCCCGGCGACGGAGCTGAGACCGATATTGGAGGGCGCGGCCTGAGTCACCATCAGAAAGGTGACGATGCTCGGGTCCCAAACCGCTTTGGCCCCGACAAAGGCCTCGGTGGTGATCGCTGCGTCCACCAGAGCCAGATCCGTGGAGCTATCCACCGCCACAACGATGGCTTTCGACCGCCAACAAACTTCGGTGGCCGAAACGATGCCCAGCGCCAGGCCGGCTGCGGCCATCCCGGCCACCGTGCCGTCGATTGTCATAGGGAAGACGTTGTTCGTGCCAGTCGAGATCGGCAGCAGTGGCGTATCGGCCGATCCACGCGCCACGGCCCGGTTTGTTCCATCACCGCCAAGGGTGATGATACAGCTCACGTCTGGTGCCATACGCCGGGCCGCCTCCTCGGAATCGCGGGCGGTCCCTTCGATCTCCATGGCGAGCATCTCAACCGCCACACCGGCGGCGTCTGTCGCTCGGAGGCCGATACCGAACTCGTCGGGCATGACCAGCACACGCTCGACTCCCAGGCGCGCGAGGGCTCGGAACACCCGGCGAACGATCCCCACCTTGTCGTGATTGTTGATGACCGTTGCGTCGGCGGTGATCCGCCGGGTGTCCTTCCCCGATTGCGGATTGGCGATGATCCCGACAGCGTCAGGCATAGAGAACTGCCGGCTCGGCCAGAAGCCGGGCGAGGTCACGGAGAAACTCGGCGCCAACCGCACCGTCGACGACCTGATGGTCGATGGTAAGGCTCAGGGCGAGCATCTGGCGCGGCGAGGGTGCGCCATTCGCCAGGACCAGCCGGTCGGTGATTCGGCCAACTCCGAGGATCGTCACCTCGGGCGGGTTCAAGATCGGCGTGAAGAAATCGATACCGTACATTCCGAGATTGGTCAGGGAGAAGGTGCTGCCACTGGCTTCGGCCGGCTTGAGGTTGCCGGCGCGGGCGGCTTCGGCCAGGCGCTTGATCTCGGCGGACAGCCTGGCCAGGGAGAGGCGCTCGGCATTCGTCACGACCGGCGCGATCAGCCCCTCGCTCAGCGCGACGGCGATGCCGAGATGAATCGGCCGATACTGGTGGATGCTACCCTCCACGAGGTGCGCGTTGAGGCGCGGGTGGTTAGGCAAGGTCAGCACCACCGCTCTGGCCAGTAGGTCCGTGTAACTCACGTCGGTCGTCTGGCTGCGCTCAGCCTTCAGGCGCGCCAGCTCAGTGATATCGGCCTCACTGAACAGGGTCAACTGGGCCGAGCGGGTCAGGCTCTCCATCATCCGCCGGGCGGTGATTTGGCGGATACCGGCCAGCGGGACGGCCTCGTACTCAAGCGCCTCACCGCCTGCTTTGAAGCGACGCACATCCTCTTCGGTGATCCGCCCGCCCGCCCCGCCTGGCTTCACCAGACGCAAGTCAACTCCCAACTCCTTCGCCAGCCGCCGGGCGGCGGGGGATGCCGGGACGAAGGTTGGTTGAGCCGCGGCTCGAGGCGCAGCCGGCTCACCCGCCTGCGGCTCGCCGCCCTCAGCCGTGGACCCGGCGAGAATCACCGCCAGCGGTTGGCCGGGTCTGACCACATCACCCTGGGAGATCAGAATCGTCTCGATCCGGCCGGTCACGGGTGCGGCGACCTCCAGGGTGACCTTCTCGATCATGACTTCGGCAAGGATTTCGCCTTCCCTTACCACCGAGCCTTCGCGCCGGAACCAGTTGACAAGCACGCCTTCATCAGTCTCGCGCCCGGCCCACATATCGGCAGGGATTGTGACTTCAACCTGGTCAGCCATAACTCCTCTTTCCGACCTTCCGGCGAAACCATGTCGTCGCTCGAAATCAGGAGCACCCGGTTTCGAAGAGCCGCCTACTCTCAACCCACCGGCCCACCCACCGGACCGGCTGCTCGACCGCTGCCCGCGGGGTTCCGGTGCAAGCGTACCCGCCGGTGTGTGGGCCGGCATTCGTGGCCAGCCGGAGGGTTGTTGTACTAGGCCAGCATTTCCTTAACGGTCTGAACGATCGTCCGGCTGTTCGGAATGACAAACTGCTCCAGCGGCCGGCTGTAGGGAATCGGGACGTCCGGCTCGGCCAGCCGGCGCACAGGTGTGTCGAGGTACTCCAGCGTCTGCTCGGCGGCGATAGCGGCGACCTCCCCACTGAAGCCGAAGCTCTTGTAATCCTCGTCGACCACCAGGAGACGGTGGGTCTTCTTCACCGAATCGACGATGGCCTGGCGGTCCAGCGGCACGAGAGTGCGTGGGTCAACAAGCTCGACACTGATGCCATCCTTCGCCAGTTCGTCGGCCGCTTCCATCGCCCGGTGCACCATCAGGGAGAGGGCCACGATGGTGATGTCGTTGCCCTCGCGGACGACCCTGGCCTGGCCGAATGGGATGGGATAAGGTTCTTCGGGCACCTCCGTGGCCGCGCTCTGCGGTGAGGGCATCCAGCCAAGCCCCATCAGCCCCTTATGGAAGAAGTACATGACCGGGTTGGGATCGCGGATCGCCTGAATCATCAGGCCCTTCGCGTCATAGGCGTTGGAGGGCACCACAATCTTGAGGCCGGGTGTGTGGGCGAAGATGCTGTAGAGGGTCTGAGAGTGCTGGGCGGCGTCGTTGTAGCCTCCTCCCATGGCCGTGATCAGGACGACCGGCAACTGGAGATTCCCACCCGACATGTAGGTGTTCTTCGCCATGTGGTTGTAGATCTGATCCATACAGACGCCGAAGAAATCGACGAACATCAACTCGACGATCGGTCGCATACCCTCCGCGGCGGCCCCATAGGCCGCGCCGATGAAGGCGGTCTCTGCGATCGGCGTGTCCATCACCCGCTCGGCCCCGAAGCGCTCGAAGAGGCCCTGCGTGGCACCGAAGATCCCTCCATAGACGGCGACGTCTTCGCCCATGACGAAGACACGCTCGTCGCGCTCCATCTCTTGAGCGATCGCTTCCGAGATGGCCTTCGACATCGTCAAAACACGCTCTGCCATTTTGCTCCTCCGATCTCACGCGGCGGCGAATACGTCTTGAAGAGCCTCTTGGGGCTCGGGGTAGGGGCTTTGCCGGGCAAACTCGATGGCTTCATCGACCTCAGCCTTGACCTCCCCAGCGATGCGCTCGGCGTCGGCCTCGGTGAAGACGCCCTGCTCGAGCATCTGCCGCTTCAGCCGATCGATCGGGTCGCGCTTCTTGAGCTCCTCGACCTCGTCCTTGGGGCGGTACAACTGGGGATCGCCTTCAAAGTGGCCGAAGTAGCGATCGGTCTTGACCTCGATGAGGCTGGGACCCTCTCCCCGGCGTGCCCGGGCGACGGCCTCGCCGGCCGCTTCATAGATGGCTACCGGATCGTTGTCGGGGATGTAGACGCCAGGGATGCCGTACGCAACAGCCCGCTCGCTGTTCCGCTGAACGGCCGTCGACTTCGTCTTCGGCACTGAGATGGCCCAGGAGTTGTCTTCGACGACGAAAATGACGGGTAGCTTCCAAAGCGCGGCCAGGTTCAAGGATTCGTGCCAGCCGCCCTGGTTGGCTGCTCCCTCTCCCGCGAAGTTGACGGCGACCCAGTCCTTCCCCATCTTCTTGGCGGCCAGGGCCGCCCCGACCGCGGGTGGGGCGCCAGCGGCGATGATCCCGCTGCAGGCGAATTTGGCCGCGGGATCAAACAGGTGCATGTGGCCACCCTTGCCCTTGCCCAGGCCGGTGCTTTTCCCAAAAATCTCGGCAGCCATCTTCTTGAGGTCGACGTCCTTGGCGATGGCGATGTGATGGGCGCGGTGCGGGCCGGTGACCGTATCCTCCGGGCGCAAGTGGAGACAGGCCCCCACAGCGGGCGGCTCCTGGCCCGCGCTCAGGTGCATCTCACCGGGCACCGGCCCGGCAGAGATGTCGAAGAGCGGTGTCTTACCTTCCTGGTAGATCCGCGCCATCCGCTCTTCGAAGTAGCGAATTTTGACCATCGTGGCGTACATCTTGAGCAGGGTGTCCCTATCAATGGCCATAGGATTCTCCTTTCGTTGATTGACCTGCGGCCTGATCAGGATCGGCAACCGAAGTGGTTGTAGAAGCACCGGAAAGAAGTTAAATGGAGTATGAGGGCAAGAGATAAGCAACTGTTCGGCATGGAGCGAGCGATGAGGGGTGCCCCGCTCGGCAGGACTCCCTTCTCTTACGAGTATACAACCTACCGCCCGCCGGTCAAGACCGTCTGTCATCTTTTTCACATCCAGATTACATGCGCGCGCACGAGCAGTCCCTACGTGACCTGCGAACCGAACTGGTATGCTGGCTCTCAGCGAACGGAAGCGAAGACATAAGCAGCCCTGGCACGGCTCTACGATGCGCCACGGCGCGACTCTTGGAACCTGCCCGCCCGGCGCCACCGCCGTGCAACTTGCAGTGTAGTTCCAGCGTATACTTTGTTGTTCGTGGACCTCGCCTTGCTATCTTGACCACTCGCCGTTTCTCTCGCTCTTGCCCTGAGGAGGTGACACATGCTCGGTTTTATCGGTTGGATCATTGTCGGCGGCCTGGCCGGTTGGCTCGCCAGTATCGTGATGGGGACGAACCGCCGGCAAGGTTGCATCATCGACATTCTTCTCGGCATCGTCGGCGGTCTCGTCGGCGGCTTCTTGCTGAGCCTGGTTGGGTTGCGCGGGAACGCCGGATTTTTCAGCAGTCTGGTAACAGCCTTTATTGGCGCGGTTGTCATCCTCGCCGCGGCTCGCGCGTTGCGGACTTAGCCCCAGCCCGTCGCAGCCGAGAACCGAACGAGCCGCCATGCCGGCCGGTGTGGTGGCTCGTTTGATCTCAGGGAGTCAGCGGTCGGCGAAGCGCTGGGCAGGGCTCGCGAGTGGAGCGGCCGGACGCCGGAGCGCCAGCCCCAGCAGACCGAGGGTGAGCACCGCGCTGACAACAAGCTGCTCGACCTTCAGCGTCTCCAATGAGACGCCGGGCGGCACGGTCGGCGCAATCCCTCCCCAGTAGTCGAGGTAGTCGTTGAAGGCAAACCAGGCTGCGACGGTAATCACCTGCCAGAGCTTGGGGCGGTAGAAGACGAGCAGGCTTGCCCCCATCACGACCATCGCCGCGTGCGTGAAAGTCATCGTAACGCTCTCCAGAGTGAACGTGCCAGGCCCGCGCCACCAGAGCAGCCAGAACGCCACTGTCCAGAGACCATACTTAATGTTGCTGAAGACTGCCCACGTTGCCAGCCACTCGTGCGCCGGCGTCCGCGCGCGCCGGATCAGCGGCAGAGCCAGGGCGAAGCCGAGAACCGAGAGCGGTGAATCCACCAGCCAGGGCCAGAGCAAGGGCGAGATAATCGCCATCTGTGGGCCGTACCAATAGACTGTGCCGATGACGAAGCCGAAGAGGTTGATGACTACCAGTCCCCATTCAATAAGTGGAACGGCATAGAGGCGGCGAATCAAGTTAGCAATCATGATATCCTTTTCTTGGGGAAGTCGCGAAGCACGCTGCACCGGAGCAGAGACCGTGAAGTATCACGCTTACGTCGAGAAGCGGGCGTGTCAGTGTGACGGCCACGAAAAATGCAACGCGATGGCGCCGATACGCGCAGATCGACGCAGATCAAATTGCTAAGCCGTTTCGACACCCCGGAATCGATCGACCCCCAGGTGATCAATCTCCATCTCGGTCTCGCCGTGCTCGACCAGATCGGCCAGCGCCCGGCCAATGCCGATGGCGAATTTGAAGCCGTGGCCGCTAAAGCCGACACCTATGGCGATATGGGGGAGGTCGGGCACCGTCGCGACGATGAAATCATCGTCGGGCGTATTGGTGTAGAGGCAGGTGGTGGGGTCGAAGGCCTCGCCCGCTACGTCAGGGAGATATTGTTCGAGGTAGGCCTGCAACCGTGCGACGACCTCCGGACGCGGTTCTCGCGTGTAGTCAGCAATGTCAATATACCGCTCGTCGCGGTGGAACCCTAACTTGACGCCGGGTGCTCCGACGATCGGAAAGCCGTAGACGTTCGGCTCGCGGTGATGAATCCAGATTGTGAAGCGGCCGGGCACGAAAGCATCGGGATTGGCTCGCGGCCGGAAGTAGACGGTCTGCTCTTGGGAGACGCGGAGCGGAAGCTCCAGGCCAACGTCTCGCAGGAGCTGGCGGCTCCACGGACCGGCCGTGACAACCAGGCGCCGAGCCCGGTAGCGGTCCTTGTCCGTCACGATCTCGACACTGCCGGCATCGGGGAGAATCTGGCGGGCGGTCTCACGGTCGTGGATTGTCGCTCCGTGCGCCGCCGCCCGTGTGGCCATGACCTGAACGCAGCGCGTGGCGCTCAGCACGCCGGCGTCGGGAGAGTAGACGGCGATGGTCTCCTCGCTGACCCGCCACTGCGGGAAGCGGCGCGCCAGCGCCGCGCAATCGAGTCGCTCCCACGAACCGCCAATAGACTCCAGGGCCGCGGCCACGGCAGACACCTTCACCTGCCCGGCGCGTCCCTCGCCAAGATCCAGACCGCCGGTGTCTCGGAGCAGTTGCTCGCCGGCATCGGCCTCCAACGCGCGCCAGAGGGGTTTGGTTTGAATGGCCAACCGGGCGTAGGCAGCGTTAGGGTAGGCGTAGCGGAAGATTCGCGATTCCCCGTGGGAGCTCCCACGGGTATGGGCGATCTCGAACTGCTCGAGCAGCAGAACCCGCTGCCCGTCGCGGGCCAGGTGGTATGCTGCAGCGCTCCCCATGGCTCCCGCGCCCAACACGATGGTGTCGAATTGATCGATTGTCATAGGGTCTGATGCCTGCGAACCGGTTCGTGTCAGCTGGCGTTGAAGACCGGAGATGAACGGCTCGTTCTCGGATCGAACACTGCGTGCAAGGCTGTGAATCTCCAATCTCTCATCTCTCATCATTCTCCAGATGGGGGAATCAGTCGAAAATGATCACGCCCCGAGCGACCTCACCACTGAGCATCGCGGCGAATGCCTCGTTGATCGCGGCGAGTGGGTACCGCCGCGAGATCAGTTCGTCGAGTTTCAAGCGCCCGGCGGCGTAGAGGTCCAGGATCATGGGCATGTCGCGCTGCGGGTTGGCACCCCCGTAGTAGCTGCCCTTGAGGGTCTTGTCCTCGCGGGGCAGGCGCCCGGCCGGCAGGGGGACAACGGCATCATGGGGACCGATCCCCACGTAGGTCACGGTACCCCCGCGCCGGATGGCGTCGTACGCCAGGCGCTGCACGGCCGGCACCCCGCTGGCCTCGAGAGCGTAGTCCGCGCCCCGGCCCGCTGTCAGCTCCTCAATCGCCCGCTGCGCATCAACCTCCCGGCTGTTCACCATGTGGGTCGCACCGAACTGGCGGGCCAGGTCCATCTTGGCCGGCACTACGTCTACGGCGATGATGGTGGTCGCTCCGGCGAGGGCAGCGCCCTGGATGATGTTGAGGCCCACGCCGCCGCAGCCAAAGACGACCACGCTGCTTCCCGGCCGGATTTGGGCCGTGTTCAACGCAGCTCCGATTCCCGTAGTGACAGCGCAGCCGACCAGCGCGGCGACCGTCAACGGCACGTCTCTGCGGATCGGCACGCACGAGAGCTGCGGCACGACGGCGTACTCGGCAAAGGTTCCCAGGCCCGAGAAGTGGTAGATCGTCTGGCCATTCTTGCTGAGCCGGGTAGTGCCGTCCAATAGGGTACCCGCCCAGAGCGGTGCGATCGTTGCCTCACACTGGGCCGGCAGGCCATGCTGGCAGTAGAAGCACTCGCCACAGGTCGGGACCCACGATAGCACCACGTGATCTCCCGGCCGGACCCGAGTTACCCCCGGACCAACCGCCTCGACCACACCGGCCCCTTCATGGCCCGCCACCACTGGCAACGGGTGCTGGGTGCTGCCGGTGACCAAATGGTAGTCGCTGTGGCAGACGCCACTCACCGCGATCTTGACCAGCGCCTCGCCCGGGCCGGGTGGGTCCAGTTCGATGTCTTCAATTATGAAGGGTGTGTTGGGTTCGTAGAAGACCGCGGCTCTCATGCCAACCTCTCTCGATGCTCGCTGCGACCCAGAGTCAATCCTCGAACGGATCTGGTTTCAAGCCGTTCCTCACTTGGAGGGAACCGGTCGCCCAGCCAGCCACGAACCGGTAGCCAGCAGTCTCGTCCTGCTCGAGAACAGCGATCACCCGTGGACCTGCCGGTATTGTACTCCCTTGCCCTGATTCGACCGAGTGGCTACGCACCCACTATTGTATCATGCCTGGTCTGGCCGCGACCAGCCCAGAGATGTTTCCCAAGCAATTGCCCCACCTCGTCGCGCCATTGCAGCGATCTCGCCCGCCTGGCTTAATTGTGGTAGAAGGGCCGGAGGAAGAATCCTGTGTGTTCTTCCTCCGGAAGGAATATCTTTCGCTCTTAGGCAAGGTTCATCGCTGCGTTACAATATGATGCGGGTTCGCGCGTCATATTGTAACGCTCAAACCGCTTCAGGCGAACCTTGCCCTATTGGATAGTGTGTATGGGGTTTGCTCAGGACGGCCAGCGAGGCGAGCGGCTTAAACCGCGGGCTGAGAGACGAAACGCGTGAAGCGGATTAAAAAAACCCGCAAATGTTCGCTAACGCCTACAATTCAGTCAGACTTGGCCGGTTGCGGCGGAAATCAGCGCCTGCTCCGCCGCAGTGATCGGTAGTAGGAAGCCCGATTACAGACGGGTGGCACCGTCGGGCGATGTGACCGCGCCAGAAGTCGCGCCTGTACCCAAATAGGCCTCGATGACTCTGGGATTGGCCCGCACGTCGGTAGGCGTGCCCTCGGCGATCTTGATGCCGTGATCGAGGACGTGGACCCGGTCCGAGATGGTCATGACCACGCGCATGTCGTGCTCGATCAAGATAATCGTGAGCTCTAGCTCATCGCGCAGCTTGCGGATGAATTCCATGAGCGCGAGCGTCTCTTGCGGGTTCATCCCCGCCGTTGGTTCGTCGAGGAGCAGCAACTTCGGCTGACTCGCCAACGCGCGCGCGATCTCGAGCCGGCGCTGGTCGCCGTACGGCAGGTTGCGGGCCAGGACATCGCCCTTCCCGGTCAGTCCGACGAAGTGGAGCCACTCCCGGGCGCGCGCCAGCGCCAGGCGCTCCTCGGCCCGCGTGGTTGGATCGCGGAGAATAGCTCCGAGCGGCGAGGCTTTGAGCCGGACGTGCTGGCCCACCAGCACGTTCTCCAGCGTCGTCATCCCACTGAAGAGACGGATGTTCTGGTAAGTGCGTGCAACGCCCCGTGCGGTAATTTGGTCTGGGCGCAGGCCAACCAGCCCTTGCCCCTCGAGGGTGATCTCACCCGATTCGGGCGTGTAGAACCCCGAGAGACAGTTAAAGAACGTTGTCTTCCCGGCGCCGTTCGGCCCAATCAGACCCGCGATCGTCTGCCGATCGACTGTCAAGTTGACCTGATCGACAGCGACCAGGCCGCCGAAGATTTTGGTGACCCGGCGAGCATCGAGGAGCGGCATGCTACGTGGCCTCCTCCAGTGAAGTGTCGGCCTCGTGCAGCTCGCGGCGGCGGCGCGAGGAGGGGAGCAGCCCCTCAGGCCGGGCGATCATCATCACGACCAAAAGCGCGGCGAATGTCAGGATGCGGTACTCATCGACCCCGCGCAGAACCTCAGGCAGACCCTTGAGCGCGATCGCACCAAGGACCACCCCAGGCAGGCTACCCATCCCACCGACGATGATCAGGGCGAGCGCGTCAATCGACACAAACAGCGAGAAATTGTCGGGGAAGATGTTGGTCTGGCGCGCAGCGTACAGTTGCCCGGCAAGGCCGGCGAACATCGCGCCGAAGGCGAAGGCCAGGAGTTTGGTCCGCACGAGGTGGATTCCGGTGGCTTGAGCGACGTCCTCATCCTCACGTAGTGCTACCCACGCCCGGCCGAGCCGTGAATCGTTCAGGCGCGTGGCGACGAAGGCGACCAGCGCGGACCCGATGAGCGCCAGGATGAACACGTCGCGTGGATTGCCCAAGTCGACCCCAAACAGGGTTGGGTGGGCCACCTTGAGCAGCCCCCGCGGCCCGTTGGTGACGTCTTCGAGGTTGAGCAGGAACAGACGAATGATTTCGCCGAAGCCCAGCGTCACGATCGCGAGATAGTCCCCGCGCAGACGTAGCACCGGAATGCCGAGCAAAATGCCACCCAGAGCCCCGGCCAACATTGAGAGTGGGATGGCCATCCAGAAGTTCACGACCGGATTCGGGGTGCCCCCGGCTCCGGCAAGGAGTGTGGTCATGAAGGTTGATGAGGCCGGCGTGGAGAGCAGCCCGTACAGGTAGGCGCCAATCGCGAAAAAGGCAACGTACCCGAGGTCGAGCAGGCCTGCGAAGCCGACGACGATATTCAGCCCCAAGCCCATCATGACAAAGATGAAGACGATCCCCATGACCGAGTTCTGGAATTGATCGAGCGTGAACGGGAGAAGTACGGTGCCGGCCGCCAGTAGTACGGCAACGACGCGTTGCTCCCTGCCGGGGCGGGTCTGGCGCAGAGCGAAGAGGCCGCTGCCCGTCGCGATGAGCGCCACCAACAGCCGGAGCGTCCCCTTACTTGTGCCGCCGAGTTTCACGGCCGGGTCTCCCATCCAGACGACCACGGCCAGCAGTACGAATGGAAGGGCAATGATCAGCCAGCGCGCGGCGGACAGGTTCAAGGATGCGCGCCAACGACGAACTGCCCCGCTCGAGAGAGCAAGTGCGAGCCCCGTACCGAGCAGACCGACGAGAACCACCAAGACGATACGTGGAACCAGGACGATCAGCGACAAGGCTCCAGCCTGCACGCCGTCGGGCGACAGACCGCTCAGTGCCGCCAGATTGGCCGGGACCATCTTGTCGAGGACCGGCTGAATGTTGACCCCGCGTCCCATCAGGGTGCCGAAGAATAGCAGAAGCCCAGCCGTCAACATGCCGCTGACAAGTCCGGCCACGAGCCCGTTCACCAGGACCTGCGACGCTGGTTTACTGACCGCGTCCCGGCGTACACTCCCAAAGATCAGGACGCCGGCCACCAGCGCAAGCATGGGGAATGCAGCCCCGGCAAGCCGCTGAGGAGTGCCGATCAGAATCAAGTAGGTCAGGAGGGCAAACGCGATGAGGCCGGTTTTTAACCCTTTTTGCATGCTCATCGTCAGGCCTTCTTTTCGCTCAGAACTTCGCCGAACAAGCCGGTCGGACGGAAAATGAGGATCAAGACTAGAACTGTGAAGGCAATGATGTCCTTGTACTCGGCGGGAATGCCGAGGGCGCTCGGACCAATCGCCTCGATCAGGCCCAAGATGAGGGCTCCGAACATGGCGCCGGGAATATTGCCGATTCCACCCAACACTGCAGCCGTGAAGGCCTTCAGGCCGGGAACAAACCCACTGTTGAATTTGATCACCGTGTTGTGAAAGCCGAGCATCACACCCGCCGCGCCGGCGAGCGCCGAGCCGAGAACGAAGGTGAAGACAATCACTTGATCGACGTCGACGCCCATCAGCGCCGCGGTGTCTTTGTCCTCGGCGACGGCGCGCATCGCCTTGCCGAGTTTGGTGCGTTGGATGATCAGGTAGAGGGCCAGCATCATGACGATCGAGGTACCCAGGATGATCACCCCAGTCAGTGAGACGAAGACCGGTCCAACTCGAAACCCTCCATCAATCAGCGCTGGCTTGCGGTAGCTATGCGGGGTCACGCCGAAGATGAGCAAGACCGAGTACTGCAAGAAGAGTGAGGCGCCGATCGCGCTGATCAACGGGACCAGGCGCGGCGCCCGGCGCAACGGCCGGTAGGCGATGCGCTCCAAAGCCGCGCCCGTCAGAATCGAGCCCGTCATCCCGGCTACGAGGATGAACAGGAGAGCCAGGATGACGACCGGCGGCGGCCCGGCAATCCAGCCCCGCGCCGTTACAAATTGCAACGTGAAGTAACCGATGAAGCCGCCGACCATCATCACCTCGCCATGCGCGAAGTTAATCATCAACAAGATGCCGTACACCAGTGTGTAGCCCAGAGCCACCAGTGCGTAAACGCCCCCCAGGACCAGTCCATTCAGTGCCTGGGAGACCCAAAACGAGAGGGGGTACCCTTCCGCCAGGCCAACCGCAACGGAGCGCCAGACGACGAGCCCGACAATGGCCGCACCGAACACCAGGAGCGGCAACCGCACCGCCGATTGCCTTTTCACCGGCCTGCTTCCCACAGCCGTAATACTCTCGGCCATACTCCCCCTCACCCGAGGCTTCTCGCAAGAAGCCATGTGGATCGTACGAATCGATGAGACGAAGGATGGGGCAGAGCGCTCCGCCCCATCCTTGAACAGCAACTGTTGGTTTACTTCAGCCCGAAGCCATAGATCTGCTCGAACTTCCCGTTCTTGACGGTGAAGACCTGGATGCCGCCAGCGCCGCACTCCCCGATCTCGTTGCAGGACAGGGTGCCGGTGAGGCCCTGCATGTTCTTGGTGGCGCGGATGGCCTTGAGCAGTGCCTCGCGGTTGATCACCAGGCGGCCATTGGCGTCTTTGGTGGCGACGCGGTTGATGGCGTCGGCGATCAGCATGACCGAGTCGTACGACTGGGCGTGGAAGGGGCCGAGCGAGTCGGGCTTGACGCCATACTTGGCCTCGTACTTCTTGTCGAACTCTTCGTTGAGGGCGGGATCGTCGGCCCCGGCCACGAAGGACATGTAGGTGCCCTCGGCGGCGGTGCCGGCCGCGTTGAGGTACTGCTCGGTGTAGGCGCCGTCATCGCTCATGAACCTGGCGTTTTCGAGGCCGGAGGTCTCGCGCATCTGTTGGGCGATGAGGGCACCTTCGGTGGAGTAACCCCCGAAGAAGATCAACTCGGGCTGCCTGGCACCGATCTTGGCCAGGGTGGCGCGGAAGTCGGTGTCGCCGACCTGGATCCCCTCGAAGCTGGTGACCTCCCCTCCTTGCTCGATGAACTTGTCGTTGACCACCTGGGCCAGGCCCTTGCCATAGTCCGAGTTGTCATGCATCACGGCGATCTTGGTGAGCTTGAGCTCGTTCTTGATGAAGCCGGCGTCGACGTCCCCCTGCAGCGCGTCGCTCAGTGCCACCCGGTTGCAGACGTCACAGTCGGTCCCGGTGACCTCCGGGTTGGTCGAGCTGGGCGAGACGAAGGGGATCCGGGCTTTCTGCAGGATCGGCTTGAGCCCGAAGGTCTCCCCTGAGCAGGTCCCGCCCGAGACTGCCACGATGCTCGCGTCGGCGGCGAACTTGTTAGCCACCACCGTGCCGGCATCGCCCGAGCAGGCCCCATCCTCGACCACCAACTCCACCGGGAAGCCCTGGATGCCCCCCTTGGCGTTGAGGTCGTCCACCGCGATCTCGGCCCCGTTGCGGATGTCCTTGCCGGGATCGGGGATTGGACCTGTCAGCGCTACGGACGCCCCGATCCGAATGGGGCTCCCCGGCTCAACCTCGACGGTGCCCTCCGCCGGAGTCTCGGCGGCGGTGGCCGGTGCCGTGGTCGCCGTTGCGGGCGCGGCCGGTGCCGAGGTCGCCGTGGGTTCCGGCGCAGACGTCGGCGCCGTCTGGGGCGCTGTAGTCGCCGCGGGCGCCGGTGCCGGCGTGGCGGCCTGCCCGCAGGCGGTAACGATCAGCGCAATTCCAACGAGACAGGATGCCAGGCAACGTCTCAAATGATGCATAGATTCTCCTCCTTTGATTTGAAACGATTGGAGGTGTGGGCGGGAGTTCACGGCCGGTGCCGCCCGCGCGCCACCCACTTCAACCGTTTGACGAGCCACTGTTCAGGACGGGCCACGCAATACGTCGCCCGCACGCGCTGAGATGTTGAGGGGACAGGGTCAATTGAAAGGTGCCCCGCCACAGTCCTCTGTCGTCGTCGGAGTTCTTCTACCGTCCGGCGGAACGTGTTCTTGGGCGGACGCATAGCTGTGCGGTCTCCGCATCAACAAGCGAGGAATGTTGGTGTGGCCTGTGATCGCTGCGGTTCAAGGAAGTCGAGGCTCGAGGGTGCCTGACTGTTGACGCCGCCCCTCCTGGAGGCCATTCGAGCGACAAGTGAGTGGCCTACCTTGTGTCAAACTGCCTTCCCGAGGGCGAGCGGGGCCACTATATCCGCCAACAGCATGCTCGTCAATTGGTTTTCTCCGGGTCCGATCTGGAACAGGACGACGCTTCTTTGCAGGTTCGTGCTGTGAGAAAGAGTGGATCGGCGTCCATCGAGTTGGTGGTCGCACGACCCAGATCTGGGTTAGCCCCCGAGATAGGCTTCCCGGACCTGTGGGCTCGCGAGGAGTTCCTGGGCCGGCCCCTGTAAAACAATCCGGCCGGTCTCCAGCACGTACCCCCGGGAGGCCACCGCGAGCGCCATCTGAGCGTTCTGCTCTACGAGTAGAATCGTTATTCCCTGGCGATTGATATCGCGGATAATCTCAAAGATCTGTTCGACCAGGATCGGCGCCAGCCCCATCGAGGGTTCATCGAGCAGCAGGATCCGAGGGCGACTCATGAGGGCTCGCCCAATCGCCAGCATCTGCTGCTCCCCCCCGGAGAGAGTGCCGCCAGGCTGACTCAGACGCTCGCGCAAACGCGGGAAGAGCGCCAGCGCACGCTCGAAGTCCTCACGGACGGCCGCCTTGTCGTTGCGCTGGAAGGCGCCCATCTCCAAGTTCTCGCGCACGGTGAGCCGTCCAAAGATCTTGCGGCCTTCAGGAGACTGGAAGACGCCCAGCTGCGTCACCCGGTGGGGCGGCAGATGGTCAATCCGCTGCCCATCGAGAAAGATCGCACCGGTGCGAGGCTTGAGCAGCCCGCTAATCGTGTTGAGGGTGGTCGTTTTCCCTGCTCCATTGGAGCCGATCAAGGTCACCACCTCGCCCTCGTCCACACTGAGCGAGATGCCCTTCAGGGCATGAATATGAGAGTAGTACGTGTGGACGTTCTCGAGGATCAGCATGAATGACTCCGTTCCGGACCCACGCCAGCCCCGTTCATCACCCCAACTGGCTCACGTTGACCCCCCTTCGATATTGCGCGACCATCAATACATGAGGGCGGAAGAATTCTCACCATCCACTCTGCCCCGAGTGAAGGATAGATTTCCGGGCCACGCTGTCGGGCTCAGATGTACCGGCGCTGACCATCTCGAGACGGTGATGTGGCGGTTGGCGTAGTTGCCGTCTTCGTCACAGGTCAGATGACCGGTCGGGTCCTTGTGTCGTTGGTGGCGTACAGCATGCCTCACCGCCTCGGGCGGGGAACAAGCAATCGATGAGCTGGCGGCCACCCTCCCCTTGACCCTGGCGTTGTGGGCGATGTGCAGTGAGCCGGACACGCGTTTGAACAGATCGGTCCGGTCCGGCGCAATGTTCGGCGGAGTGACCATCACCATCCCGCCTGGTGGCTGGTTGTCGCTTTCGTCGCTGCAATCGTCGGTGTCGTCGCAGTCTCTTTAGTCACGAGTGTAGTTGCAGCCGGAGCCTGGTCGGCTGAGGAGCCAGGGCGCCGGGCCGCATGCTGCGAGGAGCAGGCGCGGGATGATCAAAATAGGGATGCCCTTCGCAGCTTTCATCCTCTTCCCCCGCCCGAGTTCTTGGTTTGAGAGGTGTCGGACACGGGGAGCCGCAAATGGCGGAGAGACGCTCTTTTGATTGGGGTGCCCTTCCTCGTGCTGTCGAAATGTAACTTGCATTATTTACGAGGCCTGGCCTTTTGTCAACCGGTGCGAGTGGGGGTCCGGAGCGGCACCTGAGGAAGAGGAGCCAGGGATTGAAGTCCCAAGCAGAGAGCCGAAACCCGCTGCAGCGGATTAAAAACGCTTGCGAATCTCCGGTGTTGTCCCTCATTCTCCTTGATGGGCTTGTTCGAGCAAGGCGAACAAGGGCTTGATCTTTGACAACTGATCCAAGAACTGAGCCGACACTCGATACGAAAGAAGCTCAGCGGTTGACCCCACGTGGTCAGTGATTCCGGCAGCCATGGCGGGCGTAACCGGTTTCCATTTTCTCGGCGACCCTGTTCCCCGGGTAGGTTCAGGCGTGTCTAGCGGCTGACGCAAGCTGTAATGGGGTAAGACCAGGTGATAGTAGGCCGTCGACAACCAGAGCTGCTTCTCAAACCAGACAATTTCTTTGGAAAAGCCATTCGTGCGGCGGGTCAAACGACGATTGCTTTGCCGTTGCGTCAAGTTATCCCGCTCCACGAAACTGGTATTGACCGTGTCGCTCACCGGTGAATTAGTCAGTTGAGCCGCGATCGCCTCGGGTTTACCAAAAATCACTTTGGCTTTGACCTCGGTCACCCGAGCACCGTCGCGTAGCTTGACTACTTGGGCATACAGCAGGTCCGCGGCAGGGACCAACCGGGGATTGGGAAATCGGCCTCGATGGCCTTTTCTTTCAGGCTGAACCCAAGTGCCCTAGGTATGCAGCAAGGCATGGGCATATTCCGGTAGCTGATCGCTGGTAAAGAAAGGAATGCCTTCATCTGTAACATCTTTGACCCGGTCCACCAGGAGATCGGCACTAGCTTGGCCGCGTTTGCCGACGACAAAAGCGAGCACCAAGCGCCAGACCGGTGCAAAGGCTAACCAGACCCAGGCATCGCCATACGTTTCACAATAGAGTTTGGCAGACGGCAGGTGGGCTTCTTGAGTGTGAACGAAACTCCATAACTCGTCCAACTGGCATTCGGTGACATGCAGATGGCTCCACAGGTAAAGCACCACCGCACGGCACTGCCGAGCGGCGCGATTCAGCCAATCACACACCGTATCTTTGTCGATCGGCAAGATCCGACCGGTCGCCCGGATGGAATTTCCTTCGGCCAAGGCGCGCCCGGCGGTCTCGAAAATCGCCGGATCGCTTTCCAGACCATAGGAGGCGGTGGCGTCACTCCAAGCCACACTCCTCCCACAACCCTTACAGAGTGCTTGCGGTTGACCATAACTGGTGCCATTTTTGACCATTTTGCCCTGCCGAAACGGAAGACCGTAGTATCGACAGCGTTGATTAGGACAATAGAGCGTTTCCCAGTCCATTTTCGTACCCTCGATCTGCATAACTTATGCTCTCGAGGATACGCCGACCAATCAAAGTTCAACAACCTCATCAAGGAAAATGAGGGACAATACCGAATCTCCGCGAACGCGTACCTGCCAGTCGGTTCAGACGACGTTGGCTCTCAGCCCTGGAATTTTATTCCCGGCCGGCATGTGCTGCTCTGGCCTTCACTGGTGCTGGCGTGTGGTTGTTGGACAGGTGATGGAAATCGGTGTACACACAGACGAAGTCGGGAGGGTTGCCCGCTCGATACGGGCCGCTGGCTTCCGGCGGAGGCAGCGCTTCGAGCGTAGCTGGGGCCTCGACGCTGGTTCTGTGTACTCACTCGCTTCCGAAAGGAGATCTCATGCGACCGGCCCCGTTGCTCATCACCGGTGGCTCTGGCTACCTGGGCCGTACCCTCTTGGCGCGAGCACCCACTGGCGCACCTCTCCACCTCGTCCAACATCACACGCCGCTGGCGAGGGTACCAGTTGACGCCGAGATCCACACGCTCGACCTGGCGGAGGAGCAGGCCGTCAGTACACTCGTCGCCCGGGTGCGACCGGCCCTGGTGATCCACGCCGCCGCCAGCATGGCGCCCGACACCCTGAAGCGCGCCATCGTCCGCGCGACGGCCAACGTGGTGGCGGCCTGCGCCCGCGGCGGCGTTCGGCTGCTCCACCTGAGCACCGACGCGCTCTTCGACGGCGAGCACGCGCCCTACACCGAGGCCGACTTACCGGCACCAGTCCATGTCTACGGCCGGGCGAAAGCGGCGGCCGAGGTGGAGGTACGCGTCCTGCCCGCCGGCCAGGCCTGCATCGTACGCACCTCGCTCATCACGGGTGCCGAGCCCCTCGATCCCCGCAGCGTCTGGGTCGCCGAGAGCTTGCGCCTGGGCCGGCCGATCACCCTTTTTGTCGATGAGTTGCGCTGCCCGATCTGGATCGAAGACCTGGCCGCGGCCATCTGGGAACTGGCGGCGATGGAGAACTGGCCGCCGGTACTGCACGTCGCCGGGCCCGAGGCTCTCAGCCGTTACACTCTTGGTCTCCTGATCGCAGCGCACCAGGGCCTGCCAGTAGAGGGGATCACCCGCGGCTACAACCGCGATCTGGCGGTGCCGCGCCCGCGCGATGTACGCCTCGACACGCGCCTGGCAGCTCAGGTACTACACCGGCAGCCGCGGCCCATCAGTGAGGTGTTCGCCGGTCTGAAGGCTACAGGTTGCCAGTTGGAAGGTTAGGGCGGACGCGTTGTCCACCTGCAAGCTCTCGACCTTCAAGCCATCAAATGTTGAACCGGATGTTCAGGATGTCTCCGTCTTTGACCTCGTAGGTCTTGCCTTCGAGCCGGAGCTGCCCGTGCTTGCGGGCCTCGGCCATCGAGCCGGCCGCGATCAGGTCATCGTAGGTGATGGTCTCGGCGCGGATGAAGCCGCGCCCCAGGTCGGTGTGGATGGCGGCGGCACATTCCTGGGCGTTGGCACCGGCCGGTACCGTCCAGGCGCGGACTTCGTCCTCTCCAACGGTGAAGAAATCTTTGAGCTCCAACAGCTCGTGGCTCATCCGAATCATGCGATTCAGGCCCAGCTCACGGATGCCGAAGTCCGCGAGGAACTCATCGGCCTCGTCCGGGCTCATCTGGGCAAGCTCGGCCTCGAGCTTGCCGCGCAGGGTCGTGACGGCGGCCCGCGGTCCAACCTCGAAGGAGCTGAGGTCAGGCTCGGGCTGCTCGTCGCCGAGGTTAAGGACGACCAGGAGCGGCTTTTGGGAGAGGAAGGTGAAAGAGCGGACCATCTTCTCCTCGTCGGGCTCGAATTCAAAGGCTCGCAGTGGCTGCTCGGCCTCCAGATGCGCTTGCAGGCGTTGGAAGAGTTCCTGCTCGGCCTCGAGTTGCTCGCGTTGCTGGTGCTGCAGGTTCGGCTTCTTGAGGTCGGCTTCTAGGCGCTCCAGCCGCCGCTCGACTGCCATCAGATCGTTGAGGATCAGTTCTGCCTCGAGGTTGCGCCAATCCTGCCCGGGGTTCACCCGCCCGGAGGGATGCGGGACGTTTGGGTCCTTGAAGGCGCGGACCACGTGGAGCAGGGCATCGTTGTTAGCGATGGCATTGATCAACGGGCCACCGAAGCCGCCGCTCTGCGGGCCACCGGCCGTCACGCCGCCGATGTCGTTGTAGGTGACTTTGGCGTAGATCGTCTTTTTAGGGCGGTACATCGCCGAGAGCCGGTCAATCCGCGGGTCGGGGACATCGACGACCGCGGTGTGAACCTCTACCTGGTTCGTCGAGAAGGCGTCCGTTACGGCGTTCCCGCGCGTCAGAGCATTGTACACGGTGGTCTTGCCGCTGTTCGGCAGACCGATAATTCCAATCTTCATAACATTTTTTCCAGAGTTTCAGTCGGATCAAGAGCGATCGCGCGCACAAAAAGAGCCGGGCGTAACGCCAGGCTCGGATCACTCCGTTTGAAACAGATTATAGCCCGAATATGTCCAAACGCAAGCGGAGATCAGGAAGCTGGCGTAGCTGCCTCACTCCTCGGCAGGTGCGTTCGCCAGAGCGCGGCACGGTCTTATGATGGTGTCGAGCCGCTCGAGCGCCAGGCCGGCCGCGAACCAGGCCGGGGCGTAGTCCAGGCGGATCAGACCGTGGAGATTGCCGCGTGTGTGGCTGTAATCCCAGGGCGCGTCCCCCACCAGGCGGCGGAGCAGAGCACCACTGCTGTACTCGATCGCAAAGAAGCCGGCCATATAGGCCAGGCCGCGCACCCACCAGGGCGCCGGCCGCAACCGATCACGCGCGGGTTCGTAGAGCGGCGCGATCAGGCCGTAGATCGGCAGCATCCAGAGTGAGGTTTGCCCCTTGAGGAGCCAGCGCTTGTCGGGGGAGCGACCGATATTGGCCAGGGCGGTCCATCCAACTTCGACGATGAGACCCAGGAGGCCGTAGAAGAGCCAACGGCGTATCATTGAAGTCTCCATCAGTCCGGCCCTCCGCCACGGATGCGATTTACGTCGGTCTGGAAGCAGCGGCGAGGCAGGCACGAGGCGGCGCCAGTGTCGGCCGGCATGCCAGGACCCAGGCAGCGTCCTCACGGTTGAGGCCCGGCCGCACTTCGGAACCGTGAACGGTTGGTACGATACGTGCTTACCAAACACACTGAACGCGAAGTGAGGCGCCTGTTAGCAATCGGTAGAGGAGGCTGTGGCCGATGCACGGACCTTTCGCCCGGTGGATGGTACGGGTATGGCTCGCCTGCGCCGTTCTCCTGTGGGCTGTGGTCCCCCTCGGGGCGCAACTGAGTGTGCACGCACTTGTGCAACAGGCAAAGTTCGTTGCGATTCCGTTGACGGACGAGGGTCCAAGCCTGGCGCAGTTTCGAGCTGAGCCGGGCCAGCCCCTGGTCATCCTTATTCAAAACAGCAACCAGGTTCCCCACTGCCTGAGCTTTGATATTCCGCCCCCTGCCCGTGTCCTGCCACTCGGGGAAGGCGATTTCACCGGGGTACTATCACGCGAGTGTCCGCCCGCCCCCAACCCGGTGCCCGTGACGCCGGGCGGCCCGCCGATCCTCTCCGCAGTGGACCTCAACGCCCTGCAATCCGCACTTCAATGTGGCCCGATGACGGCGGGAGGGCGGGTCACCGGCTACTGGGCCTACCAACTCCCTGGGCCGGTGGCGCCTGGTGAGAACGCCACGCTCTGCTTCATTGTCGCCGCTCCAGGACGCTACCCTTTCTACGATCCGCTCGATCGTTCGTGGCAAGGTCTACTGATCGTCGGGCCGCCCGGTTCCGCGGCCACGCCGACGGCGTCCCCAACGCCCGCACCCCCGCCGACTTCGAGCCCACCCGCGACGCTTCCGGAAACGGGCGCCACCCCGAGCAGTGGTTGGCCGGCACCCTTCTGGTTGCTGCCTGGCGTCTGGGCGCTCGCGCTGGGCGTGCTGGTTCGGCCGTTCTTCTCTGATCTGCACCCAAAGCGCTAATCGCTCGCGTCGAAGCCTCGCCCAGACACACGCCAAACCGGATGAAGGTAGCCGTTCCTGGCATTCTGGCGTTTCATGCAATCCCGGCTCGCCCGATCGACCTGTGCGAGAGCCGGCATTACGGCAGCCGCGTCTGAAGGCTCCGAAAGCCGAGCGCGGCCAATGCCTGGCGAGCGCGCTCGCGGTCGTACTCAATCCGGCAAGACTCGAGATTGAGATTGATACCGGGAACCTCGACCAGAGTCACGAGGCGGCGTGCCAGTTCAGCCTGCTCGTGAGCCCCTGGTGCCACCAGGGCCTTGCGGACACGCGGGGGAGCGACCTGGTCGAGATTAGCGTAGATCACATCCAGGGCGCCGTAGGTCTGGAGGAGTCGCGCGGCCCCCTTCGCACCGATCCCGCGCACCCCAGGGATGTTGTCGGACGGATCGCCCACGAGGGCCTTGAAGTCTCGAAATTGGTCGGGGCGCACCCCGTAGCGCTGCTCGATACGCTCAGGGTCGTACAGGTCTGGGTCATTGTTGCGGCCGGTGGGGTAGAGGACGCGCGTTCGCCTGCTCACAACCTGGAAGAGGTCGCGGTCGCCGCTGACGATAAGGGTCTCGATCCCGGCGGCCTCGGCCTGATGGGCCAACGTCTTGAGGATATCGTCGGCCTCGTAGCCCGCAGCTTCGAACTGAGGAATATCCAGAGCGACCAGCACCCGCCGCAGCCGCTCCACCTGGGCTTCCACCGCAGGGTCAAGTTCCAGCCGCCCGGCCTTGTACTGATCGTACAGCTCGACCCGGAAGGGGATCCCAACATCGAAAGCCACCGCGAGAGCATCGGGGCGAGACGTTTCGATCAGGCGGAAGAGCATGGCCAGGAAACCGTAGATCGCGTTGACCGGCGCGCCGGCGGGGTCTCTGATCGTCGCGGGCAGAGCATGGTAGGCCCGAAAGGCCAGCGAGTGGCCGTCAATCAGCATCAACGTCTGGTGTTCAGCGCCGCTCGCACTTACGGGATTCTCCAAGACAGCTCCGTTCGCCCGAGTGTTTTCAGTTCCCCGGGGTGCTCCTGACACACTCAACCTCGCATCTCAGCTTTCAGCCAGGGCCACAGGATTCCGCATGCGGCCGATGCCTTCGATCTCCTGCTCGACGACGTCCCCAGGACGGAGGAACTCGGGCGGTTGGCGAGCGAAACCGACGCCGCCTGGCGTGCCGGTGGCAATGATATCGCCGGCTTCGAGCGTCATCCCCTCCGCGAGAGAGGCGATGATGGTGGGGATGTCGTAGATCAGGTCAGTCGTGTGGCCCTCTTGCTTGAGGACGCCATTCACCCACAGCCGGAGCGTCAATCCGTGCACGTTGGGGATCTCGTCGGCCGTCACGATCCAGGGACCAAGGGGGCAAGAGCCGTCCAGGCTCTTGCCCTTGAAGAATTGCCTGCCGTGGCGCCACTGCACGTCACGTGCCGAGACATCGTTCAGAATCGTATACCCGAAGACGAAGTCCATGGCTTCGGCCGCGCGGAGGTTGCGCCCGCGCCGGCCGATCACAACCGCCAGCTCGATTTCCCAGTCGACCTGATCGGAGAGTGGGTGAATCAGGATCGGTGCATCGGGGCCGATGACGCTGGTGGGGGCCTTGGTGAAAAACAGGGGGGCCTCCGGCGCTACGTCCGATTCTCCGCGCGCCCGGTTGGACTCGCGGGCGTGTTCGGCGTAGTTTTTGCCCAGGCAGAAGATGTTCTTGCGCGGGCGAGGAATCGGGGCCAGGAGGGTTGTCTCGCTGAGTAGCCAGGCACCGCCGGCTTCCCGGAGTGCATCGTTGGTCTGCACCGCCAGCGCCTCTTTCAGGCGCGTGAGGGCAATCGGACCGGCGTCGAACAGGCCCAGCATCGAGTCTGGCAGTTCTGTCCCACCGGTAAGTTGGCCAAGACGGGCAACGTCGAGAACGGCGGTGCCGCGGACAACGCCGAGGTGCGGGCTATTGTCGCTGACGTAGGTAACCAGGCGCATAGGAGTCCCTTCTTTCTCTGTCGTTCAAATCGTGGGGGAGACTATGGACTGAGGTGGAATGATTCTACCGCGAGCGCGGGTCAGGCGCCAATTCTCTCGGGCGGTCGCGGAGCCGCTAACCTCGCGCCCGTTGCGGGCCGTGCTATAATCTCGACGTCATGACCAACTCCTCCTGGTTGTTCCGCGCCGGTGTGGTCGGTGAGCGCACGGTGGGGCGGGCCTCCGCCCGTTTGCGGCTCTCGGCCCGCACGGCCTACGTCCTGCTCGTGCTGCTGATGGCGGGTTACGCCTTGCTCTTCACCCTGATTTCCTTCCGCCTGCATGACAGTTTCATCACGAGCGCCGACGATCTGAGCAATATCGACCAGGCGGTCTGGAACTCCTGGCACGGCGATCTGCTGATTCGTACCACCGGTACACGCCAACTCCCGCGCTACGGCGAGCACCTCGAGCCGATCTGGATCGCGCTCGGCCCTCTGTTCTTTGTGTGGAACGACGTCAAAATCTTGCTGCTCGTCCAGACGCTGGCGCTCGCGGCGGGCGCGCTCCCCGCATTCTGGCTCGGCCGGGCGATGCTCGCGCCGGGCCGGAGAGCAGTCGTGGGGAGTGTGCATCGCGGCTTTGCCCCCCAACTCCCCGGTTCCCCGGACTCGTCGTTAGAAGCGCGGACGGCCGCCAACCTGGCGGGGTTGGTTCTCGCTGCGGTCTACCTGCTGTTGCCCTTCCTGCACCGCGCCAATATTGCTGAGGTCCACGCGGCCCCATTCGCTGTGGCGCCGCTGCTCTTCGCGTTTTGGTACGCCAGCCAGGGTCAGGACGCGCGCGTCTGGCCCTTCGCCCTGCTCGTCTTGCTGGTCAAGGAGGAGCAGGCGCTGCTGGTAGCAACGGTGGGGCTGTGGATTGCAGTGCGCCAACGCCGCCCGCGCGCGGGGCTGGCACTGACCGGGCTGAGTCTGGCCTGGCTGCTCGTGGCTGTCTTCGGCATCATCAATCAGTTCGCCGAGGTCCGCACCGGCACGACGCAATCGGTCTTCTTCGGTCGCTATACTGCGTTTGGTGAGACCCCCGCCGCGATCGTCGTGGGGTTCCTCACCCACCCCGCGCTCGTGCGCGATCTGTTCCTTACACCCGAGCGGTTGCGCTTGCTGGGCGAGCTCGTGGCGTCCACCGGCGGCGTGCTGCTCTTCGGACTCGATGCCGCCGTGTTGATGCTCCCGCTTTTGGTTCTCAATTTGGCCAGTGACTACGTCGCCCAGGCCGCCGGGCTCCAACACTATGCCGCGCCGCTCGTGCCGGGTCTCATCGCGGGGGCGGCTGTCGGTGGGCGGCGCCTCCTGACAAGCGTGGGGTCCAAAGCGCGCCCGGTTGCCACGACGGCCCTTTTGCTCTGGATGCTCGCCAGCGCGGCGGCCACCGCGCTTCAGGCCGGGTTCCTGCCGGTCTCGAGGGGGTTCTGGCTGCCTGCGGTCACACCCCATGATCGCATGCTGGATCGCTTCATCGCCCAGATACCGCCTGGCGCCGCTTTGAGCGCCTCCCGCCAGCTCCACCCTCATGTCGCCCACCGGCGCTACGTGACCCGCTTCCCGACCATCGGCGCAGCCACCTGGGCGTTGGTCGACGTGACTGGCGACCGGCACGTGCATCCAGCCGATGTCAAGATGGCAGTGGAGGGCCTGCTGGCGAGCGGATGGGGCGTCGTGGACGCCGCCGATGGATACCTGTTGCTGCACGAGGGAGCCGCGGCGACGGCGCTGCCGGAGGCTTTTTTCAGCTTCGGGCGAGCACAGGAGGACCCGGATGTGCCGCTCGACCTCGTCTTCGCTCGGCCCAGCGGAGAGGCGCTGCTGCGGGTCCTCGGCTACAGCCTGGCGCGCGACTTTTGGGGGCGCGTGAGCGTGCGCTACGTCCTCGAGCCGCTGGCAGCGCTGCCACCCGGTACCACCCTCCGGCCGCTGCTGCTCGACCCCTTGGGGAGGCCCGTGGCCGACACGGCCGGGGCGCCACTGCTGTTCCCGCTCTGGTACCCGCTCGATCGCTGGCGCCCCGGCTTCCTCTACGCGGTTGAGACCCCCCCGCGCGATGTGCGGGGGCAGCCCTTCCGGCCGGCCTTGGGGGTCGCGGTGGGGGAGGGAACCGCGGACCATCGACTAAATGCCCGCTGGGGCCACGCCGGGCCGGTGCTCGTGGGGCTCGATGGGAACACGCTGGTGACACTGGGCGAGTGGCAGCCCGCCGGAGCGAGGTTTGTTCCCACCGGTCGCGATTGGCATCGCTTCGACCTCCGGCGTGCACCGGAGCACCCGCTGGCGGTCCGGCTGGGCGAGAGCGTAGCCTTGCGCGGCTGGGACGGCCCGACGCGCACAACGGACGGGCAACTGCCGATTCGTCTGGTCTGGCAGGCGCTGGCCGTGATACCGCGCGATCTCACCGTTTTCGTTCATCTCGTCCCGCTCGAGGGCTTGCCCATCCCGGTGGCGCAAGCCGACCACGTACCGACGGTGCCCACGGCGGCCGGCCTGCAGCCCTACCCCACGACTGCCTGGCAGCCGGGCGAGTTGGTGCTGGACGAGTTTATGCTCGATGTGCGTGGCGTGCCGCCCGGGCGCTACCGCCTGCTGGTCGGGCTCTACGACCCCAACAGTGGCGCCCGTCTGCTTCTCACGGGTGGCGGGGAGGGCAGGGCAGTACCGGTGGGGGAGGTCTTTGTGCCTGGACGGTGACTAACGAAAGGCTAAGGGGCGCTGGTCTTTCGCCCGTCGACCAGCGGTACTCACACGCCATTGGCGTGCGAAAAGAAACATCCTATACTCAGGCTGTCTCAGATCAAGAGGCACTTACCAACCACAGGAGAACCAATCATTATTCTCTTATCCGGTTCTCCGAGATTATCGGGAGGGTCCCATGTATCTGCCGCGTGAAGAGGGTCAAGGTCTCGTCGAGTACGCCCTGATTCTGGTCCTGGTGGCTGTGGTCGTCATCGCCATCTTGACGATCCTCGGCCCACAAGTGGGGTCGGTCTTTAGCCGGATCACCTCGGGTCTGTCCGGCACCTGATTCCCCCCTCAACTGGCTGAAGAGAGCTCCGTATGCACGGAGCTCTCTTCATTTCTGAGCACCCTCGCCGTTGGACATTCCTCGCGCCTCTGGCTACACTCCCTTGTGGTTAAGGCCTGAAAGGCCGCGGGCGAGCGGGAGCTGTTGGGGGCTGGGGCTTGCCGTGCCCGCTTTCTCACCTGATGCGTTAATAGTCACTGATAGTTACATTATCCACGTTGGGGGCTGGGGCTTGCCGCGCCCGCTTTCTCACCTTTCGTCGCCGGGCGAATCGGCGTGGCCGGGAGGTGTCGGTATGCAAAGCCTCTGGGCGAAGCCTGCCCCTCCAAGGACCGAACCAGGAAGTCTGTCCGCTCTTGACCCCTGCGGTTGAAGGGCTCGACAGACGAGATGAACCAGGGAGGTTATATGGCCCGCATCCCCGGTATCACGGTTGACCAGATGCGTGAGGTTGACCGCTTGATGGTCGAAGAGTACGGTGTCACGCTGTTGCAGATGATGGAAAACGCCGGCCGTGGGTTGGCCGAACTGACTCGGCGGCGGTTGGGCGGATCCGCCGCAGATCGTCGGATCGTTGTCCTGGCCGGCAAGGGCAACAACGGGGGTGGGGGCCTGGCGGCCGCCCGCCACCTGCACAACTGGGGAGCGTTGCTTCAGGTCGTCCTGGCGTCGCCGCGTGAGGAAATGACGGCGGTTGCGAGCCACCAGCTTGATGCCCTTGATGCCGCCGGGGTCATGATCTGGGGGTATGGTCTTGATTCGGGTGCGGAGATGGTGGTGCGATGGGATGAGGCGGCCGTGATCCTGGACGCCTTGCTGGGCTATGGCCTCGCCGGTGATCCCCGCGGTGCTTACGCCGACCTCATTCGGGTCGCGAATGCCAGCCGGGGGCCTGTCATCAGCCTGGACGTACCCAGTGGCCTCGATGGCACCGATGGCACGATCTACAGCCCTACCGTTGATGCGACGGCGACGCTGACGCTGGCCCTGCCCAAGACCGGGCTGATCGAGGGTCGCCCCGTCGTCGGCGACCTCTACCTGGCCGACATCGGGGTGCCGCCGGCGCTTTACAGTCGCATGGGCCTGGCGGTCGATTCGATCTTTGCCAACGACACGATTGTGCCTCTGGGCCGCTATCCAGTATGACAATGCCGGTCCGCCCTCCACTCCCAACTTTGCTCGCCCGCCGGTTAGCGGGGCGTGAGCGTCGATCGCACCAGGTGCCGGCTGGCTGGCGAGGGGCCGCCGTTCTCGTGCCACTCTCGTGGCATGCCGCGGCCAGCGACTGGTACATTCTCTTCACAGTGAGGAGCCAGACGGTTCGGACCCACACGGGGCAGATCAGTTTCCCGGGCGGCGGTCGAGATCCCGGTGATTCGTCGCTGCTGGAGACAGCCCTGCGTGAGACCGAAGAGGAACTCGGGGTCCGGCCAGACGACGTGCAGATCCTCGGCTCGCTGGACGATGTCATCAGTTATGGGAGCGCCTACGTGGTGAGTCCCTGGGTTGGAGTCATCCCGCAAGCCTACGAGTTTCGCCCCAATCGCGACGAGATCGACGAACTGATTGAAGTCCCGATCTCCTTTTTCCGCCACCCCGGCTCGTGCCGGGTCGAGCTGTGGGAGGTACGCGGGCAGATGAAAGCGGTCCACTTCTATGATTGGAACGGCCACACCATCTGGGGTCTAACAGCGCGGATTCTTCTCGCACTGCTGGCCGCGATATGCGAGGATCAGCCGTCTGAGGAGTGAGGGAGAGGCTGATGGGGCACAAGAAGATTGCTCTTATTGCTCACGATCGCAAGAAGCTGGATTTAGCCTTCTTCGTACGTGATAATCTCGACATCTTTCGGCACGAGCAGTTGGTCGCGACCGCGAGCACCGGCCAGACTCTCAAGGAAAAGACCGGCCTCGAGGTCGAGTTGGTCGCGCACGGCCCCGAGGGTGGCGATCTGATGATCGGTGCAATGATCGCCGCCGGCCAGGTCGAGGCTGTCATCTTCTTCCGCGATCCGCTCACGGCGCAGCCACATGAGCCGGACGTCTCGGCGCTGCTGCGCGTCTGCGACGTTCACAATGTGCCTTTGGCTACCAACCTGGGCACGGCGACGGCGATCGTGGACTGGCTCGAAGATCGAAACGTGGAATCTTCAGCACGCAACAATGGGTAAAGAATCCAGCTTTGACTCTCCACCGCGCCGTGGGCGTCATTCCGCGGTCGCTGCTTCCTTCGATGTTCTCTGTTACGGGACGATCTCGCTCGACAACATTGTGCACGTGCCGGCGATGCCGACCCCGGCTGACGCTCCCAGTGCTACCGCCGACTACTACAAACCTGGCGGTGAGGCCCTGACGGTGGGAGTGCCCCTGAGCACATGGGGGCTCGATGTGGCCGTGGCCGGGAATGAGGTCGGCGAGGATTCGTACGCCGATTTTATCATCGGTGAGCTTGCCCGGTACCCCCACGTTGACGGTCGTTGGGTCGCCCGGCGCGCTCGGGCGCGCACTCCCTTTTCCCGCATCTTCGTGACACCCGCCGGGGAATGCCACACCGTCCGCTATTGGTTCGACGATGCTGCGTATGTCAAGCCCACCGCAGCGATGGTTCGGCAGGCGCGCCTGGTCACGACGACGGCTTCGGGGATTGATGAATCTGTTGGGGCGGCTCGGCTGGCACGGAAAGCTGGCATCCCCGTGATCTCGGCCGATGCCGTCGCGCCAGACCATCCCCTCGTTCCCCTGAGCGATGTGCTGATTTTCAGGGCTGTCGCCCTGCCCGGGCATTTTCCTGAGACAACCCCGCACGAGCACGCCCGCCGCTTGCGCGCTGCGGGTGGCGGGGTGGTCATCGTGACGGCCGGTGACGGGCCGGTTGGCGCGCTGGACCTCGAGGGGCAGTGGATCGAGTTGGCGCTCTATCGGGTGCAAGTGATTGATCCCATTGGTGTGGAGAGCCTCTTCCGCGCCGGGATCATCTACGGATGGCTCCAACGCTGGCCCCTCCCGGAGATCATTCGCTTTGCCAACGCCGCGGCGGCGATCTGGGTTGATGCACCGACGGCATTCAAGCGGCCGCCCACGCTGGCCGAAATCGAGGCGTTGCAAGTCGCGCGCTCGTCCGCGACGGCGCCAACTGGGCGGCCGTCCGCCAATGACCGTTCTGTGTGTCCCATCTGCCAGCACCCGGTTGACCCCGGCCTCTTCGAGAAGCATTGGCGGTTGGAAGCGGCCGTGGTCCAGCGGCTGCGCGATGCCTATCCCGCCTGGCGCCGGGTGGAAGGTATCTGCCCGAGCTGCGTGCGTCCCTTTGTCGGGCCCCGGCTGCCCGCGGCCGGCCCCGTGCTGGAAGAGGGCCACCCGATCTACGGACAAGCGGAGCGGTGGGTCTGGCCAACGCCAGCGCGGCTGTACGCCAACCCCCACTACACCGGGCGCGGCGTGGTGATCTGTTTCATCGACAGTGGCTTCTATCCGCACCCCGATCTGACCCAGCCGGAAAACCGCATCCTGGCCTGCGTGGACGCCACCCGCACGCCGATCATCGAGCCGGCCGATTTCTCGGTGCCGCACGGGACGAGTTGGCACGGCCTGATGACCAGCGTCGTCGCGGCCGGCAACGGGCGGTTGAGTGTTGGGGACAGGCGCGACCCGTCGAGTCTGCTCCGCGGGCTGGCCTCTGACGCCCGGCTGGTGTTGGTCAAGGTGAGTGACCCGCGCGGCCGCACCAACGAAGTGGACATTCTGCGGGGCATGCTGTGGGTGTTGGGGAACCACGAGCGCTACGGAATCAACATCATCAACCTGAGCGTGGGCGGCGACAAACCGGGCCGGCGGCGACGGAGCGCGCTCAACGAGGCGGTCGACGAGGCCGTGCGCCGTGGCATCGTTGTCGTGGCCGCCGCCGGGAACACGGGTGTCGCCGATTTGCGGCCGCCAGCCTCGGCGCGCGGCGCGATTACGGTCGGGGGCCTCGACGACCGGAACGTGCTCGACCGCTCCATGCACCGCCTCTACAGCAGCAATTGGGGGTTGACTGCCGAGGGTGACGGGAAGCCCGAGGTGATCGCGCCGAGTATCTGGCTGGCGGCGCCGGTCCTGCCAGGCACTCGGATCGCCGAGCAAAACCTCCTGCTGGACCGTCTCTGGCGAGCCGGCGATGAGACGTTGCCCCTATTATTGAAAACAGCCGCCCCCGTGCTCGATTTTGATTCGGCTCTCGTCCAGGCGCCTCTGGAGGAGCAACGCTATGCCGTGCGGCGCAAGCTCGTCGAAAACAAGGTTATATCGCCATTCTACCAGCATGTGGACGGTACCAGTTTCGCTGCGCCGATCGTCAGCAGTGTCGTCGCCCAGATGCTGGAGGCCAACCCGGGACTGACGCCGGAGCGCGTCAAGTCCTTGCTGGTCCAGACTGCCGAGCGTCTACCCAATGAGCCGGCGGAGCGTCAGGGGCACGGGGTTGTAGTGCCGGAGCGCGCGGTGGCGGCCGCGTTGCGCGAGATTCACGGGCGGCTGAGCGACGAGCCCCTCTCGCCCTATCACCTTGATGGCGACATTCACTTCGTCTACCACGATCCGCGCGCTCGATCGGTCGCCGTGATCGGGGATTTTAACGACTGGCAGCCGGGCGCGCTCGAGATGGTCGAGTGCGTCTCAGGTGTCTGGCGTGCCATCCTTCCCGAGCCGACTCCGGGTGAGTACGAGTACAAGTTTCTGGTTGATCGCGATCGCTGGCTCGATGATCCTGAAAACGGCCTCAAGCGCCCGGATGGCTACGGGGGCTTCAACAGTGTCTTGCTTGTCTGCTGAGTTGGCCCGCTCGTCTGCTTGCCAGGCCGCTCGTTCTGTGCCACGATCGGTTCTCGCTCCGCCGAAAATGCATTATCTTGCCCGGCGTTCTTGAGCGCTTTCGCAGTGACGCCAACCTGTCACATTCTATCATTCGATTGTGCCCTTTCGGCGCCCGTCGTCAAGATCCATGGCGTGCCACTTGCTCTATACTCTTGCGGGGCGCCAGGCGGCTGGTACGTCACGGTTACCGCCGTGAGGATTCGGAAGGTGCTGGTTGGCTGGGACGGGCTCGCGGTTCGCAACCGACTGTGACACCAGCCGCAGGAGCCGAGGGCACCGGAGGGGAACAGTGCCGGTTAAGACATTGACTGTTCGCTCGGCGGGGGGCGTTGTGATGCGCCAGGAGCCGAGCAAGGCCGAGTTAGAAGTGTTGCTCATTGCAACACACGGTGGAAGCCGGTGGGCGCTTCCCAAGGGGCGAATCGAACGCGATGAAGATGCCGCCGAGGCGGCCGTGCGCGAGGTCGCCGAGGAGACCGGCATCGAGGCCGAGGTGGTCGAGCCCATCGAAACGATCGAGTACTGGTTCTACGCGCACCGCAATGTGCGCCACCATAAGTTTGTTGACTACTACCTGATGCGTTACCTGGCCGGTGAGCCGCGGCCGCAGGAACGTGAGGTGGATGATGCCCGTTGGTGGCCGCTTCCGGAGGCTCTCCGGCGGCTGAGCTATAGCAACGACCGCAAGGTGCTTGGAAAAGCGAACGAGGTGTGGCAAGCACAGCGGTCGAATTCACACTGAAGAGGATCGGCGTTACGGGACAGCCGGCGTTGGAGTGCCGGTTGCCCCGTGGTGCTGATGCGCCCGAACGCGCCTGGTTGTGAGCGCAGGCGTACCATCCGAAAACCGATCAAGGAGAGGGGGTGACACTCTATGGCCGATGAGATCGAAGCCTACTGTGTGAAGTGCAGGACGCAACGAACGATGCAGGATGCAACCGTGGAGACCAACGAGCGGGGGCGTCGCGTGGCGAAGGGAACCTGCCCGGTCTGTGGAACCAGGATGAATAAGTTTCTTCCAAGCGAAAAGAAGTAGTTTTCGGTCAACCAACACGACGTTACGAGCCCGCCGGCAATCGGTGGGCTCGTAATATGCTCGGGCTCCTTAGCCCTCCGTGTCCTTGTTGAGGAGACGGGCGCGCTTGATGACGTCCTCGCCAAAGCGTGCTCGCAACTCGTCCAGCGTCTGGTTGAGCCGCGCCTCGAAAGGGTTCAAGCTTCGGCTCCAGCACCGCTGGCTGCAGCCTTATGACGCCCATCGGCAGGCCCTCCAGATCGGTGAGTGCTGGCGGCGAAACTGAGGGTGAGTGTGCGCGCGATCCTGTGTCAGATCTACAGACAGGTGATCCCGCCCGAACACACGCATCGTCATCCCGACTCCGGTGTTTACTTGATTGATGACTATCCCGAACTTCTGCCAACGCTCCAACAGGCCCTGAAGTCCGTGACACAGCTATCCACAGAGAGGTAGTCCTATGCCACCACTTAAAGAAGAGGAGGTTTATCTCAAGGACTATCCATCGCCACGTGAGGCCCGCCAGCAGTTATCCACCTCCTTGTCCTTTTACAATGGTGAACGGCTCCATCAGTCGCTCGACTACCGCACTCCGGCTGAAGTCCACTTTGCCCCGCTTCACGCTTCATCAGCATGAGGCGCCAAACGGCAACGTCAACGGATGCTTGGAAGGGGTGGTCACAGGAGCGGGTTGCTGTCTCAAAGCCACCCTCTGGCTCAAGGAGCTGTTCTTCCCTCTTCATCGAAAGGAGGTACCCCACCTTATTTTGGCCCTCCTGACTGTCTTGACATTGGGGTCCACCTTATTCGGGGTGGTCCAGGCGCTCGACACTGACGAAGAAGCTGTCGAGGTCGAGGTGAATAATCGTCGGTTGGGAGGCAGATGAGGTGCTCATGCCCGGATTGTACCACGGTTTCGCGGCAAGATTCTCAACGCAGGGGCCCGAATCTTGGCGCCGAAGACAGGCGCCTTCTGAAGTGGCCGGCTGGGGACTCACGGGCTCACGCTTTGGCCCAGCGCCAGGAGCCCGAGGAGTGCCAGGAGACCGAGAGCCTTGCTCCAGGCGAGTACGCGCCCGGCGACCGAGCGCTCGGCCGGGCGGCGCCAGAGGGGGAAGAGCAGGCTGGCGAGGAGCGCCAGCGCCCCGCCGCCGACCACCAGCCCGCTCCAGGCTGCGAGCAGGCCGGCCGAAGCTCCCCACAGCGCGCTTACCAACCGCAGCGTCCCGGGCGGTCCCCATGTGGTGGCGGCCGTGCGAACGCCGAAGGCTCGGTCGCCGGGCAGGTCGTAGAGGGTTTTGAGCAGTTCGCGGCCGGTGAAGAAAGCCACCAGGGTGCTGCCGGGTAGGATGACGGCTGTCACACGACCCGCGAGCAGGCCGCCGTAGCCCACGGCCATGCCGGCGAGCGCCCCCACGACCGCATTCCCAAGCAGTGGGTACTGCTTGAGGCCGCGGGTGTAGAACGCTGAGGCCGCAATCGCGACAAGGGCGCCGAGTGTCGAGGCCGGGCCGAAGCGCAGGGCCACCAGGAGTGCCAGGGACGCCGCTCCGAGCGCCAACGAGTGGGCGGCGGCGGGCGTGGCCGCGCCGCGCGGGATCGGGCGCTGCGGACGGTTGAGGCGGTCGAGTGCGGCATCGTGGGCGTCGTTGTCGGCGTTGCCGGCGGCGCTGAGCAAAAAAGCCACTGCCATCGGAAGGAGCCACCCGGGCGCCCAGTGCGCCCCGGCGAGCCTGGCGCCGACCCAGACGGCCAGGGCCGCACCTGCAGCGCTGTGAGCGCGGGCGAGCTCACAGGCGACGAGGACATGATGCGTGATAAGCCAGAAATGCTGAATAATGAGCCGGACATTGGTGGCACCGGCGCTCGCGTTCTGCAGGCCGCATTCGTCGTTCATCGTTCGGCGTTCTCTGCCGTCTCATGCTCGTCGGAGGGCGCTGCACGGTGAGCACGCGGGCGAGTGGCGAATGTCACCACACTCCAGACGAGGAGTTGGATGAGCGGTGCGCCAACCGCCGCGAGCACCATGAGCCATAAGGGACCACGTGGACCCAACTCAGTGGCAATCCCGCGTTGTAGACCAGTGAGCAACAGCCAGGCCATCGCCAGGCCGAAGCCAAGCAGCAGTGCCCAGCGCTCCCCCTCGCGTGGCGGCAGGCTGAGCCAGACCAGCACCGCCAGCACGAGGAGGCTTCCCAAGAGGATCATGGGCTGCCCGGCGTGGAGCGATCGACCGGCCTGATCCCGGAGGTTCCACCCTTCGCCTTCTCGACCGAGCTGTCGAAGGCACAGACCGAACTGCCGGTGCGCTTGTCCTGGTTTTCGCCTTCCTTGACGGTGAGTGGGCAGAGTCCGGGGTGCGAGTCGGGGGAGCGGGAATCAAAGTACCGATTGGATGTGCGTGGTGGGACCAGATCTGGGTGGCTCGAGCGTTCAGTCTGGTAGCGGGCTTGATCGGCAACCGGCTGGCCGTTAGGGCTGCGTTCCGTCGCGGTGGAACTGAAGGCGCCAGGGCCGCGGCGAGAGGCGGGAGGTGGGGGGAGGCTCTCCTGCTCGCGGCCGACCGCATTCACGATGTACGGACCCCTGCTTTCGCGGCTGATGCGGAAGCCGATCCCGACGCGGTTTTCGCGGGCGCGGAAGAGTCCCTTACAGACGGCAGTACGCGCGAGGCGGCTCTCCTTGGCAAGGAGGTGGTGGAAGAGCAACCATTCACCCTCACCGACGCGAAACGCGAGCGGTGGCGGGACTGGCGTTGGATCAGTGCAGGCCTCGTCCCACGTCGTGGTCGACTTGCGCGTGCCCAGCAGGGCAATCCGGTGGTCGGGGTCCAAATCGCAGGTCAGGCGCCAGGGTAACAATCGATACATGGCGGATCTCTCCGTAGGCTGTCATTGTAGCATAGTGTCCTCAGCGACCGGAACTGCTCGGGCGCTGCCAGGACGGCTCAATTGGCCAGGTGTGTTGTGCTTGCCAACCTGATCCGCTGGGCAACGGGAAGCTGCCCGGTTCCCAGATTAAGCGCTCCTGCGAGAGTGGGGTGCGTCGCCCCTCCCCCGCCGGTCGCGCCGCTCCTCGCAAGATGATTGTCACCCCTCGGGGGCTGCGCTACAATGCCTATGGTTGCTTAGCAGATGGAGAGGACGAAAGGATGTGCCATGAAAGCGGTGGTGATGGCTGGTGGTGAGGGATCGCGACTCCGCCCCCTCACGATCGGGCGACCCAAGCCGATGGTGCCGCTGGTCAATAAACCTGTTCTGGGCCACATCCTCGACCTCCTCAAGCGTCATGGGATCAATCAGATCGTCATCACGGTGCAATACCTGGCGGATGTCATTCAAGATTACTTCTCGGACGGCAGTGGGTTTGGGGTCGAAATTGAATACTCAGTCGAGGACGTGCCGCTGGGGACCGCGGGGAGTGTGCGGCGGGCAGCGCGCTATCTGGATGATACCTTCCTGGTGGTCAGTGGGGATGCGCTCACCGACATCAACCTGAGCCGGGTTATCGAGTTCCATCGCGCGAAGTGTGCTCCGGCAACCGTCACCCTGACTCGCGTCGCCAACCCGCTGGAGTACGGAGTGGTGACGACGGACGATCAGGGGCGGATCAACCAGTTCCTGGAGAAGCCAGGCTGGGGCCAGGTGGTGAGTGATACAGTCAATACGGGCATCTACGTCCTGGAGCCGGCGGTTCTCGACAACATCGAGGAGGGACAGGTCTGCGATTTCAGTCACGACCTCTTTCCCCTGATGATCGAGGAGGGCGCCCCGCCGTATGGCTTTGTGGCCGAGGGCTACTGGACGGACGTGGGAAACTTCGAGGAGTACATGCGTGCCACGGCCGACATCCTGCGCGACCGTGTGTGGGTCGAGCCGCTCGGCGAGCACATCGGAGGCGATATTTACTGCGCCGGAGACCGCGACATCGCCCCCGACGCCCAACTCTATGGTCCGATCTTCCTGGGCAGCGATGTCAAGATTAAGGGCGGGGTGGTGATCCACGGGCCTGCCGTTATCGGCGACAACGCCGTTGTGGACTCGCACGCCAACATCGAGCGCGGCGTGATTTGGGGCAATACCTATGTTGGCGAACGGGTGGAGGTGCGCGGCGCGCTGATTGGCCGGCAGTGCTCGATCAAGGCGCGCGCGATGATTTTCGAGGGCGCCATCATCGGCGATAATACCCTGGTCCACGAGAACGCGGTTATCCAGCCCAATGTCAAGATTTGGCCCGACAAGGAGGTTGAGGCCGGTGCGACAGTCGTCTCCAGCATCATCTGGGGCTCGCAGGGCCGGCGGAATCTATTTGGGCGCTACGGGGTCACCGGGTTGGTGAACGTCGACCTCACTCCGGAGTTCGCCGCTCGTTTAGGAACGGCCTATGCGTCTACCCTTCATAAGGGCGCCAAGGTTGCCGTGAATCGCGAGGCGCACAACACCCCGCGCGTGCTCAAGCGGGCGGTGCTCTCGGGCCTCTCGGTGGCCGGTATCCACGTCTTGGATGTCCAGTCCCAGCCGCTTCCGGTGGCCCGTTTCTACACACGCGACTCGGCCGCGGCCGGCGGCATTCACGTCCGACTCTCACCCTACGATAACCGGGTGGTTGATATTAAATTTTTCAACGCGGGGGGGCTGGACCTGAATGCCCGCGACCAGCGCAACGTCGAGAGCGTCTTCTTCCGCGAGGACTTCCGGCGCGCCTACCTCGACGAGATCGGCCGGATTGACTACGCCGCCGATGTTGTCAGTCGTTACAACCGCCGCTTTTTGGATGTGCTCAACCGCGAGCGTTGGCCCCTCGATGAGACCTACAATCAAATTGTGGTAGACTACGCTAACGCAGTGACGGCGCTCGTTTTGCCGGAACTTCTGCGTGAACTCGGAGCCGATGTGATCGCCGTCAATGCTTCGCTGGATGAAACTAAGCTCTTCCGCTCCCCAGACGAGTTTGAGGAGGCCATGGTCCGCCTTTCATCGATCACGCGGGCTCTGGGATCGAACTTCGGGGCTCGTCTGGACGTTGGGGGGGAGCGAGTGTTTCTGACCTCCGCCGATGGTCAGATCATTGATGCCATGGATGCGCTCGCGGCTGTGGCCGAGCTCGTGCTACAGATTCAGCCAGGGGCGACTATCGCCGTTCCCACGACGGCGCCCAGCCTCTTCGACACGTTGGCCGAAGCCCACGGTGGGCGCGTGCGGCGGTTGAAGGTGACCCCTCAGGCGAGCATGGAGGCGGGCCTGGATAGCTCGATCGCCTTGATCGGCGACGGGCGGGGCGCTTTTATCTTTCCGAACTTCACCCCCTTCCCCGACGGGATGTTCACGATCGCCAAAATTATGCAACTAACCGCTGGTGCGGGACGTCGCTTGTTGGATGCCGTGCGCCAGTTGCCACCCTATTACCTCAGCCGGGCCCGCATCCCGTGTCGTTGGGAGAGCAAGGGCCGGGTGATGCGCTTGCTCAGCCAGCGCTACCGCGAGGCGGCCCAACACTCGGCTGAAGGGATCCGCATTGATCTCGGCGACGAGTGGGTTCTGATTCTGCCCGATCCCGACGAACCCTGTTTCCATATTCACGCGGAGGGGGTGAGCCCTGAGGGGGCACGCGATCTGGTGGACAAGTATAGCTCGCTGGTGAGCGGACTGTTGCTCGAGGCCTGATCCGGTCGACTGGTCCGGGCATCGATTGCGAGAGCCGGCCTGATGTAAAATGTGAGTTTTCACTCTTCGGGCCCGGATCACGAGCAACAAACTGGATGGAGACCTTCGTGACATTCAACCATCCGCATTACGGTCCCACGAAAGTGGGGGCTGACTCGATTGTGAGAGCCGTCAGAAACGGAGCCACGTCGCTCCGTTCCAGGCCACCTCGGTGTCGCCTGCCGTATGCGCATTGCCGATGAAGGTTACGCTGTGACTGACCACTACCCTGAGATCCATCCCGATAATACGGTTTTCGTGTTTGTTTCCTTTGAAGGCCCCGACCGTTACTCCCTCGCTGGCGGTCTGGGCGTGCGTGTATCGGAGCTCGGAGAGGTACTGGCCCGGCAAGGCTACCAGACGCACCTGATTTTTGTCGGGGAGCCGAGCGCCGAGGCCCACGAGGTGCTCTGGGACGGTCGGCTCGCGCTCTGGAGAGTGTGCCAGGAGATCAGTTGCCACATGCGGGCTGGCGTCTACGAGGGCGAGCAGGCCAAGCTCGAGCGGTTTCAACAGGTGGTGCCTTCCTTGATCCTCGAGCGGATCGCGCGGCCGGCGGCGACAACCGATCAGTTGCTGGTGGTGATTGGCGAAGACTGGCACGCGGCTGCGACCATGAGTGCCATCAGCGATGTGCTCTACTGGAATGGACTCCGGCGGCGGGCGATTTTGTTGTGGAACGCCAACAATACCTTCGGGTTTGATCAGATCAACTGGGCGCGGCTGGCGTTCACCTGTCAAATTATGACCGTTAGCCGCTACATGAAGCAGCGGATGATGCCGCTGGGCGTGAATCCTCTGGTGGTTCCCAATGGGATTCCTGGTCGCCATCTCGAGCCTGTCAGCGATGAGCTGGTCGAGTGTTTCCAGCAGCAGTTTGCCGGGCGCCTGACGCTAACCAAGTTCGCCCGCTTCGATCCCAACAAGAATTGGCTTCAGGCGATGCAAGCAGTCACCCGGTTCAAGGCGCTCGGTCTCCGGCCGCTGTTCTTCATGCGGGGCGGGGTCGAAGGTTATGGCCACGAGGTCCTGAGTGAGATCGATAAGTTGGGACTGCGTCGCTGCGATCTGCGCCTTGTGAACCCCGCCCCCGCGCGCTTTCTGGAGGCGGTCGCCGAGCTTCCCGAGTGCGATCTCATTTTCATGCGCTTCTTCGTGCCCGAGGACGTGCAACGGTTACTGTATCGGGCCTGCGACGCGGTGCTCGCTAACAGCGGGCACGAGCCGTTCGGTCTGGTCGGTTTGGAGGTGATGGCCGCCCAGGGCATCGCCATCACCGGCTCCACCGGGGAGGATTACGCCCAGCACCTGCTCGATGCAGTCGTGCTCGACACCGACGATCCCAGCGAGATCGTCGGGAGCTTGCTTTATCTCCGGTCGCACCCTGAGTTGGCGGAGGACATTCGCCGCGTCGGCGGGTTGACCAGCCGCTTCTACGTTTGGGAGACCGTGCTCCAGAAACTTATCAGCAAACTGCAGTATCTTGTCATGACCGAGAACGCGGTGTTTCGGGGCAACAACCGCTTGCGGAGCAGTGATCCTCCCGCTGACGAGTAAGGCAGCTTCCAGTGACTGGCGGCAATTGGACTACAATCATGGCATGAAGGTACCAAGGGGGCAGCCCTTCCAACCACCTTCATTAATCGCAGCGCATAATGCCGGACGACGAAAGAGTTCATCCAGGAGCAGTTGTATGAGTTCGACCATAAGGAGGCGGCCGGTGCTGACGTTCTATACTCGGCCCGGGTGCGCGCTCTGCAAGCACGTGGAGCGGCTTCTGAGACAACTGGCGGCTGAAGGGTTGGCTGACTGGCACTCTGTCAACATTGAAGATAACCCGGTCCTGCTGGCGCGTTTCGGCGAGAGCATCCCGGCCGTTGCGGTTGAGGATGGACCGATTTTTGAGGGACGGATTAGCGAGTATCGATTGCGGCGGGCCCTGGTGTCCCGGCTTTCAGCATCGCCGTAGGAGTAGCTTCAACGATGGGTGGACAGGAAATCTCAATTGTCGTGGCGTTTACGGCGGGTGTACTCTCGTTTCTATCACCCTGCGTTTTGCCGCTCGTACCGATCTACCTCGGATATTTGACCGGCCAGACTTCAGTCAGCAGTGCGCCCTCGCGGCAGACTACCTTGAGCCATGCAGCCGCCTTCGTGTTCGGCTTCGGCGGAGTCTTCGTGATCCTGGGGGCCTCGGTAGGCCTCATCGGCTATCTCTTGCTCGATGCGCTGCCCACGCTCATCCGGGTCGGTGGTATTCTTCTGATCATCATGGGACTCCATCTAGCCGGGGTCATCCGCATTCCGTTCCTCTACATTGAGAAGCGGCTTGAGTTGCAACGCACGGAGTCACCGACCCTCTGGTCGTCGGTGGTAGTGGGGATGATCTTTGCGGCTGGGTGGACACCGTGCGTCGGGCCGGTGTTGAGCGGTATTCTTGGCCTGGCTGCCTTCAGCGGGACCGCATTTCAGGGCGCGTTCCTCTTGGCAGTCTACTCGCTTGGACTGGGAGTGCCCTTCTTGCTGGCTGCCCTCGGCCTGGGGAGCCTGACACGATCCATCCGGCGATTAGGCCCCTACTTGCGCTACGTCGAGATGACCACAGGTGCGCTCCTGGTCATCATCGGTGTCCTGCTCTTCTTCGACCAGTTTGCCCGCCTCAACGCCTACTTCTTGCGCTTCACGCCCACCTGGCTTTTCGAGCGGCTCTAACCCGAACTGGCGTTTCTAAAACAGCATCAGATATTGCGGTTGGATTCAACCGCAAGGACTTCGAGATGAAATGGATTCTCGGATTCTTGCCTTTGCATCTTTGCGGTGCATCATTGGCGCCCCCCCGCTCCTCAAAGGGCGGTTTTTGTTTTCCACGTACCCGTGGGAGAGTCGAAGGGGCGAACATTTGTGGGACCAAAGCAGGATTGCGGGAACAGCGTCAGCTCCATACCATCGCCTCATCAGGGTCTCGTGCCCACACCCATCCCCATCCTCTTGGCGGGAGGAGGACCCTTTTGGCCTTTGTGCTCTCTTCTGAGGTGCCCGTGAATCTCGCGCTGCCCAGTGCGATGGACAAGCTCCCATCGCTGTTGGCCCGCTTGACGACCCTTGGGGCCACGCTCCACACTCTGCCGGACGTGCCCTCGATTGGCCGTCACCTGATGCGCGCGCTGCGCGGGCTGCTGGTCTACGATTGCTTGAGCCTCGCCTGGCGCACGGGAGAGGAGGCCTGGATCTGGCAGTCAACTCGCCCCGAGGATGTGCCCAGGCACTACACGCCGGCCGGCCTGGTCGGGCGAGTGATGGAGACGGGGGAACCTCTCTGCCTGCCGACCCTCGCTGACCCGGCCGATGTGGAGAGTCTGAGCCTGCCCGGTGGGCCTCCAGGAACTGCGGGTGCGCTCATCCTGCCGCTGTCGGGCGAGGATGCCGTCCGGGGAGTCCTGATCTTTACGACCCTCCGGCCAGCACTGCTCTCGAGCGAGTCGCTCGCGGTCGGTCAACTGCTGGCGCTTCAGGTATCAAATGCGCTTCACAACGTGTTGCTGAGTGAGGCACTCGACCAGAGCGAGGGGATGATCATGGCGCTCGCGATGGCGATTGAGGCTCGTGATCCCTATACCCAAGGCCACTGCCAGAGACTCAGTGCCTACGCCGCGCGCTTGGGGTTGGCGCTGGACGTTCCGCCCGCCGAGCTCGCGACCCTGCGCAAGGGTGGCATCCTTCATGATATCGGGAAGATCGCTGTCAGCGAGCACATACTGCTCAAGACGACACCGCTGACGGTGGAGGAGATCGCCGAGGTGCAGCAGCATCCGCTCCGGGGCGAGGCGATCTTGCGTGGTGCCCTGCCCGGGCACGGACGCTTGCTGCTCCCCATCGTGCGGCATCACCACGAATGCTGGGACGGCACGGGCTACCCCGACCGGCTCGCCGGCGAGGCGATCCCGCACCTCGCGCGGATCATGGCCGTCGTGGACGCGTTCGACGCGATGACGACCACCAGGCCATACCGCCGCGCCATGACCGTGAGCCAGGCCCTCGAAGGGCTCGAAGCTGGCGCCGGGAGTCAATTCGATCCTACCATGGTTTCTGCGTTCGTGCAGATGGTTCGTGAGGGCCGCTTAGTCGTCGAATAGCCGGCCCTTCTCAAAACAAGCTGTCTCGTCACGTTCCCCGTTGCCCGGATCGTGCTTTTTCTTTCGCTCTTATGGCAATGGTGTCTATTCGGTGAGCGAGGGTACCATCCCTGCCGGGGCCACACAGTGGATCAGATTTGAGGATCCTTTTTTGGGCTTCCGCGCCGGCAGGACTGGCGGCTGCGAACGAAATGGTCGCAGGCCGTCTTTTCCAACATCGGTCAGGTAGTCGCCGTGGACGCGTGGTCGCAGACTTCCGAAGTCTTCCGAGACTTCGGAAGTCTGATTTCTTGACCGGCGCGCTAGCTACGCAGCACGTTGAAAAGCCGGAGATAATCGCGCAGGTAGCGCGTCGAGAGGAAATGCTGGCGGACGTGTTCGTGAGCAGCCTCGCCCATTGCCTGAGCTTTTTCGGGGTCTTGCAGCAGTCTGAGCATAGCGTCGGCGGTCTCCGAGACGCTATTGACCAGATAGCCGGTCACGCCATCAATGATCTGGAGGGGGATGCCACCCACGTTCCCGCCGATGACCGGCTTCCCCTTCCAGAGCGCCTCCGCGACCACCAGGCCGAATCCCTCGCGGGTACTCTTTTGCACGATCACGTTACTGTGGGTCTGGAAGGCGTTGACCTCGCGGTTCCCGATCCCGTAGAAGTTGTGCAGGATGAAAATATCGGAATCTTCGCCTGCGCGGCGGCTGGTTTTGTCCAGGTAGTACCACCCTTCCGGATCGTCGCTGGCCATCGAGCCGACCAGGGCCAGTTGAACCTCGGGTACTTCCTGTTTGACCTGCTTGTAGGCATCGATCACGCCGAGCGGGTCTTTCCAGGGGTCGAAGCGCGAAACCTGGGTGATGAGCGGGCGGTAGGGATCAACCCCGAAGCGTCGCACGATCTGGGCTGCCTCACTGAGATCCATCGGGAGGTTCTTGGGGCTGAGGGGGTCGATTGTCGGTGGAATGATCGCCAGGTGCTCAAACTCGCATCCCGGCCCGACGTACTCTTGCATCGTGAAGATCCCGGTCTCGTAGGGTTGGAGGTAAGGCACCAGGAAGTCCCAGTAGGCCGGGTTGGGCTGGCTGGTATCGATGTGGCAGCGCCACAGCCAGTGGTGGGCAGGCAGGCGCTCGGTCATCTGGGCGAGGCCGGCCGGCTGCGGGTCGTGAATGAGAGCGAAATCCCACTGGCGTCCGTCTGGACCCTCAAACCGTTCCGCGTTGAGGCGGTTGTAGCGGGTCCAGATCTCCTTCATCTCCTCGGTCAGAGGGATGTTCATGCCCTGCAAGCCGTTGTGGAAGGCTTTGGTCACATTGAAGAACTCGTCGCTGCCCTCGATGATCTGCCAGTGGGCGTCGAGACCGATGTCGCGCATCAGGGGGACCAACGTCTGCAAGATCTCGGCCACCCCACCGCCAAAGCCGGTCGCGTTGATATGAACCAGGCTGGCTCCTTTTAACGGTTCGACCAGGGAGAGAATTTCTTCGATCACCTCATCGCCGACGATAGGGCGATAGTATTCTAGATGCTTCTCCGCGACTTCGATTTCTCGTAGCATACGTCTGCCTCTCTCGAAAATCGTCGCCTGGCCTGACCCTCACGACGCGTCAGGGAGTTGCGTTCTGAATAGTTCCCTCGGTTTCCCGTGCCGCTGTCGGTGGCAGGTAGTTGGCATGATTCGGGAACTCATTTTCGGACGGTTGCTTATCCCTTGACGGAACCGGCCAGAATGCCACGCACGAAATAGCGTTGCATGGCGAAGAAGACCACTAGCGGCACACTCATCGAGATGAAGGCGGCGGCTGTCAACAACTGCCAGCCCCCGCCCAGCGAGTTCACCAGGTTGGCAATGGTCACGGTCATGGGGGCTACGCTCGGCGTTCCGCCCAGGTAGATCAGGGCAACCAGAAGATCATTCCACACCCACATGAACTGAAAGATCGCCAGCGAGGCGATCGCTGGGACCGAGAGCGGCATCACCAGGCGGAAGAAGGCGGTGAAGGGCGAGGCGCCATCCAGGTAGGCCGACTCGAACATCTCGCGCGGTAAGTTGCCGAAGAAGTTCCGCAAGAGGTAGACGGCAAAAGGCAGGCCATAGCCGGTGTGTGCCAGCCAGATGCCCAGGAACGTCCCGGTCAGGCCCAGACGTGTGTAGAGTTTTAGAACTGGAATCAGGGTGGATTGCAGGGGTATGACCAGAAGGCCCACGACGAGGACAAAGAGTAGATCGCGGCCAGGAAAGTCCATCCAGGCAAAGGCGTAGGCGGCGAAGGCGGCGATCATGATCGGGATAACCGTGGCCGGAATCGTGATGAAGAGGCTGTTGATGAAGCTCTGCCCCATGTTGGCCCGACCGAGTGACTCTCGATAGAGCTCGAGTGTGAAACGGAAGGGCGGACTAAAGGCAGTCCACCAGCCGGTAGTCGCGACAAGATTGGCGGGGCGGAAGGAACTGACCAGGAGGGCCAGGGTCGGTACCAGCCAGATGAGGCTGATCAGAACGACGGCGGCGTGTACCGGCGTGCGCTGAAAGAAGCGGGCGAGGCGCGCGGTGGTCGAGCGGCTTTCCTCGGCGCGGCGCGGAATGCTGACAGAGGTCATCGGATAGCCTCCTGTTCACGGAAGCGGCGAATGTTCACCAACATGACCGGGATGATGGCGAGCAGCAGCACGATGGCGATGGCACTGGCCCGCCCGAAGTTTCTGAAGTTGAACATCTCCTTGTACATGCGATTGGCGATCACCTCCGTTCCGAAGTTGCCGTTGGTCATCACGTAAACAATGTCGAAGACTTTCAAGGCCCAGATCACCATGGTGGTCGCCACGACCGCGATGGTCGAGCCCAGCATCGGGATGGTGATGCGGCGCAGGATCTGCCACTCGTTGGCGCCATCGACGCGGCCAGCCTCAAGGATTTCGGTCGGGATGCCTTTCAAACCGGCGGAGAGGATAACCATGGCGAAGCCGGTCCACATCCAGACGCCCACCCAAATCAAGGCGGGGTTGTTGGTCGGGCGGTTCACGAGCCAGGCCACGGGATCTCCGCCGAACAACGTGACGATTGCATTGAGGGTTCCTGTTTGAGGACGGCCGGGCGGTTGAAAATCGTACATGAGCTTCCAGATAACGCCTGCGGCGACGAAGGAAAGCGCCAGGGGCATGAAGATCAGCGCCTTGGCAGCCGCCTCGTAGCTCACGCGATCGAAGAGGACAGCGATCAGCAAGCCCAAGGTCACTGTCAGCAGGGTGAAAAAGATGAGCCAAAGGACATTGTTCCTCAGTGCGGTCAGCGTGGCGTTATTGGTGAAGAAGTAAACGTAGTTCTCGAGCCCGACGAATTTGGTCGAGTCCCCGTTAAGAAGGCTCAGGTAGGCGGTATTGATGGTCGGGTAGATCAGGTAGAAGGTGAGCAAGGCGAGTGCCGGGCCAACCCAGAGCCAGGGCCGCACGCGGGGCTGCGATTTATTCGGGAGGAGCGCTACGACTCGTTCTACCAACCATACATAGGCGACTGTGGCAGCGGGGACACCCACTATGACGATGATGGCCAGGAGCAGACGGCTGGCGAACATCGATTACCCTCCTGTGTTGGGTGGCGGCCGCTGTCCGCGGCCGCCACCCTAACAACGACCTTACTTATTGTAGGCATCCTTCTGGACGGAGTCCAGGTCTTGCAGAATGCTGTCGAGGTCATTCGGCGACTGGACATAGTTGAGAATCGCCTGCCAGAAGGCATTGTTCATCGCCTCGGGCATCAGATCCGAGGCGTCGAAGCGCACCGTCTCGGCACTGGTGAGCAATTGGGCCGACTTCTGGCTCAACGGGTCCGGGTAGGTTTCGAGCGGCACCTGCTTGTTGGGCGAGATCGCTCCGCCCCGCTTGACCCAAATCGCCTGCGCTTCGGGCGTGGTGAGGTACGTGATCAGCGCGCGCGCCTGCGGCGTGTCGTTGAACATGCCGAAGAGGTCGCCGGCCACTTCCAGGCTCTGGGCGCCGCTGCTGTCAAAGGCTGGGAACCCGAAGAAGTCGAAGTCCTCGACCGGTTTGAGGTCCGGGTTGTTTTTCACGAAGAAGTCGGTGATGAAGCTGGCCTGGTGGTGCATGTAGCAGCTCGGGGGATCGGTGAAGAGCGGATCCCCGGCATTGCCGAAGTTCGTCGTCAACATGGTGGTGGGGCCGCCGTAGACCATCTTGGAATCGGCGACGATCTGGCCCCAGGTCTCCCATGCCTTTTTGATCTCCGGCGACGTCCAGGTAATCGTGCCTTGATACCATTGATCGTAGACGTCCGGACCAGCCTGGCGCAGGACGATGTCCTCGATCCAGTCGGTGCCGGGCCAGCCGCTGGCGGCGCCGCTCTCCAGCCCGATGCACCATGGCGCAGTGCCACTGTCGGCCATCTGCTTCGAGAGTGCCATCATGTCGTCCCACGTCTTGGGAATCTCGAAGCCTTGTGCCTCCCAGACCTTGGGGTCGTACCAGATCGGTCCCTTCACTGCGGCCTTGATAAAGATGCCCGCGAGTATGTCGTTGCTGGTGCCCAGGTCGATCCAACTCTGGGCATACTCCTGCTTGAAGGAGTCCATGTCCAGAACCCCGCTGAGGTCGACAAGTTTGCCCTGCTGGGCGAATTCGGCCATCTGGCCGGGACCGGGGAGGCCGGCAAGATCGGGGGGATTGCCGCCCTGAACGCGAGTGGTGAGCACCGCGTTGAGGTCACGCGTGCCCTCGTACTCGACCTTGGTCCCGGTGGCGTCCTCGAACGGCTTGACCATGGCCAGGAAGGAGTCTTGCTCGCTTCCGCCCCAGGTGCCTAGAACGCTGACCGAGCCGCCCAACGTCTTACCGCCGGCGGCTGCCATTGCGGCTTCCTCAGGCGTGCGGAGCCCACCTATCGCGGCGCCCGATGGGGTCGCCATCGCCGTGGCTTCGGTGGCCGGAGCCTCGGTGGCCACGGCCGGAGCCTCGGTAGCCGGAGCCTCGGTGGCCACGGCCGGAGCCTCGGTGGGCGCCGCGGCCGGCGCGGCGGTTGGCGTCGGTGCGGCACCACCGCCGCACGCTGCGAGGATCAGAGCCAACACAACGAGGAGAGCGACCGGAGCCCACCTGTGTAGACGAGGCATCTCTTTCTCCTTTCGTATTCGTGTAAGGTGAATGGATGTGAGTTTGAGGCTGTGCGCGAGTGGAGTCGTTTTAGCGATCACCCCCTTTTCAGGATCTTGGTATCAGGAGAGTGACACCATGCCAGTCGATCGTCCAGCTTCATGGGTAGAGTTGTACAGCAGGAGTCGGGCCACGGATAGTGACGAGGCCCGTCACAAGGCCTTACTGGATGATTCGATCACCCGCCCTGCTTCGGTCCAGGAGGCGGTGCACTTGATTCACGGATGACCAATTCTGTCGGCAGCAGGGCCGACGGGGGCTGCTGGCCGTCGATAAGTCGCAGGAGCGTATTCGCCGCCTGATAACCTAACTCGTAGGCCGGAAGATGGAGGGTCGTCAGAGGCGGGACAACGTAGCGCGCGAGGCGTACGTTGTCCATACCGACGACGGAGAGGTCGTCAGGAACGCCCAGTCCAACACTCTTTGCGGCCTCCAAGACCCCGAAGGCAAGTACATCGCTGGCCGCGAAGACGGCGGTTGGCCGCGGCGTCAAGTCGAGAAGTTCCAGCATCGCCGTGAAACCCGATTCCTCACGAAAGTCCCCGTAGCGGACCAGAGACGAGTCGAACGGCAGACCGGTGCTCTCCAGCGCCCGGCGGTAGCCCGCCAGGCGCTCCTGACTGGCGGTGTATGCGAGCGGTCCATTGGTGATCATCGCGATCCGGTGGTGCCCCAGACTGAGAAGGTGCTTGGTGGCATCGAACGAGCCGCGTTCGTTATCGACATCCACAAAAGGGATGTCACTGTCTGGGAGGTGGCCCATCAGGACGATCGGGAAGTTGCTGGCGTGCAAGTCGCGGACTCCGTCGTCATCCGAGCGGGGCCCGGACACAATGAGACCGTCAATGTGTTGTGATTTGACCAGCGTGACGAGGGCGTTTGACACACCTGGCACAGCCAGCGGCTGGAGAAGGATTCGGTACCCCGAGTTGTCGAGGACCGCACTGAGGCCCCGTAAGACCGTTGGGAGAAATGCGTCGGCGAAGACTTGGGCCGGACTCTGGCGCAGCACGAGTCCGATGTTACCGGTGCGGCGGCTGGCCAGACTTCGGGCGGCAGCGTCCGGGTGGTAATCAAGCTCGCGGGCGGCGGCGAGTACTCGCTGGCGAGTCTCTTCCGAAATCTTCACGTTGGGAGTATTGTTGAGGACGAACGAGACTGTCGTGCGCGAGACGCCTGCGCGCTCAGCCACATCCTTGCTCGTCGCCCGCCGCCGCACCACCGGCTGCCTCCTTGCAGACTGTAGGTAACACGCGTTACTAACGCGAGTTTACAAGGTTGCTCGATGAATGTCAAGAGGTTTGGTGAGTGTGCCGGCGGTGAATTGGGGGACCAATCCAGTTCAGCGGGGCCACGGCCAGGCGCGGCGCGCCCGGCCGCGCGCGACGGCTGCGGGGCCGGGCTGGCTTGCGGAAGCCTTACCGCTCTGGGGAAGATTCTCAGGGTTCAAAGCGCTCGGCCGGCAACACGAGTTGGGTGGCCGTCAAGAAGGCGGTTGGCTTCCCGGCCTCGTCCTCGACCTGGACCTGGAAGACCATCACGGTACGGCCGATGCTGATCGGCGTGCAGCTCGCGCGGATGCGTCCGGCCGTGACGGGCCGGAGAAAGTTCACTTTCAGCTCGACGGTCAGAAAGCGCATCCCAGGCGCGAGATTGGCGGTCGCGGCAATTCCGGCGCAGGTGTCGGCCAAACCTACTGTCACACCGCCGTGAAGCATACCCCACGGCATGGTCAGGTCTCGGCGGTATTCGACGTCGGCCACGACGCGCTCAGGGCGGACCTCCACGAGGGTCATGCCGATCAGGTCGCTGAAGCGGCCGGTGGCCTCGGCCAGAGCGAGCTCGAGCGCGTTTGATTGGGAGGCCTTGGTGCTGATCGTCTGACTCCTCGGGCGAGTTACCCTTGTGTCCGCTCGGCGGCGGCTTCGATCTCTGTCAGAATTGTGTCTAAGGCGGCCGGCTCGCGCAAAAAGTGCTGCAGACCCGCGGCGAGGGCGTCACTCACTGCGCGAGGCACAGTGTCCGACAGATCGGGTACGAAGATGCGGGCATCGGCCAGGTGGGCCGCTTCTCGGCGCGTCAAGTCGTCGGGGTAAGCGCTGAGTGCCAGGGACTTGTTCGGGGAAACCACCCCACCCTGGCGTACCCAGCGGGCGGCTGCCTCCGGCGAGGCCAGGAAGGCGAGCAGCGCCATCGTCTCCGGTCGGGCGTTGAGCGCGACCGCGGTGTTGGCGTACCCTTCAACCGCCCCGCTGAAGGCTCGCGCGATGGTCGGAAAGGAAAAGAAGTCTAGATCGCGACCGAGGATGACGCCGGGGTGTTTGGCGCGCACGAAGGGGCCCACCCAGCCGGCTCCGAGCACCATCGTTGCGGCCGGGTGCTCGGGGTCGAAGGCCGCAGCAAGGGTCTCCGCGAGCGGCGCGCCAGCGGCTCCGGGCCGTCCGCCGGCCAGCCACTCGTCGCGCAGCATCTGGCCGACCTCTTGGAAGGTGGTTCGCACGGCCGGATCGGTCCAGGGAACCTCATGGCGCGTGAGCTTGTCGTAGGTTTCTGGGCCGGCGGTGCGGAGCAGGACATTCTCGAACCAGTCGGTGAGGGGCCATCCCTCACCTCCCGGTACGGCGAGGGGCGTGGGTCCGGCGGCTGCCAGGGTCCGGTTGAGGGCCAGCCACTCGTCCCAGGTGCGCGGCACCGAGCTGCCCACGGCCATCACCGCCGCCGGCCGGTACCAAACCAGGCTCTTGCTGGTCGTATTGAGCGGGACTCCATAGAGGGTACCATCGTGGCTGGCGAGCTCTTGCCAGCCCGCGCTGTAGTTGCCCCGGACGGCAGCAGTTACCTCCGCCCGCAGTGGTGCCAGAACCCCCGCGCCGGCAAGCTCACCCAGCCAGTTCGGCTTCGGGATGACTACCACGTCCGGCGGTTGGTCTGCCTCGAGCGCCTGCAGCAACGCGCCCGGCACCTCGGGGGCACCGGTGAACTGGACCTGGACCCCGCTGCTGGCGGTGAAGTCATCCAGGACCTTCCGAAAGCGGGCGGCCTCCTCGTCCACATACGGCGCCAGGACGCGGAGGGGCCGGCCGGCCGGCGTCGGGGTTGGAGGTATCTCTTCCAGGACAAAGGGCTGCGCCGCGGCCGGGAGCGTGGGCCGCGGCCCGCAGGCGACGAGGAGCGCGGGGACAAGCAACAGGGCCAACAAGGGAGGCACGCGACAGGTGGACATGCGCGCTATTCTAGCATGCTCGGCCCGAGACGTGAACCACGAGGGGGTGTGGGGATAAGGGGCGGGGAGAAACCAGATCGAGCAACGGAGAGTGCGAAAAGAACGTCTTGCGCCCGCTTGAGGAAGGGACCGGGGATGAAGATGCCCCATTCACCCTTCAGCCGGCCGAGGAGCGGGGCGGGGCCCAGGCAGCGTGGTATGTAAGTTGCTTGAAACGACATGTTTAGTGTTTGTTCCACCATTCACCCTCCCAGCGGGCTGAGTGCATGCGAAAGGAGAACCACCATGCGCAGCGGCTTTCGTCTCGGCCGGATCTTCGGCATTAATATCTATATCGACTGGAGCTGGTTTCTGATCTTCTTCCTCGTCATCTGGAACCTGGCAACGGTATTCGGACAGTTACACCCAGCATGGGGGACGGTACTCAACTGGGGCATCGCCGTTGCGGCGGCGATTCTGTTTTTTGCCTCCGTGTTGGCGCACGAACTGGCGCATTCCCTCGTGGCGCGGGCGCAGGGGTTGCCCGTCCGCAACATCACGTTGTTTTTGTTTGGTGGGGTGTCGAACATCCAACGCGAGCCTCCCTCGCCGGGGGCAGAGTTCTTGATGGCCGTGGTTGGCCCGCTCACCAGTATCGTCCTTGGCGTGCTCTTTATCTGGGCGGCGCGAGTCAACGCAGGGTCACTCCTCGGGACGGCCGTTACGAACCCCCTCCGAGCCGTCGCTCGACTCGATCCGTTGACCACCCTCCTGCTGTGGCTGGGGCCGATCAACATTATCCTGGGCATCTTCAACCTGATTCCTGGCTTCCCGTTGGACGGTGGGCGGGTGCTTCGCTCGATCCTGTGGGCCGCCACCAACAACCTTCGCCAGGCGACGCGCTGGGCCTCCTACGTGGGCGAAGCCATTGCCTGGTTGATGATCATCGCCGGTATCGCGATGGTCTTTGGGGTCCAAATTCCGGTCCTTGGCACTGGTATTGTCAGCGGCCTCTGGCTGGCCTTCATCGGCTGGTTCCTCTATAACGCGGCAGTCCAGAGCTACCAGCAGGTGGTCGTCCAGGATATGCTTGAGGGGGTCCCGGTCTCGCGTGTCATGCGGGCCAACGTGCCAACGGTGCCCCCCAACATTCCCATCAGCTCGTTGGTGTACCACTACATCATGGGGACAGATGAGCGCGGCTTCCCGGTGTTGGAGGGCGACCAGGTGACTGGTCTGGTGACGTTGGAAGACGTGCGCAAGGTGCCGCGTGAGGATTGGGATACCACGACGGTCGGCCAGATCATGACGCCCGCCGACCAACTCGAGATGGTGACACCGCGCGAAGATGCGGCCGACGCGCTGAGTAAGTTGATGCAGCGTGACGTGCGTCAGATCCCCGTCATGCAGAACGGGCACCTCATTGGGATGGTGCGGCGCCGCGACATCGTCCGATGGTTGCAGCTCCAGTCGGGTGAGGGGCTGCAGGTCCCGGTTTAATCGATCACGTGAGCCTGTCGCTCTTAGAGCACGCAGAGCCCCTGGGGCAGCCGGCATGTGCTCCCTCGATGCTCAGACGTGGTGCTTTTCCACCGCGCGGCGCCACGCTGACCGGGATTCTCCGGCCACGGGGAGCCGCGGGAGGCGGCTGAGACTGGCACGCGGGCCGGATCGGGAAGCTTCCCTGATCCGGTTCTTTTCTTTTCGCTCATATGGAATAGGGTGTGTCGCGTGTGCCAGCGCGAGGCGCTGGCACACGCGACACCAATATGAGCGTTTCTTTTTCGTCGATCCTCGCCTGCTTTTTCGCCGCCGGCGAAAAGGAACGATGCGGTTGGCCCCGCAGGGGGTACTCAAGGCCAGGAGCGGCGCCATTCGTCACTTGGGCCACTTCTTGGGTATACTCCTGGGCGCTCAACGATGACTTCCGTCGCGGATGAAGGGAAGATTGTGCCGATGTCACGCCGCTTCTTCCGAATGTTTGTCGGCGCGTCTATTCTGATCTCGCTCCTCACCGTGGGAGGATGGTACTTTCGCCAGCCGCTGCTTGCACGCGTGGGCATCAACATTCCAAGGGGGGCAGGGGGCCGCGCCGACCTCATTCTACCGGTTGGGTTTCGGGCGAATGTCTTCGCGGAGGGACTCATGGCGCCGCGGTTCATGGCGCTCGGGCCCGATGGGCTCGTTTTCGTGGCCGACCGTGCGCTGGACCAGGTGCTGGCCCTCCCCGACCGCGACGGCGACGGCCAGGCTGATGAGGTCATCATCGTGGCCCGCGGGCTGTACGTTCCCACGAGTCTCGCCTTCCGCAACGATGAGCTCTACGTCGGTGAGACTGCGGGCGTTACGCGACTGACGCTCCACCCGCGCCACAGGCACGCCAAGGAGGAGACCCCGGTCATCACGGATCTCCCGCCCGTGGGCCGGCACTACACTCGCACGGTTCTCTTCGGGCCGGATGGACGGCTCTATGTCTCGATCGGCTCCTCCTGCAATGTCTGCCGCGAGTCGGACCCGCACCGGGCGGCAGTTTGGGTCTATCCGCCGGATGGGGGCAGCGGCGAGCCGTTCACGGTCGGACTCCGGAACGCGGTCGGTCTTGCAGTCAACCCGTGGACGCAGACAATCTGGGCCACCAACAACGGCCGCGACTTCATGGGCGACGACCGTCCTCCGGACACTGTTTATGAACTGGCGGCCGGTGCGGATGCCGGTTGGCCGCGCTGTCACGCCGGGACCATCCCTGATCCTGACTTTGGGAGGCAGCCCGATGCCTGCCAGGGTGTGCTCCAGCCGGTGCTGACGCTGCCGGCCCACGTTGCGCCGCTGGGACTGGCCTTCTACCCACGCGACGTCAGTGGACCGGCAGCCTTCCCAGCCGACATGCAGGGCGACCTCTTCATCGCTCTGCATGGAAGCTGGAACCGTAGCACACCGGTCGGTTACAAGGTGGTCCGTGTACCGCTCGACGACTCGGGCCGGCCGGAGGGACCGCCCGAAGACTTCGCTATCGGGCTTCTCCAGCCCGACGGTCGCGTTCTCGGCCGTCCCGTGGGCCTTCTGGTACTGCCCGATGGCTCGATGCTTGTGAGCGATGATCGGGCTGGTTTCATCTACCGCATCAGCCGAGAGTAGCGGTGGGTCTTCACGAATGACACCAGTTGCTGTCTGCTCCGTGCGATCTGGAGTCCTGTATGCACCCTACCCTCCTCATTCACAACGCCTCAATTCTGGCTGATCCGACGCACCCCGACGCGGCCCGAGCCCAGGCCATCGCTATCTTCCGAGACCGCGTCGCGGCGCTGGGCGACGATCTGACCCTGCTCGCACTGGCCGGGCCGGACACCGAGATGGTGAATGCCGGGGGCCGCTTGGTGCTTCCCGGTTTTGTGGACAGCCACATCCACCTGTACGACGCGGCTATGCGCCGCCACGAGGTCGAACTGGCTGGGACACATACTCTCGATGAGGCCCTGGCGCGGGTCGCGGCGCACCGGGAAAGCACGCCCCCGGGCGCCTGGATCGTGGGCGGCGGGTGGGATCACCACGCCTGGGGGCAGACCGCGATGCCGACCCGCCACGCGTTGGATCAGATTGTGCCTGATCACCCGGTCGCCTTGAACCGGATGGACGGACACACCTTCTGGCTCAACAGCCGCGCGCTCGAGCGTTGTGCGCTCGGGCCAGGAACGCAGCCGCCAGAGGGGGGCGCGATCGACCGTGAGCCCGATGGTTATCCGAGCGGTATCGTCCGCGAGCACGCCATGCAACTGGTCTACGATCGGATCGGTCTGCCAGGGGAGGAACTGCTGGCCGAGCGCCTGACTGAACTGGTCGGAGCCCTGCACCGACTGGGCCTGACCGGCGCTCACGACCAGCGTGTTCGTGCCGAGGGGCCGCTGATGTGGCGCGTACTGCAGCGGCTCCGCCGCGAGGGCCGGCTCACGCTGCGCACAACAACGAACATCGTGCCGCTGCAACTGCCGCACCTGGTCGCAGCGGGCCTCCAGAGTGGTTTCGGCGACGATTGGCTCCGGCTGGGCTGGCTCAAGCTTTTCGCCGATGGCACCCTTGGCAGCCGCACCGCGCTGATGCTCGAGCCGTTTGAGGGGGAGCCCGACAATCTCGGCATGGGGCTCCACTCCACCGAAGAGATCTACGCGTGGGCTCACCAGGCGGCTGCAGCCGGGATTGCCACCACCATCCACGCCATCGGCGACCGCGCCAACCGCCAGGTGTTGAATCTCTTTGCCGAGTTGCGGGAGCGTTACGGGCACGCTCTGCGCCACAAGATCGAGCACGTCCAACTGATCCACCCCACTGACCTGCGACGTCTGGCCGACCTGGATGTTGCCGCCTCGATGCAGATCATCCACCTGGCCGACGACTGGCAGCCCGCCGAGTGCTTTTGGGGTGCCCGTGCCCGCTATGCCTACGCCCTTCGCTCGCTGCTCGCAAGCGGGGCCACGCTGGCCTTGGGGTCGGATGCGCCGGTGGCCTCGCCGAACCCGATGTGGGGGCTCTTCACCGCTCTGACCCGGCAAGATCTGCACGGCCGGCCCCCCGCCGGCTGGTATCCCCACGAGCGCCTCACGATCCACCAGGCAATCGCCGCGTACACCGTCGGTCCGGCCCGCGTGGCAGGCAACGACGACCGACTGGGTCGCCTGCTCCCCGGCTTTCTCGCCGATCTCATCATCCTCGACCGCGACGTGACGGCGGTTGAGCCCGCCGCGATCAAGGATACCGAGTGCTGCCTCACTGTGGTCGGTGGACGGGCAGTCTACCGCACCCTGTAGAGGGGCGTGGCCCCTGGTCTCGACCCGCACCGTGCCGCGTTACGCTCGCCGCAAGCCATGGTGCGGTGCGGGGAAAGCGAAGCCTACTGCCTGATGGGAAATTCCTCTGGCGCCTTCAGCGCTCGCCTCCTGGCGCCCTAACGAGCGCGCCGGCGTGCCGGGCTACGTCCTCCTCGCGCCCTGGGCCTGTTTAAATTCATCGCCACCATCAGGGCGGCCTGGCAGTCAGGCATGTGAGGGGTGCCGCAGCGGCCCTGCCTCGCGGCTGGGCCGCGGGAAGCCGCTGGGCTGCTCGAATCGAGCGCTCCTGAGGGAGCCAGGGGCGCCGTCGCTGGGCCGTTGCGCGGTATTGCCGGCCTCACTCCCAAGAGTGCAACGAATCCATTAGACTTAGTTCTTTCTCCTGTTCGATCCTACCCTGATGGGTGGGAAGCCACCCACCGCAGTTCCTCTCAGCCTACTGTAATGGGCTGTTCCACGCTATCGGGTTGTGGGTAGCGTGTCAATGTGCCCTTATGTTACACTGGGGTCACCATCCGCTTCGGGGTTGGCTGCTTCAGGCCGCATTCCGACAGATTTGGAGATATCTTCACTGTTTTGGCCGTCTTGTCACGGATTGGTTTGTAACTCAAAAGTAGCCCTGATAGAGTAAACAAGAGCACCATAGCAACGTCGATCTAAAACTAGACGGGAGTTGGCTAAAGGATGGACATTCAAGGTAACGATCGCTTTCCGAGCGGTGTCGAGGTGGTAGGGCCTATGCTGCCGGAGTTCGAGCAAATCTTGACTCCGGAGGCGCTTCAATTTGTAGCCACGCTCGTGCGGACGTTCGGTGAGAGGCGCGAGGCGCTCCTGCGGCGAAGGGTTGAGCGGCAAGCGCGAATTGACGCTGGCGAATTGCCTGACTTTCTGCCAGAAACAGAACACGTTCGGCACGGCACCTGGACCGTTGCCCCGGTGCCGCACGATCTTCAAGACCGCCGGGTCGAAATCACAGGGCCTGTAGATCGGAAGATGATCATCAACGCGCTGAACTCGGGCGCGAATGTGTACATGGCGGACTTCGAGGATGCCAACTCGCCCACCTGGGAAAATACAATTCGCGGTCAGATCAACCTCCGAGATGCTGTTGCCGGCACCATCCGCTTCGCTTCGCCCGACGGGAGGGTCTACCAACTGAACGACAGGGTTGCGACGCTTCTGGCTCGGCCGCGAGGCTGGCATCTTGTCGAAAAACACGTGCTGATTGATGGTAAACCCGCTCCAGCCTCCCTTTTTGACTTTGGCTTGTACTTCTACCACAACGGGAAAAGAGTGCTGGAAAAAGGAACCGGACCGTACTTCTACCTGCCCAAGCTCGAAAGCCACCTTGAGGCCAGATTGTGGAACGATGTCTTCGTTCTGGCCCAAAACGAGCTCGGCATTCCCCAGGGTTCCATCAAAGCAACCGTCCTGATCGAGACAATCCTGGCTGCGTTTGAGATGGATGAGATTCTCTATGAGTTGCGAGAACACTCGTCCGGTCTGAACTGCGGCCGCTGGGACTACATCTTCAGCTTCATCAAGAAGTTCCGCAATCGACCTGATTTTGTGCTTCCCGACCGGGCCCTCGTGACGATGACGACCCACTTCATGCGGTCGTACTCGTTACTTCTGATCCAAACCTGCCACCGGCGCGGCGCCCATGCGATGGGTGGAATGGCCGCGCAAATCCCGATCAGGGACAATCCGAGAGCGAATGAAGAAGCCCTGAACAAGGTGCGGGCCGACAAGCAGCGAGAAGCCGGCGATGGCCACGACGGCACATGGGTTGCTCACCCGGGACTGGTTCCGATTGCAAAGGAAGAGTTCAACGCCGGAATGCCGGGACCGAACCAGATTGATCGCAAGCGTGAGGATGTGCGCGTCACTGCCGCCGATCTGCTGAAGGTTCCCTCCGGCGAGATCACTGAGGCCGGGTTGCGCATCAACATCAATGTGGGCATCCAGTACCTGGAGGCGTGGTTGCAGGGCTCGGGTTGTGTGCCCATCTACAACTTGATGGAGGACGCCGCCACCGCCGAGATCTGCCGGGCTCAGATCTGGCAATGGATTCGGCACCAGGCTCGCATGTCAGATGGGCGGCAGGTGACGGCTGAACTATGTCACCAGGTGCTCCAGGAAGAGTTGGCCAGGCTCAAAGCTGATCGTGGGAATGATCGATACTCCATCGGTACATTCGAGCTTGCCGCCGAGTTATTTGCCGAGATGGTTACCCGTCAGGAATTTCCGGAGTTTTTGACCCTCGTTGCGTACGACTATCTCTAGAAAGTTCGGACTCATGCAATCGTGCGGCGTGGTGGCCAGCCGGAACTCAAAGCAGGACAGAAGGAGAAACAGAATGTCTCGCCAGCAGCAGATTATTGAAATTGAACGCAGCTGGGCTTCTGACCAGCGCTGGAGCGGGATTCGGCGCCCATATTCGGCGGCGGACGTTGTCAAGCTGCGGGGCTCCGTACAAATCGAATACACGCTCGCACGGATGGGAGCCCAGCGTCTGTGGCACCTATTGCAGACGAAGCCCTACGTCGCGGCGCTTGGTGCTGTGACGGGCAACCAGGCTGTCCAGCAAGTGGAAGCCGGGTTGGAAGCGATCTACATGAGCGGGTGGCAGGTGGCGGCAGATGCCAACGAAGCCGGGCAGACCTATCCTGATCAGAGCCTTTACCCCGCCGATAGCGTGCCCAGTCTCGTCCGCAGGATCAACAATGCCTTTCAGCGGGCCGATCAGATTCAGCAGGTCGATGGGCGCGACGGCCCGTACTGGTTCGCGCCAATTGTGGCGGACGCCGAGGCGGGCTTCGGCGGGGTGCTGAACGCTTTTGAACTCATGAAGGCTATGATCGAGGCTGGCGCAGCGGGTGTCCATTTCGAGGACCAGCTTGCGTCGGCTAAAAAATGCGGCCACATGGGGGGCAAGGTTCTGGTTCCCACGCAGGAATTCATTCAAAAACTGACCTCTGTCCGGCTGGCAGCGGATCTTTTGGGCGTGCCAACGCTCCTCATCGCGAGAACCGATGCCAACGGTGCCTTTTTGATCACCAGTGATGTCGATCCACGCGACCGGCGCTTTCTGACCGGTGAGCGGACCGTCGAAGGCTTCTTCCGCATGCGGGGTGGGCTGGATGTTGCGATTGCCCGCGGGCTCGCGTACGCTCCTTACGCCGACCTGCTCTGGTGCGAGACCTCCGAGCCGAATCTGGATGAGGCCCGCCGATTCGCTGAGGCCATCCATGCCAGGTATCCCGGGAAGCTTCTGGCGTACAACTGTTCCCCCTCCTTCAACTGGAAGAAGAAGCTGGATGCTGCGACGATTGCCAGGTTCCAGCCTGAACTGGCGGCCATGGGCTACAAGTTCCAGTTTGTGACCCTGGCCGGCTTCCACGCGCTCAACTACAGTATGTTCGAACTGGCGTGCGGCTACCGCGAGAGTGGAATGAGCGCCTATTCACGCCTTCAGGAGAGCGAGTTCGGCGGCGAGCGTGATGGCTACCGGGCCGTGAAGCACCAGCGGTTCGTAGGCGCCGGATATTTCGACGAGGTTGCCCAGGTGATCGCGGGCGGGATGTCTTCGACGACGGCGCTGGACGGGTCGACGGAAGAAGAGCAGTTCACCACGCGGCTCGTGGCCGACTAAGCGATCTTCCGCGCCCGCTCGGCCCAAACTCATACTAAAAACGCCGGTCCGACGATGCGGACCGGCGTTTTTGGGTGCCCGGCATTGGGGGTCGGCTGCAACTCGGAACCCGACCACCGATACGCGGTGGGGAGACGTGAAGCCATCCTCCGCCTGGCATTATCACGTTTTTGAGAATCCTGCCGTCGCGAGCGGTGTCCGGGTCGAGCAAGTCGCCGTTTACGGCTTGATGCTCGCGCTGTTGCCACCATTGCTGGGCTGGAAGGCGATCGTCAGGCGGCCTTGGGCCGGCTCGCGGTCGAGGTTGACCACCGCCACACGCCAATCGTGGGTCTGGCTCTCCTGGATGGCCTCGGGCGGAATCAACCAGTCGAGGGTAGCCTGACCATCGGCGCCTTCCTGGCGAGCGTAGTAGCCGGCGACGCCTTGCCGGTAGACGATGATGGCCAGGCGGCGGGTGCCTTCCCAGGTCGCGCGGGCCTCCAGGCGGCCGGTATCGCTCAAGGGCAGCGCGAACACCTGGCGAGCCCCGGGCTGGCCGGGGAGCTTAAATGGGTTGACCGCGGACGCCGGCGTAGCGACGGCGACGGGTCTGGCATCCTTGATGGCGTTCCCGCCGCAAGCGGCCAACAGCGGCAACACCACCAGGACCGCCAAGAGGCTGCTCGTTCGAGTGTTCATCACTCCCCTCATCTCCGGCTAGCGCCGCACCACGAGCGCACTCTGCAGATGCGGCTCGGGGCGTACCACCACGTCGGGATGGAAGTAGAGCCAGAGGTCGTTGCTATGATGTTGGAAGAAACGGTTGGCAGCGGGATCGGCGAGCACCGGCTGGATTGTGTAGATCCGGTTGCCGACCCGCCGCGGGCTTCCCGGCCCGACGATAACCTCCTCGGCAACAAATGTGCCATCGGGCAGGACACGGGCGCGAGCGCCGGGTACGAAGGTCGCGCTGTTCTCGGCGCGTACCAGAATCCAGATTGTCTGCTCAGGCGGCAGGTTCTCGACCCGCCCACGGACGGTCGTGCTGAAGCGTATCCCCTTGGCATCTTCGAGCAGGAAGACCAGCGGCGGCGGTTCTTCCAGTACCAGTCGGAAGCCGGGCGGAGGAGAGGGAACGGTGACCACCGGGTTCCAGAGAAACCAGAGGCTTCCGGCCGCGGTTCCGAGGGCGACGGCGATGGCCGCCAACTTCCAGTGCCGGACGAGCTTGTCGAAGCGATCCAGGACCAGCCAGGCGGCCAGGAGCCAAACCAAGAGCTGGAGCGCGCCGCCGACCAGCCAGCCTTGCTGACGGATCGTACTCCAGACGGTGACAAAAGCCAAGAACGTTGCGACGCTTACCACGCTCGCCCAGAAGTAGGGCATTCGGACCAGCACGAAGTCGAGCCAGTCCATCGGCTCCAGGCCGAGATCGAGGGCCTGCCGCAGGCGGGAATGGAAGACAGTCGTGATCCACTCCGGCCGGCGGATGCGCTCGGCCAGGGCCTTGCGTGCTCGCGTCACGCCGTACTCGACGCTCTCGCCCCGAGTGATCTGGGTGTAGAGGGTTTCGCTGAAGAGGATCGCGGCCTGGTCGCTGATGTTGTACTGATTGGCGATCACGGCCGGAATATCGGCCCGTGAGACCAGGGCCAGGGCCAGGCTGCGGAACGGGTCGGCCTCGGTCCCGCGGCTGCTCTCGCAGGCGTTCAGAACGGCCAGGTGGATTTCACGCTCGCGCAGCAGTTGACCGAGCCGGGCACCGCCGACCGCATCGGCAGTGCCATCGGCCTTCTCCAGCAAGATCACACCCTCGCGCTCGGTCGGGCTGAAGCCGGCATGGCCTATATAGTGCAAGACGTGGAACGGTCGGCCCTGCCGCCGGGCCATGTCGAGCGACGTCAAGAGCGCGGTGAGGGTGGCGTGCTCGGCACCCAGCCAGGCCAGATCGACCCTGTCATGGCCCACCGAGGTGACGGCGGTCTCGAGGGCTTGCCGCTCGCTGGCGACATCCAGTCGTAGGGTGTCACTCGGGTTAGAGACGACACCGAGGATGCGAAGTGGGTGCCGCAGGTTCGGGCGCCGAGCAGGCTCGGCCTGCTCCGGATAGCGGACGATGACCGTATCGTCGTCGAGCGCCAGGAAGAAGTTGCGGCCCGTGTCGTAGAGTAGTTCCCACGGAAGCTCGCGCAACTCGGGCGGCTCGATTCGGAGGAGCAGGCGCACCCCGCGCGCCCCGCGAGTGGCAGCGGCGGCCCGCCAGGCGCCGATCATCTCGCCGCCGAAGAGGGCCCCGAAGAGTTGCGAGCCGATGCGCTCGGTCAGGTCCCAGAGCCGGCTGTCGTGACTGACGGCCACCGTTCGGAGGCTCTCCAGGAATTGCGTGCGCTCTTCGGCGGTGAACGGGGCAGCAAACACTCGGCGGACATCCCCCTCGGCGCCTGAGAGCAAGACGGCCTCGTACCGGTCGGGCGCACCGGCAAGCGAGATGCGGATCTCAAAGTTGACGTAACGTTTGGGCATGGCGGCGTTGTGTTCTGGGTGGAGGGTCGTCGGGCGGGGTCTCAGTACCATAGCGATTGGAGATTCACGATGCCTTTGGGTTACCAGGCACAAGAACCTCAATCTCCAATCTCTACGCTCCGACTTGGGCGCGGAGTTCGCGCAGGTTCCCTTGCACGGTCTCGAGCTCGTGCTCGATGCCGGTTAGTCGCTCGTGCTCGGTGCGGACGAAGCGGCTGTACGGGTCGACGGCATCGTTTAACCGGTGCACGCTGTGCTCAATTTCAGTCTCGAAGGCCTCGTGCAGGACCTGGTGGAGCTGGGCCTTCAGTCTGTCGAGCTTGACTCGGAGGTCTTTCTTGGCGGCCTGGCGCTTATAGGGGATGATGCCCAGACCGGCCACCCCGATCACGCCGGCCGCGAGGAGGCCAGTGGCATCGGCGGCGGCGCCGACCAACACGGCCTTCAGCACCGCGCCCAGACCCACCGCACCAACCTCGAGGATCGCCACCTGAGCCAGCGAGGCCTGAACGTTGTCCACCAGGGCGCGCGCCTCGGCCGATTTGTCGTAGCGCGCGACAACCTGGGCGGTGGCCTGCCCAACATTCTGGAGCAACTGGCGGCGATTGTACTCGAAGCCGCCCGCCGCTTCCTGGGCCGCGCCCTCGAGGAACTCGGTTTTGTGGCGCTGACCGAGTTGGCGGGCCATCGCGCGCCACTGCCGCGACTCACGCTCCACCATCCAGTCGATCACGTCCTGCACCTGGCGCTCGATCTGCTCCGGCGTGTTGGCGACGACCTCGCGCTCGAAGGCCTGGCGGATGGCACTACTGTTGAGCAGGCTGAAGATGCGCGTGATCTTGAAGGTCTCGTCGAAGTATTGCTCGCCACGATCCTCCAGGTCGCCGAGGATGCGGTCGATCCGCAGCAGGTGGCTCTCGAACTCGCGCGCCATGTCGCGCCGGTAGAGATCGAGTTGGCGTTCGACCTGTTCGACCGTCGTCAGATCCTCGTTGAGAAGCTCGAGCCGGCCGGCCGCCTTCTGCTCGTACTGCTGGGCGACTCTCAACGCGACGCCCAAGGGACTGGCGAGCTTGAGCCTGATACGGCTCTCCTGGTTGAGCGTCTCGAGCAGATAGCGCTCGAGCGCTCCGAAGTCGGGCGGTACGCTCCCGTTCTCGCCCGGCGTGGGGGGTGCTCCCGCCTCAGTCGGGGCGGCAGTGGGCCGGGTCTGGCGACTCTCCTTTGCTCGAAGCGCCTTCCTGGCACTCAGCGGGAAGATTTCGGGGGTGATCCCGAGGAGCCGGACGGCATTCTGACGTACAAACTGTACAACTGCCTCGCATTCTTGTTCGGTCGCCAACAGGTCGATCTTGTTGATGACGATGACGACTTTCTTCCCCCAATTCCGAATGGTCTCCAAGAATTCGCGCTCAGACTCGGTGAAGGGGCGATCGGCACTGGTGATGAAGATAACGAGGTCGGAGCGCGGTACGAAATCGCGGCTGATCTCCTCGTGCTGCCGGAGGACGGCGTTGGTTCCGGGGGTATCGACGATGCTCAGATCGCGCAGGAAATCCGCCGGGTAGGTCAGGACCCAGATACCCTCGTCGGTTACGTAGGGTTCGCTTTTGGGGCCGTGGCGGAGAATATGAATCTGGGCAGTGGTTGGGGTGACCCCTTCCGCCAGATAGCGCTCGCCCAGAAGGGCGTTGATCAGGGCTGATTTACCCGAGTTGAATTCCCCCACCACCACCAGCAGAAAGAGCTCGTCGAGCTGTTCGAGGGCCTGCTGGAGGATCTCGATATCCTTGGGCTGGGCCTCCCAGCCGGCCAGCAGAGTCAGCAACTGCTGAATCGTGCGGCGCTCCTGGCGCAGGATCTCCTGCTGTTTCTGATTCAAAATCGTGCTGAGCATCGTAAGTCAGTCCTTGCGTGGTGGACGTGCGACCTCTCCAGGCAACGAATGTGCCAAAGACAGACCCGGTCGTTTACGGGCCAAAGTCTTTGTTATCGAAGGTCTTAACATCGGTCCAGCTCCTCTTTTGGAGGTCGTAGACGCGATAGAAGGTCTGATTGAAGAACGTGTCGTCGGTAATTTCAAAGTGCCACCAGGTATCGAAGTCGGCTGCGCGGGCGAAGAAGTAGTACAAGTAACGATTCTGTGCCGGGAAAATTGCGCTCAACCACTCAGAGTGCGGGTAGGCGCGGCGTAAGACCAGCCAGGTCACGAGGGTCTGGCGTGTGACTGCCGCGTTGCCTCCCTCGGTGAGCGGTGCCAGGGCGTAGGCCATCTGCCCGGGGGGGCGCAGGAAGGCCGGCGTGGGCTGCTCGCCAGTAGCGCTGGCGTTGTACCCGGCCGCGGCGAGCTGGATCTTCGCCCAGTTCGCCGCGGCCTCGTTCGGCCCAGGAGTACCCACCTCAGCCGGACGCAGGTCGCTGCCAGTCTGCAGGCTGAGGTCGAGCAGGTAGGGGCGCTCGAGGGACCAATCGCCGACCGGCGACCAGACCAACGCGGTGTAACGGCCACGTTTGTCGGTGCTGTGACGGATGAGGAGGGACTCGCTGCCTTGTGCCCACCCACTTTCGTTCCCTGGTGCGCTGGCGAGGACGCGGCGATCAGGACCGAGGAGGTAAAGACCATACTGGTTGCCAGGTGGAATCTCGCGGAGCCGGAGCTGGATCAGGCCAGGTGACGAGAGCTCGAACCAAAAATAGTCACGGTCGGCCGGGCTGGACAGGTAGGCCGGGTAAGCCACCCCGGGAGTCAGCGGGCCGAAGGCGCGTTCCGGCCGGTCGTTGGGTTCGTAGTTGTCGCCCGGACCCATCGGGGCCGGCTCCGGGCCGGCGCCACCCCCCGGTGGCACGGGCGTTTCAGTTGGTCGCGCCGTCTCGGTTGGCCGGGCTGTCGCCATGGGCGGCGGTTGCGTGGGGCTGGCTGGCACGGGAGGTGCTGTCGGGAAAGCCGGGCGACGAGGACCGTCGGGATCGTAGACCGCCGCGCCCGCGAGCGTCCCGAACCAGAGCGCCCGGCCGCGACCGCGCTGGAGGTCGCTCACGGTGTTCGTGGTCAGCTCCAAAGCGCCGGCGTCGTAGATCCGCCAGGCCCCACGGAAAGGCTCGTAGTTGAGGATCCCGCTGTTGGCGCTTCCAAACCAGGGGGTGTCGTCGGAGCCGATGGCCACGCCCGTCAGGTAGAGGTCGGGCAAGTTGCCAGACTCGCGGTTGAGGACCAGCCAGTTGGTACCATCCGGGGCAAGACGGACGGCGCCCCCGCCCCACGTTGCGGCCCACATATCCTGGCGGCTGTCCTGGGCGAGACCGCGGACGTCATCGCTGGGGAGATTGGTGCGGAGGCGATTGAAGATTTCCCAGCGTCCCCCGGCCCGCAGCACCGCGATCCCGGCGTTGGTGGCCAACCAGAGGTCGCCATCCGGCGAGATGACAATATCGCGGATGTCGTCGCCCGGCAAGTCGCTGTTGGCCTGGCTGTAGGTGACGAAGCGACCATCTTGGGCGCTGCGGACGCTGACGCCCCGGTTTGTGCCGAACCAGACATCGCCGTTGCCGGCGACGCGGATCACCTCGACCGCGTTGGTGGGGAGGCCGTTCCGGGTCGTGAGAACCTCCCACCCGGTGCCGTCGGGTTGAAAGTTGGCAGCGCCACTGTCCGTCGCCACCCACACGCGTCCATCCGGCGCCGTAGCAATGTCGTTGATCCGGTCGCTGGGCAGGGGCGAGTTGGCGGCGGTGTAGCGCGCCCACTGGTCGTCGCGTGGTCCCACCACGCTCAAACCGGTGCCACCGAACCAGGTTCTTCCACTGAAGTCGTCGGCCACAGCGTAGACGCTGCTGAAGGCCAGGCCGCTGTTGTCCGGGCGAAAGATCGCCCAGAGTGGAGTCTGCTTGGCAAACATGGTGGGAACGAGCAGCACGAACGCAACGAAGAGCAGCAGGGAGCGTTTCATACTGAAAGTATAGCACGCGCTGTCACGCCGCGAAAGAGGGAGGCGAGGCGGAGGACCGTCTCGAGGTCTGAGCGGAGCAGGTCTGACGGCCGCCAACCGTGGCCCGTCGGCCCCTCGGTTTGTAACCGTGCATGACCAGCGGGATCAAGGTCCGTAGGCCGCGTGGTTCGTTTCCCAAACGTTCCAGGCTGGGAGGCCAGATCGCCTGCCGGCCACTAATCGAGTCGTTTGCCGTTGAGGGCTACGTCTCGCTCGTCTTGAGCGCGGCCAGCACGCAGCGAATCTCACCGTAGGAGATCTCCTCGGGGAGGGCATCCTTGATCGGCGAGAGGTAGAACGCCCGGTTGCAACTCTCCCAGGCCGCGACGATACGGGCGCGGACGTCGTCGGCGACCACCACCTCCACGGGGATGCGGTTTTGCTCGATCAGGCTGGCCAGGTGGTTGTAGATTGTGCCGATCGTCAGGGCGCGTTGGTCGGCGATCTCGGCCGGGCTGAGGCCCGCTGCCAGGAGCGTGCGGGTCTCCTCCACGGTGGCGCCTCGGGCCGGGCGGGTCGACTGAGACGGGGCGTCGGCTTCGTCGAGCGCGATAGCCAGATTCTGGCGCAGGGCTTCCTGTCCGCGCCGGGTGAGGACCACCACGGGGCGTGCGGCACCCTCCAATGCCAGGCAGCCCTCGCGGATGAGGGCATCCACGAGCTGCTGGATGTCAGATCGGCGGAGGTGGCTCAGCAAGCCGAACGTCTCTTGCTCGAAATACCGTTCCATCCCGGTGCTGCGCCCGCCTTTCACTATCCTGCTGAGGAGCACCCGGCCGACGTTCCACTTCAGCATAGCGACGGTGCGCAGGATCACCAGCGGCCGGCGCTCGCGTTCGGTCGCGGCCACGCTCGCTGTGGGTGACTTGACCGTGCGGCTGCAGTTGTCGCAGCAGCGCTCGGCAATTGGCGGCGTAGCGTCGCCAAAGTAGTCCAGCAGGAACTGGCGGCGACAGGTGGTGCCCTGGCAGTAGTTGAGCATCTCGCTGAGCTGGCGGCGCTTGTGCTTGCGCCGCCGCTCGATGTCGCCTAACGGGGTTTGCATATCGACGGGCCCACGGACCGGCAGAAGCTGCCAGTGGCCCTGGCCGGCCCACTCGCCCAGTTCCTCAAGAAGTCCTGTCTGAACCAGCAGCTTGAGGCCCACGCGCACTTTGGTCTCAGACTGAAGCCGAAGAGTGGCGGCAAAATCCTCGGAGGTGCCACTCACGATCCCGCTTGCGCTCACCGCGCGGTCGCGCACGTGGCGGTAGAGACGGCGCAGTTCCTCCAGTCCGGGCGCATCGTTCTCGATGAACCACTCGTGCAGGCGAGCGTCAGAGGGGTCGAAGAGGACCAGGCAGTGGGCCGGGTTGCCGTCGCGGCCGGCGCGGCCGGCCTCCTGGTAGTAGGCCTCGACGGTGCCGGGGATGGTGTAGTGGATCACGAAGCGCACGTCGGGTTTGTCCACCCCCATACCGAAGGCGTTCGTCGCTACGACTACCGGGCATCTACTCGACATAAAATCATCTTGCACGCGCGTGCGCTCCTCAGGCCTCAGGCCGGCGTGGTAGAACAGGCACGGGCGGCCGCAAGTCGAACGGATCAGGTCGGCGACCTCCTCGGCCTCGCGGCGCCGACCGACGTAGATGACCCCGGAGGCGTCGGGGGGGAAGCTGGCCAGGAGTGCACGCAGCTCGACCTGCTTACGGGTTTCGCCGGGCGTGAAGCGAACCTCGAAGTGGAGATTGGGGCGATTGAAGCCGGTGACGAGCCGCTCGGGTTGCTCCAGCGCCAGTTGGTGGATGATGTCGGCCTGAACCTGGGGGGTCGCGGTGGCCGTCAGGGCCACCACGGGCGGGCGACCGATGGCCGGCAGAAGGTTGCAGATCGCCAGGTAATCGGGGCGGAAGTCGTGGCCCCATTGCGAGACACAGTGGGCTTCATCCACCGCCAGCAGCGCGACGCTGACCTGGCTGAGGACGTCGCGGAAGGCTATGTTGCGCAACCGTTCCGGCGCGATGTAGAGCAGCCGGAAGGCGCCGCGCGCCAGCCCGTCCAGCCGGGCGCTCTGCTCGGCGCCGTCGAGGCTGCTGTTGATGTAGGTGGCGGGGATGCCGCGCGCGGCCAGCGCGTCTACCTGGTCCTTCATCAGCGCGATCAGTGGCGACAGCACCACGGTCGTGCCCGGTTTGAGCAGGGCCGGGAGTTGGTAGCAGAGGCTTTTCCCGGCGCCGGTGGGCATGACGACCAGGGTGTCGCGCCCGGCCAGGATCGGGCGCATGGCGGCGAGTTGCCCAGGGCGGAAGTCCTCGAAACCGAAGTGGTGTTGGAGGGCGGTGCGGAGTGCGTTGTCGGGCATGAGGAACTCAAACTGCAAAGGTCGCAGCGGCCAGCAAGAAGGACATCCCTGGCGGCCGGTGCGCTCTTCGCACTCGTTGCAGCTGTTCATCGGTTTACGTGACGATGGCGTCGATCTCATCGAGCGCACGCTCGAACGTCGCCCAGGCTCCAGCCAGATGATCGAACTCGAGGGCAGCCGCGCTGCAGGCTACCAGGGCCAGGAGTTGGTTCGTGATGGATCATAGCGCGGCCTGAGAGCGCCAGGCTCGGCGGATTGTAACAGGCGGCAGCCGGTGGGGCAAGTGGGGTTGGCGACGGGAGTGGGCCGTTTCAAGACAGAGCGGTCGCGAAAACTTTCACGCCAAGACGCCGGGCGCGAAGAACCAGCGGATCCCCGGTCTAAGGCTTGCGCCTTTGCTTCCGATTGGCCTGGATAGCCGTGGCTGAGGGGACATCGAGGGACATACCGGCCGAGCGAGTCGTATGCCGCCTGCTCGGCGGATCGAACTCCTGCGGGCTAGCCCTCACGTTCTGTTTGCGAGGGAGGGCGCTCGGCTTGATTCGTGCTTTCGAGGTCCTGGCGGTGGGGTGGGGGTCTGTCATGCCCTTCGGCGCCCACGGAGAGCTCATTCTCGTGAGGGCTGAGTTCCAACTCGATAATCGCCGGGAGGTCTTGCGCAGTCGCCTCCGGCGGTGGGAGAAAGTCCTTCGGCCACCGGGTTGTCTCACCGTAGAGCGCGTCTTTCAGTTGAGCGCCCTCAAGGGTGGCGCTCCACAGGTTGGCGTTCTGGAGGTCAGCGCCCTCCAGGTTGGCATGACGCAGCCGGGCCCCACGCAAATCGGCGCCCCACAGGTTGGCACTCTTTAGACTGGCGCCCTGCAGGTGGGCCATGAGGTTGGCACCTTCCAGGTCGGCATCCTCCAGGTCGGCATCGCGAAGGTTGGCGCCCCGCAGGTTGGCGTATTGGAGCCGGGCGTCCCATAGTCTAGCGCCACGGAGGTCGACGTCGCGAAGGTCAGCGCCCTGAAGTGTGGCCGCCTGCAGCCTCGTGTTCCTGAGATTGGCGTCCCGGAGGTTGGCGCCCGAGAGATCGGCGTTTTTCAGATCGGCTCCTCGGAGGTCGGCGCGCTCCAGGTCCGCGTGGCGCAGGTCGGCGTTCCGCAGGTCGACACCACTGAGGTTGACGTCACAGAGAGAGGCGCCCTGCAGGTGAGTGAGTTTCTTCACCCCGCACAGGTCGGCGCCCACGAGGGAGGCTCCTTGCAAGGCGGCGCCTTGGAGGTTGATGCCTTCCAGATCGGCGCCCTGCAGGTCGGCGCCGGGCAGATTGGCGTTCTCGAAGTTCGCATTCCGCAGGGTAGCACCACGCAGGTCGGCATTCCGAAGGTCAGCGTCGCGGAGGTCTGCGCCCTGGAGGTTGGCTGCCTGCAGGCTGGCGTTTTGCAGGTTGGCACCGCGCAGGTCACTGTTCGAGAGATCGGCGCCCTCCAGGGTGGCACTCCACAGGTTGGCGCCCTGCAGGTTCGCGGCCGCGAGGCCGGCCTCTCGCAGGGTCGTGCTCTCCAGATTGGCGCCCTGCAGCCGGGCGGCTGTGAGGGTGCTGTAGCTCAGGTCAGCGCCTCTGCCCTCGCGCTCACCCGGCCCCAAGTCTACCTCTCGCAGGTCGGCGCCTTCCAGACCGGCCCGGCGAAGGCTCTCGCAGCGGCCACTCTCCGCCCAGTGCAAGGCGAGCTCGACCCAGCGCTTTTTCTCTTCCTCGGCGGCCCGGCGGCGGGAGAAATGATCCCGGGCCCAGCTTTGTACCCAGGCACCGGTCACCCCAGCGACGGTGGCGATAGCCGTGCCCATCAGCATAGAAAGCACATCGTAGTCCACGCGCTCAGCCCTCTCGTCTGGCCAGTTGGACCATCTGCGCCTGATGCTGGCCGGTGAACCACTCTTCGAGGCGCGCCCGGGCCCGTTCCCATGTGGGGAGCCACACGCCGACAGCTTCGAGGAAGTTGAGATCTTCCACCGCGTCGCCTACCCGTGCTTCGCATTCGAGTGCCAGCGCGCTCTCATAGTCGGTGCGGGCCGTGCTGGGATTGGCTTGCACCAACCGGTAGAGGGCACGGTTGAAGAGGGCCTGTGCCTGCTGATCATCGCTCTCGGCACTGTTGAGGTTGGCGCTGGCCAGGCGAATCGCCTGGGAGATAGCGGTGTTGAATTCGCGGCGCTCGTTGCGAGCCTGGGCCGCAACGGCCACGAGGAAGTGGGCCCAATCGTTGTCGCCGTCGCGCTCCGCATAGGCCCGCGCGAGTGTGGTGGCCTCGTCGTAGCGGTGCACGAGCAGAAGAAGCTCGACATGCTCGCTCCACAGCCAGAGGACCTCGGGGGCGCTCTCGCGCGCCCGCTCGACAGCATGCAGTGCCGCGGGGAACTCTTCCAGCGCCCGCCGGGTCTGGGCGAGGCTGCTCCAGGCCCAGGCGTAATCTGGATCGAGCGCGACGGCCTGCTCGAGGGCCAGGCGGGCATCATCGAAGCGGCCCATCAGGCGGAGGGTCTCGCCTTTCTCGGCCCACATCCAGGGGTCATCTGGCGTCACGGCCAGGGCCCGCTCGATCGCTACCAAGGCCTCCTCCAGCCGGTCCGCGCGCCGGAGCGTCTGGCCCTTACTCGCCAGGGCCCACGCATAGCTCGGGTTGAGTGCCAGGGCGTGATCGAAAGCGGCCAGGGCGGCGTCGAACCGGCCCAACTCGCGCAGTACCTCGCCTCGCACCGCGACCACAAAGGGGAGATCGCTAGTGAGGCGGAGGGCCTCATCAAGCGACGCGAGGGCTTCCTCGTACCGACCCAGCTGGAAGAGCGTTTCGCCACGGAGCGCGAGTACCCAGGGATCGGCCGAGTCGTGGACCAGGGCGTTGTCGAAAGCTGCCAGCGCTTTCTCGAAGCAGTTCATCTGGCGTAGCGTCTTGCCCATGTTGCTCCACGCGAAGACGTCGGCCGGATTGAGGTTCAGCGCGCTCCCAAAGTCGGCAATCGCGTCGACGAGGCGCTTCATCTTGCGCAAGACCTCGCCTTTGCCGGCGAGGACGAAGGAGGCGCCGGGCGCAACTTCCAGGGCGCGCTCGAACGCGGCCAGGGCCTCCGGATCACGGTCGAGCTGGCTCAGGAGCTCGCCATAGCCCACCCAGGCCAGCACGGCGTGGTCGTCCCGGGCCAGCGCGGCCTCGAAGGCCGCGAGGGCGCCGTCACTGTCGCCCTGGAGGCTCAGGAGCTCACCCTGCGTCGTGAGGAGGTCGGGATCGTTCGGGGCCAGAATCAGAGCGCGGTCGAGTACGGCCAGTGCGTCGGCCGGTTGCCCCAGCCGGCGGAGGGCGACGGCGCGGGCGTGCAGGATCCAGGGCGACTGCGGGTCGAACTGCTCGGCCCGGGTCAGGGCGGCCAGGGCCTCAGCGGTGGCGCCGACGGCCAGGTGAGCGCGGCCAAGATGGAGCCAGGCTGGCGCCAAGGCCGGGGCATTGCCCGTGGCCGCAGCGTAGCAGGTGCAGGCGGTTGCCCAATCGCTCGGCTCGAAGCTGCGGCCGAGGAGCAGCAGCAGGCGTGCACCGATCGTTGGGTGGAGAGCGAGAAGGGCCGCGACGCCGCGCAATGGCTCAGGGCCGCGCTCGCCCGCGCGCTGGTTTTCAGCGGCCAGAGGGTGCAGCAGGCTCTGGATGGCAGTCACAGGGTCATCGGCCTGTACAATGGCCCGTAGCTGGGCGGCCCAGGCCACCAGGGTGGGGCTCTCACTATCGCGGGCGGCAGCCAGGAGGGCCTCACCCAGGGGACGGAGCGCGGCGGCGTCCTGCTCGGTGGCGTCGAGCACGGCGTTCAGCAGGTCGGGCAGGGCGCGCGCCCGGCGGGCCATTAAGCGGTGGTACAGGCGCGTCGCCGCCGGCAGGGCGGCGGCAGCCAGGGCCAGATGTCCCTCGGCTTCATCCAGTGGATTCTCACGCCGGAGGTAATGCAGGAGCGCGGTGCGAACCGCCGGTCGCAGGCGCACGTCGCCGCCGGTTTGACTGTAGGGCGCGTGGCTGAGGTGGTTCAGCCACTCGTCAGCGTGCGGTGCCTCGTCGCTTCCCAACACGCTCTTCAGTGTGGTCGGGTTGAGGCGCTGGGGGATTGCCGCGGCGAGCAGCACCGCGGGCTCGCGACGATCGGTCAGACTGTCCAGAAGCCGCGCAGTCCCGCACTCGTCCGGCCCGATCCCGACCAGAGGCTCGATCCAGAGGGGCAGGGGAGGGGTTGGGCAGGGGCTGCCGGAGGCCGGGGGCTTCGTGATAATCTCCTCGCTCGCAGTCTGGTCCTTCGCTGTTGTGCCCTGTTCCGAAGGATGAGGGGCGAGTTGGCCGATCTGCGCGAGGGTCAAGGCGGTGAGCGTGACCACGGCGGTGGCAGCGGCGAGCGGCGCCCAACCGTCCGGTTGCGGCTCCGGGCTCACGACGATCCAGATAATGGTTGCGGGGAGTCGCCCGGCGCTCGTGGTCAGGAGGCTCAGCAACCAGCGCTCGAGCCAGGGGCCGGTGCGCTCCCACTCGTCGAAGGCAATGACCAGACCCTCATGCAGGGAGACCTCGCGCAGCCCGGCGACAAAACTCTCGGTCAAAAGGCGAGTTCCTTCCAGGGCGAGGGCGATCTGGTCGGGCGCCCACTGGTGGTGACGCCGGAGATGCGTGGCGAGGTCGCGGGGAGTGAGGCTATCCATCTCGGCCAGCCCTCGGGTCAAGGAACCAGCCGCCGGTGGTGGGCGGCGGGCCAGGAGCCCGCGAGGCGCCTCGGGGTCGGTGCGGATGGCGGCCCAGAGGCTGGTGTAGACCTGGCGGTTCTGCTCGAAGAGTTCGAGCGGCTCTCCTTGCGCGGCAAGCTGCGTGGCCAGGTTCACCATCGCGGCGAGCGGGTCGGGATTCTCGCCCTCGTACACCGCGGTGGCATACCCAAGGCTCCGGGCCTGGAGTAGCCAACGATGCAGGAGTGCACTCTTCCCCACGCCCGGTGGTCCGTGCAGCCACCAAAGCGCCCTCTGGGGGGTGGCGCGCTCGAGTTCGTAGTTGAACCAGGCGAGCTCTCGCTCGCGGCCGACGAAGGTCTCGCTGTGCGACGTGGCCAGTAGGTCCGACAGCGTCGGGGGCTGTCTCATGGCTCCCTCGGAACAACAGGCTCGACTATTGAGTCAACGCGGCCGGAAGCCGCGCCGGTGTGGGCAGCATAGCACCCGCCACCCGGGTACCGTTCTGGGCGACAGCCTCGATGCTAACGAGTTTTGCCCGGATTGGCAATCCCCCTTCGGTCATTCTATTGCACGATTGTAATAAATCCAGAAGGTCTGCCGGCCTGGTGCGCTGATAGATTCCAGGCTGAAAATTGAACGGTACAAAAGCATGGCCGGGAATCGCCGAACCTTCAACTTTCAACCTGCCGCCGGTAACCGGCGAGGGTCGCTGGATCGAGGGGATGGGTACTGACACTCCCCTGATACGCGTCATACCCCCGGGGGGTAGAGTGTCACTATCATTCTGGCCTGTCTCTGGTATCCTTATAGATACACCCAATGTCGTTTCGTCAAAGCCAAGGACAAGGTTTGCGTCCTGCACGTGTGATTGCGAGCGCGTTGACGGAGGATAGGCACAGGCCTTTGCTGCCAGGATCACTTCCTGGCCGGGAGGTTCCCATGAAGGTTTGGATCGATCGGAACAAATGCGAGTCAAATCTGGCCGCCTGCGAGTCGTGCTTCGGCGACCTGGTGGTGTCCGGTGTCCCGAATCGAGCCTGCATCATGAATTACGAGGACGATGGCTCTGAAACGATGACCGTCTTCATGCACTCGGAAAACCATGACGAAACGCTCGTCATCCCGCCCGAGATGCGCGAAGAGGTTGCCTACAATGGCTGGACTGAGTACGTCCACTTTCTGCCCGAGTTTCGGAAGAACGAGGGGACAGAGCGGCTGAAGCGAGCCGGTATCCTTCGGGACGCGTGAGAGTCGCGCTGAGCGGCTCCTGATTGGATCGCTGGCGCTCGTCGTGCCGTATTCTGTTGACGGAGGAAGAAGGCGCTGCTCGTTGTGGGTTGGTCGCGCTTGCCCCATTGGGAAACACGAGGCGGGGCAAGGGAACGGGAGGCGCGCCACGTCCGGCGCGCCTCCCGTTTTGCGAGCGGGTTTGAGCCCACCCTCGGCCTCTCCTGGTTGCGCGCTGCTCTTCCCATGAGCAGCCGGACTCGATTTGTGGTATACTGTTGATCACCGGTCCGGACCTTGTCGTCGGGTTCAGGACTACGGGCAACATTTGGATGTACACTCAGGAGGATGACTCTGGTCAATACATACTCTATTCCATCTCAGCCTGGATTTACGTATCTCGTGGGCGTTGAGTCGAAGCGCGAGGATAGGCTCTGGACGTGCGAGGACTCGCTGGCCGAGCTGGTGCAGTTGGCGAAGACTGCGGGACTGATGCCGGTGGGCCAGACCTATCAGCGACTGGTAAACCCTCATCCGGCCACCTACATCGGTTCGGGGAAGGTTGAGGAGATCAAGCAGGCATTGGTGGCCACCGGTGCGGAGACGGTCGTTTTTGACGATGAACTCTCGCCGGCTCAACAGCGCAATCTGGAGCGCTCGTTCGGTGAGAACATCAAGGTGCTGGACCGCACCGCCCTGATTCTCGACATATTTGCTCAGCACGCGCGCACACACGAGGGTCAACTGCAGGTAGAGCTGGCTCAGTATGAGTATCGGCTGCCCCGCCTGACGCGCATGTGGACCCACCTGGCCCGTCAGGCTGGTGGTGGTGCCGCGCGCGGTGGGGCCGGCGGCGTCGGTCTCCGTGGCCCCGGCGAGACGCAGCTAGAGGTGGACCGCCGCGAGATCGGGCGTAAGATTGCCCAGCTCAAGCGCGAGCTGGAGGAGGTTCGCCGGCACCGTCGCAATCTCCGGCGTCAGCGCGACCGTACCGGTGTCCCGATCGTCGCGATCGTGGGTTACACCAACGCCGGCAAGAGCTCGCTGCTCAATTGCATCGCCGATGCGAATGTCCTGGCGGAGAACAAGCTCTTCGCGACTCTGGATCCGACGGTCCGCCGGGTGGCGCTGCCGGACGGGCTCGAGGTGCTGTTCACTGATACGGTCGGTTTCATCCAGAAACTCCCTACGGACCTCGTCGCAGCCTTTCGAGCTACGCTCGAAGAGATCGCTGAGGCCGATATGTTACTCCACGTCGTCGACATAACTCACACGATGGCCGAGGCACAGATGGAGGCAGTCGAGGGGATCCTGGAGGAGTTGGGTGTGGCCGATAAGCCCATGGTTCTGGCGTGGAACAAGATCGATCAAGCGCCAGATGCCAGCGCAATCCACGCCGAAGCGGCGCGACTGCCGGACGTGGTCCCGGTGAGTGCACTGACGGGTGAGGGGATGTCGAGGCTGCTCAGCCGGATCGAAGAGGTGCTCATGCGGCAACTCGTACCGGTTGAGGTGGAGATTCCCTACGACAGCGGTGAGATGCTGAACGCCATTCACCAGGAGGGCCTGATTGAGGCTGAGGAGCATGGCGCCAGAGGAACCCACGTGAAGGCGCGGGTGCCCAAGCCACTCGCTGGACGTCTTACGCCCTACGAGGTGAACGGGGAACGACGCTGAGCCTGGTTACCGGTAAACCGCCTGCAGGTACCGCAGGCGGTTTGTATTTGTTGTATCTGGGAAAATGTCTCTCAAAGGCGTCAGTTCGTTGCGTATAGTCAAATTGAATACAACAACGCAACCCACCTCGCAGCCACCAAACAATAACGCTTGACAAGTGCCCCCACTTTTAGCATAGTCTGCACAAGAGAAGCGGTAGTCAGCAACAAATGCTGACTACCGCCCTGTCTGTGAGGGGCCATACCTGGTCTTCCACCTCAGCTTGTCCTTCGTCCTACAAGGAGCACCGACACCAGCGCCATTCGGACCCTCGTCCGAAATGCGCACCTCGACCCGACACAACTCCACTGGCGACAGTTTTGGGTAATCGCCGATGAGGCCGAGGTTATCGCTTGTGGCCAGCTCCGGCACTTCCCAGGCGTCCGCAAGCTTGGAAGCCTGGTGGTGAAACCAGAGTGGCGTCGCGGGGGTCTGGCCACGGCACTCGTCGAACATCTCCTGGCGAGCACTGACGCACCGGTCTACCTGGAATGCAGGGCGGGGCACATGCCCTTCTACGAACGGTTCGGCTTCAAACGAGTGAGTTGGCACCAGCTCCCGTGGCCCCTCAAGCTAAAGTTTGGACCAATGGTGCTCCTCTCACACCTGTCATGGACACAGAGAAGCATCATGATCTACCGGGGACAAACACGTGTAGCAAGAGACCAACATGATTCGAGTACTTCATAATTCGCTCTTCATCTCAATCGTGTCCGGCCATTTCTTTGTCGATATCCTGAATAGCGCCTTCCCCATCATTATGGCAGCCCTGGCTCTGCAGATGGGACTCAGCAACGCCCAACTTGGTCTGGCCGCGACGATCTACGCAATCGTAGGATCGCTCACCCAGCCACTCTTTGGCTACGCAGCCGATCGGTGGGGCAGCCGCCTCTTTGCCGTCGGCGGTATCTTCTGGATGGCGACCTTCTTTGCAGTCGCCGGGCTACTCCCAGGCTGGAGCGGGCTCATCCTCCTGCTATTTGCCGGTCTAGGATCAGCAGCCTTTCATCCCCAGGCGGCGATGAACGCTCGCTACGCGGCTGAACCGGCCGTGGCAAGCGGGACGAGTGTCTTTTTTCTCTTTGGACAGGCTGGCCTGGCGATTGGCCCAGGACTTGCCGGGGTGATGATCGCCCAGCTTGGCCTCAAGAGCACGCTCCTGACCCTCGCGGCGCTGATGATTCCTGCGGCGTTGCTGCTTTCAATCTTCATGCCGACACAACACTACGCACCACCCAGTAAGCAGCAGCAGGCCACCACACCGTCAAGGGCGGCCCACTGGCCGATCCTGGCAATTGTAGCGTTCTTGCTATTGCTCGCACTACGGAGCTGGCCGATATCAGCGATAACAACCTTCTTTCCAAAGCTACTCGGCGATCTTGGCTTTGCTCCTCAAGAGTTCGGGCTCTCGTTGACCGCCTTCATGATGGGGGCGGCGGTCGGTGGTGTTGCGGCCGGCTGGTTGGCCGACCACTGGCGGCGGCGAGTGGTTGTGTTTCTCTCATTGGCGCTCGCGCCGGTACCTCTTTGGGCTCTCTTGACCGTAGATCCCCGATCACCGCTCCTCCTTCTCACCGCAGCGGGCGCCGGCTTCTTGATTGGTGCCCCGCACAGCATCCTCGTATTGCTCGCCCAGAGCATGATGCCTCACCGCATGGCACTGGCTTCAGGGTTAGTTCTGGGTTTCATGTTTACAGCAGGAGCACTCGGAACCTACGCCACTGGCTTTCTGGCAGATCAGATCGGCTTGCAGGGAGCGCTGGGGATGCTGCCGGCGCTTGTGATTGGCGCAGCTCTGTGCAGTGCGATGCTCCCGACAACGAAAACCTTGACAGCGGCGACTGTTATTTCGTCGGAAGCAGTTCCGGCCGACTAAAAAACTGCCCTGATGTGTCTTCGCATAGTCAATGTTCTACAAACCAAACCAAACCAAACCACCCACTCCAAAACCAACAACAACCCACAACACACCCACAAAGCAAAGCATCAACTCAGACCATCCCCCTCTCAGACCAGAGCCCAGCTCTACCGGCTCAACACGGTCAAGCTGAGTATCCTCCCACGAAGCAGGATCCTCAAGCGGCTCCAGATGAGTAAAGAACGTTGTATTCGGCAAAGCCTCCCGCAGATCACGCTCAAGACGCTCAAGCAGATAGTGCCCATACAAGATCGTCCAGGTCCCAGGAACCAAGACATGCACCGAGACGAAACGCCGCGCCCCCGCTTCTCGCGTCCGCAACGCATGATACCGCACACCCTCCCGTTCATAACGATCAAGGATCACCCGAACAATAGCCCGATCTTCCTCAGAGATAGCAGTATCCAACAATCCTAACGCCGACCGCCGGGTCAGCTTAACACCAGACCAGACAATATTCGCAGCAACAACAAACGCAATCAGAGGATCAAGACGCCCCAGACCCGTCAATGCCACAGCACCCACACCAACAACCACACCAGCCGAGGTCCAGACATCAGTCATAAGATGCTGCGCATTAGCCTCCAGCGTAATCGAGTTATAGCGGCGCGCAGCCCACACAAGAACACGAGCGACACCAAAATTAACAGCCGACGCCACGACCGAGACCACAAGCCCCAGTCCAGCCTGTTCAATCACCCGAGGATAAACCAGACGCTCCCAAGCAGCCACAACAATACTCGCAGCGGCAAGAAGAATCAACGCCCCCTCGATACCACTCGAGAAATACTCAGCTTTGCCATGACCATACACATGCTCCTCATCCGGCGGCCGAGCAGCAACAGTCAGCATCACCAGAGCCAGAATAGCAGCAACAAGGTTAACAAGCGACTCAAGCGCATCAGACAACAAACCAACAGAACCAGTAATAAGATACGCAGTCACCTTCAACCCAATGGTTACAATCGCAGCTGCAATTGAAAGCCAGGCAAAACGCGTTAGTAGTAAGCGTTCCATATCCAAAGACACGCACTATCCTCGAGTTAAAAGCCGGCCGATTGATCGTCAAGAAATGCTTCGTCCAAATCCAGCCGCAGGGCATACTCAGTCAAGGGGTGCAGGGAGGCGACTGGATCGGTGGCAATCTACCAGGGTTCCGCGGTGGACGTATCGGCCCGGACCACACTGCTGGGCCCATCGCGCTGGGTTCCCAACCAGACCGCCTGCAGGAAGCGGCCCATGCCAGGCCGCAGGGTACTGAGCACGCGGGGACAGCGCTGGTCCGGCCAGCGCACCAGTTAATCGCCTTTCAAGCGTAGGCAGAAGTGCCAGCCAGCCTCGGTACGGCACCAGTCCATCAGGTCACGGGTACGGAAGCCCCGATGGCCCAGCAGCACGACCGTCACCACAGGGGGCAGCAGGCAACACGCATAGACCAGCAACTCCTTATACTCCCCCAAGGCCAGCATGAGGCTTATACGGTCATAGACCGGCTAGACCAGGGGCACCGCGCGTCCGCGGTAGACGACCGCGACCCGGCCAATCACGACGCGCCCAGCCACGCTGGTCGTGTCAATCGCCACATCAATCGTCTGCCTGGCCCCGCCCGCCAAGGCCAAACGGATCAGCCCGTCGGAATAGTCGCGCCCGACAACATGCGCCTTAGCCAGAAAGCACCGTCGGCGGCAGACCCGGCTGGCCGCCTTCGCGCCCGAGACCATCCCGGTTGCCAGCCCGGACAAGCGGCTGCTCTTTTCCAGCGGAAGACCCGTCAGCAACCAGGCAAACACTTTCAGTCGGCGCAGATCCTCGCGCGGGTGCGCTTCCCGAACCGCACGCAACAGCGTACAATACAGGCGCTGGCTATCGGACAGGGCTTCCCTCCGAGCCCTTGAGGGGGTGACGCTCTCATTGTACTCGGTTTGCCTCTGTCCGGCAGCCTCACTTTTGTAATGTATCAGTCAACCAGCCCGCACAAGCCAGGCTCAAAAACGATCCCTCATCGACCCAACATAGCCCGTCATCTCAACATACCCAACACCAACCACACCAGCCCCACCATACACACGAACCGCACCCTCCCAGTAAGGGGCCGTCACCTGAAGCTCCTGGTCCGCCAACACTGGAACAACCTCAAGCACCTCACCCGTCGGTACCACCCTCAAGCGCCAACGAGCCGGGTAGCGCGCACCCGTCCTCGGACTCTGCCAAAAGCTCAAAACCTCCAGATGCACATCATCCTGGTACAGCCGATGCTGACGCCCATCCGGTTCAACCAGCACACCTCCCGAAACCGGCTCAATCGAACCATCCGACCGGCGGATCCGGAAGTACATCAGCTCGCGACCATCAACAAGCTGAAGCGAGAACCAATCCCAGCCAACCGCGTTCGGTCCCAGGCTACTGGTACCAAACTCATGATCCATCCAACTCGGCCCACGCACCGTAAACGCCTGGCCGTTGACACGAATCACCCCCTGCGTCTCAAGCCGAGTCAGAGAATAGTAGTAGGAAGCATTCCCAACTTCAGTACTCTTCTGACTCAACCCAGCATCACCCTGCAAGACCGGCGCCTTCACCCCCCGCAGCATCAGATCCAGCGCCACCCCCTCATTTTCCGCAACCAAATGCATCGATCCAGGCACCGACGCCGACGCACTCCAATCATCAAGCCACACACGATAGGGCATCCCCTGAGCCCCCGCCTGCCCGGCAGCACCCCGTGCCCACCGCTCAGTCGAGTAGAAGTGGTGACCCTCCACATCCGTCAACGCAAAATGGGCCATGAAGACTTGATTCGTCGCAAACTCGGAAGAACGAGCAGACATATCAGAGGCAAGCGCACGGCGAAAAAAAGTGAGCTGATACCCAAACGCACGCCCCGTAGTCATCTGTACGTTCCCAGTATAGTACCACCACTCCATCTGGAAGCGAGGATGAGGACCATGATCAGCAGGAAAATCAAATGCACGCGGCGCTGTCGCACGCTCAAAACCAGTCGAGTCACCAGCCGGTGCATACCCAACCACCTCCGCCCGGACCCGAGCCAGCCCACGATTGAACTGAACCCCCATGATCACCAGACTCGCGACGAGAAGCAGACCCACCACCCACAGCAGAGTCCGCTGAGAACGCACCTTACTCACCTCGCAGTACCTCAGCCGCCGGCAGACGGCCCGCCCGCAGCGCCGGGTAGAGGCCACTCAACAGCGCAGCCAACAGAGCAACCGCGAGCGCCTGCACAAATACCCCCGGTTCCACCGCCAACTGTAATGTCCAGCCAAACGAACGCACGTTGATAACATAGATCAATACCAACGCCAAAGCCAGGCCAGTCGGCAACGCCAGGAGCCCTGCCGTCACCCCCATCAGCCCGGTCTCGAGAACAGTCAATCCCCACAACTGGCGAACCGTCATACCCGCCGCCCGAAGTACGCCAAACTCCCACGCCCGCTCGAGTTGAAGCGCCATCAAAGCACTGAGGACACCAACAAAAGCGACTACCACCGCCAGGAGCCGCAATGCTGCTGTAATCGCAAAGGCACGATCAAAGACCTCCATCACCGATTGACGAAGCCCACGATTCGACCGAATCACCAGCGACCCTCGGCCGGCCACCTCCGCCCGCAGCCGCTCAACCAGCGCATCCACATCCCGACCAGGGGCGACCCACAGAGCCAGAGACGAAATCGCCCGATCATCCCAATATTGGTGATAGAGCACATCACGCATCAGGACCGTCCCCTGGTCAGAGGCATAGTCATAGAAAACCCCAACGACCTCGAAGGAATACGGCCCACGATCGGTCTGCAGCATCACAACAGTTGACATGGGCATAATCCCATACCGCCGCGCAAACGGCTCGGAGACAAGCACCGCGTTCTCCGCCATCCGCTGCCACCGCTCAGCCACACTCCCCCGATGCCAGAGAAAACGCCGCGCCTCTCCGGCAGCATCAGCACTAATCGCCACAAGCCCCACACGGTTCCCCTCACCAGTCACTACAGATATCGTCCGCGCCGTCGCCGAGCGCACTACCCCCGGCGTCGCCACAAGCTGAGCCACAATCTGCGGATCAAGCACACCCTCAACCCGGCTGGCCGTGAGACTCGGCGGCGAAACATAGATATCGGCTTCAAGAGTTGTCGCCAGCCAGACCTCGACCGTTTGCCGGAAACTGCCGATCATGACCCCAACACCAATGATTACCGAGACTGCAACCATCAAGGCCGACATAGCAACCGAGGTCCGGCTCAGAGCCCGGACAATATCACGCGGCGCCATCTGTCCAAGGATACCAAAGAGCCGGACCGTCAGGGGACGAACCAAAGCCATCAGGACAACCGTAGCCATTGGGGTCAACAGCGCAAAGCCAATCACGACACAGAAAAGACCGGCAAAGGCCACATCAACCCGCCGGGTAGGAACGCGCAAGACCAGAACACCAAGTACGAGAAGTCCCACTGCCAGTACCGTCAGCCAGGGAAGCAGAACCCGAATTCGGTCTTCAATCTCCGAACGGACCAAAGCCCCGTGCGGCGGAATCAGAGTAGCCTCAACCGCCGGAAGCAACGACGAGAGTAGCGTAGCAACAATCCCAAGCCCAGCACCCTTGAGCAGCACCAGTAGAGATACTACCGGTTCACGTACCGAGACCACAAAATAGAGATCATTGATCGTCTGAGTGACCAGACGCACCATGCCACGACTGAGAACAAGTCCCAGCGCCACCCCCACAACCGCACCGATCACACCCAGAGCCAGAGCCTCAACCAGAACGACTCCAAAGACCTCCTCACGGGTCACCCCCAACGCCCGCAGCGTACCCAACACAGCCCGGCGCTGAACCACCGAAAACATCATCGTGTTGTAGATCAGGAACATACCCACAACCAGCGCCAGCAGACTGAGCGCCGTGAGGTTGAGCTCAAATGCGCGGGTCATCTGCTCGATCGCCGCACTCCGGGTACTCGACCGCTCCAAACGAAGCCCAGACGGAAGCACTGCCTGAATCCCCGCAAGAGTAGCACGACCGAGCCGGCCCTCAGGCGTCGCAATCAGATCAATTCGGCTCAAGTACCCAACCGACCCTAACACCTCCTGCGCCGTGGCAATATCAGCCAGCAGCAAGCCCTCAAGGGCCCGCCGGCTTGTCTCGTCATCGGCCCGCAACAATCCCACAACCCGCAAGCGTACAGTCCGAGAGCCAACCTGAACTGGAAGGATTGAATTCACCTCCAGACCAGAACGACGGGCCAGTGACTCCGGAAGAAGAACTGTATTGGGCCGCAGTACCAGAGCAGAGAGCGCCTCAATTGAGAGACCTCCCCGATTCCCAAGATAGTCCCGAAACGGAGGCTCCGCAAAAGGATCGACACCAAGCAGATGCAGGGGCTGTCCACCAGGCAAGTCCGCCCGCACACATACCTCGACCACCGGCGCAACCGGACGCGCTCCCAACTCGGTCCGAAGCTTGCGGTAGAACAAAGTCGGGACCCCACCAGGACCGCCAACAATCTGGTGCGTTGCGCGGCCAGCAACCGCCTCCGTCGAGAGCTCAAACGCACGGCTGGCACTTTCATTCGCAACGTCGATGGCAATGACAACAGCCACGCCAAGCGCAATGCCAACTACAATGAGGATGCTCTGCAATGGCCGCCGCAGCAGATAGCGAAGGGCGACACGCAACAACGAACTCTTCATGCCGAGACAACCTCAACACCTCGCCCGCATCGCTCCTCGACAAGGTGCCCATCAACAATCCGATAGACATGATCAGCCTGTCGAGCCACCTCACGACTGTGCGTTGCAACCAGGAGTGTCTTCCCTACCTCATAAACAAGCTCCAGCAGAAGCTCGAGGACTCGGCCTCCAACCTCATCGTCCAGGTTCCCAGTCGGTTCGTCCGCGAGAATCAACATTGCCCCACCTATCAGCGCCCGGGCAATCGCCACTCGTTGCTGCTCACCTCCCGAGAGCTTATCCGGAAAAACATTGCTACGGTCAGCCAGACCGACCTGATCAAGCAAATCAAGAGCCGCCTGCCGGTTACCACGGGTACGGCCGCCAAGCTCAAGAGGCAACGTAACATTCTCAAGAACAGTCAACGTAGGGATCAGATTAAAAAACTGGAAGACGAATCCAATACGGTTCCGCCGGAAGAGCGTCCGTTCACGCTCGCTGAGGCGCGTCAGCGGCACCCCACCGATGAACACATCACCGCTCGTAGGAACATCGATCCCACTGATAAGGTTGAGGAGCGTACTCTTCCCGGATCCGCTCTTTCCCAGCAAAGCACTAAACTTCCCCCCATGAAATCCAAGTGAGAGTTCACGCAGTACAGTTCGCGTTCGCCCTCCCTCAGTATAGGATTTTGTCAACCGGTCAAGACAGACAAATGAAGAGACCCCACAATCGCCCGGAAGAGAGTTAGTTTCCTGACTATTCGTCCGACTCATTCTCGACCGCCCCCTGTTGGATCTATCACAAACACATCGCAGAATGGTAGCGCGCTCGGGGACAAATTTCAAACTCCTTATCCCAATCAAACACCGTAACAAGCTACAAGAAAAAGCGCAAAGCAATCTCGGAACCATCGCGCGCCTGGCTACGTAAGTCACCACCACACTCGGCAATTGCACCTGGACATCCAGGCTGCTATAATCTCCCAACAATCTCGAAGCGCATCGAGACAGGCAAAGTGCAGGACATCGGTAGACCGTTTATATCACCACCGAGGCTTCTACCCAAAAGCCTACCTGGTGTCACCTGTCACCACTTCATGTAGCTTTTTCTTCCGTCCTCGTTTGACAACCTTCCTCTTACCCTGTTCGTTACCTTGCCCATGCAGACAAGGACTCAAGACACATTCCAGAGCATCCCGGCGTAGAACGCCACAAATGAATTGAGCGGCCGCAGCTCCTAGCCTGGAAGGGCAAAACATTCGGTGTGAAGGCAATCCACAGTTGGAGGTCAGAGCACCGCCACGGCAATACCATCGTCAGGACAGAGGAGTCTTAAGAAAGATTAATGGTACAGATTCTGCGGCGTCCGTTTCAAAAGATGCTCAAGAACTCGATCGACACCAGACCTGGATATCTGAAGACTAAAGCCGAGCACAGAGCGATGCAAGCACAGGTCTCCTAGACGCGGAGGTTGTTCCCATCCTTTCGATCGCCTCGACCCTATTACAGCCGCCACATCGTTGACGAACCAACGCTGTTCACCCACCCATGGAGATAGTGATGGCATTCATCTTGCCGGGATTGTCTTCATCGTGATCATCGGTATATTAGACGCCCAACTCTCCTGGCCTACTCTACAGCTGAAGTCGGCGGCAGAAGCAGCACTCATATGATGACACGACCCGGCAACCCGGCTCTACGCTTCCGACCTAAAGCTGTTCATCCCAGACACGTTGAAATCCCAGTATTTCAAGATCGGAAGACCACTACCCGGACCAATGCACTCCACCAACATATTCTCGTCCGTGTGAGCAGGTCCAACGTAGAGATCAAGGCATGGGTAACAATTCCGGATGTAAAAGGAAAGGAGTCGATCCGATGAAAGAAGTCACAGCCCCACCCTCTCCCCTTGCAGAAACAACCATCGCTGAGCGCACAGAAGCCATCGATCACCTCTCATCGAGTGCCGAACGTGAGTTAAAGAAAGCTCCCCACATGGAGCGCCAGGGCGCCTTACTTGGCCCAGTCAAACTGGTGCACGCCTACTGGCTGGCCGGCATGAGTTGCGACGGTTGCACCATCGCGACCTCAGGAGCCACCAACCCAAGCGTCGAAGATCTACTCACCGGACGACTCCCGGGCATACCCCGCATTGTCCTCCACCACTACGTGCTTTCAACCGAGTCCGGCAACGAATACGTAAAGAACTACGAACTCGCCGCCGAGGGCAAGCTCAAGGCCCCCTACGTCGTCATCTACGAGGGATCAGTCCCCGACGAGAAGCTGGCCAGGCAAACGGGAGGCTACTGGGCCTCGATGGGCGTCGAGTGGCACAACGGTGAGCCTAAGCCGATTCCAACAGCGACCTGGCTCAAGCGAATGGCCCCGGGGGCCGCCACAGTCATCGCTATCGGCACCTGCGCGACCTGGGGCGGCATCCCAGCTGCCTATGGAAACGCGACCGGCGCCATGAGCGTGATGGACTTCTTAGGGAAAGACTACCGCAGCGCTCTCGGCTTGCCGGTCGTCAACATACCCGGCTGCTCTCCCATCGGCGACAACTTCACGGAAACAGTCGCAGCAGTCCTGCTCTTCCTGAACGGCCACGGTCCACTCCCAGAGTTCGACGAGCTCGGCCGACCCGCCTGGCAGTTCAATGATACAGTTCACCGCCACTGTGTCCGAGGCGGCTTTTACGAGGAAGGTGTCTTCGCACATGAGTACGGCAGCCGAAAATGCCTCGTCGAGATTGGCTGCTGGGGCCCGGTGGTCCAGTGCAACATCACCGAGCGCGGCGCGATCAACCACATGGGCGGCTGCATGAACACAGGCGGGGTCTGCATCGGGTGCACGATGCCAGGCTTCCCCGACCGCTTCGCACCCTTCTACAAACAGCCGCCAGGCTCGACACTCTCCACGGTAGCCTCGATGAGCATCGGATCATTTGTGCGCCCGCTCCGCCGGCTCACGATGCGTTTCCAAAACCGCGAGACTCGCTGGGACAAGATGCGGCGGGTCCCAAGCGGATGGGCTGATGTACCAGAGCCGGGACGGGTACAAAAGGCAGCCCACTATTTCTACGAGAAACTACAATGGTTCAGAGCCGAGCCCCCCGGCCGTACCAAGCCCGCCGAGGAGTACCCGGAAGGCTATGAGGTACCGGCCGTCCGTGCCGGCGAGAGCACACCACCAAAGCACATGTAGTAGCTACAGGAGACGGATCATGACCGAGCAGCGGTTCCAACGCTACTGGTACACCGGCCTGGCCATTGTCGTAGCCATCATTGCTACTGTCGCCGCGCTTCTGCTCACGATCATCGGCACCGCCCGGAGCATCCTCAGCAACGCCGAGCGCACCCTGGCCATCGCCAGGCAGATCGTCGACAACACCCAGCCCATCTGGAAGCTGGAGCAGACCAACCGTGTTGCAGCAGAGCTTGCCGAGGAAGCACGGTCGATCAAGCAACATGCCACCCAGATCGCCGACACCCTCGAAGCACCTTGAATCTGAAGTTACGAGTGCTGAGTGTCAAATTCTAAGGTATCGCCGGTGGTGGCAGCCTCCGCCGAAAAGAAAGTCACCACACACCACTCCACCTCAAGCCCGACAGGAGCAACCAGCGATGAAAGCGCTCACTAAGGAGCAAGTCCCACAAGAAACAATCGCTCAATACTGGCGGATCAGTCTGGCGCTTGGCGCAACGGTTCTCACCGTCGTCGCACTTCTGCTCAACACCGTAGCAAAGAGAGCCGAGGAAATCCAGACTGGAGCTGCCGAAATCTGGCGAATCGGTAAGCTAATCGCCAACAATACAGTCCACATCGCAATGCTCGGGCATATCAACCAGATAGTCGCGGAGATTCTACAGACGGCCGATGGGATTGCACAGGCAACCGAGCGCATCGAGCGAACTGCTACCGCGACCCACGACGAGAAGACAGGATGAGATCATGATTATCCGGCTTGCACTTTTCTCAGCCCTCGAGGTGCTGGCCCTCGCAGGGGCACTGATCTACTTCCTCTATCGGATTGCCTCGGCGCTGGAGCAAATCGGCGGCACGGCCGAGAGCTCTCTGGCAAAGATCGGCTGGGGCGTTCGCGCGATCGAGCGCGAGACAGCACACATCGCTCCCCAGGTCACCCAGCTCAATCAAAGCCTGACAGCGCTCGCACAAAGGCTGAACACAGTCGACCAGCACTTGAAGTCTGCCGCGCAGGCTCTATCCGACGGCAAGGGAGGCACCTCATGAACCCATTCGTCGCCGTTATCTGGGCGGCCACGCTGGCGGCGACCATACTCGGCGTCATCCCAGTCGTGCTGCTCTTTCTAAACCGAACCCTAAACGCTGCCCGTCACATCAAGCACTACACCGAGGAAATCCTGGCCACGGGGGGCGCCATCGCTCAGAATACCGCCAGGATCGCAGCCCTCAAACAGACCATCGCTGCCGCCGCGCCCTTACTCGGCGAAGCGGAATCCGCCGAGCGCCACCTGGCAGCGATTGAGGCGGCGCTTACCAGCAAGGCAGGCCTCACATCCACCGGTATAGGGAACGGTCAGGTCGAAGACCAGGAGGCCTTGTCATGAAAGCCTTCTTGACCTGGATAACGCTGATGGTGACTGTCGCAGTGGTCATCGTCCTCGCTATCTACCTGATCTTGATCGCCTCTGCGCTCATGCGAGCCAACCGCGACCTCGAACAACTCGTCAACGGCCTGGAGGCAATCCGCAACAATACAGCGCCACTGGCGGATGACCTCACGGCAATCAATAATGCGGCCACAACACTTCGGGACCAGCTGCACTCACTGGATGGATACCTGCAAGAGATCGCTGGAATTGTGCAAGGCTAGTGCAAGGAGGGAAGAGCCATGTGTTTCAAGAATCTACCGGTTGAGTTCGACGAAAACGGTCGAGCCTACCTCAAGGAGGGCGTCCGCGACCCGTACGCCTACCAGACGCGCTCGCTCGATGAACAGTACGACCGGATCAAGGAGTTGCTGGCCCGGAACGGCCACATCAAATCGGTCGAGATCGACCCGGTGACGCGAGTCGCCGGGGCTCTGGCCTTTCACAGCGTCGTCGATTTGAAGGAGCGCCGGGTTCTGGAAACTAACTCGATGGCGACGTTGTTCCGCGGCTACGAGGTCATTCTTAAGGGCCGCGATCCCCGTGACGCTGCCTTCATCAGCAGCCGGGCCTGCGGTGTCTGCGGCGGGGTCCACTCCACCACCTCAGCCCTTGCAATGGAGATGGCCTTTCCCGTCCCACCACCGCCTCTGGGAATCGCCATTCGCAATATGCTGTTGGCGATTGAATTCCTCTATGATCACCCGCTGCATCTCTTCTTGCTGGCCGGCCCGGATTACTCGCAGGCCATCGTCGAACCGACGAATCCTGAGATTTGGGAGCAGGCCAAAACGACACCTGCTCCCCACGCAGACATCCACGGCTACAGGACGATCGCCGATATCATGGTCGATCTCAACCCGTTAAGCGGCGGCCTGTACCTCGAGGGGCTACACATGACCCGTGTGGCCCGCGAGGCCTACGTTCTCATTGGCTCCAAGTACCCTCACCCTGAGACGGTGATCCCCGGGGGAATGAGCACAACAGTCAGCCTCACCGTCTTCAACGAGATGCACGTCCGGCTGGCTCGGTTCTTCGACTACTCGCAGAAGGTCGTTGGCATCTGGGATGACCTGTGTGACTTCTTCTACGATGTGAATCCCGAGTACAAGCAGGTCGGCGCTCGACCGGCTAACCTGATCGACCCCGGCATCTGGGACGACCCGTTCGCCTACGACGCATCGTACGAGCACTGCAACGAGTGGGGCGAGCGCCGCTGGGCCACTCCAGGCGTCGTCATCGATGGCGAGATAGTCACCACCAAGCTCCAGGCGCTGAACATCGGCGTCGAAGAGTTCGTCGAGCACTCTTACTACGAAAACTGGGGGGAGGCTCGCTTCCAGACCGACCCAGCCAGCAACCCGATCAGCCCATACCATCTGTGGAACAAGCAGACCAAGCCCCGTCCCACGGGGCTGAACTGGCGCGAGAAATACTCCTGGGCCACATCACCACGCTGGGACCGCCAAGTGGTGGAAGGCGAGTGCACGGCGCGAATGTGGAACACCGCCGCCGGTGGGGTCTTCCCCCACACGCGCTTCATCCAGCCAACCGGCACGAGTCTGAAGCTCGAGATACCGACTGGCACCCTACCGGCGAGGGAGCTCGAGTGGAAGATCCCTAACATTTGGAACGCTTTCGAGCGCAATCGCGGCCGGGCCTACTGCATCGCCTACACTACCATGGTTGCCTTCGACAACTGGCTCATCGCGCTCGACCTCCTGAAGCAGGGCAAGGATAAAGTCCATACACCGTTCGAGGTCCCACGTCAAGGGCTCCGTATCGGCGCCGGCTTCTGGGGCGCGGGGCGCGGCTACCTGACCCACCACGCCGTGATCGAGGACGGCGCGCTGACCAATTACCAAATCCTGACACCCTCGACCTGGAACGCCAGCCCCAAGGATCCCTGGGGGAACCCCGGACCATACGAGGAGGCGGTCCTCAACACACCCATTCTGGAGAACTTCAGAGATCCGGAGAGCTACAAAGGCATCGACATCCTGCGCACGATCCGCAGCTTCGATCCCTGTATGCCCTGTACGACCCACGTTCACGTCGACGGCACCGACCACGTCATCGTACGCGAGGTCAACACCTGTGCCTGCGGGATTGAGGAGTAGGGAAGAAGGGTCGCAGGGAGCAGGGAGCAAAAACGACTTTGCGTTGCCGGCGACAGTGTGAGAGCAATGTACAAGTCAGCCTGCTGCCCGCTACCTGGTACCTATCTACAGCTTATGATGAATGTCCTCATTGCCGGGGTCGGCTATCAAAACTTACGCGACCTCTCGCTCGGTCCCACGCTCGTCCCGGTCCTCCGCCGGATCGAGTGGCCGCCAGGTGTAGAGATTGACGACCTGAGCTTTGGACCCATCGCCGTCGTCCAGCGGTTTCAAGACCGGCCCGGCTATTACGACCGGATTGTCTTCGTCTCGGGCGTGGAGCGAGGACGCGAGCCGGGTCGTGTTTACTGCTACCGCTGGCGCGGCACTTTGCTCGACGACGCGCAGGTCCAGGAACGCGTGGCCGAGGCCGTGACCGGCGTCATCAGCCTCGACAACCTGTTAATCATCGCACAACGGTTTGGCGTACTGCCACGAGACGTGACGATCGTCGAGGTCGAGCCCGAGGATACCGGTTGGGGTCTCAGCTTCACGCCGCAGGTCGCAGCGGCGTTGGACGAGGTAATCGCGACCGTGCGGCGAGCAGCTCTGGGTGAAAACAATGGATGACAACCCGCTCGACGCCATCTTTTGGCGCGACGAACTACTCCAGATCCTCTACTGGTTTCGAGGCGAGGGCCTCGGCGACGCCGTCGCGCCACGCGATCTCCTGCCATTTTTGGACGCCGACGAGGAGTCAATCCGCCAGCATCTCGAGCGCCTGGCTGAGGATAGCTACGTGACATGTTCAGAGGACGAGCCGCCACACTACGAACTCACCGAGTGGGGTGTCAAAGAGGGTGGACGGCGCTTCGCCGACGAGTTCGCGGGGCTGACGAACCAGGCCCACGGTGAGTGCAACAATCCCACCTGCGCGTGCAAGACGATGGGACCCGAGGCGTGCGAGACACACGGTTCCCACACTCACTGATAAGATGACCGAGGAAGAGTTCGGCGCGCTCATACAGCAACTCGACGCACTCGTGCAGGAGTTTGAGGCTCTGCCATACCCTCAGATTCGTGCAAAGGTCTTCGTGCTCCTCCAGGCGATCGACACGGTTCACCGCGAATCGCTGGGGCGGTTGATTGGCCGCTTGCGCCGAGAGGGACAGGCGGAACTCGTCGAGCGCATGGCGGAAGACCCTGTGATCCACACACTTCTGCTCCTCTACGACCTGGTTGCGAGTGAAGATCAGATCCAGGTCTCAGCCGCAAGCTTCATCCCGCTCCAGCAGATTAGTGGGGCACCACAGCCCCGGCTCCGGCAGCCGGTCTTCAGGACGGTTACTCAGCTGGAGGAACTTCCAACCGGAACGATGCAGGCCTTCGACGTCGGCGGTGTCCCCGTGCTCGTCGCCAACCTGGAAGGCGAACTCTACGCGGTGCAGGACACCTGCCCAGGCAGTCCGGCACCACTGCACCTGGGTAGCTTCTCACCACCAGTCGTCGTCTGCCCGTGGCACAACGAGGCCTTCGATATTCGCACTGGAAAGCGGGCCGACCAAATAGAAGGACCATCCCTGACCGTCTTCCCGGTGCGTATCGTCGACGGCAGTATCCAGTTGACCATCGATACTGCGTCCGACCCGACCACGACGCCAGGCTCGAATTCCCAGCGGGGCAGCCGCGGTGGACCATGACCAGGATCCTGATCGCCGGCATGGGGAATGTTCTCCGGCGCGACGACGGCTTCGGCGTCGAGGTCGCGCGGCGCCTGGAAGGGCGAGTGGATGAACCAGGCTCACCGCTCAGCTCGGCAACCCTCAAAGTTGTCGAGGTAGGCATCGGCGGTATCCATCTCGTGCAGGAGCTGATGGACGGCTACGATGTCCTGGTGGTGATCGATGCCCTGGAACGGGGAAGCGCCCCCGGCACGGTCCACGTCCTCGCCGCTAAGGTCCCCGACCTCGCCGACTGGCCGGAGGAGACGCGAAGCGACTTTCTCGCAGATATGCACTATACCACCCCGGCAAAGGCGCTCATCCTGGCAAAAGCGCTGGGCGTCCTGCCAGCCAGGGTATTCATCGTTGGCTGCCAACCGGCCGATATTGCCGACCTCGGCATCGGGCTAAGTGGACCAGCCGAGCAGGCCACGATCGTGGCCATTCGGGAGATCGAGAAGCTCGTTGCAGAGCATTGGGCAGGCTGATCGTGCTGAGACAAAGAGAGCAACAGGAGAACAGGTACCAATGAAGTTCTTAGTGCTGTGGGAGCTGGAACTCGCCCGGCTCAGCGTGGAGGTCGTCCACGCTGTTATGCGAATGCCAGAGTATGCAAAAAAGCTGACCGACCAGGGCAAGCTCGAGAAGCGCTATCACGTTGTCGGCAAGCATGGCGGCGCGTGGATCTACGACGTCAGCTCGAACGAGGAGCTCGAGCGCATGTTGGCTATGGCACCGGTCTACAACTATTCGCACTACGAGGTCTACCCGCTGGCCGAGATGGAAACACCCACCGAGATCGTACAGCCACCCGAAGGCACCGCCCAGGCGGAACAGCACGGCGAGTGAGGCAAGGGGTGAAGAGATGATCCTGGCTATGTCCACCGCAGGGCAAGGCGATTCGGCTCAGGCACATGATTCATCCGTAGCGATTGGCACCAGGCCTGAGCGTTGAGCCGGGGGAGTACCCTCTGGTTACAGTGTGGAAGGCCAACAGTCTGGAAGAGGCCAGGATGTTGGTGAAATCGCCGGCCGAGCGTTTCCCCAACGCCTGGCCGCCGAACTCGAACCGAGGACGAGACTAAGGTAAGCCGATGGCCACGCCAAATGGATCACTCGCCCAGGCGATTCGAGCCGCCCGTCTCAAGCAGGGACTCACCCAGGAGGAGCTCGCGACCCGAGTCGGCGTCAGCCAGGGGACAATCTCCTTCTGGGAAAACGACATCGAGACGCCAAAGCTCGAGCACGTGATCGCACTCGCCCTGGAACTGCCTGAGATCATCGAGGGGTTCGTGGGGCGGGAGCGGGAGCTTTTGCAGCGCGTGCTCCGGCTCGAGCGCGAACTGTTCGCCGGACGGTGCGCCTGTCAGGGGTGCACCTGCAGTCCAGCGACGAACTTGACATAGCCGGAGGAGAAGAGCATGAAAATCGCCGTCACAGGAAAGGGTGGCGTCGGCAAGACCACAACTGCGGGGACCCTGGCGCGCCTTCTCGCGCGGGGCAAGCAGCAGGTCCTGGCCCTCGACGCCGATTCGAACCCGAACCTGGCGCTGAGTCTGGGCATCCCGCGCGACCGGGCCAGACTTATGCCCTCGGTGCCACCGGGCCTGACGGAGTGGCGCGAGGACACGAGCGGCCAGGCCTACGTCCACCTGCGCCAACCGGTGGCGCAGTTTGTAGCCGACTACGGTGTCACTGCACCTGATGGCGTACGCCTGCTCGTGATGGGCGAGGTCTCGCACGCCGGGGTTGGCTGTCGCTGCGAGGCCCACGCGGTAGCCCGCGGCATCACCGGGCACCTGGTCGCCGAGGCCGACATCGCCGTGCTCGACATGGAGGCCGGGCTCGAGCATCTCGGGCGCGGCACAACCGAGCACGTCGACGTCTTGCTAATCGTCGTCGAGCCCTACTACCGCGCGCTCGAGACTGCGACCCGCATCCGCGATCTGGCGGCCCAACTCGAACTTCCTCGGGTCCTCATCGTGGCGAACAGGGTCCGTACGCCACAGGACGAAGCGGCCATCGTCCAGTTTTGTCGCAACCACGACCTCGAGCTCGTCGCTGCGATCCCCTATGACGACGCCATCGTGGCCGCCGAGCAACGCGGCCAGGCGCCGCTCGACTATGCCCCGCAGAGCCCGGCGATGCGGGTGATCAGCGATCTCGCCACAGCGCTCCACGATCGCTTCTAACAGCCCGTTCTCTTTTTTGAATCGTACCATTAGCTGGCTAATACAGGCACACACCGCGAGATGGGGAACTGATGGGCGAAGCCCAGTCCGCAATCGAGGTCTTCCCGACTCCCTCGCCGCCTGGCCTGAGACCCCACGAAAAGATCATCGAGGCGGCCTATGTCAAGGACAAGATGGGGGAGCGCATGAAGCAAGATGACATAAAATCCGGGAGTCTCGAGCACGCCGAGCACCTTCTGGGTATGCTGCGCGGCTACCGGCAGGCCCAGGTGTTGATGACCTGCACCGAGTCAGGTGTCTTTGAAGCGCTGGCCGGCCATGGAAGGAGCGCTGCTGTCCTGGCTGCCGCGCTCGCGCTCGATCCCGACGCGTTGCGGCGCCTTCTGGATGCGGCAGTGGCCCTCGGTCTGCTCGAGCGAGCAGAGGACATCTATTCCAACGCACCGGCGACCGCCGTATGCCTGGCGAGCGATGGCGACAACTACCTCGGCCACCTCTTCCGCCGCGAGAGCGCCTTTTATGAGCGCTGGGGCCGGCTGCCCGAGGCCATACGGACTGGGCATCGTCCAGAGCCGAACAGGGCAATGGAGGATACGGGCGACTGGGTGCGCAACTTCGAGTACGCGCTCTACGACCTGGCGCGGCTCTACGGCCCGGCCGTCGCCGAAGCGCTGGACCTGGCGTCCGACCGGCCCTGGCGGGTCCTGGACGTCGGCGGCGGTCACGGAGGCTACAGCATCGCGCTCGCGCGGCGCTCCCCCCTGCTTACGGCGGTTGTCTTCGACTTGCCGCCAGTGATCGACGTCACTCAGGAGATCGTCGCCGCCACCGAGGTCGCCGACCGCGTGCGCCTGCGAGCCGGCGACTTCCTCGTGGACGACCTGGGGCGCGACTACGACGCCGCCCTGCTGTTCGGGGTCCTCGTGAGTGAATCGACCGACCGGCGCCTGGCACTGCTGCGCCGCGTCCATGCTGCCCTCAAGCCCGGTGGCCTTCTCGTCCTGCGCGAGTTCGCCCCCGAGAATGACGGTACGGCGCCGGCGGAGGCCCTCTTGTTCGACCTGCAGATGCTTCTATCCACAGGGGCCGGTGGTGTGTTGAAGCGCACAACCCTCACCGCTGAGCTCGAAGCGACTGGTTTTAGCACTCTCGAGATACGCCCACTACCCCTACCCACCAGCCGGCCGCTCTGGCTTGCCCGCCGTGGCTGAACCGACCGACCATTCCTCCAAGGAGGTCCATCCATGCACCTGAAGACTCTCTGGCTCTTGATCTCGCTCTTCCTGCTCCTGGCAGCCTGTGGCCCGGCTGCGACGCCTGCGCCGGCCCCAACCACGATGGAGACCGCGGCGCCTGCGGCGCCGACCGAGGCGGTAGCACCCGCAACGGCTCCGACTGAGGCGCCGGTACCGACGATGGCACCCACCAGAACAGCGGCCACCGCCGCCACCCCGACCGAGGCTGCGACGGCCACACCGCAGGCTATGGCTCCCACGGGTGGGACGCTCGTGGTCGCAATCAGCAGTGATCCTAGCACCCTCAACCCTGGAATCAGCACTGGCTTCGACGTCCACGTCGTCGCCGACTCGATGTTCAACGGGCTGGTCGGCCTGGATGCCAACGCGAACCCTGTGCCGGACCTGGCGGATAGCTGGGACGTCGGCGACGATGGGCGTGTCTACACCTTCCACCTGCACCCGGGCGTGCAGTGGCACGACGGCCAACCGTTCACGTCCGCCGACGTGAAGTTCAGCTTCGAGGAGGTCCTGCTCAAATATCACTCGCGGACCAAGGCCGGTCTTGAGAATGTGCTCGACACAATTGAGACCCCCGATGAGAACACCGTCGTCTTCCGCTTCAAAGAACCCTACGCGCCGCTGTTGCAGCGCCTGGACGTGACTGAAGCCCCCATCCTCCCAAAGCACATCTACGAGGGTACGGACCCTCAGACGGCCGAGGCGAATCTCAAGCCCATCGGCACCGGGCCCTTCACGTTTGAGTCGTACACCCAGGGTGAAGAGGTGCGCCTGGCGCGCAATGAGCACTACTTCAAGGCCGGGCTGCCACACCTGGACGAGGTCGTCTTCCGTATCATCCCTGAGGACAGCACCCAACTCGCGGCGCTCGAGCAGGGCGAGGTGGACTACGTATGGCGTGTGCCGGGTCCCGATATTGCCCACCTTTCGGCCAACCCGGAGATGGCCCTCGAGCAGGTGGCCTCCGGCCCTGGAGGCGGCTACTGCATCATGACGCTCACCTTCAACCTGGAGCGACCGATCTTTCAGGATCTACAGGTTCGCCAGGCCTTCGCCCACGCGATCAACCGCGAGCAATTACTGGAACAGGTGCAATTCGGCCAGGGGCGCGTGGCCACCTCGCCGATTTCGAGCCAAATCGCGTGGGCCCACATCGATCCCGAGCCACGCTACGACTACAGCCCGGAGAAGGCCAACCAACTCCTGGACGAGGCGGGCCACTCGCGCGGCGCAGACGGAACGCGCTTCAAGGTCGACATCGTCCATTTCCCCGCCTTCAACCGATGGAGCGAGGTCATGCGGGAGAACCTGGCCGAAGTCGGGATCGATCTAGAGATTCGGCCGCTGGATCGCAACGCCGCGGTCGAAACCATCTTTACCAAGCGCGACTTCGATACCAACCTGATCTCCTACTGCAACAATCAGGACCCTGAGATCGGCGTGCGCCGGATGTATGTCTCCGACAACATCGGGCCGATTCCGTTCTCCAACGGCGCGGCTTACAAGAATCCACACATCGACGAGTTGTTCGACCAGGCAGCCTCGACCGCCGATCGAGAGAAGCGTGCCACGGCCTACGCCGAGATCCAGCGCATCCTGAAGACGGACCTCCCTTACTGGTGGCTGGTGGAGACCGACTTCACCGTCGGCTACCGTGTGGACTGCCGAAGCTTCCAGACCTGGTCGGGTCACTTCGCCGAGACGGCGAACTGCCAGCAGGGATGACCACCTACCTGCTGCGCCGCCTGGTGCAGTTCGTACCGATGCTTCTTGGGATCGCCGTGGCCGCCTTCCTCCTGATCCACCTGGCACCCGGCGATCCCATCGTAGCCCTCGCAGGGGAGTACGGCGATGCGTCCTACTACGCCTTCATGCGGGCCAAATTCGGCCTCGACCGGCCGATCGGTGAGCAACTCGTGGTTTATCTGGCGACTATCCTGCGGGGTGATCTGGGTACTTCCTACGCCTACGGGCAACCGGTCGTCCAGGTGATCCTTTCGCGGCTCCCGGCGACGCTGCTCCTCATGGGCACGGCGCTGGTTGCGTCGAGCCTGATTGGTGTGGCCCTCGGGGTGCTGGCGGCACGCTACCCGTACTCTCTGGGCGACTTCGGCATCAGTACCCTCTCGCTGACGGGGTACGCGATCCCCGTCTTCTGGCTGGCGCAGATGCTGATCCTGCTGCTGGCGCTGAAGCTCGATTGGCTCCCGGTCCAAGGCATGACAACAGCTCGCCACCGCTACGAAGGGCTCGCCTACGGGCTAGACGTTGCCCGGCACATGATCTTGCCGGTTGCCGCGCTCACGATCCAGGAGTTGGCGCTCATCACGCGTCTGATGCGCACCAACTTGCTGGAGGTTCTCGACCAGGACTTTATCCGTACGGCACGGGCGAAAGGCTTACCGGAGTGGCGCGTGATGCGCACCCACGCCCTGCGTAACGCCCTCTTGCCGGTGGTCACTGTCATCGGCGGGAGAATCGGCTTCCTCTTCGCCGGCACCGTGCTCACAGAGACGGTCTTTGCCTGGCCGGGAATCGGGCGGCTGATGGTGGCCGCCATTCTGAACCGTGACTTCCCGATCCTGATGGGACTGTTCATCATGACCTCGGTCACTGTGCTGGTTGCCAATCTCATCACGGACCTGGCCTACGCGTTTCTAGATCCGCGAATTCGGTATCGATAGGAGATTGAAGGTCAATTGTCAATCATCAGTCGCCGGACGGCGGTACTGGGCCTTTTGCTCGTGCTCCTGCCGGTCGCACTGGCGCTCGGCGCCGAGTTCCTGGCCCCCTACCCACCTTTGAAAACGGCGGGTCCCCCGCTGCAGGCACCGTCGGCGGCCCACTTGATGGGGACAGATGATCTGGGGCGTGATGTATTCAGCCAGGTGATCTATGGCGCGCAGGCATCACTCACCGTCGGCCTCCTCGTCGCGGGGATCGCGGCCCTGGCCGGAACAATTATCGGCGGCGTAGCGGGTTACGTCGGTGGCTGGATCGACGACGGCCTCATGCGGCTGACCGAGCTGTTCCAGGTCATGCCCCGCTTCTTCCTGGCCGTGCTCGTGGTCGCACTCTTCGGTGCCGGCCTGCCCAATGTGATCCTCGTGCTCGGGTTGACCTCCTGGACGATGATCGCGCGGATCCTGCGTGCCGAGGTCTTGTCGTACCGCGAGCGGGACTTTGTCGTGGCCGCGCGAGCGGTTGGGGTGCGCGAGGGCCGCATCCTCTTCCGCCATGTGCTGCCCAACTCCTTACCTTCGCTGGTCGTCACCGCCTCGCTGCTCATCGGCAACGCAATCCTGGTCGAGGCCACCCTGAGCTTTCTCGGTCTTGGCGATCCGAACCAGGTCAGTTGGGGCTACATGCTCAACAACGCCCAACAATTCATGCGGGTCGCCTGGTGGATGGCACTCTTCCCCGGGCTGGCGATTGCTCTGACCGTCCTGGGGTTCAACCTCGCCGGCGATGGTCTGAACGACCTCTGGCGCCCCGCACCGTGAAGATCATCCTGAACAAGCCCCAGGCCTCGCTCCTGGTCAAGACCCTGGAACGCTCGAGTGGCCGCGCGATGACTATCGTCAACAAGCGGGCCCTGGAGGAGATGGGACCGGAGCAGTACGGGCTAACGCCGGTCGGGATCGGCCCCTTCAAAGTCACTCAGCACTCGCTCGGCCAGGGCGTCGTGCTCGAACGCCTTGAAGACTACTACGACCCCGAACGCCCGAAACTCGACAAAATCACCTTCACACCCATCCCCGAGCCGGAGCCATTGGCTGTAGCCATCGAAGCCGGAGATATCCAGCTCATCGGTGGGAACCCGCCGGCGCCGGAGCTCATTGACCGCTTCGAGTCTAACTCCGACCTGGTGGTCTCGCAGGTCACCGGGCCGGGCTTTCAGGCCCTGTGGCTCAATCCCTGGCGTGATCCCTTTATGGTCCCCGATTTCAATAAGCCGGTTGAGGACCTGAAAAAGGAGAAAGGCTTCAAGGTGCGCCTGGCGATTGCCAAGGCCATCGATCGCGATGATCTCATCAAGCGGGCGCTCTTCGGGCGGGGCCAATCGGCGTTTGGAACTGTGAATCCTGAGATGCGCTTTTTCTTCGATACGGCGATCAACGAGAAGAGCGAGCAGCGCTTCGACGCGGCCGAGGCGAAGCAACTTCTGGCCGACGCGGGGTTCCCTTCGAGGCGTCTCACCACACAGGCCTGGAGTTGAGTGATCGGCTGTTGCGAGCCCTGGCGGCTGGCCAGGCAGCCGGCGGGGACAAGCGAGGCAAGCAGTCGACAGCGCTTCTGCTTGCCAGCCCCACCCCTCGGTGGTATCACAATCTCCAGGTGGATGACCATGCCGATCCAGTAGCGGAACTGCAGCGGATCTACGACGTTGTGGTGGAGCAGGTTGAGCGGCTCGAGCAGGAGTACGGCCCTGAGGGCATGCGGCTCTTCGGCCGTATCAAGTAGTGATCGGCTCGCTCCGTACCCGTAATGCGTACGGCTAATCCGCATTCGGAGTTTCCCCAATAGAAGTGTCCGTCGCATGTCTCGTCGTGTGAAGCGTCCCCACTTGACGCCTCCCCTCCATGTGAACTACCTTTACCCAACAGAGGTTCGTTGAAACGGTGTGGTCGAGGGATATTTACGATGGCGACGTTCAGCCTGACGCACCATGCCGCCACAACTATCGAGCGTCGACGATTCGTGGTGCAGGGCATTGTCCAGGGCGTAGGATTTCGGCCCTTTGTCTATGGCCTGGCGCTGCGTTGCCAGCTGGCCGGGTTTGTCCGCAATGACAGCAGCGGTGTCACGATCGAGGTCGAGGGCACGCCTGAGGCGCTCGATGCCTTCCAGGCGGCGCTGCGCACCGAGGCACCTCCATTGGCCTGTATTGACTCGGTCGGCGTAGCGTCGCTGCCAGCCTGCGGTGACACCGGCTTCGTGATCGCCCCGAGCCAGGCCGGCGTCAAGCGCCACACGCTCATCTCTCCCGACGTCGCGACCTGCGACGACTGTCTCCGTGAGCTCTTCGACCCCGCCGACCGGCGCTCCCGGTATCCCTTCATCAACTGTACCAACTGCGGCCCGCGTTTCACCATCGTTGAGGACGTCCCCTACGACCGCGGGAAGACCACCTTGCGGGCCTTCCGACTCTGCCCCGCCTGTCAGGCCGAGTACGATAACCCGCTCGACCGCCGCTTTCACGCTCAGCCCAATGCTTGCCCGGTTTGTGGTCCCCAGGTACGTCTGCTTGATTCCGCCGGCCGGGCGCCACTGCCGGATCCAATCACTGAGGCGGCCCGCCGTCTGGCCGGGGGAGCGGTCCTGGCGATCAAGGGACTGGGCGGCTACCACCTGGCCTGCGACGCTTGTAACACTCTGGCGGTTGATCGCCTGCGCCGATGCAAATACCGCGAGGCGAAGCCGTTCGCTGTCATGGTCCCCGACTTGCTCACAGCTCAGAAACTTGGCGAGGTTAGCCCGACCGAGGCTGATCTGTTGCAGTCGCGCCGCCGTCCGATTGTGCTGCTCGACAAACGGCCTGGCTGTCCGGTTGTACCGGGCGTCGCGCCGTTGTACGACACGGTCGGCGTGATGCTGCCGTACACGCCACTTCACCACCTGCTGCTGTCTGCGTTTGCCGAGAGCATCGAGCCGGGTGCGCCGGCGGTGCTGGTGATGACGAGCGGTAATCTGAGCGAGGAGCCGATTGCCTATCGCGACGAGGATGCGCTGGAGCGGTTACGCCCAATCGCGGATGGCCTGCTGGTGCACAACCGCCTTATCCACGTGCGCTGCGACGACTCTGTGACGCGAGTCGTGGGTAAGAGAGAGCAACTCTTTCGCCGATCACGGGGGTATGTTCCCGAGCCGATCGTCCTGGCACGGCCATTCCCGCTGCCGCTGCTGGCCTGTGGTGGCCACTTGAAGAACACCTTCTGTTTGGGAAAGGACCGGCAGGTCTTTGTCAGCCATCACATTGGCGAGCTAGAGAACCTGGAAACATTGATCTCTTTTCGTGAGGGCATCGAGCACTTTCAGCGCCTCTTTGATATCTATCCCGAGGCGGTTGCCTATGACTTGCACCCCGACTACCTCGCGACCCAGTACGCGCTCGATGCCAACGTCGAGTACAAAGTCGGCGTTCAGCACCACCACGCCCACATTGCGAGTGTGCTCGCCGAGCACGGCCTTGAGGGGCCGGTGATCGGCATCGCCGCCGACGGTAGCGGCTACGGTACCGACGGAGCAGTGTGGGGCTGTGAGGTATTGGTCGCTGACCTGCTTGCGTTCGAGCGGGTGGCCCACCTGGCCTACGCCCCTCTGCCCGGCGGCGCACAGGCAATCCGGCAGCCCTGGCGTATGGCTGCGGTCTACCTCGAGCAGGCCTTTGGTGATGCCTTTCTTGAATTGAATATTCCATTCATTGTCGGAGCATGTGGTCAGGCACCCGTTGATGTCCGCTGGCGCCCACTCAAACAGATGATCGCTCGCGGTCTGAACAGTCCGCCGACCTCCAGCCTCGGACGGCTCTTCGACGCAGTGGCCGCCCTCCTGCGTATACGTGACGAGGTGGTCTACGAAGGTCAGGCGGCGATTGAGCTCGAGATGCACGCCGGCAAGTCCAGCAGGGACGATCCGCCGGATCATCTCTACCCCTTCACAATCGGTGATAGCCGGCCGGCTCAACTGGACGTCGCACCGCTCATCCGCGCGATTGTGCAGGATCTGCAGTCTGGCGTTCCGATTACGTCCATCGCCCATCGCTTCCACGCCTCAGTCGCTGAAATGCTGGCGAAGGCCTGCGTGCGCGTGCGGGAGCAAACCAGGCTCAACGTTGTGGCCCTCAGCGGTGGGGTTTTTCAGAACCGGTTGCTGCTTGAACGCCTGCTCGCCCGCCTGGAGACGCTGGGGTTCGAGGTCTATATCAACCGGCGCATCCCGCCCAACGATGGGGGCCTGAGCTTGGGGCAGGCAGCGGTAGCGGCGGCTCGCCTCCGTTAGTTATCGGTCGTCCGCGGCAGATTGTCGCCTGAGTTGCGGACACCGATTCAAAGGAGTCACCTATGTGTCTTGGTATCCCGGGCCAGATTGTCGGATTTGTAGACGAGGCGAACAATATTGCCAAGGTTGATGTTTCTGGGGTCAAGCGCAATGTGAATGTTGCCCTGGTGCGGCCGGACGGCATCGCGCCCGGCGATTGGGTCTTGATTCATGTTGGCTTTGCCATGAGTAAGATCGACGAGCGCGAGGCTCAGGAGACGTTGGCTCTGTTGCGTGCGATGGGTGAGGTTTATACCGACGAGCTCAAGATGCTCTCGGAGAGCCAGATCGAGTGATGATGGGTGGTGAGGCGATGACACAGAAGAACGTGGACGTGCTGGGGTTGGTCACGGCGCGCTTTGAGCGCAGCGTGGCTGTACCCGAAGCGTTTTTCGCTGAGCAGGCTGGCCGGATTGCAGAGGCCTGCTGGGCGATGGCGCGCCGCTTTCACCAGGGCGGGCGCCTGCTGGCCTTCGGTAATGGTGCCTGGGCGACCGACGCGCAGCATGTCTCGGTCGAATTCGTCCATCCGGTGATTGTCGGCAAGCGGGCGCTTCCGGCCCTGGCACTGACCAACGATAGTGCCATCCTGAGTGGCCTCCGTGTCGGTAGTGCAGGGGGTGTCCCGTTCGCGCACCAGCTTGCCGTCCTGGCACGACCCCAGGATATTGCGATGGGTCTCTCACCCGACGGCTGCTGTACGAACGTTGTCGAAGCCCTGGCTGAGGCGCAACGCCTCGGCTTGCTCACGGTAGGGCTCGCCGGTGGTGATGGTGGTCCTATGGCGCGGGCAGGCCTTGATTTCTGCTTCGTGGTGGAGACCGATGATCCACTGGTCATCCAGGAGACCCATGAGACGCTCTACCACGTTCTGTGGGAATTGGTGCACGTCTTCTTCGAACATGAGAGGTTGCTACGATGAGTGCTGGAAGCGATGGAAATAGTCAGTGGTCAGGGGTGAGTTGCCAGTGGCCGGCAGGGTCAACAGCAGCCGGTACAGGTGAGAGTTACTGCCTCACCTGCGGTGATGATGCTCTCCCGGCAAGAGTGCTGCATGTCGATCAGGACCTGGCGCTGGCGGTAGTGGAGATCGAGGGGCAGACGACCGAGGCGGATATCAGCCTGGTCGATGGGGCGGGGATTGGTGACATAATCCTGGTTCACGGTGGCGTGGCTCTTGGCCGGGTGGGTGAAGCCAATAATGAAGCAATCTGAAGGGTCTGAGTACGACCGCCTCTTTTACCCGTTCCTCTTTGAAGGGGGAACGGCCAACGCAGAGGATGTGCTGGCGCAGGTACGTCACTCGACCCTGGAGAAGTGCCGCGAGGTGGTCGCGCTCCGCCGGGCGACATTGGATCGAAACCACGACCGGATTGTCGCAGCGGGACGGGCGATGGCCGAGGCCTTCGCGGCCGGCGCGACACTTTTCGCCTTCGGTAACGGTGGTAGCACGACCGACGCTCAGGACCTGGTAGCGGAACTGCTCGCTCCGCCCCTGCCAGGATGCGAGCCACTCTCTGCCATCGCGCTGACGAACGACATTGCCGTGGTCACGGCGGTGGGCAATGATGTGGGTTTCGACAATATCTTTGCTCGCCAGGTGATTGCGTTTGGGCGGCCTGGGGATATTGCCTTTGGGGTCTCGACGAGCGGAAATTCGACCAATGTGCTCGTGGCTCTCGAGCAGGCTAAAAAGCAGAACCTGCTGACCGTGGGGTTGGCCGGTTATGACGGTGGCAAGATAGCCCGCTCGGGGGCGGTTGACTTCTGCATCGTTTCACCGAGTGCCAACATCCCACGGATCCAGGAGGCGCAGGCCACTGTTTATCACGCCTTGTTGGAGGTCATCTGGGCATCGCTCGAGTAATAGGGGTAAAGCAATGAAATTTGTGGATGAGTATCGCGATGCGGGTGCTGCGCATCGTGTCGCCGCCGAGATCGAGAAGCTCAGTGCAGGCCGGGTCTTGAAGATCATGGAGGTGTGCGGGGGTCATACCCACACCATCTACAAGCACGGCATCGAGGACGTCCTGCCGGGCAACATTGACCTGATCCACGGACCTGGCTGTCCGGTCTGTGTGCTCCCGATGGGTCGCATCGATGATGCCGTGGCCATCGCTCGAACCGATGGCGTCATCTTCACGACCTTTGGCGATATGATGCGCGTGCCGGGCTCCCGGGGCAGCCTGCTGGATGCTAAGGCTGAGGGTGCCGATGTGCGGTTTGTGTACTCGCCGCTGGATGCCCTCAAGCTTGCCCGTCAGTACCCGGACCGCGATGTTGTCTTCTTCGCGATTGGCTTCGAGACCACGGCGCCCTCAACCGCCGTGACGCTCCTGCGCTCGCAGGCTGAGGGGATCAAAAACTTCTCGGTCTTCTGCAACCACGTGATGATCATCCCCGCTATCAAGGCGATTTTGGATTCACCGGACCTGCGGCTGGATGGGTTTATTGGCCCGGGTCACGTCAGTATGGTCATTGGTCTGCGACCCTATACCTTTATCGCCCGGGGCTACGGCAAGCCGGTCGTCGTCTCCGGCTTCGAACCGCTCGACATAATTCAGTCCGTGTACATGCTTGTGAGCCAGATCGATGAGGGGCGGGCCGAAGTCGAGAACCAGTACACACGGGTCGTCCGCTCGGAGGGCAACGTGAAGGCGCTAGAGGCAATGGCGCGCACGATGGAACTGCGCCCGTTTTTCGAGTGGCGTGGGCTGGGCTTCATCACTCACAGTGCCCTCAAACTCCGCCCTGAGTTTGCCGAGTGGGATGCTGAGTTGCGCTTTGCAGTGCCGGGGATTCGGGTTGCTGACCCCAAGGCCTGCCAGTGCGGGGAGGTCCTCAAAGGGGTCATCAAGCCCTGGGAGTGCAAGGTCTTCGGAACGGCCTGTACGCCGGAAACGCCGATTGGTACCTGTATGGTCTCGTCCGAGGGAGCCTGTGCGGCCTACTTTAACTACGGTCGCTATTCGATGGCAGCCGAGCGTCATCGGCTTCGAATTTTGGAATCGGAGGTTGTCTCATGAATCGTTCTCTCGGCTACTTGGGTTATCTCGACCCGCCTCTGCGTGAGCCAGTTCAGCCGCCGATCGTCTACGTCAGAGACGAGCTCGTCTGGGCGTACAAGCAACTTGCGCGCAACTTAGCAAAAGAGGATGCCCCCACCGAAGCGGAGCTCAACGCCCTGGGAGCCGATGGATGGGAGCTTACCGCCATCTTCACCGATTCGCCGTTCGTCTACTTCTACTTTAAGCGCCTGGCGGACTCAGATGGAAACTGATGTCCACTCTGTCCTCGGCAAGATCGAGCGGGTCCGCCTGGCCCGCCGCCGGAAGTTCTACCTGCGCGACGAGCGGATCACGCTCAGCCATGGCAGCGGTGGCAAGGCGACTCATAACCTGATCGAGGGAATCTTTGCGCCCGCCTTCGCCAACCCGCTGCTTGATCCCATGGATGATGCTGCCATTTTCGACGCCGGCGGGCGCCTGGCCTTCACCACCGATACCTACGTGGTGAGTCCGCTATTCTTTCCCGGTGGCAACATTGGGGCGCTCGCCGTCCACGGCACCATCAACGACCTGGCGATGGCCGGGGCCCAGCCGCTCTACCTCTCGGCCGGTTTTATTCTAGAGGAGGGCTTTCCCGTCGCCGACCTGCGCCGTATTGTTGAATCCATGGCTACTGCCGCTGCCGAGGCTGGTATTGCAATCGTCACCGGTGATACCAAGGTGGTCCAGCGCGGCAAGGCCGATGGTCTGTTCATCAACACTGCTGGCGTGGGGGTCGTTCGAGCGACCTGGCCCCTCGGCCAGACCTGTGCCCGGCCGGGGGATAAGGTCCTACTCAGTGGCCCGGTTGGTGATCATGGGATTGCGATTATGATGGCCCGCGAGGCGCTCGACATTGAGACCGATGTGAACAGCGATTCGGCGCCCCTTCACACGCTCGTGGCGGATGTGCTGGCTGCGGTGGGGGAGGGGGTCCATTGTCTGAAAGATCCAACCCGTGGCGGGGTAGCGACCGCTCTGAATGAGATCGCGCTGGCATCGGAGGTGGCTGTGGCACTTGACGAGCGGGCGGTGCCCGTGCGGCGCGATGTGCGGGGCGCCTGTGAGATCCTTGGGCTCGATCCGCTCACTATTGCCAACGAGGGTAAGCTGCTCGCGGTCGTTGCGCCGGACGACGCTGCGACCGCGCTGGCTGCTATGCGTGCCCATCCACTTGCTCGTGAGGCGGCTATTATCGGCGAGGTGCGGTCAGAACCGCCGGGAATGGTCTTCCTTCGGACTGACATCGGGGGCACGCGCGTGCTCGACATGCTTGTCGGTGACCCGTTGCCGCGAATTTGCTAGCCGCTCGTGAAGTCAGAACTTTGGGGAGCGTCACGCCGGGCCCGGACAGTCTGGTCGGGCTGCACTGAGGCTGACGAGAGGCAGCCGGTGCTTGACATCGACCTGTTTCTGTGATTCTATATCTTTTAAACCTAATCCGTATTAAGTTCAAAAACCGCCGAAAGAGGACACAGGTTGATGGCCGATACAGACCAATCGCTGACACTTGAGAGTGCGCGTGAGCAGTTCCTGTCAACCATCCAGACCCCCCGCACGGCCGAGACCTACCGCTGGGCGCTCGTGGCGCTCCAGCGCTTTCTCACGGAGACGAACTATGCCGAATACGGTGCTGAGCAGGGCTCCACGAAGGGCGATGGAGCCCCCTTCCCTATCGCGCACCTGCAGCATGATATTCTGGAAGAGTTCTATATCTGGCTGAGCGGGCACTACAAGAGCCAGCAGACTGTGCGCACCTACCTGTCTGCGATGCAGCGATTCCTCGTCTGGCTGGATGCGAAGGACCTGCTGGATCGTGATTTTCAACTCGGCAAAGCGCAAAGCCGCCTTAAAGCTGCCCAGGGACGGAAGCGGTCCGCACCCTACAAGCACCGCCGGGTTGATCCCGAGCTTCCGCTGGTGGTTACTTATTATGACAAGTTGCCCCTCCCCCAGGGCGACGATCCGCAGGGCCAACTTGCGCGGCTCAAGATCCTGCGCGCCCGGGCGATCGTGCACACACTCTACGCCTCGGGTGGTCGGGTGAGCGAGGTCGCCGGCCTGACGCGCGAGATGGTGTTGGACGGACGGGTCGACGAGGTGCACCTGGTCGGTAAGGGTGGCCAGGCACGGGTGATCCTGCTGACCCCCGACGCGATGCGTGCGATCCGGGCCTACATTGATGCGCGCAACGATCGTTACGAGGGACTTTTCATCTCCCACGGCCGGGGTCATGGCCAACCTCTGGGCCGTGGGACGCTATGGACGGTGGTCAAGGAGGCGGCGCGAGCGCTTGGGCTGCATGACAGCACCTCGCCCCACTCCTTCCGCCACTTCCGCGCGACCCAACTCCTCAACGAGGGCATGCCGCTGGAGTCGGTACAGGCCTATTTGGGCCACCAGGATATTTCTACGACGCGTAAGGTGTATGCGCATACTCGGACGGCGGTGCTGCGCGATCAGCTCGACACCTATGGACGCTCTCCGTCGGAGGCGCTGGATGATCTGGAGCGGCGGCGAGAGCGGAAGCGGAAGTGATCCCCGGGAGTAAGGGCTCCCAGACTTCTACCGCCATTGACACCTTTCAGTGGACTTCGCTCTATGGACTTTTGGGGGCGCTCACGGCCTGTTCCAGCCTATCACGCTCTTGCTTGGCGGCGTCAACTCCTTGGTCGCCAGCATGTTCGTACTGCCGCCGACCCGGCTCATCTAAAAGTGTGACGTAAACCCCTGTATCGGCTTGATTTGTCGTGGGAATGGTATAGACTGGTGTGTACGAACGAAAGGAGTGAATCTGTGTAACCCGAAGACCTTATGACGGTGGAAGAGGTTGCCGCACTCCTGCGAATGCACCCTGACTTAGTAGGCCGACTTCTTCGGCACCGAGCTTGAAGCACTCCTGCGTTCTGAGCGGCGAGGCGAAGAACCCTCGCCCGCCAATCCCTTAGACTCCTGGTCACGAGACCTCAGCATCCGAGGCGTTACACCAAAGCTGCGAGGAGCAGAGTGAGAGGCGAGAGAGGGTCGTATCTCCAGGAACGAGATCGTACTCGGCCCAGTGGCCAGCCCACGAAATGGCCCGGCGAGAATGCCACTGCCTTATGAACACCAACACACCCATCGCTATCGGCCAGATCCTGAAGAACCCGCTCTTCAGCGAGCCGATGCGTGTCGAGACGGTCCGGTTGATCGGCCAGGAAACATGGGTCGCCGGTCTTGTCGGGACACAGTCGGAGCGCTTCCGCAACGTCACGCTTACAGCCGGCGACCTCAAGACGCTGACCATCATCAAAACAGCGGCCACCTACGCACGCAGGCGACGGCAAACTCCTGCGCCTGAGGCTTCTGGCCTACGCACTCGGCATCACCTACGAGTTCGACCCCTACTTTGCGCTTCCCATCTCGCGTGTAGATCCGCTAACGCACCAGCTCCCCGCGGTCTATGACCACAATCTCAAGCTGGCGCGGGTGCGCTTCCTCTTGGTGGACGGTGCCAGCGCTGGCAAGACTATCATGGCCGGCCTGCTGATCCGCGAGCTAAAGGCTATGCGGGTTGGTCGAGTGGATCCTGATCCTCTGTCCGGCCAACCTCACCTTTCAGCAGTAGTTCCGAGAGGGGGCCATCCAAATCCTGGGAGCGACCGAGGCCGCCGGCGAGGGCATCAACCTCCAGGTCTGTCACATTCCCGTCATCTACGACATCCCCTGGAACCCCAACCGACCCGAGCAGTGCGATGCTGTGATGATGCCCTGGGATTTCACGTTCTTTGTCGACTCGGTTCCACGAGACCACAATTACCATTGAACACCTGGCTGAGGGAATCGCTGCCGACTCCGACGCCGATGGGCATCTGGACGGCATCGAGATGCTGGATGCGGTCAAACGGCTGGGCGACCTCTGCGTCTTTCACCAAGCCGCTGGGCGGATGCGCAAGTGGGTCGCAAAAGCCTTCGCCGATTGGTGTTTCGAGCGCCGGGCGCAGCTACTACTGGAGTAGTCTACGGTGGACATGGTAGCAGCCGAGGCGCTACGGCAAGCGGCACAGAAGCAACGAGAAATTGCCGCAGAAATGCGCAGATCTGCCAGGGAGTTGCTCCGCGCCGCATCCAACACATGAATTGGAGTTGACGATAGCCCTTGTGCCGGTTTCTGTTCCAATGATTGTCGCCAGGCGATTTCTACAGGAGCATGATAGTGAAACTCATTCAAGTTGGGAACAAGACGATCAACATGGACTTAGTTGCCTACGTAACCTCTGAAGCGAGCGGCTTGTACGTTGCGTTTGCCGCTCCACATGGAGGTCAGATTCTCTCATTACACTTTGAGGGAATAGAAGCGGAGCAGTTACGACACTGGCTTGCGCGTCACACGGAGAGCGCGCTACAGGCTGGTAACGGGAACGATTGAGATCTGTTCTAGAGCGTACTCCCCGGTCCTCGTGATGGGAGGCGATCTTGTATTATCGACGTCTCGTTAACGAAAATCTGGCCCACGACAATTCACCTCGGGAGAGTATCAATCAAGCGGGGACCGCCCGGCAAGTCGAATCGACGCGCGGCGAGGTGTCATGGCTGCGGGACTTCCATCTCAAAAGGCGAGGGCGCCCAGTAGTACCGAACGACTCTTGCAACGAGCGAGGCATATCAATACGTCCTGTTCTATCTATGCTCGGCCTGTAATGAACAAAAGTACAGGTGGGGACATGACTGCTGGCACCGATTGCACAAGAGTGGGCGCGACGACGTAAGAGGACCAAGCTGTCGAGACACCTCGACAAGCTTGTGTGCGCTCGCCAAAGAGGTGCTGGCAACGTCTCGACGGGTCGTCGAATCATTCCAGCGTCACCGTACAAGCCGCCCGCTGGATCGAGTCCCCACAAAGCAGCCTACACCTTGACCCGTCGCCTTGTCGTCAGTCAACGACTTGAGAAGGTGCACGAATCTATGCTGGCCCTGGACACCATCTTTCGCTACAGAGATCCTATAGGCGGCGTCACGGCGCACTGTCGCGTCCGGATCTACAAGACTACCCGCAAAAACGTGGTCATCTTGAGTGAGGCCAGGAACAACCCCGGCATGAGTGTCACCAGTGCAATTGTGGCAATCACGACTGCAGTCGTCCGGCAATACAAGCTGGACACGGCGCGAACCACATGGATCGAACATACGCCGGGCGAGGCAGGTGGAGCCAATGCAAGCTATGACTTGATTCAGCTTGCCTGGGACGGCGGCCAGTTCACTGCGGACCCTGAGTCGCGCCCGATGACCCGCAAGCAGGTCGAGCGCCTGATCGGCGAGAGCCTACCGGAGGATTGACCCATGCGTAACGACAGCCAAATGTGCCAACCATCCAATTTGCCGGCGACGCCACGTTGGTCGTGAACACACGAGGCCAGTCAGTCATCCTCAATTCGCTGAGAGCGAACGAGGAGGAAATCTTCATTCGCTTGATGGGGATCCTAGAAAGGCTCATAGCGCGTGTACTCGAGGCCGCCCCTTCGGCCGTTGTCACACAGCCCCCGAATCTGGTCGTGCGACTCGGCGACGGAGTTCTGGTTGTCGATCCAATGAGGTCAGCGCCACCTAACCGCTTGGCGGCCATTGGTCGCCCACCTGCATTCGACGTGATTGCCTACACCGCCAGTGACGCCTTTCAGTGGACTTCGCTCTATGGACTTTTGTGGGCGCTCACGGCCTGTATCCTTAATTTGCCAGAGCCTGACTCGCTCTGGTACAATTCAAAAACAAATCAACAGGTGATGAGGCTCACCAGCTCACCATTCTGAGACAATTGCCGGATTGTCCGGCTGATAGCCTCTACCAACGAACCATGTCGTTGGTAGAGGCTTTTTTATTGTCTGAACCAGCGAACAGAAAACAGGCACGATGAGGCAATGGCCGATTTTTCTCCGGACGAACTGAGTCAGGCCGCCCAGGCGAGTGATGAGAAGGAATTACTGTGATGATTTGCTACTGACCCTACTGCTGGGTGGAGAACGCCTACGAAGCCAATGCTTGCACGACCTGTGGTGCTTCGCTGGATGAAACGGGCGAACAATTTACTGACTGACTCATGACGCTATCAGCCACCTGAGCCGACTCGCACCGTGATTGCTGTTGAGATACTGGGCCGCCTGCGTGAGAGACGCGCTATGGACGCCGCGCCGGGGGTTGATGAGAATGGCCGTCTGGTTGGATTGCTCGGCCGGGCCAGCCCGCCGTGTGTCCTGATGAATGAAGTGTAACGCGATGAAAAGGTGTTTTTCTTATGACTTTCTGTAGCATCCTGTTTGAAAACAGTGAAGGCAGCATCAAAGAAGAAACCGTTAAAGCGCTCGGTTTTTTTGTCGATTTGAACCTTGATCAGGTTATCGCCGCTATCACGTCCACCAAGCAGGAATACAATCTAGAACCGTTTTTTTACACTCCCTTGAGCCAGGTCAAGGCAATCCAATACCGCCAGGAAATTGCGCGGGATCTTGAAAACGAAACGCTCAAAAAGAAGGTGGACACCTTTGCGGAAGAAATGAGCGTTGTGCGCCGCTATCTCGCCTTAGTAGATAAGCTTTACTACCAATACCATAAGGAGGGATGGTTTTTAGAGGCGGTACAAACCTATTGCAGCGCCGTTACTTGCCTGGTAGATGATTTGAATCATGCCAATTTACAATCACGTGGCCTTTTAGCTGTCCGTGAATATTTGACAAACTATGCCAACTCCAGCGGTTTTACATCGCTACTGGCAGAAGCGAAAAAGATCAAAGCTGGTCTATCCACCATAAAATATTGCGTGATTATCAAGGACAGCACCGTCAAAGTTCGCAAATACGAAGCTGAAATTGATTACAGTGTAGAGGTCGAGAAAACATTCGAGAAATTCAAGCAGGGCGCGGTGAAAGATTACAGGCTAAAGCTTGCTGCTGCGTCTGGCATGAACCATGTCGAGGCGCAAATACTGAATCTGGTGGCCAAATTGCATCCGGAAATTTTTGCAAGGCTTGATGATTTTTGCGTACAACATAGCCATTTTCTAGATGAAACCATTCGTATTTTTGACCGGGAAATCCAGTTTTACATTGCCTACCTGGAATACATCTCAAAAATCAAACGATCCGGGTTGACATTTTGTTACCCGCAGATATCCCAACAAAGCAAGGAGATCTACGATTACGATGGCTTCGATTTAGCTCTGGCCGCGAAATGCGTGAGCGAAAATTCACCTATCATATGCAATGACTTTTGTCTAAAAGGCCAGGAGCGCATATTGGTCGTGTCCGGACCGAACCAGGGTGGCAAGACAACCTTTGCCCGCACTTTCGGACAGTTACATTACCTGGCCAGCTTAGGCTGCCCCGTTCCCGGCCGGGAAGCGCAGCTCTTTCTATACGACAGGCTTTTTACCCATTTTGAAAGGGAAGAAAGCATCCATAATCTGCGCGGCAAATTGCAGGATGACCTGATCCGAATTCATGCCATTTTAGACCAGGCCACTCCTAACAGCATTCTCATCATGAATGAGATTTTCTCATCTACGACCTTGAAAGACGAGGTCTTCCTGAGCAAAAAGATGATGGAGAGAATCATCCAGCTGGATTTACTCTGCGTTTGGGTCACATTCGTTGACGAACTGGCTTCTTTTAACGAAAAAACTGTGAGCATGGTCAGCACGGTCGTCCCGGAAAATCCGGCTCTGCGCACCTATAAAATCTTGAGAAGACCCGCGGATGGGCTGGCCTACGCGATGTCCATTGCCGAGAAATATTGCCTGACTTACGCCAGATTGAAGGAACGCATCCAATCATGAAAGCCTTCCTGATGTACGAAAAGCAGGACTTTGACCTGCAACGGCCATTACCAGCGAATGAACAGGCGCTGACACAAGACCTGGAATTAAACACGCTGTTCAATGCCATGGCCCTCGGTGACGACTTTTTATTTGAAGTGGCCAGAAAAGCTATATTGTCCGGTTCAACCGACCTGGACACCATCCGCTATCGCCAAAGCATTCTCCAGGATTGCTTGAAGAATTCTGCCATCGTCCGGGATATCTACCGTATTCCCCTGGAAGCCATTGCAAATAAAAGAAAACATTGGTGGGGCATTTTCAGCAGGTACCCCAGTGGGATACTGAGCGGTGCGATGGATTTGTTACAAATGTTTATCGGTCTTCTTAAAAAACTAAAGCACATCGCTACTGAACACGCCGACAAATTCGAGTCAGCGGGCTTTACCAAATTTTTCACGATGATTAAGGAAGAACTGGATGACGATTATTTCACTATTGTTCAAAAACATCTCAGTGAACTGAAATTTAGCGACGGCGTTCTGCTTAGCGCTGCCTTGGGAAAAGGCAATGAAGGCGCCGATTACATCCTTCGTAAATCACACGATAACAATCAGAGTTGGATGGAACGAATCTTTGCCCAGAAACCCCCGGTCTATTCCTTTCGCATCCATCCCCGCGATGAGGCTGGTTCCAGGGCTTTGTCAGAACTGAAAGACAGGGGGATCAACCTGGTGGCCAATGCACTGGCCCAGTCCGCTGATCATATTGACAGCTTTTTGCACATGCTGCGGATAGAATTGGCTTTTTATATTGGCTGTTTGAATTTATATGAACAACTCACCCAAATGGGAGCGCCAACCTTTTTTCCCGTGCCCGTGGCAGCCGACGAACGCAGACATACCTTTCAGGGATTGTATGATGCCTGTCTGGCCCTAACGATGAAACGAAAAATTGTGGGTAATGATGTGACTGCTGACCACAAGGATCTGGTGATCATCACAGGTGCCAACCAGGGTGGCAAATCAACTTTTTTGCGCAGCATCGGTTTATCCCAATTGATGATGCAATGCGGCATGTTTGTACCGGCCGAATCGTTCTGCGCCAACGTCTGTGATGGCCTTTTCTCGCACTTCAGACGGGAAGAAGGCGTTACGATGGAAAGCGGAAAACTGGATGAAGAACTTAGCAGAATGAGTGACATCGCAAACAAGATAACGTCAAATTCGATGCTGGTTTTCAATGAATCATTTGCTTCGACCAATGAAAGAGAAGGCTCGGAAATTGCCGGGCAAATCGTCAGTGCCTTACTGGAAAAGCGCATCAAAGTTTTCTTCGTCACGCATTTATATGAATTTGCGCACGGGTTTTATGCCAGAAGCATGGAAAACGCCATGTTCTTACGAGCTGAAAGAAAGGTAGATGGCAGAAGAACTTTCAAGTTGATCGAAGGTGAACCATCACAAACCAGCTACGGCGCAGATTTGTACAAGAGGGTATTCGGAGCGGACGATTGAATTTATTATCACGCGGGTGCCAGCGGTGGATTTTAAGGTAGCAGAACTCAGGAAAAAAGCCGTGCAGAAGCGCACAGCGCTTCTGATAGGATACTAGAAACCGGCTCGCGGAGGAGGTATCTGAGAGCAGTTGGCGTTGGCTGGCTTTTCGGCCGTATTGAGATAGGTGTGCGGAATGATGCGCCAGCAGGCCGGTAGGACCGGGTCATTCGCTGGTCCGAAGCAGAGTAGCGCATTGAAGCTGCCGGCGCCCCACGACTGAAAGAATGCAAACAGACGGAGTGAGGCGTCGGCTGTTTCGTCGAGGACAGCTGTTTCAACGTCGTCAAGAACAAAGACATCGGGGACAGATGGCGAGGATTTCACCGATCGTAGCGGGTGGTGCGAATGCAGGCAACCAGTGAACCCGGATCGAAGCCAGGTTAAGGCCAATATTCAAGTAGTCAACTGGACATTGGCGAAAAAGTGGTCGTGATGCGAAAAGGTCAGCATGATTGGTCCCCGGCGGCAGGCGCACAAGCAGAGCTGAGCCGGAATGGCGATTCCGACCCATGAGCTGAGCGGTGGGACGAAGAGCGCCGCTCAGCTGGCGACGGAGGGAGGCGCAAGAAGCGCTGCCGGACTTGCCTGATATTGCCGGTATCCTGCAACAGCTGCACAGCGCCCGTCAACCAGTCGACCGCCTGTTCGTCCCGATGCCGTCGGATGATGTCGCCGTAGGTCTTGAGCTGGGCGGACCGTTCGCTGGCGAAGCGACGTTCGACGTAGGCCCAAGCCAAGAGGACGACGACCATGTCCTTGTCACCCGCCTCGTAGGCGTGCCCCCGGAAGTCGGTCAAGCCCACTTGGGTCTTGAGGGAGAAGTATAGGGCTCCGCGATGAACAGAGGAAGGAGCCCAAGGATGGAAGCAAAGGGTCGTGCGGGACTGATCGAGCACTTCGGAGCGGTGGAAGACCGGCGGATCCAGCGCAGCAAGCGGCACAAGCGGATAGAGATCATCGTGATAGCGATCGGCGGGGTGAGCGGTGGAGCCGACGACTGGGTGGCGATCGCAGCATTCGGGCAGGCCAAACGGGAGTGGGTGGCGACCTTTCTGGAACTGCCGAACGGGATACCGTCGCACGACACCTGCAATCGGGTCTTTCGGCGGCTGGATCCGGAACAGTTCCAGGCCAGTTTTCTCAGGTGGGTGCAAGCGGTCTTCCACCGCACCAAGGGGCAGGTGGTGGCCGTCGATGGGAAAACGCTGTGCTCGTCCTCCAACCAGGCGGAGGGCCACGGCGCCATTCATATGGTCAGCGCTTGGGCGAACGAGAATCAACTGGTCTTGGGCCACGTCAAGGTGGCGGAGAAGTCCAACGAAATCCCGGCCATCTCGGCGCGGCTGAAGCTGCTGGACATCAGTGGCTGTATCGTGACGGTGGAGGCGATGGGCGGTCAGAAAGCCATCGCGCCGGCGATTGTCGCGGGCGGAGCCAACGATGTCTTGGCCGTCAAGGAGAATCAAGCCACCCGCTCCCACGAGCGTGAAGAGCTCTTTGACTCTGCCGAGCGGATCAACTAGCAACCGGTCATCGGTGATTCGTATGAAAGCTTCAGCAAGCCTCACGGCCGCTTTGAGCGTCGGCGCGTCTGGACCAGTGCTGATCCCGACGTCCGCTTTGCGCTGCGCGACCGTGCCAAATGGGCTGGCGTGACCCCCCTCGTCAACGTCACCGCCGAGCGTACCGTCGGCCCCGCCACCTCGGTTGAAACGCGCTTCTTCCTCTCTTCGCTGCCACACACTGCCCAGCCCCTGGCAGCCGCCGTTCGTGGCCACTGGGGCATCGAGAATCGCCTCCATTGGGTGCTTGCCATTGCCTTCCGCGAGGACGATTCCCGTCTGCGCAAGTAGCACGCCCCCACGATTTCGCGATCCTCCTCCACATCGCCCTCAACCGGCTCAAGCATGAGTCCGCTGCCCACCTCGGCCTCAAGAATAAACGCCTCCGCACCGGCTGGGATCACGACTACCTCCTCACGGTCCTGCTCCAATAAGATGCGTTCACCCTACTCAGACCCCCGTATCGTCTTGATTTGTTGTAGACATGGTGTAGACTGCTAGTGTTGTGTCAACCGTGTTGTGATGGGATCGGACACGCGCGGCCGCGCGTGTCCGATCCCATCACTTGATCCTTGACAAGACACTAGCAACTGTTCAGCGGGTGCTCCCTGGTCCCATCCCTACAGAAACGTGAGGCGTGATGCGTGAAGGAATCATTCACGCATCACGCCTCACGAAACGCATCACGCCTCACGCATCACGGATTTTCCCTTATGAACGCCAACACCCCCATCCGTATCGGCCAGATCCTGAAAGGCCCGCTCTTCAGCGAGCCGATGCGCGTCGAGACCGTCCGGGCGATGGGTCAGGGGACGTGGGTCGCCGGTCTTGTCGGGACGCAGTCGGAGCGCTTCCGCAACGTCACGCTCACAGCGCGCGACCTCGAGTCGCTGACCATCATCGAGACCGCGGCCACCTACGCGGGCGACGGCACACTCCTGCGCCTGGGGCTCCTGGCCTACGCGCTCGGCATCGCCTACGAGTTCGACCCCTACTTTGCGCTTTCGATCTCGCGTGTCGATCCGCTCCCGCACCAGCTCGCCGCGGTCTACGACCACATGCTCAAGCTGGCGCGGGTGCGCTTCCTCCTGGCGGACGACGCCGGCGCGGGCAAAACCATCATGGCCGGCTTGCTGATCCGCGAGCTGAAGCTGCGCGGGCTGGCTGAGCGCATCCTGATTCTCTGCCCAGCCAACCTCACCTTTCAGTGGCAGCGCGAACTCAAAGAGAAGTTCGATGAGAAGTTCCTGGTCCTGAAGGGCGGCGACATCCGCGATCAGTTTGGCGTCAACCAGTGGCTGGAGCAGAAGCAGATCGTGACCTCGCTCGATCTCGCCAAGCGCACCGAGATCCTGCCCGGGCTGCGGCAGGTCCATTGGGACCTGGTCGTCGTGGATGAGGCCCATCGCATGTCGTGGACGCCACCCAGCCGCAAGACGTCCCGCTACGCCCTGGGCGAACTCCTGCGCGACACCGCCGACCACTACCTCCTGCTGACGGCCACGCCCCACAAGGGCGACCCGGAGAACTTCAGCCTCTTCCTGCAGCTCCTGGACCGCGACGCCTACGCTGACGTCCGCTCGATCCACCAGGCGATGGACGGGCGCAGCGCACCGTTCTACCTGCGCCGCACCAAGGAGGCGATGGTCTATTTCCCCGAGCGCCAGCTCGACGGGAGCTGGGTGGCGCGCAAGATCTTCACCAGACGCATCCCGCGGACCGTCGAGTTCCAGATTGACGGCCCCGAATTCGAGCTCTACCGCGACGTCACACGCTTCGTGAAACGGCAGAGTGCCCGCGCCGCCGCGCAGGGCGACGACCCGCGCGCCCGCGCCGTCGGCTTCCTGATGTCACTCTACCAGCGCCGGCTGGCCTCCAGCACCTACGCCCTGCGCCACTCGCTGGAGAACCGCGCCCGCCGCCTCGACGAGAGCCTCAAGCGTGCGTTCCAGCTCGTCAATCAGGCTCCACCGGATCTGCCCGATCCGGAGGAAATCGAGGAGATGGAGGAGGCAGAGCGCGAGCGTCTGGAGCAGCTCCTCGAAGCGATCACACTGGCGCAGAACGCCGACCAGGTCCGCGAGGAGATCGCCGAACTTCGGCGACTGGCAGAGCAGGCGCGCGCGGTGGAGGCCTCTGGAACCGAGACCAAGCTTGCCCGGCTCAAGGAGTTGCTGCACCACGAGGGCTTCTTCGACCACCCCGAGCAGCGGCTGCTGATCTTCACTGAGTTCAAGGACACCCTCGACTACCTGGTCGAGCGCTTCAAAGTGTGGGGCTTCCGGGTCGGGTTCATCCACGGCGGCATGCGGGCCGGCTCGCGCGACGAGGCGGGAACGCGGCTCTACGCCGAGCAGCAGTTCCGCGGGGGGGCTATCCAGATCCTGGTAGCGACCGAGGCCGCTGGCGAAGGGATCAACCTGCAGGTCTGCCACATTCTGTTCAACTATGACATCCCCTGGAACCCCAACCGCCTCGAGCAGCGCATGGGCCGCATCCACCGTTACGGCCAGCAGAAGGACTGCCTGATCTTCAACTTCGTGGCCGGCAACACCATCGAGGGGCGCGTCCTGCAGCGTCTACTGGAGAAGCTCCAGGAGATTCGCAACGCGCTTGACGACGACGCGGTCTTCAACGTCGTCGGCGAGGTGCTCCCGGCGGCCCACGTCGAGCGGGTGCTGCGCGACTACTACGCCGGCAAGTTAGGTGACGCCGACCTGGAGGAGCGGCTGCTGCGCAACGTGGACGAGGAGCAGTTCCGCGCCATCTGCCAGAACGCGCTGGAAGGGCTGGCGGCCCGGAAGCTCAACCTGGAGATGCTGATCGAGCGGCGGGCGCGGGCTCAAGAGCGCCGCGTGGTGCCGGAGACCATCGCCCGGTTCATCGCCGACGCGGCGGAGTATGCCGGTCTGCCCCTGAAGCGGGTCGCCTCGCTGCCGCACACCTTCGAACCGGGGCGCATCCCGGCGGCCCTGCGGCGGCACGAGCAAGACCCAGATTGGAAGCTGCCGCCTCTGGCGCTGCGCTACCCGCGCGCCTCGACCGACCGCACCGTCGCCGACGAGCACAACCTGGAGTGGGTCACGCCGGGCCACCCGCTCTTCGAGGCCCTGCGGCGCCACACCCTGGAGCAAGCCCGCGAGACCTTCGGCCAGGGCGCCTGCTTCTACTCCCTGCAGCACGACGCGCCGGCGCGGGTGGACTTCTACCGCGCCCGGATCGTGGACGGCCTTGGGCAGGTCGTCCGCGAGCGTCTGTTCGCCCTGGAGTGTAGCGAGCGGGGCGAGCCGTGCCTGCGGGAGCCCACCTTCCTGGGCAACTTCACCCCCTCCTCCCCACCGCACGCGGGGAGGTCAGGGCCTCTCCTCCCCCGCACGGCGGCGCGCAGCGGCCAGAGGGGGTTCCGGCGGAGTCTCTGCCGCTCGCGCTGGCACCGGAGCCCTCCGATTGGCTGAACGCCCAGGTCCTGGTACCCTTCCTGGAGGAGGTGCGTGCCGAGCGGCGGGACGAGATCGAGCGCATCGCCGCGCACGTGGAGCTGTCGCTGACCGAGCTGCTCCAGAAGGCCGATGAGGAGATTGGGCGGGCGATGCTGGAGGTGGAACAAGGTATCCAGGGCGCCGAGGGCCGCGTGGCACAGGCTGAGAACCGCCACGCCGAGCTCTTCCAGCGCCGCGAGCGCCGGCGGCAGGAGTTGAGCCGCCAGTGTGCCCTCACGCTGCAGTCGGTCGAGCGCATCACGAGCGTGCTGGTGCTGCCGCACCCCGAGCGCGAGGCGCCCGAGGTCCGCCACCTGCGCCCCAACTTCGAGACCGAGGCCATCGCCATGCAGGTGGTCATGGACTACGAGCTCGCCCAGGGCCGCCAGGTCTTCGACGTCCACGAGAAGAACCTGGGCTACGACGTCACCAGCCTCGACGTGAACTCGGGCGAGCTGCGGCTGATCGAGGTCAAGGGCCTTGGCGCTGCCACCGGCACCATTCTGCTCACCCCCAACGAGCGGCGCGTCGCCGAGGACCGCCCCGACTGCTACTGGCTCTACATCGTCACGAACTGCGACGGCGCGCCGGTGCTGCAGGAGCCCATCAAGAACCCGGCCCGCTTTCCCTGGCACGAGGTCGTCAAGGTCCAGCACTACTGGCTGGAGGTGGATGCCATGACCCAGCCGATGCAGGTGCGGGAGGAATCGCCACTGTACGGAGGAAAAGCATGAGTGACCAGGTCACCACAGAGCTTCTCGACGAGGTGGTTCGGCGGATCGTCGAGAGTGTGCATCCGCGTCGTATCATCCTTTTTGGTTCCGCAGCCAGAGGGCAAATGGGACCGAACAGTGACCTGGACATTTTGGGCGTGATGCCGGATGGAATCCACCGGCGGCAGACGGCGCGGCAGGTCTACCGGGCGCTCCACCGGCTTGGCGTACCGAACACCCTGCGGGGCGTCCCCAAGCGAGATGGTCATGCTCGGGTATCCCCCGTAGGGGAGGACGTGGTCGTCGTGACGGAGGGCGACGTCGAGCGCTTCAGGGACGAGCCTTCGCTCGTGATCTATCCCGCGCTCTTGGAGGGAAAGGAGATCTACCGTGCCGCTCGACAATGAGATTCCGGGCTCACCCGCAGACTGGCTGCTCTACGCCAGGCGCGACCTAGCCATGGCCAGGGTCGCGTTGCCGGAAGGTGGCGCTGTGGAGCTGGCCGAGCGCGTAGTGAACTGGGCCGCGACGCTGGTGGAGGGAAAACCATGATCCCCAAGGAGTGCAAGCGTCTGGCCGAGGTGGACTTCCCGATTGCCGAGGTGTCGAAGCATTCGGCTCGCGAGAAGTCCATCCGCCACGGCCACCCCTCGACGCTGCACCTCTGGTGGGCGCGGCGCCCCCTGGCAGCCTGCCGCGCGGTCCTCCTGGCGCTGCTGCTGCCCGACCCCTGCGACCCGCTCTGCCCGGCCGGGTTCAGGGACGAGGCGCGGGTGCTGCTACCGCCGGTGCAGGGGCTGGTGGAACCGGGCGACGAGAACCTGCGCCGGGCGCTGCTGCGGTTCATCGGTGACTTTGCCAACTGGGACCTGGCCGCCAACGCGCAGTACCTGGCCGTCTCGCGCGGCCTTGTGCGAGCCGCACATCCGGATGAGACGCCGCTGGTCATAGACCCCTTCGCCGGCGGCGGCTCGATCCCACTTGAGGCGCTGCGCCTGGGCGGCGAGGCGTTCGCCAGCGATCTGAATCCGGTGGCGGTCTTGATCGAGAAGGTGATGCTGGAGGACATCCCACGCCACGGCCCGGAGCTGGCCGACGAACTGCGCCGCGTGGGTGCTGAGATCAAGGCCGCGGCGGAGCGGGAGCTGGCCGAGTTCTACCCGCCCGGTTCGAATGGTGCGAGGCCCATTGGCTACTTGTGGGCTCGGACAGTTCGCTGCGAGTCTTCAAACTGCGGAGCAGAGATCCCGATTTTCAAGACACCGTGGCTGTCGAAGAGGGGGGCAAAGCGGGCAAAATACTTCAGAGAGACCGATAACGGTACTTGTGTAGCCCTCATTATGGAATCGGCTCCGCTCGGGGGACCGATCAAGTTCCGCATAGCACGTGGGGAAGGTAGCGAAAGACTAGAGCCAGGCTTCGTAGCTCTACGAGCCACGAAAGCCTCGGGCAACAACTCGCATGTGGTGTGTCCATGTTGCAACTCTGTGCTTAAGGGCGACAGGGTTATGGCCCAGTTATCAGCTCAGCGAGCGGGGTGCGAGGTTGAGTTCGACAATTCGGGCAATCGAGTGGGTGGAGCGTACTTGCTGGCTGTAATCGAGCCGCACCCGCAAAGGGGCAGGGCTTTTCGACTTCCAACGAGGGTAGATTATGAGGCGGTCTGGAAGGCTGGGCTGAAGGTCAGGGATATTCCCGAATCCAATCCGGGCGCTCGCTTGAACCCTGTGCGGCCCTCTCCAAATGCTCGAGGACTTACCGCACCAACAAGGTACGGTGCTCAGACGTTCGGTGACCTCTTTACAGCAAGGCAAAGACTCGCCATTACGACCCTTGCAGCGGCAATAAGGGACAGGATCGTTGCTCAGGGCAGTCTGAACGATGTCTCCCTGGCGGCCCTCCTTGCGCTCGGGCGCTGCATAGACCAGACATCAGCGCACGTATCATGGATTCCAAACATTGAGGCAATAGGGCATTCTTTTCCGCGACAAGCCCTTCAGATGGTTTGGGATTTCGTTGAAAGCGTGCCGATTGGAGATCAAAGCGCGAACTATGGGGCAGCTGTAGAATGGGTCAGGAAAGTGGTTGCGCAGCAGGGCCACTCTGGGTTGAGGGCAGGTCAGACGCAACAAGGAGATGCGCGCGAATTACCTCTCTCTGATGAATCGGTGGACATCTTTTTTACTGATCCTCCTTACTACGATGCAGTCCCGTACGCTGATCTCTCTGACTTCTTTCTTGTCTGGTTCAATACCATCTTGCTTGCGTCGTCAACAACCTACTCTCGTCCGTTGAGTGATAGCGCAGGACTTTCTCCGAAGGCAGAAGAAGCCGTATGGAACCAAGCGCACTGTGTGAACGGCAAGCCCAAGAGCCGCGAGTTCTTTGAGGTATCAGTACAAGCTGCATTTGGCGAAGGTCGCCGGGCATTGAAGGACGACGGAATCGCGTGTGTTGTATTTGCACACAAGACCACTGAGGGTTGGGAAGCCCTGTTGAACGGACTTCTCAAATCTGGCTGGGTAATTCGGGCATCTTGGCCGATTGTTACAGAACGCGGGGTCCGTACGAACGCGCAGAATACTGCTTCTCTCGCGTCGAGTATTCACCTCGTTTGCCGCCCGCGGCCCGAAGATGCCCCCGTGGGCGATTGGAGCGTGGTCCTTCGCGAGCTGCCCAGGCGCGTGCGCGAGTGGATGGAGCGGCTGCAGAATGAGGGCGTGCGCGGCGCGGACCTCGTCTTCGCCTGCATCGGCCCGGCGCTGGAGATCTACAGCCGCTACTTACGCGTCGAAACGGCTGAGGGGCGCGAGGTGGCTCTGCCTGAGTACCTGGAGAAAGTCTGGGAAGAGATTGGGCGGGCTGCTCTCAGACAAGTCCTTGGAACGGATGCGCCGTCTGCAGTAGAGGAGGACGCTCGCCTTACTGCGCTGTTCTTGTGGACCATGCGGAGTATCAACGTTATGCCGCGTGTAGCCAAGGGAGCGCAAGTTGGGGATGTCGAGGACTTGAGAGAAGACGAGCAGGATAGTGACGATGAAGATGAGGTACCGGCACAACGATTCCGAACCGGGAGCAACTATTCTCTTCCCTACGACATTGTCCGGCGCTTTTGCCAGCCCCTCGGCATCCACCTCGAGCGTTGGGAAGGCCTGCTGATCGAAACCCGCAAAGGCGTAGTACGCCTTCTTTCGGTGCGCGAACGCGCCCGGCAGATTCTTGGAGACAAAACAAGCCGAGACCTTGAGTATCTGCAGAGCACTAAGTCAGAGCCCCGACCTTACCAACTTGAGCTGTTTGAACTCCAATCAGACGAGACAAAGCGCCGGCAGAAGGACGAGCAGGCAGTCTTCGTGCAAAAACGCGTCGAAGGAGAGACCTGGACGCATCTTCATCAGGATACGATCACAGTCCTCGATCATGTCCATCAAGCTATGCTCTTCCAAAAGCAAGGAATGACCACGGCACTGCGCGAATTACTTTTCTATGAGCAATCATATCGTCCCGACTTCCTGCGCCTGGCCAATGCCCTCTCGGCGCTCTACCCGCGCGACAGTGAGGAAAAGCGGCTGCTGGATGCCATGCTCCTGGCGGTGCCGAGGTGAGAAACCATGACGACCTCAAGTGGTGTTGTTGACCAAATTGAAACCATGGTCCGGCGCCTGGTCGAACGCTTCGACCCGGACCAGATCATCCTGTTTGTCCCCTACGGGGGATACCCCTACGAGACGATCTCGCTGGGGGGCACCCCGCGGGGTGGATCCCACGCGTGCGGGACGGCCGGCCCGGACAGCGATGTGGATCTCCTCATCGTGATACCGGTGTCGGGCTCCAGGCGTGAAAAACAGATCGAGATGCGGGTGGCGCTGCACGACATCCCTGTGCCGAAGGACATCATCGTGATCACGCCGGAAGAGCTGGAGCGGCGACGGGAGATTGTCGGCACAGTCGTCCGCCCCGCGCTCCGGGAGGGCAAAGTTCTGTATGTCCGAACTCGCTGAGGATCGCCCCGAGCTGCTGAGAGGTCGCAATGAAGATCACGTACGATCCTGAAGTGGATGCTCTCTATATTCGGTTTCACGAGACCACAGTTACCACCGAACATCTAGCCGAGGGAATCGCCGCCGACTACGATGCCGATGGGCACCTGACCGGCATCGAGATTCTGGATGCGGTCAAGCGGCTGGGCGACCCGCGCGTCTTTCACCAGGTCACTTTGGAGAATCTCGCTCTTGGCGTACCAGGATGAGTGCAATGTCGAGCCAGCCGCCCGGACAGAGCGTCTGGCAGGTCTCGGGCGGCCCGGCTCGCCGGGCCTGTGCCGATACTTCCTGTGCTACGGCGTAGCACTGATTGGCCCCGGCGACGCCGGCGTGTGGTCGCCAGAGCGTAGCGATGAGGAGTTTCGAAGACTATAGGAGCAGGAGAATGCTGGAGCCCTGGTACAAGGTCGTCATCCCTCGCAAGGAAGTTCGGGAAGGGCGATCGTTCAACCCCGACGAGTTCGCCATCCATCTTGAACAGGTCGTCGCCCGGACGGCGCCGGAGGACTACCGCGATCCCGACAAGTTCTTTGCCCGCACCTCGTTCACCCGCGCCCTGCGCGAGCACGCGGGGATGGTGTTACGGCGCCTGGCCGGCCAGACGGCCAATACTGCCCCGGTGCTGACTCTCATCACCCAATTCGGTGGCGGCAAGACGCACACCCTGACGACGCTCTACCATCTGGCGAACGCGGGCAGCGCGGCCTCCGGGCTTGCCGGTGTACCCGCCCTGCTCGAGTCGGCCGGGCTCCCCGCCGTGCCGCGTGCGCGGGTCGCGGTCTTCGTCGGCAACGCCTGGGACCCGCAGGAGGGCCGCGAGACACCCTGGATCGACATCGCCCGACAACTCGCCGGCGATGAGGGGGTCGCCGCGCTGGGGGCCGCGGCGCGCACGACACCCCCCGGTACTGTGTCCCTCGGTCGGCTCTTCGAAGCCGCCGGAGGCCCGGTGCTGGTCCTCTTCGACGAAGTGCTGAACTTCATCAACCGCCACCGCGGTCTGGCCGAGCCCTTCTACGCCTTCATCCAGAACCTGACCGTTGCGATGACCGGGACGAGCCGGGGCGCGGCGGTGATCAGCCTGCCGCGCAGCCAGGTGGAGATGACCGAGTGGGACCTGCAGTGGCAGGAGCGGATCACCAAGGTCGTGCGGCGGGTGGCCAAAGACCTGATCGCCAACGATGAGGCCGAGATCGCCGAGGTGGTGTGCCGGCGGCTCTTCGAAGATCAGGGCAACGCGCGGACGCGCAGGCGCGTCGCCAAAGCGTTCGCCGACTGGTGTTTCGAGCGCCGGGCGCAGTTGCCGCCCGAGTGGACCGCGGTGGACACTGCCACCACCGAGGCGGGGGCACGCGACTATCTCCAGAGCCGCTTCGAGGCCACCTACCCCTTCCACCCCGCGACCCTCTCGGTCTTCCAGCGCAAGTGGCAGGCCCTGCCCCAGTACCAGCAGACGCGCGGCACCCTCGCGATGCTGGCCCAATGGATCTCCTGGGCCTACCGCGAGGGCTTCACCCAGGCGCGCCGGGAGCCACTGATCACCCTCGGGTCCGTCCCGCTCGACGTGGCCGACTTCCGCAGCGTCGTGCTGGGCCAGCTCGGCGAGTCACGCCTGTTGGCTGCTATCGACGCCGACATCGCCGGGGCCCATTCTCACGCCCGCGCGCTGGATGCCGACACGAAGGGGGCACTGCGCGCCATCCACCGCCGCGTCGGCGCTGCGATCCTCTTCGAGTCCTCCGGCGGCCAGACCGATAAGATCGCCCACCTGCCCGAGCTGCGCTTTGCCCTGGGTGAGCCCGAGGTGGATACGACCTCCATCGATACCGCCGCGCTCGCCCTGGAATCGCGGGCCTTCTACATCCGCCGGGTCGGCACCGACGGCTTCCAGATTCGCCATCAGCCGACCCTGAAGAAGGTGGTGAGCGACCGGCGCGCATCACTCGACCAGGAGAGCGAGATCCGCCCGGCCATCCGGAACCTGGTCAAGACTGAGTTCGACCGCGGCCGTAGTATCCCTATCGTTCCCTTTCCGGCAGACGGTGCCGAGATCTCGGACTCTCCGAAACTTACCCTGGTTGTAATGGACCCATCCGTCGAATGGAACGGGAGCGAGGGCCTGCGCGAGCGCCTCGCGGAGTGGACCAGGCAGCGGGGCAACTCACCCCGGCTCTACCCCGGCGCGCTCGTGTGGGTGCTGAAGAAGCCCGGGCGCGAGCTGCGCGGCAAGGTCGAGGACTGGCTAGCCTGGAAGCGTGTCAAACAGGAGATCGACGCCGGGACGCTGGGCGGCGACTTCGACCGCACCGAGCGCGCCCAGATCCAGACGACCGTCAAGGAGGCCGAAGACGCCTCCGGGGACGAGGTGTGGGCCAGCTACCGGTACATCGTGCTGGCCGACAGCGAGGAGCAGGACGGTCTCAAGGTGATCGACCTCGGTGCCGGCCACGCCAGCGCCGGTGAGACGCTTACCGGGCGGGTCATTGCAGCATTGAAATCGCAGGCATTGCTCAACGAGTCCGTGGGGGCCGGCTATCTCGACCGCAACTGGCCACCGGCGCTCAAAGAGTCGGGCACCTGGCCACTGGCCAGCCTGCGGCAGAGCTTCTTGAACGGCGCCCTGACCCGGCTCCTCGACCCGGACACCGTGCTGCGCATGAAGGTCGTTGAGTTTGTCTCCAGGGGCGAGCTTGGCCTGGCCTCCGGCCCACAATCCGACGGCGGCTACGAGCGCGTCTGGTTCGCAGAACCGCTCTCCACCGACGAGGTGGCATTCGAGTCCGGCGTCTTCCTGCTCCGCAAGGCGAAGGCGCAGGAGCTGAGAGACGTACCGAAGCTGGCGCCGGGTCCGGTGCGTGGTGCAGCCGGGACCTCACCGGAGCCTCAGCAGCACCCTGGTCCTGTCGAAAGTGGAGAGCCGTCGCCCGTGGACGGTGGAGAACAGCCCGCTGGGCCTGCTGTTGTCTCGCAGACGACGCTTCGCCTCACCGGCCCCGTGCCGCCGGAGATGTGGAACCGCCTGGGGACGAGGCTGATTCCCAAGCTGCGGTCGGGCACCGACCTCACAGTGCGTGTCGAATTCACCGTGACGGTGAATGTGGGCGTCGCGCGGAGCTTGCGAGCTGAGTTGAGCCAGATCCTGGAGGATCTTGGGGTGGCGGGCAGTGTGAAGCTTGAGGGCGGATAATCGTCTATGCGCCGGACGTTGATGTCGGGTTGAGGCGGTGCGGCGAGCACAGGGACGGAATGGAGATCGTGGACCAAATCGCAATCAAAGAAGCCCTGCTGGTGGTCAGCGACGGCACCTCCGGCCGGCTGGCGGCCCTGGCGGCCTCCCTGCCCACGGCCCGCCTCCAACGCTGCCCGGTCCATACAGTCCGCGGCTTTGAACGCTCCCTCGGCACCATAGGCCTGCCGACGACCGATCCGCAGACCGGCCAGCCGCTGACGCGTGATCGAGCCCGTCAGCAGCGCCACCAGGCCATGCACGCCGAGGCCCAGGCGCTCTTCGAGGCCCCCACCCGCGTCGAAGCCGAACACCGCTTGGCTGCCTTCGTGGCCACGTGGCAGCCCCTGGAACCACAAGCCGTTCAGAGTTTCACCTGGAGCATCCAACGCTGCTTCACCTGTTACCACCTCGATCCGGCCCTCCAGCCACTCGTGCGTTCGACCAACTTGCTTGAACGCTTTTTCCGCGAGTTCCGCACCAAGGCCGATCAGATCGGGGCCTTCCCAAATGAAGTCAGTTGCTTAACCGTGTTCCATCTGGTCATAGTCCGCGAACATGCCAAACACGACCGGGTCGATTATGCGAATACCGGGTGACACTACCCAAACTGTGTTCCGTCTGCGGCGAGCACCGGCAGCGCGTCCGTTACGCGTCGTGTTATCTCTGCCATGTCGCACGAGGGTAGGTTTGAGACAACAACGACTTGAGCCGAGCAGAGTCCTCTCGGCGCTCCGCGATCAGACATCGTTGACGTGATATCGTTTTGGTAGTAATTCCGGCTTCCGGTTCAGCGAGATCGTGACGATTGACGGGGTAGGGAACTCATCGAGAGGAGGCGCAGGATGGGCACCGTGCCGTGCAAATCAAGGCAACGACGGAGGTGAAACGGCGTGCCGCCTCAACCCCTGACCCACCGCAATAGCGCCGGCGAGGTATACAAACGGAGCCGCGAAGTCGACGAGCAGATCGAATCTGCTCTCGGTATGTCTCTTCCACACTTGATCGAGCGTGCCCAAAAGCGCGACCATATGACTTCGAGTTATTTGCAGGAAAAGACCCTTGTCTACCTCATTCGTCACTACCGTGAGCAAGAGAACCGCAAGGCTGTCAGCGCACTGTCAGGGATCTTGGTTAAGCGGTGTGCGAAGCGGGTCAACGGGAAGCTGCAGGCGCTTCCGCCGGCGATGGTAGACGAAGCCTACCAAGACGTGATCGAAGACCTGTTCAGGGCCATCTTGAACCTGGAGAGCGACGAAGGCGACTTTCTGCAAGTCCGCTTTTGGGTTGCCCTCGACAGGCGGACGATCTCCGCATACAATCGAAAAGTGAAGGAGATTGAGGCCGACAAGAATCTCGTCTCACTGTTGGATCTGGCTGGAGAGGATCACGACCTAGACGACCGTACGAATCGCCTCGCGGTGTCGACCGATGACCTTCCTGATCCGCCCGTCTCGATGGAACAGCGAATTCTGCTTCAGGACGCGCTCAAGACTCTCCAGGAGCCGCTCCGAACCGCCTTCATTTTGCGCTACTACGAGGGCTGGCCAATCGAAGACAGTGACCCGGACGTACCCACAATCAGCCGCCATTTCAACAGGACGCCCCGTACTATTCGAAACTGGCTGGCTGAAGCTGAAAAGATCCTAGAAAGATGGCGAGGAGAGCCGATATGAAGCAGCCTCCTGAGAAGCCAACTTTGCAGGACGTGCTGGACGCCTACGTTGCGTCTACCTCAGACCCGAGCCATGCTGCCCTCGCGGAGTGGGTCCGGCGGTACCCACAGTACGCGCGGGAACTCACTGAGTTCACCGTGAGCTGGACCCTCATGCAGTAGCTTCCGCCTGCTCCTGATTCCCAAACGGTCGATGAAGATACGCTGGTCCTGCGGGGGATGAGCGTTGTCCAAAACCTTCTGCACCAGAGACAGGTCGAAGACCCGGACGACGGGGACCGGCCGATCTCCGGGTTGGTTGCCGAGGCCCAAGCGAGGGGCGCGTCAATCGAAGACCTTGCTGAGCGCGCAGAGATGAGCGTCCCCCTGGTGGGGAAACTCGACCGGCGGTTGATCCGCTACCCGTCCATCCCGCTCGCGGCGATCAAGGCGCTTGCCCAAGCCCTTGATCGCACGATCACCGCCGTCGCCCGCTACTTACAGGGAAGGCCGCGATTTGCACTACAGGCACGCTATTGGGCCAACCAGGTCCCTACCCTGTCGACACAGGAGGACTTCTTCGATGCGGTCCGCAATGACACGGCATTGAGCGAAGAGCGCCGCCAGCACTGGCTGGCACTGCAATCCCGCGAGGAGTAAGGGCTTCCACAATCATCAGAAAGAAAACTCGGGCTGTTGTTCTACGCGACCGTGTGACTTGCGTCAGTCGCCCACCGGTGGGAAGCACGACTAATGTTTCCGATCCTTCAGCGGGTTGGCATAGCGTGCACTCAGTGAAGGTCGGCTCGAGGTCGACCCACGCAGTTTGGAGGCGAGAGATGGCTTCCGAGACAATCGAGCTGCGGCGAAAGTGGTGGCTCGGCACAGAGATCACAAAGGGTGGCTTTGGCCGTATCTACGAGGCCGAGGCCGAGGACGGCTCGCAGGCAGTCGTAAAGCTGGTACCTAAGGCACCTGGTGCTTCCCGCGAGCTACTGTTTGAGCCTGTCTCCGGCCTTCCTAACATCATCCCGATCATCGATTCCGGGGAATGGCAGGACTACTATGTTCTGGTGATGCCGCGCGCCGAGAAGTCTCTTCGTCAGCACCTCAACGAGGCTGGAGGGAAGCTTGCCACCGACGAGGCTGTGCGCGTCCTCCTCGACGTGGCTGAAGCCCTCGCTAGCCTTCAACAGGGGGTCGTACACCGCGACCTCAAACCTGAGAACGTTCTACTGTACGAGAGCCGCTGGTGCTTGGCAGATTTCGGGATCGCGCGTTACGCGGAAGCCACTACCGCACCCGATACGCAGAAGTATGCCCTCACGGCCCCGTACGCTGCACCTGAGCAGTGGCGGGCTGAGCGGGCCACCCCGGCAACCGACGTGTACGCGTTCGGCGTCATGGCCTTTGAGCTGCTCCAGGGCCACCGGCCGTTCCCCGGCCCCAGCCCCTGGGACTATCGGGAGCAGCACCTGAACCAAGCACCACCACGTTTAGCAGGTTGCTCACCTTCAATTGCGAGTCTAGTGACCGAGTGCCTCTATAAGGCGCCACAGGCGCGCCCCACGCCAGCTAACATTCTGACGCGTCTACGCGCGAGCCAGCAGGCTCCTTCGCCAGCGGCCGCGAAGCTTCAAGCCGCCAACCAGGTAATCGTCGACAGACAGACGCAAGAAGGAGCGATGGCGGCGGCTCAGAAATCGGCTGAGGAACGGCGGACGGAGCTCTTCGCCGCAGCCAAGCAGTCTCTTGAGGGGATTCTAGAACAGGTGTGGCAAAAGTCACACACAAAAATATTATGGTGAGTCACTCGGTTGGCGCTCGTTGTCCGACGATGTCCTGATCTCTTGCAAGTGGGATGCTGCTTCGACGGCAGCGGCCCACTCAAGTTCCAGTTCCTGGAGTGCCAGGTCACGCTTGTGTCGAAAGCGACGTTGATCCCGTGCCCTGACCAGGATCGTCTGAAGTCGTTGCCGTTCTCGTTTGTAAGCCGCACGATCGACTGGTCGGAGTCGGGCCAGCAGCTCAGCCTTGGACTCAGAAAGGTCAACGAAGGCCGCGTAGGCGCCATAGCGTTGGACAAAGTGATTCACACTTTTGCATCCCGTGACTCGTCGCTGGTTCGTCTTCAGCCGACCAAAGGACGTTTCCAAGTCGTTGTTGGTCGGGGGTAAGTCGGGCACATCGTAACACCGAAAGAGACCCCACCAACGGTTACGAAAGGTGTGATCGATATGGTGAGCGACGGCGCGGTCCGATTCATCCAAGTCAACCTGCTGGGTCAAGGCCCAGAGATACTTGTCTACTCGCGCACTCACCTCAGCGCCGGTGGGCGGTCGAGGCGGTGTTCCAGTCATGGGGTCAAGCAGGCGCTGCAGATCAATGAGCCATTGGAGTTGACGCGCCAAGCGCGCCGCGGGGGCGCTGAAAAACTCATGGACGCCCACGCTCTGAATCAGTCGATCCAGTAGCCGATGCCCCCTTTTTCCCGGGCGCGGCGCAAAGAGGCTTCGATGGCGGCCAAGTCGTCAACCATACGCAGCCCCCCCAAGTCGAAAGGCAAGGGGCCCCCTTCCAACAAGGTGAAACGGATGGAACGCGCATACTTCAGTAACACTGGTCGATACGGGCTGTCATCGGGCAAGCGGCCGATGGCTCGCCGCGCCGGAGCCAAACGCCCCCGGAGTTTCTGCTTCAAATCGGTCTTCATGGCCCGATCAGCCAGAAACGTGGACCGGCCGGCCTCACGCAGACAGTGATACTGGCAGTTCTGGTGGGGCACACCGGGCCATGCGTGCTCGACTGCCATCCGGATGGGCTTTTGGGCATCGCTCACCACGCCCCGGATGGGGAGACCCCATTGCTTGATCGGTTCAAGGAGTTTGGTCTGGATGGTCTTGTGGTCACCGCTGGTCAATATCTCGGCCGCTAAGGGTTCATCCAATTGGGTCTCCCGGACCACATACAGGGCCGGGTTCCCCTTTTCGGGCTGCATCCCGTCTAGCGACAGGATCAGGCCCCCCAGCTCTTCCCAGTGCGACCGCAGGCTGGCGATCTTGGCGGGTTGAGCCGCGCGCAGCAAGGCCAAGAAGTTGCCCAGGAGGTTCAAGACGTGGCGTTGGGAAATGGGGATGCGCTCTTGAAGCGAGGCATGGATTTCCAGAACCGTGCGCCGCATCCAGAACCGCTGATAGCCGACTTCAACCACGACATCAACACCAAAACTGCACGCCGGCAAGCTCAAGGCTTCGGCCTCGGCCGAGCGAAAGACCGCCTCTGGGCATGGGCAAGCTGGGTTGGAACAACGGTACCCTTGGCTGACAACATGGCCCCGATCGTCCAGGGTTATCAGATCCTTGCTCCACAGTGTCCACCACCGTTTCAGCTTCCATTGGCAGTGTGGACATCGCCGCAGTTGAGGCCGATAGTATCGTTTCGGCAGATTGGTGCTATCTTTCGCTGTGCGCATTGGCCTGACTTCCGGGAGCGTTTCAACCATCATAACGGCTCCCAGAGTCAGCTACCAAATGGCTCTCAACGGAGCCAGGTCAGCGCCTGTAAGTTACCATAATATTTTTGTGTGTGACTTTTGCCATAGCTGTTCTAGAAAGGCTCATAGCGCGTGTACTCGAGGCCGCCCCTTCGGCCGCTGTCACACAGCCCCCGAATCTGGTCGTGCGACTCGGCGACGGAGTTTTGGTTGTCGATCCAATGGGGTCAGCGCCATCTAACTGCTTGGCGGTCACTGGTCGCCCACCTGCATTCGACGTGATTGCCTACACCGCCATCGCTGCACGTAAGCCCCGCGATCAGTACGACTACGAAGGGCGCAGCCACTCGCTGTGGTTCTGCGACGCCCACGACGAGGGCGTCTATCGCTGGTTTGAAATGGCCTTCATGGTGCAACCTCTTGTTCGTGAAAGGTTCAGCCTCGATCCGTTTGCCCTTCCTCCCACAGAGGAGGCGGCTGCCCGGGCCTTTTCACCGGCCATATCGGCTCGTCAGGTGGCGTGGGAGCCGCTTCCGTTCGATCAAGGAGACGAAGAGCAGTTCATTGAACGCTGGCTGGGGTGGTTCGCTGAGGCCGTCGACGGAACGCTGCGCCACCCCTCGCACATGCCAGAGAACTCTGGTGGGCGCTGCCGGCGCTCCAGTTTGCACTAACAGGGTACAGGCTGCGACAATCATCCGACAGAAAAGGCGGAATAAGGAACCAACGGGCGTGAAATCGGCGGTCTGCCCGGAAGAATTCCTGTGATAATGATAAACATTGACCCTCTGGAACTGACGTTGGCGAGGTAGAATCTTTCCCCGGCGAGGGCGGAATCCTGAGATAAGGGCTGTTCTCTCCGGGTTTCTGCTTTAGAGGCGCTTAACCTGAGTTTTTTCTGATAATTGTGGAAGCCCAGTAAGAGGCAGATCAATAGCATGAGCCATTGGGATGAGATTAAGAGACAGGCGCGAGCGTGGCATGCTACCGCGCGAGCGAGGGCCAACGGTGATTCGTCAGCCAAGGCGCTCATCGCGGCGGCAGCGCAGATTACGGGGATCAAGCCTCACGGCGTTCCCGCTGTAGATTCCCTGTTGGACGGCGGCGAGGCCGTACTCGACCCTGCCAGCCACGTTATTTGGTTCAACCAAGACGTCGACCCGGAGCTCGCCACCTTCTACATCGGGCACGAGTACGCCCACTTTTGGCTGCATGGAGATCACACCGCCTGCAGCGCCTCTGATGTCGACCCCGAGATCACCGAAGGGAGCGTGCCGCCGGGCGTCCATTACGTCGAAGGCTACAATCCCGAGGAGCGGCAGGAGCGCGAGGCCAACGTATTCGCGCGGGAGTTCTTCCTGCCGGCTGAGACAGTGCGACAGTGGTATATCGAGGATCACCTGGACGCGACGGCAATTGCAGCTCGCGTCGGCCTGCCTGACGGACTTGTATTTCACCAACTCGCGCGAGCCTTGCTGACCTCCATACCCTCCGATGGTAACGTGGAGGACCGTGATTCACTCGAGCTGCACCTCGACCCGAGCCAGGAAGAAGCCGCGCGCGTCAACCGCGGGCCGTTCCTGGCCGAAGCAGGACCGGGCACTGGGAAGACCCGCACGTTGGTGGGACGGATCATTTTTCTGCTCGAAGAGGAAAAGGTGCTGCCTTCCGCAATCCTCGCCCTGACCTTCTCGAACAAGGCCGCTGAAGAGATGCGCGAGCGCGTCGCGCGCGTCGTGCCGGAAGCGGCGCCGCGGATCTGGGTGGGAACGTTCCACGCTTTCGGTCTTGAACTGCTGCGGAAGTTCGGAAGCCGGCTTGGCTTGCCGCCACGGCTGACAGTCATCGATCCGGTCGACGCCCTCTTCCGGCTCGAACGACTGCTGCCCTCGCTCCCGCTCGATCACTACCGGAACCTGTACGAGCCGACCACCAATCTGCGCTACATCCTGGCCGCGATCTCGCGTGCCAAGGACGAGCTGGTCGGCCCTGCTGCGTACGTGGCTCTGGCTGAGCAGATGCTTGCGGCGGCGCAAGCTGATGAGGCGCGGGAGGCTGCGGAACGGGCGCTTGAGGTGGCACGGGTCTACGCAATCTACCAGGACTGCATCGAGCGGGAGTACCTGCTCGACTTCGGCGATCTTATTTTCCGCACGGTGATGCTGCTGCGGGCACACAGTGACATCCGCGAGTACATCAGGCAGAGCTTCCGGCACGTGCTGGTGGACGAATACCAGGATGTCAACCGCGCGAGCGGGCTGCTCCTATGCGAGATCGCCGGCGAGGGCGCCGGGCTTTGGGTCGTCGGGGACGCGCGGCAGGCCATCTACCGCTTCCGGGGAGCAGCACCGGACAATATGCGGCTCTTTCCTGCCGATTTCCCAGGCGCGACGGTGCGTTCACTTGGGCGGAACTATCGCTCACAGCCGTCGATCCTCAAGGTTGTCGGCACTCTGGCACCCCAGATGAGGGCAACGCGAGGAACAAACTTCATCCCCTGGGAGCCTGCCCGACGCGACGGAAGTGGGCGGGTACTCATGGAGGTCGCAGTGGACCAGACCGCCGAGGGGGTTGGACTGGCACGCGAGATCGAGCGGCAGCGGGCGGCTGGAATCCCATACTGTGATCAGGCTGTGCTCTGTCGCTCGCATACACTCCTCGCGCGCATCGCCACCTACCTCGAGCAGACAGGGATCCCGATTCTCTACTTGGGCGACCTCTTTGAGCGCCACGAGATCCGCGATCTGCTCGCGCTCATGGCGCTCGCCGCAGGTGACCGATGCGCGTTGGTCCGGGTGGCACGTTTTGCGGAGTACCAGATCCCCCTCTTGGATGTACAAGCTCTGCTTGAATTGGCAGGCGAGCAGGATGTTCCCTTCCCACGCGCGCTCAATCTCGCGCAGGAAGCGGAAACGATCTCTGCAGTGGGGAAGGCTGGGCTTGTGCTGCTTGCCCGGCATCTGGATGGTCTTTGCTACGGGAGCACTGCCTGGGGGCTGCTCGTCCGCTACCTGTTCGTCCGCAGCCAGTACCTGCGACCTTTGCTGAACGACAGTTCGGTCGGCGGTCAGCAGCGCCGGCTGGCGGTCTTCCAGTTCCTGCAGTTCGCGCATGAGCAGCGCAAACGCGCTTTTGCAGACGACAAGGACCCGAAGCGAGCGTTCCTCGAGTACGTGCGGCGGCTCGAAATCTTCGGCGAAGAGCGCCAGCTCCGCGAGGTACCGGAGTGAGCGATGGGCCTGGATGCCGTGCGACTACTTACAATCCACGCGAGCAAGGGTCTTGAGTTCACCGCTGTCTACTTGCCCGGTCTCGGGCAACGGTACTTTCCTGTACCCTGGCGAGGTCAGATCTGCCCGCCGCCTACTGGAATGGTTGCGCATGAGGCGAGAGACTGGCACGCCGAGGAGGAAGAGTGCCTCTTCTTTGTAGCGTTGTCGCGCGCGCGCGACGTCCTCTGCCTGTCGCGTGCGAATCGCTACGGCAGCCAGAACAGCGCGCCGTCGAGCCTTCTCTCGCTGGTCGCCGCCCAGTTACCCCATCCGCCACTCGGCTCGATCACGTGGCCTGGGAGCGAAGTGGGTCCAGAGGCCGCTATCCCACTTCCACCACCGCTTGAGCCCCCATCATTTCCCGCCGACGAGTTGGATGTGTACATAAACTGCCCGCGAAAGTACTACTACGAATTCATTCTTGGACTGGGTGGCAGGCGCGAGGACTCAGCCTACGTCCAGTTCCATCGCTGTGTGTATGACGTTTTGCGCTGGCTGCAGGCCGAACGAGTGCAGGGGCGGGAGGTCAACGTCGCCGTCAGGCAACAGCGGCTGGCAGAGGCCTGGGAGAAAAGAGGTTTGAAGAGTCACGCCTACGAGGCAATCTATTGGCAGGCAGCAACGGCGATCGTGGCGCGGGTGGTCACTCGGTCGGGTCAGTCGTCTGGTGTATTCGTTCAGCCCGAGTGGAAGATTCCGCTGGCGCACGGTCACGTCAGCTTCAAGCCCGACCACGTCGAGATCTCTCCAGATGGCAGCGCACCACCCGTGGTCCGCCGTTGGCGAACCGGGCGGCCCAGCAAGAGTGAGACCGAGAAGAACGTTTACGCTCTGTATCAGGAAGGAAGCCGACGGGCCTACCCGGAAGCAGGCACACGCGTTGAACTTGTGTATCTATCGAGCGATCACGTCGAGAGGGTTGAGCTGGGAGCGAAAACAATAGCCACGCGCCTCGGACGGTACGACGATGCGATCGTCGGAATTCTGCAAGCGGAATTCCCCCATCGACCGAACGACCGCGAGTGTCCCCGCTGTTCACACTACTTCATCTGCCCCGTTGCCGAGGACGAGGCGAATTAGAGCTGATAGCAGATCCGCAGTACGCCCCATCGCCTCATCTGAACCGTGGGCTGCCTCTCTTCGTTGCGCTGCTCGCCGACCGTGCCTCTCTGCCGGCGCTGTATCGAACGGCTGACGGGGTGGGTCATGGCCGCAATTGCACCCCGCCAACCCGCTGATTCGCAGCGTCCCGTTGCCTCCACTGTGCCACTTGCCCGCCGTGTGACGCGCCTGGCGTAGATGCTTCCTTCTCTTGCCCGTTCCGACGCCTGCTTCAGCCTGCGAGCGCAGCCCTACTGTCCGGTGAAATGCCACATCCTGTTTCCGGTTTTGTCGCCCTGCGTGGATTGATGGAGTAGAAGGAGCGAGCGGCAGTGACGCTGCAGACCTTCAGAAACCATCAAGCGCCATATTGCGCGAGGAGAAAGAGAATGTCCGAGATCGAAATCTTCCTACAAGGCGAGGGAATCCCTCAGATCGTGCTGGTGCGAGTGCCGGACGACGGCACCGTTCGAGACATCTTGGAAGTGGCTAGCCGCCACGGATTGGTCACTGCGGATGGAGGTACGAGTGTGCTCCTGGAAGACGCTGAGGAGGCTCTGGACCACAGCGCCGCACTGCAAGCCGCCGGTGTTCGGCACCGGAGCCGCGTTCACGTCCACCGCTGCCGCCAGGTTGAAGTCGTCGTCAACTTCAGCGGCGGCCAAAAGGCCGAGGCCTTTCCGCCCTCAGCGACGATCCACCGTGTGAAGCGCTGGGCGGTGGGCCCCAAAGGCTTTAACCTCCCACCGACTGATGCCGCAGAACACGCGCTCCAACTCTGCAACTCGACGATCCGCCCCGATGAGGATACTCACATTGGGACGCTCGTGGCTAAACCGCGTTGCAGGCGCGCCAATCGAAGGATACACCATTGGCGTTGGCGCGTCTGATAATCTTCAAGCCCAACTCGATCTTGGTCTCGAAGCGGCGCTTCTCTGGGATACCCAGTTCCTGACGCAGATCAGCCAAGTCTTCTCCAAACCCTTCTTCCGGGAGGAACAGTTCGCCGTCTCCCATCGTTCACGTCAAATTATAGATCCTCGGTGATCACTCGAGCACGAGCAACTCGTGTTGAAAGAGCGAGCCGGTTCGCACGCTGATCCACTCTCCGTCGCGAGTAGCCCTGGCCTCGTGATCCGCTACTGCCAGGTAAACGCGGCGTGCCGGGCAGCGCACTCGCACTGTCACTGGGGGCAGCACCACCGTGGAGAGCAAGGGGCGCTCTGCAGCCGCGGTATTGTTGATCAGGTGAACGAGCCAGCGGGTTCCGGATGGCCGGTGCTGCTCACGAAGCACAACCTGTACCGATGGAGGCGCGTTCGTCATTATGGGTGAAGGGCCGGTTACCTGCTCGAGGAGCCAGCCCAGCAGGACGGGGTATTCCGGAATTGCGGCGGTATTGTATAGGCCACCGATATACCATGGAAGCCGGATTGAATGTCCCTGACCGAAATGCTGGTGTACTAACCCGGGCGGGCCAACGGTCCCTCCCTCCCAAAAGGTGAATTCCGGCGCATTATTACGAAACGGCCCCAGCAAACACAAGTCGGTGTGGGCACCTTGAATGGAGAGAGGCAAGAATGCACTCTCCAGGGCGATGAGACTGCTGCCACCGAGTGCTGCCCGCAATGCCGGATCAGCAATTCTCAGATAGCCGCCTGTCGCCGATTGGGCTTCCCCCGGGAGCGGTGCGAACACCGGTGCCGCCGGGCGTGTCCTGGGATGCCCATCGGCGTTGGCGACACCGGTATCGGCCGTCGCCATTAAGCAACCGCCGTCGCGAACCCAGCGATCGAGGGCAAGAGCGTCGGCATCCGTCAGGCAGTGTAGGGCCGGTAAAATCACAACGGCGTAGCGCTGGAGAGTCGGCGCGTTGAGTGTACCGCCGATTAGTACGTCAAACGGGTAACGACTATCAATCAGCGCTGCATACAGCCCGCGAAACTCTGGCAGATGGCCATGCTTGCGCCCACCTGGCTCGCCCTGGTCGGGACCAAACCAGAAGCTGTCTGGTGAGTAGACAAGGGCGACCCGAGTGGGTACAGTCGTTTTCTCCAGAAATGGTGCCAGGCGCTCCAATTCGTGCTGTTTGGCCGCTACCGCCTGAAGCGGTCGAGGATCTTCTTGCCGGCCCGGCACTCCGTTCAAGCTCGGACAAACGCTGGCCCCGTAGGCTGCTCCCTGTGCTATGTGAGTCACCAACCGATCGGCTGGTTGCAAAACGCGCCGACTGGCAAACATCTCAGAATAGCTGAGCCAGAGCATCGGCGGCACTCCCGGTTTTAGTACCTGGCCCTTCTGCACCTCCTCGCCAATCCAGTAGAGCCACGCTGGTTGGGGGTCGAGTGGATTCCGCAGTAGCGGGCTGCTGGCCTGGGCGGTCCAAATATCCACGGCGTCGGCCATCAGGCGTGGATCCCAGCCCTTCTGGAGGTGGTGATAGACCATGAGCCGTGCCTCTGGCCGATGGTGATGTATGCGGTTGCGGATCCGCGCTGTATAGTCTGCCAGGGCCTGATGGCGCCAGCGCTCATAGGTAGGGTCGAGCCGAGAACCGGTGGGTACGCGCTGCCCAATCGCGGTCTGTACAACCTCCTGGCAGCGCTCACAATGGCAGGACTGTAACAAGTAGAAATTGTAAAACAGACCGTCGAGCGGGTAGTTGGTTAGTAGTTCGTCGATAATCTGCAGGTTGTACTCTTGAAAGTAGGGGCCGGTAAAACAGGTCTCGTGTAATTCCCAGTAGCGGATCGGTGTCCCGTCGGCATCAACGGCGTACCAATCCGGGTGCTGCTGATACCATTCCACGTAGCCCTTGCTAATATCCATGCGTCCATAAACTTGCAGGCCGTGGCGCTTCGCTGCGGCAACCACTTCACCGAGGAAGTCGCCCGTCATATACGGATTGCGGCGTTGGCACGAGAGTTGTGTTGGGTACCAGGCCGTGAAGCCACCGGCGCTCACAATCAAGCAATCAACACCGTGGGCCGCAGCGTCTGAGACCATCGCTTCGACATCGAGATTGACTACGTCGGTCAGCCGCATCAAAGGTTGCCACGGCCGTCGCGGCCACGGCTTGGCCGGATTCAATGAAGTCAAGTCAGATTTACCTTTCAATTGTGGGGAGACATGAGGATGGAAGTTCATCCCAGAACACGAAGCCCTAAATGAGGGCCCCGGCCGATCGAAGCCGCTCTTGCAGCGTAGGGATCGACACATTCCTGGGGGCAGTATTCGTCTCGAGAGCCAGCACGGCGGCAGTACCAGCGGCTTGACCGAGAGCCAGACCTGGTCCCATGACTCGAACCGACGCCATGGCATCATGAGTGGCAGAGATGCAGCGGCCCGCGAGCAAGAGACCGTCGATTTTCTGCGGTACCAGACTTCGGTACGGCACGTGATAGTAATCGTCGCCCGGGAGATGCAGGCGTACGGTGTCGAGTCCAATAGTATGGTCCTCAACCGGCCAGGAACTTCGGCAGACCCCATCGGCAAACTTCTGAGCGCCAAGCACGTCTTCACGTGTTAGCACGTACTCCCCCATGATTCGCCGTGTCTCGCGTACGCCCAGTTGGGGTGCAATTGCATCGAGATAGGCGTTCTCAAATCCTGGGACGTGCCGCTGCAGGAAAGCGATGAAGTCCCTGATCTGCCGCCGGCCTTCCAGATGCCCCGCCGTCAGGCTATCGGGGTCGATACCGTCGACGCCCGGCGTGCGCGTCATGTTGACGTGGACAGTGCCGGGTTTGGGAGCAGGTGAGTACGAGCCGCTGATGCGTGGGAAGTTGTATTCACCCCGGCCTCGCGCAGCTTTCATCCACTCTTTGAGTTTCGACTCTGGGATGGACATTGCCCGGTCGATATCGACTCCGCTCATATAAAAGACGTACGTCGGTGCCTGGAGTTGGCCCTCGGCATCACCTTTCTCCCACGGCGCGCCCGCGCGGGCCGCCACATCGCCGTCACCGGAGGCATCTATAACAACCGAGGCCCGGATCGCAGCCCGGCCGCCTTTGTTCTCGATGACGACGCCCGCAATACAATCATCCTCCACAATCGCGTGTACTCCAAAGGTGTGAAGCAGCAGTTCGACCCCCGCCTGTAGCAGCCACTCGTCAAGGACGAGCTTGAGCACTTCATGGTCAAGTTGGTAGCGATGCCGGTATTTGAAGCCGGCGTGGAGGGCCTCAAGCCGGTCCATCAACTCCTGGGCGTGTCCATAAATCAACTGCAACTGGCTGGACTCCGGTCCGCAAGTATATAGACCGCAGATACAACCCACCATCGCCGCTGTCGCTGTACCGCCAAGAAATCCGTAGCGTTCTACCAGGAGTGTTCGGGCACCGCCCTGGGCCGCCGCTCGGGCGGCGCTACAGCCGGACATCCCGCCGCCGACCACTAAAACGTCGACCTCCCGTACAACAGGAGTACTGCGCGCCGGCTCAGAGATCGTTACCCAGGACGTTGCTCGTTCCGTGGCTATCATCATCCTTCCTTCTGATGCCGGAGTGTCGGATCTAACATGTCACGTAGCCGGTCACCGCAGATATTAATGCAGAGTACCGTGGTAAAGATTGCCAACCCTGGGAGTGTTGCAACCCAGGGGGCAATCGAGAGGTAATCACGACCATCGGCAACCATCCGGCCCCAGGTTGGAATCTCGACAGGTACGCCCAGGCCTAAGAAACTCAGTGAGGCCTCCATGAGAATCATGCGCGCTACCTGGAGCGAGGCGATGACGATGATCGACGCGGTTACATTGGGCAATATGTGGTAGAACAGGATCCGCCGTGTCGGGACTCCAGATGCATAGGCTCCAAGTACAAACTCGCGCTCGCGTACGCTGAGTACCTCACCGCGCACGATCCGCGCGTATTGTACCCATCCGGTGACGCCTAAGACGATGATGACATTCCACAGGCCCGAGCCCAATACGGCCACGACTGCAAGTGCCATGATCAGGAATGGCAACGCCAGCTGAATGTCCGTCCAACGCATGATCGCGGCGTCGACAGAACCGCCGAAATAGCCGGCAACGAGCCCGAGGGTGACACCCAACGTCCCCGCTACTAAAACCGATGCCGCCCCGACGAGTAAGGAGACGCGCGATCCCCACAGCAGGCGCCCGAGGATGTCGCGGCCCAGCGCATCTGTTCCAAGTAGATGCAAGCCCTCTGTTCCCTCATACAGAGGTGGCTTCAGGCGTGCCATGATATTCTGTTGATTTTGCGGAAACGGGGCCAGCAGGGGCGCCAACGCACCACTCAGTACGATTATGACCAGGATCAAGAGGGCGAGTGCGGCCGCCCGAACCCGCACGAACTTGCGCCAGAACGGCCAGAGACCATTCCGCGGTTGTGGAACTTTCTTAGTGCTTACGATGGCTGCCTGGGTAGCCACTATAGGGAACCTCTGCACCTCAGGGCGGAACTTGTATGCCGGGCGAAACCCAACCAAGGAGCCTCGTCACATCAGATTCTTGAAAATAAACTCAATCAGGTTGGGGACAGCGGCATCAGGTGACCCGGATACGCGGATCGATCCAGGTGTACAACAGATCGACAATCAAGTTGATGACCAGGATCACAACGGCTGTGAAGATTACAAACGACTGAACGACTGGAAAATCACGGTTGCTGATGGCCTGGATGGCGAGACGTCCCATGCCAGGCCAGGCGAAGACGGTCTCGGTGATGACAGCTCCGCCGAGCATCATGCCAATACTGAGTCCCACGATCGTCACGACCGGGATAGCGGCATTTCGCAGGGCATGCTTGTAAATGATGATACGATCCGGTAGCCCTTTGGCTTTTGCAGTACGGATATAATCGGAAGCTAAGACCTCCAAGAGGCTGGACCGTAGGATCCGCATGATCATTGCCGTGGACAAGGCGCTTAGTGTCAGACTTGGAAGTACCAGGTGTTTCCAATCGCCCCGGCCGGAGCTGGGAAGCCAGTGTAGATTCTCGGAGAAGATAAGGATGAGCATGATCCCCAGCCAGAAGACTGGAAAGCTTTGCCCGGTGAGCGCAACGAGTAGACTGGCAGTGTCGAACCATGAGGCTCGCTTGATCGCCGCCAGCACGCCGAGAGGCACGGCTATGGCAAATGCAATAAGCAGGGCAACCCCACTCAGTTGGAGGGTGGCCGGCACGCGTTCGAGGACGAGTTGCATCGCTGGCTGATTATGTCGAATCGATTCACCAAAATCCAGGCGCACTGCGTGACCGAGGAAGTCAATGTACTGCACCGCCAGAGGCCGGTCAAAGCCCATGCGGTGGCGAAATTCGGCGCGCTGCTCGTAGGTCGCATCGGGTGGCAACATCAAATTCGTCGGGTCGCCGCTCAGGTGTATAAGTACGAAGACAATCGTCGAGATGCCCCAGAGGACCAGGACAGAATGAGCCAGGCGCCGGATGAGGATCTTGAGCATAACGTCACTCCAACCAGGCCGGCGAGGAGAGGGAAATCCTCCCTCGCCGGCCTGGCTCGCTCTACTTCTGGAAGTAGGCGCCGCGGAGATTGATCAAGTCGTCTCCGGACGGCTTCCAGACCAGGTCCTTGTTGATACCGTACAGCAGTGGTGGCTGGAACAGCGGGATGTGCGGTGCCAACTCGTAGATCAGATGGCCCGCTTCCTTGTAAATCTCCGCACGTTTCTGTTTGTCGATGGTCGAACGGCCGGTATCCAAGAGAGCATCCAGTTTCTTGTCGCAGAAGTAACTCTGGAATTGGTCGCAGTGCAGGATCGGGTACCATACCAGGTCTGGGTCGAGTCCGCTCCAGCCCGGGAAATTGATATCGCCGCGTTGGTGGGCATCACCCAGGTTCCCCCAGACACCCCCTTCGACGAACTTAATCTCAGTCTTGACGCCGACCTCGTCGAGATAGCCAGCAACCGCCTGAACGATTTCAGCGTCCTTCAGATAGCGCCCGTTGCGGGACATAAAGACGATTGGACCGAATCCGTCGGGGTAGCCCGCCTCGGTGAGGAGCTGCTTCGCCTTCTCTGGATCGTAGGGATAGGGCTTGAGATCGTCGGGATAGGCAAAGCCATTTGTTGTCATGGTGACGGCGATACGCTTCCCGTGCCCGAGCATGATGTTCTTTAGAATCGCGTCGACATCGACGGCATAGTTCATTGCCTGGCGAACGCGTTGATCCTGGAATGCCTTGACCGTTTCGGTGTTCATGACCACAAAGTAGAGGAAGTCGCTGGGAACCTCCACCACCTGCGTGCCCTCGTTACTGTTGATGCTGTCTGCTAACTCGGGCGGAACGTTCACGATGATGTCGGCCTCATTGTTCTTGAGGGCTGCGATTCGTGCACTGGTCTCCGGAATTGGCTTCCAGATGAGCGTTTTGGGTTTCGGCTTGCCGCTCCAGAAGAGATCGTTTCCCCAGTAGTCCTCATTGTCAACCAGGGTAACATGATCGTCCTTGACCCACTCCTTGAACTTGTATGGGCCGGTTCCAATTGGTGCGTCATCGGGGATCTTGCCGTCATGCTCCTTGACGTACTTGGGCGGAACGATCAGTGACGCGAAGCTATTCTGAATGAGGCGATGCTCAAGCACGGGATCGGGCTCTGTCGTTACTATGTCGACCGTGTACTCGTCGACGACCTTCGCTTCTTTGATCGTGCTCAGGCGGCTGCGGTAGGGACTTTTCGTCTCGGGATCGATCGCTCGATTGATGCTAAAGGCCACTGCCTCGGCATTCATCGGCTCCCCATTCGTAAAGTTCACGCCCTTGCGCAGATGGAATCGCCAACGTGTGGGCTCTTCCTGTGCCCAAGATTCTGCCAGGCCCGGGGCAAAACTGCCGTCGGGCTGACGAAAGATGAGGGGCTCGTAAATGTGGAACAAGATCGCAGCGGTGGGGAGGACGGTGTGCTGGGTGGGGTCCATGCTGAAGGCATCCGCACCCTGGGCGATAACGATCGTATCCTTTGACGGTGCTGCTGGCTGCTTGGCCGCAGGTGCTTCGGTGGGCTTGGAAGGCGCTGCGGTTGGCTGGGTCTGGGCCGCCGTCGGGGCCTTCGTTGGCTCAGCCTGACTCGTAGCTGGTGCCGCAGGTGGAGCTGTAGGCGTGGCGGGTGGACTACCCGCGCAGCCCACGGCTATCAGGAGGACCGCCACCGCGAGCGGCAGGACGAGTGCGTGTGGCTTCGTCATACGTTCTCTCTCCTTTGTTCAAACGGCCCGAAACAGTAGAAACCTTCTCGGGCGTGAGGTTTGCGTGCGGGGCCGCTCGTTCGCAAACTCCATCGTGCCCACACGTTGAAAAAGGAGCGATCGATCAGCGCATTGCAATCTCGCGCTGGTACGCCGCTCGTATTACAGCCTGTACCTTTGGGTCTGACCGACCTCTCCAGCGTTCCAGTCGCGTGGCAGCCAGTGCCCGGACTTCCTGGTGCAAAGCGTTCAGGTCGAACTTCAAAGGGTGGTGATCGTAGATGAGTTCGCCGGCGACGAATACACGCGTCACTTGTGCTTGGGTGCCGGCTGTGACGATCTGGCGCACAGGTGCGTTGGGCGGGACCAGGCCAGGGCTCTGTGCGTCGATGCAGACCAGATCTGCCGATCGACCCGGCGCAATCTCACCAACCTGATATGGTTGTCCCAACGCCAGCGCACCTCCCGCCGTCGCCATCGTCAGCGCAGCATCGGTAGGAAGCCACCGGTCCGGATCAGGTGAGGTAAGGTTGTGGATGAGTACGGCCCACTTCATGGTTTCGAAGAGGCTGGTGCTATTGTTGCAACAGGCGCTATCGGTGCCAATGGCAACAGGGATGCCCATTGCGAGTAGTTCCGGCACCGGCGCCACGCCACTGCCCAGATAGGCATTCGAGATGGGGTTGTGTACCACGACAGCTCCGGTGCTCACAACTTGAGCCAATTCGTCCCGCTCTGGCCAGACCAGGTGGACCAGTTGCGTGCGCGGTGTCAGGACGTCAAGCTCTGCTAAGTGCGTCAGCATGGGCTGGCTATAGAGACGCGTGGCCATAGCCCTTTGCAAGCGTGTTTCCAAAACGTGCATGTGCAGAAGAGTTTGATAGCGGCTTGCCAGAGCCGCTGCCTCAACGAGCAGGCGATCCGTACAACGCTGCGGCCCGGAGGGTCCAACCCCAACCCGTACCCGTCCGCCGACTCCATCGTCTGTAACGCGAATCAGCGTTTCCACGCGCGCAATCTGTTCCATCGCCGGCATCGTTGACCAACCGACCAGACCCCCGCAGGCTGCGCGCTCCGTAGCGGTCAGTGGTAGGCTCTCAGCGAAAGGGCGATCGGAGATAACGGGGGCCACAACTACACGGAGCCCTGCGGTACGATATGCGGCTACGACCGAGGCGAGAGCCTCTGGATCGAGGTGCGGGGAAAGCTTCACATGGTCGATCACTGCGGTACAGCCACTCGCGAGTAACTCAGCGCAGCCGAGTAGTGTGCTGATGTAGGCTTCGCGTGGGTCGTACTCCTGCCGTAGTGGTGTGGACTCGAGTGACCAGATTTCAAGTGGGGCGCTGGAGCCGGTCCCACGTATGAGGTTGTCATGGGAGTGGTAGTGCGCATTGATAAGCCCCGGTAGAATCCATTCTCCCGAAGCGTCGATGACGCTTGTCTCGTCAGGGCTCGTGTCGGCATCGCTGCTCGACCCAGGGGGTAAGAGCGCCGTGATGATCCCCCGCTCGATCCGTAGGTCGCAGCGCTCGAGGTGCCACTCCCGGCTATCGCGAAGTAAGACTTGGGCGCCGCGCACCAGCAGGCTCATGTCAGAGTCCTTCAATCTTGACCGGCACACGGAGGCTGTACTTGAACAGATCTGAACGGTGGTACGACTCACCGTAACTGAGCGGTTCCTCGGTCTCCGAGAGCATGGTGATTCTGCGCAGGAGGACGGGATCGCCGACTCGGATGCCCAAGGCGTGTGCCTCCAGCCGCCGTACCTTGACCGCCTCGATCTCGATGGCGGCTGTCTTTGGCCGCCGTCTAAGCTTGTCAAACAGGAGCTGCGCGATGGTTTGTGCTTCAAAGTCTTTGGAGGTCACGGCTGCTATCATCTGCGCAGGTAGGTAAATGTCGTCGAGCACGACGCTCAATCCATCTGCAGTGCGCAATCGCTTCACGAAGAGTAGTACGGTCTTTTCAGGGAGGTCGAGTGCCTTTGTAGCTCTGAGTGGTGCCGGGCGCTCCTCTAGCGTAAGGATCCGGGCTTCGACGACTTTACCCTGCATACTCCACTGAGAGACGAAACCCCTTTGGTACAGTGGCTCTCCGGCAACTTTGGGCGATCGCACGAAGGTGCCGGCTCCTCTGACGCGGTAGAGTAAGCCTTCGTCGACAAGGTCCTGTATAGCGCGCCGAACCGTCAGACGATTAACCCCGAACATCTCTGCTAGCTCATTGTCGCTGTGGAACGGTGTGTTGGGGTCGGCGTGTGCGGCAACCTTCTCGCGTAGGTGGTGTTGGATCTGGACGTAGATTGGGACATAGGACGAGCGATCAATCACCGAGCGCATGGCCTCTCCTGTCCGAATGAGCGGTGAGCCAGGTGGGTCGGGTACCATGCAACGCTGTTTGCAAGGCAATTCCACAATGGCAGGTTCGTTCCTCGGGCATCAGCGCGACGGCGTCTCGGATCATATCCTCGACTAGTTCATGGAGCCCGCCAGTGTAGTAATAGGCGACCATCCCGGTATGTTCCACGGCAGGGGCGAGGCCCGCTCCAAAGTTGATGATTGGAGCAATCGACGCGTAGCAGAGTTCGGCCTCGCGGGCGAAGATGGCCTCTGGGACGATCGGCGTGCCCACGATGTCGCCGCCCTCCTGCTGGTAGGCGCGAATCTCAGCGGGCGTCTCAAAGCGTGGGCCTTCAGTGCAGACAAAGACGCCGCGTGGGATAACTCGCTCGCTGTGCCTGGCTGCTGCCTGGATCAAGATCTGCCGTACCTGTGGGCAAAATGGTTCGGTCACGTCTACCCGGACCCAGCAGTCCTCGTTGTCGAATAGGCTCAGCGGGCGGGTCTTCGTCCGGTCGAGGAGATCGTGAGGAATGACGATATCGCCGGGCCGTAGTGCCGGGTTCACGGAGCCAATCGCGTTCTGAGAGATGACGCGCTCTACGCCTAAGAGGCGTAGTGCCCATATGTTGGCACGGTAATTTACCTTGTGGCTCGGTATCTTCAGGTCGGGACCATAGCGATTGATGCAGGCAGCCTCTTGGCCACCCATACGACCGAGGAGAACTTCGGCAGTGCCGAAGGGTGTTGGTACGTGCTCGGGGTGTAAGTCTACTACGAGATGATCGCTTACCCGACTGGTGATCATACCTATGGGCGCCATCGCGATTCCTATCCCTATTTCCTTAGCTAGCTTTCTGTCTGGACGTGGTGATAACGGTGCCGGATTTGCTCCTTGAGCGCCTCCGCATCAAACCGGGTAAAGCGACCGCGGTCGTAGATTACCTCTCCTGCTACCAGCACGGTCCGAACTTTGTGCGGGCCGCAGGCGTATACCAGGTCCGACTCGACTCGTTCGGCGGTGAGCCCTTGTGGGTGCGAGAGGTTGATCACGACCAGATCTGCCTGTTTTCCGACACTGATACTACCAATCTCGTCGGCCCATTGTAGAGCTCGTGCCGACTCCAGGGTCGCCATATGAATGGCATCTCGTGCGCTTAGAACACTGCCATTGAGCCGGCTGGCTCGCTGTAGGAGTACAGCCAGCTTCATTTCCTGGAACATGTCCTGACTATTCTGGCTGAGCACGCTGTCGGTGCCGAGGCCGACCGGTACGCCAGCCCGGCGGAGCTCGGGTACCGGGGCTATGCCGCTGGCGAGTTTTGCGTTGCTCACGGGGCAGTGGGCAACAGCAACACCCCGCTGTGCCAGAATCTCGATTTCATTTGGAGCTAACCAGACGGCGTGATCGATCAAGCAGTTCGCGTCCAGAAGTCCGAGATAGTCCAGCCACTCAACCGGCCGGTGTCCCCGCGCGATCTGTACCTGCACTACCTCAGTATGCGTCTCGGCAACATGTATGTTGAACGGCAAACCCAGACGTTCGGCCTGCTGCTTTACCTCGATAAGTAATTCTGCTGTGCAGTTGTACGGCGAGTGGGTGCCTAAGAAGAAGCGCACTCGTGGTGTGCCGGAGAACTCTGTCAAGGCCGCTTCGGTCTCTTCAAGTGCTGATGGCCAGTTTGGACGACCCTCAGGCCGTAACTCTGGCGAGTTGACAAGTGTGCCGGAAAGGCTTCGCGAGCCGATCACCGAGCTCACCTGCGCAAAGATGCTGGTGCCGTAGCGAGTGCAGTCACAGGTACAGGTTGTTCCGGAAGCTACCTGCTCCATGATTGCCAGATAACAACCGAAGATCAGGTCTGCTTCAACCAGGTGTGATGTATGCGGTGCGAGACGCCGTGCCCAACTAAATAGATCCCCGTCATCGCAGACTCCACGATGAATTGATAGTCCACCATGTGCGTGTGCGTTGATCAGTCCGGGTATGATGACGGTGCCGTCCATGTCCAATACTAGATCGGGGGAGAATTGGTTCGTGCTCGCAACGACGGCCCATTCGGCGGACTCGCCAACCCATGCAATGTGGTCGTCCTCGACGAGCAGGGTACCATCTGCAAATGAGCGCCACTCCTCGTCGCCGGTGTAGACAAAGGCGTTTCGCATCAGCGTCTGCATGTAAGGACCCTCAATTACAGATCGAGCGTTGCCATCTTTGCAACGCTAGCAGTAAGGGTGGTCATGATTTCGAGGTGTGCCTGGCCTTCAGGTTCGATGCCGTGTGGTGTTACTCTCAAAGGGACGTCGTGTCCAGGTATAACCCGGTCGGCGATTCTTCGAATACGGGCGATGCTGTTGCGGGAGGCTTTCAGGTCGAACCCGGCTTGAGCGACGCCTGCCGATAGTTCTTCGCGGTGTTTGACGGCATCTGCCGCGAATACCCATACCTCCTGCTCCTGTTCCAGTCGTAGTGAAACACAGCCACTTGTGTGACCCGGCGTCTGAATCATCTGGATTCCTGGCCAGACCTCAGGCTCACCACGAAGCAAACGTACTCGTGGCTGAGCTAGAATGGTGGTAGTTACCCACTCTAGTAAGGCCAGGTCTTTGCCTGTCTGTTCCTGGGCATAAACGGCAGTTGTCTCGTGTACCAAAATCTCAGCAGTTGGGAAAAGCTCAACATTTCCAGCATGATCGAAGTGAAAGTGGCTGAGTACTATAGTATCGATGTCGCCTGGTGTGAGGCCTTTTGTTTGTAGGCTGGCCAGGAGAGCCGGTCGGTCGCCAGGTCCCCCTGTGTCAAACAGTAGCGCACGCCCGGCCTGGCAAATCAGTGTGACAGTGCTCCAGCCGAGCCAGCCGCGGGGTGTGCGTCCTGGAAAGCCTGTAAGCAGTAAGTCGATAGTTGTTTTGGGTGGATCTGACTTCAAGGTGTGATCCTTAGACAATCGCTTGGGAGAGTGTCGGGTACGACTGTAGCTAGCTGGGTGTGTGGATGGATTAGGGACGGAACAGATCGGCCAGCTGTACCCAGTGCTCTTGTATCCAGCTCTCACCTGGTGCTTCTTATGCTTGTCTCTCTCTTCCTCACTCGGTAGTGCGTGGTGTGTTACTCTGATTCGACTATCAGGTTTCATAAATCCGAGAGCCAGGCAATCGGGACTAGTCGATACTTTCCGACCTGGCAGAGACTGGTGAAGTGGTAGAAGTCTAGCTATATGTAGTTCTACACGTGTAGATGTGTACCTGTATAGATAACCTACAGCCTACAGGAAAAGTGGCTCGTTGTCAATGACTCTCCGTAGAGTCGTAGAGTAACGTGCCGAATTCAGTTGAAATAGGGGTGGAGAATGCTCGTCTGGTGGTTGGCTGGCGGTGAGAGGAAAGCGGCCTGGCTGGCTTTCCTTGATTGTGGTTTTGGTGGTGGTATTTTGGTTGTTGGTTGAGCTTACGGTTGTGTATTTTGTTGACTATGCGAAACTAATGGCCAACGGCTAGACAAGGCAGGCCCGCTGGGACATCTCAGTGGGCCTGCCTCGACGCGTCAGCTCAAGTGGTCAAGAACCTTCCTAAGTACAGCTTTGCGGAAATCCATAACGATATTGACCGCCGACAGAAATGGCGTATACTTCCGCAATCATCGAACTGAACGGGAGATGCGCCATGCGTGGTCGCAAGAAGACGTATGTTGTCCAACTTGAACCGAAAGAAACCGAAGCATTTCGCCGCCTGATCGCTGCTCACAAGAGCCCCCAGGACGAGGTGCTGCGCGCCAGGGTGCTCCTCACGTGCCACGAACAGCCGGAGTGGAGCGACGAGCGGGTGGCTGATGCCGTCGGGTGTTCGCCCGGGATGGTCCGCAAATGGCGGAAGCGCTGGGTCGAAGCCCACACGTTGAAAGATGCCCCGCGGACCGGTCCCGGCCCCGGGCTTTTTCCCCTCCGGTGCGGGCGCAGGTGACGGCGCTGGCCTGCTCGCCGCCCGATGAAGCCGGCGTACCGGTGGCGCGGTGGAGTTGCGCTGAGCTGGCAGCGGCCCTGGTCAGCCTGGGGCTGGTGGCCTCCATTGCTGTCAGCACGATCTGGCGGTGGCTCCGCGCCGAGCGGATCAAGCCGTGGCGCTATCATCACTGGCAGCACGTCATCGATCCGCTGTTTGTCGACCGCGCGCGCGTGCTCCTGGAACTCTATGAACAAGCCGTCGACTTGCTCAAAGGCGGCATCTGGGTCATCTGTGTGGACGAGAAAACCTCCATCCAGGCCCGAGAAGGCATTCACCCGCCGGATCCAGCGGTGCCTGAGCACCCGGTGCATGTGGCTGCGCGCTACAACCGCCGCGGGGCCCTTCAGTTGTTTGCCGGGCTGAGCGTCGCCGATGGATTGGTGTATGGGTGTTGTCGCGCCCGGCGCTGCTTTGTCGATTTTCAAGCGTTCTTCCTGGCGGTCGTGGTGCCCGAAGCGCTGCGGCGGGGGGTGCACGAGATTCGGTTGATCTTGGACAATGGTCCGACCCATGCGCCCAAGCAACTGGAAGCCTGGCTGGCGCAGCAGCAATGTGAGCATGACTGGCCCTTCACCGTGAAGGTGGTGTGGTTGCCCAAGTATGCCTCCTGGCTGGACCAGATCGAAATCTGGTTTAGCATTCTGCAGCGCAAGGTACTGACGCCGAATCATTTTCAGGATGTGGGCCGCTTGTCGCAGCGGATATTGGACTTCATTGCACACTACGATCGCTCTGCTAAGCCTATCAATTGGTCATACACGGTGGCCAAATTCGATGAGAAATTCGCTACGGACTAGCGAAATGCTGTACTAAGCCCGCCGAGTTGCGCGTGCCTCTTCCCGACCGGCGCTCGCCTCTCGCAGTGCCCGCCAGACGCGCTCAGGCGTGAAGGGCGTCGCGCGGATGCGAACGCCGGTCGCGTCGTAGATCGCGTTGGCAAGGGCCGGTGCGACGCCGTCCTTGGGAATCTCGGCGACCGCCTTCGCGCCGTATGGTCCGGTGGGCTCGTAGGTCTCGACGAGGATGACCTCCATCTCCGGCATCTCCTGCGCCTGGAAGATCTTGTAGTCGCCGAAACGCGTCGTCAGCAGGCGCCCGGCCCCGTCGTAGGCCATCTCCTCACAGAGCCCGTACCCCAGCGCCTGGGTCATCCCACCTTCGATCTGCCCCGTGGCCGTCACCGGATTGATCACTCGCCCGCAGTCCACCGCCATGACCATCTTCTTCACCTCGACGACGCCGGTCTCAGTGTCAACCTCCACCTCGACATACTGCGCTGCGAAGGGCGGCGGCGAGTCGTAGCTCATGTGGCTGGCGACCGCCATGATCTGATGCTGGTCGTGCTGGTGGAGCGAGAAGAGCGCCACCTCGGCCAGCGTGACCGAGCGGCCGTCCGGCGCCCACACCCGCCGGTCGCGTAGCGTGAGGTCCTCGGCGTGCGCGTCGAGCATCTGCGCGGCGACCTCGCAAATCTGGCGGCGAACCTGCTCGGCAGCCTTCTTGACCGCCCCGCCCGAGATGTAGGTCGTCGATGAGGCGTACGCACCCGTGTCGAAGGGCGTGAAGTCGGTATCGGACGAGTAGATGACAATGTCTTCGAGCGGCACACCCAGCGTCTCGGCAGCGATCTGCGCCAGCACCGTGTCCGACCCCGTGCCCAAGTCGGTCGCCCCGACCAACAGGTTAAAGGAGCCGTCGTCGTTGACCTTGAGGCTGGCGGCGCCCATGTCCAGCCCGGCAATGGCCGTCCCATGCATGCACACAGCCATGCCCACGCCGCGCCGCTTCCGGCCAGTGCCTGGCTGGTCACGCTTCTCATGCCAGCCGATCGCCTTCGCGCCCAACTCAACGCACTCCGGCAAGCCGCTCGAGTGGACAATCTGCTCGAAGCCCTCACGACCCTCTCCCAGGGCCTGGGCCAGCGTGAGGGCATCACCGACATTGACCCAATTCTTGCGCCTGAACTCGATGGGGTCCAGGCCCAACCCCACAGCGATCTCTTCCATGTGGCTCTCCAACGCGAAGTGCGCCTGGGGCGCGCCGTACCCACGATACGCACCGGGCACCGGGATATTGGTGTAGACCACGTCGCACTCGAAACGCTGGGCGGGTGCCTTGTAGGTGCTCAGGCCGCGCAGCCCGGTGACCGTCTGGACCGTCAGGCCGTGGGTACCGTAGGCGCCGGTGTTGCCAATGACGGAGAGCGACTGCGCGGTCAGCCTGCCATCCCTGGTGACGCCGCTCTTGAAACGCAGGACCTGCGGGTGGCGTGTGCGGCTCGAACGGAACTCCTCCTCACGGGTGTACTCCATCTTCACCGGCCGCCCGGTGGCGAGGGTCAGGTGGGCGCAGACATCCTCGATCAGCATCTCCTGTTTCACGCCGAAGCCCCCGCCGATGCGGGGCTTGATCACCCGGATCCGCTTGGGAGGCAACCCGATCAGGGGCGCGATCATCCGGCGGACGTGGAACGGTACCTGGGTTGAGGTCCGAATCACCAGGCGATCGTCAGGGTCCCAGTAGGTGATGACGATGTGAGGCTCGATCGGCGTCTGCTGGACCTGGTGAACCCGGTACTCGTGCTCGAAGATCTGATCGGCGCGGGCAAACCCGGCCTCAAGGTCGCCGTGCTGGGCCTCGATGTGGCAGACGATGTTGCGGCTGGCATCGTGGATCGCAACCGCATCGGGCTCATCGTGGATCACCGGTGCTCCAGGTGTCATCGCCTCCTCGGGGTCGAAGACCGCCGGCAACACCTCGTACTCGACCTTGATGAGCGCCAGCGCGCGCTCGGCGATCTCCACTGTTTCGGCCGCGACCGCGGCGACCCGATCGCCGACGTAGCGAACCTTGGTATCGAAGCTCACCTGGTCCCAGGGCGGCGGGTTGGGGTAGCTCTGACCGCCAGAGGCGTAGATCACCCGCTTGACATTCTTGTGGCTGATCACGGCGTGGACGCCGGGGAGCTTCTTGGCCTCACTGGTATCGATGCTGACGAGCCGCGCGTGCGCGTGCGGGCTCGTCAGCAACTTGCCGCAGAGCATCCCCCTAACGTCGATGTCGTCGGTGAAAGCCGGCCGTCCCAGGACGAGCTTGAGGGCGTCCACCTTGGTCTCAGCCTTGCCAACGACCGACAGCTCCTCCTTCTCCGTGGCGACAACCATCGGCAGGATGGTCGGTGCTTTGACCTGAACACCACCCGGACCCGCTTGCCCGCCATCATCGCGGCTCGATCCTCCAAATACCTCATCGATCACCGGCTTCGGCGTATCATCGCCGAACTCACCATCCAACCTGACACCGTGCCCCTCGATGGGCGGCACCGCCTCCCCGCGCATCACTGCTGCCGCCCGGAGGATCGCCTGCACCGGCTTGACGTAGCCGGTACAGCGGCAGAGCACGCCACTGAGGGCGTCGCGAACCTCGGCTTCAGTCGGAGTGATCGTTCTGTCCAACAGTTCCTTGCCGGCCAGTAACATGGCCGGGGTGCAGTAGCCGCATTGAATCGCACCGGTCTCCACAAACGCCTGCTGCAGCGGATGAAGATTCCCCGGCCGGCCCATTACCTCGACCGTCTCAATTCGGTGGCCGGTGGCCTGAGCTGCAAGCATCACACACGTGTTGACCGCGCGCCCGTCGAGCAGGACCGAACAGGCCCCGCAGTCACCGGTCTCACAGCCGTGCTTCACACTCCAGAATCCCTCGCGCCGCAAGGTCGCAAGCAAGCGCTCGCCCGGATCCACCTGCACACGATGGGAAACACCATTGATTGTCAGCTCAAGCTCCATGGCTCGCTCCTTCTCCCAACGCAGCCGCCAGCGCCCGCCGCGCCAGCACGCCGGCCATCACGCGCCGATATTCGCTGCTGCCGCGGAAATCACTCGCGGGTTCGATACTCCATTGGACAACCGAGGCGGTCTCCTCCAAGACCTCGGCCGTTGTCTTGCCAACAAGTGTTTCCTCAACGTCAAAGAGCCGCACCGGCCGTGCGGCCACACCACTGGCTGCCAGCCGTAGCGTCGCCAATGTATCACCCTCCACCCCAGCAAGAGCACAAACCAGGACGATTGGCCGGTCGGCCGGCGTGCGTGCGACTCGCGCCGCGCCGGTTCCCGCCGTGCTCACCGGGACGACTACGCGCGTGATCAAGCGCCGCTCCTCCGGCATCCACTCGGCCAGGGGCACTTCGTAGCCGTCGGCCAGGTGCAGCCGTGCGTCGAGCACGAGCAATGCGGTCACCAATTCGGACTCAGGCTGGGCTGCGGCGATCGTGCCGCCGACCGTCGCCATCTGGCGAACCTGGCGGGGCGCCTCACGCTGTGCCGCCTCGGCCAGTAACCCGGAGGTTCCTTCGACCAGGGTCTGCAGTGTGATCATTGCGCCGATCGTCAACTCGCCCTCGGTCGCGCTCAGCTGGCCGAGTGGCAGCGCCTGGAGATCGACAACGACGGCTGATTCGGGGTGTGAGGTGCTGGGGGCTAACAGGTGAGTACCGCCTGCCAGAGACCGGCCGGCCGGTTCATCCAACCGCTCACGGGTATCATCCAACGAAGGGGGTCGAACATACTGTGAAACGTCGTCGTGGGTAGACACCATTGTCACAATCCTCGAATGGGAAGTTTCTTACATTAACGGCTGAGTGGAGTATAGCGAGGCCGGCCGGAGGCGGCAACCCCGAACCGGATGACTGAAACGGGCGGCGCGCCGCCCTGATGTCATTCCTTTCCTTCGGCGTAGTTGCTCCCTGAACCATCGCTCAGGAGACCCCGTTCGCGCAGGCGCTCCAGAACCTGGTCGGGGCTCAGCCCATGCTGGCGAGCGATCTCAAGCGCGCGGCTCTCCCCCACCGGTGGACCCGGCACGACCTGAAAACTGCGGCGTACCTCGCCATTGGCCGTAGCGGTGTCGGGTGGGCTGGCAACCAGGCTGACAATGGGCGCACCTGGTGTGGCCGCACTGAATGTCGGCGCCTCCCGTGCCAGTGCGTGCAGGTGGGTGACCAGAATCGTCCGTGCGCCGAGATGCTGGAGACCGCGCACCACTCCCCGCGCCAGTTCGAGAGCCTCCTCAGGGCTGGTCCCGCTGAGCGGCTCATTGAGGAGGATCAGGCTGGCAGGTGTGCCCCGGGTGAAGACCGACGCCAGGCGTCGGGCTTCCTCATCGAAATGGCCGAGCCCAACCGTGGGGCTCTCCCGGGTAACAAAATGGGTGAAGATCGCGTCGGCCGGGCTGAGGTTGGCCCGCTCCGCAGGCACCGGCAGCCCGGACTGAGCCATCACGTGGGCCAGGCCGACCGCGCGGGTGAACGTCGTCTTCCCGCCTCGATTGGGCCCTGTGAGAATCGCCAGGCGTCCGGCCTCGTCGAGGCGCACATCGTTGAGCACCATCGCCGCTGTTGAGTCGCGATCCAGCAGGCGCAGCACCAGGCTCACGTCGTAGAGGCCCTCCAGCACCGTCTGGCGCTGCTCGGCGGGGAGCAACGCTGGGATCGTGAGGGGCAGACCGGCTGCCTCGAGGCGCCGCACCAGGTGGACCGCGCCCAGGTAGAAGGCAAGCTCGCCGTGGAGGTGCCCGAGAGGACTAGCGTTGATCCGGCTGTACCGCGCCACTCCGGCCGACAGTGTCTCGACCACGTCCGATACAAGCCGGCCGAGGTCGCGGAAGAGTTGGGCGGCGAAGGGGTCCGGCGCGTGGGGGTCGATCGAGCGCAACGGTGTCAGACCGGCCGTACTCGACTCGCCCAGCAGCCGACCGAGCAGTCCCTGCGGCCCGCTGAAGCGGAAGTCGTTGATCGCCACCAGCGTCGCGTCCGTCGGCCGCAGTTCACTATCGAGGTTGATCCCGACGGTGACGCTGGCGAGCTGTTCCAGTGGCCGCCGCAAGGCCGGCAGCTCGGCGGCCAGGCGTACGAAGGTGGCATCGCTCGCGATCGCGTCCAGTTCGGCGCATAGGGTCCGGAGCCCCGAGGAGCGGAGTGGCACAGCGGCTAACGCCTTGTGGAGCGCCACGACGGTCGTCACGTAGAGGTCCAACTCTCCCAGCCGGCGCGCGGCGGCGAGCAGGGAGGCCTCCCGGGGCCCCGGGCGATCACGGCCGGCGGCACCGAGCGAGGCTAATGCCGGCAGTTGTTCCTCTAGCGCGGCGACCAGCGGCCGCGCCGCGAGCAAGTCGGTGAGAACCGCCTGGCGATGGCGAATCGTCGGCGGGTCGCCGGTGAGGGCCGTCAGGAGTGGCTGCACGACTCGCGCGTGGCGGCCATCGATGTCCAGTGCCCTGACCAGCACAGACAGGTCCAGGTCGTCAGCCCAGGCAGCGTCACGGCTGAACGCAGGCTGTCCACTGGGCCAGAGAAGACTTTTCACAAGATACCCGCCCTCTACATATCAAGTCCTGGTGGTGGCTGGGCCGGCTGGACTGCCACCTGTGGCCGTCGCAGTGCGTCATCCGGATGGAATAGCTGCGGTCGACGGTACGATTTAATTTAAGCGACAATTGCTATCACGATTATAGCCCGCGCTGGAGCGCGCTAACAATTCTGGCAAGAATGACACTGTGGGAAGCAAGCCACCCCAGAGGTGGCCTGGCCTGGGGCGCAGTAGGCGGAATCGATGGTTTTGCTCATCACGCCTCTGGTGTGGTACGTGATCGGCGATGCCGCCGGCGGTCACATCGCGTGGGTTTTTCACAGCTTTCGATTGACATTTCCGGCCCTTACCCGTAGAATGGCGCGCTTGTTGGCATGATGCACCAGGTGTCGCTCTGATCGGACCGAGCCAGGAGACCTCTCGCAGAGGAACGATTCCTTTGAAACTGAAGCTTGCAACCAGCCTGGCGCCCGACGGCATGTCGCCCGGACCCAACTCCACTCGTATAGCCGGGGTGCGGCTCGCGCTACGCGGGCGCCTCGATCCATACGCCCTGCTCGCGCTGGCGCTGACGCTCTTTGCCTGGGCGCCGCTCTTGAGCCCAACTTATTTCATGGGGGCCCACGACGCCCATCATTCGCTCTTCTTCCCCATTGAGTTCGACGCCGGCATTCGCGATGGCTTCTGGCTGCCGCGGTGGGGGCCCGATTTCGCCCACGGCTATGGCTACCCGATCATGGTCTTCTACGCGCCGCTCTCGTTCTATGTATGGGAGAGTTTTCACCTGAGCGGCCTCTTCGGGGTGGTCGCCAGCACGAAGGCCACCTTCATCGTCGGCTTCTTGCTGGCGGCGGCCGGTATGTATGCTTACGCACGTGAGCTCTGGGGGCGCCGCGCGGCGCTACTGGCCTCCCTCATCTACACCTACCTGCCCTATCACCTGCTCAATATCTACGTGCGGGCCGCCCTGGCCGAGTTCGTGGCCATGGGCCTCTTGCCCTGGATCCTCCTGGCGTTCCGGCGCCTGATCCGCCGGCCCTCAGCCGCGACGGTCGCCGGGGCCGCGGGAAGCTACGGGGCGCTGCTGGTGACGCACAACATCACGGCCGTGCTCTTCACACCGCTCCTTGGCGCCGCTATCCTCTTTGAGCTCGCGCAGGTGGCTCGCGCGCGGGGCGGGCTCAGCCGGTTCCTGGGCCACCCGCTTGTCCATCACGCCTTGCCCGTCGCTGCCGGTATCGTGCTCGGCGTGGCTTTGGGAACAGCAGTCTGGCTCCCCGGTCTCACTGAACAGGGTGCGATTAAGATCGAGCAGTGGGCCCTCCAGACCTACCACTATGCCGATCACTTCGTCACACCCAGCCAACTGCTCTCGCCGGCCTGGGGTTTTGGCTACTCGGTGCCCGGCCCCGGAGATGAAATGTCCTTCCAGCTTGGGTTGGCTGCGCTCGGCCTGGCCGTCGTGGGACTGTGGAGTGTGGAGCGTGGAGCGTGGAGGTCGCGGAAGCGAGAGGACCCCACTTACTCTCCACTCGTCAGGCCTCAATCGCTCTTCTTTGCCGCCTCTCTGGTTGTCCTGGTTGTCCTGATGCTCTCTCCGGCCGTGCACCTCTGGGACCTCGTGCCGGTGGCGACGCTGATCCAGTTTCCGTGGCGCTTGTTGGCCGTCGCCGCGGTTCCTCTCGCCCTTCTGGCAGGTCGTGCGGCGCCGCTCCTTGCCCCCAAGCAAACTCGGAATGCGCCGGGTCTCCTGCTCGCAGCGATCATGGTGGTCGCGGCCAGTAGCGGCTACGCGCAGCCGCAGGCCACGCCACCTGACCCTCGCGACGAGACGCAGCAGACCTGGCGCGACTACGAGGCCGAACACCCCGACATGGTCGGGATGGTGGCACAAACGCAGGTCCAGCCAAAGGATTCACCGATGCTTCCAGCCCTGGACGCGAATGAGATGCCTCAGCGCTTTGAGGCCCTCACTTCGGGCGCCACGGTGAGGCAACTGCGTGTGGGCGGCGGAAGTGCCAGTGCAGGGGTCATTGCCAGCCAACCGGTCACGATTCGCTTCCGAACCTACTGGTACCCCGGTTGGTACGCCACCCTTGATGGGCGTCCACTGGCGGTGCGTCCGGATGGTGGTCCGCTGGGATTGATGGAAGTGGATGTTCCCGCTGGCGAGCATGTGGTGGCCTTCCGGTTCGGTGATCCGCCCCTCCGGCGCGCGGCCAACCTGGTCTCACTCGCCAGCCTGGTCATCCTGGCCGGCCTGGCAGTTGTTGGCGGCCGTCCGAGCGAGGTCATAGCATGAGCGGACGATTGTTGACGCTGCTGAAAGTTTTCATCAGCCTTGGGCTGATCGTGCTCCTGCTCCGGCAGGTAGATATCGCCGAGGTCTGGGCCGCGCTCCGCGACGCCAGCCTCCCCATCACCGCGCTCGCGATGCTGCTCTACCTGGGTGCAATCACGAGCAATGCGGCGAAGTGGGCAGTCCTACTGCGAGCCCAAGGGGTCCGAGTCCCCTTCAGAAACGTACTGCGCCACACCTTCGTCGGCGTCTTCTTCAACAACTTCCTCCCTATCATCGGTGGCGACGTCGTCCGAGGGTACGGCCTGGCCCGGGAGACGGCCACGACCGCAGGCGCGGCCGTCTCGGTTGTCGTCGATCGCCTGGTTGGGCTGCTGGTCTTCACAAGTGCGGGGACGCTCGCTGCCTTGGTCGCCGTCCAATGGCGCGGGTTCACACGCAGCGATGCGGTTGGACCGTTGGCAGCCGTCGAGCAGCTGGGCTTCGTGGTGACGCTGGGATTGCTGGCGGGGTTTCTGGTCCTCCTCAGCGGCCGCGTGCGCGGGGTGGTCGAGAGTCTGGTGGCCCACATGCCGTTGCTGCGGCCGGTGGCTCCGATCGTTCTTAAGCTCTCAACTGCGGTTGGCGCCTACCGCCGCCGGCCCGCTGCGCTCCTGGCAGCCTACGGTGTCGGCCTCACGACGATCCTGCTCTCGAACATCGTCAACTGGCTCCTCTTCGCTGCAATCGGCGAGCACGTTGATCCGCTCTACGTCTTCATCTTCAATCCAATTGTTGGGCTTCTCATGGCCGTGCCGATCTCCATCGCCGGGCTCGGGGTCAACCAGAATGTGTTTCCGGTCTTCTACGGCTTTGCAGGCGTGGCGCCGGCCCCTGCGGTTGCCGCTTCTCTGCTGTTGCAACTCACAATTGCTCTGACGAGCCTGCCTGGCGGCCTGATTTGGAGCGCTGGCCGGGCCCGGGCGGCCGAGGCGCCGGTTGCTCCTGTTCCACCCGCGCCTCAGCCGAGCGACCGCTGATGCTCTGTGGATCTCGGATTATTATGTTACCAACCAGACGAGTCGTCTGGCCTGCTGGCCCGAAGCTGGCGAGTAATCGGTAGCGGGATCGGATTCTCTCCTCCGCTACTCTTCCGACCCGTAAAAGAGGGGCTGGCCCCTGAAGAGAGGAATTCCTGATGGACATCCGCCGCATTGTTTTGATCCAACCGTATCGCGATGGTCGTCTGTTCGGGAAGGCCCGGGGCTCGCCGTATACGCTGATGCGCCTGGCCTCGCTCGCGCCGGAGGCGATCCCGGTCGAAATCTGGGATGAGAACCTGACGCCGGTTGGTTATCAGAGCATCGGTCCCAATGATCTTGTTGGCATCACGAGCATGACCTTCACGATCGATAGAACTGAGGAGATCACACGCGCGCTGCGACGGCGGGGGGCGACGGTCGTGGTCGGTGGCACCCACTCCACCCTGATGCCAGAGCACGTCGCCCAGTTTGCTGATGTCGTCTCGGTGGGTGAGGGCTACCGTACCTGGGTGCAGATCATCCACGATGCGGCCAACGATACCCTCAGGCCGATCTACCGCGACGAGCAGTGGAGCACCCTCAAAGATGTGGCCCCTCTTACCGATCGGGTTATCAAGATGGTTAACGAGCAAGGCGACTACTGGACGCCCTACCTTGAGATCACCCGCGGCTGCCCGCGCGACTGCGACTTCTGCACAGCCATCCGGGTGTCAGGCCGGATTATGCGTCATCGTCCGGTTGACGAGGTCATCGAGGAGATCCAGCGGCGCGGGCTTCGGCGCTTCGGCGTCACCGACGACAACTTCGGGCTCAACTTCCGCACCGCGCCTGAGTACCTGGAAGAGCTCTTCCGGAAGATGGAGAAGCTGCCGCTCAATAGTTGGACGGCGCAGGGCGAGTTGATCGTGGCCAACTACCCTGACCTGCTGAAGCTTGCGCGCCGCGCCCACCTGGACAAAATATTTATTGGCTTCGAGTCAATCAACTCCGACAACCGGGGCGCGCTCGGGGGGAAGGCGAAGGCCCAGGCGGGGCAGATCAGAGAGGTCGTCCGGAAATGCCACGAGGCGGGCGTGGGCGTGGTTGGGCTCTTTGTGACTGGCTTTGACCATGACACCCCGGCGACCTACCCGGCGATGTGGGAGTTCCTGCGCAACAGCGAACTGGACGGCGTCAGCCTGACGATTCTGACCCCCTTCCCGGAGACACCGTTTCGCCAGCAGGTCATCGAAGAAGGACGGCTGTTGGATGTGCCGTGGAACTACTACGATACGGCCCACATTACCTACCGGCCTAAACTGATGACCGTGACCGAAATGCAGCGTGCCTACGACTGGCTCGTTCGGAAGGCCTACAGCCCGTATCAGATTGCGCGCCGCGGCTTCAGCTCGTGGCGTCGCTATCCTATCACTGTCGCGCACCGCAAGTTCTTCGGCGCCTTTAGCACTGATTATGGCTTCCGCCGTACTTATATCGATGGCTACTTTTGACCCGTCTGGTGACTATTCTGATCAACAGCCCACTGAGAATTGGTGGGCTGTTTCGTTAGTTGGTTTTCAATAAGTAGGGTTTTGTAGTTGTTTGACTATGCGAAACTTTTCGCGGCCGGGTGTTATGTCACCAACAGCACCCAGGCCCCACTGCTTGCCAACCGCAGGTGACTGATGTAGAGTTCGGGCGCCAGAACACCCTGCGCAAGGAGTGGCCCATGCCAACAGCCCTCAGTTGCTACCCTCGCCCGACACCCGATACCGGCGTGGGAATGCACGACACGCCGAACCCGTACCGTGGCCCTGAAGACCCCACCGCCCACGCGCTCTGGCTGCGTGAGCGCGGAATCATGTGGTACAAGATCGGCGCAAATGACGTGGCGAAGCTCGATCGCGCTCGCATCTACCGCGAGCACGGCATCGAGGTGATCTACCGCTTCCGCCCCGGACACGGAGTCTCACACCCCGATTTCGTGCCCGATCCCAACCACCTCCACGCAGTGTATGAGACCGGCGTCAATTATGTCGAGGGCGGCAATGAGCCTAACATTGGGGCCGGGAATCAGGGTGAGTGGGAGGGCGACTACCCTGACAACCGGGCCGAGGTCCTTGGCCGCCAGTGGCTGCGCTTCGCCTCGCAAGCGAAACGCGTCGGCCTGATTCCACTCTTCTACGCAATGACGCCCGGCGGCATCTGGGACCATCGCCGGGCCTACGAGGAAGTCCTCGGCTTTCTGGCCACCAGTGATTACGGCCGCGAGAGCTTCGAGATGGCCGCGGTTGCGATCCACAACCGCCCTCACAACAACCCACCACTCCCGAACGATACCGGCTGGCAGCACGGCAACACGGTCACTTTCGACGAGTATTGCTGGATCAAGGCCTGCTTCGAGCGACACTTCGGCTGGTGCCCGCCCATGATGGCCACCGAGAGCGGCTACTCCTACGGCGACAACAAGAACCCCACACTCCCCACGATCGACTGGGATTTGCACGAGCGCTACAACATGACGCTCTTCGAGCGCATGAGTCCGGACGATCCCAACCCCTGGCCCGCCGAACTCTTCGCGCTCTGTCACTGGTTCGAGCGGGGCTGGGCCGATGCTGGCGTCTGGCCCCAGGATGCCGTCTGGGAGTGCCCCCTCCTCCAGGGCGCCGACACGCCGTTCGGCAGGGCGCTGGCTGCCCGCAGCTTCACCTGGGATCGGAGCCGCCTCGTCGAAGCGCGGGGGGCCTGTCAGGACCCGCTCCTGGCCGCTGCTCCTAAGCAAGCCCCTGAGCTCAGCGTCTACGACCTCACCGGTATGCCCCGGACACTCGAGAACCCCGCTGCCTGGCTCCGCGAGACATACGGGGTTGAGATCCAACGCAGTGCCCCCGACCAGCCCCACTACGCCCTGGTTGGGCTGCGGGAGCGCGCAGCGCCCTTGCGAGTGCTTCAGGCAGTCGTCCAGGGCGGCGACCAGTTTACCGAGCTGTACCGCTCCTGGCCCGGTGCTGGCCAGCGAGTCTCGCGGCGGGCCAAGACTCGGCCCACCGGCGACACGGGCGAGCCGGGCGCGGCGAAGGGCGATGGCCGCTTCGAGACCCTCTTCTTCGAATGGGAGCGTATCGACCCGAGCGCCTCCGAGCCGACGACGAATCTCTGGGTCCACGACCGTCGCTACGCCAGCGACGTGGTCAGCGGGCGCGGTGTCTACATAGCCAACACACCCAACCGCCACCTCGACCCGATCTTCCAACTGGTCAGCGGTCGCCCGATTTCCCCACCGGCCCGGCCCGAGCCTCCCACCCCACCACCGGTCGAGACGCCCACACCAGCGGAACCTGAGGTCTCGCTTGAAGACACCCTCAAAGCCGCCGGGCAACCGCTCATCATCCCGCTCAACAAGGATGCAATGTTCTACAAGTTCGCTCACCAGCACGATCTGGGCGAACGCTTGAGCCCCGAGTATGATCTGAGCTACAACGGCACGCCCTACCGCGCCCAAGTCTACGAGCGCGGCATCGTCTATGCGCCGGTCGGGCGCTGGGATGAGGTAACCTTCATCGCGCGCGAGAATTGAGGAGGCATCACGAGATTACTTCCCGCTTGCCGTCAACGGCAAGGAGTGGCTTGAACGCCCGGCGGGCACGTGTGTCCAGGCCCCGATCAACACTGACGCCGTAGTACACCCTCTGCTACGACACTCCCACCTGCACCCGCCGGGCAAGCGTGCGGCCCACCATCGCATCTACCGTGCGAACAAGAGTTCAATCTCCCACTTCTGATCACCGCTTCTGTCGCACACTTATGCTATTACTACAGTTGTAGATAATTGAGAGCATTGCGCATTTTGTAGTGACAGGCTTTGGCGAGGGCTTGATGAGCGCGACGCCAGCCCGACCAGGCCAAGACGAAGGCCGGATCGGGAACAGCGGCCCACAGGAGACGGCAGAGGAAGCGCCGGAGCTCAGCCAGGCTCAAGGGGACGAGAGGCCGCGCGGCGCCTTGAAGGTCGCCAAGCTGCCGGTGGGCGTTGCCTGGAAGGAGAGCCCCCCTTTTTGCGCCTGAGTCTGGTTGGCCTGGGCGCACATGCCAGTGAGAAAGGCGTGCGCCAGCCAGGCCAGGGTGAGATGCCGATACCAGCCGGTCCAGGAACGAACCTCAGCGTGATCGAGGCCGACCTCGCTTTTGGCGTCCTCACAGCAGGCTTCAACCGCCCAGCGGGTGCCAGCCTCCTGGACCAGAGTTTCCAACGCGGTGCCTGCGGGCGCCAAGCAGGCAGAGGCGGTCAGCTTGGTGGGGTCGCTCAAGCGGCGACGCACCAAGAGCCACCGGTCCCCGCCGTGGCGCAGGGGTGCCGTCAGTTTCCGCCGGTACCAGTCCTACCAGCGCGGCCCCTTGGCGCCAGGGCCGGCCCTCACGCGCGTCCAGCCTTCCGCTGGCAACTGCTCCAAGAGTTCGCTGACCCGCACCCGATACGGACCGATGGGCCAGGACGCCTTGGTCGAGACGTTCAGGCTGTCGCCCGTCACCCACGCCAACGGCACCTGGTGCTCGACCGCCCGCTTGCGCATCGCCCAGGCCTGGTTCGGCTTGCTGATGGAGTCCCCCTCATCCGGAATGCCGGCCATACGACAGCGCTCGCGATCAGCCGCCCATGCTTCTGGCATCTAGCGCGCACGGTCCACGAAGGTGTGTCCTTTCGGCGTGGCGGAGGCCAGGAAGACCCCCACCTGGCAGTTCTCGATTTGTCCTGCGGTCCCCCTGGACTGCCGCTTTACACCCGCCGAGCGTGTCCCCGTCTTGAGCAAACCCGTCTCATCCACCACCAAGACCGCCTGCTCATCCCCCAGCTGCGCGACCACAGACTCCCGCACGTCGTCGCGCCCCTCATCCGCCTCCCAGCCCGCGCGCTACAGAAACTGCGGCACGCCATAGGGGGTCTCGTCGCCACTGGCCTCCGCCAGTGGCCACCCGTTCTTGCGCTCGATCGGGCTCAACAATCCCTTGACGTACGCCCCAGCCCGCTCCCGCGCTTCCGACCGCGCGAACCGCGGCCCAATCCGTTCCAGCAGCTGATCCAACACCTCTGCCCATTTTTCGACTTACTCCGCCCCGGGCCTCACGGGGCGGCTGGCTGCTTACCTGCCGGATGACTCAGCGACCGAAGATTCTCACCAGCTCGTGGACACGCCGGCTCAACTCTGGGGTAAGGACCTCCTCGCGGTAGCGCCAGCCCCAGTTTCCGCTGGCCTGGCCCGGCATGTTCATTCGCGCCTCTGAGCCCAGGCTGAGGATGTCTTGCAGCGGAACGATCGCCTGATTCGCCACTGAAGAGAACGCCAGGCGCACCATCAGCCACGCAATCTCCGACCCATCGGTGTTGAGGTAGCGCCGAACGTAGTCGCGCTCGTGCTCGGTCGCCTTCTCGTACCACCCGAGCGTTGTGTCGTTGTCGTGGCTCCCGGTGAAGACGACCGTGTTGTGGGGATAGTTATGCGGCAGGTAGGGATCCGTCGCGTCGGCGCTGAAGGCGAACTGCAGGATGCGCATCCCAGGGAACCCGAGCGCGTCTCGTAGGGCCTCAACCTCGGGCGTGATATAGCCCAGATCCTCGGCAACGATAGGGAGAGCACCTAATCCAGCCTCAACCGCGGCAAAAAGATCCGCGCCTGGTCCCTTGACCCACCGGCCATTGACGGCGGTTCGCTCAGTCGCCGCCACCTCCCAGTAGGCCTCAAAGCCGCGGAAGTGGTCGATCCGGACGATATCAACCTGTGTGAGGGTGTGGCGGAAGCGCTCGACCCACCAGTGATATCCATTGGCTCGCATCCGGTCCCAGCGGTAGAGCGGGTTTCCCCACAACTGGCCCGTCTCACTGAAATAGTCGGGCGGGACGCCGGCGACGACGGTTGGCGAACCGCGCTCGTCGAGGTGAAAGAGATGCGGGTGCGCCCACACATCGGCGCTATCGTAGGCGACGAAGATGGGAATGTCGCCGATGATCTGAATCTCACGCTCGTTGGCGTAGGCCTTCAACCGTGACCACTGCCTGGCAAACTGCCACTGCAAAAACGTGTGGGCACGGACTTGGTCCTGCAATGCCTGGGTCCATTGTTGCACCGCAGCCGCCTCATGGTGAGCGATCTCCGGTTCCCACGTGCTCCATACCCCACCGCCATGTGCCTCTTTCAAGGCCATGAACAACACATAGTCATCGAGCCACTCCCGATTGGCAGCTACAAAGGATTGGAGTTCGGCCAAATCGGCCTCGGTGGCGCACGCGTCGAAGCGTTCGTAGGCGCGGCGGAGCAGCGGCCGCTTCCACTCGATCACCGGTCCGAAGTCGACCCGCTGCTCCGGGAAAGCAGAGGCCATGGCGAGGTCTGCCGGTACCAGCCAACCTTCGACGGCCAGTCGCTCCGGACTGATCAGCAAGGGGTTGCCGGCAAAGGCCGAGAAACTCGCATAGGGTGAATCGCCGTAGCCGGTCGGGCCAAGCGGCATGATCTGCCAGAGCTTGAGGCCACTCGTGGCGAGAAAATCGACAAACCGGAAGGCCGCGTCTCCGAGATCACCGATGCCGAAGCCGCCGGGAAAAGAGGTGGGATGCAACAGGATGCCGGTGGCGCGGGGAAATTTCATCGTCTGATCTCCTCATTCGCACGACAGGCGCAGGGCAAGGTACGGACAGCAAACACCCTCGCCCGCGGGAGTGTACTGGGAGAAAGCCGGCGTGTCCAACGGACGCTCACCTGACTGCCTGGTCAACGCGGCATGATCCTCCGTGACCGCGAAGAACTCTCCATCCGGTCAATGGTCAAGCCCCCAACTTCTTGAGCTTGAGCGCGTTCGCCATCAACAGCGGCATCAGATCCAGGTGACGAACGTGCCCTAAGCCACCGGTGGCGCAGGCGCGCTCGGTGAATCGGGCTGCAGGGCCAGGTCGAAGAAAACGGCTGTAAACCAGGACCGGCAGCGGGTGCCAGCTGTGGGCCTGCAAGATCACCGGTGTCGAATGGTCGCCGGTGATGGCGACGACCTCGGGCTCGGGTGCCAGGAGGGCCGGCAGGGCGCCATTGAATGTCTCGATCGCATGGACTTTGGCCTCGAAATTCCCATCTTCGCCGTAGCTGTCGGTTTTCTTGATGTGGAAGTAGATGAAATCGTACTCAGCATGATGCTGGCGGTAGGCTTCCACCTTGGCCTCCAACCGCTCGCCCTCTCCCTCAAGATCCACCGGCACCAGATCCATGCCTACCAGGCGCCCAAGCCCGCGATACATCGGGTAACTGGCGATCGTCCCCGGAGTCAGATGGTAGACGTCGGTCATCGGTGGAAGGTCGGGCAGGCCCGCAAAGCCGCGCAGTAATACGGTGTTCGCCGGGTACGCATCGGACGCATCAGACAGCGCCTCGGTCGCCAGCGCGATGAAGCGATTGGCAACGGAGGCCATCCGTGCCGCCGCCGGGCTGTCGGTGGCCGGCCGCGCCGCCAGCGGTGGCACACCGGTGACCTGAGGATCGGCATCGAGGACCTCGCCGCTCAGGCCCTCACCGGAGAAGACCACCACGAAACGGTACTCCGACTCGGTGTAGATCGAAACGTCGATATCACCGATGCGCGGGATTGCCGCCCGCAGGCGGGCGACCAGGGTCTCATTGAGCGCCGTAGGGATGCGCCCGGCCCGGCGGTCGGCAATCATCCCGTCGGGCCCCAGGGTGGCAAAATTACCGCGGGCCGCGACATCCTCCGGGCCCAGATCCAGCCCGATGCCGAGCGCCGAGAGCACACCGCGGCCAATCTCGAAGACCAGCGGGTCGTAGCCGAAGAGCGCCAAATGCCCCGGCCCGCTCCCCGGGGTAATGCCCGGCCCCACGGCCGTCGAGAGGCCGAGCATCGCGCCGCTCGCCAGTTCATCCAGAGCCGGCGTGCGCGCCGCCTCCAGTGGTGTGCGCCCGTCAACAGGCAGATCACCGATTCCATCCAGCACGATCAGAAGCACGCGGCTGCGTGTCTTCACGCTCAGTGCGCGCATCAGAGTAAGCTGGGGCGTATCCATAGTCTCTCCTTTTCACGCAGTTCCTTCAAATCCGCTCGGCGGTACCCCAGCATCAGTGCGGTGGCAGTCTGTGCGATGGTCGCCGGTTCTTCCACCCTGACCGCTGCCACGTGATTTGGAACGGGTTGCTTCCGCAGCCTACCCTTTGATCACCGCCAGCGGCTCGAGGCGCGCGACGATCCGGGCGATCCCGGCCCGATCGACGACCTCCACGACCTCCTCAACCTGCTTGTAGGCGAACGGGGCCTCCTCCGCCAGGCCGGGCATGCTGCCGGCCCGCACCCGGATCCCGCGCTCGTTCAGCTGCTGGCGCACCTCGGCGCCCCGGACTCGCTTCTTGGCCGCCGTGCGGCTGAGCATGCGACCCGCTCCGTGGCAGGTCGAGCCGAAGGTCTGCGTCATCGAGCCGGTGGTTCCGGCCAGCACGTAGCTCGCAGTTCCCATCGAGCCAGGCACGAGGACCGGCTGCCCGACATCGCGGTAATCGGGCGGCAACCCCCCGGCGCCAGGGCCGAAGGCCCGTGTGGCACCCTTGCGATGAACGCACACTTGCATCTGTCGGCCGCCGACCTCGTGCCACTCGATCTTCCCCATATTGTGAGCAACATCGTAGACCTGCCTCAGGCCGAAGGGGAGACCACTGCCCGCAAAGACACGCTCGAAGCTCTCGCGAACCAGCGCGGCCAGGGTCTGACGGTTGGCGAAGGCGAAGTTTGCGGCGCACCGCATCGCCGCGAGATAGGCCTGCCCCTCGGGCGAGTCCAGCGGCGCGCAGACCAACTCGCGGTCGGGGAGCACGATGCCGTAGCGAGCCACCGCCCTCTGAAAATCGCGCACGTAGTCCGTGCACACCTGGTGGCCCAGACCGCGCGAGCCACAGTGGATCAGGACGACGATCTGACCAGGCCGCAGGCCAAAGGCATCGGCACTGGCAGTGTCGTAGGTCGCTACAACCCGGTCCACCTCGAGGAAGTGGTTGCCGGCGCCCAAGGTCCCGAGTTGCTCGCGCCCGCGCTCGTGAGCGCGGGCACTCACCCGGGCTGGATTGGCCTCGGGCATGCCTCCCTGCTCCTCCGTATGGACGATGTCGTGCTGCGTCGCCAGGCCCTGACGCAGGCACCACCCGGCGCCCTCGCTCAACACCTGGTCGAGCTCACGGTCATTGAGGCGAAATCGACCACCCCGGCCAACCCCGCTCGGACAAGTTGTATAGAGCGTGGTCGCCAGGTCGTCCAGGAAGGGCTCGGCCTCTTCCGCACCGAGATCGGAGGCCAGGAGCCGGACGCCGCAGTTGGAGACGACAAACTCGTTGGCGATGAAGTTGTGGTCGGGGTGAGCAACAGTGAAATCGTAGACGCACCCCTCAAAGTCCACGGGCTCAATCGCCTCGATCGTCGCCCACACCATGCCGCTGTCCTCGATGCCTGCTCGCGCCTGAGCGCAAAACTCGTCGAAGGTTTCAAATTCCGGCCCGATCCGCCGGGAGGCAAGGCGCCCGCCGGAGAGGCGTCGTTCGACCAAGTGCTGACTGGCGCGTTCGCCCACCAGCCCAGGATACATCGCCTGGGGCGAACTGCCGGCCGCGCCCAGCGCCGGTGCCTGGGCTGCGAGCTCCTCACGCCGAACGATGATCCTGGCCTTGCGCTTCAGATAGTCAGCCGCTGCCAGGGCGAGCCTCCGGCGCTTGTTGTTATATTCAAAGCCGATACGGCTCCACAGATTGATGAGGCTCTCTGGTTGTGAGGAGAGGATCAATCGCAGCCGGTACGATCGGGTACCATCCACGTTGACCTGCGCCGTCCGCTGGCTGATCGTCCTGGTCTCAACCCCAAATCCCTCGAGCAACTGCGCCAGCTCTTCCAGGAACTGCCTGCAACCCTCAACAGAGCCCTCAGGCTTATTCAGCGAGAGCACAGGCATGTCGAAGTTGTAACGGCGCTTTGCAGATGCCTGAGGGGCCGACAACTCTGCCCCGAAGAGGGCGGCCAGGAAGAGGCGCTGCTGCCAGCGGGGTGCGGCGAAGAGCCAGGACGGGAGGCGGTAGGCCTGACTGGCCCTGGCGCCGACCGGCGCCCCGAGCGCGACCAGGAGAGCCACAAACGCCGTGCTGCCGACGGTAAACGCCGCCCCTACTCGATCAAACTCGTCGTCGTTGCAGGCCGCGCTAATTCGGTGGCGCCGGGAGCGCACGTGGACAGGCGAAGGAGAGAAACCGACAAGAGAGACATCAGCCCGGATCTGTTCAAGCTCAGCCGGGTCCCCGTAAAACGAGGCCATCCCCGGGTCAGGACCACCGCCGAAAAACAGATGCCCACCGCCGACGAGGTACCCCAGGATCTTGATGAGATGCGGGAGCTTCGGCGAATCGGCCCGTAGGGGCAGAAGATCGCGGCGCCGGAGCTGCGCCAATAGTTGCCCCAGGACATTTCCTGCGGTTCCCTTCCCCTGCTCGCTGAGCAGACGCGCGATGTCCTCCTCATCGACCAGCACCGTATCACCGGGATCCTCGTAGGGAACTCCCTCGAAGGGATAGCAGGCGACCCGGTCGCCCGGAGCCAGCCGTTCCAGTGCCACCATGCCGTCCGGGGTCCAGAAGGGATGGTCTGCGGTGGCAACAATCTCGTCCCCAGCGGTGGTGGTCAGGCGATAGACCGGCCCGCGCGGAGGCTGTGTGAGATAGCGGACCACCGCCGTCGTATCATCACAGCCGGCCGCCAGGCGCTGGCAGCGCAAAATATCGGTCTGCCAGGTCGTTTCCATCTCGGCGATGGACCAGGTGTAGCCATGGGTGTGCAAGATTCGGCTGTCGCCGGAAAGACAATTGATATCGTACCCAATGGCTCCAGGTGAGATGATTCCGTCCGGCAGGCGCGTCGCCGCCACACCGCCGACGGGGAAACCGTAGCCCTGGTGGACGTCGGGCATCGCGATGGTGTACTGGACCACGCCCGGGAGCGTGGAGGCGTTGACGAGTTGCTCCAGACTCTTGTCATCGAGCGCCTCAGCAAGGACTTCCTCGCTCGCGTACACGCGGGCCGGGACACGCATGTCGGACCGAAACGACGCGGGAATCTCCCAGACGTACTCTCCGACTCGCTTGAGATCACTCTTCTTGACCATCAGTCGCACCCCCTTTCCCCCGATCTGAGGCATCAGATGTCAAAGTAGACCTCGGCCACCCAGGCACCACCCGCCTCGTAGAGCCGCAGACCGTGATAGGTAACCGCCTTGATCGCACGCAGCGGCTGTCCGGCGAGCCGGCCACCCTCGATGACCGCTTCGAGGCGGGTGGGCAGCCACGTGGTGACCTCGCAATGGTCGTAAACCTCACCCGTCGTCTCGTGCAAATAGAGCAGTTCGCTGAGCCAATCGACGAGCAAGCTCTCGGCATCGAGCGACTCGACCGTCACGAGCCGACGCCGGTCGCGATTGCCGGGCCTCCCTCCGATCAGCCCAAACATCCCGATGGCTGCGCAGGCGAAGAGTGCTGCAGGCGCCGCGCCCCGAACTCGGAGACCCACCTCAGCGGTGTGCGAGAGCTCTTCGTAGTCGCATTCGGTCATCGTTTCCTCTGCCCCAGAGAAGCGAGCCTGGGTGAGCGCACCCACAGCCTATTCCTATTATACCGCAGGAAATCCATTCCGCGGCGAAACAGCGGCCCGATTGGATCGCGAGTACGGAAATGAGGCCCTTTCTATAGTCTATAACTACAGTTGACAGTCCCGAAATTGCTGGCCATACTTTAAGTGTCGGACGAATGTCACTGTCGAGGGGCATCTCCATTGCAAGCGAGCCCAGACCCTTTCGTGAGCGTCGACCGTTTCAGCGACAGACTGCTTCTGACCGGCTGGCCCCCTTGTTCACCCCCATGAGTGCCCGCGTCGTGGGCACTGTCTTCGCACCATTCGATCAGGGCAGCCCGTCGGAGCGGGGCAAGAACGACGATTGTTCGTGACGGGCGTGATACGAGATTGGAGATCAGCGACCCCTTCCGAGTGGGAGGCCGAAGAGCCCCAATCCCGACGCTCTGATCCCCGGCAAGGGAAACTCACCACCCCCGGTTGTAAAGAGGAGTCGAATAGTTCATTCACCATGGACGCGCGAATTGAGCAGGCTCGCCAGCGAGCACTGGAAATTCTCCACCGCTGTGTGACACCCCACGGATTCCGGGCCTCGGCGCTGGCGGCCGGCTACCCCCAGGTCTGGGCCCGGGACAGCATGATCAGCTTCCTGGGCGCCGCGGCCAGCGGCGATCCAACCCTGATTGCCGCCGGCCGGGCGTCGCTGGAAACCATGAGCGCGCACCAATCCAGCCGCGGCCTGATCCAGCTCAATGTCAACCCGGATAGTGGCTATGTGAGCACAGAGAATGCCGGGAGTGTCGACGCCAATCTGTGGTACATCCTTGGGCACTACCTGCACTTCCAGGTGACCGGCGACATGTCCTTCCTGGCGCAACACTGGCCCACGATTGACCGGACACTCCTGTGGTTGGAATACCAGGATATGAACGAATGCGGTCTGATCGAGGTACCGGAGGCCGGCGATTGGATGGACCTGCTCGCCGTACGTTACAACGTGCTCTTCGACAACGTACTCTACTACGCTGCAGTTCTCGCTCACCGGCAACTCGCTCAGGCGCTCCCGCCGCCCACGCCCCGGCATCGGCCCGAGGTTGATGCGGCCGGGATCCACGAACGGCTCAATCTCCTCATGTGGATTGACCGCTGCTGGGTCGCCGAGCATTTTGCTGAGCACCTGGAGAAGCTCAAGGCCATGCGCCTCGAGTGGTTTATGCTCTACCACAACATGGGCACCATCTCCAGCCGCCCCTTCTACCTGCCCTGGGTCGCGTTCCGCGAGTATGGTGATTGGTGCGACAGTCTCGGCAATTTGCTTGCCATCCTGACGGGCGTCGCCGATTACCACCGCTCCGAGCACATCCTGCGCTACATGCGCCAGGTAGGGATGGCCGAGCCCTACCCGACCAAGGCGATCTATCCACCGATCTTTCCAGGTGAGAGCAGCTGGCGCGAGTACTATCGCAGCCGCAACCTGAATCTGCCGCACCAGTACCACAATGGCGGTATCTGGCCGTTCATCGGCGGCTTCCACGTGGCGGCGCTGGTGCGACACAACTACCGGCGGGAAGCCGAGCGACTGCTCGGCCAGCTCGCCGAGGCCAATCGCCAGGGAACCGACAGCGAGTGGGAGTTCAACGAGTGGATGCATGGCGAGAGCGGCCATCCGATGGGCTTTGCCCAGCAGGCCTGGTCGGCCGCTATGTTCCTCTACGCGGAGCACGCCGTTCTCACTGGCGAGTTGCCGCTCTTCGACGCACTGTTGGCCGCCGCGCCGGCTCCCGCGTTAGCCACTGAGGTCAATGATGTGATCATGCGCCCCGGTGGCGGGCCGGTGGGCTGAGGCTGCCAGTACCAAAGCGGTCTTGTCCGTCGCCCCCTCGCCGCATACTCTGAACCCGTCACGAAGAATTCACACCCGCTCGAAAGTCGAACATCCCCAACCGGGGAACGCAGGAAGACTCGCCGGCACTCGAGGGAACCCCAAGAGATCCTGCGAGTTCCATGGAAACATTGGTGGTGACTATGAACACCTCTCCCTACGATGTCGTCGTCATCGGTGCCGGTCCGGCGGGTGCGACCACAGCTCGTGCCGCCGCTCGCGGTGGGTTGCGAGTGCTGCTCGTGGACAAGCGCGCCGAACTCGGCGCGCCGACACAGTGTTCCGGCGCCATCAGTGCCAGTGCCCTCCGCGAAGCCGGGGTCCCGGTTGATGACGAGTACATCTGCTCCCAGGTCCACGGCTTCATCACCTATGATGCCCTGGGCACACCCGCCGTCATCGACTACCGCCGCTATAAGCCCGATCCCATCGGCTACTGCGTCGAGCGCAAGCGGTTCGACCGCTACCTCGCCCGCCTCGCCACACAAGCGGGCGCCGACCTCCTGCTCAAGACCACCGCCGAGTCGCTGGAGCGGGAGGGGCCCTGGATGCGGGTGTGCTTGCGTCGCCTCGGCCGGGCCGAGACGGTGCGGGCGCGGGTTGTGGTCGGCGCCGATGGCGTGATGAGCCAGGTTGGCAAGTGGGCGGGACTGCGGACGTTTATCAAAATGAGCGAGCTCGCCTCGTGCCTCCAGTTCGTCATGGACCGCGTCCCGACGGATGGGCTGCTGGAGATCGTCGCCGGCCACGAGTGGGCCCCGGGTGGCTATACCTGGGTCTTTCCGCGCGGCGGCAGCCTGGCTGAGGTCGGCCTCGGCATCATCCGCACCGAGACCACCCGCGATGCCCGCTGGCATCTCGATCATTTCATCCGTGACTCGTGGATGGCCGGCCGATTCAAAGAGGGACGAATCCTCGAAGTGACCGGCGGCGGGGTGCCGCTGGCGGCTCCGCTCAAGAAAATGTACGCCGACGGTGTGATCCTGGTCGGCGATGCCGCCCGCCACGTCAACCCCTTGACGGGTGGCGGCTTGCACACGGCCCTGCGGAGTGGCCTCATCGCGGGAACATTCCTGGTGGAGAGCCTCCTGGCCGGCGCGCCCGGCGATGACGCCCACCTTGCCGGATACCAGAAGCGCTGGACGACCACACTCGGCGAACAACTGTTGCAGCTCTACGAGATCAAGGCGCGCATCTTCAGTGAGCGCGAGATTGCCACTCGCGACCGCCAACTTTTCGAGACCCTCGCCAACTATTTCGCGCCGGCGTCGCCGTTCCGCAAAGTCTAGCGCGCCGGCGCTCATGAGCATCGTGATGCGTGAAGTCACACATCACCCATCTCGGGCACCTGTGGGCAAAGGAGATTGAGATGGCCAGGACCGGCGTGATCTTCAACATCGATTGGAACGGCTGCATCCGCTGCGGAGCCTGCGTCGCCGTCTGCCCCCACCCCGAGCCGTTCACGACCCCCTTTGATACCATCGCCGTGAATCGAGCGTGTGTCGTCGCCTGCATGCTCTGCGAGCGCGTATGCCCGCTGACCGCGATCACCTCTCACTCAGCAACCAACCGTCCAGTCGCCGTTCGGGCGTGAACGCGACGCTGCGCCGCTGGCTCCTCTATCCAAGCATAGTCATGGCGGGCAGCGCCGTAGGGTGGAGCTTGACAAGCGCTCGCCTGCTCGGCCTCGGCTACGACGTGCACGTCCACGCCCTGGTCTTCGCCCTGGCACTGCTCTTCTACAACCGGGATCGGCTGGCAGATTCGAGTGAGCCGGACGATCAACTCAACATGGCGGAACGGGCGCAGTGGGTGGTCGCCCATCGGCGTGCACTGCGCCTCCTCGTCGGCGCGGCCGCAGCCGCGAGCGCGCTCCTGCTGGCCCAGCGCCCGGCGGCCCTGGCGCCGATCCTCGCCGGCCTTGGTTTCGCTTTGGCCTACAGTGCCCGGCGGTTGCCCGGCGGACGGGCGCCCAAACAACTCCCCGGCCTCAAGACACCTTACGTCGCCGCACTGTGGACGCTGCTCATCGTCGGGGTCCCGCTTGCAGGGGCGGGACGCCCGTGGGACCGGCAAGCACTGCTGGGAGCAAGCGCCATTTTTGCGCTCGTCGCCGCCCAGGTCACCGTCAACGACATTCGTGACCTCGAGGGGGATCGTCTGGTGGGGACACGGACCCTGGCAGTTCTGTGGGGAGAGCGCGGCGCGCGGCTGGCAGCGATTCTGTGTGCGCTGCTTGCCGCCGCGGCGGCGCTCGCGCTACGGAGCAGAGGGCTGGTCCTGGCGGCTGCCTACACCACAGCCTACGCCGCCGCGTACCGCCGCCCGGCCGACAGCGCCTTTCGCTGGCTGATCGAGGGCGCCGGCATTGCGACGTGGCTGACCGCGGTGGCGGCAACCTGATAGGTCAAATCCCCTCTGGGGCTGGGCTGATGAGCGCGGTGACTCGCGAAGTCGCCTCACGCGGTGTGAGGCGCACCGCGCTTAAACCTTTCGCCCGATGATATGCCACACCTCCATGTCACCCTTGCCCTTGACGGGGATCGTGCCACGCGATTCACAGAGAAAACTGTCCTTGATGAGCTCGTAGGTCACGCGGGTAATCTGGATCTGGCCGCTCTGGCTGTGGGACTCCATCCGGCTGGCGGTGTTGACCGTGTCGCCCCACAGATCGTAGATGAACTTCTTGCGGCCGATCACCCCCGCCACCACCGGCCCTGAATTGATCCCGATCCGAAACGCCACCTGCCGCCCGCCGGCAAAAGTCTGCTGGCGGGCGTAGTCTTGCATTTCCAGGGCGACCTGCGCCAGGCTCTGGGCGTGGTCGGGGCGCGGACGGGGGACGCCGGCTGCCACCATGTAGCAGTCGCCGATGGTCTTGATCTTCTCGAGCCCGTACTTGTCAACCAGGCCGTCGAAGTGCGAGAAAATCGCGTCCAGCAGCCCAACCAGCTCGATGGGCGTCATCTGGGTCGCCAGCGGTGTAAAATTCACCGCATCAGCGAAAAGGATGCTGGCGCCCTCGTAATGGTCGGCGATCACCCGGTTCTCGCTCTTCAGAATGGCTGCAATCTCCGCCGGCAAGATGTTGAGCAGGAGCGCCTCGGACTTTTCTTGGAACAGGTTTCGTTGACGAACGAAATAGTAGAGGGCGCCAAAGACGAAAGCCGCCACCGAGAGCGCACTGAGCCCAAACAGCAATGAGGTGATCACGGGGGAAATGGTGTTCGTCGTGTGGAAGTACCATTGCAGCAACAGGCCGGCAACAACCACCGCCGTATACGCGCCGAACCAGTACACGGCCTGGCGACAGGGCCCGTAAAAGAGGAGAACCCCCACGGGGGCCAACATTCCCCACAAAACACCACCCATCGTGACGAACCCGCCGAGCATCACGGTCACAAAAGCCGGGATCAGCAGCACGAGCGCCAGTTGGCTCGTGATGAACCAGTGGTAATTTCGCCCGCGCGTCAGGATAAAGACGATGAGCAGGCCCAACAACACGGCCATGTAAACGCCGCCGACTGTTGCAATCAGCCGCTGGCCAAGCACAAGGAAGAGAGCAGTCCACAGGATCAGACAGAAGAGGCTACCAAACGCGACGGCGACCGCGAGCGTCTTCTTCAACCGTACTTCGTCGCTGTCGCTTTGATCGGCGCCGCTGCACGCGACCAGAAAAGGGACCTGTTGCAGAACATTCAGACCCATACCCACTGTAGACATGGCTTCCTCTGCGTGCCTCACCGTTTCGCTTTCCGCACTCGCCCTGCCGTCTCGGATCAAGCCGGCGAATGTCCGCCACGCGAACGCTCCAACCCGGTTACCTTCGCTTTGATACCCTGGGTCATCGTCCGCTGTTCCGACGACCACGCGTGCCGTGTCCGCCGCCGTCTGACGCCAGGGCGTGAGCCGCCTCGCCGGCGCCGGCAGTCACGAGTGGGTTTGAGCTTCGGTCGCGTTGTAAATCGTCGTCGAGGGGGCGGCACCCTGGCCCAGGCGGCACGAAATGCCTCTACAGTTGCTCCGGGTCCCAGGAGTGGAATGTGATGACCCGTATGGCAACACGGGAAGTGTGGAGGCAGTCACCCCTGTATGCAAAGAATGCGAATGATCCGCGCCTTACAACCTGGTCCGCGAACCGTACGTCAGTAGGCCGCCAACTCACGAATTGCGGCTGCAATTTTTGCAGGGTTGAGCATAAAGGAGGCTTCCAGGTCATCGTTGAACGCGACCGCCGGGACGTCAGGAGACGCCAGGCGCCGCACGGGACCGTCGAGGGACTCAAAGGCGTGCTCCGCGATGATCGCGCCGATCTCGCCGCCGATGCCTCCGGTCAGGTTATCCTCGTGGACGATGAGCGCCTTGCCCGTTTTCCTGACGGATTCGAGAATTGTGAACCGGTCCAGCGGGTAGAGCGTGCGCAGATCGATCACCTCAACGCTGATGCCTTCGGCGGCCACTTCCTCGGCGGCGGCCATGCTGTAGTGTACCATCAGGCCGTAACTGAAGAGGCTCAGGTCGGTTCCGCTCCGACAGACGTCCGCCTTGCCGATCGGGACCGTGTATGTGCCGTCCGGGACCTCGGCTCGGACGAGCGCGCGGCGGTAGAGTTGTTTGTGCTCGAAGAAGATCACGGGGTCGGGGTCGCGGATGGCGGCAATGAGCAGCCCCTTGGCATCGTAGGGCGTCGAGGGGATCACCACCTTGAGGCCAGGCGTGCTCGTGAACAAGGCCTCGGTACTCTGTGAATGGTAGAAACCGCCGTGAATCCCCGCCCCGAACGGGGCCCGGACCACGATTGGACAGTTCCAGTCGCCGTTGGAACGGTAGCGTAATCTGGCGGCCTCATTGAGGATCTGGTCGATTGCGGGATGAATGTAGTCGGCGAACTGGATTTCGGCGACGGGCCGCAGCCCGTGCAGGGACGCCCCGATCGCAATCCCAACAATCGAGGCCTCTGCGATCGGCGTGTCGATGACCCGCTTCTCGCCGTAGCGCTCCAGCAGCCCCTCCGTCGCCAGAAAGACGCCACCCTTGAGCGCGACGTCCTCCCCTAGCACGATGACCGACTCATCTGCGGCCATCTCGTCCCGCAACGCGCTGCGGATCGCTTCAAGAAAGGTCATCCGGGGCATGCGCCCTCGTCCTCCATTCTCTCACTCCTCAACGGCCGGACTCCTGCCACCGTACGATCGTCCCACCTGCAACAACCGCCGACGGCGGTCCCCCTGGAGCGCCAGGCAACAGAAATGTCCTTTACTCCCCTCGCGACCCCTGCTCCCCTTGCTACTGTTACCTATACAAGTGCTCGTAGAGCGACTCCAGCGGCGGGCTGGGGGTTCGCTCGGCAACCTCCGTCGCCTCGTCTACTTCCGCCTTGACCGCCTTGCGGGCGGCGGTCACCTCCTCCGGCGTGATGAGCCCGTGCGCCAGCAGGTAGCGCTCCAACCGTTTGATCGGATCACGCTGGCGCCATTCTTCGACCTCTTCGCGGGAACGGTACTTCTGCTCGTCGTCGGCGTTGGAGTGCGGGCGGAGCCGGTAGGTCTTGCACTCGAGGAGGGTCGGGCCGCCCCCAGAGCGAGCGCGGTTCATCGCCGCGCTCGCGGCCTCGTAGACTGCGAAGATATTGTTACCGTCTACGCTGACCCCCGGCATCCCGTAGCCGGCCGCTTTGAGGGCTACAGTCTCGACCGGCACCTCCCGTCGCTGGTGGACCGAGATGGCGTACTGGTTGTTTTCGCAGACGAAGACGACGGGCAGGTGGTGGATGCCGGCAAAGCTGATGGCTTCGTGCCAGACCCCCTCGGAGGTGGCCCCCTCCCCGAAGAAGGTGATCGCCGCGATATCGGTCTCACCACGGAGGGTGAAGGCCAGCGCCAGCCCCACCGCGTGGACCGGATGGGTCCCCACCGAACTGGAGCCGCTCACGATCCGCAGGCGACGGCTGCTGAAATGGCCGAACATCTGGCGGCCACCGCTCGCCGGGTCGCCAGGTTTACCCATCGCGTGCAGCATTATGTCGAGTGGCGTCTGTCCCAGCGCGAGGACGAGCGCCATGTCACGGTAGTACGGCACGACGTAGTCGCGGCCGGCGTTGATCGCCCAGGCGCAGCCGAACTGGGTCGCCTCGTGCCCCGCCGAGGTGATTACGAAGTGGATCTTCCCTTGTCGACTGAGCAGCCAGAGGCGGTCGTCGACCTCGCGCGCCCGGATCATCCCCACCAGCGCCTCGACCAGCCTCTCCCGCGAAAGGTCGAGTTTTTCGTGCGGGAGTCGCTCGCCCACGTGGGGTTCGATGACTTCTGCTTGTGTTACACCGTTGTGGTCACTCATCGCCCTTGCTCTCCGGAACCCTCCCAGAGGTTCGCCCTGTCGAGGCTCCGATTGTACCAGGGCACACACGATCAAACAAGCTCCTTTTCGCTCCCGTCACCGCGCCCCAGAAGCCGGGCGCGCGAGGTGTGATGCCCCTGCCATCATTGGGGCGGGTCCGCAGTGAGTCGTTTGGCCCCCGGTCGAGCGTTTCGGAGGGAGCTAGAGGCCTCGCATCTCTCCATCGACTCGCCCCGCGAGCACACAACGACTATCTTTTGCGCCTGTCTTTTTGTGATACACTTCTTCGTAGAGCTCAAGCGCCGTGCAACTCAGGCAGGGCTGCCCAAAAGTGGGCGTTCGAGGTGCGACGCCCCTTCGGCCGGATCCCGGGGCTGCGGAAGGTCCCTTGACATCCCGACCTACGCCCTGTTGAAGAACCCAGGGGCGTCGCACTTTGAGGATTGAGCAGCCCTGAACTCAGGAATGGGTCCATGAGCACACCTCAATCTCCAGTCCCCAACCACCAATCTCCGTGCCTCTTTGGCGTTGACTACTACCCCGAACAGTGGCCCGAGAGCCGCTGGCGCGAAGACGCGCGACTCATGCGCCAGGCGGGCCTTACAGTCGTGCGCCTCGCAGAGTTTGCCTGGGGGCTCTCCGAGCCGGAAGAGGGGCGCTTTGAGTGGGGCTGGCTCGACCGGGCGCTCGACGTCCTCGGCACGGCGGGCCTCCGAGTGGTCCTGGCCACACCGACCGCGACGCCGCCGGCCTGGCTCACCTGGAAGTACCCCGAGTGCCTGCGGGTCGACGAGCGCGGCCTGCGCATGAGCCCACAGACGCGCCGCCATGCCTGTGCCAACAACCGCGACTACCGTCGCCTGGCCCTGCGGATCACCGAAAAGATCGCCGAGCGCTACGGCCGGGACGAGCGCGTGGTGGCCTGGCAGATCGACAACGAGTACGGCTGCCACGAGACGATCCGCTGCACCTGCCCCAACTGCGAGCGCGAGTTCCAGCGCTGGCTCGAGGCATGCTACGGCTCACTGGAGGCGCTGAACGCGGCCTGGGGCACCACCTTTTGGAGCCAGCGCTACACCGACTGGCGCCAGGTTCTTCCCCCTGGCCCGGCCCCTGCGGACCACAACCCCGGTCTGATGCTCGATTTCTACCGCTTCTCGAGCGACACCTGGGTGCGCTTCAACCACGAGCAGGCCGCCATCCTACGCCGGCACGCCCTCACGCACCAGATCACCCACAACCTGATGATCTACTTCTTCCAGTTTGACCACTACGAGCTGGCGAAGGATCTCGACTTTGTCTCGTGGGACAACTACCACCACCACGGCGCCCAGCCCGTCACCGTCGCCGCCAACCACGCCATCATCTGGGGCGTGAAGGAGCAGAACTTCTGGGTCATCGAGCAACAGGCGGGGCAGGTGAACTGGTCGGCCTACAACCCCCAGTTTCCGCCCGGCCTGCTAAGCCTTAAGGTGATGCAGGCCATCGCGCACGGGGCCGACGCGATTCTGTACTTCCGCTGGCGCCAGGCCCGCCACGGGGCGGAGCTGTACCACTCGGGCCTGCTCGATCACGCCGCCCGCCCGACCCGGGCCTATTCGGAGGTGCTGGCGTTGGCGACCTTCTGGCAGCGCGCCGGCCCGGCCCTGTCTGGAAATGAGCCCCACTACGACGCGGCGATCCTCTTTGACTTCGCGAGCCACTGGGCGCTGGAATACCAACCCCACACCCGCTCGCTCGACTTCCGCGCCCCGAGTGATGAGCCCCTGCTTTTCGCTGGCGGCGCACCGCTCCAGGCGATGAACCGCTGGGGCCTCTACCTCCTGCCGATCTACGAGGCGCTCTGGCGTCACAACCTCCAGGCCGCCATCATCTCACCCGGGGGCATGCTCAATCGGTATAAGGTCGTCTTCGCCCCACAACTCCACGTCACCAGCCAGGCGCACGCCGCACGACTGCAAGCCTGGGTCGAGGCCGGCGGTACACTCGTCGTCGGCCCGCGGGCCGGCTTCAAGAACGAGGCCGGTGCGCTCCACGACGTACCACAACCAGGCCCCCTCGCCGGGCTCATCGGCGGCACCGTCCGGGAGTTCGACACCCGAGAACCGGGCGATACGATCCCGCTGAACCTCCTCCCCAACCCCTCACCAGGCGAGCGGGAGGAGCTAAGGGCGGGGGTTTGGTGCGAGATCTGGGAACCGGACGAGGGCACCGAAGTCCTAGCGACCTACGGCGGCGCCTTCTTCGCCGGGCGCCCCGCTATTCTGCGGAAGCGCCACGGCCGGGGCCAGGTCATCACCCTCGGCACGATGGGTGGCTGGCCCCTGATCGCCCATCTGCTGCCCAGTCTCGGCCTTGAGGCACCTCTCATCACCCCACCCAACGTCGAAGCCGCGCGCCGCGGCGACCTCCTCTTCCTGCTGAACCACAATCCTGTGCCCCACGAGGTTGTTTTGCCGGAGCCTTGGGCAGATGTTGGAAACGGGCAGGAGGAGCGCACGGTGCACCTGGAAGGTTACGGGTGGCGACTGTTGCGACGAGCCGCGAAGCAGGGGCCGGCCTGAGAATTCCGGCTGTGGACCCTCTGAAGAGCCAGTTCGGGATCGACGACGCGGGTCCTCAATCGTTATGTCGAGACTTGGCGTGATCACTGCGCGCGTCCGCGCACAAACCCCTGCTAACACGCTTGCGCCTTGACTGTTATGTCGACAACCGCGGCGGCCCCTATCGCCGGGATCGTCCCCTTCCTTACCGCGCCAGCAGGACAAACCGCGGGCGGTGAAATCCGGTCCACGAACTGCCTGGCGGGTCTCGCGCCGGCGAGCGCTGAGGACTTCGCGATGCAACTCACCGTAGATCCGAGCCCACCTCACGTCGTCGCCATGGACTTCTTCTGGGACTTCATGTTACCATACGGCACGAGTGCCTCTTACTCGCGCCGGGTATCGGCCTGTCTGCTGAGGGAGTATGATGGTGTCAGCCTTGCGACTGCTCGTGCTCGGCCTGGTTTTCCCGTTCGCCGTTGCGTCTGCGTCATCCTCGGCGCAGAGCCAGCCGGATTGGGACATTCCGAACGGCCACTTCTTCACGCAGACCGGTGGCGGCGGCAAAGGCTACGGCGTGACCGACGATGGAGGGGTGAAATTCTGGTCGGAGTTCACGCGCCTGGGAGGTGTCCCGGCCCTCGGCTACCCGATCTCGCAGCGGTTCGAATGGGATGGCTTCGTCGTCCAGGTCTTTCAACAAGTGGTCTTCCAGTGGCGCCCGGAGGTCGGCCAGGTCTACTTCGTGAACGTCTTCGACCTGCTCGACCAACTGGGCGTGAACGAGTGGCTGCTCGCGGCGCGCCAGATTCCCCCGCCCGCGCACTGGAATGAAACCGGTCTCGCGTGGGACGAGATCGTCCGCCGCCGGCTCGCCGTGCTGGACGCCTCGCCGGCCATTCGCGCGGCCTACTTCGCGGTCGTGGGTGACCCCGTCCAGACCAACGGTCTCCCGACGAGCGTCATCACCGACATGAGCACCCACTATGCCGTGCGCACTCAGCGAGTCGTCTTTCAACTGTGGAAGGAGGATGTTCCCTGGGCCCACCAGGGCCAGGTGACGGTAGCATTGGGTGGACAAATCGCCAAAGAGGCGGGCCTGTTCCCCGATTCTGCGGCCTTGCAGCCGGTCCTGTGGCAGTCGGGCGGTCAGCCCGGTGCGCAAGCGTCAGCGCCGCCACTGCCTCTCCAACGCCAGGTGCTGGCTTACTATGCCCCCTGGGATTCGGCCTCGTGGGATTCGCTGGCCCGGCAGGCTGGAGCGATTGACTACGTCAGCGCCCAGTGGGTGCAGATTGATGCCTGCGGCAACATCGGCAGCCGGGATGACCAGACCCTCAAGCAATTCGCCCGTGAGCAGGGCACCACCCTGTTGCCCTCGCTGCTGACGACGTCGAGCTGGCTGAACAATCGCCTGGTGACCGATGAAACCACCCGCGCGCACGCCATCAGCCAGATCGCGGACTACGTCCGTGCAGAGGACTACGCCGGCTTCGACCTCGACCTGGAAGGGGTCAACGCCGACGATCGTGCCGCCTACACGGCGTTCGTGGAGCAACTCGCGACTGCCCTGCACGCACACGGCAAGCTCCTGGCCCTGGCGATCCCGGCCAAGACCCACGACGTAGCCACCGGTTGGGCCGCGGCTTACGACTACGCCGCGCTGGGTCACCACGCCGACCTGGTCACCATTATGGCCTACGACTACCATGGCGCCTGGGGTCCCCCGGGACCGGTCGCGCCCTACGACTGGGTCGATCAGGTGGCCGCCTTCGCCACGAGCCAGATTCCCCCGCACAAGGTGATGCTCGGGCTCGCCTTCTACGGCTATGACTGGAATATCACCTCTGGCTTCCCGGTTCGATCACTGAAGCACGGCCAGGCCCAGTGGCTGGCGGAGCGCCACGGTGTATCCCTGACTCAGGATCCGGCCTCGCGGTCAGCGACGCTGCGCTATTCCGCCCCGGCGGGCGATCCGACCCCACCTGGAACGCAGGTCCCGCCGCAACACGACATCACTGAGCGGAAGCTGCCGCCCTGCTCCGTGACACCGCCCCCGACGCCCCCGCCCGCGACACCTCGGGCGCTGCCTCCACCGGCGGCCATCCAGGAACACGTCGTCTGGATCGAGGACGCCACCAGCGCCGCCGCCCGCCTCGAATTGGCCGCCCGCTACCAGACGCGCGGTATCGCAACCTGGCGGTTAGGACAGGAGGACCCGCGGGTCTGGGAGGTCTTTCAAGCGTGGCGGTCGAAACGGTAAGGTAACACCGTGAGGGGTCGTACACCACAGCCTTCCTGTTGCATGTCTGGAAGTGGGTGGGCGAGGGCAATGCTGTTGCCCATCCGGCGCATCATACTCGAATAAGAGTAGGCTCCACCGCGAAGGTTACGGCGGCAACGCTTGTGATGCGCTCGCCGATCCCTGGCGCCGCGAGCGGATCATCCCGACGACTGCACCTACTCGATAAGACCCTGCCGGCGGAGCCCTGGGAGAACGTCCTCCTGGTAGAACCGGACGAAACCCTCCTGGTTCGGACCGATCTGGTGAATCCAGACGTGCTCGAAACCGGCGTCAAGGTATTTCTTGATGCCATCGATGTGCTTCTGGGGATCAGGGCCGACGACCACGACCCTGGCGACGTCATCAGGCGTCACCATCTGGACGGCCTGCTCGAAATAGGTCGGCACCGGCAACTCTTGACCCAGTTCACCCTTCAAGGCAGCTGTCGGCCACCATTCGTAGGCGGTTTGTTTGGCCTGCTCCTCGCTTTCCGCCCAGCAGACGGAACACTCGGCGTAGCACGGTTTGCCGCTCCCCCCGGCCTGTTGAAAGGTCTGCACCAGCTTGGCGTCCGGTGCGGTGGAGATCAAGCCGTCACCGATCTGTCCCGCTGCCGTCGCCGATTCGTCCCCGCTCGCAGCGACCAGGATCGGCGGCAACTGCTCGGGCAGGGTATAGATCTGGGCGTTCTCGACGGTGTAGAAGCGGCCGTGGTGATCCTGCATCCCGCCCTGCCAGAGCAGCCGGATCACCGCTACCGCCTCCTCCAGCATGTCGATCCGAATCGGGGTCGGTGGCCAGCGATCGCCTAGAATGTGCTCGTTGAGGTTCTCCCCCGTGCCGACCCCCAACATGAAGCGTCCCGGCATCATCGTGGCCGCGGTGGCTGCCGCCTGGGCGATGATCGCCGGGTGGTAGCGGACCGTGGGGCAGGTGACCCCCGTGCCCAGCCGCAGTCGGCGGGTCGCCTGGGCCACGCCACCGATGACTGTCCAGGCGTAGGGGCTCTGGCCCTGCTTGTCGATCCAGGGGTGATAGTGATCCGAGATCATCGCGAAGCTGAAGCCTGTCTCCTCTGCCCGCTGCGCGTAGCGTACTAACTCTTTGGGACCATGCTCCTCACTCGAAAGCTTGTAACCGATTTGAGCCATACGAACTCCTTGAGTTTCCATTGAGTTGATCCAGGGAACTGGAACGTGCCCGCCACGGTTCGTGGAAGAGGTCGAGCGCTGAGGCAACCACTTCTTCCGTGGGAACATCGGCGACAAATGAGGCGCGGTGATCGCACTCGTGGCACGTGCAGTCAAGGCCACAGACGGGACATGCCAGTCGCCAGGAGATGGCCGGCCGGTGGCGGGCTCGAAAGAACGGTCCGGCGTTAATCAGATTTCCGCACCAGTAGATCCCGACCGTCGCCGCTCCGACCGCCGCCGCCAGGTGAAGCGGACCGGAGTCGTTGGAGACGACCACCCGGCAGCGGGAGAGCAGACCGGCCAGGCCGCCAAGCGAGAGACGCCCACAGACGTTCTGTGCTTCCACACCCATCCTATTCACCACCGCCTCGACGAGCGCTCGCTCTGGCTCTGTTCCGCTCACGACGACGTGGGCGCCAGCAAGCGCGAGCGCGTCCCCCACTGCGGCGAGCTTCTCGACCGGCCACCGGCGGCGCGGGTCGGTCGCGCCGGGATGGAGGAGCGCGAGCGGCTTCTCTGCGTTCGGCACGAGGCGTTGAGCCTCATCCAGATCGGCGGCGGTGACCACGAGGCGCGGCTCCAGCACCACAGTCGTGGCGCCGACCAGGCTGACGACCTCCAGGCAGCGTAAGATTTCAGACTGGAAGTAGATGTAGGGCACCCAGCGGTCGAGTGCAGCGGCCTCCGGGCTTTTGAGGCCGATCGTCATCCGGGCATCGAGGCGGAGGACGAAGGGGTTGGAGTAGCGCCCGCCGCCGTGGAGCTGGATGGCGAGATCGAAGCCCTCCTGGGCCATGACCTCGAAGAACTGCTCCAACTCGGCGGTCTTCTCCACCACGTCGAGCTCGTCACGGACCCCGCGGCTTGGTGGCACGACGATGACCCGGTCGACCGGTCCCGGCCGGCCAGCGAGAAACGGGGCATGCCAGGGCTTGCCAAGCAGAGTGATCTCGGCTGCAGGGTAGGTTGCGTGCAGCGCTTGCAGCGCCGGCACGGCGAGGAGAAAGTCGCCGATGCCGTTGGCCCGGAGGACGGCGATCTTACGAATGCCTGGCTCGCTCCCAGCTCGAGCTACGATCAAGGTTGGGTCTCCTTTATTGGCCTTCAAGCCGCCTGAATGGTGGCGGACCAACCGCTTCGTCGACCTTCGTCACAAGATCGTCCAGATTGAAAGGCTTCTCCAGAATCTCGCAGCCCTTCTCCCGCAGGAGTTCGGCTTTCTCACGCAACAACCGAGAATCGGCCGAGGAGACGATCACGGGAATATGCGCCGTGGTGGGATCCAGCCGAACCAGATCCAGGATCGTCCACCCGGCCTCTGGATGTCCCATCCGAATATCGAGGATCACCAGATCCGGCTTCACCCTGCGGATCATGTCGTAGGCTCTCTCGCTCTCAGCCCAGATGATCGTCTCGTAGCCCTCGTCAGTCAGCAGTTCGTGCATGAGGTTGAGGAAGGCTGTATCATCGTTGACCACGGCAATCCTTGGGGTCGCCATCATTCTCTCCCTTCTCCCGACCTGGGTAACCTCACGTGACCAGCGCACGAGACCTCTAGAGAGTTGACCGTCCAGCCGGAGACGCCGTCACGTGTACCCTCCCCGCTGAGCCTACGCATGCGAGAAGGTGAGCCGCTCCCCGTACGCCGCCGAGGTGAAAGCCTCGATCGCCTCGCGCAGGCTCATAGCTGGGAAGCCAATCTTCGTGATGTCGGTGGGCGATTGTGATCGAAGAAGGTCGCCCCCTCCTGCTCGACCACGTCCATCAGGTCGGCAATGCGGAAGACATCGTCCGTCTGAGCCGCGCCTGAGCCACCGCTCACGATCAACTCACGAGGGCCAAACTGTTTCAAGGAGCGTAGCACCCCCCGGAGGGTGTCCGGCTGGGTGACGCCGGTCGTGTCCTCCCGTGAGGCCCACGTATCGTTCGGCTTGACCGCTACAAGCTGGCCACCCACCAGTTCATCCAGCCGAATCTGCGATAGCGCCTCGTCGATTGCCGTCTCGATCGCATCGTTGCACGTGATGATGACCGTTGCCATGTCCCAGACCTCCCCTGGCAAGATGGACCTGTGGAATCAGAGCAGGAGCAAACAACGTACCAGCAATCATCTCGCGCCCGGGAGGAAACAGCAGCATCCGTTTCGACTGCGCATCGGGCATCGGACGCTCACTTCTGAGGTCTTCTTGGGGATTCGTTTGAAGGTCAGCAGGGGTGTGAACTCAGAGGCGAACTACCAGAACACCAAGGGCGCAAGTACGCCCCGCGGGCAGGTTTCGGCGAGTGGCTGTGTCTGCCGATACCCGAGTTCGAGGAGAGGTGGCCTCCAACGATGACCGCCGAAACCCGCCCGACGAGGACCGAATCAGAGAACAGGATGTTCATTTCAACAGCGAGTGGGAACCTTCACGGCAACCGCAAGAACGCCGATCTACGCCGCGGCCCGTCGCGGCGCCGCCTGTCGCGACCGCCTCACCGCGACGGCGACGACAATGACCAGCAGGAGGAGCATCAGGACCAAATTGTGGAATATCGCCGAGACGATGATCGTCGCCAATGAGAGAATGAAGGCCACCCCAAGCGTGACCAACCACGTCGCGCCTCGGCTGAGGTTACCCAGGAAAGGCAGGACGTCCAGGAATGTACTGATGGGACCGAGTAGCAGGTACAATCCGAACCACATCATCAGGAAGCCCCCGATGCGGAGGAGCCATCCAATCATGGTGTACTCAAACGCCATGGACTCAATCGCACTCGCGCGGTCCCCGGCGTAGGCGCTGTAGAGCGTATGCTTGCCCTGGTAGAGGTAGGGAACGAGCCTGTCCCCATCCGCCTGGCCGAACGCCGTGACCTCGATTCCCGCCGGCAACGCCAGGTAGCTGACGCGCACATCACCGACCCGCGGCGCCTGCTCAGAGCCTTTTCCAATGAAGAGATAGCTGCCTTGCAAGGAACCGGTCCCACTCACGACATTGCCGGCATTGAGCTGCAACTTCGACCCACCGGGGAGGCTGATGCGCTGAGGATCAACGGTGTACGCACCGACTTTCGCGGACTGCACTGTATACGTTTGAGCCTCAAGTGGCATAGCGGGATTTTCGTGGGCATCTGGAATCTTGAAGTCACTCGAATCTGCCGGATAGCCCGTCCAGCCCTTCTCGTACGTATATTCAGTCGTTGTCGTCTCGCTTCCACCTACGTTCTTCTTCGTCTCGCTTTTCGTGTGCTCGATCCAGGCGTACATCTCGACGTCACGCGAGATCTGGATGTAGCGCCCTGGTTTCAGATATCCGGGGTCACCGAGCTGCTCGGCCGAGTCCAGAATGCCCGTTGCCGCCACCAATTTGCCATTGGTCGATGGATCGACCGTGCTGGCGCTGACCGGTACACTCCGCGCCGCCACCTTCGACATATCCACCCGCCCCTCGTTCACCCACAACACGATAAAAGCAACGAGGATGAGCACCAAACCAATGAACATCCCCACGAACGAGTCGAGAATGCGCGATCCCCAACTTCGCGTGGTCACTTCGACATACTTGTCTGTCATGTAGCGATCCCTTTCATGGTATTGGTCGTGCACACCGTTACTCAATCTTGGTCGATGCGACTGCCGCCGATCATCCGCTACTCCAGATACACCGAGTCTGTTTGACCCGCGTGCTCTTTTTCAATCCGGAGCAGGAGGCCGATGAGGCACGTGGGCGGAATCACGCACTGCCCCCGGCGGGCTGCGCTCTACCGCAACGCCTCCCGCCGAGGCAGACCGCTGGTGGGACGTCGCGGGCAACACAGGCGAGAACCGCCCTGCCGCCCTTCCCGATTGGGGCCACGGCACCGCCGGACAACGGCCGTTATAGCCGGAAGTAGCCTGGTCATTGGTCCGGAGCCGCCAGGGGAACACCACCGCCCGGCAGGGTGCAAGCCGTTGCAGGCTCGCACCGGTTCGCGAGGGTGAGGGCCCGGCCACGCGATCAGCTTGAACAGAAAGTGCTTTACTCGGGGTGTATGTGGGCGAATCGGGGGGCTGAAAGGCACGCCACCGCCCCGCGCGCAGGCCGCCAGGCGGTCGCCGTTCGATTCGAAGTGGACATTGAGAACGCCTTCGAGAGGGAGCGTTGCGTGGAGCGCGATGACGCACGATGAACCAATACTGGGATAGTGACACGAAGATCGTCCCACAGCGATTCCAGTATAGTGCCTCTCGTACCTCTGTCAATGATTTCGGGCCGATAGGAGTGACCCAAATTCGGTTGAAATTTCAATTACGGCAGGCAGATGATGCCGGGGGAGCGACAGCAGGGTATGTGACGAAATCGGCCTGTACGTCGCCGATTCATTGCATTGGAGTGGATGCAAGGAACAACCAGCAAGTTGGAGCGCACCGATCGATCAGGAGAAGATTTCAAGCGTCGCGACCACGCCCCAGGCGCACGAGACGCAACGGCCGCTGCGTTACGTACCGGTGCCAAATCGCTTCAGAGTTGGATAAAGCTGGCGACCTCTGTGGCCCCGTGCTCGGACAGGACGCCGCTCACACGTTCGGCCGCCGCATGATCTGGCACCCTGACTCCGATGAAGATACCACCGGCACGCACGGCTTGCTCATATTCTCGCGCATGTTCGGTCGGCAGACCTAATCCAGTGAAGGAGCCAACCCAGGCGCCGACGGCACCGCCGGCGAGCGCCCCGGAGATAGCGGCCACAATTGGCCCCCCTGCAATGAGCGGCCCGAGGCCGGGAATGGTCAAGGCCACTAAGCCAAGAGCCCCACCAAGCAGCGCGCCAGCAGATGCCCCGGCAATCGTTCCCTTCTGCGCCTCAGTCTGCTCCGCGTCCATTTCGGGAGGGCTGCCGGGAGGACGCATCACGAGGGATAGATCTTCAACAGGGTAGCCTTCTGTCTGCAGGCATCTGACAACGACATCGGCCTGATCAAGACGGTCGAATACGCCGACGACGGTTCGAGCCTTGAGATCCGGTGCGAGTCCCGCCCGACCCGCCGTCCGGTCATCATTTTTCATCATAACACCTTCACTCCCATTCGTGATCTCAGACCAGCCGGCGTTGCCAGGAACGACCAGAAGTTCTGTCTGCCGCGCTCCTCCCCGGCTCAAGTCTGGGACCGGCTGCAATCTGGGCGGCAATACTCCTGCGACTCGACTATCCCGTGGCCTGGCACGAAGCGATGTCCTGCGAGAAGGACGATTTGCCGGCATGAGGAAGAAACGCACACTGTCCGCCGCCCGACCGGTGTGATGGATGCAAGACAGAGAGCCGGCCACTCTGCCCGTCGATGAAACGCTGCGCCATCGTGGTAGCATCGCCTCCTCAGACGTGCCGCCCTCCAGAGCGCACGCGCTCCTCAGCCAGGAGTGCCGGCCGGCTCCGCCACGAACTGTGAGCTGATTGGGATCGCTGCAGCGTGCTTCCCGGGCTAGCGCTCAGACCCCGGAGGCAAAGAGGCGTGCTCCCGCGTCTCCCGGCTGATCTCCTCGCGCGTCACCGTCTTGTCGTGGGCTGTCGCCTTGCCATACGCGATCAGCGACTTGAAGCGCAGCAGGTCCTCGTCCATTTCGCTCTTCGGATCAGCACCGAAGAAGGTCGCCACGGTGTGACCGATGGCCCTGCCCGGTGGGTTATAGGACATTCGTATCTCGACACGTGTGCCGCCGTCAGGGTTGGGCCGGAATTGAACGATGCCGGCGTGCCCGACCGCTTCGCCAGGGACCGTTTTCCAGGCCAGGGCCTGGTTCGGGACCCACTTCGTGATCACGGCGTCCCACTCGACTGGCTGCCCCGCAGGACCATCCACAACCCAGTGAGACCGGCCCTCACCCAGGTCTCGCACCGCGCGCACGTTCGACATGAAACGCGGGAAGTTCTCGAAGTTAGACCAGAAGTCGAAGACTGTCTCGACTGGCGCATTGACGTTGATCGCATTTTGGACATCGATGGCGCGGCGGCCAGCACCCACCCCGATGAGCCGCTGCATCGGAAGGTTGGTCATCGCGCGGGCGAGCATACCAAGGCCGGCTGTGCCAAGCAGGGCACCCAACAGATTGCGGCGCCGCACCGCGAGGAGGGCCAGCCAGCCGCCGGCCGTCCCGACCAGCAATCGAGTGGTCGGCGACCAATGGGTCTGGAGTAGTTCGGGCTTTCCTCCGAGCCTCGGCCCTGGCTGGCCTTGGAGGCCCGGTACACCATTGGGCCGCTCATGGACCTCCAGCTGATTTTCCACGCCGGTCACCCCGTGCATCTTGCGGACAGTGGCGATCAGTCTATCGACCTCGTGAGCCAGAATTGGACCGCTCAGCGTGACGCGCCCCTGATTGACGGTCACCCCAATCGAGCTCGGACGGGAAACCAGGAAACCTAACCTCTCGCGGATGCGTGCCTGCAACACCTCATCCGATACTTCCTCGGATTCAAACAGATCCATCGCCTCGGCCAGGAGCCCATGCCTGCGATTGTCGAGGTCACGCGCCGTCACGGCAACCGCGTCGCTTGTCTCGTGCATGAGGCCGACCATCTTATCGCGTAACAGGGCACGCCGCCGCTCACCCTTTTCTGGATCAAGTAGATACATGATCCCCGCGCCAAGGCTCACGCCGCTCAGGAGCGTCTTTGGGTTATTCATACTTTACCTCCTCGTCGAACTGAAAGGAGTGGGTTTCAATCAGAGGGTGCCGGGCTCAACACTCACATGGGAGTCGTATGCGTGGATCAGGTGCGACGCACTTCGGAAAGTGCGTCGCACCTCCGCCCCGGGCCCAACGCACCGTATTCCAATAAGAGCGGGCTCAAAGCAATCAAAGCGCTGCGATCGGAAGAATCAAGAACAACCGGAACCGGAGGGCGACCTCTGGCCCCCCTCCGGTAACCGCCTCATTTCGCCCTATGCCTTCGTCCGCTCAAGTCTATGTCCAACCTTGTGCTCGACGGACTTGACATTGCGGGTCAACTTATCGTGTGCACCTTCCTCATCCTCGATTTTGATCATCGTGATGATGTGGGGTGACGTCGTCCGGACGCGCTCGTGGCACCGCCGGATCAACCCTATGACCTCATCCCATTCGCCCTCGACGCAGGTTCCTGAGGGCGTCACCTCATAGGGCAGTCCCGACGCGTCCACGAGTTTGAGGGCCGCAGCGATCTCGTCACTCAGGTGCGTCCCGACGCCCAGCGGAATAATGCTGAATTCGGCTAACATCGCCATCTCCTTTCCCCTCGTGAAGCAACCACCTGATTCCTGCAGCAGGGTCGATCGGCGAGATTACTCGCCCCCTACTTTTCAGGACGGCGCTCCGTCGGCAGGTCGGGTGTCTCCTCGGTCGGCTCGCCACTGGAGCCCGCCGTCATTCCGCCAATCGCCTTCTCGCCCGTGATACTGGTTAGTTCAGAGCCGCCGTGATCCTCATAACCGGCAGCACCGCGACCACCCTGCCCCAACGAGGCCATACCCTGGGCCTCGGCATCCTCTGGCGCTGATTGCCCCGAAGCTGGATGCACACCGGAGCCACCGACCACATCGGTTCGGCCCTGTCCACCGCCGCGCATTCCACTACCGCGTTTCTGCTCCTCGTCTCGTTTTTGTGCCTCACGATCTCGATTGGCACCCATGATTCAACCTCCTTGTTTGATTGCACTCTCGTAACTCGCAAGAAACATGCCATTCGCCGGACTTGAGTGTCGCAGTCGCAAAGGTACGGTTCCGTTCGCTGAGGGACCCGTCCAGCCTGCGCCCCATTAGTGGGACAATTCGGCGGCGTGCTCGTTCGCACGCTCGAGCAAGTCCCGCACCTCTTCGTCCGTCGTTTGCGAGAAGTCCTCGTACCAGAGCCCAACGGCGTAGAAGGGCTCAGGTGTGATGGCACAGATGATCTCGTCCACCTCGTCTCGGAACTCGTTGCACGTCTCGGGCGCTGCGGTCGGGACGGCGACGACAATCCGGGCCGGGTTCTGCTTGCGAAGCGCAGCCACTGCCGCACGCATGGTCGCCCCTGTCGCCAGGCCATCATCCACGAGAATGACGATGCGCCCACTCACGTCCGGGCGTGGGCTATCACCCCGGTAGAGGCGCTCGCGCCGCTCGAGCTCCCCCTGCTCGGCTGCGCCGACTCGATCGATCACGTTGGGAGGGACATTGAGGGCTCGCACCACCTCTCGGTTGAGCACGCGCGTGCCACCCGACGCTATCGCCCCCATCGCCAGCTCTTCGTGGCCGGGCACCCCGAGCTTGCGTACCAGGAAGACGTCTAATGGGACGTTGAGTTCCCCAGCCACTTCAAAGGCGACTGGGACACCACCGCGCGGCAGTGCAAGCACCAAAACATCCGGGCGATTGGCATACTCCGCGAGCTCGGTCGCCAGTACGCGGCCAGCTTCGAATCGATCGCGAAATGGTCTTGCCATCATAGTCGCCTCCTGTTGATCACGTCTATCACCGGGGGCGGATTCCCTCGGGACGACCAGTATTCACTGCAGCCAATCGTCGCTGACTCCGGCATGGGCCCATTGGCGGGCTGCCTGTCGTGGTGATCGTGTCTTTCAATGAATGATCCGAGCAAGATACGTGCCCCTTCGACAGGCCCGGCTGAGCGCCACTACGCGAGCATCTCTCGCAACCGCTCGGCGTCCCGGATGGCATGGCCACCGGGATCGTTGTTGAAGTAGACGTAGGTATCCAGCTCCTGCGCGAGAAAGGAGCGAATCCGCTCCGCCCACGTGCGCAACTCCTCATCGCTGTAGCCAGTGCCCTGCTCACCCCCGTGCATGCGAATGTAGGTCCAGGGCGCGGTGAGGCACACGTCCAGGGGCATGGCCGGGGCCACCGGCAGGCAGAGGGCCGCACCGGCATGTTCCAGGAGCGCATAGACTTGAGGGTCGAGCCAACTCGGATGGCGGAATTCAAACGCGTACCGGTGCTGCGCGTACGGTCGGAGGGCAACGAAGAACTGCTGGAGACGCTCGAGATTAGCGGACCAGGTGTGGGGAAATTGGAACAGGATCGGTCCGAGTTTCTCCTGTAGCCCGGCGGCGCGCTCCAACAAGCGACCCAGGGGCTCTTTCGGATCCTTGAGTTTCTTCATGTGGGTGAGGTAGCGGCTGGCCTTCACCGCAAAGAGAAAGTCATCTGGCGTCTGGCTACGCCAGCTTTCAAAGACGGATCGCCTCGGGAGGCGGTAGAAAGAATAGTTGATCTCAACTGTAGGGAATCGCTCCGCGTAGAAGCGCAAGAGTTGGTCGCCGGGGAGTTGTTGGGGGTAGAAGATGCCACGCCAGTGCTTGTAGAGCCAGCCAGAGGTACCGATCCACAGCGCTGCTATCGACTTCATCTCCTTTCCCACGGGACAAGGTGACCAGTCGCAAGCCGGTCGATTCGACCCGATTTACCTCACGCACAGGTGCCAGGACGCCAAGGAATTCTCGATCTGCTTTTGCCACTTCGCGCGCAGCTTCTTCCTGGCTTCGCGCGAGAAGCGATCTGAATTGAACGGCGTCAAGCTGTCTTATGGACCAGTCGGCCGCGCTACCAGTGCACGGAGTTGTGCGCTCGTACTATCCTCGTACTCATGGCGACGTTCTTGACAAACGTCCTCCCTTATGAAGGAGAGCAGGATGTGCGCCACGTACTGCGCTTTTGCGACGGTGCCGGCACGGCCGGCACGGCCCGGCGAGGTGCCTCGAAACCGGAGCAAGGGTGAAATTCCACGACGAGCGGCTGCGCCCGGAAGCGCAAGGGGCGCCAGCGGTCCGCCGCGGTCGCACGGACAGCGTGTTGAAGATCACGGCGGCTGGGTGGCGGATGGCGCTTTCACTCCCGCACAGGCCGGCATAGACTACTCCAGGTGCCATAGCAACCACATTGCGGTTCGAAGCCCTTGATCCCGTCCTCTGCGGGAGAATAGGAAATGGTCCAAACCAGTTTCATCCCCGGTCGCCAGGGCCTCGAGCAGCACGGTATCGTGAACGCCGGCATCATCTACTGGAACCTACCGACACCAGCCCTCTACGAAGAGGCTGCCCGTCGCCGTAAGGGGCTGATCACCCACTTCGGTCCCCTGGTCGTGCGCACTGGCCAACACATAGGCCGCTCTCCCAATGACAAATTCATCGTACGCGAGCCCAGCAGTGAGGCCCATACCTGGTGGGGTAAAGTCAATCAACCCTTCAGCCCCGACCGCTTCGAGGCCCTCTATGCCCGCGTGCTCGCCTATCTCCAGGGGTGCGACCTCTTTGTCCAGGATTGTTACGTTGGCGCCGACCCCACCTACCGCCTCTCAATCTGGGTCATCACCGAAACCGCGTGGCATAACCCCTTCGCACGCAACCTGTTCATCCGGCTCTCGCGTGAGGAGCTTGCGACCTTCACCCCCGACTTCACCATCATCGACCTGCCAAATTTCCATGCCGCGGCGGCCTCATCGGGACAGCCCGCTCTGCCGAGAAGGATCAACTGGGTGACCAGATTCCGCAGGTTCCCGGGGATGCCCAAGGCAATCCCCTCCTCACCACGCTGCAGGGTGGCGCCGCTCTCCTTCCGAACAAGTTATCCCGCGCCCAAGGATCTCCTATCCTTACCATAGTTCACCACCGTCTGCTCGCCCACCGGTCCATGCCTGGCGTGTGCACAGCCATACAGTGGCAGGTAGGAACCGAAATCGAGGATGCCTATCATCGGGTTTCTCAACACTCTCCCGAAAGTGTCGCGCCTAGATTCTGATACGTCCGAATGTAATCTGCGACCATCTCGCGAATGATTTTTCCGACCGGCTCGATCTCCTCAATCTGAGCGACGCTCTGACCCGCGCTCCACAACTCGCGCCAGCGTTTTGAAGAGAGCTCGGGCTGCTTCTCGATCTGTTCGATACTGCTGGCCAGCCAGGTCGCCGGATAGCCCGAGATTTTGCTGCTTGTGATTATGTCGTCTGGACCTGCAGCGACAACAGCCTTGCGATAGTCGGGTGACGCCCCCGACTCGGGGGTCGCAATCAGGCGTGTCCCCACCATCACGGCGCAGGCACCCACCGCGAGGGCAGCGGCCATTTGGGCACCTGTGCTGATGCCCCCCGCCGCGATGACCGGGAGGCCGGTTTTCTCGCGCAAGTAGGGCACCAGGATGAGCGTCGGTACGCTGCCGCAGTGGCCGCCGGCCCCGGCCGCCACGGCGATCAAGCCATCGACGCCTCGGTCGCGAGCTTTCAAGCCCTGTTGCAGCGAAACGACATCCGCAAAGACGATCCCGCCGTTGGCGTGGACCTCATCAACAATCAGTTGGGGGTTGCCCAGTGAGGCGATAAAAAACGGTACGCCGGCATCCAGGCAGAGCGCCAACTGCTTCCGCCACTCGAAGCGGCCGTGGAGATGAATGTTGACGCCGATCGGTTTCTCCGTCGCCTCACGGATGACGTGCAGCGCACGCTGCACGTCCTCGAGCGTGCGGTAGTTGGGCAGCGGGAAGGCCCCCAAGGCACCGGCCTCGGACACAGCAACTACGAGATCCTCGTAGCTGACCAAAAACATCGGCGCGCCGATGATCGGGTAGTTGATACCCAGGAGTCGAGTAAACGGGGTTTGGATCGTTGTCACGGAGTCGCTCACGGCGTGAGAGTTGTTACTTCGATCGCCTCGATGGCGCGACGGATACTGGCCGGAACCGGCGCCGGCTCGCCGGTCCGCGGATCAATGTTGACGTAGGTGAGCTGGGCGCGAAACACGAGCGCCCCGGTGTGGCTTTGGGAGATGGTAGCCTTCATGGTGAGACTGGTTCGGCCGATTTTGGCGACCCGAACGGAGACCTCGAGCAGGTCGTCAAGGCGGGCTGGGGCTATAAAATCGAGCTCGGCCTGAACGACGACCGGATTATACGAATGGAGCGATACCATCTCGAGCGGCGGGACGCCCGCCTCGCGGAAGTATTCCGTAAACCCGGCGTCGCAGTATTCGAGATAGCGCGAGTTAAAGACGATCTGCTGCGGATCGACCTCGTTGTAGCGAACGCGAACCGGGAAGTGAAAGCGGTATTCGTTCAATGGAGACCCGTCCATCATTCGATGCCAGCCTGCTCTTCAACCATCTTCTTGCACTCGGCAAGGACCTTCCTGGCTTCGGCGTAGATCGTCATCCGTTGCGCCTGGAGCGAGCCCTCGCCATGCAGCGCGATCGTCTCACGATCGGCACCCGTGAGTCGCCGGATGAGGTCGAACATCCGCAGGCGTTGCTCCGTCGGCATGCCGGCGTGGGCCCCCAGATACTTGCTGATGTCTTCGTGCAGCTCGGGCAGTTGGTAGTCTTTGTAGGTCGGCGCGGTGACCAGCAATCCACCGGCCAGATCCTGGATGATCTTGACGATACTGTGATACTGGTCCGCAAAATGGTACTTGGCGATATTGGTCGTGACCGGGTTCGGGACGGGGATGCCACCGTACGTCACGTAGTCGAGACAGGCCGAATACGACATTGACCGCAGGGTCTGCAGGTAGATCAAGATGTCGGTGATTTTCTCCTGCACGTGGGGCGCCTCGGCCACGCCATTGTACTCGGCGATCGCCTGCGCCACGCCCAGGAGTTGCTCAGTCATCGGAATGCGATAGGCGCAGGCGGTGCGCCGATGCATCAGGGCAAAGTGGTAGACCATTGTGGCAGCAAACTTCCACTCGCCGCAGAGGAACACGCGCTCCCACGGCACGAACACATCGTTGAAAATGACGAGCGAATCGCTGTGGACCCGGATCGGGCGGCTGTTCGGGAACTCAAGCGGCGTGATGCGCGAGTGGAACGGGCGGCACACCTGTTTGAGGCCCGGCGTGTTGGTTGGGATCGCAAAGGCCACCGCGTAGCCCTTGTCGGCCTCCGTCATGGCCCGGCAGGGAATCACGAAGAGCTCGTTGCTGTAGGCCGCGCCGCTGATGTGAACCTTGGCGCCGCGAACGATGATGCCCTTGCTATTCTGATCGACCACGTGGACGTAGTAGTCGCTGTGGGCCTGACGAGGATCCGAGGGTCGCAGAAGCCGGTCACCCTTGACGTCAGTTACCGCCGAGACGACCGCCAGGTCGTTCTGTTTCAGATACGTGCGGTAGTTCTCGATGCGCTCGATGTACTCCTTGTTGCCCATCATGTTGGCGGTGATGCTGATGGCGTTCAAGGCGTCGGCCCCGATATCGTGAGCCAGCGGAATGAAGCCGTCTCCCAACCTGGTTGAAGCCACGATCAGGTCAAACTGTCTCAGTAGATCGTTCCCGTCTTTCGGCAAGTGGTAATAGCGACTGATCTCCTGGTCCAACCCCTCATCGTACACTACCGCGAGGTCTCGATACTGAGGGCTCTCTGACATCTCGTAGTCCAAGGCCATAGTATCAACGCAAACGGAAAGCTCCCGATGGGTGGTCACATCCTCAACTCGTTCGCCCTTGTAATACACAACCCGCCCATCTCGCAAGCTCTCTTTGTACTGTTCAACTGTCTTCAACCCCATCTTGGTCTCCTTTTGCCCTGGTCACACTCGGTGAAAGACGTTCTCTCAGGAAAGAAGCCCGCCTGTGCGCCCCAGCATGTTTCAGAGGTTCCATCGCCCCGCACAGACCGGCCTCGCCGTGTCTTCCGTGATCTGCCCGGCGCCAGGAGGCCTCAGGCCGTTTCAGGAATGCCACGGTGGAACCAGGGGAAAATCTCTTCCTCGTACGTACTACCCACCATGCTGTCCACACACATCACAGCACTCAGGGAGGCGCCATCGACGCCGCCGCCCCACATCCGCGTCCCATACTGGTCGCCCACAAAATAGAGCCTATCCACCCAGGGCGACCTCACGTCCGGCCGCTCGAAGCCTACGGGGCGCCACAGCCCGTAGGCCTCAGGTGAGGGCGTCCAGATGCAGAACTCCATATCTTCCTGCCACGTCAGGAACGTCGCCTTGAACCAGGCATCACACCAGTCGGTCACTCGCTTGACCTTCTTCAGGTCGCGCATCTCTTTGTCAGTCAAAGCCACCGAGAACTCGAAGGTCCGTTTGCCCGCTGGCGCGCGGTCGGCGCAGGCACCCATCCCCCAGATGACGATATCGACGTCACCGATGTAGCCCTCGTTACGGATGACTCCCGGCATGTAGATGAAGCTGCGCTCGTCGAGCCTCTTCTCCGCCCAAATGTCGCGTTTGAGGCCGATGTAGGCGGAGAGCAAGCCCGCCCCCCAGAATTCAGTCTCGAGCACGTTCACCCAATCGGCGGGGAAAGGCTCGCGCGGCAGCACGCTGAAGATGTACTTCGGCGGAATATTGCAGATGACAGCATCAGCCAGAATGGTCTCGTGCTGATCATCCTCAGTGCGGATCACAACACCCTTCGCCTGGCCATCCTCGACGATCACGCGCTCGACCGTGGTGCTCCGGCGAACCTCGCCGCCGTGCGCCAACAAGACCCTCTCCAGCGCCTGAGGGATGGCGATGGTCCCCGGGTCGGCCACAGTGCCCACCGAGCCCGTGATCAGGTTCATCCCGATGTCCCTGGCGATCGCCATATACCCCAGGAAGTCACCGGCCGGCGTCATCATCGGTTCGGCCTGGGCCGTCTGGGAGGAGGCCAGCACCTTGATGTAGTCGTAGGCCTCAGGATGCAGATTCTTGGGCCGCAGCCAGTCGGCCAACGAGATGTTCATGGCCTCGGCCACCTCCTCCATCGTGACTGTGGCCATGTCGCGCAGCGCGTCGCGAGTCCTGGCGTACCCCTCGGCGGTCATCCAGGGATAAGCCTGGCGCGGGGCAACCTGGTACATCTTGTTGCCGCCTTCCCAATCGACAAAGCCAAAGCCTCTGTTGACGGGGATATCCACTGGCTCCCCAAGATAATCCAGAAGAAAACGCACCCGCCCCTTGTTGCCCCAGAACAGTCCATGCCCGCCCGCTTCGAAGGTATAGCCGTCGAGCAAGCCGCGTTCGAAGATCGTTTCGATATCCGGCTCTGAGCCGGAGAGATAGGTCCTGGCATGCCCGAGGGCCTTCTTGAGACCAGTCGCGTCCAGCTCGAGGCCGTCGACGACCACTTTGTTGCCTTTACCCGTGAAAGAAACGGCGCGCCCTCCAATGAACGGCGCGCGCTCGACGACCAGAACTCTCTTGCTGAAGTCTTTGGCCAGCAGCGCCGACGCGCCCAGACCTCCGATCCCGGCGCCAATCACAACAACATCGTACGCTTTGGAACTCACCTTTTTTCCTCCTCACGACGAGCTGAGATTAGAGTGATCCACCGCCATCCATAACGATCACCTGGCCGGTGACGTAGTCGGCTGCGCTCGAGACGAGAAAGAGCGCCGTTCTGGCAACTTCCTCCGGCTCTGCGATCCGCTTGAGCGGGGTATGCTTCATTTCCTGAGCCATCAAGGCTTCGTTGGTCCAAAGTGCCTGGCTGAATCGAGTCTTCACCACCCCTGGAGCAATCGCGTTCACTCGGATGTTGTACTCGCCCAATTCCACTGCCAGCGACCGGGTCAACATGTTGATGCCGGCTTTGCTGACGCAGTAGGGAGCCAACCCCTTGTCCGGACTCACACCGCCCACAGAGGAGATATTGATGATGTTCCCGCCCCGCTGTTCGATCATCACGCGGGCCGCCATCTGGCTCATGAGAAAATACCCTTTGAGGTTGGTGTCCATGATGACGTCATAGACCCGCTCCTCCAGATCCACGATTGGCGCCATCACAGGGTTGGTGGCCGCGTTGTTGACCAGAATGTCGATCCGGCCAAACTCTGCCTTGACTATGTCAACCAGGCGCCGCAGATCATCCGGTTCCCGGTTGTGGGCGGCTACGGCGAGAGCCCGGCACCCCATCTTCCGGATTTGGTCTGCCACCCGCTCGAGATCGGGCAGTTTGCGGCTGCTGATCGCCACGTCCGCGCCGGCATCGGCGAAGGTCAAGGCGATGGCCTCACCGATCCCCCGGCTTCCCCCTGTGACCAGCGCGACTTTCCCCTCAAGTGAAAGATACGAGACATCCATCGATTGACCCTCTGTTGGTTGTGAACGATATGCCTTTGCGTGAAACGAGCGAGTCTGGCGACCCTGCGACGCCGATCGAATGACGGACTCACATCCACATTGAGGGTGAGCTCTCACCCCTGCGCGGCGATCGCGCGGAGAATGAATGCCACCCACTCGGTGTTCCCGTGTTCCATTGGCGTCTTCTGATAGGTGAATCCGCGAAAGAGCACCAGGATACACTGCGCTGTGGCGTCTACGTCCGTTTTCCGAAACACGCCCTTCTGAATGCCTTCTTTGAGGATACTGGCGATAATCCCTTTCATACCCTCTTCGACGACGTGAATCTCGTCTCCCAGAAAGGGAGTGTAAAGACCTGCATCATCGGCCAGGACTTGACCCAGAAAAGGGTTCTCGTCGAAGTACTTGCTCGACAGATCGAAGAAAATACAGAACTTCTCGACGGGATCCTCGACGGTTTTGATCTGGTTGAGGCAGAATCGCCGAAAGGACAGGGCCTCAACCATGACCAACTCGGCCAGTATCTCCTCTTTGCTGCTGAAGACTTCGTAGATTGTTCGTTTCGAGATGCTGGCATTCTCGGCTATTTCATCCACAGTTGTTTTCTTGAATCCAAAGCGACCAAACAGTTCCTTTGCCGCCGCCAACACTCTCGTCTTCTTTTCCTGATCGAGATTCACCATCTCATCAGCCATGAGCCAGAAATAGCACCCTTTCTAGTACTGAGCACACTCGAACTCAACGGTCCTCCCGCGACTGTGCTCGAATCACAATATTTGCACAACCAGTTAACTCACGGACGAACCTTAGCGATTCTTGCTGCCTCTGAACTCGCTCTTACAAGCCCATCGTCTGCGCGACAATATTCTTCTGGATCTGCGTCGTACCGCCACCGATGCAAAGCACCAGGACATCGCGCAGATAGCGCTGCATATCGAATTCCAGCGTCGAGCCGTTCCGACCAAGAATATTGATTCCTTGTACGACGATCTTCTTCGCCGTCTCAGTCGCAAAATATTTAGACATCGACGTTTCTTTGACACATTCCAGGCCCTGCGTTTCCAACCAACCCGCGTGAAACGCCAAGCGCCGGGCCGCCTCCAACTCAGTCGCCATGTCGACCAGCGCATGCTGAATGGCCTGACAGCGTCCTCGCGCCGGTCCCAGCCGAAACCGTTCTTTTGTATACGCCACCGCATCGTCCAATGCCGCCCGGCCGATTCCGAGCGCACAGGCAGAGAGCGCAAGGCGTTCGCTATTCAGCAATTTCACCATCTGAAACCAGCCTTGATTCAGCCCTTCCTCACCGCCAAGAATATCCGTCGCCAATACCTTGACGTTGTCGTAATACAGGCTGCAGGTATTTGAACCGTGATAACCCAACTTCTCCAACGGCCTGGCGCTGTACCCTTCGGATCGAGTATCAACCAGAAAGGCGGTGATGCCCTTGTGCTTCGAGGGACCAGTGCGGGCCATGGTGACGACGACATCGCTCACCCCCGCGCCCGTGATGAACATTTTGCTACCGGTAATCCAGTAGTATCCCTCGTGGTAAACGGCCTTGGTGCTGATGTTGGCCGCGTCTGACCCGGCGTTCGGTTCAGTCAAGGCAAAGCTAAACTTCAGCCTCCCTTTGGCAAGCATCGGGAGATACTTTTCTTTTTGTTCTCGATTCCCACTCGTGGAAATAATGTCGTTTCCATAGAGCATGATGTTGCCGGTAACCCACGCCAGAACGGGAAGCGCCCTCGAGAGTTCCTCGTAGATGGGCATGACGTCAAGAACGTTTCCACCCATCCCGCCATATTCCTGCGGGATGGTCACGCCCAAGAGACCGGTCTCGCCCAACTTTCTCAAAAGCTCGTGAGGATAGGCGTCTTGCGCGTCAAATTCCCGCGCGACTTGCCGCGAGACCTCCCGCTGGACGAAAGCGCGTACGATTCCCCTTATCTTATCTTGCTCTTGACTGGTCTGGGGGGCTACCGAGTTCGAGATCATGTTTCTTGTGCTGCCTCTCACACCAGTTTGTGCATGAGGAACTTCATATCGAAGGCCATCACCATCTGATCGTTCTGGTTGACAACGTCGTAGCGCATCATAGTAAAACCCTGGTCATTTTTCTTCGTCTCGCGTTTTTCTGTCACTTCGACTCTGACCTGGACTGTATCGCCGATTTTTACCGGGGCTGGTATCTTCATGTTATCCACCCCCAGCCAGGCAATGACCGAGTCCTTCGCGATGCCAGTTAATCCCACGAGACCCACGGCCATGGCGAAGGTCAACGGGCCATGAACGATCCTCTCCCCAAAGACTGTCCCGGCGGCAAATTCTTTATCCATGTGGAGCGGGTAAAAGTCCATTGTCAAGCCGGCCCAGGTAACAACATGGGCTTCCGTGACCGTGATTCCCATCGTCGAGAACCTGTCTCCAACATGAAAGTCATCCCAGAATTTTTCCGGCATCACCCGCGCTCCTTACGTACGACCAAAGAGGCCTGAATTTTGGTAGTGTGATCTCATCGTTCAACCTCTCGAAGGTGACTGCGACAGGCATATCGCAGTACACGTCGGCAGGGTCGCAAGCGACAATATTCGTCATCATCTGCACCCCTTCTTCCAGACGAACAATCGCAATCACAAAGGGGAGATCATCAGCAAAGGCCGAAGGCGGGTTGTTTCGTACAACCGAGAAGGTGTACACGCTGCCTCGGCCGGAGCACTCAATCCACTCGATCCGATCCGAAAAACAGAAAGGGCAACTCAGGCGAGGGTAGAAAATGTTTTGATGGCACGCCTGACAGCACTGGATCATCAGTTTTCCAGACTTGGCGGCGTCCCAATATGGCTCGGTCCAGGGATGGATCGGCGGAACTGGCTTCTTAGGAAGATTCATGATCCCATCCTCTACGGAATGACGTTTCCCAAAACCGTTACGTGCGCGTCGACGTACGTTCCACCGGTAGCGGTCTCGACGGCAAACCGGGCTCCGGCGACCTGGCGCGTGCCAGCTTTCTCCATCAGTTGTCGGGCCGCTTCCACCAGCAGCGCAACTCCTCCCCCAGCCCCAGTGTGCCCCTGCGAAAGCATGCCGCCGTTCGTCGTCATTGGCAGTCGGCCGCCCGGCCAGGTATTGCCCTCCAACACGAACGCGCCCGCCTCGCCCCGTTGGCACAGCCCAAGCTCTTCGAGCGCAATCAACTGGAAGACCGGGTAGGAATCATAGATCTCGGCCACATCAATGTCGGCTGCGGAGAGACCCGCGTCGCGAAAGGCATCGGCCGCCGCCGCCGCATAGCCAAAGCGCGTCAGGTCGGGGTCCTGGGAGAGGGCGAAGTGCGTGACGCGCGATCCGTCTCCCAACAGGAAAGCCGGGTGAGCGGTGAGATCTTTCGCCCGGTCCGCCGAAGTGACGATGAAGGCCGAACCGCCATCGGCCAACATGTTGGACTCCTTCGTGTGAAGCGGCGTCGATAACATCTTCGACGCCAGCACCTCATCGAGAGTGAGCGGCCTGCGAAACATCGCATTCTCGTTCAGTTCCGCCCACTTGCGGTTTGAGACACAGACCGACGCCATCTGCTCCTCAGTTGTGCCGGTCTCGTACATATACCGCTGGCTGATCAATCCGGCGACCGCCGAATAGTGCATGCCATAGGGTGCCTCCCACTCCCTGGAAATCCCGGCAGTTGAAAACAGATTGATGCCTTCCTGGTTCGACACCCCGGTTCCCAATTTATCGCCATGCAGGCACAACACGACGTTGGAGACACCAGAGATAATCAGGCTGGCGGCGATCTTCAGCATAGAAGAACTGCTCGCCCCGCCGGCGAAAACTTGAATATTATTCCTGACCTTTCCCCCCAGGCCCAACTCTTCAACAACCCGGCCACACACCAACTCCGTATTGAACTGCGCACTAAAAAGAGCCCCCGTCGGAATGACGGTGTCAATCTCATCCCTGCTGAGCCCGGCATCCTCGATTGCCCGGCGGGCCGAGTCGATCACCGAATAGATTGCGGCCCGCTCCGAGAATCTGCCGGTCGGAACCTCGCCAATCCCAACGATGGCTGCTTTTCCCTTCAGCGAACTCATGTCTCCGCCTTCTTGTTATGCAATCCCTGATCCAGGCATGGTTCTTCAAACAGGGGTCGCCAGGTGTGAAGCCTGATCCGTGACGGATCCCACACCCATCACGCATCACACATCATGAATCACATCGCTGCTTTCGGAACTTACGGGAGGATCAGTCACCAAGTGGCTTGTTTCAGAGCTCAGGCTCTGACTTTACGCGTAGACCGAATCTGGTGCCACGCTGAGCCCCAACAGCGCACCCACCCGACTCTTGAGAAACTCAGCCGTTTCAATCCCGTCCAACAAACCGAGCGAATCGCGGACGTATCGCTGAGCATCGTACTCCATCGTGTACCCATAGCCGCCCAAGATGTGCAAGCACTGCAATGCCGCTTTTCGGGCGATTTCGGTGGCAGAAAGCTGCGCGACTGCCGCTTCTACGGCAAATGGCAGCCCCTGATCGCAAAGCCAACACGCCTGGTAGAGCAGTAACCTCGAAGCGCGGATCGCGACTGCCATGTCAACAAACATGTGTTGAATGGCCTCAAACTGCGCGATTGGTTGGCCGAATTGAACCCGCTCCCTCGCGTACGCAGCCCCGTAGTCGTACGCTCCTTGAGCGATTCCCAAACCAAAGGCGGCTGCCTCAATTTGCTCGAGCGCAAGGACGAAAGCTGATTGCTCCCAACCGCGGTTCAGCTGCCCAACACCGCCAAGGAGATCATCCTCTGGAATAGCGACATTGTTCAAGAGAACTTCACACAGGCTGGCGCCTCGGTAGCCGACTTTTTCGATCTCCCTGATTTGAACACCCGGCGCCGCGGCATCGACAAGCAAGAAAGCGAGCCCCTGCTTGATGTCGACCGCTTGGTCGGTACGCGCCAACGTCAAAATGTAATTGGCCCGACTGGCTAAGCCGACAAACGATTTGGAGCCGTTGAGAACAAACGCTCCATCTTCGTACATCGCCGTCGTTTTGATATCACTTGATACATCTGTGACCGGCTCTATCAGAGCATACGTGAAGAGAAGAGCTCCCTGTGCAATCGCCGGCAGGAATCGCCTTTTCTGGTCATCATTTCCAAATTCGGCGATAATCCTCCCGCCACGTAACGTGACGCCCGAGAAGGCCGCGGCGAGCGGAGGGCACATCGCAGAGAGTTCCTCCACAACAACGATCGACCCAAGCAAATCCTTATCGCCGCCTCCGTATTCCTCCGAAGCATTGAGGGCACAAAGCCCAAGCTCCGCGATCGCACGAAGCAGTTTTCCGGGAAAGCGGCCTCGGTCATCTAGGTCGCGCGCGACCTCTCGCGGGCATTCCCTGGCCATAAACTTCCGAATCGTCTCTTGGATGAATCCCTGTTCATCGGTCAAGCCGAAATCCATTTCAGACCCTTCTGGACGGTATTCGAACAACCGTACACGTGGCCACGATCCCAGACGATACGTGATGCGTGTGTTGCGCGACCACACATCACGCATCACGAAAAGGCGAGCGGCCTACCATAACTGGTATCGAGGCTTACGTTAGTTCCTGCACCGTTTCCTGCAAGACTCTTTTCAGGACTTTACCGACCGGGTTGCGGGGGAGACTGTCCACAACCACAAGCCTTTCCGGCAGCTTATAGACGGCAACATCCTTCGCCTTCAGGAACTCTACAATCTCCCCAAGGGTAATACTCTGATCCTTCTTAAGTGCTACCACCGCACAGACTTTCTCACCCAGTCTTTCATCGGCGTAGCCGACTACAGCAACTTCCGCCACCTTCGGATGTTCGATGATCAGCGCCTCAATCTCTTGTGAAGATATGTTCATGCCACCCCGGATAATGATCTCTTTCAGCCGGCTGACGAATCGGTAGCGGTTGAGATTATCCCCATCCCCCGCAATCTCAAACAGATCGCCGGTATAGAAATAACCTTCATCGTCAAAGGCCCTCTGCGTGAGATCTGGGCGCTTATAGTATCCCGAGAATATCGCAGCACCCTTGATCGCCATTTCCCCCGGAATACCGGGCTCCGCGATGATCTCTTTGGACACTGGATCAACCAATTTCGTTGACATCATTCCGGCCATCCTCGACGCCCATTCGTACCCGGGAACGCCGAAGCGTGGGAAGTACTGGGCTCTCTCTGCGGGGTCTGGGATGTCCTTGGGTCCGCTGGTAAAAGAAGCTCCTTCATTGGACCCAAACATGTTAATGACATGGATGCCGTACTTCTCCTGATATTGCGTCACCATCCAGGGCGATAGTGGCGCTGCACCCGAGCCAATGTTCTTGATCGAACTGATGTCAGTGCTCGCTAAAATGGCGGGATTCTGGAGCAACATGTTGAGCAACGCCGGAGGCACTACCGTATAGTTGATCTTTTCAGCCTGAATCTGACCGAGGAAGACCGGCAAACTGAGAGGGTGGTGTAACGCCAACTTACCCCCAGTGAGGAGCCACGGCACCAACATCCCCCCGATGGCGGCCATGTTGATCAAGGGGAAGGGGTTAAGCAGGTTGGTTCCGGGATCCAACTCACAGCCGTCAACGGACGCGTAAGCAATCGCAATCCAATGGTTGTGGCTGCGGGCAACACCTTTCGGTTCGGCTTCGGTGCCTGAGGTCCAGCAAACTGTAAACACCTCATTCGCTGAGGTCGGGTGCTCTGTGAGATACGCCTGGAGTGTTTCTTCATCACACGGGGAGGTAAGTAACTCCTGCAGAGATAGGACTCCCTCAGGAAGGTCCTGACCGATGGCAAGAATAGTCATGAGGCTCGGGAATTCTGGCTGCATGGCCCGAACCATTTTGACGAAGTTGAAGCCGCCGAAGTTCGTGGTCGTGACAAAGGCCGTGGGTTCGGTGATCTTCATCACCTGTTGCAGTTCATGAGTGCGGTACTGAACAGGCAACGGGCTGACGATGGCTCCGATGCGGGCGGCGGCCAGATAGACGCAAACAAGCTCGACGATGTTGGGCAATTGCACCATCACGACATCGTCTTTTTTGATCCCGGCATCAAGCAACCGGCCAGCCAACCGGTTCATTGCCTGCCGTAGCTCATCATACGTCAGGCGTATGGGCACTCCTCCGACCAGCTCTGCCCGATTCGGAGGGTCAACCACTGCAACTGCATCAGATGTACTTTGCACATTTCGCAGAAGTAGATCGACAACTGTGTCAGATCCCCACCAGCCTCTTTCCGTATACTCCCGAATTTGCTCATCCGAAACGAGAAGCATCGTGGCACCTCCTTGTGTGTTGGCTGACGAGTGAGGCCAACAGAGCCTCTTGAAGCACACGTTTCCCCAATCGCCCGCTCTAACGCCGCTCCCCTTACACCCTGCGTTCGTACCCCTCCCAGAACTGCGCTCGCATCTTCTTCTTGTCCAACTTACCGAGATTCGTCAATGGGATGGCATCCCAGAATTCCACCGACTTCGGTGCTATCAAGCTTCCTTTCCGCTCCTTGACAAACTCAATCAGCTCGTGATCCGTAGTAGTCTGGCCTTCATGGAGCACAACAATCGCTTTGACGGCTTCACCCCACTTTTCGTGGGGAACGCCAATCACGGCCGCCTGCTTCACAGCTGGGTGTTCAAACAGGACGTCCTCGACCTCACGTGGATAGATATTGAAACCACCACTCACGATCATATCCTTCGATCTATCCACAATGTACAGGAACCCCGCTTCATCCTGTCTCGCCAGGTCCCCGGTGTACAACCAGCCATCGCGAAAGGCACTTGCGGTGGCTCCAGGGTTCTTGAAATAGCCATCCATCACGTTGATCGAACGCGTGACGATTTCGCCAACTTCTCCCACTGGAACATCGTTGCCATCAGTGTTAACCAGTCTGAGCTGAGTGGTAACAGTCGGCCGGCCACAAGAACTGAGAATCCGCTTCTCCCGGTCAGGATCAGCAACAACGTGCTCTTCCCTCGGCAGAACACTGATCACCATGGGGGCTTCGGTCTGGCCGTAGAGCTGCGTCAGAATCGGCCCAAACACGCTGAGTGCTTGTTTAAGCCGATCAGGAGCAATTGGGGCCGCACCGTAAATGATGTTGCGGAGGCTGCTCGTGTCGTACTTGTCCAGGTCAGGATAGTCCAGAAGGACGTAGATCATCGTGGGAACGACGAACGTCGCCGTCACCTTTTCTGTCTCAGTCTGTTGGAGGAAGACCTGGGGATCGAAGCGATCAAGGATCACGCAGGTTCCCTTCCGGAGGAGAACCGGCAGCAGAAGAACGCCACCAGCGTGGGTGAGTGGGGTCATATAGGCGAAGACCTCGCCAGCCCCGAGACCCAGTTCGAGCATCTCGAGCAAGACAGAGTTCACCCAGGCCCGGTGGGACAGCATCACGCCCTTGGGGCGACCTGTTGTCCCGCCTGTGTAGTAGACACCGCAGAGGTCATCCTGGTTGGTCTCTACTCGCGGAGGCTGGGGAGGGTGGCTAGCGATGAGGGTCTGCAAGTGAACGTGCCCCGCCATGACCCGACTCGAATCGTCACTCACGCAGATGAAGTTCTTGACCGTCTCCAAGGCGGGCATCATCTCGATGACGCGGGAAGCCATCTTCTCATGATAGATGAGGGCCACACACTCCGAGTGGTTCATCATGTAGATGTGATCGCCCGATTGGAGCAGTACGGCCAGCGGCACTCTGGCCACACCTAACTTCGCTAACGCATATTCAGCAAAGATGTACTCGGGGCAGTTCGCCATCAACAAGGCTACCCGATCGCCTTTCCGCAACCCCATTTCATCGAACGCCTTCGCCAGGCGGTAGGCTTTCTCGCCCATCTCTTCATAGGAGATGCTTCTCCCTTGATATCGAATGGCGACACTATCTCCGTAATACGTGACACAGCGATCGTATAGGTTGCCGACGGTTGTACTGTGCATGGCCCCACCTACTCTGGCCCTTCACGGCTGGATACCCAGATCCAGGAAAATCCGGATGAATCACACCGGTATGCTGTTGAAAAGGAAGCGCCATCGACCGTGGAGAGACGATCGGGGAGCGGGTAATCTTGCTGATCCTCGAGGGTGATCTGGTGGCCAGCCGGCCGTCGTGGCAGCCACCTCCGACCTCCACAGCGATGGCCGGGCGGAAATTTCTAGAATCCAAAGGTGTGGCGATCCCGGGAGTACGGAGCACGTATACACCGTTGCTGATGGAAACTAAAAAACCCTTTTGGTCTTATAGTACCAACATTCGTAGCGACTGTCAAGGACCCTCAGCGGTCAGATCGTTGAAACGGTGAGAAAAACGAGAAGTTCAGCGAGAGCGGCACGAAGTGCGGGGATCAAGGGCACCGGGTACCCTGGTCTTCTCGCCCTGAGGTGTCGGCCCGGCCTTGCCGGTACAGCCTCACGAGACTGCCTGGACCTGGCTCTTCAGTGATAGGTGGGGTTACAGTGATACCAGGAATTGCTAGTGGGCACGGCTTTGCGGCCGAAAAAGGACGAGACTCGCGGTGTGTCCATGCAAGAAATTCTTGCCCCCGATGGGACCGATTTCACCAGCACAGAAGAAACCCGCGAGACTCACATCGCCAAGTACTTGGCGAATCAGAGAGACGTCACCATCCGGATGGTCATAGAGCCGCGTCCCGCGGCCGTTACATGAAAAGAGGAATGCGCCCCGGGGCGGTTCGAAGAATAACTGCGGTGTGAGCATCATTTCCAGATCTTCTTCCGCAGCCACCGCATCACGCAGATGGAACTGCACCGCCTCACCGTCCTGAATGGTATCGCCAACCGCAATGGCGCCGCTCTCCGGATCAACCCCCATCACGCTGCGAATCAAGAAGTCGCCGCGGCCCAATGTCTCTTGATGCGGATCGATCGCCCGGCCAATCAAGAGGCCGTTCTTCAACAGCGCTCGATCTTCTTCTCCAAGCTGGGCAACGACTTCTTGAATCCGCACGAGGGGGGGCGTGCCGTCAAGACTCACAATCACATTTTCCCGCGCGGCGGAGACGGTGAAGGTGCGACCAATGGGACGGCACCCCTGTGACACAACCACGTCAACCTCCACGTCGCCCGCAAACGCGACCCCCACAGCCCCTGCCGAGAGAACGTGGTCGTTTAGAAGGAGTGCATTGCCGCCGGGCTGCGGCCACCCACTCGCCATTCCCCCAATGACCGGAACGCTGGCGTAGAAGCTATTAAAGGCGCCCAGCACCTCCTCCACCGGTACCGAATAGGGATCGGCAAGCATGACGAACAACCGAGTCGCAGCCGGGGCCACAACGGCCTGGCGGAACGCCGCCGGAGAATCGAGTGTCTGGGTCCAGTCTGTCACGGGGAGTACAAATGGCACAAGATCGACATCTGGCAGATGCCCGGCGACGAGGGCGATGGCAGGTCCCCGCTCGATCTCCTTCTCCGGCCCAATCACGCCCTCAGCCGTACAGCCGAGGAGCGTCCGCGGGCTGAGAGCCTCACGGAGACCGCTCGCGACAGAGGTTGCCACGCGCCCGAAGTGGGGCGAGAGGAACGCGAGCGCGAGATCAAGCGTTTGCCCGCTCATTTGAGTTCGGATTTGGGCGGCAAGGTCGCCGGTTGCCGTCTCGATACTGTCCTCGATGGTTATTGCGGAAGCGAAGTGCATTTGATCTGCCACTGCTTGACCGCCTTTCTATGTCGAACACCAGGTTCAACCTGACGCGCATACTCAAATTCTACAACTTCTATCCGATTTGTCTACAAGGTTCTCAGCCAGGCTCGTTCGATACTCGTTGCGCATCAACCGCCGGGTGCGCTCCAACTAGCTTCTCACAGACGGTCAATCTCATCCAACAAGGTTTGCGCCGCGCTCCGCCGCCCAGTGACTTGCGCGAACGCGGGACCACGCGGTCCCAGGCGAAGCACGGTCCCTCCATAGATAGCCACAGCGATCCCAGTCCAGAGGATTCCCCACACGAACGCCGGTATTCCTGTGAGCTCGGCGAGCATCGCCGCATCGTTGAGCGTGCGAGGGCCAAAGATCCAGGCCACAGGACCACCCGCCAGAATGCCGGTCCCGATGTCTACCACCGCATAGAGACAGCTGACGCTTCCTACGATGTAGAGCACCCAGTGGTGCCAGCTCGTCGGGGCCCGCAGCGCCAGCAGGATCACCGTCAGGGCGGCGAGGGCCACGTAGCCGAAGGTGAAAAGGTCGTGGGCGTAGAGCAGAGCGATGAGACCGAGCGCCGCACCCATCGCCGTGAGCAAGCCCCGGCGCACGCCTGGCCCCGCGGCGGAGAGCCTGAGCAGGGCGGCCCCCCAGAGCGAGCTGCCCAGGTAACCGGCACTCAAGATCAGGAAGCGGTTGCCCCCGCGCGTGAAGGCGACACCCCCTTCGGACGCGAAGAGACGGAGCCGCTCGATTGAGCCGCCCGTCAGAATCGCGGCCAACCCGTGGCTGATTTCGTGGAACAGCACGACAAAGAGCTTGAGTGGAGCGAGCAGCGCGCTCTCCCAGAGAAGAAAGACCACGACCAACGTGGCCGCCGTGACGACAAGGGGACGAGGCTCTACGCGGCGAACCATCCGAGTCTCCTGTAGCGTTCGAACGCTTGGGCCCTTAAAGCCCGGGGGGCGGATCTCTGGCCCTGGATCGCGCCAGAACTGACTCGCAACCCACACAGCCCTCGCCACCAAGTGGCGCTGGGCGCGCCGTCCGAATTGCACCTGACCGATAGGGCTGACTCGGATTCTACCACCACCCTCACTGAACGTCTCATCGAACTCGGCACCCTCCCAGATTCCTGGATGCCCAACATGACACCCAGCCGTATGACAATTGCGAGCCAATTGTCATCGAGCGACGAGATTTTACCCCCAACTCTCTGATATAATGCAGGGGAGGCGGCCACAGAGAACAATTGGGCCCTGCCGTTCCATGTCCGGCCATCGGTTCGAGTCGCGCCGGTGTCAGTCCGCAACCGAGAGGACCGGCACGGTTCTCCACTCAGGCAAGTTCTCGAGACCGCAGCCTCCCGGCGCAATGACCGCCCTGGCAAAATCCGCGGTCGACCCCGCCTCACTGCAGAGGGGCTGCCAACGGAAATCCAGATCCGGCACGTAGATCTCGACGGTTAGGAGCGCCGATGCTGTCCGTCTCCTCTCCCTACACCATCAATCAGCGAGTTGCTGTTACCGCTGACAAACTGCTCCCCTACGGTGTCTTCGTCCACCTCGACGACGGCACCCGCGCCTGCATTCGGCGCCGCGAGCTCTCCTGGGCCGGCGACGCAGACCCACGCACGCTCGTCCACGCCGGCCAGCGCCTCGAGGCCACCGTTCTCGATCTCGCCAGCCCCGGGCGGATCATGGAACTGAGCCTCAAAGCCACACTGGCCGACCCCTGGGAGCGCATTCGGGACGAGTTCCACGTTGGCGATGTTGTGGCCGGGACCGTCAGAAATCTCGTGCCATACGGGGCCTTTGTCGAACTGCTCCCTGGGGCCCAGGGCCTCGTCCCGCTCGATGAGTTGGGCCGCGAGCCTGTCGAGCGACCGGAACACCTGGTCTGGCTCGACGATGATGTTGAGGCGGTCGTTACCCACATCGACCTCAGACACCGGAAAATCACCCTCAGCATCCGCCAGCGCCTGAAACAGCAGGCCCGTGTCAGCGCAGTGATGAACACGCTTGCCCGCCCGAGCGATGAGACCGCGCCCCCCCAACGAACTGGGGCTCTCTCGACAGGGGGATGGGAATTGACTGACCCCGGTGGTCACGGCCGAGAAGCAGCGACAGCCGACCGTGAGGGGATCGCCCGCGTCGGTCGTGTCCTCATCGTCGATGACCACCGCGAGATCTCTGATCCCCTCGTCGCCTGGCTCCGACACCATGGCTACGTCGCCGACGCCGCGAACCAACCCGCCGACGCCCTCGGGCTCAGCAAAACCCACCAGTACGGTCTTGTCCTGATGGACCTCGACCTCTCGGACACGGACGGGCTGACCCTGATCCGCCAGATTATGAAAGCATCGGATACACTGCGCATCGCCGTGATGAGCAGCGCCGGCTGGCTGGAAGAGCGCGCCCACGAGATCGAGGCGCTGGAGGTCGTTGAGGTCTTCGTGAAACCCCTCGACCTGCGAGAGATCGACCTGCTCCTCCTGAAGATTCGCTGCGGCGGTCCTCTACCGCGCTGGCGCGTGGCACCGTCAGCCCCGCGAACAGTTGAGGAACACGAACTCTTCGACCTGCTCGCTCCCGGCGCGGGTCGAGGCACTTCCCTGGCGGAGCGTCTGGAGGCCGGCCTGGCACAACTGCTCGAGAGAACTCAGGCCGAGATCGCCATCATCTTCCAGCAGGACCGCACGTCCCAGGCCATTTCCATCCTGGCCACCTCTGACACAGCCACCCTCGCCCCGGAGGCGCTCTATTCCCTCCGCAGAAGTCCCGTCCGCGACGTCATCCGCGAAGGTGATCCGGTCGTCGAAAGTCATATCTCGAGGACCGCCGAAGGACGCTTTCGCAAGCTGCTCGACCTCCTTCCCTTCGAGTCCTGCATCGGGGTTCCCGTCGAAGTGGAGGGAGAAGTCCATCACGCCCTCTTCCTCTTTCACTCCAAGCCGCACGCCTTCCACCGCGACCAGCTACGTGACGCGCTCATAAGCGCCGTGCTCTTCGCCGCCCTCCTCAACCGCGAGGCCCTCAGCCGGCGCATGCAGGAATCGAACCGATTGCTCCTCACCGGCCAACTCGCCGCCGGTTTTGGCCACGAGATGTACAACAAAATGTCTGGCCTCGAGATTCAGCTTCGCAACCTGCAGGCGGATTACGACCGCCTGGAACGGGAGCGCTACGTCCTCACCGGGCCGGTGGAATTCAAGGAAGCCGGACACAAAATCGACCGCCTGGTCGAGGCGGCGCGCGACCTCCACGCCACCGCGGAGCTGTTCCAGCGTCTGATGCGGAGCGATGCGCCGCACGCCTCCGATGTCAACCTCGTCGTGCAGCGGGCGGCCACGCTTCTCCGTCCCATGGCACGGCGCTGTCGGATCCAGATCCTGTTCGAGCCCGATCCCGCCCTGGCCCGCGGCAACGCGATCCACCTGCAGCAAGTCTTCCTGAACATCATGCTCAACGCGATCCAACACACTGCCGTCAAATCCCGGGATAGTGGGACGCTGGAGATCACTGTCGCCTGCAACCCGCACGATCCGACCGTGCCGCTCAAGGTCCGCTTCACCGACACCGGCCCAGGTATTCACAAGCAACTGTGGGAGAAAATCTTTGCCCTCGGCTTCTCAACCCGATCCGACGGCACCGGTCTCGGGCTCTACGTCGCCCGTAGCCTGGTGGCGTCCCTCCAGGGCCGAATCACCGTCGAGCACAGCACCATCCCCGTCGGAACCGTGTTTCTGGTTGAACTGCCGGCAGCCTCGCCGCAGGAGGAAGCTGGATGACGAATCGCCCGCTCCGCCTCTTGCTCGTTGATGACGAGAGCAGTCTGCGCGACCCTCTGGCCCGTTACTTGCGTCAGGCGCATGGTTACCACGTCGATACCGCGGCCTCGGTGGCCGAGGCCCTCACCCGGGTAGATACGGCCAGGGGAGGCTTCGACGTGGCGCTGATTGACGAGATGCTCGTGCCCGAGCCCGGCGAGGACCCGGAGCCGACCGGCATCTCGCTGATGGAGGCCATCCGTGCCCGGGCCCCGCATGTCGAGTTCATCCTCTTCACGGGGTGGGGCATGGAGTCTGGTCTCGATGCGCTGCGCGCGGGCGCCTACCGCTACCTCAGCAAGCCCTTCGACCGCGTGGAGCTCGCCATCCTCGTCGAGCACGCCGCCGAGCATGGCCGGCTGAAGAGCGCTACCCACGAAAAGCAGATCCTGGAACAGTTGATGCAGACAAGTGCGGCCCTCCTCGGCGGTCGCAGCCTCCCCGAGGTTCTCGACACCATCCTCCACGGTGTCCGGGCCACCGGCTTCGACCGCGTCCGCCTTTACCTCCTCTCCGAAGATCGCCTATTCCTCGAGGGGCGGGCTCAGGTCGGGATGCCGGAGGACTTTATCACCCTGCGCTTGCCCGTAGCAGGTGACATCTACATGCAAATGCTGCTGCGTGACCCGTGCCCCCGCGTCTTCAATCGCCACGACGGCCAACCGTTGCCCCACGAGCAACAACTCGCCAAAGAGATGGTCGATCAGTGGGCTTGCGTCCCTCTCCTACTGCGCGGTGCCGTTATCGGCAAACTGTCGGTTGACAACAAGGAGAGCCAGCGGCCCATCATCGAGTCCGACCTGCACCTAGTCGGCCTCTTTGCGTCTCAGGCCGCCGCCGCCATCGAGGCGGCCCGCCTCCGGGCTCGCGAGCAGGCAGCGATCCAGAAAGCCGAGCATCGTGCTTGCACGCTTCGCGCGATTCAGGAGCTCTCTACTGCCCTCAGCTCCCTGCACGACCTCAAGCAGATTCTGGAGATGACCTGCCAGGCCGTCGTCGACCTCTTCGGCGTCGATCACAGCGGTCTCGTCTTCTTCGAGCCAGACAGTGAGTTCGGCCAGGTAGTGGCCGAGTATCCCCACCTCAAGACGCACGGCCAGCGGATCCCGCTGCGGGGTGCACCGGTCGAGGAGCAGCTGCTCGCCTCGCGGGAGCCACTCGTCATCGCGGATGTTACCCAGGCCTCGGCGATGCTCGGGCCGGTTCACGAAATCCTTGACCGTTCCGGCATTCGCTCCAGCCTGATCGTCCCGATCGTCTTTCAGAACCGGCTCCTGGGCTCTTTCAGTCTCGATGCTATCCGCGACTCACGCAGCTTCACCGACGACGAGATTGACCTCTGCAAGACCCTTGCGGCCCAGGTCGCCGCCGCCGTCGAGAACGCCCAACTTCTCGCCGCGACCAGAGAGCACGCCGAACAGCTTGAGACTGTACGCCGGACGACCCTCGCCATCACCTCTCATCTCGACCGCGACAGCCTCCTGGACACCATCATCCAGCAGGCTGTCGCTCTCCTCGGCGCCAGGAGCGGTGGCCTTTATGCCTACAACGCAGAGCGGGGCGAGCTGACCGTTATCGCCGGCTGCGGGCGGACGGAAGGAGTGCTCGGTCGCCGGCTTCACCTTGGCGAGGGGATGGCCGGGCAGCTCGTCCAGACTGGCGAGCCTGCTCTCATCGTGGACGATTATGAGCACTGGCCCGGCCGCCCCTCGCCCTTCACCGACGACCACCCCTTCGGCGCCGTCGTCGAAGTCCCGCTGGTCTGGCAAAACCGGACAATTGGTGTTCTCTACGTAGACGATGAAGTGGGCCGCAGGTTCACCCCGCAGGATGCCGACGTGCTGCGCCTCTTTGCCGATCAGGCCGCCATTGCACTCGTCAATGCCGATCTGGTCGCGCGTAACACCGACAAGCTCCGCCGGCTCGAGAAGCTCTCCCGGGCCAGCAACGAGATCATGGGCCAGCTGGACCACCTCGCGCTCGACGACCGGCTGAACCTCATCGCGCGCCGCGCGGCTGAGATCTTGGAGGCCGAGACCTGCACCATCCTCCTTGTCCGGCACCCTGGATTCCTTAGCCTCGAAGCCAGCTACGGTCACCGGGAAGGGACCTTCAAACAAGGAACCGAGTTAGCCATCTCCGGCGAGCCGCGCCAGGGCCTCACCGGCTACATCGCGCATCACGGGCGCCTCTTCAACGCCCACGGCCCGACGCTAACCGGCCACCCCGCCGTCAAAGGTGGAACATCGTACACCCCCTCCGTCACCTGCCACTCCCTCCTGGCGGTCCCGCTCAAGATCCAGAGTGCCGAGGGCGAGCAACTGATCGGTCTGTTGCGGGCCGATAATAAGAAGGACCCGCATGGGCGCTCCGGCCCGACGGTTCCTTTCACCCAGGAAGATGAGTACATTCTTCAGCTCCTGGCGGGCGCCGCGGTGGTTGCTCTTCAGGCGGCCGAGTGGGTCGCCCAACTCAGCACAGAGAAAGAGTTCTCCTCACGACTGGTGGATAGCTCCCCGACCGGTGTGATCGCCATCACCCTCCAGGGTCTCGTCACCAGCTTCAGCCGCAGGGCCGCTGAGGTCTTGGGATACCAGCGCGAGGAAGTCATCGGCCACCACGTCAGTCGGCTCTACGGTGATGAGGACGAGCCCCGCCGCATCGGCAAACTACTGGACGAGGCGCCCGACGGGAGACTCTTGAACTGCGAGACCTTCGTCCACAACAAGGCCGGCACACAGATTCCTATCCGCCTCTCGGCGACCTGGCTGTACGACGCTCAAGGCGCCAGGATCGGGAGCGTCGGCTACTTTGAGGATCTCCGCTCGATTCGACAGTTCGAGCAACGCCTCAGCCTGCTCTTGAAGGCCAGCAACCTGGTCGCCCAGGCCAGCAACCCGCACGATGGCCTCCAAAGCCTGGCCGAGATGCTCGTCACCTACGTCCCCGCCTCCTTCTGCCACATCCTCCTCCTGAATGATAGCCGAAAATCCCTGATCACCGCCGCAGCCTGCCAGATTCAGCGACAGGGCGCCGAGGCGACCTGGTTGCCGAAACTCGGAGAGCATATCCCTCTCTCTGATTGGCCCGGCCTGCCCGACCTGCTCGACCGCCCGACCCCGGTCCTGGTTCGGCGCGACGGCGAGCGCGGCGGCGCGCTCCTCGACCGGCTGGCCCACCGACTTGGCCTGCAGCGGATCATCCAGTCCCTCCTGCTCGTTCCGTTGCGCACCCGCACGGGCACCCTCGGGCTGCTCGACGTCGGAGAGCTCAGGCAACCTGAGCGCGCCGACTTTTCCCCAGCCCAGCAAGATCTGGTCGTCGCCATCGCCGACCAGACCGCGGCCCTCATCGAGCGCATGCAGCTCCAGGAGATGGCCGAGCGTCGCAGCCGGCTCTTGATGGCTCTCGACGAAGCCTCGCGCCACATCCGCGCCGAGCGGCAGACGTCGAAGCTCTTGATCGAGATCGTCCGCCTGGCCGCCCAGCTCGCCGGGTGTGCCGTCGGCGGCCTCTTCATCAATCGCCCTCATCTCCAGGAGCTGGAGCTCGCCGTCACCGATGGTCTCCTGGTTGATCTGGTCGGCCGGCGGCAGTCCCACGCCGAGGGCCTCTTCGGCTTCGTCGCGCGCACCGGCGAGACCCAAGTGTACCGGGCCTATGACGTCTGGACCGACCGCGACCCCCTCCTCGCCCCGTACCCGTTGAAGACCATGATCGCCATACCCATCAAGCACGCTGGAGACGTCGAGGCGGTTCTCTTCGCCGCCGATTCTACCGAACTCATAGAGTTCACGCAGACCGACAAAGAGATCCTGGAGCGCTTCGCCGAGCAGGCTGCGATTGCCTTGCGAACCTCTTACCTGATAGGTCGCGAGCAGCGCATGTTCACCCAGCTCGCAGTCCTGCACAAGATCAGCGATTACATCCAGACGGCCGGCGACCTGGAGAAGATTCTGCACGTCGTCCTCACCGGCGTTACCGCGGGCTACGGTCTAGGGTTCAACCGCGCCGCCTTCTTGCTCATCGACGAGCGCCACCAGACCCTCGTCGCACGTCTCGCCATCGGCCACATGACCGAACCGGCTGCTCGGCAGGATTGGCTCCAGCATATTCGCCGCGGCCTCGAACACTTCGACCGCTACCTTCAGCACCTCGAACAGGGGCAGTTTCCCCTGACCCCCCTCGGCGAGCGCCTCCGGGACCTGCGCTTGCCGCTGGGTCCGGCGAGCGAGGATCTCTTCTCCGCCCTGGTTGCCGACCCGCACCCCCTCGCCGTCGTCCCGGCCAAATTGGAGCAACTCCCTGGGGAGTTCGTCGCCGCCTTCGAGCCGGCTGCGCCGCTGGCTGTCGCCCCCCTCGTCGTCCGCGGTCGCGTGATCGGTCTTCTGGTGGCCGACAACAAGTTCACTCGCTCCCCTATCACCGCCGACGATCTTGACGCCCTGATGACCTTCGCCAGTAGCACAGCCATCGCCATCGACAACACGCGGCTGCTCCGCGAGACCGAAGAGGCCCGCCAGCAACTCCGGTCCTCCTTCCAGGCCAGCAACGCCCTCGTTTCCCCCCACGACCCCGACGCCATCCTCCACGAGATCGTCGCCCAGGCGCGCCTCGCTGCCCAGGCCGACGGCGTCAGCATGGTCTTGATCGACGAGATGGGCCATGCGCGTGCTATCGTTACCGCAGGGATTGATACCCCCGTGAGCCTCGTTGATGTCATCCGTCCCGACGGCATCTCTATGAGAGTACTGCGCGCAGGTCAACTCGATATCATCGAGGATACGAGCACCCAAAGAGATCGTGTCAATCCCGGCATGTTTTGGCGCCAGGTCAGCGCGGCCATCTGTCTACCCATCTCTTTGGAGGGCAAGTCGATTGGCGTCATGTGGGTGCACTACCACCACCCCCGCCGCTTCTCCGATGCCCAGATCGAAGCCCTCCAGCTTTACGTCAACCAGGCCGCCATCGCGTATGACAGCTCCCGGCGCATCAAAGAGTTAGAGCACATGCGCCACGCCGCCGAAGCCCTGGCGGGTGCTGCCGGCTGGCAAGATGTGCTCACCCAGATCGTCCGTGGCGCCCGCGATGTCTTGCAGGCAGACTCTGCCGTCATCTGGCCCTATGACGCAGTTCATAATCACTACCTGCCTGCTGCCTCCATTGCCGCCGGAGTCCCTGACGATCTCTGGGAGGTCTTCCGGCACGCGAAGCTAGCCACAGGAGGAACTGCCGACACCGTGATGGAGCAGGGATTGGTTGCTGTTCATGATATCTGCGATCGGGAGCGCTACCCCTTCGTCGGCGACCGTACTCACGCCCTCCTCGCACAGATCGGTGCGCGCAGCTTCCAGGGCATCGCCCTCTGCGTGGGCGACGAGCGCCTTGGCGTCCTGTACGTCAACTACTCCCAGCCGCGTAGCTTCAACAAAGACGAGCAGCGAGCGGCCCGCACCTTTGCCAATCACGCCGCCCTCGCACTCAAGAAAGCCAGGCTACTCGACCAGTTGAGCGCGGCCCGCAACGCCGCCCGCGTCGTCGCCCGCGTCACCGTACTCGCGGAGGATCTCGACCGCGCCCTGCAGTCGGTCGCGGAGGGCACGCAGCGCGTCCTGGGTTGTGATGCCGTCACCCTCTACGTCTACGATCAGCACCGTAACCGGCTCCGCCATCCACCCATCACACTCGGCGTGCGTGACCCGCAGAAGGCCGCTCGTTTTGGCACTGTCCCTCAGGCCTCCGTCGTCTTTACAATGCTCAACCGCGATCAACCCTACATCGTGGAGCACACTGCAAGCGACTCGCTCTTTGCGAAGCGGCGCTTTACTCTAGAGGAAGAAGTGATCTCGCTCGTCGCGATCCCACTTAAGGTCGGTGGTGAGTGCGTCGGCGTCATGTTCGTCAACTACCGAGCCCCGCACCGCTTCACCAGCGACGAGCTTCTCAATATCGAGCTCTTCGCCGACCAGGCCGCCGTCGCCATCAGCAACGCCCAGCGCTACGAGCGTCTGCAACTCCGCGCCGCCGCTCTCCAAACCCTCTATGAGACCAGCCTGACCCTCACCGCTACGCTCTCAGTCGAGGCTCTCCTGAAATCCGTCGTCGACCGCGCCCGCCAGCTCACCGGGGCCCAGATCGGTGCCCTGGGGGTGCTCGATTCTGAAGGTAATCTCCGGTCCTTCATGACCTCCGGGCTCGACCCATCCCAGGAGCGCCTAGGCCCCCGCCCCCAGGGTCACGGGATTCTCGGCCTGCTGTTACGGGATGGGCCGACGATCCGCCTGGCAGATATCCACGACCACCCTGCCTTCGAGGGGCATTATCCTCCCGGCCATCCCGCAATCACCAGCTTTCTCGGAGTGCCAATTCGGTACAAGGGACTCATCATCGGCGACCTCTACATGGCCAACAAACTCGATGCCTCCGAGTTCAGCGATGAAGACGAGGACCTGCTCGAGTCCCTCGCCGCTCAAGCCGCCGTGGCCATTGAGAACGCACGCCTGTTCGAGCAGACCCGCCAAGCCGCCGACCGCCTGACCACGATCCACCAACTCTCTGTCGCCGCCACTTTAGGGCAAAAGGTGCAGCAGGAGATTCTGCAAACGGCTATCCAAGAGATGGTCCGGGCCTTCGATCTCGACCAGGGCGGGATCGTTATGTTCGATTGGGATGCGGAGCTTGGGCGCACGATGGCCGAATACCCCGAGCGCGAAGAGGTCGAGGACCCTATTCCTCTGCGCGGGAATCCCACCATTGACTGGATCCTCGAGCACGCGCAGCCGCTGGTTATCGATGATGCTCCCAACGACGCGATGGTCGCACCGTTTGGCGCTGCTCTCGAGCGTTGGGGCGTGAAATCGATGCTGCTCGTTCCCCTGATCGTGAACGGCGAGGTCGCCGGAACCATCGGGCTCGACGCCACCGCTGCCCGGCGGCGATTTACATCCGAGGATCAAGAGCTGGCCCAGACCATGGCCAATCATGTCGCCAGCGCCATCGAGAACGCCCGCTTAAATGTTGATCTCCGCAACCGCGTCGAAGAGCTGGAACGGACCCGGCGCCAGCTCGCCGCGCGCCACGTGATCGCCTGGATGGGAACGATGAGCTCGACCTGGCGCCACGCCATCGACGGGCACGCCCTGACTATCTGCGAAGAGACTGAAGCCTTGCAGCGCAAGCTTCCGGCTGACGCGCGGACGCTCACTGTGGAGAAGAAGCTATCCAAGATCAAGAGATTGGCGCAGATGATTCTGGATAAACCCATCACCCCGCCGCTCTCTTCCGAGGAAGGGGTCATCCCCCTCCCCATCAACCCTTTGCTCCGAGAGCGGCTCCAGCAGCTCTGGAAAAACGAACCGAACCGGTCGGTCGAGTGCTGCTTCGAGCCCGACGAGGACAGTCCGCTCATCGTTCGCATCAGCCCTGAATGGCTGCGCCGCGCCTTCGACATTCTGATCGACAACGCTGTCGATGCCGTGCAGGCCGCTCCCGTCAAACGCATCACCGTCTCCACCGATCTCCTCGACGGTTGGGTCCGTACAGCCATCCGCGATACAGGAGGTGGCATCCCAGCAGAAATTCTCGCTAGCTTCTTACAGGAACCGGTCTCGAAATCGCCCGGCGACAAAGGCATGGGGATAGGTGCACTTCTGGCTCAGATGATTGCCCAAACCTACGGTGGGGAGATCTCCGTCGCCGACACAGGCCCCGCCGGCACGACCATCGTCCTCCTCCTGCCACAGGAACGCTAGTGCCCTTCTACAGGGGACACCCTGGCTTTTCCCGCAACCCCTCGCTGGGTCTCTACCGTGGAGTGCAGCCAGGGCAAGACGCACCACGTTCGCGCTATCGGAATACCCACCATCACGACACCTCCCGGTTGTGCGAGAGGGCATGAGGAGAAGAGAGCTATGGAGGAGCAGTGGCGGTTCTTGTTGATCGACGGTGCCAACGACAGATACTGGCTCGCAATGATGGCGGAAGCACTCCGCCCACTGGGCACCCTCACAGTGGCAGCGGAGACGGACGCGCTCCAGTCGAATCGGCTCGACACGTGTGACCTCGTGATTGTGGATGCTGCCGCCGTCACGGATATCACTCGGTTCCTTCTGGGCCTTCGCGAGTGCCGTCCCACTCCAAAAATCATCGTCGCGACCGCCTCTCCCACCTGGACACGGGCGCGCGAGGCGTTCAAAGCTGGAGCCACCGACTACATTCGAAAATCTCTCGACCCTCAGGAACTTCGCGCAGCAGTCCTGGGCGCGCTCAAGAAATCACGCCCGTCCTGAGGTGCCGTCGCGCGCAATGACGCCGATGAACCGAATCGACACGGTGTAGAAGGGGCTGAACCATGTCGAAGCGCAGCATCCTTTTCGCCGACAACGTCGCGGAGTTTCTCAACACCCGCCGGGAGTTCCTGGAGAAGCACGGATTCGAGATGAGAGCTGCGCCCGGTGTGGCCGAGGCGAAGGCAATGCTTGTACCTAACGCGCTCAACCTGACTGTGCTCAATCTTCGCCTGGTCAATGACGAAGACAGCAAGGGCTTCAGCGGTCTGGAGTTGGCGAAGCCGGTCACCCCGACCCTTCCCAAAATCGTTGTCACCAAGTATCTCTCGATCAAGGTTGCAAGGAATAGCATCCCAGCAGGCGGAAAGGTTGCAGGTGCGACGGCGCCGGTCCCAAAGGCCGCACGAAGACGGCCACGTGCACTCAGAGGAAGGAGGGCAGCATGCTTAAGGTACTGAAGGTGCTGATGGTCGACAACGACCAGGACTTTCTCGAGACCCGTGCGGAGCGACTTGAGGAAGCCGGCTACGACGTCTACACGGCTGTCTCGATCGAGGAGGCCGAGCACATCCTGGAGCACACCAACATCCATGTCATTGTCGTCGATTTGCGCATGCGCGACGACAATGACGACAAGGACACCACGGGTCTGTTCCTGGCGGAGAAGGATGCCTACGAGTCGATCCCAAAAATTATTCTGACCCGTTACCCCAGTTACCAGCACGTGCGCAAAGCGCTTGGCCCGGTCATTGAGGGACTTCCACCGGCGGTCGATTTCATCGCCAAACAAGAAGGGCAAGACAGCATGCTGGACGCAGTGCAGCGCGCCTTCGATACCTACGTCCCAATCAACCACACCCTCAGCATCACCTGGAAAGAGGTCCTCTCCTTCTACCTGCTGGTCGACCTCATCGCCCCCGAGACTGCGAGAGAGCACCTGACTGATCGCACCGCCGAGCTTGAAGACCTCTTCCGCAGACTCTTCCACGACACCACTCAGGTCACTATCGGCCGCCTGCTCGCCCGCAGCGAGGGCCGGGTCATGCTGGAGGTCTTCGCCTACCGCCACCAGAGTGGCGAGGTCCAGCTTGTCGTCGCCTGCGGGCGGCGCGATCTCATCCGCCAGGAAGATGGGTGCTTCGAACACTTCGCCCCCCACCATGGCGGCGCGGGGAGCACTGCAAAGTGGAAGACGGCGGAGACCGGCCGCTTCGCCGCCACCACCTACACGCTGGTCGGGGGTGAGCTGGCCGAGACGGCTTCATTCCGAGATTTTTACAGGAATCGGCCAGTGCGCGAGGTCGAGGCTGCCCTCGATTCCCTATCTAGCGATACCCTGGCTCGCTGGCACCGGCAGCGCCGCTTCCATGAGGCCGACCATTCTCCCGTCGCCCTCTACCGTGACTGGTTGGAACTGAGCGACGAAGCGCTCTTGCCCGCGCGGCTGCAGCGGTGCGTGGACGCCATCGGTGCCGAGAGTGTCGCCCTCAGCCTGGCAGCAGTACAAGCCTCGCCCCACCGCTTGGTGCTCCAGATTCCGGGAGGCCCCTCGGTGTCCTACCCTAACCCCATTCCCGACCTGGCAACCGGGCGAATCGTCGGCGACCCACCGCTCCTCTGCGGCATCAGCCATGGCCGGGTCGACGCCGACACCGTTCTCGTCGATGGCCACGCGCGTACCTGGCTCATCGATTTCACCCACGCCGGTCGCGGTCCGCTGCTGCGCGACTACCTCAGCCTTGAACTCGTCATCAAGTTGGACCTGATCGAGACCCCCGACCTCCTAGGACGTCACACCCTCGAACAACGCTTGCTGGCCGCCACCACGCTGGCCGATCCCCTTCCATCCGAAGGCCTCAGCCCCGAGCTGCGGAAAGCGCTCAGTGCGATCGAACGCATCCGGCACTCCGCAGCCCAGCTCGAGCCTCGAGACATCAAACCCTATCTCCTGGGACTCTTCTTCGCGGCAATAAAACGTGTTGCCAGCTTCAATCCGGATCTTCACTACTCGCGGCGCGAGCTCGCCCCCGCCGTGCACGCCCTACTGCTCGCGGCCATGCTCCGCGAGAGGCTCGCCGCGCTCGACCAGCCGGCCGGCGAGCGCCCGCTCCAGGCCCAGGAGAGCCTCTGGATCGATGCGGCTAACAAAGAAGTGTGGGTCGAGGGACGAGCGGTCCACCTCACGCCCCAGGAATTCCGAATCGTGGCCTTCCTCTACCAGAGTCCTGGCCAACTCTTTTCTCGACAACAGATCATCGAACACGCATTGAACGAAAAGTACACTGGCGGCGCTGTCGAAGACAATCGTCTCAACACCACCCTGGGCCGGCTGCGGCAGAAGATCGAACCCGACCCGGCCCATCCGAAATATCTTGTCAACGTCCGGGGCCACGGTTACAAACTCGTCCTCTAGGCTTCGCACCGGGTTGCCGCTGGCGGCTCCCCGCCAGCGGCAGCGTACCAGCGCTCCCAGGTCCCCAGACTCCACCCCGCCATCCCATCTTGTGACGCTTCTCTGACCCTTTGGCGACACTTCTGTCATTCAACGGCCAAACACTCCTCGAGATTTAGGTCAGATCGCGTTTCAAAAGAGATCCTCTTGCCGACTAATTGTATGAACGAAAGCCCTCCCCCACCTGTATAATCAAAGTCAAAGTCAATAACGATTCGCAGGAAACATCACCCTCATACTGGAAGTAGGTAGGCGATGGCAATGCCGTTGCCCGCCCTGCACACTCTACTCCAAGAAGAGCGAACATCGCTACGAGGGAAGGGAAGAAGGGAGGGAGGGGCTCAAATGACTGTCGAAATCGCGCTCATACTTCTCCTCATCATCGTCCTCCTCGGGGGGTTGATACGTTTTACTCTCTACGCACTCAGATTATGGCTGACCCTCTGGTTCACGCGTTTATTGCTTGGCTATCTCGCATCTCTTGCCACTGTCGCCGAAGCCGACGCGACCCCGCCGCCGAGCGGCTGCGGGGCGCCACTCCTGATGCTCGTCATCGCGCTCGGGGCCATCATTGTTCTCCTCCTGCCACTCCTGTCCTAACGCCCGAGCACGGTTTGCTCGCACAGCGTAGATGTGAGTAACAAGCTCGTACGGCCGGTGATTGATCACGATCCACTCGAGTTCCTCTCTGGGATCGTCGAGCCCGGGAGCAAAAGCGGATACGGGCTCGCCGTTGACCACCGCATTGACTCTGCGTCCGGATTTGGACTGAGGCTGAGTTCCACTGCATACAAGTGGCCGTTGACCGTGACCCTAACTTTGCTCATCTCGTCCTCGCTTTGCCATCAGCTCTGCAGGCAGTATCGGCGGCCAGTTCCTTTTGAGGAGAGTGCGGATGGGGTAGGCGAGGGCACTGCCCTCGCCGGCCGAGCGCACCGTATTCCAATATGAGGGTTGGGTAGTGTCACCCGGTATTCGCAAAAGTGCGCTATAGTAGTGGTATCTCCAAAGTCATGAGGTGAGGCCATGGGCACGATAGCCGAAGTCAAAGACGAGATTCACCGCATCTGGCGGAGCAGCTTTCAAACGGAATTGGACGACGCGCTGGAAGCGGAGCTGCGGCGGAGTGCGGTGGTGGGGATCAAAGCCACGCTGGAAAGCGCGTTGCGGGCCGAACTGGATCGCTATCTCGGCTTTGGGCGCTATGCGCGTCAGCCGAGTGGGAAGAAGCCGCCAGAATATCAGCGCTCGGGGTCCTATCGGCGGCCGGTCGAGACGGAGTACGGCCCGATTGCCGACTTGCAGGTGCCCAAACTGCGGGCCGGCAACCGCGCCCGCCCCTGGCAGATTCTGCAGCGCTACCACCGCGCGCGGCAGATGGTGCTGGACAAGGCCCTCTATCTCTACGCCCTGGGCCTGTCGCTGCGTGATCTGCAAGCGGCCTTGTACCTGTTCCTGGGCCGGGTGCTGTCGCGCCGCGCCGTCAATCAGGTGACGCTGGACGTGCAAGGCGCCATGGCTGCCTGGCGGACGGCGCCGATTGCGCAGACGCCCCCGATTCTGATCGTGGATGGGGTCTGGGTGACCATCCTCTCCCCGACCGGGGCGCAGTGGATCGACCGGGCGGGCCATCAGCGCGAGGAAGTGCGTGGCCACGAGCGGGTGATCTTGACCGTGTTGGCCGTCTGGCCCGACGGGCGCCATCACATCCTGCACGATGAAGTGGCCGACGACGAAGATGCCAGCACCTGGTCCACCGTGTTCCAGCACCTGATCGCGCGCGGGCTCGACCCCCAGGCGGTCCAATTGGTGGTCAGCGACGGCACCCCTGGCCTGCTGGAGGCCCTGGCGGCCTCCTTGCCCACGGCCCGCCTCCAACGCTGCACGGTCCATAAAGTCCGCGGCTTTGAACGCTACCTCGGGACCAAAGACCTGCCGACCACCGATCCCCAGACCGGCCAGCCGCTGACCCGTGAGCAAGCGCCCGTCAACAGCGTCGCCAGGCCATCCAAGCCGAGGCCCTGGCGATCTTCGAGGCCCCCACCCGCGCCGACGCCGAACAGCGCTTGGCCGCCTTCGTGGCCACCTGGCAGCCCCTGGAACCACAAGCCGTTCATAGTTTCACCTGGGGCCTCAAACGCTGTTTCACCTTTTACCACCTCGATCCGGCCCTCCATCCACTCGTGCGTTCGACCAACTTGCTTGAACGCTTTTTCCGCGAATTCCGCACCAAGGCCGATGAGATCGGCGCCTTCCCAAACGAAGCCAGTTGCTTAACCGTGTTCCATTTGGTCATGGTCCGCGAGCATGCCAAACACGACCGGGTCGATTTTGCGAATACCGGGTGACACTACCAGGGTTGCAAGTTGCCGAATCGGTACCAAACCCGCCCCTACGACGCGACAACCAGGCCAGGACCGTTGGACGCGGTGTTCCCGCATTGTTGGGACAAAGGTCGCACCGATCCGGTGATGAACGGCCGGGGCCGGCCCAGCAGGTTTGAAAGACCCTTTCCAGCGGGCCGGCGTTACTCTGGAAGCCGGCGGCTCGAGCGGTGCCAGGCGGTTGTAAGCCGCGAACCCGTAGCCTGGATGGATCGCGTCGGCCCCGTCGCTGTCGCAATTTCCAGAATATGCTGCTGATCTATGTACCCGAACTCGGATTTCAGCGGCACGGTCTCATCCGCGTGACGCGCGTGCAGCGATTCCCGATCAACCTTCTCGTAGATGGCAACCGCCTCGCTACCGAGGTCCCGGCCGGCATTTTGCCAGGCTCGGCTGACGGCCAGCTGCTGCTACACGCGCCTGATGGTGAGTGCCTTCGAGCTGGGTGCGGGCTGGGCCGCGCTGCAGCGGGCCATCCACTACTCGCAGGAGCGCGTTCAGGCCGGTGCCCACCTCAGCCAGAAGCCCGGTTATACCAAACGGCGATCGCATCTACCCCGTGATCCGGGGCGTGGGCGGCTCGAGCGACGGGAAGGGCAAGGGTATCACCGCCCCGAACCCCATTGGGCCAAGCACAGCCTGGGCTTGCCCCAGCCCCTGGCCTTCCACACCACCTACCAGGCGATCGGCGGGAACGAACACCTCTTCGAGGAACAGCGCGGCCGTGTTGCTGGCCCGAATACCATGTTTGTCCTCGGGCTTCCCTGTTTGAAGCCCGGCATCTCGTGATCAACGATGAACCAGGACGGTCCGCCGGGGGCATTGGCCAGAACCGTGTAGAGATCAGCGACGCCGCCATTGCTGATCCACTGCTTGCGGCCGGTGATCTTGTAGCCGGCAAGCGCCCGCTCCCGCCGGACGCGAGCGGGGCAGGGAAAGAGAACCTTCGAGCGAAGTCGGATGGGGCAGTTGGACGTGGAGAACGGGACAGAGAACCCAGAGGGCACACGGGCTAGAAGCGGAGATCAACTCATTTCTCAGTCACTTGTAAAGCTTGCATCGGTGGAGCGCGATGTCATACTGGGTGCATCAGACGAGATCACATGAGGTCGCGTGGAACAGCGCGTGTTGCCCGCTGGTCAAGGCGTTCACTCCCTCGTTCAAGTTCCTACCCAGCGTCAGTCGTCCGGCTCCCCCCGGTTCCTTCTGGAGTAGAGGCTGCAACTCGCTTTGGCAGAGCACGCTCGATTCGCCATTCCCTGATATCAGGAGCCGTGGTATCCTGCGCGGGTACAGTACCACTAGAATTCCTTGCTCTCCCTGGTAGGGAAGATGGAGTGTTTCTCGTTTGGAAGAGAGTATCTTGGTACCAGTTATCCACCAAGCTACAATCCCTTGCGACGTTAAGGATAACGTACAAATTGGAATGACGGCCTTCAATTGCGAGGCTGCTCGCGGGTCACGTTCTGTTGGTGCTCCTCGAACGTCTTGGCGAACACGTGCGCGCCGGAGTCATCGCCACGAGCGACGAAGTAGTAGAACTCGGTCGGGGGCGCACTCACGGTCGCACGGAGGGCATCGGCCCCAGGGTTGCAGATCGGGCCGGGCGGGAGACCGGGCACTTTGTAGGTGTTGTAGGGCGACTGAACCTCGAGGTCTTCGAGGAGCAGCGGCCGCTTCCACCACTGCCCGTCCTGCCGGCCGAGCGCGTACTGGACCGTGGGGTCTGCATTGAGCAAGATGCCATCCCGCCAGCGGTTGATAAAAACCCCCGCGATCAGCGGCCGCTCCTCGGCCACAACCGCCTCGCGCTCCACGATGCTGGCCAGGATCACCGCCTGAAAGAGCGTCATCCGGCGCTCCTGCGCTGCCCGCCGCATCTCGGGTGTCAGCCGCTGGTTGAAGGTCTCGAGTTGCATCCGCACGAACGCTTCGGGCGTGATCTGCTCTTTGATTACGCGGTAGGTGTCGGGAAAGAGGAATCCTTCAAGTGTCGCGCCCGGTGGCAGGTCCCTCAAGAAGTCGTAGTCGAAGCGACTCGGATCGCTGACCACTGCCAGGTATTCGCTCGCGGGGAAAAGACCTTGCGCCTCCAGCGCCGTGGCGACCTGCTCGGCCCGCCAGCCTTCGGGGAGCGTGACGCTGATCTCTTCCAGTCGCCCCTGCTGCAAGGCCACGATGATTTCATCCATCGTCATGGTGCGGTTGAGCTGGAACGTCCCGGCCTCGAGTGACTGATCGGCCCCCCGGTAGCGTAGCAACCAGCGGAAGAGTTGCTCGTCGCGAATCAACCCGGCTTTCTCCAGCGCCGCGGCGATGGTTGCCGCGTTCTCACCCGGCTCCACGGTGAAGACGACCGGCGTGGGATCGTCGCCCGCCGCCTCGATTTTGTCGCGGTTGAGCGCCAGGTAGAGACCGATGAGCCGCTCCTCAAAGGAAGCCGGTGCCTGCGTTTCCGCCGACGGTTGGCGCGTTGTCGTGGTCCCGGCCACCGGCGGCGGGACGAATAGCCAGGTCGTCACCAGGAAGAAGGCACCCCCAAGGAGAGCGACAGTCACCGCGGCCACAGCGACCACCAGCGCGAGCGAGTGCAGCAGGGGTGGCGTCGATCGATGGGTGGTAGGGCCTGAGGGGCGAGCGCCACGACGAGACCCCTGCCCCTGTTCGTCCGGCCCCTGGGCCTCCCCGCTGGCCCGGGCCCGCTCGCGCTGGAGTTGGAGCCGGCGATCCTGCAGTGCGTCCCGCCGGGTCCGCGCCGCCGCCAATTCAGCCTCAACCGCGTGTAGTTCGTCGCGTCGTTTGCGGTTTCTCTGGAGGCTGGCACGCACACGTGCCAGTTCGCGGAGGGATTCCTGCAAGGTCAACAACTCGCTGTTGACCTGCTCAAGTTCAGATTGGAGCGGGTCGTTCTCAGTCATCACTCGACTCGGAGGGAGGAACTGGGGGCGGCGGCTCGACCAGGATCGCGCCGCGCCCGCCTTCGTCCAGATAGTCCTGCAAGAACGCCGCAGCAGCGTAGGCATCGAGTTGCTGCTGGCGGGCTTTGCGGCGGCGGCCGGTAGCGATCAGGGCCTGCTGGGCCGCCACGCTCGAACGCCGCTCATCCCACAGATAGACGGGAAGTGATGTGGCCGCCGCGAGGGCGCGCGCGAAACGCATCGTCTTCTCAGCTTGCGGGCCGATGCTTCCATCCCCGTTCAGTGGGAGGCCCACGAGGAGCAAGCCAACCTGCTCCTCGTGGGCCAGGTCCAGTAAGCGGGCGATCAAAGACTCGCGGCGACCGTGCGGCATGACGGTGAGGGGCCGCGCCAGAACCCCAGCGCTCACGGCCACCCCCACCCGGCGGACACCATAGTCAATCGCGAGCGTTACCTCCTGGGCCATCACTTCACCCGCCGGGCGGCAGCGCGGCGACCCGCACGAAGATGCGCAGCGGGAGATAGGGCAGCCGAGGCCACCATCCCGGCTGGACACTGAGGCCCGGATCCGCCGAGAGCGGCAGCCGATCGATCAGGATGGCACTGGCAGCATCCAGTGGCTGGCCACGGATCAAGCCCCGGACCTGGCCGCCATCAAGTTGGGCGCCGACGACGCCGTCAGCCTGAATCGCCAGGTGGACGGTGTTGTCCTCAATCCGCTCGACCTCGCGCGGTGTGACGTGCATGCCCTCGTCGAGCAGCACGAACCCCGGCTGCACCTGGGCCAGCAGCGCCCGGCGCGCGAGTCGCTCGATATCGTGGTAAGGGACCACCACGCCGCTGGCGCGGACACGCAACAGGAGCGAGAGCATGTCGGTCTGTTCGTCCACCTGGTGGTCGAAGCTCTCGGTCAACGTCTCGATCTTGAGGGTCTGAGGGACGAAGAACGCGTCGGTCGGCGTGCGCGCCTGGAGCTCGGTGAGAGCCTCCTGGTGGAGACGGTTGTGGAGTTGCTCGCGTAGTTGCTCCTTGTCCGCAGCCGTGACAACTGCCGCCTGCTTGACCGTCCCGCCCTGCGGCGGATCAGGGTTGAGCACGCGCAGGACGACGCTGGCCGGACCCTCGATCTGGTTGATCATCAGCGCCGCCACATTGCCCGTTGGACCCGGCTGGACGGCCTCGATGGGGGCCACCGCCCGTTGGTCGCTCCCGGCCGGCACGGTGACCGGCTGGAGAGTCCGAAACTTGACCGGAACTGCCGAACTGGTACTGACGAGCGTGCCAGCCGGCACCGGAATCGCCTGGTCGGTGACGTTAACGAACAGAACCGTCCCGGTGGCGTGCGCCTCGGGCACGTCCTTCCGACCGCTGGCAGGCGTTTGAGCCGTAGCTTCCAACAGGACGCTCGCGACCTGGGCGGGCACGGTACCGGTCTCGAAGTCGGGCGTGTCCGTCTCCGGGTTCGCGGTGACCGGGAGGATCAGGCGAATCGGCTCCTGGCGCGGGACCAGGGTGACTTCGGCGCTCGGGACAACCAGCACGAGAACAGCCACCAGGACGACCAGCAGGCCAAGAGCCAGCCCGGTCAAAGCGATGCGCTCGCCCCAGTCACCGCCGCGGCCCAGTTCGCGCCGTCGCGCCAGGACGCCGGCCCGGCCGGTGCGCCAGCTGACCGGATCGTGATCTCCCAGGCTCGTCCCGAGTGCTACCCCGCGCACGCCAGCGCGTCCGTTCCCCTCCGCTCGCGGCATGAGCAGCGCCCCGTCGGCGTGGCGCCAGCGGCGGGCCCGCTGGCCGGCGCCAACCGAGCGAAACACTGAGAGGTTTAGCTCGCCGGCAAGATCGCGAATGGTGGGGTCGCGCGTGACCAGGGCCAGGGCCTTACCGTGGTCGTGGGCCTGGCGCACCAGGAGCTTGAGCCGAACCAGTCGATAAAACGCCGCGTGACCGCGCGGAACGACGAGCAACACCCGATCACCCTGGGCTCGGGCGATGACGCTCCGAAGTGCATGGATATTTTCGTCGCCGCGAAGGCGGATAATCTGCTCGGTCTCAGCCATGGTATCTCACGTGATTACGCGAAGTTGATGATACGCGGCTCATTGTTGTTTCCGCCGCATCACCAGGTCATTCTTCATCTCCCGCTTAGAGCAAGCCAACGTTCGCGGCCACACGCCTCGAAACATCCGAAAGCAATCGGTCGGCCGCGCTCGGTTCGTGAACGGCCCAGGCACCCAAAGCGGCCAGGCCAACGGCCGTGCCAGCCGCACTCCCGCCACAACCCTGGAGGCGGCCGGCCGGGTCGTGCACCCCGCGGAGACGCTGGGGGGTGAGCAGTTCGACTTCGGGATGGCGCTCGAAGGGGAGCCGCCGGGTCCAGGGCTGGCTCCGCAGTTCGGCGACGAGATCGGGAATGGCACTGCCGCCACCGTAGAGAAAGATGTGGGCCGGGAGGGGCGCTGAGCCAGCCAGGTGGAGCAGCGCTTGCTCAACGGACGCGCGCCACTCGTGCGCCCGTGGCCTCAACGCGGCGCCCATTCTCGCCCGCGCGTCGGCGCTCCCATGCCCCTGGCTGTAGCGTTGTTTGGCCAGTTCAGCCGCCTTCGCTGTGAGGTAGAGGGTCCGGACCAACGTCTCGGTAAAGTGCAGGCCCCCGAGTGGGAAGGTACGGAAATGGCTGAGCACACCTCCCTCGGCGAGCGCCACCTCAGTGTACTCGTGGCCAACATCGATCAGAATTGTATCTGCCAGTGGAGCGGCCGCCGCGACCGCCTGCGCGAGCGGGACGACACCCCGCCCTTCGAGCTCGAGGGCGACGAGCACCCGCTCGATGATCTCGAGGCCCGACAGCGGCCAGATAATGTTGCAGATCGCGAGCGACAACGTCTCGCCGCGAGGGCCGGTGTATGGTCGGAACAAATCGCGGTCGTACGGCGCCCGGAGCCGCTCGCCATCGACCACAGCGCCAACCAGTTGAGCACTGACGAGGCGATATCGAATCCGAGACGCGGCTGCGCGGTCTGCCAGGGTGCTCAGCGCGCGCCGCTGGGTACGCAGCATCGCGGTTGCGAGCTCACGATCACTGACAGGTTCCTGGGGACGGCGACGGGGAAAATGCATCGCCGTCAACTCGGCGTCGAGCATCGGCCCGTTCAAGCCGACGATAGCCTCGTCAGCGATAACCGGGAGAATCTCGATGCCGGCCGCCAGGTGCTCGGCGCTGCTGAGCGCGCGCTCCGCCAGGTGAGTCAGCCGCTCGTAGTGCGCCACCGCCCCCGGCCGGGCGATTCCCCCCGGACCACTCGCCTGACCGACCGCGAGCACCTCAGCCGTTCCCCCGGCGAGGCGCACCAAAGCGGCGCGCGCACCACTGGCACCAAACTCCAGCAGGGCACGGCTCGAGGCGCGCTGCACCGCCGCTGCCACAGCAGCGGTGCGAGGCCGGCGGGGCCGTCGCCGCTGGCGCCAGAGCCTCATCTCGACTGCAGAATGATGAATGCGGAATGACGAACGTTAGAAAGATCGTGACTCATCGATCAGCGTCCCGCGTTCATCATTGTCGTGACCAACTCTGACACCGCTGCCAGCGCCTCGGGGAGCCTGGCCGCATCGCGGCCCCCCGCCTGCGCCAGCTCAGGCCGGCCGCCACCGCCGCCGCCCATCCGCTGGGCCACCTCGCGCGCCAGCGCTCCCGCGTGAACCCCCCGCGCCACGACATCCGGGGTCGCCGTCGCGACAATGGAAGGCTTGTCGCCGATGAGCGCGCCCAACACAACGACCGCGCTCCCGAGCCGGTCGCGAAGCTGGAGGCTGAGCTCACGCAGGGTCTCGTTGCTGGGAGCCTCGACTTGAGCCGCGACGAGGTCGAAACCATCCACATGCTGAGCCTGCCCCAGCAGCGCCTGGAGTTGCTGCTGCGCCAGCCGGCGCTCCAGCGTTTTGATCGTTTTCTCCTGCTGGGCAAGTTGTTGCTGGAGCTGCCCGACGCGCTCCGGCAGCCGGTCGGTCGGTGTACCGAGTTGGGTGGCGAGCTCGCGCCAGGCGTTGAGGTGCTCCTGAATAAAGCTCTCGGCGCCCTCACCGGTCAGGGCTGTGATCCGGCGAATACCCGACGCGATCGAGCCCTCCTGAGTAACAATGAAGGGACCGATCTGTCCGGTGCGAGTCACATGAGTACCGCCGCACAGCTCTCTCGAGTACGCCCCCGGGCCAGGCTCGTACTCGATACTGACGACTCGGGCGGACCCACCGTACTTCTCACCAAACAACGCCGTTGCGCCACTGGCGAGCGCCTCCTCGAGCGGCATCACCCGCCAGATGACCGGGTGGTCCGCCCGGATGTGCTCGTTGACCTGGTTCTGGATGTGGTCAATCTCCTGCGGGGTGACCGCCGTGAGGTGGGCGAAGTCGAAACGCAGGTAGTCGGGTGCCACGAGCGAGCCGCGCTGCTCTGCGTGCTCACCCAGCACGTTGCGCAGGGCGCGGTGGAGCAGGTGGGTGGCCGTGTGGTTGCGCATGGTATTCCAGCGCCGCTCTACATCGACGGTCGCGCGAGCCATCTCGCCCTGGCGAACCATACCCTCGGCCACCGTCCCGAAGTGGACCCACAGGCCGCCGCGGGGCTGGCGGACATCGCCGATGGTGATGCGGCCGTATTCGGTATCGATCGTCCCGGTATCGGCCACCTGGCCGCCGCCCTCCGCGTAGAAGGGTGTACGGCTCAGGATCACCTCGACATCTTCCCCCGCGCCAACACTCTCGACGCGCTGACCGTCGCGGATGAGGGCCACGATCTGGGTGGGCTCATCGACGAGGTGATCGTACTCGTAGCCCACGAAGACGGTGGGCGGCAGCTCCAGATCGCGGTAGGTGCGAATCCAGCTGTCGGCGTCGAATTTTTGGGCGGCGCGGGCGCGTGCCTTCTGCTCGGCCATGGCCCGATCGAACCCACTGCGATCCACCGTGAAGCCACGCTCCTCGGCGACGTCCCTGGTCAGATCGTAGGGAAAGCCATAGGTGTCGTAGAGCCGGAAAGCCTCCTCACCGGGAACCACGCGCTGCTCGGCCGCTGCCAACCGGTCGAGCAGTTCGTCCAGGAGCGCCAGACCGGTCTCGAGCGTCTGCTGGAAACGCTCCTCTTCCTGTCCAAGCGCCTGGAGGATGAAGTCGCGCCGCTCGCGCAACTCGGTGTAATGGTCACCGTAGCGCTCGATGACAGCTTCGGCCACGTCATGGACAAAAGGCCGGGTGATGCCGGCCCGCTTGCCGAAGCGCATCGCGCGGCGCAGGATCAGCCGCAGCACGTAGGAACGCCCCTCGTTGCCGGGCACGACGCCGTCGGCCACCAGGAAGCTGGCGGCTCGAATGTGATCGGCGATCACGCGGTAGGCCACCTTGTGCGCCTCGCGCTCGGCATCGCGGTGCCCGGCGACCTCCTGGATCCGGGCCAGGATCGGGCGGAAAATATCGGTCTCGTAGGTACTCTCGACGCCCTGCATCACCATCGTGATGCGCTCGAACCCCATGCCTGTGTCGATGGAAGGCTTGGGCAGCGGTGTCATGACACCGCTGGCATCTCGGTCGAACTGCATGAAGACCAGATTCCAGACCTCAACGTAGTTGTCGTCTTCACTGTTGACACCCTCAGCCCGCTGCTCCTCGAGTGGCCCGATGTAGTAATGAATCTCAGAGGAGGGCCCGCAGGGGCCGGTATCGCCCATCTCCCAGAAATTGTCCTTCTTCCCAAAGCGCAGAATCCGCTCCTCGGCGATGTGCTTTTTCCACAGTTCGAACGCCTCGTCGTCGTCCTCGTAGATTGTGGCCCAGAGACGTTCTTTCTGGAGCTTGAAGACCTCGGTGAGCAGCGTCCAGGCGTAGGCAATCGCCTGTTCCTTAAAGTAGTCGCCGAAGCTGAAGTTGCCGAGCATCTCAAAGAAGGTGTGATGACGTGGCGAGGGACCGACATTCTCGAGGTCGTTATGCTTGCCGGAGACACGCATGCACTTCTGGGCCGTGGCTGCGCGCGTGTAGGGCCGCTCCTCCAACCCAAGGAAGACATCCTTGAACTGGTTCATCCCGGCGTTTGTGAAGAGCAATGTCGGGTCGCCGGCAGGTACGAGGGATGAACTCGGCACGATCTCGTGGCCAAGTTCGTGAAAGAAGTCGAGAAACGTCTGGCGGATCTCGTCACTGGTCGTCGGGACGCTCATGCAGTGCTGTCCTTTAGCATCGAACCGCCGACCCCCTGGGAGGTCGGCGGGCTGGACTGGCTCCGGTTCCGCCCGATGGTGAACCAGGGCACCTGGGCGATCTTGTAGTCGGGAAATTGTACCGGAGGGGGTAGGACCTGTCAAAGATGAGCCTGGTTTTGCTGATCCATGCATTGATTGCGAAACTGGTGGCCTCCTGAAACGCGAAGCGTGAAACGTGATGACACCGGGCGCAAAGTGTTTCGCGTCCTAACCATCGGATCGCAGCGGTCAGGGATCACGCACCGGTGAGAGGTTGACGCGGGGTCCATTCGGAATTTCAACCGAAATTGGAGCCGAATCTCTGCCAACCCTCAGTCGTCCCCTGGCCGCCGCTGTGGTATACTCGACGCCATGGATACGCCCCCGTCGAGCGACCCCGTCGTCTCGTCCGACCCCTTCCGTGCCCGCCGGCTTGGCTGCTTGCTGAGCTTGCCAGCAGCACTTGTCGCCCTGGTTGGGGTGGTCCTGATCTGGTGGAGCCGCAGCGTCTTTTCGCTGCTCGTCTACGCCGCCTTTCTCCCGCTCTTCATGCTCGGCCAGGGCCTCGCGACCTGGCTGAGTGGTCGAATTGAGGTGCCGGCCTTCCTCAGTGGGCCACCAACTGTGCTGGAGGGCGCTGCCGCCCGCCGGTGGGCCATTGCCTTGCTGGTGAGTGGGCTGATCCTACTCCTGCTTTGCGGCGGGCTCTGGTGGGACATGTGGCGGGTTCTTCACTCGTCTTGAGTCTCATCACCAGGAGACACATTGAAGGCACTGCCTGAGCTCGACCGCGCCCTCCAGAAGCACATCCCAAATCAGCCGGAGACCTCCCGGTCATCGACAAAATCTGTTCACCATAACATGTCGCGTCGCCATCAACCGATGGCGGCACATTTGCATTGTCGGACTCGAGCCCCAGTCACACCCGGAGCACGGGCTCAGCAAACTCGAGCCGCAGTGTCACAACCTCCTTCGGACGAAGGTCGAGCGTAATACAGTTCTCCTGAAGCGCCAGGGGCTCGCCTGGCTGCTCGCGGAGATCGGTGCGGCTCGCCGAAACGAGCCGCCAGAGCGGCCGCACGCTCGTGGGCAATACGCGCGAAGAGGGATTCCACAACCGGACGATCACGCCCGGCGAGCGATCCTCGGGGGGCTTGACGACGCTCAAAGCCACCTCGCCTGGCTCGATGCTCAAGAGCTGGGCGCCGGGAGGAAGCGAGCCGGCCGTAAGGAGCCGGCTGGCGGCAACGAGCGGCGCTCGAAAGGCGTTCGCCTCGGGCACCGCGGTGAGCCAGCCCCCAGAGTAGGGCACCACGCTGACCTCGAACCGGTGCGAGCCGAGGCATTGGGCCCCCGGCGTCGCGAATGTCGGGCCGGCATGGCCGCGCCGGGTGCGCAGGTCATCGCGGCTGAGGTCGCCGACACAGCGAAGCAGGGTGAGCTTGATGGCCAGGCCACCGTTCGTGTCGGGTGTTGTCTCCACCTCGGGCAGCCCGCGCGCCGCGACCAACAATCCCTCGCCCGCTCCTGTCTCGATCGCCGTCCAACCCCGCTGCGGGAAGGTCGCCGGCGGGTCCTCCGCCCAGGTCGACTGCGAGGGCGGTACCACTGTCGGACGCGGCACCACGTCGAAGTGCGCCTCAGCCCAGGCTCGCTCGGCACCTTCCAGAGGGAAGTGGGCTCGCAGCCGGTGATCGGTCGCGCGATTCTCGACCTCCGTTGTTATATCCAGTCGCGTCACACCCGGCACCAGGCGGGCCGTCACGATCACGGCGAGCGGCGTGATCGCCTCGCTGCGGGCCTGGCGGTCAGGAGCGAGGCCCGCCGGCACGGCCAGGGAATAGCGCATCGTGAGTGCCTGCTCCACCGTTGAGCGCTCGACCTGAACGGTCGCCACCTGGGCCGGTGCCAGAAACTGCCGATCGCCCGCGGGCGGACTGTAGCTGTACTGATCCCCGGCGTCGCCACCGTCCACCAGTTGATTCAGCCCTCGGAGCACGCGCCCGGTCCGCTTGTCCTCAAGCACGAGGGTTCCAGTTGCCCGATTGGCGCCAACTCGGAACACCTCGTTCTCGATCACGTTGGACGGAGAATCGCTCACCCGCTCCTCTGCTCCGCCGCGCCTCCGTTCCCTCGCCGGCAGCAAGCGGAAGGTCTGGTAGCCGTGACCAGGCACAGCCCGCGCGACGAAGGCCAGGCGCCCGGTCGCCATGGAGTAGGTTCGCACCCGCGCGTCGGTGACAGCGTCCAGCGGTGCCTGGGCTTCGATGCGGTCGAGAGTCGCGCGTATGCATGTCAGATCGGGGGCGCGCTCGTCGTCGCGGAGAAGAATATCGAGCTCTGCCACCTCTCCGTCGATCCGCAGACGCAGGTTGCGGATACGGCGGAAATTGAAGTGGCCCGCCCGCGCGCTGGCCAACAGACGGCGGAACTCATCTCCATCGATGGCGCGCTCACCCTGGAAGGTTTCCGGCCGCACGAGCCACTCAGCGGGCATTCGGCTGCCCTCCTCGGCCACTACCTCGACCGCTTGAGGAGGCCCGGGCAGCCGCACCTCAACCTCGACTCGGCCGGTATGGCCGGCGGGTGTCGGGTTGAAGACCACGACGGCCCGCTCCTCTCGCGGCCATGGCTCTACCTGAGCAGCGAAGTGGCCGGATGGAACCGGCTGCTCTCCCACTCCTTCGCTCCCTCGCTCCTCCGGAGGCAGATTCACCGCGGCAGCCAACCGGTTGAGCCCCTCACCCATCAGGGCCTCGCCGATCTGCATCACCTCGGCGAAGCGCGGCCGCATCTCTTCGTGCACCTGGTCGATCGAGCAGCCGCAGATCGAGTCGTGGGGGTGATTCTCCAGCAACAGGTGCCAGGCCTCGTCGAGCTGGGCGCTGCGATCCGGCCCGCCCAACAGATGGCCCCAGGCACTGAGCGGCTCGGCGTAACGTTCGAGCAGCGTCTCGGCCGCGTCGTTGGCCCGCTTGATCCACATGCGCGTTGACAGCACGGCCGGCAGGAGGTGAAACCGCTGCGGCGAGCGCAGCTCCCCTACTACGAGTGGCAGTGCCCGATCGTCGGCCGCCAGGCTGGCGCGCACGGCCGCGATATAGTCCGGCAACGCGGCGTGGCGAATCGTCCACGCCGGCAGAGCCTCACGCGCGGCAGCGAGGAGTTGCGGCAGTTCGGGCTGAGGGAAGAGGTGATCCACCCCGTTGAGCAGCAACGCCTCCGGGGTCGCCGCCCCGGTCAGATACTCCCGGACCCGGTCGGCGAGGTCCGCCACGAACAGATCGGGCCGCTTGGGGAACCAGGCAAAATTGCCGTAGCCCCCTGCGCGCAGGTAGACGAGCAGCACGATAGAGCCGTCCGGTGCCTGCCAGCGCAGTTCTACCGGCTCGTCGCCCAGACCTCGGGTGAGCATCGCGGCGCTGATGCCAAACCCGTGCAGAATCTGGGGCATCTGGCCGATGTGGCCAAAGGGATCGGGGATGTAGCCAATCATCATGGGCTCGCCGAAGCGCCGGCTCACACGCAGGCCGCGCTGAAGGTTGCGGATGATAGCCTCCGGGCTCACGAGGAACTCGTCGGGCAGTACGTACCACGGACCGACGAGCAGCCGCCCTGCCTGGACGAGGCGACGAAGATCGGCCTCACGCTCGGGCCGAATCGCGAGGTAATCCTCCAGCACGATCGCTTGCCCGTCGAGCATGAAGAACTCGTAACCGGGCTCATTCTCCAACAGGTTGAGAACCTGGTCGACCAGATCCACCAATTTCAGGCGGAACTGTTGGAAGGTCTCATACCATTCGCGATCCCAGTGGGTGTGGGAAACGACAAAAACGGTTACCGGTGAAATAGCAGAAGAGCCTGTGTTCATCAGTTCATCAGAGTTGAAGCTGGTTCCGGGTTGAAGGCAGCGCGGTGCTTGCACGATTCTACCACGGACGACCCATCTTGGTCCCGTCCAGAAAGCCATCACACGTTTCAGGAACTCGCCGTTGCGATCAACTCACCGCTGCTGCGATAGAAAAAGATGCGCTCTGGGTCAGGCCTGATCCAAATGCGTCCCGAGAGCCTGGGTGGCTCATCGGTGAAGAGGCGTACAGAAACAGCCTCGTCCCCAACTTGAAGATTGACCAACGACTCCGCGCCGAGCGGTTGCGTCACATAGACGTCGCCGGGGAAAGCAAAATCGGTTTGTTCTGGATACAGGGTGATATGCTCGGGGCGAACACCCAAGATCAACCCCTCACCGTCGCCGGCCTGTTGTACGAGATCGTTCCAACATGGGAATCCCTCGAAACTGAGCCCTACACAATTAATCAGAATCTGTTTTTTCGCAAGATCGATCCGGCCAGTGAGGAGATTCATCGGCGGGCTGCCGAGGAACCCGGCGACGAACACCGTTTGCGGCCGACGGTACACCTCGAGCGGTGCGCCAACCTGGATGACTCTGCCCTGGTCCATAATGGCAATTCGGTCGGCCAACGCCATCGCTTCCGCCTGGTCATGCGTGACGTAGATCGTGGTGACGCCCAGTTCGTGCTGCAGGTACTTGAGAAAACCGCGCGCTTCGACACGGAGCTTGGCGTCAAGATTACTGAGCGGCTCGTCAAAGAGAAAAACCTGCGCATGATGGACGATCGCCCGCGCGACAGCCGCCCGTTGCTGCTGACCACCCGACAGTTGACTCGGCCGCCGGTCGAGCAGATGGTCGATATTCAGACTCCTGGCGGCCTCGGTCACGCGAGCGCGCAGCTCACCGTGGCCCACGCCGCGCACTTTCAATGGGTACCCGATGTTGTCGAGCAGCGTCATATGCGGGTAGAGGGCATAATCCTGGAAAACCATGGCCACATCGCGGACGCGGGGCGGGAGCTCGGTGACATCCCGTTGATTGATGAAAATAGAGCCGGTGGTCGGGGTCTCCAACCCTGCAATCATTCGCAATGTGGTCGTTTTGCCGCAACCGGAGGGACCAAGCAGGGCAAAGAACTCGCCGTCGTGAATCTTCAGGTTGACCTCGTTGACAGCGGCAACATGGCCAAAGAGTTTCGTGACGTTGTCGAGGACAATTTGGGCCATACTATCGCTTGATCCCTCCAAAGAACCGAAAACCGTACCGCCAGTTCACGAGCAGATAGAGCACAAGCACGGGTAGAGTGTAGAGCACCGAATACGCGGCGACAAGCGTCACGTTCGGCGTACCCGCTTCAGTATAGAACGAATACACGGCAATCGATGCCGGCATCCGGTCGGGGCTGCGCAGCAAGATAAAGGGGATGAGGAATGCGCCCCAGGCTTGGACGAAGGCCCAAATCGCGACGACCATCATCCCGGGTCGAATGAGCGGGAGCGCTACATCCCAAAAAATTCGCCGCGGTGTTGCGCCCGCGACGAGCGCCGATTCCTCATACGAGCGCGGGATGCTATCCACAAAGTCGCGCATAATGAATATCCCGGCGGGGAGCAGTCCACCGATAAAGACTAGAATAACGCCGAGGTACGTATCGATCAACCCCAAGTTGTAGATGATCAAAAAGATCGGAACCATCGCGGCGGTGCCGGTGACTACAGATGAGAAGAGGATCAACACGTACGTCAAAATGTCCCGTCCGGGTAGTCTCGTGCGGGAGAGCGCGTATGCCGCCATTGCGGCCAGGAATGTGACGCCCAGCATTGTGCCGGTCGCCAAAATCAAATTGTTCTGGAAAAGGGCGCGCACTGCAAATGTATTGTTAAAGACCGCACGGAAGTTATCGAGCGTAGGCTGCTGAGGAAGCTTTACCGAAAGCGTTGCCGCCGGGTTAAAGGGCGTGAGCGCAAGCCAAAACAAGGGAAGTGCGAAGAACGCGATGATGAGCCCCACAAACGCGTAATACAGCAGACGAGAGAGAATCTTCAGGATGAGCTTCATGCGTACACCGCCTGTCGGCGCAGCATCCCAAGATAGATCAGCGCCAGTGCTAAATTGATGAGCATGACGACGACTGCTATCGCCGCACCGAGTCCAAAGTCAAAGAACTGGAACGCAATCCGGTACGTGAAGATCGAGATGACCTCAGTCTTGAAAGCGGGCCCACCATTCGTAATGAGGAAGGGGGTGAATGTATTGAAGGTCCAGAGCGTGATCAGGATCAGATCCGTCAAGATATGACCGCGCAAGAGTGGCAGCAGAATGTCACGCAGTTTCTGCCAGGTGGATGCCCCGGCAACTTCGGCGGTCTCAAGATATGATGGCGGGATCGTGGCGAGCGCGGATGAAAAGAGCAGCATCGAAAAGGCTGTGCCGCGCCAGGTGTTAAAAATAATGATCGACGGTAGTGCGTACTGCAATTGCCAATCGGGATGGCCCAGGCCGATCTGGCTGAGGATCAAGTTGAGCGTCCCATTGTCGCGGTCGAGAAACGCGACCCACGCAAACGCGACGACAACCTCGGGAATGATCCACGCCATGATGACGAGAGTGTACACAATTTCGCGCAACGTACCTTTACGCCGGTAGAATGCAATCGCAAGACTCAACCCCAATACGACCTGGCCGACCAACCCGGACCCAACCACAAACTCGGCGGTGATGATCAACGAGCTTCCGAATTGCCCCCTCGTGAGCCAGTGCTGAAAATCAAAGAGGCTGAGGTAGTTGCTCAGCCCGACAAAGCTCGGACGGGCGGAAGTCGCGCCGGTCAACGTCTGATTCGTAAAGCTGAGATAAAAGATCCAGAGAAACGGAAAAATCAGAAAGATCGCGATGAAGATCGTCGCAGGTAACAGGAAAAGAAAACCGCTTCGCGTGGAGAGGATAGCACGTTGTTCTTCCATCGAATTCCGGTCCTTACAGCGCTTGAGTCAAGAAGAGGGAATCGCTGGGGGCGCACGGCCGTGCGCCCCCGCGTCTTCCGTTTCCTATTGCGCTTCCTCGACCCTGTCTGCACCGACGATGTCGGTTACCGACTTGGCATAGACGTCCGCAGCCTCCTGAGGCGATTTCTCACCCGAGACGACCTGTTCGGTCATCAGCTGGATCGCTTGTGAGACTTTCGGATAGTCCGGATCGGCCGGACGAATGGTGGTGATCGGGAGCAACTCCTTCGCCAGCGCCGTCATCACCGGATCGTTTGGAACCGGTACGTCGTCGCGCGAGCGAATCCGCGGCTCGAGTTGTTGGAGCCAATCCAACGCCTCTTTGCTGTTCATGAATGCCAGGAGCTCCCACGCTTCCGTCGGGTGCCTGGTATTCGGGTTGAGGACATAGCCGCCGCCTCCAGACGCGGTGACAAAATCCTGACCGCGAATCCCCATTCCTGGCTTCTCCGCCGGCATCTTGGCAAACGTGACGAGTTCGTCACGATTTTCCAGCTTGGTGTCCCCCGTGGCGAGCACCGAACGCCAGAAGAAGTCGCCTTCGACCAGCATCGCGATCTTGCCGTCGCGGAATTCGAGGAACGATTGCTGGCGGCCATCTTTCAACAGCTGCAAACGCGCATCGCCCAACTTGTCGTCGATGTAGATCATCTTGTAAAAGTTGAGCCCATCCAGGATCGGCTGGCCTTTGACGATGTACTTGTTGTTATCGAAGTCGTACACGTTCGCTCCTGCGCCGGTAACGACCATGTACCAGCCCTGGAGCGTCGTCGCCTCGCCCATCGCCGTGCCTGCATCCAGTTGAATCGGGGTCACATCCGGCATGGCTTGCTTGATGGTACGCGCCGCACTGAGAAGATCATCCCAACTGGTGGGCTGCCAATTGTCGGGCAGGCCTGCCTGCTTGAAGATGTCTTTCCGGTACCAGATCGCGCGGGCGTCGGTGCCAATGGGGATACCATACACCTTGCCCTGGTAGCTCAATAACGCCTGGACGTTTTCCGGAATGTGCGACCAGCCCTCCCACTTGGGCACATCCGGACCTGCGACCTCGTCCAGTGGCTTGAGCAAACCACCTGCAACAAACTCTGGCACCCAGAATCCATCGAATGCCATCACGTCCGAACCCTGACCAACTTTGAGGTCAAGCGCGTATTGCTGCTTGAGTTGCTCGTCGCTGCCACCGAACTGGACAAGGTTGACCGTGACTGACTTCCCTTCCTTTGCCATCTGGTCTTGGAATTTCGGAATGACGTATTCGGTAATGAATTTGACCTGATTGGCGTTGACCCCTCCGGCCACGCAACGACAGACAATGTTCAAGGTCGTCGCACCGGCAGCTGGCTGCGAAGTGGGAGCCGTGGTGGCTGCAGTCGGAGCTTCTGTCGGCGCCGCAGCTTCTGTGGCGGTCGCTGCTTCTGTCGGAGCAGCCGCTTGCGTTGGGGCGGGCGCTTGGGTTGGAGCGGCAGCCTGTGTCGCAGTGGGAGCTTGAGTCGCAGCACCTCCACACCCAGCCGCGAGCAAGGCCACTATTACGAGCGCCACCGGAAGTAACTTTTTCATCTGCGTTCTCCTTCTTCAAGTTGCGTCGTTCGTCATCGCCCTACAGAACGGCAAAGGCATCACCTCCTCTTGAAACCACCAACATAGCCTCGATTAGAAACCAGACCGACTCGATTCCGCCGGAAGAGGCGGGTCGTTCTCAAGACAGGCGAGAACAGCGGTCAAGGAGTCGCCGGGGGCGCCTGATCGGAGACTTCGGAAGTCTGACGACGGCACCCGCGCTCGAGGCGCTCCTGTGGGTGGACAACAGGTCGAAAGGCCTCGTGTTCGCACACGTGTGCGCCGAGACTCAAAATTGCGGTCGCGTTCCGATCGTTGAGGAGGCGCGATGACGAGAAGGAAGAATGACCGCTCGGACGTGGCAAGAACTCGGGGCGTTTCAAAGGCGGCGGCCAGCTTCGGCGCTTATCAAGCCGCCGAATGAACGCAGAGCACAGCGCACACGTGTGCAGCGAAAAAAGTACTCCCCCGTGATGGGTTTGTCAATTATCCTCGCTTTCTGACGAAAGAGGGCCCGCCGACGAGGGAAACAGGCTATCACAGCGGTGGTTGTCGCTTGCGGGACAGTCGCACGACGGCATTCTGGGATAGGTCGCGGATGTTACGGCGCGGAATCAAGGTGGATGGGGTTGGTCAGGGCCTTCATATCACCGGCAGCATCGCGAAGTTCCGCACGGATGTAGAGGCTCTGAGACACTGGAATCTCGGCCGTCACGACTTCCTCCGGCTCAGCAAGCATGCGCTCAAATCGAACGCCCCGCTGATCCAACAGCCGGAGCGTATTGCCGGCGCAGCGCCGGCAGTGCACGCGAATCGCGAGTTGACCATCCTCCGGACGGAGCAGCACATCACCGCCCATCGCGGCCAATTCAGCTCCCGCTCGCAGCTCAAGGAAGGGACCATCGGGTTGGTCCGACAGGCTGATATGCCCCTGGCGAATCGCTTGAAGGACCGCAGCCGCGTTTGGCGGGCCAACAACGTGCACCCAGCTCGTCGGTGTTCCTGGTGCGCGTGGCGGCGTTTCCTCCAACTGGTGCCTGCGATGATAGTCGCTCCCCCCTACGGCCGGGATGCGCTTCCCCGTGGCCAACTGGTTGCACCAGAAATCGAGTGATTTTTGGTTAAGCATCTGCCATGGACCGTTCCACACCTCGATGCAATCATAGCCGGTCACATCTTCATAATCCCAGGGTGGTCCGAAGGGTTTCGGGTGGCTGCACGAGGTGACAGCACCATGTTCCACTGCAAAGCGGATCGCCGCGGCCATATCGTCCGGACGCTGCACACGAAAGTCGACCCAATCGCCAATGCCCCAAACGTTGAAGTGTCCTTTGAATGTGGTGACTTCGACACCGCGAATCAGAATGAGACCGGGATCGCGCAGGCCGGCGAGTTCAAGTTGACTGCTGATGGTGTTATGGTCCGAGATCGCCAGAAAATCGAGGCCGCACTCGCGGGCCAGATTCACCACATCGATCGGGCTGCCATCGCCATCGCTGTGCCAGGTGTGACAGTGCAGCTCGCCGCCCAACCAGGCTGCCAACGGCGGTTCCACCCGCGACGCGGGCAGACTCGCCACGGGCGCTGGTAGGTCATGGGTCGACTGATGCCCGGTCTCGGCCGTGATGGTGATCTCGACACGATAGTCGCAACCGCCCGCGGCAACCTTGTACAGCCCGAGCAGCACATGCCACCGTCCGCGGATGAGGGCTCCGGCGAGATAGCCAGGCGTTGCCGCTGTCTCGCTGATGACAAAAGAATCTCGCTCGCTCCCGCTCCATCCTCGGAATCCTGCGTTGAGAAACTCAATCCCACGCGCGTCAAACACGCCAAGGTCTATCGTGTTGCCGCCGGTGAGCAGCGGACTCGAGCCAATCCGGTTGCTGTACGCGTACCGGACTTCTATCTGCGTGGCTCCGTCCGGCACATCAAACGGCAGGTGGGCATACGTCTTTTCTTGTTCGAGCCGAAATGTTCCTTCCAACGTAATCGTTTGAGCCGGCATCAATCGTCTCCGTATGATCGCACGGTGCTCTCTGGTTGCTCCGGCTCTCTTTGCCACCCCTGCAAGAGTCGGCGCCACCTCTGATTTTACCAGCTTATCATTGTGGTCGGTCACTGCTTCACCGGGAGAAGCACCCTGATCCGATTCACCATCGAGCCCGGTGCTCGTGAGGCGTAATGCGTGATCTATAACTTCACGCATTACGCCTGCGCGCGCAGGCGGGGGTTACTCACCTCGTCGAACCCCAGGTGGACCAGGTAGAGGGCCACGAAGAGCAGGATAAGCGTGAGGACAGGGGTGAGCCACCACCACCAGAGATTCTGCAGGATCGCGCCGTAGCTGAGCGCCCAATAAATCATTGTTCCCAGAGTCATCTCCCGCTGCGGTCCCAGGCCCAGGATCGACAGCCCCGCCTCGGCGAGGATGGCCGCGATGAAGGCATTGACAAAGTTCGCCCCTAACCACGGCAACATATGCGGCATCAGCTCGCGGACGATGATCTCGAGACCGCCCATGCCCGAAAGGCGCGCCACCTGAACGAAGGCCCGCTCCTTGAGACTCAAGACCTGAGCGCGAACCTGGCGAGCGGGCCAGGCCCAGGCAAAGATCCCGATGATCAATGCCATCGTCTGGACGCCCACGCCTTTCACCAGAGAGGCGATCAGAATAAGAAACAGGAGCGAAGGAACCGAGAGAAAAACATCAATCAGAATCCGGAGTAGGGCATCGACGAGCTTCCCAAAGTAGCCGCTGGCAAAACCTATGAACGCGCCGAGAATGGTACCAATGGCCGCCGCGATCAGACCGACCTGCATCGAGTTGGGCACTGCCTCGGTCATCTGAATCGCGATGCTTCGTCCGAGTGAATCGGTGCCGAGCGGCGCCTCAGCAGTGGGAGGAAGCCGCGTCGCAAAGCGTCCGGCACGCCGGTCCCGGCGTTCAACCGAGAGACTCCCGCCGATTGCCAGCGTGACTAACGCCACGATGATGAGCACTCCAACAAGAAACTTCTTGTTTTGGAGCAGCGGCCAACCGTACCCTTCGCGCCGTGGAAGTGTGGTCACAGCCATGATCTACCCCCTCCCCGCCTGCTCGTATCGAATCCGAGGGTCAATCAGAGGATAGGCAACGTCGATGATGAAATTCGCCAGAGCGACGGCAAAGATGATGAGCAGCACACTTCCCTGGATCACCGGGTAGTCGAGGCCCTTGATGGAGTTGTAGAGCACCCAGCCGATGCCGGGGTAGGCAAAGATGACCTCGGTGATCAGCGCCCCACCGACGATGTGCCCTAATGAGATCGCCAGGCCGGTGGCCTGAGGCAGCAGCGCATTTCGGAACGCGTAGGCCCAGAGAATCCGCCGCGGGGGCAACCCCTTGGCCTCGGCCCAGAGGATGTAGTCCTCGCCCCTCAGCGAGGTGATCAGGCTGCGCATACTCAGAAACCACCAGCCCAGTGAAACCAGGATGATACTCAAAGCCGGCAGTGCCGCATGGTGGAGCAGGTCGAGGACAAAGCGGAGTGACCATTCCGGCCGCACACCGGTGGAGTAGGCCCCAGACAGTGGGAAGATCCGCCAATGGAAGGCAAAGAGAAAGACAAGGATGATCGCCAGGATGTAATAGGGCGTCGTGTAGAGTACCAGGGCCACGGGGACGAGTGCCTGGAACAAGGGAGACTGTCGGCCGCGCCACCCGACGACCGCACCGACGAACGAACCAAGGATCCAACTGATCAGCGTTGTGACCAGCAGCAAGCCGAGGGTCCAAGGGAGCGCGGAGGCCAGCAGGTCGGAGACGTGCGAAGGGAAGTTGGCGATCGAGTAGCCAAGATTGCCGCGGGCCAACTCGCGCAGATAGCTCACATACTGTTCCCACAGCCCCTTGTCCAGGCCGAACATTCCGCGATACTCCTGAACAAGCTCGCTCCCCCCAGAGCTCCCGGCAACGGACGCCATGTTGACAAAAATGGCACCAAGCGGATCACCCGGAACAAGGCGAGGCACGAAAAAGACAACCGTCACCGAAAGGAAAACGGTCACAACCAGAATCACCAACCGTTCTGAGAGATATTTCAGGTAGCCAGCCATTCAACCCGTCCTCTTCGCCGGTAGCGTCTCTCACTTTCTGTAAAAGTGGCGCGTACGCACCATTTTTACAGAAATATGAAGATCTTGTTGGTGAAATCGCCTGTAGGGGCGCCCGGCGGGCGCCCGCCACCCGCAACGCCGCTGTCGAAGTCGCCACCAAGATCATATGAACCCATCATCTCTTCACCGATTACACCCCAGCCAGCGAGGGAGTGGCCTCGGCCGAGGCCACTCCCCACCAGTCCTCCCCAGGTACAGTAATACGCAGCTGGCGTACGCAGCAACTGGCACAGACGATCACCTTACTGTCCACCCATCCCGGCCGGCTTGATACCGCCAACCCACTTCCCAGTCTCCGGCGATGGATACCCCGTGATGACGAGGTCGAACGTTGCCCACCAGCTCACCGGCATGTTCCACGGGTTCTTGGCGTTCGGCCAGCCGACCCAGTAGGTTTCGTTGAACGGGACCAGGGCCGGTGCCTGCACCACCGGGATCACCGGAAGATCGTCGAACCAGATCTCCATCGCCTGATGAAAGAGCGGTGTGAGTTCCTTCTCGTTCTCAGGCGGGATCTGGCCCATCTGGTCGACGATTTTGTCGAAGGCTTCATTGCGATAGCGGAAGGAGTTGCGCTCGAACCAGGGCGCCTTCTCACCCAGCGGAGTGTAGAATTTGCTGTGGAAAAGCTCCAGGTTGTCGTAGATGTAGCCCGGGCACAGTGAGTGGAGCTTGACATCGTAGTTGCCCCGCAGAGTCGTATCCTCCAGGACACCACCGCTCAACGGTTGCAGTTCGACTTTGATCCCCTCGGCGTCGAGTTGGTCGGCCAGAACCTGTGCGACTTTCATCTCTTCGGTGGAATCGGCGTTCACGACGTAGGTGACCGCGAGTTGCTTCCCATCGGCAGAGGTCCAGGCGCCGTCGCTCCCTTTCTTGTAGCCGATGGATGTCAGGAGCTCTTCCGCCTTGGCCGGATCGTAACTCTCAGTGGGATACTTCTCGCGGAGATCCGAGATGGCATCGAAGTAGGGGTTGAGCCCATCATAGTACGGCCAGATCCCCCACGTCGACACTGTCGTCCCTTCGTAGGCCAGGTCGACGATGGCCTGGCGGTCGATCAGGTACGAGAGCGCCCAACGCGCCTCTTTCTTGTCCCACGGCGCTTTGGCATTCTGCACCATCAGGGCCCGCGGGCAGGGGTCCAACCAGGCATAGGGTTTGTCCGGGTACCAGGCTGTGACCTTCGGGTTTCTTTTTGCCACCTCGAGGAAGGAACCCAGCGAGAGGATGCTGATATTGGGGGTGTCCAACTCGTTCGCCGCGAGCGCCAGAGCGGTGTTGGTCTCCGGACCGGCGTAGATGAAGTTCACAATCTTTGGTGCCGGCGTTACGCCGAAAACCTTCGTGCCCCACCAATCGTCGCGGCGCTCCCAGGTCATTGCCGTCTCAGACGCATTCTTTAACGTGTACGCACTCGTCGAGACCGGCTGGCTGTTCTTGAACTTGAGGGGATCCTGACCCTCCCAGACATGCTTGGGCAGGATCGTGATACCGCCCCAGATGCCGACCGCCGGGAAAGCCTCACGGTTTTGGTGCAGGCGGGGACTCGGCTCCTTCAGATTGAACTGGACGGTGAGATCGTCGATTTTCTCGACCGACGCCACTCGCTTGTTCGCCTCCTCGGCCCAGACCATCCCGGGGTTCTCCCGCAGGAGGTCGTAGGTGAAAACGATGTCGTCGGCGGTGAATGGCTTGCCATCGTTCCAGGTCACCCCGTCCCGCAGCTTGACCGTCAGGGCGGTGAAATCGTCGTTGTACTTGTAGCTCTCAGCGAGCCAGGGGATGTACTCGCCAGTCTGGAGGTTGTAGTAGAACAAGTACTCGTAGCCCACCTGGTGGAGTCCGGTGCCGGACCGGCTGACGCCCGGGGCGTAAATATTCAAGTTCGTCGGATCGGCGATGCGGCCGCTCACGGCGATGTTGAGAGTCTCATTCCGCGCGGCGCCACCAGGAGGCGCTTTGACTTCAGGCGCGGTCGTGACCTGCTTCTCGACGACGGTAGTCACCTGTTTCTCGACGACGGTGGTCACCTGCTTCTCGACGACTTGGGGCGTCCCTTGAACCACGACCGTCTCGCGGACGACAACAGTCTGAACCGCCGGCTGGGGTGGTTGGGCATTGCAGGATACCACCATCCCAAGACCTGCCAGCAAGATGAGCAGAAACCAAAACTTTCTGTACATTCTTCTCCATCCTTTCTCCTCGTCGCACAAGGGAGAGGCAGTCCAAATGTGGGAAGGCCAACGAAGGCTTGGTCCGTCCACTCGGGCTTCGAGCGTGAGGCCCGGGTAGGAAGGAGTACAGCTTGACGGCAGGCAGGGCAGCGACCTATCTGATCTTCGGTTGTGGCGTCCCCCCTTTCTCGCACAGCGCGCCTTGTGCCAGCCGCGACCGGACGCCCGTACCGCCCGGATCGACGGCGGCGCGGTCTATACTTGAGATGGAACGCTCCTTTCCACAAACACCCGGTCCATCTCCTCACGTCGAATCGAGTCGTACTCTTGATAGAGGTGACACGCGACAGCGCGGTACTGGTTCGTCTGAAACAGTGGGGGGGCCTGCTTGACACACAAAGCAAAGGCCCGCGGGCAACGGTCGGCAAACTGACACCCTGTGTCAGCCCGCGCCTGTTGTCCGAAATCGGATGGCGGGGCCTCCTCGCTCCACCGCCGGCGCGGGTCTGGAAGGGGAATCGAACCGATCAGGAGCTGAGTATAAGGATGTTGCGGCTGCTTCACGACGAGTTCGACATCGCCGGCTTCGACGACCGAGCCGCGATAGAGCACGATGAGGTTGTCGCTGATCTGGTAGGCCGTCGTCAGGTCGTGAGTGATGTAGATGAGGGAGATACCGAACTGCTCCTTGAGTTCGCGCAGACTCGCCAGGACAGTGGCACGGAGGGAGGCGTCGATCATAGAGACCGGCTCGTCGGCGACGATGACCTTGGGTCGCAACAAGAGGGCGCGTGCCACCATGATCCGCTGGCGCTGCCCTCCGCTGAGTTGGTGTGGATAGCGCCCCAGAGTTTCGTCGGCGCGCAGCCCGACCGCTTGCAGCGCCTCCTCAATCAGGGCCCGGCGCTCCACGGCCGAGGTCGCCAGGCGGAACTTGGCAATCGGGGTCGTCAGAACGTGGTCCACCTTGTAGAAGGAGTTGAAGACTTCGAAGGGGTCCTGGAAGATGGCCTGCACCTCGCGCCGGAATGCGCGCCATTCAAGGGACGACAGCCGGCGGAGCGCTTTGCCCTGGTAGAACACCTCACCCTGGGTCGGGGTCTCCAGACCAAGGAGGAGGCGAGCCATCGTCGTCTTCCCGCTCCCGCTCTCTCCGACGACTCCCGTAATCGATGGTTGCCCGCCCTCAATCGCCAGCGAAAAATCCTCCAGGGCGCGAGTGGCGGGACCGCCGAAGAGACCTCCACCGAAAATCTTGCTCACGTGGCGGGCGTCAAGCAGAGCCGTCATGGCGGGACCCCCTGGCGCGTATCGCGGCGCGGCGCGGTCGCGACGCCAAGCAGGTGGCACGCGGCCGAATGATTGGGCTGGGCCTCCTGCAGAACAGGGTCCGCTACCCGGCAGCAATCCATCACGTACGGGCACCTGGGATGGAACGCGCATCCGGACGGACGGTCCAGCAATGAGGGCGGGAGCCCGGGAATGCCCTCGAAGTTTCCCCTTTTCTCGAGCGAAGGGAGGCTCGCAATCAGTAGCTGGCTGTAGGGATGTTGCGGCCGCGCGAAGATCTCGTCAACCGCACAAATCTCGACCAGCCGGCCGGCGTACATCACCCCGACACGATCGACAAACTGGGCCATCAATCCCATGTCGTGCCCAATGAGGATCACCGCAGCGCCCAGGTCCGTCTGAACCCGGCGCAACGTCTCCATCACCTGCCGTTGCACGACCACGTCGAGGGCGCTGGTCGGCTCATCGGCAATGATCACCTTGGGCCGCAGGCTGATGGCAATGGCCATGCAGACCCGTTGTTTCATTCCCCCGCTGAGCTGGTGCGGGTACATACCTGCAACCTCCGGCCGGAGGCCCACCCATTCGAGCAACTCGGCAACGCGGTCATCCCACTCCCAATCGGAGAGTCGCACGCCGTGGCTTTGGAGGCCATCGACGATTTGGTGCCTGATCCGCATGACCGGGTTGAGCGAGTTCATCGCGCCCTGGGCGACGAGGGCGATCTCCGCGAGGCGCAGGCCTTGCATCTCCTCGTCGGAGAGCACAAGCACATCGCGCCCACCCAACCACGCCTCGCCCGCTTCAATCTGGCCGGGCGGTTTGATCAGCCGCATCAGCGACAGCGCGATGGTCGACTTGCCCGATCCGGACTCGCCGATCAAGCCGAACCGTTCGCCGGGGTGAACCGTGAAGCTGACCCCATCGACGGCCTTCACCGGACCTCGCGGCGTGTGGTAGGCGACACGCAGGCCGCGCACGTCAAGAAGTGGTTTCATGTTGAAGCTGTTCCAGAGGGGCTTGCCAGGCGTGGCCAATCTCCGGCCCGGCAACCGGCGCCGACCAGTGGACTGCATTGGCGATCACGCGCAGCACCTCCGGCTGGTAGTAGGTTGGATAGGTCTCGTGGCCGGGCCGGAAGTAGAAGACCTTGCCGCGGCCGCGGTAAAAACAGCAGCCGCTCCGGAAGACCTCGCCTCCCTGGAACCAACTGATCAAGACCAACTTGTCGGGCGCCGGGATGTCAAAATACTCGCCGTACATCTCTTCGGCCGGAATCTCGAAATACGGCGGCAGGCCGGCGACGATGGGATGCCCCGGCGCGACGACCCAGATCCGCTCCCGTTCGTCCGCCTCCCGCCACTTGAGATCGCCCGACGTGCCCATCAACTTCCTGAAGATCTTCGAGTGATGGCTCGAATGCAGCGGGATCAACCCCATGCCGTTCAAAATCCGGCGGTGGACTTTGTCAACAATTTCATCCTTCACCTTGTCATGAGCGGTGTGGCCTAACCAGATGAGGACATCGGTCTCGGCCAGGACGTCGTCGGCCAACCCATGCTCGGGCTGATCGAGGGTCGCTGTGCGAACGGCGAGCCCTTCAGACTGGAGGTGTTGAGCAATCGCCTCGTGCATGCCCTTCGGATAGATCTTCGCGACTTCGGGCTTCGTCCGCTCGTTGACGTACTCGTTCCAGACCGTAACGCGAGGCGAGCTTCTCATTCTTCTTCTCCCACGTTTCTGAGACATAAATTCGCCGATTTGGTACCGTGAGCCGGAGGCTATCACGCCGGCAGGGAACCCCGCACCGCGCTACTCGCGCGCGAGCAGCAGCGGCTCACACTTCACCGGCACCCCATTGTTGGCAGCGGACGTCTTGATGGCCTCCCAGAGGCGAACCACGCGGAGACCAACTTCCGGCGGGCAGGGGTTGGCCATCTCACCATTCCGGATCGCCAGAAACTGTTGCCAGACGGTCCGCGCGGCAGGGACCTCCACCCGCTCAAACCGATTCTCGCCGGCGCGCTGAATCTCCAGGCGCTCCCCCCAGACGCCCGTACGCAGGATGGCGTTGGTGCAAAACATCAGCACCTCCGAGTCACACGAGCGGATCGTGTCACCGCTGGCATGCAGAGTGACCATCGCACCCGAAGCGAGCCGCCCCATCACCGTCCCGAGAAGATCGGCACCGTGAGGATGCCCACGCGTATCGAGCCAGGCCGCAATTTCGACAAAATCCTCATCGGCCAGCGTCGCCACGGTATTCATCATGTGAACGCCGGTGTCGAACATGAACCCACCGCCCGAGACCTCCGGCCGTTGTTTCCAGTGGCCGGCATAGGCGTTGCCCCAACCCTCCCAGACGGTGGCACTGATGCTTATCACGGAGCCAAGTTCGCCGGCGCGCAGCCACTTGACGGCGGTGCGGATGTAGGGCGAGAGACCACCGTTGAACGCCACCACCAGCAGACGCCGCGTGCGGCGTTGGACCTCGATGAGGCTCCATGCCTCGGCGGTGCTCACCACCATCGGCTTTTCCAGCAGGACGTCCAGCCCCGCCTCCAGGCAGGCCACTGCCTGATCGTGGTGGTAAGCATGAGGGGTAGCGATGAGGACGGCGTCGAGACGCGGCGCGAACTCGACCAGGAACTGATCCAGGTCGGAGAAACAGGGTGGCGGTTCGAGACCGGCCTCCCTGAAGATCGCGGCGGTGGCCGCGCAGGCCGACGGCGAAAGGTCACACAGAGCCACGAGCCGAGTCGTGGTCGTCTCTCGTAGCATCCGTCTCACGTGCTGGCGCGCCATGCCGCCGCATCCGATCACGCCGACTCGAATGGGGATCGTTTCGGTCATACGAGTGGGCTCCGTTGGGGCAGCACATTCAACCGGCTTCTGCCAGTGTTTCGATATTACCGCCCGTTCGGCGGCACGCTCGTTCCACGAACGCACAACGAGGTGCGCAAGCGACGCTGCCGGGGCGCGCCACGGTAACCACCCAGGCGATCCAGCAGCAGCCGGGCCGCCTCGGCGCCAAGATCGAGCGGATTCTGAGCGACCGTTGTCAGTGGGACAGCCAACTGGTTGACGACATCGAGGTCGTCAAAACCGACGATGGATATATCATTGGGCACAACCAGGCCGGTCAACGCGGCTGCTTTGAGTGCAAGGAGCGCCATGAGATCGTTCATGGCAAAAATCGCGGTGGGTCTGTTGGGCCGAGCGAGTTGCTCCCGCAGGGCCTGGATCTCAGGCCCTGAGGCGTCGGCGTAGGCGCGGAGCGTATAGCCTGTGCCGGGTTCAAATGGCTCGCCGACCAGCAACGGCGGCAGCAGTTCAAGTCCGGCATCGCGCAAAGCCTGGCGATAGCCGGCGAGACGCTCGGCCACAGGGAGGAGATGCAAGTAGGGCCTGGCCAGGAATGCGATCCGTTCATGGCCGAGCTCAAGCAGGTGCTGCGTCGCGGCATACGCGCCGCCGAAGTTGTCGGCGAGGGCACAGTCTGCTTCGAGGTACGGAAAGGCCCGATCCATAAGAACCAGGGGAAAACCGCGGACGGAGAGATGGAACAGTTCGCGGTTGAGGTCGTCGCTCTGCACCGGCCAGATCACAAACCCATCGACCCGGTCACGAATCAGGCCGGCCAGGAGGCGATTCTCCTCGTCCAGCCGGCGCTCAGAATTGCAGAACAAGACCTGATATTCGTGGGCCTTCAACACCTGTTCGACGCCCAGCAGCAAGTGGCTGTCGAAGGTGGAGCGGAACCGTGGGATGACAAACCCGACCAGGCGCCGTGACACTGCGGCGGGTTGCGCCTCGACGAACGTTCCCTTGCCAGCGACCCGGTAAATCAGCCCCTCGCGCTCGGCTGTGTCGAAGGCCTTGCGAATCGTCGTCCGGCTCACCCCGAGCTGTTCGACGAGTTCCGGTTCGCTCGGCAGGCGCTCGTGCGGCTGCCACTCGCCCCCCAAGATCAGCTGGCGCAACTGGTTGAGTAATTGCACGTGTAATGGGATTGGGCTCTCTTTATTGAGACTGATCGTCGCCACGCTCGCGTCACCTATTTGTACGAACTTGTTCGGACAGGTTAGCGCAAGCATACAAGGAGTTTTCTCCGCGGTCAAGGAGGGATCGCCCGCCACTTGCCAGCGTTCTCATGGGCAACTGGGCCAGCACTACCGGATCGATCGTGGTACGGCCAAAGAGAATCGAAGTCTGGAAATATGAGCATGCTTGATGCCTGTGCCAGACTTATGAGGGCCACTGTAGGGACTGCTTGGTCTGGGGACCGAAGCAAAATCGTGTGAGAAGCGAGCGTTGAGCCTGGTTACCCCCGCCACGCGAGTGCCATCTGGTGCAACCAGTAGATGTCCTCGCGCGCGTCGCGGATCGTTGTGACCGGCTGGCGACCGGTGATGATACACTCGTAGAAGTGACGTAGCTCCTCTTTGAAGGCCTCTTCGTAGTTGACGATGACGCGCTTCTCGGTCGCGGCGCCATCCTCCTCGCGCTGGACAACAACCGGTGTCGGCATCGAGCGTAAGAACGGGGAGGGAAACTCGATCCGCACCCGTGCCGACGGCGCCAGGACGGCGATGTGCTCCTGGTAGTCCCGCAACTCGTCGAGGTAGACCCAGGTATAGGCAGCCCGCAACTCACCGGGAAAGCGCAGGACGGTCGTGATGGCGAGGCCACCGTTCCAGAGCTCGGTGTGGGCCACCCCCGCTGGCTCTCCCACCAGGCCACGCAACGCGTTCACATCATGGACCAGGCTCGAGAGCATGATAGCGTAGGCGATGCGCTGGATCATGGGCGCGTCCGCCCCCAGGGCCTCATCGTAGAGCGCAGCCTCGGAGCCGCTCCTGGTGCCCGCTCCGATCTGACGCATCTGTTGCGCGGCGTCGCCCGGGCCCCGACCTTGATCCAGCGCGGGCACGCCTGGGGCTCGCATGATGCGATGGTGCCACCAGTAGGCCTCGTTGGCCGGGTGAAACGTGTGGATCTGGATGGAGCGCAGATCGGGAATCTCGGCCACCTGGCGCTGGGCGTAGCAGTAGCCCGGGTCATAGCGTTTCATGTAGCCGACCATGACGGTCCGATCGCTGCCCTCGACGGCGGCGACGATCTCATCGGCCTCGCGCACCGTGAAGGCCAGGGGCTTCTCGACGAGGATGTGCTTCCCGGCCGCCAGGGCATCGAGCACCACCGGCGTGTGTGACCCGCCGGTAAGAATCAGCACAGCGTCGACATCGGTCGCCAGCAAGTCCCGATAGTCGGTGAAGCGCTGGTCGATGTGGTAGAAATCGCCGACCACTGCGAGGGCCCCCGGCGCGATATCGGCGATGGCCGTGACCTCGAAGCGATCGTCAAGCTCGTACAGGTAGGGCAGGTGCATGATCTGGGCAACGGATCCGACGCCGATCACACCGACCTTGACTCGAGAGGGCATAGAGCCTCCGTTCCTGATCCACGCCCGGCTTTCTAAACAGGAGTCGCGATGCGTGAGCGATTCCGTTACGCATCAGGCGGCCTCTTCAACAACTTATGCAACCAGGCGCGTCTCGACCACGACCTTGACCGCCTCTCCGCGCCGGGCGGCGTCAAAGGCCGCCGGGAGTTCGGCCAGCGGAACCTGATGCGTGATAAGGGCTGAGGGCTTGATGACACCACTCTCCAGCATCCGAATTGCCGGAGGAAAGCTGTTGACGCCAACGTAGGTCGCGAGAATGCGCAGTTCGTTCCGCGTGATGTCGTACTGGGACACGCTCGGCCGCGCCGCCGAGTTCATCCCAAACAGCAAGACGGTTCCGCCTTTGCGCGCCACTGCCACTGCCTGGGGCAGCAGCGAGCCGACGGCATCTACGACAACGTCGGCGCCCCACCCCCCGGTCGCCGCCCGCACCGCTGCCGGCACATCCTCCTTCGCAGCGTTGATCGACCGGGCACCCAACCGCTCCGCCATCGTCAGTCGAGCCGGAGCGACGTCGCTGATCAGGATCGGGCTGGCACCGGCAGCTTGAAAGACCAGGTGGAAGAGCAGCCCGACCGGGCCGGCCCCCAGAATTGCCACGCTCTCCCCCGGCTGGACCCGGACCTGCTCGGTGCCGGCCACCACGCAGCTCAGCACCTCTGTGAAGATGATCTCCTCGAAGGGCACCCTGTCACTGACCGGGTAGAGTGCTCGCTCGGGCGCGACGTTGTAGGCTGCCAGGCCACCGTCGCGGAAGATGCCGAGCGTCGTGAAATCTTCACACTGGTTCGGCATGCCTCGGCGGCAGTAGCGGCAGACTCCACAGGCCAGGTTGGGCGCGACCGTGACGCGGTCTCCCGGCTGCAGTCGCTTGACACCCGGCCCGACGGCCACTACCCGGCCGATGTACTCGTGCCCAAGGATCACGTTCTCATTGGCGGGATGGGTCGGCGGGATTTCGAGAATGTGGAGATCACTCCCGCAAACCCCGCAACCTTCCACTGCCAGGAGTACGTCGTCCGGCGCTGTAATGGTCGGCACCGGACGCTCTTCGATCTCCAACCGCCCGTTCCCCTTAAACACGGCGGCCCGCATCATCTCCGCCATAGACCCTCCACTTTCTAAAGTCCCAGCAAGCGCAGGTACTCGCGGCTCCTCACCGCACTATCCAACGGGATGATGCCGCCGCCGGGCACGATGTCCTGCTCGACGCACGCCCACCCCTCATAGTTGTGCGCTGCCAGATCGGCCAGCAAGCCCGGAAAATCGACCACACCCTGTCCCAACTCTGTGAAAACCCCTGCGGCTACCGCCTCGTGGAAACTAAGCCCCCTCGCCCGCGCCTCGGCCAGCCGCGCCACGCTCACGTCTTTGAAATGCAAATAGCGCACGCGCTGGCCGTAACGCCGCAGTGCCTCGCGCGGGTTGCCGCCGCCGAATGCGTAGTGGCCCGTGTCCAGGCACAAGCCGACCAACTCGGGGTCGGTGGCCGCCATGATCCGCGCCACCTCGTCGGGCGTCTCGACGAAGGTACCCACATGGTGATGGAAGACCGTCTCAAGGCCGAGCTCGTCACGCACCGCCCGCGCAATGAAATTCGCCCCTTCGCCCGCAACGGCCCACTGCTCATCGGTGAGGCCCATCTTCGGGGTTACCCGGCCTGCCCCGGCCCGGCGGCGCTCGTCCCCCGTCTCCGACAGCACCAGGTAGCGTCCGCCCGTCTCGGCCACGAGCCGGCCGTTGCGCAGCGCCTCAGCCTGCGCCGTCGTCCAGGCCGAGCGTGTGTGGAGGTTGGCCTCCAGGAAGCTGCCGAGCATCTCGAGGTGGCGCGCGGCCAGCGCCTCGCGCAGCCGCGCCGGGTCGGTCGGGAGAAAACCATAGTCGCCCAGTTCCGTACCGGCGTAGCCGGCCTGGGCGATCTCGTCCAAAACCATCGCCCAGGCCTCGCCCCGCCCCCAGCCGGTACCCTCCTGAATGCCCCACGACACAGGGGCGTTGGCCAGGCGAATGGTGAAGGTCATCCTCGATCTCCTCCGAGCGACTGGAGATTAGCGATTGAGAACGACGAACAGAATCTCAATCTGCGATCTCCCCGAACCCACCGTAGCCCGCCACAAACGCCTCGACCTCCGATAAGGTCGGCATGAAGTTGGCACATCCATGCTTGGTCACAACGATCGCACCGCAGGCGTTGCCCATCCGGGCCGACTTGTACCAGTCCCACCCACGAACGTGACCGTAGAGAAAACCGGCCGCGAAGGCATCGCCGGCCCCCAGAATATTGTAGACCTTCACCGGAAAACCGGGCGCATCGATTTTGGTGCCACCGGCCAGGTGGACCCGTGCCCCCTGTTCACCGCGCTTCTCAACCAGAGCCTTTGGCCCCAGGGAGAGGAGCGCCTGGATCGCGGTCTCGACGTCCCCGCTGACACGGGTGTCGGAGAGTTGAGAGTGGATGAGGCTGATCTGGCGGGGGTCGCTGAGCAGTGCCGCGTTGATCTCATCCTGCGTTCCGAGCACGATGTCGACCAGCTGAAGCGCCGAGCGGATGGCTACACCGAAGGCACGTGGGTCATGCCACTGGTCGGGGCGGAAATCAATATCCAGCGCAACCTCGATCCCAGCCTGGCGGGCGAGCTCGGCAGCGAACAGGGTCGCGCTACGGCTCGGCTCCTTGCTCAGATTGGTGCCGGCAAACTGAAAGACGCGACTCTTGGTGACCGGGGCAGCGAGGACATCATCGATGCTCAACTGGACATCGGCACAATTCTCCCGGTAGAAGACCAGCGGGAACTTGTCCGGCGGTTCAATACCGAGCACAACGGCGGAGGTTCGGTAGCCCGGTTTCCGAGGAATAAAGTCGGTGACCACACCCTCGTTGCGCAAAAAATGGAGGATGAAATCACCGACCGGGTCCTCGCCTACAGCGGTGAGCAACACCGGCGTCAGCCCCAGCCGCCGGGCACCAACGCTGATGTTGGTAGGTGAACCGCCGACGTAGGCAGCGAAGCTCTTAATCTCGACGAACGGCGCCCCCACGTCGTTGGAGTAGAGGTCAAGGCCCGAGCGACCCATGTGGAAGGTATCGTACTGCATTCCGTCCATAGAGTAAGCCTCACGGGGACTCCCGCCTTATCAACTCTACCCGTCATGCCCAACGCGCAAGGTGAGCCCCAGGCATCAGGAATCCCGTTTCAGACTGTAGATTGGTACCCGTCGATCGCGTGCCTGGTAGCTCTCTTTCACCCAGGCATAGCGTGGGTCGTCCGTGTTGGCCAGCGACTGGGCGCTGCCGGCGAGCACGTTGAGGTAGTAGGTCGTGTAGCCCGGAGCGCTGACGACGGGGTGGTAGCCCTCGGGTACGAGTACGAGGTCGTTATCGCGCGCCGTAAGCACGGCATCGATGGGTTGGCCGGCGCGCTGCAGCGGCGACTCCGGAGCGGTATAAATTCGCTGGAAGGCGAAGCCCTCGGGCGGATCAATCCGGTAGTAGTAGACCTCATCAAGATCGGCTTCCACCAGGTTCCCGGCGGCATCGGTCTTGTGCACGTCGTGCTTATGGGGCGGGTAGCTCGACCAGTTGCCACTCGGGGTGTAGACCTCGACCACCACCAGGCGCTGGCAGTCAAAGCCCGCTGGAATCATGTCATTGATCTGGCGCGTGACATTATCGCCCCCGCGGATTTCCACCTTGACGTCCGCGGGTCGAATCAACCGCGAGGGGTGATCTTCGTCGCTCGGCACCCAGGCCACCGCGAAGTCGAGCGAATCGGTCAGCGCCTCAACTTCAAGCTGGCTCCGCCGCGACAGATAGAGCGACCAGGGTAAACCGTCGAAGGGTGATGTGCGCTCACCGATCGGGCCCCACTCACCGCGGTTCGAACGCACGTTCGCGCGGCCGCCGAGCAGCACCAGGGCCAGCTCCTGCTCGCCGGTGTCGAACGACCAGCGCTCACCCCGGCCCAAACGACGGACCTCGAAGTTGATGAGCGCCCACCCAGCCTCGGCCGGCGTGACCCCATTGAGCCGGCCGGTAGGCCGGTCGGTGCCACGAATCAGAAGATTAGATTCGTCGTAACGCATGTCGCAATCCTTACTCCGGTTGCGGATTAACAGATTGCAGGTTACGGCTCCAGAGCCGCAACCTGCAACCTGCAACCTTCCAACCTTCAACTGCGAGGCGCCGTGCTTTGGCGGACAATCAACTCGCCGCGGAGCAAAATGTGCTCCCCATCCTGCCCGGCCATGAGGCTGAGCAGCATCTGCATCGCACGCCGGCCGAGTTCAAAGGTCGGCTGGGCAAAAGTGGTCAGGGGTGGGTCGGCATAGGCGACCAGGCTGATCCCATCGTAGCCGGTGATCGAAAGATCCTCGGGGATGCGTACGCCGGCCTGCTTGAGCCTATGCAGCGCCCCCAGTGCCATCATGTCATTGTAGCAGACCAGGCCTGTGGGATGAGGATCGAGTGGGAAGAGTGCTTGAACACCGGCCTCGCCGCCCGGGGCACGGCCATTTGGACCGTGCACGACGAGCGCAGGATCGGGCGTCAGCCCCGCAGCATGGAGGGCCGCCCGGTAGCCCGCCAGCCGATCTACATCCGTCTGGCCGCCCCGATGATTGCCGAGATAGGCAATTCGCTCGTGGCCTGACTCGATCAGGTGGCGCGTCACGACCTCCGCCCCGTAGCGGTCGTCGTTGGTAACGCTGAAGGCAAAGGTGCCATCGTGCTGGTTATTGATCAAGACGATGGGGACCTGGCTCTCCGCGAGGAGTGGCAGGTACCGCTCACCAACACGCGACGAACTCACCAGGATTCCGTCCACGCGCTGCTCCCGGAAGGCCTTGACCACGGCCACCTCCCGGTCGGGGTCCACGTTGGAGGTCGCCAGAAAGAGGCTGTAGCCGGCATCAAGTGCCAAAGCCTCGATCCCCTGCACGACCTCGGTCAGGAACGGATCTGTCAGATGGGTGACTACCAGCCCAATGACGCGGGTGCGGCTGGTACGAAGCCCACGCGCCACCGCGCTGGGGCTGTAGCCCATCTCAGCCGCCAGTTGCGACACACGGGAGCGTGTCGCCTCGCTGATAGCCGGGTGCCCGCGCAGGGCGCGAGAGACGGTAGAATGCGAGACCCCCGCAGCCCGAGCGATGTCCTTGATCGAGACCGGCATTGCTGGCTCCAAGTCGAAATTGCACACGTGTGCACTGCTTCGGAGCGGAGTATATCAGCCTGAAACGCGAGTGTCAACCAGCCGCGCGAGTAGAATTGTCCACCTACGACGCATCTGTGGACGTCGGGCAGGCGCACGAGGCCGGGTCGCACGGCCTTCCACAGCCCCTCAGACCGCGATGAACGTGCGTCGCCCCTCGATCGCCCGGCATGTGAGCGGTCCCGGAGGTCCACAGTTTTGGTCTGTTCGGAAGGAGCGCAGTACAATCTGGTTTCGAGAGGGATGGTTCAAAGCCTGGTTGGCACTTGACTCGTGGCGCCGGGAGTTCCAGACGACAACCGCTGTCGCCTGCCACTCCCGGCTACGGAGTGTGACACTCCTGCAGAGTTCCAGCGCCGTCGAGACGTCCTGGCGGGACGCCTCGACGGCACCGGGCGGTCCGCCACCGGCGCTTTACGCCCCGCGACGATCCCGAAAGTGCCAACGAAATCTGGGCGAAGATGAACCATACAGAGGAATCGGGATTTGCTCTGAGGAATGAGCACAAGCTACCATGCGCCACCCACGTGCAACGGTAAAGGCCGTACTGTTCGATCTGGACGATACCCTTGTTGATCATACCCACAGCGCCCGAGCAGGCCTGGCTGCAGTTCAACGCCGCTACCGGGGCTTGCACCACAGGCCACTCCGGGCGCTCGAAGCCATCTACAGCGACCTGGTCGAAGAGTTCCATTCGCGAGTCCTCCAGGGTCTCCTCACGCTTGACGAAGCCCGCGTGGCACGCTTGCGGGAGTTCTTGACACGGGCCGGCGAGCGGGTCTCGGAGGAGGCGATCAGAGACGCCGCGATAGCCTACCGCGATGCGTATCACGCGGCGAGCCGGCCGGTCCCCGGCGCGGTTCCCCTCCTCCAGCACCTGCGCTCCTTCGTTCGAATCGGGGTCGTCACGAACCACGTGACCGCGGAACAGCAAGATAAGCTCGCGGTCTGCGGCCTCGCGCCACTGATCGACGTCCTGATAACCTCCGAGGAGATCGGCGTCGCCAAACCCGATCCAGCCATCTTTGAAGCGGCCCTCCGGCGACTCGGCTGCGACCGCGAGGCCGCAGTGATGGTCGGCGATTCCTGGCAGGCTGACATCCTGGGGGCCCACGCCGCCGGCATTCGGGCGGTCTGGCTCAACCGCTTCGGGCTACCGTGCCCCGATCCGGCCGTCGCCACCCCCATCGTCGCTTTGGAGCCGGAGGTGGAGGTCGCCGCCATGCTGCTGGATGGAAAGATCAGCGCGGGTGAATGAAAGCGAGAGTCGGGTCGCGCAACATGGCGCAATTCCGACCAGACTTCTTCGCGCGTGGCGGCTTTCTCCGCCCCTGCCGCCGGCTCTATTACGCTCCCCGCCCCTTTCAAGCCCGTACCCACTGTCGATGCACCGCTTCGTACATCTCTGCGTTCTCGCGCCGGCCATTCTTGCGCACCACATCATAGCCCTTCGCGGTCGCCACGGCCCAGCAGAGCCATTGTAGGGGCAGGCAGGTCAGAAACGGCGACCATTCCTCTGCGATCGAGGGCGTCGTGAGTGTTCGAATTCCCGAGAACGATTCAGGCGCATCCGAGATGGCAACGCACGTGACCCCGATCTGCCGGAGGCCACTCGCTATGGCCACGGCCCGGTCGAGGCTTGAGCCTGTAGGCGCGACCAGAAAGACCGGATCGCCGGGATCGAGAACCATGTGCGGCCCGTGGGCCACCTCCTCCAGCTCGAAGGGGAAGGCCCGGAGGCCGCCCGCCTCCCAAAACTTCGCCGCCCCATACTGCGCCGTGGCAAAGTGGGGTCCCGCGCTGAAGAAGTAGAACCGCTCCTGCAAGGCCAAGGCTGCGCCAAGCTCCTGGCATGGTTGTTCCAATCCATTCAGCGCGCCAGCAAACATCGCTGGCAAACTGTCGAGTGCCGGGATCGGGCTGCCCCCCAACGACTCGATGATCGTCGCAATCGCGAGCAGGCTGGTGAGGTAGTCCGTTGTGTGGGGCGTCTTTCGCGAGTGCGAGCGGAAAGGAATCACCAACGCACCGTCACTAATCTGCTGTAGTCGTACGCCAGCACCGTCTCACAACCCAAGAGGACGCTGGCCCCGTACTCGGCAATGCGAGCGACATTGCGGAGCGAGCGGGCGTTGTACGCCTCGCGACGGGCATGGATGAAATCGCGCACATCGGCGACGCGCGACGATGCTATCTCATCCAGACCGTTCAGGACCAGGCGGATCGCGTTCCCGATCGCCGGGGTATTGCGGCCGCGGGTCACGGCCAGAAAGTCGCCCGTCGCCAGCAATGTCTTGATCAGATCCTCGGCGGAACCTTCCCAGGCATCCGCCATGGCGCAGAAGAGATCGTTGATCTGGCGCATGTTGCGGCTCGCCCCGAGGAACTCTCCGCTGAAGAGTCGGTCCAGCAGAGGCCGGGCGGACTCTGGGAGGGGCGGAGGGGCAGCGTTGGTCTGACGAAGTGTCATCTGACAAGAGTCTCCTCCATCCATCGGCGCGCCCCAGCTATGACTGAAGCCACTGGGCGAGGTCATAGCCTCGCGACGCCAGAAAGGCGCGGACCTCGTCCGCGGTCGGGGTGCCGGTATGGCCGCCGCGCTGGGTGACGCTGATCGCGCCGACAGCGCTGGCAAAGGTTGCTGTAGCGGAGAGTGGCCACCCTTTGAGAAAGCCGTGAACGCAGCCGGCTGCGAAGCAATCACCGGCGCCAGTCGAATCCACGACGGTGACCGGGAAGACCGCAACCTGCAGCGACCCGTCCGCGCTGGCGACCAGCGCCCCGGCAGCACCCATCGTCACGCAGACGACCGAGGGCCCGTACTCGAGGAGGCGTTCGGCGACCTCCTGAGGCGAGCCCGAATTGTTGAGGAGCCGGAGGGCCCCCTGGTTGACAAAGAGGACGTCCACATCGGCGAGCAGCGCAGGCATGTCCGGATGCCGAGCATTGCTGGCTTCGAGATCCAGTGAGACCGTCAGCCCGTGTTGCTTGGCGATCCGGACCGCCTTGGAGGCCGTCGGGATGACTGCTGCGGTCGTGTGGAGGTGGCATGCTTGGGCGATCACCTCGGCGTCGACGTCCTCAGGCTGGGGGAAGAGGCAGTCGGTCGGCGCGACCACCAACGACTTCTCACCGCTCTCATCGAGCATCACTGTACAAAAATAGGTCTGCCCCCCAGGCTTGACGACCGCACCGCTGATGTCGACGCCGTTGGCCGCGAGGCTGTCGAGAACCCGACGGCCGAATTCATCGTCGCCGACCGGCCCATGGAAGCCGCACGTCGTGCCTAGCCGGCACAGCGCGACGAGGAAGTTCGCGACCATCCCACCCGGGCAGAGGTCCACACGACGCGCGAGCAGCTTCTCGTCGCGCCCGGGAATGTGATCGACATCCAGGTAGATGTCGACGTCCGCGTCACCGACGCCGATCACTTCCATTATTATAACCTACCTCGGGATCACTACCCGCACGGTGTCGCCGTTCTTGAAGGGAACCCACGGACTTGCCTCGCGCCCAGGCTCGAGCGGATGGGGCTCCGTCACAAAGTAGTAGAGTGTCTCGCGGGCGAGCGGCAGCGCGGCCCAGTGCCAGGTGCCGGGCGCCATGATGATGGCCTGCCCCGGCCGGATGATGAAGGCGCGTACAGTCGAGGCATCGGGTTGCTGGCCGTGGTCCGTCAGGTCGCCGGGCACGGCCACGGCCTGGATCACAGGGCCGCTGATGGGGAGAAGAAATTCTGTTGTCGGCTCGCGCTCCATGGTCGTGATCAACCTGTTCGTGGGGCGCGTGAGCACGATGCCGACCGCGGCCCGGCTCTCGCTCAAGCTTCCCAGGCCGAACCAACAATCCCAGTCCTCACCGGTCTTGGGCGCCGGAGTTTCGGGAACCAAAACAGCCTGGCCGTAGGGTGCGAAACCCTCGACGGTCAATTCATCGGCCGTCACGGCGTGCTGCTGAGACATACTCCCTCCCGTGCAGTCTAGATGACCCAAGTCTCGGCGTTGCCTGTCCGCTCATATCGACGCCCGACCGTGTTTTCCTCAGCAAAGTACTGATAGTGCCCGACCTCCTCAAGGTCGTTGGTGAAGTCGATGATCACCTGCACGTCGGGAAACTCCCAGACCTCGAACCGCGCCCACCGCGACTGCCCGCGGCACTTGTAGGTCCCCAACAAGCGCGCGCCGCGCTCGGTCGCCCGGGCGACGCATCGTCCGTACGAATCCAGGTACGCCTGCCGGGAGGCCGGCTCCAGATAGTACCAGTCATCCTTCGGCTTCCAGAACTTGACCCAGCCCAGCGGCTGCGCTGTCGCCTTACTCATCGTGCTGCTGCCCCTTCTTGTCGCTGATCTGACGGTGGGTTGCAAAGCGGAAATGGGGGTCCAGGATGCCGATCACGTGGCGCGAGTCCGCGAAGAAAAAATCGCCGGCGCGCTCAAGCTTGTCGATGATCCCCTCAAGCCTCTCCAGGTCGGGCACGAGCCAGAACGTGAAATACTCCCAGTCGGTCGACCAGCGGCAGTCGTACCGGCCGAGCATCCGCACCCCTCGCGCGCGGGCGATATCGAAGACATCGTGGACCGCACGATCGAGCGTGGTCCAGGTCTCGGGGTTGGCCCGGTAGTAGGAGTCTTTGCGCCGCCAGATGGCGAAGAAGCCCACGTGCGGCTCCGTCTCCACCGTTGCCAGCACGGCCTCGTCGATCATCCCCGGGTCATCCATACGAATGCCGATGATATGCTCGGAATCGGCGAACTTGAAGTCGCCCGCCCGCTCGAGGTCATCTATCGTGGCCTCGAGCGCCTCCAGGTTCGGGCAGAGCCAGAAGGTGAAATACTGCTCGGCGCTCGACCAGCGGCAGTCATAGCGCCCGAACATCCGAATCCCGCGGGCGCGGCCGTTGGCAAAAGCCTGTTCGATACGAGCCCCGGTCTCGCGCTCCTCGTCGGGCGGCGCGTAGTACTCCGATGGCTTGTTGTGCCAGAGCGCAACGAAGCCGACGGGCTGCTGAGAGTCGTTCATGCCAGAATCGCCCCGCCAATAGCCTATTTAACGCCCCCCGTGAAGAGGCCCGCAACGATATAGCGCTCGAGGATCACCGCGGCGGTGATGCTCGGGATAATGCTCAGGATCGCCAGGACGGCCATGCGCCACCATTGGACGCCGGTGCCGGTCACCTGTGATGCCAACAAGAGCGGCACAGTCCCGGCTTCCTGGAAGGTCAGGATGAGGGCGAAGAGATACTCGTTCCAGGTGAAGATGAAATTGAGAATGAAGGTGGCCACAAGACCAGGCGCCGCCAGCGGAAGGACGATGCTCCAGAAGGCGCGCAGCCGCGACGCCCCGTCGATACGGGCGGCATCTTCCAGTTCAACGGGGACCTCGGCAAGGTAATCGCGCAAGATCCAGATTGCCAGCGGCAGGTTAAAGCTGATGTAGGCAATCGTCAGGCCGAGGCGTGTGTCCAGCAGCCCCAGGACGCGGTACATGATCAGAAAGGCCAGGACCACGGCGACAGGCGGCATGATACGTTGAGAGATAAACCAAAAGGCAATCTCCGAGTTGCGCCACGAGCCGAAGCGGTACTGGAAGCGAACGAGGCCATAGCCGGCCATGGCCCCCAACAAGACCGCGACTGCTGAAGCGGCGAGCGAGACCACGGTACCGTTGGCGAAATGGCGGATCACGGTTGTTTCGTTCCGCGACAGAATCGCGCGCCAGGCGTGCAGGCTGGGCTCGAAGTCGACCCAGGGAAGATAGGTAACCTTCTCCGCGATCGCGACCGGGAGCTTGAACGACGTGATGACGGTCCAGTAGATCGGGAAGTAGACGACCACGGACCATAAGATGAGCAGCACGTAGGTCAGAACCACATGGGGCTTGAAACGGAAGCGACGGGCATTCGTCATCTCAGGACTCCCTGGTCGGCATCGCGCGGCGGGCAGCGGCGAGAAAGGCGAGCGAAAAGATGATCACCATGATCATGAAGGCGTATGCCACCGTCGACGCGTAAGCAATGTCTCCTCCTTTGATCCCCAGATCGTACGCAAAGAGTGTCGCTGTCTCGGTCGCGTTCCCAGGGCCGCCACCCGTGACGACTCGGACGATGTCGATGACCTTGAAGGCTTCCAGCGAGCGGATGAGGATCGCCGTCGCGCTGAGCGGCATCAAGAGCGGGAACGTGATCCGGCGGAACACTTGCCAGGCTGAGGCCCCATCCACCCGCGCGGCCTCGTTGAGCTCGGGCGGGATCGCCTGCAACCCCGCCAGAAGCACAAGGATGAAGAACGGTGTCCACTGCCAGGCATCAATGCTGATCAGGACCAGCATGGATTTCAACGGGTCGAGCGACCAGCGCAGTTGGGGGAGGCCGAGCCGGAAGAGAATGTCGTTGATCGGTCCGAAGGTCTCGCTGAACAGCATCTTACCGATGATGAAACTGATTGCAATCGGGCTCATCATCATCGGCAAGAGCAGACTGATACGGAAAAATCGTAGCAGACGGATCCGCTGATTTAGCAAGAGGGCCAGCCCCAGTCCGAGCAGATATTCGATGCTGACGCTCCCGAGCACGAAGACGATCGTGTTGCGCAGGACAGTGTGAAAATTCGTATCGGTGAAGAGGCGAGCCCAGTTCGCTAACCCGATAAAGCGGGTGCCGCCCGAGGCAAGCAGCCGCAGATTCGTGAACGTTATCGCGAGAGAGAAGATGAGCGGAAAGATCGATAGGGCCAGGATGACGATAGTCGCTGGAAGGATGAACAACCGCCGCGCCGCAGCGTCCGATGTCAACCTCTCCCAAAGGCTCGCCTCCATCCCAATCGGTTGCCTCGCCGAACTCTTGGTAACATTCATTGTTCTCTCAACCTGCTCCTTGGACTCGGTAGCCCGTTCGGCCCCGTCCGAGCCGGCCCCCTCAATGGAGAAGGCCGTCTCGGCCCGCGCGAGCGCGGCGGGGGATCGACGCTCAATCCGTCAGCCCAATCGACTGGCGGTAGAGCTTCTTCTGATTATCACGACCCAGGCGGTCTGTGATGCCATCCCACTCGCGGGCCGCCTCGTCGAGCGCTTCCTGCGGCGAGGCCTGCCTGGACAGCGCCTTGGAGACCGCCAGTTCCAGAGCATCCTGGTACTGGACGTAGCCCGGAAGCCGCAACTGAAAGACCGTGTTGGGATACTCCTGAACCTTCTGGATCATGTCCAGGTAGGCCTTGGCGTCCTCCGCGCCTGGGAAGCCGGCCTTGACCCAGGCGTCGATATCCTTGATGGTCGAGTACCGGGCCGGGTTCACACCTGAGCCACCGGTCAGCGAGGCCAATTTCATAATCGGCGGGGAGGCCAGGTACGCTGCCAGGTCAATCGCCGCCTCTTTGTTCTTGGCGTTCTTCGGCACGAGATTCTGCCAGCCACCGAAGGCGGCGTAGGGCGCGTAGTTCACATCCGGGAAGTCGACCCAGTTTCCAGCGCGGCTGTCCCAGGTCTTCGTACAACCGGGCGACATCGAAAAGCCAACCTTGCCTTTGATGGTCGACATCGAGGGATCGAGGGCCATAGTGCCGATATCAGCCCACTGGATATCCAGCGCCACCAGCCCGCCGACAAACGCTTGGGCGTTTTCGATGAAGCCATAGTTGAGCATGTCGGGCGGCGAGTACGGCAGGATGTCCACCGCGTCCTGCAGGGCCTGGACGAAGCCGGGGTTGTTGATCCGCGCATCCATCGTGTCGGGATCGAAGAAGAAGGCTTTGTCGTCCGGCATCTTCGCGTAGCAGGTCGCCCTCGAGACGTAACCGTGGAAGCCCTGGTTCTTGCGCATGAACAGCTCGACGGAGCCGTAGTGCTGCTTCCCGTCACCCCAGTCGCCAGTGAAAAACTCGGCGACGTCGTGATACTCCTCCCACGTCGCTGGCGCGTGCAGATCGTAGCCATACTTGGCCTTGAACTTCTCCTGGTTCTGGGGATCGCCTATCAGGTCCTTGCGGTAGTACATCGAATGGATGTCGCCGTCCCACGGGTAGCCGTAGGTCACGCCGCCCCAGTTGGTCTGCTCTTGATAGAGCGGCATAATGTCGTCCCACTCGAGCCGCTGCTTGACCTCGTCGGGAACCGGCTCGATGTAGCCACCTCCCATCAGGTCGCCATCCATGTAGGCGGGCACATTCAGCACATCGCCGATGAAGGCACCTGCCGAAAGCGCGGCCAGCACTTTGTCCTGCAGTTCGCCGAAGGGAATCAGGTTGAGCTCGACCGTACCACCGGTCGCGTCCTCCCAACCCTTGGCCGCCTTCTTGATGAACTCACCCTGGTCGCCCGAGACGCCGACGACCACGACAGTCACTCCGGAGAACTTCTTGCCGCTCGTGGCCTTGAGCGCCTGCGCGACGTCAACCTCCCCTTCGGCCGCCGGCTGGGCGGCTTCAGTTGGCGCTGCAGTCGGTTGCGCCGCGGTCGGTTGGGTTGCTTCGGTGGGCGCAGCGGTCGGTTGCGCCGCGGCAGACGGTTCGGTAGCAGCCGGAGCCCCAGGCGGCTGTGCCTCTCCCCCCGCGCACCCCGCGATGAGCACAAGCAGGGCGATAACGATCAAGAGCCGCGACCAATTCCAGACTTTCATCTTTCCTCTCCTTTCGAGGCTATTCATGTGGCGGGTCAGCTCTCGATTTGCGCGAGCCACCCAACCAGTTGCCGCCAGAACCGGGTGTAATGCGTCCAATTGATGAACTCCTCCGACCCCCAATGGGGGGAAACGTCGGAGGCATAGGCGGCAGTGCGCCCGCGCCCGTAATAACCCACGACGAGGAACGGGTCTCGGCCGTGGCGCAGGAGAGTCTGAGCATCAGCCTTCGCCGTGAGGCGGTTGTAGCCCAGCAGCCGCGGCCAGAGGCCTTCGACCCCCGCCAGAATCGGGTGGGTGGCATCGACCGGCTCGGGGCGGATGCCCTCCGGTGTTTCCACCCGGTCGTCGAAGGGTGAGATTTCGACCGGCAGCAGTTCCTCGACGGGACCGCCGTGATAGTGGGCTTTGCCCTCGTACCCCCCAAACGACATGTAACCGCCGAGCATCGCGAAGCCCGCGCCCTGGTGGACGTACTGTTGAAGCAGTCGCAGACGGTTGGCGCGCACCTGCGACCGTAGGAAGGTGTCCGGGTGCAGCAAGAGGGTGTCGGATCCGACGTCACTGAACAGGATCACGTCGTACTGCTGCAACGCGTCCAATACGAAGGGAAACGCCGTCGCGGCGAGGTGGCCGGGAAGGTGGGTCAAGCGCGCGAATCCGTTCAACGCGTTTGCTAGCGGTGCCAGTCCCTCTTCATAGTAGGCAGTCGGAAAGTTGTTGAAGCCCTTGATGTGGACGCTGTAACTGAGCCAGGACTCGCCCACCAGCAGGACGGCCGGCATGGTGTCGCCTGTCGCCATAACTCCCTCCTGATCAATCAGTCAAGCGCGGCGATCTCGCACCATTCCATAGCCGTGAGGGCAATGACCTTGGTGGCGGCTACGAGCCGGTCGACATCCACGTGCTCGTTTGGGCCGTGGACACCCGCATTGGAGGCACCGGGACCGAAGGTCACGATCGCCTGTCCGCGCGCCGCGAGATAGTTCCCATCACTGGTTCCGGTGGTGCATATCAACGTCGGCGATGTTTGCATCACCTCTTCGTAGGCGTCAATGAGTGCCTTGCAACCGGGGTGACCGGGTGAGAGGTTGATGGGTTCTTTCTGATCCAGAATGTACGGCACCGTGATAGTCGGGGGGTGCTCGCGCAACCAATAGTCTGACTGGACGGCCCCGTCGATGGCCCGGCGGAACTCGGCGAGGACCTGCTCGAAGCTCAGAGACGGGTTGAACAGGACGCTACCGGTCAACTCGCAACCGTCGGCAATCGCGGAATAGATATCTCCGCCGTGAATGCGTGAGAAGTTGATATTCATGTTCCCGGGGACCATGAGCGGGTGACGTTGCCAGACGCCCCACTCACGATCGAGATCGACGAGCGCACGCTGGATCTTGAGCATCTTCTCGATCGCATTTACGCCGGCAACCGGGACCCCGTATGGCGCCGGGTAGACCGCCAGGTGGCGACTGGCCAGGCTGGCGGAACGACCCTGCACGCTGATCAGGAAGTAGAACTCGCCGACAGTCGCCGGGCAGACCTGAAGATCGGTTGGCTCGGTCAAAATCCCGAACGGGGCAACATAGCCTTCCGCGGCGAGCAGATCAACGCCGATTGTGTGATGCCCGGTCTCCTCGCCGGAGACTACCGTGGCCAACAGGTCCCCGCGGAGCCGTACACCCGCCGCGGCCAATGCCTTGATCGCCCACAGGAACGCCGCGTTTCCGCCCTTCATGTCGCTCGCGCCGCGTCCCCAAAGCTTGCCATCAATAACAGCCCCACCCCACGGACTCCCAACCGACCAGGCCGCCTCCTGGTCGGGCGTCACGGGCACGACATCACTGTGGCCGTTGAAGAGCAGGGCCGGGCCGTTGCCCTGCCCGCGCCGTCGCGCCACGACGTTCGGCTGCTCTGGATCTTCGACAAGGCAGCGAACCTCGTCGAAGATCCCCCACGAGTGCAGCCGGTCCCGGAGCCACTCCTGGCATTGACGAAGTTCCGTCGAGGTTCCCTCCGGGACCATCTCAGGATTGACAGATTGAAAGCGAACGTATTCGCCTAGAAAGGTGATCAATTCCCGTCGCGTCTGCTCGATCGTATCGAGGACCCTGTCTTGGGCTTGCTCAGTAACGCTCGACATTGATCGTTCCTTCTTGAGTGTAAAAGCTGGTCCTGGCCGGTCCAGAACGACCGGTGAAGCCGGATGCGTGATAATGACAAAGGTGTTCTCAAACGAGGAGAACAGCATAGCGGGGACGTCTACGGGGCCGGACGGGGGCCTTTACCGCTGCTACCTTGACCGCAGTGGACCCGATCGGTCTGCTCCCGCGCTCCCACGACGCGGGGCGTGATAGAGCAACTGGCTCGAGTTGCGCCCGAGAAAGCGGGCTAGCGGACCAGCCGGACGTAGTACTTGTAGCGATCTGCCCGGTGAAGCATCTTCACCAACTCCATCGGGCGGCGCTCGCGCGACCAGGTGGTGCGTTCGATGAGGAGAAGAGGACTGCCCACTGGGACCTGCAGCAAGGTTGCCTCGCGATGGTTCGCGACGGTCGCTTCCAACGTCTCATCAGCCTCTGCGGCCGCGAGGTTGAACTTGGATTCGAGGAGAGTATAGAGAGAGCCAACCTCATCAAGCTCCTCCACGGTTATCCTCTGGTCTCGCGAGAGTGGAAGGTAGGCGTCGTGGATTCCGATCGGTTCCCCGTTCGCGAGACGAAGGCGCTCGATCCGCAACACGTGGTCGACGCGTGGTTGTACCTGGAGTTGCTGCCGGACCCGGCTCGACGGCTCGACATACTCCAGATGCAAAAGTTGCTGCCCCGCGACAAACCCTCGCAGCTTCATGTCGTCCGTGAAACTGCTGAGCATGTTGAGGCTGTACTGGAGCTTTGGCCGCGAGACGAAGGTCCCACGACCATGCTCGCGGTAGATGTATCCCTCTTTCTCCAGAATACCCAGCGCCTCGCGGATGGTTGTGCGGCTCACATTGTAGAGCGATTCGAGCTCACGCTCGGAAGGCAGCGATTCGTGGGGCCTCCACACACCGTCCTCGATTTTCTGCTGGAGGATATCGTGGAGCTGATAGTACTTCGGGACAGCGCTAAACGGGTCGACGCGAGTGATCCTATTGGTCATGATTTACCATATCAAATAGATACTGGTCATGTGGTCATGACCACTTCTACTGTATCCTGGTTTCCCGTGGCTGTCAAGAGGCAGGGTCGCTCGAAACTCGTTCGGGGGTACCCGGCGGTGGAGAAGTACACGGCCGTGCGCCCCCACCGCCGGAGGTGCGCGAGGTCCTCGGTGGCTTTCCTTCACCAACAGAACTTACGTAGGGGAACAGGGCTGTGCTGCCTGGAGTAGGGCCGGCCTCTCTAGGAGCGCGGGCGTCCCGCCCGCCAGCGGGCCACTAGGAGCGCGGCCCGGACGCCGGCCGGCCCGGCACGCCACCACCGCGGAACTCCTGTCACTAACAGAACTTACAGGGGGCTTGCACCGCGACAGAGATATCGGCTTGGCGCGCGGCCGCGCGCCAAGCCAAATCCTGCTTCGACGGATTACGAACTTTGGGCCGGCCTGGGAGCACTGTCCAACTCCTGTTACTCATTGCTCACGAGTTCGCTCGCGGCGATGCCGCGAGCGAACTCGTGACCGGCCCAAGTGAAGAGGCAGGGCTACTCAGAAACCAGACTGTTAATCACCGGGAAGCACTGTACTGTGACTGAGAGGCGAGCCGGTTGGCGAGGAGGGTGATCGTTGAAATCAATCGAACGCGTCCTCGAAGGATCAGCCGAGACCAATCGAGGCCAGATATTCGCGATTGCGCCAGGCACTTTCCTTGGGCGTCCCCATACCGGGCAGAACGTCCTGCTCCACCACAATCCAGCCCCGGTAACCGTGATCGCGTAGCCAGGCCACAACGGCCGGAAAATCAACCTGACCCTGCCCGAGCTCGCAGAACACCCCGTGCCGCACCGCCTCGAAATAGTCCCAGCCCTCCGCCCGCGCTCGTGCGGCGACACCGCCGTGGCAATCCTTGAAGTGGACATACCAGATACGGTCGGCGAAGCGGTCGAGGCCCTTCCGGACGGGCCGGTCGTTGCCCAGTCCAGCTCCGTAGGTATAGTGGCCGGTATCGAAGACCAACCCTAGTAGCGTCGGATCGGTCATCTCCAGAAAGCGAGCGATCTCTTCCGGAGTCTCCACGTAGCCGGCGCAGTGATGGTGGAAAACCGTGCGCAGGCCCGTCTCGTCCCGCACGGCTCGAGCAATTTGCTCGGCGCCCTGGGTGAACACCCGCCAGCCCGCCTCATCCAGGCCCAACTCCGCCGTCACGCGGCCGGCGTGTTTCGTGCGGATAGGGTCGCCCCCGTTATCATCGGCCAGGACGATGAACGGGTTGTCCGCGCCGGCCACGGCCGCCAGCAGCCGGGCCACCTTGAGAGCCTGCGCCTCCCCGCGAGCGTGTGCCTCACCATCTTTCAGGGCCACCGGCACGAAGGCTCCCAACAGTGTCAGGTGGCGCCGCTCCAACTCGGTGCGGAGCGCGGTCGGATCGGTGGGCATGAAGCCCCAATCGCCCAGTTCGGTCCCAGTGTAGCCGGTCTCGACCAACTCATCCAGCATCTGCTGGTAGCCAATCCATTCGCCCTCAAGCCCTTCAAACTCCAACCTGCCCCATGAACACGGGGCGTTGGCGACCCGGATGCCATTCATCGTGCTCCTGCTCATTTCAGTCGTCTGCAGCCGTTGCAGTATAACCGCTCTTGGCGTTGCTGTTTGTTTCGAGACCGTGATGCGTCGGAACAGCAACGTGCCAACGCGACTCCTCGTCTCAGGCCCCGGGACGCTGCGGGGGTCGCTCCTCAACCTCGTGGGCCAGCCGCTCGAACTCGTGGCTGACCTCAGCCAGCTCGGCGGCAACGGCCTCATCTGACCGGGCGAATTCGGCCAGTTCGTGGCTCAACTCCTCCAACTCCTCACCCCCGGCCATCATCGTGACCACTTCCTCCCGGCTCACCGCGGCCTTGGAAAACGTGCCGTAGCTGCGCCCACGGTTGAGAATCGTAAAACGATCGCCGATCGGATAGGCATGATGCACGTTGTGGGTGATGAAGACGACACCCACACCTCTGGCGCGGGCCTGGGCGATGTAACGCAGCACGACGCCCGCCTCTTTTACCCCAAGGGCTGAGGTCGGCTCGTCCAGGATGAGCACCCTGGCACCAAAGTAGACCGCCCGCGCGATCGCCACCGCCTGCCGCTCGCCCCCTGATAAGGTGCCCACCGGTTGAGCCGTGTCCCGCACGGCGATCCCCATCTTGGCCAGTTCCTCACGGGTGATCCGATCGGCGGTTTGGATATCAAACCGCTGGAAGGGTCCGAATCTGATCGTTGGCTCCGATCCAAGGAAGAAATTGCGGGAAATGCTCATGAGGGGAATCATGGCCAGATCCTGGTACACGGTGGCGATGCCACGATCCAGCGCATCCCGCGGCGAGGTGAAATGCACTTCCTTGCCCTCGACCACATAGCGTCCCTCGTCCGGTTGATGGACCCCTGACAAAATTTTGATCAGGGTTGACTTCCCGGCGCCGTTATCGCCCAAGAGGCAGAGAACTTCACCGGGGTACACACTCATCGAGATATCCTTCAGCGCAACCACATTGCCGAAATACTTGGATACGTTCTGGACTTCGAGAAAAGGGACTGTGGCCATGGTCATCGTCGTGCCTCCATCGCTTTTGACCGTACGTACGTGTTGATCAGCACGGCGATGAGCAGCATCCCGCCCAGGAAGACCTGGAACCAATCGGCGTCAACACCGGCGAAAACAATCCCCTGGCGCACCATACCAAAGATCAGTGCCCCAAACACCGCCCCAATCGCAGAACCGTAGCCACCCGAGAGAAGGGTACCGCCAATGACAACCGCGATGATGGCGTAGAACTCCTGATTCTGGCCTCGGAGCACATCCGCGCCCGTGAAGGTCACCGCCTGAATGATGGCGACCAGGCTTGCCGCCAGGGCGGTCGCTATGAACAGGGTCACCTTGACGCGGTTCACCGGGACGCCGACGTTGCGGGCCGCCTCGGCACCTCCCCCCGACGCGAAGATCCAATTGCCGAAGGACGTGCGGAGAAGCAACCAGGTTGCCAGTCCAGCAAGGGCCAGCCACCACACGATCGAGATTGGGAAGCCCACCCCTGCGATCGTAACATCACTGGCGAAGATCGCTTTCGCCAGGTGGTAGCCGGGTGCGTCGGCGAGACCACCCAACTGGGTCCGGCCCGTGATCAACCGGGTGACGCCGATGGTGGCACCCCGGTAGATGAAGAGCGTCGCCAGGGTCACGAGGAAGGAAGGGAGGCCCGTCTTGATCACCAGATAGCCGTTGAAGAACCCGCTCGCAACAGCGACAACGAATGTAACGGCGATGGCAGCCCAAATATTCCAGCCGAGCCGAACGGCCAGAATGGTCATCAGCATGCCGCTGACTCCGATCAGAGAGCCTACAGAGAGATCGAATTCACCGGCAATCATCAACAACGCAACGGCCACGGCCAGGATTCCCAGTTCGGCCGACACCTCGAGATAGCTCGCAGTGCCCTTCAGCGAGAGAAAGCCCCGATCACCGGCGACGACGGCGAAGAAGGTCCAGAGGACGATGACACCCGCCACCGCGCCCAATTCTGGTCGACCCAGCAACTGGCCCAGGACGCCGCGCTTGACGACTCGTTCGTCGACAGAGCCGCGTCCTACAGTGTCCCGCGCTACAGCCATAGCTTATCCCTCCATCCTCTCATCGAGCACGAACACCCCCTCTCCATGGGCGGCCGGGGTGTGCCTGGCAGCACACCCCGGCTGGCGGCCAACTAGAGTATCGGTCAAGTCCTCAGACTTCCGAAGTCTGGTGGGCCCCGTGCTGGCCCACAGCGCGCTCCGACGGCGGTGAGAGAGGTGGGCACCGGCTGCGAACAAGACTGCGGAAGGCTTTTCCCGCCCCCCGCGGGATGACTTGACCGGCGCGCTAGCGGGTGCCTTGCCTGGTGAGCTCGATGACCCGAGCCGCATTCTCCTCGGTGACGAAGCCCGGGCCAGTCATGATCACGTCATTGGCGACGGTGTTCAAGTTGGTGTTGTAGAGGGTCAATAAAACGATGGGCAGGTAGCCCTGCAGGTACTGCTGCTGGTCGATGGCAAAGAGCATGTCGCCCTTCTCGATCGCCTGGAGAACCTCAGGCGACAGGTCGAAGGTGGCCAGCTTGATCTTGCCGATTTGGTCGCTATCTTGGAGGGCCTTGAGGGTGGGCAAAGCGCCCGTGGGCCCCAACGTGAGGATGCTGTCGACGTCGGGTTTGGACTGGAGCGCCGCCGAGACTCGCTGCTGGGCCTCGGTCGGGTTCGCAAGATCGACAGCCAGGACCTCGACAGTGGCACCGGCCTTCCCCATCGCGTCTGTGAAGCCCTTGCAGCGGAGGTCCAAGGCCGCATTTCCGACCTCCTGGTTGACACAGAGGGCCTTCTTCGCGCCGGCCGCAGCCATGCGCTCCCCGCCGCCATAGCCAGCTTCATACTCGGTCTGACCGATGTGGACCAGCACGCCCAGCTTTTTGGCGACGTCACTGCCAGAGTTGATCGAGATTACGGGGATTCCGCCCTTCACCGCGTTCTGGATCGAGGGGCCCAAGGCATCGGCGTCAGGAATCGAGACAACCAGGCCGTTGGGCTTAGAAGCGACCGCCGCGTCGATCAGTTGTGACATCGCCACCATATCGAACTTGTCCGGTGCCTGGTACTCCACCTTGACGCCCATATCCTTCGCGGCCTGATCGACACCGTTCTTGACGACCGACCAGAATGGATCTGAGGCCTGACCGTGGGTCACAACCACAATGCGGATGTTGCTGCGGTCTGTTTGACCCTGTGCTGCTGGGGCGCTCTCAGCTGGTTTCGTCGGCTCCGATGGCTGCGCGGCTGCCGGCGCCTCCGTCGCGCGCTGGGCCGCGGGGGCCGTGGCCGTGGCAGGTGCGGGCGTGGCTGCCTGAGTACAGGCCCCTACCACAACCGCCGCGATCAACAAGACTGCCATGACAAACGTTCGCAGGTGCTTCACGCTTCTCCTCCTGATTGATGAAAGGACTTGAAATGGTGGTAAACAGCACATTTCCCGGCGCACACGAGGTGAGTTCAAGTCGCTCTCAGCCCGGCATCACCCCCTTCCATCGTTCGACCCTGCCAACTCAACGTGCCGCGCGCCGAGGCACTGCTCGTGCCTGCCCAGAGCGACAGTTGGCCCAACGGGCGATCAATTGCAGGGAGCTGTAAAGGATCAGCAGCAAGCGGACGGCTCTCATTCCACCTCCGCGACGCGGACGGGGCGGCCCTCGTGTTGGGACCGGGTCGCCGCAATGCTGATCTGGAGCGCCGCTCGGGCATCGGCCGGGCCAACCGCTGGCCTCTCGTCGCGCTGGATGCACCGGACGAAATGCTCGATTTGAGCAGCGTAGGCCGGGCCGAAGCGTTCAGGAAAGTAGGGAACCACGTCGTGGTGGGCACCCTGGCGCGTGAGTACGAGCAGGGGAGTATCGCGGAGATAGCCCACGCGGAGGCCGCCTTCGGAGCCTAAGATTTCGCACTGAATATCATAGCCATAGCGGGCGTTCCGGCTCACCTCGATGTTGCCGAGACCGCCGCTCACGAACCGCAGACAGATCATGGCGTTGTCGATGTCGCCGACTTCAGCCAGTTCCGGGTAGACCAGCACGCCGCCCTCCGCGTAGACTCGCTCCACCTCGTCGTTCATGAGCCAGCGAGCGAGGTCGAAGTCGTGAATTGCCATGTCGATGATCAACCCACCGCTTTTGGCGGGACTGGCGTATTCGAGGCTGGTGCGATGTGGGTCGCGGCCGATCGAGCGCACCATCACCGGCGTCCCGATGACACCTTCCTCAATCTTATGTTTGGCCGCCACGTATCCCTTATCGAAGCGGCGCATGAAGCCGATCTGGAACGGTACGTCTGCCCTCTCCACGACCGCCACCATTCTATCAGTCTCGGCCAGCGTGAGCGAGGTGGGTTTCTCGCAGAAGATCGCCTTGCCCGCCTCAGCCGCCGCCACGGCGATCTTACAATGGGTGCTCGTGGGCGTCGCGATGATCACGCCCTGAATCGTCGGGTCGGCCAACAAGTCTTGATGGGTGGTGTAGGCTTTCACACCGCTGAACTGGCTGGCCACCTCCGCCGCGACTGCCGGTGTGAGGCTCGCAACCGCTACGAGTCGAGCGCCGCCGATCTGCCGGGCGACATGCTCACAGTAGAGTTGGCCCATCCGGCCGAGTCCGATGACGCCAATACTGACTGCTACCATAACTGGGAGGTCCTCTTTTCTCGAGTGTCCGTTCCGGTCGCCACGGAAAACGTGACGCGCCGCGTAGTGCGTTCGCGTTCCACGTACCGAATTGGGGGTTCCGAAGGAGTCACGTCAAAGTTGAGTGATTCATGCTCGGGTCAGGAAACCGTCCGACCCGGTCCGTGCGATCAGACCGCCGATCGCGCCGTCTGCGTCGATGGCGCTGAGAGCCACAGCCGTCGGTACCGCGAAGCCGTCTGACCGAAAGTCCATCTTCACGGTCCTGGACGCCGCCCACCGTCATGCCTCAAGCGACACGCTTGAGACATCGACCCACCCGTCCGTTTCCCACGAGCATTGGACCGCAGCCTGCACGCGCGCGACGGCGACAGCCTCACGAAAGCCTGGTTCCCCCTGTTCTCTGCTCACGATTGACTGCAAGAACTGGTGAGCCTCGATGGTCTTGAGATCATCGTAGCCGAGACCGATGCCCGGACCGGGGTTGAAGTTGGCGTGGAACGGGTGGGATGGACCACTCATGATCCGGGTGAAGCCCTCACGGCCCGGCTCCGCGCCGGCAAGGTACAGATCGAGCTCGTTCATGCGCTCGAAGTCCCAGCGTAGCGCCCCCCTCGTCCCATGCACCTCGAAGGCCATCTGGCAGTCGAGGCCTTTGATCACCCGGCAGGCCTCCAGCGTTCCCTGCACCCCGTTGGCAAACTGGACCAGGGCCCCGACGTAGTCTTCGTTGGTGACCTCGTCCATTGGGCCATCCGTGCGGAGCGTGAAATGGGTCCTGATGCCGGGCATGGCCAGCGGGCGCTGGGGGATGAACGTCTCCCGGTTCCCAACCACACGCCTGATCGGCCCGGCGATCATGTGGGCCATGTCGATCACGTGCGACATCAGGTCGGCCAGGGTCCCCAAGCCGGCAACCTCGCGCTGGAAGCGCCACGACAGCACCGAGTGAGGATTGCTGCCATAGCTCGAGAAGAAGCGGCCCCGATAGTGGGTCAGCGTCCCGAGTTGCCCCGCCTGGACCAGTTGGCGGGCGTACTGCACGAGCGGCGCCCAACGGTAGTTGTAGCCCACACCGGTGAAGACCCCGGCCTGGCGCGCCGCGCGCTCGATCTCGGCCGTTTCCTGCGGACCCCGGCCGACCGGTTTCTCGCAAAAGATATGCTTGCCGGCTGCCGCCGCCGCCGATGCGATCTCAAGATGAAGGTTATTCGGAGTGGTGATATTGACAACTTCAACGTCGGGATCGGCGAGAACCTGCCTCCAGTCGGTCGTCCAGCGCTCGAAGCCGAGGCGTTCTTGTGCTTCGCGCGCCCGTGCCGTCACATCGTCGGCGCAGATGACCAGCCGCGGCTGAATGGCGCTGTCCGGAAAGCGCTCGATAACCTGCCGGTATGAGCGGCTGTGAAGCTTACCCATCCAACCCATGCCGATCACGCCTATCCCTACCGTCCGTACCATGACGCAAACTCCTTCGTTGCCAGGATCGTCGCCCTTGTGTGCCACGTCAAGTGAATCTGCGGCAACGAGGTCGAGGAGGAGGTCCTTGAGCTCGAACATGGTCCCGCTCGAGAACTTTCATGTCTGAAGTGGTTTCCGGGCCATCTTCGCGAGTTCCTGTTACGGCTTTTGATCAGGAGGCCAGATTTGAGGGTTCACCAGAAACGGCGGCTGTTCGCCGCGCAACACCTGCTCGGTGTGATGGTTAGAAAAGAGTTGCAGCGACGGGAAGATTCATCCTACCCCTTGATCCCGGAATTAGACCAGGATCCAAAGGGAAGTGAAAAACCGTAATATCATCCAATATCTGATGACGTACTATATCCGACGAGAAGGATCGCTGTCAAGAGTCTCGCACGTCGAGCAGGTCTACTCAAAAAAGGTCACGTGCCAATGGCCATCGCGCGCGACGCCGCGGGGTCGTCAGCAGCCGGACAAACAGTGAACCGCCGCCGCGCCTCTCGGCAGACCCATTTGCTCGTCCACCGCGCGGTCGCTATAATTCGATTTCTCCAGGCGCGAGGGTTCGCGCCGCTTTGTTCTCAAAGGGTGAAGGAAACAGGCATGCGAAGCGTTGCCAACGGGTGTATGATGGCCGTGCTTACGGCGACGATGATTGTGATAGCCTTCGCCGCCGGCTTCGCTACGAATAGTTACTACTCGATCCGAGCCGTACCCGCGAGCGCCGCGCTCAACACCACCGACACAGTCACCCAGGCTGTACCGCCGGCAAATTTCGGGGTCTTCTGGGAAGCGTGGGATCTCCTCAAGAGAGAGTTCTACGGGGACCTTCCCCAGGGTCAGGCAGTCACGTACGCAGCCATTCGCGGTATCCTCAGCACCTTGGGCGATCCGAACACGGTGCTGGTTGAGCCGGTCCAGCACCAGCGCGAGAAGGAGGAATTCTCGGGCGAGTTCGGTGGGATCGGTGCCTTCGTGGCAACCAATGAGCAAGGCCAGCTCATCATCGTCTCACCCATCGATGATACCCCTGCCGCCCGCGCTGACCTGCGTGCGGACGACATCATCCTGAAGGTGGACGGAAAGGAAATCACCGGCCTCTCGCAAGATGATGCGGTCAACCTGATCCGCGGCCCGGTAGGGACCGAGGTCACCCTGGAAATCCAGCGGCCAGGCCAGGAGAACACCTTCACCGTTACACTGACCCGCGAGAAGATCCCCGACCCGACGGTCGACCACAGCATCATCAAGGACACCACCATCGGGTACATCCGGATGCGCTTTTTCAGCGCCCGGACTCCCGAGGAGTTGGATAAAGCCATCGGCGATCTCAAAGCCAAGGGGGCCACCAAACTCATCCTCGATCTACGCAATAATCCCGGCGGCCTGCTCGATTCGGCCATTGTCACGGCGAGTCAGTTCCTGGATAGTGGCATTGTCGCCTACCAGCAGTCGAAGGATGGCTCGCGCCAGGAACTTGCTGTCCAACCCGGCGGCCTGGCGCTCGATATCCCGCTCGTGGTCCTGGTGAACGAGGGCAGTGCCAGTGCCAGCGAGATCGTGGCGGGCGCGCTCCAGGATCACGGACGCGCCAAACTCGTCGGCCATCAGACGTTTGGGAAGGGGACCGTTCAGATTCCGTTCACGCTCAGCGACGGATCGAGCCTGCATGTCACCATCGCCCACTGGTTGACCCCCAACGGGACAGACTTGAGCCAGCAAGGGCTGGCCCCTGATGTCTGGGTGGATATCAGCGATGACGACCGCCAGGCTGGACGCGACCCACAGGTCGAGCGCGCGCTCGACCTGATTCAGAATGGGCAGTAGGCGGGCCAAAGTATGAACGCGAGACGACTCACCGGCTGGCTCGTGACAGTGCTCGTGACAGTGCTGCTCACCGTGCCGGCTTTCATGGCCGGCTGGGGCGCCAGCGGATTCGTTCAGAGCACAGTGAGAGCGCAGACCGCTGCCAGCCCCACGGTGGCCGGCACCGGACCATCCGCTGCCGCGACGACTCGCGACGGCATCGACCTGAAGGTCCTGTGGGAAGCCGTCACGCTCCTGCAGCAGCACTTCTACGGCCGGATTCCTGGCGCCCGCGATCTCACCTACGCCGCGATTCGCGGTGTCGTGGCCGCGACCAACGATCAGCACACCGCCTTCGTGGACCCGGAACAGGCTCGCCTGCTGGACGAGGACCTCCAAGGTGAGTTCGACGGGATCGGCGCCACCGTGCGGATGGAGAACGACGAACTGATGATCGTGGCGACCCTGCCGAAAAGCCCGGCCGAACACGCCGGACTCGTCAGCGGGGACATCGTTCTGCGAGTGAACGATACGCCTCTCAAGGGCAAAAGCCTGATAGAGGCCATCAGCCTGATTCGTGGCCCGCGCGGGACCAACATCCACCTGACGGTGCGCCGCGAGGGAGCCAGCGGGCTTCTCGAATTTGACATCGTACGTGATCGCATCCTGGTGCCGGTCGTCGAGTCTCGCGTGATCCAGGGAGAGGATGGCAAGCCGCTCGGCTACCTCAAGCTCAACGATTTCGGTGCGCGGGCGCCGGAAGAGGTCAAGAAGGCGCTCAGCGAGTTGAAGGCCCAGGACGTGAACGGTCTGATTCTTGACCTGCGCAACAACCCGGGTGGTTATCTCAGTAGCGCGGTTGAGGTGAGCAGCCAATTCATCGGTGATGGTACCATCCTCACCGAGAAGGGGTCGAGCGGCCGCGATCAGATTCATCGGGCTGAGTCCGGCGGCCTGGCGCTCGATATCCCGCTCGTGGTCCTGGTCAACGAGGGCAGTGCCAGCGCCAGTGAGATTCTGGCCGGGGCGGTCCAGGACACCGGGCGGGGAACGCTCATCGGGACCAAGACGTTCGGGAAGGGCAGCGTCCAGATTACCAACCAGCTCAGTGATGGTTCGAGCCTTCGGGTCACAGTGGCCCATTGGTTTACACCCAAAGGCCGCGCTATTCACGAGGTAGGAATCGAACCCGAGATCGTCGTCGAGCGCACGCCAGCCGATCTGAAAGCAGGCCGCGATCCGCAACTCGACCGGGCGATCAGCTTCTTCGCGGAAAAAGACCACTAAGTGTTCAGGGAATACCGCCGCTGCAGTCAAAGCCGTTCGGCCACAAATTCTACACGTGAACACGAATTGAGCCTTTTCAGTCATCTTGATTCGTGAAATCGCTCATATTGGTGTAGCGTGTGCGAGCGCGTCGCGCTCGCACACGCTACACATGTTCCATATGAGCGTTCGTGAAATTCATGCCACTCACTGAAGACAGGGTCTTCGCCTGATAAACGCTTAGCCTTCACGGAACGCCGATCTTCAGCTATGGCCGAAAAAGTCATCGCCGTCAACCGCAAAGCGCGGCACGACTACTTTATAGAAGATACTTACGAGGCGGGGATCGTCCTGACCGGCACCGAGATCAAGTCGATCCGGGCCGGCAACGTCAACCTCCGTGATAGTTACGTGGCGATTCGCGATGGGGAGGCCTGGGTTCAGGGCATGCACGTCTCGCCCTACCGCCACGCCAGCACCCACGACCAGGCCCCCGACCCGCTGCGGCCGCGCAAGCTCCTCCTCCACCGCAATGAAATCGGCCGCCTGGCCGGCAAGGTCGCCGAGAAGGGCTTGACGATTGTGCCGCTCCGTCTATACCTGAAGGATGGGCGGGCCAAGCTCGAAATCGGAGTAGCGCGCGGCAAGAAACTGTATGACAAGCGCCAGACGCTGGCCGAGCGCGATGCCGCCCGCCAGATCGAGCGCGCCCTCCGGAGTCGGGGCCGGGATGAGTGGTGAGCCGGGCTGCGTGAAGCGTTCCTCGGTATCCCGCCTTATGTCGAGAGCACCAAATTTGGCTTTGAACGGCCGCTATGCTATAGTAAGCCTGCACGGGGATGACAGGTTTCGACGGGGAGGGATGTCCTGAGGTCGCATGCGGAGACGCCTGACACTCCTAAAACGGGCACCTAAATATAACTGGCGAGCCACAACTCGCTATGGCCGCCTAAGGGCGGTCACATCCGGATGAGTCCTACGCTGGCGGACGCATCTCGGGTGACACTTTAGCCGGCGTGCGGCCCATCTGACGCCGCTGGGGTGGGCCTAAGATCGAGCGGATAGCGGGCCGGTTGAGTTGCCTGGTCGGGCGACTGGACCGCGAAACTCAACCCAACCAGGCTAAGCGTGTAGACGCCTCACGATTAACTCTTCGGACGCGGGTTCGAGTCCCGCCATCTCCACTTTCGATAACAGTGCCGACCCGGCGAGCGCAAGCTTTAGCACCAGGTCGGCACTGTTTTGTCTGACGAAATCCGCGCCGGCCGCCAGGCCGGGCATCGTTGCGCCACAGGCCCGCGGTCAATGCAGGAATCTCGATCATCTTGCTGCCTTCGATTCACAAAGCCTGCCGCGCCATCGATACAAACTCACTCACATCGGCACGGTTTTGGAGCAGCCACAACCGCTGGTACAGACCGGCCCTCGCGATCAACTCGAGGTGGGTGCCGCGCTCGATGATCCGGCCAGCCTCTAACACCAGAATCTCGTCCATGGCTTCGAGTCCGACCAGCCGGTGGGTGATCAGCAGCGTGGTGCGGCCCGGCATTGCGGCGCTGATCGCTTGCAGGACGTCGCGCTCGGTCAGCGGGTCGAGGTTGGCGGTCGGCTCGTCCAGGATCAGGATCGGCGCGCTGCGCAGGAGCGCCCGGGCGATCGCGAGCCGTTGGCGCTCACCGCCGCTCAGGTTCAGTCCCCGCTCGCCGATCCGCGTCTCGTAGCCCTGCGGCAGTGATTGGATGAAGTCGTGAAGCTGGGCCTGCTGCGCCGCGCGCATCACCGCCGCCTCGTCCGCATCGGGGCGCGCCAGCAAAATATTGTCGCGGATTGTGGCGTTGAAGAGGAAGGCCTGCGACGAGATAACGCCGATGAGGCGGCGCACGTCGCTTTGGGCATAGTCGCGCAGGTCAACGCCCCCCAGCAAAATCACCCCCCGGTCGTATTCCCAAAACCGCAGCAGCAGATTCACCAGGGTAGACTTGCCCGCGCCACTCGGGCCCACAACGGCGATTCTCCGGCCCGCAGGTAACGAGAAACTGACGCCATCCAGCGCGGGTGGATCGCCCGGGGCATAGGCGAACCAAAGATCGTGCGCTTCGAGGCTGTATGTCGCTGGCCCTTCAACAGGTCGGGCCGGGTCGCGAACCACCGCCCCGGCGTCGGCGAGGGCAAACAAGCGGCGCCCAGCGGCCAGGGCGCCCTCGAGCGAGTGGGCCGCCAGCGGCAGGGGGAGCACCGCCTCGAAGCATGCCAGTGTGGCGAGAGCCAGCACTGCAAGGGAGAGTCCCCTGAGCCGGCCGGCGCTCACGAGCAAGATGGCAAGCACCACGACGACCCACATGCCGCCGTTCATCAGCAAGGTGCTCACACCGGTTTGCAGGCCATTGATCCACACCAGGCGACGTTGGGCAGAGGCCAGAACATGGGCGGTCGCCTCGATAGTCGCGGCTGTGCGGCGTTCCTGACCACAGGCGACGAGATCGGCCAGCCCCTGAATGCCGTCCACCACCCGAGCGTGCAATTCAGCGCGCGCGGCGACCAGTTCTCGCCCCGGCGGCCGGCTCAACCGCCGCACCAGGATCGGCACCCCGATCCCGGTGAGGCTGAGAAATCCGAGCAGCACGAGGGCCAGGGAGGGGTCGTAGCGCCACATGAACCCGGCCATTGCCAGCGCGATCACGCCCGCCACGGCCGGCGGGGCGATGACCCGGACGTAAAAATCTTGCAGGGTCTCGATATCGGCTACGACGCAACTCAAGAGGTCTCCGCTCTGGTAGCGCATCAAGCGGGCGGGGGCCAGCGGCTCGACGGCCTCGTAGAACCAGACGCGCAACCGCGCGAGAAGCCGAAACGTCACCGAGTGGGAGACAGAGCGCTCAAGATAACGGCAGACGCCGCGCGCGAGACCGAAGAACCGCACGCCGACGATGGCAATCCCCAGGTCGGCGATGGACGGGTGCAGAGCGGCGGCTGAGATCAAGAATGCTGCAGTGGCCATCAAGCCGATACTGCTGCCGACGGTCGCCGCGCCGAGGAGAACAGCCAGTGCCATCCAGCCCTTGAATGGGGCCATCAGGCGCAGCAGGCGAATCAACGTGCGGTTCATGGCTCCCCCTCACCGAGGCCGCCAGCTGTCGCCAACTGATGGTAGAGCCCCTGGCTGCGCGCCAACGCGTCGTGCCGGCCCGTCTCGACCACGCGCCCACCGGCAAGCACGACGATCTGATCGGCCTGGTAGACGGTGCTCAGGCGGTGGGCGATGATGAGCACTGTGCGCCCGCGCATCAAGCGGTCGGTCGATGCCTGCAAGCGGGCTTCGTTTTCGGGGTCGAGGCTCGATGTCGGCTCGTCGAGAATCAGGAGGGGCGCATCTTTCAAAAATGCCCGCGCCAGCGCGAGGCGCTGGGCTTGCCCGCTGCTCAGCCGCGCCCCGCGTTCGCCGACGATCGTCTCATAGCCTTGGGGCAACGACCGGATGAAGTCGTGAAGCCCGGCGTGCCGCGCGGCCTCGATTACTTCGTCCAGGCTGGCATCCGGTCGGGCGAGGCGAATGTTAGCGACGATTGTGCTGTGAAACAGGTGGGGCATCTGCGGCACCCAGGCCAGTTGGTCGCGCCAGGCGGCAAGTGGGAGCGCCGCGAGGGGCCGGCCATCGACCACGATCTCTCCACGGTCAGGCTCGACAAAGCGCAGTAACAAATTGGCGAGGGTGCTTTTGCCCGCGCCGCTCGGCCCGACCAGTGCCACCTTCTGACCGGCACGAATCTCGAAAGAGACCCCTCGCAGCGCGGTCCGGTCGCCGTCGTAGGAGTAGTGCACATCGCGGAAGACGATGCTCTCGGTCAGGAGCCGGCGCGCCTCGCTATCTACAAGGGTGCGGGCGAGACCTCCCTGGGGTGCAGCGAGCGGCGTGGTCAGGACCTCGAAGATGCGCCGCGCCGCCGACCCGCCGGCTGCGCCGGCGTGGAAGCGCGCCCCGAGCATCCGCAACGGCAGGTAGAACTCCGGGGCGAGGATGAGAACGAACAGCGCCTGTTGGAATCCAATCCGTCCGGAGAGCAGGCGCAGGCTGATCTCGACGGCGACGATGGCCGTGCTGATCGTGGCAACGAGTTCCAGGACCAGCGCCGACAGGAACGCCACTCGCAGCACGCGCATCGTCGCCACGCGGTACTGGTCGCTGATGCGGCCGATCATCGTGACCTGGACCTCACTCTGCCCTAGAAGCTTAAGGGTCGTCAGCCCCTGCAGGATGTCCAGAAAATGGGCACTCAAGCGGCTGAGCAATTCGTACTGCCGGCCGGTCAACGCTTCGGCCGCCTTGCCGATCAGGATCATAAAGAGGGGAATGAGTGGTGCCGTGAGCAGGAGCACCAGTGCCGAGAGCAGATCGATAGGGAAGACGGCGACCAGGATGGTGAGCGGCACGAGAGTGGCCACGATCAGTTGCGGGAGATACTGGCTGAAGTAGGCGTCGAGCACTTCGACGCCCTCCACCAGTGTGGCAGTGAGCTCACCGGAGCGCTCTCCCCGGGTGTAGGTTGGGCCGAGCGCCAGCACGTGGTCGAACAACACCCGCCGCAGGTCGGTCTTGACGCGCACGGCCACGGAACCGGCGGCCACCTCACTGCCCATGGCCGCCGCCGCCCGCAGCCCAATTACACCCAGCAAGAGGGTCAGATCACCCGTCACGCCAGCGAGCGCTTGCCCGTCGAGGAACACCTGCTCGATGATCCGACTCAGGAACCATGCCTGCAGCACGGCCAGCAGGCCGCCAAGGCCGCTGAGCCCAACAGTCAACCCGAGAGCCGCCCAGGCAATGCGTGCCTGACGCAGAAGATTTCGGTCCACGTCGTGAACTCAACTTTGATAGAACGAGCGGGGCGCACGGTCGTGCGCCCCTTTGTGCTGGTAGCAGTTCAATCCTCAGCGCCCGGTCTCAGTAGTGGAGCGCTTTGGGCGTGACCTCGACCCGCTTCCGAAAGACCCAGTACGTCCAGCCCTGGTAGACCAGCACGATGGGCACGAAGATCAGCGCGATGATCGTCATCACCCTGAGCGTGTAAGGGCTCGACGCCGCGTTGTAGATCGTCAGGCTCCACTCTGGGTTCACGCTGGACACCATGACCTGCGGGTACAGGATCATGAAGGTCGTGATGGTCGAGAAAGCGATCGCCAGAGCGGTCATGCTGAAGGCCCAGCCGCTGTGACGCTTGCGGATGAACCAGCCGGCGGCCAGGATCGCGCCAACCATTCCAAACGGGACCGGCCCAGGATTCACGCCGAGCTTCTGCACGATATCGGTGGCGAAGTAGGTCGCGCCGAAGAAGGCGAGCTGTACGACGACCGCCGGCCCCCATAGCCTGACGGCCGTCCGGTAGGCCCTCTCGGCCAAATGACCCGTGGTTCTCAGGTTGAGGAACATCGCACCGTAGAGCGTGAAAGTCGACAGCGAGGCAAGGCCGCCAAGGAGTGCGTAGGGGTTGAGCAGATTGAAGAAGCCGCCGACGTAGTTCATATCGGCGTCAATCGGCACACCCCGCACCAGATTAGCGAACGCTACGCCAAACAAGAGTGCCGGCACCAGGCTGCCTGCGAAGATCGCCCAATCCCAAAAGTTGCGCCAGGCCGGGCGGTCGTCCTTGCTGCGGAACTCAAAGGCCACGCCGCGCAGAATCAACGCCAGCAGAACGAGAAAGAGCGGGAGGTAGAAACCGCTGAATAGGGTCGCATACCAGCTCGGAAAGGCGGCAAAGGTCGCGCCGCCTGCCGTCAGCAGCCAGACTTCGTTGCCGTCCCAAAATGGGCCGATAGTGTTGATGATGACTCGGCGCCGGGTGTCATCCCGGCCGAGAAACGGCAGTAGAATGCCGACGCCGAAGTCAAAGCCTTCCAGCAGGAAGAAGCCCAGGTAGAGAACCGCAATCAGGACAAACCAGAGCGTGTTCAGGTCCATGGATTGCCTCCGTTCGATAGCCATTCCATTCGAGGTGGTCGCCAACCGTCGCCGGAATCAATCCGCTCGAACCAACACGGGGAGATCCGCCAGAGTATCCGCCGCACCCGGCGTCCCGGCAGGATACCGGGCATACTTAGCAAGCAGGTAGACATCCACCACTATCAGCACGCCGTAGACCAGGGTAAACCCGATGAGGGTCATCCAGAGCATCCCGGCAGTGACAGTCGGGGAAACGGCGTCTTCGGTTTTCATCAGGCCATAGACCACCCAGGGCATGCGACCAACCTCGGTCATAATCCAGCCTGCCGTGTTAGCGAGGTAGGGCAGGGCAATGGCAAAGAGAAAGACCGTGAAGAAGCGGGGTCTCTTGTCGAGCATCTCACCCATCGCGAGGAACAGCCCGTAGGCTGCCAACAACAGCATCACGAACGCAGTGCCGACCATAGCGCGGAAACTCCAATACGTAGCCCACGCGGGCGGCACATAGCTGCCAGGGCCGTACTGTCGGACATACTCGGCCTGAAGGTCGTTGATGCCACGCACCTCACCCGTCAGTTGGTTGTAGGCCAGCAGGCTCAAGAGGTTAGGCACCCGAATGGCCACCACATCGCGGCGGTTCTGTTCATCGCCGATCGTGAACAGCGAGAACGAGGCCGGGTTTTCCGTGTTCCACAACCCCTCAGCCGCCGCGACCTTCATCGGCTGGATTTGGACCAGGTGCTGCGCCTGGCTATGCCCGGTGAGGACTACCAGGACGATGGCAATCATTCCCACTGTTGAGGCAATCTGGAACGAGCGCCGGAACAGGTCAGTCTCGCTGTTCTTCAGCAAGTGATAGGCGCTGATACCCATGATGAAGAAGGCCGCCGTCGCAAAGCCACCCAGAACGGTGTGCGGGAACTGCACCCAGACGTTGGGGTTGAAGATCAGCGCCAGGAAATCGGTCATCTCCGCCCGGCCGTTCCGAATCGCGAATCCCACGGGCTGCTGCATGAAGGAGTTCGCGATCAAGATCCACAGGGCGGAGATATTGCTCCCCAGCGCGACCATCCAGATCGAGGCCAGGTGAATCCTCTCGGGCAGCTTCTCCCAGCCAAAAATCCAGAGGCCGATGAAGGTCGATTCGAGGAAGAAAGCCAGGAGCGCCTCGATGGCAAGCGGCGCGCCGAAGACGTCGCCGACGAAGCGGGAGTACTCCGACCAGTTCATGCCGAACTGGAACTCCATGACGATGCCGGTGACCACGCCCATGGCGAAGTTGATCAGGAAGAGTGTGCCCCAGAACTGCGCCATGCGCTTGTAGACTTCCTGCCCGCTGGCAACGTACAGGGTCTCGATCAACGCCAACAGCAATGACAGACCGAGAGTGAGTGGCACGAAGAAGAAGTGGTATACCGTCGTGATGGCAAATTGCAACCGGCCGAGCGCGATTGGATCCATGGCGTATCTCCTTCGAGAAGAGAGCAGCACGACAGACCCGCCTTGCATCTCGCGGGCAGATGGAACCAGCTACGGTATACACCATCGAACGCGCGGGGCTAGTGATATTTATCATCTCTCTGGTGCCCAGTCATAACAGATGGTTAACACCCGCGGTGTCGGGCAAACGCCTGGCGGAATGGAGCCGCCTGCCGTCGCTGGGGCGCCACCCCGCCTCGACCGCAGTGCGCCCAGGCGAGCCAGGCGGGTGGAGCGCCGGCGGGCCGGGGTCGAGCCCGGGAGGAAATGTGATCTCGCCCTGCACGCACGCCCAGCCGGTGTGCGACCCAGGCAAGTCGCCCCAGCTTTTGCACCACGCTCGTTCAATGGCATAATTTATTGTTCACGCTCTCGATGTGTGGACTCATTTCTGTCACAGCTCAGATACGACGCAGCCCGTAGGAGCCAACAGTGAAATCGGTTGACGAACAGATGCAGATCTTGATGCGCGGCACTCAATTCGGTGACGAACATCTGCGCCGCGTGATGGAGCAGGAGCTACGTGAGCGGCTGATGGAAGAGCGCCCGTTGCGGGTCTACCTGGGAGTCGATCCGACGGCGCCGGACCTCCACCTGGGCCACACGGTCCCAATGCGCAAGCTCGCCCAGTTTCAGGCGCTCGGCCATCACGTGATCTTCCTCATCGGGAGTTTCACAGCCTTGATCGGTGATCCCAGTGACAAAGACAAGGCCCGACCGCAGAACACGCCCGAGCAAATCGCCGAAAACGTCCGCACGTACACCGAACAAGCCTGGAAAATTCTCGATCCGGAACGAACGGAGATCCGCTACAACAGCGAGTGGCTCAGCGAGCTCGATTTCCGCGACATCATCGGCCTGGCCAGCCAGTTCACCGTTTCCCAGTTCCTGCAGCGCGACAACTTTGCCCAGCGCTTTAGCCATAATGATCCGATCTTCCTGCACGAATTCTTCTATGCCTTGATGCAGGGCTACGACGCGGTCGCGCTACACAACGACGTTCAGATCGGTGGCACCGACCAGACCTTCAACATTCTGGCTGGCCGCAAGCTTCAGGAGCATTTCGGCCAACGCCCCCAGATCCTGCTGACCTTCCCCATGCTCCCAGGCACCGATGGCGTCATCAAAATGTCGAAGAGCCTCGGCAACGCCATCGGTATCACCGAGCCGCCCGAGGACATGTACGGCAAGCTGATGAGCATCCCGGATTCGGCCATGCCGATCTACTTTGACCTGCTCAGCCCGATGCATCCGAGCGAGATCGAGGCCATCTTCTCCGAGCTTGAGGCCGGCGAGCGCCATCCGCGGGACGTCAAGATGCTGCTTGCCCGTCAAATCACGGAGGTCTTTCACGGTCCCGAGGCAGCCGAGCGGGCCGAAGAGCATTTCAAGACCGTCTTCCAGCAACGCGAACTGCCGGAAGAGCTTCCGATCCACCGGCTCACTGAGCCCGTTTCACTGGTGGACCTTATCGCCTCCCTCAACCTCGCGAGCAGCAAGAGCGAGGCTCGCCGGCTGATCCAGCAGGGTGGAGTCACGCTCGATGGTGAGAAGGTTGGCGAGATCGATCGGCTGGTGGCACCGTCGGAGACGCCGGTGGTGTTGCGCGTTGGGAAGCGACACTTCGTCGAGTTAGTGAGCTGAGGATTCTACCCCGTACCCAGCGACGGCCTCCGGCGAGGTGTCTCGCCGGGGGCCGCTGTAGTTTAACAGCCCCTCACACTTGACCGAGCCTCTGATGACATTTGCCCCGTCTGGCTTTGCCTCGGCTGGAGTATGCTCAAGCCAGCAACTCCTGGAGGCCCCATATGTTCGAGACGATACTCGTTCCCCTGGATGGCTCAACCCTGGCTGAGACGGCACTCCCCTACGCCGCGGCGCTCGCCCGGCACTTTGAGGCCCAGGTGATTCTGGTTCGTTCGCTCTCGTGTGCGGCTGGCGAACCGGTGCTGGACAGCAACAGCGATCACCAGGTCAACGCCGTGTACCCGGAGCAGTTCAGAGAAGCCTGGGACTACCTTCGCCTGGCACGCCAGACCCCGCCGCTCTACGATGTGCCGGTCAAGATCGCCGTCCTCGAGGGCGAACCTGCCCAGACGATCATCGAGGCAGCGGACCGCTTCGAGGCCGACGTGATCGTGATGGCGACCCACGGCCGCGGCGGTGTCGCCCGCTGGGTCATGGGCAGTGTGGCCGACGAGGTGCTCCGCGGCGCGACCGTCCCGGTTCTGCTCGCCCGAGCACGAGTGAGGCACGAACGCCCCAGCCTCTCCGCACTGCTGAGAGGGACCCGGTCCTAGCGTGGCGTCTTGCGCTGTGCGCTCGAACCGGACCTGACGCCTCAGCGCCGGGCATTTTTCATCGCGACCGGGACCCAGATACGCGGCTGCAAGAACGGCGCCCTCACATCGACCAGAGTCTGCGCCTCGGACTGGAAGGTGAAGAGCTCGTAGTTTCCAGCGTTGTCCACCCCCCGCGCCTCAAACTCGTAGAGCCCATCTGCTGACGTGGTAAAAGTCACGCTGGTGGCCGTCGTCCGCTGCCAGAAGACCCATTCACCGCCGTCGATACGGTATTGTACGTCGTAGAACTGGATTCCGCTTCCGCCAGGATTGTCGCCCCCTGACCAACTCACCGGGAAACTCGCGGTTTTCGTGACGGCCGGAAGTGGGTTCATGTGGACAGTTGGTGCGATGCGGTCAACCAGGATTCTCGCTTCGGGCTGGAAGGTGAAGAGCTCATAGTTGCTCGCATTGTCCACCCCGCGCGCCTCAAACTCGTAGCGCCCGCTGGCGGGCGGCACGAAAGTCGCGCTGGTGGCCGTCGTCCGCTGCCAGAGCACCCAGGGACCGCCGTCGATGCGGTATTGAACATCATAGAACTGGATCCCGCTTCCGCCAGGATTATCCTCCCCCGACCATCTCACGGTGAAACTCGGGGCGTTTGTCACCGGCGGCAGCGGGCTCACATGCACTGAGGGCGCAATCGTATCGACGGTCGTCTGGGCCTCGGCGTCGCCGAACGCTTCGACGTTGCCGGCCGTGTCCACGCCGCGCGCCCGGAACTGGTACACTCGCCCGTTCTGGCCGGTGAACTGCGCCGAGGTGAAGGTCACCTGGTTGAGCCAGCTCACCCACGAGCCAGCATCCACGCGGTACTGGACATCGTAGTAGGCGATACCGGCGGGGCCCTGATCGTGGCCACTCCAGGAGACTGTAAACGTGGCCGGGGAGTAGGCCGGCAATGGGTTGACCGTCACGATCGGGGGGAGGGTATCGGCCGTGTAATCCACGACAAGGCGCGGGTAGAGAGCTGTAGACGTCTCGCGCGCGTAGAACACGCGCTCGCGCTGTTGGACGCGTTCGTCGCCGATGATCTCCAATCCGTAATTAGGCTGGTCGCCCTGGATCCAATCGTCGACCAGGTCCGTAATATCCCACTCGTACCATCCGAGCGAACTTCCCACGTCCGTGCTGGCACGAATCCCACCCCACGTCGGCTGGGTGTTCCAGGTCACGCTGCCCTCGGTCCACGACGAGGCCAGACGCCGCAGTACCGTGCCCATCGGCGCGTCGTTCGGCGGGTTTGAGTTACCGAGGTAGAGCCGCAGGCGGGCGCTGTTGATGATGACCCCTTTCGGGAGCGTCCCTAAAGCATCAAAGCGGAGGAGGGTCCGCTCCGCACCATAGTTGCTATCGACCAGATTGTATCCCAGGAATAGACCAGTGGCGGATCCAAAATTCGAGCCAGGCCGGTTCGAGGCAATGTAGGTATCGGCGGAGGGGGCGAACTCGACAACTGTCCGGACCTCCGCCGGCGAGAGGGTCTGGGTGCTGAGTACAGCCGGTGTTCGCTCCGGCACCCCAGGTGCCGCCGCCCGGCCGGGCGCCGGCGGCTCGGGCTCCTGGGCCACTGCGGGCAGTCCCGGTCCGAGCAGCACAAAGACGAGAGGGACAAGCAATCGGAACAGACGTAGCGCTGACAAGCGAGGCACGAGACTCCTCCTGTGAAATCGTGTGCCTGATCGGGCCCCACTCGCTGGCCTGCGAACTCACGTCACGAAGCAGAATGGGGTGGCAGGCACGGCCGGGTGGAACAGGTGAGGGACGAGGAGCCCACAGCGGCCGGGCGCTATGGCAGACCGGGCACCCAGCTTATGGTGTTCTCTCACCCCTCACGGGCAGCCACAGGGGTTGCCCCTCATCTCCGCGCGTTAGCGCAGGGTGTAGGTGACCTGCACGTCAACGGTAACGGTGGACTCACCCGCCTCCACAGGGACCGCCGGCGCCGCTGCCGGTGCCACCATCGTGCGCTCTACGACGACCCGCGGGGGTGTCACGCCGCCCTCGCTGATCGTCAGCACGGGGCCGAGCTGGCTGTTCCCGAGCGTGGCGAGCTGGGTTGCCTTTCGTTGCGCGTCTTTCATGGCCTGCTCGCGAGCCTGGTCGAGGAGCGCCTGCGGGTCGGCAAAGCCGAAGGCGATACCCTGAATCTGGTTGGCGCCTGCCTTCACCACCGCATCGAGCAGCGAGCCAAGTGCGTCGAGGGAACGGACCTTGACGACAACCTGGTTATTCACCCGGTAGCCGATGACTCGGGGAGGCTCATTGCTGACATTCTTCTCTTCGTAAACCGGGAAGATGCTAAAGTTGGAGGTCTGAATATCTTTGCTGGCAACACCGGCGTCCTTGATCACCTTCAGAAGCGCTGCCATCTTGGTGTTATTCTCGTCGAGGGCGGCCTCAGCCGTCGCCGCCTGGCTTTGTACACCAACCGTGACAGTCGCCTGGTCGGGAGTCGCCTGCACCTCGCCATGACCGGAGACAGAAACGGTGCGAGTGAGTTCAGATGCCGCGGCAGCGCCGGGAGGAGGGGTAGGCGTCTGGGCTCGAGCCAGACCGGTGCGTGGCCAGGCCAGCAGAGCAAGTGCCGCCATCATGGAGAGAGCAGCTGCAACAATCACTATCGTCTTGACGTACGCATGCGAGCGCATTCGTCGCCTCCTTTTGGAATCAGTGGATTGCGTTCGGAATACATTCACAGCCTGGGTGTACGCACGAGTTGTCAGGCAGCTGGCGTCGCCGGCAGAACCTAACCCCCCGGCCCCCTTCCCTCGCAGGGAAGGGGGAGACGAAGTGCCGCGCGGCTGGCGGGCCCGCGTCTGACTCCCCTCCCCAAAACGGGGAGGGGCTGGGGAGGGGTCCGCCCCCCACAACTCCTGCGTACACCCCACAGCCTGTGCCGCTTGCAAAACGTCGCGCAATGTGCCAAAGTTCCCTCGACTCAGGTCCGCCAAGGAGAAACAACCAGCACGGCCTGAAGGAGACTGCTGATGACTCGCGAAGAAGTAAACAACCTGCTGGACCGCGTCGCAGCGGGCGACGCAGCCGCTACGTCGACGATGCTCCATATGCTCACAGAGCAGGACCCAGCAACACAAGTCCTCTTCATTGAGGCCATCCAGAATGCCGATGATGCCGACCTTTGGGAGCAGCTCATCCTCACCCTGGCGGATGAGCCACCTTACTCGGGACCGCGGCGCCAGGCCCCGCCCGGCCTGGGGTACCATCCGCTCGACGGCCAGGCCGCGGACCGGCCGGCTGAGGAGAGACCCCGCTCGACAGCGGTCCCCCGCGACCTGCTCGAGGCCCTCCATAGTCCGAAGCGCTTGCTTCGGATTCAGGCCGCTCACGCCCTGGGCGAAACGGGCAACCCTGCCGCCGTCGAGCCACTGGTGCAGGCGTTGGGCGACGACCGCAAGGTCGCCGGTGCCGCCCAGCGTGCGCTGGAGATGATTGGCCCGGCCGCCACGCCAGCCTTGAGCCGGGCCCTCCAGAGCGGCAGCGACCAGGTGCGCTGGCACGCCGCCCGAGCCCTGGCCACGATCGGCGACCCGCAGGCGGTCCCGGCCCAGGTTGACGCGCTGAACGACCCCAACTACGGGGTGCGCTGGCTGGCAGCCGAGGGTTTGGCTGCCGAGGGACCGGCAGCCCTCCCGCCGCTCCTCGAGGCGCTGAGTACCCGTAAGCTCACCGCCTGGCTCCGGCAGGGCGCCGCCCACGTGCTGACCAAGGTCGCGGTCCCAGATCCGCTGCTACGCGATGACTTGCGCAGTCTCGCCGCGCAGGTCAAGCAGGGCCCAGCCGCCGAGATTCCAGTGCTCGCGCACGCCTTTCTGCCGCGACTCTCGAACAGTCGGCGGCTGTGAAGCCCGCCTGTCCTGCGCTGGTCAAACTGGTAGGTGAGAATCGGCGCAAGACGAGCTGCCTCTGTCGGCTGCCCCAGGCGATTCCACTCATTACTTCATCCAGAATGAGACACCGGCCGCCAACAGAGCAAAGCGCACCAACCGGCCAAGCCAGACCACAGCCAAAAAGGCCCACCAGGGATAGCGCGACGCCCCGGCCAGAATACCTGCCACGTCCACCGCCGGATTTGGCACGGCCGCCAACACAAACAGGGTCAGCGCACCCGTCCCGCGATGTTGCATCCACCGCTCGACGAGAGCCACGACCTTACTGTTGGGCAACGTTCGGCGGCCACCGGCCCCGAGGGCGTAGCTCACCAACTCGCCCAGGGCACTTCCGGCCGCCGCTACCACGACCACCGGCACAGCATTGAACCACCAGGTGCCCGCGACAACCAGGGCCATCGTTGGCGCGAGCGGCAAGAACACACTGGCATTCGCCAGGAAACTGATTACGAAGATACCGAGGTAGCCGAAACGCTCGACAGTAGCGGGCTCGACCTTGCCGGTAAAGGACCAGATACCCACCGAGACGATCAGAAGCCCGATGAGCATGGCAGCGAAGCGCCAATATTCCCAACGGTTTGAACTGTCAGACCGGGTCCGAAAGATCAGCGTCCTCATCCGACAGCAGGCTCCTCCACAGAGCGACAATACAAACTCTACCACGCCTTGAGCCTGATGTCATCCGCCTTGCGCGTGATTGTCTCCGTCCATTTGCCGAGCGCCATTCAGCCCTTTGTTTTGGAGTCGGACTCCGTCAAATCGCTGAGGCCTGATCACGGGCTCTTCCAGGATCGCCAATCGCCGCGCAACACTCAGTTCCTCTCGCTTGCCCGCATGATCCGAGACCCAAGTTGGCGGACAAGCCGCAACGTTTTTATAATGGCTCTCCAGAACACCGGTCAAGGCGTCGCCGGTGACGCGTGGTCGGAGACTTCCGAAGTCTGACTTCTTGACTGGCGCTCCAGGCGCGTGCCGCTGCAGCCGGTCAAGTAATATTAATTAACAGGAGTTGCGCAGTACTCCCAGGCCGACCCAAAGTTTGTGATCCGTACAAGCCGATCTCTCTTTCGCGGCTCAACCTACCGCGTAGGTCCTGTAATTAAAAGGAAGATCCTCTCATCGTAGGCGCTGAGTCGCCAGCCTCGCGAGGAGGCACGCTGGCGCCGACCGAAAAGTGTCGAGCCGGGTTGTTTCACCGCTGACGACTGCCACTGACCAAGGAGTTACATGTGAATCATCAACCTACTGTCGGTTTCATCGGCCTGGGCATCATGGGCAAGTCGATGGCCCTTAACCTCCGCAAGGCTGGCTTTTCCCTGGTGGTCCATAATCGCAGCCGCGGCGCGGTGGAAGAGTTGGTAGCAGCTGGTGCGACGCCGGCCGCCTCGTCTCGCGAAGTCGCCGACCGCAGCGACGTCATCCTCCTCTGCCTCCCCGACTCGCCCGATGTCGTCGCGGTGGTCCGCGGCGAGAACGGCGTCTTCACCGGCGCGCGTCCCGGACAGATTATCGTGGACCACAGCACCATCTCCCCCGTGGTCACCCGCGATCTGGCCGCCGAGGCCGCCGCGCTCGGCCTCGAGTGGCTCGACGCTCCGATCAGCGGGGGGGATGTCGGCGCTCGCAGTGCAACGCTTTCGATCATGGTCGGCGGCTCAGCTGAGGTCTTGTCCAAGGTCATGCCTCTGATGGAGGCGATGGGAAAAACCATCACTCACATGGGTCCGGTCGGCGCCGGTCAGACGATCAAGGCCACCAACCAGATCGTCTGCTCGCTGCATTACGCCGCGATGGCCGAGGGCTTGCTCCTGGCAAAGCAGGCCGGGCTAGACCTGGAGAAGGCCCTGCGCGTCCTGACCGGCGGCTACGCGAACAGCCGCATCCTCGAAGTCCGTGGTCCCAAGGCAATCGCCGACAACTTCCAGCCAGGGTTCAAGGCCAGCCTGCACCTCAAAGACATGAAGATCGCGCTCGATAGTGCCCGCGATCTCGATCTGCCGGTGCCCTTCACCGCGCTCGCAGCTCAATTCTTCCAGGCACTCATCAACCGTGGGGAGGGCGACCTCGACGCCTCAGCCCTGATGCGCGAACTGGCCCGCCTCAACGGCTGACATCGCGTCGGAACGCCTTACCCGGCCAACCGCTACGGCGCGAGACCGCTCATCCTGGCGGTCTCGCGCCATGTGGGCGCGCTCCACACAAACGGGGAACCTGCGACCTGGACGAGCCCCCAAGAGATGGCGGGCCGAAACCACGAACAGCTCATTCGCCGTCCTCGTCCACCTGCCGCTCTTTGCCGAGGGCGCGACGGGTGGCCTCACGCGCTCCCTCCTCCTGCACCACGCGCCGCGGGCTCCCTTGCATCGATTCGACGATGAGATCTCGCACCTCCTCCGGCGAATCGGTCACGTGCATCAACTCCAGATCAGCCGCGGCGATCTTCCCTTCGGTTAGCATCGACGCGCGTAACCAGCCGAGCAGCCCTCGCCAGTAGTCTGAACCGAACAAGACAACCGGAAAGTTTTGCACCTTGCCGGTCTGGATGAGCGTCAGAGATTCAAAGAGCTCATCCATCGTGCCGAAGCCACCAGGAAAGATGACAAATGCCTGGGCATACTTGACAAACATCGTCTTGCGGACAAAAAAATAGTGAAAGTCGATGGCGATGTCAACGAACGGATTGAGCCCCTGTTCGAATGGCAACTCAATATTCAACCCGACTGAAGGCGCACCTGAATCTCGTGCCCCCGACTGCCGGCCTCCATGATCCCGGGTCCACCGCCGGTGATGATCGTGAAGCCAGACTGACCCAGCAGGCGGGCCACCTCAACGGCAGCCTGATACATAGGATCACGACGCTTCACGCGTGCCGACCCAAAGAGCGTCACAGCCGGTCCAAGTTCTGCCAGCGCATCGAAGCCCTCGACAAACTCGCCGGTGATCCGCAGGACTCGCCAGGGGTCCGTGTGCGTAAATAAGACTTGTTGGGGATGCGGCCGAGCCAAGAGTTGCTCATCTTGGGTCGGCCGCCTGGTCCGTGCCGCCCGGTTCAGTGAGGGATCCGCCGGATCTTTCCTGGTCCGCTCCGTGCCGGTATCGGTCTCCGCCATACTGAATCACCCCCTTCTCTTCAAGCGATCTGGAACGTCTCAAGGACCACTCACCGAGGTCCAACCCCCCCGTCTCTGCGTCGGATACGACAACGATTCGATACAAGCAACTTTAGTGCCTCACCATTCCACCCATTTCAGGTGATGGCTTTTATAAGGAACCCTTGCTTATTCGGAGCCTTGTACCCCGTTGGCAGAGTCCAGGCGGTTGGCCAGTCTCGCATCCGCCGGGAACTGCGGCCCACCAGCAGAAAAGGTGATGATGCGCGCCGGCAGTGGCCTGCCCCCGCCGCCCGTCGCCGGCCCGAGGTCACGTTGCGCGGCGCTGGCTTCGACTTTCATCCTCGAAAGAGCGAAGAACACAAATCAAGCGGGGCCCTCTGTCGAACCGGCGCTCACCACCATGCTTCAGCATGGCGGTCCCCGCCGAGGTGCTTCGCGAGGGCGTGACCCGGTCCCCATGGAAAGCGAACCGTCTTGAACCAGCGGTAACCGCACCGCTCGTAGAGGCGGCGAGCGCCCTCATTGCTCTCATCCACCGTGAGGGTAACAGTGGAGTAGCCGCGAGCCCGCGCCTCATCCTCAGCCGCCGCCAGCAGCGCACCGCCGAAACCGTAGCGCTGCCATCGAGGAGCAACCATCAGATCGGAGATGTAGGCTCGCTGACAACGGTCGGCCAACTCGGGATCATCGTGCGTTGACATCAAGGTGATCGTGCCAATCAGGATTTCCTCGACCTCGGCGACCAACACCAGCGCCGCCGGATCGGCCAATTGGTGCTCGATGCGGGCCGCACTCCACCCCACGGTGTGGCGGAGCGCCCGCAGGGCCTCTGCATCGGTCCGTGAGGCGCGCCGAATGGCATAGCGTTCTTTCGTCTGATTGAACATAGAGCCTCGTATCACTTCGTTTTCAAAACGAGGGCCTCCCCTCCGTAGCTGCTTCACCTTTCGGTTTCCAACACGAACAAAGGCGACCCGAAGCAAGTCGCCTTTGTCGAATTGGCCCGATCCTACCCATCCTCGCCGATCAGTTGACAGAGTTCGTAGAGAACCCTGATCGCCTCGACCGGGGTAACGTTACTTACATCCAACGCTTGAAGCCGCTCGACGATGGGGTGGGACGTTGGCTCGCCAAATAGCGCCAACTGCTCCGCGCTGGCGGCGCGCTGTGCCGCCAGCGCCTTGACCGCCTCGCGGCGCGAGCCGGGCGCTCGTGCCTCCTGCTCCAGTTGGGCCAGGATCTCTTGCGCGCGCAAGATCACTGTACGCGGGAGCCCTGCAATCGCGGCGACATGGATCCCATAGGAGCGATCGGCTCCTCCCGGAATAATCTTGTGCAGGAAGATCACCCGGTCACCATCCTCGGCCACCGCGACGTTGTAGTTGGCGACATGTGGGAGCCGCCCGGCAAGCTCAGTAAGCTCGTGGTAGTGGGTGGCGAAGAGTGTCTTGGCGCGCAGATTCGGATGGTTATGAATGTACTCGACGACGGCCCAGGCGATCGAGATGCCATCGTAGGTGCTCGTGCCCCGCCCGATCTCATCCAGCACGAGGAGCGAGCGCGGGCTCGCGTGGTGCAGAATGTTGGCCGTCTCAACCATCTCCACCATGAATGTGGACTGGCCGCGCGCAATCTCGTCCTGGGCACCTACCCGGGTAAAAATGCGATCCACCAACCCGATCTCGGCCTCGTCGGCCGGAACAAACGAGCCAATTTGCGCCAACAGCACGATCAGTGCCACCTGGCGGAGGTAAGTGCTCTTTCCGCTCATGTTCGGGCCCGTGATGATGTGGATGGACTCCTCGCGCGACAGAAAGGCGTCGTTGGCGATGAAGGGCTCATCGTGCAGCGCGAGTTCGACCACCGGGTGGCGCCCGTTGCGGATACGGATGACATCGCTCTCGGTCAGCTGCGGGCGAACGTAGCGATGGCGAATGGCGACCTCCGCCAGGCTGGCGTAGACGTCGAGATGGGCGAGGGCGCGCCCCGTGGCGAGCAAGCGGGGCGCCGCGGCTGCGACCTGCTCGGTGATCTGCCGGAAGATGCGACCTTCGATATCGAGTTGGCGCTCCTCCGCGTGGAGGAGCAGCGACTCGTACTCCTTGAGTTCGGGCGTGATGTAGCGCTCGGCGTTGACGAGCGTCTGTTTGCGGATGTAGTCGTCGGGAACCAGAGCCGCATTCGCCCTGGTGACCTCGATGTAGTAGCCGAAGACCTTGTTGTAGCCGACCTTGAGCGACTTAATCCCGGTGCGCTCGCGCTCGGCCGGCTCGAGATTTTTGACCCACTCGACAGCATGGCGGGCTCGCTCGGTCACACCATCCAACTCGTCGCTGAAGCCTGGACGGATGGTACCAGGCTTCTGCAGGGTCGCTGGCAACTCGTCTACCAGGGCCTCTTGCAGCAAGGCCAGGATGTCATCGCAGGGGTCGAAGTCTTCGGGCCGGAGGGCAAAGGGCCGTGCAGCCGCGTCTGAAGCCACCATGTCGGCGAGAACCGCCTGGATGAACGGAATGCGCTCGAGCGTAGCGCGGATCGCCCCCAAGTCGCGCGGTGTCGCGATGCGCGTCACGGCCCGGTTCGTGAGTCGCTCCAGGTCAGCAATCTCGCGCAGCACCTGCTGCAATTCAAGCCGGAGTGCCGTGTCGTGGAAAAGGCACTCTACCGCATCGAGGCGAGCTTCCAACGCTTCGCGGGCAAGAAGCGGCTGGTTGATCCACTGCCGCAGCAGTCGTCCGCCCATTGCCGTCCGAGAGGCGTCCAGCACCAAGAGCAGGGTCGGCGCGGATCTGATCCCGCTCTCTCCCGGGCCATCGCGCAAGCTTTCGGTCAACTCCAGATTCCGGCGGGTGGCCGCGTCGAGGGTCATGTAGGCAGCGGTGCTGTAGGTGTGTAGACTCGTGAGCTGGTCGAGCGCGCCACGCTGCGTCTCCTGGAGGTAGGCAAGCAGCGTGCCGGCCGCTCGGATGGCCAGAGGCTTATCATGGCAGCCGAAGCCATCGAGTGTCCGGACCTCAAAGTGACCCAGGAGGGTCTGGCGGGCGGTGGCCAGCTCCCAGCGCCAGGATTCGACCGGGGTGATTCGAGAGCCGAGCCCGCTGGCCGTGCTGGCACGCGCGCCGCTCCCGTTGGCCACCGGAGCAGGCTTCATCTCGGCCGTTGGGCTGCGCGAGGCAGGCTCCATCCCGCCTTCGGGGATCAGCAGTTCGGCCGGTTGGAGGCGCGCCAGCTCCTCATCCACCTGATGACGTATATCCGCGCCGCGAAACGCGGTGCAGGCGAACTCACCGGTGGTGATGTCCGCGTAGGCCAGGCCGGCCCGCGCCCCACTTGAGTCATAGATCACGGCGGCGAGGTAGTTGTTGCGCTTGTCGTCGAGCATCGTCGGTTCGACAACGGTGCCCGCCGTGACGACGCGGGTGACCTCGCGCGGCATCAACCCCTTCACGGGATCGCCCAACTGCTCGGCAATCGCCACCTTGTATCCCTTCTCAATCAGCCGAGCGATATAGTTTTCCACCGCATGGTAGGGCACGCCAGCCATCGGCGCCTCGTGGCGCCGCGTCAAGACCAGGTCGAGTTCGCGCGCGACCAGGTGGGCATCTTCATCGAAGGTCTCGTAGAAGTCGCCCAGCCGAAAGAAGACAATCGCATCCCTGTGCTGGGCCTTGATATCAAGATACTGCTGCCGTGAGGGGGTAATCGGCGCCATCACGCTTCCTTAAGAATGTAGCAACTGACGCGGTCAGTCAGTAGACGCGCTGCGAGCGCAACGAATAGCGACTCGGCCGTGGATGAGATGAAGTAACGGGTGCATAACTCGCAACGCGTCCCACAAGGTTCTTCGAACGCATTGTAGCAAGTAACCACGACAGTCGCCGTCATATTTTGTTCCGAAGAACTGCCGTTCGAGGACGGTTGCCGGGCGGCCGGCTGCGAACGTCTATCCTCACTCGAGCACCCAAAGGGGAGCGGCCGAACCACCACCGGCGGTCACATTCAGAATCCCACCGCTCCCGAGACGTACACCTGCGCCCTCCACCCGTTGGCCGCGATGGCAGTAGGGATCAACATCCATCAAACGCGGCTCGATCTGCAACCGTCCCGCCTTGATCAACGGGAAGGACTGGGCCGCCATCTCGACGCGCCGCTGGAGGACGTAGGGTTGCTCGGACTGCAGCGCCAGGTTGAGGGCTCGCTCCCATGCATCTGGGGCCGACTCCCAACCGAGGACGACACCTCTGCCGCCGTACCCACTGTTCGGCTTGAGGGCGAGGGACTCGCGCTCGGCGACAGCAAACCGGAGCAAATCCACCTGGCCGCCATCGACCTCCACTGATCCCTCCGCCAGGATGCGCGTCCAGGGCAAATGGCGTCCCAGGATCACCGCCACCCCAACGGGAAAACGTCGCGCGGCGAGCCACTCGCTCAAGAGGGCGAAGATGGCCTTCTTGAACAGCAGCTGACCGCGAAAACTATTCACCATGCAGGCGGCGCGAGTTGCCACCGCCCGGGCCAGAATGTTGTCCGGCCCCATCCGATCGAGCAGTTCGCCGGTGATAACGCGCTTATAGATCAAATCGACGACCCGACCGTTCTGACTATCAAACAGCCGGCCGCCGCGCAGTTCCAAGGCCTCCGGGGAAGTGATGATGGTCGGAATTCCCGCCGCCTCGAAGCTCTGCTGGCAGAGGGCAAATTCCGCCGAGGTGCCGACACCGGTGTGCCAATCCACGATCGCGATGGTCGGGGTCTGGCGGCCACCCCACTGGCGGTAGTGGCTCAGAAGGGTGTCGAGCAGCGTACGGCGGGTTTGAAAGCGGGTGACCGGCCAACGGCTCGCAAAGCGCCGGAAGGTCGGCAACTGCTCGAATACCTCGCTGAGGGCATCGGCAAACGCCAATCCGCCGGGACTCTCGGCGTTATACTCGATAAAGCGCAGGTCACCGGCCGCGTTCAGAAAGCCGTCGAGCCGGGTGAAGCCGTCGGGCGACGGGTAGCCGGGATCGAGCACCAAGAGCTGCTCCTCCTCCGAGGTCACTCCGATCCGCCGGCGGAGAGCTGAATCAGCCATCAGCGTCTGGTACACCAACGCCAGCGCTTGCAGGAAGCCCTCACTCGCCAGCCGGAGATGCTCGTACTGCGCGCGCGGCATGAACACCGGACGCAGGACGGTGCAGATAGGGCGCTCCTTGAAGCGCAGATTGCGTCGCTCCAAATCCTCGTGGAGCTGCTCCCATTCGGCCAGCGGATCTCCGGCCGCCAACAGCGAGTGATAGTCATCAACAGCTGCGCGCGTGATCTCAGACGGAGACATAGGCTGCTCCGCACTCAGGCGACCGGGGCATCGAGGGGCGCATTGAGCAAGCTTTTCCAGTGGAGCTGTGGCTGCCGATTACCCTGGACGACGGATAAAACGAAGTCGGCCATGGCAGTGACGGTCCATTCGAAGTTCGTTTGGCCAAGGCTCGTAATATCGAAGTCGGGCGCCGGGTTCATGAAGTCAATTGCGTAAGGAACACCGTCGCGGACCGCAAACTCGACCGTATTCATATCGTAGCCCAACGCCCCGCAGAGCCGGCAGGCATCGGTCTCAATCCGCTGTTGGAGCGGGGCCGGGAGCGGCGGTTCATCATAGCGATAGCGCTCGAAGTGGGGACGGCGGGGGTCCCAGGCAGTAGCCTTGACGCGTTCACGGCCAATCACAATGCAGCGCGCATAGCGCTCCCACTGAATAAACTCTTGAACCATGAGGGTCTGCCGCCCACTCCGGTCATAGACCTGCTCCAGCTCGCCCCGGTTCTCGACACGGTAGACGTCTCTCCAACCACCACCATAGTGCACCTTCACAATGGCCGGCAAGCTTGTGAGAGCCAATATCTCGTCCCAGTCGAGCGGGTATTTGAGATTTCGGAGAGATTCCGGTACGATCCCCGGAACGTAGCCTTTGTTGGGCAGCAACACGGTCTTAGGAACGGCTACGCCGATGGCGTCGGCCAGCGAGGTGCCGAAGAATTTGTCATCGGCCAACCGCCAAAAGGGGTTGTTGATCACATAAACCCCTTCCAAGGCTGCATGTTTGAGATAGGCCTGATAATAAGGAATCTCATGTGAGATACGGTCGATCAGAACGTCGTAGGGCGCCGGCTCAGCCATCCGCGTCCCCTCGAGCAGGACATAGTCAGCCGCCACGCTAGCACCCCGCGCCAGGATTGTCGCAATGAGGGCGTCCGGAAAGGAACGCTCCCGTCCGACCAGCAGCCCAACCCGTTTCATGCCCCCTCCTGTACGGCACAAGGGTCATATTAGCATAGTCATCTCAACGGGCAAGCTCCACGGAAACGACTGGTGGGCGAAAGCAGCGACACGGTTTGACCTTTCCCTGTTACCCGCCACACTGCCCAGTCCGCGGAGTCGTGGGCCTGTCTTTCACCTGGTTAGGGTCACACTTGACTTCAACTACAGCTCCCAATTTTCAAGTTATCGATATTACGTTTTACGGTAGTTTATGTTATCAAAAGCGCAAAACCACCGGCCGTGAGCAAGCTTTGACAATTGACAAGAAGGACCAATCGACGTATAATTGACCTTTGAGCGCAGGTTCTCATCTTGGTGCAATGCAGTCGCGGGCCATTGAATCCAGGTGGATAAAGGTTAGTCTCACCTGAACAGAGTGCTTTCACCGAAGTTTCGATAGTCGTACAATCGAAGACGGACATCCCGAAAAGGCAAACCCATCGTGAGGTGGGGGCGCAAAGCTAAGGGTCTTCTGCTCTCCTTGAGCCCTCAAATCTGATCCGAAAGGCAGATCGCGGTGGGGAGGACGTGAAGATGGCCAGGCTGCCGAAGGATTGTTTATCCCCAGGCAGCCTGTTTCGTTTCCAGACCGCTGCGCATCATCGGCACCCCGACATCGTGTCGTTCTTTGCGGGCAACGCCCTCGTCGGCGGCGGCGAAACGAGTTCCCATTTCACCTCTCGTCCCACGCCGGACTCATCGCCTCGTACGCTTACCCGGTATCGCCCCACGAACCAGGGCGCAGCGATTCTCTTTTCACTCTACGGCAGGACTGGTTCGGACGCTCCGCACTCCGGCCGGCGGGCAGACGACTCGCCCGGCTGTACGCCGAGTGCCGACCGCACCGGAGGATACCGGATGACTCCAATCCGCGTTGTAATTGTCGATGACCAAACCCTGATCCGGGAGGGGCTGGCCTCCTTGCTGGCCTTCGTGCCGGAGCTGACAGTGGTGGGCAAAGCCGGCGATGGGCGCGAGGCACTGGCGCTGGTGGCTGCGCAGCAGCCGGACGTGGTGCTGATGGATGTGCGCATGCCGGGGATGAACGGGGTGGCAGCCACTCGCGAGATCTGCGCCCGCTACCCGGCCACGCGGGTGATCGTGCTGACCACCTTCGACGACGACGAGTACGTCTTTGCGGCCCTGCAGGCCGGGGCGGCGGGCTACCTGCTCAAGAATGCCGATCCGCGGCGGCTGGGCGAGGCCATCGGCGCGGTCCACGCCGGGCAGGCGGTGCTCGACCCTGCGGTCACCCAAAAGGTGGTGCGCCGCCTGGTCCACCTGGGGGCGGGGGAGCCGCCCGAACCGGTCCTCACCGAGCGGCTGACCGGCCAGGAGCGCCGGGTGCTGGATCTGATGGCCACCGGCGCGGCCAACGCCGAGATCGCCGACGGGCTCGCCCTGGCCGAAGGCACCGTAAAGAACTATGTCAGCCGCATTCTCGCCAAGCTGGGCGCGCGCGACCGCGCTCATGCCGTGCGCCTGGCGGTCGAGTGGGGCTTGTTGTACGAGCAGGGCAGCGCCGCATGAGTCGGGACACGACTGCCGACGACATCAGCCTCACCCAACACATAAGAGTCCTCGCCCTGGTGGCTGTGCTTTCCGTCGCGACTATCTTCGTGACGAGTCTCATCACGCTGAAGAGGCCGCTCACAGTCACTGCCTTGATCCTCTACGCCTTGCTGTCGCTGGCCCTCGCCGCGCGCTACATCCCCTGGCTGCGAGGCTGGCCCAGGGATACCCTTCGTCGCTACGATCGACTCTGGATATTCCTCGGCGCCGGTTTGGCGCTCGCCGTTGTCCTCCTTATCCAGGGTGAGGCCATGCTGTATTTCTACCTTGTCACCCTTGAAGGGTACCTCCTCTTTTCATTTACGCGACCCTCCTGGAGCGTGGCGTGGGCCGTTGGCACGGTCGCTTTAACCCTCGTCAGCCACTTCATCATCCTGCGCCAGTGGCCAACCGCTCTGTTGGCGGTGCTGGAGGACGTTCCCTGGTACGTCCTTAGCTTGCTGATCATCGCTGCCGCCAAGAACATCTACGATGATCGCGACAAGGCACTGCAGGCGAAGCTAACTGAGGCATACGGGCAAATGCAAGACCATATCGCCCGAGCCGAGGCGCTCGCGATGGCCCAGGAGCGAGCGCGCCTGGCGCGTGAGATTCACGATACGCTGGGGCATACGCTGACGGCGCTGGACGTCCAACTCGAACTGATCGTTCAGCTCTCGGCCAACTCCAACGAGGATTGCGAGCGGGTGGCCAGGCACGCCCGAGCGCTGGTCAAAGATGGTCTCTCTGAGGTTCGCCGGGCGGTCAAGGCCTTGCGCCCCGGAGCCCTCGAGGTGCTCTCCTTGTCCGAGGCAATCGCCAGCCTCACCGCGGATTACCAGGAGAGGACCCACATCGACGTCATCTGGCACGTCGAAGGCGAGGTCGTTCCTCTCTCATCCCGCCTGGCGGTCCCACTCTACCGCGCCGCCCAGGAAGCTTTGACGAACGTAAGCCGCCATGCGGAGGCAACTCAAGTGGTGGTGACGCTGGGGTTCGAGCGCGAGGCGATCCACCTGACAGTGGAAGATAACGGACAGGCCAGTGAAAGCAGCAGACAGAACGGCGGGGCGGCGGTAGGCTTCGGCCTGCGGGGCTTGCGCGAACGAGCTGAGGCCCTGCGGGGCGAGTTTCAGGCCGGGCCGGCGCGGACCGGCGGCTTTCGCGTCGAGATGAAGTTGCCGCGTTGGGTTGCACCAAGGCGAGCAGCTATTGACGATGATGAACCCGTACAATTCGAACGGCTGGCGGCGGCAGACATCTCGGACATTGTAGTGCTCCTGGCCCAGAGGGAAGCGGTCGAGGACACGGTAGAGCAGTAGACACGAACACACGACTGCAGTCCCCTCCACCTCTGCGGATCCACCGCGCCGCGAGAAGGCTCTCTCAAGGCCTTCGGCGACTTCTAGAACACCGGTCAGGTCGTCGCCGGGGACGTGTAATCGGAGAGTTCCGAACTCTTGGAAAACTCCGCAACCCTGACGCCGTGACCGGCGCCCTTGGAGTCGCTGCCAGGATGCGACCTCTCGAGAGACTCCAATGACGAGGCCCCTGATTTGTACTGCGCCTCCAGGGAAGCCGTCCGCGATCTGAAGCACCGATTTGCGCTCCGGCCTTGTTTTCGCTGCCGAGACATCCGATCTCAAGCAAAACAATCCTGTTCCCAAACGAACGCAAGGATCTCGATCCATCCATTCCGCCAAGAACTGGGATTTCCTCCGCTCGCGAGCCCCATTCGCGCCGGCTGAATGCTCACTTTGGGCTCCCGCTCCCTAATCACGATACCGTCACGGTTTGAATCTACGCAAGTCCTGGGTCAATCATCGTTGTAAGTCAGAAAAGTCGTGACCAAATTGTGACCTGGGGCCGATGACTGATGGGCACCTCGACACTATGTTCGTCTTAACATGTGGAGGGACATGGTGGAACCAAAGCCAGAGTACGTCTCGTTTCTTATCCGCCTATGGCGCCCGTCGGATGCCGAACAGAAGTCGCAGGTCCAGGTGGAGCATATTCCCAGTGGGGAGCGATCATACTTTGCCTCGCTTCCAGACCTCTTTGCCTACATCCGCGTCGCGGCAAGTGACGGGTGGCGACGTTAGACGCTGCTCAAGACCCAAGTTCCTGAGAACGTACGCATTCTCGCATCCAGTGTCCCGCTTCCCTCCTCGTCCAACCCCGCCTGACGTTGGCGGCGGACGAGAGCCAGGCATCCGAGAACACGGAGATCGAACGATCAACCAGACAGTTGTCCCTTCGCTACTCACAGAACCAACTCCGGCGAGTATTCCCGACTATCCTCACGTCCAATTGGCTAAGGGTTTAGCGCTTCCAGGTATGACCGGAAGATCAAACCTGGCGCGGGCAGTCTATCCATCCAGCCGCTGCTGATGAAAAGGCCCGCGTCTTGGTCAAGGGAACGTGCGATACAACCGCTGCAGTCGGGCCAAACGACTCAGCCGGGCAGCAACCGGGTATTTGACATGATCCCTCGCACCCATCCATTACTCGATATTCTGACCGATTTGATCCACATGGTTGAGCGCCAGCGTCCTGAGATGCTGTGCGCAGTGCTCTTGCAGCGCAACGGACGGATCTACCCCGCGGCCGGTCCTAGCTTACCCGAAAGTTTTGGACGAGCAGACGCCGGCCTGCTTCTGGATCTCGCCGCCCGGCCCCACCGTGCTGCATCCTCGGAAGATGCTTTGAGTGCCAGCGACGTCGCCAACAGCCCGTTGTGGAATCAGTATCGCGAGCGAGCGCTGCGCCACGGGCTCCCCAGCGTCTGGCCGATCCCAATTTATTCTGACGGAGCGACCCTGGCGGGTATTTTCGTCATCCACTATCGCGACCCGAGGAGCCCCACAGACGATGAGTTGCAACTCGCCAGGATGGCAAGCCGGCTCGCCGCAATCGCCATCGAGCAGCAGGAATTGGCCGATCAATTAGCCTATCAGGCTCAGCACGATCCGCTCACATCGCTGCCGAACCGCGTCCTCTTTGAAGACCGGCTCCACCAGGCTATAGCACAGGCACAGCGCCACGGGAGGCCAGTCGGTCTGTTGTACGTCGATTTAGACCGCTTCAAAATGGTCAACGACACGTTGGGCCACGCGGCCGGTGACATTCTCCTCCAGCAGGTATCCCAGCGCTTGCAACGTCACGTCCGTCAGAGTGACACCGTCGCACGTATCGGCGGAGATGAATTCACATTGGTGCTGAACGAGCTCCCAAACTCGCAAGGTGCGGTACAGGTGGCTCAAAAGCTCTTGGAAGTGCTCAAAGAACCTTTCCTGGTGAGAGGACACGAACTGTTTGTGAGCGCCAGCATCGGCATTAGCATGTATCCGACAGATGGTACAACTGCTGAAGACTTGCTACACAAGGCCGATAACGCCCTCTACCGTGCAAAAGCCAAGGGGAAGAATGCCTACCAACTCTATGCCGAGCCAAATATCGTCGTGCTCAACGGTTTTACACTCGAGAGCCAGTTGCACGAGGCCCTGGAACGCGGGGAGCTGGTGCTGCACTACCAACCCCAGATCGCCCTCACGAGTGGTAAGGTGGTAGGGCTGGAGGCCTTGTTGCGCTGGGAACACCCGGAGTTAGGACGGCTTCCCCCGGCCAGGTTCATCCCGATCGCCGAGGCGAGCGAGCTCATCGTTGCAATCGGTGCCTGGGTGCTGCGGGAGGCGTGCCGCCAACACGTAACGTGGCGACAGGCGGGCTACGGGCCGTTCAAGGTGACTGTCAACATCTCAGCACTGCAATTCGAGCGGGCCGATTTTGTCGATTTGGTGGCCCAAACGCTGGAACACAATAGCCTGGAACCCCAATGGCTGGAGCTCGAGCTGACCGAGAGCCCGCTGCTTCAGACAACTCGGGACACGATCTCGAAGCTGGCCAGGCTCAGATCGCTCGGGGTCAGGATCGCCGTCAACAACTTCTGCACGGGATACTCGTCACTCAACTTGTTGCAGCGGCTGCCGATCAACACCTTCAACATCGACCGACCATTTGTGGACAACATCGGTGCTACCCGGCAAAAGACGCTCCATCAGGCCGCCGTCATAGAAGCCATGATCACGCTGGCTCACAGTGTCGGGATGAGGGTAGTGGCGGCGGGAGTCGAAACCGACTTACAACTAGAGTTCTTGCGCCGGGTGGGTTGTGATGGGGTGCAGGGATACTTGTTCAGTAGGCCCTTGCCTGCAGAGGAGGCAGTGCTCGCTCTTGGAACCAGCGTAGGGCTCGGATCACCCGCGTGAACGGCCAGGTTGGGCAACGAGGTCCTCGATCGTCTCCAGATGCTTGATGTTGCAACTTTTCGAGAAACCCTTCGAGGGCAGACCGGACCCGCGCCCCGTGCGGTACGGGCTCCCAAACAACATCCCGCATCCGCCGATTCCACGCTCCCCGCTCCCGACTCACCGACGTTGCCCTGGCCCTGCTTCTCCCCGGTCACGGCGCCGTCATGGTTTGATCCTATGCCCCGTCCCAGCCAAATCATAGTTTTGCCCCGAAAAGTCGTGACCAAGGCATGACCAGCGGAGGATGACCTCGGCGCCTTGCGGCGCTATGTTCATCATGAACGCGTGGAGGGTGATGGTGGAGCTCAAACCTGATTACGTCTCATTTTTGATCCGCCTCTGGCGGGAGTCCGATGCCGACCGGGAGTGGCTGGCCCAAGTCGAGCACATTCCTAGCGGTGAGCAATTGTACTTTGCCTCGCTTGCAGACCTGTTTGCTTATATGCGCCTCGTCGCAAATGACGGGTGGCGACCGCCGAAGGCCCCTAGAAAGCGAGTCTTCGACTAACCGGTCATTCAACCGCCGCCCATCGCGTGTCCCCAATCTTTCAATTGGGGTAGTGGTTGTGTTTGCCATGCATCGAGAGATTTCGGAAGCCGTGAGTCAGGTCAGGCCGCGATTTATAGAGGCCATAGATGAGAAGAGGTTCACAAACCATGCTCCGCCTGAACCGCTACATCCTTGTGCTGGTACTATGGTTATCATTTTTCTTCAATATAGAACGACTTGACACACGAAGCGGGGAGTTTCTTAACATCGACTCCTCGATTTATGTTCTGGCGGTTATAGTCGTCGTGATCGGTCTACTGCTGTCGTACGTGGTACACACGGCCGCATGGGTTATATATCCAATCACCATCCTGGCGTTCATTCTTGCGAAGTCGATAGCCAACAGACCGATTTGGGGTGCAGCGTACACCTACCTGACGCTATTCGAATTGAGCGCAGTGTTGATAACTGCAACACTTGCACATACGGTTGGCCGTCTCAGTACTGATTTTGTCGAGACAGTCCGCGCGCTGACTTTTTCAGATATGACTGGCCCGGTCTACCCAGCCGAGGATGCCCAACAGGTAATCAAGCGTGAATTGCAGTATTCACGACGGGCGGACGGTCTCTTAAGTGTGGTGGTCGTTGAAGCAGACACGGATGGTCCACGGGTTGATCTCCATGCAACAGCACGCGAAATTCAACAGCTCCTGGCCAAACGCTATAGCCTGGTCGCCCTCACGCGGCTGCTCGCGTGGCGAATCCGGCGCACCGATTTCGTTCTTTACCAAACCGAAGAAGGCCGCCTGGTTCTCATTGCGCCGAAGGCGGGGAAAGATCAGACCACAGCGATCGCGAGCCGACTCAATGAACACGCACAGCGCTACCTGGGAGTCACGCTTCATTGCGGTGTCGCTACATTTCCCGATGAGGGCGTCACCTTCGAGGAGTTGCTCACTCGAGCCGAACAATCGCTCCATCAAAAAGAGCAGGAACGACGCGGCGAGATGCTCGCGCCCCGGCGGGATACGCCGGCGGACGAGCAGCGTCTCGTGAGGTATCAACAGCCGTAGTTCCAGCGGACGCTCGATCCAAAGCTTGTCGTTACAACCAGGCGGTTGCGGCAAGTCTTTGATGAAGGGCACCTGTTTTCAATACGCGGATACAGTTTATCCAAGAAAGGTATAAGATCACGAATGGAGCTATCCCAGCCACCACTCCATCACGAAGCGTTCACCATTCCATGGTACGAGCGTTTCAACCCCAATCGACGCTTGCTTCGTGGTCAAGCCTATTTTCGCGTGAAACGGGCATTGGACCTGCTACTCTGTATACTCGCCCTGCCGTTCTTGCTGGCAGCATTCGCTCTCTGCGCACTCCTGATCAAACTCGACTCTCCCGGAGGGCCGATCCTATTCAGACAACAGCGCACCGGCCGGGCCGGACGGCGCTTCTGGATGTACAAGTTCCGGACGATGGTGCCAAACGCCGAAGAAATGAAGCAGCAGCTGATCCATCTTAACGAGTTACAATGGCCAGACTTCAAAATCACCGACGACCCGCGCATCACCCGCGTTGGGCGGATTCTGCGCAAGACCAGCCTCGATGAACTGCCACAGATTGTCAACGTGGTAAAAGGTGATATGAGTCTGGTTGGTCCACGTCCAACTTCTTTCGACCACAATACCTACCGATTGTGGCAGACCGAGCGTCTAGATGTAGTTCCCGGCATCACCGGTCTCTGGCAGATTGTGGGGCGGGCCGAGACAGAATTTGATGAACGCCTGCGGCTTGACATCGCCTATATCGAACGTCAGAGCATTTGGTTTGACATTAACATTCTGACCCGAACGATCCTGGCAGTCTTTGAGGGTCGTGGTGCCCATTGAGGATCCCCCAGTCTGTTGTAGCCCGAGTGCAGTGCATCTGTGACTGAGCAGCACCAGCTTCAATGTGCGGTGGATGGGATGCAATAAGTGCTCGACGCTGGTCGCTTGTAGCTTCAATATCCTTCAGACAACTGTGGAGCACATCAGGCAATGGAACTGAAACGTCACTACATCAACCTGGTTCGTCGTTGGATATGGCTCCTTCTGCTCGCACCCTTGAGTGCCAGCGTGACCAGCTACTGGGTAAGCAACCAGCAACCGACAGTCTACGAAGCCCAGGCTCGGCTCGTTGTTGGTCCCGGCGTCGACAGCCCCAACCCCGACCTGAATGCCCTCCGCACCGGCGGGCAGCTCATGCAGACCTACACCAAGCTGGTGACTACCCGGCCCGTCCTCAAATCGGTCATCGACGACCTCAATCTGCCCATCGCGTCGGAGTCGCTCGACCAGATGATCACAGTCAAGGCCGATAGTGAAACCCAAATCCTGACCATTCGTGCGCGCGATGGTGATCCCGACCAGGCGGTTGCAATCGCCAACACCCTGGCCGACAAACTCGTGGGCCTGAGCCCGGCCGGGCCGAATAGCGCTGAGAACGAGCTCAAAGTCCAGCTGCGGAGCGAGGTCGCGAAACTCCAGAACTTCATCGACGATACTGAGGCGAGGATCAAGCAACTCGACACCGAGCGTCAGGCGGCTGCGAATGCGAAGCCCGATCCGATCGCCCAGTCGATTATTGCCAGCACCGAGGCGAGGATCAAGCAGCTCGAGGCTCAGCTCCAGACAGAGCCCGATGTCGAAACGCAGCGCCTGCTCCTGGACCAGATTGCCCTCGAACGCAACCGCCTGTTTGACGCTCAACGCGTCGATCAGGAGAACCAGCGACTCATCATCGACCAGCTCTCACAGGAGCGCACTCGCCTGACCGAGGCGCAGCGCACGCTGGCGCTCCTGCATACGTCACTGCAAAACACCTTTACCAATCAGGTAAAAATCGTCGAGCCCGCCATCGCTGCCGTAGCGGTCGGCTCGCAGCTCCGGCTCAAAGTACTCCTGGCCGGCCTGAGTGGTCTGATTCTGGCCCTGGCCATCGCCTTGATCTTCGAGTTCGTTGACGACACCCTCGAGACGGTTGAGGATTTGGCCCAGGCCGCAGGCATACCAATCCTGAGCACCATCGCCAGGTATAAGGTTCCGAGGGGCGCCGGCCGTGAGGGGCTCGTCGTCGAGGCACTCCCGGAGTCGCTCGCCGCTGAGGATTATCGGATGCTGGGCGCGAAGCTGCGCTACTCCAGCGACAACCGCGCACTGCGTTCTGTGCTCATCAGTAGCTCACAGACTGATGACGATACCGCGGAAACCGCGTCGAACCTCGCCATCACTCTTGTCCAGACGGGAAGTCGGGTTGTCCTCGTGGATGCCAACCTGCGTCGCCCAATGCTTGGAAAGTTGTTCGACCTGGACAATAGCCGCGGTCTGACCGACATCCTCACGAGCCGGGCCAAACGGCCGGAGGTCGTACCGGTCAGCTGGGCGCCAGGCCTGTCGGTTCTACCGAGCGGCTCGGTTTCGTCCAACTCTTTCCAACTCCTGGCGTCACCTCGCATGGTCGAGTTGGTCAAGCAACTCGAGAGTCTGGCGGACATGGTCATCATTGTCGCGCCGCCACTGTTATCGTTTGCAGGGAGCCTGATCCTGGCGTCACGGGTGGACGGTGTCATCATCGTCGCTCGGGGCGGCAAGAGTCGGCGCGAAGCCCTAAACAGCACCGTGGAGAACCTGCGCTCGCTTGGTGCCCATATCGTCGGCACCATCCTCCATAACAGTCGCCAGAGTGGAGTGCCGTTCGTTCCCTCACTTCCTGTTCCTCCGGTGCCGACCCCAAATGGTCAGGTGGCCAGCGACGAGCCACTCAGCCGCCCACTCGACGACGTCGAGTACCTGAAGGGTGTGTAACGCCAGGAATGGCCTGCTGGCGATACCGATCTCCATCTCCCGCTGCGCGGCGGCAGCCAATGGCGATCACCTGTTCCGCTACGCTCTCACGGTCGATAGCAACTCTCGGTCCGCCGGTCGTTGTCCGCCACCGCCGACGAATTCAGTGGGCAGCGCCACGACCACTCACCGCTGGTGGACTGCGGCCGTTGGCAGGGGGTCAGTGGCGCTCGCGCGCCCTACGTCTTTGCCATGCAGCAGGACGTTGTGCGGGTGGAGTTGCTGCGACAGTCGCTGTCCACCGCCCCTCCGAACAGTCGACCTCGTGGCCATCGAGGTCGTTGCGGGTAACTTCTTCGCAGCGCCCGAAGGATTCATTGCTGTGATTGAGCATGTATCTACGAAGCAATGGGGGAGAAAGCAATCATATCAGAACCTCTTTAGAGCGACTCTGCAGTCCGAGAGGGGCAGAATGAGGTGTGCAAGCGCTGGAGTTTCCGCCGGCGAGCACCTGTCAGCATTGACCCTCGGGGCTCTCGCCTTTCTCTTGCTGATCAGCTACTCATTTTACAGCTTCATCGTACCGCAAACACCAGCACGCCTGATGAGGCCAAGTGCACGTCTCATACACGAGTTTCCACTGTGGTCATTCATCGCATCCTTCCGACTTCCAATATTGCAGACTGGCCAGGGAGTTGCCATCCTCCTGGTAAGCTTTGGCCTGACAGCCTTCACGATCTATGCGCTTGCTTTGTACGTAAGTTGGCGCGCTCCGAGCAAGCCGGCGAACATTGTAGTCGTCCTCCTGGCGGCTGTCGTCTTTTTCGCCATCTCGGCCTTTTCTCTACCGAATTTCAGTACCGATATATTCGACTATATTGTGCGCGGACGCGTCGCGACTGTTTACGACAGCAATCCCTACTACACGCCCGCGGACCGGTTTCCCGATGACCCGATATATACCTACGCAAGTCATCAGTACACGCGCTTGGTCGCAGACAAAATGCCAACCTGGATGATAATCAACACCCTTCTCGCCAGGCTCACTGACGACAACCCCGTTACGGACCTGCTAGTCTACCGCCTTGTATTTATGTTGTTCAATCTTGCGAATGTCGCAATTATCGGCCTCATCGCGCACAAGTTGAATCGACAACACAAGATCACTGGGATCGTAGCATATGCCTGGAATCCGATCGTCGCACTGCACGGCCAGGGCAAAGCCGACACGGTGCTGGTTTTCTTCTTGCTTCTGGCAATACTTCTCCTCATAAAAACACGCAGCTACCTTGCGATCGTTTCATTGACGCTCTCGGTCTTCGTCAAATTGATTACGCTTCCACTCATGATCGTTTACTTATTGCGAGAGGCGAGACTGAAAAGATGGCGCCAACTGGGAATCGACACGTTACTGCTTCTCCTGACAACTCTCGCGATCTACGCACCCTTTGCTAGAGAGCCTGGCTTGATTCTACGCCATCTCAGCTTCCTGAGTGTAGCAGGATCCGCGATCCCGGGTTCGACTCGGCTCCTGTTCGTACTGGCCTTCGGAGTCTTCATCCTTGTGGTCTGCCTTTTCCAGGATGGAAGCCACGAGAAGCTCCTCGGCAGTTGGGCGCTGGTGACATTGTTCTTTTCGCTTTTTCTGACCAAGTTTGGATTGTCCCACTATCTCATAACCCTTGTTGCCCTTACGAGCCTCACCCTGGATTGGCGCATCCTACCTATCACTACCACGCTTTCATTCTCTGGTTTCATTTTCAACACGTGGTACACGAATTCCAATAGCACATTTCCGCTTCCAAGTGTCTTTACATCTCCCAAGTTCTTCATCTACCTTGCACTGCCGAGCATCGTCACGGCATGCCTCGTCGCCGTCCTTGTATGGCAGGGGTGGCAGAATAGCGAGTTGTCCAGCTCCAAGAAGCTTCACTCAGTCCTGGAACCGCTTCAGCCTTTGAGCAGAATTTCGAGAAGAAGTTGATCCTTCAGTTCTTCACCTACTCAGAAGTTCACATAGTCAGAAATCTGCACTATCGTATTGTTGGAGTACTTGCTGACGGCTGAGAGTGCTTTTATGTATGAATTTCTGCTTTCTATCCTCGAGGATCTTGAGCGAGAACAGATTCGATACTGCCTTCTGCGTGACTTTCATGACCTCGACCGGCTCGCCGCCGACGGTGACGTCGATCTGCTCGTTCAGCATAGCCACTTTGCCCCGTTGTGCGGCCTCCTCACCCAACGTGGGTTCGTTCACCTGCCAACGTTGGGGCACGAGCCCCATCACTTCTTCGTCGCCTATGACGAGAAGTCTGATCGCTGGCTCAAGTTCGACGTCGTCACTGAGGTGACGTACGGCCGGCCCATCCGGGCACTTCGGACTGCGCTCGCTGAGGGCTGCCTCCGCAACCGGCGGCGCTGTGGCCCCATCTTCGGCCTCACACCGGAAGATGAGTTGGTGACGCTGCTCCTGCACTGTGTGCTCGACAAAGCCAACGTCGCGGCGGCCCGGCGCCGTCGCCTCGAGGTGCTCCGCCACGAGGTGACCAACGAGCATTACCTCACCACTCTGCTGGCCACCTATTGGTCGCCGACAATGACCTGGCCGGAGCTTGCAGCCCAGATTGATGCCGGCCATTGGATGGCCCTGCTCACCGAGGGCCCAGCCGTGGCGGCGCGACTGGCCAGCCGCAACCCGCTCGGTACGCTCGGTCGCCGGATCCGCGGCCGAGTCCTTCGCCGCCTCAGCCACTGGACCGCCATCCTTCGGCCGGCAGCACCCATGGTCGCCCTTCTCGCTCCTGATGGAGCCGGCAAATCAACGCTGGCGGCAGGCATTCAGAAGTCGTTCTACCTGCCGGTACGCCCGGTATACATGGGGCTGTACCAGAATGGTAGCGCACGCTCCGCTTACCGGCGGCTGCCGGGGCTTGGCCTGGCGGGTCGCCTGGTCACGCAATGGCGGCGCTACCTGACGGCACGCTACCACCAGGCCCGTGGCCGACTCGTGATTTTCGATCGCTATACCTACGACGCGTTGTTAACACCACATGAGGATCTCAACTGGCTCAAGCGAGGCCGTCGCCGGTTGCTGGCCCACGCCTGCCCCGCCCCCGATCTCATCGTGATGTTGGACGTGCAGGGCAAGGTGCTGCACACGCGGAAGGGTGAGCACAGTGCGACCAGGCTGGAGCAACAGCGCCAGCGCTATCTCGAGCTGCAGGTGCATCTACCGCGGATGATCGTGGTAGATGCGACGCGCGATGCTGAGCACGTGCGGCGTCACGTCACCGCTTTGATTTGGCACGGCTATGGGAACCGCCTTATGAGCAACGAACGGGAGCGGACGAGACAATCGTGACAACCGAGCAACTTCTGGAAAAGCACACCGCCGCATTCTCCGAGCACAGAGAGCGACAGCCCAGTGCGTCCCGGGCTAAAGTCGCCTACGTGATGTCGCGCTTCCCGAAGCTCACCGAGACCTTCATCCTGTACGAAATTCTGGCACTCGAGCAGCAGGGAGTGCAGGTCGAGCTGTACCCGCTCCTGCGCGCGCGCGCGACGGTGGTCCACGCCGAGGGGGCCTCACTGTGGAAGAAACTGATCGAGCGTGTCAGCAAGCCTCAAGGCACCGTCGTGATGCACCCGGAGGCCACACCGCTGGTCGAGCGGGCCCACTTCCAGCCGTTTCTCTCCCGGCGTATCCTGCGCGCCCACCTGCACTTCCTGCGGCGAAAGCCTCAGGCCTATCTCGGCACACTGTGGACTCTACTGCGGGCAAACTGGGGCAGCCCCAATTTCTTCGTCGGCGCGCTGGGTATCTTTCCCAAGACAGTCTATTTTGCCTCCCTGATGGAAACCGATGGGATCACCCACGTGCACGCCCACTTTGCCAACCACCCGGCCGCGGCCGCCTTCATCATTCACCGGCTGGCCGGCATTCCCTATAGCTTCACCGCCCACGGCGCTGATCTTCAGGTGGATCAGCACATGCTGCGTGAGAAGGTCGCCGAGGCTGCCTTCGTCGTGACGATTTCGAACCACAACAAGGAGCTTATCGTCACCACGTGCGGTGACGAATTCCGTGACAAGCTCGTCGTCATCCACTGCGGCGTCGATACGCAGGTCTTCCAGCCGCGCGGAGCGGACCACCACCGGGCGCGGCTCCCTGGCCCTTTCACCATTCTCTGCATCGGGACGATGTACGAGGTCAAGGGCCACACCTATCTCATCGAAGCCTGCCGGCTGCTCAAAGAACGCGGGGTCAACTTTGTGTGCCGCCTGGTTGGCGACGGACCCGACCGGCCGCGCCTGGTTGAGCAGGTCGCCCAGGCTGGGCTGGCTGCCCAGATGCATTTCGACGGCACACGGACCCGTCGGCAAGTCGCTGAACTGCTCCAGCAAGCCGATGTCCTGTCAGTTCCGAGCATTCCCACCACCAGCGGCCGGCGCGAGGGCATCCCGGTTGTGCTGATGGAGGCAATGGCCAGCGGTGTACCGGTGGTGGCAAGCGGCATTTCGGGCATCCCCGAGCTGGTCGATGATGGGCAGAGCGGGCTCCTGGTCCCACCACGCGACGCGGTGGCGCTGGCTGATGCCCTGAAACGTCTGCACGATGATCTGGGGTTGCGCCGGCGCCTCGGCCAGGGGGGGCGGGACACAGTCACACGCAAGTTCGACCTCACCACGAACGCCGCTGCGCTCGCCCAACGCTTTACCGCGGAGGTCGGCTCATGAGTCTGGCACTGTTCTGGAGCGCCGTCGCTCTGATTGTCTACACGTACATCCTCTTCCCGGCGCTGATCCTCCTCCGAGGTTTGTTCTGGCGCCGTCCCTACAAAAGTGCTGCAATCACCCCCAGCATCAGCATGATCATCGCTGCCCACAACGAGGCCGGCACAATCCAGGCGAGAGTGGAAAATATTCTGGCACTCGACTACCCACGCGACCGGCTCGAAGTCGTGATCGCCTCTGACGGCTCGAATGATGGCACCGACACCATCGTGCGCAGTTACGCGGAGCCGGGCATCCGGTTGCTATCGTTACCCCGACAAGGCAAGATCCCGGCCCTCAACGCCGGGGTCGCGGCGGCCACCGGCGAGATCCTGCTCTTCTCGGACGCGAACAGCATGTACGCTCCGGATGCTATCCGCGCCCTCGTCCAACCGTTCGCCGATCCGACGGTCGGCGGGGTCGCTGGTGACCAGCGCTACCTGACCGAGCGGAGTGGCGGCGCCACCAACGATGGCGAACAGAGCTACTGGAATTTCGACCGGCTGCTCAAGCAGTTTCAGAGCCGGTCCGGCAACGTCATCTCGGCAACCGGGGCGATCTACGCGGTCCGTCGCTCGCTGTTTCGCCCGATCCCAGTCGGTGTCACCGACGACTTCGTGGCCTCGACTAACGTCATCGCCCTCGGCCAGCGCCTGGTGTTTGCGCAAGACGCCGTCGCCTACGAGCCGGTTGCTGGGACGGGCGGTGTGGAGTTCGGCCGCAAAGTGCGGGTGATGACCCAGGGCTGGCGCAGCGTGCTGGTAATGCGCGAGCTGCTCAATCCTTTCCGCCACGGCTTCTACGCGGTCCAGTTCTTCTCGCACAAGGTCCTCCGGCGCCTGATGGTCTTCCCACTCCTGGTGCTGTTTCTGGTCAGCCCGTTGCTCTGGCGAGAGGGCCCCCTCTACCAGGCGGCGACGCTCGCCCAGATCGCATTCTACGGCGCAGCGGCTCTCGGGGTGCTCCTCAGTGGAACGACACTCGGCCGGCGGAAGATCTTCACGATTCCGTTCTACTTCTGCATGGTCTACGCGGCGGCGCTCCTCGCGACTTTGAATATCGTCCGTGGTCACCGAATCGATCGCTGGGAGCCACAGCGCCAATCGACTGTCCGGCCTGGAGTTGCGAGTCAGGTGACGATGCCAGGGTCTCCGGAGCAAAGTTCATCATGACCTTCTCTGCTTCACGTATCGGACACCGCTTGCCATTTGCGCGCCCGATCGCGCTTCTGTATCTCATCGGACTGGGCGGTGCCATTCTGTTTGGGACAGCCGTGGCTCAGGAGCCGATCCTGGCAGTCGGCGCACTCGCGGTCGCTCTCCTCGCACTCGTTGTGTTGGCCTGGCCTGATGCGCCCACCCTGGCAGTAATCTTCATCCTCTACACCAACGCCGCAGTCATTGCAGTACGTTTTCACGGAATGCCCTTTACCGTCGGCGCGGCGGTTCCGGTACTTCTCATCATCCCGCTCGCCAATCTTCTGGTCTTTCGCCGGGAAAAGCTACGAATCAACACGGCCGTCATGCTGATGTTCGTCTTCCTCGGGATCAAAGTGGCTGGAACCCTGTTCTCCGCACATCCTGATATTTCCGTGGTGGACCTCATTACCTTCGCGACCGAGGGCTTCGGGCTCTATTTCCTCATCTTCAACACCACCCGGTCGCTGAAGATGATTCGGGTTGCGATCTGGGTCCTGCTCCTCGCCGGAACTTTTTTGGGGTTCCTTTCAGTCTATCAGCAAGCCACCCAAACGTTCAGCAATGACTACGGCGGTTTCGCTCAGATGAGCAACGCTGCCTTCGGCACCGGAGTCGAGTCGCTGCAGGGTGAGATCGAACAACGTCGCCTGGCTGGTCCGCTGGGAGACCAGAATTACTACGCTCAAATCATGCTAACACTCGTGCCGCTCGGACTGTTCGAGTTCTGGGGTGCGAAATCGAAGCTTCTGCGCGTCCTGGCCCTCATCACGATCGGTTTCATCCTCGGGGGGGCCGTGCTCACCTTCTCCCGCGGCGCGGCAGTTGGCTTTGCGCTGATGCTTCTGATCATGACCTTTCTGCGCTACATCAAACTCTACCAACTGGCGCTCACAGCACTTGTACTGGTGCTGGTGATGCAAGCCTTCCCCCAGTATGCAACTCGGTTGAACTCGCTGCAAGCTCTATCCGGTGCAGTGGGAGACGATGGTGGGACCGGAATCCAGGCTGCAGACAATTCGACGAAGAGCCGCTTAACTGAGATGGGAGCCGCAAGTCTGGTCGCGGCCGACTACCCCCTGGTCGGCGTGGGGCCAGGTCTCTTCAAATACTACTACCCGGCCTACGCGGACGCGATCGGCCTGAAACAGCACAGCGGCGTCCGAGCAGCCCACGATCTGTATCTGGAGATTGCGGCTGAGAACGGAGTGCTCGGGCTGCTCTGCTTTCTCGCAATCGTGTTCGTGTCGTTGCGCGACCTGGTCCGGACTCGCGAACGTTGGCTGCAGAGCCGTCCCGAGATGGCGAACGTGGCAACCGGTTTCATATTGGCGATTGTTACCTTCCTCGCCACTGCAGTCTTCCTGAGCTTCGCCTACGAACGGTACTTCTGGCTTATTCTCGCACTTGGGGGGGCGACAAGCTCCATCGCCAGGAGTGAAGCCTTCAAAGTATCGCGGTTGAATCAGCAAGACACAAGGCCCTTTTCGAACGCTTGAGCAAGATGCCCGTGATATCTGTCGAAACATTAGGTGTCTATGCAATCGATAACTACAGCGCCGGTCGCCGAGGCGACGCGCACTAAACACACTGCGACGAGCCGTCAGATCCGCGGCTCCAGCCTCCTGCTGGTCGGCAAGTTTTTCTCGATCGGTGTGAACTTCGCAGTTCAGATCTTGATCGTACGCCACCTCTCGAAGAGCGCCTACGGTGCGTTCGCGTATGCGCTCTCGATCGTCTCGCTCGGCGAAACTATAGCGACATTTGGCCTCGACCGGGCGATCACCCGTTTCGTACCGATCTACCATGAGCAGCATGATTTCAGCAAGTTGTTCGGCACAATCATCATGGTGGTGAGCACGATCCTATCGCTCGGCCTGGCAATGGTTCTGCTCGTCTTCGGGCTCCAGGGATTGTTCGCCCGCTCGTTCATCAGCGACCAGCAAGCGCTCACTCTGCTGCTAATCTTGATCGTTCTCGCGCCGATCCAGGCACTCGATGGACTGCTGGATGGCATGTTCGCCGTCTTCGCTAAGCCGCGCGCAATCTTTTTCCGGAAGTATATTCTGGGGCCGGGTCTCAAACTATCGGTCGTGCTGTTGCTGATCCTGGGCCACAGCACCTCGACGTTCCTCGCAGCCGGCTACCTGGCGAGCGGCACCATAGCCGTAGCGGTCTATACCGTGATCCTCTTTCAGACCCTGCGCACTCAGGGCTTGTTTCAGCACTTTGACCGACAGAACATCACCATACCGGCACGCGAGATCCTCTCATTTACCATCCCGCTGCTCACCTCCGACTTGGTCTACGTCGTGATGAACACTATGGACGCCGTGCTCCTGGAACGCTTTCAGAGCACTGTCGATGTCGCGGCTCTCCGCGCCGTCCAACCGACCGCAAAGATGAACCAGTTCGTGCTGACGAGTTTCACACTGCTCTTTACCCCGTTAGCAGCGCGTCTCTTCGCAAAGAACGATCGCGACGGAATCAACAATCTCTATTGGCAGACGGCGATCTGGATCGCTGTGATCTCCTTCCCGGTCTTCGCCCTGACCTTCTCACTGGCGCGGCCGCTGACCCTGCTGCTGTACGGCGCACGCTACGAGCAGTCGGCGATCATTCTGGCGTTACTCTCGTTCGCCTATTACTTCAATGCGGCGCTCGGCCAAAATGGACTAACTCTCAAGGTCTTTGGCATGGTTCGCTATATCGTCATCGTCGATGTCCTCGCGACCATCGTCAACCTCGGTGTCAACCTGCTGCTCATCCCGCGCTACGGCGCGCTGGGGGCCGCAATCGGCACGGCGAGCACGTTAATCGCCTTCAATATTTTCAAACAGGCCGGCCTCGCATTCGGAACTGGGATCACCTTGTTTGACCCCCGTTACTTCAAGGTGTACGCCAGCATCGCGATCAGCGCGTTCAGTCTGTTCCTGGTCCAACTTGTCCCGGCTATCCCACCCTATGTTGACTTCGCCCTTGCTGCAATTGTCTCCTTGCTGGTGTTGAGGCTCAATCGCAAGTCGCTGAACGTTGAGCAAACCTTTCCCGAGCTGCTGCGCTTTCCACTGGCGCAGCGACTCCTGAGAAATTGAGGGGAATGCCACGATGCTCGCCACAACCCTCGCAACCACCTTTGTCCCCGGCACCAATCTGAAAGGTGATGTGGTGGGTGCCAACTGGTCGTTTCTTCTGCCAGGCCGTGAGCTCGAACGGACTGTATGCACCGGCTTACCGCCGTCGGCCACATTGGCAACCCTGGCGAGTATCAGCCGGGAGGTGATCGTGGTGTGCGCAAGTGCCCGACAGATCCAGAAAGTGAGCACGACCGGCCATGAGCATGGCTTGAAAAACCTCCACCCAAGCGTCGTCAATGACCGCCTCGGCCTGCAGCTTCCGGATGACAGCGCCGATCTGGTGGTGATCACCGGTGGCAGTCGTGGCTGGCAGTTCGCGCGAGACCGCGCGATGGTGGCAACGGTTCGACGTGTGCTGAAGCCGGAGGGGCTAATCTACTTCGAGTTCGGTTGGCCGGTCGGTTGGCTGCTTGGGGCTAGAGCGCTCAACAGCTTCCACGAGGAGTTCGCGCCCATCCAGCTCTTCTGGCTCTCACCGCTGAGGGGCGAGACGCACACCGCGGTCCCGCTGGACGATCGGCAGACAATCAGCTACTTCGTAGACCATGGACTTGCGAGCCAGTCAATCAACCTACGCCCACTCCAATCTGCCGGGCGGCTTCTTGGAAGGCACCGCCAGATGAGACAGCAACCGCCGGGCGAGCGGTTGGCACGTGCACCTGGGACACGGCGGCATCCAGCCCGGCAGGTCCTGCGCTCCGTCACACGAATTGCGAGCACTGGCCTGTTCAGCGCTCTCGAGCGCGCCGAGCGCACCCTTACCCGGGTTCAGCCGTTCAACCGCTTGACTCGCCGGACGGGTGTGTTAGTAGGAGGAGTGGAGATCGACGGGCCGCCGCACTATCTGCGAGCAATCGCGCGCGAGGCAGACATCAATATCGACGACCACCGCTGGGGCCTCTCGGCGCCGAGCGAATTCAGCTCGCGAAAGCTGCTCTTCTTCTTATTCGGCCCTGCGAGCGAGTCGCCGGAGTACATCGTCAAGCTGACCCGCGACCCGGTTTTGAACCCCAGGCTCGAGAATGAGTACCAGGCGCTCGCACTGCTGCAGGCAAGAGGCGTCGGCGACTCGGAGACGCTGCCGCAGCCACTGTTCCTCGGTTACCACAGCAACCTGGCAATCGTCGGCGAGACGGCGATCACGGGCACTCCCTTCCGCCAGCGGACCCAGGCGACCGCCGACTGTCCGTACGCCCATGCCGCGATCGATTGGCTCATCGAGCTCGGTGCCACCACCGTCGATGGGATAGGAGCCACCCCCAAACAGGTGGTCGAGACACTCCGAGTTCTATTCGACCGGTTTGTGCAGATCTATCAGCTCGCGCCCGCCCACAGCGACTTTCTGGCGGAGCAAATCACGGCGATCGGTCGCACTCCGAAAGCCTTTCCCCTGGTCTTCCAGCACGGCGATCCAGGAACGTGGAATGTCCTGGTTACCCGAAGCGGGCGGGTTGCGTTTCTCGACTGGGAAGCGGCCGAGCCGCAGGGAATGCCGCTGTGGGACCTATTCTACTTCCTCCGCTCCTACAGCATTGGCACCGGCCGCGCCCGCGGAATCCGTAATCGGTTGGAGGGCTTTACGCAGCAATTCTTGGCCGAGTCGCCACTCAGCTCGCTCGTGGTCGATTCAGTCGCTCGCTACCTCAAGCGGACCGGCCTGCCCACGGAACTGGTCGAACCATTGTTTTACACCTGTTGGATGCACCGGGCGCTGAAGGAGGCCACCCGCCTCGCACCGACCACCCTGGAGTACGGTCACTACGTGAGCCTGCTGCGGCTCTGCATCGATCAGCGCAGCTCGCCCACACTCTGCCACCTGTTTTCGCTCCAGCAATCTGTTGAGCTCGAGCAGCCGTCGTCTCGCATCTCGGCCCACGTCACGGTTAGCGAGTGATAACGTCTGACAATATTCGACCAGCCGCTGCCAGTGGGGCTGCGGGGAAAGGCCATCGAGGTGAAATAATGCCAGGTTTTACCCTATGGTTCACCGGGCTCTCGGGAGCTGGCAAGTCAACGCTGTCTGCTCTCATTGCCGAGGAGCTGCGGAGCCGCGGTCACAAGGTTGAGGTATTGGATGGCGATGAGGTTCGCACACACGTGAGCAAGGGACTCGGCTTCAGCAAGGAGGATCGCGACATTAACATCCGCCGGATCGGCTGGATCTGCGAGTTGCTGACCCGCAACGACGTCGTGGCGATTGCCGCGGCGATCTCACCCTACCGCGCCGTCCGCGACGAGTTGCGTGAGAAGATCGGCCGCTTTGTCGAAGTCTACGTGCACTGTTCGATCGACGTGCTGGCTCAGCGCGACCCCAAGGGGCTCTACCGGCGAGCGCTGGCCGGCGAGATCACTCACTTCACCGGCGTGTCGGATCCCTATGAGCCGCCGTTGGACCCGGATGTGGTCTGCTACAGCGACGGGCGCGAGAGCCCCGCACAGAGCGTCGCCAAGGTAATGGAAGTGCTGGAGACGCTGGGATACATCGAGCGCCAACCGCCGGTTGCGATCGCCGCCCGCCTCAATGGAGATTACAGCGACGAGGAAGAGAACGCGGTCGTCGCGCGACTGCGTGACCTGGGCTACCTCTAGAGCAAACGTGTAGTTGGAGCGTCTGGCCGAGTGATGCCAGGCAGGATCGGGGTAAAGCAACCATGGCCTCACGAAATCAACGCCACAGGGCTAGAAAACGGAAAAACCGGGTGATTGTCGTCGGTCTCGACGGAGTCCCCTACACCTACATCCAGAAGTTGTTCCGCCTGGGGGAACTGCCGAACTTCCGCGCGATCGTCGACGGGGGGGCGTTGGTACAGATGGATACGACCCTGCCGAACGCCTCCCCGGTGGCGTGGTCGTCGTTCATGACCGGTAAGAATCCGGGGAAACACAGCATCTACGGCTTCGTCGATCGCGAACCCGGTTCGCTGAGAACGTTCATGCCCTCCCCCCGCACCCTGCGCGCCCCGGTCCTCGGAGAGCTCATGGCCACCGCGGGCAAGCGCGTGTTCGTGATGAGCGTACCGCTCACCTTCCCACCGCGCCAGGCCAGCGGCATGCTCGTCGGCTGCTTTCTTGGAACCAACCGCCACAAGGCGGCGTCGAATGCCGAGGCTGGTGAGTCGCCGTGGGGGCTGAACCCCTGCATCGACGCCGACCCCAGGCCGAGCCGTCAAGACAAGGATAACTTTCTGCTGGATCTTGACGAGGTGTTCGAGTGGCGAGTGGCGGCGATGCGCTACCTGTGGTGTCAAGAGCCGTGGGACCTCTTCGTGGCACACATCATGGAGACCGACTGGCTGCATCACTTCTTTTGGAAGGAGATGGAACAGGGAGACGCCCGGTACGTGCCCACGTTTCTCGAGTTCTATCGACGCATCGACCAGGTGTTCGGCGAGATCCGTGCCTGGCTCGACCAAGAGACGATGCTGATCGTCTTATCAAATCACGGCTTCTGCACGATCAAGCAGGAGGTGTATATCAACACCTGGCTCCACCGGGCGGGCCATCTGCAGTACAGCAGGGAGCAGCCGGAGGGACTCCACGATATGGCCCCCAGCAGCACGGCCTACAGCCTCGACTCAGGGCGGATATTCCTGAATGTGCGCGGACGCGAGCCAAGGGGCCGGATTGCCCGGGCGGCCGAATACGAGCGCGTGCGCCGTGAGATCGCCGAGGCGGCCATGACAATGGCCGATCCGGTCACGGGCGAGCCAATGGTCCGGCGGGTCTACATGCGTGAGGAGCTGTATCACGGCCCCTACGCTCACGCCGCGCCGGATCTCGTGCTGGCGATGCACGACGGCTACGATCCCAAGGAGCTGTTTGGCAAGCAGGAACTCACCTTCAAGGGCGACGCGCGCGTCGGGATGCACACGACGCCCGACGCACTGCTCTACATTCGAGGACTGCACCACATCGACAGGCGGCCTTCTATTACCGACGTGGCTCCGACAATCCTGGACCACCTCGGCGTACCGGTTCCACACGATATGGACGGGTGCAGCTTGTTGAGGGAGAGTGAGTGCAATGTCAAGAAGACCTTCTAGGATTCTTTCTGTGGGGTTAGGAGCCGTCCTCGCACTGCTCCTGGTGAGCTGCCGGACGGCGAGAGGAGGCGGCTGGATGGAGTCGGCCTCAGGTGATGGCAGAGCGACGTTTGGCTTCCAGTTAGTATGCCGGGGTGAGGATCTCGGCCAGGCAGAGGCCTCTGGCCAGTTCCAATACAACGATCACGCCGCGGGCGTCAACTTTCAGGCCAGGGCAGCTTCCGTGCCCCTCGATACGTGCGACAACAAGTCGGGACAAGGGTGGTTCTTCGGCGAGTACACTCCTCGACCTCGCGGTGAGGGCGGTCGATTCGAGGTGCAGGTCGTCGATAAGGGTGAACCCGGCGCCTCCGAAGGTGACTGGCTCTGCATCACGCTCACCGGCGGCGTCTTCGACGGCTACACCAATTGTGGTGATTTGGGTGGCGGCAATATTGAGTTCTTCGAGTAGGCTCAACACCCGCACGTAGTGGAAGCACGCTCGCAAGCGTTCCTCCGACACGGCCACCATTCTTTCATCCCGGGAGGTGCTTGCAGGAGTAGTTTGTGAAAAGACCAATATTGATGACTACCAGCGTCCTGGTCGCGCTAGTGGTGGTGATGCTGTCTGCGGCGCTTGAAACTTTACAGATTGCCGGGCGGACACTCCCCCTGATTGTACACCACCGCGCCCAACCGTCGGCCAGTCAGCCCAGTCAATCCAACATCCAGGTCGCCCCGATAGCGGAGACGGCCCCCGTTCCATCAAGTGGCGATGCGGCCGATGATCCTGCCATCTGGATTCATCCCGCGGCCTTTTCCAAGAGCACGATCATTGGCACGAACAAAAAAGGTGGCCTGGCGGTTTACGACCTCACCGGCAGGCAGATCCAGTACCTGCCTGCCGGTGAACTGAACAACGTGGATATTCGTCACAACTTCCCGCTTGGCGGCTGGTCGGTAGCGCTTGTCACTGCGGGCAACCGGATCGAGAACAGCATTGCCATCTTCCGCGTGAATCCCATCACTCGTAAACTGGAGAACGCAGCCGCCCGTACGATTCATACGGTCGCCACCTACGGTTCCTGCATGTATCACAGCCTGGTGACCGGCAAGTTCTACTACTTCGTCAATTCCAAGTCGGGTGTGGTGGAGCAGTGGGAACTGTTTGACAACGGCGCGGGCAAGGTTGATGGCAAGAAGGTCCGCACCTTCGACGTGGGAAGCACCACCGAAGGCTGCGTGGCAGACGACGACCTCGGGTACCTCTATATTGGGGAACAGCAGCAGGGGATCTGGAAGTACGGAGCCGAGCCGGAGAGCGGAGCCGAGCCGGAGAGCGGAGCAGCCCGGACCCTGGTGGATATGACGGGCCCCAGAGGACACCTCACGGCGGAGGTTGAAGGCCTGACCCTGTACACTGCCCGCAACGGCACTGGCTACCTGATCGCGTCTAGCCAGGGCAGCAATGAATTTGTGCTCTACCAACGCGAGAACAACAACGAGTATGTTACGACTTTTACGATTGTGGCGGGCAACGGGATTGACGGAGTCTCGCACACGGATGGGATTGACGCGGCCAGTTTCAACTTGGACCCCACCTTCCCCGACGGAGTTTTTGTCGTCCAGGACCACATCAATGATGGCGGGAATCAGAACTACAAGCTCGTCTCCTGGCGCACGATCGCCACAGCAATACAACGCCCGAAACGACCAGACGTGAACAAGCGAACGCCTTGACTGAGGCTTGAATGTATCCATCTCAACGCAATAGCTACACGCCCCAAACGACGGATTACGACTTGCATGGCCTCGCCTGCATCCGGTTGCTCGATGCCTCGCCGGACGATGTCGCCGCCGTCACGCGGCAGCTGGGCCCGATCCAGGCCTCCCTCACACGCGAGCCCGATATCCTCATCCGGTTCGTTGACCGGCTGCCGACCCCGTCACGGGTCCGTTACCTCGGCGTGGACGAGGCTGGCTTCACCGACGACGCCTTCCTTGTGCTCCGCAGCAAACACAAGTCTCGCGTGACAGTCCAGATCGACTTCGAACAGATCGGCAGGAGGCAGTGCGAGATCGTCTGCGAGCGAGGGCTGCCGGCTGTGCCGCTACTCATCCCGATTCTGAACCTCACAGTGTTGAGTCGGGGCGCACTTCCGCTGCACGCCTCGGCCTTCACCTATAACGGGACGGGAGTCGTCACGACCGGATGGTCGAAGGGTGGCAAGACCGAGACATTGCTGGCCTTCATGGCCCGTGGCGCGGAATACATCGGCGATGAGTGGGTCTACATCAGCAGCAATGGGCAGCACATCTACGGTATCCCGGAGCCGATCCGGCTGTGGAATTGGCATTTGGACAGCCTGCCGCAGTACCGCACGTTGGTCGGACGAAACGAACTGGTGCGCTTGCGGGCGCTCAAACTATTTCAGTCGCTCGAGCCCGTCGGCCCACCGCAGGGCGCTCGCAGCGCGCCGGTCAGGGCGTTGAACCGGGTGATGCCGCTCCTGAAGCGACAACTCTACGTAGATGTGCACCCGCAGCGACTGTTTGGCAACGGCTTCGGTTTGCTCGCCGGCACATTCGACCGGCTATTCTTCGTCGTCAGCCACGAGTTACCTGAGGTGATCGTCCAGCCGATAGACCCGCAAGAGATCGCTCGACGGATGGTCTTCTCGCTGCAACACGAGCGGCTGGACTTTACGGCCTACTACCTGAAGTTTCGATTCGCTTTTCCTGAGGCTCACAACCAGCTTATTGAGCGGGCCGAGGAACTCCAACACGTGATGCTCACGCGGGTGCTCGCAGACAAGGATACCTACGCTGTCTACCACCCATACCCCGTGCCGATCGCGAGCCTGTTCGACGCAATCGGCCCACTTTTGTAGGAAAAGCGAAAGGAGGTTCTCGATTTGTTCATCGATGCGCGCACCATACCGGATAACCAGGTTCTTGAAACTGATGTTTGCATTATCGGCGCCGGGGCAGCGGGAATCACCCTGGCGCGGGAGTTCATTGATCGTCCATTCCGCGTCAGCATGCTCGAGAGCGGTGACTTCGAATACAATCAGGAGACGCAGTCGCTCTATGAGGGCGAAAATGTCGGGCTCCCCTACTATCCGCTGCAGGCCTCGCGCTTGCGTTATTTCGGAGGCACCACCAATCATTGGGGGGGGACGTGCCGGCCATTTGACGACTTCGACTTCGAAAAACGCGACTGGATTCCGTATAGCGGCTGGCCAATCCGCAGGTCGGACCTCGAGCCCTATTATGACCGCGCCCGCACCATCTGTCAGCTTAGCTCGGCGGAGTGGGATACCAGCTACTGGCAGGAACGTGACAAGTCCCCTGCTCTCCCATCCCTCGGCGATCAAATCGTCAGCAGACTTGCGCAAATTGTGCCCACGCACTTACGAAGCTTCGGCAAGAATTTTCGCGACGAGATTCTCCAGGCGCAAAATATCATCACCTATCTGAATGCCAATGTCACTGAGATCGAGACTGACGATACGGCACAAACCGTCTCGGGCGTTCGTGTTGCCTGCCTTGCGGGTAATCAGTTTTCCATAACGGCGAAAATATTTGTTTTGGCTGTCGGCGGTATCGAGAATCCACGTCTGCTTCTCCTCTCGAACAAGAGGCAACCGAACGGGCTTGGGAATCAGAATGGCCTCGTTGGAAGGTTTTTCTTAGAACATCCGCGCTTTGAGGCAGGTATCATTCTCCCATCCAACCCTCACACCAGAACCGATTTTTATGAACCACATCTGGTCGGGAACTCAAAGATTACAGGATACCTCAGCCTCTCCGAGGAAACTCGCCGCCGGGAGGAACTGGTCGACGTCCAGATTAAACTCCGACCGGTTTACGAGGAAACATACGTCAAAGCGGCTGGATCAAAGGACGTTGCCTCACTTCGTTATCTCGTAAAAGCATTCCGTGGAAGGAAGAGCATCAATAACTTCGATAAACACGCAGCAAATGTCGTTCGCGATATGATGAGCTGGCAAAAACTTATCATTCCAGGTGCCCCCACTTTGACACCAGATCCGATGGTTATTGCCCAGATTACCGAATCCGGGTTGAGCGGGTTGGAACCGCTCGTTTCCGAGTACCTTGGCGATATCGCCCTGTTCGCCTACGGAAAGATCTTCAACAACATTCCAATCCAAGGGATTCGACTGCTCACCAGAATCGAACCTGTCCCGAACCCTGAGAGCCGTGTGACCCTTTCAACGGAGCGAGATCGGCTCGGCCAGAATCGCGTTCGGTTGGATTGGCGCTTAAGCCCCCTCGATAAGCGTAGCGTCATCCGGACACTGGAAATCCTTGGCGCCGAAGCGGGACGTGCCGGATTCGGCCGCTTGCAAATCAAGATTGATGATGACGACACAACATGGCCTGCGGATATACGCGGAGGATGGCATCACATGGGAACCACCCGGATGAGTGATGACCCGCGGCAAGGTGTCGTCGATGGAAATTGCCAGATGCACGGCATTTCCAATCTGTTTGTCGCCGGAAGCTCCGTGTTCCCCACCCCAGGGTCGGGAACGCCGACGCTTACGCTTACCGCGCTTGCCCTACGGCTCGCGGATCACATCAAGGGGAGAATGAAATGAGCGCCGAGGCAGGAATTCGCCGGCGAGAACTTTTGACGATCGCTCTTTGGCTCGGGCTTGCGACACGCCTCCGCCCGTCAGTCCAGTGGAGCGCACCGGCTGCGCGACCACAGCTCGATTCTCTGAGCGCGAGTGTTGCCGGGCTTCTCAAGTACAAAGAAAGTGCACGGATCGTGGGACGCACGTACCTGCAGAATGTCCCGCAAGAGGCGGACGCGCAGACGCTCGTCAATCTACTCTCTTTGGGCCCTGTCCATAATAACAGCGAGTCTCGCAACGCGACTACGAATACACTTCGCGAACTCTTGCAACTTCGGATGCGGCAGGATTTTGAGGAGGGCCAGATTGTGAAGCTGCAGGGGTGGATCCTTTCAGTCACCGAGGCTCGGCTGTGCGCCCTGGTTGCCCTGGGGTAGCACGATGGTCACACATGGCGCCCTTCCTCACACAATCCTTGCCCCCGAGCAAGCAGAAACCGCCAAAACCGGAGCGGAGGTGGACTCCGATGCCCTGCTCCAGGCCTCGCGACGGGTCGATTGGCGCTTTCTGCTTCCGGACCCTGATCTTGGGCGGGTCGCGTACATCGGTTCAGCACGGGGAACTCTCGTGGAGTCACTGACGCTGTTCAGCACGTCGCTCACACTTATTGAACGGGGCGCCCGCCTGGATGCCGGCGTCGATCCGGGGCGATACGACATCGTTGTCGTGAGCGACCCGACCATAGCCACTCTGCGACGGGCGGCCGCGCTCTTGCGATCTGGTGGCTGGCTCTACGTGGAGGCGTACAGCCCCTTCTCGCGACCGAGACGACTGAGCCGGTCCGAGCCGCTGCACTTCGTGCGCGATTATGTAACGGTCTTGCACAGACTCGGCCTGGTTGAGGTTGAGGCCTACTGGCACTGGCCGAACTTCGAGGCCTGCACGAAGATCATTCCGCTCGACAAGCACCCGGCACTCCTCCAGGTCCTCGCGCCGCGGCAGACCGGTGTGCGGCTCAAGGCACTGCTCGGGCGCTGGTTGGTGCGAAGTGGAGTGCTCGCGTTGGTCATTCCCTGCTTTAGCATCGTGGCCCATTCCTGTGCAAACCGCGAGGCGAAGGTCGCATGAATACGGTTCTGTCATTCCTTCACGACAACCAGCAGCGGCTTGGCCTCGAGCGCTACGGCGCACCGGCCCGAATGGCCTGTGTTGTCGTGACGCCGCGGTTCCGAGCCTCCAGCCACGTGGTGTTCCTCCTGCTGCCGGAAGGATCGTCCGATCCGGCGCTGGTCGCGAAGCTGCCGCGGCTCGCCGGCGCCAGCGAAGGCGTCGAACGAGAGGCGGCCAACTTGCGAGCTGTCCAGGCTTCCCGCCCCGGTGGGTTCGATTCGATCCCGAGAGTGGTCGCCTTTGAGACGTATCGCGGCCGGCAGATCCTGCTCGAGACGGCATTGGTGGGCCAGCCGATGGATCGAGCAACCGTGCGCCGCGATTTCGTGGGCTGCTGCGACGCGGTCGCCCGCTGGCTGGCGGAACTCCAACAACCGGCGCGCGACCCGGCGGGGGCCGACTCCCACTGGTTCGAGCGACTGGTCGAGCGGCCACTCCACCACCTCACAGAGCTGTTCCCGCTTTCGGCCGATGAAGCTTCCATGCTCGAGCGGACATGGGAGTTGGTGGCACCGCTGCGTGGCGCGAAGCTGCCGCTGGTGTTTGAGCACAGCGACCTGAGCGCTCCGAACCTCATGCTTCTCAGGCATGGCGGTCCCGGAGCCGTCGATTGGGAGCTCGCGACGCCCCGTGGCCTGCCGACGTACGACCTGTTCTTCTTCCTGAGCTATGTGGCCTTCGCCCTGCACACCCCGCGCTCCACTGCCGAGTACGTCTCGGCATTCCACTCGGCATTCTTCGGCCAGTCGGCGTGGGCGCGGCCCTACGTCAGAGCCTACGCCGAGCGGCTCCAGGTCCCGGTGCAAGTCCTCACACCCCTGTTCGTCCTGTGCTGGGCGCGCTACACTGCCAGCCTGTTGACCCGCCTTGGCGCGGCCGGGCGTCCAGGAGAGCCGCTTCGTGCCGATACAGCTGCCTGGCTGCGGGCCAATCGTTACTACGCCCTCTGGCACCATACCCTCCGGCAGCTGAGCGAACTCCACTGGTTCGACGAACCGGCGACAAAGACGAGGAACAACTAGAATGCGTATCCTGTACCTGACCAATGGTTTCCCGTACCCGCTGACGAGTGGGTATTTGCGCCATTACTTCCTGATCAAGGAGCTGGCGCGACACCACGCGATCACCTTGCTCTCCGTCGTCAACGCCAGGTTCGTGCCAGAGCATGCCAGGGCGATGGCACCCTTTATCGAGCGCGTCTTGACCTTCCCCTCGACCAACAAGAGCCGTTCAACCCGGCGCAAAGCCGTCAACCGGCTTCGACTGCTCGCCGGTGCTGATGAGGCCACTCAGAAGCTGAGCAGCGCACTCCTCTGGTTGACGCGCGAGGCGCACTTCGACGTCTTGCTCTGCAGCGGTAAGCGTACGCCCTCGGCGATCGAACGCCTCAGTAGTCTCCCAATCGTCGTGGATATGTGCGACGCCACCTCGATTCGGATTCGTGGCAACCTGCGGTACGCACGCTCGATTCAGCGTCCGATCTTGCTCCTCGACTACCTCCAGGTACGAGCCACTGAACGGAGGCTGATGCACAAGGCCGCCCACCTCCTGTTCGCCTCCTCGCGCGATCGTGAGGCGCTCGTCGGAAAATCCGGCAATCACGCGACAATTGTTCCAAATGGGATCGACCTCGATTTTTGGTCGCGCTCGGCGCCGAAGCGGGACGCCAACACGATCATCTTCACTGGCGTCATGGATTATCCGCCGAACATCGACGCCGCCCTCTACCTGGCGGAGGAGATCCTCCCGCGTGTCCGTCTCGCGATCCCCGCTGCACAGTTGCTCATTGTCGGGCGCGATCCAGCGCCGAAACTCATCCGCGCGGGTCAGCGACCGGGCGTCACGGTGACGGGCTTCGTCGAGGATATCCGGCCCTACCTGGAGCGGGCCACCGTCTTCGCGGCGCCGCTGCGCTTCGGGGCCGGCATCCAGAACAAGATCCTCGAGGCGCTGGCCATGGAGCTACCAGTCGTTGCCTCCCCATTGGCCGCCGATGGCCTGCGGACTGAGGATGGTCAGCAACCACCCGTGCAGGTCGCGCACAACCGGCAGCAGTTCGCCGAACTGATTGCAGCTGAGTTGAACCGGTGGGCCACGAATCCCTGGCCACACACCGCGGGCCGGCGCTATGTGGAGGTGAATTTCACCTGGAATCGGAGCGCGGCGAAGCTGGGGCGGGTGCTCTCGAACGTGGCCAGCATGGCAGAACATTGAGGAGTGCCATGTTTACTGTAGCCTTAATCGGTGCGGACGGAGCAGGGAAGACGACAATCGGCCGGCGGCTTGAACACGCCCTTCCGCTGCCCGTAAAGTATGTCTACATGGGGATCAATCTCGACGCGAGCAACCACATGCTGCCGACGACGCGCCTGATCTATGCCGTCAGGCGGGCGCTCGGGATCGCGCGGGACGAGGGTGGACCGCCCGACAGGCAAGGCGCCAACCCTCGCCCGAACGGCGCGTTGAAGCGCCTGATGCTCGAGCTCAAGTCGAGTTTTCGGCTGGCGAACCGGATGGGCGAGGAGTGGTTTCGGCAGGGCCTGGCCTGGTACTACCAGCGCCGGGGGCATATCGTCCTGTTCGACCGCCACTTCTTCTCGGACTACTACACCCACGATATTGCCAACGGCGGCAGGGGGCGGCCACTCGCCAGCCGGATCCACGGCTTGATGCTGGACCGCCTTTACCCCAAGCCGGACCTGGTAATTTGCCTCGACGCTCCTGCCGAGATCCTGTTCGCCCGCAAGGGTGAAGGCACGCTGGAATCAGTCGAGCAGCGGCGCCAGGAGTATCTCCAACTCCGCAAGCTCGTCACGCATTTCGAACTCGTCGACGCCAGCCGGCCAGCGGATGACGTGGCCCGTGCCGTAACTGAACTCATCTGGGACTTCTACCGTGCCAGGACTGGCAAATCCATGGAGATCCACCATGTCCAGGGCTAGGCAGAATAGACCCACCGTTTTCGTCACCGACGCCGGCCGCGGGAGTGCGATCGCGATGATCCGCTCGCTGGGCTCCAAAAACTGGGATGTGATTGCGGCTGACTCCGATCCGCATAGCCCCGGTTTTCACTCGCGGTACGCGCGAGAGCACTTCCTGTACCCGGCGCCCCAAACCGCGCCGCGCGAGTTCGTCAGGGCGCTCCTCGCCGCGGCGCGCGACAAGGGCGTCGATCTCATCATCCCCATTACCGACGAAGTGATCCTCCCGCTTTCGGAAGCCCGCGCCGAGTTCGAAGGGATCTGCCGGCTCGCCCTGCCTGAGCGAGCGGTACTGGAGGTGGTGACGAACAAACTCAAAACCCTTGAACTGGCCGATCGGCTGGGCGTGCCGGTCCCGCAAACTCACCTGGTTCATACAGCGCAGGAGGCGGTCGAGAAGGGCCAGACATTCAACTGGCCGGTGGTCCTCAAACCCCAGGCATCACGGCTGTACCGCGAGCAGGCGGGGGTTGAGGCCTTCACCGTCTGCTATGCCGAGAGCCTCGATCGACTGGCCGAGCAGATGGGCCGCTTCGAAGGGCGCTGCGGGGTGCTGCTGCAGGAGTACTGCGCCGGCACGGGCTATGGGGTCGAACTCCTGATGGACCACGGCCAGCCGTCGGCCGCGTTTCAGCACCGCAGGCTACGCGAGGTCCCTATCACCGGTGGCGCCAGCGCATTCCGCGAGAGTGTCCCGCTCGACCGGACGCTGTATTGCTACTCCGTCCGGCTCCTGGAGGCGTTGAATTGGACCGGCCTCGCGATGGTCGAGTTCAAGGTCGATTCAGAGGGTCCCAAGCTGATGGAGATCAACGGCCGGGTCTGGGGCTCTTTGCCGCTGGCGGTCCTCAGCGGGATGGATTTCCCGGCGCGTCTGGCTGAGCTCTATCTCAACGGAGCCTCCTCGAACGGCAACCGGGAGCCCGACACCCACTACACGGTCGGCGTCCGCGCGCGCAATCTGGAGCTTGACCTGGTCTGGATCGCCTCGGTGCTGTTGGGGCGGCGGCGCTACCCGTTCCTGCCAATGCCGAGCCGGCGCCAGGCGGTGAGCGCGTTGCTGGAACTGGCGAATCCCGCCTATAAGTTCGACATTCTATCGTTGAAGGATCCGCGGCCCGGGCTGGCCGAAATCCCCAAGATCTTCCGCAAGTTTCGCCGAAAGTTGAACCAAACAGCGTAGCGTACAGGAGAGACAGGCGAGGTGATTAAACAGGTACCATTGTTTGCAGCCCATACGACGGTGTTCTCAAAATGCGTGGAAATGCTGGAGCAGGTCGATGGCGAGCGGCCGAACCTCCTGCGGGTCGTGACCTACCACCGTGTGGATGAGCCCAGGCCCACCCGGCCCTCTCCCCGCGCGTGACCGTCACGCCGCGAGTCTTCGATCAGCACATGAGCCACCTGGCCGCCAATTACCACGTGGTCGCGATGCCCGAGTTGCTCGAAGCCTGCCGCAGCGGCACCCCGCTGCCGCCACGTTCGGTGTTGGTAACCTTCGACGATGCGTACCGCGATTTCGCCGAGCACGCGTGGCCGATTTTGAAGCGCTACCAGCTTCCCGTAACGCTGTTCGTACCGACCGCTTTCCCCGACCACCCGGAGCGAGCATTCTGGTGGGATCGCCTGTACCAGGCGGTGAGCCACACCCCCCCCGACGATCTGGTCCGGCTGCTCCGCCGGCTGTCCTTGCCACCAGATTACCGGCGCGGGCGAGCGTTCAGCCGGCTCAGAGATTATGTAAAGACTCTCCCCCACGTCCAGGCGATGGCGTTGGTGGACTGGATCTGCAAGCAGCTCGACGCGCCCGCGCCACAGCATAGCGTGTTGAGCTGGAACGAATTGCGCCAACTGGCACGTGAGGGGGTCACGTTGGGTGCCCACACCCGCACTCACCCACTGATGAACCGGATCTCGGCTGAAGAGGCGCGGGACGAGGCAGTCGGGGCGCTCCGTGATCTCGAGCGCGAGATCGGATCCGCCCTGCCGATTTTCGCCTACCCCAGTGGCGGGTATGACGGCACGGTCACCCAGCTATTGAAGCGCGAGGGATTCGCTCTGGCCTTCACGACCATGCGCGGCATCAACGACCTCCGAGATGCTGACCACTTGCAGCTCGGCCGGATCAACGTGGGGCGCCGCACGACGCTGACGCTCCTCCGAGCCCAGCTGCTGCCGTGGATGGTGCATCTCGGGCGGTGGCAATCGCGCGTCAGTGGGTAGAAGACAGTCTCATCATAGACAGCAGTTTGAGCTAGAAGGGCAAGCGAAGGAGAAACGCATCCATGACTGGTGGCCCGAACGTCATTCTTCTCATCCTTGATACTTTACGAGCCAAGAACGTATCTTGCTACGGCTACCCGGCAAAGACGACCCCTCATCTGGACACCTTTGCCAACGAGAATATCCTCTTCAAGCACGCGTTTTCAGCGGCGACCTGGACCATTCCGTCACACGCTTCAATGCTGACCGGGCTCTACCCATCTCAGCATCGGATCGAGAATATCCGCGCTGATCGCCGCTTCAATCGAGCGCTTGTCACGCTCCCGGAGGCGCTGCGATCGGCTGGATACCGCACCGCCGCCTTCTCACAGAACATGCTGTTTAGTCGAGAGAACCACCTGGACGACGGCTTCGATGAGTTCTTCAACGTCGATGAATTGTTGAATTCGCGGTCGCAAACCAGGTTTGTCCGCCAGGTGGCGGATGGCTCGCAAGGGCCGTGGCGCCTGGCGGCCCGCTACGTGAGAAAGATGATCGCGCCCCGCCTCGTGCTGGACAATATGTACGATTGGATCAAAGCGCGGGGCAGGCAAGAACCCTTCTTCCTGATGGCCAACGCGCTCGCCCCCCACTTTCCGTGGACCGTGCCGCCCGACATTTTGCTGCGCCAGGAAGGGTTCAACCCCAAATACTTGCTCAAGCCGGATTTTGTCACCCTCAAGAAGCAGTGGGAGTTCAACGCCGGAACGCGCGAGGTCACCGAGACCCACCGCCGGATCTGGCGGGTGCTCTACGACGCCTCGATCGTGCACGTGGATCGTGAGGTCGGCCGCTTCTTGCGACGGCTCGGACGTTGGCGGGGCTGGGAGAACACCATCGTGGTGATCACGGCCGACCACGGCGAGATGCTGGGAGACTACCGCGACATAGTGGGGCACACACTGAGTCTCCACGACAACTTGATCCACGTGCCGTTGATCGTTCGTCACCCCGACTATTCGCCCGGACTGAAGGTCGAAGGGGTGGTTCAGACCCTGGACCTCTACCCGTCGGTCCTGGAATGGTCCGGAGCGCCGATGGACGGAATCCCCTCTGCCCAAACGCAGCGTCCCGGCCTCGCTGGGGCCGTCGCCCGGGCCAGCGACCCGGGCGGTATTGCCTTCGCGGAGGAAGATTACACCGACAGTTACGATGTGATAGAGAAACTTCTCAGCGTGAATCCGGCCATGGACCCCACGAAGTATCCTCGCCAGCAGCTCGCGGCGCACTCGGCCACTCACAAGTACCTCTGGTGTGACGATCGTCCTGGTGAATTCTACAACCTCGTGACAGATCCTGACGAGCTGCACAACCTCATCAACACCGCTGTTGACCGCTCAGCTTTGGCCGATCTCCAGATTGCGTTGGATGTGTGGCGTTCGAACCTGGAGATCTTCCCCCCCCGTCTGGTGGACGATGCCGCGGAAATGGACGAAACCGTCATCGAGCGCTTGAGGGCATTGGGATACGTCGCCTGAATATTGAAAGGACCGGCCTATCGAAGCCAGTCACCAACACGACTCGGAGTTCAGGGGAGACCATGTGTGACGCTTGACGAGGTATTCTGTCAATAGAGTGAGAATCGGATTTTGACCATACACGGCTGGAACACATCAGAGGATGGAAAGCGCTTGATCAGGAGAAGACGTCGTGGACGCGATACGAGAGCCAGCTGTGGAACTGATCGAAGTCCTACGAGTGGTGGGCGCAGATATCCGCCCGCGGTTCGGCCCGTTGCGCGTTCGCCCGGATGCATGTGCATGATGAACTCGATCATCGGCCATCTCGACCTTCTTGATCTGCCTGGGGCCGGCTGCACCGCGAAATGGGTAGGGAACCGGTGTGTTGCCAGGCCAGAGCTGCCTGGACAGCGCTGGGCCGGTCCCCGCTCGCCAACCGACGTCATGGTGCCGCCGATCGATCCTCGGTCTGCCCAGGCAGAACCGTGAAGGGTCTCCCTCGCTGGAATATTGGCCCAGCGATTCCCTTTGGGAGCCCAACAGCAACGCGGTACTCCGGCCCGATGTCGTATCTCATACCGGAGAATCAAACATGAAAATGCTGGCTTCCTCGCCACGCTCAATCCATGGCCGCCCGATTCACTTCTGCATCATTGTCGTTATCGCCCTTGCACTTGGGACTCTTCACTCTGGCGACCATCCGCCCATGAACGAATCGACCGATAAGGGAGGACCGATCAGGGCGGCTCTGAGAGAGCCGCCCACGGCGACACCAACCAGCACCCCCCTCGATGTCACGACAATGCGACCCTACACCGAAACCAGTATCTGGAACACACCCATTGGTCCCAATCCTCAGTATGATCCTCACTCGGCTGAGATGGTTGCAACGATTGACACTGGGATTACCTCTGATCCAACCGTGTACAGCTTTACCGTCTACTTTGTGGATGAATCGACGCCGCGGTGGGACATTCCGTGCACGGTGTACAATTGTACGATTGTGACACCAGATGGGGTCCGCAAGGTCTCACTCCTTGAAGGTGTGCCGATTCCGCCGGACGCGACGCCTGCGGGGGGCGACGACGGGCGTATGATCATTATCGAGAGGAACACCGGCACAGAGTACGATTTGTATCGCGTGACCCGCAGCCGCGCGGGTTGGAGTATCAGTAACGGTTCGATATACAACATCTTCTGGGATGGCGCACCGACGCGCTACGGCTCCCGCGGTGCGGGAGTCCCCTATTACGCCGGCATGATCCGCCCGTGGGAGATCATCCAGGGGCGGATCGAGCACGCGATCGCGTTTGCCTATCCTGACACAGCTCCAGAGCGCTGCGTGTTCCCCGCAAGCAAGACCGATGGCGAGAGCGCACTGCCCTACGCCATCCCCGAGGGCGCCTGGCTCCAGCTTGATCCATCCCTCACAGCGGCGGATTTCGACCGGATGGGGCTCGATCGAACCGGGAAAATCATTGCTCGGGCCCTCCAGGTATATGGAATGTTCCTGGTCGATTCAGGTGGTAGACCAAAGATCATTGCGGAGAATCTGATTGACAACCCCTATTCAACGATCCAGTGGTCAGATCCCGAGCTCAACTTAACTGCGACGACCATCGCGAACATCCCGCCCACCTCCTTCCGAGTTCTGGCATTGCCCGAATCGTACTGGAGCTCAGCGCCTGAGGGCCCAACCCACGGCCAGTGCTATGCCTATTCGACCACAGCGACCAAAACGGCACAGGTGGCTGCGACGGTGGAGACAGAGCCGATGCCGCACAGTGGGGATGCGGCCGATGATGCGGCGATCTGGATCCACTCCACGGCGCCCGCGCAGAGCACGATCATCGCCACCGACAAGCAAGGCGGCCTGGCGGTCTACGACCTCACCGGCCACCAGCTCCAGTACCTGGCCGATGGCAAGATGAACAACGTCGACCTGCGCTACAACTTCCCCCTGGGTGGCCGGGCGGTGACTCTGGTCACCGCCAGTGACCGTAGCCACGACAGCCTGGCGGTCTACCAGGTCAACCCCACCACTCGCCAGCTCGAGGATGTGGCCGCCGCACCGATCCTGGTCGGCATCGGGGAGCCCTACGGCCTGTGCATGTACCACAGCACCGCCAGCGGCAGGTACTACGCCCTGGTCAACGACAAGGACGGCACCGTCGAGCAGTGGGAGCTCTTCGACAACGGGGCCGGCCGGGTGGCAGCCACGGCGGTCCGCACTTTCAACGTCGGCTCCCAGACTGAGGGCTGCGTGGCCGACGACGAGTTGGGACAGTTCTACATCGCCGAGGAGGCCCAGGGAATCTGGAGGTACGGCGCCGAGCCGGCCGATAGCACCGCTCGCACCCTGGTGGACGCCACCGGTGCAGGCGGCCACCTCACCCCCGATGTCGAAGGCTTGAGCCTCTACTACGCCAGCGACGGCACCGGCTACCTGCTCGCCTCCAGCCAGGGGAGTGATACCTTCGTGGTCTACCGCCGCGAGGGATGCAACGACTACCTCATGACTTTCGAGATCGTGGACCGCAACGGGATCGACGGCGTCTCGGGCACCGATGGGATTGACGTGACCAACGTCGGGCTCGACGGCGCCTTCCCGCAGGGGCTCTTCATCGCCCAGGACAATAAGAACGACGATGGCAACCAGAACTTCAAGCTCGTCCCCTGGCAGGCGATCGCCACTGCTGCCAATCCACCCTTGACCACCGATCCCGCCTGGGACCCCCGTCGGATGGCTCCTACCGGAACGGCGACGCCCACGTCGACGAGCACAGCAACAGCCACGCCCATGCCGACGAACACGCCGACCGCCAGGCCGACCAAAACGCGTACACCCACCGCGGCGACGACGCCCACCGCAACCGCCACTACGTGCGCCCACATACAGTATCTCCCAATGATCCTCGTGCGGGGCTCGGCGAGAGGAGAAAGGAGCTGAGATCTGGAAGGTGAGAGATCCGTCTTCGTCATAAGCGCGCGGGATCAATGACCGCCGCGTCAGCGACTGCCTGCGGCGCACCAACGGTGGGCAGCATCTGGTGCCGGCGCTCCTCCCGGCACACTCTTTCATTGTTGCGGTCGCTGTACTCACCCGACAGCGACCAGCGCTCACCCGGGTGGATATCAGGGATACTGCTGCCACCCGTCAGATAATTACTCAGGAGGAAGGCCAATGAACTGGCAAACGTGCCCACCGTCCTCACCGTGGTACCGGAGAAGACTCTGGCTCATCGTCGCGATCGCGCTGCTTGCAGTCGGGAGCCTCCAAATCGGATACCCGCTGGTCGCACAGGCCTCCAGCCCAGTTGAGCAGGGCTACCGCGACTACGCCTACGGCAGTAGCTGCAACTCGACGCCGACCGGGGAGAAGCCCGAGAGCAAGCTGTGGTTCAATGATGGCATCTGGTGGGGGAGCCTGTGCAACCCCTCGGCGAATGAATATCACATCTATCGACTGGATCTGACCAGCCAGAGCTGGGTGGATACCGGGACAGTTCTCGACGATCGAGCCGCCTCCAAAGCCGATGCTCTCTGGGATCAGGCCACCGGGAAACTCTACGTCGTGTCGCACCTCTACACGACGAATGGCCAGCCAACCTCGTCCTCGTCCCAGTGGGGCCGGCTGTACCGCTACAGCTATCACTCAGCGTCGAAGAGCTACAGTCTGGATCCCGGCTTCCCCGTGACGGTCACCCGCGGCAAGTCGGAAACGCTCGTGCTGGCGAAGGACTCGACCGGCCAGTTATGGGTGACGTACGTTGAAAACAGCAAGGTCATGGTGAACCGCAGTACCGGCGACGATCTCACGTGGAGTGATCCATTCGTGTTGCCGGTCACGTCAACGGCTGTGAGCGTATCGAGCGATGATATCTCCGCAGTCGTTGCTTTCCAGGGCGACAAGGTTGGGGTGATGTGGAGTAATCAGGTGAGGTCGAAGATGTACTTTGCAGTGCATCTCGATCAAGACGTGGACAACATCTGGCAGCCCGAGCAAACCGCGCTCCCGGGACCAAACGACTGCTCGGGGGCCTGCGCCGATGACCACATCAACCTCAAGTCGTTGCAGGTTGATAGTAGTGGGCGCGTCTTCGCGGCGATCAAGACGTCTCTCTCAGCGTCAAGTGCACCGCTGATCATGCTGCTCGTGCGCAACTTGAATGGTGGGTGGACGAGTCACGTTTTCGGACGGAAGAGCGATTCTCACACTCGCCCCATTGTACTGCTGGATGAGGAGCACAATCGTATCTACATGTTTGCCACCTCCCCGGAGAGTGGCGGCGCGATCTACTACAAGACGACCGATATCAACAACATTAACTTCCCGCTTGGGCAAGGCGACCCGTTCATCCAGAGTTCGACTGATCTGAACATCAACAACGCCACATCGACCAAACAGAACGTCACAAGTGCGACCGGACTGGTTGTTCTCGCGAGCGATAAGAACAGCGGCTACTACCTGCACAACTATATCTCCCTCGGTGGGGGGAATAGTCCCGTCATTACCTCCTTCACGCCGACAAGCGGACCGGTTGGGACCGAGGTGACCCTGACGGGCAGCAAGTTCACGGGCGCGACCGCCGTCGCCTTCAACGGCACCGCGGCGAGCAGCTACACCGTGGACTCTGATACCCAGATCCGCGCCATCGTCCCAACAGGGGCGACCAGTGGACCAATCAGCGTCACCACTCCGGCCGGCACCGGCACCAGCGCCAGCGCCTTCACCGTCACCACGACCGGCCAATACACCTTAACGGTGAATGTCGTCGGCTCGGGCAGTGTCAGCCTCGATCCGCCCGGAGGCAGCTATGATCCCGGCACGACCGTGACCTTGACCGCAACCCCTGCTGGCGGGTTCGTCTTCAGTGGCTGGAGCGGCGACCTGAGCGGCACGCAGAACCCGGCCACCCTGACGATGGACGCCAACAAGAGCGTGACGGCTACCTTCACCAGCAGTGGGGGCGGAGGGGGAGCGGTGGTCCATGAGGAGACCCAGACCGGGGGCGCCTCCAGCCTGACCACCGTGACCACCGCCGCCAATCTCACCGCCGCCAGCGGCCAACTCTACCTGGCAGCGATCTCCACCAAACCCAATGTCGAGGTTACCGGCGTCTCGGGACTCGGCCTGAACTGGAGCCCGGTCCGGGTCCAGTGCTCCGGCCGCAACCAGACCATGGTCGCACTCTGGATGGCCCAGGGGACCCCCACCGGTGACAGCCCCGTGAGCGCTACCCTCTCCACCGCCAACAACAGCGCCGTCATCGCCGTCTCGCGCTACTCGGGCGTCAGCACCACCAGCCCTCTCGGCGCTATTGCCGCCGCCAACACCAACGGCTCCACCGGCCCCTGCTCGGGCGGCACCGACAGTGCAACCTACTCCGTTGACCTGACCACCACCACGACCGGCAGCGTCGTCTATGGAGCCGCCGCCCAACGCTTCCGCAGCCACACCCCCGGTCCCGGCTACACCGAACGAGCCGACCTCCAGCAGGGCAGCGGCGGCAGCGCCGCCGGCATCGCCATTGAGGACACAGCCGTCGCTTCACCGTCCACCCTGCCGGTCGATGGCTCCTTCAGCGGCAGCGTCGATTGGGCCGTCATCGCCGTCGAGATCCGGTCGGGCGGTTCGACGGGGCCAACGGTGCCCACGATCGGGTCGTTCACACCGACGAGCGGACCGGTTGGGACCGAGGTGACCCTGACGGGCAGCAAGTTCACGGGCGCGACCGCCGTCGCCTTCAACGGCACCGCGGCGAGCAGCTACACCGTGGACTCTGATACCCAGATCCGCGCCATCGTCCCAACAGGGGCGACCAGTGGGCCAATCAGCGTCACCACTCCGGCCGGCACCGGCACCAGCGCCAGCGCCTTCACCGTCACTACGACCGGCCAATACACCTTAACGGTGAATGTCGTCGGCTCGGGCAGTGTCAGCCTCGATCCGCCCGGAGGCAGCTATGATCCCGGCACGACCGTGACCTTGACCGCAACCCCTGCTGGCGGGTTCGTCTTCAGTGGCTGGAGCGGCGACCTGAGCGGCACGCAGAACCCGGCCACCCTGACGATGGACGCCAACAAGAGCGTGACGGCTACCTTCACCAGCAGTGGGGGCGGAGGGGGAGCGGTGGTCCATGAGGAGACCCAGACCGGGCGCCTCCAGCCTGACCACCGTGACCACCGCCGCCAATCTCACCGCCGCCAGCGGCCAACTCTACCTGGCAGCGATCTCCACCAAACCCAATGTCGAGGTTACCGGCGTCTCGGGACTCGGCCTGAACTGGAGCCCGGTCCGGGTCCAGTGCTCCGGCCGCAACCAGACCATGGTCGCACTCTGGATGGCCCAGGGGACCCCCACCGGTGACAGCCCCGTGAGCGCTACCCTCTCCACCGCCAACAACAGCGCCGTCATCGCCGTCTCGCGCTACTCGGGCGTCAGCACCACCAGCCCTCTCGGCACCATTGCCTCCGCCAACACCAACGGCTCCACCGGCCCCTGCTCGGGCGGCACCGACAGTGCAACCTACTCCGTTGACCTGACCACCACCACGACCGGCAGCGTCGTCTATGGAGCCGCCGCCCAACGCTTCCGCAGCCACACCCCCGGTCCCGGCTACACCGAACGAGCCGACCTCCAGCAGGGCAGCGGCGGCAGCGCCGCCGGCATCGCCATTGAGGATACAACCGTCGCTTCACCATCCACCCTGCCCGTCGATGGCTCCTTCAGCGGGACCGTCGATTGGGCCGTCATCGCCGTCGAGATCCGGCCGTAACACGCCCTACGCTTTTGGAGGATGAGCACCGCTCAAAATGACCGTCTGTCAGAGAAGCACCTGACCACGAGGGGCCTTCGACCTGACACCGGCGCGACCTGTCCGGAACAAGGCGATGAGCTATCCCAGACGGGCACCGGTTTCGTGAAAACAACGAGACCGTCCGAGGCAAGCATCCAGCAAAACGCTCTGCTCACCCTACACCGTTCTCACAAGGAGATCCATCCAATGAACACACCGCCTCGCTCCCTACACTCAACGCGACGCTGGGCCAGCCTCGGGACTGTCATCGCCGTTAGCCTGATGATAGTCAGTGGCTTCTGGATCCTGAATATGCCGACCGCTCAAGCCGACCATGAGACCAATGCCGGGTACCGCGACTTCTCCTACGGACAGCCCAACGGCAGTTGCAACACCACGCCGACCGGGGAGAAGGCCGAGAGCAAGTTGTGGTTCAATGATGGGTTCTGGTGGGGGAGCCTGTGCAACGACACGGCCCAGGCCTACCACATCTATCGCCTGGACTTGACCGCGCAGAGCTGGGTGGACACCGGTACGGTTCTGGACGATCGTCCCTCCTCAAAAGCGGATGTGCTCTGGGATGAGACAACCCAAAAGCTCTACGTGGCGTCGCACCTCTTCACAACTAACGCCGTCTCGACCACGTTCTCGGGCCAGTGGGGGCGGTTATATCGCTATAGCTACAACGCGACGACCCAAGCCTATACCCTCGACCCGGGCTTCCCTGTCGCCGTGACCCGGGGCAAGTCAGAGACGTTGGTCCTGGACAAAGACTCGACCGGCGAGTTTTGGGTGACGTATGTGCAGGACCAACAGGTGATGATCAATCACAGCAACAACGGCAACTCGAGTGATTGGGGGACCCCTTTCGCGTTGCCCGTCTCCGGCGCGATGGGTCTGAGCACCGACGACATCGCATCGATTGTCGCCTTCGACGGGCACATCGGGGTGATGTGGAGTAATCAAACTGAAAATGCGATGTACTTTGCAGCCCACCTGGATGGCGAGCCGGATGCGAACTGGCAGGTCATCACCGTGTACAGTGGTCCTGGCTCCGCCGATGACCACATCAACTTGAAGTCCCTGCAGAGCGATAGCGCAGGACGGGTATTCGCCGTTATCAAAACCTCGCTCACGGCACCTACAGATCCTCTCATTGTTCTGCTCGCCTGTATCAGTACCAGTGGTGACTGCACCCAGGCGAGCGATTGGCAAGCCCACACCGTCAGCCGAAAATCGGATGCCGAAACCCGTGCGATTCTGCTGATCGACAGCGAAAATCATGACCTGTACGTGTTCGCCACGTATCCAGAGAACGGGGGGTCGATCTACTACAAAACGGCCGACATTGCGAACATCAGTTTTGTGGACGGTCTCGGGGACCCGTTCATCCAGAGCGTCTCGGACGTCAACATTAACCACGCCACATCAACCAAGCAGAACCTGAACAGCACTACTGGCCTCGTGGTCCTTGCCAGCGATCATCAAACGAAATACTACCTTCACAACTTCCTCTGCCTGGACCCGACCGGAGTGCCTTGTCCACCCCCTGGCCCGCACCCGACGTTCACACCAACAGCGACGCCGACAGAGACGCCGACGCCCACGAACACCAGCGCACCCACAGATACACCCACTCCGACGAACACACCGACGGCGACCGGCACTGCTACGCCCACTCCCACCAGCACCCCTACCGTCGGCCCGACCGAGACGGTGACCTTCGCGCCGAGCGATGATACGATGGTGCTGGACGATAACCCAAACACCAACTACGGATCGCTGACCTACGTACGCCTGCGCGACTCAGCCACTCCGATCTACACAGGCTATCTCAAATTCAACGTGACCGGATTGACCGGCCCGGTGCACCGCGCCAGCATACGTCTGTTCGCCTCTGATGGAAGCAGCGACGGCGGTTCGATCTACACAGTCTCCAACGATTACCTCAACACCTCCACGCCTTGGATTGAGAACGGCCTGACCTGGAACAACGCTCCAACGATAGCCGGTGCTCCTCTCGCCTCGGTAGGACGAGTCGACGATGGAACATGGGTTGAGTTCGACGTCACCGCCGCGATTCAGAGCGATGGGATCTACAGCTTCGGACTGGACAACTCTGTCCAAAACAGCGTCTTCTACAACTCTAAGGAGGCTGCCGACAATCACCCGGTGCTTGTGATTGAGGTTCTGTCATCATCTGAACCTCCAACCAGCACGCCGACGCCGACCGAGACCAGTGCCCCGACCGAAACCGGGACCGCAACCAGCACAGCGACGCCGACGCCGACCAGAACGGCCACCCCGACGCCAACTGAGACCAACACCCCGACCGCCACGGGGACTGCAACCGCGACGCCGACCAAGACAGCTACCGCGACAGCGACCACCACGCCCACCAGCACAGCCACTGCGACGCCGACGGGCACTGCGACCGGCACCCCCACCGCCACGGCGACGCAAATACCGTGCTCGGAGTTCACCGGCGATGGGCAGGTGGATGTGAACGATATCATGGCAGTCGTCACCCGCTTCCGCCTGACGGCGGCCAATCCGGACCCGGACAACGACCCCAACACGCCCAACTACGAGGCGCGCTTTGATCCAACGGGGGATGGCCTCATCACGATGCTGGACGTCATGGCCGTCGCGACCTATTGGGGGCAGCCGTGTCCCTGACCGTGCCTCGCGGCTCGTGCGCCCTCTGAACGAGCGGCGTCGATGGGCCCGGCCGATGCCTGGCCGGGCCCTGGCGAGTTGTTCCGCCGGTCTCAGGTTCACCGGCATAGGCCGTTGCTCACCGGAGGCGATCTATGATCGTACTGCTCGCAAGGACTGCTGGCTGCGGCTCTCCCCACGGGGTGCGGTCGTACCAGCACCGCCAAACGATTGACCTTGAACTCCTGCTACCGAGGAAGTAGAGAGCATATGAATTCACGGGCTGGCGCAGTGTACCGGACGGGTCTGTGGATCATCACCATTATGGTGCTGGCACTCGCCAGCGTCCTCCTGGCCAGCACCGTGCCCCTGGCCCGCGCTTCCGATCCCGTCGATATCGGCTACCGCGACTTCTCCTATCCCTCCGGCACCGGCGGCAATTCCGAGCCGACCGGGGAAAAGCCGGAGAGCAAGCTATGGTTCAACGATGGCAGGTGGTGGGGTAGCCTGTGGAGCACTACCGGTGGGGCCTATCACATCTACCGCCTCGATGTGGCCACGCAGAGCTGGCTCGACACGGGGACCGCTCTGGACGACCGACCGGATAGCCGTGCGGATGCGCTCTGGGATGAGGCAAACCAGAGACTCTATGTGGCGTCGCATATTTTCACAACCAATGGCCAGCCGACGTCTTCCGAATCTCAATGGGGGCGGCTGTACCGCTACAGTTACGACCCGGGGACACAAACCTACAGCCTCGATCAGGGGTTTCCTGTGACGGTGACCCGAGGAAAGTCGGAGACGCTCGTCCTGGCCAAGGATTCGACCGACCAGCTGTGGGTCACCTACGTCGAGGATAATCAGGTAATGGTCAATCACAGTCTCGGTGGGGACGATGCCAACTGGAACACGCCGTTCGTCTTGCCTGCCACCGACGCGTCGAATCTGAGCAGTGATGATATCTCCTCGATCATCGCTTTCGGCGGCCATATCGGCATCATGTGGAGCAATCAAAGAACGAAGCAGATGTACTTCGCGTCGCACGTCGACGGGCAGCCAGCCGGGACTTGGGAAAGCACTGCCTCCTACACGGTCTCCGCCGACGACCACATCAACCTCAAATCCTTGGAGGCCGACCCTTCCGGAAACCTTTTCGCGGTGATTAAGACGTCCAAGTCCGCCGCGCTCATTATCCTGCTGGCTTGCAGGCGCGGCACCTGCACTTCGGCCGGTGACTGGACCGCGCATACTGTCTATACCGCCTCCGATGGAAGCCCAACACGCGCAATTCTTTTAATCGATACGGACAATCATGATCTGTACATCTTTGCCCGAATCGAGGATGCAAATGCCAATTCCACGATTCGCTACAAGATCACGAACATCGCCGACATCAGCTTTCCGGGCGGGCCAGGGGATCCCTTTATCAGGAGCATCCTGGACATCAAGATAAACGACCCCACATCGACCAAACAGAATGTGAACCACACCACGGGCCTCGTGGTTCTCGCCAGCGATCATGGAACGCGCTACTACCTTCACAATTACCGCAGCCTTAGCAGCGCGCCACCGACCGCGACAGCCACGACTGGGTCTGGCCCGACGGCGACCAAGACCCCCACGCCGACTGCGACAAACACAGGCACACCCGTCGCCGCGTTCACCGCGACCGACACGCCGACAGCCACCTCCACATCGAATCCAGCGAACACCCTCAGCTTCGCCCCGACTGACGACGCCCAGGTGAAAGACAGTTCCCCCACCAGCAACTATGGCTCGCTCGCCGATCTTCGCTTGCGCGGCGCCTCCAGCCCGATCGTTACCAGCTACCTCAAATTCAACCTCACCGGGCTCAACGCACCGGTGCAGCGCGCCACATTGCGCCTGTTCGTCACGGATGCGAGCGACGTTGGTGGCTCCATCTTTACGGTCTCCTCCAATTATCTGAACAGCACGACACCCTGGACTGAGAGCGGCCTGACCTGGAACAACGCCCCAACCCTCGGCAGCACGCCCCTCAGCACAGCGGGAAGCGTCGCCGCGGGAAACTGGGTTGAATTTGATGTGACGGCCGGGATTCAAGGCAATGGCACCTACAGCTTTGGGATGCGTAGCAGTTCCTCCAACAGCGTCTACTACAACTCCAGGGAGGCCGTGTCCAACCAGCCGATGCTCATCATCCAGCTCGCCCAGGATCCAGGCGCAACGCCAACCAACACCCCCACCGCAACGTCCACGGCCACAATGACGCCGACCAAGACAGCCACCCCAACAGCAACCACCACGCCCACCAGCACAGCCACTGCGACACCGACACCTACAAGAACATCGACGCCGACGCCCACGGCAACCAGGACCGCGACGCCGACGCCGACCCGCACGCCCACCGCCACGGCGACGCACATACCGTGCACGGAGTTCACGGACGATGGGCAGGTGGATGTGAACGACATCATGGCTGTCGTCACCCGCTTCCGCCTGACGGCGGCCAATCCGGATCCAGACCACGACCCCAACACACCCAACTACGAGGCGCGCTTCGATCCGACGGAGGATGGCATCATCACGATGCTAGACGTCATGGCCGTCGCGACCTATTGGGGGCAGCCATGTCCCTAGCCAGGCATCGCGTCTTGCTCTTCCTTCTAGCGCAATGCACTGAGGAGCCATGCAGCGTCTTACTACCTGGCCGGGCCCCGCTCCCACAAATAACCTGCTGGAACAAAACGAAGAACGAACTCGCCTGGCCGACGCGGGCCGCCGCTTCGTCGAGAATAATGGAGCCTCCAATGCTATACTTTAATCGTGATCGCTCATATTGGTATAGCGTGTGCGAGCGGGACGCGCTCGCACACGCTATACGCCCTATTCCATATGAGCGATCGTAATAATGTCTTTTCTTTTACTATTTGCGTGGAGACTCCATCGGAATTTCTTTGAGGCACCAAAGAAATACTACTTTGCTGTTCAGGACTATAATGAAGTCATGGAGCTGATGCTGGCGGTCGGCCTCTTCCTCTTCATGGTGTTTCAAATCAGGAGAATCAGAACCAAGGAGCAAACCATCCCAGCGATCCCAACAACCGTGACGGATTCCTCTTGAGGACATTTCTCCTGTACTCTACCTCTCTATTCAGATGACCTGAGTCGTTCGGGTGGTTGCCTTGGTTCATCGTACCAGCAGCCACTCACCAAGGAGAAAAAGAGATGTCCAAAGAACTGAGCCCGACCATTCCCGGAACCAACGACAGCGATGGTATCGTCCATGTAGACGATGTGTTCATTGAAGAGATCTGGCACGATCTTGGTGGTCAGGTTCCCCGTGAGCAGATCTATGCGGTTGCCAGCGAGGTCGCGGACGGCTTTCGAAACGCGACAGTGACCACGTTCGTACCGCTCATGATCCGTCGCCGGACACTCGAGAAGCTGAAAGCAGTATTGAACGGGCAAGCAGGGTAAAAACAGCCGGCTACTCGTCCCCCAGGCTTCAACTTTTGATGATATCCGCCTTGTGCGAACAAGCCGGACGATTTTACATTCCCGATCTCCCCCTCAATCGTTCCACTTTGGAGAGACTCCTGACGACTACGACTCGATGTGTGGAGCGCTCGGTCGTTTCGTTCTGGCCACCGTTGCGACCCACGCCCCCGTCATGGCGCCGAGGTCGGATATGACGACGCACACGTCGCCGAGGTTGTTTTCGCCTTGATCCGGCGACAAGATGTCTGAATCCGATGCGATTCCCACAAACACGGGCGCGCTCCCTGACGTTTTTGACTCTTTTTCGCTGAGCACAATTTGGAAATCTTTGACGAATCCAATAATTGCTGGTACACTCGCGCCCGTCGTGCGAAGACGCCGGCACAGAAGCGACACTGATGGGCAACAGTTGACCCACCTGCTACGCTTTTGGCCGGTCTTTTTTTGCCTTGAAGGAGATGTTCCTGTGAAATCAAATCTTACCGGCTCGCTGAGCCGCACTGAGTTCGCTGCCCGCCTCCGCAATCTCGCGGACGAGATCGAGAGCGGCACTCTGAAGGTCGAAGACGAGACGCTGACGCTGCCCGAGCAGTTCAAGATCAACCAGACCGCCACTACTACCCAGCGCAAGGCCACCTACAGTCTCAAGCTGGATTGGGCTGCCACCCTCGATGGGAACGGCACCAAGAGCACCCCGGCCCGCAAACGAACCGCCAAGAAGACAGCCAGCTAACGATCATCGGGCCGGGGTCCGGACGCGCCGTCTGGTCTCCCTGGTCCCCCAACCGCGCGACACCAGGGCGTCGCTTTCTCCGGAAGCGGCGCCTTGCATTTGATCGCTTGCCTGGTCGGACTGCTCGTGGCACACTAGAGGCATTCACTCGGCAAGGAGGCTTACCGCGATGCTCCCGCCCGTGCGGCGCTTTCAGACCTGTAGCAAAAACCGCATCTATCAGCTTCCGATGGAAGTATTTCCATCCTTCGTGGCCTACGCTTACCTCGTCCTGACCGATGGTGTCGCAGTCTTGCTGGACGCCGGCTCTGGCTTCGGTGAGTCGCCCGGGCAACTTCTGGCAGGCTTTACCGAGGTCCGCGAGCGGTTCGGCGAGGCGGTTGCCCCGACCGACCTGACGCGAATCATCATCACCCACGGTCATATCGACCACTTTGGCGGCCTCACCATGCTTCGGCACCACACCTCTGCCCCTATCGGCATCCACGAGCTTGACCGCCGTGTTCTCCAGAACTACGAGGAGCGCCTCGTCATCGCGTCCAAAAATCTACGCATCTTCTTCGAGCGCGCCGGGGTCCGGCTGGAACGGCGCGACGAACTGATGACGATGTACACCATGACCAAGCATCTCTTCCACTCGGTGGATGTAGGCTTCACGATCCACGATGGCGATCGGCTCGACGACCTCTTTCACTTTACCCACACCCCTGGCCATTGTCCGGGCCAGGTCTGCATCCAGGTCGAGGACGTACTTTTCACGGGCGATCACATCCTCGCCCGCACCACCCCCCACCAGGCGCCTGAGAGTATCACGCGCTACACCGGACTCGGCCATTACCTGGATGCGCTCGAGCGCATCGCCCGGATTCCGGGGGTCGACCTCGCACTGGGCGGGCACGAAGAGCCGATCGAAGATCTGGCCGCACGGATTGCGACCATCCGCGACTCGCATCAGCGCAAACTCGAGCGGACGCTGGAGATCTGTCGCACGCCCATGACAATCAGCGAGGTCTCGCGCCACCTGTTCCCCAAGGTCAGCGGCTACAATGTGCTGCTGGCCTTGGAGGAAGCCGGTGCCCACGTCGAGTATCTCTACGATCGCGGCGCGCTGGCCCTCGACAATCTCGAGGAGATCGCCTCAACGGAGAACCCGGCCTTGCGCTACCGCCGCCTCTAACCTCTCCCCGTCGCCTCCGCGAAATTGTGCCCCTCGGGGTACGTTTATTGCTGAACGCTCCTCGACTGGCCGGTACGGCCGTGAAGAAACTCTTTGTGCAAGAAGGAGGTTACAGTGGCGGATCGTTTTGATGATCGCGAGCCCGCCTGGCGTCACTATGAAACGGGTGCCGATCGCTACGATTATGGACGCGAACGATTCGGACAGTGGGGTACCTACGGGCGCCGCTCCGACTATGAGCGAGAGGGCTACTGGGCAGAACCGACCTGGCGAGGCTATGCCTACGAGCGGGAAGCCCTGGGGCGAGCGCCCTGGAACATCCCAGGGCCATATACCGGTGTCGGGCCGCAGGGCTACCAACGGTCCGACGAACGCATCCACGAGGATGTGTGCGAGCGCCTGACCCATCACGGTCAGATCGACGCCAGCAACATTCAAGTCAACGTCGACAGTGGCGAAGTCACGCTGGAAGGGACTGTGGACAGTCGCCAGGCAAAGCGTGCGGCCGAAGACATGGCAGACTCAGTGATGGGCGTGCGGGATGTCCATAACCGCTTGCGGGTGAGTCAGGGACAAGAGGACCAACAGGGTCTGCGGGAGAATCTCGAGGACTTGGGCGAGCGGATCCGCGAGAGCCTGACCTCGCGCACGCTCGAGCCGCACCCTGATTCTGTTTCGACGCTCTGAGAACAACCCCGGCCAGTCCTCACCGAAAGCGCTACACCGGTGTCCAGAGAGGCGCTTCTCTCCTCTCTCCCACGGCTTTGGCCGGTAGATAGCTGGACGACGGGATCTGACTGAGAAAGGACTGGAAATGCCAATCGACGAACGTGACCAGGGAGACCAATTCAAGTTCGATCCTGATCGTAATCCCCTTGAAGCCACCGACGAACCAGAAGCCGAGGCCGCCGAGTACGGTATTTATGGCTACGTTGACCACGCCGGGGAGGCCTTCGAAGGCGAGCCAACCGCGCCTGAAGAGGAGATCGTTGCTCCCACACCGCCTCCGCCCGGTATCGATCGTGGCGACGGCGGGAAAGACTGGGACGACACTAATCACGGTGCCGGTTTTGCTCAACCGGTGGAAGAGCCCGAGCGAACCGCCAGCCACTCGCCCCTCCCCGACGCGTCTGACCATCACGATGCCGGCAAACAGTGAACAACCGCCCGTCCCTTAGCGTCTTCAACGTTGAGCACCCCGGCGAACCCATCCCCCCGAATCGGCGCCCTCACGCACAGGAGCCGCTCAGCAATGAGCGGCTCCTAACGCTCTTGCCGGCGAGCTGCATACCTCGCCGACCGCTCATGCGCTCGTCGAACGTGGACGCCGAGGGAAACAGGAGCGGTGGACGCGAGGCGCAACCGCTCCCGTGGACGATCCGTGCGGTGACCATCTCAATCTAAGAGAACACTCAGCCTGCGAGGACGAGCCCCTCGCGGGCTGGAAGTGAAACCCTTACCCGGCCATCGGCAACGGCACCGCTCCGCCCCTGACCGAACAGGGGCCGCAGCGCAACACCATCGTGGAAGAAGGCGCCGACCGGGAGAGTGACCTCACACAATTCCTCCGCCACGTTGATGGCCACCACCAACGCCTCAGAGTTGTCGTAGCGGGCGAAGGCGTAGATATCCTCGTGACCGTAAAGTTTGCTGAAGCGACCTCGGCGGAGCACGGGGTGGGCGTGTCTTAGGGCGATCGCTCCTTTGAAGAACTCCAGCAGGTCCAGATCCCAGTTCGCCCGGTCATGCCAGGGAAAGGTGCAGCGGCAGTCGGGGTCTTGTCCTCCGGGCAGCCCGATTTCGTCTCCATAATAGATCGAGGGGGCGCCAGGATAGGTCATCTGGAACAGGGTCGCCAACCGCACTGTCGGCGTATCGCCCTGGGCGATCGTCAGAAGATGGGCGGTGTCGTGGCTGTCGAGCAGGTTGAGCTGCACCAGGGTGACCTCCCAATCGTAGAGATTGAGCAACCACTCGATGCGATCGGCGAACGCCTCGGCGCTCAGGGCCGGGTAGGGCTCATAGGAGCGTCCTTCGACGAGCGACAACTTCACGCGGTCCCCGGCGATGAAGGCGATGACCGCCTCGGTAAAGAGGTAGTTCATCACCGCATCGAACTGATCGCCCTGCAGCCACTGGCGAGCATCCCGCCAGACCTCACCGACGATATAGGCCTCGGGGTTGATCGCTTTCATGCGCTGGCGGAACTCCTCCCAGAAGCCCTCGGTCTTGATCTCGAAGGGTACATCCAGGCGCCAACCGTCGATTGCGTACTCGCGCAGCCAGAACTCCCCAATCTGCATGATGAACTCGCGCACCTGTGGGTTCTCGGTGTTGAACTTCGGCAGGGCCCGGTTTTCATCCCAGCCAACGTAGTTGGCTGGCACGGCGCCGGCGTAGGGCGCCAGGGGCCAGTCCTCAATCAGAAACCAGTCGAGCCAGGCAGAGAAGGGTCCATTTTCGAGAATGTCGTTGAACTGGAAGAACCCCCGACTGGCGTGGTTGAAGACCCCGTCCAAGATGACGCGAATGCCGCGCGCGTGGGCGGCCTCCACCAACGTGCGGAGCGCCGCGTTGCCGCCCAAGAGGGGGTCCACCTTCTCGTAGTCATGGGTGTGGTAGCGGTGGTTGCTGGCCGACTGGAAGATCGGCGTGAAATAGATCGCGGTGATCCCCAGGGCCACAAGGTAATCCAGATGCTCGACAACCCCCAGCAAGTCACCCCCTTTGTAGCCTTGCGCGGTCGGGGGTGCCTCCCACGCTTCCAGGTTGTTGGGCTTGGGAACGCGAGCGCTCTTGGCGAAACGATCCGGGAAAATCTGGTAGAAGACGGCATCTTTGACCCACTCGGGGGTCTCGATCGATGGGCTGCGCGGTGGCTCGGGCTTGACCGACATCACCCTCTCCTCAAGGACGGTCGCAGGAGAACGAAGCAACGAGGACCTGCGCATCAGAGACAGGTGCAAGAACCAGGCCAACAACCATCGCGAGAGGCGGTAACTTGAGACAATAAGCCCTAAAAGGCGTGTCCTTCCGATGGTGTGGTTCGTCGAGCGGGGCCTGTTGCATGATCATACGCCTTGCGCGCTGTTTCGCGCACTGGGGAAGCCGCAACTATGAAACGGCTTCCCCAGATCTGCCAATGTTCGGCCCGATGTCATCGATGTGAGGACGTGAGTCGAGGGACAGACCGCCGTGGCCGACAGCTCTCTGCTCATCGGTCGCGACCGTACACCCTCCGATGGCGGCGCCATCGACGCCGTGCTGTTCCAAAGCATCCAGGCGAACGGCATACTGCCCAAGGTACCTATCGAATTGGCCAAACCCGGGATCGAGGCATGGGAATCGCTCCCAATATGCCTTTCAGCAACGTCCTGCCAGGCATGCCTTCATACACGACTACATTCAGCCGCCGGATCTCATCCCCCGGTCCTCAAGCCATCTCCGGCAGACGAAAGTCATCCGGAACTTCAACCTCCATGTCGAGAAAGACGCCACTCATGGCTTTCCCGTGCAGGTCGCGCCGCAACGTTTTGGTACTCCCTCCACCGAGTGCCCCATGCAGGACGAAGTTCAGCGCTGCAATATTGGGCAGTTCGTATCGTTCGACCGCCCCTTTGACCGCGCCATCGAAATACTGCTGGACACGCTCCGCTGTGACGTAGGACTGAATGAAGTCGAAGTGAGCAGGGTCGTAGGCAATCAGAGACAACGTCAGACTGTCGCCCTTGTCGCCCGTCCGTGAATGACAGAACTGGCGCAATTGAATCCGCCGAGTCATGATCAAGCCTCCTCAATGACGACTGCCGGTTCTTCAATCGTCTCTCGCGGTACCAGGACGGTATAGACACTGGGCGTTTCGTCGATTGGCATGAGATTCCGGCCCGGGGTGCCTCCGGCCGGACCGTAATGGTTCCCTGCCCCCATGAAGCAATCCCACACAAATCGCTCCGCCTCTTCGCGCGCCTCGAAGCGCCCCGCCACATGCAACATCACCTCGCGCGGAACGACCGGGTCTTTTCCCCATGGCGCGAACAATGAGTCGATTCCGATATAGGCTGCCCGAAACTCCTGGGGTTGAATTCCCATAACCGCAAGCCGATCTTGAACCAGCTGGGCCGAGAGCTTTGCCCGGTCAAGGGCATCCGTTCCGCCGAATTGAATGTAGCTCTCGCCGATATATCCTTCTTTGACTGTTACGAGCACTTTCAGTGTCTCGGGTCGCGGATGCCCTGTCGTTCCCGTGATCCGGACACGGTCGGTTCCAACCTGCTCGAGCGTGGTCGTCGTGAAATCGACAACCACGTCTGGGTGAATGTAACGGGCCGGATTGCCGACCTCGTACAAGAGCTGCTCCTTCACGACCGGTACCGTGATGACCCCTCCGGTTTCCGGCAGCTTGGTGATAACTGCGTCTCCGTTGGGCTGCACCTCAGCATATGGGAGGCCGACCCGAGCGAGATCGGGCACCGTCTTATAGGGAGGAGACGCGAAGTAGCCTCCCGTGACCTGGGGTCCACATTCCATGACGTGACCAACACCCATCCCCCGCCCGAGGAGGTCCCAATTGTTCCATGGCCACTCATATTCGTAGACCATGGGGCCAAAATAGAGCGTTGAATCACCAACTCGACCGGTGATGACGAGAGTAGCGCCCCTGTCGAGTCCCTCGACAATCGATTGTGCTCCAAAGTAGGCCGTTGCTCCGAGGATCTCCCCCTCGAGAGCAGAAAGCGGCTCGCCCGTCTCGAGGACCGTTGGATCCTGCTGCGACACGGCCTCCAAGACATTGGAGTTCTTCATCGCAGCGATCCTCGTCCCTGTGAGGCCAAGGTCCCGGCAAACCGAGAGGGCCAAATCTAGTGCCCCTTCAGGATCCTCTCCACCGGCGTTGGTGACGAGCTTGATGCCCTTTTCGACACATACGGGTAATAGGGCGCGCAAGTAGATCTCGAACTCGGGATCGAAGGCGCGGCCCCCTTTCGATTTGCGGAGAACGAGTTCGGCCGTGGTACGTTCCGCCAGACGGTCAAAGACGAGATAGTCGACGATTCCACTTTCGGCCAGTCTGACCGCCTCTTCCGGCCGACAAGCCGCACACGAGCTACCGCAACCTACACGTAGCATAAAGTACCTCCTGAGCCTGCTGAATGAGAGACGTTACAATCATGCAGAACGACGATGGAGCGCGCCATCCATGCATAGGTCTGCCCAATATCGTGATGGCCCTTACCCCTTCACTGATCCCGCCGAGAGTCCGCCGATGAGATACCTCTGGAAAAACAGGAAGAGTACAATGACCGGAATGGTCGTGAGTGTGGCTGCAGCCATGATCGTTCCCCAGAAGACACCTGCTTCACCACGCACGAACGGGCGCATTGCCACCGGCAGCGTCTTCACACCTTCGCTGGACGTAAAGGTGAAAGCGAACAAGAATTCATTCCAGGTGACGATGAAGACAAAGAGCCCGGCTGCAACAATCCCTGGTAGTGAGAGAGGAAGCACGACTTGCCGGAGCGCTCCCAGAGGCGTACATCCATCGACCAACGCGGCGTCTTCAATCTCGCGCGGAAGCGAAGCAAAGAAACCCACGAGTAACCAGATGGCGAACGGTAACGTGAGCGACACGTTGGCCACGATGAGCCCTGGAAAGGTGTTGTACAGCCTGAGCCGGTTGAAGATGACGAGCAGCGGAACGATAAGAACAATCGGCGGGATCATGTAGAGCATGAGTATACTCAAGAGTAGAGGGCGACGACCGCGAAATCGAAATCTCGCGAAGGCATAGGCAGCTGGAATGGCAACCGACAAGCTGAGCGCTGTGGTTGAAAGTGCCACAATCGTACTATTGCGAAAGTACTCCGCGAATGGCAGCACCTTAAAAAGGTGAAAGTAGTTTTCCAGGGTCAAATTGCGTGGGATCAGCCGCAGCTCCCGTGCAAAGAACTGTTGTTCCGGCGTTACTGAAACGCTGAGCACCCAGTAGAAGGGGACAAATACGTACAGAACGATCAGTACAGTGCCAACCACCGGTATGAAGGATTGGATCAACCGTTGAAAGAAGCGGTGCGTCATCATCAGAGATACTCGCTTGTTTGCTCGATCTTGCGCGTGTAGGCGACTGCCACGAATAGTAGCAGGAGAGACAGTACGATGGCGACTGCTGAAGCATAGCCCGCCTTGAATTCGACACTCGCGAGCATATAGCTGTAGACTGGCATGGTGTAATTGGCCACACCGGGACCACCGTTGGTAACCAGGAAGATAACGTCGACGTGATGTGAGAGCCACATTGTCCTGAGGAGCAACAACAGGAGTATGGTCGGGCTGAGCTGCGGCAGGGTCACGTACAAGAAGCGCTGCCATGCCCCCGCTCCATCAATGCGAGCCGCCTCGTAAAGATCCTCCGAAAACGTTTGGAGAGCGGCGAGCAGGACGATTGCCATGAGCGGCATACCGCTCCACACCATCGCCAGTACCAGAATGAGAAAGCTGAGGTTCTTGTCGGAGATCCAATTGAGATACGATGGAATCACCCCCAAGCGAACAAGAATCTCGTTCATCGCCCCAAAGTTCGCATCGAACATGTAGACCCAAATGACCGAAATGACTGCGGTGGGGATGACGTAGGGAATGAGTATGAGTGACCGGGCAAGGCCGCGCCAGCGGAATTTGAGATTCAAGAACAGTGCTGTCGGGAGGGCGAGCGCCATCTGGATGGTAACAATGCTTATGGTCCAGCGGATCGTACGGATCACCGAACTCCGAAAGATGTCATCCTCTAACAGCTTGAGGTAATTCGCGATGCCGACCGACCTGGCCTGCGCTACGCGAAGCAGGTTCAGATCGAGCAGGCTAATCCGAACAGCGTAAAATGCCGGGTAGATCGTAATCAACGCCGTCACCAAGAGGGCCGGTGCAATCAAGGCATATGGCAACCAGTCGATCTGCCTGAGGCGCAGACGTGAAGGCCGCCTCCTGAGTCTCACAAGACCAGCCGAGTCGAGCCCTTCTGACATAGCTTGCCCTCTGGATACGCCCGGAGTGTTCCTTGTATTACTCAGAGCCCGCCTCGTTTCTTGTCCCATCGCAACTCCTTGAAGATGTTCAGGAACTCGACGAGCTTGTCGACCGTTGCTTCGACGATGACTCTCCCCTTTTCGCGCGTCGCCACCGTGGGATCACCCATGACACCGACCTGCGTGTACTGACGAAACGGCAAGAGCATGTAGACAGGACCCCGAGCAGCCACAAGGTCAAGTCGCGTGACGCTCGTTTGGTACCAGGAATTGTAGGACATGTCGCTGACGGCCCTGGTCATGTCAACGTGCTCAGGGTCCAGATAGAGTGCCACCGAGGTCTCCAGCTCGCCGGCGTGCGCCATGCCGCCCACCGGCGACTCGCGCACCGCTCCTATCGTTTCGCTCGCCAGCTCCCACCAATTTGCGCAGGCGACTGTGGCCTCAACGCTCTCAAGGTCGCGCATCAAATGCTGGATCAATGTGGCGTTGCCCCCGTGACCATTCAGAATGACAATGCGGCGGAAGCCGGAGCGCGATATGCTGGCACAGATATCAAACAGATAGTTGTAGAACGAGAAGGTCCGGGCTGAGTAGGTACCCGCGAACTCCCGCGCTTCTCGCTCGTTATAACCGTAGTGGATAGGGGGAGCGACTACGTCGCCGCTTCGGCCGGCTGCCAAAAGGGCGAGCTGATACGGTATGTTCGTATCAATGTCGACCGGTAGATGCGGACCGTGGACCTCAGTCGAGCCGACCGGTAGAATCACAATTTTGCGATGAGCCGCGGCTGTCTCGATCTCCACGTAGGTCATCTTTGCAAGTTGCATCGCCCCCCCTATCAGTGCCCATCAGACGGCGCGCATCAGGTCCGCCAACTGTTTCATCATCTCTTCGACGGGAATCTCCTTCTGAAGCACGCGCTGCCAGAGCTGGACGCCGGTTGTCTGGTGAAACTCGACCCATTTCGGGTGCCAATAGGGGTAAAGCCCCCAGTGGGGCGCCGATTCGACGGCCAGGTGCTGGAAGCGGTTCTCTTGGAAATACGTGCGGCTCGCGACAGACTTGCGGGGCGGCGCGAAGGCCAGGAACTTACAGTAGGTCTCGACCATATCGGGTTCCATCAGCCACGTGATAAACTCCCACGCAGCTTCCGGGTTTTTCGTTGTCTTCATAATCATGTTGCCCGCAGACGCCATGTTCACGAATCGGTCGTGACCTTCGCCTTTTGGCCACATCGTCACACCCGTGACATCGTCGTACTTGTTGTCTGCCCCGACAATGAGGACGGAATGATTGATCGAGGCTCCCCACTGCGCGAGCTTACCAGCCTGCAGCTGCGCGACCATCTGAGGGAAGCGGTCCTGGAGTGCGCTTGGCTGTGCCACACCATCCCAGTAGAGTTGGGCGATTCTGGTGGCCATCTCCACACCGGCCGGTGTGTCGAGATCGCTCCCACCCTTCCCGTCGGTGAACGTCAGACCAGCGTTCAGCATGTAGTTGACGAAGTTCAACAAGAAACCGAACTGGTCGGCGCCGCGTAGACCAAATCCGTAGCGATCCGGAGGATTGGTCAGCGCCTTCGAGTTTTCGACCAGTTGCTCGAAGGTATCCGGTGGCTTGAGGCCGGCCTGATCGTAAAAATCGGACCGGTAGTAGTGCATGTCAACCTGGATGCCCCAAGGCATGTAGAGCAGAGGTTGTCCCGGTTTGATCTTGTGCGTCTCCACCAGTTCCGCGAAAATGTCGTCCTTCTCGTCCCACTGGTCGAAGAATTCGCCGACCGGGAGGGAAAGACCAGCGTCATAGAACTCTTGCTGCCAGGAGGTATTGGCATAGGTGACGTCCGGCCCCCCACCCCCTGCCGCTGCCGTCTGAACCAGCTTCTCCTTTGTGGCCGACGTATTGGGCTGAGCCTCGGCCTCGACGCGGATGGAATTCTGGCTCTGGTTGAACTCGTCAACCTTCTTCCGGAACAGTTCCCCCCAGTCTGGATTGTCAGCCCAGTACCAGTAGGTAACCGTCACAGGTTTCGCCACGGCCGGCGCTTCCGTGATCTTCGCCTCAGCTCCCGTCTGTTGGCCGGTGGATGGCTGAGTCGCTGCCGGGCCGCACGCTGTCAGGAGCCCAGCTCCGACGATCGCCGAGGTGCGCAGGAAATCGCGGCGGCTGATTCTGGTCCGGCGTCCCGTCAGGTTGTTCTTGCTGCTCTTCGTCATATCCTCCTCCTCTCAAAGAGCTGCTGCTATAAAGAAAGCCGAAAAATCCTCTAACCTTGGAGAGGCGAGAAGCCTCCCCTAGAGCACCAGTCACGTCATCCCGCGGGGGGAGGGAACAGACTTCCGAAGTCTGGTTCGCAGCCGGTGCCCGCCTCTGTCACCGTCGTCGGAGCGCGCTGTGGGCCAGCACGGTCCCTCCCAGACGTCGGAAGTCTGAGTCCTTGACCGGCGCTCTAGCCATCAATTCCATGGAACACCACCGTTTTCGTCTCGGTCATTTCGGCCACCGCGTAGCGAGGGCCTTCCTTGCCGATCCCACTGCCCTTGAGCCCCCCATAGGGCATAAAATCGGCGCGCCACAGCGGCGTCCAGTTCACCATGACGTTGCCGGTTTGCACTTCCCGAGCAAAGCGTAAAGCATTGTTGACTTCACGGGTGAAAATGGCGGCGCTAAGCCCGTAGCGGCTGTCATTCGCCAGGTCAATGGCCTCGTCGATGCCTGCGACCGCTGCTACGGCGACAGCGGGGCCAAAGAGCTCATCACACGAAATACGCATCTGGGGCTTGACATCCGCAACGATCGTGGGAGCGAAGACGGCCCCCTGCCGCTGCCCGCCAGTGACGAGACGGGCACCGCCCTCCACGGCCTCGTCGACCCAGCGGCCCACCCTTTCCGCCGCTCGCTCGGAGATCATCGCGCTGAGGGTCGTGCCCTCCGCCAGGGGATCACCCACCTTGATGGCTTCCACTCGCGGTTGAAGCGCATCGAGGAAGTCGCCGTACACGGTCTGATGCACCAGGATGCGCTGCGCCGAGATACAGGCCTGCCCGGCGTTGACGTATCCGCCCACCGCGGTGGCCTCGGCGACCTGCTCGAGGTCAGCATCGGGCAGAACGATCATTGGGCTGTTCGAGCCCAGTTCCAACGACAGCCGCTTGACCCCTGCAACGCGGGTGATCTGCTCGCCGACCTCCGTGCTCCCGGTAAAGCTGATCTTGCGCACACGCCGGTCAGCACACAGCAGAGGCCCAAGGGAAGAACCAGATCCCGTAATGCACTGCAGACCATTTTCAGGCAGGCCGGCCTCGAGAAAGAGCTGCGTGAGTTTGAGGGCGGTCAACGGCGTCTGCGCGGCGGGCTTGAGGATGACCGCGTTCCCGGCGGCGAGCGCCGGCCCGACTTTGTGAATCACCAACAAAAGCGGATAGTTGAACGGGGTGATGGCCAACACGACGCCACAGGGAACCCGCAGAGTCAGACCCAGCCTGCCCTGCGCTCCGGCGTGGGCGTCGAGCGGTAAGGTCTCACCGCGGATCTGGGCGCCCTCAAAGGCGCACAAGCGCAACAGGTCGGGCATCCGCCCGACCTCACCGCGCGACTCGCCGAGCGGCTTGCCCTCTTCCAGGCTGATCGTCCGCGCAAAGTCTTCACTATTCCCGGCCAGGAGGTCCGCGGCCCGGTGGAGAATCTGGCTCCGCTCGTAGGCGGTCAGGCGAGCCATGGTGGTAGCCGCCCTTTCGGCTGCCGCCAGGGCTTGCTCGGCCTGGTCGGCGTTCGCGACGGGCACCGTGTCGACGACTTCGCCTGAATACGGAGCGATGATCGGCGCCATGGTTGGCGACTCGACCCACTGTCCATTCACGTACATTTCCATGGTTCTCGTCTCCCATCTGGGGGTGTATCTGCGCCCGAAGAACTCGCCGCGGCGCTCAACTGTGCAACCAGATCTCAGGGTTGAGAAGATGAGGCGGCCGTTCCCCGCGTAATACTTGCAGCGCTTGCATAATCGCCATCTGCCACAGGCGTTGCCGAGAAGCTGTCGTCACACCGCCGATGTGAGGTGTCACGATGACATCGGCGCGGTTGAGCAAGGGGTTGTCCGGCTCGGGCGGCTCCGGATCGACGACATCGAGTCCAGCCCCATGGAGACGCCCCTGCTCCAGAGCATCAAGCAGGGCCGCCTCATCGACCAGGCCACCCCGCGCCGTGTTGATCAGGTAGGCCCCGGGCTTCATCTGCGCGAGGCGAGCGGCGTTGACCAGGTGGCGGGTTGCCGGGGTGAGCGGGAGGTGAAGTGAGACGATATCGGCCACGTCGAACACTGCCTCTAGCGTCGGCGCACACTCGACACCGAGTTCGGTGGCCTTCTCAGCTGATATATAGGGGTCATAACCGACCACGCGCATACCCAACGCGCTGGCAACTCTCGCCACGTAGGCGCCGATTCTCCCGAGCCCAATCAGCCCCAGACACAATCCGCAGACCTCAAGGCCGTCGTAGGCGTTAAAGAAATCGATCTGCCGGCCGGAGCCCCACGCGTGGTTCATACGGGGAAGCTGTTTGACCGTCGCCAGTATGAGCATCACCGTATGTTCCGCCGTCGAAATGGTCGGCCCATCGGGGACGTTGCAGACCGCGATCTTGCGGGCAGTGGCGGCGTCAAGGTCAACGTTGTCCACGCCGATACCCATCCGCGCGATCACCCGTAGCTCCGGCGCCTGGTCCATCACGGCCCCATTGTATTGAATCCGCGCCGCCGCGATGATTGCCTGAGCACGCGGCAAGGCAACCAAAGGAGTCTCGGGGGTGGCACTTGCCGGGCCGAGTGCCTCGGCGACGCCGTTTAGCAAGTGAGCGTAGGCCGGCGGCAGGGTGCGCTCGAACCAGATCCGGTACACGGCGGAGTTGCTCCTCTCTTCACTCAGCACAGGCCACCACCAGTTTGTCTCGCTCCGCTGCGTCCGCCGGACTGGAATCCACTATCACTCTTCGAACCAGACTTTCGTTGCCGGTTTTCGGATCACAACCTGCTGCAACAGATTCACCGCCAGTTCGAATCCCTCCTCCGGATCAATCAGGGGATCCTCGTGTTCGATCGAGAGGACGTCGTCATAGCCCACCAGGCGCAGCGCGCTGACGAAGTCGCGCCAGAAGGCTTCGCCGTGGCCGTATCCGACCGTGCAAAAGTCCCAGCTCCGGTTCTTGAGATCGCGAAAGGATTTGGGGTCGATGATGCCGTTGCGACGGACGTTCCGCTCGTTCACCCTGCTATCCTTGGCATGGACGTGGTAGATTGCGTCGCCCAACAGGTGAATCACTTCGATCACGTCCATCCCCTGCCAGACGAGGTGAGAGGGATCGAGATTGCAGCCGACAACCGGCCCGACCGTGTCACGCAGGCGCAGCAATGTTTCCGGGTTGTAGACCATGTCGCCAGGGACCATCTCGTAGCAGAGGCGAACACCGTGATCCGCGGCAATCTGTGCGTGGGCCTTCCAGTAGGGAATCAAGCGTTTCTCCCATTGCCACTGGTACATATCCAGGTTGCGGAACGGGAAGGGAAAGGTGATCCAATTGGGCGCAATGTCGCCGGGAGCGGCCTCAGGTAACCCGGCTAAGAGGGTAAACCGCGTCACTCCGATCTTCGCGGCCAGGCGGCAAGCGGCACGGAACTCCCGGTCATACGCCTCCGCGACTGCCGGGTCGGGATGCAGCGGCTCGCCGTGGAGAGTGAGGGCACTGATGGTGAGTCCAGATTCCTCGATCGTCTTTTGGAACTGGGCTAACGCCGCCTCATCGGCCAGCAACTCCGCCGGATTGCAGTGGTTCTTGGGAAAGAAACCGCCTGCCCCCAACTCAATCGACTGCAGCCCAAGGACGCGCATCCTCTGGGTGGCCTCATGCAGGGTGCGCTGCATGTATACCGTTGATATTGCTCCAAGGTGCATCTTGCGTCCTTCCAATGTTCAATCAGCACGTGCAGCCGCGCGTTGGAATGGGATTTCCGTGATGTGTCCTGGGTGGCGTTTTGGATGGGCAAATCCAACGGCTTAGTAGTGCAGGCACTGCACCTCGCGGGCCTGTTCATAGCGGACGCGCAGGCTACGAGTCAGCGAATCGTTGCTGATCTCCGCCACCGCGATATCCATCCAAACCCCGGATGGCGGCAGGAACCGATCCTTGTCCGTCTCCGCCACAATGACGCAGGGTCGAGACTCCTCACGGGCCTCACGTAAAGCGCTGCGCAGCTCGTCCGCCGTGGTGACATGCCAGGCCCGCGCGCCGAAGCCCTCGGCGGTCTTGGCGAGATTCAACTGGACATAGTCCCCCTCGAGGCGGTTGGTGGTCCGATCACGGGCGCGGAACTCGTTGCCAAAGCTGTGGCCGGTTCGATCGAGCTGCAGACCACGAATGCACTGGTACCCATGGTTCTCCGAGATGACAACCGTGATCTTCAGATGTTCTTGAGCCGCCGTCACCAACTCCGTCGGATTCATGAGGTAGGTCCCATCACCGATGAAGATGTAGACCTCACCCTCCGGCTGTGCCACTCGCACACCAAGGCCGGCCGGCAATTCGTATCCCATGCAAGAATTCCCGAACTCGATGTGGGCGTTCCGGCCGCCGCTGGCATCCCAGAGCTTCAGCAGGTCGCCTGGCGGCCCGCCGGCAGCAGCCACGATCGTGTCTCCCGCCTGCGCGGCCTCGTTGAGGATCCCGATCACTTCTCCCTGGCTCATTGGCGCACCCTCGACCGGCCGATAGACCTCCTCTTGAACCTGCCGTCGCCACGCGGCCTGAGCGGCTTCGATCTCAGCCAGATAGGCTTGATCCGGCCTCACACCCGCTTCGGCTGCCGCCCGGGTCAGGGCTCGCAGCGTCTCCCGCGCGTCGGCCAGAATTGGCAATGCCCCCTGCTTGTAGGCGTCGTGCCCGCTTACGTTGATACTGATGAATTTCACATCTGGATGACCGAAAACTGTCTGCGAACCTGTGCTGAAATCCGTCAGTCGGGTTCCCACCGCGATGACAAAATCTGCCTGGCTGGCAATTTGCCCAGACACCGGCGTGCCATTGGTTCCGTGTCCGCCGAGCAGGAGGGTCGATCCGTTGCGGATCGATCCCTTCCCGGCCGCCGTCTCGCCCACCGGAATCCCGAACTGCTCGGAAAAGCGCTCTAGCTCCTCCTCAGCCGCGGAGTAGCGCACGCCTCCACCCGCGATGATCATCGGGCGCTTCGCCTCGCGCAGCAGCGCGGCCGCCTCTTCAATCCGCCGTGGATCGGGCAGCCGCCGCTCCACCCGCCACACACGGCGCTCGAAGAAGTGGGCCGGGTAATCGTAGGCATGGGCCTGCACATCTTGTGGCAGAGCCAGCGTCACCGCGCCGGTCTCGGCTGGATCAGTCAAGACGCGCATCGCCTCGGGGAGAGCAGTCAGCAACTGCTCAGGGCGGGAGATGCGGTCGAAGAAACGGCTCACCGGGCGGAAACAATCATTGACGCTCACATCGGCTGAGTTCGGATGCTCGAGTTGCTGCAAGACCGGACCCTGGTGGCGGGTCGCGTAGTAATCTGAAGGCAGGAGCAACACCGGCAGCCGGTTAATCGTCGCGGTCGCAGCGCCGGTGACCATATTGGTGGCACCAGGTCCGATCGATGAGGTGCACGCGAACGTCGCCAGCCGACGGTTGGCCTTGGCGAACCCCGAGGCCGTGTGCACCATGGACTGCTCATTGGAGGGCTGGTAGTAGGGCAGCTCCCGGCCGTATTCGACAAGCGCCTGCCCCAGCCCGGCGACGTTGCCGTGCCCAAAGATTCCGAAGATGGCAGGAATCAGGCGGCGAGTGTGGCCGTCTCGTTCGGAGTACTGGACCTGCAGGTAATTCACGAGTGCCTGAGCCATCGTTAGACGGATCTTCTCCTGGCCACTCGATCCTGCCATCTTTGCCTCCTTCGTCTCGATGGGAAATCGGAATCGAACGAGAACAAGGTTCGCCGAGGGCGGTTTGAAGTTTACAGTGTGGCATCCGCCAGCGCGCCACACTATAGACCACGCCGAACCTTGTCCGAGATGAATTGGCGTACGGCTACGATGCTTCCTGAAGCTTCGATACTTGTCGCAGGCGGGCGCGCATACTCTCGTAATGCGCGGTCATTGCCGCCCGCAGTGCTTCCACATCACGCTTCTCAAGGGCCTCGACGATAGCAAGGTGGCGCTCATAGGTCCGGACGGGATCAGGCGGCGCTGATATCGAATCGCGCTGCCGCGATTGATGGTGGACCATCCAGAAGATATCCAGAATCTTTCCCAACATGATGTTATTGACATTCTCCCATAACGCTTTGTGAAAGGCCCGGTCGTCCTCATCGGAATAGTTGCCGTTTTCGGCGGCCACGTACATCCGATCCAAGATATTTCGCAAGAGTCGTAGTTGATCCTGTGTCACTGCTTGTACCGCTTGCCCTGCCATTCCGTACTCGAGTTGGTAACGCACCTCGATAATGTCAATGAGCTCCTTCTGATCAAACATGAGCCCATAAGCGAGGTTTTCTAATAGTGAATCAAAGGAAAACGCACGAATTACGATACCAATACCTGGCCGCGCTTCTAGCACTCCAAGGGTTTCGAGCGACTTTAGAGCCTCACGCACCGAATTCCGACTCACTCCAAGCTGCTGTACCAATTCCACCTCTGATGGCAGCAAATCACCGGGTTTTAGCAAGTTATCGATAATGTACGCTTTTATCTCCTCTTGGACCGCCTCGTAAATCAACTGTCTTCGCTTCAGGGCTCTAATCATAGACCCGCCCCTTCCTGGGAGCCTGCTCTGGAGTTGCCTGCGCTCCACTTCTTGATAAGGCTAACCTATAGACTGCGATGGATGCAGCCATCCACACCGAATTGATCTAATAAAAAAGGAGCTACTATTCTTTTCTCGGAACTCTCCGACATCAAATACTGCTTTTCTTTCAACGGAGGCGGTGAAAGCTTCAGGCGTGCTCCACCTGGAACACAGACGAATGAGCGAAGCTGAAGTACGCACCTTCAGAGGGCCTATCGATCAGCGAACCCTTGGTAGAGGAGCAGGTTTGTTGATGGGCGCAGGTTGTATGATATCTTATAATGGGATGTATATCATAATACTATACTTTTTAGACTTGTCAAGGGGGTTTCTGACTTGCGTCGCCGTACTTTTCAGACCACCAGACGAGGAGCCAGCCGGACGTGAGGACTGTGCGCGAACGAGCGAAGCGAGTTGGGAGCGCGGAGGATCTCCGGGCCGAGGCGGTCACAAAAGTGGGCCACGAAGGGTGAAGCGGCACATCCGGTGAAGGACTCTGGCAGAGAGGGCACGACGGAACAAAGCTGGGGCAGGAATGCTTGCCCGTATTTGTCAAACAGGGCCAGGAAGGGGCCGCGGCCAGGAGCGAAGACCACAGCGGCGTCCAGCCGTTCAGGGGGTTGATTTACAAGGGAGCGAGAAGCCACAGGCATGAGGTCCGCCGTTACAGCTCAACTGGGGCAATCCATGCAACGCCGTTCACTTTTCCAGCAAATACCGGCTTGCTCACGATATCGGGCATGGCAACCGCCAGGGCCAGAACGCCCTCAGCTGCCCCGACCTGAGCCGCCTACCTGGCGTCCTTAATCAACTGCTCATACTCCGCATCACTGAAAATAAGCGCTCCTTGGCACAGTTTGTCGTCTGGTGACCCGCAACACTGGTTTATCGGCGTCGAAATTGAGATCACCAGGCACCCAAGAGCCCGCGCCTGTCCCTTGACGGGTTCCCCGCCTTCGCATTGCTGAGCGCTTCCCCGCCTCGCCTGGCACCGCCAGACTCTTAGCCTGGCCGGGTGTCCAGTGCATCCTCCTGTGGTTGCACTCGGGCCTGGATGCCCTGGTAATGGCGCACCATTGCCGCCCGCATCGCGTCGACATCGCGGTCCTGCAACGCGTCCACGATATCGACGTGACGCCGATAAGTGTCCATCGGATCGACCGGACCGGGAATCGATGCGTGTTCTTGCGCCTGATGAAAGACAACCCAAAAGATGTCCACGATGCGCGACAAAATCAGGTTATCAACATTCTCGTACAGGATCTGGTGAAACATGCGATCCTCGTCGGCCGAGTAGCTCCCGCGTTCGGCAGCTTCGCGCATCTGCTCCAGAACGAGGTTGAGTTTCTTCAACTGCGCGGGCATGGTAGATTCAACCACGCGCTCGACCATTCCATATTCGAGGTGGAAGCGCACCTCGAGGATATTAGCCACCTCCTTCAGACCAAACAGCATGCCGTAGGGAAGGTTGTCGAGGATGGGATCGAAAGTGAAGTCGCGTACGAAGACCCCCGTGCCCGACCGGGCCTTCAGAATCCCCAGGGCCTCCAGCGATTTCACGGCTTCCCGCACCGAGGTTCGACTGACGCCGAGTTGGTGAGCCAACTCCGTTTCCGGTGGCAGGGTGTCGCCCGGCTTTAACGCATGCTGAATAATGTAGGACTTAATCTCGTCTTGCACCGCCTCAGAAAGCAGTTTTCTCCGTTTCAGGGCCTTCATTTGTGGATTGTTGTTGACCATTGGGCGCAAACCTCGATGAACAAGATACAGGTACGTGAGCAGGAAACCATGAAGAGAATCGAGTTGAGATCCTCTTTCGAGTCGCTGCCGACCGACCGTTTCCGACTCGCCCCGTCAGTACGAAAAACATTTGTAGCCCTGGACGAACCGTCAGGTATCGTTGAGATCCAGGGAATACTTGCATTTCAGCCTGGACGCGCCAAAGTACTTGTACGATAGCAGATAGTAAGATAACGGTCAAGAGTTGGGTTGGTTTTCGGGACGTCTACTCCTTGACACGGCTTGCGACAATAGGATATCATACAGCGTATAGTCAGACATTTGCCAGGGTCTCCATCTCGTGCAATTCGACTTTGGGACGGTCACCCCGGTTGCCAACCTCTCATCAAACAACTCCCAACTGGTACCAATGGCGCATCGCACTGGCGGTCGGCGATGCGATACTGGTGGCGAATTGCGGTTGGAGGGGGAACGGCGTCCGCCCGGGACACGCGCCGCCCCTCTATCGCGGTCGCAGGCAGAGCGAGCGCTGTCTGGTGGGCGGGTCTGCTCGTGAGCCGGGCACATACCAGGTGCCCCTCCCCCAACCCCGACGTCGCCAACTGAATCTCTCACTTTCTGTAAAAGTGGCGCACACGCGCCACTCTTATAGAACTATGAACACATCATCAGCGCGGCTTCCAGCCCGGCGAGAAGCAATCAGCACCTTGTAGCAGAATTGAGGAGCACCGATGACTTAACGGCTGACCGTTCTCTACCTGCCACAGCCGAGCAGGCCATCCCTGTTCAAACCTTGGGGCGAAGACGTGATCGCGGCGCTTGGCGACCGCCACGTCCGCCGGCTGAGTTTGAGGAAGCCCACGGCTTTCTTGATCAATGTGGCGCGTGGTGCACTCGTGGACGAGGCCGCACTGGAGAAGGTGCTTCTCGCAGGACGAATCGGCGGAGCCGGGCTGGATGTTTTCAGCCAGGAACCGCCCGACGTGAGTTCGCCGATCTTTGGTTTTCCAAATGTCATTACCACTCCGCATATCTCCGGCGTGACCAATGGTACATCGAGGCGGCGAGCACAGGTTGCCGCCGAAAATGTTGATCGCATCGCCGCGGGACTGGAGCCTCTCTACCGCGTTGATAGTTGAGGCGCGCGAGGTGAATTGCGCCCTGGTGACACGCGACTTCGTGGAGACCGTCCGGTACAACTCTTCTCCCGCCATCCCGTGAGTCCGTACGCGCGGTGATGCAGGTCCTACAAGAAGTCCCGGACCGATGGGATCAAGCCCACGGCGCCGGCTCTATCCCCCGCCGCCCCGTCAAGGCAGGAAGGGAAGTGCCAACGAATTGATAAAGGTTCTGCGAGTTCTTGACAGCTATCATATAATCCGATATAACACTATCATATTCCTGCCCTTCAAACATGGCGATAACCCGATTCTCTGAATACGATCCTGGAATCCCAGGCTGACCAAATGACGCGGGTTGCTTCTGCTCTCGCGTGGCCAGACTGCTCAGCGGTACGGTTAGCTATCCATGACTCTCAGGAGGCAAAATCACACTCGAAAATCTCATCGCCCCTGGCTGCCCCCCACTCTCAAACTCGCAACAGCACGCGTGGAAGGCCACCCATCAAGCTGACAGCCACAACGGTATCGCTCACTATAAATCACTTGTTATGCGTTCCACAGTTTCGTCCGGTCTCTTCTTTTTATTGTTAATAACTGTTCCAACGAGGCACATTGATTCATAGAAGCCCGGAGAGCCGCTTCCGTCTGAAACAGAACTGGTGCAGCAACTTGGTATAAGACGGTTGCCATCATACAAGACCCGCCGGGCAAGGGCAACCTTGATTACCGGACCTATCTCTCGAACAGCTGACCGCCGAGCAAGAATATGACGAGGCAGCCAGCTTCATTCGCACCACAGCCCCCGAGGCCGACGTGCCAATCTGATGCGCGCGAAGACCATTTCTCGGGGCGATCGGGGTGTCTTTTGAGTGCTTGCATGGGAGAGACTGATATGAACGGAAAACTCACCGGAAAGGTGGCACTGATCACGGGTGCCAGCAAAGGAATTGGCCAGGGGTTGGCGATCGGGTTAGCGGCCGCGGGGGCACGAGTGGCGGTCAATTATAAGACGGACGCAGCCGGAGCTGAACTCACCTGCCAGAGGATCAGTGCATTTGGCGCGGAGGCCGACTCGTTCCAGAACCACATCGGCTCGAAGAGCGGTTTCGAGCAACTGGTGGACGCGGTCTATGCCCGCTTTGGCCGCCTGGATGTGCTTGTCAACAACGCTGCCCGCACCCGCTTCGGTCATGTCTTCGAGATTACTGAAGAGGACTTTGACGATGTCGTCAATACCAACCTGCGCGGACCCTTCTTTGGCTCGGTAGCTGCAGCCCATAAGATGTTGGAGCACGACGGTGGAGCGATCATCAACATCAGCTCCATTGCTGCCAAAATGATGATCCCGTTCCACTCGAGCTACACGATGGCCAAAGGCGGACTCGAAGCCTTGACCCGTCAGATGGCGCTCGAACTGGCCCCCAAGATCCGCGTGAATGCAATTGCCCCGACCGCCACCAGCACCGCGCGCAATCGAGGCTACGACCCCAACTACGACCAGAAGTGGGCCATGGTCACGCCAGCCGGCCGAGTCGCATCGGTGGAGGATTACGTCGGCCCGTGCGTGTTCCTGGCAAGTGACGACGCTGCCTTCGTCACCGGTCAGATTCTGTACGTGGACGGCGGGTGGACCCTCCAAGGGTATACCCCGGACATGTCGAACTATGATTTTTCCCAAGATCGCACACGCGAATAGGTCTGTTGCTCACGAACATAATCCGGTCGCGTACAACTGTCGCGAACAGCTCCCCTGGGTGGAGGAATGACCATGCGCTGGGAAGAATTGACCGGCGAAGCATTTGAAGCAGCGGTCGAAGCCTGCCGGGGCGTCTGCATCTTGCCGATCGGTGTGTTGGAGTACCACGGACCGCACCTGCCACTCGGCACGGATACGATCCGGGCCCACCGGATGGCGTGCGATGTCGCCGCCGTCGAGCCGGCCATCGTGTTCCCGGTTCTTCCCTTTACTGCCAACACGGAGTGCAAGATCTATCCGGGCGGTGTCGTCACCCACGATCGCCTGCTCTTCGATCTACTGGAGAACATTTGCGACGAAATCGCCCGCAACGGCCTCCACAAAATCATTCTGCTGACTGGGCACGGGGGCAACAAGTGGTTTCTACCCTTGTTCGTCCAACTCATGTTGGACAAGAACAAAGCTTTCATCCCCTATTTCTTGAATAACCGCGGCGTCGATCCCGAGGCGGTCGGAGGCTACATGGACTTCGGCGTGTTCCGGGCGACCTTTGAAACCGAAGCCTACGGGCACGCCGACGAGTGGGAAACGAGCGAGATCTTGCACCTGCAGCCCGAACTCGTGCACCTGGAACGGGTTGGCGACCAGTCGTGGTTGCCCGAGGATCGCCTGGCGCACCTGCCGCACACCTATACGCCAGTGGATTGGTTCTCGCGCCAGCCCGATCTCACGCGCGGTACGCCAGGCCCGTCGACGGCCGAGAAGGGACGCATGTTCTGGGAACACCAGGTCGAACGACTCGTGGCGATCGTCAAAGCGATCAAGGAAGATACCAGAGCGGAGGAACTCTACCGGGAGTTCAATAACCGCATCTATTGCCGGTAACTCACTCAAATCCTGGTCGAGCGAGGCACGGAGTACACGGCGGCCCGGCTCCGGGTGGATGTGCCCGTACGCGGGACCATCGCGGTCGATGTCGAGATGGGACCATGGTCGGATTTGGGAGAACGGGGTTGGTACCCGGGCAGCACTCACATTCATTACGATCAACACGGGACGCGACCGGACGAGTGGTTGCGCCTCGACCCCAGAGTCGAGGTGTGCGTTTTGCAGCTATCAGCATTCTGAAACGCTGGGATCGCGCCTACGCCAGCAACAACTATCCTCCCGGAGTGCTCACCGAATTCTGTAGTACCCACCATCATGCGGAGTGTGGCGAAGAATACCGTGCAACAACCACGACGATTCCTTGAATGACGGCTATGGGCGCAGCATGCTGCTGCATATTAACGAGTCGGTGGAGCCGGTGAGCCGTGGCTACCTGATCTCGGCGAGTCCGGCCCTGGACCCCGGTCGGCTTGTGGTAGGGCAGCGCGGCGCGCCGGCCCGCGAGGTCGCTGGCTCCTACTTGAAGTTGGCTCACTCTTCATACGAACGCCCGGCACTCGCCGCACGGCGACGCCGAGTTGAATTCGCCTCACTCCACGGAAAGGAGAAATCGACAAATGTCAGGATCAAACGGCCGAGGAATTGCACGGCTGACAACGGCGCAGGCCCTGGTGAAGTACCTGCAAGCCCAGTACAGCGAGCGTGATGGGGTGACGCGCCGCCTGATTCCCGCCATGTTCGGAATTTTTGGTCACGGCAACGTCTCCGGAGTGAGCCAGGCACTGATCGAATACGGCCAGGAGTTGCCGTATTACCAACCCTGCAATGAGCAATCGATGGTCCACACGGCGAGCGGATTCGCCAAGGCCAACCGCCGGCTGGCCACCCTGGCCTGTACCTCGTCGATCGGGCCTGGGGCCACGAACATGATCACGGGGGCGGCGACGGCGACCGTCAATCGTCTGCCGGTGCTGCTCTTCCCTTCCGACTACTACGCCACCCGTTACCAGGGTCCGGTCTTGCAGCAACTCGAACACCCGGTCTCGGCCGACGTGAGCGTGAACGATTGTTTCCGGGTCGTCAGCCGCGTCTTCGACCGCATCTCCCGCCCCGAGCAACTGCTCACGGCGCTGCCGGAGGCCATGCGCGTGCTCACCGATCCCGTCGAGACCGGGGCCGTGACGCTGTCCCTGCCGCAAGACGTGCAAACCCACGCCTACGACTACCCGGCCCACTTCTTTGAGCGCCGCGTCTGGCGGGTGGAGCGGCGGTTGCCGGACCCGCGACGGGTTCAAGAGGCCGGGGAGCTGCTCAAGGAGGCCAGGCGACCGATGATCATTGCCGGCGGCGGCGTCCACTACTCTGAGGCGTGGGAGGAACTGCAGAGCTTCTCCGAGCGCTTCGGCATCCCCGTCGCTGAGACCTTCGGTGGCAAGGGCGCGATTCGAACCGCCTCGGCGCTGGTGCTGGGTGGCAGCGGCGTCACGGGCTCACCGGCGGCCGGGAAGATTGCGCGCGAAGCAGACCTGGTCATCTGCGTGGGCACGCGCCTCACGGACTTTGCCACCGGCTCACAGTCGGCCTTCCAGCATCCGGATGTGAAGTTCATCAACATCAATGTGACCAGCCACGATGCCCACAAACAGGGCGCCCTGCCGATTGTGGCCGATGCGCGGGAGGCGTTGCGCGCGCTGATCCAGGCCGCCGAGGCGGCGGGCGTCACGCCTAACTCGGCATATCTCCAGGAGGTTGCGGACATCAACGAGCAGCGGCTCCGGCAGCTGCGGGAAGAGGTCTACCAGCAAGTTCCCGGCGAGGCCATGAGCCAGGGGCAACTGATCGGGGTGCTCAACGAGCAGGCACGGGCCGGCGATACCGTCGTCTCGGCCGCGGGCACACCGGTTGGCGACCTGCAACAGGTCTGGGACGTCAGCGGCGGCACGACCTGCCACCTCGAGTTCGGGAATTCCTGCATGGGCTACGACATTCCCGCCAGTCTCGGGGTGCGCCTGGCCCAGCCGGAGGGTGAGGTCTACTGTCTCCTGGGCGATGGCAACTATCTAATGAACCCGATGGAGCTGGTGACAGCCGTCCAGGAGGGGCTGAAAATCACCGTGGTACTGTCGGAGAATCATGGCTACCAATCCATCCACGGGCATCAGAAGGCCCACGTCGGGCACAGTTTCGGCAACGAGTTCCGCTCGCGCGACCCCGCCTCGAACCGCCTGGATGGTGCCTTCCTGAAGATCGATTTTGCCAAAAACGCGGAGAGCATGGGCGCCCGAGCCTGGCACGTCACCACTCCGGACGCCTTGCGCAGCGCCTTGCGCGAGGCGCGTGAGGCGCGCCGGCCCTGTGTTATCGTGGTGGAGACGGAGCCGTATCGCCGTCTGCCGGGATCAGACGTCTGGTGGGACATTCCCGCCGCTGAGGTCACCGGCGATCCGGTCACCCAGCAACTGCGGGCCGCCTATGAAGAAGCTCGCCAACGCCAGCGCTTGTATTACTGAACCTTGCTACCCGACATCTCCTGATAAGGAATAAATTTTCAGCCACGAATTGCACGAATTGATACGAAAAGGAACACAGATCTGTGAAATTCGTGTAATGCGCGGCAATAACAAAATCCTTAAGTGTTGGCGTCGGGTAATGAGTTACTGAACCGTTGTCCGCAAGGAACGAGGATGATGAACGTGAGAATCGGCAGTGCCCCGGACTCCTGGGGCGTCTGGTTCCCCAACGATTCCCGGCAGACGCCCTGGCAGCGCTTTCTGGATGAAATCGCCGCGGCCGGCTACGAATGGACCGAACTGGGGCCGTACGGCTATCTTCCCACAGATCTGCCTATCTTGCGAGCCGAACTCGAAAAGCGCGGCCTGAAGGTGTCGGGGACGTTTGCCATGGCCCATCTGGAGGATCCGGAGTACTGGCCGGAGGTGGAGCGGCAGGTACTGGGCGCCGGTGAATTGCTGGCAGCCTTGGGCGCCAGGTTCCTTGTGCTCATCGACGATACCTACACCAACCTCTGGACGGGCGCGCTCACCAGGCCTGCCAGACTCGACGAGAGCAGTTGGAAACGGCTGATCGATACGACGCACAAGGTGGCCGATATCGCGCAGGACAAGTTCGGCCTGAGAGTCGTCTTCCACCCTCACACCGATACCCACGTCGAGTACGAGAATCAGATTGAGGCATTTCTGGAGCAGACCGACCCTGATCTCGTCTCGCTCTGCCTCGATACCGGCCACCACGCCTACCGCGGCGGCGACCCCGTCAGCTTCATGCGACGGCACCACGCGCGAATTCCCTATCTCCATCTCAAGAGCGTCGATCCCGATGTGCAGAGGAAGGTCACCACAGAAGGGATCCCCTTCGCAACCGCCGTTGGGATGAACATGTTCTCTGAGCCGTCGATAGGTGTCGTCGATTTCCTGGCCTTCCGCGACGTGCTGCGAGAGGTTGATTTCGATGGCTGGGCGATTGTTGAACAGGACATGTATCCAGTCTCGTCGTTCGATCAACCCTTCCCGATCGCCAGGCGCACCCGCGAATATCTGCGGGAGAGCGGCATCGGGTGAGCGGCGCCATGGACTGCGTTTTTCACGGTTGGCCGTGCCTGCCACCACGACGTCCAGAGCGCCGTCTGATGGGTGGTGGGGCGCCCCGTTGCACCCCACCGCCTGCCGGTACGATTGAGGAGAAAGACACGAACGCGAACGAAGGGGGAGCAGATGATCAAGTTAGGGGTGAGTCCCTGGGTGTGGGCCGAACTGATCGGCATCGACGACGTCGGGCTGATCGACAAGGCGCATGGGCTGGGGTTTGAGGGAATCGAGGTCGCGGTCCTGAATCCTGACTCGTTCGATGTACCGGCTGTTGCCGCTGCGCTCAGGCGCACCGGTCTAACACCCATCGTCTCGACCGCCCTGCCGGAAGAGCGCGACCTGATCCACCCCAACCCGGAGTACCGTCGCAATGGCCAGGCGTTCCTGCGCTACTGCGTGGACATGGCGGTCCGCCTGGGGGCAGACCGGGTGATCGGGCCGATTTGCAGTGCGCCCGGCCGCCTGTGGCTCCCCGATGCCGATCAGCGACAGCACGATTTTGACCGTGCCGTCGAGAGCCTGCGCCCGGTGGCCGAGTACGCCGCCGATCACGGGATTCGGCTGGCGCTCGAGGTCCTCAACCGCTACGAGTCCAGTTTCGTCAACACGGCTGAGGAGGGCCTCCAGCTCGTGGCAGCCGTCGATCGCCCGGCTTTCGGTTTGCTGTTGGACACCTTCCACATGCACATCGAAGAAAAGGCAATGGGCGCGGCTATTGAACGAACGGGGAAGCATCTGTATCATTTCCATGCCATCGAAGGCGACCGCGGTACCCCTGGCTCCGGGAGTGTCGACTGGGCCGGTGTCGTGGACGCGCTCCACCGATTTGACTATCAGGGCTGGATCGTCATCGAGGGCTTCAGCACGCAAGTGGAATGGCTGGCGCGGGCGGTGCACATTTGGCGTCCGCTTGCGCCCGATCTGACCGAACTCGCCAGCGAGGGGCGAGCGTTCCTGCAGAGTTTGATGCGCGCTCGCGGCGCAATCTGAACGGATGAGAGGAAAGTAGTATGTTTCGTCTATCAGTCTGTGCCGACACGGTCTTTCAGAGTCTGCCCTTCGAGACGCGCGTCAAGGAGATTGCCAGGGCGGGCTTTTGGGTCGAGTTTTGGGGCTGGCCCGGCCGCAACATCGACGCCATCGCGGTCGATCCGGACGTCCGCATGAGTGCGTTCACCGGCTACCTCGACGGCAGCCTCGTCCATCCGGACGCACTGGCGACGTTTCTGCGCGGAGTCGAGCAGTCTCTGGCCATTGCCGAGCGGTTGCAGTGCCGGGAGTTGTTCATCTCGACCGGCGCGTTGAGCTACGAGGGGAAGGTCATCCATCCGATCGCGAGCCATCCCGCAACCAGGTGGATTACGGCCTACAAGGGGCTGTGCCGGGTGGCCGAGTTGGCCGAAAAACATAACGTTGTCTACCACCTGGAGCAGTTGAACACCAAGGTCGAGCATGCCGGCTACCCCTTGCCACGCGTCGAGGATGTGGTGCGATTGATTGCGGAGGTTGGCAGCCCGCGCATCCGGCTCCTCTTCGACGTCTACCACACACAGATCGAGGAAGGGAATCTGATCCAGACGATCCAAGACTACCACAAGTTCATTGGGTATGTTCACGTGTCGGACGTTCCTGGCCGTCATGAGCCCGGGACGGGTGAGATCAATTACCCCCGGGTGGCCCAGGCACTGCGCGAGGTGGGTTACCAGGGTGCCATCGGATTGGAGGCCTATCCTTTGAACGATGACTATCAGGCGATGACTCGCTTTCGCGAGATCTTCTCCTGATACAAAGTTCGGGAAAGTTATAGTTTGTACGTGCTTCGCGCGTGCGAACTGTAATCCTCTTCAACCGAGAAATCAATGATGCTCATCGCACGCCACTATCCTGGAGTGCCGTTGAAGGCACCGCTGGAAGGCGATGCATCACCCGTCTCACACGAGAAGGCCAGTCAAATCGCGCGAGAGTGACCTCCAGGCCTGGCGAGAGAGGCAGTAATGACCTGGATGCGAACCACTATCGCGGTCACGTCTTGTTTGAACGAGACCGTCGTACTCGAAAACCCTTGGCCCTTATGTTTCCCGAGATCGAGGCGGCCCTCGATCGCGAGCAGGCGGTGGGTCACAAGAATAATGTCGCGGTTAGAACCGGCGCCAGCACCCCGGATCAACTGCGCCAGCAGCAGACGCCAGGCTTCACCTTCCTGGGCTATGGACCGGATTACGCCTAGCTCGTCCAGGCGGCCCCCGCGGGACTGTCAGCGTTTGAGAGATAAGCACGGCGACACAAGGATAACTGTAATGAAAGTTCTCTTTGTCTCTCAAGCCGTGCTCGATGACCCGCATGCGGAGGCGGATTCCCTCGCGCTCCATGGACCGCTGACTGGCAAGCCGCGTCGCGGCGGCGCGCCGGGACCGTGGCTGAGAATGGTGCGCGATGCGCACGGGTCAACCACCCCTCTATAAAATCACAGCATTGGAGTAAACGGGCATGTACCGAATCTGGTTCGAACGTCCGCTTCCCGTGGAGTATGCCCATCTTCTCGATGGTGTCGCCTTGCCCGTTGGCCCAGCCTCCGCAACGCCCGAGGCGCCGCTCGTCGCGCTGCGGGAGGCCCATGGAATCATCGCCTCATCGCAGGTGCGCTATGATGGCGCTTTGATGGATCAAGCCCCGACCTTGCGCGTCATCGCTCGCACTGGCATCGGTCTTGACAATGTCTACATCGCGGACGCCACGGCGCGGGGCATCGCCGTCTGCTACGCGCCCGACGCCCCAACGATCTCGACGGCCGAGCACGCCGTCACTCTCATGCTGGCCTGCCTCAAGCGGCTCAAAGAGTGCGAGCGGCAGTTGCGACGCGGTGAAAAGATTGACTTCTTTGGTAACTACAGAGGTGCCGAAATCCACGGCCTCCACCTCGGGCTGGTCGGGCTCGGTCGGATCGGGCGCCACGTGGCGAAGATCGCACTCGCGCTCGGTACGCACGTCGTGGGCTTTGATCCTTACGTTCCGGCTGAGCAGGTTGTCAACCTTGGTATCGAACCGGCGTCGACATTGGATGCGATGTTGCAGACCTCTGACATCGTTTCGCTGCACGTTCCCCTGACCCCCGAGACTCGCCACCTGATGAACGCCCAGCGATTGGCCCAACTAAAGCCCGGCGCCTTTCTCATCAACACCGCACGGGGCGGGCTGGTGGACGAGGCCGCATTGCTCGACGCTCTGGAAAGCGGCCGTTTACAGGGAGCCGGACTGGATGTATTCGATCCCGAGCCGCCCGGCCCGAGCAACCCTCTCTTACAGCGCGAGGACGTCATCTGTACCCCCCACATCGGCGGAGCGACCTTAGCAAGTAAGGACCGCCTATGGAACACGGCGATCACACAGGTGTTGCAGGTTCTACGCGGCGAGCGCCCACCTTATCTCGTCAATGAGGAAGTCTGGCCAGTGAGCGGAAGACCTGAAGGGGAGGTCCGAGAATGGAACGCATGACTTCGAAGCAACGCTTCATGGCGGCGCTGCGGGGCGAGCCGATGGATTGGCCGCCGGCGGCCAACATCGGCTCCGTCATCAACTATCCCTTGTGACGGTCCCGACAGAGCCGACGGTACTCGTCTTGCGGCCGAGCACCGCTGGTTAGCCACCGTCCCCCTCATGGTGTTGCTCTCAGAGCCCGCGGAGGTAGATGTGGCAGCAAACGGACAACTGTGGAATTACATTGATGGTCAGTGGCAGCGCTCAGGCGCTTCGTCGTATCTGGATGTGACCAACCCGGCGACGGCCACTGTTCTGGCGCACGTTCCGGTTTCGCCGGCGACTGAAGTGGACGAGGCGGTCCGGGTCGCCGCGGCGGCTTTCCCAGACTGGCGGCGAACGCCCGCCACCGACCGGGTCCAATATCTCTTCAAGCTGAAAAACTTGCTTGAAGAGCACATCGAAGAGATAGCTCGGATCGTCACCGACGAGTGTGGCAAGACCTTTGCCGAGTCGGTGGGCGAGTTGCGGCGTGGGATCGAGAATGTCGAAGTGGCCTGCGGCATTCCGAGTCTGATGCAAGGCTACAACAACGAGGATATCGCCCGAGGCATCGACGAGCACATGCTGCGCCAGCCTCTGGGCGTCGTGGCCGCCATCACACCGTTCAACTTCCCCGGCATGATTCCGCTCTGGTTCCTCCCCTACGCGCTGGCCTGCGGTAATTGCTTCATCCTCAAACCCAGCGAGAAGGTACCACTGACGAGCGAAAAGCTCTTCGAACTCCTCGATCAGACCGGCCTGCCCAGGGGCGTGGTCCAACTGGTCAACGGGACCAAAGAGACCGTGGATGCACTCCTCGATCACCCGACGATTCGCGCCGTCTCGTTCGTCGGCTCGACCTCGGTGGCCAGGTACGTGTACAGCCGTGCGTCCGCCAACGGCAAGCGCGCCCAATGTCAGGGGGGTGCCAAGAATCCGGTCATCATCATGCCCGACGCCGACGTGGAGATGACAACCAACATTGTCGCCGATAGCGCCTTTGGTTGTGCCGGGCAGCGCTGCCTGGCGGCGTCGCTCGCTATCACGGTCGGCGATGCGCGCCGTACCTTCACAGAGGCCATCGCCGATGCCGCCAGCAGCCGCCGGGTGGGCTACGGTCTGGACGAGGGTGTGCAGATGGGGCCGGTGATCACGGCGGAGAGCAAGGCACGCATCGAGGGCCTGATCGAACTCGGCCAGCGTGAGGGTGCTGGTCTGCTGGTCGACGGGCGCGACAAAAAAGTCGGCGACTATGAAGATGGCTACTTCGTCTTTCCCACCGTGTTCCAGAACGTCGACCCTCGCGGCCAGATCGCGAGCACTGAAATCTTTGGCCCCGTGCTCAGCCTGATGCACGCCGAGACGATCGACGATGCGATCGCGCTGGTTAACGGCGGTAGCTACGGCAACATGGCCTGTCTCTTCACCAGCAGTGGCGCCGCGGCCCGCAAGTTCCGTTACGAGGCGAACGCGGGTAATATCGGCATCAATGTCGGGGTCGCCGCACCGATGGCCTTCTTCCCGTTCAGCGGGTGGAAGAGCAGCTTCTTCGGCGACCTGCATGCTCAGGGCCGCCACGGTGTCGACTTCTACACTGAGACGAAGGTGGTAGTTGAGCGCTGGCCACGCGAGTGGAGCCGGAAATTCTAGCCGCGAGGCTGCCCGCCGGCCTCGACAGCCCATTGCCGTTCTGGGCCTGGGGCCGCCGGTCCGCCTTCCGATACATAGCAACGATTGACGAGGTCAATGTGAGAACGAACACCACAAAGGCAAAGCTCAAGGACGATAGGTTACACTGGACAGATGCATCATCCAGAGGTCATCGAGGTCGTGGAAGGAGCGATTCGGCAAATCGTGGCGGCCGGTCGTGTCGCGGGTGTGCTGGTGTTTGACGATTCGTTTGAGCGCTCCCTGACTCTTGGCGCCCGATTTATTCTGACGACGTTCGATGGGTGGCTCACCGCCGGTGCGCAGCGATATCTCTCGTGTGTGGCAGAGTCTTCTCTCACCCCGCGCGAGCGATGAGCGCTACGGCCTTGCCAAATCAAGCACGTGCCAGGCGGCACTCGCTCAAGTTCCTGGTGGTCGGCACGCTCCTATCGAGTCTTGCACTCTACATCTACCTGCCGACACTGATTCCCTACGCTCTGTCGCGCGGCGCCTCGCTGACCCTGGTGGGTGTCATCTCGGGCAGCTACGGTTTCATCCAGGTATTCGTCCGCATCCCGCTGGGAGTCTTGTCGGATCACTGGCAGCGGCGCAAATGGTTTGTCGTTTTCGGCGCGATCTGCGGTGTTGTGAGCTGCCTGGCGCTGGCCTTGGCCGACGACGTGAGCGCGATCGTGGTCTGGCGCGCCGTGGCCGGCATCGGTGGTGCGACCCATGCCATCACTGCCACCCTCTTCGCGCTCCAGTTCGATGGCGCCCAGACGCAGCGTGCGATGGGAATCTTCAGTTTCTCGAACACGCTGGCCTTTGCCGTGGGCCCCTTGTTAGGTGGTCTGGTCGGCGCGGCCTACGGCTGGCGAGCACCATTTCTGATCGGAGCTGTCCTTGGCACGATGGGCCTTTTGATGTTGATCGCGGTTACTGAGCCTGCCGCCGGCTCAAGAGGCAGGTCGGTCAAGAGGCGTGAGTTGACCGACGTTGTCCGTCGCCCGGTCATCGTGGAGGCAGTGGTGCTGATCGCGCTGCTTACGTTTGCCCAATTCGTCACAACCTTCACGTTCATACCCGTGGGCCTTACCCGGTTGGGCGCAGGGCCAGATGCGGTGGGCATCCTACAGTTTGTCACAATGAGCTGCTTTACCCTGACGTCGCTGGTGAGCGGCACGTTGGTGGTCACCCGCCTGGGCAGCCAGCGGACGGTCGGCCTGGGGGTGGCGCTGGTGGGGATCTCGGTGCTGGCTGTGCCATGGATGCCGAATCCGTTGGCCTTGACTCTGGCCCAAGCGGCAAGTGGCGTCGGCTGGGGACTCTGCCTGCCGGTGCTTTGGGCGTGGGCATTAGACGGTGTTGAGAGCGCGGCCCAGGGAACGGGCTCCGCGGTAGTTCACACCGGCGGATCGGTGGGGATTCTGGTTGGACCCATCGCCGCCGGGCTCCTGGCCGAACGCCTGGGACTGAATCCAACTTTCCTGCTCATGGGTATCGTCTGCCTTCTGGCCGCTGGTTGGCCGCTCACGCAGGCAACGCACGCCGCAGAGGGGGTGGGGCCAGCAGGTGGCGCCTAGAAGGGTGCCGATAATCAGTCTCAAGAGCACCTTTGCTCGCGACCTGCGGCATGGCTGATGGCCGCACAGAAGAAGCCGGGGGCGATTGTAAACATCAGCAGCTTCGGCGCCGACACATTGTCGACGGCGGCGGCTTCGCCCAGCGACCGCCAGCCGCGTTCGAGCGCCACCAGAAAGAACTGTCCTGCGCCAGAATCGGGCGGTTCGGCAGGATCACATCCGCCCGTGCGGACGGAGCCATTGAGTCCCCTGACTGAAAAGGAGCGAACCTCATGAAAATCGCGTTAGATCCCTACATGCACCGCCATCTCTCGTTACCGGATGTGGCCCGGCTTGCGGCGGATCTAGGCTACGAGTACATCGAGCTTTCCCCGCGCTCGGATTTCTTCGAGTGGTTCCGACAGCCACGCGTCGACGACGACCGCATCCGTGAATTCAAGCAGGCCCTGCGCGAGACGGGGGTGCAGTTGGCCTCTCTCCTGCCGCTCTACCGCTGGGCGAGTCCGAACGAGGACGAACGCCGGGCGGCCGTTCGCTATTGGAAACGAGCAATCGAAGTCGCCGCCGAGATGGAATGCCAGACCATGAACTCGGAGTTCACCAGGGGACCCTCGCCCCAAATCTCGAACTTCTGTGCCGGCCCATCGACGGCGGAGCAGAGCGAAGCTGCGTTCTGGGCCTCGATGGACGAACTTCTCCCCGTCTTTGAGCGCGAGGGCATCATGCTGCACCTCGAGCCGCACCCGGATGACTTCATCGAGGACGGCAACGCCGCCGTAGATATGATACGGGCCATTGGGTCGCCCAACGTCAAGTATCTCTACTGTGCACCGCATACCTTCCACATGGGCAACGATATGGCCGGCATGATCCGGTACGCCGCGCCAGTCCTGGCCCACGTTCACGTTGCCGATACGCTCAACCACAAAGCCTCCTCCGGCCTGCGCTACATCATTAACCCACCCGGCTCCACGGCCCGGGTGCATCAGCACCTCAACATCGGCGAGGGCGAGATCGATTGGGACCTCTTCTTCAAGACGCTGCGCGAGGTGGGCTTCGACGGCATCCTGACGGCCTGTGTCTTTGCCTGGGAAGACCGTGCGGTCGAATCCTCGCGTCTCATGCGCGGGCGTATCCAGCACTATCTCGACAAGTACCCGCCGGCAACCGCGCAGACGGCGGTGTTGCCCCAGCAGACTGCAAGTGGAGCGCCGTGACGATGAATGCGCCACAACCGTCCTCGCTGGGACCCGAGCAATTGGAGGCCCTCCGGCAGATCGACACGCCGACGATTGCCAATGCGATCGAGGCCTTCGACCTGCGAGATGCCACCGACGGCTACGCTTCGTTGGAACTGCGCTGTTTGTTCCCGGACCTCTCGCCGGTCGTCGGCTACGCTGTCACCTGCACCGCCGACACCACCTCGCCCGGGAAGAACCGGCTCAGTGCGATCAAAGCCCTGTATGAAGCGGTCCACATGGCGCCGAAACCGGCGATCGTGGTCATCAAGGATATTGGGCCGAACCGGCTGCGGAGCTGCCACGCTGGCGACGTGATGGCCACGCTCTTTCAGAAGCTCGGGGGCGTTGGCCTGGTCACCGATGGCGGGGTGCGCGATCTCGATGGGATCCGCCAACGGGCGCCCGGTTTTCAGATGTTCGCGCCAGGCGTGGTCGTCTCCCATGGGGTGCCGACGATTGTCGAGGTGGGTGTAACCGTCTCGATCTGTGGGTTGACCGTCCGGCCGGGCGATCTCCTCCACGGCGACTCGAATGGTCTGGTCAACATTCCGCACGCGATTGCCGACCAGGTGGCTGGCGAGGCCGAGAAGGTCTGGCAGCGGGAGCGCGAATTCGTGGAGTTCGTCAAAAGCCCGGCGTTCACGCTTCAAGCGCTGGCCGAGAGATATGGGTGGTGATTGGATGAACCGACATTGAGATGCGTACGCCACGCTGAGCCTGGTCCACTTTCTGGCCGTCCCCAATGTCGGGGCAGCGATGGACCGACCCTCGACAGATCAGCCAGCCCCGGGATCGAGGCATGCTGCTCGCCTGATGAAAGACAATCCAAATGATCTTCCAGGACCCCTACTCCCCGCTAAATCCGCGCCTGCGCGCCTGGCAGATGGTCGCTGAAGCCGTCCAGGTCTGTCAGGGTCTCTCACGCCACGATGCCAGAGCCGAGGCACTTCGGCTCTTGAACTCGATGGAAATCAGCAACACGCAGGCCAACCGATCCCCGAAATCGCTCGCTCTCTGGTGGACAGCGCCACCGAGTCAGCGTCGCCCGTGTGCTGGCACCTAAGCCGAAGGGGCTCATCGCGGATGAGCCCCCGTCGGCCATCGACCAGTCCGCCCAGGCCCAACTTCTCAACTTGCTACGGCACCTCCAGAACGAGAAGGGTCTGACCATCGTCTTCATCTCGATCAGGTTCCCATCTGCGGCTGGCCCGGCGTGCCGCTGTCACCGGCCGTACGAGTGGAGTCGAGCGCCTTCACCAATCCTGTCCCCTACGCACACCGGAGCGACGTGAAACGTCCCCGAAACAAAGAGGTGTATCTTGCGAACAAATGTCACGAAAGCAAAACTCAAAGCGGGCGAGACGGTTTTGGGCTGTTTCGTGCGCTACCCCGATGCAAGTCTGGTCGAAGTGCTCGGGTACCAGGGATGGGACTTCCTCGTATTCGACGGCGAGCACGGGACCATCGAGCCGCGCGACTGCGAGAACATGGTCCGCGCCGCCGAACTGCGCGGTGTCACGCCGATCGTACGCGTGACGACCAACCTCCCACCCATCATCCTGCGGTACATGGACACCGGTGCGCAAGGGTTGCACGTGCCGTGGGTCAACTCGGGCGTCGAGGCGGAGGCGGTCGTGCGCGCCGTTAAATATCACCCTCGAGGCATTCGCGGACTAGCCGGAGTGCGGGCGGCCGACTATGCCCAGGCGATCCCATTCAGCGAGTATGTCCGGAAGGCCAACGCGGAGACGCTGATCACAATCCACATTGAGACCGCCGAGGCGGTCGAGCGCCTGCCGGAGATCGTGGCGGTGGACGGGGTAGATGTGGTCTTCATCGGGCCGACAGATCTATCCCACTCGTTCGGTGTGCCGGGCCAGCCCCAGCATCCGGCGGTCCAGGCCGCGATGCAGCGGATCGTCGACATCGTGACGCAGTCGAACGCCGCGCTGGGGATCATGGTCGCCAATGCCCGGGCAGCCCAGCAGTGGCGCGAGCGCGGGGCGCGCTACATCGCCACCGGGCTGGAAGCGCTGCTGAGCCCGGCGGCGCGTGAGTACCTGAGCGCCGCGCGCCAATGACGAAGGGGTATGCGCTGCCGCTCGTCGCTGGCGCCCGCGAGGCCCTGCGCGTCCTCACGCTGGCCGCCAGCGCGGCCGGGATCAAACCTGCACCCGCCTATCTCCAGGAGATGGCGGCGGTGAAGGCCCAGTGGGAAAAACAGTTGCAGGCCGAAGTCTGCGTCCAGGTTCCCGGCGGGGCCGTGAGCCAGAGCCAGGTGATCCCGGTGCTCAACCCGGCTGAATCGAGAGAATCCGAGCCTCGCATCAGCCAAACTTGACCGGACGCTGGAGATCCGCCGCACACCTGTGACAATCAACGAGGTCTCGCGCCAACTCTTCCCGCAGGTCAGCGGCTACAACGTGCTGCTGGCCTTGGAGGAGGCCGGCGCTCACGTGGAGTACCTCTACGATCGCGGCTTGCTGGCCCTCGACAATCTCGACGAGGTCGCCTCAACCGGAAACCCACCCCTGCGCTACCGCTGCCTGTAGCCTGTCCCTCCCGGCCTCCGCCTGGGACCCGAGGACAAAAAAAGCTCCCTGCCTGTTCCTGCAGGGAGCTTCTTATTGGCCCGGTCTGGAAATGGACGAAGCCACGTAACCAGTCACGACAAACGCTTATTCATAAGCCAACGCCCTGACAATATCCAGCCGCGCCGCCTGGCGTGCCGGAATCAGCGACCCAATAATGCCAAAGCCCAAGCCAACGGCAATGGCCAGCAACAAACCGGCATAGGAGAAGGAGAACGGGAACGTTAATCCGACGAGATTCATCGCGCCCACCAGGATATAGCCCAGCCACAACCCGGCCAGAAGGCCAAACACCGTGCCTGTGGCCGCCAGCAGAAGACTTTCGGCCGTAATCATGCGACGTACCTGGCGGCGTGTAGCACCCACAGCACGCAAGGTGCCAATCTCACGGGTGCGCTCCAGAACGTTGATCGCCAGGGTGTTGATGAGGGCGAGCAGCGCGGGAACCGCCAGAATCACCAGCACGATATATATCCCATTGAACGCAGATAGCGTCTTCCCAATTTCATCGCGCCACTGGGCCGCCGAATAAAAAGTAAAGGCCGGGTAATCGCGGGCAATCGCCTTTAGTGCCGTCTGCACCTGCACCGGGTCGGCATTACCGGTTTGATTCGCCATGATCAGCAAATCGGCCGTTTCGTTAAAATCCCGTGCCAGATTGGCCTGCGAGCTGTAACCAGTAGCCAGTTTGTAATTCAGAAAGTCCCCGCCAATGCCCACCACCCGATAGGTTTGTGATCCTTCTGGGGTTTGTAGGGTTAGCGTATCGCCCAGCTTCACCCTATTTTGAGCGGCAAAGATACCATTGACGATCATGGTACGGCCGTTTGCCATTTCATCATAAACCGTCGCCTCATCCCCGGCCGAAAAGATCAGGCCGGCAATCTGCGGGTAAGTGACCGGATCAATGCCAACGAGTTGCAAATCGGTGCCGTCAATCTTCGCCGTTGCATGGCGCAGTGACGTTGCCACGGCAACGCCGGGCGTAGCCTTCACCGCTTCCAATAACTGTGGACCGGCACCAATATTGCCGCCGCCCAATACAAGCGACTGCGGCATGAGGAGATAGTCGCTGCCTAACGTTTTGTCTATCCAGCCATTCAGGCCGCCCATTAAGGAAGCGATCAACCCGCCGACGGCTACCAACAAGGCCAGGCCGATGGTAATAGCCGAAGCCGTGATGGCTGCCCGGCCCGGCTGCCGGGTCAGATTTCCCTGGGCAATCCGGCCCTCGCGGGCAAAGATCAGGCTCAGCACGCTGCCAAAGACGCGCGCAATAGGGTAGATGAGCACCGGGCCAATCAGCGCCAGGCCGAACATGAACAGAAGTATCCCCAGGGACGCCAGGCCGATGTTGCCCGAAAGCAGGGTTAAGAATGAGAGCACGACAAAGATTGCACCGACTATCGCGCCCCGGCCGGCGCTGCGGCCCTCAACATTGGCTAACGACGGCCGTAATGCATCCAATGGCGACACGCGCGTTGCCGACAGGGTCGGAATCAGGCCGGCCAGCAAGGTCACACCTACACCCAGGCCGATGGCTATCACAAAAATAGACGGGGCAAAGGACGGACCGCTCAATGAGGTGTGCAGGAAGCTTTCCCAGACGGACTGCAGCCCGACCAGAACCCCGTTCGCCATCAGATAGCCGGCCAACATACCAACGGCCGTGCCGATAACACCCAACAGCAGACTCTCGGTCAGAATCATGCCCAGGATCGTTTTGCGAGACGCGCCGATAGCCCGCAACATACCAATGTCCCGGCGGCGCTCGACCACTACCGTTCGGAAGGTGATAAAAATGATAAACCCGCCCATCGCCAGGGCCACTACGCCAAGCATGTTATAGACAAATTTACCCGCTTCCATGGCCGCGGCGAATTCCGAACCGGTTTCATTACCGCCCAGCTTGTAACCGCTGCCCAGGCGGTCCAGCACTGCCTGCTGCACACTATCGGCATCGCTGCCGGCGGCAAATTGAGCTTCGATGGTGTTGATCTGGCCCGGTAGATTGAACAAAGTTTGGGCGGAGGCCAGCGGCACGATCAGCTCTTCACTTCCCAGAGGCGGCCGGCCGGTAGTAACACCCACGATCTCAAAGTCCATCAATCCGGTGGCCGCCGGCAGGCTGAGCGTATCGCCCACACCCAGTCCGGTTTCCTGCGCCAGATTATCGGAGATGAGCACAGTGTTCTGGTCGTCTGCTTGCAAGAAACGGCCGTCTGCCAGTGAGATTTTCTGTATTTCGGCCGCCTGCTCCGGCACCACGCCGCGCATGATAAACGCGGCGATCGGCGTCCCGTCGGCGGCCGCCAATGCCTGTGAGGCGGGGACAACTAACGGCCGTATCAGAGACGGCGCAACCAACGCTACACCCGGCGTTTCCCGCACCGTGTCGGCCAGCGCCGCGTCAAACGCGCCGCGCGTCTCGCTCGTCACGGTCAGATCCACCAGCTCGGCAGCAGCGCTCAGACTCTGGCGAAACGTTTGCTCAACAGCCGGCAACATGCCATTGACGCCAAAAATGATCATGACACCAAAAAGAATGGCGAACACAGTCAGAGTTGTGCGCAATTTGCGCCCGCGCAGATAGCGTAGCGCCAGTTTCGCCTGGAAAGTCATGATGCCACCCCCAGTTTCTCGCGCACCAGTAATTCCTCATCGTGTCCATCGCCGGATAGGCGCGTCTCATCAACCACCGTACCATCCTTCAGGAAAATAATGCGGTTAGCATGGGCTGCAATCCGCGGATCATGCGTCACCATTAGGACGGTGCGATTCCATTCCTCGCTGATCTGCCGCAGGAGCGCGGCAATTTCATCGGCTGCCCGCGAATCAAGATTGCCCGTGGGTTCATCGGCCAAGATAAGTGCCGGTTCGGCCACCAGGGCACGGGCGATCGCCACGCGCTGCTGCTGCCCGCCGGATAACTGGTCCGGACGGTGCGTCATGCGGTCCGCCAAACCCAGGCGCGTCAGCCACGTTTCCGCTTTTTGCTGGGCCTGGCTCTCCTTCATGCCATCCAGTATCAGGGGCAGGGCAGCGTTTTCTACTGCTCCCAGCACCGGAATTAGATTGTAGAATTGGAAGACAAAGCCTATCTGACGGCGGCGCAGTCTGGTCAGGTCGTCATCGTTCAGGCCGGACACATCCTGCCCATCCAGAAGTACCCGACCAGCTGTGGGCTGGTCTAAACCGCCAATCAGGTGCAGCAACGTCGATTTGCCACAGCCGCTCGGCCCCATAACGGCCACGAATTCGCCGGGCTGAATTTCTATGTTGAGCTGGTTTAGGGCAGTAACGGCCGTTACACCCTTGCCATAAACCTTCGTTAATTGTTCTGTTTCCACAATGCTCATCGCCTACCTCCAGATGTGTTCGGCAGCCATACGCTGCCTCCTGCACCGCTGTACTATGCGCCTTTTCTACGATTCATCACTCTTGGGCGGCCGGCCGCGGGGACGATCCACCGGCTCAGGAATTGGCTGTTGGCTGATCTCATCCAGGCGCGCCTCCACCATCTCCAGCCAACGCAAATCTGCTTCCAGGTGCATCACTGCCTGATCCAGTAAAAGGATATAGGCCAGTTCCGACTTCGGATCCACCTGGCTGCGCTGTACTGTAATGGCATGTAACTCCTTATAAAGACCGGCGCGCTGTACATAAATCAGCTTTCTGGGATCACCATCTTCAACGGCCAGGCTAAGCATCAGCTTGAGGAAAAATGCATCACGACGGTGATCGTTCAAAACCGGCTGGGCGAACCATTCCTTGAGTTCTGCCAGGCCCGCTTCTGTAAGCGTGTAGATGTGCTTTTCCGGCCCACCATCCTGCTCCACCCCGTCTTCAACGACCAGACCTTGCTTTTCCAGGCGGCTCAGCGTGGTGTAAACCTGGGCCGGTTTGAGGTCCCAGTTTTGCTCGCCCCCAACCATCGCCTCGAACGCATCGTGCAGTTCGTAGCCGTGACGGGGCCGGTGGGCGAGTAATCCTAGAATGGCGTTTCGTACAGACATAATTTAAATTATTCACCAAGTTATTAGTTTTGTCAAGACGATGCCGCCGGGCCCCGAGCCGAAGAGCGGGCGCAGCTCGACGCTATGGTTGCAAGAAGGCGCCAGTCAGTACACCGACCTGGGGAGGCGCCGTGGCCACATTGAGGGCGACGACCAACGTCTCCGGGGGCTTGTGGAGGGTGAAGGGCTAGCGCCCCGGTCAAGTCATCCCGCGGGGGGAGAGAAAAGACTTCCGAAGTCTGGTTCGCAGCCGGTGCCCGCCTCTCTCACCGTCGTCGGAGCGCGCTTTGGGAAAGCACGATCCCTACCAGACTTCGGAAGTCTGAGTCCTTGACCGGCGCTCTAGACATCCTTGCGAGCGTAGAGCTCGAACGACGGAGAACAGACCAGCGACAAGTGACCTGTTCTCTGGGAGTGGGCGACAGAGCACGAATCTTCCAGAGATGTACCGCCTGCACCGCTAACGTAGGTCTGTCAGTTTCACGTGAATCTGGGTGGTGGCGGTCTCCATAACAGTCTCCTGATCAATCGCCAGGAGTGTACCGTCGTTTCTATCGAAGGTTGACACGATGCGGTGCGAGGGCCCCGTCTCCGTCAGAACGATGACGTCCCGGCTCACACGCGACACGACGACCTTGATCTCGGTCAGCGGGTCGCGGTCCAAGACCTGCCCACGCCGTAGGCTGGCCGCCGCCTCGGGCGGGAGCCAGGAACCGTAGGAAATCTGGGCGACCCCGGTCACCTGCTGCACCTGGCTGGTGAACTGTCCAGAGGTGTAGTGGGTCGCATCGAACTCGCTCCACCTGGCGTGGCTGGCGATCACCTTCGATCGAATCGAATACTCGAGCGGCACACGGGGCGATCCCGGCACCAGTATGGTCACGGTTCCGTCGTAGCGCAGCGTGCGGCCGGTCGTCACCCAATCGGGAGCCCAGGCTCGCCGCCAGGGAAGCTCGAGCTGGCGCAGGTTCTTGAAGTACATCAGGCTCAACGACTTGTGAGTGCCCCTTTCCTTCCCGACCGCCTGGAGGGAGTAGAGCAGCAGGCCGGTGGTCTCATCGTAGACCGAGGTGTTCTCGGCGTCATCCGTCTGGTAGCTGATTCTGACCCCCTGGTACGTGCGCCCATCGAGCGTGATGGGCATGCGAGCGACTGTCAGTTCTCCATCGGTCGCCAGGTCCGGTGCCTGCAGTGAGTCGGGGTGGAGCCAGTACTCGCCCGCGCTGGGCGTTCCAATCGAGCGCGCCAGTCCCCAGGGAATCGCGACACCATTCTCGAGGCCGACGAAGAACGCGACCGAGGAGACGGCGGCGCTCCGCTCGAGGGCCACAAGGTCGAATTGCACAAGACCGGCACCGGCGGGTCCCACCTCGTCAGCCTCGATGATGGCGCCATGCTCGTCGCGGTAGTAGTAGTAGCGGTTGCGCGGGATGCTGGCGGTGGCCACGTAGTAGGTCACCCGCACGCCTTCCTGGAGCCACTCAGGCGCCTGCGTCCGCGGCAACTTGGGAAGACGCTGGAACAGGGGACCCGGGTTTTCCAGCGTCGCCCCATCGGCGGTGAGGGACTGAGTGGACGCCAGGCCGGTGCTACGCCGAATCGCTGCGAAGTCGATGGCAGGCGTCGGCGTCGCGGGTTGCGGAGAAGGCGGAGGCTCCGGCGTCGCGCTGGGCGGCGGTGGCTCTCGCGTGGCCGTCGCCAGGGGGCAAGGTGCCGGTGGCGGTGGGCTGGGCGGGCGGCACATCAGCGATGCCCGCGGCCGACGAGCAGGCCGGCACCAGGGACACCACGATCATCCCGGCGAGGAGCCACGCTCCGAGGCGGGGTATCATCCGGAACCTCCTTTCGGGGAACGCGAGGTTCCCCCAGATCAGGGCATTCGTACGGAACCCGCCCGCGCGTGGCTCGCACGTTCTCGAACTACGGTGCCCCAAGTTGTTGGAGAGCGTCAACCTGGTTGCGCGTTCCGATCACGAACAGAACGTCGCCGCCTTTCAACACCGTCTGGGCTCTCGGGTTAAACTGATACTCCCGGTCGGCCGACCTGATCGCCACCACCAACAACCCCAGCCGTCGCCCGATGTCTGCCTCGACGAGAGTCTTCCCCACCAGCGAGGAGTGATCGTTCAAGGTCACCTCCTCCACCCGCAACGTCTGTCCCCTGACCCGCAGCATCTCGTCCAGGAAACTCACCACGGAAGGACGAATTATCAGCGAGGCCATTCGCAGCCCGCCGATGGCGTTGGGAGAAACAACCTCGTCAGCGCCGGCTTTGCGAAGCTTCTCGGCGTTCTTCTCCTCGAGGAGCCGGGCAATAATGCGCAACCGCGGGTTCAGCGACCGCGCGCTAAGCACGATGAAGAGGTTATCCTTGTCCTCCCCCAGCGCGGCCACCAACCCACTGGCGCGCTCGATGCCAGCCAGGCGGAGCGTCTCGTCCTGGGTGGCATCCGCATGGAGATAGGGAATGTCCCCGATCTGCTGCACCTGCTGGATCACGTCCAGATTGTGCTCGACGATCACGAACGGCGTCTTCGACTTGTACAATTCCGCTGCAATATGTTCCCCCGTATGCCCGGCGCCACACAGAACGATGTGGTTCTTCAAGCCGGCAATCTGCTTGTCCATCCTTCGTCCTTGAACGATTCGCCTGAACTCGCCCTCGATGATGAATGATCCCAGAGTCGATACTGCATAGCCGGCGATACCAATAGAGGTGACCAGCAAGACCATGGTGAAGATGCGCCCGGGTGGGTTGAGCGGGTGCGTCTCACCGTATCCCACGGTGGTCAGGGTGATCATCGTCATGTACAGCGCGTCCAGGTACGCCCAGCCCTCGAGGAGATGGTATCCGAGCGTGCCGACAACAACGGTGACACCAATCAGGAACAACGCACGCAACAGACGATTGCGGTACAGAAGACGGGCAGCCTGTTCGTCACGCCTCGACCGTGGTCCGGCGATGCTCATGAGACTCCGCCTGAGCCGTACTCGAATGGGTTCTGCAAGCAGCGCCTGCTTGAGTCAGGGGACAATGCTCACAAGGAGCGGTAGCATCGGCCGGAGCCGGTGCGCGCGGCGGCCCGCGGCCGAGTTGGCCGCGATGGGATCAACGTCCAAGCACGGTCATGGCCGCTGCGCCCGTCTCAACCGCCGCAGGGACTCCCTGCGGGAACATAACCACCTTCCCGCTCTTGCCGCTCGCCATCGTGTCCATCGCCTGATCGAAGTCCGCCAGCGCAAAGCGGTGGGTCACCACGGGACTGAGGTCAACCAGCCCCCCCTCCAGCAGGTCGCGGACGGTATGCCAGGTCTGCCAGAGCCGGCGCCCGACGATCCCGCGCAGCGTGATCCCCTTGAAGACGACGTCGTTGGCCCAGTCCAGCTCGATCGGGTGGTGGGGGATCCCAAGCAGCGCCGCCTCGCCGCCGTCGCGCAGCGCGTGCAACCCCTGGCGAATCGCCGGTGCCGCCCCCGAGAACTCGAGCAGCACATCGACGCCTCCACCGGCGGTTCGATCCAGGACCGCAGCCTGAACGTCATCGCGGCTGGGGTTCAGCGCGAGGTCGGCGCCCAGGCGGCGCGCCAGGTCGAGGCGGTACTCGCTGATGTCGGTGGCGATTACAACGCGAGCACCCAGGGCGCAGACGACGGCAATCGCCATCAGGCCAACCGGACCGCAGCCGGTCACGAGAACGCGCCTGGCCCGCGTGTCCGCAGCCATCACTGTGTGAACGGCGTTGCCGAAGTTCTCCTGGAGCGCGGCGAGCTCCCAGGGCATATCGAGGGGATTCTTCCACGCGTTCGCGGCGGGGATGCAGGCATATTCCGCAAAGACACCGTCGGTATCCACCCCTAAAATCTTGGTGTTGCGGCAGATGTGCGCATTGCCGGTCGAGCACTGGTCGCAGATTCCGCACACGATGTGGCTCTCGGCCGAGACGAAATCACCCACCGCAACCGTGCTGACCCGCTCGCCGATGGCCACCACCTCACCGCACATCTCGTGGCCGACGATCAAGGGTGGATGAACGCGGCCGCTGGCCCACGTATCCCAGCGCCGGATGTGGAGATCGGTACCACAGATAGACGTGGCCCGTACCTGGACGAGGACATCATCCGGTCCGACGGTCGGGATGTCTGTCTCAACCCAGGCTAACCCCGGACCGGCCTCAGTTTTCATCACTGCATGCATCTTCGTCGGCATTCCACTACCCTTCTGCGCCCCTCTACGCTATCGAGCATAATCAATCTGCGAATCGCATTCGGCTTCCGCGCCCTGACCGTGTTTTACCCCGTAGCGACAGACCAACGGTCACCGGGCGGTGATCGATGGTGTCGGCCAGCTTCGCTGCGGAAGGGGCCATAAAAGTATTGTATCGACCTCCCCTCCAGTTGACGAATTCTCGATCCCACCGCTTGGCCGCGCCGCCAAGATGCGGTACGATTAGAGCCTATGGCCTCATCAGCTTCTTCCGGCACAATTATCGACCTCCGCCGCGTCAGCCGCTGCTACGGGCAGGGCGAGAGCGAAGTCGTGGCCCTCGCTGACGCCTCGCTTGCCATCGACCAGGGTGAATTTGTGGCCGTGGTCGGCCCGAGTGGCAGTGGCAAGTCTACGCTCCTGAGCCTCATCAGCGGAATTGACCGTCCGACCAGCGGCGAGGTGTGGGTTACGGGCCGACGCATCGACGCCCTGACCGAGAACCAGTTGGCGCGGTGGCGCCGGCGCGCGGTTGGGATTGTCTTCCAGTTCTTCCAACTCCTGCCGATGCTCACCGCCCTCGAGAACGTCCTGCTCCCGATGGAGATTAACGGCTTCGAGGCTGGTCCGGCGCGCGAGCGCGCTCGGACACTGCTCGCTCAGGTGGGCCTCACCGGCCGGGCCAGACACCTGCCGAGCGAGCTCTCAGGAGGCGAGCAACAGCGCGTCGCCATCGCGAGGGCGCTGGCGAACGACCCGCCACTCATTCTGGCCGACGAGCCGACGGGCAATCTCGACGAAGCGACCGGCTCAGAGATCTTCGAGTTACTGGCGATGATGCCAGCCCGTGGCAAGACGGTGGTGCTCGTCACCCATGATCAGGCCTTGGCCGCGCGGGCTGGGCGGATTGTCCCGATGCACAACGGCCGCATCGCGCCCGCCGGTGGGTGGCAACCCGACAGGTCCAGTTTGAGACCGAGCCTCAATGATCTGTCCACCTGGTAATACCAGCCATGCCAACGCCGACACTGAGCGACATCGCAGCCTTCCTCCTCTGGTACAGCCTGGCCTTTGCCACGCTGGGCCTGGCCGAGTGGCTCCACCGGCAGCGAGGCTGGTCCCCAGGAGCCACGCGTAAACTCATCCACATCACCGCCGGCTGCTCGATTTTTGTGATCCTGGGGCTATTCGATCATCCGAGCTTTGGTATAATACCGTTCGCCGGCTTTATCTTCTTCAATTATTGGTTCCGTCGCCGTCGCACATTCAAGGGAATGGATTCAGCCCAGGCCAGCTACGGGACCGTCTACTTCGCCCTCTCGATTACGATCCTGTTGGCCTGGCTCTGGCGCCGCAGCGCCAGCGATCGCTCCGCGCTGGCCGCCGCCGCCATCATGATTATGACCTGGGGCGACGCCGCGGCCGCATTGATCGGCCAACGGTTGGGGCAGCGCCGCTACAGGATCTGGGGCCAATCGCGCACGTTGGAGGGAAGTGCTACCATGCTCGCCGTCTCGCTGGTGGCCAGCACGTCTACCTTGAGCCTCTACGGCGACGTTGCCGTGCGGCCGGCGCTCGCGTGGAGCTTGACGGCGGCCGTCGTCGCGACCCTGGTCGAAGGTTTCTCTCCTCAGGGTCTGGACAATCTGACGGTCCCGCTGGTCACCGGGCTCGTGTTCGTATTTCTTGCAGGCTCATAACGCTTGGGCTTTCAAAACATCTTCTCAATTGTCACTCAAAGGAGAGTGATCCATGCTCCGTGACGCTTTCCTGACGCTCTCGCACAACACCGCTGTCCGCAATCTTGCAACCGGGCTGCCCCCCGCGCGTCGATTCTCCCGCCGATTCGTGGCCGGCGAGACCCTTGACGACGCAATCGCCGTCGTTCGAGCAATGAACCAGGCCGGCGTCCTTGCCACCCTCGACTACCTGGGCGAAAATGTCACCAATCCGGCGGCGGCTCGGGCCTATGCGGAGGAATATATTGGCATCCTTGACCGGATTCAGCGCGAGCAGGTCAAGAGCAACGTCTCGTTGAAGCTCACCGGGCTTGGCCTCGACCTGAGCACCGACCTGGCCTTCGAAAACGTGCGCCGGGTGGTCAGCATCGCCCGCACGCACGACAACTTTGTCCGCATCGATATGGAGTCCAGCGACTACACCGACCGCACGCTCGCCATCTACAGGCGACTTCGTGATGTAGGTTTTGACAATGTGGGCGTGGTGATTCAAGCCTATCTCTACCGGAGCGAGGCCGATATCAACGCCTTGATCCGGCGGGGCGGCGCGAATATTCGGCTGTGCAAAGGCGCCTATGACGAGCCGGAGTACCTGGCCTTCCCCCGGAAGGCCGACACGGATGCCAATTTCGTTCATCTGATGCAGCTCCTGCTGAGCCCCGAGGCCCGGCAGCAAGGCACCTACGCAGCCATCGCCACCCATGATGACGCCATGATCACAGCGACCCAGGCCTATGCCGCCGAGCAGGACCTCGACCGGCAGGCTTACGAGTTTCAGATGCTCCACGGGATTCGCACCAACGCCCAACTGGCCCTGGTGCGCGACGGCTACAAGATGCGCGTCTACGTCCCGTACGGAAGTCACTGGTATCCCTACTTTATGCGCCGTCTGGCAGAACGACCGGCCAACATGCTCTTCCTCCTCAGGAATCTCGTCCGGTAGTTCCTATGTCTTCCAGGCTCCCACCAGTTCCGCCTGGGCGAGGTCCTTTGGAGGCCTGGTTCGAGCGCGCGATCAACCGGCCGGCACGCGTGCGACTGGCGATCATTACTGCCTCGTTGGTGCTCTATCTTCTGGCCATTGCGGTTCTGGAACCCGGTCCATTCATCTGGCTGAGCGCAAGCATCCCCGTTGCACTCACCGCGTTCCACTTTCCGATGTGGGGCGTCCTGGGCAGTTGGACTCTGACCTTCGTGCTGGCCCAGTTCACCTGGTGGCCTCTCCAGCGCCCGGCACCACGGCCCCTGGATGCCCAACTCCTGCTGATTTTTGCCTTCGTGCTGGTCAGTGGAACACTGATCAACGCGTTGAGCCGCTACACCCGGCACCAACGCGAGTTGCTCCACTCGCTGGAGTTGGTCCAGTTTACTTCAGCCGCCATCACGGGAATCCCCAACTTCCGGCCACTGGCTGAAGAACTTCTGGAACGCCTCGCCGGGCGTCTCGGCGCCCGGCTTGCACTGCTGCTCCTGGTCGACGAGCGCACCGGCATCCTGCGAGCGGAGGTTGCATTCAACCCGTCGCCAGACTTGATCAAGCGGTTCGATGGACTCCAGGTCAGAATGAGTGACGTGGCGCCGCTGGCCCAGCTCGAGCAGCACCGGGTGCCCGTTGTAGCCGAGTCATCACCAACCGATTGGTGGCAGCACCACACGCTTGGCCCGACCGGGGCCGGCATGCTCCTCGCCGTCCCCCTCCTGGGTGAGCACCGAACCATCGGTGCGATTGTGGTCTTCGGGACGCGGCGGACTCAATTCCGCAGTGACGAAATCACGATGGCGAGCACCGTCGCGAACCACCTGGCCATCGCACTCGAGACGGCCCGGCGGCACGCAGACACGCACCGCCAGGTCGTCACAGACTCGCTCACCGGGCTCTACAACCGTCGCTTTCTCGACGAACGGCTCCCGGAAGAGTGGGGGCGCGCCACTCGCCACCAGACCTCACTCTCGCTCATGATCCTCGACCTGGACCACTTCAAAACAGTCAATGATACGCACGGGCACCCGGCCGGCGACGAGATCCTCCGGCAATTCGCACGCGTTATCGAGCAGCAGACCCGTGCGATCGATCTCCGCACGCGTCACGGTGGCGAGGAGTTCGTCGTGATTCTCCCCCTCACCGACCGGGAGTCCGCCTACGTCGTGGCGGAGCGCCTGCGCCAGGCTGTGCAGCAGCACCGCTTCCAGGTGGGCGATCTCCAGTTGCGGCTGACTGTCAGTGTTGGCGTCGCGACGAATGGTCCAGCGCTCGGCAATGCCCAGCAACTCTTCCAGGCCGCCGATGATGCCCTCTACACTGCGAAGGCGTGGGGGCGCAACCGGGTCTGCATGGCCCAAACGGAGCCGGCCGGGTTGGCCGAGACATGATGCGGATGAAATAGCCGAAAAGGGCTCTGTTGTCCCTTGGTGTGCTTCGTGTCTGGTGCTGGACCTACCGCTCCCCCCGCCCCGAACTTGACAAGGGCCAGTGGCTGTGCCACAATCGAACCCATAATTTGAAGTGCTCACATTGCGACGATGGAAACGAGTAAGCGCGGCTCGGCGCACCAGCGAGCCGGGGATGGTGAGAGCCCGGCGCGACTCCGCGACCGAAAATCCTTCCGGAGCAGCCGCCTGAATGCGCCCGTGCGGCGCGAGTAAGCCCGGCCGGGGTTCGCCGCCCGTTACCCACGGCGGGGGTGTCGATGCACCCCTCAAGAGTGGATCATCCTGCCGCAGTCAGGCAGCGATGATCAATGAGGGTGGTACCGCGAGCGAGCGCGCTCGTCCCTTGCCTGGGGCGAGCGTATTTTTGTTCGAGTACCGTTTCACGGAGTTCTTGCGACCATGACTGAGCTTCTCTACCAGACCGATAGCACTCTCCGAGAGTTCGACGCCACTGTCACCGCCGTGACAGACAAGGGCGTCGTGCTCGATCGGACCGCCTTCTACTCCGGCGGCGGCGGCCAGCCCGCCGACCACGGCAGCCTCGTCCAGGCGGCGCACCGGTGGCGCGTCACCGGCCTTCAGCGCCAGGGCGACCAACTCGTCCACCTCCTTGAGGGTGCGGAACGGCCCGAGCCGGGGAGCCAGGTGCACGGTGAGTTGGATTGGGAGCGGCGCTACCGCCTGATGCGAACTCACACCGCGATGCACATTCTGTGTGGTGTCATCTGGCGCGACTATGGAGCGCAGGTGACCGGTGGCAACATGGAACCGGGCCGCGGGCGAATGGACTTCGAGTTCGAACGGATGCAAAAAGAACTCGTCCAGGAGATCGAGGAGCGCGTCAACACCGAGGTGGCCGCGGAGCGCGACATCGTCGTTCGGATCCTCCCGCGGGAGGAGGCCTTCCAGATCCCGGACCTCATCCGCACCAAGATCAACCTGCTGCCCGAGGGCATCACCGCGGTGCGCACAGTCGAGATCAAAGGGCTCGACCTTCAGGCCGACGGCGGCACGCACGTGGCGAATACCCGCGAGGTCGGCCGGATTCGTGTGACGAACTACAAGAGCAAGGGCAAAATCAACAAACGGATTGAAATCGCAATCGGTGAGTGATATGCAGTATCTTCATCCTCCGACTGAGCTCGAAGAACTCGCCGCGCGCGGAGACTACCTCTATCTCCGGAACACCAAATCGGTTGGACAGGAGGTCTGGGAGCTCTATCAATGCCATGACGGAAGCGTAGTTTGGCGCTCGGAGCTGGAAGATGAGTCCGGCCACGTGCTCAGCCATCTGCTGCTCAACCCCGAGCGACGCCCCGATCGTCTCCAGATCCGCCTGCGCCCCAGCGGCCAAACCGATCGCCAGGCGGTCTACACCTTCTTCGACGACAACGTCATGATGGTGCAACACGGTCGCCGGACCATCCTGGATCTGCCGCCCGACTACACGCTGATGGCCGTCGACATCGGTAGCCGCGCGCTGGCGTTGCCGCCTGTTGACTGGGGTGCCGCCACGCCCACACCGCAGATGGTGTTCACGGTGCAACTGCGAGACGACGCCTTCTGGTCGAAACCTGTGAAGTGGACCGCCTATCCTTTGGGCACCGGTCTGAGCGTCACCCTCGGCGACACTCCCTACCAGACCCGTGCTGTTCGCCTGAGCGTCCCGGGCCTGCCGGATCAGCGCGGTTGGTTCGACAGCCAGGGCATCCCGCTCCGTTGGCAGTCTGGGGAGGGCGAGAATGCCTGGGAGGCGTGGCTTACGCATTACGTGCGACTGCACGATACGTGAAAACACGCATCGCGATTGAGGAGCGGATGTGACTGTTGAAGCATTGGTGGAAGAAATTCTCAGCCTCTCGCGCGCCGAGCAGGCCCGGCTGTTTAGCCTGCTGCGTGAGCGCCCGGCCCTCCGCCGCTACTTGAACCTCGAGGCCGCGCCGTCCCCGCCGACCGAGTCGCCGGCAGCCCCACCCCCGGCGCGGACCCTCGACAGCAGCAGCGACTACCTGCTGATCTTCGACGGTGGCAGCCGGGGGAATCCAGGCCAGGGCTATGGCAGCTACGCCCTGTACCGCACCGATACTGGACGCGGGCGAGTCGAGCGGCTCGAGTTTTCCGGGCAGATAACCAACAACGAAGCTGAGTACCAAACGCTCATCACGGCGCTCGAGACCCTGCTCGGCAAGATCCGCGAGCACGGCCGTGACCCGAAACAGTTCTCCATCGAGGTGCGAGGCGACAGCCAACTCGTTATCTTCCAGGTGCTGAGCAAGTGGAAGGCCAGGGACGAGCGCATGGCGGCCTACCGCGACCGGGCGCGGGCGCTGCTTGCCCAGTTCGGCCGCCACGAGCTGAAGCACCAGCTGCGGGACAAGAGCGTGGACGTGCTGGGCCACTGAGAGAGGGAGCAGCGCAGCACGGTGGACTGGTGGCAAGAGTTCTTCGACGAGAGCTATCTCAAGCGCTACGCCCGCGAGCCAGAGATGACTGCCGCCGAGGTCGCCATGCTGTGCGAGTTGCTGCCGGCGCCGCCCGCCAGCGTGCTCGACGTGGCCTGCGGCCAGGGACGCCACAGCATCCCGCTGGCCGCGGCCGGCTATGCGGTGACCGGTCTGGATGCATCGCCGTACCTGCTCTCGGTCGCGCGCAAGGCCGCGGCCGCTGCCGGCGTGACCATCGAGTTCATCGAAGCCGACATTTGCGAGGGTCCTGCGACCGAGCGCTTCGACGCCGCGATCAACATGTTCACTGCTTTCGGCTATTTCGAGGACGATGCCCAGAACCAACGGGCCTTGAACGCGATGGCGCGCGCCCTCAAACCGGGCGGCTACCTGATCATGGAGATGGCCCACCGCGACCGGGTCGTGGCGAACTTCCGCGAGACCGACTGGTACGAACTCGACGACGGCACGATCGTTTGGGAGCGGCGCCACTTCGATGCCGTCCGCGGCCTCAACACGGTTGTCGAGCGCTGGCGCACCCCCGACGGTGTCGAGGACGAGCGCTACCACCGCGTGCGCCTCTACACGGCCACCGAGTTGGATCGAATGCTGCGCGTCGTGGGCCTGACACCGACCGCCTGGTTCGGTGACACGGCGCTGCACACCTTCACGCATGAGGCACCGCGCCTTGTGGTGATGGCGGAGAAAAGGGAGATTGGAGTGAACCATGGCCTTCAAAGAGGTTTCGAATCAAGTTGACTTTATTGCTTTGGAGCACGAGATTCTCCGCTTCTGGCGCGAAACCGACACCTTCAACGAGCTGCGCCGGCTGCGCGCGGGGAGTGAGAAGCGCTGGAGCTTTCTCGACGGGCCGATCACGGCCAACAACCCGATGGGCGTCCACCACGCCTGGGGGCGGACCTACAAGGACCTCTACCAGCGCTTCAAGGCCATGCAGGGCTACAACCAGCGCTGGCAGAACGGCTTTGACTGTCAGGGCCTGTGGGTCGAGGTCAATGTCGAGAAGGAACTGGGCTTCAAGAACAAGCGCGACATCGAGGCCTATGGCCTGGCGGAGTTCGTCAAGCTCTGCAAGATGCGCGTGCTGGAGTACGCCGCGGTTCAGACCGAGCAATCAATCCGCCTGGGTTACTGGATGGATTGGAACGATCCCGATGAGTTGCGCCGCCTGCGGGCCTTGCTGGATGACAATTCTGACCAGGAGGTGACGGTGCAGGGCGTTGAGGGCCCGGTGACCGCCCCGGTGGAGGACGTCGTCGGGCGCCTGGGGACGCCTGAGCTTGGCGGCTCCTACTTCACCTTCAGCAACGAGAACAACTACCAGATCTGGGGTTTCCTCAAAAAGTGCCACGAGCGGGGCTGGCTCTACAAGGGCACCGACGTGATGCCCTGGTGCGCCCGCTGCGGCACCGGCATCAGCCAGCACGAGATCGTGACCGACGGCTACAAAGAGCTGACCCACGACTCCGTCTTCCTCCGGTTCCCGCTCGTTGGCCGTGACCAGGAGGCACTCCTCGTGTGGACGACCACGCCCTGGACGTTGACCAGCAACGTGGCGGCCGCGGTTGGCCCCGAGCTGACCTACGTCAAGGTGCGGCACGCCGACGGCTGGACCTACTACCTGGCCAGGGGCGCCGTCAAGAACAGCCTCAAGGGTGAGTACGAGATGCTGGCCGAGCTGAAGGGCACCGAGATGATGGGCTGGGAGTACGAAGGTCCTTTCGATGAACTTCCTGCCGTCCACGCCGCGCTCGACACTCAGCCCCACAAACCTCGCCACCGCGTCATCCCCTGGAAAGAGGTGGGCGAGGAGGAGGGCACCGGCATCGTCCACATCGCCCCGGGCTGTGGCGCCGAGGACTTCGCCTTGAGCAAGGAGCAGGATCTCCCGGTCGTTGCGCCGCTGGACGAGAATGGTATCTATGTTGGCGGCTTCGATTGGCTCACGGAGATGCCGGTCGCCACGGTCGCCCCCCAGATCTTCGATAGCCTGCGCCAGAAAGGTCTGCTCTACCGCACCCAGCGCTACACCCATCGCTACCCCACCTGCTGGCGCTGCGGTGAGGAGCTGGTCTTCCGCCTAGTTGACGAGTGGTTCGTCAGCATGGGCGCGGTCTACGACAAGCCGCGCGCGGCGCTCACCGAGGCTGAGGAGGACACCAGCCTGCGCTACCAGATCATGGACGTGGTCGACCAGATCAACTGGATCCCGAGTTTCGGCTACGAGCGCGAGATGGACTGGTTGCGCAACATGCACGACTGGATGATCAGCAAGAAGCGCTACTGGGGTCTGGCGCTGCCCATCTGGGTCTGCGAGCGGTGCAGCCACTTCGACGTGATCGGCAGCGAGCACGAGTTGGAGGAGCGTACGGTCGGGGGCTGGGAGACCTTCGCCGGCCACACGCCCCACCGCCCCTACATCGACGCGATCAAGATCGCCTGCTCCGAGTGTGGCGGCCTGGCCTCGCGGATCAAAGATGTCGGCAACCCCTGGCTGGACGCGGGCATCGTCGCCTTCAGCACGATGCACTACCGAGAGAATCCGGCTTACTGGGAACGGTGGTTCCCGGCCGATTTCATCACCGAGAGCTTCCCTGGCCAGTTCCGCAACTGGTTCTATAGCCTGTTGGCGCAGAGCACGGCCCTGGTTCGCCGGCCGCCCTTCCTGAACATCCTGGGGTATGCGACGCTGCTGGCTGAGGATGGCCGCCCGATGCATAAATCGTGGGGCAACGCCATCGAGTTTAACGAGGCGGCCGACTCGATGGGCGCCGACGTGATGCGCTGGCTCTACGCCTGCCACCGGCCCGAGCAGAACCTGCTCTTCGGTTACAAGCTCGGTGACGAGACCCGCCGCCGCTTCCTGATCCCGCTCTGGAATGTCTACGCCTTCTTCGTGAACTACGCGAACCTGGATGGCTGGCAGCCAGAGACGCCTGATTGGAAACGAGAGATCGATCCCCAATCCGTTGAAGATCCCGACAAGGTGGTACCCTCTCATCTCCAATCTCAACTCGACGAATGGATTGTGGCGCGACTGAACGAGACGACCCTCGCAGTCACCGGGCACCTGGAGCAGTTCGAGGCCTCCCGTGCGACCCAGGCGATCGAGACGTTGCTGGACGACCTCTCCAACTGGTATGTGCGCCGCTCGCGCCGCCGCTTCTGGAAGAGCGAGGCCGATGCCGACAAAGCGGCGGCCTACGCCACGCTCTACCACGTCCTGGTGGAGATGACCAGGCTGCTGGCGCCCTTCGTGCCCTTCGTCGCAGAGGCGATGTACCAGAACCTCGTACGCAGCGTCGACGCCACTGCGCCCGCCAGCGTCCACCACTGCAACTGGCCGGGTGCCGAGGTCACCCGGCCCGACCGGATGCTACTCGACAAGATGGGGCTGGCGATCACCGTCGCCGGTCTGGGTCGCTCGGCGCGCAGCGCGGCCGACGTGAAACTGCGCCAGCCGCTGGCCCGGGCGCGGGTGCACGTCGCGAGCGAGCAGGCCCGTGACGACCTGGCGGAGTTGGCCGACGTGCTGACGGAAGAGCTGAACGTCAAAGCGATCGAGGTCGTTTCCGAGGTGGGCGAGCTGGTCAACTACAGATTGCTGCCCAACAACCCCGTGCTTGGCCCCCGGTTCGGCAAGCGCTTCCCACAGGTGCGCGCGGCCCTCGCCCACCTCGACCCGGCCGCAGCGGCCGCGACGCTCCAGGCCGGCGGCGAGCTGACCGTGACTGTCGACAGCGAGATGGTGACGTTGTCGGGCGAGGATGTGCTGGTGCAGACCGAGTCGCGCGGCGGGCTGGCGGTGACCAGCGAGAAGGGCGTGACGGTCGCCGTGGACACCGAGCTGACGCCCGAGCTGATCCAGGAGGGCTACGCCCGTGACCTCGTGCGCACCATCAATACCCTGCGCAAGGATGCCGGCCTGGCGCTCGATGATCGTATCCACGTGACCTACCAGGCCGATGGGGAGACCGGCGCAGCCGTGAATGCTTTCGCCGATTATATCCAACGGGAGACCCTGGCCCTCAGCCTCACGCCCGGCGCCCCTGACGGCGCCCAGGCCCAGCAGACACTCAAGCTGGGGGGCGAGCAAGTACAGGTCGCGATCCGCAGAGCGGGGTAAACGCAACGCAACAGAATCGCAACTGGACGCTGAAGAGTGGCCCGGGCGAGCCTCCGGGCCACTGTGTTTTCTGGCTGCCTATGCTATACTTAAGCCCCGTGAGTGACTCGACGATGTTCGATTGGGCGCCTGCTCGTAGTGCGCCACGGAGCCGCGGTCTGACGGAGAATCCACCTGCTGGTAGCTCGCGATTTTGTGGAGGCCCGGCGGCACGCATGCGAAGAGGAAGTCATCTTTCGTGAAAAGAGAACCCAGGTATGGCCGTTTTTGACCCTGTCTCGCCGAACGTAGACTTTCGCGAGACCGAAGAAGCAGTCCTCACCTTCTGGCAAGGGCACGATATCTTCAAGCGCTCGATGGAGTGGCGCCGGGCCGAGGGTGCTGAGCCCTGGGTCTTCTACGAGGGCCCGCCGACGGCGAACGGTCTGCCGCACGTCGGCCATGTCTTCACGCGGGTCTACAAAGACCTTTTTCCGCGCTACCGGACGATGAAGGGCTACTATGTGCTGCGCAAGGCCGGTTGGGACACCCACGGGCTGCCGGTCGAGATCGAGGTCGAGAAGGAACTGGGGCTGAGCGGCAAACAGGAGATCGAAGCCTACGGCGTGGCCGAGTTCAACGAGCGCTGCCGCGCTTCGGTCTTTCGCTACGTCGAGGAGTGGCGCAAGCTCACCGACCGAATCGGCTTCTGGATCGATCTGGACGATCCTTACATCACGATGACCACCGACTATATTGAATCGGTCTGGTCGATCCTGAAAAATTACTGGGAGCGCGACTTGCTCTACCAGGGCTACAAAGTCGTGCCCTACTGCCCGCGCTGCGGCACCCCGCTCTCCGATCATGAGGTCAGCCTGGGCTACGCGACAACCATCGACCCCAGCGTTTACGTCAAGTTCCCCCTGCGCGACGAGTCTGGGACCTACTTCCTGGTCTGGACCACCACCCCCTGGACGCTGCCAGGCAACGTCGCGCTCGCCGTTGGCCGCGACATCGACTATGTCAAGGTCCGCCAGGGAGACGCTGTGCTGATCCTGGCGCAGGCCCGGGCTGAGGCCGTGCTGGGGCTGGAGGGCGCCTACCAGGTGCTGGAAACGATGAAGGGCAAGGAGCTTGTCGGCAAGCGTTACCAGCCACTCTTCCGCTTCCTTCCGATGGAGCAGGACAACGCCTACGTCGTGGAGGGCGACTTTGTGAGCACCGAGGATGGCACAGGCATCGTCCACATCGCCCCCGCCTTCGGCGCCGAGGACATGGATGTCGCCCGCCAATACGACCTCCCAGTGCTCATGACGGTCAACCCCGCCGGCGAATTTACTGGCGAGGTCACGCCCTACGCCGGTCAGTTCGTCAAAGAAGCCGATCCACAGATCATCGAGGACCTGCGCCAGCGCGGGTTACTCTACGAGGCCGGCGTCTACGAGCACACCTACCCCTTTTGCTGGCGCTGTGGGACCCCGCTGCTCTACTACGCGCGGACCACCTGGTACATCGAGACCACCCGCTACAAACAGGCACTGCTCGACAACAACAACCGGATCAACTGGGTGCCCGACTCCATCCGAACCGGCCGCTTCGGCAACTGGTTGGAGAATAACGTCGACTGGGCACTCGGCCGCGAGCGCTACTGGGCCACACCACTGCCCGTCTGGGTCTGCGAGCGCTGCAATCACCCGGAGGCTATCGGCTCGAGGGCCGAACTGGAGGAGCGGGCCGGTCACTCCTACCCGGGCCTCGACCTGCACCGGCCGTGGGTGGACGAGGTTACCTTCCCCTGTCCCACAGAGGGTTGCGGGGACACGATGCGGCGCGTGCCCGAGGTGATCGACGTCTGGTTCGACTCCGGCTCGATGCCCTACGCCCAATGGCACTATCCCTTCGAGAACCAAGAATTGTTCGAGCAGCAGTACCCGGCCGACTTCATCTGCGAGGCGGTCGATCAGACCCGCGGCTGGTTCTACTCGCTTCACGCCATCTCGACCCTGCTCTTCAATCAGCCGGCCTTCACGAACGTGATCGTCCTCGGCCACGTGCTCGACGAACAGGGCCGCAAGATGTCCAAGAGCCTGGGCAACCGGGTGGACCCCTGGGACGTGATCAACGTCACCGGCGCCGACGCGATGCGCTGGTACTTCGTGACGGCCAGCCCACCGTGGACCTCCAGCCGCTTCGGTGTCAACCTGGTCAGCGAGGTGGTCCGCAAGTTCATGCTCACGTTGTGGAATACCTACAGCTTTTTCGTGACGTATGCCAACATCGCCGCGGAAAAATTGGAGGGTTCTCCCCTACTGGGGACGCCATTCCTGGATCGCCTTGTGAGGGGATCCCGCGTCGGGGCGAAGGTTGAGAGTGGGCACTTCGGTCAGTCCCAACCTTCCAACCTGCTCGACCGCTGGCTGCTCTCCGAGTTGCACCGCCTCATCCGCCTGGTGGATGAGCGCCTGGAGCACTACGACGCGACCACGGCCGGACGCGCCATCGCCGCTTTTGTGGACGAGCTTTCGAATTGGTACGTCCGCCGCAACCGCCGGCGCTTCTGGGAGGACGATCCGACCGCCTTCGCCACGCTCCACAAGGCCCTGGTGACGCTCAGCCAGCTCCTGGCCCCCTTCACGCCTTTCCTGGCCGAGACGCTCTACCAGAACCTGGTCCGGCGGTTGGACGCCAGCGCGCCGGAGAGCGTCCACCTGACCGACTTTCCGGTCGCTAATCCAGCCCTGATTGACGAAGCGCTCAGCCGCGCGATGGCGCTGGTGCAGCAGGTAACCAGCCTGGGGCACGCCGCCCGCAACAAGGCCGGCATCAAGGTGCGCCAGCCGCTGCAGGCAGTCGCTGTCAGCGTGCCGCAACCGGAGGAGCGGGCCGCGCTCGAAAGGCTGAAAAACGAACTCCTCGACGAACTCAACGTCAAGGAGTTGCAGTTGGTCTCGGGCGAGGAGCTGGCCAGCTACCGCATCAATCCCAATCCGGCCAGGCTCGGCCCGCGCCTGGGTAAGACCTTCCCGCGGCTGCGAGCAGCCCTCAAAGAAGTCGACAACACGCCTCTGGCCCGCGCGCTGCTGCAAGGAGAGAGCGTCGAGGTGCCGGTGGACGCCGAGCGTGTCACGCTCTACCCTGACGAGATTGCAATCGAGCCCGAGGACCGGCCCGGCTATGCTGTCGTAAGCGAGGGCCCGTACACCGTTGCCGTCACGACCGCGGTGACATCGGCCCTGCGGCGGGAGGGCCAGGCCCGGGAGCTGGCACGTCAGTTCAACCAGCTCCGCAAGCAGGCGGGCCTCGAATTGACCGACCGGATTACGGCGTGGATCGCCGGGCCTGTCGGTGACGTCCTCGCCGAGTGGAGCGACGTCCTCAAGCGGGATATCCTGGCGATCGAACTCCACCATGCGCCACCGCCTGCCAACACCGCGCAGACCAGCGTCTTCCTCGATGGCACCCAGGTGACGCTGGGTGTCCGCCGCGTCGAGCAGCCGGGCGGTTGAAGGGCTGACGATGAGATCTAAATTGGCCTCATCCCCCCGCCCGGCCACAAGCTATGCGGAGGCGGCTGCCCGGGTCGAGGCGCTGGGCGCCGCAGATGGCGCCAGCGTCAATCCCCTCTGCCGCACGCAGTTCCTCACCCATGGCCGCACCGTCGAGCGGGCGGCTGTGCTGCTGCATGGGCTGACCAGTTGTCCCCGGCAATATCAGGCACTCGCCCCGAGCTGCTACGATCTGGGGTACAACGTGCTCGTGCCGCGGCTGCCGCGCCACGGCCTCGCCGATCGCTTGACGGAAGATCTGGCCACCCTGACCGCCGAGGAGCTACTTGCCTGTGTGGCTGAGGCCGTGGATATCGCGCGCGGATTGGCCGATCGCGTGACCGTCGTTGGCCTTTCGATGGGCGGTGTCCTGGCATCCTGGGTGGCTCAGCACCGCGAAGATGTGGATCGGGTCGTAATCGTCTCGCCGGGTTTCGCGCTCAAAGCCGTACCCCTTGCGGCGACGCCACTCGCGTGGCGTCTGGCCCGCTGGCTACCGAATCGCTTCGTCTGGTGGGACCCCGTCCGCAAGGCTGAGCCCGTTCCCCCGCTCCACAACTACCCGCGCTTCGCAACGCGCCCCGTAGCCGAGGTCCTGCGCCTCGCAGCGACCATACAAGCCCAGGCCCGGCGAGCCCGGCCGGCGGCCCGATCAATCATCGTCGTGACCAATGCCAACGACCCGGTGCTCAACAACGCAAGCACGAACCGGCTCGTCGATCAGTGGCGCCGGCGTGGCGCGGAGCAGATCCGCACCTACGAGTTCAGTGCCGATCTGGGCCTTGTCCACGATATCATCGACCCGGACCAGGTCGGCCAGCGGACAGACCTCGTCTACCCTGTTCTTCTCGACCTCATCACGGCGTGAGGGAAGGGATTCGGAGGACACAGTGCTCACAGGAATTGGGCCGATCGCCCTGGCGGTCCTATTCGCGGTGATCACCCAGGTATTCTTCACCTCGGTCGGGGTGACAACCCTGGTTGCCCTCGGATGGTTTTGATGCGGTTCACACGCTCACGTTCCCTCAGGCGATAGATCTACCGGCTGATCCCGTTCAGATCGTCGCGCCGGCAGGCACAGGCCGTGCGACGCTGGTCGCCACGCACCAGTTCGCCATCGTAGGATTGCTCCCAGGCGACCGCCTGCCAGCCGGCCAGCACGAAGGCCGGCAACGCATCGGCTTGCAGCCACTGGCCGTTGTAGCGTCGCGCCAGGTGCAGATGGGTCGCATCGGCGAAGCCACCCTCGCAGGACGGATGGCCGATGGGATCGCCAGCATGGACACGACTGCCGACGGCGACTCGCCCGTTGCGGGCCATGTGCATGTAGAGGATCGTCCAGCCGGTCCCGATGAAACCGTCACCGTCCAGATCGAGCACGACCTCGCCATTCTCACTGCGAGCAATCACTCCATCGGCGACGGCGACGGCCCACTGCGGCGCGGGCCGACAGCCGGTGTTCACGGCCGGCACGAAGTCGAGCGCCGCACGGGCGCTGCCCTCGCCCCACCCGCCGTGGGGCCCGCCAGTGTAGTACCAAACTTCGTTGTCGGCCCAGGGGAGCCCCAGCGCGGGCTGGACGAGCCCGGGCGGTATCACCTCGACCGCACGCGGCCACGGGTCACCGAAGAGTCGCCGGTAGACAGCCGGGAAGCCCGCATCCCCGATCGCTCGCTGCCATTCCTGCGAGGAGTTGACCAGTGCGAGCACGTTCTGGAGCGCGGCCGAGCCGGGATTGAGGCCGGCCGCGAACCGCAGCCGCGCACCGTCGCGGAAGCGCACGGCAACCTGATCGCCGATCAACTGGCCATAGTACCCCTCGTTGAGGTGGTTGGCCGCCCAACTCAGTTGCAGAAACAGGCCGGTCCGGCCCCCCTTGCGCTGCCCAAGGGGGAAAGTGCGCTCGGCCGGGGCGGCCTGGGTAACCCACCCGCTCTGCATCTCCAGCAATGCCAGCAGCACGCGTGGCCCGACGCTGAAACGCTTCGCCACCCGGTCGACGATCTCAGGCCCGGTGAGGACCTCCTCCTCAGCCACCTCGCTGTAGCTCGCCAGGAAACCACCGAAGCGCCGGATTTCGGCCGCCGTGTCGAAGTCCTGGTAGGCCGGACTGTAGATTACCTCGCTATCTGGGAGCAGGGCCGTGAGTGGCCCCTCGACCACTGCGACCGTCTGCGGCAGGTCCAGTTGTTGCCCGGCGTAGATCATGTTGGGGTTGCTGATACCATTGGCGGCCATCAGGTCGGCGATGGCAACCCCAAATCGGGCCGCAATGGCCGTCAGGGTATCGCCGGACTTCACGGTGTAAACGCTGGGACCGCGGGTGGGACTGGAAACCAGCGTCGGGGTGACGCCCGGCGTGGGGCTGCTGGCCGGCAGCCGGGGCGGGGCAACCCCGGCCGCGGGGCGCTCGATGGTCGGATGTTGAATCGCGGCCACCGCAATAGTGCTATTGCCGCTCGGGGTCGGGGTCGCGCTGGCGGACGTCTGATCTCGCCGGCAGCTCGAGAGAAGCAGAACTAGTAGCAGGAGCAGAGGCGACCAGAAACGAGGCCGAAATCGAGAGGATCGGCTCATTGGGCGGATGTGTCTCCACGAGAAACGACAATGGCCGAATTATAGCGCCCCGCCGGCAATCGTCCAGTCAACTGTCAACAGGCCACCGTTCGTGGCCGGCCATTCGATTCTCGCTCGTAAGATGGAAGCACTCGTAGAGAAGAACCTCGATCAGGCGAGAACCGTCAACCGATGCGGAAGGAGTTCGAACGTCAGCTCCTGAGCCCCGCCGGTCAGAATCTCTCCATCGACGTGGACGGGCAGCGGTTCGGGACTACTGAGATGGATCTGACGGGCACGGTACATGTGCACCGCCGGCCGGCCGACGTGGGCGCCTCGCATCACGCGAGGGACAAAACCTAAAATGCCAGGCACGCTGAGTTCGTCGGCGATGCAGATATCGAGGAGACCATCGTCGACTCGGGCGTCGGGGCAAATCCAGAAGCCGCCGCCGTAGCAGGCTCCATTGGTGACAGCCACCAGCGTGAGACGACGAGCGGCGACCTCTTGTCCATCGAGCACCACTCGGATGAGCGGCGCGCGGTGGGCGCGCAAGGCCTTGAGCAGCGCCCAGAGGTAGATTGCCATGCCGCGCAACCGCTGCACCTGCTGGGCCTCAATCGCCACCCGCGCATCGAAGCCTGTCCCGACGCCATTAAGGAAGTAGCGCTCGCCGACGCGACCGACGTCGATAGTGCGCGCGCGGGCCGCCAGGAGACGCCGTGCCGCCGCCACCGGCCGCTGCCGCGGGAGATCGAGAAGTCTGACGGAATCATTCCCGCTGCCGAGACTGATGATCCCCAGCGGCGTGGTGGGCTCACCATCCGCGGCTCGCACGAGGCCGTTGACCACCTCGTTGATCGTTCCATCGCCGCCAACCGCCACCACAGCGGGCCACCCGGCCGCCGCCGCATTCGCGGCCAGCACCTCGGCGTGACCCGGCCTGTCGGTGAAGACAGGCTCGTAGTCAGCACCGGCCCGGTTGAGCACTGTCTGGGCCTGGCGCCAGGCCCGCGCCGCGCCACCGCGATTGGCCGCGGGGTTGACGATGATGAAGAAGTGCGAAATTGTCATCGAGCAGCCTATCCACAGGGGGAAGCGAGCGCCCCGATCATAGCACTGGATGAACCGGAACGGAAACTCCACCCAACACGAGTCGGCTTGCTAATTGTCAAGGTGCGACGTACCTTCATCGTGAACTGGTAGATCTCGCAACGGCCGGAGCAGAAGCCCTCTGCCAGATCGTACGGCAGGACAACTCATTGGCGCAGAGTCCACAGCGCGCCCAGTTCCCACTCGAAGGCCTCCCCAATCGCCCGTAGGACCCGCGGAGCGGCCTCGTCGTGGGCTTTGCGGACGCCACCAAGATCTGGCTCACAGCGTCCTTTACAGCGAGCCGCAATTCAGCCTGTTTCCGTCCGGTGATATCGAGGACGAGCCCGCTACCAAAGAGAACATGACCGACATGATCCTGAACCACCGCACGCTGATCGCGGACCCGCACGACGCGGCCATCGCGAGCGGGGAAGCGATACTCTAAGTCGAACGACTCGCCGCTGGCCCAGCCGCGTTGACTCTCAGCCAGGACGCGTTCACGGTCGTCGGGATGCAGACACTAGACCACAGGGTGGTATTGACCATCCACTCAGATTGAGAGTAGCCAAGCAGTGTCTCGATGTGCGGACTGACGTAGAGCGTGCTGCCATTCTCATCAATCGCGGAGATGTAGGTGACCGCCGGGATCTGCTCTACCAGGCGGCGATATTTCAGCTCGGATTCACGCAGTCTTACCTCCTCTCGCTTTCGCTCGCTCACGTTACGCAAGAGCCACCGCAGGCGCTCCGCCTCAGTCCTTTGCCGGGAACCAGCCCGTTCCACAGCTTGCTCACGGAGCTCCTTCACAGCCAGCTGAAGTTCTGCCACGGTGTGGGAGAGTTCCTCCAGCACCTCCACCACGAAGGTTTCCCGATGGACGGACGCTTCGCCCGCGCGCCGCTGCAGGTCAGCCAGCCGCTGCCGCAGGTTCTGGATGGCGTCCTCAAATTCACGCTCGCCCACGCTCACCTCCCACTTGCGACGCGCAACCCGGAATTCTGTTGCGCACCGTCCTTGTCGGCCGCTCCGATATTATGCCTCACACCTTGCCTTCGGTTCTATGCGATAAAAGCCCTATGACCCTCAACCAGTACTGCCCGCCCGGTCCGAAAACACAAGGCAAAGGGCCCGTCGCCCAGCGAGACAGCTTCGCTGCGCGAGGGAGGTCCGCGCCTCGGCCCGGCGTCAGGGGTCGCGCCAGCGGGGCGTAGACGGCCGGCCTGAGTCTCACTATGCCACAGCCCTCGAGAATATCGTCAAGTACCGTTGGAGAACGGGAGCGGAAGGTCGAGCTGCCTATCTTCAAGGGTTGATACACGCGTGAGGTAAGACATCGCCAGGTGGAGGTGTGACGAGTCCCGAAGGGAGGTCAAAAGGACCGGCAACATGCCGGTCTTCTCGTCGCCGGAGACCCGGGCGATTGACCCAGGTGGCGAGATTCGATCAGGCTGGGGTTGGAATAAGGCCGTTGGTCTGGGCGTACCAGACCAGGAGCGTGACAGTGTTGATCGTTGCGTGTAAGCCGATGGCCGGCCAGAGCGAGCCCGAGCGCTGGAAGAGCCAGGCCAGTACGCCACCAAGCGCCAACAAGGCTGGGAAGGCGAAGGGGTTGAAATGGAACAGCGCAAAGGCCAGGCTGCTGATGACGATGGCAGGGATCACGTCCAGGCGCTTACGTAAACCCGCAAAGAGGAAGCCGCGAAAGAGCAGTTCCTCTGTCACTGGGGCGATCAGGCTGGCCGAGAGGGCTGCTGCCAACAGCGCCTCTCGGCCCGTCCCAAACGCTGGCAAGAGATTCTGCTGCGCGCCGCGTCCTGTGAGGGCGTAGACGATAATCCCCCAGATCACCAGCGCGCTATAGCCGATCACGATGGCCTGCGCGTACAGCCAAAAACCACGGAGCAGCGAGACCGTCCGAAAGCCAAGAGCCCGCAGGCCAGTGTTGTGCCAGCGACGCACCAGCCACCAGATGGTGAGCCCCATCAAGAGGTGGCCCCAAGGCAAAATCGCGCCGAGTGCTCCCTTGACCTGGACGACCCCTAAGGCGTCGAGACCGACAAAGACGAGCTGCCAGCCAAAAAGGACCCCCAACCCAATCAGGGTCCCCATGACCGTCTCGCGCGCCGTCCAGGGGACAGCGTGAGACTCAGGGCTTGTTACCGTTGCTGCCCCCCTTACGGGGATCTTCCGCCTTGCGATTTGCAAAGCGACTCAGCTTCTGCGCGTCCTCACCCGGAAGGAAGACCTCATCAACGGTGCCGGTCGTCAAGATCTGGACAACTCCGCGCTTCTCGGCGTCGAGGAGAAAATCCTTGAACTTGCTGAACGGCTTGCCCTCGCTGTCGGTGTATTGACCCTCGTTGAAGCCTTTCTTCAAGTCCTTCATGAGGACTTTGAGGGTCGCCATGGTGCACAGATTATTGCGTTTACGGGCCAGGTGCACCGCCTCGATGAGCAGCTCAAACGGATTCTCAAAGTCACTCCCGCTAGCTTCGTCCGATGTTGCTTCCTCGGCCGGCTGGGCGAACTGACTCAGTTCGAGCGGGTTCTCGCCGGGCAGGAAGATCTCATTCACGGTGCCGCTGGTAAAGATCTGGATATGCCCGCGGCGCTCGGCCTCCTTGACGAAATCCTTAAACTTGGAGAAGGCTTTTCCACTCTTGTCCTTGTAGTTGCTCTGGTCAAACTCCCCGAGCAGTTCGACCATCAACAGTTTCAGCGTGGCGAAGGTCGGGACGTTGCCGCGCTGGCGGGCAAGCTTGACAGCATCAACCAACACCGGATAGGGGTCGGACAGCGGCTTGGGCGGTTTCAGGTTGTCCACCAGTTGGTGGTAGAAGATAAATTCGTCCGCACTCTGCGCCAGATGGCTGGAAGCCGCTTCCGCCACGCCGACGACGATGCACTCTTTGCCCTTCTGGCGAATCGCATTTATCAACGGGATGAAATCGCGATCGCCAGTCACAAAGATGTAGGTGTCGATGTTGCTGTGGGTGTAAACCGTCCGCATGGCGTCAATCACCATGTGGATGTCTACGCTGTTCTTGATAGCTGAACCCTTCTTGCGTTCCTGTCCATAGTAGTAGGTCGGAACGTAGACCGGCTCGATACCGTTGGCGTACAACGCATTCGTGACGCGCTGGTAGCGGTACCAGTCGGCATAGGCTCGGGCGATAATGAGGCGGCCGTACTCTTGAGCCTTCTCGATGATACTCTCGAAGTTCGGATTCTGCTCGTAGACGGCACGCACAGAGATGTACACGTTCTCGAAATCGACAAACAGGGCAACATCTTTGCGCTGTCTGTCTCCGACTGAATTTCCCATATGCTTTTCCTTGAAAGGTGCGGGTTGAGTAAACCGGCGTCTTGTGGGTTTCGGAGGCGACCACACTTCGATCCTGGCTCTGAACGCTCAAAAGCGCCGTGCTCAACGTACGGTTAGATGTTGTAAGACGATCACAAACAGGGGCGCCAGAGCGATCGCGGGCAAGAAGTTCGCAATGCGGATGCGCTTCACATCGAGCAACAGCAGGCTGATTCCCATTATCAGAACTCCACCTGTAGCTGTCAGTTCGATGATACCGGGGTTGTCACGACTCACGCTGGTGGCCCAGGCACCGGCAGCAAGCATCGCCACCAGACTGATCCCGCCCTGGTAGACGAGGAGGGTGATAACACTGAGCAGCACGCCCCAGCCCAACGTGGTGGCAAAGGCCATGGCCGCAAAACCGTCCAGAATGCTCTTGACCGCGAGCAACTGAAAGTTACTGAGAAGCCCGTCCTGGATTGCGCCGAGGATCGTCAGCGGTCCGACGCAAAAGACAAGGCTGGCCGTAACGAAGGCCTGGCTCACACTCCGGCCGTCACCCGCAGGCTCACCTCCCGGCGCCAGGCACCGCTGGAGCCAGTCGCCGAAGGCCTGCAGCCGGCCATCGATGTTCCACCACTCCCCCAAAACACCCCCTAACAGAACACTGAACATGACGATTAGGATGTTTCGCGTGGCAAGAGCCATCTGAACGCCGATCACGAGCGTCACCAGGCCAATACCGCTCATCACCGTCTGCTGCGTCCGGGCTGCCAGGCGATTGCCAATCAGCAATCCCAGCGTCCCCCCCACGAGCACCGCAACGATGTTGATCAGCGTTCCAGTCACGGATCTCACCCTCATGAAAAGAGCGCCCTTCAGGCGCGCCCGATTGAGAATTATAGCACAGTGCCCGTGGGCACCGCAAAACAACGCCCATCAGACCACTCGCTCGGCTGGAACGCATCCAAAAGTGCCAGGGCCTCCAGTTTCTGGCAAAAAGGGAGTGCTGACGGTTGACGTGCAGAACGCACGGCGCGTGAAAACCGGCCTCGGGGCGGTGCATAACTGGTGAAGGGTACAATACCAATGTGTTGTGCGCGCCAGCCGCCCGTTCCGCACGGGACGCAAGACCACTTTTCCCGTTGACAACCCACGGGGCGGATGGTAGAATCGCCTGGCTCTTGTTCCAATCCAGTTTCCACACTCCCCCGTGTGAACCTATGTTGTCGTACCCCGTCGAACCGCTACTATGATCGCGCATATTGGAAGTGGGGACGACATGACCGTCGCCTCCCCGGCACACCATACTCCAGGAAGAGCGACTGTGATTACGAGGATAACTGTCATGCGATCTCCTGCCAGCCTTGCTGCCAAAGGGCTCCTCGGCGTCATCCTGAGCCTTGTTGCGTTGTTGCTGCTGGCCCTGCCGGCCCTCGCCCAAGCCCCCGGTCCCACACCGGGCCCTGGCGATGCCCTGGCCCGCTTCTTCATGTTCTTGAGCCTGATCCTGGTTGGCATCATCATTCTCTCCGCGCTCCTTGTCGCCTTCCTCATGTGGGCCAACGGGCAGCCTGTTCCCGGCCTCAGCCCAGTGCTGCAGGATCTCACGGCGCGCGAGGTGGACGCAGAGGGTCGCCCGACCGGGCCGAGCAACATCGTAAAAATCGCCGTCGGCGTCGGCGGCCTGGTGGTCGTGGTCCTCTTGGTCGCGTTCGTCGTGCCTGCGATCATGTCGGGCACTCAGCCTGCCGCGCCCACGATGACGCCCACCGCCGTGGCGCAGGCCACGACAGCCCCCGCGGCGACAGCGGCCCCCGTCGTCCAGGCGCCCCCAGGCGTGGCCCAAACCATCCAGGCGAGTGGCTGCGGCGGTTGCCACACAATCCCCGGCGTCCAGGGTGCTGCCGGGACAGTTGGGCCCTCACTCGCCAACATCGGCACCGCAGCCCAAGAGATTATCACGAGTCCCGGTTACACCGGGCAGGCCAAAACGGTCAAGGACTATATCCACGAGTCGATCGTCAGCCCCAACACCTACGTTGTCCCGAACTATCCCGCCAACGTGATGCCGCAGAACTTCCAACAGGCGATCCCGCCCGACCAACTGGATGCACTCGTTGCCTACCTGTCCAGTTTGAAATAGTGGCCTCCGACCACATGCGACGTCTCCACTCTCACTACTATGGGGCGCGCCCGCTCTCTTCGCTGCTGCTCGCGGCGACCCTCGTCGCCGCATGTACGCGTGTGGCGGCCGAACCCCAACCGGGCGATGCAACCCGGGGTAAACAGCTCTTTGAGAGCCAGGCCTGCGGTGCCTGTCATACCGTGACCGGGCTGCCAGGGGCTGACGGGCAGATCGGCCCGAATCTCACCCATATTGGGGCGGAGGCGGCCGCGCGCGTGCCGGGCCAGGATGCCGAGACCTACCTCCGTACCGCGTTGCTCTTCCCCAACGCGTTCGTCGTCGAGGGCTACCCCCCCAACGTGATGCCCCTCGACTACGGCCAGACCCTCACGCGGCAACAGCAGCGCGATCTGATCGCGTTTCTGCTGAGCCTCCGCTAAATGGCATCACTCTTCTTGGAATACGCTGTGCCGGGCCCGGGACGGAGGTGCGATGCACTTCGCACAGTGCGTCGCACTTGATCCGCGCACGCTCCTCCAATTGAGTGAAATGGCATAGAACTTGCTGCGGCGCTGCCAGTCGTCCGTATTTTGAGCCCAAAGATGGCACGTCGAAAGGAACGTTCTATGCGAGCACTCTTGTCTCTCCTGTGCCTCCTTCTTCTCACAATCTTCCTCGCCGCGTGTGGTGGCGGGGCAGCCGCTACCCCAACTGCCCCCGGCGGAGGGGCCGGCGCGATTCCCCTGACCTCTACCCCAGGCGCAGTCTTCCCGACTGAGACTGCCATACCTGAAGCGACGAATGTTCCGCCAGCCGCTACAGCTACCACCGCTGAGACCGCCACGGTGGCTCCAGCCGCTACAGCTACCACCGCTGAGACCGCCACAGTGGCTCTGGCCGCCACAGCCACCACCGCTGGCACAGCCCCAGTCACTGGTGATCCCGCCGCCGGTAAGCAACTTTATATCTCACAAGGATGTGGGGGATGTCACACGATTGAGGGCGTTGAAGGTGCAGCAGGCCAGGTCTGCCCCAACCACACCCACGTGGCTACCAACGCGGCGCAGGAGATCCAAAGCCCCGAATACAACGGCCAGGCAACCACTGTGGCCGAATATCTGCGCGAGTCGATCGTGAATCCTAACGCCTACATCGTCAAGGGCTATCAGCCTGACGTCATGCCGCAGACTTACGGCCAGACGCTGACCGATCAGCAGATCAACGACCTGGTGGCGTTCTTGTTGCAACAGAAATGACGATCCCAAGGATAGCGGTATGAAGCGGGGCGCCGGCGAGTGAGGCCGGCGCCCTATCGGTGATGATGTGTTTATAGGATCTTGTTGGCGAATTCGCGTTGGAGGCTCGTAGACCTCGGCCAGCACGTCGCCGATACCGTGTGTTTATAGGATCTTGTTGGCGAATTCGCGTTGGAGGGGCGGACGGCGTCCGCCCGCGACGCTCACGGCCCCCACCGTCACGGTCGCGCGCGGATCGAGCGCCTCTTGGCGGGGGGAAGGCGGGATGTCCGCTGCTGGGACGGCCGCAGGCCATGCGCCCCGCCCCCAACCCCGACTTCGCCAACAGTGCCCCCTGGGCCTGCGGCCCGCGCCGGGAAATGAAAAGTGGCGCCGCGCCACGGCGAACAGCGCGGCGGGCTATTTTCAGGAGAGGATCATTATATTTCTGTAAAAGTGGCGCGTACGCGCCACTTTTACAGAAAGTGAGATACGCCATCCTACCTGTTGGGTACCTCAGGGCAGCCTGGGGACTCGGCAGTACGACGGCCCCCTGCGCTCCGCTTCAAATGCAAACCAAAAACCAACCGGGCCGGCGAGATCATCTTTTGCTGGCCTGGTTTTCAGTCGAATAATGCAAGGTGGCAGCGCTCACTCAATCTTGTAGACTCACCAGCCACATGGCCAGCCCGTTCATTGCCAGGCCGAAGGCCGCGATGATGGCCAGATCTTGCGCCATAGTTACCTGGTGGCCGTTGATGGCGATGCCGAGACCAAACTCGGCCAGCCGGTTCATCACGAACGCTGGCAGCCCTTGCGCCTCTAAGACCAACCGGCGCATGGGATCCACCGCGTAGCTCACCGGGTTGATCTTGACGAGAGCGTTCATCCAGGCCGGCAAATCTCGCAGCGGGAAGAAGATCCCGCTCAGGAAGATCATCGGGAAGGTCACGAACTGGTTGATCACCTGGAAGCCCTCGGTGCTGCTCATCCGGGCCGCCAGGACCACGCCGAACGAGGCCAACGCGAAGGCGCCCAGGAACATGACCGGCCACATCTGGACCACCAATAGGGGTGTGAGCTTGACCCCGACAACCGGTGCGAAGACAAAAACCAGTGTACCCTGCAAGGTTGCCACCGTCGCGCCGCCGAGGGTCTTGCCAAAGGCGACCGCCGCGCGATTGATCGGAGCCACAAGCACTTCTTTGAGAATTCCGAATTCGCGATCGTAGACCAGCGAAATTCCGTTGAAGATGGCCCCAAAAAAACGTTCATGGCGATGATGCCGGGGAAAATGTATTGCTTGAAGTCAATCGCCTGGCCCCCCGCGGCGCCCCCGGCCAGCGGCCCCATCGCGCCGCTGAGGCCGCTGCCAAAGACGAAGAGAAAGATCAGCGGGAAGGCCAGCGAACCGATGATACGGGTCTTATCGCGCCACCAACGCAGCAGTTCCCGCTTCCAAATAATGTAAATCGCGTTCAGCGTGTGCATTGCTCGCTCCACAGAGATTGGCGATTGGCGATTCTCCCCACCGAAACTTCCCCGCTGTGTTCTGCTGCGCGAATCATCTGGATCCCGCCCGCGCGAGACCCCGGAATCTTCGAATTTCGCCAGGCTGACGCCGCAAACTAGCACCTATTGGGTACATCGGGAGGGGATCTCGTCGCTCTTGCAGTCTTCGATCCGGAAGTCGGCCGTCAATCTCTAATCTCCAATCTTGAACTTCCCTCACCGCCGTCTCCCCCTGCCGCGCATCGCCAGCCGCCGCTGGAACCGATTGCGGGCGATATCCTTTTCGTCCAATTCCAACTCCCGAATCGTCCGGCCGGTGAGCTTGAGGAAGACATCGTCGAGAGTCGGGCGGCGCAGATTGATGCTCTCGATGGCACCGGGAAAGTCGCGTACGAGGCGGGGAATGAACCGAGCCCCATCCTCCACCTCGAAGCGGACCTCGTTCTGCCGCTGGGCGAAGGGGAGGTCGTTCTGGCGAGCGAAGCTCGCCAACTCGCCCGTGCCATTCGGCGCGGTGACTGTGACGACATCACCGCCGACCTGACCCTTGAGGCTCTCGGGCGTATCGAGCGCTACGATGTGGCCCTGATCAATGATCGCAATCCGGTCGCAGAACTCGGCCTCGTCCATATAGTGGGTGGTCATGAAGATGGTGATGTCGGTCTGCTCGCGGAGGCCGAGGATGTAGTCCCACAGGCTTCGGCGGGTCTGCGGGTCGAGGCCGATGGTGGGCTCGTCCAGGAAGAGCACGCGCGGCGTGTGGAGGAGGCCGCGGGCAATCTCCAGCCGCCGCTTCATCCCCCCCGAAAAGCGCTCCACCTGGTCGTTTGCACGACCCTCAAGCTGGACCATGCGCAGCACCATCATGATTCGCTCCCGGCGCTCGGCCGCAGGAACGTTGTAGAGGACCGCGTGAAACTCGAGATTCTCGGCCGCGGTCAGGCGCTCGTCCAGACTGGGCTCCTGGAACACGATCCCGATCTCCTCGCGCACGCGGTCCTGCTGGTGAACGATGTCATAGCCACCGACAGTGGCGGTCCCATCGGTGGGTTTCAACAACGTCGTCAGCATCGAGATCGTTGTCGTTTTGCCAGCACCATTTGGGCCGAGAAAGCCGAAGACCTCGCCGCGTATGACGTTGAAGTTGATGTGGTCCACCGCCACCAGGTCGCCGTAGCGACGGGTGAGATTTCGGACCTCAATAATGTTCTCACTCATCAGATTCGGCTCCCCGCTCGCGTCGGTCCACGACCAGCGCTTTTTCCAACAACGCAACCACGGTCTCTTGTTCCTCCGGCGCCAGCCGCGCCAGCAGGGCCGCTGCTGCCTGGCGCCGGGTAGCCTGCATCTGGCTAACGACCGCCTCACCCTCCGGTGTCAAAAACAGGCGGATCATGCGCGCATCGGCCTGGTCCGTCTCGCGCCGCACCAGACCATTCGCGCCGAGCGGGCGCAGTGCCGTCGAGGTCGCGGCTGGCGTCAGCCTCAGCGCCTCGGCCACCTCCTTCTGAGCCAGCCCTGGCCGCTGGGCCAGCACCATCAAGGCCCGAAACTGTGAAAGGCTCAAATCGGCCCGCAGCGACTCGCCCCAGGGGCGGACGCCCCCCAGGTGACGCATCTGCTCCAGCGCCCGGACGAACCGGCGGGCGCGCTCGGCTATCTCTGACATCTCACGCCTAATTCATTAGATCGTTTAACTAACAATACTCGCGGTGATCAGGCTGTCAAATAGACGACACGGCCCCGGACGGAGCCGTGCCGCGCCACATCCCGTTTCAGGCTTCAGAGTTCACGCGTCCAGGCGCGCAACTTCCACCAGGTTGGTGTAGAAGGTGGCACCGTGCCCCATGTCGGCCTCGCGCTGGCTGGTGGTGGCGTTGGCGTTCAGCCCCCCAGGTACCAGGCTCCCCCACCAGTTCATCGGGCTCATCGCGACCCCGGGCCGTACCAGGGTCGCATCCACCAGTGCGTAGAGTTGGCACTCCCCGCGCGCGTTCCACACGCGGCAGCGGTCGCCGGTCCGGATCCCGCGCGGTGCGGCGTCGTCGGGGTGCAACTCGATGGTGGGCCGGTGCTCGAGGTGGGCCAGCCGCAGCACAGCCCCGAAGCTCGAGCTGAGAAAGTGGTGGGCCGAGGGGGTCACGAGCTGGATCGGAAAGCGCTTGTAGAGCCCGGCCGTCTCAGGCCCCTCGACGAGAGGCACGTGCACGGGCAGCGGGTCGAACCCGGCCGCCGCCAACTGCTGGCTGTAGAACTCGACCTTGCCGCTCGGTGTTGGAAAGTGACCGTCCGCGTGCGGATGGTGGGGCGTGCCGGGGAGGTTCAGCCGCATCCAACCACGCGCCATCAGCGCCTCGCGGGTGATACCGGCCAGGCGCGGGTCGTCGCTGGCGAGGGCCTGGTCCACCAACGCCTCGTCGCTGTCTCGGAAGCAGGCGTCGTCGTAGCCGAGCGCGGCGGCCAGTCGGCGGAAGAGCTCGGTATTGCTAACGCTCTCCCCCATCGGGGCGATGGCCGGCTGGTTGAGGCTGACGTAGTAGTGACCGTAGGCCTTGTGGAGATCGAGGTGCTCGAGCTGGGTAGTGCTCGGCAGGAGGATGTCGGCGTAGCTGGCGGTATCGGTGAAGAAGGGGTCGTGGACGACGGTGAAGAGATCGTCACGGGCGAGCCCCGCCCGGGTCATTGCCGAGTCGGGGTTGGAGTTGGCGGGATCGGCGTTGTAGATGAAGAGCAGCTTCACCGGCGGCGTGAGGGTCGGGTCCGTCAAGGCCTCACCCAACTGGATCATGTTGATCGTACGTGGCGCGCGACCGGTGAGCAAGTCGGGGCGGGTAAGCGCCTCCATGTTGAAGGGCACCTCGGCCGAGGTGCTGAGCAGCATCCCCCCACTGGGATGCTTCCAGGCACCAACGAGCGCCGGCAAACAGGCCACCGTGCGCACCATCATGCCCCCGTTGGTGTGGCGCTGCAGACCGTAGTTGATGCGGATCGCGGCCGGCTGGCACGTGGCGTAGAGCCGCGCCAGTTCGCGGATCGTCTGTGGGTCGAGACCGGTGATCGGCGCCACCTGCTCGGGGGTATAGTCCTGCAACCGCTCCTGGAAGTGCTCGAAGCCCAGGGTGTGCGCGGCGATCCAGTCGCGGTCATGAAGACCCTCCGCGACGATGACCTGCATCATCGCCAGAGCCAGGGCCGCGTCGCTGCCTGGTCGCGGCTGGATGTGCCAGTCGGCCCGGCGGGCGGTACGGGTGCGGCGCGGGTCGATCACGATGAGCATCGCGCTGTGGCGGCGGGCTTCGTCCAGGAACGGCACCAGGTGAACATGGCTGGTGACCGGGTTCGAGCCCCACACGAGAATCAGGCGGGCATCGGGAAAGGCCTCCGGATCGGTGCCACCTGCCCGGCCAAGGGTCGCGGTGTAGCCGGCCGCGCCTGCGGCCGAGCAGATCGTACGCGCCAGGCGCGAAGCGCCCATCTTGTTCCAGACCCGCTCGCTCATGCTCCCGAAGCCGAGCGTGCCGAGCGTCCCGGAGTAGCTGTAGGGTAGCACCGCCTCAGCCCCGTACTCGGCAATGGTGGCCTCGATCCGGGCCGCGACGGTCGCCAGGGCCTCATCCCAGCTGATCCGTTCCCAACGCGCCCCCGGCCCCTTTGGGCCCACCCTCCGCTGTGGGGAGAGCACCCGCTTCTCGTTGTAGGTCCAGTCCAGGTAGTTGTTGACCTTGACACAGAGAAATCCGCGGGTGATGGGGTGATCGGGATCGCCCGCGACTTTCACGGCCCGCCCCGTGAGGGTATCGACGGCGATCAGCATCGAACAGGTATCCGGGCAGTCGTGGGGGCAGACGGCGTGAACGGTCTTGATGGGGGCCTCGATCATTGGCGCTCTCCTCCTCGCGCGGACGTGAAGCCTGATGTTCTTCAAGGGTAACTCCTCAGCCGCTCGGCCTGGATGGTCACATCCAGGCCAATGAGGGGCCACCTCAGCCGGCGGAGCTGGCGGTCTGCCGGGAGCGGCGGAAGAGGTACCTTCAAGGTAGAGTTGGACGCACGTTTGAAAGCAGGTCTCACCTGAAGCCGAAAGGACTCCGTCCGCCCCACGCCTCACATTTCGGGTCTCGGCGCGAGATGATACGTCGGAACGTGATCGAGCGCCAGACAGCGCACCGAGGCAACCACCTCGAGGTGGCGCCTCGGTGCATGCTCCGGCACACCTTCCTACGGGTTTGTACTGTCGCTCTGCGGCACCTGCGTCGGCCGCGCGCCCAAGGTCACAGTGACGTGCTCTGTCTCGCTCCCCCGCCGGACGGTCAGATCGAGCCGGTCGCCCACAGCGTGGTGGGTCACAATTGTGATCAGGTCCTCCATCTTGTGGACTGCCTGGCCATTGGCCGCCACAATGATGTCCCCGCCCGCGGGCACATTCTGGCCCTCAACCGTGGCCTGCTTGTCGGATCCCTGGAGGCCAACCTGATCGGCAGGGCCACCCTTGACGACGGAGATCACCTGCGCGCCCTGACCCACCGGCAGATCGAGGGCCTTGGCCAGGTCCGGGGTAACTGTGCGTCCCTCGATGCCGAGCCAGGCGTGCTCGACGTGGCCGGACTTGATCAGTTCGGGGATCACCTGCTGCGCCGTGTTGATCGGGATCGCGAAGCCGATCCCATCATTGCTACCGCTGCTGCTCTCGATCTGGAAGTTCACCCCGATCACGGTCCCGCTTCCGTCGAGGAGCGGGCCACCGGAGTTGCCGGGGTTGATCGCCGCATCGGTCTGAATGATGTCCGGGATCGAGAAGCCCGGTGCGGCACTCTGGGGGTTCTGCGGCAAGACCCGGCCGATAGCGCTGACGATCCCAGACGTCATCGTTCCGCTGAGCCCAAACGGGTTCCCAATCGCGGCGACGTGCTCGCCGACCTGGACCTGGGATGAGTCACCCAGCGTCACGGGGTGGAGCTTGTCGGCCGACGCGTCCACCTTCAGGACGGCCAGGTCGCTGGCGGGGTCCGTACCGACGACCGTTGCCGTTGCGACGGTATCGTCCGCGAAGGTCACGGTCACCTCCTCGGCTCCGTCCACGACGTGGTTGTTCGTGACGATGTGGCCGGCGGAATCCCAGACAAAGCCACTACCCTCTCCATAACGGAACTGCGGGCGAGCCGGCTCAACCGGGGGCAGGTTGGGCGCCTGGGGTCTGCCAGGCAGGTTGGGAAACTGGTATTGGCCCTGCGGCTGTTGAATCCCTTGAGCGGCCACCTTGACGGTGATATTGACGACCGAAGGACTGACATCCTGGTAGATTTGCTCGAGCGCCTGGTCCATCTGCTTCAGCGAGGCCGGCTCGCTGGGCCCGGCCTGGGCGCTGGCCGTGAAGGGCGTGCGTTGAGCGGTGATGGTCAGACCGGGGAGCGCGGCACTGCAACCGGTGAGACTAAGCAGCGCCGCCAGCGCCAGACCGACAACTTTGGAACGTCCACGAAGTGTAAGCATCAGATAACCTCCAACTCACTCCCCGGCCTGAGTTCTATAGTCTGTTCAGGAACGCTCTGGCAAGTGGCAAACAGCAGGTAGCAATCTTTCGCGTGCAGGGAAACGAAACACGCAGCATGGTTTCAATAGAAAACAACGCTACCTGTTCCCTTCTCCTCGGTCCATCTGCGCCCCTTGATGAGGCACCCCTGGCAGAGAGTGAGATCCTCCAATAAAGTGATCCTTAACGACATTTTCATCCTAATCCTATAGGATGAGACCAGGCTTAGAAGAAGTTAGGTTCTGGATGAAAGTCTGGCGCGAGGCGTGGAGCGAGGGGCTGAGATTGTCGCTCAGATTGGAGTCGCGGGCGATGGCGGCGTGCCGAATGTCCGCAAGAGCGGGATGTCAGTAGTCTTCTCCCCACTCGGCGTAGAACTCCAGCAAAAACTGCTCCAAAACCGCGTGGCGGTGCTCGGCCAGCCGGCACCCTTCGGCGGTGTTCATGCCATCCTTCAGCCTGAGGAGCTTGTCGTAGAAGTGCTCGACCGAGTTGGTGGGATCGTGAGGATCGTAGAGCGGGCGGCCGCGCGCACCGCCGACGGCGAAGACCCGGGCGATGCCGATGGCGCCGATGGCATCGAGGCGGTCGGCGTCCTGCAAGATCGCCGACTCGAGCGAGGTGGCCCTCCACCCGCGTGAGTAGCTGTGCTCGTTGATCGCCTGGGTAATCGCGGGGAGCTTGTGGGGTGGTACGTCGAACGGCGCGAGCAGTGGGACAATAGTCGCCGCCTCGATCAGGGCATTGCTGCTGCCAGGCTGCTTCGGGCTGATGTCGTGCAGCAGCACCGCCGGGTCGAGAATCTCGTGGTCCACTGCGGGCTCGGTGGCAGCAATTGCCTGCGCCAAACGCCAGACCCGGACGACGTGATGCCAGTCGTGAGCCGGATCGGTGGCCATGATCCCGGTCAGGACCGGGCGGAGCGCTTCAGGTGTGAGGGCGGTGAGCATGGTTCGGATCCAGGAACTCGTGGAGAGTGGAGAGTAACGGCTCTTTTCAAGCCGGGCGCGACGTCGAGGTCGCTCCGCATGGAATCGTGGTGACGTGTGGCCCCCCTGGTGTGCGCAAGATCGAGTGGTGTCACATGTGCCAACTGCAGTGTTAGCACGCCCTATGGACAGAGAGGAGCGCGATCGGCGAGATCGGGGCGCAGGAAAAGCACGCGTTTCGGAGCGTACTGGCAGCCGACGACGTAGTGCTTTTCGACCCACGCCCGCCACTCCGGGAGGCTGGCGAAGCGGTCACTCCAGAAGACAATGGCGGCCGGCTGCTCGCGCTGGGTGGCGGCCACGAGCTCATCCACGGTTAGAAAACCGGACGCGATCTTGGTGAAGGAGGTATCGGTCAGGTCGGGCGGGAGACGGCGACCGGCGCGGAAGGCGATCATCGGGTCGTCGCTAACGAGAGGTTGATCCGGCGGGACGGTCGCCATCAGCCAGGGAATCACGCTGGTCCGAAGCAGGGTGGGCCGCGAGACTGGGCTGAAGAGGGCTTCATCGCGGTGCAGGGCCACCGGCCAGGCCGGTACCGCCACCAACAGCGCGGCCGCCGTGATCAACACCAGCCGGTCGCGCGCCGCCGCCTGCGCTCGTCGCGCCGCCAACAGCGCCGCCGCGCTCTCGGCCAGGGCGATGCCTCCGGCCAGGGTGAGCGGCGGCACCAGCGGGAGTAGCAAGTGCCCCCAGAGCGGCGCGTGCTGCGAGAGCATCGCTACCACCAGGGCTGCCCAACCGATGAGCAGCGCCAGCGACCGCCAGGCCCGGCGTCGCACCAGCCACGCCCATCCAACCAGCGCCAGCAAGGTCCAACCGGCGTGCTCACCGAGAAAGATCGCCATCAGGCGCAGGGCATTCGGCGGATCGGTCCAGGCGCGGCCGGCCTCCCAATGGAACCGAAAGAGCAGTTCGTAGGCGGCCGGTACATCGAGCCACGGAAGGATGAGTAGAACCGGGACCAGGAAACCGATCAGCGTGACCAGTCCATCGAGCAGGAGGATCTGGAGCCAGGCTGTCCAGGAGAGGCGCTCGCGATCCCGCCAGCGCCCGAGGAGCACGATCAGGGCGAGCAGCGGCACTGCGTAGGTGGCCAGCATCTTGGTCAACAGAGCCAACGCCGCCGCCGCGCCGGCCAAGCCCAGCCAGCGCCGCTGGCCATCCGGCCACGATTGCAGCGCCAGCGCCACTGCCAGCATAGTGAAGCTGAGCGAGGGAATGTCGGACATGGCCAGTCGACCGTACAGGGACCAACGAGGGAAGAGCACGAGCAGAGTCACCGCCAGGAGGCCGGCAAAACCGCCCACTGCCGGCGCCAGCCGCCGGCCGATGGCGACAAGAGCCGCCAGGCCCATAGCGCCTGAGAGTACGATCAGTACCCGCGCCGGTTCGACCGCGGCCCGACCGGCCACTGCAAAGCTGGTCGCCAGCCCCCAGATGAAGAGCGGCGGCGATGGGGATTTGATCTCGGTGTAGAGGGTATAGCCCTCATGGAGAAGCCGGGCTTCGGAAAGGTAGACACCTTCGTCGTAATCGGGCTCAAAGGCGTCGAGATTGGCGCTCTGCCAGCCGACAAAGAGCACCAGGACCAGCAGGAGGAGTTTCCAGGTATTGAGTCTGCTCACAGGGAATCGGGGAGGTGCCAGGCCAGGCAGCACAGTTGCCTATGCAGCCCTTTCCGCAAGGGGCATGCAGTGCAACCGCATGTTCCTGCTACCTTTGCTACTGGCTACCTGAGCCGCTGGCGAACGACATCTTCGAGGGCGCCAACCGAGAACTCTTTGAGCGTGAAGCACTCCGCGCCCATCTCGTCGGCGAGATTCTGCGCGAGACCGCGGTCGAAGGCTTCATGCTCAGTGTTGATTACGACGCTGCGGATGTGCTGCTCGCGGAAGAGGGCAGCGATCCTGATCGCCTCCTGCTGGGGAGGCATATTGCCCATGCTGACGTTGCCAGCGCCATCGGTCAGCAAGATCATCAGTGGCATGACCTCGGGATTCGCCCGCTTCTCGCGCTCGATTATCTCGAATGCCGTGTAGAGCCCGCTGGAGAGCGGCGTCTTCCCACCCACAGGGATCTCTGCCAGCGCCTTGTGGGCCAACTCAACACTGCTGGTCGGCGGTAACATGACCCGGGCCTTGTCCTTCTGAAAAATCACCAGCCCAACCGCGTCGCGCTTCTGATAGGCATCGAGCAAGAGCGAGAGGATCGCGCCCTTGGTGGCCTCCATGCGCTCGCTGGCGGCCATACTCCAGGAGGCATCCACTACGAAAAGCACCAAATTGGCCGATCGCCGGACCCGGACCTTGCGCTGAACCTCGCTCTTGTGGATTTTGAGCGCCAGGTGATTATCCTGACGGTGGATCTGCTGGGGAGCGGCCGCGCGCAGAGTGGCATCGAAGGCAACGTCCTCGAGCCGGTCGCCAGCCGGACGGGCTTTGATGTAGCGGCCGCGTTTGCGCTCGGTGCGGGTAAAGGAGCGCTTGCCGGCCATTCGTCGAGTGAGCCGGTCCAGGTTCGTCTGCAGCTTCTTGACTTTGAAAAGATCACCGACCGCAACCTGTCGATCGTGGCCGTTCTCAGCATGGTCGCTGCTCTGGTCGGGGACCTGCTGTGGCCGCGGGCGGGCGTCCTCGCCCAGGTCGGCCGCCGACTCTTCACTGGACTGGCCCTCGGCTTCAGACTCCTCGTTGCTCAGCTCATCGTTTTTTTTTAGCTCTTGGGCCTCGACGCCGCCGTCATCTTGCTCCTCGTTTTGGCGCTTCTCGGCCTCGCGGCGTGCCTGCTCCAGCCGCTCGTGAAGCTGCTGCATCTCGCGCTCGCTCCCCTGCAGTGGGCGGCGCTTGAGCCGGTGTGGGAGCGCCAACTCCGCAGCGGTTAGAATATCGACGTCGTTGATTCGCCGGCGCCCGGCCAGCGCGGCGTGAGCCAGCGCCGCTTTCAGAATCGTGATGTCGGCGCGGTGACCGTCCACGCCCAACTCGGCGGTCAACTGAGCGATGGCGAAGAGATTCTCAGGGCTGTAGGTAACGCCAGGCAGCCGCCGACGAGCCTCGGCGATCTGGCGCGAGAGTTTCTCCTCCTCCGGCCGCCACCTGGCCAGAAAGCCCTCGGGGTCGGACTCGAAGGTGATGCGCCGCTCTAGAATCTGCATGCGCTGCTCGGGCTCCGTGATCCCCTGGATCTCGACCCACAGCCCAAAGCGGTCGAGCAATTGGGGCCGGAGCTCACCCTCCTCGGGGTTCATCGTGCCGACGAGGATGAACTGGGCCGGGTGGCTGAAGGAGATTCCCTCGCGCTCGACCACGTTGACCCCCATCGCGGCCGAGTCGAGCAGCAGGTCAACCACGTGGTCATCGAGAAGGTTGACCTCGTCCACGTAGAGTAGGCCGCGGTTCGCAGCGGCGAGTACACCTGGCTCGAACTTTTTCTCGCCGTGCTTGATGGCCTGCTCGATATCGAGCGTGCCGACCACACGGTCCTCGGTCGCGCTCACCGGGAGGTCGACCACTCGAGTGCGCCGGAAGGCAACGGGCAGGACCTCTCCGCTTTCCACCCTCGCCTGGCAGTAATCACACAAAACGTTGGGTTGGTCGGGATCGCAACCGAAGGGGCAATCGGCAACCACCTCGATCTCGGGCAAGAGCGCGGCGAGCGCCCTCGCGGCGGTACTCTTGGCAGTGCCCCGCTCACCCCGGATCAGCACGCCACCAATTCGAGTGCTGATAGCATTCAGGATCAGGGCCCGCTTCATCTTATTCTGGCCGACTATCGCGGTAAACGGAAAAATTGGTATCATTGCATTCTCTCTCCCTCAGACACGGAAGGAGTATACCGCGCAGTCCCCTGCACGTCAAACGTTTGTCCGATTTTCGGGCGCGTGGCGAGGAGAGGCCTGCTACGCTTCTTTCTGGAGACAACCCTGCCCGGCACTTCGAACGCGCCGGGCATCTGGCGGAGTCAGACCGCCGAAGTCTCGGAAGCCTTCAGAAGTCTCCGATCACCCGCCCCCGGCGACACCTTGACTGGTATTCTAGCGGTTCAGACCGGCCCTACTCCTCATGGAACTATCCCGCGAGATGCGTGGTGAGATCACATGGTTCACCATCGCGGCGATGGGCCGGTCTGCCGTGACGGCCGCCGCGCTCGTGAAGGACGTACTGCCTGTCGCCCCGGGCACTGGGTAAAACAAGGCAAGTCTTCGCACCCATTGCGTCCCTTGCGGTTTCGTTGGCCCGCCCTGTCCAATGAGGCGCTGTCACCATTGGACAGGGCGGTGACAATCAGGCGCTCGCCAGTTTCACCTCAGCCTCAACCCCGAGCGCCCGCACGTTGGGGTGAAAGGCCGAGAGGAGCGTGATCACGGCCATCAGGGTGCCGGCTCCGACAAACAGCGCTACGACGTTCAGTTCCACCAGGGCGCCGGAGAGTGCCATGGAAACGGGGTTGAGTCCGATAGCCGCGAACATCAACAGGCTCATCATCCGCCCCGGCATCTTTTGGGGGGTCCGGCGCTGCAGCCAGGTGATGAACAGGATGAAGACGTAGCCGTTGACCGCGCCCATGAGCAATGCGTCGAGCGCCGCAGCCGGCGTCGAGGCAACGAAGCCGAGCACTGCCACGCCAACCCCTAGCGTACTCGTGATGGTCAGCAGCACGGTTGCCATGTACCGTAACGGGGGCGGGGGCAACGCGCCTGCCAGGATGATACCAAACAGCGAGCCGCCGCCATAGGCCGACATGATGATGCCGAAGGCCGCCGCGCCGCCCACGAAGCGCGAATCGGCCAGCACCGGGATACCGACGGCGAAGGGACCGTTTACCAGAAGGTTGATCGCCGCGACGACGAGGAAGAGGGTGCGCAACCCGACGTTGCTCCATACGTAGTCCAACCCCTCGCGGATTGACGCCAGCACGCCCCCGGCGCCGTCGGCCTTTCCGACCTGTGCTTCGGGCCGGTCTATGCGGATCCGCCAGAGGGTAAGAGCTGACACCAGGAAGGTGAAGGCGTCGAAGGCGAACGCAAAGGCGATTCCCCACAGGCCCGGTACGGCCTCCCCGGCGATCGGCGCGCCGCCGTCCAATAGTGTGATCATCACCCCCGCCAGCACTGGGCCGGCGAAGAGGCTCAGTTGTGCTGTTCCCTGCGTGAGGGAATTGGCCGCCTGGAGGTGTTCTTCCTCCACGAGTTGCGGAACAATCGAGGATTGCGCCGGGTAGAAGAAGGCGTCCACCAACCCGAACGTGAGGGCAAACAGGTAGAGCATCCCCAGGTTGATGTGCCCCATGAACACCAGCGCCGCCAGTAAGGCGACCAGGCCCAGGCGAAGGAGATTCGACCCGAGCATGAGGCCACGCGGCGAGAAGCGGTCGGTCAGCGCGCCGCCCACCAGCATGAAGAGGGCGCGCGGGATCCCTGCGGTGGCCAGAACCGTGCCCATCGCCAGGCCGTTCCCGGTCAACTGGAGCACCAGCCAGGGCAGCGCGATCAGGTGAAACTGGTCGCCCAGCAGCGAGATGGCCTCGCCGATCCAGAGCAGCCGGAAGTTGCGCCCGCGCAGCACTTCCAGCAACGCTGGGCCATGGCGCGTGCCGCCGCTGGTCCGCTCGTGAACTGAAGGAGCCTCCCCGAGGTTTGCTTCCAGGAGTGAACTGTTTTCCATGGGTATCCTCTTTCGGTGGTCTCATTCGTGATCCGCACGGAACAGTTCCGTGCGTCCGTCGCGCAGAACAACGAACCACGAATCGTGGTCGAGGATACCGGATCAGCGGCGCGCCTGCCACGACCGCATGGGGGATGATGCCTCGACCTTTTGGTAGAGAGTCTACCTCGCCCGAAGGGGAGGGCTGTAGTTGGCCGACGGCGCGGTCGGAATAATCTGAGTTATGGAGTCAGTGCCAGGCTGTAGACCAGAAGGCCCAGGCAACGTCCGTCGCCCGAGGCGGGGTCGAGGTCGGTCGGGCGCTGGCAGCCCTCGGCGAGGTCGAGGGCGATGGTGTTGTGGCCGCGGCGCAGGGTGAGCGGCGGTGTGGTGATCGTCTGGCGGTCGCCGACAGCCGTCGTCAGCACTGGCTCGCCGTTGACGCGGACGGTCAGCGTGCGCGGTCCGTTAAACGCTTGGGTGTCCATACGTAGGTGGCTCGAGCTGGCCGCCGGCAGCCACAGCCAGACTTCGGCCCGGCCGGGCATCCAGCGCCGCCCGCCGGTGGCGTCGGCCTCAAGCGTGTGCCAGCGTGGGTCCAGCGTCCAGAGCGGCGACGGCGCTCCGGCCGGAGCGTCCGGCAGGTCGTATACAGCCCAGTTCTTATCTTCCCAGCGTGGACCACCGCTCCAATCGGTCAAAGTTTCGGCAGCGTGTTCGTCATCGGCGCTGGACCAGAGCGTGCCGCTGCGCGCCTCCCGGTGCAGTACGACGGTGGCAATCCCCAATGCGCGGAGTTGGGCCAATGCCGCGTCGCCGGTCGCACGGGGTACGATGTCGGCCGCTCCGGGGGGAACGACTAACTCCTGAATGGCCTTGGCCGTCTCGGCCGTCCCTGGCGGCAGACGGTGAATGTAGCCGCCGACGATCGGCTGGCCGTGCGCCGTTTGCGCCAGCATCGCCTCATTGGAGGGTGGAAAGCCGAAAAAGTCCCACTGGGGCAGGTCAAGCACCGCACCGCGGGCCTCGGTGCGGACCGCTGGCCAAACGGGAATCGTGCGGATATCGGTTGCGCCGGTCGGGTAGGGCCAGACCGTGAGGTACTCGAACAGGATCAGGAGGCTCGCGCCGAGAACGGCAGCCCTCTGGTGCTGGGCCGGCACACTCGCCAGCCCGAGCCCAGCCAACACCGCCAGACCCATCATCGCCGTCATAACCTGGCGGCCAGGGATTCGCCCCCAACTGTAGAAGGGCAGCTGCATCAAGGCCATATAGGGTAACGGTACGGTACCATGCACACCTTCGACCTCAAATCCCCCCACTGCCGTACCCACCGGAGCCCCATCGACTTTGAGGAGCGGCCCCAGCGCCAGCACCAGCATCACCACAGTGAGGAGGAGCCACGCCGCTGCGGCGCGTGGTCGCTTCGCAGCCGCTATTCCGGCGAGCGCCAGAGGCACCAGACCGAGGTAGCCGACGTTCTCCTCGGGGTTGCCCTGGCGCTCGAACCGGCTGATCTGCTGGAAGCGCTCGCTCTGGCGCAACAGTAGGTGGCCGGACGAAGGGACCACATAGGCTAACAGATCGGCCGAGAAGCGCACTGTTCCGGGCTGTCTGAAATGCGAGAGTTCACCCCGAAACGTGTTAACCACCAGGGGTACGAAGATCGGCCCGGTAAGCAGGAGAGGGACCAGCAGCATCACGCCTAGCAGCATCAGTCGTCGCGAGCACCACCAGGTTGGGTGCCGCCAAAGCGTGGCAAAGATCAAGAGTATGCTGAGGGGGAGCAGGAAGTAGCCGACGTGCACCAGGTTGACGAGCAGGGCCAGCGCGAGAATCAGACCGGCAACTAGCGCTCGGCGCAGACTGGGTTGCTGGAGCAGACGGAGGAGTGCCAGGGCGTAGAGCGGAAAAAGGAAGACCATGACCTGCAGAAAGTGCTGAGTACTCTGCATCATCTTGTTCGGAAAGAAGCCGAAGATGAGCCCACCGAGGAACGCCGCCTGGTGGCTCCCAGTCACCCAACGGGTCAGGAGATAGCCGCTCAAGCCGGCGAGCGGAAACGAGGTGAGCAGCAACAGGTTGTAGCTCGTAATTGGGCCGGCGAGGAGCGTGAGCGGCAGCGCTAAGGAAGGGACCAGCGGTGAGACCGAGAGCAGCTCGTTCCGCCCGCCGTCGGGAAAGTGCAGTAGGACAACCTCACCAGGATTGACATGCAGGCGCACGAGTGCCTGAGCCTGCCACCACAGGTTCCAAACAAACTGGAGATTATCCCGATTCGGGCTTCCGGCGATGGCCGTGGTGAGTCTCGCCGCAACTGGCCAAGTGAGCACCAGGATGAGTACGGAGTAGAGGAGACCCGCCAGTGCAACCGGCCGGAGGCGCCAGATCCAGGAAGTGGTCAGTGGCATGGCATCGCTTCTCTACACCTCGGCGGCGAGCGGTGAGCCCTTGCAGGTACCTCCCAGGCCATCTCTCCGCGCCAGCGATCTTTGACTTGCGAGGGCATTGTAAGCTGGTGGAGACGGGGAGACAAGTCGGTTGCTCTACGAAGACAGCCTGGGTGCTGCAAGCACCGGGGGGGCCTAGAGCCGATCTTGGCAGCGGATCGACCATCCGCTGGGTGTTGCCCTGCGCTGCACACCCGGCTCCTGAGAGCAGCGGGCTTCTCAAAAGTCGCGGGGGGTACCGGGTTGTGTGACGCGACGTCGCCGACCGGAAGGGGGCGATCGGGGCGGCTCGGTGCGAAGCAGGGTCGCGCGCAACCCGCCCCAGGGCCATGCCAGCGGCAATGTCGTTATCACGGGCGCACCATTGCCAGGGCGGGTTTCGGAGGATCCAGGCTGGCGACGACCCAGCCCCGATCGGATCGCGCCGGCCGGGCGACGTCTCGGGCAAAACCCGCCCCGACAATGATGTGAGGGCAAGGGGCTTGGCAGGGCATCGCGCGAGGGTGGCCGGGCCTCTCGCAAGCGGTGCCCTCCGAACGCCACTACCCGCCGGTCGGATGGAAGGCCGCCGGTGGCGCCCGCCAAGCAGACGCCCCTGTAGAGACGGCCCGGTGGGCCGTCTCCCACCCCCTGGGGCAAGCTCCGCATCGCGTGGCCCGCCTCATTATTACCGGCGTGGCCCTCAGGGCGTGTCTCGCAGGCGCTACTCTCCCCGCCACGCTGCGCCAGTTCATCGCCACCCCCGCCCTGGCGCTCGCTCTGCTCTTGGCGCCTCGATCACTGTTGAGACTCTTATCAGAGCACCTGGGAGTCTTGACAAAAGTATCGGAGGTCGATACTGTGAGGGTGTAGTCAATGGCTATGCGAAGGAACGACCTTATGCCAACACCGCACGCGTACCAACTCCCCCTTTTTCCGCTCGAGGGTCAGAGCGGCGAGCTCGGTCCGCCTGTCACGACGCAGCCTGGGTTGCGCCCCGACGCGAGCCTGGCTAGCGCCATCGGCGCGTACGCCGACCACATGGTTCGCAAGGGGTTCAGCGCAAATACCATCAACGCCTTCCGCAGCGACCTGCGGCTGCTGAGTCGGTTCGTCGGGCGTACCACGCCGATTACCCGGATCGCGACCAAAGACCTGCTCGATTTCCTCAAATACCTGCGTGAGGGCCGGGGGGTCCCCTGCTCGCCCAAAAGCTACCAGCGCCGCATCACAACCCTCAAGAACTTCTTTGGGTGGTTAGCCGAGGAGGAGATCATCTCGCGCGATCCGGCTGCGCCGCTCATCAACGAGACCGTTTTCTCGCCGCTTCCTGAGGTCTTGTTCGAGGACGACATCAGCACATTGCTGGGCCTGGCTCGCGCCCGGCGAACCGACAGCGAATCGCCCGACGCCCGCCCCTATTTGTTGCTGATGCTCTTGCTCAAGACGGGGATCAAAAAAAGCGAGGCTGTCGGGATTGCGCTCGATCACCTCGATCTGAGCCGCAAGGATCAGCCGGTGGTCTACATTCGCTACAACAATCCCAGACACACCAGGAAGGAGCGCAAGCTGGCACTCCCGGTGGACTTCGCCGAGGTGTTTGCCGAGTACCGCGCGCAGTACGAGCCCCAAACCCACCTCTTCGAATGCACTCCACGCAACCTCGAGTACGTGCTCGAAGGTCTGGCCGAAGCGGCCGGCCTCAGCAAGCCGTGCGGCTTTGAAGTGTTGCGAATGACCTGTGCCGCGCGTGACTGGCAGGCTGGCATGGCGCCCGATCTCATCCGGCAGAAGCTGGGCCTCAGTGAGATCACCTGGCGCGAGACCGGTGCGAAGATCGAGCGTCTGGCCGGACCGGCGCTGTGAGTCGAAGTCGCGATCGGGAGGCACAAGAGAGGAGACGAGCGAGTAGCGAACGGCTTTTCATCTCAGGCTTATCTCGTCGCTCGGGCGACGCCCTGTTCCTACTGGCGTTTCCCAGGCGCACCTGGAATGAAGACGTGGTAGATCGCCTGGTAACGCCAGGCCGAGGCGCTGGGCGCTCCGTTGGACATTCCACCGAGCGCGATGACGTAGGGATCGAGCGCCACCAGTGCCGCTCCCTGCCAGTCTGAGACCGGTGGCATTTCCAGGGGAGTCCAGGCGTGCTCCACCGGATCATAGCGTAACTGCTGATTGTGGCCGAGAAGGTAGAGGTTGCCGGCGAGCGTCGTGAGGGCGGGCGCGAGTTCCGCGGCGGGGAGCGATGGCCCGGCTTCAATCAGCACCTCTGGCCCCGGGCGGAACAGAAGGACGCCAGCGAGCGCTGTTCCGTTCGCGTCGCTCCCCCCCACGATGTAGATCAAGTCGTTAAGCTCGGCAGCGGCGGCCGCCGACCGGGGTGTATCCAGGCGTGCCACCTGCTCCCACGTGTCGCGCTCGGAATCGTAGCGCAAAATCTCATCCCGGACTTGCTGGCCGTCCCACCCACCGAAGAGATAGAGCCGCCCTTCGTAGGTCGCCAACGCGTAGCGCGCCAACGGGCGCGGGAGAGACGCGATTGAGGTCCACCGATCGTCCTGGGGCGCATAGACTTCCACCTCATCGGTCGGCTTGCCGTTCGCGAGCACCCCCCCAGGCACCACGAGTCGCCCCCCAAGAACGGCTGCCTGCGCCTCACTCACCGGCAAGGGCTTGGCTGCTCCAGAATGCCACTCATCGCGCGTCGGATCGTAAATCGCCACGCTCGCCACCGGCGCCACCGCCGACCGGCCGCCGATCACGAAGAGTTGCCCCGCGTAGGTCACGGCCGCGGCCGCGCTGCGCGCCTCCGGCAACGCCGGCATTGTTGACCAGCGTTCTGGCGTCGACGTCGACGTTCCCGCCAGGCCCGGCTCGGGCCGGCGAGTCAACCACCACGCGGCGACGGCGACAACCACCACCACGACCAGCACGACCGCGCCTCCCACCCAATGCAGGGGTGAGCGAGTGGGGAGAGGCATCGCATCAGCCGCAGAAGCGGTCGGGTCACGTCCCATCTCCGCGGCGTTCCCATTCCCGGCAACCTCCTCCGCTGGGGTCACGCCCTCGACCTGCACCCATCCTGCGCGAATCACAACAAGCGTCGCCTCGGTGCGCGAGGCGACGCCAAGTTTTTCAAATATGTTGCGGAGGTGGACCTTGACCGTGTTCGGACTGATGTCGAGTTCGTGGCCGATCTCCTGGTTCGTCTGACCCCGAGCCACGAGGCGCATCACGTCCAGCTCGCGGTCGCTCAACGGTCCGTTGTTCTCAGCCATGCCGCCCCTTTGAGCTGACCTCACGAACGGCCCGTATTATGCCATACGCTCCGGACAGGAGCAAACAAAAAAGGCGCCTTTGCAGACGCCTGCCAGCTCAGGGGATGAACTCTCGTCACCGGTTCCCCATGTTCGCCATCGGAAACCAAATCGGAAGATGAATATTCTGTTTCACGATCTCGCTCAGTCGCAAATATGCCCGGTTCCTCCTGCGCCGATCACCTCATCACCGAAGGTCAGAACAGTCGATTTACTTCGGGATCGGCCTCACGGCAGGGCCCCACAACGCGCTACCACACCAGGAACATCTGCGGCAATTCGGCCAGACCGCCAATTCAGCGCCAGACCCGCGAACCTTCACCGAGCGATGTGATTCATCTGCCCCCAAATATCACAACGCTGCCTCAGTGTCTCGTCTGGGGGCGACAACTACTGGCTTCTCTTCCTGCTTCAGCAGATCCGTGACCGGAGGGCACGGTCCTAATTTCCGAAGCAGGTCGCGAGCGATGTTTTCGGCTTTAGGGTTTTGGGGCTTTCTCATGGGACAGTCCCTTCTTCGAGTGGTCTATGGCCGCGTATCTCAAGGATATAAACGCGAGATGACGAATTTGTGGGCATACGCGAGCACAAATTGTTGCTCCCGCAAGAATGAAATTTCTGGCGCTACAACTGTTCTTTGAACCTCGCCATTGCACGCCCCCTCCTCCGTGCAGGTTGTGCCGGAGGGCACCTCGCACGCGTCTCCCTCGACTCGTGGGCAGGCCCCGCACGGCGTTCTCAACCTGGACGGAAGACCCACCACGGCGGGCCGTCTGGGTTCGCCCCGAGGGGCGGGCCCCACGGGCGAGAAGCGAGAAACCCACGGTTTCTCACCGTGGGAGTGTCAAATTTCAATCATCGCCTCGACTGACAACGTCCCGTTTCTATCCTGTTCGGCTCGGTGTTAGAATCGCCTAATCTGATCAGAGACGAGGACTGCATGCCTATTCCGCTCGTTGACCTCAAAGCCCAGTACGCTCGGATCAAACCGGAGATCGACGCTGCCATCCAGGAAGTAGTAGAAAGCACATCCTTCATTCTCGGCCCGGCCGTCAGCCGCTTCGAGCAGGCCTTCGCGGCCTACTGCGAGGTCGAGCACTGCGTCGGGACCTCCAACGGCACCGCCGCGCTGACGATTGCGCTGAAAGCCCTCGGCGTCGGACCCGGCGACGAGGTCATCGTCCCGGCAATGACCTTCATTGCCTCGGCCGCCGCCGTTCATGAAGCCGGCGCAACGCCGGTCCTCGCCGACGTGGACCCGGTCACCTACACCCTCGATCCGGCTTGTGTCGAGCGGGCACTCACACCGCGCACCCGCGCGATCATGCCGGTCCACCTCTACGGCCAGCCGGCCGACCTAGACCCCTTACTCGCCCTGTGCCGTCAACACGACCTGTTCCTGGTCGAGGATGCGGCTCAAGCCCACGGTGCTCGCTACAAAGGGCGCCTCGCCGGGAGCATCGGTCACGCCGCCGGTTTCAGCTTCTACCCCGGCAAGAACCTTGGCGCCTACGGTGATGCCGGCGGCCTGACCACCGGTGACGCTCGGCTCGCCGCGCGCGCCCGCCAACTGCGCGACCACGGCCGCCTGGACAAATACCAACACGAGTTCACCGGAACCAACGACCGAATGGACGGTCTGCAGGGCGCGATTCTCGGCGCCAAGCTGCCCCACCTCGATGGCTGGAACGACGCTCGACGCCGCCTGGCTGCGAACTACACCGCCCTCCTCGCCGATCTCGATGTCGTCACACCGATGGTTGCGCCGGATGTCGTGCCAGTCTGGCACCTCTACGTGATTCGCGTGGCAGAGCGCGACCGTGTGCGCGAGGCCCTCAACGCGCGGGGAATTGGCGCCGGCGTCCACTACCCGATCCCGCTCCACCTCCAGCCCGCTTTGCGCCACCTCGGCTACGCACGGGGCGACTTCCCCGTCGCCGAGGCGTTGGGCGACCAGGCGCTCTCGCTGCCAATCTACCCCGAGTTGACTGAGGTGCAACAGGAGTTGGTCGTCGCCGCCCTCCGCGACCTGCTTCAGGGCTGATTCACAGAAAATCGCTCCAAGGATGCTCCCGCTTGCAAGCGGGAGCGGAATTGGAGCGCGACGCGAAAACAATGGCCGTAGGCTACAAGGCCAAAGCGTTGTCCCTGTCGCAGCCCCGTGCGATACTCTTTGGTAAGACACTCCGCTTGCGGAGCAACGGTTATTAACAACCGGATAGGTTCGCCGGTTGCGGTGGCGAGGCTCCCACCGTGGAAAACCTGTAGAGCCAGCGCTGGACTGCAACCAGCTTCGCGCCTGGGACTCGTCTCAGGCAGGGCACTTGTCAGGGTGCCTATGGTCTCGGACGCGGCGTCACGTCGCGGCGCCAGGGACAAGCCCCCCGGCTGTAGCCGGGGGGAACTGACACCCCTCTGGACCGTGTCAAGGCGCGGCCGGGCCGCTGACCGCGCCTCGGCCAGGGAACCCCCTCACCCGTTGGTGGCATGAGGAGATTCCCTGTTGCCGGCATCCTACACCACTATGCCACGGTACGCATCGGAGGCGAGAAGGGCTTTTGATGGGCGCACACGGCTATATCTTAGGCCGCGGGGATGGGCGCAACCGCCCATCCCCGCGGTACATTTGTGCCATCCGAGACCCAGAGCCTGACAGGTGCAGCCGACCTTTCGCCGCAACGTGCTAGCGCGCTGGCCACACCCTCCCGTCCATCCCGGCGCTGCATGGGGACCCACGCTATGAGAGAGGAGGTCGTTGCCGCTCTCCGTGATACAGTGGGCGTTCATATCAGGTCGGGGGGCTGGCCGGCCGGCGGCGCAGATGGCGAAACCCGGCCACAACGGCCAGCAGGGGCAGCAGCACCAGCGCGAGGAGCGGCAGCCCGGCGATGAGCACGTAGATTACGACCGTGGCCAGAGATTGAAGCCCGCTGACCAACAGGCGGAGGGCCTCGCCGGCTGTGCTGCCCAGGCTCCAACCCGGATTCGCCACAAGAGCCGCCGGCGGTACCAGGGAGACATTGATCGTCGCCAGCGCGCTAAGGGTATCCAGGTACTGCAGCCGGCCCTGAATCTGCTCGATCTGGCCTCGAATCTCGGTCAGCTCGCGGTAGACCGCAAGAACATCCTCAGCCTTCCTGGTATTCTGGCGCACCTCAGTGAGCAGCGCCTGCAATTCGGTCTCCGTGCGCTTCAGGTTGTCCAGTCGCGCAGAGAGGTCCACATATTCCTCGGTGACGTCGTTGGCGTTGCTCTGCTCGTTGATCGTCTCACGGCCCAGCCCCTTGATCTCAGCGACGGCCGCGTCGAGTTGCCTGGCATCCACACGCAGCGTCATCGCCCCCCTATACTGGTTCTCTTCGGTCTCCGAGAGGTTGACCTGGGCCACGTAGCCGCCCCGCGCGGCGGCGATAGCCTTGATCTGCTCGGCCGCTGCCCGGACGTCTTGAAAGCGAATGGTGAGATTGACAGTTTGAATGATCTTGCGCTCGACCGGTGCCTGGGCGAGGGCTTGGGAGGTCGCTCCGGCATCGAAGTTGGCCGAGGCAGGGGCCTCGGCGGCCGCTCTGGCCGCTGGGGCCGCCGTCGCCGCGGGAGCAACGGTGGGAGCGGCCGGAGCCTGTGACGCCGCACAGGCCGTGAGTGTGAGGACGGCGATCAGCAATGCGAGGAAGGATCGGGGCGGCATAATGTTCACTCCTTGTGGTGAATACTCTACCAACGAAACGCCGCGGCCCCTTTCCAGGTTCCACACGGCGCCCGGAGATGGACAAACAGCCGTCAACTTTTCTTTTTGCTCTTCTTGGAATACCCTGTTCCGGTAGCGGGGGCAAGGCCCCACCTACCCAGTACCCACGATCTCAACAAGAGGTTCTTCCTGACCGGCGCGGGGCACGATTCAGGCAAAACGGGCCCTCTCGCTTGAGCAACCCACAGTGACGATCACGCACCGCCCCTACACCGAGAACAAAGTGCGCCTCAGCGGCGAGCGCCTCCACTTCACCTGCGAGCTGCTGGAGCAGCGGCCCGACCGTGTGGTCCTTCGCCACATTCTCCCCGGCCCGGGGCGCGTGGGTGACGTCGAACTTCCCGCCGGAACGGTGACATTTGGGTACTACTGGCCCGCGCGCCCCTACAACGTCTACCACTGGTTGCACCCCGACGGCACGACCCTCGCCCATTACTTCAACCTGAGTGGTCCGGTCACCGTCGAGGAGAACCAGCTCGAGTGGCAAGACCTGGTGATCGACGTGCTCGTGACACCAGACGGCCGCGTGCAGCTACTCGACGAAGATGAGTTGCCCTCGTGGCTCGAGGACGATGTGCGCGCCCACATCGCTTGGGCCCTGGGCGAGGTCATGGCGACCTGGCCGAGCGTCGTCCACGAGACCGAGACCATCACTCGCCAGCTCCTCCGCCAACTTGAGCCCTAGCAAGCCGCGCCCCTGTCCGCGGTGGCTGGGATGCGGCCCGGTCACAGACCACAGTCTGGGGATCCGGGGAAGAACATTGACTTGCAGGGTCCTGCTTGCATCGCGAGGCAGCGTCTCAGGATCACCGGCCTGCTGGTCCTCGAGCACGTGGAGGTCGATGCGAGTACCCGGAGGAAGTAATTTGAAGTTTCTGACACTCTTGCGGGAGGAGTGCTGTCGTCGAAGGTGAGTTGGGAGTGCTGAGTGTTGAGTAATGATCAGGGGGTGAGCGGTGCCGGCGCGGACCATTACGGTCCGCGCCTTTCTTCGGCCAGTGGGGTCTGCTGGAGGAGTTCACCCACCGGCGCCGGAACTGGTTGCCGCGATCCATTGCACGATCGTCCGCGAGGCCCCAGGCAGAGCTCTAGCTATCCAGAGAGGCGACTCTCCAAATGATACCGTCTGGCACCGCGACATCCCACGCCGCGTGACGGCGGTCTACTCCTTCGCGGCAGTCCGCTCGGGCATCCCCTCAGTGTAGGCTTTGAAATTACGCAGGTCGTCGGCGAGCTTCCCTTCCGGGTCGCCAAAGAGTTCAGCAACGATCTTGCCCGCCATGCCGGCCGATGGCACGTACTGAAGGATGACGGTCACTTGAGTCTCGCCGTGGGGCAAAGGGTTGAACGTAACCTGGCCGCTGGTTTTGATATCGCCGCTCGTACTGTTCCAGGCAACGCGTTTATTCTCCTCCAGCCGGGTCGTTTCGGCATCCCACTCAACCTTCCGGCCGAGCGGGCCTTCCATGACCCAGTGGCTCGTGCGATCGCTAGTCTTGGTGACCGACTTAATGTACTTCATGAAATTGGGGAAGTTCTCGAAGTTGGCCCACAAACGGTAAACATCGGCCGCATCGCCCTTCACGATGATGCTCTTGGTAACCTGGTCTTGCATAATCGACAACCTCCATAGCGAATAGGTGCAATGGGTGGTACGCCACCCGGTAAGCAAGAGCTATGCCGTCTCCGTAGACCCCCGCGTCGGCGGTAACCCCTCTCGCTGGAAGCCCGCCGGGAAGAACATCGCTCGATCCTGGTATCTCTCCCGCCTCGTACCACCCCGGTTCCAGTCCCCTCGACTGCCTGTCACCCAGCTGGGAGTCGGTCGCGCTCCTCTCATCGCATCAGTGGGAACGGCACACAGATTGCTTAACAAAAATACGCTCATATGTTTGTCGCGTGTGCGAGCGCGACGCGCTCGCACACGCGACAAACCCTATTCCATATGAGCGAGTACCTCTTCCGCCGCTCCCGGCGGATCGGGCGATCCGCTGGCTGAGTTGGCCCCTCATTGGCCGGGATGTGACCATCCCGGCCAAGCGGCGGAGGGCTCTGGTACCCCTTCCGCCGCTCCCGGCGGATCGCCAGACCTGCCGGCTGAGGTGGTCCCTCATTGACCTGGATGTGACCATCCAGGCCGAGCGGCGGAGGGCTCTGGTACCTCTTCCGCCGCTCCCGGCGGATCGCCAGATCCGCCGGCTGAGGTGGCCCCTCATTGGCCTGGATGTGACCATCCAGGCCGAGCGGCGGAGGAGTGACATAAGCGAAAAAATAAGAACCAGGTAGGTTTCCGTAAAGGAGCGCAACGGATGAGTCCAAAGGCGATCTGGACACTACTGAAAGAGACGTTTTCTGAGTGGAGCGAGGATAAAGCTTCACGGTTGGCCGCTGCGCTGGCCTACTACACGGTGTTCTCCCTCGGTCCACTGTTGATCGTGGTGATCGCGATCGCCGGTGTGGTGTTCGGGCAAGAAGCCGCGCGAGGCCAGATTGTCGCGCAGGCCCAAGGGTTGATCGGCCGGAGTGGCGCCCAGGCGGTCCAGACGATCATCCAAAATGCCCGCCAGCCGACCTCCGGCATCGTTGCCACCAGTATCGGCATCGTGACGCTCCTGCTCGGCGCCTCCGGCGTGTTCGGCCAGCTCCAAGATGCACTCAACACCATCTGGGAGGTGATGCCGAAGCCGGGCCGTGGTCTGATGGGCGCTATCACCGATCGTTTTGTCTCCTTCACAATGGTTCTCGGGATCGGCTTCCTCTTGCTCGTCTCCCTCGTGCTGAGTGCAGTGCTGACCGGGCTCGCCACGTTTTTCGGGGATGTCCTGCCGATCCCCGGGTTCGTCCTGCAAATCGTGGACTTTGTCGTCTCGTTCGCAGTGATCACCCTGCTCTTCGCTATGATCTACAAAGTTCTACCGGACGTTGAGATCGCGTGGGGCGATGTATGGATTGGCGCTGCCATGACTTCTCTGCTGTTTACGATTGGAAAGTTTCTGATTGGACTGTACCTGGGACGGAGCGCAGTGACATCGACTTACGGTGCGGCCGGTTCCCTCGTGGTCATCCTGCTCTGGGTGTACTACTCTGCTCAGATTCTCTTCTTTGGAGCCGAATTTACCCAGGTCTACGCCAGGAGATATGGGTCCCGGATCGTGCCTACAGAGGATGCTATCCCCGTCACAGAGAAGGCTCGAGCCGAGCAGGGGATACCACATCGAGAGACCACCGAGGAAGCGGCACCAGCTCAGGAACAACGAGCGCCCAAGCGATTGCCCGGCCGTGCGCTTGGGTTTGGAGTACTGGGCTTTATTGCCGGCCTGGTCTTCGCCACTGTGCGCCACTCGAGGGCGTAAGCAAGCAGACCGCAAATGGTTGGCGAGGTGATCGGCGCTCAACAGGCACCCGCCTCACAGACTCTGGCCCGCGGGAAGAACGCTGAGGGAGCCCCGTTCAGGAGCACGTAGATGAGTGCAAAGAATATCGCTCATATTGGTGTCGCGTGTGCGAGCGCGAGGCGCTCGCACACGCGACACACCCTATTCCATATGAGCGAAGAATATTTGGCAGTTGGTCAAAGAGACATTCTCGAAGTGGCGCGATGAAAAGACGTCGCTGTTGGCAGCAGCGCTTGCGTTCTACGCCGTGTTCTAATTCGTTCCCCTGATCATCTTTGCAGTTTTTATCGCCGGTGTGGTGTTCGGGCAAGCGGCTGCGGAGGGTCGACTTCTTGGCCAGATCCCAACCCTGGTCGGCAAGCAGGCGGCACATGCGATCCAAACCTTGATCGAGAGCACACAGAAGGCAGGGTCGGGTATCACGATCATTGGCGCCGTGGCGCTCCTGTTTGGGGCGTCACGCGTGTTTGCTCAGCTTGGAATGCTCTGAATATGATTTGGGATGTTGAAAGGAAAGTGAAACAAGGTGTGGTTGGCTTCATCGTCGACCGCGTTCTGGCGATCGTGATCGTCCTTGGTGTTGCCCTCTTGCTGCTTTTGTCCCTGACCGTGGGTACCTGGTTCGCAGCGTTCGGAAACGTACTGGCGAATGTGCTTCCTGGCATCGCCTACGTGTACGCGTTGAGAATCGTCAACTATGTCATCATATTTTTCATCTTCACGCTTCTCTTTGCCATCATCTACAAGACTCTTCCCAATGTCTCGATCACGTGGGATGACGTCTGGGTTGGCGCAGCCGTCACCGCGCTTCTGCTCACGATCGGCCAGGCCTTGATCGGGTTATACTTCAGCATCAGCAGATTTGGTCTGGCGGCGGGTGTGGCAGGAGCAGGTGTGATTCTCCTCATCTGGATCTACTACTCAACCCAAATTGTCTTGATTGGCGCCGAGTTTACTCAGGTCTATGCAAGGAAATACCGCTCGAAGATCAAAGCTGAGACGGATACCATACCATTCGTCGGGATACCTCATCCTCAGAAAGGAAATAAGCGCAAGGAGAGTAAGCTCGACTACTCTGAAAATAGGACCTTGGGGGTCGCCGGACGAGGAGCACGTGTGACCGTGTTGCCGAGTTGTTCCAGGCGTCGCACCAAGCGCCGCTCCAAGGCTTGACGATTGCGCTCATCAAAGTAGTTTGAACCGAGATCGTGAGAGCATCTGCCGACCCCGGTCGGTCAGCGTCTTGTGGGCGCGACCACGTTCGTGATCGTAGCGCTCCGAGGGTGCCAAGGCCGTCAAGAACGGCAAGGCCCAGAAACACGCCGCCCAGGGAATCGCCACGATCAACATCAGACTCACCCACCGCAAGCCGCTGGCTTTCACAAAATGGCTCGTACTCAAGCGAACCGCATCCCGATAGATTCCTTGTAACGGGGGTGGGGTGCCAGCCGTCCTCTATACCGAAGGCAACCCCCTCAAGCAGTTGGCAACAGAGGACGAGGTGCACATCGGTGTTCACTTGAACGCGGTGAAGGCCTTGCGTCCCATCTGGACCACACGACCCGACCCCAGGGGACGGGTCAGTCCGATCGATGTACGGTCGCCCGTGTAATAACCCCAGCCGCTTCCCTGCAGCCGATGGGGGCGGGCCCTCGAAGCCCTCGATCTGCCCACCCCCTACTCATGCCCGCTCACCTCCAAATCTCGCCCTCGTTTCTGCACTCTATACTCAGCGGCCATAGCACTTGACAAAGGTGCGATGTAGTTGTATGATGCAAATATATACAGATACAAATTTAGGAGATTGACTAGTCGTGAACCTGGACGATCTGAGTACCTTCGCCGCTCGGGTACAATATCTGGCATATCGGCTTGTGAAATGTTACGAACTCTGCGACCGGGTCTGCCTGACCCAGCACGACGTGACCGTCTCTCAAGGCTACACGATCCTGGCCTTTCCACAAAAAGGGCAGATCAGCATGAATGAGTTGAGCGGGTCCATGGAGGTCGCCAGCAGCACCATGACCCGCATGGTTGATCAACTCGCTCGCAAAGGATTGGTGTACCGCAAGCCCGGCGACCAGGATCGGCGCGTCGTTCGGGTCGGGCTCACAGCTCACGGGCAAAAGGTGCGACACGCACTGGAGAAAGTGCGGCGGGACTTTTTGCGGGAGGCCCTGGCCGACATCCCGGAAGACAAGCGCACTCCGATTCTTGAGGCCCTGGAACAACTGATTCGGTCAATTGAGAAGGCCCTGGAAAGCTGCTGTCTGGACTGAGACAGGCGGCGCCTCTCCCAGGGCCACTTTTTTTGCGCATATATTTCGTACCTACAAATAGTGCATATAACAACTAAAAGGAGGTTGTTGCTATGCGACTGGATTTTCGTCGAAACGACTCCCACGTCGGAATCGTCCTTGTCACGGGAAGCTGCTGCATTCCCGGCATGGCGCCTTTCGACGAGCACGCTCGCCGCATCGTCGAGCAGGCCATCGCCGAGACGGGCGTCACGGTGCAGGTGAAGGTCATGCCGGCGACCACCGCGTACATGGGGGGTATCCCCAAGAAGGTGATCGCCCAACTCATCAATGCCTTCAATCAGTCCGGTCAGATGAGCCTCCCGGCGGTCCTGGTCAACGGCGAACTCATCGCCGCGGGGGTACCCCAGCTTGAGGACATCAAATCTGCGCTGCTTCGACTCGCAGGCGAGAAAGAAACCAGGGAGATTATTGATGGCTAACCTGCTCACAGGGCTCATGACGCCCAACGGAACGACCAGGTACCTGTTCTTCGGCGGCAAGGGAGGCGTCGGCAAGACCACCCTGGCCACCACGACGGCGGTCTGGTTCGCCGATCGCGGCTACCGCACCACCATCGTCTCGACCGACCCCACCGTCAGCCTCTCGGCGATGTTCGACCAGGAGATTGGTGGCGAGAGCCGCGTGCCGATCCGGCACGTGCCCAACCTCTGTGGACTCAACATCAACCCCACCGACGCCAGGGGCGTCTTCCAGCAGCGCCTCAACAGTGTGATGGGCCAGATGACGGGCACCTTCGGCAGCGACGTCATCAGCACCCCCTGCGCCGAGGAGATGGCGACCTTCGACCAGTTCGTGACCTTCCTGGAAGCGCCCGACAGCGACGTCATCGTCTTCGACACGGCCCCCACCGGCAAGACCCTGCGCGAGCTGGCCATGCCCTTCGACTGGGCCGGGTTCCTGCAGAAGCAGATTCAGGAGGGCCGGAAGCTGGCCAGCCTGATGAACCTGGACGGCAACGCCTTCGAAGACCTGGAACGGGACAAGCAACGCTACGAGCATGCACTGCGTGTTTTGCGGGACCGGAAGACTACCGTCTTCAACCTGGTGCTCTTGCCGGAGCGGTTACCCATCGAGGAGACCCACAGCGCCATCACGGGCCTGGACCGGCTCGGGATCCCGGTCCAGGCGTTGGTGATCAACCAGTGCATCATGCCCGAGGTGATCGAGGGCAACCGCTTCCTGGCGGCCCGAGCGAAGTTACAGGCTCGCTACCTGGATGAGATTGACTCGCGCTTCACCGACCTGATCAGCGCGCGCTTGCCGCTGTTGGATCACGACGTGTCGGAACTGGCCTCCCTGCATCAGGTGGGCGAGTTGCTCTACGGGGAGGGGGAAGATGCAACAGGTCGATAGCGGGCGAATGATCGAGGCTCCGGTCACAGTCAATGCCATCCAGAATGTGTACGATCTGTGGAGCTTGTTCTATGGTTCTGTTGTTGTCCCCATCGAGAGAAAGCCCCGGCTGCGGGGCCTGGAACTGGCAGCCATCCAACCAGAAGACAGGGTTCTTGAGGTGGCGGTGGGCACGGGGGCGACCATGCTCGAGATCCTAAAACGTGTCGACAAGGCGAACGTCGTCTCCGGAGTGGACTTGTCGCCCAGGATGCTGGAGAAGACCAGACGCGCGGTGGCCGACGCGGGCTTCACCAACGTCGATCTGCGCCAGGGTGACGCCCGCTCGCTTCCTTTCGACGACAACTCCTTCGACGTACTCCTCAACAGCTACATGTTGGACCTGATCCCACTGGGCGATATGGCCCTTGTCCTGGGCGAGTTCAGACGAGTGCTGAAAGATGGCGGCCGGCTGGTTCTGGTGAACATGAGCAAAGATCGCGAGATCACGCTCTGGGAGCGGCTCTACCGGGCCACACCGGCCAGGTTGGTCCCGTACCTCTATGGCGGATGCCGTCCGGTATTGATGGCGGAACACGTCAGTGCGGCCGGATTTCGGGATGTTCGACGCGAATTCATCAAGAACCTCATCCCCTCGGAAGTCGTGGTGGGGAGAAAGTGATTGAACGAAGTGGGGATGCGGCTCTGTGCGCATCCCCATCAGCAGGACCAGGTGGGTATGCAAAAAGCAGCAGGATAGAAGCCAGTAGTCCTTCTCCCCAGCACCGCTGCCCCTCTCTCAAGGCAGCCCCAACAGCCGGGGGATATAAATCACCTCTGCCAGTGCTCGGTCTCCGATCTTTTGTCCCCACACCTCAATCTGCTCGCCAACTTTCACGTCGGCCAGCGTCACTTCTTCCACCTGGAGCTGTTGTCTGCCCTTCTGCAGCTCTTCCGGCTTGATCGGGATGTCCCGGTAGATCTTCGTGTCCTGGGTGGCCACGACCTGAATCTGCTTCCACTCCCCCTCTTTCTTCGTCGTCCCGCCGGGGCCAGAGTAGACGACACCGCCCCCACCTGCCGGCATCTCCAGAATGACCGTCTTGCCCTCCACCTTCGTGACAGGTCCCATGGCCACCGGCGGCTCCTCGGGGAGTTCAGCCGGCCGGCTGAGCTGGACTCCCTGGGTCGCAGGAGTGACATTCTGCTGCGCCAGCAGCCGCCCACCCGCAAAGGCCGCCCCCAGTAGCAGGACGATCATCAACGCCACCCCGCCCCACCAGACCCACCGTCGCTGCTCTATCGACTGCTCGATCCGTTCCTCTGCATTTCCAGACCCCACGTGTTCTGTCATTGACGAAACCTCCTTGCAGTATCTTCTCAATAATCCAGGGGTAAGGGGGTTTTACACGCGGCAGAGCTGCGCGCAAAACCCCCCTCACATCTTACGTTTCATTCGTACCGCAACGCCTCGATGGGATCCAGCCGCGAGGCGCGCACCGCCGGATAGAGACCGAAGACGACGCCCACTGCCAGCGCCACGCCAAAGGCCTGGGGAATACTCTGCCAGGTCAGCACCACTGCCAGGTCGGGTTTGGAGCGGGTCAGAACCGGGATGACCAGGATGCCCACTGCCACCCCCAGCAGCCCGCCGCTCAGGCTCAGCGCCACCGCCTCGATCAGGAACTGTTGCATGATGTCCCGCCGGCCCGCCCCCACCGCCAGCCGCACCCCGATCTCCCGCGTCCGCTCCGTCACCGACACCAGCATCACGTTCATGATGCCAATGCCGCCCACCCCCAGCGACACGGCCGCCATCCCCACCAGCAGCAGGGCGAAGGTCTGGGCCGCTTCCTGCTGCGCCCTGGTCACCTCCCGGAAGCTGAACACCTCTACATCTGCCTCCTCATCCGGCGGGATGTCGTGCCCCTCCCGAAAGTAGTCCTTGATGGCTTCGATGGCGGCATCAATCTCCTTCTCGTCCCGCACCCGCACCGTCACACTCACTGAGCGGTCCTTGCCAAACAGGTCGGCAGCAGCGGTGGTGATGGGCACCAGCACCTGGTTGTTGGGGTCCACGCGGGGCTCGGGTCGGCCTAACTCCTTGATCACCCCGATGACCAGAAAGTGCAGCCGGTTGATCCGCACCTCATGGCCCAGTGGGTTCTCGCCCGAAAAGAGGCGTTCGGCCACCGTCTGGCCGATGACCGCCACCCGGGCCTCGTCCTCCACATCGTACTCGTTGAAGAACTCGCCCCGGGCGAGATAATCCGGCCCCTGGTCGGCGATCCAGTCGGCCGGGACGCCCAGAATGCTGGTGTCATCCAGGCTTTCGCGCCCGTGTACCACGCTCCCCCCGCCGGCCAGGCGGATCCTCACCGAAGCAATGGGCGGCAAATCCTTGAGCCCGCGAGCCTCTTCGTAGGTGATGGGGCGGACCGACCTGCCAGGGTTTTGGCCGCCGACCCGCGTTGGCTGGACGACCGTCAGCTCGTTGGAACCCAGACCGCGGAACTGGCCCTTGACCGCCTCTGTGGCGCCGGTACCCAGAGCCACCATGACGATGACCGAGCCCACGCCGATGATGACACCCAGCGTGGTGAGGAAGGAGCGCAGTTTGTTGTGGGCCAGGCTCTCCAGAGCCGTCTGCAGGCTGTCGAAGAGGCCCATCTCATTCCCCCTCCAGCACGCCGTCGCGAATGTGGAGCACCCGGTCGGCCCAGCGCTGGGCGATCCTGGCATCGTGGGTCACCACGACCACGGTGCGCCCCTCGCCGCGCAGTTCGGCCAGCAGAGCCATGATCTCATGACCCGTGGTGCTGTCCAGGTTGCCGGTCGGCTCGTCGGCCAGGATCAGCGTCGGGTCGTTCATCAGCGCGCGGGCGATGGCCACCCGCTGGGCCTCCCCGCCGGACAGCTCCGCCGGCCGGTGATGCTGCCGTTCCCCCAGGCTGACTCGCTCCAACAGCCACCGGGCTCGCTCCCGCCGCTCTGCTTGTGCCCCACCATTGTAAAGTGCCGGCAGCTCCACGTTGCGCAGCGCGCTGAGGCTGGGTAGCAGATGAAAGGACTGGAAGACGAAGCCGATCCAACGGCCGCGTACCTGGGCCAGTTGGCTGCCTGACAACCGGGTCACGTCGCGGCCTCCCAGCCGGTAGATGCCGCCCGTTGGTCGCACCAGACAGCCCAGCAGGTATAGCAGGGTGGACTTGCCTGAGCCCGACGGCCCCATGATGGCGACCAACTCGCCCCGCTGTACGGTGAAGCTCGCCTGGCGCAGGGCGAGGACTTCGAGGGCGCCCTGACGATAGACCCTGCTCAGTTCTTGCGCTTCGACGATCAGACCGCTCATCCTTCCACTACAACCTGATCCCCCTCCCGCAGCCCGGCGAGGATCTCCGCATTCAGGTCACCCACCAGCCCGATCTCTACTCTGCGGGTGACCACCTGGCCTCCATCGAGGACCGGTACTGACACGGTGGTGTTCGGGCGGGCGCGAATCGTGCGGCACGGCAGGGTCAGTACATCCCCGCGCTCGGCCACCACAATCTCGGCGTCGGTTGTCATATCGGGTAGCAGGCCCGGCGGGGTTTGATCGAGAGCAATAAAGACCTCGTAAGTGACCACTCCCTGTCCCTCGGCCCCTTCTGGCACGACCCGGGTCACCCGACCCGGGAAGCTCTGGCCCGGCCTGGCGTCGAAACTGAGGGTCGCCGGCTGGGCTGGCTGCACCAGGCCCACATCTTCCTGTCCTACCGTGGCCCGTACTTCCAGTCGGGCCAGGTCGGCCAGCACAATGATGGGGGTATTGGCCATGACCTGCTCCCCGGGCCGAGCCTTGACGGCCAGCACCGTTCCGTTGAACGGAGCCGCCAGCGTCGCGGCTGCCAGGTCAGCCTGAGCCTTCGCCAGGGCGATCTCGGCGGCGCGCACAGCGGCCTGGACCGGCGTGAGCTCGGTGGCGTCTGGCCCGGCGATGAGCTGCTCCAGGCGGATCTGTGCCCGATGCACCTCCAGTTCGGCCGCCTCCACCTCCTCGGGCGACGGCCCAGCCGTCAGTTCTGCCAGGCGAGCCTGCGCCTGCCGCAAGTCTTCCTCAGCCCGGGCCACTCGACTGTTCGCCTCGCCGAGGGCCAAAGCCGCCTGAGCCCGCGCTGAATCGAGTCTCTCCTTGGCTGTCATCAAGGCATTCCATTCCAGATCCAGACGCGTCTTGTCTACCTCACCCTGCTGGTACTTCTTGAGGTACTCTCCATAGTTTGCCTCGTACCAGGCATGTTCATACTCCCGGTCCCGCACGTTCTTGGAGACAACATCGCTTTTTTGCACCACGACCAGGTTATGCTGCGCATTTTCCAACTCGGCAGCGGCTCCGCTCACGGCCGCTTGGGCCGCCAGATCCGCGGGTGACGTGCCGTCCCTGAGCGTGTCCAGCCTGAGCTGGGCAGCAGCCGCCTCAGCACGGGCGGTGACCAGTTCGGCTGCAGAGGGACCGGCCTTGATCCTCTCCAGTGCCGCCTGTTTGACCTCCAGGTCGACCTGTGCCAGGGCCACCGCCTGTTCCAACTGTTCCGTCTCCAGACGAGCCAGCGTCTGCCCCTGGGTCACCCTGTCGCCAGGGTGAACGACTGGCCCGGTTAAGCGGCCGCCAACGGGAAAGCTTAGGTCCTGCCGGACCATTGGAACGACCTCGCCGGGCACAACCAGGACCTGGCGTACATCGCCGCGAGTGACGGGGACAGTCTTCGCTGGCGGGTGTGGTGTGGGCTGGCTCCCTGCGCCAGGTAATCCGCCGGCTCCTGTGAAGCCCAACCAGCCAGCAGCGGCGACCGACATAGCCAGGACGATGACGGCCACAGGAATGGCGGCGCGTTTCATAGCAACTCTCCCTCTCATTTCATAAAGTGTTTGACGAAGCACCTTCAAAGGCATATAATCCTCTTCGAGAGCTACCGATGTCACCCACCGTTCATCATGAAGGGCCGTACGCGTTTCGGTTCTACAGCGCCGATCAGGGCGAACCGCCACATATTCACGTCCAGCGTGACCGGGACAGCGCGAAGTTCTGGCTCACGCCGGTCCGATTGGTAGGCAACTGGGGCTTTGCTCCCCACGAGCTGCGCAAGATTCACCGACTCGTGGAAGCAAACCAGGAAAAACTACTGGAGGCATGGGATGACTACTTTGGTTCTTGAACGTGATCCAGTCGCGATTGACGTTGAAGTGACCGACGACCAACTGATTGTGCGACTGGCCGACGGCCGTGTAGTGGCAGCCCCACTGGAATGGTATCCGCGCCTGGCACACGGCACACCGGAAGAGCGAAACAACTACGAGCTGCTGGGCCACGGGACGGGAATCGGCTGGCCCGATCTTGATGAACATCTCAGCGTCGCAAGCATCCTCGCCGGCCGGCGCAGCGGCGAAAGCCAACGCTCCTTCGGGCGCTGGCTCGCGGCCCGCCAGGCTGAGGCATCCTGAGCCTACTCACAACAATCCCCGCCACTTCCAGCCCAACTGACCGAAGCTCATCCCCAGTTCTTCTCTCCGGCACCAGTTCGCTCTTGCCCAGGCGGCACCGTAAGACCACCAAACTGACGCCAGGCAAATGGCTTCAGGAAGAGATGATACTCCTGAGGTACTTGATGAAGTGCCTTCAAAGGTATATAATCCTCTTCAGGAGGTACGTGATGGCGAAAACGATGTTCAGCGATGAGGTCGTGCTGGCAACCGACCTGAAAAAGAGACAGCGCTACTGGTTTGACCGGGCTCGGGAGACAGGTGGCGTGACCATCGTCCAGGGCAAGGTCGCTGATCTGGTGCTGGCTCCCCGCCAGAAGGTAGCCGAGGCGGCTGAGACTGCTGCCCACGCCAGAACTGCCGCCCAGTTTCTGCGCGAGGTTATCACCCTGCAGCGAAAGCCGGCGGAAAGCGCCATCTTTCCCTGGGTGCATGATCTGGATGAGGGGGAACAACAGGAGTTCTTGCAAGACTTCGTCGACACCTTCGCTCGCTGCTCTATCACAGGAGCCTGGGCGCAATTCGAAGAAATGCTGGAAGATTGGCAGGCCACGGCGGAAGCCCACCGCCATCCCGAGCTGATGGAAGCCTGGCGCACCCGGGGCCAGCCGGATGACTACATCCCCATGGAAGCGTCCAATGCCACCTGAATACCAGGTGCGGATGCGAAAGAAAGCCCAAAAGGGTTGGCGAGACATCTGTGCCCGTGACCCACAAGGGGCAGCTGAGACATTAGAGTTTCTCCAGACCACCCCTGAACGGAGGGTGCCTGGTAAGGTCAAGAGGCTGAGAGGCAAACTCAAGGGTCTCCTCCAGTACGATGTAAACTATAGCGACCGGGTCTGGTACTGGGTTGACAAGGAGGACAACATTGTCTGGGTAGAGTACGCCGGGCCACATCCCTGATCAATCGGTGCTTAGAGCCTGCCCTGAGCCAGGTCCTGAGCGGAGACGAAGGATTGCCGAAGGGACATCTGCCACTCCCAGCCAAACTGATCGAAGCTCACTCCCAACTCCGTGGCCGTCGCCACGTCCAGATCCTTCCCCACCGCCATCGCCTTCAGCCAGGCATTGCGCCGCTCGCGCCCGAAGCGCCCCGTGATGTAGCTGACCGGGTTCCAGCCCTGGGTGTAGGCTACCGACCAGTCCTCGCCGCTCATGGTTAGCGGCACTTCCTATTGGTCCTGGGGGAACATAACCAGCTTCCCGCTCTGGCCGCTCTGCATGGTGTCCATCGCCTGATCGAAGTCGGCCAGCGCAAAGCGGTGCGTGATCACCGGGCGCAGATCGACCAAGCCGCCCTGCAGCAGGTCGCGGACGGTGTACCAGGTCTCCCAAAGGCGGCGGCCAACGATGCCGCGCAGGGTGATTCCTTTGAAGACGACGTCATTGGTCCAGTCCAATTCGACCGGGTGATCGGGGATGCCGAGCAGCGCCGCCTCGCCGCCGTCGCGCAGCAGATGCAGCCCCTGGCGGATGGCCGGCGGCGCCCCGGAGAACTCGAGCAGTGCGTCCACGCCGAGCCCCGCGGTGCGCTCCAGGACGGCCGCCGCGACGTCGTCCCGGCCGGGGTTCAGCGCCAGGTCGGCGCCCATGCGCCGCGCCAGGTTGAGGCGGTAGGGGCTGATGTCGGTAGCGATCACCGTGTGGGCCCCAACCGCCCGCAGCACGGCAATCGCCATCAGGCCGACCGGCCCGCAGCCGGTCACCAGCACCCGCCTGGCGCGGGTGTCCACGGCCATCACCGTGTGCACGGCGTTGCCGAAGTTCTCCTGAAGCGCGGCCAATTCCCAGGGCATATCGGGCGGGTTTTTCCAGGCATTCGCGGCCGGGATGCGAGCGTACTCCGCAAAGACCCCGTCGGTATCGACCCCCAAGATCCTGGTGTTGCGGCAGATGTGGGCATTGCCCGTCCGGCATTGGTCGCAGACGCCGCACACAATGTGACTCTCGGCGGAGACGAAGTCGCCGACCGCGACGGTGGTGACCTGCTTGCCGACCTCCACTACCTGGCCGCACATCTCGTGACCGACGATCACCGGTGGCCGCACGCGGCCGCTGGCCCAGGTGTCCCAACGCCGGATGTGGAGGTCGGTGCCACAGATCGAAGTGGCCCGGACCTGCACCAGCACATCGCCCGGGCCAATTGTTGGGATATCGGTCTCCACCAGATCCAGCCCCGAACCACTAACTGTCTTCATCACTGCTTGCATTGTTTAACTCGGCTCCCACTCTGCCCGATGGCAAGGCCTACTCACTAAACGCTCCGCTTATGGAACCTCTCCCGCCGGTTGCATGGATCGAGCGATCTTCAGAACCTCCTGGACTGGCAGGTTGGAGAGGAGCTCGACCCGCGTGTTGTTGGCGTACCAGATGAGCCGTGTCGCGTGCTCGTACTGGATCTCCCGCGGTCTCGGTCGTTCCCCGGGGACCATCGCCTGGTGTAGCGGTATCTCGACCACACCACTCTGCCCTGTCAGCAGCACTCCCTCCGTCTCGTTCACCTGCACTCGCTCGCCCTGAGGCAGTGCCCGATCTGCCGGGGCGCGACTCTGGTCCACGACGAGCCACTGGCTGTCGGGATCGCCGAAGAACAAGCGCATACCCTCCGTCTCGCCAATCGTTCCGCCCCCGACACCGCCAGAGAGGGTCGGCGGCAAGTAGGCTGGCTTGAAGGGGGTGAAGGCGGGCAGCCTGCCACCCGCTTCGATTTTCAGCCCGCCCCACTCCAGGCGAAACCAGGTCCGGAGCACCTCTCCCACCTGCGCCCGCGCGGAGGGCACGAAGACCAGGGTACCAGCGGCGATGAGCACAGCCACCACAATGACAAATGCGAATGCGCGCCAGAATGCCGGCCAGGAGACAAGGGGGCCGGGAGACAAGGGGAGAGTGAGACGATCTCTCCTTGTCACCTCGTCACCCCCTCTCCTTGCCTCAGCACGGGCGATCAGTAATTCCCGCAGTTGAGTGCGAAAAGCCTCCCGGTACGGAATCGCTTCGCCGAGTGCCCGCAACTCCTCAGCGATCTGCTGCCGCCCGGCATCCAACATCTCGTCATCTCTCGGCTGCATCTCACCCCTCCTCGGCAGCCAGCATTCTCGCGCGCAATTCGTCCAGCGCGCGATAGACCATCATCTTGACAGCAGCCTCGCTCTTGCCCAGCGCCTGAGCGACCTGCCCGTACTTCAGACCGGCGAAGAAGCGTAGCGCCAGCAGTTCTTGCTTCTCCGGCGCCAGGGTTTGCAGCGCCCAGGCCAGCAGGCGCCGCTGCTCGTTGCGGACTGCCCAGTACTCGGGCGCAGCACCGGGCGCTTCCAACCCCTGTGCGCTGCTGCTCTCCAGGGAGACCACGTCCCCACGCTGGCGGTAGTGATCGACCACCTTGTGGCGCGCGATGGCAAACAGCCAGGCGGCGAAAGTACCCTGCCCACGATAGCCATCCAGGCGATCCAGCGCTTCGGTGAATACCTGGGACGTCAGGTCCTCGGCGTCCTGTTGGCTTCCAACCCGGTAGGCGATGTAACGATAGACTTGGGGGAAATACTTATCGTACAGCGCGGCAAACCTGGCCGGCCGGCGTTGCGCTGCGGCCACCAGGTGAGCATCGTCATCGGCGCTATCCACTGCAGGGGCTCCTCTCGAAAGCCTCAAGATGTCCATTGGTTCTACACTCGCTCAAACCTGGCCTGGAAGAAACGCTTGTCAATGGTTCTTCTGATTGAGAGGCAGGTAAACCCGATAGGAGGCCGGTGTGGGTGTGGCCGTAGGCGTCGGCGTCGGTGGAGGGGGATTGGACGCCGTGGCTAGCTTTGTCACGAAAGCGTCGGGACAAGACTGAGGTCCACAATCACCCTTGCCCCAGGTCGCTTGAAACGCCCCCGGCGTGGTCGGGAAATCGAACGACCTGGTGAAACCAACGACATAGGCCGACCCGCTCGCATCTATGGCGATGTTATTGCCCCCATCCTCCAAACTGCCGCCGAGGAGGGTAGAATACAGCAACTCGCTGCCTGCTGCCTTCAGCTTTGTCACGAAGGCGTGCCTGCCACCCTCATAAGTCGTTTGGAACGCCCCCGGCGTGGTCGGGAAGCTGGTTGAATAGGTAAAGCCAGTGAGAAAAGCCGCCCCGCTCGCGTCCACTGCAATTCCAGAGCCAGCCTCATCGCCATTACCACCGAGGAACGTGGAATACAGCAGCCCGCTGCCGGCGGCGTTCAGCTTCGTCGCGAAGGCATCCCAGTTGCCCCCAGAAGTCGTTTGAAACGCCCCCGGTGTGGTTGGGAAGTCGAGCGAGCCGGCCCAGCCGGTGACATAGGCCGCCCCGTTTGCATCTACTGCAATATCATAGCCTGCATCATCTAAACTGCCACCGAGGAGCGTGGAATACACCAGCCCGCTGCCCGCCGCGTTCAACTTCGTCACGAAGGCATCAGGACAGGCGGAACCTCCGCAATCGCCTGCGCCCAACGTCGTTTGGAACGCCCCCGGCGTGGTCGGGAAGTCGGCTGAGTTGGTGTCGCCGGCCACATAGGCCGCCCCGCTTGTATCCACCGCAATACTGCACCTGCTTAACAAGCATTCAGAGCCGCTACCGCCTAGGAAGGTGGAATACGCCACCCCACTGCCCGCGGCGCTCAGCTTCGTCACAAAAACATCGCTGCTATCCGCGTAGCTCGTTTGGAACGCCCCCGACGTGGTCGAGAAGTCGGCTGAGTTAGTGCCGCCGCTGACATAGGCCCCCCTGCTTGTATCCACCGCAATGCCCCAGCCTGCGTCCGGATTCGTGCCACCGAGGAAGGTGGAATACAGCAGCCCGGTACCGGCGGCGTTCAGCTTTGTCACGAAGGCATCAGGACAGGCGGAACCTCCACAATTGCCCGCGCCCAACGCTGTTTGGAACGCCCCCGGCGTGGTTGGGAAGTTGGACGAAACAGTGAAGCCGGTGACGTAGGCGGCCCCGCTTGCATCCCCGGCAATAGCGAGGCCCAAGTCACCGTTACTACCACTGAGGAACGTGGAGTACAGCAGCCCGGTGCCGGTAGTGTTCAGCTTCGTCACGAAAACATCAGGGAGGCTATCAGGCATCGTTTGGAACGCCCCCAGGGTGGTCGGAAAGTTGGTGGCTGCAGTCAAGCCGGTGACATAGGCGGCGCCATTTGCGCCTACCGTGATATCGTGACCCCAATCCCAGCCACTGCCGCCAAGGAAGGTGGAGTAAATCAGGTCAGCGGGGTTGTCTTGGGGCAAAGCCGCCGGTTCCTCGGCGGCAAAGGGGACTGTGATTTCGTTGCCCCTCACCTCCGGCCACTCGCCCGAAATCGGTAAAGGGGAGCCATCGGCCACCACGGCCTGCAACAGCGGGAGGAAGAACGTGCCCACAGCCGTGATCAGGCGCAACCGGTCGTCTTCCAACGTCAGCCCGTCCGCTCCCTCCACCCGCAGACGCACCGCGTTCAGATTCGCGCCGGGGCGGGCCACCAGGCGTGGCTGCCACTGCCCGCCCGCGCTGCTCAGTTCCAGGTCAATGCCGGGGTACAACTCCACGTAGCGCACGCCGCCCCATACAGGTACGTCAGGGTGCCAGTTGCCTGGGTCGTTGCCGATGAAGTAGGAAACGTGTGTATCCAGGCGGTTGAAAGGCACCAGGCGGGGCTGAGGGTTCGCACCGACGAAACTCAGTTTGAGATTGACGCTTGCCTGAGAGGCGGTGACGGAAACGGGCAGGGACGCCGAAAAAGGCTGCCTGTCCCCCTGTCTCCCCATCTGCGCGTCGGGCTGTTCCAGCACCGTAAGCCACAGGGCGTCCTCGGCCAGCCACACGGCTCCCGCGCCGCCGCCCCACACCCGGAAGCGGGCCCCCTCAGCAAATTGGCCGGCGTTCTCGATGAACATCACGGTCGCACGTTCCGATACAGCCTCGACGCGGGTACGGTCCGGGGCGGGGCCCGGGGTGGTCGGGGGTGTTGACCGGACGTGCGTCGAGCCGAGTGCTTCGCCCGCCGCCAGCAACAGCACGACGATGAGACTCAGCAGGGTGAACAGTCGCACTTTCATGGCTGGCTCCTTTTCAGGTGGCTTGTCGGTGAGTTGTCCTCCTTTGGAGGTCGGGGAAGGCGGGAAAAAGTAACAAAACTGGGACTTGATTTCCTCCCCACTCTGTGATACACTTTACCTAAGATCAAAAGTCTGATGCATCAGATTACAGAGCCCCTGGAAGAATACCCCGGAAGAGTTTGGCGGGCCTGTGGCAACCCCCGCTTTGGAAATCACAGAGACTGATTTCACGCCTGGAGAGACTTTACTGTGGCGACACTCGAACTGAATCGCAGTCCGCTCGGTGACCAGGTTTACGAATTGCTGAGAGCGGCGATTCTCAGGGGTGAGTTCACCCCGGGTCAGCGGCTCTCCCCCCAGGAGCTTTCTGAACAGCTCCAACTCAGCGTGACCCCCATCCGCGACGCCCTCCGCCGCCTGGAAGCCGATGGCCTGGTTCAGGTCAGCCCTCGCCGCGGCACCTTCGTTTCCCAGTTTAGCGCTCAAGACGTGAAGGAGGTCTTCGAAAGCCGGCGCATCATCGAACAGGCCGCGGCCGCGAAGTTGCCCACTGCCCCTGAAACAACCATTCAACGGATGTCATCTTTAGCCGTTACCATGGCGACCTTGATTGATGGTGAGACCGTCCGCGACTACCCCCGCTACCTCGAGCTGGACGAAGAGTTTCACAACTGCATCGTCCAGATCCTGCAAAACCGGCGCCTGACCGAGTTCTACCATAGCTTACGAGCTTACACATACGTCGCCCGAGCACTCATTCCTACCCGCGAGCGGCGTATGCCTCAGACCCAGGTGGAACACCGCGAAATCCTGGAAGCGTTCCAACAACGAGATGTGGCCCGAGCGAAGCAAGCAATCGCCCTCCATCTGGACAACGCCGCAGAGGACATCTTACACAAGATGGCACTCGTCTCTGATGGCTCAGCGGCAGGAGAGAGGCAAGCCAGTCCCGGTGGAAGGGGCGCGGAGCGACATCGGTGAACCGCTTTTTGGCCGGCGCGGCCAAAGTTACCATCAGCCCACCACCATGCATTCGCCTGGCGGGCTATGGCGCTCGCAGCGAGCCGGCACAGGGTGTCCACGACGATTTATGGGCGCAAGTCCTGGTTCTGGGCGATGGCGAGCGGCAAGTCGCCGTGGCAACCGTGGACGTCCTGGCCCTATCGGCGGAGCTGGTGAGCGAGGTGCGTTGCTCGCTCGAGCAGGAACCTGGGATCCCGGCGACTCACGTTTTGTTTTGCGCTTCGCACACTCATTCCGGTCCGGACCTCACGGCAGATACCGACCGGAGCACCGCCTATCGGGCCGAACTGAGCGAAAAGCTGCGCCGGGCCATGCGCGCTGCCCTGCACAACCGCCGTGAAGCCAGGGTGTTGAGCCGCACGGGGCTACTCCCGGAAATCGCCCGGAACCGGCGACCCGGCGGCGGTCCAATGGACCCCGAAGTGGGCGTTCTGGGCGTCGAGACGACACAGGGAGAGTTGATCGCCATTTTGGTGAACTACACCTGCCACGCCACCGTGCTGGGAGCCGACAACCTTCTCACCTCGGCCGACTACCCCGGCTACATGCGTGCGGCAATCGAGGGCCGGCTCGGCCAAGATGTTGTCATCCTCTTCGCCAACGGAGCGCTGGGAAATATCAACCCCGGCGGCTATTCGCCAGAGCTCAGCATGATCGGCCACCCCATCCCCCATCGCACCTTCGCCGATGCCGGGCACCTGGGAACGAGGCTGGCGGCTGTCGTTCTCCAGGTTCTGGAACAACCCGGCCCGGCGGTAGCACCACTCGTGGACAGTCGCTCAACGTGGGTGGAACTCCCTTTCAAGGACCGGCTCAGCCGTCACCAGGTGGAAGCGGACCTGACACAGCGGCAGCGGGCGGTGGCCGAGCTCACTCAAAAGCAGGCCAGGCCAGACGAGTGCCTCACGGCCCAGATCGAACTGGCCTATGCCAGGCTTCGTCTTTCGCTGTTGGAAGCCCTGGAACGAGAAGGCCCGGCAGCGCTGGCGGAGGTTCAGGCCGTGCGGATTGGCGATGCCTACCTGGTGGGCATCCCCGGAGAGCCCTTCGTCGAAATCGGCCTGGAGATCAAGCGGCGCTCGGGCTTGCCGCACGTCTTTGTGGTCGGCTTGGCCAACGGCTACGTGGGCTACATCCCAACCGAGGAGGCATACGCCGTAGGCGGGTACGAGCCGGCAGCCGCCCGAGTCGCACCGGGCGCGGATGCCGCGATTGTAAACACCGCTCTCTCCCTCCTGGAGAGCCTCCAACAAGAGAAGACGGAAGGGAAAAGATAGACCATGCCTGAGAGCCTTCGCATTCTGGCGTTCGGAGCGCACCCTGACGACTGCGATATCAAGGTGGGCGGGCTGGCGATCAAGTACGCTCGCAAGGGCCACACGGTCAAGTTCGTCTCCGTCACCAACGGCGATACGGGGCACCACCTCATGGGTGGTGGTCCCCTGGCCCGCCGGCAGTACGAGGAAGCTCAGCGGGCCGCGGCGGTCGCGGGTATCGAGTACGAGGTCCTTGATATCCACAACGGCCAGCTTATGCCTACCCTGGAAAACAGGTGGTGGCTGGTCCGTATCATCCGCAACTTCCGGCCCGACCTGGTGCTGACCCATCGCCCCAATGATTACCATCCCGATCACCGCTACACGGCGCAACTGGTCCACGACGCCGCCTACACGGTCACGATCCCCAACGTCGAAGCGCTCACGCCGCACCTCCGCTACAACCCTGTGATCGCATACATGAGCGATACCTTCCGCAAACCCTATCCCTTCACGCCTGATGTCGTGGTGGGAATCGACGAGGTGCTGGAAGAGAAGCTCGACATGCTGGATTGCTTTGAATCTCAGATGTACGAGTGGTTTCCCTACAACCTCGAGATCGAGGGCCCGGTCCTCGACACCCCCGAGCAGCGCCGGGCCTGGCTCCGGGAGTTGTGGACCCCCACCTTCGCCGAGGTCGCCGACCGCTATCGCGACCGCTTGAAGAAGCTGTACAGCGAAGAGCAAGGCGCGCAGATCCGGTACGCCGAAGCCCTGGAAGCCTGCGAATACGGCACGCTCCTTACGGAAGAGAAGATCCGGATCCTCTTCCCATTCTTCGATGATTGAGGGAAATAAAATGGAAGAGACACTTGCCCTCCTTGGGGGGGCCAGGACGGTGACTGTCGAGAACAAAGAGCGCTGGCCGCTGATCGGCGACGAAGACGTGGCCGCCGTCACCCGGCTCTTGCGGCAGGGAGAGATTTCCATCACCGCTGGGACCGGCATCATCCGGGAGCTGGAGCAGGCCTTTGCGGGCTACCTGGGGGTGCGGCATGCCCTGGCGCAGTGCAACGGCACTTCCTGCCTGCACGCAGCGCTCTTCGCCGTCGGCGTGGGGTACGGCGACGAAGTGATCGTGCCCACCTACACCTGGCCCTCGACGGCCAGCACGGTGTTGTTGTGCAACGCCATCCCGGTGTTCTGCGACGTGGACCCGCGCACCTTCACCGCCGATCCGGCCGACGTCGGGCGCCGGATCACGCCGGCCACCAAAGCCATCGCCGTGGTTCACCTCTGGGGCCACCCGGCGGAGATGGACGAGATCATGGCTATCGCCGGCCGGCACGGCCTGGCGGTGGTCGAAGACTGCTCCCACGCCCACGGCGCCACCTACAAAGGCCACCCGGTGGGCAGCATCGGCGACGTGGGCTGCTTCAGCCTGCAGGCCAGCAAGGCCCTGCCGGGCGGTGAGGCCGGCCTCGCGGTCACCAACAACCCCGATCTCTTCGACCGCATGCTGACCCTGAGCCACTACGGCGGCCGCATCGAAAAGGATTCCCTCACGGGGCAGTACACCCAATTCGCCTTCACCGGCTTCGGTCCGAAGTACCGGGTGCACCCCCTGGCCGCAGCGGTTGCGCGCGAACAGCTCAGGCACCTGGACGAGCGCATCGAGGCGCGGCGCCAGAACCTGGAGTACCTCACCGCGGGTCTGGCCGGGATCCCCGGCCTCACACCGCCCGACACCGCGCCCCACGTGACGCGTGGCGGCTGGTACGGCTACCGCCTGCTCTACGATCAGGAGCAGATGGGGGGCGTCCCGAAGGAGCGCTTCATGGCCGCGCTCCAGGCAGAAGGGGTGGAGGTGGACACCGAGCGCTACCGCCTGTTGCACTTCGAGCCCCTCTACCAGGGTCCGGAGGTTGCCGGAGAATGCCCGTACCCGCCGCCTGAAGTTCGGGCCACGATGCGCACCTACGACGAAGGAGACCTGCCCGTGGCCGAGGCGATCCACCCGCGCCTGATGAGTCTGCCGACGTTCACCTACCAACCCTGTTGGGACCTGCTCGACCAGTACATCGCTGCTTTTCGGAAGGTTGCAGCCGGTGTCGAGCAGTTGCGCACGATCGAAATGCCAACGTAGAGGAGCCACGTTATGACCAAACTGGGGGTCGGCATCGTCGGTGCGGGGTTTGCGGCTGAGGTCCACGCCCGGGCCTTTCAGGAACTGGCCGGTCTGGGCGTGGAGCTGGCCGGCGTCGTCTCCCGCTCCAGGGCCAGGGCGGCTGCCTTCGCCGACCGCTCTGGCGTCCGGCAGGTGTATGCCACCTACGAGGAGCTGCTGTCCAGTCCGAACATTGACATCGTAGACCTGTGCGTGCCCAACGACTTGCATCACCCCCTCGCCCTTCAGGCAGCCGGCGCGGGGAAACACGTCATCTGCGAGAAACCGCTGACCGGCTATTTCGGCCCAGGCGGCGCCCATCCCGTCGGGTTGACCTCCAGGGCCACGATGCTGGCCGAGGCCCTGCGCCAGGCCGACGAGATGCTGGCAGCCGCCCGAAGCAACCGTGTGAGGCTGATGTACGCCGAGAATTGGGTCTACGCCCCGGCCATCGAGAAGGCCAGGCGCCTGATCGCGGCCAGCAAGGGAACCATCATGGAACTGCGCGGGGTGGAGGCCCACAGCGGCTCCCACGCTGCCTACGCCAAGTCATGGCGGGAGAGCGGCGGTGGGGCTCTGTTACGGCTGGGGGCCCATCCCATCGGCGCGGCGATTCACCTCAAGCGCTACGAGGGGCTGATTCGCGATGGCAGGCCTATCACAGTCCAGGCGGTGACGGCCGAGGTGGGCGATCTGACCAGGATCGCCTCTTTTCAGGCCGAGCCTCAGCGCCGGCTGGTGGATGGCTGGGAGGACGTCGAGAATTGGGCGGTGATGATCCTGACCTTCAGCGACGGTGCCCGCGGGGTCTTGATGGCTTCCGATATCGCCCTCGGGGGGATCGAGGCCTGGCTCCAGATTCTGCTCTCCAATGGCCGGATCCAGTGCAACCTGGCCCGCAGCAATGTCTGTGAGACCTACGCCCCAGATGCAAGTGTCTGGGGAGACGAGTACCTGGCAGAGAAGCTGGAGACCAAGGCTGGCTGGAGCTTCGCCAGCGTGGACGAGCACTGGCTGCTGGGCTACCCCCAGGAGATGCGCGACTTCGTCGAGGCGGTGCGAAACGACCGGCCGCCCTTGTCCGACGGCGAGCTCGGTCGAGCCGTCGTCGAGGCGGTCTACGCGGCATACCTGGCGGCGGAGTGCGGCGAAAGAGTGACGTTGGAAAGGCGGCCGTGAGGATGATCGCATCAGCCAGGCTGGCCATTGACGGGGGCGAGCCAGCCTTGAAACAACCTTTGCCGGCGAAGTATCCTGGTGCCCTGCTCATCGGGGAGGAAGAAAGGCGGGCAGTCCTGGAGGTGCTGGAGGCACAATCACCCTTCCGTTTCTACGGGCCGCGTGCACCTGGCAAGGTGTCGCAGTTCGAGCGCGAGCTGGCCCGGGTTGCGGGCGTGCCCTACGCGCTGGGCGTGAGCTCGGGCACAGCGGCGCTGAAGGCCGCGCTACAGGCGGTGGGCGTCGGCCCCGGCGACGAGGTGATCGTGCCGGCGGTCTCCTTCCTGGCCTGTGCCGGCGCGGTCGTGGCGAGCCGCGCCGTGCCCATCTTCGCCGACGTGGACGACTCGCTGGGCCTCGACCCGGCGGCCCTGGCTGCCCGCGTCACGCAGCACACCAAGGCGGTGATGCCCGTCGCCATCCAGGGCGTCCCCTACCGCGCTGACGCGATTGTCGCAGTGGCGCAGGCCCACGGGCTGGCCGTAATCGAGGACGTGGCGCAATCCCTGGGTGCTTCCTACCGCGGCCGGCCCCTCGGCGCCTGGGGCGACATCGCCGCCTTCAGCCTGCAGCTCAACAAGATCCTCACCAGCGGCGACGGTGGCGCCGTGGCCACCCGCGAGGCGGCCCTCTACGAGCGAGCCGTGCGCTGTCACGACCAGGGCCTCTTCCGAGCGGACAACACCTTCCAGGTCCCGGTGCACGGGGAGCCCTTCCTGGCCGAGAACTATCGCATGAATGAGCTGAGCGGTGCCGTCGCCCTGGCCCAACTGCACCGCCTGGACGGCATCCTCACCGCTCTGCGGCGCAACAAGGAACTGATCAAAGCCGCCATTCCCGCGCGGCGGGGCCTGGTCTGGCGGGACCTTCCCGACGAGGCAGGCGACGCCGGCGTTGCGCTCATGTTCTATCTGCCCACGCCGGAGCTGGCAGCAACCTCTGTCCGGGCGCTGACGGCCGAGAACATCGTTGCCGACCGGCTCTACGGCGGCCAGCCGGCCTACCTGGCCTGGCCGCAGATCACTCATCGGCGGACCATCACATCCGAAGGCTGTCCCTTCGCGTGCCCGCTCTACGGCGGCCACGTCGAGTATGGTCCCGGGCTCTGCCCTCGGGCTGAGGATCTCTTCCCGCGCGCGGTCCGGGTCCCCATCAGCCCGCTTTTTACGGCGGCGGATTGTGCTGCCATCGCGGCGGGGATCAACAAGGTGGCCGACCACCTGCTTGAAACGGAATGAGAGGATGAGACTCTCCCTCTGCACCCTTGGCTTGATTGACCGCCCTCTGGAGGAGTGCATCCACCTGGCCGCCGACATCGGCTACCAGGGGATTGAGCCGCTGGCGCGGGAGCCTCACCTATCGCCGGCGACACCGCCGCAGCGGGTGCGCGCCATCGCCGGGCTGATCCGCGAGGCGGGGCTGGCCGTGCCTGACCTGGCCGCCGGCGTGGGCGGGTTCAGCCAGCTGGACCCAGCCGGCGTCCAACGCCAACTGGACGACCTGCAGCGACTCCTGGACATCGCGGTCGCCCTGAGTTGCCCCTTGGTGCGCATACTGGCCGGAGGACCGGAGCCGGCGCAGGCCACGGCGACACACTGGGAGCGTGCGGCTGAAGGGCTGCAACGCGCTGCGGCAATCGCAGCCTCCTACGGCGTGCGCCTGGGCCTGGAACTGCACTACGGCTACCTGCACCGGGACGTGGCGGGGGTCAGCCGTCTCCTCGACTCCATCGGCCAGGCGAATGTGGGGGTGATCTACGACCCGGCCAATCTCTACGTGGCCCGCGCCGAGTACGGCCCGGCCGCGGTGCTCCGCCTGGGTCGGGAGATCCTGCACGTTCACGTGAAAGACTCTGTCCGGGTCGACGCCGCCGGCCCGGGTGTCATGGGGCCACCGCCGTACCTCTACCGGCCCCGCCCCCTGGGCCAGGGCGGCGTCGACTACCCACCGATCGTGGCGGCGCTGCGCGAGATCGGCTACGACGGTTTCCTCTCCGACGAGAGTCACCAGCCGGGGGTGGAGGGCGCCGAGGTGGCCCGGCAGGAGTACGCCGCCCTCCGCGCGCTGATCAGCCAAAAGGAGCAGAAGAGATGAAGATCCTCACAATAACCGGCGACACGGAGCGGCTGGTGCTGCACTTTGACGCCGACCTGGACCTGGAGAGCCCCCGGCGGCCGGAGAACTACACGGTGGCCGGCCAACACCCCGCGTTCGTCACTGCCGTCGGCCGCTGGGCGACCCTCCACGGCTTCCGCCTGGAGCAAAAAGAGCACCCGGTGCATATCGCCGGGGTTGCCGGCCAGAGCGGGGAGCCCCTGGACCCCGAGAGCCGCCGGCTGACGTATTTGCCCCCGTACAGGCGCCGGCGGGTGCGGGTCACGGCCGTGCAGCCATTGCGCATCACGGAGACGGGCATGGACTATCCCGCCTACCTGCGCTACGTGATGACCCTGGTCGACCGGGCCGGGCAGATGGGATCCGACGTCGTCTGCCTGCCCGAATCCGTTCAGTACCAGCCGGGGAAAGCCAAGCCTGACATGTTCGAACCCGTCTCCGGTCCTTACGGCCGAATGCTCATGGAACGAGCCAAACGCTACGGCATGTACGTCCTCGGTGCCCTCTACGAGCGCCAGGGGGAGACGCTCTACAACGTGGCCGTCCTCTTCGACCGGCAGGGGGAGTCGGTCTGGCGCTACCAGAAGGTCTTCGTGGTCGAGGGCACTCACGTGGTGCCGGGCGACACCTTCCCTGTCCACCGCACCGACTTCGGCGTGATCGGCGCCATGATCTGCTTCGACATGTTGTTCCCGGAGGGGCCGGCCATCATGGGGCTGCGCGGGGCCGAGATCATCTTCTTCCCCCACGGCATCGGCGGCATCCAGACCTCGGAGGAGAGCGTGGTGACGGTGAGCCGGGCACGCGCCCTGGACAACTGCCTCTACGTGGTGCCCAACGGCTTTGGCCGCCTGGTCGCCCGGGGGGAGGGAAACTTCGGCCGCAGTTGCATCATCAACCCGTCGGGCGCCATCGTGGCCGACGCCGGCCACGGACCCGGCCTGGCGTCGGCGGTGATCGACCTGGAGGAAATACGCCTGGCTCAGGGCTACGGCGGGCCGAGCCTGTACAACGACGTGCGGGCGCGGTTGATCCGCGAGCGCCGGGCCGACATCCTCCAGGAGCTGGCCGACCTGGCCCGGTCGCGGCAGGAGGAGATGTGGTTTCACCAGCGTTATAGTGGGGCAGGCGAAAGGAAACCCGAATGCTGATTGATGCTCACGTTCACATCTGGGAAGAAGACGGGCCGGACGACGAGTGGGCTCGCCAGTCGAATGCCGCGCAGATGCGCTATGCGACGCGCCATGATGTACGGCTGTGCGCCTTTGTCACCGGCGGGCGGCTGCAGCCCGGCGTGGAAGAGCTCCCCACCGTCGCGGAGTTTGCCACAGCCAACCGCTTTCTGGCGCGCTACCGTGACCGCTTCCCTGACCGGATCCTGCCCTTTGCGTACGTCAACCCCGCCTACCCGAACGAAGCGATCCGGGAGCTGGAACGGTGTGTCAAGGCGGATGGGTTCGTGGGGTTGAAGTTACTGCGTTCCGTCCGATGCTCCGACCCGCGGGTCGCGTTGCTCGCCCGCGAGGCAGGGAAGCTGGGCGTTCCACTGCTCCAGCACGCCGGCACCGGGCCAGATGTGATCCGCCCCGGCGAGTCCACGACCGAGGACCTGATCGAACTGGCGCAGCGGGTGCCCGAGACCAACTACATCTTCGCCCACGTCTCCGGCGGCGGTGAGTGGGAGTGGGAGATCAAAGCCTTGAAGCCCTACCCCAACATCTACCTCGACACCTCCGGCTCGGTGCGTGAGATGGGCATCACCGAGATGATGGTTCGCGAGGTCGGCGCGCCGCGGATCCTCTTCGGGACCGACGGCTCGAACTGCGCCGCCCTGGGCCGGCTCTTTGGTGCCGAGATCAGCGAGGAGGAGCGGCGGCTGATCGGCTATGCCAACATGGCGCGCCTCCTACACCTGGATCCGGCCGGCGACACAGGAGGCCCATCATGATCTTCGACTGTCACGCCTACGTCGGCCACTACCCCTACCGGCCCTTGCGCTACAACGATGGCCGGGGGCTGGTCGAGCTGATGGACCGTGAGGGCATCGACCGGGCGGTGGTCAGCTCGCTGAACGCGCTCTATTACCGCGACTGCCAGGCTGCCAACAAGGAGCTGTACCGCGAGGTCCACGGGCGTCGCGAGCGCCTGGTGCCGCTGGCGACGCTCAACCCGACCTACCCGGGTTGCGACGCGGATTTCGAGCGCTGCTTTGGCGACCTGGCGATGGCCGGCCTGCGGCTCTGCCCGGCCTACCATGGGTACGCCCTGGACGATCCGCGTAGCCTGGCCTTGATCGGCCGCGCGGCCGGGCGGGCGCTGCCGGTCTTCGTCCAGGTCTGCGTCGAAGACCCGCGCAAGCAACACCACCTGCTGCAGGTCCCCAACGTGCCGGTCGAGCAAATCGCCTCGGCGGTGCGCAAGCGGCCAGACGCGAACTTCGTCCTCCTGGATATCGGAGCGGAAATCGAGACGCTGATCGGCCTGCTCGACGCGCCCATCCAGAACGTCTCCGTTGATGTGTGCCGCTTCGAGGTCTACAGCTATTGGAAGCTATCCCTGGGCCGGCTCATTGAGAGGCTGGGGGCCGATCACGTCCTCTTCGGCACCGCCATGCCCTTCGACGTGCCCCGCATCTCGAGGGTCAAGCTGGAGGCACTGGAGCTCGCGCCCGAGGACCGGGCCAGGATCGAGGGCGAGAACCTGGATCGACTTCTGGGTCACCCGGGACGCGTGCCTTACTGATCATGCACGGTTTTCTCGACAAGAACTGTGATGCGTGAGGAATTCCGTCACGCATCACGCATCACGGATCACGACCTCAAGCAGGTCTCACCGAAAGAGGAGAGCAAAATGATGGCTCCGACAGACCAGAGTGCCGGCCCTCGGCCGGTCACGCGCCGGCAGCTCGACCTCATGACTTGGGCGGAAGCCCAGGCGTTCCTGCAGCACTCCGACGCGGCCATTCTGCCGGTCGGCAGTATCGAGATCCATGGATCCCACCTGCCACTGGGCAATGACCACCTGACGGCCTGGGCCGTGGCCCGGCTGGCGGCGGCGCGCTGCGATGCTGTAGTCTTGCCGCCCCTGGCCTACACCTGGACCGGCGCCACCCGTCCTTTCGCCGGGACAGTCTCCATCCCGGCCGATTTGGTCATTCAGTTCGTCAAGGCCATCTGCACCAGTCTCATCGAGCGGGGCTTCCGGCGCATCGTCCTGGTCAGCGTCCACGGCCCGGACTCATGGACGCTCAGTCTGGCCGGGCGGCAGATTTTTGAAGAGCAGGGCGTACCCGTGGCCTTCTTCAATCCCTTCCCCCTGGACGCACGCACCGGCCAACTGTTGGGCGAATTGGGCGCCCAGTTTGCGCGGCGGGAGGCAGAGGACCCCGGCTTCACCGAGCCTTCGCTGCTGCTGGCCGCCGGCGAGGTGCTGGGGCTGGGCGAGCTGGTGGATCTGGAGGCGGAGCCCCTGGTCCCCGTCCCCCAACCGCCGGCCCAGCAGGAGGTCAAGCGCCGGGGCACCGTCGGTTTCTACTACACCGATCCCTCGCAACACGTGCCGAAGCCGGCCAACCCGTCGCGCGAGCTCGGCCGACAAGGGCTCGAGGCGGCCGCCGCGCTCCTGGCGCAGCTCATCGAGGAATTGGCGGAGTACCGGCACAGCCTAGGCCAGGCCTAATCTTGTTGGCGAATTGGTACGAGTGGCGGGGCACCTGTTGGTAGTGCGCGCTTCAGCGCGCTCATGAAGGTTGACCAATGAATACGGCAACCATCAAGGCGGCAGCCCGCCGGCGCGCCAGAGGGTCAACCCCCTGGCTGAACGCTCAAGCCCGCTCCAAGCGGGCTGACACCGCGTCGTTCACGCGCACTGCAGCCCAGCCGGCTTCGAGCCGGCTTCAGCGTTCAGCCGGCGGCCTGAGCCGCTGGCGGGCGCCGGCCGCGAGCCGGTGACCGGATGAAAACTTGTGTCCGATACCCAGGCCGGAGGAGAGCAGGAGGTGAGAAACCATGTTCGATTGATCATCTCCAGGCGAGACAGCACCGTTCTCAATCGAGTAGTCCCCCAAGGAGGAGGTTTGCTCTGATGATTCCAAGAAAATGGTGGAGAGCCACCATCAGCCTGTCTCTGATCGTGATCCTGCTGGGGTTGGCCGCAGGATGCGGCCCGGCGGCCACGCCGCCGCCACCGGCCCCGACGACGGCGCCGGCGGCGGCCCAGGCCCCGACCGCGGCACCCACCGCACCGCCAGCGGCAGAACCCACCACGGCGCCACCAACGCAGGCACCAACCACCGTGCCCACAGCACCACCGGCAGCAGAGCAAGTGCTGCTGGTTCCATTATCTCGTCTCGGCGGTTCCATCGACCCCGGCCTCAGCTACGGCCAGGGATACGAGTTCCTGCTCAACCTCTTCGATGGTCTCACGCGCGTCGACTACGCCACTGGCGAGTTGGTACCCGCCGTCGCCGAGAAGTGGGATATCTCTGCCGACGGCACCGTCTACACCTTTCACCTGCGCTCCGAGCTGGAGTGGAGCGACGGCACACCCGTGACAGCCGGGGACTTCGAGTATTCCTGGAAGCGCACGCTGGACCCGAAGACCGAAGCTCCCATCGCTTCTGACCTTTACCACATCAAGGGCGCCGAGGCTTACAACAAGGGGGAGAACACCGACCCAGAGAGTGTGGGCGTGAAGGTGTTGGACGATCTCACTCTGCAGGTCACCCTGGAGGCCGCCCGGCCTGGTTTTCCGGCCGATGTGGCCGGTGTCGTCTATTACCCTCTGCCTCGCTGGGCCATCGAGAAGTATGGCACCGAAGGGGATGCCTGGATGAAGCCCGGCAACATCGTGGTCAACGGACCCTACACCATCGCGACGCTGGAGCCCGACCAGGAGGTGGTGTTGGTGCGCAACGAGAACTACAAGGGGGAGCCCAAGCCGGCGATTGACAAGGCCACTTGGGTGCTCTTCGAGAGCTACATATCTCAAAGCCTGCTGGCGTTCGAGGCCGGTGAGCTCGACATAGCCTGGGTGCCCGGCACCGATCTAGAGCGGGTGCGCAACGATCCGAGCCTGAGCAAGATGATGCAGGAGTACGCCGTGGCCGCCACCGCGCACCTGACCTTCGACACCACCAACCCGCCGTTCGACGATGCCAGGGTGCGCCGTGCCCTCTCCCTGGCCGTAGACCGCGAGGTGTTGAACAACGTCATCCTGAAGGGGCAGTACGCCCCGGCCTACACGAGCGTGCCGCCGCAACTGCCAGGGTATTCCGCAGAGGCAGCAGCTATTCTCAAAGAAGGTGGGCCTGAGGAAGCGAAGACGCTATTGGCCGAAGCCGGTTACCCCGGTGGCGAGGGGTTGCGCGAGATCGAGTACGTCGGCCCGTCGTCTGATGAGTATCGCCTGATCGCCGAAGCACTGCAAGGGATGTGGCAAGACACCTTGGGGGTCACCGTCAATCTCAACCTGATGGAGAGCAAAGCTCTGTCGGCCTGGGCCCAGTCGCACAAGCAGAACAAAGAGTCCTACGACATCCGAGGGGTCCGGCGCATGACCATGCTGAGCACCGATCCGGCCGGCTGGTACAACGGTATCTATGACCCCGACATCGACTGGCTGGACATCCGCTGGCAGGACGATCGCTTCACTGAGTTGATCCGGCAGGGACGCTACGAGCAGGATCCGGTGAAGCGGGCAAAGATGTACCAGGAGGCCGAGATGATTTTCATGGAAGCCAGCCCGGTTATCCCCTTCTACCATACGGTAGCCCGCTGGGTGGTCCAGCCCTACGTCAAGGGTCTGGCCTTCCCGGTGGAATCTGCGGGCCAGATCATCGACCTGCGTCCGATCAGTGTGGAATCCCACTGAGCGCGTCACGGGCGGGAGCGACCCGCGGGGATCGCTCCCGCCCGTACAGGAGCCGCTGACGTGAGCCAGTTTGTGATCCGCCGTTTTCTGGCCTTGATCCCGGTGCTGCTGGTGGTCTACACTCTAACCTTCCTGGTGATCCACGCGACGCCCGGGGGGCCGTGGGACCTCGAAACGGATCGGGTGCTCCCCGATAGCCTGGTGCGGACGTTGCGGGCGAAGTATCACCTGGACGATCCCCTCTGGAAGCAGTACGTGAACTACATTTGGGGTGTGCTCCGCGGCGATTTCGGGCCTTCATACTTCAGCACTCTCTCTGTGGCGGAGATCATCCGGAAGTTCTGGCCGGTCTCGATCCAGCTCGGGGTGGTGGCCATGGGGTTGGCGTTGGCGATCGGCATCCCCCTGGGCGTGCTAGCCGCCCTGAGGCAGAACACATTGTGGGATTTTGGGGTCACCGTCCTGACGCTAGGGTTCGTCTCCACCCCTTCGTACGTGCTGGTCACGCTGCTGATTGTCATCTTCGCCGTGAAGCTCCAGTGGCTCCCAAGTGGAGGCTGGGAGGGACTGCTGAGCAAGCAAGCCATCATCCCAGCCTTCGCCCTGGCCCTGGGGCCGGCGGCCACCCTAGCCCGCTATACCCGCTCCAGCATGCTGGAGGCGTTGCGCATGGACTACGTTCGCACGGCGCGAGCCAAAGGGCTGCCCGAGCGGTTGGTGATTGCCCGGCACGTGCTCAAGAATGCGCTCATCCCGGTGGTCACGGTGGCCGGTCTCTCTCTGGCGGGCGTGATCACCGGCTCTTTCTTTGTGGAGACGATCTATCGCGTGCCGGGCATTGGCCGCTACTTCGTGACCAGCGCGTCCGGGCGCGATTATCCCGTCATCCTGGGGTTAACCCTCCTCTTCGCAGCCCTGATCGCCCTCGCGAACCTGCTGGTCGACCTCCTGTATGGGTTCCTGGATCCGCGCATCACATACAAGTAAGGGGAGCGCAAGATGGCCGTCCAGACTGCCCGTGGCATCGTGAAACTGGAAAGCGTTCCAAGGGAAAAGGCCAGTCTGTGGCATGACGCCTGGCGGCGGCTTTTCCGCAACAAGGCGGCCCTGGTCAGCCTGGCCTTTATTCTGGCCCTGTTCGCCGTGACACTGCTGGCACCGTGGCTCACCCCCTACCGTTACAACCAGCAGGACGTGACCCATATCACTGAGAGCCCCAGTACCGCACACCCATTGGGCACCGACCGCCTCGGGCGCGATGTCCTCAGCCGTCTGATGTACGGTACGCGCATCTCCCTAAGCGTCGCTGTTGTGTCCATGATCCTCATGGTGAGCATCGGCGTGCCGATGGGCGCCATCGCCGGCTATTTCGGGGGGCGGGTGGATTCGCTGATCATGCGCACGGTGGATATCCTGTACGCCTTTCCGGACCTGTTATTCGTGATCATCGTCATGTCCTACTTGAAAGCGTTGTTTAGCGCGACGACGAGCGGGTGGCTGGGCGTGGCGGCGCGCTTCTATGACGCCACCGGTGGTTTGGTTGCCATTTTCATTGCCCTGGGTCTGACGGGCTGGTTGACGGTCGCCCGCCTGGTCCGGGGGCAGATCCTCTCACTCAAAGGAAAGGAGTTCGTGGAGGCGGCGCACTGCATCGGCGCCAGTCCTCAGCGCATCATCGGAGTGCACCTGATTCCCAACGCGCTGGCGCCGGTGATCGTGGCGGCGGCGCTGCGCGTCCCCGGGGCCATCATGACGGAAGCCGGCCTCAGTTTCATCGGCCTGGGCGTGGACCCCCCGACCCCGAGTTGGGGAATCATGATGTCAGAGGGACAGGCCCTGATGCGCTCCTATCCGCACCTGATGGCCGTGCCGGGACTGGTCCTGGCCACCACGCTGATCTGCTTCAACCTGCTGGGGGACGGTCTGCGCGATGCGTTGGACCCTCTGATGAAGTGAGGCGTCGCCATGCGTCGCGTGATCCGCGCTGTTCTGTTCGACCTCGGCGGCACCCTCTGGCATCCCGTGACGCAGGCGGAGCGAGCGCAGGTGCTGGCGGCGGCCGGCGCTCGCCTCACCCAGATGCTGCGAGAGCAGGGTCACGCTCCTGTGCCTGACCCTGTGAGGCTGGCACAGGCCGTGGAGGCGGCCGCATGGCGCGCGGAGCAGCAGGCAGCTCTCACGCCATTGGCCGTCCCCGCCGGGCTCGAGATCTTCGCGCACACCCTGGCGGAATTCGGGCTGAGGCTGTCGGTGGCGACGTGCGCGCCACTGCGGGCAGCCTTCAGCGCTGAGATGGTGGCAGAGCGAGCGCTCTATCCGAAGGCTCTGGAGACCCTTGCGGCGCTGCGCGGCCGGCATCTGCGCCTGGCAGTGGTCTCGGACCAGGTCTGGGGGGAGGGCTGCCGCCAGGAGATTGAGCGTTCGGGCCTGGCGCATTTCTTTCAAAGCATTGTCCTCTCGTGCGAGGTCGGCTGGATGAAGCCCCACCCGCACATCTTCCAGGCGGCTCTCTCCGAGCTGGGGGTGCATCCTGAGGAGGCGGTGATGGTGGGCGACAACCTGCGGGCCGACGTCCTGGGAGCGCAGGCTATGGGCATGATGGCTATCTGGAAGCGGGCACCCGGGGAGGCAGCAGGTGACATCCAACCGGACGCCATCATCGAGCGATTAGGCGAGCTCCTCGAGCTGCTACCGTGAATCGGTTGTTCCACTGACGGTGGAGCATCACTCAGAAGTTACGGCCAGCATCCAGACTGAGCCAGGAAATCTATGCACAGAGTTCCCAGGAGGATCTATATGGCAAGCAACACGTTGAGCAGTGGGAGCCAGGGACAATTGCAGGCCGGCGTAGCAAAGGCCAATATCACACCGGCTGTCGGCGCCTGGCTGGCCGGCTATGACCGGGACCAGCCCTCCCAGGGCGTGCATGACGAACTCTACGGCGAAGCCCTCGTCCTCGCGGACAGGCGCAGCCGGCTGGCCATCTTGTCCGTGGACCTCATCGCTCTGGGTCAGGACTTCGTGAAGCGCGCTCGGCAGCGCATCTACGACGTAACCGGCATACCCCCCAGTCACGTCCTGCTGGCCGCTTCTCACACCCATGCCGGCCCCGTCCTTCAGCGGCTGGAGATGTTCGAAGAGCCCGATCCTCATTACCTGGCGGAATTGGAGATGAGGCTGGCCGGCGCTGTCTATGTGGCGAACAACCACTTGCAAGAAGCGACCCTGGGGATGGGCACCGGGCGAGTCGGTTTCAACGTCAATCGCCGGCTCGTCACGCCCGATGGGGTGGTCATGCGCCCCAACCTTGAGGGGCCGGTCGATCATACGGTCGGGGTGATCCGTGTAGACGGCCCCCATGGAGAGCCGCTGGCGGTGTTGATGCACTATGCCTGCCATGCCACCGCCTTCGGCAGCAGCAATCTGCTGATCAGTGCCGACTTTCCTGGAGCAGCCCGGCACTTCGTGGAGCAGATCTATGGGCCGGGGTGTACGGCAATGTTCCTGCAGGGGTGCAGTGGCGACGTGCGGCCGCACGTAACGGATGCCGACGGCCTTTTCCGCGGCGGCACCAGCCGGGAGGTCCTGAGCCTGGGGCGCATCCTCGGTGCGGAAGTGGTCAGGGTGTGCGAGGAGATCCGGACGCGGGACGCCAGACTGGCGGCAGGATCGCAACAGGTGGCGCTTCCCTTTCAATCGCCGCCATCCCGCGCCGAACTGGCATCCCTGGTTGAGAGCCTCGAAGGACGCTCCACCCTGACGAACGACGCTAAACTGGACCTGGTGTGGGCGCGCTGGCTGTTGTCGCAGATGGAAGCCGGCACAATCCCGCATAGTCTTCAGGTAGAGATCCAGGTTGCGCGCCTCGGACAGGTTTACCTTGTCGCACTGCCTGGCGAGGCATTTGTTGAGATCGGCCGGCGCGTTCAAGCTGCACTCGATAGCCCGACCTTCGTGATCGGTTGCGCCAACGGCGTCAGAGGCTATCTCCCGACTGCCGCAGCACACCGCCAGAGAGGGCGCAACTATGAGGTCAACGTAGCTTACAAGGCCGGCCACACACCAGCCCCCCTCGTGCCTGAGGCTGAGGATCTATTGGTAGAGGCAGCCTGTTCACTGGCGGCAGAACTGCACAAGGAGGATAAGCCATGAAGGTGTTCGTCGACACCGATCTGGAGGGGGTCAGCGGGGTGGTCAGCAGCGAGGAGCAGTGCCGGACCAGTGGCCGCTATTACGAAGAAGCCCGGCGCCTGCTGACGGCCGAGGTCAATGCCACCGTGGAGGGGCTATTGGAAGCGGGCGCGCGCGAGATCGTGGTGCTGGACGGGCACGGCGGTGGTGGCCTCTACTTCCCCGATCTGCATCCCGAGGCCCAAGCCATCATCGGCGGTCCGCTGCCGCCGATCCCCTGCCTGGATCAATCCTACGATGCCCATGTGATGATCGGCCGTCACGCCATCGCCGGCACGTACAGCGGTGTGCTGGACCACACGCAGTCCAGTGCGACCATCGTCAACTATTGGCTGAACGGTCAGCTCATCGGTGAGATCGGCACCGGCGCCGCGCTGGCCGGCCAATTTGGCGTTCCCACCATTCTGGTCACAGGGGATGAGGAAGCCACCCGGGAGGCTCAGGCACTTCTGGGCGATGTCGAGGTCGTGGCGGTGAAAAGGGGGTTGAGCCGGGGGGCAGCCCTCTGCCTGGCACCAGCCAAGGCGCAGCAGTTGATCCGGGAGGCAGCCGCGCGGGCCTTGGGGAGGCTCAGCGAGTTCAAGCCCTTCGTGATGCCCCCACCCTACGCCCTCAAGATCGAGTTCCTGAACAGCGAGCGCGCCCTGCAGGAGACCATCCGCTCTAAGAACGTGGAGCGGATCGATGCCCGCACCATTGTTTGTCGGGGGGACAACCTGTTGGATGTGCTCTACCGGCGTTGAGAGAACGAAATGGGTTCCCCTTCTATGAAGAAACAACCTTTCCTCCCGGCGGCTGACGCTCAGGCCGGCGAGGGCCCGGTCCGTCTCCAGGTTGACCGGCTGCGGATCGAGATCTACCCCGACCGCCAACGCATGGGGGTGGCCGCCGCCTGGGCAGTGGCCCGGGCGATGCAGACGGCCCTTGCCCGGCAGAGCCAGGTCGCGATGGCCTTCGCCGCGGCGCCGTCGCAAAACCAATTCCTGGCGGCGCTGACCTCGTTGCCAGGGGTGGATTGGCCTCGGATCGCGGCGTTCCAGTTGGATGAGTACGTGGGACTCCCGCCCGCTGCGCCCCAGCGCTTCGCCGCCTTCTTGCGGTCTCACCTGTTCGATCACGTCCGGCCGGGCGTCATCCACGCTCTCGACGGCAACGCGCGCGACCTGGCGCAAGAGTGTGGTCGCTACGCCAGACTCCTCGCCCGCTATCCCCCCGAGATCGCCTGCATCGGGGTTGGACAGAATGGCCACGTTGCCTTTAACGAACCGGATGTAGCCGACTTCGACGACGAGCAGTGGGTGAAGGTGGTGGAACTGGACCCCAGAAGCCGGCGGCAGCAGGTCCAGGATGGTTGTTTCCCGGCCGTCGAGGAAGTGCCTCGACGAGCGCTGACGCTCACGATGCCGGCCGTCATGGCCTTCAAGCAAATCTACTGTGTGGTGCCCAGCGCCGAGAAGGCCCAGGCCATCCGCGAAATGCTCCGCGGGCCGGTGAGTCCAGGATGCCCGGCGAGCATCCTGCGATGCCACCCACAAGTGACCCTCTATCTTGACCGCGCGGCGGCCGGCCTGTAGACAAGAGCTACGCTGCTGTCCTCCGCTTTCCTTTTTGGCCGGCCTGGGGCACAATGGCGGTAATCCCTCTTCCTCACGCAGGTCAGCGACGATGACGATCACCCATCGCCCGTTCGTAGAAGTCAAAGTGCGCCTCAGCGGCGAGCGCCTCCACTTCACCTGCGAGCTGCTGGAGCAGCGCCCCGACCGCGTGGTTCTGCGCTACGTGCTCCCCGGTGCCGGACGGGTACACGACGTCGAGCTCCCCGCCGGCACGATGACGATTGCTTACTACTGGCCCGAGCGCCCCTACAACGTCTACCACTGGGTGCAGCCCGACGGCCGCACGATCGCCCACTACTTCAACCTCAGTGGCCCGGTGACTATCGAGGACGACCGGGTCGAGTGGCAAGACCTGGTCGTCGACGTGCTCGTGATGCCGGACGGCCGCGTCCGGGTTCTCGACGAAGACGAGCTGCCCTCCTGGCTCGAGGACGAGGTGCGCGAGCACATCGCCTGGGCGCTGGGCGAGGTCGTTGCCACCTGGCCGGGCGCCGTCCACGAGACCGAGGCCATCACACCCCAGCTCCTGCGCACAATCCGGCCGTGAAGGGGGAACCTTTGAGAGAACACGTGTCCGGGCATGAGCATGCCCGGGCGCGGGCGTCCATACCCGAAAATTGTCACGGGATCTGTCATCAGGGGCATATTTATTGCTGCCGTTCTTGCTTGTGGCGGACGTGGATGACCGTCACGAGACGTTCGGGCAGTATGGAAAGGAGAACTCCGATGGCAGACCGCTTCGACCGGGAACGCGCCTGGAGACGCTACGACGAGGATGAGGAGCGCTACCGTGGCCGCTATGGCTATTACGGCGAGCCCACCTGGCGCGGCAGGGAGTACGGCCCCGAGGGCTACTATTATAGCGAACCTACCTACGGCTACGGCCGCGAGGGCTACTACGGCGAGCCCTCCTACGGGTACGCCCGCTACAGCTACTATGGCGAGCCGACCTGGCGCGGCACCGAGTACGGCCGCGAGGGCAGGATGTACGGCGAACACTACGGGACCTACGGCGAGACATGGACGCAGGGCCCCTACGCCGGCCGCGGGCCGCGCGGGTACCAGCGCTCCGACGAGCGCATCCGCGAGGATGTCAACGAGCGCCTCACACAACATGGTCAGATCGACGCCACCGAGATCAACGTCACGGTCAACAATGGCGAGGTCACGCTCGAGGGCACCGTGGACAGTCGCCAGGCCAAGCGAATGGCCGAAGATACGGCCGAATCGGTCATGGGTGTTCGCGATGTCCACAATCGCCTGCAAGTGCGACAGCGCGAGCAGCAAGGTCAGATGAACCAGCAGACTCAGCAAGGCCAGCAACGCCGCGGGCAATAGAAGTTCTCATCTGACGGAAAAAGAACCGGCGTAACAGCGCCCTACCGATTGCCCGGCGGGGCGCATCATTTGATCGCCTGGGCAAGGTGCGATCGGGCCCAAGAGAAACTGTGGCAGTCGGCGGCGGTCCTTGCCTGGGCGACAGGACGCGCTAGAATGAGATCAGAGGCGCCACGCAGCGCCATGCCTTTCCTCACCTACAGCACGAGAGGACACCCCCAATGCCCACCCACACCGTCGGCTTCTGGCACGAGACCGTTGACTTCTCCCGGCCGAACCCACCCCTGATTGGCACCACCGACGCGGACGTGGCCATTATCGGCGGCGGCTACACCGGGCTGAGCACCGCCCTCGAACTGAAGCGCGCCGAGCCCGGGCTGCGCGTCGCCCTGCTGGAGTCACACCTCTGCGGGTACGGTGCCAGTGGGCGCAACGGCGGCTTCGCCATGGCCCTCTTCGGCCTGACGATGGAACTGGTCAAGCTCCGCTTTGGTCATGAGGTGGTGCACGAGGCTCAAACGTTCATGGACCAGGCCGTCGAGAACGTGGGCCGGTTGGTCCGCGAGGAGCAGATCAACTGCGACTACGAGCGTACCGGCCTGATGACCGTCGCCACCTCCCCAGGCGGCGCCCGACGCCTGCAGCGCGAGACGGCTCTGGCCAACGCCCTTGGCTTCCACGAGATTCACTACCTGGATGCCGCTGAGACGCGCCGTCGGGTCAACAGCGCCACCTACCTCGGTGCGCGCATCGAGGAGAACTGCGCCCTCCTCAACCCCGCCAGGTTTGCTCGCGGCCTCAAGACGCTCGCGGAGGCGGCCGGGGCCACTCTCTACGAAGAGACGCCGGTCACGCTGGTGCAGCCGCCCAGGCGCGGCCCGCCCATTGTCGTCGAGACGCCCCTCGGCCAGGTGCTGGCTCAAAAAGTCGTCTTCGCCACCAACGCCTACGCCCGCACTTTTCCCCAGCTTGCCAGCAAGCAGGTACCGGTTGGCACCTACATCGTCCTGACCGAGCCGCTCTCGCCGGAGGAATTGGCGTCTATCGGCTGGCAGGGCCGTGAGGGCATCGAAGATGCTCCCAACCTGGTGCATTACTATCGCCTGACCGCCGATAATCGCCTGCTCATGGGCGGTGGCGACGTGACCTTCAAGCGCAACGCTGATCTGCCCAACGACTACGAGCCCCGGGTCTTCCGAGAGCTGGAGGAACACCTCGCTCTGACCTTCCCTAGCCTCAAGACCACCCGGATCACCCACCGCTGGGGCGGCCCGGTCAGCGTGCCGGTGGATATGGCACCGGCCTTCGGCTCCCTCGGCAATGAGCGGCGAGTCTGCTATGCCCTGGGCTGCGTCGGTCATGGCGTCTCTTTGATGAGTTACGCTGGTAACATTCTGCGCGACCTGGTGTTGGAGCGCCAAAGTGCTTTTACCGAGCTGTTCTTCGTCAACCGCCGGACGATCCCCTGGCCGCCCGAGCCGGTCCTCTTCCCCGCGGCGCACCTGATCCGCGGCTACATGCGCCTGGAAGACAGCGTCACGCGCCGGGCGGTGCGCCAAAATAGTGCTGTTGTCTGACTGGACAGTACCTGATGTGGTACACTATTGGCGTCTGCACAAAAACACGACGCCGAATGAGGTGATGATGGGCAGGGCCATGACAATCCCTTCACATGTACGCCGGCTGGCTCAGATTCTGCGGCGACTGACGCCTGAGGAGATGAGTCAACTGGTGCAACTCGTACCGGAGCTGGAACGGGCACCTTCCGCCAAAGTGCTGGAAGAAGAGCGAGAAGCGGTTGCCTACTTCCGTCAGGCTGCTTCGGAGCTGACCGGCGGAAGGCTACCCTCACTTCAGGACGAGTTCATCGCGGGCCTGACATACGAGGCGTTTTTCGCCCTGCCGGAGATAGAGCAGGATACCCTCTGGGCGCAGATTTTCGCCGAAGAGGCAACGGAACCTTACGACCTGGAGGAGCACGATGCTCAACCCGGCGCCCGTGTGGTTGCTGGACAAGAACGTCGTTCGAAGGGCAATTGAGGGTATTGGCGCCTCGTTGGTTGCGTCCCCGCTAACGGCTCAACAGAGTCTCGCCCTTCGGCTGTTAAGGCGAGGCAAGCAGGCCAACGTGGTCGTGATGATCACGCCGGAGGTAGGAAATATCCTCAGCTGCCGCAGCAACATCCTCGAAGTCCCCCTCTTCCTGCGTGAGGTAGACACCCTGCGCCGGGGACGTTACTTCGACGGATGGGCCCGCCGATTGCGTGAACACGGTTTCACGCGAGAGGACGCGAAGATTCTCAGTTATGGCACCTTCGGGCTTGATCCGGCGGGTCTCACACTTGGAGTAACTGTCGTCGTCACTTTTGATCTGCCCTTCATCAACAATTTCCGAGTGCAGCGGGAAGACCTGGCCCGGCGACTCAAAGCCATGGCGGTGCAACTCCCAAGACCCTATCACGATGCAAGGCTGCCGGAGATGGCAACACCCGAGCGCGTGCTCCAGATGCTGGAAACGTGAATGCGAACCGGCGAACGAAGCTCCCAACAACACTCATCCGGCGCCTGATGCTCTGGGCCTTCGACCGCCTCTACAATGAGGCGGCCTGGGCCTACGACCTGGCGGCAGTTGTGGCCGGTGGCGTGTACTGGTACGAGTGGGGCCGTGCTGTGCTCCCATTTGTGGCCGCCGCGCCGGTGGTAGAAGTGGGCACGGGACGCGGCCGGCTCCTCGTCGCGCTGGCGGCTGCCGGCCACCGGCCCATCGGAGTCGACCTCTCGCCGGCGATGATCCGCTACACCCGCCGCACGGTGGGCTCGGCCGGCGTAGATATCCCGCTTGTTCGAGCGGACGGGATGGCCCTTCCCCTCGCCGATGCGACGATTGGCACGCTCGTCACCACCTTCCCTGCTCCCTACATCGCGCACGTTGCGACGCGGCGTGAATTCGCCCGCGTCTTGCGTCCCGGCGGTCGCTGGCTCTGGGCGGACGCGCCGCGCGCCGTAGGTCTGCCGAGCCTCCGCGGAGGCCTCACCACACTCTTGGGATCGCGCCTGGCGTCCGACGCTCGCCCGGTGGCGGCATTTCTGCTGCGCGAACCCTCTGATGCCTTCGACGTCGAGGTACACCGTGTGGTCGTGGGACCGACGGTCATCATGGTGCGCGCGGCAACCAGGCGGGAGCGCAGGGATACAGAGGGCCAGGAGAGCGGGGGCCAGGCCGGCGGTTCGTAGAAAGAAGGATACGGGCGTGGTTGGCCTTTCGCCCGCACCCTGGTGCAATTTCATCGAGCGTCCGGCGCGCCTGTACTCGAGCCGCCTGACAAGAGGGCGCCGAAACAAGCCTGGAACGACGTCAGCCCGAGATGTCCTCATCCAGGAGGGTGAGCTCGCGGTCGAGGGCGGCCCGCCGCTGGCGTAGAGAGTAGAGGTAGCCGAGGATCAGGAGCCAGAAGGCGCCGAAGCCTCCAACGAGGTAGGGTAAGGGATTGGCAGTGACAATCTCTGACATCTCAACCAACCTCCATCGCTCGCAGTTTGGCGACTTCCACCCGGTCCCGGTAACGCTCCAGCAAGACCCGCCGGATCAGCAGGTATGTGAAGAGCACTGTAATCACCAGCATACAGATCATCAGCGTCTGCATCATCGCCGGCTCCCAGGCAATTTTCCCCTTGGCCTCGGGATTCTCGCCGCCAAAGAGCACCGGGTGGATCGTGCGGAACCAGCGCGAGCTAAGAAAGACGAGAGGCACATTGATGAACGCGATCACGCCCATAACAGCCGCGTAGCGTGCGCGGCGCTCGGGGTCGTCAAGCGCGCCCCGCAACATGATGTAGGCCATGTAGGTCAACCACATGATCGTGGTGGTGGTGAGGCGGGGATCCCAGGTCCACCAGGTGTTCCAGACCGGCCGCGCCCAAAACGAGCCGGTGATGATGGCGATCATCGCGAAGAGAATCCCCAGCTCAGCGCCCGAAAGCGCCCAGATGTCCCACGAGCGCTTGCCCGTGCGCAGGTACCCGACGCTGGCAATGAAGGTGACGAAGAACCCGGCAAACGCAGCGAAGGCACTGGGCATGTGAAAGAAAAAGATCCGGTAGACATTGCCCATCGTGGCCTCGGGCGGCGCATAGAAGAGAGCCATCCCCATCGCCAGAGCCAGGCCCGGAATCAAGAGCCAGCCCAGCATGGTCGCCACGGTTCTCAATGTGTCGCCTTCCGGCGCCGCCCTGATACCACGCAGGCGGTTGGTTGATACACTCATAACTCCCCTATCTTTCGTTTCAACCCCACTAGACACAGTTGACCCGTTTCCACTGCATTCTCTGCATCCTTGTTGTTCGGTGCTACTCCTCCAGGACGTACTCGAAGAGCAGCAGTGAGACCGTCAGAAAAATGACATCGAAGGCCACCAGCAGACCCACCCAATGGCCAGCATCGCTTAGCAAGCCGCCCCCCTCCACGACGGTGCTGCTGGCCTTGACGGCAGCAATCACCACCGGGACGAGAATCGGCAGCAAGAGCAGCGGCAACAGCACATCCCGCAGGCGCGTGTTCACTGCCATCGCTGCAAAGATGGTCCCCGCGACGGCGAATCCGATCGAGCCGAGCACCAGCGGCACGAGCAGTGGGAGCACCGGCAGGACGACATTGAAGAGCGCCGCGAAGAGCGGTAGCGTCACGGCCTCGATCGCGAACAGGAACACGAGAGTACTCAGAAGCTTACCGACGTAGATAGCGCTCCGGTCCACCGGCGCCAGCATCAGGCCCTCGAGATTACCCTGATCCTTCTCGCGCGCGAAGCTCCGGTTGAGGCCCAGAATACCGGCGAAGATGAAGGCGACCCACAGAATCCCCGGCGCCACCACTTTCGTCTCGACCGGCGAGAGGTCCAGCGCGAAGTTGAAGATCATCAGCGCAATCAAGGCGAAGACAAACATGGCGCTGAGCGCTTCCTTCGAGCGCCACTCGGCCACCAGGTCCTTCCAGACGATCGCCCAGGCCTTCCGAAGGTAGCCCCGCACGCACCGCTCCCGGCTTACACCGCACCGACGTGGCGCAGATAGACCGCGCGCCACTCGGCATCGCTGAGGTCCGCCCGGCGCGCCTCGAAGACGATCGTACCGGCTTGCATGATGACGGCACGGTGCGCCAGGGCCAGACCCCGCTGGAGGTCGTGGGTCGCCATCAGGATCGTGCGACCCTGGGACGAGATACGGGCTAGAATCGTGTGCAGGCGCTCGGCTGCAGCCTCGTCGAGGCCGGTGTGGGGCTCATCCAGCAAGAGGATGAGCGGATCGTGCAGCAGCGCGCGGGCAATCGCCAGCCGCTGGAGCATGCCGCGCGAGTACGTCCGGACCGGGTCATAAAATCGAGGCGTCAGCCCCACCCACTCGACGACCTCGCGAGCCCTCTCTGAGTCGTCGGGCAGATCGTAGAGACGACCATAGAAACGCAAGTTCTCTCCGGCGGTGAGATCGGGGTAAAGAAAGGACTGATGAGCGACGAAACCGATATAGCGCCGGATCTCAGTCCACGCCGCGTTCAGCTCGTGGCCTTGGACCAGAACGCGGCCGGCCGTGGGCCGCATCAACGTCGCCACAATCTTGAGGAGGGTCGTCTTGCCGGCACCGTTCGGCCCAAAGAGGGTCAGGAACTCGCCCTCGGCGACCTCCAGTGAGACGCCACGCAGAGCGCGCTGGGGCCCAAATGTCTTGGTAAGGTTCTGAAGCTGGATCACTGTCGCTGCTGGCTAGGACGGAGTCATGGTGGGAACACTCGAAACGGACTTCACGGGACCGCCGGAGTCTCGATCCGCAGTGGCGTGCCGCAATTCGCGCAGAAGCGATCGGCCGCGACAGCCGGGTGACCACACTGGGTGCAAAAGCGAGCCGGGACCGCTAGCGTCTGGGCAGGCTGGGCCTGGGCCGCACTCCGGGCTGCCGCCACCGCCTCTTCGATCCAATGGTCAAGAGCCACCTCGAGACTCTCTTCACGGTCATCCGCCGCAACTCCCAGTGCATCTAACTTCTGGAGAATTTCGACGGCACGATGCCGGTAGCGCGTATCAAGCTCCTGGAAGTCGGCATCGCTGAGCTTCCCCATCGCATGGTCGAACTGGAGGTCTTTGATGGCCGCGAGCGTGGCCTCACGTTCAAACAGAAGATTCTCGAGCGTCTCGTCAGAACTGCCTGTGAGCAGCGCGGCCCGCTCGCGGCGCGCCAGCAGCAAGGGGCGCAGAACGAAAACGAACAGTCCTGCAGCCAGGAACAATCCAGCAATCAACGGGAGGGTCATAATGCCTGCAAATACGGAACGGCACGCAGCACCGTCCCGCCCAAGGTCCTAACTCGCCAGCGCCAACTCGCGAGCGCGGACTCGTTCCAGAATCCGCTCCTCGCGCGGGTCGGGCCAAAAGGCCACCCAGGTCCCTGCGACCAGGATCACCCCACCGACCCACAGCCAGAAGACGAGCGGGTTGATGAAAATCTTGAATGTCACCGTGTTGTCGTCATTCACCCCGGCCAACACGATGTAGAAGTCCTCGACCGGTGTACTGCGAACGGCAACCTCGGTCTCGCGCTGGCCGCCGGGCACCTTGAAGTGGAAGTCAATCCCTGGATTGAGCTCGCCCAGCGACGTACCGTTGCGGCTGAGTTGCACCGGTGCAATGACGGACTGCTTGATAGCGTTTTGGGCACCCCGCAACGGCAACGTCTCGACCTGGTAGGTACCGATCGTGAAGCTCTCCCCCGGCTTGACGGTGACATCCTTCTCAATCTTGTAGAAATTCGAGCCGACGATGCCGATGACCATGAAGACCACGCCCAGGTGGATGATGTAGCCCCCATAGCGCCGGCGGTTCCTACCGATGAGTTCGCTAAGCGCGGTGAAGGGATTCTGGTGGGCACGCTGCCTCTGCGCCCGGACGCCGCGCCAGAACTCCATCACGTGGCCGGCCGCGACGAAGGCCGCGATGCCAAGAGCCACCAGCACCCAGAACTTCTGATACCCCGCCAGCACCAGGCCCGCCACCACCACCAGCGCCACGACGAGGGGCGGCACCAGATTGCGCAGCAGGTGCTGGCGCGAGGCCCGCCGCCAGGGAAGCAGGGGTGCCACCCCCATCAGGGCCAGCATCAGCAGGATGATCGGCCCGGCAACCTGGTTGAAGTAGGGCGGGCCGACGAAGATCTTGGTCCCGGTCAGCCCCTCGCTGACGATCGGGTAGATCGTGCCCCAGAAGATGGCGAACCAAAGACCCAGAAAGACGATGTTATTCAGCAGGAAGGCCGACTCACGTGAGACCAGCGAGTCCAGTTCGTTGTCGGCCTTGAGTTGATCGAGGCGCTCGAAGAGGAGGAAGAGCGACCCCAACACCACGAGGCCGATAAAGCTGAGGAAGTAGGTGCCGATATTGCTGACCGCAAAGGCGTGAATTGACTCGATCACGCCGGAGCGTGTCAGGAAGGTACCGAAGATGCTAAGCGCGAAGGTCAGGATGATCAGCACCACGTTCCAGACCTTGAGCATCCCGCGGTGCTCCTGGACCATGACCGAGTGGAGGAAGGCGGTGCCCACCAGCCAGGGCATCAACGAGGCATTCTCGACCGGGTCCCAGGCCCAGTAGCCACCCCAGCCGAGCTCATTATAGGCCCAGTTCGCTCCGAGGAGGATGCCTATGCTCAGGAACATCCAGGCTACCAGTGTCCAGCGCCGTGAGAGACGGACCCACGAAGCCCCCGTGCGGCCGCTCAAGAGGGCGGCCATCGCGAAGGCAAAGGGGGCCGTGAACCCCACGAAGCCGCTGTAGAGCATCGGAGGGTGCAGAATCATGCTCGGGTTCTGGAGCAGCGGGTTTAGCCCCTGGCCATCGGGCGGGATGAAGCCCAGCCGCCGAAACGGCAGCGCCTCGAAATTGAGGACCAGCAGGAAAAAGGTGAGCACGAACGTCATGACCCCGACCACGTAGGGCATCATGTCGGGGAAATCGTCCCGGTGGAAGTACATGACGGCCGCGGTATAGATGCAGAGAACAAACGCCCAGAACAGCAGCGAACCCTCCTGTCCTCCCCAGATACCGGTAATGGTATAGAACAGCGGCTGGCCGATGCTGGTATGGCTCGCCACATAAGCCACACTAAAATCCGGGCGTACCATCAGGTACTCAAGGGCAACGAAGGCGAAGGCCGTAGTGGCCAGGGCGCCCCAGACCGCGTTGCGGCCACTGGCAATGAGCTCGGGTAAGCGCCGCCGGGCGCCGAAGAACAGCGCCAGCGTCGCGTAGACCGCCAGCGCCAGGCCAACCATCAAACTGAGATGACCGAGATCTGCCACGATGGGCTCCTTCGTTCAGGTTGCAAGAAGCGAGCAGCCATGTCCAAAGCCGCTCCTCATCTTCCTTTACATGGCTACGCTTTCACGCTGTACCAGTACCCTGTCAAGGGTAAATTGTTCTATCTATTACCCACAAGTTGGGTTTGTTCCTTACCAAGATGCCAAGTAGCGGCCATATCTTGCAGACGTTGCCAACCACGCCAGAGGGTAGTCACTCCAGGTTCACCATCAGACTTGCGACCGAGGAAGCCACCGAGTTGGGCGATCCAACGGACGGTCTGGTGGACGGTAGGCAGTGTGTCTGGCAAGCGGCTTGACTTGTGAATACGCATATAGAGCGCTTGCCACTCGCTGGTAGTCAGGACTACAGTGCACGGCAGGTCAGGCTGACAGCGGTTGATGTAGGTCATCCAGTGCAAGCGCCAAGCGATGACGCTCATTAAGGCGACAAAGCGGTAGAGACGATCGGCCGTCTGCAAGCGACAATCCTCGACTCGACAGCCGGACTTGAGGACTGTATGAAAGACCTCGATTTGCCAGCGGCAGCAGTACCAAGCGATGAGGCGCTGGGCTTCCTCGAAGGAGGTTACGGGCGTGTTGGTGAGCAGCAACCACTCGATCGGCTCATCGACATCGGCGGGGGGATTTTCCTCGCGGACCAGGACGGCGTTGAGGGTGACAGCTGGCAATTTCTGACCGTTGGGACGCCAGGGCGGTCTCAGGGTGACGGAGCCGGAGCGCACCGACACCATGGCCTCACGCGCCGGGCGCTTGTCATTGCCAGGAATATGCACGCTGAGGTGACCAGCGATGGGGCGGCCTTCCACTTTGGGCCACAGCTTACGCACGTGCTCATCCAACAAGGCCCGGTTCGACGAGGCGCGCACCAACAAGGGCGCCGGCCGTTGCTGAGCCAAGGCAAACAGCTCGTAGATGTCGGCTTCCCGGTCGCAGACGGTGATGACTTCCACGCCCGGGGGTGCCAGCGCCAGGGTCTGCTCGAAGGCTTGCAGCCAGCGATAGCTTTCCTTTTCCTCGATGGGCAGCAGGCGACAGGCCTCCGGTCGATGCGCGGGCTCGTCCTCGGGCCGGATGAAGACGGCTTGGGTCAGCACGCCCAGCGGCAGGCCTTCGGGCGTGATGGCCAGCGTGGAATGCAGCCCAAACCCGCGCTGTTTCTGGCTCTTCTTGCCAATCGGACCCAGCCCTTCGGTCTGGGGGTGAGGGGTATAATTCAGGTAAGTCGGGTCTTGGACCGCCAGCACCCGCGCGTGCTGGGCCATCCGCTCCACCGTCCGCTGCTGATGCGGCGCTTGGATGCGTTCCGCTGTCGCCTGATCATGGTCAAAAAAGCGGTATGCCGCCTTGGTATCCGCCCAATCTTCGCATGCCTGGTTAATCGCTGCCCCAGGTTGTTGGCTCAACGCGATGGCGATCTCTTGACAGCGCCAGTTGAGGCGGGCATCTTTCAATTCAACCTGGGCAAATTCTTCGGCAGCCCATTGCTTTTCGGAGCTGTCTTGATGATTGGTAGCCATAGTTTTTTTCTCCCGGTTCGATAGACTGAGCTTCCAGTTTAGCTCATCTTGCGCCCCAGGTGGAGATATGGGTAATAGATAGGTAAATTGTTGGGTGACGTGCGGGGTTGGACCGCGCATGCCCCCAACAGAACGTTCGCCACGGAGCACGAGAACCCTGGTCAAGGAGTCGTCGGAGGCATGTGATCGGAGACTTCCGAAGTCTCGGAAGACTTCGGAAGTCTGACGCCTTGACCGGCGCGCTAGTTCTGATTCAAGTGATCCGCAGGAACTGGCTGGCCCGCTTCAATCGCACTCTGGTACTTGGATGGGCACTTCACTAAAATCGTTTGGGCCTGGAAGACGTGACTCTCATCCAACCGTCCCTCGACGATCACGCTCTCTGATTTCATGAACAGATCTGGCATGACATTGTGGTAGACGACGTGTTGGCGCGCGCCGCTGTTCTGATCAACCATGTCGAAGGACAGGACCAGCTTCTGCGTGTCGTAGTTGACGCTGGCCATATCCACGGGCGCGCTGATGCGCAGCCCCTGCCCAATTGCCCGGTCGCCCTTGGTCGCCAACTCATCCAGGGTGATATAGTAGTTCCCCGCGGTGCGAACGCCGTTGAAGATCAAGGCCGCAATCGCCAGAATAATGATGGCGCCACCGGCAAAGAACTTGACCTTCGTCCGTGGAATCGGGCCGATACGCTTTTGCGGATGCGGGATGGCAGTCATAGAAAGACTCCTTCGAAGCGCTGGTCGCCGGGATTGTAGCATAAAGCGCGCCAGGGCGTCCAGAAAAAAGGCAGGCGAACGCCGCCCGCCCCAACATCAGCCGCCCGCGCGCGATCACGCGGGTCGGGCCGAGGACTGTGAGAGCCCATCGGCTGACAGAAATTTCTGAAACTCGAGGCGGTATCCGTTGGGATCGCGCGCGAAGAAGTGGTAGACGCCGTAGCGCTCATCCGTACGTGGGGGCTCCACCACCGTCGCCCCCCGTGCCTTCAAGCGCCCATACCAACCATCCACATCATCAGTAACCAGCGTCAAGATAAGGTCATCGTGATCGATGCCAACGGCGGACCGCCGGCAAAAGCCAATGCAGGCCCCGTCGGCCACGCGGTAGATGTGGCAGGTGCCTTGGTCGAAAACCAGGGGGAGCCCTAACGTCCCCTGATAGAAGTCATCCGTCACGCCGAGGTTGTCGGTGTAGCAGAAGGTGATGAGCGAAGCAACCGGCAGCGGCTCAGGCCTTGCGGATCCCATGATGCGCCTCCTTGCATCCCGACGACATTGTAGCGCTCTCCTGGTCGCGGCATGAAATTGTCCTCCGGCACGACACGCCCGGCTACACTCCTTATCCTGGTCCCTCAGACCAGTGATTGTCAAGGGGTTTGGGCACAGATTTTTCATGAGTTTTGGCAGCAGGAGGAGGCAAGGTGGCGGCATTGCTTACTTCACGTCCGCCGCCCGACCCGGCCTGATGGAGGGTGTCGGCCGCGACCATGCGCGGCCTCTCCAGCAAGGTTCGCACTGCGGCAGAACTGGTCAATCGTGCAGGTGCGTCGCACCTGGCTCCCACAGAAACGCGTGATCGATGCGCGAACAAGAGCGAGCTACGCGCCTTCGCTCCGACCGTCTCCGCCGGCGACTTCTTGCCGGGCCTGAGGTATAGACGCCCAGCACGCGGCGCACCTGCACCAGCCGGCTGAGGACGGTTCGGCGTGGGCCATCCAGCATTTCGAGGTGGCCTCCCAGAGATCAACGAACGATCGGCCTCTTCAACATCATGGACCGGACCCCTGGCCTGCACATGTGGACAATCGCGATGGAGCAAGAAGGAGAACGGGTTGAGCGAGAGCGCGCTGGCAAGTACAACGAAGCGGAGCGACCGGCGGGGACGGTGGAACTCGTTGATGAGGCGTTCGAGCTTCGAGAAGTTTCTCCGGTGATGAGCTGAGCCCCCTCCACCCAGACAAGTGCCCCTGGCTCTTGGAGCCAGGGGCACTTCTAGCAAGCAGGCTGCCCGCGTTCAACGTTGCCAGGCTCGCGATCGTTGACAGCGAAGGGAGGAGCCGCACTGTGGGTGGCAGAACAGCCTGCACGGCTGTTCGGCCCCGACACCCCGCGACCGAGCAGTTGATGTCGGATTCGTTCGACGGCTGGGCAACACGGCGCAACCGCATTTCTCGCTCACGGTATCCATGGTCAAGACCGTGCTCAGGATAGCACACATATGAGGGTGTTGGGCCGACCACCTTGCCCACCGGTGTCCTGCCACCCTCATTTTTCACATACTTTATGTCAAGATTACAATTGCCCGGGACCAGCTAGATGGTGGCCGACTCAAGCCAGAGGAAACCAGCGTGTTCACCTGATGGGCACCCGCGAGGAATAGACACCAGGGCACGCGCGAACGTATTGTGGAACGGTTCGTCACCGACTGGGCCGCTAGATGATCAGCGGCGAGTCATCTCGGGATCAGGATCACCTGCCCGATCTGGAGCCGGGATGGGACCAGCCCCGGGTTGGCGGCGAGAACTCGATCTACGCTCACGCCAAAACGTTGGGCGATCAGGTTAAGCGTGTCGCCCTTCTGAACCGTGTATTGGAAAGCGGATGGTTGCTGGGGGGCCGGCGCGGCGCCGCTCGGGATGATGATTTCCTGCCCGATCCCGAGAGCCTCCGGTTGCAGGCCAGGATTGGCCGCAAGAATCTGATCCACGGTCACGCCGAAGCGTTGTGCGATCAGGTTGAGCGTGTCGCCCGGCTGAACCGTGTAGCGCTGGACAGGGACCGGCGTGGCGGTGGGTGGCGCGGCTGTCGGCGTGGGCGGCACAGCTGTTGGCGTAGCGCTCGGAGCAGCCGTTGGAACGGCCGGGACCACTGAGGGCGTACTCTCTGGTGGCGCCGTCGGTTCGGGAGATGGAGGCGCAGGCGTCGCGGTCACCTGCACCGGAATATAGATCGTCTGGCCGATTTGAAGCGCTTCCGGTCGGATGTCAGGATTGTAGCCGAGGATCGTCTCGACACTGACGCCGAAGCGCTGCGCGATCAGGTTGAGCGTGTCGCCCCGCTGAACCGTGTAGGGCTGCCCTACAGTGACGAGGGCCGTGGTTGGCGTGGCGACTGGTGGCTCCGCCGCCGGTGCGGCTGGCGCCGCCGTCGGGGTTGGAACCGGAATCACCAGAACCTGGCCGATCTGGAGCATATCACTGCTCAAGCCATTCGCCTGCCGAAGTGCCTCGATGGTGACGGCGAAGCGAGCCGCTATCGCCAGAAGCGTATCCCCCGGCTGGACCGTATACTCGACGACGGGCGACGGGGTGGCGGTCGGTATCACTGCGACGGTGGCCGTTGCGGACGGCGCGGGCGACTCGGTTGGTACCGCGCTGGGCGTGGGCGAGGGAGGTACGACGACCGCCTTCCGGCGGGGGCGGGGTGTCGGCGTGGGGACTGGCGGCGCCGCGAGTTGCGTTGTGGCCAGCGCACCGACCACGACGACTGTGACCACAAGCGCTACCAGGTCCATATAGAGAGTAGACGGACGGCGCCAGGTTCCGCTCCGCCCCTGAGCCCAACGCTGCCAGAGCAAGGCCGCGAAGCCCAGCGCGAGCAGCACGCCCAGAACGAGCAACGGCCAGGTGACATCCATGCGTTCCCCAATCCCTCCGCGAGCACAAACAGCGGTCATTATATCGGCATTCGCTCGAGCGGCCAAAGGCAACACGACATAGAGACTATTCCGACCTGGGCCCGCGGGCTCAGTGACCGGCGGGGGAATTGTGAGACGTCTCAGGAAGGCCTATAATAAGTAACGTTGAGCGCTCAGCACTTCGCTTCCCGCCAAGAACACTGGCCGGTCAACGCAGTTGAGCGCGCGATGCTTCGAGTCTTCACCAGCTTACTCACAGACGACTCGTCATGAGGAGACGCCGTGCGGTTCGCGGCTGATGCAATGCTGGGACGCCTGGCAACCTGGCTGCGCCTGCTCGGGTACGACACCTTCTATCAACCCCATATCGATGACGGCCTGCTGGTGCGCCTGGCGCGCGTCGAAAACCGGATGATTCTCACGCGGGATGTCGGCGTGACCCAACGGCGCGGGGTGAGCGCCCTGCTCATCGCCAGCGATGACCTCCGCTGCCAGGTACGCCAGGTTCTGTCGCACTTCGAGCTTCACCCCGATATCGCAGCCCTTGGCGGGCGATGCCCGCGCTGCAATCAACCGCTCCATCCTTTGCGGAAGGCGGCCGCCGTGGACCGGGTGCCGGAGCACGTCTGGCACAGCCACGAAGCGTTCCAGGAATGCCGGCTGTGCAATCGGGTCTTTTGGCGTGGGAGCCATGTTGAAAAGATGGAGGCTCGCCTCCGCGAGTTTTTGGAGGAGGGAGAGACATGAGGATTGCGATTGGGAGTGATGAACGCAACCACCTGACGGATTTCGTGGTTGAGGACGTCCGCCGACGGGGGCATGATGTCATCCTCTTTGGAGCGCTGGCGACCGATGACCCTGAAAGTGACTGGCCCGTCGTCAGTAGCCGGGTGGCGACGGCTGTGGCTCGGGGGGCGGCCGACGAAGGGATTGTTTGTTGCTGGACCGGCACGGGCGCCAGCATCGCCGCCAACAAGGTACCCGGTATCCGCGCAGCTCTGTCTCGCGATGCGGAGACGGCCCGGGGCAGCCGCATCTGGAACCACGCGAACGTCCTGGCGCTCAGCCTGCGCGCCACCTCTGAGCCTGTCGCCAGGGAGATCCTCGACGCCTGGTTCGGCACACGCATAGATTCCGGGGAAGCTCAGAGCGAGTGGAATCGCCAGCAGATCGAACAGATCCGGAAGCTCGAGGCTCGCTATGCTGGCTCGCATGAAAAGCGGTAGCGGGCTGGCAAGGATTATGGTGGCGCTGGGCCTCCTCTGGTTGCTGGCCGACCTCAGTCGGCAGGTCGATGAACCGCAGTTTGCCTACCGCTACAGTCGAATTGCTTTTGCCCTCGGGCTCGGCGTCATTCTCTGCGTGGGCAGTGCCCTGGTCGCGGCTCTATGGGCGCTTTTCTTCCGGGCCAGCACCCGGTGATGAACCGCCCAGGAACGATCCAGCACTTCAGGCCGAAATCGAGCCCTTCCAGTTTCCGAACCGCGCTCGACGGTCGACCGGCATTTTTGATGGCCATATTGCTCTTCGCGATCCTCGGCCGTCGCCGCACCAGTCCGAGATCTTCTCTTCCGAAGAATTCGCCTTTTGTTCATTGAGGAGACGCCCTTGCCGCAGCCGTGCAAACGCCTACCGCCAGCGTATCAGCGGCGTGGCACCCTCGATCTCTCGCAAAACAGGAAGCTCTTGATCGCCCTCAATCTCGTGGGCCTGGTCGCTTTCATCCTCTTCGGGCTACTCTTCCTGAAGTTCGCCGCCTGGCTACGGCCCGAAGCGACGGTGACCCTCACCCTCGCCGGTGTGCTGGTCGTCCTGCTGGGAAGCGTCCTCGTGATTCTTCTCCACGAGGCGCTCCACGGATTCGGCTTCTGGCTCTTCACCCGCGAGCGGCCAACTCGCAGGAAGTTGCTGTGTCTGGCTGGCCAGAGCAGTCGCAGCCGTGCGGCGGCCGAACCCGCATCGGTGGCGGTGAGTGCCGCCCCTGACGCCATGATCTGGCGACCGTGAGTGAGCCCCGACCATGAGGTACTTGCCGATCCTCGGGCTGATCCTCATCAGCCTGCTGAATCCCACACCCACTAAAGCCGCGCCCGGCCCGCTCTGCCCGTCTCGCCAAATGGCGATGGCCCTGTTCGGGCGTCCTTCCCTCGATGGTGCCCTCCTCTCAGGAAGAGCGCCCGGCCACCTCGATTCGCACCGGCCACCGTTGCGCACCATCGTGCGCCCGGGCGATACCCTCTCGGAGCTGGCAGCGCGCTTCGAGACCACGGTTGCGACACTGATGGCCGCGAACCATCTGGTCAATCCCGATGCGATCACGGCCGGCCAGAGTCTGCTCATCCCAACGGCCAGCGGCCTCCCGCTTCCGGCGCCGTTCACGGCGGTCTGGCGTGGAGGGCCGGCCGTGGGGGGGCAGGCGGTGCTCCTGTGGGTCGCGGTGGCGCCCGGCATCGCGCTTCGCGGCCGTTTGGGCGATCAAGCGATAGGCTTTCACCCTCGCTGCGGCCTTCAGTGGGGCCTGGTCGCCCTGGACGCTCTGCTTGCCCCCGGCGTCCACATGATCGAGCTGATCGCGACGATACCGGGCGGCCAGAAGGTCACCACCAGCGTTCCCCTCGATGTTAACGCGGGCGACTACGAAACCGAGACCATCTGGCTCGACAGTGCCACTCAGAGCTTGCTCGATCCGGCGCTGATCCGGGCCGAGAACCAGCGCCTGAATGTCCTGATCGCTGAGGTGGCCGGCCCGCCACTCTGGCGAGGACCGTTCCAGCGACCGATGGCGACTCCGATCACCTCGCTCTTTGGGACTCGCCGCTCCTGGAATGGTGGTCCAGTCACGAGCTACCACGAAGGCATCGACTTCGACGGTCAAATCGGGGACGAGATCCACGCCGCCGCTGAGGGGCGCGTCATTCTGGCCGAGCGCCTCACAGTCCGAGGCAACGCCGTCTTCCTCGATCACGGCGCCGGCGTCGTCAGCGGCTACTTCCACATGAGTGAGTTGGACGTCAAACCGGGCCAACTCGTTCAACCGGGCGATCTGCTCGGGAAAATTGGCGCGACAGGCCTGGTAACTGGACCGCACCTCCACTGGGAGCTACGGGTCAACGGTCGCTGGGTTGACCCGGGCCCCTGGCTCACCCGGGGCTATCCTTGAACAGGAGACCACGTCGCTCCAGTTCCCGGCAGAGCTGGGCAACTGTCCAGGTGCGACGCCGTGGCCCCAGGCGGGTGAACGCCGCCGCGTCAAGCGGCCGCCCGCAGCCCCCACGACGAAGGTACGCGCCTCGTACGCCCCACTCTTGAGTCACTCCGGTTTCCAGCCTCGTGTTTGTCTCCGTTTTCCACCTTCGCTCATCGGGCATTTCAGGGGCCCCAGCGTCTTGACTTTTGAGCGGCCCGGCTGGGACCGTCGGTCCTTTGACAACCTTCAGCGGCGCACCTATAATCCGCATTACAATTGAGACCACTACAACGGTGATGACGGAGAAGAGTAGGCGGGAAGCACTTCCCAGGGAGCTGGGTGCCGCAGACTGGAAGCGCCAGCGTTGTTGCCCCGCTGAAGTTCGCTCCCGAGCCGACCCTTGAAACAGTCACGAGTTCTGAGTGATGAGTTGCGAGTACAGAGTGACACCGCGCAGGCCAACTCAACACTGTGAGTAGGGGGTTCCGGGTGGCCCGCCGTTATCCGGGCGGCCGGTCTGGTGCGAGCAGCGCGAGGCCGGAGTGAGAGGTTCGGGCAGGCCCGGACAACCAGGGTGGTACCGCGGGAGGCGTTTGATGTGCGCTCTCGTCCCTTCGGGGCGGGAGCGCTTTTTGATTGGATCGGAGGGTGCTATGCCGCTCGGTGAGAAAGAGAGCCTCCTCGTGGCCACCGTCGCACTCCTGGTGGTCGCGGTGATGCTGCTATGGGGCGTCTGGTACGTGTTGGGCATCGCCTCGAAACACCTCCAAGAACGCTACCCGTGGCTGCGGACAGCAACGTTCAGCCTGGCCGTCATCGCCTTGTTCATCTGGTTCGTGGCCACCTATCGCGATGCACTGGTCCAGTTTTTGAAAATGTTGAGGTAACCATGCTCGAACAACTTGAACGACTGAAACAGCAGGCGCTGGCGGAACTGGGCTCGATCGAGCAGGCGGACGCCCTCGATGAATGGCGGCAGCGCTACCTGGGACGGAAAGGCGAACTGACGACGATTCTCCGCGGCCTCGGCCAGCTCCCCAAAGAGGAGCGCCCGGCCGTCGGCCAGGCCGCCAACGAGGTGAAGCTCGCGCTCGAGACGGCCCTTGCCGAGCGCGAGGCGGCCTTGCGCGCCGACGAACTCCGGCAGGCGCTGGCGGCTGAGGCCCTGGACGTCACGCTCCCCGGCCGTCCGGCCAACGTTGGCCAGCTGCACCCCAGCACGCAGACGCTACGGGACATCTACGTCATCTTCGCCGAGCTGGGCTTCAGCGTCTTTCGCGCGCGCGACGTCGAGCTGGACGAGTACAACTTCCAATTGCTCAACATCCCGCCTCACCACCCGGCGCGCGAGATGCAAGACACCTTCTACGTGGCGAGCGACGACGAGCAGGAGGATGTCGGCGAGCGAGCCGTCCTGCTCCGCACGCACACCTCACCGGGCCAGATTCACGCCATGCGCGAGACGGTAGCCAGGGCCAAAGCCGAGGGTCGTGGTGATGATGATCTGCCACCGGTGCGGATTATCCTGCCCGGCATGTGCTACCGCTACGAGCAGATCACGCCCCGCTCGGAGATTCAGTTCCATCAGGTCGAAGGGCTGGCAGTCGGCCGCCACATCACCATGGCCGATCTCAAGGGGACGCTGGAGTACTTCGTCCGGCGCATGTTCGGTCCGAGCCGCAAGCTGCGCTTCCGCGCCAGCTACTTCCCCTTCACGGAGCCCAGCGCCGAAGTGGACATGGATTGCATCGCCTGTAGCGGGAAGGGCTGCCGGCTTTGCAAGTACACCGGCTGGCTCGAAATCCTCGGCTGCGGCATGGTCCACCCCACCGTGCTACGCAACGGCGGCTACGACCCCGCGCTCTACACCGGCTTTGCCTTCGGGATGGGCCCCGAGCGCATCACGATGCTCAAGTACGGCATCGAAGATATTCGCTACTTCTGGAGCAACGATCTGCGCTTCCTGGAGCAGTTTTGAGTGCTGAGTTTTGAGTTCGCCACGGTGGAACCGGCACTCAGCACTTCTTCTTGTGGAGTGATACATCATGAAGATTCCGCTGTCATGGTTGAATGAGTATGTTGACGTGAGCGATCTCTCGCCGCTGGAGTTGGCCGAGCGGCTGACATTGGCCGGCCTGGAAGTCGCCGGGATCGAGTTCATCGGCATCGCGCCGCCATCCGGCGCCGAGGCCCTGGTGAGCAGCGGCGAGAGCTTCGCCTGGGACCGCGATACGATCCGGGTCGGCGAGGTGCTGGCCGTCCGGCCCCACCCCAACGCCGATCGCCTGGTTCTGGCCACCGTCGAGTACGGAGCCCAGGCGCCGCAGACCGTCGTCACCGGGGCGCCCAACGTGCGCCCCGGACAGAGAGTCGCCTTCGCCACGGCCGGCGCCGTGATCCGCAACGGCTACTCCGCCGAGCACGAGTTGGTCACCCTCAAACCGGCCAAGATCCGGGGCGTGCGGTCGGAGGGCATGGTGCTGAGCGAGTTGGAGCTCGGCCTCAGTGACGAGCATGAGGGCATTTTGGAGTTGGCACCGGAGGCACCTATCGGTCTACCTCTGGCCGACTGGCTCGGTGATGTCGTGCTGGAGATCGAGCTCACCCCCAATCTGGCCCGCGCCTACAGCATCCTCGGGGTGGCGCGGGAGGTCGCCGCAATCTACGAGCGGCCCCTCAAGCCCGTCCCCGAGACGCTAGTCCAGACGGGTGCCCCCATCGCGAGCCAGATCGCCATCGAAATCAGCGATCCAGAGGCCTGCCCGCGCTTCACGGCCAGCCTCATTCGCGACGTCGAGATCAAGCCCTCGCCCTCCTGGATGCAGCGCCGCCTGCGCCTGGCGGGGATGCGCCCGATTAGTAACATCGTGGACGTCACAAATTATGTCATGCTGGAGACGGGCCAGCCCCTGCACGCGTTCGACTACGACGTCCTGGTGCGCCGTGCTGCCGCCAGCGGCCAGCCTGCCAATCCTGTCACCGGCGAGGCCCGTCCAACCCTAATCATGCGCTACGCCTGGGCCGGCGAGACACTCACGACCCTGGACGGCGTCACCCGAACGCTGGCCGCCACCGACTACCTGGTGACCGATACCGCCAGCCCGCTCAGTCTGGCCGGTGTCATGGGTGGCGCCGAGGGCGAAGTCACCAACACAACCCGCAACGTCTTACTCGAAGCGGCGAACTGGAACTTCATCATGGTCCGCCGCACGCAACAGCGGCACTTGCTCTTCAGCGAGGCCGGCCTGCGCTTCAGCCGCGGCGTCCACCCGGCCCAGGCCGAGACCGGCAACCGCCGCGCGGCCGAGCTGATGCGTGAGCTCGGTGGTGGGACCGTCGGCCAGGAGCTGGCCGATGAGTACCCGGCCGCGCCACCCGTAATCCAGATCGAACTGAGCGCCGAGGAGGTCGAGCGCCTGCTGGGTATGCCGCTCCCCGTGGACCGCATTGCCGCGCACCTGCGCCGCCTTCAGTTCCAGATCGAGCCAACGGGGCCAGACCGGTTGTTGGTGACTGCGCCCAGCCATCGGCTCGACATCACTGGCCCTCACGATCTCATCGAGGAGGTCGCCCGCATCGAGGGCTACGATACGATCCCCTCGACCCTCATGGCGGACCAGTTGCCGCCGATGCGCCAGGACCCCACACTGGCGGTAGAAGAGCGCATCCGCAACCTGCTCGTGGCGGCGGGTCTGCAGGAGACCATCTCCTATACCCTGACCTGCCCCGAGCGCGAGGCGGCGCTGATCCCAGGCGCCAATCCCGGCGATGTCACTGACGAGGGGTACGTGCGCCTGGCCAACCCAATCAGCCGGGAGCGGCGGGTGATGCGGCGCACCCTACTCGTGAGCGCTCTCGAGACCCTCCAGAACAACCTGCGCTTCCGCGAGCGGGTCGCCATCTTCGAGGTCGGCCAGACCTACCAACCTGTCGCCGGACAGTTGCTGCCCGAGGAGCATCGTGGACTGGTGATCGCACTGGCCGGCGCGGCCAGCAAGCCGAGTTGGCTGGTCCCCGAGCCGCCCCACGTGGATTACTTCGACCTGAAAGGGATCGTCGACGCGCTCCTGGAGCACCTTCACCTGCACGAGCGTGTCCGCTTCGTCCCGAGCGATCACCCGACCTTCCAGCCCGGGCGCGCCGCCGATCTCGACCTCGATGGCACCAAAATCGGCACCCTGGGCGAGTTGCACCCCCTCGTGCGTGAGGAGCACGGCATCCCACTCGACCTACGCGTCCCGGTAGCCGAGTTGGCCCTCGATGCCCTGATCGCGGCGGCCCCACGTAGTTGGAAAACAGCGCCTGTCCCGCGCTTTCCGCCCATCGTCCAGGACCTCGCCGTCGTCGTGGACGAGGAGCGACCCGCCGGAGAGGTCGAGCGGGCCATCCGTGGGGCGGCGCCGGCCTTGCTGGTCGATGTGCAACTCTTCGACGTCTACCAGGGTGCGCCCATCCCGGCCGGCAAGAAATCGCTTGCCTTCCGCCTGACCTACCAGGCGCCCGACCGCACGCTGACCGACGCCGAGGTCGCCCGGGCTCACAACACTATCGTTGCTGCAATCAGGCACGAGCTTGGCGCCGAGATCCGCGGCGTGTAGCTGCCGAGCCGGGCGCCCCCGAACGCTGCCGCGCCCATCGGGAAGGCAACGGCGCTGGCGCTTGACACGGCTGCCGGGTCTGAGTATCATGCGATCGGCGGTGGGCAGCCTCGTTGCCTGCCGCGATTGTGGTCGCCATTTTTGGGAGGACCGTTGTGACCACCGCGCTTGACGCGGACAGTCCCAGTTCGGTGACAACTGATATCGCCATCGAGCAATGTCCCGACGATGGGCGCCGTCGCCAGGCCACGCGGTCGCGATCGGTGTCCCGCTAGCGCTCACTCCGGGCAGGCGCCGGCCGTACTCACCGCCCGCTGCGCTCGCCTCGGATAGGCACCTCAACGCCCACGGTCGGGGCTTTGCGCCAGGACGGTGGGCGCTTTGCGTCCCCATCGGGAGGTGCCGCTTGCTGGTTCTCGACCCCGCCCCGGAGTTCCTTTCCTGGCCTGCGACGCACAGGATCCGAGACCGCTTGCGCAGTCGCACCACAGACCAGGACAGGGAGCAGCTGAAACGCCCCTGCTCCCTCTCGACGCTCGTCTTCCCAGAGACCTCGCAGGGTCTACCGTCTTGCACCGGGATGAATACCGCCGGTCCGCGGTGAGGAGGGAGATCATGCAAGAGACGACGCTTCCCCTGGTCGCCGAGATCGAGCGCCTCGTTACCCTGAACGACACCAACCGGAACGGTCTGCGCGGGTTGCTCGAGGCCATTCACCCGGCTGATATCGCCGAGGTGCTCGATGAGTTGAGCGCCGAGGCCCGGCTGGCACTGTTTAATCTGCTTTCCATCGAGGTTGCCAGCGAGGTTCTGGACGAGAGCAACCCGGAGATTGCCCGCTTCATCTTCGAGGAGCTTCCAGACGATCGACTGGCCGACCTCCTCGAAGAGCTGCCGATGGACGATGCCGCCCGGCTGCTCGCCGACCTTCCGCCGCAGACCGCCGCCGGGCTGATCGAACTCATGCAGCCCGAGGACGCCGCCGAGGTGCGCGACCTGCTCTCCTACGAGGAGAGCACGGCCGGGCGCCTGATGACCGACAAGTTCGTCCGCCTGCGCAGCACCTGGACGGTGACCGAGACCTTCGATTATCTGCGTCACCTGGACCCCGACACCGAGACCATCGCTTACCTCTACGTCGTCGATCATCGCGACCGGCTGGTCGGCGTCGTGCCGCTGCGTTCGCTGGTCATAGCCCAGCCAGAGCAGACCATTGAGGAGATCATGACGCCCCGCGTTGTCGCGGTCGGCGTCGATACCGACCAGGAGGAACTGGCCGAGACGGTCGCCAAGTACGACTTCTCCGCCATTCCCGTGGTGGACGATGAGGGGCGCCTGGTCGGCATCGTCACCGTGGACGATGTAGTGGACATCCTTGAGGCCGAGGCCACGGAAGATATCCAGCGGCTGGGTGGTTCCGAGCCTCTCGACCAGCCCTATTTTGCCACACCGGTTGTCACCGTGGCCCGCAAACGAATTGGCTGGCTGCTCCTTCTCTTTGTCGGAGGCAGCCTCACCAGCACGGTCATGCGCCTGTTCGAGGATGAGCTCCTCGAGGTCGTCGCCCTCTCGATCTTCATCCCGCTCCTGATCGGAACCGGCGGCAATGCCGGCTCCCAGACGGTCAGCACCATCATCCGGGCGCTGGCGATTGACGAGATTCGCTTCGGCGATGCCCTGCGCGTGCTGTTCCGCGAGCTCTCCACCGGACTCCTGGTCGGCACGCTGCTGGGTCTGGTGGGCGCTTGCCTCGCCCTGTTCTGGGGAGCTGGGATCACGCTCGCCATCGCCGTTGGGTTGACCCTGCCGATGATCTGCACGTGGGCCAGCGTCGTCGGCGGTTTGGTTCCGCTGCTGGCGGAGCGCGTGGGAATCGATCCTGCTGTGGTCTCAGCGCCTCTCATTACAACTGTGGTGGACGCTACCGGCCTTGCGATCTACTTCCTGATCGCGAGAGCGGTGCTGGAGTTGTAGTAGATAGCAGAGGGAGCAGACGCTCTTGCAACGCAGATACAATCCTGGAGCACTCCTGCTCCCTTTGCTACCCTCAAAAGAAGGAGAAGGTGTATGCTCGATGTCGCCGCTGCCCGCAGCCACTTCCCGGCCCTGCACCGCGAGATGAATAGACAGCCTGTGATCTACGCCGACAACCCCGGCGGCACCCAGGTCCCAAAGATAGTCGCCGACGCCGTCGCCGGCCACCTGCTGGAGTGTAACGCCAACAGCCACGGCGCCTTCCTAACCTCTCATCTGACCGACCAGGTGGTCGCCGAGGCCCGGCGAGCGATGGCCGACCTGCTCAATGCCCCCTCACCCGATGAGATGATCTTCGGCCCCAACATGACCACACTCACGTTCGGCCTCAGCCGAGCCATTGGCCGTCTCCTGAACCCGGGGGACGAGATCATCATCACCACGCTCGACCACGACGCCAACTACTCCCCCTGGGCGGCGCTGGCCGAGCGTGGGGCCATCCTCCGGCAGGTCGATATCAATCTGGAAGATGTGACCCTGGACCTGGCGAGCCTGGAGCGACAGCTGTCGCCGCGGACTCGTGTCGTCGCGTTCGGCCACGCCTCGAACGCCGTCGGCACCATTAACCCGGTGCACCGGATCGTCGAGATGGTGCGGGCCGTGGTCCCCGAGGCGATCATCTACGTGGATGCGGTCCAGAGCGTGCCGCACATCCCCATCGATGTGCAAGCCCTCGGGTGCGATCTACTGGTCTGTTCCAGCTACAAGTTTTTCGGCCCGCACCAGGGCATCGCCTGGGGTCGCTACGAGCTGCTCGACCGTCTGCCGGCCTACAAGGTCCGGCCCGCCGATCCCGAACCCCCTGAAAAGTTTGAGACCGGAACCAAAGCCTTCGAACTGATGGCGGGCGTCTCGGCGGCGGTGGACTATCTGGCCTCGCTTGGGGGGGTGACAGACAACCGGCGCGAGTATCTGCGGCGCGTAATGCGGAGCATCGCGGAGTACGAACAGCAGTTAAGTGCTCGCCTCATCAGCGGCCTGAAGACTATCCCTGGCGTGACTCTCTACGGCATCACCGACCTCGACCGCCTCCATGCGCGGGTGCCGACCGTCGCCCTCACCAGCGCGGGCACGTCCCCCGAGATGCTGGCAACTCGGCTGGGCGAGCAGGGTGTCTTCGCCTGGCACGGTAACTATTACGCCATCAACCTCATGGAGCGGCTGGGGCTCGAGCCGGAGGGTGCTCTGCGATTGGGTCTAGCGCACTACAATACGGTCGAGGAGGTAGACCGGCTGCTTGAGACGCTGGAGGAGATCTGCCGGTAGTCGGGGGACGCCTGGACCACTGCAGAGTCAATTCCACTCGAACCTCCAGTGAAGGGCATTCGGCGCCCGCTGTTCGTGTTCGGGGGCTCTACCGTGCTGCAGATAGAAGCAGCAGGCACGCTGGACCCCATCATCTCGAGCGTGCGCAAGCGGCGGCCGTGGCGCGTCTGTATGGCCAGAACGGCGTAATGCTGGGCGAGAGCGTCCCGCTGGGTGAAACCTGGATGGCGCAACGCGGGTCCCAGATGGCCTCATCCCCGAGACCCACTTGACGGTGAATGGGCGAGTGGGTGGTAACAGCTACGTCCCGTAGATCGTGCCGGCGGTCGCCACGCGCGCCTCCGGGCCTGGCATGCGCACATCGGCGTGAGCCAGACAGTACCGGGCGATCAGTCGGGTAGAGAGATCAAAGCGCCGGGTGCCCTCGATGCTACGCCCACCCGGCGCCACCCTCCACCTTCAACCCCAGCCCCCCCCCCAGTGGGCCGCGCCGTGATGATGTGTTCATATTTTCTGTAAAAGTGGCGCGTACGCGCCACTTTTACAGAAAGAGAGTTACGCCATCCCGCACCGTCCCGCTGCTTTCACCGGGTGCCTCCTACCACCGGCCGGAAATCTCTCCAGATAGGGAGTCGCCACCTTCCACCATCCAGCTTGACGATTGCGGCTCCCCGTGTAAACTTAGCTCCTCTAATTGTTAGTGATTCACTACGGCCCGCGTTGTACTGGTCTGACCAACGACGACGCACCATTGGTATGGTAAACCAAACATGAAACGCACATTCACAGCGCACACACTCCCACTTTCAACGACAAAATCGCGCCAGTGGCTGGGACTGCCGGCGGGCTATGCCGCGCTCAGACACCGCAATTTCCGGCTCTACTGGTTCGGCCAGATGATCTCGCTCGCCGGCACCTGGATGCAGACCGTGGCCCAGGGATGGCTCGTCTACCAGCTCACCAGGTCACCGTTTGCGCTTGGACTGGTCGGGATGGCGGCCTCGCTCCCTATCCTGTTCTTCTCGCTCTTCGGAGGCGTACTGGCCGACCGGCTTGACCGTCGGAAGCTCCTGATAACAACTCAAAGCCTGGCGATGTTCGAGGCCTTCATCATGGCATGGTTAATCTGGAGCGGACGCATCCAGATCTGGCAGATCTACGCGCTGGCGTTTGGCCTCGGCATGATCTACGCGCTGGACAGTCCCGCGCGCCAGGCTTTCGTCGTGGAGTTGGTCGGCAGAGAAGACCTCCCCAACGCTATCGCGCTCAACGCCACCATCTTCAATTTGGCGCGCGTGGTCGGTCCCGCAGTCGCCGCGGCTCTGCTGGCCACGGTTGGCGTTGCGAGCGCTTACTTCATCAACGGGCTGACCTTCATCGCGGTGATCGTCATGCTGATCGCTATCCAGGTGCCCGCCAGGATGACCAGCGCGACCCAGCGGTCGATGCTCGATAACCTGCGCGAGGGGCTCGCTTATATCCGCACGGACCCCCCGACGATGGCATTGATCGGGATGGTCGCCATCGTCGGGCTCTTCGGATTGCCCTACTCGACCCTCATGCCGGCGTTTGCCGACCGCGCACTTCACACCGGGGTCCAGGGCTATGGCGCTCTGCTTATGGCGAGCGGCATCGGAGCCCTGATCAGCGCCTTCAGCCTGGCCTCGCTCAGTTCGCTTCGGCACAAGGGCAAACTTCTGACCGTGGGCGACTTGATCTTTCCGGTCATGTTGGTGGCCTTCAGCCTTACCCGCTCGATGCCGCTGGCGCTGGGCTTGCTGGTGCTGGTCGGCGGCTTCCTGGTGATGCGGGCGACGATCAGCAATATCCTGCTCCAGACCACGGTCCCCGATGAGCTGCGGGGACGGGTGATGAGCGTCTACACCATGATGTTCCTGGGTATGACGCCATTCGGGAGCTTCCAGGCCGGCGTGGTGGCCGAGCACTTCGGGGCCCCAGCCGCGATCTTGATCGGCGGGCTGATTGTCTGGTCGGCGGCGGTCTTCATCTTCATCCGCTTCCCCCGCGTGCGTCGCTTGCCCTGATCTTATCCGAACCTCACTAAGAAAAGCACCGGCCCGCGGGCCGGTGCTCCTCTGCTGGGGCGGGGTGACTACTGGAAGATACCAAATGGCAAGTAGGCGCTCACGATCCAGTTGGGCGCGTCCACGATCTCACTGATCTTGAGATCGACCGCCACGCTGCTAAGCATGTAGGCCTCGACCGGTGTGAGGTCGTACTCGTGCACAAGATGGTCGATCATGTATCGAATGGCGTTCTGGGCGCCGACGAAGAGATCGGGTCCGACACTGGCAGTGCAGTAGTAGCCCTTGCCCTCCCATTTGGAGTTGAGTGGCCCCCGGCAAATGAATTGTGGCTCGGGAATCGAGCGGCCCTTGAGCACCGTGAAGCGCAACTCGAAGCGCATCGGGCACTCAATGCCGGTCACGCAGACCTCGCCGTCGCCCTGGGCCGCGTGGCAGTCGCCCGCCGAGAAGAGTGCGCCGGGTACCTGCACCGGCAACAGCAACGTGTTGCCTGCGTTGAGGTGGCGAATGTCCATGTTGCCACCAAACTTCCCTGGCGGCAGGACAAAGTGCTGCCCCGGCTCAGCCGGTGCGACTCCCATCGTGCCACAGAACGGATCGAGCGGGATCCGGATGCCAGACTTGAAATCGGCGTAATTCAGATTGGTCAGGTCCCAGATGTGGAGGTTTGGCCCCGGAAAATCGTCGGGGAGCAACCCGAGCGTCGGCAGCACGCCCGTCCAGCCCCAATCGAGTGGCCGCAGGGCCAGGATCTCGACCGACAGCACGTCGCCGGGCTCGGCCCCGCGGACGGAGATCGGACCCGCGAGCGGATAGATTCGGTCGAAGTCAACGTTCGCCAGGTCGGCCGCACTCGACTCGGGCGTAATCTGGCCGCCCGTCACCTCCTCGGTCTCACAGACCACCACATCACCGGAATCGATCTCGATCGCCGGCGGCAGGCTGTTGTCCCACTTGGTGTGGAAGGTTTCCCGGCCGATGAAATGGATTGCCATCTGGTGCCTCCTTTATCTCTTGAGGATGACCGCTGACGCTACCATCTGCCCCGGACGGGGCGGATCAGCGCCAGTATACCACCCTTTGGGCCCTTCGTGACGACCAATTTCCCACGGGCAGGATACGACGTGCCGTGAAGATTCGCGCGAATGAGAGCGACGAGCCACTGAGACGCTCCATCAAGACGGCTCAACTATGCTCATCTGCGCGAAACAGCGGCCATTTATCACTTCCTCAAACCGCCTCAGCCTGTCACAATAGCACTGGGTCTCCTGTGTCATTGCGTGAGGTGTGGCATGCCCCGCTGGTCGCCCGTCTTCTTGCTCTTCCTCCTGATAGCGTGCCGTTCCACTGAGACCGCTGTGCTGCCGTACGTAGACCTGAGCCAGGGCCAGCCCTTGCCCGCTGCAGCCGTTGCCGACGTGGCGCCCTTGCGCATCGCTGTAGCCGCCATCATCTCGCCCAAGGGCACCGTCGAGAGCTATAGCGATCTGGCCAACTACCTGAATACTACTCTCGGCCGGCCTGTGCAATTGGTCCAGCGCCGCACCTACGCCGAAGTCAACGACCTGGTCGCGGCGAACGACGTGGACCTCGCGTTCGTCTGTACAAGCGCCTATGTAGACGGCCACGACCGCTTTGGCATGGAGTTGCTGGTTGCGCCGGAGGTCAATGGCCAGCAGGTCTACTATTCAGAACTCATCGTGCCTAGCAGCAGTGCGGCACACAGCATGGCCGATCTGCGCGGTATGGTGTTCGCCTTCACCGACCCGATGAGCCACACAGGACGGGTCTACCCAACCTACCTGGTGCAGCAACTGGGTGAGACCCCACACACCTTCTTCCGCCGTACCTTCTTCACCTACAGCCATGACACAGCGATCAACGCCGTCGCGGCCGGCGTGGCCGACGGCGCGTCCGTGGATAGCCTGGTGCTGGAGTACGCCTTCGAGCGCGAACCTGCCCTGAAGGAGCGCATCAAAGTCATCCACCGCTCACCGCCCTTCGGTATCCCGCCAGTTGTTGTGCCACCGGATCTACCCGCGCGCCAGAAAGCACGACTGCGTGAGATCCTGTTAGGAATGGATACGGACCCCGCCGGCCAGCGCATCCTGACAGCGTTGGGCATCGATCGCTTTGTGCTGGTGGATGACCGTGCATACGACACGGTCCGCAGCCTGCGCCGGATCACAGGAGGGTTCCAGTGAGGGTACTCGCCCACCATCTGCCTACGCATTCTCGTCGGGGCAGATGGATGGAACAGACGTGGGCACTCGTCGGCGGGGTGAGCGTCCGCACCAAAATTTTGGGTATCGTCCTGGCGCTGACCACGGTTCTGGGACTGGGCATCACCTGGCAGGTGCGGGTAGTGATGGAGCGGGTCTTCATCGACGAATTAGAAACCCGCGGCCACTCTGTCATCAGCGACCTCGCCGCCCGTAGTGCGGACCCCATCCTCCTCAACGATACGTTTGCGCTCTACCAGCTCCTGACCGAGACCGTCGCCAACCACCCGGACCTGCGCTACGCTTTTGTTGTGGACCCCGATGACCACGTGCTGGCCCACACGTTTGGGGAGAACGGCTTTCCGATCGCCCTGCTGGAGCTGAATTCGCCCGCCACGGGCGGTGGCAGCCACCATCAACTCTACGACAGCAACGAAGGGCCAATCCACGATTTCGCGGCGCCTATCCTGGACGGGCGGGCGGGCGTCACCCGGCTTGGCCTGAGTGAGGCCAGGCTGCACGGGGTGGTGAATGCGGTGACCGGCCAGATGCTGTTGACAACCCTGGTCGTGGCCCTGGCGGGTATCGCCTCCGCGATGGGATTGACCTGGCTGCTCACTCGCCCAATTCTCGATCTCGTCACCACCACCCGGCGCGTGGGCGCGGGCGATCTCACAGTCCGCGCGCCGCACTGGGCCGATGATGAGATCGGGGCCCTGGCGGACGCCTTCAACCAGATGGTGGCTGACCTGGACGCCAGCCACGAGGCCGTCACGGAGAAGGAGCTGGCCCGCAGCCGCCTCCTCGAGCGCTTGATCGCTGCTCAGGAAGAAGAGCGCAAACGCATCGCGCGCGAGCTGCATGACGGCGTGGGGCAGGCTCTGACCTCACTGATGCTGGGAATGAAAGTGGCGGGCCAGGCAGACAACCTGTCGGGGGTAAGGACCAAAATGGATGACCTGCGCCAGATGCTCAGCGAAAGCCTGGAGCAGGTACGGATGCTCAGCCGCCAGCTTCGCCCGAGCGTCCTCGACGACCTGGGCCTGGTGGCAGCCCTGGAACGCTACGCGGCCGAATGCGCCCGGCTCTATCCTGGTCTTACCGTGGATTTGCACTGCGACCTGCCCGCCCGGCTCTGCCCCACGACGGAGACAGCCCTTTACCGGATCATCCAGGAGGCCATCACGAACGCGGCACGGCACGGCGTAGCCCACACTGTGAGCGTGCTGCTCACCGGGCGCGATGGTCAGGTCCGGGCCATCATTGAAGATGATGGCTGCGGCTTTGACCCTGGTACGGCCCGCCGTGCCGGGCAGAGTGTGGGCATTCACGGCATGGCTGAACGGGCCGAATTGTTGGGCGGGCGGCTGGATATCGAGAGTAGCTCCGAAGGCACCGCTGTGTACGTCGAGGTCCCCAATGGCTCAGACGATCCACATCTATCTCGCTGATGATCACGCCGTGCTGCGCGACGGACTGAGAGCCCTGCTTGACGCCGAGCCCGACATGGAAGTGATCGGCGAGGCCAGCGACGGTTTTGGCTGCATCCGTGATGTGACCACGCTGCGTCCCGACGTGATCCTCTTAGACCTTAACATGCCCCAGTGTAATGGGCTGGAGGCCCTGGAGGAACTGCGCCGGGTCGCCCCGGAGAGCCGCGTCCTGGTGCTGACGATGCACGACGACGCCGGGTACCTGCGCCAGGTGCTGGCCTCAGGCGGCGCCGGCTATGTGCTCAAGAACGTCGCCAGCGAGGAGCTGCTCTCCGCGATCCGGGCGGTCTATCAAGGGGGCACCTTCTTACATCCCAGTCATACGAAGCTGCTCCTGGATGAGATAGTCGACAAACATCGTGCCGCCTCCACCGGCAGCCATGGCACCCTCGAGCGCTACCACTCTTTGAGCGAGCGCGAGACCCAGATCTTTAAGCTGGTGGCGCTGGGGCACCGGAACAGCGAGATCGCCGGGATGCTCCACCTCAGCGTGAAGACGGTCGAGACCTACAAGTCGCGCCTGATGCAGAAGCTGGATCTCCGCAGCCGCGCCGCTCTGGTGCGCTGTGCTCTGGAACTGGGTCTGCTGGAACACGAAGATGGCTGAAGGCAGTTTATCGAGGATTTTTAGAAAGAGAATTGCTCCACATCGCTCGGCCTGGCGTGCCAGGTCCAGGCCCTGGCCGCCGGATCTGGCGATCCGGCGGGAGCAACTGGGGTCACTTCCTCGCTCGGCCTGGATCTGGCGATCCAGGCCTCAACTGCCGGATCTGACGATCCGCCAGGAGCAACCAGGGTGACTTCCTCGCTCGGCCTGGATCGCCAGATCCAGGCCCTGGCCGCCGGATCGCCAGGTCCGGCGGGAGCCGTTGGGATGAATTAAGTTCTGGAACTCCCTGGAGCGACCGCGGACGGCGGATCCCAGAGCGCAGAGTGGCCACCGGCAATAGAAGCACGGCCGGCGCGGAGCGGAGGCAGCATCGTCAGGGCTTTGGCCGGTTGCAGATGTCGAAGGCGATAAGAGCGTAGAGTTGGGCAGCACGCACGATATCGTCGGCCTCGATGAAGTAGCTCCAGCCTTCGGAGGAGAGCCCCAGCGGTGGCCCGTAGGTGACCGCCGGGATGCCGATCTCGTTGAAGACATTGAGGTCGCGCCACATGCTGCTCACCGGCGGGTCCGGCTCGGTCGGTGGCTCGGCGAAGAAGCGCCGGTGGGCGATCTCGATCGCCGCCTCCAGGAGATCCGTGTTCTTGCCCTCGTAGCCTCGGCGAAAGAGGTAGGGTTGCACGTCGGCCTGGACATCGAGGCGCGCAACCAGGCCGCGCAGCTCCTCAAGCGGCACGAGCGGCTCGACCTTCGGTGGAACGCGTACATCCACGTAGAGGGCGCAAAGACCGGCGGTCTCAATCGGCTTGTAGGGTAGCCCACCACGGATCGCACCCACAGAGGCCTTGGGCACCACTTCGCCGGTGCGCGAGTGATAGCTGTAGCGGCGTTCGTATTCGGCCGCCCACTCTTCGATGGCCTCGACCAGCCTGGCGGCCTGCACGATCGCGTTCGGGTGGTCCACAACAAGTTCGGGGCGCCGGAGAAAGGGCGTGTAGACCGCTTTCCCGAAGACGGTGATTTTGACCAGCAGGCAGCCACACTCCACGCCGGTATAGGTCCAGTTAGTGCACTCGGCGACCAGCGCGTGGTCGGCCACGACCCCGTGGGTGACGGCGTAGCGCGTGCCGATACCCTTCCCCTCATACTGCGGCCCCCGGTATTCATCGATCGGTGCGCGGCCGATCTCGCCGGCGACGCCCGCAAAGAGCAGATCGCCTTTCAGGGGAACCCGCGCGCGCTTCAAGGCCTTGAAGGCCAGCAGCGTGGCAGCCATGGGCGCTTTGTCGTTGACGACGCCCTGGCCGTAGATGCGGTCGCCTTCCTGCCAGGCCGACATGTCCGCCCTGGTCAGCCGGCCGATCGTCCAGACATCCATGGGATCGCCGTAGGCCGTGTCGAAGTGGCTGTTCAGGATAAGCGACTGGCCGCCGCCGCTCCCAGGCAGCCTGCCGACAACGTTATAGCGCTGGGGCAAGACCTCCTGCCGGAAGGCCGAGATGCCGTTCTCGCCCAGCCAGTTCAACACGTAGTCCGCCACCTCGGCCTCACATCCGGGCGGGCTGTTGATCTGCCCGAGCGCCAGGGTGAGATCGACCAGTTCCTGCTTGTCGACCGCGGCTAGAATGTCGTCGATTGGGGTGTTTGTCACCCGCTCACCTCCGGTTTATTGACAGGACTTCCGCAGTACCCCCAGGCCGACCCAAAGTTGGTAGTCCGCAGAAGCGGCATTTGGCTTGTAGTGCGCGTTTCAGCCCGCTGAAGCGCGCACTACAAGCCGATGCCCCGTCCGCAATTCAACCCACCGCGTAACTCCTGTTATTGAGAAGACGTGCCGTTGCCTGTCCGCAGCGGCGCGACAAAGCGAGCGAAGAGCTGGAAGGATGCGGTTCGTCTTGGCCCAATCGGCATGAAGTTGATGCCGTTGACGCCGCGATCGGCGAGACGGGCGATACGGTCGCGGGCTTCGTCTGGAGTGCCAGCCAGGGTGAATAGTTCAACCATTTCATCGGGCACCAGAGCGGCGGCCTGTTCGGCGAGATGGAACTCGCCGCCACTATAGACCTCTTGAATTCTCTTGACGAGGGCGGGGTCCACGCCGGCAACCTGGCAGTAGTAGGGTGCCATGCGTGCGAACCAGGCGGCCATCGCACGCGAGCCGTCGAGCGCCTGCCGGCGGTCTTCGGAAATGGTGCCACACGCCATGATCCAGAGGTCGATGTCGTCGAGCGAGCGGCCCGCTCGCTGGGCGCCGGTGGCGATATGCTCACAGGCCAGATCGACCGCGGCCGGGAAGAGGCCACACTGCGCGATGACGCCGTCGGCAATTTCTCCGGCGAGCTCGAGCATCCGTGGCCCGCTGCCGGCCATGTAGACGGGGACCTGATCGCGGTACCTGTAGTGGAGTTGGGCGTTGGTCCAGCGGTAGGTGGAGTCGTTGTGGCTCAAGATCTCGCCACTGAAGAGCCGGCGGGCAGCGCTGACCATCTCGGCCAGGTCCCGCCGGCGAGCCGGCGCATAGCCTAATTCGCTCGTCGGGCTGTCGCCTGCGCCGATGCCAAGAATCATCCGTCCTCGAGAAATCTCGTCCACGGTGGCAATCGCGTTGATAGTCATTCCCGGGTGGCGCGTGAACGGGTTCGTGACCCCGGTGCCGAGCAAGAGGCGCTCACTGTTGAGCGCCGCCAGGGTGAGATACGCATACACGTAGCGAGCGTGTAGCGAGGAGTCGGTCACCCACAGCTGCGAAAAGCCGAGGCCTTCCAGCTCCCGCACCTGGTGCTGGAACACATCCGGCGGTTCGACACCCTGCAACGTTACGGCAAATCGGAGCTCGTTGGAATGTTCGGCCATACTCTGCCTTGCCTCCCGCGTCGGATACTCAGCTTCAAGAAGACAACCGTTCAGAGAGTGCTCCCTGACTCCTTCTCGACGGACGCGTGATGCGTGAGGACAAGGGTCACGCATCACGTTCCTACCCCCCTGAACGGTTACTCAAGAAGATAGGGGGCCGCTGCACGCTCAAAGCCCCAACTGCTTCGCAATCAGACTGAGCAGAATCTCGCTCGTGCCGGCGCCATAGAGCAGGAAGCGAGCGTCGCGGAAGTAGCGCTGGGCGTCGTATTCCATGGCAAAGCCGTAACTGCCGAAAATGCGAGTCGCCTCGTCGGCCAGTTCGTTGGCCATCTCGGAAGCGTACAGTTTCGCCATGGCCGCCAGCCTCATGTCGGGCTCGCCGGCCGATATCCCCCAGGCGGCGCGATAGACGAGCCAGCGAGTTGCCTCGAGTTGCGTCGCCATCGCCGCCAGCTTGTGAGCAATTGCCTGGAACTTGCCGATCGGGCGCCCAAATTGCGAGCGCACCTGCGCATATTGAAGCGCAGCATCCAATGCCGCCTGGCCCAGTCCGAGTCCGAGCGCGGCGGTCATCGCGCGGATCTCGGCCAGCGTGCTGCGCAGGTGTTGGAAGCCCGAACCCTGAGCGCCCAACAGGTTTTCGGGCGGCACGCGCACGTTGTCGAGGACCAGTTCCGACGTCAGCGAGCCGCGAGTGCCGAGCTTCTCGATCTTGCGGCCCCGCGCAACCCCGGGCATGTTCCTCTCGACGAGGAAGAGATCGATGCCTTTGGTGCGCTGCTCGGGCTCGGTTTTGGCGGCGACAATGAAGAAGTCGGCAACATCTGCGGAGGTGATCCACATCTTGCGCCCGTTGAGCGACCAGCCGTCTAGCACCCGGTCTGCCCGGGTCGTAATGCCACCAATATCCGAGCCGGCATCCGACTCAGTAATCGCGATGGTGGCGATCTTCTCGCCAGCCAGCGCCGGCACGAGCAGGCGCTCCTTCTGCTCCGGCGTTCCGAGGTGGTAGAGAATGTCCGTACCGTTGAGAGCCTGCATGCCGACGATCGACGCCAGCGCCAGACTGCCGCGGGCCAGCTCCTCGACCATCAAAATAAAGGTCAGCCCGTCGGCGCCGGCCCCGCCGACGTCTTCAGGATAGCGCAACGAGAAGAACCCAAGCCGCCCACAGCGGCGGAACAGCTCTATAGGGAACGTGTCTTGCTCGTCGATAGCCCGCGCGACCGGTGCGACCTCGTGCTGCACGAAATCACGCACCGTCTGCTGGAAGAGCACCTGGTCTTCAGAGAGACGAAAATCCATGGAGGCTCACTTCAATTTCAGGAAGACGGTCTTTTCCTGCATGTACTTGTGGATACCGGCGCCACCGACCCCGCTCTGCTTGTGCCCTTCGGCGGGCGAATCGAGCATCGCGGGGCTGAAGTAGCTGTTGAGGTAGATTTGCCCGGCGCGCAACTGCGCCGCAGAGCGCACAGCGCGATTGACGTCCCGCGTCCAGACTCCGGCTGCCAGCCCGTAGGCGACGCCGTTGGCGATGCGGATGGCCTCGTCGTCCGTTTGAAACGCCTGGACAGTCACGACGGGTCCAAAAATCTCCTCCTGGGCGATACACATCTCGGGGGCCACGCCGGCAAAAATCGTCGGGACGATGAAATTCCCGTCGGCCAGAGCCGGATCGGTGACCTTATACCCGCCGAGCACAATGTGGGCGCCCTCCCGCTGCCCCAGCGCGATATAATCGAGCACCCGCTTCTCATGGGCAGCGGTAATCACCGGGCCGATCTCCGTACCGTCGGCCAGCGGGTCGCCGATCTTCATCTTGCGCACACGAGTGACCAGCAAATCGAGAAAATCCTCGTAGATGGGCTGCTGCAACAGCAGCCGCGATCCCGAGACACAGATCTGTCCCTGGTCGGCGAAGGCACCATAGATCGCCCACGGCACGGCCGCTTCGATGTCGGCGTCGGCAAAGACGATGTTCGGATTCTTGCCGCCCAGCTCCAGTGCAACCTTCTTGATCGTGCCGGCAGCGCTCCGCATGACGTGCCGGCCGGTCTGCGTGCTTCCAGTGAACGAAATCATGTCGACCGCCGGGTGGGCGACGAGGTGCGCCCCGAGCTCGCGGCTCGCACCGGCGACGATGTTGACCACCCCCGCGGGAAAGCCGGCCTCGGCAAAGAGCCTGGCCAACGCGAGGACGCTCAGGCTGCCGTTCTCGGAGGGCTTGATGACGGCCGTATTCCCCGCCGCCAGGATGGCCGAGATCTTTTGGCAGCCCATCATCAGGGGGCCGTTCCAGGGCAGGATCTCCCCCACCACTCCGACCGGCTCCCACAGGCGGTAGTTGAAGAAATCGCGCTCGGGCATCGGGCGCGCCTCGCTGCCCAGGTCGCGCCCCTTGGCGGCGTGGTAGTCGAATGCATCGATTGCCTGGGGAATGGCATAGTCGTGCATCCGGGCGAGGGTCTTGCCGACGTCGACGGTTTCCAGGAAGGCGAACCGGGCTTTGTTCGCTTCGAGCAGCCCGGCGACCCGGTGGAGGTAGCGGCCGCGCTCCTTACCTGTCATCCGCGGCCAGGGGCCATGGTCGAAGGCGCGGCGCGCGGCCGCGACCGCCCGGTCGACGTCCACCGGACTTCCGTCGCAGGCAGTGGCGACAACCCGATTCGTCGCCGGGTTGACGATCTCAAAGGTGGCACCGCCCGACGCAAGTACGAATTCGCCGTCGATGTAGAATCGGTAGGGCTCGGATTGAATCCAGCCCCAATCTACTTCATGGGGCGGCATTTCTCACCCGAGAGAGACCCTCCAGGATCGGCGCGACCTCCAGCGTGAGCGCCATCAGGCCGACCTCGCGCTCGTAGGTCTCCGGGTCAACCTGACTCTTGATCACGTCCTCCAGAATGTGATAGACGGGGAGCCCCAACGAGACTCCTGCCAATGGACCGGCGTAGCTCGGATCGCCCAGCGTGACAGTTTCGGCGGTAAGCTCCGTACTGTCCGCGTCGGGCTGACCCAACACGATGATCAGGTTCTCGTCACCATGCTCTTTGGCTATCTGCATGATCATCGCCTGATCTTCCAGGTCCATTGCGCCGGCGGCCGTTCAGACATAGCATTGGGTCAGCGTCAGCACCACCTCGGCCCCGGCGGTCTGCAGGCATTCCGCGATCGACGTGCCGGGAATGCCATCACGCTCGCCTAGTGCAATGACTTTCTTGCCTTTCAGATCCATCGCCTTGTTCCTTGGAAGTGGGGGCGGAGGGAGGTGCGCGCGGTAGAAGCCCGCGCCTCTCTTACCCCGGATTATTGAGAAGCGACAAGCTCACCACTCAACCACGATCAATTGCTCAACTACGGCGGCCAGCGTGTCGCGGGTCACATTCTTCCCTGTCAGACGCCGGACTTCCTCGCCGTTCTGGAACAGAAGGTAAGCCGGGAGGCCCATCACCCCGTATTCGCGGACCACCGGCCAATTGGCGCGGGCATTGGCATTCATTTTCACGACGCGCATCTGCCCGCTGACCTCGTCGGCCAGCGCCTCGACGGCCGGCATGAGCGCGAGGCAGGGCTGGCAGCGCGGCCCCCAGAAATCGACCAGCACGGGGACATCGGCCTGCAATACCTTGCTGGGAAACTCTTCAGCGGTTATCTCAATCAGCGCCATTTTGCTCTCCTCATTTCGCTTGTGTTGCGGTAACTCCTCAGCCGCTCGGCCTGGATGGCCACATCCAGGCCCATGCGATGACGAAAAGAGCCTGGTCCGGCCAGCTCAGCCGGCGGATCGCCAGATCCGCCGGGAGCGGCTGAGAAGTTACGTGTTGCGCTCTATCAAAAATGACATGCCATCCGAGAGATTGGTCATGCGCCCCAGAAAGAGACTGCCTTTGGCGACGAACATAGCGCGCTCTATCTCGCCGGTCAGCAGGCGCTGGCGCGCATGGCCGAGAAAGGGCACCGCGGCGGCGATGTGGCCCTGGGTGGGTGAGAAACCCGGCATCCCGCGCCGCGCAATGAAGATGTCGATCTCGTCCCGCTCCATCTCTTCGCGCATCACTGCGAGTCCGGCCAACGTGCGGTAATTGGTCAGAGGGACATTGCCGCTGCCGGCCGGCTCGGTGACCTCGGGGTTGTGCAATTCGAGCGAATATTTGTCCACGTCGAGCAGCGTGTAGCCTAACTTCTGGAGCGGCTCCATCACCAACACCTGCATCATCGCGGGTGGCGAGGCGCTGACCGAAACGCGATGCAGGCCGACGGCATCCAGCCGTACGACAGGACTCTCGCCGTCGTCGGGCCCGACGAGGATCGCCACCGCGCCAAGCACATCCTCCAGAACCGGCATCTGGTGCTTGAGGTGCCCGCGGAATTTCATGCCCAGTTTGGCGAGCGAGCCCCCACCCACGACGGCGACGTTGCGCCAGATCTTGGACTGGACCAGGCTCGCGGCCAACACCACGGCGTGAATCGGCGCAGCACAGAACGCTTTGACATCCGAGCCGGAGGCCATGCCGAAACCGGCGAACTCAGCCATGGCCTTGGAGAGGGAGCCGCCGCCTCGCTGGTAGCGGTCGCCCACAGCCTCCTCGCCACAGCCCAGCACATAGTCCACCTGATCGATCTGCAGCCCCTGGCCATCTCTGGCGAGATGGCGCAGCGCCCAGGCGCCGGAGGTCTTGCAGGCGAGATTCTCCAGCAGCACGTTGGCCGTGAGGGTGTCATCCTGCTCGTGGGCACTACGCATCGCGCCCACCAGGCGCCGGCTCTCGTCGTAGATGGGCAGCGCGCCCGCCGCGACCATCGCTTCGATCTGCGCGCTCGGAAGGCCGCTGTCGAGAACGGCGAGCTCCTCGGGGCGCACCAGGGGATGGCCGCGCAACTGTTCGCGAGCCTCATGGGAGAATTCCGCCTCCAACCGAAAGAGGCCGAAGGAGTCTGCGATGCGCATCAACCCGAAAAACTCCACCTCCGGGATGATCTCGCCAAACGGTCCAAACCGTTCGCCCGGCACGGGATTGGCGTACCACGGGCGGCGCAGATCGGCCAGCGCTTCCGGTGGCAGGTTGCCGATGTAAACCTGGTTTGGACCGTAATCGCGCGCGGCGTTAAAATCCCGCAGCGATTCTTCGATATGGCCCAGCACCGCCTCGTTCTGCGCCGTCTCGCGCAGCGGCTTTGAGCCGTAGCGGACGAGGTGGGGCGCGTGTGCCAGGACGTAGGTGACAGCTTTGATGACTGGATAGCTCATGGACGAAGCCACTCCCGCAGTATCTCCTCGGCGTGCTCTCCCAGCCCTGGCGCCGAGCGTGTGACCTTCGCAGGCGTCTCCGAAAAGCGTAACGGCGTGTTGACGACCCGCTGCGGCCCCGCCTCGGGGTCATGCACTGTGACAACCATGTCGCGGGCGATCACCTGGGGATCGGCCGCTGCCTGCGCAACGGTTTGAATCGGCGCGCACGGAATGTCGTCGGCTTCCAGCAGCGCGATCCACTCCACCGTAGGCCGCTCGCGAAATATGGCGGAGAGCTCACGCTCGAGCGCGGGAAGATTCTCACGCCGGGCCAGGTTGGTCCGGAAGCGCTCGTCGGCGGCGAGCGCCGGCCGCCCAAGCGCCTGGCAGAGCCGCTGCCACTGCTTCTCGGTGCCGGCCGCCACAACGATGTAGCCATCCGCGGTCGGGAAGGCCTGGAAGGGCACGATGAGCGGGTGGCGCGAGCCGAGGGGCCGCGGCACCTTCCCGGTCGCGAAGTAACGGCTGAAGGCGTTCTCCAGCAGCGCGATCTGGGTATCCAGCAGCCCCAGCTCCACCAACTGCCCGCGGCCCGTGGAATGCCGTGCTTCCACCGCTGCGAGAATGCCGACCGTCAGGAAAAGGGCTGCCCCGATGTCGCCGGCCGAGAATCCCACCCGTACTGGCTCGCCGTCGGCCTGGCCGGTGATGCTCATGGTGCCCGCCAGGGCCTGGATGATGATGTCGAAGGCCGGCTGGTGGACGCGAGGCCCAGTCTGGCCGAAGCCGGAGCACGAGGCGTAGATCAGCCGCGGGTTGCGCGCCGCCAGGGCCTCATAGGCCAGTCCCCAGCGGGCCATCGTGCCAGGAACGAAATTCTCCACGAGGACGTCCGCCCGCTCCGCCAGATGCGCCGCCGTCCGCCGACCCTCTTCGCTGTTGAGATCGAGGGTCAGGCTACGCTTGCCGCGATTGACGCTCAGAAAATAGGCACTCAGTCGGCCGATGAACGGACCCGCTTTGCGGCTGGGGTCCCCCTGGTGCGGCTCCTCAACCTTGACGACATCGGCGCCCAGGTCGGCCAGGATCATCGTCGCGAAGGGACCGGCCAGGAATCGGGAGAAGTCGAGCAGGCGCAGCCCGCTGAGCGGTCCGTTCACTGCTGCACTTCCATCCAGATGTTGTCGTACTCATCGATCCGCAGCGTCTGGCCCGGCTGCACCAGCACGGTGGTGTCGACGGCCTCGACAAGCGCCGGTCCGACGATGCGGTGGCCGGCACGCATCTTCGCGTGGTCGTAGATCGGCGTCTCGCGACAGCCGCCCTTGAAGTAGACCGGCCGGCGATCCTTGAGGGCGGTAGAGGCATCGCTGTCCCCGCCGGCCTGACGCGCCCAGACGAGCCGCGAGATGAGACCCAACCCGCGCACTTGAAAGGTGTGAGCCTCGACCCCCGCCTGGCGGTAGGCCGCTCCCTCACCATACTTGCGATCGTAGATGGTCTCGAAGGTCAAGAGTAGATCGTCCAGCTCGGCAGGGCCGAGCTCTTTGACCGGCACCGGCACCTGCACTTCGTGGATCTGGCCGCGATAGCGCATGGTGACCGAATGTAGCATCCTGATGGCTTCGTCGTCGACGCCGCCCTCGTGCAGGCCGGCGCGCACCTTCTCTTCCAAGAGCTGATAGGTCCTGTTCAGCCGTTCGGGGTCGAACGGAGCAATCTGCGGATCAGAGAGCTGATGAAGGTAGACGAGATCGGAGCCGGCAATCCCTCGCGCTGAATATTCCGAGGAGTGGGCGGGGATGATGATCTCCTTCACACCGATCTCACTGGCGAAGGCACCGACATGCAGCGGCCCCGCGCCGCCAAAGGCGAGCAGCACAAAATCGGCCGGGTCATAGCCGCGCTCGATCGTCACCTTGCGCACCAGGTCGGCCATCCGCGCGTCGAGGATGTCGATGATGCCCAGCGCTGCCTCCTCCACCGATAATCCCATCGGGGCAGCGATCTTCTCGCTGATAGCCTGGCGTGCCAGCCCAGCGTCCAGCTTGCGCGCACCGCCCAGAAAGTAATCGGGGTTCAGCCGGTTGAGCACGACGTTCGCGTCGGTGACCGTCGGCTCGGTGCCGCCGGCTCCATAGCAGACCGGGCCTGGCTCGGCCCCGGCACTGCGCGGACCGACCTTCAGCAGGTTGGTGACCGGTTCCAGCCAGGCAATGCTGCCACCCCCGGCCCCGATCGAGACGACGTCGATGCTCGGCAGCAAGGTGTGATACTGCGAGAAGACCGGCGTGAGCGAGAACTGCGGCTCGCCGTCGACCACCAGGCCGACGTCGAAGCTCGTCCCGCCCATATCGGTCGTGATCACGTTGCGACACCCGAGGGCACGACCCAGCGCGACGGCCCCAACGACGCCACCGGCTGGGCCGGACGAGAGCAGCGTGACGGCCCGGGCCTGCGCCTCCTTGATCGGCGCCACGCCACCGGAGGATTGCATGATCAGCGCCTCGTGTCGAAAGCCACTCTCCCGTAGCCGGCTGCTCAGCGTGGACAGATAGTGGCCGGTGGCCTTTCCGATATAGGCATTGATGGCCGTCGTTGCCGTACGCTCGTATTCTTTGATCACCGGCACCACCTCGTGTGACAGGCTGACCGGCAGGTCCGGGTAGATCCCGTGAATGATCTTGCGCACGAGCCGCTCGTGATCCGGGTGCATAAAGGACCACAGCAGCGAGACTGCGATCGTCTCGCAACCGGCTGCGATGAGCTCGGCCACGGCCTGGCGCACGTCCTCCGCGGTGAGCGGGATGACGACCTTCCCCGTCCAGTCAACCCGCTCACGGACCCCTCGGATGTACGGCCGCGGAACAATCGGGTCGGCTTTGTCCAGACGCGCCAGGTGGGTCAGCTCGGCTTCGCTGCGGCCGGCGACCTTCTGAATCGTACGCCCGATAATGATCGCCTCCTCGTGGCCGCGCGTCGTTATCAGGCCGGTCTGGCGCCCGGATCGGGTCAGGAGGGTGTTGATACCCACGGTCGTACCGTGCCCGAAGATCCTCGCCTCTGACAACAACTCTTCGAGGGAAAGGCCAAGCACCTGCGCTGCCTGCGTCACGGAGTCGAGCACGCCGCGCGCAAAGTCATCCGGTGTGGAAGCAGCCTTGGCAACCGCGACCTGCCCCTCGGAGTCGACGACGATCGTGTCGGTAAACGTGCCGCCGGTATCGACGGCGATAACATAGCTCATATCACCTCACCGGTCGCGCGAGTTGGCGGCGCCCGGCGCGAATCACCTCGCGCTGGCGCAGCGTTGCTTCACCGTTGACCCGCCAGGGGTCCGGCTCCACGACGACGCCATACATCCTGCCGGCCCATTCCGGAGTCACCAACCCATTGACCACATCTTTGAGCACCAACGCCGGATCGCGATCGATGGGATCGCCGTAACCCCCGCCTCCCATCCCGATACAGTGGTAGACGTCGTCTCGCGACTGCGAGGTCGGGGTGATGCCGGTGGCGACGTCGAGGTCGCCCTCTATCTCGGCCAGGCTCTGGGGAAGCTCCCCGGCGGCCAGCAGCTCGCGGATATTGCTGTGGCGCTTGAGCACGAACTGGTTGGTGCAGGAAGGAAATCCCCCGGCGATGCCAGCGGAGCCCGGCTGCTCGACGCCGATCGCGTGCATGATCTTGGTTGGAATCCGATCGATGCCGTGGGGGATGTACATCATGCTGATGGTCGCGCCGCCCCGGAACTTTCCCGCTCCGCCTGAATCGGCTTGCTGCCGGCGGTACATGTACAGCACCGGATAGTTCAGCTCGTAATCCTCGATGTTGGCGATGATCGAGGAGGGAGAATCGAGGAAGCCGCCGGTATCGATGCCATCCTTGTAGGTTCGCGCGCCAGATCCCCCAGCCATCGCGTCGAGGATCGTGCCGCCGAAGTAGTTGCCGCGCTGGTCGATGCCGAACAACTCCTCCACGAAGAGCCCACCCATCCAGGTCGCCATCATTTGCTCCTGGTAGCCTTCCGTGGCCGCGAGGAGCTTCGCCAGGCAGACGCTCGAGCTAATCGTCGCCATGTAGCTCCCGGTGGTGGTTGCCTTCGAGACACCCGCCGGCCACTCCGCGTGGACCACGGTGCCCGGCCGAGAGACGATCCCGACCGCGCGCGCGATGCCCGCCGGACACCAGGGGATGTCGTAGCAGAGGTACGGGAGGATCGCCGAGATGACCGCGCCCTCCAGAGCGGGGCGACAGCAGTTGACCAGTGCGGGGGCCTGCTGCGCCGACTCGGTAAAGTCAAAGGTCAGGTGATCGTACTCCTTGGTCATGGAAACGACCACGGGGTAGACCTCACCGTCGGCGTCAATGTAACCGCGATGGCGGTAGGTGCCGTCGGCCAGATCTCGCAGGCGCGCCCGGAAGCGCTGCTCGGTCGTGTCGATGGTGGCGGCGAGGGCCGCCTTGAAAGTGTCGAGGCCGTAGCGATCAATCAGGCCCTGGACGCGCGCCGTCGCCACGTTGCAGGCCGCGATCATGGCCTTGAGATCCAGCGCAGCCAGATTCTGGAGCCGCGAATGGCGCAGGTAGAGCCATTCCAGGTCTTTGCGCACCCTACCCCGCTCGACAAACTTGATCGGCGGGACGAGTGGTTGCTCACCGTAAATCGACGTCGCCCCAACCTGCACCTGGCCTTCCACCGGGCCACCCAGATCGATCTGGTGGCAGGTAGCGCCCGTCCAGGCCACCAACTCGTCGCCGTAGAAGATGGGCGCGACGATGACCACATCCATCTGATGGCAGGCGCCGACGTAGGGGTCGTTGGACATCCAGATGTCACCCGGAGCGATGCCGGGGTTGTCGCTGTAGTCGCGCACGATGTTCTGGACGGTGGAGGCCAGCGACATGGCATGAATCGAGATGTAGACGCCGATCGAGAAAGCCTCGCCGTCCGGCGTCATCAGTGCTGTGTTCATGTCGTGGGCCTCGTTGGCGACAGGCGAGCCGGAAACCAGCCGCAACGTCGTCGCGGCCTCGTCGTTGATGGCGGAGAGGCGGGAGCGAAAGATCTCGAGCGTGATGGGATCGATTGCCGCCGCGCTCATTGGATATCCTTCAGAACCTCGTCGGTCGTTACGATGTCGGCGAATGACTGGGCCAGCGTGTCGAGAGTGGCCTGATGCTCCGCGGGGCTCATCGCCGAGGTGCCATCACTAACGAATAGGACCTTGAAATCCAACATCATCGCATCGCGCGCGGTGGACTCGCAGCAGACGTTGCTGCGCGTCCCGCAGAGAATGATCGTATCCCGCTCGAGGCTGCGCAGCAGGCGCTCCAGGTTGGAGGACCCGGGGATAAAGCAGGAGTAGCGAATCTTGTTGACGACGTAGTCGGTCGGCTCGACGTGCATCTCGGAATAGATTGCCGAGCCGGGGTCGCGCTCCGTCAGCTGCTGCGCGGCCATCGCTCCCCGTTCTGGCGTGATGAAGTAGTCGAAGAACATGCGCCAATCGGCACCGCCCGGTTGGTGGTAGGAGCGAATCCAGATGATCGGAATATTGCGCCGCCGGCAGGCGGCGGCCAGCCGGTTGATATTGCCGGCGGTCTCACGCGAGGGCGCGATCTCCAGCGCCCCCCCCGGCTGGCAGAAGACATTCTGCATGTCGACGACGACCAGCGCCATCTTATCCGGGTCGAGATCGGTGAAGACCCGCATGCGGCCGCGCCGCTGCATGATCCGCCGGCGGATTGGCTCAGAGACGGCTGTTGGTTGCATGGTTACCCCTTAAGCTGAACATCCCACAGGATTGGCTCGCCTCGCTGCGCGACCTCGGTGTTGATCAAGGCGAGACAGTTCGGGCAGTAGAATTGCCGAAAGACAAACTTATCGCCATGCAAGTGATAAGGATTGACGTGTGGGCCCGCCTCTTGCACCGGGCCTTCGTGCATCAGCGCGTGCAGCTTGTGATTCTCCGAGCCAGGGCAGAGATCATAGCTGCAGCGCGCACACCGGATGACCTTGCTCCCGTCCTCGGTCACGGCAATCACGAGAAACTCATTCAGCCATGCCATGCCATCTTGATCCTTTCTCAGTGATACCCCTGCGGCGCTTCTTTCCCCCCCCCCTATGCGAGGAGTTGGAAAGGGCACCCACGGTCTCAGAAGTCACTGCCCGGCGCTTAATCGGCGGGGGCCGACGAGACCGCGAAGTCCGTCGCAATGCGGAGCAGAGGGTCGGCCTCGGACAATCCGGTCAGTTGGAGGAGTTGCGGGTTCTCCTCGTTCAGCCGCCGCTCGGAGTTGAGCAGATGGACCCGCACCGCAGCGGCGGCCCCCTCCGGATCGCGCGCCTCGATCGCCCCCAGAATCGCGGTGTGCTCGGCGAGCGTTTCGGTTCGACCCTGGTCATTGCCGCTCAGCCCGGCCGTCGAGCGGTAGATCAGCTCGCGCAGCGCCGTCATCATCGTGTAGAGCACTTTGTTGCCGCTCGCCGCGCCGAGCGACTGGTGGAAGTTGGCATTTTCGGTCCAGAAGACGTCGTCGTCTTTCAGACCGGCTCGCATCCGTTCGATCGACTGGCGGAGAGCATCGATATCCTCGGCGGTGGCCTGCATCGCAGCCCGCCGCGCGGAGGCGGCCTCGAGCGTCTCGCGGGCCTCGAGCAGCTCGGCCAGGGTCACCCGCTCGTACTGAAAGAGGTTGGTCAACGAGTGCATCACGGTCTTGACGTCCGGGCTGCAAACCCGTGGTCCCCCACCAGGTCCCGGACGGGTCACGATAAGCCCTTCCGCCTCCAGAATCCGCAAGGCCTCGCGCACCGTCGGCCGGCTGATGTTGAGCTGGTCGGCCATCTCGGTTTCCGTGGGCAGGCGAGTTCCTTCGGCGTACTCGCGCGAGATGATCTTGTGCCTGATATGGGCGACAACCAGGTCCGCGGCGCGCGGTGTTCGAATGCTGGCGAGCCGCACTTCTGAGTTGGAGTTGGTCCGTGTCACTGAGAAACCTCGAGATCTGTCACTCGCGCTGTCTCTACTCAATAATTCGCAGGGAAGAGGGTTTGGCGGGCGGCTCCGCCGCGCCTCCCCTACGCCCCCACTTCCCGAGAAGTTACCCCGGTTTCATGAATCAGTTGTTCTAGCAGACGAGCGACGTAGACTCCTACCATGCGCTTCCGATAGGAATGCGTGTAATCAGCCAGGTGCAGCGGTCTGGCATTTCGCTGGATTGTGTGGGAGACACTTCTGATGGCCTCCGGCGTGATTTTCTCCCCGACGAGGCGTTCGACCTCGGGCATCTCGACCGGCCGGGATGTCACTGCGCCAAGAACCAGGCGGGCACTCTCACAGGTCCCGGTGGCGTCTACGCGGACTGCTGCGGCGACGCCCAGAGCCGGGAAGTCGAAGGTCCCTCGCCGTCGCAGTTTGAGGTAGCCGGCCCGCAGACCGTCGAGAGGTGGGACGATCACCTCCGTCAGGATCTCGTCCGGCGCTTTAGCCAGGTAGCCGATCCCGTCGTCGCGGTACAGCCCGGCCAGCGGCAGCGTTCGCTCGGCCCGGCTTCCAACCAGACGAACCTGCGCGCCGAGCGCCATCAGCAGGGGCGGCAGGTCGGCCGAGGTGATAGCCCAGCAGCGGGAGCCGCCCGGCGCGACCCGGCAGACATCCCCTTCGGCTTTCATGCAAGAGCCGAGGGCCTGGCGCCAGAAGGCGGTCTGGTTCAGGAAGTGGCAGCGCGTATCCAGGCAGAGGTTGCCGCCAACGGTGCCCATGTTGCGCAGCAGCGGCGTGGAGATTTTCAGCACCGCGTCCCGCAGCGGCGCGTACTGCTGCTGCACCAGCGGATGGCTCGCCAGACGCGTGAGTGTCACCCCGGCCCCAATCACTAGACCGCCGTCTTCGGCCTGCCGCAGCGTGGCCAGCTCGGCGAGGCCGGCGATGCTGACGAGCAGGGACGGCCGCACCTGGCCGCGCTTCATGTTCGGGTACAGGTCGGTACCCCCAGCGACCAGGGCCACCTGGGGTCCGCCCTCGGTGAGGAGCCGCGCAGCGCCGCCCACCGTGGCCGGAACGGCGAGCCTGAACGGCGGTAGCCGCATCATCGCGCGTCCTCCCAGTACTCGCGCACTGCCGGCCGCTCGGGATCCGGGAATGGATAGTCCGGCACCTCGATCTCTTGCCCTGAGGGGCGCGACTGTTGGTTCAACGCGCGGTAGACCTTGTGTGCGTGCAGGGGAATGTCGTCGAAGCGAACGCCGGTCGCCTGGTAGACCGCGTTCGAAATCGCCGGCACGATCGGCACCTCCGGCCCCTCACCCGCTTCCTTCGCGCCGTAGGGTCCCTCGGCGTCCACCGCTTCCACGATGATCGCCTCAATTTCCGGAGTTTCCAGCGAGGTCGGCAGGTGGTACTCAAGCAGCGACGGCGCCAGATGGAGGCCGCGCTTGTCGAAGGTCTGCGCTTCCATCAGCGCTTCACCCAGGCCCATGTAGGCACAGCCGTGAATCTGGCCCGCGACCAGCGCCGGGTTCAACGCGCGCCCGCAGTCGTGGGCGACCCACATCCGGTCCACCTTCAGCTCACCGGTCTCGAGATCGCACGAAACCTCGGCCACGCAGGCGGTGTAGCTATAGGCCGGCGAGGTTCCAATGACCGCCCCACGATATTTGCCGCCCAGCCGCGGTGGAAAGTAGCTACCGGTTGCGCCGAGCGTGCCGAAACGCGCCTCCGCGCGCACGACGGCGTCGACGTAGGAGATGGCGTTGGTGGGATCGGTCGTGTCGTAGATTTTGTACTCACCAACGGCCAGCTTCTCGGGCGGAACCTCGAGCACCTCGCCCGCTGCCGCAAAGAGCTGCTCGCGTACCCGCATCACCGCCTGCAGCACGGCATTGCCGCTCATGAATGTGACCCGGCTCGAATAGCTGCCGAGATCGACGGGCGTCAAGCCGGTGTCGCCGGCGACCACGCGAACATCTTCGGGGTAGAGGCCCAGCTCCTCGGCCACGATGGCCGCCAGCAGGTGATAGGAGCCCTGGCCGATCTCGGCGCTGCCACAGAAGACCGTCACGCCGCCGTCCCGGTCGAGCTGCACGTAGGCGCCCGAGTGGGGCAGCGCGGGGTGCCACATGGTCGTGGCGGTGCCGCTGAGATAGCTGCTCACGGCGATGCCCAGCCCCTTGCCGGGCGGCAGCTTCTGGCGCCGCTCGTACCACCCTGAAGCGGCGGCCACCTTCTCCAAACATTCCCGCAGGCCGCAGCTCGTCACGCGCAACGAATTCATGGTGGTCGAATAGGGCTCGATCAGGTTGCGCAGGCGCAGCTCGATCGGATCGATGGCCAGATCCTCCGCAATCTTGTCAAGCTGGATCTCCCAGGCGTAGCGCGGCTGCGGCGCACCGTGCCCCCGCTTGGGTCCGCAAGCCGGCTTGTTCGTGAAGACACGCATCCCTTCATATTGATAGGCCGGCAGCTTGTAGGTCAGCGGCAGCAGCGAGCCGACGTAGAAGGTCGTGGCGATCCCAAAACTGCTGTAGGCACCGCCGTCGAGGAAGATCCGTGCGGCCAGGCCGGTCAGCGTCCCGTCCGCTTTCACGCCGGTCTTGAGCCACATTCTGGCCGGATGCCGGCCACGGTGGGTGTAGAAGACCTCCTCGCGCGTCAGCGAGATCTTGACCGGCCGCCCGGTCCGGCGCGAGAGCTCGGCCACGCAGAACTCGAAGCCGAGGGGCTCGCTTTTGCCGCCAAAACCGCCGCCCACCCCCGGCACGATGACGCGAATGTGACTGCTGGGTATCTCCAGCACCTTGCTCAGGGCACGGTGGAGATAGTGGGGCACCTGGGTCCCCGACCAGAGGGTGAGCTTGCCGTCCTCGTCGAAGTGCGCCACGGCCGCGTGCTGCTCGAGGGCCACGTGGTTGCTGCCCTCATAGAAGAAGGTGTCTTCGCGAACGTAGTCGGCAGCGGCAAAGGCCGCTTCGAGGTCGCCGAATTCAAGCGCGATCAGCTTGTGCACATTGGGGCGGTGCGTCCACTCGTGAATCGAACCGGCGTCAGGTCGCAGCGCGTCCTCGATGGTCAGGATCGGCTCGAGCGGCTCGTACTCCACCCGGATCAGCCCGCAGGCGTGCTCGGCGGTCGCTTCGTCAACGGCCGCCACCGCGGCGACCGGCTCGCCGATGTACCGCACGCGGTCAATGGCCAGGGCGGTTTCGTCTTCGTTGTTCGCCAGCACGCCGTAGTGGATCGGAAGATCGCGGCCGGTGATCACAGCCAGCACCCCCGGGACGCGCAGTGCCGGCTCGACGTCAATCGAACGAAGCCGCGCGTGGGGATAGATGCTACGCAGCAATTTGGCGTAGACCATGCGCGGCAAGATAATGTCGTCGGCGTATTTGGTGGCGCCGGTCGTCTTGGCCACCGCATCGATCTTGCGCCACGAGCGACCGATGATCCGAAACTCACTCATCAGCCCGGTTCCCTCGCTCTCGCAGCCGCTGCGCCGCGGCTTCGATCGCGTCGACAATCTGTACGTATCCGGTGCAACGGCAGATATTGCCGGCGATGGCCTCGCGGATCTCGTCCCGTGACGGTGACGGATTTTGCTCCAGGAGGGCTTTCGCCGTCAGTACGATCCCCGGCGTACAGTAGCCGCACTGTGCCGCCCCGCACTCGGCGATTGCCTCCTGCAACGGGTGGAGCCGGCCGTTGCGAGCCACACCCTCGATGGTGAAAATGTCGCGCCCCTGCACGGCGACGGTGAGGGTCAGGCACGAGAGGACCGGCTCGCCGTCGACGAGCACCGCACAGGCGCTACACTCGCCCAGCTCGCAGCCATGCTTGGTACCGGTCAGCGAGAGCCGCTCGCGCAGGGTCTCGAGCAGCGTTTCGTGGGGTGGACAAAAGGTCGGCATTCTCTCCCCGTTGACAGTCAGGTTCAGCAAAACAAGTTCCGTTCCGACCATTCCCGTAGTCCTCCCCAGACTGCGCCCGCGCCGAGTGCGAGGGTCAAGTCGGGCTCTTCGGCCGCGAAGCGCGCCGTCAACAGCGGGCGGCGGGATCTTTTGGTACCATTACAAAACTGCCGAGCACGTCACACTCCACCTCGTACTCCTTTGGCACGAAGACGGTGGTGGTCACCTGCTCGATGATCGCCGGCCCCGAGACCCGGTTGCCAAAGCTCAGGCGATCTCCATCGTACACCGGCACTTCTTCGAACCTCTGCGTGCCGGGCAAGTAGACGGGGCGACGACCGCGCGCCGCATGGTCGCTGTTGGGCGGCCGGCGCTGCAGGCTCGGCAGTCGCGGCTTGTTGGTTATGCCGACCGCCGCCAGCCGCACGGCAACCAGCTCGAGCGGCGCGCCCGGCACCGAATAGCCGTACAACCGGTCGTGCTCGGCATGAAAGCGCGCCGCAGCCGCTTCCAGGTCGAGGGTCTCGATCTCCGCCTCCGCAAGAGGCACGTTTACCTCGTGGAACTGCCCCTGGGAGCGTAAATCCACCGAGAAGGCGAGCCGCTGGCGCTCCGGGGCAACCGCCTCGGCAGACAACGTCGCACATGCTTCCCCGCGCATCTGCCCGCACAGCGCCCAGAAGCGATGCGCGTCGAGCGTCGCGAGCGTCGTGGGATAGGCGCGCACGAAATCGTGCTTGATATCTGAGAAGAGCATGCCGGCGGCGCAAAACACCGACGAGGCTCGCGGGATGATCAGCGCCGGCGACCCCAGCTCGCTCGCGATGACAGCGGAGTGGATGGGGCCGGCTCCTCCCGCGACGACCAGTGGAAATTCGCGCGGATCGTATCCGCGCTGGACCGAGATCTCGCGGATACCGTTCACCATGTTGTTGTTGAGCACGGTGAACATGCCGACCGCGGCCTCTTCGACACTCAGTCCCAACGGCTGCGCGACGTATCGCTCGATCGCCGTCTTCGCCTGGTCGGGATCCAGCCGGAGTTTCCCCCCGAGGAAGTAGTCCGGGGCCAGATAGCCCAGGATCAGGTCGGCGTCGGTGCTGGTGGGCCGCTCGCCGCCGCGCCCATAGCAGGCCGGGCCAGGCACGGCGCCCGCGCTTTGAGGCCCCATGCGCAAGAACCCCCCCGCGTCTACCCAGCCAATGCTACCGCCGCCCGCTCCAATCGTGTGAATATCTAACGAAGGCAGGGCCAGGAGATGGCCCTTGATACGGCCATCCGTTACCATCCGCGGCGCGCGGTCTACGATCAGGGCGGTATCGAAACTGGTGCCGCCCATGTCGATGGTGATACAGTCGCTAGAGCCGTGAGGCTCGACAAACATCAGACCCGCCACCGGACCGGCTGCCGGTCCGGACAGCAGGGTGCTGGCGGCCAGGCGCGTGGCCACCTCGGGAGAGGTCACGCCGCCGTTGGACTGCATGATCAAGAGAACGCCGCGAAAGCCAAGCTTGTCCAGCCGCCCGGTGAGACTCTCCAGATAGCGCTGAATCAGGGGCCCGACGTAGGCGTTGAGTACGGTCGTGCTCGTCCGGTCGTAGAAACGAATCTGCGGGAGTACCTCCGAAGAGACCGCAAGATAGACATCCGGGAGCTCGCGGCGCAGAAGCTGGGCCGCCTCAGCTTCATGGGCCGGATTGGCGTAGGCGTGCATGAAACTGACGGCGACCGCCTCCACCCCGGCCTCCCGGAACCTCGCGGCCGCGCCCAGGACGTCCTCCGTCCTCAACGCTGTGCGGGCGGTGCCGCAATAGTCGATTCTCTCGCGAGCCGTCAGCCGGCGGTGGCGGGGAACGAGGGGTGGCGGCGCCGTGTAGTGGTTGTCGTACTGGGCTTCACGGATGCCGCGGCGCATCTCGAGGGCATCGCGGAAGCCCTCAGTGGTGAGCAGGGCCGTTGCGGCGCCCGACCCGGTCAGGACTGCATTGGTCGCGACCGTCGTGCCATGCACGATAACGTCGATCGCCCGTACAAAGTCCGCTAACACCACATTGCGCTCGGCGGCCATCTCGACGAGCCCATTCATCAGCCCGGTGGCAGGATCCTCCGGGGTCGTCGAGGTCTTGTAGAGCGCGGCAGTACCGTCTCCGTCGAGCAGCAAAAAGTCGGTGAATGTGCCGCCGACGTCGATGCCAAGGCGAAACGTCATCGATGCACTCCACCGCGGCTCGGCCTCTCGGCCTCGACGGTCACGCCGTAGATCTCCTGAGCCTGCCCGCGTGAGAGCAGGCCATCGCGCACTTCGGCCAGCACGTGCTCAATCGGCCTCTGGCGCGGATGCCCGTAGCCACCGCCACCACCAGCCCACTGTCGCAAGATGGTCCCTCGCGGAATGAACTCGAGCTTGTCCTTCAGTTTGGGCTCCAGGACGCGCCCATCGGGGAACTCCAGCTCGAGCCGGTTGGCGGCGCCGGCGGCACCGCCGAGGAGACCAAACGCGCGAGCCTCCTCGTCGACCCCATCGCCGTAGACGATTGCGACGTTGTCGTCCCCGCCCAATTCCAGTTCCGTCATGACGCCGAGCCCACCGCGCCAGCATCCGGCGCCGGCCGAGTCGGGCCAGTATTCATGCCGCAGCAAGAAATTCGGCGTCTGGACCTCGAGCATCTCGTAGTCCTGGGCGAGAATCCCGCCGGCGCAGTTGATCAGCCCAATGTGGTCGTACCCGTCCACTCCGAAGGTCGCCCCGGATCCCCCCTTCTGCGAGAGAAAGAGGATATCCACGTAGCGGCGGTTATGACGCCAGTCCCAACCGACGATATTGCAGGCCAGCATGCGGTTCCAGCCCGCCGTCACGCGTTCGGGCACCGCCTGGGCCAGCGCCCGGAAGAGCGCGTCGGAATGAGGGCCGGTGAGGCTGTTGCCGAAGGTCGTCGCCGCCGGGAAGGTTGGATTGAGGAAACAGCCTTCTGGGACCCGGACCGTGATCGGCCGCATCAGGCCGGCGTTGTGCGGAATATCTGGATCGACCAGCATCAAAAAGGTCAGGAGCAGCCCGGAGATCGTCGTGCTCAGCGGGGCATTGACGAAACCGGGCGTCTGCGGATCGGTCCCGGAATAGTCAAAAGCGATCTCGTCGCCCTGTTTCGTCACGGTCACGACGATTCGCATTCGACTGTCCGGGCGCACGGCATCGTAAAACGCGCTGCTTTCGCCCCGGTAGGTCCCATCGGGAATGGCAGCAATCTCGCTGCGCATCTGCACTTCGGTCGCGTCGTAGAGGGCAGTCATGTGGACGAGGACGCACTCGCGCCCGTAGCGCTCGAAGACCTCCAGCACTCGCCGCTCGCCGACCGTACAGCCGCCGATCTCGGCGCGAATGTCGGCCTGTACGATCGGCAAGCGGATGTTCGCAAAGAGAAGATCCCAGACATCGCGCCGCAACCGGCCACGCTCATAGACCTTGACCGGGGTGATCCGCAAGCCCTCTTGCCAGACTTCGCGCGCCTGCGGGTTGTAGGCTCCCGCCACGGCGCCCCCAATATCGGCCTGATGGCCCTTGCAGGCGGCCCAGACCACAAGCCGGCCCTCGAAAAAGATCGGCTTGAATACCGCGACATCGGCCAGTTGGTTGCCATCGGAGAAGACGTCGTTGTGGAGAATGACATCGCCGGGATAGATCTCATCACCGAAATATTCGATGACCCGCTTGCAGGCCGGCTGCAGCGCGAAGGCGAGCACCGGAATGTACTCCGTCTGCTCCAGCATATCGCCATGCGCGTCGTAGAGGCCGGTGACAAAATCGCGGGCTTCGCTCAGGATCGGCGAGCGCGCCGTGCGCAGCAGTGACCGGCCCATCTCCTCGGTGATGGATTTGAAGCGCCGCCGCAGAACTGAGAGCAGAATCGGATCAATCATCGCCGCCACTCACATGCCGTCTGGCTCGTCCGGCCATTCTCGTCAGCCAGGGCCGCCCGCCCGGCGCCGCATCCTGGGCGTGATCGACGCCGCCGGCAGGTAGGCCACCTTGCTCTCAAGAGAACGCAACATTGGCTCACGGCCAGACCAGCTTGCCGTTCTTGTAAACCGCCTGCACAAATTGCGGATCCCAGAAGCGATCGACGGCGACCGGTTCCTTGATCGATCCGTACTCGACCATAACGTTCATCATCTCCTGCCAGGCCTCGTTGGAGACGTAGCCAAGCCCGACCGCTTCGGTGTCCTTGGACGTGACATACTGGGCTTCGGTCTTCCACATGAACTCGTTATGGCCGCGGTCGGCATCTTTCCCGGCATACTTCATGACGATGTCGGTCACCTCGTTCGCGTTGGCCGGATCGAGAATGAACTCCAGCCCCTTGAGCGTGGCGCGAACGAAACCGCGTACCATCTCGGGATCGTCGCGGATGAAGTCCTGGTGGGTGATGTACAACTGGCCGAGGAAGTGCACGCCGTAGTCTTCGGGCTTGAAGACCTCGACCTTATACCCGGCGCGTTGGAGCGTGTCGGGCTCGTTCGACTTGAAGACCTGCAGAGCGTCGACGCGGCCCTCGCCGTAATCGGGAAGGACGACCCGGGGATCGAAGCCAACCGTCACCATCTCGACGCTCTTAAGATCCAGACCAGCCTCCTTCAGCATGGCGAGCAGCCAGGGCGGCTCGATAGCCTCGCCGCTCTTGTAGCCGACCCGCTTGCCTGCCAGATCACCGATTTTGGTGATGCCGCTGTCCTCGAGTACCAGGATGCCATGGTCACCCTCCTGGCCGAGGACCGACACGGCGACGAACGGCGGCGACTGCTCCGCGACGAGCTTGACGAAGTTGGCCCCCGTGTTGGTGGTGAATTGGATATCCTTGGCGGCCAGACGCTGCAACTGCTCGCCACCGCCGGGCGAGGAGTGCTCGATGGTGACGTCGAGCCCCTGCTCGGCAAAGAAACCCTTCTCCTTGGCGACGTAGGCGGCGGCGAAGCTGATATTCCCCTGCGCCAGATAGGCCGCCTGGAAGGTGATCGGCTTCAACGTCTTCGGTTGCGCCGCGCGTCCGGCACAACCCGCCAGGATGAATGTCACGATCACAGCGACGAACAATAACTGCTTTTTCATTGTTTCCCCTCCCTCATAATCCGGGGTAAGGGGTTTGCGCGCGGCAGTGCCGCGCGCAAACCCCTCCGCCCCACTTCCTGAACAGATAGAGCCGACGGACGATGGGCCAGCCCTCGCCAGGACCGGCCAGTCATCCGACGAGGACTGATTCATGCCAGTAGAGCAGGCGCTTCTCGAGCCAGCCTACGATGGCAGTCAACAGAATACCCATCGCAGCCAGGACAAAAACGCCCGCAAAGACCGCGGCCTGGTCAAGATTGGCCGCTTTGATGAAAACGACTCGTCCAAGACCGCGACCGGCGCCGGCCCACTCGGCCACAACGGCACCGATGACGGAGAGGCTGGCAGCCGTCTTGAAAGAGGCAAGCACGTACGGCAGGGAATGGGGAATACGCAACTGTCGGAAGATCTCCCACTTCGAGGCGGCGAGACTGTGGAAAAATTCCAGCGAGGTGGCGTCTACCGACCGCAGCCCGACGATGGTGTTGACCAGGATTGGGAAGAAGCAGATCAGCGAGGCCATTATGATTTTGGGCATCGGTCCATAGCCGAACCAGATGACCAGAAGTGGCGCGATGACGACAATCGGCGTGGCCTTGACCAGCACGGCCAGCGGGAAGGCGGTCCGCTCGACCAGGGACGAGTGCACCATAACGGAAGCCAGCGCGATTGCCACCGCAGCTCCCAGCGCAAAGCCGGCGACGGCCTCATAGAGAGTTATGAGACCATTCTCGATGAAGAAGTAGCCGGGCTCTTCGAGCAGGCGTTGAAAGACCACCGAGGGCGCCGGCAAGATGATCACCGAAATGCCGCGGACCTTGACAATCACTTCCCACAGGATCACCAGAAGGAGCAGCAAGAGGACCGGCAGCAGACTCCTCCCGGTGGTGGCCTGCAACCGCACGTGAAGTCGTGGGAAGCGCGAGAGCACGGGCCGCCGCGTCAGCTTGTCAGTCGCTTGCGCCATTTTGACTCTCCTCGCGTAGCAGGAACCTGAGCCGGTCGACGTAGCCAAGAAACTCAGGGGTGCGCTCGATCTCCTCGGTACGTGGTCGCGGCAAGGTTATCTCGACGACGCCACGGACGCGGCCCGGATGCGACGTCAGTACGGCAACCCGATCTGACAGAACGATAGCTTCCTGGACGCTGTGGGTCACAAAGATCACGGTTTTCTGCGCCCGCTCCCAGATACGGAGGAGCTCGTAGCGCATGGCCTGACGGGTGATCGTGTCGAGCGCCCCAAAGGGCTCGTCCATTAGCAGTAACCGCGGATCAAACGAGAGCACGCGGGCGATGGCGACCCGCTGCCGCATTCCGCCGGAGAGTTGGTGTGGGTAGGCGTCCGCAAAGGTGGAGAGCCCGACCAGATTGAGCAACTCTTCCTGGCTATACTGGCGCGGCCGGTTGGCTCTGCGGTTGACCTGGAGCGGCACCTCGATATTCTGCGCCACGGTCTTCCAGGGCAGCAGGCCGGGGGATTGAAAGACGAAGCCGATCTCCTTCGCCCGCTGGGCCTGGCGTGGGCCGGCGTCATCCTGCAGCGATATCGTCCCGGCAGTCGGTTCGCTGAGCCCGGCGATGATGCGAAGCAGCGTCGACTTGCCGCAGCCGCTTGGGCCCAAGACGGAGTAGAACTCGCCTTCGCGCACGCGCAAATTGACGTTGTCGAGGGCGACGATCTGGCGCTGCCCCTTGCCTGCAGTGAAGACCTTGCTCAAACCTTGCACGAGGACATGATGGTCGGCTCCCACAGGCTACTCCCACCAATAATCGGGGGGAAGGGGATTTTCGCGTGGCACTGCCGCGAGCAAAACCCCTCAGCCCCCCATCTACACTTCAAAAACCGTCGATTGGTCGACAGGTGTCCCAAGGGCGTTCAAAGCGGTACGCACGACATGCTGTCGCCAACTGCGCTCGTGTTCGGGATCGCGGGTCGGATCGCCGGTCGGGTGAGGAATCCTTCCGGCCTTAACGATTCGGTTGGCGCCTACCGACAGCGCCACCGATGTCATCGAGGTGACCACCACGGCAGGGAGCCCGGCCCGCTCGATTTCCTTCACAAGCGTTGCACCGCAACGCGTGCCGGTCCCTCAGGTCGCCGTGATGATGATGCCCTCGATCTCCTTCGCCAGCATCTCTTGGGCAATCGCCTGCCCCATTCTGGTAGCATCTGCAATCGGCATCCCGCAGCCGACGGTGGCGAAGTAGGAATCGTAGAGCTGGTCAAATGCGCGCTGGGCTTCGAGCGTCCGCAGGGCGTCGAGAGGCACCATTCGGTTGGGATCAGCATTGGCAAAGCGTGCGTCGTAGCCTCCGTGAACCGACTCGTACCGGCCGCCCGGCAGAGCGTCGAGACCGGCGATGGGATACTGGACCAGCTTCGTAGCCCGCACGAATTCGATCCGATCCGGATTCCCGCTGGGGACAATGCCCCCCTCGGTGCCGACCGCCACGCGCGCGTGGGTGAGATCCGCGATCGGTGGCGCCGGAGGAACGCGGTCATAGGTCGGAATCCGCAGCTCGGTTTCAAAGGATTCCTCGCGCACCTTCTCGAGCAACATCCTCACGGCCCGGTGCGCGGCGGTCTCGGCGACGAAGACGTTGCGCCGGCGTCCGCCCGGCAAGTAGTTCTCCTCCGCCGGCGCCCCCAGTGCCTCGCCGCGCGCCAGCTTGAGCGCCAGCCGCGCCACCGGCGGCACGGCTTCCCGCATCGTCGCCGCGGTCTCACCGGTCGGTACGATGTAGGTATAGGGAGCGTAGACTTCGGCCCCCGGATTTTCGGGCGACATCCCGGTGACAGCCGGAATGTTCAAGCGCTCCTGGGCGACGACACAGACTTTACCGCAAGCCATGCCGTAACGACCGGAGTTGAAGGCCGGGCCGGCAATGAGCACGTCCGGCTTGTCGGTAACAATCAGGTCGACGAGCTGGTCGGCGGCCTCGTCCGGTTGGGTGCTGAAAAAGTCATCGCCGCACACAACCGTGGCCACGATCTCGGCCGCGTCGCCAAAGGCCTGCAGGAAGGCCCGACCCGGGCCGACCGCACCCTCACGGCGCTCGGGCGGCCGCCCCGCAGCTTCTTCGCCTCCCATCCCGGCAAAAAACTGATTGATATAATGGACGACCCGAACCTTGTCAGTCACCGTACAGCTTCCCCCCTCAAAAGCCGGGCCACTTCCTCCCCCGTGCTCACAGCTGTTTCCTGGGAGGGGAAGAGCCCCACACAATCCCCCGCCAGATAGAGCCCATCTCCCCACTCCATGGGAAGCGGCTTCTGTCCCGGTTTCGGTGCGGCGGCGGCGGGATGGATTCGATAGTGCGTGAGGCGCTCCACCCGCTGCTGAAGAAAGAGCTTCGACGCTTCAGGGAGCGGATCGTCGCCTCGGTAGGTGAGCACATTGGCATAGTGCCCTCCTCCAGGCCTGGCCTGAATCTCGCCACCGTAGATCACCGTCCCGTTGGGTCCGACCGAGACGCGCAGGTGTAGCTGAGCCTGGGCCTCCTCCTTCAACGTACCGCTCACGACAGTGCCGGCGCCGGCGCCGTATGCGACCGTGCTGGCCCGCGCGCGCATCTCTGGCACGAGTTGGGCGGCGACATTGGCCGGAACGGCGACGACGAGGGAGCGCGCGTGTAGCCGGTGGAGGCGCCCATTCTTCACGTAAACGATCGCAAATCCGCCCGGCTCGCGTGCCACCTCCAGCGCGGTCGCCTCCAACTCCAGCACACCCCCAAGTGGACGCGCCAGGGCGTCGGCCACCTGGCCAAACCCACCGACGAGCGTCGCCGGGTGGCTGAGATTGAACCCGAGCAGAAAGATGCCGAACGCGGCCGACACCTCCTCCGGCGCTCGAAAACAGTAACGCGTGGAGGGATCGACAAACTTGCGCTGCAGCGACGCGCTGAAGCCGGACTTCAGCGCCCATTGGGCAACCGAGATTTCGTGAAGCGCCATCCGTTCGGCTTCAGCCTCGGGGGCCGCGATGCGCCGCAGGAAGAGATAAAAGCACAAGAGTTGCCAACTCTCCGCCGGCGAGAAGAGCCCCCTCCCGAGAAGCCCCTTGACGGTATCCCACAGGAGCGACACCGTATCCGTCCGCGTCGCCCGCGCCTGATAGCCAAATATCATCCGGCGACGGGGGATGACGCGGACTCCATTGGTTAAGCCCAACTCGGTGAGTAAGGCTCGATAGCGTTGATAATGTTCGGGTTGAAAGGTGACTGCCCCAAGATTGAGAACGGTGTCGCCAACCTGTAAGCTGCGGATGCGACCGCCCGGCTGCGCTTCCCGCTCGAGAACGACGACCTGGCTGCGATCGAGCCGGCGTCGCCCCCCGTCGGCGAGGCGATAGGCGCAGACCAACCCGGCCAGACCGGCGCCAATTATCGCGATCGTGGTGCGCGCCTCACCGGCGACAGCGGTGCCGGGCCGGCGCACCGGAACTGTCTGATCGAACGAGAACGTCTCGCCGAGGAGGAGCGGCATGCCCGTAGGGCGCCTAATATGCCTGCGCCATCAATCGCCCGGCGCCAAACTGGCCCGCCAGGCAGTACAAAAAGTCAAAGCTCAACTCGCGTGCCTCGCCGGCCGGTCGCCCGCTGTCGAGGTAGGTGTCGCCTCCCAGGACGCGCGCCGCCGCCGGGAGCTCAAGCCAGCGGTCCACACTGCCCGTGCTCACGATGGCATCGGCCTCGGGCACGCCATGAACCAGCGGGAAATCCCGGCCCTCCGGCCCGCCCAGCTCGTACGTGATCACAGTGGTCTTGATGCCTAAGCGTTCACACTCTTGCAGGGCCAGCATCATGTCGATCGCCGAATTGCCGCCACCCTCCCCCGTAAGGATGGCGCCGTCGGCGCGCAGAAACGAGGCGAGCTTCGCGGTGTAATTGCCGGCGCGCTGCTTTTCCGCCTGGGTGTAATTGTGTCCGCGGTAGAGGACGACCCCGGCAAAGGTCAGGGACCTGCCGTGCTGCGCGTAGAGCTCTTGAATTACCGGATTGTTACAGTGCAAATAGGTGGGGTTCTTGAAGCAGGCGTAGACGTAGTTGCCGCTCACGAGGGCCCCGTCCATAACCTCGTTGGGATGAATCAGTGTCGGCACCATATTCTCAATAGGCCGGCCGTACAGGTAGGTGTCGGAGAAGATACCTTGAGATTGAGCCTGGTAGAGATAGGCGATGCGAGGAAGCGTGGGATCGGTTTCTGTCAGTTCGAAAGTCTGTAGATCGTCGGGCGGGAGGTCGCGCGTCAGCCCGGCTAGCGCCTCTGCGGCGCGCAGGCTGGCCAGTCTGAGGGCCTGGTCGAATTCGACGTTGTCCACGTCCGGTGCCGGATGGAAGGTGACGACAAGATTGATCGTCTCCGAGAAGGGCGAGTAGAGCGCCGCCGGACCGCTCATGTCGACGATTGCCTCGCGGGGTTGGAGCAGTCCGCTGACCGGCTGGGGAAAGCGAGCGGTTACTACCAACGCAACCCCTTGCAGGCGATGGGTGCGGCCCGAACCGACCGTGTCGGGCGGTCCTAACAAGCCCGGAAAGATTCGCCCGTGCCCGGCCGCCTTATAGCGCGGCTCGAGCGTGTCCAAAACGTGGACGATTCGCGTCGCCTCACCGGGGAAAGCCAGATTGACCTCAGCGCGAGCTATTGACGCGTCGCTCGTCAGAATCTCGAGCAACTCCTCCCGGTTGACTGAGAGAACGCCGTCGCCGAATGAGGAACGATCGGTCAGTTGCACCTGCCTGACGTGGTACGTCTCTAACTCCAGCCGCATGCTTCTGTCACCTTGCTGCAAGGGTTGCCGCCTGTCCGACGTGTACACCCAGTATATGAAGGACTGATTGAATTGTCAAACAATTTGACTGATTGGATGTACGCACGAGTTGTCAGGCAGATGGCGTCGCCGGCAGAACCTAACCCCCCGGCCCCCTTCCCTGCGAGGGAAGGGGGAGACGAAGTGCCGCGCGGCTGGCGGGCCCGCGTCTGACTCCCCTCCCCGCTTCGGGGAGGGGCTGGGGAGGGGTCCGCCCCCGCGTCGGGGCGAGGCTGGGGAGGCTGGCTCCCCTCCCCGCGTCGGGGAGGGGCTGGGGAGGGGTCCCACCCCCATAACTCCTGCGTACACCCGACTGATTTGCCACTAGAGCCGGAAGAGCGCACGTGCGTTGCCGCCAAGGATCTGCGTCTTCTCCGATTCCGGAAGGTCCCAGTCCAGGATTGCCTGCAGCGCCGGCCCGATGGGAACAAAGGGGTAATCGGTCGCGAACAGGACCTGGCCGGCGCCAAAGAAGTCGCGGCCCGTTTCGAGCGCCGGCCGGTATCCATTCACCGCCGTATCGCCATAGAAGCGCTTGAAGTAGGCCAGCACGGGCTGTGGCAACCTCCAATCGCTCACGCGTTCCAACGTCAAGCTCACCCCCTTGATGCGCTCGGCCATATAGGGCGGGAACGCCCCCAGATGATGGGTGACGATCTTGAGTTGGGGGTACCTCTCAAGCACTCCCGAATAGACCAGGCGCGCCATCGCCACGCTGGTCTCGAAGGGCCAGCCGAAGGTGAGCCACAGGAGATAGTCGTGCGTGCTCTCACTATAGTCCCCACCGGTTGGATGGAGAAGTACCGGGAGATCAGACGCAATCATCCGTTCGTACAACGGAAACAACTCCGGACGATCGATCGGCTTGCCGGCAACGGTCGTATAGAGCTGGAGCCCTTTCAGATTGAGTTGGCCGAGCGCCCTTTCGAGCTCCTCGAGGGCGAGATCGATCGCTACCAGATTGACGAGGGGCAGGGTCGCGACACCGACGAAGCGGTCTGGGTGCCCGGTCACCAGCGCAGCAATGCTATCGTTGGCGATCCGGGCCGCTTCGCCCGCCTGCGCAAGCCGGTCGGCACCAAAGAGCTCGTCAAACGCCGGGGTCCCCAACGCGAGCACCTGCATGTCTATCCCGTGCCGGTCCATCACCTCGATTCTGGCATCGGCATCTGCGAACGCTGGGGAATCCTGAAAGAAGACCGGCAGATCGAGGTTGCACCGCAAAACGTAGTCCACGAACGCGCGCGGATAGATGTGGGTGAAAGCATCGATAATCATGGCTTCTCGCCTCGGCCGCTCGCTGATCGTCGTGATGCGTGATGGAATCATTCACGCATCACGCATCACGTTCCTGCTCCTCTGAACGGTTACTGCCGATCGGATCAATCGATAGCGCCCAGTCGCTCGTACAGTGGTTTCACGCGCAGGTAAAGCTCGCGATAAATCTCGTAGAGCGCCCGGTAGCGGGCGTGGTGGGTTCTGTCCGGCTCGATGACGGTGCGCGGCCGCACCATCTGCTGCACGCCGGTGGCGTAGTCCTCAAAAACCCCAACGCCGACACCAGCGTTGATGGCCGCGCCCAACACGGCTGCCTCCGGTACCTCGAGCATGGCGACCGGCCGCCCGGTGACGTCGGCCTTGATGCGGCACCAAATCTCACTGGCGGCCTGCCCACCGCAGACGTGGATCTTGTGGACTTGCGCACCGGCGGACTCCGTGCGTTCCAGGAGATGGCACAGCGTGTACGCGACCGATTCCAGAATGGCGCGGGTGAGGTGCCCCCGGTGGTGCTGGAGCGATAGACCAAAGAAGATTCCACGCGCGTCAGGGTCCCAGAGTGGCGCACGCTCGCCGGCCAGATAGGGCAAGAAGATCAGGCGCTCGCTGCCTGGAGGAATGGAGGAGACCTCGCGCACTATCTCCCAATCCTCGGATGGATGCGTCAGGACCTGCTCCCGCCACCACTCGAGGGCTTTGCCCGTCGTCGAGGCCGGCCCACCAATGTACCAGTACCCCTCGATGAAGGACGGCGTGCAGAAGACCCCGTCGACCTCCAGGGGCGCATCCCAACAGACATTGACGCTCTGCGAAGTACCCCCGTTATCGCAGGCAACCCCTGGCTGAACGGCGCCACTCCCGAGCAAGCCCTCGAAGAAGTCGCTGGTCCCACCGACGACAGGCAGCCCCGCCGGCAGCCCTGTGACGCGTGCCGCCGCCTCCGTAACGCGCCCAATCGGCGAGCCGAACCGCCGGAGCGGCGGGAATTTGGCGGCATCCAACCCTGCGGCCCCCAGCAGTTCGTCGGCCCACGGTGCGATCCCGGGCGCCGTCGTCACGATCAACTCCTCGATCAGTTGCGCCGCAACGAAGTCCCACGCCTGAGAGAAGAACGTAGTCGCGGCATAGACGTCGGGCCTCTCGGTCTTCAGCCAGCAGACCTTGGGGACATAGGCGTGCGGCGGCAGAGGCTGCCTGGAAAGTTCGCTGAGCACTTGCCATTCACGTTTGGCGCGGCGATCGAGCCAGGTCAGCGCAGGATGCACCGGCTTGAGGGCACCATCGAGCGCCACGACTGTCGGTCCCTGGCCCCCCACCGAGAGCGCGAGCAAGCCATTCAGGTTGCTCCCAGCAACCACCCGCCGGAGGGCCCGTACGGTCGCCGTCCACCAGTCTCTGGGATCCTGCTCGGCGGCCGTGCTCGCCGCATCGAACGACAAGCGATACCCTTCGGAAGCGGTCGCGAGCGGGCGACCGTCCAGGCCGAAAAGACCGGCCTTGATCTGTGTCGTACCGACGTCGACGCCCAACAGCAGCTCTCGACTCATGCGCCGTTCTGCCTCGAACGCAACTTTTCAAAAAGTGGGGTGGAGGAGGTTGCGCGCCCGGCTGAGCCGCGCACACCCCCTTTCTCCCCGGATGAACCGTCAGGCGGTGACTACGACACGGTAGGTGCCAAGATCGACAGACGATTCAAAGGCCGCGTGAACTTCCTCGAGTGGGTACGCGACGGAGATGATCGGCTGTAGATCGATAGCCCCGCTCCCGATCATCTCGGCGGCCTGTTGAAAGTCCTCGCGGCTCTGACTGATCGTGCCGGTCAGGACGATCTCATTGTCGTGCAGGAGGTTGGGGTCAAGCGCGATGGTCTCGCCCTTGGGATAGATGCGCGAGTAGATCAGCAGGCGACCTCCTTTCGCCAATGCGCTGATCGAATCAGCAACCGTCTTGATGGCAGTCGTGGCGATCACGATCACATCGGCACCTCTCCCGTTCGTCAGCGCCCTGATCTGGCTGGCAAAATCGCCTGCCGTCGGATCGATGGTATGCGTAGCCCCAAACGCGAGCGCCTCTTGGCGCCGTCGGGCGTGCGGCTCGCTCACGATGACACTGGCGCCACGGCCTTTAGCCAGGATCAGGTGCAGGATGCCCATGACACCTGCCCCGACGATGACGGCCGATTCGCCCGGTTGGATCTGCGCCCGCTTGATGCTGCGCAAGACGCACGCTAGCGGCTCGGTCAAGGCGGCATGGACCAGGTTGGTCTCCGGACGCAGCTTGTAGATCTGGTATTCTTCCGCCAGCTTATGGGTTGCCAGGCCCGCGGGCCCGCGCGGGCCCTTCGGCTGCTCGGCGCCTGGTTTTTTGAACCAGAGATTGTCACAGTCGTAACCGCGACGGCAGGAGTAGCAATTGCCGCAGCGGTCAATCGCGGAGATCGCCACTTTGTCACCGACCGCCACGCTGGCGACGTCCGGGCCGACGGCTTCGACGACACCTGCGAGCTCGTGACCGCCCAGCAAGGGGTAAAAACGAGTGTCGGCGCCCAGATAGGCCCGTTGTTCGAAGGTACAGAGCGCGGAGGCGCGCACTCGCACCAGCACTTGGGTTAGGCCGGGCGGCGTGAGCGGCAGCTCTTCAAGCTCGACCTGCCGTGGGCCTATCACGACGGCGCGGCGCATCATTTGATTTGCACTCATTCTGAACTCCTCCCGCAACTCCTCAGCCGCTCGGCCTGGATTGCCAAATCCAGGCCAATGAGACGACGAAAAGGGCTTGGTCCGGCCGGCTCAGCCGACGGATCTGGCGATCCGGCAGGAGCGGCTGAGGAGTTACCTCCTCTTGCACTGTCCGGTCTGGAACTCTATTCCACTATGGTCAGCGCATCGTCGACCGATGCGTCGGCATGAACAATCGCTGCGATCGCCTCGGTCATCTTGCGTGGCGACCTGTGCCCCCAAATGTTGCGGCCCATCGCGACGCCGCTGGCGCCGGCATCCATCGCCTCGCGCACCGTCTGGAAAATGGCACGATCGTTGTTCATGCGCGCTCCACCCAAAATGACCACCGGGACATAGGAGGCCCTGACGACTGCTCTGAAGCTCTCCTCGCTGCCGGTGTACTCCGTCTTGATCACGTCAGCCCCGAGCTCGGCGCCAATTCGGGCTGCCGTAGCCAGCGACTCTGGTGTGCGTGCGTCCTCGCCGCCCTCGAAGCCACGAGGGAGCATCTCGGCCACGAAGGGCAACTCCCATTGGATACATTGATTGCTCAACCTGGCCAGATACTGCAGGTTCACGTTCTCATGTTGGGCGCCGGGAAACCCCATAGCGATGACACCGTCGGCACCAAGGCGCAACGCCGTTTCTGCCCCAAAGATCAGATCGCCGCGCCATTCGCGGGTCCCCATGCGCGAGACGCCGCCGTCTACGCGCAAGATCAAACCGACTGGCGCAAACTCTGCGGCGAACTTCTGCGCCAGGCCTACCGTCGCCAGCACGGCGTCGGCGCCCCCGGACACAACCTGGTGGATCAGTTGGCGCGGCTGCTCGAAGCCGGCCTGGGTGCCGAAAAAACCGCCGTGGTCCATAGCCACGATCACGCTCTTCTGGTCGTCACGAAAGATACGTCCCAGCCGTCTGATCCTACCCTCTGACATCTTGATGCTCCTGGTGGACACCCCACGAAATGCGGTACGGCGCCTATTTTCTCAAGACTCTACGGGGAAGGGGGTATTGCGCGCGGCAGAGCCGCGCGCAATACCCCTTCCCCGCCTTTTGAAAAGTCACTACGGCGCTTCGGGTTGCAGAGAGAATGGGTGAGATGGGGTAGATTTTTCCAGAGTACAAGATACGCGCGGATTTGTCAAACAATATGATTTTTTATGGATCCTCTGACATGCATCAAATTTGCGGTGTAAGCCGAAGGGACCGTGGCGTGTCAGGGAAGTCCCTGACACCCAGGAATACCAAAGCATCAAGACTCCCCTGACAAAGTATCAAGCTTTCCCCGCTACCACTCCGATCATCCCCGCAGTACACTGAGAGCAGAGTTTGAGATTCACATCTCCGAGCCCGATGACCTACGGGGTCCCAGCCTATGGCAGCGGGCCGAGAGGGTGGCGGTGGAAACGCTGTCGCCTGCCCCATTTGCAAAGGAGATGCCGGTGTTCAACCGGCATCTCCCTTTTTTGTTCGAGCGTGTTGAAAGAACGTGCGCGTTCCGTTATCACACCATAACGGGTGATGCGAGCGACGTTTACGCATCACCCGTCACGAATCACCCAATCACGCATCACGAGTCTCCGAGTAGCCGGGACCAGCCGATTCTTTCAACTCTCTTCCGGTTTTCATCCAAGGAGGTGGAAACGATGCCCGAATTGCTGGAGAACGAAAGCGCCCTCGCCCGCATGCAGGCGGACCTCCAACGGGCACTGCAGAAGCCGGTCGAGGCGCGGCGCTGGAAACTGGTCATCGACCTGCGCAAATGCGTCGGGTGCCACGCCTGCACCGTCAGTTGCGTGGCCGAGAACAAACTTCCCCCCGGCGTCGTCTACCGCCCGGTGCTGGACCAGGAAATCGGCACATACCCCAATGTCAGGCGGCGCTTCATGCCGCGCCCTTGCATGCAGTGTGACAATCCGCCTTGCGTGGATGTCTGCCCGGTCGGCGCCACCTGGCAGCGCCCCGATGGCATCGTGGCCATCGACTACGAGCAGTGCATCGGCTGCCGGTACTGCATGACCGCCTGCCCCTACTCGGCGCGTACCTTCGACGTCGGCCACACCTATACGGAGGGCACGCCCGAGCAGATGGCCTACGAGCTGTTGCCCAACTTCGAGTACGGGAAGGCCTGGCCGCGCGACGAGGGTTCGCCGGTCGGCAACGCTCGCAAGTGCCAGTTCTGCCTGCACCGCCTCGAAGCGGGCCAGCTGCCGGCCTGTGTCACCACCTGCATCGGCGGCGCCAACTACTTCGGCGATGCGAACGATCCTGAGAGTCTGATCGCCGAGATCAGCGCGCAGCCGAATGCCATCCGCCTGAAAGAGGAACTGGGCACGGAGCCGAAGGTGTCCTACCTGGTCTAATCAGTAAACAGTGAACAGTAAATAGTGAACAGTGGGAAAGGACCGCCTGATCACTAATCACTGTTCACTGTTCACTAATCACTGTTCACTGGAAACGGAGGTTTTCACATGAGCAAGACACTGCACCGCATCGCCTGGGTGATCGCTGTGGCAGGCTTTGCGGTCGGACTGCCGGGCCTGTATCAGCGCTTGACGCTGGGTCACCAGGGCACCAACTACGGCTCCTACGTCCCGTGGGGTCTGTGGGTGGCTGCCTACATCTACTTCATCGGCCTCTCTGCCGGCGCCTTTCTCCTCTCCACGCTGGTCTACGTCTTTCAGGTCAAGCGGCTGGAGAAGATCGGTAAGCTCGCGCTGTTTACCGCCCTGGTCACGCTGGTGGCGGCCATGTTCTCGATCTGGCTCGACTTGGGCCACCCACTCCGCGCCTGGCGCCTGCTCCTGCGCACCAACTTCAGCTCCGTGATGGGCTGGATGATCTGGTTCTACAGCGCCTACTTCGTCCTCCTGGTCCTCGAGCTGTGGTTTGCCCTGCGGCCCGACCTGGCTGCCTGCAGCGACGAACCGGGCCTCAAAGGGGCCCTCTGTCGCTTCTTGACCTTCGGTCGCTCCGACCGATCCGAGCCCGCCCTTCAGCGGGATCGCACCATCCTGCGGGTCCTGGGAACCATCGGCGTACCGTTGGCGGTGGCCTTCCATGGGGGGGTCGGCGCGCTGTTCGGCGTCGTCGGAGCCCGGCCCTACTGGCACGGGGGCCTGACTCCCATCATGTTTTTGGTCGGCGCGCTTGTCTCGGGTGGCGCCCTCTTGACCTTTGTGACCGCCATTTGGGGCCCGGATCGAGGGAGCGACGAACACCGCCGGCTGGTCATCTTCCTGGGCCAGATCGTTCTGGGCCTCTTGGCCTTTGACCTGCTGCTGGAATGGGCCGAATACTCGATCGGACTCTACTCAGCGGCGCCGGCCGAAGCAGCCAGCCTGCGCCTGGTGCTGTTCGGCCGCTACTGGTGGGTCTTCTGGGGCATCCACCTCGGCCTCGGCGCGCTCATCCCGCTCCTGCTGCTGGTGTTCCAGGGTCGTACCCCGGCTGCCGTGGCGACGGCCAGCGCCCTGATCGCCATCAGCTTTCTTTCCGTGCGCTTAAACATTGTCATCCCCGGCCTCGCAGTGGAGGAATTGAAAGGCCTGAGCGCGGCCTTCAGCGGTCCGGGCTTGACCTTCGCGTACTTCCCCAGCCCCATGGAGTGGCTGTTCTTCGTCTGGACGGTCTCCCTCGCCGGACTGCTCTTCTTGATCGGCTACAGTCTGCTCCCGATCGTTCGACCCACGGAGGTGGCCTCATGACTGAAAACGGTAAAACAACTCTGAAACCGGATAGCAATCCATTAAGCGCGGAAATCACGCGTCGCGAGTTCGTAAAGACGACGGCCTTCGTGGGCGGTGTCGCCGCCATGGCGGGTACGGTGCCCTGGACGATCAAGCATACCGCCGGTGGGCCGGCCCCGGCGCATCGGGAGGCCGCCCTGGCAGGCAAGTATCCGCTCAACGACGCAACCAATGTGATCTATAGCGCCTGCTTGAACTGTCACACGGCCTGCACCATCAAGGCCAAAATCCAGGACGGTGTCGTCGTCAAGGTAGACGGCAACCCGTACAGCCCGATGAACCTGCTGCCCCCCTTACCTGAGAGCACTCCGCTGGTCGAGGCCGCCCGCCTGGACGGCAAGCTCTGTCCCAAGGGCCAGGCTAGCGTGCAGGTACTGTACGACCCCTACCGCGTGCGCAAGGTGCTGAAGCGCGCCGGCCCGCGCGGCGGTGGCAGGTGGGTCGCCCTGGACTTCAGCCAGGCCATCGACGAGATCGTCAACGGCGGCGACCTCTTCGGCGAGGGCCCTGTGCCCGGCCTAAAAGATATCTACAAGCTGCAGGATCCCGAGCTGTCGAAGACCCTGGCCGCCGACGCCAATGCCGTAGTCAGTGGCGGGATGACGATGGAGGCATTCAAGGCCAAACACCAGGAGCATCTCGACTTGCTCATCGACCCCGATCACCCGGACCTGGGGCCGGTCAACAACCAGTTCGTCTTCATGGGCGGACGCATGGAGCACGGCCGCAAGGAGTTGGGCAAGCGCTTTACCACTGAGGGCTTTGGCTCCACCAACTTCTTCCTGCACACTACCATCTGCGAGCAGAGTCACCACATCGCCTACGCGATGATGACGGGCAAGACCCACATGAAGCCTGACCTCCTGAGTACCGAATTCGTCATCTTCTTCGGCACGGGCGCCTTCGAGGCCAACTTCGGACCCACGCCCATGACGGAGATGGTGACCGACTCGCTGGTCAGGCATAACTTCCGCTACGCCGTCGTCGACCCTCGACTGAGCAAAACGGCCGCCAAAGCCTGGAAGTGGGTCCCGATCAAGCCAGGCGCCGACGGCGCGCTGGCTCTGGGCATGATTCACTGGATCATCGAGAACCAACGTTACGATGAGAGGTACCTGCGCGCTCCCAACAAGGCCGCTGCCGAGGCCCTCAGCGAAACGAACTTCACCGATGCCACCCACCTGGTCCGCACCGATGAACTGGTCTTTCTGAAGCCGGGAGACGCCGGGCTGACACCACCAGAAGGGGGCGACCGGGTCGTAATGGTGGAGGGCGAGCCGACCCTGGCGGGTGAAGCCAACGAGGCCGACCTCTTCGTGGATGCCACGATCGATGGCATCCCGGTCAAATCGGTCATGCAACTGCTCAAGGAGCGCGCCGCCGAGCGGACCCTGGAGGCGTACGGCGAGATTGCCGGTGTCTCCGCTCGAACCATCGAGGAGCTGGCTCGCGAGTTTACCAGCCATGGGAAGAAGGCCGCCACCGAGTTGTACCGCGGGCCCGTGCAGCATACCAACGGCTACTACAATGCCCAGGCCATCATCACCCTCAACGTCCTCATCGGCAACGCCGACTGGAAGGGTGGGCTCACAACGGGCGGCGGTCATTGGCACGAGGACGGCTCGAAGGCCGGCGCGCCCTTCCCGTCAAGTGTGATTACCGCAGCGCCTGGCGGCCTGAAGAAGTTCGGCCTCTACGTCAATCGCGAGCAGGCCGCTTACGAAAAAAGCACCCTCTTCGAGGGCTATCCGGCGAAGCGGCCCTGGTACCCCTTTACCAACGAACTGTACCAGGAGATCATCCCCAGCGCCGCGGCTGGCTACCCGTACTCCATCAAAGCCCTTTTCATTCAGAAAGGGACGCCGGTGCTGGCCTCACCCGCCGGCCACACGCAGATCGAGATGCTGCGGGATGCCAAAATCATCCCCCTGATCATCGCTTGTGACGTGGTCGTCGGCGAGACCTCCATGTATGCCGACTACATCATCCCGGATTTGACCTACATGGAACGCTGGGGCACGCCTCACCCCAACGCTCCCACCATTCTGACCAACCTCAGCAAGGTACGCCAGCCCGCAGCGGCTCCCTTGACGGAAGTGGTCACGGTAGACGGAGAAGAGATGCCCATTAGTATGGAGGCGTTCCTCATCGCCGTGGGCAAACAGCTGGGGCTGGCCGGTTTCGGCAAGAATGGCCTCGGTGAGGGCTTTGACCTCAACCGGCCCGAACAGTTCTACCTGGCCATGTTAACCAACGTGGCTTTCGGCGACAAAGAGGACGGCTCTGATCGGCTGCCGGCGGCAACAGACGAGGAGATGGGTATCTTCCGCGAGGCGCGCCGCCACCTGCCCAAGGCCGTCTTCGATGAGGAGAAGTGGAAGCGGGCGGTGCCGCCGGAGGTGTGGCCCAGCGTGGTCTCCCTGCTGAACCGGGGAGGCCGCTACGAGCCGGCCAGCAAGGCCTACAACGGTGACAAGGTCAGCCATCCCTGGAAGGGCCAGTGGAATCTCTACGTGGAGAAGGTCGCCACGGGGCGCCACGCCATGACCGGCGAGCGCTTCGACGGCCTCCCGCGGGTGCAGCCCGTCATGGACGCGGCCGGCCAGGCGATTAAGGACGAAGGTTTCGATCTGGCGCTGATCACCTTCAAGGAGGTCACCGGCGGCCAGAGTCGTACGATCTCGGCGCCCTGGATCCAGAGCGCGGTGATGCCGGAGAACTTCATCCTCATGAATCGCGCCGATGCCCTGGCCCGCGGCTTGAAGGACGGTGAGCCCGCCCGCATCGTCTCTGCGTCTCTGCCCGATGCGCGTGTAAACCTGGGCGACGGCCGAACCTATGAGGTGGCTGGTCGGGTGAAGGTCTTGGAAGGGCTGCGACCCGGCACGGTCGCCGTCTCCTGGAGCTACGGCCACTGGGCCTACGGTTCCAACGACGTCGAGGTGGACGGCCAGATCATCAGGGGCGACCCGCGGCGGGCCAGCGGCATTGTGCCCAATCCGTCCATGCGCGTTGACCCGGTCCTGGGGGACGTCTGCCTGACTGATCCCATCGGCGGCAGCGCCAGCTTCTACGACACGATGGTGCGAGTCGAGAAAGTGTAACGGTTTCCGGGCAACCTCTCCTCCCACCATGAATCGCGGCTTCCCACGCTTTGCCACGCGGCAGCGTGGGAAACCGCTTCATGCATAATTCCGGCTCCGACCCCCTCCCCGCGAGTGACATTTGTCTTTACCTGTGTGTCTCACGGAACGTGTCAGGAGCGAGGTCTTCGGGGTATAGTGGGGACCAACGCTGCTCTGGTGGGCGCTTCCTGGAGTGTCTCGCTGTCACTGATTTACAGGACTTACGCGGTAGGTTGAGCCGCGAAAGAGATATCGGTTTGGAGTGCGCGCTTCAGCGCGCTGAAGCGCGCACTCCAAACCAAATCCGGCTTCTACGGATCACGAACTTTGGGTCGGCCTGGGAGTATTGCGTAAGTCCTGTGATTTAGGGGTAATGGTTGGGATTCTCCACGGAAAGCCCCTCGGCGCGGGCCGCCGCCAACAGGTCATCGTCGGCCGCGACAAAGACGAGCGGTGGGAGATTGGCAGCGGTCAAGACAGCGTTGGCGGTCAGTGCGGTTGCCAGTTGGACGGCATCATAGCCGCCTAGAGCACCGGTCAAGTACTCAGACTTCCGAAGTCTGGTGGGGACTGTGCTGGCCCACAACGCGCTCCGACGGGGGTGATCGAGGCGCGCACCTGCCGCAAACAAGACTTCGGAAGTCTTTTCCCTCCCCCACCGGGATTTCTTGACCGGCTCTCTAGTCGATGATTCTGGGTTAAGTCCACAGCTTGCTCGATGACACGACGGCTCACAGGAACGAGTTGATAGCGAGTCTCGCAGTCGAGGAGCAAGTCAGATAGTGCGTCGTCACGTTCTTGCAGGGTAATGCCCTTTGGAGCGCGGTGCTTGGCAGCGAAAGCCGCGGCAACCTCTGCCATCGTGAACTCGGCGGTAACGAAGCTGTTCTCTGGCGAGCGGGCGGTAAGGGTTTCAACCCAGACGCTCCCTCTCTCGGGACTGTACCGCTTGACCCACGCGCTGGCATCAAGGTAGAACGTGGTCATTCCTTGGGACCCCGCTGCTCCAAAATGATCTCGCTGAGCGGTTTCCCGCCTGCCCGGCCGAGTGCAGTTACAACTTCCTCGTGGCTGACAGTATGATCGATCCGGGTACGCAGATGATCGCCAATCTCGCTCAAGAGCCCCGCCTCCTTCAAGGCCCGGCGCACTCGCTCGCGCTCACTTTCCTCCACGGGAGGCGCCGGCATCAGGGACTCCTCCAGCAGCGTCACCGCCACCCGCTCCAGCGACTCCTGGCGCTCGGCCGCCGCCGCCTGCAGGCGCTGCAACAACTCGGGATCGACTTCTATGGTCAACACGACACCCATACTCCACCTCGCTGATGAGTGTGCTGGTCCGCCCATGGTCAGAAGCGTGATGCGTAATGCGTGATGCGTGAACGGATCTTTTCACGCATCACGCATTACGTCCCACGCATCACACGCGGACTGTCGCAACCTGTGCAGAGTTTAGGAGTATAGCATGGCGCAACGTGAGACGCGAGAGCAGGATGTGAACACGGTATGTTGAACCTGGAGACGATCACGACCTTTCTGGGTGAATTCGGCGGCGAGCCGGTCTCGTGTCGGGCCTCGGCCTGCCTGAATGCCCGCTTCAAGGATGCCGCCTGCCGGCTCTGCGCCGATGCCTGCCCCACCGGCGCTATCGAACTGGCGAGCGAACTCTCTTCATCCCGCACCCCGACGCTCCCTCCCCTGGAAGGGGGAGGGCCGGGGAGGGGGTTCCCCGCCTGGACCCGGAGCGCTGCGTCGCCTGCGGCCTCTGCCTGCAGCGCTGCCCGGTCGATGTCTTCACCCAGCGCGCCGCCCCGGAGGCGACCCTGGCTCAGACGGTGGCCGCGTTGCCGGACGAGGCCGTCGCGCTGGTCTGTTCGCGCCATGATGACCCGGCCACCACCGTGGCGCCCGTCAGCACTGTCGTGCGGCACAGCCGCTGCCTGGCCTCCCTCTCAGTTGCGGCACTCCTGGAGCTCAGCGACGGCGGAAAGCGAACCCTTTGGCTCGACGACAGCCCGTGCGCCGGCTGTCCTCTCCACCGTGCCCGGCAGATCTCCGCCGAGACCGCCACGGTGGCGAATCGCTTACTCCACGCGTTCGGCCGCTCGCCGGCAGTTCACACCCACCTCGACAGGCCAGACAATCTGGCCGATCGGCCGGCGAGGGTGCGAGTCATCGCCGGAGATCAGCCGGCCGTGTCGCGGCGCGATCTCTTCAGCGCGTTCGGCCAATTGACGCGTCAAACGGCGACGCGTGCCATTGCCGAGAGCATGCCCTCTCCCACTCCTAGCGGCGCCGTCCCCATCAACCAGCGGTTGCCGCAGCGACTCCCGCGCTCGCGCGCCCGGCTCTCCCAGCAACTCGTCCGTCTGGGCACACCCACCGGCGCTCGCGTTGCGACAGAGGGTCTTCCTTATGCGGCCGTCACCGTGGATGCGACTGCCTGCTCCGCCTGCGGGCTGTGTGCCCGCTTCTGCCCAACAGGAGCGTTGCACTATTTGGCTGAGGGGTCGCAATTTGCTCTCTCGTTCCAGGCGGCGGTCTGCATCGACTGCGGCATCTGCGCGCGGGCTTGCCCAGAGAACGCCGTTCACTTCGCCCCGGAGTTGGCCGCGCCGGCGTTGCTGTCGCCGAGCGCAGAGCCGCTCGTGGCCGGTCGGCTCCGTACCTGCGAGGTGTGCGGCGCACCCACCGCGTGGCATGACAGCGAGACTACGCCCGGCGAGCCAGCGCGATGCTACAGTTGCCACCGCAGTGGCGGCCCGGCGGGATCGCAGCGTGACACGGCCGGTCTCTTCGCCGATCTGTTGATGCGTCTCCCTGAGAAGAACCAGTGAACTCGAAGCCAACCACGTGGACAGAGATCGACGAACAGGGGCGCCTGGTGCTGCCGCCCGCACACCACTTCGTTGTGGCGGCGGTGATCTTCACCTCGCCCAGGCATCCGAGCGCTCAGGGGTCCCCGACCGGTTGTTCTATCTTGCGCCTTCGGAAGCGACAGGGCAAGGGTGCGGGCTGTGCCGTCGCAAGATTACCCCGTGACGTTTGGCACTTGCCCTCCACGATATTGATCACTTCTTGACTCTCCGATAAGGAGACTAGGATTGTTAATAATCCTTGCGGATCGTCTTCTGTAGGTGGAGGTCCGGATGCGGCGGGCCACCGGACTGGTGCTGGCGGCTCTTTTAGTCTTCCTGGCGGCCTGTGGCAGGCCGGCCTATCCGCATGTCAGCCTGGTAGAGCCGGGCGCGGCCGCGCCGGCCCCCAACCCCGACAAGCCTCGCAAGCTTCCCCTGCGCATTGCCATTGCCGCTGTGATCTCCCCACAGGCCACCCTCGACGCCTACGGGCCACTCCTCGACTATCTTTCCGCCAAACTCGACCGGTCCGTCCAACTGCTCCAGCGCACCACCTACGCCGAGATCACCGAACTCATCCGCGCCGGTGGCGCCGACATAGCGTTTGTGTGCGGCGGGGCTTACGTGGAGGGCCAGCGCGACTTTGGCATGGAACTCCTGGTCGCGCCGCAGGTGCGCGGCGCGACGATCTACTACTCGTACATCATCGTCGCGCGCGACGCCACGGCCCAATCGCTGGCCGACCTGCGCGGCCGCACGTTTGCCTTTTCCGATCCACTCTCCAACTCCGGCCACCTGGCCCCGAAGTGGCTACTCGCCCAAATCGGCGAGACACCGGAGAGCTTCTTCGCCTCTACCCTGTTCACCTACTCCCACGACAACTCAATCCGCGCGGTGGCCGATCATCTCGCAGACGGGGCGGCGGTGGACAGTCTGGTGTACGACTATACCATCGCCCGTCAGCCGACCTACAGCGCGCGCACCCGGGTGATTGACAAGCTTGGGCCGTTCGGCATCCCGCCGGTCGTCGTGCACCCCAACCTTGATCCGGCGCTTAAGGCTCAGTTGCGCGCCGTGCTCCTCGACATGGCCGGCGACCCGGCGGGCCGCGCTGCGCTCGACACCTTGATGGTTGATCGCTTCGTGATGGTGGATGATTCGGCCTACGACTCGATTCGCAGCATTGCCGCGATTCTGCGGGGGTGGAATGAAACGCCCTAAGCACCTCCTGGGCCGCCTCACCAGCGTGAGCATCCGTGCCAAGATCCTCGGCATGGTCGCCGGGGTAGTGCTGCTCCTCGGCCTCGACGTGACGCTGCAGGTGCGAGCGCGCCTGCAAGCCGAATTGGGCGCCAGCCTGGAGGCGCGCGGCATCGCCATCACCCGCGATCTCGCGGCCCGCTCGGCCGACTTGATCCTGACCGAAAATACTTTTGCCCTGGCGCAACTGATCCGCGACACGCTGGAGAACAACCCCGACGTGCGCTACGCCTTCGTGCTTGCCTCCGACGGTGGCGTGCTGGTCCACTCTTTCGGCCAGGGCGTGCCGCCGGATTTACTCCCGGTGAACCCTGTCGCCGAGAGCCAGCCGGACCGGGTGCAGGTCCTCGACAGTGACGAGGGGCGGATTACCGACGTGGCCGTGCCGATCCTCGCCGGCCGTGCCGGCGTGGTGCGGGTCGGCCTCTCGCAGCATCGCCTGGCCGCGTCGGTGCGCGGAGCGACTTGGGGCCTGGCCGGGGCGACCGCCGCGGCCCTGGTCGCCGGCCTCGGTGTGGCCCTCGTGCTGACACACCTTCTCACCCGCCCGGTGCTCGAACTGGTCGGTGTGGCCCAGGCCGTGGGGCGCGGCGATCTATCGACCAAAGCCCAATTTTACATGAACGATGAGATCGGCGAACTGGCCACAGCCTTCAACGCGATGACCGGCGAACTGGCCCGCTCCCAGGCCGACTTACTGCGCCGGGTGCGCGAAGTCGGCACACTGAGCGCGACGGCGGCAGCCATCAGCGGCGAGCTGAGCTTGACTGCAATGCTGCAGGCGGCGGTCGACAAGGTGCTGGAGGTGATGGATCTGCACGCCGGGTGGATTTTCCTGGCCGGCGGCGAGGGCGAGCCGCTGCTTCGCCTGGTGGCGCACACCGGGCTTCCGCCGGCGTTCGCCGCCGAGGAGTCCGAGCGTGCGCCGGGTGCCTGGGGCTGCGCGCAGGTCCTCCGGGATGGCAGCCCGCTGGTCATTAGCGACATCCCGCGCCAGTGTCCACGCCTGAGCCCCGCGGTCATCGCCGCCGCCGGGCTGATCTGCCACGCCAGCGTGCCCCTCGTCGCGCGTGATCGTGTCGTGGGGGTGATGAACGTCGCCAGTGACCAGGCGCGCCAGTTCACGCCGGAGGAGATGACTCTCCTGGATTCGGTTGGGCGCCAACTCGGCGTGGCGGTCGAAAATGCGCGGCTGTGGGAAGAAGTCAAGCGCAAGGAGGCACTGCGCCGGCAGTTGCTCTCGCAAGTCATCACGGCGCAGGAGGCCGAGCGGAAGCGCATCGCCCGCGAGCTTCACGATGAGGCCGGGCAGTTGCTCACTACGTTGCTTTTGAATCTGCGCGCGCTGGAGAACGCGCCTGTTCTGACAGAGGCGGCCCAACAGCAAGTGGCCGATCTCAAAGCGCTGACGAAACACGTGTTTGACGAGATTCACCGCCTGGCGGTGGAACTGCGCCCGAACGCCCTCGATCAACTGGGACTGGTGAAGGCGGTCGAGAGCTGCGTACGGGACTTTGGCGCACGGGCCGGGGTAGTGGCCGATTTCGAGGCTCACGGGCTGGACGGCCTGCAGTTGGCGAGTGAGGTGGAGACGACCATCTATCGCGTGGTGCAAGAAGCACTGGCGAATGTCGCCAAACATGCGGCCGCCGAGCGCGTGGGCGTGCTGTTGGAGCGGCGGAATGGCGCGTTAATCGCCGTGATCGAGGATGATGGCGCCGGTTTCGACGTCAAAGCCGCGTTTCACTCCTCCGGGGCCGCCTATCCTCACCTGGGCCTGTTCGGCATGCAAGAGCGCGCCGCGCTCTGTGGCGGGCGATTCACGATTGAGTCCGAGCGAGGACGTGGGACGACGATTTTTGTGGAGATCCCCCTGGCCGACGGAATAGTGAACGATGAACAAGATTCGCGTTCTCCTGGCTGACGATCATACCGTCCTGCGCGCCGGGCTGAAGGCGCTGCTCGCCACCCAGCCCGACCTCGAGCCGGTGGGCGAGACGGGCGAGGGCAGCGAGGCGGTTCGTCTCGCCGCGACGCTGCAGCCGGACGTGCTGCTGCTTGACGTGACCATGCCGGGCAACGAACGCTTCGCCGCGCTGCACGCGGTCCGCGAGCGGGCGCCGGGTGTACGAGTGTTGCTGCTCACGATGCACGAGGACGAAGCGATCCTGCGCGAAGCCTTGCGTGCCGGTGCAGCCGGCTACGTGCTCAAGAAAGCGGCCGAGGCAGAATTGCTTAGCGCGATCCGGGCGGTCGCACGGGGCGAGGCCTTTGTTGATCCGGCCATGACAAGGGCGATGATCGAGGGCTACCTCGGCGCGACAGGAACGGGGCGTCGTCCGGAATCGCGGGAGACCGAGAAAAATAGATTGACAGCGCGCGAGATCGAGGTGCTGAAACTCATCGCGGAAGGGTACACGAATAAAGAAACCGCAGAAAAGCTGGTCATGTCAAGACGGTCGAAACACACAAGACGCATATTGCGGAAAAGCTGGGCGTCAAGAGCCGCGTGGAATGGCTGCGATACGCGCGGGAAAAGGGGCTGCTCTCCTCCGGCGGTCCCTGACGCTGGGGCCCCACCCGACGACGTCATTCGTCTTTCCGAATGAAGTGGCATCAAGAACATCCAGGTACGGCTGGGAGAGCCCTTTTGGCGCACCATCGGAGCGAAAGAGGTACATCTGGAACTGACCGACCCGGCCACCGTGGCGGCGACGTTGGCGGCGCTGCAGACGCGCTTCCCCGTCCTGCGCCCTGACCTGGAACAAAGCGGCATTCCGCCGGCCGTTTTTGTGGGCGTCGAGATCACCGCCACGCCCGAGCCCCTGAGACGCGCCCTGCTGGGTGGGCGCGGGATGAACAGGTATTCCCTCTCGAAGTATCTCCGCTCCTGAAGCCGCTGGCAGCCGCCAGCAATCCTTTCGAGCCGGCTATCGCCGTCGCCGGGGCGGACTTCGGCGTTCGCCCCGGCACCACATTCGCAGCCGTGATCGGGGTCTGGGTCGGTTGGCCGATGGCACGCAGACGGAGGTGCGATGCGTGTCGTCAACGGCAGGCCTGTGGTCATCATCGGTAGTGGGCCGGCGGGAACTTCCACCGCCCTCCATTTGTTGCGCTTCGCCGACGAGGTGCATCTCGACCTCAACATCACCATCTTTAGGGCTATCACCTCACCGTCAATATCGCCGGTGCCGCGGTGGGCGTCACTCTGATGGACGCTTTCCTGACCTTTCCGGAGGTCCGGCGCGCCCTGCCGTGTCTGGAAAATACCCGCCGCTCCGATCCCAACGATCTGCACTATTTCAAAGGCCGCTTCCCCTGTGGCCTGGCACGGAACTTCGCGGGCGACCGCTTTGTGATGGTGGGCAACGCGGCTGGGCTGATACGGGCTTTCAAAGGGAAGGAGGTGACGTCTGCGATCCAGACCGGCATTCGGGTGACCCAAGTCATCGTCCGACAGGGGATTTCAGCGCGGGCATTTCAGGCCTGCCGCCGCCAATCGCGACATCACCGGCGACCTGCCCTACGGCCAGGCGATGCGCCGCCTGACGATCCTGGCGGCGCGCTTCGGCCTGCTGGACCCTCTGCTCCAGGCCGCCGCACCCAACCCGGGATTGCACCAGGCGCTCTTTGACGCCGTTTCAGCCCACCGGCCGTACCGGGCTGTCATTTGTGGGGGGCCTCTCGACGACGCGCAGCCGCGCAGCCGCGGCTGCGCGGCTGCGCGTCGTCGCCTCCGAATGGGTGGGCTGAGTCGGTGGTAAGGGCCAGCAACTAGCCCTGTCAGGGAAAGGTCTGACGCCTCGCCCAGAAATCAGGGAATTCCCTGATCCCTCTGCCTCATAAATCTTCGTTTTCCCCGATACCCCGCGTGCTCACTCTCCGCTAAAGTATTCAGCAACCGTTCGGTTTCTTCTCAGTAGTCGGGGCTGGGGGGTATTGGGCGCGATTGCCGCGGCCAATACCCCCATACCCCCTCCTTCGAGCGGAGGGCCCATGGCCAGAAAACGCTATGGCATGGCCATCGACCTGCGGCGATGTGTCGGCTGTGAAGCCTGCACCATCGCCTGCAAGCAAGAGAATCACACCCCTCCCGGTGTGGCCTACGCCAAAGTCATCAAAGAAGAAGTCGGCGAATACCCTCACGTCCGACGACACTTCCTCCCTGTGCTCTGCAACCACTGCGAGAACGCACCCTGCGTGGACGTCTGCCCGGTGGGCGCGACGTGGAAGCGTGAGGAAGACGGCATCGTGGTGGTAGACTACGATCTTTGCATCGGTTGCCGCTACTGCGTCACCGCCTGCCCCTACGGCGCGCGCTACTTCGACTTCGGCGACAATTACCACGAGCCGATGAGTGTCTTCGAGCAGCAGCCCTCGCCCGAGTATGGCGAGTACCGCGACCGTACCAACGGCGGCAGCCCGGTCGGCAACGTGCGTAAGTGCACCTTCTGCCTGCACCGGCTGGCACGCGGCGAGCAGCCCGCCTGCGTGCAAACCTGTATGCCGCGCGCACGCATCTTCGGCGACCTCAACGACCCCGACTCCGAAATTTCCCGCCTGGTGGCCGAGCGGCGCAGCTTCCGGCTGAAGGAGGAGTTGGGCACGGAGCCCAACGTTTTCTACCTCGTATGACATTGTGGATCGGGGCGTAAAAGTCCGCACTCCGCAATCGGGAAGGGTGACTATGCGAGAGAAATCCCTCACGCTTGCCTACTGGACACTCCTCATCGTCGTGGCCGTCGTCGGGATCGTGGCCATCTACATTCGCACGGTGCAGGGCCTGCAGGTCACCAACCTGACCAGCCTGGTGCCGTGGGGGTTGTGGGTCGCGTTCTACATCTACTTCATCGGTCTGAGCGCGGGCTCGTTCCTCATCTCGACGATGATCTATGTCTTCGGTCTCGAGCGCTTCGAGCCGATCGGCCGCATGGCGCTTTTTGCCGCCTTCATCGCCCTGAGCACCGGGCTGGCGTTCATCTGGCTCGACCTCGGTCACCTGGAGCGCTTCTGGACGGTCTTTGTCAACCGTAGCTCGACCTCCGTTCTCGAATGGGAGATCCACTTCTACAACCTGTATTTGGTGATCCTGCTGGCGGAACTTTGGCTCCTGATGCGCCGTGATCTGATCCGGCGCGGGCAGCAGCCAGGTTCGGCCGGTCGCATCTGCCGCATCCTCGCCCTCGGCAGCAAGGATCTCTCGGAGGAATCGGCGGCAAAGGACATGCGGCTGGTGAAGATCCTCGGGACGCTCGGCGTCCCAGTCGCCATTGGGGTCCACGGCGGCACCGGGGCGATCTTCGCCGTGGTGAAGGCGCGCCCGTACTGGTACACCGGCCTCTTCCCGCTGATCTTCATCGTCTCAGCGCTGGCCTCCGGCGGCGCGTTGCTCACCTTCGTCTATGCCTTTTTTGGGCGCAAGGACAAGGACCACGCCGCGCTGGTCACGGCGCTCGGCAAACTGGTGGCCGGGTTCCTCGCGCTTGACCTGATCTTCCTGACCAGCGAGTTGCTGGTGGGGCTGTACGGCAACGTTCCGGACCACATCGCCGTCTATCGCGCCATTATGTTCGGGCCGTTCTGGTACGTGTTCTGGATCGGCCAACTGGCGCTGGGCGCGCTCATCCCGCTCGTCCTTGTCGCCAACAAACGCACCGGGCAGTCGCCCGGCTGGGTGGGCGCGGCGGCGGCGCTGATCGTGGTCGGCATCGTCGGGGTGCGGCTCAACATCGTCATCCCGCCGTTCACCGTGCCGCTCATGCCGGGTGTGGATACGGCTTACCCGCTCGGGCGCTTTTCGACGTTTGACTTCACGGGCCAGGCCAGAGTGCTGTTTGGGGGAGCGATTGTGTTGTTCGTTCTTGCTGCTGCATTGATCACCGTCCGTCTCTCGAGTTTGCCCAAGAAGCCGTTGGAACGCGCACTGGCGCGCATGGCCGGGGTCGCGGTGATGCTCGGTTTTGTGGTGATGGGCCTGCGCTTTCTAAACATCGGCACCCCGGTCGCCATGTCACTGCTCGGCCGTCAGGCCAGCCTGCCGCTCTTTTTCGGCGGATCGGTGCATGCCACCGATCCGACGTTCTATTCGCCCTCGGCGATTGAATGGCTCTCCAGCATGGGCGTGATCGCGCTGGCCACCATTGGCTTCAGCCTCGGCTGGTTGCTCCTGCCGTTGCAGAGCGAACCTGGAGCCGTCGCACATGCCCGCTGGTCGAAACCGGTTGCCGGCGACTGAGAGGCGCGAGGAGTAGTGTATGAGCACACAATTCACACGTCGCGACTTCCTGAAACTGGCGGCGGCCACTGGGGCCGTTGCCGTGGGACCCCGCTTTGTCGCCACCTCCCCCCGCATGTGGGGGGAGCCGGAGGGGGGTGCCGCCCGGCTGGCGAAGCCCCCCGCCGGCACCTGGACTCCCACCGCCTGCAACATGTGTGGCGGGCAGACGGGGGTCCTCGTCCAGGTGGATGAGGGCCGGGTGCTGAAGATCGAGCCCAACCCCGATAACCCGATCGGTGTAGCCAACATCTCCACCGACTTCTGGCGCTGGAAGAATACCGACGGCGCGGCCATGTGCCCGAAGGGCAACGCCAGTCCGATGGCGCTCTACGACCCCGACCGAGTGAAGACCCCGCTCAAGCGCACCAACCCGGAAAAGGGCAAAGGTGTAGACCCAGGCTGGGTGGCGATCTCGTGGGACGAGGCGCTGGACACGATCGCCGGTAAGCTCGAAGCGCTGCGCGACGCGGGCGAGGCGCACAAGCTGATCTGGTTCTCTGAGGATCACTCGTTCGTGCACATCCAGCAAGACTTCTGCGCGCTGTACGGCACGCCGAACTATCACAACCACTCGAACCTGTGCGACGTCAGCCGCAAAGCCGCGTTCAAGTTAGTGATGGGCGACGAGCGACCGCTGGGCGACTTCGCCAACGCGCGCTATATCCTGCTCTTCGGCTGGAACCCGCTCTCGGCTACGAAGTGGAGCCACCTGCCGCGTATCTTTACCCGCGCGATTGAGAACGGCGCCAGGTTCGTCGTCGTGGACCCCTACCTGAGCCAGACGGCGGCCCGCGCCCACGAGTGGATTCCCATCCGCCCGGCGACCGACGGCGCGTTGGCGCTGGCCCTGGCGCACTTGCTGATCAAGTGGAAGTTGTACGACCAGGACTTCGTCGCAAACTGGACCACCGGCTTCGATGAGTTCGCCGCCTTCGTCGCCGACAAGACGCCCGAGTGGGCCGAGCAGATCACCGACGTGCCTGCCGCCACCATCCGCCGCATGGCGCGCGACATGGCGAACCTGCGCCCGGCGGTCGTAGACGCGTGGTCCGGGCCGGGCCAGCACTCCAACGCGGTGCAGGGTGGGCGCGCCATTGCGCTGCTCAATGCCCTCCTGGGCACGATTGATCGTCCGGGCGGGATGATCAATCCCGAGCGCAAAGGCAACGCGCATCAAAAAGTCCATGGGCCGACGATCGAAGCGCCGCGCCTCGACAACTTACCCCTATACCCCTTCGGCCACGGGTCAGGCGTTTACACCGAAGTGTTGCAATCTATCGCCGATGGCACGGCGGCGTATATACCTAAGATGGGGATGGTGATCTTCCAGAACCTCGTGCTCTCGGTGCCGGGCACAGACAATGTGATCGAGGCCTTGAAGAAGCTAGAGTTTCTCGTCGTGGTGGACACGATGCTGTCGGAGACGGCGGAACTGGCGGACATCGTCATCCCTGGCACGGTGTACCTGGAGCGCTACGACCTCAGCACCAACTGGGTCACGTGGAGTTCGGTGAGCCTGCGCCAACCGGTGGTCGAACCGATCTTCGGGCAATTGCCAGAATACGAATTTGTGGTTGCGGTGGCGCGTCGGATGGGGCTGAAGGACGCCGACGGCAATGACTTCTTTAATACCGGGCCAATGTCCGGCCAGCCGGTGGCGAGCACGAAGACCTGGTACGAGGAATATCTCTCGAAAGAGTTGCTCGCGGGCGGGCCGAGGATGTCACTGGAGAACTTGAAGAAGCTGCCCGGCGCGGTCTGGGTGGACTCAAAGGGCACGCGCTACGAGAAATACAGAGACGAAGTGAAGCTGCCGGACGGTGCGCGGGTCGAGACCGGCTGGGCCATTGTCAAATCCCCCGATGGAAAGAAGGTGCTTGGCTTCCGCGACAAGCAAGGCAGGACCTTCAAACCGGACGGGTCAGCGCTGAAGGCGCCCGCCGATGTGTCGGTGGATGACGCGGTGCAGCAGGTCATCGTCGACAAGGATGGCACGCTATGGGGCTTCCTCGACGCCAAGAACATCCTTATGAGCGCAGACGGGAAGAGCCTGGCCTTCCTGCGCGACGGCGGATTCCTCAAAGGCTGGAATACGCCCTCGCGGTTGATCGAGTTCACCTCGGCGCAGGCCGCCGCCAAGAAGGATCGCAACGGCAACTCGATCGATGCATCGCCGGTCTACACGCCGCGCGACTGGTTCCCGAGCGCCGACTATCCACTGTACCTCATCAACTGGAAGGAGGCCAGCCACACCCACTCGCGGACGTTCAACAACCCCTGGCTGATCGAATTGATGGGCTGGAATCGCCTGGCCATCAACACGGCCACGGCGGTCCAGTTGGGGGTGAAGGACGGTGACGAGATCTGGGTCGAGTCGCCCTACGGCAAAGCAAGAGCGGTAGCGCGGGTGACGGAAGGCATCCACCCCATGGTGGTCGGCTGGCAGCACGGCTTCGGGCACTGGGGCCTGGGCCACATCGCCAGAGGCAAGGGCACGGTGGATGGGATGTTCAACAAGACCATCTCCGACCCTATCTCAGGCATGGCGCTGCACAAGGAAGTGTGTGTGAAAGTGTACAAAGCGTGATGCGTGAGTGATTTCATCACGCATCATAGCGCGTCTGGCATCTGCTTATGGAAATCACGCTCGCCCGCGCCTCACTCTACAACTTTCTCGCCGCCACATTCGGCGATCCACCCACGGCGGAATTAATCACGACTGTCGCGGAGATGATGCCGGACGTGGAACTGTCGCCACTCGGTGAACTGCACCGGGCGTACACGCGCCTGTTCGTTGGGCCGGGAGCGGGGTATGTACCCCCGTATGCCTCGGTCTCCCTCGACCAACCGGTGAACGGCAAGCAGCAGTTGTGGGGGCCGGAGGCGACGGCGGTCGAGGCGCGTTACCGCGAGGCCGGATTGGAGGTCGCACCCGGCCAGCCGCGCGTGCCCGACCACCTCGCGCTCGAACTGCAATTCATGCAGCACTTGTGCACACGCGAGGCCGACGCCGACATGCGCGGCGATGCGGTCGAGGCGGCACAGTGGCGCGAACGCCAGCAGACCTTCCTGCGCGATCATCTGTGGCCCTGGCTGCCGCGCTTCGTCGCGCGCCTATCCCAGGTCGAGGCCCATCCCATGTATCGCGCGCTGGCCGATTTCGCACTGGCCTTCATCGAATCAGAGATCACCCATCCCGAAGGCACGCAATCTTCGGGATGATTCGGAGGCTCTCCATGCGCTTCTCCATCATCTCGGCCCTCGTGCTTGTCCCGCTGGCGGCCCTGCTCAGCCTGCTGCCGCCGCTCGTCGCCGGTGCCGTGGAAAAACCGATCGGCCCGGAGTTCGTTGCACCGCAAACCGGTGTCGCCGACGCGACGCGCGGCGAGGCCCTCTACCGCTCGAAATGCTACGGCTGCCACGTCTCAGAGGCCAACGTTGGCCCGGCGCACAACTCGGTGGATTTCAAAGTGCGCTACGCCGACGAGGAGACAATCGCCGTGGTCGTGCGTGCCGGGCGCCAGCCCATGCCCGCTTTCACCGAACAGATGCTGAGCGATCAGGAATTGGCAGACGTCATCGCCTACATCCGCTCGCTGCCGGCGCCGTGACATACTCCGGCGCCACGACCCGCCGGAGGCGCCGCGTGCGTCGGTTCTTTCCCCGTCGGTCGACCTTCGCCTCGTTTGGACAAACGTCACCCCCACGAGGTGACGGCCGAACCCTTGACAGCATTGATATGCGCTCATATAGTTCAACAGTGACTGAACTATAGTCGAAGGCGCAAGAGTGATGAGCGCGATTTCCGCCCCACCTACCAATCTCCAGACGCTGGCCAAGCGGCTCAAGGTGCTCGCCGAGCCGAAGCGCTTGCTGATCCTGAACCTGTTGATGCAGGGTGTGCAGTGCAACTGCGAGCTGGGTGATCATCTCCAGATGGCACCCAACCTGATCTCGCACCACCTGAGCGTGCTGCGACAGGCGGGCCTGGTGGAAGCCAAACGCGATGGGCTTGACGCGCGCTGGGTCTACTACTCTGTTAATCGCGCGGCGTTGGAGGAACTGAACACCGCTTTCGGCGCCTTCTTCGACCCGGCGCGGATTCAGCCGCGCCATCCGGTGTGTGGCCCGCAGAACCCCCTGGTGCGCCTGGCCGAGATCGACACCACCGCGAGGTAGCCTTTTTTTGCAAGATAGTTCAACGGAGGTTGAAATAGTATGGCCGATCATGTGACCTTCTTCGACGCGGTCCCGGCACACGCGTCTACCGCCGACGTCGAGTTGTTTGACCCGCCGATGTGCTGCCCGACGGGGCTCTGCGGGCCAACGCTTGACCAGACGCTTTTGGACACGAACGAGATGATTTTGGTGCTCGAGGCTGCCGGGGTGCGTGTGGAACGCTACCAGATGACCAGCCACCCGCAGGCTTTCCTGAACAATGCCGCCGTGATGCGCCTGGTACGCGAGCGCCAGATGGAGGCACTCCCGGTCACGGTCGTCCGGGGCAGGGTCGTAAAGGCCGGCGCCTACCCGACGCTCACCGAGGTGCAAACCGCACTGAATGGAGTCGGCGAATGACAACGCGGTTTTTCTTCTTCGTCGGCAAAGGCGGCGTGGGCAAGACGAGCATGGCCTGCACGACTGCCGTCCGCACCGCGGACGAGGGCAAGAAGACGCTCATCGTCACGACCGACCCGGCCTCAAACCTGGCCGACGTCTTCGGGCAGCCCATCGGCCACAAGTTCACCCCGATTGAGGGGGTGCCGAACCTGTGGGGGATGGAGATTGATGCCGACCGCGCCACCGAGGAATACATAGACCGCGCGATGGCCCCCATCCGCCCGGCCTTCCCGCCGCAGATGGTGGAGGTAATGGAAGAACAGATGAGCGGGCCGTGCACCGCCGAGGTAGCCGCCTTCGACCGCTTCACCGATCTTCTCGATGCGCCTGCTCAAAACGGGCGGCCCTTCGATGTCGTGATCTTCGACACGGCCCCCACCGGCCACACCCTGCGTCTGCTGGAATTGCCCGCCGAGTGGAGCCAGTCCATTGACGCGGCCAGCGAAGGCAGCGGCCAGACCTGCATCGGCCCGGCAGCCGCAATTCAGGGCGCCAAACGCAAGTATGACCGCGCCCTGGCGATCATGCGTGACGCGAGGCAGACCACGTTCATCTTTGTTCTGCACCCCGAAGCCATCGCCATCAAAGAGACTCAGCGGGCCACCGCCGAACTGGGCAAACTGAACATTCACACCCATCAATTGATCATCAACGGCATCATCCCACCGGAAGAGACCGTGAATCCGTTGTTCGCGGCGCGCGTCGAGATGCAAGCGCGTTACCTGCAGCAGATTGAAGACGACCTTCCGCTTCCCAGTCGCCGCATGTTCCTGTTGCCCGACGAGATCAAAGGTGTGAAGCGACTGCGCGAAGTAGGCCGGCTGTTTTTCGACGGCGTTGACGCATCGGCCAACCAACGAATTAGAGCATCAGCGGCTCAGGGAATCCGCGTTGAACCGCGCCTGCCCGCGTCCGAGATTTTGCCGCGCGTTATACCGAACGGCCACAGCCGCACGTTGTTCTTCGCCGGCAAGGGCGGCGTGGGCAAGACGGTCGCCTCGTGCATGACGGCTGTGTGGCTGGCTCGGCGCGGCTACAGGACGTTGCTACTGACGACCGACCCGGCAGCGCATATCGGCGACGTGCTCGGCGAGCCGGTCGGCGACGACGTAGCGCCCCTCGAAGGCATGCCGAATCTGTGGGCGGTCAAGATCGATCCCAAGGCTGCTGCCGACGTGTATAAGCGGCGCATCCTCGACGACGCGCGCCAGCGCGGCCGCCCACCCGAAGCGATCAAGGTGATGGCCGAGGAACTCGACTCGCCCTGCACCGAGGAGATGGCGGCCTTCGACAGGTTCATCGACTTCGCCTCGCAACCTGATTGGCCGGCGGTCGTCTTCGACACAGCGCCGACCGGCCACACCCTGCGCCTGATCGAACTGCCGGTGGACTGGAGCAAACAGATTGACATTAAGGGTTTCGCTTCGGTGGACTCGGCTGCTGCCGACGATATTGCCAGGCGGCGCTTCGGGAAAGTCATTGAGATGATGCGCGATCCCGCTCGCAGCACATTTGCTTTCGTCATGTACCCCGAGTCCACGCCGATTCTCGAGGCCTATCGTGCCACCGAGGAACTGCATACGGTGGGCATTGAGCCGGGGTTGGTCGTCGCCAACTTTGTCATCCCGCCAGAACAGGCCACCACGCCGTTCGTTCGCGCCCGCCGCGTCATGCAGGAAAAATACCTTGCTGAAATCGCGTGGCGTTTCGCCGTGCCGTTGGCGCAGATTCCGCTGTTGCCGGGCGAAGTGAGAGGGATTGAGATGCTCGTCGAGTTGGGCAGACAAGTTTATGGGGATGGCTGGACGCCTTTACCACCGTCTCAAACGGTCAAGGAGGTGCCCGTTGGATAAGAACAAAGTCCTTTTCCTCTGCACCGGCAACTCCTGCCGGTCACAACAGGCCGAGGCCATCATCAATGCGCGGATGGGCGACGAGTGGGAGGCCGTGAGTGCGGGGACGAAACCAACCGGCACCGTCCACCCCAAGGCCTTGCGCGTTTTGCGTGAGATCGGCATTGAACACCATGGGCGCTCCAAACGCGCCGACGAATTTCGTAGCGTTCCCTTTGATTTGGTCGTGACCGTGTGCGATTCGGCGGCGGAGGAATGTCCCGTGTGGCTCGGGCCGGGCAGGCGCGCCCACCTCGGATTCCCCGATCCGGCCAAAGCTACCGGCACGGATGACGAAGTGATGGCCGTCTTCCGCGCCGTGCGCGACGACATTGCCCAGAAAGTCCCGGCGCTGTTGAGAGAACACGGCAAGCGGGAAGACGTATGACTCTCGAAACCATTCTCGTGCTGGGCGGGATCGCACTTGCACTTGTCGCCCTCAACTTCGGGCTCCAACGCCTGGCCCGCCCGGATAGAGGACTACTTCGACCTGTTCGACCCGGCCTGCCCGCCGCTGCCGGCTGGCGCCCAACTGCCCCTCGTGCTGGTAAACGGTGATCTTCTGAGCAGCGGGGGCCAGATCTCCATGCCGGCCATCCGCCGTCGGCTGGAGGCACTCGGACTGCAGCCGTCCCGAGAGAGGGGGTGAGAACGACGAGTGGCTTCAGGGAAAAACTGCTAAGACTTGGAGAAGGTTCCTGAACCCCGACAAATCCCACTTTCCAAGAAGGAGGTTCAACCAATGGCCTACGTTATCTGTGAGCCTTGTATCGACGTGAAGGACGCAGCCTGCGTCGAGGTCTGCCCGGTAGACTGCATCTACGAGGGACCCGATCAATACTACATCCATCCCGACGAATGTATCGACTGCGGCGCTTGTGTCCCAGAATGTCCCGTTGAAGCTATCTTCGAGGATGTCGAAGTCCCGGAACAGTGGAAGAGCTTCATCCAGAAGAACGCTGACTATTTTAAGTAGGAACAACTACAACCTGTCCCTCCGTCCAGGACGTTTCTCGCCCTCCGGGCATGGCAATGCGCGCCGGGTGGACTAGAATAACAGTCATGAGTGGCCCGCTCCCGCACGTTCCCATAGGATGGAGGCCGAACATGACCACACCCCCTGGTTTCATCCGCGTTGCCCGGGTGGACGAGCTCGGTGACCGCGGCGTGAAGACCGTCAAAGCCGGCGACCAGAATGTGCTCCTGGTCCGCAGTAACGGCTCGATCCACGCGCTCGACTGGCGCTGCCCGCACATGGGCTTCCCCCTGAGTAAGGGCAGCATCCGCGATGGCATCCTCACCTGCCACTGGCACCACGCCCGCTTCGACCTCTGCTCAGGCGGCACGTTCGATCTTTGGGCCGACGACGTGCGCGTCTACCCGGTCGAGGTGCGCGCGGGCGAGATCTGGGTGGACCCGCGACCCCAACGCGACGAGGTCGCGCACCAGAAGCGCCGCCTGCGCGACGGGCTCGAGCAGCAGATCAGCCTCGTCACCGCCAAGGCAATTCTCAGCCTGCAGGATCACGAGGTCGACCCGGCTGAGGTGCTCCGCATCGGCGGGGGCTTTGGCGCGAGTCAGCGCGATGCCGGCTGGCGCGATGGCCTCACCATCATGACGGCGATGGGAAATCTACTTCCCGTCCTGACTCCCGATGACTGCTCTCTGGCTCTCTATCACGGCCTGCTCCACGTCGCTGCCAACGTCGCCGGCCAGCGGCCGCATTTCGAGCTCGACCCGCTGCCAACCGAGAATCTCCCGTTGGGCACGCTGAAAGGCTGGCTGCGCCAGTTCGCCGAGGTCCGCGACCGCGACGGCGTCGAACGCGTCGTACTGACGGCAATTCAGCAGGAAGCCGGGCCGGCTGAGGTCGCCGATATGCTCCTGGTCGCCGCCACCGACCATTACTGGCTCGACAACGGGCACACCATCGACTTCATCAACAAAGCCTTCGAACTGCTTGACCGGATCGGCTGGCGCGAGGCCGGTCATATTCTGCCCAGCATCGTCCCCGGCATCGTGATGGGCCAGCGAATGGAGGAAACCAACTCCTGGCGTCACCCCATCAACCTGCCTGCGCTGATCGAGCCGATCTTCGCGCGTCTGCTCGCAGGCGACCTGATTGACGACGTTACCCGCCCCGGCACGCTCGGCCCGGCTGAGTTCGACACGCTCGTGGAGACCCTGCTGGGCGACGACCCGGCTGCCAGTGCCGAGGCCCTGGAGACCGCCCTGGCACAGGGCGCTGGGCTCACTCAACTCTCCCAGACCGTCTGCTACGCCGCGGCCGTGCGGGTCGCCCGCTTCCACACCAACAACGAGTTCGACGACTGGATCAGCGTCCTCCACACATTGACCAGCGCCAATGCCACCCACCAACTGTTGAAGCGGGCGCCCTCCCTTGCGGGCGCGCGCAGCATCTGGCACGCAGCGATGCACCTCTACCTCAACCGCTTTCTGAACACACCCGCCGCCAGGCTCCCCACCGAGCAGAGCGTGCACAACCTGCCAGAGGACGCCGAGGCGCTCCGCGCGCGGCTTCTCGAGCTGACCGACCAGCGGCAGAAGGTGGAAGAGGCGGCGGCCGTAGTCTACCGCTGGCTCAGCCTGGACCATCCCGCCGAGCCGCTCATCCAGACCCTCGCCCACACCCTCCTGCGGGAGGACGGCGAGTTCCACAGCTATCAGATGCTCGAGGCGGGCGTCCAACTCTTCCACGAGTTGCAGGCCGACCGGCCCGACCTGGCGCGTGTCGTCCTGGTCGCAGTTGCCCGCTATCTGGCCGGGCACGCCCCTACCGACCGCGCGACCACGCAGACCTACAGCATCGCGAGCCGGTTGCACGCGGGGGAGGCGCTCGCGGCGGAGTGATAGAGCACCACATGAAACGTGATGACGGCAAAATCCGGCTCATTTCGCGTTCTCGGCGGAGAAGGTGATCATCCTGTCATCATTACGTTTCACGAGCCCACCCTTGGTGAACTCGAAGCTGAACGAGGGGCCGGTGCGAATATCCTTCCAGCACCTACCGATCGCCCTCGGAGGGGAGTAGGGGTCTTGCACCGAGATACCAAACGCGTGGCACGATAGATGCTAGTACGAATAGTGGAGAACCGGGGAGATGTGTGAGACAGCGGGCAGTCGTGGACAAGGAAGGAAAGGTCGGAAAGAGTGTGAGGGGTCAACTGGATGAAAGCCCAACCCCGCCAGTGCGCTCCCCGAAGACTCCAGGATGCCCCACCGGGTCCCGACGATGGGGGACTCGTGTCTCACATGGTAAGGGCAGAAAGTACCGCGTAAGCCTTTACAGTGTTCCCTGGCGGGTGCAAAGAGGGCGCCGACTCGGTTGGCGCCCTCTGCGTTTCTGACGCTAAGACGTCGCCGTGCCCGAACAACGCGCCTGTCGCCGCGCGAGCCGGCGCGCAACATAGAGAACGAGCCGCCTCCAGCAGACTGCTGGGGGCGGTTTCGTATGAGAAGTTACAGAAAGGAAGCCGCGAACGAGGGAGAATGCAATCGACCGATCGACACCTCGGCCGGCGCCATTCCGAAGAGTACAGGTGCGACGCCCCTGAACACTTGGGCCAATCCCAGGCTTCATACTCTGCTTGAATCTCGGGGCGGTGTGAGCTAGAATGAAACAACAGACCAGGCGGTAGCATGAGTCTGTTTGCCCTCGAGCGCCGGTCAAGGAGTCAGACTTCCGAAGTCTCGGAAGACTTCGGAAGTCTCCGATCACGCGTCCACGGCGACGACTTGACCGATGTTCCAGGTGGTTCTGGAGACCAGTCAAGGAGTCGTCGACGATCTCCCGCGCCCTGACGGTTGGGTTTGCATGCAGCTTCGCCGCGCGTGATCCGAACAAGAAAGTGATGTTGGCGGCCGCAGACCCCAAACCCCCGGCTGGAAGGAAGACTTGATCGACGTTCTGGCTGCTTCGGATTCCAGGCGGCGCACAAACCTGGTCGCCATTTTGAGAACGCAGCGGTGGCCCCGTCGGCGCGACCAACCGGAAGAGAGAAGGGATAGCTCTATGGCGAACCGTAGCGTCAGTTCTCGAAGTGGACTCATCGCGGATGAGAGCTTGGGTGTTCCGACTGAAGTCTATCCCTATTCAGCAGGCCTGGTGGGCGGCCTGCTTGGTGGCCTGGCTATGGCTGCGGTGGCTATCGCGACGGGCCTGCTCATCGGTCGCGGCCCCTGGTACCCCTTGAACCTGGTCGCCGCCACCATTGTGCGCTCGCTCCAGGCAACCCCGCCTGAGATGCTGAGCCAGTTCTATCTCCCCGCGCTCATCGTCGGCTTCATCTTGCACATGCTACTCTCGATCAGCATCGGCTTCCTGTTTGCGCTGCTCCTCCCCACCCTACCGGGGCCGCCCTGGATCTGGAGCCTCTTGATTGGGCCAGCGCTGTGGTTCGGTGCCCAGTTCGTGGTGTTGCCTGCGGTGAACCCGGTGATGAGCACCTCGGTGTGGTTGCCATCGTTCTTCGTGGCCCACCTCGTGTACGGCCTCGTGCTGGGCGCGTGGGTTCAGCGTGGCGGCAAGGTACCCGTGAGTTGAGAGCAGGAGCAAACATCGACAGCACTGCGCTGCTCCATCCGGCTCTGCTCAGGCAACGAGGCTTCAAACCGTCTCATCCGGTACCACGAGTACAGGCCGGTCGGCCCCGGCGAGTACCTGCAGGGTGACATCATCCAGGCCAAAGATCGACCGCGACTGAGGCCCGTGGCTTCCCATAACGATGAGATCGTAGTCACCATCGCGGGCCACGGCGAGAATCCCTTCCGCTGCGGTCATTGAGGGGCGAACCCAGACCTCGCTGGCCAACTCGAGGGCGCGCAGCGTGACTGAGGCGCGCTCAAGATGGGCGCGTGCGAGCGGGCTGAGTTCTTCTCCCTTGGTCGTCACGTACAGCAGCGTGACCGAAGCCCCGAGGCGCCGCGCCAGCCGGCCGCCGAACCGTACGTCGCCTTTGCCCGGCTCACCGGCGGCTGTGCAGATCAGCAGGCGCTGGAACCCAGTTCCTTCCCCTTTCACAACCATGACTGGCATGGCGGTCTGCTCCAAAACCGCCCGCACGGTGGCACCCAGCCGCTCTGGATGAGCTTCGGGATCGTCGCTGGCGGCCAGGACCAAGAGCTCGTACACTGCTTCGGCCTCGGCACTGGCAATCTGTTCAGCGGGGTTCCCGTGGCGGACGAGCAACTCAGCCGGCCGCAAGCCCTGCGCGTGCTGGCGACGCGTGAGGGCTGTGTGCAAAGCGTCGGCCGCCTCGGGGTCCTCGGCCACACCCAGGATGGTCACAGACGCCTGCAACCGTTCGGCCACCTGACGGGCAGTGGCGAGCGACGTGGCGGGTCCAACACCGCCGTCGCAGACCAGCAGGCGCGGATGCGGCTGCTTCAGAATGTGCCAGCCCTGCAGCGTCACCCACAGGTCGTGGCTGGTCAGGGGCATCTCGGCTGGGAGAACGGCATCCACCAGCAGGCCCTCTTCCCCGAACGGCGGAGGCGGCGCAATCTGGCGCGTGGCCGGAAGGCGAGGGAGCCGCAAGCGCACGCGCCGATGAGCACCGGCGAAATTCTGTTCAGTGATCCTGCCATGCCCCAGCACGAGCGCCCCGTCCGCGGGCGCTTCGGCGCTGAGGGCGACTTGCTCCGGGCGGAAGAGCACCTGGGCGCGCGCGCCGTCCTCGTGCGGGACGCTCGGCGGAATCGGCAGAGCGAGCGGGCCGAACCGTGCAGCACCGGCCTCCGCGCGGCCGACAAGCACATTTCCCACGCCCAGGAACGTCGCGACAAAGAGCGATTCGGGCCGGGCGTAGAGCGCCTCGGCCGCACCAACCTCCAGGAGGTGCCCGCGTTCGATCACCCCGATGCGGTCGGCCAGCTCGAAGGCCTCCTCCTGATCGTGCGTCACCAGGATGGTCGTCACACTCAACCGATCCTGGATCTCCTTGAGACTGCGCCGCAACTGCGCGCGGATCTTCACGTCCAGGGCCCCGAAGGGCTCATCGAGCAACAACACGTTTGGCTCGTAGGCTAGCGCGCGCGCCAGGGCCACCCGCTGCTGCTGGCCACCGGAGAGTTGATTCGCGTAGCGGTCGCCCAGCCCCGCCAAGCCGACGAGGTCGAGCAATTGCTCGCGTCGCCGCGCGCGCTCCGTCGATGGCACCTTACGAATTTTGAGGCCGAACTCGATGTTCTCGGCGACGCTCATGTGACGGAAGATCGAATAGTTTTGGAAGACGAAGCCAGTGCCGCGCTGCTGCGGCGACACCATCGTCACATCGCGACCGTGGAGCAGGATCCGCCCGCCGTCAGGCCGCGAGAGCCCCGCGATGAGCCGCAGGATCGTGCTCTTGCCACTGCCACTCGCCCCCAGCAGCACGAAAAGCTCACCGTCAGCTACCTCCAGCGATACCTGGTCCACCACGAGCTGGCTGCCGAACCGCTTCGTGAGCCGGTCGAGAACGATAGACATCCATTCCTCCAGAAGTAGTGATCGTTCATCATTTCCCTGCTCGGCTGCTGTAGCGCAGCAGAAAGAAGAAGATCATAAAGGAGAGCAGCGCCAGCACCGCCGCAACGGCATTGGCCGCGGCGAGGTTTCCAGCCTCGAACTGGGCGAAGATGTAGAGCGGCGCGGTCTGGGTGCGCAGCCGAAGATTGCCGGAGACCAGGACGGTTGCGCCGAATTCGCCCAGAGAATGCGCAAAGGTTAGTAACGCACCCGTGAAGAGCCCGCCGCGCAACGCCGGCAGGATCACGTACAGGAATGTCTGCCAGCGGTTGGCCCCAATGGTGTAGGCAACCTCCTCATAGGTGGCCTCGAGCTCGTCCAACAGCGGTTTGACAGCCCCAAGCATGTAGGGAAAAGTCACAAAGAGATGGGCCAGGAGTATGCCGACGGGTGTGAACATCGGTTGCAGTCCCAGCGGCCCCAACAGGCGGCCCAACAGTCCAATCGGCCCCCACAACAGTAAGAGCGAGGTGCCAACAACAACTGTGGGGATTGCCACCGGCAGATTGACGATGATGCCCAGGGGCTGCTCACCGGGGAAATGATACTTGCTCAACACGTAGGCCGCGAAGGTGCCTAACACCCCGTTGATCGCCGCGGTGGCAAAAGCGATGAGCAGGCTGAAGCGCAGCGCGAATTGGGCGTCGGGCGCGCGCAGAGCCACCACGAATGCATCCAGCCCACCGCGCAAGGCGAACACGAAGATCGCCGCCAACGGCAAGAGGAGCAGCGGCAAGAGCACCAGAACCAGTATCCCGGCCGGCACGAGGGCCGCCGGGCGCGGGGGCGAGACCGGGACGTCCAGAATCGTCACACTCATCGTCCCAACTCCTTCAAGACCTGACTCTTCCAGACACCATCCACAATCTCGCGCCTGGCCCGAGCCCAGCCGCCGAAGTCGTCAATCGTGAAAGGGTCCGCGATCCTCCCGAATGCCGGATTGGCCTCATTCAGGCCCTCATTTACACTCCGAAAACCGTACTCGACGAAGAGGTGCTGAGCGTCCTCGCTCCAGAGAAAGGCAACGAAGGCACCCACCAGTTCGCGTTCCTCGGGAGCCACATTCCGGTCGATTACCACCAGCGTATGCTCGCTGAGAATTGTACTCCGTGGGTAGATGATCTCCGCCTGAAGCTTGCCACGCGCCTCATCAAACAGAGCTTCCTGCTCGTAGGTGATGAGCGCATCACCGAAGCCGTTCTCGAACTGGGTCCGTGCGGCGCGCGCGGAGGCAGCTTGGGCGACAACGTTGCGCCAGAGGCCCAGCAAGAGATCTCTGCCCCCCTGTTCGCCGAGCGCTGGATGCTCGCGCACGCCGGCGCCATACTCGGCCACAATCGCCCAGTTGGCACCACCGGAGGTCAGCGGGTCGGGGTGGACCACCCGCACGCCGGGCCGCGTCAGGTCGGCGAAGTCGTGAATCCCTATGGGGTTTCCCGGTCGTACTAGAATGATGAAGGGAGTACGATTAACGACACCGTGATGCGGCAGGTTGCGCCAGTTCTGGGGAGACGTGACGCCCGCATCGGCGAGTCGCTGCGCATCCAGTTCGAGCGAGAGCAGCGCCAGATCAGCGGGCACGCCCATGATCAGCTGGTTGGTGACCGTACCAGAACCAGCGAAGGCGCTGATAAACTCGACCCGCTCGCCGGTACGCGCCTGCCACTCGGCTTGAAAGGCTGGGAAGATCGCTTGCTGCATTACTTCCCCGAGAATGCTAAAGCCATAGAAGATGATTGTGCGGGGCTGGGTCGCCCGTCTGGGGAGTGGCAACCACGGCGAGATCGCGTACAGACAGAGCCCTCCCAAGACCACTGCCGGAAGCATTGTCTGCAGCCGTCCGGCGAGCACGCGCCGCTTCAGGATCATCATAGGGCCTCCATTTCCTCCAACCACCGCTGAGGCAGCGAGGGGTGAGAGCACGAGCCGGATCTCCGATTGGTTTATCGGCCAGTCACATGTATCATTCCTTGAAAGTGTAACAGTAGCGGGGCCACAAAGAAATGGCTGGCTCATCACAATCGCGTCACCCGGCATAGTGCCTGGGCGGCAACTCTTCTGTCATGGGATCCGGCGGAGCAACCCACCCCAGCCCAGGTACCCGTTTGAGGCTACGTGGAGGCAACCAATGACCAGCATGGTCAGCGAGAAGATAGGCTATCTCTCCGAGAGCAAGCTCTTCCAGGACTTCACGCCGGAAGAGATGCGAGAGATGGAGCAACGGACAACGATGCGGACCTGCCCACCGGGGCGCGTCTTCTACCGGGCCGGTGACCCAGGTGAGACTTTGTACATTCTCAAAGAGGGAATCGTCCACTTGTACCGGCTCGCCCCCGATGGTCGCAAACTGATTGTCGCGACGTTGGGCAAGGGAACAATTTTTGGTGAGATGGCGCTCATCGGTCAGGGGATGCACAACACCTTCGCCGAGGCGGCGACCGATGCCCGCATCTGCATCATGAGTCGCACGGAGGTCGAGTACCTGCTGCTCAACAAGCCGCAGATGGCGCTCCGGATGCTCGCCATTATCGGCGAGCGGCTCCGCCAGACCGAGGAGCAACTCGAGCAGATTGCATTCGGCAGCGTTTCCAGCCGCCTGGCCAACCGGCTGCTCGAGCTCGGTGGGCACAGCCGTACGGTTGAAGGCTACACCCACCAGGAGCTGGCCGAGATGATCGGCACCTATCGGGAGACAGTCACGGCCACCCTGAACGACTTCAAAGCGCAGGGGTTGATCGCGATCGGCCGTAAGCATATCGAGATTCTGGACCGCCCTGCTCTCGAGGCGCTTGCGGTCACCGGGTAAGCACGTACGGGAAAGACGCCCGATGCCCGATCCGGTCCGGACGCCGTCCGAGCTGCCGGTGGTCGATGCTTGCGCTCACGAAGATGGAGCGACTCGCAAGCGGGTGGTCCAGCATAGTATGGGATTACGACGAGGGGAAGTGACACGCTCCAGGGGGAGATGTCCTGCGTATCAGGCCCACCGTAGGGGCCGCCTGTCATCACATTTTCACGTCTCACGCCTCAGCGATCCGGCTCAGAGCGCGGAGCTGTAGACCCGGTTGCGCCCCATTGCCTTGGCCTGGTACAGAGCCCTGTCGGCGGAGTGAAGGAGCGTCTCCGGCTGCTCCAGGCCCTCGGGGAAGGTCGCCACGCCCACGCTGATGGTGAGCCGGCCGGAGGGTTGGGTTTCCCGATGGGCAAAGGGATGCTGCTCCACCGCGGCCCGGATCTTCTCTCCCACCACGAGGGCCGCGGCCCGGGCTGTCTCGGGGAGCAGAATCACGAACTCTTCCCCGCCATAGCGCGCCACCAGGTCCGTTTCCCGGACGCTGCCCTGCAGGAGAATCGCCAGCTCGCGCAGGACAACATCGCCCGCCGGGTGGCCGTGGGTGTCGTTGTACACCTTGAAATGATCGAGGTCCGTCATGATCAGGGTGAGAGCATGCTCGTATCGCCGGGCGCGGCGGAACTCGTCGGCCAGGCGCTCCTCAAGCACCCGCCGGTTCGCCAGGCCGGTCAGGGGATCAGTGGTGGCCAGCCGCCGCGTCTCCTGGTACAGGCGGACGTTCATGAGCGCGACCGCGATTTGGCTGGCGATGGCGGCGAGGAGGTCCTGTTCCAGGGGCGAGGGTTTGTGCTCCTGGCGGCTGTGAAGCCTTAAGCCCCCTAGAACCTGGCCCTCGGCCTCCAAAGGCAGGTCGCAGTAGCCGTGCAGACCCTTGCGCACGTAGGCCAGGCGGGACCGGTGCTCATCCTGGCTCACATCTTCGAGGGAGAGGAACTTCCGCCGCTCAGCCATCGCACTGCACAGGGTGGGAGTGGGACGGTCAGCCTCGGCGGTGAGCCAATCGGGCCAAAAACCTTGATGGGCCCGCACCACCAGCCGTTGTAGCCCCGGCTCGAACAGACTGACCTCGCCGGCATCCGCGCCGGTGATCTCCAACACTTTCTCCAGGGTTTGCCGCAGCCACTCTTCGAGGGGCGCGCTCTGGCTGAGGAGTACCGCGGTACTGCTCAACGCTGAGAGCTCCCGCAACCGGCGGCGAAGCTCGCCATCGGCGGCCTCCAGCCGGGCCAACATCTCGTTGAGGCTGCGCATGAGCTCCCCCAGTTCGTGGTGAGGCATAGCACGATCCGGGATCCGCCGTGGGGCCGGGCGGCCCTCGCCAACGTCGCGGTTGGCAGCAACCACGAGACGCAGCGGACGCACGAGACTGCGTTCCAGGTAGAACCAGAGTGGCACGACGAGCAGGGCCGCCAGGAGGAGCGCAAACAGGCCGAGGGCCGCCACCTGGCGCCACACCAGGGGCGCGAATGGCCGATAGGGCATGCTGAGGTGCAGCCCACCAGTAATGCGGGCGGCCTCGACCGGGTCGGCATGGAGGGGCAGGCTCAGATCGAGCACGGGGAGACCACGGTGGGTCATCTCCTCGAACGCCACTGGGAGTTCTCCAGCCAACACACGCTGCAATCCTGGTTCTGCGTGGCCGATCGCCTCGTCGACAGGTTTGCCAACATCCCCGAGGTCGGTGGCCGCCACGACCCGGCCCGCAAGGTCCACCACCACCGCGTCGTACCCGGCATCAGCGCCGCCCCCTCGCCGGAAGGTATCCAGCAACGCCTGACCCTGCGCCGGTCCGCCCTGCTCCAGGCCACTTGCCAGCGCAACAGCGGTGGAGAGCATCTGCGTCCGTAGGAGCGCCCGGGTCCGGGCCTGCACGACGATGAGCCCAACGGCCCCGCTGAGCACCATCGCCAGGAGAACCGCCAGAACGCCGTACGTCAGGAGTTGCCCCCTGAGTGTCCGGGCCATTGCGTGCCACACCACCCTACTCCACGTGAGCGTTTTTCAATAAACAAAAAGAGGGGGTTTTCCCCCTCTTTACCCCTTTCCAGCGCTGCGACAGGCAAGAAAGAGGAGATGTCTACCCACTATTCCTCTGCTACTATAGCTCTTGAAAGCAGCGCTGTCAATGCCGATTTTGTAGAACTTTCGCTCAAATTGGAAGAGTGTGCCCGGAGAAGACAGTGGAGCGCCCCTTCGCTCCGACCTTTAGCACCCCGCATTCCAAAGAAGAGCGAGAACTTTAACGCTGCCGTGCTTCCTGATACGGCAATCCGGTTTCAGCCAAATCCGCCATCTCCGCGCCCCACGCAGGCCTGGCCGAAGAGGCAGGTGGGCTCCGGCAGTCACCACCACCTGGGGGGAAGGGCCGCGGAAATCAGCAGGAGGATGGCTACGCCGAAGGGTCTGCTTGCGTGGTCCACCGGCGCAACTCTCGCCGATACTCCTCAGGCGTGTCCATATCGCGGAGTACGGAATCAGTCTCCACAACAACGTACCGGATATCGCCGGCGTGGGCGTTGATCGCGTGGCGGAGCGTTTTGTCTGCCCCCAGAGAGACAATCTCGGGCCAACGCGCCCGGTCGATCAAGATCGGGTGCCCCCGGCGCATCTGGTAGCTGGGGATGACCAGGCGACCGGGGACATCCTGGTAGGCGTCAAGCACCCGCCGAACCACTCCGGCTTCAAGGTGCGGTTGGTCGCCCAGCACGATGAGAGCAGCGCTCACCGACGGTCCCAGTGCGGACAAGCCGCACTGGACTGAGCAGAGAACCTCCCCGGTCTGATAGTTGGGATTGAAAACCGGCCGGACGGCCCAGGCGGCCAGGGTCGCCTCGATCGCGTGCCGCTTGTGACCGGTGATCACCACGACCTCATCCAGCGCGCACCTGAGAAGAACAGACACAACCTGCTCGATCACAGTGTGTGGACCGAAAGGAAGCAACTGCTTGGGCGTGCCCATCCGGGTGGAGAGACCGGCGGCGACCACGATTGCGGAGATCTGTCCCATTTTTAGAAAATCCCTACCGTCCGAGTTATCTGTGCACCTTGACCGCGGCACACCGTTCGAGTATAACATGGGCCGACTTTTGTTACAATCATTATTGACAGCGACTCGGTCTGGTTTAATCCCGTGAAGCGGGAACAGAGCCACAGGCTCAAATCAGTTCTGGACAAGAGTCTGGTTTATGCTAGACTGAGAAAATCCCGACGTCGCACAAGAGAGATCCCCTCGCAAGGGCAGGCAGGTACGAGATGGGACGGACTGACAGGCAACTTCCCGGCCTCCTCAACCAATTACGCTGGGTAATTCCTGCCCTGATGGCCACCCTCGGGGTCGGCTACACCCTGATTGAGCACTTCCTGATTAGCTCTCATTCCATAGCCTCGGCTCACGTCCTTCGCGAGGTGCTTGTCATTGGTACCGTTGGGCCTACGGTGGCCTGGTGGCTTCTGACCTGGGCCACCAACATTGCGCGCTCCAGACAGCAGGCTGAGGAGGCCCTCGCGCAGCGGAATCGTGAGCAGATTGCCATCGCCCAGGAGAACGTGCGCCTCCTTCACGAGGCCCGCCAGCGATTTCAGGCCATGACGGCGCTTCACGAGACCTCCCTCGATATCGTGTCGGAGTTGAACCGCGAGCAGGTGTTGCAGGCCATTCTGCAGCGCGCGGCCGACCTGTTGGGTGCACAGGGGGGCTCGTTGGGGATTTATGAACCCGAGACCAACCTGGTCCGCAAGATTGCCATCCACAACTTACCGGCGAAGTACCGCGGGGCCACGCTGCCCTTGGGCGAAGGGGTGGCCGGCAAGGTGGTAGCGACCGGCGAGCCGCTGATTGTCAACGATTACCTCCAGTGGACAGGACGCAGTGAGACATTCGCGGACACCCCGTATGATGCCCTGCTCGGGGTCCCCTTGCGCTGGCAAGGGGAAGTCGTCGGTTGCCTGGACGTGCTGGACCTGGGAGAGCGACGTCCGTTCAGCGAGGAAGACATCTGGTTATTGAGCTCCTTCGCCGACCTGGCCTCCATCGCGATCAAGAATGCCGATCTGCATGAGCGATTGGTTCATCTCGGCCAGGAACTGGAACGCAAGGTCGAGCAGAGAACCAATGAGCTCGTCCAGGCCCAGGAGGCGTTAGCCCAGAAGACGGAACAGCTCCAGCGGCTGCTGGCCGCCACGGTTCATATCCAGGAAGAAGAACGAGTCCGTATCGCCCGAGACTTGCACGATGGGTCGAATCAGTTGATCACCGGGACGCTGTATGAAATTCAGGCCGCCCATGAGAGCATTCTGGCCCAACGCCCCGCGGTGGCCCTGGAGAAACTGGGGATTATCAAGGGTCTGCTCCGAAAAATCGAAGCCGAAAACCAGCGGATCATCTCTGGGCTCCGCCCGCCACTCCTCGACGCTCAAGGGCTGGTGCCCGCTCTGAAATGGCACGCCCGTACCGCCCAGGACCGCTCCCAGATTGCCTGCTCGATCCAGGTGTCCGGCCAGCCCCGCCGGCTATCGCCGGAAGCCGAGACGGCCGTCTACCGGATTGTGCAGGAATCGCTGAATAATGTGATGGCGCATGCCCAGGCACAGACGGTTGAAATTCGGGTGAGTTTCAGGCCGGCACGGCTGTGCGTCATCGTCGAGGATGATGGCACGGGGTTCGACGTCGAAAGTGTACTCGCGACTGCGCCGGGCCAGATGGGCTTGATCGGCATGCGAGAGCGGGCCGAGAGCATTGGCGGCCAGCTGAAGGTCCGGTCACTGCCGGGTCATGGGACCCGAATCGTGCTCAACCTGCCCTTGGCGGCCGAGTTGGTACCAGCAAGATCACCCAGTTGACCGATCAAAGTCTTGTTTCATCGCATCCAGGTAGAGGAGAACCGAGTATGAATGGGGGCGAACGGGATGCCCTGCGCCAGATCTCCTACGGCCTGTACGTACTGACTACAGTACGCGGGCCGGACGTGAACGCGATCACCTGTAACTGGTTAACTCAAATTTCCTTTGAGCCGCTCGCAGTCGTCGTTGCCATCGAGAAACAGAGCCGTTCCCACCAACTTCTCAAAGAGAGCGGCGTCTTTGCCATCAACATCCTCGGCAAGGATCAGACCTCGCTGGCCCGGCGTATGGCTGTCCCCCACCGGATCAACCCCCACAAACTGGCCGGAGTGACGCATCACCCCGGTGTGACGGGCGCCCCATTGCTCGATGAGGCCATCGCCTTTCTGGAGTGTGAGGTCCGGCAGGTAGTGGAGGTGGATGGCGACCACACGCTCTTCGTTGCTGACGTCGTGGCGGGTGCAGCGACGAGAGCCGGAGAACCCCTGACCCTGAAAGAAGCGCGCCTGCAATACAAGTGAAATCATGCTCGATCCTGGAAGGAAATAAAGCGATGGAACAGATACGCGTTCTCGTCATCGACGATCATCCGGTGGTACGCCGGGGCCTCCAAAGCCTGCTCTCCCAGTATCCGTACATTGAGATCGTGGGCGCCGAGGAAGGTGGACCAGCGGCGCTGGAACTCATCGCCAGTATGCGACCGGACGTGATTCTACTGGACGTGCGCCTGGCCGGTTTCAGTGGGCTGGAGTTGGCGCGGCAATTGCGCCGGATGCCTGTCGAGTCACGAATCATCATCCTCACGTCATATGAAGACGAAGCCTACCTGCTTGAGGCGGCTCAGGCCGGCGTGCACGGTTACTTGCTGAAGAGCAGTTCGGCCGAGGTCCTGGCTGAAGCAATCCGGGCTGTCTACACCGGCGAGCGTCAACTCAGCGCGGAGCTCGCCGGCAAGGCCCTGCAGCACTTGCAGACATTGAGCCAGTCCCAGGTTCAATCCGAAACTGGTCTGTCCGAGCAGGAACTTCAACTTCTGCAACTCATGGCCAGCGGTGCCACTACTCACGACATGAGCCAGACGCTCTTTTTCAGCGAACGCACCGTCAAGCGAAAGATCCAGGATGTCCTCTCCAAGCTCGGAGCGGCCAGCCGGGCCCAGGCGGTGGCTGAAGCGTTCAAGCGCGGCTTGCTCTAATCTCCCTCACTGGCATGTGAGGGCCAGGTTCGCGACCCTTCTGCCTTTCAAACTCTTCCCCCACAGACGATCCCGCTTGCGCTTTCTGACAAAGTGGCACTTTTAGGCCATTCGCTGGCCCGAGTGGCCCTTGAATTTTTGCTCCCCGCAGAGTCAATATTAGTAAGCAGGGAAACGTATAGCCGCACTGAACTGAAGAACCAATCGCCTGGAAGTATCCTTCGCCTTTAAACCTCGTGCAGGCAGGATGGATGGATGGATGGATGGATGGATGGATGTGTGGTACTGATGACCCCGCCTCTCGACCTTGCCAGCCGTCTGTTACGATTTGAGCAGCAACTTGAAGCCTACCAAAAACTCCACACCGACGAACTGGCCGAGTTGTGGCGAGTGCTACGTGAGTGCAAACGCGAGATCGCGTCCGCCCTGGCGGATCAGCCACGGGACGAGGAGGCCGATGGAACCGCCCGTGGCGTCGGTCCGGCGGGAGTGGAGCGTGACGAGTGGCCCCTGCAGGGTGACGACGGTCGGGAGAGCCGCCAATCCGACCGACCAGGATAGAGGCTAAGCCGGGCAAGGCCTGTTTGACTGCTGTTTTGGCACACCAGGAGGTAAGACCATGGCAGATGAAGAAAAAGTTCCCATCAAGCAATCGCCAGAGGAGGAGGCACCAATAAAAGTGTCGCGCCGGGACTTCCTCATCGGGTCCGGCGCGGGCGTCATCGTCACGGGTGCCGCCGCCGCGGGCTACATCGCGCTGAGCCCACCCAAGCAGGTGGAAGTCGTCAAGGAAGTCCCCAAAGAAGTCGTCAGAGAAGTCACCAAAGAAGCGCCGGCGGCCGGAGAGGCGGCACCTGCTGTCCAGGCGCGTGAGGTGATCGCGGGTCCCATGCTTGTCAGCCTGCGCGTCAACGGCCGGGATTACGAGGTCACCGTCGAGCCGCAGAGCACCCTGGCTGACGTTTTACGGCGCGACCTCGGCCTGACAGGGACTCACATTGGCTGCAACGGCTCCTACTGCAGCGCCTGTACAGTGTTGGTGGACGGCGTGGCCGAAAACTCCTGCTCGTTGCTGGCCATCCGTGAGACCGGCAAGGAGATCACGACCATCGAGGGCCTGGAGGTGGACGGCAGATTGCACCCCGTGCAGCAGGCATTCTGGGAGCAGATGGGGTACCAGTGTGGCTTCTGCACATCAGGCCAGATGATGAGGGCGGTGGAACTGCTCAACAACGTGAAGAACCCGACCGAGGAACAGATCCTACGCCACCTGTCCGGCAACATGTGCAAGTGCAGCGCCTATCCCAATATCCTCAGGGCCGTCCAAGAAGCGGCAAAGATGATGGCCTAAGAAGGGGGGCATGATGTCTACGAAGAATTCCAGGATTACGTCCATACATTACGAGACGCTGACGCCAGAGGAAAAACAGTTCGTCACCGTCTATGGTCTGGAGGCCCTCGATCGAGCGGTGAAGATGGGTCCCTCCACCGCACCTCGGGCTCGGCCGGCGGGTGAGGAAGGCCCGTTCAATCTCATCGGCAAGGAGCACCCGGACATTGAGGGCTACAAGATCGTTACCGGTAAGGCCCGCTATACGGTGGATGTCTACCTGCCCGACATGCTTTATGTCAGGGTCAAACGCAGCCCGCTGCCTCACGCCCGCGTGAAGAGCATCGATACGAGCAAGGCTGAACAGTTACCCGGCGTCTTCGCCCTCATGACCCACAAAGACGTTCCGGAGAAAATGACCGCAGGCGGCCGGCCGATTCTCGCCTCTGAGGCATCACTGGTGGGTGATGGCGTGGTAGCCGTAGCGGCCATCAACGAAACCGTCGCGGAGGATGCGCTCAATCTGGTCGAGGTCGAGTACGAGCAGCTCCCATTTGTTCTCGACGCCCGCGAGGGCGAAAAACCGGGCGCACCGCTCGCGCGCAGCGATCTCGAGTCGAACCTCGCGGGCAAGCCGTTCAAAGCCGAGCGCGGCGACGTGTCGGCGGGCTTTGCCGAGGCTGATCTGGTAGTTGAGCACGCGATTGACACCCAGGATGAAGAGCACGTGGCCATGGAGCCCCACGCGGTGATCGCCAGGTGGGAAGGCGACCGGCTGACGGTGTGGATCAGCAGCCAGTACACCCACAGCACAGCCAACCTTCTGGCTGCAAGCTTCGGTCTACCCAAGAGTCATGTGCGCGTCATCGCCGAGTACACCGGCGGTGGCTGGGGGGACAAGGCCGGCATCGCCTACCCCTACATCCTGCTAACCGCCTTGCTGGCCAAGAAGGCCGACCGGCCGGTGCGCTACGAGCTCAGCCGCACCGATGTCTTTCTGGAGACCAGCCATCACTATCCGGTCTACCAGACCCTCAAGATGGGCTTCAAGAAGGACGGCACTATTACCGCCATCCAGGCCCGCGCGGTCGTCAACGCCGGTGCCTACAGCCCGTTCGCAGCCTTCCTGGCGGCCGACACGCTGAACGCCGCGCGAGTGGAGTATACCTGCGCCAACATCAATCTGGAGGGCGTCGGCGTGATCACCAACACGGCCGTTGCCGGCGCGCGGCGCTGCGTGGGCGAGCCGTCGGGTCTGTTCTCACTCGAGACGCTGATGGATGAGGCGGCGGAGAAGCTGGGCATGGACCCGGTCGAATTGCGGTTGAAGAATATCAACGAGACCGGCGACCCCGACGCTGAGAAACCCTGGTCCAGCAACGGCCTGCGCGAGGCGATCCTCAAGGGCGCCGAGGCCTTCCGATGGAAAGAGCGCTGGAAGGGCTGGGACGCGGTCGGTAAGAGTGAGGGCCCGATCAAGCGCGGTGTCGGTTTCATGGCCCTGTCATCGAACAAAGGCTCCAAGAGCCCGCCCATGACGGCTGTTGTCGAGATCCCCACCGATGGCTCGATTCTGGTCGTGCAGGGCGGGGCCCACATTGGAGGCCCGCAGCGCACCACCTTTGCCATCATCGCCGCCGAGGCCCTCGGTGCGTCCCTGGATCAGGTTCACGTCACCACGCCGGACACCGAGTTCACCAGCGACACGGGCGTCGTCGCCGGCAGCCGGGCCACGAAGTCGATCGGCCTGGCGGTCAAGGCGGCCGCCGAGGACGCTCGCCAGCAACTGCTGGAATACGCTGCTGGCAAGTTCACCAAGGACCTGGAGAAGGACGTCAAGCCCGAGCAACTCGCCGTGAAGGATGGCCTCATCTCGATCAAGGACGACTCCTCCGCCAAACCGATCACGTTCAAAGACGCGGTTGCCTCTGGATTCGTGATCGTAGACGGCCAGCCGATCCCTTCCGCGGCGACCATCATCGGCCGGGGCGCCGTGCCGCCCGAGACGCACTACGCCCAGCAGACCTACGGCGCGGCCTTCTATGAGGTGGAGGTGAACACGGAGACCGGCGTTGTTCGGGTCACGGACGCACTCCAGGCCCACGATGTCGGCCGAGTCATCAATCTGTTGGGTCTGCGTAACCAGGTAGAGGGCGGTGCCGTTCAGGGTATAGGCTTTGCACTCACCGAGAACTTCAAGTACGACGCGGCCACCGGCATCCCGGTCAGCGCCAACCTGGACGACTACAAAATGATGATGATCAACACGACGCCACCGATTACGGCCCTGTTCGTCGAGTCGAACGACGCCATCGGGCCATTCGGCGCCAAGGGTATCGGTGAACCAGCCCTCGGGATGGCAGCGCCTGCCGTCGCCAACGCGATCTACCACGCGGCGGGCGTCCGACTGAAGTCGCTCCCCATGATCCCGAAGAAGGTCATGGACGCGCTCAAAGCCGTCTAACTGGACAGGGCATTGTGATTTAGGAGGAAGCCATGCGAAGCCTAAAGTATTATTCGGCGACCAGTTGGGAAGATGCCGTTGATGCCCTGACCAAACACGAGAATAGTCAGGTAATCGCCGGCGGGAGTGACCTCTTAGGATGGGTAAAGGATGACCTGCATGGTCCCGGTGCGCCTCGAGCAGAGGTGCTGGTGGATATCCGCACCATTCCCGACACCAGCTACATCAATTTCGACGCCAGTTCGGGTCTCAAGCTCGGGGCGCTGACAAACCTCACGACCATCGAAGAGTCGTCTGTGGTCCAGCAGAATTATCCGGGATTAGCTCTGGCCGCCGGTGCGCCCGCATCGCCATCGATCCGCAACACGGGCACGCTCGGCGGCAATCTTCTCCAGCGGCCGCGCTGCTGGTACCTGCGCGGCCGGGAGTTCCCCTGCTACAAGAAGGGGGGCGATTTCTGCTTCGCGGTGACTGGCGAGAACGAGTATCACGCAATCCTCGAGGGCGAGTTGTGCTACATCGTCCACCCCTCGGACGCGGCCCCCGCCCTGGTTGCCCTGAATGCCGTAGCCAATGTCGCGACGCCAAACGGAATGAAGCAGGTCCCGTTTGATGAGTTCTTCATCGGGCCGCGCATCAACGTACTGAAGGAAACGGTACTCGAGCACAACGAGCTGTTGACGGAGGTCGCGGTTCCTCAACCGGCACCTGGCACCAAGAGCACCTTCCTGAAAGTAACCCAGCGCAATGTGTACGACTTCGCCATCATCAGCGTCGCCGTCGCGGCACAGATCGAAAACGGCACCTGGGTCGATGGCCGGGTGGTCCTGGGCGGTGTGGCGCCCACCCCCCATCGCTCCAAAGCAGCCGAAGAGGTGCTGAAGGGTCAGAAGATCACTGAGGCGGTCGCGAGCGAGGCGGGTCGGCGGTCGATGCTGAACGCCCGGCCCATGACGAACAACGCCTATAAGGTGGATATTGCCCAAAATCTCATCCGAGAAGCGGTGATGAGCCTGATGGCCTAACAGGGAATCGAAGGCCGACAGCAGCGGAGTGCAGGCCTGGGCCTGCGACGGCGTCACGAGCGCAATCGCAGGCCCACGGGATGTAATCCGCTTGCTTTTGTGGCTCGCCACCGCTGTGCGGAGCCTGCGTCGGCAGCGAAAGGAGGTACCCTCGCGATCGTCCAGGAAATTCTGATGAACGTGGGCTGTTCAACAATGCTGCGATCACGAGCGTGGCGTCGAGGACTTGGCGTCGGGCTTGTTTTCGTTATTCTGGCGCTGGCGGTTGGCTGTCGTCAGGGGGCTGCGGGGGCGACGGCGACGCCACTGTCTGAGCCATCGCCTCTGATCGTAGCCTCGCCCCAGGCGACGGCAACAAACTCCGCCAGTTCTGTCACGAACAGCCCCACGATGACGCCAGCGCCGACAGCGCCGCCCATGCAGCCGGTCCCGAGCCCTTCCCCGACTGAAGCACCTCAGCTTGAAACAGAGAGCATCCGATATTCCGGCGCGCTCTCGGTCGAGGATCTCAACACGCTGATGTTGGACCTCCTGGCCTTGCCAGGCGTTCACGACGTGCAGGGTGGGCCTGAACAGTTGGAGGTCACTTACGACCCGAAGCGGATCAGCCACCAGGAGATCGTTAGCGCCATCAAAAGTCACGGCTATGAAGTCGAGGAGTAGTGGATGAGACATTTCTACGTCAGACGAAAAGACTTATCGGCCTTTCCCTTTCAGTTCTACGTGGATCGGGATGGGGTCCAGCGGCGGCTGGAAAAGGGCCAGACGTTCACCTTCTTTATCCATCCACCGAAAGACCGGATCGAGTTCCTTCACGTGCACATCCTGCAAGACTTTGCACGGGAGGCCGAAGAGCGCTGGAATATTCCCGAGAACGAGTTGATCCGGATGGCTGCGAAAGGATTTGAAGCCTGGCTTGTCGGCGAAGTCATTCCGGAAGACCACTTCAACGGCATAGACATGCTGAAGATTGACCGGGCCTGGTATCCACAAGACGCCAATGGCGAACCGCGCCTGGCATTAAACCCCTATGATTTTGAGGTCGTCACCGATGAGCCGTGGCCAACTGACGCGATGTGGTCGCTCGATTCGCCCTCAGAGGAATCGGCCAGCGCGGGGTCCGAGCGGCCACCGGTCCGATAAGAATAGGACAGCAACCGATGGATCTGAACATCCCGTTTCAGCGTCTTGAACAGCAGCTTGCCGCATTCGAGCGGATGCACGCCGGGGAGCTGACCGAGTTACACGAGAAGCTGGCGGCCTACCAGCGCCTGCACGCCGACGAGGTCCGGTTCCTGCGCGAGGAACTGGAGCAACTCAAACAGCAGGTGCACGCCTCTCTGGTCGCCGTGGCGCCCCCTCCAAGCGGCCCGGTCCAGACGGAGCGGCCCCGGGCGTTCGAGGAGAGAGGTTTATGACAGCTGGTCAGAAGGAGAGTGAAAACACCGCCGCAGGCCTCTCGCGCCGGGAGTTCTTCCGCCAGGCGGGGGCGGGGGTCGTGGCCCTGGGCGCGGTCGGGGTCGGCGGCGCCAATCTGCTGAGCGGCCCCCTGCCCCAGGAGCTGGAATTCTCCTCGGGCGTGATCATGCCCGACCCCGCCCTCTGTATCGGCTGCCTGACCTGTGAGGTCGCCTGCTCCCGCGTCCACCGCGAGCAGGGGCTCTCCGACCTCCCCCGTATCCGAATCTTCAACGATGCCAGCACCCTGCTCGCCCCGGCCCTGGTCGAGGCCTACGGTGACCGCGGCCACTTCCGCCAAGATCCCTGCCTGATGTGCCCCGATGCCCCCTGCCATTACGTCTGCCCGGCCGACTCCGGTGATCGAGCCCACCACCGGGGCGCGCATCATCGACGAAGCCAAGTGCATCGCCTGCGGGCGCCAGTGAGGCCGCCTGTCCCTTCCCGACCTTCCCCGAGAGCGAGGCCACCAATCAGCTCCCGTTGGGCCAGGCCAAGCGGATCACCTACGATCCCACCAAGAACGTCTATACCAAGTGTGACCTCTGCTACTGGCGCCCGGAGGGGCCGGCCTGCGTCGAGCGCTGCCCGGTCAACATCCGCATTCATCAGGGGCTGGTCAAGTCCGACACCCTGTGCCTGGACAAGCCCGCCGCCACCCGTGAGCACTGGCAGCAGCAAAGTGCCATGGACCAGAAGCGACAGGGAAGTTGATTATCGTGACCAACTACCACCACCACACTTTTCCGCCGCTCTCCAAGAGCGGTCTCGTGCTGGCCCTTATTCTGACCGTCACGGTAGTCGGAATCGTCAGAGCCCAGGGACAGCTCCCCGGCCACGCCCTGACCACCGGCCCGGCCAATAATCTGCGTCCCGCCTGGAGCTCCGATGGGCAGCAGATCGCCTACTTCTCCAACCGCTCAGGCAACAACGACATCTGGGCGATGGACGCCGACGGCAGCCACCAGCGCCAGCTGACCAGCGACCCCAGCGACGACCGCCGCCCGGCCTGGAGCCCCGATGACCAGCATCTGGCCTTCGACTCCGATCGCGCGGGCAGCCGCGACATCTGGGTGATGGACGCCGACGGCAGCCACCAGCGCCAGCTGACCAGTGAGCCGGGCCAGGAATCCTTTGCCTCTTGGAGCCCAGATGGTACCCAGATCGCCTACTATGTCTTTAGCGACGGTGTCTTGAGCCTGTGGATCATGAACGCCGATGGGACCAACCCCCGACCGGTGGTCAATCCGGTGGCCGACCAGCGGCTCAATCAATGCACCTTCGCCTGCCACGTGCCGGCCTGGAGCCCCGATAGCCGCCAGATTGCCTACCAGGAGAAGAATCACACTCAGATCTGGGTCGTGGACGCCGATGGGCAGAACCCTCACACCCTCAGCCACGGGGAAGCTCATGAGCATTTCCCGACCTGGATGCCGGACGGTCGGATTCGCTACCTGTCCGAGCACATCAATCACAGCCAGGAGCCGGTCAACGATGTGTGGGTGATGAACGCCGACGGCACGAATCCGACCCTGCTCTTCGCGGACATCCCCCACGGCGGGCCTCTGGAATTTAGACCCGACGACGACATTATGGTCGCCTTCCATTCGCCACGTGGCGGCAACTTTGATATCTACACCACCCTGCTCGGCCAGGTGGCTGAAGCCGCCGCCTCCGCGGCGGCGCCGGCGGAGCCCGCCCCGCCCACCGAGTCGGCGGAACCCGCAGCGCCAGCGGCGCCGACCGAGCCGGCGCCCCCGAGCGCCCCGCCGAGCTGGCGCCGACAGTCGCCGCAGCCCCTGTGGCCTCACCGTCCGGCGGCCTGCCGGGGACAGCGCTCGCCGCGGTCATCGTCGCGGTTGCCGCCCTCGGGACTGTACTGGCACTTCTCTACCTGGCCCGGCGGGGCCGGGCCTCATCATAATTGTGGGGAGGACATCTTGAAACGGTTCATACCCATCACGCTCGTTCTACTCGGCTGGCTGTTTCTGATCGGGAGCGCCGCCGCTCAGTCTCCGACCGGGAATGGCTGGCCGCCCCAGTCGGCGCTCTTCCAGGACGCGCGCCTGCTGGCCCGGGCGGTCCCCTTCCTGATCGCCCTGGGCATCGTGGCCGGCATCCTCGCCGCCCGGCGCGAGGCCCGCACCGGCGGCGACGCCATCCTCGGCGAGCGCGTCCGGCGCCACGACCGCAGCTCGGTCGCCGCCCACTGGCTCAACGCCATCGGCCTGCTCCTGGGCCTGCTCACCGGCGCCCTGGTGCTGGGCTGGATCGATGGCAAGCCCCCCTTGCGCCTGGTCTTCCTGATCCACTACCTCGGCGCCGCCCTGGTCCTCGTCGCCATCTTCACCCACCTCACCCGCCATGCGATGAGCGCCGGCACCGGGCTGCTGCCCAAACGCCTCGGCGTGCTGCGCGACCTGATCGGCGAGCTCTGCGAGTACGCCGGGCTCTTCGGCCCCGAGGGCGCCGTCCTGCGGCTGCCCTGGCCCAGGGCGATCCGCCAGCCCATCGCCCGCTACCTGCGCGCCCTCTTGGGCTACCAGCCCGACCACGCCGACAAGTACCTGGCGACCGAGCAGACCCTCTCCTATCCCCTCTGGGCGCTCCTGATCGGGGTGATCGTGGTCACAGGCCTGCTCAAGGTCCTGCGCTACCTGTATCCCCTGCCCAGCCCCCTGGTCGCCTCGGCCACCGCCATCCACGACCTGGCTACCCTCGGCATCGCGGTCATGCTGCTGGTTCACCTCCTGCCCTTGCTGCTGGTGCCGGCCAACTGGCCCCTGCTCCTCTCCATGTTCCGCACCAGCGTGCCGCGCAGCTACGCCCAGAAACGCCACCCCGCCTGGTACCAGCGCCTCGAGGCCCGCCGCCGCGCCACCAGCCCCCTCGAGCAACCCCGCGAGGAGAGTGTCACCCAGACCGCGGGCGCCCGCGCCGGGGATTAGACGACGCGATATGGCTACGTACGAGTTCCGTTACCAGGCATGCTCGACCGTTTATCAGGAGAAGCGTCTATTCGCACGATTTCGATGAGCCATCGCAGCGCCCCGAGTGCCCGGCCACCGAGGCGCCTAGAGTCCAGCTTCTTCACGTCCAGCTGGCGCGGAGACGGGGTTCCGGCATGAAAGGCCTGGGAGACGGAGGAAGCGCTGTAGCGGGGAGCGGCGTAGGTTCATGCCCGCCGATATGAACTTCCCGGCCCTTGCATGTCCTAGAACATCGGTCAAGTCGTCGTTGCGCGGGTGAGAACGTGGTTCGTAGTCGGGGCGCACGGCCGTGCGCCCCGACTGTAGCGGTCTTGGGCGCGCTGAAGGGGCGCATGGCCGTGCGCCCCTACGAACCTGAAAGCACCTTCACAAGGTGCTTTGCAATCGTTTCGGTGACTACTTGACCGGCGCTCTAGCAGGTGCCGGCCGAATGGGTGGCACTCGTTCCGTGTTACGGCGAGACGGGCGGCAAGCCGCGATTTGACATCTAGGGCTGTTCGGCGTCAAAGTGAAGCAGAGCGATGGATCTTGGTGAGGCGCTCGGCGACTCCGTCGGCATCGGAGTGCAGCTTTTTCCTTGCCTGGATCAGCCCTCAGCAGGCCAATCATTCTCGCTTCGGTCACAGGCGGTTGCGCTGGCGCCGCCACAGAAGAGAAGAGGTACTGGAAATGCCATTTGGATTGGGAGGTCCCGAGCTCCTGATTGTACTGGTCGTCTTCTTGATCGTCTTTGGCGTCGGACGGCTGCCCGAAGTGGGCGGCGCTCTGGGCCGCAGCATTCGGGAATTCCGGGAAAACGTGCAAGCAAACAGTGATGACGAAAAGAAGCACTAGAACACCGGTCAAGGAGTCGCTGGGGGCGAATGATCGGAGACTTCCGAAGTCTCAGAAGACTTCGGAAGTCTGACTCCTTAACCGGCGCACGAGCGAGTCAAGCACGAGGTGAACGGGCTGAAGAAGCACCTTCGTGAGGTCCTCAGCCTCTAATCGCGGGTAGTCCCATACCAGCCCCTCACCCTGGAATATGGGCATAGCACTGCTCCCTATGAACCTGATTCGCAGCGCGCGTGGAGGCCTCCATGGGCGCCCCGGGCCAGCCGGGGCAACGGGTCTCTGGCCGACGTCGCTACCAGGGGGACGGGCACCGTACCTACCCGGGGAGCTTCCGCGACTCAGGCAAGCCCACCGGCAGGTCGAATCAAGAGACCACGGCTCCCGAGCACCGCGGGCGCTCACCCCCAGATTGGCACGTTCGGGCCACCAGATTGGCCCCATTACCCCTTGAATTCTCCCCTCGAAAAATCCTTAAACTAGATAACTGACACCTGTTTCCCCTATGGAGGCAGCCGGCGCCTGTCAACTCACGTGCCATGGATGGGTAGCATCTATGACCCTACCCCTCGGTCTTGCCAGTCGTCTGTTACGATTTGAACAGCAACTTGAAGCCTACCAGAAACTCCACACCGACGAACTGGCCGAGCTGTGGCGAGGGCTCCGTGCGTGCAAACGTGAGATCGCGGCCACCCTGGCGGATCAGCCATCGGACGAGGAGGTCGACGGGACCACCGGCGACATCGGTCAGGCGGGAGTGGAGGGTGGCGAGTGGCCCCTGTAGGGTGACGACGGTCGGGAGGGTCCCGGCGTTGACGAGCCCCCATAGGAACGAAGCCGGCCAAGGCTGGTTCGAGCGCGTTTTAGTACACCATCCAGGAGGTGAAGATTATGGCTGACGGAGAAAAGGTTCCCGCCGAGCAATCACCGGAAGCAGAGGTCCCGCTGAGGGTATCGCGCCGGGACTTCCTCATCGGGACCGGGGCGGGGGTCATCGTCACAGGCGCCGCCGCCGCAGGGTACATCGCGCTGAGCCCTCCCAAACAAGTCGAAGTCATCAAAGAGGTCACCAAAGAAGTTCCCAGGGAAGTTCCCACGCAAGCGCAGGCGCCTGGGGAGGCGATGGGTACAGCGTTGCCCGGCAACATGCGCCCCGTGACCTTAAAAATCAACGGGCAGGAGAACAGCCTCCTGGTTGAGCCGCGCTGGACCCTCAACTACGTGCTCCGCGAGAAGCTTGGGCTCACGGGAACGAAGACGGGCTGCAGTCGGCAAATGTGCGGTATGTGCACCGTCCTGGCGAGTGGCCGGCCCATCTACTCCTGCACGGCCCTGGCGCTTGACTTTGAAGGGCAGGAGATCCTCACCATCGAGGGTCTGGTCGAGCACGGCCAGCTCCACCCGGTGCAGCAGGCCTTTATTGACCACAACGCATTCCAGTGTGCCTACTGCACGCCAGGATTTATTCTGTCGGCGGTCGCCTTGCTCGATCAGAATCGCAGTCCCAGCCTCGATGAGATCAAGCACGCATTGTCGGGGAATCTGTGTCGCTGCGGCACCTACCGGGAAGTCTTCCAGGCCGTGGACGCCGCGGCGAAGATGATGGCGTAGGAGGAGCTGGCCATGAAGACGATGACCGAACAAGAACGAGTCGAGTTCTTCAGGAAGTACGGGGACGGCACCGGCGGTGTCATCGGCGGGCGTGGCTCCTTCACGCCGGGTGGGGGGAAGATCAGAAATCCGGCCTCGCCTCTGGTCGCACCCGAGCCCTCGAGCACGAGGGCGGCGGAAGAGTTGCACCTCGTGGGCAAATCGGTGCCGGTGGTGGATGGTGTGGCCAAGGTCACCGGCCAGGCCAGGTATGCCAACGATATCACCCTGCCAGGCCAGCTCTACGCCAAAACGCTCCGCAGCCCCTACCCTCACGCCAGGATTGTGCGGATCGACACCAGCAAGGCCAAGGCCTTGCCCGGCGTGGAGGCGGTGCTCACGGCCGATGACATGCCGCCCACAACCTTTTTGCGGCCGCTGGACTACGGTCCAGTGTTAAACAAAGATCGCGTGCGCCTGGTCGGAGACGCCGTGGCGGTGGTCGCGGCCGTGGACGAGGATACGGCCAAAGAGGCACTGACGCTGATCGAGGTCGAGTACGAACTCCTACCCTTCGTGCTCGATGAAGAGGAAGCGGCCAAGCCGGACGCGCCCCAGCTCTACGATGAGGGCAACATCACCATTGGCTCGGGGCCGCAAGGCGAACCATCGCGCAATGCCCGGGGCGATGTGGACAAGGGCCTCGCCGAGGCCGCCCTGGTCTGGGAGCAGAAGTACAAGACCAGCCACCAGGTCAACTCCAGCCCCGGCATGCGCAGCGCCGTCTGCCAGTGGATCGGCGATGAGCTGACCATGTGGATCAACGCCCAGGGAACCTCGACCCCCCGCAACGAGATCGCCTGGCGGCTCGGGATCCCGGCGAGTAAGGTGCGCGTCATCTCCGAGTACTCCACCGGCGGCTACGGCTCGGGCAACCACTCATCCGGCACCAATAACTGGAAGATCGCCGCAGCTGTCCTGGCGAAAGTGACGGGGAAACCGGTCAAGATGGAGTTCACCCGTGAAGAGGAACTGATCCTCGGCATGGGCCGCCACCCCCACACGTCCTACCTGAAGATGGGCGTCAAGCAAGATGGCACGATTACGGCCGTCGACGCCAAATGCTACGTCAATACCGGCGCCCACGGCGACTACCGGGTGCTCACCGATTCGATGGGTGGCTATTACGTCAACTCTTACAAGAACCCCAATGCGCGCTTTGAGGGCATTGTGGTCACCACCAACCGGCCCAGCGCCCGGGAGATGCGCAGCTTCGCATCACCCCAGGCCCACTTCGCGCTGTGCACCATGCTGGATGAAATCGCCCATGAACTGAAGATGGACCCGCTGGACCTCCTCCTGAAGAATGCGATCGAGGCGGGGGATCCCTGGACTACCGAGTTTGGCACCCTGACAGTTTCCAGCAGCGGCATGCGCGAGTGCTTGACGCAGGGGGCTGAGGCTTTCGGATGGCGGGAGCTGCGCAAGAAATACCCGGCGGAGGAGAACGGCAAAGTGCGCGGCGTCGGCGTGGCCGCTACGACCCAGGGGATGGTGCAGAACCGTTCCTCGGCGGTCGTGGAGATCAACCCGGATGGCACTGTGACCGTTCGCGAGGGTGCCGGAAACATGGGAATGGCGGCGCATACTACCCTGGCTCAGATCGTCGGCGAGGTGCTTGGCTACCAGAGCATGGACGACATCCGGGTGGTCTTTGGCAACTCGGACAAGACCCCGCACGACAACTTCAGCTACGGCAGCCGTACGGCATTGTGCACCGGCCTGGCCTTCCAGCGAGCCGCCGAGGATGCCAGGCGCCAGCTTCTGGAGTTGGCCGCTGCCAAGTTAGAGGTCAAGCCCGACGAGCTGGATCTTCTGGACAAGCGCGTCTTCGTCAAGACCAAGCAGGATCAGGCCGCCACTATCCCCGAACTGTTGGGGAGCATGCTCGTCAGCGGAAGCGACTTCGCCGAGATGACGGTCGTGGGCCGGGGCAACAGCGATTTGCTCGTCTCGTCACAACAGGCCGTGGGGATGGCCGTCCACTTCGTCGAAGTGGAGGTCGATAAGATCACCGGCGATATTCGCGTCCTCCGGGCCGTCTGCGCCTGCGACATGGGCCGGGCGCTGAACCGCATGGTGGTCGAGGGCCAGATTGTGGGAGCCTTCACCCAGGGTCTCGGGTATGCCTTTGGCGAGAACATGACCGTCGACCAACCCACGGGCATTCCGCTCACCTACTCGTGGCTCGACTACAAGCTGGTGACAGCACCGGATATGCCCGATGTCACCCCCCTCATCATTGAATCCATCGATCCTCAAGGCGCCTTTGGCGCGAAAGGGTTGGGTGAGACGAACCTGGCAACACCGGCACCGGCCATTGGCAATGCCATCTTCCACGCCATCGGCGTGCGCATCCGCGAGCTTCCGTTTCGGCCAGAAAAGATTCTTGCTGGCTTGAAACAGGGCCGCTCGTAGCAGGGAGGGGGACGAGATGACAATCAATTTGGACCTCAAGGCGTTCGAGTACATCAATCCGGCGAGCATTGATGAGGCCGTGGCTGTCTTGGGCAAAGACAAGGCAAAGGTGATGGCCGGCGGCACCGACCTGCTGGGTGGGATGAAGGACGGGCTGCAGGACCATCACTTCGAGGTTCTGGTCAACATCAAGAGCATTCCCAATATGGCCTACATCAAGGAAAACGGGAATACGATCGCCATCGGGGCGGCGACCAGGGTCCAAGATGTCGCCGACGATCCCGTGGTCAAAGAAAAGCTCCCGGTGCTGGCCCAGGCGGCGGGGATCGTGGCCTCGCCTCAGATCCGCAATCTGGGCACCTTGGGTGGGAACCTGGCCCAACGCCCCCGCTGCTGGTACTATCGCCACGAGCTCTTCCACTGCTACAAAAAGGGGGGCGACTTCTGTTTCGCCGTGACGGGGAGCAACAAGTATCACGCAATTCTGGGCGGTGAGTTGTGTTACATCGTCCACCCCTCGGACACGGCCCCTGCCCTTATGGCCCTGAACGCCACTGCTAAAATCGTTGGCCCGAATGGGGAAAAGATGGTACCCTTCGATGATTTCTTCATCGGTCCGCGGGTGGACGTTCTGCGAGAGAACGTGATGGGACCTCAAGATATCCTCGTGGAAGTCCAGGTCCCTGTACTGAAGCCCAATACGAAGAGCATCTACCTCAAGTACAAGGAGCGCGGTGTCTGGGATTTTGCCTTGACGAGCGTCGCCGCCGTCGCGACCATCAACAGCGGCACATGGGAGGACGGCCGCATCGTGCTTGGCGGTGTGGCGCCGGTCCCCTGGCCCGCCCGTGAGGCCGACAACTTCCTGGCGGGTAAAACGCTCGACGAGAGTACGGCCCGAGAGGCGGCTGACCGGGCCCTGTTTGGCGCCCGCCCCATGACCGATAATAGCTTCAAGATCGATCTGGCCAAGGGTCTGATCGAACGAGCGCTCTTGTCGCTGCTCTGAAGCCGTTCATTTCAAGCGTTTCAACAACGGTCAAGACCATCGTCGAGCCGGTGTGGCCCAGGTCAGGCGCCGCTCCGGCGTCGCCATGCCGCGCTCGACGGTGAGTGCAACATCATCTGGCCGGTGGTTCCACTCCAAAGCTGCGATGGGTCATTTGGCACGTCCAGCACCCGCCAGCGGCGGTGATCGAGAGACCACCCAGCTGTGAAAAAGCGAAAAGCATGCTGTTCAGACCGGCGAACTCATTCATACAGTGCTCTTCGTCTCCTCACCGCGGTCGGGCCTGTGTCGTCATAGACGCCGCCACCTGCCTGCCCGTCGCCTTGCAGCAATTCAAGGTGAGGAGACCACGTTCTTCTTCGCCCCGCTGGATCAGTGAATCCTTCTTGCTGGCACCCGGCCCCGATCGCCTTGAACCCGAGTCGCAGTCGAGCTACGCCGGGAACAGGTTCGCACCGGAAGCCTCCTGACGACCGGCCGCATGCGACCAGCTCAGAGGATCAACTATGGCTGTTTTCATCAAACGAAAAGCCAAAAAGATCAAGAAGATTGTCCTCTGCTACGAAGAGAGTCTCCCGGCCAATTGGCTCGTGGGCATCAGTAAGTTGAGGGGGAAGTTGGAACGGGCGGGGATCGAAGTCGGTGGATCGTCACTGGTGATCGACCTCTACCATGGCCGAGAACGGGTCCAAAAGGCTCATCTCGGGCTGGGAGCCGACATCATCAACGCTTCAATCCACGAGCTGCCTCACGATGCCGACATCATCGTCACCACCGAGAAGCTGGCCCAACGAGCACAGGAAGCTGTGCCTCAGGCATGGGTCATCCCGGTCGCCCGATTTTCCATCACCCCAATCTACGATGAGATCGTAGCGAAACTGGTGGCCGAAGAAGCGGACCAGCGTTTTCAACAGGAGCGAGGTCTATGAGAGCCGGTCAGAAGGAGAGTGAAAACACCGCCGCAGGCCTCTCGCGCCGGGAGTTCTTCCGCCAGGCGGGGGCGGGGGTCGTGGCCCTGGGCGCGGTCGGGGTCGGCGGCGCCAATCTGCTGAGCGGCCCCCTGCCCCAGGAGCTGGAATTCTCCTCGGGCGTGATCATGCCCGACCCCGCCCTCTGTATCGGCTGCCTGACCTGTGAGGTCGCCTGCTCCCGCGTCCACCGCGAGCAGGGGCTCTCCGACCTCCCCCGTATCCGAATCTTCAACGATGCCAGCACCCTGCTCGCCCCGGCCCTGGTCGAGGCCTACGGTGACCGCGGCCACTTCCGCCAGAATCCCTGCCTGATGTGCCCCGATGCCCCCTGCCATTACGTCTGCCCGGCCGACTCCCTGGTGATCGAGCCCACCACCGGGGCGCGCATCATCGACGAAGCCAAGTGCATCGCCTGCGGGCGCTGTGAGGCCGCCTGTCCCTTCCCGACCTTCCCCGAGAGCGAGGCCACCAATCAGCTCCCGTTGGGCCAGGCCAAGCGGATCACCTACGATCCCACCAAGAACGTCTATACCAAGTGTGACCTCTGCTACTGGCGCCCGGAGGGGCCGGCCTGCGTCGAGCGCTGCCCGGTCAACATCCGCATTCATCAGGGGCTGGTCAAGTCCGACACCCTGTGCCTGGACAAGCCCGCCGCCACCCGTGAGCACTGGCAGCAGCAAAGCGCCATCGACCAGAAGCAGTAATGGGTGCAGATCTCGCGATCGGACAGAGGAGCACCGTACCCGGGGATGCCCAGTTGCACTTTCGTTCTGCTCGTCGTGCGTCTTGACAAAGCCCGTGGCGGGGCGACTCTGACCGCCCGAGGCACGAGATTGATCACCACCGACCTGGCCTACCGGGGCCGGGCATTTTCGAACTCCAGGGGAGGGCACGTTGAAAAGGTTCGCATGGATTCTGTTGGTACTCGGTAGCTGGCTGCTCCTGATCGGGAGCGCCGCCGCTCAGTCTCCGACCGGAAATGGCTGGCCGCCCCAGTCGGCGCTCTTCCAGGACGCGCGCCTGCTGGCCCGGGCGGTCCCCTTCCTGATCGCCCTGGGCATCGTGGTCGGCATCCTCGCCGCCCGGCGCGAGGCCCGCACCGGCGGCGACGCCATCCTCGGCGAGCGCGTCCGGCGCCACGACCGCAGCTCGGTCGCCGCCCACTGGCTCAACGCCATCGGCCTGCTCCTGGGCCTGCTCACCGGCGCCCTGGTGCTGGGCTGGATCGATGGCAAGCCCCCCTTGCGCCTGGTCTTCCTGATCCACTACCTCGGCGCCGCCCTGGTCCTCGTCGCCATCTTCACCCACCTCACCCGCCATGCGATGAGCGCCGGCACCGGGCTGCTGCCCAAACGCCTCGGCGTGCTGCGCGACCTGATCGGCGAGCTCTGCGAGTACGCCGGGCTCTTCGGCCCCGAGGGCGCCGTCCTGCGGCTGCCCTGGCCCAGGGCGATCCGCCAGCCCATCGCCCGCTACCTGCGCGCCCTCTTGGGCTACCAGCCCGACCACGCCGACAAGTACCTGGCGACCGAGCAGACCCTCTCCTATCCCCTCTGGGCGCTCCTGATCGGGGTGATCGTGGTCACAGGCCTGCTCAAGGTCCTGCGCTACCTGTATCCCCTGCCCAGCCCCCTGGTCGCCTCGGCCACCGCCATCCACGACCTGGCCACCATCGGCATCGCGGTCATGCTGCTGGTTCACCTCCTGCCCTTGCTGCTGGTGCCGGCCAACTGGCCCCTGCTCCTCTCCATGTTCCGCACCAGCGTGCCGCGCAGCTACGCCCAGAAACGCCACCCCGCCTGGTACCAGCGCCTCGAGGCCCGCCGCCGCGCCACCAGCACGGTCGAGCAACCCCGCGAGGAGAGTGTCACCCAGGCCGCGGGCGCCCGCGCCGGGGATTAGGTAGCACCTGTTCGAGTCAACTCGGACGGGTGGGGCGCGAAATCAGGCTGGTCCCGACAACATCATGTTGTACATTTCACGGTGTAGGTTATACTCTTTGCGAGGTAACCGTTTCGAATAAGGAAGAGGCGTATGAATGAACTGTTAGAGCCGGTACTTGCCGCACTGGAGCGTGGCGAGCGCCTGGCCCTGATCACGATGGTGCGATCGGTCGGCTCCACCCCGCGGCATAGCGCCGCCAGGCAGGTGGTCTTCGGCAATGGTCACTTTCAAGGGACAATTGGCGGGGGATCGATGGAGCTCCAGGCCGTCGCCGATGCCCGGGCCGCGCTGGCGGAGGGTCAGCCCCGCCTGATCGAGTACCGGCTGACCGGGCGCGACGCCGGGAATGTCGGGCTGTGCGGCGGAACAGAGGAGGTTTTCATCGACCTGCTGGAACCGGCCAGGGACGCCGCTCGCCGCAGCAGTTCAACCGGGGGAACGGTTGAGTTGTTGCGGGCCATCCGCGGGGCGCTGGCCGGCGGCGAGGCGATGGTGCTGGCAACCCTGATCCGCACCGAGGGCGCCGATGATCTCTTTCCTGGCGCCAAGCGAGCCCTGCGCATGACCGGCGACGCGGCCGGATCGCTTGGTGACGCCCGGCTCGACCAGGCCCTCATCGAGGAAGCCCGGCGCACGTTCGCCGACGGGTACGCCCGCCGCCTGGGATTCGACCCTGCCACCGGGGCGATTCAGCGGCTGATGGCAACACAGCGAGCCGCCGTCGAGATCTTCCTGGATATCATCGAGCCTCGGCCCCGGCTGCTGATCGTCGGCGCCGGCCACATCGGGGCGGCGCTGGCCAGACTCGGGAAGTTTCTGGGCTGGGGGGTCTGTGTCGTGGACGACCGGCCCGGCTTCGCAACGCCCGACCACCTGCCCGATGCCGATGAGATTCGCCGGGTTGCCTACAACCCGGAGACCGAGCAGCTTGGCCCGCTCGACGTACGCGTCACGCCCGACACAGCGGTAGTTGTGGCCACCTGGGGTTGGGACGAACCGGCGCTGCGCCAATTGGCCGGGGCCCCTGGCTTCTACGTTGGCCTGGTCGCCAGCCTACGGAAAGCGGTCGTCATTTTCGACACTCTGCGAGCCGAAGGCATCGATCCGGCCTGGCTCGATAGAGTACGGGTGCCGGTCGGCCTGGACCTGCGGGCCGAGAGCCCCGAAGAGATCGCCCTGGCCATCATGGCGGAGATCCTCATGATCCAGCGCAAGGCCAGCGGACAGCCCCTCATGGAGCGCAAAGGGTGGCCGGCGGTCCGCCGGCGGGCAGAGGGCCAGCTCAAGGAAGTGGCTGGAACCTGAACCCGTCCCCATTGTGAGCCTTGCGCCAGCGGGCGCAGACCGCACGACGTGGCGAGACGGCTCTTCCGAGTGGCAGGCGAACAGAATTCTTAGAGCCTATCCGAATAACCCCCCTTGATACCTATCGGAATCATCAGTGGTATACTTGGGGGTATGAAAACAACAAAGAGTGAAACCAAACGAACTCGCACCCGAAATCCCAATAACAAGACGACCACCGGATTTCGGATTTCCAACGAACTGTGGGCCGTCTTGGAGCCGGTGCTGCCTGTGCATGTGAATACGCACCGCTTTGGAGGTGGACGTCCTCGTGTCCCAGACCGACGGTGTGCAGACGCGATTTTCTATGTGCTGCGCACAGGCTGCCAATGGAAGGCCCTTGACCAGACCGACCTGTGTCCTGGTTCGACCGCCCACGACCGATACCAGGAATGGGTGGAGGCCGATGTGTTTCTCAAACTCTGGCAGAAGGGCGTGGAGCAGTTTGACGACCTGAAAGGCCTCGATTGGGCTTGGTTGAGCATGGATGGAGCCATCACCAAGGCGCCGTTGGGGGGTGAAGACACCGGCCCGAATCCCACTGACCGCGCCAAGAGCGGTGTGAAACGCAGTTTGTTGACCGAAGGACACGGTGTGCCCATCGGTTTGGCTGTGGATGGGGCCAATCGACACGATATGAAACTGGTCCGTGACACCATCGAGAGCATCGTGATGGAACGTCCAGAGCCCACCGACAAAAACCCGCAGGGAATGTGCCTGGACAAAGGCTACGATTACCAGGAAGTACGCGATACCCTGGCGGAGTTTGGATTTACGGCCCACATTCGCTCGCGGGGCGAAGAAGCCAAGGAACTCAAGCGGGAAGCGGGAGAAAGGGCACGCCGTTGGGTGGTAGAGCGTGCACACAGTTGGCTCAATCGTTTCCGCCGTATTCTGATCCGTTGGGAGAAGAAACCGGAAAACTACATCGCCTTTCTGCATTTCGCTTGTGCTCTCATCGCTTTCCGCGCTGCCGGGTTATTCGGATAGGCTCTTAGTGATCCTGGCAGCGGTTGCTCAGTTCGGCTCCGGGTGCGTCGCCCGGAGCAGGAAGCCCGGGGAACAAGGTGCATGGCGCCTGCTTCAATGCTGAGACAGTGGTGCGGGCGCTGCCACGCTCTGCGGCGTGCTCCCTGGGGCGCGAACCTGGAATGCCATGCGAGGATCAGGAAACTGGCGTTGCAGGGAAACATATGGATCTGGCAAACATAGGCACTCCAGAACTTGTCATCATCGTCGTCGTGGCCTTTCTGCTGGTTGGCCCTCGCCAGGCGGTGGAGGTCGCCCGCGAGATCGGAAAATTCCTCAATCAGATCCGGACCGTATCTGGCGATTTGTATAAACAATTGGACCTCGAACTCGCCCGGCAGGAAAGCTCGCGACGCAGGTCGTCTGTACCGGCCTCCCGAGAGAACGGTGGCTCGTTCGAACTCCCGGAGGCCTATCGCCGCTTCCGAGAGGAGTTCCCGGAAGAAGGTCTGCCGGACGATGCTGCTGGGCCGCCGGCCGGCCCGAACGGCCAGTCTGGCCAGGAAAGCCCGAACGCCGTGACGAGTAGCGTGGCGCCAACCGCCGGACCGCCGGCGCAGGGCGCCAGCCCCATCGCGCCGGGCACGGCGAATCGGCCGCAGACCTAGGGCAGACGAGCAGACCCAGACTGCCCCGCATTTTCAGTTCGTTCCGCCCGCCTCCATGACGCCCCGAGTCGCGGGAGGGCGGTCACCGCCCGCCGCGTCCAAGGGATGTCGCCGACCTGGCACATTTGGGCCAACTTCGTGGCCCGAATGCCTCTTGAATTCTTCACCAATCATTTTGATGATGGGCGTGCTATTGTGCTGCCGGGTTTCTGTGCCTTGCAGCTCCCCGAATCGCAGATTCCATGCCCCCACTCCTTCGATCTTACCAGCTGCCTTGTCAGCTTTGAGCAATCACTTGAAACCGACCAAAAACTCACACCGATGAACTGCCCCACGAATGGGCGTACCTCCGAGACCGCTACCGCCTTGGCCGAACCGGACATCTGATAGGATGCCAGCTTGCCCATTAACAGGACCACTCCCGATTGTGGCAGGCGGCGAGCAGCAACAATAGGGTGACCTGGCCGGAAACTCTCCGACCTGACCAACCAATGTAGGGCTACGCCGGGCTCAGATTTCTTCAACTGCTGTGTTGGCATACACTCGCCAGGAGGTAAGACCATGCCAGACGAAGAAAAGATCCCCCCCCAGCCATCATCCGAAGAAGAGGAGGTCGCACCACTGAAGGTCTCGCGCCGCGACTTCCTCATCGGGACTGGGGCGGGCGTCATCGCGACGGGCGCCGTCGCCGCAGGCTACATCGCGCTGACCCCGCCGAAGACGGTAGAAGTCGTCAAGGAAGTCGTCAAGGAGGTTCCCCAACAAGCGGGGCCAGCATCATCCGGGGAAGCACCTGTAGCGGCCGCCGCCAGCGAAGACGGGCTCATGTCGGTCAAGCCCATCAACATCACGATCAACGGCCAGCAACAGACCATCAATGTTGATGTGCGTTGGACACTCAAGGATCTCTTGCGGGAGCATCTCCAGTTGACGGGCACCAAGACCGGCTGCAATGATGGTACCTGTGGTTTCTGCACCGTCATCGTCAATGATCGCAACATCTACTCCTGCGCCGTCCTTGCCGCCTCGTTGGATGGTGCCAATGTAGTCACGGTTGAGGGCCTGGCCAACGGGGCCGAGCTGCACCCGGTCCAGCGGGCCTTCTGGGACGAGATGGGCTTCCAGTGCGCCATGTGCACCCCCGGATTCATTATGTCGAGCGTTGCGCTCCTCAACCGCAATCCCAACCCGACGATAGAAGAGGTTCGGGACGGTGTATCGGGCAATCTTTGCCGATGTGGCAGCTACCCCAAGGTATTCAACTCCGTCCTGGCTGCGGCCAAGATGATGAAGGGGGCCTGATATGGCTGAAGAATTTTCGGTCATTGGGAAGCGCGTCCCCGTTGCGGACGGCTTCGAGAAAGTGACGGGCCAGGCCAGGTATGCCGGCGACATTCACCTGCCCGGGATGCTCCATGCCAAAATTCTGCGCAGCCCGCATCCCCACGCCAACGTCCTCAAAATCGATACAGGTAAAGCCGAGGCCCTCGAAGGGGTCGTGGCCGTACTCACCCCGGATAATCTCCCACTGGAGAATATTCCCGAAACCTTTGGCGTACCCATTTTCACCAAACACCCGCGCATGGTGGGAGAAGCCATTGCCGCCGTTGCCGCCAGGGATGTCTACACTGCCCACGAGGCGTTGAAGCTCATCGACGTCGAGTATGAGCTCTTGCCGGCGGTGTACGAGGCCGAGGAGGCGATGAAGCCAAATGCTCCTAAGCTCACTGAGAAGGGGAACTTAGTTGAACGCTCCGGAGGCAATCCCTTTACCCTGGAACGACCTGGGGTGCGGGACGACGAGGCCGAGAATGCGGAGCAAGGCATGGCCCGGGCAGACGAAGTTTTCGAGGAGACCTTCACTACCCACATGCAACTGAACGCCTCGCCGGAGCAGCGCGCCGTCGTCGCTCTTTGGGAGGGGGGCAAGCTGATCATGTGGAACACCTCGCAGCAGGTCTTCCCATCCCGCGATGATATGGCCCGCTCGCTCGGTATCCGCCTCAACGACGTGCGCTCCATCGCCCCTTACCGCGGCGGTGGCTACGGAGCGGCCAACGCCAGCCATGGACAGGGCGATGGCCGTACCATCACCGCGCTGTTGGCCAAAATGACCAATCGGCCGGTCAAGCTCGAGTTCACCCGTCCGGAAGAGTTTATCATCGGGCAGGGTCGCAACTCGAGCAAGCAAACGCTGCGCATCGGCGTGACCAAAGAGGGGCGCATCACTGCTATCGATGTCAAAGCAATCTTCAACACCGGATCAACAGCCCAGCACGGGGCCAACACCCCCAGCGCAGGGTTCGCCTACGCCTACGGCGGGCTCTATCGGACCCCGGCGCGCAATGACATTACCATTGTGCTCACCAACAAGCCGAGCGGCTCGGAGTTCCGCGGGTTCGGCGGTCCCGAGAACAACTTCTGCCTGGAATCCCTGGTGGACGAGATTGCCTACAAACTGGGCCTGGACCCGCTGGAGTTCCGGCTCAAAAACGTCGAATCCGCGCCAACCTGGTACGGCACCGGGCCCCTCGTCGTGACCCAGATGGCCCTGCCCGAAGTCATCCAACAGGGCTCGGAACGCTTTGGCTGGAAAGAGAAGTTCCACAAGCCGGGCGAGGGTCCCCTCATCGATGGCACCAAGAAGCGAGGCGTCGGCATGGCGCTGTGGGTCAAGGGCGGCGGCCTCGGAGACACCTACGGCATGGTGAAGGTATACGGTGACGGCAGCGTCCACCTCTTCATCGGGGCTGCCAATATCGGCCAGGGCATGCACACCGCGCTCGGCCAGATCGTCGCCGAGGTGCTGGGCGTGCCGTGGGAGGATGTGCGCCCGCACTGGGGCGATACCGACGTAGACGCCTGGGATTCGAGCACCTCGGCCAGCCGTGTGGCCATGGTCGGCGGGAACGCCTTCAAGCTCGCGGCGGAGGATGCCAAGGCCAAGATCCTGGCCATCGCAGCCCGGACCGCGACGGAACAACTGGGTGAGGTCAAGCCCGAGGAGCTGGATATCAAGGATCGCCAGGTCTTCGTGAAGGCCGATGCGAGCAAGAAGGTGCCACTCAAGGATGTCTTGCGGAGCACGCCGGAGATTGTCGGCCTCGGCCATTGGTCGATGAACGACTTTGACCCGCGCCAGGGCATGGATCCCTCAACCTTCCCGAAGAAGGTGTGGGACAATATCCCCGAGAAGGGTCAGAAGGCCCGTTCGGTGAGTACGGGTGCCATGTTCGTGGAAGCGGAGGTAGACATCGAGACGGGCGCCGTGCGATTCCCCCATGTCGTGATCGCTGCGGATATAGGCAAGGCCATCCATCCCACGGTGGTGGAAGGACAACTGGAAGGTGGCTTCCTCCAGCAGATGGCTTGGGCCCTGATGGAAGGAGTAATCGTTGACGAGGGGACCGGTATCCCCACCAACGCGAGCTACTGGCTCGACTATAAGATCCTCACCGCCAAGGAGATTCCGGATCTCTTCGAGGTGCTCCTGGTCGAGAAGCCGAACCCGCAGGGTGCCTTCGGTCTGACAGCCGTGGGCGAGGCGACGACCCTCGCACCGGCGCCGGCCATCGCCAACGCCATCCGCAATGCCATTGGGGTACGTATCAAGGACCTGCCGATCACTCCCGACAAGATTCTTGCCGGGCTTGGATCGGTTTGAGAGGAGATGGAGAAATGTCTGACTACATGCCGCGGTTTCAATACGTGGATGCCAAAAGCGTAGAGCACGCCATCTCCGTCCTCGACAAATACCCAGGCGGTATCGGCGTCAAGCGCACGGCCGCCGTCGTTGCCGGCGGCACCGATATGCTGGGCGAACTCAAGGACGAGATCATGGCTCCGAAGGTCGTGGTCAATCTCCGCTCTATTTCCGGCCTGAACGAGATGAAGGAAGTTGACGGGGGGGTAAGCATCGGCGCCCTGACCACACTCTGGGACATTCACGAGTCCGGCCTCATCCAGGAGAGTTTCCCGGTCCTGGCTCAGGCCGCCCACAACGTCGCGACACCCCAGATCCGCCAGATCGGGACGCTGGGCGGCAACATCAACCAGCGCCCGCGCTGCTGGTACTATCGCGGCGCCTTCGACTGCTACAAGAAAGGCGGCGATTTCTGCTTCTCGGTCACCGGGGACAACCAGTACCACGCTATCTTCCAGGGTGAGCTCTGCTACATTGTCCACCCGTCCGACACGGCCCCGGCGCTGATGGCCCTGGATGCCAGTGCCAAAGTGGCCTCGCCCAGCGGCGAGAAAACTGTGTCCCTGGATGAGTACTTCGTCGGCCCGCGCGTGGACGTCTTGCGGGAAACCATCCTGGGTCCCAACGAGATCATGACAGGGGTCCAAATCCCCACATGGCCGGCCGGCACCAAGAGCATCTTCTTGAAGTACCGCGAGCGCGGCGCCTGGGATTTTGCGATCGCCAGTCTGGCCATGGTCGTCAGTCTCCAGGATGGCGTCGTGAGCAAGGCCGGGATCGTCTTCAGTGGCGTGGCCCCGGTGCCCTACCGGGCCAAGGAGGCTGAGAAGGCGATCGTGGGGAAGCCGTTGAACGATGAGACCGCCCAGTCGGTAGCCAACACGGTGTCGCTGGGTGCCCGGCCGATGAGTAAGAACGGCTACAAGGTTGATCTCATCAAAGGCATGATGCGGCAGGCAGTACTCAAACTGGCGTAGACCCAGCTCGATCGAGACCAGAACTCGGGCCCCTCGGCGCCCTCGGGGGCCCGAGTTTTGGGTGTACCGGCTCGTTTTCTGCGGCACGATCGACTACAATGAGCTGGCATCTCGCAGACAGAGAGGGTGGTGCTATACTATGGCGAGACGACCTCCTGAGACCGAGTGGAGGTTCATGCTGAACATCCGGCCACGGCCATGGACCACGCGCAATCGTCGTGAGGTCCACGACCTTGACCACGAGCGAAGCGAGTGCGAGCTTGATGAAGATTTCAGATTAGGAAACCTCCGCTACGTGCGGATCGAGAATACGCTCGATGCGCTGGTTGCCTGGCTGGACAACAATCCATCCTATAACCCCTGCCCGGTGTGTGTACAGTTGCCCGACTACGACAACAACATCATCGAGCCGGACGATCAGCGGGTTCTCCTCTACGTGGATCGAAAGCGTCTGATCGATCTCCTCTTCGACATGGTTGCCATCCCCAGCCCTACGTTTGAGGAGGGTCCCCTGGCGACCTACCTGGCCGACGTCATGGCCGCCATGGGTCTCCAGGTCGAACTCCAACCGGTGGAAGACGCTCCCGGGTCGGGGCGCAGAAGCCAACAACCCATCGGGCGGTGGCCGGGGCGTGAAGACGGGCCCACAATCCTTCTCGCCAGCCACATGGACCACGAGCCGCCGGCAGAGGGATGGGACCGCCCTCCATTCCAGGGCCACGCCGGGCGGGGATGGGTGTATGGGTGTGGCGTCCAGGATGGAAAGGGCGGCATCGCCACCATGATCGCGGCGATCCTGGCGCTCAAGAATGCAGGGCTTTCGCTGCAAGGAAACGTCGTGCTGGCCCCGCTCGTCGGTCACAAGCGAGCGAGCCGAGGGATGCAGACGCTCTTAGAGAGCGGCTTGCGTCCGGATTGGACCGTCGACGTCCAGAATACCGATCTCAGTATCGTCAACCTGGCGGTGGGCGCCCTCCCAGTTCGAATCTCGACAACCGCTCACCCGCGCCCTTTCCGCAGCACTCAGGGCGCTGATTCCCGGCCACCTGATCCCGTCGCGCAGATGGCCCAGATCGTCCAGGCGTTGGGACCGAGCCGCGTGCCCATCAAGCCGGGTGGCTGGCTGAACTTTGCGCCCCACGCGGCTCTGCCCGGGTTCCCTCAACTGAACATCGATGCGATCGAGGGCGACAGTCGTCGGTGCTGGTTGGACTTTCACGTTCGGACAGTGCCCGGCCAGGATGAGGAGACAATGCTGAACGACCTGGAGCGCCTTCTCAACCAGGTGGGAGCGGTCGAGCCCGGCCTCAACGTGACAGCGCAGGTTCCTTCGCCGGACGGCCTGACCATTCCCCCGCTGGTTGGACGCGAGGACACGGCGCTCGTCCGAACGCTCAGAAAATGGCACAAACGCCTCGTCCGGCGCCGGCCAATCATCGGCGCCGGGGCCTTTCTGGGAGAGGTGGGGGATGGCCATCTGGCGGCGCAGGCGCGCATCCCCACAGTGCTCTACGGTCCTGGAGACCGCAGCATCTTTGAGCAATGGCCGACGCCGAATGAGCGGATCTGGATCGAGGACATGAGCGTGGCAGCCGGCACCATCGCCCTTACGGTGAGAGACCTCCTCGGTCATGAGCCGAGTTCGGCACGCCATGCACATTCTGCCTGAAGAACCAAAAGGAGCCGATGGTTGACCAAGTTGCGATTCGCATACATGAGCCTGCTGGTGGTTGGCGTGGCGGCGGTCCTCGCCCTCAGCGCGACCAAGTCGGCCGGCGCCGAACACGGCATGCCCCCGCCGGCCAGGGGAGCGCCCACCACAGCCGCCGCAGCGGCCGATTGCATGAGTTGCCACCGAACCCGGGGCGCCATCTCCCAAATCCAACAACTCACCGATGAGGGCCGTAATCTCCGGCCCGCCTGGAGCCCTGATGGGCAGAAAGTCGCCTTCTACTCCAACCGCACCGGCAATGATGAGATCTGGGTCGCCGACCTCCAGACGGGCGACCAACGCCCGCTCACCAGTGACCCGGCCAGCGACCGCCGGCCCGCCTGGAGCCCCGATGGCCAGTGGCTGGCCTTCGACTCGGACCGGGCCGGCAACCGCGACATCTGGGTCATCCGGGCCGATGGCAGTGGCTTGCGGCAGGTGACCACCAGCCCCAGGGAGGAGTTGTTCGCCTCCTGGAGCCCGGATGGCCAGCAGCTGGCCTACTTCTCCTACGGCGAGGGCACCAATGAGTTGTGGCTCAGCGCGGTCGACGGCAGCCACCCCAGACCGCTGGTCGCCAAACTGGCCAGCGAGCAGCAACAGCAGTGCAGCTTCGCCTGCCACCAGGCCAGCTGGAACCAGAGCGGCGAGCAACTAACCTTCCACTCCGAGCAGGCTGGCAATCGCGACATCTGGCTGGTGAACGCCGATGGGACCGGGCTGACCCGCGTCACCAGCGGGCCGGAGCAGAATTACTTCCCCACCTGGACGCCGGATGGGCGGATCATCTTCATGACCGAGCGCCTCGGGACCGAGAGGGTCTGGAACGATGTGCGCCTCATCAACGCCGACGGCACCCAGGAAACGACACTCTTCTCCGAGGTGGCCCACGGTGGCCCCTTCGACTGGAGTCCAGACGGGAATCGGATCGCCCTCCACAGCCAGCTCGCCGGGAATGACTTCAACATCTTCGTGGCGACCCTCGGCGAGCCGCCTGGGGACCAACCGACCGTAGAGACTGGCGAGGCAGCGTCGACCGCACCGGAGGCGACCGAGTCCGCGGTCGAATCGGCACCGGCCGCCCCGCCGGCTCCAGCGGCAACCGCCGCCCCAGCCGGCGAAGCGCCGGCTGCGGCCTGGACCCGCTGGCCGCTCTGGTTGGAAGTCGCTGGGGGGCTCGTGGCCGTCGTCGCCATTCTCAGCCTGGGCGCGATTGGCCTCTACATTCGCCGGACGGGGACCCGGTAGTCGATTTGGCTCGGAGAAGGCGTCAGACTTCCGAAGTCTTCGAAGACTTTGGAAGTCTCCGGCCACGCCTTGGCCGCTGTTCTGGCGGGCATATCCGGCCACAGGGACAGGTTGAGGACGATCTTCCCGACCTTACTTGTCCTCTACCCGGAAAACGGGCATTCAGAGCCGTTAGCCGTTTCGCTGCCGCCATGCGGTGAAAGCAGCTACCACTCTGGTCCAGCGGACCTTTGGCCCGCCGGACTTGTCTTCAAGTCCCCACGCGCTCGCCGTGGCGAGCGGCCTCACCGCCCCCGCCATCGAGCCATCGACTGCCGTCCAGCCCGCGGGCCCTCATTCCGCGGCTCCTGACACACCTCCGCCAGCCGGTGCGCCGGACCTTCGTCACTGTCGTGGAGCTGTGGTTAGACGCACAGGGTGTACGCAGGCGTTGTGGGGGGCGGACCCCTCCCAGCCCCTCCCCGAAGCGGGGAGGGGAGTCAGCCGCGTGCCCGCCAGCCGCGCGGCACTCCGTCTCCCCCTTCCCTCGCAGGGAAGGGGGCCGGGGGGTTAGGGTCTGCCGGCGACGCCAGCTGCCTGACAACTCGTGCGTACACCCGACGCACATTGCTGCTGGACAATCGTCTCTTTTCTGCTACACTGGAGCCATCCCTCTACCTCCAACTGGAAATTCCATCAGCAAGGGGAGATGTGAAATGGGCCGAACCGACAGGCAGCTTCCCAGCCTCCTCGATCAGCTCCGCTGGGTGATCCCGACCTTCATCGCTGCCCTTGGCGTCGGCTACACGATACTCGAGCATCTCCTGATCACGCCCCACCCGATCACCTCGAGCCACGTTCTGCGCGAAGCGATCATCACCGGCACGGTCGGCCCGACCCTGGCCTGGTTGCTCCTGACATGGGCCACCAAACTCGCGCGCTCCCGCCAACAGGCTGAAGAGACCCTCGAGCACCGCAATCGCGAACTGGTGGCCCTCAATGCTGTTGGAGAGGCGGCCAGTCGCTCGCTCAACCTGGATGAGGTCCTGCAGACAGCGCTCCACCGGTTGGTGGAGGTGCTCGATCTCGAAGCCGCCGAGATTCGGACCCTTGAGGGAACAAAGCTGGTGCTCAAGAGCCACCACGGCGTGTCCCCCCGGTTCGTCGTCGACGATCGGATCATCCCCCTCGGCCAGTGCCTCTGCGGGCAGTGCGCCGCTCAAGGCACGTCGTTACTCGTCGCCGACCTGGATGGGCTGGGGGACCCTTGCGCGCGACCGTGCATCCAGGAGGGCTTCCGAGCGGTCCTCGCTGTGCCCATGAAAGCCAAAGAGCGGGTCGTCGGCGTGATCCACCTGGCCAGCCGGCAGGCTCGCGCCTTTACCGTTCACGATGACCAGTTGCTCGGCGCCATGGGAAATCAGATAGCGGTGGCGATCGAGAATGCTCGTTTGTACGCCGAAACCGAACAACGAGCGCTGCAACTGGAGATCGCCGGCCAGGTTGGCCGGCAGATGACGACCATCCTGGACATTGACCAGCTCCTCAAGCAAGTCGCGGACCTCATTCGCGAGAGCTTTGGTTACGCGCACGTGCACATCTTCCTCATGGATGAAATCCGCCAGGAGATCGTGTTGCGCGAGACCAGTGGGTCGGCGGCTGCGGCGATCAAAGAAGAGGGGCTCCGCCTCACGATCGGGCGCGAAGGAATTATCGGCCAGGTCGCCGCGACCGGCCGGCCGCTGGTCAGCAACGATGTGGCCCTGGCGCCCCACTATCGCCCCCATGCCCTCGTGCCAGAGACACGCTCTGAGTTGGCGGTCCCGTTGCAGATAGGACCCCGAATCGTGGGTGTCCTGGATGTGCAGAGCAACACCTGCAACGCTTTCGATAACACCGACGTCAAAACTCTCCAGATTCTGGGCGATCAGATCGCTATCGCCATAGAAAATGCGCGGCTTTTTCAAGAGACCCGCCAGCGATTCCAGGCCATGGCGGCCCTCCACGAGACCTCCCTCAATATCGTGTCGCGGCTGGACAGCCAGCAGGTGTTGCAGGCCATCCTCCAGCGAGCGGCCGACCTCTTGGGTGCCCAGGGCGGCTCACTGGGAATTTATGAACCCGAGACCAGCCTGATCCGCAAGATAGCCATCCACAACTTACCGGCGAAGTATTTGGGTGCCACGCTGCCCCTGGGCGAAGGCGTCGCCGGGGTGGTGGTGGAGACCGGCGAGCCACTGATCGTCAACGATTACTTGCGCTGGGAAGGGCACAGCAAGACCTTTGCCGACACACCGCTTGACGCGTTGATCGGCGTGCCGTTGCGCTGGAAGGGAGAGATTATTGGCTGCCTGGACGTGCTGGACCGAGGCGAGCGGCGGCCTTTCGGCCAGGAAGATATCTGGCTGCTGAACTCCTTCGCGGACCTGGCTTCTATCGCCATCAAGAATGCCGAGCTGTACAGTGAGGTTAAAGGGCTGAGCGCGGAGCTGGAACAACGTGTTGCCAGGCGCACAGAGCAACTTGCCACCACGCAGGCGGAACTGGCACAAAAGGCCGACCAACTGCAGGCACTCCTGTACAAGACGATCCATCTCCAGGAAGAAGAGCGGGCCCGGATTGCCCGGGATATGCATGACAGTACCACCCAACTGATCCTGGGTGCTCTGTACGCGACCCAGGCTGCTCGAGAGGGATTGGACACCAATCTTTCCGCCGCGCGCGAGAACATGGCGATGGTCCAGCAGTTCCTCCAGCAAATCGAGGCGGAAATCCGCCAGACCATTCGCGACCTGCGCCCCTTGATTCTCGACGCCGAGGGTGTGGTCCCGGCACTCAAACAGTACGTTGACCGGTATCAACAACGCACCGAAGTACGGTGCACCCTACGTGTGACAGGTGAGCCGGCGCGCCTCAACAGCGAGCCTGAGGTGGCCATCTATCGAATCGTTCAAGAGGCGCTCCAAAACGTAGCCGCTCACGCCGGGGCCAAGACTGTCTGCGTCGGGATCCACTTTGATCCCCAGGCGGTGCGAGTGACGGTAGAAGACGATGGGCGTGGTTTCGACTCGACGACTCTGTCGCAACGAGCCGGTGGGCACTTTGGACTGATTGGGATGCGCGAACGGGCCTGGAATATTGGGGCTCACCTGCAAGTCCATTCGACTCCCCAACAAGGGACTCGCGTGGTGCTCGACGTGCCCGTTCTCGCAAAGTAGGAGGGATCGTCTCGAGTCGGCAGGGCCGCCCCTGTTGTCCCAGGCAACACCTGGTCTGGAACGCGCCTGCGGGCATCAGATGCCGGTTGACGTTACCCGACAGCCAGAGGCGCCACTTTCAACTGCTGGACGTAGGAGCCAGGAGGAAGGGAAAAAATGGAGACGATCCGAGTCTTGATCGCCGACGACCACCCCGTGTTTCGATATGGACTGAGGAGCCTGCTGGCCAACGATCCGAAAATCGAAGTCGTCGGTGAAGCCAAGAGTGCGACCAGTCTCGAGTCGGACATGGACAGGCTCCGCCCTGATGTGCTGCTGCTAGATATTCGTATGCCTGGCTCGACCGGCATCGACGTCGCCCATGAGATGAGGCGGAACCATCCCGACACGAAGGTGCTCATTCTCACAGCCTACGATGATGATGAGTACCTGATGGATGCCCTGCGGGCCGGCGTGCACGGTTATTTACTCAAGAACAGCTCCCACGAGGTGTTGACCTCGGCGATCCGCGCGGTCCACGCGGGTCAACGCTTAGTGGCTGCCGAGCAGATCAGCAAGGTGTTGGAGCAATTCGAGACCCTCGCTCAGAGACAGGCTCGTGAGGAATCAGGACTCACGGATGTGGAATTGAAGATCCTGGAGCATCTGGCCCGCGGAGACAGTTACGACGAGATGAGCGCCCAACTCTATCTCAGCGAACCGACGATCAAGCGCAAGATCCAAGGAATTCTCACCAAGATGGGCGCCAACAGCCGAACACAGGCTGTGGCTGAAGCCATTCGCCGTGGGTTGATCTAGCGCCTGGCCCAGGCTGAGGGCACCAGAGCCCGGGGATCCGCACCTCACCCCCCCCTCTGACCGGAGCCCGGCCATTCAGGTCGCCGGGCTCCATGACGGCGATACTTTTCCTCCCCCAGTCGATACTTTTCTCCTTGCCTCCTTCGGCCCGAACGTGTTAGCCTGGATAACAATCCCGATACGCTTTGGCAGGAAGTGCGTCACCCGCTCCGGAGCGGCCCGACCCCTGAAGACCGCCATTGCTTCCTTTCGTCCTCCGGGGTCACAGCATTCAACTCGCACTCATCCGACACCCCTCGAAGTTCCATCCATACTGACTTGTATGAGATGGGTGTCTTTAGCTGCACCGATCATAAACAGCTTGACGCAGAACTCCTCGTACGAGATTGCGCGGCGCGAGGCAGCACAACCGGAAGATTACGAATGGGCTTCACGACGAATGGCAGATCGTATCTGGGGAGGATGATTATGACCCAAACAGGGGAGGCGGACCTGCTCGATCGCATGCTGCAGTTGGAGCGCTCGCTCGGTGCCTACCGGCGACTGCACGCGGAGGAATTGGATGAGCTCGAGCGCCGCCTCGTAGAACTGAAAAGCGAGATGCTAACCTCGCACCGGATGGGGACAACGAAGAGCGAGTCGGACTGGCAGAGTTGAACACTGAACCCGAACTCTGCGAATGTGAAGATGGAGGTACCCTATAAGACAGATCTAACGTCCGCCGAGTCGGCAAGCGAAAGCCCACCCTACCGAAGAAGGAGAGGAGACAGATGGAAAAAGATCAACAGCGATCTGAGGAAGCAGCCCCCCCGGAGGAGGAGCAGGAACAGATTCAGCCCCTACGCGTCTCGCGCCGGGACTTCCTGATCGGGGCCGGGTCCGGGGCCGTCGTCGGGGCCGCCGCCGTTGGGGGCTTCGTGACCATCACCCGGCGGGAGGCGCCGGCTCCAGCGGCGCCGGCGCCAGCCGAGGTTTCCAAGCCAGGAGCACCCGCGACCGCCCAGCAACCGGCGGAGATTGCCGCCGAGGTCCAACCCACTCGCTTCCGGCGGCTCGTGCTGAACGTCAACGGTCAAGAACATGACATGGTGGTGGACGTGCGCTGGACCTTGCTCGAGGTCCTCCGCAACCAGCTCGGCCTCACCGGCACCAAACAGGGCTGTGACCGGAGCGAGTGCGGCGCCTGCACCGTGCTCGTCGATGGGAAGCCGGTCAACTCTTGCACAATGCTCGCCGCCCGCCTCGCCGGGAAGTCGATTACGACCATCGAGGGGCTGTCGAATGCCGCCAGCTACGAACAGCTGCATCCCATCCAGCGTGCCTTTCACGAATCCGGCGGGTTCATGTGCGGCTTCTGTACGCCCGGTCAGATCATATCCAGCAAAGCCCTGTTGGATAGCAACCTGAACCCAACTGAAGCGGAGATTCGCCAGGCCCTCTCCGGCAATATCTGCCGCTGCACCGGCTACACCAAGATCATCGAATCCGTGCAAGCCGCAGCCAAGATGATGGGCTAAGAAGGAGGAGTTTCCAAAATGGCAACAATAACTGGCAAGACGTTGCCGGCGGCAGGCGATCCCGAATTTCTGCTCAATCTGGCCGAGCACGAGGAGACCTTACGAGATCTCTTCGCCGAGCACGGATCGCAACTGCCAGGTTTCACAGGCGCGGCGCCGGCACCGGTAGAGGCGAAAGAATTTGCCATCATCGGTCACCGCACACCGCATGTACGCGGGTTTAGCGCTGTCACCGGCACGGGGAAATTCGCCAGCGACGTGCAACTCCCCGGCATGCTCTACATGAAGACCCTCTCCAGCCCGTATGGCCACGCCCGGATCACCAAGATCGATACCAGCAAGGCCGAGGCCTTACCCGGCGTCCATGCCGTGCTCTCCCACGCGAACCTGCCTGAGGAGTATCAGAAGGTCAAGTTGTCCAGCGGTCCACCGCCGCGCTATATCCTGCCCGACGAAGTCTTCTACGTCGGCGAAGAAGTCGCCGTCGTCGCGGCGGAGAATGAGCACATCGCGGAGGAGGCGCTGGGCCTGATCGAGGTCGAGTACGAGGAGATGCCGGCGGTCTACGATGCGCTGGAAGCCATGCGGCCGAACGCGCCCAAGAACTGGGACAACGACCTCGATGGCAATATCGTCGCCATCGCGGATCCGATCATGCGGGGCGATCCCGACAAGGGCTTCGCCGAGGCCGACCTGGTGCTCGAGGATCGCTATGCGACCTCAGTCGAACAGCACAGTGAGGTCGAGACATCCGGGTGCGTGGCGATGTGGGAAGGCGATCGTCTGACCATCTGGGACTCTACCCAATATGCCTACGGTGTCCGCGATGGCGCCTCACGCGCCCTGGGCCTGGCACAGGACAAGGTGCGGGCAATCAGCAACTTCGTGGGTGGCGGCTTTGGGAACAAGACCGGCGCCGATCGCTTTCAAATTCATGCCGCCCTGCTGGCGAAGGTGACTGGCCGGCCGGTGCGCGTCATGTTGTCCCGGTTCGAGCAGTATAACCAGACCACCCATCGCTACCCCGTGATCTCGGATCTGAAGATGGGGGTCAAGAAAGACGGCACCATCACCGCCTTTACGGTCCGGTGCATCGGCGACAACGGGGCGGTCGGTGGCAGTAACCGGGCGACGGGATCGCTCTTCACCTTCCAGCAACTCTACACCGCCTCCAACGCCCGCTTCGAGGCGATCAGCGTCTTCACGAACAAATTCCGGGCCGGTGCGCTGCGCTGCGTGGGGCATCCGCAAGCGACCTTCGCCCAAGAGATCCACGTCGACCGCATCGCCCACGAATTGGGAATCAACCCCCTGGACTTCCGGCTGAAGAACATCAACGAGGTTGGCGACCAGGATAACGGCCTGCCCTACAGCAAAGATCCCGGCTTGCGGGAATGCCTTCTCAAGGGAGCCGAGCGCATCAGCTGGAAGGAAACCTGGCACGCGCCAGGCCAGAAACTCATCGAGGGCACGCGCTACCATGGCATTGGCCTGGCAGCGCACGTCTGCACCCACGGGGCGGCCTCCCCCCCGATGGCGGGCATTGTCAAGGTGAACACCGATGGCAGCCTCCAGGTCATCTCCGCCGCGCAGGATACTGGCTCCGGTGTCCGGACTGCCGTGCCGATGATCGCGGCCGAAGTGTTGGGCATTCCCTGGGAGCAAACCAGCATCACACCCGAGACGGACACCTCGGTCGCCCCTAACACCGGCGGAACCTATGGGAGCCGGATGACCTCCAGTGGCGGATGGGGCATCCTGGAAGCGGCCCGCGACGCCAAGCAGCAGATCCTGGAGCTGGCCGCCAAGATGCTCGAGACCGACGTTGACAAGCTGGACACCGGCAACGGTGAGGTCTTTGTGGTGGCCGCACCGGACAAAAAGGTGAGCATCGCCGAGGTAGCCAGCAAGGCCGGCGGCCCGATCATCGGTCGCGGCTTCGCGCTCCGTCCCACCCAGTGGACAATGGCGGCCTTCGCCGCCCACTTCGCCGAGGTCGAGGTGGACAAAGCCACCGGTGATGTGAGGGTCACCCGGTTGGTCGCCGCCCACGACGTGGGGCGAGCGATCAACCCCTTCGGCGTCGAGCAACAGATCGAGGGCGGCGTCGTCCAGGGTATCGGGGCAGCACTCTTCGAGGAGAATCTGGTGGACCCGGCCACAGGTGTGCCGATCAACTCGAACTTCCTGGACTACCACATGCCCACCATCCTCGATGTGCCCCTCATCGAGCCCATCATCGTCGAGCACCCGCGGGAGTACCACCCCCTGGGAGTTCACGGCGTTGGAGAACCCCCTATCGCCGTTTCGGCGCCGGCTATCGCCAATGCCATCTTCAACGCGGTGGGCGTCCGGATCACCAGCCGCCCGATGACCCGTGACAAGATCCTGGCAGCGCTCAAAGCCGTGTAGAGCAGGAGGAGGAATCGAGATCATGAAAGCCTTTGAACTGCACGAGGCCCGCAGCGTCGAAGACGCCGTCGCCCTGCTCGGCAAATACAACGCTTCTGCCAAGATCATCGCCGGCGGCAGCGATTTGCTGGGCATGATGAAAGACCAGATTACCGGCCCCAGCTTGCCCTACCCGGAGCATCTCGTTGACGTCAGCGCGATCCCCGAGTTCGCCACCATCAACCGGGTGAGCGACGGCTTGCGGGTTGGTGCCGGCGTCACTCTGGCTGATCTGGAAGCATCGTCGGATGTCAACGCGGCCTGGTCGCTCCTGGCCCAGGCCGCCGCCAGCGCCGCCTCGCCTCTCATCCGTAACTTCGGGACCCTGGGGGGCAACATCAACCAACGCCCCCGCTGCTGGTACTTCCGGGGCACCCAGTTCAACGACTGTTACAAGCGCGGTGGAGACTTCTGCTTCGCCGTCACGGGCAAGAATGCCTACCATGCCATCATCGGCGGCGAGCTGTGCTACTTTGTCCACCCCTCGGATACAGCCACAGCCTTAGTGGCCATGAATGCGAGCGCCAAGCTTGCTGGCCCTGACGGGCAGCGGACCGTCCCGTTCGAGGAGTATTTCGTGGGGCCGCGCGAAGATGTGCTGCGCGAGAATGTCCTCAAGCCCGGCGAAGTCCTGGTCGAGGTCCTGATCCCCACGCCGCCGGCAAACACCCGCTCGGCGTGGATCAAAGTGAAGAGCCGCCAGGTGTACGACTTCGCCGTTGCGAGTGTGGCGGTCGCCTTTACCGAGGAGAATGGGACCTGGAAGGACGGCCGGATTGTGCTCGGGGGTGTCGCCCCCAAGCCCTACCGCGCGACCGGCGTCGAGGAAGCCTTGCAAGGCAAGAGCATTACGGACAACATCGACAACGCCGTCCAGCGCCTCACAAGCGCCGCTCGTCCCATGAGCGATAACGCCTACAAAGTGACCCTGGCAGAGGCTTTAATCAAGCAGGCCATACTCAAGGCACTGGCGTAGGAACCGGAGAGGGGGCGCCCCACCGGATCAGTCTGCGGGAGAGGATCGAGCACCGCCTCTCCCGACCGGGACGCCCCCTTCCGCCGCTGTCAACACAACCGATGCGGATCTCAACCATAGCCAGGTGGGCCGTTGTTGGCGCGCTCATTGTGGTGCTGCTCTCCAGTGCCGTCTGGGGGTATCAACCCAGGCAACAACATCCCAATCAGACCTCGACCCCGGCGATCCCGTCACCAACCTGGATATTGGGTGCCACCGGACGCTTCACGGCGACCTTGACCCCAACCCAGGTGACTCGTTTTTCTCCAGAGGGGTCGACAGGGCAGAGCGGGATCGCCGGTGACGCTGGGGGATCGCCCCGGCAATCCACCCCGACGCTGGCTCCCACTGCGGTTCCGCGCCAACCCACCCCGACACCGTCGGCCGAGGTGGTGAGGCGGGGCCAGCGTCTTTTCTACGAGCTGGGGTGTTTCCACTGCCATGGGGTGCTGGCCCAAGGGATCGAGGGTCCCCAGATCGCTCGGACGAAGATGCCGCTCGACGGAGTGATCACCCAGGTGTACCTGCCGGTCGGCGATATGCTGGCTTTCAGCGAAAAAGCTGTAAGCAGGAGTGATATAGCAGCCATCTACGCCTACCTGCAAACGCTGCAGCCCACCGGGCCCCGTCCCGAGATCACCACCGACCGCCCTGACAGTGCGACGGGTGAAGCCCTGTACCGCTACCTGGGCTGTTTCGCCTGCCACGGCGACCGGGCAGAGGGGATCTTCGGACCCCGCCTGGCCGGCACACCGTTGAGTGTCGAGCAGCTCCGCGCCCAAGTCCGAATACCGCGGGATCGCATGCCGGCCTATAGTCCCGAGCGCGTCAGCGACGAGGAACTCGACCGCATCTACGCGTTCGTCCAAAGTATGCAGCCGGAGCAGCCGCGTCCCGAGATCACCACCGACCGCCCCAACAGCGCGACGGGCAAAGCCCTGTACCGCTACCTGGGCTGTTTCGCCTGCCACGGTGATCAGGCAGAGGGGAACATCGGGCCGCGTCTCGCCGGGACCCAACTGGGTCTGGAGGAAGTCCGTACCCAGGTCCGAACGCCACGGGATCGCATGCCCGCGTTCGGATCCGAGCGCGTCAGCGATGAGGAACTGGCGCATCTCTACGCGTTCCTCCAAAGCCTGACTCCGTGACCATTTCTCTACAGAAAGCTGTCTATGTATGGATGAACAACTCAACGCCCGACTGACGGACACGGCAGTCGAAGCCGCCCGCGAGGGAGGAAAGCTCGCTTTGAGCCTCCTCGGACGGCCGGGATATATCAAGCAGAAGGGGCCGCGGGACCTGATGACCGGCAGCACACTGGAGGTGCAGTCGCGAATCCGGGCGATCCTCCAGCGTGATTTTCCGGACCACGGCATTCTCGCAGAGGAAGATCCACCCGAGCAGGTCACAGACGGAGAGTTCCAGTGGGTCGTCGACCCCATCGACGGCACCACGAACTATTACCGCCGCGTGCCGCTCTTTGCAATCGCGATTGCGCTGCGCCACAAACAACGCTTCGAGTTGGGCGTCGTCTACGATCCGAACCGTGATGAATTGTTCCACGCCAGTCATGGTCGGGGGGCGTTCCTGAACAACAGGCCGATCCGGGTCAGCACCAAGGTGGAAGCCTACGAGTCGTTTATCGGCACCGACTGGCCCAACTCGCCCCAGATCCGTGAAGACGGCGTGCGCTCGGTGGCCGTCGCCATGGCCGATGCCCTCTCCGTGCGGACGATGGGCTCGCCCGCGTTGGGCCTCTGCTATGTCGCGGCCGGCTACCTGGACGCCTACTACCATCTCGCGCTCAACCTGTGGGATGTGGCGGCCGGGGCAGTGATCCTGGAAGAGGCCGGCGGTGTCCTCTCGGACCTCCGGGGCGGCTCCTGGCTCCATTCACCAGGTCATTACCTGGCCACGAATGGCAAGATTCACGACAGGCTGGTCAAGACGTTCCTCGGTTTCTGGCGAGTACAAGATTTGGCAAAGAAGGGGGTACTGTAGTGAAGCGGGCTCTTGCGACTTTTGTTTCCGTTCTCGTGGCAGTCGGTTTACTCAGCGCGTGCGCGGGCGCAGCATCCGCACCGCCCCCAACCGCGCCACCTCCCCAACGGCCATGACCGAGCCACCGGCGGCAACGGTCCCACCCCCTACCGCGACGGCACCGCCTGTAGCCGCGACCGAAGCGCCACCTCCGACGGCAGCAGCCGAGCAGGCTGCACTGGAGAAACACAAATTCAAGTTCGTCTCGCCGCTGGCCACCCAGGAGGAAGGCGGCCGAATCGAGAGCGTCTTGACTGGGCTCCCCGGGATCGAGGAGGTCTCGGTGTCCGAACTCAGTGTCACGGTTCAATTCAACCCGGATGTGATTACCCTTGCCGATGTCCAGAAGGCCATCGAGTCCCTGGGCTACAAGGTGGAAGCCTAGTGCTACTTCAAGCGACTGAACTTGAGGTTTGTCCGCGCGGCCGCGCGGACAAAACCTCAAGCCCTGTTCTGCGAAATGACACGAGCGGGGATTCCAAAAAGGGATGTCCATGACAGAAGAAATCTCACGCAGAAACTTCCTGCGGCAAATGGCAGCGGGCGCGGTTGGCGTGGTCGCCCTCGGTACCGGGGCCGGCAGCGTGGTCAGAATGGCCATGCCTGCTGCAGTGCCCATCCTCGCGCTCTCGGACGGCGTCGTTCTGCCCGATCCTACCCTGTGTATCGGCTGTCTGACCTGTGAGGTGATCTGCTCCCGCGTGCATAAGGAGCAAGGCCTGTCGGCTCTTCCCCGCATCCGCATCTACAACGATGACACCGTACAGGTGGACCCCGAGATCATCGAGCACTATCCCGACCGCGGGACCTTCACCCAGCGCGGCTGCAAGATGTGCCCGAACCCTGAATGTCTCTACGTCTGTCCGGCGAACTCGCTGGTCGTCGATCCTCAGACGGGGACCCGTTACATCAACGAGGACAAGTGCATCGCCTGCGGGCGCTGTCTGGAAGCCTGCCCCTTCGAGGTGCCCGATGAGGCCACCGCCCGCAACGATGAGGTCCACCACCAGACAAAGCGAATCACCTACGATCCGGAGAACAACGTCTACGTCAAGTGCGACCTCTGCCACTGGCGGGAGGGCGGGCCGGCCTGTGTCGAGCGCTGTCCCGTCAACATCCGCATCCGCCAGGGCATCATCCAGAGTAATCATCTCTGCCTGGAGTTGCCCCAGAGCACGCCCGAGAATTTCGCCAAATTGAAGGCGCTCTGATTGGGCTCGCCGGCGGTGCCATCTGTTCCATCAATCCGCCTGAAGCACAAAAAGGAGCTGATGCTTGACTGGGTTGCGATTTGCACATCTGAGCTTGGTGGTAACCGGCATCGCAGTAGTCCTCACGTTCGGCGCGATCAGGAGGCCCGGCGCGGTGCGTGGCACGGAGCCGCCCCTGGACAGTGGTCCCGGCGTCCAGGCTGCTTCGGTGCCCCGCTGTATGAGTTGTCACCAGACCCGGGGCGCCATCTCCCAAATCCAACAACTCACCGATGAGGGCCGTAATCTCCGGCCCGCCTGGAGCCCTGATGGGCAGAAAGTCGCCTTCTACTCCAACCGCACCGGCAATGATGAGATCTGGGTCGCCGACCTCCAGACGGGCGACCAACGCCCGCTCACCAGTGACCCGGCCAGCGACCGCCGGCCCGCCTGGAGCCCCGATGGCCAGTGGCTGGCCTTCGACTCGGACCGGGCCGGCAACCGCGACATCTGGGTCGTCCGGGCCGATGGCAGTGGCTTGCGGCAGGTGACCACCAGCCCCAGGGAGGAGTTGTTCGCCTCCTGGAGCCCGGATGGCCAGCAACTGGCCTACTTCTCCTACGGCGAGGGCACCAATGAGTTGTGGCTCAGCGCGGTCGACGGCAGCCACCCCAGACCGCTGGTCGCCAAACTGGCCAGCGAGCAGCAACAGCAGTGCAGCTTCGCCTGCCACCAGGCCAGCTGGAACCAGAGCGGCGAGCAACTGGCCTTCCACTCCGATCAGGGCGGCAATCGCGACATCTGGCTGGTGAACGTCGATGGGACCGGGCTGACCCGCGTCACCAGCGGGCCGGAGCAGGATTACTTCCCCACCTGGACGCCGGATGGGCGGATCATCTTCATGACCGAGCGCCTCGGGACCGAGAGGGTCTGGAACGATGTGCGCCTCATCAACGCCGACGGCACCCAGGAAACGACACTCTTCTCCGAGGTGGCCCACGGTGGCCCCTTCGACTGGAGTCCGGACGGGAATCGGATCGCCCTCCACAGCCAGCTCGCCGGGAATGACTTCAACATCTTCGTGGCGACCCTCGGCGAGCCGCCTGGGGATCAACCGACCGCAGAGACCGACGAAGCGGCGTCGACCGCACCGGAGGCGACCGAGTCCGCGGTCGAGCAAGCGGCCCCGCCTGCCACACCGGCGGTCGCTGCTCCAGCCACCGCGCCGCCGCCGGCGTCCGGGGCCGGCTGGTCCATCTGGCTGGCCGCAGGCGCGGCGCTCGTGATCATCGTTGCCGTTCTCAGTCTGGGGGCGATCGGTCTCTATCTCCGCCGGACCGGCAGCAAGTAACAGGGGGTAACCCCCGAGGCAGCACTTCGAGTGGGCTCTACATCCATCGAGCCACATGAAGAGAGGTGGAAGATAACCATGACACGACGAAAAGGGCCGGCGGGAGCCAGCCTGTTCCTGGCCACGCTGCTTTGGGTGATCCTGGCGGGCAGCGCGGCCGCTCAAGGACCGGGGCAGACCCCGGGCGCTCTGCCCCAAGATGCCCTGTTCCGCGCCAGTCTCTTGCTTGCGCAGGCACTCCCCTTCATTATTGCCCTGGGGATCTTCGCGGGCCTGTATCGAGTGAGACGCGAGTCCGCGCGGGACTCAGCCATGGCCGGTGAGAACGCCGTGCGGCGGCATGGTCGGGCCGACGTCGGCCTCCATTGGCTCAACGCCGCGGGTATCCTCATTGGCCTGGGCACGGCGGCCATGCTGCTGCGCTGGGTTAATCGCGTGCTCGACACGCAACTGCTCTACGTGCTCCACTACGTCGGGGCCGCGCTCATTGTCTACGCGCTCTCCAATTTTATGACTCACGCGCTCGTCGGCGGCCACATGGGATTGTGGCCGAAGCTGCGGGAAATTCCGGAGGCTCTCGGAGAGCTGGTGAGTTACCTGGGAATCTTCCATGAGCCGGGAGTGTTCGGGATTCGCCTGCCCCGGAGCATCGGGCTCCCCATTGCCCGCCTGTTCGTGACCTTCGGCATCCGCAAGCCCAAGGACGTGGGCAAGTATCTGGCGACCGAGAAGGTGCTCTCGTTCCCCATCTGGGCAATTCTCGTGGGCTTGATATTCATATCAGGTCTGGTGAAGACCCTCCGCTACGCCTGGCCCATCCCGACCACGCTCGTCGGGACGGCCACCTGGGTCCACGACCTGACGGCCATCGCCGTTCTGATCTGGCTGGTTGCCCACATTGCTCCGACCACGCTCGTCCCCCGCAACTGGCCGCTGTTGAAGTCGATGTTTACCACCAGGGTGTCGCTGGACTACGTCAAAGCCCATCACCCCGCCTGGTATCGACAATTGGCCTCGGATGAGCAGACAACTCGCTCATTCCGACCCGCGCAAGGCCTGGAATCCGTGTCTCAGCCGACAAGCGATTGAGGCCCAGCGCAAGACCAGACCGAAAGGAGGAGTGGAGATGCCATTCGGATTGGGAGGTCCTGAGCTACTGATCGTGTTGGTTGTCTTCTTGATCGTCTTCGGCGTGGGGCGGCTGCCGGAAGTCGGTGGTGCCCTGGGGCGGAGCATTCAGGAATTCCGGACTGGCATCCGAGAGGATGACGATCCGAGCTAGACCACGGAGACTTCCGAAGTCTTCCAAGACTTCGGAAGTCTGACGAGGAGAACGGGATGAAGGAGATCTTTCAGACGCTCGCGCAGAGCCATGCGGCCGAACAACCCGTTGCTTTGCTCACGGTGATCCGCTCCATCGGCTCGACGCCCCGCCATGCCGCCGCCAAGATGGCTGTTCGCGCCGACGGCTCCTGGGTGGGGACCATCGGGGGTGGCAGCATGGAGTACAAAGCCATCCAGGACGCCCTGGCTGCCTTGTCCGCCGGCACGCCGCGTCTGGTTCAATACCCGCTGATCGGGAGGACCCCCGAGAGCCTGGGCCTCTGTGGCGGCACGCAGGAGGTCTTCATTGACGTCCTCACCGCGCCCCGCCAAAACGGGCACCGGGCTGATACGCTCAGGCTCTGCGAGAGCCTGGTAGCAGCCTGCGACTCGGGCGAGCCGGCGGTCCTCATCACAGTCATCCACTCGCTCGAGGGGTTGGTCTGGCAGGTTGGTGAGAAAGCCTTACTCCGCCACGACACCTCTCTGGATGGCGTGCTGGGGCCCGGCGAGTTGGAACCGAGAGTGCGAGCGGCCGCTCAGCAGGCGCTGCAACAAAACCGCTCCCTGCGCCTGGGGTACCGTCCGGAAGACGACGCCTTCATCCGTCTGGACAGTTTCAGCCGGGAACGGGTCGAACTCTTCGTGGATCTTATCCAACCGCGGCCGGAGATCCTCATCATCGGGGCGGGCCACATCGGCCTGGCACTGGCCGGAATGGGACAAATCTTGGGGATGCGGGTGCTCGTGGTCGATGATCGCACCGAGTGGCTCCAGCGCTTCGCTGGCGTCGATGAAACCATCATCGTTGCCTACGACGCGGAGACCGAAGCGCTCGAGCCGCTCCCCATCACGATCACACCCTCAACCGCGGTTGTCGTTACCACATGGGGCTGGGATGAGCCGGCCCTGGAGCAGGTCGCCGGTTCCCCGGCGGCCTACATCGGCTTGGTCGCCAGCCGCCGCAAGGCCAAACTCATGTTCGATGAGTTGCTGGCGCGGGGCGTGGCCGCGGAGGATCTGGCGCGCGTGCGGGTTCCAGCCGGCCTGGATCTGGGAGCCGAGACACCGGAGGAGATCGCGCTCGCCATTATGGCCAAGATCCTCCTGTCACAGCGTGGCGCCACGGGCCGCACCATGGTCGACATCAAGGGCCATCCCCTGGCGCTGATCACCGGGCGCAGCCGGAGATAGATATTCAGCGCCACCCGCACCCCCTGATTTCGAGCCCGGCTCTTCTAGCCGGGCTCGATCACTTTGATACTTTTCCCCGTCCGATTGATACCTTTTCGCTTGAGTCCTCCCTAGACACCATGGTAGGGTAGACACATTGATACCCCCTTGACAATGAGTAGCTGTCTTTTTCGTCCTCATAGACCCACCCCCGGAAGATGATGGTTGCTTCGTTTCACCTTCCGGCCTTACCCAACAAAGAGCTTGTGCTCACCTCCGTGTTCCTCATAGTTTCCATGCCGTCTTGTACGAGATAGTTGCCCTTTCGGTACCGATTCGAACAAGTTGAGAGCAGAACTTCTCCTCTTCAATTGTCTTGGCCCTGGCAGTCTGTCGAAGAAACCAGTTTTCTCAGACTTTGGCAGTTTTCGAGAGCAACTTTACGAGCAAATCAGGCCCACAATGAGAGTAGAGACGACCCGGCGGGTCGTCTCTACTGCCGGCAATAATGCTGCTTGAAACTCCCGAAGTCTCTGTAAGCAGCTAGCAGTGCAATCGAAGATCAGATCGAACGGCGATGACCCAAGCAGCCCTGCAGGATCTCACCTCCCACATCCTGCAGTTGGCGCAGTCGCTCTCTGCCTACCGGCGGCTGCATACGGAGGAATTGGACGGGCTCACACGCCGCTTGGCGGTGTTGAAGCGCGAGGTGCTGGCCTCGAGTCGGACTCGACAAATGCAAACCAGGACGGAGGAGGGCCATGAGCGCGACATGACAAGCAGAAGTCAGTGACCAGAGGTTCAAGCGACCCAGAAGGAGAAACCAAACATGCCAGACAAAGAACAACAGCCGCTGGAAGAAGGGCAGGCAGGCCCGGTGAAGGACGGCCAAGAAGGAACCCGGCCTGTTCGCCTTTCGCGCCGGGACTTCCTGATTGGGGCCGGATCGGGTGCCGTCGTCACGGGTGCCGCCGCCGCCGGCTACATCGCGTTGATCCCCGCGAAGCAGGTGGAGGTCGTCAAGGAAGTTCCCAAGGAAGTCGTCAAAGAAGTCGAAGTTGTGAAGGAGGTCACCAAGGAAGTCCCCGTCGAGGTGGTCAAGGCAGAACAACTGCCCGCCACTATGCGCCGCGTGACCCTCAATATCAATGATGTGGACTATGAGGTGGTGACCGAGGTGCGCGCGAGCCTGTGGGAGGTCATGACCTACAAGCTGGGCATGACAGGCGCCAACCTGGGCTGCGACCGGGGCTCGTGTGGTGCCTGCGCCGTGCTCGTGGACGGCCGCGCCGTGAGTAGCTGCACCGTCCTGGCGGCGCGCCTGGGGCGCGGACAAAAGATTCTCACCATCGAGGGCCTGAGTAAGGGTACCCGGCTGGAAGACCTCCACCCTATCCAACAGGTCTTTTGGGAAACAGGTGGTGCCCAGTGTGGCTTCTGCACACGAGGGATCATCATGTCTACCTATGCCCTGCTGTCAAATAACCAGAACCCCACCGAGGACGACATCCGTGAAGCCCTGGCTGGTAACATGTGCCGCTGCGGCAACTACCCTAAGATTTACGATTCGGTCTTCGCTGCCGCCAAAGAACTACGCGGGGCATAGCGGAGTGAAAGGCCAAAGGAGGTAATAACAGTGAGTACCAAAGGACATGTGGACGTCTGGCGTGTCTTGCTCAAACCGGATTATGCGGCGCACCTCACCGACGGCCAGTGGCGCGAGCTCGCGAATGATCCTGACTGGCGGGAGGCAGAGGTAGAGTTTCCTCAATTGATGGACGAACTCTACGCCCGATTTGGAAGTAAGGTTCCCGGCTATGGGACCGGCTCTTCCGGCGCTGCCAACCCGTCGCTTGCGGTCGATGAGCTCTCAGTCCTGGGCAAAGGACACCGGCACGTACAAGGGATGGGAGTTGTCACGGGCGTCGGCAAATACGCGGTGAATCTGACCGTGTCCGACATGCTATACATGAAGACGCTCCGCAGCCCCCACCCCCGTGCCCTCGTGAAAGCCATCGACACCAGCAAGGCCGAGGCGCTTCGCGGTGTTGCGATGATCTTGCACCGTTTTAACTTGCCCGAAGAGTACCAGGATTCGCGCCTGGAAGGCGGTCCCAAACCGCGCTTCCTCTTCGACGAGGAAGTCACCCAAGTCGGGGCGCCTGTCGCGGCAGTGGCCGCCGAGTCGGAGCACATCGCCGACGAGGCCATTCACTTGATTGAGGTGGAGTACGAAGTGTTGCCGGCCGTGACGAACTTCCTGGATGGGATCAAGCCAGGCGCGCCCAAGCTATGGGACAACGAGTACGATGGCACGATTCTCGACATCAGTGAGCCGCTCGTGCGGGGCGATCCGGACGCCGGCATGAAGGAAGCTGGCGCGGTGGTGGACGCTATCAGCACCCGCTCGACCGAGCAGAATGCACCCCTCGAGCTCACCAGCGGCATTTGCTGGTGGGAAAACGAGCGCCTGACCTGGTACTGGACCGCGCGACATGCCCATGGAGAGCGTGACCGGATGGCCCGGGCCCTCAAGTTGCCCTCGAGCCGGGTGCGGGTAATCCAGACCGGCTACTTGGGCGGCTCTTACGGCTCTCATCGAAATGGCGACGTCAGCGAGGTTCACGCAGCGATACTGGCGAAGCTCACCGGCAAGCCGGTACGGGCGACGGCCACCCGGTCCGAGGACTTCATCACCCGGACGGTTCGAGCCGCGGTACACACAGAGGGGAAGCTGGGGGTCAACCGCGAGGGCGCATTCGTCGCTGCAACGTATAAACTCATAAGCGACACGGGCGCCGGCTCCAGCAATCGCTCCCCCGGTGCCTGGATCGGCTTGGAGACCCTCTACAACATCCCCAACCTGCGCCTGGAGGGCATCGGCGTTTACACCAACAACGTCAGGTCCGGCAGCTATCGCTGCGTCAGCCACCCCTACGCCACCCTGGCGCAGGAAACCCTGGTGGACAAGGCAGCCTACGCCGTCGGCATGAACCCGCTGGAGATTCGTCTCAAGAACGTCAACGAGGTGGGCCATCCGGATACGGGCAAACCATACAGCAACCCCGGCATTCGCGATTGTCTGACCCAGGCGGCCGAGCGTATCGGCTGGGAGACGAAGTGGCATCCCGCCGGAGCCAAAGAAGTGCGGCCTGGCGTGTTCCACGGCATCGGCATGGCAGCCCACGCCTGTAGCCACGGCGCGGGCGGTCACCCTTCGACCGGCGTGGTGATAGTCAACCCAGACGGGACAGTCAACGTTGTCTCAGGTGCTGCCGAGGTCGGCGGAGGACAGCGGACGGTGATGGCGATGATTGCCGCTGAGACATTGGGCATCCCCTACGAACAGGTGGGCATCGCGCCTGAAATAGACACCGACTACACCAGCGACACGGGCGTCACAGCCGGCAGCCGGCAGACCAACAGCGGCGGTTGGGGGGTCTACGAGGCGGCCCTGGATGCCCGCCGCCAATTGCTGGAAGGGGCCGTCCAGAAGTTCACCGCTGACGCCAGGAAAGACGGACGAACAATCGAAGTCACGCCCGAGGCGTTGGACATCCGGGATGGTTTTGTCTTTTTCAAGGATGATCCGGAGACCAAGATTCCCGTCGCAGATGCCGTGGAAGCCGTCGTACCAAGGACGCCGGTCATCGGGCGTGGGGCCCATTTCCACCCGCCGACGTGGGAACGGTTGGCCTTTGCTGCCCACGCTGCCGAGGTCGAGGTAGACACCGTGACCGGCTCAGTCTCGGTCCTGCGGTACGTCGCTGCCCACGACGTCGGCCGTGCCATGAATCCTCTGGGACTTGAGCAGCAGATTCAGGGTGGGGTGACCATGGGCATCAGTGCCGCCCTCTCCGAGGGATTGGTCAACGACAAAGCAACGGGGCTGCCACTCACAGACAACATCCTTGAGTACAAGGCGTTGACGATCAAAGACGCACCACGTAACGTCGAAGCCATCTTCGTAGAACATGCCAAGGAGTATGGGGTCTTCGGCGCTCACGGCATTGGTGAACCACCTATTGCTGTGGCGCCGCCGACCATTGCGAACGCCATCTACAACGCGATCGGCGTGTGGATCACCAGCCTGCCGATTACCCGAGACAAGATCCTCGCTGCCCTAGAAGCTGCCTAGGAGAGGCTGAGTGAAGGAGGTTATCAGCAATGAAGTCTTTTGAACTGTACGATGCGACGACGGCCCAGGAAGCGGTCAAGCTCCTGGACCAGTATGGACCGACAGCGAAAGTGGTGGCGGGCGGCAGTGATCTGGTGTCGGGCATCCTGAAGGATTGGATCCAGGGCCCGGGGATGCCCTATCCTGAGAAACTGATTGACATCACCGCCATCCCGGAACTGAAGGGCATCAGACTGTTGGCCACGGGGGCGAGCATCGGCTCCGTTACGCCCCTCACCGACATCACTGAGTCCGAAGAGATCAAGGCAGGCTGGCCCGTCTTCTGGGAGGCGACCCACAGTGTGGCCTCACCCCTGATCCGCAACGAGGGCACCTTGGGTGGGAACCTCAACCAGCGGCCGCGCTGCTGGTATTTCCGCGGCGCGAATTTCGACTGCTACAAGAAAGGAGGCGACTTCTGCTTCGCCGTTACTGGCGATAACCGCTACCACTGCATCATCGAGGGCGAGTTGTGCTACATCGTCCACCCCTCCGATACGGCTACCGCTCTACTCGCGCTGAACGCCAGTGCCAAGATCACCGGACCGGGCGGGGAGCGGGTGGTACCCTTCGACGACTACTTCATTGGCCCCCGCACGGACGTCCTGCGCGAGAATATCCTCGAGCATAACGAGGTCCTGGTCGAGGTGCAGATTCCATCCCTGGCGCCCAACACCAAGACAGCCTGGATCAAGCTTCGGGACCGGCAGGCATTTGACTTCGCGACGGTCAGCGTCGCCGCTGTCGTCACCTCGCAGGATGGCGTCTGGCAGGATGGGCGGATCGTGCTGGGGGGCGTGGCACCGACACCTTATCGGGCCAGGGTTGTAGAGGAAGCCCTGGCCGGGAAGAACATCAAGGATGCGATCAAGGATGCCGCTGCCCGGATCCGCAACGTCGCCCGGCCACTGAGCGAGAATAAGCATAAGGTAAAGATCGCCACCGGGTTGATCGAGCGCGCGGTGCTCAGCACCCTGGCATAGCTGTGGATCTCGTTTCGCGGGGGTTGACAGGGTCACACAGGGACGCCGGTCACCCTGTCAACCCCGGATTACGGTTGGCTGAGCCACACGGTGTGGCTGACGAAGTTTGAGATGAGAAAGGCACATTATGTCCCCTGTAGACGAAACCCGTCTTCTCGAGACGGCGATGCGTGCGGCCCGAGCCGGGGGGCAACTGGCCCTCGCCCGTCTTGGGGCGCCAGGCTATCAAAAGTGGAAGGGGCCTCGCGACCTGGTCACCGGGGCCGTCTTAGACATCCAGGAACGCATTGTAGAGGTCATCCGCCAGGATTTCCCGGATCACCACTGCCTGGCGGAAGAGGGCCAGGCGCTTCAAGAGCAGGATGCGGACCCCTTATGGATCATTGACCCGGTGGACGGAAGCCTTAATTTCTTTCAAGGCATCCCGTCGTTTTCGATCTGCGTGGGCTATCGCGAAGCGGGAATCTATAGGGTTGGTGTGGTCTACGATCCCTGCCGGGATGAACTCTTTCACGCCGTGTTTGGTCGTGGCGCCTATCTGAATGACCGTCGGATTCACGCGGCTCTCTACGCGGAAGGGCAGGACGTTGTGAACGTTGACGGCGCCATGATCGGGACCGACTGGCCGGGGAGCGTAGGTGAACGGAAAGTCGCACTGCTACTCGCCCGGATTTTGGGCAATGAAGCTCTCCATCTCTGGGTGCTGGGTTCCCCAGCCCTCGGGTTGTGTTACGTGGCGACCGGACGTCTGCACGCCTACTATCATCTCCAGCTAAACCTCTGGGACGTGGCGGCAGCCGCCGTCATCCTCGGGGAAGCGGGCGGCCTTCTGGCCGACATCACTGGGGGTTCGTGGCTTCACAGTGAAGGAGGATACCTGGGCACCAGTAGCGATCTCGTTCACGACGCAATGCTCGAAATCATCAAGCCGATTCTCCGGCACCAGGGCGTGTTCCCCGCAAGTCTCGCCGGCGTTCATGGTTGACGTGGATCAAAGATATGATGAAACCTGTGACCCTGGCGGTCATCTTGCTGGCTGTCTTGGGATGCGCGACGGAAGCTGCGTCGCCGAGACCGCCGACGGCAACCGCTGTCAGGATCTCGATCGTGGCAACTCCCTCGCCGACCCGGTGGTTCGTTTCTTCCACCATGACGGCGACCCCGGAGCCCACCCTGATTACCAGTTCTCCCACGCCGCCGGCATCGACCCCCGTACCCAACGCCCACTCCCAGTTACCGACCGCCGAGGCGGGAATCGCCAGTCGCCACAGCCAGGCCCCACCACAGGCTACGCCTGTTGCTCCTCAAGAGCAGGTGGAGGAAGGCCAATTCCTCTTTTACGCCCTGGGGTGTTTCTACTGCCATGGGGTAAAGGCCGAAGGAGCGGTGGGTCCCAGGCTTGCTCGCACAAGTATATCGTTGGACAAGGTAATCAGCCAGGTCTACCAGCCGGAAGACGAAATGCCAGCATTCAGCAAAGAACGCGTCAGTGAGCGTGACTTAGCCGCCATCTACGCCTACCTGCAAAGTCTAGACCCATTGGGGCCACGTCCCACGATCACCGCCGACAGTCCCGACAGCGCGGCAGGGGCAACCCTCTATCGATACTTTGGCTGCTTCGGTTGCCACGGCTCCCAGGGGGAAGGCAAATTCGGACCACCCCTCGCCGGCATTGCATTGAGTTTCAAGGAAATGCGCGCCCGGGTGCGAGAACCGAAGCAGCCCATGCCGCCTTTTGGTCCCGAGTATGTCAGCGATGAGGAACTCGCTCACATCTATGCTTTCCTGCAAAGCCTCGCGCAGTGACAGACAGCTGCGTCGATACCGAGGCCCAGGATCTGGAACGAAGAGGGTGGAATGTGACAGCATACCAGACGCGGCCGGTGAATAACCCACTGAACGCAGTGACGGTGGTGGTGAAAGGAGGCGGGGACCTGGCCACCGGCGTCGTGCATCGCCTGCACCGAGCCGGTATGCGGGTGGTTGTCAACGAATTGCCGCAACCGCTGGTCATCCGCCGCCCGGCGTCTGTCGCCTCGGCCATCTTCGAGGGCGAAACCGAAGTGGAAGGCATCCGCGCTCGGCTGGTCGAGCCCGGCCAGGTCGAGGAGACGTGGCGGGGAGGGGCGATCCCTGTCTTGATCGATCCCGAAGCTCGAATTGTGCATCGCTGCCGACCCCAGGTTCTGGTAGATGCCATCATGGCCAAGCGCAACACCGGTACCGGCATCGAGGACGCATCACTCGTCATCGCCCTGGGTCCGGGCTTTACGGCCCGGGTGGATTGCCATGCCGTCATTGAAACCAACCGCGGCCACCACCTGGGGCGCGTCATCCTGACGGGGAGCGCCGAGCCGAATATGGGGACCCCCGCTACCGTCGACGGCCACACCGAGGAGCGAGTCCTCCGGGCACCCTGTCCGGGCGTCTTCCACGGATACTGCCGGATCGGTGAGCGGGTCAGCGCCGGTCAGACTGTGGCTCACGTCAACGGCTCGGCCGTGCACGCTCAGATCGGCGGGGTGCTGCGGGGATTGCTGGCCGACGGCGTCGCGACTACGACCGGGATGAAGGTGGGCGATATCGACCCCCGGGGGCGGGTGGAGTACTGCTTCACCATCTCCGACAAGGCCCGAGCGGTTGGTGGGGGCGTGCTGGAAGCGATCCTTTGCCTGTTATGGAAATGACTCGCAGCCTGCAGCTGGCTGGGCTGGATCTGGCACCGAGACGCCAGACGAGAGTGCCCTTGCCATAGCGCCCTGGCATTCCTGACCTGGCGCCCGCCCCTGGCCGTAATAGCGATCAGGAGAAATCGCCGCATCTGAACGAATTGAAGGGCCGGAGATCAGCTTCTGGTTTGCTCAGGCCTTGCCCTTCATCGCCGGCCTGGGATCCTCGCTATCTTACATCGGGCCAGAGCTTCGACAACGACTGGCCGTTACGAGGAGAGGAAGATGTTGCCAACTGTGGGACCTACTGAATTGCTTATCATCCTCGTGATCCTCCTGATCGTTTTTGGCGCCGGCCGGCTGCCCGAAGTGGGGCGGGCCTTCGGGCAAGGGATTCGGGAATTCCGGCAGAGTATCGGGCCTGAGGACAAAGGCGAACGCCGGCTGGCCAAACAGGAAGACTGGAGGATCAAGAGCTGAGGGGCTGCCGAGCACGGACAGTTATGAAGGTGGCAGGGAGATGCCGTTCGGAGTGGGAGCATCCGAGCTGCTGACGGCCGAGCCGAGGTCGCGCCCCGCGGCCACCGCACTCTCGGCGAGGGCCGAGGCGGTGCCCGGTGGCCGGAAGACGACGACGGGATTCCCGCCGACCGGGTCGTTGATTACGTGCACCTGGTGTAAGCCTGCCGGTCGTACATGAGCAGGTTACTGAAACGCAGCCGCCCAGTGGTGCCGAAATCGAGGACTTGCCCGTCCACCGTCCGCTCGAAAGCAATCGCCGTGTTGCAGAGCAGGCAGAAAGTCACGACTACCGGGGCCCCACTCACCGTATCGTTGACAATTTCGTGCCACATGAGGATCTGGAGCGGGTAGGCACGAGCATCGTCCCCGACCTGGAACAGGATGACCGGCTCCTGCGGCTCGAGCCAGGCATCGGCCTGGTCAACACTGGTGAAGTCAGGGTGATCGATCGCCGGGATCCCGTCTTTCGGTGGTCCACTGGCAGGAATGCGGCTGAGCGCATGATTCCCCCATCGCTCGGCCTGGATCGCCAGATCCAGGCCCCAGCCTGCGGATCTGGCGATCCGTCGGGAGCGGCTGAGGAGTGCCCTGGAGGATATGCAATCCCAGGCTATCAGCGTTCGGCAATCATCCGAACCGGTGAGGACCGCGGCGGCCCGCCGGCCGCACGGGCCAGGGCCACGATAACGTACTGGTTCAGGCTCACGCCCTCCCGCTCGGCGGACTCGACCAGGTCGCGGTGCAGCGAGCGCGGGACCCGCACGACGAAGCGCCCGCTGTACTCGTCCAGCGGCCGGGGTTCGGGGACGGACCGCCCTTCGTCCAGGGCGACTTCGAGCCACGCGGCCATCGCATCGCGGATCATCGCGGCCGCCTCCTCGGCGGTATCTCCCTCGGTCATGCAGCCCGGCAACTCGACGACGCGAGCAAACCAGGTTTCGTCATCCTCGCGCCTGATCTCGATGGTGTACGGCAGGGCGAGGTAGTATTCAAGATCTTTGCGGTCGTTCATCATAACTCACCTTCAGCACGGGTAGGTGCGACGCACTTCCGAAAGTGCGTCGCACCTGGAACATCGGTCAAGGAGTCGGTGAGGCGATTGTGAACCGGGTTTGTAGCGGCGCACGGTCGCGCGGCCCACGAGCCTGAAAGCGTCCGGCACAACGTGCTTCGCAATCGTCTCGGCGACGACTTGACCGGCGCTCCAGGGGGCGCGTGGCACGTAACATCATCCCTGGTCTCGCTCCTCATCGATCTCGTCCAGAATATCCAGCAAGTGCTTCACGTAGAAGGCTTTGACGTACGGGCGTTTGTAGGGCACGCTGATCAAGTAGCGACCGAGTGTGTAGATGGAGTGGCTGCTACCCGATCCAGGCTGCCGTCGCCTGAAGCCGTACCAGGTGAGGATCTGGCCCAACTCCTTGAAGGTCACGTGCCTGGGATTGTTGCGGATCTTCTGGAGGAGCTTTTCGCGCTTGCTCATTCGTCCCCACTCACCTCGCCTAGATAGTACTGTATATGGTATCACCAGTCAAGCCTTGGCTGGACCTTGCCTACGCCCAGCCTCATCCGCGCTTCTCTAACACGTACGCCGCCGTTTCAACCATCGCAGTATCCAGCACGTCATAGCCGAGGTCGACCAAGGCGATAAGATGGGCCTCTGTCAGGAGGATTTCCTCGCGCCACTTCCGGAAGCTGGCCAGGAAGAAGCCAGTGCGGCTGGTGATGGCACCGAGGAAGCCACCGGGGCGCAGCAGTTCAAGGCCGCACGAAGGCCGGCATCCAGCCGTTGAGCAGCGTCAGGACCTCCTGGAGGCAGGACGGTGTGGGAAAGAGGATCGAGGTCGGCAGGGTCCGGCCGAAGAGGACGCCGAGTGCCTGAGCCAGGTCGTCGAAGAACAGCTCCAGGTAGAGCCGGTAGCCGCCGTCGGACTGCGCTCGCAGCGCCTCGGGCGAGAGCATGCTAAACTGCTGGAAGCCACTGGAGCGCCCCTCGGCGCTAATCCAGGCCTGGATCAGCGCCCGGCCGGGCTGCTCCATCAGCTTGAGGGCGGCCAGCCGGTTGAGACGGCTAAAGGCACACTCGCGGATAAAGCACTCGGTTGCCTCCTGCCGGTCGGCAGTCGGCACCGGAGGCATCCTCGGGACGGACGACGGCCTCAATGGCTTGGCGGTCCGCGCGCCCAACGGCATCCAGGTGGGTCAGGCTCGCCAGCGGCTCAAAGGTACCGGAGGCGTGGACGCCGTAGGTCCCCTCCAGTTGGCGAGTGAAGTCCTCCTCGAGCAGCGTGCGGCACTTGACGCCTGCCGTGTAGAGTTGGCTGCGGCGCGCTTTGTCCATCGCGCTACTCCAAAACATAACTCCTCAGCCCCTCCCGCCGGATCGCCAGATCCAGGCCGAGCGATGCAACCTGCATCATCCTCAGCCGCTCCCAGCGGATCGCCAGATCCATCAGCTGGGCGGGCCAGGCCCTTTTCGTCATCACACTGTCTCGATATGGCAATCCGGCCGAGCGGCTGAGCCATCAACCCTCTTTACGCACCGTTCCGTTCAGCCGGACTGCAGATCCGGCCTGTGCCCGCTCTCACTCCCGTGGCATCGCCATGTTCCACCAGCGCAGGCTCTCGTCGCCGCCGGATCGTCAGATCCACGGACTCATGCCATCAAATGGTTGGCGTTGTCCAATGGGACAATGGCGGGCTCCTCCAACAGATAAAATCTGGCACTGGACCAGATGAACTCCTCGGGGCGTTCAACCAGATTCCAGTGTGGCTGGCACGGGTTGTTGTGTAAGTACGTCATCTTCTGTCGCAAGAAGTCAGGCGAAAAGATGTCCCTGGCGTCATAGCCCTCTTCCCAGACCTTGTAGCGCTGCTTGTCAGAAGGCATGACTGCCGAGGCGAGAAAGTCCAAAACCGCCTGGTTGCCTTCGGCCCGGTAGTACCGCACGATGCGGTCAACCGTGTGCTTTTTGAGATCGCGCACGACGTCACAGAGCGGGTTTTCGGCCCGGCATTGGATAACGATGTGGATGTGGTTGGGCATGATGACGAAGGCATACAACTTGAGGCGCCCATGCAGACGCATGCAATCGAGGCTGTCGACGATCAGACGTTTGATCAGGTCACGTTGGAACAGGTGCCGGTGCCGGACGGCCGCGGTGGTGACGAAGTAGAGGTGGTTGGGGTCAAAGTTTGGCCGCCAGCCTGTCATTCTTGCCCTTCCTCTGTTCGATTGGCGCGGATCTGACGATCCCCTTCGAGCACCAAGTGCTCCCACACCTCACGCTCGCAGCGGATCGCCAGATCCTCGGCCACCCACCGCCACCTCATGCTCGCAGCGGATCGCCAGATCCGCGTCTCGCGCCCCGAACGGGGATCTGACGATCCCCTTCGAGCACCACAGAGCACTGAGCACTGAGCACCAAGGGCGCCGCGCCGCCCACCGCCACCGCATGCTCGCAGCGGATCGCCAGATCCGCGGCCGCCCACCTTATGCTCACAGCGGATCGTCAGATCCGCGTCTCGCGCCCCGAACGGGGATCTGACGATCCCCTTCGAGCACCACAGAGCACCACAGAGCACCAAAGCACAGAAGCACCAAGGGCACCGCGCCGCCCACCGCCACCTCACGCTCACAGCGGATCGCCAGATCCGCGGCCGCCCACTTCACGCTCGCAGCGGATCGTCAGATCCGCGGCCGCTCCACGGGGATCTGACGATCCCCTTCGAGCACCAGAACACAGGAGTACAGAGCACCAAAAGCTCCGCGGCCACCCACCGCCACTTCACGCTCGCAGCGGATCGCCAGATCCGCGGCCGCTCCACGGGGATCTGACGATCCCCTTCGAGCACCAGAACACAGGAGTACAGAGCACCAAAAGCTCCGCGGCCGCCCACCGCCACCGCACGCTCGCAGCGGATCGCCAGATCCGCGTCTCGCCCCCAGGGGCATCTGAGGGCGAGGCGCCACGCACTTCGAAGCGCGTGGCACTATCCTCGATGTGAGCGCCGGACGCATGCAGGCTACTTGATGCCGGCGATGTATTCCTAGGCAGCGACGAAGAAGGGTTTCAACCCCATGATATCCGGCGCCTCCGGGTGGAGAGGGCGCAAGACCGCATCGTGAAATTCGTTGTCATAGCGTTGGAATTCCCAATGCCGCCCCTTGAAGCCCTCGGCCACACCCTGGGGAAGCTTCAGGGTGAGTTTCCAGACATTGGTGCCGCCCCACGTCACGCTAAAAACCAGTCGGGCGCCGAGCTTGAAACCGGCGTAGTACTTGTTCAAGTTGTACTCGATGTCCCAATTCTCCGCCTTGAGGAGGGCAGCCACAACCGCTACCGCCCAGCGGAACTGGGCCGTCGCTGCTTTGCCGTGCTCCGCCTCGTAATAGGCCCAGTCCCACGTGCCCGGCACCTTCGTCATGACGATCTTCGGCATCGGCTTGTTCTCCAGGACCTCGACAAGCAGGAACTCTTCGTTCTGGAAGCTGTAGCGGCGCATCTGGACCAGGTCGATCGGGTAGCCGATCTTCCTCAGGCCGATCTCCCGGCGCATCGTCCACTCGTCACCGATCGGCAATCAAGGCGCTGGCCTTGATGATGCGGCTGGTCTAGATCGGCGCAGATGCAGCGGTCGAACGTCTCACTCCAGGGAACGCCTCAGCCGCTCGGCCTGGATGTGGCCGTCCAGGCCGTAACTATTCAGCCGCCCGGCCTGGATGGCCAAACCTGTGGTGAGCGAAGTCGAATCCATCCAGGCCCGTGAGGTGACGCAAAGGGCCTGGTCCGGCCAACTCAGCCGGCGGATCTGGCGATCCGCCGGGAGCGGCTGAGGCGTTAGCGCTCCAGACAAAAAGGAAAGACAGGCCGGCCAACGTCACCCTCCAGGTAAGCGCAAGCCAGCGTCCGCACGCGGTGCACCAACGGCGAGACGCCGGAAGGAGCGGACGGCACCGGGATGTGGAGCGCGCCCGTCCCGGTTCGCCGCACAACGGCGTAGGGCGACGGCGCTCCCAGCAACTTCTGCAGGTGCTCTCGCAGCCCTGCCATTGTCGAGATCAGCTCACGCGGGATGGGAATCGACAAGAGTGGTGCGAAGCACAGCACGAGCCTGTCCTGGTTGTCGGCGTCGAGCCGGTAGAGATGGAGAGCGTCCCGGTGCTTGCCGCCTGCCCCTGTGGCGAGCGAAGGTCGCATGAAGCGCGAGGCTGCGGGTCGCGAGGGCAGAGGCGACCGGGAAGACGCGCTCCAGAAGAAAAGCGGCGTGGAGCGTCAAGGATTCATCGTCCCACCAGGCCAGACTGTCCTTGTTGGCAGCATGGGCAATCAACAGGCGCAGGGTCAAGGTGTGAGCGGCATCGTCGGCTGTCACTCTGGTAATGACCGATTCAACCGAAGAGGGGTGCGAGATACCCTGCTCGATTCTAACAGGCCCACGACATTTTCGCAACTGCTATGGTCTTCAAGTTACGGTACTCCGCAAGATTGTCCAGCACCTCTTCGAAAAGGCGGTTGGCGGCTCCTCATTCTCACCATCTTTCCACCTTTCGAATCCGGTGCAGGATAGTGTCTTACTACCAGGCCCGAAGAGCGACGACAGTGGTTGCCGGCTGTGGAGCAACGCGGAACGCCCGGCAGCGTGGTGCCCGCCGGGCGTTCCGTAATTGTTGATCTGGGTCGAAGCCGGGAACAAAACTGGGGGATCGGCGAGGGGACCGGGCGCCGTTAGAGATCCCCAGAAAAACAATTGCTCCACATCGCTCAGCCAGGATCACCTGATCGTCAGATCCGGCGGCAGCAATTGGGGGCGACTTCCTCGCTCAGCCTGGCTTACCAGATCCACGCCCCGACTGCCCGATCTGACGATCAGGCAGGAGCCCTTCACCGCTCAACCTGGATCGCCAGATCCAGGCCCGCGCCCCCGAGCCTGACGACCCCGCAGCAGCCGGGGAGCAACTGGGTCCTTTCACCGCTCAGCCTGGATCGCCAGGGCCGGCAGCAGCCCTTCACCGCTCAGCCTGGATCGCCAGATCCAGGCCCTGGTCGCCGGATCTGGCGATCCGGCTGGAACTATCACCCCCACTGCTCGGCCTGGATCGCCAGGGCCGGCAGCAGCCCTTCACCGCTCGGCCTGGATCGCCAGATCCAGGCCCTGGTCGCCGGATCTGGCGATCCGGCTGGAACTATCACCCCCACTGCTCGGCCTGGATCGCCAGATCCAGGCCCGCACCCCCGGGTCTGACGACCCCGCAGCAGCCGGGGAGCAACTGGGTCCTTTCACCGCTCGGCCTGGCGATCCAGGGCCAACAGGAGCCCTTCACCGCTCGGCCTGGATCTGGCGATCCAGGCCCGCGCCGCCGGATCTGACGATCCGGCAGGAGAAGCGGAGGAGTAGGACGATCTAAATTCTGGAACTCCCTTACGGCTGATAGATGCGCGTCTCCGGCTTGAAAGCAGCCCAGGAGAACCAGAAGTGATTGATGCTGACGACAGTCTCCAATTGGCTACCTTGCAGTTCGCCGCTCGTTGCCTGTCCTAAAACGCCCCACTCGCTGCCGGTCTGCTCGTCGGTGATCCGCTCGCCGTCGAGGCGGAAGGTTAGCGTACGACCGTCGAGCTCGCGCGAGAAGACATTGGCTGCGCCGACGTCGCGGCCCGTCGCCACGGCCGTGGTGTCCAGCGCCGAGGCCGTGCCCGGCGCCCAGAAGACAACGATGGGCATCCCGCCGACCTCGTCGTTGACGACGTGCACCTCTCGCAGCATGTCGTACGGGTAGGCGACCGCCTCACCGTTCAGGTCAACGGTCACCACGCGCGCCATCGGGGCGAGGGCTCCCGGCGTCTTGGGGCCAACGTAGAGGAAGGGCGACTGGTTCACATTATCATAACCGACGTAGGGATTCCGGCCGTAGCTGCGGGCGTAGCCCGTTTCGCGCGAGAGCACCTTGCCCTCCGGGTGGGCAGTCTTGAAATCGGACCACGAAATGATTGGTGCCGGCCGAAAGACCAGCTGGCGCCCGGTAAACTCGCCCGCAATCGCTTCCCCAGTGGCTTGCTGCCACCACGACTCGGTCTGTCGATCGTACATGACCAGATTACTGAAGCGCAGCCGCCCGGTGGTGCCGAAATCGAGGACTTGCCCGTCCACGGTCCGCTCGAAAGCAATCGCCGTGTTGCAGAGTGGGCAGAAGGTCACGACCACCGGGACCTCACTCAGCGTATCGTTGACAATTTCGTGCCACACGAGGATCTGGAGCGGGTAGGCACGCGCATCGTCCCCCACCTGGAACAGGATAACCGGCTCCTGCGGCTTGAGCCAGGCATCGGCCTGCTCAACGCTGATGAAGCGAGGGTGGTCGATTGCCGGGATCCCGTCTTTCGGTGGCCCGCCCGAGAGGATTTCACTGTAGGGCACACTGTGCGTGCCAAAATCGGTGCTGAAGTCGCGCTCCGCCCCGGAGGGGGGTGGCTCGTCCGGGAGTAATGTGGGGTTGGCAGTCAACGTCACCTCCATGGTTGACGTGGGTGAGGGCACGGCCCGGCTGGCAGGCAGCCGCGCGGCTGTGGCGGTCGCTGTGGCCGCTCCCGCTGCGATGGTCGCAATGTCCGGTCTCTGCGCCGCGGAGATTGCGCCATCATTCACCTGTCCGCAGGCGGTCACCAAGAATATGACGACGACCGCCCCGATTGTTCTGAGCCCGGCTGACCGTCCCACAATTCCCTCTTCCCAGACGCACACTCTCTACCATAGTGAAAGCGACCGTCGCGGGCTGTAAGCGGGTTTACAAAACCTCCGCGCCGGAACCTGCGATCGCTGGCAGACCGGGTCGAAACAAGAATCACGCCGGGAACGAAGATTCAGGAGATAATTGGGGCACGGTGGCCCGCGACGCTCCGGAACCAATTCCAGGGCCGAGCGCCCCTGTCGGCAAAAGGAGCGACACCCCGGCGGGGCGTCGCTCCTTGCGTGCAGGTGCTTGCGGACAGGTGCCGCGGCGTTTCCAACTCGCCGCAGCCGGTTTCAGCTCTCAGCATGAGACATCGCTCGACACACAGACCTGGAAATCTCTCGCGATTGAGACTCGAAGGGCTATCGCCCGGCCACACTCGGGCCGCGGGATTTAAGGGTGCTGCTCGAGCTTCGGCTTGTACAACTCGACCTCGCCGTTGATGATCATCAGCGGAACGCGCCGTTGTTCGATCCATGGAAATCGATCCTGGTAGGGCTCGAATTGGTCATTGGAGACCACAAGGGCCTCCTCGCGCCCGGCTGTCTCGAGGACGAAGTAATCTGCGTCGGTCTCGGCTGGCACCTACCGGATCGTCTGGTCATCGATCAGCACCTCGAGTTGGGCCGGGTCGTCAATCTCGTATCTCAGGCTGGCATCGACGATAACGATCGGGCGGTAACCCTTTTGCTCCAGCACGCGCCGCACAGCGACGAGGTTGGAAACCTTCGGTTGGTTCTCCTTGGAGACCTCCTCGTACGCCACATTGGCCCCGTCTACCACGATCACCCTGCCCTCGGCCATTTTGCCCTCCTCAGGGAAGCACCTGGATTCTTGTGCGTGAACGCCGCGTATCGATGATTGCGTAGCTGGAAGCAAGAATTATTCCCTCCGCGCGACCGGTTTCCAGCGAGTCTCATCCCCTATCCGCCGGAGAATCGAGGGTCACTTAGGTGCGAAGGGTCACGCTGTGGAACTTCAGCGTGGTGAGAACCTCTCGAAAGCCCCGCTCGTGAGCCCTCTGCTCGAATGCGCGGAAGCCCTCAGAGAGAACCCGAACGACACTCCCTTGTCTTTCAACGACGAGTAGTAGACGACCAGGAAATCGATCAGCCGGCGGGCCAGGGGATCATCAAGCGCAATCGCCTCTTGTGTCGCCTCGACCTACTGTCTCGTCGCCTCAGCCAGCTCTTTCGAATCGTTGTAACTTTGGGTAGCATTCTTAGTGCGTGGCACCTTGGTCCCGGTCTCGTCGCACACGGAATCCGAAGAGGAGCGTGGTCCAAAGCGGCGGCCCCGGTGGAATGATCCACCGGGGCCGCGGCCATCCAAGCGTGCGAGACGCTACTCGTACTCGAGGGCATCGGCGAGGCGCAGCAGCCAGGCCGCCTCGTCCGCGTCGTGCAACGTCTCCCAGATCCGAGTTGAAAGCTCGCGCAATATTCGGGGATCGTCGGTCTCGTAAATTTCGAGCGCCCGAGCACGGGCGTGCGCGACGGTCATCGGCGGGGTGGCTTGTGGCGTGTTTTCCTCAAAGCGCTCTTCGTCCATCTGTCCCTCCTCCGAGAAGCCTGCTCCCACGCACCGGTCCCTGAATTGTATCCGGAAACACGCAATCCTGGCAACCCTGGCGCGGCGGGCGGCGGCATCAACCCGGCAGGAGCTTGAGCCAGACGCTGCGGGTGCGCGGCCCGTCAAACTCCGCCAGGTAGACGCCCTGCCACCGGCCCAATTGCAACTCGCCACCGGCGATGAAGCGGGTTGCGCTCGTCCCAACCAAACTGGTGAGGACGTGGGCCGGTGAGTTCCCCTCGGTGTGCCGGTGGCGCGGGTCGTCCGGAGCAATGTCGGCGAGGGTCACCAGAATGTCGCCCTGCACGTCAGGATCCCAGTTTTCATTCAAGGTGAGACCCGCCGTCGTGTGCGGCACGAAGAGTATGCAGACCCCCTCCGCAACGCCGTGCTGCCGCACGGCGCTGCGGACTTGCTTGGTGATGTCAACCAGTTCGCGGGTCGCCCGGCTCCGCACTTCCATCCGAACCATGGGATCCTCCTCCCTGGCGCCGAGGTCCGAGTGGTGATCGCTCCGGCGGGCCGTTGATGGCGGATCCAGCCGGATGACTCGAGACCCTCTCGTTCGGACATCCGGGCGCCGGTTAGGGAACACCTGCGCCTTGCCCACGGACGGCCCAGGCGTCAACCGGCAGCGCACACCCAACCAAGCCTCCACCAGATGCGTGGGTTTTCCCGCCGGATGCCCTCGTGCAGGCGGACAAACGGCGAGGTGGAACTGTCCTCATCCCGCCGTGAAGGCTCTCCGCGGAACCTGACTTCAACGACATGTCGCTCGGAACAACGGAGGGAATGAAGAAGCTCGGGCGGTGGTAACTGAAACCGGAGAGCGTGACCGGGCCCTTGAGTCCCTCAAAACGGGAGCACGTCGTTGGAGTACCAACCAGCATCGAGCGGCGGTGCCTCCCCAAACCACGGCCACAACGAGTTGAGGTCCAGAGTCTTCAGCAAATAAGTACTGGCCCCCGCCTGCAAGAGGGTTTCCTCCTCCCAGAGGTCCGGGTAGGATGTCTGGACTACAACGCGGCTCGCGGGAGCCACTTCACGCAGGTGGCGTACCAGGTGGGTCGCATCGAGCTGCTTGGGCTCGAGCAAGATGATATCCGGTTGCAAGTTCACAGCAAGACGCACAGCCTCATCCTCCTCGGCGGTATCACCGACAACCATGATGCCGGGCACACGGGCAAGACGAGCTAACAACGCAGAGCGAACCCGGCGGTGGGCATCCACCACCAACAGGCGGCGCGTCCTCATCGGTCACTCCTTCCATCGCTCCTCAGCATAACTCAGCGATGGTACAGACGATACCAATCCGCAAGCGTGACCGACAGTAACGTTTGTCACCTCACTTGCAGTCGCCCGAACAGCATTAGCCCGGTACGTGCACCTCAAGGAGGCTCGGGACGACAATGCGTAGGGTTGTACCCTGTCCCGGCGCGCTGAGCACCTCCAGCGTTCCGTCCATAGCAGTCACTCGTTGGCGCATGTTCCGCAGACCATGCCGCTGTTCCGGGAAGCCCGCGACTGGCGCCACGAACCCGTCCCCGTTATCTTTGATGATGACGATGACGTGCTCCAGGTCGTCATCCATCTCGACCTGGATCTCGGCCAACGAGGCCCGCGCGTGCTTGACGATGTTGGTCAAGGCTTCGCGGGCGATGTGAAACAACTCAGCCGTCTGAGCCGGGACCAGGCTCTCGTCCACGCCCTCCTCGACCTCAACCTTGACCTGGGTCATGCTGCTCATGCGAATCTCCCGGGCGAGATCCAGCAGACCGGCGCTGAGCGATTTGCCACCGAAGCGCCCCGGGCCAAGGTTGACGATGTAGCCGCGGATGTCCTGGATGATCTCGTCAAGCGTCCGAACGGCCGCCCGGAGCTGCTCGTAAACGGCCTCGGGCTCCTCATTCAGCCGAAGAGCAGTGGATTCAAGGGTCAGGCCGATGGCGTAGATCGACTGGATGATGCCATCGTGCAAGTCCATCGCAAACCGCTGGCGCTCTTCGACCACCGCCAGGCCCTCAATCTGCTGCACCAGCCGGGCATTCGCCAGCGCTGCGGCGGCCTGAGCGCCGAACAGTACAAGGAGTTCCTCGTCTTTCTCGTTGAAAGGCAGACCACCGGCCTTCTCAGTCAGATAGATATCGCCCAGGAGTTCGCCCTTATAGAGTAACGGGACTCCCAGAAGGGTCTTCATCGGGGGGTGATTGGGCGGAAATCCGACCGACTCCGGATGAGCCTGAATATCGGCCACCCGAATCGGCTCACCCTTGTGCATCAGATAGCCGAGCAGTCCCAGGCCCTGGGGGAGGTGGCCGATATTCGCTCGGGTGTGGGGATTGATCCCCGAGGTGATAAATTGCTTGAGTTTCCCTTCGTCGCCGATGACGCCTAGCGCACCGTACCGGGCGTTGAGCAGTTGCCGGCTCAGATCCACAACCCGCTGCAGAACCTTCTCCAGCGCCAACTCGGAAGTCAGCGCGATCTCGGCCTCGTGCAGTGCCCGCAGCCGGGCCGTTTGTTGCTGCGCTTCGTCGTAGAGTCGCTCGAGCTCTCCTTTCTGAACCTGAACGGTAGTCTGTAGCCGGTCAACGGTTCGAAAGATAGCCCATGAGAACAGCGCCGCTCCACTCAGCAAGATAATAATGAGCGTGAGAAAGCCGGGCAGCGACCGCCAAAACGCCGGAAAGATAAATCGTCGAATGAGATCCAGCAGGATCAGGGCCAACCAAGGAACCAGGACCGCAACCAGCTGTAACCGCTTCGCGTTCAATCCCACCTCCCAGCAGAAACGACCCTTCGTTGGCAAAGAAGACTGCCAGACTCTCTTCTTGCTACCCGACATCTCCCAAAAAGGAATAAACTTTCGGCTACGAATGGCACGAATGGCACGAATGGACACGAACCCGTGGCTCTTCAACCATTGATTCACTCCACGGAAGCGTTCCCTCACTCCCCGAGATCAAGGTTCATTCTTCCAGAATTCCGCCCTGCCCGCTGCGGAAGTGATTCCATGTTATGAAAAGTACTAACGTACAGGTAGGAAAAGTCCATTCTGAGCCTTGACGCCTCTTCAAGTTTTGATACAATGAAACTGCACACCTACCCCCACGAAGGCAGGGTGGTAGCGCGACGGATCAACAGGCGAGCCGGGAGACCGCGACCTTCCGATTCGCTGCTTGGCTTACTCTGGGTAAGTTATCCCGTTGTGCCGTCCTTTTGCCACCCTGCCGCCCTCCCTCCGGGGAGTGGTACCCGAGATTGGGCGCCTGATACCATTGACTTACTCATCGGCGCCCCCCCATTCGAGCGCGACCTGAATTCCCGCCAGTTCCTGATCGCTGCACCGCTGCCTCATCAGGTTTTCCTGCCCCAGGATCGCCGGGCAGTGGTACAATGCCGCGTCTTTCCGGCGGGACGCGCCAGCCGTTCGCGCATCCCGGCCCGATGCCCCCCCCTCAGCGTGCTGCGTTCCTCGCCGAGATGAAGGTGCACGCCGGTCAAGGAGCCAGACTTCCGAAGTCTGGTGGGGATCGTGCTGGCCCAAAGCGCGCTCCGACGACAGTGCTCGAGGCGCGGACCCCCTGCTAACCAGACGTCGAACTCTTCGCTCCCACTCCCCGTGGGATGACTTGACTGGCGCTCTAGCCGTCCAGACGACGAAGCGCCGGCAACAGGTACTCGCGGGCCACAACCTCCCAGCTCATCCGCTGGCTGAGCCCGTACCCCTCCGTCAGAAGACGCTTGGCGCTCTCGGTATCGCGGGGGAAGCGCTCCAACACCTTGGACGTCACTTCGGCCGCCGCCTGCGCCTCAACGATGTCACGCTCGGCCCGGCCGATGGACAACAACCCGGCGAGATCGTAGTACACCAGGACAGCCGGCAACGTCAGATAGTCGGCGACAACTACATTGGGCAACAACAGGCCCCCGCTGCGCTCGATGAAGCCAACACACCCACACGAGTTGCTCACCACGCAGAGGGCCCCGAAGCTGAGCGGCTCGACCTGAGCAATCCCGAAAGGCTCGTAGATCGACTGGCCAAACTCGAGGTCGGACCCCTTCCGAATATCCATGAACTCGGTGCCGGCCGGCAGCCGCGTTCCGAGCCGGTCGGGACTGAAGCCGAACTGATTGATCAGGACCACGCGGCAGGCACGCGCCTCGTGATTGAAAGCCTCAATCATATGGTAGTAATCAAGCTCGGTCGCGACAAGATCACCGTTGTCCGCGCGGTGGATAACCGGCCAGCCATACTGTGCCTCCCAGCGCAGTACATCCTCGACACGGCGCCCGGCTGGAATGACCGAGCTGAGCGTGTAGAGCACCGCGGTCTCGCCCCGATTGGCCAGGGCGTAATCCAGGTGCTCAAGCACGCGGATGTCGCGCCACAGCCCCTTGCTGGGGATGAGGCGCGTGACGTGGGTGAAGACCCAGGTTGGCTCGTAGCCGAGCATGTTCTGGCAGTACTGCTGCAGCAGCCGCTTGCTGGCACGCTTCTCGTAGAGCGTGATCTCCCAACTGGGAACCCCATTGTAGACCAGATCGATCTCACGGCCGGCCACGGCCGGATCGAGGAAACGCAACTCATCGACCACCAGGTCGCCGACGGCGAAGAGGCCAGCAGCCGTTGTTGCCCCGGCGCGAATGAGGGCGTGCTTGAAGAAGCCACTCTGATTCCCGAAGACATCGTCCAGGTAGAGACCGGAGGCGCGCGCGGCGCGCATAGCGTTGTAAAAACGGGTGTCGTGCCCGGGATGCTCCTCGACGAGCGGACGGACCGTGGCAACCTCGTGGGCGTAGAAGATGGTGCGGTAGGCCCCCGGCTGGCGGCGTTCGGCGCTGAACAGGAGCGGAAGGCCAAGCCACTCATGGGCAATCAGGTAGTTGAGGCCCGGCTCGAGCAAAGCCGTGGCGGGCGGAGTCGGCGCCGGGCCTTCCCCCACGATCACCTGCAGCGCCGCAAAGCTCGGCTCCGCCGCAGCGATGAAGGTGTCGAACTCCGGCTGCCCCTCGTAGCGATCGGATTGAATCTGGAACCGGTCCCAGAGATACTGCTTGTAGGCATTCACATCGTTGATGGTTACGTTGCGTGCATCGATCAGGAGAACCTCGTGCTCGGCACTCCCGAAGGCACGGGTGCCGTAGAGGATTGGAACGTGGTAGTAGAGCGCGACTGCATCCAGGGCTCGCGCCATCTCGCTCTTGACCTCGCGCTTGCCACCGAGGCTGGAATAGCGCACTCGGAAGCGATTCCGGGGCGCTTCCAGGCGCTCCATCTCGACCGCATCGTCGAGATTGAAAGGGCCAACCAGGATGGTACGCTTCACATTCTTATTGTAATTCTCGCTGCTGAGCAATCCATCCAGAACCGCGCCGATACCACCCACCTTGAGTCCGGCTTCGTGGGTCGCGTGAACGATCAGGTCCAACTTGCGGGGACGTGCCACGGGTCACTCTCCTTGGAACAAGGAACGCCAAACGGTGCATACTGGGCCTGTCATGATTTTGTACGTAGCCTTCTGGATTTCACCGTTATGGAACAACGAGATCGACCGGCCGGGCGCGCAACTCGGGTGGAATTGGTACACCTTTGATCCGCAATAACCACAGTGGAATGTGGTGTTCCTCCAGCGTCTTCCAACTGAACCAGTCGGCGAGGGTCGGTGCGTCGTAAATCTCCTTCATGGCTGACCACCAGTCCAGCCCGGCATCCATTTGATAGTGCCAGAACTCGAGAGCGGTCTTATCGGTGCGCCAGTCGAAGTCGGGGTCCTGGTATGAAGCGATGCGAAACCACCCAAAGTCATCGGCCGCCGCGGTGAAATCGAACCAGTAGCCCGGGAAGAAACTCGAGGGGTGACCGCCTTTGCCGGGACTTTCGACCCGGCGCGCTCGGGCGCTAAAGTCCCACGGGCGATCGAGCAAAGGCTCGCCGCAACTCCCGTCCCGCGGAATACACTGCAGGTAGATCCGCCAGAAGACCTCGTTGTGACGGTCGTCGCGAACGACCTCCATGCGGAGTTGGCTCGGCGGCACACCCAGGTCCAACAAGGTATCGACCGCGCGGCCCGCCTTGTGCCAGCTCAGGTAATCGCTGGCGCTGCTGGCGAAGTGCAGCGGGCGATGGGTCTCACTGACCCGGCCAAGAAAGTCGTAGCCGACCTCGGTACGCACGCGCTCGCGGAGGACCTGGTAGGAAGGCTGAACGGCGGCGTTGAGGAGCGGCCGGTCGATATCCAGATTGGGAACCTCGACCAACCCCGAACCGGGCGCCGGGGGGAGCTCGAGCGTCGGCGGGTCCGCCTCTTGGGGAACACGCGCTGCGGCAGACTGCAAGAGCGTGCTGTCCGCCGCCACCCAGGCCAGATCCTGGACCAGACCCAGGCCGCCCGCCAGCCGGTGAGGGAGCCCCTGCTTGCCCAGATCGACACTCAGAATCGCCGTCTCGCTCGCCCGCCTGTCCGCCCAGGCAATCTCGCGACCGCCGGGGCTCAGAACAGGGTCGCTCTCACCGCGAGTCCAGGTCAGCCGCGTGAGCACGCCTGTGGCGACGTCGAGCCGAGCGACGTAGCGCTCCAGTTCAGCCTGAGCCAGGACCAAAACCCAACGACCATCGGGCGCCCAGTGAGGTGCGGTCTCGTCGATGCCCTCAGCTGTCGTGATCTGCTCGGCGCGATCGCTTCCGACGGCCAGCCGGAAAAGGTCGTGCTCGCCACGTCGGGTCGAGATGTAGAGGAGACTCTGCCCGTCGGGGGCGTAGGAGGGTTGATACTCGTGGGCCTTGGAGCCCGGGGTGAGGTTGGTGGCCTCCCCACTGGCCAGGTCCAGCGTGAAGATGTCGAGATCGCCCTCGCGCATCGAAGCAAAGACCAGCGTGCGACCATCGGGTGACCAACTGGGCCAGCCATCGTAATGCGGGTCGTCGGTCAGGCGGCGCTCCTCCCCCGTGGCGAGGTCGAGCACGTATAGGTCCCAGTTGCGGTCGCGGCGCGCGGCGTAGGCCAGCCGGTGGCCATCGGGCGAGAGCGCCGGCCAGCGCTCGTCGCCAGGTGTGGCGGTGAGGCGCAACCAGGTACCGGCCGCGGGCCCAGACGTCGCCAGCGCCCAGATGTCACCCTGCCCAGCCGTACGGCGCGACATCAGCAACCAGTATCCACCGGTCCCCGGCTGGGCCGCCCGGACCGCAGGCGCGAGGATCAGCAGCAAGAGGGTGAGAACAAGACATCGTCGGAGCGTCACACTGCGAGTATACCGGGGGCGACGGCACAGGCAAACTGGCCGCTTACGGGGGCGGCCAGAGCGAGGGGCTGGGAGCAGGCGGCAGAAGAGTGGAGGGGCGGAGGAGCAAACGTGCCCTCCGCCCCTCCACTGAGGTAATGATTCGACGCTTAATTCTTGCTGACGGGGTAGCCGATCTCCTCCATCAGCGTGAGGATCGTCTGCTCGTTGGCCGGCGGCTCGTAGCTCACCGTCACACGCTTGCTCCCAACATCGGCCTCGACTTGCTTGATTCCGGCCACCTCCTTGAGCTCACGCTCGATTGTGGCCTTGCAGTGACCACAGGAAATCCCGGGCACGGAGAGAACTTCTGTTGTCATCGTGTCACTCCTTGATACGGCTCGCCGACGTCATCCCGGTCGTGGGCGAGCCAACTGGGTGGATTTACTTACAGCTTACTGGAAAGCTCGAAGACGTCTAAGAGTTCGTTGATCACACGCTCGCGCTCGGTGGGTTCATCACTGCGAATCGCGGTCGTCACACATCCTTCGAGGTGCTGGCTGAGGATGATCTGATTCACTTTGTCGATTGCGCGCTTGATGGCTAGCGTCTGGTGGATGATATCGATGCAGTACGCGCCGTCCTCCACCATGCGCTCGACACCGCGAACGTGGCCCTCGATGCTTTTGAGCCGCGCCAAGACTTTCTCTTGTTCCATCGATCGATCTCATCCCTTCCCTCATCGAGAGACCATACCCCTCCCCCTTGGGGGGGCTTCTCCTAAGGAAGTATAACCGAAGCACGAGCGCTGGTCAAACTGACAGACGGATGCAAGAAACCCCTGACAGCTCACTTAGAGATAAACTTGGGGCAGGCAACATGGAAAATGCGCCGCCGGAGCGCAGCAATCCTGGCCGCTCACCCCCGACGCGAGCGCGGCCAGGATCGCCGCTCGGGGCGGCGGACGCAGCTGGCCACGGCCCACCCGGCGAAATTCGCCAGGACATCGAAGAAGGTGTCGTGCAGACTCCACTCCATATTGATCTCGCCATAATCGTAATTGCGGGCTCGCAGTTCGGACTGTTGCATCAGATACTCGCCGCCCTCCCATATCGCGCTGACGACCGCCAGCACGAAGGCCGCAAACGCTTCACGGTGGGCACCCGTCCAGTGCACCAGCCGTACCAACGCGGAGGTCTGCGGAAGCCGTCGCTCAAGTTCGGACAAAGTATCGAAGATCAGCAGGCTCAGCGCCGCGGCGGTCGTACCATGAGGAATGGCGTCCAACCCGAAACCCAAGAATCTGATCTTGGCCCATTCCCCCTTGTAGATGTTGAAGCGGGGGTGCGAGACCACGTAGCCCAGTATGGCCGGCGCCAGGTAGAATGAGTAGTTCGGATTGTCCACGATCATCGCTCTGAGGGTCGCCTGGAGCGCGGTGACCGTATCCGGGGTGGGCGAGGCGCAGGGCGGATCGAGGAACCGCTCCGTAAGCTCCGGCAAGATGAGCGCGATACTGTTCCCAACTCCATGGGGAAGCCAGGCAGTGTTCAGGTGAAAGTGGCGCCGATTGGCGTCGGCGGTCGCTGCCAGCGCCAGCCAGAGCGCGATCCGCGTGAGTCTGCTACGATTCACAGAACCCCCTCGAGTTTGGATTTTCGACCTTGAATTGCTAGTATTGGTACGGCTCGCGGATGAGAGCATGATACAGAAGACCCTGGCTCTTGGAAAGCAGGTTCCCGCTGCGAGTCTCCAGGACCGGTTCAAATTTCGCGTCTTTGCCAGTTGCTCTGAAATACGTGCGCAGATCGATGGAGTTAAAACCCGAACGTTCGAACAATTCGACTTCAAGCCCGAAATCGCAGGTCAAAGTTCCCCTGGATGAGACTATGAGCAACTCGAATGTCTCGACGGACTCAGCCACGTTGACGCTGGCCACCCTGAATACCTTTGGCGTGCCATTCGCCCGGAAAACGCGTGCTCGGCTGGCAACCGTTGCTCGCGAGCTCAATCACCCTACGCTCGACGTCGTCTGCCTCCAAGAGGTGCAGATGGCGCGCTACGTACCCTTGCTGACGCAAGCCTTCACCCACTTCCCGTTCGCGGCTTTCGAACCTTTTATCTACGCTCCCAAAGGTGGGCTGATGACCCTCTCGCGGCGCCAGTTTGAGCAGACGGACTTTCTGCTCTACCGCGAGCGCGGCTGGTGGCATACTCTCTCGATCGCCGATTGGATGCTCCACAAGGGCGCGCTGCTGACCCGCATGACCGTCTTCGGCACGCCCGTGATTGTTATCAATACGCATCTGATTGCCAACTACGATGGCGACTGGTCGCACGACAACCGCTATGCTCAGATCGAAGCAACCGAACTGCGCCAGCTTGCCGGCCTCGTGAACCGCCAGGACCCGGCCGCACTGATCGTTGTGGCCGGCGACTTCAACTTTCCGCGCCGCAGTTGGCTCTACCACGAATTTGTCGAGGCGATCAGCGCCGAGGACCCGCTGAGCGATCACACCGCCCCAACCTTCCGCCCACCCTTCCTCCTCGATCCGTCCCTGGCCGAGGCCATCGACCACGTCTTCATCCGTCCACCACGTGGCGTGCTGATCGGTCACACCGCGGAATTGCTCTTCGAGCACAAGGTCCGCCTGGTTGGGGGGCGACGAGCCTATATCTCGGATCATCTGGGGATCTCCGTCACCCTCCAGTGGCCTCGCCAACATCCTGACTCTCACACCTACTCCCATCACGCGTCGAAGGGCTTCGACGGTCCACGCGCGGGTTGAGTCCTTGATCCCCGCAGTCCGGCCTGCTACAATCCAGGGAGAGTGGAAGAAAAGGCTCGCCTGGTGAAGGGGACCATCATGTCAGAGATATCCCCCGAGATCTCGTCCCCGACATTCGACGCTCTGGTCGTCCGCGCGCGCCTCATCCCGCCACGTCTCCGTCCGCAACTCATCCCCCGCCCGCGCCTCGACCATCTTCTCACGCGCCTCAGCGATTACCCCCTTACGCTCATCAAAGCGGAGGCCGGCTATGGCAAGACGACTGCCATCGCCAGTTACCTCGCCCACTCCGGCCTCTCCTCCTTCTGGTACAACATCGGTGATGGTGACACCGACCCACTGATTTTTCTGCTGCACCTCATCCACGTCTTCCGCAGCGTCTATCCAACGGTCGGTGATCGGGCGCTGGCCCTGCTTCGCGAGGAGGGAGGCGCTCTCCGGCTTTGGACCCCGGCCGTCGACACGCTGGCCAACGATCTGCTCGACGCCCTTACGGCAGAGACAGTGTTGGTCCTCGACGACTACAGCACGGTCAATCAACCGGAGGTAAATGCGATCACCGAGCGGCTGATCGAATCCATGCCGCCGCACCTCCACCTGGTCGTTACGTCGCGCTCCATGCCCAGCCTGCCAGGCCGGGCCCGCTGGCGCGCCAGTGGTGAGTTGCTCGAACTCGGTCGGGCCGATCTGGCGTTTACCACTGAGGAAATCGCGGCGCTCTTTGCCCAGCAGGTCGGCACGACCCTCACCCCTGAAGCGGCCCGCACCCTCGCCGCCGAAACCGAGGGCTGGCCGATCGCGATCCACCTGTTGAGCGACGGTATCGACTCAGCTCACGCCCGCGGGTTGGATGAGTTGCTTCGTCGCCTGCCGGGGCCCTCCGAATTGCTCTTCAACTATCTGGCCGAGGAGGTCTTCTTTCGCCAGCCGCGCGAGGTGCAGGCCTTTCTCGTCGAGACCTCGATCCTGCGCCAGCTTGAGCCTGAGGTCTGCGATGCACTCCGCGAGCGGGCCGATTCGGGCGAGCGCCTGCGCTACCTCGAAACACATTCGCTCTTCGTTGCGCGGGAGGGGGCCTATCGGTACCATCACCTCTTCCGCGATTTTCTCCTGCGGCGCATCGATGACGGCACCGGTGACCGCGGCCGCGCTCTGCACAGCAAGGCCGCCGCCTACTACCGCGCTCGCGGTGACGACGAAGAAGCCGTTTACCATCTGCTCGCCGCGGCCGAGCACGTCGCCGCCGCCGATCTGTTGGCCATGATTGCCCGTCCCATGGTACGGAGCGGCCGGCACCAGGCTCTCGCCGCGTGGCTCGACCAACTGCCCGCCGACCTGCTCGATACCCACCCCGACCTCCTGCTCGCGCGCGGCCACGCCCACCGCTTCGCCAGCAGGTACGCCGAGGCGCTAGCTGCCTACGAACGCGCCGAGCAGCGGTTTGCGGCCCGCCGCGACCGCGCGGGCGAGGTCCGGGCGTTGACCGGGCAGGCGCTCGTCTACCTCGATACCGTCCAACCCGCTCGAGCGGAGCCCCTGCTTCGAGCCGCGCTCCGTATAACCGGACCCTTCGCCAAAGATGAACGCGTCCGCGTGCTCGCCTTACTGGCCGAGAACAAAACCAATGCTGGCCACCTCCGGCAGGCCGAGCGACTGCATCGCGCCGTCTACTGTAGTGGTCGCCACGACGACCTGCCCCCGATGAACCCACGGATCTACGTGCGCGATGGGCGCTTCGCTCTCGCCCGCCAGATCGTCGAATCGGCCCTGCGTGCCGACCCCCTGGGTGCCGGGCAGTGGCGCGCACCGCGCTCGCACCGTGAGGCCTCGGCCCTTCTCGCCTGGATCGGTGCGATGACCGGCGAAGCCGAGCGGGCGCGGCACGACGCGGCTCAATCGCTCGAGTTGGGACAGACGCTGGGAGCCCCCATCGTCGAGTGCGTCTCGCTGGCGCGCCTCGGCCACGGCTGGTTGAGCGGGCCAGACTTCGACGCGGCCCGCGCTGCGGCCTCCTATGAGGAGTCGCGCCTGATCGCGGAGCGAATTGGCGTACCGCGCTTCAAAGTTGAGGCCCTCCTCGGCTTCACCCTCGTGGCAGGGCTCGAGGGAAAAATGGCAGCGGCCGAGGCCAACGCCCGTGAGGCGCTCGCCATTCTCGCGGCGGCGGGTGACCGCTACCTGACCAGTGTCCTTCTCATCGCCCTGGGCGCCGCGGCGACGATGCGCGACCACCTCGCCGCCGCTCAGTGGCTGCAGGAGGCCGCGGACCTCGCACGCACCTGCGGCGACCGTTTCGGACCCTGCGTCGCGGACGTGTGGCTGGCAATTCACCTGGCCCGCAAGGGGTGCCATGCGGAAGCAGCGTCTGCCCTTGCCCGCGCGGTCGCCGGCGCCCAAACGCACGGCTACGATTTTCTTTTCTCCGGCGTCCCGTTGCTTGGTCCCAAAGATCTCGCCATGACGCGCGACCTCTTCGCACGATTGCTTCCCCAGATCGATCCGGCCACCTCGGCTGCTCGAGCGGGGATTCATTTGCCCGCGCGCGCCAATGCACCGCTCTACATCCAGACACTCGGCCCATTCCGGGTCTGGCGTGGAGGGCGCGAGGTTGAACGCCCAGCCTGGAGCCGCGAGAAAGCCGTCCACCTCCTGCAGTTCCTCGTCTGCCACCGCGGGCGCATCGTCCACCGCGAGCACATCATCGAGGCGCTCTGGCCCGACAGCGCTCCCGCCAAGGCGGCCACCGGTTTGCGCGTGGCGCTCAGCACACTGCGCAAAGCGCTCGCCTCGGACCCGCCTCAGCCCGGCTTCTCCCGGGAAGCGGCCGGAGAGTTGATGGCCGCGGCAGACTTCATTCGCCGTGAGGGTGAAGGGCTACAACTCGACCTCGGCAGCGGGATCCGGGTGGACGCCGATGAGTGGAGCCGCCTGGTACGGGCCGCCCGGGCAGTCGAGAGCCGGGATCCCGGGCAGGCCATTACGCTGTACGAGTCGGCGCTGGCGATGTATCACGGCGACTTCCTCGAAGACAACCCGTACGCGGAATGGGCAGAGGAGGAGCGCCAACAACGCGCGGTCGAGTATCTTTCGACCGCCGAGCGGCTCGCGACGCTGTTGGCCGGTCAGGGGGAATTCGAGCGCAGCCTCCGATGGGCCAACACCATCCTGGCGAAGGACCCGCTCTGGGAGGAGGCCTACGTACTGTTGATGCAGTGCCACTGGCAGCAGGGTCACCGGGCGTTCGCCGTGCGCGCCTACGACCGCTGTCGCCGCCGGCTGCACGAGGCGTTGGGCATCGAGCCCTCCCCCCGGACGATGGCTCTCTTCGAGGAGATCTCCCGAGCCTAGCCCACCCCCTCGAATACCACCGGCCGGCAGGATGCAGGGAGAGGCAGGAGGCCGCTCTGGCTTGCGTCGTACCTCCCCCTCGCTCCCTCTCCTCGTCTCCCCTTCTCTTTGTCTCTCGCACACCCGGATGGAAACCGCATCTGGAGGACACTGTGTAATGCCGGTGTAACGCGTGTGTAGCGTCCTGGGAACAGCGGCCTGGTAGAATAGAGAGTGACGATCAACACCGGCAGGATCGTCCATGCCGGGTCACCAGGCCGCCACGGGAACCGGTCGCTGAGATTCCGTTTCCCAGCCCAGAGGGAGCAATCTTATGCCACATGTTGACCTCGAAACCGGAATAAGCATGCACTACCGCGACGGGGGCCGGGGGAAGCCAATCCTGTTCGTTCCCGGCTACAGTGCTACGGTGGACACCTGGAACTACGCCGTGCTCGACTTGCACGGCCGTTACCGCTGTGTGTGCGTAGACCTGCGCGGTCACGGGGACTCCGAGAAACCATACTCGGACTACACCTACGACGAGATGTGCCGCGATATCCAGGCCTTCCTCCAGGCGCTTGATCTGCGCGACGTGACCTTCGTGGGCTGGTCGATGGGCGCGGGCGTCGGCCTCAACTACGTGGCCGACTTTAACACCGGCGGGCGGGTGACTAAGTTCGTCATGGTCGGCCCGGCCACACCGCGCTTCACGCAGACCAAAACGGAGCCCTATGGCATGGATGAGGCCACCGCCACTGCCACGCTGGACGCGGTGCGGCGCGGCTTCCCGGAGACCATGGCTGCCTTCGCCGGCCAGAACTTCCACCACACGGACATGGAAGCGACCCAGAGCTGGTTTTTGTCTACATGGCTGCAAACGCCAGCCTACGTCGGCTACAAGTACTTGAAAACCCTGATGACCGCCGACCTGCGCGACCGGCTGGAGAAGGTAAACATTCCAACCACGATCTTCCACGGGCGGCACGATCAGGTGTGCCATCCGGGCTGGTCGGAGTACATGCTGCCGCGTATCAAGGATGCCAGGATGGTTTGGTTCGAGAACAGCGGCCATGCGTTGATGGTCGAGGAGCCGGACAAGTTCTCGCAGGAGGTGGCGGCCTTCGTCGGCTAGGCACGAGCCGGGCAAGCAGTGAACGGATCGCCATTCGCGCCACAGGCCCGCGCCAGCGGAGGGATCACTCATGAAAACGAAAGCCGCGATTCTCTACCAGATGGGTCACCCAGCCCCCTACAGCCAGTCGCGACCTCTGATCGTCGAAGAGGTCGAGTTGGCGGGACCCGGCCCCGGCGAGGTGCTGGTCGAGGTGGCGGGTGCGGGCCTCTGCCATTCCGATCTCTCTGTGATCGACGGCTCGCGCCCGCGGGTCGTGCCGATGGTGTTGGGTCACGAGGCGAGCGGCATCGTGCGTGAGGTCGGCCTGGGGGTCCATGATCTCGCACCGGGTGACCCGGTCGTTTTTGCCTTTGTCCCGGCCTGCGGTCGCTGCCTCCCTTGCGCGACCGGCCGCCCGGCCCTCTGTGAGAACGGCGCGCGAGCCAATACCGCCGGGACCCTCCTGGGGGGCGATCGTCGTTTCAAGAACCGTGCCGGCCAGGCACTGAATCACCACCTCGGCGTCTCGGCCTTCTCGCAATATACCGTCGCGGCGCAAGAGTCACTGGTCAAGATTGACCCCAGCGTGTCTCTGGAGAAGGCAGCCCTCTTCGGCTGCGCCGTGATGACCGGCGTGGGCGCGGTGGTGAACACCGCGCGCGTCGAGCCGGGGCTGAGTGTGGCAGTCTTTGGCCTGGGCGGGGTAGGGTTGAGTGCCGTCATGGGCGCGCGAGCGGCGGGTGCCTACCCAATCGTCGCAGTGGACCTGCTCGATTCCAAACTCGAGCTCGCCCGGCAGGTCGGCGCGACGCACGCCGTCAGTGCCAGGGCAGACGATCCGGTGCTGGCTGTCAAGGATCTCACCGGGGGCGGAGCCCACTACGCCTTCGAGAGCGTGGGCAACGAGCGCGTCCTGGCTCAGGCCTACCAGGCCACCCGGCGCGGCGGTACGACCGTGAGCATCGGCCTTCCCCATCCCAGCAAGGCACTCGTCCTCCCCGCCGTCAGCCTGGTCGTCGAAGAGCGTACGCTGAAAGGCGCGTATATGGGCTCGGCGGTTCCACGGCGGGACATCCCGCGCTTTCTGGCGCTGTACCAGGCCGGGCTCCTCCCGGTGGATCAACTCCTCACCGGTACGCTCACCCTGGAGGAGATTAACCCCGCCTTCGATGCACTCGCCGCCGGGCAGGCGGTGCGCCAGATCGTGCGGTTCGATTCGTGACCAGATCGCATTCATCGACGAAGCCTCCCAGAGCGAAGGGGAAACGATGCTGCCTGCGCACCAACTCTTCCGCAACGGCCACCTCCTGACCCTCGACCAGACGCGGCCCATGGCCGAGGCGCTGGCCGTGCGCGATGGGAGGATCGTCGCGGTCGGAACGAACGACGAGCTAGCCGGGTTGATTGGACCGGGGACTCAGGTCATCGACCTTGACGGGTACACCGTGATCCCGGGTTTCCACGATGCCCACTGCCACATCCTGCTCTTCGGTCTGAGCCTCGTCGAAGTGAATGCGCGCGCGGCGACGACCATCGCCGAGGTGGTCGGCGCCGTTGCGGCGCAGACGCGCTCCGTGCCGCCGGGCAGGTGGGTCCGAGGTGGCGGCTACAACGAGAACAAACTGGCCGAGCAGCGCCACCCCACCCGCGCCGACCTCGATCCGGTTTCGCCCGAGCACCCTGTCTTCCTCTCGCACGTCTCCGGCCACATGGCCGTGGCAAACTCACTCGCCCTCGCGACCGCGAACATCACCTGTGAGCGGGCCGACCCGGAGGGCGGGGTCATCGAGCGCGACGAGCAGGGGGAGCCGACCGGTCTCCTGAAAGAGAGCGCCCAGGAGCTCGTCAAGGCGGTTCTGCCGGCATACACGCTGGCCGAGACCAGGGCAGCGCTGGCGGCAGCCGGGCGCCAGATGGCTGCCGAAGGCATCACCAGCGCCCAGGATGCCTGGGCCGGTTGGATCGCCCCCCAGGAGTTTCGCGCCTACCAAGAGGCCAGCCTCGAGGGCCTCCTGCCCCAGCGCGTTTGGCTGATGGTGGACGTGGAGCGATTGGCGGTGAAAGACGGGCGCTTCGACTTCGCCTTCGGCCTCCACACCGGCTTCGGCACCGAGCGGCTGCGCCTCGGCGCGATCAAGCTCTTCCTCGACGGTTCACTCATCGGCCGCACCGCCGCACTGTCAGCCCCCTACACCAACGCACCGGAGACCTGCGGGTTTTTGGTGAAGAGTGAGGAGACCATCCGCGCGCAGGTGCGGATGGCTCACGCGGGCGGCTGGCAGGTCGCCATGCACGCTATCGGCGACCGCGCCATCGAGGCCGGGCTGGATGCAATCGAGGCCGCCATGGGTGTGGCCGGCGCGCGCTTTCGTCCGCGCCTGGAGCATTGTGGCATCCTCCGGCCCGACCTCATCGCCCGGATTCGGCGCGCTGGCGCCGTCGTCGTCACCCAGCCACGCTTCATCACTGAGCTGGGCGACGGGTTTCGGGCCGCGCTGGGCGAGAAGCGCTTGCAGTTGACCTACCCGCTCGCGACGCTCCGCGGCCTGCCTGTGGCCTTCAGTTCCGACCGGCCGGTCGTCAACGGAGCGCCGCTGCTCGGCATCCAGGCGGCCGTCATCCAGCAGACCGCCAGTGGCACAGCCTACGTCCCCGAGGAAGCCGTCACCGCCGACGAGGCTTTGCACTGGTACACCCTCGGCAGCGCATACTCGGCCTTCGCCGAGAACGAAATCGGGAGCCTCCTGCCCGGCAAACGGGCCGACCTCGTCGTGCTCTCCCACGATCCACTGCAGATTCCACCGGCGGCGTTAAGCGAGATCGAGGTGCTCCAGACGGTGGTGGGAGGCAAGACGGTCTTCGCGCGCGACGAGAGCGCCGGTCAAGACGCCCAACTTCCGAAGTCTCGGAAGCGTTCGGAAGACTCCGATCACACACCTCCGGCGCGGACCGGAGCGCTCCTCTAGCCCTCCACCGTCAGGTCTCCCACGGTCCTGAACGTAACCTCGCCGCCCGCCCGGCGACCCGCTCAGCACAGCGACCGGCACGGCCTCCTCGCCGTCCTCACCCGCGCATTTCTGCGGATCCTCTCTCGACCAATTGTCGTTTGCCGCCGTGGCCTGCGTCGAGTAGACTCCGCTCATCAACATCTGCAGGCGACCAGCGATAGGATCAGCTATGGCAGGCAAGTATTTTGATGAGTTGGCGGTCGGGGACCGCTTCGAGCACTGCCTCCGGCGCACAGTGACCGAGATGGACAACGTGCTCTTTTGCTCGCTGACGATGAACACTCAGCCACTGCACCTGGACGAGAGCTTCGCCCGCCAGACCCAGTTTGGCCACCGCATCGTCAACGGCATCTTCACGTTGGGCCTGGTCGTCGGAATGACGGTCCCGGAACTCACCGAGGGCACCATCGTCGCGAATCTCTCCTATGACCGGGTCGTCCATCCCCACCCGGTCTTTCACGGCGACACCCTCGGCGTCGAGAGCGAGGTGCTGGAGACCCGGCGTTCGCGCTCCAACCCCGACCGAGGGATCGTGCGGCTGCGCCACATCGGTCGCAATCAGGACGGTACGCCCGTGATCGAGGTCGAACGCACGGTCCTCTTCCTGCGCCGGCCCGCGGAGGGAGCATCATGAGACGGGTTCGCCGCGCGCTCCTCTTTACCCCGGGAGACGAGATGCACAAGATCGAGAAGGCTGCCAAATTAAACGTCGACAGCCTCATCATGGACCTCGAAGATGGGGTTGCCCTCAACCGCAAGGCTGAGGCCCGGCGGACGGTTGCCACGGCTCTGCGGACCCTCGGCTTCGGGCAGACCGAGCGTCTGGTGCGGCTCAACCCTGCAGGCTCTCCCTGGCAGGGTGACGATCTGTCCGCGACGATCGACGCCCGGCCGGATGGCTACGTCTTACCCAAGGTCGAATCGCCTGAAGAGGTCCGGGTGCTCAGCACGACGATTGCCGCGGCCGAGCGGGCCCGGGGTTGGCCCGAGGGCTCGATCCGGCTCCTGGTGATGATCGAGACGGCTCTGGGCGTGTTGCAGTTGCGGCAGATCGCCGCGGCCGACCCGCGGCTGGAGGCACTGATCTTTGGCGCTGAGGACCTGGCGGGCGACCTGGGCGCCACGCGCACCCCGGAGGGCTGGGAAATCTTCTATGCCCGCAGTGCCGTCGTCGTAGCAGCCGCCGCCTACGGCCTCCAGGCCATCGATATGATCTTCGCCCACCTGACCGACCTCGACGGCCTGAGCCGCGAAACGCGACAGGCAGCCCAGATGGGCTACAGCGGCAAGACGGTCATCCACCCGCGCCAGATCGAGCCGGTTCAGGCCGTCTTCACCCCCTCATCCGAGGAAATCGAGCGAGCCCAGCGGCTGATCGAGGCCTACGCCGAGTTTCAGGCCGGCGGGACCGGTGCGTTCGCCTGGGAGGGCAAGATGGTAGACGCACCCATGATCCGCGCCGCCGAGCAGACGCTGGCCAGGGCGCGCGCCGCCGGGCTATTCGAGGGTTGAGCCAGGGTGCCATCGGGGAGAGATGGCAAGGGAATTCAGGCGAACGTCTGGGGAATGAGTCCCTCCGAGTTCCCTAAGGTCCAGCCTCACATCAACAGCCGATTCTGTACTCCATGAGTGTTGAACGAGGATGATAAGATATGGAAGTCCCATCATTTCGCCTCGACGACCGGATCGCCGTCGTGACCGGCGCCGGCAGTGGCTTGGGTCAGGCGTTTGCGACTGCGCTGGCACAGGCCGGGGCCGATCTGGTAATCACTGAACTCCCGGGCAAAGAGGCAGCTGCCGAGGACACCGCCACAGCAGTGCGCGCGGCCGGCCGCCGCGCGCTCACAGTGCCCCTCGACGTCACCCGGTTCACCTCCATCCAGGTCCTCGTCGACCGCGTTCTCGACGAGTGGGGCCGAATCGACGTGCTGGTCAACAACGCCGGCATCAATATCCCGCGCCTGGCCCTCGACATCACTGAGGACGAGTGGGACCGCGTGCTCGACACGGACTTGAAAGGGGTCTTCTTCTGCGCGCAGGCGGTGGCCCGGCACATGGTCGCGCGCGGCGGGGGCGGAAAGATCGTCAACATCGCCTCGCAGATGGGCCTCATCGGCTACTTGTACCGGGCACACTACTGCTCTGCCAAGGCCGGGGTCGTCAACCTCACCCGCGCGCTGGCCCTCGAGTGGGCCCAGTACCAGATCAACGTCAATGCGGTCGCCCCCACGTTCGTGAGGACCCCGCTTACCGCCCCAATGTTCGAAGACCAGGCTTTCTACACCGACGTTCTCAGCCGCATCCCACTCGCTCGTCTGGCCGTGCCATCCGACGTGGTCGGTGCCGTGGTCTTCCTTGCCAGCCCCGCCTCGGACTTCATCACCGGCCACACCCTGACGGTCGACGGAGGCTGGACCGCAGTGTAAGGCGTGGCACTGGCCTCGCCCTCCCCCTCTAGAGCGCCGGTCACGTCCTCAGACTTCCGAAGTCTGGGAGGGACCGTGCTGGCCCACAGCGCGCTCCGACGACGGTGACAGCGGCGGGCACCGGCTGCGAACCAGACTTCGGAAGTCTTCTCCCTCCCCCACCACCCCCTGTTCACTGTTCACTGCCCACTCCGCCCCCTACCGCCCACACCTTCCCCACCCCCTGTTCACTGCTCACTGTTCACTGCTCACTGTTCACTGCTCACTGTTCACTGCCCACTGTTCACTGCCCACTCCCCACCGCTCCTCGCCCGCTTCAACACCAGCCAGAGACCTTCCCCATGCACCCCTCAGTTGAAGTGGGGCTTGACAGTCAGGCAAAAAGCGATTATTGTGACTAAACAGTCGTCATTTACCTCAGCCCTGCCGCCGGGCCGGCCATGGCGCCAACGCCACCCTCGACAAGGTGCAATATCGTGGTTGCTTACCCCCATGGAGCAAGCGAAGAGATGCGGGCGGTGGTTTTTCGCGCGTACGGCCCGCCAGGCGTCCTTGACCTGACGTCGCTGCCGATCCCGGAGCCTGGGCCAGGCGAGGTACGCATCCGCGTTCGCGCGTGCGCCGTCAACCACCTCGACCTTGATTTGCGAGCGGGCAAGGCTCGGATGCCGATCACGCTCCCCCACGTCTTGGGGCGCGAGGCTGCCGGAACCGTGGATGCGATCGGCCCCGGAGTGTCCGGCGTGGCACCAGGCGAGCGAGTTCTGGCGGCGCCCATCGTGCCCTGCGGTCGGTGCAATGCCTGCCAGGCGGGAGATGACAACCTCTGCCCGCACGCTCAGATGCCCGGCATTCAGATGCCCGGCGGGTACGCCGAGTACCTGGTCTTCCCCGCTCGCGGTCTCCTTCGCCTCCCGGCCGCCCTCTCGTTCGAAGCTGCCGCGGCGACGCCGATCTCCTTTGGAACAGCCTGGCGGATGCTCGTGACCATCGCAGCCGTGCGTCCCGGTGAGACGGTGCTCGTGACCGGGGCAGGCGGTGGCCTCGGCAGCGCGGCCGTCCAGGTTGCGGCGCTGCGCGGGGCACAGATCATCGCGGCCGCAGGCTCGGACCAAAAGTTGGACTATGCGCGGGCGTGCGGCGCGTTCGCCGGGATCAATTACCGCGAGACCGACCTGGCCGTCGAGGTCCTCCGTCTCACGGGGGGGCGCGGTGTCGACGTGGCGGTTGAGCACATCGGCGGCGACATTCTGAGGGCGACGCTCGCCTGCATGGCCACCAAAGGCCGCCTGATTACCGGCGGGGGGCACGGCGGTGAGGTCGTACCGCTCGACGTGATCCCCTTCTTCCGCAAGGAACTCAGTCTGCTTGGCTCGCGGAGCCAGCGTCGCGAGGAACTCGAGACCGTCCTCCGCCTGGCAGGGGAAGGCGCTCTGGTACCGCACATCGACCGCGTCCTCCCTCTGGAGGCGGCCGCAGAGGCCCATGCCCTTCTCGAAGCACGTTCTGTGATTGGTAAGGTAGTCCTGATTCCATGACAACCCTTGATACTTCCCCCTCCCTTGAAATGATCGGCCCGGTCAAAGGACTCGCGGCCTTCGTGCACCGCCTCACCTATGATCGCCTGCCGGAACGCGTGCAACAGCATGCCGCTGGCATCCTCCTCGACATGGTCGGGGTCATCATCTGGGGGGCGCAAGACCCTTTCTTGAATGCCTTCCGAACGGAGTTGCTCGGCGCCGCGCGCACCGGGCCGGCGACCATCCTCGGCACCCGCCACCGCTGCGATCCGGGACAGGCGGCGCTCTTCAACGCCGCCGCCTGCACTGTGACTCAAATCGACGAGGGGCACCGCCGCGCGCTGGGGCATCCGGGGATCCACATCTTCCCGGCCCTGCTGGCCATCGCTGAGCGTGAAGGTCGGGGCGGCAAGGCCCTCCTGACGGCGTTGGTCGCCGGCTACGAGGTGGCCGTGCGTCTGGGCGAGGCGATGCGACCACTCCACCCTGGCATCCACGCGCACGGCCACTGGCCCACCATCGCGGCGGCGGTCGCCGGTGCCAAACTGCTGGACGCCGACCAGGCGACGCTGGTCCAGGCCATTGAGGCGGCAGCGACCCTGACGCTCACGCCCTGGACTCGCACCGCGACCGACGGCGTCACGGCCCATCACCTCTACGCCGGTATGGGCGCTCAAACGGCCGTCACGGTGGCCTACGGCACTCGGGCCGGGATGACAGCCTCGCAGGGCACGCTGACAGAATATTTCGGGCCACGCGGCTCGTTGGCCTTCAAGCCCGAGCGATTGGCTGCCGGGCTGGACGGCGATGAGATCGAGTTCGAGATCCTCAACAACTATTTCAAATTCCAGCCGGTCTGCGCGCATACTATCACGACCATCGAAGCGGTCGACGCGATCCGCTCCCGCCTGCCCCACACCGCTACTGTGCGCCGGGTGACGGTGCGGACCTATGGATTGGCAGCCGAGCTCTCAGACCAGGCGCCCCGAACAACGCTGGCGGCCAAGTTCAGTATCCCCTTTGTGGTGGCAGCGCGCCTGCTCTCGCCCGACAGACGGCTCCAGGCACTGCACGAGCAGGACCTGGACGACCCGCGCCTGCACGACCTCATGCGCCGCGTTCACGTCGAGATCGATCCCGTCCTCGACCGTGAGTATCCCGGAGCCCGGCCTTCCCTTGTCGAATTTGAACTGGACGACGGGAGTTCGACCGCCGAGCGCCGCGACATGCCGCCAGGTGATGCCGAGAACCCGGCAAGCGATGAGGCGTTGAATGCGAAGTTCCTCGAACTCACCGCGCCGATCCTTGGGACCGAGCGAGCAGCGACCCTCGCAGCTCTCTGCCGGAACGCTGCCGCTCTCGAGAGCATCCGAACGCTCACGGACGCGGCCCGTCCCCTGCAGACGGACGGGAGCGATGAACAAGATGGAGGTAAATGATGGCTGAACAAGCTCACGGGGCGCGATTGACGCCGGAAGAGGCCAGGGAGGCAGCCCGCACTCAGATGCGGCCGGGCACCGAGCGTGACTTTGTTGGCTATGGCCGTCATATTCCGCGCGTGCGGTGGCCGAACAACGCCCGGCTCGCGATTAGCCTGGTCGTGAACTATGAAGAGGGCTCAGAGTACAACATTCCAGATGGGGACGGGCGCAATGAGGGCTACGGCGAGATCGCGTACGCCATGCGACCCGACGTCCGCGACCTGAGCACCGAATCGATCTACGAGTACGGCAGCCGCGCCGGCATCTGGCGGTTGCTGCGACTCTTCGCGGAGTACGATGTCAAAGCCACCTTCTTCGCGTGCGCCCTGGCTCTGGAGCGGAACCCGGCCGTCGGCGAGGCGATCCAGGAGTACGGCCACGAACCGTGCTCCCACGGCTGGCGCTGGGACGAACCATGGGAGATGAGTGTCGAGGAAGAGCGGGAGCGGATCCACAAGGCCGTCGCTTCCATCGAGAAGAGCTGCGGCGTTCGTCCCTATGGCTGGTACACCCGCTACGGGCCTGGGATCCACACCCGCGAGTTGCTGGTCGAAGAAGGCGGCTTTCTCTATGACTCGAACGCCTACAACGACGATCTCCCGTATTTCGTCCGCGTCGGCGAGAAGCGCCATCTCGTGCTTCCGTACACGCACACCTACAACGACGGTCGCTTCGTGCTCTCGCCGGGCTACTCGAGTCCCTGGGACTACTTCGAGAACTGCCGCCGCGGGATCCAATACCTTTGGGAGGAGGGCGAGACGCATCCTCGCATGATCTCGCTCGGACTCCACCCGCGTTGGATTGGGCAGGCGGGGCGGACTCACGCTCTGCGCGAGCTCATCGAGTATGCGCTCAACCTCGGGAATGTTTGGTTCGCCCGGCGCATCGATATCGCGCGGTGGTGGCTCGAGCACCATGATTCCTTTGTGCCGTGACGGCGACCAGAAGAATTGGGTGGTGGGTTCGCGAACGCACACTTGCCGCGCGCTCGCGAGCCCACCGTTTTAGTCCTTTCCGAGAGGGTAGCGGATGATTGTTGCGGTCAAGCAGCTCAGCAAGACGTATTTCACTCCCAACCGGCCACCACTCAAAGTGCTGGACAACTTCTCTTGCACGGTACGAGAGCGAGAGTTCCTCTGCGTGGTTGGGCCGAGTGGTTGCGGCAAATCAACGCTCCTGACCATGATGGGCGGGCTGGAGAGCCCCACTGCCGGACGAATCGAGTTCAAGGGGCAACGAACGTCCAGTGGCCCGATCACCACGATCGTGTGGCAGGAGTACGCCCTCATCCCCTGGAAGACGGTCCTCGATAACGTCGCCTTTGGGCTTGAGATTCGAGGGGTCGACAAGCGGACCCGCCACGAGGCGGCCCGTGGGCACCTGCGGCTGATGGGTATCGAGGGGTTCGAGAGCCACTACCCCCATCAGTTGTCCGGCGGCATGCGCCAGCGCGTCGGCATCGCCCGAGCGCTGACCAACGACCCGGAAGTGCTTCTGATGGACGAACCCTTCGCGGCGGTCGATGCCCAGACGCGCGTTGTCCTTCAGGAGGAGTTGACCAATCTCTGGATGCGCGACCAGAAGACGGTCGTCTTCATCACACATAACATCGAAGAGGCGCTCTTCTTGGGCGATCGCGTCCTCGTGCTGAGTAGCCGCCCGGCGCAACTGGTGGAAGAGGTCGAGGTGCCATTTCCACGCCCACGCACGATCGAGGTTGAACGTGATTCCCGTTTCGTCGAGTTACGCCTGCACATCTGGGACCTGCTGAGACGGGCGCTCGTCAACTCGGGGAATGGAGCAGCGCCATAAGCGTGCCAGCGCCCTCAGCCCGCGTGGCCGGCCGCGATGCGGAGCCGGTTGCCGAGGAAGTAAGCCTGGAGATTGCCGCCCCCTCGCGCATCAAGACCGGGCCGACCCGTACTGAGCGCCTCATGCACTCGCCGCTCGGAACGATCTTGCCCGTCATTGCGGTGATCCTGCTGTGGGAAATCGGCAGTGCGCTCGGGGTGATCGACCCGATCTTTTTCCCGGCGCCCAGCCGTATCGCCAGGGCGTTAGTCCACCTCGTGCAGGAGGGAGTAATCGCCCAGCACCTGGGCATCACAATCCGCCGCGTGGCGCTCGGCTTTACCATTGGTACGGTGCCAGCCGTGGCAATTGGAGTCCTGATGGCCCGTATCGGCTGGCTCTCCGCGCTCCTCGACCCGTTGATCTCCCTGACCTACCCCATCCCCCACATCGCGATACTCCCGCTATTGCTCGTGATCTTCGGACTTGGCTCGCCGCCGATCATCGCCCTCTCAGCCATCGTCTGCTTCTATCCGGCGATCGTGAACACCCTCGCGGGGGTGCGCCAGGTCGACGAGCGCCTGGTGATGATGGCCCGCAACCTTGGGGCCAGTAATCGCCAGATTCTCTGGAAGATCGCCCTGCCCGGAGCCCTCCCAACGATTTTTGCGGGTCTGCGCCTGGGCCTCGGCCTGGCTCTGCTGGGCGCCGTCGCGGGCGAGTTTGTCGCCGCCTCCGACGGAATCGGCGCCCAAACCTGGATCTACTGGCAGATCTACCAGATTGACAACATGTACGCAACCCTCATCGTGATCGTTACCATCGGCTTCTTGACGACGAACGCGATGCTGGCCATCGAGCGCCGCTTCTTCGGGTGGTCGAAGGCGACCCAGAAACAGCTATAGGCGTGACCCACGCCTGGACGTCACAGGCACGCCGGCACGCGAAGGAGGCGCGGTATGGAATAAAGCTCACGATGTCGCGCGTCTCGACCCCATGTGAACCAGCGTAGCGGAGGAGAGAAGATGAACAGACAAGGCAGGTTTGCAGTTCGCAGCGCAGTGCTCACGCTGCTGATGATCTTGGTGCTTATCGTCAGCGCGTGCGGGCAGGCGGCAACACCCCAGGCAGTACCCTCTCAACCGACCGAAGCGAGCGCCCAACCAACCCAGGCAAGCGCTCAACCGACCGAAGCGGCCGCGGGCGATCTCACCACGGTGACAATGGCCTACGTACCGATCGTCGCTCTCGGGCCGCTCTACCTGGCCGACGAGTTGGGCTACTTTGCCAAACGTGGCATCAAAAATGAATACACCACGAATGCCAACCCGTACGATCTCCTGGGTGTCCAATCCCAGGGCAAGCTCGATGCCAATATCGTCGGCACCTCAGCCGCGTTCTTCAACGCCATCAATTCGGGCTTGAAAGTACGCGCCGTATCCGATCGCATGCAGTACCGCTGCTCCTCGGACAACATGCTCATTGTGCGCTCGTCGCTTTACGATGAGGGTGTCAAGACCCCAGCGGACCTGAAGGGCAAGAAGATCGCCATTATCGCCCGCGGTTCCGGTACCGAATACTGGTTAAGCCTCATTCTCTCGAAGGAGAACATGAAACTCTCCGACGTGGAGATCGTGACGCTCTCCTATCCGGATACGGTCAACGCCCTGAAGACCGGCGCAATTGATGCCGGCTTCGTCGCGGAACCCCTGACGGTCCAGGCCATCCGCGATGGCACGGCCAAGCGCATCATTGCCATGCACCAGGTCCTCCCCGGCCAACAGTTGGGTGAGATGATTTTCTCGCAGGAATTCACCGCGCGTGACGGCGGCAAGTGGGCCCAGGCCTGGCTCGCCGCCTGGCTCGAAGGCGTGCGCTACTACCTGGACCCCGCCAACAAGGAACGGGTCATCCAGACGGTCAGCAAGTGGACCAGGGTTGATGAGGGGATCATCCGCGAGTTGTACGGCACCGACCAGTGGCCGTGGATGAACCCTAACGGCGACCTCGATACGGAGTATATCGCGGCCAACGACGGCAAGTGGATGTTGGAGAACAAGCTCATCGAGAAGCTGCCACCGGCCTCCGAGTACTACAACGACGGCCCGCTCAAGGCTGCCCAGAACGAGCTTGGGCGCGTTGAGGTAAAGCGCGACTGCGCGAGCGTCCCACCACTCCAGTAGTCCTGGTCTTGCTGGCAGAGCCGTGCAGGCTCAACCTTGCCAGGGCAGCCAGTAGCCGGGCCCAGGCTGCCCTGGCAAGGCTCTTCTGTCAGGAACCTGGCAAACACGCTTTTGCACCTTGCTACCGGCATGGTCATGAACCACAACCGTCGATGTGTCAGAACAGCGCACTGACCAAAGAGGGGAGTCGCATCGAATGTGGAGCCTCGCATCGGGTCTCGAAGGGCGCATCGCGATCGTCACGGGTGCCGCCGGTGGGATTGGAAGTGCCTGCCTGCGGGCCTTTGCGGGAGCCGGGACACACGTCGTGGCCTGCGACGTGGACCGGGCGCGCCTGCAGACCGCATTCGCTTCGATGAGCCGCGAACCGGGCCACCTCTCCGTCGTAGCCGACCTTACCCGCCCCGAGGATGTCGAGCAGTTGATCGAGCAGACCATGTCGGCCTTCGGCCGGCTCGACATCCTCGTCCACACTGCCGCGATCCATCTGCGGTTGCCCTTTGAACGGGTCGATGAGCCTGCCTGGCAACGCTACATGGACGCCAATCTGAAAAGCGCATTCCTCGTCTCGCGGGCGGTGTCCGCGCCGATGCGAGCGGCCCGCTGGGGTCGCATCGTCCACTTCACCTCCCTGGCGGCCTTCACCGGCGGCTTCCAGCCCCAAACATCGGTCGTCTACTCCACCACGAAGGGCGCCATCCTGACGATGACGCGCTCACTTGCGCACGTCCTGGCACCCGACAACGTCCTCGTCAACGCCGTCGCGCCCGGCGGCGTCCTGACGCCAATGGCCGCGTCACTCTCCCGTGAGGCCCTCGACGCCTACGCGCGCGCCGTCCCACTCGGCCGGCTGGCGACGCCGGACGAAATCGCCAATGTCGTCCTCTTTCTCGCCTCCGATCACGCGTCATACATTACCAGTGCCGTTCTCGACGTCAACGGCGGCGCCTATAACCATTAGCCGGGGGCGAGTCCCACCCCTGTGGTATGAAGGAGTTCCCACGATGCTCATGAGAAAGAGTCGCACCAAGGAAAAGCTGCGCAACGGGGAGATCGTCTTTGGCACCTTCACCCTTGTGCTCGAACCGTCGTTCCCTGAACTGGTCGGAGCCGCCGGCTACGATTTCATCGGGATCGACATGGAACATACGGCTGCCGACGGCCCCGTCATCGAGAACATGATCCGCGCCTCGCAGGCGGCGGACATCACCCCGCTGGTCCGCGTCCGTCACGTCGAAGAAAAGACGATCCTGTGGGTCCTCGATAGCGGGGCCGAGGGCATCTTTATACCGATGCTCGAGGACGCCGAGACGGCCCGCCGCGCCTACCAGCTGACTCGCTACCCGCCCTCTGGCGAGCGCACCCTCTGCTCCGCCACGCGTGCAGCGGGTCGCGGCGCGTACCGCCGCAACTTCGCCCCCTTTGTCCAGACCGTCAATGAGGAGATGCTGATCCTGGGGTTGATCGAGACGCCGCAGGCTGCCGAGAATATCCGGGCGATTGCGCGCGAACCGGTTGACATCTTCCTCGTGGGGCGGGCCGATCTTTCAATGAAGATGGGCTTCCATTACGCTCCCTGGCATCCGGACGTGGTCGAAGCGACCAGGCGCGTCCTGGGCACTGTGATGGAGGAGGGGAAAACTGCCGGCGTCCTCGCCTACGACCTCGAGGATGCGGAGCGGTGGATGGACTTTGGCTGCCGCCTGGTGATCTACTCACAGCCTGAGATCCTGCTGGCGACGATCTACGCCGATGCGCTCGCGGCAATGAAGCAACACTCCGCCCAACTCGCCCCGCCCGCGGCCGCCGGGCTGAACGCCGGATGAACGTGGCGGCCGCCGGGCTGTTTGCGCTCGATGGGCGCGTGGCGCTGGTCACCGGGGCGGCGGGGGGCCTGGGCCGGGCGATCGCCGCGGGCCTCGCCGGTGCCGGGGCACGAGTCATCCTGGGCGATCTCGACGCGGACGGCGCGGCGGCAGTGGCGAGCGAGATCGAGCGCGCGGGTGGGTCCGCCGTGGCGCTGCCCCTGGACGTGACCGACCAGCCCGCGGTGGTCGCGGCGGTGGCCGCCATCGAGCGCCAGCACGGCGCAATCGACGTCCTGGTAAACTGTGCCGGCATCAACGACTGGTGCCGGGCCGCCGACCTGGCGCCGGATAGCTGGGCGCGCATTCTCGACGTCAACCTGAACGGCACGTTTTACTGCTGTCAGGCAGTGGGACGGGGCATGCTCGCCCGGAGGCACGGCAGCATCGTCAACCTGGCTTCGATCGCCGGGGTGGTGGGGCACCCCGGCGTCCTGGCCTACGCCGTGAGTAAGGCGGGCGTCATCCAACTGACGCGCTCGCTCGCCGTCGAGTGGGCGCCGGTGCGAGTCAATGCCCTGGCACCCTCCACCTTTGAGACACCGCTCGTTCGCCGCAACCGCCGGCAGCAACCTGAAGCATACGCGGGACTCTTGCGGCGTATCCCGCTGGGGAGAACCGGCCAGCCGGCGGAGATTGTCGGCCCGGTGCTCTTTCTCGCGTCGGATGCATCGAGCATGGTTACGGGGCACGTTCTGGCGGTGGATGGGGGCTATCTGGCGGGTTGAGGTCCGTCGCGGGCCAGGGATCGATGGTGAGGGCAATCAGGCGTGCCGGGGCACCGCTCTCGTTCCGGACCTGATGCGGGACTGGAGCGTCGAACCACATCGAGTCGCCCGCCTTGAGGACATGATCCTTGAACTCGAGTTGGACTGTGATCTCGCCCTCGATAACAACCAGGAAGTCGCGGCCGGTGTGACGGATCATCATGTTGGCGGATCGTGCTCCCGGCGGATATGTAATCTCGACAAAGCGAGTTCCCGGCTGCTCTTCGCCCGTGAGCAGCTCCCAGATGATACCGGTCTCGAGGTAAAGGCGTTTGCGGTTCTCCTTGCGGATGATGCGCCGGTCGGACCAGCCGGCAAAGTCCGAGGCACTATCAGAACTGGCGTTGCTGCTGTCGAAGAAATGGGCGACGGGAACGTCCAGCGCGGCCGCGAGAGCAAATAGGGTCTCGACGGAGGGAGTGACCCGGCCATTCTCGATCTGGCTCACCAACCCGGCGGTTACACCCGCGCGTTTCGCCACGGCCCGCAGGCTCAATTTACGCGACCGCCGCGTCCGCCGGATGGCTTCGCCCAGACCCGCCGCCACCCCGGAATTCCCAGGTTCTCCCACAGCGCATCACCTTGATTCTCTAGAGCTAAAATGTATAGTCGAGCTTAACGCTTTATCGATCCACTGTCAAGCAGCAAATCGATCATCGGCTGAGCCGCAGCAACCGGAAGATGGAGGAATCAGCGATGCGAATTACCGAAGAACAAGCTCAACACGCCCGCGACCTGCACGAGCAGGCGGTGGTGATTGCAGCCCACACCGATATCTGCCCCGATATTGCCAAACGGCAACGGAACGGGGAGACCCACGTGTTTGCCCGGCGGCACCTCCCGGTGCTTCGTCGCGGCGGCCTCACTGCCGTCTGCGATCACGTCGCCGGTGACGCGCCCTACCTGATTGACTTCCCGTTCCGGAATACGATGGCAACCAACCGCCTCAAGTTCGCGTTGCAAGCCATCGAGGCGATATATATCGAGGCAGAGTCTTCCCCCGACGAGATCGGTATCGCCATCTCAGTCGACGATATTTTGGCCGCGAAACGGGACGGGCGGGTCGCCATCGTGCTCTGCTTTGAGGGGGCGGGACCGGTCGAAGACGATCCCAGCCTGCTGGACATCTTCCACCGTCTGGGCATCCGCTGCATCGGTTTGACCCACAATTTTCGCAACCTGCTCGCCGACGGCGTCGCGGTAGGTGGGAACAACGGACTCACCGCGCTGGGCCGGGAAGCCGTTCGGGAAATGAACCGGCTCGGCATCGTCGTCGACGTGTCGCACATGACGTTTCAGGGCTTTTGGGATGTGATCGAGACGAGCACGGCTCCGGTGCACGCCTCACACTCGAGCTGCTTCGACCTGGTCGATCACCCCCGCAACCTGACCGACGATATGCTACGCGCTCTTGCCCAGACCGGGGGCGTCGTGGGGGTGCATCCGCTCTCGGTCTTCATCACCAATGAGTCGCGCGCCGCCACCTTTGATGAACTGTTGGATCACATCGAGCATATGGTGGAAGTGATGGGCGCAGATCACGTCGCCATCGGCCCCGACATCATGGAGAATTTCCCCGCGGAAGAGTACACGCTCCTGTGGCAAGATGTCCGGCTTCCGGAGTACCACTTCGTCTATCCTGAGGAATTCGATAGCCTGGCGAAGTTCCCCGCGATCACCGCCGGCCTCGTGGCGCGCGGCTGCCCTGACGAGACCATTGTGAAGATCCTCGGCGGGAACATGCTGCGTCTCTTTTCCACCGTCTGGTCAGGGGAGAAGGCGCAGCGGACCGGCCAACCACTTCGGGGCACCTTCTACCACGCGGATTCGCGCCCGGCGCCAATTGAACAGATCGCCTCCGCGGCCACCCAACAGCGTTCGTCGTGATCCAAACATTCTCTCCTGATAGGAGCCGTGTGGTGCGGCGGGGTCAGGCGACTGCGTGTGCTCTGCCAGCAGATGACGAGCCGCCACCGCCGGTGGCGGCTCGTACCCTCCGGATCCTCACACTCGTCCCTCGCGGCGCCTGGGCTCCTCGGCCCTGAGATGCGCCCGATCGTCCTCTGCGAGGACGATCCGCACCGCGCCGACCGCGAGCCCTCGAACCGCCTCGACGGTGAAGGTCGCCCCGTCGAGGGTCACCTGATCCCCAGGCCGGGGCGGCCGTCCAAGGAGCGCGACGACCAGCCCACCTACCGTCTCGACGTCGGGCAACACCTTTTCCTTCGGAAGGGGGATGGGCACTTCCTCGACGAGGTCTTCGAGGAGCAAGTCGCCGCGGGCGAGCAGGATGCCCGGCTCGACCTGGCGGAGGGGTGGCTGCTCGCCCAGATCGAACTCGTCGCGCACCTCGCCGACGACCTCCTCGACCAGATCCTCCAGCGTCACCACACCGGCCGAGCCCCCGTACTCGTCCACCGCGAGAGCCATGTGAATGTGGCTGCGCTTGAAGGCGGCCAGCAGGCGGTCAACCGGCATCGCCTCGGGAACCGTGGGCATATGGCGCAGCAGCGCTCTGAGGTGGAACTGGCCCGGCTGCTCGAGTTGTTGGCGCACAAAGTCCTTGAGGAGCAACAGACCGACCACGTGATCGAGATCGCCCAGGTAGACCGGGAAGCGGCTGTGGGGTGAGGTCGCGACCAGCCCCCGCAGGGCCGCCTCATCGATACCCAGCGGGACGGCAATGATCCGCGGCCGGGGCGTCATCACCTGGCCAACCCGCCGCTCGCTGAAGTCGAAGATGTTCTGGAAGAGCTGTTGCTCGTTCTTGGTCACCAGGCCACCCACATGGCTCTCGGAGACGATCAACTCGAGCTCTTCAGGAGAGTAGAGCCGGGTGCGGGCGGTTGTCGCCGGAATGCCCAGCAACCGCAGGACGCCGTGGCCGATGGCATTGAGCGTGACGATCGCTGGGAAGAAGAGCCGCTTCATGAGCGCCATGAGCCCGGCGAGACCCAGCGCGGCCCGCTCGGCATATTGCAGCGCCAGCGACTTGGGCACAATCTCGCCGCCCACCACGTGGGCGAACGTGAGCAGCGCGATCGTGATGCCGCCGGCGATCGAGTGCGCGGCGACCGGGCTCAGCCGGAGCCACCGCTCGAACGGCCCGAGCAACCAGGCCGCCACGGTGTGTTCTCCGTACATGCCAAGACCCAGACTTGCAAGGGTCACACCGATTTGCGTGGTCGCGAAGTAGCGGTCCTGCCGCCTCGGGTCGTCTAAAATCGCTTTGATCCGGCCGGCAGTGCGATTGCCCTCGTCGGCAAGTTGCGCGACGCGCGTCGGCCGCACTCCGAGAAGCGCGAACTCGGCAGCGACGAAGAGGCCGTTGAGCAGAATCAAGACCACAATCACGAGGATTGGGATCAAAAACGCGCCCATCACTCCCCCTCAAGCTCGTCAGGCAAGTGGAATTCGGTATTCGAGGGCGGGCGAAGGCTCACCTCGCGGACCGCCGGACCGCTCACAGCTTCAACCCGCAGGGCCGTGCCCCCAACGGTGAGCTCCTCGCCCACGCGCGGCGGGTGCCCTATCATCGCCATCACGAGCCCGCCGATGGTGTTGACCTCCTCATGAGGCAGTTCCAGATTCAGCAAATCGTTGACAACGCTGACCAGGAGATCGCCGCGCAGCCGGACCCGCCCATCAGGGCCGGCCGCGATCAGCGCGGTTTCCTCGTCGAACTCGTCTTGGAACTCACCGAAAATCTCCTCGATCAGATCCTCAATCGTGATCATGCCGGCCGTCCCGCCAAACTCATCGAAGACGATCGCGACATAGCTGCCCTGCTGCCGCAGCAGATTCCAGACCTCAACGGCGCGTTTCGACTCGGGCACAAAGGGGACCCGCCGAAGGATAGAGGCTACGTCCTCCCCACCTTCTACAAACAACCGGTAGAGGTCCTTGAGATGGACTATGCCGATGATGTCGTCGATCGTCTCGCGGTAGAGTGGGAGACGCGTGTAGGCCGAGGTGACAGCGAGCTCGAGCAAGTCGCGCAGAGGCGTGTCGACCGGCGCCGCCCCCAGGCGGGTCCGGGGCACCATTACCTCGACCGCCGTCAGCTCGCCGATGCGGAACACATTCTGCAAGAGCAGGCGCTCGTCCGACTCGAGCAGGCCCCCCTTAGCGCTCTCCGCCACCAGCAGCTCGATCTCTTCCGGTGAATGAGCGTGCATCCGGTGGCTGGCTGGCGGCACCCCAAGCAGGCGCAGAATCAAGGCCCCGGTCCCATTGAAGAGCGCGATCACCGGGCGCAAGAGGGCGAGCGACCATCGTACCGGGACCACGGTGAGGAGGGCCAGCCGCTCCGGGTTGCGGACGGCGACGGCTTTGGGTACCGACTCCCCGAAAACGACCTGGAGGCTGGTTAGAAAAACCAGGACCACGGTTGCCGCCAGCGATTGGGCCGCGGCTGCCTGCATCCCTCCGAAACGGGTGAAGAAGGGGTAAAGCGTCCTGGCGATGGCCGATTGGCCGTAGAAGCCAAGCAGCAAGCTGGATACAGTGATGCCAAGCTGGCACGCGGCGACGTAGGCGTCGAGTCGCCGCGAGTCGCTCACAATCGGTTCGAGTAACTCGGCCAGCCGGTTGCCGCTCGCGGCCTGTTGCCCGATTCGGGTCCGGCGAGAACTCACCGAGGAAAACTCGGCCGCAACGTAGAGCGCGTTGATAGAAATGAGCACCGCCGTCACCGCCACTATGACGAGCAGAATACCCATCGCTTCCTTAATACGTCCAAACCTGATACGGTCGTGAAACGGGTCTCTCTACTGTTTACTAGCATATCAGGGGCCAAGGAGTATCATCGCGACGGCGGCTGCGGTGCTCCCCCTTGCGCCGGCCGCACGCCTCGTCTGGACTCGGGCGGGCGAGGGCACGGCGGGGTTGTTTATGGGAGCCTACTTGGGGGTACTTCAAGGTTTGTCTCACCAGCCGCAAAGTTGCTCACTCACCAAAGAGCTGATAGCACGAAAGAAGTGACGCTTTGCCGGCTGGGATCTCAGCCTTAGAGCCTCTTGAAGTAGAGTGACCATCATTCCTTCCCCTCTGGCGGGAAGGGATCGACAATGCGCAATATCTGGCCGTGATCGGGATCGCACACCCAACTGTTGCCCCGGTCATCGGCAGTGACGCAGTGGGCGCCAGCGACGGTGGGGATGGTGCCGAGCAGGGAAAGATGTCCTGCAGCCGAGATGCCCAGAATGGCCAGCGTGGCGCTCTCAGCACCCTGCAGGTACAGGTGCCCCAGGGTGGGGCTGTAGCTGATGACGTCGACTCCAGCGCCAGCTTGCAGGCTCGCAAGCTGGCGCCCCTCATGGGTGAGGTCGAGCACGACGGCTCGCCCCTCAGCGCAACCAACAAAGAGAAACCCCCGCTGCTCATCTAGCGCGATCCCACGCGAGCTCGTGCAGCCATTAGGCCACCGACCAAGGATGGTGTGCCGGGTGATACCAATCGCCACGGTTTGCCCGGCCCACAAGTGGGTATAGGCGCGCCCGCGAGTATGATCGATGATGAGCGATTCTGGGCCTCCGGGAACTGGAATCACGCTGACTGCAGTCAGCGCCGGGGGGTCCTCGGTTGAGAGCGCAAAGACTTCAATCTGCTCGTGGTCGGGTTCGGTCACCCACACCTCGTCGGTTGTAGCAACGTAGCGGACATAGTCGGGGCTGCTCGCCAGTGTGGCCGTGGACACGATTGTTGGTGTGACCGAATCTACCACGGCGAGGCGCCGAGCCGTGCGATCGACGACGAAGAGGAATCCTCGACCGGCATCCGCCGAGGTTGGGCCGACGTCATGCCCCCCGGTAAACCGCGGCTGGGCGCTGAACCCCCCGATGGCGGCGACGGCCAGTGTCTTCGGATCAATCAGGTCCAGGTTACCGGTGCGGCCGGCTGGGACGAGTACCTTTCCCCGAGTGGCGTCGTAGCCCAGATCATCAAAGCCGATTCCGCCCGCCCCACCCGAGAGCGCCACTGCTGTTACGGCGGGAGACGGAGTCACTTGTGGTGTAGGGGATGTGCTCTCTGGCCCCACCGTGGCCTGGAACCTCTCCTGCGAGCCGGCTGCCCTACCACACGCCACAAGGATGAGCAGCAGCCCCAGACGCATCAGGAGGTGCCCGCCCCGTCGCATACGCCGGATAAAGTCGAGCATCTATTTCTCCCTCATCCCACCGACCTACCCATTCCATGATCGGGTATCACCCGGTCCCAGATACCGGCGCGGGCCGGATTTCTCCAGATACGGGACCAGAAGGATAGTCAACACGTAGCACGGGAGCAAGGTGGCGAGCGCAGAGTCGTGGGCGAGTTGGGGACCGCCGCCCAACCGCAGGGCCTGCTCTGCCCTGCGTACACCGGCTGGCCCCTTTGTGGCGCGCTCCCCTTGGTGGCCATGCCGCGGCACGCCTGCCCCCGCCCCACGGCCCGGCGGTGGTTTACCGCTGAGGGAGGTGACGTCAGCGTGCGTGGCGCCGCCATTCAAAGCCATGGCCTGGTCAGGGCTGAACGCCACGACCTTCATCAGGCCCCCTGGCGTTCCCCGAGTGCCAGCTTCGCCAGGCCCACCCCGGCCTGGTCAGCTGGTTCACCCAGTTCTCCCCGCCATGAGCCCCGCCTGATCATAGCTCGCCCCCGGCTCCCTCGGACCCCCGACCCCGGCCGGGCGGGCCGGGATCTGGCGCTCCAGGCCGAGCCATAGGGGCCCCGTTCCCGCCGGATCGTCAGAGCCGGCGACCACCGCCTGGATCTGACGATCCAGGCCGAGCCATAGGGCCCCCGTTCCCGCTGGAGCGTCAGAGCCGGCGACCACCGCCAGCCTCCCCCGACCCCAGCGCGTGGCCCCCTGCTCCCGCCAGATCCCCGACCCCGGCCGGGCGGGCCTGGATCTGACGATCCAGGCCGAGCCAAAGGGGCCCTGTTCCCGCCGGATCTGGCGCTCCAGGCCGAGCCATAGGGGCCCCCGTTCCCGCTGGATCGTCAGATCCGGCGACCATCGCCTGGATCTGGCGATCCAGGCCGAGCCATGGGGGACGACCCGTTCCCGCTGGAGCGCCCGATCCAGGCCGAGCGAGAGGGGGACGACCGCTCCCGCCGGAGCGCCCGATCCGGCGGCCAGCGGGCGGCCCGCGGCGGCCCGTGGCCCCCCGCGATCCGCGGCGCCGGGGGGAGGGTGCCTGGGCGGCATTCCGGTTCCATTCACCCTGCCGCTCCCCCGCTTCGTCGGGGACCCCCGCCTTGGGGGTGGACCACCCTGGCCGGGCCAGGGGCCGGCGGGGAGCGCGCAGAGTCGTGGGCCAGTGTGGGACCGCCGCCCACACCCGGGGCACAGCAGCCCCGGCTCACACCGGCGGCCCACTTTTTGGCGCTCTACACGGGAGCAAGGTGGCGAGCGCGGGAATGATGGCACCGAGCCACCCGGCGACTAGAACATCGGTCAAGGAGTCGTTGCGCGGGTGAGAACGTGGTTCGTAGGAACCGCTTGAGCGCTCTTGGGCGCGCGGTTGCCCCGTTCCACCGGAAGCCGCCCCCCCCGCGGGCCCGGAGGGGCCCGCCCGGCCCTGAGGGGCCCCCTGGCGTCGAGGGGGACGCTTGTCCCCTGCGGGGGAGTCCCCTACAAGACGGTCTCGCTTGGGGGTACCCCGCGGGGTAGGCTCCCCCGCCGGGGCTCTTGCTTGGGGGTAGGTACCCCGCAGGGCTCGCCTCCTGACGCCGCCCTTGCATGAGGGGCACCCTGTCGGGGGGCAGGCCTCCAGCCGCGGGTTCCCCGGCTCGGCCGGGACAGGCACCCGCCCGGCGGCCCGCCCGGCTTCGGACAGCGATGGTCCGGTTCAATTGGAAACTTGCAACAGCGCGCCCTCCAAGCCGCTCTCGCTTCCGCGGTTCAAGCCCCTGCGGACGCCCTGTCAATGCCAGGAGTTGCGCGGTGGGGGCGGGCCCGGCCGTCCGGGCCGCGCTCCCAGTGGCCCGCTGGCGGGCGGGACGCCCGCGCTCCCAGGGCCGCGCTCCCAGTGGCCCGCTGGCGGGCGGGACGCCCGCGCTCCCAGAGCGGCCGGCCCCACTCCAGGCAGCACACGGCTGCTCCCCTCCCGACGTCCTGTCACTGACACGACTGACGCGGTGGAGTGAGAGAGACGCGCGGTGTGCGTCTCCTTCCCCCCGCGAAGAGCAGGCTTGGGTAGAGGCTGGTACGCCGCGCTGCCACGCCCCAACACCTGCCGCGTACGTCCTGTAATAAGGGAAACTCCGGCGCATAACTGGCCTTCCCGGCAGAGAAAGAAGAGTGGGCCGTATGCAAGCGCATAGCGACAACCGTCTGGGCAGGGTGCCCAAGGAGAAGCTCCGAGAGATCGCCGGCCGGGGCCTTGAAGCCGAACGCGAGCAACAGGAGCAGTTGGAGAGGCAGAAACTCAAGCAGATTGAATGTTAGGCCGGCTACGGTGAAAGGCCATAGCGGGCCATGAAAGATCCCGAAGGATCGCCCACAAACACCCTCACTTGTCCCGATTCTCTACCGGAGGCGTCGCCGCCAAGCGGGGTGCCATTACCTTCCAGAAGCGCGACGAACTATGCGTCCTTGAAGAACTCTTTCGAGAGCTGCGGCGGGAACGCAAGATCGTGGTACCTCGCGCCGAGCAACGCCAGCCAGATGTCGCGACCGAGGCTGAGATCCGTCGCTACTACGAAACAATCTGGCAAACGCAAAATATGGCCGACTTGGTACTGATCAAAACCTTGTCACGAACCTTCAATTCTCCCTACTTCCGTCTATCCTGTACTCGCACTGCTTTTCCCTCAGGGCGAGGCAGTTGCCCAGGGCCGACGATGTTCACCTCGGCGTGCAGGGCCAACATTTCGTAGAGTTCGTGGGCGATTTGTGGCCCCAATCCATCCGCGGCGGCTTGGGGCGCCTCGACGCTGATCACCATCCGGTCGGCACCCTCCACGCGGTCGATCAGAATGAGGTAGTCGTTGCCCACTTCCGGGTGCTTGAGCAGCAGACTCTCGATCTGCTTGGGGTAAAAGTTGACCCCCTTCACCTTGACCATGTCGTCGGTGCGACACGCCAGGCGCGCCACCCGCAGGCCTGTGCGCCCGCAGCGGCACGGCTCCCGGCTGACGACGCGGCTGATGTCGTGCGTGCGGAAGCGGACGAGGGGCAGACCCTCGCGCGTCAGCGTGGTCACCACCATCTCGCCCGGCTCACCGTCGGGGAGCGGCTCGCCGGACTCCGGATTGACGATCTCAACCAGGTAGTGATCTTCCCACACGTGGACCCCGGCGTGCGCGCTGCAGTCGATGCCCATGCCGACGCCGGCGGTCTCGGTCATGCCGATGATGTCGAAGGTCTCGATCCCCATCCGCGCTTCAATCCGGCGGCGCATCTCGTCGCTCCAGATCTCCGCCCCGAAGATACCTACGCGTAGGCGGCTGTCGCGCCGGAAATCGAAACCTTGCTGGTCGGCGACCTCGATCAGCCGTAGCGGGTACGAGGCAATTCCGGCGAGGGCCGTCGTACCCAGATCACGCATAAATTGGAGTTGCAGCGAGCTGCGCCCCGCGCCGATGGGAATGATCATGGCACCGATGGCGGTCGCCCCGTAGTGAAAGCCAAACCCGCCGTTAAACAGGCCGAACGACGGCGTGATCTGGATCACGTCGGCACGGGTGACGCCGGCGGACGCCAGGCAGCGGGCCATGATCTCGCTCCACTGTGCCACGTCGTTGCCCGTGTGCGGGCAGATGATCGGCGTGCCGGTGGTACCGGAGCTCATATGCATCCGCACGAACCCGGTCTGCGGTGCGCACGCCAACCCAAACGGATAGCTCTGCCGCAACTCTTCTTTCTGCAGAAACGGGAAGCGGCGGATATCTTCCAGGCAGCGAACATCGTCCGCGCCGAGGCCGTTCAGCCGTTGGGCGTAGCGCGGGTTGTTGGCGTGGATGTGGCCCAGCGTCGCCCGCAGACGCTCGAGCTGGAGCCTCTCGAGTTCGGGCCGGGGGATTGCTTCGAGTTCTGGCTGATACATGGGTTGCATGCTCCCTTCCTGCAAAGTCGCAAGGGTGCAGGGGTACCAGGTCGCAAAAGTGCCCTCGCGGCGCCCTCTGCCACGCGGGAACAGCGCGGCAGCATCTCTGCTACCTGCAACTTGAGCCCCCTGCCACCGGTGGCCACAGCGCGACCTCGTCGCCGTCGGTCAACCGATGCTCGCGCTCGGACTGGATTCCGTTGACGAGGATGATCGCGACGATCAGCGACGGGATGCCTAGCTCGTCCAATAGATGCCCGACGGTGGAATCACCGGGCACGGAGCAGATGAAGGACTGGCCGATGGCGAGGCCCGGCCGGTAGCGGCGCAAACCGGCGTAGAGTTTGACGCGAACTTCAATCATGGTAGTCCTTGCAAGGAGGGGCGCATGTCCGGTGCCCTTCCCGTGGCCGGCGGAGCGCCCGCCGGGCGCCCTATCTATCAAGGACGCTCCATAAGTCCTCGAGCCCCAACTCCTCGAGCTTCTCCTTCGTCGGCACACCTTGATCGTCCCACCCCCTGAGTCGGTAGTAGGTCTGGAGATTCGCGTGTAGCTGAGCGTAGGAGCCGGCGCGTGGTCCGCCTGGAATCGGTTCCATCATCCGGGCCGGCAGGGTGTCGTCCGCGGCGGTGAGGCCGGAGCGCAGGTTGAAGAGCCGCTCCAGGTTCCAGATACGATCACCCTGGACGATGGATTTGTCAAAGGTGAAGTCGATCCCCGTCGCCGAGGCCATCAATGCCACGATCTCGCGGTGGGTGATGGCAAGCTTGGTGAACAGGCAGATGCCGCTCGAGTCCACAAAGGCGGTCGAGTTTTGGAACGGGCGGCGCACAAGTTCCTCTTTGCCGGTCTTGGTCTCCGGCGGAACGTATTTGGGAATGCCGTACAACTCGGCGGCCACGGTGTTGCCGCGCACGTGGCAGGCGCCGCGGTTGGACGTAGCGTAGTGTAGAGCCATCCCCTGAAAGACGCGCGGGCTGTAGGCAGCCATCTCCAACTTCTTCACGCCCATGAAGGCCTCCGGGTAGCCGTAGTACTCGGCCAGACGATAGCTGCCATCGGCCATCAGGGCACCGACTCTCCCATCACGCTCGCCCATCATCTCCAGCGCGCGAATCATTGCCGCAGCGTCGCCGAAGCGCAGTGGGAAGCCGATGTCGCTCTCCGGAATGTAGCCCTTCTCGTACAGCTCCATCGCGCACGCGACGGTGCTGCCCGCGGACATGGAGTCCAGCCCATAGTCGCCACAGAGATAGTTGGCCCTGGCAATGGCATCGAGATCGGTCACCGCGCAGAGGGCGCCGAACGACCAGGTGGTTTCGTACTCCGGACCCTCGCCGCGGCCCTGGTACTGGCCGTCCTTCACTTCCGTGACGCGGGTGCAGGCAATGGGACAGGCGAAGCAGGCGCGGTTACGCAGCAGGATCTGCTCGCTGATTGCTTCGCCGCTCGTCGCGGCCGCGCCCTCGAAGACCTCGGACTGGAAGTTGCGCGTCGGGTATGCCCCCATCTCGTTGATCAGGTTGACCAGATTGGCGGTGCCGTAGGCGCGGAAGCTGCCGAAGGAGACCGGGTCGTTGACGATTTTTTTGAGCACATCCAGCGAGGCGAACCAGAACCCCTCGGCGTCGGCCAGCGTGACACCGCCCGTGCCGCGCACGGCCACCGCCTTGAGGTTCTTCTTGCCCATCACCGCGCCCACGCCGGTTCGAGCGGCCAGGCGGTACTTATCGTTGACGACACCGGCCAGAAGGGACAACTTTTCACCCGCCGGTCCGATGCAGGCAACCTTCGCCTCCGGGTCGGTCGCCGCCCGCACAGCCGCCTCGGTCTCGACCGGGGTTTTCCCCCACAGCGCCCTGGCCGAGCGAATCTCCACGCGCTCGTCCTTGATCCAGACGTAGACCGGCTCGCTGGCCTCGCCCTCGAAGATGACAACGTCGTACCCGGCGAACTTGATCTCGGGTCCAAAGAAGCCGCCGGAGTTCGAGCAGGCGATCGTGTCGGTGAGGGGTGACTTGCAGACAACCACCCAGCGCGAGGCGGCCGGTGCGCCGGTGCCGGTGAGCGGGCCGGTGCCAAACATCAACTTGTTCTCGGGACCCAGGGCGTCCGCGGCGGGGTCCATCTCCTCATACAGCAGCCGCGAGGTCAACCCGCGCCCGCCGACGTAGTCCTCGGCCAGCTTGAGGTCGAGCGGCTCCTTCGTGACCGTGCGGGTCGTGAGATTGATGCGCAGAATTGTGCCCGAGTAGCCGAAATACATTATCGTTCCTCATCCTCATTGAGGCAGGCGACCTGGTTCGTGAGTGCGCTGACCACGCTTCACGCCAATCCTCGCCCGATCCACTCGACGTTCTCCACCGCGTTCTTCTTGACCCGCTCCCAGGCCGCTGTGCTCAACGGAGCAAAGGTGATGGCGCCCGTGGGGCAGTACTGGGCGCAGGCCGGGTCGCCCCCGCAGAGATCGCACTTCACCACCGTGTCCTTCTCCTCCACGAAGGTGATGCCGCCGTACGGACAGGCGTCCACGCAGAGCAGGCAGCCAATGCAATATTCGTCGATGACCCTGACGATCTCGCCCGGCCCCGCCCGTTCCAGGGCGTCGAATCCACACGATTCGAGGCAGTAGGCCTCCTCGCAGTGGATGCAGGTGATGGGGGTGTAGAAGGCGTCGCTGGCGTAGGCGACCTTGATGCGGAGTTGCGTGGGACGGGCCAGGTGCTCGTGGTGAATCGAGCAGGCCATCTCGCACATCCGGCAGCCGGTACAGACGGACGGATTGATCAGCAGGGAGCGCGGCCCGTCCGCCCCGTCGAGCCCATCCTCCTCGATGCTCACCATGGAGCCGAACGCGCCAGGCGCAGCCAGAGTGCTGCCCCCCCGTTGGGTCGTGTGGGTGGTGTCGGTCGCGAGCGCCGCCTCGAAGCTTCCCGATGGCGTCCACTTGGTTTGCAGCCAACCCTCAAAACGGTTGCGCCGGAACGGGGCGAGGAGCGCCGGCTTCGCCCCATCGCCCCCGGCGATCCACTCGGCGACCAGCTGGCCCACGACCGGTCCGATGGCGAGGCCATGGCCGCAGAAGCCGGTCGCCAGCATCACGTTCTCGTTGAGGCGATCGATGATCGGCATGCCGTCCGGGGTGCTGGGATCCAGGCCGCCCCACGTGCGCAGCAAGCTCGCCTGCTCTAGAGCCGGAACGAGACGAACGAGGTGCTCGGCGGCCAACTGCAGATTCTTCGCTGTCGTGGCTACGTCCTCGGCCTCCTCAATCAACCCGCCCCCGAAGTGAACCCCTCCGTGGCGGGTCTGGCGAAAGAAGAGATCGCCACCGGCGACCCCGAACATCTGGGTGAAGAGCGAGGGGAGCGCCTCGGTGATCAGCGACTCGTAGCGCATGTTGGCCAGTGGCGACTCAAAGCCGATGCGGCGGCACAGCGCCTCCGACCCGAACCCGGCGGCGATGAGCACGGTCCGGGCTCGCACCAGCCAGTCGCCCGCCTCGACGAAGGCGTGCCCCGAATCTGTCTGCCGGATCGAACGCACCTCACAGCCCGTCAGCAACTCCACACCCGCCCGCCGTGCGGCCTGGGAGAAGCCGGTGACCAGCCGGAACGGGTTGCAGTGACCGTCCGTCGGGCAAAAACTGGCGCCAAAAATCCGCTCTCGCCGGAGAGCGGGCACCATCTCGCGGACATCTTGCGGCTCCAGCCAACGGACATCCAGCCCGAGGTCCTGCTGGCGGAGAATGTCGACTTGCATGGGCCGAACGTGATCGACCATCTCGACCAGCCGCAGGTTGCCGGCGCGCGTGTATTCAATATCGATGCCTAACTCGTCGGACAGGGTGGGAAAGAGCGCGATGCTCTCCTTGGCCAGCGGCATCTCCTCCGAGACCCGCGCCGACTGGCGCACGCCACCGCCCGACCGCCCCGTCGCCCCGCTGCCGATGCTTCGCCGTTCGAGCAGCGTCACCTGCACGCCGCGTCTGGCCAGGTAGTAGGCCGTTGCGCACCCGACGATCCCACCGCCGACAATCACCACATCTGCACGACTGTTTCTCACAGCATGCTCCACAAATCTTCATTGCGGATGCGGGATTGAAGGTGATCCTCTGTCCCAATCCCGCATTCGCCATCAGCGGATGATTGCTCGCCCGTAGCCAACGTGATCTTCCATCGCCTGCCGCACGCCCTGCTGGACCGGGGCTTCGGCGACGACGCCAAGCGGGACCGGCTTGATCGGCGCGCGTGCGGTGAAAGCACCCACCGCCTCCACCGGCTGGCCCGACTCGCGGGCTACGATGTGGGCGGCGATCGAGCCGCAGATGCGCCCCTGGCAGCGCCCCATCCCGAGGCGCGTCCAGGTCTTGAGACTGTTGAGGCCCGTCGCGCCGCCCCGCACGGCCTCGCGCACGGTACCCGCGGTGACCTCCTCGCAGCGGCAGATCACGACGTCGTCGGTCGCCAGGTCGTAGAGGCCCGGCTTGACAGCAAACATCACGCCCAGCGAGGCAACGGCCGCCCGCGCCTTCTGCCACTCGCGCCGGACCTCGGACTCACCGTTGCGGGAAGCGTCGCGATGGCCCAGTTGGCCCGCGGCGACGGCACCTGCGATCTGCCCCTCCAGCAGCGCCACCGCCGCCCCGCCGATGCCGCGGACCTCACCCGCCGCGAAGATGCCCGGCCGGCTCGTCTCGAGGTCCTCGTTGGTGCTCGTGGCCAGGCTGCCAAAGTGCGGATCGAAGCGCTGCTCGCAGCCAGCCAGGCGGGTCAACTCGGTGGCCGGGAGAAAGCCGAAGTTGAGACAGATGACATCGACTGCCAAGTGCTCCTCCGAAGTGGGGCGTGGCCGCCCGGCCCCGTCCACTTTCGCGATAATCGCTCCCTCGACCTGGTGCGCACCCAGGGCCCGGACGACCGCGGAGCCGAACTTCATCGGCACCCCAGCCTCCTTGATCCGCCGCTGGTTCGTCACACCCTGCCCGATCTTATCCCATTGTCCCAACAACTTGACGGCGTTGCCCAGAAACTCGCGGCGCGATTGCAACTCAACGATGGCAACCACCTCCGCCCCGGCGTCCACGAATTGGGCGCCGGCCAGTTGCAACAGCGGACCGGTGCCGGCCAGCAGCACGCGCCGCCCGATCAACATACCCTGGCCCTTCAGCAGCAACTGCGCCCCACCGACGGTCGTCACGCCCGGTAGGGTCCAGCCTGGAAAAGCCACGACCCGCTCGTACGCCCCGCTGGCGATGATGATCTTCTTAGCCTGCAACCGGCTCGGCCCACCCGGACCGTAGAGGTTGAGCACCCGGTCGGGGCTGATGTTCCAGACCAGGGTGTTGCATTGCAGATGAATGTTCGGGTGGCTCAACCCGGCCAGCAGCGCACGCCCCTGTTGGATGGTATCGGCCAGAGACGAGGGAAAGGTGCTTGGGTCGATCGAGGCCGCCGGTTGCTTGAAGTACTGCCCGCCCGGGCGTGTGTACTCGTCGATGAGCGTCACGTGCGCCCCGGCCTCCGCTGCAGTGACGGCCGCCGCCACCCCCGCCGGCCCGGCGCCCACGACCGCAATCTCAGTCATGTTTCCCTCACTTCAATCACAGACCCGTCGCGCACCTCGGCCATGCAACTACGAACGTTAGGCACACCATCAACGGTCACGAGGCAGTCGAAGCAAATCCCCATGCCGCAAAAAAAGCCTCGCGGCGCGTCGTTGACGGTGGTGCGTCGCAAGGCGCGCCAGCCCGCCGCCATCAGCGCGGCGGCGATGCTCTCGCCGGGGTAGGCCTGCACCGGCCGGCCATTGACCGTGATGGTAATCGGCGTGCCCCGCGCCACGCCCTCTATGCGCCGTGCGATCATTCGTTGGTCCTCATCCTCGCGCGATGCGTGATGCGGGCAGTCACGCATCCCGCACCCTCACTCTGAGAGCGCCCCACGCAACGCGCGGGCCTCGAAGAGAGCGAACACACCTCACCATGGCGCCACGACCTTATCCACGCCCGCCAGGGGCACGCCGGTCATCGCCGAGGCCTCGAGCGTCAGCGCGCGCATATCTTCCGGCTCCAGGTTGTGCACGTTGGATTTGCCGCAGGCTTTGGCGATCATGGTCACTTCCATTGTGACGGCTCGCAGGAAACTCGCCACCCGTTCCCCGGCCTTCTCCGGGTCGAGACGCTTCTGAAGCTCCTCATCCTGGGTCGTCACACCGACCGGACAGCGCCCGGTATGGCAGTGGTAGCACGCGCCCGGCGCCGCGCCCAGGGCGGCGTAATCCTCCTCGTAGAGCGGCGCGTTGCAGTTGAGAGCGATGAGCGCCGCCGTCCCGAACGCGACCGCATCGGCGCCCAGGGCCAGCGCCTTGGCCACATCCGCCCCGCTCTTGAGACCACCCGAGACGACCAGCGAGACGCGGCCGGACATGCCGATCTCCTCCAGGGCGCGGCGAGCGGCAGGGATGGCCGCCACGGTAGGAATGCCGGTGTGGTCGAGCAGAAATTCGGGCGAGGCGCCGGTGCCCCCTTCCATGCCGTCGATGACGATGACATCCACGCCCGACTTGGCCGCGATTTTCACGTCCTGCGCCACGCGGCAGGCCGGCAACTTGCAGAAAATCGGCACCCGGTAACCGGTGGCGTCGCGCATCTCCTCGATCTTGATCTGCATATCGTCCGCCCCCAGAAAGTCGGGGTGGCGTACGGAGGAACGCTGGTCGATGCCTTTGGGCAACTGGCGCATCTCCACCACTCTGTCGATGACTTTGGCCCCCAGGAGCACGCCACCCGTGCCCGGTTTGGCCCCCTGGCCGACGGCGATCTCCAGAGCATCGGCCAGGCGCAGGTGCTCCAGATCGAGCTGGTACCGGCTGGGGGTGATCTGGTAGATCAGTTTTTTGGAGGCCAGGCGCTCGTCAGCCAACATCCCGCCCTCGCCGGTCGAGGTGCAGGTGCCCACCGCCGTCGCCCCCAGACCGAGGGCCACCTTGGCGTTGCGGCTGAGGGCGCCAAAACTCATCGAGGCAATATAGATCGGGATATCAAGCTCGAGTGGCTGGCTGACCAGGTCGGGCTTCCCGCCGCCCAGCACCGTTTTGGTCTCGCAGAACTCGCGGTAGCCTTCGAGTGGCAGACGGGTCATGGCCGCCGGCAGGAAAGTCAACTGATCCAGGGTGGGAATGTTGAAGAAGGTCGAAAAGCCGCGGATCTGATAGTGGCCCAGGGCCGCTTTCGCCTGAATGTCCTGGATGACGTAAGGCGTCCAGATCTTGCTCCGCGGCTGGGGCTTGTGATTCAGACTTTCAGCCATGTCTGGGCCTCCCGCTTATCGAAGTACCACAGTTTTCGACCGGCCACCACCTTTTTCCACTCCCGGAGTCGCGAGGGAAAGCCGGCTTCGGCGATGATGGCTTCGATCTCATCAATTTCGGCCGCCTCCGGTTGGACGACGACCGCGTCAATGCCGAGGCCGAGAATACGACCGGCGACGTAGATGTTGCCCTCGTAGAGTGAATCGCCCACGCCATCGGCGGCGTTGCCCAACACGATCAGCTTCCCACGCTGGGCCATAAAGCCGGAGAGGAATCCGATGTCCCCGCCAACGACCACCACGCCGCCCTTTTGGGCCACTCCGGCGCGCGGGCCGGCATCCCCCTCCACCACAATAGTGCCACCCATCAGCGACGCGCCGACGCTCTGGCCGACGCTGCCGCGTACCCGGATGAAGCCTCGCGCCATCGACTCGCCGATGCCCCACCCGGCATTGCGGGTGATTTCCACCGAACCGCCGCTGTTCAATCCGCCGCAGTAGTAGCCGACGCTACCCTTGAACGTGACATGGCCGGGCCCCGGCAACGCGACACCCAGGTTGTGGCGCGAGCGCGGATTCTCGACCACGACCTCGGCCTCGGCCGCCAGCAGCTCCCGCAACTGTTGATTCAGCTCGCGCGGCGATAACTGGTCCGCGTCCAGAACCGTCGCTCTCATCGCGCCCATATCACCACCTCTCCCTGACCGTAGGATGTTGTATCGATTTCCTCACGAAGCACCTGGCGGATCGCCTGCTCCTCCGTCGCCATCACCACCACCGCCTTCGTCTGGGCGGCAATCATCGGCTTGATCGCCAGGCGATCTTTCGCCATGCCGATGCCCTCGGGTGTGGAGAGCAGATAGGTGAAGACGCCGTCCAGGGCCGAGATCGAGTAGCGCAGTGCCTCTTCAAAACCCTGCCCCTGTTTCATACGGTCGGCGATGAAAACCGAGATCAACTCCGAATCGTTCTCGCTCGAGAACTGATAGCCGCGCTGCTGGAGCAGCCGCCGCGATTTGAAGTAGTTCGTAATCTGGCCGTTGTGGACGATGGCGACGTCGGGAAAGGGCCTGGCCCAGAAGGGGTGGCCGTGAGCCACGTCAACCTCGCTCTCAGTGGCCAGGCGGCAATGGCCCAACCCGTGCGTGCCAACAAAGCTGCGAAGGTTATGTCGAGCGGCTACCGTCTGGGCGTCGCCCACATCCTTGATGATTTCCAGCGAGTGGCCGAAGCTGTGGACCTCGATGCCGCCTAACGCGATCCACGCGGCGGTCAGCCGCTCCACGTCCACCGTCCGGATCACTTCCAGTCGCACGAAGGCATCGCTCGCCTGCTCCGCACCGTCCCACGTCGGCGGGCTGACCAGTGCGCCTCCGGTCTCGCACAGAGCAGCCTCAACCTGCTTCAACGTCGCAGGCAGGCGCTCGCGCCCCTCCACGCGCAGCCGGACGATCAGCCGGTCGGCCTGCCACGGCCCGTAGAGCGCGAAGCCCGTCGAGTCGGTTCCGCGGTGGCGCAGAGCCGTCATCATCTGCACCAACTGCTCGCCGATGAGGCCGCTTTCGGCCAGTTTGACGCCGCCAATTCCACACATCGGTCACTCCTTGCAGACAACATCTGTGAAAACGTACAACTCAGGATTCCCGCGAAGGCCCTGGAATGAATTCCAGGGCTGATAAGCAAAGTCGGCTTCAGCCGACTGGCTTCTCGCCCTTCGCGCCCAATGGCGAGCGTTCTTCACCCGCTGTTGCCCTGTTCCAAGCTCCTCTGAACACCCCGTGTGTCCGCAGCCGGGCGGCCCTGGAATGAATTCCAGGGCTGATAGGCAAAGTCGGCTGAAGCCGACTGGCTTCTCGCCCGTCGCGCATCATGGCGAGCGGCTTCACCCGCTGTTGCCCTGTTCCAATCGCCTCTGACCCCCGGGTGGCCGCAGGGGCACGCCCGGCCGTAGGCCTCCAGCCGCGGTTTCCCTGGCCTGGCGGTCAGGTCAGGCAACCGCCGGCTTACCGGCTGCTCCCTGCTCCTCGTGCGCCATTAACCGAAAAAACCAAACGGTTCTGTGAACGTGTAATCGCTTCCGAGGAACGGGATGCCGGTCATCGCGCAGGCTTCCAGCGTCACGGTGCGCAGATCCTCGCGTTCCAGGTTATGGACGTTGCTCTTGCCGCACGCCTTCGCCAGGATGACCAGCTCGTTGGTCACGGCGGTGAGGTAGTTGGCGACGCGGTGCGCGGCCAGTTTGACGTGAAGCCGCTCGCGCAACTCCGGCTTCTGGGTCCCGATGCCGAACTCGCACTCGCCTTTCTCGCACTGCAGACAGACCGTGCAGCCCATCGCGACCAGCGCCCCGGTACCCACGTAGACCGCATCTGCGCCGAGGGCCAGCGCCTTGGCGACGTCGGCGCCATCGCGGATGCCGCCGGCGATCATCAGGCTCACCTCTTCTTTCAGCCCCATGTCTTCCAGCGCACGGGTGGCCTGCACCACTGCCGGCAGCGTCGGCATACCGAGATGATCGATCGCAATCTTCGGCCCGGCGCCCGTCCCGCCCTGCATCCCGTCGATCACGATCCCGTCCACGCCAACTTTGGCGGCGATCTTGACGTCTTCGTACACGCGCCCCGCGCCGACTTTGAGGAAAATCGGCTTCTCGCCGTTGGTGACCTCGCGCAGCTCCTCGAGTTTCACCACCAGGTCATCGGCCCCGAAGATGTCACCGTGGCGCGGGTGGGAGGCCAGGTCGATTCCCGGTGGCAGGCCACGGAAGGCGGCGACCTCAGCCGACATCTTCTCGGCCATCAAGTGGCCGGAAAGACCGGGCTTCGCGCCGATGCCGAAGACCAACTCGATGGCGTCGGCCAGCTCGAGGTTGCGCAGCGAAAAGCCGAAGCGGCTGGGCGTGACCTGCACGATCTGGCGGTAAGAGTGCTGGGCCTCCTCAGCCAGCAGGCCGCCCTCGCCGTTGTTCATGGCCGTGCCCACCCTGGCGCTCCCCATCGAGAGCGCAATCTTCGATTCCTTGCTGATCGCGCCGTACGACATCGGCGCAATCATGATCGGCGTCTCGATGACGAGCGGCTTCTTGGCGTAGCGGGCCCCGAGCACGGTGCGAGTGACCGCGTGCTCGCGGTAGGTGTCCACCGGCATCCGGGAGAGTCCGGCCGAAAGCAACACCAGGTCGTCGAAGGTGGGCAGCTTGCGCGTCGTGCCGCAGCCTCGGACAATGTGCTTGCCGGTGCGCGCCTTCTCCTGGATCTCGCGAACAGTGGAAGAGTTCCAGCCACCGCCGGTGAGCCGCCCGCCGGTCGGCCCCGAGCCGTTGCTGCTCGATAGTGAGGCCGAGGCGTTCTCGATCTCGTTCGGAAATCTCAGCGCGTTCGTCGGGCAGACCTTGATGCACTTGGCGCAGTCGGTGCATGACGCAGCGTCACAGATAACCATTCCACATCTCCAAAACAATCAGATGGCAGGCAACAAGGGAAGCGGGAAGCAAGGAGGGCAAGAAGTGCAATGAATGACTTTGCCACGTGCTACCTGCCTCTTGCTACCTGCTGCCCCCTGAACGCCCTCTCAACGTCTATAAGCGAGCCTTGTTGCGCGGGGTGAGTTGTGGCTTGAACAGGTGAAATTTATGTTTGCCCGACTTCGGCACCAGGCACTCGAATTCGGCGAGGTCGGCCTGGATGTTGTACTCGGCGAAGAGCACAGCGAGGGCCTCGGCATCGGCGGCCTCAAGGGGGCGCGTGCGCACGTTGCTGCCCGTGCCGGCGAGGGCCCCGCGGCGGTAGCAGATCACACCGCCATACATCGATTCGCCGGTGCTCTCACCCGCCTTGCCCAGCAGGACGATGCGTCCGCCCAGCATCTGCTGGCCGGTGAGCATGCCCACGTCACCGCACACGATGACGGTTCCGCCTTTAAGCCCGTACCCGACCCGGCTGCCCGCCGATCCGCGGACCAGCACACTGCCACCGATCATCGACGGGGCGAGGTTACTGCCAGCGTTCTGTTGAACGCTCAGGGTTCCGCCGAGCATGTTGTCGGCCGCGTACCACCCCACGTTCCCGGTGACGAGTACGGTCGGCCCATTCATGAAGCCACAGCAGTAGAACCCCGCGCTGCCCTGCACCTCGATCTCCAACCTGCCACTGACGTTCACGGCGATGTTGTGGCGGGCATGCGTGTTACGCAGGATGACCCGGTAGCCATTGCCGGCGAGCGCCTGCAACTGCGCGTTCAGTTCCCGCTCGCCGATTTGCTCGAGGTCTAGTTCTTCGACCATACGCGCACCTCCCCGGGCGTCATTTCCGTCGCGTAGATGTCCGGGTCCACAGCCTCGAACGAGACCTGCTCCGAGCCGAGCAGGAGCAGGCCGTTGTTCTGGTAGAATAGGATTGGCTTGATGCCCAGCCGGTCGCGCACGGCCCCGATTTCCGACTCGGTCGCGACGAGGTAGGCGAAGACGCCGTCGAAGTCGTCGAGCGATGCTCGTAGTGCCTCCTCGAGCGTGCGCCCTTCGCGCGTGATCTTGCGCGCCAGATAGTGGGCAATGATCTCCGAGTCGTTGAAGGTTTTGCAGCGGATCCCCTTGGCCTCCAACCGGCGGCGCAGTCGGAAGTAGTTGGTGAGCTGCCCGTTGTGAACGACTGTCAGCTCGGGGTAGAGATCGGAACTGAACGGGTGGGCAAAGTTAATGTTGTCGATGCTCTCCGTCGCCAGGCGAGTGTGGCCCAGGGCGTGATGCGCTCGGAACCGTCGCAGGGCACCAAACTCGGCCAGCGCCTCCGCGCTGCCCACATCCTTGATCACGTCCAGCCGATCACTCAAACTGTGGACACAGAGGCCGGGCTCGGCGTTAATCTCACGGTACAGCCGCCTCAGATCGGGCGGATCGGCTTGCAGTGTGAGGCGTGCCATCGTGTAGGGCGAGTTGGTGGGGTATAGGTCGCACGCTCCCAACTCAGCGTACTCGTTCGCCAGCCGCCGCAGCAGCGGCAACTCTTCTGCCGGGTTGAGCATCGAGACGCGGGCCACAACGTAGTCGCGTGGCCGGTCCAGGTAGAGCGCTGTCCCGGTAGCATCGCAGCCCCGGTGGCGGATTTCGTACAACATCCGAAATATCGCCTCGCCTAGATCGGTTTCGCCTGTGACCATGATCCCGGCAATACCGCACATAGAATGCCTCCTCCGCAAGCCGATCCCGTCCTCCTCACCCGTCAGTCGCCTCCTTCGGCACCCAGCACTTCGACGCCCAAGTCTGCGCCCATTTTGGCAACCAACTCTGGCTGCGAGGAACGGAGGGCGACGATAATCACAAGTCCGAGGACGATCCAGCCCAACACAACGTACGGCATCACGTCTAGAATCCCACCTTGTGGCTGGATGGAGCCATACAGCGCAGCCGCGGGCGCTATGATCGCGATGAGCGGTACGATAGCGTGCTTGAACCAGGACCACTGGCGGCCCATCACGCGGCGGAAGTAGAAAAGGGCGGCGACAGAGACGTAGATGTAGATCACCTCGACCGCGATCCCACCGATGCCTGCCAGGAAGCCGAATTCGGTTTCAAAGGTCCCCTCGACGCGGGTGAAGATGAATCCGACAACGAGGGCCAACAGCAAGACGAAGCCGTTGGCGAGGTGTGGTGTCTGGTATCGGGCATGGGTGCGCCCCAAGACGCGGGGGAGGGCACCGTCACGGCCCATTGCGAAAAGGACGCGGGCCACCGTGTTGAGACAGGCCATCGAGACGGCAAACCCGTCAACGATCGCGGCCGCGAAGACGATGGGGACAAGCCAGTCCCCGCCGTACATGCCCGCAATGGTCAGCAGCACGGCGGGATCCTGCGCCCAGGCAGCGGCGCCGTCCGGCCCGAAGCCAATAGCGTAAGCATACGTCACGATGACGTAGAAGACCGTGGCCAACGTTGCTGAGCCGATAATTGCGAGCGGAATGACACGCTTATGGTCCCTCGCTTCTTCTGCCAGCACAGCGGCTGATTCGTAGCCTGTAAAGAGCAACATGCCGTAAATCAGACCAAAGGCCAGGCCCCGGAGACTCCCTGCGGTCGTCGGCAAGAACGGTGCGATTGAGTTGCCAGCCGCACCACCACGAACGATGACTGACAGAGCCAGCAGGAGCACGATCAGCACCGAGATGGCGACAATCGTAAGCTGGGCGCGAGTCGAGTAGCGGATGTCAAAGTAGGTGACAAGGAAGAGAACGACAATTTCAAAGATCAGGACGGCAATCCAGGGGATACTGATGCCGACGAAGTCGGCAAGGAAGCCGGAGGTCCAGCCGGCCACCCCGGCGACGATGGCGATTGTCAGCATCAGAACGGCAAACATGTAGATCCAGCCACCCAGGAAGCCCTGGGTCGGGCCAAAGGCTTGGGCGATGTAGCTATAGATCGAGCCCGCGGCGCGGTGGCGGATCGCGAACTGGGCTACGACGTAACCGACCGCAATACTGGCGAGACCACTCAGCAGGGCCGCCAGAGGCGTCGCCAGGCCAGCCCCTATCGCGACGAACGTGGTCAAGAAGGCCATCACCATGACCGGTCCGACAAAGCCAAAGGACTGGGCGGCTGCGTCGATGGCCGTTACAACGTCGGGCCTGAGCTTGTGGCTCGTTTGTGCAGACATCGTATCCTCCCTTCATGGGTGGTTGCCTACCGCACTGCTTTCTCGCTACAGTGCCGTAGGCGTGAGCAGAATCAACTCTGGCCGGGCGTCCAGAGGACAACACGAATGGGATCACAACGCCTTATGGCTTCAGAAGGGCATGGAGACGCGGGCTGCCGGTGAGCAGTCTCCAGCCGGTAGGACAAATTGGCAATTCGCCTTACAAATGAAATGCGTACTCGTTGAATTCCCAATCGGTGACGTACGCCCGGAAGCGGTCCGATTCGAGCCGCTTGACGGCGCCGAACGCTTTCACGAACGCGGGCCCCATCATCTGGCAGAGAACCTCGTCCGCTTCCAGCGCCCTGATGGCCTCGTGTAGATATTGGGGAACGACAGGAGTGCTGTTGCCATCAGCAGTCATGTAGGCATCGCCGGCGAACGCCGGTCCAGGGTCGAGCCGGCGGTCAATCCCGTCGAGGCCGGCGGCCAGCGCGGCGGCGAAGACCAGGTAGGGATTGGCCACGCCGTCGGGCGTGCGGTTTTCCACGCGGGTGCCGCCCTTGCGTTCGGGTGGGATGCGAACATAGCAGGTGCGGTTGTCGTAGCCCCACAGGACGTAGTACGGTGCAAACGCGCCGGGCACATAGCGCTTGTACGAATTGATGGTGGGCGCGAAGACGGCTGTGAGTCCGCGGGCGTGCTCGATTTGCCCGCCGGTAAAATACCGGGCCAGATCTGCAAGTCCGTCTTCGGCCCGAGGGTCGTAGAACAGGTTGGCGCGGGTCGCCGGATCGGCCAGGCTCAGGTGGAGGTGGTAGCCGCTCCCGCCCAGATCGGAGCGCGGCTTGGCCATGAAGGTTGCCATCAGGCCGTTTTGCCATGCGATCTCTTTGACGGCCTGCTTGAAGAAGAAGGTGCGGTCGGCCATGTCCAGCGCCTCGCCGTGGTCGAGGTTTATCTCAAACTGGCCGGGGAAGAATTCATGGCTGACGGCCAACGGCCGGTGGCCCATCGCTTCGAGCGCCTCACACATCTTGCGGGTGATGCCGTCCGGATCAATGGTGCTGTTCCAGGTGTAGACCATGCTCGGCTTGTCGGAATAGGTGCGCCACGTACCGTTCTCAGATTTGAGCAGGTAGAATTCCAGCTCGCTGCCGACGAGCGGCAGGAGCTTGCGCCGCTCGTATTCGGCGATGATCCGTTTGAGGATGTTGCGCGGAGCGAGCGCGACCGGTTCGTTCTGATAGTACAGATCGGCGATGACGGCCGCCGTGTTCGGCTCCCACGGCAGGATGGTGAATGTCCCGAGGTCGGGGACTGCCGTCATGTCGGCGTAGCCGGTCTCTTCGGCGGTGCCGGTCCCGGCCGCCGGGTTACCCGCCAGGTCCAGTGCGAAGGTTGGAAACGCGAACTGGATGCCGTGCTCGGCGACGTGCCCAAAATGGCGGGCCGGCACGACCTTGGTTCGGGCCACCCCAAACAGGTCTGGAAACTCGATCTTCACTGTTTGAATGTGAGCGGACTCAATCTGGCGCAGAACGGGGTCGACAGCAGGAGTGACTTTCGCGGTCATCGCACTCTCTCCGTTGGCAGGACGGGTTGATGGGGTTTATTCTAACAGGGAGATCTCCCAAATTTCTCCCATCTCGCTGCATGAACAGCCTGGGGAAACTCGGAGGGTCTCAGGCGCGACGCGCTGCCCCGACTTTCCACGGGGCGCAGCTGAGTCGCACCCTTCTTCCGAGTTCCTCGCTTTGCGCGGCTCGCCTGCGCCCTGGCACACCGGTCAAGAAGTCGACGTGGGCGCGTGGTCGGAGACTTCCGAAGTCTCAGAAGACTTCGGAAGTCTGACCGCTTGACCGGCGCTCCTGTCCTATGCTGTTCGGCTTCGCAGAGCGGGTGAGGACGGCGCGGGAAGCGAGACTCGAACTGCGAGGAGGTCTCGCTGCACGGCGCGGAGTTCGGGTGACGGCGTGAGGTCGAGGTCGGCGAGGGCGTTTTCGCAGGTGGAATAGTGTTGCAGCGCCTCAGCGCGTTGGCCGGTCTTCGCCAGGGCCAGTATCAGGTCCCGACAGGCGACCTCACAGGTCGCATCCTTGCGGAAAGCCTGCCGCAGATAATGAATGGCGAGGTCCGTCTCCCCGGCGTTTGTCGCCAGGTCGGCCAGAGCGCACAATGCCGCCAGGTACAGGACGCGCAGTTGCTCGCGCCAGGGTCGCAGCCAGTCATCGTACAGGTCATCAGTCGAAAAATCGTCGATGTACAGCCGGACCGCGGCGGATAAGTGCTCCTGGGCCGCGTGATCGCCCGCCCGGGCCAGCCGGCGCCCCACCTCCACACGACGCACAAACTCATCCACGTCGATGCTGTCGACCGCGTCTTCAACCAGCCGCAGCAGGCCGCCTTCCAGCGCGATGTAGTTGGCGCGCGAGTGGGGCGCCGGCGGCGCCAGTATGCGCCGCAGGTTGTACAGCGTGCGGTAGAAGTTCGCGGTCGCCGCGCGCGGGTCGGACTCTCCCCACAGCAAATCGATGACGACGTCTTTGGCGAGAGTGTGGCCGGGGCTCAGGACGAGGTATTTGAGCAGCCGCTTGCACTTCCGCCGGCTCCACTCCCGCTCTTCGATCAGTTCCGCCCCTCGCGAGACCGTAAAGTTGCCAAACCCGCGAATGGTCAGCAGTGGCAGGGCGGGGAGCTTCGGGTGGTCAGCAGCCACGGCCCGTACAGCGGCCGGCGCCACGCTGACCCCCATCTCTTCCAGCGCCGCCTGGGCGCGCCGGCGCACTTCGGCATTGGAGTGCGCAAGCAGCGGCTGGAGGGAGTCGGCGGCGCTGGAACCCATCCGCGCCAGGATTGGCGTGACGTAGGATGGCCACAGATCATGTTCCAACGCCGAGACCAACAGTGGGACAGCCACCTGAACTTCGCTGGAAACGAAGTAGTCGTAATGATGGCCGACCGCCAGCTGCAGGCACTCGCGCAAGTGGTCGAGGGCAGTAGGGTTATTCTCGGTGTGACACAGCACGGCCAGCCAGAAGTGCGACGCGGTCAGATGGTAAAGATCCTTGCAGTCGTCGAAGATTTGGAGCGCCTCTTCGAGCGACGCCCGCGCGCCGGTTGGATCGATCCAGACCTGGGCGGCGCCCAGCTGGACCAGGGCGAAACCGGCCAGCCAGCGCAGGCCACGCTCGGTCGCCAGCGCCAGCGCTTGCTGGCCACGTCGAGCCGCCTCGGCGCAGTCACCCCCGCGGCGGGCCAGAATCATCATGAAGACCAGATTCGCAATGGTGAAACGCCGATTCCCCAACGCCTGCTCCATGTGCAGGGCGCGCTGGTACTGCTGATACAACTCATCGTAGGCCGCGCCGCAATTCATTTCGAGCGCATTGGCCTGATTCATCAATGCGAACGCCTCATTATGGGAGTCGCCCAACTCGCGGCTAAGCGCGAGGGCCCTCTCGGCATAGTCGCGCAACTCGGCGTGGCGTCCGAGGAAGTATAGGTTGACTGCCATATTGTTGTACGTCTCGGCCAGTTGGCGACTGCTGTTCAGTTCCAGGGCCAGTTGCTCGGCCCGGCGGAGCACGGCCAGGGCGTGGGGGAAATCGCCCAGGCTGTGGTACAGCCACGAGCCGGGGTTGAGCAGAGTGTCGAGTTGGCCCTGGCGGTCGGCCTCAGCCTCGTAGGTCGCCAGCGCCTCGCGATAGAGGGCCTGCGCGGCGATGGTGTTGCCTGCCGACAGTTGATCGCGGGCGAGGCCGGCCAACAAGGCGGCGCGTTTGCGCCGATGTTCCTCGCCCACGTACCCGAGCGCCTCACGGTGCAATCGCTCGGCCTCGGCGTGCTTGCCCTTGCGCCAGTCGAGAATGTGCCCCTTGTTCCGCAGGACGTCACTCAGCCCGAGCAGATCACCGTGCGCCGTATAGCCTTGGGCCGCGCGCTCGTAATGCTCCAGCGCTTGATCCCACTGGCCGCGAGCCTCACACATCTGCCCCCAACGGACCCACAGTTCAGGGAACTCGGCAAACTCGCTGCGCGGCAAGCGGCCGAGCCAAAAGCTCAGGGTGTCGAAGCGTCCGGCGTGCAGCATCTCGGCCGATACGGCGGCGATCAACGCGGCCGCGCGGCGGTGGTCTCCCGCCTCCAACCAGTGGTAGATAGCCGTCTCGAAGTCCTGCTGCCCTTCGAAGTAGGCGGCGGCGCGGCGATGAAGGGCTTCCGACCGCTCCGGATCGCCGGCAAGGTACTGCAGCAAGAACTCCCGGAAGAGACGATGGTAGCGCAGCCAGCCATCCCTGGTGCGGACGACGAAGAGGCAGTGCTGTTCGAGGTCGCGCAGCCGGGTCGCCGAATCCGAGCGGCCCAGCGCGGCGTCGCACTCTGCCGGCTCGAGGCGCGACAGGATCGCCGCGCTGGTCAGAAAGTCCACCACGGCGCGTGGCTGCTGGCGCAAAACCTCCTCAGTCAGATATTCAAACAGGACGCGTCGATCCGCCGCCAGTTCCGAGAGGCAATCGTCAACCCCGACCTCGCCGCGCACTTTGATGGATTGGCCCGCCATCAAGAGGCCCAGCGCCCAGCCCTCGATCTGCTCGACGAGTGCCGTGGTGGTCAACTCTGGCAGCCTGAGATTGAGACACTGTGCGAAGAGTGTGGCAGCTTCGTCCGCCCGAAACTTCAGCCCGGCCTCGCCAATTTCCAGGGCTTGCCCCTCGGCCCGCAACCGAGGCAGGCATGCAATCGCGGGGGCGGTGCGGGTGGCGATGACGAAATGCGCCTCAGGCGGGGCATGGCTGATGAGAAGATCGAGGGCCTGGCAGATGTCGGGAACCTGATCCACCAGTTGAAAATCGTCGAGAACGATGAGGAAATCGTCCCTCGCGGAGGCCACAAGCTGGTTGACACAGGCGGCGACCAACGCCATCGGGTAACCCTGGGCGTCTGCGCCCCGGGCGAAGGCCGGGCGTACCGCCTCGGCGAAGTCACGGCCGGGCAGGGCGCGGTCCAGGCCCGCGGTGAGATACGAGAAGAAGGTGACGATATCACGGTCGCTGCGGCTGAGACTGTACCAGACCAGCGGCAGGCCGGTCTCGGCCAGGCCGCTGGCGATAAGTGTCGTTTTGCCGTAGCCCGCCCCGGCGCAGACGAGGGTCAGCCGGCGCTCGGTGGACTGGCGCACGAGCGCGGCCAGCCGCTCACGCGGGAATGTATTCCGCCGCAGGAGCGGCGGATGGAGTTTCGTGAGGATGAGCGGGACGGTTTCGTTCACTGGCACTGGCTGGTGGCCGAAAGCATAGCGTCCCTCGTTCGTAGGACCTGGCTGGATTGCCGCAGCAGGCCCACGTCCGAACAACAACCCGCCGCACGTGGGCTCAATGCCGGTGGCAGGATTGAGACCTGGGGTACCCGCTGCGAACGACTCGACTCCCAGGCACCAGGCTGGACTCGCAGCGAGCAGCGGTGAGATACCTGCCCCCGCCCTAGGATACGGGAGACGGATGGATACGTCTATCCGTCGTATTGTCTCAATGGAATGAAAAAAGAGTGATGTCGCGATGAAAAAAGAGGGATAGAGGGCTGCATCCAACTCGATGAGGCCGCGAGACAGGCGCGCAGGTCGGGTTGTTGTCGCAGGCGGGAAGGAAGAGCATTGGTGCGGCCACACCGGCGATGCCGGCTCGCGCGACGGGACTGGAATGCGCCATCCTGGCCCCAATCTTGCTCAACGGGCCGGCATAACAACTGGCGCCGTTGATTGTCGCAAGCCTCGACTCAGGGAACCGCACGAATGCTGCGGCGCACTGCGGCCCACCCACTCATCTGAGCGCTCACAACCGAAAATCTGCCCAATGGCCGGGACACAATCTGGCGCAACTGGATCGCCAGGCCGAGAAGGAGGTGGCTCTCATGCACAAACCGCTCGCTATCGCCCTCACGCTTCTCGTCATCATCTCATTCGGCGGCGCTCTGCTGCTGGGCGCCGCGACGCGCCGGCCCGCCGAGGCCGCCACTCCGGCCCAGAGCAGCGTTGGCCCGACCAATCCATCAACCAGTTGGACCGGCCAGCTCTACCCAATCGGCGCGGATGTCGTGACGACTGTCACACCTTCCGGCTGCCCGCCGGCCGCCCAGGACCCGCTCAACCTGGTTTGCGACCACTTCATGCTCACAGTGAACGTCGATCCTAGCTACTGGGACGGCCACTTCGGTGGCGTCGATATCGTGATTCGTTGGGCCAGCGCCGGCAACGACTTCGACTTGTACGTCTACGACGCCTCGGGCAACATCGTGGGGAAATCCACGTCGGGCGACACGACCTTCGAGCGCGTCTTCGTCCTGGAGGCCTCAGGCACCTATGAGGTGCGGGTGGTCCCCTGGCTCGTCACCGCCTCGGACTACAGCGGTTCGGCAACCTTCGTCTCCCAAGAGGGTGGCCCCACTCCGAACCCAGCGCGGGAAACGGGTGGCCTTATCTTTGGCCCGGCGACCGTCGTCGATGCCCAGCGTACCGAAGGCGAGCCGATCAACCACGTCGACAAGGACGGCAACTACTGGGAGTCGGGCCCCTGGGGAACCAGTACCCAGCAATCGTTCATCCACCGCTCGATCGACGGGGGCGATCAGTTCAGCATCGTGAGTCCCATCGGCCTGAGAGCCGACGTCCCGCCCGGTGGCGGGGACACGGACGTGGTCACGGATGACCAGGGCCACGCCTACTTCGTTGACCTCGAAGGGCTCGTCAACCTCGGCACGGCCGTCTCGAACGACGGCGGCAACACCTGGCGCAAGAATGCGCTCTCCGTCCAGAGCGCCCTTGACGACCGCCAGTGGTTCGCGATGGACAACGGCCCGACGGCCGCCGCCGGCGACAACACTGTCTTCCTCGCCTTCCGCCAGGTGCCGCTCGGCTCTTTCATCTATTCCTCGCCGGGCTCGACCGGTGCGACCGACCCGGTCGGCGGCCTCGTCTACCAGAACTCGTCGGCAAATCTCGCGGACCCGGTGTCGGATGGGGCCCCCTGCGGCCAACTGCGCTTCGACCCGGTCCACCGCAACCTCTACTACCCCTGCGCGCAGGGCGACCATGTCGAGATTACCGTCGGCCACGTGGCACCGGGGCAGCGAACCGGCATCGTCTACACGAACGTTCAGGCGCCGGCATCCCCCGGCGGTGGACCGGTCGGGGATCTCTTCCCATCGGTGGCCACCGACCAGGCCGGGAATCTCTACGCCGTCTGGGTTGACGAGACGAACCACAACGTCTACTACGCCGCCTCGACGGATCAGGGCCAGACCTGGAACCCCGCAGTCCAGGTCAACGGCAACGACGCCAACTCCAACATCTTCCCCTGGGCGCAGGGCGGCGCCGACGGCAGGCTCGTCGTTGCCTGGTACGGGAGCCCCTCGTACCTGGATAGCGACTTCATGCCCTCGTGGTACAACGACCGGCCGCCCGCGACCGAGCACAAGTGGTTCGGGTACGTCGCGCTGATCACCAACGCCACCGGCTCGGCGCCCTCCTTCGCCCAGCAACGATTCACCGAGAAGCCGATGCACTACGGCCAGATCTGCAACGAGGGCCTGTTCTGCACGACCACCGATGGCGACCGGACGATGGCCGACTTCTTTACGGTCACGCTGGACCGAGACGGCAGCCTGCGGATCGTCTACAACGACACCACCAGCCAGCACCACGGCGCGCACCTCTTCGAGGCGCGTCAACTCGCGGGGCCAACCGCTTCCGGATCGACGATCAGCCAGCCGGTCCCCACGAACCCCATGCCCGATTCCACCGGCGACGCGCAGTGGCCCCACTACGCCCCGGTTTCCGGACCTGGCCCCAACCTGCCACAGTTCGACTTCACCCGGCTCACCCTGAGCCAGCCCGAGGCCACGACCCTGCGGGTGGAGATGACGCTCAACAGCCTGGCGAGTCTCCTGCCCCCGGCGGGCAAGATCTCTGGCTTCTGGATCACCCGCTTCCAGGCGCTGTCGGTCGGCGACGGGGGTGAGGAGGCCTACCGCATCTTCTACGTCGGCGCCGTGTCGGTCGCCGGCGGCCAGCCGGCGTTCTTCGCCGGGAGCGGGACCTCGGCCCAGGACGCCGTGCCCGGCACGGGCTGCACCACGACGACGTCCGAGAACTGCAAGATCGTCCAGTATCCGCCCGAGGTCCCCGCGACCGGCCGCCTCGATGGCAACACGATCACCATCGACGTGCCGCTCGAGGGCGGCCTCGGGGCGAACCGGCCGATCTTCGGAGACACGCTCTTCAACGTGACGGCCTTCAGCGGTGGGCGCGACAACGCCTCCACCGATATCTACGCTGACGTGGACGCGACGCGTGCCTTCGACTTCCAGCTCAGCAGTGTCACCCTGCCGCCGCCGAAAGAGCCCGGCCGCCACGTCAACGGCGGCGGGGCCATCTCCGGACGGGAGACGAGTGACGCACCCTTCGTCCTCAGCGCCTTCGAGAACCTGAGTGGCAAGGTCAGCTACCGTGATGCAGGTGCCGGGGTCGACTTCCGCTCGACGCGAATTACGTCGGTGACATTCAACGATGCCGAGCAGAGATCACAGATCAGGGGGACCGGTGTCAATAATGACCACCAGGTCGACTTCACCATCGAAGCCGTCGACAACGGCGAGCCGGGAACGGTCGATCACTTCAGCATCAGCCTCAGCGACGGCTACAACAACAACGGCCCGCCGACCCGCGGCAACGTTCAGATCGACTGACCCGGACCGGAGCACGCCGGATGCGGAACCCACCGCCCCGGTAGCGTATCTCACTTTCTGTAAGAGTGGCGCGTAGGCGCCACTCTTACAGAAATATGAAGAATCTGGTGGCGAAATCGTCTCCAGGCAGGGCGAGCAGTTCGTAGTGCGCGCTTTAGCGCGCTGAAGCGCGCACTACAAACCGGCCCCCGCCACTCGCACCAATTCGTCACCAGGATCATGTGAACCCATCATCCGCCCCGACACTGTCTCGGGCAGTTTGCTGGAGCGACCTCTCGAGCACGTACCGTGCTTGACCCGCACGCGTCGCAAAGCTGCCCAGGCGGCGTTACACCGGCGTCAACCCGCGAACCCGCTCGTGCTCCAGGTCGAACTCCCAATAGCCCGGCCCTTCTGTGAAGAAGCGCCGGTTGAGGGCGGTGTCCTCCTCGTACTCGGCGGGCACTTCGTCCTCGGGGAAGATCGCCTCGACGGGGCAAGCTGGACCACAGGCGCCGCAGTCGATGCAGGTGTCCGGGTCGACATAGAAGAAGGGCCAGTCTGCGTTGCTGGTGGCACCCGGCACGATGCAATTCACAGGACAGACTTCGACGCAGGCCCCATCGCGAATACACAGGCTGGTGATTACGTACGTCATTGTACACCTCCCGATGGGAGCGAGATGGGCTCTTCTCAGACGCTTCGTGAACTCATCATCCCCCTCCTCCTGGGATTGGAAGGGCAACCAGTTCCTGCCCGGTGCCCAACTGGGCTGGCAGCAGGAGGCGGGTGGCTTTACCTACGAGGCCGCCATCCCGTGGAAGAGCCTCTTCGTCGAGCCGCCGCCGGCGGGCGGGACGACGATCAACTTCGAAGTCGGTATGGGCTTCGGCAGCGCCTTCCTCGATTGGACCGGGCGCGACCCCGACACCGCTGCCAACCTGGCCCCGCTGACCCTCGTCGAGCAACTCTCGCCCGAGGCGCGCGCCACCCCGGTCCCTGCCGTGCAGAGGTCGGGGGATGTCGCGTTGGCGGTCCGCCTCGACGGCGGCGAGGCATTCACCATCGACGAGGCGACCTCGCCCGATCGCGACTATCTCTGGCTCGACCGTGTCAGCCCAGAACCGCTCAAACTCGCCGCCGGGCCCCACACGCTCGAGTTCCGCTTCGCGGGCATCAACTTGGATCGCCGCACTGTCGTCGATGCCTTCCTGCTGCAGCCCACCGTGGACCGAAAAGTGCTGACACTTCCCGACGGCTCGACCGTCACCATCGAGCACTCGATGATCTCGGGGGAGACGATGGTGACGGAGTGAATCCGGGGAACTCCGGGATCGGCAGCGTGCGGATGGGTTCCCCGAGTTCCTTCGAGTTTCTCCACCCCGAGACCTATTGTCTTGTCAAGTATCAAGTGATGGGATCGGACCCGCGCGGCCGCGCGGGTCCGATCCCATCACAACACGGTTGACACACCACTATGCTTTGGAGCACCGCATGGCTTTTGAACTTCGCCGCTACCCAACCAACCCGATCATGCTCCCCGACCCGACTTCGGACTGGGAGTGCTACAACGTCTTCAACCCGTCGGTGATCCACCACAACGATCTCTTCCACATGCACTACCGCGCGCAAGGGCTGGACTGGATCAGCCGCCTCGGGTACGCCGTCAGCCAGGACGGCGTCCACTGGAACCGGATGCGTGAGCCCGTGCTGGCGCCGGTGGATCGAACCGACTCGCGGGGCATCGAGGACCCTCGCGTCACTGAGCTTGAGGGCGTCTTCTACATGACCTACACCGCGTACGGCAGCGAGTACCAGGGCGAGGGCGAAGCGAGTTACGAGTACTTTGCCGGTGGCGGGGTCCTGCCTATGATCGCTCGCAGCCAGAACCTGGTCACCTGGGAGCGGATGGGCCCGATCGTGCGCGGCGAGGACAACAAGGACCATGTGCTCTTCCCGCGCCGGATCCACGGGCGCTACGCGGGCCTGCACCGCCGCCGCCCCTTCGTCTGGTTGGCCTTCTCCGATGACCTGCTGACCTGGCGCGAGGAAGAGATGGCGCCCATCTACGGGCCGCGGGAAGACAACTGGTGGGACAACGCGAGCGTCGGCAGTAACGGGGTCCCGATCGAGACGGAGCATGGCTGGCTCTGCCTCAACCACGCCTACAACCAGAACAAGGTCTACCGCCTGGGCGTGATCCTTCTCGACCTGAAGGACCCGACGCAGGTCGTCCACCGCCCCAGGGAGCCGATCTTCCAACCGGAGGAAATCTGGGAGATCCGTGGCGACGTGCCCAACGTCGTCTTCAGCAACGCCAACCCGGTGGTCGCCGGAACGGTCTACGTCTACTACGGTGGCGGCGACCACGTCATCGGCCTGGCCACCTGCCGCTTCGATGAGCTACTGGAGTTTGCCCGCTTTGGCTGAGAGCGCGATGGATGCGATTGATCTGATTCACGAGTCGCTGCGGGTGCGCTTCGAGCCCGACCCCGGCGGCGGCTACCATTTCACCACGGCCGTCCTGGTGGACGGCGCGTGGCGCCCGGCCGCCGCCTGGCCGAACACAGTGGTGGCCGGCGGCCTGGCCCTGGCCCCCGACTCCATCGAACCAGGTGAAGCCGGCTGGCGCCTCCGCGGCATCGCCCACGGCGCCGGCGTCGATCCCACGACCGTGAGCTTCGCCTGGGAGGGCACCATCGCCCGGGCGCCACGCGGCGGGATGACATTCGAGGCGCGGATGACCTTGCCGGCCCCCCTGGCCGAGCCACCCGCCCTGGTGCTCTGGCTGGGCCCCCTCTCGACCATGACCGATCGCCAGGCACTCACCTGGCGCCGCACGTTGCTCGCCGGCCCGACGCGCAACGCCCAGGGCCTGCCCGGCAATGACCTGCCGGCACTCTACTTCTTCGATCCGGCCACCGCTGTCGAAACCATCCTGGCCTACGATAGCCAGATGCTCACCTGGGCGCCGGGCCGTTTCTTGACCCTCCAGTGCCGCGAGGTTTTGGAGTACGGGAATCCCGGCCGGTACGGGGTGGGGTTGGTTGGAGCACGGGGGCCGCTGCCGGCGGGGAGTACCGATTCCGCTGGCACCTCTGGCAGCGCCCGGCCCACCCGACGCCTGCCCCCTGGGAGGCTACCCGCACCCTCGTCGACACCATCGCGCCCCTCCTCGACGGAAACGCCGAGCGGCCGGAAGGTGCGACCAGTTGGGAAGATTTCGCCGCGGGGACCCTGCGAGACCTCCAGCAACCGGAGGAAACGTGGGTCGAGGTGCCCGGACCGGATGGCATCCACCTCGGCCTGCGAGCCTACGTCCGCCACGCCGCGCACCTGTACGAGCATGCCCCCGACCATTTCGAGTTGATGACTGTCGCCGACGTGCTCGCCCCGCTGTTGCTCTACCTGAAGCTCCATCCGGAACCGGGCGGGGAGCGCCTGGCGGCACGGCTGCTCGCCAGTCTGCCGGGCTTCCACTCCCCGGACCTGCACTATATCGGCAACCGTTACCCGCCGGCGCCCCGCGATACCCTCTGCGACCTCTGGTACTGCTTCGAGAATGGGCTGATCAAATACGCCTGGATCGCCCTTGCGAGCGGCAACTCAGCCCTTGCGGCGATCGTTCTCGATGGGATGCGCGGCGCCTCCGTCCTCGCCGAGCGCACGAATTTCTGCTTCCCACTCTTCGCCGATTTCGGCGCTGCCGGCGGACCCACTCCCACCGGCTCCGCCTCCAACTACAGCGTGGCGGGCCTCTACGCCTTCGGCGCACTCCTGGCCGCCGAGCTGAGCGGTGACCCGCGCGAGCGGGATGCGGCGCGACACGCCCTGGCAGCCCTTCGCCCGCTGCCGGCCGAGCTGATGTACCACGAGCCCCAGCAGCTCGCCTTCGGCGCCGCCGCGGCGGCGATCCTGGCACGGGATGGCGACCAGGAAATGGCCACCCTGGCGGACCGGCTGGCGCACGCCCAGGTGCGAATGGTCTACTGGCACGAGGATCCGTACGCGCTGGCGCAGGGTTACCGCGTGCGCGGCCTCTTCCAGGCCTGCGCCTCCTTGCTCGACCCGGCGTTCAAAGAGGAGGTCGAGGCGATCCTCCCCTGGGTCGTCCTCCTCCGCGACGGCCTCGGCCCAACGGAACTGCTGCTCAAGCTCCTGAATCTCGGGCGCCAACACAGCTTCGCCTTCTTCGAGCCCTGCTTGCCGGGGCGCGCCGGTCACTCGGCCTGCCCCTTCATCCCGTACGAGAATCTCGGCACCACCGAGCTCCCCGAGACGGGCACAATCGGCAAAGAAATCTACGGTGCTGGCGAGGTCTTCTGGCTCTATCTGCTCTTTGAGGCCCTCGCCCGCACCAATGACCCCACTATCTGCACAATCTTCCTCGACCTGCTCGAGCCCGCGACCCTGGCGAGCTTTCCGCCGCTGCAGCGGCGCTTCATGCTCTACAACCCGACCGCCGAGGCTCGCGATTTCGAGGTGCAGTTCTCGCACCTGGCACCGGGCGGGTACACATTGGTCACACGGCCGGAGGGCATCTTCCTTCCCGCGGAGCCGACCGCGCTTGCGAGCGGCGTCCCACTGCGATTGGAGGCTCACCGGTGGCAGGAGATCGAACTCATCCCGGAGGGCAGCTGATGCACGAGCCATTTGGCGTGGGGTTGGTTGGAGCCGGCGGATTCGGCGCGTTCTGTCTGGAAGCCTACAGTGAGCTGCCCGAGGTGCGGGTCGTCGCAGTGGCCGACACCGACCTGGAGCGCGCTCAACGGGTCGCCCCCCCTCGAGCCACCGTCTCCAGCGACTATCGCGCCCTTCTGGCCGATCCGGCCGTGCAGATCGTGGCAATCAACACGCCGCCCTTCTTGCACGGACCCATGGCCCGCCAGGCCGCCGAGGCCGGCAAGCACATCTTCGTCGAGAAGCCCCTCGCCACGTCGCTGGAAGAGGCCGTGGCGGCCGTGGAGGCGGCCCGTGCTGCCGGTGTCACATTGAGTGTGGACTACGTGCTGCGCCACCACCAGCTCCACCGCCTCGCGGCCGAGGTTGTGAAGAGCCGTGCCCTGGGCGCGTTCCAGCACTGGTCGCTCGAAAACTTCGCCACCGACGACAACCTGCCGCCCGATCACTGGTTCTGGGATCACTCGCGCAGCGGGGGCATCCACGTCGAGCACGGGGTCCACTTCTTCGACCTCTGCACCCACCTGGCTGGCACGGCTCCGGACGAAGTCGCGGGGTGCGCCCAGCAGCGGCCGGATGGGCGCGTGGATCGCGTCAGCGCCACCGTGCGCTACGGGCGGCGCGTGCTGGCGACCTTCTACCACAGCTTCAACCAGATCGGCCGTTTCGAGCGGACGACCATCCGGCTGAACTTCGCGCGGGGGCACATCGTCACCGAGGGATGGATTCCGACCGATCTCACCCTGTGGGGGGTGGTGGACGAAGCGGGGCTGGGGCGGCTCGAGGCGCTCTTCGGCGATCGCCTGGAGGTTCGCGAGCGCTTTCACGGCGCCGCGTCAACGGTCCAACACGGGGGTGTGACTGAGCACCTCGCCGCAGCGGTCGCTGCTGAGGCCCGCGCGCCTGAGCGCCAACTCGAGTATAAACGGGCCGTCCAGGCGGGGATGCGCGACCTGGTCGCGGCCATCCGCGACAACCGCCCCCCCGAGGTCAGCGCGGCCGACGGCCTCCTCAGCCTCGCGGTGGCGTTGGCGGCCAGCGATCCGGAGACCTGCGGCCGGCCACTTCCGGCGATTCCGGACGTCGCCGGGTAGCTGGGCGGGGACAAATTGGCGTTTTGCCCTCCGGTCTCACCCGCTTCATTCTTCGCCGGGCGCCAGCTCCACCAGCAGTTGCCCGCGCTCGACCACCTCCCCCACCTGGCAGGCGACTCTGACCACGCGACCAGCGTGCGGCGCGGCTACGCGTAGCTCCATCTTCATGGCCTCGATCACCACCAACGTCTGCCCGCGCTCGACCACCTCGCCCGGCGCCACGTTCACGGCGATGACCTGGCCGGGCATCGTTGCCTCCAGCGCGTCTTGCCCGGCGCCGGGACCACGCCCCTTGCCTGGCCGAAGCGGCGGCGCCAGCACGACGCTCCGGCCGCGCAACGCCACGAAGCGGCGGCCCTCCGCCTCGGCGACGTACGCCTGCACCCGGCGACCATCCACCGTGAGCAGGACCGTGCCGGCCGTCAACTGGCGCACGCCAACCGTGTAGTGCCGCGCTGGCTCTTCGCCAATGCTGACCGCGATGCGATACCCGTCGCCCGCCCGCTCGACCTGGACCATGGCCAACTGGCCATCCTCGGTCTGGTACCGAAATTCCATCGCCCCTCAACTCAAGGAGATCGCACAGATGTGTGGGTGGCGCCATACCCTGGCACGCCGGTCAAGGCGTCGCCGAGACGATCGCAAAGCACCTTGTGAAGGCGCTGCCAGGTTCGTAGGGGCGCACGGCCGTGCGCCCCTACAGCGCGCCTCCGACTTGTTGGCCAGCGTCTGATTGTAGGCCCCGACGATCACGGCGCACGGCCGTGCGCCCTTACAGCGCGCCTCCGACCGCTCAAGCGGTTCCGACGAACCATGGTCCCACCCGCGCAACGACGACGTGACCGATGGTCTAGCTCACCCGGTAAAAGGCCCCCAGGATGCCCCCGTAGACTAGATGGGAGAAGATCACCGAGAGCGGCGTCCGCTGGCCGTAGTTCAGGGCCAGAAAGCCAGGCGGCTCGAGCTGCCTGGTCGGCGTCGGGCCGCGCTCTTCGGAGGCCATGCGGGGATGTAAGCCCGGCAACACCGGCATAGCCACCAGCAGCACGAAAAGCGCGTGGACCAGGCCGATGGCGCTTCCCAACCACCAGGTCGCGCGGCGCCAACTCTCAAACGCCGCCGTGTAGACGAAGGCAAACAGCCAACCGTTTACGATGTGCACCAGGAAGCCCACCAGCCTGGCACGGCGGCGATCGGCCGTGAACATCGTCCCGAGCATGAAGGGGACATTCATCCGGGTGAGACCCAGACCCTGGCTCCCGGCCATGAGGCTCGTCAAGACGACGGTGCCGGCGAACCCCCAGAGCATCGTACTCTGCTTGTTCATCACCGATCCTCCGATCCTTTTTCTGCCGGCAGGCGCTCGCCAGCCGGGCGTGCCCGCGCCGGCGTGGCCTCCGCGAGGGTCAGCGCCGCGTTGATCAGCCCAATGTGGGTGAAGGCCTGGGGAAAGTTCCCGAGAGCCGCCCCTGTCCCCGGATCGATCTCCTCGGCGAAGAGACCCACATCGCTGGCATAGGCGAGCACGCGCTCGAAGGCTACCGCGGCGGCCTCCACCTCGCCAGTTTTGGCCAGGCACTCCACTGCCCAGAAGCTGCAGATCCCGAAGGCGCCCTCACCGGGAGGGAGCCCGTCGTCGGTCCGCGCTTCATAGCGGTAGACCAGGCCGTCGCGGATCAGTCTCTCGCGGATGCGAGCAACGGTCGCACGCATCCGAGGATGCCCGGCCTCGACATAGCCGTAGAGCGGGAGGGTGAGGAGGCTCGCATCCATCTCATCACACTCGAAGGTGCGGGTGTAGCTCTGGAGCCGCTCGTTGTAGCCGCGCGCTTCGATCTCCGCGCGGATTGCCTCTCGGTTGCGGCGGAATAGCTCGACCGACAGTTCCCAATGCCCCTTCTCGTACATCTCGATCAGACGGTCGAGCGCGACCCAACAGAGGACCTTCGAGTGGGTGTGCTGGAAGCGCCCAGACCGTCCTTCCCAAATCCCCTCGTCGGGCTCCCGCCAGCGTCGGCAGACAGTGTGCCCGAGACCGTCGAGCATTCGAATCGTGTCGCGATCGAAGCGGCCCCGCCGCCTGGCGACCATCGCAGCCGCGTCGATGACCTCACCATAGACATCGAGTTGGAGCTGATCGTGGGCGGCGTTGCCAATCCGCACGGGCCGCGAGCGGGCGTAGCCTTCCAGGTGAGGCAACTCTTCTTCCGCGAGGTTCGCCTCGCCGAAGACGTCGTAGACCACCTGAAGCTCGGGCCAGGTCAGACGGGTGGTGTGGAGCATCCAGCTCAGAAACGCCTCGGCCTCCTCGTCGTAGCCGAGGGCAAAGAGTGCCCGCAGGGTGAACGAGGCGTCGCGTAGCCAACAGTAGCGATAGTCCCAGTTTCGAACCCCGCCGAGCGTCTCGGGGAGCGACGTCGTGGGGGCGGCGACGATGGCACCGGATGGAGCGTAGGCCATAAGCTTCAGGGCGAGGGCGCTGCGAATGACGGCCTCGCGATAGGGCCCATCGTACTCGCAACGGGCAACCCACTCGCGCCACCAACGCGCCGACCGCTCGACCTTATTCCGCGCCACTTCCCCGAGCAGCGGAATCACAGCCGGAGCATCCTCGTTATACGTCAACGAGAGGTACCTGCGCTCGCCGGCCCGGATTCGGCTCACACCACGCGCACTCCGGCCATCGCCCGCCAGCTCCAACGGAAACTCGCTGCGGAGGACGAGCGCCGAGCCGCCCCCCTCACACCACAAACCCATCGCGCCGCGCGCCCTCAGATCTGGGCGCATCCGGGCATAATCGGGCCGTGGGTCGTACAGGACCTCGACTTCGACCTCACCGTCGAGCCCTTCTATCTCGCGCAGAATCTCACGCTCCGGCACCAGGGCAAGCCGCTTCTCTTCTTCAGACGAGACCGGCATGAGATCACGGAGGACAACCGTCCCGCCGGAACAGTGGAAGGTGGTCTCGAGAATGTTGGTGCCGGGAAGGTACTGCCGCTCGCTCCGGAACGTCCCGGCCGGTCGGACCCGGAATCGACCGCCGCCCGTTACGTCAAGTAGCGCAGCGAAAACAGATGGGCTGTCGTACCGCGGGAAGCAGAGCCAGTCGATCGAGCCGTCTCGCGAGACGAGCGCGGCACTGCGGCAATCACCGATCAGGGCGTAGTCGTCGATGGGCGAATAGGAATCCACCGGCACCCTCAAGAGCCTCCTCCGACCCGAAAGCCAGCCAGCCTCCGCCATGGGCTGTACGGGTCGCTTGCCGGGTCGTGTGGCGGAGCCGGTGTCTGGCCCGTGCTGCCAGGTATCTCCGCCAGGGCCGCGGCGATCAGCGCCTCGTCGGGCGGCGGACCGCCCGGCGGGGACCAGTCATGGAACGCGGCTTCCACAAAGTGCGTCGTCGCGGCCCCATCCCGAAAGACAGGGTGAGTGATCAGGTCGCGCAGGAAGGGGATGTTCGTGGTCACGCCCAACAGCGCGTAGCCGGCGAGCGCCTGCTCCATCCGCGCGATCGCGGCATCCCGGTCCTCGGCCCAGACGATGACCTTGGCGACCAGGGGATCGTAGAAGCGGCTGATCTCGTCGCCGCTGGCAACGCCCGCGTCCACGCGGATACCCGGCCCGGCGGGGGGCTCGGACAGCAGCACGCGACCCGTCGAGGGGACGAAGCCGTTGGCCGGGTCCTCAGCGTAGATCCGGCACTCGAGCGCGTGGCCGCGCGGCGTCAGCTGCGCCGGGTCGAGCACCAGCGGGCGACCGGCGGCGATCTCAATCTGCAGGCGCACCAGGTCCACATCCATGACCAACTCGGTCACCGGGTGCTCGACCTGCAAGCGCGTGTTCATCTCAAGAAAATAGAAGCGACCGCCGGCGTCGAGGATGAACTCGACCGTGCCAGCATTCTCATACCCCACCGCCCGCGCCGCCGCGACCGCCGCCGCGCCCATCTCGGCACGCAACCCCCCCTCCCTCCCCCTCAGAGGGGAGGGCCGGGGAGGGGGTGACGGCGAGGGCCGGGGAGGGGAATCTTCCCCCTTCCCTTGTAGGGAAGGGGGCCGGGGGTTAGGTCCGCCTTCCCCCTTCCCTTGCAGGTCGAAGATCCCCGGAGCGACGCGTAGGGGGAAGGGGGCCGGGGGTTAGGTCCCCCTTCCCCCTTCCCTTGCAGGTCGAAGATCCCCGGAGCGACGCGTAGGGGGAAGGGGGCCGGGGGTTAGGTCCACCCCCCAGCGCGGGCGACGGGCTCTCCTCCACGATCTTCTGGTGGCGGCGCTGCAGCGAGCAGTCGCGCTCGCAGAGATGCACGATCGTCCCGTAGCGGTCGCCAACGACCTGGAACTCGACGTGGCGCGGATTCTCGATGTACTTCTCCAGGTAGACGGTCGGGTCGCCGAAGGCGTTCTGCGCCTCGCGCCGCGCGGCCGCCAGCGCCTCGGGCAGCTCGCCCGACGCGCGCACCACCCGCATCCCGCGCCCGCCACCGCCCGCCGCCGCTTTCACGAGCACCGGGTAGCCGAGGCTCTCGGCTGCGGACGCGAAGGCCGCTGCGGTCCCGCCCCCCTCGTAGCCCGGCACGACCGGGACGCCTGCCGCGCGCATCAACTCGCGGGCAGCCGTCTTGCTGCCCATCGTACGGATCGCCTCAGCACTCGGCCCGATGAAGGTCAGGCCGGCCTCGCCCACGGCCGCGGCGAAGTCAGCGTTCTCGGCCAGGAAGCCGTAGCCGGGGTGGATCGCCTGCGCGCCGCGCTCCACGGCCGCGGCGATGATCCGCTCCCCGCACAGGTACGACTCGGTGGGGGGCGACGGGCCGATGAGCACGGCCTCGTCGGCCAGACGGGTGTGCAGCGCGGCAGCGTCGGCCTCGGAGTAGACCGCGACCGTGCCGATGCCCAATTCCCGGCAGGCACGGATGATCCGCACGGCAATCTCGCCCCGGTTGGCGATGAGAAGCTTGTCGAACAGCGGCGTCATGACGATGCTCGGTTCCAGCCCTTCGCGCACCCGCCGCTCGAAGACTCGATCCGGCCGGAGTGCCCGGTTCGTTCCTATCCGATTGGTACTATAGCCAGATGGCCGGGCGCGGCAAGCGAGCCCGCCACCGGGCCAGGCCGTGCGGTTGCCGGTCACCCGCCGAACCTGCGCAACCTCAGATTCGGGATCTCGCCCCAGCGACACAGATGGTTCCGAACGTTCTTCTCTACCCCTCTGTGTCCTCTGTATCTCTCTCCCAAAACGCTGCCATGCCAGAGATCAGTCCGAATCGGCTTCGTAGCGCACCGCAAAGTTGTACATTTTCCCAGGATCAAGCCCGGAGATCGAATACGTTTCAGTGGCACCGGGCTGACCCGGCGTCGGTTCATCGGCGACATTCTGCGCCGCGAAGAACGGTACGTACTGGTTGGGATCGTACTGGTACTGCCGGGTGTAACGATCGAAGTTCAACCAGGGAACAATCGGCTTATCGGCGTACTTGATCCAGTACTGCCGCGCGCCGGCCGGCACCGTCCATGAGAGCGTGTAGGCCCCCCCGCCGTTATTTCGCACGCTCACCGGCAGGTCGCGCCAGACGGCGTACTCACCGGTGTGCTGCAGGAGATGCTGCAGCGTCTGCCGGTCGGGGAGGTCCTGGAACCAGTAGCCTCCGGGCGTATCGTAGGCCGTCGCCTTCTGGAGGAGTTCGCCGCGCCGCAGAAATTCCCGATCCCCCGTGAGCAGGTAGCCGTAGACAAAGGTGAGGTAGGCCTCCTTGAGACCGCCATACCACTCATCCATCGCGCGGACGTCGGCCGGGGGCGGTGAGTCGGCCGAGATACGGTAGGGGAAGCCGAAATCGCCGGGATTCTGCCCATACTCGAACCACAGCTCGTACGCCACGAAGCGCACCATGCCCTCCAGCACATCGCGGGCGCGGTCCGCCTCGAGCCTGTTGGCGGCCGCGAAATCGTGGAAATAGGCGTAGCTGCGTGGGAACATGGCGCCCTTGATGAAGGCCGCCATGCTGCGCTCGGGCTCCGAGGCGTCGCTCTCAGAAACGAAGAATCCCCGCCGCCAGTCGGTGCCGGCCGACTGCTGGTAGACCGCCGCTTTGTCGAGCACCTCCTGGCGCAGGGACTGCCAGGCCAGATCGTGATAGACTGGCTCGCCGGTGAAGCGGTAGAGATCGACGAGGTTATAGATGTTCCACGCCAGACCCCGCTCCCAACCGTTCCAGTTCGCCTGCGTCTGCATGTACTCGCCCCAGTCCATGTACGTCTCACGAAAGCGCTCGTCGCCCGAGAGATAGTACCACAAGGCCATCCCGTAGGCGTGGCGGTGCTCGCCCTCAAAGATCGCCTTGGCCTGTGGCACTTTGTCGCCATTCGGCAAGTCTTCAAATCCCTTGACCCCATCGCTCACCGGATCATACAATTCCGGCACTTCACTGGCCACCCGTGCGGCGTGGAAGTCATCGCTGTGGTAGCTGGCCAGGTCGGCGTTGTAGGCCAGGCGCTGCTCGGCGTCAAGGAAGTAACCACCACCGAAGAGCGCCCCCTGCCGCAGAAAATTGTGCAAGTCCACCTTCGTGAAGTCGTACTGGTTCAGCCCGCCGCCAGCCCCCCAGTACTGGTGGCGCCAGAGTCGAAACTCCGGCCGGCGATTCAGGGTCGCATACTGGTCGTTCGCCACCGGCCAGCCATGCGACTGGTAGTAGGCCGCCTCGTCGGCGAACGAGACGATCTTCTCCCAGAGCGCCCCGCTCCGGTTGTACCACTCCACGTCCGCGGCCTTCGCCACAAGAGGGTACTGGAAGCGGAAGAAGGTGTCGCGCGGGTTGGGCGCGGCACCGGCGAAATCGAAGAGCACCTCGCGCGTGACATGGCCGAAGAAGCGGGCGTAGTAGGTCCGGTCGTTGCCTGGCGGGAAGAGGCCCACACGCAACATGCCGTCGCCGTCGATGCCCACCCCTTGCGGCCACCAGCCGGCCGCAAAGCGCGTGCCGATTGTTACGCCACGCCCATCGCCGGCGCGGGCCTGAGCATAGAAGAGGTCGATGAACTGGTCGCGCGTGTCGCTCGCCAGCACCTGGCCGTCCCGGCTGATCGTGTATCCGGAGATCGTCGTGGGCCAGCAACACTCGAAATCGTAGTCGCGCACATTCGGGAAGGCATTCTCGCCCTGGAAGAGCCGCACCGCGCTGCCCGGCGACAGCGCGCCGGTTGTCTGCCCCGTATGGTTGCCGAGGACAAACTGCGGTTGGCTGATGGTAGAGGCCACAACCAGCTCCAGCGAGCGGAATGCGGCATTCTCAACCTGCTCCTTGCTGGCGTTGCGCAGAGTGTAGAAGACCGTGACCCGGCTCTTGCCTTTATAGAAGTGCATCCGCACGGTGAAGTCGAGATTGCGTTGGCCACCGGCCGAGGAATGCGTGCCCTTCGCCAGGACCACCGCGCGCACCGGGCCGTTCTCCTCGATGGAGACCTGCACATTGGCATCGTTGGCCGCCCGGAAGATCGAGCCGTCGGTACCGATCAGCTCAACCCCCGGAGACGCGCCGGGAGCCACCACTGCCACCCCGTTGACCGTGACCGCGTCGAACAGGTTGAACCCCTGCTTCCGGATCGTGAACTGGGCCGGACCGGTGTTGACGGCGATGGTCGTCCCTTGATCGGCAGCCAGGTTTGGCCCGCCGAAGCTGCCGAAGCCGCCGGTCAGGCTGATGCCCGCGTCCTGCGTGCCCGCCGAAACATCGGCCAGGGTGTCCACGAGGACCCATTTAATGTTGCCGTTGGGCCAGCGGGCCAGTACCCGGAACTGCCCGGCCGAGGCGCCGGAGAGGCCGAGTTGGGTGACGTTGGAGACGCCAGCATCCTCCGGCAGGGGCAACCCGACGGTGACCGGCTCCTGGGAACGGTCGAGACCCGGCAAGAGCTGGAAATCCGCCTGGGCCGGATCGTCCGGAAGGGCTTCCTGGATGAGCAGCGGGACCTGGAGGATGCCCGGCGTCGGGCTCATGGTGGGCGTTGCCGAGGGCGACGGCGTGGCAGAAGCCGTGGTGGCCGGCGTTGGGGTCGCCGTGGCCCCGGGCCACGGCTGCCGCCAGTAGCGCGCAATCTGCGGCAGGAAGCTCACGCAGCTCGGTTCGATGGCCCGCCGCTGGACGTCGAGCATGGTGACAATACCGTTGCCGTCCGCGTCGGGAGAGCAGGCAGCGCTGGAGGGCGTAGACACGCCAGTTGCGGTCGCCGTCGCCGTGGGTGTGGAAACCGCCGTGCCGGTTGAGGTCGCCGTCGGGATGGTGGTGCGAGTCGGCGTGGCGGTGGCGGACCCCTGCGGCGCGTCGCGGATCACCAACTCGTCCACGATGCCGTCGGCGACGAACTCGCCGCACGGGGTCCCGGCGCCAACCATGATCTTGAGTGCCTCGGTCTCCGGCCCCAGGTTCCAGCCGCCGGGCGCGCCACCGCCATCGACCCGGATGCCATCGACGTACAGGCGCAGGCTGTCGGTGGGATCGGCGTTATCCCAAACCGCGCGGATCTGGACCCACACGCCGGCGTCCCACAGCGGCGCCCCCCACTCACTCGCCGTGCTGCGCTCGCTCCAATCGGCCTGCGTGACTGACAGCCTGAAATCGTCGCCGACATCCAGCCGCAGGGTGGGCGGGTTGTAGCCGTCAACGCCGATGACCAGCAGGGCGCGGCCGGCCCCACCGGCGCCCACCGGCGCATTCGGGCGGTACCAGAATTCGACCTCACCCCGGTCGAACTCGACGTTTTGCACACCGTTGCGCGCTGTAGGGAACGTCACGACCTGAAAATCCGCGCTTTGGCATCCCTGGCTCGGCCGAACAAATCGGGCCCCGTTCCCGGCCCAGGCCGGCACAAAGTCACCGTCGAGCAGCGTGGTCGTGCCGCCGATCCCCCTCACGGGCGACGCGATCGCCGAGGCGCTCTCCAGCGTCGTGTGCAACAGCACACCGGTCGCGGGGGCCGCGCCGGCCTGGCGGCCGAGGCTCCCTGCCAGCATCATAACGGCAAGGATGAAGATCGGCGTGAAGGGGGAGACCGGTCTGAGACGATGCATGCAAGCCCCCTGAACGGTTCACCTGCGCCTATGGACCGCGCCGCGGCCTCGGCATCATTTCTATTCGGGCTTTTCGACCACGAAGACCACGAATGGCCAGAACGGCACGCCGATCATGCGATGGAACACGACCTTCCCGCCGGCCTGCTCCAGCGCAGGCAGGACGGAGACCGATCGGCATCCCAGCGAAAGGGCAGGGAAACGCCAGACCACACCCTCCACCTGCTCCGCCAGCCAACGAACGACGCCTTTCGGCGGATGGGTGGAATGGGCCACACCGACCCGGCCACCCGGCCGCACGACGCGATAGAGCTCCAGGGCCCCCCGTGCCGGATCGTAGAGCGGGCAGATACTGTACGTGGAGAGCACGGCGTCGAAGCTATTGTCGTCGAAGGGCAGGTGCAACATATCACCGGTGTGAAACTCCAGCCGGTCCAGCAGCCCAGCCGCCTCAGCCTTCGCTTTCGCCACGTCCAACATCCCGTCGCTCAAGTCAAACAACACCACGTGGCCACCGGGGCCAACTTTCTCCGCCGCCAGCAGTGCTGTGCTCCCGGTGCCGGCGCCCGAGTCCAACACTCGGTCACCCGGGCGCACGGCGCGCTCGACCACCATCCGGCGGCCGCGCTGATCTGACCGCGCCGTGAAGAACGTGTGTTGCAGATCGTACCGCCTGGCGGTGCGGTCATAGACCGTCCGAAGATGTTCTTTGTCCAACGCTTCGCGCATAGTGGGCAGCCTCCCGTGCTGCTGGCAGCCATGCAAGTGATGAATCGGCTCGAACAACAGCCAGAGGTGGAAGCACACACAGCCAGGCCCGGCGAGACCGGTTCCCCCAGCCATGCACGCCTCCTGGCAGCGCCTCGATCATCGAGGCAAGGGGGGGATGGTGCCTCCAGTATACCAGGGTCTGCCTACGCAAAAGTACCCGGCGGAGCCGAATAGGACAAGAAGACTAGCGCGGCAGGTCTCGAAGGCCCATCACGGAGAGGAACGAACGGCTTGAAGCGGACGAAATTTCCGAACCCTTTGTACGGCTCTCTGCGAGTCTACCCGGCCTTTGATAAGGGTGCCTTGTCCCAATCAGCCCTCCTGTGGCAAACCCCGGAAATCTTGCAGACCGGCATCTCGTCGTGACAATATTCCACAGCGTTGACCCGCCGCTACCCCTGTACTACAATCATCATGCCCTTCAGCCATTTCTCACCCACGCCGTTGCACCTGCAGCGCGGGAAAGAAGGAGATTGCCGGTGGAGCAGGTAAAGACATCTCCTCAGCAGGAACAGCGTCTGCGCATGAGCTACGAGGAGTTTCTGGCCTGGGCCGACGAAGACGTGCACGCCGAATGGATTGACGGGGAGGTTATCGTTCACCTGCCACCGAAGACGAGACACCAGGCCGTCGTGAACTTCCTGGAGACACTGCTTACCACGTTCGTGCGGTTCTTCCGCCTGGGTGTCGTGTTGCCTGCTCCTTTTGAGATCAAGCTCTGGCCCGGCGGCCCCGCACGCGAACCGGACATTCTTTTCGTCGCCCAGGAGAACCTGGAGCGTTTGACCGAAGAGCGGCTGGTCGGCCCGGCCGACCTGATCGTCGAGGTCATCTCCGACGGCAACGTGGCCCGGGATCGAAGCGACAAGTTCTATGAGTATCAAGAGGCGGGTGTAAGGGAGTACTGGATCATCGACCCGCGCCCCGGCAAAGAACGCGCCGACTTCTGGGTCCTCGACGAGCAAGGCCGCTACCGCCCGGTGCCCGTCGGCGATGATGGCATCTACCGCTCCAGCGTCATCGCCGGTTTCTGGCTCCGCACCGGCTGGCTATGGGCCGAAGAGAAGCCCGACCTCCTGCTGACCGTCGCCGAGATCGCCGACGTTCCCCCCTCTGTGATCGACGTTCTGCGGCAGATGGCCGCGCGCCACCCTCGTTAACGGCTCCCCACACGTGGCGGGTCTCACCCCCGACGACCCTTCGATCACCGTGAGCTACCGGGCCCGGAAGGGACGAATCTGGCCGCTCTGCCAGGCGGCGATGGTTCGCGCGCTCAAGGGACAAGCACCGTAAAGCATCTCGAGCCGGTGCAGGAGCAGCACGATCGGTATCAGAGAGAGCGAAGATCAACGGCGAGCAGCTCGCCCCTCATTCGCTCCTCTCTCCTCAGCCCTCAGGCACCGGGAGCCCGGCATCGATCATTCACCATCCTCCCCCAGCCCACCTCGAAGCTCTCATCCCCCACGGTGACCACATCACCGACACGCAGCTTGCGCCGCCGGCGCGTCTCGACCTCACCGTTCACCAGCACCCCGCCACTCTGGATCAACTGCTTGGCCTGCCCGCCCGTCGAGACCACATCGGCCAGTTTCAAGAACTGTTGCAGTTCGATGGAGTCGTCGGTTTGTGGTGGCATCGCACCTCCTGATGCCCGACAAGGGCTACGCCCCGCTCTTCGCAGCTCGGGGAAATCACAGAATCCAATCATGACCAGTATAATGCACCCAGAGACTTATAACCAGGTATGGCCCCGTTGCAGAGGAGTTGTTCGGAAATGTGCGCTCGCGCGGGCTCATTCCCGAAATGTCTTCTGATTCTGCACTCTTGACCGGTGAGAAGAACGAAGGGAGACGGAATATGAGTGAGCGCGTAATCCTGGAGCTTCCAGAGCGCGTAGCGCGCGATGCGCGCGAAGTTGCAGATCGCACGCATCGTCAAGTTGAGGATATCCTTGTCGAGTGGATCGAACACGCTGTGGCCGAACCACCTGTCGAATTCCTGCCGGACGATGAGGTTCTGGCCCTCTGTGATATGCAGATGGATTCCGACCAACAAGAAGCACTCAGTGACCTTTTGGCTCGAAATCGCGAGGGTGTGCTCAACGAGGAGGAGCGCTCTCAGCTCGATGAACTTATGCAAATCTACCGGCGCCGTCTGGTACGGAAGGCTCAGGCTGTGAAAGTGGCGGTCGAGCGCGGTTTAAGACCACCTCTGGGTTGATCCTCATGGCCCGTGTTCATGTTCCTGCTGAAGTGGAACGCCGCGTTCGTCAAGCTGCTCGACATCGCTGCGGTTACTGCCTCAGCCCGCAACACCTGGTTATGGCCCGTCTCGAAATTGAATATATTCTTCCACTTGCCAGGGGTGGAAGCAACGATGAAACCAACCTGTGGTTGGCCTGGCTGGATGGCATCCGCCAGAAGAATAGTGCTGTCTGGCCAGTCAGAGCTACGATGCGCTCCCCCGACTCGCCAGGGAACGCCAGCACTTCGCACCTCACGTAAGTCTCACATCCGAAACACCCCCCACTCCGTCTCCGCCACCGGCGCGTTCAGACACGCCGAGAGCGCCAGCCCCAGCACGTTGCGGGTCTCGGCCGGATCGAGGATGCCGTCGTCCCAGAGGCGCGCGGTCGAGTAGTACGGGCTCCCCTCGCGCTCGTACTTCTCGAGGATCGGGCGCACGAACTCAGCCTGCTCCTCGGGCGTCAGCACGGGCTCACCCCGCCGCTCGAGCTGCTCCTGCTTGACCGTCAGCAGCACGTTCGCGGCCTGCTCCCCGCCCATCACGCTGATCCGGGCATTGGGCCACATCCACAGGAAGCGCGGCTCGTAGGCCCGGCCGCACATCCCATAGTTCCCGGCCCCGAAGCTGCCACCGATGATCACCGTCAGCTTCGGCACCTGAGCGTTGGCCACCGCGCTGACCATCTTGGCCCCATCCTTGGCGATGCCCCCGGCCTCATACTCCCGTCCAACCATAAAGCCGGTGATGTTCTGCAGGAAGAGCAGCGGGATCTTACGCGCGGCGCAGAGCTCGATGAAGTGGGTCCCCTTGAGGGCCGACTCACTGAAGAGCACCCCGTTATTGGCAATGATGCCGACCGGGTAGCCGTGGATGCGGGCGAAGCCGGTGACCAGGGTCACCCCGTACAGCGCCTTGAACTCGCGAAAGCGGCTACCGTCCACCAGCCGGGCGATGACCTCGCGCACGTCGTAGGCCTGCTTGAAGCTGGCCGGGATAACGCCGTAGAGCGCCTCGAGCGGGGAGAGCGGCTCCTCCGGCGGCGCCACATCGAGCGTGACGCGCTTGCGGCTGTTGAGCGTGGCCATGATCCCCCGCGCCAGCTCGATGGCGTGATCGTCGTCCAGCGCGTAGTGATCGGCCACGCCCGAGACGCGGGCGTGGACATCGGCCCCCCCCAACGCCTCGGCGGTGACCTCCTCGCCGGTGGCCGCCTTGACCAGCGGCGGTCCGCCCAGGAAGATCGTGCCGGTGCCCCTGACGATGATGGTCTCATCGCTCATCGCCGGGACGTAGGCGCCGCCCGCGGTGCAGGAGCCCATCACTACCGCGATCTGGGGGATACGCTTCGCACTCATGCGGGCCTGGTTGTAGAAGATCCGCCCGAAGTGATTCTTATCGGGGAAGACCTCATCCTGCAGCGGCAGGAACGCCCCGCCGGAATCGACCAGGTAGAGGCAGGGCAGCCGGTTCTGCTCAGCGATCTCCTGAGCGCGGAGGTGCTTCTTGACCGTCAGCGGGTAGTAGCTCCCCCCCTTCACCGTCGCATCGTTCGCGACGATCATCACCTCACGCCCGGCCACCACCCCGATCCCCGTGACGATCCCCGCCGACGGCGCCTCCCCCTCGTAGAGCCCCCACGCCGCCAGCGGCGAAAGCTCCAGGAAGGGCGCGCCGGGGTCGAGCAGGCGGTTGACTCGCTCGCGCACGAAGAGCTTGCCCTGCTCCTCATGGCGCCGGCGATACTTCGGCCCCCCGCCCTGCCGCACCAGCGCCAGCCGCTCACGCAGCTCCGCGGCCAGCGCGCGGTTGTGCGCAGCATTGGCCTGAAAGCGCTCGTCGCGCGGGTCGATCTGAGTTTCAATGATGTCCATAGTTGTTGGTTTCGGTGGTGTGGGGGACTACAGCGAATCGGGAAATCAACGAATCGATGAGCACAGCCCGATTCGTTCCTTTCCTCATTCGTTGTCGTCCCTCCGTCGCGATTCAAAGCGGCGGGTCTCAACCACAGAGACCCGAAGGGCCGGCAGCTGACCGGTGCGCGTCAGCGCTCCGTGCAGATCGGGCCATTCCGCTTACAATCAGACACGCAGCACCTTCCGACGCAATCACACACGCGAAAGAGCAGCCGATGCCCTCTACCTCAGTCTAGCATAGTCCTTCACCGGGGAGCAACAGACGCCAGCGAACACCCCGACCCTCCACCGCACCGCCGGCCGCGGCCCAAACGCAGCCCCTCGCGGTGCCTCCCGTGGCGCCCGACCGCGCCCGCGTCGAAGCCGCGCTCCGAAAGCAGCCCGGCGATGCCCATCGACACCGCCGGCCAATTCGATGAAGCCGCCCGCTTCCAGGTGCGCGGCGCCACGGGCACGATGTGGCTGGCCGAGAAGGCGGTGTGGATGGCGGTGGTGGAACAAACCCCTCCCCAGCCCCTCCCCGACACGGGGAGGGGAGCCAGAAGCTCCCTCCCCCTCGCAGGGGAGGGCCGGGGAGGGGGTCCGCCGCCGCGAAGACCCCGCAACAAAGCTCCCTCCCCCTCGCAGGGGAGGGCCGGGGAGGGGGTCCGCCGCCTCAGTGAGAGGCTGAAGCTGATATTCATTCAGCCAATCGCCCCGATGGGGGATGCCCGTCCGTGGCGGTTGCGCGACCGGGGCCGGCGGGACGCCGGCGCTCCCAGGGGTGGCGCTCGCAGCGCGACCGGGCGCGGGTGGTCCACCCGCCGCCTCCCCCTGTAGAGACGGCCCGGTGGAGAGGCGGCGATGCCGGCCAGGTGCCGGCCGCGGGTGCCGGCGTTGACGCCGACGGCCGCGGCCCGCGCGAAGGCCTCCAGCGGCGGGCCGATGCCGAGAACACGCGTTGCCAGGACCTGGGTGACCGCCGCTTAAAGCCTCACTCACCCTTCTAACCTTCAACCCGCCAGCGCCCACAGACCTCATCGACCTGCGCCTCGCTCATGACGCCGGAGAAGGGCAACGCCGGGGAAGCGTCGCTGAGGGCCTCGGTGACGGGGACGTCGCCGCGTTGGGAGCCGAAGATCTGGCGGGAGCAGGGTTGGAGCTGGATGGGGGTGCAGGCGGGCCGGCCAGGGATACCGGCGGCGGCCGGGCGCCGCAGGACCTCGGCGCGGCGGGCGAGCGCTTAAGGCGCCCGCCGCAGACGAACCGGGTCAGGCGGGTGGTGGGCGCGCGGCCGGGGCGGCCACGGGCGCGCGGCCGGGCGTGGGAGGCGGGCGACGCTGCATGCACGACCGGGCGGGCGGGCGGGACGCCCGCGCTCCCAGAGCACCCGCGAATGCATTCGCGGCTGATACCCCACACCCGCTCAAGCGGCTTGACCACCGGCCATCCAGCCAGCTTCAGCTGGCTTTGGCTTTCAGGCCGGCACTTCAGTGCTGGCCTGTCTGTCGCTACTCATCACGCCGCAATCATCATTGCCGGGTGCCGCCGTTGCGCCCCTGGGACTCCGCGCCGAGGGCCTCGCAGGCATCCTCGATCACCACCAGACCGGACTCCCGCGCCACTTCGAGGATGGGGTCCATGTCGGCGCGGGCTGGCCGAAGGCGTCCACCGGCAGGATGGCCCTTGGTTGCAGGTTGCAGGTTTGCCGTGGCGGTGGCGTGGGAGTGGAGGGCGCGGGGGAGCCAATGTTGGGCGCCGGGGCGGGCGTGGATGAGGTCGTGGACGGCCTCGCCAACCAGGGTGGGGTCGAGGTCGCCCGTAGCCGGATCAACGTCGACGAAAACCGGGATGGCGCGCTCGGGGAGGCGGCGGTTGACAAACGATTGGAAGGAGAGGGAAATTGCGCGGCCGAGGGCCGCACCCTCGCCTGCGGTCGGACAAAGCCGACGACGGTGAGATCACCATGTCTCCCACGTGAGCGGTGCCGCCGTGGGCCTGCAGCCAGGCGGCCCCGGGGAAGCTTGGCAAGCGGTTGCAGGTTGGCACGGTGGTGCCCGGCCGCCGCCGGTAGACGTCCGCCAGCGTGAGCGGCAGGTTGGTCGTAGGTTGCAGGTTGGCACGGTGGTGCCCGGCCGCCGCCGGGCCAGGTCGAGCATTACCCAGGCGCCGGTGGCGAGCGGCCAAGCCGACGCTCGCGCGACGACGGGCCCCCACTGGGGTGACTGCTTCCGAACCGACAGAGGGCCCGTCCAGCAGCCCGCGCAGCCAGGGCGCGCCGAACTGGTGGGTGAGGGCCTGGTGTACGCAAAGGCCGATGCTGAGCACGGGCGTTGCCAGGACCTGGTTGACCGCCGCCGAGGCTGCGGCGCTCAGGGGGATGGACCTGCAATCTTACCCTGCAGGTGGGTTGATCACCCAGTGACGCTCAAGCCCTTCCACGCGATCAAAGTCTCTGTCATCAGACGCAATCGCGGCCAGGCCCACACGCTGAATGATGGCGATGTGCAGCGCGTCGCGGGGCAAGAGCGAGAACTGTCTGATGTTGACCAGCATCTGATCAAAATCGCCGGTTTCCACACCGGCAAGAGCCAGATGGGGAAGCGCCACGAGTTTGCGCGTTGTTCTCTCGATCACACCCCCATGAGTCGCAATCGCTCCGGCCAAATCCTCTCGCAGAACATCAAGAGGGTTGCGTCCTGTGGCTTCCCTCACCCGGGCCAATAACAAGCGATAGAAGAGTTCGTCCAGGACCGGGAGACCAACGACAGTACGAATCTTGCCGTGCACGACCCGTTCCAGGAACGTCTTGATCGTGGGGAGGTGAGCCGGGTCCGCGCGGAGATACATGTACAGGACGTTGGTATCCACGTAGACCGCACCGGCAGTGACTTCATCGAGCTTCATACAAGCCACCCAGCTTCAATCCGAAGTCGTAGCCTGTCGCCGGCTCCTGGCCCAGGGATCCAGCCAGCTCTTCCAGGACGGCCTCCGGCGAAATTGCCCCCTCAGCGAGAATCCGAATTTCCCCGGTCTGGACCAGGAGCCGCAGATGTGTTCCCAACCCCGCCTCGTTGAGGGTTTCTTGATCAATGATCAAATCCCCCTCAGCCATGATTTCTATGTCCTTCACTTTCATCGCCATTCTCCTAACCCAGCCCGACCGTCACCAAACAGTATACTCGGAATGCCCGCGCGCGGCGAGGAGGCGAGACGGTTGCAGGTTCAAGGTTGCAGGTTGCAGGTCGTAGGTTCCCGGTGGCAGCCTGGCGGGATTGCAGGGCACAGGGAAGCCAATATATGGCGGCAGGGCGGGCGTGCACGCGAACACCCTGCCCTCCACTGCGGCGGCCGCCCCAACGCAGGGCCAGGCCAGCGCGCCGCGCAGCATGGAGTGCGCGGCCAGGTGCGACGCACTTCGGAAAGTGCGTCGCACCTGTGCCCTGTCCCCGGGCGCACCGGATTTCAAGAACAGCGAGTTCTGCTGGTTATTGACAAACAAAGAAAAGAATGCTCAGTGCAACTCACACGGATCTTACAGCGCAGGCCTCGACAAGCCCCAAAGTTCGTGATATACTGCTGGCCGATCACACTTCGACCGTACGGGTGAGCCCCAACCCTATTTCGGAAGGGACTCGCCGAAACATGTCCACCCCTGCCAGGGATTCCAAACCGAATCCTTGCCCTCTCCCACACTCCCAACCCATTGGGCGGGAACCCGTGCCAATCTTGAGGCGCATCGCAGCCAGCCGTTGGGTGAAAGAAATCGACACCGCACAGCATCTCTAAAATAGAACAACCGGCGATCTTCTCCTGACCATCCTCCTCGTGCGCGGGAGACCCCAGCATTGGCCTCTCATCATGTGGCCCCCTCGAGTGATGGTGCCAGCTTGCTCCGCATGAGGGAGGTTCATCATGCAAGCCCCATCCCCCGCGCCCGCCCCGCCGTCGCGGGTCGTCTGCTTTCGCTCGCCGCGCTCCTGCTGCTCCTGCTTCCGCTGCTCGCCCCACTCACCCCCGGCGAAGCCGCGCCCCTCGCCGCGGGGGCGCGCCGCCGGCGGCCGCGGCCGCAGCGCAGCCCCTCACCGCGCCCCCTACGGCGCCCGACCGCGCCCGCGTCGAGGCCGGGCTACGAAGCAGTCCCATTATGTTCATCGAGAACGTGGGCCAATTCGATGAAGCCGCCCGCTTCCAGGTGCGCGGCGCCACGAGCACGATGTGGCTGGCGGAGAGTGCGGTGTGGATGGCGGTGGTGGAACAAACCCCTCCCCCAGCCCCTCCCCGACACGGGGAGGGGGAGCCAGAGACCCCTCCCCCAGCCCCTCCCCGACACGGGGAGGGGAGCCAGGAGACCCCTCCCCAGCCCCTCCCCGACACGGGGAGGGGAGCCAGACTCCCCTTCCCTGGGAGGGAAGGGGGCCGGGGGTTAGGTCGTCGCGGCGTGGCCCTCAAGCTGACCTTCCCCGGTGCCAACCCCCACCCGCGCCTGGAACCCTTCGACCGCCTGGCGACCCACGTCTCCTTCTTCCTGGGCAACGATCCCGACAAATGGCATCCCGACGTCCCCGTATGGGGCGGCGTGCGCTACGTCGATCTCTACCCCAACGTGGACCTCGAGATCAGCAGCGAGGCCGGCCGCTGGAGCTGGCAGCTCGTGCCGCGCCACGACGCTCCCTCCCCTGGCAGGGGAGGGCTGGGGAGGGGGTCCCCGCCTCCGCCTGGAAGGCGCCGAGGCCCTGGCCGTGGACGCCGCCGGCCGCGTCCGCGCCACGACCGCCCTGGGCGAACTGGCGCTGCCCCCGCTGCGCCTGGCCGGGCCGGCCGCCGTGCCCCTGGCCGCGACCGTGCAAGGCGACGTCGTGGCCTTCAGCGCGGAACCGCCCGCCGCCGAGTCTTGGCAACCTTCAACCTTCCAACCTGCACAACCTGCAACCCCCACCGACAACCCCGACGACCTGCTCTACGCCACCTTCCTGGGCGGGAGTAGCGACGACTGGGGCACTGCCATCGTCGTGGACGGGGCCGGCGCGGCCTACGTCACGGGCTGGACCGGGTCCCCCGACTTCCCCACCACGCCCGGCGCCTTCGATCCCAGCTTCAACGGCGGCTACGACGCCTTCGTGGTGAAGCTGAACGCCACCGGCACGGCCCTCCACTACGCCACCTTCCTGGGCGGGAGTGGCTGGGACGGGGGCTTTGCCATCGCCGTGGACGGGACCGGCGCGGCCTACGTCACAGGTTGGACTACTTCCCCCGACTTTCCCACGACGCCAGGCGCCTTCGATCCCAGCTTCAACGGCGGCTACACGGACGCCTTCGTGGTGAAGCTGAACGCCACCGGCACGGCCCTCCACTACGCCACCTTCCTGGGCGAGAGTAGCGACGACGGGGGCTATGCCATCGCCGTGGACGGGACCGGCGCGGCCTACGTCACGGGCACGACCTGGTCCAGCGACTTCCCCACCACCCCCGGCGCCTTCGATCCCAGCTTCAACGGCGGCTACACGGACGCCTTCGTGGTGAAGCTGAACGCCGGCGGCACGGCCCTCCACTACGCCACCTTCCTGGGTGTGCGTGGTAACGACTGGGGCGCCGACATCGCCGTGGACGGGACCGGCGCCGCCTACGTCACGGGCTGGACCGGGTCCCGCGACTTCCCCACCACCCCCGGCGCCTTCGATCCCAGCTTCAACGGCGGCTACACGGACGCCTTCGTGGTGAAGCTCAACGCCAGCGGCTCGGCCCTGCTCTACGCCACCTTCCTGGGCGGGAGTAGCGACGACTGGGGCACTGCCATCGTCGTGGACGGGGCCGGCGCCGCCTACGTCACAGGTTGGACTACTTCCCCCGACTTTCCCACGACGCCAGGCGCCTTCGCCCCTATCTTCAACGGCGCCGACGCCTTCGTGGTGAACCTGAACGCCAGTGGCACGGCCCTGCACTACGCCACCTTCCTGGGCGTGCGTGTTAACGACTGGGGCGCCGACATCGCCGTGGACGGGACCGGCGCGGCCTACGTCGTCACGAGCACGACCTGGTCCAGCGACTTCCCCACCACCCCCGGCGCCTTCGATCCCAGCTTCAACGGCGGCTTCACGGACGCCTTCGTGGTGAAGCTGAACGCCGGCGGCTCGGCCCTGCACTACGCCACCTTCCTGGGCGGGGGTGACGACGATATTGGCTATGCCATCGCCGTGGACGGGACCGGCGCGGCTTACGTCACGGGCGGGACCAAGTCCGCCGACTTCCCCACCACGCCCGGCGCTTTCGATCCCAGCTTCAACGGGGGCTACGACGCCTTCGTGGTGAAGCTGGCGATGGGGGGTGGGATGGGGCCAATTGCCCCTACGCTCACCGCTGCCCCCACCTCGGTCCCCGCCGACGGCACCTCCACCGCCACCATCACCCTCGGCGGGGCGCCGCCGGGGCACCGCGTGCGGTTGCGCTCCAGCCGGGGCAACGCGGACGCCTTCTACAGCGCCAGCGGCACGGTGGACGGCAGCGGCCGCTTCGCCACCACGCTGCGCTCGGCCACGCCGGGCACGGCGGTCATCACGGCGGAGGATCTGACGACGGGGCAGGTGTTTGCGACGTCGACGCAGGTGGCGTTTACGGGCGGGGGTGGGACGCCGCTGCCGGTGCCGGCGGGTGATCTCGTGATCACCGATGTACGGGGTGACTGCGGACGGGTGGATTGCCCCAAGGATGGCTTCTTCATGTTGGGGCTGGACGGTCTACGACTCCCCCTGCAAGTGACCGTGGACTGGAAAGGCGAGCCCCCAGAAATTATCGGGTTTTCGTTGAATGGCATTACTGATACGGTCGCGGCAGGAGCCAGCCAGAGTGTTCGTTATGAATTGGATGTAAACCGTTCTTTGCGCGAGGGGACCAACGTCCTCCACATCGTTGCGCGCAGTGGCAACAAGTCGTCTCGCCCTTACGACTTGTATCTGACCGGTTACCGCTTGCCGCAGTGGATCATGGATGGTGTCAACGCCCTGCCGACAATCGGCAACCAGGCGCTCGTCCTGGAGATAGCGTTCCCCGGTCAGCCGCTGAGCACCCAGAATCCGATCGACTGGGGTTTCCCCGGAGACCTGGATCAGTTTCAGTGGCAAACCAATATCAAGATGACACTGCCCACGCGCGGCGGGGCATTTGAGATCGAGATCAGCCGAGAGCGTGATCGCGCCAAGACTGGCCGCAAGCCAAAAGCGTTTCTCAAACTGGTCGGGCACGAATTCGATCTGGAATACGGCGGCCGATTGCAGGGTCTGTTAGGCAAAGAGGCACCCTACGTTGTGGTGCAGGAATTGGAGATTCGCGGCTCGATCGCACGCGAATTCCAGAAAGATGTCGGGGTGGTCGAAGGACTTAACGTCTTGACTCCATTTGGGCCCCTTGCCTCGCGGGCGCTCGGAGCGATTCCGCAAGTTCGCGAATGGCTTAACGATCGCGCCAAACTGTACATCAAAATTACACCGGAACTCTCTGGCGGTTTCACGCTGGCGTTCCAACCGGGGTTCCACGTCGCCGCTGCTCAAATGGGCCTGGACTTTCCGGTGGAACTTGGTGCCAAGGCTGACCTCTGGGCGGTCGAAGGGCACATCTACGGTGGGTTGGGAGGCAAAGGAACCTTCGGCTACTCTGCCGACGACGTGCGTATCGCTTCCCTCCGAGCCTACGGGTTCGGCGGCTACAAGTTTAGGGTCACCTGGTTCAGTCTTGAAGACAAAGGTGAGTGGAAGCTGGCAGAATATCCACCAGGTACCGGAAACTTGATGCTCACTTTCACACCGGAGTCCGTTGAGCCCCCAAGCTGGCAACTCATCAAGCACATCACCACCCTCGACTACGCCCGCTTCCGCGCGCTGCCCCGGACACCCCAGGCCTTCGCGGCGCCGGCCCCCACGCGGCTGCAGGGCACCGGCATCGCCGCGCAGACCACGGTCACCAGCGTGCTGGCCAGCAACGTCTACACCTACACCGAGCCCGCCCTGGCGCTGAACCCGGCCACCGACCAGGTCCTGCTGCTCTGGGTCCACGACGACGTCGCCAGGCCGGTCGGCCAGTCGCACGAGATCGCCTTCAGCCGCTGGGACGGCGCGGCCTGGAGCGCCCCGGCCGGCGTGACCGACGACGACCGGCTGGACGGCGCACCGCAGGTGGCCTGGGCCGGCGACGGCCGGGGCGTGGCCGTCTGGCAGCGGCTCGACGACGTGCTGCCCATCACCGCCACTTTCGATATCACCACCGCCAACAAAATCGAGATCGCCACCGCCAGCTACGACCCCACCGGCGGCGCCTGGTCGCCGGTCAGCCTGCTGACCAGCAACAACGCCCTGGATCTGACCCCCACCTGGCGCGCAACACCAGCGGGCGCCTGCTGGCGGCCTGGCGCCAGAACGCAGCCGGGCTGTTGAGCGGCGACGCTGCCAACCCCGACCGAATCGTGGCCGCCTTCTACGACGGCGGCTGGGGCGCGCCCGCGGTGGCCGTGAACGGCATCCCCGGCCTGGTGGCCCTGGCCGCCGGCTACGGCATCGGCAGCGCCACCATCGCCTACACGCGCTACCTCACGCCCACCGGCAGCCTCACGCCCACCCTGCAGCTCTTCACCAGCACCTGGAACGGCAGCGCCTGGTCGGCCCCGGCGCAACTCACCGACGACAGCCTGGGCCACCACGACCCGCAGGTGCTCTACGACGCCGCCAACCGGCCGCTGCTGGTCTGGCTGGCGGGCGAGGAGTTGCGCCTGCGCAACCTGGTCACCGGCGCCAGCGCCGCCCTGACCCTGCCGGCCGAGATCGGCAGTCTGGACGAGTTCCGCGTCGTGCAGGACGCGGCCGGCAACCTGGCGGCGGTCTTCACCGCCCAGGCCGCTCAGCGCGACCTCTTCGTGGCCTTCTACGACCAGGCCCACGCCCTCTGGGGCCACCCGACCCGCCTGACCGACGACCGCGCCAGCGAGGGTTACCCCGCCCCGGCATTGGACACCGCCGGCCGGCTGCTACTGGGCTACGCCGCCACCGCCATCACACCCGTCACCCACACCACGACCATCTCCGCCACCGGCGAGGTGGTCACCTACACCCTGCCCACCGAGGGCCAGACCGACCTGCTGACCCTCTCGCACGAATTCGTCCGCAACCTGACCCTGACCGGCGCCGACCTGGCTCTCTCCGACCAGCGCCCCGCGCCAGGACAGAGTGTGGTCATCTCGGCCACAGTGCGCAACAGCGGCGACCTGGCCCTGCCGGGCGTCGCGGTGAGCTTCTACGACGGCGACCCGGCGGCGGGCGGGGCGCTGATCGCCACCCCCAGCCTGGCGGCGCCGCTAGCCGCCGGCGTCACCGCGACCCTCACGACGACCTACAGCGTACCCACCACCGGCGGTCAGCACCGGCTCTACGCGGTGGCCGACCCGGCCAACGCCATTGCCGAGGCCAACGAGGGCGACAACCAGGCCAGCCTGGCGGCCTTCGGCCCCGACCTGGAACTGGCCGAAGCCGGGGTGGAGTACTGGGGCGGCAGTGACGTGGGCCTGGTCACGTTGATCCGCAACCTGGGCACCACCGCCAGCCCGGCCACCACCCTGGCCGTCTACTACGAGACCCTCACCGGCATCCTGGCCGTGACCGACACCGTGCCCACCCTGGCAGCCGGCGAGACCATCACCCTGACCACGCCCTGGAACTACGGTGATCTGGACGCGGACAGCTACCCGCTGGCGGCGGTCGTCAACCAGGGCCAGGCCGACTTCGCCGAGACCTTCGGCCAGAACAACGCTCTGACCCTGACCCTGGATGTCCGATACGACCTGGCGGTGAGCCCGCTCTACCTCTGGCTGACCTCCACCGTCACCAGCACGGTCGAGATCACCGCCGCGGTCTACAACTTCGGCAGCGTGCCCTCACCGACCGGCGAGGTCGCCGTCTACCGGGGGAGCACGCTGAGTCCAGACGCTCTGCTCTTCACGCGCCCGGTGCCGAACCTCATGCCAGGTGAAGTCACCTCCATCAGCGGCACATGGGCGAACGCTCCCGGCGGCAGCCAGGACGTCACGGTGTGGGTCGAGCCCTATGGGCATCTCAGCGAGACCACCCGCAGCAACAACCTGGCCTCGGGCAGCGTGGCCGTCCTCAGCGTCTGCCCCGACTTCAACGACAGCGGCACCGTCGACGTGGCCGACATCCAGGCCGTCGCCAGTCGCTGGCGCCAGCGCGACACCGACCCCGGCTGGGACCCGCGCTTCGATCTGGACGGCGACGGGGACATTGACATGGTCGATGTGATGCGCGTGGCGGCGGAGTGGAATCAGACGTGCCCGTAAGCACTCCCGGCTCGGCGGGGTGCGCAGCGCGACGAGGACGACGTGGCTGGCGGAGGGGGCGGTGTGGATTGCGATGGTGGAACAGACCCCTCCCCAGCCCCTCCCCGACACGGGGAGGGGAGTCTGGCCCCCTCTCCCTTCCAGGGAGAGGGGGTTGGGGGTGAGCGTCGCTCCGAGGCGAAGCGGAGCCGGGCCGTGTCGCCAACCTCCCCTTGAGAGGATGGGGGTGGGGGCCGGGGGATCAGTCGTCGGATGCCTCGCCCCGCAGCCGGGCCAGTTCGGCCCGTAACCGCTCGAGTTCGGCCTCGGCCGCGCGGCGCGCCGCGGCTTTCCTGCTCGGCCCGCGCCTGGGCCGCGCGGCGCGCCGCGCTTCCTGCTCGGCCTGCACCTGGGCCTGCTCGGCTTGCGCCTGGGCCTCGGCCAGCGAGGGCAGCCGGCGCCGGCTGCGCGGATCGAAGAAGCGGAATTCATCCCCACGCAACTGCAAATCGAGCCCCAGGCGCGGGCTGTGCAGCGAGAGGCTGCCATCGGGGGCCGTGTCGGTCCGCAGCGGCACGTAGCCCTGCTCCACCAGCCGGTAGCCCTGCAGGCGCGGCGCCAGGTAATCGCCGGTCGGATCCACCAACAGGTACTCGGCCACCCCCAGCGCGGCATAGAGCGCCCGTTTCGACTGCTGGTCTTCGCGGCGCGTGCTCTCTGAGGTGATCTCGAGCACCACGTCGGGTCCCTTCCCCTCGCGCCAGAGCATGTAGTAGCGCCGCGCCCCCTTCGGCACGCCAAAGACCACGAAGACATCCGGCGCCACCACTGCCTTGGGGTTGCCCTTCTGGTAGTAGACGAACAGGTTCCCCGAGACGTAGATCTGCGGCTGATCGCGGAAGTAGAGGTCGAGCGCCTCGACCGCGTAGGTCAGCACTTTGCGTTGCCAGTCGCTCTCGGCCAGGGGCAGTCCATCGCTGTCGGGGTAGTAGATGCCCTCTTCGAGTTGCGACGGGGCAGACGTCACAGCCATCGCCGCCTCCTGCTCCCCGGCGTGTGCTGGTGGTGGCGCCGGTGGGGCCCCGCCAAAGAGCCACGCCGGTTTCATCGGGGTGCCTGGTGGGTTCGACCCGCTCCCACCGTGAAACCGGCTGGGGGGATCATAGGACGCTCGGCCGCGGCCGGCAAGCGCCACCTCGCTGACCGCCCCGGCTCTGTTGGTGCCCCCCCTCGGCCCGCTGATCTCACCGGCGGCCCAAGCACACCCCCGCGGCGCCCGTGTGGAGGCCGCGCTGCGCGCCAGCCCCGTCATGTTGATCGAGAAGTTGGCCAGTTCGACCCTTCGACAGGCTCACACCCTGTGGGGCGTCCCTACCCGCGCGGGTACCCCCTACCCCACCGGGTACGCCCAAGCGAGCCGATCACGCCGGGGACCGCCCCGCAGGGCGAAGCGAGATCGTCTCGTAGGGGATTCCCCCGTAGGGGACAAGCGAGATGGTCATGCTCGGGTTGCCCTGTGGGGCATCCCGTAGCGTCGAGGTGGACGCTCGGGCAGCCCCCTCAGGGGCTCCCCCGTAGGGGAGGGCAGGCTGAGCGCGCCCGCTTCCAGGTGCGCGGTGCGACGACCCTCACCCCCAGCCCCTCTCCCTCCCAGGGAGAGGGGAGCCTGACGACCCCTCCCCCGGCCCCTCCCCGCCACGGAGAGGGGGAGTCCGGCCCCCTTCTCCCTCCCAGGGAGAGGGGTTGGGGGTGAGGGTGGACCTCTACCCCAGCATGGACCTGGGATCACCGGCGACACCGGCCCTGGCGCTGGCAACTCGTCCCGCACCCCGAAACTCCCTCCCCTGGAAGGGGAGGGCCGGGGAGGGGGTCCCCGCAGTCACCAGAAATTCATTACTTTCCCCATTCGTTGTCGTCCCACTCGTACGGCGTCGTCGCCTCGTCGGGGGCGGCGAAGCGGTAGCCGACGCCGCGAACGGTGTAGATGTAGCGCGGCCGCTCGGGGTTGGGCTCGATCTGGCGCCGCAGCCAGCGAATGTGGGCATCCAGCGTTCGGGTGTCGTCGAGCCAGTCGGTCTCCCAGACCTGCTCGATGATCAGGCGGCGCAGGACCACGAGGCCGGCGTTCTCCATCAAGAGCTTGAGGATCTCGAATGCCTTGGGGGTCAGTTCGAGCTCGACGCCGTTGCGGAAGGCGCGCCGGGCGTCAGGGTCGAGGCTGATGGCCCCGATCGTCAGGAGGGAGGTGCTGCGCTCAGTCGCGGCGCGGGTCTTGGCATAGCGGTAGAGCGCCTCAATCTGCGTGAGCAGCGCGCGCAGGCTGAATGGCTTGGGCAGGTAGCCATCGAGGTCGGGCGCCCGCAGGTTGGGGGCCGGCGGCGCGTCGGCCCGCCGGCCGAGCATGAGGATCGGCGCCCGGTTGCCCTCGCTGCGCAAGGCATAGCGCACCGCCCAGCCGTTGAGGCCGGGGAGGTCCGGGGCCAGGACCAGCACCGCCGGACGGGTAGCGCGCGCCACCATCAGGGCCCGCGGCCCACTGCGTGCCCGTGTGACGCGAAAGCCCCGCTGCTCCAACTGCTGGGAGAGTGACTCGTGGTGGATGAGCTCTTCGTCGGCTAGCAGCAAGAGTGGCGGCCCGTCGGTAGGTGGTGGACGGCCTTCTGGTCGCTCCTCACCCGCAATCACTGCCACCGTCAGACGGCACCTCCCCACAACGCCGGGTCGTCCAACTCGCTTGCGTAAGGTGCCACGCATTTCGGGATGCCTGGCACTCTGGTCACAGGAACTCCATCATGGCGTGGGTCGCCACTTTCGTCAAACGTGGCGGGGTGAGGCTCTTTCAAGAACAGCGCTCGCCGCTGCCATTCGTCCTCAGTTGTGCGGTGGATGCAAGAGTACGAGACCCTCTTTGCGGAGCGAGAGCTTGATCGTCTCTCCTGGCGTCAGGGAGAGTGGGGTGTAGGTGTAGGTCGGGAAGGAGACCTCGACGTCGTGACCGTTCGGGAGCGACACGCGGAGGGTCTGCAGGCTGGAATTGGGGTGCCGGCTCACGATCCGGCCGTCCACCTGGTTGTGCCGCACGGCGCTCATCACGGGCCGGTCCGGGTAGAGGATCTTGATATCCTCGGGCCGGATGTAGGCCGTCACCATCATACCCACATCGACCGGTTGAAGCGGGGCCTCCAGGCATAGACCATCCCAATCCAGGAGGAGGCCGGCCGGCATCGTTTCGACCACCTGGGCCTGAAAGACGTTGGAAACCCCTAAAATCTCGAGAACCCGATTACTGGCCGGGCGACGAAAGACCGCCTCGATCGGCCCGACCTGCTCGACCCGCCCCTCGCGCATGACTGCCAGCCGGTGGCCGACGGCGAAGGCATTATCCAGACTGTGGGTGACGTAGATGACGATCAGGCCCGCCTCGGCCTGCAACGCCTGCAGGTCCTCTTGCAAGCGCTCGCGGATGGCGACGTCCAGCGCCGAGAAGGGCTCGTCCAGGAGCAGGACCTTCGGGTCAGCCGCCAGCGCTCGGGCAAGCGCCACTCGTTGCTGCTGTCCACCCGACATCTCGTGCGGGTAGCGATCGACGACGTGCGCCAGATGCATCCGTTCCAGCAAGACCAGGGCCTGCTCGCGGGCCCGCCGCTGCCGCCATAGGGCGTAGGCCACATTCTCGAGCGCGGTCAGATGCGGGAAGAGGGCGTACTGCTGAAAGACGTACCCGACACGCCGCACGCGCGCGGGCTGGTGAACCACCGGCTGGCCGTGGCCCCGGCGAAAGAACGCGGTTCCGTCCAGGGTGATCTCCCCACTATCGGGCGTCATCAGCCCCGCGATGGCGTTGAGGGTCTGCGTCTTCCCGGCGCCCGAGGGGCCAAAGAGGACCAGGATTTCTGTGCCTACCTCCAGCCGAACCTGCAGATGAAATGTCCCCAGACGCTTTTCGATGTCGATATGCAGGCGGACCGGATCCATCAGTGTTCGATCCCAATCTGAGCGTGGGGCTGCGGTCGGGGCTGCGTCTGCTCCAGCCGGCGCACCGACCAGAGACTGAAGAACCCCAGCGCGGTCATCACGAGCACCATCTGGTTGGCGAGGTCATACTGGCGGTTCTGCACCGCGTCGTAGATCGCCAGCGGGAGCGTTTGCGTGCGGCCCGGGATGTCCCCCGCCACCATCAGCGTGGCGCCAAACTCGCCCAGGGCACGGGCCGAGCCCAAAATCAGGCCGGCCAGGATCCCACGGCGCGCCAGTGGCAGGGTCACACGCCACAACACCGCCGGCTCGGACGAGCCCAAGGTGCGGGCCGCGTTCTCCAGAGCGACGTCGACGTTGGCGATGGCCGCGCGCGCTGCCTGGACCATCAACGGGAGACCCACAACGGCGGCGGCCAGCGCAGCGGCCTGCCAGGTAAAGAGCAGGCGGACATCCAACCACTCGACGAGCGGGCTGCCCCGTCCCAGGGTCAGTAACAAGTAGTAGCCGATCACGCTGGGCGGAAGCACGAGGGGCAAATTGATCAGGGTCTCCACGACAATCTGACCGGGAAAGCGGTAACGCGCCAGTACCAGGGAGAGCGCGAGCCCAACCACAAAGAGACAAACCGTGGCCACGACCGTCACCTGAAGCGAGAGCAAGAACGGATGCCAGTTCATTGGGCGGGCTCCTCGCCGGGCAGGACGAAGCCGTATTTGCGCATAATCGGTCGCCCCTGCGGCCCATTGATGAAGGTCGCAAATTGCCGTGCTTCCCGTTCGTGCCGCGTCCCTTTGATCACGGCCAGCGCCTGGTCAAGCGGCGGGTACAATTCCTGCGGAACGAGCACCCAGTGCCCATCGCCCTGGACACTCAGCGACAATGCCACGATCGCGACATCAGTGTTGCCGGTCGCGGCATATTGAAAGGTCTGGCGAACATTCTCGCCCAGGACCAGTTTGGGCTGTACAGCCTCCCAGATTCCGGCCGATTTCAGGGCGGCACGAGCGGCCATCCCATAGGGCGCATGCTCGGGATTGGCAATCGCAATCCGTTTTACCTCTGGGCGGGTCAAATCCTCGATCCGTTCGATCTGCAACGGGCTGTCGGCCCGGGTCCAGAGGGTAATCTGTCCCCGCGCGTAGAGCGCCTTGGTCTCAGGGAGGATGAGCCCCTGCTGTTCCAACTCGTCGACATAGCCAACATTGGCAGCGGCCAGGAGATCCACCGGCGCTCCCTGCTCGATCTGCTGGGTCAGTTGGCCAGTCGAGCCAAAATTGAAGGTCACCTTCGTGCCGGTCTGTTTTTCGAAGAGTGCGCCAAGTTCGTTGAAGGCCGGTGTCAGATCGGCAGCCGCTGAAACGGTCAGGGTCACCGGCTGCGCGGGGCTGATGGTCAGGGGGCTGCCACAGGACGCCAGCAGCACGGAGAGAGCGAGCGCGAAGAAAACAAGGACTATCCGCCGCATCGAGACCTCCTTAACGTCGTGTTGGACTGCCAGCATGACCGTTCTCTGCTATCATCTGCTGGCAGGTATCAAGCCAGGCGAGCATCGCCTCAATCTGGCCGATACGAAACTGGCAGACGAGCCAATCGTAGGGATGGGCGTCGCGCCGGGCCGCGGCCTGCGCCTGCTGTTCGGCGCGCCAGCTCTGGCAGGCGGCGCGTTGCGCCGCGACCAGGCGCTCGACCACTCCCAGCCCTTCGTGCCGCGCGAAGTACAGTTTAGCCAGGAACTCCAGGCGCAACGCGCGACCCCGCGGCACCGGGCTCTGGACCCAGGCCAGAAAGGCCTCGCGCCCGGCTTCGGTGAGCCGGAAGACTTTGCGGGGAGGTCGGGCATCTTGGGGCTCGAGGGTGGCCGTGATGTAGCCTTCGTGCTCCAGTCTGGCCAGCAGCGCGTAGAGCTGGCTCTGTTTCAGCCGCCACACCAATCCGAGTCCGGCAGGATCGGAGAGTTGCTGGTAAATTTCATAACCGTACATGGGCCGCCGGCGTAGGAACCCAAGCAAGGCATGCTCGGTCGTCAGCGGCAGACGCACCATGGGACTCATGGATCGAGGGGTAGAGATCGGGGACTAGCGATCATGTTCTCATTCATTGGATGCTCAAACATTGAGTATATCGCATTCTAGCCGAGGATGATTGCGGCGTCAAGGGGTGTACGCACGAGTTGTCAGGCAGCTGGCGTCGCCGGCAGAACCTAACCCCCCAGCCCCCTTCCCTCGCAGGGAAGGGGGAGACGGAGTGCCGCGCGGCTGGCGGGCACGCGTCTGACTCCCCTCCCCGCTTCGGGGAGGGGCTGGGGGAGGGGTCCCGCCCCCCACAACTCCTGCGTACACCCATGAAAAACATAGGACGTAGGGGGTAACGGCCCTTCTCGGGGCCGGCCGGAGCGAAAGATCCCTCGACACCCCGGTGTGCGCCCTCCGGAAGAAGACAGGGAGGTCGCCCCTCGCTCCGAGGGAAGGTCCGATCCGGGCGCCGGATGGCTCACCGCAGCCCGGCGGCTCAGGCTGGCCGGTGCGTCGCACCTCGGTCGCTCAACTTTTGCACAGCCTCACCTGGAGGACTTGACAAGGCCCGATTGTTGTTGTAGTTGTAGCACCGGAGGCGACGTTCCACGCCGAATGAGTTCGTCGTTCCGCGAATGAATCGGCAAGCCGGCTCTTCAAGGCCCGATCGCTGGCGCGGTTCTGAATGACCTTTCGCCCCGGCCGGCCCCGATGGCTGGCCGCGCAGCCCCGTTCGCTCGTCCTCCCGGTTTGCCCGCTAACTCGCCGCCGGTCCCCGACGCTGGACCACCAGAGCACAGCGGCGATTGGTCGTTGACCGCGGAGGAGAATGCCCTTCCCCACAGGTGCAGTGCCCTCGATAGTGCTGCACCGTTGGTCGCTTCTGAACGTGTTCCCGTTTGGACGGTATTATTACGGCGAGGTCCGCGAATCGAAGGACCGGTCTGTCGTTGTGGTGACCGGGTGCTCGCCCGCTCGTCGAGCGCTCACCGACTCCGTAGAGGACCGCACCTGGCAAGAATAGGCCCCGGGCACTGGCGAGCAGTGCGTTGGGCAGTCGAAGGAGGAGAGAAGTGGCTGTTCCGGACGTTTCAGCAACCGATCATAACCGCATCTGGCACGCCGCCCGCTGGCTTCTGCCGGCCATCCTCGGAGTCCTGGTCGCCGGGTGCTCGCAGACCGTCGAGACGCCGCCGACTGTGACGGCCCCGCCAACCGCGGCGGTCGCACCGACCACGACGGTGGCGCCGCCGACCGAAGCGCCGACCGCTGTGCCACCGACGGAGGCGCCCACTGAGGTACTACCGACCCCAGCGCCGGCCGCCACAGCGACTGCGTCGCAACCCGTGACGACCGAGGTACGGCTCGGAAGCGCCGTCATCCGCGACAACTTTGCCCGCAGCGACCAACTCTTTGTCGATCTGGAGAATCTCCCACCGCTGGAACCGGGGAAGGTCTACGCTGGCTGGCTGAGTGGCTACGAAGGCGTGCTGCGCCGGCCGATTGGCAAGATTCCCGTGGACGCCGATGGCAAGGCCCAGTTCACCGTTGACGCACCGGGGCGCGAGAACCTCCTGGCCGATTACGACGGCTTTGTGCTGACCATCGAGTCGGAACCAATTCCCGACGTGCCGGCTGGCCGGGTCCTCGCCTGGGGACAGGTGTCGCTGAACTCGATGGAGCATATTCGCCACTTGTTGGTCTCATCCCCCGACACACCCGGCCAGGTCGGCCTGGCCATTGGTCTGCTCCAGCAGACCGAAGAGGTCGTCCGGCACGCGCAGTTTGCCCGCGATGCGGCCAACGCCGGGGATCTCGCGGGGGTCAAACGCCACACCGAGCACGTCATCCTGTTGATTGAGGGTCCGAAGGGTCCGGACTACAAGGACCTCGACGGCGACGGGCAGCTTCTCGACCCGGGTGATGGCTTCGGCCTGCTCCCTGCGGAGGGCCAGCCGGGCTACGTGCAGGAGGTGGCCGACAAGGCGAAGCTCGCAGGGGAGGCCTCCTTTGCCATTGAGGTGACCAAAATCCACAGCCAGCACGTTCAGGACGCTGCGGCGAATACCAAAGCCTGGCTCACCCAGGTGCGCGCCATCGGCCTGACAGTCTTCTCGGATCAGGACATCGCCGCCGCCGCCGACAAAGTCCAGCAGATGGTTGTTCTGGCGGAGCGAGCCCTCAACGGCTTCGATGCCAACAACAACGAAACCATCGAGCCGATTCCAGGCGAGGGCGGCGCGAAGATCGCCTACCAGCACTCTCAGTTCCTGGCCGAGATGCCCCTGGTGATTCAGCAAGTCGAGATGACGATGCCTCCGATCGCCGCCGTTGACACACCCACACCGATTCCGGAGCCGACCGCTACACCCACCTTACCTCCGCCGTCGCCGAAGGCTGCCAGCGTGGCCATGACCAATTTCGCCTTTGTCCCCCAAACCATCACCGTCAAAGTTGGGACGACGGTAACGTTTGTCAATCAGGGCCAGGCACCGCATACCGCTACGGGCGACCACCAGGAGTTCAGCACTGGGATCGTCAAATCGGGCGAGAGCCGCACAATCACCTTCAACCAGGCGGGGACGTTCCCCTTCTTCTGTGAGTTCCACGGTGGCCGCGGCGGCCAGGGCATGTCCGGTACGATCATCGTCGAGCCGTAAGGCGCTCCCAGACGCAGCTTGGTTCCGGGAGCAGGGTCGTACAAGTCGCGGGCGGCACGAGGTGCGCTTGAAGCACTGGCCGCGAAATCGTCCAACTCCGGGCATCAGCCCGTTTCGGAAGGGCGACGCGCGCCAGAACGTGCGTCGCCTTTCATCCCCGCCGGAATCGAGAAACACAGCGAGGGGCCTCGACCACCCTGGAATCGAGGCCCCTTGTGGTATTTTTCCTGACAGGCCAAACAGCGACCCGGTGTGGCAACTCCTCGCCGAGAGCCCATGGACCGGCCGCCCGGCATCGTTCCTCGCCGGGAATCAGTGCTCGCCGCGCCGCGCCCGATCGAGCCGGCGCTCACCTGAGCCAAAGATGGACCCGAGGTCAACCTGAATGTGATCGTCTGCGGGCGGGAGCCGAGGAGTCGTCTGCTCGGCCGGACCGCTCGCTGGTCGCTCCATCTCAGCAGGGGCAACTCCAGGTTCGTCCCGCTCGGGGTCGTAGATCGTCGAGAGCCGGTCGAAAGTTGTCTCCTCCTCGGAAGGGACCGGCTCCGGCCGGCGGGTTGGGGCTGGCTCCGGCTCGGGGCTGCTCAACAACTCATCGAGCGAGTCGCGCCAGGTGGGGGGGAGCTTCGACCGCATCGTCCCCCAGAGAATGGCGACCCCGGCAGCAATCAACATCAGTGGCCAGGCGACCGCCCAGGCGCGCCAGCTCCACGACCACATCATGATGAAGAACGGGATCATCGCCAGGAATGCCGCCGCCGATAGCCGTCGGCGCCGGACCTCTGGGTCCTCGGTGACGAGCCCTCGGGAGGCCGTGGCGGCCGCGATGACCCACATGATCCCCGGCCACCACCAACCAGTGAGGAACAGGAACCCCAGCCCCACCAGTATGACACCGCCGCTGAAATCGCGCCCGCCCTCACGATTCCGCCGCCGCAACGCGCGGCGCTCGCGCCTCGTCATCATTCGTCTCCTCTCCGCATTCTCCCGGCACTCTCGAATGGGAGCATCCGAGAAGACCGTCCGCACCGGGAGATCGTTGAGCGCTCGAGATGGTGCGCCCCTGAGCAACTGGCGCTCGGCCAATCCGATCAGACTCGCCAGGGACTGCTGGGGCCCACGCATTCCCTGATCAATACGCAGCAGGCAGCCGACAAGTTGCAGCGAACCAGAGATAGAGTCTCCATACTTTTCCCCCTGCCGGAAAGCCTCGTCCCTTGAGGTCCACCCAATCGCACGCTATACTCTCTAGAACATCGGTCAAGTCGTCGTTGCGCGGGTGAGAACGTGGTTCGTAGTCGGGGCGCACGGCCGTGCGCCCCTCCTGTAGCGGTCTTGGGCGCGCTGTCGGGGCGCACGGCCGTGCGCCCCTACAAACCTGAAAGCACCTTCACAAGGCGCTTTGCAATCGTCTCGGTGACTCCTTGACCGGCGCTCTAGCAGCACAAACTGTAGAAGGAATCGGTATGCTCCCCACTGTCACCCTCAAACGCGGTCGTGAGAAGCCAGTGCGCCTGCGCCACCCCTGGATCTTCAGTGGTGCCATCGCCAGGAGCCCAGCGGTCGAGCCCGGGACCATCGTCGAGGTTCGCGACACGCAAGGGACCTTTCTCGCCCGAGGCTACTTCAATCCCACGTCCCAAATCCGCGTCCGCCTGCTCACCTGGGACGAGGCCGAACCGATTGACACCGCTTTCTGGCGCCGCCGCCTGGTCGCGAGCTGCGCCAGGCGTGGCGGGCTGGCGGCCGACGCCGGCACCACTGCTTACCGCCTCGTGAGCGCTGAGGCCGATCTCCTCCCCGGACTGATCGTAGACCGCTACGGGGATTGGCTCGTGGTTCAAGCCCTGACGGCAGGGATCGAGGTCCGGTTGGACGAGTTGGCAACGCAGCTCGAAGAGTTACTCGCGCCGCGTGGCATCTACGAGCGCAGCGACGAGGCCGTCCGCGAACGTGAAGGGCTCCCGCTCCGCGTCGGACCGTTGGCGGGCGAACCACCCCCCGCGGCCGGCGTTGAGATTCGCGAGAATGGGCTCGGCTTCTTCGTCGATCTGATCTCCGGCCACAAGACCGGTTTCTACCTGGACCAGCGTGAGAATCGCGAGCTGGTCGGCACGTATGCCCGCGGACGCCGGGTGCTCAACTGCTTCAGCTACACCGGTGGCTTCTCCGTCGCCGCTGCAGCGGCTGGCGCCGCCAGGGTCATCAGTGTGGACAGCAGCGAGCCGGCCTTGCAACTGGCCGAGCGCAACCTCGCGCTGAACGGCCTGGGCGACCGTCCGAATGACACCCTTTTACCGGGCAACGTCTTCGAGGTCCTGCGCGGTTTCCGAACCGAGGAGCGGCGTTTCGATCTCATCGTGCTGGACCCACCCAAGTTTGCCCACAGCGCGGGGCAGGTCGAGGCCGCCTGCCGGGGCTACAAGGATATCAACCTGCTTGCATTTCAACTACTCGAGGTCGGCGGGTACCTGGCCACATTTTCCTGCTCCGGCCTGGTCTCCGCCGATCTCTTCCAGAAGGTCGTCTTCGGTGCCGCCCTCGACGCTGGGGCCGAGGTCCAGATCCTCCGGCGCCTCAGCCAGACCCCGGACCACCCTGTGCTGCTGTCGTTTCCGGAGTCGGCCTACCTGAAGGGGCTGCTCTGTCAGAAAATTCTCGAGGTGTGACCTATGGACGAACGGGTCAATGGGGGGCATGTCCGCGACACGGAAGCGTCCGGACAGATCTGGAGTTTCCGTGGGTACCGGCTCTCGCCGAGTGAATTTAACACCGCCATGATTCATTTCTATCGTGGTGAGGTCTCGCGCGCCAATACCTGGCGCACGCGGCTCGACAGTACGACCAACTGGGCGGTGATCACTACCGGGGCAGCGCTCTCCTTCGCCTTCAGTGATGCCAACCACTCGCACGCCATGATCCCGCTCAACACGCTCCTGGTCGGCCTCTTCCTGCTGATCGAGGCCCGCCGCTACCGCTACTACGAGCTCTGGTCCTACCGCATCCGCTTGATGGAGACCAATTTCTTCGCCGCCATGCTGGCGCCCCCGTTCCAACCGAGCGAGAGTTGGGCTCAACACCTGAGCCAGACCCTGCTCCACCCGAAATTCCAGATCAGCTTCTGGGAAGCCCTCGGACGGCGATTCCGGCGCAACTACCAGTACATCTTCCTGGTTCTGGCGCTGGCCTGGCTGGTCAAGATCGGCATCCACCCGGTCGCCATCAGCACCCTCGTGGAGTTCTTCGACCGCGCAGGCGTCGGCCCGATCGCGGGTGAGATCGTCCTCGCCATTGGCCTGCTCTTCAATGCCCTGCTCTTCACCATCGGCTGGCTGACTATCACCTTGCAGGCGGCGTCCGGTGAGGTCCTACCCTCCGAACCCCTCCGCGGTCCACGCGACCTGATCGACGCCGCTGGCCAGGCGGCGCAAGCCTTCTTTGAGGGCAGCCCCCTCCGCATCCACCATCGCCATCCTGAGCAGGTGGCCTACATCATCACCTCGAAGGGTGACGAGATCGGGCAGCGCGTGTTGCACCAGTTGGGGCGGGGCGTCACCGCCCTGGCCGGCAAGGGGCTGTACACCGGCGAGGAGCGCGATGTGCTGCTCTGCGCGATCCATCCCCAGCAAGTTTCCGACCTCAAGCGGCTGGTGCGCGACTGCGACCTGCGCGCGTTCGTGATCATTAACCCGGCACAGGAGGTCATCGGCGAGGGATTTCAGGCGCCGAGTTGAGACCGTCGAAGTCGTCCCGCCACTCCCGCTTGGGTAATTTTTCTACTCGCCCACATTGGAATCCGGTGCGCCGGGTGGGGGCGAGCACTGCCCTCGCCCGCCCCACGCCCACCCTCCCAATAAGAGCATTTCCACTTGCCACCACCGGCCGACTCTGCTACCATCGCGTCCCGAAAGGACGTACGATCATGACCGACATCGACGCGATGTTGTCGCCCTATATCCAAGCCGTTGAACGTGAGATCCAACGCCGCGTCCCCCCCACCGAGGGGGGCTACTGCGGTTTCTACGGTATGCTGCACTACCACCTGGGCTGGGCCAATGCGGACTTCGAGCCTGAGGTTGGTCCCCGTGGAAAGCGCATCCGCTCGGCCCTCTGCCTGTTGACCTGCGAGGCCCTGCGCGGCGATTTCGTCCCGGCCCTGCCGGCGGCCGCAGCCGTCGAACTGCTGCACGAGTTCTCACTCGTCCACGACGACATCGAGGACGGCGACCGCGAGCGCCGCCACCGGCCGACGGTCTGGGCCAACTGGGGCAAGGCCCAGGCGATCAACGCCGGCGATGGCCTCTACGCCCTTGCGCAGCTCGCGCTCCTGGGCCTGAGCGAGCACAATCTCCCGCCCGATCTCATCTTGAAAGCCCAGCAGCGGTTCAACGAGACGGCCGTGCGACTCTGCCAGGGCCAGTTCTTGGACATCAGCTTCGAGCGGCGCCCGATGGTTGGTCCCGACGAGTATCTGGCAATGATCAGCGGCAAAACGGCGGCGCTGGTCGGCTGCGCCGTTGAGTTGGGCGGCCTGGTGGCCGGCGCGTCCGCGGATGACCTGGCCGCGCTTCAAACCTTTGGCGAAGCCTTGGGGCTCGCGTTTCAGATGCGGGACGATCTCCTGGGACTGTGGGGCGACCCGCAGCGAACCGGCAAGCCGGCCGGCAACGATATCCGCAAACGCAAGAAGAGCCTGCCGGTGATGGTCGCTCTGGCCGGTGAGGGCCCGGCGAGTGCTTGTTTGCGCGAGATCTACGCGCGCCGAACACTCGACGATCGGGCGGTGGCCGAAGCGCTGGCCCTGATCGCACAGACCGGCGCCCGCGACCAGGTCCACACCCTGGCCTACCACGAATCTGAGCGCGCGCTGGCCGCCCTCGATCGTCTCAGCGTTCCCGCGGAGCGCCTGGCTCCGCTGCGGACGCTGGCCGAGGCCCTTCTCGAGCGTGATTATTGAGTTGAACGGTCATACGGGTGTAGCGTGTGCGAGCGGGACGCACACGCTACACCCCCTATTCCGTATGAGCGGAGTTGAAGGTTGGACAATGCCAGAACACAGCCAGGCATTGCCAGTGCAAGGCCCAACCTGCAACCTGGAACCTTCCTGCAACCCGAGGAGAGAGCGTGGCCGACCTCTACCGGATCGGTGAAGTCTTAAACTATGGCGGTTTCTTCGCCGGCGACACGGTGACGCTCCTCGCTACACCCCTGGCGGGCGGCGAGGAGCACGACTTTACGATTGACGAGAACGCCTTCACCAACGTGATCGATCGCCACAAGATCATCGCCGGTATGATCCTGGCGCTGGAGATCCAGGACGACAAAGTCGCCACGGCCTCCCTGGTCGGCGCGGCCTCCCGCGAGGCCCTCCGCGCCGCGATTGATACCACCCGCGAGCCACCGCCTCCCGCCGAGTCCGCGGTCCGGGTCTTCGCCTACAGATGCCCGGACTGCCACGCCTGGATTCGCGGCGAGCCCCAGACGGCCGGTGGCGGCGACTACCGCTGCCTCGTCTGCGGCACCCCTCTCGGCTGATCCCGCATCCAACTGTGGGCATTGCGCTGGGGCGAGAAACCGAGCGTCAGAGAAAGCGCGCGACGACCTGGTTCGCCAGCATCACGCCGCGCGCGGTCAACCGTACCCGCTCCGGGGTGCGCTCGATCAGCGCCCACGATTCGAACTCCGCCAGGGTCGGCCCATAGGCCTCGTCCAGTGAGCAACCGAAGCGTGCCGCGAAGGCCGCCTCGCCGACCCCCTCGCGAACGAGCCGCAGGCCCAGCATCATCTGCTCGCCCATCGCCAGGTCGCGATCGATCCGCTCGACGGTCTTCACGTCCTGGGCCGGGGCGACCGGCAGCGCCGCGTCGGGCTCCCAGCTCTCCACCAGGGTAATGTAGCGCTCGGGTCGCCTGACGTTGGCGTAGCGCCAGCCATTAACGTAGCTGTGTGCGCCTGCGCCCACGCCCCAGTACGGTTGGTTGCGCCAGTAAATCAGGTTGTGCTGCGAGGCCAGGCCCGGGGTCGTGCCCTCGGGCTCTCCCTGAACGCGCGCCCAATTGCTGATCTCATAGTGCGCGTAGCCCGCCCGCGCGAGCCGCTCGAGCGCGTGCTCGTACATCTCAGCGGCAACGTCGTCGTCGGGTGCCGCCACCCGCCCGCGGCGCACCCAGGCGTGGAGCGGGGTCCCCGGCTCGACGATCAGGCTGTAGAGCGAGAGATGCTCGGGCGCCAGGGCAAGAGCCTCCTCCAGCGTCGCTACCCACCGCTCGGTCGGTTGACCGGGTAACCCGAAGATCAGATCCAGGCTGAGGTTGTCGAAGCCGGCGGCGCGGGCCATCCGCACTGCCTCCTGGGCGGTCGCAGCATCGTGCAGCCGGCCCAGGAAGCGCAGTTCGTCGTCGTGAAAGCTCTGGACGCCGAACGAGAGACGGTTGACCCCCGCCGCCCGCAACGCGCGCAGGTAGTCGGTGGTGACGGTACCTGGGTTCGCCTCAACGGTGATCTCGGCCCCGGGAGCGACACGAAAGGCGACCCTGCAGGCCTCGATGAGGGCCCCAAGGTGGGCCGGCTCCAGGGCAGTCGGCGTGCCGCCTCCAAAGAAGATCGTCGCCGCATCGGGGCACCCGGCCGCCGTCCCCACCAGCTGAAGCTCTCGCGCCAGGGCGGCGACGTAACGAGCCTTCAGGTGATCGAGGTCAATGTAGGTATTGAAATCGCAGTAGACACACCGGGTGTGACAAAAAGGAATGTGCAGATAGAGTCCAATAGGACTCCCACCTGCGAGCATCGACTCTGAACGTTTCATACCATGATTATAGCACCGTTGGCGTGGACCGGAGGCAGAATGGTTTCCCGTTCGTCCATCGGCGCGAGGACTTTTAGCCCATTGCTGGCGCTCGACTGCGGTGCCTATCATCAGGCGGATCCACCTAACCAGGCAGCTGCACCCTTCACGGGTCATGAAACCTAGTCCCGCAGGCGTCTCGACACCAACCGACACCCTCTCCTCCGGTACGCTCCTGGCAGGCCGCTACCACATCGAGCAGGTCATTGGAGCTGGGGGGATGGGTGCCGTCTATGTTGCCCGCGACCGCCGCTTCCGCGCCGTCATGCGGCGCTGCGCTGTCAAAGAGATGTTCGATCAGCTCCCCGACGTCGCCGCTCGCCAGCAGGCGCACACGAATTTCGAGCGTGAGGCCAATATCCTCGCCAGCCTCAGCCATCCTGCAATCCCCAAGGTTTTCGACTTCTTCACCGAGGGCGAGCGCCACTACCTGGTGATGGAATACATCGAGGGGCAAGACCTGGACCAGGTTCGGCGCCAGTACGCCCACCCCTTCGATCCTGCCCAGATCCTCGAGTGGGCCTTCCAACTGTGTGCCGTCTTGAGCTATCTCCATGCCCAGAAGCCGCCGATCATCTTTCGCGATCTCAAGCCGTCCAACATCGTGCGCCGAACCGACCGCCGGCTCGCGCTGGTGGACTTTGGTATCGCCAAGCATTTTCAGATCAAAGCGCGCGGCACCATGGTCGGCACCGAGGGGTACGCCCCCCCGGAGCAGTACGAGGGAGCGGCCGACCCGCGCGTGGACATCTACAGTCTGGGCGCCACCCTGCACCACCTCCTGACCAACACCGACCCGCAGGAGTTCCGTCCCTTCAGCTTCGCCTCGCGCCCCATCCGCCAATACAACCCTGCCGTCCCGCCCGATTTGGAAGCCGCGATCATGGTCGCGCTGGCCTACGATCCCGAGGAGCGCTGGGCGACGGTCACCGATCTGGAGGCCGCGCTCCGCACACTGGATGAGCGCACCCCGCTCCGGGACGGCACCGGTCCCCCCGTGACCCGTCCCCAGCATCTCCCTGAGTCACTCGACGAGCGCGGGCCGGCCGGCCGGCCCACCGTGCCGATAGCGGCCAACGATCGCCCGGTATTGCCGGCGGCGTCCAACGACGATCAGACCGTCGTCCCGGTGTGGCGCTTCCAGTGCGAGGAGGAGGTGCGCTCCTCGCCCGCCGTGGTTGAGAACAGACTCTTCATCGGCAGCTACGATCACAACCTCTACTGCCTCGACTCCCTCAGCGGCCGGTTTCGGTGGAAGTTCGCTACGGGAGGGGGGATTCCGGGCACCCCGCACCTCTACAATCAGTTTGTCATCGTCGGATCAGAAGATCGTGTCGTCTACGCCGTTCAGGCCGACAGCGGACGGCTCGAATGGAGCTTTCCGACTCAGGGCCGGCTCCGCTCGTCACCACGCATCGCCTACGACCACGTCTTCATCGGTTCCGACGATGGTCACGTCTACGCCATCAATGCACTGCGTGGATGGCAGCTTTGGAAAACCAACATTGGCTCGCCGGTGCGCTCCTCCGCGGCCATCAGCGAAAAAATCGTCATCATCGGCAGCGAGGACGCCGTGCTCTACGCCCTCGATCTCCTCACGGGTGAGGTCCGCTGGCGCGTGCGAACCAACGGTGGGATTGTCTCCTCGCCCGGCCTCGAGAACGAGCGCGTGGTCGTTGGTTCGCTGGATTGGACCGTCTACGGGATCGATCCGGGGTCCGGGTGGGTGGTCTGGCGCTTCCGTACCGCCGATATGGTCATCTCCTCGCCGGCGATCGCCGGCAACCGCGTGTACATCGGCTCGGCGGATAGGACCGTTACCTGTCTGGACATCGACTGGGGCAAGGTCCATTGGCGCCAGCGAGTTGGTGGCCAGGTAACCTCATCGCCGGCGGTCGCGAATGGCTACGTGTACATCGGCTGCGTGGATGGCGCGCTCTACTGCCTGAACGCTCGCAGCGGCCAGATTGTCTGGCGCTTTCAAACCGGCGGCCCGATCCCCGGTTCGCCTATGGTCGCCGGCGGCATGGTCTACATCGGCTCCATGGATCACTACGTCTATGCCCTGCCCGCCGCTGATTCTCCCTGAGCCTCCAGTTCCCCGGAGTTATGAGCGTGGTACCCGCCGGCCTTCACTTCACTGCCGACCTCTATGATCGCCTGGGGCTGACCGCCGGGGCGGATACTCGCACCATCCGGCAACGCTTTCGTCGCCTGGCACGGCTCTACCATCCCGATCAGAATCCGTCCCCAACCGCCCACGAGCGCTTCCTGGCGTTGCAGGCAGCCTACGACGTTCTCAACAGTTCCCGGACTCGCGCAGAGTACGAGCGCTGGTTGGTGGCGCAGGACCCGCCCGTGCGGCCGATCGAGATGGACGTCCGCCCTGGCCCAACGAGCCTGCACGCCGGGCTCGACCGCCAGCGACTCTACCTCCTGGTCACGTTCAAGACTACCCTCGACCAGTCTGGCCTCGAGTCGCCCGTCAACCTGACCCTGGTTCTGGACTGTAGCAGTTCGATGCGCGGCGAGCGCTTGCATCAGAGTAAACACGCCGCCTACGCCATCACCGAGCAACTCGGACCGCGAGATGTTTTTGCCATCACCTGTTTCAATGACCGCGCTCGAGTGATCCTGCCGCCGCATCGTGGCCCCCAGCTCCGCGTTGTCCGGAGCGCGCTGGAAGGCCTCGACGCCAGTGGCGGTACCGAGATTGCCGCCGGTCTCGAAACGGGCTTCGAGCAGGTGCGGAGGCTCGCTCGCCCGGATGTTCTCTCGCACCTGATTCTCCTGACAGACGGACAGACCTATGGCGACGAAGCGCGTGCCCTGGAGTTGGTCGATCGCGCGAGGACGGATCAGATCGGCTTCACGGCGCTGGGGATCGGAAACGATTGGAATGATGTCTTCCTGGACGAGTTGGCGGCGCGCGCTTGCGGTCGCGCCCACCACATCGCTCAGTCGTCCGACGCCGTCGCGGTCTTCGAACGCCGCCTGCACCAGCTCCAGCAAACGACCGCACGCAACGCGACCCTCAGCTTCGAGCCCGGGCCGCAGGTCACGGTTCTCGAGTGGCACGAGGTGGCCCCTGAACTGCGCCGCCTCACCCCCCAGGCAGGCGCTGCCATGTTGGGCGCCGTGGCTGCCGGCCCGCCGCTGAACGTTCTGATCGACCTGGTGGTGAGCAGTGCTCACGAGCTCCTGCTGGTTGGCGACCTCAGCCTCCAGGCAACACTGCGCCAGAGCGGGCACGTTGCCCACATCCAACAGCCCGTCGTCATGACCCGCCAGGCGGGCACCGGGCAGATGCCGCCAGAGATTTTCGAGGCGGCCCAGCGCGTGGCGATGCTTCGGCTCCAGGAACGCGCCTGGCAGGCGGCGGCCGTGGGCGACGTGACCAGCGCGCGTCGCAACCTGGGCTTGCTGGCGACGCGCTTCCTCGAGATGGGCGAGGTCGAACTGGCCCGCACCACGCAGCGGGAGCTGGAGATCATCGCCGCCACCGGGCAACTCTCACCGGATGGCAGCAAGCGCATCAAGTACGGGAGCCGCGACCTGGGACTGCCACCACCCAACGGGAGGAATCGTGATCGCGTGCCCTGAGTGCGGAACAGGCAACCTGCCCAACACCCTCTTCTGCGGCCGGTGCAGCGCCGATCTCCGCGAGCGCCGCCTGGCCTGGCGCGGGCACGAGCCGCAACGGACCGTGCGCTGTCATCTGCTGGACAGTGGCCAACAGTTGGTCCTCCCCCCCGACCCGGTGCTCATCTTTGGCCGTGCCGATCACACAGTCGACCTCCGTCCTGATGTGGATCTCAACCCCTACGGTGCCCTCAGCGCCGGTGTCTCGCGCCGCCACGCGCAGCTCCTGCAACGGGACAACACCCTCTATCTGGAAGACCTGCAGAGCCTGAACGGCACCTACGTCAACGGGGTGCGCTTGCATCCGCACCAGCCGATGCGCCTCCAACCGGATGCTATCGTCCGCTTTGGCCAGTTCCAACTCCGCTTTGAGCCCGCCGAGAAACCGGCCTGATCGACTCGCAAGGGGAAACGTATGGCACACAACGTCATCGTCCACATTCTCAACGAAGATCCATTCATCGCCGAGATGGAGGAGTTGCCCGATCCGCACAGCATGTTTCTGACCATCACCAACCCACGCCGCCGAGACGGAAAGGCGATTCAGTACGTGGACCGCGAAGCCGTCACCCTGTTCTTCCCCTGGACACGCGTCACCTTCGTCGAGGTGCTCGGAACCCATCGCACCCGCGACGACGTCGTCGAATTCTTCCGGGATTAGGACATCGGTCAAGGAGTCGCTCCGGGCGCGTGATCGGAGACTTCCGAAGTCTCGGTAGTCTTCGGAAGTCTGACGCCTTGACCGGCGCTCTCGCGTGGAACAATCTGGGAGTGGCCGGCCAACGAAGAATGCCGCCCCAGGGAACGGGGGCGGCATTCCTCAGTGCCTTCCGCAGACCGAGATCGGCCGCGGCCAGCAATGCCTGGCCGCGCGGGGCGAGCACTACGGGAGCAAGTCCCCCAGCGGACCCAGGTTCAGGTTGAGATCCTCGTCTTTGAGACCGAAGATCTCTTTGAGTTCCTCCATCCGCCCCTCCAGCTTCATGAAAGTCTGACCCAGGCGCTCGATCTCCGCGTCGCTGAGCGACCCCGCCTCCATTCGCCGGATGGCCTGGCGCTCCAAGAGCTGGCGGAGAAGCTCGATGAGCGTGAGGACCAACTTAGACAACCCGCGTTCGACCTCTCGCGGATCGGCGTTAATCCGGCGGGGCAGACTGTTGCCGGCCCGTTCCATCTCAGTGGCGAACTCCTCCAGGTTGCCCGGATCATACAGCAGTTTTTCCGTCACTCCGGGCTCTGGGTCACGCACGATCATCCTGTCGCTCCCTCCAGGTCCACGTCAAGTCCGGCTGTTGTCACGAAACTGTAGGCGGGCCAGGGACCCGTGCAGAGGAACTGTAACGCCGGATAGACTGCGCTGAGCGCTTCCGCCTCGCGCCGAAATGTCGCCACCTGGTCTCGCTCCACCAGAAAGCTGGCCGTCAATAACAGGCGCGGCGTGATCAACACCTGCTGAGTACTCTCCACCGCTACTCCGGCCAGAGTGCCGTAAAGCGCTGCGGCCAGCGCCTCCGCCCGCTGGCGTCTGGCACGCGCCAGGCGCTCCTTCTCCAGCCGGGCCAGGAGGTAAGCGCGACCGCCAGATCTCGCCCGCCCCTGAGTGTCACTGGTCGCTGGCGGCGGGTCGTCACCCCAGAGCACCCGCAGGCCCACTTCAACCCGGCCGCGCACTCGTTCCAGGTTCGCCACCAGGTTGGCGTAGCGGGCGGCCAGGGCCGCCTGAACCGCGGCCTCGTCCGCCAGCGCGGTGCCGAAGCGGACGGGCAGCACCGTCCGGTCTTCCATCAGAGCCTCCACCACGGCCTCATGCTCCCAGAGGTTGGCCTCGGTCGGCGCCACCTCCATTGTGACGAGCGGATCGACGACGGCAGCAATGTTCAAGTACGCCAGGCTGAGGAGTGAAGCCCGACTCAAACCGACTCTCTCAGGTACAGGCGCCTCAGGCCGGTCGGTAATGGCGTAGAGATACATGCGCTTTCCCCGCACACCGTTCTCAATGGCGCGCCGAGGCATCCGGCAGCGGGACCGGCGCGCCAGCCGCACCCATGCGCATCCGCTGGGCTGTCTCGACCGAGGTGAGCAGCACCTTGAGACCCAGGTAGATCAGTTCCACATCGGCCACGGAGATCGTGATGTCTCCCCAGAGAATCACCCCTTTGTCCAGGGCCCGGTCCAGCAGTTCCAGCAGGGTGATATCCCGGTCATTCCATCGGAAATCACTCATCGGGGATCTCCTGCAGATCGAGGTCGGCAAAGTTGTAGGGCGGCCAGGGGCCGGTGAGCTCGTACTGCAATCCCCGGGCAGCAGAGCCGTCTGCCAACTCCGCGAGGACCGCCCGGAAGGTCTCCTCGGCTTCGTCATCCACGAGGTAGGCCCCGTTGAGCACCATCTCATCTGCCCGCCCGTGGACCTGCGGTGGCTGGAGCGGATTCACAACCGCTTCCCGAGCGCTATCAGCCAGGCGCTGGTGGCTCTCCTGCACCCAGCCGGCCACCATCCCTTCGGCCGCCTCCTGGGCCGCCTGGGCCAGCTTCTTGCGCAGAAAATAGCCGGCCCCCTGTGGCGCCCGCGTGATCGTCTCCCGCAACGGTTGCAGGACTTCAGCCGAAGACGCGAGCCACCCGGTCAGCGTCTTCCGGTCATAGTAGAGTTTCACCCCCCACTCGGTCGCCCCCGCCAGGCGCTGCAAGCTGCATTCCAGCGCCTCGTAGTGCCGGGCCAGCATCGCCTGCACGCGCTCCTCGCTCCGGTAGAGCGTGCAGAACTTGAACGGGATCAGCGTGTAGTCGGTCAGGAGCGCTGCGAGCACCGTCTGATGAGCGACAACTCGATCCCGAGTCCAGCCGGCATCCTCCAGGTGAGCCTCCAGCGCAGGCGGGCCGAACTCGGCTACCGGGACGGGACTGACGAGCGCCACGAGGTCCTGGTAAGCCAGGGTGTAGATCGGGGCTTGCGGAAGAATCGCCTGGTCCGGCGGGGCACCAGGCTCCCAGTGGCCCCGCGTACGGGCGACGGCATAGACGTAGTAAGCGACTTCGCGGCCGTTCTCAACGGGGAGAACCTCCACCGGTAACCCTCCCTTGTGTTCTATGCCAGGATCTCCTGCCGCCGGATTGCGATCAGCAAGGCCTGCTCGACGGCCTCACAGGTGAATGAACAAACTGGCTCCCGGGCCGGAGTGCCCTGGAAGAGTCCCTGTGCCTCACCGCAGCCTTGTTCGTCGGGCACGAGCACCGCCTGAGTCTCGCCGTAGGCGATGAGGTGGCGGTAGGCCCACGTCAGCTCAGCCATGCGTGCCTCTGCCTCTGGGTCCTGAGGGTTATGGTCGGGATGGAGCTGAGCGGCCAGCCGGTGATAGTTTTTTTTGATCTCGCCCAGACTACTTGTCTCCCCCAAACCGAGGCGATACCGGGCTTCATTCACCGACTCGAAGGAGAAACCTTGCACCTCGACGGTCGCGAAACTATTCGGTGGGAGGGGACCCACGCACCGGAAGTGCAGCCGCCCCTCGAACCGCTCGTCCAACATGGCGAGCTGCTCGTCCAGCAGCCGGCCGCCCGCTTCGTCCACCAACAGTGCCACGTTGGCCACCATGCTCTCGTCCATGAGCGGGTTGACCACCAGGTCCAGGGCGACCTCCTGTAGGGGCGGAAGCAGGCGCTGGCACAGGGCGGCGCGGCGCCGATCGAGAGAGGCTTTGACTATCTGGCCGATGGCGACGCGCTCAGCCGGCGTTTCTTCCACCGGCCGGGCGGCGACCTGGGCTTTGAGCTGAATGATGGCTTCCTCCCGGCCGATCTCCTGAAATATCTCCGAGAGGTCCCAGAGAACCACCACCTCCATCTGCATCTGGCCGGCGAACTGCTCCAGGGTGGTTCGGAAGAGGGCCTCACCCTGAGCCAGAAGGTGGCGCACCCTGGTCTCGTTCGGGAGCACCGTGCCGAACTTCACAGGCAGCACCGGGAACGCCTGCATGACCGCCTCGATCACGCGCTGGTGGGCCACCAGGTAGCGGACCGCGTCCTCCCGCCTCAGCCCGCGATAATCCGGCAACGGGCTGGAGCTCACGACCGCAGCAAGATCGTGGTATGGAACGGCGTAAACATCACCGTCCCCATCGTCCACCCCGGCCACATCAAAGATTCCCGCGACTCCACCCGGGATAACGGCGTAGATATAGGTTGCAGCCATGTTACTCCTACCTGTACGTCTCTTCGAACGCGGTTTCAAAGTGCCGCCGGCATACGTTCAGGGCGGCCTCGGCCTCCTCTAACGGCGCATGGCCCAGGAACTCGCGGATCGCGAGGAGCGCGGCCCGACGACAGAGCCCCTCCAGATCGGCCCCGACAAAGCCCTCGCTCGCAGTCGCCAGGGCCTCGAGGTCCACATCGTCGGCCAGAGGCATGCGGCGCGTATGAACGCGCAGGATTGCCAGGCGGGCATCGCGGTCAGGCGCTGGCAGTTCGACCAGGAAATCGAAGCGGCCCGGCCGCAGCAGGGCCGGATCGACCCGGTCCATCCGGTTGGTGGCCGCCAGCACCACGACCCCCTTGAGATCTTCGATGCCATCCAGTTCGGTGAGAAGCTGGCTGACCACCCGCTCGGTGACCTGGTTGTCGCCCCCACCGCCGCGCTGTGGCGCCACTGCATCGATTTCGTCGAAGAAGACGATGCAGGGCGCTGCCTGGCGAGCTTTCCGGAACACCTCCCGTACCCCGCGCTCCGACTCGCCAATCCACATGCTCAGCAGTTGCGGGCCCTTCACGGAGATGAAATTGGCCTCGCTCTCCCGCGCCAGGGCTTTCGCCAGCAGGGTCTTGCCGGTGCCCGGGGGACCATAGAGCAGGATGCCTTTGGAAGGACGGATCCCCGCGCGCTCGAAGAGCGGGCCGTGGCGCAAGGGCCATTCCGCCGCCTCGACGAGCATCCGCTTGACTTCCTCCAGCCCGCCGACGTCGTCCCAACCGACATCCGGCACCTCGGTGAAGACCTCCCGGATGGCCGAGGGCTCCACCTCACCCATGGCCTCTAGAAAGTCGTCCATCGTGACGTCCAGGGCCATGAGCTTCTCGTAAGGGATCTGAGCCTGGGCGAAATCAATGTCGGGCATCAGGCTGCGCAGGGCGCTCATCGCCGCTTCCCGGCTTAGCGCCTCGAGGTCCGCGCCGACGAAGCCGTGGGTCACGCCAGCCAGCCGGTCCAGGTCGACATCCTCCGCCAGGGGCATCCCCCGGGTGTGGACCTCCAGAATCTCTCGCCGCCCCTCCCGGTCCGGAACGCCGATGGTGATCTCCCGGTCGAACCGGCCGGGGCGGCGCAGCGCCGGGTCCAACGTGTTGGGGATGTTGGTGGCGGCGATAACGATGATGTTGCCCCGCGACTCGAGCCCGTCCATCAAGGCCAGAAGCTGGGCCACCACCCGGCGTTCCACCTGCTTCTCGCCGCTCATCTCCTCCCGCTTGGGTGCGATGGCGTCGAGCTCGTCGATAAAGATGATCGCCGGCGCGCGCTTCTTTGCCTCATCGAAGACCCCCCTCAAATTGCCCTCGGCTTCTCCATAGTATTTGCTGTTGTGGAGCAAGAAATATGGAGCCGCAACAAAGCTATCCTTATCGACTGTAAAGTCATACAGCGCTTGCACTCCCAGAGGCGTGATGTCAACAACCTGCTCCCACGCAATATCATCACGCATCAATTGCATGCATTCTACTTCAGCGGTCTGGGTCAAAGCACCGTCCAGTGGTACAACATCATCTGATTCGGTCAGAGTATGTTCAGTGAACAAACCTCGCTCAAGAGCTTCCAATAAAGGTGCGGTAGGAACGCAGCTATGCTCTCGGTTGCTCCGCTCCGTTTCTTCCAACCGCATTCGTTGTTCCCCGGTGGCGGATGTCTCGTTCGGCAGCTTGATCCCATGACCACGCGACCCATTTCGGCTGATAGGTGCCAGTCTGCCAGCCCTCTCGATAAGTTCAGGACTTTCGAGCTTCACGGTCGCATCAGGCAACGGAAGTCCATTGACACGAGCAACGAACATTCCACCACAAAGTTCTTTCAATGGTTTCCAGGTATAATTTCCATTCTCACGAATCAAGAATGGTTGATTATGTGAACATACAATCTCGTTTCCGTCACCCAACGTCACTTTGTATGCCGGTGCGGTAAGTTTTACAACGTGAGTAATAGCTGCTCCCTGCACGCGATTCTCTGAGAATGCGTAGGTGCCAATCGGCTTTTCAAGCTCAATGATCTTGATCTGATCATCGCGCACAATCTCGCCCCGGGCACTATTGAAGAGATCCTCAGCTTCCACAAGACCATGAAGAGTAGTGAATATCGTTGTATTACCGCCCACGCACATAATCTCCGGCCCATTCACATGCAGGAAGTGGGCGCTGGTCTCGTGGGCCACCGCTCGAGCGATGAGCGTCTTGCCGGTGCCGGGCGGGCCGTGGAGGAGCACTCCTTTGGGCGGGTCGATGCCCAGCCGCTCGAAGACCTCGGGATAGCGCAGGGGGAGCTCGATCATCTCCCGGATCCGCCGGATCTCCCGCCGCAGCCCGCCGATGTCCTCGTAGGTGATGGTGCCCCTCTCGCGCCCGGCCCCCTCGCTGGCAAGGCGGATCGTCGTGGACGGGCCGATGAGCACCGGGCCGGCAGGCGTCGTCTCGACCACGGTAAAGTTCTGAGCGCGCGTCCCGAAGAGATTGACCCGCACGCGGTCGCCGGGGACTACGGGAATACCGTCGAGCAAGCGGGCCAGATAGCGAGTCTGGGCCGCGCCGGGCGCGCCGCGCATGCCTTCAACTGGGGCCAGGACCAGGGACCGTGCCGGCTGCACCGCCATCCCACGCGCCGTCACGCGCTCGTCCAGGCTCGCGCTGGCATTGGCCCGCAAGATGCCATCCATCTGGATCAGGCCCTGGCCGCGCTGCTCGGCGTAGGCCGGCATTGCCCGGGCGACGGTGGGGCGCTTCCCGGTAATCTCGACCACGTCGCCGATACTGACCCCCAACCGCTCCAGATCCTGGGGATCCAGGCGCACCAACCCACGGCCGACGTCCTTCGGCAGCGCCTCAGCGACTCGAAAGGAAAGAGTGTTTTCGTCCACCTGCGCGTGTCGCCTCCGTGAAGGATTCATCAAGGACTACTGATCCCCGCATTGGTCCCTCAACCGAACTACCACCTGAAACGGACGCCAGAAGCCGACTGATTTCGAGTTCCAGGCATCGGATCGTGGCCGGGAGGGCTCGCCCGGGAAATTGAGCGATTTGTGCCTTGTGGCGGCTGAAGAGGGCGCAAAAGGAGCAGTGGCTTTTTACTCCTCTTGCGCCCTCGCTCTGACACGCCACCCTGGGACGACACCTTTGCCGTGGCAGAGGCCACAGGAGAGGGGGCTGCCCGGCCAGAGGTAGTCGGCGGCCCGGCCGCTGCCACCACAGCCTGGGCAGGTAATCGCGTTGCTGGGCAACTCCACAGTGCCCACCCCGCCACAAGTGGTGCAGGTCATGCGCGAGCCGGGGTGCACGCCCGTCCCGCGGCAAAAGGCGCAGCCCGCCGTCGGCGGATGTAGGCTTCGGCGGCCCGCGCCACGGCAGACCACGCAGGTGGAGAGGGGTGACATGACGCCGAACGGGTCCGTGCCGCTCCCGCCACAGAAGGCGCAGGTCACGCCAACCCGTTCTCCCTCGCCCCTGGTTGTTCGATCAACACTCGTCACGTGCCTGCCTCCAATCTGCTCTCGAGCCGATCGAGCCGATCGCGGAGCGTGCGGTTCTCCTCCTCCAGTTGGTGCGCTCGGGAGGAGAGGGTGGGATCGCTCTCCCACCAATTAATCCCCATCTCCATGGCTTTATCCACCGAAGCCAACAGCAGGCGCAGCTTGATGTTCAGCAGCTCCACCTGCACCAGGGAAATGGTGATATCCCCGGCGATAACGACGCCTTTGTCGAGAACTCGCTCGAGGATATCGGCCAGGCCGGTGGCCTGGACCGAATGCTGCATACGGGGGTCCGACATGGTACTGCACTCCTCTCTCACAACCGGCGGCGGGTGCCGAGGCCCCCGGCTTTGACGACCAGGGCAGCGGTTCTACAACGCACCTCCGAGAAGAGACGACAGAGACGGCAGTCCAGGCTCGCATCGTCGTAGACCTGGCAGGCCAACAGGATGTCCGCAGCCTCAGCCAGCGTGTGAGCCCACGGCACCTTCTCCGGGGCGGTCGGTGCCTGGTTGATGGCCTGGCTCAGCCGGGCGATCTCCGCCTCCTGGCGCGGGAAGAGATTGATGGGGCAACGAATGTCTGGGGACGTCTCTCGAGGCCCCATCATTACCCCATCATTTGTCCCCGCTGATAGCGACGAGTCCGCTCGTACCCCGTGAGATTGCCGGCCTCATCGAGCGACACCTCGTAGGTGGCCAGCACATCCCCGGAATCGGGGACGCGCCTCAACTCGACCATCTCGAGCGCCGCGTGCCAGCCCGCCTCGTCCCGGTTCAGGCTCGAGACCGTGTCCGGCTTGAGGCCGGTCAACTCGGCGAGCTGCTCCTTCGCCCGCCTGGCAACCTCTGGGGCGGTGATACGAACTTCTGGGAGGGTCAAGGTTTCTGGCATGGTCATGAGAAAGTTCTCCTTTTCGGGCGGACGGCCAGGGGCCGTTCCTTTCAATTACGATCGCTCCTGTCCTTACATCTCGCGTGCGGCGGCCTGGCGCTCCTGTATGACTCTCAGCAGCGCCAACAAATCTTCTTCAGCCGCCAGGTACTCTGTCTCGCCGATCTCCCCAAGGTCGTAGCGCAGTTCCAACTCCATGAGCTTCCCGCGCACAGCCTCTTCGTTGTACAGTTCCCGCTCGGCCTGCTCCGTAATCTTTTCGGCGATCCAGAGTACTCCCTGGATCGGGCCTGAAGCCGGCAGGGTCAGCAACTTCGTCAGGAAGCCCACGTTTCATCTCCTCTGGTTGTTGGCGGCTACCCCGTGGGACCGTGGACTACCGGCTGCCGTTGTCCCAGTGGACGACGATGTTGACGAAGTTGTACGCCGGCACGGGGCCAACGTATTTCAACATCAGGCGGTGGCCCATCTCGGCATCCAGTTGCTGCACCGCCTGATCGAACTCGGGCTCGCGGTCACGGTCCAACAAGAAGGCCGCGTTCAGGATCATCCGGTCGGTCAACGTCTTGTTGGTACGGGTCCTATGGACCAGCGGGCTCAGGCGGGCAACGATATGCTCGGCGTCCTCCTCCCGTTTTTTCCCCATGGCCGCCTCGACCATCTCGCCCAGACGGATGCGGTCGTAATAGGTCTCCTCGGAAGAGCGTCCCATCAGGCTGTCGCGCAAGCTGCGAATGGCGGGGGTCTCCTCGACGATCTCGCGAAAGATCGCCTCCTCGTACCAGAAGGCCTTCACACCCAGCTCCACCCGCCCTTCCATCTCGTGCAGCAGGCCGTCGAGTTCGGTGTAGCGTCGCTTGAGCACCTGCTCCTGCAGCGCATGAGTGCTGGGGGCGATGGTACTGAAGCGCACCGGCAGGATCGTGAACTCCTGCATCACCTCCTCCAGCACCACAGTGTGCGCCATCATATTGCGCCGGGTGCGCTCGTAGTCGGCGACCGGAGAGGCGCTCACAACCGCAGCCAAACCGTTGAAGTGGACGGTGTGCACTGTGTCGCCCCGCTCGCCAATGCCGCGCGTGCCAAACTTGCGGGGCTCCGGACAGCGGATGACGCAGTACAGATATTCTCCCGTCGGGGTCTCTGTTTCGGGCATACTCTTCCTCCCGCAAGAGACGAACAGCCCACGCCGGACGACGAGAAGCCGTCATTCGCCGCGCGGTGGAGACGCTCGTCAGACAGTGGCCATCTGCAGGCGATACCTCAGGGGCAATCCCTTCTCCGCCAGTGCGTCAGCCAGAATATTCAAAACCCCGTGAGCCCATGCCTCCAGTTCAGCCGCTGTCAGCTTGCTGCGCAGGGCGACGTACTGGTGGCACAGAGCGGTGTAGGCCGGGAGCACTTCGGGCTCCAGATGGGGAAAGACAGCCGTGTTCAGGACGGCTTCCAGTTCCCGCGCATCAGCCTCGCGTCCTGCTCTGTAAAAGGGCGCCACCTCCAATGCCAGCTCGAGGGAACCCTTCAGGTCGCCGATGAGGAGCAGCAGATCGGCGCCGGCCGGGGTCAGCTGCCCGCGGGCGACCTCCTGCTGCAACTGCCGGCGCAGCCCTGCCCGTCCGGTGACACTCTCTGCGGCGTTGGCCACGTTACGGCGATCCAGGTAGAGTAGAGGCTCGCCGAAACCGCTCCGGATCGTCAGTTCGTTGGTGAACACTTCCCGCGGCGCGCGGAGGCACAATTTGTCGGCCAGCAGGTTGAGCAGGTGATGGGTTCTCGCTCGCCTGTCCGCCCCCAACGAGTGGTCGTCCCTCGCCGGCAGGGAGAGTTCCACCCGGACGCTACGCGAGGCCCGGGCGGTCTCGTTCTCGGCCAGGGGGTGGGCGTGCTCGTGGGCCAGCAACGCCCGGATGGCCAGCGCGTCACTCCAGTAGCCGGCTGCGACCATCGCCTGGTGGTTCACGAAGACGTGGCACTGGGAGAGGTCCGCCAGGTCGTAGACGTTGACCACCGGCGGCTGGTCCATGGCTTCGGCGGCCCCTGGCGGCAACTCGCTCCCCGGACGGAGCTGGCGAAGCAGGGGTTGCAGATCCTGGAGCACAAAGAGGGTCACCCAGCGGTGGGGCCAGCCTCCTCGTTGGGCATATCCTCGGATAACCGCCTCTTCCTCCTGAAGCACCGGGAGCACTCCGGCCTCTACGTCGGACACGAGCCGCAGTTCGGTCCGCGCGATCCGGTGCAGGCTGAAGTGCTTGACGGTCCGATCGGGACGGAACATTTCCCCTAGGCCTTCTTCAGCCGAAGCTCCAAAATGCCATTCCGGTACGTCTTGTGCAGGCTCGTCGCGTCCACCGCCCCTGGGAGCAAGACCTCTTTGGCATATTTGCGCTCGCCGCTGGTCCCCAGGGAGAGAATGTCACCTTCGATCTCGATCTGGATCTCTTCCTCGGCCACGCCGGGTAGTTCGGCCACCAGAACAACTTCCTGCCCCTCGTCGAAGAGGTCCACCAGGGGCTCCCGTACCTCAGCCACCACCGGCCCCTCTTCGGTTGTTCGGATGTTGCCGAAGCGCTCGACCCGCGGGACGCCGCCCAGGCCGGTGCGGACGGTGAAGCCGTAAACGCCGCGGGCCTGCTCACCGAGCCCCTTGACCTTGAATTCGCCCGTTCGAGTAACCTCCGACTCGCTGGTCTCGACCATGTCGGACAATAGATCCAGAAAGTCGCCAAGCCCCTTGAACAGCCCCCCAAGGCCCAGATCGACCGTCACTTCCTCTTTCGCTTCTCGTTTCTTCCGCGCTGGCATTTCTCCACCTCTCTCCTTTCGAGCGTGGCGGCTTGCAACGTCACGAGCACGCCGCGCTCAACGGGCCACGCGTTGCTGGTGCAACCGCTGGCGCGCCCGGAGGCGTGCCGCTTCCCGCGCGCTCTGTTCCGCTTCTTGCAGTCTGGGCCAGTGAGCCCGGCCAGGGCCGGTGCTGGCAGGGACGGAGCGCATGGTACGAATGTGCTTGCGCGTCCGGATACGCCACAGGGCGCCAAAGCCGCTCATGGTCATCCTCCTTGACATGGCAGGTCGTCGGCTCAATACTCCAACGGAATCTCGTGCCAACCTGGAGCCTCGTCCGCGTCGCCCTCGACCCTCTCCATCGGTGTTCGGCGGGATTTTGCGCGCCTCGGCGAGCTGTTGGAGGCCGCTGGCTCCAGGGTTTCCTGTAAGAGGGCCAGGCGCTCCTCCACCAGCCGGAGCCGCTCCCCCGTCTTTTTCTGATTGTCGGTCCACATCTTCAGCTCGCGTTCCAGGCGGGCCTTCTCGTGCTCCAGGCGCGCCAGCTCGGTCACAACCTGTTCGCGCGCGGTCGGCACAGAGCGATTCCTCAGCCCCTGGATGGTAGGAATATCTCGCATGCTCCTGACTTTCATCCTGATCTTCCTCCTCCTTGATTCCCCACTGTGACCCTTCCACCCGAACGGCAATGGTGCTCGATCAGGCTGAGCAGCATCTTGCGCTGTTGGGCGCGGCGCTCGCGTGCCCGGCTGGTGAAGGCCGTCTTCGATTCCAGGACGTCCAGGCAGATGCTGACGAAGCGCGGCTCGTCCGCGCGGGGATGGAGGTTCTGCTGCGCGGTGACCCGGGCGATCATGATGCAGGCCCGCAGCGTCGGCGCCTGGTCGTACTCGCCCGAGGCCCGGAAGTCCCGTACCACGTCGACAACCTTGGAGGCCTCCTCCACCGGCATATTCGAACGCGAGGCGGTGATGGCGATTTCCGTCTCACGGTCGTAGTAGTCCAGGTCCATCGTCACCAGCCGGTCACTGAGCGCATCCTGGGCTTCGTGGACGCCGGCGTACTCTTGAGGGTTGCTGGTGAAGATGACCCGAAAATCGGGGTGGACTTTCAGGTAGGCATCTTTCTGTGTCATCGTGGGCAGTACGAGGATCCGCTCCTCCAGGACTGCCAGGAGCACATTGTTGGCCTCGGGCCGGGAGCGAGTGAACTCGTCGTAGACCAGGGTGAAGCCCTCGCGGCAGGCTGTGGTGAGGCGATTGTCGACCCACCGCTGAACGGCGTCCTCCTCGTACTTGAGCACCGTGTGGATAAAGCGGTCGACAACCCGGCGGTAGCTGTACCCATACTGCCCGCCAATAAGATCAGAGGTCGAGAATTCCTCGTCTCCGGTGATGAGCATCACCGGCCGCCCCAACTGGGCCGCCACATGCAGGGCCAGAGTGGTCTTGCCCGTCCCGGCTGGGCCGCGGAAGTGAACGGGGAATCCGGCGTTCAGATAGGCCAACGCCCGCCCCATCACCTCCCGGGTAGTGGAGGTTTCCACGAAGTCGGGGCGCGCCCGCAAGGACAGAACTGTCCGCTGCCCGTCCATCCCGTTGCTCGGGGTCACTGCCACGGCTCTCGATGCCACTGCCATCTTTCATACTCCTCTCGCTGGGTGCTGACGGCTCCCGCTCCCCGGGGATCAGAGGCCGGGGGCAGGGGCCGGAGAGCGCCGCGCAGACTCTTGCCCAAGTGCTGCCTCCCTGACCCCTCGGCCATCAGTCGTTCGCTATGTGTCAATCCATTGCTCGACGGAGGACGACCGCACCCCGATCTCGATCGTCAGCGCCCGGTACCACTTCTCCCGAGCGGCCGCGTAGACCTCGGGATTTTCCTGCCAGGTGCGAAACTGGTCGTAGACTCGTCGGAAACCAGACCGGGCCTGCAGCCAGACCTGGTCGTCAAAGGGAGAGCCCGCGGGATGCTGGGGGCCGCCGTCACCCCAGAAGGTCCGGTGGGCCATGCCGCGCTCAAAATCGGTCCCCAGCCCGGCAGGAGTGCCCGTGATGAGATACACTACGGCATCGCCGAAGGCCAATGCCAGCGCCCCTTCCAGGCCGAGGCGATGGCCACCAGCCACTGCCAGGAAGGCCAGGAGTCGCGTCAGAGCATCTGACCCGCGCTGGCCGTGTCCCGTCCGCTGGTGAACCACGGCCAGCGCATCGACGTAGGCCAGCGGCGGCCGCTCCTGCCAGTGACGCGGCGGGAAGAGGGCCAGAGTGAAGTCCGCCGGTGAGAAATCACCGAGTTCGTCCACCTCCCCTAAGCCCAGGCGCAGCTTCTGCCAGAGTGTCGAGAAGAGGCTCTGGGCGGCGGACAGGTCCGGCTGGAGCATAATCTCCGGGCGGGGTCCGTCCCGCACCGTGAGGCGGCATTCCACCCCCTCAAGAACCTGCAGTGTGGTCGGGAGGGTGATCTCAATGCTTCCGCTGGTCCGGCCCGCGGATCGGATGCTTCGGGTTCCCAGGTACATGGCAGCCACCTTGTGCTACATCATCTAGCCGGTTCTCTAGCAGAAACAGGAGCCAAAAAAGTTCGCCTCAACGAGCCGCACTGAAGCGCCCGGACCGGCCGTTGGCCCTCGACTGGGCTCAGTCTGCATTCGTGACGATCGCCGTCCTCTCTCACCCACCAGCGTGATGAATTCTAGCGACCGAGCGCGGCAATCGGAACCGGCGCCAGGAGCGCGGCCTTCCTGGCCGCCCACGATGGCTTTAGCGCCGAGGTGGGGCGAGCGGAATGCTCGCGCTCCCAGAGCCGGCGTCTCCCGATTTTGGCTGTCACCGTTCATGAGAGACAGCGCAACGGCGGGCGGCCGGCGGTCATCGTCTCACGCCTGCCCCCCGACCTCGCGGGCTTGCTCGATCCATTCCTCCACTTTCGCCAACCGGGCCGTTTCACCGAGGACCTGGTGCAACTCCTCGACCGTGCTCTCAGCCAGGCGGGCGTAGGTCTGAATTCCTGCCAGCCTGAGCCGCCGCTGCATCACGGGCCCAATCCCGCGAATCGCAGTGAGATCATCGGAGTCGATCTCGCCCGCGGGTACAGCCTTCTCTTCCGGCTGTGGCGCCTGCGCTTCTTCCACGGCCGGCGCGGCTGCCACTACCGTCTCGGCTGCCGGCGCCGACTGCGGGGCGGTCGATGCCGGGCCGGCCCGGCGCTGTTGCAACAAGCTGTTCAGGTTGCGCCACGCCTCTCGGGCCGCACTCTGGTCGGCGCGTAGCTTGTTTCGCTCGGTCTGCAGCTCGCCGCGCATCCCGGTGACATCCGAAGCCAACTGCGTGCGCGCGGCCCCCAGCCGTTGGCGCTGCTCGGCCGAGGCGGCCTCGTGGGCGGCGGCGACGCCGGCCAGAAACGTTGCCGCCTCGCGGCGCAGCGCGTTCACTTCACTATCCAGCGCTTGCATCTGCTCGCTCAGCCGCTGGCGCTGCTCGGCCGATGTAGCCTCGTGGGCGGAGGCAACGTCTTCCAGGAACGCTGCGGCCTCGCGGCGCAGCGCGTTCACTTCACTATCCAGCGCTTGCATCTGCTCGCTCAACCACCGCCGCTGCTCGACCGAAGTGGCCTGGTGAGCGGCGGCAACGTCTTCCAGGAACGCTGCGGCCTCACGGCGCAGCGCGTCCACGTCGCGGTCCAGCGCTTCCATCTGCTCGCTCAACCACCGCCGCTGCTCGATCGAAGTGGCCTGGTGGGCGGCGGCGGCCTGCAGGAGAAACGCTGCCGCGTCCTGGCGCAGCCCGGTGACGTCGTCGCGCAGCGCACCCATGTGCTCACTCAGCCGCTGGCGCTGCTCGGCGGCCATGCCCTGGCGAGCGATGTTCAGGCTGTGCAGGTGCGTCGCCACGTCGTTGCGGAGCGCATCCCTGTGCTCGCTCAGCCGCTGGCGCTGCTCAGCCGAGGCGGCCTCGTGGGCGGCGGCGACGCCGGTCAGGAACGCTGCGGCCTCGCGACGCAGCGCGTCCACGTCGCGGTCTAGTGCTTCCATCTGCTCACTCAGCCGCTGGCGCTGCTCGGCCGATGTAGCCTCGTGAGCGGAGGCCGCACCTATCAGGAACGCGGTGGCCTCGCGGCGCAGCACGTCCACGTCGCGGTCCAGTGCTTCCATCTGCTCACTCAGCCGCTGGCGCTGCTCGGCGGCCATGGACTGATGGCCGGTGTCCGCTTGCCTGAGAAACGCAGCCGCATTACGGCGTAGCCCGGTGACGTCGTTGCGAAGGGCATCCAGGTGCTCACTCAGCCGCTGCCGTTGCTCGGCTGTGATGGCCTGGTGGGCAGCGCGAAAGTCGTTCAGTTCCTGGGCCATCTCGGTGCGAATCCCGGTGACGGCTGCCATCCGGGCGTCATACGCCTCCAGCACCTGCTGGCTCAGCCGCCGCATTTGATCGGATAGGGTCATACCAGTTGACCTCCACGTCTGGGAGCGGTCATTACCGACTGCTGCTTGTAGAGTCGGGGGTAGAAGAGCGCAGGTACGGAGGTGGTGGAAGAAGCTCCATGCCTTCCCCGCCCCCGCGCTCCCCTACTCAAGAAGGGCGGATGGTAATTGGCAGGCGTTAGGCGGGCCCTGCAGCGGCCGCCGTCAGTCCCACGGCTTCGGCGTACTTCAGATAGGTGTCCACCCCGGCCACGACCGCCCGAGCTTCGATGGCCAGGAGCTCGATCCCGACGAGGGAAACGCGAACCCAGGCGTCGATGACGATGCCCTTATCCAGGATCCGGTCCACCACCTCGGCCAAGCTAGTGGATGCGATTGTTTTCTCAACAGCCATTGCCTCTTACCTCCTTTCTTGAGGGGTCTAGAGCGATCGAACATCTCGATCTCTCATGTGGCTCCAGTATACGGGAGAATCCCTACAACGAGCGTTAGCCCTCTGAGAGCATTGCGTTAGGGTTGCGTTAGTCTCTGGGAGATGGAGAGCGCCGGTGAGCACGAATCGGGCGGCTGCCCACCGGCTGTTGGCAGCTTTGCGGCGGCCGGCGGCGAGTGGAACCGGGCTTAGCAAGTGGTCGCAACGTCGTCCAAGATGTAGCCATGGCGGGGAACGGTCCGGATATAGAGCGGATCGGACGGGTCGGGTTCGATCTTTGTGCGGAGGTTGCGGATGTGCCAGCGTACCAGGCCAGGCTCGGCCGTCTCCGGATCATAGCCCCACACCTGCAGCAGCAGTTGCTGGCTCGAGAAGACCTCGCCGGGGTGGATCATCAGGTAACGAAGAAGGTCGAACTCAGCAGGGGTGAGTTGGACGCTTTTCTCCGCCACGTGCGCTTGCCGGCTGTGCGAGTCCAGAGCCAGTGCACCAACCACTAACAGCGGGTTCCGGCCGTTCGATGCCTGGCCTTCGTCCCGCGTGGGGTGGCCGCGGCGCAGCAAGGCCCTCACCCGCGCTTTCAACTCACGCAGGTCGAATGGCTTGATCAGATAATCATCGGCCCCTTCGTCCAGCCCGGCGACCCGGTCATCGATGGTACTGTGGACGGTCAGAAACAGGATCGGGACGGCGGCCAAAGTTGGGTCACGGCGCAGCCTCCGGCAGACCTGCAGCCCATTGAGGCCGGGGAGGACAATGTCCAGGATGACCAGGTCGGGACGATGGCGCCGGGCAACGGCGAGCGCCTCCAGGCCGTCGTAGGCGGTGAGGATCTCGTAGCCCTCATCGCATAGACTATGCCGGACCGCCCAAACCAGGTCCTGCTCATCGTCCACCAACAGAATACGATTCGTCGGCATTGTTCTTCACTCCTGCTTGCTCCGCAGCACGGCGGGCCATCCGGCGAACGTCCGTTAAATCGAAGGGCTTGGCGATGAACCCCGCGAAGAGATTCTGTTCTAGTCCTTCCGCGATGGCTCGATCCTCCTTGTAGAAATACCCGGAGATGAGTACGATGGCCGTGTGCGGGCTCCGCTGGCGAATCATGCTGGCGAGTTCCAGGCCATCCAGGTCAGCCAGTTTGGCATCCACGAAGGCGACGGCGTAGGACCCCCCGGCCGCTAGTTGAAGGGCCTCAGCTCCCCGTGTCGTCGTGGTAACCGCATACCCAACCGGGCGCAGGATATGCTCTAAGACCCAACACATGTCCGGTTCGTCGTCGATCACCAGGATCCGCGCCAGCATTGGTTCCATCTCAGCATCCTTCATCGCAAAGAGCAGGAGGGCCTGGCGGGTCATGGCGCCGCATCGGCGTCCAGAGCCTCGAATCACGGTTGAGCTGCTTCGTCGCCGACACCCCCACGATCTTGGCCACAGTCGACCTCTCTAGACCACGCATCTACGAACCGGGCCCCGGCTTGCTGTGCCCTGCCCCCCGAGCCCTCGGCAACCGAACAGTGAACGTCGTTCCCTTGCCCACCTCGCTCTCTACCTCTATCGTGCCCTGGTGCTGCTGAATGATGCTGTAGCTGATGGAGAGTCCTAACCCGGTGCCCTTGCCCACCGGCATGGTCGTAAAGAAGGGATCAAAGATCTTGGGGAGGTGTTCGGGCGCGATGCCACGCCCGGTATCACAAAACCGGATCTCCACGAGGCCTCCCTTGGTCACTTGGGTCTCGACCCTCAGGGTTCCACCCTGAGGCATGGCGTTACAGGCATTGAGAATCAGGTTCGTGAAGACCTGCTGCAGCAGCCCGGAGTTGCCTTGCACCCGCGGCCTGTCAGCCCGGAGTTCCTTTCGCAACGTGACTTGCCGCAAGCTCATTTCATGGGCCAGCAGAACGAGGGTTTCCTCCAGCACAACGTGCAGGTCAACCTCGGTCATCTGTCCGCCGAGGGGGTGGGCGTATTTCAGCAAGTTCTCAATAATCAGCGAGGCCCGTTTGGTGGCGGTGCTAATTTTTTGGGCGCACTGGTCGTGCAGTTGGGTATCCAAGGGGTATTCCAACAGCAACTGAGCGCTGGCCGAGATGATACCCAAAGGATTACGCAGCTCGTGGGCGATCCCCCCGGCCATCACCCCCAGAGAGGCCATCTTGGCCGCGTGGATCACCTGAGCCTCCAGCCAGCGCCGCTCGGTCAGGTCTCGCCCGACGGCCACGAGCCCGGCCACACTGCCAGCATCATTCTGCATGGCGGAACAGCTCCAGGAGATCGGCACTTCCTGGCCGGTGGCAGTCAACAGGTCCACTTCGGTATTTTGGACATCCTCCCCACGGACCAGCCGTTGCAGCATCTCCGCCATCACCGATCGCTGCTCGGCGGCCGAGAGGGAAATCAGGGATCGACCTTTGACTTGCTCGGCCTTCAGTCCGGAGGTTCGCTCCGCGGCCCGGTTCCAGGTCATGATCCCCCCTTGCGGGTCCACAGAGACGACCAGGTCGTTGGCGCACTCAACCACGCTCGCCAGGTGCCGCTCGGCCCGCCGCACCTCTTCCCCCAGCTGCTCTCGTTCGGTGATGTCATCCATCAACAGCATCACGTTCTCCACCGCCTCATCGGCTTTCAAGGGGATGAGACGGTAGTAGTAGATGCGAGTGGGCAGGCCCGGAGCGCGGTAGGCCAGTTTCCCACCATCGACCAGGCGGCCGGTCCGGAAAACTTCACGCACCTTACGATCCAACCGGGTATATTCGATCAGTACATGGGGGAAAACGTCTTCGATCTTGCGGCCCAGAGTCGTCCGCACCTCTCGTCGAGCTTTCTCCAAAAAGTTGCGGTTGACCGACACGACGCGCAGCGACCGGTCGATCACCAGAAGCGAGCTGGGCATACTTTCCACGATGCGGTTGATGAAGCGCTCGCGGCTCTGCAGTTGGCTGTACAATTGGACGGTCTCTTCGTGCAGGCTGGCGCGGCGGATGGCGTTGGCGGCCATATCGGCCACCGCCGTAAGCATGCGCAACTCGCTTTCCGCGATCTCGCTCTGGCAACCGACCAGGAGCGCGCCGATGGTTTGCTCCTGGGCGATCAGCGGGACGCAGGCCAGGGCGTGGAGGCTGTTTGTCGGGTCAGGCCGGACCATCAATGGATCGATCTGGATGTTGCGACTCACGTAGGGCTGGCCGGTGGTCAGAACGTACCCCGTCACCCCCTCGAATGGAGCCAGGCGCCCGCCCGCTCCATTCGCCCACTCTCCGTCTGTCAGTTCAGCCGTTGTTTGGCCGCTGGCCGGATCGCGCAGGACGAGTGCCACCCCTTCGGCCGCCAACAGGCCCAGAAGTTGGTCAAGGATGACCGGCAGCATGGCGGCAAGAGTCGGAACGGTGCGCAGAGCGCTACTGATGGCGACGATGGCCTCCAGTTCGCGCTCACGCTGCTTGCGCCTGGTGATGTCGTGGCTAATGCCGATAATTCCAAGCAACTGGCCCTGATCGGAGATGTAGGGAAACGCGGTCGTGAAAAAGGCTCGCTCAACGCCCCCGGCGACTCTGGTCCATTCATACGTGTAGGCCTCCCCGGCTGCCATGACCTGCCGGTCGATCGCTCGCATCTCGCGCGCTGCTTCCGGATCGAACAACTCCGTGTCCAGCCTGCCGAGAACCTCCTCAACAGCACGGCCGACGAACGCGGCGCCTGCCGGGTTCATCAGCAGATAGCGTCCCTCGCAATCTTTGATATAGATCGCGTCGGCGGCGTGTTCAACAATCGCGCGGAGTTTGAGCTCCGTCTCTCGCAGAGCCTGTTCCGCCTGCCTGCGCTCGGTGACGTTCTCGATCATGCTCACCGCGAACTGCGGGGTGCCATGGTGATCCAACACGAGGGAGACGGTGAGGTTACCCCAAACGAAAGTATCATCCTTTCGGACGTAACGCTTTTCTATCTGATAGTAATCACGTTCTCCCGCAACCATCTCGCTATACAGACGTAGATCCGCCGCCACATCATCCGGATGCGTAAACTCGGTGAAAACGGCATGGCGCAGTTCTTCGGCGTTATAGTCGAGCATCTCCTGCAACGCAGGATTGCTCTCCATCAGCCGGCCCTGCAGATCGACAAGCCCGATGCCGATGGCTGCCCGCTCAAAGATCGCTCGGAACCGCGCCTCGCTCTCCCGCAGGGTCTCCTCCGCCCGTTTGCGGTCGGTGATGTCGGTTGAAATCCCGATGATCCCGATCAACTCGCCGTGGTCGTCGTAGATCGGCGAGTCGATCATCATCGCCGGGAACACTGTCCCGTCGCGACGCCGAACGAGAGACTCGCCGGACCAATTCTCGCCGGCACTCAGGCGCGCCATGATCTCGGCCGCCTGGTCTCGAGTCGCGACGGCCGGGGTCACCCGCGAAATGTTGCGGCCCACCACCTCCGTGGCCGACCAGCCGTAGAGCGCCTCGGCCGCCCGGTTCCAGTAGAAGATGGTCCCCTCCAAATCGGTGGCGATGACCGCCTGCCCAACAATATCCAGCAAGTGCGCCTGAAAATGAAGTTCCTTCTCTGCGAGTGTGCGCTCGCTCACCGCAGCCACGACATTCGCCACCGCCTGGAGGAAGTAGATGTCAGCATCGCTGAAGGAGCGTCTCTGCCTGGTGTACGCCCCCAGGACCCCGTAGGTTCCGGACCGGCTCTGCATCGCGACGCTCATACCGCTGACCACGCCCTGCTCGTGCAACCACGATAGGCCGCTGAAGCGCGAGTCTTCGACGACCACGGGCGCATGGGAACCCAGCGTGCCGGCGATTTGCGATTCGATTTCCAGGTCCACCGTCGCCTGGCCGACGAGTCCATCCGTCCAACCCACACCGGCCCGGAGGAGACAGGCATTGTGGCTCGGACGGTACTCGAAAACCGCGCTGCACTCCACTTCCAGGGTTCGCGCGACGAAGGAAACAGCCTCCTCCATCGCGGTCCCGAGATCGGAGCCCAGGAGAGCCCGTTGCCCCAACTCGGCCACGGCCGCTTGTTGGCGCGCGGCGATTTCGAGTTTCAGGACGTCGTTGCTTGCTCGAGGATCGGCAGGGGGCGTTTCGATTCGCGATTCTAATTCAGCAGGTATCCGCTGGAAGGCTGCGCGCTCAGTCACCCTCCCCAGCCGTTGGCCCAGACCAACCAGCCAGCCTTGCTCCCCAGGGAGACAGGTAACGGTGAGCGTGGCAGGAAAAGCGACCCCGCCGGGAGGTTGGACGTTTACCTGCCACTCCTCGGCCTGCGGGTCACTCGCCCAGTAAGAAAGCTGAGTTCGAAAACCCTGGCGGCCGGCCTCGACCATTAAGGCCTCAAGCGGGGTGCCGATCAGGATTTCGCGGGAAGTATTGAGCGAGGTGGCGGCAGCGTAGTTAACCTCCTGGATCACGCCCGCTGTATCTGTCACCAGGTACGCATCCGGGGCGAACTCGAATAGTGGCTGGTAGCGCTTCGCCTTCGCTTCCGCCGCCTGCCGGACGCTCTCGCGTGCCTCGTTCTGCCGGCGGAGCGCCTGCTCGGTTCCCTGCAGGGCTGCGAGCGTCCTGGACAGTTCCCCGAGGGCCTCCGCCAGGAGACCTTCCCCCCGTAGGGGCGATTCGTCGGCCCGGCGCTGCAGGTCAGCGATCCGCTGGCCAAGAGCTTCAGCCAGGCATATCATCTCACAATCTATGGTGGGCTCATCTCGGACACCAGGCACAACGGCTCCTCCTCGCGGTCGGGGCAAGGATTCGTTAGAGTGCTGCCGAGTGTGATGATACGCGCCGATGCTGGCACAATCAATGGCGCATTGGCCCCAGTCGGGCCCCCAATAGGCCTCTTCTGCCTGTCGAACGGGACATCAACGAGTATGAGGGGGCAGAGGAATTGCAGGAACTGAGGTCAAAGAGCGCCCTCAGGGGGGGCCTCCTCCCAGACTGTAGTGCGGGGCGGGCAGGAAACCGTATCGCAGTAGACGTGGTCGTGTTACAGGCAGGACATACAGCGAGGTTTTTCGCTCCACCCCACCTTCCCGGCCGCCAGGCGGCGCTCGCTCCACCTGCGACCACGACGGAGGGGCGGACGGCGTCCGCCCCTCCAACCGCAATTCGCCACCAGTGCCCCCTGTGCCTGCGGCCGGCGACGGGAAATGAAAATTGGCGCCGGGTGCGGCCACGGGGTGGCATAACGTATAAAGCAAACATTCACGCATCACCCCTCGCACTTGTCCTGCCTGAAGGCGACCTGATAGGAGGCACCGCTCCATCCGGGCGTTCCACTTCGCGGATCGCATCCCCCAACTTGGCAACCGTCTCCTCCTGAACTACACTTGCCGCGCGCGCCTCATGGCGCGCATTGTCACGTGACTCCAACAGCTGGAGCCCCTCATGACGACGACCCAGTCCACCGGCGCGGGCCCGCTGCAACGGCAGTTGCCGCCCGGAGTGAAAGATCTCTTTGGAAGCGCCGCCCGCCGGCTCGTCCGGCTCAGCGGCGCGCTCAACGCGCTCTTCGCGCGGTGGGGCTACGCGCCGGTGCTTCCGCCGATCTTTGAGTATTATGACAACCTTGTTGCCGGCTACGGTCCGGAGCACGCCGCCGAACTCTACCGGCTGGTTGATCCCCAAGGCCAGCTCCTGGCGCTGCGCCCCGACCTGACCGTACCGATCGCCCGGATTGTCGCCACCAAACTCGCCGACGCGCCCCTGCCGCTACGGTTCAGCTACGTCGCGCCCGTGTTTCGCTACGTCGAACCACAGGCCGGCCGCCAACGGGAGTTCTGGCAGGCGGGCGCCGAACTCATCGGGGCCGCCAGCGCCGATGCAGACGCCGAGATGATTGCACTGTTGGTAGCGACTCTGGACGAGGGTCTCGGGCTCGAGCGCTTCCAGATCAACCTGGGGCATATGGGCTTCCTACGGGCCATCCTGGCGGAGACAGATGTGAGCCCGCTCGAGTGGGCGCTGATCCAGCGCGCGATTGATCGCAAGAACCGCCGCTCACTCGAGCACGAGCTGACTGCCGCGGGTCTCGACGGGCCACCGGCCGATGCGTTGCTTGCGCTGCCCGAGCTGTGGGGCGGCCCCCAGGTGTTGGATCGGGCCGACCATCTCACTCCCAACCGGGAGGCCGCCCACGCCATTGCCCGCCTGCGAGCCGTCTACGAGCGCCTGGTGGCCTATGGCCTGGGCGAGCGCATCACCCTCGACCTGGGCGAGGTGCGGGGCATGGACTACTACACTGGCGTGACCTTCGAGACCTTTGCTCCGGGCAGCGGTTACGCCATCGCCAGCGGGGGCCGCTACGACGATCTCCTGGCCCAATTCGGCGCCGAGCGCCCCGCGGTTGGCTTTGCGGTCCAACTCGAGCGCGCCATGCTCGTCCTGGAGCAGGAGCAGGGGAGCGAGCCGGTACCGCCCCCCGACGCCCTGGCAGAAGCCTGCGGGCATCCCGAGTGCCTGGCGCCCATCATCCAACGGCGGGCGCAGGGCCAGACCATCGAGCTTGACGTCCTCAACCACTCTCCCGCCGAGTTGCGCGCGGCGGCCGCCCGCCGAGGCATCCCTGAGGTCCTGGTGTGCCTCCGCTCCGGTGAGAGTGGAGCGTAGAGACAGAAGATTGGAGATCAACGGCATTTTCCAGAACGAGCACCGCAGCGCGACTCCCGGTCAAGAAAGCTTCAACCGTTTATCACTAATCTCTGTTCTCTGCACTCGGGCATGCTGACCATTTTGAAACGACGATTGACATGGTAATCGACGCTCCTCTCACCCTGGCCCTCGGAAAAGGTCGCCTGCTCGATCAGTCGCTGGCCGTCTTCGAGCGGCTGGGCTACGACATGAATCCGGTGCGCCAGGCCCACCGCGAGCGCAAGATGATCGGGCTGGATGCGGACGGACACCTTCGCGCTCTCCTGGCCAAAGACCCCGACGTCCCTGTCTATGTCGAGCACGGCACTGCCGATATCGGCATTGCCGGCCGGGAGGTGCTCCGGGAGCGCGGGTCGGACGTGTTGGTCCCCCTGCTGCTGGGCGCGCTCCTCCCCGACAGCTGCTGCCGACTGGTGCTGGCCGCCCCCCGCGCATTGACCAGGCGCAATCTCCGCCGGTTCCACGACCTGCGCATCGCCACCAAATATCCCAACATCGCTCGCGACTACGCCTCGCGCCAGGGCCTCAGCGCCGAAATTCTCGGCCTGAGCGGACAGATTGAGCTGGCCCCGGCCAGCGGCCTGGCGGATGTCATCGTGGACATCGTCCAGACCGGCACCACCTTGCGCGAGAACGACCTGGTCGAACTCGATACAATCTTCTCCGTCGAGGCCTGTCTGATCGTCAATCGCGCCGCGCAGAAGCTGCGCCCAACCGAGATCAAGGCCCTCGTTACAAGCATGGAGGACCTGATAGAAGGGATCGCGAGCAAGTAGCAGGCGAGTTGCTCCTCTTGCGATCCGCTGCGAGGAATGATGGAGCTCCGCTTCGACACCTACTACAGCAACGAGGCGCTCGATGAGCGCCTCCATTGGCTGGCTGAGCGGTACCCTCGGCTCGCCAACCTGCGAAGCATCGGCAAGAGCTACGAGGGACGTGACCTCTGGTTGATGACACTGACCAACACGGCGACCGGCACCGACACCGCCAGGCCGGCCTTCTGGGTGGATGGTAACATCCACGCCACCGAGGTCACGGCGTCGATGGCGGCGCTCTACCTGATCCACCGGCTGCTCACCGGCTACGATCAAGACCCGCAGATCACTCGCCTGCTGGACGAGCAGGTCTTCTACATCCTGCCCCGGATGAACCCCGATGGCGCCGCCCTCGCTCTGGCCGACCACCCCAGGTACGTCCGCTCCGGTACGCGCCCCTACCCCTACGAGGAGCGCCAGGAGGGCCTTCACCCCGAAGACATCGTCGGGGATGGCCACATCCTGCAGATGCGCATCCCCGATCCGACCGGTGACTGGAAGATCAGCGAGCGCGACCCGCGCCTCATGGTCAAGCGCCGGCTGGGCGAAGAGGGCGGCCAGTGCTACCGGCTCTTTCCCGAGGGGCTCATCGAGGGATACGACGGCCATATTATCAAGATGGCGCGGGCGCTGGAGGGCCTGGATTTCAATCGTAACTTCCCTCAGGAGTGGATGCCGGAGGGCAGGCAATACGGAGCGGGCCCTTTCCCCACCTCCGAGCCTGAAGTCCGCGCCGTCGTCGAGTTCATCACCACCCACCCCAATATCGGGGCCGGGCTGACCTACCATACCTACAGTCGCGCGATCCTGCGCCCCTACGGCACCAAATCCGACGACGAGTTCCCTGTCGAGGACCTCTGGGTCTTCAAAGCGATTGCCAACCGGGGCAGCGAGCTGACTGGCTACCGCAACGCCTCGGTCTACCACGACTTCCGTTACCATCCCAAGGAAACGATCAAGGGCGTCTTCGACGATTGGATATACGATTACCTCGGCAACTACGCCTTTACGGTTGAGTTGTGGGATCTGCCGACCGCCGCCGGGATCAAGGATCGCAAGTTCATCGAGTGGTTCCGCGAGCACCCACTCAGCAACGACGAGGCTATCCTCGAGTGGATTGACCGGCAGAACGATGGCGCCGGTCTGGTTCCCTGGCGCCCCTTCGATCATCCCCAGCTTGGACCGGTCGAGATCGGCGGCTGGGACATGATGTACACCTGGCGCAACCCACCGCCCAGGCACCTCCTGGGCGAGATTGCACCTCAGTCCGACTTTGCCATCGCCTTCGCTGCGCTGCTGCCGCGCCTCACCTGGCGTGCGGTCGAGCTCACCCCGCTCGGGGCAGGGGTCTACCATCTCCTCGCGGTTATCGAGAACCAGGGATTCTTGCCGACGCACATCTCCCAGAAAGCCATCGAGATCAAGTCGGTCCAGCCAGTTCGGATCGAGCTGAGCCTGCCCGAGGGCGCGGCCTTGCAAAGTGGCACGCTGAAGACCGAGGTTGGCCACCTCGCCGGACGGCAGAACAAGCTCAGCCAGGCCTACTACGGCACCAGCCCGACTGACAACCGCGCCAAAGCGGAGTGGACCCTCATTGCCCCCCACGGCGGCACGCTGATCCTGACCGCAAAAAGCGAGCGCACGGGAACGATCGAGCGACGAGTTGAACTGTAGGCCGGATTGCAGAGGTAAACGATTGGAGATGAGCGATTGAGCTCTTTGGACGGAGTGTTCGGCCTGGAAACGAGCTCTTAGCCTCCAATCTCCTGTCGCTCTTCTCCAACTCGATGGAGGTTTCACAGTGACCACTATCCGTATCCTCGACGTTCCAACCGCCCGCGACACGGTGCTCCGTCGCCATTTGCTTGACGATACTGTGGTGCCGGCCGCTGCACTTGAGAAACTGGCCCACGCGACCCGCCGGCCCGTGGCGAGCGCCGCCGAGGGCGTGGCCCACATCATCGCCGACGTCCGCGCCCACGGCGACGAGGCGCTGCGCCACTACTCGGCCGCGCTCGACGGCCACGAGATCGGCAGCATCGCGGTGCCGCCAGAGGAGATCGAGGCTGCCTACGCGCGCCTCGACCCGTCTCTGCGTGAGGCACTCCACCGCAGCGCCGATCGCATCCAGAGTTTCCACCAGCGCCAGCTCGCCCAGAGTGGCGACTGGCTGGATGAAGAGGGCGATAGCCGTCTGGGCCAGCTGATCCGCCCACTCGAACGGGTCGGCATCTACGCACCGGGCGGCCGCGCGCTCTATCCCTCCTCCCTCTTGATGGCGGCGGTGCCGGCACGGGTCGCCGGAGTCAAAGAGATCGTGGTCATCAGCCCGCCCAGCGGCGATTGTGGTGAGGAGGAGACCGAGAAGCGCGTGATGGTGGCGGATGTGACGCTCGCCGCCGCCCAGGTCGCCGGCGGCGCGCAACCCCTGCGAGTCTTTCAGGTCGGCGGCGCCCAGGGCATCGCCGCGCTGGCCTATGGCACGGAGAGCGTGCCCAGAGTGGACAAGATCCTCGGCCCCGGCGGGCTTTTCGTCGTCCTGGCGATGAAGCAGGTCTTCGGCGCAGTCGGGATTGCCGGCCTGCCCGGCCCGACCGAAACCCTCCTTATCGCCGACAACTCCGCCGCTCCGGCCCTGGTCGCTGCCGACCTCCTGGCCCAGGCCGAGCACGATGTCCTGGCGAGCGCACTCCTCCTGACGCCCAGCCGCGCGCTCGCCGACCAGGTCGCGGCCGAGGTCGAGACCCAATTGGCCGCCCTCCCCCGCCAGCCCATCGTCGAGGGGAGCCTCGCGCGTGGCTCGGCCATCGTGCTGACCGCCGACCTCGACGAGGCACTGGCCCTGGCCAACGACTACGCGCCGGAACACCTCTGCCTGCTGGTCGAAGATCCCTGGGCGCTGGTACCCAAAGTCGAGCACGCCGGTGGTGTCTTCGTCGGCGAGACCGCCTGTGAGGCATTGGGCGACTACATCGTCGGGCCCAGCCACATCATGCCCACCAACCGCACGGCGCGCTTCTCCAGCCCGGTCAACGTGCGCGACTTCCAGAAGATCATCTCGCTCTTCGGCGTCGGCCCGAACACTCTCCGTGAGACGGGCCCCACGGCCATCCGGCTGGCCGAGGCCGAGGGCCTGCAGGGCCACGCGGCGGCGATTCGCAAGCGGCTATGACGGCAGCGGCGCCGAGACTGTTCTCGCAGGCGGTAGGACTCCAACCGTCCTTCGCCAGGCATCCGCTCCGCGTCCCCAGAGATGGAGGCCACCGCGTTACCGGTCGTCCAATTTGCCAGAACCCGCGCACGGCTGGCCGTGGAATCGTTACGGATCGCTGCCGGTCTTTGACAGCGACCTGAGGCCCCGATATAATTAAATTTCTGTCCAGAAATTCGCCTTGGAGGTCTGCACTGAATGACCAGTGCTGGTACCGACGCCCGCGGCGAGAGATCCCTCGCAACAACGACACGCCACTGCAATACGCGGGACGTTCTCTCGCAAGATGGCCGACGGCTAGACTGTCGGCTTTTCTTGTTTCTCGCTCATGCGGGTGCGGATAGATGTGGTCGAAGAGGTTCAGGTGGATTCTCTGCTCGATGCAGTGGCCAAAGGTGTTCCATTGCTTGCCGACCTTCATCGAGCCGACGTTCTGCTCTATGAGGTCGGTCGCTCCGGTGAGGTCACCGTTATAGCTCAGGGACAACCTCACTCCGTACCGCCGATTCATCCCCGGCTCTTCATCGGTCGTTCCACGCCAGTCCGCGAACAACGGGCGCTCCAGCGGGTGATCGAGAGCGGGAAGGCAGCACACGCACCGCGCCGGCTGCTCGCGCACCGAGCCAACATCGTGCAGCGCGCGTTCCCGGTGGTGGAGGCGTCGCGGGTCGTTGGCGTGTTGAGCCTGGAGAAGAGCCTGGTAGAGCACGTCCGTCACCGGACCCGGCGGACGCCCTTTCAGGTCGCGCTCAAGGACCTCCGGGACATGGTTTTGCGGGGCGAGACTGAGGGGTTGGAGGCCTTGAGCCCCTTTCGCGAACCCGACGGGCTCATGCTCGTCAATGCAAAGGGCCGGATCCTGTACGTGAGTGGCCTCGGCAGCTACTACTACCGGCTCCTCGGCTATAGTGAAGAGCTCGTCAGTAAGGATGTCATGCACCTCGAGACGGCGGATGAATCCCTGATCCGGCGGGCTCTGGGAACTGGGCTTCCCTTCGAGGATGAGAGACCCGAAGCGGATCGTATCTGGCAGCGAAAAGTGATCCCGCTGATCGGGCCGCGTTGGCGACCGCCGTCAGTTGGGATAATGCTGTTGCCGTACGGCTTCGGGCCGCGCGACCGTCGCACCGTCCTGGTGACGATTCACGATGCCACGAGCGCCCGACGGAAAGCGCGAGAGCTGGCCGTCCGCCAGGCCATCGTCCAAGAGATTCACCACCGGGTGAAAAACAACCTCCAGACCCTGGCCTCCCTGATGCGAATCCAACTGCGGCGTGCCGAGCACGAGGAGACGCGCCACGTTCTGAACGAGAACATCAACCGCATTCTGAGCTACGCGGTCGTCCACGAATTTCTCTCCCAGCACGAAGGGCAGACGATCAATTTGCGGGACGTCGCCGGGCGTATTCTCAGCCAGGTTCAGACAGGCGCCCTCGATCCCACGAAGGAAATTGTGTTCCGGGTCGAAGGCCCCCAGATCTATCTGCCCGCTCACCAGACAACAATCTGCGCCCTCATCATGAACGAACTCCTGCTCAACGCACTCGAGCACGGCTTTTGCCATCGGGACCGTGGGGAGATCGCTATCATCTTGCAGGACGAAGGCGATCGGGTTATCCTCCAGGTCAATGACAACGGGACCGGTCTCCCCGAGAACTTTAATCTCGACGAGACGGGCAGCCTGGGCTTACGAATTGTGCGGACCGTGGTTCAACAGGACCTGCGTGGTACCTTTGATCTGCAAAACCACCACGGCGTATCGGCAGTCGTAAGCTTTCCAAAGGCGCCCCCTGAGACTTTCGGATAAGAGAACAGCTATCCTTTCAGCCAGAGTATCTGCCGGGAGAAAAGACATGGCTCGAACGCGAATCATCATCGCCGATGACGAATCAATCATTCGAATGGATCTGAAAGAGATGCTGACGGCGCTCGGTTACCTCGTCGTCGGTGAGGTCGGGGACGGGCGCTCGGCCGTCAACCTGGCGCGCGAGTTGCGGCCCGACTTGATCATCATGGATGTCAAGATGCCCGACATGGACGGCATCGAGGCAGCCAAGATTCTGACGGAAGAGCGGATTGCGCCGGTACTGCTCCTCACCGCCTTCGGCCAACGCGACCTGATCGAGCGCGCCAAGGAGGCCGGCGTCGTGGGATACCTGGTGAAGCCCTTCCGCGAAAGCGACTTGACGCCGGCAATTGAGGTGGCATTGGCCCGCTTCGAGGAGTTCCGCAAACTTGAAGAAGAGGTGAACACGCTGAGCGAGGCCCTGGAGACACGCAAGCTGGTGGACCGGGCAAAGGGCATCTTGATGGATCGCGATGGCCTCAACGAGCAGCAAGCGTTCCGCAAGATTCAGAAGATGAGCATGAACACCCGCAAGCCGATGAAAGCGGTGGCTGAAGCCATCATCTTGACGTTCGAAGCAGACCGCCAAAGCCAGGGCGGATGAGCCCACCGCTTTGAAAGCACGGCTCCCCATGGTATAATCTGACCCACCGGGGACGTGGCGGAATTGGCAGACGCGCATGATTTAGGATCATGTGCCGCAAGGCGTGGAGGTTCGAGTCCTCTCGTCCCCACACTCAGCATCTTGTGATTGTCGGCTGGCAAGCACAAGATGCTTTTTGTTTCTGGCACGTCCGCCTGCGAATCGTTTCCTGGCCGAGCAGGCACCGCGCGTATTGTAGCCATGACAATAATACCGCGACTAACAGGATCAACCTTGAGCAGAGAGCCAGGACGTATGAGAAGAGAGTGGCCGGGTTGGAGAAGAGCCAGCATACCCACGACAACGAGAGTACCGAGGAGCATCGCAGGATGCCGCAGGATGAAACAACGACGCGGACAACGGCATTTCACCGGTGTCCGCGCTCCCTCACCTGGGCAAGCATTTCGATAGGGTGAGTACAATAGATGTGCCTGGACTCCAAGCCGTTACAGAGACCAACTGGCTGTGACACCAATTCAATCGCCTGCACGTACACTCTTCATCCAGGCACGCTTAGATAGTAGCACAATCCGGCAAGCAGAACATGACGATTACCCTACGATGTAAAACCTCATCCGAGGACCTTCCTCACCGCGTTCCCCGGCGTGAGAACGTTGCACCGCGTGTTAGAACGCCGGGGAAGACAAGAGGTCTACGGCCAGACGCTCCTCGCTGCCTTTGTCACAACGTTCGTGTATCCTGAGCACACAACACCCCTGCAGCAGGATGACAACATGGATGACGTCTGTTCGCTCACGGTAGACGATGATCCACCCGGGGCGCTGATGCGAAAATGGGAAGGATGAAGGGATGCAGGTCCTCTTAGAAACCGAGCGACTCGTCCTGCGCCGGTTCACAGCCGCTGACGCCGAGAAGCTGTTCGACCTCGACAGTGACCCTGAGGTCATGCGCTTTCTCAGTGGCGGCACGCCCACCCCGCGCGACGTTATCCAGAACGACATCCTGCCGCGGTTCCTCCGCTACGACGAGCGCTTCCCCGGATACGGCTTCTGGGCGGCCATCGAGAAAGCCACCGGGGACTTCCTGGGATGGTTCAGCTTCCGGCCTTCGGAGGGAGCCCCCGATGAGGTCAGGCTCGGCTTCCGGCTGCGCCGGGCCGCCTGGGGCAAAGGCTATGCGACCGAAGGATCGCGGGCCCTGATCCGCAAAGGCTTCACCGAGTTGGGCGCGCAGCGTGTCGTCGCCACGACTTACCAGGACAACCTGGCCTCCCGCCGCGTCCTGGAGAAGGTGGGCATGACGCTCGTGCGGTCGTTTCGTCTCACGCCAGAAGACCTCGTTGGGACGGGCACCTACTCCGTCAGCTCCCCTGACCTTTGGGACGGGGACGATCTCGAGTACGCACTGGAGAGAGCCGACTGGGCGCGGCAGGAATCGGCAGGCGCGCGGTGAGAAGGGCGGTACCTCGTAGCGCCCCCCGCTCCAGTCAGCACGGCCAGCCTATTCGGGCGCCACACCACGTCTCACGTCACCTCAGGTCGTTCCTTAGGATACTTCTCGTACAACTGCTCCACCACCACACGGCGCAGGCGCATGACGGCTTCGTGGATCTCCGCGAACGAGGTGTAAATCGGCGCGATGCCCAGGCGGAGGTTGTCTGGGGAGCGGAAATCCGGGATGACGTTCATTTCTTCGATGAGCGCCCGATCGATTCGCAGGGCTTCAGGATGGCCGAGCGACACGTGCGAGCCGCGGCGCCTCGGGTCACGCGGCGAATTCAACTCGAAGCCAAGCGGCTCCAGCAAGGCTTCCCACAAGCCGATCAGGTACTCGGTCTGCTGGCGGGACTTGGCACGCAGACGGTCCATCCCGGCCTCGAGCAGCAGATCCACGCCCGGCTCCACCGCCGCGAGGGACAGAACCGGCGGCGTGCCGGCGAGGAAGCGCCGAATCCCCGCCGCCGGCCGGTACGCCAACTCGAAGTCGAATTGATTCTGCTGGCCGAACCACCCCGAGACGGGATTCAGCAAATGCGCCTGCAGGTCGCGCCGGACGAACAGGAACGCAGGCGCCCCCGGCCCGGCGTTGAGGTACTTGTACGTACAGCCCACCGCCAGGTCCACGCCGGCCACGTCGAGAGCCAGCGGCATCGCGCCGACCGAGTGACACAAGTCCCAGAGCATCATGGCCCCCACGCGGTGCGCCAATGCCGTGACGACGTCGAGATCGTACACAAAGCCGCTCTTGAACGCAGTGTGCGTCAATGCGACCAGCGCCGTTGATTCGTCGATCGCCGAGGCCAGGGCTTCGTCAGTGACGGTCAACCCATCGACGGAGCGGACGATTGCCAGGTGATACTGGGGTCCGGCGAGCCTGAGCACGCCCTGCAGGATGTAGATGTCCGACGGGAAGTTAAGATCATCCGTCACCACTTTGGTGCGGCCGGGCCGGGCCTGGAGCGCCGCCAGAATCAGTTTGAACAGATTGACTGACGTCGAGTCGGAGACCAGGACTTCGTCCGCGTCCGCGCCGATCAGTCGCGCAATCTTGGCGCCGATCCGTTGGGGGAGCGTGAACCACCCCTCGCTCCAGCCGCGGATGAGCCGCCGCCCCCACTCCCGCTCGACCACGTCGCGCAGGCGCTCGACGCTGCGCTTCGGCAGCCGCCCGAGAGAGTTGCCGTCCAGGTAGATCAGGTCGGGATCGTCTCGCAGGAATTCATCGCGGAAGTGCGCCAGTTCGTCTTGCCGGTCGAGGGCGCTGGCGTAATCGGCGTCGGTTCGCATCTCGATTCTCTCCTGTTCGCGTCCGCACCGCCCACAGCGCATCAAAAATAGCGCGGCCATCCGGCGTGCTGCCCGGGCCACGAATTCGCCCCGGTCCTGTGAGGCGAACTTGACGACCGAGTGGGAATCGGGCAGTACGCCCAGCAAAACTGAAAGACCGCTTGTACGATGAGGGTTGCGGTGTTGAGGTCAGGCATGATTAGATATCCGTCGCTGGCATCGGCGACGGATAACGGTCGGCGGGATACGTGCTGGAGGGAGCGCCGGCTACAGTATAACACGTCCTTCGTAATCGTTCATCTGTACGGGATCAAGCCTTTGCTCGCCCCGAGTGCCAAATGGGGCCTGGCGTTTGACATCACCTCTACCGGCTCGTATAATCATTTCATAATTGAACCATCAACGACCGCGAACCGGAGGAGTAGGCGAGGCTCAGTTGCCAGAGAGGGGTGGCCACCGGCTGCAAGCTGCCCTCAGCCAGAATCGCCGAAGGTCGCCGGGGAGTCGCGCCGCCCAACAGGCAGGGTGATCCTCTGGCCGTGTGAAGCAGCGCCGGGTCCGCCCGTTATCGCGGTTGAGCGCTGCACGGCCATTTCGGGTGCGTGCAGAAGCAAGGTGGTACCGCGGGTCAGAGCCCCGTCCTTGAAGGACGAGGGCTTTTTTGCTTCTGGAAGTGGAAATGCGTGATGGGAACAGCCGAGTACTACCGGGCGGTGGCACCCCACTACCACCTGTTCTACGAGGACTGGTGGGAGACGGTTGATCGCGAGCGCCAGCGATTGGATGCCCTGCTGGCGCCGCGCGGCGTGCACACAGTGCTGGATGCTTCGTGTGGCACCGGGACCCAGACCATCGGCCTGGCTCAGCAGGGCTACCTGGTGACGGCCTGCGATGTGAGCAGCGAGATGGTGGCCGAGGCCGAGCAACGGGCCGCGGCGGCCGGTGTCGGTGGTCGCATCCGCTTCGCCGTGCACGACATGGCGGCGCTGGATGAAATCCTCACCGGCCCGTACGATGCGGCGATCACAGTTGGCAATAGCTTCCCGCATCTCGAACCCGGCCGGCGCGAGCAGGCGCTCCGTACGCTCAGAAGCCTCCTCAGTCCGGCAGGGGTGCTGGTCATCGGGATGCGCAATTGGGACAAAATCCTCAACGAGCGCCCCCAGTTCGTGCAGCGGCGGGTGAGCAAAGTCAATGGCCACCGCCTGGTGATGTTCGACGTCTGGGATTACCCCAACGATGATGAGATCACCTTCACGACCTTCTTCCTCTGGCACGACACGCAGACGTGGCGGGTCGAAACCCACACCCTGACCTACTACCCGCTGCGCGCCGTCGACTTCATGCGCCTGGCGCAGGCCAACGGGTTCCGAGTCGTCGAGCAGGTCGACCACCCTTTCGAGCGGTGGTGGGTACTCGAAGTGGAACGTGATGCGTGATGCGTGAGTGATTCCATCACGCATCACGGATCGCCTTCTTGCAGCAACGGCGGTGATCGTAAGAGTTGTTCTACACTGAGCGCGGAGAAAAGACGATGGGATTGCCGAAACGCTACGACCCTGGTACGGTAGAGTCCCGGCTTCAAGCTTCCTGGCAAGAGGCGGGTGTTTTCCATTTCTCTCCTGAGGCGGAGGGGCCGGTCTACTCGATTGATACGCCCCCGTCGACCGTCTCCGGGCACCTCCACCTCGGCCATGTCTACTCCTACAGCCACGCCGACTTCATCGCTCGCTTCTGGCGCATGAACGGCTACAACGTCTTCTACCCCATGGGCTATGACGACAACGGCCTTCCGACGGAGCGCCTGGTGGAGCGGCGACTCGGCGTCACGGCGCCGGAGGTGGGGCGCCGGGCTCTCATCGAGAAGTGCCTGGAAGTGAGCGAGGAGGCGGAGCAGGAGTACGAACGGCTCTGGAAGCGCCTGGGCCTCTCGATCGACTGGCGCTACACCTACCGCACCATCGACGAGTTCTCTCGGTACACCTCCCAGTTCTCGTTCCTCGACCTCGTCCACCGCGGACTGGCCTACCCCCGTGAGGCGCCGGCGATCTGGTGCCCGGAGTGCCGCACTGCCATCGCGCAGGCCGAGCTGAACGATCTGGAGCGGGAGAGCGAGTTCGTCACCCTGGCGTTTCAGCTGGAGAATGGCGAGGTGCTCCCAATCGCCACCACCCGGCCCGAGTTGCTGCCGGCCTGCGTGGCCGTCTTCGTCCACCCGAACGATGCTCGCTTCTCGGGCCTGGTGGGCCAGAGCGTGACCGTGCCCCTCTTCGGGCAAACGGTGCCGCTGCTCGCCGACCCCGGAGCGGACCCCGAGAAGGGGAGCGGGGCCGTGATGGGCTGCACCTTCGGCGACACGGCCGACGTTGAGTGGTGGTACACCCACAAGCTCCCACTGCGAGCGATCATCGGACGAGACGGCCGCCTGATCGCCGAGGCAGGTGAGTTTGCGGGGCTGAGCGTGTCCGAGGCCCGGCGCCAGATCGTAGCGACCCTGGATGAGCAGAGCCTGGTGCTCGGGCGCCGGCCGGTTCCGCAGTCGGTGCGGGTCCACGAGCGCTGCGACACGCCGGTAGAATACGTCGTGACGCAGCAGTGGTTCATTCGGGTGCTCGACTTCAAAGCGGCGCTGCTGGCGGCCGGCGAGCAGGTGGCCTGGCACCCGGCCCACATGAAAGCGCGCTATCGCGAGTGGGTCGAGAACCTGCATTGGGACTGGTGCATCTCGCGCCAGCGTTATTTTGGCGTGCCCTTCCCTGTCTGGTACTGCGACCGCTGCGGCGAGGTGATCCTCGCCGACGAGCAGCAACTTCCCGTCGATCCAACCGACCAGCAGCCGGCCCGCCCGTGCGCCTGCGGCGGCACCACCTTCAGGCCGGAGGAGGACGTCATGGACACCTGGGCGACCTCCTCCCTCTCGCCCCAGATCGTCGGACGTTGGCTAGAGGGCCGGTCAAGGCGTCAGACTTCCGAAGTCTCGGAAGACTTCGGAAGTCTCCAATCCCACGTCCCCGGCGACAACTCGACCGATGTCCCAGACACTCATGACGCCCCACGGCGAGGTGCCCCACCCAAAGGTCTCTATACGAGGGTCTTCCCGATGTCCCTGCGCCCCCAGGCGCACGAGATCATTCGCACGTGGGCCTTCTACACCATCGTGAAGTCGCACCACCACTTTGGCGCGGTGCCCTGGAAGAACGTGCTCATCTCCGGTTGGGGGTTGGCCGGCGAGGGGATGGGCAAGATCAGCAAGAGCCGCGGCGGAGGGCCGATGGCGCCGCTGGAGATGATCAAGCGCTATTCGGCCGACGCCGTGCGCTACTGGGCCGCCAGCACCGGACCGGGCAAAGATTCGGTCATCAGCGAAGAGAAGATTCAGGTCGGGGTCAAGTTGGTCACCAAGCTCTGGAACGTGGCCAGGTTCGCTGAGCGGTTCGTGGAGGAGTATCATCCACCGGCCGAACCACCGGCCCTCTCCCCGGCCGACCGCTGGATCCTGTCGCGGACCCAGCGGCTGATCCGGCGCACGACCGAGTTGTTCCAGGCCTACGACTACGCCGCGGCGAAGAGCGAGATGGAGACCTTCTTCTGGCGGGACCTGGCGGACAACTACCTCGAGATGGCCAAGCAGCGGCTCTACGACGAGGCCAGCATGACCCACGAGGGCGCGCGCTATACCCTTCACCACGTGCTTCTTACGACGGTGAAACTGTTGGCGCCCTTCCTGCCGCACGTGACCGAGGAGATTTATCGAGGGCTCTTTGCACCGGTTGACGGCAGGGATTCCATCCACTTGGCGAGTTGGCCGGTTGCCGCTCAGCAGCTTGTGGACGACCAAGCCGACGCCATCGGGGAAACCCTGGTAGAGGTGGCCACGGCCGCTCGTCGCTACAAAAGCGAGCGCGGTCTCTCGTTGGGAGTGGAGCTGGAGCGGCTGCAACTGGCAACAAGCGAACCGGCCCTGGCCGCCGGCGTGCAAGCAGCCGAAGCCGATCTGATGAGCATTACCCGCGCCCAACGGGTGGAAGTGGTCGAAACGCTCGATCTTGACCTCGAAGTCGTCAACGTGGATGGACCGCTCGCCGCAGCCATCGCGCAGCAGTAGAATCGTGCGAAATGGAAGCAAAATGACAAAGACCTCTGCGCCTTGGCGTCTCTGCGTCTCTGCGTTAAAATCTTGGCGCACGCACGAGGAAATAGTTTTCTGGAACACGAAACGTGATGCATGATGCGCGAAAAGATCCGTTCACGCATCACGCATCACGCAGGAGACAATGGCGATGACTAACCTCCCCAAGACCTACGATCCCCAGGCCACCGAAGAACGTCTCTACCGGTGGTGGGAAAACAAGGGCTTCTTCACACCCACGATTGACTGGGATGAGGAACCCTTCGTAATCTCCATGCCCCCGCCCAACGTGACCGGTGGTCTCCACATGGGGCACGCGATGTTCGTCACCCTCGAGGACATCATGACGCGCTACCACCGCATGAAGGGCGAGCCGACCCTCTGGCTGCCGGGGACCGACCACGCCGGGATCGCAACCCAACTTCTGGTCGAGCGCATGATCTGGGAACAGGAGGGCAAGCGCCGCCAGGAGGTGGGTCGCGAGGAGTTTGTGGCGCGGGTCTGGGAGTGGAAGGAGCGCTATGGCGGCTACATCACCCGGCAGCTCCGCCGCCTGGGGGCCTCCTGCGACTGGACCCGCGAGCGCTTCACCCTCGACCCCCTGCTCAGCCGGGCAGTGGTCGAGGTCTTCGTGCGCCTCTACGAGAAGGGGCTCATCTACCGCGGGACTTACCTGATCAACTGGTCGCCCAACCTTCAGACGGCCGTCAGCGACCTGGAGGTTGAGTACTCGACCGAACCGGGCACGCTCTACTTCTTCAAGTACCGGCTGGCCGACAACCCGAACGAGTACATCCCGGTCGCGACCACCCGTCCGGAGACGATCCTGGGCGATACGGCCGTGGCGGTCCACCCTGCCGACGAGCGCTACCAGCGCTTCATCGGGCGCACGGCCCTGGTGCCGATCCTCGATCGCTCGGTGCCCGTCATCCCTGACGAGTACGTCGAGCGCGAATTCGGGACCGGAGCGCTCAAGATCACGCCGGGCCACGACCCCAACGACTACGAGATCGGCCAGCGCCACAACCTGCCGATCATCAACATCATGAACAAGGACGCCACGCTGAATGAGAACGGCGGGCCGTATGCCGGGCGGGATCGCTTCGAGGCACGGAAACGCCTCTGGGCCGACATGGAGGCCGCCGGGCTCACGCTCAAGACCCAGCCTCACGAGCTCAACGTGCCCCGCTCGCAGCGCGGCGGCGAGATCATCGAGCCCCTCGTTAGCACGCAGTGGTTCGTCAAAATCGGCCCGCTGGCCGAGCCGGCGATCGCGGCCGTACGCGAGGGTTGTATCGAGATCATCCCCGAGCGCTTCGAGAAGGTCTACTTCAACTGGATGGAGAACATCCGCGACTGGTGCATCAGCCGCCAGCTCTGGTGGGGCCACCGGATCCCGGTCTGGTACACGCCCGAGGGTGACTCCATCGTAGCGCGAAGTGAGGAAGAGGCCCACCAAAAGGCGCGCGAACGCTACGGCAACGACCTGCACCTGGAGCAAGACTCCGACGTACTCGACACCTGGTTCAGTTCCGGCCTGTGGCCCTTCAGCACGCTCGGCTGGCCTGACGAGACCGAGGATCTGCGCTACTTCTACCCTACGACGGTGATGGAGACGGGGTACGACATCCTCTTCTTCTGGGTCGCCCGCATGATCATGATGGGCCTCGAGATGACCGGCGAGGTTCCCTTCTACACCGTCTACCTGCACGGGCTGGTCCGCGACGCCGAAGGCCGCAAGATGTCCAAGACCCTCGGGAACGTGATCGACCCTCTGGAGGTGATCGAGGAGTACGGAACCGACGCCCTGCGCTTCACCCTGGTGACCGGCACCACACCCGGGCAAGACATCAACCTGGCGGTCGAGCGGATCGAGGCCAACCGTAACTTCGCCAACAAGATCTGGAACGCGGCGCGCTTCGTGTTGGCCAACGTGAAGGAAGCAGCGGACATTTCCTCCGGCGCCTCGCTGGATGAGACCACCTTCGAGGGTCTGCCGCTGGTCGAGCGCTGGATCGTGAGCCGTCACAACCAGCTCGTGGCCGACGTCACCGACTTCATGGAGCGCCACATGTTCGGTGAGGCCGGTCGCGCGCTCTACAGCTTCCTCTGGAGCGAGTTCGCCGACTGGTACATCGAGACCGGCAAGACCCGCCTCTACGCGGGCACTGAGGAGGAAGCCAACACTGCCCGCCTGGTGCTTCTCCACGTGCTGGAGCGCACGCTCCGCCTGCTCCACCCCTTCATGCCCTTCGTCACCGAGGAGATCTGGCAGCACCTACCCCACACCGAGAAGGCACCGGAGGCCCTGATCGTCGCGCCCTGGCCGGTGCCGGGGCCGGTGGACGAAAAGGCCATCGAAACCTTCGAGCAGGTTCAGGATTTGATCCGCGCGGTGCGCAACGCCCGCAACAGCTATGACGTGGAGCCGGGCCGCCGCATCGCTGCGACCATCGTCGCGCCGCGGGCCGCCGGTACGGTCGCCGCCGAGCGCCCGGTCATCACGGCCCTGGCCCGCATCGCCGACGAGGGATTGACCATCACGGACCAGCTCGAGCAGCCGCCGGCCCAGGCCGTTCACCTGGTAGTGGGCGACGGCCTGGAGGCCTACCTCCCGCTGGCCGGATTGGTGGATCTGGAGAAAGAGCGCGAGCGCCTGGCCGGGCAGGTCGCCGAGACCCGGGATGAGATCGCCCGGGTGGAGGCCCGGCTGAGCAATCCGGGCTTCGTCAACAAAGCCCCGGCCCAGATCGTCCAGGGCGCCCGGGATCAGGTGGCCGCCGCCCAACAGCGGCTCACCAAGCTCGAAGAGCGCCTGGCTATGCTGGTAGACTGACTCCGATCGAGTCCGAACGAAGACAGCCCAGGGAAGCTGTTTGTGTGCCACTGGGCTGTTTTCATTCAGCCCCCACCACTACTACGCGCGCACTGTTACCGCCCGAGGCGCCGGATCAGGCGGCGGATTCCCGCCACGATCCCACTAACGGTCAGAACCACACCCGTCAGCAGGCCGAAGAAGAAGGAGGGCGGTGACGGCAGCGTTTCCGGCGTCGCCGGAGGCCCCGCCGGCGCGGCTGGAGTAGCGGCGGCCGCCCGGATCAACCGCCGGTTGTAGGCCGAGGTCAACTCGCCGCTCAGGAAGAGGATCTGGCTGGTGTAGTAGATCCAGATCAAGAGCGCCATCACGCTCCCGACGATCCCATACGCTTCGGTCCAGTTGCTGCGGGCCAGGTACAAAGCCAGCACCTGCTCGCCGATTTCCCAGCCCAGCGCCGTCACCACACCACCCGCCAGGGCGGCGCGCCATCTGACGTATCGCGCCGGGAGCACTTTGAAGAGGACCGCGAAGATACCGGCGGTCAACGCAAAGGAGACCCCAAAGTTGACGAGCGTCCAGAACAACTCACTCCCCGGCAGGGCCTCAGTGTAGGTTGCCAGCGCGTTGAGCACTGCCGTGAGCACTAACGCGGCGAGCAATAAGAGAACAACCCCCAGCACCATCGCGACCGAGAGCGCCCGGTCAAGGAGCCTGCTCTTCAGGCCGGCAAAAAAACCGTGGTTCTGCGGCTCGACATCGAAGATAATATCAAAGGCTTCGTTCAACTGGGCGAAGATATTCGAGGCCGACCAGAGCAACGTCACAATACCCACGGTGGTCAAAGCGCCGCGCGCCGCCACCACGGCCTGAATACGATCACGGAGCGTGCCGCCAATCGCCGGAATCGTGCGCTCCACAGTATTCAGGACGTAGGTTTGCGCATCACGCGCCGCGGGCCAGCCTAGGGCAAGTGCATAGCCGACCAGGGCAATCAGCAACAAGATGAGCGGAAACAGCGAGAAAAAGGCATAGTAGGCCAGCGCCGCCCCCAGCCGTTGCGCTTTATCCTCGTTGTACTCGCGCCAGGCTTCCTTCAGCAGGTCCAACCAGCCCATCCCGCATCTCTCCAGGTCCCTGCCGTTCGCAAGGTGAAAGAGAACGCTCTTATTGGAATACCCGGCGCTGGGGCCGGGGGGGAGGTGCGCCGCGCTTCGAAATGTGCGTCGCACCTGATCCGCCTACGCGACTCCAATGTGAGCGCAAGAGAAAACTCCCAGGCCGGCAAGCTGATGCCGCTGATTGACGCTGATCTTGAGGCTTTTTGTCCGCAGGTATCTGCGCGATCAGCATTCTACTCGTGCGACAACCAGTCGAATGGAACAATGATCGTGCTCCCGCGCGGGGAGCACAATCACCGGCCTGCTCGGGCAGTCGCACAGTCACGGCTCCCGTAGTAGATCAGGCCCACGACTACCGGCCACGAGTCAAACAAAAACGCCGCCTCGAAGAGCGGCGTTCGAACCCGGTCGAACATTCAGACCTGTTTGAGACTGCCCTGGAACGAAGCCAGGGCGAGCCAGACACACAGCAGCGCGAAGCCGCCGGTGACAGCAAAGACCAACCCGAGCGGCAGCACCGCCGGGGCCCGGTAGAGCAGGCGGCGCAGCCCGTCCACTGCGTAGGTCGTTGGATTGAGCAGAACCACCACCCGCAGCCAGCCGGGCAGAACGCCCAGGGGATAAAGCGCGTTGCTGGCGAAGAGCAACGGGAGGTTGAAGAGTGCGATGAGGCCGTGATACCCCATGATACTCTTCGAGCGCGCGCCGAAAGCCACCGCCAGGCTCGAGAACCCGAAGGCGAAGCCAGCGACCAGTAGTGCCGCGCCGAGCCAGGCCAGGGGCTGCCCGGTGGGGCGCGCCCCCGCCAGCGTTCCGAGCACGACGATGACCAGTGCCTGGAACAGGGCCTTGGTCGTCGTGCTGAGCTCGTTACTCAAGAGTATGCTCAGGCGCGGAATCGGCGCGACCAGGTACTCCTTCATTGTACCCTTCAACCGCTCTTCCAGCAGCGTCATCCCGCCGCCCACGGCCCCCCCAAGCGCGCTGAGGGCCACGATGCCGGGCAAGATGAAGGCCATGTAGTTCGTGCCGATCTCGGCGAGGGGAACCGTGCCGCTGCGGAGCAAATGGCCCATTCCAATTCCAAAGAGCAAGACCCAGAGGATCGGTTGCAGAACCGTTCCGCCCAACTCTTCCCGGTTCCGCAAGAACTTGGCCATATGCTTGCGCCATAGCGTCCCGGTCGCGGCGAAGAGAGCGCCTGGGCCGGATGGTACCGGGAGCGGCGACAGGACCAACTCATGGTGTTGTTCGCGAATCATCAGTCTACACCCTTCCACCGAACGTTTCCGGTCCAACGAGCGATCCTTCGTCGCTCGAACCTGCCAATCGGCCTCGTGGCCGCTTATTCGTCCCGCAGCGCACGGCCTGTGTACTTGAGGAAGACATCGCCCAGGCTCGGCCGAGCAATTGAGAGATCCTCGATCGCGAAGCCGTCCTGGCTCGCAATCGTCACAATCTCCGCCAGGCGGCGGTTCCCCTGGTCAACGCCGATCTGAATATCGGTGCTGCCGTTGGGCCGGCCCACGAGGAGTGACTGCACATAGGGCCGCCGCCGGAGGGCAGCGACCAGGTCATCCGCCCTGCCGTGTCCGCGGATGGTGATCACGTCGGCGCCCATTCCGGTAACCAGCTCCGCAGGCGCTCCCTCCACCACGAGCCGGCCGTGATCGATGATGCCGACGCGATCGGCCAGTGCCTCAGCCTCTTCCATGGAATGGGTGGTCAGCAGAACGGTCAGGACACCACTCCGCATCAGGGTTTGCAAGTACTCCCAGATGCGCACGCGGTTTTGTGGGTCGAGCCCTTGGGTGGGCTCGTCCAGAAAGAGCACGCGCGGCCCGGTCAACAAGCCCCGAATCAGCTCCAGGCGACGCTTCATTCCGCCGCTGTAGGTCTTCACCCAACGGTCAATCGCCCCGCCCAGTTCCGCCAGTTCCACCAGCCTCTCAATCCGCTGATGGCGCAGATCAGTGGGCATGCGGTACAGGCGAGCGTGAATCTCGAGCACCTCGCGGCCGGTCAAGTCCTCGTCCAACACGATGTCCTGGAACGTCACGCCGATGTTGGCCCGGACCATGTCCGGCTCATCTTCGATGTCGTAACCGGCCACCAGGGCCGTTCCACTGCTCGGTGCCACCACCGTCGTCAGCATCGAAATTGTGGTTGTTTTTCCCGCACCATTCGGCCCCAGAAGGGCATAGATTGTTCCCGCCGGGACTTTGAGATCGAGGTCCGTCACAGCGGCGATCTCGCCATCCCGCAGGGTGTAGCGGCGGCTCAGACGCCTGGCATCAATCGCCAGAGCAGAAGCGTCAGGCATAGTTACTCCCTCGGTTGAGCATCTCACGAAGGGTGAGGGCGGTAATGCAGATTCACAAAATCATCGGGTCGTGGTGGCACGCGGCGCGCGGAATCAATTCCAGGCTGAGCGCCAAAGTTGGCTGAACGAGAGACGCCCCGGCCAAGGCACCTCTCCTGGCTTGCTGGTGTTCGCGCCCAGATATCAGCGTTGCGAGCCCGCTTCAGCCGGTTTCGGCTCGCGGCCAGTGATCCCCAATGAAAAGGCTAATCTCCATCACAGCCCGGCAACAAGCGAGCGCACTCGCACACAGCACAGTAGATATACCCTCGATCAAGCGGTTCACCAAATCGTTTCGCCCGGCAAGGAAACACAGCCGCCCTCCACGCCCCGGTGACAGCCGCCGTGCGCCTGGAGGTAGCATCCATCATGCCAGGCCTGTCGCCCGGCGTCGATCCGGCGCAGCCTTCCCCTTCAAGCGCGCCCACTTCCAGGCGCTGGTTGCTGCTTGCCCCGCGGGGTGGCCGCGTTTTGGATCGCCCCTCATGGCTTTTGGAGCAGCGGGAGGTAGACGGACGACGGCGGGTTCGCCGTGGGCGTGGCGGTGGCAGTCGGTGTTCTCGTCGGCGTGGCTGTGGGCGTCGGCGTGGTCGAGGGTGTTGCCGTTGCGGCTCCCGTGATGGTGTACTGCCCATCAATCAGAGCGTTCAAAACCGAACCACCACCACCGGTTACCTGGCTCTCCCGTACCCCGCTGCGGTTGAAGGTCACCGGGCTGAGCCCGCCCGCCGCATCACTTTTGACCTTGAGATAGAAGCTCGCCACAAGAATATTGCCGGTCAGGGCGTCACTCAGGGTCACCGCCGCGTAGTCAATCTTGCCTTGGGCATTATCCACCTGGTTCTGAACCGGCGTCGGGAAGTCACCGTTCTCAATCGACGTTACCGGCGTCCCCCCCGAATCGACAACCTGGAACCTCGTGGGATCGAAATTGAGATAGGTCTGGGCGCCATCCACCTCAGTCGAGCCAGCTCTCGCCACGATCACGACATGGAAAACCTGGTTTCGTTGCACCGAGAGGGTTGTTGGGTCGAGCACCAGGTCTACCGTCCCACTGGGGATACTCGCGCCACTGCGGGCGGCCGGCCGCCTCCAAGACCCACTCACCGCCCTCTCAGGCTCGTAGGGCATGGTCGGCCACACCATTATCTCGGCCGCTGCCCCACCCGCCTCACCTGAGACCCACCCCGCCTCGAAAATGCCGCTCCACGCGAGAATAGCCCACGCCAGACACAAACTCACGCCCATCAGTACGCTTCGTCGACCGATTCTGCGCTGTGGTTTCATCGGGTCTCCTTGTGGTACGTCCTCTAATTCTCCAACCAATTGTTGGCTGTGGTCCGCTGCCGACAGAGGGGCCGGGAGTCGGGGCTGTTATTCCCCGTTACCTACCTGCAACTCGAGACGCCTCGCCCAATTATCGCACGTGCCAACGCAGGTGGTACTCCTGGTCACTCCGCCCGCTGTAGGCATGCACTCGCAGGAAATACCTTCCAGGTTGGAGGAAGAGTTCAATGTGCTCTGAGGCTTGACCGGCATTATTGGATCCCCCCAGTCGCTGCCCACGCCCGTCATACACGAACAAATCGTCGTCCACTTCCCTGGGAATATCGGTGAGATCGACAACCAAAGTGGCACTTTCTGAGAGTAGCATCAAATAGTAATCGTCGCCATCGCCGGCCGGCAACCGGCCGGCGACCAGACGATCCTGGCACAATGGCGGAAGACTGCTCGCCTGGCTGAGCGTGTCGTTGGGCTCCTGCTCGCGCGAGAGGCAGAAGGAAACGGCCTTTTGAACCATCGGGAGGTAGGTCATCCCGGCCCTCATCCGAGGGGTGCGCGTCGGCGAGGACGTGACCGTGGCGGTGCGCGTCGGCGAGGACGTGGCGGACGCTGTGGCCGTCGGTGTCGCTGCCGGCGGCACTGTCCTGGTAGCCGTGGCCGTCGACGTCCTCGCCGGCGTGCCCGTTGGCGTCGCCGTTGCCGTCGAGGTGGCAGTGGGTGCCGGCGTCGGGGTCGCCGTTGCGGTCGCCGTATCCACGGGCGTCGGCGTGAAGGTCACCACGGCCGGGCCGACCCAGAACGAATTGTCGCGCTTGATCAGATCCTCAGGGTTCGTGCCGAGGTTCGAGAACTGAATCCAGTTGGCGGCTTTCACTGTGCCGCCACTGTCCGAGTGCGCACCGAGAGGGACCCAGGCGGGATCATCCACCACGATGTTGTAGTAGGCCCAATCGGCAGTGCTGCTCGCAACAAAGTAGCTGAGGCTGAAATGGCCATCGTCGGGGGCGCCGCTGGTCGGCCGGGTTTGCAACCACACCCCAAGACCGGATGAACTCCCCGAACCGTAGAGTAAGATGAGAACCCCGGGCTGGGGGTTCTTATGGTTGTAGGGTGGTGCGTTGTAGACCCAACCTCGAAACTCCCGCGTGAAGGTTTGCTTCGTCAACTGCGGAGTCGGTGTCGCGGTTGGCCTCGCGGTGCTGGTTGCTGTCGCCGTCGGCATGACCGTTGGCGTTGAGGTGCTGGTTGCTGTCGCCGTCGCTGTGAGCGCTGGCGTCTCCGTCGGCGTGGCCGTTGGCGTTGAGGTGCCGGTTGCTGTCGCCGTCGGCGTCCCTGTCTCCGTCGGCGTCGCGGTGCTGGTTGCTGACGCTGTCACCGTCTCCGTCGGCGTTGAGGTGCCGGTTGCTGTCGCCGTCGGCGTGATGGTTGGCGTCGTGGTACCGCTTGCTGTGGCGGTTGGCGTTGCGGTCCCTGTCTCCGTCGAGGTGGCGGTTGGCGTGACGGTTGGTGTTGCGGTCCCCGTCTCTGTCGAGGTGGCGGTTGGCGTCGAGGTATCGGTTGCTGGTGCGGTTGGTGTCGGCGTCGGTGAGCTCTCAGACTCGATGCTATAGTCCTGTGTCTCGGACCCGTTTTCCAGGCCGGCACTGACGTGAGCATCGAAGAAAAGCCGCTCGGTGATGGTCTCGATCGCAGCACTGTCCTCCCCCGGCCCACCCGCCTGAGCTTGAGTCTCCATCGGGTAGCAGGCAGCGTCCGGACACCAGGCCGCCCCATCGACCCGCCAGGTGATGGCCGCACTCCCGCCGGAGGCAACAGTTGACGGGGAACGCAGCACGTCGACGGTTAGAGGATCGAGCGTCGACGTGGGGCTTGGAGTCGTCGTCTCGAGCAACGTTCGTCCCCCCATCTTCGAGGACCACTCGATCTCAGACATCCCCGCCGCAGGGAGCGCCGCAGAGGCCAGCGACAAGCCAAACCCTATTACCACCAAAAGCCACCAGCCAAGAGCATGCTGTCCTTTCATCCGGGCTCCTCACACAGTTGAGAGAGCAAGCGCTCGCTCACGGGATTGGCGTCGGTGGCGGCTGCTTGGTCGGCTGGGGTGATGGAGGTGCAGGTTCGGGTGTGGCGGGCTCCGCCGTCGGCTGGGACGCAGGCGGCGATGTCTCTTCCGGCGGGACGTCCCAGGGAAACGTCAAGTGATTGGACTCGATCCCGATGGAGGCGCCATCGCGTGTAATCACCAGCCACCACTCGTACGGCCCGTTCCCGCCCGGCGGCGGCGGCGGCACCACGCACGGCATCGTGCGGACGCGGTCACACGCCGCCGGGCGGTACTCCTGGCCGTTCGGGCCTTGGAGGATCACGGCGAACTCGTAACCGGGGGGCAGTTCACCCGCCGGATAGTCCCACTCGAAGGTCACCGGCACGATATTGTCGCGGTGGGCTTTCGGCTCCCGTGCCACGGGGGCGGGCAGGTCGGGCGCGGGAGTGGGCGGGACGGGCGTGGCCGTGTTTGCCGGCATAGGGCTCCGCGCCGGTGTCGCCGTCAGAAGGAGCGTCGCCGTGGGCAGGGGCAACGGTGTGGCCGTCGGGCTGGCCGACACCGCCGGGCGCTCCGTCACCGTCGGAGGCAGCGCTTGGGTCGGCGTCGCGCTGGGCTTGGGAGTTGCCGGCGAGGGTGTCGCGCTCGGCATCGGTGTCGTGGTATTGGAGGCTGTACTGGCGACTCTTACGACAACCGACGACCTGGCTGTCCGAGGCGACGGGGTCGCCGTTCGCCTGTTCTGGAAGTAGGCCTCGACAGTCCCCTGGAGCGCCTCTGGGGTCGTCCGCGCCGTGTTCGGGCTCGATGGCCCTGATGAAAGGGCAATGAACGCCCCGAGAGCACTGCCAAGCAAAACGGCCACCAGGGTCATCACCACTGCAAAGAGCTGTCCATTCCGTATCCAGTTATCCATGACTCATCTGAGAACCCCGGAAGCTGGCAGAAGGCGATCAGTGTGACAATGGACCGTGGAGCCGTGTGGCGACCGACAGAGCATCGCGCACCGCTCGGCGTCAGCCTCTGATCGTCTCTCGGATCATGCGCTAGCGATTCACACTCGTCTTGGGGCAGTATCCAGTGGAGAGCACTGTAGGAAAGCGGCGGCCTTTCATTTGAGTGAGCGAGGTGGGCAGATCGAGAGCCGCCGAGTGTTCGGGAAACCAGAACGCCGGCACAAACGTGGTTTCAAGCGTGCCCGACCGCAGGCAATTGTAAGCGCTCTCGCGCCCCTGTCAATCCAGGATGGACCTTGACGGCGGTCCCGGATTGTTGGCGGCTCGTGCCCAGACTTCCCGGCATTAAGTGGTGCCGCCCTCGACGACCCGCGCCTATTTTGCGCTCACAGCCCGTTATGCTACGATAGCCGCCACTTCGGCGGCCGGGCCAGGTCCCTCCACTGGTGGGAAGGCCCGGCGTTTCTATGGAGGACGACGGCGTGCAACCTCTGAGCCCGCGCCGGAATACCGCGCCGTGGCTCCCGTTGATAGCGCTCCTCGTAGGGGCCTTTGCCCTCCGGCTGGTCCGGCTCGGGGCAGATAGTCTATGGTACGACGAGACGGTGAGCCTGTTGCTGGCGGGAAAATCCCCGTCCGCACTCGTCGCTCACACGGCCCGCGACATTCATCCGCCGCTCTACTACCTGCTCCTGCACTGGTGGACCAGCCTCGCCGGACGCACCGAATTCGCCGCCGCTTTCTTCTCACTCCTCTTTGGTATCCTGCTGATTCCGGCGACCCACACCGTTGCGCGCCGACTGCTGCCACCTGACTCACCCGTGCCGATCCTCGCCGCCCTCTTTGTGGCAATCTCGCCCTACAACGTCTGGTACTCCCAAGAAGTGCGGATGTACACGCCAGGTGCCTTTCTGGGCTTGCTCAACGCCTACGCCGCCTGGCGTCTGCTCACCGCCCAGTGGAAAGGACAGATGATCCAGACGCGGCGCCCAGCCTGGCTGCTCTTCGTACTCAGTGCGGTCCTGGGGCTCTACACCCTCTACTATTTCGCCTTCTTTTTGATCTTCCAGGCCCTGTTCCTGATCGCGATCGTGATCCACGATCGCCTCGAGTTGCGACCCTGGCTGCTGGCGGCAGCGGCGACGATCCTGGCGTGGGCCGCGTGGCTCCCCATCGCCTGGCGCCAGGCCACCGACCCGCCGGTCCCGCCCTGGCGTAGCTTCACGCCGCTCTGGGTCGTCGTCCGCGATAGCTTCGCCGCCCTGGCTTTCGGACAGTCCGCACCAGCCGCAACCTGGCAGCCGTGGCTGCTTCTGGCTGTCGCGCTCTACGCCTTCGGCCTGGTCGCGCTCGTCACGCGTGGTCGGAGGCGCTCGCTGCTCGCCGCCGCTTACCTCCTCGGCACGACCTGGGCGCCGGTCGCCATCATCTACCTGTTCTCGCTCCTGGCTAGCCCACTCTACCATGTCCGCTACGTCTTCACTTACTCACCCTATTTTTATATCATTCTGGCGGCGGGCCTGGTCGGCCTGGCCAGCGCTGGGCCGCGCTTACTGCGCCTGCCGGTCGTGATGGCTGCACTCCTCCTCTGGGCCGGCCTCTCGGCTCGCTCGCTGCAAGCCTTCTGGACCGATCCGGCCTACGCCGCCGATGATTACCGCACCGCGATGCGCCACCTCGCGGCACTCTGGCGGCCGGGTGATGTCCTCCTGGTGAATGCCGGCTATGTCTATCCGGCGGTAAGCTACTATTTCCGTGGCCCGATTGCCTGGCAGGGCCGGCTGACAACCTACCGGCCTCCCACCGCGAGCGAGAGCAGCGCTGCTGGCGCCCCTGCCGGGAATGGGTTGGTGGTGCTCCAGAGCGGCAGCCTCGAGGCGCCGGCCAATCTGGGATGGGGCTCCCCGGAGAGTGATTTCTACGCCACCACCACGGCCGAGAGCCTGGCCGCGCTCGACGGGGTGGCCGCGGCTCATCCGCGGCTCTGGATGCTGCGAGCCTACGACACCGTGACCGATCCCGCGGGCCGAATCCGAGCCTGGCTGCACGCCAACGGAACCCTCTTCTACGACGAGCACCTCAGTGGCGAGACCAACGCTCGCCTCCAGGGCTGGCTCCTCCCGCCGACCTTCAACCCTCATCCCCGGCGCCTGGCCGATGCACGCTTCGGCTCGGTCCTGCAACTTCTGGGCGTCACTCTCCTGACCGAGCGGGCCGGCGGCGGGGGGACCCTGGATGTGCTTGTAACGCTGATCGCTGCCCGTGAGTTGCCGGCCGACCTCCACCTGGCCCTGGGCCTGGTGGACGCCGACGGGCGCCAATGGGCGGTGGCCGACGAGCAGCCGGTCGGACCGGCCCTCCCCCTTGCGACCATCGCCGCCAGAGGACCGCTCCAACTTCCACTGCGGCTACGCGTCCCCCCGGGCTTGCCCCCCGGCAAGTATGAATTACGCCTCAAGGCCTACACCACCGACGGACCGCTGCCCGTGAGGGGTGATAGTGCCGCCAGCAACGAGCAGGCGCGGCTGGCCGTGGTCGAGGTAGCAACGACCTGGAGTGAGGCCATGGCGGAGGCGGCACCGATGCCGCTGGCGCTGACGGCTGACTTCGAGGGGCGCCTGACGCTGCTTGGCGCCCGGGTTGGCCGGCAAGCCGCCCGGCCCGGGGAGACGGTGGAGGTCGAGTTGCTCTGGCGGGCGGGTGAAGGCCTCGAGCCGGAGGAGGTCCTCGAGCCAACGCTCAGTCTGGCCGGCCGGGCCACCGACGACGGTGGCGTGATCACGCGCTACCCAACCGGCAGTTGGCGACCCGGTCAGGTTGTCCGCGACCTCCACCGCCTGACGATGAACCCGGATGCGGCGCCCGGTCGCTATCCCCTCGACCTCCAACTAGTCGCCCCGGCCCTGGGTAAGTCGCTCCTCGCAAGCGCCGGGCTTGATCGGCGACGATCGGTACATCTCGACGCGATCACGATTGAAGACCGGCCGCGCAGCTTCACCGCGCCGGCCCCCAGCACGCCGACGGATGCTCAATTCGGTCCGGCGATCGAGCTGGTCGGCTACGATCTGGATGGCCAGCAGGCCCGACCGGGCGGCAGCCTGCAGCTCGCGCTCTTCTGGCATGCCTTGACACGCCCGGCCAGTCGCTACAAGATTTTCACGCACCTCGTGGATCCCACAGGCCAGCTCCGCGGCCAGCGCGACCTGGAGCCCGGTGAGGGCACCCTGCCGACCAATGGCTGGACCGCCGGCGAGTACATCACGACGACCCTGGCGATTCCGATCGCCGCCGACGCTCCGCCCGGCCGCTACATCCTCCGCCTGGGCCTCTACGACCCCGTGAGCGGCGCACGAGCTGAGATCTTCGGGCCGAAGGCGGAGCGCCAGGAGCGCTACCTGCGCCTGTTTGAACTGGAGATCGGCAAGTAACACCGGCACCGGCCAAAAGAGGTCCGCGCGGCTGCGTGGCGCCGTCGCCCGACGAACCCGCGACATCAGGGCGGCGGGCGGGAACGAGAATGAATCCAAACAGCTGGTCGGGAGGATGGAGGATTGAAAGCCTATGAACCCTGCCGGGAAAGTTGCCCTCATCACCGGCGCTGCGCACCGCGTTGGGAAGGCCATCGCCGTTGAGTTGGCGGATGCAGGGGCCAATATCGTTCTGGCCTATCACGGCGCCACGCTCGAGGCGGCCGCCACTCAGGCCGAGCTCGAAGCCCTCGGGGTCGTCGTTGTACCGGTTGCGGCCGACCTGCACCGCCCGGCTGAAGTGGAGTGGCTGGCGCAGACAGCACTTAAGGAATTCGGTCGGGTAGACATTTTGGTCAATAGCGCCGCCAGCTACCGGCGAACGCCCCTCGACACGCTGAGCCTGGAGGAGTGGGAAACGGTGCTGGGACTCAACCTCACGGCCCCGATGTGGCTGGCCCGCACGCTCGCCCCGACGATGCGGACCCAACCAGAAGCTGTCATCGTCAATGTCGCCGATCTCTCGGCGCAGGTGCCGGAGCCCAATCTCCTGGCGCACAGCGTCGCCAAGGCCGGATTGGTGGCCCTCACGAAGGCGCTGGCCATCGATCTGGCGCCAACGGTCAGGGTCAACGCTGTGATGCCTGGTGCGGTGATCCCTCCACCCCATTTCACCGATAAGGAAATCGAGCGAACCGCTCAGGCAACCCTGCTTGGCCGCTGGGGCGGTGGCGCAGCGGTGGCGCGTGCAGTTCGCTTCCTGGTCGAAGACGACTTTGCCACAGGCTCGGTGGTGCGTGTCGACGGCGGTGAATCCCTGGCCTGGCGACGCGGGCGGCCAGGCGCCCCCCCGGTGCGCCCCGCGAAGCGATGAGCGTTCGCCGGCGCCGTACGCGCGCCTGGGAAAGCGTTACACTGCTGGCCGTGCTGATGCTGGCCGACGGCCTGCGCCTCTTCCGCCTGGAGGACGCCAGCATTTGGTGGGACGAAGGGCTGGCCGTCTGGGCCGCCCGCCAGAGCCCGCTCGCCATCGCTCGCTGGACGGCGACAGATGTCCACCCCCCGCTCTACTTCTGGCTACTGCACTTCTGGCGTGCGCTTGCCGGGGACGGTGAGTTCGCGGTGCGCTGGCTCTCAGTTGCCTTCGGAACGCTGACGGTCGCACTTCTCTGGCGCCTGGGGCGGACGGTTGCGGGCCGGCGGGTGGCATTGCTGGCAGCGTTGCTTCTGGCCCTCTCTCGCTTCGCCGTCTGGTGGTCACAAGAAACGCGGATGTACATCCTGGGCGCCCTGCTCGCGACGCTCTCGCTTTACCTCACCGTCCGCCTGCACCGTCGCCCCTCGTGGCCGCTGGCTCTCGCCTACCTGGCCGTCACCGTCGCCGCCCTGTGGACCCTCTACCTCCTGGCCTTCCTGCTGGTGATCGAGGGCCTCTACTGGCTCGCAACCCTCCCGCAAGGCCGCGTCGCCTGGCGAGGGCTCCTGTTGTGGGCCGGGCTGCAGGCAACGGTGTTGCTCAGCTTCGCCCCCTGGCTGGCCTACGCGCTGCCGCGGATGCACTCCTGGTCAGTCCAGGTGCCGTTCGACCCCGAGCTGTACGCGCGGCTCTACGCGACGCTGTTGGCGGTGGGCACCTCCGTGGATATTGACCGTTACTGGCCGGCAACCGCCGCGGTGTTGTTGCTGCTACCCGTCGGGCTGGCGCTCGCGACAGAGAGAGATTGGGAATTGACACGTCGAGATTCACCGCGGTGGCCACGCCGCACCTTCCTGCCGGTCTCCAATCACCGCGCCTTCATCTCCAATCCCCAATCTCTCAGCGTCCTCCTCCTCCTGGCCCTCACCCTGCTGCTGCCGCCGCTGGTCGTGTGGGGCGTCACGACCATGCCGCGCGCCTTCGGTTACTCCCCCAAACCTGAAGCGCGCTACCTCTTGCCCTACGCACCGGCGTTCTCACTGCTCCTTGCCTGGGCAATCGCCGGGCTGGCCGGCACCGAGGGGTGGGGCCGGCGGCGGGCGCGTTGGCGCGCGTGGGCGGCAGGCTTGGCCACGCTGGCGCTCCTCGGGCTGGCCGGCTGGTCGCTGCGCGACTATTTCGCCGGCCGCTATCGCGAGGACGACTACGTCTCCGTCGCCGCGACGATGCGTGCCTTCTGGCACGCTGGGGATGGCGTCCTGCTCCACACCGATCAACCCTGGCCAGTTTTCGCCTACCACTGGTCGGGCGAGTTTCAGGGCATCACCTACACCCAGTTCGTGGACGAGGCTGCAGCCGCGGCCCGAATCGAGCCTCTCTGGAAGCGCCACAGTGGACTCTGGCTGGTGCTCAACGAGGATGCCCAGCGGGTGGACCCCGGTCACATCGTCGAGCACTTCCTGGCTCAGCGCGCGCTGGCCCAACGCGACTGGCGCTTCGGCCCGAAGCGACTCCTCTTCTTCGCGCGCACACCCGAACGGGCGGCCAGTATCGGCCAGCTCGCATCGGGCTGGCGGCCGCCGGGACCGGCCGAGCCCCTGCTTGCACCTGGCCTGCGTGTCGAGGGCTGGGAACAGCCGCTGCGCCGCTACCAGCCGGGTGAGTCGGCTCACCTCTTCACTACCGTCGACGCCGCACCGGGCAGCCCGCTGCTCTCACTCACCCTCGGCAGGGTCGACGCTCCGATCGCTCGCGCCACCTCGGTCCCCGATCCGGCCGGCGGTCGCCAGCGCCTCCAGTTCGACCTGATCATCCCCCCGGACGCACCCGCCAGCGCGCAGCCCTGGACCCTACGTGTGGGCCCGCAGCGCGCCCGGGTTGGCCAAGCTATCCTCCTCGGCGGCCACAGCACTGCGCTCAGCCCACCACCGGCTATCGCCACGCCACTCGAGGCCACCTTCGGCGAACCGCCACCGCTTAAGCTTCTCGGCTACGACCTGCCCACGAGCGCCGCACCCGGCGACACCGTGCACCTCACGCTCTACTGGCAGGCGCTCCGGCCCATCCCGCTACCCTACAAGGTCTTCACCCACATCATCAACGCCGACGAACACATCTGGGGCCAGAAGGACGACGTCCCGGCCGCCGGTGCCCGCCCCACGACGGGCTGGCTCCCCGGCGAGATCATCGTCGACCCGTATGCTATCCCGCTCAATCCTGAGGCGCCTGCCGGTCGCTACCGGCTCGAGATCGGCCTCTACGATGCCGCCACCGGTCAGCGCCTCGGTCCGGCCCGCGACGCGGCGGGCCAGCAGCTCAACGGCGAGCGTGTGCTCCTGGGCGAGATTGAGGTACAATGAGGGAGGACCCACTGCGTCGAGACGAGAGGAACGATGACCGAGCCCAAACCGAAACAATGCATCGTCGATCCGCGCCGCGGTCTGATGTACATCAAGTGGCAGAACGATCACGAGAGTTTGATCCCGCTGTCAACTGTTCGCCAGCTCTGCCCCTGCATCGAATGCCAGCAGCAGCGCGAGGCCGCCGCCACCGGTGACTCGTTGCGGGTCCTGCCGGCGAGTATGGCTACCCCGAGCATCGAACCTATCGCGGTCGAACCGCAGGGCAACTACGCCCTCCTGATTCGCTGGTCGGACGGACACGCAACCGGAATCTACACCTGGGGCTACCTGCGCGCGATGTGCCCCTGTTCTTCTTGCCAGGGCAGGCCGCCGGCCTGACCAGTCGCCCTCCCGGTGCCGGAGTCGAGAAAATGGTGGACCCCACCTGAGTGAGCGCGGGACAAACAAGAACCGCCCGGCGGAGTACTCCGCCGGGCGGTCTCGTGAGCGGTGTAGGCACCCGTACCAGGAACTCATACGCTGATCACGCGATCCGCCGCGATGCTCAGCCGCGCCAGATCCGGCGGCGCGATGAAGCGGGCATTCTTGCCCTGTAAATCTTCTTCGGTCACCCCCCGGGGAACCGCACAGCCCTTTCAGACGTAGATCGGGATCTGATTTTGGACGGCCTGGCTGAACAGCTCTTTGAGCGCGGGCATGCCGACGGGAATGATGCTGTCCACCACGTATCCTTTCATCAGAAAGGCGGCGTCGCCCGCCAGCGCGATCTCGGCGTCGATCCCTGCCTCCACAGCCCCATTCGCCAGATGAAAGGGCATCGCCGCCCGACTGGGATCTTCGCTGCCATGGGTTGCCACGTACAAGATCTTCGCCATTTTTGACCTCCTTATCGAGGGAGAGGGCGAAGTGGGGCTTCTACCTCGCTCTTCTCCTCCGCGCGTGCCAGTTGGCGCTCGGCTTGATCGGCGATGTCCTCGAAGCCCAGGCCGATCAGCGGATAGGCGAACCAGACTGTCCCCAGGCCGAACAGTAGGCCGGTGACGAGCCTCAACAGCGAGTTCAGACTCCCCCAGTCGGTGCCGGTGTAAAAGTCCGCAGCCATCTGCGGTCCGAAGATCGGCACGGCCCAGGCGTTGGTGGCGCGCCAGCCGATGCCGGTCACATCGTCGATGAGATGGGTGAAACCGTCGATGCCCATCGGTAGGGCGAGCAGCACCAAACCCCAGAAGGGCAGCGGTGGCACGGGCACCCGCAGCCGGCGGAGTAGGGCGTAGAGCAGACCCGCCAGCAGGGTACCACCATACATCGAGACCATCCGGTCGCTCACGGCGAACTTGTAGCCCATCTCGGCGTCGCCGCGAAAGGCGCGCCGGTTGTCGGAATCGACGCCCTGGCGCAGGATGAGGTCCTCGTTGTAGGTGTGAATCCCACCACCAGGCGCGAAGAGGAAGTAGCTGCGCTCCGGCAGTTGGTGGCAGGTAAAACCGTAAGCGGTGTAGAGCACGTTCGCCGCCCCGTTCTGGTGGGCCGCCGCCAGTGTGGGCGCAACCAGTGCGCCAAAGAGGTACAGGAAAACAACTGCGTTCAGCCCAAAGAGCCAGTGCCGAGTAAACGCGTAGACCAATTTCTGTATCATGAGGACAAAATCACGCGTGCGCCCGGTCAGTGGTGGCTGATGCGGGTTCGCGGGCGACGTCCAATTGGAGCCCATCGGATCCCTCCCCCAATATCGTCGGATGCGTCGACGGATAGTCTGCGGCGCCAACGGATGAGCGGATGAGACGGGAGCGGCTTGAATCTACTGAGCGCGCCTGAACGGTTGTTGCCCGCGCCATTGCCTCTACTGGCCGTCCATCCGTGGACCGGCAGCCCCATCGCCCACTTCCACATGAACATCCGCCCCTCCATCGGCCAACGCCAACCGCTCCCCGCTCACTCCACCCGGGGCAAGCTCCGGTTCCTCATCCGTCCACCTGTCGTCCCATCCGTTTGGCCGTTGTGCGCGGAGCGCAGCCTTTGACCGGCGATACAGCGCCCACAGGGCCAGGAGCGTCAGACCCAGGGCCCATAGCTGGGCCACCCGCAGCCCGCCCGCAACGACCGCCGGGTCGCCACGAAAGCCTTCGACGATGAGCCGGGCCGCGCCCAGCAGGGCCGCTCCGACCAACGCGATCCAGCCGCGGTAGGGAGCTCTCGGCCAGAGCACGGCGAGAGCCGTGGCGACGATACCACCGGCCAATACCTCGTAGAGTTGCACCGGGTGGCGGTACTGGTTCCACAGGACGATACCCCACGGCATCGTCGTCGGCCGCCCATAGGCGCTCCCGCTGAAGAGCGCGCCCAGCCCGGCCAGCGCCCACAGCACCGCGACGGCCGGGGCCAGTACATCGGCGGCATCGGCCAGGACGACCCGCTCGTGCCGCAGGTAGATCAGCCCGACCAACAGCCCGATGAGGACGCCCTCGGGCCAGGCCATACTCTGGATACTGAGCGAGAGAAGTGCCTGCGGTTCCCGACTGTAAGCCGCCAGGTTTTGGGCCGCGTAGGCCAGCCGCGCCCCGACGAAGCCGGCAGCGAGACTCAGCAGACCGAAGTTCCAGATAACATCGCCGTCCAGATCGCGCCGCTTGGCGAAGCGCTCCGCCACCCATAGCGCCAGCCAGAAGCCGATCAGGAGGACGAGCCCGCGCGTTTGAAGCGCCAGGCCACCGAGATTGAGGACGGGCAGCATCGTCAGGGCCCCCTCAATAGCGACTCGATGCGAGTCTCCAGATAGGCCTCGGTCATGGGACCGCCGATCGTCATGTCCTGGACCTTACCGTCGCGGGCGATGAAGAACGTGGTGGGGAGCGCCCGCACGCGGTAGGCCGTGCTGGCCGCCCCCTCGGGATCGAGCAAGACCGGCGCCCTCACACCAATACTGTCGAGGTAACTGTAGATCGTATCGGAGTCCTCCGCCTGATTGATCAACAGAACCACCAACCCGTCGTCGGCGTGGCGAGTGGCGACGCGTTGGATCGCCGGCATCTCCGCCCGGCAGGGCCCGCACCACGAAGCCCAGAAATTCAGCAGGACCGGCTTACCCCGAAAATCAGCCAGCGAGGCCTTGCCACCATCGAGACGCTCGAGGGAGAAATTCGGCGCCCGAAAGCCGATCTGGGCCGCAACCCCGGTTGCCGCATTCGCACCGTCCGGCGCCCGGCTCCACCAGATCCAGGCACCCCCGGTCACCAACACGACCAGCATCAACTGCAACCAGCTAGAAGGTTTTGAGAACATGGCAACATTCCGTAACGACACGCTGTACCAATACGACTCGACGCTACAGGCGACTCCATTGCTCAACCGTGATCCCACGGCCCAGGATCGACTCTACCTCCCGGATCATCATCCGAGCACAGGCAAAGAATGACTCAGTTTCAGACCGAGTAGAATCCAATCTTCGAGGGTCGAGCGCAACGCCTCCTCACACTGGCGCAACGTTGAGCCAAACGCGCCGCCCCCTTTGCAACCAGGAATCCGGCCCACAAAGGTGCCATCCTCCAAGTAGACCGCCTGGGCCATTGCATGATCCATATATTCGCTCAGTACATAACGAGTGGTCATCACGCATCTCCCCTCAGGAGGGACCCTGGACATTCAACTACCGATGGTCACTGCCGAAGAAGCAGCCGGCAACCGGAAGACACGCCTGCCGGACACTCATCATCTGTGATTGTAGTCCGATTCCGGCAGCCCTACAACCGTAGCAAGAAAAGGGGACGAGCGCATGGAGATGTTCCTGACGCCCGCCCTCTTCTCAGCGACTACAGCCCACAATTCCCTTCCTGGCAGGGCTGGCTCGGGATGGATGTGCAGAAGCGGCCCAACACCAGCTGCAACAAAACCGGCATAGCAGGGCAGGCCACGACAGGCAGATCACACGATCTTCACGAGCTGGATATCGAAAGTCAGATCTTTCCCGGCCAGGGGATGGTTACCGTCCAACTGCACGCTCGATTCGGAGACATCGGTCACCGTGACCGGTACCTGTGAACCATCCGCTTGACGGATTGCTAACCGCTGACCGACCTCTGGCGCCAAATGCTCCGGAAACTGGCCTCGATCTACCTCCACTATCAGTTCTTCACGATGGGGTCCATAGGCCTTATCCGCTGGGATTCTGGCCGTCTTCGTTTCCCCCGGATCCATCCCGGCGACGGCCTCTTCAAAACCAGGAATGATCTGACCACCACCAATCGTGAATTGCAGCGGTTCGCGATTCCCCGAGGTATCGAAGACTTGTCCATCCTCCAATTTGCCCGTGTAGTGAACCTGAACCGTGTCACCCATTTGTGCCTGTGCCATTCTTTGCTCCTCTCGGTTTGGCGTCGTGACAACGTTCGGAATATGTCACCCGCTCTGGGGGGCCGGACCGGTGAGATGCCGAAGCGCCAACGCCAACACTGCTTTGGAGCATTGTGTTGCGCCCTTGAGCCTAACCTGCGCGTACGCGACTCTTCCTACCCTGCGTTTCAACGACGGTCGTCCGAACTCTCACCACTGAGCAAAGAGGGGTAGCTTCCCATCCTGTGCCTCCCACACTGTACCCTCTAGAAAGCGCCCTTGTCAAGGCTGCGCCTGAAAAGACTGTCAAGTCACGAATCACTGTCCTCTCTAGCGCACGCCACGGCCGCCATCCGGCACTGGCCCCGACCAGTGAGAAGCGGCAGCTTGAGGGCAAGAGGGATTGCGTGGCCAGGTTACAGCCCCGCCCGCGCGAGAATGTAATCCACCAGCCGCGGGAACGGATCGAAGCCAATCACTTCTGGCGCGTTGGCCACAAAGTTAGAGAGCGCGTTGATGTCGTAGTAGTAAACCTGCCCGTCACGAGTATTCACCAAATACTCCACGCCGCCGACTTCGATGTGGGCTGCAGTCGTGATGCGCTTGACGGCTTCGATGACGCGGGCGGGAGGGGTATAGCCTTCGACCGGGCGGCCACGACCGGAAACACCATCAGCCAGCCCACTGTTGCTCCCAGCTTGTCCTGGCACCGGAACGCGGCAGTAGTCGGCCGGGCAGAGGTTGAACTCGTCATCGGTCAGGAAGAGACGAATCGCATAGAGAAACTCGCCCTTCAGGACCTCCACCCGCACGATGCTGTTCCCCTCAGCCGGCAGGTACTCCTGCACCAGGGCGGTGCTGTCGATTCCCAGGTCAATGACCCCACCCTCGGCGACCGCTCGCAACTCCTCCGGCGTATCGAACCGGACAATCTTCGCACCACTTCCTCCAACGTTGGGCTTGATCACCACGGGGAAGATCAGACCTTCAGCCGCAGCTGGCGCTTGCAACGCATGGTTGATGACTCGAGCGCGCGGATAACGCAGCCCGAGTTGCTCGAGAAGATTCAGCTGCCTGGCTTTGGAGAATTCTCCGACATAGGCGTCGTACCCATTCAGGACATTGGCGCCGATCTCCTTCAGGTAGGCAAGATACTGGAGAGTGTAGAAAATCGCCTGGGTGTGCCCGCGGGTGTAAGCCGATGGGCTCATGCGGTTGACGATGAGCGAGTACGGGGTGGCGCGCTCGGCCGGATCGAAGTGATGCCTGTGGGCCAGCAAGCGGTCGTATGGGACACCTCGACGATCAAGTTCGGCAAAGAGCGGTTTGAACCATTCGGGGTGTTCGTAATAAATCGCCAGCGGTGTGCGCCGCTGCGGTGCTCGCGAACGAGTCATACCAATACTCCTTCCTGATTGCAACAGCACGCCAGGTTCCCAAAAGAAAAAGCCCGGAAGCGACTCCGGGCATCCTTGGAATCTTCGTGTCGCCCGGCCTGTCCTGGCACGTACAGGGCTGGGCGACCAAATGACGTAGTTGCCTAACGCCGAGTCGCGCACCCCCGCGTTCGACGACAACAACAGCGCCTGGCCTGCCAACGGTAGATCTGGCTCATAGCAATTAAGATTATACGGGACCCGAGAGTCATGTCAACGAAAGGCCATCAGGGCCGCTCAAAAGTCGCCCGGGCGAGGTGCGACACACCTTCATCGTGGTCTGAGGGCCTGCCGCGGGCCGTCGCTGGTTCGATCACCCGTGAGCCCCTTCCCCATTCGCTCCGCTCGGGACCTGTGAGCGTTCCCACAGGTGATACGGCTGGCTGGACTGCTTACGGCCTGGTGCGTTCGCGACAGGTGAAGCGAGGCCCTGCGCGTGCCAGGCGCGGGGCCTCGCTCCTTAAGATCAATCTACGCCACGCGTGACCTGAAATTTCTGAGTCGCAGTGAATTGGTTACGACGAAGACGCTACTGAAGGCCATCGCGGCGGCCGCGAAGATCGGGTTCAGCAAAATGCCGAAGACGGGCCAGAGTGCTCCGGCCGCGACCGGGATGCCGAGCACATTGTAGAAGAAGGCCCAGAACAGGTTGCCCTTGATCGTGCGCATGGTCGCGCGGCTGAGCTGGATCGCGGCCACGACCTTCAGCAGGTCGCCCTGCATGAGCGTGATATCGGCCGCCTCCATCGCGACATCAGTGCCGGTCCCGATGGCCATGCCCACGTCGGCCTGGGCCAGCGCGGGCGCATCGTTGATCCCGTCGCCGACCATTGCCACGACCTTGCCCTGCGCCTGGAGCTCTTTGACCTTGGCGGCCTTCTCCTCTGGCGCCACCTCGGCCATCACGTGGTCGATGCCGACCTCGCGAGCGATGGCCTCGGCGGTGCGCGTGTTGTCGCCGGTCATCATCCAAACCTCGATGCCCATCGCCTGGAGGGTCTCGACCGCACGGCGGCTCGTCTCCTTGACCGTGTCGGCCACGCCCAACACCCCGGCCGGCGCACCATCCACAGCCACAAACATTGGGGTCTTGCCGGCAGCACTCAGGTGAGCCGCGGTCGCCGCAAACCCGTCTAGTTCGACCTGGCGGGCGGTCATCAGTTTGGAACTGCCGACCAGAACGCTGTGCCCGTCCACGATGGCCTCGATGCCCTGCCCGGTGATGCTCTGGAAGCGCGCCGGCTCAGCCAGGGGCAGCCCGCGGCTCCGGGCGCCCTCAACAATGGCCTCGGCCAGCGGGTGCTCCGAAGTGCGCTCGGCGCTGGCTGCCAGGCGGAGCACTTCTGCATCATCACCGGGGCCGTTGCTGGCCACATCGGTGAGCGCCGGCTTGCCGCGGGTAAGTGTCCCGGTCTTATCCAGGATGATCGCATCGATCTTGTGGGCTGTCTCCAGGGCCTCACCACCTCGAATCAAGATGCCCTGCTCGGCACCTGCCCCGGTGCCAACCATGATCGCCGTCGGCGTGGCCAGTCCCAGGGCACACGGACAGGCGATGATGAGCACTGCCACCGTATTGACCAGGGCAAAGACCAGGGCAGGCTGCGGACCAAGGAAGAACCACAGCAGGAAGGTGAGGGTGGCAATGCCAAGCACCACCGGCACAAAGATCGAGGCAATCTGATCCGCCAGGCGCTGGATCGGCGCCTTGGAGCCCTGGGCCTCCTCAACCAGCCGGATGATCTGGGCGAGCACTGTCTGCTTGCCGACCGCCGTCGCGCGCATCTTGAAGGCGCCAGTCTTGTTGATCGTGCCGCCGATGGCCGGCGCGCCCGGCTCCTTCTCCACCGGTAGGCTCTCGCCGGTGACCATGCTCTCGTCCACCGCCGAGCGACCCTCCAACACCATGCCGTCGGTCGGCACAGTCGCCCCCGGCTTGACCAGCAGGAGGTCGCCCTCCTGAATGTCGTCAGCCGGGATCTCGACCTCCTCACCATTGCGGATCAGGATGGCCGTCTTGGCCCGTAGGTCCATCAACCGCCGGATCGCCTCGCTGGTCTGTCCCTTGGCGCGCGCCTCCAGATAGCGCCCGAGGAGAATCAGCGCGATGATCACTGCTGCGGTCTCGAAGTACACCTCTGCGGTGCCCTCCGGGAAGAGGTGCGGAACGAGGGTCACGACCACGCTGTAGAAGTAAGCCGCACTGGTTCCGAGAGCAACCAGGGTATTCATATCGGTCGTGCCGTGGCGCGCCGCCTTCCAGGCCAGGGTGTAGAATCGCCGCCCAGAGTAGAATTGCACCACCGTCGCGAGCACCAGCATGACGACCCACAGCGCCCGGCGGGAGCCCAACACGTCCATCAACCCCATCATCAGGGGCGGATAGAGCATCGGCGCCATGCTGAGGAAGAGGACGATGCCTCCTAAGACGGCCGCGACGATCAGCTCGCGGCGGAGCCTGGCCGTCTCCTCGGCACGCGCCTGGCGCTCACGATCGACTACCTCACTCGTGGCAATCCCCTCCAGGTCTGGGGACTCATAGCCAAGCTCCCGAATGCGCTGCTTCATCTCGCGCGGCGTTATCTCCGTCGGAACGTACTCGAGGGTGGCACGCTCGGTGGCCAGGTTGACATCTGTCTTGAGGACACCCGGTAATTTCGTCAGACCTCGTTCGACCGTCCGCACGCAGCTCGCGCAGGTCATCCCGTGCACCGGCAGTGTGATCGTCGCGGTCGGTACGGAGTAGCCAACCTCGTTGACCTTGCGCACCAGCGCGTCCAGGGTGGCCTGGCCCTCGTCGAAGGTCACTGTGGCTCGCTCAGTCGCCAGGTTGACCTGGGCGTCAATCACGCCCGGCACCTTTTTGAGGTTCCGCTCGACGGTACGTACACAACTCGCGCAGGTCATCCCTTGAACCGGGATCGCGACTTGCTTTTCACTCATAGTCGCCTCTTCATCCGGGGAGATTTTGGATCGATAACCCCCCTCCCCCAGGGGGGGGAATATCCGGTATCATACACCGTCCCTGCGCAGACGTCAAATGACGAACGGCGCGGCCGAGGTGACGATTGACCGCTCCTGCGCCCCGCCGTCCCTATCTCTCATCGCGCAGCCCTCTGGCTTGACAGACTGCCACCTCACCGTACAATCGCTTCTTGTGATTCGTCGAACGAGCCGCGCCGCGCGCGGCTTTCTCGCCCTCATCCTGACACTCGGCCGCTGGCTGCACACCGCGGCGCCCCTGCTTCTGGCTGGCGCCGTCGTCGGTGCGCTCTTCGGCCTGGCCGTGGGCCTGTTGCAGCCCCGGCTCTTCGCGGCCGCGAGCGTCGTGAGCCTGGAACCTGAGGTCTTCCGGCAAAATACGGTCGTGTCGATGCAGGGGCTGGTGAACAACTATGCCTTGCAGCTTCGGAGCGAAGGGCTGATCTCGCGCGCCCTGGACGTCGCGAATCGGCCGGAATCGGCGGCGCAGGTGCGAGCATCCACAAGCGTGACCGGGGACCCCGACGAATTGACGATCAGCGTGCGCGTGGTTGCACCCCGCCCCACCGACGCGGTCGCTCTGGTTCGAGCGCTGGTAGACCAGTTCCGGCGCGAGGTCGAGGCCGCAAACCGCCGCCAGGCCCACGAGAACCGCTTGCGAGTGCTCGTCCTGGAGCCCGCCTGGTCGGCGGGCCCGGTCAGTCCCCGCTTCCATATAACCACGTTGTACGGCACCAGTGCCGGCTTGCTCGCAGGGGTCGCGGTTGCGCTCCTGAGAAGCTGGCGCCGGCGAACGACCTTCACCCGTCCCCTGGAGGTCGAGCGCTTCCTGGATGCCCCAACCCTGGGGGCCATTCCACCGAGCAAATAGCGCGCCATGCAGAAACAGTACGTAACTGACAACCTCACATGGGACCGTATCGTGAGTGGCCTCCCGGCGAGCCACGTTCTCCAAAGTTGGGGCTGGGGTGAGTTCAAGGCGCGCTGGGGCTGGCGGCCAACCCGTGTGCTCTGGCACGATAGCGGCCGGCCGCTGGCAGCGGCCCAGTTTCTGCGCCGCGCGATTCCTGGCACCCCTTTCGGCGTTGGCTACGTCGCGAAGGGCCCTTGCCTCCCGGCCGACGATGGCCCGCTCGCCGCTCGTGTCCTCTGTGATCTGGAAATCGAGGCGCGCCGGCAGCGCTGCCTCTTCGTGAAAATCGACCCGGACATCGAGGCGACGAACGAATGCTTCGCGCAACTTCTCCGCGGGCGAGGCTGGCACCCCAGTCCCGAACAGATTCAGTTTCGCAATACGGCCGTTCTCGATCTCCGTCGCAGCGAGACGGAGCTGTTGGCAGCCATGAAGAGCAAGACGCGCTACAACATCCGCCTGGCCGCGCGCAAGGAAGTCGAGGTCCGGCCTGGCAGTGCCGTCGATCACATCATCTTTTACGATATGTACCGCGAGACCGCGGAGCGCGACGGCTTCCTGATTCGGCCGATGGCCTACTACCTGGACCTCTGGCACGAGTTCGAGACCCGCGGGCAGGCCAGGCTCTTCGTGGCCTGGTACGACAAGCTCGAACCCCTCGCCGGCCTGATGCTCTTTACCTACGGGAGCACAGCCTGGTTCTTCTATGGGGCGAGCACCGTACAACACCGCAACGCCATGCCTAATTACGCCCTGCAGTGGGAAGCGATAACCTGGGTGAAAGCCCAGGGCTACACCTGCTATGACCTCTGGGGCGCTCCCACGGACCTGGAAGACCCTCACGACCCGCTGACCAGGGTCTGGCGCTTCAAGGAGGGATTTGGTGCCGGGTTCCGCGCTCACATCGGTGCCTGGGACTACCCGGTGAATCGCGGCAGCTACTGGGTGATGACCCGCGCGATTCCGGCGGTGCGCGCTCTGCTCCGGCGCACCCGGCGCTCCAGGTTGGCGGTGGACCGGCGCTGATGAGGCCCCGGCGCAGCCAGGACGACGACCCGTTCGGAGATCCACAGAACCCCGATACGATTCGCTCCTGGCCCGGCGCGGTATTGGCTTGCTCCCCAAGAAAGAGCCGTCGCATCTCGAAGGACGCGACGGCTCCGCGTGAGAATCGTCGAGCACAAGTCAGTTCACAAATCTTTCCTTCAGGCGCGGAAGCCCACCCGCTTCCACCCTGCGGGGTGCGCCCGAGTGGCAGCGTCTCGCCTGGGTGCGCCCCTCACCCCCTGCGGGGGGAGCCCTACCCCGCGGGGTACGCCCAAGCGAGAAGGTCTCACCGGGGACCGCCCCTCAGGGCGAAGCGTCTACCTCGACGCCAAGGGGTACCCCTCAGGGCAGGGCGAGCCCAATGTTGCATTCTGTCGCGCCTCTGTGCTATACTTTTAGAGTAAGAATCTCTAAGAGGCCCGGATGAATACCACCCTGATGGTCAAGTTGGCTCCGACGACCGAACAGCACGCGCTCTTGCTCGCAACGATGGAACGCTTCAACGAAGCGTGCAACTGGATTGCGGATGTGGCGTTTGAGCACCACACGGCTAGCAAGTACAAGCTCCAGAAGATGATCTACCACGACGTTCGTGAGCGCTTCGGCTTGTCGGCTCAAATGACCGTCCGGGCCATCTCCAAGGTGACGGAAGCCTACAAACGGGACAAGCGCATCAGGCCGACCTTCGACCTCCACGGCGCCATGATCTACGACGAGCGGATCCTGTCGTGGAAGGGGATCGACCGCGTGTCGCTTCTGACCCTTGAAGGCCGCGAGATCATCCCGGTCATCATGGGCGGCTATCAGTCCGACCGGATCGCTGCCTACGGGAAGCGCGGGCAAGCCGACCTCATCTACCGCGCTGGTACGTTCTATCTCGCCGTCGTGGTGGACATTCCCGAGCCGCCGCCGTCCCAAGCGAGCGGTGTGCTGGGCGTCGATCTGGGAATCGCCAACCTGGCGACGGACTCGGACGGCGAGACCTACGGCGGCGAGCAGGTGGACGCCACGCGGCGGCACTACGAGCGGATGCGCTCGGGGTTGCAGCGTGTCGGCACCAAATCGAGCCGCCGCAAACTGAAGCGCATCAAGCGCCGGGAACGGCGCTTTAAGAAGAACACCAACCACCTCATCAGTAAGCACCTGGTCGCGAAAGCCTCTGACACCGGACGCGCTCTCGCCATCGAAGACCTTGGCGGGATTCGCGAGCGGACAACGGTACGCAAGGCTCAGCGCTCGCGACATGCCAAGTGGGCGTTTGGCGAACTTCGCCAATTTCTGACCTACAAAGCGGTGCTTGCCGGTGTAAGACTCCACCTTGTCGATCCTCGCAATACCTCTCGGACCTGTCCTGTTTGCGGTCATTGCGATAAGCGCAACCGGCCCGATCAGGCGACCTTTCGATGTGCGTCCTGTGGCTACGCTGGTCATGCGGATGTCGTCGCGGCTGTAAATATTGCAGCCAGGGCTGCCGTCAGTCAGCCTATGGTCTCGGACGCGACTCTGGTCGCGGCGCCAGGGACAAGCCCACGCGCTTCAGCCGTGGGTAACTGACATTAGTCGTCAAAGCCCAATTCTTCCACGTCGGCCTCATCGTTCGCGTCGCCATTGCTGGAGCGCAGCACCGATTTCGTCTTGGTGGCCCGCTCCTTCGTCGCCTTCGCCTTGGTCTCTGCCTGTAAAAGCTCGAGTTGTTCCGGTGGCGGACTCGCCTTGGCCGGCAGGCCGACCGACTCCCTGATCTTGTTATCAATCTCATAAAGTAAGGCGGTATTTTCTCGGAGGAACTCTTTGGCGTTCTCGCGTCCCTGACCGAGACGCACGTCACCGTAGCTGTAATAGGCACCGCGCTTGTCGACGATCTCCAGCGCCGTCGCCATGTCGAGCACGTCGCCGGCGACCGAGATGCCCTCGTTGTACATGATGTCGAACTCGGCATCCTTGAACGGCGGGGCCACCTTGTTCTTCTTCACCTTGACCTTGACCCGGTTCCCGACGACATCGCCACTGTTCTTGATGCTCTCCGTCCGTCGAACGTCCAGGCGGACGGAGGCGTAGAACTTGAGGGCGTTGCCGCCGCTGGTGGTCTCGGGGTTGCCGAAGAGCACCCCAATCTTCATCCGAATCTGGTTGGTGAAGATCACCGCGGTGTTGGACTTCTTGATCGCCCCCGCCAGCTTGCGCAGTGCCTGGCTCATCAGCCGCGCCTGCAACCCCACGTGGCTGTCGCCCATCTCGCCCTCGATCTCCGCCCGCGGCACCAGCGCCGCCACCGAGTCGATCACCACCACGTCGATCGCCCCCGAGCGCACCAGCGCCTCGGTGATCTCCAGGGCCTGCTCGCCGGTGTCGGGCTGCGAGATGTAGAGGTTGTCCACCTCCACCCCGCACTTCAGGGCGTAGGCCGGATCGAGGGCGTGCTCGACGTCCACGAAGGCACAGACCCCCCCCAGGCGCTGGGCCTCGGCGATGATGTGCTGGCAGACGGTCGTCTTGCCGCTGGACTCCGGGCCGTAGATCTCGGTGATCCGCCCGCGCGGCACGCCCCCGATTCCCAGCGCCAGGTCCAGGGCGATCGAGCCCGTGGGAATGGCCTCCACCGCCAGGTTGGTGGCCTCTCCCAGCTTCATGATGGCGCCATCACCAAATCGTTTCTTGAGTTGGGCCATGGTGGCGTCCAAGGCTTTGTCGCGCCCGTCGCCGGTTTCCTTTGCCATCGTTGTGCTCCTCCGTTCGTAGCTGTAAGGGCGCGGTGCCCTGCTGTCTCACAATTGTGAGATGCCCGATGATGTATGAGCATCAGTATAACGGCAGGGTGCGACAGAGTCAAAGGGTTTCGGCAGCAAATTTGGCCGGACTACCGAAATTGGTCGTCAGTCACCGGCACGTGCGCGGACTGTTTTGGTAAGCTTTGACGCTGTGCTAGACTTGCCACTATGTCGCATTCCAGGTCCCGGCAATCTCGCTGCCCCGAATCGGCTGCCGCCACTTCCTCGCCCGCGCCCCTCCGCCGAGCTGCGGTCCGGCTGGTGCCCATCGTTCTCTTCGCCGTCGTCGCGCTGCTCGGCTGCCGCCCACAACCGGCGCCCCCAGCGCCCCCACCGACCCCCACCCCACCAGGGCCGTTGGCAGCACGGTTGGACAATGAGATCCCGGCCTACTCCACCGTCACCGCGATTCTGGCCGACGCGCAGGGTTGGTGGGCCGCCACCTACGACCCTGCCGGTCTGTATCACAGTCCCGACCAAGGTCACCACTGGCAGCCGGCGGCTGGGTTTCCGCCCCAACCGGTCTACACCCTCGTCGCCGCCACCGGCAGGCGCTTTGCTGCCACCCCGAATGGCCTCTGGCGCGACCAGGGTGCCGGCTGGCAGCGGGTCGGCGCTCTCCCCGCGGCTGAGGTCATGGCCCTGGCTGCGGATGGCGATGTCCTCTACGCTGCCACCGACCGGGCCGGTCTCTGGTGGCTCCACGGCGACGTAGCCCAACCACTCTCCATCCCGGAGAAGGGGCGTGACGCTGGCGTGCTGAGCGTCGCCGCCCGCGGCGCCTGGCTCATCATCGGGACGAGTGGGGCCGGCGGCTGGCAGAGCCGGAACGGCGGCGCCACCTGGTCGCGCCTTCCGACCAGCGGGAGCGCCTTCATCTCGAGCATCGCCATCGCCGATGCCGAACGAGCCACCGTCCGTACGCTGGATGGCCTCTGGCAGACGGAAGATGGGGGCGCGACGTGGCACCCGCTTCCCAACGCGCCGGACGCGGTCGCCCTGCTGGCCGAAGGCACGACCTTGACAGTCGGCACGCGGCACGGCGAGGTGCTGCGCACGATTGATAGCGGCCGGAGCTGGCAGCGAGTCGGCCAACGGCTCAACCGGCGGCGCATCATCACGGCATTGACCCGTGATGAACAAGGCGACCTCCTCGCGGGGATGCAGGACGGCCTCTGGCAGCTTGCAGGCGACCAGTGGGAGCGCCGCACCGCTGGCTTGGGCCGAACGCGGATCGAGACCCTGGCCCGGCTCAGTGATGGCACCCTCCTGGCCGGGCATCGCGATGGCCTCTACCGCAGCCAGGATGGCGGCCGGACCTGGACAGCGCTGACTGCGCCCTTTGCCGGGCGTGCTGTCATCGCCCTCGCCACCGACCCGGTCACCCCCACCATGGTCTACGCCGGCACCGATGGCAACGGCCTCTTTCGCAGTCAGGACAGTGGCCAGACCTGGCAGCCGCTCATCTCCAACAGCGTCCTCGACGAACAGATTATCCCTGGCATCTTTCCCGATCCGGCCACAGCCGGCCGCCTGATCGCGCGAGTCGCCTACGAGCGCGTCTACGAGAGCGCCAACGGTGGCCTCGCCTGGACGCCGCGCTGGGATGGTCTCTCGACCGTCACCGAAATGTTTACGGTGGCCTACGACCCCCACCACCCTGGCCGAATCTTCGCTGGCGCGGCGGATGGCCTGCTCCGCCGCGCGCCCGGCCAGGTCAAGTGGCAACGCGTGGCGCCCGAGCTAGACGACCAGACCGTGCTCGCCGTCCTGCCAGATCCCGACCAGCCGGACCGCATCTGGGTTGGCGCCACGCGCGGCCTCTTCGTGAGCGACGACGGGGGTGCCCACGTTCGTCCGACCGGGGTGCAAGGCGTCACGGTAAGCGCCCTCGCACTGTCGCCCCCCCGTAGAGACGCCCCGGTGGGGCGGAGACGGCCCGCCGGGCCGTCTCTGCAAGGCCGTCTCTACGTCGGCACGAAGTTCCACGGCCTTCTGACTATGAGTGATACGGGCGTCGAACCGGTCCCACCCCTCGGCGACCGAACCGTGACCGCGCTCGTTCCGTCGGCGGATGGCGTGCTGATCGCGACCGACGATGGACTGTGGAAGGTGAGCGAGTGGGAACTCGAGCGGAGCGATTTGGAGGCGAGGCAGGCGGCCGCCAACGACAACCGGCCAGGAAGCGTCCCGAATCTCCTATCCCCATTCCCCGATAACCACTCTCCGATCCCGGCGGTCCACCTGCTCAACCCCTCCGACCGCCTCTTTCGCCTGGCCGCCGAGAGTGGGTTCCGGGCGGTTGTCGTCGTCTTCCCCTGGCGGGAGATCGAGCCCAACCCGCGCGAGTTCCACTGGGAGCAGACCGACCTTTGGGTCGCCGCCGCGGAGTTCTACGGGCTCGACCTGATCGTACGCCTGGACCAATCACCGCGCTGGACCGCCCCCCACAGCCCGGCCGAGACTCTCAACCCGGTTCCCGAGAAGCTGGAGGACTTCGGCCACTTCGCCTTTCGAGTGGCGAACCGCTACGCTGGTCGCGTGCGCGGGTATATTGTCTGGAACGAGCCCAACCTGGCGCACGAGTGGGGCGGGCAGCGGCCTAACCCAGACGAGTATACCGCCCTGCTACGCACCGCGGCTCAGACCATCCGCAAAGCCGACCCCGCCGCGTTGATCCTCGGCGGCGCCCTCGCAACCACCACACGCGCCGACGCCGTCGCAATGGACGATCGCCGCTTCCTCGAGGGCATGTACGCCGCCGGCGCCGCGCCCTGGTTCGATGTCCTGGCCGCCCATCCCTACGCCTTCGGGCTGCCCCCCGACGCCCCGGTCAGCGCCAACGACGGCATGAACCTCCGCCGCCTCAAGGCTCTCCGAACGATCATGGCCGAGCACGGGGACGGCGCCAAGCCGATTTGGGCCACGGAGTTTGGCTGGACTGTGGGATTAACCTCGACCGGTCTCGGCCACCCGATTACACCGGACGAGCAGGCCGAATACCTGGTCCGCGGTCGAGAACTCATCACACGCGAGTTCCCCGACGTGGCGCTGATCGCGGTCTGGAACCTGGCCGAGGGCCTGGCCTCCGGCGACGAAAAGGCCGGCTACAACCTGCTCGGCCCCCACGGAACGCCCGGCCCCGCCCTCAGCCGCCTGGCAGCGGCCAACGGGGGCCCGCCCCCACGCCCGCCGCATCCCCACCGCCGATTGTGCTGGCCGCCGACACCCGGGTCCACCTGGGCGACAGCGAGTTGCCCCCACCCTGGTGGCCGCTCTACGGTGGTCGCAATCCCAGCACCAGCTGGCGGGGAGGTTTCTACCTGCGCGCGCGCCCAAATGAAGCCCAGGTTCTCTCGCTCGAGGTGATGCAACCGAATGAGTATGGCAATGAGGTCCGCCTGAATGGGCGGCGCCTGAACCTCCGCCCCCTGCCGACGGATGATTTCACCTCCCAATGGCTCACGCTCACCCTTCCCGTTCCCTGCGACCAACTCCGCAGCGGCTACAACGAGGTCGAGGTCCGCATCAGCCACCTGCTCCCCGCGTACCAACAGAAGCGTTACGTCTGGGATGACCTGCTCATCCGCAACGTCCGGCTCCACCCGGCTGAAGGGCGACCTGGGACCGAACGCACCGCTTGTGCCAACGAGCCTGAGGGATGATGAGATGAGCGGCCGGAGAGTGGAGATTCGAGATTGAGCTTCCTGATGCGCCGCCCGCTCTTGATTCTGCTCGCGCTTCTTCTCGTGGGTTGTCGTGCGGGTGCGTCCCCAACAACGACCGTTCCCCCCGCCGTCCCACCAACGGCGACCAGCGGCCAGACAGCACCCATCAGCGCCGCGCCCACGGATACAGCCGCGCCGCCGACGGCGACAAAGGCCTCACCCACCGCCACGACCGCATCTACTGTCACGTCGGTGCCCACCCCGGCCGATCCGGTCCTCGTGGCGTGCAATCCTGCCGAGCAGGTCGCGGCGATGCGGCCCGGCCAGGTACCCGATTGGGAGCGTCTCGGCCTGTCGGCCTGCTATGACCTCGCGATGCAGGTTGACCCGGCCGCCCGGCACTACGAAGGCACCCTCGATTTGACCTACACCAACCGCACCACGGCCACGCTCCCGGCGCTACTCTTCCGCACCTATCCGAACGCCGATGTCATCTACGGTGGCGCGCTGACAGTGACCGCCGCCTCAGTCGCGGATGTGCCGGTCACGGGCGAGGTCACGCTCGGCGATCGCACCGCGTTCCGGCTGCCACTCCCCTCCCCGCTGGCGCCGGGCGAGAGCACCCACACCACGCTCCACTTCGAGGGTGCCATCCCCGCCGATTTCGGCGACAGTGAGGCAGCCTACGGCATCTTCAATCTTGACACAGCCAGCCACACGATCATGCTGGCCAATTCCTTTCCGATCCTGGCCGTCTACTCACCAGGGGCGGGCCACCAGGCGCACGAAGTCCTGCCGGAGGGCGATGCCGTCACCAGCAAGAGCACCCTCTTCCGCCTGACGCTGACCGTGCCTGAGGATGAGCACGTCATCACCACCGGCGTCGAGACGGGCCGCACGCCGGCGCCAAACGGCGCCAACCATCACATCGTCACGGGCCCGGTGCGGGACCTGGCGATCGGGCTGAGTCCAACTTTCGAGCAGGTGACGGCCCAAGTCGAAGGCATCCGCATCATCAGCCACTACCAGCCCGACGCCGGGCCGCTCGGCCGCGAAGCCGCAGATCTCACCGCCCAGGCTGTGCAACTGTTCAACCAGAGCTTCGGACCCTATCCCTTCGCCGAATTGGACGTGGTCGAGGTTCCACTCCGCAACGCGTTGGGCGTCGAGTATCCCGGGCTCTTCGTCGTCGAGGCCCAGACCTACACCGATCCGAAACAGCGCAATGCGTTCGAGGTCGCCACCGTCCACGAGGCCGCCCACCAATGGTGGTACAGTGTGGTCGGCAACGACGTGTTCGAGGCGCCCTGGCAAGACGAGGCCCTGACCAGTTGGAGCAGCCTCTACTTCTTCCAGGTCGAGCGCCCGCAATTTGCTGAGGGTTTGCAGTCGTCATGGGAGCGTACGCTGGCGAAGTACAAGGAGAGCCATCCCGACGAACTGATCACTCAGCCACTCAACCACTTCACTGGGCGAAGTGAGGCCTACGGGGTGGTCGTCTATGTCAAGGGCGCACTCTTCTTCGACGCCCTGCGGCGCGAATTGGGAGACGACCTCTTCTTTCGCGCGCTCCAAGAGTATTACCGTGATCACCACTACGATTTGGCGGCCCCCGCCGATCTCCTGGAAACCTTCGAGCGCGTGAGTGGCCGCGATCTCAGTAAATTCTACATGCGTTGGGGAGTTGCACCTTGAGAGAGTGGCCGCGGAAAGGTCGGGGGTTCCCCCTCGTGGCGGCTGCAGAGGACGAAGCGACCAGCACCAATTCTCGTTCTCGTCTCCGAGGATCGGGGAGGCAGGACCATCCGCCGGATGACGATGCGAATCGGGTCGAGCCGTGGGACCCCGTCGTGTTACCCACTCACTGCCGCTCGTCTGGCGACCGCGGGCGAACAGGACGCTGGTTCGGCGGCGCCCGCCCCACACGCGGCTTCGGCTCGGACTCCCTCACTTCGCTATCGAAAGGTTGCCACAAGCCCTCCTTCTCCAGGCGCAGCCGCACCGCAATGGCACCGACGAGCGCTGTGAAGGGGGGCAGCAACAGGATCAAGGGCAGCGCAACCTGACTCAGGAGTACGAACAGCAGGACGAGCAGAACCAGAAGCACGAACGTCGTGAGCGGGTCACTGACCGCAAGGAGGGCGGCATTCCGGTAACTCAGGCGTAAGCGCTGATCCGTCTGCAGGAGATAGAGCGGCATGACATAGAGATTCACTGCGACCCACAGGATAAAGAGCGTCACCCAGATACCCTGGAGCAACGGGGCCCACGAGACGTTGAGGCGGGCGTAGAAGCGCAGGTTCGCCAGCAGGATGAGGATCATCAATACGTAGAGGCCGAGCCAGATGGCCGCCGGCCGCCAGTAGCGCCGCGCCCCGTCCCACCAGGTCCGCCACGAGACGCTCTTCTCCTCAGCGATATCATTGGCCAGAGCGTAGTGACCGGCAAAGGCCAACGGCGCTGTCACGACCGGTATCAGGAGAACGAAACCGGCCAGCGCTGCAACCAGCATTGGGAAGAATTCCTCCCATAGCCCCTTCAAAGCCATCCAAAAAGCCCGCAAGCCTATCATCGAATGAAACCTCCCCGCATACAGCCAGGGTAGCCCAACCGCAGTTCGCTGTCAAACGTTGAGAGCGGTAGAACTTACCGTGCGGTGTCTTCTCTGATACACTGCCTGTACGTCCTCATCATCCATGACCCCTCCTGAAAATAGCCCGCTGCGCTGTTCGCCGTGGCGCGGCGCCAATTTTCATTTCCCGGCGCGGGCCGCGGGCCCAGGGGGCACTGGTGGCGAAATCGTCTCCAGGGAGGGTGAGCAGTTCGTCGTGCGCGCTTTAGCGCGCTGAAGCGCGCACTACAGGCCCCCCGCTACTTGCACCAATTCGCCAACAGTGTCATCCATGTCTGCGCTTCCATATCGCATCATCGCATCATCCTGGTATCCCCGTCCCGACTTCCTCACGCTGATCACACCGCGACCTCTGGCGTCGCTACGCTCCGTTGGCATTCATCGCCCTCTGCGGCGTTCTTGCCTGGTTGCACGACGCCGCGAACAGTGGGACAGACCTGGCACTCTACAGCCAGGTGATCTGGAACACGGCCCGTGCTGCCCCGTTCTAAAGTGCCATCCTGCCCTTCACCGAAAACTACCGCGGGAACCACCTGGTTCCATTGCCGGTTGGCCGATGATGCCACCGCGCCCGGGGGAGAGTGGCGCGTCAGCCACGTAGCCAGTCATAGCCCGATGACTGTCACTCGCCTGCTGTGGATGAACCTGACAAATGTCACCGGCTAAATATGACAAAACCTGCACAACTCTGTTGACAGTTCGTTAAACCTCTCCTATAATTTCGCCCGTTTGATAGACTTACTCAACTTTGCAGTGAGTCCATCGCGTCGATCTTCTATTCGGCGTGAAAACCTATGCTACAACCAAGGAGATCAGTGCTGCGTGAGGCTCCTGGTTCTCAGTCTCGACTACCACCACGCCCCGCTCGACCTGCGTGAGCGGCTTACCTTCTCAGAGCGTGATCTGTCATCGGCCCTGCTCTCACTCTATACCAGCTCCGGTGCTTTCCACGAAGTCGCGATTTTGAGCACCTGCAACCGCGTTGCCATCATCGTGGTTACCCCAGAACCGGATACCGCCGCGGCGGCGACCGGCACATTCCTGGAGAGCTGGCACGACCTCCCCCGCCAGCATTTCGAACCGCATTTGCGCCGTCATCACGATCTGGCCGCTGCACGCTACCTCCTGCGGGTCGCGGCCGGCCTGGAATCGCTCGTGCCCGGCGAGATGCAAGTGTTGGGGCAGGTCCGCACGGCCGGTGAGACGGCCCGCACGGCGGGCACCCTCGGCCCCCGGCTCGCAGCCCTCTTTACCGCAGCAGTGCGCTGCGGTCGCCGCGCGCGCAGCGAGACCTCGATCGCCCGCCGAGCCGTCAGTATCAGCCATGCCGCCGTCGCCCTGGCCCTCGAGCACTTCGGTGATTTGACGGGCAAGACGTTCTTGCTCGTGGGCTCGGGCAAAATGGGCGAAGTGGCTGCTCGCCAGCTTCACGATGCTGGCGCCCAGCATTTCATCGTCGCTAACCGCTCGCTCGAACGAGCCTGTACCCTCGCACGCCACTACAGCGGAACCCCTGTAGCCCTCGAAGAGATGCCCGGCCGGTTGGCCCAGGTGAATGCTGTCATCTCTTGCACGGCCGCTCCCCACGTGGTATTGACCGCCGCGCATATCACCGCAGCCCTCGCCGCGCGCGGCCCGCGCGAGCCGCTGCTCTTGATAGACCTGGCCGTGCCGCGGGATATCGATCCACTCGTCGCCAGCCTGCCAGGTGTTCGGCTCTACGACATCGACAGTTTGCAGACCGTGGCCGAACGCAACCTGGCCTTACGGAACGGCGAGCGCAGCGCCGCAGAAGCCATCGTCGAGGAGGAGCTCGCCGCTTTCGGCGCCTGGGTGCGAACGCAGAGTGTCGTCCCAACGATCAGCCAGTTGCACCAGACGGCCGAGCGCATCCGTCAGGCAGAGGTGGATAAGGCATTGCGCCGTCTGGGCCCGCTTGGCGACCGTGAGCGCGAGATCATCGACGCGATGACGCGTGGGATCATCAACAAGCTGCTCCACGAACCCACCGTCCGCCTCAAGGAGACCGCCGGCGACACTGATGGATTGCGCTATCAACGGGCGTTGTCCGAGCTTTTCGCCCTTGATTCCGGGCCCAACGGGCACGAGCGGCTCAACGGCGGGAGCGACGATCTCGATCGCCAGCCTGCCGCCTCCCTTCGGGACCAAAGGGAGGCGAGCGCGTGACCACCTCGATCCGGCTTGGTACTCGCAGCAGCCAGCTCGCGCTCGCCCAGACCCACTCTGTGGCCGCCGCGCTGCGTATGGCTCACCCTGGCCTGGTCGTCGAGATCGTCACGGTGCGCACCAGCGGTGACCGGCGCAGCGAGTCACTGCGTAAGATCGGGGGGCAAGGCGCGTTCACCCGCGAGCTCGAGCTCGCGCTGCTGGATGGAGAGGTTGACGTTGCCGTCCACAGCTTGAAGGATTTGCCCGGCACGGTGCTCCCGGGGCTCGTGCTGGCTGCCACGCCCCCCCGCGAGGATGAGCGTGACGTGGTCATCAGCCGCGATGAGTGCACTCTGGCCGCATTGCCGTGCGGAAGCCGCGTGGGCACGGGGAGTCTGCGCCGCGCCGCCCAACTGCTGCGAGCGCGCCCCGACCTGGAGATCGCCGATATCCGCGGCAACGTCGACACGCGGCTGCACAAGCTCGACGAGGGGCAGTATGATGCCATCGTCCTGGCCGCCGCGGGCTTGCGGCGCCTCGGACGGTCCAACCATATCGGCGAGTATCTGCCAGTTGAGCTGCTCTTGCCGGCCCCTGGCCAGGCGGCTCTCGGGCTGGAATGCCGGTCCGACGACCAGACGACGCAGGCGCTGCTCACGCCGCTCAATGACGCCCCGACCTTCGCGGCCGTTACGGCGGAGCGGGCCGTGCTCCGCGCCTTCGGGGCCGGCTGTCGCTTGCCCATCGCAGCGTTGGGTCGGGTCGAGGGCGAGCAGCTCACGGTCCACGCGCGGGTCCTGAACCCCGCCGGCACCCTCGCCCTCGATGTGCGTGATCACGCGCCCTCAACCGAGGCTGAAGCGCTTGGGGCACGGGTGGCAGCGGCGCTCTTGAGTCAAGGGGCGGCAGTCTTGTTGGAGTTGCAAATTGAAGGCTGGAAGGGTGGTAGAGACGCCCCGCCGGGGCGTCTGTAAAGGTTGAAGGTTAAAACGGCGCATTCACCTTGTGTCGCAATGAGCAATCGTGGTCCAGCGTTAGGACGACATCATTCAACCTGTAACCTGCTCACCTGCAACCAACTCATCTTCCAACCCGAAATCTGGAACCGAAGGCGTTATGCGACCTCAATCCAAGGGAGGTAGAGTCTACCTCGTCGGCGCCGGGCCCGGCGACCCGGAGTTAGTGACCCTGAAAGGTCAGCGCCTCCTGTCGCAGGCCGATGTCGTCGTCTACGACCGCCTGGCGAATCCGGCGCTGCTGGCGCTCGCGCCCCCGCGGGCCGAGCGAATCTACGTCGGCAAACTGCCCGACCGCCATACGTTCAGGCAGGACGAGATCAACGCGCTGCTGATCGAGCGCGGCCAGGGGGGGCAGACGGTCGTGCGCCTCAAAGGCGGTGATCCGTTCGTCTTCGGACGCGGCGGGGAGGAGGCCGAGGCACTGCGCGCCGCCGGCGTGCCCTTTGAGGTCGTCCCCGGCATCACCAGCGCCATCGCGGCGCCCGCCTACGCCGGGATCCCCGTGACCCACCGCGACGAGTCCTCGGCCTTCGCCGTCATCACCGGGCACGAGGATCCAACCAAAGCTGAGAGCGCGCTCGACTACGAGGCGCTCGCGCGGGTTGGCACACTCATTTTCCTGATGGGAGTGGGACGCCTCAACCAAATTACCGAGCATCTGGTCGTGGCGGGGATGAGTCCGGAAACACCGGCCGCCGTCGTGATGTCGGGCACCTGCCCCAACCAAAAGACTGCGACCGGCACGCTCGCGACCATCCACGACGAGGCGCAGCGCGCCGGCATTACTGCCCCGGCCGTGATCGTCGTCGGTCGTGTCGCCGGTCTGCGCGAGACGCTCCGCTGGTTCGATGATCCCACGATGCGGCCGCTCGTCGGTCAACGCGTGCTGGTCACGCGGGCGCGTGCCCAGGCCAGCGACCTGGTCGAGGCCCTGCGCGCCCTTGGCGCCGAGGTCGTGGAGTTCCCGGTCATCCGGATCGCAGCGCCCGCCGACAACTTCGCCGCCCTCGACCGCGCGGTTGTCCGTCTCGATCGGGGCGGGGGTGCCCGTGACGGCCAGACGGGGGATGACCAGCCCTACGACTGGGTGGTGTTGACCAGCGTCAACGGCGTCGAGATGATTTGGTCGCGGCTTCGTGCCGCCGGCAAGGACGCGCGCAGTCTCGGTGGGACCCGGCTGGCGGCGATCGGCCCGGCCACCGCCACAGCCCTGGCCACCCACGGCCTCGTCGCCGATGTGGTGCCCGAGCAGTTCGTGGCCGAGGCGCTGCTGGAAGCGATTCCCAACCCCGCCGGCCAGCGCTTCCTGCTGCCCCGCGCCGACATTGCCCGCGCTACACTGCGGGAGGGGCTGGAGGCGGCCGGCGCCGAGGTGGACGAGGTCGAGGCATACCGGACGGTCCTGGGTCAGCCCACGGAGGAAGAGTGCGCCGATCTGATCGAGCGCGGCGTAGACATCCTGACCTTCACCAGCAGCAGCACCGTCCGCAACTTCGTCCGGCAACTGGGGCCGGAGGTTGCGCAGGTGCTTGCCGCCGGTGCCCTCGTCGCCGCCATCGGCCCGATCACCGCCGAGACCGCGCGCGAGCTGGGGCTCCCCGTGGACATCGAGGCCAGCGAGCATACCATTGGAGGACTTGTAGAAGCCATCGTGACCGGGGCGCGGAAGGTTGGAAGGTTGAAAGTTGAAGGTTAAGACGGCGCATTCACGTTGTTCCGCAACGAGCAATCGTGGTCTGGCATTGAGAGGGCATTACCCAACCGGTAACCTGCAACCTGCCAACCTTCAACCGAAAGGGGCGATTTGAGATGAATCTGAATGCGACTGCGCGCTTTCCCGGCGCCCGCCTGCGCCGACTGCGGCTCTCGCCCGGGCTGCGCCGGCTCGTGCGTGAGACGGCCCTGGCGGCCGACGACCTGGTCTTCCCGCTCTTCGTTCGCCACGGCGAGGGCCTGCGCCAGCCGATCGCCTCGATGCCGGGGAACGCGCAACTCTCGGTGGATGAGTTGCTACGCGAGATCGAGCCGCTGCTGCCGCTCGGTTTGAACAGCGTGATGCTCTTTGGCATCCCCGAGACGAAGGATGCGTCCGGTACCGAGAACTATGCCGAGCGCGGCATTGTCCAACAGGCGATCCGCGCCCTCACGCGCGAATTCCCCGACCTGGTCGTGATGACCGATATCTGCATGTGCGAGTACACCAACCACGGGCATTGCGGCCTGCTCCACGACTGGCCATCCACCAGTCTCTCTTCCTCTGAGGGGGGAGAGTCGAGGAGGGGATTCGGCCTCCCGCCCAAGAGCGGCACTCGCACACTCCCGAGTGGCTACGTCCTCAACGATGAGACGCTGGAGTTGCTCGGCCGGGTCGCCGTCAGCCACGCCGAGGCCGGCGCGACGCTCGTCGCACCCTCGGCGATGATGGATGGACAGGTCGCCGCCATTCGCCGCGCGCTGGACAAGGCCGGCTTCGAGCACCTGCCGATCATGGCCTACGCCGCAAAATTCGCCAGTGGGTTCTACGGGCCCTTCCGCGACGCTGCCGAGAGCCCACCGAGCTTCGGCGACCGGTCGCAGTACCAGATGGATCCGGCCAACCGCCGCGAGGCCCTGCGGGAGGTGGAACTCGACGCCCTCGAGGGGGCCGACATCCTGATGGTCAAGCCGGCCCTCCCGTACCTCGACGTCATTCGCGACGTGCGCGAGCAGTTCCCCCACCCCATCGCGGCCTACAACGTCAGTGGCGAGTTTGCCATGGTCAAAGCCGCCGCGGCCAACGGCTGGCTGGACGAGCGGCGCGTCGTGTTGGAAGCACTCACCGGCATCAAACGGGCCGGCGCCGATATCATCTTGAGCTATCACACGCCGGATGTGTTGCGCTGGTTGAAAGGTTGAAGGTTGAAGGCATTGTTTCGCGCCGCCAGGCCGTTGTCCCCCATTGGGATCTCGTCGTCTAACTTTCCACCCTGCGGGGGAGCCCCTGAGGGGGCTGTCCGAGCATCCACCTCGACGCTACGGGATGCCCCACAGGGCAGCCCGAACTGGATCGTCTCGCCGGGGGGAACCCCTCAGGGCTTGCCCCCTTACGTCTACGTACCGATAAGGGTGCCCCCGACGGGGGAACCTTCAACCCGCTAACCTGCAACCTGCTTGGGGGAATAGATGACTACTGCACTGAAAGAATGGGCCGTCGCGGTCAACGCGCTGGGGAGCGGAGCCCAGACGCTCTTGATCCGCAAGGGCGGGATCCACGAGAAGAAGTTCGACGTGCCCGCGCGTCGCTTCCTGCTCTTCCCGACCTATATCCATCAGAAGGAGGGGCTCCTCAAACCGGAGTGGCACGACGAGTACCACACCTCGCTGGCGCTCTTCGACCGCGACAGCACGCACGTGACCGTGCGCTACTTCGCCGAGATCGCCAACGTCTGGACGACCTGGGATGATGCCGCCATCGCCGCGGTAAGCGACTTCCACATTTGGCAGCCGTCGGTCGCCAGCGAGCGGCTCCACTGGCGCCCCCGGCACCCACTGTACGTCCTCAACCTGCGCGTTTTCGCCCTCCCGGCGCCCGTCGGCCTGCCGATGCAGCCAGAGTATGGCGGCTGCAAGAGCTGGCTCGAACTGCCGGCCGTCGTCGACGAAGCTGCCCTGCACCCCGTCGTGGACGAGGCCTCATTCGTTGCCCGGCAACAGGCTATGGAGGCGGCGCTGGAGCCGTATCTTGAGAAAGTGATGAGTTTGGAACCATGATGGGTGCAACATGATGCGTGAGGAGGGCGTGTTTTCCAGATCCCCGTCTCGTCTCTGTCGAATGCAGAAGAAGAGCACAAAACGAGCGATCACTCATCATCTTCACGTTTCAATCAGGGAGTAACTGACGATGGAATACCGAACCTTCCCCAAGACCCCGATCCGCGTCTCCGCGATCAGTTTTGGCTGCTGGACGGTTGGCGACGACTGGTGGGGGCATATTCCGGATACCGAGGCACTCGACCTGCTCCGTTATGCCTTCGACCGTGGGATCACATTCTTCGATAACTCGAACACCTACGGGCGGGGCCGGGCAGAGAGGCTGCTGGGCGAGGCGCTGGCGGCGATCCCCCGCAACCAGTATGTGATCGCAGCGAAGTTTGGCTACGATATCGACGTCGCGCACGCGCGCGCCGGACAGCGGGAACGGCCCCACAACTGGAACCCGAGCTACATCCGCGCCTCGCTCGAAGGCAGTCTGCGCCGCCTACGCACCGATTATGTCGAACTTTATCTGCTCCACAACCCGCGAATGGACGCCATCCGCAACGATGCGATCTTCGAGACACTCGAGGCGCTGAAGGCCGAGGGCAAAATCTGGGCCTATGGGGTCGCGCTCGGGCCGCGCATCGGGTGGCGCGATGAGACCATCGAGGCGATCACAACGCGCGACGTCGCCGTCGCGCAGATCATCTACAACCTGCTCGAGCAGGAGCCGGGGCGCGAGATCTTCCCGATCGCCGCGGCCCACGACGTTGGTGTGATGGTCCGGGTGCCGACCTCGAGCGGCATGCTGGAAGGCATCTACACCAGGGAGACCGTCTTCCCGGCGAGCGATCACCGCTCGCACCGGGAGCGCAAGTGGCTGATCGAGGGGCTCGAAAAGGCGGAGCGCGTTGCCTACCTCCAGCAGCGCTACGGCGATACCCCGACGCAGAGCGCGCTGCGCTTCATTCTGAGCACGCCCATCGTCACGAGCATCACACCCAACTTCACGAGCAAGGCCCAGATTGACGAGGCTGTCGCCGCCGCCGACGGACGCGTCTTGACGACCGGGGAGATGCAAGAACTGAGCGACCTCTACGACCGGAACTTCGACGTCTCCCCGGTCGAGGATATGCGCAAATTGGTAGCAACGGCAGGGCGAGACGGTTGAGGGAGACGCCCCGGCGGGGCGTCTCTACAGGTTGAAGGTTGAAATGCTGCCGTTTCGATGCCAGAGCAGGACTGCTCGTCGCGAAACAGCGTGAACGCACCGTTCTAACCTTCAACCTTCCAACCGGCAACCTGGAACCGGGAAAGGATCGGCACATGTCTGAGAGTGGAAATGGACGGAACGGCGTTCGCCCGGTCACGCGCCAGTTCGTAAAATATTCGTTTTTCGCCGTGGACCACGCCTGGCTGGGGCTCCCGCCGGATGTGCGCGCGGCCCACAAGTCGACGCTGGTCGCGGAGGTCAACAGCTTCACCGACCGGATGCTGATCCGCAGCTACAGCACTGTCGGCACCCGGGGCGAGGTGGACTTCCTGCTCTGGCAGGTCGCCGACCGGCTCGAGCTGGTCCAGCAGTTGGAAACAGCCATCTTCTCCACGCCGATGGCGCCTTACCTGCGCACACCCTACAGTTTCCTGGCGATGACTCGCCAGAGCCAGTACACCACGGAGAGCAACGAGCTGACCCTGCTCACGGTCAAGCCGGGCGAGGCCGCGTACTTCTTCGTCTACCCGTTCGTCAAGAGCCACGATTGGTACCAACTCTCCTTCGAGACGCGCCACGAGCTGATGCGCGGCCACATAGCGACGGGTCGCAAGTACCCGAACGTACGGATCAACACGACCTACAGCTTCGGCCTCGACGATCAGGACTTCGTGGTCGGCTTCGAGACCGACGATCCCATCAGCTTCCTCGAGCTGGTGATGGAGCTGCGCGAGGACCCTGGCCGCCCCTTCACCGTGCGCGACACGCCGATATTTTCCTGCATCCGGATGGACTTCCCCGACGTGCTGGACACGCTCGGCGGCGTGCCGGGCGAGGTGAGCGTGCCCGCCGAATCGGCGGGCGTCGAGCCGAAGCCCGAGTTCGTCAAGGTGGCCGATCTCTCGGGCGTGCCGCGTGGCCGGAGCAAACTCGTCTACATCGAGGGTGAGGCGGTGGCCCTCTTCCACACCGATGAAGGCCAGATCTACGCGCTCGAGAACCGCTGCACGCACGCCCGGGGCAACCTCTGCGAGGGAACCGTGCACGATGGCGCGGTGACCTGCCCGCTGCACGACGCCCGGTTCGACCTGGCGACCGGCGAGGTCCTCAGTCTGCCGGCCCGTCGCTCCGTTGCCGCGTACCAGGTCAAAGTCGAGGGTGATCAGATCCTCATCTCGCGCGCGCCCGTGGAGCGCGCCGAGCCCGCCCGCTCGCAGGGCGTGTCGAAATCCCGACAGTCCAGGGGCGACGACGTTGACATCGACGATGAGCTACCCGACCTGGACGCACTGGATAAGGCCCTACTCAACGAGTTGCAGTGGAACTTCCCACTGACTGAGACCCCGTGGGCCGCACTGGCTGGGGCCATCGGCACGAGCGAGCAGGATGTGATGGCGCGGGTCGAGCAGCTGCGCCGGGAGGGCATCATCCGGCAGGTCTCGGCGATCTTCGACACGCGCAAGCTCGGCTACAAGTCCAGCCTGGTGGCTGTGCGTGTTCCTGAGGAGCGCATCGAGGAGGCCGCGGCGATCATCAGCAGCCATCCAGGGGTCAGTCACAACTACCGCCGCGCGCACCACTTCAACATCTGGTTCACCCTGGCCGTACCTCCCGAGGCCGACCTGGACGAGCACCTGGCTCGGCTGGCGGCAGCAGCCCAGGTGGAGAAGATCCGTAAGCTCCCCACCTTGAAGCTCTACAAGATCGGGGTCAAGCTCGACATGAACAAGGACGAGACGGCCCTGCACAAGGAGCGCGGCAAGGAGGAGAAGATCATCTCGGGCGAGCATGGCCTGCCAGCCGCGCAGCGGCGCGCGCTGACCGAGCGTGACCGCGCATTCATTCGCGAGCTCCAGGAGGACCTACCGACGATCAAGCGACCCTTCAACCCGGTCGCCGCTCGCCTCGGGGTGTCGACGGCGGACATCTTTGCCTGGATGAACGAGATGGCCGAGCTGGGCTACATGCGCCGCTTCGCCGCCATCCTGCGCCATCAGCGCGCCGGCTTCACTGCCAACGGCATGGCCGTCTTCAAGGTCCCCGAGTCGCGGATCGACGAGATCGGCCCCATCGTCGCCGGCTTCCCCCAGGTGAGCCACTGCTACCGCCGTCCGGTCTACGAGGACTGGCCCTACAACCTCTTCGGCATGATCCACGCCCGCAGCGTCGAAAACTGCGAGCAGATCGCGGCGGACATTGCCAAAGAGATCGGCATCGACGATTACATCATCCTCTACTCGACCGAAGAGTTCAAAAAGACTCGGGTTCGCTACTTTGTAGATTGGGAGCTTCCCGAGGCCGTTCGGGCCGGAGCACCGAGTGCATAAAGCGGTGCGACCCACCTCGGAAAGTGCGTCGCACCTGACTCATTGGAGGCACCCTGCCGTGAAACCACCCTACACCCAAGAAGACTTCAAGCATAGCCCGTTCCTGGTCTTCTACGAAGTCACTCGGGCCTGCGACCTGCTGTGCAAGCATTGTCGCGCCTACGCACAACCGAAGCGCCACCCACTCGAGCTGACGACCGTGCAGTCGAAAGCGCTCCTCGACCAGCTCGCGGCCTTCCCGAAGCGGCCCCTGCTGGTCATCACGGGCGGCGACCCGATGAAACGGGCTGATATCTACGAATTGATCGAGTACGCGGTCGCGAGCGGCCTTCAGGTCGCCCTGACGCCGTCGGCGACACCGCTGGTCACCCCTGACGCCGTCGCGGCGCTCCGCCGCGCGGGGGTCAGCCGGCTCGCGGTGAGCCTCGACGGCGTCGATGCTGAGACGCACGACACGTTTCGGGGCGTCCCCGGTAGCTACGCGCGGACGCTCCGCATCATCGCCGATGCCCACACGGTCGGCCTGCCGGTCCAGGTCAATACCACGATCACCCAGCGCAACGTCCACCAGGTTGACGCCCTGGCCGAGTTGCTGGCGACGCAAGGGATCGTCCTCTGGTCGGTCTTCTTCCTGATCCCTGTCGGCCGCGGCCGCGCCGAGGAGCGCATCCCCGCCGCGCAGTACGAAGCCGTCTTCGAGCAGCTCTGGGACCACGCTCGCCGCCAGCCCTACGGGATCAAGACCACCGAGGCCCACCACTATCGCCGCTTTGTCCTCCAACGCCAGGGCGACCCGCAGCGCAACCCCGATGGCGCCAGGGACCGGATCCAACGCGCGCCGCTCGGGGTGAACGACGGCAAGGGCGTGATGTTCGTGGGCCACACCGGCCGCATCTACCCGAGTGGTTTCATGCCCATCCCTTGCGGGCGCTTTCCCGACGACTCGGTCATCGACATCTACCAATCCAATCTGACGTTCCAGGCCCTGCGCGATGGCGACCGGCTTCACGGCAAGTGCGGCGCCTGCGAGTACCGCCACATCTGCGGCGGGAGCCGCGCGCGGGCCTACGCCGTCACCGGCGATCCCCTCGCGGCCGAGCCGGACTGCGTCTATATTCCGAGCGAATGGAAGGAAGAGAGGGTGGCATGCTCAGCGTGAGTAATCTGCTCTGCGATTACAGAGCGGGCAACGAGCAACTTCGATACGGACACACCGGCCATCGGCGGAGCAATCGCGCCGGGGAATCGCTCGCCTCCGACCCCTTCAACGGTGCCCCGCGCCCGGTCGTCGTCTGGGCCGTCACCAAAGCCTGCAACCTGCGCTGCGTGCACTGCTACGCCTCGGCCGATGCCCGGCCCGCCGAGGGCGAGTTGACCTACGCTGAGGGTATCGCCCTGCTGGACGACCTGCGCGCCTTCGGGGTGCCGGCCGTCCTGTTCAGCGGTGGCGAGCCCCTCGTCCGTCCGAAGACACCGGACCTGATCGCCTATGCGCAGTCAATTGGCCTGTCCTGCACCCTCTCAACGAATGGGGTGCTCATTGACGAGGCAATGGCCGACCGCCTGGCCGCCTTGGGGTTGAAGTACGCGGGGATCAGCCTCGATGGGATCGAGCGACGCCACGACAAGCTGCGCGGCAAGGCCGGCGCGTTCGCCGCCACGCTCGCCGCCATCGATCGCTGCCGGGCACGGGGGATCAAGGTCGGGCTGCGCTTCACCGTTCACGCGCTCAATCAGGAGGATCTCGACGCGATCTTCGACCTCTGCCTGGAGCACGATATCCAGCGGCTGTGTATCTACCACCTGGCCTATGCGGGCCGTGGCGGGAAGATGCAGAAGGTCGATCTGACCTCGGAGCAGACGCGCTCGGTTGTGGACCGCATCTTCGAGCTCACCCAGCACTTCCACGCCGAGGGCCGGCCGTTGGAGGTGCTGACGGTCGGGAATCACGCCGATGCCGCCTATGTCTTGCTGTACCTGGAACGCGAGAACGCGCCGCGGCGGGCCGCGGTCGAGGCCCGGCTCGCGGGAACGGGCGGCAACCGCTCGGGCTGCAACATTGCCTCCATCGACCCCATCGGCAACGTGCATTACGACCAGTTTAGCTGGCACTATACCTGTGGGAACATCCGCACGACGCCGTTCAGCCAGCTCTGGATGGAGGCCGACGACGAGCGGCTCGCGATCCTACGCGAACGCAGAGCCTTCCTGCCCGCGCGCTGCCAGGCCTGCCGCTTCGTGGCCATCTGCAACGGCAACCTGCGTACCCGCGCCGAGGCGGCCACCGGCAACTGGCTCGGCTTCGACCCGAGTTGCTACCTCACGGACGAGGAGATCGGCGTAGCCTCATAAACGAACACGCTCTCATGATCAGAGCCGGCCCGCCCAGAGCCGGCTCTCTTTTTTCGATAGCGTAACTCACTTTCTGTAAAAGTGGCGCGTACGCGCCACTTTTACAGAAAGATGAACGCATCATCTCTTTTTTTCATCAGTCCCGTGATGGCTGGAGAGACGGCCCGGCGGCACGTCTCTCCAGCCAGCGACAGGACACGGGAAACATGAGTACGCCCGCCGGCGGCCTACCCCTGACCGTTTCCCTACGCCGTCTTGCACCAACCACCGGCTGCGCTACTATTCCGCGTTCGTTCTAACTGCATTCGACAGGCCCGGTTTCCAACCCGCGGTGGGACAATGGTCAGTCCTGCCGGCAAGAAAGGGAACAAACTCGATGAAATATACCTTGTGGAGCCTCGCGCTCGCGCTGCTTCTCTTGCCTGGCTGTCGCAACACGCAGCCAGCTCCCGAGCCGACCACGCCACCGCGAAGGACAGCCACAGCCACTGCGCCGCCCGCGCTCGCCACCCTCCCGGCCCAGACGCCTGAGGGAAGCAGCTACCCTGCTCCGGGAATCGCCGGAAGCAGTTACCCGGCGCCTGAGGGCACGGCCACTGGTGACGCCAGTATGACCGGAAGCTATCCCGCGCCCGGCGCTGCGGCGGCCGAGGCCGCTCCCGCCGCCTGTCCCGTCGCGGCTGACCAACGTTTCGCCACGCTGCTGCAACATCAGCCCGGCGTGAGTCAGACCCTTGGCTGCCCGGCGAGTGAGCCGACGCAGACCGCGGCGGCGTGGCAGGTCTTCGAGCACGACAACCAGATGGTCTGGTTGAAAAGCGAGGACGCGATCCTGGCCCTGCACGATGGCCAGTGGCAAGGCTTCGAAGACACCTTCGAAGAGAGCGATCCCACCTTCCCACCCACTGCCCCAACACCACCCGCGAAAAACCTGATCCTTCCACGTCGTGGTTTTGGCAAAGTGTGGGTCACCATGATAGACACGATGGGCTACGGGGTCTCGGAAGAAGCGGGCTACGACGCGACGGTGCAACGGTTCGAGAAGGGGTGGCTCGTTACGACTCCGTACGGCCAGGTTCTCCTCTTGGAGGGACTCACCGATGCCCAACACGGCGGTGGGCGCTATCAGGCCTGGCTCGAACGGGATGGAAAGTGGGAGCGAGGCTAGCCGGCGATCTTGAAGCGAACGGCTGCCGGCCGCAGCTTTTACGAGCGATGGGGATTCTGCGCTCTTCGCCAACAACCCCGAATCAGAAGCGGCTGTTTGATGACCGCAGTGTCGGCCTGACGGCCATGATCAGCTGGCCGTAGAGTCCGAATTGGTACCTGAGGAGACTCTGCATGATCTTCGACGCCCCCACCATCATCGCTGTCCTCATGATCCTGGCGGCCCTGGTCTCGACGCAGCGACCCCGGCGCGGCCGGACCTGGCGGGCGAGCTACGCCGCAGTGGTGCTCGCCGTTCTCCACTTCCTCTTTCTCTACCAATTCATCGGTCCCATCGGCGCCTTCACGACCGACGGATGGGCGGCGATCACCGCCGCCGCCCTGGCCGGTCTGGCCACCGACGACGATGCCGAGGCCGTGGGCGTCCTGCTGGCGGGATTGGGCATCTTCCAGGTGCTCCTGCTGGCCGGCGTCCTCAACCTGAGCTCCGTCCGGCCGTGAGGCCCGGCCACAGAGAACGCGCCCGGTCTCACGACCGGGCGCGATCAGGCAACCGGGACAGGCGCTGCATCAACGCTCATCGCGCAGGAAGATCGACAGTACGAAACTGACAATACTGATGATAATAGCGCCCACCAGAGCGGCCACAGGCCCTTCAACGATGAAGCCCAGGCCAAGTGCCCGGCTAAAGACGCTGGTGAGCCAAAGCATCACCGCGTTGATCACAAGCGTGAAGAGCCCCAGCGTGATGATCGTCAAAGGGCACGAAAGGATCGAGACCACCGGACGGATGAGGGCGTTAACGAGGCCAAAGACCAGCGCCACGATCAGTAATTGGACAAAGCCTCCCTCCAACCGTATCCCCTGAACCAGGGCGATCGCCACATAGAGCGCGACCGCGTTGATGAGCAGGCGAACCAACAAGCGGGACATGAATCCTCCCAAGGTGAAGGTGTGGAACGAAAGGATTGTAAAGCACTCCCGCAGCTATCTATTACCCATATCTCCACCTGGGGCGCAAGATGAGCTAAACTGGAAGCTCAGTCTATCGAACCGGGAGAAAAAAACTATGGCTACCAATCATCAAGACAGCTCCGAAAAGCAATGGGCTGCCGAAGAATTTGCCCAGGTTGAATTGAAAGATGCCCGCCTCAACTGGCGCTGTCAAGAGATCGCCATCGCGTTGAGCCAACAACCTGGGGCAGCGATTAACCAGGCATGCGAAGATTGGGCGGATACCAAGGCGGCATACCGCTTTTTTGACCATGATCAGGCGACAGCGGAACGCATCCAAGCGCCGCATCAGCAGCGGACGGTGGAGCGGATGGCCCAGCACGCGCGCGGGTGCTGGCGGTCCAAGACCCGACTTACCTGAATTATACCCCTCACCCCCAGACCGAAGGGCTGGGTCCGATTGGCAAGAAGAGCCAGAAACAGCGCGGGTTTGGGCTGCATTCCACGCTGGCCATCACGCCCGAAGGCCTGCCGCTGGGCGTGCTGACCCAAGCCGTCTTCATCCGGCCCGAGGACGAGCCCGCGCATCGACCGGAGGCCTGTCGCCTGCTGCCCATCGAGGAAAAGGAAAGCTATCGCTGGCTGCAAGCCTTCGAGCAGACCCTGGCGCTGGCACCCCCGGGCGTGGAAGTCATCACCGTCTGCGACCGGGAAGCCGACATCTACGAGCTGTTTGCCTTGGCTCAGCAACGGCCGGCGCCCTTGTTGGTGCGCGCCTCGTCGAACCGGGCCTTGTTGGATGAGCACGTGCGTAAGCTGTGGCCCAAAGTGGAAGGCCGCCCCATCGCTGGTCACCTCAGCGTGCATATTCCTGGCAATGACAAGCGCCCGGCGCGTGAGGCCATGGTGTCGGTGCGCTCCGGCTCCGTCACCCTGAGACCGCCCTGGCGTCCCAACGGTCAGAAATTGCCAGCTGTCACCCTCAACGCCGTCCTGGTCCGCGAGGAAAATCCCCCCGCCGATGTCGATGAGCCGATCGAGTGGTTGCTGCTCACCAACACGCCCGTAACCTCCTTCGAGGAAGCCCAGCGCCTCATCGCTTGGTACTGCTGCCGCTGGCAAATCGAGGTCTTTCATACAGTCCTCAAGTCCGGCTGTCGAGTCGAGGATTGTCGCTTGCAGACGGCCGATCGTCTCTACCGCTTTGTCGCCTTAATGAGCGTCATCGCTTGGCGCTTGCACTGGATGACCTACATCAACCGCTGTCAGCCTGACCTGCCGTGCACTGTAGTCCTGACTACCAGCGAGTGGCAAGCGCTCTATATGCGTATTCACAAGTCAAGCCGCTTGCCAGACACACTGCCTACCGTCCACCAGACCGTCCGTTGGATCGCCCAACTCGGTGGCTTCCTCGGTCGCAAGTCTGATGGTGAACCTGGAGTGACTACCCTCTGGCGTGGTTGGCAACGTCTGCAAGATATGGCCGCTACTTGGCATCTTGGTAAGGAACAAACCCAACTTGTGGGTAATAGATAGACTCCCGCAGGCCTGACAACCGCCACGCTACCTGATTCACCGTCGTCGTCACTGAACAGTTTTTCTTGCGCTGATGGGTGTCGAACTGGGCAGATCCACAAGAGGACGGTTACGCCGCAGCGCTGGGGCAGCGGATCCAGCGCGGTTGGATCTCATCGATCGGGCGATCGAAGAGTCCGAGCTGTTCGTCCAGGCGGAAGAGTTGTTCGAAGTCGGCCGGCGCAAACGCCTTGCGCAACCGCGCGGCATAGGATGTGACCAGCACGCGGAGATAGTGATCCACGTCGTAGTCACGCCGGTCGTTCCCGTCGGCGCCGGGGGAGCACCCATCGTCTGCCGCTGATATGGCGTGGAGGCGCGGGTGGCGGTGGCTCTCGGCCGCCTCCTGGCCGGGCACTCCCATCGCCGAACCCTCGCTGCCGGCAATGGGCAGCTCATCGCTCTCGTCCGGCAGCCAGACGTAGGTGCCCCCACGAGCGCGGTAGCAACGCACCCGCTCGCCCGGCACCCACCGGGTGCGCCCGGCGGCCAGCAGGGCCTCGTAGGCAAGCTCGCGGTGGCTCTCACGGGAGCCCAGGTACGTCGCCGGCGTTTTGGAGAGCCGTACCCGCGTCGCCACGTCGGACGCAGGCAGAGCGCGGTCACGGAGGGCTGCGGCCGTCGCCAGGAAGACGGCCCGGAGACCGGCCACATCCCCGGTCATCGTGCAGCGGAGCGCCTCGTGCAGGAATCGCTCTCCAAAGGGTTCTGCCCGGCTGGAGCGCAGCGCGACACCCCGGACGATCAGCTCCCCGCTGTATGTCAGCAGGGCATAATTCTTCACCTCGTGACTGAGCATCGCGCGGTAACGGCCCTCGTACTCGAGGTGAATCCCTGCTGGGAGAGTGGCATCGATCTCCGCGACCAGTGCGCGCTCCCGATCTTCTGTCCACCCGGCAGGCACGGCGAAGTAGACCCCGTCGGTGTCGGCCTCCACCAGCGCCATTCCCCGTGCGCGCAGGCCACTCACCACTTGAGCGAGCACCTCTCGACCGCGCCGGGTCACCTCGTTGGCCGCCGCGCGATCGGCGAAGAGCGCCATGCTGCCGGCCCCCATGTAGCCGTAGGCCGAGTTGATGATGAGCTTCATCGCGGCCTGCATGGCTGTGTGGTAGCCGGCCTCCAATGAGGCCGGCGCGGCTGCGCGCACCGCCGCCTTCTGCTCCAGACGCAAATCGGTCAGGCGGCTGACAATGCCGAGCAGGACACCCAGGCGATCGCAGGCCGGGCCGATCTGGTAGGCACGCATCAGCGAGGGGTACAGCGAGGCGATGTCGGCCTTTACAACCTGCTCGGCCACCCCGGTCGCGAACAGGTGCACGGCGCCACCGGCGTGGGCGCCCGGCGCGCTCTCCACCCCGGGTGTCGGCCCGGGCAAGGCGGCGCCCGCGCGCAGGTAGGCCCGGACCAGCATCGGCTCGAGGATGCCCATCGCCGGACCCGCCGACGCCAGTCGTTCGTAGGGACGCGGCGCCATGCGCGCCAGGGCGAAGGGAGCACCCAGGAGCCTTTGGGAGAGGCTGTCCACCTCCGCCACGTCGTCTTGGGCGTAGCGCCGCACCACCTCCGGGTCGCGCCGGTAGGTCGCGAACAGGGCGGCGCCCTCAAGGTACACGCGATCCGCGCTCGCCAGGCCGAAGGCGCGGGCGACATCTTTGAGCCGGTGGCTGGGCAAATCCCGGGCGACGAAATCGTGGCGGCGCACGGCGTCGAGCGTGTCGATGAGCTCGCGGCCCGCGACGCGGTAACGTACCCGGCGCCGGCCTTCTGGCTGCCACCCCGAGGGCTCCTCGTATCGTTCCACCAACACCGGCCCTGGCGCCCGGCCGATGGCCAGCGGCACTCCCAGCGCGGCCGCCCGCTGCTCGAGAAAGGGCAGGTCGAAGCCGAACAGGTTGTGATTCTCAATCACATCGGGGTCGCGCGCGCGGATCAAGGCACAGAGGTCGGCGATCAGGCGCGGCTCGTCGTCGGGCCCCGGCGCCTCGAGCGTGACAGTGAGCCCACGCGTATCGCGGACGGCGACCATGAAGATCCGGCCGCGCCGGGGATCGAGTGCGGTCGTTTCGAGGTCGAACTGCAGGCGGTGTAAGTCGGTGTAGGCCAGGTCTCGAAAATAGACCCGCCCGGTCTGCATCAGGTATTGCTCGATGGGGCCAACGCGATAGTAATCACCCAGGCCGTACAGGCTGGTGATCCGCCGGCCAACGCGACGCCGGGCGCCGGCCACCAGCTCGCGCTCCAGCGCCCGGCCACTCCGCGCTGAGAGGAGATACCGGTAGCTGCCGGGTGGGCCATCGAGCTCGTGATAAGCGATCGCGGCCGACTCGCTCCCGGGCGATGGCGCTGGAACCGGTGCCGGCCCGAGATGGTCGAGGTCCGCCAGGGTCGTGCTCAACAGCCAGGGACGAAATCGCTCCCGTGTCCAGGTGATGCACTCCCCGTCCCGGCGCCAGATGAGGGCCCGGCCCTCACGATCGGCCCAGACCGAGACAATGCCCGGCGTACAATCCCAACCGAAGAGGTGTTCATCAGTGGCAGGTGCAACAGAGCGATCAGCGTTCGCAGGCGAGCCTGGCACAGTCCTACTCCTGTCAGCGGGTTTCGGCCCTCAGCCAGAGGGGTAATTCGCTGGCTTCGCCACTTCGCCCACCCCCTGGAGCACCGGTCAAGGAATCCCACGGGGGGTGGGAGCAAAGACTTCCGAAGTCTTGTACACAGCCGGTGCCCGCCTCGATCACTCCTGTCGTAGCGTGCTTTGGGCCAGCACGATCCCTACCAGACTTCGGAAGTCTGGCGCCTTGACCGGCGCTCTAAGGGGTGAAGCGTTGGAAGGCCAGCACGCCGTTGATTCCACCAAACCCAAAGCTGTTGCTGAGAATTCTGTCCACCCGCCGGTTGAGCCCCTCCCCCTTGATGTAGGCCAGGTCGCTGTCGGCATGCTCCAGATTGGTGGTGGGAGGAAGCCAATCGCGCTCGAAGATTTGCGCGACGATCGCCGCTTCAATCGCACCGCTGGCGCCCAGGGCGTGAGCGTGGAGACCCTTGGTCCCACTCACCGGCACATCATAGGCCGCCTCGCCCAGCGCGCGCTTGATCGCCAGCGGCTCGCTGATTTCGTTCTTCGGCGTCGAGCTGCCGTGGGCGTTGATGTAGTCCACGTCCTCCGGACGCCAGCCGGCCTGCTCCAGCGTCAGGGTCATCGCTCGAGCCGCATCGCGACCATCGGGCCGCGGCTCGACCATGTGGTAGGCATCGTTGCTCGTGCCGTAGCCGACAAGCTCGGCGTAGATGGGGGCGTCGCGCGCCAGGGCGTGGTCCAGCGCTTCCACCACCAGGATAGCCGCGCCCTCGCCCATGACCATGCCGTCGCGGTCGCGGTCGAAGGGGCGACTGGCATGCGCCGGATCGTCGTTGCGGGTCGAGAGCGCCCGGATCAGGTCGAAGGCGCCGAAGGTCAGCGGCGCGAGCGGCGCCTCGGCCCCTCCAGCAAGCATGACGTCAGCACGTCCGGACCGGATCAGTTCGAAGGCCTCGCCGATGGCGATCGTGCCGCTGGCACACGAGTTGGCATTCCCGAGCGTTGGACCGTGAATCCCGAGCGCGATGGCGATGTTGCTCGGACCAGCCCCGCCGAAGACTGCCAGGGCCAGGTAGGGGCTGACATCGCGCAGACGGCGGCGCACCAGAAAGCGTTCGTGCTCGTCCTCAGCGAAGGAGACACCACCCAGGGCCGAACCAATCGCCACTCCGACGCGCTCAGCCCCGTTGCGCGTGGGCTTCAGGCACGCATCCTCGACCGCCTGGCGCGCGGCCGCCAGGCTCAGCAGCGAGTAGCGATCCATCCGCCGGGCGCGCCGCGCTGGCACCCACTGCTCCGGCTCGAAGTCGGGAATCTCGGCGGCAATCTGGGAGCGAAACGGCGCCGGATCGAAGCAGGTCACCCGGCGCACGGCCGAAACTCCCCGCCGCACACCGTCCCACAGCCCCTGCTTCCCCTGGCCGATGGGCGTCACCGCCCCAATGCCTGTAACCACCACGCGTGGCGGGCTCTCCCGGCGAGCGTTACTCACGATCCACCTCGACGATCCGCCTGATCCTGGAGAGGGTCTTGTGCGCGATGTTGCGGACAAAGAGCTCGCCCGCCACCCAATTGGCGAGTGGGCCGATCAGCGGCCAGCCCAGATCAAAGTCGTGGCTGATGCGGACGCGAGTCGAGCCGTCCGCCTGCGGCTCGATGGACCAGGTGACATCCATTCCCTTCGTGATGCCGCCGATGTGGTAGAAGGTGATGCGGTGCTCCTCAGGGAACCATTCCTGCACCGAGGTCCACTTGACCGGAATCCCATCACGATGAGCCGCCATCTCGACGATGCGACGCCGCTCGCTCCGCTCCAGTTCAATGACCCAGCGGTAGTGAGGGAGAAACTCGGGCCAGCGCGGGGTGTCCACCGCGAGCGCGAAGATCTGCTGGGGGGATGCATTCATCTCGACCACATTTTCGGTGTGAGCCATGGTCATCCTTTCGTGGTTGGGCTACCCGCACGCTGAGCCCGGAGGCTCCCTCAACCACAGGGAGCCGTGAGTGCCTCTCAGGCCTCTCGCTCAGAGCCTACCGAAGTACGAACGCGCCGTCAATGTCGGGGTATGAATGAAGAGGTTCATCCATCGACTCCATCGAAGGTACCTCCGGCACAGGCGTCGGCAGTTGTCAACGAATCGGGGACGAATACTGTCCACTCTCCCGTGAGACTCCCTCGCCGAAGCATCGTCCGTGGAGATTCAGTGCGGGGCGCGCCACTGAGAGAAGCAAGAGTAATGCCGTGCTTCTACCCGTCGACGTGCAGGTGCACGCCGTACCTCGCCTCGCCGGCCGGCCTCATCGGTCACCAAAGGCTCACCCCGCTCTGGAGGCGCAGCGGGCCACCGGCCGGGTGCCCGGCCCCAATGGCAGGCGCATAGGCTGTCAGTGGTTGCAGGTAGCCGATTGGCGTTGCGGATGCAACACCTGTGCACCGTCCAACCTTCCACTCTACGGGGTGCCCGCGGACAAGACCTCCCGCCCTGGGTGCCCCCCGACGGGGGAACCTTCCAACCTGCCACCTGGAACCATACGCGGGTTTGGCTGTCAAGGCGGGGTGAGGGCGACGATCCAAACCTCGTTGCCGATACGCAGCCCGAGGTGGCTGCCATCGGGCGACCAGGCCAATTCCTGGGGCTGGCCTCGCTCGAGCAGTGGGAGCGGCGCGGCCTCGGATCGGCCGGTGTCAAGGAGGAGGGGCCGGCCGTCACCGTCGAAAGCGAGCAAGGTGTGGCCGTCCGGCGACCAGAGAGGGCGGCGCAGGGCGGCCCAGCCGTCGAGCGCCGCGGGCTCACTCGCGCCAGGGTGCTGCCCCAGCACCACGCGCCGCAACAAGGCGCCTCGCGCGACGTCTATCACCGCCAATACTGCCGGCAGGGGCTCGTCCGGTCGCCAGCGGCCGCCCACAAGATGGCCGCCCTCATCCACCGAGGGGCCACCGAGCAACACGAGCGCGAGCTGCTGCCCGTCGGGCGAGGGGGAGACGGCGGCGACGTCTGCGACCATGAAGCGCCCGGTGTTGGCGAGGACATCCCAGCGCCACAGGTTGAGGCCGTGGCCGTTGACGCTGGGGCCCGCCGGCGAGCGGCGGTAGCTCAGGAGCATCGTCTCGTCCAGCCAGGCGACCGGTTGGTCGTAGGCCCGCAGGCGCTCGGGCTCGCGCCAGCCCCCCAGGAACCACCAATCGCCCTCCGGGTCGGCGATGACTGCGTGGGGCTCGCCGCGCGTCTGGAAGGCCAGCAGGCGGGCACTGGGTGAGAAGAGGAAGTCGGTCCCCAACGGAACGGTGGGCGAGACGCGCTCGCCGAAGTCCAGGAGCGGCCGGGCGCCTGCCCGGTCGAGCGCCAGCAGTTCCTCGCACCCCCTCCCACAGGAGGCTGTCGCCGCCAGGCGGCCATCAGGCAGCCAGCGCACCAGGTGCAGTGACCCGGTAGCGCCGTCGGTTCGGCCGGGTAAGGCCAACAACCGCGTCTCGCCCTCGAGAGCGCCAGCGCCCACATCGGCGGCCCACACGTCACCGGCAGCGACGAAGGCCAGCTGCCGGCCATCGGCCGCGAGACGTAGATCGCGCCCGTTGGCCGGCAGCGGTGCGAGTGCCGGTGGCAAGGGCGTAAAGTTGGGTCCGGCGAGCCGGTGAAGGCCATCGCCATCGGCGGCGAGCAGCCCACCCCCATCCGGGAGCCAGACGAGATGATCGCTGGTGGCGTCCCAATTGTCGAGGGGTGGCTGAAGCGGGATGCGCGCCACGACCGCCAGTTGATCAGCGGCGAGGGGAGCGGGCGTGGCCGTTGGGCTGGGAGTTGCGGGCCGTTCGGTCTTCGTGGCCGTGGGACGGGTGGCACCGCTGGGTGTGGCGGGTACAGCCGTGGGAGTCTTGATGCCGGCAGACTCAGCGATTGGACTGGGGGTCGCCGTCACGACGACGACGCGGGGAGCGGCCTCAACCACCACTACGGTCGTGAGCGGGGTCGGCGTGGCGACGGGCGCAGCTGCTACATAGTGCGAGACCGTGTAGCCGGCCAACAAAACAATAGCGGCGGCTACCAACCGCCACCAGGTAACGACGCCGCGAACTATCTGCACCGCTTCCCCCCACCGTCCAACGTCGTGAGCTGTAACGAGCTTTCGTCAGGGAATTTGAGCCGGGATTTTTGGTGCCGGGCAGGACAGCAATTTTCATACCTGGAGAGCAAGGAAACAGCAGTTTTCGCCGGTTGTCTTGTCCTCCCTGTACGCTGGGGCGCGTACGAGCGACCTCGCTGCCCTGATCTCAGGGTACAGGAAATGGCGGTTTCTTGCAACTCTGGCGGTCATCTCACGGCGGTCTCAGCCGGTCAACGCGCTCGAACACCGGTCAACTTGTCTCCGCGGACGCGTGGTCGGAGCGTTCCGAAGTCTCGGAAGACTTCGGAAGTCTGACGCCTTGACTGGCGCTCTAGGGCCTCGGCATCGGGGGCACCGGGATGTGCTTCGCAGGGTCGCCGGCAATGAAGGGCAGCTGGCGGACGACGAGATACTCGTCGCCGAGCAGGCGGAGTTGAACCGTCCAGGTGCGCCAGGGGAGGCCCGTCCCCGGTTTGACCCCGTCGCGGTCGAACTCCGGGTGGTACTCGAAGATGGCGGCCTGGAACCGCTGCGTCCAGCGCTCGACCCCATCTGGACCCGCGCGCCAGACGGGCGGCTCCATCGGATAGCCGAAGGCATCTTCTTTGCCGTGGCGGTCAAAGTAGCTCTTGAAGCCGATCCAGCTGCCGTCGGGCGCCCGATTGGAGACAGCATGCCCGAGACCTCTCGCCCCCTTGGGAAAGTACCAGAAGTCGGCGTTGTTGGGACCGGCCGGCGCAACCGGTGGCGCGGGCTCGCCCTCGGCCAACTCCGTAGCGAGCAGGCGACGTTGAATGCGGTACTCGGGTGGATTATCGGGGTGCCATTCGAGCACCAGCCGCTGGAAGAATTGCACGCATTGGTCGGGATGGAGCGGGTCGGCGACGAGCGGCGAGCGCGGGTTGCCGATGTAGTCTACATCGCCGTGGGCGCGGAAAAAGGCCAGCCACGGCCCGCTGACGGCGTAGCCGGTAGGGGCCACCCAGGCCTCGTCTGGAGTGGGGCCAGGCGGCACGAGCGAGCCCGGGACGCCCCAGCAACTATCGACCGGGCGGGGCAGCGGATCGCGCGGAGTGGCAGCGCCCGGCTCGATCAGGATCGCGGGGTCGCCGCCGATCAGGATCAGGCTCTCGTCGCGCGCATCCGTGTTGTTGGTTGCCGGTGCCAGCACCAGGCGGAAGGCACCGTCCGGTCCGCGGGTGAGCGAGCGGCGTTGGCCATATTTGTCCACCAGCGTTGCCGTCGCCACGCTCGACGGCACCCCTACCTCGAGCGGCGCAGCCGATGCGTTCCACAGAACCGTCACCCGGTCGCTTCCCCGAACCATCCGCACCCCGTTGAGTGCTCCCGACCAGACAAACTGTGGCCGGGTGGCCGTGGACGCCAGAAGAGCCGTAATCTCGTCTTCTGTCGGTGGTGTGGCCGAGCCACCCCAGAAATACTGCGCGCTTTGGACATTCGAGAGCTCTCGCGCAGCGACCTGGTACGCCACGTAGGCCGGGCGGGCAGTCCCGTCATTGCGGATCAGGCCGTAGTACTGATCGTTCTCGGCGCTCTCGTCGCGCATCTTGTAGATCGAATAGCGCTCCACCCCCGCCGCGCGCGCCAACGCGACACTCTGGATCACGTAGCTGGCCTGCTCCTCGAGCGAGGCCCGCAGCCCGCCCCGTTGCAGCGGGTGCAGGGGGTCATCGTGGGGCACGACGTTGGACTCGACCAACCAGAGTGGCTTGTCCAGCCCGTGCGCCTCCAGAATCCGGCGGTAGAGCACCGGCACCGCGAAACTGTTGAGCGGGTTGCTGTACTGATGCACCGCCACTGCGTCGAAGAAAGCCCCATTCTCCGCGGCGCCGGGGGCCGCCACGAGCTGGGCGACCAGGCGATCGAGGTAGGGCGAGCGCCCATTCTCCAGGTCCCACCAGTAGGTCGTTCCGGTCAACACCACCTTTGCCTGCGGGTTGGCCCGTTTGATCGCCTGGTAGCCGACGATCTGCATGCGGGCGAACTCCTCGACCGGACCGGCCCAGTTGGCGAAGGTCTCTTTGTAGATATCCGGCTCGTTCCACAGAATCCAGGTATCGACCAGGCCCGCATAATCCCTGGCCAGTCGCATGAGGAACTGGCCCCAATAGTTCTCGGGGTGGTCGAACGGCAGATCGAGGTTGCGCGGGGGTGAGATCGGGCCATAGCCGCTATCGTGGGCGGCCCAACCCGGCGTGTGGAGCACCACCCCGACCGGCTCGATGCCGTGGTTGCGCTCGTCCTCAATCAGGTTGCGCGGAAACCAGCCCTGCGGATTCCAATCCGTGGGCCCTTCGGGCTGAAAGTTGGACCACCAGACCACCAGGCGCTCCCACCGGGCGCCGGCCGCGACGGCTTTGTCTGGATCGTGGATCGCCTGAACGATTCCGAAGAAGGGATCGGCTTGAGGAACAGGCGGCAGGCGCGTGCCGCTATTCGGGGTCGGTGTCTGGGCTGTGATAGGCACGCCGGGAAAGATCAAGATCAAGAGCGCGGCGAGGCCGACGAGCAGGCAGCGTTGCGGATACGGCATTGCACCTCTCCCCTCGTGGGTCCGGTGGAGGCTGCATCTCAGCCGGACTATCCTATCCCATCATCCGGCCAGACCCAAACCAGACGGGAACGTGACGTATGCCGCGTGGTCCACGCCCGCATCGCGCGTGCCTTCTGCGTACGGCCGCCCGCGATCAGGCCCTGGTTTCAATCAGCACCCTCTGGTGTTAGAATAGCGCCGACACTCTCAGGAGGTTCCCGTGAGACGCCCGTTTTGGAATGCTGGGATCGAGACCCTTGCGCCTGAGGAGTTACGCCGGTTGGAGGACGAAGCGCTCCGGCGCCAGCTCGCCTACCTGGCCACGCGCAGCGCCTTCTATGCGCGGAAGTTCGCCGAGGCGGGGGTAGACCCGGCGACAATCCGCAGCCGCGCCGACTTGCCTCGCCTGCCATTCACCGAGAAGGATGAGCTGCGCGCCAACCAGGAGACTCACCCGCCGTTGGGGAACTACCTGGCGGCCCCCCGCGAGCAGATTGTCCGGCTGCATAAGACCTCCGGCACCACCGGCCGGCCGCTCTTCGTCGGCCTGACCTCCCACGATCTTGAGGTCACCCACGAGATCGGGGCGCGCGCTTTCTGGGCCGCCGGCCTCGGGCCGGGCGACACCGTGGTCCACTGCCTGAATTACCAACTTTGGATCGGGGGCCTGACCGACCACCTCTCGCTAGAGCGCACGGGCGCGACCGTCGTCCCGTTCGGCGTGGGCAACTCGCGCGATCTGGTGCGCACGATCCAGATGTTGGGGATCAACGCAATCTCGTCCACTCCCTCTTACCTCGTTCATCTGATCACCATCGTCCGTGATCAACTCGGCCTGGAGCCACGCGAGCTTGGCCTCCGCCAGGGCTTCTTCGGCGGCGAGCCGGGCCTCCAGAATCCGGCCTACCGGGCACGCATCGAAGAGACCTGGGGCATGCGCGCCCACGACGCCAACTATGGGATGGCCGATGTGTTGAGCATCTTCGGGGGGGAGTGTGCCGCGCGCGCGGGGCTGCACTTCCACGGCCAGGGCAGCATCCTGGCCGAGCTGATCGATCCAGAGACCGGCGCCTCCGCGCCCATCGAGCCGGGCGCCATGGGCGAACTCGTCTATACCCACCTCGACCGCGAGGCGCAGCCCGTCCTGCGCTACCGCTCGCACGACGCCGTTGAGATCGTCGGCACCGGCCCCTGCGTCTGCGGCCGCACCAGCTTTCGCTTCCAGGTCCTTGGACGCAGCGATGAGATGCTGCACGTCCGGGGGGTGAACGTCTTCCCCACTGCGATCGCGGCGGTGCTGGCCGAGCTGGCGCCGGCGGTCAGCGGGGAGTTCCAGATCGTCCTGGATCACGCGCCGCCCTACGATTTCTTGCCCCTGCGCGTCGAATCCGCCGCAGAGGTGCCGGCCGGCGCCCTGCCTGCCCTGGCCGAGCAGATCGCCAGCACCCTGCGCCAGCGGCTCTTCTTCCGCGCCGCCATCGAGCTCGTCCCCGTTGGGACGCTGCCGCGCAGCCAGGGCAAGACGGCGCGCATCGTTCGCTCGTACTGAGGTAGCAGCGCTACGGTGGCACCCTCTGAGAAGAAAGCAGGCCCCCGGAGTCGGGCAGCCCGCGAGGCATGGTGGAGCCATTCACGCATCACGTCGAATCGAAGGATGTTGATCCCAACGCGCTTTGAGAATCGTCACACGAGGAGAACCGATGGATGAGATTCAGATCAGCTACACCGGGCACCTGGCCACCATCACCATCAATCGTCCGGCCAAGTTGAACGCGCTCACCTGGGAGATGGTAGCGGCACTCTGCGACGGGCTGCGTACCGCCGAAGGGAGCGGTACCCGGGTCATTGCCCTGCGCGGGGCCGGAGAGCACTTCTGCGCTGGCGCTGACATCGGCGTGGAGGCCTCTCTCAACCCGCTGGACTACCGCCGCTTCGTCGAGTCGATCCAGGAGATCACCCTGGCCATTCGCCGCTTGCCCATGCCGGTCATTGCGGCTGTCGATGGCTACGCCGTGGGCGGGGGCGCCGAGCTTGCCGTGGCCTGCGACTGGCGCCTGGCGACCAGCCGCTGCCGGATCGGCTTTCCCGAGGTGACGCTCGGCATCAGCGTCACCAGTGGCGTGACTCACCTGCTCCCGCGCCTCATCGGCTTTGGCCGCGCGAGCGAGATGCTCCTGACGGGCCGGCTGGTGGCGGCGGAGGAGGCGCAGGCGATTGGCCTGGTCAACCGAGTTGTGCCGCCGGACGAGCTGGATGCGGCGGTGGCCGAGACCGCGGCGCAGTTGGCGCGGACCGGACCGCTGGCGGTAGCGCTCCAGAAGCGCGCCCTGGCCGTCGGCGCCAGAAGCGACTTGCCCACAGCCCTCGACTTCGAGACCGAGACCATCCACACCCTCTTCACCACCGCCGATGCCCAAGAGGGCTTCGCCGCCTTCCTGGCGAAGCGCCCGCCGCGCTTTCAAGGCTAGCAGGAAACTGAGAGTGCCGGTCGCAAAATCCTCTGCAGTGCCCCTGGAACGTGAGAGCCCTGTAGAAAAAACTCCTGCTCCTTGCTGCCGCGCTCTACCCTCGTAGAGGCGCCGCCTCCTGACGCCGGCCATTCCTGTGGCGCTCCAGGTGCACGAGGAGGACGCTGACGTCGGCGGGGTTGACGCCGGTGATGCGGCTGGCCTGGCCAACGGTCGCCGGGCGAATGCGGGTGAGCTTTTCGAGCGCCTCGCGCCGCAAACCGCTCAGCCCCTCGTAGGAGAAGTCGTCGGGGATACGGCGATCCTCAAGCCGCCGCATGCGGTTGACCTCGAGCTGCTGCTTCTCGATGTAGCCGGCGTATTTGGCCTGAATCTCCACCTGCTCGGCCACCTCCGCTGGGAACGGCTCGGGGGCCGGTACGAGCGCGGCAAGCAGCGCGTAGGTGCTCTCGGGACGGCGCAGGAACTGGAGCGCGTGGACGCCATCGTCGAGCGGCTCGAGGCCGAGGGCCTCGAGCCGGGCGTTGACCTCACTCGGCCGGAGCGTTGTGCGGCTCAGCCTGGCCAACTCGCGGTCGACGGCAGCCCGCCGGGCCTCGACCGCCGCCGCCCGCTCCGCGGGCACGAGTCCCACCTCGCGACCGAGCGGCGTCAGGCGCAGGTCGGCGTTGTCCTGGCGCAGGAGCAGCCGGAACTCGGCCCGGCTGGTCATCTGGCGGTAGGGCTCCTTGATGTCGCCCGTCACCAGGTCGTCGATTAGGACCCCGATGTAGGCCTGGTCGCGGCGCAGGATCAGCGGCGGGCGGCCCTGGGCCTGCAAGGCCGCGTTGATGCCGGCGACGAGGCCCTGGGCGGCGGCCTCCTCGTAGCCGGTGGTCCCGTTGATCTGCCCGGCGTGGAAGAGTCCCTCGACCAGCTTGGTCTCCAGGCTGGCCTGGATCTGCGACGGCGGCACGTAGTCGTACTCGACGGCGTAACCGATGCGCATCAACTCGGCGTGGCGCAGCGCCGGGATCGTGCGCACCATCTCCCACTGCACGTCCTCGGGCAGGCTCGTGTTGCAACCCTGGATGTAGACCTCGGTGGTCCACCAGCCTTCGGGCTCCAGGAAGAAGCCGTGCGACTCCTTGTGGGCGAAGCGCACGATCTTGTCCTCGATGCTCGGGCAGTAGCGCGGGCCGACCCCCTCGATGACGCCCGTAAACATCGGCGCGCGGTCCAGGTTGGCCAGAACGATCTTGTGGAAGCGCGGGTTGGTGTGGACCAGGTAGCAGGGCAACTGCGCGCGCCACGCGGTCTGCGCCTCCGGCGGCAAGGGGTAGACCGGGTTGGGCGCGCCGAGGCGCTGGATCTCGTTGAAGGGGTGCTCGATCCCGGCCTCTGGGTAGGCAAACGAGAAATAGCGCGGTGTCGCGTCGCCGGGCTGGATCTCGGTCTGGCTGAAGTCGATCGTGCGCGCGTCCACCCGCGGTGGCGTGCCCGTTTTCAGCCGCCCGAGCTCGAAACCAAAGCGCCTGAAGGTCTCGGAGAGACCGCGGGCCGGTGCCTCGCCCGCGCGTCCGCCGGGGCGGATCGTGTCGCCGGTGATGAGGCGGCCGTGCAGGAAGGTCCCGGTCGTCATCACCAGGGTCCGCCCCTCGTAGACCCGCCCCAGGCCGGTGCGCACCCCGCGCACGCGGTCGCCCTCCACGAGAATATCTTCAACCGCCTCCTGCTTGAGATGGAGGTTAGGCGTGCGTTCCAGCTCCAGCTTCATCAGCCAGGCATACAGCCGCTTGTCGGCCTGGGCGCGCAGGGCCTGCACGGCCGGCCCCTTGCTCTCGTTAAGCAGCCGGACCTGGATCGCGGCGCGGTCGATGGCGCGGGCCATCTCTCCGCCGAGGGCATCGATCTCACGCACCAGGTGCCCCTTGGCCGGCCCCCCGATGCTCGGGTTGCAGGCCATCAGCGCGATCTGGTCGAGGTTCATCGTCAGCAGGAGCGTGCGCGCTCCCATCCGGGCAGCGGCCATGGCGGCCTCACAGCCCGCGTGACCACCGCCAACTACAATCACGTCGTACATTTCAAGTTCCCGTCTACCAAAAGCTTCCAGCCGTGATGCGTGAATGAATCTTTTCACGCATCATGCATCACGCATCACGTTGGGTTTTTAGGATCCTGGCGGTCTGATTATAGTCGCCGGTCAACCGGAATCAAACCACGAGCGCAGGTCGCCCGAGACACCCCCCGATATTTGTTTCCATCTACAGTTCGGGCGACCCGGTCCACCAATCTGTCTCGTTTTCTCAACTTCTGGCGACACAGAGCGGCGCGAACCGTCTCCTTTTTCCACCTTACTTTTGCCGATTCGTGGTCCAAAGGATGGAGCCAACCTCAAACGTTCAAACGTCAACATCTTGAAAATGCCTGCCGGGTGCGGTATAATAATAAGCTCCTTCTCTCACAACTGACTCCAACGGTGAACCCGGTGACAACGCTGAAAATCGAACCTGGGCCGGCGGGCATGTTATGGGTCACGTTGCCATACTCCCCCGAAGGGGTGGCGCGGATCAAACAGATTGCCGAAATGCTCTTGCCCTGAGAAGACTTCCGCGAAATGAGCGCATTTGACGAGGTCAACTTGGAGACGATATTGGAGCGAATCCGTGCTCAGGCTACGGCGGAGAACATCCGTATTACCCAGCACGCGCAACAGGAGATGGCGGAAGAGAACATCACGCTTGACGAGGTTCTTCAGGCAATTGCCACAGCCGAGATTTTGGAAAACTATCCTGAGCATAAACGAGGACCATGCTGTTTGCTTAATGGCGTTACCGATCACGGACGTCCCCTGCATATTGTATGTACGACGGCACAGCCAGTGTTGATTGTGATTACGGCGTATGAGCCCAAACCACCGAAATGGGTAACACCCACCCAAAGGAGGCGATAAAGCATGAAGTGCAGTATTGTAGGATGTCCTGGTGAGTATGAAGAACGGCAGATCATCCATACCGTGCGATATCATGGGCAGGTGATCGTCTTCGATCATGTGCCAGCCGAAGTTTGCTCAGTATGTGGTGACGTGCTTTTAAGACCAGAGACCGTGCGTCGGATCGAGGCGTTGTTGCAAGCAGCAGGGCAGCCAGCGAGAGCAGTTCCCCTTTACGAGTTTGCTTAACCGTCGAGAAGTTCCTGATGCCGGGCTTCAAGCGATGCAAGGCCACCATCACTCCCGTCAGCGAGTTTTTTGGAACATAGTCGAAGGGACTGACCGCTTGTCTGGGCGTGGTGAGGCCAGTAGAGACGGAAAGCCTTTTTCGAGGGCCACCAGCGTGATGCCGAGGGCGTTGATCTCATTCCCGACGTTCAAACCACGGTTGGTCCCGTCACCGATCTGGCAATGGTCGAACCCATCCAGCAGGCCTGAGTGGACATCCGCTACATCCAAGAGTTGTTGGGACATGGCAGTATCGAGACGACCGAACGGTACACGCACGTTACGCAGAAGGGGATGGAGAAGATCAAGAGTCCGTTGGACAACATGCAGTTGTAGGAGTGAGAGGGGAGCGGTATGCTCCCTTCCTGGTTACACGACACAAAACTTGCGGGGAACATTGCCAAGTGGGAGTGTTACACGACAGTTTCGTGTCGTGGAATGTGTGTTCTCCGCCATGCCTTTTTATCGAAACGTGGTTAGCAGGCAGAGCAAAATCAAATGAATGTCCGAAATCTTCCGCCAGACGCATCCGTTTATCTGGATAACGTTCTGGAAATAATGCGGAAGAACGCAATCTATCGCAACCAAGTTGACTGGAACGTGCTTAGGGCACAAACGTATGAGCGCGCTCAAGATGCCCAAACATCTTCAGATACCTATGGAGCAATTCAATATGCACTAACTCAATTGGGTGACCATCACAGTTATTTCTTGCCGCCAGACCGAGTGACAAAATTGAGGTCAGCCACAGTAATTGATAATCCGTCTCCCAAAGGTGAGATTCTGGAAAACAGAGTGGGTTACGTTTTAGTACCGAAGTTTTCCAGCCACGATGCAGACCAGATAAATAACTTCGCCACTATGTTGCAGGAAATTATAAGAGGTTTGGACGCTCAAAACCTTTGTGGGTGGATTGTTGACCTGCGAGGGAATGAAGGCGGAAATATGTGGGGCATGCTCGCGGGCATTGGTTCAGTTCTTGGAGAAGGACGGGTCGGCGCATTTGTCTATCCTGATGGACAAGCGCAACACTGGTACTATGCAAATGGCGAGGCGCGTGTGGAAACCTGGATGCAAGCAAAGGTCAATGGAGTGCCTTAGAGCATGTCTAGAAATTTTCCAGCAATAGTGCTATAATACCTTCTAGCGAACAATTAAGCGTGCTGCGTGAGAGTATAATGAGTGAATCTGAGCATACGGAAGCATACAAGAAAGAGATGCGGTAACCTTATGACAGCGACTTGACAGACCAAGAATGGCAATTGATTGAACCAGAGCTGAGGCAGAAGCCGGATGCCGGCCGCCCGAGAACGGTATACATTCGAGAAGTGGTAAATGCCATTTTCTACCTGAACCGAACCGGTTGTCAATGGCGCTATCTTCCACACGACTTTCCCGATTGGCACATCGTCGAGTACTACTATCGCAAGTTGACCAGAGACGGGACATTGCGCCGCATTAATGACATTCTTCGAGAGAAAGTGCGAGTGTCGGCGGAAAAAGAGGCTATACCCAGTGCTGCGGTTCTTGATAGCCAAACGGTAAAGACAATGGAAGCAGGCGGCGAATCGGGCTACAATGGCGGCAAACAGGTGAAGGGCCGTAAACGCCAGATCATCGTTGACACGCTGGGCTTGCTGCTCAGTATCTTCGTTCATGCGGCTTCGATCTCTGATTCTGCTGGTGCGGACTTCATCTTCTATGACCTGCGGGGCAAGTTTGCGCGGCTCACGCGCATCTTTGCCGATCAAGCCTATCGTGGCGAGTTGGTTGAATGGGTCAAGGCGCAGTTCGGGCTTGTGCTGGAGATCATCGCGAAACCACCAGAACAGCCAGGCTTCCAGGTCCTGCCGAAACGCTGGATTGTTGAGCGCAGCTTTGGCTGGCTCAATCGCTATCGAAGACTAAGCAAGGACTATGAATACCATACAAAATCGAGCGAGAGCATGGTTTACCTCGCGTTCATACGAATTATGCTCAAAAGACTAGATAAGGTACAAAGTGCAGGATAATTTTTAGACACGCTCTTACCAACTGAAGATGCCTTCACCGCCTGTCGCTGTCCTAACAAATCGGTCTACCGCGAGTTCTGGTGAGGCAATTGTCGTGGCTTTCAGAGGACGCCCCAACACACGTAGTTTTGGCGAAGGCACAAGAGGTGTGTCTACTTCCAATCGGAGTTTTGCACTGAACGATGGAGCGATGCTTCTGCTGACAGTAGCAATCTTTGCTGACCGCACTGGTCAAAAGTATGGAGACGTCATAGTACCAGACGAAGTAGTGGACACGCCGAGTTCTGAAAGCGACAGGGTTTTGGATACAGCAGTCAAGTGGCTTTGTCAGTCGAGCGTAAATACGGCATCCGTTCGGAGACGTTTTATGCGGCGTACATCAGCGGCGAAGAGCCAGAAGATGACACGTGGGTGTTGGACTTTGGCGAGTGGGCTAGTGTGTATCGAACCTGGCTTGCCTGTCAGGCTGAGTACCGCAACGAAATTCAACGATTGCAACCACGAGCGCCAAGTCTGGCTGGGCTGATCCGAGTAGCCGTATGAATAACCCGTTACGTACCCCAGAAGACTACGAACTGTTTCTCTACACCCTGACTGAACAGTTTCCGTCCGTGCGCCGCTCCATGGGGACGTTTGTCCGACTGGGCGCAACCCTGGCGCGTGTGGCAGGTGAGTTACAATTTGAGCATGCCGTTCGCTTGGTAGTCCGCCAGCGAATCTTGTACCATCGCTTGCCGGCTGTCATAGACTGGTACGGTTACGAAGTCTGACACGGGGAGAAGAAGCTGTATTGGTACGATTCACAACCGCATCCGGACGATCCAGCCTTGCAAAGCTCACATCCCCACCACAAGCATGTGCCTCCAGACATCAAGCACAATCGCATCCCTGCACCAGAGATGAGCTTTAGCCAGCCTAATCTCCCTGTGCTTGTCCGAGAAATTGAGGCCCTGCTCAAAACACTGGAAGGTAACGCCCACTCTGGGGACATTTGACTTCGCCAAACACGCGCCTTGCGACCATGCTTCGCAGGCGCAAGGCTCAAGCGTTTGCTGAAACCTCTTTCCCAAAGACATGTCCCGTTTTTGTCAAAGCAGTGGTATAATAAAGCCTACAATGACGCTTCGGAGGCTTGATGGCATTCATCTTCCAATGGGACAAGAAGAAAGCCCGACAAAATCTCAGAGATCACAGGGTCTCGTTTGAAGAGGCATCTACCGTTTTGGGTGACACGCTCTCTCGAACGATTGATGACCCGCTCCATTCTGAGGATGAAGACCGCTACGTCATCATCGGACAATCTGCTCGAGGACGTTTGTTAGTTGTGGTTCATACGATACGCGGAGATGACATTCGAATTATCAGTGCACGTGTCGCGACACCAGCAGAAAGGAAAGATTATGAAGAAGGCAGTTGAAACTCGACATGACCCAGACATGCTGGACGAATACGACTTCAGCAAGGGCGTACGCGGCAAGTATGCGGAACGCTATGCTGAAGGCACGAATATCGTCGTCCTATCACCCGATGTAGCCGAAGTTTTCCCGGATTCGGATTCGGTGAATGAGGCATTACGCGTCCTGGTCAAGATCGCGCGTCAAAAAGTAAAGAAAGTCCCTGCATAGACCCAAGCACAGACGGTGTGGATGGCTTCAGCAAACACACGCACGCCGACCACGCCACGTACGCGGCTTTCTGGCGCTGGTGGTTGGCACAGTTGGAAGGTGTCTGCATTTCGCACGCGGCTTTGGGCGTGGCGGCGTGCTGAGGCGTTTGCGGTCATGCCGTTGCGGTCGAAAGTAGAGTAACGCGAAGCGAATAGGAGGCCACAATGACAAAAGTACAGGAAATTCAAGCGGCAATTGAGTCTCTCCCTCGCGAAGATTATGTTCGCCTGCGGCAGTGGTTCTCCGAGAGAGACTGGGAAGAATGGGATAAACAAATAGAGGCAGATTCCGAAGCGGGAAGGTTGGATTTTCTAATCCAAGAAGCCTTTGACGAAAAAGCGAAGGGTCGCTTGAAGGAACTCTAAATGCATCGCACCACACGCCGTTTCTGGAAACACTTTGACGATCTGCCAGAAGACGTCCAACGGACAGCGAGCAAGAATTTTGAATTGTTGAAGAAAGACCCTTCGCATCCCTCGCTTCACTTCAAAAAAGTTGGGAAGTTCTGGCCAGCGCGTGCTGGAATTAATCACAGGGCGCTTGCGGTGAAAGATGGCGCAGACTTCATTTGGGTTTGGATTGGTACCCACGATGAATACGAGCAGATGATTTGACAGAAATGACCCAATAGTCGAGTGAGCCGACGTACCCGCACGACCCGCAAACACTTGCTTGCCGACAACCGCGCGCGAGAGGGTCGAGTCCGTCGCGCTGAAAAGAGCCAGTTTCAAGCGGGCGGCGCGGTTGCGGCGTGCTGAGGCGTTAGCCGAAACCGGGCGTTAAGGAAAGCAGCATGCGTGTCCTGCAGCGTATGCGTCAAGCCATCCGCGAGCAACGATACCGTGTCAGTTCGCACGCCAACGAAGAGATGTCTGAAGACGAGCCTGTGGCAGAGGATATCGAGAGCATCATTCTCACCGGTCAAATTGCACGGAAGCTCACGCGTGACCCACGTGGCACTCGCTATGAGGTGGCTGGCGATACGACAGATGGTCGTCGCGCCTGCGTGGTATGCTGCTTCCTGCCCTCGAGCGTGTTGCTGATCATCACAACCTCTGTGGAAGAAGAGTGAAAGTGATGAACATGACGACCAACGATGTCTGTGAGTTCTGCGACGGCAAGGTAGAACAACGCATCATTCAGGCCAGATTTCATTTCAAGGGGCAAACAATCTACGTGGATCGTGTGCCAGCCTGGGTGTGCGCTCAATGCGGCGAGCAGTATTTCGACGCCCCTGTCTACAAGCGGCTGGAGGAGATTGCCAGGCATAGCAGTCGCATCAAGAAGACCGTCTGCTTCCCTCTTGCAGAGTATGATATGACTCTTGCCTGACTTGAGACGAACAACGGTTTGGCTTCGGCTAACACCCACCTTGCGACCCTGCTGACGCACGGCGCAAGGCTCTAGCGTTATGGGGCCTCCACTGAGCACACCTTGTGCTACAGGCCAACGACTACGACACCGTCGAGAAGTTCCTGATGCCGGGCTTCAAGCGATGCAAGGCCACCATCACTCCCGTCAGCGAGTTCTTTGGAACATAGTCGAAGGGACTGGCCGCTTGTCTGGGCGTGGTGAGGCCAGTAGAGACGGAAAGCCTTTTTCGAGGGCCACCAGCGTGATGCCGAGGGCGTTGATCTCATTCCCGACGTTCAAACCACGGTTGGTCCCGTCACCGATCTGGCAATGGTCGAACCCATCCAGCAGGCCTGAGTGGACATCCGCCTGCCGCCCACGGTCTGCCGCCCGGCGAGCATCTCATCGATTACGGTTCGGGCGGCCCGGTCCACCAATCAAAGAGGTCGCTCCAATCGACGTAGCCGTAGAAGCCGAACGGGTCGGGCAGCGGAGAGAGATCCTCGGCGATGGGGCGGAGCAGGCTGCCATCGGCGCGCATCAGCCAGAGGCCGGCGCGGAGGTCGGGTGGCCGGCCGTGCAGGCGGAGGAAGAGCAGAGACTCGCCATCGGCCGACCACTGCGGCCGCTCGTCGCGAAAGGCGGGATCGCTCGCCAGTTGGCGCCTGTTGCTGCCATCGGCAGCGATCGCCCAGATCCGCCGGTCGGCCAGGAGGGCGCTTGCCCCCGCCCCACCGAGTGCGCCGGGGCGGGTCGGCGCGCCTACGTAGGCCAGGCGCTTCCCATCCGGCGCCCAGGCCGGCGAGAGGGCCACGTCGGTCGCGGGTGCCAGCACTGTGATCGCCTGGCCGTCCGGCGTCGCGAGTACCAGGGTCTTGTCCAGCCACGTCGCGCGGAACCCACCGGCGACGATCGCCAGCCCGTCGCCGGTGGGCGACCAGGCGGCGAAGTCGGGGTAGGGGAGTACGCGCTCGGCGACCACAGTTGGTCGCCCGCCGTTCAGCGGCACGGTGCGGAGCGGCACGCCGTCGGCAGCCAGGGAAGGCGAGTTGAAGGGGATCTGCCAGAAGGTCAGCCGGGTGCCGTCCGGCGACCAGGCGGCCAGGGCGACGGTATCATCCTCCTGGGGTGGATGGTAGGCGGAGGCGATCTCGCTGAGCCCCGTTCCGTCGGCGCGGATGCGGCGCAGCCCTTGGGAGGTCGGCCGCGCTTCCGGTTCGGTCTCCGTCCACTCAAAAGCCAGCCAGTCTCCATCAGGAGACCAGGCGACGCGCCCCACACCCCCTCCTTGGACGCCAGGTCCCGAGATCAGCTCCTGGGACTGGCTTCCGTCGGGATTGCTCACCCACAGGCCACCGTCACCCGTCACCGAAGCCAGCCGGTCCGCGACAGGGGACCAGGAGGACCCCGTGGCATGGCCCGCGATACGCCACGGTGTCCCGCTGTCGGTATCCACGACCCACAGCGCACGGCCCCTGAAGAACGCCAGCCATCGGCCGCTGGGGGACCAGCGCGGGTGTGTGTAATCGCCCCCTTCGGTCAGGCGGACTTCCTGGCCCGTGTCGAGGTTGGTCGTCCAGATGTCCCCGCCGCGCACAAAAGCGACTTTGCCAAGGCGCGGCGCGGGTGTGGGTGAAGGAGTGAGCGCCGCCTGGGCCGTGGCAGTGGCCTCCGCCGGCTGCATGAGCCGGCCCTCCACTTTCAACCTGCCGCAGCCGGCCAGCAGGGAGGCGAACAACAATAGAAGGATACCCTGATTCTTCTTCAAGGCTTACTTTCCCTCTCAAGTTAGCAAGGTTGGCCCAAATTTTGGTCGCAGTGAAGGTTCCGTCAGCCTCGGGGAGAGCCCGCAGGTAGAGGAAATTCTCCGGCTCCAGTGCAGCCAGGTCAATAATCTCACCCTTGGCAATTCACTTGCGTCCATCCTACCACACCTGATGTTTCACCATATTTCAGACCAGTAACGATCTCCAGACATCGCGTAACAGATCTGAAACACTCCCCCGTCGCTGGCGCCAGGGACAACCGCACGGTCACCACCGTGCCCTGCCCGACCCGGCTGCTGTGCAGCGCCACGATGCGCGGTTGACACAGTGAGTAGTGGTGCTCGGCGCGGCGCTGGCGCCTGGATGGACACGAGGAAGTCTAGGCCGTTAGGGTAGGCTCGGAGAACCGCTGGCGGCGCGCTCGATTCTGGCCAGCTGGTGAGGGAGTCCGCCGCTATCATTGGGATCTACGGTTCGATCGTTTCCGGATGACTGTCAGCACCGACGTTCGGCGGCCGGTCACGGATCTTTGGGCAGGCAGACGTCGATCCGCCGTGAGCTCATCGCCCGCTGCGCGGTGATGGAACCAGGCTTGAGCCGACGAAGACCGCCGTAGCCGGCAAGGGCACAACCTCGACCGCCCCAGTGGGGAGATGTACCAGGGTTGCCACATCGCCACGGTCGGGCCGCAGCAAGAGCCACTGTCCATCCGCACTGATCGCCAGCGGCCGGCTCGCGGCCTGGCCGATCGCGGCCACGGGGGCCATCGCCTTCGAGTGACCATCCAGCCGCCTGAGACCATCGGCCGTCACCGGCTCGTCGTAGAGATCACCCGGGCGGAGCAGGAAGTACACCCCCCGGCTGTCAGGCGCCCAGAGCAAGCCCCAGGCATGGCTGGGTTTCCGCGGCGGGTCGAGCACCTGGAGCGCCGGCGTCGCCGAGGTCAACTCATAGAAGTTGAGCACCGTTTCGAGGGTCTCGCCCCGACGGCGGCGCGCGGTCGTGACCAGGGCACGACCATCAGGCGAGAGCGCCGCAAAGATCTCCCCTGCCACCGGCAGTTCGGCTTCAATCTGCCCCCTCGCGAGGTCCACCACCAACACGTGCCCAAAGGCAGGGTCTTGCCCCCAGGGCAAAAGGTGCAGGCTTTTTCCGTCGGCCGACAGCCCCAACGGCTGGGCACTCCGGTGGACGATGATGATCGGCCGCGCGATCTGGCGAGCCACCTGGTAGCTCCCGACCAGCGTGCCGAGGCCAAACGGCGCCCCGGGATCATCGAAGGTGACCCAGTACAGGATCGGGTCCCCAGTGGGGGTCTTCAGGAGCGCCCCAAAGCGCGCGGGGCTGTCAAAGCGCGCCACCGGCGCGCTCGATCCATCGCGCACATCCAGCCGGTCGAGCGCTTGCCGCCGCAACAGCACCACGAAATGGTTCACTTGCGTGGCGTCCAAGACCGCGTCCGGATCAGGCACAGTGGCCAGCGCCTGAGGCGCACGCTCCGGCGTTTGTTCGATCAACGTCCCCGCATGGAGATAGCGAAAGGATGGTGGTGTGGCCGGAGCGGGTGTGGGTGTCACCGCAGTCGCCGGTGGGGGAGACGGTTCGGAAACGAGCGGGGTAATTGGTGGCCTCGTGGGGCGCGGGCTCGTCGCTGCCACGGGGGAGGGCGGCCCCTCAGCGCCAGGGGCCCGGCAGGCCCCGCCAAGGAGAGTGAGACAAACGAGCACGCCTACCAGCCGGTAGAGCCTCCGGGGCGTTACTGCCACGAGGAAGGTCCTTGTTACACCAGAGTCGTCGGGGTGGGGCGCTGCAGCGCCCGCCACCCCTGGCGACGCCGCCGAAGTCGATTCGCCAGGGACAGACATTGTTATACCGGCGTGGTTCGTAGCCGGATCACCGGCTCCACGAGCTGAAGATGGACACGACTCGATCAGGGCGGTATCACTAATCTTGTGTAAAAAGAGGGAGTCTTGGTATCCTTGCTAGGCGACCAAACCTTACAAGGAGAAAACCAATGACTCCCAGAGCAAATCATAAGCGGCTTGAGGCAGAAGGTCAAACACTAATCGGAGAATACCTCCAGGAGCGACTTCGACTAGCCATCAAATTCACCCTGATCCAAATTCTGGAACAAGAAGTCGAAGCCTTTGTCAACGCAGCACCTTACCAAAGAACGCCAGAGCGAAGAGATTATCGCAATGGCAGCTACGAGCGAGACCTGGGAACTTCGATGGGTGTGATCGAAGATTTGCCCGTCCCGCGCACTGGCAACGGATTTCAAACGGAATTGTTCGAACGCTACCATCGTCGCCAGGCCGAACTGGATGAAGCCATCTGCCAGATGTTTGTGCGAGGGGTCAGCACTGCTCACGTGGGCGATGTGGTGGAAGCACTCACCGGCGCTTCGCTCAGTCCTTCGGCGGTTTCCAGAGTGTTTCATTCCCTGGAAGGCGAGTTTGAAGGTTGGAAACAACGCCAACTGAAGCCTCACTATCTCTATCTCTTCGCTGACGGCCCCTATTTCAGCGTGATTTATGCTGCGGAAGGCTGCAAAATGCCGATTTTAGCCATCGTTGGCATTGATGCGGAAGGCCGGCGGGAGGTGCTGGCTTTTACCGTCGGTGAACGAGAGAACCAGCGAGCTTGGGAAGACCTGCTCGAAGAGCTGAAAAACCGGGGCGTGGAAACGGTGGATTTGTGGATCACCGATGGTCACAAAGCCATGCTGAATGCCATCGCAATCAACTTCCCGACCTCAAAACGACAGCGCTGTGGCCAACACAAGATGGAAAATGTGCTGGGCTACCTCCCGGAGAAGCAGCACGATGAAGTCCGACCCGAACTGCGAGCGATCTTCTACCACGAAAGCCGGGAAAAGGCAGATCAGGAGTTGGCTGCATTCGTAGCGAAGTACGAGCAGATCTATCCGACCGCAGTGGCCTGTTTGAAGCGTGACCTGGAAGCCTGCCTGACCTTTTACCGCTTTCCGATCAAGCATTGGAAGTTCATCCGCACGACGAATATCATCGAGCGGTTGTTCAATGAGGTCAAGAAACCCAGCCATAAAATGGCAGCCGCCTTCCGCAATGAGAATAGCTGTTTGTTAATGTTCTATGCCGTTATCCGCAGTCTAAAACTGCGGCGGATCTCAGTGCCGGCCAAGGACGCCGAAGCTCAGAATTTACACAACTCTTGACATACCGCCCTCGATCATAACTATTGTATTGTGTTGACTCGTAGTCGTTCATCCCTTTCGTTGCAAAAGGTGTTAATATCACCAGCCCGAGAGTTTAGTCAACTTTCTGTTGAATCCAACAGAAAACATGAAAGATCAAAAGTAACACTGCTGCACTTAGGCCGGCAAGCACGATGATGTATAAGCCGACCCCGGCGACTGCCGGTTGACCTGCGAGTGGTAACACTGATCGAGCTAAGAAGCCACCAAGGAGCGCTCCCCAAATCCCCACCACCATGCTTGTGAGAACATTCGTAAAGGTTTTTCTGCCCGTGATCATACTGGCTATGGATCCGACAAGCACACCTGAGAGAAGGATGGCGATGGTGTTCAGCAGCATGCTTCGTGCTCCAAGAGGGAGTCTATATGAGCCGACTCACCATGCGGGTTCAGCGAAAGACAGAGAACATGTTGAGGAATGAGGAGGGCGCTGGCAGTCTCGCCGGTGCCCTCCTTTCTTGCTTGAAGCCTGTCCTTAGACCCTTCGCTGTGAATGAGAGAACGATCCGTGCTACGGTGAAATTGGGGCAGGAGTTGCTGTCGGCACAGCGGCCGGAGGAGTCTCCAGCGGCGAGCGTTGGATCGGAAGCGAGCCAGCACGGTTTGGAAGGGCCCGAACCCGTTGGGCGACCTCATCCGACTTACCGGTGATCGTGAGCATAAAGGGCACCGATCCGTCGACAGCATTGACCATAAAGATTACCCCGCGCTGTGTCCGGGTAACACCCGCGTTGGCCATAGGCAGATCGGCAACACTATCAGCCAGGACGGTGACGACCCACACCGGGGTTCGAGGACCGTATTTGATCCCTGGACGGTCATAGCTTTCCCAGTTGCCGAGCGCCTCAGATGCTTCTTGGTGGAACATCAACCTGGCATCAATCGCTTGAGGGTGATGCTCCGGACGAATTGCCCATACAACCCGCGCGACGGCATCCTCTTGCGTCAAGATCGGCCCTCTGATCTCAGCAGCTCGTGCCCCTTGGTCCTGGAAGTAGGCGACGCCCCCTATTACAGCCAGACCGACCAACAGACCGAAGATGAGTAAAGTGCTGCGGTCCATAGTACCTCCTAGTTATTACCGTAGAACTGCCAACCGTCGATACCGAAGGGGTGAAGGTCGACGTACTGGTAGGGATCATTACGGACAGCGTGTTCCGGATTACGGGGCCAAAACTCATTCGCTCCAGTCTTCCGTATGATAACAGCTTCCCGAACGGCAGAAACTCCGATCGCATCGTCGAATTTTCGCGCCCAGCCACCGATCGAGGCACAATCAAGTGGAGCCGTTGGTCCAGGAGGATCAGCCGTAGCAGCATAGGTCGCGAAGAACCCGTTGAGGTCGGCAGATTGCATGATCCAGTATTGTGGGTTGCCTGTGAGACCGGTTTTCTCTACACGATAGCGCCGGTGGGTGAAGATCTCATCAGCTTGTTTCAGTCCCATTCGACCGTCATCACCGACCCAAGCCGCCATGAGGTAGACACCCAGTCCCCAAAAGGCGTACTTCATCCAACCAGCACGAACAATCCTTGTTTCTGTACCGTGGCATTGAAGATCTTCTGAATCATAAGCTGACACAGCCATCCACGACCAGGGGGGCTCGGGACCAGATCGAAGTTGCGGATCTGCCCGTTCGATTATCCCTTCAACTCCCATGATCTCGTTTACCCGACGCTCCACAAGCTCAACACGCGGGTTGCCATCGGGTGCTTCGTGGGCGTATACGGGAAAGCTAGCAAGGCTCAGAACAAGAATGGTGCCAATTAAGGCTACCATAATCAGTCTCATGTTGACCCCTTTCTGATAGAAAAAGAAGGAAACAACGCCGATGGTTTTGGAATAGTATCAAGTCGACCAATGTTGAGAGTTGGTAGCCGGGATAGTTCAGAGTCGGCCGTAATGAGGCTGACATTTTCGGCCTCGCCCGGCGAGTGTTCCGCCACCGACGCTGCACTCCCGGTGAGCAGTTTCGCCGCTCGATCAAGCTCATGCCTGGTCCTTATCTTTGCCATTTGCGGAAAGACTACCGCGAGGATCCCGTTCAAACCCGTCAGTCAGGACTTCCTAACCACGCTGGCAGTTGACCTGCCTCCATCCTACCACACCTGATATTTCACCGTATTTCAGACCGGTAACGATCTCGAAACATCGTGTAACAGATCTGAAACATTACCCTGTCTCCGGCGCCAGGGGCAGCCGTACCATCACCACCGTGCCCTGCCCGACCCGGCTGCGCACGGCGGTCTCGCCGCCGTGCAGCGCCACAAGCCGCTGCACCAGCGCCAGTCCTAGTCCACTCCCTTCCACGCCCCGGATGCGGGGCGGGCTAAGCACGTCCGGCGAACCAACCCGAAGGGTTCTGAAGGGGCTGAGCCCCTTCAACCTCGCCACGCGCTGGCTGGGGGACAGCCCTACGCGACGCCGATCAGAGGCGGTGTACCTGGGAGTGCGAGCATCCCGACTGTGGCCGCGGTCGCGCTTCCAGCGACGCGACTCATCCCGACCGAGTCAGTCCCCTGTTACTGAACGATGAACGCATCAACATCCACATAGTAGTCGCTGGACGAAAGGTTCTTCACGCCGGTGACCGAAATGTGGATCGTGTGCACCCCGGCGCCCAAGTTCGTGAAGACGGTATTTTGCTGCCACTGGGTTGAGGCTGAGTAGAGATCAATGGTGCCCTGGTTTACGCCATCGATGGCGATAGCGGCGATGCCCCGGTTGTAGGTCTTGGTGTACACCCAGGTCACCTGGGTGCCGACGAAGGTGAAGGTGATGGCATCCTCCTTCGTCTTGGACCAACTGTCTGTTCCCCCATAGGCGCTTGACCAGCCGGTGCCATGCGTCCAGGCGCCAATAGAGTTGAGCTGATAATGCGGATCATCGTAGGTAGTGCCGGAGCGGGCGGCGGGGAGATCCACCACGAAGGCATCCAGGTCCGAGTAGCCGCCCCCGCCGCCGGCGACCTCAACCTCGATGGTGTGGTAGCCGGGGCTGAACGACCAGCTTTTGGCGGCCTGCCAGCGGGTCTCCCAGGCGTAACTGCTGGTGGTGCCCTGGGAGGCGCCATCGATGCGGATCGTTTCGCTCCCTCGGTTGGAGGCCATGGTGTAGAGCCGGGTGATGCGACTGCCCTCGAAGTTGATCAGCCAGGTCTTACTGCCAACCGAATTGGACCAACTCACCGTATCCGCATAGGCTTTGGACCAGGGGCTGCTGTGCGTCCAACTGCCGGTATACGCGACTGATGGCGAGGCGTCGTCGTAGGAGGCGCCGTCCTCACGAACGAACTTGACGGCATCCACCCCCACCTGGCAATAATTCTGGCCCAAGGCCGAGCCGATCGCATCGTAGCAGTGAACGCGATAGCCTTCCCCTGTCAGATCCGTGAGGGACACGCTCTTGGCGCTCCCTTTGGGGAAGCGATAGACCCCGATGCTCACCCACTGGTTGTTGAGACCGTTCTGGTCCACCGTGCCGCTGCTCTCTCCGTTGGCATGCTGGATCGTATACTTCGCCTGCCAGGTCGTGGCATTGGCGTTGGGGACGTGGACATAGACTTCGTAGATACCCGGCTGGGAGAAGTTGGGCGTCCAGCGAGCCCAGTAGTCGGCCGTTGCGTGGACGTAGGTCCACCACATATCACTACCGTAGCCCGCCGGTGCCGACCACCAGGACGGACACGAGTTTGGCGGGCAGGGGGTGTTAAACGGCCCATTGCGCCCCTTGGTGAACCCGCCGGAGTTATTCGAAGTGTCGTCCACGATGATCTCGCCGCGTTCGACCGGCGCCGGAATGGAGCGACTCGGGTTGGCCCACTGCCCGTCAATCCAGAGCGAAGTACCGCTCTCATTGAAGGGATTGACGTTGGTCCAGGCACCGTTGACATAGCGCTGAACTTGAAAATGCAGATGCGGACCAGTAGAGTAGCCGGTGTGGCCGCCCGTCCCAATAACTTGTTCCTGGCTCACCCGCGCGTTCGTCGTTCCCAGTGGGAATGCGGTGGCACTGAGATGGGCGTACCAGGTCCGGTACCCATTGTCATGGTTGATCCGCACGTAGAGACCGAAACCACAGTTATGACTATCGGTGCTCTCCTGGTGGCAGCTGTTGTTCCACCATTGGACGCGATCAACAGTGCCGCCGGCTCCGGCGAGGACTCTTTCATAATCCAGACTGCCGAAATCAATAGCGGGATGGCCGGCGCTATAGTTCTGGCTGATCGTCTCCTCGCCAAAGTACGGCGAGATCAGAAAGGGTGTGGGCGTCTGAGCCCAGGCCTCCTGAGGCGCTGCGACGAGCCTGATCAGAGCGCCAAAGAGGAGAAGAAGCCCCCCAATTTTGAGAACGGTTCTGCAAGGCATCGGACTACCTCCTGGTCTGTGCCCAGACGAGCTGGTGCTTCGGCTGCGCGTCGGTGGTGAGCTGGCGCAGGTCGGTGCCGTCGGTTCGAATGACCCACACCTCCGGCGCCCCGCTTTGCTTCGAGAGGAAGGCGAGCATCGTCCCGTCGGGCGACCAGGTCGGCTCGATCCCCGCGGCGAGCCGCCGTACTTCTCCGGTGCCGACATTCTCGATGTAGATGGCTGTGCCCTCATAGCGGCAGGTTGTTGAATCAGGCGGGGGGTCCTTCTGAGCACAGCCAAACGAGCGGCCCGGGTCAGGACCGGTCAAGGCAACCCACTGACTATCGGGTGACCAGACAGGTTCGAACCCCCAGCCAAACAGAAAATGTCCTGAGAGCGGGCGGCGATTCTGGCCCTGCGGGTCCAGCAGCCACAAGGGGCCGCCTGGGGGTGGGGTGCCGGCGGCCGCGTCCGCCTTGCTGTACGATGAGCCGCCGGCATACAGGATGTGGGCCCCGTCCGAAGACCACCCAAATACGTATGATATCCCCTCCGGGTCAAACAACTGGCGTGCATCGCCACCGGTGGTACTCACAATCCACATGATTTCGTTGGCACCACTTCTCCCTATATAGACAATCCTCTGTCCGTCAGGAGATAGGGCCGCCCCCTGCACAGGTCCCTCGGTCATTGCCAACACTGTGTACTGGCCTGTTTCCACATCTGCCAGCCACAACTCTTCATTGTTGAAGAACCAGAAGAGCGCCTGGCGGCTGTCGGGATGCCACCCGTAGAGCCAGCCTTGAATAGTCTGCTGCCACGGATGGCCTCTGAACACTAGCCACAATTGCCCAGTCTGGCTGTCAAAGACGTAGGGTCTGCCGCCAGGTTCGACCGGCTGGAGCAGCAGGAGGTAGCGGCCGTCGGGTGATGGCTGGCGCAAGATCGGGGTGAAGTCCAATGACAGGGGCAGCGGTGCCGCCTCGGCAGCTTTCCGCCCTTGCCCATCGACGGGTACCCCCATGATGACTGGCTGCTCGAGCGGTGCATACAAAATCGTGCCGGCCGCATCGGGTGCCGGCCCCCGGGTTGGGAACGGCGTCGCTGTCGGGCCGCGTGTAACGGCCGGCCCGGGGGTCGGCGTGGCCGTCGCGGGCACCGGGATCGTTCCCTGGGGCGGCGGGTAGGGGGCGGCTGTCGCCGTCTCTGTCGGTGTCTCTTGGGGCGGGGATAGGGCCCGGCAGTCGCGGTGGCGAGTGCTGAGAGGTTATCGGGGGGTGGTGCTGGCGGCGTGATCTCGCTACCGGGAGAGGCCACCGCCTGAGCGAGCGGGCTCGCCGGCGGGCTGCCGCCGCTCGCCATCTGGAGCAGCACCACCAGGCCCAGCACCAGGGCGACCAGCACGCCCAGGGCTGCGCCCCCACGGACGAAGCGCCATAGGTGTTTCATGAGGTTCCTCCTGACTCATCAAGCGACTTTTTGGCCAATCCGCGCGTCCAAGTGCGGGCCGCCTCCGATGGGCTGATTCGCGCGGCCCTGGCAGGCTGGACGGGTCAACCCCTCTCTCTCGCGACCGATACCACCAACCTCACCGGGCCGCCGGTCACCTGCCCGGTGGCGGCCATCGCCCGCGGCCGCGCCGTCCCGCCGGTCTGGCAGGTCTCCGACCGTACCAGCGTGATGCTGGCCTGTGCTGCCTATCAAGCCCGGGACGTGGTCGCCTGTTTGGGTCGAACGGCATCCGGGTGCCACCTGGTCTTCTGGAGATGTATCAATCCTACCAACCTTCTCCTTGCTATGTAAGGTCAGATCCGGCCAACTTCCTGGCCGCTTTCGGTCACGTCACCGGCCGGACCCGGCCACGGGAGAGCAGGAAGCCGGCGGGGTACAAGAAAAACGGGGCAGACATCCTGCCCCGCTCCCATATAAAGCACCGCTGCCCGACGCTCACACCTCAACTAACCCCAGTTGTACCGCTCGAACAGCCGCCTCCACCCGCGTATTCACCTTCAATTTGTTGTAGGCGCTGTGGAGATACCGTCGAACTGTTCGCTCTGATATCTTCAGCGCCTGGCCGATTTCTGCATCCCCCATTGCAGTGACCATCAATCGCAAGACGTCCAACTCTTGATCGGTGAGGGTAGGCGCTTCCTCTTCGACCACTCCGGCACTCTTCGGTTGCACCAGCACTTCCAGGACCGGCCGGCTCACCCAGGTACCACCCTGAGCCACGATACGGATGGCCTGCACCACCACCGCATTCGGCTCATCCTTCAACAGGTAGCCGGCCACTCCGGCAGCCAGCATCCCCCGGATCAGCGCCGGGTTGTCATACGCCGTCACGATCAGCACTTGTGTCGCCGGGCAGTGCTCCCTCACATGCGCCACCGTCTCGAACGCCGGGGGACCGGGCATACTCACGTCCAACAGCAGCACATCGGGCTGCAGCTCCTGCGCCAGCCGCCGGGCCTCACGCCCGTCGGCCGCTTCACCCACCAGTGCGATGTCGTCTTCGGGTGCCAGGGCCGCGCGCAGTCCGGTGCGCAGCAGGGGGTGATCATCGGCCAGCAGAACCCGTATCGGTGCCGTCATTATCTTCCTCCAGGGGAACACGGACTGTTACGGTCGTCCCCACGCCCGGCTGCGAGTGGACGGTGAACGTACCGCCACCCCACTCCACCTGCTCGGCCATCCCTGCCAACCCGAAGTGGCCGGCCTGGGTCAGTTCGCTCAGATGGGCCGGCACACGAAAACCACACCCGTCATCGCGCACATCGAGTATCACTTCCGTTGGGAGAAGGCGCAGATGTAGTTCAATTCGCCGTGCCTGAGCGTGGCATAGCGCGTTGCGGAGCGCTTCTTGCGCCACCCGGAAAAGGCAGATGGCGACCGGCTCCGGGAGAGCCGTTCCACTCTGGGCTAGATCGAGTTCGACCTGCGGTCTTGCCATGTCGTTGGTCCCGCACTGGCGCTCCACTTCCCCCGCAAGGGCAGCGGTCAGCCCCAGCTCGCGAAGCCAGGCCGGTCGCAACTCGCTACTCAGATCCCGGAGCTGTCTGACCACCGTGAGGAGCTCTTGCTGCAGGTCCTCGAGCGTGAGCCCCTCCACAGCCAGAACGTCGGATCGGTGCCCGTCTTTGTCTCTTCGTCCTATGGTCTCGAGCAAGCGGCTGACGCCCAGGAGCTGTTGGACGGCGCTGTCGTGGAGCTCGCGTGGCAGGCGCAAGCGCTCGCGCTCGCGCCCGATCAACACTTGCCGGTGAGATCGAGCCAGTTCCGCCTGTTGGGCGCGGACCTTTTCCAGCAGCCAGATGTTGTGGGCCGCGATCCCAGCCTGACAGGCCAGCATTGACAAAATACGTTTGTCCTCGGCGGTGAAAAAGGAGTCGCCCGGACGGGTACCAATGAGCAGCAGCCCCTGCAACACGCCATCCGACACCAGGGGCCAGAGCCCGGCGTCCGCCGCCGAGAGGAGTGACTGCGCTTGCCCCTGGAGCGGCGTGCCGACCAGCTTTCGGCGCACCTGCTCGCCGGTGAGCGGCGCAGCCGCCGCCTCCAGGAGCAGCGCCAGGTCGCTGTCGATCGGAAGCCGGCCATTGCCAAAATCTCCACGCTCAAAGCCGGCAGCCTCGAGCAGGGCAAAGGCCTGCCCCTCGCCGTCTTTTAAGAAGAGGGCAACCCGCGTGAATCCCATCGCAGCCCCCAGGCCTTCAACCAGCAGGCGCTGCAACGTCTCGCGATCAAGCGTGCGCGCGGCCGAGGCGAGGAGCCCTTCGACAATCCTGGTATCTCGAATCTCGCGCCCATAGAAAACCCACTTTACCAGGCGCTCGAGCCCCTGCTGGAGCGGGACCAGGAGGAGCACAGCGCCGATGCTGAAGAAGGCGACAATCAGGAACCACCGGCCAGCCACGTCTACAGCCAGGCGATCCAGGAGGCCGGCAGTTGCCAGGTACAGGCTCCACAGCAGGAGGGCGAGAAGATAATAGATAAGGGCGCGACTGAGCATAGTCTCGGTTGGCACCAGCCGGTGGCGAACGCGCGCATAGACGTAGGTCACGGGACTGAGCAGCAACCAGGGGAAGCTATACTCATATGGGACGTAGAACGGCGCACCGAGTGTCTCGGGCAGCAGGGAGAACAGAAACAACGGGGCAAAGGCAACCAGCGTCCCGAAAGCGACCAGCCGGATGCGGCGCCGGGCTGCCACGGACGCCCAGTGCCGGTACGCTCGGAAGAGCCAGAGCATGCCCAGGAGAAAAGCCACGGCAAAGCCAAGCCGCACGCCGGTCCGCCAGAGGTCAAACCACGCCTGCTGTTGCGCCGCCGCGAACGGCCAGAGAAGCACCGGCAACGACCAGAGCACCGCCAGCAGTGCGAAGGCTCCCACCGCGACCCGTTCGATGCGTCCTGGAAGGCGGCCCGGAAGGACGATGTGAAAGTGGACCGTGAGTGGCGCCAGCCAGGCCAGCAGCAGATAGAACCACCGGGCGCTCAGGTCACTGCCCCTATTCGCCAGTGTGCCGGTCGCCAGGATGCCGGCAACGACGAGGAAGAAGGCGACCGGCAAGGCCAACCGGCCGACCACCAGCCCCATCAGCCCGACAGCCCAAAACCCGAGCGCGACGAGCAGCGGTGAGAGATTCCGCAGCAACGATGGGCACGCCCCACTGCCCGCTGAATCGAGCCCGCCGTCTATACCACACGGCTGGCGCCAGACAGCGACGCCCGCCCACGCGATGAAGCCCAGACAGCCCACCGCCAACACGCCGAGCAACACCCGCCGCCATACGGCCGGTCGGAGACGCTCTATCAGTGTTGGCTCCACGCGCTCCCCCCGAAATCGCTCGTCGTTTACGATTCCATCCTACAGACTGTTTGCAAAGCAGGCAACACGCGCTCCAACAATACGAGCAACTGTTGGCTGGCCGGCGCTCGGCCGTTGGCGCCAAGGATGGCCGCAAGCGCCTGCTGATATTGGACGTAGCCGACGGCGAGCAGGTAGACGGGTGCACCGAGCTCGATGAGCGCCTGTCGAGCCTGCGCCTCCGCCACCTGGTCTCCTTGTGTTGCCTGCGCGAGTAACCCCACGAGGTGAGTACGTTTCTCACCCGTCGCCACGTGCAGCGCGTAACAGACCGGCAGGGTGAGGCACCCGGTAGCCAGATCGCCGGCCCCGTTGGGATGCCAGACACCGTTGAAGTCATCGGCCACCTGCAGCAACACGCCCAAAGTATACCCGTACTTGTGATAGCCGGAGAGCGTACCCTCGCTGGCCCCGGCCATGAATGCGCCCGCCCAGGCCAGCAGTTCGCCCGATTTGGCGCCGGCAATTTCCAGCCAACCGTCCGGATCAACGGTCTGCGCACCCCTCCGGGCAGCAGCCAGGTCGGCGTGTTGTCCGGCGCAGGCACGCAGCATAGCCCGGTTGAGTGCCTGGCGGAGGCGCCGGGGAACATCAGAGGATACACCACACGCTGGCAGTTCCTCCAGCGCCACCTGAGCCACGAACAACAGCCCCATCGCCAGGTTGATGATCTCGCCAGGATGGCCGTCCGCGTCGCCGTCTTCGACATCGTCGAAGAGCTTCACCGCCATCAGCACCACCTGCCAGGCAGCCATTACCGGCATGACCTGATGTCCATCACCACCGGCTGCCTCGTACGTCAAGCGAGGTAGTTCATGAACGGTCGGCGTGGTCGTCTCGCGCTCCGGCCATCCTGCAAGAACATCCAACACCTGACCGGAATGTGAGGCGCCAAGCCTTGTCAGGCTCGGCGCCTCCTGGCTGAGCCGGTTGATGAGCTGCCAACGCTCATCGCGTGCGAAAAGTGTTTGTAAGGAGCAAGACATTCGTTTAGACGAGCTTGTTGGGGGCAGGGTGGGGCGCTACCGGCCACTCTTGTGGCTCCTCTCCTCGAGCCAGGAGGGCAGCCAGCGCTTGTGGGGCGAGCCGCAGCGCCGGCGCCATGGCGACAAGCGCTGCCTGCTCCTCTGGTGAGAGATCAGGCGAGGCAATATCGGGCGATGCCTTTTCACCAGTCACGGAGCGGTATACGACACGACCGAAGTCATTCATGCAAAACCTCCTTCAAGAACTATCGGGTGGGCAGACTACAGTAGCATAGCCGCGCAAAAGGTCGCTGGCCCCCTTTTTACAGAACCGATGTTACACTATCTATCCAAGATGCGCATTTAGGTTGGTTACTAGCACAATCACCTTGAATCCCCTTTGCCCAGGATGCTGCGCCTACAAGAGGAATGTTTCCGAGCAGAAAGGCCATGACAAGAAACCCTATCACGAGCTTCCGCGCGAAATTATTGGAGACAACCAGTGAGCCAGGCAATTTGGATCTCCTTTGTGATATAGTCTTGGCACTAACAGCCGCGTAAGGTAGTTGGGCGCAAAAGGATCAATCCTAACCTCAGCATCAGACCGGCACCAAGTGGCGCTAGCAGTTTGAATTTTCGTGTGCTGCCCATTTTCAACCACTGCTCGGCCCGTTGGTTACGGTGCGCCCCCTCTCGAAAGCACGCTAGCGCACGAAAAACGTGAGACGCGACCTCCAAACACAACCACTATACCGGATTCCGCCCACGCTCGTAAGGTCAAACCCGGCCAACTTCGTGACCGCTTCCGGTCACTGATGTGGCCGGATCCGGACAGTGCAGGACCAATCGATACGAGCCTGAGTGACCCGGCGATGCATCCACCATCGCCGGCCAACACGCTCCCCACTCGCGCCGTCATTACCCGGGCGCGGCAGTGGTTGCGGACAGAGGTGGTCGCCGAAGGCATCGCGCGATCGGCGGATGAATCGGTTGCACCTTCATCGACTGTTCCTCACCTTGATTGCCGATAGGAGGAGAGCTCTCGTTCACCTGGCCTCCATTCGCTACATTCGACCCTGGCTCATCCACTCGCCACTTGTTGCTTCCCACCGGCCAGCGCTCGATTTGCTACCCCCGCAGGAGATTGGGAGGTATCGTCGTGTACCACTTGGTCGGCTCAAGGCCGCATGGTATAATTCGCCAATGAGTTCGACCGCGATTCGCAAGAGGAGGCAGCTATGCCATCAATAGGCATGCCCGAACTGGTTTTGATTCTGGTCGTCGTCCTCATCGTCTTTGGCGTTGGGCGACTCCCAGAGGTCGGCGGCGCACTGGGCAAAAGCATCCGTGAGTTCCGCAACGCATCGACCCTCGACGATGAGGAACCGGTCGAGACGAAAGAGGCAAAAAAGACCTCCGACGCCAGCTGAACAGAGACAGGCATGCGCCGCCTCCTCCTCGTCGGGCGGCGGCTTTGCTTTAGAGTGTTTGGTGATCGCGCTGCTCGCCGTATAATGGTCCTGCTCGATCCAACGCTCTCGTATCGACCTGCGTCTTGAAGGACCTTTCCATGTCTGCACTTGATCCCAAACCGCTGGCATCTCTCTGTATTCATGGTCATTTCTACCAGCCGCCGCGTGAGGACCCTTTCACCGGCAAGATTCCAGCCGAGCACGGAGCTGAACCGTACCGGAATTGGAACGAGCGCATCCATGCAGAGTGCTACCGGCCCAACGCCACACTGGGGAACCTCGAGCGAATCAGTTTCAACGTCGGCCCGACACTCTTCCGCTGGCTGGCCGAGCATGACCCATTGACCACCCAGCGCATCGTTCGCAGCGACCGCCACAATCTCTTGCGCTACGGCGTCGGCAACGCGATGGCTCAGGTCTACAACCACACGATCTTGCCGCTGGCCAGCCACCGCGACAAGGAGTTGCAGGTCGCCTGGGGTATCGCCGATTTTGAGCATCGCTTCGGTCGCCCGCCGCAGGGAATGTGGCTGGCCGAGACGGCGGCCGACAACGAGACCCTCGACGTACTGGCGGGGCGCGGGATCCAGTTCACGATCCTGGCACCGTGGCAGGCCGAGCCCGTTGACCTCGACCCAACCCAGCCCTACCGGATCAAGCTCCCCTCGGGGCGGAGTATCATCGTCTTCTTCTACGAGCGCGAACTCAGCGGGCGCGTCTCGTTCGACCCGGGAATCACCAGCAATGCCGACAGCTTCGCGCAGTGGCACGTCCTGCCGAAGCTGCGCAGCGACAAGCTCGAGCGCGCCGAGCCGCAACTCATCACCATTGCCACCGACGGCGAGCTCTACGGCCACCACCAGAAGTTTCGCGACCTGTTCCTGAACCACCTCGTCAACGGCTCGGGTCGCCACGCCGGCCTGGCGGTGACCTACCCGGCGCTCTGGCTGCGCGATCACCCCGTGCGGCACGTGGCCGGCATCCGCGACAAGACGTCGTGGAGCTGTCATCACGGCGTCTTGCGCTGGAGCGGCAACTGCGACTGCACCTGGGGAGACGGGACCTGGAAGGCCCGCTTGCGAGCCGCCTTCGACCGGCTCGCCGGGCGCCTCGACGCGCTCTACGAGAGCCAGGCGCTTCGCCTGGGCCTGGAGCCCTGGCCGCTCCTGGAGCGCTACATCCAGGTTGTCCTCGGCCAACAGTCGACGGACGACCTCATCCAGAGCGCCGCCAGCCGGCCCGTAACCGCGGCCGCCCGGCGGCGCTTGGCGCTCCTGCTCGAGGCCCAGTACTACCGCCAGTGGATGTATACCTCCTGCGGCTGGTTCTTCGACGACCTCGACCGGATCGAGCCCAAGAACAACATCGCCTACGCAGCGCGCGCTGTCCTGGCCGCCCGGCTCGCCACGGGTAAGGATCTTGGCCCGGCCTTCGGAGCCGACCTGGGCCAGGTCGTGAGCCCTCGTACCGGGCTCCGCGGCGACACAGTCTATCAGCAGGCCGTGCAGCGCGCCCTCACCACGTCACGCCCGCCAGAGCTGGCCTGAGTCGGGAAAAGGAGCGGGCCGCACGCGAGCACCTGCACATTGTCACCTTCTCCCTGAAAACAAGAAAGAGGTGAAGCCGTCGAAGCGTAGAGAACATCTGTGGGGGGAGCGACTTTAAAGACGCAGGAGGAAATCTCGGGCGAGACTATGAGTAGGCCCTGACGAAGCTTCGAGATCACGCCCTCGGGACTTCTCGCTCTGATCAAAAGTCGAAATCTGCTCGGCTTGCTGCTCTATCTTCCGATCTCGCGCTGTAGTATTCAGCGGGAGGGATAATCTGCGATCCTATCTCTCTGGTGCGCATCCTTCGAGCGCGTCGCTGAGCACTTCGGCCAGATGCAGGGCGCGGCGGCCGGTGCCGTGCTTGATTTGCTGGCGGCATGATACGCCGTCAGCGATGATGATCGCCTCAGGCTGTGCCGCACGGATTGCTTTGAAGAGTGCGCGCTCGCCCATCGCTTGTGAGATGCCGTAGTGTTCAACCTCGTAGCCGAACGCCCCCGCCATGCCGCAGCACCCCGCGTCTATTTCCGTCACGTTGAGGCCAGGCACCGCCCGTAGCACCGCCAGGGTCGGCGTCGTGCCGATCAGCGCTTTTTGATGACAGTGACCGTGCAGCAGCACGTCACGCGGCGCCGCGTGCGGGTGAAGGGTTAGCTTGCCGGCCACCTGCTCCGTGTCCAGAAACTCGTCGAAGAGCAATGTCTGCTGCGCGACCAACGTGGCCGAGCTGTGCCGCACGAAGTCAGGGTACTCCTCGCGCAGCGCGCTAACGCAACTCGGCTCGAAACCGACGATCGGGATACCTTGCTCCACCAGGGGCGCGAGCTGCGCCACGTTGTACTCGGCGTTGCGGCGGGCCTCCGCCAGCATCCCTTGCGAGATCATCGGCCGGCCGCAACAGCGATGATCTGTCAAGACGACCTCGTACCCGGCCGCTTCGAGGACCCGCGTGGCCGCGATTCCAATCCGAGGCTCATTGTACTCGAGGAAGGTGTCGTGGAAGAGGGCCACCCGGCCATTGGTCTGGCGCCGTCCTGGTCGGTGGCGTTTGAACCAGGTACTGAAGGTTGGTCGCGCGAAGGCTGGCAATGACCGGCGCCGGTCGATCCCCACGAACCGTTCCAGCCCCAGGCGCACGACCGGGTTGCGGAGGACCCAGTTGGAGAAGGGCGCGGTCGCCGATCCCAGGCGGCTCAGCGCCGCAATCTGACCGAAGAGGCGGGCGCGCAGTGGTAATCCGTGCACGGCGTGGTATTTCGCCAGGAATTCGTACTTCAGCCGGGCCATGTCCACCTGTGACGGGCATTCCGCCTTGCACGCCTTGCACGCGATGCACAGATCGAGCACCTGGTGCATCCGCGGACTCGTTAGCTCCTCGGGCGGTAGCAGACCGGAGAGTGCGGCGCGCAGGGCGTTGGCCCGGCCCCGCGTCGAGTGCTCCTCTTCGAGTGTAACCATATACGAGGGGCACATCGTCCCCGTCGTGAGCTTACGACACACGCCTGACCCATTGCACATCTCCACAGCACCGGCGAAGCCGCCATCGCGGGAAAAATCGAGGTGCGTCGGCACGTCGATCGTGCGGTAGCCCGGACCGTAGCGCAGGTTCGCGGTCATATCTGGCGCTTCGACGATTTTGCCGGGGTTCATGATGCCGTGTGGGTCGAAGGCGGCCTTCACCTCGCGAAAGGCCTGGTAAAGGCGCGGCCCGAACGTCTTTTCCAGCCAGAGGCTGCGCGCCAGGCCATCGCCGTGCTCGCCGCTCATCACGCCACCGTAGCCCGCCACCAGATCGCTGATCGCCGTGGCGATGTCGCGCATCTTCGCGATCTCGTCGGCCCGTTTCAGGTTGATCAAGGGACGAATATGGAGGCACCCAGCGCTGGCATGCGCGTAGAAGGCGGCGCGTGTTTGGTACTCTGCCAGAATACGCTCGAAGTCGCGGATGTATGCCGGGAGTGCTTGGGGCGGAACGGATGTATCCTCCACGAAGGGGATCGGTTTCCAGTCGCCCTTCATACTCATGAGCAGGCCTAACCCCGCTTTGCGTACCGACCACACGTTCGCTTGCGCCGCGGGAGTCAAGGCGCGGACAAATGGCCCGCGGGTCCCTTGCTGCCTCAGGTGCGCCTCAAGCCCGTTGAGCCTGGCCGCCAGGTCGGCCTCGGATTCCCCGTAGAACTCGACCGCCAGCAACGCTCCTGGTTGCCCCTCGACGAACGTGAGCTGCCGGGCGTACAGCGGCACCTGGCGTGTCAGGTTCAGCAACATCTCATCCAGGAGTTCGACCGCTGAGGGCTGGCACTCCAGGATGATGTTAACGGCATCCATCGCGGCCGTCAGGCTGTCGAAATGGATGACGTCGAGCGCGGTGCGCGGCGGCCTGGGCACCAGGTTCAGGGTCAGTTCGGTCATCACAGCCAGCGTCCCCTCAGAGCCGGCCAGCAATTTGGCGATATTGAACGGGCGACCGGCGACGAACTCATCCAGGTTATAGCCGCTGGCACGTCGCCAGTGACGCGGCCAATCCTCCCGAATCTCGGCCTCGTGCTCTCGCACGATGCGCGCCACCTCGCGGTGGATGCGAGCCTCCAATCCGTCGCCCTGGCCCAGTTGCCCGATCCGATCCGGATCGGTCGCTGCGAACGTCGCCTCGTGACCATCGGCCAGCACGGCGCGGACCGTGAGGGTGTGATCCACGCTGCGGCCGTACAGGATCGAATGAGAACCCGCCGCGTTATTGCCGATGACGCCGGCGAGTGTCGCCCGGTTGGCACTGGCCGGGTCCGGGCCGAACATGAGGCCGTGCGGCTTGAGGTGCGCATTGAGATGATCCAGGATCACACCGGCTTCGACGCGCACCCGGCGTTCGTCAGAGTTGACCTCGAGAATCCGGTTCATCATTTTCGAAAAGTCAAGATGAATTCCGGGTCCTACTGCCTGGCCACCCAGGCTGGTCCCGCCCCCACGTGGTAACACCGGAACGCCATACCGCGCGGCGACCTCGATCGTCGCCACCACGTCTGATCGATCCCTGGGGATCACGACCCCAAGTGGCTCGATCTGGTAGATGCTTGCGTCCGTGCTGTAGAGCGCACGCGAGTAGCGGTCGAACCGCACTTCACCGGCGATGGATTGCTGCAGTTCAGCCTGAATCTCATCTCTTTGCCGTTGCGTCACGTGAGTCTCATCCCTTCACAGAAGAACGGCGCGAGCTGTGCACTACGACTACCAGCTCGCGCCGCTCCAGCGCATGCCTGACCGCGCGGCCTACTTTGCGAGTGCAGCTCGGCGACCGATCCCCGGCCGGCGCCTGGCAGGCGATCAACTGCCGGGCCTGGCAGTGCCTACCGGCCCTGGCTCCATTCTTCCTGACGCTCAGCCTCACCACGATCCGTGTATGTTCGGAGAACCTTGCCGTAGCCGAGGATGTAGTCGTACGTGCCGTAGGTAGCGCTCAAGATGCGCTTCACACCGAGCTTGTACCAGGGATCGATCTCGGAGGGGACGTTGAAGGTCAGCGAACCCCGGCCGGTCCAGACCTCCTTTGGCGTCGTGCGGTGGCCGTTGCGATCGACCAATTCGGCCACCGCCGGTCCGCGCCCTTCCTCGACATTCGGAATCACCCGCAGGCACAGGCGTGAGGTGCCAGTGAAGCGGGAAATATCGGCCGGCGCCTCGGGGCGCACCAGGACGGTGAAGAGCCGGTTCCCCTTGGGCCGTTCGACCGTGCCCATCACCAGATCGAACTCTTTCCCGATGTCGATGTGCGCCTGCTTCTTGGGTACCCCCCAGATCTCGCGGCCGGCGCCCATCCCGGCGTCATTATCAACCAAATTGTAGGCTGTGTAGAACTTCTGCTCTCCCTGCCAAACACAGGCCAGGTCCAGAGCCGCCTCATTATACGAGCCCAGTGTACCAAACGGAAACCGGAACACGGTCAGGACGGCGGTCGCCGGCGTAGCCACTTCGACCCCTTCGGGCAGCAGATCGAGCACCGCCTCTTCGTCGGTCTCGTAGGTGATCTGCAGGATCTCGGCATTGATGAAGTAGTGCGGGAGCTTCGAGAACAGCGGTGAATCTACGGGCATGTTCCACCCAAAACGATCTGGGGTTAGTTTGCCTTTCCGAGCCACGGTAAGTCTCCTCTCTGTTATACGATGAATACGGACGGCTCATTTCAAGGGGGTGCGCGGTGTGGTGCGTTGCCTATCCTCTGCGCGCTACACCGCACACGACCCTTGATCGCATAGTTGGTATTACACTGGCGCGGCACGATCGCCGCTGCCGGCACCACCCGTCAGGATTGCCTGGAGCTGCGGGGTGAGCCCCATGGATAACAGTAAATTGAATGGCAACTGCACAATGAACGCCAACACGATAACCATGACCGTCAGTGGGTTGAAGTAGAGCGAGGCAAGTGCCACCCCGATCGCCGTGTTCTTGGCAGCCGCACCCAGCATCAGGACAAAGCCGTCCTCGTAGCGAAAGCGCAGCCACTTCGCCACCACGACCCCAAGCAGCATTTGCACGACATACAGGGTCGCCAAGACCAGAATTGCGCTCGTTACAGCTGTGAGATGCTCGATGATGTCATGCGCACTGCGCGAGATGATGAGAAAGAACGTGCCGGCCATCCCCGCGACGGAGTATGGTGGCAACGTCACCAACAGGAACTGCAAGCCCCGTTCGCCGTAGCGCGCTCGGACCATCGCGCGGGTCAACAGGCCAAGTACGAGCGGCAGAACCACAATTTGTACAAGCCCCCGAATCAGTACGAGCGGATCCACCTCTACGAAGGCTCTGGCGAGCAGCCACATCCCGGCGGGCAACACGACGATAGCCAGTAACTGCGTCACGGACAGCATCACGATCGAGAGCGTGACATTGCCACCCGCTGAGCGCACCCAGGAGCCCAGCGCGTTGATGGTGGGAAGCAGGCTATAGAGGATCAGTCCAACTGCGAAGTCGGGCCGGCCGGCGAAGAAGACACCGGACAACGCCCGCGCGGCCAGCGCCCCCGGCAGGAAACTCAGCAACGCGACGACTGTCAGGAACCTGAGATCGACGAACGCGCGCCCCAGTTCGTTCGGGGCTACCGTGACCATGACCGGATAGATCATGAAGAACACTGTAACCGGCAGGAAGATCGTCAGCCGGCTGCTCATCCCCGGGTGCAGGTATCCCCAGAGAAACCCAAACAGGGACACCGAAAAAATGATTACGCCAGCGTGGGCGTTCAGAAAGTGGGCAACTCGGCTCACGTGGTTCCCATCGCTTCTCTCACCAGCCTCGGAAGCTGAGAGAGCTTCTCGGCGATCACGATGCCCGCGTCGCGGAGCGCGTCGACCTTCCCTGCGGGGCTGCCGCGCCGGCCCTCAACCAGGGCACCGGCGTGGCCGAAACGGACGCCTTGCATCCGGTCCGCGAAACGACCGGCCACAAACGCGACGATCGGCAGGCGCGAGCCATGCGCCCCCACGTGCTCGGCCAGCTGCTCTTCCATGCTCCCTCCCGGTTCGCAAAACAGGACCAGCGCTCGCGTCTGCGGGTCGGCTTCATAGAGGGGGAGCAGGTCGACGAAGGTCGAGCCGACGATGGGGTCACCGCCGATGCTGATACAGGTGCTCTGGCCGAGGTGGTGGCGCGTGAGCAAATCGGCAATCTCGGTCATCATCCCGCCACTACGGGACATGATGCCAATCGGCCCCGGGACGTACGCACGCCGGACACTATCCACCGTGCCACCGGCCGCGCCGATCCGGCTCAGACCCGGCGCGATGAGTCCCAGGCTGTTCGGCCCAATTACGCGGCCGCCGTGGGCGGCCGCAGACTCCACGATCGTAACCACGTCACGGCGCGGGATCCGCTCGGTGGCAATGACGGCCAGCTTCAGGCCGTGCGCGAAGGCTTCCTGCGCGGCGTCCTGGGCGGCCCATGCCGGCACTGAAATCAGCGTGGCCTCGGCGGGGTGGTCACACCGCGCCGCGGCGACACAGTCGTATACGGGGATGCCGTGGACCTGGCTACCGCCTTTGCCCGGCGTCACGCCGGCCACAATCTGTGCCCCGTAGGCGAGCGACTCGGCGGCGAAGAAGCTGGCTTCGCGGCCGGTCAGCCCTTGCACCAGAATGCGCGTGCTGCGATCAATGAGGATGGCCACTGGCATCCTCCTCGGATAAGGCGACGACGTAGGCCGCAACTTCATCCAGCGACGTCTCGCGGTCGAAGGTGCGCACACCATAGCGCTGCAAGAGCGCCCGGGCCTCAGCCTCGCGTGAACCCGGCACCCGGAAGGCGACGAGTCGCTCGGATGGCCGGTAGCCGGCCTCGCACACACCGTCGATCGCGCCCTGCGCGATCACATCGGCCTGCGTGTTGCTGACGACGTTCATGATGACCGCGAGCCGGCGCACATGGGGCTGGGCCAGGATCAGTTTGGTCAATTCCTTTACCTTCCCCGCCGTTGGGTTGCCACCGATCTCACAATAGTTCGCCGGCCGGCCACCCGCCGCCAGGATAGCATCAAAGATGGTCAGGCTGGCACCGCCGCCGCCGATCAGCAGGCCCAGGTCGCCATCGAATTCCACCACGCGCCCGGCAACGCCGCGGTGGTCAGATCGGTCAATCTCGGCCGCGCGTGCCTCGAACTTGGTCACGCGCCGCTCGGAGCGACTGGTGAGGTCAAACTCGGCGAGCGCCGGTTCCTGGCGCCATAACGCGTCGTCGTCCAGTTCTATGTGGGCGTCGACGGCGACCCAGCCGCTCTCGCCGGTCAGTATCAGGGGGTTGATCTCGACCAGCAAGGCATCGCGCTCGCGGAACAGGCGGGCTGCCGCCACAGCAGTTGCAGCCCATTGCACCAGCACTTCCCCCTTGAGCCCCAACTCCCAGGCAAGCTCGCGTCCGAGATGGATGGGGAAGGGTGTGGATAGGGCAAACGGTCGGCGGGCGACGCGCCGGTCTTCAACGTCGATCCCGCCGCTGGCTGAGGCCAGCATGACTGCCTGGCGCGCCGCCGTGTCGTACGTGACCGCCACGAAGGTCTCGGTAGCGTCTTTCAGACGCTCCTCGACCAGGACCTGCCCTACGACGGAGCCGCGCACCTCGCGGCCCAGCAATTCCGTTGCCCGCTGGCCCGCCTCGGCCTCATCAGATGCGAAGGCGACGAGACCCGCCTTCAGCCGACCGCCAAACGGCACCTGCGCCTTGACCACCACCGACGGCCCGACGGCCCGGGCGGCCTCCCGCGCTTCGACCGCGGTCGAGACGCCCCGTCCGCGTGGTACGGCGATGCCGGCGGTGGCCAGCAGTCGTTTGCTCTCGTGCTCAAGCAGCCTCACCGCGCAGCTCCTAGAGTTTGATGCGAGTCCCGGCTGTCTGCAGCAGGAACACCCTGGGCATCTCGCGGCTGATCGCAGCGATCGCTTTGAAACCGGTGCAGTGCATTGGTGAGAGAATCTGCGGCTCCAGGCGGCGGAGGGCCTCGATGGTCTGGTGCGTATTTTCCTCCGGCACCCCCGGAAAGCCCAGATGGAAGCCGCCGAAAACGCCGTAAATCTGCTTGACGCCGGTCGCCTCCTGCGCGGCCTGGATCGAGTTCACGATGCCGGCGTGGGCACATCCGGTCAAGATGATCAGCCCTTTGCCCTTGACGTTGATGGCCAGGGCCTGATCGTCGGGCACGACGTCCGGCTGGAAGTGGCCCTGCTTGAGATGGAACAGACCCCCACCCGTATCCACGGCCGGACGCGGTGGCTCGAAGGGCACCGCGCGATCGATATAGCCGGTCGCCATCGTGCCCGGCCCCACTTCGGCGGGGCCCTCGTTGAGCACGAGGCGCGCCCCCGCCTGCTCCCAGGCGTGCTGATTGATATTGAAGTTGTAGAACGGACTGACCTCCCCGCTGGCGAGCCTCAGATAGCGGGGCCAGAAGGCGTCGGGATGGACAGAGACCGGCACCGGGTGGCCAATCTCGCGCAGCACACCGGGAAGGTCGCCACAGTGATCGGGGTGGCCGTGGCTGACAACCACGTGATCGATCTGGGAGGCCGTGACGCGGAGGCTACGCATATTGTGCAGGATCACGTCCGCGGTGAAGCCCGAGTCGAACAGGACCCGGTAGACGTAGTCGCCCACGTAGATCTCGGCCAGGAAGGCGATTCCATTCTCGGCGCGGACGGGCCCGAACTTCGGGTCAAAGTGGTGGATCAAGCCAGCTCGTTTCACCCGATCCGTATCCGGGAGAAGCATATCCACATAATTTTCGACCAGTACCGTGAGCAAGATCCCATCAACTGCTCTCATCAGCCCTCTCCTCTCTCGACGTTGAGGCGGGCCAGGCCAACAGCCCGGCTTTCTCAGCAGCCGTCTCCAAGACTATCCAGGGGCCTGCTTCGCTCGCCCTGCCCGGTGCGCAGTTACCGCGCTGCTTCATTGATAATCAGGCGATGTTACCCACTCCGGAAAACCGGTCTGCGCCTTTCCAGGAACGCCGCGAGGCCCTCAACCCGGTCGGCGGTAGCGAAGTTGACAAGCCACGCCTCGGCCTCCAGGATCAATGCCTGCTCCAGGGGTATCTCCAACCCGGCCCGAATCGCCAGCTTCGCCTGGCGAACGGCCAGTGGCCCGTTGGCGGTGATGCGCACCGCCATCTCATGGGCTCGGGGCAGCAACTCGCCATCGGGCACCACGTGGTTGACCAGACCGATACGGTGCGCCGCCTGCGCATCGATGCGTGCCCCGGTGGTGATCAGTTCGGTCGCGATCCCTTTGCCCACCAGCCGCGGCAGACGCTGCGTGCCCCCCCACCCTGGGAAGATTCCCAGGGTAACCTCAGGCAACCCAAACTGCGCGCGCGCCGCTGCCAGGCGGATATCACAGGCCAGTGCGATCTCAGTCCCACCACCGAGCGCATAACCATTCACAGCGGCGATGATCACACAACGGCTTGTCTCCAGATGCCTCGTGAATGCCTGCCCACGGTAGACGAACCGCTGGCCCTCAGCCACTGTCATGGCGCGCATCGCGGCGATATCCCCGCCAGCGATGAAGGCCCGGTCGCCGGCACCGGTCAGGATCACAACCCGCACCGCCTCGTCGGCCTCAAGCGTCGCGAAAGCCATCTCCAGCTCAGCCAGGAGCGCACCGTCGATCGCGTTGAGCACCTCTGGGCGGTTGACCGTCACTGTCGCGACCGCGCCGTCGATTTGCACCGCTACGGGGTGTGCCACGATTCCTTCCTTGTCAACGGCCCTCAGCGCCACGCCCGCCGTCGATCAGGAGCGCGGCACCCGTGGTCCAATTGCTCTCCTGGGATGCGAGGTAGATCACCGCACCCACGACATCGGGCGGGTACCCCAGCCGTCCGAGCGGCGTCACATCGAGGATGCTGTCCGCGACGCCTGGCTCGGCCAGGAAGTCGCGGTTGAGTTCGGTTACAATCGTCCCGGGCATGACACAGTTGGAGTAGATGTTGTAGGGACCGAGCGCCTTGGCCATGCCGCGCACGAGTTGGAGGACGCCGCCCTTGCTCGCCGCATACCCGATCGCCTTCAGGTTAGGGATGAGCACCGACGAGTAGGAGGCCACCGTCACAATCTTGCCGCCGCCCTGAGCGCGCATCACGCTTGCCACGGCCTGACTGGGCAGGAAGACGCCCTTGATGTTCGCCGCCAACATCCGGTCAATATCTTCCGCCGTCAAGTCGAAGAATTCCTTGTACACGATGACACCGGCGGCGTTCACCAGGATGTCAATCCGGCCGAAGCGGTCGGTAACGGTGGCGACCAGGCGCTCGACATCCGCCGGCCGCGTCAGGTCGGCGCTGACGGCAAGCGCCCGGCGCCCCTTGCCCTCGATTTTGCCGGCGACGTGGTGCGCCACCGCCTCGTTCCGACCGTAATGGACAATCACATCGGCGCCCTCGTCCGCCAGGCCCAGGCAGATGGCCGAGCCAATCCCGCCCGACCCGCCGGTGACCAGGGCCACCCGATCCTGCAACCTCATCCCGCGATCCTTTCTTGGAGAGACACGCTCCCTGACGGTACTGCCCCCGCTGCGGCGATCGCCCCAACTATCCATCCCAGCATCTCGACCACGTGGGCGCACACCTCGCCGGGGATACCGTCCACGTCCGGTTCGATGAATCCTGTGATCCCGTCCATCGCGCCGGCGGCGGCACAGGCGCGGAGCACGCGGCGCTCCAACGCCGGGGTATGCAAGACTTCCCGCCGGCCGGTAAGCAGGGCCAGGCAGGCCTCGATACCCCAGGCACCCCAGTTACAGGTCGTGGCCGGCACGACCACCTCGGCGGCAAACGCGGGCGCGATGCCGGCGCCGCAGGGACAGGCGCACCGGGCGCCGAAGGGAATGGCGTCCCGGATCGCATCCCGGATGAGGCCCAACCCCAACTCGTTGCCACCGTCGCCCAACCCAATCGTCAAGACACCGGTACGCCGTCCCTGATCGAACAGCACGTCGAACTTCGCCATGACCGAGGCCAGATTGGCCTCGCCCTTGCCATAGTGGTACACGCCCCGCTCATTCGCGCCCTGGCGCTCGATCGCGATCAGCGCCGCGGGACGCAGATCGCGCAGGAGCGATTGAGCTGCCTCGGCGGCTTCGGCCGGATCAACCGGGAAACCCGCGACGATGGCCGGTGGGATGTGGCGCCCCGGCACGGCCGCCGGAGAGACCTGTCCGGCCCGCCATTCCGCGAGGGTTGTGACCACGAGCCCCGCCGCGCGCGCGACCGCCTGCAGCAGCGGCACTATCGCTTCCTCGCAGAGCAGCACCGGGATGGCACCCAGCCCGGCGTACAGCGCCCGGGCCAATGTGGCGGCACCGGCCGGGCCGTCGTTCTCGGCCAGCGCCGGCGAGAACCAGCCGCGGATCGGCAGGCCGGTCGCGATCACGACCGCGTCGCCGGGCCGAACGGCATCGATCAATCGTTCGGCGGCCAGCAGACACAGGGATCGATCTCCCTGGACGCGCCGCGCCGCCGTATAGAGCACATCGATCACCCCCCGGGCTGCAAGGTCCACGGTCAACAGGCGGTCGATCGCTCCAGCGGCCGCCAGGACCCTGTCGGGATACGGTGGCGTCATGCTCATATGCCCTTGCTCATCCCCCCATCCACGGCCAGGTAGGTACCTGTGACGAAGCTGGCGCGCACCGAGGCCAGGAAGACGACGACGTCGGCGACTTCGTCCGGGGTCCCGAGACGGCCAAGGGGAACCTGAGAGATGATGCCCGCGAGCACCCCCTCGCTCGACGTGTTCGTCGTGGCGGCGCGGGCCGCCAGCAGCGTGTCCAGCCGCTCGGTCGCAATCGGACCGGGATTGACAGCATTCACCAGAATGCGATACTCGGCAACCTCCGCCGCCAGCCCCGCCGTGAAGATCAACAGCGCCGCGTTCGCTGCACTCGCCGCGATATTGCCGGGCATCACCTTCTTCGCGGCTGTGCCGGCGATGTTAATGATCCGGCCACCTGCACCCTGGCGGATCATCTGTGGTACGACGGCCCGCGCGCAGCGCACGTAGCCCAGATATTTGCTCTCCATTGCCCGCAGCCACGCCTCGTCCGGGAGTTCCAGAAACGCACCTGCTGGCAGGCTGGCAGCTGCGTTCACGAGGATATCCAATCGACCAAGCTGTTTTACTACCTGCGCGACCATCTGCTCTATGTCGGTCGGCCTGGTGACATCGGCCTGCAAGGCCAGGACATTCACCCCGGTGTTCGCTCGAATATCGGCCGCCGCGTCATCCAGCGCTTCACAGCCCCTCGCGCTAATAGCCACCTGCACCCCCTCGCCCGCGAGCGCGGAAGCGCAGGCACGGCCGATGCCCTTACTGCCACCGGTCACGAGAGCGACTCGGCCCGCCAGGCCCAAATCCATAGAAAATCGCCTCCAGGGGACTCCCGGCTTCTACCCCGCGGGGTACGCCCAGGCGAGAAGGTCGCGCCGGGGTCCGCTCCGCAGGGCGAGCCGGGAGGGGAATTGGGGCGCAATGCCCCAACAAGGCCAATCCAAAGTTTATGTCTGTCGCGCCCCTGTGCTATACTTCCGGCAAGTTGAGATTGCGACCGGCCACTATGGAAATCACGCGCACGACCCGTATCAAAATCGACCTCGATCTGGACGTTGCCCGGCGAACCGTTCAAGCCTGGACGGATGCCTGCAACTTCGTAAGCGTGGTCGCCTTCGAAAACGGCAACCTGTCGAATGCTGCCAGGTTGCACGGCCTCGTTTATCGGGACGTGCGCGAACGGTTCGGCCTCTCCGCTCAAGTTGCCGCCAGTTGCATCCGCCAGATTGCCAGCAAGTACGCTGCGCTTCGCACCAAGAAAGAGCGCCCACGCAAGCCGGTCTCCTTCAAGTCGAATGGTGTCATGCTGCAAGGCGGCGCTCGTGGGCGCGATTTCTCCTTCACCCATCAGGGTCTGAGTGTCACCACGATTGACGGTCGCATCCGGCCCGTCGCCTACCACGGCGAGCCGCGCCTGAGCGATTACCTCAACAACTGGCGGATAGGTGACGCTCGCCTGTTCATCCGCCGTGGCAAGGTTTATCTTTCCGTTTCCTTCAAGTGTGACGCGCCCGATATTGAGCGCCCCAACGACGCCGTGATTGGCGTTGACCGGGGCATCAACAACCTGGCCGTCGTGACGGACGGAAAACGAGCCCGCTTCTTTGGCGGTGGGCATACTCGCCACGTCCGCAACCGCTACTCCCTCGTTCGCGCCAGTCTCCAAAGGAAAAAGACACAAACGAACAGTCGCAGCGTGCGGCGCGTTCTGAACCGGCTGTCCGGCCGAGAGGCGCGATTCACCCGTGACGCCAACCACGTCATCAGCCGACGCATTGTCGAGTTTGCCGAAGCGACCGGAAACCCGACGATTGCGATTGAGCACCTTGCCAGCATCCGCAACGGTCGGTTGCGCAAGCCGCAACGTACCGACCTGAACCGGTGGGCGTTCTACCAGTTGGAGACGTTCACTCGGTACAAGGCCGAAGGGCGCGGCTTCGAGGTTGTTGAGGTCGAAGCCTCCGGCACCTCGAAGGGCTGCTCTCGTTGCGGGTATACGGCTGCTCATAATCGCTCTCGTCACGATTTTACCTGTCGTGCCTGCGGCTACTCGCTTCATGCGGACCTGAACGCCGCGCGCAACATCCGTCTGCGTGGCATCCTGAGCAGGCAGGCTCTGGCTCAGGAGGGGCCGTCGTCAACCGGCCCTGAAGCACGGGTCTCCTCGGAGACTACGGGCAAGCTCCTGGCTTCAGCCGGGGGTAGTTGACGTTTCCCACTCCGGAAGTGATCCACAAAGGCGATGTGCAATTAAGCGTGCGCGACGAAACCTACGTCATTGAGACCGAGCGCCTCGCGGGCCATCTCGTCCAGACGGTACTTTTGAATCTTCCCCGTTGCCGTCATCGGCCACGCGTCGGTGAATCGGACGTAGCGCGGGACCTTGAAGTTGGCGAGGCTGTCCCGGCAAAAGCCGATGATCTCATCCTCCGCGCAAGCCTCACCCTCTTTGAGCTCAACCCAGGCCATGCCGACCTCACCCAGCAACCGGTCGGGCACGCCGAGCACGGCGACTTGCTTGACCTTCGGATGGCGGAACAAGAGCTCTTCGACCTCCCTGGGGTAGACGTTGAAGCCACCGCAGATATACATGTCCCGCATCCGGCCCGTCGTACGGAAGTAGCCGTTCTCATCCACCACCACCAGGTCGCCGGTGTGCAGCCAACCCTCTGGATCGATGGCGGCCGCTGTCTCGGCCGGTTTTTTGTAGTAGCCTTTCATTACGTGGTGGCCGCGGGTGCAAAACTCGCCCTGCCGGCCAACTTCCAGTGTCTGCCCGGTCTCCGGGTCCACGACTTTGCACTCGACGCCCGGGATGGCGCGGCCAACCGATTGAACTCGCAATTCGATGGGGTCATCAGGCCGCGTCTGGGTGGCAACCGGAGAGCACTCGGTCTGGCCGAAGGTGATGGTGATCTCGCTCGCTCCCATCCGGTACATGACCTCTTCCATCACTTTCACCGGACAGGGCGCACCGGACATGATGCCGGTCCGCAGCGAGCTGAGGTCGTAGAGGTCGAACTCAGGGTGCTCCAGTAGGGCGATAAACATTGTTGGAACCCCGTAGATGACCGTACAGCGCTCGCGTGCGATGGCCCGCAGCGCCTCACCGGCGTCGAAGGTCTCCAACAAGATCAGGCGCGCCCCGTGGGGCACGGCCGCCAGCACGGCGTTGACGCAACCGAAGCAGTGGAACAACGGCACGTAGACGATGAGGCTGTCACGGTCGGTGAGGTGCTGGATCTCCCCCTGGTACCAGCCGTTGGCGCCGATATTGTTGTGGGTCAGCATGGCACCCTTGGGGAGGCCTGTCGTGCCGGAGGTGTAGAGGATCATGGTGACGTCGTCGGGCTGGACCTGGGCCTGGCGCTGCCGGAGGGCCTCAGCGTGCGCCGGGTCCGCCCCGAGCGCCAGCACATCGGCGAACGCGAGCATGCCCGGGGCGCGCTGCGCGCCGTGGCAGATCACGTGCCGCAACAGCGGCAATCGCGCGGCGTGGACCCGCTGATCCGCCGCGGCTCCGGAGAGCTCAGGACAGATCTCGTGCAGCATGGCCGCGTAGTCGATGTCCCGGAAGCGGTCAAGGAGGATCAGGGTGGTCGTGTCCGACTGGTGGAGGATATACTCCAGCTCGTGCAGCTTGTAGCGCGTGTTGATGGGCACAATCACGGCACCGATCTTGGCGATCGCGAACTGGGCGTAGATCCATTCCGGGTGATTGGTCATCCAGACCGCAACCTTATCGCCCCGGCCCACGCCGAGTCGCATCAGGCCCGTGGCCAGCCGGTTCACGCGCTCATGGAGTTGCCGGTATGTCACGCGTTGGTCGCGGAAGATGATGGCCTCCTGGTCGGCGTAGCGACCGGCGACCTGGTCAAGCATGTCACCCAGCGATTGCGGCGTCCAGGAACGGTATTCGGCTTCCATCACTCTTGCGCTCCTTCCCTCGCACCGTTAGGCCCCCGCGCAGAGGAACCGCTCCAACGCTCACTCCCACACCGCGTGCGCCACGGCAAACTCATGCAGCCGGAGCGGATCAGGCTCCAGCCGGAAGTCGGGCCGGACGACCACGTCGGGCCCATCCACAGGGATCGACTGCTTGAGAAGCGAAGCCCGCGGCTTGAGAAAGCCGTTCATCTCGCCCGCGGTCGCCACCCCACAATGGGTGGCGACCAGTACCTCGTGGTAGCAACCAGGATCGGCGGCGGCACCGTTGCCCAGCACGACACCGATCCCATGACCCTGGACGCGGCGGATCTGCCGCGCCAGGTCGCTCGCGCTGCCCGCCTTCATCAGTTTGAGCTTGATGTAGTGGGCGCACCCCAGGCGGTGGGTGCGGTCGATGTCCTTCTCGGAAAAAATGGATTCGTCCAGCATCAGCGGCACCGGGCAATCTCGGGCCAGCGTGACCATGGCATCCCAGGCATCGGGGGCGAACGGCTGCTCGAAGAGCTCGACGTTGGCCGGGTCAACACTGTGGGCGAAGGTGCGCGCCTTATCGAGGGAGTAGGCCTGGTTGGCGTCGAAGCGGATCCTGGCCTGGTCCTCCACCAGCGATTGGACCAGACGGGCCCTGGCGATATCGTGCTCCAGGTCGAAGCCGACCTTCACCTTGAGGGTCGTGTAGCCGGCAGCCAGCAGGTGGGGCACCACGGCCCGGACGTCGTTATCGCTGTCAACATTGACCGTGCCCAATAGCCGCAGGCGTCGCTCCTCAGCCGGCGGGCGGAGTGCGTCGGCCCCCAGCACCTCTTCGAGCGCCGTCAGGTACGCTGATACACTGAAGGGGAAGTCATGGCGCTGGCGCTGCAATGCGCGGCAGGCCTCCTCGGGCGACCGGCCCACGAGGCTGGGTGCGTGCTGGCGGGTGAAACCCCAGGCTTGCGCCGGCCCCTCCCACGAGTAGCCAGGGACCGTCGTGCATTCGCCCGCTCCACGCCGGCTCCCGGCCTCGATGGTAACAATGATGGTTGTGAGATCTCTGATCTCCCCGCCCGCCCAGTGGTAGGGCCGCTTCAGCGGTACCCTCAGATCGAAGGCTTCGATCCGCTCGATACGCATAATATCGCCCTTCCGCGCTCTATCAGGCGAGGCGGCGCGGTGCTGCTCCCGGTAACGCCTCAAACAAGGTGCGTGTCACGATCACGGTACGGTGGCGCACGCCATGCCGGTTGGCCTCTTGCTGGGACCGTTGCCCGGCCTCGCTGGCCCGGGCTGCCAGCGTCGCCTCCACATCGGCCGTCTCGATCAACCCCATGAAACGGTGCCGATCAGAGTCGGAGTTCTGGATGGCGAGCCGGCGGAACGCCGTCACCCCCGGTGTGCGCAACACGTCCTGGTAATGCTCGGCATAAAACCACTCGTCGAACTCCGGGCTGGTGGGTGCGTCAAAGAGGATGATCAGGTAGCCTGGATCTGGCATGGCGTGCGCCTTTCTGCTCGCACTACGGTTCGTAGGTTACGAGCGAGGGATCGACCTGCTTCAGTAGGGTTGGGTCTACCCACCCTTTCAGCATGGGCGGCGGAGCCGCTTTCAGCCGGCCCAAATTGTAGAAGAACTGGGCCGTGTCGTTCATGTCCTGATAGAACTCTTCATCGATGGTCAACTTGAAGTCGAGCAAATCGAAGCCGTCGCGCACTTCCTCAGGCTTGACCTTGAAGTCCGCGGCCACAATCTCAGCCGCCTGGTCCGGGTCGGCGTGCAGGAAGTCGATGGACTTGAGCAGCGCGTGCATCAATGCCTGGACGGCCTCTGGCTGCTCTTTGATGACTTTATCGGTCGCGAACAGGTTGCTGTGCGAGCCCATGATATTCTTGGGGCCCTCCTGGCCAGCGATGAAACTCTCACGCCCGTTGTGCAACCGGACAGAGGGTACCTGCTCCTTCGCCTGGAACAGCCCTGGCGGCCAGAGGGCGATGCAGTCGAAGTCCCCCTTCACATAGGCGGCGACGAGCTCGGCTGGCTTCCCATCGATCTGTTTGACGCTGCTATCGTTGAGCTCGTAGGTAGAGATGAACTTCGCGACCAGATTGTGGGCCAGCCCGCCGAAGCCGTAGCCGATGGTTTTGCCCTCCAGATCTTTGGGCTTCGTGATGTTCCGATCCTGGCGACATATGATCTCGACCTGCCGGCTTACATCGACGAGTTGGGCGGCCATCTTCACCAGCACACCGGCCGCCTCCAGACCGATGATGGTCGTGTCGCCCATGCCACCGATTTGCAGATCCCCCGCGGCGACAGCTTCGGCCTCGACCGGGCTGGTCGCGTAGCGCTGCAGGGTCATATCGAGACCTTCTTCTTTGTCAAAGCCCTGGGCGTCGGCGAGCACGAGCAACGTCCCGATGCTGACGCTGGGTGTGTACCCAACGACGAGTGAGCCCACATCTTTCGCAGGCGCCGCATTTGTACTGGTCTTGCTCCCCGTCAGGTTCACCAATTCTGGCGCAACCGCGGCGAGCGGGCCACTGTCCATCCAAGCCTTGAGATCTGGTGGATTCTTGATCTTATTGGCTTTGTAGAGCTCGTTGCCAACCAGTGTGAGGTCGTCGATGAGTTGCTGATTGATGTCGAGTTGGAAGATGATCTGATCTTTGGTCTCCTCGACGATGGATTTGTCGATCTTGAGCGAGTCGGCAACGATCTGCCGCGCCTCGCCGGCCGTCGCCGGGTCATCGAGGAATTTCTTGGCGCGCAGCAAGGTGCGCAGGTAGGCCTGGACCACCTCTGGCTGCTCCTTGAGAAGCTCCTCGCGGGCAAAGATCACGGTGTGGGCCGTGCCGAGGCGCTGCGGCCCAGGCTTATCCGGGAAGTAGCTCTGGTAGGCATCGTGGACCTTGACCGAGGGGCGAGCCTGCGCAGCGCGGTTGCTGCCCGGCGACCAGAGGATGAAGCCATCGATGTCGCCCTTGGTGTAGGCCGCGACGATGTCGTTGGGCTTCATATCTACTTGCTTCATGCGGGCCGGGTCGAGGTTGTACGTCTCGATGAATCCATTCATGACCAACTGCGAGGTGGAGCCGAAAGGCAGGCCGAAGGTGTGATCCAGCAGATCCTCCGGTTTCTGCGGGTTCAGTTCCTTCTTTACCCAGAAGGTATAGTTCGCGCCGCTGTCGGTCATCTGAGCAATCATCTTCACAGGCGTGCCGCTGGCAGCCAGCGAAGTAAACGGCGTGTCACCAGCCTGGGCAACCTGTAACTCTCCCGCAGCGACAGCCTCGACCATCGCGGCGCCGGAGGGAAACGTACGCGTCTCCAGCTCGATCCCCTCAGCCTTGTCAAACCCCTTGGCCATGGCGATGGCCGGCAGGCTGTGCAGCGTGATGCTGGCACTATCGCCGACGACCAGCTTGACAAATTGCTTCTGGGTGGCTTCCGTAGCAGCCGGCGCGCTCGTGGGCGCCGGCGCGCTCGTGGCTGCCGCCCCGGCGCCGCTCGTGCTAGGGGCCGGTGTGGCCGGGCCGGCACAGGCCGCCACGAGTAACACCATTACGACAAGGAATGGTAGGGCGGTGATGCGATACACCCTCTCCTCCTGTTCGAGGGCGCCAGCGCCTCGTGCGCTGGGCAGTGCGAAGCTTAGACTACGGTACACTGGAGCGAGAATGAGTGTGGTGATCTCCCCCCTTTCGGCACTATGCATGTCCCCAAGAACCGACACGTTCCCCTCTACCTCGATCAAATTCCTGGATCGAAGCGACAACGTGTTGGATCTGATCAGGCCCGATCTGCGGATAGACGGGCAAGGAAAGAATCTCTGGAATGCATCGCTCCGCCCCCGGCAAGCTCCCTACACCGTACCCAAACTGCTTGCAGGCCTCCTGGAGATGGCAGGGGATGGGATAGTACATGTCGGCGCCAATCCCTCCGCTCTTGAGCCAGTCCGCAGGTTCGTCCTGGCGAGCTGCTCAGATCACGTAGTGCCAGTAGGCATGCTTGACAGCCTGGCTCTCATAGGGAAGCACGACGCTCGTCCTTCGAGGCCTTGAACTCCTACTTGAGATCGACCAGGGGTATCTGCATGCTCATCCTTTCAGGCAAGCGCGATGGCCTCGATCTCGACCAACCCGCCGCGGCGCAGCGCCGCGACTTGGACCGTCGAGCGGGCGGGCGGTGTCTCAGTCGTGAAGTACTGGCGGTAGACGGCGTCGTGCACCTCGAAATTGGACATATTGGTCACAAACATCGTGGTTTTAACGACCCTGTCGAGGGACGACCCAGCTGCCTCCAAAACGGTTTTCAGGTGCTCGATCACCAACTGGGTCTGCTCGCCCGGATCATCGGTCTCGATTTCACCTGAGAGCGGATCACGCCCCAAATAGCCGGCACAGAAGACAAAACCGTGCGCCTTGATTGCCTGGCTGAAGTGGCCACCGGGTGGCGGCGCAGCCTTCGTTCGCACCGCTTCGAGAGTCATATTGTCTTTCCCTTCCAGTCCTCTCTTATCTTAGATAACGACTGTCCCGCGCGACGCAGGGATTTGTGCCTTCAGCTCAGTGCGAGAGCGCGAGCAGGTATCGACGGCGAAGCGGGCCATGACCCGGGCGCCCCGAACAATATCCGGCAGGAAGCATTGCTCGCCCTCTTTTGCATAGTAACCGGCGCCCCCGGCGCGCATCCGACCGGCAGGACCGTAGCACACAGCGGGAATACCATAGCGCGTCAAGTGTGTCGTGTCGGCCAGCCAGGAGTCGAATGTTATGGGCGGCTCCTCGCCGTACTCAGTACGGTGCGCGGCGGCCAGACCTGTCACCAGGTATTCGTCGGGCGAGACGACCGAACCTGGTACCGCCTGGACGACGTTCAGGTCTGCTTCAAGCTCGGAATCCCGAGCCTGTTGGCTGCGGAGCAGTGACCTGACCTCCTCGATGACGTCGAGGGGATGCTGGTAGGGCATAATGCCGATCTCGAGCGTCAGCTTGCAAATCGCCGCCTGTTTGCTGGCCCGATAGGGCAGCCCGCCTTCAATCGCCACAACCGCGACCTGGGTGGCGAGCTCTCCATTATAACGATGAGTTTCCATATAGCTCGGCTGCCACGCCCGGATGGCGCCCACCACGCTGTTCATCTTGTCGATCGCATCGACTGCTGGCTTGACCTCGACTCCGGCGGCCCCCCGGACGTATGTTGCAGCCGGATGGCCTTTGGTCGTGATCTCCAGGAGGACGTACCCACCGTTCACGGCGCTGATCCGCCCGTTCGTCGGCTCAGGAACCACACACAGATCGGCGGTCACGCCGTTGGTCACCAGGAACCGGCAACCAACGCCACTCCCACGATAGCGCGCTCCTTGGAACCGGCCAACCTGGGCGTTGCACGTCTCTCCGCACACACCGGCAATAATGATGTTGCCTTTGAGTCTCACGCCACTATCGACGATGGCCTGGACAGCCTCGATAGTAGAGGCAAAACCGCTCTTCATGTTGTAGGCACCCATGCCGTAAATCCAGTCGCCATCGCGGTAGGCGCGTGGCTGGTAAGCCGGGCCCAAATCCCGAATGCCCTCCTCTTGGCCCGTCCAGGTCGTGTCCATGTGGCCCAGGAACATCAGGGTGGGCCCGCCGCCCTCCCCTTCGAGCACCCCGACGACGTTCGGGCGGTTCGGCTCGACCTCTTGCAACCAACTGTTCAGACCCATCGCCTTGAAATGCTCGGCCAGGAATTCGGCTAGCGCCAGTTCGCCGCCGATCGGGCTCGGGACGTCGATCATATCCATAATACCTTTGCCGAGTCTCTCCTGGTCTACATGAGCTGCAACACACTCAGAATCGTTCTTCATCTCATCAATCCTTTCTCTCGCTTACATGATCTGCTCGTGCACGCCCCATTATTGGTAGAGCGTTGCCAAAGTCCGATATTCTGTCAACGAATAGGAAGCGAATGAACGAATTTCGGTGGTGCTGTCATTCGTTTATTAGTTCTGAATTCGTTGACAAGGACTCTGGCAACGCCTTCCCTCTTGTCACTGTGTAACCTTCACGTACTCAGGAAAGACCTCTTTCAGGAGCGAGAAATCATACCACCCCTGGAGTCCGGGTTTCGGTGCGTTCCGCAGCCGTCCTTGCTTGAAGAGGAAGTTTGCCTGGGACTCAAGGTCTTGCAGGAACAGATCGTCCACCACCATCGTGTGTTCGATCTGTTCGATGGTCACCTTCTGGCCTTCTGGATCGGCTTTGATGTTCTCGGAAATAATCTGGACAGCCTCGGCCGGGTTCTCGGTGATAAACTTGTTCGTCCTGTCCACGAGGCGCAGGAATGCCTTGAGCGCCTCAGGCTGATTGCGAATGACCTCGTCCCGAGCGATGATCACTGTATAGTACCCTCCCAGTCGCTTTGGACCAGGCGCAGATGGGAAGTAACTGGTGTAGGGATCGTGCAACTTAACCGTCGGACGGATCTGAGACAGCCGGTAGCCGTAGGGCTGCCATATGGCAAAGACCTCGATATCCCCTCGCTCGTAGGACGCTACCAGATCCGGCGGCGAGAGATCGATCGTCTTCATCTTGCTCGCATCCAGGTTATAAGCGCCGAGGACGTTTGCCCAGAGGGCACTTGCCTGCGAGCCGAAGGTAAACCCGACGGTCTTCCCATACAGATCCTCCGGCTTCTGCACGTTGGCATCCTGGCGCGCATAGACCGCGTAGCCGCGGCTCGGATCGGTCTGCTTAGAGACAATTTTGGCTGGCGTACCGCCGGAGATCAGCGCCATTGCCGGGGTATCACCCGCGATACCGACCTGGAGATCACCTGACGCCAGGGCCTCGACCTGCGCCGCACCCGATGGGAACCGTTTCCACTCGATCTCCAATCCAGGCTCGCTGAAGCCCTTGGCCTTGGAGATGGCCTGGACGTGGCCCAATGGATTTCCGACTCCATCGCCAACCACAAGCTTGACAGTTTGCATTTGAGCGGGCTTCGTCGCGGCTGCAGCTTCTGTCGGAGCTGGAGCAGTGGTGGCGGTTGCGGCAGGCGCTGGTTCAGCTGCTGCGGCGGTCGTGGCCGTGGGAGCCGCCGGCTCCGCTGGCGCGGGCGTTGTCCCACCGCCACACGCGACCATGATCAAGGCTAATACGACAATCACCGGTAAGATGGTTGCTCGTTTCATTCTCTTTCTCCTTTCCTTACGATGGATTTGATGGATTCAACACCTCACGCTCTCATAGATTCTCAAATGGACACTCAAATCAGGCCAGCGAACTCTCTACCATCGTTCCTGCGTTTCACGCACGAGTTGTAGCAGCCGCACCGCGACCACCGCTGGGACGCCAGATCGGACCGCTTCGAGCCCGCGCTGCAATGCTGGCCCTACCTGATCCGGGTCAGCGACGTTCTCGCCGTAAGCGCCCACCGACTCCGCCTGCTTGGCCAAATCCGGCGCGGGCTCGATGTACCCACCTTCCAGGTTATCTTCCCGGATGGCATATCCGTCCGGATAGAACTTCTTCACCCCGAGCGTGCCCGTGCCATACGCCAGATTCTGAAACACCACCGAGAGAAATGGCGCCTGGTACTTCCTGGCCGCCCACAGGGCAGCGTAAGGCACGCCATACAGGAAAAAGCCATCACCCGAAGCCAGAACCACGTCCCGGTCGGGAGCGGCCAGCTTCGCGCCAAGTGCTGCGCCTACGCCCCACCCGCCGCTCGCTCCTCCACTCCGGAAGTACGTGTTGGGCACACTTGTCCGGTGGTTTCGCATCACGTTGATCGTGTTGCCCACCGCGTCATCTACCATGATTGCCTCCTCGCCCAGGATCCGGCCCAGTTGATAGCCCAGATAGCGTGGGCTGATGGGACGTTGCCCGGATAGGCTGAGGGCCTCACGCTCTATCGCCTGCCGACGCGCACGGCTCGTTGCAACAATGCGCTCGCGCCGCTCCTCAATCCGCCGCCTCTCAGCCACCGTCAATAACTGTTCAGCTTCCTCACGTAGGACGGGCAGCGCCTTGACCGCATCGGCGACGATCCGCAAATGGGCTGGAAACTCGTAAAGCTGATAGCGGCTCTCGATGGGGTCAAGCCCAAGGGCGATGATGGTCGCCTCCGGAGATGGTTCTTCATAACCCGGCAGCCATGGAACATCTCCGTCGATCAGCAGGATGACGTCCGCGTCTGCCAGCTTCGGCCCACCTTCATAAAAGGGGTGGGTGCTCGGGAAATTCATCCGGTCGCGCCGCCCTTCGTCCATGAAAGGTAGCCCAAGCAACTCAGCCAGGGCGACCATTTCCGGGACCGCGGCCGGATTGCGGCCGAGCTTCCGTGAGATGACCAGGGGATTCTGGGCCCGCACCAGGATCCGAGCCGCTTCTCGAAGGGCATCGGGATCGCCTCCTGGCGTCTCGGGGATGCCAAGCTGCACGAGCGTCGGAAAGCGGCTCCCGTTGAGGGGCACCAGCGCGACGTCGCGGGGAATGCTCAGGTAAGCCGGGCCCCGCGGCTCGCTCATGATCACCTGGATCGCCCGGCTAACGATCATGCCAGGGTTGTCCGTAGCGTGTAGTTCGTGATCCCACTTGACGTGCTGGCGGACGATGGAGCCGTAGTCGGCCAGGTCCTGATACCAGAGGCCCCATTGGTCCCGATCACCCCGGGCCGTGCCCCCATAGGTATTTGGCGTCTTCCCCGCCGTGATCAGCACCGGGTAGCTCCCACGATAGGCGGAGTGGATGGCCGCGCCGTAGTTGAGTGTTCCCAATTCGACATGGGCGGCAGTCGCGGCTGGCCGGCCTGAGACCATCGTATAACCCGTGGCCGCACTCAAGCTCACCGACTCGTGCAGCATCGCCAGGATTTTGGGTGCGGGCCGGCCCAGAGACTGCATTTTGGCGATGCTCTCCTGATACCATATGATGTCCGAGCCCGAGCTAAAGAAGAGATATTCAATGCCGCCGACAGCCATCGCCTGGACTATCGCATCGCCAACCTCGTCCGCCTGAATCTCCAGCCAGCGTGTTTCCTGACCGCGCGCGGGCCGCTCTACTGCACCAGGACTGCTCGCCTGGGCGGCAGATTTCTCTACCTGATCCAAATATGTTCGCAGTCTTCTCTCCAAGCGCACTTGAGTCGCCATTGCCCTTTGCTCTCTTTTCCCTCTCGCTTACTGCCGGATACTAGCCGGTCCAAGCTGCGCTGGCGTGGGATCTCCATCCTTCAAGCCGAGCCGTTCTGGTAGGAATATGCCTGACGCCTGTTCGACGTACGGGCCTGCTCCGCCCTTTTGCTGCACCAAAATCTCTTTCTTCAAGTTCTTCGGCTTCTTTCCGTTCAGGGCATCTCGGAGCCAATCAGCGAGGTAGCCAAAGAAGTCGATACCCCCGAAGTTTTCGGTCCCTCGCGGGTTGTGGAAATCATTTTCCACCACCCATAGCTCCTTCGGGCCGGCAACCTTCTCATAGATCGCCATCACATCCTCAAGGTGCGCCAGTGGATCGTACTCCCCGGAGACCACCAGCGTTGGACAGGTAATCTGCGGCGCTAATGCATCCAACGTCATCTGTTCGACCATCTGGTCGAATTCATCCTCGTCGTGAGTCCCAGCCATATACATAAAGACCTGCTTGAAGCGAGGGGATGCTTCCTCAAAGATCGCCTGCTTAGGACCATAGCAAGCGGCAGCAGTAGCAACAGCCTTGACCCGCTTGTCCGTTGCGGCGATCCGCATCCCCCAGTACGAGCCCATCGAGAACCCGGATACCCCGATCTTATCCGCATCCACTTCAGGCCGCTGCGCAAGATAATCGATGGCAGCACTGCCAGCACGCTCGTAGTTATCGACGGTCACTCGAATCTTGCGAATGTTGCTCGTGCCCTGGCCAGGTCCATCGATGTGCAGGCAATTCAACCCCCGAGCCACAAACGGGTGATTCAAGGGATCGAGAAAGGTCTCCTTGGTCATATCCATGCCCGGGCAGAACAGGATCGTTGGCGCCTTAGGCCGGCCAGGAACCAGGTGCAACACACCCTGGACGTAGTTGTCCTCAAACGGGATCTCAACCCGTTCGATGGGATTGCTGGCGTACTGCATCACCTTCTCAAAGCATTCAAGCAGCTTCCCGTGCAAATAGATCTTCTCGGGATTATCATCCTGAAAGATCGAGTGCTGTGCCTCACGATAGTGCTCCGCTGCCCGCCAATACAACTCGCGGGCGGTCTCGTAATAGCCGGCCTCCTCGGCAGCGCGCGCGATCGTCTCCTGGTGCCGGGCATACTTCTCCATGATCCGCGGGATCATGCGGTATGACTTGACCTCGGGTGGGACGATCCGATAATCGTACGCGAAGTTCTGGACTCGGCCGGTCGTCTTGACCATCCAGTCCAGCATCCATTGCTGATTGTCGCGCCGCCGCTCGCCTTTCATGCTCACCTACATCATCCTCCTTTCACCGCTACCTCACGACCTTCCATCGTTGGTGGAGGCTCACGTAGGGCTTGGCTCGCTCTATCACTCCAGCCCGGCAAGCCTGCACCTCGGCAATCACCCGCTCCTCGTCGATGGTCTTGAGTTCGCGCTTCTCCATCAAGATTTTGCCATCGACGATGACTGTGTCCACGCTGTCCCCACTGGCACTCCAGACGAGGTTGTGGATCGGGTTGTACAGGGGCAGCCACTCTGGACGATCCGTATCGAAGAGGATCACATCCGCTCTCTTCCCCGCCTCAAGGGATCCAATCTCATCCTCGAGACCCAGCACTTTCGCCCCTCCCAGCGTAGCCAGTTCGACAGCCGTCTCAGATGTAGCGATAGCTGGATCCATGCTCTGATCGCGAATGAGCCCCACTGCCAATTGCATTGCTCGGACCATATCGTGGGTGAAGCTAGAGTTTACCGAGTCACATCCGATGCCTATCGTAATCCCTTCCCGAAGCATGTGGGGAAACTTCCCAATCTGTGTGATCCCTTTCACCTGGCGGATCGCGGACCCCGGGTTCATCACCACCCGGACTTGGTGCTCCTTCAGCATGTCCACTTCTTCGTCGCTCACGTCCACCACATGGTTCAGCACCACATTAGAGTCCAGAACGCCGAGTACAGCGAGGTGTTCCACATCCCGGTGACCTGTGGTCTCCACCAGCATTTGCACCAGTTCCCGCGAGGTCGCAGTATGGGTCTGCCAACCGGTGCCATATTGATCTGCCAATTCCTTTAGTCCGATCCAGAGCGCATCCGACGCCGTACTAACACCCTCAGAGGTTGCAAAGATTCTTATCCGGCCATCCTCAGCTCCATGCCACTCCCGGATCAAATCTTTGGTCAGCCGCAGGGCTTCGTCAATCGTCTGCAACGGCGGCGCCACCTTCCCCCAACCCAGCTGATCCCAGCACCAGCGCCCGATAGTCGCCCTCATTCCTGCTTCGGCGGCAGCCTTCACCGTGCGCTCTGGCCATAACGTCCCGCACTCGAGAAAAGCCGTCGTACCAGTCCTAATCATCGCTGCCATGAGGTTCAGAGCGTACCAATATTCGTCATCCGGCGTGGCGACGCTGGCGAGCGGCCAGGCATAGTCTCGGACCCATTCGCGCGACACAATGTCGTCCGGAATGAACCCCCTGTTGTACTCATAGAAGTGGACATGACAGTCGACGAGCCCCGGCATGACTAACTTATCGTGGCCGTCTATCAAGGTGTCGTGCTGATACTTCTGGACCAAGTCCGTCTCCCTGCCTACCTCTACAATACGATTGCCCTGAATGGCCACCGCCCCGTTCTCGAAAACCGTCCGCTCTGGATCCATCGTCACGACGATGCCCCCGCAGATCAAGATATCTACGCGATTCTGGCCCATGCTCATGGTCGACACCCTCCATTGCGACGCACAACCAGTCGGAACTGCTGTTAGAGCGCAGCCCCCGCTCTGATTTTCCTTAGACCACCGGCCACCGCTCGGGAAAGTTGACCAACGGCGCGATGCGCTCCTTCACCCCGAGTCGAAGCTCCTCGACCTTATCGACAATGGCCCTAACATCGAGGGTCTTGATCACCTGGTTCTCCATGATCACTTTGCCATCTACGATCACTGTCTCTACACTCTCGCCACTGGCGTTCCAGATGAGGTTCTGCACCACATTCCAGAGAGGAACCCACTCCGGCCGTCGAAGGTCGAAGATGATGATGTCGGCTTTCTTGCCCACCTCCAGCGAGCCAATCTGATCCTCAAGGCCTAGCGCTCGGGCACCCCAGATCGTCCCCATCTCGACGGCTGTCTCCGCTGTAGCGACAGTGGGATCCAAAGTCGAGTCTCTCAAGAGGCCGACCGCCCACTGCAGTGCGCGGACCATGTCGCCCCCAATGCTCGAATCAGGGGAATCGATGCCGACGCCGACGGTCACCCCTGCGTTGAGCATCTCGGGGAACTTGCCAATCTGGGACACACCCTTCACCTGCTGTACGGCCGCACCGGGGTTGTACGAGACTTTGACGTCATGCTCCTTCAGGATTCGTACTTCTTCCTCACTTAAGGCTACCGTATGTGCGAGCAGCACGTTGGAATCTAGAATTCCAATGGCCTCCATGTGCTCCACCTCACGGCGGCCGGTTTGCAGGACTCGAGCCTCAACCAGCTCTTTTGAGGTGGCACAGTGGGTCTGGAAAAAGGTTTGATGCATGTCAGCCAGCTCTTTCAACCCTCGCCATAGGTTGTCGGAAGCGGTGCCGACTCCAGCCGCCGTGGCAAAGACACGGATGCGCCCATTACCTAGACCGTGACATTTGTTGATTAGTTCTTCAGTCCCGGCTAGCACCTGATCCGTGCTTGAGACCGGGGGACCCACCTTCAGCCACCGCCCCGGTTGATCCCAGCAGTACCAGCCTACAGCGCAACGCACCCCGGCCTCAACGGCGGCCTGGACGCTGGTCTCAGGGAACATACATCCGCATTCCGCAAAACAGGTGGTACCGGTGCGAATCTTGTAGGCAATCATGTTGAGTGCCGTCCAGTATTCATCCTCTGGGGTTGAGATGCTCAAGAGAGGCCAGATGTAGTCTGATACCCACTCTCGCGAGATCACGTTGTCGGGGACGAATCCCTTGGCAATTTCCACGAAATGCGTGTGGCAATCCACGAGGCCGGGCATAACCAACTTGTGACGGGCCTCGATAGTCTGCTTCCGGTCGGGGTATCTGGCCCGCAGGTCGATCGCTTTCCCCACGTCTACAATTCGATCATCCTTCACAGCGACGGCCCCGTTCTCGATGATCCGTCTCTGCGGATCGACCGTCAGGATCGTGCCTCCCTCGATTAAGATGTCAATCATCGCGTACTCCCTCCTGTTGATCCAGATTCTGACCCGTTCGGCTAGCGTCATAGGTGGTGCATAGCTCGCTCCATCGCAATCTACGGGACTAACCCAGGAGCGCCTTCCCCCATCGTAGCCGGCTAACCCTCACCGCAACACGCCCGCCTCCTGCTGGTATTTCTCCCAACAGCAGAGATAGGCATCCACATAAGGTTTGGGATCTTCATCCACATAACCGAACTTCAGCAGCCAACCGGCCAAGTCATAGTAGAATTCTACATTGGGTGCCAGCTTCTCTGGCATGATGATGCGCTTCGCTTCGATAGCCTCCTTGATGAGGGATGCATCTATCTTGGTCCATTTCGATACGACCTCGTAGAACTCGTCGGGATTCGCATGTGCCCATTTCATGGCCTTATCCGTAGCCCGTAGGATGGCCTTAGCCTGCTCGGGATTCTCCTCAAGCCACGTCTCCGTCACTGCGACGTTAGCACCATCGTGACCTGGAACCAGTTCCTGGCCGGTGACGATGATCTCCCCTAGACCATCATGCATCTGCTTTGTAGCGATCGGTTCAGTTGTGGCCACGATGTCAACTTCCTTACGGGTGAGCGCAGCTGCCTGAGGGTCACCAAATTTCAACAGGACCATCTTCACGTCTCGATCAGGATTCAATCCCAGCTTCTCCAGCCATAATCTCACCAGATAATCTTGCTGGTTGGCTCTGGCTGGGATGGCGATGGTGAGTCCCTTAATATCGTCGGGGTTCGTCGCGTCTACCTTGCCTACCAGATCTTGGCGCAGAAGCAGCCCTGTGCCGGCCTGGCTGTGGGTGCCCAGATTGACGAGCGGAATGCCCTGAGCTCGAGCATTGACCCCAGGAAGGCTGCCCATGCCAAAGGCCACCTGAATATCCCCTGCGGCGATTGCTTCGGCTTCCACCGGTCCCGTAGCGAAATGTTTGTGCTCCAGATTGGTGAGACCCTCTTCTTCAAAGAATTTATTCTCGACCGCGGCGTAGTAGATCCCCATATAGAGGCCAGTCTGATATCCTACCTTGATCGGCTTCGCCAGGGCCGCCTTCTCGTTACCGGCCGTAGCATTCTCCGTGTTCTTCTCTGCGGGCGCCGCAGCCGGCTCGGCAGTCGGCGTTCCACAACCGGCTGCCAGAGCAATTACCAGCACCACGATAACCCATACAAACCACTTATTGTGCATTACCTTATACAGTTTACTCTGGTTGATCATCTCACCCTCCTCTTGAGCGAAGCCAGTACGGTCGCCATGCACGGATGGGACCTCGCCGCATTATGCGTGTCTCTGCGTTCTTTCATATTGGACACCTCATAACATGAGTGCACCTCCAACTTCTCTTCGCCAATCGCCGCTCGTTGCTACAACCCTTTCAGGTAGTACCACCGTAGGAGCTTACGCTCTAGTTGGGTGAAGGCAGCGGCGACTGTCAACCCGATCAAACCAATGAAGATAATCCCGGTGATAATATCAGGCGGACGCAGGAAGTTCGCTGCCTGAATCGTCAACCAAGCAAGGCCGTCCTGGGCTCCCGCCAGCTCTGCTCCAAACACGGCGATGGACGAGGTGCCTACGGCGAGTTTGGCACCCGTGAGGATATCGGGCAGTGCGGCTGGCAGTACGATTTTGTAGAGGATCTCTCGTCGATTCATCCCCAGCATAAGACCTGCCCGGACAAGATCAGCAGAGACTCCTTTGACACCACCTCTCGTGTTGAGCAATATCGGCCAGAAGCCACCCAGAAAGACCAGAAAGACCTTCTGGGTCAAGCTGAACCCGAACCAGACAATGCTCAGCGGAATGAACGAGATGGGCGGAATAGGCCGAACCAGATCGACATACGAGGCCAAAATGCTCTCGACCCACTTACTCCAGCCTAAAGCCACGCCGAGCGCGACTCCTAGTATCACTGCCAACGAATAGCCTATGAGCAGACGCTGCAAGGTTTTCAGCGCGTGACCGAAGATATTTGGACCATAATCTGTCCCTCCCCACAAGTTGCCCTGAGTCGTCAGCGTCAGGATAGACTTGCCTACAGCAGTAGGACCAGGAAAGATGGTAGGCGGCAACAGTGAGAGCCCATCCGTGACTACATACCAGGTTGCCAGTCCAGCAAGCAGCGATAAGCCTTCAAGCAAGAATTTCGTCGAAAAAATCCAATCCCAGTTCCAGCGCCAGCTTCTCTCCCTCACCCAGCGCCACGTACTCTGTCTCACTCGTCGCCTCCAGTGAAATTTCAGTGCCTAACTTTACTGACCAAGATAATGCCAGCGGACAACTCGTCGTTCTATTCGAGCGAACAGGCCAGTGAGCATTAATCCGATTAGTCCCATAAAAGCCATGCCAACAATAACATCCGGAATTCTCAGGAGGCTCTCGGCCATGATGCTTAGCCAGCCTATGCCTTCGGTAGCTCCCACAAACTCGGCACCAAACACTGTCACAGCGGCTGTACCAATGCCGATCCTGGCCCCTGTCATGATGCTGGGAAGGGCTGCGGGCAAGACCACCCTGTAGAGTAACTGACGGCGATTCATTCCTAGCATCATCCCTGCCTGTATCAGGTTGGCAGGTACCCCTTGGACTCCGTTGATCGTATTGAAGAGAACTGGCCAAAATCCCCCGAGAAAGACCATGAACACCTTTTGTGTGGTACCAAAGCCAAGGAGTATGATGGTTAAAGGGATGAACGATAGGCCCGGAATGGGCCGGATGAATTCGATATAAGGCCGGGCCAAGCGCTCCACCGTACGGTTGGATGCCACCATAATACCAAGGGATATTCCCACGATCAGGGCAACGAAGTACCCCATAAGGATTCTTTGCAGTGTGTATAGACTATGACCTAAAATATTAGGGCCATATCGTGTCCCGCCTGAAAGGTCTCCCTGAGTCGTCAGATAGACCAACGACTCTATGACCGCCCTGGGCCCCGGAAACAGCTTGGATTGAATCAGTCCCATGCCATCCGTAATTAGATACCAGATGACGACTCCTCCCATAAGCGAGATCAACCGAAGCCAGAAACGGGAACTAGCAAGCCATTCTCGAACCCATCTCTTCATAGTCATCTCCGTCTCCTCTGGCCTTGCTCCCGCTCTGCCTGAGCCCACGCAGCTTCAACCTCGTCCTCAATCAGAGCATTCACTCGGCGCTGATACGCCACAAACGGATCTGAGGTCGGGTCGCGCGGTCTTGCCAACTCAATCGGCAATAATTCTTTGATGCGACCTGGGTGTGCGGTCATCACAGCTAACCGGTCCGCGAGTAGAAGCGCTTCGATAACGCTGTGAGTGACGAGAACGACCGTCTTCAGAGTAGCCTGCCAGATGTGTAAAAGCTCACGCTGCATCAGCCGCCGGGTCTGGGCATCCAACGATCCAAAGGGTTCGTCCATCAGCAGTACTTCCGGGTCATTGGCCAGTGCCCTCGCCAGCCCCACTCGTTGCTTCATCCCTCCCGACAGTTCGGCCGGGAATCGATCCTCGAAGCCGCGCAGTCCCACCAATCCGATGTAGTACTCGCAAATCTTGAGTCGTTCGGCCTTAGGCACTTTACGTACTTCTGGCCCGATTTCTATATTCTGCCAAACTGTCTTCCATGGAAATAGCGCATACTCTTGAAATACCACCGCTCGATCTGGGCCAGGGCCTGCCACTTCTTGGCCGTCCAGACGTATGCTCCCAGTGGTCGGAGGAATGAAGCCAGCGATAATGTTAAGAAGGGTCGATTTTCCACAACCACTGGGGCCCAAGAGGACGAAGAATTCCCCATCATAGATTCCGACATCAATCCTGTTCAACGCCAGTACGGTGGATGGACTAGTTTTGTCTGTGTACTCCTTGCTGATACCTTCCACGTGGATCTTGATTCGTCCACCAGCAACCACGCGTTCTAGTTTAGTTGGGGCCACACCCGGCATGGCGCGATCCTCGCTCTCCAAGCCTCCACCATTCTTCGGCATATGATAACCTCGCTATACCTCGTGACGGTGTTACCAGTATGATATCCCTCACCCGCTCGAGAGATGGCACTTACGCGCGCTTTAGCCCATTACCTCGATGCTATCGATGAGGCGCGGCCCTCCCTCAAGGGTATTTGAGAGAGGACAGTGTTGCGCACCCCAAAGTAGCCTTTCCTTCTGCTCTTCGGTAATAGGCCCCTTGACCTTAATGTTGCGCCGGATCAAGACGATTTTCATCTCTCGCTGGCGGGGATCGTTGGGTCCGTTCACGATCCGATTCTGCTTATGAGTCACCTCCACCTCGATATGCTCGAGCGGAATCCCATACTCACGGGCCACGCCCGTGACAGTAACGACCGTTCAGTGGCCCAGGGCGGCCAGGAAGAGACCAAATGGGCTTGGTCCCAAACCCTCCCCCACGTCGAGGGCCTCATCTCATCGCCAACGATGACGTGCTTGCCGATACGGCTCATAACCACAAAATTGTCCAGGCGCCGACTGATGATACCCGGGACTCGCGGGTTATCTACAGGCATACGCTTCTCCGCTCCTTTACTGAATAGAGAGCTAAACTGTTCTTATAGCTTAATTCAACCGCCGATCGAACGACGTCGATGAGTACCAGTCGAACGGTTCGCGATTCAAGTTGACCAGAACACTGCGCACCTCTGTGTACTGGAGCATAGCCTCAAAGCCATTCTCGCGCCCGTAACCACTGAGCTTGAAACCGCCCCATGGCGCGGCTGGACCTGTACGGTGATGGTCGTTGATCCAGACCACGCCGGTGCGCAGGCGGTGGGCCACGCTGTGCGCTCGCTTGATGTCGTTTGTCCAAACGCTGGCACCGAGGCCGTATGGGACGTCATTCGCGATCCGCACCACCTCGTCCTCGCTGCTGAAAGGAATAACCACCGTAACTGGGCCGAAGATTTCCTCTTGAGCGATAGTCATGTCGTTGCTCACGTCGTAGAAGACGGTCGGGGTGTAGAAGTAGCCGCGGTTGAGTCCCGGCTCCATTGGCCGGTTGCCACCGACTAGCAGCTTGGCGCCTTCTTGCAGGCCGGTCTCCACATAATGCTGGATGCGGTCAAGTTGCGCCTGCGAGATCACCGGGCCGATTTGGGTGGTCGGCTCCAGTGGGTTGCCCATTCGGAGCTGGCGCGTGCGCTCCTTCAGCGCCTCCAGGAAACCATCATAGATCGAGCTATGCACCAGGAGACGCGTGCCGCTCACGCAGCTCTGGCCGCTCGCGACGAAGGCGGCAAACATGGCGCCTGCCACGGCCTCGTCCAGGTTCACGTCTTCGAAAAAGATCACCGGCGCTTTCCCGCCCAGCTCACATGTAACGCGAGCCAGGTTCTCGGCTGCGGCCCGGGCCACGGCGCGCCCTGTGCCCGTCCCGCCGGTGAGATCAATCTTGGCGACGCCGGGATGTGACACCAGCGCCGCTCCGGCGCACGCGCCGAACCCAGGTACGATGTTCACCGCGCCATCGGGCAGACCCGCCGCCGCACAGAAGTGACCCAATTCCAGCGCTGTCAACGGGGCGAACTCAGACGGCTTGACGACCACCGTGTTCCCGGCGGCCAAGGCCGCCGAGAGCTTCTTGCAGAGGATGCGCAATGGGTGGTTCCATGGCGTGATCTGGCCGACGACTCCAACTGGCACGCGTAAGGTGTAGTTGAGGTAGTTGCCGCGGAAGGGAATGGTGTCGCCCTGGATCTTGTCAGTCATCCCACCGAAGTAATAGAACCACTCTGGGATGGTCGACATCTGCGACATCATCTCCCGGATTGGCCGGCCGGTGTTACGACACTCCAGGCGGGCCAGCTCTTCAGCGTGGCTCTTGATCAGGTCACCGAGCCGAAATAAGAGCCGGGTGCGTTCGGTGGCAGGCATGTTGGCCCAGCGCCCATCCTCAAACGCCTGCCGGGCTGCCGCTACCGCGCGTGCGACGTCCTGCTCGTCGCCCTCGGCCACCTCGGCGATGACCTCCCGGGTGGCCGGGTTGTATACGGCGAATTTGCGATCCGACGATGGGGCGTGCCACTTCCCGCCTATGAACAATTGGTCGTAAGCTTCGATCAGCATTCCCTGATCTCCTCTACGTCATTTTCTCGACTTCCTCCGCTGGCCTAAGCAAAGAAAAGCAAAGCCAGCGCGAGGATTAGCGCAGACTGTACAACCCAAGTTACGAGGCCGGTGAGGAGGGCCGCCACCCCGGCCCGCGCAATTGCTGACCTAGTCACCCGGCAGGTAATACCGACTACAGCGAAGATCAACAGGATGTCGGCCACTGTCATCGGAAAGGTCGACGGCTTCCACGTGGCCAGCGGCCCGGCGACGCTCGCGGGCGGCGGCGCGACTGTATTCAGGACGACCACGACGAAGAACAGGATGACAAACAGCGGGAAATTGCGGAGCACATACGCCCAGGTATTCACATTCTGCCCAGGCCTCGCGGTCTTGCGCCTCATGGCGAAGAAGAGAATCTCGGAAACGACCAGCACAATGATGAAAGCCATGCGCAGCATCTTCACAAACAGGGCTGATTCCAGGGCGGGCGGACCACCACCCTGGACCGCCGCGGCCACGATCTGGGGAAGGTCGTGAATTGAGCCACCAGTCCAGGCCCCATAGATGGTGGGTGCGAGATGAAATAACCCTGCCAGGAAAGGATAGACTAATAGTCCGATAGTACCCCACAAGAGGACCGTGCCCAAGGCGATGCCAGATTCCTCTTCCTGCGCCTGAATAGCCGGCGCGGTTGCCATAATCGCTGATACGCCACAAATCGACGTACCCACGCCAATCAGAGTGCGCGTACGTTCCGAGAGTCCCAGGGCCTTGCCCGCATACCAGGACACACCCATTCCTGTTGCAACGGCGATCAGGACGATGGTCGCCTGCTGCCATCCTGATTCGAACAGGAAGCTGTAGTTAAACTTTAGGCCGGCGATGATAATCCCCAGTCGCAGAAACCACTTGGTCGAGAACGCCAGGCCAGGCTGGTACCGGGCTGGGATTGCCCACAGGTTCCCCACAATCAACCCCAGGACGGAGGCGATGAAGATCGCGACAAACCAGCTTACCCCGGCTTGTAGTTCAAGCACCCATAGCCCTTCGGCGACAAGGGTGATCGGTAACACAACCGCCAGGAAGCCAGGGACGGCCTCTTGAATCTCCCCAACTGCGGGGAAGAAACGGCTCCACCAACTGGGGAGTATGGATCTGCTTCGAAGTGTAGTGGTTGCCAAGGGATTGCTCCTTTTCAGAGAAGATGGTGGGATCGGGTTCGTGGAGGCGCGCATTCAGCGAGATGGAAATCCCATTCCCGGCGTGCTTGATTCGGATGACACGGTCTGCGAACCTGATAGGTTATCAAGTGCTGTCGTTTCCAGGGTGCCCACGAACAGAGTCAAGTTGGATTTCAGTCGATTCAGTGCCTCCAGTCGTTTGGCGTTAGGAGAGTACTGCTCCGTATCAACAATGAACTCGAGGCCACTGCATTACGGGACCAGGACACGCACGCCTTGAACCACGTTGACCAGGCCTGCTACAATGACTACGGCGAGCACGAGCTTGCGAAACATCTCGGCCGGCACACGGTGGAGTAGCCGCCCGCCAGCGATGATCCCCAACCATATGATGGGGAGCAGGAGGACATCAATGGTTAACGTCTGCCGATTGAGGATGCCTGTGGAGGCCAAGAACGCCGCTGCCATGAAGTTGACCGGCACAAAATACTGCGAGAACCGTGCGCGAAAGGCATTCTTGGTGTAGCCCTGGTTCACGAAGAACAGGATCACCGGCGGACCACCCATGCCGGTCGCCGCGGTCAAGGCCCCACCAGCGAAGCCGACCGCCGTCGATGCCAGTCGCTCGCGCCGGATAACCCCACCCACGCCGCCAATCATCAACAGTGCGAGCAAGACCACCACGGTGCCAATGAGCACCTTAAGAATCGCCGCACTGGCAACCCATAACAGGTAGGCACCCGAGGCCGTCCCCACCAGTCCCACCAGAATCATCGGCAGCAGTGTCCGGCCAGGCGCTTCCGTGCGGGCCTGATAGAGCACCATCGCGTCCGAGAGCGTGCCCAATACGACACTTGTACCGACCGCCGCTTTCGGGCCGATGATCAGTGATAAAACCGGGACGAACACCAGGGCGAAGCCGAAGCCGGTCATACCCTTGACGAGCCCGGCCACCAGGCCGGCCAGCACCGCACTGAGCATCGCGATCATCGGCCTCGGGCCTCCGCGCCCACCCTCTGATTCACCGGTCGGTCCGGCAGCGCGCGAGCGCGGCGTCGTCCAACTCGACGCCAAGGCCCGGTTTCTCAGGTGGCAAGTAGGCGCCCTCAACCGGCAAGAGTCGTTCGGCCACGACGTCGCGCTGGGCAAAGTGCGTCGCGATCCCTGAGTCCCAATTCAAGCCTGGCAGGGTGACTGCTAAATGCACCTCGGCCGCCGCACAGATACTTGTCTCGCCGGGCATACCGGCGAGGTGAAGCCCCAGATTCGCCGCTTGCACGACGCTCGCCAACCGCTGCGCTTCGACCAGCCCACCGGTCTTGATCAGTTTCATGACCACACCGTCGGCCGCACCGGCCCGGATATAGTGCAGCGCGTCTTCGGCGTTGAAGAGGCCCTCGTCCGGCGCAACCGCCGTGTCAACCGCCCGTGCGACTGCCGCCATCCCAGCCATATCCGTGCGCTTGACCGGTTGCTCGATGAACTGCAGGCCATACTCCTCCGCTGCCCGCAGAAACCCGATCGCTTCGGCAGGTGTCCAGGCCTGGTTGGCATCGGGCCGCAACAGAATGTCCGCACCGGCCGCCTCGCGTACAGCCCTCACCCGTTGCAGATCCACTTCCAGTCTTTGCGTCCCGAGCTTGACCTTGATGGCGCGGAAGCCTTGCGCCAGGCCCTCCCGCGCCTCGTCGGCGGCCTGCTCCGGCTCGGCGGCCACCACGTGCCAGGTCGAGTAGACGCGGTCGCGGACTTTGCCACCCAACAACTTGTAGAGCGGTACATTCAGCGCTTTGGCCACCAGATCGTGGAGGGCGATATCCACGGCCGCCTTGGTCGCAGAGTTGCCGCTCAGCACGCGGTCCATGCGCTGTACAATCGCGTGAAGGTCGAAGGCATCCATGCCTTCGAGCGCCGGGGCCAGAAATTCCTCGATCGCGTGCTTCGCCGCCGCCGGGGTCTCGCCGGTGAAATACTGGGCCAACACCGTCTCGCCCAGCCCGGTCAGACCCTCGTCTGTGTGTACCCGGACAAGCACAGAGTCGCGGTGATGGACCGTTGCCACGGCCATCTTCAGCGGCCGGATGAGCGGGATCTCAATCGGAATAGCCTCGATCGTTGTGATTCTCACGGTCATCTCTCCGATCAGGTTTCAGGCGCCATGCGCTTTTGAATGCGACACGCCTGCAACGACGCTACGGACTTAGTTGGGCGGTGACGAGACCCGGTTTCACTTCGCGCAGCAGACTGAGATCCAGCCAGCCTTCCAGATTCTCGGGTGGCGGTGCCGTCGTCTTGCCGGCCTTGTACAAGCTATCCCCTGTATCACGGGTCGCCTGGACCAAGTCGTCGTCCACCACTTGCTGAAAGACGAGCATCTCTTTCCACGTCTGGTCCAGGTCGTTCTTGTCCAGCTTGATCGCTTGACTGACCGCGTCGAGTGCCCGCGCCCGGCCAGCAGGGTCATCCAGGATTTGCTGCGCCCGCTCCGCCGCCCGCATGTAAGCCTTGACCGCCTCGCGATTCTCGGCTTTCGCCAGAAAGTCGTCCCGGGCCACCAGTACCAGACGACTGGTGACGATGCGGTCTGTTCCCTGTTGAGACGGGAAGAAGCTCTCGTAGCCGTTGTGCAGGACAACTGATGGTACCTGATCCATCGCCTTAAACAGCGCCGGTGGCCAGACGACGAACGCTTGAATGTCGCCGCGGGCATATGCCGGTGCAATGTCGTTGGGCCGCAGGTCTATTTGCTTAACCTTGGAAGCGTTGATGTCGTGCTTCTCCAGGAACGCCACCAGAAAGTTCGTCGCACCCGAGCCGAACGGCAAACCGATGGTCTTGCCTTCCAGATCTTTGGGTGACTGGATGTTGAGGTCCTGCCGTGCGACCAATGGGATCTGCCGGGTGGCGTCGACAACCTGCGCCAGGATTTTGATCGGGACGCCTTGCGCCAGTAGAGAGGCAGCGGTAGTATGTGAGAGCGAGGCAAAGTTGATGTCCCCCGACGCCAATCCCTCGCCGATGACCGCACTTGTAGCCACTGTGTTAATCTCCAACTCGAAGCCCTCAGCCTTGTCTAGACCCTCTGATTTGATAATCTCTGGGATGGTGTGTTGGCTGGGCGCCGTGGTGTCGCTGATGCGCAATTTGGTAAGCGGGCCACCACTGGGCACCTGAGCTGCCCCGCCGATTGTGACGTACTGCGGGAAGACGTCGCGCAGCAGATTGAAGTTTGTCCAACCTTCCAGATTAGGGGCTGGCGCCGACTTGAGCTTGCCCGCATCGTATAGTACCTCAGCTGCCGTATACACATCGCGTAGAAAGGCGTCATCCACCGTAAGCTGGTACGCAATTTGGTCCATGGTCACGTCGATCACTGCCTCATCGGCTTTGGACTCCTCGGCCAGGATCGCGACCGCTTCCTTTCGGTTAGCTGGATCGGCGAGCCACTTATAAACCCGGTCTACGACGCGAAGATAGGCTTTAACAACATCGGGATGCTCTTGGATGAGAGTATCATTGGCGATGATTACTGTGCGTCCCCCGAAGATCTTCTTCAGGCCGGGAGCCGCAGGGAAGTAGCTCTCGTAGGCGTCATGCAGCTTGACCGTTGGACGTGCTTGGGATCCCTTGTGGCCAAACGGCTGCCATACGATGAACCCATCGATTTCTCCCCTAGTGTAGGCTACTATGATCTCCGGCGGCTGCATATCAACGACGTTAATCTTGCTCTTGTCAAGCCCATAGGCCTCAACCATCTTTTGGAATAACGTGCTACTAGTGGATCCGAAGGTGAGCGCAATCGTCCTGCCTTCTAGATCCTTCGGCGACTGGATGTTGAGTTCCTTGCGAGCGTACAGCGCGTATGTGCGGCCACTATCGGCGAGTTGGGCTATGATCTTGACCGGAGCACCACCGGAGATGAGCGAGATGGCTGGAGTATCACCGGCATTGCCGATCTTCAGCGTTCCTGCGGCCAACGCTTCGACCATCGCAGCTCCGGATGGGAACGACTTGCCGATTAGCTTCAATCCTTCCGCCTTGTCGAAGCCTTTCTCGACGGCTACTGCCCAGGGTGTGCTGAGCGGTGGGCCAGGCGCATAGCCCAGCTCGAGTTCGTACAACTGGCTGACCGCTGGGGCTTGTGGCGCGGATGTGGCAATTGTGGCTGTTGCTGGGGCTTGGGGTGCCGGTGCGGCGATAGGTGTTGCTTGGCTGCCGCAAGCGGCTACCAGCATAGCCAGGATCAGCAACGCGGGTAATCGGATAGCACATGATCCACGTAGTACGCGTACATTCATTACAAACCTCCGTACGAAGTTGAGCCTAGTCATAAATCCACCCGCCGAATCATCATCGGAAATTTTATAACTAGACCAATGCTTACTATAGATCCTTCAACAATCACTTCATTCACAAGACCATTCCTTCCCCGGCAGCCCGACGTATGGGTTCACATAGGCTCTCGACCGGCCGAGGTCAGTCCTGCCGTGAGTGATTATGAGTGGAATTCCAAGTCGACAACCGTTAATTATGGTCAGACCGCAACTAGTTTCTGGTGTGAAACTCCCGCAGCGGGTCAACCTCACCTGTTATCGGAACGAAGACGCGTCTATTGTTGGGCGAGAGACCCATAAATCGGCCTATAATGACGAACAACTGGACCACCCAGCGAATTTCGCAACAAGGACGGACTACACTCTGCACTATACAAACAGTCCTGGCGCCCGGGTTGGAGGAAGTATCAGAAGAAGCAATCATTATCTCCTAAACCTGTGCCTCAGCACACAAATAGCTCCAGCGGCGTCTTGGTAACTGCCTCGCAGCCATCCTCCTTCACATAAAAACAGTCTTCTACTGAGGCTCCTCCAATACCAGGCACGATAACAGCCGGTTCAAGATTGTAAAATTGTCCATCTACTACACGGCCACCTTCTTGGCGAGCAGCAAACGGGGCAGCGGCTGGTACTAACCCAGTTGAATGTCCTAGCCACACGTTACCAATCTCAAACTTGGAACCACATGTTGCCTCGGATGCCGCCCCTGATAACTTTGTGCCCGTCGTTCCGGCCCTGAGTTCTTGCACCATGGCATTGTATGCCCTTCTACAAAGGTCAAACAGCTCCTGTTGCTCCGAAGTAGGGCGTCCTATTACGACAGTGCGATCGAAATCTATGTAATATCCACGATAGCAGATGAGCATGTCAATCCAGAACATATCGCCTCGCTCGAAACGGCGAGCCGTATGCAAGAAACTTCGAACGTTGCCCAAGACTGTGCTCCCAGAACCCAAGTTTATGTGAGTTGAGGTTCCACAGTTATGTAGAAACTCAGCGCCCAATTCGGCTGCAACTTGGTACCCTGCTAGTACAGCCTCGTTTTCTGATCTGCCTGGCTGACAGTGCTCTATTACGGTTGCCATTACCGCATCAGCAATAGCGGCAGTTTGGCGAATCATCTGGCTATCATACACGCTTGGACTTTGCACCAAACGCAGCCAAAGACCAGGTTCATCCACACAGGATGCCCCACTTTTCTCATCAAAAAGGGCCCGCACCAGCGGTACGGGCATAGTGTCCTGGCAGACAGCAATCTTTTTGCCCACCAAATCAAATTCTGAAAGCACGGTGTAAAGCTGCTTCCCCAAGAAAACCGCATCCCGGTTATTCATATCCTGAAACGCTCGGATATCCGATATCCATGACATCTTTCGGGCATTAGCGACATCCCACGGTATATCCAATAACAGGATTGGATTCCCACACATGGGTAAAAGTAACAGTGATTTTGTCGATCCAATAGGGTGAACATAGTTGGTCAGATAGCGTATTGGATCAGGGAATGACGTACGCCCAAAGAACAGCGCCGCATCGTAAGCGGCTTCCTTAATCAAATGCCGGCAACGTACTAGGCGGCCTTCCCCTTCCTCAGTTGGTACTTCAGGGGATAAACCTCGCGCCTTTCGCAATTCAGCCTTTATGTCCAGTTGAATGCCCACGTTCGCTTTCCCCAACCTTTCGTTCCTTTGCCAACCCACACCACAGTACAGTCGGTTTAAGACCCTGGTTGCAGAATAACCTTCACAAGCCCAGCTCGCTTTTCGTCTAGCATCTGGAGCCCGGGCCCGGCCTGGTCGAGCGGCAGCGTGGCGGTGATGAAGAGGCTGGGATCCACTGCCCCGCTCGCGAGCAGGTCGATGACTGGCCCAAAGGCTTGGTGGTCGCCCCGCGACCCGCGCATCGCCAGCTCGCGGTCCTTGAACTCGGCGATGCGTAGGGTAGCCCGCTTCGACGGAAAGGTGCCGAGGACCACGATCAGGCCGGCGCGGCGCACAATCTGGGTCGCCTGCTGCAAGGTTTCGTCCTGGAGCCCGCCGACGGCCTCGATCACCGTGTCCACACCCTCGCCGTGGGTCAGCTCCAGCACCCTCGCGACCAGGTCCTCACACCGGACATTGACGGTCTCATCCACACCCAGCCGCTGTGCGACCTCCAGCCGGGCATCACGCGTACTACTGATGACGACCCAGGCGCCCAACGCCCTGGCAATCGCCGCAGCCCCGAGCCCGATTGGTCCGGTGCCCAACACAGCCACCTTCTGCCCGGTTGCCACACCGGCCTGATGCTTCACCCCGTGGTAGGCCACCGCCAGCGGCTGGACCAGGGCGGCCGCTGCGAAGCTGAGAGTGGGCGGCAATGGGTGCAGGTTGCCCGCTGGAACTGCCACGTACTCGGCGTAGGCGCCATCGGCGTCGAAACCGAGGGTGCGCAACCGGAGGCACAGGTGGGTGCGGCCCGCGTGGCATTGGCTGCACGCGCCGCATGGGAGGTCCACTTCGGCGCAGACCCGTGCCCCAGGCGCCACACTTGACACGCCGCTGCCTACCGCAGCCACGGTTCCGGCAAACTCGTGCCCCAGGATCCGTGGGAAGCGGATGCGGGGGTGGCTGCCATGGTACGCGTGCAGGTCCGAGCCACATACGGCGCAGGCCGCGACCCGCAGCAGCACCTCACCCGGCCCAGGCTGTGGCACCGGCCGCTGCTCGAGTCGCAGGTCGTGCCCACCGTACAGCACGGCCGCCTGCATCTGCGCCGTCACGGGCGTACCTCCTGAGATTCCCCGCCGTGCCGGCGACGTCTCTGCCGGGGCGCCTCGCGCACGCGCTCGTACTCCTCGGCCCATGTCTCCAACCCGCGGGGTGCATAGTGATAGTCGAAGGCGTCGGGCTGTGGTTCGACCAGCCGCGCGTAGAGTTCGGGCCGGCGATCATGGCTCTGGCCCGGCCGCGCCCGGCAGATCACAAAATTGGGCACATCCGGTGGCGGCGACATCAGCTCCTCATCGTAGTAGTGTGACCGCAGCCAATCGAGCCGGTCCAGGTCGAGGGTGGCGTAGACGATTCCCGGCTCGCGGGAGTAGGCCACCACGCCTTCCGGCCCAACCGCGAACGCCTTGGCCGGCGCGCCCGGCTGCCAGACATGCTGGGTCGTCAAGACATAGACCAGGTTCTCCAGCGCCCGGGCGCGTGTCACGACCTCCCATGCTTCACCCACGTTCACTCGCCATGGTGAGTAGCGGCCCCCGGCCGGGGCGATGAGGATGTCTGCGCCACCGAGCATCTGGATCCGCGAGATTTCGGGCACGAAGAGCTCGGTGCAGACCTGAAGCCCGATCCCCCCGAGGTCGGTGTCCACGACGAAGATCTCTTCGCCTGGCAGGATGTGCCGGCGGCCCCCCATCAGATAGGCGTTCAGATGTGGGTGATTGGGGTGGGTCCGCCGGTAGTGGCCGATCACCTCACCCGAAGGACCGATGAGCTTGTGGGCCAGGAAGTAGGTGTCCGACAGGTCGGGGTTCGCTTCCAAATGACCGGCACTGATGTAGATACCGTGCTCGCGCGCCTTCTCGCGCAGGCCATCGATGGGTGCCTGGTCGAGATGGCCGCCGCTGTCCATGGGGCCGGAGTATGGTCCCGGGTAACCTTCAGGGAACACGACCAGTGGCGCTCCGTAGCGCGCCACGGCCTCATCCACGTAGGCCCGGGCCTGCCCGGCGTTACGCCATTCGGACTCAAGCCGGTACGACTCCGGCTGTACCAGCGCTACTCTCACCTGCGCCGCCATCACTCCCGCGCTCCTCCCAGTTGCTTCGCAAGCCAGTCAGCCATGAGTGGCCGCAATTCAGGCACGTTGTAACAAGAATGGTTGCCGTGCTCGAACAGCCAGAGCTCTTTTGGTCCCTGCAACGCCCCGTAGAGGCGTCGAGCATGGGAGGCCGCCACGAGGCGGTCCTGGCCGCCGTGTACCACCAGGGTCGGACACCGGACCTGTGGGGCAAACGCGGCCAACGAGAAGTCCTGGGCGAGTTGTCTGGCCTGCGCGTCGCTCTCGACACCAAAGACGTACTGGAAGCCGCGCCGTAGGATGGGCTGCAACGCCTGCCAGTCAGAGAGATCCCACAGCGCGCTGGCGACCAGGCAGGCCCGGACGCGGGGATCCACGGCGGCCAGCCGTGGAGCCACATAGCCGCCGAAACTGTGGCCCAGGACAGCGATCCGCTCGGCGTCTACCTCCGCTCGGCGCGTAAGGGCGTCGATCACCGCCGACCCGGCGTGCTCTGGGTCCGGCCGCAGCTTCAAGCGCTCCCAGCTCTCGCCCTGTCCCGGCCCGTCGTAGCTGAAGGTTGCTAATCCGCGGGCCAGGAGTGCGTCGGAGAGGATGTGCATCACTTCCTTGGTGGAGTGCAGGCCGGGGATCAGAATCACGCACGGTGCCCTGGCTCGTCCGGCCGGCAACCGCAGGTAGCCGGGCAGGCGGGTCTCTGCGAAGGGGAACTCGATCCGCCGGGCCGGCGGCGCCAGGAATGGGGCGGCGCTGGCATAGCAGGTAACCTTGCGCGCATGCGCCGTCGCCTTGAGCTCGGGATGGTCGTACAGCACGAACTGAGCGAAGTGGTAGCACATGGCGGCCCGGTAAAAGAACTCGCCCCGGCTCAAGCCACGCCCATCGCGGGCCGCCGCCTCGGCCAGAGTCTCATAGCGGGCTGCGGTCTGACTCCACTCGCGGCACCAGTCCTCCCACTGCTCGATCCGACCCAGCGTGGCCTCGATGTCGTTGTAGTCGACGCCATTGGCCAGAAAACTGGGGTACCACTGCCGGGCGCTCTGGATGCGATCATCAGGCGCGCGTGTCGCTGCGTTCATGAGATCAACACAATCCGTCCGAGCGGTGGGGTGCGCTGGAGCCGGTCGAGCGCCGTGGCAACCTCGTCGATGGGGTAACACGTCGATACAACCGGGCGCACCGTGCCAGACTCTACCAGCCGGATCACCTCAACCAGGTCCTGCTTGGTCGAGGAGCGGGTGCCGAGCAGTTCCCACTGGCCGTAGACCAGGTCGGCGGTATCGACGCTGAGGAGCTGACCGTACTGGTAGCCGGCGACGACCAGTCGCCCACCGGGGCGCAGACAGCTCAGGCATTGGCGCAACACGGCCGGGAGACCGCTGCCGGCCACGAATTCGGTTACAACCTCGGCGCCCTCGCCGCCGGTCAGCTCCCGCACCCGGGTTGGGAGATCCTCGCGCGCGCTATTGATCACCGCGTCAGCGCCATAGGCGCGGGCCGCCTCGAGCTTCTCGTCCACCACGTCGGCCGCGATCACCCGGCCACCCAGCGCCCGCGTGAGCTGGACCGCGTGGACCCCTAGCCCGCCGACGCCGACGATCACGACCGTGTCGCCAAGCTGGATGCGGCCCTTGTGCTTCAGGCCGTGATAGGCCGTGGCCAGCGAGCCTGACAGGATCGACGCCTGCTCGAGCGGAACCGAGGAGGCGACCCGGAAGGCGTTGCGTGCCGGCACGCGCAGGTACTCCCCAAACCCGCCCGCCAACTCGAAGCCCAGCCGCCGGACGCCCGGGCACAGGTTCTCCCGGCCGGTACGGCAGGAGACGCACAGGCCGCAACCGATGTAGACGTGGACCACGACGGGGTCGCCGGGCCGGAGATGCGTGACCTCCGGCCCAGTCTCCACCACCTCGCCGGCGACCTCGTGACCCATGATGTGAGGCAGGGTGATGGTTCGTATGTGCCCGGCGATCATCTTGAGGTCGGTGGCGCATAGACCGTTGGCGCGCACCCGCACCAGGACATCCTGGGGCCCCGGCTCGGGCCGGGCAACCTCGCGCAGGACCGGTGGCCTGCCGTACTCTTCCAGCACCAGGGCGCGCATCGTTCGCCTATGCCACCACTGGGGTTGTCACGACCGACTCGGCGAGCCGGCGGAATTCGTCCTCGCTCAGCAGCCCCTTCTTCTCCAGAGAGTGGCTCTTGACGAGCTGCAAGAGCTCCAGGGCCTCTTCGTCGCTCGCCTGGAAGCCGGTCCGGTCGAGCCACATCTTGACCGAGTCGATCCCGCTGCCCTTCCCCAGCACGACCTCGGCCGGTTGCTGGCCGACCAACTCCCAACGGTAGGGGAACAGTTCGGTCGCGTTCTCAACACCGCAGTTTTTGTACCAACTGGCGATGATGCCGGACTCGACGGCAAACAACAGGTCGCCGTACACCGGATGGTTGGATGCGACTGCCTGGCCGGACAGCTCGCGCACGAGCTGTGCCAGCTCGGTGAGCGATTCCCATTTCAGCCCCAGGTCGACGCCGTACATGGTGAGCAGCGCCAGCGCGGTCTCTTCCATGGGCGTATTGCCGGCGCGCTCACCGATCCCGAGCACCGTGGTATGCATCACCTCGCATCCGGCCGCCAGGGCCAGCAATGTATTGGCGACACCCAGGCCGAAGTCCATGTGGAAATGGGTCTCCAGCGGCTTCTGAATGCGCCGCTTGAGCTGGCGCACCAGGTAGCGCATGGCGTGGACCGAGAGGACGCCGAAGGTATCGACGACGGCCAGGGCATCCATGTGGCCGTCAGTGGCGACCTTCGTGATCAGGTTCAGGAACCAGTCCAGCTCGGCGCGGGTCGAGTCGATAGGGAAGAAGACCACGTACAACCCCTGCTCGTGCGCGTAGCGCGTGGACTCGATCGACAACTCAATCGCCTTCTCCAGCGGCCAGCGGTAGGCGTGCTGGATGATATGGGTGCTGGAGGGGATCTCCATGACGATGCCCTTGACGCCGCAGTCGGCCGCGCGCTTGACATCGTCGACCATGCAGCGCGAGAAGGCGAAGATCTCGGGTCCGAGGTTGCGCTTGACGATCTCCTTGATCGCCTGCTCGTCGGATTTCGAGACGACTGGCATCCCGGCCTCGATGCGATGCACACCCACCTCGGCCAGCTTCTCGGCGATGCGGATCTTGTCGTCGCGCGTGAACTCGACACCCGTCTGCTGCTCGCCGTCCCGCAAGGTGATGTCGTGCACCCGGATCTGCTGCGGAAACTCGAGCTGGCTCACAACCTCGGGCGCGAAATTCCACGGGCTGACGAACCAGCGGTCGGTCTTCCAGGGGTCTTGCATCAGGTGTCTCCTTTACATGAGTTCGAGCTCGCGGAGCACGCGGTCGACGGCCGGCGCATGGTCGGCGCTCAGCGGGTGAGATGGCAGGCGCGGTTGGCCGAAGTCCCACCCCAGGCGGTTCAGCATGTGCTTGACCGCCGCGGGGACTGGCTCGATGTGGATGATGTTGATGAGGGGCAGAATACGATAGAACAGGCGCCGTGCCACGTCATGGTCGCCGCGGTTCCAGGCGTCCAGGATCTGGACAAGCCGGCCCGGCACGATGTTTCCGGCGAACGTCAGCGCGCCCGGCGCGCCCAGGGCCAGCCCCATGAGAATTTCCTTCTCGGATTTGGCCATTACCCTGATCCTGGAGCCGAGCCGCAGGAACGAGTCGGCAAGTTGGTTCAGGTCGCTCTGCTTGAGCCCGACGAAACGGTCGGACTCGGCGACGAGCCGCTCCATGATATCGATGGGCAGGTTGACACCAGCGCGGTCTGGGTTGTTGTAGAAGACGATCGGCAGGTCAACCGCCTCAGCCACAGCGCGGTAGTGGAGGTAGATCCCTTCCGGGTCTGGGCGGGAGAAGTAGGGCTGGATGATGAACGCCGCATGAGCGCCGATCTCCTTGGCCAGCCGCGTCAGGCGGATGGTCTCATCGGTGCTGGCGCGGCCGGAATACGCCGTCACGAACACGCGGTCCCCAACCTCATCGACCGTCGCTTCGAGAAGGCGGCGGTATTCGCCCTCCGTGGTCTGGAGCATCTGGCCGGTTGCCGCGGCCGGCTGCAGGAAGCGAACGCCTTCGTCGGCCAGCCAGTGCACGTGGCGTCGGTACTCCCTCAGGTTGATCTCCCCCGAGGCTGTCAGTGGTGTGGCATTCACGACGCCGATGCCACCTAATTCGTAGGTTCTAGGCACAGTCGCTCCCTCCGATGTTATGCCAGTTCGAGTTGCGTCAGGACCCGGTCTACTGCCAACCGGCCAGCAGCGCTTAACGGATATACTGGCGGGCGCAGACCGCCCATCTCCCAGCCCATCCGGCCCAGCGCATACTTGATCGCAGCCGGAATCGGCTCGATGTGGACGATGTTGATGAGTGGTAACACGCGCTCGTAGAGGCGCCGCGCACCGGCGTAGTCGCCCTGGCGCCAGGCGCGGACAAGCTCCACGAGCGGGCCTGGAATAATGTTGCCGCTGAACGTGACCGCACCGGCGGTGCCGAGGGCCAGACCCATCAGCAGTTCTTTCTCGGCGCGGGGCATGATGATGATCCGCTCACCCAACCGGCTCACCGTGTCGACCAGCGCACTGAGATCGCCCTGCTTGAAGGCGACGAAGACGGGCGCGGCGTTGACCAGCCTCTCGACCACATCGAGGGGTAGATCGATGCCCGAGCGGACCGGATTGTTGTAAAGGATGATGGGGATATCGACCGCCTCGGCGACGGCCATGTAGTGCCGGAATAGCCCATCGGCATTGGGACGGGTGAAGTACGGCTGCATGATGTACACCGCGTCGCAGCCGATCTCTCGGGCTAGACCCGCGTAACGGATCGTCTCTTCCGTGCTGGCCCGCCCGGCATAGGCCGTCACGGCCACCCGGCCGGCGACAGCCTCGACGGTCACTGCCAGCACCTTGCGGTACTCCTCTTCGCTGCTCTGGAGCGCCTGGCCCGTCGCTGCCAGGGGCAGAACGAAACTTACCCCCTGCTCGATCAGCCAGTTGAGGTGGCGGCAGTACTCTGACTCATTGAAGCGATCACGGGGCGTGTAGGGCGTGACGTTGATGACACCCACGCCGCTCAGGGCTATTCGCAGGTCCATCCCAAGGTCCTTTGGTTGCCGTGGGCCGCCGGTCTGGGGCCGGGACCGCGTTCGTCCCGGCCCCAGACCGGCGTGCACGAGGTCAGTCCAGGAGTTTGGGGTCGTGGTGAATCTTGCTGATGATCTCGGGGCCGTTCTCTGTGATGATCGCGTCTTCCTCGATGCGCGAGGCAATCCCGAGGCCACCACCCTTGTACGTCTCGAACGCCATGACCATTCCCACCTCGAGCACTCGCGGGTCGTTCTTGGCCTGGGGAGTCACCCAGGGTGCCTCGTGCCCCGTGGCGCCAATGCCGTGACCGAAGTCCAGGGTGTGGCGGCTCCAGTCGCTCGGCTCATTCCACTCGGCAGCCACATCGGCGGTCGTGTTGCCCGGCCGGGCCTTCTCTATTCCCCGATACAGATACTCGTAGTTGCGCTTGTAGAGATCCCTGGCCTGTTGCGTTGGCTTGCCTGAGACGACGTAGGTACGGGTATAGTCCACGTGGTACCCCATGAAGGCCAGGTGCGAGTCGATCACCATCAACTCACCTGGCTGGAGGATCTTGTCGGTGCCGCCAATCACCCGGTAGTAGGGGTTTACGTGCTCGCCCGCCGAAGCAAAACCGCGCAGGGCGTCGCTGGCGCCGGTGCAACCGAGTTGGCGGGCCTTCGAGATGAGGGCGGCGGTGACGTCTGTCTCGCGCACACCCGGTCGCATGACCTCGTAGAAGGCGTGGTACATGGCAGCGTCGTTGATGGCGGCGGCCATGCGAAGCAGCGCAATCTCGTCCTGGCTCTTAATTATCCGAGCTTCAACCATAATGGGCTCGCCGTCAACGACCTCGACGTTGAGCTTTTCGAGAGCCTTCATAACCGGGTAGTTAAAGAGGTCGACAGCAACCCGCGTCCCCTTCAGGCCAGCACGTTTGATGTCTTCGATCATCTCCTGCACAGCCATGTCGGCGAGCGTCTGCCGGCGCGCCCCGACCTCGTCCAGGTTCTTGGCCGGCTTGACATTGCCTTCCAGCCACGGCATTGTCAGTTGCGCGCGTTGCATGTCGCCGCCGGTCGGGTAGAAGTAGGGAGTCCCCTGGCGGGGTACTACGCCATACTCGGTCAACCACCACGCAACTTCCATCCCGACGCCAGCAGTCGCGTAGCGGAAGTTCTCGGGCTTGAGCAGCAGAATACCATCCACGTCGGCCTTCGTGAGCGCTGTCTGGACGCGGGCCAGGCGATCACGGCGCAAGCGCTTCATGTCGACGCGATCTTCCCAATCGGCAACCTGCATGCTGGGCGGAAGGTAGTAACTCTTGGTCATGTCGGTATCGGCCATTGATTGACTCCTTGGGTTACGAGGTTGATTTTCTGATCACACATGGGGAACGCGAGGTGCCCCACAAGCGCACTACCGGGCGAAGACGGGCGACGCTAAGGCATCCGAGTACCTCCTGATATCAAAGCAGACCGGCGCATGTACTGCTCGTTGACAGGTGTTCGCGGCGGCTCGCCGCGGAGCACACGGGCGATATCCTGCGCCCCTTTCCGGCGGAGCTCAGTGACCGATTCCTCCGAGTAGAAGGCCGAGTGGGGTGTCAGCAGCACGTTATCCATCCTCAGGAGCGGATTGTCCGGCGCTGGCGGCTCGTGCTCCAGCACATCGAGTGCAGCACCGGCAATCCAACCTTGGCGCAAGGCATAGATGAGGGCTGCCTCGTCGACGATGGGACCCCGGGCGGCATTGATCAGGTAGGCGGTTGGCTTCATGGACCGTAGCGTCGCCTCACCCATGAGATGGTAGGTCTCCTCGGTAAGCGGAGGGTGGACGGTGACGAAATCAGATTCAGCCAGAAGGGTGTCCAGGTCGACGAGTTCGACACCAAACGACTTCTCCAATCCCGGTCGCAAGTAGGGGTCGTGGGCGAGCACGCGCAATCCGAGAGGGCGGGCGCGTAGCGAGACGGCGCTGCCGATCCGGCCAAAACCGATAATGCCCAGGGTCTGACCACGAAGCCGCCATACCGGGCGAGCACGATTGAAGTCCCACACGCCCGACTTGATGAGCTTGTCCATATGGGCGAAACGACGCGACACAGCGATCAGCATCCCGATAGTGTGGTCTGCCACTTCCTCGGTGCCGTAATCAGGCACATTTGAGACCCAAATTCCGCGCTGCCCGGCTGCCTTGAGATCAATGTTGTCGTAGCCAACGCCGCAGCGCGCAATCCCGCGGCACCGGCGCATCCCGGCAATTGCATCGGCGCGCAGCTCGACCGTATGCCAGATAATGACAGCATCGGCATCGCGCACGGCCTCGGCGACCTCTTGATTGCCGGTGCAGTTATGGGGCTCAACAGTCGCGATCCCGTCGAGCACCTCACGCTCGACGTCAGGCTCGTGGATCACGTCCGTAATGACGACATGGTACGAGTCAGGCATGCTTCTCCTCCTGCGTGAAAATGCCACAAACGCGAAGTGAAACCTGTGAGATCACACCGGGTTCCAGTTCCAAGTGGTTTGGACCCTACACCAGTTTCAGCAGGCTGGCGGCGGTCTGGCCCGCAATCTGGCGCCGGTCGGCCTGAGCCAGGTTGCTCAAATTGGCAATGGTCCCCATCGGCTGTGGATCGGCCATATCAAAGGGGTAATCTGTACCCAGTAACAGCCGTCCCGGACCTGCGAGCGATACCAGGTACTCCAGGGCCGGGGAGAAGTGTGCGATAGTATCGAAGTAGAAGCGGTCAATGTAGCTACTGGGCCGCTGGGGAATTGCAACCGCGCACTCTGGCCGGACGGAGTAGCCGTGTTCCCAACGGCCACGCACCCAAGGGACGTACCCTCCGGTATGGGCCAGACAGATCTTCAGGCGCGGAAAGTCGGCCATGACGCCACCGAAAACCAGGCGCGCGGCCGCGAGCGTGGTATCCAGCGGGTTGCCGATCAGATTCCACAGGTGATACGCCTGCATCCGCTCGGCACCTGCAACGTTGTACGGGTGCAGAAAGACGAAGAGGTCAAGCTCCTCCAGGGCGACCCACAACGGACGCAGTCGGTGATCATCAAGCTCTACTTCGCCGGCATGCGAGCCAATCTCCACACCTTTAAAACCGTGCTCGTTGACGGCCCGGCGCAGCTCTACCAGCGCCGCTTCGACATGTGGCAAAGGGAGGGTTGCTAGACCTACGAACCGATCCGGAAACGCCCTCGTGGTCTCAGCAAGGTCATCGTTCTGAAGGCGTGCCAGCTCACTGCCGGCCACTGGGTCCAATTCATAGTGGAATAGAAAAGGGATCACCGAGATGGCCTGGATATCGATGCCCGTTGCGTCCATGTCCTTGAGGCGCTGGACAGGGTCGTGGAACGAGCGCGCCAGGCGGCCAGGGTTTCGGCCCTGGATGATGAAACGCTCGCCACCCTGGCCGTCATCGACGAGACGCGAGCCCCAATAGCCGGCGCGGAGTGTCTCCAATGTCCGTCGGCCAAGAAAATGGGCGTGGATATCTATATTCAGACCGTCTCTCACCTTTTGGCCCTCACCCACCATAGTGCCAGTGCAGGAGGCGTTTCTGAACCAATATGATGATCCCCATCGCCAGCAGGCCGATGGCAGCCATCGCGACCATTCCCACGAGTACGATATCTGTTCGAAAGACTTCGCGCGCGCTCATCATCATGTAGCCGAGGCCCGAAGTCGCGCCGGCCAATTCGGCCGCGACGACAAAGCGGACCGAGTTCCCCAGCCCGATGGTCAGACCGGTAAAGAGGTATGGAAGCGTCGCAGGCAACGACACGTGGACAAAGATCTGGCGCTGGTTGGCGCCCAAGCTACGCGCTGCATCTACGATCTTTGGTTCCACACTTCGGATGCCGGCGGCTGCGTTGACAAGCGTAGGGAAGAAGGCCCCGAGGAAGATGATGTAAAGCTTCGAGGCCTCGCCAAACCCGAACCAGATGATTGCTAATGGGATCCACGCCACCGGTGAAATCTGGCGTAACACATCGAAGATCGGCTCGAAGATGTCGGCCAGTAAGGGAGAGCGCCCGATCAGGATCCCCATGATACTGCCCAATCCTGTGGCGAGCGTAAAGCCGGCGGCAATCCGAAACAGGCTGGCGAACAGATCATGCTGAAGCTCGCCGGTCGCCAACAGTTCCTGCGCAGCACGGATAACGTCGGCCGGCGGTGGCAGAAAGAGCGGTGTGACGAGTTGAAGGGAAGTGACCAGAAACCACAGCGCCGGGATCAGGAGGAGGGAGAGCACGCTCAGTGGATGAAGCGGTCCATTCTGCGTCCAGTGGCGCAGTCGTGAGACCCAGGATAGAGAAGGGGATGTTACCGTCCGGCTGGCAGCCCTCATCGTTGTTGCCTACGCCCTACTGCTCGCGTGCCACGAGAGGAAACGCCGCTGCAATGCGTTCACAATACTGACCAGGGTGAACCCTATGAGCCCGATGAGGGCCATACCGAGCAGGACGATATCCGTGCGGAAGAACCGTCGTGCATCAGTGATCATCCAACCCAGGCCCGCAGTGGCCGCCAAGAGTTCGGCCGCGACTAAAACCGAAAAGGCAGTGCCCACCGCCAGGGAGAGGCCAGTTGCTATTTGGGGTAACGCGGCCGGAAGCAAGACGTAGAGAAAGATCTGGCGTGGGTTCGCACCCAGGCTCTGGGCGGCGCGGATGAGTTGCCGATCGACGGACTGGACACCGTCAAAGGTATTGGTCACGACAATAAAGAATACGCCGTAGGCAATCAGAAATATCTTGCCCGACTCACCGATGCCAAACCAGATCAGCACCAGCGGGATCCAGACGAGGGCGGGGATTGGTCGGATTAGTTCGATGCTCGGGCGGAGGAGGAGTCGAATCGTCCGAACCTGCCCCATCAAAATCCCGATGAAAATACCTACCAGAGATCCGGCCGTGAAGCCCTGGAAGATACGGGTCAGGCTAACGAGAACGTGACGTTGCAGCTCACCTCGGCCGACAAGCTGCAACCCGATATCGAGCACCGCATCGGGTGGCGGAAGGAAGAGAGGCGACGTGAGCTTCAGATGTGCCACGACGTACCAGAGTGCCACAAAACCAACGACAGAGCCGACGCGTCGCCAGGCTCTTGGAATGCCTGGTCGGCGTGGTACGGTTGTCTCGGTCCGCGACAGGGCGTTGGCAGTCATGGACGTACCGTTTCCTGCTCCACAGTGCGAAGCACTTCGGATTTGAGCAACTCCTCGATCTTGCCATATAACGCGGCAAACGCAGTTGACGTGCGGCTACGCGGACGCGGGAGAGAAACATCGATGATGCTTTTGATCTGGCCCGGGACTGCGGTCATCACCAAGATACGGTCCGCGAGGTAGATGGACTCGTTGATGGAGTGCGTGACAAAGAGGACGGTCTTATGGGTCTGCTGCCAGATGCGAAGTAATTCCTCTTGCATGATCACCCGAGTCTGAGCATCCAACGCGCCAAACGGCTCATCGAGGAGGAGAATTTGGGGATCGATGGCCAGTGCGCGGGCGATCGCGGTTCGTTGTCGCATGCCACCTGAAAGCTGGTACGGGTAGGCCTCGGCGAAGGCCGTCAGGCCGACCATATCGATGTAGCGCCTGGCAATCTCGCGTCGCTCTCTTTTGGGAAGCCCTGCCATCTGCAGACCGAATTCTACGTTTCCAAGCACCGTGCGCCAGGCAAAGAGCGCAAACTCTTGAAAGACCATCACGCGGTCTGGGCCTGGGCCTGTTACGGGCTTGCCATCAACCAGGACCTCGCCTTCGGAGGCTGGCAGGTACCCCGCGACGATATTGAGGAAGGTGGACTTCCCGCAGCCACTCGGCCCGAGGAAACAGACCAATTCGTGATCACGGACTGCCAAATCAATGTCTTTAATCGCCAAAAAGCTTCCCCGGCCGGCAGTGTCAAATCGCTTCGAGACCCCGATCGCCTCGATCACAGGCCGTAATGGGGCCACCGGGGTGCGCTGTGCTGATTGAATATCTTGAATCGACCCGTGGGTCTGGGAGGGCAGCATGTTATTGCTCTTCCTGGTATGCGGGTCTGGAAAGTGCCGGAGCTATGAAAACATCAGAGGGCAAGTCATGGCAGGCTGGTACTGTGGCAGCGCCAAGGGCAGGCTACTATAACTTCGGGTGGCTGCGCCAATCGAAGTTTGCTACTCAAAGTCAGCATCCGGCAGTTCGGCGACATGTGGGAGGTTCGACAGCAAGGCGTCGAGAGCCTGACGGAGGTGATCCTTCGCAAGTTGTTCGGCCTTCTCAGCATCGCGGGCCGCCAAAGCTTCGCACAAAGCCTTATGGACAGAGTGGGCGCGCTGAATTCGACCCTCGCCGGAAAGGTAGATCCTCAGATAAGGCTCAACCACATTGCGCAGATTCATTACTAAAGCCCGCAGCCGGGGTTGCTGCGCTGCTTTGAAGATAGTATCATGGAAAGCGGTATTCAATAGATGGTAGCGAGCCGGAGTCGCTTGCGAAATTTCCATTTCGCTTATCAGGTCATTCAATCGAGCCAGACTATCGGCGGTGATGGAGCTGGCAGCCAGGCGGGTCGCCCAACCCTCCAGCAGAATTCGTATTGAGAAAATCTCCTCGATCTCGGCGGTTGAGAGCTCTGTGACGATAACACCTCGGTGAGGGTAGATCGTGACATAGCCCTCGGCTGCAAGGGTGCGGAATGCCTCGCGCACAGGCATCCGACTGATACCATACTCAGCAGCAATTTCGTCTTGGATCAGCTTTTGGCCGGGCTTCAACTGCCCGTTTATGATTGCCTGGCGGAGATGGTTCGCTACAACCAGGTGAATGGTGCGATTCTGATTCAGTGTGTGGCTCTTAGAGGTCATGCGCAGACTCTACATGTTATAGAGTAGAAGAAATTGGATATTGGATTGGATATTGTATCGGATATTGGATCCAATATAACCTGGTTTTCTCCCCTTGTCAAGGACCAAAATGGCCTGGGGTGCCCTGCTGCTTTGATGAGACCCTGGGCCAACCCGAGGTGAGGAGACGGTCGCGCCGTCGTCAAGGCCAGCCCACGGCAAGCCGGAAAGAGCGATGGCCTGCGAGTGAGAGGACGAGGCGGCGGATGACACAGGCAAGGTCCGGGAATCGCAGAACCTGCCTGCCGAGGTGGACGTAATCGCCACCACCCTCTTCTTTGCCGGACAGAGTCGTTCGATCTGCGGCCTCGTGAAGCGCGCAATCTCCCCACGAAAGAGACAGGGACGGTTTTTGGACAGAAGACGATTTGATATTTACACTCCTACAGCCAGTGGGAGAGCTGCTTGATCCCTTCTCACTCATAGTGAGCCGCCTTTAGGATGTGGCTCACCTTCGAGGAGATCGATGTGATGGTGGCTTCCCGCTTGAGCCACCTCCGTTTCGACCGCCTGAGGCAGTGGCTTCGTGATGAGTGAGCGAGATAGAATCTTTCACCTGCAACCTTCTGACCCACCGGTCACCGGAGTGCGTCCATGACCTTACTCTTAACCCGACACGACGTCACCCGCCTGGTTGACATGACCGCGGCGCTCGAGGCGGTGGAAACGGCTTTTCGCCAGCAAGGCGCCGGGAGCGCGGTCAACGAGCCCCGGCAGCGGGTGCGCCAACCGCAGGGCATCCTCCACCTGATGGGCGCCGCGCTCCCCGAGCTGGGCTACTGGGGTTTCAAGGCTTACACCACGACCCGCCAGGGTGCTCACTTCCTTGTCTCGCTCTACGATACTGCTAGCGGTCAACTCCTGGCTCTGATCGAGGCCAACACCCTGGGACAGCTGCGGACCGGCGCCGCCAGTGGCATCGCCACCAAGTTCTGCGCCCGCCCCGACGCCAGCCGCCTGGGCCTCTTCGGCAGCGGCTTCCAGGCCGAGGCCCAGTTGGCCGCCATCGCCGCTGTCCGTCCACTCACTGAGGTCCACGTTTACAGTCGCACCCCCGAGCATCGCGAGCACTTCGCCCAGACGATGAGCAGTCGCCTCGGCCTGACAGTCTCGCCGGTGGCGATACCGCGCGACGCTGTCGCCGGGTGCGACATCGTGACGACGATCACCTCGAGTCGCGAGCCGCTCTTCGACGGCCGTTGGCTCGCCCCAGGCACCCACATCAACGCCGCGGGCAGCAATGCCCTGATCCGCGCCGAGGTCGATACCACTACGATTGCCCGCACCGATCGCATCTTCGTGGACGATAAGCAACAGGCCCGCATCGAGTCAGGCGAGTTGCTGGCCGCCTACGAGCGCAACCAGCTCAACTGGCAGCGCGTCCGTGAGCTGGGCGATGCCGTCTCCGGGCTCGTCCCGGCGCGAGGTGGGCCGGATGAGATCACGCTGTTCGCCTCGCAGGGCATCGCTCTCTGGGACATCGCTCTGGCGGCCTGCGTCTACGAGCGGGCCCGGGACGAGGGGGTGGGCCAGGAGATCGCGCTGTTTGACGCAACCGGCGCAGGGTGAAGTGCGCCAGGTTGAACCGGGTTGAATATGACAGGTTGCAGGTTGAAGGGTGCGGCTCGAAGACAGCACCTTCAACCTGCAACTTGCGAACCCGCACCCCCTGCGCGCCCCGACACCATTGACACCGCCCATCGCCCGCCAGTACAATGGAGAGAGCAGGCGACCGGCGTATGGAGAGAGGTGCACAATGGACCGGAGCACAGTGTGGGTGCTTGTCGGGACTGGGGCGGGCGCCTACCTGCTGGTCAACGACCATCATCAAGGCTGGAAGCGACAGGGACCATTCCTGCCGGAGCACCACATCAATTGCCTCGTGATCGACACTCGAACGAGCGCCGCGCCGGAGACCCTCTTCGCGGGCGGGCCCAGCGGTCTGTTCCGCAGCCGCGATGGGGGCGGGAGTTGGCGTCAACTCACCGACGGGCTGATCTTCGATCAGGTCTGGAGCGTCGAGCCGGGGCATTCAGCCCACCCGGGGCGCATCTACTGCGGTGTCGAGCCCGCGGGGCTCTTCGTGAGCGATGATGATGGCAAGCACTGGGCCCCGGTCCACGGTCTCAACCAACACGAGACGCACGATGAGTGGTGGCCAGGCGGTGGTGGTCTCTGCCTGCACACCATCCTGTTGGACCCGAGCAACCCCGAATGCCAGTTTGTCGGCATCAGTGTCGCCGGGGTCTTTCGGAGCGAAGACGGTGGCACTACCTGGACGCCCCTGAATGAGGGCGTCCCCCTCCCCGATGATCCTGGCAATGTGCGCTTTCCCCAGGTCCACCGCTGCGTTCACAAGTTCGTGCGCGACGCCAACCAGCCCGAATGCCTCTTCCAACAGAATCACGTCGGTGTCTTTGAGAGTCGAGATGGCGGTGCGACCTGGGCCGATATCGGCGCGGGGCTCCCGCACACCTTCGGCTTCGCGATCGCCGCGCACCCCCATGAGAGCGACATCTTCTGGGTGATTCCGGCGGACGAGAAACGCCTCCGCATCGAGGGCCAACTGACAGTCTGGCGCCGGCAGCAAGGCTGCTGGGAGCCGCTTACGGTGGGACTCCCCGCCGACGTCGCCCTCAATGTCTACCGCGACGGGTTCGCGACCGACTGCCGGCTACCCTGCGGCCTCTATTTCGGCACCAGCGATGGCACGCTGTGGTACAGTCCCGACGAAGGAAATCACTGGGAACCGCTGGCCCAGGGGCTGCCGCCGATCTACAGCGTCAAGGCGGTCACGTGGCCAACGGCGCTCTGAGGGGAAGAGATGATGTGTTCATATGACACTGTTGGCGAATTGGTGCGAGTGGCGGGTGCCTGTTTGTAGTGCGCGCTGTAGGGGCGCACAGCCGTGCGCCCCTACAGCGCGCACTACGAACTTCTCGCCCTCCCTGGAGACGATTTCGCCAACAGGATCATATTTCTGTAAAAGTGGCGCGCACGCGCCACTTTTACAGAAAGCGAGATGGGCCATCAGGGAAGAGCAGGTTGAATGTTGAAGATTGAACGTTGCAGGCTGCGCCTCGAAGGCATAACTTGCTACCTTCAACCTTCAACCTTTTTTGATCGGCGCATCTCGAAGGAGTCTGGCAGGAGTTCGCCGAGCGTAGCGCGCCGGACGGTGCCGCCGAGGTCGGACATCAAGACCTCAGTGTCAGGACACCCGAACTCGGCCATGACCGAACGGCAGCCGCCACAGGGCCGTCCACCCCCTTCCGAGACCACGGCCACCCGCCGCAGCTCGCGGGCACCCTCGCTGACAGCCTTCACAATCGCCACCCGCTCGGCGCAGATGGTCTGCGGGAAGGCCGAGTTCTCGACATTGGCCCCGGTGAAGACCTGCCCGTCGCTTGTCTCGACTGCAGCGCCCACCAGATAGCCTGAGTACGGGGCGTAAGCGCGCGTGCGGGCCTCATTGGCGGCGTCGAGGAGGCGTTGTTCGTGCTCGGCGAGGGAGCTCATACTTGACTCCTGAGAGTGAAAAGGGCAGTTTGCGTCACGACTGGGAAGGAATGCTCGCCACGCTGAGATGACAGTGGCGGGTATAGCCGTCAACCGCTGTGCCACAGACGCCGCGGGGCTGTCGCGGGCCTATGCCCTCTCCCGACTTCCATTCTCTGGTGCTCAAAAGAGACGTGCAAAGCCAAACTGGCTGCTCGCCGTATTCCCGCCGCGCGTGAGCCGGCCGAGCACCGCCTCCTCCCCATCGAGGTGCACGGCGCGCTCGCCGTCGTCCTCATCGCTCGGCGGGCGCTGCTTGACGACACGCACCTTGGTGATGCGCCGCCCGGCGACTGCCAGCACAAAGAATGTCACACCCTGCTCGGCCAGTTCGACGGTATCGCCGACGAGCGGCACCCGTCCCAACTCGCTGTAGATCAGGCCACCCAGCGTGTCGCTCTCCTCCGTCGGCAGTTCCAACCCCATTGCGCGGTTCAGATCGTCCAGGTCCACCCGGGCATTGCAGATCGCCTCGTACTCGTTGACCAGCTCGATGAAGGGCTCCTCGGCATCGTACTCATCCTGAATCTCACCGACGATCTCCTCGAGGACATCCTCGATCGTCACCAGGCCGGCCGTCCCGCCGTACTCATCGACCACGACCGCGATATGGACCCGGCTCTGTTGAAGCTCCTCCAGCAACTCGTCGGCCTTCTTGCTCTCCGGCACAAAATGCGCCCGCCGCAGGATGTCGCGCAGAGGCACTGCCGTCTTGCCATCGCGCAAGTAGGCCAACAGATCCTTAGCGTAGAGAATGCCGACGATGTTGTCCACCGTCTCCTCGTAGATCGGGATCCGTGAGTGGCCGACTCGGATGATCGTGTCGAGGGCCTCCAACATCGGCGTCTCGACATCCAGTGCCACGATATCGATCCGTGGCACCATGACCTCGCGCGCCGTCGTCTGGCCGAGGCTGAAGATGCTCGCAATCATCTCGCGTTCCTCAGCCTCAATGGTCCCCTCGCCGGTCGTGTCGCCGACCACTGTGGCCAGGAGGCGAAGCTCCTCCTCGCTGAGCTCGCCATCCTCGACCTCTCCACGGATAGGTCCCACCGTCAACACGGCGATCTTGAAAAGCAACCAGCGGACCGGCGCGACCACGACACTCAGGGCTGCGACCGCAGGAGCCAACCAGGCTGCCAGGCGCTCTGCCCACCGGCTGCCAAGCGCCGCCGGGATCGCGCGGCCGAGCGCCAACGCCGCCAGGACCAGGCCACCAAGCGGAGCCCAGAGCCGCTGGAGGTCGGTGCCGATGAGGATCACCCCGGCGGCGATAATCACGCTCAGGGCAAGCGCGTGGGCAATCGCGACCGTGCTCGACACCCGCGGTGTATCCTCCATGAGTTGCACGAGCGTCGTCGCACCCGGGCGGCCGGCTTCGACCTGGGCGCGAGCGCGGCTGCGCCCGATGCTGACAACAGCTGCCTCGGCCGCCGCACTCACGGCCATCAAGAGCAACCCCACGAAGATAGCCGCCCAGGCAACTATCGAACTTTCAACGTCCAAAATCTCCTTACTCCTCATTGCGTGGTTCGCCGGGCTGGCCGGGGTGGCAGAGCGCCAGGCACCCTGTACAAGGAACACCACCGCGGCGATCCAACCCGCACGCAATGCTGCGAACACATGTCTATGTTGCCACTGTTGGCATTTCTAAAACCGAAACCGGCAGGCTCACGTTGGAAAATCGTTCGCACTGGACCCTTCTGCGACCCACGCACGGCACGCTATTCCATGTGATCGCTGCGTTTTACCTGCAATGGGCGGGCGGGGACGCCCACGACCGTCTGCCCCCGGCCCACATCGCGAGTCACAACGGCCCCAGCGCCGGTGTGAGCCCCTGCCCCCACCGAGACCGGGGCGATCAGCAGAGTGTCGCTCCCGATGAAGGCGCCGGCGCCGATGCAGGTGACCTGTTTCGCCTGCCCATCGTAGTTGCACACCACGGTCCCAGCGCCAATATTCGTGCCCTCGCCGACAATGGTATCGCCGAGATAGCCAAAGTGGCTCATCACGGCGCCGGCGCTCAGTTCGCTGCGATTGATCTCCAACCCAGCACCCAGATAGACGCCATCCTCCAGCACCGACCCGCCCCGCACGATGGCGAAGGGGCCGACGTGGACCCCGTTGCCAAGTGTGGACTCGAGGATGTGCGCGGCTACGACGGTGCAGTTGGCGCCGAGGTGGGCGCCGCGAATGACGCTGTTGGGCCCGAGGACGCAACCCTCGCCAACCGAGGCACGCTCGATGGATACGTTCGGATAGATGGTGCTATCGCGCCCGATCTCGACATCGGGCCCGACGTAAACAGTCGTCGGGTCCACCATCGTGACTCCGTCGAGCATCAGCGCCTCGCGCCGCCGCTGGAAGAGGACCGCACTGGCTTCCGCCAGTTGCAGTCGCGTGTTGACACCCATGACCTCGGTTGGATCTTCGGCGATGAGACTTCCCACCGTCTCTCCTTGAGCAACAGCCAGGCCAACCAGATCCGTCAAGTAGTACTCGCCGGCGGCACTGAGCTCCAACCGCCCGAGGTTCTGCCACAGCCAGGCGGCGTCGAACGCGAGGATTCCGCTGTTGCTCTCACGGATGGCCAACTGCTCGAGTGTCGCCACTTTCTGCTCCACAATCGCCTGCACGCGGCCGGCCTCGTCCCGGACGATGCGGCCGTAGCCGCTGGGGTCGTCGGGCAGAAAGGTCAACAGAGTGACCGCGGCACGCTGCGCGGCGTGCTGCGCGAGCAGGGCCTGCAAGGTCTCAGGCCGCGTCAGCGGTGTATCCCCGTAGAGAACCAACACCGTATCGCCCCACCCCTCGAGGGCCGGGCGCGCCTGGGCGACGGCGTGTCCGGTTCCGAGTTGTGGCTCCTGAACCACGCAGACGCCGTCAGCCAGTTCGTCCAGAACCGCGCGCACCTGCTCAGCGCCGTGACCGACCACGAGCGCGAGCCGTGCCGGCACGAGCTGGCGAGCGACACAGAGAACCTCTGCCACCAGTGCGCGCCCCGCGACTGGGTGCAAGACTTTGGGCAGGTCGGAACGCATCCGCGTCCCCTGGCCGGCGGCCAGGATGGCAACAGTTAACCGCATAGACGCCTCGATTGATTGCGCATCGGCGCTGCGACGGGGACCAACCAAAAGAAAACGACCCAACGCAGAGCAGCCCTCACAGGCCTGCGCGGGTCATCTGGGGTGCATCAAGTCTCGGGCCGGGGTAAACTACGGTCAGCCGGCGTTGACGGTTCGTCCACCGTATGGTGTCGTTTGCTCAAAAGAATTCTATGGAAACCAACATCTGGAATTGTAGTCTGCTCGTGCAAGCCTGTCAACTGGCAGGGCCAACCAAAAAAGGACTGCTCGACCGCTGCGCTAGAACGCCAGTCAAGGAGTCAGACTTCCGAAGTCTCGGAAGAGTTCGGAAGTGTCCGACTACGCGTCCGCGGCGACTCCTTGACCGATGCGCTCGAGCCCCGGTCAAGGCATGGTCAGATGCCCACCGATCCCCCACCGGTCTGCGTCGGCGAACACCCTGCGGGGTGATCCCCGGCGTGAGCCCCTGCCCTGAGGGGTACCCCCTACCCCGCGGGGTACGCCCAGGCGAGACGATCAGGCCGGGGACCGCCCCTCAGGGCGAGGCGAGGTGACCCCGCTTGGGCTCCCCCCACAGGGGGTGAGGGGGCTGCCGACGCCCGGCTCGCCCTGCGGGGTGCCCCCTGACGCAGACCCTGCATTGGGTGCCCCCTGTAGGGGGGAAAGCCCCCAGCCGCGACTTCAGTCGCCCGGCTCCCACCCGCCACAAGGCCTCCTTGACCGATGCACTGGCTCCGCTCGTCGCGTTGGTCCACGAATTCAGCGACAAAGACAACCCTGCCCAACTGGCGGCACCAGGTGCCCTCCGTTTGGGCGGCCCTCACCGCACGGCCACCTCCCCCAGCACGATGAAATCAGCACCGTCGGGCGTCGTGAGGCGCGCGCCGGTGGCCAGGTCGTAGAGCCCGGCGATCAGCCGATAGCGGCCGTGGGCCTCGGGCCGCACCGCGAGCGTGTGATGGTCGGTGATGTACTCGCCGGAGAGCCAGGCGGTGCTCGGCGCCTCGCCCGGGGGACCGTCGCTGAGGCCGCCTACCTGGTTGGCGGCATCGAGCAGTTGGACGAAGGCCCGCAGCCGCGTGGGCGGGCTCTGCTCCGGCTGCCAGACCAGCGTGACCCGCAGCGTCGAGCCCGGCACCGCCTCGCCGGGTGGCCCCGGCCATTCGACCGTGGCGCCGACAAGGCGCGCCACGCCGGGCGAACCGAGTGAAACTTCGGCCGGTAGAGCGACCGCAGGCGGCTCGAACACGTGCGGCCGGGCGGCGACCATCACGACGCCGAGTTCGAGGTGGTCCGCTCCGTTTGTGGTTTTCAGCCGCATGCCGGTGGCCGGGTCGTAGAGCCCGGCGATCAGCCGGTAGCGCCCGGGCCACGCGTCGGCTGCGACCGGGAGCCGATGTGGGTCGCGGATGAGGTCGCCGCGCCGCCACCGGCTGGTCGGGAAGTGGCCTCCGACCGGCGGAATGTCGCTCGCCCCGCGCACCACGCCGTGATCGTCCAGCAGTTGCACGAAGACGCGCAGGTCGCGGCCAACGTCGGCAGCCGCCTGCCAGAAGAGGGTCACCGGCAGGTCGTCGCCAGTTTGGATGCTATCGGTCGCGATGGCCGCACCGACGAAGCGGACGGTCTCTCCCAGGGCCGCCGGCCGGCCAACCGTAACCGGCAACGCTGTGGGTGAGAGCGCCGAGGCAGGACGCTCGACGACAACCAGCCCTATGGGAACAGTCGTCCCGGCAGGCGTGCCCGTCTCGAGATGTTCGAGAGGCGCGCCGCTACCGGCACGGTAGACCGTCAGGTGCGCCTCGTAGCTCCCCGGTGGCGTGCCCGGGTCAACCGGCAGTCCCACCCGTACGAGCGCCGCGAGCGGCCCATCCCACTCGCCCCAGACCGACCCCGCTCCGGAGAGTTGAACACTGGCTCGTACCCCCTCCGTCGGCCCCTCGAAACCCAGGAGGATCGGCACGACCCCAACACCGCTCGCAACTGGCCGATCCTCGATCGCCAGGGTCGTGAGCTGCAGGCCCCCCTCGAACACAACCCGAGTCGTCTTGAACTCCCCGACGGTGGCCGGCGCCATCAACCAGAGACGTGTGTTCCCGAACCAGTCGTCCCACACCGGCACGCCGATCCCGGCCAGCGTGGCGGCCAACCTGCCCTCAAAGAGGCGCCCCTTGATCTGGAAGGCAGGGAACCAGAGGCGTTGGTGCGTGGCGAGCAGGTCGGCCACGCCCATCCGGCGCGCACTGGCGTTGTCGGCCCAGGCCAACGGCACCGAGATGATCTCCGGGTGACGGTGCGGGAGGTAGACTCGCAGATAGCCGATTTGCCAGGGATAGATCGCCAACCAGCCGTCGCCTGGACTCTGGCGGGCGGCGACGGTGGCGATGATCGGGCGGTAATCGTCGTCTGGATAGCGCGGGATGGTGTAGAAACCCACGAGACTGAGGGTGCTCGCCAGAAGAACGGCCCCGAGCGCCATACCGCCTAACACTCGGCGCCGGCTCCAGAGCCAGGGAATACCCGCTCCCACCAGCATCTCGAAGGGCAAGTCTGCGAAGATCAGCTGCCGCTCGATGCGCGCGTCGGTGAAGGGTGCCACCAGGTTGACAAGGAACGCCCCCACCAGCGGCACCACCAGCCAGGCCCACAGAACGGAGGAACCTGCCCGCACTCGTCGGAATTCCCCCGAGTTCTCCTGAGTTCCCTTGAGTTCCCTCACCCCAAGCACGGCGAGCGCCAAAAATATCAACGCCGCCGGTGCCAGCCAGCGCTGCGAGGGCATCAGGTGGCCCAGGCTGAAGGCTACGAGATGGCGCCAGGGAAATTGCAGCGGCGTCATCGGCGCATCGGCCTCAATCACCAACTTACCGCCGACATAGCGATAGAGCCGTGGCCCAGCGTAGAGCAGCCAGGGGAGATAGCCAAGCGCCACCAGCGCAACCGGCCCGGCCCAACGCCGCATGGCTGAGCCGGGCCGACCCTGGCACCAGCCACGCCAGAGGACGGCGCCTGCCAGCGCCAGCAGCAGAAAGGCAGCATAGTAGTGAGTAAACAGCGCGGCCAGCAACGCGAGGGCCGCCAGCCAGCGCCGCTCGGTGAGCACTGCCCAGACTGCCAGCAGCGCCAGGAGGGTCAGGAGGGCGTACATGCGCACCTCCTGGCTGTAGTAGATGTGCAAGGGCGCCACGGCGAAGAGCGCCGTCGCCACCCAGGCCGCACGGCGCCCCACCAGCCGCCGCGCGACGGCCCAGAAGAGCGGCACGGCGGCCACTCCGAGCACCACGCTCAAGAGCCGCGCGGATGTTACGCCGGCCCCGAGCAGCGCGAACCAGGCATGCAGGAGGAGGTAGTAGAGCGGCGGATGAATATCGACCGAGGTCAGCGCCACCGTATGGGCGGGCCTCTCGGTTGCCAGGTAGGCGCTGTAGCCTTCATCCCACCACAATGGTTGCAGGCCCAACTGTGAGAGCCGTAACACGAGCGCCAGACTCGCCAACGCGAGCAGGCACAGGCGAGGCGAGCTTCTTATGCTCGCCCTGCCTACCCAGCCTGCCGTCGCGTGCCGCCACAACAAGAAACGCGACGCGCGCAGGGCAGGAGCGGCTGAAGAATCAACCACCCGATTCATCAGCGAGGACTCTCATCGGCGTGGCCCCAAACACAAAGGGCCGGCCCAGTGACAGGCCGGCCTTCCACGGAGACTGGTCGGAGAAGCACCGACTGACGAGGAGGGGCGGGTTTGAGGCCCACCCCTCCTGTTGATGGCTGCTGCTCGACGCTGAAGGCTCGATCAGAATTCGTGGGGTGCTCACCCACAGATATCGGGGCGGACACAGATGAACTCAATGGTCGCCACTTGATGGCCTGAGCCACCGGGATCGCAACTCCCCGCGTCAAATGGGACGACAACATCGTTCGAGACCTTCTGGCCATCGCCAGAGTAATAGGCCACCGATATCGCGTCTTTCAAGAAACCCTGCCCCCACCGGCCCCAATCCCAGCCGCCCTCACCCATCGAGCTCCACTGAGGGCCGACCGGCGCGTCTATCATATTTCCATAGAGATTGAGTCGTACAACCCCGCTGCTAATCGGTTGCCCGTTCGAGTTCTTGATGTGCCCCTTTACGGCATTCCCAGCACAGTTGGGCTCCCACTGGATTAGCGTCCCCTTGAACGGGTCGCTCGGTGGAGGTGGCGCGGGTGTATTGGTCGGTCGTGGGGGTGGTGGCGGCGACGTGGGCTGGACGCGCGGCTGTGGAGGATTCGTGGGCTGCCGCGTGGCCGTGGGCAGCACCGGGGTGTCGGTCGGAGCCGGCGTGGCGGTAGGCTCGGGCTGCGGCGTGTCGGTGGGAACCTGCGTCGCAGTGGGCTCCGGTGTGTCGGTCGGGACAGGCGTATTCGTCGGCTCGACCGTGGGAGTAAACGTCGGCTTCGGCGTCTTCGTCGGTGTGGCAGTTGGAGTCGGTGCGCGCCCAATCAACTGATTGGCCCCACAACCCAACGCCAACAGCGCGATGAGCAGCAGGAGCGCGACCGCCGTCCACGTCTGGCGTCGCATCATGTTTCTAGAACCCTCCTTCGTTACGGGCGGCGATTATAACTGATGCTACTCGTGACGCAAGTCACACGGTGGCTCACATCCAAACGCGACGGGTCCAGGGTACAGAAGTTGCACTCCACTCGCATCGCGGGGATGGCGGAGGCGAGTCTGCGTGAAATGGCGGGACGAGCCCGCCAACTGTGGATCGTGTTACCCACGGGCTTGCCACCACGCCATGAAGGCGGCACAATGTTTCGGGTCGCAGGGAGCACGCAAGACCTCCTCCGGGGGTAAGCAGTGAAAGAGGCATCTTGCCGCTTCCTCCCTTTACTACCCGAACAGACTGCACGTCCCCAGTCCTGGAAAGTGGCGCAAGCACCGGTCGAGTCTGTCACGATGAATAACCAGAACGCCCTCCGCGACCGTCTGGGGCGTATCGACGGTCGTGGGTACAAAGCCTACCGGGAGATCGAGGGAAGTTGGCGATTTCCGGCCTTTACGCTGGTGATCGATCACGTCCAGGGCGACCCCTTCGCGGCCCCGAGTCGCGTGCGCGCTCTGGTCCCAGCCCGTGTCGCCGCCTTTCCGGCCGAAACCTACTCGACGCCCAGCCGGGCGGTCGGGTTAGCCGCTTTCCTGGCCCGCCGGCTCGCAGCCGAGGCGCCCCGCCGGGCGCAGCGTCGCGGGACGGGCAAGAGCGGTTCAATCGAGATCGAAGCGCTCCGACAGGAGGTCTTGCCGCAGACGGCCGTGCTGATCGCAAGCGACGGCGCCATTGAGGCGCGGTTCACCGTCGGGCTGCCGGCGCGAGGCCGGACCGTACTCGGCCGGGAAGCGGCCGAGCTGCTGCTCGAGGATCTCCCCGCAGTTGTCGCTGCGACTCTCCGCGCGGCCGCCCATGATCCGGCAGTAGTCTGGCACCACGTGGCTACCAACGAGGACGCTGATGCCCTCCGCAGCGCCCTCGCCCCCCGCGGCCTGGTTGCGTTCATCGCTGACGACGCCATTCTGCCGCGACGCAGCGGCGTAGATGAGCGCCCGTTGCGCGAGGGATTGGTGGTCCCGTTCGAGCCACCGCCCTCGCTGCGCGTCAGCGTGGCCTTACCCCACGCTGGCGAGATTGCCGGGCTGGGCATCCCGGCAGGTGTCACGCTGATCATCGGCGGTGGCTACCACGGAAAGAGTACGCTGCTGCGAGCGATCGAGCGAGGAGTCTACAACCACCGCCCCGGGGACGGGCGCGAGCGGGTCGTGAGCGAGCCGGGGACGGTCAAGATTCGGGCCGAGGACGGACGCGCCGTGGCCGGTGTCGATATCTCGCCCTTTATCAACAACCTTCCCTTCAACCAGCCGACCGAGGCCTTCACGACCCCCAACGCGAGCGGCTCCACCAGCCAGGCGGCGAACATCATGGAGGCTCTGGAAGCGGGAGCAACCACCCTGCTGATTGACGAAGATACCGCTGCCACCAACTTTATGATCCGAGACCGGCGCATGCAAGCCCTGGTGCCCAAAACGCACGAGCCGATCACTCCGTACATCGACCGCGTGCGCCAACTCTACGACGAGCACGGCGTGAGCTCGATCCTGGTCATTGGCGGCAGCGGCGACTACCTCGAGGTGGCCGACACCGTCATTGCTATGCACGCCTTTCGCCCGTACGACGTGACGGCCGACGCGCGCCGGATCGCCAGGGAATACCCAACCGGCCGGACGAGTGAGGCCGCCGGGCCCTTCGGGCCGCGGCCGGTGCGGGTGCCGCGGCCCGAATCGCTGAACCCGAGCCGTGGACGGCGCGAGGTTAGTATCAAGACGCGCGGGGTGCACGCGATCCAGTTCGGCACCGAGACCATAGACCTATCGGCCGTCGAGCAGATTGTGGCCTGGGCTCAAACTCGGGCCATCGGCGAGGCGCTCTGGTACGCGCGCGAGCACTTCATGGATGGCCGGCGGCCGCTGGCCGAGGTCCTCGACCTGACACTGGCCGCTGTCGAGCGCGGGGGGCTGGATGTCCTCGACCCGCGCCGCGTGGGCGACCTGGCGGCCTTTCGCCGCTTCGAGTTGGCCGCCGCCCTCGACCGCCTGCGCACCCTGGCGGTCAAACTACCGGCAGACGCTGGACCACCCGCTCGGACCCGCCCCACGTCGCGCTAGCGCGCCGGTCAAGGCGTCAGACGTCCGAAGTCTGGGCGGGTTGGCCCACAGCGCGCTCCGACGACGGTGAGAGGCAGGCACCTGCCGCGAACAAGACGTCGGACGTCGGTTCCCTCCCCCGCGGGATGACGTGACCGGTGCTCTAGCGGGCGACCGGCGACCCGGCCAGCAAGATCACGAGCCACGTCCCCAGTTGACACCCCCCCACGAGTCCGCGAGACTCCACGGCACCATCGCAGATGAAGCCACGCAGAATCCCACGTTTTGGGAGATCCTGTTGGCGATATCGTCTCCAGAGGGCGAGCAGTTCGTCGTGCGCGCTGTAGGGGCGCACGGCCGTGCGCCCCTACAGCGCGCACGACCCACAGGCCCCCGCCACTCGCACCAATTCGCCACCAGTTGCCCCTGGGTCTGCGGCCCGCGCCGGGAAATGAAAAGTGGCGCCGCGCCACGGCGAACAGCGCGGCGGGCTATTTTCAGGAGAGGATCTTTGGGAGCGGAGGACCCGCGCCGCGGGATGAATCCCGCCCGCTCGACGCCAGCGTAACCAGAAACGCGCCTTTCTCCCCACGCCACACTACACGCCAACGCCTTTCTTGCTCTCGACACACCCTTGATCTTCGACAATCACACACTCCTCGAACGTCAAGCAGCCGCAGTCGAGGGCTGCTTCCAGCAAGCGCTTCATGTGTTGCGCCCGCTGGATCAGTGCGTCCGCCTCAACGAGTTTAGCTTGCGCGAGCGTCCACCAGCGGGCCGAAGGCGGCGTCTCCGACGCAAAGCCGTGCACGAGGGTCTCGATCTCGGCGAGCGTAAAGCCAGATTCCTGGGCGAGTTGAATGATGGCCAGCCGCTGGAATACGCTGGCATCGTACCGGCGCTGTCCATTCACCCGGCGAGGCGGCGGCAAGAGCCCGACGCTTTCATAGTAGCGGAGCGCGGAAGGGCGGAGCCCCACCCGGCGCGCCACCTCACCGATTGTCAGTTCTTCCACGATCCGGTCTCCTTCCACTTGACTTCAAGTCCACTTTAAATTGTAGACTTTGAAACAGACCGAGACAAACACTCGCAATCGGGCGGGTTGTACAAAGCTGTGAGCCGGAAAGGGAGGAACATGGATCGCGAAAATCATGCAATGGTGGAAACCCCCATCGCCTGCACATTGCCAGCCAGCGAGCAAGGCAATCGAAGCGAAGCGGTGGCCGGACTCCTCAGGAGTGCGCAGCGCGTGGACGAACTGGCGGATGGCTATGCCTTCCAGTATCCAGGAAGCGAGGAGTGGGCGACTCAGCTCCTCGCCTTCATTGTAAGCGAACGGCGCTGCTGCCCCTTTTTCGTCTTTGAGTTGGCCTTTGAGACCAATCATGGTCCGCTCTGGCTGCACCTGCGGGGTGAGGCTGGGGTCAAGGAGTTCGTTCGGGACCAGCTGATCAGGCGGCGAGAGGTGTTGGGGGTCGAGAACAGACCGTGCTCGTGCTGTGCTTGAACGGCCGGGCCCCAGATGGCCCGGCCAGCATACGAACCATGTTGAAGTGAAACACATCTAAAATCAAAGAACATTCACCCTCAAGCAAGAAGGAGAGCGCTATCTCATGTCACTGCGTTTTCGATCGATCGTCGTCTCGACGTTCCTGGTGGGATTTGTCCTCACAGCATGCCGGCAGACACAAGCGCCTGTCACTTCATCATTGCCGCCGGCAGCGCCGGCAGAGCAACCACTCGCTCCCGCGCCCGCACAGCAGCAAGAAACGACCCAGACACAGCCAGATCAAGGCGTGACGGTCGAGGTCGAGCAAAAGCCGGGCAAGACCGTCTATTGGGTGTTGCCGGGCAAGCGCCGCTTGGGAGAGGAGGAGTGGGGAACGCCTGAGCATCCCAAGGCACTGCTCGAGCCGGTCATGGAAGAGGCGAAGCAATTGCCGAGTCCGCTCAACCGTACGGTCCCACAGCTGTTGAAGGATCTTCCGATTCTGGGTGGGCTCCCGCTCGAGGCGCGCGAGATGAATGCCGATGGCACTCAGTTCACGACGACAAAGGGTCCCACCGCCGTCAGCGACCAGGGACGGATTGTGACCGGTACGTTTCACGTCACGTATTCAGATCGACAACCCTATGACCTTCCTGACTCCCTCATGGACACCGAGGACAAGGTAGATGCAACCGTCCAGTTCACCGACCCGGACGGAAATCAGTACGAATTGGTGGTCGACAAGCTCTGGCAACCCCCGATTCCTGGCTGGGAGACCGGAGGTGGGGTCGTCACCAACGCGTGGCTTCACGGCACCACCGGAACGGACTCGCCGCTCTTCCCCCGCGTCTTCACCTGGGGTGCCTTCTGGGGCCTCGGCAAAGTTATCGTGAACGGCACGGTCGTCAACGAGAACCAGTGGATCCACTTCATGACCACCCAGGTTGTACGCGACAAGAACTACCGGCTGGCCACCCAGGATGAACTGCCGCTCGCCCTGGACGACACGATCGCCGGTCAGGTCCATCACACCCACGTGATCGTGCGGCCGGTCAAGTGGACGGCGGATGGTCCGGTCTTCGAGCCTGTGCACACCGCCTTCACGCTTCCCAATGGTCAGAAACAGCCCTTCCTCCACATCATGTTCGAGCAGGACACCATTCTGCAAGGTGCCTTCAAGGATTGGGCGCCGCCCGCCCCGGCCGAAAGCGCCAGGCCCGTTCCAGAAGGGTCTAAGAGCATCGTTGTCGAGGGGAGTGAGTTTTCCTTTCACCCCGACGCGATCACAGTGGAGGAGAGGAAAGAGGTGACTATCGTCTTCAAGAATAGAGGAACTCTGGCGCATAACCTCACCATCGGCGACCTCGGTATCAAAACCGACACCATTCAACCGGGTGAGAGCGCCCAAATCACCTTTACGCCCATCAAGACGGGGACCTTCCAATTCTGGTGTTCTGTCTCGGGGCATCGAGAGGTCGGGATGGAGGGAGCCTTGAAGATCGAGAAGTAACTGGTCGCGGCTTACAGACAAGCCTGGTCAAACGGCTTGATCGGGCGGAGGGTGCGGGCGTGGTCACGCTCAGCGTGGCCACGCCTGTCAGAAATCTAACAGACAGATGCAGTCTGCTGACGTATAGTGTTGGTATGGGATCCAGTTCGGCGTTTGTTCACGGAGAGGCTGGAGATGACGAGTCTTTGGAACCTGCGAGGCCTCAATCTTTTTGCCGGGTTAGACCGGCATGAGATCGATGAGATCCTGGGCATTGTAACCACCCAGGGCTTTGAGCCTGGCTCCTATGTCTTTCGCCCTGGTGACCCCCGTGACCAGCTCTACCTCCTGCATCATGGTCAGGTGAAAACCTACGTGCTCTCGCAAGAGGGATATGAGAAGATCATGCACATCTTCCTCCCGGGCGATGCGTTCGGCGACCTGCTCCTACCCACGACCAACGAGGATCTGCCGTGGGCGCAGGCACTGGATGACGTCGTAGTGAGTTGGGTGGATGAGCCCGCTTTCGAGCGTCTCATCCAGATGTTTCCGGAGTTGTGTATGAACCTGTTTCGCCATATTGCCACACATCACACGGTTGATATGCGTCGCATTGAAAGTTTGATCCACACCAAAGCCAGCCACCGGCTCGTCCAAACTCTGCTTCTGCTGGGTGACCGGCTGGGACAAGGTGGGGCGGATCGCTTCGAGCTCGACCCCGGCCTGACTCATGAGGACCTGGCAAACCTGATCGGGGTTTCGCGCCCGACCGTTTCAGCGTCGATCAGCCGGCTCCGGCGGCAGGGCGTCTTGCACGGTCAGGGCCGTTGTTTGATCATTCATCGTCAGGTCGCGGAGGGCTATTTACGGGGCGATTGGCCAGGAGAACCGGCGGAGGCATCGAATGCTTGAAAACTATGAGGTCAGGCAGAGACGACGGATAACTCTGTTCGTTTGCTCAAGCTGTGCAGCCTGTAATCCGGCCGTACCGCTCGTCCAGGCGTGGGTCACCGATCATCCGGGCCTCGTGCTTGAAATCGCCCGCGTCTTCCAACAACCGGAGCAGATCGTCCGGTTGGGCATTACGTGCGCTCCGGCCGTGGCCGTCGACGGCGAGCTGGTGGCTCAGAATGCCCCGGCTGAGACGCTGATTGATCGATTGCAGGCCTACCTGGAGGCGCAGGGGACCAGTTCGTAATCCCGAAGCGGCACAGATGCGAACCTGAGCGATCGATCTTTGCGCCGCCTGCGCCGGGCCCGCTCAGCCTCCAATTCAGGCCGCTACAGACTCTTTTGGAAGGGCAGCAAGGAGCAGTCATGACCAACGACTATGATCTTGTGGTGATCGGTGCCGGCGCCGCGGGGAGCACGGCTGCCAGCACAGCAGCCGAGAGTGGGCACCGTGTGGCACTGGTGGAGCGCGACCGCCTCGGCGGCACCTGCCTCAACTACGGGTGTGACCCAACCAAGACCTTGCTCCACGTGGCGCAGCGGCTCTTCCACGCCCGCCACGGCAGCCGCTACGGGTTGCGGATTGCGGCGGCGGAGGCCGATTGGACCGCCGTTCACACCTGGGTTGGCCAGGTACTCGACCGCATTCGCGGGGGCACCCGGATCGAGGCTCATCGGCACATCGCCGCGACGGGGATCGATCTCTATTGGGCTGAGGCGCGCTTTGGATCCCCCCATGAAGTCATTGTCGGCACCCAGACGCTGCGGGCGGCCAGAATCATCATCGCCACCGGCGGAGAGGCCCGCGTACCCCCGATTGACGGGCTCCGCGAAGTGGGTTTTCTGACGAATATCGAAGCGGTGTCGCTGGCGCCGCTGCCCCGCCGGTTGGCCATCGTCGGCGGGGGGCCGATTGGGGTCGAGTTTGCCCAACTGTTTCACCGCTTCGGCGTGGCCGTGACGGTCTTGGAGATGGCCGATCACATCTTGCCCAAAGACGACCGCGAGCTCATCGATCGCCTGGCTGGCCTGTTGGTCGACGAGGGGGTCCGGCTGAGAACAAGTGTCGCGCACATCTGGGCCGCCGGCGACGTGACGGGGGGCTATCAGTTTACCCACGTTGCCGCAGAGCAAGGCCAGCTGGCCGCCCACAACGCCTTCGCTTCCCGGCCGACGTCCTTTGACGATCGCGTGGTCCCCTGGGTGACCTACACAGACCCGGCGCTCGCTCACGTCGGTCAGACCGAGGAGCAACTCCGTGAGGCGGGCGTCAGGTACCGGGTAGCGCGCCTGGCGCTCAACGAGCTTGACCGTGCCATCACAACCGGCGAGACCGACGGGCTGGTCAAACTGTTGGCGGACGAGGAGGGGCAGCTCCTCGGGGGGCAGATCCTGGCGCCCAACGCGGGCGATCTGATAGCACCGGTGGTGCTGGCCATGCACGCCCGCCTGCCTGTGAAGGTGCTGGCCGAGACAATCTTACCCTATCCAACCATGGCAGAGGGTGTCCGTTGGGCGGCAGACAAATTGGTCGGTGAATAGCTGCCGGTACTGTCGAGCAGAAAGGATGATAAGGTGATGGAAAACCAACCAGTGCAGATCGAGGTATTCTTTAGCTATGCCTGCCGTGATAGCTATCAAGTGTTCGCCTGGTTGAAGCGCGTCCAGGCGCAGGGCGTCGAGCTCCGTCTCACCTGGAGTCCATTCGCCATTCAGCTGGATGGCGCTTCGGACGACTGGCGTCAGCCCTGGGAGCGAGCGAACTCGGAGTTGCGGGGCTTCATTGCCGCGGAGGCCGCGCGCCGGCAAGGGGCAGACGCCTTTCGGCGCTTCCACCACGCCCTCGAGGCGGCCGTCCACGAACAGTTCCTCGAGCTAGGCGAGGAGGACACCCTGCTCGGCGCGGCCGAGGAGGCAGGTCTCGATGTCGGGCGCTTTCGGGCCGCCTGGCACAGCCCCGATCTGGCCTACCTGGCCCGGCAGAGCCACGAGCGCGCCGTCGAGCACTTTGATGTCTTTGGAACACCGACACTGGTGTTTGCCAACGGTCAGGCCCTCCACCTGGAGTTGGCCGCGATTCCGCCCGAGACCGAGGCGGTTGCGGTGTTTCGGGCGCTCGTCGCCCTGGCTGTCGACCATCCCTACGTGGCACAGCTCAAACGAACCACACCGCTCTCCACGGGGTGAGGGAGAGCGGCCCTTCATCGCGCCTTGCCTCACCCGCATGGCGCCGGGTCGAGCCTGAGGATGTTGAAAATACGTTACCGCCGCGCTGGCGTGCACTCACCGGGCGCGGCGGCCTGTTTTGGATAGATCTCAACGATGATGTGCGATAGCAAGAAAAACGGTCTCACGCTCCACCTGGATCGATCAGCCTTGACCATCATAACACGGCTGTCCCGATGGGAGGTACTGGGGCTGATCCTGCTGCCGGTGGCCCTCTGGCTGCTCTGGCGGTTGTGAATGGTTCTATCGCCCGTGTCACATTTGCGACAGACAGGACCGCAGCCTTCGATTATAGTATGGGTAGATCGATGAGGAAGAGTTCTGACGCCTGGAATGGCGAACTCTGCAAACAGAAACGAAAGGAGATTTGATGATGGATCGCACTGAGACTGGGGTTGGGCAAGTAAAGATCGCCAGTGGTCTGAATATCCTGTTTGGGCTATGGCTCATTATTGCCCCCTTCCTTCTGAGCTATTCAGCGATGCGGGCCGCGATGTGGGACGATATTATCATCGGCGCTGTCATTCTGGTGCTCGCCTGGGTCCGGGTGGCGAATCCGGCCCGCTACACGTGGTTGAGTTGGTCGAACGTCGTGCTCGGATTATGGCTGATCGCTGCACCCTTTGTCCTGGGCTCCGCCAGTGTGACAGCAGCACTCTGGAACGATATCATCGTCGGCGTCATTGTTGCTAGCCTGGCGATATGGAGTGCGTTTTCGACCCGCACCATCTCGCACGCGTAGGTCTGTGAGCGCCGAGACAAATCCTCGGTGGGGAGCCAGCGTCAGAGTGCGCTGGCTCCCGTTTCTCATGGCGGAGAGGCTGAATATGCTTCGTGAGCCCGCTACGATACCGTGGCGAGCGCGAATTGAGGCAAGGAAAATGGACCAGCTGAAAAGTGGGAAGGAGATAAATAATGCTGCAAATGCTAAACGATCCTGTGAACGCCGCACTCTTCTTTTGGGCGTTCTTTCTGCTCGGCGCGATTATTGGTCGAAGCCGGCCTCCGCGCCGCGTCCTCGCCAAACAACCTGTCCACGCCGTCCGAGCGAGCTGGACGGCTGTCACCGAGTTCTTGTTGAGGAAGGAGATTCGATGATCTGTAGAAGTCACGCCTGAATCCGACGGCTCGCATTGGAGTCGCGTGCGCGGACCAGGGGCGACGCACTTCGGAACGTGCGTCGCCCCTCCGCCCCGGCCGCGCGCACCATATTCCAGGAAGAGCGAATCCGAAAGAACCTCTGAGTTGGATCTGCCGATCCGACTGCTGAAGATAAGGATGAATCTATGTCCGTTTTCCGAGCGCTTATCCTCTTCCTTCTCGCGGGCTTGGCCGAGATCGGCGGGGGCTGGCTGGTGTGGCAGTGGCTTCGTGAAGGCAGAGGACTGTTGATGGGAGCAATCGGTGGCCTGGTCCTCTTCAGCTACGGCATCATTCCGACGCTTCAGTCAGAGTCAGTGTTTGGGCGCGTCTACGCTGCCTACGGCGGCATCTTCGTCCTGTTATCCATTCTCTGGGGGTGGCGCGTAGACGGCTGGCGTCCCGATCGCTTCGATCTCGTTGGAGCAGGGATCGCGCTGGTTGGTGTTGTGATCATCATGTGGGGTCGACGCTGGTTGTAGGCGGCCCAAGACGCATGATCGAGCCACAGGGCGAGTTCCTCAGCCGCGTCCTCACCGATTCCGAAAGAGGTGGATCGCCGCCCAGTTCAGCGGGCGCATTCTGGTGGCATGAAGCTTGCCGAGACCGATGTAAGAAACGGGCGATCCGAGAAGCGGTGGGTCGCAACGAGCCCGGTTGAGAGAGCGCGACCCGCCTCCCGATACTGCAGGAGGGGAATCCGATGAGGCTGAGGGATGAGATGGTGGCAGGAGCCGTCGGCGGACTGGCCGGCGGGATGTTGATGACTGCCTTCATGACGGGAGCGAGCAAAGCGGGGATGATCGACGAGACTCTGCCCCACAAAGTGGAACAGTACATCGAGGAGCAGCTCGATCAGCAAGCGCAGACCGGTCCCACCCAGGAGAAGATGCTCGCGCAGAGCGGCCACGTGGTCTACAGCACCCTGCTTGGGGCCGGATACGGGGCCCTGCGCGCGACGTTCGACTGGTCGCCCCTCCCCAGCGGCCCGCTCTGCGGAGTGTGCCTCTACGGTTTGAACCTGATGGGGGTCGGTCCGGCGCTCGGCATCACGCGTGGTCCCTGGAATGAGCAGCGGCCGACAGTCATGCGTCGTATGATGATACATGCCGCCTTCGGAGCCATGACGGCCCTTGTCTCCGAGCAGGTGCGCCAGCGAATGAGTGAGCAGACCGAGGGTGAACCGGCCAGACATCAGCTTGAGCATCGAGCCGGTCAGCCGGTGCGGTAGTCATTCTGGTTCGGATATTGCTGGCGAGCGCACAGAGGAGTCAGACGCACAGTTTCGCATAGGATCTTTGCGCTTCTCGTGAGAGCCTGGCCTCCTCACGCGTTTCCATAGGCGCGGTCGAGCAGGTCCACCAGGTGGACGACCTCGCTCGTCAGGCCGTACTGCTGGCATCCGAAGCGGAGTTGGATGATGCACCCCGGGTTGGCGCTCACAATGACGTCGGGCTGGGTAGCCGCGACGTTGCTCATCTTCTCAGCCAGAACCTGCATCGAGAGATCGTGACGCGCGATGTTGTAGATCCCCGCGCTGCCGCAGCAGCGGTCGGAGGCGCGCATCTCAACCAGTTCCAGCTCCGGAATGCTGCGGAGCAACTCGCGCGGCTGGCTGCGGACCCGTTGCCCGTGGGCCAGGTGGCAGGGGTCCTGGTAGGTGACCCGCAGCCGGAGCGGCCGCTGCGGCAGCCGCGGTCCCAGCGCCACCAGCCACTCGCTGATGTCCTGGACGCGCGCGCTGAACTGGCCGGCGCGGGGGCGCCAGGCCGGGTCATCGTGGCAAAGTTCGGGGTACTCCTTGAGCGCGACGCCACAGCCGGCCGCATTGACGATGATGGCGTCCACCTCCAGCCGTTCGAAGGCCTCGATGTTCCGCTTCGCCTGTTCGGCCCCCGCGGCCTGCTCGCCGGCGTGAATCGCCAGGGCCCCACAGCAGACCTGGCCGCGCGGCACCACAACCTCGCACCCGTTGGCTTGAAGCACGCGCACCGTCGCCGCGTTGGTAGCGCCAAAGGCCAGCGGTTGGATGCAGCCGTTGAACAGGGCCACACGCGCCCGTCGCTCCCCCTGCGCCGGGAAGACGCGATCATCGGCCGGGAACCACCGGCCGGTGAGGTCGGGCTGCAGCGGATCAAGCGCCCCGACCCGCGCCGGCAGCAGGCGGAGCAGTCCGGTCCGCTGAACGAGCGCGCGCAGGCCGCTGGCCTGGTAGAGGCGCAGCACCGCCGCGAGCGCGCGCAGCCGAGCCGGGTGCGGGAAAAGTTGGCGAAAGACCAGCCAGCGCCCCAGTCGCTCCCGGCGTGACAGCGGCACGCGGGCCACCGCCTCGGCGCGCGCTGCTTCCACCAACCGCCCAAAGCCGAGGGTGGCCGGACAGGCCGTCTCACAGGCTCGGCAGGCCAGGCAGACCGTCATGTGCTCGTAGAAGTCGGCATCTACCTCTGCCCGCCCTTCGGCGGCCGACTTCATGAGGTAGATGCGCCCGCGCGGCGATTCCCGCTCATCACCCAACAAGCGGTAAGTCGGGCACTGGTTGAGACACATGCCACAGTGGGTACACCCCTCGATCGTCTCCCACAGCGCCGCGTTGCTTCGGAAGAGCAGCTCTGTCCGGGCGACAGAGGGTGCCTCAAGCGGTAAGGAGGAACGCATTTCGATCATTCAGACTGTTCCTTCTGTTGTCCGTAGTCCGTTGTCAGTGATCGGTTGTTCCAGTCGAAAAAAGACCGTCGGCGCGCCCACACCCGTTTCACGGACAAGCATCACCGTAGCAGAGCGAGTGAATCAGCGTGGTGCCGTAGCGGAGTTGCGCCGTGCCACCCTCGTCGCGCCAGACGTAATCGGTCGTCCAGCGAAGAGTGCTCGGCGGCGATGACGCGGGCGCACTCGGTCCCGAGTGGATTCGAACGTCGCCGAACGCTGGGAAGACAAAGTCGGCTGCGAACGCATAGGTCCGCCCGGTATCAACGTTCACCAATGTCCAGCAGTCCATCGGCTGGGCCGAGTTGGTTGTGTTGATGAGCCGCACCCACTCGTCATTGCCCTCCGCCGAAACCGCCGTGATAAGCAGGCGACTGCCGTAGGCCGGGCACCCGGGCAGCGGCGTCGTCGTGGGGGTGCGCGTGGACGAGGCCGTCGGCGTCACTGTGGGGATCCAGGTGCCGGTTGGGGTCGCTGTTGGCGTACGCGTGATGGTGGGCGTGCGAGTCGGAGTGCTCGTCAAAGTTGGAGTGGCCGTCGGGGTTGGCGTGGGCAAGGCCGGCTGCTCTACAACGGGCACGTAGACGAACGCCGATGGCGTCACTGACAGCGCCGTGCCATCACTCGGGCTCGGCCCGGCGACGCTCAGCAGCCCGACCAGCCCCGCCGTCAGCCCCACCAGGAGGAATCCACGGTTCCAGCCGATGCCGTCTCGCCCTTTGCCCACCGTTCCTCGTTGCTCTCCCGTCCGTCACCAGTCGTTAGAGGCCACCGAAGAATCGCCCGGGGTTCAGGAGCCCTGCGGGATCGAAGCGCTGCTTGAACGCGCGCATCAAGCCGAAATCGGACCGGGGCGACCCCCACACCAACTCGGGCGTCTTGAGCTTCAGAGGCGCCGCCTGCACGACCAACGTCCCGCCCAGCGCCTCGGCGGCCGTCCGGAGCGATGTGACGGCTGCCGGCAGGGCCGGGAGCGTCGCGAAGAGCAAGCCGGTGCCCGCCCGCGCCTGCCAGTTCCGGGCCCCGTGGGCCTCCGCCGCGGCGATGGCTGCTGGAAGCTTCGCCGGCAGGACTGTGACCTTGACGAGCACCTCGTCGGCAGCCGCCAGCCCCGCCGGCCCGTCGGCAAGCGCCTGCCAGCGGGCAGCCTCGGACGGCCCTTCGACGGTGGCCACATGTGCCGCGCCTGCCGTTCGACAGAAGGCGGTCGCGTCGCGCAGTGCCCGCGCCAGCGGCGTCGGGGCATCGAAGAAGCGGGCGACGAGCACGGTTGCCCCCGCCGGCCCCGGCTCCCCATGCCAGATTGCCGGCGGGAGCCACTCGCAAGCCACCGGCCGCAGCGGCGAATTGAGCAGGCTGCGGGCCGCATCGCAAGCGCTCTCGAGAGTCGGGCACTCGGCTGCAATCGAGGCAATGGCGATGGGTCGCGGCTGCAACTTGAAGGTCAATTCCGTCAGCACCGCCAGCGTGCCGAGCGAGCCGGACATCAGCTTCGGCAGATCGTAGCCGGCGACGTTCTTGACCACCTTGGCACCACCGCTGAAGGCCAGGCCATCGGCCAGCACCGCCCGGAAGCCGATGAGCAGGTCGCGGGGCGTGCCGTAGCGCAGCCGGTGCGGACCGCTATCGGCCGCGGCCACCAGCCCGCCAAGGGTGGCCCCGCCTGCCCGCGGCGGATCGAGAGGCAGCCACTGGCCGGCTTCGGCCAGATGGGCCTGCAACGCTCCCAGGGTCACCCCGGCCTGAACTGTTGCCGTCAAATCGGCCGGCTCGTAGGCAAGGATCCGATCGAGCCGGCCGAGATCGAGCCGGATCAGCGGCCGGGCCGTCCCAGGCGGGCTGCCGAGCCCCTGGCGCGTGCCCGCGCCGAAGGGCACGACCGCCAGGCCGCGCTCGCTCGCCAGTGCCAGCACCGCGCTCACCTCCGCCTCCGCGGCGGCCGCCACCAGCGCCGCCGGCCGCACGCCCTGGATGGCACCAGCCTCGAGCGCCACCGGCTCGGTGTTGACCTGCTCGGCCCCGACGACTTCGGTCAACGCCTCGAGATGCTCAATCACGGGTCATCAGGTGCTCCTCGAGGAGGGCCTCGGCCAACCGGCGGTGACGGCGACCGACCTCGTAGCAGGCCTTGGCGATGGGCAGGACCTTCGCAGGGTTGCAGAGCCCCTTGGGGTTGAGCGCCTCCCGCACCATCCGCTGGACCACCAGGTCGGCCGGCGTGAAGAGGTGGATCATATCTTCGCGCTTCTCCAGGCCGATGCCGTGCTCGCCGCTAATCGATCCACCGGCCGCTATGCACGCCTTGAGAATCTCGGTGCCCGCCTGAACGACGCCGCGCACCTGGGCCGCGTCGCGCTCGTCGAAGAGGATCAGTGGATGGAGATTCCCATCACCGGCGTGGAAGACGTTGGCAACGCGGAAGCCGAACTGCTCCGAGATCTCCCCGATCCGGCGCAGCACTTCCGGCAGGCGTGTTCGGGGAATGACCCCATCCTGGACATAGTAGCTGGGCGAGATGCGCCCCATCGCCCCGAAGGCGCCCTTGCGGCCCGACCAGAGCTTCTCGCGCTCGGCTTCGGTCTGGGCCTCGCGCACCTCACGAGCGCCCGTGGCCCAACAGTGGCGGGCGACGGCCGCGGCCGTCTCGTCCAAGCCGTCGCGCAGCCCTTCGACATCGATCAGCAAGACGGCGGCGGCATCGGTGGGATAGCCGCACTGCTTGGCAGCCTCGACCGCCTGGATCGCCAGATTGTCCATCATCTCCAGCGCCGCCGGGATCGTTCCGCTGGCGATGATCGCCGAGACCGCCTCGCTGGCGGTCTCGATGCTGTCGAAGACCGCCAAAAGGGTCTTGACGGCTTCGGGCCGGTGTTCCAGCCGCACGATAACCTTGGTAACCACCCCGAGCGTGCCTTCGGAGCCGACGACGATACCGGCCAGGTCGTAGCCGGGCGTGTCGGCTGTCATTCCCCCGACCTCGACGACCTCACCGGCCGGCGTCACCAGTTCCACCCCGAGGACGTGGTTGGCGGTGACGCCGTAGGCCAGGCAGTGTGGTCCGCCCGAGTTCTCGGCGACGTTCCCACCGATGGTGCAGGCCCGCTGGCTCGAGGGATCGGGCACGTAGTAGAAGCCGTCGCCCGCCACGGCCTCGCTGATCTCGATGTTGACTACCCCCGGCTGCACCACCGCCAGCCGGTTGTCCAGGTCAATCGCCAGGATAGCACGCATGCGGCTTAACGAGATAACAATGCCCCCTTCGACGGCAATCGCCCCGCCGCTGAGCCCGGTGCCCGCTCCCCGTGGCATGAACGGTACACCGTACTGGTTGGCCAGCCGAATAATCCCGGCAACCTGTTCGGTGGTCCGGGGGAAAACAACAAAATCGGGCCGGGCGCGGTCCAGCGAGCCGTCGTACTCGTAGAGAAGAACCTCCTCGGGACGGTGGAGAATGTCGCGCGGGCCGAGCAGTGCCCAGAGGTCGCGCAGCAATTGCTCGCGATTCATGGTTGCCTCCCGGTAGGGACCAGGGGTCGGGGCCAAGAGATGGGAGGAAGGTGCACCCCAGGTCCCCGTACCTGCTTTCTTTCCCTATGTTAGCGTGACAACAGCCAACTGACAAGGGGGATGGGCCGACGAACTTTCCAGAACCGTCGCCGGTCTCGCCAGGGAGGAGACCTTGATCTTGAAGGCAACACTCGCTGATCGCCGGCCGACCCCTGGCCGGCAGCCTGGATGCCTCTGGCATGCCACGACCGGCGCTCGATCCGCGACGCGCCGGTTCACCGCTCAGCGGCTCGCTCTTGCCAGCGACGCTGTCCTCGGGTAGGATTGCACGGATCTGATTCGACGGACCTTTGTGACAGCGAAGTCCGGTGGGATTCCGCCGCCACCCCGCGACCAGACACCGTACCTCCGCCGGGCCCCGGTCCTTCCTAGCCCCGGCACCCACAATTTCACCGACAAGGAGAAGCCGCGGTCGTCCGTCCGGCCCGCGGACCTGAGCGACGTGAGGAGGTCTTTGACTTCCGCGGTGGCTGGTCGGCGCGGTTCATGACCCGAACGGCGCCTCTGACTCGCGCAAGGAAGATTGATGGAACACCAGATTCCCGCGATGGAGCCCTATGCGCGCCACATCCTGATCTGCACGGGCGGGTTCTGCGGATCGGGACGAGGTCAGGCACTCTATCGCCTTCTCGCCCATCTTCTCTCGGCCCACGGTCTCCTGTTCGGGCCGAACCGCGTCAAGCGCGGCGAGACGCCCTGCCTGGGGGTCTGCCAGGGCGGGCCGATCGTCGTCGTCTACCCCGAGGGCGTCTGGTACCACCACGTCACGCCCCAATTGTTGATTCGTATTGTGGAGGAGCATCTCGTCGGCGGCCGCGTGGTCGAGGAAGCCGTCTTCCACCGCCTCGCGCCACCATCATCTGCCCCCAACTCACCGATAGCTCCCTGAGCGTGGCATGAGGCCCAGCCGTCACCGGAACGGGCGAGAGGAGAATCCAGCGCACCCTAGCGGAAACGAGACCCCAGGAGGGATCAACGATGGAAAGCAGTGTCGAGCAGTGGCGGCGTGGCTGGCGCGCCAAACTTCGGCGTGTGGTCCACCAGGGTGAACCAATCTGGCTCTTGAAAGAAGAGATCAACCCGCAAGACGAGGTGATCTATTTGACGGTGGTCTCCCGCTGGGAGGGCCGCTGGATGCGTCGCCGCTACACCTACGATGTCGTCGGCGACGTGCTGCATTTTCGCGGTGAATTGCCGATCAGCCATGACGAGCGGGCCAAACTCAAACCCGAGCACCTTCTCGACCTCCGGCCCGAGGGCGAGGAAGCCCTTCGCGTAAGCCACCCCTCCCCAACATAGGTTGAAGGGTGGAAGGCATGAGGTACTCGCCGTCGAACCAGGGAGCCTGGCCGCCCTTGGGCTGCCGAGGGGAGGGCAGTCTGAAGACAACCTGGCACATCAAAGCGCAACCGATCTCGACAGTAACGTCCAAGAATAGCTCCCCCCCTAGAGCGCCGGTCAAGGACTCAGACTTCCGAAGTCTGGGAGGGACCGTGCTGGCCCACAGCGCGCTCCGACGACGGTGACAGAGGCGGGCACCGGCTGCGAACAAGACTTCGGAAGTCTGTTTCCTCCCCCCGCGGGATGACGGGACCGGGGCTCTAGAGCCAGGGAAGAGCGGGCGCTCCTCAGCCGAGCTGGGCGCGAAGCAGAATTCCCACCAGCAGGGCGATCAGGTCGCCGACGAGCGTCTCTGCCCAGATCCCGACCCGTCGCTCGCGGCGTGCGGCCAGCCAGAGAACCCCCGCCATCAGAAGACCCAACGCCAGCGCAACCAGCCCGAGCAGCGGCAGCGTCAGAAACAGCGCACGTTCGAGGGCGCCCAACCAGCGGTTCTTGAACTGTTGCTGGGGGAGGGAGACTCGCAGCAGGATGCCGAGAACAAAGGTGACCAGCGAGTAGTCCAGCGCCACGCGCCAGAAAACCGACGGCGCGTTCCAGGGGTCGGCCGCCAGGTGGCCGGCGACCAGCAACGTCGCCCCGACCAGAACGAGAACATGGAGCCCTTGATCGAGGTAGAAGAGCAATAACCGGTAGTGCGAGAAGCGGCGATCGAGGGTGACTTTGCCAATGTCGATCACGGCGTGTGTCAGGACCACGAAGAGCGCGGCCGGCCACCACTGCCCCAGGGCCGGCGCGATCGCCAGCAGCGTGAGCCCGGCGACGACGGTAATGTGGGGCACCACACCGCTCGGCCCGCGCTGTTTGGCCCGAACCATCCAGTCGGCTTGGAACGCGAAATCGCTCAGCAAGTGGGCGAGCAGCAAGGCCTGCAAGCGGTGAACTCCTGGGATTACAAGAAGGCGAACGAGGCCGTGACTCCGTCAGGTGAGGCTGTGATCACCGCTATTGTAATGCCAAAGCACTCTCCATCAAATAGGGCTTGTGCCCTCCTCAGGAGGAATCCCAAGGCAGAAGGGATGCCGGACCGCGCGATGACGGAACTCCTGCCAACTCCCTTGCACTTCTTCCCGCTCCCCTTTCACCGGCCCGCGAGCGCCGTGTCGGCAGATGCCCCGAGCGCCCGGTCAAGGCGTCAGACTTCCGAAGTCTGGTGGGGATCGTGCTGGCCCACAGCGCGCTCCAACGAGCGTGATCGAGGCGGGGAGCGGCTGCGGACAAAACTTCGGAAGTCTTCGCTCCCACCCCCCGTGGGATGACTTGACCGGCGCTCTAGCGATAGCCGGCCGCCTGGATGTTAAACAGGCGCGCGTACGTCCCATCGAGTTCGAGCAGTTCACCGTGACTGCCAAGCTCGGTGATCGCTCCATCCTGGATCACGGCGATGCGATCTGCCATACGGACGGTGCTGAAGCGGTGGCTAATCAGCACGGCGATCTTGCCCTCGGTCAGTTCGCGGAACCGCTGAAAGACCAGGTACTCGTTCTCGGCGTCGAGCGCGGCGGTCGGCTCATCCAGCACCAGGACCTCGGCCTCACGCATGAAGGCCCGGCTGAGTGCCACCTTCTGCCACTCCCCACCGCTGAGGTCATACCCCTCCCTAAACCACTTCCCGAGCATGGTGTCATAACCCTGCGGCAGGCCGGCAAGCACCGGGTCGGCGCCACCCTTACGGGCCGCCTCGACGATCCGCTGCTGGTCGTCAATGGCGTCGATCTGGCCGAGCCCGATGTTCTCCTTTGCCGGGAAGTGGTAGCGCACAAAATCCTGGAAGATAACACCGATCCGCTCGCGCCAACTCTGGAGGTCGTAGTCGCGCAGATCGACGCCGTCGATCAGAATTTGCCCCTCGGTCGGATCGTAGAGGCGCGTGAGCAACTTGATGAGGGTTGTCTTGCCGGCTCCGTTGGCACCCACCAAGGCCAGCTTCTCACCGGGGCGGATGTGGAGGTTCACGTGCCGCAAGGCCCACGCATGATGGCCGGGATAGCGGAACGATACATCGCGGAACTCGATGCCCTCGCGGATCGGCCGCGGCGCTGGCCGAGGCGACGCACTCACCACCATCTGTGGTTCCAGTGCCAGGAAGGCGAAGAGGTTGCTCATGAAGAGGCTGTTCTCATAGAGCTGGCTGAGCCCCTGGAAAATTGCCTGAAAGGTGCTCTGGCTCTGCCGGAAAACCGACAGGTAGAGGGTCATATCGCCGAGCGTGATGGTGCGCGCAATCGCGCGGAAGACGATCCAGGCATAGGCGCCGTAGTAGCTGATGGTTGCCACTACGCCCCAGAGCACACTCACTGCACTCCGGCGGCGGGCCAGAGCTTCGTCCTCCTCGAAGAATTTGGTAAAGAAATCCTGGTAACGGCCCAAGAGGGGCTCGCCCAGACCGAAAAGCTTCACCTCCTTGACGCTGTTATCTACCGTCAAGAGATGCTCGAGATAGCTCATCTGGCGGTTCTCAGGTGCACGCCAGGTCAGCAGTCGGAACGTGAGGCGGGCGTATTTGTTCTGCGCGACGAAACTGGGGATCGTGGCTCCGAAGAGAATCACGGCCAACCATGGGCTGAAACGCAGCAACAGGGCTGCGAATGAAAGCAGGGTGATGCTGCCCTGCACCAGGGAGAAACTCTGCGTGACGATCCGCAGCGCCCGCCAGTCGGCCTCCCGCCGCGCATTCTGGAGTTTATCGTAGAAGTCGGCATCCTCGAAGTAGCTGAGGTCCAGCGCCAGCGCTTTGCGAATGATCAGGACATTGATGTGGTTGTTGAGCTTCGAGTTCAAAATGTGCTCGGCAAGGTTGCGAGCCTGACTGCTGATGGTCGCCAGCAGTAAGAAGAAGAATTCCAGGGCCAGTAGCGGGAGGGTCAGACGGAGACCAATCAGAGGATCGGTCTGAGCGCTGATAAACCCCACAACGCGGTCCACGATGAGCTTGCCAACCCAGGCCTGCGCCGGCGGCAACAGGGCGCTGACCAGCGTGAGGAGCGCCATAAATAAGGTAGCTCCTGGGCTGGCTGCCCACACCAGGCGCATGGCATCCGGAATATTGCCGTAAGCCGTCACCAACTCCCGCCAACGCTCGTGCCAACTCTTGGGAGTGCCCTCCTCTGGACGGTAGGGCACGTGACCGTTTCCTCTGCTCATGGTTCCGTCACTCTCTTCACTTCAATCACCATTCGAGAACTATACCACTCCGGTGCGACGGAGACCAACCGCCCATCTGAGGGTTAACTATTCCCCTGATCGCTTGAAGGCCGGGGCCCAGGTCTTCGGCGATCACCGCCAGGCGCCGATTCAACTGGTTCGGTCCGGTCCGAACGGCCATTTTGAGGCGATTCAGACACTGCTTGACTATCATAGATATTATTTGAATTAAGAGGCGATTGTTCTGCCAGGCCTTGACAACCGGCACAAAGGTGCTATAAATAGATAGCAACACATTTCTTCGCGCACATTGAGACCGGCGCTCGTCGGGCTGCCCTGAAACACATGGCCCGGCAATCAAAGATGGGTTGGCCAGGATTCGGACTCATGATCTGGAGGCCGAGAGTTCGAGTCCTTCCCACATTGCTCCAGGCATCGCAGACAATGAATCTACGGTGCTTTTTGTTTGTATGCATAAGCGCGCCTTCCAGGCCTCTACCGCCGTACGACTTTTCTATCAGCCGGGCACCGATTCGCGATCGGGCAACTGCAGACTGGTCCAGAGACGCGCAGACATGTCAAGGTAGTGCAATAACCGACGTACCACGTCAGGAGTGACAACTCAATACCCCGAACCATCTCCTTCACACCCGGACATCTTTCCACCTTTCATCGCACCATATTCGGCGGATGATGTGTCGGCCCCGCAGTGGTTTGCAAACTGGCACGCTCGCCCACTGAGCCATGGCGCTCACCACCACCACGTGCGACGTGTGTAGGCCTGCAAAGGCCGTGCCCTCGTCGGTACTCCACATTCGGCCAACTCACGTCTGTTCACGCGATTCGGATACTCTCTCCAATTTCACATCGTTCAGGATACCGTACCGTATTCTTCTTGCCTCACACTAGACCTGGTTGATGACCCCAGGAATGTTGCCGTACCTGTCGGGCTTGGCTGAAGCGGTAGTCTGCTTCGCATCAACTGCAGGATATCCGGGGGCTCGCCGAACGAGAGAAGGATGTGGGGAACACACAGGGGAGCCTCACTGTGAGTACCGTACGCGTAACCCTCTTTGGACCGTTTCGCATGCAATCTGGCGAAGCGAACCTAACTGGGCAATTCTCTCGCAAAGCGCAGGAGCTTCTCTGCTACCTGTTGCTCCATCGGGATCATCCCCATCAGCGGGAAACGCTGGCCAGTGTGCTGTGGGGCAACGAAAACACCACCGCCCAATCACGAAAGTCCCTCCGGCAGACTCTGTGGCAGTTGCAGACGACACTAAACTCTTCGATCAAGTCTGGTCACAGCCTCGTACTCCGCGTCGACGGCGACCTGATAGAGTTGAATTTGGGAACGCCTGTCTGGCTTGACACGGCAGTATTTGAGCAGGCATTTGCCGCCGTGCAGGGTGTTCCAGGCCCGGAGATGAGCGCTTCAGACGCCCAGGCTCTGCACCGCGCGGTTGAACTCTATCAGGCAGATCTCCTCGAAGGCTGGTATCAGGACTGGTGTCTGTACGAGCGCGAACGATTCCAGAACATGTATTTACTGGTCCTGGACAAACTAATGGGGTACTGCGAAGCGCATTCCAACTATGAAGATGGTCTGATCTATGGGATGCGCATCCTGCGCTACGACGGCGCCCGCGAGCGCACCCATCGGCGACTGATGCGCCTGTACTGTTTGGCCGGTGACCGCAGTGCAGCGCTGCGACAGTTTCAGCGCTGTGCTGCCGCGCTCGAAAACGAACTCGGCGTGACGCCGTCTAGGCGGACGATGATGCTCTACCAGCAAATTCGGGAGGATCAACTGACCCCGATGCACCCGGCATCGCCTGCTCCCACAACGATGCCCGGTTCGCCCGCCGCTTCCCTCTCCGACGTGCTGAACAGTCTCCGGCAAATTGAGGCGGCCCTGACCGATCTCCAATGCCAGGTGCAGCGAGATTCTGAGGCCGTGACGGCACTCTTGAAGGGCCAGCACTGAACGGTCTTCCTCGCATTTACCCTCCACTCTCTCCACCCTGCACGCAACCGTACGAGACGCAACACGAGACCCCCGACGGCAGATAGCGTATCTCACTTTCTGTAAAAGTGGCGCGTACGCGCCACTTTTACAGAAACATGAACACATCATCCGACGACAGGTAGATCCCCCGCCTCCGCCGTGAGTCCCACGCCCAGCGGCACGAGAAGTACCGTGAGACACTGGCGAGACGCTGGTCGAGACGCCTCTCTGCTAGACTGACTGGTAACACATCGCCGTCAGAGCCCATCTTACTCCACGCGGCGACAACCTGACCCAAGATCCTGACGCGGGGTCGGTATGGACGATTCGGAGTACAACATCCATTCGTTCATCGTCAAAATCTGGTTGGAAGAGGCGGCTCAGAGAGCGGGCCGGGCCAGGTGGCGTGGTCACATTATCCACGTCCCGGATGGCGAGCGGCGTTACTTTAATGACCCGGACGACATTTTGGGGTTTGTAGCCTCGTACCTGGACGAGGTAGGCGCCAGGCCCCCCCTGCAGTGGCGGGTGAGGCACTGGCTGAACCGATGGAAGCGATATCTCAAGCGGTTGTGATGGTTGGAGGGGCCGAGTGGTTCGGTGTCGCGTTCGCAGTTGACACATAGCTGCGCAAGGAGGGATTCTCACGATGATGCGCGGGATTATTGCGACCAGCTTGCAGTTTCGATTCCTGGTACTTGTTCTCGCCGCGGCGCTGATAGCCTTTGGCGTCGCGCGACTTCCCGACATGCCGGTGGACGTCTTGCCTGAGTTTTCACCGCCGTATGTGGAGATTCAAACCGAAGCGCTCGGGCTGTCCGCGGAGGAAGTGGAACAGATGATTACTGTTCCAATGGAGCAGGATCTGCTCGCCGGAGTGGCCTGGCTCGACGTCATTCGTTCCGAGTCGGTGCCCGGGCTCTCCTCGGTCCTCGTCTACTTCGAGCCTGGCACCAATCTCTATCGTGCACGGCAGATGGTGGCGGAGCGCATTGCACAGTCGGCGGTCGGCCTGCCGCACGTGTCAAAACCCCCGACGATGATCCAGCCCCTGTCCTCGGCAAGCCGGTTCATGATCGTCGGGCTTTCCTCGAAGAAGCTCTCCCTGATCGAGATGTCGGTCCTCGCCCGTTGGACGATCGCTCCCCGCTTGATGGGCGTGCCCGGCGTGGCCCATGTGGCCATTTGGGGCAATCGGGATCGGCAACTGCAGGTACAGGTCGATCCGGAACAGTTGCAAGAGAGGGGTGTCTCGCTCCAGCAAGTCGTCGAAACCACCGGGAATTCGCTATGGGTGTCGTCATTAAGCTTTTTAGAGGCCTCGACGCCGGGTACCGGCGGGTTCATCGATACGCCCCAACAAAGGCTGGGGGTCTGGCACGTATTGCCCATCTCCTCACCGGAGGAGCTGGCCCAGGTCCCCGTCGAGCGTACGGCCTGGCGCCTGGGTGACGTGGCCAATGTGGTGGAAGATCATCAGCCCCTGATCGGGGACGCGATCATTAACGAGAGTCCCAACCTCCTGTTGGTCATCGAAAAACTGCCCGGGGTCAACACCCTGGAAGTGACCCGGGGGGTGGAAGCAGCGCTGGATGTGCTACGGCCCGGTTTTGCCGATATCGAGTTTGCCGCCACGCTCTTCCGCCCGGCGACCTTTATCGAGATGGCAATCGCCAATCTCTCCCGGACGTTGCTCATCAGTGCGCTTCTCATAGTTCTGACCCTGTTTGCCTTTCTGTGGAGTTGGCGCGTTGCCTTGATCAGCCTTGTCGCGATCCCGCTGTCTCTGTTGGCCGCAATGTTCGTGCTCTACCAGCGCGGGGCGATCCTCAACGTGATGGTGTTAGCGGGGTTGGTGATCGCCCTCGGTGCCGTCATCGATGACGCCATCATCGACGTCGATCGCATTGCGCATCGTCTGCGCCAAAATCGCCGGGCGGGGGGTCCCAAGTCAGCCGAGAGCGTAATCCTGGAGGCCTCGGCCGAGACGCGTGGCGCAATCTTCTTCGCAACCCTGATCACCCTGCTCGTGGTGCTGCCGATCTTCTTTATGGCGGGCGTTTCCGGCGCATTGTTCCGGCCGCTGGTCGTCTCCTATGTGCTGGCGGTGTTGGCCGCCCTGGCTGTGGCACTGACCATCACGCCGGCGCTGAGCCTGATCCTTCTGTCCAGCGCGCCCCTCGAGCGCCGCCAGTCCCCGCTCATCCCGTGGTTGCAGCGCGGCTACGAATCGGGTCTGGCGCAGACTGCTCAGAGGCCGCGGCTGGCGTATGCGGCCGTCGCGGTCCTGATGGTGGCTGGCCTCGTACTGCTGCCATTCCTGGGGCGGAATCAACTGCTGCCTTCGTTTCGAGAGCCATACCTGACGGTCCAACTGGAGGCTGCGCCCGGCACGTCCCTTCCGGCAATGAACCGGATCGTGGCCCAGGCCAGTAGTGAGCTGCGGGCCATTCCCGGGGTCAGCAATGTCGCTGCCCACGTAGGGCGGGCCGTGTTTGGAGATCGGGTGGTAGGCGTCAATTCCGCTGAGCTATGGGTCAGCATCCGTCCGGAAGCTGACTATGATGCGACGATAGCCGCCGTTCAACGGGCGGTGGATGCCTACACCGGGCTTGATCGCGGGGTGCAAACCTATTTACAGCAGACGCTCGGCAACCCGCAGACGCGCGCCAGTGACACCGCCATCACCGTGCGCGTTTTTGGCGAGAACCATGATGTCCTCCGCGGCCAGGCGGAGAAGCTGCAGCAGACTCTGGCGGGGATCGACGGCGTCGTCGATCCGCGTGTGGTGCTCCCGGTTGAGGAACCCACGCTGGAGATCGAGGTCGATCTCGCCTCGGCCCAGCGCTATGGCGTCAAACCCGGCGATGTTCGCCGATCGGCGGCCACTCTGCTCTCCGGAATTCAGGTCGGCAGCCTTTTCGAGCAACAGAAGGTGTTCGACGTGGTCGTGTGGGGTGTGCCCGAAATACGCGACAGCCCGGATGATGTCGGCGAGCTGCTGATCGACACGCCCCGTGGTGGTCACGTGCGTTTGAAGGTGGTGGCTGACGTGCGCATGGCGTCATCTCCGACCGTCATCAAACGTGAAGGCGTCTCACCCTACCTTGACATTGGTTTCAACGTTCAGGGCCGGGATGCTCACGCCGTGGCAAGCGATGTCCGGGCGGTCATTCAGAACTACCCGTTCCCGCTCGAGTACCACGCGGAGGTGCTGAGTGACTTCGCGGTGCGGCAGGCGACTCAGCAGCGCATCCTCATCGCCGGGATCGTCGCGTTGGTTGGAATTTTCCTGCTCCTGCAAGCATCCTCCGGTAGCTGGCACCTGGCCTCGGCGATCTTCCTGACCTCGCCCACGGCGCTGGCGGGCGGGGTGCTGGCGGCCTTGTTGGGAGGCGGCGGCCTGCTTTCCCTGGGTGTGCTGGCCGGCTTCCTCACGATAGTGGGTATTACTCTGCGCAACAGTACGATGCTGATCAGCCACTATCAGTATCTCGAGGAGCAGGAAGGCGAGAGCTTTGGTCCGGAGCTGATCCTGCGCGGGGCACAGGAGCGGCTGTCGCCGATCTTGCTGACGACGCTGACAACCGGACTGGCCCTCCTGCCCTTTGTGCTCTTTGGCAACATTCCGGGTCACGAGATCGTGCGCCCCATCGCTATCGTCGTTCTGGGCGGCTTGGTCACATCGACGCTGTTCAATCTGTTCATCGTGCCCGCCCTCTACTTGCGGTTCGGGTCGAGCCTTGAACCGGCCACGGTATTCAGCCGCGAACTGGTGGCGTCGAGCTAACTTCGCAATTCGAAAGGAGTGTCCCTGCTCAGAAAGGAAGCCAGGGGAGATGTGTGCGGCGCCCGCTATGCAACCGAAGGAAATACGCACCTTATGATTCGGAACAACAATTCTCAAGCATCAAGCGCCCAGCCTGAGATATTGCTGGCCGAAGACCTGCGGAAGTCCTATGGATCCAGGCCGGCACTTCGGGGCTTATCACTCTCCCTGAAGGCCGGGCGTATCCTGGGCTTCCTTGGTCCCAACGGAGCGGGGAAAACGACGTCAATCCGTATCCTTACAACCATTCTGGAGCCCGATTCGGGCCACTTCGTCGTGGACGGCATCAGTTCCGAATATCCTGAGAGAATCCGCCGGGTGATCGGGGTTCTGCCGGAGAGCCTGGGGTTTCCCAAGCAGATCACGGGACTCGAGTATCTGACGTACTTCGGCCAACTCTACGGGCGAACGGCGACTGAAGCCAGAAGATACGGCCTGGCCCTGCTTGAAGAAGTGGGTCTGAAGCAAAGAGGCAAATCCCTGATCGGCACCTACAGTCGCGGGATGCGGCAAAGACTCGGGATTGCGCGCGCGCTGGTCAACGCTCCGGCGGTCGTGTTCCTCGACGAGCCAACCCTGGGCCTGGATCCACGCGGCCAACAGGAACTGCTTGCGCTCGTGCGGCAGATCGCGCGAGAGCGCAACGTCGGCGTCGTTTTGTGCAGCCACCTCCTGTGGGAGGTTGAAGGCGTTTGCGACGACGTCGTCATCTTGAACTCGGGTCAGGTCGTTGCGACAGGATCCGTGAGCGAAGTCATTGGGCGAGCCCGGCAAAACGCTTTCCGGATCCACGTCCCGTCGCCGTCGGTTGCCCAAGCCCAACAAGTATTGCAAGAGCTACCGAACGTCATGAAAGTGACTGCTTCCGACGAGCGGGCGGGTTGGCTGCGGGTGGAACTCGTGGGCTCGGTTGACGGGACGTCACAGGAGGAACATCAGGTCAAGAATCGAATCCTGGAGGCCCTTATCCGCGCCCAAATCCCTTTGCTCAGTTTTGAGGCCGAAGGCAGCCGCTTACAAGATGTCTTCTTTCAACTTACTGGGGAGGGAACGGAATGAGCGACAAACAGACCGAGAACGAGAGCCGGATTGCAACGCCGGGTTCAGGGTCGCCCGTGTGGTGGATCGTGTTCAGAAGAGAACTTGCCGAGCTATGGATCGGAGGGAGGGCACTCCAGCTCATCATCCTTTTCAGCATCTTCCTGGGAATCATGTCGTTCGTGCTCGCATCCAACAGTGAACTGAGTCTGATTCCCCCGAAGGAAATGGTCTACTTGACGCTCGGGGCTGCCATCAATGTCGGCTTGTTCATCGCCCTGATCATTGGTGCGGATAGCATCAGTGGCGAGCGGGAACGAGCAACCCTCGAAGCGCTCCTGCTGACCCCGGCCAGCCGCCGACAGATTGTTGTCGGCAAGTTCCTCGCCGCGGTTTCGCCATGGCCCGCGGCCTTCGCCATTTCCTGCCCCTACCTGGCAGTGCTCTCCCAGGGCGACGAGGTTTTGGGTCAGGCTCTGCTCTGGGGTGCCGTCTTGGGGACCCTCCTGGCCCCGGCCTTCACCGGCTTCGGGATGCTGGTGAGTATCTGGTCCAACTCAAACAAGACCAGCTTGTTCGCCAGCCTGACGCTCTACGTCCTGTTCCTCCTGCCGACCCAATTTCCCGGAACCGCCCAGACCGGAGCAATGGGGAAGCTTCTCAAACAAGTGAACCCCATGGAGGCCACCAATCATTTCCTTGAGAAGACCCTTGTTAACAATCGCGGTCTGGACGAAGTGGGCTACTTCCTTCTCACACCCGCTCTGTTTGCCACCCTGATCTTGGGACTGCTCTTCCTGTACGCCGCTCCGCGCCTCCGTCTTGATGGGGGAATACCGGGCTTGATCCGGCGAAGGCCCGGCTGTGTCGTTGGCTTGTTCCTGATCGCCTGCCTCATTGTAGCCCCAGGTACACTTCCAGCTCTCGCTTTCCAGGGCGAGACATCCACGGACCCTGAACTCCCCCTGCAGATATCCATCGACATGAACTACAGGGTGGTGAAGACGGGAGACAAGATTGAGTTCAACACACTGGTGACCTATAGCGGCACGGAGGAGGAGTCCGCCCCTTTGATTGTGGCCATGAACATCACCAATCTCGACGGGGAGGGAGATCCGGTCGATCCGGAGGACTGGTCGCCGGAGCGGGCTCAGTACATCGAGCCTTTAGCACCGGGCGAGTCCGCCAATCTTTCCTGGAGGGTCAATGCAATTCTGGAAGGCGACTACATGCTGTACATGGTTGTTATTCCCGAACCCGATGGCCCCGAGGAGACCAGCCAGCCCGTTGCCAGTTCGGGCATCCACCTGACAGTGAACCCTTTTACCAGACTCAATCCCGGAGGCGTGCTTCCATTTTCGATAGTAATACCAGTCGTATTGGTGCTGGGCATGGCACTGCTACTCTGGCTCCGGCGCCGGAGATTGGACACGAGTAGTTCCAGGTGAACGTCCTGGAAAGCTGTTCCAGACGAGACGGGAGGGAAGCCAGATGCAGCACACGAATCGATGGATGGTTTTGGTACTGCTCATTATTGCCGCTCTACAACTTTCGGGGTGCGGACGGGCGGAATCCGGCGCGGCCGGCAAAATCGCACCCTCCAAGCTCGAGCCGATCGAGGGGTCGGACTTCAAGCGCGTGATATTGACCGAGAAGGCGACCCAACGGCTCGACGTCCAGATGGTCCCAGTTCGTGAGGAGCAGGTCGTGCGGAAGCGGACCGTCGGGGCTGAGGTGGTGGCTCAGCGTGGAGCGGGGGTCGCCAGCCCCAGCCGGGTCTGGGTGCGTGTGCTCCTCGATGAGAGTGGTCTGGACGAGGTGGACCGGAGCCAGCCCACGCGTATCCTGCCCCTCGACGACGAGGAAGACGCTGACGACGGGATGGCCGGCTTGACGGCCGAACCGGACGAAGGGCCGGGGGATGATAACCCCGAAGAAGCAACTGGGGCGCTGTACTACGCGGTAAGCAGCGCAGAGAACGGCCTGGCTCCGGGGGATCGTGTGCTGGTTGAGCTCTCCCTGTTGGGTGGTGAGACACCTCGCAAGATCGTCCCGTACGCTGCAGTGCTCTACGGTGTGAACGGCGAAACCTGGGTGTACAGCAGCGCCGAACCCCTGGTGTATGTCCGACAGCCCATTGTCATCGACTACATCGAAGATGACCTGGCAATTCTGTCGGAAGGACCAGAGGCCGGCACTCCGGTGGTGACAATCGGAGCAGCGGAATTGTTTGGTGCCGAGACCGGGGTTTCAAAATAACTGCGACGGGAGGTGCGCCATGCGCTGGATTGTTCAAACAAGTTTACGCTACCGATACCTGGTCGTCTTTGCCGCCGCGGTGCTGCTGGTCTTCGGCGTCGCCCGCCTCAAAGACTCGGCGGTAGACGTCTTTCCTGAGTTTGCGCCTCCCAAAGTGGAGATCCAGACCGTGTCCCTTGGGCTCTCCGCTGCCGACGTGGAAGAACTGGTCACCGTTCCACTGGAGAATGCGCTCAACGGGGTGCCGGGGCTGGACGTGATGCGCTCCAGGTCGGTTCCTGACCTGTCCGATATCGTCCTCATCTTCAAGCCTGGGACGGATCTCATCTTGGCAAGGCAGTTGGTAGCAGAGCGCGTTGCCGCGGTTTACCCCACACTGCCCACCTGGGCTGCCCCGCCTGTCATGATCCAACCCCTGTCGTCGACCAGCCGGGTCATGAAGATCGGGATTTCCTCGGATCAGTATGACCTGATGGACCTGTCCATGATTGCCTACTGGAAAATCAGAGCGCGCTTGCTCGATGTACCCGGCGTGGCCAATGCACCCATTTGGGGCGAGCGCATCAAGATGCCGCAGGTGCAGGTCGATCTGGAGCGGATGCGCGCGTACGACGTCTCACTCAATCAGGTCATGGACGTGACCGCCGACGCCCTGGATGTTGGGTTGTTAATGTATTCGGAAGGATCGGTCATCGGCACCGGGGGATTCATCGATACCCCCACTCAGCGGCTCGGAATTCGCTCCGTCTTGCCCGTCATAACGCCGGAAACGCTGGGCGAGGTACCTATCTATGATCGAACGAAACCTGACGGCACGCCGCTGCTCCTCAATGATGTGGGGAATGTGGTCTGGGATACCTGGCCACTCTTCGGGGACGCGGTCATTAACGAGGGTCCCGGCCTGATGATGATCGTCGAAAAGCTTCCCTGGGCCAACACCTTGGACGTGACCCGGGGGGTGGAAGAGGCGATCAACGCGATGCGGCCCGGTTTTGAAGGAATCGATATCGACACCACCATCTTCCGGCCGGCGACCTTCATCGAGATGTCGATCGACAATCTCACCAAGTCACTGCTCATCGGCGCTGTGCTCGTGGTGATCGTGCTGCTCTTCTTCCTCTACGAGTGGCGTGTCGCCTTGATCAGCGCCACCATCATCCCCCTGTCTTTGATGGCCTCCCTGCTCGTGCTCAACTTGCGCGGTGTGAGCATCAATGTGATGACGTTGGCGGGGCTGGCGATCGCCATTGGCGCGGTCGTCGACGACGCCATCGTCGACGTAGAAAACATCGTGCGGCGTCTGCGTCTGCTTCGCAAGCAGGGCAGCACCCAGTCGACGGCCAGTATTATTCTCGAGGCCTCGCTCGAGGTGCGCGGCGCCATCGTCTACGCGTCGCTGATCGAGATATCGGCTTTGTTGCCGGTCTTCTTCCTTCAAGGCTTATCCGGCGCATTTTTTGCGCCCCTGGCCCAAGCCTACGTGGTGGCAGGTCTGGTCTCTCCGTTGGTCGCCCTGACCGTCACGCCGGCGCTGGTCTTGATTGTCGCGGGCAATGCGCCGGTCGAGCACCGTGGGTCCCCGATCATACCGTGGCTACACCGTATCTACGACCGGGTTCTGGGGCGGACCATCCGCACCCCGCGCCTGGCGTACGGCACCGTCGGCGCCATCGTGATGGCCGGCGTGCTGGTGGTTCCCGCCCTCGGGCAGGAACTGCTCCCCTCGTTCAAGGAGCGGGACTTCCTGATGCACTGGATCACCAAGCCCGGCACCTCCCACCCGGAAATGTGGCGGATCACAGCTCAGGCCTGCCGTGAACTCCTGACCATTCAAGGCGTGCGCAACTGTGGCTCCCACATCGGGCAGGCTCTGATGGCGGATGAACCGTACGGTGTCTACTTCACCGAGAACTGGATCAGCGTGGATCCCGCGGTCGACTACGACGAGACGCTGGCCAAGATTCAGGAGACGGTGGACGGCTACCCAGGACTGATTCGCGATGTGCAGACCTATCTGAAAGAGCGGATCCGCGAGGTGCTGACGGGGTCCAGCGATACCATCGTCATCCGCATCTACGGCCCCAAGCTGGCGGTGCTGGGCGAAAAGGCGGACGAGGTGCGGGATGCCCTGGAGGGGATCGATGGGATCGTGGATTTGAAAAAAGAGCTCCACATGAATACGCCCCAGGTGGAAGTCAAGGCGGACCTGGAAGCGGCCCGGCGTTATGGGCTGAAACCGGGCGATATCCGCCGGGCGGCAGCCTTCCTGGTGCAGGGCGAAGAAGTCGGCGACATTTTCGTCAATGGGAAGACGTACGACGTGAATGTGTGGAGTACACCGGAAACGCGGAACAGCCTGACCGATATCCAGGAGTTGCTGATCGACACCTCCGGCGGCGGTCACGTGCGCCTGGCGGATGTGGCCGACGTGAGCATCGCGCCGGTTCCGAACGTCATTGAGCGTGAGGGCCAGTCACGAAAAATCGACGTTTCGGCCAATGTGCGTGGCCGTGATCTCGGCTCCGTAGCGCAAGATGTCGAACAGGCCCTCCAGGGGGTCGAGTTCCCACTCGAGTACCACGCCGAGGTGCTCGGCGAGTTCGCCGAGCGGCAGGCCGCCCAGCAGAATTTACTTCTCGCCGGGGCGGTCGCGGTGATCGCGATTTACTTCCTCCTCTATACCGTCTTTGAGAACTGGCGTCTTGCGACGCTCACTTTCTTCACCTTGCCCTGGGCGCTGGTGGGCGGCCTGCTGGCGGCGTTCTTTGTGGGGAGCGGCAGGCTTTCGCTCGGTTCGCTGGTGGGATTGCTTACGATATTGGGGATTGCTACTCGCAACGGGATTATGATGATCAGTCACTTCCAGCATCTGGAGGAGGTGGAAGGCGAGACGTTTGGGTCCGCGCTCGTCATACGGGGGGCGCGCGAACGAATCGCGCCCATCATGATGACGGCCTTAACCACCGGATTGGCCCTCGTGCCCCTGGCGATCGCCGGCGACATTCCCGGTCAGGAGATCGAGTATCCCATGGCCATCGTCATTCTGGGTGGCCTGGTCACATCGACATTACTCAACCTGCTCGTTGTACCCACACTGTACCTGCGCTTTGGGAAGGCAAAAGCCTGGAGTGCGCCTTCCGGCCCCAGTGCTGGTCGTGCCGTCTCGTAGGGAGAGGTCGTAGGGGCAGGTCTGGGACCGGCCTGCCCCTCCCTACTCGTCGAAACACTTGTGTTGTCGCCCTCAGGTGCTCGCCTGCGGCGCCCTTCAGGGTGAACTTGTCCAAACCCACGACGCGATCCTTGCATTGAGCTTGCCGAAAGGATGGAAAGGAAGTTGAAATGCGTCGACTTCACCTGATCTCTTTGGCAGCGGTGTGGCTTCTGATGGTTTCGGTTTCAGGATGCAGTCGCGCGTCCACCCCGGTAGCGCGCACCACCGCACCGACCGTCGCGCCGGCCCCCACCGCGCCGCCGGACACCGAGAGTGAGCCTGCCTCGGAGGTGACGACCATCGACTTTGAGAATAACCTCGAGGACTTCGACCCCAACAAGTTCGACAGTCCGACCACCATCGACAACCAATGGTTCCCCCTCCGACCGGGGACGCAGTGGGTCTATGAGGGAGTCACCGAAGAGGGTGGACAGCGCCTTCCTCATCGTGTGATATTCACCGTCACCGACCTGACCAAAGTGATCGACGGTGTGCGTGCCGTTGTCGTTTGGGATCAGGACTATGCCGATGGCCAGCTCGTGGAGACGGAGCTGGCCTTCTTCGCCCAGGATAATGACGGCACCGTCTGGCACCTGGGTCAGTATCCAGAGGTATACGAGCGCGGGAAGCTCGTCGAGGCCCCAGCCTGGATCTCCGGCCTCAAAGGTGCGAGAGCGGGGATCTCCATGAAGGCGGAGCCTCAGCTGGGAATGCCTAGCTATTCTCAGGGCTGGGGACCTGCAGTCAACTGGACGGACCGCGCGCAGCTGGCCGAGATAGGCCAGCAGACCTGTGTCCCCTTCGACTGCTACGAGGACGTTCTGGTGATCGAGGAGTTCAGCCAACAGGAGCCGAACGCCTTCCAGCTCAAGTACTACACGCACGCAGTGGGCAATGTTCGCGTCGGCTGGAAAGGGGCAGATGCAACGAAAGAGACGCTCGAGCTGGTCGACTTCGTGCAGCTCAGCCCGGAGGCCCTGGCTGAGGTCCGCGCGGAAGCGCTGGAATTGGAGAAGCGCGCCTACGAGATCAGCAAGGAAGTGTACGATCAGACTCCACCGGCCGAGCCGCTTGGCACGGGAGGTTAGTAGTCATTGACGCATTCAGTCGCACCCCCTGCTTGCGTCTTGGGAAGGAAGGCCCGCGCCAGCGCGAGCGCCCTCCCTTACCACGAAAGGTAAGCACCGGGATGCGCTGAGCCGCACCGCTGGGCGCATGATTTCCGACTCTCGAGCCGGGTGAACCGGCCGGGAGCGTGATCGGTCGCCTGCCGGCGATGACGTGACATTGAACGCACACTCGAGACGCAGCGGCCACGTGCGGGTCCTCTTCCAGATGCTGGGTGACCGTCCCGTGAGACTGGACTTGCCCGCCACGCGGAACAGAGCCTTACGAGATTTCGGCAACCGTACGAGGCACCAACCATACGCCTTCGTTCGGCACAAGACAATTGTGTGCTATTGAGGACCTCATTTCTCAATAGCGCATTTGTAACCATATCGTTCCTCCGGCACCCAGGTGCACGGAACGGCGGAGCCTGCAAGAAGGTCAACATTGCGTATAGCGGCGGCCGGCTCCGTGGAACGACTCGCACACTCCCCCCATCGCCAGGGCTCGCCCCTACGGGATCCGACCCTCGAATTGGCCATTAGTACCGTATCGTTGTCTGCAGCCGTACCCCACTGAAGACACTGCGTCTTTTTCAAGTGTCTTAATACTACTCCCTCAACTATTTACGATAGCTCACGTATGTTATCACAGCATGAAGAGAACGTTAGGAAGAGTTAACACGAGCAGCAGGGCGAATGCCCCAGTGGGAGATGCAGCAACCTCTTGTCGACGAGCACGGCGATATCTTGCTGGGAAAACTTGCGGCAGACTTCCCAAGTCTCCAAGACATAGCCCAATTGACACCACTCACAACAGCGGCAGTAACATTAACCCCATAGAAAACACCGACGGAGACACAACCATCTTGCCGCAGACCAACCATCGGGAGCGGGATGGTAGGCGGTAAATCAATTCGGCTGGCACGCAAGGTTCGGGCCCGGTTGCCGCTGTAGCGCCCGGGCGCCCCACCGGGGCGAAAACTTGCCCTCGGCGAACGGTGCCGTAGGGGAAAATGAGGGTAGACAGTCATGGGGCGTGAATTAACAAAACGATATTCTGCACTCATCGAGAAAAAACGTGTGACAAACCCATTTCTATTTGCCCATGACATATATCAATATGGCAAACTGCGCGAAATTGTATCATTCACGGTTTGGGAGCTACTTCACAAGTTAAGACTATTCCCGAAAGAGAAGTACTTACACTTTAACGATACTAAGGCATTGGTATTCAATACCGAAAGATTGAATGATCTGGAGTTTAGTAAGAATCTAGATCTTTATTTCGACAGTAGAGGCCTGAGTATTATTCGCTCTGATCACAATTGGAAACGTATATTCATCAATAATAATGAAGAGATATTGGGATGTCTATATCCAGATGATCGAGACTTGTATAAAAGCATCGATCATGGAAAGTCTTTCATCTTCCTCAAAAGCTTCCCCGAACGCATCAAGTCTATATTTATCTCCAGTCAAAACATGATTTTCGTCTGCGTAAAAGGTGCCGTTCATCGGAGTTCAGATAGTGGGGCCTCATTCAAAAAGGTACTAGACTTGGGTTCTGCAGAAAGCTTCTTCAGACATAACAATGCAATGACCGAAACGCCAGACAAGGCATTGATCATCGGGGAGTACGGGAATGTTTGGGAAAGGAGTGGTTGGCGGAAATTAGCCCATCTCTATTTTAGTTTCGATGGGGGAGAAACGTGGGACCGCTCCGATTTTTTAATAGAAAAGGGGACGAATAAACACATTCATCTTGTTAAATACAGTAAATTACTTAAAAAGGTATTCATGGCAGATGGTGATAACTACAAGAAACTATGGGTCTGCGATTTCTCAAACGCCTCCGATTTGCAAAATCCCAACAAATGGAAGCCCATCAACAAATTTCATATACAAATGGGTGGTTATACATCAGTTGTAGAAAGCGACGATAAGATACTTTTTGGCACAGATTATCAGGGTGGGACCAATTTTATTGTCGAGACAAGAGACGGGAAGAGATTTGAAAAAAACATAGTGCCAGATCCGTATCGACGAAGCCCGATAGATAATATGGTCCAAAGACGGTCGAAGAAAGGCTATGAGATATGGGCGACCTTGCCTTATTCCACAGCGAGTACAAAATGTCTATTAATGTATACGGTAAACGGTGGGAGAAGCTGGAACAAAGTCATTGAGTACAATAGAGCCACTCACAAGGTTTGGTTAATAAGCTCATCAAATGAAATCGCAGATGTATTGTATATTTCGATTGATGATCTTAAAACCGGTGATAGAGCCGTGTATCAAGTTACTGATAAGTTAGGATTATAAACAAAAGAGTGAGAGGAGTACATTCAGATGAACAGGAAACATACAAAAATACTTGTCACTCTGGGACCGGCCACAAGCACTGAACAAGACTTGCGAAAAATAAAGGATAAAGGTGTCGATTTCGTGAGGGTTAATATGTCTCATTCCAGTCTAGAAGATCTAGAATACTTTATCAATTTATCTAAAAGAGTGGGTATCCCTTTCATCATCGATACCGAAGGAGCTCAAATAAGAATAGGGCATTTAGAACGAAAGTTTATCTATTTCAAAGAAAACGACGTGGTCAAAATTTACGCGAAAGACATATCCGGTAATGGGAAAGAGCTGTGCTTAAGACCGGGATACGTGATTAAGCAATTGGAAGTAGGTGATCTGATCCATATTGATTTCGACACACTCATCTTGCGAGTCATGGATGTCTCCACGGCTTCAAAGGGATATATCATAGGAAAGACGATAACAGGCGGGCAGATTGGCAGCAATAAAGCGGTCGTTGTCGATCCTGTTTTTGGAAAGAAATTCCAGCTCGCCCCATTATCGGCGAAAGACTATCAGTCCATTGAAATAGGGTTAAGAGAGGCGGTAGATCACATAGCGGTCTCATTTGTTCGGTCTGGAACCTCAATTGATGAGGTCAGAAGGGCCACCCAAAATAAGATGAAAATCATTTCAAAGATAGAGTGTGTTGACGCCTTGGAGAACATCGATGAAATCATTCAAAAATCAGATTTTATATTGATAGATCGGGGCGACCTGAGTAAAGAGATTCCGATAGAGAAAATACCCTTTACCCAAAAAGTAATTATAAATAAGGCCCGTCGATACAATACCGTCGTTTATGTTGCAACGAACCTACTAGAAACGATGGTTGAGAAAAGAAATCCGACCCGCGCAGAAGTACACGATGTAGTGAACACCATTGTTGACGGTGCGCGAGGGCTGACGCTAGCGGCTGAAACCGCCATCGGAAGATATCCAATGGAGTGTATTAATATGCTAAATAAGTTGATTGAGCACGCCGAATCAGCAATTAATGGAAGTGATTCCAAAAACCTGGAAAATGGTTTTATTAAATTCCTGGAAACGTCAAACTATCTCCTGCAATGTGTATCATCTTCTCTAATTCCTCCACACGGCGGACAATTGGTAAATCGCGTCCTGGTCAGAGCACCTGACCAAAGATACCTGGACTCGCTGCCAAAAATAAGGCTTGATCAGAACAAGCAGATGGATGTTGAACAGATTGCTATCGGAACCTACAGCCCGCTGGAAGGATTTATGGGGCAAGAAGATTTCCAGTCTGTTTTAACCAGCATGCGGTTAGCCAATGGTATCGTCTGGCCTCTCCCCATCATTCTGGATGTAGCTGAAGAGACAGCAGATAAGTTATCAATAGGTGAAGTCATCGGTTTAACGGATGATCGGGGTGAAGTGATAGCCCTCCTTTATCTGAGTGAGAAATTTTACTTTGATAAGGAGGATACAGCCAAAAAGATATACAACACGAGCTGTAGTGACCATCCCGGGGTTAGAATGATTCGGGCGATGCAACCGGTTCTATTGGCCGGACAGGTTGATTTGGTCAAAGGAAGACAATCAGAGACGAGAGCGTATGAGCTGACCCCAAAACAACTAAGAAGATTGTTTGAAGATAGAGGCTGGGCCAAGGTGCTTGGTTTCCACACTCGAAATATCCCACACAGAGGGCATGAATTCATTCAGTTAAAAGCAATGGAAGATGAAAATTGCGACGGTCTTCTTCTGCAGCCGGTAGTCGGCAAGAAGAAACCTGGAGATTTCAAGCCCGAGTACATTATTAAAAGCTATGAGAAGATGATAGAGAGTTTTTATCCAAAAGAAAAGGTTGTACTCGCTGCGTTCTCGACATTTTCGAGGTATGCTGGTCCTAGAGAAGCTCTGTTTACCGCTCTGTGTCGAAAGAATTTTGGATGCAGTCATTTTATTGTTGGCCGGGATCATACAGGTGTCGGCAACTATTATGATCCTCACGCCTCTCACATGATATTCGATAGGTTTTCTGATTTGGGAATTAAGATAGTTAAATTCAGTGAGATTCTATATTCGAAGAGGCTGGATGAATATGTACAGGAAAATGGCAAGTTCCCCCATCAAGACGGCGATAAGCTGCGTCTACTTAGTGGCTCACAAGCAAGAGCCATGTTTTCGCGGGGCGAGAGGCCCCCTGGCTGGTTCATGCGGCCCGAAATATCAGACATAGTTCTAGACGCCATAAAAAGCGGCGAACAGGTTTTCGAAAAATGAATCATTACCAACATATACCCACAAACCAACAAAGCTATCGTAGCCCTGATACCTCAGGCTATTCGGATAGCCTGTTTGAAGACCGCATCAAATATAAGCCGCCAACATCGACTCTCATCCAGAGACTATGCCAATCGTTAGAGGCAGAAAGAATAACCTATTGTCATTGGAAAAGTAATAACGCGCTTGATCGTTCGGCCAGCGGTGACAATGACCTTGATCTCCTGGTGAGTCGCGCTGATATGCCACGATTTATAGGAATCTTATGTCGGTTGGAGTTTAAACCAGCAAGGGCTCCATCGGTAAAACAGATTCCCGGTGTTCTGGACTACTTTGGTTATGATGGAGAGGTAGATAGATTAATCCATATTCATGCCCACTATCAACTCATTTTGGGTCACGACATGACAAAAAACTATCGCCTTCCAATCGAAAAGCAGTACCTTAAATCGGCAGTGCAGGGCGATCTGTTCAAAGTCCCGGCGCCCGAGTATGAATTCATCGTGTTTGTCATTCGGATGGTATTAAAACACTTGACGTGGGAGGCTATTCTCGCGGGCGAGAGTCGACTAAAAACCGTCGAGCGACAAGAGCTGCTCTACTTATATGCTCGGATGAACCCTGACCGTATGTATGATACCTTGAGACGACATTTGCCCTATATAAGTGTTGGATTGTTTAACGACTGTATCCAGGCGCTGCAACCAGCGTGTTCCACCTGGACGCGCGTGAAAACCGGGCTCCAACTCCAGACCAGGCTTCAGGCAAACGCCCGTCGCCCGTTGCCTGTCGATGCCTATTTGAAGCTGTGGCGACGAGCCACCCTGGCAATTCACAGGCGCATCTTCAAATCCTCGTCTAAATATCGCCTGGAGAGTGGGGGCACAGTAATCGCCATAGTGGGTGGGGATGGCGCCGGTAAGTCGACGGCAGTGGAGGGGCTTTATGACTGGCTCTCAAAGGATTTTGACACGATCAAGATACATCTTGGAAAGCCCGCCTGGTCGTGGACCACGATTGCTATAAGAGGCGTCCTGAAGATCGGCAACTTACTCGGCTTCTATCCGGTCGACTCATCTTTTCAAGAGACGCTCCATCAGCAATCTCTTGTGTCTCCGGGATATCCCTGGTTGCTGCGAGAGGTTTGTAGAGCCCGTGATCGCTACAGGGCCTATGTGAGGGCTCGACGTTTTGCTGCCCATGGTGGATTGGTCATCCTCGACCGGTTTCCTCTCCCGCAGATCCAGCTCATGGATGGGCCGCAGGCTGAACGGTTTATCAGCCAGCTCATGGATGGGCCGCAGGCTGACCAATTTATGAGCCCGCGTCGAGGCAATCGACTCACCAGGGGTTTGATAAAGCTAGAGGAGAGTTACTACCACCAAATCGTGTTACCGGAGCTGCTGATCGTGCTCCGGGTAGACCCAGAGATTGCCGTTCAACGTAAGACCGGTGAGGATGCCACCTCCGTGCGAGAGCGCTCTGCAGAGATATGGGAATTGAACTGGGGACACACGGACGCTCACATCATTGATGGCGGCAAATGTAAGACTGAGGTACTGACTGAGCTAAAGGCTCTAATCTGGTCGCAGCTGTAAATCATAGGCCAGTTTTCAGGCCAGCCATGCTTATTGCAAACTTCAACGGTACATCCGGTTTTACCAGTCGATGATGTGTTTATATTTCTGTAAAAGTGGCGCATACGCGCCACTTTTACAGAAAGTCAGATACACCATCTTACCAGTCGCCTTGGCCTCCATAGCAAACAACGTTGGAATGGCAGTCCTTTGACAGCCAGCTTTTTGTCAAAATTAACATGACAGGAAGGATCTGAGGTTGTTCATCTCCAAAACTGCCCCATTGATTGCCCCTTATGGGGGTAAGCTGGTTGATCTAACGGTTCCGGCCGAGTCTTATGATGGACTCAAAGCCTATGCCAGCCAGCTGCCGTCTATACAAATCTCACCTCGGTCAGTCTGTGACCTGGAATTGCTGGCAACCGGTGCCTTTTCGCCCTTGGACCGTTTTATGGGCCAGGAAGATCATCAGCGCGTGTTGGATGAGATGCGTTTGGTTAACGGACATATTTCCCCAATCCCGATAACCTTACCGGTGGAAGCCAGTCCAGACCTTCATCTGGACCAAGATATCGCCCTCCGCAACAACGAATACGAATTGCTGGCGATCATGACCATCGACGAAATTTATGAGTGGGATCGAATCGAGGTCGCTGGCAAGGTCTTTGAGACCCAGGATTTACGCCATCCCATGGTGGCCGAGTTGCATAGTTGGGGTTCTCTAAATATCTCCGGGCCCTTACAAGTATTGCACTTGCCACGCCACTATGATTTTCAAGATCTACGGTTAACGCCGTCCCAAACGCGAGCCAAACTGGCCGAGATGGAACAGCGGAATGTGGTTGCTTATCAGCCTCATAGCTCGTTGTATCGCATGGATGAAGCATTAACCAGGCAAGCAATTGAGGATGTAGATGGGATATTGCTGTTGCATCCGGCCGTTGGCCTGATCAAGCTCGGGGATGTAGATCATTACACCCGAATACGCATCTACAGTGCCTTAGTCGAACGACACTACAAACCAGATCAGGTCTTGCTCTCGCTGTTGCCCCTGGCCACGCGCCTGGCCGGGCCCCGCGAAGCATTGTGGCAGGCCCTGATTCGCCGGAACTATGGGGCCAACCATCTGATTGTGAGCCGTAACCACGCCATCCCCGGTAACTCCTCAGAGAGCACAACCTTCTATAGCCCGGATGATGCGCAGGAACTTATGGAGAAATATAGCCAAGAATTAGGCGTAAAGATGGTGCCCCAACAGGAACGATATAAGGATATATCCAGCGTATCGGAAAGACTACCGATCGCCTCTATCTCTAACACTCAGATAGGCGTCGAGGATCCGAATAATGGCCAGACCTTGCCAGGTTCGTCCACCCGGCGTGAAGTCGCCGAAATCTACCCGCCCTCTCACTCCCAAGGTGTCTGTATCTGGTTTACGGGGCTCAGTGGGGCCGGCAAATCAACAACGGCGGAAATACTAACCTGGCTGTTACTGGAACACGGTCGCCGGGTAACGGTGCTGGATGGCGACGTTGTGCGCACCCATCTATCAAAAGGTCTGGGCTTTAGTAAAGAAGATCGGGACACAAACGTCCGGCGAATTGGTTTTGTTGCCTCGGAGTTGGTGCGCCATGGTGGGGTTGTGATTTGTGCGGTGGTTAGCCCTTACCGGGTTGCCCGCAACGATGTACGGAATATGGTAGGTAAGGATCAGTTTGTGGAAGTGTTTGTCAATACCCCTTTGGAAGTATGTGAGGTCCGGGACGTGAAAGGCATTTATGCCAAGGCTCGACGAGGTGAACTTAAAGGGTTTACCGGTATTGACGATCCATATGAACCTCCTCATCACCCTGAAATCACGTTGGATACCGTTCATTATACCCCTCAGGAAAATGCCAATTTTATCGTCAACTACCTCATCGAGCAGGGGTTTGTCCGCGTCAGGCAAAAGTAAAATTAACCTGGCTGAGGTTCAATTGCAAAATTATGAATGACAATCATACAAAAATAATCGTAACTATTGATTTTCCGGGCCGGGATATGATGTGCGCAGACGAAAGGGCGAGCAACAGATGAGCAAGAGGTCTCCCGATAGCCTCCGCAGTTCCTGGGGCCTGAGGCGGGCGCTCCAGACCTTGCCCGATGGGGGGCGCGCTATGCGGTGGAAACGGATCTTCAAGCGGCTCCGGCAAATCAACGTCGAGAAGCTGTTACGCCGTGGTCTAGAAGGTAGACGCAAATGGCACCGGCTGCGCCGAACGCCACACCCGATCACGAAGAAGCTCCCGGTTTTTATTGGAGGCTGCAATCGTTCCGGGACAAATATGGTATGCGCAGCCATCGGTAAGTCCCCTCATGGCTGGGCCTATCAGGAGAGCGAATTGAGCCTCGCATTCAGCGCTTACTACCTCCGCGCGGACCGGATCATTGAATGGTTGATCCGTCACACACCGGCCCCTATCGTAGCCTTTGGAAGCATCCTCGACTCTCAATTCACCAATGATCTGCTCTCGCGGTTCGAAGGGGCGAGGGCGATTTGGGTCTACCGCCATTATGAGGATGTCGCGAACTCCTGTGCCCGCATGCAGTGGGGATACCACCTGAAGGACCTTGTGCGGTGGGTTGCTCATGACGAACTGGAGAGGCTCGGCGCACGGGGCAAGCATATAAGCGCCGATACGGTACGGCTCTTCGGTGAGCTTTTTCACGAGGATCTGTCCAACGAAGACAGTGCCTGTCTCTACTGGTACATGCGCAATCAGCTCTACTTTGATCTCGACCTCCTCATGGATCCGCGTGTGTTGCTCGTGCAGTACGAAGATACCGTCCTGAACCAGGAGAAGGCCTTTCGGAGGATCTTCGGTTTCCTCGGCTTCCCCTTTGATCCCGCGATCATCGATGGTATTTTCGCAAGCTCGGTGGGCAAGCACTCACGGCCGGACATTGATCCGGCCATCCGAGAGATTTGCGACGCGCTCAAGGCCCGGCTCGACGCCCATTACGCCCGGACGAACGACTGGACATCAGTTGAAAACGAGCTGTTACTGACGTCGCAGGTTGCGCACTCAGCATCAACCCACGATCCAACAGAGCGGCCATAACATCAACGCTTCGGACAATACGGTGAATAACAGGTTGGCGAATAACACAATTGTAGAAAAACCACCGCTCGTAGTGGAACTCATTGGACCGGCAGGCGCGGGCAAGACCACACTTTTACGAGCCCTGGGCCAACGCCATAAGAACATCCAGTCAGGTATTCGTCTCTCTAAAATAAGGCAAATTCCATTCTACATCAGCAACACCCTTTCTTTACTACCGACTTTTCTCCGTCACTACCGATATAGCCGATGGTTCAACCGGAGAGAGACCAGGTCGATGGTTTATCTAGAAGGGTGGCTCCATGTCTTAGGGCAACAGGCGTCGAATAGTAGTATGGTGACCATCTTGGATCATGGACCAATTTACAGGCTGGCATTTCTCCGTGCGCTTGGGCCCGAAATCACCACAAGTCAACTTTATAAGCGTTGGTGGGCCAGTCTATTCAATCAATGGGCTGCCAGGTTAGACATAGTCATTTGGCTTGATGCACCCAATCCAGTCTTGCTGAAACGCATTCGTACCCGTGACTCCAAACATACTATTAGGGAAAAATGTGAACAAGAGGCCTACGAATACTTGACCCACTACCGAACATTCTTAGCGCAGATAATTGCCGAGTCTGTAACTAATCATCAGGTAACGCTGCTTCGTTTTGATACAAATCAGGAATCTGTGGAGCAGATGGTAGATAAAATTCTGGCCACCTTTGATGCTGTCCGGCCACTGTAATTTTTGAGGAGGCGCCTTATGCTTGTATTTATTCATATTAATAAGACCGGAGGCAACACGGTGAGCCACATTCTGCGTAGTTCTTATGGCCTTCGTCACTGTCAGGTGGAGCCCTGGCACGCGACGTGGACAGGCCCGCCTTTTTCGGCCCATGATCTGCAACGCTTGCGCCACCTTTACCCCAACCTTAAAAGCATTGCCGGGCATCGCATCTTTGGCTATGTTGATCTGCCGGAAAATGGCACAAAGTTCAGGTATTTCACCTTCATGCGTGACCCCCTTAAATCGTGTGCCTCTCGTTTTCAATATAAGGTGCAAGTGTCGAAGAAGAAAAATCTGGTCTTTGAAGAGTGGATCCAACAGGATTGGACCCGGAACCACCAAACGAAGTGGATCGCCGGTGTAGATGATGTAGCTGAAGCCATCCGGATTATTCGGGATAAGAATATTTTCGTTGGCCTGACCGAGCGCTTCGACGAATCAATGGTGTTGTTGAAAGCCCTAATGGCCAATGATTTGAATATCTCGTATAGGCGGGTGAACGTGGCTCGCGACAATACCATTAAAGAACGCCTGCTCTCAACCGAAAGCACCCGGCAGATGCTCACTGAAGCCCAGCAGGCAGATCTGGAACTTTATAACTATGTCAAACAAGAGTTATACCCAACCTATCAACGCGAGTATGGCCCTTCGCTCGAGGCAGATGTAGCGGATTACCGGCTAACACAGAGCAACACTTTTAATTACTGGAACTTGACCCTGTGCCGCCTGAAACACTATATGCTCTATAAACCCTTGCTTCATCTCTATCGAAAGGGTATCCCGGTTGTTTAGATCAATCACGAGACCAGCGTTGCGCAGAACGGAAATGATTGAGAAGCTGCCAATCAGGTGACCGGGTGGTTTTTTCTGGAAAGCAACTAGAGAGCTAGAAGAGTGATTTAAACCAAATGAGTCTGCGAGAAAAAGCAGCCAAAGGAATTGTTTGGTCGGTCATCCAAAAGTGGGGCAGGGCGGCTATTACGACCATTTTCTTCGTGATCCTGTCGCGCCTGCTGGCTCCAGAAGCCTTTGGTTTGGTGGCCCTGGCTTCCGTTTTCACGGAGTTTGTTGAAATTTTCCTAGACCAGGGTTCTAGCGCTGCAATCGTGCAGCGCGCCGATGTTGAGCGGGAACATCTCGACACAGCTTTCTGGATCAGCATATTGACCGGCATCCTGTTGACAGCAGGCGGCATAGCGGCGTCGGGATCGGTGGCCGCATTTTTTCAAGAGCCGCGCCTGGCCCCCGTTTTGAGTTGGCTATCACTGAGCTTCATACTGAACGCCCTGAGCACGACACAGATCGCAATTCTCCAACGCGAGTTGGCCTTCAAACGCCTGGCCGCCCGATCACTGACGGCCACGACGGCAGGAGGCGTTGTCGGCATTGGCATGGCCTTCGCCGGGTTCGGCGTTTGGAGTCTGGTCGCCCAGAACCTGGTGGTCGGCCTGGCTGGGGTCATTGTTCTGTGGCGGGCCACTGATTGGCGGCCAGGGTTTAACGTGTCCAAGAAACATTACAAGGAACTATTTACCTTTGGCGTTTCTGTCGTCGGTAACAATATATTAAAGGTCATCATCCGTCGCTCGGATGATTTTCTCATCGGTTATTTCCTGGGGCCAACTTTGCTGGGTTATTACACCATTGGTTACCGGCTGCTGTTAGTCATCATCAGACTTGTTACTGGTATTATCAATGCTGTAGCCTTTCCGACATTTTCTCGCCTTCAACACAAACCGGAACGGATGCGGCGTGCTTTCTACAAAGCCACGCAATATACAAGCCTGCTGGCTTTTCCCGTCTTCATTGGGTTAGCCGCTCTGGCCCCAGAATTGGTCCCGGCTGTTTTTGGCGAAAAATGGGCGCTCAGTATTCCCGTCATGCAGGTTCTGGCCTTGATTGGCATTCTCCAGTCGGTGTTATTCTTTAACGGCAGCGTGATGAGGGCCTCCGGAAAACCATCGTGGGAATTTGGTGTTATGTTCCTGAATGCCGTCTGCAGTGTGATCGGTTTCTTGCTGGCTGTACGCTGGGGCATTGTCGCTGTTGCTACCTCTTTCGTCATTGTCGGCTATTTTCTCGCGCCGCTCTCCTATATGGCCGTACACAGGTTGATTCAAATCGATTTCAGAACGTACCTGGGGCAGTTTGCGGCACCGCTATCTGCCTCCTTGATTATGGTCATAGTTATCGTGGGATTGAAAAATGTCTTTAAGCATCAGGAGTTAAACTTGTACCTCCAGCTATTTGTTCATTTAGCATCAGGCGGTCTGATCTATCTCCTGGTTATAGGATTGGCAGCACGATCACTTTCTCGGCAGGTACTGGAACTTGTTGGTCTCGCTCTTCCGAGTTGGAAATTGAAGAAGACGTAAAAAGCGCTGTATTATTCTTGGAGAGTATTAATCATGCGCACTATCGTACTTAGGCTGTCGCTGGTTTTTATTTTTTTTGTCCCTTGGGAAGGTGTGATCGAGCTTCCCGGTATGGGTACCGCGACCAAACTCATCGGTTTTGCAGTGGCAGCTTGCTGGCTGGCGACAGTAGTCATTACGAATCGATTTCGCAAGCCTCGCCCATTTCACGTAATAGTCTACCTCTTTGTGCTGTGGAACGCTGTAAGTGTTCTTTGGAGCACAGATCCTGACAGAACAGTAGTTCACTTGCGAACATGGGCTCAATTGCTCGGATTGGTCATTATTGTGTGGGAGCTTTACACCACCCGAGCAGCTCTCCTGGCCGGACTGCAAGCGTTCATCCTGGGCGAATATGTAGCCATTAGCAAGGCGATTTACAACTTTTTTTCCGGCAACGTTTTTTATACTCATTATCAACGCTTCAGCCCTTCTGAGCAGAGTAACCCTGACGGATTCGGGATCATCGTGGCGCTAGGCATACCTGTGGCCTGGTACCTTGCCAGTTCAAAGAGCGCCACCAAAATGAGCGGTTTGCTGAAGTTTGTAAACTACGCCTACATCCCGGCGGCCTTTGTGGGCCTCGCTCTATCCGGCACCCGTACAGCCTTGATTGCCGCGATACCTGGCATGGCTTTTGGCCTTGCCTCACTTAGCCGTCCTCGACCCGCGGTCCGGCTTGCGATTTTTCTGCTTTTGACCTCAACCATCCTCATTCTACTGCCACATGTTCGGACACTAAGATCTTTCCAGCGGTTAGGTACCACGTACGCCGAACTCACTGAGGGCGATCTCAATAATCGCACAAATAATTGGCGCGAGGGCCTTGCTTCCTTTGCAGAACATCCGCTCATAGGTGTCGGCAGTAACATGTATCGCTCTGTGAATAGCCTGGGTAAGCTAGCTCATAACTCCTTTCTCTCGGTCCTGGTTGAGCTTGGGCTGATAGGGTTCGCCCTGTTTGGAATGATACTGACGTTTGCCGTTATCCGCGCGTGGGGCCAGCCTAAGTGGGAGGCAAGATTCTGGCTTACGACTCTCTTGGTTTGGGCCATCGGCGCTTCTAGCCTGACCTACGAGCATAGGAAGGCAACGTGGCTGTTTCTGAGTTTGGTCGTCGCGAGCGCAGCCCTAACCAGTCATCGCGATGAGATTGCGCCACTTGTTCAGCGTGACAAGTCTGTAGGTCAATTCGTTCGGCAGGCTAAAATGAACGAATTGCCGCAAGGTGAATAGAACTGAATACGAACAGAGGATGACCAAGACACGGAAACGATTTGCGGGTTATCCCTTCCTTTTCCTTTGATTTGACACTGGCACATGAGTACATCTAGAGAGGAAAGATAGATGACATTGCCTACCTTTTTAGGCATCGGGGCACCGCGAGCTGGCACAACCTGGCTGAATACATTGCTAGCCAGTCATCCAGATGTGTATACGCCCACCCTTCGTGACGAAATTAACTTTTTCGACCAGTATTATGAACGCGGTCTTGGCTGGTATGAGAGATTATTCCCTCCACCAGAGCATTCTGAGAGATATCAGGCCATTGGAGAGATCTCACCACAATATCTTGAATGTAACGAGTGTCCGGAGCGAATTTTCACGATACTGCCCGAGAGCAAGTTGATAGTGATGTTGAGGCATCCAGTTAACCGAGCGTATTCCCAGTACGGTTTTTTTGTCCAGAGAAGAAACTATAGAGGGTCATTTGAGGATTTTCTGACCATCCGGCCCAGGGCGCTAGAAAGAGGATTTTATAGCCGCTATCTTAAGCGGTACTTGCGCTATTTTGATAGAACTCAAATCTTAGCCCTGTTATTTGAAGACGCTATTATTGATATCTTCAAAACTAAAAAAATCTTGGCAAATTTCCTGGGCATTGCTGTAGATAAGTTTCCACCATCTGCCGGGAACGGTAAAGTTAACCCAAGCAGCGTACCGACATTCCAATTCCTTTATGGTTTCGTGGCAAAAACAGGACGCCAGTTTCGTAAGTGGCACTTAGAGCCGGTTGTCGATTTCATAATGCGAACCAGTATCCCGAGAATTCTTGCAAAAGGAAATCCGCTACCGCCACTTAACGAAGAATTGAAACAACGTCTAAGTCAGCTATATCAGGATGAATTTGATGAACTGGAACAGTGTCTGCAAATCGATTTGAGTTGCTGGAACAAGAAGAAGACACCGGTAAGTCAACAGGGTTGAAGTAGAAGCAATGTAGGATCATCTGAAATGACGGTTAAAGTGGCAACCAAATTGGCGATCTTTTTGCCTTCCTTGAACGGAGGTGGTGCCGAACGTGCAATGCTCAATCTGGCTCACGGACTTGCCGAGTGTGGTTATGCCGTGGACCTTGTGTTAGCCCAGGCCAAAGGGCCATACCTGAGCAACGTTCACAAGACAATCCGGCCCGTGGACCTGAAGGCTTCACGAGTATTGACGAGTCTGCCAGCTCTGGCACGCTACCTGCGGCGCGAGCAACCTGAGGCATTGCTCTCTGCGCTGGACTATGCCAACGTCGTCGCCCTCTGGGCCCGGCGCCTGGCCGGTATTCCCTGCCGAGTGGTGGTCAATGAACAGAACACCATATCCCGCTCGGCTCGCAATTCGGCCAGACGGCGCCAAAGAATTGTCCCGCACCTGGTCAGGCGCTTCTACCCATGGGCCGATTATGTTATTGGTAACTCCCAAGGGGTGGCCGACGATTTGAGCCAGGTGATAGGGCTGCCTCGCGAGCAAATCAAGATCCTCTACAACCCGGTCGTGACGCCTGAGCTGCGCGAGAAGGCGCGGGCGCCCTTGAATCACCCCTGGTTTGAATCTGGTCAACCGCCAATCGTATTGGCGGTCGGTCGCTTAACAAAACAGAAGGACTTTCCCACCCTCATTCGGGCTTTTGCCCAAGTACGCCAGACTCGGCCGGCCCGGCTGTTAATCTTGGGTGAAGGGCCAGACCGCCCGGCGTTGGAGACACTGGTGAACCAGCTTGGCCTGGAAGATGACGTCGCCATGCCAGGGTTTGTGGGAAATCCCTACGCCTACATGAGCCGGGCCTCCCTGTACGTCCTCTCCTCGCGCTGGGAGGGTTTACCGACGGTCCTCATCGAAGCCTTATACTGCCGTACACCAATCATTGCGACGGATTGTCCAAGTGGCCCCAGGGAAATCCTGGCTGATGGGCGACACGGCTTATTGGTACCGGTTGCGGATATTAGGGCCCTAACCCAGGCCATTGGCGCCGGGTTGGCGGGTAAGACGCCGCATCCGACCGAAGAAAGCTGGCATCCCTATTCCCTGGAAGCTGTGGTCGATCAGTACACTGGCTTACTGCTGAATGGTCAGGCCTGAGATCCTATTCTTGTTGTTGTTGGTTCTTCTCTACAAAGGACAGGATGTTGCAGATCGAAAAGGAGCAGTTCCACTATGGATAAGCTGCAAGGAAATTTGAGCATCTTGCATATTATCCTGGCGATAAGAGAGACCAGCACCCCTTATAACGAGCATTGTCTACCATGGGCTGACAGGCGCGATATTGCGATATGTACCTATTTTAGATCAGATATCGACCATCCAGGAACACTCACCTTGTTTGAAGGCAATGGCTCTCTAACCGGCTTCTTTCGCATATTGCAAGCTGCCCTGGATGCAAAAGAGTATGATATTATCCATGCCCATTCTCCCCACGTTGGGTTCTTATTTCTTGCAGGCACTCTGTTCTCTGGCCGAAAATTTGTCCCTCCTACAGTCATTACTGTCCACGACAGTTACCCAAACTACAAACTCAGAAATCGATTAATGTTTATTCCGATTTTTGCCAGTTTTCAAGGGGTGATCTGTTGTAGCCGGGCAAGCTATAACAGCTTCCCCGCTCTTTATAAGCGATTGACCGGTAAGAGGCTTGGCATCGTTCAAAATGGTCTGAATATAGACCGCATTGACCGTATGACATTAAGTATCTGCCGCCCCTATCAGACGAGTGATTTTACAATCGTAGCCATTAGCCGATTAGTCGACATCAAGAATCCATTTTCTGTTATAGCCGCTTTTCAACAGAGCACTGATCAAGCAAGCCAAACCGGTCGCCTGGTATATATTGGAGACGGTCCTTTACGGCAGTCACTTATAACAAGAAGTGGCGAAGTGGGTCCTCAAACTCGGATAGAGTTTACGGGGTTGATTCCGCGCGAGGAAGTATTTGAATATCTGCTCAACGCTGACTTATTCATTTCTATGTCGCGAGGCGAAGGTCTCCCCATTTCTGTACTTGAAGCGATGGCTTGTCGCTGCCCGGTTCTACTTTCCGACATTCCGCCGCACCGAGAAATAGCTGAAGGTGTAGACTTTATCCCCCTGATCCAGTCAGATGACGTAGCGGGGTTTGCCCGAGAAATCAGGAAGTTTAGAGAGATGCCAGTTTCTGAGAGAACAGCGATAGGTCAAAAATGTAGAGAGTTGGTTGAGGAGCGATTTAGTCTGACCGCTATGCACGCCGGGTACGAGAAAATCTATGCCCAGATCATAGATAAGCCTGTCTCTTCACACTTGGAGACGATCAGGTGATTGTTGAATTCATTGGCAGCACCGGGGCGGGAAAAACAACGCTGATCTCAGAGGTGCAGCACAGGCTGGCTGAGCAAGCGCAGGTGGTAACATCCTTTGATCTTGTAGCGAAGCTGCTTGGCCTGCGGCATGTTACGAATCCTACCATTCGGAATGTAATCCAGGATCTTGTTGGCTTGCCTTTTTTTCTCAGATCCCTTCACCAGCATAGAGCATTTGTTGTTTTTACCCTAATAACCCTGGCTCGCCACAAGAAGTATACATTCCTCACTGCGAATTATTTCAGAAGTATCGCGCGAAAGATCGGGATGCATGAGATCATCAGACAGCACGATCATGATCGAATCATTCTCGTGGATGAGGGCACGGTCCTGTCAGCACACCTTTTGTTTGTTTTTACCAGTACCGTCTCCAGTCAAGAGGACATCGAAACGTTCGCCAGTCTGGTCCCCCTGCCGGATGTGGTGATCTATATCAAAGCTCCGGTGGATAGTTTGGTCCGGCGCTCGCTTCGACGAAGCGATGCACGCAAGGAGTTGAGATCCAAGAATCAAATGTTGGTCGAAAAATACGTCAGCCGCGCGGACGAAATGTTTGACCGACTCATCGAAACAAAACGGCTTCGAGATCAGGTCTTGATCGTGGCAAACCCTGATTCCACTGAAGGTGAGCGTGGTACCGTGGCTGATCATATTGCCACATTCATCCTGAATTACGAACCTGGTAGCGGACAGTGTTGCGCAGCCGCCGCATGGCAAGTCGAATCGGCAATTGTTATGGAAGAAGAGTATGTTAGCAAAGATCAATAGCCTTATTGAAGAGCTGAATAGAAGCGAAATACGATATTGTCATTGGAAAAGCAACCTGGCGCTTGCCAAAGCCCTATCGGGCCAAACAGATCTTGATCTACTTATTCATCGAAAAGATGCCCATCTGTTTAGGACTATACTCAGCCAACTATGTTTCAAACCCGCCACCACCACGGATGGTGAGCCGTTCCCATCTATGGAGCATTACTATGCGCTCGACGAAGAGAGCGGTATTCTGGTTCACGTCCATGCCTATTTTCGGGTTATCACTGGCGAGAGTCTGGCCAAGAATTATCGATTCCCAATAGAAGAAATGCTGTTACAAAATACACGAGAAGTGGACTCTGTCCGCGTGCCTACCAAAAGTGTCGAACTCATTGTCTTTACATTGAGAATGATGCTGAAGCATACTTCGCTGATAGAACTTGTGTTGCTTGCCAGATATTGGAAACAGGTGTCGCAGGAAATAGAGTGGCTACTGGAAACCGGCTCGGTCGATCAAACATTAAGTCTTGTCAGGTGCTGGTTGCCATCGCTTGACATCGACCTGTTTGCTGACTGTATCGCGGCCTTAGAGGCTCCGGCACCTCTTTATCGCCGTGTCATTCTCGGCCATCAACTCCGTTCCCAGCTAACTCCCTATACCAGGCACTCAAGCATTTGGGCCTGGTTAAGTGCGCTCCAGAAGTTTACCAGTATGTTTTTTCGACGCCTGGTCCGATCCCAAAAGGGCATGGTCCCTCGATGTGGGGGTGCCATCATTGCTTTTGTTGGCCCAGAAGCAACCGGCAAATCTACACTTCTTGCTGAAATGAGCCGTTGGCTGGGTGAGCACTTTGCGGTAGAACAGATCCATGCCGGTAAGCCTAAATCTACCATTCTTAGCGTTATCCCCAATCTACTTGTGCCGGCCTTGCGCTTTATGCTTCCAACCCACAGATCAACCTACGTAGAAACCCAGTACGTCTCTAAGGACCCATCGGAGAAATCGCGGGCAGATTACCCGCTCATTTTTGCTATTCGCTCTGCCCTGCTTGCCTACGATCGCCGGTCTTTACTCACTCAAGCCTTTGGTCGAGCAGCGAACGGAACCATTGTGTTGTGTGATCGATACCCGTCTTTGCTCAGCGGCGCCCCCGATAGTCCCCAATTGTCGCATTTACCCATGTCCCCAAATCGATACTCGATTCGCCGCCTGTTGGCCGATCTCGAAGCACGGTTGTATCGGGAGATACCGCCTCCGGACCTGGTTATCTATCTGAGCGCGCCGTTGGAAGTTACAATTTCGAGGAATGCCACCCGTGGCAAAAAGGAACAAGAGGATTACGTTCGTCGGCGGCATTCTCGAGCTTCCGCCTTGGATTTTGGGAAAACACCGCTCTATAAGATTAATACGGATCAACCTCTTGATCAAGTAGTTCTTGAAGTCAAAAACGCTATTTGGAATGCTCTGTAGAGTATAGTTCTTGCATAAAGCAGGACCAGTACAACCTATGCCCCTTTGTTGCCTGGCTCCTTTCGTCTGCTCCATCGATACACTCCGTCGTAAAACAACCCGACCGAAACAGCAATATATTTCTTCACGAAGTCACCCTCAAAAAGCCCTGTCGCTTATCAATTCTCAGTCGAAGGCGAACATTGCAGACAATGCGCGTCTGAAGCCTGAGATTCAAATCCCAGGCTGAAAACCGACTCCAGATCCAGATACTCCTGTCAATGAGTGCGCTAAAGCACGCTTGGACTTTAAGCTTTGGAATTCATTCCATGGCTTGACAATTGAATATTATAGCAGGAGATAGAGTTATGTACCGCAATCCTGAGGACGGCAGTAAATCGCTCGTAGGCGACTCATCTCCGCACGTTGAATCACAACAAATGGAAGCAGGCCCGGATGCTCGTTGGGCCAATATCATCAGAACTGGGGAAGGATTCAATGAGGCTGTTCCGGTTATTCACCATAGGTACAGATCACGCGGGACTCCTCGAAAGATCCGCGTGTTGTTAGTTATCACCGGATTGGCCTCGGGCGGTGCTACAAACGTTGTCTTAGACCTCGCAAGTTATTTCAATAACCATCCGGACTTTGATATACGGCTCTTAACAGGTCCAATCCCCCCAAGTAGAACTGATGTAACGTACCTGGCATATGAACTGGGCATCAATACTCGAGTAATACCGAGTTTGATTAATCACATAAACCCGATCGTAAACATGAAGGCGGTTGCAGACGTTCGGCGGATTATGGTGCAGGGCAACTATGATATCGTCCATACTCATTCTTCAGTAGCTGGCGTGGTTGGAAGGCTCGCTGCAGTCGCGGCAGGCGTCCCTGTGATTATACATCATGTTCATGGTTGGGCATTACACCAAGATATGTCAGTAGGAATGCGGGTGTTGTATATGACCTTGGAGCGGCTTTGTGCCAGATGTACCACCCGCATAATTGCTGTATCTAGACCAGACATTGAGAAGGGGTTGGCTCATCGCATCGGTAGAGAAGATAAGTTTACCTTGATTTACAATGGAATTGATTTGGAGAAATTTCGACAACCTGTCAATGAGAAACAGATGCGCGAGAGATTGGGTCTGGATCCGCATTCCAAACTTGTAGGGATGATTGGGCGTTTAGACAAACAGAAGAATCCGCTCGATTTCATTCGAGCCGCTGCCATAGTAGCCGGTCGCTACTCAAACGTTCAATTTCTGATTGTTGGTGATGGCTCTCTACGCCCTCACTGTGAGCGTTTAATCAATGAACTCCATATGAAAGAAAAACTCTTCTTATTAGGCTACAGAAATGACGTTCCCGGAATCTTGTCCATACTGACATTGGTAGCGATGAGTTCACTTTGGGAAGGTTTGCCTATTGCGTTTCTTGAGGCAATGAGTGCGGGTAAACCAATTGTTGCCAACGATGTCGATGGTGCGAGCGATGTTGTAATTGATGGAGAAACCGGCTTTCTTGTGCCTCCGCACCAACCATTGGAAATGGCAGAGCGGATTCTCTTTTTACTCAATAACGAAACACTATGTAATGAGATGGGGCATACTGCCCAGCAACGTTCTAGTTATTTTTCAGCACAAAGAATGGTTGCGCAAGTCGAGTCTTTATACAAAAAACTGCTTCCGCTTCCCAACCTTGCACTGCAGCTTAATTGAAGGGTCTGCGAGTTGGATCCCGGGTAGGGGCCACGGAAAGTACAGAAATGGGTTGTAGAGGAGGGTCAGGATGACGGTCAAGACCTTAGCCCACGTAGCTATTTCCGCTAAGCCTATACGTAGATTTAGCGTCCTCATCAACAGAATCAGAAGCAAATACCAGGGTTTCGAGGCGCCCTTTTCCGAGCGCCGAGTGCTGTTGGTGACTGTGGATACGCTGATCGTGTTCCTGGCAACCCGGGGCGCACTTCTACTGCGGCAACGAGCAGCCGGATCGGCCTTCGAGTACCTCGACAGCAGTGACGACTGGCAATGGTTCGCCATCTTGCTTGGCGTCTGGTGGGTACTCGCCCACCTCAACGATCTCTACGATATTCCCTCTTCAGGAAATAAGATGTTAACGATCACTCGGGTGGTCAATGTCAGCGTTCAACTGTGCATTTTTTACGTGCCGTTCATTTTGGTAGTTCCTGACACCCTGCTGCGCCCGTTTCCACTCTACTTTTTCCTCTCATTGGCTGTGCCGGCCATCCTCCTTTGGCGCTGGCTCTATGCCACCACATCCAAGGCTCCAGCCTTCGGGCGGAGGGTACTCATTGTCGGAGGCGGAGCGCGAGCATGGACCATGGCTCGTGCCCTTGAGCACGAGCCGCTGCTTAATTACCGGGTGCTTGGCTGCGTAGACACCAACCTGGCGACCTCCCCCGAGAACGGCAACGGTTTACAGGTATTGGGTCGCGAACAAGACTTAAGCGATCTGGTCAGGAGACTAAACGTTCAGGAGATCGTGGTTGCAACCGAGCGAAGAATAGACGATGAGCTTTTCCATAACCTGATAGATTGTCAGGCACGAGGGGTGGGCATGTCGCTGATGCCCGACCTCTACGGAAGGTTGAGCCACAGCCTCCCTGTTGAACACATTGATCCCCACTGGATGCTGATCGCCATGCAGAGTATGCCCGTGTTTAACCGTTTGCAGCTTGGCCTCAAGCGCATGATGGACCTGGTGCTGGCCGTTTTCGCACTGCCTGTACTCGGCTTGCTCGCACCCCTGGTAGCGCTTGCCATCCGCCTGGACTCACCCGGTCCGGTATTCTATCGTCAGGTACGTTCAGGACGAGCTGGGAAGCCCTTCCATATCATCAAGTTTCGCACGATGCGTTCAGATGCGGAGAAGGATGGCAGCCCACGTTGGGCAACTGAGAATGATCCCCGGATTACGAAGGTAGGACGCTTTCTACGCAAAGCCCGCCTGGATGAGCTGCCTCAGGTTCTTAACGTGCTGCGCGGGGACATGAGCATCGTCGGTCCTCGACCGGAGCGCCCCGAATTCATCGCAGAGCTCCAGCAGGAACTTCCCTTTTATCGTACCCGTCTGATGATCAAGCCGGGGCTCACCGGCTGGGCACAGATTCATTACCGTTATGGTAGCACCGTACATGACGCCCTGATCAAGCTACAGTACGACATGTACTACCTGCGGAATTGGTCGTTGTGGCTGGACCTATACGTCATTTTCCGCACGTTCGGGGTGGTTTTCAGATTCAAAGGAACTTGACCCAGGTTCGAATAAAAACACCAATCCATTCATTTATCATCCTACGAATACGACGAGGCAAACCCGGGTGAACGACTACGTAGAATTACGCAAGACTATCGAGATTGTGTTAAGATGATTGTGGCGGTTGATCTTGGTCACGCCGATAGCAGCCGCCATGGGCTATGTGGCCACTCAGCAGCATCCCCCAGTTTACGAAGCGACCACCACGATCACGCCCGGCGAGTTCTTTCAGGCCACCGACCTGAGCAAAGCGAATCTTCTCGCCGGCGAAGTGCTGGCCCGCACCGACGCTGACATAGCTTTTCCACCTTTTCTAAAGAGCAAAACCGGATGATGTGTTCATATTTCTGTAAAAGTGGCGTGTACGCGCCACTTTTACAGAAAGTGAGATACGCCACCCAAATTCGAGGGGGTTGGCGGAGGCGATCACCGTGCCGGAGCTTAATCTCAGCGGCCAGGTGATCGCCACCGGCGTCCCCAACCTCCAGGTACTCACGAGTTGAACGCTGCCCCCCCGAATCCGGCTGAACTGCTACGATCAGAGGGCATGCGACAGCCTCTGGTCCACGTGAGCCAGATGGCTAATCTGACGATTTGTGACAGCCCGCGGGCTTTGCGGCTCGCGGACGCCTGCATCTCGGCCAACCGAGCGAATGGCCTCGTCCCAGTCGTCGAGGCTCGCCAAACCCCACGTAACGTTGCCAGACAAGCGATTTCGCAGTTGCAACCGGCAAACGTCAAGGTAATCGGCGCGATCCTTAACCGGTGATGCCCAGAGCACCAAGACTCCTCCCGCCCCGAGAGAAGGACCGATTCTTCTGCTTCGGCAGCCGTACCAGATCGAATCGTCGGTGGCAGTGGCTCCCCTTCGAATGGGCACTGAACCCACTGACAGAAGGAGATAAAGGTATTCGTTCGCCTGGTCGACCTGGTTCAAGCTGACGCCAGTGAAGAGCTCTGCTCAAACGGGCAACTATGCTTTGGCGACCGCAACTCCTCAGCCGCTCCCGGCAGAACTGGCCAGACCACGCCCTCAGCCGCTCCCGGCGGATCGCCAGACCTGTCCTGAACGAAGTGAATGGATCCGCCGGCTGAACTGGCCGAACCAGCGTTTTCGTCACCTCATCAGCCTGGATTTAGCAATCCAGGCCGAGCGGCTTTTGGCAATCCAGGCCGAGGGGCCGAGGAGTGACTGGCGACCAACATAAAGTACATGACGTATTCCTTCGGAGCGCATCATGACCTCGAGCTTCATCCGCTCATTATGCCTGCTCGCAGCGTTCCTACTGCTTGAGCGCTCCGCTGTTCTGTTCCAGGACCACTCTGCTCCCGTCGCAGAAATCCGTACCCTCTACTCCAAAGAGTTCGGCATTGCACACCCGGCAGGCTTGTCCTACTCGGTCGACCTCGGGCAGTTGTTTGTACTGGAGAAAAACCATCGTGATCACCCGGTCACCGCCGGCTCAACTGTTGCCATCCTCACCCCCTATGAGGAGCTGGTGGACCGAGTGGATCTAGACTTCGTGGTGGATGATACCCTCAGCACGGTTCTTGACGACAGGGGAAAGCGCCTGCTCTTGCTTCATGGCGAGCCCGCCGAGCTGATTCAGATAAGCGTAGGCGATAACGGGATTGTAGATCCGAGTAGACGAGCCAGTTTCGACGTCAGGCAATTCGGTCTCAGCCGCGCCCAGGGGATGGCGGTTGATCCTGATCGCAGGTTTCTTTTCGTCCTGGATAGTGTCGCTCGACAAGTGGTACGGGTGACTTTAAACACCGACCGCTTCGATGGGGCAATTACCAGGCTCAATCTGGCCCGGTTAGGCATGACCGATGCCCGTGGGATCGCAGTCAATCCGGCGGATGGTCACGTGTACGTGATGAGTCCGGCCGAACAGAGGCTCTACGAGCTGACTCAAGAAGGGCAACCTGTCGCCACTTACGATCTGAAGGGTCTGAACCTGATCGACCCGCGGGGGCTGGTCATCGCCCCCAGTGCCGACCTGACGGACTCGCCGGCAGTGATGCACCTGTATATTGCCGATAGTGGTTTGCCGGACAGGCAGCCGGCCCTGGCGGGGATAGCGCCGGAGGCGCTCGTCGAACAACAGCCCGGCAAAATCGTAGAAGTGGCGCTGGGCGCTGACGCACAGAGCGTGGCTCCAAGCACTACCTCAACATCTCTCATCTTAGTCTGGACTGTCGATATGGCGGCATTCTCGCCACCCAGCCCTGACCCGTCGGGGTTGACGTACCTCAGCGCCAGCAATACGCTCCTCGTAAGCGATGCGGAAGTCGAAGAAACGGTCGATGGGGTCATTCACTTCCAGGGAGCCAACCTGTGGGAACTAACCCTGGACGGCGCCGTCGTGCGCACGGCCAACATTTCCAAGGTGGCCCCCACTGTCGTTCCTATGACCAACGAACCGACGGGGGTCGCCTGGGATCCGGCCAGCGGGGATTTCTTCTTTAGCGATGATGGTACGAGAAGGGTCTATCGGTTGAACCCGGGAGCCGACGGATAGGTTGGTACCGCCGATGACACCTGGACCAGCTTTGACACCCGGCCAGCGGGGAATATGGACCCGGAGGGGATCACCTACGATACCTGGCACGATCGACTGTTCGTGGCCGATGGGGTCAACGCGGAGGTGTACGAGTACACCCCGGATGGTACGTTGGTCGGCCAGTTCGATGTCAAGCGCTATGGGGTGGTGGATCCCGAGAGCGTCGAGTTCAACCTGGACAGTGGCACGCTCTTCACAATGAGTAGTAAAAGAACGAGCCGTGTGATCGTCGAGACGACGACCAGCGGCGACCTGCTCCAGACGATTGATATTGCGGCGGCAAACTCTCGAAAAGCAGCCGGGTTGGCCTATGCGCCGGCGAGCGATGGTTCTGGAACGAAGCACTTTTACATTGTCGATCGGGGGGTTGATAATAACACTGATCCGAACATCATTGACGGCATGATGTATCAAATGGCTCTGCCGCTGGGGCACACCGACGAACACGCCGACGGCGACGAGCACGCCTACGAGTACCCCCACACCGACCGACACGCCCACCAATACACCCACGCCGACTGACACGCCGACGAACACACCGACCAGCACACTCGCGCCGACAAACACGCCCACGAACACACTCACGCCGACAAACACGCCCACCAGCACCCCCACACCGACCAGCATACCCACGCCGATGGAGCCATGCGACGCAGACTACGACACCGACGGTTCGATCGATGTGGGTGACGTGGTTTTGCAAGCCCAAGTCTGGCGTGCCAGGGAGAACGTGCCCGGCAGCGGTTACGATCCGATGTTCGACCCCATTCGGGACGGGGTCATTCGGGTCCAGGATCTGCAGTGGGTCGCTCAGTACGTTGGAGTGGACTGTTCAGGGCCCTGAGGGGCTATGTCACTTCGACGGAGGGTGAAGACGATGGGAATGACGAAATCACGGTCAAAGCGTCTTTGTGAGGCCGTGAGTGTCATCTTTGTCCACATCGCGGCCTTCATTAAGTACCGCCGAAATTCGAAGATGATGCGCTTTTCGTGGCGGCTCGGGCTGTTTTTTCTATTGTTAGGCGGGATAAGTGCGCCGATTCGAGTCCCTCCTGCGACGGTGAGGGAAGTTCGCACTATACTTCCCAGTGAGTGGGGTGTTCCATACCCGGCCGGCCTGACCTACTCGAATGACCTCAACCACCTTTTCTTGCTGGACAAAGGCAATTCCGCTCATTCAACATCTGAGGGCTCCACCGTCGTCACAATCACCCCGTCTGAGGACCTGGTGGCCACAGTACATCTCGGATTTGTTGTTGATGACGCTGTCAATACAGCTTTTGATGATGGGAATAGACGTTTGCTCTTACTCAATAGCGAACTCTCCGAGCTGGCTCAGATTGAGGTTGGAGATAATGGAGTCTTGGATCCTGCGACGCAAGTTCGCTTCGATGTCGCGCGGTTTGGCCTCGAACACGCCCAGGGAATGACCGTTGATTTCGCAGGCCAATACCATTTCATCTTAGACAGCGCAGCATCACAGGTGATTCGCGTCACTCTAGACGAATCCGGATTCGATAAGGCAGAGATTTCAACAATCGATCTATCACATCTCGGTGTTACCGATCTGCGCGGCATCGCGGTTCAGCCAACAAATAACCACCTCTACGTCGTCAGTCCGGCTGAACAGCAACTCTTCGAGCTGACGCAGTCGGGCCAACCCGTTGCCGTTCATGATCTGACCGATCTCAACCTGGTAGACCCGGGTGGACTGGCTTTTGCACCCAGCACAGATCTGACAGACCCACCGGACACCATACACCTCTTCATTGCTGATAGCAACCTGCCGGATAGTCGGCCGGTCAGCGCACTTTACCTCCCCCTCCTTTTGCGGCGAAGCGGTGGCAGCGTCGTCTCCAAATATTTTGTTGGCTTATTAGCACAGCCTGGGAGGGGAGATCAGGTTTTTGGCAGAATCTTAGAAGTGGCGCTGGATCTGGAGGCGCCCGTCACGATCCGGGTTCCTCAAGATCAACCCACGATCCAGGCAGGTATCGATGCTGCTCAAGATGGCGACCTGGTCCTGGTCTCCGCCGGTACCTATACTGAACAACTCACCCTCGCCGGCAAAACCATCACCCTCGCCTCCCAATTCTACACGACTGGCGACCAGGGTTTTATCGATCAAACCATCATCGACGGAGATGGCAATACCGTAATCACCGTCCATTCATCCGTCGGGCCCGACACCAAGATCATTGGCTTTACCATCCAAAATGGCACAGACGGCATCAGCGCCTTGGGGAAACTCCAAATCCTCAACAACCGCTTTATCGATCACAGCGATGGTATCGATTACGAAGCCGGGGGTGGCATCGCCCGCAATAACGTCTTCGAAAACAACAGGGATGACGGCATAGATCTGGACGGGCCCACGGAAGCGATCATCGAAGACAACGTGATTCGCAACAACGGCAACGACGGGATTGAGATCCGGCTGCATCGATACAGCGGTCCAACCCTCAACATCATCATCCGCAACAATCTTATCGTCGGTAATGATGAAGACGGCATTCAGCTTATCGATTATCCCGACGAATCCGACCGGGTCTTTCTCATCGAACGTAACCTGATTCAGGACAATGCCATGGCTGGCCTGGGACTCACTGACAATGACCACAGCGATGAAGACTTCCAGGCCGCCAGTATCCCCGAGCGCATCCATCTCTTCAATAACACCTTCGTAAGCAATGATCATGGTGTAACCGGTGGTGACAACCTGATTGCCTTAAATAACATCTTCGTTGGCTCAACCACTATTGCAATGAAAAATGTGGATGGTAATTCTATCGCCGCCTACAATCTGTTCTGGAACAATGGCACCGATTACCAGGACAGCAACCTGGAGAATGACACCACTCTATTCGACGACCCCCGCTTAAACAGTGATCATCGGCTCCAAAGCGGGAGCCCGGCCATCGATGCGGGCACCGCCCATTTCGAATGGCAAGGAGACGTCGTCCTGGATATTCCTCGCAGGGCATACGCCGGCACGGCTCCCGACTTGGGAATGTTTGAGAGTCACTTGTTTCCTGCGCCGCCGGGCAATCAACCGCCAATGGTCGATGCCGGCCTCAACCAGACGATCACGTTACCCACTAGCGCTATGTTGGACGGGACCGTCTCTGATGACGGATTGCCCAACCCGCCTGGAGTAGTGACGACCACGTGGAGTCAGATCAGCGGACCCGCCACGGTCACCTTTGCCGACCCCAACGCCGTCGATACGACAGCCGGTTTCGCCGCTGGCGGGTCGTATGTCCTGCGCCTCACCGCCGACGACAGCGAGCTGACGGCCCGCGATGAGCTGACGGTCACGGTTCAGCCGACCCTGGCCGGTCCGCCGGTGCTCGTCGGCGCCGGTGACATCACCGGCTGTAATTATGACCGGGATGAAGAGACGGCGAAGTTGCTTGACGATATCCCCGGCACCGTGGTCACCCTTGGAGACAACGCATACCCAAACGGAACGGACGTCCAGTTCAACGACTGTTATGATCCAACCTGGGGCCGTCACAAGGCACGCACGCGTCCGGCACCCGGCAATCACGATTACCACACGCCGGGCGCTTCCGGCTACTTCAACTATTTTGGCGCGGCCGCGGGTGAGCCGGATAAAGGCTACTACAGTTACGATCTTGGAGACTGGCACATTATCGTCCTGAACTCTGAATGCCGTGAGGTCGGCGGATGTGCCGGCGATTCACCCCAGGGCCGGTGGCTTCAAGCTGATCTGGCCGCAAATCCGGCTGTCTGTACGCTCGCCTATTGGCACACGCCGCGGTTCAGCTCAGGTCGTCACGGGAATAGTTCCGCCGTCGCGGCTTTCTGGCAGATCCTCTACGACGCCGACGCGGATGTTGTTTTGAACGGCCACGATCACGACTACGAACGCTTCGACCCGCAGAATCCGGACGGTGTTGCAGACCCGGCGCGCGGCATTCGCCAGTTTGTGGTTGGTACAGGCGGTAAAGGCCTTCGCCCCTTTGAAACAATCCAGCCCAACAGCGAGGTCAGAAACAGCGCGACGCGTGGCGTTCTGAAATTGACCCTCCACGCAACGAGCTACGACTGGGAGTTCGTTCCTATCGCCGGCGAGACGTTCACCGATTCTGGAAGTGCGGCTTGTAATCCAACCTCCTTGGCCAACCCGGACCCATAGGCGAAGCGGGGCCGCACCAAACGACCACTTTCCTGGCCGGCCGTGTCCGGGACCGGGAGGTGACGGATGAAAGGTTCCCGGCCCGCCGACGGCGTCGATCACTACGTGGGGTCAGGTCAGCGAGCCGGGCAGAATCACCTTTGCCAACCTCAGTGCCGTCGATACGACAACCAGTTTCTCCGCTGCCGGGCCGTCTGTCCTGCGTCTCACTGTCGACGACAGCGAACTGAAGGCCGGCGGTGAGCTGACCTATCACGCCAAGAATACGAGAGAGGCACACACCAGATGAACGACTACGTAGAATTACGCAAGGCGATCAACATCGTACGAAGACGGGTGTGGCTGTTGATCCTGATCATGCTGGTAGCAGCCGCTGGCGGCTATACGATAAGTCAGAACCAACGCCCGGTTTACGAAGCGACCAGCACAGTCATGGTTGGCGAGATCTTTCAGGCCACTGACCTCAGCAGAGCCAATCTTCTCACCAGCGAAGTGCTGGCTCGTACCTACGCTGACATGGCTTCGCGTCAGCCAGTTTTGCAGGGCGTTATCGATACGCTCGGCCTGCCCGACACCGTCCGCAGCCTGAGAAAGCGAATCCGTGTTGAGTTGGTCGAAGGAACCCAATTGATCCAGATCAGCGCCGAGGCCGGCACACCAGAGCTTGCCCGAGCCATTGCCGATGAGGTGGCACAACGGCTCATCCTTCTCAGTCCGACAGCCATGCAGAATCAGGAGCGGGCCGCGAACCGGGAGTTTGTGAGCCAACGGCTCGCCAATCTTCAAACGAAAATTGAGCTCGGACAGGCACGCCTGGACACCCTGGGAAGAACAGTCGTCGAGTCACAATCAGCCCAACAAGTCCAAGAATTGCAGACGACCATCAATACCCTTGAGGCGCTGGTTAGCAGTTGGGAAAGTAACTATACCCAGATGCTGGTTTACATGGAACAGGAACCCCCCGCCAATTCCCTGACAATGATCGAGACCGCTCAAGCTAATCCCCGTCCGGTCCGACCCCGGATACACTTCAACACAATCCTGGCTGGCGCCGTGGGCTTCTTTTTGGCCCTGGGGCTTGTCTTCTTGTTGGAATCGTGGGATGACACGCTGAAGTCGACCGAGGATGTAACCCGAGCGCTGGGCCTGACGGCGCTGGGTGCCATTCACGCCATGGTCGAAGAACAGCCCCAGAAGAAACTACTGCTCTCTCAGGACCCTGCTTCCCCGGTGACTGAGGCCTACCGGATCATTCGGAGCAACATCGAATTCGAGACGGCTGACGACCCGGTGAAATCGATCGTTGTCACCAGCGCCGGGCCGGGCGAGGGCAAGAGCCTAATGGTGGCGAATCTTGGCATCATCATGGCCCAGGCCGGCCTCCGAACCGTCATCGTGGACGCTGACCTGAGACAGCCGGTCCAACACCGTCTTTTCCAGATACCGAATTCGAAGGGGTTGGCGGAGGCGGTCAGTGAGGCGGAGCTTGATCTCAGCGACCAGCTGATCGACACGAACGTACCCAACCTCCAGGTGCTCACCAGTGGAGAGGTGCCCCCAAATCCCGCTGAGCTGCTGCGATCAGATGGCATGCAAAAGGTGCTGGCCGGCCTCCGCCAGAAGGATTATCTGGTGATTTGTGACAGCCCGCCGGCTTTGGGGCTCGCGGACGCCGGCATCCTGGCCAACCGGGTGGACGGCCTCCTGCTGGTCATCGAGGCCGGCCGTACCCATCGTGACGCGGCCAGACAGGCAATCTCGCAGCTCCACCAGGCAAATGCCAATGTGATCGGCGCGATCCTCAATCGGTGGCGCCCAGGGCACCGGAAATACTACAGCACGGCGAGAAAGACCGCTTCTTCTGCCTCGGCCGCCCATACCAGATCCAACCGTCGGTGGCAGTGGCTCCCCTTTTAGTGGAGTGCGCTCCACACAATCCGGCCGGCGCCGAACCTGGCGCCCATCGTGTAGGAAGATTGTGAATCGGAACGGCTGGATCAGTGGCAACACCGTTGAGAGCCCGATCCGCGCACCCGTTTCTGCCTGAGGATGGCACATGTGTAGATCAGCAGCCGGATCTCTATGCTGATGCAACCCCAGATTTGGATCCGTATCAGACGTATCAGTCACCCTTGCCGTTTGGTTTGAGGCAGAGGGAGGTCTTCGATGATTTTTCCTGGCTGGCGCAAAACCAACTTGTTCCACTTACTGCTCTTTGTGGGACTTGTCTTCTTTTTCTCCTTGAGGGAAAGTCCAGCCACGTTTGCTCAGAATAGCCCTGCGTTCGTCCGCTTTGTTCGCGCCATGGAAAGCGATGAAACGGGTCTTTCGAACCCGGCCGGTCTGGCTTTCTCGCCGCGGGCGAATGCCTTCCACGTTGTGGAGGCTCGTGGACAGGGGCAGCCTCCGCCCGCCGAGACGGACATCATCACACTGACGCCCTTTGCGGATCGGCTTGGTTCCGCCCGGATCGCGGCGGCGATTACGGACCCGATTAACATGACCTATGATGATAAGGTCCATCGCTTGCTCATCTTTCAGGCCGCTCCCAATAGACTGATTGAGGTTCTGGAGGGAGCTGACGGCAATCTGGACCCGACCACGCTTATTCGCCACGACGCTCGGCACTTTGGTCTGCAGAATCCGCAGGGGATGGCTGTCGATCCACTGAGCGGGCACCTTTTTATCCTGGATAGCACTGGCCCCCGGCTTGTCTTCGTCGAGCCGGAACCTGATGGCAGCTTTGACAATGCAGTCATCACCGAAGTCGATTTGAAACCAACCGGCCTGGTCGATCCTCGCGGCCTTGCGTTTGACCCGACCACCGGTCACCTCCATGTCGTGAACCCGGCCGAGCAAACGCTGGTGGAACTGACCCCGACCGGCCGGGTGGTCGCCACCCGTGACCTGGCTGAATTCGACCTCGGCGATCCACAGGGGATGGTCTTTGCCCCCAGCGGCGACCTGACGGACGATTCCTCGCAGATGAGTCTCTATCTGGCCGATCGCGGTCTTGGTGCCGGAGGACAGGGCCAAGGCGCTGGCTCGTCTCGAGATGGGCAGCTGGATACGCAAGCGAGCGCGGCCACACAAAGGCCGGGCCAGATCGTGGAGTTGTCTTTTGTCGAACCCACCGCGGCGGCGGCGAGCAACTTCCAGGCTTCCTTGATCCGGACTGTCGATATGGCGGCATTCTCGCCGCCCAGCCCTGACCCGTCGGGGCTGACGTACCTCAGCGCCAGTAATACGCTCTTGATGTGCGACGGAGAGGTTGAAGAGACAGTTCAAGGCATCACTCATTTCCAGGGGGCCAACCTGTGGGAACTAACCCTGGACGGCGCCGTCGTGCGCACGGCCAACATTTCCAAGGTGGCCCCCACTGTCGTTCCTATGACCAACGAACCGACGGGGGTCGCCTGGGATCCGGCCAGCGGGGATTTCTTCTTTAGCGATGATGGTACGAGAAGGGTCTATCGGTTGAACCCGGGAGCCGACGGACAGGTTGGTACCGCCGATGACACCTGGACCAGCTTTGACACCCGGCCAGCGGGGAATATGGACCCGGAGGGGATCACCTACGATACCTGGCACGATCGACTGTTCGTGGCCGATGGGGTCAACGCGGAGGTGTACGAGTACACCCCGGATGGTACGTTGGTCGGCCAGTTCGATGTCGAGCGCTATGGGGTGGTGGATCCCGAGAGCGTCGAGTTCAACCCGGACAGTGGCACGCTCTTCACAATGAGTAGTAAAAGGACGAGCCGTGTGATCGTCGAGACGACGACCGGCGGCGACCTGCTCCAGACGATTGATTTTTCGGCGGCAAGCTCCAGAAAGGCAGCCGGGTTGGCCTATGCGCCGGCGAGCGATGGTTCTAGAACGAAGCGCTTTTACATTGTCGATCGGGGGGTTGATAATAACTCTGATCCGAACATCATTGACGGCAAAATGTATGAGATGACCGTACCGCTACCAACATCCACGCCGACCGAGACGCCATCGCCGACAGTCACGCCAACTGAGACGCCACTGCCAACGGCTACGCCGACGAATACGCCCTTATCGACAGCCACACCGACGGACACGCCACTACCCACGGCTACGCCGACGAATATGCCCTTATCGACAGCCACACCGACGGACACGCCACTACCCACGGCTACGCCGACGAATACGCCCTTATCGACAGCCACACCGACGGACACGCCGCTACCCACGGCTACGCCGACGAATACGCCCTTACCGACGGCTACACCGACCGGGACCCCGCTGCCGACGGCTACGCCGCCCGAGACGCCGCCACCCACGGCTACGCCGACGAATACGCCACTACCAACGGCCACGCCGACGAATACGCCCTTACCGACGGCTACGCCGACGAATACGCCATTGCCAACGGCCACGCCGACGAATACGCCACCGCCGACAGCCACACCGACCAACACGCCGCTACCAACGGCCACGCCGACGAATACGCCACTACCAACGGCCACGCCGACGCCGGGTGGCACATTGACGCTCGAGGTGCGGGTCTCGGCCAGTAGCGATGATGCCGAAGAGAAAGCAACCGGCAGCGTTTCCCTGACCAGCAGTGATCTGGAGCTGGTCTTTGATGGCAGCAACCAGACCGTGGGCATGCGCTTCAATGGGATCACCATCCCTCAAGGCGCGACCATCGCCAATGCCTACCTCCAGTTCCAGGTGGATGAAGTAACCACCGAGGCCACGGCACTGACCATCCAGGGCGAAGCCGTCGATAATGCGGCCACCTTTACGACCGTGAAGAAGAGTATTTCCTCCAGACCAAGAACGACCGCAGCGGTTTCCTGGTCTCCGGCCCCGTGGACAACAGTGGGTCAGGCCGGTCCTGATCAGCAAACCCCCAACCTTGCCCCGGTGGTGGAAGAGATTGTCAGTCGGCCCGGCTGGGCCGGTGGCAACTCCCTGGTCATCATCATTACCGGCAGCGGTAAACGAACTGCCGAGTCGTACAATGGTGTCCCGGCCGCAGCCCCCTTGCTCCACGTCGAGTACACTTCATCGGGCAACCACCTACCAGGAGTGACGATCAGCACCCCGGCTAATGGCTCGACATTCAACGAAGGCAACAACATCACCTTTACCGGCACGGCCAGCGATTTCGAAGATGGAGACTTGACGGCGAGCCTCGCCTGGGAGTCCGACCTCGACGGGCCCATCGGCACCGGTGGTTCCTTCTCCAGATCTGATTTGTCCGTGGGCGTCCACACTGTTACGGCGACGGTAACGGACACTGAGGGGCAGACGGCTATTGATAGCGCAACGATCACCGTGTTTGCCGATACGGCGGTACTTGTCGGCGCAGGGGATATCGCGACCGATGCGCAGCAGGATGAAGCGACGGCCAGATCGCTTGAAACTATCCCGGGTACGGTGGTCACCCTGGGGGATAATGCCTACCCGAATGGCACGGCTGCTGAGTTCGATAACTATTATGAGCCCACTTGGGGCCGTCACAAGGCCCGGACCCGCCCTGCAGCCGGTAATCGTGATTATAACACCCCAGGTGCCTCAGCCTATTTCAATTACTTTGGTGCGGCCGCAGGTGACGCGGATAAAGGCTATTACAGCTACGACGTTGGCGATTGGCACATCATCGTCCTCAACAGTGAATGTGCAGAGGTCGGAGGCTGTGGCAGTGCTTCTCCCCAGGGACAGTGGCTTCAAGCCGACCTGGCCGCGAATCCGAGGACATGCACCCTGGCTATTTGGCACAAACCACTGTTCGCCTCAGGCAGTAGTAGTTCAGCCGGGCAGGATTTCTGGTCGCTACTCTACCAGGCTGGGGCAGATGTCGTTCTGAGCGGTCACGCTCATTTCTATGAGCGCTTCGCCCCGCAGGATCCAAATGGAGTGGCGGATCCGGCGCATGGCATTCGAGAGTTTGTGGTGGGCACGGGTGGCGCGAGCCTTCACTCTTTTGGCACGATTGCACCACCAAACAGTGAGGTCAGAGACAACAATACTTGGGGCGTTCTGAAGCTGACCCTGCAGCCAACCAGCTACGCCTGGGAGTTCATTCCCATCGCTGGCCAGACGTTCACCGATTCTGGCAGTGCAGCTTGTGTTTCATCTCCACCGGCAAATCAGCCGCCGGTGGCCAACAACGACAGCGCCAGCACGACCGAGGGAACGCCCGTCACCATCGGTGTGGCCGCCAATGACACCGACCCGGACGGCAACCTGGATCCTGCTTCGGCCAATACCACCTGTCTGAGCTGTACAGACCCGGCCAACGGGACGCTGGTCAACAATGGGGATGGCACCTTCACCTACACGCCCAACCCCGGCTTGAACGGCAGCGACAGCTTCGTGTACGAAATCTGTGACACCATCGGTGCTTGTGACACAGCCTCGGTCTCCATCACCGTCTATCCATCCGGCACCTTGACGCTCGAGGTGCGGGTCTCGGCCAGTAGCGATGACGCCGAAGAGAGAGCGACAGGGAGGGTATCGCTCACCAGCAGCGATCTTGAATTGGTGTTCGATAAGGACATTCAGACGGTAGGGATGCGCTTCAATGAGATCAACATTCCGCAAGGCGCTACCATCGCCAATGCCTACGTCCAGTTCCAGGTGGATGAAGTAACCACCGAAGCCACGTCACTGACCATCCAGGGCGAAGCCGTCGATAATGCGGCCACCTTTACCTCCGCGACGAACGGCATTTCCTCCAGACCAACAACGACCGCAGCGGTCCCCTGGTCTCCGGCCCCGTGGACAACGAAGGGTGAAGCCGGTCCTGATCAGCAGACCCCCAACCTCGCCCCGGTAGTGGAAGAGATTGTTAGTCAGCCCGGTTGGGCCAGTGGCAACTCCCTGGTCATCATCATCACCGGCAGCGGTAAGCGAACCGCCGAGTCCTTCGACGGCGATCAAGCCGGCGCGCCCTTGCTCCACGCGGAATTCGCGGTCAATTAGGCGCTGACGGCAACGATGTGGAATTTGAGAGTCGGATCGGAGTAGTTATGAGAGGCAGATAGACATTCGACCCTTGGACGCGTGCCAGAATGATGCCATCCAGAGGTTGTAGCGTTACTTTCTTGGCGGATGAGCCATCATTGTAGCGGGCTCGCGAACGAAGATGCAGAGCGTCGGCCAGGCAGGGCGCCTCACCCTCACAATGCATCCGTATATAATTCATATTGTTGGGCGACAGCAGCACTTCGGCTACAAAATGCCATTCATCACCGCCGGAACGCTGATCGAACGTCTGTGAAGCGATGACCTGTTCCCCGACGACCACTTCATAAGTCACATTCTCATTCCAGGTATCAGCTTGAGGAGCAGCGGGCCACCACGCAGTGATGGTGTACGTATCAGCCGCCTGGATCTCAAGATCCCAACGCGCTTCGCCCTGTGACCCACTGCGTTCGTGACAATTTTCTTTCCAGCAATGATAAAATGGTCCGGTCGCTTTCAGCTCCCCGCTATCATATTTCACTGAGGTCCAGGTGCCGGTGGTAGAAAAAGTTGCCTCGCCATCGTCTAGAATAGTTTCATAGCGGGGCGCTTGTTGGCCCCGCAAACGGCGATAGCCAGGACCGATTGTAATCTCTTGCGGATCCTTCGAACCGTTTAGCAAGACTATCCCGTTGGTAAACTCCCTTTGGTATACATCAGGTGGACGCACAGCCATGCTCACATCGTCCAGCCAAACCGTGCCGCTGGTCTCTCCAACCTGAAATAGGATCCGCGCATCGTTGGCAGTTTCATTGGCTTCAAACGAGACCGTGTATTTCTTCCAGTCGGTATCAATGAATACGTGTCGTCGGAGACCGTAATTGCGCCAATCTGGACCGCCTTTCTGGGCGCCCAAGGTGATCGTGCGCCGGGTATCGCTTTTGGCCCAAAAGGTCACATCATAAATCACACCCTGTTCGAGCGAACGGTTGTATTGGGATAGATGAATGTGCCACTCTACGCCGGAGGCAGCGGTTACATCGATCCGGGCTGAGGCAACGCCAACGGCCTTATCTGTTGTGTCACGCGATAGAGTGGCTCTATTCCCCTCGGTCTCATTGACCTGAAAGCGCCAGGGATCGCTGATCGCGGCTTCGAAGCCACCGTTTACCATCTGATTTTCACCAGGGCCGACGCCGAGATCAACCCTTGCAGCCAGTCCACGAGGATATCCCAATTCAAAGTCTAACTCATCGTACCACCAATCATTGCCGTGCCAGGTATCACCGAATTCATGCGTAAAATAACCATCATTCATCAATGTCAGTGCCAGGCCAAAGCGGACATAGGGGTAGTAGGCGCGAGCAAATTCCAGGGTTGAGGGCGGTACCTTGTCCCAGGGTGAGTAATCATACCCGTACGCGATCTGGTCCGGTGGGGACGATTCGATCATGGTCACACGCGGCTGCCGGGCCATCTCGTGCCAGGCCTGGTATTCATCCCATAAATCCGCAAAGATCATCTCACTCTCAAGCACGTCGGCGGTCCGAAAGCCGATGCTGATACCGTTAAAGATTTCGGCAATGCCCGGTTCGTAGATGTTCATACCGTGCCCCGACATAAGAGCATGAGGCATTAAAGTGCGGAACGTCTCCAACTCGTGAAATACGCCTGCTTTCCAGGCGGCGTCAAATTCATTGGGATCATCCTCAACACCATTTTCATCAGCATCTACCAAAAAGCGATTGCCGTCGATATCATATTTCCGCCAGGATTGCGTCGTAAAGACGTTATCAAAGAAGACGCCATCAAACATCAAATCATTGTCCAGCATCCGTTGATACGCGTAGTGTGCCTGGTATTCGGCCACGTATGGCTTGGTCAAGTTTAGTCGATAGCTCTTGGGCCACACCTCGAGTCGGTCACCGTGAATATCTTTTAGATAATAATCATCAGGCAAGTTGGCGCCATCGACGGCATTGATGTTGGTCAGGATAAGCATGCCGGGGTTCAGGAGACGCAATTCACGGATCTCGTCGGCAGTAGCACCGGCTGCTGCTAACCACAGGTCGATACGGGCCATAGAAGGGAGCCCTTTGCCAAATAAATCCCACCAGCCCCACAGCTTACCGGTGCGTGGGTAAGAAGGATCGGCCTGTGACAGGCTACGGTACTTAAGCTGTAGGAGATAATCTGGATGTGACGCACAGCGCACATAGATATTGTTCACGACATTGGGATCGGGATCGAGGTTGTTCAGGATCGTTTGGTGGACCGTGGTTCCGGCTCCCTGGTCGAAGGGTGTCATTTTGTCATAGGACATAGCGGTCCCCATACTAAAAGCGCAAGTCGTGTTTTCGCTTGACTGCACCGTAAGGCTCAACGCCGTCGCGCCCGGGGGAAGCAGAGTACTGGGCGGTTGGGGGTTCGTAATAGGAATGTGGGCGTAGAGAGTGCCTTCTTGTTCAAAGTGTACACTACTCCCTGGCTCACGCGTCGGCGCTGAAGCCCGGCTCCCGGTAGTATTGTTGACGCCCTGCGCCAGGTCAGGGATTTCTCCATAATCCCGGTCGCCGTCTGGGTCAAAGGAATCGGCGCTCCCCGTGCCAATTGCCGAGTCATGCATACGCTTGCCAACAGTACTGGAACAGGCGGGCGGACCTGCTACGGCTATCCAGACAACTGTCGCCCAGCACACTAGAAGGAGTCTCAAAAACGGGAAGGCGATTCGAATCATTCGTTTGCTGGGCAACATGATTGTTCTACACCTCGCTCGCTTGCCGTTTCGCCTCGCAGCCGGCTCCCGCCCCTCGCCGCTCCGATCGATGCCCCTGTCACTCCCTATCTGAAACGCACCAGGACCACTCAAGGGCCGGGCATCGAAGGTGCGACGCCCCCGCGGCCCCGGTAGAGACACCCCATGGGCGGCTGCCGCGGAGGGGCGGAGACGGCCCACCGGGCCGTCTCTACACCGGTGTCTCCGGGCGCGCGCCGGGCTGCTACGCAGCCTGCAGCAGCCCCTGGAAACACGACGACAGGGGCGACGCCCCTGGCAAGGTGCGGCGTGGCCCTTCGCCGCCGCACCCGGCCACGGCTGTGGAGACCGCCCCGGTGGATGCGCTGGCGACGGCCGCAACGCGGGGAAGCGGAAGGGGCAGAACAAGAAGTGGTGCTACCCCGGCCGGCAGAGCCCAGGCATCTCATCCAGCGGGACAACCGAGCCGTCGGGGGAGACGCGCAGCGCCCGCTCGCCGGTCCAACGAATCCGCAACTCGGCGGGATCGCTGCCTGCCGGGAGGCGAAGCACCACCTCCCCGGCCTCGGCACCGGTCGGGCGGTCGATCCCTTCCAGCCGGGTCTCCCCGGCCGAGAGGAGCGTGGGCCACCAGCCGGGCCCTTGCGGTCCTTGATCCAGCAGCCAGACCTGGTATTGCCGGCCCTCGGGGCCGAAGAGCGCCTCCGGACCCTCCACCGCCATCTCGACCACAACCTCGGGGGCGGCGGGGTCGGTATCGAGGTTGTCGATCGCCGCCTTGACTACCGGCAGCCCAGAGGAAGCCAGCGCGGTGGTCAGCCCGGCGTCGGTCATGGCCAGCGCCTCCGAGGGCACGTTGAGGAAGGCGGCCAGCCCGGCACCGGGCCAGAGCACCGCTGTCGCCTCCGCCGGCTGGCCCAGATTCCCGGCCTGCTCCTCGTAGATCGCGCGGTAGAGCGGCACCTTCAACATGTTCGCCCACCCGGCAGCCACGTTCCCTTCCGGCGCGTAGCCCTCGCGGAAGGCGAGCGCCAGGTCGCCGATAAAGGGCTCAGCCTGCCCGGCCAGGCGCAGCTCGGCCAGCGCAGCGTCGTACTGGCCGGTCAGGGCGAAGAGTTGCCCCAGCCGCAGATGGGCGAAGGGCACAAAATCGACGGCCACGGTGGGCTCAACCTGGAGGCTGGAGTCATCGATCAGCCGCTGGTAGCGCTCGATCGCCGCCTGCCAGTTGCCGGCGCGGAAGGCGGCCTCCGCCAGATTGGCCTGCTGCCGCTGGCTGGCCGGCGGGTCGACCCGCGTCTTGACCAGCGCGTACCCGCTGCCGGCGGCCCAGTCGTAGACGTTGGTCTGGAAGGGATGCGGCAGGAGCTTGTGATCGAAGGCCCCCAGGACGGCGCAGGTCGTCTCTATCGTGCCGTCGTCGCGGATGGTCCACTCGCCCCCGCCGGCCCACGTGGTCAGAAAGGTGCGAAAGACGGGCCCAAAGCGCTGGCCGTCCCATCGAACCACGAAGAGTTCGGTGTTGAGCGCCGAGGCGCCGGGAAGTTCGAAGGGAATCACCACTTCGGGCGTTCCGTCGCGATTGATATCCGCCACCCGATCGAGCGTGGCCGCACCGCCGACATCCGTCGAGACGGCCTCGGCGGACAGCAGCGGCGCCACGACGGCCCGCTCGCCGCGACTCAGCAACGCCACCGGACGCAGCGCCAGAACGCCGGGCGCCACGAGCAGGTCCTTGGTGCCGTCGCCGTCGGCATCGGCGGCCATGAGCATAGGTCCACCAGCCGGGCTGTTTCCCGGCCCGAGCGCCGCCTGCAGTGCAGTGAGCGTCTGGGGGCGGGTGAGCGCGGCTGGCCCGCCCAGCGCCGGCAGCGCCGCGTCCAGCCCCTCCTCGAACGCCTCCTGGGCAGCGGAGTCTGGCCCCGACTGACCGGCGACAACGTCGCGGTAGCGAGCCAACGCGGCAGCGGCGTTCGGGGTCGGTGCCGCCGTCGGTGCTGTCGGCGAGACCGCTGGCGGGGGCGCTCCGGCAGATTGGGCCGCCTGGCGCATGTCGCGCAGGATCAATGTGACGACGTCGAGCAGCGCCGCTTGCTCGTCCTCGGTCGCTTCGGCCGCACCCACGCCGGCGAGAGTCAGCCTACGCTTCAGGCTGTCCGGGCCGCCGGGATTATCCTCACTCGTGATCGTAAATGGTTTGAAACGGCTGTAAGCCTCCGCCAGCCTCGCCCGCTCGCTCTCGGTCGTTGGACGTTCAGCCACGGGGCCTTTGCAACTCTCGTACCGGGCGGCATCAATCGCGACGGTGAGCGTATCGCAGAAGCCGGCAATTCCCCCCTCCTCCTGGTAGGTCAGGATCGGCTCGCCACGTGGCGGGCCGCCGGCAGACAGCGTAGCCGTCGGAGCGGCGGGCGCTGACCCAGCGGCGCCGCAGGCTGATAACAAGGCGAGTATCAGCAGCAGACTCCCCACTGCCAGTGGCCGAGACATTCATCCTCCATTCCAGACCGGGCCCTTCGGGGCACCCAGGGGTGTTCCAGTCGGGAGAGCCTGGAACATTGCTCGAGTCCTCGCCGGGGCTGCGTGATCAGAGACTCCGGAAGTCTGACTATCCTCGAGTCGATGGCGTATCTCCCTTTCTGTAAAAGTGGCGCGTACGCGTCACTTTTACAGAAACATGAAGACACTGTTGGCGAATTGGTGCAAGTGGCGGGTGCCTGTTTGGAGTGCGCGCTGTCGGGGCGCACGGCCGTGCGCCCCTACAGCGCGCACGACGAACTGCTCGCCCTCCCTGGAGACGATTTCGCCACCAGTGTCCCCTGGGCCTGCGGCCCGCGCCGGGAAATGAAAAGTGGCGCCGCGCCACGGCGAACAGCACTGCGGGCTATTTTCAGGAGAGGATCATATCAACACATCATCCGTCGAGTCGGGAGAGTCTAGCACGGGCTGGACAACTGGCAATCGGCGAGGAACCGGAGGACCCTTCCGCCGTTTGACCCATTGGCGGGACCGGCTACGCCGTGGTCCACAGGCTCTTCACGCTTCACGCTTCACGGTTCGCGCCTCCCTGAGCCTCGAGTGCCGCTACGATTTCCGGATGCGGCTGCCAGTGGCCCGCTATCAGGACCTGCCGGTCCCAGGGAAAGAAGACCAGCGCGTCCGTCACGAGCGCGGCGAGGTCTGGGGCCGGGCTCGTCCAGGTGTGGCTCACCAGACAGGCCGTGATGACGTGAGTGGCGCCACTCACCCGAACCTTGTCGGCCACGAGAGCCAGAGTCTCCCCCGTGTCGGCGATCTCGTCTACCACCGCCACCCCCTTCCCCGCCACCTCCGGTGAGACCGGTACTCGCCAGACCGGCGACCGGAACGAGACGGCGTCATTGACCCGCCTGGTGACGCGCACAGGGCACAGCTCGCAGCGCAGACTGCACGCCAGGGCGGTGGCGGGAAAGAGACCCGCACGCGCGATGCCGACGATCACTTCCACCCCGGCCATCTCCACGTCCTCTGCCAGGCGAGCCGACAAGGCTGCGAACTCGTCCCACGAAATCGCTCTGACGCCCTTGCGATGGGCATAGTCATAGCTTTGCATGCTGCTTCCTCACGCAGACGCCTGAAGATTTCCTGCTTCCAATCGATGACGCTTCAACCACCCACGGAATAGCACCCAGTCACCGCCTGAGCGCAAGTCAGCCCGCTCCGCCGCATGCGTGTCACGGAGAAGCATCCGCTGACCTGTGGGATGCGCAACGCGTCCATTGACCGCTGTTCTGCCCCCCAAACACAAGAGACCACCCGACCCCAGGGTGATCTCTTGTGCACAAGAAGGAGAAAGACGGCTCTGTCTGATAATTTCGGATGAGAAGAATTCGTGATGAGTGATGATGGCTGAAGTGTATCTCCCAAGAGCCTCACGAGCATCCGCCATTCGAAGAAACCGCCCGCGCCGATTGGGTGAGCGCTGCCTACACCGTTTGGCCGGGCCGGCCAGGGTGAGCGGCTACAACTCGGCCTGAGGCCGCCGGCCGGTCAGGCAACTGCCTCCAGGGGCCGCTCGTCGTCGCAGGCGTAGCCGTTGCCTGTGCCATTCGTGGACACCGGGCTCTCGCCTGCCCACTCGCGGGTGGGCTCATCCAACCTCACCATGCGGCCCTCCGCCGCACTCCGGTAGATCGCCTCGGTGATCTGCACACCGGCCAGCCCCTGTGCCGGTGAGACCAGCGGCGCTTCGCGACCCAGGCAGACGTCCACGAAATGGTGGACCTCGCGCTGGTGGGACGGGATGTCGCTCTCGGGAATCCCGGGGGCCAGGTCCATTCGGGTCCCGAAGAGCTCGCCGTGAATTCGCAGCGAGTCTTTCTGATTCATATTTGGATTGTGCAGCTCGGCGGCGCCGTGAGTGCCATCCAGTCGCAGCACGATATCGTCGGCGACACCCAGCATGCTGGCCGAGCTCACCTCCAACACCAACCCACTCCCGTTCTTGAAGCGGATCAACGCGTTGGCGGCGTCCTCGACCGGGTAGGGGCTGCACTCCACCGAACCGACCCTGGCCTCGTCAGCCTCGGGATTGTCGATCAGGCTATCGAAAATCGTAGCCGCAATCGCCTCCGCCTCCGGGAAGTCGAGCATCCAGAGGGCGAGGTCGAGCATCACGAGCCCGATATCCCAGAGCGGACCGCCGCCCGCCTGAGCCTTGCTGGTGAACCAGGTGCTCGTGCCGGGCGAACCGTAGCGGCGGAGCCAGGCTGCCTTCGCCGAGTAGACCCGCCCGAGGGCACCATTGGCCACCATCAGCTTCAACGCGCGAGTATCGTCGCGGAAGCGGTTGTTCATCCCAACGAAGAGCTGCTTGCCACTCTGCTGAGCAGCCTCCATCATCCTCCGGCCTGACTCGCTGGTCAGCGCCATTGGTTTTTCCACCAGCACGTGGACGCCGGCTTGAAGGCAGCCGATCGCCATGGCAGCGTGCAAGTAGTTGGGCGTACAGATACTGACCGCGTCAAGCTCGGCGCGGGCCAGCATATCGCGATAGTGGGTGTACACTTGGGGAATCTCGAAACGATCGGCGACGTAGCGAGCACGGCGGCCATTGACATCGCTCAAGGCGACCAGTTCAATATCGGGCACCCGCAGATAGTTCGGAATATGCCCGTGCACCTCATCCGTCGCAATCGCCCCCACCCCAATGACACCTACGCGCAGACGCTTACTCATTGATCTCCTCCAGAGTGCCTACGAAGCGACCTGAGAAAAGGGGCCAAACCGGACGTGTGGTTTGGCCCCTTTGCCTTATATCGCTTAGAACTGCCCAGGGTGATGGGCTCTGGCCTACCCTGATGGGTGGGCCAGCCACCAGAAAGGATAGCAAATCTCGGGCCAGAACGCAATTGTATTGCGTTCCGATTCGGGTTGAAATGTCTCCATGTCGGATTAGAAACGGGAGAATGAGGGGAGCCAAGGCAGAGTGGGAGGGAGAAAGCGTTTACAGCCAACAGGAAATAGAACCCGGCTCGTGGTGGTGCGCACTGATTTCCACAGCTCTTCGGCTCCTTTCGGCTCATAACCCCCGTCGATCTGCGCGCATCCGTCAGATGAGCGTTCCATTTCTCCACGGAGCTGAACGGTGACTAAACTTTTTCGAGGTTGGCAAAACTCTGCAGGAGCCGTTTGGGCGTCTGGCCGGGGAAGGCCACAGTGACCTCCTCGTCGTCACCGCTGGCCTTGCTCGTGACCACGATCCCCTCACCAAAATGGGCGTGGCGAACGCGATCGCCCGGCTTGAACTGCAAACCGGCGCGCTTCTGCTGGGTCGCCTCGCGCCGGGCGGCCCGCGCCGTCTCCGCGCTGCGATCGGCCCTGGCATACCGCCGGCTGCCGCTGCCGGTCGGCAGGGTGCGGCCACTCTCGAGATCGAGCACGCCCTGCCGGCTCACTTCGCGCTTGCCCTGGCGCTCGACGAGATTGTTTGGGATATCGCGCAGAAAACGCGACGGCTCGACCAGACTGCTCTGGCCGTAGGTCGTACGGCGGAAGGTGTGCAAGAGGTAGAGTCGCTCCTTGGCGCGAGTGATGCCGACATAGGCCAGGCGGCGCTCCTCGGCCAGCTGATCTGCGCTCTCCTGGCTCCGACTGTGCGGGAAGAGGTTCTCCTCCATGCCGGTGATGAAGACCACCTGGAACTCGAGCCCCTTGGCCGTGTGGAGGGTCATCAGCGTCACGGCGTCGCGGTCGCCGCCGCGGTCCAGATCGTCCACGTCCGAGACCAGCGCCACCTCTTCGAGGAAACTCGGCAGGCCGGCCTCGATAGTCTGGTAAACGTACTGGGCGGCGACGCTGCGTAGCTCCCGGACGTTCTCCCATCGTTCCTCGCCCTCGGGAGTGCCGTCGCGCAGATAGGCCGCGTAGCCGGCACGCTCGATTACCTCATCGAGCAGCTCGACCACGTTGCGCTCGTAACGCACGCGAATGAGCTGATCCACCAACGCCAGGAACTCGAGCAGCGCGCTGCGCGCCCGGCCGGCGAAGGGCGCGGGAATGTCGGGCAGGAAGGGCGACTCGGCCTGCCCCTCGTCCCCCTCGACTTCGCCTCGCAAGAGTTGGAGCGCGGTGTACACCGGCACGCCCAGTTCAGCCGCCCAGGCAACCAGATCGTTCCACGTCTTCTGGCCGATGCCGCGGGCTGGGACACCGATGATCCGCTCCAGGCTGACCGCATCGAAGGGGTTGTGGAGCAGGCGCAGGTAGGCCAGGAGGTCCTTGATCTCGCGCCGCTCGTAGAATCGAGTGCCGCCGACGAGGATGTAGGGCATGTGTGCCCGGACGAAGGCATCTTCGATGGCGCGCGACTGGGCATTGGTGCGGTACATCACGGCGCAATCGCGCAGGGAAACGCCGCCGTGCCCGCGTAGGCGGCGGATCTCGCGGACGATGAACTCGGCCTCCTCCTGCTCGTTGTAGGCCTCAAATACGATGATCTGGGGACCTTTTCCTTTCTCGGTCCAGAGCCGCTTCTCCTTGCGATCCTTGTTGTGCCGGATCACGGCCGTGGCGGCATCGAGGATGGTCTGCGTGGAGCGGTAATTCTGCTCGAGGACCACCTCGCGAACCTCCGGGAAATCCTGCTCGAAACGGAGGATATTGCGGTAGTCGGCGCCCCGCCAGCCGTAGATCCCCTGATCGACGTCGCCGACGATGAAGACGTTGCGATGCTTCTCGCCGAGGAGCTTGATGATCTCATACTGGACGATGTTGGTGTCCTGAAACTCATCGACATGGATGAAGCGCCAGCGATCTCGGTAGCTCTCCAGCACGGCCGGCGCCTCGAGGAAGAGGCGCACCGTCAGCACCAGGAGATCGTCGAAGTCAACCGCGTTGCTCTCCTTGAGCTTGTCAGCGTAGCGCTCAAAGACGCGGGCAACCACTTCCTCCCAGTAGCTGCGCGCTCTGGTGCTGAACTCCTCCGCTCCTTGCAGTTCGTTCTTGACCCGCGAGATGGCGCCGTGGATCGCCGCCGGCCGGTAGACCTTCTCGTCGAGGTTTAGCTCCTTGATCGCCTGCTTGACGACCCGCCGTTGGTCGTCGGCATCGTAGATGATGAAACTGTTGTTGTAACCCAAATGGTGAATGTGGCGCCGCAAGATCCGCGCGCAGATCGCGTGGAAGGTTCCAACGGTGAGCTGCTCGCGCCGGGAGCCGATGAGCTTCTCGAGCCGCTCGGCCATCTCACGAGCGGCCTTGTTGGTAAAGGTCACCGCCACGATGTTGATAGGATCGATTCCGGCCTCACGGACGAGATAGGCGACCCGGTGAGTGAGCACTCGGGTTTTCCCGGAACCAGGCCCCGCCAGCACCATCACTGGTCCCTCGACCGTGCCGACGGCGCGACGCTGTTGTGGGTTCAGTCCCTCTAGAAGTTTCGTCACAAGCGTTCTTGCTCCAATGCGGGTTGCAGGTTGCGGGTGAAAGGTCGCGGGTTGAACAGTGTCAGAGTATTGCACCCAGCCCTGCTACATCAATGGTGTTGCCGTTGCCGGAAAGGTTGCAGGTTGAACAGTGTCAGAAGCATTGCACCGGCAATGCCTGACCTTCAACCTGCAACTTTCAACCTTCCAACCTGTAACTGGTTACAGCAGGGGCGGTTTCAGTGGTCGCTGCAGGCACCTCACGGACGATGGGCGTGACGCTATCGCCGTAACCCACCGCAGCGAGGGCTTCGGCCGGCCTGGCACCCTCGTCACCCACCCGCAGGTAGAGGTAGTTGACCACATCACGAAGAACAGCCGTCAGCGGGACGGCGATCAGCATACCGGCAAGCCCAAAGAGCTGCTGGCCGACAACCAGTACGACCATGATGAGCGCCGGGTGAAGGGCCACTGCAGCGCCGTTGATCTTCGGCACGAGCAAGACATTTTCGATCTGCTGGATTGCTGCGAAAAGCACGACGACCCGGAGCGCCAGCCCAGGGTCCTGCAGAAGCGCGACGATGACCGCCGGAATCGCACCTAGGATCGGGCCGATAAAGGGAAAGATCTCAAAGGCACCGGCGGCGATCCCCAGCAGAAGCGCAAACTCCACGCCGAGCACCATCAGGCCAAGCGTCGCCATCAAACCGACGCTGAACGCCAGAATGAGCTGCCCGCGAATGTAAGCACCGAGCACCCGGTCAACGATGATCCGCAGTGCCTCCGCATCGGGCCTGAGCGGAGGCGGCAGCAGCTTGAGGGCGCCCCGCTTGGCTTTATCGCTATCGTTGAGCACAAAGAACAGCCAGAATGGAATCACCAGCAGGCCCAAGACCCAGCTCACCGTGTTGGTCACAATGCCGATCGTGCGCAAGGTACCGCGCTGGACGGCGCTGAGGATACCTGGGCCGAGGCGCTGCGCGTATTCTTGGATCATCCGCTGCAGATCCGCGGTCAGGTAGGCGTTCCACGCCTCGAGCGCCTGGTTGACGAGTGCCTGGCCTTCCTGGTAGAGCGCCGGAGCGGCGTTGACCAGGAGGCCGATCTGGCTGACAACCAGCGGCGCCAAGAAGCCGAGAAAGATGCCGACCAGCGCCAGACCGGCCAGATAGACAACGATGATCGCAACCGGGCGGGCCAGCCCGTGCGAGCGGAAGCCCGCGGGCATGGCCGCCTGGACGTGGTTCACGAGCGGGATGAGCAGATACGCGACAACCAGGCCTAATGCAAACGGAAAGAGCGCTCCCCTGGCAGCCCACAACACTGCCAGGATCAGCGCAGACACAACTACAAAGAGCAGAAAGCGCGGCTGTCGAAACAGGCGAGTCATCACTTTCTCAGGAAATCGAGCCAGAGGAGACCGTCACTTCAAATTCAGCCTTCCTCTGACCTGCTTGAGTAGGTACGTCTCTGTCTCACGTGATCGCTGCTCTAAGAATTGCATCAATGGCGTCTCTACTCCTGTCCTCCAGTCTCTGAATTATGCTCGGCAGACGATCAGCCACAACAACCTGTAAGCGTACTTAGGGAAGTAGCCCGTAAAGCCCAGGTGCTTTTCACCCTGCGGGGTACGCCCGAGTGGGAGCATCTCGCCTGGGCGAGCCCTGGGATATAAGGGCTTCACCTTCTGGCGTTGGCTCTCACGAAGGGCGCTTCAACCTCGGAGGATGCCAGGAGATCATAGCGGCGGGGTTTCCTGAAGGCATTCCCCCACACCTCACGCCCACGATATCGCCGGATCTTTTCCAGGTCAAACTCAGCCAGATACACCCCCTCATCCTCTCCGGCTTCGAGAATCAGCGTATCCTGAGTGTTCCCCTTCTCATCAAAAGCGACCGCATCAAACGCGACCGAGTGCCCATTCTGCTGAGGGGCAGCGTAGTTGGCCATCGCCATGCCGACCATGTTCTCAAAGGCGCGCGCCCGGAACTCGCCGATTCGGTTCTCTTCCAGGTCGCAGGCATTGGGCGTCAAGATCAGCTCTGCTCCCTTGAGCATCAGGATTCTTGCGCTCTCTGGGAACTGGCGGTCGAAACAGATCATCGCCCCGACGTTCACGCCTCCCTTGCCCGTGGCGAGGAGCGACACGTAGAAATCATCGCCCGGCGTCAGTGCGGCCTCCTGGTCGAAATCGCAGGTGTGTACCTTGGCGTAGGTCATCACGGTCTCGCCATGCCGGTCGATCAGCGAGAGCGAGTTTCGCGGGGCGCCGCACCACCGTTCGAGGTACGTCAGGGCGATGGCCATCTCCAGTTCTCGCGCCAGCACCCGAAAGTGGGTGACAAATTCATCCTGAGGGCCGATCGCCTGGGCCCGCCAGGCTTCGAGGGCATCCGGTTGCGCGGGATCGCAAAAGGCGTAGCCAACGTTCCACATCTCTGGAAAGAGCGCGATGTCCGCGCCCCTTTCCTTCGCCCGCCGGCAAAATGCTTCCCCTTTCGAGAGATTGGCACCCTGGTCACGGCCACAGGCCGTCATCTGAAGCAAGGCAACGACCAGGACCACGCGTGGCCTCCCCTCACGAGACAATCTGAGTCAGGGGGTGGTTGCGTGGCCGAGCCGCACGCAACACCCCCTTCGCCTCATCTTCTATATGATTATCGCTCATATTGGGGTAGCGTGTGCGAGCGTGACGCGCTCGCACACGCTACACACCCTATTCCATGTGAATGATTAGTATACCGAATTTGCCGGGGAAGGACGAACGATCATCAGCGAGGCGCCGGGCCGCCAATCTCTACCTGGCCCAGCCTGAAGAAGTCGGCGCCGTCCGGCCGCGTGAGGCGGACACCGCTGATGGGGTCGTAGAGACCTGCGATCAGGGTGTAGGTTCCTGGTGAAAGAGTCGTCGGGAGGAGCAGCGCCACCCGGCTGGTGGTGGCGCTGCCAGCTGACCAGGCGCTCGCAGGCTGGCCGTCGACGGAGAGTGGAACATCTCGGCCCACGGCCAGGCGCCCATCCGGACCGAGCAACTGCACGAACATCGTCAGATCGGTTGCCGGGGGGCGAACAGCCTCCCAGGTCAGGCTGGCGCGCAGTGGCGCCCGAGGCGGGAGCCACCCGTCGTCGCGCTGCCAGGCTCGCAAGCAAATCGCTGCCGCGAAGCAGGCATCGGCTGGTCGCTGCACGGCGCCCGTTGCCCTCCCGAGCGCGAATCCAAGCAGCCGCTCTTGATCAGAGAGCCACTCGTCGTGCGCCAGGTACCCGCGGGCCGCCAACCGGCTGGCGAGTTCCTCATTCCAGGGCGCGTTGAGCCCTCCGCGGTAGTCCTGCAGCAACCAGACCACCCGAGCGCCATTCAGCAACTGCTCCCAGCGTGACGTCCAGGCCTGCGCTCGCTCCTCCAGCTCCGCGCGCGGCCAGACCCGCACCGGGCCCGGCCAGTAGGACGAAATCTGGTCGAAGCTCTCGCGGCTGGTCGTCACGAGCGCATCGGAAGTGCCGACGACGGGCGCGAGTCGGTCCAGGACGGGACGGTAGGGCGTGGTGGCGGCCATCATCGCCCGGTAGTCGTCCAGCCCCCGGACCGTCCCGGCCAGCGCCAATGTGACCAATAGCAGCGCCACGGGCACGGCCCCCGCCCGGCGAAACCGCTGCCAGCCCCCCGCCGGGAACACGCCGGCCTGAACCGCAAACTCCACCACCAAGACCAGCAGAAACGCCGTTCGAATGTAAATGACCCACTCAAGCAGCCAGGTCGAATCAGAGAGTAGCAGGAAGACGAGAATCCGCTCGATGACGGCCAGGGCACTCAGGACCAGGCTGTAGGCCACACCCCACCCGTTCGGGAGTAACAGGATCAGGAAGGGGATAATCCAGGCGATGAACTGCGGGCTCCAACCTTTCGAGAAGGTGTAGAAGAGGACAATGGTCAGGCCGACGAAGGCGATGATCCGCCGGAGGCGTTCGCTCTCGTTCAGGTGGCCGCGCCTTTGCCACGGCCGGCTCCAGAGAGCCAGGTAGATCAGCGCGAAGACGCTGAGGACGGCAAACCACGGGAGGGTCTCGGGGCGACCGGCGGCAGCGGCAGTGGCCGGGTTGAAGCGGTTGCCGGGCACAATCCCAAAGGAGCGATAGCCGTCGAGCAGCGCCCAGATCGTCTCCCACGAGGGTTGGCCGATCATCGCGCGCCAGGAAGCCACAAAGATCGTTGGGCTCCACAGGTAGAACGGCAGGTTGGTGACGAGGAGGGTGAGCGCGAGTCCAACCACGTAGGCGATCTTGCCACGCCACGAGGCCAGCTTGAAAGCGGTCGGCGCGACCAGGAGCGGGAAGACCTTGATCATGAAGCCGACCCCGGTCGAAATGGCGCTCAGGGCGTAGCGTCGCTCGATAGCTAGTAGCAGTGCCAGGAGCAGCCAGAAGAGGGCCAGTTGATCGAGGTAGCCAGCCAGCACGAAGACCGGGCCGAACAGACCAGCGTAGAGCCAGAGCGGGCGGAGCGCCGCCTGCGTCGGGCCCGCGTACAGTCGGCGCGCGAGCCAGTAGAGCATCACGAAGTTCCCCATTTCGGCCAATGCCATGAAGCTGCCGAAGAGAACGTAGAACCAGAGCGCCGGCTGGGTCCAGGTCGGGAGGAGCGCGGCGAGGCGGTAGAGCCCGACGACCAGCATGTAGAAGAGCGGCGGATAGTCGCTCCAGAAGTCGCGCCAGATCAGGTAGCCATGGTCGGTCAGGGCGGCAGCCTGGTAGTACCACCAGTAGTCAGAGTAGTCCGCCCACTGTCCCCCAGCCCGCATGAAGATGACGATGAAGAGGCGCAGCGTCACAAAGAGGGCGAGCAACAGGAGAAAGTCGCGGTGGCGTCTGTACCAGGCGGAGAAGCGTTCAGTCATCAAGGTGAAATGTGAAACGTGAAACGCGGAGGGTCTCCCCACGTTTCACGTTTCACGAGTAACCGCGTCTATCAGGGCGCAACAGAGCGCTGGAAGATCAGGAAGTAGGAGTAGTGTTGGTTGATCGGCAGGCCCAGACCGTGCACCTCGTCGCTGGGCAAGCCCTCGAGCTTGAGGTTGTGGCCACCACCACATTTACAGACGAAGGGGTCCCAGCCATCATGGCCCCACATCCCGAAGTCGGCCCACTCACCGGCAGCCTTCGTCAGGTTGGTAACTGACCCATCTGGCCACCAGTCGCGGGCAACGACGCCCTCGACCGGATTGCCGCCTTCATCGAGCGCTTTGAAGAAAATGTTCACCTTTCCGCCACACTCCTCGGGCGTGCACAGTTTGGCGTTGACCAACCGCCAATACTGCTGGCCCGACCCAACGGCGGCCGGCTGCCAGCTGATATAGAACTCATTCAGCCGTCCGTCCCATTCAGGCTGGGGACGGACTGCCGATTTGGGGGCGGGCGGAGGCGGCGCCTGGGCTGGGGCTGGCGCGGCGGCTGCGATGACCGGGGCCTGGGTCGGCGGCACGCGAGTCGGTACCGGGGTCGGCGGCACCGGCGTGGCGGTCGGCTCCGGGGTATCGGTCGGTGGCACTGGCGTGGTGGTCGGCTCCGGGGTGTCGGTCGGGGCCAGGGTCGCCGTCGGCTCGGGCGTGTTGGTCGGCACCGGAGTCGCCGTGGGCTCGGGCGTGTTGGTCGGCACCGGAGTCGCCGTGGGCTCGGGCGTGTTGGTAGCGGTCGGCGTCGGGCTCTGGAACAGCGCGATCGCCCCACCGACGATCCCACCCATCGGGCCACCGTTCGGGCCATTTCCGCCGATCGAGGTGCTACTGAGCACGGTACTGGGGGCGGCGACCCCGAAGAGATAGAGCAACAACAGGCCGATGACCAACAACCGGACCTTAGCCCCGGCACTCCGCGCGGCGAACCAGGTCGCCAGCCCGCGCAGGCCACCCTCTTCGACTGCTGGACGGGAGACGGCTGCAGGCGGCGAAGTCCGCACGGGCTGCGGCGCGGGCCTGACCGGCACTCCCCCAGCCGCTGGCACGCTTGCTTCAGCCGGCATAGCAGTCTCGCCGGCTCGCTCCAGCCGGGCGCTCAGTGCCCGGCTGAGTACCAGGGCAACCGAAGGATACCGGCTGAGGACTGCCTCGAACTGCTCACGGTCGAGCACCACCAACTCACTGTCGGCAACCGCCTGCGCTGTGACATTGCGCCGGTTACCGGTGAGCAGCGCCGTCTCACCGAAGAACCCACCGGGGCGAACCAGGTCCGCGAGACCGGTCTGGGCAATGAGCTTCACCTGCCCGCTTTTCAATAGGTAGAACGCATCACCGGCATCCCCGCGGCGGAAGATGATCTCATTGGCCGGAACCTGGCGGCGCCGCAGTCGGCGACCAAGGTCAGGCAACTCCTCATCGCTTAGACCACTGAAGAGCGGGAAGGCTCGCAGATCGCTGGCCTCCCGATCCGGCACCTCCCCACGCGCCAGCCCCTTCGCCAGCAAGCGGCTGACGGCCTGGCCCAACACGGGATGGCGCACCGAGAGCGCATCGAAATCGCGCCTGGTCAGCATCCACAAGGTGGTCGGCCTGGCCGCGACGGCCCTCAACGTACGCGTCTTGCCGGTCAGCAAGGCCATCTCGCCAAAGAAGCGGCCCTCCTGCAGACGCTCGACCAACTCGGCTTCATCCATCAGCTTGACAGCGCCCCGATCAACAATGTAAAGCGCGTCACCGGGGTCGCCAGCCTGGTAGATGACCTCGTCCTTGTCTGCGTGGCGCAAGGCCAGATGCGCCACGACGGCCTCCAAAATATCATCGGGAATGTCGGCGAAGAGCGGCACCTGGCGCAGGGCTGCTTTGGCGGCACTGCGGTCGGTTGGTGCCAGGCGATGCTGGCGTGCGTGCCTGGTGAGCGCCTCACGAAGACTGCTGAAGCGGTACGCCAGACTTTCAAAGTCCTCCCGCTGCAGCCGCCAGAGCTGCGTATCGGTGGCCGCACGGGCGACGGCACCGTAGGAGCGCCCGCTGAGGACCGCCTCGACGCCGACCAGTTCACCCGCACCGAGTTGACGGAAGGGTTCCGGATCATCGGCGAGCGTCGAGACCAGTGTGACCTCGCCCGCCTCGATCAGGTACAGCGAATCGGCCGAGGCACCGGCCTGGAAGATCAGGGCGCCGCGCCGGGCCTCCTGCAACTCGAGAGCCCCCGCGAGCGCCGCGAGCGCAGTGTGCTCGACGTCGCCGAATAAGGGCATCTGGCGCAATCGCTCGACAAGGTAGTGGTCGAGCTCGGCTACGCGCTCGCCCAGAAAACTGCTGAGCTTAATGCTGGCGGCGGGAAATCTGGCCAGCACAGCGGTCAGCCCTTCCTGGGTCAACTCCCAGGCGTCCACGTCAGTCATGGCACGGGCCGAGCTGCTGTACGGCCGGCCCACCAGCAGGTCGATCTCACCCACCAGATTTCCCGGACCGACATTCGCCAGGGTGCGCTCCTTGCCGTTCTGCCCAATGCGCTCGCTCAGACGGACCAGGCCGGAGCGCAACAGATAGAAGGCCTCGCTGGCGCTGCCCTCTTCAAATAGGGTCTCCCCCCTGCCGAACTGGCGTAGCCCCATCTGAGCAGCGAGCGCGCTACGCTCCTCGTCAGACAGGACACTGAACAGCGGGGTGTTTTCGAGGAATCGCTTTTTCACTAGTCCCCTTCCCTTCAGTGGGTAGTCGTCGTGAGCAAACCAGGCTCACGGAAGAGCAGGCGGTTCCCACTTCAATGATGCGCTCCGGGGCGGCGAGCGCGATGATTCTGTCAGCGTTGCAGGGTGGGCGTCGGAAGCGCTGCCAGGGATACAATGGTCGGATCGGTGATGCCGAGTCCGTACGCCATCCGCGCGAGCCGTTGCGCGTCGGTCGCCCGCCCGGCGGCGGCATCCTGCTGCGCCAGTTCCGCCACCCACAGAGCCACGTTGCCCGCGGGCAGCCGCGCGAGGCGGGTGCGCGCCCGGCGAAGATCGTGTTCCTCGGCGTAGCCCGCCGCAACCAGGCGAACGTAGGCCACCCGTTCCTCGCGCCGCAGTTGCGCGACGCTCGCCGTGCCGGATGGCATCGCCCACGCATCCCACGCCAGGTACAGCCCAAGCGCCACGCCGGCGACGAGCCCAAGCGGAATCATCAGCCAGGCGAGGCGCACGGCTCACCAACTCCGTTGGAACGTCACGTAGTAAGAGTGATGCCAGCGGCACCATTGGCCGGTCGCCTTCATCTGATCGCACTCCGCGATGGTGGCGCAGTAACCGGCGGCCAGCATGTCTTCGGATGGCGGAAATTCGTTGTCCACATAGGTTGACTGGCTGGCGAGCGGGCGCCCGTCGGGCGCGACGCCCACGATCTGGACGGTGTAGCCACCGCGCATCGTGAACTCGACTTTGCCTGGCGCCTTGTAGCCGCTCACCACGTGCTCGCTCCCGCCGGGCCAGGAAATATCAATTGTAACGCCATCAAGGGGATGGCCGGCCGCATCGAGCACGGTCAGGAAGAGAATATTCAGCCCGCAGCCCTCTGGCCCACCGTTGAGCATTTTGGGATTCATGGAACGCTCAACGATGCGGAAGTCGAGAACCGGCTGTGCCTCCGCAGTCGGCGCCGGCGGCACTGTCGGCCCATAGGGCGTGGTTGGTACCACGGGCGGAATCAAGGTCGGCGACGGCACGGGACGGGGCGTCGTTGTCGGTGGAAGGCTGGGCGCGGTCGTCGGACTGGGCGACGGCGGCTCCGCCGTCGCGGTGGGCCAGGGCGTATCGGCAATCGTCGGGCTGGGAGTGAGCGTAATCGTGGGGGATGGCGTTGGGCTGAAGGTGGGTGTTGCCAGCACCAACGCAAAGGCCGGCTGTCCAGCACCCAGGTCGGTACTCAGCCGAGCCAGCGCTCGCGCACTCGGATCGCCGTTGCTGATGGCCTGGTAGGCCAGCCGCCCGACCTCGGGTCCACCGTAGCCGAGATGCCCAAGCCGCTCGCTCGCAGCTTCCAGGTCGCCATCTTGGACGTAGGCCGCAGCGATCAAACGCACGTAATCCTGTTTCTGATCCTGAGCTAAATCGATCGGGTCCACATCCACGAACTTGACCGGCTGCACGATCAGGCCATAGAGCAGCCCACCTGCCACGCCAATCAGCATCGCGGCCAGGGTACCCAGCAGCGTCGGTAGGAGCCTCGGAATCATGCCCTCGGTGCGCGATGATGCCCGGCCGGCCGATTCCCGTCCCCGTCGCCGAGCTGTAGGCTGAGCGCGTCCAATGCAACGGCCGTGCCTGCCCAGCGTTGGATCACTACGAGTTGGCCCAAGCCTTCCACCTGCCCCGGCGTTGCATCTCACGCCGGCCACCGTTGCTCGATCGTTACGGCCGGAGAGCACTGGTGCCGTGATGATCCCCACGACACAGCGCTTGCCATTGTGGACAACAGCGGGCCAGTATAGGGGCCTTCCAGACCACCGTCAAATCATCCGGTCGTCTTTCATCCCGAATTGGCAATCCCCACTTCCAGGCCGCGACACGGAACTAATCTGCGCCGAGTGGTGTAATATGAGTGAACAGACCTCTCCGGAGAGGCACACGTGAATGAATCGACCCTGATCGCCCGCGCGCGCCAGGGTGATGGGGCGGCCTGGGAGACGCTGGTCCGCCAGCACCAGGAGGCGGCCTTTCGGCTCGCCTACCTGCTCCTGGGCGATGCGGTTGAGGCCGAGGATGTGGCCCAGGAAGCTTTTATCCGCGCCTTCCGGGCCCTGGACCGCTTCGACACGGCCCGCCCCTTCCGCCCCTGGCTGCTGCGCATTGCTGCCAATCTGGCCCGCAATCGGCGCCGGGCCATTGGCCGCTACCTGACGGCCGTCCGCCGGCTGGTCCGGGCGACCCCTGAGCCGACGACTACGGTCGAGAGCCGGAGCCAACAAGCGTGGAGTGCCCAGATCCTCTGGCGGGCTGTGCGGCGCTTGGGCCGCACAGATCAGGAGGTCATCTATCTGCGATACTTCCTGGAATTGTCGGAGGCCGAAGCAGCCGAGGCCCTGGGCGTCGCGCGGGGTACGATCAAATCGCGGCTGCATCGTGCCCTGGAACGTCTGCGGACGGTGGTGGAGCGGGAGTTCCCGGCCTTGCAAGAAGGATTCGACGATGAGCGCGCGATCATTTGAGCGCTGGGAAACACAGATACACACCACAGCCCGGGTCTTCCCCTACCCGCCGACACCTGACCTCGCGGCTGCGGTGAGACGGCGGCTGGTGGACGAGCGGGCGCATCCGACCTCGCCTTACCGGCGGCTCGCCTGGGCCGCGACAATCCTGCTCGTCATCCTGGCCGGCCTGCTGGCGGTGCCACAAGTGCGGGCCGCGGTGCTGGAAGCGCTGCGCCTGGGCGCGATCCATATTTTCCTGGCTGAGCCGACCCCAGCTGCGCCTCCTTCCACCCCAACTGTCGCGCGTCCCACGAGCGCGGTGCCCCTGGCGTCGGGCGCTCCGATGCCCGCGGCACCGGCATCACCCGCAGCAACCGCGACGCGGACACGGCCCCCGACCGCGCCGCGGCCCTCGCCGACCCCGTCGCGCTCGGTCCTGAACCTGGCCGGGGAGACGACGCTGGCCGCCGCCGAAGCGAAGGCCGGGTTCCCGGTTCTGCTCCCGACCTATCCGCCGGACCTGGGACCGCCCGACCGGGTCTACCTGCAGGACCTGGGTGGTCCGGCCGTGATCCTGGTCTGGCTGGTCTCCGAAAGCCAGGACGAGGTCAGGATGAGCCTGTACGAACTCGGGGAGGATGTCTTTGGCGCCAAATCTCAACCTGAGGTGATCCAGGCAACGGCGGTCAACGGTCAACGCGCGTTATGGGTGCGCGGGCCCCACATCCTGCAGTTTCGGGACCGGCAGGGTCGTACCGTCTATGAACCGCGCCGGCTGGTCGAGGGGAACGTTCTGGTTTGGGTCCAGGAGCAGATCACCTACCGGTTGGAGAGTCACCTTTCCCTGAAAGAAGCGGTCCGCGTCGCCGAGTCGCTGCGGTGAAGGGCGCCCGCATGCAAGAAGGCGCTCCGTTCGTGGTGCGGAGCGAGGAGGAGTCCGATGAAACGTTGCCGTTTGCTGTGCCGGGTCGCGGTCTTCGGACTGATTGCCGGGCTATTGGCTGCGGGCGCGCCCCTGGCACTCGCCAAAGGCGGGCCCGTGCTGCCTCAGCGGATCACCGTGACCGGTGGGAACTTAAAAGCTCCCATCATTTTGAGCGCGGCTGAAATCGTCCGGGACCTCGACGAATCAGGTGACACCGGTCCCTGGTACGTCGATTCCCCTGGCGATCTCGCCGCCATCGCGGCCGCGTGGGGCAAGGAGCGGCCCATCGAGCGGCCGGCGGGACCGCAACCGGCGCCAGCCTTCCAGGTCACTCTCGAATTCATGATGGCGGTCTCGACGCCCCGACACGTCGTGGATGTGATCTACTCCGGCCCGACAGACGGTCCCCAGGACTTGCCCGCTGATCCGCTGGCGTTTGCTCGAGTCCGTGCCCAGTTGCAGGCGCGGCAGCAGCCGTTGGGTGTCCCCCGGCAACGCACCCGCACGATATGGGCGTCAACGACCCGCCGGGTGAGCCAGACCTGGACCTACTACCCTAACCCTGGCGGCGCCAGTGGCCTCGTCGAGGATGGCGGCACCTGGTTCCAGGCATCGACCGACTTCGATCGGCTGATGCGCCGCGCCGGCCTGGCGGCCGCCGCGCGCAACTGAGAGGTGTGGGGAGAAAGCGAGAAGATGGAACGCTCTTATGAGGATCGTATGTACGGGGGAGGCGAGCGCACTGCCCTCGCCTCCCCGGCGTACCGTTTCCATGTTCTCCTGTTGGTGTAGCGTGTGCGAGCGCGATGCGCTCACACACGCTACACACCCTATTCCATATGAGCGTGTTCCGTTTGAGCGAAACGAAAGGAACGAACCGCGCGATGAAGGCTTCACGCATGCTTGTGGGACTCTCGGGGATCATGATCGCTGCCCTTATGTGGCTCTTCGCGGCACCCCTCGCCCTCGCCAAGGGGCCGCCCGACAAGGTCGCCATCACGGGGCCTGGGTTGAAGCACGCGATCGAGATTACGAACCGTGAGTTGCTCCCAGCCTTCGGGCTGGCCGAATTCGAAGATGTCCGCAGTGGGACCATCGAGGTGCCAAAGGTCGGCGAGGGCTACGAGATTACCTCATACTTCAAGAGCGGCTCGACCTACCGCGCCTTCGACCGCGCGCGCTACCACCCCGATCCGGCCGGTGGCCGCGGCTACGTCTTCTACATTGGGATCGTCAACGGTTGGTCGGAGTACGACGGCAAGTGGTTCCACGTGTCGGAGCAGGGCGAGCAAGCCATGCAGCGCATCCTGGCTGAGCACGGGGTCCAACTGGCGAGCGTCTCATTCGCAGCTCCGGCCCAGCTTCCCGTCACCGGCAGTGAGAAGGGAATCGCCCGGTGGTTGATCATGCTGGGCGGCATGGCGTCCATGCTCGGTGGGCTGCTGGGACTCGGACAGCGACAGACCAAACGCGAATCGTGAAGACCCCCCGCGTCCAGGGTCATCGGCAGCGCGCGAAAGGAGAAATCCGAGATGTTCCATCGATATGCTCCACGATCCGTACTGATTGCGATGCTGTTGCTGCTCGCGGCGCTACCGGCCCTCGCCGGCGGCTGGGCCGTGGTTACCCTCGACGAACTGCCCACGCAGGTGGTCGCCGGACAACCGCTGACCATCGGCTTTGTCGTCCGGCAGCACGGCCACCGGCCGATGGATGGACTGACACCCAGAATTACGGCCAGCCACGCGGAGAGCAACGAATCGATCAACGTCACTGCCAGACAAGAAGGCCCGGTCGGGCACTACGTGGCAACGCTGACCTTCCCGAGCGCGGGAGTGTGGCGCTGGGGCATCGACGCCTTTACGTTCGAGCAGCCCATGCCGGTGCTCACGGTGCTTGCCACCACAACGGCAGCGAACGATGCCACGGGGGCGCCGGTGTCCGCCTGGCCCAGCCTCGCGATTTCGGGGAGGCCACTCTCGGTGCCACTGGCGGCGGGAGTCCTGGGCCTCATCGGCACTGCCGGCGCCCTGGTCGTTTCGCTCCGCCGGCGGCCACGCTTCGCGCCCGCCCTGGTTCTCATCGCCGCCGCGGTCAGCCTGGCTGGTTTTGCCTCAGCCGGAAACCGCCCAACGCTCTCCGCGCCCGAGGTCGCCCAACCCGGTCCGTCGGCCCTCGATCAGGGAGCACGTGGCCGGGATCTGTTCCTGGCGAAAGGCTGCGTGGTCTGCCATCAGCACGCCGCCGTCGCGGAGGCGCGCCAGGCTTTGGGCTCTTTCAGCGTTGGGCCGGTGCTGACGAATCTGTCCGCCGACCCCGAGTTCCTGCGCCGCTGGCTCAAGAACCCCGTGGCGATCCGCCCAACCACCCAGATGCCGACGCTGGGCCTGAGCGATCAGGAGATCGAGGCGCTGGTCGCTTTTCTCACCGCGGGCAGGAGCCAGAAGTGATCCGAAGGAACAGCATGCGCTCGACCCGCACGCTCCTTAGCAGTCTGGCTCTGGTGGCGCTCCTCCTGGCTGGCTGTGGACCCGCAGGTCTTTTCACACCTGAGACCCAACCGCCGGGGCCGCCGGCCCCTCGGGCACCGGCCCAACTCACGCCCGAGGTTCAGGTGCCGGTGACCGCCACGCCGGAGCCGCTCGAGGGGTGCCCCATCTACGTGCTCGATCCGCGTGACGGCGACCTCGTCAGCCAGGTGCTGGTCGTCGATCCGGCCCGCCGGCGAGTAGTGCGCACCTTTCGAGCGCGCTACACCCCCGACCTGGTCTTCTCGCCCGATGGTCGGCGGCTCTACGTGGCCGACAGCTACTGGACCCAGGTCATCCGCGGCGAGCAGCGCGATGTCCTCAGCGTCTATGATGCCGCGACGGGCGAACTGTTGCTGGACGACCGGCCTGTGCCGGATCGCCTACTCTACAAAGTCTTCCCCCCTGGTACGCGAAATTTATTCCTGTCGCCAGATGGAGAGCGGCTGTTCGTCAGGAAGTACGGTGACCCCGATGTCCATCGGCTTCGCCTCGCCGTCCTGGATGCCGAGACCCTCGAGACGCTGGCGGAATACCCGGTCTGTAGCGACGGCGCGCTCTGGTCGCTTCCGGGCCGCCGCCTGATCTGTGTCAGCCGGGCCGCGATCCAACTCATTGATCCCTTAACCGGCGCCACAACCCACCAGGAACTTCTACAGCCGGGCACGATCGCCGCAACCGCTGTGACACCAGCAGGGGATCGGCTGTACGTGATTACGAACGACGCCCAGGTCTCGGTAATTGACCTGACAATATTCCCGCCGCGGGCCATCGCCCAAGCGGTACCCCTGGATGCGCCGCCCGAAGCGCAGGTCGCCCACTTCCAGATCGCCCTGGCGCCGGATGGCGCGCGGCTGTACCTGGGCTTCTGGACTGGCAAGCAACCCGGCGGGAACCTGGCAGAAGCCGACGAAGTGTGGGCGTTTGACACGCGAACCTGGGCGCGCCTGGGCACCTTCACCCCCCCCGAGCCAGCCTTCAACCTGGCCGTGAGCGCTGACGGTCACCAACTCTACACAGTGAATCCGTTTGAGAGGACGCTCTCGATCTTCGACGTGGCTACGTTTCAGGAGGTCGGGATATTGCGAGACCTCGGCGAGACGCCAGCGCTGATCGTGGTGCCACGCTTGCGCTGAGGCGGTGGCCCGCAACCGACACCCACGGACGGCGGCGCTCGCCGCCGCTCAGACGCGATGAGATGCCACACCGGGACGTCGTCCCACCGTTTATCCTCTTCCGTCCCAGCCAGGCCTTTGTGAGCCTTTGGGTCCCATGCTAGAATACCGCGACCTTCTCAACGCGGCATTCGTTCAGCGGCACAACACGTGAGATGCCCGACCTGAGAGGCATCCTCACGTTTCAGACGAGCCGGCGTCGCCCGAAAGAGGCACATCGCTGGCCAGCCGTTCGTTGTCTCCGGATGGACCCTCTTGCTCACAAGACGCACTCGGATCGAGCTCGTCTCTTGACGACGCATCTCGCATGACACCCATTTTGAGTGGCCTGGTGATGCTCGTGGGCGGAGCCTTGGTGGCTGCGCTCTCGGCCGCTGTGCCTCAGCCGGCCAATGCGCCCAGCGACGACGAGTTGGTAGACGCGACCCGGCACGGCGACCGCACCGCGTTTAACCGGCTGGTGGGCCGCTACCAGGGGCTGGCCTATAACGTGGCCTACCGCGTGCTCCACGACACCGATGCCGCCGCGGATACCACTCAAGAAGCGTTCCTGGCCGCGTACCGGCGACTGGATCAGTATCACGGCGGCTCATTCAAAGCCTGGCTGGCCCGCATCGTCACCAACCAGTGCTACGATTGGCTGCGCTACCAGAAGCGCCGCCCCGCCACCTCGCTCGAGGCGCTCCTGCTGACCCCGGATGATCCGGCGACCGCGCTCCAGCACCAGGCGCCGGACCGACCCGATGAGATCTTCCTGCAGCAAGAACTGGCCGGCTGGCTCCAGAACGTCATCGAGCAACTCCCGCCCGACCAGCGCGTCACCCTGGTGCTCTCCGATATCCAGGGCTTCAGCTACGAGGAGATTGCTCAGGCCACGGACGTCGAACTCGGCACGGTCAAGAGCCGCTTGAGCCGTGCCCGCCGCCGCGTGCGTGACCTTCTCCAGACCCATGCGGAACTTCTACCGGCGAAGTATCGTTTTGAGAGTGATGGATGAGCGCCCTGTTGGTGGACAAACTGGAGCAGAGAGTGAAGATGAACGGCCGATTCTGCGATCAAACCGTCCGGGCGCGAAGCGCCAGGTCGCGATTTTCGGATGCGAGGTGGCACTCAAAAAACACAATCTCCACTCTCTCATCTCTCGTCGGAAATGATTGACGCCGAATGGTAAACAACCACCTCGACCCCGATTTGCTCTCCGCCTACCTCGATGACGAGGTCGCACTGGCTGAGCGCGCCCAGGTCGAGGCCCACCTCCTCACGTGCGACCGATGTCGCCAGGACCTTGAGAGCTTGCGCTGGACCGTCGGCCTACTGGAACGAATGCCGCCGGTCGAGTTACCGCGCACCTTCTACCTGAGTGAGGCCGACGTCGCGCCTACGGCCCCGCAGCGGCGCCCCAGGCTGTTGACCTGGCTCCAGCCCCTGTTCGCGTTCAGCACCGCGGTCAGTGCGGTGCTCTTCGTCTTCTTTTTGCTGGGCGGCCTCAATGCCGGCAGCCCGGCAGCGCTGCCCGCGCCCCAAATGGCCGCGCCGGCAGCGCCCGCTGCCCGTCAAGAGTCCGAGCGCCCGCCGGCAGCAACCGAAGCGGCCGCCCTGGCGGCCCGGCCGACCAGCGGGCCAGCCGCAACCGCGGCGCGCGGCCGGCGCGCCGGCGCCCGCGCCAACCCGCGAGGCGGTGACTGCCGCCGAGGCCCCGGCGGCCGCGCCAGCGGCCACCAGCCCGGAAACCGGCACAGGTGCTGCTTCTGCCGCCAACGAGGCGGCGGCGACGGCCACCGCTGAACCGAAATTGAGGCGTGCCGCCCAGGCGACGGCCCCAGCGATGGCAGGGGCAGACAAAACGATCCAGCCGACGGAGGCACCTCGCCCCCTCGCCCCCTCGCCCCCAGCCGGCCCTCGGCCGCTCGCGCGCGCCGTGTTCTTTGGACTGCTTACCCTCCTCCTGGGAGGAATGACTCTATGGCTGAGACGCCGCAGCTCACGAACCAACAGCTCGCCGCCGTGATGCGCGACATCGCGAAGCGGCTGGAAATCAAGGGCGAGAGCCCGTTCAAAACCCGTGCCTATCGCAAAGCCGCGGAGGCGATCGAGGGGCTCGACCACGACATCCGCCGTGAGTGGGAGACCGGCGCGCTCCGAGAGATTCCTGGTATCGGCCAGGCCATTGCGACCAAGCTCGACGAACTCTTGCGCACCGGGCGGCTGGCCTATATGGAAAAGCTCAAGCAGGAAATCCCCGATGGCCTGGTCACATTGACGCAACTGCCGGAGGTCGGTCCGAAGACGGCCGGTGCGATCTACACGGCGCTCGGGATCAGCACGCTAGAGGCCCTGGAAGAGGCGGCCCGCGACGGCCGGCTCCGCGAGGTGAGCGGGGTTGGCCCGAAGACCGAGGCGCGAATCCTGGCGGGGATCGAGACCCTGCGCCAGCGCCGCGCCCTGCCCCCGCGGGCGTTGCTGGGTATCGCTTTGCCACGCGCCCAGGCTCTCCTGGCCGAGTTGCAGGCCATGGCGGGTCCGGCCATCGCTCGAGCCGAGGTCGTCGGAAGTCTGCGCCGCCGCCGGGAGACGGTCGGGAACATCGACCTGCTGGTTGCCAGCGAGCGACCGGCCGAGGTGATCGCCGCCTTCCAGCGCCTCACCCAGCTGGCTGAGGTGTTGGGCGCACCGGTAAGCGCCATCTCCGTAGGCGAGGCCCCTATCAGCGCCCGGCTGCACAGCGGCGAGCGGGCCGATCTGCGCGTCGTCCCGCCGGCACGCTGGGGGAGCACCTTTCAATACTTCACAGGCAGCCAGATGCATAACGTGGCGCTAGGCGCCCTCGCCGGGCAACAGGGCCTCGCCTGGAGCGACGAGGGCCTCATGCGGTCGGACAGGGGCGAGGCACGCGAGGACGGGCGCGAATCCCCCTGGTACGCGACTGAAGAGGAGGTCTACGCGGCGCTCGGGCTGGCGTGGATCCCACCGGAACTCCGGGAGAACCAGGGCGAGATCGAGGCGGCGCGTGAGCACGATCTGCCGAACCTGGTGAGCCGCGCCGACCTGCGGGGCGATCTCCACATGCACACTGTGTGGAGCGATGGGGGCGCCACCATCGCTGAGATGGCTGCGGCCGCCCGGGCCCGCGGCTACGAGTACATCGTCATCAGCGATCACTCCCAGAGCCTGGGCATCACCGGCGGTCTCGACGTCGAACGCCTGGGCCAGCAGCGGATCGAGATCCTCAACGTCAACAGCAGGTATTCCGACTTTCGGGTGCTCCAGGGCGCCGAGGTCGAGATTAAGAGCGACGGGAGCCTCGACTACCCCGACGAGGTGCTCGAGATGCTGGACGTGGTCATCGCCTCGCTCCACACCGGCCTGCGCCAGGGCCGCGACCAGGTGACCCGCCGGGCCCTGGCCGCGCTCCACAATCCCCATGTGGACATTTTGGGCCACCCCACGGGGCGCCTGCTTGGGCGGCGCGAGGGCGCGGCCCTGGACATCGACGTCGTCCTGCAGGCGGCCGCCGAGACCGGGACGATCCTCGAAGTCAACAGCCAGATCGACCGCCTCGACCTGGACCCAATCCACGTCCGGGCCGCGCTGGAGTTGGGTTGCCTGATCTCGATCGACAGCGACGCGCACAGCCCGCAGGGGCTCGAGATCATTGAGTACGGCGTCTGGCAGGCGCGCCGCGGCTGGGCCACCGCCGACGACGTGATCAACACCCGGCCCGTGAGCGATTTTCTCGACTATATCCACCGCTTCGAGGATGGCGGGGACTAAGACCCAGGTCCGTTGCCGGTGGTAACGGAGGCTTGTAGACACGAACAACGGACAGTGAAGCGTAGGAACTCCTGGAAGCACAGCCTCACGCGTGCACCGGCTACTCGCCTCCGCCGCTCGCGATCGGGATAGAGGCTTCCGCCGGCTTCTCATCGTTGACGTCCGGTTCGACCCGGTAGGTCCCGTCGGCGAGTCCGCGTTGGTTGAAAATCGAGGCCCACCGGGTCTCTGTGGTGTCGCCCCCCGCTGCGGTTCTGGTTTGATACTCGCGTTTTCCGCGATCGGATTGTTGTTGTTCATCGCAATTCTGCTTGGTTTGGCTGTTCTAGGGCCTTGACTTTAGGGCCATTTTCAGTCATAGTTGTCAACAGAAGAGAAGTCCCACACTGCTGGTATCAACCCGCATCGAATCCGCTTCATCTAGCATTTCGGAAATCTTTAGGTATCGCTTACCTTCTTTTCAGGACAACAACTCCTCTTTGTGCGATACTTCAATCAGTCGTCCACGCAGTACCATCCACCGCGGCCCAGTTCCCGAAGCGTTGTCTCTCTCCCGCTGCTGATTTGTCAGCACACGATAACTCAATAGAGCTCACCAGACTGTTGCTGGCCGCCACGCTGCGTTAGCTACCTGGACGACCCGAAGCAAATCGTCCATTGTGTTCCTCCAGGAGAGGCGCTCACCTCCAGGCCGAGTCCGTTTTATCAATCGATTCGAAAGGGGGTGATCACGGAACAAAGACAATGACGGTCCCGAGCAGATTGTGACAGCCTGAGTACCCTACCGTTGGGGAGAGATGCGGTAGGGCAACAGAAAGGGAGAAAAAATGCGACGTGTAGCTCTCGCTATCGCGTTGACACTGTTTGTGACAAGCCTCGTGGTGCCGGCCGCACTGGCCGCGAACCCTCACTTCATCAATGCCAGCGCAAACCTTGATCAAAACGGGAACCTCGTCGTCTCATGGAAAGAGGCCGGATTGGGTGACAACCAACTCATTGACTACACGGCCAGCGCCGATGCCACGGCCACCTACGCGTGCATCAACGGAGGCGGGAAACATCCCCAAGCCACCAACAAGGAGACCGTCTCGGGGCCGGTGAGTGCGAGCGGCACCTTCTCGTCTGGCAAGAACGGCCAGATCACGGCTAGCCTCACAGTCCCGCCACCGGACAAGGGCGATTTCTCGTGCCCGCCGGGCCAACGATTGGTGCTCGCCTCCGTCAGTTACACCAACGTCTCAATAACGGACACAACAAACGGCATCACCGAACCGATCCCTGGAACATTCTCGAAGACATTCTTCGAAGTTTAACAACCACCCTCCTCAGGCTTCGCATGGAGCCTGCCTCGCCATTCTTCAAGATGGCGCCGAGGGGGACCGTATTCCCCCGGTGCGAGGAATTGCCCGTTTGAATAGCCACAGGAGCGCCGGCGAAAAGCCGGCGCTCTCTCTATCGAACGCCTCAACTGTCGTGTTGGTCCCCTTTGTCAAACCGGCCATCTCTCGCTACACTACGCCTGGGCCGAACGGCCCGGATTTTTTCTGGAGAGCCGATCCGCCTTGCATTCGCCGCGCCGCGCCTTCACGATCATCTTGAGCGCCTTCACGCTGCTTGCCCTGGCGTTTAACGTTGTGACTCCGCTGGGTGAAGCCCCCGACGAGGTCTCGCACTTCTCCTACGTGCGCCACATCGCGGCGACCTGGCGCCTGCCTCAACCGCGCGGCGCCGTCTTCGGTGAGGTGTTCCAGCCTCCACTCTACTATTTTCTGGCGGCCCCGCTCACCGCCTGGCAGGCCCCCGGCCCGCTCCCGGTCGAGGCCAATGCCGATTGGGCCCTGAGTGATCCCCGCCGGGGCTTCAACGTGCTGATCCAGCTCCCGGCCGCGCGGTGGCCCTGGCAGGGCGAGGCACTCGCCTGGCACATTGCCCGTCTGCTCTCCGCCGTGCTAGGCCTGGTTGCGGTGGTGGCAACCGCCGGCATCGCGCGACGCACTTTCCCCGAGCAGCCCTGGGTCGCCGTCGCGGCGGCTGCCTTTGTGGCTTTCTTACCTCAATTCGCCTTCCTCAGCGGTGCCTGCAACAACGACGCCCTCGCCACCGCGCTCGGGTCCCTGGTGCTCTGGCAACTCGCCCGCCTGCTGACGGGCGAGGGCGAACGATGGCAGGGCTGGGCGCTGCTCGGGTTGCTCGGCGGCCTGGGAATCTGGACCAAAACCAGCGGGTGGGTCTTCGCCGGAACGGTGGCCAGTGGTGGGCTGCTGGCAGCGCGACAGTGGCCGAGCCAGGCGTGGCGCCGCGCGTTGGGCCCGGCGGTCGTTGCCTGGACGGTCACGGCGACGCCCTGGCTGCTCTGGAACTGGGGCCAGTCCGGTGACCCTCTCGGGTGGGGACTGATGCGTCAGGTGACCGACGCGCGCCCTGCGCCGCTGAGCGCCGGGGAGGCCTGGGCGGTGGCCCGCGGTGCCTACGCGAGCTTCTGGGCGGGGTTCGGCGGCGCGGCGCACCTCCACTTTCCGCCCGTCGTCCAGGGCCTGACGGCCCTCCTGGTGGCGCTGGCGGCCGTCGGGCTGGCCCGGCTGTGGCACCGGCGCCACCGGCTGCCGGCCGCCACGCGCCGGCTCGTGCCGTTGTGGGGCCTCCACCTGGGCCTGGTGATCCTGGCGCTGGTTGAGTGGACCCGCACCGTGCTCGGCACCGGCCAGGGACGGCTGCTCTTCCCGGCCCTGCCGGCGATCGCTGTGCTGTTCAGTGGCGGCTGGCTCGCCCTCTGGCGCAACCCGGCCCGCGACCGCCCGGCCGCGCTGGCCCTGAGTGGCGGTATGCTGGCGCTGTCCCTCGCCGCGATCCCGTTCGTCCTGCGCCCGCTGGTCGCTCCCCCGCTCCCTCCACCCGTCCGCGCCGATATTCCGGCGGTCGAGTGGCGCGTCGGCGACGCACTCGTGCTCGAGCGCTACGCCTTCCCGTGGACGGTGGACAGCCACCTGCCGCCCGGCAGTAGCGCCGAGCTGTACGTTGCCTGGGGCGCGCGCGCCGCCCTGCCCGACTTGCGCCTGCGCCTCCAACTGATCGATCGCAAGAACCGCCCGCTCTGGATCAAGGAAGGCACCCTCTCGGCCGGTCGCGACACGAGCGACCAGTGGCCCGCCGAGACAACGAATTTGCCGGCCTGGCACCGGGTCACGATCCCGCCCGGCACCCCGCCCGGTTGGTACCGCCTGATGCTGAGCGTTCACCCGGCCGGCGACCCGGCCCCGCTACCGATCACCGATCCTGCCGGGACCTTCCTCGGCGAGCAGGTCATGATCGGACAGGTGACAGTGACGGAGGCAACGCGATGAGCGGCCGGCCCTGGCCCGCGCCCCGTTGGCTGGCAGTCTTGCTGGTCGGCTTGCGCTTGGGCGCGCTGGCCCTCTACCGCCCCGGTGGCTATATCGCTGTTGCACCGCCCTACCCGGCGCTTCCCGCCTGGCTCGACGCGCGGCTGGACCTCCTGACCGCAACGAGCGATCTCAGCCGGCAACTGGCAGTGGGGCTCCTGATGCTCCCCTTCGAGGTGGCGACGCTGCTGTTGCTCTACCGGCTGGCGCGCTTCCGCTGGAGCGAGGCCCGCGCCCGGCGCACAGCGCTCTTCTGGGCACTGCTCTGGCTCCCGCTGAGCGCCTGGCTCCAGCGCGCCGACACGGTCGGGGTTGCCCTGCTCCTCGGCGTGCTGGTCCTGATGGGTGCGCCCACGCGCACCGTGCGGGCACCTCGTCACTGGCTCTGGCCGGCCCTGGCGTTGACCCTGCTGGTGCCCTTCACTGGCGAGGCCCTGCTCTACCTGCTCCCCTTCCTGGCCCTCCTCCTGCCGACGGTTCGCGGCGCGCTGCTGGCCATCGCCTTGATGCTACTCGATGCTCTCGTCACAACCATCGGTCCGGCGCTGTTGCCCCCAGCGTCTGGGGCGCTACTCGTCGCCCGGCTGGCCCTGATCGGCGTCGCGCTGTTGCTGGCCTGGGAGTGGGTCCACCAACTCCACCGGCGGCGGGTGCCCCGCCCGAGCCGGCCAGGTGCGCACCTGGCGATCATCGCTGTGGTCCTCTTGCTCACAGCACCGCTCGCCCTGCGCGACTATCGCGCGGCACGGCTGGCCCACTCTGCCTTCGCCCCTCTGGTGAGCGAGTGGGAGCAGGCGCCAGGGGGCACGATTCTCCTGAACCATTGGGATCTCTACGACGAGCTCTACGCCTGGGTCGGCAGCCGCTACCGCATGAGCGTCGTCACCGAGCGCAACCGTGCTGCCCTCGAAACCCAGCTGGCCAGGACTCCTGGCCCGGTCTGGATTGTTGCCCGCCACGGCGTCAGTAACCCCGAGTTCAGCGTGCTTCGCGCCTGGCTGGCGAGCCAAAGGATCACCACCAACACGACCACCGTCGGCACCACGACCGTCGAACGCTTTGGGCTCGACAAGTGAAAACGCCGCCGGCGGTGAAGGACAAATGAGCAATTTGTCCAAATACCTGGCAACCCCATGCCCGGCGTCCCCACCTCGCACTCCTGACTGCCGGGCTCAATGGAAACTTGTTGCAAGAAGAAGGAAGGAGGAAGGCGTGTTACCAAAGATCGAGACACGACCACCCCTGCAGTTTCGTCCGGTCACAGCTGAGCGCTGGCATGATTTGGAGAGCTTGTTCGGGGAGCGCGGGGCGTGCGGGGGCTGCTGGTGTATGTGGTGGCGTGTGAAGCGGTCCGAATTCGAGCAGCAGAAGGGTGAGGGGAACCGGCAGGCGCTGAAGACCATCGTGGAGTCCGGGGAGGTCCCGGGAATTCTGGCTTACGCCGAGGGCCAACCGGTCGCCTGGTGCTCGGTCGCACCGCGGGAGCACTTTCCCGTGCTGGATCGCTCGCGCATCCTCAAGCGAGTAGACGAAGAACCGGTCTGGTCAGTCGTTTGCTTCTTTGTGGCCAGGCCGTTCAGAGGCCAGGGGTTGATGGTTGCCCTGCTGCGCGCCGCCGTCGACTACGCCAAAGCCCATGGTGCACAGATCGTGGAAGGCTACCCGGTCGAGCCCAGGCAGGATCGCACCCCCGATGCCTTTGCCTGGACCGGGTTGGCCTCGGCGTTCCGCAAGGCGGGATTTGTGGAGGTACTCCGCCGCTCAGAGAGTCGACCGATCATGCGGTACGCCGTCCAGGGGCAATAAGGCGCGTGCGGGGACGATCGTGCGGCCTCCCCACCACGCGGTAGGGTCCTGGAGAGAATTCGACCCCACGCGCTCCGCTTTGCAGCCTCAGGCGTCATGCGTATCCTTTATCCTGACCATCGAAACTGAGGAGAGGTGCACAGCGGCTCACTCCGACCCACAGGGGACCCACGGGGAGCCCTTTCCTCTTCGTCTGTTGCCCTTTGAGAGAACCAACGTATGACCTTCGACGACACCCGTACCAGGGCCGAACAACTGCGCAAAGTGCTGGAATACCACAACTACCGCTACTACGTCCTGGACGATCCCGAGATCAACGACGCCGCCTACGACGCACTCATGAACGAACTGCGCGCGCTCGAGGCCGAATTCCCGGAGTTGCAGACGCCCGACTCCCCGACGCAACGCGTGGGAGCGCCACCGCTCGAGGCCTTCGACAAGGTCGAACACGCGCGCCCGATGCTGAGCCTGGCGAATGCCTTCGACATCGGCGAGGTGCGCCACTGGTACGAGCGCGTCTGCCGCCTCGTTGGACACGACCAGATCGAGTGGGGAGTGGAACCGAAGATCGACGGCCTGGCGGTGGCGATCACCTATGTCAACGGCCGGTTGGTCCTGGGCGCGACCCGCGGCAATGGGGTGGTCGGCGAGGATATCACTCCCAACATCCGCACGGTACGCCAGGTTCCGCTCGAGATCCCTGTGCGCGCCCCGAGGCGGGCGCAGGAGGACCTTCCCCCCTTCCTCACTGACCTCCCGACGCCGGCGCGCCTCGAGGTTCGGGGGGAGGTCTACATGCGCCTGGCTGATTTCGAGCGCCTCAACCGCGAGCAGGCCGAGGCAGGCGAGAAAACCTTCGCGAATCCGCGCAACGCGGCGGCGGGCTCGCTGCGCCTGCTGGACAGCCGCATCACCGCCCAGCGCCCGCTCAGCTTCTTCGCCTACGGTATCGGTATTCTGGACGATAACGTCGAGATCCAGACCCAGTGGGAGGTGCTCGGCTACCTGGGCGGGCTCGGCTTCCCGATCAATCCCGATGCGCGCCACTTCACCAATTTTGAAGAGGCGCTCGCCTACGCCGAGACCTGGATGAGCCGCCGCGACGAACTCGACTACGAGGTCGATGGGGCGGTGTTCAAGGTGAACAGCCTGGCACTGCAGGAGAAGTTGGGCTACGCGGGCCGCGAGCCACGCTGGGCCCTCGCTTTCAAATTCCCGGCCTCCGAAGCGATCACCACGCTCAAGGATATCAAGGTCAACGTCGGTCGCACCGGCGTGCTGAATCCCAACGCCATCCTGGAGCCCGTGCCTATCGGCGGCGTGATCGTCAGCAACGCCACCCTACACAACGAGGACTACATCAAGGAGCGCGACCTGCGGATTGGCGACCGCGTGGTCGTCAAGCGCAGCGGCGACGTGATCCCGAAGGTCCTGCGCTCTCTGCCCGAGTTTCGCGACGGCGATGAGCTCATCTGGGAGATGCCCGGCCACTGCCCGGCCTGCGGTGAACCGGTGGTGCGCCTGGAGGGCGAGGCAGCGGCCTATTGCACCAACAGCGCCTGCCCGGCCCAACTTATCCGCGAGGTGGAGCACTTCGTCTCCCGTGGGGCGATGGACATCGAGGGGCTGGGCAGCAAACTGGCCGAGCGCTTCGTGACGGAGGGTCTCATTCGCGACGTCGCCGACCTGTACACCCTCGAGCAAGCCCGGCTGGAGGAGATGGATGGCCTGGGTCACAAGAGTGCGCAGAACCTGTTGGCGGCGATTGAGGCCAGCAAGGACCGTGGCCTGACGCGCGTGCTGACGGCCCTGGGCATCCGCCACGTCGGGAGCACCGTGGCTGAACTCCTGGCCGGGCAGTACCCGTCGATGGATGCCCTGATGAGCACCGGCGAAGGCGAACTTCGGCGCATCAAGGGGATTGGCCCACAGATCGCTGAGAGCCTGACCGACTGGTTCAGCCACGAGCCCAACCGGAGGGTGATCGAGAAACTCCGCGCGGCCGGCGTGAACCTCACCTCGCGACGAGTCGCACCGCAGGGACCAGCCGCCCTCGCCGGGCTCACCTTCGTGCTGACGGGGACCCTGCCCAGCCTCACCCGCGACGAAGCGAAAGCACTGATCGAGGCCGCCGGTGGCCGGGTGACCGGATCGGTCTCGAACAATACCGACTACGTCGTCGCCGGCGACTCCCCCGGCAGTAAGCTCGACAAAGCTCGCCGCCTCAACATTCGGGTGATCGACGAGGCCGGGCTCCGCGAGCTCTTGGGAGAGTGACCGGCACCGGGTGACAGATCAAAAACAGGCGGGCCGCCCACGAAGCAGCCCACCTGCTCTTCTACGACCCTTCCCCGGCGCCCGAAGTCACTCGCCCGCGGCAGCGAGCGTACCATTCGCGCAGATGGGAAGACTTACGCCGGCCGGAACTGCCAGCGCGACCTCGCGACCCAGGCGGGCCGACTCATAGATCGCGTCGATGATCCGCATGAGAGTCACACCTTGCTCGCCGGTGCACTCTACTGGTTGGCCGGCGAGAATGCTGTCCACGAAGTGAGCCACAGCCAACGCGTGGCTGCGACCCCCATCCTGAATCTTCGGCCGAACATCCACCGGCGTGCCCAACATCTCGGTATAGAACGTCACCGTGTCTGTGTTGCCGTAATTAGCGACGTAGAGATCGGCGCCGGCCTCCTCACCGTAGAGAGTGATGAAGTAGTCGTCGCGGCCACTCCGGGTGTGGCTGGCCCAACTGGCCTCGAGGCTCAGCGCACGACCGTCCGCAAAGCGAACCAACGCCATCGCCAGATCTTCGACGTCGAACGTACCAGCCCCGCTGGAGAACGTGCGCGGCGACCACCCCTTCTGCCCGCGCGGCCCAAACTTGGCGAAGGTCATCCCGCTGACCGTCGCGACGTCGGGGTACCCCAGCAACCAAAGGGTGAGGTCCAGCATGTGGACACCAAGGTCGATCAGCGGGCCGCCGCCTGACAGGCTACGGTTGGTGAACCAACTGGTGCTGCCAGGAATACCGGTGTTGCGTAGCCAGCCCGCCTTCGCCAGATAGATCTGGCCGAATTTCCCTTCGTCCACGGCGGCCTTGAGCCAGCGGGCGTCAGGGCGCATGCGGTAGTTGAAACAGACCATGAGTTGGCGACCGGCGGCTGCCGCTGTATCGACAATCTGTTGGGCTTCGATCGCGTTGAGCGCGAGGGGTTTCTCGCAGAGGACGTGCTTGCCCGCCTCGATCGCCGCCCGGGCGATGGGAGCATGCAAAGCATTTGGCAGCGCGACGCTGATGACGTCGATGTCAGGGCGCTGCAGCAGTTCAAGATAGTTGGTGTAGCGGTCGGTGATGCCATACCGATTGCCTACCTCGGCCAGTCGCTCGGGATTGAGGTCCGCAATCGCGACGACCTCGGCGGCAGGATGGGCCTGGTAGCCGACAATGTGCGAGGAACCAATACCGACACCAATCACACCGGCACGAAGTTGTGCACTCATGGTGCCACTCCTGGCTTGCCACGTGGCAAGCTCGTAAAGCGAGGGTGACTACTCTCCCCGTTACGCCCTGACGGGCGTCCCCAAGCGAGAAGATCGCGCCTGGGCGTCCCCCACAGGGGAGAAAACGGGGAGCTTCTAGGGATTCGCACCCAGGCTCTGTAGCCCCAGAGCCAAAATGTTCAAAGCGGCGTTGTGGTCCCGGTCGAGCACGAGGCCACATGAAGGACACCGATGAACGCGAACGCTCAGGGATTTTTCGACCAACTCGCCACAGCCAGAGCAGGCTTTGGACGTGTTGCGGGGATTGACCAGCACGACCCGACGACCGGCGCACTCTGCCTTGTACGTCGCGTACTGTACCAGTTGGTTCCACGCCGCGTCCGAAATGCTCTTGGCAAGACAATGATTCTTGAGCATCCCGTTCGTGTTCAAATCTTCAAAGACAACGATTTGGTTCTCGCTCACCAACCGTCGGGCCAGCTTGTGGGCGAAGTCGCTCCTGCGGTTAGCGATACGCCCGTGAATCCGGGCAACAACGTTGCGCCGTTTGGTCCGTTCCGGCGTGCCCTTCTCGGCGGCGCTCAGCTTTCGCTGTGCTTTTGTGAGGGCCTTCTCATCACGGCGAAAGAAGCGTGGATTCTCGATCTTCTCGCCGGTGGACAGGGTAGCGAAGCTCTCAAGACCCACGTCAACACCAACTACGTGCGGCGACGGTTCAAGCGGTTCGCACTCGACCTCTACCGAGAACGACGCGTACCATTTGCCGGTTGCCGTTCGGCGAATCGTGAGCGTCTTGATCGTGCCTTCGACCAGACGATGCAGCACAATCTTCACATCGCCGATCTTGGACAGATTGAGACGGCGCTTGTCGCTCTCCAGGCTGAAGCCGAACTGCGGGAAGGTGAAGCTGTCGTACCGACCCTTGCCACGAAAGCGAGGAGCCCCTGAGGGGGCTGCCCAAGCGTCTACGTAGACGCTACGGGGTGCCCCGCAGGGCAAGCCGGGCTCTTCGCCTGCTTTCGCTCGGCGGAAGAACGCTTGAAAGGCCAAATCAACCCGCGTGCAGACCTCTTGCAGCACTTGGGAGTGAACCCGCTTCAAAGAAGGCCGCTCTTGCTTCCAGCCGGGAATGAGCTTGATCGTATCGTAGCGGGACACCGACTCGTGCCGATCCTTCCAGGCATCGCGCCGATAGGCGAGCGTCTGGTTATACAACCAGCGACACTCCTCAAGCGTCTGCACAAGGAGGCGCGTCTGGCCTGGAGTCGGGTAGAGTCGATACTTGAAGCTCTTACGCATACCGTTATTCTAGCATGCTTATGCGACAGAGGCAACAACATAACCATTGATTTTAGCCTTGTGTTTCACATTTCGTGCCATTCATCTCCCGGCTTCCCCCCTATGGGGGGCGCCCTACCCCGCGGGGTACGCCCCAAAGCGAGGTACTCGCCGGGGACCGCCCCTCAGGGCGAAGGAGGGTCAGCTCGCCAGGGGGCGCCCCTCACCCCCTGCGGGGGGAGGCCTAACCCGCGGGGTACGCCCAAGCGAGAAGGTCTCACCGGGGACCGCCCCTCAGGGCGAAGCGTCCCCCTCGACGCCAGGGGGGACCCCTCAGGGCAGGGCGAAGCCGGGAGTCTTCTGGCACGGTTTTCTATAAAAAAAGACATCCAGCGATGGATGCCTTGCAAAGTGGCGACGACAGGACTTGAACCTGTGACCTGGCGGTTATGAGTCGCCCGCTCTAACCAACTGAGCTACGTCGCCGAATTGCGGAGCCGATGCTCGTACACTCAAGCATCGGCTCTATGGGAAGGTAGCGGGGGAAGGATTCGAACCTTCGACCTTCGGGTTATGAGCCCGACGAGCTGCCACTGCTCCACCCCGCAACGAGAATAATTGTGATTATAGCTGGCCCGACCGCTGTGTCAAATCAGCCAGAGCTGTGGCGGATGCCCCCAGGTGCCATTGTGTGAAGCTCGCTTCTCACGGCGAGCAACCGGCCCAGGTTCACCAAAGAGCGAGCCGATGCGGGTGCATCGGCTCTATGGGAAGATAGCGGGGGAAGGATTCGAACCTTCGACCTTCGGGTTATGAGCCCGACGAGCTGCCACTGCTCCACCCCGCAGCATTACGATGATGATTATAGTCGATCTGATCAGTATGTCAAATTGCTGCGAGACGAGCGTGGCGCGGGGCGAGTCGCACGGAGCAAGCTCGCCCCGGAGGGAGAGAGGCGCTACTTCTGACTGTAGTCGTAGAACCCGTGCCCCGACTTGCGACCGAGCAGGCCGGCGGTGACCATGCGCCGCAGCAGCGGCGGGGCGGCGTAGCGCGAGTCTTTGAACTCTTCGTACATCGCGTCGGCGATGAAGAGGGTCGTGTCAAGCCCGACGAAGTCCAGCAGGGTGAAGGGACCCATCGGGTGGTTGAGTCCCAGGCGCACACCGGTATCAATGTCCTCTTTCGTCCCCACCCCCCTCTCGAGGGCCTGGATGGCGTCGAGCAGGTAGGGGATCAGGAGTAGATTGACGATGAAGCCGGGGGTATCCCTGGCGACGATGACTTGTTTGTCGAGGGCGGCACCGACGGCGCGGGCAGTCTCCAGAGGCTCTTCGCCGGTGAGCAGGCCGCGCACGAGTTCCAGCAAGGGCATAACCGGGACCGGATTGAAAAAGTGCATCCCGAGCACCTGACCGGGGCGCTTCGTCGCGGCGGCCATCTCCGCGATGCTGAGCGAGCTGGTATTGCTCGCCAGAATCGCATGGCTCGGGCTGATCTCATCTAACGCCGCGAAGATCTCTTTCTTGAGCGGCAAGTTTTCGACGGCGGCCTCGACCACCAGGTCGCGATCATGCATCGCGCCCAGGTCGGTGGTGAAACTGAGGTGTTCCCAGGCCGCGTCGAACTCGTCCTGAGTGAGCTTCCCTCGGGCCAGGCCGCGCTCCATACTCCCGCGCAGACGGGTCCGGCCCGCCTCGAGCGCCTGCGTGTTGATCTCGCGGACAACCACGTGATAGCCGTGGCGCGCGAAGGTCTCGGCAATGCCCGAGCCCATCAGGCCACAACCAACCACACCGATGTTCTGGATCTCCATAAACTCTCTCCTCTTTGAGTTGGAGGAAGCGCTCGCCAAAGCATTGCCTCGCTTGAAGCAACAGTTCGGACAGTTGCAGGCTAGTTGCGCCCTTCCTCCCCGGGCTCCACAGGTTTCTGTGAGTTCCTCTGACCATGAGGATGACTGATTTCCTGACGGACCCCTCACCCTCCCTCGCTGCGCCAGTCAGAACGAGCGCCGGGCCGGATCCCGTTCAGCGGTGCAGTGCAAGCGAAAGCGGCGCCCGAGCGGCGCCGCTTTGGAAGTCGAGCAATGGCGCTCACCGGCGAGCGACCGTCAAACGGAACTCAAACGCTGGGCTGCGACTGCTGAGTGCCATCCCAGTCGCCTCACGCGCGACCGACACGAGCCGTCGCCGCACCGAGACGTCCCAACGCAACACGTAGCTCCCCGGCAGAGGCGGGCGAGCCTCATCCGGGACGCGCCAGGAAGTGGTCTGCGTCCAGGCCTCAGTGCTGGCGACGAGCGTGCCACTTGAATCATACGTGCGTAGCCGCACGACGTAGTACTCGTTGGGACCGAGCAGCCCGGTGGCCGCCCAACTCAAGACGATTGGCTGGCCTGTTGAACCGAGATCGGCACCGTTGAGCGGCATGAGCGGCACCGGCGCCAGGTAAACGGGTAGCGGCGTGGGCGAAACAGTCGGGCTGGGAATCACCGTTGCCGTTGGTGTCGGCGTCCCCAGAGCAATCCGCAGCACGCTGCCGACCGGTAGGTGGTTGCTGTCCGTGATCGTATTGTACGCGACCAACCGGTCGTAGGTGAGGTTGTAGCGCACGTAGAGATCCGTAATCGTTTCGCCTGCCGTGATCGTATGTTCGGTGAAAACCGTCCGATCAGGGGTTGACGTGGGTAGGATCGGCGTGGCCGTCGGCGGAGCGGCCGAGGTGCCTGGGATTACGAGTTTATCGCCCGGCCGTAAGAGGCTCGGGGCCACGCCCGGGTTCGCGGCCAGAAGCGAGTCCACCCTGACGCCATACCTCTGCGCGATGGCCGCTGGAACATCCCCACGCCGAACCTCGTAGACCAGCGGTGTGGGCACCGGCGTCAGGGTGAGCGTTGGCTCGACCGTCGGCGTCTCCGGCACCGCAGCAATCGCCGGCCCGGTCGCCGTCGGCTTGGGAGTCGGCGTATCTTCGGGAATCACCGGTGTGACGGTGGGGATCGGTGTATAGACGCCTCTCGGAATCAACAGGGTATCGCCGGCGGTAAGCTGTGAATCGGGTGCCAGACCGTTGGCTCGCAACAGATCCTTGAGTTGCACGTCGTAGATGTTGGCGATGACGCTCAAGGTCTCGCCGACCCTGACGTAGTGGATCAGGTTCGAGCCGCCGGAGCCAGAAAGGTCGGCCTCACCGGACTCGGCAGTAGCGGACGCCGGCGCCTCCGCGGTGGCCGGCCCGTCGCTCGGGGCCGCCACCACCGGAATCGTCAGTTGCTGCCCGGTCTTCAGGGCCCCGGCATCTGTGATTCCATTGGCCGCCATGAGTTGCTCCAGTGAGATGCCGAAGTGCACGGCCAGCGCGCCCAACGTATCGCCCCGCTGCACGGTGTAGACAATGGGTGTGGGCGTGGGCGGAACAAAAATGGTGGCCGTCGCAGCAGCCGTCGGCGATGCCGAAGGCGGCCGCTCGTTCTGGACGCTCTTCAATGCGACCAGAGGGGTGAACGTCGGCACGGGCTCACGCGCCAGAATAGGAGGTTCCGCAGGCGCGACTGTCGTACTGCAGCCCGTCGCGACCAACGGCAGCGCGCACAGGGCGCAAGCGACGAGCCGGCAGACGGGGCCGAGCTGTCGAGACGTCGGTGGTTTGGCCATAGGGGTGCTTCGGTCTCCTAAGGGAATGACCGCCACGGTCACACCGGACGAGCGCTATCGAGCTGCGAGCGCACACGATTGGCTTCGCCGTCAACGGTCAAGATTAGGATAAGGACCGCACAAGCCCGCCAGATCTGACTGAGTATCGCGGGGCCATCACCAACTATCGGTACCTGGTTGCACAGCAACGCGCACTTCCCCGATCAGTGAACCTCGGCGATTATAACAGAGTCCCAGAGCATTGCCAAGTCGTTTCGTGCCCAACGGCACAATCGTCGCAATATCGTCATGTTCAGCGCGGTTGCCGGCGACCGACAGCCGCGAGGCGCGGCCGGATGGCGGGTCGCGGGAGAATAATTCGCCGGCGAGAACGAGCCGAAAGCGCATCACCCAGCAACAGCAGCACAACCGCTGCCAACGTCAGCCCGGAGAGCGCCGTGCCCAGCCGGCGCGGCGCTGTGTCCTCGAAGCGCACGAGAACAGCGTGGTGGCCGGCCGGAACAGTGACCGTTATATGGCCGAGCGACCCGTGGGGCGCAATCGGCAGCTCTTGCTCGATCGCACTACTGTCCGGATCGAGCAGATAGGCGCGCCATCCGGGGTAATAGGCGATGTTCCAGCTGAGTCTGAAGGGTGCGCTCGCTTCGACGTCGACGACTTCCGACTGGCTGGTGTGCTCACGCGAGACCACACTCACCCCGCGCGGCAGGGCGCCGTAGTCTACTCGGCTCGTGACCTCACCCCCAGCGACCCAGACATCCGCCAGCGGGGACCAGGCAGGGATCTCCCGTACCCAGACCGGCGAGCCGGTCATCTCCCCGGCGTCGTGCTGGAAACGCATGAGGCTCGCCAGCCCCACCGGCCCCTCGGCCGGCGGGACGATCTCGGCGCGTAGGGAGGAGGCACTCCCCAACACGACGAGGAGGGCCAGCAGTACCCCGGCGCCGCGAGTCGCGCGGCCCGGCCGCGCCAGGACGGCGCCGGTCAACACGCTCAGGGCCAGTCCGGCGAAGATCAACAGGCGCCAGGGGAATTGGGCCGGCTGGAGCAGCGACCCCAAAAGCACCCAGAGCGGCGCCGCAGGCTCAAGCATGAGAAAGGTGAAAACCAGAAACGAGAGCAGGAAGAAGGTGCGCAGGCGCGATCGCCAGCCGCGGAGCGGCAGCATCAGCCCAAACAGCGCCAGCAGCAGCGGCACGAGGCCCAACTGGAACGGGAATGTGTCCCGCGGGCCGGGCACACTCACGCCAAAGCCCCAAAAGGGACTGAACAACTGCCACAACTGGACAAAGTGGTCGCGATAGCCGTAATACCCGCTGAACCACTGATCCACCCGCACGAAGCGGTACTCGGCTACCCAGGGAACCACGAAGATGCCGCTCAGTCCGATTCCGAGCCCTAATGCCAGGCCCGGTGCCAGCGCGGCCCCCAGCGCCGGCCGCAGCGTGGCCGCCGCCCGGCGTGGCCAGCCCAGATCGGCCAGGCGCCAGAGCAGCAACGCCACCAGGTAGAGTGCCAACCAGATCGACATCTGTACGGCGAGGCCGTTCTGGCTGAGCAGCAACGCGGCGTACGCGGCGGCCGTGCCCACGATCGTGGGGATGCGCGGCCTGGTGACCGTCGCGTAGAAACCCCAGAAGAGCAGCGGCAGCCAGACCATCGCCAGGCTCTCGGCCAACGCCGCGCGGACGTACACGTTGGCGAGATGGTAGGGTAGAAAGACGTAGCTCACCCCGGCGATGAGCCCGGCCTGCGGGCCGAAGAAGCGCCGCGCACAGCCGTACATGCTCAGGCCGCTGGCAACCAGGCTCAAGACGAAGACAGCCTTGACGGCATCGACCAGATCGAGCCCGACCAGGTGAAAAGCCTCGCCCAAGATCGACGCGAGCGGGCCGTAAATGTTGAAGAAGGGGTATCCGTAACCGAACGCGAAATCGGGGGACCAGCGCGGCCAGAGCACGCCACTGCGAATAGCCACGTCGAACTCGTAGAGGAAGTAAACATGGTGGCGCGCATCGTGGGCGCCCCACCAGTAGCCGGCCTGGAACGCGGGCCCCGCTGCGAACAGGCTGAAGAGCACGACGAGCAGCGCATACGCCCAATCAACGCCGCCGGAGAATCGGCCGGCACGCTCTTTGCCACCGCTCATGGCGCCACCTCTACACTGTCGCCCTCAGGCCAGCGCGGGAGGCGCACACCGGTATCGGCCCGGTAGAGCCCGGTGAGCACACGGTACGGTCCGCCTGAGACGTCGGCCGGGATGGCGATTGTGTAGTGCTGGCTGACGAGCTCGCCCACCACCCACTGCGACGAGGGACGCTCGCCGTCCAGGAGCAGCCCGTCCTGCTGAGCCACCGGTATCAGCGAGGTTGCTCCCACAATGTGGACGAACCCAGTATAATCGCGATCGAGCGGCGCAGTCACTTGCCAGGTGGTCGCCACTGCCACCGTGCTGCCGGGCGCCAGAGCGCCCTCGACCGTTGCCGCCACCAGCGCCAGGCGATCAGGCCCAAAGAAAGCCCGCGGGACGCCGGTGGGGACCTGGTCGTGGAACGCTGGTACCAGGTGGGGGTATCCCAGCAGGGCGACGAGGGCGACCGTCCCGGCGAGCCAGGGCGCGCGCGCGAAATCGGGCGCCAGGGCGGGGAGCGCTGCGGCCCCTCGAATCAGCAGGAGCGCTGCGAGCAAGAGCCGTAACTCGAGGCCCGGGAGCCGGGGCACCAGGGCCGACAGTGCCAAACCTACAGCCAGGGTCAGCGTCACGAGCGGCCCACGCCTCATGGACCCACGAGCTGCCACCGCCAGCCACGCAGACACCAGCCCCAGCCCCAACACCCCCTGCCCGAGCTGGTGGACTCGCAGCGAGAGCCAGGTGGCGACAGTGCTGCCCTCCGGCCAGCGGCCCATCAACAACTCTGCGGGGGCAAGATGGTCGACCTGACCCGCCACTCCAAGAGCAAGCGCCAGGCTGGCGAGGACCAGCGCCGCAAGCAGCCGCGGGCCACCCGCCCGTGGCCGTGCCGCCAGAGCCAGCACCCAGGGCCAGAGCGCCCACGCCCAGACCCATCCCACGCGGCCCTCCAGATAGAGAGCTGCTGTCAGCAGCGGCAAGAAGAGAAACAACGCCGCGGCCAACAGGCCGCCAGCCAGTCCGCCAACCTGCCGGCCCACCCGCGTCATCCCAACGGCGCCGATCGCCAGCGCAGCGGCCAGCAAAAGCTTGTAGACCGTCGCCGTCCCGAGCAACGGCGCTGCGAGCCGGCCGGCGCTCAGGAGGAGGCCCTCACCCGCCCCGAAGGCGAGCGCGGGTGGGAGCACCGCCCCGGCGATGTACGCCACCGGGAGGAAGCCGGCCCGCGTCACGGGGAGACCCGGGCGCAGCAGTGGCGCAGCGACAATCAGCAGCATTACTGCGACCACAAGCCAACCCCGGCTCCCGGCCAGATCACCAATCGTCGGCGCTCGTCCTGCGATACTCGGTGCCTGATCTGCTGCGCTCGTCGGCATTTCCTCCTGTCCGGTTGCAGATTGCCGGTTGAGTAGTGCCGGTGCACTGCCTGGCTGTCTTCTGGCGCTGTTCGCCCCGCAGGGGACAACCGTCAACTTCCCAACCTTCCAACCTTCAACCTTTAACAGAGCGGCAGCCCCGTGGCCGTCGCCTCAACTTCTTCTTGATCGCTTCATGGCGTGGCTGTTCGACACGCTATTGGTGAGTGTACCGGTTGCTCGCCGGGTCGCCAGCCTGGTTGGACCTCGACCAGACGACAGCAGATCACACAGCCCGCCTCCCGCGGTCGTCCTCGCGTTGCATGTTTCCGGCGCCCATGGCGCGAGCCGGCCAATTGTTCCTCAAGCCACCGCTTTCTGTCAAGAAGCTTGAATCTCTCCGCCCGCACCGCCCGGCGACGCCTTCCCCCGCAGGATAGTCAAGCGGCCGTCCGCCAGGCCGACCGAACCTTCTTCCCGCGCCTTCAGGGCTCGCGCCACGTACGCCCTATCCCCCCTCCCTCCCAGGCTGGCGGGCCTGATCTGATCTCGCCACCAAGATCACCCCTGAACACCCATGATGTGTTCATCTTTCTACAAAAGTGGTGCGTACGCGCCACTTTTGCAGAAAGTGAGATACGCCATCTGAGCACCCGGGGATGGGGTCGTGTGTTCGGAAGGCTGGTGCTATAATCAGGCCGGCTGAGACAGGAGGATCCGATGGCGAGCTTCGCAGATTATCGGGCGTACGTTGGTACCCGCACCGGCAAGTTCTACAAGGATACGCTCTTCCGTGGTGACCATCTCATAGTGGGCATCAACTGCCTTGAGCCGGGGCAGAGACAGCCTCTGCACGACCATGCTGATGCCGACAAGGTGTACGTGGTGATGGAGGGCAGCGGCTATTTCACGCTGGGCGACCAGGCAAACGAAGCCGATCAGGGCGAAGTGGTGTGGGCCCCGGCCGGTGTGCCGCATGGGGTGGAGAATCGGCACAACGAGCGGTTAGTGCTGCTGGTCGCGATCGCGCCACCGCCCGGCATGTAGGGGAGACTTTCCTTCACCAGCAATCGCACTCTGGGCTCATTTGTTGCGTAACAGCGCAGATAGCATCCGGGAACGTCACCGAAATAATTGCGCCCTTCTCGCCGAAATGCGCTTACAAATGATCGCTGGAGTGGCCTCCACCTCAGCGGCCAAATGATCGCTGCCGACCGTTGGCGGTCGGTGGAATCAGGAATCCTCCTCCCGCATCACGCCTCGAAGCAGCGCGAATGTAGTTCTGTGGTTGCGTTGACAAAGTCTCCACTATTCCGTACGATGCAGTTGGTCTCTCGCTGGCCCGGGCCCACGTGCGCCCGGCATCGTCCCTTAACAACGCACTCATAGTGCCGCCCTGCTCACGGCGTAGGAAGAAAGATACTCGGAAGACAAACGAACAGATGCAAAACCTGGTTGGTACCGTGCTGGGCCTTGTCGCTCAGTATGGCCTGATTGCCCTCTTTATCCTCATCTACATCGAAGAAGCTGGAATCCCAATTCCAGTGACGGGCGATTTCATTCTCCTCTTCGTTGGCTATGAAATTGCACGGGGGGCTGAACATGGCCCAACCGTCTTGGTTCTCAGTTCGATGGCGGTGTTGCTTGGCGCTACCACCCTCTATTGGATCATCCGCCAGGGAGGCCGGGTGCTCATCCACCGATATTCCTGGCTATTCCGTCTTAGCCCTGAACGGCTCAAACGCTTCGAGTGCTGGTTTCAGGATCACGGCGCCTACATCGTGATCGTCAGCCGCTTCGTACCGGGCTTTCGAATCTACACGTCTGCAGTCGCGGGGTTGTTTGAGCTTCCCTATCGCTACTTTGCTGCGCAGGTGCTGATCTCGGGCGTTCTCTGGTCGGGAGCGTTCCTCTGGCTGGGCTACGTTCTCGGCGAGCGCTGGAGGCAAGCCGCGGATCTCGTTACCCGCTATTCACCATTCATCGCGGCCATCGCCATCATCGGCGTCAGCCTCTATTTGATCATCCGCTGGCGCAGCCAGCAGAACGGCCAGGCGTAACTCGCTGCCCGCCATTTTTCCGCGCCCGTGCTTGCGTCTACACAGTTCCAAGGAAACGTCGCGGGAAAGGAGCGAAGGTGCCACTGGGCCTCAGTCTACGCACCAAGCTGATCTTCCTCGTCATGCTGCCGTTGCTCATCAGTTTCGTGCTGATGGGCGCGGCGGGCGTGCGAATCGCCCGGCACTACCTGAGCCCTTTCGATGCGCTGGTGCCCCTCGCACCCTCGATGAAGACAACTTTCGCTCGCATCGCGCTGGCACATCTCGCTTGGATACTCATCCTGGCGGCCGGGATTCTGACCCTTGCCCTCAGCGTGACAATCTTCGTTGCCACGCGGCTGATCCGCCCACTAAAAGCACTGCGTGAAGCGGCCAGCCGGATTGCCGATGGCGACCTGGAAAGTGCCGTGCCGTTGAGTGGGAGCGCTGAGATCGCGGACCTGGCGCTTGCGCTGGAACGCATGCGCCTCAGCTTGCGCTCCACCCTCAATCTCGAAGTTGAGCGCGCCGCCGAGGCCCATCGGGTTGCTGAGCAAACCGCGCTGGTAGCCTTCTCCCAGCAACTCCTCGCGACGACCGACGAGCAGACGCTCCTCACGACCGCCGTCATCGCCGCGGCCGAGTTTCTGCGCGCTGATGCCAGCGCGCTCGTACTCAGGGCCGCAGGCCGAGATAGGACCCAAAAGCTTGTTGTGCGAGCTGCACATGGCTATCCCCCCTGGTTTGTGGGACAAGCATTGGCCGAGGGCGTTGGCTCGCAGACCGGGTATACCCTGCTCCACCAGCAGCCGGTCATCGTCGAAGAGTACGCCCGCGAGGCGCGCTTCCAGGTCGCACCCATCGTCTTCGAGGCGGGCGTGACCTCGGGCGTGAGCGTCCCACTGATCCATGCGGGCGAGACCATCGGCGCGCTCCACGTCAACACCCGTCCCCGGCGATCCTTCAGCGAGGCCGACGTCCGTTTGCTCTCACTGGTTGCCAACCAGACCGCCATCGCCCTCGACAAGGCCTGGTTGCTCGCTGAGGCCCACAAGCGCGTGGAAGAGCTCACCCGGTTGAACGAGATCACCCGGGCTGCACTGTCCACGCAAGACTTTCACACTATGCTCCAGACGCTGGCCGACCGGCTTGGCAAGCTCATCGATGCCGATGGCTGCTACATTACCCTCTGGGACGAGGCGCGGCAGGCGGTGATTCCTGTCGCAGCCTCCGGCTCACTGAGCCAGACTTACCCGACCATGCCGAGGCAGCCCCGCGAAACCACAATGACCGAGTCCGTGCTGCAGGCCGGACACGTACTCGTCGCCGAGGATGTCTTCAACAGCCCGCACCTCAGTCCCGAGATCGCCGCGCAATTTCCGGCGCGCTCGCTCATCGGCCTGCCACTCATCTCCGTCCATCACAAGCTGGGTGCGGCCCTCATTGCCTTCAATGAACGGCACAGCTTCACGCCGGATGAACTTGCCCGCTGCGAACGGGCGGCGGGCCAGGTGGCACTGGCAGTCGCCCAGGCGCACCTGCTTGAAGCCGAACAGCGCCAGCGGCGCCTGGCCGAAACACTGCGGGATATCGCTATCGCCCTGAATTCGACGCTCGACCTGGCCGAGATTCTCGAGCGGTTGTTGGAGGGCTTAGGGCAGGTCATCCCCTTCGACAGCAGCGCGGTGATGCTGCTGGAAGAAGATGACCACTATCGAGTGATGGCTGGGCGAGGGTTCCCCAACCCAGAAATCGTCCAACAGCTTCGCGTTCCTGTCGCCGCCGATCCGCTCTTCAACGAGATCAAAACCGCCGGTCGGGCGGTGGTGCTGAGAGACGCCCAGGCCGACCCCCGCTTCCAATCCTTTGGCAACACCACCTATGTCCGCGCCTGGATCGGGGTGCCATTGCTTTCCAGAGGCGAGGTCATCGGGCATCTGACGATCAATAACCGCCTTCCGGGCGTCTACGGCGAGCCCGAGGCCGAGATTGCCTTCACTTTCGCCAGCCAGGCGGTCACGGCCATCGAGAATGCCAGGCTCTACACTGAGGCTCGCACTCGCGCCGCCGAGCTCAGCCGGCTGTACACAGCCGCGCAGGACCTTGCCGCCAGCCTGGAGCCGCCCATCGTGCTCGAGAAACTGGCCCGGCATCTCGCTCGGGCCCTGGACGCGACGAGCAGCCACGTGATGGAAGCCGACCTCGAGCGTGCAACCATCACCGTCCTGGCCGAATACTGGACGGCCGCCGCGACGGCAGCCGAGCGAAACTCTGACCTCGGACGGACCTACTCACTCCACGATTTTCCACTGTCGGTTCGAGCGCTTACCAGCGGTACCGTTCTCGGCGCCCAGACGGATGACGCCTCGATCGGGGTCGCGGGAGGTCAGCACCTGATCGAGTACGATGTGAAGTCCGCGCTGCTCATCCCAATTGTGCTGCATGGTAAAGCGTTGGGCCTGGCTGAAGTATGGGAGAGCCGCCGAACCCGCCGTTTCACGCCGGCTGAGCGGCGGCTGGCCCAGACCCTGGTGCAGCATGCCGGGAGCGTCATCGAAAACGCACGCCTGTACGCCTCCGAGAAGCTACGCACCCGCGAACTCGACGCGCTGCACACGGCGACCGCCGCGCTCCTCACAACCCTCGACCTCGAGCCCCTGCTGGACCAGATTCTCGCCGCCGCCATCGAGGCCATCCCCGCAGCCGAGAAAGGAATGTTGCTGCTGTTGGACCCTAAGGCCGGACAGCCGCATATGCGCGCCTCCAGGGGCTACACGGACCCTCGCATTCAAACCTTTTCCTGGGCGGGAACCAGGGGCTATGCAGCCAAAGCGGCTCAGGCGCGCCGTCCCCTCCTCATCCCCGATGCCCGCGCCGACGCTTCGATCCGCTACGAGGGCGACATCCCCGAAGTCCTCGCGATTCAATCCGCCATCGTGGCGCCCCTGCTGCTGGGCGAGCAGGCCCTCGGAGCCCTGGCCCTCGACGCCACCCGCCCAGAGGCCTTCACGGATGCCGACCTGCAGCTACTGGCCACCTTCGCCGCGACGGCCACGGCCGCCATCCGCAACGCGCAACTGCACGCCGAGACCGAGCGGCTCGCGCGGATCGACGGGCTCACCGGCCTGTACAACCGGCGCTACCTGTTTGAACTGGGTGAGCGCGAGATTGAGCGCGCCCGGCGCTACGACCGTCCGCTGGCGGTGATCATGTTCGACCTGGATCAGTTCAAACAGGTGAACGATACCTACGGCCACGCCATCGGCGATCAGATGCTCGCCCATATCGCGGCCTGCTGTCGCCAGGAACTGCGGCAGGCGGATCTCCTGGGGCGCTACGGAGGCGAGGAATTTGTGGCCTTATTGCCCGAAGATACCGGGGATGACGCCCGCCAGGTGGCCGAACGCTTGAGGGGCGTCGTGGACACCACGCCCCTGCAAACCAATCGCGGCCCGGTCGGGATCACGATCAGCCTCGGCGTGGCGAGTCTGAACCAGAACTGCACCGACCTGGAGACTTTGCTCGCCAGGGCGGATCAAGCGCTCTACGAAGCCAAACAGGCGGGAGGAAACCAGGTCAAAGTCGCCCGGACCAATGGGGAGCAGTCCCTTGTCGGCAGTCTGCTCTAACAGCACCTGGACCCGGCCTTGAACCAGGCGGTCCGCCGAGTCTGGCTGGCATTCGAAGAGTGTGCCCCACGGCGATCCAGGCTGGCTACCCCCTCTCCACGAGGCGGGGACCGCTCAAGGCCCCCGCCTGTGGCGCCCTCACGCTTCACACATCAATTCGTGCTGACTACCGGCAGGCGGCTGAGAAAGTCGATCGCCTCCTGGACTGTTGAGACCCTCACAACCTCGATCGTCCGCGCGGCGCGGCGAGCATCCTCGTAGTTCGCGGGTGGCACCAGAAAATACGCTGCTCCGACCTGCTCGGCGCCGGCAACTTTTTGCACCACACCGCCAATCGAACCCACCCGGCCGTCCAGATTGATGGTCCCGGTACCCGCGATTTTGTGGCCACCCGTCAGATCACCGGGTGTGACCAGATTGTAGACAGCAAGCGTGAACATGAGGCCAGCCGACGGGCCGCCGACGATCTTGTACGGCTCGATCAGGACCGGAAACGGGAGCTGGACCGCGAACCCGACCGTATGCGCCAGGATGCCCAGCCGGGGTCGCTCACCGGGCGCCGCGGGCGCCATCAGCGGCACCTCGACCCGCACCCGGCGACCGGCCCGTTCGACCACCAGGGCGACTGTTGTCCCTGGCGCGAGGGGTGCGATTCGCTGCGTCAACTCACTCAGCGTTTGGACGGGCTCATCGTTCAGAGCGACGATTCGGTCGCCGGGAAGAAGCTCATCAGAGGCAGGACTCCCCGGCAAAATCGAAACAACCTCAACCCCCTCGCCCCTGATCCCGACCTGGTAACCGGCGAGCCGCAGCGCGACGGCGGCGGCGACGATTCTGCTCTCCTCGAGGAGCTGGTAGTTGACTTTCATGAGACCCTGCGGCGTGGTACCGGCCGGCACGATCCGCTCCGGTGGGACGATCGCAACACGCGGGTTCCAGTGGCCATAAACCCACTGGCCCAGGAGAATCGGCGCTTGCTCGATCACCGTAGTTAGAATCAGGCTCCCCCTGTATGGGTAGCGGTGCTCGGGCGAAACCGAGACCATCGGTCCCACCGGTACGGCGAAGCCCGGTGTCTCCAGACCATCGACGGTCGGCAAGAGGCTGAGCGCGGCGGCGAACAGCCCGAGAAAGAGCAGAACAGCCACCAGCCCGCGGACGAGGCGCCAGTTCGTCCCCACCCGGCGCCCTGGCCGCAATCGATCAGGTGCAGTGCGATGCTGCCACAAGACGCCGAGAAAATACCCGGCAACGAGAAGCGTGGCGGTGCCGGTTATCAGGCTGAAGCGCGCCCGCCGGACGAGCAGACTCAGCCCCCAGACGGTCAGGATCAGGATCACGACGGCGCCCAACCACCGCGCCAGCCGGTTCGCGAGAGCCGGGCATCCCAGCAGACCCCCGGCGATCGCTCGTGTCAGCCGCCCCCCATCGACCGGGAAGCCGGGAGACAGGTTGACGAGTACCAGCAGGAGGTTGAACAGAACCAGAAAGAGCAGCGCGGCGTCGAGCGCGCGCTGCCATTGACGGTTCCAGATCACCCAGGCCAGCCCGGAGAGGAGCAGATTGGCCGCGGGCCCGGAGATCGCGACCAGCGCCTCGCGTGGCGCAGTCGCCGCCGAAGGCCAGACTTGGGCCGGATCACCGAAGGCATAGAGGGGAACACTCTCAGGAATCTCGCTCCCAGTTGTGGCAGCCGTCCAGGCCTGGGCTGCCACGTGGCCGACGAGCGACACCCCAGCCAGGAGCGCGAAGACCAGGGCGGCGACCCACGTCCCAATCTGGTTGAGGAAGGGCGCCATAATGGGAAGGTAAACCGTCGCGAGCAGCCACACGCCGAGGGGCACGACCAGGAGCCAGCTCACTCCCAGCCTGATCCTCAGGCGCCCGGTCCGCAGCGCGACGGCCCGGACCCTCATGCTATCGTCACGAGACCGCGACGGGCTCGCTCGAGATCAGGGTCGCGACGATCTCATCCATGCGGCTGAAAGTCAAGGAAAAGTGACTCTCGTTGGCCCAGAAAGTGGCCCGGCAGCGGGGAATCACACTCGCCTGGTAGCGGCCCATAGCGGGCGGGATGTGGACGTCCTTTTCTCCCTGCCAAAGATGCACCTCCATGGTGATCTCCTCCAGCCGGAACCCCCAGGGTCTCATATAGAGTCCTGCCTCCCAGGCCACCCCGCAGGTCCCTGCACGAAACGCTTCGATGTAATCCTCGATCAGTTGCCGCCCGATCCCGGCAGGACCGAGCAGCGTGGCCCTGTCAGTCTCAGGCATCGTCGCCGTCCATTCCAGGAGGAAGCGCTCTGGATCGCGCCGCGCTCGTCGAACTCGTAGCGCAAGGGGCAGGCGTAAGATCCAGGGCGCTCTGCGGGCGAGGCGGAAGAGCATCTGGCTCCGCTGGCCAAGGATCGCGGCGGCCTCGGGCATCTCAATCGGAGCCACACCGCTAATTATAGCGGCGATCGTCAGCCGCTCGGGAATCTTGAGCGCACACACGGCCGCATAGGGTCCCCCACCGGAAGCACCGGCAACGGCGAAACGATCAATGCCCAATCGATCCGCTACTGCGACCACATCGTCGGGCCATTCGCCGATAGTGCGACGGGGCTTGAAGTCGGAGAGCCCGATGCCGGGCCGGTCAATCGCGATAACACGGGCGCCGCGCGCTGCGGCCTCGTCGATTGGCCGGGCAGCGAGTCGCGAGCTGGGCCAGCCATGGAAGAAGAAAACCGGCTTGCCTGCCGGGTCGCCGTACTCGGCATAGCCGAGGAGCCGTCCATCGGGTAGCCGGATTCTGTTGTTCAATCTGTCCATTGTCATGATTCATTCTACCATCTGAACTCCAAGCGCCTGCCGTAACCTGCTGTCGACAGCCTCGAGCGCCAATCTTCCCCGCGCTCTGACCTGGTCATCCGGCATCTGACCTCTCCGCTGCGCTCTCGTTGCCCAAGCGCACCGACCCGGGCGGCGACCTCGTACCCTTGCCAGTCAGGATTCTCCAATGGCTCTCACTTTCTCTCCCTCGTTCTAGCGCGCCGGTCACGTCGTCAGACTTCCGAAGTCTCGAAAGACTCCGAAAGTCTCTGAGCATGCGCCCCGGCGACGACTTGACTGATGGTCTGGCATGCCGGAGATAAAACAGGAGAACCGATGGACCCGAAAAGGAACGGCCCTGAGTGCTCACCGGTCGCGTCCGGCCTCCGTCTCATCTCGCACAGGGAAGGTCCGCCCCAGATCGGTAACCCCTGTGCCGTTGGCCGGGACTCGATTGAGACGGGCGCAACCTGAGGATCGAGGCCGAGCATGAAGGCTGGTTCACGCCCAGCAGCACGGCGTCGCCAGGCCGTGCGAGCCGGTACCCGGTTCCGGCCGAACAAAAGACGCCGGAGAGCATCCGGCGTCCTTCGCGCTCTGCCCTCAGCCGGTGGGCTCGCTTCCCTCGCAGCGCTTCCCAGGTGAAATACCGACTCGTGGCCGAGGATGTCCGGCCCGAGTGCCGCGCGAGCGATCACCGCGATCTGATCACAAGAGCGAGTGTGTCGCAACCCTCTTCGGCCGTCGCCTGCACGGCCGAAACATCAGGTAAAGCCTCGTACTACAACAAGGCTTTGAAGCGGGCCAGACTTCCGAAGTCGATGCACGGCTTTCTGCGGGCCTACCGGTCCTCTGACAAGAGCCTCAGTATGCTCATCAGCACTGCTACGGCAGACTTCGGAAGTCTTGCAGGCCGACATCTCCCTGGAGCCTAGTACGGCCGGCCGTAGTAGCCATAGTAGGGGCCGTAGTAGCCGTAATCATAAGGTGGCGGGCCATAGGGACCATAACCGTAGTAGGGCGGACCGTAGGCACCGTAACCGTAGTAGGGCGTGCTCGGGCCCCCGAACAGGGGCGGGCTGGCCCATCCCATGCTATCGACTCGGTCGGCCGAGACGGTCAGCACGATCCAGTTTCCACTGATCTCTTGGATCGCATCGAACGGCACATAGACGTCGCGATCGAACGGCCGGTCAACCAGGAGGTCGTCGTCGCGAACCTCTTTCACGCGGCCCACATCCGCCCCGTCCAACCCGACCACCTGCATCCCGACCTGCACCTGCGAGCGATCAGTCGTTCCCGGCGCGAAGCCCTCGCTGCGCCGGCCGATCCTCTCCTCCAGGCGCAGGTTGTTTTGGACATCCCAAACGCCGCTGACCGATTCGGCCACATCTTCCGCCCGCCGCTTGGCCCAGCGGCTGGACACGGTGCCGTCAAGTGTGACGAGGCCATCGTTGACGCTGACAGTAATGTTGGAGGCATCAATGCGACCATGTTGGGCCAGGCGGTCGTTCACATCCTCGCGAATCCGCTCGTCAGATCGCCGGTAGCTCTGAGGGCCGCGACCGGTGTGTGGCCCTGGAACGATCCAGCTCTCGCCGTAGGTGCTGTAGCGACCCGACCAGGTGGGGGTTTCGCGGTAGCCCATATCGTCCGACCTTTCATACCGCTCCTCCCACCTCTCAGACTCCTCGTCGTCGTGCCCGCGAGTGTAGCGGTCGTCATCATAGTCCATCGTGAACTCCTTTCTGCTAGAATCGTCGATCCGGGCAGGCCTCGACTCAAAAACCCTTCCTCGCCCGCAAGCCGGTCTCTGCCTCGATCCTCCGCTCGGTTGAAGGCTCGGAGAGGACAACCAACCCGAGAGCCGGCCGGCGTCGAAAGAGTCACTCGCTGTAGAGAGCAGCAGATCACGTGCCTGCACAGGCGACGATTCGATGTTGTTGGCGCGGGACACAGGCCCCGGAAACAGCGACTCTACACGCCCTCTTGCACCAGATCGTCCCTGGCCCAAACGGGAGCTTTCCCCTGCCTCTCACTGAGCACTTGAAGAACGGTATCACCTGGAATGATCTCGTTCTCTAACAAGGCGGCCGCCACCCGATCGAGCACATCACAATATCGTCGCAAGATGTCCATCGCCCGGCCATGCGCTGCCATGACGATCTCTTTGATCTCCTCATCGACTTCGCGAGCAGTCACCTCGCTGTACTCGCGCCACCGGCCGATCTGCTCCCCCATGAAGAGTCGGTCATCTTCGCCGCCAGGCGCCACAAGCCCAAGCCGCGTGCCCATCCCCCAGTTGAGCACCATCTTGCGAGCCAGGCGGGTTGCCTGCTTGAGATCGTTCTCGGCCCCGGTAGTGATCGTTCCCAAGGCCAGGTCCTCAGCCGCACGCCCCCCCATCATCACGGCCAGCCGGTCCAACATGTATTCACGTGGGTAGATGAACTTGTCTCCATCAGGAAGCTGTTGGGTGACACCCATCGCACGTCCACGGGGCACGATCGTGACCTTGTGCACGGGGTCGGCATACGGGAGGACAGCCGCCACAACCGCGTGACCGGCCTCGTGGTAGGCGATCACTCGCACCTCCTCATCAGTCAGCACCAGATTCTCGCGCACCAGGCCCATCAGCACCTTGTCCTTCGCCTCCTCGATGTCCTCCCGCTCGATGACCGACTTGCGCTTCCGGGCAGCCAGGAGAGCTGCCTCATTGAGCACATTCTCCAGTTCGGCGCCGCTGAAGCCGGGCGTCCCCCGTGCCAGCCACTCCAGTTCGAGACCAGCCGCCAACGGCTTGTTGCGCGCGTGAATCTTGAGGATCTCGAGGCGGTCGTGCATGGTTGGCAGATCGACGGTGACATGCCGGTCGAATCGGCCGGGTCGCATCAACGCCGGGTCAAGGATATCGGGGCGGTTGGTGGAGGCAATTACGATGACATTCTCGTTCCGCTCGAAGCCATCCATCTCGGCGAGCAGCTGGTTGAGCGTCTGGTCACGTTCGTCCTGGGCGCCGCCCACGCCAAGGCCCCGGCGCCGGCCGATGGAGTCCAACTCGTCAATGAAGATGATGCTCGGGGCCGCCTTTTTCGCCTCCCGAAAGAGGTCCCGCACGCGCGATGCCCCTACCCCCACGAAGACCTCCACGAAGTTGGAACCGGTGATGCTGAAGAAGGACACATCGGCTTCTCCAGCAACCGCGCGAGCAAGTAGCGTCTTCCCGGTTCCCGGCGGCCCGACCAGCAGAACGCCTCTCGGTATCTCCGCGCCCAGTTGCTAGAAGCGCACCGGGTCCCTGAGAAATTCGATGATTTCCTGGAGTTCGCCTTTGGTCCCCTGCGCGCCGGCCACATCCGCGGAGCTGGCCCGCACTTTCCCGCCGCCATACGGTTTGGCGCCACTGCGGAGCATGGGTGAGGCGTCTGGGCCCGACGGCTGCACGCGCTTCAAGAGTAAGTAGGCCAGCCCGACCAAAACCACCAACGGAAGGATATTCAGCACGATCTGCCACTGCGAGAGATCGCGCCGAGGCTGGATCTCGACCTTGACTTGTTCCGCCTCCAACAGTGGCAAGAGGGCCACATCCCCGTTCGGGATAAAGTACGTGCGGAAGTCGTTAGAGAGGGCCTTCCCGCCCGTCTTGGATTCTAGCATTACCGGTTGTTTGAACGTTCCCGTGATTTCCTGTCCCGATATCGTGACTTGTTCAACGTTGCCTGCTTTGAGTTGGTCATGTAATGTGTTGTAGCTGATCTCCAAGGCAATGCTCCCCCGACCGAGCGCACTCACGCCGATGGATGTGATAACAACGGCAAGAATGAGCAGAAAGATCCAGACCAGCGGTCGCCAGTTCCCACGGTCGGGACGATCCCAGTTCAAACCTCCTCGCCGTTCCTCATTTTGCGGTCTCGAATCTCGATTCACGGTGCCATCTCCCCAACAAAACCTCCAATCGGCGGTCCGTGCGTCCAGCATCGGGACACGACCTGATGACGATAAAGAGTTATCCCGGGTTCGGACGTGATTGGTATCGTCCGATGCCCGGCAGGCGAATGCCCGCTCACCCGGGATGCCGATTTCCTCCCTTTGTCGGGCTCAGGCCAGTCGCTGATCGCCCCATCTCCTTCGATTCCCCCAGGACTCACCCGCAGGCGCTTCGCAGTCATACGCTCAAGCTGCCAGAAAGAACGGCGTTACCCCGTACGGGGCGCCCCCCCCGCCGCCGTCGAGCGATCCAGTGGCCGAGAACCAGTGATCGGCGGTCGAAGCCACAGAACACGCCCGACCGCTGAAGTCCTGTCACTGGGGCACTAAGCATGATGTGTGCCCGCCATCGGTCGCGACAGCATAAATTTTCCCTTGGCTTGAGAGAATCCGCACAGATGGCAGTCGAGGATGTGGGCCGGCCGGGCGTGGATAGGGTTACCGGTCGTGGGAGCGCATTCGTGACGAGCGCGAGGCGGACTGTGACTGTCATCGCGTCCACCAGGACGACGTCGCGAGGTTTGTCGAGGGAACGGAGGGCGAGGCTCAGATCGGGCGAGCGGCTCGCTGATCCCGGCACGGAAGCCCAGCTGGTAACGTTGGGCGTTTCCCCACCGAGCGAGATATGCGCTGATCAGCGGAGATCAACACGCATCTGCGGCATCGGCGTTTCATTTTTCCACCGGCTGGCCTCTCCTCAGTTGCAGACGAGAACGGAACCGACACGTTCGAAAGGGCCAGATCGGAAACGCTACTGGACGGGCGTTGCGATCACAAACAAGCGGCCCCAGGATGGATCCCCATCGGCCTGGATGCAAGTCTGGAAAACAACCTTGTCGCCGCCGGCATAGATCTGTTGGAAGACAAGCGTGCTCGAGAGTTGAACACCGTCGTGGTCGAGGTCCACGAACGTCGAGTAAGGGTCTTCAGGGCTGAGGGCCTGGAAACGCCGGGTGACCGAGACAAGATAGCGCCGAACCGCGCCGTCGCCATAGACAATATGCACTTCCTGCCCGATGGAGAGCTTAAAGAAGAGCTCGCCCGAAAGATAGTTGTGGGCGAGTAATCCAATGGTGCCACTTCGCGCTGCGGCGATGAATTGGGTCACCGAATTCGGCGTCGATGTGACGTATACGGGGTTCGTCTCCGGCTGCCCGAAGACGGGAAGCGCGAGCACGCGGGGCACATAAACGCCCACCACAATCCCGGCCTGGTCGTTCTTCACCCGCCGGATGAATTCACTGAGGGGAGGAAAGTTGCTTGTCGGGGGAGCAACACGCAGGCCTAAGCCGCCTTCTACCACTCGTGCAGCAACCGGACTGGGGGTGCTCAACGACACGAAACTCAGGAGGGCGAGGATGGCAGCGATGACTGAGCGGATCATAACGTGGATCCTCATTCGATTCCGGTATCTTCACCACGGAAGATACCGGCGGCGTAGATGGGGCCGATGCCACTCTTTGGCTACCAGATCAAGATGCCAGATCTTCAGATAGGTACCGGCGACACCTTCATACCGGCCGGTACTGGAACCAAAAGATAACGAGTAGACTGGCGGGGCGACTGCCACGAGGGCGCCCTCACCACCGAGGCCAACTCGCTTTACTTCAGCCCACGAGCGGCGCGATTATCTCGCCCTCCTTCTGAGAGGTCAAACCCTACGCTCACCACCAGCGGACACACGGAGTCCTTGCCCACCCTCCGGCGTCCAGGTGAGGTGGGGCAGACCCACTCAGCGTTCTCGGCGGGGGAGGCACACCCGGCGGGCGGGCGGTGCGACAGTTTTGCAGGGCACCTGCGTTTAATGATATCGTGGACTTCTTGCTCCGATGGATCATGTGGAACCCAACCAAAGACCAGATCAGGAGTCCTTGCCACGATGCGCACCCGCCTGCGATTTGCGATTGTCCTCTGCCTTGCGGTACTGGCCACTGCCACCCGCTCCACAACGGCCGGTCCCTCAAGCGAGACCCTCGCGGCCACCTGGTCATTCGATTCCATCACCGCGAGGAGCCGGCAACTGACCGGACTCACCCTGTCCAGCCAGCGCCTTGCGCTCGACCCCACCGCTGAGCGCGGCCAACTCATCAGTGCGCCGTTGAGCGCCGACTTCGAGTTCATCGCGCTCGGCGCTACGTGGGCCGAGGGCGCTGAGCCCATGCTGGAGGTCCGCGTCAGCGCCGACGGGAAAGGCTGGTCCGCGTGGGAGGCCCTACCGCTTGACGCTGACCACCGTTCAGACGGTCACCCTGCCAACGGGACCGACTTGCTCTTTACCCAGGGTCGTTTCGCCCAACTCCGTCTGACGCTCACCCGAACACCGGCCGCCACGGCGCCGGCCGTTCGCGATCTGACCCTGACCTACCTTGACACCCGCCGAGGCCCGGCCGCCGACGAGGCCGCCCGGCTGAGCACCCAGAGCCTCCCCGGCGAGCCCCCGATTATCGCGCGCGCCGGCTGGGGTGCCGATGAAAGCTACCGCTTCAATCCCGACGGGAGCGAGCGCTGGCCGCGCGAATACCGCCTCCCGCAGAAGTTCTTCCTTCACCACACCGCGACGTCGAACACCATCCTCGATCCCGCCGCCGCCGTCCGCGCAGTCTACTACTACCACGCCGTGACGCGCGGCTGGGGCGACATCGGCTATCACTTCGTCATCGATCAGCAGGGGCGCATCTACGAGGGACGAGCGGGTGGGGAGCAGGGTCGGGCCCTGGTCGTCGGCGGTCACACCTACGGCTACAACTATGGCAGCGTCGGCGTCGCAACGCTCGGCAACTTCCAGGAAACCGCCTACCCGGCGGCAGCTGAGGCCAGCCTCACCAGCCTGCTGGCCGCCCGCGCCAATCGCTACGGGGTTCATCCGCTCGAGGGCGGGTTCTTCGTGGACCGTTGGTGGCCCAACAATATCCTCGGCCATCGCGACGCCGGCAGTGAGTACGGACCCACCGAGTGCCCCGGCGACGGACTCTACTATCGCCTGCCAACCGTCCGCCAGACCACCTGGAACAAGCTCCTGACCCTCGATCCGTGGGTCTCGGTCCCGTCACTCCCCAACCCGCTCGTGGGGCAGCAAACCTTCGGCGTGGATGCCAGCCCGGCGGTCACGCGGATTGACCTCCACGTGGACGGTGTCTACTGGGGGACCGACCCCACCCGCCCCTTCAGCATCATCCTGACCTCGGCCGGCCTGGCACCCGGACGTCACGTCGCCCGGGTCACCGCCTACACCGAGGCCGGCCGCAGCGCCGTCCAGGAACAATCCTTCGACGTTGCTCCGCCGACCCCAACGCCCACCGCGACCAGTACGCCGGGTGTGCCTCCCCCGCCGCGGGCGCACCTCTGGCTCCCGATGCTCATCCACTCCGTCCTGCCCGCCCCCATCCCCTACCCAGGCCCGGCGACGCCCGGCGCCAACTGTAGGGAACTCCTCGTCAACGGCACCATGGAGGACGACACGGGCTGGCTCCCCAGTCCCACCACCGACGAGCCCCCGGTCTTCACGACTGAGCGGGCGCGGAGCGGAGCGCGCAGCTTGCGCGCCGGGTTGGGGCCCCTCGCCAACCGGCCGGCCTGGTCCTCGGCGCGTCAATTCGTGAGCCTGCCGTTCGATGCGACCAGCGCGACCCTCGATCTATGGCTCAAGCCAGAGGGCGCGAGCGCCAGCGACCGGCAGTACCTGCTCCTGCTCGACGAAAACGGCGCTCGACTCCGCACGCTCCTCGCCACAACTGACAGTGGTGACTGGCGGCTTGCCCACTACGACCTCCGCGACCTGATCGGTCGGCGTGTCTTCATTTACGTCGGGGTGAAAAACGACGGTCAGGGTGATAGCGCCCGCCTCTACCTGGATGATGCATCATTGCTCGTCTGCCAGGATTGAACCGTCGTTCGTGGCGCCACCGGTTAATTCATACTGATGGGTGCCTCACGATCCACGCAAGGCACCTGTAGACCTTGGAATGCTCGTCACCCAGTCAGGCCAATCCTGATCCTTGTATTAGTTGCGAAAGAAGCAGCCTCATCCGTGATGCGTGTGGATTCCGTCACGGATCATGCATTACGCATTATGACTCCTGGTTAGAAGGTCTCGCATGGATGAGTAGGTGCGGAAGAGGTGCCCTGAGGCGTTAGCGTTCAGCGCCGCCTCTGGGCAGGCAGATTGTGAAGGTACTGCCAACGCCCACCTCACTCTGAACCGCGACGGTGCCGCCGTGGGCCTGGACGATCCCGGCCACAATGTAGAGGCCCAGCCCGAGCCCTGATCCGCTCCCGGGACGCTGCGCACCACGGAAGTAGCTCTTGAAGAGTTGCACGCGTTGCTCCTCGGGGATGCCGAGACCATAATCGGTCACCTCCACGCAGGTCCATTTCCCGCGTGCCTCCAGCCGCACGTGTATGGGATTCGGCGCGCGCGAGTACCTGATGGCATTGACAACGAGGTTGTTGATTGCCTGGGCCATCCGGATGGCGTCAACCTCAACCCAGAGTGGTGCCGGGGGAAGTACCACCTCAACCGTGCGATCGGCGTAAAGCGCCCGCACGCCATTGACCGCAGCCTGCACGATATCGGCCAGGTTTTCCCGCGTCCGGTACACCGCAAAGCGCTGGGCTTCAATGCGCGCCACATCGACCAGGTCGTCAATCTGTCGCCCAAGCTCGCGCGTCCGCTGACCGATCTGCTGAAGACGACTGATGACTTCCTCCCGGCCCTCCTCGCTCGCCAGTTCAATCTTGCCACGTTCAATCCGCCGTACCAGTAAATCAGCCTGAGCCTTTATATTGGCCAGCGGGCTCTTGAGATCGTGGTTGACCATCGAGAAAAAATGATCGCGGGACGCCGCATCGCGCTTGAGTTGCTGGTAGAGGCTCGCCATTGCCAGCACGCCGGCCGCCTGGCCGGCGAAGGCCGCAGCATAGTTAACCTCATCCGGCTCGAACGCGCGGCCCGTGTGGCGGAAGACCAGCAGGGCGCCGGCCGCGTGGTCGCCGGAAAAGGGCACGATCAGCCAGGTTCCCCCGCCGTCGCGTGCCGGAAGGACGTACGGCTGACCGGCCGCCAGGTGACTGCCCTCGAGCAGCACCGCCCAGGCTGCCGGCTGACTCGCCGCCTCTGATCCAGCCCGCGCCAGGAGATGGGGCGCTCCGTCCCGACTACGGCGTACTAACAGAACCGCATCCCACTCCGGTTCCTGCTGGGCCAATCTCACCACTATCTCCAGCGCCGGAGCGGGATCCATCCCGGCGGCTGGCCCATCCGCAACGGCGTGCACCCGCTCTAACTGGGCCAACCGCCGCCCGGCCGTCTCGGCCGTTTGACGATCGCGCGCGGCAGCCCGCCCCCAGACCTCTACGGCCGCCCTCACCATCAGGTCGGTCACAAGCTCCACCCGACGTTCAGAAGGAACTTCCGCAAGGCCCTGGTCGGCCAGAATTGCGCGGAGGGCATCGCGCAGCCGCCCGGTCAAAGTGACGAAATCAGGGGAGAAAGCGGCCGGTGCATCGGGCAACACCCGCTGTTCGAAGAGATCGGTCAGGTTGGCCAGCAACCGATCGGCGGCGACCTGATCCCAATCGGAAATCGCAAAAGCATCGCGCAGCAGGGGACAGAGCAGCACCAGCAGTTCGCGCAGCCCCGCCGGGATGTCAGCTTGCTGGCGCCGCCAGTCATCCAAACGCGCCAATAGATCCGGCGGGTCGTCCATCAAAGTCGTGATCGCCGCTCGAAGCTCATCGTTCAATCGCAACGAGGACGGCGCCGGGGCCGAAACCATACGGACTCTCTCCCTTCTGAGGACGCATCGAGCACCAGAATTAAGCGGCGCCGGAGCCGCGGTCTTTTCCGCTCACATCCTGCGCCGTGGTCCCCAAATCGGCCATCAACGCTGCTGTGAGCATAAAGACAAACGCCAGATCAACCAGGAAGTAACTATTGTCGATCAGCCCGTGCGCCAGGAAACCAACCATGCTGGCTGAGAGACCGAGCATCAGAGACGCCGTTACGGCGGTGCGCTGATGCCAGGCACGCACGGCTGCCAGCCAGAAGGCAACTTGCTGCCAGATGAGTACCATTCCCCCCAGCAAGCCGAGTGCCACCCAATAGTGGAGCAGGATATTGTGAGGGTGGCTCAGGTTCGGTTCCCGCCAGGCCTCGGGACGGATGTAATGGGGATATAGATAGAGAAAATTATCCAGCCCCACGCCTTTCAGCCAATGAAAGTTGTCGCTCAACATGTTCAGGGTTGAGCGCCAGAGACTCATCCGGATCAACCCCGTCCCTTCGCTCAGATTCATGATGCTTCGCACTCGCTCGGTCCCCGCGAAGGGCAAGAGAGCCAGCAGCACCACACTGAGGGCGATAGGAATCACCCGGCGTGGCCGGCCGGGGGAGCGCCAGGCGATGAAGAGCAGCCCCGCCGGCACGCCAAGCAATAAGGCGCCGCGCGAGAAGGTCAAGAAGAGCGCCAGGCCGGTCGGAATCAAGGCCAGGGCATAGAGCCGGGCGCGCCGGGTGATGCCACCGCCGCGTCGAGCCGGCAGGCTGAACAGTGGAAGGACGAAGGCCACCAGCACCGGCACGACCCGTTCCAGGAAGAGGGCCAGATGATTGGGTGAGGCATAGACTCCCCGAATACGGCGCACTCCCTCTGCAGCAATCACGTCGCCAGTGAACAGCCATTGGGAGAGGCCGTACAGGGCAACCAGTGTGGCTCCCAGCACCAGCGCGTCCACCAGCCGGAGTTGGATGCACCACCCGGACGAGGGTTGCGGGCCGGAAGTCGCAGGAGAATCATTGCGAATCTGCTCTCCTCGAGCCCCTGGCGCTTGTCCTTCCCCGGACTCCGGCCACTGGCTGCCGGCATCCACGGCCCAGCGCCGCACGAGCCAGTAGAACAGCACGGGCTCCAAAACCACCACCCGGAATTCGCGAGCCGCGACGCCAAAGACCGAGGCCCACAATGGCGAGACGGCACTCAGGCCAAGGAAGAAAATCATACTCCAATCGAGCGCATCACGCGGCCAGAGCGCGTTCACCAGCGCGGCGTGCAAGCGGTCGAGCCGCCGGGCGTGCAGCGCCCCCAGGATCCGTGACCCCACCAACCAAACCCACGCTGCGACGCATAGCAGGGTCAGCAACTCCACCAGCGAGAAGCGCAGGCGGAAAAAAGGCTTCGCCTGTAGGAAGAAGGGCGTCGCCAGCATGATCGCCGCCAACCCCAAGTCGAGCCGGACCAGGAAGAGCAGCCAGAGCGCACCCGCCAGCAGTAGCGAGATCCATACGTTCGGCATGAGATAGAACGCCAGCACCGTAGCGGCGACCCCAGCCACCTGCTGCGCCTCGGGCAAGGCCTGCCAGCGGCCGCGCAGGGAGCCCCACGGCACAGTCCAGGTCAGCCAGGTCAGACGTGCACCGAGCCCCAACGCCAACGCGCCCAACACCACGACCAGCGTGTAGAAGCGCGCGAAAGAGACGGTGCGACTGACGACGAAACCGTTGGCGGCTTCAGGCGGACTGAGTGCCAGTTCATGCTCACCGAGCGGCCGCGACGGCAGGACAAGCCAGCGCGACGCTCCAAGGTGGACCTCGCTCCCCGCAGCGGCACCATCGAGCCCGACAGACCCCGGAACGCGTCCCCCCAGCTGGAAACGAACATCCGTGCCGCGGAAGTGAAAGCGCAGCAGACTGCCGTCGCGAATCGTGCCGGGACCATCCGCGGGCCAATGGCCGAGCCCTGGAACCCACTGGTGGGCCAGGGCGCCCACCCGGCGACCCAATGGCGTCAGTTCCCCGTCCGGCCCCCGCAGGGCCAGGCTCCAGCGCGGGTCGTCTCGCGGCGCGGCTGGCTGGAACTCCATCAGCATCATCGCTCCGAGCCAGGGCCACTCTACCTGAACGCGCTCGACGGCCCCGGCCAAACGCTCCCCCTGCACCTCAGGCGTATCGCTTCCCCAGGGCGGCAGCGCACCGGCCCAGTTCGGCGGCAGGCTGGCCCACCCGCCGCCTGTCAGCCAGATGGCGCGCGCGCCATCCCCGTTCGCGACCATCAGCTCGCGAGCGAGCACCAGCCGCGACCAGTTGAGTACGGTCTCGGCGGTCCGCCGATCCTCCGGCCCGGTCCAGAAGCCAAAGCCCTTCAGGGCCACAATGTCGAAGTCGGCCGCCGCGCCCGCATCGTACAGGCCCTGGAGGAAGCGCAGTTCGCTCATATTGTAGCCGCTCGCCTCCAGCGTGGGCGCCAACCCCGCGGTGAGAATGGCCGCCTCCGGATCGGCGGACCGAATCGCGGCCGCCGCGGGACGCAGGAGCGCGGCGTAGCCCGCCGGATCGACGAAGCCCTCGGCGCCCCAGTGCGGCCGCAGATTGGGCTCATCCCAGATCTGGTAGAAGTCCACCTGCGTCCCGTAGCGCGTCGCCACCGCGGCTGCGAAACGGGCGAACGTCGCCGGATCGGCCGGCGGCGCGAGGGGTTGATCTGCATCCTCGAGATCGCGGGCCCAGGCCGGGCTCCCGTCGAGCACCAGCACCAGGCGAAAGCCGCGACCGGTCGCCGCCGCCACCAGGCGGTCCCAGCGGGCCCAGTCGAACTGCCCGCGCGCCGGTTCGATCTCGCTCCATGGCAGGCGCTGCCGCAACCAGACCAGATCCAGGCCGGCCAGCTCATCCAGCGCGGCGTTGCGCCCGGCCTCATCGTACTGCTCCAGCGCGACAGTGGTGCCCCACAGCGGGACGGCCCTGTAGGCGATCGGCGGTGGAGGCCCCAGGCCGACCCCGCGCCAGCGACTCCGGTGCTCCGCGACGATGCCGGCGAGCAAGGCCACGATCACGACAACGGACAGGCCATAGATGCAGAGACCGGTCAGGTGCAGGACGGAATGCGGCACTGGGAGACTGAAACGCGAGGAGGTTTCGGACGGAGCGAGTGATTTCATGACCGGCACAAGCGGCTCAACCTACAAGATTCCACTACGAAAGAAAACCCTTTCACGGAGACCAGGACGCCAGGATCTCAGCTGCTTTTTCAGCTTCTGCCAATTCAGGGAAGGCACGAGGCTGCGCACGCGGGGCGGGGCGGAGATGTGACTCCAGTTACGGCGCTCCACGCTGAGCGACTCCAATCAGAAGGAATCTCCAATCTCGGTTCTCTGCGCCTCCTACCGCCACTGGGGATGCGACGCCCCTCCCTCAACCGTCAAAGCGCGCGGCGCCTCGAGCCCAGTGGCATCGAGCAGATAGAGATCGCCCTGCCACACCGTGATGAGCTGGCGCCCGTCAGGCGACCACGCCAGCCAGGGCACATCCACACCCGGCCGATCGTCAGCCGGAAAGAGCACACGCGGCGGTGCGCCTATCGCGTCGGTCACAACCACCCGGTACCGGCTGGTCACCGACGTGGCCGGGTCCTCCGCCTGGCCATAGGCCAGCCGCCCTTGAACCGACCAGGCCGGAAGCGCCCACATGCCGACGTTCTCGGCCAACCGTTCGGTCGCCCCGCTCCGAACGGGGATGAAGTAGAGATCGAAACGCTCGCTCCGCCCGGCGGGCATCCCGAGCCCCGGCGCGCCGTGCACCACAGCAACGAAACCGGCCCCGTCGGGGCGCCAGGCGGGCCGCGGTGTCCAGACCCAGGGGCCCCTCGTCTCGTAAGGCTCAAAAGTGAAGAGCCGCTCGCCGCGCCCGTCCAGACCCGCTGTTCCCAGAGCGGTGGCACCGCCCCAGGCCAGCCGCAGACCGTCGGGCGCCCAGGTCCAGGTCCGGCCCCACCAGCCATAGAGTCCATCCCTCGCCCGTAGGAGGGTCCGCTCCTCAGCCAGGCTCCCATCGGGCCGCACCGTCGCCTGAACGAGATCGTTGCGCGCTTTCCAGCCGGGTGGCGTAGGCACGCGCTCGGCGCTGGAGTAGGCAAACACGTAGGAGCGCTCGGGCGCAATCTCGTCGCTCGCCAGGCTGCGCTCGCTCGCGACCAGTGGCTGCCACTCGGCCCAAATGACACCATTGATTCCAAGGGAGTGCGGTTCGTCGTTGGTGACATCCACCCGAACCAGCCAGAGTGCGTTGAGCGGGCCACCCAAGCCGGCCTCGCCGCCAAGCAGGCGCCGGCTAAACAGAAGCCAGCGGCCGTCGGGCGAGAGACTGAAAACGTGCCCATCCAGATCCCCGCTGCGGGTGAGGGCCTGTTTCAGGTGGCTCTGTTGGCGAATGAGCCAGGCGTTGCCTTTGGCCAGGTAGACCAGCGTGCCGCTGATGGGCACACCGGCCCCGCCCCGCGTGCCCAAGATGAGAATCTCAGCCTGGGCCGGCGTCAGCACTTCGGTGGCCGAGAGGTGACGAGTTGTCTCCACACCGTCTTCGAACCGTACGAGGAACGTCTGGCGTTCGACACCGTTGTGTCCGAGTTGTTGAATCCGGAGCGCTCCCTGGGCCAGGGTCGCATCGCGGCGGATGCGACGCTCGTAGGCCAGCGGCCGCTCCTCACTGACCACTCGCTCGCGGACTCGCCGGACGACGATTCCTATGTTGGGCCGGAGCGCGGTGTAGCTCGGCGGCTCAACCCGGTCCAACGGGCCGAGCATGATCCCCACCTCCCGCAGAGCCTCCCCCACTGTCGCAGCGCGGGTGCTGACAAAGCGCCGCTGACCGTCCACTGTGAGCAGCACCTGATGAGAGCGGGGCGCACAGGCGCCGAGCAGGGCGAGGCCCACCAGGAAGAGCAGGCAGCAGGGCAGCAGGCGGCGGTTCATGGTCTGAATCATAACGCGACGGTCAAAAAGGCTCAAATGACTCTGGTCTTCGGTCAATTTTGGCCTTTTCCGGTGACTTCTTATACTCTCAAAGAGCCGGTCCCGACCTCGGTTTTGACGAAGGTACCCGTTTTCGGTACAATGGGGTACCTTGGGGAGGGCGCTTTGCGCGCCCTCTATTCGTGCTTGTACCCCAGGGCGTCAACCGCCATCGCATTCTTGAAAGAAAACGGACGAAGAGTTATGGACGAGATTACAATGACAGCCCAGCCACGCAGTGTGACGGGCAAGAAAGTACGATCCCTGCGTCGCGCGGGCCTCATCCCTGTGGTTATCTACGGCGGTACCCTCGAGACTGCCATTCCGGCCCAGGTTGAGGAACGCGAGTTGCTCAACACGCTCCACGAAGCGGGCACCGCCCAGCTCATCACAATCAATGTCGACGGTCGGCAACTTCCGAGCCTGACGCGTGAGGTCCAGCGCGATGTGGTCACCCACCGCATCATCCATGTCGATTTCCAGAGCGTCCGCCTGGACCGCACCGTAGAGGCTGAGATCCCAGTCCGCCTGGTCGGTCACTCGCCCCTGATAGAGGACGAGTTGGCAATCCTCACGCACGGCGTTGACAGTGTTGAAGTGGAAGCATTGCCGCGCGACCTTGTCGGCCGCCTCACTGTAGACCTGGGATTGCTGAAGGAAGTCGGCGATGTCATCACTGTGGCCGACATCCCCGTCCCGCCCGGTATCACGATTCTCACCGACCCTGATGTGGTCGTTGCCACTGCCCAGCCACGCCCCACCGAGGAGATGCTCGAAGAGGCTGAGGAAGAGGCTGAAGGCAAACCGGAGATCGTCAGCGAGGAAGCTGAAGAAGCCGAGGAGGACGACGAGGAGGAGTAAACTCGCCCTCTGGCAGTTGAAGGTTTAAAGGTTGAAGGTTGAACGGCACGAAAGCCTTGCACCGGCATCGCCCAACCTTCCACCCTACGGGGTGCCCCCGGACAAGACCTCCCGCCCTGGGTGCCCCCCGTCGGGGGAACCTGAAACCTGCAACTTCATCATCATCAACCGTTCCACCTGGCAATCTCTACCCTCAACCGGTCGGATTCGCCCCAGGAGGCAGAGACTCCCCGTGTTTAGTCCGCTCAATTGGTTGTTGGGCCTCTTCTCACGCGATATCGCGATTGACCTGGGCACGGCCAACACGCTCGTGCTGGTCCGCGGTCAGGGCATCGCCATCAACGAGCCCTCTGTGGTCGCCATTGAGAAACGAACGAAGCGAGTGCTGGCGATTGGCGCTGAGGCCAAGGAGATGGTCGGGCGAACGCCGGCGAATATTGTTGCGATTCGTCCGCTGCGGGATGGTGTCATCTCGGACTTCGACGTGACCGAGGCGATGCTGAAGTATTTTATCCACAAGGTGCACGAGCGGATGCTCTTGCCGCTGCCCGCGCCGCGAGTCATCGTCGGTATCCCCGGCGGCGTGACCGAGGTCGAGAAGCGCGCGGTCCGCGACGCCGCCCTGAGCGCGGGTGCCCGCGAGGCTCACCTGATCGAGCAGCCTATGGCAGCCGCGATCGGGGCCAGCCTCCCCGTCACCGAGGCGTGTGGCAGTATGATCATCGATATCGGCGGCGGCACGACCGAAGTCGCCGTGTGCTCGTTAGGCGGCGTCGTGGTCAGCACCTCGATCCGCGTTGCGGGCGATGAGCTCGATCAAGAGATCATGAACTACGCCCGCCAGAAGTATAACCTGCTCATCGGGGAGCGGATGGCAGAAAAGACCAAAATTCAGATCGGCTCGGCCTACCCGCTCGAAGAAGAACGAACCATGACGCTACGCGGCCGCAACCTGATCACCGGTCTCCCCGAGGCGGTCACCGTCTCCAGTATTGAGATTCGCGAGGCACTCTCCAGCCCTGTCAGCACGGTCGTGGAGGCTGTGCGGGCCACTCTCGATGAAACGCCCCCCGAACTGGTGGCCGACTTGATGGAGCACGGCATTGCCCTGGCGGGTGGGGGGGCTCTCTTGCAGGGTCTGGCCGATCGCCTGAGCGAGGAGACCAAAATGCGGGTCTACGTCGCGGACGACCCGCTGGCCTGCGTCGCAAAGGGCGCCGGCCGCGTGCTGGAAGAACTGGACACGCTTCGGAAAGTCCTGGCACCGACCCAACGGGCGGTGGCGCCGCGCTAGAACACCGGTCGAGGCGTCGCTGGGGCGCGTGATCGGAGACTTCCGAAGTCTCGGAAGACTTCGGAAATCTGACGCCTTGACCGCTGCTCTAGAATCAGATTTTGGATTTGCGCATTTTGGATCTTGGATGATTCCATTCAGCGTCGCGCGTGGCAGGCCACGGTTGTGTCCGGTCGTCCAACATCTAAAGTCGAGAATCTGAAATCGCGATGATACGCCTACGCAATAACTCTCAGACCCTCTTTCTATTGCTGGCGCTGGCTCTGATTTTGCTGATCCTCGACCGCGCCGGGAATTTAGACACGCCTCAAGACATAGTGCAACAGTCGCTCGGACCGGTTGAGCGCCTCCTCACCCGGGTCGGTGGCGACGTGGACGAGATCTTCAAGACACTGCGCGATCTACGGACGCTGCGCGCCGAGAATGAACGCTTGAAGGCCCAGGTCGAGCAGCTGACGCTGGTGAACGTCCAGCGCATCGAATCCGAGAAAGAGAACGAGCGACTCCGCGATCTGCTCAATTTCAAGCGCACGAACCCTAACTACACCTTGCTCGCCGCCCAGGTCGTCGCTCGGGAAGAACCCGCGCATATCACCGGCCACGATCCCAGCAATCTGATCGAGGCCATCCGCCTCGACCAGGGGCGGCGCGATGGCGTGGTGCTCGGAATGCCCGTGGTGACGGCGCGTGGCCTGGTCGGGCGGGTCATCGAGGTCGGCGAGAATTGGTCGAAGGTGTTGCTGGTGCTCGACGAGTCCAGCGCGGTCGCAGCCCTCGTTCAACAGAGCCGGGCCACTGGGGTCGTCGAAGGCGTGGGCAATGACCTTGTCATCCGATACATCCCGCATGATCAGAGCATCGAACCGGGAGACATCATCCTGACTTCAGGCCTGGGCGGCGAATTCCCCAAAGGGTTGGTCGTTGGGACGGTTGAGGAGGTTCGTAAGCATGATGTCGATCCCTATCAGGAAGCGACCGTCCGCTCCCCCATTGACTTCACTCAGCTTGAATACGTCTTTATCATCAAAGCGTTCCGCCCCGGTTCGTCGCGGGAACCTCGCTAAGAGATGAATCTCTATCTACCCGCCGCGGTCCTCACGGCGGCTGCGCTGATCCAGATCACCCTGTTGCCGCACACCGCGGTGGCTGGGGTCCACCCAGACCTTGTCTTGCTGCTGGCCGTGGCGTGGAGCCTGCTCCGTGGATCAACCGAGGGCGTAGTCTGGGGCTTTTTCGGAGGAGTGCTGTTGGACCTCTTTTCCGCAGCGCCCTTTGGTGTTTTTACGTTGGCCTTGATGGTCACGTGCTTCATGAGTGGCTTGGGCGAGAGCGCGGTCTTCCGCCAGAATATCCTCCTCCCTCTGGGGGCCACTCTCGGCGCGACCCTGCTCTTCCACGTGGCGGCGCTCGTGCTGCTGCGCACGCTCGGCTGGCCGGTCAATTGGAGCCGGGATCTGCTGCGGGTGATCGTGCCGGCCACGTTGCTCAACACAGCGTTGATGCCGCTCGTCTACGCCGGTGCCCGCCGTCTGAGCCGAGGTTCAGCCCACATGGGATGAAAGAGTGACGACCGTCTGCGTTGGAACCCGGGCTGTAGCAGGAGATGGTGCCCGATGACACCGTCTTCGATCCGCGCGCGCCTGCTTCTCGTTCGCCTCGCCGTGCTGGTGATCTTCATGCTCCTCGCCGCCCAGCTCTGGCGCCTGCAGATCCTCGAAGGCGGCCGCTTCAGCCGCCAGGCCGACGGCAACCGTATCCGCGTCGAGACAGTGAACGCCCCGCGTGGTGTGATGTACGATCGCCGCGGTCGTATCCTGATCCGGAACGAGCCGAGCTTCCAGGTGAGCCTCGTACCCGCCGGCGTCCCGGGGACCGTGACCAACACCCTGCTGATCGAACTCGCATCCCTGCTTGATCTGCCGCTCACCGATGCCCAGGCGCTCGCCCATGCTGACAAGCAGGGTCGCACCGATGAGCCCGCGCCGATCGACGCCAGCGCTTGCGTGGACACGCAGACAAACAAAACCTTCTACGGTTTGCGGGAGTGTTTCAACTATGTCAGCAGCGTGGCCCCCTATCGCCGCATCATCTTGAGTGAGAGTACTCCCCGCGAGATCGCCTTCGCGATTCGAGAGCGCGGTCCGGAGCTTCCCGGTGTGTTGGTGAACGTCGAGTCCCAACGCCACTACCTGTACGGCCCGCTGTTCGCGCACATGCTGGGCTACGTTGCCCCCATTACCCAGGACTTCCTGGAACGCGCCAGTAAACGCTTCGAGTATGAGCCGAATGATGTCGTCGGCACGGCCGGGTTAGAGGCCGGGGCTGAAGCGCTCGTCCGGGGGCGCAAGGGCCACGAGGTCGTCGAGAAGGACGTCGTCGGGCGCGAGGTGCGCGTTCTCCAGGAAGTGCCTCCAGTTCCGGGCAGCAATGTCTTCCTGACAGTGGATCTCGATTTACAGCGCGAGGTGACACGCATCCTCCGCGCCGGGCTGGAAAAAGTCGGCAGCCCGCAGGGTGTTACAATCCTGATGAACCCCCAAACCGGGGAGATTCTGGCCATGGTGTCACTGCCGAGCTACGACGACAACCTCTTCATCGGCGGCATCTCGCCAGCGGACTTCCAGCAATTGCTCGACGACCCCCATAAGCCGCTGCTCAATCTTGCGATCGGCGGCTTTGGCTTCCCGCCGGGCTCGATCTTCAAGCTCGTCACAGCGGCCGGCGCGCTCGAGGATGGCGTCATCACCCGCGACACGACCATCTTTGACCCCGGATCAATCCGGCTGCCGAACAAGCTCGCACCCGATGACCGCTCCAAGGATCAGATCTTCGTCTGTTGGAAGCGCACTGGCCACGGAGATCAAAAGATCGTCGAGGCGATCGCCCACTCCTGCGACGTCTTCTTCTACGAGGTCGGGGGTGGCTACACTAACGGCGACCAGCATTTCGAAGGCTTAGGGATCGAACGGCTCGACAAGTGGGCCAGCGCCTTTGGCCTGGGTGAGTTGACCAGCATCGATCTGCCGGGCGAATCGGCCGGTCTGGTGCCGACCCCCAAGTGGAAACGGCTGGCCCCGCATATCAATGAGAGCTGGGTGACGGGCGATACCTACAACATGGCCATCGGTCAGGGGTACCTCATCGTGACGCCGCTGCAGATGTTGAATGTCACCGCTGCCGTCGCCAATGGTGGCACTCTCTACCGCCCTCAGCTCATCTACCAGGTGCAGGATGCCGATGGCCACGTGGTGAGCGCGTTCGAGCCTGGCGTCCTGCGCCACGTGCCGGTCAAGCCGGAGCACCTGGCTACCATCCGGGAGGGCATGCTGGGCGCAGTCGAGTGGAAGGATGGGACTGCCCACTACGCCGGGCTGCCGACCGGTGTTCGCATCGCCGGCAAGACCGGCACCGCCGAATACTGCGATGGCTACCAGAAACCGGACGGCTCCTGGGATTGCCGCCGCGACAAAGACGGCCACCAGGTCACACACGCCTGGTTCACCGCGTTCGCGCCGTACGAAAACCCCGAGGTGGCCTTGATCGTCTTCGTCCACGGCAACGGAAAAGACGTCCTGGAAGGCTCGGAGGTGGCCGCACCCATCGCCGCCGAGATTCTGCGCTATTACTTCGACCAGTGGCCCAGAGAGCAGCGGGGTCCTCCCGCTGCCGCCAGCCCCACTGACACCACCACGCCGACACCGCCCCCTGAAGGCGCCGACCCGACCGCGCTCCCCGCGCCAACGCGACCGGCCAACACGACAAGGAAAGGGTTCGGCGGCAGCCTCCTCCGCAGCGAACCCTCGAACACGAACATGAGCGTGGTGAGCGGACGGGTAGTGGACACCGTCGGAAACCCACTGCCAGGCGTCGTTATCACAGTGGATGGCGGCGGAGCCCCGGTGGCAACGCTCACTACCGGCCCAGATGGCGCCTTCCGGTACGACCTGCTCAATCCAGTCACCTCGCCGCGCTGGAACATCCGCGCACCTGACCTCGCCGGATCACCGTTCGTCACACTCCAGGTCCAAGGCCAGGCACATTACATCGTCCTCTTCCAGGAGGCGCCATGAGCGAGGTGGCCCTCAAAGGCGAACGCGACGGTCTTGCGATTACCATCGGCCCGGAAGGCGACTTCGACGAAGTCTGCTCGGCCATTGCAGCCCATCTCGAGCGCGGTGGCCAGTTCTTCCGCGGCGCGAGCGTACTGATCGATCTGGGCCCGCGCCACCTGACGGCCGATCAGCTCGACGTCCTGAGGACGCTGCTGAGCGACCATGGGGTCACGCTAACCGCCCTTCGGGGAGACGACCCGGCCACACGCGCCGCAGCCCTCAAGATAGGGCTGGAGTTGCCGTTCCTGCCGACCCCGACCACGCTCGTGGCCGAGGACTACGTCCCGGCCAACAGCGAGTTGGCCTTGATCATCAGGCGCACGCTCCGGAGCGGCCAGGCAGTCCACCATCAGGCCGCCGTCGTCGTCCTCGGCGACGTCAATCCCGGTGCCCAGGTCATTGCCGGTGGCGACGTGATTGTCTTCGGGGCGCTACGAGGTGTCGTCCACGCCGGCGCGAGCGGCGACGACCAACGCGTCGTCTGCGCGCTGGAGTTAGCGCCGACCCAGCTTCGCATCGGGGGCTACATCGCCCGTGCTCCCGATGAGAAGCGCCGCCGGTCGCGATTGCCATTCAGGCGCAAGCACCTGCAACCCGAGGTCGCCCGGGTTCAGAACAACACAATCGTCGTCGAGCCCTGGATGCACTGATGTCGAAGCCAGCCGGCCCATCGCATCACTCGCGACTCACACCACTCGCCTTGACAAACTGCAAGGCCCGCTGCGTTTAATTGATCAGCCGCCACGATTCGAGTCGGGCGCACAGCCCAGCATTCCGGACTTGCGATTCGCTTCGACTTCAGTTAGGATGCTCACGGTATTGGGAGGGTATTCCTCCGCACGATGCGGACATGCAACGACCCGGCCAACAAGGAGTTTCGATGTCAGGACAGGTCGTCACCATCACCTCCGGGAAGGGCGGCGTCGGGAAGACGACCACCACAGCGAATCTAGGTGCAGCTCTCGCCTCACTGGGGCACCAGGTGGTGGTCATCGACGCCGATATCGGGCTCCGTAATCTCGATGTTGTCCTGGGCCTGGAGAACCGTATCGTCTATGATGTCGTGGATGTCGTCGAGGGCCGGGCACGCCTGCGCCAGGCGCTGATCAAGGACAAGCGGCTCCCCGAGTTGAGCCTCCTTCCGGCCGCCCAGACCCGTGACAAGACCGCAGTCAGCCCGCAGCAGATGATGCAAATCTGCGACGCCTTGCGTCCGAACTGCGACTTCGTCCTGGTCGACTCCCCGGCCGGGATCGAGCAGGGATTCCAGAACGCGATCGCCGGTGCTGATCGCGTTCTGATTGTCACAACACCTGAGGTGAGTGCCGTCCGCGACGCCGACCGGATTATCGGCCTGATCGAAGCGCACGAGAAGGGTCCAGCCCAACTCATTATCAACCGCGTCAAGCCTGACATGATTCGCCGGGGTGACATGTTGGACATCAGCGACGTGCTGGACATCTTGCAGATCGACCTCATCGGTATCATCCCCGAGGACGAGGAGATCATCGTGAGTACCAACCGGGGCGCTCCGGTGGCGCTGGAGGAGCGCTCTATGGCAGGTAGGGCCTTCCGCAACATCTCGCGCCGTCTCTTGGGTGAGGAGGTGCCCTTCATGGCACTCCGCGAGCGCAGCCTCCTCGACCGCCTGTTCGGATTCATGCGATCCTAGACGAGAGGAGCTGCGGCTATGGGATTCTTCGAACGGCTCTTTCGTCGCGAACCAGCCAGCGGCCAGATCGCGAAGGAGCGCCTACAGCTCGTTCTGGTCCACGACCGTGCCGGACTGAGCCCTGAAATGATGAACCAACTGCGCGACGAACTCATCGCCGTCGTCCAGAAGTACGTCGACATCGACCCGAGCGGCATGGAGTTCGAACTCACCCAGACCCGCGAGCAGAGCAAACTCGTCGCCAATATTCCCCTACGAACAGGTGGCCGGGGCCGCTCGACGGCCGATTGGTGAATTGCGGCTCGAGCCGCGATGATCTGGACTTCTCAATCGTATGGATCGCCGCCACATTCGGCACTTTGACTACCCCCTCGTCCTCTTGACGATGGCGCTGATCGTGTATGGATTGATCATGATCTGGAGCGCCCAGCCACCCGGGACGGAATTCTTTCGGAAACAGCTCGTCTGGGCGGGCGCCGGTCTGCTCTTGATGGGGGCCGCGGCCTTGATCGATTACCGCTTCCTGGCGAACATCGCCCGGCCGCTCTATCTTGGTATCATTGGACTCCTGGTCGTGACGTTGGCGCTTGGCGAGACCAGGTTCGGTTCGCAGCGCTGGTTCAACCTGCTGTATTTCGATCTGCAGCCGTCGGAGCTGGCGAAGTTCGTCCTGATCATCGTATTGGCAAAGTACTTGGGTGACCGCGAGGGCCGCCTGAGTGGCTACCTGGTCTCGCTGATCATCGTGGGAATCCCGATGGCCATGATCTTCCGCCAGCCCAACCTGGGCACCATGGTCGTCATCGGGGTCATTTGGTTCAGCATCGCCTTCATGGCCGGCCTCCCCTTCCGCATCCTCGCGCTCCTCGGCGTCGGTGGACTGGCTTCCACCCCGATCGTCTGGGACTTCCTCGCCGATTACCAGCGCGAGCGCCTGCTGATTTTTCTGAACCCGCTCACGGATAGTTCGGGGGCCGGCTACAACTTGATCCAGAGCCGGATTGCGATTGGTTCGGGTGGGCTCCTCGGCCAGGGGTACGCCGCCGGCTCACAGAGCCAGCTCGGCTACCTCCTGGTCCGGCATACCGACTTCATCTTCTCGGTCATCGCGGAAGAACTGGGGTTCCTTGGGGCGCTGGTGCTCTTCCTGCTCCTCGTGCTCCTCTTATTCCGCCTGATTCGCGCGGCCCAGATTGCTCGTGATTCCTTCGGGCGCCTGGTCGTCATCGGCATCACCACCCTGATCCTGTTCCAAAGTTTCGTGAATATTGGCGTCAACGTCGGGTTGGTGCCGCCAACCGGGATCCCGTTGCCGTTCATCAGCTACGGCGGCAGCAGCTTGATGACACTCCTCTTGGGCCTCGGCGTCGTGCAAAGTATCGTCATGCGCCACAAGCGGCTTGAATTTGATTAGCGGTTTCAGAGTGAGAGTGGGGATGGGGGAACGTATCTGCAGGAATCGGCTCGGGGCGTGCCGTCACCGACGTAGGGATCGATGGATGGCTCGAGTTCGACGCATCATCTGTGACACGCGAGTCGACCTGTCATGCATCATGCATCGGGTTCCCTGTGGAGCAAGCCACCCGCGGCCCAGAAAGCTCCAATCTCTGATCTCTCCTTAGATATTTCCGGGATATTCTGTTGGACTCCTTACCGAGCACGATCGCGATTGACGGCCCCGCCGCCAGTGGCAAGAGCACCATTGGGAAGATCTTAGCCGAGCAGTTGGATTATCTCTACCTGGACACCGGCGCGATGTACCGCGCCGTCACCCTTCTGGCCCTCGAGGCGGGGATCGATCCCGACAACGGCCCCGCCGTCGCCGCTCTGGCCGCCACCCCGATCGAGATCCACCCGCCCGGTAACGCGTACGATAGCCGACAGTACACTGTTTTTATCCACGGACGCGACATCACCTGGGCGTTGCGGTCGCCGGCCGTGGATGAGCATGTCTCAGCTGTCGCAGCCCACCCCGAGGTTCGACGGTTGCTCGTCGAGCAGCAGCGACGCATTGGCCATCGCGGCCGGGTCGTGATGGTCGGCCGCGACATCGGCACTGTGGTAGTGCCTGATGCCGATCTCAAAATTTACCTTGAAGCCTCGGTCGAGGAACGCGCACGGCGCCGGTGCGAGGAACGCCAGGCGCGCGGCGAGGACTGCGACTACGAGGAGATACTCGCTGACATGCGCGAGCGCGACCGGCGCGACGCCAATCGGGCGACAGGGCCGATGCGACCGGCCGGGGATGCGTACCGGATTGACTCTACCGGCCTCACGCCGGACGAGGTTGTGGATCGCATTTTAAAGCTGATGGCTACAGAAGAGGCGTGAGAACCAGGCATGAACGGACTTGGGCACTTCGCCAGCGCCGCCGGTTCGCCCAGGCGCTCCTGCGGATCGGTTTGCGCGCCCTGATCAAGCTGGATCTCCGCTGCCAGACGCCGATCCCGCCAGGGCCACTCGTCATTGCCGCCAACCATCTCTCTCACCTCGACCCGTTGCTTCTGATCACGATCCTCGACCGTCCGCCGGAGTGTGCGGCCCTGTCCGATCTGTGGCACGCACTAGTTGCGCCGTTCATCTGGCTCTACGCCCCGATCGCTGTTCAGCGGGACCAGGCCGACCGGCATGTCATCGCACAGGTATTGGCCGCGCTCGCCGCTGGCGAGCGAGTGATCATCTTTCCTGAAGCGCAGATCAGTAATACCTCCGGCCTTACGCCAGCACGTTCCGGCGTTGGCTATCTGGCACTCAAGACGGGCGTCCCGGTGTTGCCAGTCGCGATCTACGGCACCGAGCGGGCTCCACAGGCCTGGCACCGGCTCCGCCGCGCCGCTGTGAGGATCACCATCGGCGCACCGCTCAGGTTGGGCCACACGCCACAGCCGCGCCGGGAGGACCGTGCGGCCGCCACAGCCGCGATCATGCACCGGATTGCGGCCCTCCTGCCGCCAGTGTACCGCGGCGTGTATAGCAGTCTGTGAGTGGTTGACGCATCCGGCGCTATCATCTCATCGACAACATCTACAATGGCATCAGCACCGCAGTCTGCGGTCCGTGGTCGGCGTTCCACCTCCCCACCACGGACCGCCTATCAATAAGACCAACGAGATTAGTTTCTTTCTGCTAAAGCCGCCGAATTCGGATTTCGCATCATGCGCACCTTGCCCTGGTTCTACTATTTCGCCAATTGGATGCTCCGGAATGTCATTTTCCGACTGCTGATGAAGGTGGAGATCCACGGGTTGGAGGAGGTCCCGGCCACGGGACCGCTGATCGTCGTCATCAACCACTTCAACTTCGTTGATCCGATCATGGCTGGGGCCTACTTCCCGCGCGATCTCGAGATGATGTCCAAGCTCGAGAATTTCGAGTTGCCACTGTTCGGTTGGTTCGTCAAAGCCTATGGCGCCTTCCCGGTTCGACGTGGCGAGGGCGATGTCGAGGCCATCAAACACGCGCTCCGTATTCTCCACGAAGGCAGGGTTCTGCTGATGGCCCCCGAGGGGACCCGCGGCGGAACCGTCCTCAAGACAGGCCACGGCGGCGTGGCGCTCCTCGCTGCCCGCAGCGGAGCGCCGGTGATTCCGGTCGGCATCACCGGCCAGGAGCATTTCCTCCCCAATCTGAAGCATCTGCGGCGAACACCCATCCGTGTCTCCATCGGTGCCCCCTTCCACCTCGACGCAGGCACTCGGAAGCCACCGCGCGAGATCCTGCAGGCCATGACTGAGGAGTTGATGGGTCGATTGGCGATCCAGCTCCCACTGGAGTACCGGGGCGAGTACCAGACTCTCCGGAACTCCGAAAGATTCGTTCGTCTCTTGAAAACCGCACCTGCCGCTTAAAGTACTTGACGCCAGGGCTGTGCCTTTTTATAATGAGACTGCCACGTCGCGGGGCTGGATGAATCTCAGAATAGATATCGTCCAGCCCGCGTCTGTTTCTGGCCGATGTGGCGGGCAGGCGAACTGCCACCGAGTGCGCTCAGTCGCGGTTCGTCCTGGTACGTAGTTTGCCTCTCCTTTCTCACGGCGGGCCGCTCGCCCGCCAAGATTCTCGTTGCGCCGATAGGCAACGTATTGCTCCACACCGCGATCGAGTCTTGTTTGAGTGGCCGGGGTACTCGACGTGGTATTCTGAGCGGAGGAACATCGTTATGTGCGGAATTGTCGGGTACGTCGGTGATGACAAAGCGCTACCTATCCTCATGGATAAGCTCCAGATGCTTACCTACCGAGGCTATGACTCTGCCGGTGTGGCAATCGCCGCCGACGGGCAAATCTACCTGGAAAAATGTAAAGGCAAAGTATCTGACCTGGCGCAAATTGTCGCGCCGGACTGCGAGGGCACCATCGGTCTGGGACACACCCGCTGGGCCACCCATGGCGAGCCCTCAACCCGCAACGCACACCCCCACACCGATTGCAGCGGCCGGATTGCCGTCGTCCAAAACGGTATCGTCGAGAATTACTGGGAGCTCAAGAATGAGCTGAGCGCCAAAGGCCACCGATTCTACTCGGATACCGACACGGAAGTGATTGCGCACCTCATCGAAGAAATGTACGACGACAACATCACCACCGCCGCTCAACTCGCGATGCAGCGCATGCGCGGTGCGATGGCGATCGTGGTAATCCACAGAGACGAGCCTGATCGCCTCGTCGCGGCCAAGATGGATAACCCGCCCCTGATCATCGGGTTGGGCCGCAGCGAAAACCACATCGCCAGCGACATCCCGGCTCTCCTGCACTACACCAACAAAATCTATGTGATGGAAGATGGCGAGATCGCCACGGTCACGCGCGATAACGTCATTGTCTCGAGCTTCCGGGAGTCGGAGGTCCGGCGTCTCTACGACCGCAAGGTCACCGTGATCGATTGGTCGCCGGAAACCGCCCAAAAGGGCGGCTACGCCCATTACATGCTGAAGGAGATCCACGAGCAGCCCGCGACCGTCGAGGATACGCTGCGCGGCCGGCTGAGCGAAATCGGCACAGGACTCGTGGAGATCCCCGAGCTCAACCTCACGCCGGACGAGGCCCGCAAGATCGAGCGCCTGACCTTTGTTGCCTGCGGCACCGCCTATCACGCCTGCCTGGTGGGAAAGTACCTCTTCGAGAAAACGCTGCGCATCCCGGTCACCGTGGACGTCGGCTCCGAGTATCGCTACCGCCATCCGATCATCGGCAAGAATGAGCTCATGGTTGCTGTGAGCCAATCAGGTGAGACGGCTGACACCATCGCCAGTATGCGCGAGGGGCTCGAGCAGGGCGCCAAGGTCCTGGCGATCACCAACGTCTTGGGTTCCAGTGTGGCCCGCCTGGCCGACGGCGTGCTCTACACCCGCGCCGGACCAGAGGTGGCGGTCGCCTCCACCAAGGCGTTTGTCGGCCAGCTCGTTGGCTTTCACTTGCTGCTGCAATACCTGGCTCAATTCCGCGACGTCTCACCCCCAATGCGGGCCGCACTCGAGGCGCTCCGCACCGACCTCTGGCAGTTGCCCGCCCAGATTCGCACGATTCTCACCAATATCGAGCGTGTCCAGACCCTGGCGCGCGGCATCTCCGAGTGCAGCGCCTGCTTCTTCATCGGACGCAACGTGGACGAGCCCATCGCGCGAGAAGGTGCGCTCAAGCTCAAAGAGATCAGCTACATCCACTCGCAAGGCTATGCTGCCGGGGAACTCAAGCACGGCACGCTGGCGCTACTCGATGAGGGCGTCCCGGTCGTCTGCCTGGCCACGCAACGCCTCGTCTACGAGAAGATGGTCTCGAACGTCCAGGAGGTCCTGGCGCGACGAGCCTGGGCGATTGGCGTTGTTCCTGAAGGGGAAGAACGCTTGACACAGTTGCTCGGACCGGGCAATATCATTACAATCCCAGAAACCCATGATTGGTTGCACCCGGTCCTGGCCGCCGTGCAGATGCAATTGTTGGCCTACGAGGCTTCCAACGTTTTGGGGCGGGATATCGACCAACCCCGCAACCTCGCGAAAAGCGTGACGGTGGAGTAAGAGTTCTTATGCAACAGCGCCTCTCCCGCTGGCTCCTCCCAGGCTTGGGTATCAAGCGTTGGCTCTTGATGCTATTTGTCGGTTTGCTGCTTCTGGCCCTTGGTCTGGCATACTGGCTTACCGAACTCTACCGGATGGTCAATCTGCCTGACATTGCCTTCTGGGTCACCTTGCAGTTCATCCCGAAGGGACTTCGAGGGTTGCTCTTCGTTCTTGTGGGAGGAGCTCTCACCTGGATTGGGTGGAGTCGCACCAGCCGTTACCTGGTGCGCACCCTGGTGCCCGAGCGACAGGACCAGAGCCTGGCGCAGCTCGTTTATGAACGGGCGCGCTTAGAAGTCGGCCGGCCGGTCGTTGTGATGGGTGGGGGAACGGGCCTGCTCCCCATCGTCCGGGCCCTCAAACAGACCCACGCGGATGTCAACCTCAAGGTGATCCTGTCGCCGACCGAGACTGGACGCCTGGCAACCCAACTGCGCGACGAGCTAGGGTTGGCGCCCAACCAGGTCATCTTTCCAACCAGTGATGATGTCAGGCTTTGGGCCGAACTCGAGAACGGGCGCTTGATCGAAGGGGCGGCAACCATCGGCCACTACAACAATGGCGTGCCCATCAGCCGCGTCTTCTTTAGTCGCGATATCCGCCGAATGAAGGTCTGGGAAAATGTCCAGGGCGAGTTGAGCGCCAGCCTGCTCCAGGCTTATGCGCCGGAGGTCAACCCCGAGGTCCTGGCGACCATCAAATCGGCCGAGTTGATCGTGGTAGCCCCGGGTCACCTCTACACCGGGCTCCTGCCGCTCCTGACGATGCCTGGCGTGGCGAGCATGATCGAGACCAGCGAGGCCAAGCTCGTCTTCGTCGCCAACTTGATGACGATCCCTGGTAAAACTGCCAGATTCACTGTGGCGGACTACCTCATCGCAATTCGCACCGCGACCGGCATCGAGATGGACTACGTTGTCGTCAATCAGGGCGACATCAGCCGGGACCTGCTCGAGAAGTACTACGCCGAGGGGGCCGACATCGTCCGCCTGCGGGCCCGGAGTGATGCGATCAGCCGCCTGACGTTTGCTGACACCGGCGAGGAGACGACGCTCGTCGAGGGCGCCGTGGTCGTCAGCGGGCACCTGGTCTCGGAAGCGCCTCAAATGATCAGTTACCAGACACCTGATGGGCAGACCAGCGTGCGTGAGTTGCCTGTCGCCCGGCACGATCCCGCTCGGCTGGCGCGTGTCCTCGACCAGCTCCTGGTCGAAGAGTAACCGTCGAAGATTCGCACGTTCCCAGGCCCCCGCCCGGGGGCCTTTTTGATGGAAGCAGACAAATGATGTAGGATGGGGGTGGCGAGGGGCCAAATCCTCTCGCGGTCCTGACGGCCCTCACCCCGATTCCTGAGCCGCTGGATGCACCAACGGAATGGCGCCAGGCGCGGGATGCTTTCGCGAGCCACGCCGTGGATTGTTGCCCGGCAGAGCTCCGAGCCCGTATGATTGTCGATGCACGGTCAATCAACATGATAGCCGGCCGGCTCACGGCACGGTCGGAACATCGCCGGCTCGCGCCTGGCACTCAGATCAGCATTCCTCATTCAGTATTGCGCTTATGGCACTCAAAATTGGAATCTCCGGCCTGCGTGGCACTATCATCGGGGGCGAACCGGGCTTGACGCCCGACGTAGCGCTGCGCTGGGCGCGGGCGTTTGCCACGACTGTCCAGGGCAAGGCCGGGCGCGGGGCCAGCATTGCCCTGGGTCGCGATGGACGGCGCTCGTCACCCACGCTCGCCGACCTGGTGCGCGCCGCGCTCCAGGCCAGCGGCGCCCGCGTCGTCGATCTCGGCTTGACCCTGACGCCGACCGTTCAATACGCCGTCGCGACGAACCCGGGGCTGGCCGGTGGCGTGATGATCACCGCCAGTCACAACCCGGTGGTCTGGAACGGACTTAAGTTTCTAGACGCCGAGGGTCGATTCCTTCCACTCGAACGGTGGGCAGAGATGGAAGCCATCATCGCCGAGGAACGGTTTCGCACTGTCGCGCTCGACCAGCTCGTGCCCGTCGAAGCCGCCGGAGAGGCTGCCTGGCAGGCTCATCAGGCTGCAATCCTGGCGGCACTGCCGGTCGAGGCCATCCGCGCCCGCCGGCTGCGCCTGGCCTTCGACGCCTGCAATAGCGGCGCGGTCCGCTGGCAATCACTGTTCGCCACGCTGGGCTGTGAGACTATTCCGCTCCACACCGAACTCACCGGCTTCTTCGCCCGCGAGGCCGAGCCTCTGCCGCAGCACCTGGGCGCGCTGGCTCACCTGGTGTGTGCAGCAGGCTGCGACCTCGGTCTGGCCGCCGATCCAGACGGTGACCGTCTGGTACTGGTGGATGAGCACGGCCAGGCGGTGAGCGAGGAGCACACGGTGGTCCTATGCGCGCGAGAACGACTGGCGGCCGGCGCGGGCGACACCGTCGTGGTCAACGTGGTCACCACCCACGCCATCGATGAGGCCTTTCTGGAAGCCGAGATCTGGCGTACTGCCGTTGGAGAGATGAACGTCGTCAACGGCCTGCTCGACGCCTACCGTCCGGCGCTCGGGGGCGAGGGTTCCGGCGGAATCATCGTCCCAGGGGTCAATCTCGCCCGCGACGGCGGGGCCGCGGCCGGGTTGATCTTGAGCTTGCTGGCGACCACCGGCCGCCCGCTCTCCACACTCGTGGCCGAGATTCCGCCCTGGAGCAGCGTCAAGAGCAAGCTGACGATCACGAGCGGGGACCTGGAGGCCGCGCGGGCACTCTTGACTGCCTGGCAGGTGCGACCGCCACTCGTGCGCTTCGAAGGCTGCTCGACCGTCCTCTGGGCCGGGGGCGACACCGGGCAACTCCGGTTGCGACTGACCGGCAGCCACCTCCACCTCGAGCTCGGGCTCGAGGATGGCCGCACGCTCGCCGCCGAGGGCGACGGGCGCGACCTGGCCCCGATCTTCGCCTCCCTCCCCGAAACCGCCGGTCCCGAGCACATGTCGTTCCTGGACGGGTTGAAAGTCTGGGGGCCGCAGAGCTGGCTGAGCCTGCGCCCGAGCAACACGGAACCGATCTTGCGCGTGATGGGCGAGATGAGAGATTCGAGGTGAGAGCGTGGAGAGTGAGGTCGTTCAGGGAGCTCCCACGAAACCAGCAACGATCCTCAGCAACCGGCGTAGCGGAGAATCGTGCACCACAACACCGGTACGACGAGTCGCGACAATTCATTGGAGAGCCCGCTCCGACCTGAAAACAAGCCACGCATGTCTACTCTCCACTCTCCAGTCGCCCCGAAAGCCGAACCTTGAACACTCAATTAACCCTCTTTGAGGACGTTGCGGCGACGCACTTCTTGCCGCTGACCTGGACTCGGCCGGTCTACGAGTTGCGCAGTGGAATCTTCACCCTGGGCGAGAAACTTGTGCGCAGCTACGGCTGCCCGCTTGCAGCCCTCTTCTGCCGGCCCCACCTGGCCCCGGCCCTGGCTGAGCGGACCGGCCTGCCGGTTAACCACTCTCTCGATGGCCCCGTGTTGCTGCTCAACGGGCGGCTCGTCGCCACGCGGGCGCTCCGCAGGCTCGTACCGCCCGAGGGACCGCCGGCGCTCTTCGTCACCGCGGCAGGAGAGGTCGCGGCTGCCCGCCTCACGGGGGCCGTGCCCGATGCTATCCTGGCTGGTGACTGGCCAGCGCTCCCCCGCGAGGAGCTGCCGCTCGAGTTGTGGCAGTGGCCGTGGGAACTGATCCACCACAACGCGGCCGAACTCGCGGCCGACGCCCCGCACTTCTCCCTGGGGGTGGTCGCCGGCCAGGTGCACCCTGGCGCCCACCTGATCGCTCCGGAGAACATCTACATCGCGCCCGGCGCGCGGATCGCGCCGGGCGTTGTCCTCGACGCCAGCGACGGGCCGATCGTGATCGGTGCGGAGACCATGGTGATGCCGAACGCCGTGCTCATCGGCCCGCTGGCCGTGGGTGCGGGCTCGCGCATCAAGGTGGCTGCGAGGCTCTACGAGGGGACCACCGTCGGCCCAGTGTGCAAGGTCGGCGGCGAGGTGGAGGCCACGATCTTTCAGGCCTACAGCAACAAAGCCCACGATGGTTTCGTGGGCCACAGCCTGATCGGCGCGTGGTGTAACTTCGGCGCCGATACCAACACCAGCGACCTCAAGAACAATTACAGCAGCGTCCGGATCTGGACCGCGCGCGGCCTGGTCGACAGTGGTCAGCTCCTGCTTGGCACCCTTATGGGCGACCATGCCAAGACCGGCATCAACACCACGCTCAACACTGGCACCGTGGTGGGTGTCGCAGCCAACCTCTTTGGAGCCGGGCTCATCCCCAAGCTCGTGCCGAGTTTCTCGTGGGGCAGCGCTGAACGGCTGGTCGAGTACCGTCTCGACCGGGCGCTGGTGACCGCTCAGCGGGTCATGGCCCGGCGGGGTCTCTCCTTGAGCCCCGTTGAGGCGGAGCTGCTACAGGCCGTGTTCGACGCGACAGGCGCCGAGCGGCGGGAGGCGAAGATCGACCCATGAATCGCGGCAGCGATGGAGAAGGGCACAAGCAGCCGGGCGGCGGAGTGGGGCAATCAGCGCGTACCCCCAGGCTGCCACCGGCGCTGGATTTTTTGTTGGCCAGTTGGGGACCAGCCATCCTCTGGATGGCGGTCATCTTCTGGTTCTCCGCTCAGCCCGATCTGCCCAGCGCCCCCAACGGGCTCCTTGACTTCGGCATCAAAAAAGGCGCCCACCTGACGGTGTACGCCATCTTGACCGTACTCTATCGCCGAGCACTCCACCGAACTTGGCGGCCGGCGCAGGATGAGGACGCACCGCGATCACGCGCCTACTCGCTGGCGACGCTGGCGCTGAGCCTCCTCTATGCCATCAGCGACGAGTGGCACCAGGCCTATACGCCCGGCCGCCACCCTCGCCTGCTAGACCTCCTCATCGACCTCACCGGCGCCTTGATCGGACTGGGCCTCTGGCAGCTGGCTCAACACTTCCATCACCGGCTCGATCGCAATCGGCGCGAAGAGCGCCGCCTGGTTCGCACGCGCGCGACCCATCTTGATGAGCTCTAGCAGCGCCAGAAACGTCGCGATCACCTCCTGGCGGCTCGGTTCTGCTCCCAGAACCTCGTCGAAGGCCAGTGCCTGGCCGGCGCGCAGCCTGGTAGTCAATTCGTTGATGCGCTGGCGCACGGTGACACGCAGCGGCCGCACTACGGTGTCAACCGACTCCGGCTCTGGAGCCCGTTGATCGAGAATCGTGCGCAGAGCCTTGAACAGATCGGCGACGGTCAGACCGGCGGGATCGAGCCGCCGTTCGAGATCGGGGGGCGGTGCCTCCCGTACGTAGGCCCGCAATCCCGCCCCCTCGCGCTCCGAGAGGTCGCGGGCGACGGTTTTGAACTGGCGGTAGGCCGCCAGTGCCCGAGCGAGGGCCTCGCCGTTGCCCTCATCCTCGTTATCGTCCTCCGCCTCGTGCTCGCGGGGCAGGAGCAACCGGCTCTTGATAAGCACCAGCCGCGCGGCGACGACCAGGAACTCGGCCACCCGGCCAGGATCCACTGCCTCCAGCGTGTGGAGGTGCGCCAGGTAGTCGTCGGTGACGACTGCCAGCGACACCTGGGTGATATCAAGCTCGCGCTTCTCAATCAGGTGCAAGAGCAGATCAAGCGGGCCTTCGTAGACCGGTAGTTGCACGGTGAAGTCACCAGCGGCTGTCATCCAACCCAGCGCTTCCAGCTGTCCTCACCCTTCCCTCCCGAGTCGAAAAGCCCCGCAGCGAAGCGGCGTAGGAGGAAGGGAACCGGGGAGCGGTTCGGCGCGCGGCCGCTAGGCGAAATGTACGAGTCGCGCAAAGCTTTCGGCCGCAAGGGAGGCACCACCGACAAGCGCCCCGTCGATATCGGGTTGGGCCATCAGTTCATCCACGTTGTCGGGCTTGACGCTGCCACCGTACTGGATGACGACGCGCGCGGCGACGTCAGCACCGAAGCGCTCAGCGAGCCAGCTGCGGATGAAGGCGTGCATGGCCTGGGCATCGGACGGGCTCGCCGTCTCGCCCGTCCCGATTGCCCACACCGGCTCATACGCGATCACAACACCGGCTGCCGCTTCCGCCTCGACGCCGGCCAGCCCTCTCGAGAGTTGCTCCTCGACAGTGGTCTGCGCGATCCCGGCGCGCCGCTGCTCGATCTTCTCGCCGACGGCCAGGATCGGCACCAAACCGTGGCTTAAGGCCGAGCGCACCTTCTCGTTGATCAGTTCGTTGCTCTCTCCGAAGATGTGACGACGCTCGGAGTGGCCCACAATCACGTGGGTGCAGCCCAGGTCGGTGAGCATGATGGGCGAGATCTCGCCCGTGAAGGCGCCCTGCTCCGCGGGATACATGTTCTGGCCACCCCAGAGCAGGCCGGTCCCATTCAAAATAGCTGCCACGGCGCTGATGGTGGTAAAGGGTGGACAAATCAAGACCGCACGGTCGTCCGGTGCTTGGCCATCGAGCCGCTCGAGCAGTTCCTGCAGCATCCTGACGGCGCTATCCACCGTCATGTGCATCTTCCAGTTGCCGGCAATCAAAGGTGTGCGCATAGCGTCCTCTCAGCAAACATGAAGACGATGAATGGATCGCGGCCGAGAAAAACCATTCATCATCGATCAGCCGTCGTTCCCATTGTACGAGCGGCAGGCAATTCAGCAATCACCCTCGCGGGGGCGGGTAGCCACCCCCACTGAGGCCGAGATAACCCAGGGCGAAGAAAACGAGCGCGAGCGCCAACGAACCCTTCCCGGCGTCAAGCAAGTAGGCGAAGAGGAATATTGCCCCCAACAAGGCGGCCAAAAGGCCGAACAGCGTCGCTAGCATCCACCAGCCTCTCTCTGGAGCTGTTCGTCGTCAGCGGTCCTTACCCTCGGAAGGAACCACGACCGAACAGCAACCGGAAACCCTCCCACTGACAACAGGCGGCTGACCCGACCTCTCAGGCGACTTCAGACCGCCTCGCGTTCCGCTGCCTCGATGGCATCACGATCGAAGGTGCTCTCGCACTGCAGGCAGCGCAGGGTCGTCCGATTCTCTTCGACGAGCAGGCCGCCACAGGCCAGGCAGGGCTGCGGGACGGGCCGCTTCCAGCTACTCCACTCACAGTCGGGATAGTTCGAGCAGCCATAGAAGACACGCCCCTTGCGGGTACGCTTCTCCACAAGCTCGGCGCCGTCCTCGGGACAGCGCACGCCGATTTTCTGGAAGTAGGGCTTGGTATTTCGGCAGGCCGGGAAGTTGGGACAGGCGATGAACTTGCCGAAGCGACCGAATTTAACAATCATCCGCGCGCCGCACTTCTCGCAGATTTCATCGGTCTCCTCTTCCTCCAACTCGACCTCCTCCATCTCCTCGGCTGCGACCTCGAGACGCTGACTGAAGGGACCGTAGAACTCGCCTACGACCGAGTGCCACTCGCGCTCGCCCTCGGCGATCTGGTCGAGTTCCTCCTCCATCTGAGCGGTGAACCCGATATCCATGACATCCGGGAAGTGCTCGACCAGCAAGTCGTTGACGATCTCGCCTAACTCGGTCGGCATGAGCCGCTTCTGCTCCCGAGTGACGTAGCCCCGATCCTGGATCGTGGAGAGAATCGCCGCATAGGTCGATGGCCGGCCGATCCCATTCTCCTCCAGGGCTTTGACCAGCGTCGCCTCGGTGTAGCGCGGCGGCGGCTGGGTAAAGTGCTGGTCGGGCTGCAACTCGAGCAGGTCGAGGAGCTCGCCCGTGGTGAGGTCCGGCAGCGTGCCGCCCTCCTCGTCCGGGCCGGCGTCGTCCCGCCCCTCTTCATAGAGCGCCAGGAACCCCTGAAAGCGCACGACCGAACCACTCGCGCGGAACAGGTAGGCCGGGTTGTCGGCCAGACGCGCTACGACAGCCTCGTCGGCAACCGCGCTACCAGGCGTGAGCCGCCGCTCGGTATCCGCGGCAATATCTACGCTGGTTATGTCGAGCACAGCCGGTGCCATCTGACTGGCCACGAAGCGCTTCCAGATCAGCTCGTAGAGCCGGAACTGGCTGCGATCGAGAAAGGACGCGACGGCATCGGGCGTGCGGAGAACTGAGGTGGGCCGGATCGCCTCGTGGGCTTCCTGAGCATTCTTCGCGCGCGACTTGTAGATCGGCGCGGTCGCCGGTACAAAGTCCTCGCCGAAGGTCTGGGCGATATAGGTTCGCGCCTCGGCCTGCGCCTCTTGCGAGACGTTCACACTGTCCGTGCGCATGTAGGTGATCAGACCGACGGTTCCCTCGTCACCGATATTCAACCCTTCGTAGAGTTGTTGAGCCACGGTCATCGCCTTGCGGGCGCCAAACCCCAGGCGGCGACTCGCTTCCTGCTGCAGCGTGCTGGTCGTAAACGGGGCAGCCGGATTCCGGCGGCGCTGCTGCTGGCGAATATCGGTGATGACGTAGGTAGCACCGTCGAGTGCGCGCACGACCGCCATCGTGGTCGCCTCATCCGGCAACGATGGTTCCTCGCCACGCACCTTGACGAGCCGGGCCGCGAGGCCGGGACGGTCGCCTTTGGCCTTCCGCGTGGTGACCTGGGCCAAAAGCGCCGCGATGGTCCAATACTCGACCGGCACGAAGGCGCGAATCTCGCGCTCGCGATCGACGATCATCCGCTGAGTGACACTCTGCACGCGGCCGGCGCTCAGCCGGCTCCGCACTTTGCGCCAGAGCAGCGGGCTGATACCGTAGCCCACCAGCCGGTCGAGGATCCGGCGGGCCTGCTGCGCGCTCACCAGATTCATGTCGAGGCCCTTCGGGTGAGCGAAGGCCTCGGCAATTGCCGACCTGGTAATCTCATGGAACACCACCCGGTGGGTGCGCTCGCGGGGCAGTTCAGCGGCCTCCAACAGGTGCCAGGCAATCGCCTCACCCTCCCGGTCGGGGTCGGTGGCCAGGTAAATCTCGTTGGCTGACTCAGCCGCCGCCCGCAGTTCTTTGACGATGGCCTTCTTCTCGTTCGGCACCCGGTAGGTTGGCTCGAAATTGTGCTCGACATCCACACTCAACCTGGACTTGAGCAGGTCACGCACGTGACCCACAGAGGGACGGAGGGTGTAGCCCCTCCCCAGGAACTTCCCGATGGTGCGGGCCTTCGTCGGCGACTCAACGATCACGAGCTTGCCGCGCCGCCGCTCACTCTTCGTCTGCTTCCGCCTGGCTGCGGTCGGCTTCGGCTCGGGCGGCGTCATCCCCTCGTGGGCCGGCGTGGCACCCATGCGAAAGAGAGTCGTTCCACAGACCGAACAGCGGCCCCGAGTCGCCGGCCCACCCGCCGCCGTGAATACGGCCTGCGGGTCGGCTACCGCGCGTTTCTCACGGCATTTAACACAGTATGCTTCCAATCGCTCACTCACAACTCACACTTCCTCAGAATAGTCGATGATGAGCGCCGAATGATGAACAGGATCGTTGACGACAGGCTCTCCGGAGGCGTCCGGGGCGCAGTCGTGATGCGTGATCTATGGTAGAATCGCGCCCACACGCCGGATTTCACTGCTCCGTGAGCAACCTGTGCGAGCGCCGGTAAACTCGTTCGACGGTTACCTCGCTCGAACTCGACTGAATTATTCATCCATCAGCGGTCATCGGTTTGCGTTTAACGTCAGAATGTACTCGATCTTCGGGCTCCCTCGATCCACATCGAGATTCTGCAACAGGTCCCAGGAGATCAGCGAGCCGGCCACATCGAGCAGGAGCCCCCAGGGCAGGTTGCTCGCACGTAGGGCAGCATAGAAGCGATCCGACGGCTCGTAGTCGTCACCGGCCTCCGCGTCTTCCACACGCTGCTCCTCATCGTCGCTCGCCCAGACCCCGACCAGCAAGGTCCCCTCGACGATCAAGTCGAGCGACGTGATCTCGATCGCCTGGCCACTGTACTTGACCAACGCCCGGGCACCCTCGTCCACCCGCAGGGCCTCACTTCGCAGACCACGCGCGAGAGCGCGGCAATACTCGCCGTGCCCGGCATCTGGCCCCAGCCCCGCGTGCACGCCATCGGCGACGTGCAGCACCAGGTCCATGATCTCATCTTCCCAGTTGTCCGCGAACGGCTCCGCGGCCAGCGCCTCAGCCTCAGCCAGGGCCAACTCCGCGTAGAGCTCGAGACCGGGATCAGCGTGCTCGCGGTACCACTGGAGGACGTGTAAAGCATCTTCGTCGGCCAGATTCGCGAGGAGCGTCAGAGCCTCGAGCTTCTCGTCGACCGTCTTGTGCGGGTCGGCCAGGACTGCGCGCATCTGGGCTACCATCTCGGCCGAATCGTCAATCAACCAATCGCCGTAGTCAGTCACGTTCGGATTCCTTTCACGGCGCGCCAGGATCGGCGGTTTGGGCAAGACTATAAAAGTAGAACCACCATTGCCAGGCAAAGAGAAGCAGCGCGATCACCGGCGCCACAACCGGTGCGCGTGTCTGCAGCGCACGCCAGGCGGCCACGGCCGCCAGGAGCGCGACCAACAACACGAGCAGAGCAGCTGTGCCATCAACACTGCGCCTGCTGCCTTGTTCGAATCCCAGTGCAGCCAGCCTATCAGTCGCCTCGCGCGCCTCGCGTGAGAAGCGCGCAATCAGCGCCGCGATCACCAGCCCCGCGAGCGCGGTCACGCCGAGAGGAACAGAGCTTGCCTCCGCGACCAGGGCTACGGCCAACAGATAGGCCAGCGCGGCCGCCAACCGGCCCGCCTGGGCGATCGTCAGTTGCCGGCTCGCCTCGATGGCAACAAGGAAGCTCGGATCGGTAGTTGTCGGCTCGATCATCGTAGTTTAGAGCAAATCGTGACGGCCCTGCGCCTGAAGCTGGCTCACAATCCGTTTGACATCTTGCGCCCGGTCGCGGTGGCAAATCAGGAGCGCATCCCCAACGTCCACGACAACCAGGTCGCTCAGCCCAACGGCGGCGATGAATTTTTCCTCACTGAGAATAAATACGCGCTCGCAGTCTACCAGGATGCTATCGCCAGCGCCACGGACCGCATTGCCACTCGCGTCAGCCGGCATGAGCGCGATCAGGCTGGACCAACTCCCGACATCATCCCAGCCGACGTCCATGGGCACGGTGGCGACCTGCGCGGCATGCTCCATGATGCCGCGGTCGATCGTCGTCTCACCCCTCAACGTCGCCCAGACCTCGCGGAGCGTCGCTTCGGCCTCTGGCGTCCCCAAGGCGGCGCCAATCTGGGCCAGGCGCTCGCTGATCGACGGAAGCAGCCGTTCAAACACCTTCAGGATCACGTCCACCCGCCAGCCAAAAATCCCGCTGTTCCACAGATAGCGCCCGCTTTCCAGAAAGTGCTCGGCTCGCTCGATATCCGGCTTCTCGACGAAGCGCTTTACACGCCAGGCCTCGACCCCCCGAAACTTGCCAAGCGAGCTGTCCATCTCGACCCACCCCAAACCAGTCGCCGCGTAGGTCGGCCTGACACCGAGATTGACCAACCAACCCTCACGAGCAACGTCGATCGCAGCGCCGAGCGCCTGGCGGAACCCCTCTGGATCGGCAATGTGGTGATCAGCATGCAGCGAGAGCATGACTGCCTTCGGATCGCGCGTCTGGATGTGCCAGGCTGCCAGTCCAACCGCGGGTGCCGTACCGCGCGGCGTCGGCTCACCGATGATATTCTTCGGCGGCACGTTTGAAAGCTGTGCGCGGGCCTGCTCGACGTACTCGGCGTTGGTCATCACGTAGACCCGCTCAAGCGGGATCATCGGCGCGATTCGATCGACGGTGGCCTGCAACATCGTGCGCTCGCCGAGGAGCTCAAGCAATTGCTTGGGCGTGCCTCGGCGGCTAAGCGGCCAGAGCCTCGTTCCGACACCGCCAGCCAGAATCATCGCAAAGACTGATTGTTCCACATCTCCCACCGTTCTCACGTTTCCAACGCGTTCTTCTCGATTCGGAATGCGTAACGCTCATCTTAGGATACAGTGTACTGTCTGCTACGCACTCCACTCTGGACCGGCGTGGAACGCGATACCTGTTCTTGCGAGCGACCTTCACGTTTCACGCGTCACGAGCCGCTCAGCCCGTGAACTGCCCCAGCGCGCCCTCCTCCAGTATGAGCGAAGACGTTTCTCCACCACGAGCGTTACGTTTCACCGGACGGCCACGTAGCTCATCGAGCCCACGCGGCGCACCAGCCCTTTGAGTTCCATGATGGCCAACAGGCTGCTGAGCTCGCCGGCCGCCAGTTCCGTCGCCTGCCCGAGCTGGTCTACATGGCAGGGCTCGTCGCTCAGCAGGGCCAGGACCCGAGTCTCATCGTCGGTGGCCGGGATCATCTGGCGAACCTCACGCTGAGGTAGCACCATCTCCAGGTCGAGGGCTCGAATCACGTCGGCGGCTTCCAGCACCGGCGTGGCGCCGTCTCGGATCAAAGCATTCGGGCCACGACTGCTCCGGCTGAGAATGCTCCCGGGCACGGCCAGCACCTCGCGCCCATGGTCGAGGGCGTAGTTCGCCGTGATGAGCGCACCGCTCTGGTCGCCGGCCTCGATAACCAACGTGCCGCGAGCCAGGCCGCTGACGATGCGGTTCCGTGGCGGAAAGTTCACCGCATCAGGCGGCGTGCCCAGCGGATAGTCACTCACCACGGCGCCCTGTTGCATGATGCGAGTGGCCAGACCGCGATTGCGCGCCGGATAGAGCCGATCCACCCCACTGCCGAGCACTGCGATCGTCCGGCCCCCGCATTCCAGGGCAACCTGGTGCGCCAGGGCATCTACCCCCAGCGCCAACCCACTTACGATCGTCAACCCGGCCGCGACCAGGTCGGCGACGAGTTGGCGGGTCACGGCTTCCCCGTAGGCGCTCATACGCCGCGTGCCGACCACCGCCACCGCCCACTCGTCGGCGGGCACCAATGCGCCCCGGACGTAGAGCACAGGTGGTGCGGACGGAATCTGGCGCAACAGCGCGGGATAGTCGGTATCAGTCCAGATGAGCACCTGCACGCCCAGGGCTTCGAGGCGGGCTTGCTCGGCCGCCAGATCCAGCGTGCGGCGCGTTTCGAGCCAGCTCTCAATCGAGCGCCGGTCCAGCCCCGCGCGGCCAATCGCCCAGGCGTCAGCGTACCAGGCAGCCTCCAGGCCACCAAATTTGTCCAGGAGCGACCGAACCCGGGCAGGTCCAATTCCGCTGACTCGATTGAAGGCCACCCAGTAGATCCGCTCGTCCACTCTGCGCTCCACTCAATGCCCCCACATCTTGAGGGCGGCGTGCCCGACAATAGGCGCAAGCATACCACACCGATTTTGGCGATGTCAACAGCCGCTTTGAGCGATCATTCACGGTCCCCGCTTCGCGCAGCGATTACTTCTTCGATCCGCTGCCCCCAAAGCTGTTGGGGGACCGCTCATCGCAAAACAAAAGCTGCGACGGAGGAGTCGCAGCTTCGAAAGCGAGATAGGCCTCTCAGATCAAGCCTTCGAGCAGTCGAACACGCAGTTCGCCAGCCTCCAAATCTACCGCCTTCACGACATCGCGAATCGCCGGAAGCAGAATCTCGCCGCGCTGGCCGCCGCGCACAACATAAACCTCATTGCTTCCGGTGAAAATAACTTCTCGCACCTGCCCAAGGACTTCACCGTCGGTCGTGACCGCTGTGAGTCCGAGGATGTCATCTACGTAGTACTCGTCGGGATCGAGGGGTGGCGCCCAGCTTCGATCGATCAGCAGTGTAGAACCGCGAAGGGCCTGGGCAGCCTCGCGGTCATTGACGCCCCTTAGTTTCACAAGCGCCTGGGTCTCCGAGCGGAGTCGAAACCGCTCGAGGGAGACCAATTGTTGGCTGTCGCCCTCAGCCAGGTAGATCGTGTCGCGGTCGCTCAAAAACCCAGGGTCATCCATGGCCAGTTGAACACGTACCTCTCCACGCACGCCGTGGGGCGCCACGATCGTCCCAACGGTCAGAAATCGCGGGGCACCGTCCATCACTAGCGAATCTCAAGATTGACTCGTTGACCCTGCTTGAGCGCCGCCACCCGGACCAGGCTGCGCATGGCATTCGCGATGCGCCCGCCCTTGCCAATCACCCGGCCCATGTCCTCGCGGGCGACGCGCAGCCGCAGCTCAACCATGCGACCTCGCTCGCGCACGTCGACGTGCACGGCGCCTGGGTCCTCCACCAGGTTCTCTGCGATGTATCGTACCAGATCGTCCATCGTTATGATGTCACATCTTCAGTGGTCGCGACCGGGGCACTGACAGGAGTCTCCTCCGCAGGGCCCTCCGTTGGCGTCCCGCGAAGAGCTGCCAATGCCTCGTAGGCTCCGGCCTTCTTCAACAAGCGCTCAACCGCTTCCGAGGGCTGGGCGCCCTTGTCGAGCCAGTAGGCGGCGCGGTCGGCATCCACAGCAACCGTCTCAGGCTCGGTGCGAGGGTTGTAGTGACCAAGAATTTCGATGAACCGGCCATCGCGAGGCGAACGCTGATCGGCCACTACGATACGATAGCTAGGCTGGCCTTTGGCACCAACCCGGCGCAGGCGAATCCGTACCATTTGCTTGTTGCTCCTTGCAACCCTCCCAAGAGGTAATTGACAAACATAAAAGAACCCGCCCAGCGGCGAGTACTAAACATTATAGGGATAGCGCGGCCTTTTGGCAAACCGCGCACCCGCTCGCCCGCCGAACGCAGCCAGAAGCGCGTGCCGGCGAGTTCCGCTCTAGGCGCCTCCCCGCACAGCTGCCACCAGGCGCTCCAAGGGCCAGGTGCCCAACACGAAGCACGTATTGATCACGACAGTCACCAGAAAGGCGAAGGTCAGCCAGCGGACCATTCGCAGCAACCAGAGCGTCAGAATGGCCGGCAACTCAGGCACACCGGCGAACAGGTAGGTCGCCGCGACGACGAGAGCGGCCAGAAACGCCACCCAGGGCCAGGCCTCTCGATCGGACGGACTGGGCAGCATGCCATTGCTGATGGCAAAGAGCAGGTACAGATAGAGCCAGGCATCGGGGCGGGCCCGGACGGAATCCCCCACGCTGCGCAAAAGCGCCGCGGCGACCTTCAAGGCACCCTCGGTTCCGACCAGAACACGGGTGGGCTCATCGAGTCCGAAAGCCTGGCGTGCGATCAGCACCACCAGGGCGCTCCCCGCCAGGAATGGCGCCACGCCGATCAGGCTGCGCCGCACGACGTCGGTCCGCGCGATCATCACGTGACCGAGCGTGACCGGTCCCTGTAACTTAATCGTCCGTGGCAGGAGCACTGGCAACTCCGCCCGCACTCCCAAGAGCCGGGCCGCCAGCCAGTGGCTGAGCTCGTGGACCGCCGTACCGGGCAAGATCAACAGTGCGTAGAGCAAAAACGCCAGCCGCGAATCACCGACGAAGTGCCAGAAGAGGCGCACGACCGTCACTGTCACCAGACGATTGAGCCAGAGCAACAGGAGCAGGCTCACCACCAGAGGCAGCGCGATGTCGAGGAGAGAAGTGAGAACTGGCATTGTGGCTCAACACCCCGCTGCGGCCTTGACAATCGCAGCAAACGCATCGGCCTGCAGCGAGGCGCCACCCACCAGGGCCCCGTCGATCTCCGGCTGCACCAAGAACTCGGCCGCGTTGGACTGGCTGACACTGCCGCCGTATAACACGCGCAGCCGCTCGGCTGCGGTCCGGCCCCAGCGGCTGGCCACGGCGGCGCGGATGACCAGGCCCGCGACCCAATTAGCGCTGGTACCGTTGGCGGCCTCACCGCTGCCAATCGCCCAGATCGGCTCGTAGGCGATGACCAACCGGTTGGCCACCTCGGCCGGAGCGAGGCCCTGCAGGCCCACGACCACCTGCGCCGCGACGAAGTCGCCCGTCTCACCGCGCTCGCGCACTGTCAGCGGCTCGCCGACGCACAGAATCACCCGTAGGCCGGCCGCCAGCGCCGGGTGAACTCGGCGATTGATCCGCTCGTCACTCTCATACCCACCCTGGCCGGCGCCTCCGCACTGCTGACGCCGCTCCGAGTGACCCAGAATGACCCACTCACAGAGGTTGCGGAGCATCCAGGGTGAGACCTCGCCCGTGAACGCGCCCTGTCGCTCCCAGTGGCACGTCTGGGCACCCACCGCGATCGGGCCGCGTGGCGGGAGCGCGGCCGCCACTGCCGGCAAGGTCACGAAGGATGGGAAGACAGCCACCTCGACCCCGGCGAGTCCGACGAGCCGGCGTCGCAGCTCGCGGACCAGGGCGACCCCCTCCGTCGGGTCGTAGTGCATCTTCCAGTTTCCGGCCACCAGTGGCTTACGCTGGACCATAGGCCTCCGCCCGGTTCAACTCCCAGAGACGGTAGAGGCCGTGGATCGTCAGCTCCGGGTCCACGACCTGGATCGTCTCGCTGTGGGTCGCGAGGATCTCCGCCAGGCCGCCGGTCGCCACGACGGCCGCCGGCTGGCCCAGCTCGGCCTGGATACGGCGTGCAATGCCATCGACCAGGCTGACATAGCCCCACATCAAACCGCTCTGCATGGCGGTGACCGTGCTGTTGCCAATAACCGCCGGCGGGAAGGCCAGTTCAACCTTGTAGAGTCGCGCCGCGTGCTGGACGAGGGCCTCGACCGAGAGATTGAGGCCGGGCGCGATGACACCGCCGATATAGGCACCGCCGGGCGAGACGACGTCGAATGTCGTCGCGGTGCCGAAGTCCATCACAATGCAAGGCGCGCCGTAGCGCTCGCGCGCCGCCAGAGCGTTGACTACCCGATCGGCACCAACCTCCTGAGGGTTGACCCGCTCGATGGCAATCCCAACGTCGATCCCCGGCCCCACGACCAATGGCTCTACGCCCAGGTATTTGACGACCATCTCCCGCAGCGCCGCCGTGAGGACCGGCACCACCGAGGCCAACACGCAGCCGGCAAGATCGGCCAGTTGCAAACCACGGAGGGCCAGAAAGCGGTCGAGCAGTACCGCCCATTCATCGGGGGTGCGATTGTGGTCGGTCACTGCCCGCCAGTCGGCGCGCAGGGTCGGACCGTCATAGACACCGAACTTGGCGTGAGTATTACCGACATCTATCGTGAGGATAAGCATGGTGGACTCATCTCTTTAACCTGGAACGGCATCGTCGGAGCGGCTCGGTTTCGAGAGGATGCTTCCGGTGCAATCCAATTGTAACCCAGTCGTCGCTGAGATCAAGCCTGCTCGTGTCTCCCCCGATGGAGAAAGGGTCGCGGTTGAGACCTTGACCCCAGGCAGTCTTCGCCGCACCACCACGCCGCAACGACACACTGTGTCGCACTTTTGTGCTATACTACAGGACATGTCAACGGGTCTAGAGAGGAGGCCGGCGATGGCCGAGGACGAACCAATTCGAGACAAGCAGGCTCGGCTCCACCGGCTGAGCCACCTGCTCTACCGCCACCCCCATGGCCTGACCGTGCGCGAGATGGCGGCTCTTTGCGGGGTGACCCCGCGGACGATCCAGCGCGACCTCAAAGCGCTGGAAGATGCCGGAGTGCCGGTTTGGCAGGACAGCGACGACGAGAAGCCGCGCTACGGTATCGTCGAGGGCTACTACCTCCCCCCGCTCAAGCTCACCTTGAATGAGGCCACGGCCCTCTACCTGGCCGCACGCCTCCTGAGCCGCTCGACCGACGAGCACAACCCCCACGTCTCGGCCGCGCTGGCTCAACTGGCCAGTGTCCTTCCCGACACACTGGGCCGAGCCCTGCAACTCACAGTGCAGAAAATGGCCGAGCGCGAGGAAAATCAACAGTTCCGCGCGGTCTTCGAGGTGTTAGCCCTCGGCTGGGCAACCGGGCGCAAGGTTCGGATCTGGTACCGTTCGGCCAGGAGCAAGCAGGCCTACGAATACACTATCAGCCCCTACTTTGTCGAGCCGGGAGATCGCACCACGTACGTTGTCGCGCATAGCGACTATCATCAGAGCACGACGACCTTCAAAGTCGAACGCATCCAGCGCGCCCAACTCCTCGACGAGACCTACGATCTCCCCGACGAGATGCACCCTGCAGCCGCCCTGGAGCACAGCTGGGGAATCGTCTTTGGTGAGCCACTCCAGGAGGTAGTCCTTCGCTTCACGCCTGAAGTCGCGCGCCGTGTAGACGAGAGCACCTGGCATCCATCGCAACAGGTCGAACCGTTGCCCGACGGCGGTCGCAAGCTCACGTTGCGAGTCAGTGGTCTGATGGAGATTGAACCCTGGATTAAGAGCTGGGGCAAGAACGTTGAGGTGCTGGCGCCGGCAAGCTTGCGGGTGCGGCTGGCCCAGGAGGCCTGGGCGCTTGCCGAGATGTATATGGAGAGTGAGGCCGACAATGAGCACACGGTGGGCTCCAGCCGAGGCGCTGCTTGAGCTGGAGACGCTTTTGATCCCGGCACTGAGCGCGGCAGCTGAGCGGCACTGGCATCTGCCAGATGCACGCCTCTTCTGGCGGTACGATCCCAGTTTGAGGAAACCGCTCGAGTACCTCGGCCCTGACGGCCTGGTGTTGCGCGGGCCCGACCTGCCCCTCGGGCTTCTGATCCACACCTCAGCGCTGGTCCTCCTGCGCTACATCCCGGCTCCGAAGCCAGTGCTCTACGATCTCGTGTGCCACGGCCTCGCCGCCGATCTCACCTGGGAGGTCGGGCCGCACGTGACCTGCCAGGCCCCGACCGTGTTGCCTCTGGCGCGCGAACTGCTCCAAATCGACCCCGACCTGGCACTGCGCGTTCGGGAGTTGGGCGAGGGACCCCCGACCGTCGCGAGCGTCGCGCCGCTCGTCTTCGATCAACGGCTCCCCGCCTGGTTGCGACACCGTCTGCGCCACGCCGCACTGCTCACCGACTCTCCTCAGGCACAAGCGACGCGGCGCGAGGCCGGACTCTGGCGCTGGCTGAGCGCCGGCCGCTTCGAGCATCTCTGGACGGCAATCGTCGAGGCGCTCGGCGAGCAGCCCTTGCCGCCGGTGGCCCGCGCCTCGGCCGATCAAACCTGATGGCGTATCTCACTTTCTGTAAAAGCGGCGCGTACGCGCCACTTTTACAGAAATATAAAGATCCTGTTGGCGAAATCGTCTCCAGGGAGGGCGAGCAGTTCGTGGTGCGCGCTTTAGCGCGCTGAAGCGCGCACTACAAACAGGCCCCCGCCACTCGCACCAATTCGCCAACAGTGTCATATAAACACATTATCTCAAACCTGAAGTCTGAAACGTGAAGACGAATTTATGTTTCAGACTTCAGGTGCTCACCCCCGCGCACCCAAAGCCGCCATCAGCTTGATGCGTGCTTTCGGCCCGTTGAGTTCGCCAGCGAAGATGACACCGGCCTCCTCCAGGTCCCGATAGGCTCCCGGATAGCCGTAGCGATCCACCGTGCGCCCGGCGCCGGTCCGGCTGGTAACAACCACGGCGATCCCGGCGGCAACGGCCGCTTTGATCGGCGCGACCCACCAGGGTGGCACGCGCCCCCCGCCGAGTGTCTCAATCACGACCCCACGTACCCGCCGCTCGATCAGGTAGCGCAGGATAGATTCGTTGGCGCCGACCGTTAGCACGATAAGGTGCACGTTGGGCTCGATCTGGCGAACTGGGAAGACCTCACGCTTGATATCCCACCCCCACTGGATCTCATCGGTGTAGACCCGTCCCATCGGCCCCCACCCGGGCGATTGAAAAGCAGCGGGACTGCTCGTGTGAGCCTTGGTTGCGTAGCGCGCGGCGTGAATCTCATCGTTCATCACGATCATTGTGCCCCGTTCGCTGGCGTTCGGATCGAAGGCAACGCGAATAGCCGCCAGGAGGTTAGCGCGCCCATCGTAGCCCGGCTCACCGGCCGTGCGCATTGCACCGGTCAATACAATCGGCCGCGATACCGGCACCGTCAGATCAAGGAGATAGGCAGTCTCTTCCATCGTATCCGTGCCATGCGTGACCACCACGCCGCGCACGTAGAGTCGCTCGAGCCGGTCCACAACTGTCTTTTGGAGATTCCACAGCTGGTCAACGGTGAGATGCGCGCTCGGAAGATTGCTGAACTCCTCAACCTCGATATCGCCAAGTGCCGCGACGTCGGAGGGCAGGTCGCGCACCAGCCCCTTCCCGGCGATGGCCGGAACGGCGCCCTCGCCCTCATCCCGCATGGCGATGGTACCGCCGGTCGTAATCACAACAACCTTGTCGCGTGCCATAGGATTACTCTCCTCGTGGGCTCCTCGCTCGAGTTTGCCGTGGGCTGAACTCTACCGCACGCCACCCGCTCGCGCAAGTCCAGGGAGGAGGGCCGCGCGAACGAAACTGAGACCGTTCTGATCTTGGTGGCGACCTCCGGTGATAGCCGACAGGCCGGGGGCCCGCGGCGTTCGAGCGGCGCTCGCGAGCGTGAGCAAGCCGGCCGTTCATCCCGTGCCGTCCGGTGGGCCCGCAGGTTCATCCTGTCGCGCCGTCAGCTCGGACCCGGTTCGATCGCTCTGGCTTCATCGCGCTCGCGAGCGCCGCTATATCCTCCTGACCCTGTGGACCGCCCGTTAAAACCGCCCGCAGCATCTGTTTGGCCTCGAACGCGCACCCGCGTTCGAGGCCAAACAGATGCCCACTTCGGTTGAGCTCCTCCTCAACCATCTCCCCCAGCCCTTGATTCCCGTTAATGCTTTGCCTGGCGGATGGCCTCGTCCAGGGCCAGGGAGATAACGTCGCTCACGCCGCCCTCGCTCTGACTGATGCCGTAAATGGCATCGGCGGCTTCGATGGTGCCGCGGTTGTGCGTGATCACGATGAATTGAGTCTCCCGCGCCAGCTCCACCAGCATGTCGCGGAAGCGCCCGACGTTGGCCTCGTCCAGCATAGCGTCCACCTCGTCGAGCACGCAAAAGGGGGCCGGGCTCACCTTCAGGATGGCGAAGATCAGCGCCGCGGCGGTCAAGGCCCGTTCGCCGCCACTCAACAGAACGATGCTCTGAGGGCGTTTCCCCGGTGGCCGGGCGACGATCTCAACCCCCGTGATGTTGATGTCCTCGGGATTCGTCAGCTCCAGGTAGGCCTTGCCGCCATCGAAGAGACGCGTGAAATACTCTTGGAAGGCCGTGTTGACTGCGTCGAAGGTCTCGCGAAAGCGCTGGCGCATGACCTGGTCCAGTTCGCCGACCACCTGCTTCAGATCGCTGCTGGCCCGCTCCAGGTCGGCCGACTGCTCGGTCAGGAAGTGGTAACGCGACTCCAGCTCACGATACTCGGCTGGCGCATCCGGGTTGATGGCGCCGATTTGGCCGAGGCGGCGGCGCACGCGGCGCACATCCTCCTCCAGTCCCTCCTTGAGCACCGGTACCTTAGGCAGCGTCGTCACCAACTCGTCAATCGGCAGAACCCTCTGGTGGGGCAACTCAGCGCTGAGCTCGTCCATCTCGACCACGCCCAGGTCCGCCTCGATTTGGTCGCGGAGATGGGCAATCCGATCTTCGGCTGCCTGTAGCGCCAGTTGGGCCGTATGAGCCATTTCCTCGCGTTCGTGGCGCTTTCTACGGGCTGCCGCGAAGTGCTCCTCAAGCTGGACCTCCAATTCCTCAGCCCCCTGGCGCTCGCGCTCGAGCGGGGCCAGCCGCTGCTGGAGGTCGGTAAGCGCGGCTTCGGCCTGAGCTGCCTCTGCGACCAGCACGGCATCGCTCTCTGCCAGGGTGGCGCGTTCGCCCTCCAACTCCGCCAACTGGTGCTCTTTGGCCGCTCGACGCTGGCTCAGCCGCTGCACAGTCTCGGCCTGCTCGCACTGGCGCCGCCGCCAGCCGCCCAGTTGCTCGTCGGTCACGGCGATCGCGGTTCGCGCTTGCACCACCGCCTCCCGGAGCGCCCCAGGGTGAGCTGCGTCCAGGGTCGTCTCAGCCTGCCGAACGGCAGCATCGGCCGCCGAGCCCTGCTCACCCAGCGCGGCCACCTCAACCTCCAACTCGGCCGCACGCCGATCGAGCTCCTCTATCTCGGTCTGGAGCCTGACGACCAGCGCCTGGCGCCAGGCTTGCTCCTGCAGGAGCTTCTCCGCATCGCGCTGCTCGCGCTGGAGCGTCTGATCGGCACGCTCCATCTGGCGGACGGCCTCGCGCAGTTCGCGATCCAAGGCGTGCAACCGGCCGTCAAGCTCGTGAATGCTGTCAGTTGCTTCGTCGAGCGCCGCCTGCGCCCGCGTGTGCGTCGTCCCAGCCCTGGCGATCTGAGCGGGCAGCAAAGCCCACTCCCGGCTCTTCGCAAGCAGATTGGTCCCGTTTCCGTTGCCCCGGCCGGCCTCGATCGAGCCATCCTGGCGAAGCACCTGACCGTCCAGGGTCACAACGTTCCAGTGGAGGACGGAGATCGGCGAGTGGCGAGTGCGGCTTGTCGAAGAATCCTGAATAGCGGGAGAGTGGCCGTTGCCGAATCTCCCATCGTTCATCTTTAATCGCTGCCCCTCAAGAAGGTGCACGACTGCATCCCAATTCTCGACGATCAGCCAGTCGCCAAGCAGGTACTCCAACAACGCGGGGTCGTCGCCTTGGACCAACTCAGCCCCGCGGCCGATGATACCAGATCCGGCAGGCGCCGGACCAACATCGAGTCCGGTGAGGGCCCCCAACGGCAAGAGTAATGCGCGCCCGTGCTCGTGGCCGTGCAGCCAGCCGCGCACAGTCGAGGCAGCCTCAAAGTGCTCCGTGACAACCGCCTGGAGCCGCATCCCGAGCGCTGCGCTGACCGCGGTCGCTAGCTCCGGCGTCACCCGCAAGTGAGCGGCCACCGGGCCGCGGACACCCTTTAGCTCACGTTTCTCCGTGGCCGCCAGCAGGCTCCGTACGCCGGTCTCGTAACCGGCCCCTTCGCGGCGCAGGCGGGCCAACAATTCGTAACGGGCGCGCAGGAGGTCGAGGGCCTTCTCAGCCTCGCGTAGGGCCTCCTGGCAGCGTTCTTGATCCGCCTGTGCTCGTGATCGTTGTCCCTGAAGGCTATCGTGCATATCCACGAGCTCGCGGCGCCGGCGATGAAGCTCCTCGAGCTCCGCTTCGATGATTGCAATCTCACCTTCGCGCCGCGCCAGGCGCCGCTCGAGATCAGCGCACGCCTCGCGGTGCGTCTCAAGCTCACGGTTGAGCTCCGTCCGCCGCTCGGTCGCCTGGATCTGGCGCTGGGCCAGCTCGCTCTGCCGCGCCGTCAGCCGGGCGACCGAGCGACGCGCCTGGTCGAGTGAAGCACGCAGCATCTCTCGTTCGCGCTCCGCTTCGTTGAGCCGGCTCTCCGCGGTCGCCAGCGCCACCTGCGCTTCAGCGCGAGTCGCCGTGAGCCTCTCACCCTCGGCAGCCAGGGCGGCGGCCCGCTCGCCGAGCGCGATCTCCTCTGTTTCGAACTGGGCCATCTCCTGCGCCAACTGCCGGGCCTGGCGCTCAAGGAGGCGTGCCCGCTCCTCGGCCACGGCTCGGTCGCGCCGGACGCGCTCGCTCTCGGCCCGCAGGCGATTGTGCTCGCGTTGCCCCATCTCCAACTGCTCGTGCAGCACCTCTTGGCGCTGCTTGACCTGCTTGATCCGCCCCTCGAGGGCCTCAACCTCTGCGGTCGCTGCCTGGAGCTCGTTCGCAGTGTGCGCGACCTGGGCCGTGCAGGCCGCCACCCCCTCGGCGGCCTGGCCCCAGCGGTGGCCGTACCACTGGCGTAGCAGCTCGCGGAGGTCACTCGTGAGGCTCCTATGCTCCTCGGCACGCTCAGCCTGGCGCTTGAGCCGCCGAAGTTGCGGTTCGAGTTCGGCGATGATGTCCCGGGCGCGCCTGATGTTCTCCTCGGTCTCCCCCAGCCGGCGGAGCGCCTCGTCGCGCTTGCCCTGGTAGGCGCCCAACCCGGCGGCGTCCTCAATCAGCTGGCGGCGCTCCTCCGGGCGGAGGGCAAGGGCGGCATCAATCAGCCCCTGGCCGATCACGGTGTAGGTACTGGTCCCGACGCCTGCGTAGCCGAGCAGTTCGTGGATGTTGCGCAAGCGTACCTTTTGGCCGTTGATGAGGTACTCATTCTCTCCCGACCGGTAGGTGCGGCGGCCGACGACGATCTCCGTGTAATCCAGCGGCAGGGCGCCCTGGCTGTTGTCAATCGTGATGAAGGCCTGGGCCAGGCCCATGCGGGCGCGCCGCTCGGTGCCGTTGAAGATCATGTCCTCAGACTTTTTCGCCCGCATGGCGCTGATACGCTGCTCGCCCAGAACCCAGCGCACCGCGTCTGCCACGTTGCTCTTTCCAGATCCATTGGGTCCGACGATAGCCGTGACGCCACCGTTGAAAACAAACTCAGTGTGACCAGCGAAGGTCTTGTAGCCGTGGAGTTCGAGCTTTTTTAAACGCATGGCCCGTTGATCTCGAGAATCTCCGCACAGAACGACGGATGATGGATGTAATTACAGATTGGACTCAGTTTAACGGAAGGCTTCATCGCTGTCAACACTACATCTAGTAGCTTGTCGCCGTCAATAGGCCAAGAAGTTGCGTAGAACAAGAGTGCGAGCGCGATCCACCCCGGGCGCGGCGGGTTGATCCGATCACGATGGCGCGCTAAGATGCATGGACGATGCGAGAGTTGACTGACGCCCTGGTCACATTCCTCCTGAGTCCCCAGGCCGGAGCAGCGTTAGACGCGCTCACGGCGCGCCCGCTGCCCAAAAGTGAGACCCTGGCCGTCCTGACGACCCTGCGGCGCGAGTTCAGCCCGGCAGAGGCGGCGGCGTTGCTCGACCAGGCCCGTCTGCGCCAGCGGGCGCGGACGAAGTTCAGCCGCGCCGACTCGATGTTCTTCACCGACGAGGCCCTGCAGCAAGCCAGCGGGGAGGCCATCGCAAGCTACCGGGCCCAGCGCTACGCCAGGTTCGCCCGTGTCGCCGATCTCGGCTGCGGTATCGGGGGCGACACCATTAACCTGGCCCGAGCAGGCCCGCTGATGGCGGCGCTTGACCTGGATCCGATCCGGCTGCGCCTGGCCCGGGCGAACGCTGCGGCCTACGGTGTCGCCGAGCAAGTCCTATTCGTCCAGACCGACTGGACGATCGCGTCGATCGAAATCGACGCCGCGTTCGCCGACCCGTCCCGGCGCATCGAGGGCCGGCGGCTCTTCAGCCTCCACGTTATGCAACCACCGCTCGCTGCCTTGCTGGCAGTCCAGGCCAGACTCCCTACCCTCGGTGTGAAGGTGGCGCCGGGCGTCGCAGACGAAGAAGTGCCACGCGACAGTGAGGTGGAGTTTATCTCCGAGCGCGGCACGCTCAAAGAGGCCGTTCTCTGGTTCGGCCGGCTGCGGACCAGGGCGTCCCGCCGCGCGACGCTGCTCCCAGCCGGCGCCAGCCTGACGAGTGAGGACCCGGTCGAGCCGCGGCCGGTGGGTGGGCCGCAGGCCGTGCTCTACGAGCCTGACCCCGCCGTGATCCGGGCCTCGCTGGTCGAGCACCTGGGTACAGCCCTGGGCGCGGCGTTGCTGGACCCCGCCATTGCCTACCTGACTGCCGGGCAGTTCGTTGCGACGCCCTTCGCGCGGGCGTGGCGCGTCGTTGAAGACGCGCCTTTCAACCTCAAAGCCCTCAACCGACGATTGCAGGCCTTGGACGCGAACGTGATCGCGGTGAAGAAGCGCGGTGCGCCCATCGAGCCGGAGCGCTTCCGGCGGAGGTTGAAGAGTACGCCGGATGGGAGGCCGCTGATTGTGTTTGTCACGCGGGTGGAGGGAAGGCCGTGGATGGTTCTGGCAGAGGAGACGAACATGAGAGCTGATGAGGAGCCAGGATGAGAAGTTCTTTCAGACATGCCATTTCTTCACCGGCAGTCGCTTGACTTCCATCCCGTTGGTGTCACCCTGATACCCTGTCATGCCTGAATTGATCTATCTATTACCCATATCTCCACCTGGGGCGCAAGATGAGCTAAACTGGAAGCTCAGTCTATCGAACCGGGAGAAAAAAACTATGGCTACCAATCATCAAGACAGCTCCGAAAAGCAATGGGCTGCCGAAGAATTTGCCCAGGTTGAATTGAAAGATGCCCGCCTCAACTGGCGCTGTCAAGAGATCGCCATCGCGTTGAGCCAACAACCTGGGGCAGCGATTAACCAGGCATGCGAAGATTGGGCGGATACCAAGGCGGCATACCGCTTTTTTGACCATGATCAGGCGACAGCGGAACGCATCCAAGCGCCGCATCAGCAGCGGACGGTGGAGCGGATGGCCCAGCACGCGCGGGTGCTGGCGGTCCAAGACCCGACTTACCTGAATTATACCCCTCACCCCCAGACCGAAGGGCTGGGTCCGATTGGCAAGAAGAGCCAGAAACAGCGCGGGTTTGGGCTGCATTCCACGCTGGCCATCACGCCCGAAGGCCTGCCGCTGGGCGTGCTGACCCAAGCCGTCTTCATCCGGCCCGAGGACGAGCCCGCGCATCGACCGGAGGCCTGTCGCCTGCTGCCCATCGAGGAAAAGGAAAGCTATCGCTGGCTGCAAGCCTTCGAGCAGACCCTGGCGCTGGCACCCCCGGGCGTGGAAGTCATCACCGTCTGCGACCGGGAAGCCGACATCTACGAGCTGTTTGCCTTGGCTCAGCAACGGCCGGCGCCCTTGTTGGTGCGCGCCTCGTCGAACCGGGCCTTGTTGGATGAGCACGTGCGTAAGCTGTGGCCCAAAGTGGAAGGCCGCCCCATCGCTGGTCACCTCAGCGTGCATATTCCTGGCAATGACAAGCGCCCGGCGCGTGAGGCCATGGTGTCGGTGCGCTCCGGCTCCGTCACCCTGAGACCGCCCTGGCGTCCCAACGGTCAGAAATTGCCAGCTGTCACCCTCAACGCCGTCCTGGTCCGCGAGGAAAATCCCCCCGCCGATGTCGATGAGCCGATCGAGTGGTTGCTGCTCACCAACACGCCCGTAACCTCCTTCGAGGAAGCCCAGCGCCTCATCGCTTGGTACTGCTGCCGCTGGCAAATCGAGGTCTTTCATACAGTCCTCAAGTCCGGCTGTCGAGTCGAGGATTGTCGCTTGCAGACGGCCGATCGTCTCTACCGCTTTGTCGCCTTAATGAGCGTCATCGCTTGGCGCTTGCACTGGATGACCTACATCAACCGCTGTCAGCCTGACCTGCCGTGCACTGTAGTCCTGACTACCAGCGAGTGGCAAGCGCTCTATATGCGTATTCACAAGTCAAGCCGCTTGCCAGACACACTGCCTACCGTCCACCAGACCGTCCGTTGGATCGCCCAACTCGGTGGCTTCCTCGGTCGCAAGTCTGATGGTGAACCTGGAGTGACTACCCTCTGGCGTGGTTGGCAACGTCTGCAAGATATGGCCGCTACTTGGCATCTTGGTAAGGAACAAACCCAACTTGTGGGTAATAGATAGCTGAATTGATGAGTGGCGCGCGCGGCTTAGCCGCGCGCGCCACTTATCACAATACCCGTGACGAAGCGCTGGCAGTCTTGTTCGAAGACAGACTGCTATCCAGTATATACCTCGCTCATACCATCCCCCTGAACCATTCGACGAATCCCTTCGACCACTTCCGGATTCGCCAGAGTGGTCACATCGCCCACATCTTGCTCGTTGGAGATTGAAGCGAGTACGCGGCGCATGATCTTCCCCGAGCGTGTCTTCGGGAGATCGGACACGATGAACACGTGCTTGGGCCGCGCAATCTTCCCGATGATGTCTTCGATGGCCTTGACGACTTTCTCTTCAATCCGCCTGCTCGGCTCGTAGCCCGGCTTCAGTGAGAGGTAGATTTCCGGCACTCGACCTTTGAGCTCATCACGACGTGGCACCACCGCGGCTTCGGCGACTTCCTCCACCGTCAGAATGGCCGATTCAAGCTCCTTGGTGCCCAGCCGGTGGCCGGCCACGTTGATGACGTCATCGACACGGCCAAGGATACGAAAGTAGCCGTCGGCGGCCAGCATGGCAGCGTCACCGGAGAAGTATGGCCAGTCGCGCCAATCTTTGCTGTCCGGGTTCTTGTTGTACCGGGTGTAATACGTCTCAATAAAGCGCTCGGGATCGCCCCAAATGCCCTGTGTGATGCCCGGCCATGGATTGCGGATGCAGAGGTTCCCGGCTATGCCGGAACCTGGCTTGATTTCGTTGCCTCCGTCGTCATAGATGGTGGCATAAATCCCTGGCAAGGCGGGGCCAGCGCTCCCCGGCTTCATGGGCTGGAGTGCCGGAACCGTCGTACAGAGAAATCCGCCGTTCTCCGTCTGCCACCAGGTATCCACAATGACCGCCTTGTTCTTCCCTACCACACGATAATACCAGCGCCACACATCCGGTTCGATCGGTTCACCCACTGTTGTCATGTGCTTAAAATGATGCCCATACCTGGCGGGCTCATCCGGACCGGCCTTGCGCAACATACGAATAGCCGTCGGGGAGGTGTGGAAGATGTTCACGTTGAGGCGCTCGGCGATGCGCCATGGTCGCCCGGAATCGGGGTAGGTGGGAACGCCCTCGTAGATGACGCTGGTCGCGGCTATGGCCAGCGGGCCGTAGACGATATACGAATGGCCGGTGATCCAGCCGATATCGGCCATGCACCAGTAGACATCCTCGGGATGGATATCCTGAATGTTCCTGGATGTCCATGCCACGTAGGCCAGATAACCGCCGGTGCTGTGCTGCTGGCCTTTGGGCTTGCCGGTGGTACCGCTGGTGTACATCAGGAAGAGTGGATCTTCGGCGGGCATTGGGACGGGCTCGACCCGCTGTCCGCGCTGCCTGGACAACAACTCATCCACGAAGGAGTCACGCCCTTCCACCATCGGCGCCTCGGACTGGTACTGCTTGGGATACCGCCGCCAGACCAGAACCTTCTTAATCTCTTGGCCGAGCTCTCCAGCTATTCTGACCGCTTCGTCGGCCTGCACCTTATGGTCCAGCATCTTCCCGTTGCGATGGTAGCCGTCTATGGTCACCAGTACCTCACTTCCGGAGTCCACCATACGCTCAGCGCAAGCCTGGCCGCTGAACCCGGCAAAAACGACCGAGTGAATGATGCCGAGGCGCGCACAGGCCAGCATCGTAACGGGAAGTTCCGGCACCATGGGCAGGTGGATCGTCACACGATCGCTCTTCTGGAGGCCGAGGTCCCGGAGCATAGCGGCGGTCTCATTTACCCGTACGTAGAGGTCCTGGTAGGTAATCGCGATAGGGTCTTCTGCCTCTGGTTCGGGAACAAAGATAAAGGCGGCCTTGTTGCGATGTTCTTCCAGGTGGCGATCAATACAGTTGTAACAGACGTTGATCGTGCCGCCCACAAACCACTTCCAGAAAGGAGGGTTGCTGGTGTCCAATGTGGTGTGCCAGTATTGGTACCAGTCGAGCAGATCAGCGAATTCCTTAAAGCACTCGGGAAAGTGCTTTTCCGAGAAACGCTCATAGACGGACGAATCTGTCAGGTTTGCCTGGGCGATGAACTCCAAGGGGGGGTAGTAATACTCTTCCTCTCCCCAGTGAACAGCGACGGCAGCTTCAGTTACTTCCGTCCTTTCCTCGTCTGACATAGAAACCATCTCCTTTTTGCTTGGTGTTTCTCACCTTTCCGATAGACACAGCCCCTCGTGTAACTTTTGCGTAACTGAGGCAGAGTTGTTTCCGGATTCGTATTCGTCTCATCTCGGCCGTGCGGAATGGCCCGTTCGTTGAATCCGCGAATCCCCCTGCGGTTTTGGTCTATAAAGCTCTGCAGGCTTGCACCTTCTGCCCGGCAAGCACCGGGGGCGGGCTTGTGTTCGCAGCTGGATACGGGGTGAAGAGCCTATGGCATTGGTCTCCACGAGCTTTTTGCGAAAGGAATTGCTCTCAGAACAAGCATCTCATTCGCTCACGGATCGGCATCCTTCATGAAGCCGCCTCGCCCACCGCGCCGGACCGCGATGATCTCCGCCATGATCGCCAGCGCGATCTCCTCCGGCGTCTCAGCGTTGAGATCCAGGCCAATCGGTGCGTAGACCTCGTCCAGGGCCGCGGCGCTGACGCCGTGCCGGGCCATGCGCTCGAAGCGCTCGGTGTGCGTCTTGCGGCTGCCAATCGCACCGATATAGGCGGCATTCTTCCCGAGGACCGCTGTTAACGCAGGCTCGTCGATCTTGGGATCGTGAGTCAGAATGACACAATAGGTCGAGGGACCAATCTCAATCTGCTCGACCGCCTTCTGAGGCCACTCTGGGATAATGGCGTCAGCATGGGGAAACCGCTGGGGATTGGCGAACTTGGTACGCGGATCTGCCACAGTGACGCGAAAGCCGAGTGTCTTGGCGAGGGTCGTGAGCGGGATCGCCACGTGGACCCCACCGAAAATCACGAGGTGGGGTGGCGGCGGGAAAACCTCGATGAACACGCGGACCACAGCTGGCGACCCGCCGGGGGGGGTGGGCACCTCGTAGTCGTAAGTGCGCGCAAGTTGACCGCGGGCCTGAGCCATCATCGCGGCTGCGTCGTGCCGAACCCGGTCCTCGAGATCGGCCGAGCCGAAACCACCGGTGAGCGTCCCGTCAGGGTAAACCAGCAGTTTGGCGCCACTCAGGCCGAGGCCGGTCAGCAGCGTCGCCTGGGCAATCATCTCGCCGGCCGCAAGCGCGGCTTCCAGGCGTTGGATAACTTCAGACGGAGTCAGTTGGCGAAGCATGGCATCATCCGGAGTGCGAAACGTGACGCGTGATGCATGAGATGTGATCAATCAAAGTGCAGACAATGGCCAGGAGCATGTAGCACGCAGCACGTCGTCCTCTCACAATTACTCGGTCGGCTCGGCGACACGTAACGGCTCTACGAAGACCTCGATCGCGCCGCCACACGCCAGCCCCACCTCCCAGACCATGTCATCGGTGATGGCGTAGCGCAGCAGGCGCGGGTGGCCGTCCTTGAGAACGTCCAGCGCCTGGAACATGACGTCACTCTCGACGCAACCGCCGCTGACCGAGCCGACCATCTCGCCCTCGCTTGAGACGGCAAGTTTGGCGCCCTCGCGCCGCGGGGCTGAGCCTTCCGCGTTGACGACTGTAGCCAGAGCCACTCCCTTGCCCTCCTCGCGCCAGCGCTCAATTGCCTCCATCACGTCGCGCATCACTACCCTCCGGTTTCTATCGCGTCAGATTCTCATCCCAGGGGCCAGAAGTCTGGAGCCCACCTCTATTTCGACCTTCCCAATGGGAGCCGACTCAATCCTCCCAGCCCGCTCCTCTGCGAGCGACAACGACCCAATCGAGAATCGAGCAAATGAAAGGTACTCCCAACTACGCGCTAACTGCTACTTGCCACCTGCAGCCGCGGCCGCTGCCGGCGCTCCGGGCGACGGTCGCTGAGGGTGCTGAGCACCTCGGCGAGTTGCTCCAAACTTTTGAGATTGTGCACCGGCAGGAAATCATCCACGAATGGTAACGCTGCGGCCATACCACGTTGGATGGGCTCGTAGCTTTCCGAACCCAACAGTGGATTGAGCCAGATCAGGCGATGGGCGGCGCGTTGCAGCCGCCCGATCGCGTGCGCCAGCACATCGACCTCACCCCGGTCCCACCCATCGCTGATGATGAGAACGACCGCGCCTCGGCCGAGCACACGCCGGGCCCACTCGTAATTGAAGCTCTTGATCGCCTGGCCGATCTTGGTCCCCCCGGACCAATCCTGCACAATGCGCCCGACCTCGTCCAGTGCGTCGTCCACGTCGCGATGGCGGAGGTGATGGGTGATGCGCGTGAGCCGCGTGCCGAAGACGAAGGTCTCCACGGTGCCCAGGGTGTGGCTGAGGGCGTGCAAGAAGTGCAGCAGCATGCGCGAGTAGCGCTCCATCGAGCCACTGATATCGCAGAGGATCACCAGTGGCCGGCAACGGGTTTTGCGCTCGCGCCATCGCAGAGTCAAAGGCTCGCCGCCGTAGCGTAGATTGTCGCGGATCACGCGGCGCAGATCAAGCTGGCGGCCACCCGCGGCGGAGCGCAGGCGCCGGGTCGGACGCGCGCTCAAGGGCCAGCGCATCGCGGCGAGCGCTGCCTTGGCCGCCTCGACCTCCTCCCAGGTCATCTCGGAGAAGTCTTTGTGACGCAACACCTCGAGGGCACTGTAGGAAGGATGCGCCTCGACCTGCTCCTCCTCGCGCTGCTGCTCCTCCTCCAGGCTCAGCGTCCCCGCCGGTAGCCCGGGGAGCCGCGCAATCCGCGGTCGCTTGCGCGTCGACATCGCCGGGCTTCCTCCGCCGAACCGCTCGGGTACGCGCCAATAGAGGTAGAACGCCTGGTCGAACAGCGGGTAATCCTCATGGCGTGTGACCAGCAACGCGCGGGCCGTAAAGTAGAAATCGCGCTTGCCGGTGATTGAGACGAACTGCAGCGCCCGCACCAACTCGAGCATCTGGCTCAGGTTCACATTGACACCCATCAACCGCAGCAGCCGCCCGAAGCGCAACACGTGCGCCAGGAGGTAGCCGTCCGAGGGAAGGTCGCTCACGCCGCCTGCTCTCCGGTGACACGCATGACCAGCCGCGCTGCCGTCGCGCCGCGCACCTGCTCGATGTCGTCCTGGTATTTGAGCAAGACGCCCAACGTGTCGTGTACGGTCGTCACGGTCAGAGAGTACTGGTTGAGCGCAACGAGCGCATTCGCCCAATCGAGCGTCTCAGCCACACCAGGAACTTTGTAAAGGTCCATCTGCCGCAAGGCTTGCACGAACTCCACCACCTGATGGCTCAACTCCGAAGAAGCCCCGGGCACTTTCAAAGTGACAATCTGGTACTCTTTCTCCGCCGATGGGTAGTCGATCCATTGATAGAGGCAGCGCCGCTTGAGCGCATCGTGCACCTCGCGGGTGCGGTTCGAGGTGATGATGACCAGCGGCGGCTGCTCGGCCCGGATCGTACCGACCTCGGGGATGGTGATCTGAAAGTCCGAGAGCAGCTCGAGCAGGAAAGCCTCAAACTCCTCGTCGGCCCGGTCCAGCTCGTCAATCAGGAGCACCGCCGGCTCGCCGTGTGCCCCGGCTTCAATCGCCTGGAGGAGAGGACGCTTGATGAGAAAGCGCTGATCGAAGACGTCGGCGATGGCCCCCTGCCCGTCGGCGCTGCCGGTAGCCTCCAGCAGTCGGATCTGGAGGAGCTGACCCTGATAGTTCCACTCGTAGATAGTGGTGTTAACATCAAGTCCCTCGTAGCACTGAAGCCGGATCAGGCGGCGACTCAGCACCTCGGAGAGGGTCTTGGCGACCTGCGTCTTGCCGACGCCAGCCTCGCCCTCCAATAAAATCGGCTTATTGAGCTTCAGGGCTAACAAGACCGTCGTCGCCAGGGCACGGTCGGCAACGTAGTGGTGAGCCAGCAATGCTTCCTCAATCGCATCTATCGAATCAAGCACGGGAACAACCTTTGGGTGATTATTCAGTAACTGACGCAGAAAAGTATAGGCAAGAGGCGGTCGGGAGGCAACCTGCGCGCCAACAACACCTGGAGGGCGAAGGGTTCGCCCCTCGCCCTCCAACCGAACGGTTCGTTGTCGCCCTTAACCCCGGGCACGTGTGGCTGCCTGTTCCAGTGCGCGTCGAGTGAGCACTTTGGTCAGGTGAGCGCGGTATTCCTCGGAAGCGTGGATATCGCTATTGAAGGTCAACCCCTGGCCTGCCTGTTGCGCGGCACTGGCAATCTTCTCGGCCGTGAGGGGCTGGCCCTCGAGGGCACTCTCAACCTCAGGCAGCCGGCTGGCCGAGTCGGCCGCGCCGGTGACCGCCACGCGGACGTCCTGGGCCTTGCCATTGTCACCCACTGCCACCCGCGCCGCGACGCCGACAATCGCGTAACCGCTGGCGGGGTTCTCAAACTTGGCGTAGGCACTGCCGGTGTTGCCCGACTGGGCCGGCAAATCCACAGACGTGATGATCTCACCGGGTTCCAGGGCCGTCTCGAGAAAGCCGACGATGAACTCATCGGCGGGGATGGCGCGCGCGCCGTTCGGGCCCACCGTATTGATCGTCGCGTCCAGAGCCAGAACGACGGCGGGATAATCCGCCGTGGGGTCGTTGTGTGCCAGGCTCCCCCCGATGGTACCCCGATTGCGCACCTGAACGTCTCCGATGATCGACGCGGCGTCGATCAGAGCCTGGTATCGCTGGAGGTCCTCATTGCTGGCGACCTCCGCGTGAGTCGTCATCGCGCCGATTCGGTAGCCGCCGTCCTCACGGGGGCTGACGCCGCGCAGGTCCGTGATCCGCCCGATGTCGATCAGTACGGCCGGTTGCGCCAGGCGCAACTTCATCATGGGAAGCAGGCTGTGACCTCCCGCCAGGAGACGGGCATCGCCTCCATGTTGCTGCAACAGCGAGACGGCCTCAGAGACGCTGTTCGCACGGTAGTAGTCAAACTTCGCCGGATACATGAGCACCTCCTCTATTTGCCGTTCTCGCGGCTTTTGCTCTGTGCGGCCTGGATGGCGCGCCAGATTTTGTCTGGGGTGAGCGGCATGTCGATGTGGTTGATACCCACCGGCGCCAGGGCGTCCATCACAGCGTTCGCCACCGTCACCGTCGAAGCAATCGTGCCCATCTCGCCCGCCCCCTTCACTCCCAGAGGGTTGACCGGCGAGGGCGTCTCGATGCGGCCGGTCTGAATGGCGGGAAATTCGCGGGCCCGAGGCAGGGCATAGTCCATCATGGAGCCGGACAGGAGCTGACCATCCTCGTCGTAGACCCCGTGCTCGAACAGCGCCTGGCCCACGCCCTGGACGATGCCGCCGACAATCTGGCCATCTACCACCATGGGGTTGATGACGTTGCCGACATCATCCACGGCTACGTAGCGCTGGATCGTCACCTGCCCGGTGTCGGGATCGACTTCCACCTGGGCGATGTGGGCACTATTGGGGAAGGTGAAGTTGCTCGGGTCATAGAAGGCTGATTCTTCCAGACCTGGCTCCAGACCCGCTGGCAAGTTATGGGCCGTATAGGCCGCCAGAGCCAGTTCGCCAAAGGATTTTGCTTTGCCAGGCGCGCCCTTGACGTAGACGCTGCCGGCCTCTCGGTCGTACACCAGGTCGTCCTCGGCGGCTTCCAGTTGATGGGCCGCGATCTTCATCACTTTTTCGCGCACTTTTTTCGCGGCACTGACCAGAGCGCTGCCACCCACGGCGGTGCTGCGGCTGCCGTAGGTCCCCATCCCGAAGGGCACCCGTCCGGTATCACCGTGGACGATCTCAACGTCGTTATAGTCCACCCCTAACTCATCGGCTACAATCTGAGCAAAGGTGGTCTCGTGCCCCTGGCCGTGGGTGTGCGAGCCAGTCAACGCAGTGACTTTGCCCGATGGATGCACGCGGAGGACCGCGCTCTCCCAGAAGCCCACTGACGACCCCAGTGCACCGGCCACTTGCGAGGGTGCCGGGCCACTGGCTTCGATACAGCCGCCAAGCCCGATGCCAACGAGCCGGCCCTCTTGACGGGCTTTCTTTTGGGCCTGGCGCATGCCCTCATAGTCGGCCAGCTCCACTGCTTTGTCGAAGAGCCGTTGGTAATCACCGCTGTCGTACACGAAGGCGACCGGCGTCTGGTAGGGGAATTCGTCGGCCGCGATGAAGTTCTTCCGCCGCAGCTCGAGGGGGTCCATACCGAGGTCCCGGGCCGCCACGTCCACCAGCCGTTCAACCAGGTAAGCAGCTTCCGGCCGGCCGGCCCCCCGGTAAGCATCCACCGGAACGGTGTTGGTGAGAGTGCCCCACATCTCAGCCCAGATACCGGGAACTTTGTACAGCCCGGAGAGCAGCGTGATGTAGAGGGCCGTCGGGATCAGAGGAGCAAACGTGGAGAGGTAGGCGCCCTGGTTGGCCCACGTCTGAACGTGGATGCCGGTGATGGTTCCATCTTTCTTGAGGGCCATCTTGCAAACCGTCACGTGGTCGCGCCCCTGTGAGTCGGTGACGTACGATTCAGAGCGCGTGCTCACCCACTTGACCGGCCGGTTAATCTCTCGGGCCACCCAGGGAACGATGATCTCTTCCGGGTAGTGGAAGATTTTGCTCCCGAAGCCGCCGCCCACATCGGGGGAGATTACTCTCAACTTGTGCTCGGGGATGCCCAGGGTGAAGGCGCTGAGGAGGAGCCGGATGGGTTGGGGGTTCTGGCTGGTGGTCCACAGCGTCATTGCCTCTTCGGGTGCATTCCATTGGGCGACCGCTGCTCGGGGTTCCATCGCGTTCGGGATCAGTCGCTGGTTGACCAGCTCGAGTTCGACCACGTGATCGGCCTCGGCGAAGGCTCGGTCGCAGGCTGCCTTGTCCCCGAGCGCCCACGTGTAGCTGATATTATTGGGTACACCATCATGAACCAGCGCAGCCCCCGGCTCCGTGGCCGCGCGAGCGTCGGTCACTGCCGGCAGCGGTTCGTACTCGACCTCAATGAGGTCAAGTGCGTCGGTGGCAACGTAGGGGCTCTCAGCGACGACGGCCGCCACGCCATCCCCTACGTGCCGGACTTTGTCCACGGTCAGCGGCCAGCGATCGGGCACTTTGATGTCGGGCACATTCCAGCCGCAGGGCAGCTTCCCGACGCCGCCATTTATCAGATCCTGTCCGGTGAAGACCGCAATGACCCCGTCGAGGGCCTTGGCCTTATCGGTATTGATGCTCTTGATCCTGGCATGGCCGTACGGGCTCCGCAGAACGGCGAGATGGACCATGTCGGGCAAGCCAATATTGGCGACGTATTTACCCTTGCCCTGGAGAAACCGCGGATCTTCGCGCCGTTTGATGCTGGCGCCTATATACCTCGCCATCAAGCTCCTCCTCTCATGACCTCTGCGGCGGCCTTGGTGGCCTCGACAATATTCTGATACCCGGTACAGCGGCACAGATTCCCTTCCAGCCCGCGCCGAATATCCTCCTCGTTCAGGTTCGGGTTCGCTTCTACCAACTTGACCGCCGTCATAACCATGCCGGGCGTGCAAAAGCCACACTGCAGACCGTGGTGCTCCCAGAACGCCTGCTGCATCGGATGCAGTTCGCCGTTGCGGGCCAGCCCTTCAATGGTCGTGATCTCGGCACCATCCGCCTGGACGGCCAAAACCGTACAGGATTTCACGGCCTGACCATTCATGTGAATGGTGCACGCTCCGCACTGGCTGGTGTCGCAACCGATGTTGGTACCCGTCAGATTGAGGACATCGCGTAGGTAGTGGACAAGAAGCAGACGAGGCTCCACATCCGAAGAGTACGTCTTACCGTTCACCGTCGTCGAGATCTGCATACAATTCGCCTCCTTGTGACATACGCGGTCAAGTCGAGCGAGCGCTCGACAGCCGTCACGACGTGGATTCTACCTGGGTGGGCGCACCGTCTTGCGAGGCGAGGGCCTGCTGGGCAGCAAGTTGGCCTTCCAGTGACTGCAGCCCCTCAGATATCAACTTGCGCGCGACCGACTGAATCAGTCGCTGGCCAACCTGGGCGATGCGTCCGCCAACATGGGTCTCACCGGCATAGTGAATAAGAGTTCCCTCGGGAACCTCCTCGAGATCGATCGCCCCGTCTCCCTTCAGGAAGCCCGCCGCCCCTTTGCCCTCCACAACTAAGATGAAGTGCTCCGGTCGCCGCTCATCCTTCACGGAGACATGGCCCGCATAAGTCCCGCTGACGGGCCCGACCTTGACAGCGACCTGGGCCTCGTAAGTGCCGGGGCTCACCTCGACCAGGGCGGTGGCACCCGGCATTGCCTTCGCCAGGACCTCGGCATCTTGAAGGAGGTCGAATACCACCTCGCGGGGGGCACCGAATGTGTACTCACCCTCAATTCGCATCTTGCTCACTCCTCAACAGTCCAGACAACGTGGATAGGCAGCCAGGATCACGAACACCACCCGGCTGCGCGCAAGGTTAAACCATGAGATCACCTCTCACCGGGGAGGACTGGGAAGCTGCTGGGCTCTGGCATTACGAACGGAAGTAGGGCCTACCGCTATTATACGGGGTGAATTGAGTGCAATCAACCCCCCCAGGTGTCGTATTCAGGGCGGCTGCCCGCCTGCCGGTGAATCTCAGCCTCCAGGCGCCGGAGGCCGAGGTTGATGAGTTCGACCGCCACTCGCTGAACCACCCGGTGAGTCAAGCGGTTCAGGCCCCCGATAGCGTCGGTCTCGCCCTGATACCGCAGAAGCGTCCCGCCAGCTCGCGGATCCAAGCTCACGCGCCCCTCGGCCGTCACGTGACTGTGCGAACCGCTTCCCTGGACAACGAGGACGTAGAACTCATTCAGGATGGTATCTGCAACGGTGATGGTCCCCGCATAGCGACCTGAAACCCGTGGGAGGGAAACCTCCATCTCGGCCTCGAAGGTCGTCGGGGAGAGACGCCCGAAGTGCAGGCCCCCAGGCATCGCCGCACGGATCAGCATCTCATCTTGAAGGGCTTGATAGACGACTTCGGATGCTACCTTGAAGTGGTAGTGGCCCTCGATCTTTAAGGTCATGAGGCCGGTCCCGCACCTTCACTGATTACAATGGGGGTGAGGCTTCAGAGGCGGTCGCTTTCCAATTCAGTACGGCTGCCGCTGGATTCTCGACCCGTGAACGCATCCGCCGCGGGTACGAAGCGCATCGGAGAGCGGCGCGGCATTGCCCCGTCGCGGGACATGCTGATCTCACTCACGATGGCCACGGCAATCTCAGCGGGCGACTCTGCCGCGATGTCGGCGGTGATGACCCCATCGGCCTCCGGAGACCGGCTGCAGCGAGCATAGCGCGGATGGTCGTCGAACACGACGACGTGAAAATTGCGCGGCAAGCCCGCTTGCTCAGGTTGCTCCAGTTTTTGGTAGATCGTCTCCGTGGACTTCATTATAGTCCGCGCGCCAGACAGCGCCAACCGCGGCATAGCCAGGGGGCGAGGTAACAGTGTCCCCGGGGAGGGCGCCGGCCGGGGCTCGAACGACCTGCTGCCGCCACCCTCGTGATCACGACGAAGGGGTTCCGCACCTCGCACGCCTGACTGTCGGGCCAACCTGCGGCCGGCACCACCGTGCCAACACGAAAATCTGTTCTCTCTCACGACGCGATTTGTCGCAGGATGGGTGTACAGTAGGAGCAGATGAAGCCATTCGAGGCCACCGGAGCAGACGACTGGCAGGTGGCGAGAGTGGCCGGATGGATCTGGTGCAGGGGCTTGAAATTGTCGAACGGATGTGCTAATCTAGACCTATCAGGTGGGACAGAGCCTAGCCACCGAACGAGGAGGGCGTGATGAACACCCACAAGGAGAATTGCAACCTTTGGATCGCTGATTTGGACCACGAACTGGCCGGTCTCGATCTGTGGGAGCAGCGCCGGCGACTTGAAGCCCGTATCACGCGCGCCGACACCTGGCTGGCCCTCCATCCCGAGGCCGACCCGATGGCCTACGACCGGCTCGATGTGCTTCTTGAGCGCCACGCTGGCGTCATGGAGAAGCTTCGCATCCTTTCCAGTGCCGAGTCAGCCCTCATCGGCGTTGTCCTGCCGGGCGACTTTGGTGGCGCCGTCCCGCCTCGGTGGGAACGCTTGCCAGATGGCCGGATCCTCGCCTGGTTCAGCCGGGCCGAACTGGAGGCAGCCACTCTGGTCAATAGTGCTCTGGCAGAGCTGGCGCTGGACCCGCTGGTGGCTGCCGCCTGACTGTTCGCTCATCTCGCGGACGGCTCCGTGCGGGGGGCTGTTCGCTGATAGCAGGTTCCTCCTTTCCAGGGACCGTAGACCTCCGCGCGAAGGCCGCCGCTCCAGGCGGCCTTCGTGCGTCTGGGGGCACGCATTCCTCGCCATGCCTCGCCGCCGGCGACCGGGTATGCTCAACCGCGCATGGTTCAGCGGTCTAAATTGACAGCTTGGGCCCGTGCTTCAACCGGCCGGCAGCATTCTCCGGGGCGTAACCAGGATTTCACTCCATCGCCCTGAGCCAATTCCTCCTCTTCATCAATGTCAGAAGTCGCTTGCCTGCCACCAGGTTGGGATAAAGGTGACCAGAGACCCCCGCGGTCAGGCACGTTGTCATCCGCAGAAAACACCGGGGCGCAGGGCGGTACACTTTGTGCTATATACGCTGGGACACCGGTCTGCAACTCTGGAATCGAATGATTGGAGGATGAGAAAGCAGCTCAAATGGAGGATGATGGGATGGATTCGGAGCCCCGCTTCTGTGAGAATCCGCGCTGCACGGTCGGAACTTGGATGGTAAAGCAATGTTTCGACGACGGAGAAGTTTGGTGGGTCAGCGATCGGCGAGGCCACAACAGCTGGAAGATCGCAGCGACAGCCCCGGTGTGTCCCTTCTGCGACACACCGCTCGTCACAGCGATAGAGATCGAGGAAGGGATCGAGGAGAGTATCGAACCAGAGGAGGGACCATTGTTCGAGTTTGTGCACGGCCTGGAGTAAGGCGGAGCGCTGGTGGCACTCAGCGCACTCGTCGCCAACCGCCTGGCATATCGATTGCTGGTCAACCGTTGGAAGCTTGTAGAGAACGCGAACACCGACGCGACTCGTTCCAGGATCCATGAGAGAAAAGAGGAGACCGTGCAAGAATCAGACCTGGTATACCTGATTGCCAGCTTCCCCGATACCACCCAGCTCGAGCAGGCCGTCCACGACCTGGCGGTGCCCCGCGACCAGATCGCGGTCCTCGGAAACGAGGCCAGTGGCGCTGCTGCGCTGGCCGAGTCGCTCGGCCTCGCCACAGAGTTGGACAGCGACACTCCGCTGGACGAGGGGCAGCGCGAGCGCCTGGAATGGAACCGAAAGCATCACGACCGCCCATTGCTGGCAGTGGCTGTGCCCGCCGAGGAAGGGCGCGACGTGCGCCTGCACCTGACGGAACTGGGTGGCGAGATGCTGTGGGCAGCAGACGTGGCCGAGCAGGTCGGCGACGTCGACGTCGAGCCTGGCATGATCACGAAGGAGCCGCCACTGCCCGACGGGGACGAACTGGCCTTCAAACGGCGCTGAGCCGTGAGTTGGCCGACTCGGACGAGACCGAGAGCGACCACTGTCCAACGTTTTCACTCAGAAGCTGCCTCTCGGTTCGCTTGAATGGGACCGGGTACCTTTTTGCACCGGGGCCATGCCTTTTCTAAGGACCTTGTCTCGAAGCACAGCCTCCTTCAGAGAGAGCAACTCGCTCTCCCTCTGAGGACCAGTCTCGAAACGAGATACGGAGGAACCTATGCCGCGGGAGATTTACACCAACAGTGATCCATCGATTAGCGAAGAGGCCTTCGAAGAGAGCGCCATCATGATTGATGAGGACGACGCGGAGGTGGAGCGCGACCTCGCAACCGAAGAGTATTACGACACCCAACACGGGGACGGGCACACCTACAACCCGATACAGGCACAGCAGCAGGGATTAACGTACACCCCTCCCGACGACGCACCAGTCCTTCCCAGCGAAGATCTCCAGGACGCAGAGATAGCTGCGGGCTACTCGCCAAGCATGGAGGCGAGCAGCCCCGACGCAGAGAGCTTACCCCTCGCTGTCGATAACAACGACCTCGACCTGCAGGACGATGTCTACACAGCGCTACGCAACAACAGCGAGACCGCCACACTGAATAACGTGTCCGTACGCGTCGACGATGGCATCGTCACACTGCTCGGAACTGTGCCCGGCGACGACGACATTGCGCGGGTGTTCGACATCGTCAGCGATTTGGATGGTGTCATCGAGGTCCGAAACCGCCTCACCATCGAAGAATAGAGCGAAGAGGGTGGGCGGGTTGCACCCAGTGGTCCAATCCATCCCGCCCACCTTCCGTCGCGATGGCGTATCTGACTTTCTGTAAAAGTGGCGCGTACGCGTCACTTTTACAGAAACATCAACACATCATCTCCGTCGCAAGCACCGTCGACGAGCCCGCTGCGGAGCCAGAACGGCGGGGAGGAGCCCGGCGGGCTCACGGGCATCAGCAGCGGCGGGTAACCTCCGGTGAGACCTTCCACCACCGCGACCGGCCCAGGCACACGCGCAAGCCTCTCCGGCATCAGCTCCTCCCAACGCCGCCAGTCCCATTCCTGCCCTCTCCGGCGCGCCCTCGCGAGGGCACCCTCAGCTTCGCCGGCCACGTCCACGGGAAGGCGCTGTTCGCGCGTCAGCACCTGGAAAGCGATCCCGACCTGCACTCTCAACCTCCTCCGTGCGTCCACCGCCCGGCCCCCCTTGCCCACTACCAATCCGAGCCGACGTGAGTGATGTCGCTGGCGCGAAGGTTCGACTGATTGAGAGACAGTCTGTGGGGCAAAATGAAGCCCCCGGGAGATTGCGGGAGAGCCCATTTTGGGGTAGTGTTCCGTGAAGTAGGGAGACTGATGATCTGCTTGTCACCCTGTTCCCAGGACTCGATCTCGTAGTTCAGCCTCACCACCACGCTCTGGCAGGTCGTGCCTTCGAGCGAATCCGAGTCAGGAGGGCTGCATGAAGACTTACACTTTTCACGTGTCGCTGCCCGGCGCCGGTCGCGTCTGGCGCAAAATCGAGATGGATGCCGATCAAACCCTGCAGGACTTGCATTTCGCCATCCAGCGTGCCTACGCCTGGGACGCGGACCATCTCTACTCATTCTTCATGAGCGGGAAGGCCTGGGACAGCAGCAGCGAGTACACGCTGCCTGAGGGCGCCTCCCCGTGGGGAGATGTCGTGGAAGTCGAAGAAGAGAAGGAGGAACCCGATCTGAGCCCTGAAGAGCGGGAAAAAGCCTTGCGCGAGCTGTTTGGCGGCGGCGCGGGCATGACGGTCGAAGAGATGGAAGCCGAACTGACAGCCTTCTGGGAGGACGTGCTGGCAGAGGAGGAAGCCGCCCGGTCACGCGATGTGCGAACCACAACCATAGAAGAGCTGAACCTGAAGCCCAAGCAAGAGTTCACGTACCTCTTCGACTATGGCGACGAATGGCGCTTCAAGGTTCGTGTTCACGCCATCAACGAGAACGCGGAGCCCACTGCCGAGTATCCGCGAGTAGTTGAATCGGTGGGCGAAGCACCGGAGCAGTACCCCGATTGGGAATGATGCTGAGGATCGAGAGGGCACATTCCCAGAGAAAGTGAGGATCGATATGCATTTATATCTCGTCCGGCACGGGCAGAGCCACGTCAACCTCGCGGAGTGGACAGGCGGGAATACCGACGAGGGCTTGACCGATCGCGGGCAACGCCAGGCAGCCGCCTTGGGGGCGTGGTTACCGGTCGTGGCACCCTCGGTGGACGCGATCTACTGCAGCACCATGCAGCGGGCCCGCGAGACAGCGGCCCCGCTTGCGGTCGCCTACAATTTGGAGGTGCACTACGACGATCGCCTCCGCGAGATCGGCAACAATCGCTTCGATCACACGCCCTGGCCCAGCGATGCCCTGCCACAGGAATTTGCCGACTACTGGGCTAGCGAGCGTCCCTTCTCGCCCGTGGCGCTTGTCGAGGGCGGCGAGTCATGGATGCATTTCCGCACGCGCGTGGGGCTCCTGATTGAGGAGTTGGCCGAGCGCTATGCCAATGGAACGGTTATCGTGGTCGGCCACGGTGGGGTCGTAGAGGCAACCTTCGACCATATCTTCAACGTCGGTCCCTGGCGCCGTTGCGAAGTGTGGGATCACAACACCGCAGTGTCACACTTCGAGCACATCGACCATCCCACGCGGGAACGGTGGCGCCTGCACTACCACAATCGAGTCGACCACCTGCGCGAGCTCGAGGGGATTGTGATTCGGTAAAACAGAGCCGGCTTGCATCCGCCTCGTTTTCGGATGCATCATCTGGTACGTTCGCAGCCGTGCCTTCAAGTGAGCAGTGGTCATATTCGTGTCAGATGTACCGTTCAGTACAAACTCAAGCCACCTTCCCGGAAATCGAAGTCGGAAACCTGCTCCACTATCTGCTGGTATTCCGGCCACGAGCGCAGGGTGAGCGGCGATGAGTTCGGATACTCCAGAGAAAGGGCGCATCGCTGAGCGACGCGCCCCTCTCTATGTTGAATGAGATGCACCATCACGTCGGAGCAGCCGCCGCTCACCGCAGTCAGCACTGCATGCTCAAGAGTAGACCTCCGGTTTCAGGACGGCAATGAAGGGGAGCGTGCGGTGAGCCTCGGAATAGTCGAGGCCGTAGCCGACGACCCAGACGTCAGGAATGTGGAACCCCAGGTACTCGACCTCGACCGGCACCTGGCGTCGCTCGGCTTTGTCCAGCAAAACACAGGCCCGTAAGGAGGCGGGGCGACGGGCCTTGAGCGTCTCGCGCAGATAGGCCAGGGTCAGCCCCGTATCGACGATGTCCTCCACAATCAGAACGTGCGCGCCCTCGATGGGCCGGCGCAGATCGAGTTGGATCCGAACCTGGCCGCTGCTGGTGGCACTCGCGCCGTAGCTGCTGAGCGCCATGAAATCGACGATGTGGGGGACGACCAGGTGGCGGGTCAGATCGGCGAGAAAGATGAAGGCCCCTTTGAGGATGCCGACGACCACAAGTTGATCGACCCCGGCGTAGTCAGCCGAGATCTCCGCTGCCAATTCGCGGACGCGGGCCTGAATGGTCGCCGCATCTATCAGAACCTGTTCGATGTCAGGATGATCTGTGCGAGGCATTGTCACTCAGTCACCGAAGGATGCCGTCGCCCGGCGCCAGCGCTCGGCAAAGGAAAGCTCAGCGTCGCGCAGCTGCAGCACGGAGCCAGGACGCCCCTCGAACTCATCGCGGTACCAGCGGACGGTCGTGGCGAGCCACGTCTTGAATGGTGTGGCCCCAAAGCCCAGGTCCGTTTCGGCCCGCGCGATGCTCGGGATGAAGGTCATGCCGGCGTACGGCCCGCCGAGGTCCTGCCCGTTCTGATCGAGAAAGCGCGCCGGGACCTCGACAAAGTCGGGCTCGACCTGGAGGATCGTGGCTGCCGCCTCGAGAAACTCGCGCAGGGTGATGATCTCCGGTTGCGCGATGTTGTACGTCCGGCCAACCGCCCGCTCCGTGCCGAGCGCCAGGCGGTAGGCCCGCGCCAGGTCCTCGCTGAAGACCAGCCGAAAACTGTTCGCGCCGCTGTTGGCGAGCAGCAGCGGCCCACCCCGCATCAGGCGGGCAAAGTACCAGGCGCCGCGGTGGGTGGGATCGTGGGGGCCGAGGACGACCGGCGGCCGGATAATCGTCCAGGGCATCTGGCTCTGCTCGCGCAGCACCTTCTCGGCGTAGACCTTGCCGTGGGCATAGTCCCACCCCGGATCACCGGGCCCATACCCGGCCGGGTCGCGGCTGAAATCGACGTCCTCCTCGTCCAGCGGCTGGAGCGTGTCCGCGGGTGCCCAACGGTAGACTGAGCCGGTGCTGGTCAGCACGTACCGACCGGTTCCGCTAAAGAGGTCCAGCGCCAGCGCCACATCGTCCGGCGTGAAGGCAATGTTGTCGATCAGCGCGTCCCAAGGGCCAGCCGCGGCCGCCCGCGCCAAATCCGCTCGCCTGGTGCGATCACCAAGAAGCTGATCGACCTTGCCCACCAACGGGGGCGGCAGTGGTCGCTGCCCACGAGTGAACAGCGTGACCGCGTGGCCCTCGTTCACGAGTTGCGCCGCGATCTCGGCCCCGAAGAAGCTGGTGCCGCCCAGGACAAGAATCTTCATCGTGCTTTCTACAACCTTACTTGTGCGTCGAGCCGCTTCTTGACAATCTTCCGGCCAGTCGTCCGTTACCGGTTGCCGTGCCAACGGACAACCGGTAACGGACGACGGACAGCGGACGATTCAGTCGCCCTGATAGTAGTCGTCGGTGATCTCGAGAGCCTCGTCGATGATCTGCATGCCCTCCTCGATCTGCTCCTCGGTGATGCACAGCGGGGGCACGGCAAAGATCCAGTTCCAACGGACGAAGGTGCTCATCCCCCGCTGGCGCAGGTAGCCCGCAAGCTTGGCCATCGGCTCGTTGAGCGTGCCGGATTGCGGCGTCATCGGCTCGCGCGTCTCGCGGTTCTTCACGACCTCGATGACGTAGAAGAGGCCCATCCCGCGGTACTCGCCCACCGAGGGGTGGCGCTCCATCAGTCCCTGCATCTCGCGCTCCATCACCGGCTCCATCGCGACAGTGTTCTCGATCAGGTGCTCTTCTTTGTAGACGTCGATGCAGGCACTCGCCGCAGCGCAACTCACCGGGTGAGACGAGTAGGTAAGGCCGGCGTAGAGCATCTTGTCCTCAAAGTAATCGGCGATCTTCTCGCTGACGATGGTCGCGCCGAGCGGCACGTAGCCGCAGGTGAGGCCCTTGGCCGTGGCGATAATGTCGGGCTTGATGCCGCCATGCTCGAAGCCGAACCATTTGCCGGTGCGGCCCCAGCCACTCATGACTTCGTCGGCGATGATGAGGATACCATGCTCGTCGCAGAACTGGCGGAGCCGCTGCCAGTACTCGCGGTTTCGCGGCGGATAGATGATTCCACTGGTGCCGTTGACGCCTTCCAGCAAGACGGCGGCCACCGTGTGCGGCCCCTCCAACCGGATGGTCTCCTCAATGTGCATCTCGCACATCAGGTTGCACTCTGGTAGGTCGCGGCAGAAGAGGCAGCGATAGCGGTAGGGATCGTGGACGTGGCGCACCCAGGGCACTCCGGGCTCATTGGGGATCCCGCGCGGGTCACCCCCGGCCGTTCCTGTGGCGAAGGTCGCGCCGTGATAGGCGCGGTAGCGCGAGACAATCTTTTGGCGCCCGGTGGCGAGGCGGGCCAGCTTCATTGCGTTCTCGACTGCCTCGGCGCCACCGAGCGTGAAGAAGGTCTTCTTGAGGCCGGTGACCTCCGAGATTTTCTGACCGGCGATCCCACGAACATCGGTCGCGAAGGCCGGCTGGATGAAGGCCAGCTTCTCGGCCTGCTCCTGGATCGCCCGGATGACCTTCTTGTTGCCGTGGCCGATGTTGACATTCATCAACTGGCTGGAAAAGTCCAGGTAGCGATGCCCGTCCACATCCCAGAAATAGACGCCCTCCCCATGGGAGACAGGCACCGGGTTGGTTGCATTCTGAACAGACCACGAGAAGAGGGTGTACTCGCGGTTGAGGCGAATGATTTCTTGGGCGGACAACTCGCCGTTTCCGGACATATTCTACTCCTTGAGTGTCGGCGCGCCGACAGCCAGGTACTGAAGCACAGTGTCCAACGCGACAACATCACCGTATTTGGCATCGATATCGAAAAGGTTGGCTTGATGGGGCCCTGCGGCCCGGTCGCCGACGGCCTCGCGTGCGACGATGACGCGGAAGCCGTGTTGCAGGCCGTCGATGGCCGAGGCGCGAATGCAACCGCTGGTGGTGCAGCCTACCAGGATGATCGTGTCGCGACCGAGGCTCGTCAGGTAGGAGGCCAGGTCGGTGCCCGCGAACGCGCTGGCAAACTTCTTCTCGATCACACGCTCATCGAGCCGGCGCTCGAGCCGCTCGTCAACGGCTACCCAGGCGGAACCCCGCCCGAGCCAACTGAGGCTCGGCACCTTCTTGAGCCAAAGCCCGGCATCTCGCGCCTGGGGGTCATCGTAGACGATGGCGGTGAAGATCACCGGGATGCCGGCGGTGCGGGCGGCATCCAACACCTGGCGGGCAGCCCCCACCTCGTCCGTCAGGTCACCGCCAAGTGGGCACGCCGGATCGGTGAAGCCGCGGATGAAATCCACGACCAGCACGACCGGTCGCTCGCCGAACCCGACCCGGCGAGCGAGTCCGGCCTGTTCGTACTGAGTTGTGAGATCGCTCATACCTATCACAAGAGCCAGCCAACACCGTGGCGTCTCGCTCTTCGATTCAAGTGGTTAAGGTCAGGGCAAACCGCAGACCGCCAACCGCAACCGGTACGCCGCACGAACACATCATCGCGGTCTGCCGCCGGCGGCCCGCGGTCGTTTTACGTCGGCTGACGCGATTCTGGCAAGATCCCTTCGGCTAGAGCCAGGTCGGCGCTTCGCGGTGCAGGTATTGACCGCTGCCCTGCTCCCCGAGCCACTGATCGCCATCCACCACGAGGTTGCCGCGGATAAAGACTTTCTCGGCCTTGCCGTGCACCTCACGCCCCTCATAGAGGTTGTAGTCCACGTTCTGGTGATGCGTGCTGGCGCTGATCACACGGTGCGCACTGCCGTCCCAGACAACGAGATCGGCGTCGCTGCCGACGGCGATTGTGCCCTTGCGCGGGTAGATCCCCATGAGCTTGGCCGGGTTGGTGGAAACCAGCTCGACAAATTTGTTGGGGGTGATGCGCCCGTTCTTGACACCTGCATCCCAGAGCATGTAGAGGCGATCCTCGATGCCGGGCACTCCGTTCGGGATCTGGGCAAAGTTGTCCTTACCGAGGTCTTTCTGGCCGCGGAAGTTGAAGGGGCAGTGATCCGTGCTGACCGCCGAGAGATCACCGGTGCGCAGCCCGCGCCAGAGCGCTTGCTGGTCCTCGACCTCCCGGAACGGCGGCGAGCAGACCCACTTGGCGCCCTCGAAGCCCTCGCGATCGAGGTCGTCCTTGGTGAAGAAGAGATATTGGGTGCAGGTCTCGGCATACGCCTTCTGGCCGCGCGCGCGCGCCTCGCTGATCGCCTGGAGGGCGTCCCTCTGCGTCAGATGCACCACGTAGAGCGGCGCCCCGGCGATATCGGCCAGTCGCACGGCTCGTGAGGTGGCCTCAGCCTCGGCCGAGGGCGGGCGGGTGAGCGCGTGCCACTTCGGACTGAGGTTGCCCTGGGCGATAGCCTTCTTGACCAGCACGTCGATGACATCGCCGTTCTCGGCGTGGACCATGACGAGGACACCGCTCTCGCCGGCCTTCATCAGGCTTTTGAAGAGGGTCTCGTCGTCCACCATCAGCGTGCCCTTGTAGGCCATGAAGAGCTTAATGCTCCGCACCCCCATCTCGGGAAGCCGGCCGATCTCCTCCATGACCTGGTCATCCAGGTCGGTGATGGCGACGTGGAAGCCGTAGTCGATCGCGGCCTTGCCGTTGGCGCGCTCGTGCCAGTTCTGGAGCGTCTGGTGGAGACTCTCGCCCTTCCCCTGGATGGCGAAGTCAACGTGCGTGGTCGTCCCGCCGAAAGCGGCGGCGCGGTGGCCGGTGAAGAAGTCGTCCGATGAGACCGTGCCGCCAAAGGGCATATCCAGGTGCGTATGGACGTCGATCCCACCCGGCAGCACGTACTTGCCCGCGGCGTCGATCTCCCGGTCGGCGCTGGTGGCATCAAGCTCGCGGCCGATGAGCGCAATGCGCTCCCCATCGATCAAGATATCGGCCACGTAGTCGTCGCTGGCGGTGATGATGCGGCCCTTGCGAATCAAAGTGCGCATGTGTGCCTCCTGAAGGAACGACGGGAGCCGAAGGAACTGAGGGCGAAGAGTCGGTGAGTTCCCTTGATTCCCGTCCGTTGATGCAGATACCGCCACCTCATGCCGAAACTGTGTCAGACCGGAACGATGGAATGATATCCGCGCCGAATCGTTCGAGGGTCTCTTCTTCATCGCCGGCCATGAGGTAGATGTTGAACTGGTGGACACCGATCTCACGGAGATGCTGGAGCCTGGCTTTGACCTGTTCGGGTGTCCCCAGGACGCAGAAGCGATCCACTACATCGTCGGGAACGAACGCCGTGTGGTCCGAGCCGATTTCGGCGTGCCGACGGTAGTCGTACCCTTCACGGCCCCTGATATAGTCGACCAGCGCCGGGGGCAGATCGTCGTAGCGCTGGACGAGATCAGCCACGTGGTTGCCGACCATACCACCAAACCAGCGGGAGTTGTCGCGGGCACGCTGAATATCGTCGGTGACCAGGGCGGGGGCGGCGCTCATCACCCTGATCGTGGAGAAATCGCGGCCGGCGGCCTCGGCCGCCCGGCGCACGTGGCCGAGGCACCACTCGATGAGTTGCGGGTCGGCGAATTGCAGGATCACGCCGTCGGCCACCCGCCCAATCGTGTCCAGCGCTTTCGGGCCATAGCCCGCCACCCAGATCCGCGGCACGCCGGCCGTTGCCCAGGGCATCTCGATTGGCTGCCCATCGTACTCGGCCTCGTGACCGGCGGTCAGCTCCCGAATCAGATGGATCGCCTGCTCCAGGTTCTGCAACGTGGTCGGCTTCTTGCCCAGCACGCGCCTCGAGCTGTCTCCGCGGCCGATGCCCAGCTCCATCCGACCGCCCGAGATCCGGTTGAGTGTCGCCAGCAGGCTGGCGGTTACCGTAGGGTCGCGCACCACCGGGTTGGTGACACAGGGTCCGAAGTGCATCTGCCTGGTGTTCGCGGCAAAGAGGGTCAACATCGGCCAGGGCTCCATCCACAGGACGTGGGAATCAAACACCCACCCATAGGTGAAGCCAACCTCTTCCGCCCGAGTCATCAAGCCAACGGCTCGCTCTACGGGCATATCGAGCTTCAGGGTAATCGCAAAGTCCATGGTCCTTCCTCCTTGAGGGGTTGAAGGTTGGGAGAGACGCCCGCCCCCCAGGCGAGACCACCTGGGAGACGCCGGGACGTTTGTACAGATTGAAGCTGAATGGCGGGTGTCGGCCAAGATTCCAATCCGCAACCTCCCAACCTGCAACTGAATTACGGGGCGACGATCTCGGCGTAGGCATCCGGCCGGCGGTCGCGGTAGAACTGCCAGACATTGCGGACCTGGCGCACCATATCCATGTCGAGGTCGGCGACGAGAAGTTCCTCCTCGGTGTCGCTGGCCTGGGCGATGATCTCACCTCGCGGGTTGACGAAGTAGCTCGAGCCGTAGTAGTCGTTATCGCCCAGCGGCTCCTTGCCGACGCGGTTGATCGTCCCAACCCAGTAGCCATTCGCAATGGCATGGCTGACCTGCTCGATGAACCAGAGGTGCATCGAGAGGCCGCGGCTGGTGGCACTCGGAATGAAGACCAGTTCAGCCCCATTCAGACCGAGCGCCCGAGCGCCCTCGGGAAAGTGACGATCGTAGCAGATGTACACGCCGATCTTGCCCACGGCGGTATCAAAAACCGGATAGCCGAGATTGCCGGGGCGGAAGTAGAACTTCTCCCAGAAGCCGTTGACGTGCGGGATGTGAGTCTTGCGATACTTGCCGAGGTAGGTTCCGTCAGCATCGATCACGGCCGCAGTGTTGTAGTAGATCCCGGTCTGAGCCCGCTCATACACAGGAACGATCAGCACCATGTTGTGCTTCCGGGCCACGTTTTGCATGAGCTCGGTGGTCGGGCCGTTGGGAATCTCCTCGGTCAAGTCGTAGTAGGCTGCGTCCTGCACCTGACAGAAGTAGGGGCCGTAGAACAGCTCCTGGAAACACATGACCTGCGCGCCTCGATCGGCGGCCCGGGCCGCGTAGTCCACATGTTTCTCGATCATGCTCTGTTTGTCCCCGGTCCAGGTTGCCTGGAGCAGGGCCGCACGAAGGTTGTTGGCCATCGGTATACCTCCTTCTTGATGAGATGAGAGACTGGAGGTGAGAGATTGCGGGCAAAGCCCGCGCTCGAGATCCGTTTCTCAAGCGCCCGGATCGATCTCCAGGCTCGCATTGCGAATCTCCGACGAAAGGCGGGACGCACGGCGGTGGCGTCCTTGCCGATGCCGCGCGCCCCGCACGCCAGATGCTCCCAGATAAAGCGGCTACTCGCCGCCCTTGGTCACCTCAACCTGGGCCTTCTTCCAGTCCAGCCCCCTGGTGTCGCCGTCGAGGCCCTGGAGCGCCTGCTCGGCCAGGTCGGTGCGGTAGGCCTTGTCGTCGGGGGCGTTCTTGATGATCTCGAACTGCTGCGCGATCTCCGCCGTGCGCTTCCAGGCGTCCGGGTCCATCACCCCAATCCCATTGGGTGACGGCCAGATGAGCGCGTTGATCTCGTTGAGCATCCAGGTCATATGCCCCTTGCCCAGGGCCGTCCCCGCGTCGAGGACGATCTGGACGCACTCGTCGGGGGTGTCACGGCAGAACATCCACCCCTTGAACGAGGCGCGCAGGAAGCGCACCGCGATGTCCTGGTTCTCGGGTTGCGCAATCCAGTCCCCGCGTACGAAGACGGCATCCTGGAGCATGGCCGTGCCGACATCCTCGAAACTCACAACGTTGAGATCCTCCGGCTTGTACAGCTCACCAGTCTTTGGATTGACCGCCTCGAGGACCTGAGCATACTCGTTGTAGGTCATCGCCTGGGCGGCGTCCACCTCACGGTTGAGCAGCAGCGACATGTCGAACGGCTGCTGCACGATGGTCACGTCGCTGGCGTTGTTGGGATCGATCCCCACCTTGCGCATTGCCGCGAAGAGTTCGGGCTCGTTTCCGAAGCCCCAGGTGCCTACCTTCTTGCCGCGCCAATCCTCCGGCTTGGTGATGCCGCTATCTTTCCACGAGATCTCCAGCGTCCCGCTGCGCTGGAAGAGCTGGGCGATGTTGACCAGGTCGGCCCCCTGCTCACGCGAGGCCAGCACCTTGGGCACCCAGGCGATGCCGAATTCAGCGCCGCCGGTCGCGACAACCTGCTGTGGGACGATCTCGACCGCACCTGGCTTGATGGCCACATCAAGCCCCTCCTCCGTGTAGAAGCCCTTTGAGAGCGCGGCGTAGTACCCCGCGAACTGCGACTGGGGAACCCACTGAAGCTGGAGGGTGACCTTCGCCATCTCGGGAGCAGGTTTGGCCTCTGCCTTTGTAGGCTCGGGGGCTGTGGTGGCAGCCGGGGCCTGAGCCGGCGCGGGAGTCGCCTGAGTGCCGCACGCGGCCAACACGCCGAGCGCGACGAGGCAGGCGACGAGTTTCCAGAGCATTTTCATAAGGGATCTCTCCTCCTGTTCGAGCAAGACGAACGGTAAGGGCACGAAGCAAGAAACAGTGCGTGCCAATGTCAGCATTGCCTTTCGAGAAGTGGGCATCACCTCCCTGGATCGTGATGTTCGAGGAACAGCGCTGCCCGTGCCGGAGGACCGTGCCAGGCGACAAGCGCTCGTGAGATCAACGATCTCGACTCACAGATAAGACCTACGCGGTAGGTTGAGCCGCGAAAGAGATATCGGCTTGTAGTGCGCGCTTCAGCGCGCTATAGCGGGCACTCCAAGCCAAATGCCTCTTCTTTGAGCCATCAACCTTGAATCACCACCTCGCACCGCGTAAGTCCTGTCACAGATAGAACCAGTCCGGCGGCAAGCCGTAGCATTCAATCACTCGCCAGCCATCTCTGCCAGGATAAATGGTGGCTCTTCGCATCTTCTCACCTCTTATTTTCCCCACGGCCGGTTGTTTCACGTCTCACTCCTGCCCGCGGACGGAGGCGTGCCAGGGCATCGCCATACGCTCGAACAGCAGGATCACCAGGTAGAAGGCGATCCCAAGCGCACAGGCGATGATGATGGCCGCCCACGAGTTGTCGAAGCGGAAGAAGGCGGCCTCCTGAGTGATGAAAACACCCAGAGCCGCCCGCGGCCCGCCGAAGAACTCGCCCACGACCGCGCCGATGAGGCTCAACGTGCTGGCAACCTTGAAGGCGTTGAACAGGTAGGGCAACGAATTGGGGACGCGGACTTTCCAGAGGATCTCGAAGTCAGTGGCGGCGTAGGAGCGCATCAGCTCGAGTGCGGCCGGGTCCACGAGGGTCAGGCCGCGGACCGTGTTGATCATCATCGGGAAAAAGACGATGATCGCCACAATCATCATCTTCGAGAACGGGTTGGTGATGCCAAACCAGTTGTTCATCACGGGCGCAAAGGCGATGATCGGCACCGAGTTCGCGGCGATGGCGAAGGGCATGAGCGCCTCGCGCGCCGTCGTCCAGCGTGAGGTCGCCAGGGCTACCAGAATGCCAAGCGAACAGCCGATGATGAAGCCGCCCAGCGCCTCCCGCAGCGTGAAGAGCCCGATGTGCACCAACTCGCCGGAACGGGCCTGGAACGCAGCCAGAATTGTCGTGGGCTTCGGCAGGATGAATTGCTGGATGTTGAATACGCGGACGGCCAGTTCCCAGCCCATCAGGACGGTCACAAAGACAATGATGGTCGGAAGGTAGTAGCGAAGCTGCTGGTTCGCTCGATTCGCCCATCTGGGGAGAGCCAGCAGTCCGGCGGCCGCCAGCCGCGAGCCTGGCCTTGTCTGGCTCATGCCGAAACCCCATCGTGTTGGCGCAGCCTCTCGCGCAACTCCACAGCGAGCTCAAAATAGCGCGGCAGCTCACGCGTTTCCACCGAGCGCGGCTGAGGCAGATCAACCTCGATGATCCGGGCGATCCGCCCCGGCCGCGCCGACATGACCACCGCGCGATTGGAGAGAAAAACCGCTTCGGGGATGCTGTGGGTCACGAAGATCACGGTCGTCCCGGTCCGCTGTTGCAGGTCGATCAGCTCGAGATTCATGCGCTCGCGCGTCATCTCGTCGAGAGCACCGAAAGGCTCATCCATCAGCAGGAGAGCCGGCTTGAAGGCCAGTGCCCGCGCGATAGAGACCCGCTGCTGCATGCCACCGGAGAGCTGCCAGGGATAGTGGCGGCCAAACTCGCCCAACTCCACCAACTCCAGCATCTCCCGCGCCCGCCGCGCCCGCTCGGCCTTGTTGTAGCGCATGACCTCCAGCGGCAACTGGACGTTGGCCGAGACGGTGCGCCAATCGAAGAGTACCGGCGCCTGGAACACGACGCCGTAATCGCGGTCGAGCCGCGCCTGGTGAGCACTCTTCCCGTTCACGCTGATCGTCCCGGTCGTCGGTGGGATCAGATCGGCAATCAAGCGCAAGAGCGTACTCTTACCGCACCCTGACGGCCCGATCAGCGAGACGAACTCGCCCTGGAAGATATCCAGGGTGATATCCTGCAGCGCCGTGACCGCCCTGGCGCCTCGGTCACCGAAAGTCTTCCCCACACCTTCGATTGAAACGACCGGAGCACTCTCCGCCACACCCAGGCTCCTCCTCGGGTTGAACGTTGGAAGGTTGAAGATTACAAGGAACTGACCGCCTGCGCAAGCGCTTCAACTTTCGGGCGGTCCTGAAAGCTATCCGGGCTCAGTCAACCGCCCGCTGACCGCCGAGAGCGAGCATCTCGGCCACGCGGACGAGGATGAAGAATCCGATCCCAACTATCGAAGCCATGATGATCGTGGCCCACAGTTTGGCCGGACCGGAGATGTAGTACTGGTTGAAGTTAAGGATGGCCCCACCCAGGCCGCCACGAACCCCCGAGGGCAACTCGCCAATGATGGCACCCACGATGCTCGTCGTCGCGGAGATCTTGAGCGCGGTGAAAAGATAGGGGAGCGCCGCCGGCAAGCGAAGCTTCCACAGGATCTGGGCCGTCGAGGCAGCATAGGAATGCATGAGCTCAACCGCGCGCGGATCGGGCGAACGCAGACCGCGCAATATGTTGATCGTGACCGGGAAGAAGGTCAGGTAGGCCGAGATAATGGCCACCGACCACCATCCGGCCCGCAACCAGACTACCACCATCGGCGCGATCGCGAGGATGGGGACGGTCTGCGAGGCGACGACATAGGGCACCAGGCCGCGCTCGAGGAGCAGCGAATGAGCGAAGAGCACCCCCAGCACCAGACCCAGGAGCGCCCCGATCAGAAAGCCCGCCAGCGCCTCCCGGAAAGTGAACAGAGCCGCACTCCAGAGGACGCTGATCAGCGGCGGACCGTTGCGGACCGCCGGGCGAACAAACGCCAGCGCGATATCCCACAGGTGCGGCATGTTGAGGTCAGACGCAATCTTGATCTTGAGCGGTGGCTGGTGCGTGAAGCTGCCCACGGCTGTCTCGAACCGCCAGGCATCTCCGCCGACAAACTTCAGCCCCTCCCAGGCCACCGCCAGCACCAACAGGATCGCCGCCAACGAGAGGACCTGCCGGGCCCATCCCGGCAATCGTTGTGTGCGGCGCAAGGGGAGGCTCTTCGATCGTTCCACCGGCCGCAGGGCGACCGCAGAAGCCGTCTGGGAACTTCGACCCGGCATACCGCGCACTTCCTCTCCAGGAGTAACGCCCAGCGCCAAGAGGGCTTCGTCAGGGGAATGAAACTATAATAGCACAAGCAATATGCCCGCGCAATCGCAATCCTCTGGAAGTAGGGCTGTGTCGTTCAGGACATTTGTCCGCATGGCTACTACAACGAGACTTTGATAAAACCGCTGAGTCTGCTCGATGTTGAGCAAATCGCAACGATCAGCGGGAAAATCGAATGATAGAAACAGCCCCTCTAGTTGAGCTAGAGACGACCGATGTTGTAGGTGTGGTAAATGAGCTTGAAGAATACCGCGCGCTCCCCCATGATCTGTTGAGGTGGCGGGAGCAACGGGAGCAGTATGACAGCTGCCTACAGGGGCGGCTCTCGCCGCTCCCAAACAAAACGGTGGAGACCATGGTATTACATATGAACGGTGATGATACGAAGGCGATTCGGCGTGTCCAACACTTCCTGAGCGAGGGACGTTGGCCCGACCAAGAAATTCTCGAACGTCACTGGGGCGAAGTGGCCCAAGACCTGGGAGACCCGCGAGGCGTGTTGATCATCGATGAGAGCACCGTTCCCAAGCAAGGGGAGGAGGCGGTCGGTGTCAAGCGGCAATGGTGTGGGCAACTCGGCAAGACGGCCACCTGCCAGGTCGGCGTCTTGGCCGCCTCCGCCAGCTCCCATGGCTACACGCTCCTCGACCGGCGGCTGTACCTGCCGCGCGAGTGGGTCGAGGAGGAGGCATACGCCCAGCGCCGCGCGCGCGGCGGGGTGCCAGACGATGTCGCCTTCCAGACCAAGCCGGAGGCGGCGCTGGAGATGGTCCAAGCGATCCAGGCGGCGGGCACCCTCTCCTTTGGCTGGGTGGTGTGTGACGAAGGCTATGGGCGCAGTGGTCCCTTTCTTGATCAAGTCGCGGCCTCCACATCAACAAACGATCCACTACTGCCGGTGTCAAGCGTGCGCTGCGCATAGTGGACTATCTTTTCTCCGTAAGTCTGCCCAGCCTGGATCAGTGTCGGACAGTGCTGCACACATAAGGCTTGGGCTTGCACCCACAGTTGCTGCGCAACCTGCCAGAACTTGTTGATAACGATAGGATTACAGAATGGTCCACAAGCTGGATCGTGCCCCGTCGGATCGGTGTAGCGCAGCGGATTGTTCAGGGCATACGCGTAGCGATCGTAGGCCAGGCGATTCCCGGGCTCGGGCACGATCGTATCGGGCTGAATGAAGCGGCCGGTGATGGGGTCGTACCAGCGCGCGCCGTAATAGTACAGCCCCAGCACGAACTGGCGTTGGCCGGTGAAGCGGAAGGTGGTGGGGACGGTGCCCGCGCTGTAGCGCGCCCAGCCCCAGGCCTGGTAGCGCCGCTCGCCGCTCAGCGTCCCGGCCGAAGTCGCGGCGAGGGTGGTCGAGCCCAGCTGGTCGCTCAGCAGCCAGGAGAGGATCCCGCTCTCCCGCATCGCCACGCGCTGGTCACCGGCATAATAATACTTGCGGGTGGTGCCGCTGCCAAGCGCGTACTCGTAGGAGTTGCCGATGGAGATGGTGGTGGTGCCCCCGACCGTGGCTTGGACCAGCCGGCCGTCGCCGTCGTAGACGTAGCTGGCCGTGGCCCCGCCGCTGACCCCCGTGAGGTGGTTTTCCTCATCATAGGTCAGGCTGGCGCTGGTGCCCCAGACGCTGCGCCAGGTCTGGTTGCCGGTGGCGTCGTAGGTGTAGCTGAGCGCCCCGTTGCGGTGGGTCACCGCCTGGCGGTGGGCGGGGTCGCGGTAGTCGTAGGTCACCCCGGCTTTGCTGCTCAGGGTGCCCGTGATGGGGTCGTAGGTATCTACCTCGCTATAGTTTCCGCCAATGCCGCCGGTCACGCCGGCGCTCAGGAGCCGGTCGCGATCATCGTAGCTGTAAGTGTGGACCTGAGAGCTGCCGGCTTTCCAATCCTCGATCCGAAGGAGGTTACCGACCGCGTCGTAGCCGGCCGCGCCTGTCGATGTGGTGGTATAGCGCAGATCCTGGAGAGTCGTGGCATCGGCCGATGTGACGGCCGTGAGCCGCTGCAGGCGCCCTTGACCATTGAGGGTCGTCCAGAGGTGATAGCTCGTGCTGAGTTGCACTACCCCGGGGTCCGTGCCCAGCGCCCGCCCCACCGGCCGCCCAGCGGCGTCATAGCTGCTACTGGCCACGTAGACCTGACTGGTGGTGCTCACCCGGTTGGCCAACCCCTGGGGGTGGTAGGTGAAATCGACTTGCTCGCCGATGTTGCCCGTAGGTCCGCCCGGAAACTGCATTTTGTACGCCCGGTCATCGGCCTTGTAGCTCCACTGCGTCCAGAAGGTTCTGGCGCCGGTGATTGTCTTTGCCTGCTTGTTGAGAAGGATACCGTAAAATCTGCCTTTGGACCGCTACTGTTTCTTAAGCCCTTTTTCTAAGCTCGACTACTACTCTGAAAATGCGACCTCCGGGACGGGAACGCGCGGGGCGAGGGTGACGGTGTTGCCGAGCTGCTCGAGGCGGCGCACCAAACGACGTTCGACCGCTCGACGATCACGCTCATCAAAGTAGTTGGCCCCAAGATCCTGATAGGGCTCCCGCCGGGTAAGGATATAATAGACGCTCACCAGAATCGAGTGCCCGACGGCCAGCACCGCTTTCTTCTTTCCACGCCTGGCCGCTAGGCGCCGATAGAGGGCCCCCAAGTAAGTGTTCTTGGTGCGAGCCGCGGCCTGAGCCGCTTCCGTCAGGGCTTGGCGGAGCCAGGGCGGCCCGTTGCGGGTGCGTCCGCTCCTGCGTGTGCCCGCACTCTCGTCATGGCCGGGACACATGCCAGCCCACGAGGCCAGATGCTTGGCGGAGGGAAAGCGACTCAAGTCACTGCTGATCTCGGCCAGCAAGATCTCCGCCGTGCGCTGGCTCACTCCTGGGATCGTATCCACGAGAGCGAGGACTTCGCTCTCATCGTGAAGCCGCGTGCCAATCTCGGTGGTCAACCGCTCAATCGCCTCGTCCAGATACTCGATCTGGCCGAGCAACTCCGAAATCAGGAAGCGATGGTGTGACATGCCACGACCGGTGAGGGCTTGTTCCAATTCAGCCCGCTGGGTGCGAAGTTTGCCACGCGCCAACTCGGCCAGGGTGGCCGGATCGCTCTCCCCCGCCACGATGGCCTCCAACATTGCGCGCGCTGAGAGCCCCAGGATGTTGGTTGCCACGGCACCACGCTTCACATTGGCATCCTCCAGCACCTTGGGCAAGCGATTGATGAAGCGCGCTCGCTGTTGCACCAGCGTGGTGCGATAGCGGGTCAGTTCGCGGACCTCACGCTGCTCTTGAGGCGGGATATAGCTGCCGCGTAAGAGTCCAAAGTGCAGCAGTTCGGCAATCCACTCGGCGTCGCGCCCGTCGGGCTTCCGACCAGGCACGGCCTTCCTATGCTGCGCGTTGACCACCAGGACCTCGAAGTCCATATGCAGTAGATTGAAGATCGGTTTCCAGTAGACACCCGTGCGCTCCATGGCGACTTGCTGACAGTGCGCCTCCTTCAGCCACTGCGCCAGTGCGAGCAACTCCTGGGTCATGGTGGAAAAGGTGCGTACTTCGACCTGGAATTCACCCGTCGCTTCGACCCGCCGCAGGCAGGCGACGACGTTCTTCTTGTGGACATCCAGCCCACAACAGCAGGACGTGACCAGTTCCATCGTACTCTCCTTGCCTCGAACGCCTCACCGAGTGTCCCGCTAATCAGAGTCTACTCTGCGTGCTTCCCAAACGGGAGCGACAAGTGGTGGTGCCTGGGAACACTCAGACCAAACTTTATCGCGGGCTCGCAGCACCAGTCGAACCCGGTCTGCTCTGGTGGGCGCAGGAGAGTCTACCTCATTTTCATCCGTCGTGGTGAACGCAGTTCATGGCGAACTTTATCCACTTCAGGCGGCAAAGGCGAGCATCTCTGAGAAATGATCGAGCACGACACGGGGGATTTTGACCATCCCGGGCTCACGCATGGACCTGGCAAAAAGGGACGCGGGCCAGAGGCGGGAGCGCACAAAGGCCAAGGTATCGGAAAAGGTCGAGAGCTGCTTGGTATACCAGGCGTCCTGGCGTGGCGGTAAGGGTTGACCATGAAGCAAGTGATGGGCGAAGAGGGTGGCGAGCGAAAAGAGCGCCAGCAAGGCGGGCGTGGTACGGGCAATGGCCAGATCGGACCACTGGCGCTGGCTCTCGACACCCAAATGAGCGCGCCCCTCCTCAAAGGTGACTTCCAGGCGCCAGCGGCGGACGAAGTAGCTGAGGACTTCCTCCGCCGTCAAGTGCTGATCGGTCGAGAGCAGGGCTTGAGGCGCAAACAGACCCAGCGGATCGCGAATGAGGACCCGGCGGCAGGCCGGCGTGATACCAGATGGCCGTCGCAGTGGCTCCCTCCACCCTACGCCGGCGTCCACCATACCAGCGCGCCCTCACAGCTTGCCAGGTGGTGGTGGGGGAGGGCAGCCGCTCGGCCAGAGTTGCCTCGCGAGCGCCTTTGAGGCGCGGTCGGCCGCGCTTCTTGGTCGGTGGGGGTGCGGGATCATCCAGGGCGGCATCCAGCCGCAAGCGGGTGATGATGGCCACCGGCATCGGCAGGTCTACTTCGAGCCTGGCACCAATCTCTATCGTGCACGCCGCAAGCGGGTGATGATGGCCACCGGCATCGGCAGCCCAGCACAACTGGCCAGCAACTCAAGCGCACTGGAGCTGCCACCACGAGCAGCTTCTGCTTAGGCAGCCAGCGCCGCACCGGCTTGATCATCTGCCGGCCCCAGTCAGTCAAGGTCTTGGGAGCGCGAGCCCGGTCCTCATAGTAGCGCTCCGACGGCGCCAACGCTGTCAAGAAGGGCAAGGCCCAGAAGCGTTGCGCCCATGGAATCGGCGCGATCAGCATCATGCTCACCCCGCGCAACCCGCTCGCCTTCACACAATGGCTCTTGCTGGAACGAACCGGATCGCGGTAGATGCCTTTCGCCGCGATCTTCTCCTCCCGGCGACGCTCAATGGTTTCATCCACGCCCCGCACGATCGGCTCCCCCGCTGGCACAAAGGCCCTCACCAACATCCCCAGCAGCACCCGACTCAAGGCCAGACTCGACCAGCGCGAACGGTTCAACACCCGGTGATCCTTCTGAAACTGCCGCTCCTGGCTCAATCCCATCACCCGCAGCACCGACGTCACCGTCCCTTTCCCAGGCGCCAGGATTGCCCCGATCACCAACACCTGCGCGTACCGCCAGATCCCGTACCGGAAAAATGGCGCGAACGGCGCCAGCACGGCTACAATCTCGTTCGGCAGGGTGCCCATCGCTCGACCTTTCTTGGCGGAATTGTCAGAGCGGTAGGCTACCCTGCCTTTTGCGTTCAGTCCACTTTACCCCAAAGTCGGGAAAGTCGAGCTTAGTGGTTCCCATAGTTGAAGATGCGAATTTCAAGAGATGATACAGGAGTCAAGGCGGTGTAGCGGCCGGTAGTGTACCGCTTTCGGTGGAAATTGAAGGGGGGCCGAACTCCTGATAAGGTAGGGCTGCCAAGCAACTACCGAAAGGAGACGACCCCCATGGGAAGTGTAATCGGCGTTCGGCGCTCGGTCAATGGGGCGGCGATGGCGGCCGGGATCATCGCGGAGGAGGTGGCCCACCGGCGGAGCGCGATCGAGGAACGCATCAATGCGGGGCTAGTGGTGGCAGTGGAGGAGTTGTTGGGACGCAAGCCCGATGAACGACGGGAGGAGGTAGCCAGTTGGGAGGAACAAGCAGGCGCGTGTGCCAAGTGTGGCAGCCACCAAGTGCGGCGCTTTAGTCGCAATGGGTATCGAGCGCGGCAGCTGCTGAGCGAATGGGGAGAATTGGCCCTTGCGTTGCCGCGGGTGCGCTGTGAATGCGGGGGCAGTGTGCCGCTGGCCTTGGGGGGATTCTTGGCGCCCTACCAACGGATCTGCAGCACGGTCGATGGGCAGATTCAGCCTTGGGGGCAGTTGGCGCTTTCGTTGCGCCAGATGCAGACCGAGTTGCGCCGCTCCTTCATCGGGCTCGTGGGCCTGCAAACGCTGGTCAAGCGCCTGCAGGCCCTGCGGCGTGCGCCGCCATTGAAGGCGAGTTGCGCACGGTGCCAGCAGTGGTGCAGGTGGATGCCATCTGGATCAGCCACCTGCGCCCGACCGGTCGCTTCCGCACCGACGCCAAAGGGCGGCGCCGCGCGATCAAGGCACGGGTCAAACGCCCGCTCTTTCTGGCCATCGGGCACTGGCCGCAGAGCGGTCACGCGCTGCTCTTGGCTTGGCAGTTGGGCGAGAGCGAAAGTGCGTCCGAGTGGATCAGCTTCTTGGAACGGCTGGAAGCCGCTGGCATTCGCGCCGAGGCGGGGCTGGAACTTGTGATTCATGATGGCGGCAGTGGGCTGTGCGCCGCCCTGGAGGTCGTCCATTTCGGTGTGCCCTTCCAGCGCTGCCTCTTTCATAAGCTCCGCACCATCGCACGGGCCATTGTGCTGCCAGAAGGACTCTCTCGACAGGAACAACGCCGCCACCGACGCGCCATCCTCAAGGCGTTTCGCGCCATCTGGACGGCCAAGCAGCCCCGTACCGCCCTCCGCCGCTATCGCCACGTCGTGCGCTCCTTCCGCGCCTCGCAACCGGCTGCGGTCGCGACCCTCCAGCGCGACTTTCGAGCCACCCTGACCTTTTACCAGCTTGAGCACCGCCATCCTGACTGGCCCCGCTCCGCACTGCGCACGACCTCGCGGCTCGAACGCTTCAACCGCCGCCTGCGCCGCCGTGCTCGCGCCGCCGGCGCCTTCCCTTCCGATGCCTCCATTCTCGCCATGATTTCTTAGGAGGCCAACTCCCTTGCCTGACCTGTCCAAATTTCCACCGAAAGCGGTACACTACCCGGTTGCCTCGTTGTTTGACAGCGAGGGGCCGTGTCCTATAATCGACTTGGAGGCGGTCCAATGGAGGCAAAACTGAACGTTTGGATCGAACAGGATGGTGAGGTCGTCCTCAGCCTCTGGCGCGTCCGGCTGCTCGAGGCAGTCGAACGGACCGGCTCGATCAACGCGGCGGCAGCCGAAATGGGTGTTCATTTTCGCACCGCGTGGGAGAAAATCAAGGAGATGGAGGCCCGGCTCGGCGAGCCGCTCGTCGAGAGTCAGACCGGGGGCGTCGGCGGCGGCGGAACGGCGCTCACCCCGGCAGCACACCGCCTCCTCATCCGCTTTCACGCTCTCACCGACGGGCTCGATACTCTGCTGGCCGAGCGCTTCCAGACCCTGTTCGATTCCGATTCAGCCTGATCGAGTTTTTTTGCGCGTCGTTGTTACCAATCGTCAGAGCGAAGGCCTTCTTTCGACTCACTGCCCTGGCTTCGTCGCGATTCTGGCGCTGTTCCACTGCCCGGCCGCCGCGCCGAGCCCCGGCCCAGTCGACAACCCGTGAACTGCCCCCTCCGGCCGTCGCCCAACAGAGCCAGGGCAAAACTGAACCTCACCTCCACCCCGTCGACCTCCGCCTCCGACCGGAAGGCGAGCGGCGTCTCGCCGTCAAACGGCAAACGAACCAACTGAGTCCGGCGGTCGAACCCAACCGAGAGAGCAGGCACTCCCGGAAGTCACCGCGCTTGTCCGGAGACCCGCACCTGTCTACAATGATAGTGCATAGAGTGCAGGAGGGCTGTTATGGAGTGGAGTGCACGCAACCAACTTCGAGGGACGATCAAGCACATCACCACGGGCATCGTGACGGCAGAGATTGTCGTCCAGGTCGGGGACAACGAGGTTGTCAGCGTCATCACCCGCGAATCGGCCGAGCGCCTCGGCTTGCAGGTTGGAGATGAGGTCGTCGCCATCATCAAGGCGACCGAGGTGATGATCGGCAAATGATCTCGACAGCACGCCCTTGCTCCCCAGGATCATGGGTACCGCGCCCGGTCTCAGCCGACCATCTCGAGTGGGCTTCCGAGCCTGATATGAATTCGACAGATGCGCCTCGCGATCATCGCCGACATCCACGGAAACCTGTCCGCACTCGAAGCGGTGCTGGCCGACATCGCGACCCAGCAGATCGATCACCTTGTCGTTGCCGGTGATCTTGTCAACCGCGGGCCGCAGAGCGCGGCTGTGCTGGAGCGGTTGGTCCCATTGCGCCTGCCGACGATCGTGGGGAATCACGAGGACCTGCTGTGCCGATTCATCGACGGACGAGTAGACCCGACCTGGTTAGACGATCCGTGGTGGGCGGCGACACGCTTTGCGGCCCGCGATGTCGGGCCCGCCTGGCTGACTTATATGAAGTCGCTCCCCGGTCAGTTCGTGGTCGAGGAGGAAGACGTGCTCCCCCTCCGGATCGTCCACGGCAGCCCGCGCCACTTCATGGAGGGGATCGGTCCAATCACGTCGCCTGCGGCCCTGGACGAGATGCTCGCGGAGACGCCCGAACCATTCCTCATCTGTGCTCATACCCATCTCAGTATGATCCGGCAGCACAAGGACACTGTGATCGTCAACACGGGTGCGGTCGGGCTCCCGTTCAACGACGATCCTCGCGCCCAGTACGCGCTCCTCGACTGGGATAGAAACGAGTGGAAGCCAACTCTGCGCTGCGTCGAATACGACCGCCACGAGACCGAAGCAGCCTACGAGCAGACAGGCTTCCTGCGGGCTGGTGGGCTCTCTGCCTGGCTCTTGCGCGAGGAGTTGCGCGCCGCCCGTCCATACCTGGTGCCTTTCTGGAAATTCTGCACAGATCGCGGCCTTCCCCTCGATGAATCGTCGCTCGACCTTTTTCTGGATGAATATGCAGCAGGTTGGCAGGTTTATGGTTGAAGGCTCATAGCTCCTCCTCAGCGACGTTGTGAGATTCAATGCCCGAATGCTGGCGGTGAGCATCTTCGCGCTGTGGCCTGCCAGCCGGCAACCCGTAAGGATCGATACATGGCCGAATCCAAATATCCGATGATCCCGGTGGAAGAGGCAGTGAGCCGGGTTCTCGCAGCCGTGGCGCCGCTGCCGCCGATTGAGCTACCGTTCATGAAGGCTCAGGGATTGGTGCTGGCCGAGGACGTTCGCGCCGCCGAGCCGATGCCCCCCTTTGCGGCCTCGGCCAAGGACGGCTTTGCGGTGATCGCCGGCGACCTCGGTCCCACACGCCGCATCGTCGGCGACCAGTTCGCCGGGCACGCGACCGATTTGCGTCTGGTGCCCGGCACTGCGGCGCGGATCACCACCGGCGCCCCGCTGCCGACAGGTGCCGATGCCATCGTCATGGTGGAGTTCACGGAGGTCCGTGGCGACCAGGTCACCATCACCCGCCCGGTCGAGCCGGGGGCCGACGTCCGCCCGGCCGGCCAGGACATCGAGGCAGGCCAGATCGTTCTGCCGGCGGGGACTCGCCTCGGCCCGGCCGAGCTCGGGTTGCTGGCCACCGTGGGCCGCACCAGGGTGCGGGTCCACCCGCGCCCGCGCGTGGGGGTGATGTCAACCGGCGACGAGATCGTCGAGCCCGACCAGCACCCTGCGCCGGGCCAGATTCGCGACTCGAACCGCTTCAGTCTGATGGCGGCCGTAGTGGAGGCCGGGGGTGAACCGGTCGATTTAGGGCTGGCGCCCGATACCCGCGCCGCCCTCGAGGCGTTCATCAGCGCCGGTCTGGAAACGAACGACGCCGTCCTGACCAGCGGCGGTGTCTCGATGGGCGAGTTGGACCTGGTCAAGCCACTGCTGGAAGAGTTGGGCACGGTTCACTTTGGGCGGGTCTACACCAAACCCGGCAAGCCGGTGACCTTCGCCACAGTGCAGGGGAAACCCTTCTTTGCGATGCCCGGCTTCCCGGTCTCGTCCCTCGTCTCGTTCGAGATTTTCGTGCGGCCGGCGCTGCGCCTCATGGCGGGCGACCCGGTCGTCTTCCGGCCGCGTCTGCCCGTGGTGCTCGATCACCCGGCCAGCCACTCGGAGGACCGCACCGAGTTCCAGCGCGCGATCGTCCACTACGACCGAAGCGACAGCCGTTTCCACGCGCGCATCACCGGTTTCCAGGGCTCCGGCCGTCTGCTCAGCATGGTCGGCGCCAACGCCCTGGTCGAGCTGCCCTACGGTCACGGCGATGTCGCCGCGGGTCAAACCGTCGAGGCTCTAATCCTGAGCACTCAGTTCGCATCCAATGCCTGAGTCCCCTCACGGCACAGTGGCAGCCGCCGGCTGGTCCTGGCGAGCGTCGCCGGTTCGCCAACCTCACCGCGGGTCTGCCGTAACCGCGCGCCCGGCAGTGTGGTCTTGCCAGTTCTCTGAACAGGTGTGAGGCGGCTTCCCGACACTTTTGCAGCCCCCTCTTGTCCCGCTGCCCCGACTCCTGCTATACTGGAGCCCCTGCGCGGCGCCAGCTGGCACCGCATTGAACCAACCGGAGGGCGTATCTCACTTTCTGTAAAAGGGGGGGCGGACGCGCCACTTGTACAGAAAGTGTGAACCCATTATCACCAACCGAGGAAGGAGCCTGGGCAATGCTCAATCTGGCGACGTTGCTGGAAGCGAGTGTAAAGGAGCACCCTCACCGGCCGGCGATTGTCATGGGAGATCGGCGGCTCTCCTATGCCGAGCTGAATGGCGCCGCCAACCAGTTTGCCAATGGGCTGCGGGCGATCGGCATCCAGCGCGGCGACAAGGTCGCCTTGATGCTCCCCAATGTGCCCTACTTCCCTATCGCCTACTACGGTATCTTGAAGGCTGGCGCCGTTGTCGTCCCGCTCAACGTGCTGCTGAAGGGTCGCGAGGTCGAGTACCACCTCAACGATAGCGATGCCGTCGCCGTGGCCGCCTTCGAGATGTTTACCGAGGAGGCCTACAAGGGCTTCCAGAACCTGCCGGCGTGCAGGACGCTGATCATCGCCAGCGCCAACCCCGCCACCCCGCCTCCCATCCAGGACGAGCGTGTGACGACGCTGGGACGCGTGATGTACCGGCAACCGCCTACCTTCGACACGGTCCAGACGATGCCGGATGACACGGCGGTGATCCTCTACACCTCGGGCACCACCGGCCAACCCAAAGGCGCCGAGCTGAGTCACTTCAACATGTTCTATAACGCTCAGTTCGCGGCCGACAAACTCGTCGGGATCACCCCCGACGATGTGCTCCTGGGCGTGCTGCCGTTGTTCCACTCGTTCGGGCAGACCTGTACCATGAATGCGGGCCTCAGCGCGGGTGCCACCGTGGTACTGCTGCCCCGATTCGAGCCTGACACCGCCTTGGGCGCCATGCAGCAGGCGGGCGTCACCCTCTTCGCCGGTGTGCCGACCATGTACTGGGCGATGCTCAACGTGCCCGAGGTCGCGCAGCGATTCGACGTGCCCAAAATCGCGGAGAAGCTGCGTCTCTGCCTCTCAGGGGGTGCGGCCATGCCCGTCGAGTTGATGCGAGCCTTTGAGGAGCAGTTCGGCGTGATGATCCTCGAGGGCTACGGCCTGAGCGAGACCTCGCCGGTCGCCAGCTTCAACGTGCGTGACAAGCCCCGGAAACCTGGCTCGATTGGAGTACCGATCTGGGGCACCGAGATGAAGATCTTCGACGACAACGACCAGCCCCTGGACGCCGGCGAGCGTGGCGAGATCGTCATCCGCGGTCACAACGTCATGAAAGGCTACTACAAGAAGCCCGAGGCCACGGCCGAGACGATGCGCCATGACTGGTTCCACTCCGGCGACATCGCCTACCAGGATGAGGACGGCTACTTCTTCATCGTCGACCGGAAGAAAGATATGATCAATCGTGGCGGCTTCAACGTCTACCCGCGCGAGCTGGAAGAGGTCTTGATGACCCACCCGGCCGTCTCCCTGGTCGCGGTCATCGGCGTGCCCGATGAGAAGCTCGGCGAGGAGGTCAAGGCCATCGTCGTCAGGCAAGCGAGCGACCCGACCACCGAGGATGAACTGCTCGAGTGGTGCAAGGAGCAGTTTGCCGCTTATAAACGTCCCCGCTACCTGGAGTTCCGTGAGAGCTTACCGATGACGGCCACCGGCAAGATTCTCAAGCGTGAGCTGAGTTGAACCTGGCGCCGGCGCCTCCGGGTCCAGTTGCGGCGCAACTGGACCCGGAATCGTTTCTCGGCTGTTACGTTTCCCCCCATCGCAATTCTGAGGTAAGATGGCCGAACGAACGTGTGTCTATCCCTGAGAGCCTCAGTGAACGACGAGAGACGGCGTGTCAACGAGTCCCGTCTAGAAGCCGGGAGCTTGGCCCTACTGCATGGAGCGAGCCGTTCAATGTGGACCCGTAGCTATCCACATCTAGTGCATCAAAGCACCGGCTGGTTCCCCCCGTGGGGGGAGCCCAAGCGGAATCACCTCGCTTGTCCCCTACGGGGGAATCCCCTACGAGACGATCTCGCTTCGCCCTGCGGGGCGGTCCCCGGCGTGATCGGCTCGCTTGGGCGTACCCGGTGGGGTAGGGGGTACCCCGCGGGGTGGGGGTACCCCTCAGGGCAGACCGCAGCCCGACGGCCCGCAGGCCGCAGCGAAGATGCAAACGATTCCTGGCTTGACGCCAAAGGTTTCCCCCGGCGGGGGGTGCCCGAGCGAGGTCACCGCGGCTGGGGGCGCCCCTCAGGGCGTACGCGAGCGACGATTCCCGCTCGCAACCTCCTACCTTCGATTGTGAAGGGCGCTCGGGTAACTGTTGCTTTGGTCGAACGTCTGTCACCGGCCCTCCCAAAGTGCCTTCCCCGTGACAGCGGGGGTGAGCGCATCCTCATCGTAGCACAGAGGCGCGACAGAGACACCGCTTTCACTTTGCTCTCGCGTTGCGCTCCTTTTCTCTCCCGGCTCGCCCTGAGGGGCGTCCCCAAGCGAGTGCGTCACCTTGGGGCGTCCCCCGCAGGGGAGAAGCCGGGGGTCTCCAGGAGCGATTTTCTATGAACACCCGCGAACTTCTCAAGCAACGCCTGGCGACCCTCGATGCGCTGACCCGCGGCGGCAGCCTACGCCGCGGCAGCAGCCAGAGCGATGACGTGGCCGCGCAACTCACGTCCCAGTGGAACGCGGAGAAGCGGCTCATCAAGCGCGTTCTCAGCGAGCCCGCTGATCCCGCCGAGACACTGTCTCACTGGCGCGAACGCACCGAAAACTTTCGCGACAAGTTTCCGGAACGAGAGGGTTGGACCGATCAGCAGGGCAACGACTGGAACGCCGCTCTCGTGCTCCAAGCGATTGACAACCTCTTCGAGCACATCGAGAACTGGTCCAGCGAGGTTGAAACGTTTGATGACGAGTAGAGACGGCCCGGTGGGCCGTCTCTACAGCGGGGGGTGTCTCCTGCGCCTCCTGTGCTGGGCGGCGCGCAGACCAAAACCGACCCATTCGTTATCCTCTGCAGTTACCTATCAGGAGCAATCGTGAAACGAAACCCGGCCGAATCTCGCAGCTTCGAGGCCCACGACGGCCACCGCATCACCGAGGTGCTGGGACTGGCGACGACCAACACCCCGCGGTATAGCGTGGCCTATATCGTCGCCCCACCTCAGAGCCGGGGCGAGGCTCGCCAGAATCAGTTCGATGAGATCCTGATCGTCGAGGAAGGCCACGCCACTGTCGTCCAGGACCATGTGCGCCAGATCGTCGGTCCGCGCGACGTGATGCTGCTCCCGGCCGGAACAGGCTACTGGCTGGAAACCGGCGATGAGACCCTCCGCTTCTGGGCCATCTGCGTGCCTGCCTTTCGCCCCGAGTGGAGCCAGATCGGCGAAACGCCGCGGCGCGACTGGCGTGACTACCAGACGCCGCGCGGCGCCGACCGCCTGCGCCCACAGTCGGTTACAGAGGGGCAGGTTGAAGGTTGAAGGTTGGAAGGGTGGGCGATGCAAATGCCCTGTGTATCGTTGCGAAAACGTTGTTGTGCCTTGAGGTGGCCGTGCCGACGTACAACCTGCTAACCTGCACTCGGAGAGACACTGCGGCATCCCCGCCCCTGGTGGTCTCGCCTCACCCTCCAGGATGATCCCCGGTGACACCATCTCGCTTGCGTGTCACCGACGGGGGAGAGAGGAATGCCCCGGGACAGGCGTCCCTCCCCACCGATAGTGCCGACAATCTCCTGGCCGATCTTCTGAACCGCGCCGAACTGGCCGGGGTGTACGTGATCGCCCGGTTCCAACACCGCCGCAGTCGCTCCTTGCTCGTCGTCAATGGGAAGCTGGAGGAGGTCGGCACCAGCCACGCGATGGGCGGGGGCCTCTCGGTCTTCACCCCCGACGGTTACACCGCCTTCGCCAGCGTGGACGGCTGGGGCCGAGACCGTGCCCTGGCCGCGCTCGACAGTGCGATTGTCAGCGCCCGCGCCGCCGAGCGCCATAGATTTCAGACCTCACGTGCGGTCTTCAGCGCGCCCCGGCTGAACGAGCGCGCCATCATCCAGCCCCCTTACGCCTACGACGTGCTTGCTCTCACCGATCTGGAGAGCCGGCTGCTCGACCTCAATGCGACCGTTCGAGGCTGGGAGGCCGCGGGCCGGCTCAGCGTTCGCACGAGCTGGTCGCAGAGCGAGGTGAGCTGGCGCATCGCGCGCTCCGATGGCAGCGATGTCAGTTGGTTCCGCCCGCGGGCGGTGCTCGCCGAGAGCATCACCGCCAAGGGCGACGGCAACGCCACGACGGTCGGCAGCGCCCTCAGCAGCGCCTCGGCCGAACTGCTCCTGGATCCGGCTCTGCTCGACCGCGGCCTGGTCAGAGCCCGCATCGCCGCCGACCGCGCGCTGGCGCTGCTGACAGCGCCCCACTTCCCGGCCGGAAACTCCGATCTGCTGATCGACTACGCCCTGGCGAAGGGCCTGGCCCACGAAGCCTTTGGCCACGCCGCCGAGGTGGATGGGCTGCGCGCCTCAATTCTCGGCGACGAGCAGGGCCGTTTCCGGCGCGGCGAGCGACTGGCCAGCGAGTCGGTCAGTATCGTCGACGAGCCCTTCGAGTGGGACCACGCCTGGCAGCCCTTCAGCGCCAACGGGCTGCCCCGCGAGCGCGTCACTATTCTCAACCGAGGTATCCTCGACAAGGCCCTCGCCGACCTCTTCGGTGCCGACGCGGCCGGCGTTCGCCCGACCGGCGCCGGCCGCGTCGAGAGCTACCGCAACGTGCCCGTGCCGCGCATGACCAACATCCGCATCGAGCTAGCCGAGCCCATTCCCATCGCCAAACCCTTCGAGGCTGTGACGCCGGAGGACGTGCAGACCTTGCTGCGCGATCAGGGCGTGCTGGAGGACGGCCGCACGGTGCTCTACCTGAGCGGCTACAAGGGCGGCCAGGTCAACCCGGCCCTGGGCGACTTTGTCTTCAACTGCACCTGCCTGTACGCGATTACCGCCCGCGAGATCGGCTTCTACCAGCCCGCCATCTTCAGCGGGCACACGCTCGAGGCGCTCAACCGGATCAAGCAGGCCTTCGGCCCGCTCCAACTCGATGCCCTCGGCACCTGTGGCAAGGCCGGCCAACAGGTCCCCAGCAGTGGCGGCAGCCACTATTTCCTGTTGCTCGCCCCGCGACCGGAGCGTGGGGCAGCCCGCCCCACGCCCGACCGCCTCGAGGGCCTGTAGTGAGCGCCCGTGAGCGGAGCCGCCATCCGCGCCGCCGCTCGAGCCGGCCGCGCCTGGCCTTCTCGGGCACCTTTGATCTGCGCCTGGAGCGGGCGATGGAGCGCCACCTCCAGCACCGCTTCCAGCAGGCCAACGCCCAGGCGCTCCGCGAGCGCCATGGCGAGGCCCGGCCCAGCGAGTGGCTGGGCCAGATCACGCCCTTCGCGGCCCTGGTTCTCTCCTGTGCGCGGGGTGACTTCGAGCGTGGCCTCCCAGACCTCGACCGCGCCACCATGGCCTGGCGCCTGACGAGCCGCGGCTGGACCCGCCTCGACCGCGTCCCCGACTTGCATCGTGAGCCCTGGTGGAGCGGCGTGCTGGCCTTCGCCGTTTCCCGGGACCGCACTCGGCTGGCCGTCCTCAGCGGCTGGCAGCCCGGCGAGGCCGAGACGGCCCTCTACCACCTGGTCTGGCACGAGGGCTGGCTGGAGTTGCTCCCGGTATGCGAGGCACGATGAGATTCAGAGGGGGCCGTTTCCCCCTCCGCCCACCAGCCCCACAGATCGCGTTGAGTCGAACCACGCTCGCCGCGGATCTTTGTCGAGAGCGGGAACCCTGACGGGTGACGGACCGTCAGTGGCCGCGGCAGGCGGCGGCATGGGGTGACAGGGGTGACCGGCCGATTATTCTGGGGCCTCAAACCACTCTGGCGGGCCGACAGTGGTGATGCTCATGTGGGCCATCGAATTCCCCGGCGTCGCGCCGTGCCAGTGCTTCTCTCCCGGTGGGGTGTAGACGACATCTCCCGGTTGGATCGTGACTTCGGTTCCCTCCGTCCCCACATGCCCCTCGCCCTCCAGAACAAAGAGGACCTGTTCTCCTGGGTGGACGTGCCAGTGGGTCCGAGCCCCATCCTCGAACCGCACGATCGCGAAGCTGATGCCGCCCGGTTGCTGGGCCTCAAGCATCCTCTCCATCACGTTCTCGCCGGTGAAGGTGTTGCCGCGGTGGGATTCGGCATCGGCTTTGTGCACCACTTTCATGAAGAAACTCCTTATCCGCGCACTCAGGCTTCGCCGCCAGAGTCGACTGCTACATCAAATGGGTGGGCTCCCGCCCATCGGTGAGGATCGCTTCCGGGTGGAGGCGATCCGCCTGCTCAGTCTGGAACATAGTGTTGGCTCCCTTGTTCAGGCCGCACCTGCCAGTCAGGGGCTCCCTGATCCGGCGAAGGCATGCAGCCAGTGTTGTCGCCCGGCTCTTGATCTTCGCTGAGCACTGCCAGAAAGTCAAGCGATCATCCCGCCTCAGTTCGAGCCGTCGTCGCCGATACGGGTCGAACCCTGGGGAAAACTTTCCCAAAGCCGATAACTGCGCTACTGTGTTCCAGGCGCTGAGGGCGAGCAACCAGAAATAGCCTGCAACACGCAGGATGGTTCAACTTTCAGATCACGGAGCGCCTCATGTACTTCGAAGACCTTGCCGCTGCCATCGCCACCTTTCCCGGCGTCGCCGACTGGCGGCTGACGTGGTCGGACAGCGCTGGCACGAGCCTGGGGATCAAGGATAATCATATCGGGAGCGTCTATGCTCCGTTGGCATACGGCGACGGCCGCTCGGGCAGCTACCTGCTCCAGTGGGACGACCGCCGCCTCAGCCGCGGCGGGGTCGATGGCTCGACGCTGGCGCACCTCGACGAGGTGCTCGGCGCCGCCCGCGAGGCCGCCTACCACGACCCGGACGCGGCCATTTTCCTCGGCCCGGACACCTTCGCCGATCTCCCCAGTTTCGACCTGGCCACTGAGCGCCTGCTGCGTGAGCAGGTGGACGAGTTGGTTGACCTGCTACGGCTGGTGATCGCGCCACGGGCCAACCACACGATCAGTACCGTGAGCGGCCACGTTGGGGCCGGTGCCGGGCAGAGCGGAGTGATGACCTCGCGGGGGCTGAATGTACGCGACGCCGGGACCAGTGTCGGGTGGAGCGCCGGCTATGACCGGCTGGTCGGCGACGGCGACAGCAGCCGCTCGCCCTTCAACCCCGCCGAGGTGGCTGCGCGCCTGGGGGAACTCGTGGCGCTGTGGGAGTCGCTCCAACAGCCCCCGACGGTGCCCCTCCGAACCGGTCCGCAGATGGTGCTCTTCTCCCCCGGTGTCGCCGGCAGCCTGGCCGGGCACTACCTGTGGGGCAACCTCAGCGGGAGCAAGGTCTTCCACGGCCAGTCGGCCTTCACGCTGGCCGACTTCGAGCAGAAGGCGCAGCGCTTCCGCAGCGACATCTCCCTGCGGGTCGATCCGCTCCGGCCGATGACGAGCGGCAGCTTCACCTTCACCAGCGAGGGGCTGCCGGCCGCGCCCGAGACCTACATCGAGAATGGCCGGCTGGTCATGCCAACCCTCAATCTGAAGTACGCTCGCAAGCTTGGCTGGCGGCCCACCACCCCACCCGGCGGCCCTCGCACGGTCTTCTTCGACGACGGCGCGCCCCTGTCGCTGGACGAGGGGCGCGTGGCCGCCCATATTTTGGTGCTCGACCTGCTCGGCCTCCACACTCAAGACAGCACGACCGGCCAGTTCTCGCTCAGCGCGCCGACCTGCCTGCTGCTGACCACCGATGGTCACGGCTCCGGGCGGATGAAAATCGGCCTCAGCGGGAACTACTTCGAGCTCCTCAACGATCCGGCCACCCGCTTCGTGCGCTTCCCTCACAAGGACACCCCCGGCCTGCTGGCGCGCGTGACCGTCTCTGCTTGAGGGATTGCGCCCCTCCCGGTCCCATCCCCTTGTAGGGGCACATACCATGCGCCCTTCCCGAGGCCACCGCAAGCATTCACGTCCCGCAATTGGTGGCATGCCTGCTTCAGCACCGCGGGATGCATCATCGAGGGTAGCCCCCACCTGTCTACCGCTTCATCAACGCGCCTCGGATCCCGCTCCCGGCGCGCGGGCGAGGGCTACGCTGCCGGCGGCGACCAGGCCGATCGCCGTGAAGACGCCGAATGCGACATCATAACTGCCGAACCGCGCGAAGAGGAATCCGGCCAGCCATGGTCCCGCCGCCATCCCAATCGCGGCCACCAACAGCGTGGCGCCGTAGATCGCGCCGAAGGCGGTCAGGCCAAAGAGATCGCTCACCAGCAAGGCCTGGAGCATGAGGACGGAGCCCATCGCCAACCCGAAGCCCAGCACCGCGAGGTAGATCAGCGCCAGGTTGCCGCGCGCGAGCAGCAGACCGGCCGTGGCGATCGCTTGCAAGACAATCAGGCCGGTCCAGACCCAGCGGCGGTTCAACCGATCCACCACAGTGCCTAACGCCAGGCGACCCACGATGCTCGCCAGCGCCGTGACGCTGACCACGAACGCCGCGGTCTGCGGCGAGAGTGCTCGCTCACCCCGGGTCAGAAAGCGGATCTGGTGGCTGATGACACCGGTCTGCGCCACGGAGACCAGCAGGTAGCCAATGGCGACGGCCCAGAAGGCCAGCGTGCGCTGCGCCGAGGCGAGGGTCCAGGCGGCGGGCGCCGGACGAGGGCCGGCCGTGGCGGGCGGAACTTCCGCCGCATCGTCAGAGTGGAGTCCCTGTTCCACTGGCCGCCGGATGACCAGCGCCGAGAGCGGGATGCCGATCGCCCAGATCACCAGCGCCAGCAACAAGGCGGCAATACGCCAGCCGTACAGGAGAATCAGCTGGGTGGCGAGCGGCACCATGACGACACCACCAATCGAGATGCCGGTCATGGCGATGCTCATCGCCAGGCCGCGGCGGGCGCGGAACCAGGTCGAGATCAGGGCGCCGGCCGTCACCAGGCTCGTGGCGCTGAAGCCGACGGCGATCACAACGTAGGCCGCGTAGGTCTGCCAGAGGGTCTGCGCCAGTGCCAGGCCGACGAAGCCTGCTCCGAAGACGGCGCTGCCCACGACCATGACGAGCCGTGGACCGAGGACGTCGATCCGGCGGCCGACGTACGGACCGGCCAGCCCGAAGACCAGGAAGAAGATCGTCGCCCCTAGCGAGACCAGCGCCGGGCTGGCCTGGAACGCGCGCTCCAGCGACGGCAGGAAGACGCCCAGACCATAGAAGCCGATGCCGGACGAGAGCGTCAGCATCACGACGCAGGCCGCCACGATCCACCAGCCATAGAAGACTCGGCCCCGGGGCCGCACACGAGTGGCCTGTTTCAGAAGCAAGCGAGTCTCAGCAGTGTTCATGAAAGGCTCCTCTCTCGGGTGAACTATTCTGTTCGTTGAGGAGCACTGTATCAGGGGCCGCTTAGGGGCTTGCTTTTGGAAGCGCTTAAGGAAGTGTCTAAACAAGGAAAAGGAGGCGATTTCGGCCAAGGTGCGACGCACTTCCAAAGTGCGTCGCACCTCGACCTAACGAGAAGAGGGGCGATACAAGTCGCCCCTCTTCAACAGCGATCTGACCAATACCGCCAACCGTCATCGACAGGTGTCAGCTTCTGTCATACCATCTCTTCGAGCAGCCTCTCCAAATCCCCGTAATCATACGGCGGCCGTTTGCGTACGGCCAACACGTCTACCACACAATCATCTTCGGTGACAGCGTACACGACACGCCATCTGTCCAGTCGGAGCCGACGCAGTTCGCGCTTGAGATGGGGTGCATTCAGTTCCCGGCTCTCCGAAGAACGGCGATCATCGGCCAAGACCCAGATAGCTTGCCTGATACGCTGTCGCATGTGGCCTGGCAGGTCTTTGATTTCATTCCATGCACGAGGGGTGATATAGACCGTTTGACACTCCCACGGCTGAAGCACGTGGGATTCTCGCTTCAACCCGAACCGCCCGCCGTGGCGGGTCTTACGTTCAGTCTGCGAGCGTATACGCCCGGCTGTCCGACGGGCGAAAAGATCTATCTCAAGAGTACACGAGCCCGCTTGGTTCTCGCAAGGCTCAATACTCTACAGGTTTTACGTGGCGGGAGATTCGCCGCCACAACCGGCAACCTCTACGTTTGTCCCCGATGGGGGATGCCCTCACCGCGAGGTGGACGCTTGGGGGCGCCCCGCAGGGCGGAAAGGTGCTCACAGAAGCATGATAGCATATAGGTACGACAGAGGCAACGGTCTCGACGTTGCTCTTTGCATTGCGCTCGATTCAGCCCAGGGCTGGAAGCCCTGGGCTTTCTCTCGCGAGGTTCTGTAACGGCTCACTCCAAATCCCCCTCAACGGCCTCCCATTCCAACCAACCTGCTCGCTTGCGATCTCCTCCTGCTGCCTCCAGGTCGGCGAAGGCCTCACGTGCTGTTTGCACATCTTCCAGTGTTTCCAGCCACTCGATGAGCGCCTCCCAATCATCGGCACTCACGACCGCCAGCCGCTTTCCCTTCACTGTCACATATTGAACCGATTGGAGCGCGTCCAGTCCAAGCATGAAATGATCCCCTCTACAATCCGGTCCCACTTAAATGCACTCTACTGGTGCGCTTTTCGCTACCCCTATTACAGGCGTCACGGTACAAGCCAGCAAAGGTGCGTACCGGGTGCAAGTCGCCCGGCTGACAGATCATTTTCGGCAGGAGAGAATGGTTGTACCCGGGTACAGGTCTGAAGGGATAGATTGGTCACCGGATCTCTTCGCCCGCGCGCAGACGCTCGAAGAGCAGGGTGGTTTCCGGCGCCGGCGGCGCGCCGAGTTCCTCATCCAGCAGTTCGACCACGACCTGGTAGTGGCGCAGCGCCTGGCCGCGCTCACCGAGGCGGGCGTAGCAGCGCATCAGCTCGCGGTGGGCCGCCGGATCGCAAAGGTCACGTTCATATCAGTACCCCTGGGTTCCTCGACGATCGAGCCGTTCTTCTCAGAACGATTCGTGACCGGCGCGCTGGCCTCACGGAAGCAGATTGGGAAGAGCCGGTCCGAAGAAAATCAGAGCCACCGCCACCACGGCCGCGAGCAGCAAGAGCAGCGTCCCACACCCAATCGGGTCGGTAGCGAGGCCCAACCCGGCATGAGCGCACTGGATCCCGACGTGGGTGCACGTGGTGACCCCGCCGTGCCAGGGTTCGGTAAGGAGAACCACGAGCAGGAACAAAACCGCGACGACCAGCCAGGGAGTCCAGTCCCGGCCGCCCCGGACCTGGCCCGCGAACGCACTCGCGCCCAGGGCCAGGCCGCCGACACAGTAGCAGGGCAGCGTCAGGACGATGATGAATCGGAGCAACGCGCGCCAGGGTGATTCGCGCGGCTGTCCGAGAGCCTGGCGCGACCGATCAATGTACCGCACCGCCCACCTCCCTCAACGGCTCCGCACCACGCCGATGCGCGCGCAGGAGGCAGCCACCGGGCAGCGGCTGCACTTCGGCGAGGTTGGGTGGCAGATATTCTGCCCCAGACTGACCAGCAGGCCGTTAATCTCCAGCCAGTATTCGGCGGGGAGCTTCTCGCGCAGGGCCAGTTCCGTCTGCTCAGGTGTCTTCGTCTGGACGTAACCCCAACGGTTGGTGATCCGGTGGACATGTGTGTCGACGCAGATGCCGGGCTTACCGTAGCCGGCCGTCACGACCAGGTTGGCTGTCTTGCGGCCCACGCCGGGCAGGGTGAGCAACTCGTCAATCTCGTCGGGGACGCACCCACCGTACTTCTCGATCAGGAGGCGGCTCACCTCGAGAATCGAGCGCGCTTTGTTGCGGTAGAAGCCGGCCGGGTAGATGGCGACCTCGATCTGCTCCGGCGTTAATGCCAGCATCTTCTCGGGCGTATCGGCCCGGGCAAAGAGCCGCGGCGCCACCACGGCGGTCACCTCATCCTTGGTCCGCAGGCTGATGATCGTGGCAATCAAGATCTTGAAGGGATCGTGACCGTTGGCCGCCATCGCGTCCACAAGCGGCGTCTCCCATTCCGCCACTGCGGCTCGCAGCTTTGGGATCATCTCGTGGAGGGCTTCGTTGTCAACCGGAGCTGTCATTCAATTCTCGCTTCATCAAGATCCTGCCACAACGGAGATTGGAGATTGCACTTCTTGGGCATCCCCCTCAGTTTGGAAGCACGCCGTTCATCCCCAATCGCTATTCCTCCCACTCCCAAAACCAATATGCCAGAAACCGGTAGGGGCCGAAACGCTCGAAGGCGGCCTGGACCTGGGCCGGAGTAACCGGCGCTCCCTCGTAGAAATGGCGGCTGACCAGGTCGCGCGCGATCGAGTCCGTCCCGATGCGGTCGTAGCGCCCCAGAATCGCCGCGACGGTAGCCGCGGCGTAGTCGCCGATGCCCTTGATGCGCTTCAACTCAGCCAGCAGCGCCCCCGTCTCGAGATCGCTGGCCTTGAGCGCTTCGAGGTCCAGCGCCCCGGCGGCGACCCGCTCGGCCAGCTCGCGCAGGTAGGCCGCGCGGTAGCCGAGGCGCAGCGCTGTCCAGGTGTCTCCATCGGCGGCAGCCATCGCTCTGGGCGTGGGGAAAGCCCGTGCCCCATCGAGGCCGGCACCCAGCGTCTCGACGAGGCGGCGGTTCATCGCCTTCGTCTGGGCCCACGTAGTGTTGGTCGTCAAGATGGTCTTGACGACATCCTCGAAGAGCGTCGGCGAGCGCAGCAGGCGCCCGGCCCGCTGCGCGACCGCCTGGGCCAGGCGCGGCTCATCGGCGGCCAGTGCGTAGAACTCGCTCAGGTCGAGGTCCAGGCCCACCATCCAGCGCACGGCGGCGACGAACTCCGCACGCTGGGTCGCGTCGATGGGGTCGGGGGCATCCACAGTCACGGTGACCCCGTTCGGAGCCTCGCTGAGCTCGAGGCGAACGATGGTACCGCTCGCCGACTGCAGCCAGCGCGTGAGGACACCGCTGTTGTCGTCGAAGAAGGGAGCCAGACGGTGCCAGCCGTGCGAGGTCCGCACCGCATGAAAGTCAAAGGGCGAGCCGGCGGTGAGTGTGAGTGCTTCGATCATATCGCCTGTGAACCAGAATTTCCAAATCTCGTCTTGCTGGAGGATTGTAGAGCCCGCCGTGGCCCTGTCAAGCAGCTGAGAACGTCGGCCCGGCGAAACTGTCGAATGGGCGATGCCCGTCCATCCAGTCAAAGACGTGCCACGAGAGGAGGGAGGCGAGGGCAGTGCCCTCGCCGACTGATCGCACCATATTCCACTTTTTGCACTCTCGTAAAATTCGTGGCATTCTTGGCCGAAGGATAGTGGCCTGAAAGCTTGATGGGCACCTGAATGTTGATATCATACGCGTTTCGCGCGACAACTTGAGCCTGCATGCGGGTGGGCGTCGCGCTTCTGGAGCGGCGCGGGGCTCGGCGATGTTTCACCACACCGGCAAAACGCTGCCAGCGACCCTGGCCTATTCTCGGATGCACATGGTGCGCCCCCGCGAGATGCCGCTGCCCTCGTCTCGACGAACGGACGGCTCCTTCACTCCTCGTACAGCCCGGCGCATCCCAGGAACGAATCTTGCTAGCCAGAGCCGTGGATCTCTGCTGCTAGACATGCACCCTCAGTTCGAGGAAGCCCCGGGGAAGGAGCAGAGAAACGTGAAGTGTCGCCGGATGTTCACGATCGTTGCCGTGCTTCTCCTGATTGCAGGTTTCACCTCCACCGTCGCCGCCCAGCGGCCATCCCTCACCCCGGCCGGACAGGGAGATTCGGGTAACTCCACGGTCGTCTACGTTGTGCGGCGCGGGGATACGCTTTCCGCGATCGCCCGGCGGTTTGGCACGACAGTCTCGGCCATCGTCGCCGCGAACCCAAGCATCACCAACCGCAACCGCATCTACATTGGCCAGCGCCTGATCATCCCACTACAGCCGGCGCAGAGCCCGCCCGACATCGGGCCATCGCACTACCTGGATGATCGCAGCACCCCGGAGGCGGTGCTCCGGTCGTTCTTTAACGCGATCAATCGGAAGGAGTACGCGCGCGCCTACTCGTATTGGGAACCTCAGGCTGCCGCCTCGGAGCTTCCGCCATTCCCACAGTTCGAACAAGGCTACGCGAATACCGAGTCGGTCGAGTTGACAACAGGGACGGTCCAGAGTGGTGCTGCGGCGGGCAACTTCTTCTACAGTGCACCCGTGACACTGGTCGCGAAGACGAGCAACGGCACGACCCAGACCTTCGTTGGCTGCTACACTCTACACCTGGCCAATCCTGGGGTTCAGGCTGTTCCTCCATTCCAACCGATGGGGATTCGTTCTGCCACTGTTCAGCCTGTCTCCAACAACGCCGATACCGCGGCACTCATGAGCCAGGCCTGCCCCCAACAGTAACCATCCAAAAACAACTTCCCAAATGCCGCCTGGACAGGCAACGAGGGGCGGACCGGAGCCCGCCCCTCGTTGAGCCGGTCAAGCGACGGCGCTAACGGGGAGCCTGCTTGAGGAGCACCGGCAGGTACGTGCGGATTTGCGCTTCGCCGCAGGGCGCGCGCCTGGACGGGAATGTGATCGCGTCCAGGCCCAGGTCGGAGACGAGCGGTTCGAAGGCATTGACGAGCTCTTTGTTGCGCATGACCACCGCCCCGCCGAGCACCAACAGGTCGCCGCCGGTGAAGCGCCGGGTCGGCGTCATCGCATCCTGATAGCCGATCTCGGTCGAGAACTGCACCGTGGTGCGGCCGCCGCTGCAGCCGGGGACCGCGTCCAGCCCGAAGTCCACCCCTCGCGACGGGAGACCGGCCGGGATGGGCGGCGCCAGCAGGTCCTCCTGGCGGAACACGATCGCGCCCGTGGCCGCCGACAACAGATCGCCATCCTGGAGGATGCGGCCGTCAGGCGTCGTCGCCTTGCCCTCGGTGGAAAACCACAGGTCCAGCTTGAACTCCTTCAAGCTGCTCGGTAGAGCGCCCGGTGACTGCAGCCACTCATCGCGCGTCCGCTGTCTGGCGATCTCCAGGAAGCGAGTGATGTCCTCCACCTTACCGATAAAGTGGACCGCATCCAGACCGAGATCGTGGCGAACACCGAACGCTGCGAGCAGGGCTACGTTCGGGATCACGGCACCATCGGTGGTCAGCAGGTCACCGGCCTTGAAGCGACCAAAGGGATCGTCCAACTCGGTGGAGAAGGCGATCCGCGCGGGCTCGATCGTGACAATGTCCACGGCATCGAGACCCAGGTCGGGCAGCGGCGGCACCCCGGCCGGCGAGAACGCCGCCAGCAGTTGGCGGTTCCGGGCACAGACCACCCCGCGCGGGCTGAGCAGGTCACCGTCGGAAATCACGGGGTTCCCGTCCGGCGGCCTCGGTCCTCGGCTGAGGAAATCCTCCTCGGTCGAGAACCCGATGTCGGCGCAAGCGGCCAGCGTGTTTTGCTGGGTGGGAGCTGCGGCGGCCGTCCACACGAGTGCCAACAGCCCAACTCCGACCGCGAGCGCCGCAAGGTATCGCAGGGGTGTGCGCTTATTCATCGTCCCTCCTTACGGCGCATAGTCGAAGAAAATCGACCGGCTGTCCGGACCGCGGAAGCCACCGCCGATCAGGTTGAAGGTCGGGTTAAAGGAGCCGTCGATGGTCCGGTCGTAGGCCCAGAGGCGGATCCCGTAGGCGCACTTCTTCGGCGTCGGCGTCAGATCGAAGACGGTGACGGTGTGGAGATCCACCAGCGTCGCCGCCGGGGTGGTCCCGGTGGAACTCAGATTCGCCGCCGCGGGCACCGCGTCGTAGTAGTGAACCGGGCTGTAGTAGTGCTCAGGGTAGAGGTCGCCGGCGATCGAGAGCCGGTAGTACCAGAAGTTCTCGTCGACGAAGTCACCCTGCACCATGATCGGCATGTCACCGGCGCTGTAGGTGGTGCACGCGCCGCCCGGAATGTTGAGGTTATTGATCTTCGGGTAGGTGTTGTCCAACCGCACCGGGTGCGTCGAGGGTTCCGTTTCCACACCCGAGCCCCGGTCGAACTCCAACCAGACGTTGTAGAGCGCGTTCGGATCGGGCGCGCTGGGCGACTTCCAATCGGTGAGGATGAGGTTGGGGTTGCAGTAGAGCAGGTCGCGGTACCTGGCCCCATCATACCAGCCGCCGGCATCGGAGAACCAGTGGAAGGTCTCGGTGCACATGTTCGTGATCGGGTTCCGGTCTTTGACCTTCCACCCCTCGGCGGCGAGCACCGGGATCCCTGTCCCCGCCCCTGGGCCGTCGGAGGCCTTCCGGAAGACGACCCGGAATTTGATCACGTCGTCGCAGATGGAACCCCAGAAGGGTACGTGACTGCCGAAGGGGTGATCCGTGGGGTAGCCGATCTCGGCTCGGCCGAAGGTGTTGATGTCGGCCACATCCACCGACAGGCCGCCCACGTCGGTGATCTGGTTGTTCTCGCAGGGACCGCCCGTCGGGCCAACGAACAGGGCGTCCAGGCCCAGGTCAGAGGCGGCAGGATGGAAGGCGCTAATCAGGCTCCAATTCTTCGAGACCACACCATCGCCGAGCCGCAAGACGTCGCCGTCGGTGAAGTTGAGTGTGGGCGTCGTCTCGGAGGTGTACCCGATCTCGGTCGAGTAGTAGAGTTGCTCCTTGTCGCCGTTGCGCGGTACCGCGAAGGCGTCCAGGCCGAAGTCCACGCCGCGGGTGGGGAGGCCCGCTGGCACGGTCGGCGGCAGCAGGTCGGCCTGGTGCTCCACGATGGTGCCCGTCGCCGCCGACAGCAGGTCGCCGTCGAGGAAGGTGAACGTGTTGTTGGGTGTCAGGGCCGTGCCTTCCGTGGAGAACCAGATGTCGATGCTGTACTGTTTGAGCTCCGCCTGGAGGCGACTCGGGGCTTCGAGCCAGGTGCTGCGAGACCGCCCCTTGACAGCCTCCAGGAACCGGAGAATGTTGTCCCGCGGGCCGACGAACTTGACCTCGTCCAGGCCGATGTCGTAATTGACGCCGAACGCGTTGACCAGCGCGACGTTGGGGATCACCGCCCCGTTGGTGACCAGCAGATCGCCCGCGGTGAAAGCGCTCCTGGCGGGTTCATCCAACTCCGTAGAGAAGGCCACGATGTATTGCTCAACGTCGATGATGTCGACGGCGTCGAGTCCGAGATCGGGCATCGGCGCGCCTGTCGGGCTGAACACCATCAGCAGGTCGGCGTTGCGGGCGCAGACGTGGCCGTCCACCGATAGAAGGTCGCCGTCGGAGATCCATGGGTTGCCGTCGGGCGGTTCGCCGCCGCGCATCAAGAAATCCTCCTCGGTCGAGAAGGCGGCACGGCTGCAACGGACCAATTCGTCTTTGCCTACCGTGGCCCCGACAAGCTGAGCGGAGCCACCCATCAACAGGAGTAAGCCGGCACAGAGGAAAAGTAATCGGCTTGCCGTACGCCTCGTTAAGGTACCCAAGGCTTCCTCCTTCCCGTCTTCACGGGTTGGCCCGGCAATAGATTGCCAGCCAGAAAGGTCAAATTTGATTCCCGTAGCACTTTCGCAGTGCCATGTCCAGCGTGTGCGCTCGAACGAACTCCGGCACCGTGGCCGCATCCACCATGCGTCCGGAAGCGCGGCCGCCCAGGCCGGCGTCAAAATTCCGTACGGCCATCTCCTGCTGCAGATTGGGGTCGTACGGCGCCTCTTCCTCGGGCGGGAGGATGACATTCTGGGCGATGACCCCGTGAGGCGGGAGCTTGTGTTCGAGGAGCCGTTCGTTCTCGTCGTAGAGGCCCTCCTCGATTTCGTACAGCAACGGCAGGTAGCGCTTTTCGATGTCGGCGATGATGGAGCGATGCGCCATGTAGGCCGCGAGCCGCTCTGCACCCGCCGCCAGCTGTCCCTTCTTGATCACGCGCCACGCGGTCCCAACGTTGTTGAACGAGCGATAGGCCCGGATGTACTCCTTCTGCAACGTGCTGGGCTTCATCTGTTTGGGGAACAGGGCCACGTGATTCCCGCTCCCAAAATCGTAGTCCAGCAGGATGAGCCGATTGCGCGGGAAGGGCTGTGGGCCGCGACCGGGCATCGCCGCCAGCGGAAAGATGTTGATGTTGTCGATCCCGTGGCGCATCGCGGCGTCGACCGTGGCCCGGATACTCTCGACGGTGTCGTCGTCGGAACCGATGATGAACGAGCCGGAGATGCGCAGACCATGCTCTTGAATCGTGGCGATAGCTTCGATGATCCGCGCCGCGGTTTGGCGCTTGTCAAAGCCCTGCAATACATCGTCGCGAAACGACTCGAAGCCGATGAAGAGCGGGTCGAAGCCGGCCTGTTTGAGCAGCGCCAGGAACTCGGGGTCCTTGTAGATCTCCAGGCGACAGAAGGCGAAACAACTGAACTGGATGCCCTCGTCGAGGATGCGCCGCAGCAGAGCCTTGGCGGAGCGGCGGTGGGCGCCGAAGTAGTTGTCAACGAACATGAAGCGGCGGCAGCCGGTGTCGGCGATCTTGCCCTTGATCTCCTCGATGACGTTGTCGACGCTCCGGACGCGGTAGCTTCGAGGGTTGAACATCATGGGCACGATGCAGAATGAGCAGGTAAAGGGGCAGCCGCGCGAGGTCTGGACGACGTGCATCATCGCCCGGCCGCGGAGGAGCAGCTTCCAGCGGTTCAACTCCTGCCAGCCGTGGACCAGGGAGAGGTTGGGGATGATGTCGATGTCCTGAACCAGCGGCCGGTCGGGGTTATGGACGACCTGGTCTTCGTTGACCTTGTAACTGATGCCCGGGACGTCGCGCAGGTCACGGCCGGTCTGGAGCGCGTTCAGCAGGTCGGGCAGGGTCTCGTCCCCCTCCTGGCGCACCACGAAGTCGCAGTACTGCAACATATCCTCGGGCACGGCTGTCGGCAGGGTGTCGCCGATCACGCTCACGGCCTGCGGATTGTGCGCCTTGATGCGCTTGATGAAGTCGAAGGTGCGGTGAGCGTTGCAGGCCAGCGTCTGGAACCCCACGACCTGCGAGCTGTAGACGTAGTCCCAATCGACCGGCTTGACAATCTCAAAGAAAACCCGAACATCGTAGCCCCGCTGCTTGAGGACCGTGCCAAGCAGGGGCAACCCCCACCACAACATGACCAGATAATGACTCGCCCCCAACGGCACCGTCGGCTTGGGAGCAATCAGACTGACGCGGCGAATTTCCATGGCTGTGCTCCTCCTCTTAAGAAATTTGGCAGACAGGCAGGGTCCGAGACAGGCGTGGCGCGTGCCAGACCAACCGGACGCTCAGGCATCATGCGGGCCGGCGGCGATTGCCGTTCAGGCTGTGACGGCCGCCACGCTCTCCCGGCTCTCGACGCCCGCTCGCTGCCGATCGGAACGTGCCGGCACGCGGATCGCGGGCGTGGGCACCGGCACCGGGGCGTTGTGAATCACGTTGGCCTGCACTTCGGGGGTCCAGGCCTTGACGAAGTCCGGTGGGAAGATGCCCTCCTCTCCAAGGTTCTCCTCGATCAGGTGATCGTTTTCATCGTACAGCCCCTGCTCCACCTTTTCGAGGTAGGCCACGTGCTCGTCCCAATACCTGGCCATTCGACGGTAGAGGGAAAAGTGAGTCAGCTTGAAACCGAGCTCCCGGAAGTTGCCGTCTTTGATGTCCTCCCAGAGCTTGTGCAGGTAGAACTTGCGCAGCCCCCGGTTCATCTCCCGCTGTAGGATACTCGGCCGCATGTTCTTCGGGAAGTGGAACACGAAGGTTCCGTTCCCGTGGTCGTAGTCCCGGATAATCATGCGATTGCGCGGGATGAGCCCCGGGCTGGAGAGGTTCGGGAATTCCATGACCGAGAAGCCGATGTAGTTGTGAACGCCGTACTTGAGGGCCATATCGACCGTCTCGCGAGTGGTCTCCACCGTATCGACATCGGTGCCCAACACGAACGAGCCGGAGATGCGCAGACCGTACTTCCTGATGGTATTCAGCGAGTCGATGACTTGCTGCCGCGACTGGTGCTTGTTGTAGCTCGACAGACTGGTGTCGTTGAAGGACTCAAGGCCGATGTGGAGGTTGGTGATGCCCACGTCCTTCATCAACTGGAGGATCTCTTCGTGGTTCGCGACCTCAATACGGGTGAAGACGAGACACCAGTCGAACTTGATCCCTTCCTCTTTGATGCGCGTGAGCAGCTCGCGGGTGAATTTGGGGTTGGCCACGAAGTGATTGTCCACGAAGAGGAACCGCTTGCTTCCCGAGTAGTCGATCCGGTATTGAATGTCCGCGATGATGTTGTCGACGCTCCGCATCCGGTACCCGATCCCAAGCTGGCGAATCCCGTAGCAGAAGGAGCAGGTAAAGGGACACCCGCGGCTCGCCTGGATCACGTTCATGTAGACCCGGCCCTGGAACCATAGCTTCCACTTCGAATCGTTCTTGTAGTTATGGACGATCGACAGGTCTGGGATGATATCAAGGTTGCCGACAAAGGGGCGGTCGGCATTGTGGATGATCTTGCCGTCCTGCTTGTAGGAGAGACCCAGCACCGTGCCAAGGTCGCGTCCCGTCTGCAGCGCATCCAACAGATCCAGGACTGTCTCGTCCCCCTCCTTGCGAACCACATAGTCCGCAAATCGGAGCGTATCTTCCGGCATCTCAGAGGGGTGGGTTCCACCCACGAAAATGGGCAGATTCGGATTGTGGGCTTTGATCCGCTCATAATGCTCCATCACACGGCGAACCGTGCAGGTCATAACGTAAATCCCCACAGCATCCGAGCTCAAGATATAATCCCAGTCCATCGGCCAGAGGCGCTCCTCAAAAATCTTGACCTCATAGCCGTGCTGTTTGAGAATGCTGCCAATCAGCAGCGGTCCGAACACAAGCATAATCTCATTGTAGCTGCCGCCGACGGGAATGTTCGGCTCGGCCGAGATGATGCTGATGCGCTTGATCTCCACGAGATGCACCTCCTTATGGAATTGGAATGCGACAGGTTGGCGAGGGCGTCAAGACGAAGCCTCGCCCTCATCCTGAGCACGAGCAGCCGCGAGAGGATCAATTGATACTCTCGCGCAACTTCCAGGTAATACCGAGGGTTGCGGGAACGACGCCGACGCCGTCGGCAGCATCACTACTTGATTCGTGAAAAGACACTTGCAACCCACGATCATTGTAGATCCTACATCGTATGATGCTTGATCCGATTCACGACGCGGTACGGTCACTCGAAACAGAGCTCGAGCGTTTACAATCATAGAGAGCTACGGGCTGGATTTCAGTATCGGCAGGCTGATGAAACAGGTGGGGTCGCTCCGCGGGACCTGGACTGCCGTAGCACAGCTACCGCACTCAGCGAGTCCTCCAAAGTCCCAGACGTCAAACGGTACTCATCTCGACAGGAGCGCTACGCTACTTTCGTAATCGCAAACAGACGACCACTCGGCTGGCTGAGAATCTATCACTCTGATCCTCAGTTGATTCGTTGTGATCTCTCGAGCGTAGCAATGCGCCGTGGCAATGCAGAGTAACTGCGAAACGAGGCGTCAATGGACAGCATGCGCATCGAGGAATGTTGACGAGTATATCATATTATTGAATAAAATCAATCCTGTTTCTGAAGAAGACCGGCCCGCGCCACCCCCGGTGGAAGAGGTGCGACGCACCTGCTCCTCTGAGCAGCTGGAACGCGGAAAGCTCCGGTCTCGCCGATCACGCTCGCCCGTGCGGCCAGGTGCGTCGCACCTTCGTCGATCGTCCGACGACATGCCAGTCTGTCCCCGACCGCACGACGGCCAGGCATCTCGCTGCTTCGGCCGTATCCGGGTCTTGACCTGGGACACGGCCATGGGGATACTGATTTCAATCAACTTGGACGTCGAAGGAGACCAGGCGATGCGATTGCTGACTGTGACGCCGAATGTGGCACTCGACCGGACGCTCACAGTGCCCGGCTGGCGCAAGGGGAGCATCATGCGGACCGACCAGACCCTGGCCCGGGCCGGCGGCAAAGGGTTGAATGTGGTCCGTGCGGCTAACGCCCTCGGCCTGGCGGCCACCGCGGTGGGGGCACTTGGCGGGCCGACGGGCAGACACATCGCAGCCGAGGCCGAGCAGGAGGGGCTCGACACCTCCTGGACCTGGCTCGACCAGGGCGACTCGCGGACCTGCCTGATCGTGGTCGATCCGGACGAGCCCTCAGCGACCGTGATCAACGAGGTCGGGCCGACCCTGACGGCGAATGATTGGACTCGCCTCGCTGCGCTGGTGCGCCAGGCGGCGGGTCAGGCGGACGTCACCGCCTTCTGCGGGAGCCTGCCACCCGGTGTCTCCGGAGGGATTTTCGGTGCCCTGCTCGACGACTTGATGGCCGACGGCCGTGCCCTGATCGTGGACAGCTCCGGCGAGGCCTTGACGGAGGCGCTCAGCCGGCCGCTCTGGCTCGTCAAGGTCAATCGGAAGGAGCTGAGCGCGGCGTTGGGCGAACCACTGCCGTCGCCGTCCGAGGCCGCCGACGCCGCGCGCACGATCCTGGCGCGCGGCACCCGCACGGTCATCGTCACGTTCGGGGCCCAGGGGGCGATCTGCGTGCGGCGCGAGGGTATCTGGTGGGCGCAGCCGCCAGCGATTCGATCCGTCAACCCGATTGGGAGCGGCGACTCACTGCTCGCGGGCGTCGTCGCCGGGCGATTGCGGGGCGAGACCTGGCCCGAGCCGCTGATACTGGGTGTGGCCTGCGGCGTGGCCGACGCCCTCACGATCGGGCAGGGATCGATTCGGCCCGAGGAGGTGACCCGGCTGCGAGAGCAGACGACCATTCAACGGTTGACAGTGGATTAAACACGCGTGGTCAGAGGGTGCGGCCGGCTGTTGGTGGTCGTTTCAGAGCCGCAGGACCTTGCGCCCGCCATCGTAGACGGTGATCGGACCATCTTGCGAGACGGTGATCGCCAGCGCGTGGGTTTCAGCACTCATCTTGGCCGCGGTGGCATGGCGGGTCCCGCGCCCAAGCTCGATCTCGGCGGGCGTGTTGGGCTGAGGGCGAAGCATGATCATGCAGCCGCGGAACTCGCCCCGCACGTCGATGATCGTGGCGCCATCCTGGCGCGCAAAGTTGATCAACTCGTCATCCGTCAAATCGGCGACGTGGGCAGTAGCAACCGTGATGTCGCCAACAATTGGAAGCGGGTCGGACCGCAACAGGATGGCATCGGCGTCGCCGATCATAAAGATCGCCCCCAGGTTCTGGGCGCTCATCCGGAAAGCGCAATTGAGGATCCGTTCCAGCAACTCAGGATCGTAACCTTCGTCGTGGACCAGATGCGTGGCGATCTCGTCCAGGTCAGGGAGCGTCTCGACCCGCCAATCACCCTGCTCGAATGCTCCCACGATCGTCCCCGCCGCCAACACTTTGACCCGTCGCCCGCCCGCTGGCAGGCAGAACGCCACGGCGCCGGTGACCTCCGTCAGGCGCAGGTAGCGACAGAACTGCTCGCCGAGTAACCCGGCATTCGGCACCGGCTCCAGCCCACTTACTTTGATGATATCGGTGAGTACACCGTGCGGGTCGACCAGGTAAGCAAGGACGCGCCCATCCACCAGGCTCGCCAGACTGGTGATGGTATGGCGCATCTCACGGACGGGGGCCAACCGCAAGAGACGGATCTCGGCGGGGGAGACGGCGGCTCGGACACGCTCGGGATCGCCGACGACGAGCGCAGTGGCGAGCGGCTTCTCCTCGTGCCGGGCCTGAGCAAGGTCAGCCGCTAAATCGGCGACTGTTATCATCACGCTCGGATCGATGCCACCGCTGTGGGCGAGGGTCAACAGGAAGCCGATACCTTCTTCCTCGACCCAGACATCGAATAGCTCCGCCACCGTTTCAGCGGACCAGAGCGCCGACCATCGCATGGTAGGCCTCCTCGCAGGGCCCCGCTCGGCCAACAGGTGCTGCCGGCTAGAGAATCTCGATCTCGTAGCCCACAACCGTCAGATCCAGCCGCGATCCTTCCAGCCAGGCCACAACTCGTTCCAGCAGGCCCTGGGCGTAGTCGGCGCTGTTGCTGACGGTGACGATCCCCAACGCCGCCGAGCCCCACAGTTCGTTGAGATCCACCTCGGCGACCGCAACGTTGAAGCTCCGCCGCATTCGCGCTACGACGGACTGCAGAATCTGGCGCTTCTCCTTCAGCGTGCGGCTGGGGAGGTCGAGTTCGATTCGACAGGTTGCAACGATCATGGTTGGATCAAGTGCGCAGAATTCTCAAACAGATCCCCGTCTCTGACCGCGAAGCCCGGCAACATCTCGTCACTCGATAGATCATCGTTGGCCGCGAACTCATGGGCATCGGTGGGCGCGCGGTCAGCATGCACGCTCCGCAATCGCTGCGAGTTCCTCGCCGGTGATGACCTGGTTTCGGTGGAAGCCAGTTTGGCCGGCATCATGTGGCTCCTCCTTCCTGCGCCTCGAGATTTCCCTACCTGATAGCATGGCCGTCGCGCTGTGATGATCGCTTGTCGTCCCCGCCCAACTCCGGGGAGGCCGCCGTGCTCTGCTCCGTGCCGCAGTCGCCATTCAGCCCTGGGTACCCACCGTCTTGGGAGGACCGCCGGTCCTTCAGCGCGGGCAGTCGCAGGGACTTCTGGAGGGTGATCGTCAGATCGGGTGCCTGGAAGTAGAGGCCGACTTGCTGAGGATCGATCAGGAGAAAAGTTCCCTCGTTTTGGCGGTTGTCCTTACGCGGCTCGTGGAGCCAGCACCCACTGTTCACAACCGTCACGGCGCCCTGGCCGGCGTCCTCTGCCGTCACAATCCCGGCCCGGTGGGTGTGCCCGAAGACGTACACGTCACAGGGGTAACTACCGCCGTACTCCGCCGCCGCCAGGTCAAGGGTACGCTTCACGGCGTCCTGGAAGAATTCCACATCGAAGGCGGACGTCCCACGAACAGCTTCGGTTGCGATCAGCCGCAAGCGCCGCAGCAGTCCGCCCCACAGCCGGCTCCAGCGGGCGGACCAGGTCAACCAGTGCCCCCAGGCCTGGTTCATCCGAACACGCGTCTTCGGACTAAACGACGCGGCGTAGAGCATCTCGAAAAAGACGGTCGCGGCCAGTTCAAGATCCGAGCGCGTCATCTCCTGGACGCCGATTCCTTCCAGGCGCTGCAAGATGAAGCGGGTCGGCAGCGCAAAAATCCCGCGCCCCTCGCGGACGATGCTCGTGTGATGGCCGTGATGGAAGACAAAGCGGCGTCCGGCGTACTCGATGGCGTAGTCTGGGTAGGTAACGAGAAGCCCCTCCCGAGCAGGCGCCGGGAAGAGCGGCGCCAGGAACGAATCGGTGTAGTCGCGCTGGGTATGGGCCAGCACTTCGACGGCCCGGTCGTCGCGCAGGGTGGTTATCTGCTCGAGGAGTTGGTGCTGGAGCAGGAGATGGTGATCATGGTTGCCAGGGAGATAGACGAGGCGCTCGGCCGGGAGGGCGCCGAGCTGCTGCAAGGCGTAATCGCCCTCCTCACGCGCCATCGCAAACGACGCAAACCACAAATCCCAGAGATCGCCCAGCAGGATGAGCGCCTTGAGCGGGCCGCGGGCGGCTAACCAATCGCAGAGCGCATCCACGCGCGCCCGCCCGGCCGCGGCCTGCTCACCTGTCCCGCGCAGGAGCGCGAAAGGCTCGCCAAAGTGTAAGTCGGAGAGAACTGCGATGGGACCGATCATCGGGACGGGCCTCGGTGGCGCGTTGCCTTCAGGTGCCTGGTTTCCAGGATTGAGCTATTGCCGCGAAGGCCTGGGCGACAGCCCGCGGCGACAGAACGCAAATAAATGAGCCGTGGACAGATAATTCTCACCCGATTCATCGATCACCCGAATCAGCCCGTGCTCAGCCGCCAGGATACCGGCTGCGACGTGACAGATTTTGGGCACCCCCGGCGAAGAGGATACCCTTCATCCTTGATGCAGACGCCAAATCCCGCTCGAGCTGCTAACCGCAATGGTCTCAATACCGGTGACCGCTCTAATCGCCCCGTCCAGCTGTTGCCGGCCACTCATCTTGCCGCGCCATTCAACCTTCAGACCACGGCGCGGGTCTGACCACCATCGACGGGGATGAAGACACCGGTGATGAAGCCGGCATTCTCAGAGCACAGAAAAGCGACCACGTCGGCCAACTCCCCAGGTTGCCCGATGCGGCCCATTGGGATCGCCGCCGTCCAGGCCGCCCGCGATTCCTCGAGCGAGATCCCACGCTGTTTCGCGCCGGCCTTGATCAACTCGATCATCCGGTTGGTGGCGGTCGGCGCCGGACCGACGCTGTTGACAGTGATGCCATCCTTGGCCACATCCCCGGCCAGAGTCTTCATGAAGGCGACGACCGCGGCGCGGGCCGCGTTGCTCAGGACCAGGGTGTCAATCGGTTGCTTGACCGTCACCGAGGTGATGTTGACGATTCGGCCCCACTCGGCCGTGCGCATGTACGGGATCACCAATCGTGTGAAGCGCAGGGCGCTGAAGAAGACCAGGTCGAACGCGGATTGCCACTGCTCGTCGCTGAAGGAAAGAACCTGGCCCGAGGGTGGCCCACCAGTGTTGTTGACGAGGATGGCCGGCGGCCCGACCTCCTCGACGCTCCGCTGCACCACCCGCTCGATGTCCTCTGGGCGGGTCACATCGGCCGGGACCGCCAGCACGCTGGCGCCGGTGTCCGCAGTGATGGCTTCGGCCGCCGCGTACAGTTTCTCCTCGTGGCGCGAGCAGATCACCACGCGCGCCCCCTCCCGCGCCAGGCGCAGGGCGGTGGCCCGGCCCAACCCCTCACTCCCGGCCGAGACAATGGCAACTTTATCACTGATGCCCAGGTCCATCGGGTGGTTCCTTTCGTGCCGAACGGTCCGATTATAGCAGCCTCAACCCCGTGAGCCAACCTTGGGCGTTGAGGATTGGCACCTGGAGCGTACGCGGCCGCCTTTCCAGATATCCGGCATCGTACTCCGTTCGACTTCGTCGCACCAGGCAGCTATACTTTTAGGTTGCGGTAGCGAACGATGGAGAGAGGTGGAGAGCGATGCCAGCATTTCAACTGGTGAGTGACTTCAAACCAACTGGAGACCAGCCCGAGGCCATCCTGGCTCTGGTCGATGGGCTCGAAAAGGGGGTCAGAGACCAGACGCTGCTGGGGGTCACGGGGTCTGGGAAGACGTTTACCATCGCGAACGTGATCCAACACGTGCAGCGGCCGACCCTGGTGTTGGCCCACAACAAGACCCTGGCCGCCCAGTTGTACGCCGAGTTCAAAGAGTTCTTCCCACAGAACGCGGTCGAGTACTTCGTCTCGTACTACGACTACTACCAGCCCGAGGCCTACGTCCCGTCCAAGGACCTCTTTATCGAGAAGGATGCCTCGATCAACGACGAGATCGACCGGCTGCGGCTGGCAGCGACCTCCGCGCTCTTCTCGCGCCGCGATGTGATTATCGTCGCGTCGGTCTCGTGTATCTATGGCCTGGGCTCACCGGAGGATTACGGCAAGGTCGTGGTCGAACTGCGGCGCGGCGAGACCCGCAAGCGCGACAGGCTCCTCCGCCACCTGATCGACATCCACTATGACCGCAACGACTACGAACTGAAGCGCGGCACCTTCCGCGTGCGCGGCGACACCATCGAGATCATGCCCGCCTACGAGGAGGCGGCCTACCGCGTCGAGCTGTGGGGTGACGAGATCGAGCGCATCACCGAGGTGGATCCGCTGACCGGCGAGATCGTGCGCGACCACGTGGCCCTGGATATCTACCCGGCCAAGCACTTCATCACCCCGCAGGAAAAGCTGCTAGATGCTATCCACGACATCGAGCACGAATTGGACGAACGCCTGGCTGAGCTGCACTCGCTGGATAAACTGCTTGAGGCCCAGCGGCTCGAGCAGCGTACCCGCTACGATCTCGAGATGTTGCGTGAGGTCGGCTACTGCTCGGGCGTCGAGAACTACGCGCGCCACCTGTCCCAGCGTCCGGCCGGCTCGACGCCCTGGACGTTGCTGGACTACTTCCCGGACGACTTCCTGATGGTCATCGACGAGAGCCACATGACGATCCCGCAGGTCCGGGGGATGTTCAACGGCGACCGTTCGCGCAAGGAGACCCTGGTCGAGTATGGCTTCCGCCTGCCGAGCGCCCTCGACAACCGGCCGCTGCGCTTCGACGAGTTTCAGGCGCATCTCGGCCAGACCATCTACGTCTCAGCCACGCCCGGCCCCTACGAGCTGGAGCACAGCGAGCAGGTGGTCGAGCAGATCATCCGCCCCACCGGCGTCCTCGATCCGATGATCGAAGTACGCCCGATCAAGGGGCAGATTGACGACCTGGTGGGTGAGATCAACAGGCGCGTCGAGCGGGGTGAGCGCACTCTGGTGACGACTCTCACCAAGCGCATGGCCGAGGACCTGGCGAGCTACCTGGAAGATCTCGGGATACGCGTCCATTACCTTCACTCTGAGATTCAAACCCTCGAGCGGGTCGAGATCCTGCGTGAGCTGCGCCTGGGCGTCTACGACGTCGTCGTGGGGATCAATCTGTTGCGCGAGGGGCTTGACCTGCCAGAGGTCTCGTTGGTCACCATCCTGGACGCCGACAAGGAAGGCTTCCTGCGCTCGGGATCCGCCCTGATCCAGACCATCGGCCGGGCGGCGCGGCATGTCGAGGGCACGGTGCTGATGTACGCCGACACCATCACCGACTCGATGCAACGGGCGATCGACGAGACCAATCGCCGCCGGGCGATCCAGCAGCAGTACAACGAGAAGCACGGCATCGAGCCGCGATCGATCGCCAAGGCCGTTCGTGATCTGACCGACCGGGTCCGCCAGGTGGCCGAACAGCAGGAGGGCTACGCTTTCAGCCCGGCGACCCTTCCGGCCGACGAGATGCGCCGCCTGATCGAAGACCTCGAGAAGCAGATGCGTGCCGCGGCGAAGGAGCTCGAGTTCGAGAAGGCGGCCCTCCTTCGCGACCAGATCTTCGAGCTCAAACAGCTTGTCGAGGCGCAAGACCAGCGTCCAGAGTGGGAGAAGATCCGCGAGCAGGAGAGTCGGGAGCGCAAAGAGCGGCGCCGGGGCATCGAGTACAACGTGTGAAACGAGGAACCGAAGCCGGCGGCCACCTGGCCGGTTCGTCCGCCGTCGTGAGCAATGCTCATTTTCCGTGAGCAGCATCGGGTTTGATTGGCGCCGGGAGAATAGAACCCGAGTGACCCTGATATACGCAGAGTTTCGCTGATTGGTGCCCTTCTTGCTCTTTCCGCGCGGGGCCGCCCCTGTGTCCAGTTGCGTCGCACCTCTCACACCCGACGTTTGAGCGGCCGGATGTAGAGATTCGGCGCCCCGGCGGGGGTGAAACACCTCGTCCTGTCTCATCACGATCCAGGCCACAACGACCTCGAGCTGGATCGTCTCATCAACGACGCTGTCAGGGAGGCCCAAAATGGCAGTAGAACGAAACCTGGCGCGTATTGCCAACTTCTTTGATGAGGTCTGGAACTGGGGCAACCTCGCCGTGGTGGATCAGAATGTGGCCGATGACTTCAGCTACCACGATCCCGCCAACCCTTGGGTGGCCCCCGGTCCGCCCGGCGTGACCGATTTGGTCCTGACATACCGCACTGCCTTCCCCGACCTCAGGTTCGTCCTCGAAGATGTGATTGCCGAGGGGGACAAGGTCGTCGTCCGCTGGCGAGCCGAGGGCACCCACGAAGGAAACCTCCGGCACATTCCGGCAACTGGCACGCGGGTGAGCACGACCGGCATCACCATATTCTGCCTCGTCGGCGGCAAAATCGCCGAGGCCTGGACCAACTACGATATGCTGCGGCTCCTCTCCGAGCTCGGGGTCGTCTCGACGCCGGAGGAGCCGAGCCCTGAAGGGTTCGAACCTTGTGGCCGGTGACGCGCTCATCCAACGACGCAACGGCGTGAGGCGGGATGCAGACGCTCACGTCCCGCGGATGATCTTCACGGCTGGGGATCAGGGTACGATGATGCGTTCATATGACACGGTTGGCGAATTGGTGCAAGTGGCGGGGTGCCTGTTTGGAGTGCGCGCTTTCGCCCTTTTCCAAATGAATCTGACACACCGTGGGTCTGCCCGGAGCAACCGCCCGGCCGCCCCGGAATGAATTCCAGGGCTGATAGCCACAGTCGGCTTCAGCCGACTGGATGAGAGACGTTCGGGCACAAGTGCAAGCAGGCTTCATCCGCTCTTGCGCTTTTCCAATCGACGCTGACGAACCGCGGGCCCGGAGGGCCCCGCCGGGGTCGGATTCAGGTGGAACGGCGCAACAGCGCGCCCGCCGAGCCGCTCGCCCGCCCGGAAGGCGCTGTCGCCACCAGGAGCTCTCCCGTGCTGGAAAAGCGGCAGCGCTCCGCGCTCCGGCCGCGCCGGCCGGGGGCCCGCAGGCCGCGGCCAGCCCCGCCTTCAGCGCCTCCCCACCGCGCCGCCGCGCCCCCGCCCCCTGCCCGCGCACCGTCCCACCCCCGGCGGTCGGGGCGGGTGTTGCCTGACCCGTCGCCGGCAGGGGCGATCCGGTCGGCGCTCGGCCGTCACCAGCACGAATCCTCCAACACCCGCCCCGGCAACGTGGCTCCCTTGTCATCAGCATCGCCGCTGTCCTGGCCCTGGGGCGGGGTGTGGACCGCCCTGCTGCGGGCCGATCTGCCCCGGTCCCCCGGCTGGGTGGCACCAGCGCCGGCACAACCCGCCCCGACCCTGGCGGGGCCCGGCCCCGCCACGCCTGGCGCCGCGCCTGCCCTCTCCCCCTCCGCTTGGCGATCCCTCCCGACGCCCGCATGACCGCCCGGGCGCCCCGCGGGAGCAGGCCGTCCTCCCATAGCTCAGCCGGGAGCGCCAGATCCAGGCGATGGCCGCCGGATCGTCAGATCCGGCGGGAACAGGTCGTCCTCTCACGGCTCAGCCGGGAGCGCCAGATCCAGGCCTGCACTGCCGGGATCGGGGGATCCGGGGGGAGCAGGTAGGCCACGCACTGGGATCGGGGGATGCTGGCGGTGGTCGCCGGATCTGACGATCCGACGGGAACAGGTCGTTCTCCCATGGCTCAGCCTGGATCGTCAGATCCAGACTATAGCCGCCGGATCTGACGATCCGGCGGGCGCAGGCCGTCCTCCCCTGGCTCAGCCGGGAGCGCCAGATCCAGGCGATGGCCCCTTTCCACATTCCTCCGACAACCCGCGTGCCCGGAGGGGCCCGCCCGGCCGCAGTATCAACCGCCGGGCTCGGGTTCGCCTCCGCGTCGGCGGACACCCTGAGGGGCGAACCCCGGCGCGACCGTCTCGCTGGGTGGACCCCGCGGGGTCGGCCGCCGCCCGGCCGCCGGCCCCCAGTCGCGGTTTCCCCGGCTCGGCCGGCCAGGACCGGCAACCACCAGGCGGCTTGCGACGTGCCGTTACGCCTCCTGCCAGCGGTGTGTCAAGAGTCAGAATAAATTGGCAATCTGCAAAAGCGCGCACTCCGAACAGCTCACCCTCCCTGGAGACGATTTCGCCACCAGGATCATATTTCTGGAACAGTGGCGCCTACGCGCCACTGTTCCAGAAAAAGACACACCGTCTCAGGGCATAGAACCTGCTTCAGACTGGAGAGAGCCCCATGGCGCTCACAAATGAGATCATCTCTCTATTCCAAGGAGGCTGAGATGCCGGCGCGTGAAACTGACAGAGATGCGGCCGATGAGAATCAGAAACAAGAAGAATCACCCTTCCCACCGATCTTCACGATTGCCGGAGAGAGCGATGGCGAAGTTGGCGACGGGGAGTTCATGAGCGATATGGAGTATGACGAGGGGGACGAATTCTACGAGGAGCTCGGGGCGCTGGTCGAAGGGCAGGAAGAAGAGGATCTCCACACGCCCGATCTGACGACGGACGAGGACTGACGGCTCTTTGAAGGTTGCTTCCCACGACTCCCAAGCCGGTCTCGAGCGCCGCCCACCCCAGGTGACTTGGTCTCAAGTCGGGGGCTTGCGCGCCGTCACCGCAAGCATGAAGGAGCGGTCGGCGCGGAAAGGCCGGGAAACACGGAGGCCCCCGCCTCCGACGTCGCCGTAGGCGCGCACCTCGCCCAGGCCCGCGACGGCACACATCCACCGCAATTCCGGCACGGTGTAGGCCCTCAGGCTCTGCTCGGCCAACTCGCGCCGCTCCCCCCTCACCGTATCAAGGACGGTGATCTGGTCGCAGAGACGACCGCGGTCGGCATCGAATCGATAGCGGCGCAGAATGTCTCGCCCGTCGACATCGCGCCAGTGCTGAACGTGGGGGTGCATGGCCCAGTAGTAGGGATTGAAGCCCAACAAGAGCAAGCCACCGCCGGCCCGCAGTGCCCGCGCGGCCCGGTCGAGAACCACCTGGTTCCCGATGTCGTCGAAGATACCGAAGGCCACGTCCAGGAAGAGCACGGCATCGTAACCGGCAATCTCATCCAACAGCCGCATGTCGCCCTGCTCAAAGTTGACCGCGAGATCTTCGGCTGCGGCCCGAACGCGGGCCCCTTCGATGAACTGGCCGCTGATATCCAACCCGGTGACCCCGTAGCCGCGCCGGGCCAGTTCGAGACTGTGATAGCCCTCACCGCAACCACAATCCAAGACCCGAGCCCCTGGCATTAACCCAAGCGCCTCCTCGATAAAGTCCACTTCGCGACCCACCCACCGCTCACGGTCCTCCGAGACGGGCAGGAGACTGTACAGCTCTTCATAGAGGTCTCGCCACCAGTCGGCCATCGGCCTTGATCCTTTCAAATCTGTCGGTGCGCCCCCGCGGCAGCGTTCAGCCTCGAGTTTGTGCGCTGAGACTTGACTGGCGTCTGGCCTAAACGTGCGGGCCAGGCACGTCTCGTGCCTACTGGTGGGGCATGCCCGGCCCGGGGCGATGCACGTTCCGAACGCATCGCCCCGTCGCCTCGGCCTCCCGCGCCCCCTCAGCGTGTGACGTCGCCTGCCTCCGGGTCATCGGCGACGTGCTCTACTCGGAAGCCGAGCCCCGCGAGCGCCTCTTCTATCGTCGCTACGCCGATCATCTCATCATCATATTCGATTGTCACGACGCCATCGGGGCCAAGCGTCCAGTCAGTCACGCCCCGCAACTCGGCGATCAAGTTCTCAAGGTGACCCACCGTCCGGTTCCTTGGATCGTTGGCTACAAAGACTGCGCGTCCCATCGCCCGTTCCTTTCATTTCCACCTACAGCTCGATCCGCACCGTCTGCACCCCGGCTTCCACTGCAACCTCAACGACGGCTCGCGGCTCGTGCTTCCGAGGGATGACACTGACCTCGCCGCTGCGCTCCAGGCACGCCATCTGCACCTCAGCAGGATTCGAGAGTTTGCCGCGGAGGCGGAGAACTTCGGCCAGGTCCGTTTCGGTGATACCACTCCTATGCATGGCATTCCACCGAATCTCACCATCCTTGATGAGGATGCGAGCGCTCCCCTTGAGCAGGGCCCCGAACTGCTCGATGTGAAAGGCTATTTCGGCAAAGAACCAGTGCAGCGTCACGAGCGCCAGGCCTGCCCCCAGCGTCCCGAAGAGCGGCGCGGAGCCGTTGATCGCACGACTTACCATCGAGCCAAGAATGACGGCAAGGACGGTGTCGAAGACGCTAAATCTGCCCAGCAAGCGCTTGTCGCCCAGGCGTACCATAGCCAGTGCCCCAAGGTAGGCAACAATCGCACGCAGTGTCACCTGCCAGAGAGTCCGTGTCTGTGGATCCACTCCTGATCCGAGCAGCCAGCGGATCGTTTCCCACAATTCCTGGATCATGAATGCCCCCTTTCTGGTCTCATTCCTTCCGCCATACACATTCTGTGCCAAGACTCTTGAAGGGTGAGCACGAACTCAGGGACAGTCGTGGGATGGGAGTTCCGCGCTGAATGCCACAGTCCACGGCAAGCCGGCGGCGGCCCGGGCCGTCAGCAACACCCTGCTGATGCTGAGAAGCCTTCTGTGAACCGGACGTCGCAACGTTCTACGAATTCGCCAACAATACGAGGGCCACTCAAAAGTCGAGCAGAAAAGGTGCGACGCACCTGCCACCCGAGACCGCTGGGCCGGGGCGGGCCACCTCATCCCCCCGATCGGGCGCGTTTGTAGGAGCAGGTGCATCGCACCTCGTCAATGAGCCGCCCTCAGGATGAAGGCGGCGCGCCTCCTGTCAGCAATCAGTATAGGAACATGGGCTTGCCCAGCACATGGCGCACCTTGGGCCGGTAGGCTCGCTCGTCGTAGAGTTCGTCTACATCGACCCGCTTGACACCGCTCGTGACGATGCTCATCGGAACATGGGTGTAGTTTCCGTCCCGCAGGGCACACATCCGGCCGCTGGCGCCGTTCCGCAAAAGGTCGATGGCCATGTTGGCAAAGTTGACTGAGACCATCAGGTCGAGGGCGTCCGGAGCCCCGGAGCGCATCAAATAGGCAAGTTGCTGATAGATAGTGTTTTGACCGGTGAGTTGCTTCAGCGCCTCAGCGGTGATCTGGCCAATCCCGCCCAGTTTCTTGTGACCGTAGGCGTCAGTCTCGCCGTACTCCACAACTTTGCCGCCGATTATGTGGGCGCCCTCACTGATGGTCACCATGGCGTAGTTGCTGGGATTGGCGCGCTTGTCCTGCATCACCAACTCGGCCAGACGCTCCGGGTCGAAGGGCACTTCCGAGATCAATGCCCGGTCCACGCCAGCCAGGTAGGAACTGATCAGGCTCGTTTCCCCACTGTTGCGGCCAAACAGCTCTATCACCGCGATGCGCTCGTGGGAGCCTGCACTGGTCCGCAACTGATGAATGAATTGCACACTGCGGGTCACGGCCGTGCCAAAACCGATACAATAATCGGTGCCGTAGACGTCGTTGTCCATGGTTTTCGGGATCGCCACCACCGGGACCCCCTCACGGTGGAGGCGCTCGCCATAGCTGAGCGTATCGTCGCCCCCAATAGGAATCAACACATCGATGCCCAGGTGCTCAATATTGCGCATCACGTGGGGCGTAAAGTCCCGTGGCCGGGTATCTTGCGCTTCAGCTTCCGGGTGCTCTGGATCCCTGAGGAAACTGGGGACATCTTTGGGCTTGACGTTGCTGGGGTTGGTGCGGCTCGTATGCAGCATGGTGCCCCCGGTACGATCGATGGTCCGCACGCGGTTCTTATCCAGAGGGATGATGTGCTTCTCGAAGCTCCCCGGGTCGTCCGGGTTGAACTCGAGCAGGCCAGCCCACCCTCGACGAAGACCGAGGATGTTGTAGCCCTCAGCGATCGCCCGGTTGACAGCCGCTTTGATGCAGGGGTTCAAGCCGGGAACATCACCGCCGCCGGTCAAAATGCCGATCGTCTTTGGCATCATAGATTCTCCTCTCAACTCATCTGATTCGAGCGGACACCCGCGAGCGTCCACTCAGGAATAGGCTTACAGTGGTCTTCGTTGCCCATCATAATGATACACACACAGCCCGCCGGGCGTCTGCTGGAGCAGCGCGCGGCGAGGAACACGCAGCAACAGCCCGGCGGCCACCAGGTCGCCCGCCGCACCAACAGCGTTGATGATCAACAGGCTCGCGACCAGTGGCGCCAGGAGTGGCGGTCCCCAGGCGAGAGCAACCAAGCCCGCTCCCGTCAGAAGCACGAGCGGCGTCAGAAGCACCACCAGGTACTCATCGCGGGCCAGGAGGCCGTACCCGACCTCGACGAAGAGCATCCCGCCTCGGAACCGGAAGCGGGGCCGGTGGCCGAACAGGACGAAGCATGCCCCGTGGATTGCCTCGTGGGCCGCGAGAAGCAGCACAAGTCCGGCCGCCCCAGCCAGGATCACCCCCGCCGATGTCACCCCCAGGACCCCGGGCGCCGTTCGTCCACCCACGCAAGCAACCAGAGCGCCGCGAGCGTCGTAGGCGCGACAAGCGCCAGCGAGACCAGGTAGACCAACACCCGGCCGCGCCGGCGCATCAGGTCAAGGTGCGAGATGGCGACGTAATGAGGCGGGAGGGGATGAGGCTAGCGGCGCACTTGCTCGTCTGTTTCGATGTTGGCGCGCTGGAAGCGACGCCTCCAACCCGCGCAAGGCACTTTCCACTCAGTGAAGGTCGACGAGGAGTAGCCGCAGCCTACTCCATTGTGGATCTCGCTCGCCTCCCAGGAACGACCGGCCGTCACGAACGAGACGCAGGGACCGAAGACCCCGCCTGGGCCACGCGGTCGAAGCGCTCGATATCATCGAAGATCGTGAGCCTGGAGACGAGGCCTCCACTCTCGAGGACCACCCCGCTCCTCCGCCTGTACACGGCCAACTAACCGCCGATCCAGCGACCGGCCATACTGCCACAACCCTCGCCGCGCCAGGCCAGGAGAGCTTGTGTGCCCGTTTCGAGTATAGCATGCGGCTCGCGCCTCCACAATTGCAAGGCCACGAGTCCACGAGCGGGGCGAAGAACCTGGCGGGCACTCCGTCGGCTGCCGGCACCTACCGTTTCAGGAGCGGCAGGAAGATGAGTGGATCCGGGCCGGCGGTCAGCGGTCGCACGCGCAAGAGCACCCGTGCGATGGACTGGAGGTCGCTGTCAACTGTCGCCCGCAGCTTGAGGGTGTAATCGCCGGGTGGCGTAGTGGGGGCGGTTCGGACGGTGACGGTGATATTCCCACTGCCTGTCGTGAGAACGGTGGGCGCAAATGCGATCCTCGCATTCGGTGGAACGGTCGCCGGGTCAGCCGTGAGGATGATCGTGCCACTGCCACCATCGGCGTGGGCCAGGAGACCCTGCAAGCTTATGGCGTGGCCGGCGGCAACCTGCGCGACCGACGGCGTGACAACCCAATCGAGGCGGCCCAGAACGTGCAACTTGAGGGACAGGCCCTGCTGCGATGATCCGGACGTGGCGACCAGACGCAGGGCGTAATCACCGCGCGGCGTGGCTGCGCCGACATACACCGTGAGGGTGACGCTCCCGGGGAGCGTGATGGGCTTCTCATCAAGGAATATACTGGCATCGGGAGGCGTCGAGGTTGGATCGAACTGGACCTCGACCGGTCCCGAGAAGCCGTCGCGCGGGGCGAGCGCGATTTCGTAGCTGACACTCTGCCCGCGGGCGGCCCGCCGCCCGGCCGGGCTCGTTGCCACGACATAGTCGCTCGGGCTGGGAGAGACATCCACAGTCCCATCCCGCGTCACCTCAACAGAAAACGAGCCGGTGGCCTCATGCAGCGGATCCACGACGATAAGGTACTCGCCCGTCACTGGCAGCACGATATTTTCCAGTGCAACGGTCGGCTCAGCCGTAGGGATTGCCTGCGCCGCAAGCTGCTGGCCGGTCGGGGCAATCAGCCGCACGGCAACACCTCCCGATAGCGCGCTTTCCAGATCGACGGAAACCTCGTCACCCTGGGTACCGGTGAAACGGTAGAAAACCTGTCCGCGCGGCTTGCTGATCGAACTCGTTGCAGGTACCTCGTAGACAAGCGGCTTCGGCGAGATGACGTTCGTGCCAGCCGTATTGTACACCGTGACTTCCCAGGCGCCAGTGGCACCGAGGACCGGGTCGAGAGCGACGAGGTAGGCCCCGTTCATGGGAAGGGTGACGTTCTCGAGCACCGCACTGCCACCACGATCGGGACGTTGCTGATCAGCGATGAGTTGGCCGTTGGGATCGAAGAGGCGTAGATCGAACCCCCCATCCAGGGCGCTGTCCGCAAAGACTGTTATCGTCTGACCGGCGCGGCCATCGAAGCGATAGATTCCGTGGTCGCCCGAGTCACTTCCGGTGCCGGCGAGCGTATCCCCGTAGTCGAGCGGGACAGCACCAACTGCTTCATTCGGTTGGCTATAGAAGGCCAGCCGGTAGCTGCCGGTGGCACCATGGCGCGGCGTGATCACCACAAGGTAGCGGCCGGCCTGGTGAGTGTAGGTCATGAGAAGCTGATCGGCTCCAGCGCTGGTACTCTCATCGCGGCCGACCACCTCGCCCGAGGGCGAGATCATCAGCAGGGTCAGGCCATCGCTGAGATTGTTGTCGACCGCCAGGGTGACCTCCTGATTGGCCGCTGCGTCAAAGGTGTAGAGTGCCTGTTGACCCGCCTCCTCCACGGAGCCACTCGCGCTCTCGCCCGGCGCAATGAGGGTAGGCGTCGGCTCGACGCCCGCCGGCGTGCCGTAGAGGGCAACCGTGTACTCACCGACGACATCACGGTAGGGATCGAAGACGACGAGGTAGTCGCCATCCTCGGGTAACGTGGCCTCCAATTCCGCAACACCGTTCCCCGCGGGCGCCAGCCGACTGGCGAGCGGGATGCCGAGGGGATCAAAGAGCCGGAGATAGAAGCTGCCGCCGGCCCAGTGGTCGGCGTGGACCACCACTCGCTCGCCTGCCATCCCTGCGAAACGCAGGAATGCTTGCTCACCGACGCCCAGGCTCCCGGTTCGCAGCTCGCCAGCGCCAATGGCCGCGGGCATCGAGTGGCTGTACTCTGAGCCCGCGTAGGCTGCCACCACGACATCGCCAGTGCTGGAACCGTGAGGATTGACCAACAACAAGTAGGTGCCGCTCGCAGGCAAAAGCTGACTCTCGAGCAGCAGGTCATCAGCGGCGTCAGCCTGGTTGAGTGCGGCAACCTGGCGCCCGTCTGGGCCAAAGAGTCGCGCCTCAAGGCCACCGTTGAGACGAGTATCGATGAAGAGCGTGAGGACTTCATTTGCCGCGCCGGGGACGCTGAAGAGAGCATAGGCTCCCTCGACATCAAAGCGGTGCCCGACCACCTGACCCGGTCCGATGGTGGTTGGAGTGAGCACGCTCAGGCTCGCGTTGGAGAAGAGGCCCAGCTCGTAGTCTCCGACGGCAGCCTCCTGGCCGGTGACCCGGACTGTATACCCACCCGGGAGGGCCAGCGCGACGTTCACCAACTCGCGATCCCCCGGGCCCACTGAGCGCGTGACCAGCTGATCGCTGGGATCGTAGAGAGCCAACGCCAGCCCACCGGAGGTTTGATTCTCCAAAATGAGGGTGACCACCTCGCCGGGCTGCGCCTCAAAGGTGTATTTCTGCACTTCGCCAGGTGTCGCAATCCTGGCCGACAGAAACTCTCCGTAGCGAATAGAGTTCTCTGCCCGAGAAAAAGCCGACGTTAGCTCTCCCTGGGGAAGTTGCACAAACCAGAGGAGTGCAAGGCAAAAAGATGCCCGCAAGTACCACAAGCTGACAGGTCGCATGTGGTCTCCTTTCAAGGGTCGCGTGACCCTTTCTCTCGAAATACGAACCAATCCGCGGTACCATCCATCACCGCGGATGGCGGGTGCCGGCGAGGTGAGCACGCTACTCAGTCCAGGCTACGCGGCCGTCAATGCGGGTCACGACGCCAGCCGAAGGGCGCCGGTACCGACAAGCAATCAATAGGGCGAACGGTGAGAGGAGGAACGGCGTCGGAGGTTGGGAGATAACGTGGCCGGGCGTCCTCTACCATGATTCGCCTCCGCTGGGACCCTAACCTGCTCGCAATGGAAGAACCTGCTCCCAATGGAAGCCCGGCGCTCGAATCATCGGAACGATCCACGGCGATTGAGGGTGCTTGCTTGAGGCAGCCGTGCGCCAGGCCCCTCCCTTCACAGGAAAACGCTGATTGTTTCCATTGTCGTGTGAGCGCTCAGGCAGGGCGCCGGGGGTCCGGCGGACACGGCCGGGTGCCGGATGCTGGCGTAAGAGGAGGAGTAGAATTGTACCGGAGCAGGTGCCGGGTGGGACTCGCTCTACACTGGGCGGCCGGGCGGCCGCGACCTGCTCGCAAGCAATGCACAACAGCGAAACGAAAAGAATCCCGCGAACTGGTGATGGTGCAACGACCATCCATCGTGACGCGTCGTCAGGCAGCCGGACGTGAGCTGCTGCGGCCTAAGTATGCCTCAGACCGAAGCTAGAGTCCAACCCGACGGCCATCGCCGGCCCACCCTCAACCGGGGCCACGATTCGATTATTGGAGACGCTCATACGGAATAGGGTGTGGAGCGTGGGCGAGCGCGTCGCGCTCGCCCACGCTCCACCAATATGAGCGATTGGAGATCAGGTTGGCATGGTTCAAATCAGCCACCGGCCGTCACGCGACCCGCTACTCCCACCGCCCTGCCCACGCCGCCACGAATTGGGCCTCAGTGACGATCTGAGAGCCCAGGCTGAGTGCGTGGGCCAGGCGAGCAACAGGCGGCGACTCGAGCCCGGCCTGCCGCAGCAGGGTGGCGTCGGCAAAGACCTGACCCGGCGGGCCGACCGTCAATACCCGGCCGTCGGCCATCATCGCCACCAGGTCGGCCTGCTCGGCGGCGAAGTCCATGTCATGCGTGATCGCCAGCAACGTGTGACCGGCAACGCGCAGCCGATCCAGGAGTCGCGCGAGGCGCTCGCGTCCGCGCCGATCCTGCCCCGTCGTCGGTTCATCCAGGATAATCACCGGGGTTTCCATCGCCAAAACTGAGGCAATCGCCACCCAGCGGCGCTCGGCGAGCTGGAGATCGTAGGGATGAACCTCGGCAGCAGCGGTTAGCCCGGTCAGTTCCAGGGCCCGCGTCACCGCCTGCTGCAGCCGGCGGCCGGTCAGTCCCAAATTGCGCGGCCCGAAGGCAACCTCATCCCAAACCGTGCTCTTGAAGAGTTGCTCGTCCGGGTTCTGGAAGACGTAGCCCACACGGTGGGCCAGATCGCTGACGGGGTGGTCGGCCGCAAGCCAGTCGCCGACACGGACACGCCCGGCGGTCGGGCGGAGCAACCCGTTGATCAGCTTGCTGAGCGTTGTCTTCCCGGCCCCGTTCTCCCCAATGAGTGTGGTGATCGCTCCGGGCTCGAGGCTCAGGCTGACACCGCGCAAGGCCTCGACCCCACTGGGATACGTAAAGTGGACCTCGTCGAGCGCAACCGGTGTTGGATGGGGATGCAAAAGCGACGGGAGCGGTTGCGGCGTGGGGTGCGGGGTTCGATCGCTTGCGCCCCCTGCCTGGCCCCCAGGTGCCCACCGTGGGGCTGATGATCTATCTCCGCCGCTCTCCGGTGCGGGCAGCGAGCGCAGGGCGGCACGGAAGTATGGAAGCCCGTCCTCGACAGTCACCGGCCAGAGTGGCGGCAAGCCCAGGTGCTGGGCCAGACGAGCCGGCGCCGGGCGCTCCACGCCCAGCTCGTCGAGGAGCGGATCGGCCAGGACCTCGGCAGCAGCGGCGTGCCGGACCAGACGGCCCTCCTCCAGCAGCAGCGCGCTCTGAGCGAACGGCGCCGCTTGGGCGAGCTTGTGGGTGGCCAGCACGACGCTCGCGCCCGCTTCCGCCAGGTCGGCGAGTACGTCCATCACCTCGCCGGTCCCAACCGGATCGAGTTGAGCCGTCGGTTCGTCCATGACGAGCACCTGCGGCGCCAACACCAGGATGCTGGCAATCGCCACCCGCTGTTGCTGGCCTCCACTGAGGGCGTAGGGCGAACGCTCGGCCAGATGGCCGATCTTGAGCCGCTCCAGGACGGCCTGGACGCGGCGGACCATCTCGTCGCGCAGGACGCCCAGGTTCTCGAGCCCGAAGGCCACCTCCTCGAAGACGGTCAGGCGCGCGCCCGTGATCTGGTTGAACGGATTCTGGAAGACCATCCCGACGTGGGTCACCCACTCCCCCAGAGGCGTCGAGCGCATCGAGTGACCATCGAGCACGACATCGCCCTGCATCTCGCCCCGGTAGTGATGGGGGATGAAGCCGGCCAGCGCCAGGGCGAGCGTGCTCTTCCCGGCCGCGTTCGGCCCCAGCACCAGGGTGACCTGCCGCCCGGCGATCTCGGCGCTGACGTCGTGCAAAGCAGCGAGTTCAGTCGCGGGGTAGGTATAGGTCAGGCCATTGATGGAGATCATGCCAAATGGAATACCGTGCGCGCTCGGATGACCATCTTTAGACGCTCGCGCGTGCTGCGTGACAACACGGGCACGCAGCACATTTCACGCCCATCATGTGACCAGGCTCCACACGAGGAGCGCAACCGCTGCCACCAGCATCGCCCAGCGGGCAATTCGCTGGGCCGGGCTGTCCACCAGCAGGCGCAGGCTCGTCTTGGGGCCCGGCGCGCGAAAGGCGCGGGCCTCCAGCGCCAGTGCGCGCTCGTCGGTTTCCAGCAAGGCTCCACCGATCAGCGGCCCTGCGAGCGGCAGGAGCGCCCGCAGGCGAACCATCGGGCTCCCCTCGGTGCGCAGCCCGCGCGCCCGTTGCGCGTCGAGAATCGCGGTGGCACGGGCCTGCATCCGAGGCAGCAGTTGGATCGCTGCGATGACCAGGTAGCTGATCTCACGCGGCAGTCCAACCCTGTTGAGCGCCAGTGCCAGGTCGGTGGGCTGGGTGCTGAGGAGCAGCAGCAGCGTCGCCCCGGTGAGCAAAAAGAGCCGGCCGGCGATCTGCGCCGCGAAGAGCAACCCCTCCAACTTGAGGCCGAAGGGGCCGAGGCGCCAGAGCACCTGCTCGGCGCCCGGAAAAAAGAATCCCTGAACCAGGACCAACGAGAGAAAGATCGGCGCCAGAATGAAGACCAGCCGCCGGGTCCAGAGCCGGAGCGTCTCTGCGCCGTCGAGCGCGACGAGACCGGCAACCCCCAGCCCGAGCAGTGATGCCAGTAGCGGAACGCCCCGAACCACCAGGAGGTTAGCAAAGCCCAGCATGAACGCTGCCACCGTCAACGCCAGCTTGGTCAGAGGATGCCAGCGGTGCAGCAAACCATCGCCGGGCAGATAGAGGCCGGTCTCCATGTCACAGGATCACGTTCAGGCGCCTGGTCCGCGACACTCGGTCCGCTCACCCCACCAGTGGCCGGCGCCGGGTGATGTAGCGCTCGCCGAGTGGAAAGCGCGTGAGCAACCGGCGGGAGAGGCCCTTGATGATCAGCCAGACGATCAGGTAGGTGACAATCTTATCGAGCGGGTCGGAGACGGTTCCTTGCAGGAAGTTCGCAGTGATGATGCTCCCGGTAAAGTTCTGGAAAATGGCGACGAGCGCATCGGTGCCGGCCCCAGTGACGCCGCCGAAGACGTAGGCCGCGATTGGCGCACTGATCGCGGCGCTGATGAGCCCGGTGAGCAACCCGACAAGCGCCGCCTGATACCAGCGCTTCAGCCAGCCGGCGCGGCTCGCCAGTCCGGCAATCAGTCCGATCACGAATGCGACCGGCGCGAACCAGATGATCCCGGAGTTGGGAAAGATCACCTGCCAGATGATGTTGGAGAGCAGTCCCGTGAGCGCGCCCGCCAGTGGGCCGGCCAGGGAACCGACCAGGACGGTGCCGATAGAATCCAGGTAGAACGGCAGCTTGAGGACATTCTGCACGAGCTGGCCAAGCACAATATTGATGACGATCGCGAGCGGCATCAATGCCAGGGTTACCGTGTTGAATCGACCATTCATGGTGCCTCCTGATAAGGGTCGAGTCGAAGAGAGTGTAGCTCGATTATAACCGATGCCCGACGGAGGGCGAAAGCCGGGGAACAAGTGAGCCGCCGGTAACCGGCGCGTGTAATGCGGGCCTCGCACACCCACTGACGAGGGCGCTGCCGACAATTACCTGACGGATGTTCTAGATAGGGGTCGCATACCACGTGAGGATGCTTGTTGTCCCGGGTCAATCCGGCTGGCGGAGCGGCCTTACGCTTCTGTCGCTGCCGCCCGGGCTGCCGCGGCCGGTTCGAGCCACGCCGCCTTCAACGCACTGAAACGCCCCTCACGCAGCGCTGCTCGGATCTCGCGCATCAGATCGGCCATGAACTGCAGGTTGTGGATGGTGGCGAGCGTGTAGGCCAGCAACTCCTCGGCGCGGAACAGATGGTGCAGGTAGGCGCGGGAGAAGTTCTGGCAGGTATAGCACCCGCAGTACTCCACGACGGGTCGCTCGTCGTACTTGAAGCGCGCGTTGCGGATGTTGAGGCGGAACTTCGGGAGTGTCTGGCCGTCGAGGGTGCGCGCCAGCAGCGCGGCGTTGCGTGCGTTACGCGTCGGCGCCACACAATCGAAGGTGTCCACTCCCCGCGCGACCACCTCGAAGATGTCTGGGATCTCGCCGATGCCGAGGAGGTGGCGCGGCCGGTCGTCGGGCAGATGGGGTATGATCCATTCGAGGATCTGGTGCATGTCAGCCTTGGTGGTGCCGAGGTTGCCACCGATGGCGATCCCGTCGAAGGGGAGGTTGGCTACGAACTCGGCCGATTTGAGGCGCAGATTCTCGTGAGCACCGCCCTGGACGATGCCGTAGAGTGCCTGGGCGCCGCCGTAGCGGGGCTCGCTGTTCTGGAAGTAGGCCAGCGAGCGCCGCGCCCAGCGGTGGGTGCGCTCGAGCGCCTCGGCCTCGTAGGACTTCGGGTGCAACGGCGAGGTACACTCGTCGAACGCCAGGATCATGTCGGCGCCAAGTTGCCGCTGAATTTCGATGCTCTTCTCAGCGCTGAACTCATGCAGCGAGCCATCGATGTGGCTCTTGAAGGTCACGCCCTCCTCCCGGATTGTGACGAGGGGCACTTGAGCCTGTTCGCCGCCGCGCCGGCGCGCGCTGCCCTCCGCCTCAACCTGGAGGCCGCCGGCCTCACCCGGGAAGATGTTGGAGATCTTGCCGACGCCGTGCTCGATCCCCGCCCCGAGGCTGAAGACCTGGAACCCACCCGAGTCGGTCAGAATTGGCCGGTCCCACTGCATGAAGCGGTGGAGCCCGCCCAGCCTGGCAACCACACCGGCACCGGGGCGCAGATAGAGATGGTAGGTGTTGGCAAAGATCACCTGAATCCCCGCCGCCCGCAATTGGTCGGGCGTGACCGCCTTGACGGTGGCCTGGGTGCCGACGGCCACAAACGCGGGTGTCTCGATAATACCATGGGGCGTCTGGTAGCGGGCCACGCGGGCCGCACCGTCGCGATGGGTGATGTCGAATGCGAAGCCAGGTTGATTCATCTGGACCGTCCGTTGTCCCTTGTCTCTTTCAGAGACCATCTCCTTGTCCGAACGTTACCACGAAACGACTGAAGCCTGAACCGTGATGACGCGAAGAGCAGGGGGATTTTCGAGTTCCGCACCCGCCAAAGGACGTCGATGCCACTCGGCCGCTGCGCTCGTTGGCTGCTTTGTGGTTAGTAAAAGATCGTCAGCGTCCGGTGATGCGGTTTGAGCTCGCGCTGGCGCGCCTCGCCCTCCTGCCAGAGGAGCCAATCGAGCGTCAGGCTGGTCAGTGGGTGCCCCCGCCCCTCGAGGTGCTCGCGCAGCAGTTCCACCGCCTGGACCGTCGCCGCCCGAAGTTCAACCTCGAAGTCGCTCCCCGCTGGAATCAGACGACCGGTATCGACGGCTGCAGCCAGACGCGGACCGTAGCGGAGAACGCGACGCTCGCGCAGGAGTTGGGGCACACGGTAGTCGGCAAACATGGTCAGGTCGCCGATATCGTCGAAGCTCCCCCACAATTCGCCGGCGAAGCTCCCCCACAGGTCGCCAACGAAAATCTGGGCACGCTTGTAGAAGAAGATTTGCTTCCCCTCGTAAATAGCGTGGTCGCGAAAACCGGGGAACTCGGCCGCAACCAGCGCCACCAGCGCGGCCGCCGACCCGTGGGCGGCTTCGACCAATGCGGCGGCCTGGCCACCCCATCGCTCGTCGAGTACTGCCCCCGCCTCGCGCAGCAGGCGCACCCGCTCGTCCAGGAGTGGCAACGCGCCCCCCAGCCGGCCGGTCAGCTCCGCTCCCGTCAGGCGGCTCAACCTGTCGGCGTCGAGCCAGCCGGGATCCTGGTCGGTCGCCCGTTTGAGGGCCAGTGCCAGGCGCTGGTAGTCCCACTCGGGTGCCGGCCAGAAACAAAAGTTTAATGTATCGAGTACCAGCAAGTACTGCACCGTGAGAGGGCCACCGTCCCGGAAGTGATGCACGTCATCCCACCCGGCGGGCCGGCGCCTGTGGTCGGCCAGCTCGCGGGCCACACGCTCGACAGCCAACGGGTCGATGTGAACGTGCCGCGCCAGGCGCACGACCGCGCCCGTCGTAGCGCGGACGGCCGTCAAAGGATTGATGGGCACTTTCTCGCCTCCAGCCAACGTTTGAACGTCCGAACGGTTGAATCGTTCACCCCTTCAGGGTCCCCACCATCCTACTTTGTAGAGTACCCCACCGCTGCGACCATCGGCCCGCCCGAAGTCAGCGACCCAGAGAGCCCCGTCGCGCGGGTCCACCAGAACGTCCAGCGGGTGGGCGAAGCCGGTGGCGAAGGGTTGCACGGTCCAATCGCCGGGATAGACGACCACGACCTGCTGGCCAGCGGGTTTGTCGGCAAAGGCCGAGCCCCACTGGGCGATGAAGATCGCGCCCTGATAGGCCGCCGGGAAGCGCCGGTCGGTGTAGACGGTTAACCCATCCGAAGAGCTGTGGCTCGCCAGGGTCACCACGGGCGCGAGTGTGCCCTCACAGGCGCCGGGCACACTCGCCTGCCCGACTCCGAAGCAGCCTGGCCAACCGTAGTCGCCCCCCTGCTCGATACGGTTCAGCTCATCGGGCTGGCCCTCGGGCACGTCGCCGCCGTTGTCGGTCGCCCAGAGTTGGCCGGCGGCGTCGAATGCCAGACCGTAGGGGTTCCGTAGACCGCTGGCATAGAGCTCCAGGTCCAAGCCATCGGCATTGAGGCGCAGAATCCCCGCTTGCAACTGGGGTCGCTGGCCGCTCTCGCCCATGTCGTCCACCGAACCCGTCGCGACGTAGAGCTTCCCATCGGGGCCAAACTCGACGTCGTCTGTCGAGTGGCGGCCCACCGGCAACCCGTCGAGTACCTTATCACGCCCCTCGAACTGACCGTCGCCGTCGGCATCCACCAGACGGTCCACTCCCCCGAGGCGGCTGACGTACAGCCCGTGGGTGGCGGGCTCGAAGGCCAGCCCAAGCGGGGTTACCAGACCGGTCGCAACCGTCACCGGCCGCTCCGCGCTCTGCGCGTCGCCTCCGAAGCTCATGATCGCCCCGTTGAGCGTCGCGACATAGAGCCTGCCGTCGGGACCCCACGCCAGAGCCGTCGGTGGGTCCGGGACCTCGCCCCAGCGCCAGGCGTGAAAGCCAGGCGGAACGGTAATCTCAGACGCGACGCCCGGCAGGGATCCTTGAAGCGTCGGCGTGGTCGCAGGGAGGTGGGCCGTTGGGGTGGCAACGAGGGCGGGGCTGGTGGCTGTCGCGGTCGCCGGAGCGGCCGTCCCCGTTGCAGTCGGAACTGTGGCCGTGGCCGTCGGACTGGCGACCGGCGTAGCCGTCGCTGTGAGGGCGTCATGCCCGGACACCGCCGGCCTAGCGGACGAGAGCTGATCCACCCGCGTCGGTGGAGTGGTGACTGTGGCGAGCGGCGGAGTGGTGGCGGTCGGTGTCACTGTGGGTGCAGCGCCGGGGTGGCAGGCGCCGAGCCCGAGGCCAAGCAACATGGCTGGCAGCAGCCACCGAACCGAACGGGGGAAGGAAACGCCGAGTCTGATCATTTCTGCTGCTGTCCAGGTCCCGGTGAAGAGTCAGGCTTTCCGGCCCCTAATGTGATCCCAATCAACACCGTGCCGAGAACTGCCAGGCCAAACCACAACACGAGCCCGCCCACCACCTGGTCACCTTCACTGTGGAGAGCCCCTCGTACACGGGAACCAACCCTCACTACGGCAACGTGGGGCCGGACGCTTCAGCGCCTCGGCCCCACGCGAATGTGATGATTGTCGACTCGCCGCGACCGGCCGGCAGCTACATGCGGTCCGCCGCGGCTTGAGCGAAGGCGCTGGATTTGACCTCCCTGGCGCCCTCCATCTGCCGAGCCAAATCGTAGGTGACGATCTTGTCACTGATCGCCGCGGAAACCCCTCTGTTGACCAACTCGGCCGCCTCGTCCCAGCCAAGGTGCTCCAGCATCATCGCGCCCGAGAGGATCAGGGCGGTCGGATTCACTTTGTCCTGGCCGGCGTATTTCGGCGCAGTCCCGTGGACCGCCTCGAAAACAGCAACGGTGTCCCCCATGTTGGCGCCGTGGGCGATGCCCAGCCCGCCGACCTGCGCGGCCGCTGCGTCGGAGAGGTAGTCGCCGTTGAGGTTGGGCAGCGCCAGAACGGAGTACTCATCCGTGCGAGTGAGCAGCTGCTGCAGCATGTTGTCGGCAATGCGGTCCTTGACTACGACCTTGCCGTTGCGCTTGCCGTTGTACGGCGCCTGCCAGAGTTGGTCCTCGGTGATGGTTTCGTCGGCGAACTCCTCGCACGCCAGTTCGTAGCCCCAATCTCGGAAGGCGCCCTCCGTAAACTTCATGATATTGCCCTTGTGAATCAGCGTGACGCTCTCCTGGCCTCGGCGGATAGCATACTCGATCGCCTTGCGGATCAGGCGCTTCGACTTGCGCTCGCTGATAGGCTTGATCCCGACGCCGATCGACGCAGCATCCTGGTCCTCGATGGCCTTGACACCCATCTCCTCTTTCAGGAAGCGGACGACCCTCTCCGCTTCGGCAGTCCCCGCCTTCCACTCGATCCCGGCATAGACGTCCTCGGTCGCCTCGCGGAAAAGAATCATGTGCATCTTCTCAGGATGCTTGACAGGGCTGGGCAGACCGGGAATATAGTGTACCGGGCGAACATTGGCGTAGAGGTCGAGGTTCTGGCGAATGGCCACGTTCAGCGAACGGATCCCGCCACCGATTGGGGTCGTCAGGGGGCCTTTGATCCCGACGTGGTAGTAGGTGAACGCATCGAGGGTCTCGCGTGGTAACCACTCGTTGAAACCCTCCAGCGCTCGCTCACCCGCGAAGACCTCAACCCATGCGATTTTGCGCTCGCCCTTGTAGGCCTTGGCGACGGCGGCGGCGATCACGTGGAGGGTGGCGGGCGTCACGTCGACGCCGATACCATCACCCATGATGAAGGGGATGATGGGATAGTCGGGTACGACAAGGGTGGCACCATCATAGGTGATACGCTGGCCCTCACGAGGCGGAGTGAAGGTAGTAAAGTTCACAGATTGCTCCTCTTTGGATCTTGAATTTCAGATCGCTCTTGTTCGGATCGACTGTATGAGGGAGGCGCGGACAGTGCCCGCGCCCGCCCAGCACACCGTATTCCAATGTGAGCGTTTCAGCGTGCTGATTGCCGCTCAGTCCAATAGCAGAGATGGAGCCGGCAGCGGAAATCAAACCAGGGCGGGGGCCTCGGCGTCCGTGCCGCACTCTATGACCTCAGCGGCTTCCGGTGCGAGGATTCCTTCGGCAACCAGAACGTGCTTGAGGCTCACGATCGCCACTTCGAGCATGCTCAGGTCAGGCTCATTGGTGGTGAGCTTTTGAAGCATGAGGCTGGGTGTGATCAGAGCACGTACACTCGGGTTGGCATAGTGCCTGGCGCTCCAGCGAATAAATTCGTAGCTGATCGCCGCAACGACCGGGATGAGCAGAATACGGCTCGCCACCATCAGGATGAAGTTGGGACGACCCAGGAGGCTGAAGACAAAGATGCTGACCACCATTACGACCAGCAAGAATCCGGTGCCGCAGCGCGGGTGGAGCGTCGAAAAGCGGCGAACGCTCTCGGGCGTCAACTCGGCCCCGGCTTCGTAGGCGTTGATGGTCTTGTGTTCGGCCCCATGGTAGCTAAACACCCGCTGAATCTCGCCCATCCGCCGGATCGCCACGAGGTAGCCCAGGAAAATGGCCAGGCGCACCACGCCTTCGGTGATATTGGCAAGCAGATGGGAGGGAATCCAGCTCTCGATCAGGCGCGAGATAAACAGGGGCAGGATGAAGAAGAGACCGATCCCGAAGGCCAAGGAGACGGCGACGGTCCCCCAGGCCACTGGACCGGCAAAACTGGCCTGCTCACCACTGGCATCCTTCTCATCCCGGATCGCCACGTCGGCGGACCACATCAGGGCGCGCATCCCAAGCCCGAGGGCATCCCACAACAAGGCCAGCCCGCGGACAAAGGGCCACTTCCCGACGCGGCTGGTGTAGATCGCTGCCGTGAGGGGCTCCTGTTGGACCACAATCTGGCCATCTGGGGCACGAACAGCGACGGCCACCTGCTGAGCTCCCCGCATCATCACGCCCTCGATGACCGCCTGGCCGCCGTAGTTGAATTCCTGTTTTGTACTCATGCTCCCCTTGCCACTACTCCCAAGAACGTCAGCCTCCGCTCGACCGCTGGTGATGAGCGCGGTCGCACGGCCGCACGCGCTACGGGATTGTACCTGAGGCCGCTCCGACCGGCAAGGTCAGCGTTGGGGCGCGCCGGGCACCTGGTGGCAGTGACGGCAGCGAGCCTCGTAGCACTCATTGGCACCGACAAGAATCACCGGGTCGTTGTAGTGGGCCGGTTCGTCGTTGATCAGGCGTTGGGTACGGCTGGCAGGCCCGCCGCATTTCACGCAAATCGCGCTGAGTTTGTCCACCATCTCAGCCTGCGTCATCAGGAGGGGCATAGGGCCGAAAGGCTCGCCCCGGAAATCCATATCGAGGCCAGCGGCAATGATTCGGACACCCTGGTCGGCCATCTCATTCAAAACGTCGGCGATCTCCCAGTCGAAGAACTGAACCTCATCTACCGCCAGGACCGTGGTATCGGGCCGGAGTTGCCGAACCAGGTCGCGGGCACTCTCGACCGGCAGCGCATCGAGCTGAACGCCGCTATGTGAAGCCACCGCCATCTCGTGGTAGCGGGTATCGATGTGGGGCTTGAACACCTGGACGTGTTGACCTGCGATCTCGGCTCGCCGGACACGGCGAATTAACTCTTCAGTCTTGCCACTGAACATGCTGCCGACGATCAGTTCGATCCAGCCACCCTGGTAGTAGCGGTAGGGCATGGGCACGCCTCCCAATTTCGAAGGTCTCAGCCTTTATGGTTAAGTTAACGCAAAAACGGCAGGGCCCTTCCAGGCCCTGCCGTCGTGGACAATTCCAGGACGCCTGGCACCGCAGCGAACTTAGCTCTCAGCCTCGTCACCGTCGCCCACCGTCTCGATGATGGTGCGACCACGGCGCTTCTTGCCCTTGCTCCCACGTGCATCAACGCTGGCCTCCAGCCGCCGCATGAAGCGCTCGACCTGGCCGGCACTGTCAACGATGCGCTGCTCGCCAGTATAGAACGGATGGCAATTGCTGCACAGGTCAGTGCGGATCTCTTTCACGGTCGAGCCGGTGCGGAAGGTATTTCCGCACGAGCAGACCACCAGAGCGTCTGGATAGTAGGTGGGGTGAATATTCTTTTTCACCGGACCATCTCCTCGTTGGGATAAACGCTCACCGCCTTCTTGCCACCCCGAATCGGGTGGAACTTCACCCAGCCATCAACCGTGCTGAAGAGTGTGAAATCGTTGCCCAAGCCAACATTCTCACCGGGGTGGATCTTCGTACCGCGCTGGCGAACCAGAATCGAACCGGCCGACACAAACTGACCATCGAAGCGCTTGACCCCGAGGCGTTGCGCATTGCTGTCGCGTCCGTTCCTGCTGGAACCGCCACCCTTCTTATGAGCCATCTTCTCAACTCCTTTGGGCCCAAAGCCCGACGCCAAACAATTCTAGAGGCATGCAAGTCCACTGCGCGCTTGAGGCCGAGCCTGGCAGGCGCGCAACGCGCTTCGCACGCTACGCCAGGACGATCGACTCAATGCGGAGGCGAGTGATGGGCTGGCGGTGCCCCTTCTTGACGCGATAGCGATTCTTATTGTGGTAGCGGAAGATAATCTTCTTTTTATCTTTCGCCTGGGCCAACACCTTGGCCCTGACCACAGCGCCATCGACCAACGGCTGCCCGATGATCAGATTATCGTCGTTGCTGACAAGCAACACCCGGTCCAACTCGACGGTTTCCCCTGCATTGATGTCCAGGCGCTCTACCTCGAGAGTCTCGCCTTCCTGCACTTTATATTGCTTGCCGCCGGTCTCGATGACTGCGTACACCGCTCTGCCTCCCACGCGCCCTGACTTGACACAGAACACGGGCCGCACTGGCCCGCGTGGATGAGTCCACAAAGAATGTGGCGCGGTCCCGCGCCACAGTTTGATATTATAAGGTTGAGAGGAGCACGTGTCAAATTGGAAACCGCCGTAACGGCTCCGTTCCCGGTCTACCGACTTCCCATCACGCCTCCCGCGGGGTAGGGCGCTCAGGCTCATAGTCCTCACGATTCACGTGCAGGAACGCGCCGTCCGCAGGCGCCCGGACCGGGACTTGGGGCGCCGGGCGGTCCAGCCCCCACGCGTCCGCGACGATGTAGAGCGGTCGATGTTTGACCTCCTCGTAGATTCGGCCGATGTACTCGCCCAAGATCCCCAGCGAGAGCAACTGCACACCACCGAGGAAGAGTACCGCAATCAGGGTCGTCGCCTGGCCCAGGAACGCCTGCATCCCCGACAAACGTAGAATCACGACGATGATGATGAACACCAGACTGATGGTTGCCAGGGTGAAACCGGCGTAAGTGGCCAGTTGCAGGGGAAAGTAACTGAAACTCGTGATGGCGTTCAGCGCGAGCTTCAGCATCTTCTGAAACGGATAGTGGGTCTCGCCTGCAAAACGGGCCTGCCGCACGTAGGGCACACCCGTCTGGCGAAAACCGACCCACGCAGCCATCCCGCGCATGAAGCGGTGTAACTCCCGCATTCCCCGCAGGGTTTCCACCACCTGGCGATCCATGAGACGGAAGTCGCCCGCGTCGAGTGGGATGTCTACGTTGGTGATACGCCGGATGAGGCGATAGAAGGTCCTCGCTGTCCACTCCTTGAACCAGGTCTCCCCGATGCGCTTCTCGCGGATCGCGTAGACAACTTCGTACCCCTTTTTCCACCGCGCGATCAACTCCGGAATCACCTCGGGTGGATCCTGAAGATCGGCATCAATGATGATCACCGCGTCACCCTGGGCATAGTCGAGCCCCGCGGTGATCGCGATCTGGTGACCAAAATTGCGCGAGAAGTTGATGACTTTGAACCGTGGGTCCTGCCGGTGGACAGCATGCAGCAGTGCCAATGAATTGTCGCCGCTCCCATCATTCACGAAGACGACCTCAGCGCTCCCGTCGAGTGAATCCATAACCCCACTGAGCCGACGGGCGAGCTCAAGGATCGTTCCTTCCTCATTAAAGATTGGAACGATGATTGAGTACATTGCAGGCATATTCCATCCCAAGGGAGAAAGCCAGCAGCCGAATGATGTTCGTTCCGCTTGTATTGGAATACGGTGCCCGGAACCGGGGCGGAGGTGCGACGCACTGTCTGAAGTGCGTCGCACCTGATCCGTGCACGCGACTCCAATGTGAGCGGTTCGTTCTATTGTAGCACACCTCCCCTGCAACCATCGAACGGTTAATCCGTCCCGCACCGCCAACGACCATGGTGGCAACGCTCGGTACCGGCCCCACACTGTTTTCCAGAGGGGATGACTGTGGGCGCGGCATTGCTGGGACAGTCCCCCGAAGTGTCCGGGCGGCGCTCGGCGCGAACGAAAGCCGTGCGCAACCCGCCCCAGGGCCATGCCAGCCGCAATGTGGTTGTCAGTGGCGAAACAGTGCCAGGGCGGGTTTTGGAGGATCCAGGCTGGCGACGACCCAGCCCCGATCGGGTCGCGCCTGCCGGGCGACGCCGCAGGCAAAACCCGCCCCGACGACGAGGTACAGGCAATGAGATTGCCAGGGTATCTTGCGACGAGGGGGGCCAGGAGAGGGAAGGCCGCCTGGGGCAGCGCGGGACAGAAGGGGCCCCCCGGCCGCGCCCCATGAGCCGCCTTCGCCCACCGCGCGGGAGCGCCTGCTCCCGCGCGGTGGCCCGCGCCGGACGGGTGGGTGGCGCCGTGGCTTCTCCCCCCCGCCGGCCCTGGCGCCGAGAGGGGATCCACTGGGAAGACCTCAGCCGCCTCCCCCGGGGCCAGTCCCGTCGCGTAGCCCGCCTCACCGTGACCGGCGTGGCCCTCCGGGCTCGTCTCACAGGCGCTCAGTTTCCCGCCCCGCGGCCCCTAGCTCAACACCTCTCCGGCCCTCGGGCTCGCGCTGCTCCTGGCGCCTCGATCACCGTTGAGACGCCCGGGTGTACGCAGGCGTTGTGGGGGCGGGACCCTCCCCAGCCCCGCCCCGACGCGGGGAGGGGAGTCAGACGCGGGCCCGCCAGCCGCGCGGCACTCCGTCTCCCCTTCCCTGCGAGGGAAGGGGGCTGGGGGGTTAGGTTCTGCCGGCGACGCCAGCTGCCTGACAACTCGTGCGTACGCCCGAGACGCCCTGTCCTATTGACTCCACCTAACAAATGTGCTAATCTTAGAACTGAATTAGAACATATGTCCTGATCGCGCTACACCTGAGCGCAACCAACTCCCACTGATGTCGCAACCGCCACACAGCCTGTTCCAGCCGTAAGCCAGTTACCGGAGCCACCAATCGCCCGGTCCATGGTTCACCCGTTCTGTGCGATCTCTCCTGACCACTCCGAGCGTTCCGTTTATGCGGAGGGACTGTGACCGTATCCAATCTAGCCGGCTTTCCAGTGCGCGGCGCGAGTCGCCGCGCACGCGCCGAACGATATCGGGCTGAGAGTGAAGCGATCCTGTGCGAGGTCGCCGATTGCCAGCGCCTGCTCGACGCCACCGTCGCGAGCACGACCCTCACAGCGTACTGGCAAGGCCAGGAACGGGCACGGATCACGATCCGCAGTCTCGGCCACCTGCTGGTCATCGATCTCCCTTCGATTCTAGCCCACATTTGCGCCGGGCTCGAGCAAGCGATGCGCCTGCCGCTTGATGTCTTTAGCGAGCAGGTCGCGCCCGAGCTCTTCGCCGCTGTGGACGACGTCCGCCCCGACGAGGTGCACTTGGGCGACGGGCGCGAGGCGGCCGAGCGCCTGCACTACGCCTGGTCGCTGCGGTCGCTGCTCTTGCAGCAGGTGCTTGCCACTGTCAACAGCAGCTACAGCCCTCCGCACTTTGAAGACCTGGCGAGCGCGACCGCCTGGATCTCCGCCTACTCCAGTATCCTGCAGGAGGCCGAGGCCGTTCTAGACGAAACCCACGCCCTGCTCCACGAGGAAGCCATCGCCCTCCAGAGCTTCCTCGATACGACCTATGCGCGCCTGGCACGGTTGGAGCACGACGCCCATGCCGACGGTATCCTCCTCAAGCGCGACTGGCGCGACTCGCTCCAGCGTGTCGAGGATGAGATCATCGCGCGTCTGGCCCAGAGTGTCGAGGAGCTTGGACGCGTTACGTTCGAGACCTTGACTGAGGCGCGAACCGGCGGCTGGCTGGAGAGCCTGGCGCTGCACACCCTTCGCTACGCGCCTCGACTGGGGCTGCTGCTCCTCGCCGTCGCTGGCCCGAGCACGGCCGGCCGCTTCGTGCGTGACCTTCCGACAAGCGGCGTGGCCGCTCGGCCGGCTCCTCCTCGAGCGATCCAGGGTACGGCAGCGCCGGCCGATGTCAAACGCCACGTGGAACTCCAACGGCAAGACCCCTTTGGAGTCCTGCCGCGCCGAACCGTGCCCACCGCGACCGCGCCGGCATCGCCCGGCAAGGCGGCTGCGAGCGCTGTCACGGCCTTCTTCGAGGCGCTGCCCAAAACGCACGGACGACAGACGCTCCACATCACGAATAACGGCGACCTCGACGAGGCGCTCCGCCAGCTCGAGCGCTTCGGCTACCAGCGCCAGGCCGTGCTTGACCTGCTCGGCCTCGCCTCGCCCGAGGCCCTCACCGGTGAGCTCCGTCTCGATCTGCGGATGAGCGCGGGCGGGCGGCCGCTACTCTTCCCACTGACAGACGAGACCGCCACCCAAGCGGTCGCGAAGGAGCCGTTGGGAGAGACGGCAGGGCCGGGCGTCTCTCCGTCGAGCCGTGCCGAAGCCGATCACCGGGGGGCGATCCTGGCCAGCGTCGCCCGAGCCTTCGGGATCGCCCTCGATACCTTACTGCACGCCAACCCAACGATCCACAAGCCCGACGGCATCGTCATCGGCGAGGCGATCCACGTTCCAGGAGCCACCTGGACGCAGAGCGCCCGCAATGGAGAGCAGCCGCTGATTCGCTGGGGCGACCGTCTGGACGCAATCGCCAGGCTCGTTGGGGTCCCGGTTCAAGATCTGGCTCACCTCAACAATATCGCGGATCCCAACGCCTGGATCTACGACGGTCGGCCGCTCTGGCTTCCTGCCGGTATTCTCAATTCTGGGCAAATCGCGGCGAGCGCTGGCGCTCGTCCAACCTCGGACGGTGACGCGGCCGGGCCAGCGGTGGAGACGCCCGACCGGGACGGCTCTCCTGCCGCGCGGCTGGCCGCCGACGAAGGCTTCTACGTTCACTCGGTCGCATCGGGTGAGACGCTGCTTGATCTGGCTACGCGCTTTGACACGACGGTGGCGCAGTTGCTGGCCGACAACGCTCACCTCGCCGGAGACGAGCTCACGGGCAGAGAGACCATTCTCGTCCGCCGCCCGCTCTACACGAAGCCAGACGAGGCGCAGGCGGCGTTCCGCCCAGACGCTCAACCGGCTGTGGCCTTGGTCAGTCGGCTGGACGCCCCAGGCGTCATCAGTGGCAGCGGGCTCGACGGCCGGGTATCCACAGCAGAACGAACCGGCGAACCCCTGACGGGGGCCACCCGAACCGGGTCAACTGGCTCAGGGGCACCCCCCGGCGCGAGAACAGACGGGGCCGCCCTGGTGGCGAAGTACGGGGGGCAAACCTGGCCGAGCCTGGAGGCGATGCCGGCGGAGGTGCGCCGCTACTTCGTGGCGACGCTCGACGAGGTCGCCGCCTTCTTCAACGTCCGCCCGGGCGATATCGCCGGGATCCTGCGGGCCGAACAGAACAACCGCGGCTGGACGCTGCACGAGCCGGGGGTCTCCACGGCGGGAGCCCGCGGCGTGGCCCAGGTGGTGGCGCGCACCTGGAACGGCTGGAGCAACCCGCGCCGCGACGGCCCCAGCCCCTCGCTGGCCGAGATCGAGCGCTATGGCGGGCTGGGCTTCGACTGGGCGGCGCGCGCCCAGTGGCGCGCCTGGCAGCAGGGCCGCCTGCCGCTGACTGCCCTGGCGGCGACCAACGCCGATCCGGGGGTCTTCGAGAATGGGGTCGCGGCGATCGCCCGCCACCTGCTCCACTGGGGCTTGACCCGCGAGGCGGCCGCGCGCGACCCGGCGGCCTTCCAGGCCCGGCTGGCCGACGCGGTGGCGGTCTATAACTCCGGCCGGCCGCTGGCGGTCAGCCGCGAGTTCACCCAATCGGCCGCCAATCGCAAGACGGTCGGGAGCTACGTCGCCGAGGTGCTGGCCACCGCCGCCGCCTGGCCGGCGGCGGCCCCCGCCCCCGCGCCGGGCCGCCACGGCCAGCGGCCGGGTCGAGGCGGCCTCGAGCCGCCCGCCCGGCGCGGCGAGCCGCCCCGCCGAGAGCACGAGCGCGGGGGAGCCCCTGGCCGTGCGTCTGGCGGCCAGCCCCGCCCCGGCCGCGCGCGAGCCCCTGGCGGTCACCCTGCAGGCGGCGGCCCGCGTGACGCCCGGCGCGGTCCCCCGCCACTTCGCGGCCTTCCCTTTGCGGCCCATGCCGCGGGTAGTCAAACCCTTCGGCAGCCCGGCGCCCTACCAGACTGGCGGCCGCCACACCGGCATCGACGTGGCCGGCCGGGATGGCGCCCCGCTCTACGCCGTGGCCGACGGCGTGGTGACCTACGTCGGCCCGCTCTACTGCGACCAGGCCGGGGCCTGCCGCGGGCGCCACGCCGTGGTGCTCGACCTGGGCCACCAGACCTACGCGATCTACTCTCACAACTCGGCCGCCCTGGTCCAGGCTGGGGACCAGGTCACCGCCGGCCAGCCGATCGCCCGCCAGGGCTGGGAGGGCTACGTCCGGCCGCTCAGTCCGGCCGGCAGCCACCTCCACTTCGAGGTCCACGTGGGCGCGCCCTTCTCCGGCGATTGGCGCACGCCCTTCCGAGACGGCAAATTCGTCGATCCTGAGCCCTTCTTCCCCGACTCGTGAGACGCGCGAGGGCGTGGCAGTCGCCCTCGCGCGTCTCACCTCGGTGTCTTCCCCCAACGCATTACCCCCGACGGCCTCGTGCAACACTATTTCGGCCAGTCACTCTCCTCGTTGTGCCCATCGAGAGCGACGGCCACGGCACGAGCCGGGTTGGTGGCCCGTTTCTTGCGCGTTCCACACGTCGGGTTCCACCAGTTGAACCGGCTGGACATGGAGCAAGGCTCTCCCTCGAAAGACTTGTAGCAGCCTATCACCGGCTAGGGCTGTGTCAAAGTCCGAGGAGGAAAAAGGAAGTCCATCGAGTACACGCTCTGGAGGCCAACAGAGGAGGAGTAGGCGATGGACGAGCAGAAGTAGAGCCCGGTGCTGTCGGCGTTGCAGGCGGTCAGCGATCCGCGGAAGGCGCGTGGGCAGCGACATGGGTGGGGCGTGATCATGGCGGTGATGGCCGCGGCGCTGGCGAGTGGGCAACCGAACGGGCGCGGGATTGGACCGTGGGTGCCGGAACAGGCCGACGAGCTGATCGCGCGGCGGCGCCCGGCGCGGAAGCGCCTGCCAAGTCCATCCACGCTGCGGCGAGCGCTGCGAGCAGTTGACCTGACGGCGTTGGAAGCGGAGGTAGCGGCTTTCACGATGAGGTGGAGTGCGCCCGAGCCGACCCCAGCGCCGATCGTGACGGCGAGCGGGGTGGGGCGTGAAGGGCTGGCGGTGGATGGCAAGGCGGTGCGAGGGGTCAAGCGCTCCGGTGCGGCCCTGAGTTTGGTCAGTGTGGGGCGCCATCACCGCGGGATCGGGCTGGCCCACGCGGCCATCCCCGCTGGACGCAGGGAACAAGCGACCGTCCCAGAGCTCGTGGCCACCTGTGATCTGTGCGACACCGTCGTCACGTTGGATGCCTGGCATACCCACGCCAGTCTCGCCCAACAGATTCGGACCCAGCAAGGGCACGACCTCATGATCGTCAAGGCAAACCAGCCGACCCGCTATCGTGATATCGCCCTGCTCTTCGACGGCCCTCCCTGGCAGAGTGGCGACGACGCCGACGAGGTGCCAACCGATCGCACCTTCGACACAGGGCACGGTCGCTTGGAGACCCGGACCCTTGACGCCTCGACGGCCTGGCGCGACTCCCTGGACTGGCCCGACGTCGAACCAGTCCTGCGCCGCCACTGTCGCCGGGTCATTCCCAAAACTGGTCAGATCAGCGAGGAAACCACCGATGCCATTCGCAGCGTGCCGCGCGCTCTGGCCGGCGCCAGCCACTTCGAGGTCCTCGGGCGCGCCCACGGGACCATTGAAAACCGTGACCCTTCGGTCCGCGATGTCACCTGCGGTGAGGACTCACGCCGCATCCGCGTTGGCCAGGCCCCTCACGCCTTGGCCACCCTGCGCACTGCGATCATCAGCCTTTGCCGCGCCAACGATTGGCGTTCCATCCCTGACGCCCTCCGTCATTACGGCGCCTCCGTTGATCGCGCCTTGCGCTTGATCGGTGCTCCCGGACTGTGACACAGCCCTAATCACCGGCCAGAGTCCTTGGCCCGGCTGCTGTTGTGTGATACACTCAAGTTGCGCGGTCTGGGCGTCTCTGCTCGGAGGCCACGTGACAGAACTCTGCCGCGGCGCCGGAGGGGAAATAGTTGACTCCGATCCCGACACAAGGAGGCTTGGATCATGACGAATCGAACGATCAAGGATGTCTTGGCTCGCCAGATTCTCGACTCACGTGGCAACCCGACAATCGAGGTGGAAGTGGTCCTGAGCGACGGCTCCGAGGGACGCGCAGCCGTTCCCAGTGGCGCCTCAACCGGCGCCCACGAAGCCTGGGAGTTGCGCGACGGCGAGACAGACGTCTACGGCGGGAAAGGGGTTCTGCAGGCGGTCAACAACGTCGAGCAGACGATCGCCGAGGAGCTGATCGGCTGGGATGCCACCGACCAGATGGGCATCGACCGCATGATGATCGATCTGGACGCAACGCCCAACAAGAAAAATCTTGGAGCCAACGCAATTCTCGGCGTCTCCCTGGCCGTTGCGAAAGCCGCAGCCGCGTCCCTGGGCTTGCCGCTCTATCGCTACCTGGGCGGAGTCTCGGCCCACGTGCTCCCGGTGCCGATGATGAACATTTTGAACGGTGGCAAGCACGCGGCAAACTCGACCGACTTTCAGGAGTTCATGATCCTGCCGGTCGGCGCACCAACGTTTAGTGACGCGTTGCGCTGGGGAGTCGACACCTACCATACTCTCAAGAAGGTCCTGAGCCGCCGGGGCTACTCCACGAATGTTGGGGACGAGGGCGGCTTCGCCCCGTCGCTTGGCTCTAACGCCGAGGCCTTCGAGGTGATCATCGAGGCGATCGAGCAAGCCGGCTACACCCCGGGCGAGGATCTCTACCTCGGTCTGGACGCAGCTGCGACCGAACTCTACCACGACGGCAAGTACTCCCTACCAAAGGAGAATCGGTCCCTCACCAGCGAGGAGATGGTGGAGTTCTACGCCGACTGGGTTAGCCGCTACCCGATCATCTCCATTGAGGACGGTCTGGCCGAGGATGATTGGAGCGGGTGGGAACTGCTGACCGAGCGCCTCGGGAATCGGGTCCAACTGGTCGGCGACGACCTCCTCGTCACGAACGTCGCCCGGCTGGAAGAAGCGATCGAGCGCGAGGCCGCCAATTCAATTCTGATCAAGCTCAACCAGATCGGCACCCTGACAGAGACCATCGCGGCCGTCGAGATGGCCCAGCGGGCCGGTTGGACGGCCATCATCTCGCACCGCTCAGGTGAGACCGCCGACACGACCATCGCGGATCTGGCAGTTGCTCTTGGCGCCGGTCAGATCAAGACTGGGGCGCCTGCTCGCACTGATCGCGTAGCCAAGTACAACCAACTCCTGCGGATCGAGGAGTCCCTCGCTGATGCCGCCTGGTATCCAGGCGCCGCCGCCTTCCTGCACCTGATGATCTAGGTCGGCGGCAGAATGTCTCCGCGGCTCTCTGCCCGTGAGGAAAGACCGCACCGGCGGCGCTCCGGCAGAAGCGTCAGAAACGTTGTGCGCCCTGCTTCGCACCCGCCCGGTCGCCAGAGGCTGGCCCCGTGCGGGACCGCTGCCGTAGCACGTGCAGGTTGAAAAAGTCGGTGATCTGGAGGCGCGATGCCGCGTCAGGAGGCATCTATGCTCCGCAAGCGACGGCTGGATGAGCCCGGAAAAGTCGAGGTCACCTTCGAGCTCCCACCCACCTTCTGGGCTGATGAGATTTACGTCGTCGGTGAATTCAACGACTGGAACCGGCAAGCCAATCCTATGGATCACCTGCGCGATGGGAGTTGGTCCTTGACGCTGGTCCTGAATGCCGACTGCGAGTACGAGTTTCGTTACCTCATTGATGGACGTGATTGGATGGGTGATCCCGAGGCCGACACTCACCGGCCGAACGAGCACGGAGCCGATAATTCAGTTGTCAGCACCGATTGAACGATGGTGAAAACGCACATCCCGTGGTCGAGGCGTCGGTTTCACCAACGGTGCGACGCGTGTCGGAACGTGCGTCGCACCTCGTGTGTACAGGCTACCCCAATTTGAGCGTTGCGCTCCACGCCTCCCGCGTCAGTGAGAGCGAACGATCGGCCCGGGATCAGCTTGCCGCTCGCGCCACGCCATCCGCCCCTCAGCAGCCACGGAGAGCGAGCCGGTCATGATGACGGCGTCGTCCGGGCGAAGCTGAGACCAGGCCAGAGCCAGCGCTTCCTCGACGGTCGCCGCGAGATGCACCGGTGGCACCGTCAGATCAGCCGCCGACAGCCGTCGTGTGAGCTCGTCAGGGCTCAGCGCTCGAGGATGGCGAGCGCTCGTCAGAATCAGCTCGTCGGCCAGAGGCAAGAGCGGGCCTATCACGGCTGCCAGGTTTTTGTCGATCAAAGCCCCAAAAATGAGCCACAGCCGCTGCCAGGCCACCAGCCCGGCGGCCCGCAGCTCGCGGAGTGTCTCCGCCAGCGCCAACGCAGAGGCGTCACTGTGAGCACCATCAGCAACGACCAGCGGCCGCCGGTTCAGAACCTCGACCCGGGCCGGCCAGGTCACTGTTGCCAACCCGCGCCGCAGCGCCGCCTCGTCCGTGAGGAACCCGCGCCGCTGCAGCAGCTCCAACGCCGCCAGCGCGGTCGTGGCGTTGACGATTTGGTGAGCGCCGAGGAGCGGGATACAAAGATCTGTGGAACGATAGCCAAACGGCACCATGGCGCAGGCTTCCCCCAGGTGGCCGCACCCCTCCGCCCGCCCGGCGGTGGCCCACGACGCGGGCGGAACTCGACATCAAAATGCTGCCCGTCGAGCGTGAGCGCGGTGCGTGTCGATGTCCAATTCAGGCCCACCAGCGCGGTCGGAGCCCCGCGCTCGGCGGCCAGACGTGCCAGCACCTCGAGAGCCGTCAGAGGCTGCGGGGCACTCACCAGCGGCACCCCCGGTTTGATGATGCCCCCTTTCTCCGCAGCGATCTCCTCGATGGTCGAACCGAGAACCCGGGTGTGCTCGAGGCTGAGCGGCGTGATCACACTTACCAGCGGCTGCACGACGTTGGTCGCATCCAACCGGCCGCCCAGCCCGACCTCAACCACCGCGATCTCGACGTCCTGTTCGGCGAAGTAGACAAAGCTCATCGCGGTGAGAAACTCGAAGGTCGTCACGTCGCCGATGGCATCGGCGACCGGCCGCAGCCGTTCGACCAGCACAATGAAATCTTCCTCCGAAATCATGCGCCCGTCGATACGAATGCGCTCCCGCGGCGTGTGGAGGTGAGGAGAGCTGTAGAATCCGACCCGGTATCCCGCCGCGCGCAGCACCGCTTCGATCATGGACGAGGTCGAGCCTTTGCCCTTGCTTCCGGCAATATGTACGCTGGCGAAGCGTTCGTGGGGGTTGTCTAGACGGCGTACGAACCCGCGAAACCGGTCCAGCGAGTAGGGCTCACGGGTTTCAGGCGGCCGGGTCTCAAAGTTGACCAGGCTCCACACGTAGTCCAGGGCTTCTTGAAAGGTCATGGAACCCATTCTAACGCCGATCCTCGCGGCTGTCGAGCAGCCCCAAATCCTCCATCGCGCCGCGTCGAGATGTGCGCCAGCCATCCGTTGGTCGCTGGCCAGCGGGAGTCGTGGTCCCCCACCTTGCTCAGTTCTATCCTCCCCGGTATCACCACGCCAGGCCCGCCATGTCACTTTGAGTAGAGACGACCCGGCGGGTCGTCTCTACTCGCCAGCACTCGCACCGCTGCGAGCGAGCGCACGACGGGCGACCAACCCGGAGCGCCAGATCCAGCCACGGTGAGGAACGAACAGGAAGACGAGCAGGAAGAAGGCTGTGGTGACCAGGACGATGGCCGCACCGGAGGCGACACCGCCGTAGTACGAGAGGTAGAGCCCTATGACCCCCGAGAGTGCTCCAATCGCCGCCCCCAGCACCATCATGAGAGGCAGGCGCCGTGCGAGCAGCGAAGCCGTTGCGGCCGGCGTCACCAGCATTGCGAGCATGAGCGCGATCCCCACCGTCTGGAGCGAAACCATGATCGTGACCGCGATCAGCACCAGCAAGAGGTAGTAGAAGAGATTCACGGGCAGGCGGATGGTCTTCGCCAGGATGGGATCGAACGAGATCACCAGGAATTCTTTGTAGAACGTGACGATGGTGAGCACCACCAGGAGACCGAAGCCGAGGGTGAGTCGGAGATCCGTCCACCCGACGCCCAGAACATTCCCGAACAGGAAGTGAGTCAGATCGACCGCGTAGCCGCGGACGGTGGAAATCAGGGCGATGCCGAAGGCGAACATACCGGCAAAGATGATGCCGATGGCGGTGTCTTCCTTGATCTGGGCACCTTGACTCAGCGCACCGATGCTGATTGATGCCAGCACAGCCGTGGCCAGACCCCACCAGAAGAGCGGGCCGCTGGCGCCCCCTCCGACGAGATACCCGAGGGCAACCCCCGGCAGGATGGTGTGCGATAGGGCATCGCCGAAGAAGGCCATCCCGCGCAGCACCACATATGAGCCGACAACAGCCGAAACGACGCCCACCCCGACGGCGGCGAGCAGGCCGCGCACCATGAACGAATAGGTGAGCGGTTCGACCAGGAGATGCACGATTCCTCCCATCGCTCGGACTATCCTCCCTCACAGCAGGTATCACCCACAACTACCGTCCCGCCGTTCGTACTGAGTAGCCGCAGATGACTACTGTAGGTTCGGGTCAGGCGATCGGCTGTGAAGACCTCCTCCGGCCTACCAAGCCCTACGAGACGGCGGTTGAGCAGCATCACACGATCGAAGCGTTCCTCGGCGAGACTCAGGTCGTGCGTAGAGAGCATTACGGTCACCTGGCGCTCGCGCAGCCGCTCCAGAACGTCGAAAACGTCGTCCTGCGAGGTCAAATCGAGGCCGGTGAGCGGCTCATCCATGAGCATCAGTTCTGCTTCCTGCGCGAGGGCCCGAGCGATGAAGACCCGCTGCTGCTGCCCCCCAGATAGCTCGCCGATCTGCCGGTCCGCCAGTTCGGCCATGCCCACCAGCTCCAGGCAGGTATGCACGTAGGCCCAGTCGCTGGCACCTGGCCGGTGAAAGAGTCCGAGCTTGCCGATGCGCCCCATCATCACCACGTCAGCCACACTCACCGGGAAGGTGAGATCGACCTGGCTACGCTGAGGCACGTAGGCGATGCAGATGTGTTGCCCTGGCTCGTGGCCGGCCACCTGCACCGTCCCCATGGTTGGCTGGAGGATACCGGCAATGACCTTCAGGAGGGTGCTCTTGCCGGCCCCGTTTGGCCCAACCACCGCCACGCGCTCGCCTCTAGCGAGGCGAAATGAGAGATCATCGAGCGCCAGCAGTCCGTTGTAACGCACCGTGAGGCCAGAAACCTCCAGAATGGACGTTCCCGCCTCGTGGGGCGCTCGGCGCGTGGCAAAGAGCTGTACCTGTTTGAGTGTCTTCATTTCTAGCACATCCCCCTTATCCCTCGATTATTGCGAAAATGCGTCCACGAAAGCCGAGACATCGTAGCGCATTAGCGCGAGATAACTGCTCGCCGGCCCATCCGGGGGACTAAGCGAGTCCGTGAAGACGCGAACCAGCCTGGTACCGGTATCCTCGGCGACGCGTTCGGCAAGCGTGGGGTTTACCGTCGTTCCTACGAAAATGGCCGGTACCTGGAGCGCACGCATCGTTTCCTCCAATGCGGCAATCTCCTGGGCCGACGGCTCGGCCATAGTGCTGACACCGGGGATGACAGCCCCGACCTGCTCGAAGCCGTAGCGGTCGGCAAAGTAGCCAAAGAGGGCGTGATCGACCACCAGTGTGCGCCGATTCTCAGGAATCCCGGTCACCTGGCCCTGGATCCAGTTATCCAGTTCGGCCAGTTGCTGCTTATACGCCTCGGCACTGGATCGATACGCTTCGGCATTGTTCGGGTCCAACTCGCTCAGGGTCTTCTCAATGTTGTCGGTCCACACAACCACGTTGAGCGGGTTGAACCACACATGCGGATCGTCGCCTTCGTGTTCATCCTCGCCGGCATGCTCTTCCTCGCCCGCGAATTCGCGAGTCGCGACGCCCTCAGAGACGGAGACGGTTCTCGCATCACCTCCGGCATTTTCCAGCAATGGTTCCAGAAACTTTTCGAGTCCAACTCCATTGATGAAGACGATATCAGCATTCGCGATCGCCGCAACATCTTGCGGCGTCGGTTCAAAGCTGTGCGGGTCGGCGCCCGGCGGCATCAAGACGGTCAGTTGAACCTTGTCGCCGGCAATATTCCGAACCACGTCGCCCACGATCGTCGTCGTTGCCACGACCTGCAAGGGCTGGCCGATAGCTGCTCTTTCGCCCGTCGCGCCAGGGGCATTCCTGGATGTCGTCGCAGCCGGGCCTGATTGATTGGCCGGCCCACAGGCAGTCAGAACGAGGACAAGAACGAGCGCAAGCGCGATGAGACGAAATCCCGGCCGGATCTGTGCGTGCCAACATTTCATCGAGACACCTCCCCAGTTTCCTCACGATCAACTCCCGAAACCCGGCCGATCGCACTCGAGCGAATCCCTACATCGCGCGGCACTCAGCACAGAGCCCGTACAATTCGATCAGGTGGCCTTCAACCTCGAACCCGAAGGTCTTTACCAATTGCTGCGTGTCCTCATCGAGCGGGCAGGACTCGAATTCAACCGTCCGATTGCATGCTGTACAGATGACGTGATGGTGATGCCCATCAGGAGTGAGCACATAGGTCGTCGTCGGGCCGCCGAGGGAGGAAGCCTGGACGATGTTCAAACGGGTCAGCAGGTTGAGGACACGATAGACGGAGGCGCGTCCAACGCCTGATGCCTGCTTCTGGACGGCCTCGACAAGTTCTGGCGCCGTGACGTGACCAGAGGCCGCGGCGAGCGTCTCGACCACCACGCGGCGCGGCAGAGTGGCCTTGTAGCCGGCCTGCTGAAGCGCCTGAAGAATGCTTTCAATCATGGAGCGTTCCTCGGAGTGCGCCGGTGTCGCATTGAGACAATGTCTCATTACCAACTCTGATTATAGCCCCTCATGAGACGATCTGGCAAAATGGGCTGGGATATGCCGGGTGAGTGGCAGCGGAAGGCTCTGCTTGTTTCCGGCTTTTGCCGCCCTTGTGATAGACTCTCGCCCATGAGACGCTTCCGCGCTCCCGTTCTGGCGCTCCTCGGCTACCTGGCACTCAGCCTGCTCCTCACCTGGCCGCTGGCACTCCATCTCACGACCCACGCGCCCGGCAACGGCAGCGACGATCCTGCCATCATCTGGAATCTCTGGTGGGTGCGCTACAGCCTCACCGTGCTTCGCCAGAACCCCTTCCACTCGGACTTCATGTTCTGGCCGCTCGGCGTCAACCTGGTCTTCTACACCCTGACCATGTTGAACGCCCTGCTCTCGATCCCCCTCCAGCTGAGCGTGGGCCTGATCCCGGCCAACAGCGCCGTCATCTTCTTCGAACTCGGCATCGGCGGATTGGGCATGTACCTGCTGGCCGATTGGCTGCTGGCGCGCCACAACGAACTCTGGCACCTGCCCCGCGCGACTCGTCAGGGTGTCGCCTTCCTGGCGGGCGCCACTTTCACCTTCGCCTCGTCCAAGTTCGTCTACCTTTCGCTCGGTCAGTTCAATATCGCGGCCAGCCACTGGGTTCCCTGGACCATCCTTGCCATCGCGCAACTCTGGGCGGCGCCCGACCGCCGCGTTCAGTATCGCGCGGCCGTCCCAGCCGCGCTCTTCCTGCTCTTCAACGGGTGGACCGAATTCACCTACGCCTCGTTCCTGCTGATTTTCATCCTGCTCTTCTGGGTCTGGCACGTGCTCGCCGGGGACGCCCCGCCATGTAGAGACGGCCCGGTGGGGCGTCTCTCCTGGGCGCTGGATGTGACGGGCGCTCACCTGCTGCTGGGCGCGCTCTTCCTGCTAGGTATGAGCCCGATCCTCTGGCAGATGCTCGCGGATATGCGGGTAGAAGGCGATTTTCTGGTTGAAGGACTGGGCTTTGCCAACGTTTTTAGCAACGATCTCCTCGGGTTCATCATACCCAGCCGCCTTCACCCGCTCTTCGGGCCCGAACTCGCCGAGAAGACCCACTTTGCCTATCTCAACTTCGCCTTCCTGGGCTGGACAGTGCTCGTCTTGGTCGCGGTGGCCCTCGTCGGGAGGAGCCGGCACATCGCGCGCTTTTGGGCCGTCGCCGGTGGCCTCTTCATGCTGCTCAGCCTTGGCCCCACCCTCCGCATCAACGGGCGCGAGTTCGAGCTCCCGCTGCCCTTCGATCTGCTCCTCCAACTCCCGTTTTTCAAAGCCAACCGCTACCCCAGTCGCTACAGCGTGATGATCGCCCTCTGCCTGGCCGTGCTGGTAGCCTATGGCCTGGCCACCTTCATGGCCCGCCTCAGCAGGCGCAACCGCTCCGATCTCAGCCTCACCCTTCCCCAGACGACTGCCCTCCTCCTGGTCCTGGCCATGACACTCTTTGAAACCCTCAGCGTGCCCCTGCCGATGAGCGACTTCCGCGTTCCGGCGATCTACAACGACATCGCCGGAGGGTCGGGCGCGGCGGTGCTCGAGGTGCCGGTAGCCTGGCGCAACGGTTTTCGCGTGACCGGTACCCTCGATCCAACCTTCATGTTTGCTCAGTTTTACCAGACCGTCCACGAGAAGCGCATCGCGAATGGGAATACGAGCCGCAACCCGGAGTTGAAGTTTCAGTACTTCACCGAGGCGCCGCTCTTTAACCGCCTGATCGCGCTGGAGACCGGCCACAGCTTGCCGCCCGATGAGTGGCAGGCCGATGTGGCCGCGACCGATTTCGACCTGCTTGGGGCCGACTACGTCGTGGTCCACAAGATCGGCTCGACCGATCCGGTCGTCGCACCCGAAGCCACCATCCCGTTTCTCGAGAGCACCCTGCCGCTGACGAAGGTCTACGAGGACCCGCGGCTGGTCGTCTTCCGGCGAAACGCCCCCCACCGCCGCCCGGCGACTCTGCAACTCGACGCCGGCCACCCCAACCTGCGCCTCATGCTCGGCGAGGGCTGGAGCGCCATCCCCCCGGTCGGGTGGCGGCAGCCGGCTGGTCTCGATTTCGTGCCGCTCCTCTGGATCCAACGTCAGCAGGCGCGGCTCTTCCTCCCGCTCCCGCCCGACCGCAACTTGCACCTGACCGCCCGCCTGTACGTACCCGCACCTGGCCAACGCCTGCGAATCGCCACCCAGCGCGGCGAGCTTCCCGGCTCACCCCAGTCACTGCCGGCGGGGTGGAATCAGATCGAGCTCTCGCTGCCGGCCCGCCTGATCGACCCGACCCTCACTGAACTCCGGCTCGAGTTCAGCACACTCTTCGACGCCGCCAGGCTCGACCTCACCCATACGAGCATGGCGCCCCCGGCGAGCATCGGCACGACGGGGGTCACAAGCCCGGTGCCGGTGGTCGTCGAGAGCGCCGGTCAGGAAGTTGGCGATTTCGCGCATATTTATGTCAATGGAACGGACGTGGCTCACAACACGATCGGCTACAACCTGGCGGTGATCAATCCTACAGATGGCACGATGATTGGGACGGCGGCCTTCGACATTGCCAACGATCCTTTCGCCGCCGACGCACTGACCGCCTTCCTCGACCACGTCCCTGCCGGCTTCATCGTGGCCGTCGCGGCCAACGACACGGTAACAATCCCCCCCGAACTTGGAGGCAAGCTTCCGTTGGACGAAAAGGTCGTGGCCGCCCTCGCCACGATTGGCGCTACCGGCAACCTGCAGGGGACGTTCCGCTGGTCGCACGCGATCCTCGGTGTCAAAGCCGCCCCGCCCGGCACCGCTGCCGAGGATTTCTCAGCCACCCGCCCGGCCCGTGTCTGGGCGGGGCCGCTGCTCAACGAGCCGCGGGTTGCGGCGGCCGTGGCCTGGTTGCGTATCCGCGCCCAGTGAGGCAGTCTCGTCAATGGCGTTCTTACAACGTGTGCAACCCCCCGAACTAAGGCGCCCGTACTCATTCGGCACAGTCGCAACTTTGCGCTACCATTGTCTCTTACTGGCTGAGTCGCTATCAACTTTGCCCCGAAGGAGGAGCTTCTGTATGATTCGACCTACGTGGCTGGTGGCCGCTGTCCTTCTGGCCGCGGCACTCCTCACCGGCTGTCGCTCAACACCTCCAGCGGTCCCCACCGAAGCGGCGCCACAGCCACCGGCAGCGCCCACGCTGGCAGCGGTCGCGTCGCCCACAGCGGAGGAGTTTCCTACTGCAGCCCCGGCCGGCGCCCCCACTGAAACGATCCCGCCTGGCGCGGACCAGCCGGCGGTCGAGCCCGGCCCTGGCACGGCAGTGCCCGGAGCAGAAGAGACCGTCGTTCCGGCTGGCGCGGACCAACCGGCGATTGAGCCTGGCCCCGGCACGCCCATCCCTACACCGGTTGCCACCGGCGAGGTCATCACTGAGACGGCAGCGGCCACCACCGTCGCCCCTGAGCTCGAGCAGGTGGTCCGCGCTCATGTCAACGCCCACTTCCCCACCCAAAACTACAAAATCGGCGATGTTGCCATCGAGGAGACGACCATCCGGGTGCAGATCGTGCCCGCCGACCCGAACATCGCTCCGGCCTATGTATTTGTCCGAGCCGAGCCAGGTGGTTACACCATCGTGTGGGGACCGGTCGCATCCCTCACCGAAGAGGAAGCCAACAAGTATGGCATCCCGGAGGCGCTGGCGGTGCCGTAAACCGGCGGAGAACTAACGTCGAGGAGAGCAACGGTCAGGTGCCTTTTCGGCACGGTTTGTTGCTCCCGATACTATCACGAGGGGCCGGAGCGAGAACGCTCCGGCCCTTCCTCGCTGCCCCTGCCGGCCGCCGACCGGGACGTCTTTCGCCGGTCGGCGGCCATCGAGGAGGTAGGGTTCGCCGGACAATGAGAAGAGGGAGGAGAACTTCGGCCGTTACGTCCCCATCGAGGTTGTCACACTCCCGATGGACGTGGCTGTCTTACGCCAGTCAATCCGCGGGTATTGGGCGTCCAACTCGGCCGCGACGGCGGTCGCGACCTCGCTGGCCGTCCCGTCTCGCTCCTGAGAGTCGCCCCATGCATAACCGGCCGTGTAATCGTCGGAGTCGATGAGACCGGCCGCCATCGCCGCCAGGTCAATCGCTTCCTGGAACCGATCGGGCAGAGGAGCACTCACGCGGCCGCTGGCGTCTTTCGCGCGCACTTGGGCGGGAATGTCGTACCAGTACAGGATCTGATAGCTTGCCATTGAAATCCTCCTCGCTTGCCGAGGGCAGAATCGGCTGATACCGGTCGGCGTGAATCTCGGCCATCAACGCCACGAGGCGCTCCTCGAGCCGGCCGTAGCCAGTCAGCCGCACCTCAAAGGTCAGGCCGAGTAAATCCGCAATCGTGCGCGCCTTGGCCACGAGGGTCTGGTCCTCTTTTTGAACGAGGTAGACCAGCCGCGTGTAGTTGCCAAAATACACATCTTTGAGTTCCGGGAAACGGTCGAGGCCCAACCCCTTTCGCACGGTGCCCTCGAACTGACGACACAGAAAGTCGGTCAGGAAGAACGTCCCGGGATTCTCATCCATCAACCCATCGAAGACCTCGCCGCCATACATCTCATAGCAGTGCGGGCCGGCGATGCGCGGAACATTGTATCGGTTCAGAACCTCGTCCAACCGGCCGCCCGTGCCACAGTCACCATACACCACGGCCACGCGCTCGAACTGCGGGATCAGCTCGCGGAGCCGGCACTCGACATCCGGGCCAATGCGCCCGGGCACCATATGGTCCAGCGCGGCCACTCCGAACAGCGCCACGTCCCACTCATAGCGCTTGACAATGTCGATTACCTCGCGAGCGAGCGCACCGCAGAGTACAAGAGCGATGCGCGGCGATGAACGATTCATACCAACAGGATTTACCCTCTTCTCAGCCGCCGCTCCTCGCGCGAGCGCGGGGCAGTTCGTTGGGCCGTTGCGACGGCAAGTTCTATCTCGCTGCCATCGAGTTCGGGCAGCGTACGCAAGGCCTCGGCCATCGCCCGGACGTGCGCGGGAGTACTGCCACAGCACGCCCCAATGATCGTGGCGCCGAGGGCACGCACCCGGCGAGCGTACTCGGCCATGATTTCAGGCGTTCCATTGTAGACCGCGCGGCCATCCACGACCTGTGGGATGCCCGCGTTGCTCTTGGCAATCAACGGAATGTCGGACCGAACCTGGTGCATGCCGTAGATCACGCCCTCAATCTCGGCCGGACCGTTACCGCAATTCCCGCCGACGGCCGCCAGATCGAGGGCGTTCAGGACGAGCACCGCCTCAGCCGGGCTGACGCCCATCATCGTGAAGCCCCGGGTATCGAACGTCATCGTGGCGGTCACCGGAAGATCGGGCGCGCCGCGGCGGGCCCCTTCCACAGCGGCGCGGACCTCGTTGGGGTCGCTCATCGTCTCGACCCACATCACATCCACACCCCCGGCTGCCAGGCCCGCCGCCTGGGCCGCAAACCCCTCCACGGCCGCGTCGTAGGTCAGCGACCCCATCGGCTCGAAGAGTTCGCCGCTGGGCCCCATCGAACCGGCCACAACGGCTGCCTCGCCCGCCTCCGCGCGGGCCAACTCAGCCGCCGCCCGGTTGAGCTCGAAGACGCGGCCCTGGAGGGTGTGGAGCTTCAGGCGAAACGGGCTGCCGCCGAAGCTGTTGGTCAGGATGATCTGCGCGCCGGCGTCGAGGTAGCCCCGATGGACGGCGCGGACGAGATCGCGCTTCTCCGGCAGAACATTCCATTGCTCGGGCGGATCGCCAAACATCAGCCCGGCCGCCATGAGCATCGTGCCCATGCCGCCGTCGGCGAGAATGGGTCCGCCCCGGCCTAGAAGATCAAGAAAGCGGTTGGACACTGGTTCTTCCCCTTGGTAAAGTCGCGACACGCTCTTGGCAGATTTTTGCTGCCGGTGGCCTTCCAACTCCTGTAGGAAGCGGGAAAGCGATAGCCGCTCTCCATCCGAGCTCCACACAGGGCCAGGAGAGTGGTCGTGAACAGTCCCTCGCAGGCAATCCGCTGGAAGCTCACCGAACGGCCGTGCCAGCGCAGCGTTGGAACGGACAGCCCGGCTTCACGGGCAGGTCAGAGTTTACCAATATCGAGAAGCGAGCCAACTGCGACAGAAATCCTACGCCGGATTGATGCCGCAGAAAAGCCGGCTGGTGCGATTCGTCCGCTGCCCTCGCGCGGAGCGCCGGCCAGGATGAGCGACCGGCACCCAACTGGTGTCTCCGGATACTCGTGTAGCCCCCCGCCACCTACGTCTTTCGCTCCCACGTCTCGCGGAGCGCCACGATCTGGGCGAGGTGATTGTTGTCATGCGTGACCAGCTCCTGGACCTGGTCGCGCAGGCGAGTCGGGCCGATGGTCTCATGGACCAGTGGGCGGCCCCAGTCACGCTGGCTGAGGGCCGAGAGGAACGCGATGGTCTCAGCCCGGCGAGCGACGAACTCCTCCAGAAGGCCCGACAGCGGCCGCGTGAGATCGTGGGCGCTTTTGTCAGGGTGGATGGGGGGCTCGTAGGGGTTGTCCTGCTCGAGGACGCGGCGCAGACGCGCCAGGTAGGGCTCCTCGACGAAGCCAAAGTGGGCCAGGCACCAGGCTTCGGGCGCCGGGCGCCACAGGGCTTCCACGCCGTCGATCCGCGGCACCATTCGACTCAGGTCGCGCGGCGTGGCGGCCAGGGCCTCAAGGAGAATGCTGCGGCGGCTCACGATGCCACTCCCCGGCGCTCGCGCCGCCGATGGGCGCGCGGGCTGGGCGCCGCTGGCCGCGGCGCCGGCAGAACGCCCAGCGCCTCCAGGTGGGGAAACGAATCGGTCATGTGGGGCAGGTGGAGCGCGGCGACAAATTCTTCCTGGAAATGCGGGTCCACCGCCGTCTCGACGTAATCGACTCGCCGGGCTGCTCTGGCGGCCTCGATGCGGCGCGCCTTGCTCAACAAGGCGATACGGGCACCATCCCCCGCGGCGTTGCCGACGGCGTAGACGTGTTCCAGTTCGCAGTCGGGGTAGAGGCCCAGGATCATGGCGCGCAGGGGATCGATGTAGCTCCCGAAGGCACCGGCGAGCACGATCTTATCGACCTTCGTGACCCCGCGGCGCCGCATCAGGAGCTTGCACCCGGCATACAAGGCCGCCTTCGCCAGCTGGATGTTGCGAACATCGTCCTGGGTAACGACGATTTCCTGTCCGGTCGCCGTCTGGTCGGCCGTGGCGAGCACGTACTCTCCCTTGGGACCGTTCCAGCGCAACCGCGGCGTGGTGGCCTCGGGCTCCAGACGTCCATCCGGCCGCATGAGGCCAGATGTGTAGAGTTCGGCCACGGCTTCGATGATGCCGGAGCCGCAGATCCCGGTCGCTCCGATCTCCTCCGGCGGCACCTCGTCCGACCAACGCTCACTGCCGATGACTCGGAAGCGTGGCTCCCCGGTGGCCAGGTCGATCCGGACACGCTCGATCGCCCCCGGCGCGGCCCGTTGGCCGTGGGTGATCTGGGCACCCTCGAAGGCCGGGCCGGTGGGACTGCTGGCGCTCAGCAGGCGCTCGCGGTTGCCCAACAAAATCTCGGCGTTGGTGCCCACGTCAATCACCAGCATCAGGTCGTCCTGCTGGTCGGGCGCCTCGGCGATCAGGACGCCCACGTTGTCGGCGCCAACGTGACCCGCTTCGAGGGCCATGAAGTGGACGTTGGCCCCCGGATGAAGCTTGAGCCCCAGCTCGCGGGCCTTGACGTCAACCGGGGCATGGGTTGCCAGGGTGAAGGGCGCCGCGCCCAGATCGGTCGGGTCCAGGCCGAGGAAAATGTGGTGCATGACGGTATTGCCCACCACGACCATCTCGTGGACGTCCCGCGCGCGCAACCCCGCCGCGTGCATGGCCAGGCCGGCCAGCTTGTTGAGCCCCTTGATAATGGCCTCGTGCATCGTCCGCAGGCCATCGGCGTGCATCATCGCGTAGCTGACCCGGCTCATCAAGTCCTCACCATAGGTCACCTGGGGGTTCATCATCGCTTCGCTCGCCAGCACCTCGCCAGTGTGCAGGTTGCAGAGGTGAGCGGCCACGGTCGTCGAGCCGAGGTCCACTGCCAGGCCGTAGAGGCCCTCGTGGTAGCCCGGCTGCACGTCGATGACCTCAGCGTCGTTCCACACCACGACCGTCACACCTTGCTTCCCCTCTTTGAGCGCGGCACCGAGCCGGCGGAGGGCCTGCAGATCGATGCGCAACCCCTCAAAGCCCCATTCTCGGTGCAACGCCTCCTGAAGGCGCTCCCAGTCGCCTTTACGCTCACCGAGCCGGTGTGGCTCAACCTCGACAAAGACCTGGCGAAGGATCGGATCGAGCTCAATCGCACGCTCGGTCGCCGTCTTGCGGATGATCTGCTTGCGTGCCTGGCTCTCGGGCGGCACTGTGACCAACACGTCGCCGGTGACGCAAGCTGCGCATGAGAGGCGCACCGTGCCGGGCTGAGGACCATTGCGGTGGGCAAAGTAGTCGCGCTCGTTGGCGCCGGCCGGGGTAACGTGGTCGGTGGCCGATTCGATCCCATGTTTCGGGAAGCTGCCGGCCTCGATGAGGACCTTGCATTTACCGCACGTCTGGCGGCCACCGCAGATGCTATCAATGTCAACGCCGAGCTGGCGAGCCGCATCGAGCAGCGCGGTGCCTTCAGCAATCTGGGCCTGCCGACCCGATGGTTGGAATACCACGAGATGGGTTTTCATGGACGGGTTGAATTTTCCAACCTTTAACCTCCAACTCATACCGGCTGCAGGACGCCCTGGCCGCGCCGGCTGGCCATGTAGGCCTTGGCGATGTCCACCGCCACCGCCGCGTCGCGCCCGTAGGCATCAGCGCCGACGGCCCTGGCAAACACCTCGGTCACCGGCGCTCCGCCGACCATGACGAAGATGCGGTCGCGGAGCCCCTCATCCTTCAGAGCCTGGACGACAACCCTCATGTAGGGCATGGTCGTGGTCAGAAGGGCACTCATCCCGATGATGTCGGCGTGGTGCTCCTTGACGGCGTTGAGGAAGGACTCGGCATCGTTGTTGATCCCGAGATTGATGACCTCGAAGCCGGCGCCCTCCATCATCATCGCCACCAGGTTCTTGCCGATATCGTGGATATCGCCTTTGACCGTGCCGATAACCATCGTCCCGACGCGTTCGGCCTCGGTCTCAGTGAGGAGCGGTCTCAGGACTTCCATGCCCCCCTTCATAGCATTGGCCGCCATCAGCACCTCGGGGACGAAGAGAATGCCGTCGCGGAAATCGACGCCGACGATGTCCATCCCCGCCACCAGGCCTTGATCCAGAACCGCCTGGGGGGTGAACCCGCGACTCAGGGCCTCGTTGGTTGCCCCGACAACCTCATCCTTCAGGCCGTCGTAGAGATCGTCCTGCATCTGCAGAAACAGGTCTTCGCTCGACACATTCGAAAAATCCATGCTCGTATTCTCCTCAAGGACGTGGGCGCGCTGCGTCACGCAATCGCATCACAAACGGCGAATCACGCCACTACTCATCCAACAAGACCACCGGTTCCTGATAGTAGCGGACCCGTCGGCGGGCCAATTTCTCTTGCACGAGATGATCGAGCCAGGCACTCTTCGCGCCTAGCGGCTCATCCGCACGCAGACGCTGCAACGGGGCATTCAGGCGCAACACCCGGCCGGGAATGACGAAGCGGGTGATCCCGGCGGGCATGACTCGACCCTCGGTCGCGATGCGCAACACGCTTTCGGGAGTGAACTGTGGGAAGACGACCAGAGCCACCATCTCAGGATACTGGGCTCTCAGGACATCACGGTCGGTGACGAGCGTGCGCTCGACGCGCCCCCACCCGGTGTAGCAGTTCACCGTAGCGTTGAGCACATCGAGCCAATCGCCTTCAGCATCAGGCGCGACCTCCAGCAAAAAGCCGCGGTTATCAGCGGTCAGCAAGTAGGCCAGCGCGTTGCGGGCCCGCATCGCCTCTTGAATGTGATCCACCGGCACCGCCGTCAGCTTCAGGCCCGGCACGTGTTGTAGAGTCTTGAGCAAGCTGGAGACCTCACCGCCGGAGATGGCATGATACCAGGTGTGAAGCTGCACGCCCTCATCTTCCTCGGGCGAGACGACCTGGACGATGGTGTGCGGAAAGTTGAGTTGCTTGAGGGCTGTCGTCCGCGTAGCGCCATCGAGCACGACATAGTGATCGCCCCATTCGGCCACCACCGGCGGATTGACCAGGCGACCCTCTTCTTCGAGGCGCGCGGCCAGATCGGCAACCCGTCGGGGGTCGAAGGCCTCGTGCGGGACCACCTTCTCCAGTGGCACGATCTTCAGCGCGAGCGTCTCCGAGGCGCGTTGGCGCCGCAGTACGGCCAGGACTTGCTCGACCACCGAGAGGGCAGCGGCCCGCTGGGCATCCTCGGTGCTGGCGCCGATGTGCGGCGTGGCAACCACCTTAGGGTGGCCGGCGAGGGCACTGTCCACGTTCGGCTCATGCTCGAAAACGTCGAGCCCGGCACCGGCCAGCCGGCCCTCTTCGAGCGCCGTCAGCAGCGCCGGCTCGTCCACCACGCCACCACGGGCGGTGTTGATCAGGTAGGCCGTCGGCTTCATCAGAGCCAACTCGTTGGCGCCGATCAATCCCTCGGTCTCCGGGCGCATCGGGACGTGGAGCGTGACAAAGTCAGACTCGCGCAACAGATCGGGGAGGTCGCGCTGCTCGACACCCCACTCCAGCGCCAGCTCCGGCGTCAGGCGCGGTTGGTTCACGATCACCCGCATGCCGAAGGCCTGCGCGCGTTTCGCCACCTGTCGACCAATGCGGCCGAAGCCAATGATACCGAGCGTCCTCCCCGACAGGTCACTGCCCATCGACTGGGATTTCTCCCAGCGGCCCGCCTTCATGCTCTGGTCGGCCGCAATCAGCCGGCGCGCCAGGGCCAGCATCAGCGCCAGGGTGTGCTCGGCGACGGCGATGGTATTGGCATCCGGCGAATTGACGACTTCAACCCCTTGAACACGAGCCGCCGAGACATCAATGTTATCGAGGCCAGCGCCCGCCCGCGCGATCACGCGCAGGCGGTGACCGTAGTTGATCACCGACGCGGGCACTTTGGTGGTGCCCCGCACGATGAGCGCATCGTAGTTGCCGATGATTTGCTCGAGCTCACTGCGGGAGAGGCCCGGCCGGATATCGACGGTGGCGTGCTGGCGCAGCAACGCGACGCCATCTTCATGGACCGGATCGGCGATCAGGACATTCAGAGAGCCGGGATTCATCGTACCTCCGAGCTTCCGATGTACGTCTCAACAGCCATGAAGAGGCGATCCAAATCGGGATCGGTCACCTCGCCCATGTGCGCGATGCGGAAGGATCTGTCCTTGAGGGGGCCGTAACCGTTGGAGATCTCCATCTCCAGGGTCGCAAGATAGCGGTTCAGTGCCCCGACGTCGATGCCACGCGTGTTGGCAACGGTCGTCACCGTCGGCGAGCGATAGCCCTCCTCCGCCATCAGGCCAAAACCAGTCGCCAGCGCCCAGCGCCGGGTCTTCTCGGCCAACGCCGCGTGACGGGCAAAGCGAGCCTCAAGCCCCTCATCGAAGATGAAATCGAGCTCGAGGCTGAGGGCCCGCATCAGCGAGATCGCCGGCGTGGCGGGGGTGGTATTTCTTTTGAGGTACTTCTCGAGGGTCAGAAAGTCAAAATACCAGCCGCGATCCGGGATGGACGCAGCGCGCTCGAGCACGCGGTCAGCGACCGCGGCGAAGGCCAGACCCGGCGGCACTGCCAGGGCCTTTTGCGAGGAGGTCAGGCAAACATCCAGACCCCACTCGTCGGTGGGTATTTTGACCCCACCGAGGGACGAGACAGCATCCACGAGCACGAACGTGTCCGGGCTGAGCTCCCGCACAGTGGCCGCGATCGCACCGACCGGGCTGGTGACGCCGGTACTGGTCTCGTTGTGGACGACGGTGATCGCATCCACGGGGCCGTCGCGTAATGCCGCCGTCAGCGCCTCACCGACCTGTTCGGGCTTGACGGCGGTAGTCCACTCGACGTCCACACGGATCGTCTCCTTGCCACAGCCCCGAGCAACATCGTACCACCGCTGGCTGAAAGCGCCGTTGACGAAACTGATCACGCGGCGGCGGACGGCGTTACGAACCGCCCCCTCCTGCAGACCTGAGCCGGAAGAAGCCAGAATATAGACCCGATTCCGGGTAAAGAAAAGCTGTTTGAGTTGTTCTTCGACCTTTGCGAATAGCGTTTCGAACTCGTCGCTGCGGTGGCCGATCATGGGCGCAGCCTGTGCGGCAAGGACCTCAGGCAGCACGTCCGTGGGACCGGGAATGAAGAGCCGTTGATGCGGCTTCGTTGTTGGTCGCGTGGTCATATGAATGGTTCTCCCTGCCATGGCCAATGATTCGGGCACGTTTCTCGCACGTCACCGGTAGCACGGAGCGCGTTGCGGTGCTCCTCGGCCCCAAATCTCCAGCCCCGGAGAGAATAATGTCTCAGCTCCTGGCTACTGGTCGCGTTGCTCCGCACCGCCCACTGGCGCCTGGACCAATGGATCCCACACTATCCGAACCATTGATGAATAGGAAGCACGACAAGGAACAGTTTGGGCTGATCGAATCGGTTTGTCCAGTTATGGAGGCTGATCCGCGCGCCTTTCGAGTGCTCCGCGCCGTCGCGCGGCAGGATGCCCTCTCAACGCTCAGCCGCCGATCGCCGGGCGGCACGCCGGGTCTCGCGATCGCTGCGGGCCGCCCCGGCCGCACCGGCACCATCACCCGCGGCCTGGCGCGCCGCATCCCGGGCGGCGGTAATCCAGGTCATGCAGTTCTCATCGTGGGCCATCATGAGATCGGCGGCCAGGATGGCCTGCTTGATCTCGCGCTCGATGGGATTGGTGATAGCACAGGTCATGCCGGCCGCGATGGCCATGCTCAGAAAAACGGCGTTGAGCACCGGCCGGTTGGGCAGGCCAAAGGAGATGTTGCTGGCGCCGCAGATTGTGTTGCAGCCCAGCTCCTCGCGCACCATCCGCACCAGCTCGAAGAGCGTCGCCGCCGCAGTGGGTACCGCCCCTACCGGCATCGCCAGGGGGTCGATCAGCACATCCTCGCGGGGGATGCCGTAGGACTCGGCCCGCTCGACGATCTTCCTGGCCACCTTGAAGCGCTCACGGGCGTCGTAGGAGATGCCGGTCTCGTCGTTGGAGATGCCCAGTACCGCGGCCTTGTACTCGGCCACCATCGGCAGCACCGATTCCAGCCGCTCCTCCTCGCCGGTCACCGAGTTGACCAGCGGCTTGCCCCTGACCACCGACAGCCCGCTGTGGAGGGCCGCCACCACCGAGGAGTCGATGCAGATGGGCACATCGACCACCTCCTGCACGATACGAATAGCCTCGGCCATCAGCGCCGGTTCGTCCGCCATGGGAACCCCGGCGTTGACGTCGAGCATGTGAGCGCCGGCCTCAACCTGGGCAATGGCGTCGGCCCGCACCCGCTCGAAGTTGCCCTCGGCCATCTCCTTGGCCAGCAGCTTGCGCCCGGTCGGGTTGATCCGCTCCCCGATGATCACGAAGGGCCGGTTTGGTCCAATAATGACAGTTTTGGTTGGCGATGAGACGATTGTTTCCACGGGGTCCTCCTCCCCAAAAAGACGGCGTTGTTGCACGTTTCCAATTGAACCTGACCATCGCTGTCCGGAGCTGGGCGATTGCCTGTCCTGGCCGGACAGGCCAGGGAAATCGCGGCTGGGGGCCTCCGGGCGGGCGGGCCCCTCCGGGCATGCGGTGTGTCAGCGTCGATCGGAAAAGGGCAAGAGCGACTTAAGAACGATTGCAATTGTGCGGGAGGGGCTATCATCCAGTCGGCTTCAGCCGACTTTGGCTATCAGCCCTGGAATTCATTCCTGGGCGGCCGGGCGGTTGCTCCGGGCAGACGCACGCTTTGTCAGATGAATTTGGAAAAGGGCAAGAACGCCGGCCTCTCGCGGCCATGATGGCATGGTTGTCTTACGCGGGCGGCACCTCGGGGATAAGGAGCTCGCCCGATGTCTCGCGCGGCAGCGCCTGGCGCGGCCGGCGCGGGAAGAGCCCGGCGCGGTGGATGATCTCGGCCACGGTCTCCTCCTGGCGGTAGGCCATCAGGTGCACCCCGTGAACCCCCTCGATCTCCCGGACCTGCTGAATGATCTCGATGCAGATCTGCTTGCCTTCTTCCCGCTTGCGCTCCTTGGGCGTCTTCGCCAGCCGCTCGACCACTGCATCGGGGATCCAAACCCCCGGCACCTTGGTGCGCATAAACTCGGCCACCTTCTCGGAGCGTAGCGGTCCCACCCCTACAAGAATGTAAACCCGCTCATGCAGGCCCATGTCGCGCACCCGCTGCATATACTGCTCGAGGCGCGGCACGTCGAAGCAATATTGGGTCTGGATGAAGTCAGCCCCGGCCTCGATCTTCTTGGCCAGCCGCAGAGGCCGCCAGTCCAGTGGCGGCACGAAGGGATTGGCCGCCGCCCCCAGGAACAAGCGCGGCGGAGTGGTCAGCTTGCGCCCGCTCAGGAACACTCCCTGGTCGCGCATCATCCGGCCCACTCGCAAGAGCTGGATCGAGTCAAAATCGAATACTCGCTTGGCCTCGGGCTGGTCGCCGGCCGAGACGTCGTCCCCCGTCAGGCAGAGGACGTTCCTGACCCCCATGGCGGCCGCGCCCAAGAGATCCCCCTGGATGGCGATCCGGTTGCGGTCGCGACAGCTCACCTGGAGCACGGCCTCGTAGCCGGCGCGGGTCAACAGGGCGCAGCAGCCGATGCTGCTCATGTGGCAGTTCGCCCCTGAGCCATCGGTGGCGTTGATCGCGTCGCAAACCTCGGCCAGCACCAGAGCATTCTTGTAGACGTCAGCCGGATCAGCGCTGTCGGGGGCGTTCAACTCGGCCGTGACGGCGAAGCGTCCTGAGCGCAGCACCCGCTCCAGCCGGCTGCCCGCCCGCATCGGTCGGTCGCTCACGACAGGAGTGGCACTCATGCGTGCCTCCCGTCCGTCTGCTCCGCCGCCATTGCGAGCTCCCAGCCGGTCGGCCGCGTCTGGTCAATCCCCTCGGCCATGTTGATCCACGAGGAGGTGTTCTGCAGGGAGCGGTTGACCGGAGGCTGTACGAGTTGGATCTCGTCGCGGTAGATCAGCATCTGGCGACTGCGCTCCCAGGCCTGCACCCAGACGCAGAGCCGCTCGGGAATCACCTCGCAATGCCCGTTGGCACGCACCCCGCCACACGGGCCGTTGCGCAGGTTCTTCGGGCAGTTCATCGGGCAGGTCATGCCCGTGCTGTGCAGGACACACTGGCCGCACATCTGGCAATTGAAGACCCAGCCCTTCACCCACTCCTCACCCCGCCGGATCGTGGGCTCAACCAACTCCGGCTTGAGCCGCTTCAGCAGCGGGTAGACCCGCAGGAAGACGCGCTCGGCAACCACGTAGGCGACCTCCAGCGCTTTGGGATGGTTTTTGAGCCACTCACTGCCCGGGGCCCGCCGGGCTTCTTTCATGTGGATGGTCATACAGGTCCTCTCACGAACCGTCTTTCTCAACGTTCGAGTTCCGGCCCTTCCGTTCACAAGCGACAGTCGCCGAATAGAAGAAGCCGAAGGGCTCGACTGCAATCCTGGCCCCTCGTTGGGCTATAGAGTATGAGGCAACCTGACCAGCGATATTCTTGGTGCCTCAGTGCGTGCTCATCCCCCCCGGGCCAGTCACAGCACCCCTCTCAAAACCGATCTCACGGTCAGGCTTCCGCTTCCTGTCACAGAGCGCGCCGGCACTCGAGCCTGCAAGCGAGCCTTCAGACGGAGAATACCGCGCAATGCCATTCTTGACTAGTTTCGGTACATCCCTGGAGCACTTCCGGGAACACCACGCCAGACCTGTGAGCAGTCTGAGCCGCAATCGCTTGCGTGGCTCCTACCATTCCAGGATTCGCTCTCGCTTCAAAAATTCGATAATCTTCGCAGCCACCTCTGGTGGTGATCCCTCGAGGAATTTTTCGTCGCCCTCTTTCCTGGCACTGGCCTTGCGGCCCCCGGCCATCAGAGCGGCCATTCGTTCAGCAGCCGACAGGGTACTGGGTGGCACATAGATCCGCTTGGGGCGCGGCCGGGCCTTCTCGCGCGCCACCTCTTGCGGGCCGGCCGTCACACGATCCAATTCGTCCCGAGTGATCCCGAGCGCCGCCAGGCTGAGGCGGCGGCGCGTCGCCCGGCGGGCCTTGGCGAGCGCCGGGTAGCGGGGGCTCCTAAACGCGCGCGCGACGGTGACGACGGCCGGCCACGGGGCCTGCAACACCTGGCGGTCGCCCCGCTCGATCAGCCGCTCCACCGTCACGTCGTCCGTTCCCACCTCGAGCGCCGCTGCCTCCGTCACGACCGGTAAGCTCAGGAACTCGGCCAGGGCAATCGGAACGAGCCCGGTGGCCGGACCGCCCGTCGCCCGCTCGCCGCAGAGCACCAGGTCGGGTGCCACGGGGCGGATAACCTGGGCCAACAGCCAGGCCACTTGCACCGGCCCCAAACTGTCCAGACCTTCGTCCAGCACTTGCAGACCCTCATCGACCCCCAGGCCCAGATACGCACCCATCGTCGCCTCACTCATCGAGCCGACGGTCACGAGGGTCACACGACCACCATGGCGCTCCTTGAGTCGCACCGCTGCCTCCACGGCCAACTCGTCGCATGGATTGGGCACCGGCAGCGCCGCGCGACCGTTGCCATTGCCGCGGCCAGCGGCGGCCAGCGGCAACGGACCATTGGTGAAGACGCCTTCGCTGACACAGGCCAAAATATTCATGATCGCTTCCTCGTAGACCAAAACAGCATGGTGGCCTACTTTTTCTTCTGCTGTTGCAGCATCGCGAGGGGGTTCACGGGCTTGGGACGCTCGCGCCGGGTGCAAGAAGCCGTGGCCGGACGCTCGGCGGGAGCGTCCGCCGCTTGAGCCCTCTCGGCCTGCACCTGAGCGATCAGGGCCGGCAGGATCTCGGCAGCGTCGCCGATGACGGCCATCGCCGCGAGATCGTGGATTGGTGCGCGCCGGTCGTTGTTGACAGTGATGATCAGTTTCGAGTCCTGCATCCCGCGCACGTGTTGGCTGGCCCCCGAGATGCCGATGGCGATGTAACAACGCGGCGTCACAACGGTACCGCTTTCGCCGACCTGACGGGCGCGCTCCAGGCGACCATCGTCGCAGACGATGCGGCTCCCACCGACCGCGGCGCCGACGAGATCGGCAAACTCCCAGATCAGGTCGAAGTTCTTGACTCCGTTGCCGCCCGCGACGATGAAATCGGCCTGGGCCAGCGGCACGGTGCGCGGGTCAGCTTTGCGCACTTCCACCAGCCGCACGCGCCGGTCACTTCCGTCCTGGGCGCCGCTCGCCGGCTCAACCACCGCCTCCCCGCGGAAGGTCCTGCTATCTCCCACCTCCGGGCGCAATACGAGAACGCGACCACCGGCCACGGTGAGTTGGACCTTGTCATCGTACCCCAGTCGCTGCGCTTCGATCTGTCCGTGACGCCAGCATAACTTGACGATGTCGGGCACGAAGGTTACACCCCAGCGCACGGCGACGCGCGCGGCCAACTCCCGGCTACCCCGCGTGGCCCCGAAGAGAAGCGCCAGCGGCGGCCGCTCCGCAGCCTGGACCTCGGCCACCAGAGCGCGCGTCCAGGCCTCGGGCGCGTAGCCGCCGAGCCATTCATCGTCCGCTGCGCGCACCACGTGGGCGCCGTGCTGGCCCAACTTTGCGGCGAGGACCGTGCTCCCCGGCCCGAGGGCCACCACGACCACCCGGCCACCCGCTCGGGCCTCGTCCACCAGCTTCCGCGCCGCGCCCAGCGCCTCAAGGATGGCATCCGGCACGACGCCGTTCGCGTGCTCGGCGAAGACCCAGAGGTCGGTGAGAGGGGGGAGTTGGGACATTGGGTTATCTCCTCTGACACCCGCGAGACGTGATGCGTGAACGTATGCACCAGGCACCGCGCATCACGTCCCAGGTTCACCCATCGCCTCGTCCAATAGCTCGGCGATATCCTTGATCTTGATCCGGGCCTGGTCCTTGAGCGGGCTGCCCTCGAACATGTTCATGCAGAAGGGACAGGCACTGGCGACGACTTCGGGCTGAACCGTGATGGCCTCTTCCAGGCGAATGTCGGTGACGCGCCGCTCGGCCGGTACATCGTAGAAGGCGCCGCCGCCACCCCCGCCGCAGCAGAGCCCGCGCGCACGGATGCGCGGCATCTCGCGGAGCTCCACGCCGGGGATGCTGGTAAGCACCTCGCGGGGGGCCTCGTACTCGCCGTTGTACCGGCCCAGGTAGCAGGAATCGTGGAAGGTGACCGGCGCATCGAGCGCCTTGGTGGGCGCGAGTTTGCCCTCGCCGATTAGCCCGGCGATGAACTGGCTGTGATGCACAACCTCCAGATTCACGCCGAATTCCGGGTACTCGTTGCGCAACGTGTTGAGGCAATGCGGGCAGGAGGTTACAACCTTCTTGAACGTGTACTTGCCGAAAGTTTCGGCATTTCGCTGCACCATCGTCTGGAAGACCGCCTCCTCGCCCATGCGCCGGGCGGGGTCGCCGTTGCAGCGCTCCTCCCACCCCAGGATGGCGAAGTCCACACCCGCCCGCTGCATCAGGCGCGCGACCGACTCCGTGATCTTCTGATTGCGCGGGTCGTAGCTGCCGCTGCAGCCGACCCAGAAGAGGACCTCGGCCCCACCCTTCTCGGCCATGACCGGAACGTTCAGGCCCGCGGCCCAGTCGGCGCGCTTCTCCGGATCGAAACCCCAGGGGTTCCCGGTGAACTGGATGTTGCGGAGCGCACGGGCGGCCTTGTCGGGCACGGCGCCCTCGGTCAGAGTGAGGGAGCGCCGCAGGTCGATGATATCCTGCATCGGCTCGTTGCCGACCGGGCAGATTTCAACGCAGGCCGCGCACGAGGTACACGCCCACACGGCCTGAGCGGGAATCACGCTCTCCAGGAGCGGAGCGCGGCTGGGGCGGCCGGCCGCCAGCGCGCCCATCTGGTGTTTGATCTCATAGCGCTTGTTGATCTCCATAGCCGACGGCGAGAGCACGGTGCCGGCCGCGTAGGCCGGGCAGACCTCCTGGCAACGGTTGCACATGATGCAGGCGAAGCTGTCGACCAGACGCGGCCACGGCAGGTTCTCGAGGCGGTCGGAGCCGAAACGTGTCGCTCCGTGGTTGAGCTCGAGCGGGCTGAGTGCTCCCAGTGACGGCCGCCTGGGCTTGGTCGAAAAGTTCACCGGCGCCATCACCAGGTGGAGGTGCTTGCTGGAGGGAAAGTAGGGCAGGAAGAGCAGGATCAGCCCCAGAGCCAGCCACCAGGCGGCGTGCTCGGCCACCACCAGCGGCGTCGCGCCCAGCGGAGTCCACAGCAGGGCGACCGCGCTGGCGAAGGGCTGCCAGAGGTCGAAGGCGCCCCTGGCCACGGCGGCCTCGTGCGCGATTTGGAAGCTCTGCCCCAGGAAGCGCGACCCCACGTGCAGCAGAATGAAGCCGGCAACAACTGCCGAGTCGCGGCGCATGCCTGCGCGCGCTCTCGGGTGCAGCAGGATATCGTCCCGGGTTTCCAACTCAGTCGAGTGCTCCACGAAGCGGCGGCGCACGAAGTAGACCATGCCCACGAGGACCGCCACGCTGAGGAGGTCGGCCAGCAGGCGATAGAGCCCGCCGATGGGGCCGTAGCCCAAGAAGCGGAAATTCGGGATGAAACCCTCGAGCACGTCGCCCAGGTTGACCAGGAAGTAGAAAAAGAAGCCCCAGGCCACGAAGGCGTGGAACCAACTCGAGCGCGGCCGGGATTTCAACACGGTGCGCTGCGAGAGGGTCTTCTCGAGGGCCGTGAGCGCGCCCGCGACCAGATCGGACCGGTCGAATTCATCCTGCCCTCGGCAGATGATGTCGAATATGCGCTTGAAGCCTACGAAGGCCACGCCCGACGAAACCAGAGCCACCAAAACGAAGATGACCTTTTCAGCCTGGGTTAGCACCACTCCTCCAGAAGGAAGTTGGCAATTGGCAATGAGAGATTGGAGATGAACGGCTTCTTTCGCAACCGAAGCCGCCCGGCAATCCCAATCTTTGGTCTCCAATCTCTCGTCATAGCACCTTCCGCAGCGAAAACCTGGTACGCCACGATGGCGCGATCAGTCGAACGGCGCCCTAAATCTGCCGCGCCACCCGCGTGCCCTCGAGTATCGCGTTGTGGATGCCGCGTGGGGCCATGGCGTCGCCGACCAGATGGAGATCGGCGACCCGGCCCTGGAGTTGGCGGTAGAGGCTATCCTCCGAGAGGTTACCGAACCAGACGACGACCTGGTCTACATGCGGGATGACTTGCTCCTCGAAGGAGTAGGCGTTACGAACCACGACGCTACCGTCCTCCTCGACCGCCACGAGCTTGTGGTCGCGGATCAGGTTGATCCCAGCACTGTAGAGCCGCTGGTAGACAACCGGGAAGGAAGCGTCTCCCAACTCGAACGCGATGCGCGGATCCGGGGTCACCAGGGTGACCCGGGCTCCCTGCTGGGCCAGGTACTCGGCGGCGGTCACCCCGGCCCAATCGCCGATGTCGTCGAAAACCACCACGTTTTGCCCGGGGGCCGCGCGCCCATCCAGGATATCCTGGACGCTGACGACCGCGCCATTGCCACCGCTCAGGTCAATCTCGGGTTGGGTCTCGCCCAGGTTCGGTCGCCCGCCGGTTGCGATCACGACGGCTTCTGGCTGCTCGGCCAGGATGGTCTCGGCCGTGGCGATCACCCCCAGGCGAATATCCACCCCGAGTTTGCGGCACTGCAACTCCAGCCAGCGGATGATTCCGGCCATCTGATCGCGTCCCGGCGGGAGCGCCGCCAGATTGACCTGGCCACCAAGCGTGTCGCTCTTCTCGAAGAGCACCACCTTGTGGCCGCGCTCGGCCGCCATCCGGGCCGCCTCGAGCCCACCCGGGCCGCCGCCGACGACAACCACTTTCCGGGCGCGCTCAGCCGGGGTGACCGCAGCCAATTCGGCCTCGCGGCCGGTAACCGGGTTCTGAATGCAGTAGGCCTGCTTGCCAGAGTAGAGCCGGTCGATGCACATGTTGGCACCGACGCATTGGCGGATGTCGTCGAGTCGCCCTTCCATTGCCTTCTTGCCAATGTAGGGATCGGCGATGTGGGCACGCGTCATGCCGACCATGTCCACATGGCCCTCGGCCAGGATGCGCTCGGCCTGAACCGGGTCGACGATGCGCGCGGCGTGGAAGACCGGGATGTCGATCTCGGCCTTGATCGCCGAGGCCAGGGCGACGTAGGGCGCCGGCGGGAAGTACATGTTGGGCACAACGGCCGCCAGGTTGACGAGGTTCTCGCCGCTGCCGCCCAGAACGTTGATGAAGTCTACCATCCCCGTGGCGACCAGACGGGTCGCAATCTCGATCTGATCGTCGAGGGTCAGACCCCCATCCAAAAATTCATCGCCGGACATGCGCACGCCGACGATGTAATCGTCGCCGACGACTCTGCGGATCTCCTCCAGCACTTCCAGGCTGAAGCGCATCCGGTTCTCGAGGCTGCCCCCGTACTCGTCCGTGCGCTGGTTACTCTTGGGGCTCCAGAATTGGTCGGCCAGGTGATTGTGCGCGAACGAAAGCTCGACGCCGTCCAGCCGGCCCTCCTTTGCGCGCCGCACGGCCTGCCCGAAGGCCGCGACAATCCGGCGAATGTCCCTCTTCTCGATCTCATGGGGAATCTCGCGGTGGTAGGGCTCGCGAATCTGTGAGGGTCCCACCAACGGCAGCCACCGCTCGGTGTCCGAGCGGTTGCGCCGGCCCATGTGGGTGAGCTGGGTGAAGATTCTGGCCCCATGCTCGTGAACAGCATCCGCGAGCTGCTGATAGGAGGGGATGATTGAATCGTCGCGATTCGCGATCATGCTCCATTCAGTCGCCGGGCTGTCCCAATCCACTGAAGTGGACCCGCCGAAGATCGTCAGGCCGATCCCGCCCCTGGCCTTCTCCACATGGTAGAGCCGGTACTGCTCCTGTGGGTAGCCGCCCCTGGCATAGCCCGGCACGTGCCCGGTCGAGAGCAGGCGGTTGCGGATGGTGACATTTTTGATTTTCAACGGCGTGAAAAGGTGTGTAAACTCTGTCATCTGGGACTCCTTGTGAAAGATGAATGCAGAATGACGAACGGGACGAGGAACTCACGAACATCGCCCGTTCATCATTCATCGCCCATCATTCATCACTGCTTCAAAAATCGTGTGGCTCAAGAGCGATTTCCGCTTTGCGGCGCGCCATGTAGTCGATCAAGGCCTCCTCGAGCGCCGGATCGAGCGGAGGTGCTTCGTAGTTAGCGAGGCGCTCGTCGACCTTCTTGTTCGCGCGCGCGTAGCTGTCCTCAGCCCCGTTTAATTCCCATTGCTCGGCCGAATTGTAATCGAAGAGCTCGGCCCGGTAGAAGGCGTCGCGGAAGTGGCGCACCGTGTGGGCTGTCCCCAGATAGTGGCCGCCGGGTGCAACCTCGGTGATCGCATCGAACGCCAGGGCCTCGTCTGAGAGGTCGAGCCCGCGGGCCCAGGTGTGCAGCATGCCCAGGATCTCGCAGTCGAGCACAAACTTCTCGTAGCCCGCGACCAGGCCATTCTCCAGCCAGCCGGCGGCGTGGAGCACGAAGTTGGTCCGCGCCATGATCGTCGGCAGCATCACCATGACCGATTCATACCCGGCCTGGGCGTCGGGGATCTTCGAACTGGAGAACATCCCGCCACCGCGGAAGGGTAGACCATAATGGCGAGCGAGTTGGGCGCTGACATAGAGGCCAATCTGGCTCTCGGGCGACCCGAAGACCGGAGAGCCACTCTGCAGATCGACGTTGGTCAGGAACGAGCCGTAAATCACGGGAGTGCCCGGCTCGATCATCTGCGTCAGCGCGATCCCTGCCAACGCCTCGGCGTTCTGCTGAGCCACGGTGCCAGCGATGGCCGCCGGACCCATAGCGCCGGCCAGGATGAAGGGGGTAATGATCAGACCCTGGCGAGCGCGGGCGTACACTTTGATCGCATCGAGCATACGCTCGTCGAAGCGACGCGGGCTGCTCGCGTTGATGAGGGAGAGGAGCGCCGGCCGTTCGCGGATGGCCTCCGCCCCGAAGACGATCTCCGCCATGGCCACGCTGTCGGCGGCATTCGATCCTGAGGTGACCGAGCCCATAAAGGCTTTATCACTATATTTGATGTGGCTAAAGATCATGTCCAGGTGGCGGGTCGAGACCGGCTCGTCCGTCGGCTCCACCACCGTGCCACCGGAGTGGTGGATGTAAGGGCTGAGATAGGCCAGTTTCACGAAGTTCTGGAAGTCGGCGAGCGTCGCCTCGCGGCGGCCCTGCTCGAGATCCAGCACGAAGGGCGGGCCGTAGACCGGAGCGAAGACGACCTGGTTGCCGCCGATCTCAAGATTGTTGTCGGGGTTGCGAGCCAACTGCGTGAAGGCGTGCGGCGCCTTCGCGACGTACGTCTCGATCAACGCGGGGTCGAAAAACACCGTATCGCCGCGTACTGTCGCGCCGTGAGCCTTGAGGATGGCGCGGACCTCCTCGTCGTAGAAATCGATGCCAAACTCTGAGAGAATCCGCATCGATGCCTGATGCAGCCGGTCCAACCCTGCGCTCCCGAGCAATTCATAGACCGGCAGATCACAGGTGATCGGCTTCATCTTCACCACGGCGGCGGCGGCCGCCCGGCGGGCCCGCCGCTCGCGGCGACGGTCACGGAGATCCCTGCCCATTTGAAGCCTCCTCACGATGGAGATCGGAGATCACTGTCACAGGCTAACAGCCAATTGACGAGTTGGACACGATGCCAAAGATCTCAATCGCCGACCGCCAATCTCCGCGCTCTCGTATCGAAGTGATATCGATCTGACTGCCCTCCCTACAAGTGTAGCAGGGAAAAGCAAATAGGTGGAGACATGGAGGGGGAACGCAGGGTGAAGATTCCGTAAACAAGCGGTAAAAGAGCGCCCCTCATTCAGAGCCGAAGAAAAACGCTCTCCCGGCCAGCAACTCGCCGTCTGTGATCGCCGCCAGCCCTACCGCTGCATCAACTCCCGGACTCGCGCACGGACCGAGCTGTACAACTGCGTGAATCCGCCAGGATAATAAATCATGATGACTATCATCAGAGTAGCGTAGATGACGAGGTGCACACCGGGCAGATCGGCCAGGTTGGAGCGCACGAACTCGATGAAAAGCACGAATTCTGAGCCCGTCGAGACAGAGCGCCGGTTATCACAGTGAGGGCGAACGGCGGTGCCAGTCCGTGGCGCTCTCGTAGGCATAGGCCGCTCTCAGGACTATCGCTTCACGGAGATGGGCGCCAATGAGTTGCAAGCCGATTGGCAGCCCATCCCTGGAAAACCCGCACGGGACGCTGATGGCCGGGCTCCCAACCAGGTTGAAAAGGCGCGTAAAGCGCGTGAGCCCGGCCAACACCGAGATGATTCCGCCCGAGATTGCAGTATCAGCCTGCCCGAGACGGGGAGCGGGGATCGCGGTCGTCGGCGTGGCGAACAGATCGACCTGCTCGAACAGCGACGCGAAGTCACGCTGGATCCACTGGCGAGTCCGCTCGGCCCGCGCATAGTCGACGGCTCGAATCGAGCGCGCGGGTTCCAGTCGCGTCCGAGCCCCGCCCGGCTCATAATCCTCCGGCCGGGTCGTGAGGAACTGCTCGTGATAGGCCGCCGCGTCAGAGATCAGAATGGTCAGTGCCGCGTCGCGCGCCTCATCGATCCGCGGCAGTGCGACCTCGACCACCTCAGCCCCCAATCCCTCAAGCACCGTCACGGCCTGCTTGACGGCCGCCCCAACGTCCTCGTCAACCTCGGAAAAGGCGCAGTCTGGGTCGACGGCAATGCGCAGCCCCTGAACACCGCTCCGCAACGTCGCCCTGTAGTCTGGAACGGGGGCGTTCAGGGTCGCCGGGTCCTTTGGATCCCAGCCGGCCATGACACCAAGCATCACCGCGGCATCATACACGGACTTCGTCATCGGACCGGGGTGATCGAGGCTCCATGCCAATGGGACAAGACCGGTACAACTGATCCGGCCGAACGTCGGTTTGAGCCCGACGGTGCCACACAAGGCGCTCGGGATGCGAATTGACCCACCTGTGTCGGAGCCCGTCGCGGCGACGCAGAGATCCGCCGCAACGGCGGCTCCGGAGCCGCCGCTGGACCCACCCGTGATGCGATCGAGATCCCACGGGTTGCGAGTCGGCCCGAAGTAGGAGCGCTCGTTGGTGACGCCAAACGCCCACTCGTGCAGGTTGGTTTTGCCGATAATGATCGCCCCGGCTTCGCGCAGCAACCTGACGGTCGTTGCATCTTGCTCGGGGACCCGGTCTGCGAAAATCTTGCTCGCCGCCGTGGTCCGGACGCCAGCGGTGTCGTATAGATCCTTCAGCGCAACGGGAATCCCGTGCAACGGCCCGCGATACTCCCCAGCCAGGATCTCCGCCTCGCGCGCCCGCGCCTCCGCCATGGCTGCCTCTGCCATGACAGTGATGTAGGCATTCGTGTGCTCGCCCAGGGTTGCAATGCGCTCCAGGAAATGCCCGGTCACCTCCGTGGGCGAGACCGTCTTGTTCCGCAGCAGCGGGCCCAGTTCTTCAATCGTCAGTCGGTGCAGTTCAAGGTTGGCCATAAGATTTCCTGACTCCACCAGATAGGCGGTGGAAGCCTTCTCTGTATCGTCGCTCAAACTCGGCCGCAAATTCATCGATGGCTCCCGCGAAAAACAGCAACTCCCCTCGAACCGTCACCTTCTGGCCGGGTTCGAGGTCGGGGAACGCGGGGTCGGCGTGCATGCAGGGGTGTTTGGGATTAGAAACCAGCGCGAACGTATCATCGTACCACGTCATCGCCACGAGGCGCTCCGCCTGACTCGAGCGCGTCACCATCACGGGAAGATCCGCCAGCCGCCGCCCGCCCCGCCAGCCCAGTCGGAAGCGCCCGGTCTCCCGATCGGCAAGCAGCGCGTGACCGAAAGATTGCCACCCGGCGCCGGGTACGTGGACAAATTTATTCTGCGCCGTACAGTCCGAGAACTCTTTGATTCCCCGCAGATAGGCGCACGTCTGAACCCTGATCTCTTTCAGCGCCTCGTCACTCCGGTTGTCAACAGAGAGCTCGAGCGAGAGCGCCGAGTCACCATTCCGGACGAGCGCTCCAGCGAAGTGAACCTCGTTGGGAAGAGTGCGTTCGAACGAGAGGCTGCCTGCCGTCGTCCGCCACGGCACTTTGGGCAGGTCGGGGAAGAGTGCGGGATACGCCGGGTTGACGTGGCTGAGGAAGAGCAATCGCGAATCAGAGAAGATGGCCTCCGGGAAATCCAACCAGATGTACTCCTGGCTCGGCCAGGGCGGGCTGACCCAGGCAATCTGCTCGAACGGGTAGTGAGGACGCCACTGCCCCGGGACGATGCGAATCCCCCTGGCGTGCGTCTCGTACGTCGCTCTCACCCGCACCTCTCCTTCCTCATACCAGGAACGCTCGCAACGTTGCTCCTCACCGCGCCGCACCCTGTTCGGCAGCCACGCGGACGATCGCGTCCAGACTGCGCTCAATGTCCTCTGCGGTCGTCGCCCAGGAAGAGACGCTGGTCCGCATGGCCGTTTGCCCGTGCCACACGGTCCCACCGCACCAGCACGTGCCCTCAGCCTGAATCCCGGCAATCACCCTTCGAGTCGTCTCCGGATCGCCGAATGAGACGAGCACCTGATTGAGGACGACCTCATTGAGAATTTGATATCCTGCCGCCGTAAGGCCCTCAGCGAAGCGGGCAGCGTACCGGCAGGAGCGCTCGACGAGATCGGCGAGCCCCTCTCGCCCGAGCGACCGCAGAGCTGCCCAGACCTCGACCCCGCGAGCCCGCCTCGAGAGCTCCGCCGCGCGGGACCCGATGTCGTCGAGAAGGCCAAGGACCATCTCCGGGTCAGTGGGCTTCTCGGGCAACGGTCCGCCCAATTCTGCAAGACGATCGATCGCCTCCGGCGTCGGCGCCACGCGACGGTCATCTAACTCTTCCAGATAGTGAATCGCCCGCTCTGCCGCGCCACGGAGGAGCTCTTTCATCCAGCACCTCACCCAACCAGCTCGAACTGGCTCTTTTCTCACGGTCACCGCGAGAACACCGGCGTGTTCGACGCACTCAGGGTCGAAGATCACTGCCATGGGAAAACTCGGGAACCTGGGCGAGGCGCCAGCGCCGGATGAGTTCCCCGAGTCGCCCCTGAACACCGAGGCCGGCGGCGCGGAACGCCTTTCTTGCGTCGCGTCCCACGTCGTGACCGCACGGTGGATAGAGGGGTATACAACAGCACCCCGGAAACCGCAACTCGCCGGGACCCGCGACTCCAGAACGCAAGGGCACAACCACTGGGATACGGTGCGCAGGGTGGGTGCGGGCACTGCCCTCGTCTGGCCCCTCCACACGATCCCAATAAGAGCATCTGCAACTGAGCCGGCCGCAGCAGAGGCAGAGGCATCCCGATATTCAGCAGGATGAACACCGGAGTGGAAAATGAACACCAGGTGAACACTTTTTGGCCTGGAAGTGAGCAGCGGGACAGAGTACAGTAAGGCTGCCGTTTCGAGGGGCGGGGCTCCTGGCACGATCAGCGCAGCCTGTGACATCTCACCATGATCGTCTGCCCCGTCGCATCCAACTCAGTGCCCGACTGAGTGATCACACAAGGAGGTGTCCTGTGTCACCAGAGGAGAACAAAGCTGTCGTCCGCCGCTTCTACGATCTGTTCAATGAGGGAAACCTGGAGGGCCTCGGGGAGGTCTTCGCTGCCGATGCCCTGGACCACGATCCTGTGCCTGGACAGGCGCCCGGCCTCGAGGGTGTCAAGCAGTCCGTCGCACCCTTTCTCAGCGGTTTCCCGGGTATCCAGATCACGATTGAGCAGATGATCGCTGATGGAGACAGAGTTGCGGATCGTATCGTCGCACGCGGCACCCATACCGGCGAGTTCCTCGGCATCCCGCCCACGGGGAAGCCGGTAACGGTCAAGGCACTCAATATGTACCGGATCGCCGGCGGCAAGATCGTGGAGGCCTGGCACATCGAGGACGTGTTCGGCATGATGGTCCAACTCGGGGTGGTCCCAACGCCGGGAGAAGGTGGCTGATCCTCAAAGCACGGATTCATACCCTGACCGGCTCGAGGCCCGCACAGAAGACAACGGGAGACGACGGACGCCGGTGCGGTTCGCACCGGCGTCCCTTCGTACCCGTCGTCTACTTCTCAGGTAGTGGCTGCCGCGACCAGGCCATGACGCGCCAGACGGGCGGGGCGCGGCCCCGCAGCAAGAGCAGATGCGAACTGACCATCGGCCCCCGCGGTCATCGCCCGCACGACGTACGGGTGCCCGCAGGTCGCCGCAAATCGAATCCAACCAATAACGGCGTGTAGTTTCCTGCGATCACCTTCTCCCGGCCGTCTATCACCCGCATCCGTCGGCCGACGGCCCGGCTCTGAGTATCGAGCGCGAAGCGCCATCAGCTATCGAGCGCATCTCAGCTTGCCGGCGAGCGCCATCACCTCTTTGGCAACCGCCTGGCCCATGCTGCCATCTCCCTCGAGCGGCACTGCGGCAGTCTCACGCACGACCCGCACCTGCGGACGCGGATTGGCGCCACCCATCTGGAGGCGACTGACATACGAAGGCAGCAAGAGCACCCCGTGACTGTGGACCTTCCGCAGGTCGGCCTGCACCGGCGACCCAACCACGAGGTCAGCATCCTTCGCCGACGGGTCAAGGCGCGACAGCACCTGCGCGGAGACTCGCTGCAAATCACCGGTTCGGATCAGACTCTCATCTGCCGAATCGGCATCCGCCAATCGTGATCTCGGGGATCGGCTCATTCCTCAAACCTGATGCCCTCGATTGGTCCCGCCCCGGGCGTAAGCGCCGCCCGGATCGCCGCCGCTGTGGCGTGATAGTAGAGGCTTGCATGGGTTCCCATCTGGCCATCCAGGCGCCGTTGGGTGACGGTCCGGCCGATGGGCTCACCGCTTACATCCTGGCAGACTCCGAAGCCATGCGCCTCGTACAGGGGGCGGGCCGGATTCCGCTGGGCATCCCCGTAGCCTTTCTCAGCCGTGACAAGGACCACGTCTGTCTGCCCGGCAGCGACCAGCCCGCTCAGATAGAGCGTCAGTAGAAGGCTGCCCAGCCCAAGCCCGCGGTAGGGCGAGGCCGGCCCCGAGTCGATCAGGCCCCACTCCGCCAGATACGTCGACGTGGCCGGAGCACCCACCAGGCGAACGAGTGTCTCGTCGCCGGAGCGCGCCACTGGAAAGCCGCCGACGAGTCCGCAACTGGTGCCCGCCGCATCGAGCAAGACCAGCCCGCTGTCGAGTTGCCCAACGAGCGCGCTCGCTTCCTCGACACTGAACGCCTTGCGGTAAATCTCGGCATTGGCCCAGATGGCCTGGTAGAGACGCGCCAGGGTTTCCCGCGCCACGGTCTCGTGCCACAGCGGAACGACGCTGAAGCCTCGACCGCCACAGTCGAGCGCCAGAACCTGCCAGGGATACCTGGCCGCAGGAGCCGCGACCCGGCGGCGGAAACAGGCCCTGGCCCGCTTCGCCATCACCAGCTCGGGTGCTTCCATCACTGCCAGTGACTTTCGCCTGGGCACGGAGAGCGCGAGTCCCACGACTGCGCCCTGTTGGTCTATTGCCCGGACCAAGACAATCTTGTCCTCCATCCCTCCGCCTGCCGCGTTCAAGCCAATGGTCCGTTGAATTCCACCGTCATCCCATCTGGGTCGCGGGCATAGAACCAGCCCGACCCCGGCGGGTAGCTGCTCGGATAAGGCGGGGTGTTGCACGGCACCGCCGCCGCTTGCAGCCGGTCATATGTCGCCTGGAGGTCTGCGACTTGCAGCGCGAGGTGAGCGCTCCCCACGTCGTTATTCTTACGATCGAAAGGCTCGCCGACCGGATGCAGGTATTGGAGCAATTCGAGCCGGGTATTGCCGGCCTCGAGCAGCGTAATCTTAATCCAGGCGTCCGGCACCTGCACCCCCGCCGACACGCGCTCCCCCGAGACCTCCCGGCCGGATATAATCTCCAGCCCCAGCAGGTCATGGTAGAACCAGAGTGAGCGTTCCATATCACTCACCGGAACGCCGATGTGGCCGATGCCCTGCACTTTGATACTCACCTGCCGCTCCTCTCTGCCGGACATACACAATTGACAGCGGGTTGGCCGTACGGTGTGCGTCCGAGCGTCACACGGTCAACCCACGTCAGCTTCTGTCTTAGCGATGCTTCAACTTGTAAATCGCCGACTTGACCGCGGCCACGATGGTATCCAGGTCATCCTGCGTCAGGCGCGGGTACATCGGGAGCTGGACGGACTGCTCGTGGACCTGCTCTGCAACCGGGCACTCGCCGCGCTTGTAGCCGCGCACACGGTAGATTTGGTGCAGGTAGTTTGGCAGGTTGAGAGTGCCGGCCTGAATGCCCTCCTCGTGAATCAAGACACGGCGCAGGTCGCGCGCGGTCGCACCAAATCTGGAGCCATCGAAAAGGCAGGTGTACAGGTGGAAGACGTGTTTGCAGTTGGGGTCTTCGTAAGGCGGGGTGATCTCGTCGAGCTCCCCTAACTTCTCCGAGAGGTAGTGGGCCGACGCGCGGCGCCGCTCATTCAGACTATCCAACTTCCGTAACTGGACACGCCCCACCGCGGCCTGGGCCTCATTCATCCGGTTGTTCCGCGGGATGACTCCATTCGGCTCGACGGCGTCGAAGGAGAAGCTGCGAATCATCTCGTCATCGGGTAACTCACCCTCCTGGAACTCAAAGTAATACTTGACGCCCATCGAGCGCAGCATCGGGGTGAGCGCGGCGTAGTCGTCGCGGCTGGTAGTAAGCATGCCGCCTTCGCCGAGGGTGGTCATGTTCTTGATCGAGTGGAAACTAAAAGTGCCGACGTCACCAAAAGAGCCTACTCTCCGCCCCTTGTACTCTGCACCGACAGCTCTGGCCGTGTCTTCCAGCACCACCAGATCGTGCGTGCGGGCGAGATCCATGATCGGGTCCATATCACAGGGATGTCCGCCATCGTGGACCAGAAAGATCGCCCGGGTGCGCCCGGTGATCTTGTCGGCGATGCACTCCGGGTCAATGTTGAAGGTCCGCGGATCGATATCTGCGAAGACGGTTGTTGCGCCGTGGGCCAGGATCGGCTGCGAGGTCGCGATGAAGGTCGTCGGTGTCGTGATCACTTCATCACCCGGGCCGAGCCGCATCAGGTCGGCGCCAATGTGGAGCGCCGCGGTACAGTTGCTCGTCGCGAAGGCGTAGCGAGTCCCGATGTAGGCGGCGAACTCTTCCTCGAAGGCCGCCGTCTGCGGCCCGTTGGTCAGCCACTCCTGTTGCATCGCCTCCAAAACCGCCTGGCGCTCCTCCTCGCCGTACTCGCTCCCGAAGTACGAATTGCGGACCTTGAAAGTGACGCCCTCAGGGGGGCGATTGGCCGCGCGAAAACCACTGCGACTCGCGGTTGTCTGCTTCTCGCTCATTACGACATCCTCCTTGCAGTTCCTCAGGAAAAGGGAGTACCGGGGGTGCGGCGCGCAACTGAGCGCAACGCGACACCCTCACACCCCAGATTATTGGGAAGATGCTCTCAAAACACGACCCAGGGATGATTCATCGCCTGGAGCCCCACCCGGACCTCCAGCAGGGTCGGCGCGCGCGCCTCCAGCGCCCGCTGCATGCAGGCGCCGAGCGCGTCCGGCGTTTCCACCCGCTCGCCGCGAACCCCGAACGCCTGAGCGAGCGCCATGAAATCCGGCCCCGCCAGATCAACGCCCAGATAGCGCCCGCCGAAACCACTCGCCTGTTGCTTCTTGATCGAGCCGTGGGCCCGGTTGTTGAACACGATCGTCACTACGGGCAAATCGTGCTGTGCCGCGGTCAACAACTCCTGGCCTGTAAAGAGGAAGCCGCCATCGCCAACCAACGCCACCACCGCCCGCTCCGGCCACGCGATCTGCGCGCCAAGGGCCGCGGGCAGGGCGAAGCCCAACGTCGCCGAATTCCAGGGTAACAGCAGGCCGTTCGGCGTGTAGACCTCGAAATTCCAGGCGATCCATTGCAGGATCATCGCCAGGTCTACCGTCAGGATCGCATCGCGCGGCAGGGCCGCGCGCAGTTGGCGCACCACCCGTGGCCCGGCATCCCCCGCGGCTTCCGCCGCCGCTCGCGCCGCGTTGGCCGATACTTTCAGGTCGGCGGCATAGGCCCGATCACGGCGTGCCCACGCCGGCAAGGCCGCCGCCAGTTGGGCCAGGGCGAGCCTCGCATCACTGCGAATAGCGATCTCGGGCGGATAATTCTTCTGGAGTTGCTCCGCGGCGATGTCGATCCGGATCAGCCGGCGCGGCACCTCGAGAGTCCAGCCCTGCATGGACCAGGTATCGAAACTCGTCCCGACGGCCAGCACGACGTCTGCCCGGGCGAGCGCACCGGTCAGTACCGGATTGCGCCCGACACCCGCTCCCAGCGCGCAAGGATGATCCTCAGGCAGGCTGCCCTTGCCGCCCGCCGTGGTGATTACCGGGCAGTTCAGTGCTTCGGCGACCCGGCGCAATTCCGCGCTCGCCCCCGCTCGGAGCGTCCCCACTCCGCTGAAGATCAACGGCCGCTCGGCCTGTTCCAGGAGCCTCGCCGCGGCTTCGATAGCCACCGGCTCGCCGGCCGGCTTCTCTACCGGCGCCGGCCCGCTCAACCTCACGTCACCGCGCTCGCCCAACACGTCCCAGGGCACCTCGACATAGGTGGGCCGCGGCCGCCCACGGCGCATCACCGCCATCGCCTGGTGGATGGCAGGCGGGATAGCGGGCACCGTGTCGGCCCGCACCGCCGAGACCAACGCCGCCCGGAAAACGTCGAGTTGCTGCTTGATCTCGTGCGAGACACCCCGATCGAGCCCAATGAGCGCCTTGTCGATCTCGGTCGCCACCATCAGAACCGGCGACGATTCGGCATGGGCTGTCACCAGTCCTGTTAGCGCGTTTGTGGCCCCAGGGCCAGCAATTGTCAGGCAGACACCTGGTCGCCCGCTCGCCCGGGCGTACCCGTCGGCCATCATGGCCGCACCGCCTTCATGGCAGGCCAGTACATGCCGGATCGGGGGTGTGGCGTACAACGCATCGTACACGCTCAAATTGTACGTACCCGGGATGCCGAAGATAGCCTCGACGCCTTCGCATTGCAGCGTCGCAACCACCGCCTCTCCACCCGTCATCTCGCGCATAGACTCTGCCCCATCGTTGCTGAGCGCTCTCCCCATGCTCACGTCCAGTCGAGCAACACACCCAGAGTACTCTCTCTGCTCTCCGCCAGCAGTTGATAGGCCCGTCGCGCCTCGTCGGCCGGCAAGCAGTGGGTGATCAACGGCTCGACGTGCAAGGCGCCCTCGGCTATCAACCGAAGGATCAACTCCCTATTTCGCCTCTGAGTCCAATAAAAGTAGCTCGACTCACGCTCAGGCCGCACCGGTTGCGATGCCGCCACCAGCGTCAGCTCTTTCATCATGAACTGGAGGTAGAAGCATTCCGGTTCAAGTGACAGCGTCTGGCGCAGCCCGCCCAGGAGCACGACCCGTCCCCCGACCCGCGCTGCCTCGAAGGCCAACACCAGGGCATCGACCTGTCCCGCCGTCTCGTAGACGATATCCGCCAGCCGGCCGCCCGTAAGCTTCTGGAAGGCGGCTGGAACGTCTATTGTCCGCCCATCCCAAGTGGCTGCCACGCCGTCCCGCCGGGCGGCGTCCAACCGCAACTGGTGCCGGCCCACCAGCGCCATAGGGCGGCCACCCTGCAGCCCCACCAATCGGGCGGTCAACTGCCCAACCAGGCCATCGCCTACCACGAGAACCGCGTCACCGAGTTCGGGCGGCGCCCGACGCAGCCCATGGAGTGCGACACTCCCCAGCACTGCAAGGGCGGCCACGTCGTCGGAGATCGGCGTTGGCACCCGCACGACCGTCTCCGCCGCGACGTTCTGATAGTCGGCGTGCGGTCCCATCGTCAGCACTCGCTCGCCGACCGCTACCCCAGTGACCTCCTGACCGGCGGCCACCACGCGACCAACGCTCGAGTAGCCTGGGTAGACCGGGAAGGTGACGTCCGGCCGGAGGCGGCCGGGGATCACTGCATGCAGGTAATCCAGCTCGGTCCCGGCGCTGATGAGCGTGCGGGTCACGGCCACCTGAATTTCGGACGGCCCCGGCGGGGCTAGCGCGCGGGACAGGAGCTCGACGTGACCCGCAGCCACAAAGGCGACCTGCCGAACGGGCCGCAAGTCACCCACAGTTCGTCTCGCCGTTCCGCCTCCGCCGACAAACGCACCTGCCACCCGCAGCGTCCATTGTGAGCGTGAGGCGCTCCATTACAAAACGCCGTGAGCCTTCAAATACTGAAGGCTCTCGTCAAAGACGCGGTCGGTCAGTTCCGGCAAGGTGTGGAGCTCGATGGCCAGCACCCCCTGGTAGTCATCGGCCTGGATCTGCTTGAGCAGACCTTCCATGTTGAGTGAGCCCCGCCCAAGCGCCACGCAGATCGAGCTCCCGCCCGCGTCGCTCTGGAGAACCTTGCGGTACTCGCTGCCGTGGCGGGCCGGATCGTATTTCGTTGCGTCCTTCAGGTGGATGTGGCGGATGTGGGGCTTCAGCACGTGGTAAGCGTGGGGGAAGCCTTCCTCACCCGCGATTGTGAGATTGCACGGATCGAAGTTGACCTTGAAGTGCTCCGAGCCCATGAACTCGACCAGGTCGAGCGTGCCGTAGGCCGTCCGCGTCACATCCGTGGCAACCTGGTTGTACTCGGTCTCGATCAGAATCGTGATATTATGCTTCTCGGCCGCTTCTAGCACCGGCTGCATGTTGCGCCGGTAGCGCTGCATCGAGGCCTTCGGGTCGTAGGCCAGGTTGCCGCCGTAGTAGCTGACCACGTAGCGGGCGCCTACCTGGGCAGCTATCTCGATCGCCTCGACAAAGCTGCGCTGCAACTCGGGAATGTCGGCCTGGGTGCTGGCGTTCATCTTAATCGAGCCCGACCTGGCGGTCCCTCCGGTCGCGGCCACCCGTACGCCATACTTCTCTAGCGTCCGCAGGAAGGCCGGTACACTGTCGGGCGGCGGTGCGGTGCAATCCAGGTACTCCAGCCCGTAGTCGCGGGCCTTCTTGCAGATCTCGTCGAAGGTCAGCCACGGGAATTCCCACGCGGCGATGGCCACCTTGAGTTTCTTGGACATCTCATACCCCTCCTGGCGGGAGAAAGTCGTGCGCGCGGACGCGCTTGGACGCGAACAGCGGACGGAAGACCTCGGCGTACCGCACGCCACACTGCATCCCGCGATAGCGAGCCTGAGCCTCGATCTGCGCCACGATGTCGGTATTGCGCCACTCGTTCAGCCACTTGACCTGACTCTCGTGGCATTCGAGCATCTGCTTCTTCAACTCGAAGGTCTCGCTGATGTCGACCCAGATCGTTGGCTCGAAGTCGTGACCGCCGGCGGATTCCATATAGAAGATCGGGACGGCCGGCGGGTGCACCTCGCTGCCCATCTCGCTCACATAGTTGGGAAGCGTCGCCAGAAACGAGGCATCGAATACCAGCTGGCTGGTTGCCACGTGATCGGGCGCGTAGTCCACCGGGGGGTGGGTGATGATGAGATCCGGGCGCGCCTCTCGGATCAGGTTGGCGACTTTCTGGCGCGAGGGCCTATCGGGATAGAGATCCAGATCCTCGAAGAGCGGAGGAATATACTCGGCCCCGATCACCGCTGCGGCCGCGGCTGCCTCCCGGCGCCGGATCGCCGCCAGTTCCGCTTTAGGAATCCGTCCGCCCAACGCCCCATCGCACAGGTTGCATATGATGACAGTGTGGCCGGCGCGGCCATATTTCGCCAGCGTCCCGGCACAGCCCACCTCGTGATCGTCGGGGTGAGCACCGATCGCAAGTATTCGCATCGACTCTCCTCCCATCGTCGTGATTTGGTCGCCGCTGTGACCAAATCACGACCTGCCAAGACCGCCGCCCGGCGTCACTACAAGTTGATCACGGCCCCGGTGCGGGCCGACTCGTAGGCAGCTGCCATCACCCTCTGGGCGTAGATGCCCTCGGCGGCGCCAATCTCGTACGGGCGCCCAGCTTCGACGGCGGCCGCGAACCTCTCGATCTCGATCCGGTACATATTCTCGGGTGCCACCTCGATCACCTGGCCTTCCGCTTCCACCTTGCCGCCCTGCGGGCTCGTCCGGTAGAAGATCAGCCGCCCGGTTGGGAGCTGGCTGAGCGTCCCTCGTGTGACGATCGTTCCCTCGCTGCCGTGGACCTCCAGAACGTTGCGCCCCTCGAAGTTCGGCACGCTGTTGTACGCCTGCACAATGGCATGTGGCCCACTCTTCAGCTTCATCAGCACGGCGCAGGTATCTTCAGTTTCGTAGCTGTGGATCAGCGTGTCGGCGAGGCCGGCCACGCACTCGGCCTCGCCCGCGAAGTAGTTGAAGAGGTCGATGGCGTGGCAGCCCATGTCGAACAGAGGGCCGCCGCCAGCAAAGCGCAGGGTATGCTGCCAGTCGCCAAGCTCGCCTGGCACGACTTCGGCTGACCAGACCGAATACCGCGCCCTCAGGGCAACCAGCTTCCCGATTGCCCCTGAATCGACTAGCTCCTTGAGCTTGGCGTGGCAGGTGTGGTATCGCATCATAAAGCCGATGCCGAAGACGATCCCTGCCTGTTCCACAGCGCGCGCCATCATGGCGGCTTGCTCCGGGTCCATCGCCATCGGCTTCTCGCACAGGACGTGTTTCCCAGCCTGCGCGGCGGCAATAGTCAGTTCGGCGTGGGCGTAAGGCGGCGCGGCGATATAGACTGCGTCCACCCGGTCGTCGGCCAGCAACTCCTGAGCCGAGTCGTAGGCCCGTCCGCCGAACGAATCCGCGGTTCGGTGGGCCCGGTCCGGGTTGATATCGGCCGTCGCCACCAGCTTCGCGTTTGGCGCCGCCAGGATTCCCTCCGGAATCGTCCGGATGGTCGCGACCCGCCCACACCCGATAACACCCCATCGAATGGTCATCTTCTTTGTTCCTCCCCGTTTGCAGACTGGGCTCCCTGTGAGCCCGCCCGCCCTCACGCGCGGTCGAGGAGCCGGGCCATGTTCAAACCGAGAATCTTTTCTTTCTCCGCATCGCTGATCCGGGCATAGACTATCGGACCGAACTCGGCGATGAACGAGTGCCAGGGCGCATCGGTCCCATAGAGGACACGCTCAGCGCCAACGTGCTGCACCATGTAGTCCACTGACCGGTAGAAACGGCCCATGGCCGACGTATCCAGGTAGAGGTTCGCATAACGCCGAACCACGGCGATAAATTCGTCCAAAGCTGCCATCGAGTGATAGGAGCCAGAGTGTCCGATAATCAGGTTGACCTCCGGATACGACTCAGCCACGGCGGCGATGCCGCGCGGGCCGCAGGTATGCCACTCCGTCCCAGGACCGGCGTGTGTCAGGACTGGGCAGCCGCGCTGGCGGGCGAACTCCCAAACTGGGTGATAGTTCGGACCGTCGATAGGGTAGTTGTGAATGTAGCTGGCCGGATGAATCTTGATCCCCTGGATTCCGGCATGGCGGAAGCAGCGCTCGAGCTCGCCTTCCATTTGGTCCGAATAATTCGGATTGGCGACGGCGTAGCCGATAAATCGATCGGGGTAACGCCCCGTTAGTGCAATGACCTCGTCGTTGCCGGTGCGCACGTCACTCGTCAGCGAGCGGAGCGAACTGACGCAACTCTGGTTGATGCCCACACTGTCCATCGAGACCAACATCCCCTCGGCATCCGGCCAGGGAATGAAGTTGCCGGCCGCATCCCCCAGGTGAACGTGGCAATCGATGACTAACACGTCGCTGAGGGGCAAGTTCCGTTCGACGGTTTCCAAGATACGGCCTTGTCTGGTGGTCATGAGGAATACACCCCTTCCAGCAGTCGGCGGAAGTTCTCGCCAGCAATCGCTCGCCGGTCGGCGTCGGAGACATTGGCGTAGCGGACCAGGGCGAGCGCCAGCCCAGGGTTGCTGACCGGGGCACCCGTGCCGAAAATGAGCCGCTCCGCCCCAAAAAGCCTCGTGATAAGTTCCACACCGCGATGGAGCGTAAAATATGAGATCTCCAGGTAGAGGTTTGGGCATCGCTCCAGAATCGGCAGGGTGACGCGGGTACTTGTATAATTGAAGCGGAGGATGATCACCGGCAGGTCTGGATGCTCCCGGCACAGCGTGTAGACGTTCTCCGCCGAAAATCCAGCGGTCCTATCGTCCGGATGTTTTGCCAGGTCTGACGCCGTGAGCAACACCGGGATGCGGCGCTCGGCCAGCGCCCCCCAGAGACCCCGCGTGGCCCAATCGGCCAACACGTACGGGTGGCGCGCCGGCGGCAAGAGCCGGACCACCCGAACCCCCGCTGCTAGGATCTCGTCCACCTGATCCGCGATGGGCGGTTCGAAGGCATCCCCATGGACCTTTAAAACCCAACAACCATGCAGGCGCGGCTGGCCTTCCAGGGCCTCCAGGACCGCCCGGTTGCCCGTCTCTTGCCGGTAGTCCCGCGCTATGGTGTGGGTAACAACTGCCTCACGAATGCCGAAGTGGTCCATGTCCGCCAGGAGTTGAGCCGCGGTCGGATAAGTCCACAGCGGTGGGCGATTGACCGGGCCCAGATAACAGTTGCAGTCGAAGAAGTCGAGGTCAGTCATAGACTCTCCACAGAGAAATTCCTGAAGGGACTCAAACATCGCCTGGCACCACCCGCCGGTGCGACCGCGTCGCCCCCTCGGCGACGCCCGTCAGCCACATCATCGCCTCGGCCAGATCCAGTCCGCACAGCGGCCGGCTGCCCCCGCGCAGGCAGCGGACTAAATCCTCCTGACCGGGCAGGCAGTGCCCACCGGCGTCACGATCCCTTGCGTCTCGTAAAAAACGTGTTTTCTGTGCCGTCCATTGTCACACCGGCTCGCCTGACCAGGACGGATTGAGGATATCGTTCACGACCCAGTAGCCTGACCCACGGACACGCGGCTGTTGGGTCATGATGACATCGAGAACGTAGGGCCGGTCGGCCGCCAGTGCCTCTTCCAACGCCGGCTTCAGATCCTCTGGCTGCTCGATACGTTTGCCTTCCGCACCGCAGGCCCGCGCCAGGGCTGCGAAGTCGGGGTTGTAGGGTTTATCCTCGGCCTCGATCTTAAATTCCGTACCGAGCATCCGCTCCCAATGGCGCTTTTGATAGAGTGAGATGACATTGAAGGAGTAATTGTTCTGCACCACCCAGACGGCATTGATGCCATATTCGACCGCCGGCAGGAGGGTTTGCATGGTCGAGCGAAATGCACCGTCGCCCACGGCCGCCACCACAGGCGCAGTGGGCCGACCCAGTTTCGCGCCCAGTGCGGCTGGTACTTCCTGACCCATCGTCCCAAAGCCGCTGCCGACGACGTGCGTCATCGGCCGCCTGAACCTCAGATGCTGGCCCACGGCGTGGCGGACGCCAACGCCGCTCACAAAGATGCCGTCCACGGGCAGCACCTGAGCAATATCTCCCAGCAGGCGCCCAACGGTGATCGGCACGTCCTTGGAGGCCTGGTCGGCCGCCAGTTCAGCCCACCACGCTTCGCGCTGGGTCCGCATCGCGCGGACCCACTCCGACGGCCGGCGGCGCGAAGTTGCCGCCTCGGCCGCTTGCAGGAATTGGCTCAAGACCGCCTGGGCATCACCCACAATTCCAGCAGTGACAGGGTAGATCTTGCCGATCTCGTGCGGGTCGATATCCACATGGATCAATTTGGCGGGCGGAATTGCAAAGAAATGTTGCCGCTTCCATGAGTTGCTATCCATCTCTGGCATCCGCGTGCCGAGCGCCAAAATGACATCCGCCTCACGCGCCAGCCGGTTACTGACCGGGGTTCCCACTGTGCCGGTAAAACCGGCTGCCAGGGGATGAGTCTCGTCGATCGCTCCCTGTCCGCTCATCGTAGTGGCAACGGGGATCTGCAAGTATTCTGCCAGGGCCGTCAGTTCAGCGCTGGCCTCGCTCAACAATACCCCGTTCCCGGCGTAGATCAGGGGCCGCTCGGCCTTGAGCAGCAGGGCCAGGGCGCGCTCGATCTCGGCCGGGTCCCCCAAAACCCGCCTCGAGGTCGGCCGGTACTGGGCGATGTCGCGCTCGTCATAGTCCAGGCGGTAGGAGTAGAAGTCCAGCGGTACATGAACCATCACCGGGCCGGGGTTGCCGGTCAGCGCGAAGTTGAAGGCGCGTGAGATAACCTGGGGCAACAGCCGGGGGTGCGCGACCTTCCATACCCGCTTGGTCAAGGGCTTGAAGATCTCGAACTGCTCGTCGTCGTGATGGGTTCCGAGCTCCTGGAGCGCATCCGTCCCGGTGTAGAAGCTGGGAATCCCGCCCGCGAGCACCACGACCGCGGAGCTGTCCAGTAGCGCGTCGGCCAGGCCAGTCGGCGTGTTCGTGGCACCTGGCCCAACGGTCGTCACCACGATGGAAGGTTTGTGGGTGACCCGAAAGTAGGCGTCGGCCGCGTGGACCGCAATCTGCTCGTGTGGGACTGAAATGTACTTGATTTTCGAGTCGATGAGAGCATCAACTAACGCCAGGTTGCCGTGACCAACCAGTCCAAAGGCATACTCGACGCCCTGGCGTTCGAGATGTCGGATAATTGCCTCTCCACCTGTCATCTGCAAAAGAATCCTCCTTCTCACTTGGGTCAGCTGTCCTGCCGCGTTGTGGATCTAGCTTGCGAGCAGGAAGCGCGGGGTAACCATCTGATTAACTACGAACGGCGGCCATTGTCCACTCAGCAGCGCTGTGACCGCGTCACAAACGTCCTGCCTGGCCGCCTGCCGGCTCTCTACTGAGACCGAGGCGGCGTAGGGCATGACGATCACGTTGTCGAGATGCAGCAGGGGATGGTCAGAGGCCGGCGGTTCCTGGGTCAGGACATCCAAGGCTGCACCGGCGATCGGGCCCTGTTGCAGCGCGCAAACCAGGGCCTCCTCGTCCACGACCGCTCCGCGAGCAGTGTCGATCAGATAGGCAGACGGGTTCATCGGCCCGAATTCGCGTGCGCCCACCAGATATTCCGTCTCCGCAGAGAGCGGAACGTGAATCGAGACAAACTCTGCGCAAGAGAGGACCGTATCCAGCGAAGCCAGCGTCACACCGTACTGCGTGGTGATCTCGTCGTTGAGAGTAGGAATCGAACGCAACCGGGGAGAGGCCGAAGCCTTGCAGCCTGACAGCAACCCGCTGTACGATAATTCTGAACCCGATAAACCCCATCGGCTGGCCGTGTAACTGGTGGATCGATCGGACAGTGACATAGTTCCACTCGCCGCGGTGAACCGAACGGTCGTACTCGACCAGGCAGCGGGCGCACACCAAGAGCAGTCCAACGCAATGGTCGGCCACCTCTTCAACGCAATAGCCGGCAATATCGGCGACGACAATACCGAAATCGGTGGTCGCGTCGACATCGATGTTCTCGACCCTGATGGCGTAGCGGACCACCAGCCAGCAGCGCGGCAAGCGCTCCAGCACAGCCCGCGTGATCGGCACCCCTGATTGACCAAGGCGTCAGCAGTGCGCCCGGTGGCGATCAGTTCAGCCTCGCTCCGACAATCGGTCAGGACCAACTCGCCGCCGGCGCGCTCGATCGCCTTGCACTCGAACGTACACGGCTCGTAGTCTTTGATAGAGCGGTCTGTTAATAAGACTTTGAAGGTCATTTCACGGCCAGCGGGTTACCGTTTCTCCCCGAGCTTCCGGGTCGCGATCTCCATCGTCATTCGGAACTCGGCCCTGGGACTGAACTCCAGCACCTCGGTGTCCTCTAAGAACTCCGCCGTGTGGCCCGGTGGGATGTAATATGCCTGTCCGGCCTCGATGATTTCCTCACCGTCCCGCCCTCGGAAGCGCATCCGTCCCTTGAAGACATAGCCCCAATGCGCCGACGGGCATTGGCCGCCGGGCAGCTCCGCAAACAGCGAGGCCGATTCCAACCCTGCGGGCAATCGTTGAAACGCAACGGTCATCTCGCCCCAATCCACCAGCCGGGTCTCGCCATCCCCATGCTGGAAGACGATCGGCACATCCTCTTGCGCTGCGTGCATGATCACTCCTCGCTCCATTTCAGGCACTATTGCCCGCCGGGCCGCCGAACTTTTCCCGCAGGATGTGGCTGGGCCGACGGCCAACGCCTATGCATACTACGGAAGAACTCCGGCCAAAAACGCCAGCCGCCTTAGGGCCCCGCGGCCCTGATACGATCCCGGCTGTGGGTAGGAAGCACCCTACCCACAGCCATGACAAGGAGGAGGCTCATTTATCCAGCCAGACGCCATCCATCAGGCGCGATCCGTCGGGGCGGATTCTCCAGTCGTGAACATAGGAACGAACCAGGCTGATATTGGGCACCGTCTGGACCAAGATCACAGGCAGATCCTCGTTGACGATCTCCTGCATCCGTGCGAGCAGCTTCTTGGCCTCCTCGGGGTTGGAGGTCTGCTTGGCCTTGGGCCGCAACTCCTCCATCTCCGGGTTGTTGTAGACCCCGGCATTGACAAATCGCCGGATAATCAGGTCGAAGAAGCCATTGGGATCCCCCGCGATGCCGATGCTGTTCCAGGTTACGTCGTAATTCTGAGTGAGGTACTTGTCCAGCCATACGCTCAGTTCAGATTTGTTGATGTTCAGCTTGACACCACACTTCGCCAGCCCTGCCTGCCAGATGGTTGTCATCGCCTCAGCATCCGCTGCGCCCGCCTCCCCGACGGGAATCTCCACGCTGAACTCGAGGTTCTTGACCCCTTCAGCGTCCAGGGTAGCACTCCACTAAAGCGTGATTGAAGAAAGGACTTGATAAAAACGGGGTTCACTGGCACCCTCTTGGAAGTGTCCAAGCAACCAGGAGGGAACCAAGTGAACCCACAAGATGTATTTTGCCCGAATATTGAGTGTCCGGCAAGAGGCCAGAGCGGAAAAGGCAACATTCAAATCCACAGCCAGCAGGAGCAGCGCTACCGCTGCGAGGTTTGCGAACAAACCTTTACGGCCACCAAAGGCACGATTTTCTACCGGCTGCGGACGAGTGCGGAGATGGTCATGCTGGTGATTGCTTTGCTGGCTTATGGCTGTCCGCTGCAGGCGATTGTGAAGGCGTTTGGCTTGGATGAGCGCACGGTTCGGGACTGGTGGCAGCGGGCGGGTCAGCACTGCCAGAAGGTGCATGAACACACCGTAGGCAGCGCCCAACTGGATTTGGAGCAGGTGCAAGCCGATGAGATCAAAGTCAAGACCCAAAAAGGAACCTTTTGGATGGCCCTGGCGCTGATGATCCCCACCCGGCTGTGGTTGGGTGGCGTGATCAGCGCCAAGCGGGATCTGACCTTGATCCAAAGCCTGGCCGAGCAGGTTCGCGCAATCGCCTTGTGCCGTCCCTTGCTGTTGGCCGTAGATGGTTTGGCCAGCTACGTGACAGCGTTCCAAGCGGCTTTCCGGACGGCCCTGCCCCGCCGCAGGGGTGAAAAAGGACGCCCGAAGCTGGTTGCCTGGCCCAATATCGCTATTGTCCAAGTGGTCAAACAGCGTTTCGCCGATCATTTGCACATTGACCGGCGCATCGTTCAGGGCAGTCAGGCAATGATCCGGCGTCTGATCCAGGCCTCCCAAGGAGCGGGCGGGATCAACACCGCTTTTATCGAGCGGCTCAATGCCACCTTCCGCCAGCGGCTTGCGAGCCTGACCCGCCGCACGCGCACCCTGGCCCGCAAGGCTGAGACCCTGGTCAGTGGGATGTATGTAGTCGGTTGCCTGTACAACTTCTGCGACTGTCATAAAAGCCTGCGATTGCGCCTCTCGGTGGGCCGCTTCGGTCATCGCTGGGTCCAGCGTACCCCGGCGATTGCGGCTGGTTTGACCGACCATATCTGGACGATGGCCGAACTGTTCGCTTTCAAAGTTCCGCCGCCGCGTTGGGAACCACCCAAACAGCGGGGGCGGCGGTCTCAAGAGACCTTGCAGTTGATCGAACAGTGGTGTCAATGATCACGATTAGATGCTGTGCTACCGCGTCCAGCATTTGCCTACATTTTTCAGGGTCATAGGGATAGCCGGGCGGCGAGATATGGGAGGGGCTGGAAGGCGGGACCGGGCTCGTCAATTGTTCACCCTGGCCCAGGAACACCGAACGCTGGATGGCATCCTTGTCCAATGCATACGCCAGAGCCTTGCGAACATTCTTGTTCTTGAGGATGTATTCGTTGTTGAGGCCCGTCATGTGATAGAAGTGGAAGAAGTTGGATGACGCGGATTGAACCACCTGGATGTCCTCAGAAGAGAGGAATTGCACGGCATCCACCACAGAAGCCTCGCGGATCGCGTCGACCTCGCCACTCTGAAGGTTCGCAATCGCCGAGCGTACGTCAGGTAGTACTCGGAAGACAATCTGGTCAACCAGTGTTTCATCCGGATTCCAATAGTCCGGATTCTTTTCCAACGTGATGTGATCGTTGGGGACCCATTCTTTAAACTTGTAGGGGCCGGTGCCGATCGGGTCTGTCTTCAACGTGTCTGTGGTGGAACCGGTCGGGACGATTGCCACAAATGTCGCATCGTGTATCCACCATCCTTGAGGGGTCGTCATATGGAATACGATCGTATGATCATCGGGGACATCGATGCTTTCGATGTACTGAGCACGCTTGTTAATGTACGTCCCCATTGTCTTGATACGGTTGAAGGTAAACTCGACGTCCTTGGCGGTTACCGGCTCGCCGTTGTGGAACTTGGCCTCTTTGCGCAAGTGGAACGTGTAGGTTTTCGAATCTGGACTGATCTCCCACGACTCAGCCAGATCGGGCTGGACTTGCTCATTCTCGTCGTAACTCGTCAGCCCGTCAAAGACTAAGTTGCGAATTACGTCCTCATAGAGATCAAGCGGATTGGAGTGGGGATCGTAGTTGTCGATGTCTCCTCCAATGGCGATTCGGAGCGTGCCACCGGGCTTTTTCGCTGAGCCCGGCGTCGGCGTCACAACCTTCTCGACAACCTGGGTCACCTGCTTTTCGACGACGACCGTTGTCTGCTTTTCGACGATGACCGTCGCCTGCTTCTCGACAACCTGGGTCACCACCTTCTCCACCGTCTGCGGTGTGGGTGCCTGACCACATGCTGCGATCACGAGGGCCAGCAAAAGAGCGGCAACGACGATGCCAACGTACCGTTTCATGGGTCCCTCCTCTGGGTGAGCTAGTCGATGCGAATGCACCGTACTTCAGAAACTCTACAGGGTTCTGTCCTCCCAGCGGCGCTAGGCTGATCGAGCTCCGCGCAGGCGCGGATCGAGGTGATCACGCAATCGGTCACCGAGAAAATTGAAGACCAACACCGTCAGGAAGATCGAAACACCGGGAGCCAGAAGATACCATGGGGCCAGGACGCTGAACCGCTGAGCGGCCTGCAACATAGTGCCCCAGGTCGGGGTCGGGGGTTGAACACCTAACCCTAGATAGCTAAGAGATGCCTCCGTCAGAATCGTGAAGGCCATTCCGATCGTGGCTTGAACCAGCACAGGCGCCATGGTGTTGGGCAAAATAGTGCGGAACATGATCCGACTCGTGGGTGCGCCGATGACCCGACTGGCCAGGACGTAGTCGAGTTGCTTGATCGTTAGAACGCTGCCGCGTACCAGACGAGCGAAACGAGGAACGTAGACCAACGCCATTACCAGGATGATCGTGAAGGCTGAAGGGCCAAGCGCGGAGACAACGAGGATTGCAAAGAGGATCGATGGAAACGCCAAGAGTCCGTCCTGGGCGCGCATAATGATCATATCGAGCGTCCCACTATAGGTTCCCGCCAATAATCCGAGCGGAACGCCGACCACCAGGCTGAGCCCAATTGCTGAGAGCGCGATAAACATCTCCACTCGTGCTGCATGAACTAATCGGCTCCAGATATCGCGCCCTAGCTCATCGGTCCCCAGCCAATACTGGCGCGAGGGGGGCACCAGCGCGGCCTGGGGATGAATATCATTCGGGGCAAACGACGCTAGTGAGCCGGGTACTACGGCGGCCAGGACAAGAAACACCAAAAAGATAAGCGCCACCCCTTCTGCCCGGCTGTGGATCTTGACTCCCGGCAATCGTCCCAGCCAGCCCGAGTCCTCCACCGTTCGGGCGGAGGATAGCGCGAGCGTATGAATTTCGGATATAGGAGATTTTTGAGCCATCTTTACCTGTGTGACCCCATCACGGATCATGGATCACGCAAGGCTTTACCGATCGCGGCAGGGATCCTTATCTGCTGAACCGTATCCGAGGGTCCACCACACCATAGGCCATGTCGACGAACAAATTGATCAGCACGAAGGCTAGTGACGAGAATAGTACGACGCCCTGTACCAGCGGGTAATCGCGGTTGAAAATGGCTTGAACGGCCAACCAGCCGATGCCTGACCAGCCAAAGACCTGTTCCACGATGACGACACCGCCCAACAGCGAGCCGACGAGGATCCCCAGGATAGTCAATAGTGAAATGAGCGAGTTAGGCAACGCATGACCCATCAGGACGACACGATCAGCCAGTCCTTTTGCCCGCGCTGTGCGGATGTAATCTTGATGCAGGACCTCTAAGAGATCCGCACGTAAGAATCGCGAAATATAGGCTGACAGATAGAGGCCAAGAGTAATCGCGGGAAGCATCACATGGCGCAGGCTGCGCATTGGGTCCTCCCAAAACGGGACGTACCCCGAAGCCGGCAGCCAGCGCAGGCGCACGCTAAAAAGTGAAATGAGCAAAATACCGAACCAGAAGCTGGGGATTGCGATGCCGGCAGCCGCGAAGAGGTTGATACCATAATCAACCCAAGATCGGTGGCGAACTGCAGAAAGAATGCCGGCTGGGAAGCCTATCATCAGCCCGATCACGAGGGAGATTACGACGAGCTCCACGGTGGCCGGTAGCCGACCGAGGATCAGACTCATCACGGGAGCCTTGTTGCGGACCGAGCGCCCGAGATCCCCCGTCAGCACATTCCCGAGCCAAATCACGTACTGCGCAGGTAATGGACGGTCCAGCCCCATCTGGCGTCGCAGCGCTTGTACCTCTTCGATGGTCGCGTCCGTACCCAGCATCACCTTTGCCGGGTCGCCAGGTGTCAATTGCAGCGCCAGGAAGACCACAACCGAAACGATGAACAAGACTGAAATTGAAGCAATGAGGCGACGGATAATGAATCGGAGCATTATTCTCGCCCTTCTGGCCCTTTCGAGCGGATGCCGATAAGCAACATCCAAGGACTCACACGACCGCCTATCTTTATAGGCTGCCAGGTCTCTGTGCAGACCTGTCGAGCGAAGGCGAGGGGGAGGTCGTGCTATTTCGATTGATCAAGCCCGCCGTCACCAATCCGTAGCCTCAGACATTGGCAGCAGCCCTTTGCGAGCTTCGTCCTGCGCCACAAACTTCAACAAAATTCCGTTACGTCAAGCGACCGTCCTGCTCCAACAAGTAGACAAGTTCCCCGGAGGCGGTCTCGGCTGTCTTTCGAAGAGTGCAGGCTATCTCGGACACTCGCTCCAGGGTGATTCGTGAAGACGGACCAGACACGCAGATCGATGCTACAGCGGTCCTGTCAGGCGCCAGGACCGGGACCGCGATGCAGCGCAGTCCGATTTCCGATTCTTCATCGTCCAAAAAATATCCTTGCTCGATCGATATCGCGAGGGTTTCTCTAAGCTTTTCCGGATCGGTGATTGTCTTCGGGGTTCTGCACTCGACTGGCTCGCGGAGGATTTCCTCAACTTGGTTGGAAGACATGTACGCCAGGAGCGCTCGCCCAATGGCACTCGACGAGAGCGAGACTCGCTGGCCAATGGGTGCCCCGGTGCGGATTGTTTGCGGGCTTTGCACCTTATCGATATAGACTGCACCGCCGCGATTGTCCGCAATCGCGACATACGCCGTTTCTTTCGTCTCTTCGACCAACTGCGTGAGGTACTGGTGGATGCGGTCCCGGGCCGAGACGCTACCGAGCCAGCGCGCACCAAGCTCAAAGAGCCTGAAGCCGATACGGTACCGTTCGGTCGCTGGGTTCTGCTCCAAGACACCGATATGAACCAACGTCGCTACCAGGCGCTGAACCGAACTTTTCGGCTCGCCGATCTTCCGGCTCAGCTCTCGTATCCCCAGTTCTGGAGTATCGGAATCCAAGGCCTCTAAGATCTCGAAGGCGCGGAGCACCGTTTTTGAGTAGACGTTGGTCTCCGCGCGCTGCGTAGCTTCCTGTAGCTCAAGTTTCATCTATTCCTTCGCCGTTCGACTGTTTCTACTACTTCGACGATCCCGCTGGCTATCCGGCTCCAACACTTGCTTACCAAGCCCTATCGGTTCTACCTTTGCCGTGTCCCAATTGTTGGGACACCGTCCCAATTTCTGGTCATTGTTATTGTATTACATTTGTCCTTTCGTTGTCAAGAGCCTGGCGCCACACCTGCAGGATTGCTCACAAAGCAGGATGATAGTGTAAAGCTGGCATCGTCACGGATGAAAAAGGGGCGCGTGCGCGGGAGGCGCGAGAGGAAATTAACCGGAGGCAGACGCCGGTCGAAGATCGATTCGACCTGGTCCTGCGAGCCTGTTCAATAGGCGGATTCAGGGCGCGGCGAGGCACCCTCATCTGTGGCCCCGGAAGGGGAGCATGGAGAGCAGTCTCTCGTGAGCAGCGGGCCCGGCGGGCGTCAGAGTACCCAAGGAAAGGATGGGATGGAAGGTGTCTCTCCGACCGGTGCGGGATTGGATGTTCACCAGAAGTTCGTTCCGGCGACGTGCCGCCCGGTGGACGCAGCGGGGAACAGCCAGCAAGCAAAGCCCCGGTTCGGGACGATGCCGCGGGAGTTGGAAAGGGTGGTTGACTGGCTGGTCGAAATGCAGCACGATCTGCGAAGAAGGCAATCGCACCGCTTTCGCCCAGAGCCATACCGTGCCACCGCGATTGACGCAAACGCTGATCGCTACAACGCTGATACCTGGGCTGAAGCATCGGGCCCAGGCGGCGAGTCCGTCATCCTGGCCGAGGGCGGCGCTTTGACCACGTCACACAACAGCGCTTTGTAGACCGGAAAGCCGGAGATCGGGTCGCGGTTATCGGGGTCGGTGAGCTCGTTGACGTTGGATCGCCGCCAGGCCGACGCGGCGATGGCGCCACCGCCTCCCGCGCTCGCCTCGATCACCCCCGGGAGGATATCCTCCGTCACACGGGCCTTGAACGGCACTCGGCCGCGCGGCGAGACCACGAAGACCGCGTCGCCGTCGGCAATGCCCCGCGTGGCGGCGTCCCGTGGATGGAGCACGACGAGCGGCTCGGGCTGCATCGCCAGCAGGCCGGGGATGTTGTGGTGCTGCGACCGAAAATCGGACTGCACCCGCGCGCCGGAGTTGAAGACCAGTGGGTAGGTCGCGGCCACATCCGGCGCCGTGATCGGACCCTCGGTCGGCTCGGTGTAGACCGGCAGCGCCTCGTACCCATGGCTGGCGAGGAGAGTCGAGGCGATCTCGAACTTGCCGGAGGGCGTCTCGAAGCCCGGCCGCCCGTCCCGTCGGAGCAGGCCGGGCTCCCACTTCCTGTAGACCATCGCGGGCGCGGGCCTGGTCATGCCCGCCGGGTTGGCCCGCAACGTTTCCAGATCGACACCCGTTCCGTGCAACACAAACTCGAGCAGTTCGCGCTCACTCTGCGGGTACAGGTGTCCGTAACCGAACCGGCGGGCCAACTCGGCGTAGATCAAGTAATCGTTACGCGCCTCGCCCCGCGGGGCGATGACCCGCTGCCGGTGTTGGATGTGGGGGCCGTAGGTGCGGTAGGACTCGATCTCGAACATGGTCGTGGCCGGCAGCACGATGTCGGCGTAGAGGGCATCAGCGGTGAGAAAGCGATCCACCACGGCCAGGAAGTCGAGCGCCTCGAAGCAGCGGCGCCAGAGGTCGGGCTGGGGGTAGGCGGTGATGATCGAGGAGCCGCCGATGAGCATCGCCCGGATCGGGTAGGGGTCACCCTCCAGGATCGCCCGCGGCAATTCCATGGCGTGGGCCTCGTTGCGAAGACGGTGGTAGAGCGGGTATTTGTTCTTCCCGACCGGATCGACGTGAGTGGGCGGCGCCACGCAGGCCGTGTGGGCCCGAAAGTCGGTCCCCGGCATCTTGAAGACCATACCGCCCGCCACGTCGAGCTGGCCGGCCAGCGCCCACAGGATCATCGCCGCCCGGATGTTCTGGACGCCGCTGTTGGCGTACTCGAGGCCGGTGTACATCACCTGCGCCGCGCCCCGCGCCGCGGCGATGGCCCGCGCCACCTCCCGGATTATCTCGGCCGGCACCCAGGTGATTGTCTCGGCCACCTCGGGCGGGAACTGCTGAACATAGTCGCGCAACTCGTCGAAGCCCAGGGTCCAGTTCTCAACGAACTCGCGGTCGTAGAGCTGTTCTTCGATGAGAACCTGGATCATGCTCAGGGCTAGGGCGCCGTCGGTGCCCGGCCGAATCCCCACCCAGCGGGCATCCGTCGCTTTGGCCGTTTGGGTGGGCTGGTGATCGATGACGATGACCTTCGCGCCGCGCCGCCGGGCACGCTTGATGCGCTTCAGCATGATCGGCGGGGAATCGGTGGCCGGGTTCGCGCCCCACACGACGATGAGTTCGGCCTGGTCGACGTCGTTGAACATCTCCCTGGTGTAGGCCCCGAAGGTCGCCTGGGGGGCGATCATGCCGTGGGCCACATAGCAGATAGCGCCGACGCCGGTGGTGTTGGGCGAGCCGAAGGCGAAGAAGAGGCTGGAGGCTGAGGACTCGTTAGTGCCGGCCGGAGCGAAAATATCGCAGAGCGACTGCTCGAAGTTGCCACGGCCGGTGTACATGCAGATTGCCTCGGGGCCGTGGCGGCCGGCCACCTGGCGCATCCGGCCGACGATGGTGTCGAGCGCCTCGTCCCAGCCAATACGCTCGAACGCCGCGGTCCCCTTCGGCCCGACCCGCTTTATCGGGTAGAGCAGCCGGTCCTCGGAGTAGACGACCTCAGGCGAGTGCGTCCCTCGGGGGCAGCAGCTGCCCCTCGGGTGGCCGGTCAAGGGCGCAATGCGCTCAATGATGCCGTCCTTCAGATAGACCTCAACGCCGCAGGCAGCGTCGCAGATCCCGCACATGCTGACGATGCGCTGATCGCTTGCCGCCAGCGCCTCCACCACTCGACGTTCCAGCCCGGCCGCCGGCATCTGTTGCACTGTCATGGATTGCCCTCCGTTCACGCTGCCTCTGGGGCAACACGGCGAGCCCGCAGACGCCCGACCCTGCGTCCAGCAACTTCCTGTTCTTCGTGCTGGAGGATTGTAAAGTGTGGTCCGGCGCTGTCAAGCGGGCGGCTGGGGTCAGTCCGGGCGGGGGACTACAGCGAATATGGCCAGACACTCTGGGGCGGCAACGGAATTTGTGTTTGACACTCGTAACGTTAAGCGTTACGATTCTCCACCATCGAATCGTCTCGAAGCACTCTCTCGTGACCGAAAAGGGCAATACAGTATCCGTATCAATCGGCAGTGGCGAAGTATCTTCTCAATAATCCGGGGGTAAGGGGTTTTGCGCGCGGCCGGGCCGCGCGCAAAACCCTCCGCCCCCACTTTTTGAAAAGTTACGTGGCGAATCTGCTTTGTGTGGCAAGGGAGCGATGCGCATGAAGTTGAGGTAGTGGACTACCACTGAAAGGCGAAGAAACATGGCAGAGCGAAAGTTACCTCCCATCCATCCGGGTGAAGTGCTCCTCGAAGAGTTCCTCAAACCACTCAACTTAAGTCAGTATCGAATCGCCAAAGACATTGGTGTTTCTCCCCGTCGCATCAATGAAATCGTGCAGGGCAAGCGATCCATCACGCCAGATACGGCATTGCGCCTGTCTCGCTACTTTGGACTTTCCGAACGATTCTGGCTTAATCTACGAACCCGGTATGATCTGGAGGTAGAGAAAGATCGGCTTGCCGATCGTTTGCAGCATGAAGTATGTATCTACACTGCGGCCTAAATTGATGACCGCGCCTGCCCAACAAGCGGTTGCAGGGGACGGGCGCTGAACTGGCTGTCCGGGATTGATCGATCCATCAGGATCGATCTTATACAGTGTGCATTGGCCGCTCGGTGGGCTGTTCGAAAAAGCCGCTGCGCGCGCCGCGTCAGGATCCGACAGAAACTCAACCGGAGGATGACGCCAGCTCACGCTGCCTCTGGGGCAACACGGCGAGCCCGCAGAATCCAGGCATACGTTGCTCAAGTGAAGGCGTGATACGTGATGCGTGACGGAATCCGTCACGCATCACGTATCACGCCTTCGTTCCTTTCGCAATTCGCTGTCGTCCCCGTTGCGCGCGCCCTCGCCAGGGCGTCGGCACCTTCCAGGCGCAGGCGGGGACCCCCTCCCCGGCCCTCCCCCTGGAAGGGGGAGGGGGTCTCGTTGTGCGGCACCGGTTGCCAGGTCCAGCGGCCGGCCTCACCGGTGATCTCCAGGCCCACCCTGGGGTAGAGGTCCACTCGGTGCGTGATGCAAGTGTGGGAAGGCGTCTTCACGTTTCAGGTTTCGCGTTTCACCGTGTCGCGGGTAACGTGAATTGTAAGCTACGTTCCACCCCGTCAGCAGGCCAGTTTTTGGTTTCACGCTCTTGAGAACTGAACAGTCCGTCAAGCGAGGTGGTCACCGGCAGGTGGCCCCTGCGTCTATTTCAACCGAAATCGGTACACTATCTCAGCAAAGGTACCGCTTGTCGGCCGCGACCGGTCGTGCTATGATCCCCCCAGCCTGTTTCACGGTGGGAGCGGGTCAACCCACCAGGCACCCCGATGAAACCGGCGTGGCTCTGGGTGCGAGCCCGCAGACGCTACCCCCAGCAGCCCACGCCGGTCAGCAGGAGGCGGCGATGGCTGTGAGGTATGCACCGTCGCAACTCGAAGAGGGCATCTACTACCCCGACACTGATGGACTGCCCATGGCCGAGAGCGACTGGCAACGCAAAGTGCTGACCTACGCGGTCGAGGCGCTCGACCTCTCCTTTCGCCATCAGCCGGAGGTCTACGTGTCGGGGAACCTGTTGGTCTACTACCAGAAGGGCAACCCCAAGGCGGTGGTGGCGCCGGATGTCTTCGTGGTCTTCGGCGTGCCGAAGGGGGCGCGGCGCTCGTACATGCTCTGGCGCGAGGGGAAGGGACCTGACGTGGTGATCGAGATCACCTCGGCGAGCACCCGCAGCGAGGACCAGCAGTCGAAACGGGCGCTCTATGCCGCGCTGGGGGTGGCCGAGTACCTGTTGGTGGATCCCACCGGTGATTACCTGGTGCCGCGCGTGCAGGGCTACCGGCTGGTGGATCAGGGTTACGTGCCGCTGCGGACCGAGACGGCCCCCGATGGCACCCTCTGGCTGCACAGCCCGCGCCTGGGGCTCGATTTGCAATTGATTGGGGATGAATTGCGCTTCTTCGATCCGCGCAGCCGGCGCCAGCTGCCCTCGCTGGCCGAAGCCCAGGCGCAGGCCGAGCAGGAAGCCGCCGCGCGCCGCGCCGCGGAAGCCGAACTCGAGCGGCTGCGGGCCGAACTGGCCCGCATGCGGGGCGAGTCATCTGACGACTGATCCCCCCATCTCCCACTCCCCATCCTCTCAAACGAGGTTTGTAGTCAGCCACGGAGCGCAGCGGAGTGGCGCCGAACGGCACGCCACTCCAGTTCCTTCGTTTCACTCAGGACGCCTGACTACGAACATGCTATACGGGGGAGGTTGCCGACACGGCCGGGCGCCGCTTGGCCCCGGAGCGACGCTCTACCCTCACCCCCAGCTCCCTCTCCCTGTTAGGGAGAGGGGGCGCAGTACAGGTCTCCTGGCCCCCTCCCCGTAGCGGGGAGGGGCTGGGGAGGGGTTTGTTCCACCACCGCAATCCACACTGCCGCCTCTGCCAGCCACATCGTCCCCGTGGCGCCGCGTACCTGGAAGCGGGCACGGTCACCGAACTGGCCAACGTTCTCGATGAACATCACCGGGCTACTGCGCAGTCCGGCCTCGACGCGGGCACGGTCGGGTGCGGTGGGGGCTGGGCTGCTGCCGGGGCGGCGAGGGGCGCGGTCGCGCCGGGGGAAAGCGGCACGAGCAGCGGGAGCAGGAGCAGCAGGATCGCGGCGAGCGCGAGCAGGCGACCTGCGGCAGCCGAAGGACGGCGGGACGACGACGCGAACATGGCGAGCCTCCTTCATGCGGTGCGACCGGGCACCGGCACGCGATGGTCCTGCGTGGCGGGCGGCCAATACGGGGGCGGCCTGCACACGAGGAGGGTGTCAGAGAGAAGATCGGTCTATTCTATTGACGCGGTTCGGTGTCGAATTCTTTCACCGAGCTGTCGTCTTTGGTCAACGACACCACTTGCGATGCGCCCGAATATTGGTTCGGGGCCCCCGCACAATGGGCTGGGGGGTATGGGAGTGGTCAAGGATTCGATGTGGAATCCCTGGTAGGGGTGGACGAGTCTCGGCGAGTCCTTTCCAGAATGCGGTCAGGGCTCGCTTGAACATTCGAAATTCTGTTGGAGCGCCGTATATCACAAACGTTGAGAGCCGTCGAGGTCTGGGCTGCGCGAGAAGCTTGAGATCGAAATCCCAGGCTGAGAGCCCAAGCCGGTTCAAGCCGGCGGCTGCCATCGTGACCGTAGGGGCGCACGGTCCTTCGTAGACTCAGGACGCGCCCCTACAGCCTTGAAATGAATTTTCAAGGCTTCGGTCAACCCAGAATATAGTCAATCTCCTCCTGGACACTTTCCGGCAGCGGATCCGGCCGGTGTCGCTCCATCATGGAGATCGTCTTCTCACGCAGGCGGTCACTCAACCGCTTGCCGCCCGCGGCTTCCCACTCGTCGACGCGTCGGCGCTCGAAGAGGGTGGGGTACCAGTAGCGGCGGAAGTGGGCCCGGGTATGATCCGTCGCCACGAACGCGCCGCCCGGCCCGACCTGATGGATCACATCCAGCGCCAGCGACTCATCGTCCAGGCAGACTCCCCGCATGAACCGGCGGTGCATGTCGATCATCTCAGCCGTGAAGACGATCATCTCGGGCGAGGTCGTCAGGCCACCTTCCAGGTAGCCGACGTCGTGGACCAGGTTGGTACCGGTGAACAGCGCGTCGCGGACCTGGTAGGCGGCGTCGGCCGCGGCCTGGGCATCCATGATCGGGGAGTCGCTGCAACCGGCATAGCCCCATGTCGGCAGGTGGTAGTAGCGCCCCATCTCGGCAACCATCGCTCGGGCCAACTGAAACTCGGGCGCGCCGTAGACGCTGATGGTGGTGCGCATGTCGAGGTGGTGAAGCCCGGTACCGTAGACGAACGGCGCGCCCTGCTGTTTCAACTGGTGGATCAGCAGGCTGCTCAGCACCTCGGCGTTGCCGAGCGCCAGGCCGCCCGCCAGGGTGATCGGCGCGGTCCCGCCCATCATCGGCGCGGGGGAGTGGACGATGGGCAGGCGCTGCTCGGCCATGTACAGCAGCTTCTCGGTGGCCGTCTGGCTGTGCACCAGCGGCGTGGTCGGCTCCGAGTAGAGTAGCAGCGTGGGGTTGAGGCGCAGCCGCTCGATCCCCCCGGCTGCCGCGGCCGCCATCGCGACGATGGCCTCGCAGTCGGCGCGGTCGTTGGCGACGAACACCGCCGGTTTGGTGCTGTTGGAGAGCATCAGGGCGAACTGGTGCCGGTATTGGCGGTCGGACACCACATCCGACGGGATACCCATTGACATCAGAAATTGAATCTGGGGAAGGGCGTCGCACAGCCGGACGCAGTCGGCGACATCGGCGGCGGTGAACTTGCGCCGGCCGCCCTTGGGGTCCAGATAGTTCGGGCAGTCCGAGCCGGGGCCGAAGTTGACGTGACGCTCGGCCAGCGGCGCCGCCACCTGGTCGCTGCCGCGCCGGCACAACGCGACCCGCGACGGGGCCTTCCCGAGTGCCCACTCGACGAGCGCTGGCGGGAGTTTGACCAGCTTATTCTCACCGACGACGCCCCCGGCCTCCTTCAGCAGGGCGAGGGCCTCTTCCTCGTGAACCCGCACGCCCGTCCGGCGCAGAATCTCCAGCGACGCCTGGTGAATGCGCTCGCACCCCTCGCGATCGAGGAGCGAGAACTGCGGTTTGTAAACGTCGCTGTCCTCATAGCTCTGTCCCATGACGCAGTCTCCGTTGTATCGTAGTGCCTGGCTCCCTGCTCCCCTTGCCCCCTGCCCCCTTGCTCCCTGCTACCTGCTACCTGCTACCCTTGCTACCTGCTCCCTGCTCCCTTCGGCAAAAGAATCTCGAACCGCTCCCGAATGGCGGCGTCGATCTCGGACGGGATAGGCTCGGGGACGTGGCTGGCCAGGATATTCCTGGCTCTGTGGCGGGCACGCTCGCGCATGTCCAGGCCGCCATCAGCCTCCCAATCCTCGCGGCGGCGACGGTCCGCCGTGTGCGGGTAGCAGTACTCGGTATGCATCAGCGCCAGGCTCTGCTGGGTGCCCAGGTAGTGACCCTCGCCGCGGCAGACCTGGTCGATCAAGTCAACCGACAGCGTTTCGTCGGTGACCTCGATCCCCCGCACCATCCGCATGATCGCCGCGTTGATGTCATCGTCGATGACGTACTGCTCGTACGCGACGGTCAGCATCGACTCGAGGAAGCCGGCCGAGTGGTGAATGTAGTTGGCACCGGCGAGGGCTGCGGCGAGGCCGGTCATCCCCTTCTCGTATCCGGCCTGGATGTCCGGGAGCTTGGAATCACTCAGCCCGGAAGAGTTATAGACCGGCAGGTTGTAAAACTGCCCGAGTTGGGCGACCGCGGCGTGCATTAACGCAAACTCCGGCGCCCCGCCGACGAAGTTGCCGGTGCGCAGGTCGGAGACCGACGGGACGTAGCCCAGCACGACCGGCGCGCCCGGCCTGACAAGCTGGGCATAGGTGATGCCCGACAATTCCTCGGCGTTGATCTGCACCAGGGTCCCTGCCAACGCGGCCGGGCTCGTCGCCCCGGCCTGGGGCGCCGACGAGAGGAACACCGGCAGTCCCAGCCGCAGGGCCTCGGTGAGCACCTCGACCGTCTCCGGCGCGTAGCGTAGCGGGCTCACCGTCCAGCAGGTCACGAGCGAGATAAGCGGCCGCTCAGCCAGCGCCTCACGGCCGCCGGCAATCATCGCCGCCATCTCGCCGACCTCGCGCACCGTTTTGACCGAGAAACAGTTGCCGGTCACATGCTTGGTGGTGTTGGCCAGCGCTGCGTAGTAAGTGTTGACGTCGAGGTTTTCGGGGGGAATGTCCTGTGCGACACACGCCCGCAGGTAGAAGTGAATGTTGGCCAGGGCATCGACCAGCCGGCCGATCCGTGCCACGTCGGCCAGGGTTGTCGCCCGAGCGAGCCCACTCTCCAGATCGAGCACCTTGATCGCGGCGCCGCCGGTCCCCATGTAGACACGCCGGCCACCGAGCACGATATCGTGCTTCGGGTCGCGGCCGCAAAGGGCGACCTCGTTCCTCGCCGTCGCCAGCGCATCCTCGACCATGCTCCGCGGGATGAAGAGCCGGTTGTTCTCCGCGTCGAGCCGCGCGCCGGCCTGGCGGAACATCTCGCGGCACTCGGACGGCACCACTTCGATTCCGGTACGCTCCAGGACTTCCAGTGACGCCTCGTGGATCCGTCGCACGTCCTTGTCCCTGAGCGGCTTGTACCGGCCTCCTTCGAGCCCGGGTGGCACGATATTCGGCTGCTGGCGCTCACGGCGTGCGCGCCGGCGGTCGCGTTCGAGTCGTCGTGGCTCGAGTACTCGCTCCCCTGCCATTTCGTGTCCTCGCGTTTCTTCCCGCAGCCCACGCTGTCGCCGGCTGCACGCGTTGATGGATGAACCGACCCGGCTACAACTCACGAACGTCCAGGACGCGCTGATCCTCAATCTGCTCCAGCGCTGCAAGCAGCGCCCCGCGCTCGACATTCCGCACCTTGAAGACAACCTGCCACCTATCCTGCGCCCTGGGCGCGGGATAGGTCGCAACCCCGATAAAGCCCCACCCCCGTTCGGCAATGGCCCGGGTCAATTTGGCAAACTCGCCTAACCGATCAGGGATCTCCACCGTCACGCGCAGGCCAACAAACTGGGCACCCAACAACTGTAACATCTGGGCCATGAGGTCGAGCTCGGTGATGATGCCAACCACGATGCCCTCATCCAGAACCGGCAAGCAACCGATCCGCTTCCTGGTCATCAGCCGGGCGGCCTCTTCAACCGTCGCATCCGGGTGGATGGTGATCACGTTCTTCACCATCACGTCGCCGGCTCTGAGGTTGGACAGGTAGCGAGTAATCTCCCAGACATTCAAGCTACTCAGTCTGGCCGGTTGAATCAACAGCGTTTGCCGGGTGACGAGGCCTAAGAGCCGTTTGCCGTCGGCCGTGACCGGCAGGTGGCGGACGTCGTGCTCCCCCATGTATCCCTGCGCCTCGAGGACCGGCATCGTCGGCTCGATCATCAGCGGGTGTTTAGTCATGCAGTCCCTGACGAGCATCACATCTCTCCATTGCGAGGACAACCGGGCAATTGGGCCTCCGGTTCGATCAGCACCAACCGGCACGACAGGCTGACAGGCAACGAGTCTCTTCCTTGTCGGGCAAATTGGCAATTTGCTCTACATCACGACGGGTTCGATCTGTTGGAGTTCCTCAAGGGGGAGGTGGCAGAAGATGCGGTGGCCCCCACCGGCGTTGCGCCACGGCGGAACTTGTTCCTCACAGATCTTGCCTCCGTCGGGCAGCTGCTGGCGCCGCGGGCAGCGCGTATGAAAGCGACAGCCGCTCGGTGGGTTGACCGCGCTCGGGACCGTACCGCTCAGCCGGATGTGCTTCTGCTCGGCGTGGGGGTCCGGGATCGGTACGGCCGAGAGCAGGGCCTCCGTGTAGGGGTGGTATGGCGGAGCGTAGATGGCCTCGGCTGGACCGATCTCGGCGATCTGACCGAGATACATCACCGCCACGTAGTCGGAGAAGAAGCGCACCACGCTCAAGTCGTGGGCGATGAAGACCATAGTTGTGCCGTGCTTCCGCTGGATATCCATCAGGAGATTCAGCACGGCAGCCTGCACCGACACGTCCAGCGCCGACACGGGCTCGTCACACAGGACCAGGTCGGGCCGGCTGGCAAAAGCACGCGCGATCCCGACCCGCTGCTTCTCGCCACCGCTCAACTGGCGCGGGTAGCGGTGGTAGTAGGCCTGGTCCAGGCGCACCGCGTTCAGGAGACGAATCACTTCGGCGTACACCTGGTCCGGGGGCACCGTGCGAAAACGCCTCAGCGGGCGAGCGACCTGCTCGCCGACCGTGTAGGAGGGATTCAGGGTCGAATCCGGATTCTGGAAGACCATCTGTAATTCTTCGATCAGCTTGACGTCGCGGCCCAAGACTGGCTCCTTGATGTCAAAGCCGAGAAATTCCAGGTCGCCCGCTGTCGGAGCCTCGAGCCCCACAATCGTCTTGGCGAGGGTACTCTTCCCGCAGCCTGATTCACCCACGACGCCGATGGTCTTGCCCGGCGGTACCTCCAGGCTGACATCGTCCACCGCCTTGACATACTGCTTCTCGCCCAGCCCCAACAGGCTGAGAACCGACTTGGATTCCTGTTCATAGTAGGTCTTGAGGTGGTGAAGCTTCAGGATCGGCTCCTGGCTGTCCCCATTGGCCCGCTCGACAGACAGATCAGGGAGCTCGATGTCGGCCGGCGGCCGCCAGGCCGACGCATCAATCTGCTCGGCAAAGAAACAGCGCGCATGGTGTCCGCTCCTGATCGCGCGTAGTCGTGGATGCTCCCGGTAGCAGCGATCTTCCGCGTAGTCGCACCGAGGCGCAAAGATGCAGGCATGCTTGGGCCGGTCTTTGGGCGCCGGCACCCGCCCGCGGATCGGATAGAGCAGGCTACTCGCTTTGGTGGCCCCGAGCCGGGGGACGCAGCGCATGAGTCCCTGGGTATAGGGGTGTTGGGGATCGTCAAAGATGGCCGCGACCGTCGCCCGCTCCACCATCTCGCCGGCGTACATCACGCCGACGTCATCGCTCACGCGGGCCACGACGCCCAGATTGTGTGTGATGTAGATGATACCGGTGTCGAAGTCGCGTTTCAGGTCTTCGATCAGGTCGAGGACGGCCGCCTCAACCGTCACGTCGAGCGCCGTGGTGGGCTCGTCCATGATGAGCAGGGCCGGGTTGTTGAGCAATGCCATGGCAATCACGACGCGCTGCTGCTGCCCGCCGGAGATCTGATGGGGATAGCGGTTCATCACCGCGGCCGCATCGGGCATGTAGACCCGCTCGAGCATCTGAACGCACTTTTCCCAGGCCGGCGCTTTTTTAATCCCCCGGTGCGCGATCAAGACCTCCGCCAACTGCTCGCCGAGGGTTACCGACGGGTTCAGGGCCTGCATCGGATCCTGGTAGACCATCGCGATCTGGTCACCGCGCAGTTGGCGGAGCTCCCCCTGGGAGCGCCCGACCAACTCACGCCCCTGAAACTTGATGCTGCCGCCAACAATCCTCCCGTTCGGCCCCAGGAAGCCGACGATCCCGAACGCCAGCGTGCTCTTCCCGCACCCCGACTCGCCCACAACCCCGAAGGTCGTTCCCCGATGAACATCAAACGAGACGTCACGGACCGCCTCAACGGCGCCTTTCCGGGTCTGATACGAGATGCTGAGGTCGCGGACCCCAAGAATCGGTGTTTTGATGCGATGATCATCCATAGCTCGTGCTACCTACCCACTCGTGATGTCGTTTACCTGCAGCAGGGACCACGTCGCAAAATGGCATTGCTTGAGCAGTGCCACGAACCCAATGCGACTTACTACCCTGCTCCCTGCCACTGGGCTACTGGTACCGGAGGGATTCTTCACGCAGACCATCGGCGAACAGATTGAGCCCCACGACCAGGGACGCGATAGCCACCGACGGCCACAGCGCCTCCCACGGACTGCCGGCCAGGATGAACTGCCGGCCTTTGGCGACCATACTCCCCCAGTCGGGGGAGGGCGGCGGAAGCCCTAGCCCCAGGAAGCCCAGGGTTCCCATGGCGAAGATCGCGTAGCCCACCCGCAGCATAGCATCGACGATGATCGGACCGCGCGCGTTGGGCAGAATCTCCACGAACATGATGTGCCAGGGGCTCTCACCCCGCGTCTCGGCAGCCCGGATGTAGTCGCGGGTGCGGATATCCAGCGCCAGGCTCCGCACCAGGCGCGCGATCCCGGGCATCCCGACGATGGCGATGGCCATCACGACGTTGATCGCCGAGGCCCCAACAGCAGCGATGATGATCATGTAGAGAAGAATCACTGGAAAGGCCATCATCGCGTCCAGGACCCGCATGATCACCTCATCGACCCACCCCCCGAGATAACCGCCCATCAAGCCGAGAGTCGCGCCCGCGACCAGGCCGAGAAAGACCCCCCACAGGGCGGTGCCGCCCGGCAACCAGAACGTCTCCGTCACCGGCAAGTAGACCAGGACAACTCGGTCGCCATAGATGATCCGTGACCAGAGGTCCCGCCCCAGGCTGTCGGTTCCTAGTGGATGGACGCTCGACGGGCCTTGATTCTGGGCGTGGATATCCTGGTCGGTCGGACTGTAGGGAGTCAGGAGCGGTGCCAGCACCGCGACCAGGACCCAGAAGAGGACGATGATCAGGCCGACGGTGGCGGTCTTCGACTCAAAGATGAGCGCAAGCGTATCCCAGACGCGACGGAGGCGCGACGGGCGGGCCACCGCGACCGGGATGGTTCGTTCCACGGTTTGTTCACTGACTGCCACTGCGGTACTTCTCCCTCCTGATCGTTGCGACGGAACGACTGATGGGGCATCGATCGCTCGCATTGGAGCCTTTCCGAAACGCGCAACGTGGCGCCGCGAAGAGCTCGGTTCCTCATAGCCCAACCGGCGCGTATCTGGGATATGTTCTGTCGCGACCCAACCTCCATCCCGGCAAGAAGGCCACGTTTCACGCTAACCGTACCGGATCCGAGGATTCAGAAACGTGTAGATGATATCGGCCAGCAATTGCGTTCCGACCGCAACTGTGACGAGAATGATCGCGCCGGCCTCGATGGCGTTGAAGTCCTTGAACAGCGCCGATTCAAGCAGATAGCCGCCCAGGCCGGGGTAGCCGAAGATCACCTCCACCACGACAATGCCACCCAACAGCCAGTTGACGTGCAACATGATGATGGTGATGGGAGCCATCAACGCGTTGCGCACGGCGTGTTTGGTGACGACGTGCCAGTAGGGCAGCCCCTTCAGGAACGCGGTGCGAATGTAGGGCGCCTTCATGACCTCCACCATGCTGGCCCGAGTGATCCGAAGAACGTAGCCCAACTCGATCAGGGTCAGCGTCAGCACCGGCAAGACCAGCATGTCCGGCCTCGACCAGGGGGCCTTCTCGCCAAATACCGTCGCCCCCGGCACGAGCTTCAGCCAAAACGCGAAGATCAGGATCAAGAAAATCCCGGTGGTAAACTCCGGCGTCACGGAGAACATCATGCCGCCGATCGAGAGAATCCGGTCCAGCGGCTTGCCTTCGTTGATCCCCGCGATCAAACCGAGGACGAGGGCCAACGGCATCACGAGAATGAAGGCGATGCCGGCCAGGACCAGCGAGTTGCGCAGGCGCGTGAACAGCAAATCGGCCACGGGACGGCCGGTGCGCAGGGAGAGTCCCGGATCGCCGCGCAGCAGCCCCTTCTGGAGTGGGATGAATTCCACCGGGCCCCCACTCGCGGCCTTCCAGCCGACGCCGGCTTTCAACACCCACACTTCTTTGCCCGCGCCTTTCTCCCACTTGACCGCATGATTCTGCGTGTCCACCCCCCAAAAGGTTCTGATGACGCGCGCCTGCCTGGCCGCATCACTGCGGGCGATACTCTCGCCCGTTTCAGCCAGAACCGCGGCCGCCCGGCCGAGAGCGTCTTTGGCTGCGCGGCTGTCCCCTGCCTCGAGGCTGTCGGCAGCCTGCCGCAACTGATCACCAAGTTCGGCGCTGGCATCCTTCAGCGCTTTCCCGGCCTGTTCGAGCAGACCCGGGACCACCGCCAGCTGAGCAGCATCCAGAGGTCCGTGCGTCGGGTCGGACAGGTCCCGTAAAACGGTCACCGCCTGTTGATAATCCCCGGCCCTCAACGCCGTGGAAAGGACGGCCAGCGAGCCGGTGAGCCGGTTCAGCGCAGAGGCTGCGCCCGTGAGAACCTCTTGAGCTGCGGCCGTATCGCCAGCTTTCAAGCTATCAGCCGCTCGGCGCAACTGCGCGGCGACGGCAGGGTCGGCACTTTCAACAACATCAGCCGCCTTTCCCAGGCGCCGGGCCATCGTCTGGCGATTGCTCGGCGTGAGATCCGCCGATGGCGCAGACAGCTCTTGAGAGAGAACCACCGCCTGGAGCAGATCATCCCTGGAGACATCTTGAGCCGCCTTCTGGAGAAGCTCCTTCTCCTTGGCACTGCCGGGATCCATCATGGCTTCCAGGGCGCTCTCTGGCCCCGCCAGGGCGGCTGCGAGTGCTGCCTGGCTTTGATCCTTCCCTTGAAGGATCGCCAGGATCCGATCCAGCTCCTGCAGGATGGCCTGCCGGTCAGGCTCAGTCAGTTGAGGATTGGTGAGCACCTGATCTCGATAGATCGTCAGACGGCCGATTTCGCTGGCCGGCTCTTTGACTTGCCAGCGTTCGTTGTCCGGGCTCTCTTCCGCGCTGCCGTCGGGCTGGCGCTGGCGGATGATCAGGTCGTCGCCCTCCTGTTTCCAGGTAACCAGCGTGCCATCCTTCTCCACAGCCCACCACTCTTTGAAGCCATCCTTGGTGGTGATCTGCCTGACGGGCATGCCGATCTGGCGGGCGGCCCGCCAGTCGCTCCCGGCAAGCCAGTTGAGATAGCGCTCGTAGATTGGCTGGTCCAGTCCGGTCTGGGCCAGAAAAGAGGCTTCCTGCGCGGGCGTGATGTGCACGCCCAAAACGTTGCGAGCAACGTTTCCGGGGGCTGCCTCAGTGATCAGGAAGACGGCGACCGAGACGAGGAACATCGTCAAGAGCATGAGCAACAACCGCCGTACAATAAACTTCGCCACTGAGATGTTCCTTTCCGATCATTGCGCGATGCGTGATCCGTGGTGCGTAAGGATCACGCATCACGCTCGCTACCAGAACTTGCGCACATCTACCAGTCTGAGCTACGCCTCTTTTGAGACCTCATTGAAAAGCATGTACGCGGTCGGGTGCGGCTCGACGTCCTTCACGCTCTTCCTGGAGACGGTCCAGGCGTTCGCCCACCAGGCAATGCCGATGGGGCCGCGATCCATCTGGATCTTCTCCAGTTTGCAGAAGATCTCGCGGCGCTTGTCCACGTCCAGCGTCCCGTTCGCCTGGGTCAGCAGCTCTGAGAATTCATCGTCGATCCAGCGGGTCTCATTCCAGGCGACAGGTTTGCCGTCCGCATCTCCAACGTAGGCGAGATTGAGCACCATCGTGCCCAGCGGGCGGTGGGTCCACGGCGTGACGCCAAGGTCCACCTCGGTCCACTGCTCCCAGTATTGGTTGTTGGGCATGGTGTCGAGGGTGATATTAAAACCCGCGGGAGCGGCGTCTTCCTTGAGGATCTCCCCGTAGCGGACGACGTCCGACCACCCAGAGCCGACGGCCAGGTTCACATCGAGACCATCGGCATAGCCGGCATCGGCCAGGAGTTGCCTGGCCTTCTCTGGGTCGTATTCGGGGATGGGCTGCTCGCAGTATTCGGGGTGCCTGGGATAGACGTGGAAGTCCTGCCCCTGAACGCCCTGACTGAAGAAGGCCAGGTTGAGGATCTTCTCCCGGTTCTGGCACAGCTTGAGGGCCTGGCGCACGCGGTTGTCGCTCCACGGATCGATGTCCACGCGCATGCGCAGCACGCGAACGCGGGCGGTGGGAATGCCGACCACATTGATGTTGGAATCGTCTTTCAGGGCCAGATAGACGTCGGGGCTGGGGTTATCACCGAGGTCGAGGTAATCAACCTCGCCCGCCTGGATCGCCGCGATCCAGGCCGAGGTCTCATCACCCATGTCAACGAATTCCATCGAGTCCAGATACGGCAACGATTTGCCGTCGGCCCCCATCTGCCAGTAGTCGTCCCGGCGCTTGAGGAGGACGCGCTCGCCCTCGCTGTACTGCTCCAGAGTGTAAGGCCCGGTTCCGTGGGGCGCTTTGATAAAGTCGCCCTCGAAGGTCCGATGGTTGAGGACCAGGGCCGGATAGTGGAAGAGATGCTCCGGCACGCCAATCTCCGCCCGGTCCAGGTGCAGCACCACGGTGTGATCGTCCTTCTTCTCGATGTTGTCCGGGCTGATATAGGACATCAGCCCGAGAATCGACGAGCCCACATCTTCGTCGAGCCACTGGCCCATCGTGAAGACGACATCGTCGGCGCTGAAGTCGTCGCCGTTGTTGAACTTGATCCCCTTGCGCAGGTTGAGTGTCCAGGTTTTCAAGTCGTCGCTCGCCTCCCAGCTTTCGAGGAGGAGCGGATGGGTGATGTTCTCCCCATCGGTGACCGTCAGGTACTCGGCGACCTGGCGCAACTGGTTGGACGGGGAGACCCAGGAAAACTGGGCCGGGTGGGTAACCTTATGAACCCGGCTGGCGGCGCGAAGGGTGCCACCGCGCACGGGCCCGGCGGCGGCAGCGGGCGCCGTCGTCGCCGTCGGCGCCACCGGTGCGGCTGGCTGGGTGGGAGCCAGGGTAGCCGCCGGCGCCGCCGTAGGAACCGCTGGCGTCCCCCCCCCACAGGCGGCCAGCACCTGCGCTGCCCCATAAGAGACGCCCAACAGCGTGGTGAGACGCAAAAACTCCCGGCGGCTCACCTTGCCCTTTCGCAGTTGCTCAGTGAGTTCCGGTATGTACGGGTGCATCTTGTCACGACGTTTCACTTCGCTTTCCTCCTTTGCTTGGTTGGAACAACACGGTTCACGCAGATTCTCTCGTATCCGCTTCCAGGCTGAATGGCCCCCTTTCTTGGCGATTTTCTCTTTTACTCATCATTCGAAGATTGCTGGACGCGAAATCATCCGTCTTCCGTTTCGCTCAACTTGGGTTGGCCTGCCCTGCGTCGATTCCACCCGAAGGCGCTCGCGATGTATGACGCGTACAACGGACGGATCAGTCGAGCGCCTCACTCGGCGCATTGGTTCCGAACTCGGCCAACCCAAAGCAACCCGGTTATCGGGCCATCAGACGCCGGGAGCCGGGTGATGGCTTTCGAGCCGCTCTGAGGTTGGACGCAGGAACGCTCTCAGCCCAGTATCGAAACGTCAGGTGAACAGGATGCCTTTTTCCTGATGGGCAGTTGGGAAGCCGCTAGCGGCCGGGCCGGCAGACGGACACCACGATCACGGCGAGACTCCCCATGCAGGAATACTGCCGGGAGCCCAGGTTATCGTACGGAGTCGGGGGTATCGTCGTAGTAGCTATGGGTACTTCAACAGATGGCAAACGAATTGCCATCTGCTAGGATCAGATTGGTCAAATCGAGGGCGATCGTTGATTTCCGGCGCACGGTGACATCATCCGGGATGCGAATGACTTCTATCCGCGTTCTTATCCTACAACATTTCGCGGATAGACACAACCACGCCCATCGGTCGGGTGGCAGTGAGAACGCCGGTCAAGGCGTCAGACTTCCGAAGGCTCGCAAGAGTTCGGAAGTCTCCGATCATGTGCCCCCGGCGACTCCGTGACCGATGCTCCAGGCGTCGAGAAGCTCGTGCTTCCGCCGATCGACGTAGTCTCGCAGTGCCTCCTCGACCCCAAGATCAATCGGTGGCGGCTCGTAGTGCTCGAGGAGTTCTTTCCACACCCGGTAGGCCCGCTGCGCGGCGTCCAACTCGCGCTGCTCTTGCCAGGCGCCGATGTTTTGGCGGTCGCTGATGATTGGCCGGTAGAACTCGGTCTGGAAACGGGCCAGGGTGTGCGCGGTGCCAAAGTGATGCCCGCCCGGCCCTACCTCGGCGATCGAGTTGAACGCCAGGGTTGCATCGCTGATCTCGACGGGCTCAAAGAGCCGGTGCATCATGGCCAGTCCCTCGACGTCCAGGATGAACTTCTCGAACGAGCAGACCAGGCCCGCTTCCAGCCAGCCGGCCGCGTGCATCACGAAATTGGTGTGGCTCAGCACGACCGGCCAGAGGCACATCTGCGTCTCGTAGGCCGCCTGCGCATCGGGGACCTTCGAAGTGTTCAAGCCACCGCTCCCGCGGTAGGGCAGCCGGTAGCGCCGCGCCAACTGGGCCCCGACGAAGAGCGCCCAGGCCCCTTCCGGCGTCCCAAACGCCGGGCTACCCGTCGCCATGTCGATGTTGGTGGTGAAGCCACCATAGATCACCGGCACGCCGGGGTTCACAAGCTGGGTGAGCGCAATCCCCGCCAGGGCCTCGGCATTCTGTTGGGCTGCCGCCGCCGCCATGGTGATCGGGCTCATCGCCCCTGCCAGAATGAAAGGCGTCACCACCAGGGGCTGGCCGGCCCGCGCGTAGGTGATGAGACCGCCCAGCATGCCCGTGTCGTAGCGCAAGGGGCTGTTGGCGTTGACGACGCTCGCCAGGACCGGCTGGCGCCGCACCTCCTCGTGCCCGCCGAAGACGATTGCCGCCATGTTGATACAGTCGGTGGCCACCACACGACCATGCGCCGCGCTCATGATCGCCTTGTCACTCAACACAAATTGGGCGTACTCCCGCTCGAGATGGCGAACGGGCACCGGCAGGTCCTGCGGCTCCACGATCTGCCCACCCGTGATGTGTACGGGCGAGCACATGGAGACCAGTCGGACAATGTTCTGATAGGCCGCCAGGGTGCCGGGCCGGCGGCCCTTGTCGAAGTCCGAGACAAAGGCGGTGCCGCCGCACGGCGCAAACACGATGTGATTGCCGCCGATGCGGACATCGCGCTCGGGGTTGCGCGCCCGCAAAGTAAACTCGGCCGGGGCTTTAGCAACCGCTTCAAGCACCAGGTCGCGGTCCATCCACACGTGCCTGCTGCTGTGATCCACTCGGGCGCCGGCCGCTTCCCAGATGTCCAGCGCCTCGTCGTCCAGAAAATCGATCCCGATCCCTTCCAGGATCCGCATCGAGGCCTCGTGGAGCCGCTCCACCTCTTCCTCAGAGAGCATCTCCACCGGCGGCCGGGGGTTGCGCAACAACCGAAACGGGAGGCCCTCCAGGGGCGAGCGGCGACGCTGCTCACGGCGCGCAGCGTGGCGATCAGCTCTTCGACTCACCAGCAGCCTTCCTTTCCACCGACTCCACCGCCGCAGGGCGCGTAACAGACTACATCGGAGAAGTAGACCGCCTGGCCCTGGTAGCGCTCGGCTTGCATGACCGCCGCGCTCAGAAGGGCGATGCGTGGGCGCGGTTGATCCACCTTGCGGACGTAGGGCAGGCCGCAGATGACTCCGAGTTGGGCCTGACCCAGATCCAGCATTCGCTCCCGTTCAGGCCAGGGGACGTCCGCCACGACCTGCACGTGAACCCCAATCCGCGGGGCCAGATAGGCCGCGATGGCCTGGTAGATAAAATCGGTGTTTTCCGACATCAGCGAGACGAATTTGATTCCATCCATTCCAGCCCGCCACCTGGGGATAGTCGTCCGCGGTCGATGGGAGGGGCACCTCGGTGTGCACCCCTTCAATTACCCGTGGCCTCCTGCCGCAAGTCGTCGGCCCAACGGTCAACGAATCACGGACCGCAACCCTGGCGCGAAAAAGCCGGATGCCCCGCTAAAGCCTGAACGCTGCCAGGTAGCCCGGATCGGTGAGCGCCGGGCGGTCGATGCGGAAGGCGTCGATCGGATAGGTCGTTCGCCCTTCAGTCGCGAGCTGGCTCAGAATTCGACCGATGAAACTGGCAAACTTGAACGCGTGGCCGGCGCCAACCGCAACCACGATCTGCGGGTGCTCCGGCAGCCTATCGAGCACAAAGTTTCGATCCGGCGGCATGGTGTAGAGACAGCTCTTGGTGTAGAGCACCGGACCCAAGAAACCGGGGATATGCGTCGCGAGGAAACGTTGTAAATCCTTCAATGCTCGCAGGTCCGGTTCGAAGGTGCGCGAGTCCACGGTTACGATATTGCCGCCGACGTCCTGCCCCGCCTTCGTCGCGATCTCACCGTAGACCGGAAAGCCGTAGAAATTGTCTCGATCCTCTCCGTGCCAAATCCAGATGGGGAAACGATCCAGGGCGAAATCGCGCAGGTTGGGCGTCTCGTAATAGGTGACCTGCTCCTGGGTCACGGTGAGAGGCCACTCGATCCCAATACCCTTCAGGACCTTGTTGGTCCAGGCGCCCGATGTGACCACCAGTCGGCGGGCCGTGAACGTGCCCTCGTCTGTCCGCACCTCGGCCGTATCACCCACCGGCCGGATGCTGCGAACCGGGCATCCATCGAGGATCGTCGCGCCGTGCGCGCGAGCGAGAACCACGTGGGTCGCATTCGCCTTGCGGGCGTCGACCAGGCCGCTGGCCGCCTGGTAGAGCCCTCGCTCGCCCTCAGAGAGACGAAACTGAGGCCACCGCTTCATCAGCTCCGCGGCCGAGAGCTCCTCATAGGGAATACCGGCCGCCCGCATCGAGGCGGCGTAGTTGTTCAGCGCCCTGGCGCCCCCGCCGTCGACCGGCCCCAGGTCCAGCCCGCCCGTCGTGAACACCAGCTGGACCCCCGATTCCTCCTCCACCTCGCTCCAGGCGGCATACGTGTGAGGGGTCAGGGCCGTGTATTCCAATGCGTGGTAGGAGAGGCGGATGATTCTCGAGTGGTCCTGCGATCCGCCTCTGTCGTGGCCCAGCTTGAACTGTTCGAGACTTAACACCTCGTGGCCGGCTAGCCGTGAGAGCCAATACGTGGCCGCGCTGCCAATGCCACCGCAGCCAATGACGATGTACTCGTATGCTGTTTTCACGTCTGGCGCTCCCGAAAATGCGTGGTGCGACTCCTCAAGACGCCCACGTACGCCGTGGAGAAGATTCGGATCGAGGACGCCTACCGGGTTGAGGCCAACGGGGTTGATGGCAAACTGCACACGAAGGATCGGGCGGGGGTGTGGGCTCGCTGGCCGACCCTCGCGAGCGATTGCCGGGCAAACAAGGCCTCGCCTTGCATGCTTATAATAACTCAATCCTGCTCTTAGGCAAGGTCCGACCGCGGCGGTTTGAGCTTTCCAGGGTGATGCGAGAACGCACGTCACACTGAAAAGCACCCACGAACCTTGTTTTCTTGCCGCGGCACGTGGGTGCGATGATGACGCGATTGGCCAACATCAGAAGGCCATTGGCGCCATCCGCTACGAGATCTCTTCTCCCCCTGATGCGCCGTGAACCGGGCGGCTGGCGGAGCCTGCCGGTGGAGCCACCGCATGCCAGGGGTGCACGGACCACCCTCGAAGCACCAAACTGGCGCGGCCCACCGGATCCGGTGGGCCACAGCCAACGATGACGATGGAAGGAGGTAAAGAAGGCCTACACGTCCATCCGAACAGCACGTTGGAGACGACTAGCCTTCAGCCCCGCTGGCAAAGGGGTGGCGGGCCATAGCCTCGTGCTCGAGTACGTAAGAGACTTTGGGCTCGCCCCGCATCGCGCGGCCGATGGCTTCCTTGGTGGCAGCATAGTTGTACCCGTAGATCTTCTTGTCGTCGGCCGCCTCCCAATGAATGAAGACGCCGACCACCACTGCCAGATCATCAACCTGGTCTTGCGGAATCGTCCCCTCCTTGACGGCATCCGTCACGGCCCGCGCCACGGCGGCCTGAGCCGGGCCAAACATCTGCACCGCCTGGCGCGCCCCCTTCATCGTGACCTTGTTGATCATGACCGTATCCGGCTTGGCCGGCAGGTTGGGGGTGATCACCGCCAATAGCGCCGTGTGGCCTTCGCGCTGGTTCACGAAGGCGTTGGCAAACGCCTGGCCGACCGGACCATCCTTCGCGCCGATGATCAGGTCAATATGGGCAACCTCGTTACCGTCACCGACCAGGGACTCGCCGACCATCACCTTGTTACTCACGCGGTTCCTCCTTGTTGTAGGAAATTGCTGGAACGGTTCACCGGGTAGAGCGACGAGTACAGCAGGCTTGTCGCGAAAGGCATCACCCCCCTTCCGAAGATGGCTGATAGTGCCGCAGGGTCAGACCTGGTTCGCGGCGCGTTTCCACATTCGACGCAAGAACCGATGGATCGCTGGCTCCCCGAGTGATGGCCGTCCCGGGAATCGGCTCTCGCTGGGCGCCCTGATTGTCGGCGGCTGTAATCAAGACTGACCCCGGAATCGCCGCCTCCACCAACATCTGGCGGGCGATCGCCGCCAACCGCTCTGCCGCCGTCCTGTCGGGGGCCAGCGTGTAGACCGTCGGTCCCCACGAGCTCTGGCCGATGCCGGTGCCGCCGGCGTCCTGCCAGCGCTCAGCCAGGCGTGCGCCGATCGGGTGGGCATAGCAACCTCGCTGAGTCGGCGCGTACGCGGCCCCGTTGAGGATCTGAATCTCACTGAGGGCCGCGCCGAACGCCGGGAAATCGCGCTCCAATAGGGCGGGGATGAGCTGCATCAGCACCAACTCGGCAATGCGCCCGACCGCCGACCGAGCCATCGGCGTGCCCTCTGGGCCCAGGCGATCGAAGGCCTGGACCTCGGCCATCCCGTGCAGACCCGGCTCAACCTGCGGGATAGCCACTATCCAGAGCCACCCCTGCGGAAAATCGTAGCGCCCGATCAGCGGAGCCAGAGTGGCGGCATCCGGCCGCCGGCCGCCTTCCAGGATAAAGCCCCCGGCCGAGAAGGTTCGCGTCCCGATACCGGAGCGCCCACCGCGCCCGCCCAACACTGCCAGCGCCTCGGCTGCCATCGGGCAGCCGGCCAGCTGTGCCAGCACAGCCCCCGTGGCGAGGCTGAGTTGGGTGCCGGAGCCCAGGCCGGCGTGCGATGGGATCACGGCCTCGATCTGGATGGTGGCATTGACAGGCAATCCGGCAGCGCGCAGCTGCTCGGCCACGACCCGCGCGCGCGAACTCTCCGGCCCACAGACGCTCAGCTCGGCTGCCGGGCGCACCGCGACGATGACGCGCGGCTCTTTGATCGCGACGCCGATGCCGCCAAAGCGGCGGCCACTTGCACCGGTCAGGTCAAACATCCCCAAGTGCAGACGAGCAGGTGAAGCGATGCGAATACCGGCGCTCATCGCGGCTCCCAGCGCCGAACGTACTCTTTCAGGAAGGCCATGGCCCGAGCCTCCTGCGCCTCACCGGTCTTGCTCACAGTCACGGCAAGCTTCTCATACTCTGCCAGGACCGGTTCCTTACCGGTCAGATGCAGCCGTGTCGCCAGAATTGCGGCCTCCAAGACCGCATGTTTGGCCCGGTTGAAGCCCAGGAAATCGCGCTGCCAGCCGCGACCGACCACGTCACAGGTGAAAACGTGACGCTCGCCGCTGTCGTCCACCGTGTGTACGCGGACCTCGTAGAAGCGGCAGGCATCGGGGAGCACGGCCCCGCGTACCGTCGGCGCCGGCTCGGTGGGCCAGCTCACCCGCTCGAGGGCTGCGTGGGCAATCAGCTCGACGTTGTCGGTGATGTGCACCACCGCCTCCCCGGTCGCCCGGAGGTTGGCGTGGCTGGTAGAGCCGGGAAAGAGACGGAAGATGATCTCATCCTCGCTGAAGTAGGGTCCCAGCGGCGCAATGTTCACCTCGCCCGCTGGCGACATGGTTGTCGTAATAGTCTCAACAATATACATGGACGATGGTTAGCCTGGCCGTGCACAAGACGGCGCAAATCTGCCCGGGAAATATGATGGGTGAAAAACGCCGTCACGCCTCACGCCCGCTGTATCAAAGCCACCTACCAGCAGAAGAACCATCACCGGCGCGCCTTCCGCCGCGCCGACCGCTGCGTGAGTTCGACATGACCGCGGCGGGCCTCCTCGACGGTCAGGTAGCCCCAATCGAGGGGACTCTCCTGGCGGTAGTTCTTGCCCAGCGCGCGGGCAATGGAGGCCTTCATCAACTCCTTGCCCAGGTAGAAGGCGTGCGTCGCCTCGTCCACCTCGAGCGCATCGAAGATCTCGACGATGTTCGTTCCCTTGACGAAACGCTCGACGTTAAAAACGTAGATCCACCCGGCATCGGCAAAGATGCGGAAGTGAGGATCGGTGACCTGGGCCTGAATCTCACGCAACTCGGCCTCGGTGTAGGGTGTGAACTCAGCATCCTTGACGGTCAACAGGCGGCTATCGATATGCTTGGGGACACTGCCGTGTTGCTGCGCGAAGTACATCAACTCGCGGGCGATGGCCGTCTCCCGCACGACGCCGTCTGCCCAATGGATCACCTCGGTCGTCAGTACGTTGCGAATGCCCAGCTCCTGGCAGTAGCCGATCAGCAGCGCCGTCATCCCGGTGGTGTCGGCCTCGGTCAACTCGGTGATGTTGCCGATCCCCATCAGCATCTCCGCGCCGGGGTATTTGCGGCGGGTCTCAAAGTAGCGGTCGAGGCTGGCCGCGAAGCCAAAGTTGATCGGCTCGATGATTGGGTCCAGGATATACGACTTGCCCAGGCGCTCCAGTTCGGCGACGGTGGCGTCAAGGCTCTCGAGTCCCTGGTCAAAGTCCGGAATCAAGATCGGCGTGGCCCGCAGGTGCTCAGCCAGGTGGCGGTTGGTGCTGTTCAGACTGAGAACGTAGTCCACCCCGGCGCTGTCCGCCATCAGGATCTCGTCCGGGTGAAAGCTGTCGATACTGAGCCTGTAGCCCCGCGCCTTCAGCCCGGCGATGATCTCCGGCCCCTCGTCCAGCCACTGACGGTCGAGCGACATGCCGAGGTCGATGACATCGGCGCCGCTCTCGCGAAAGGCAGCAGCCCGGTTGAAAATCTCCTCGCGGCTCCGGCGCGGCACATTGTTGATCTCGGCGAAGATCCGAATGTCGGAATCGCCGTAGTGGGCACGGACCTCCGCCTGGCCGAAGTAGCGCGGCAGCGCCTTGAGATCGGCCGGCCCCTTCTCCGCCGGCACACCGAACGTTGCGGTCAGCAAGGCCGGGTCGCCCTCGCAGAGACCGGGAATCATGATGCGCGTGACGCCGGGTGGGACCTCGAGAAAACGGGCGATCCAGGCCGGCGTCATCAACGCCGCGACAGTGATCTTCATGACCGCGATCTCGTAGTCAAAGGGCGCTTCCAGGCGCGCAAGCGTCGCTCGCAGCGCCGACGCTGCGAGCTTGCCGGTCACGAAGAGGTATTTCTCAGCCATTCTGTCGGGTGTCAATAGGGGCGCACGGCCGTTCGCTCGTTCAACAGTCGGTAGGGACGCACGGCCGCGCCCGTCGATTCGAAGCCGGTCCGGCTCCTGGCTACTGACTTCTTCGGATCGCTACTTCTTGCTGTACACAAACTTGTTGGGTGTCCCTTCCAGGGGGCTCTCCTCGTCGGGCCGCCAGAGCACGATCTCCTCGATTTTCCTGGCGACGGCAAAGTCCTTGTCGGTGATGCCGCCGTGCGAGTGGGTCATCAGTTTGACCCACAGCTTGCCCCAGGTGACAGAGAGATCGGCGTGGTGCCAGGCCGCCTCGCAAATATAGCCGATGGCATTGGTGAGCATCAGGGTGCTGGGCCAGCCATCGGTGCTGTACTTCCGGCGCAGCCAGCCATCCTCAAGATACCATCCGTCCAGCCCCAACTCATTGATCTTGGCCTGGACTTCCTCCTCACTGTAGACTTTCAGATCTTGCTTGGCCATGACGCGTACTCCTTTCATGGGTGCCGGATCGATCGCCAAACAGCGGCGATCCGCTGTTTATCACCCAAATTGAACCGCACGCCCCTACATCACCACGCCACCATTGACGTTGATCGTCTGCTCTACGTGGACGGCGGCTACCTCGCTCTCTAAAGGGCCTACATCACCACGCCACCATTGACGTTGATCGTCTGGCCCGTCAGGAAGGCGGCCTCGGGCGATGCGAGGAACACCGCGGCAGCAGCCACATCCTCAGGCCGGCCCCAGCGCCGGAGCGGTGTGTTCGCCGCCACCGCCTCGTAAAACTCACGGTCTGCCCTGGCACCAAAGGCGGTCTCGATCCAGCCGGGAGCCAGAATGTTGACCCGCACCGCCGGCGCCAGGGTCCGCGCCAGGCTCTTGCTGAAGGCCAGCACCCCACCCTTGATGGCGGCGAAGAGTTGCGGATTTTCTCCCGCCATCCCGGTGGCCGCGTGGTCCCAGCTCATATTGATGAGTTGGCCACCCGTGGCCTGGCCCCGCATGATCGCCGCCGCCGCATAGCAGCAGGCAATCGTCCCCTTCAAATCCACCGCCAGCAGCAGGTCGAGCTTGCGCTCCCAGTCCCACGAGGCGGCTTCGGTGGTCAACACGTCGGCCCCGGCGTTGTTGACCCAAATGTCCAGCCGGCCCAACCGCTCGTGGGCCTCAGCCACCAGACGCTCGCAGGCGGCGACCGTGGTGAGATCCGCCCGCAGGGCCAGCGCGCGACCCCCGCGCTTCTGAATGCCGGCCACCACGGCCTGGGCTCGCTCGGCCGAGGCGCGGTAGGTCAGGAGGACGGCCGCGCCCTCGCGGGCGTAGGCCTCGGCGATAGCCCGGCCGATGCCGCTGCTACCACCAGTGACGACGGCGTTGAGGCCGGCGAAGCGGCCGCGCTGCTCAGTGCTCACGCAGATGCCCGGTCTCGTTGAGGCTGATGATCTCCGGCGCGCCGGCCATGGGCCACCGGACCTCGCTGAGACTGCCGGCTGCGAGCGGTGGCCAGCGCAGAGTCAACTCGCGGCCGGCCACAGCACAGAACAGCGCCCGCAGCGTCGCCAGATGGCTCACAATGGCGAGCCTTCCCTCCGGCTCGGCGACTCGCAAGGCCTCCATGGCCTCCAGCACCCGGCGCTGGACCTCGCTCGCCCGCTCGCCGCCCCCGTTGGGCCAGTCCTCGCCCGCCACCACTCGCCGCCAACCCTCTGGGGTCGCGCGCCCGGACCTCGTCGACTGTAAGCCCGTCCCAGATGCCAAAGTCCATCTCGCGGAGCGCAGGCTCGAGGCGCAGGGGCACGCGCGCCGCGGCCGCCACCGCCGCGGCCGTCGCGCGTGCCCGGCTCAGTGGGCTGCTCACGACAAGGTCGAGGGCCTCCCCCGCCAGCCGCCGCGCCAGCGCCGCCGCTTGCGCCTCGCCCGTGGACGAGAGCGGCACGTCGGCCACTCCCTGGATGCGACCCGTGTCGTTCCAGGCAGTCGCACCGTGGCGAATAAGGAGAAAGTGAGTCATCGAACACGATCAACCAGTGCTAATTGCTGACGATTGAGAGCCCCATTAGAATAGCGCACCTGTCAAGAGATTGAAAGAAGGTCCGTGATGCGGCTCCTGGTGAGCGTCACAACCGCCGACGAGATCATCGCTGCCCTGGCCGGCGGGGCCGACCTGCTCGACCTCAAAAACCCGGCCGAAGGCTCCCTTGGCGCGCCACCGCCGGCGCTCATTCGAGTGGCGCGCCGCCTGGCCCCAGCCACTGTTCCTGTCAGCGCCGCCCTGGGCGACTTCCCACCGCTCCCCGGCAGCGCCGCGCTCGCCGCCGTCGGCGCGGCTCAGACCGGCGCACACTATGTCAAGATCGGACTCCTTGCGCCCCCCCCGATGGCCTTTGCTGTCGCCCGCGCGGTTCGCACTGCCCTCGACGAATTTGCACCCCACGCGCGGCTGATCCTGGCGACCTACGCCGATACCACATCCGAGGAGGCCGTCAGCGTCGCAGCGCTCCCGCGTCTGGCGGCCGAGGCCGGTGCCGATGGCTGCCTGATCGACACGTTGCACAAGGACGGGCGCACTCTGCATGAGCACCTGGCTCCGGCCGTGTTGGAGGCCTACGTGCGGCAGTGCCACGACCACGACCTCAGCGCGGCGCTGGCCGGCGCTCTCCAGGCCGACGACCTGCCCGCGTTGGCGGCCCTGGGTACCGATCTTGTGGGTGTGCGCGGCGCCGCCTGCCAGGGCGGTCGCACCGGACACCTCGACCCCCTTCTGGTCCGGGCGCTGAAGAACAGGTTGCCAGACTGAGGCGATCCAGGAGGCGGGCCACCGTCTGAGGCTCGCGCCCATCGGCCAGCCACACCGAGAGGCTCGGCGGGACCACCTGCCAGAAGAACTCATCCACCACGCCGTCGGCGGCACCGGGCGTCAAGGGTACCACGTCGCCGGGCACTGACTTGAGGAGCACAAGCGCCTCGGCCCGCAAAGCTGACGCCACCCACGCGGCGATGCTGTCGCCGGTCACTGCCCAGCTATGCGGCAAGGGATCGGCGGCGCGCAACCAGACAGACGGAGCCAGCACCGGCAGGAGTCCGTCGTGCAGCGCCGCCTCGACTTCCACCGGTCCGGTGACGGCCACCGCGCCGGGCGCCTGGTCGGCGATGAAGAGCGCGAGCTGATCCATCGCCAGGATCGCCATCCAGTGCGCGCTGCTCGCACCCAGGCAGAAGCGACGGTCGAGCCGGCGCACCTCGTCGGCCAGGGGGCCACCGCCGGGAACGACCAGCACACCCATGGTCGGCCCGCTCACCGCCAGCAGCTGCAGCAACTCCCCAAACGCCGGATCGACCAGGAGACTGCCGCCGAGCTTGACGACCAGGCGGGGATTGGCGATTGGAGGTTGGCGATTGGAGATTGAAAGTTGAACGCCGGCCTGCATTCGGCTGCTCTCAGTTCTTGTGAAAACCCGGCCCGCCTTCATCAGCGCGTTGTCGATGACTCGCCCATTGAACGATCGGTTTGCCAGGCGTACCTAGAGCACCGGTCCCGTCATCCCGCGGGGGGCGGGACAAGACTTCCGAAGTCTGGTTCGCAGCCGGTGCCCGCCTCTGTCACCATCGTCGGAGCGCGCTGTGGGCCAGCACGGTCCCGACCAGACTTCGGAAGTCTGACGCCTTGACCGGCGCTCTAGCGGGTTCATCCACGCCCGCATGCGCCGGACAGGCCACCATGACCGCTGACGGAGAAAAACAGCGGCACCTGGCATCAAGAAACGCCCGGCGAATCGCCAATCCCCATCAGCAGCGCCGCGACCGCCAGCGCCGATGTCACTCGATTCGCCTCGGCGCCAACGTGCTCCGCCAGCGGGACCACGGTGAGCCCCAATCGCCCGGCCGCCTCGGCGGCCAGGAAGTGACCCAGGCCGGTCGTGATCGCCAGCACTTCGTCGGAGAGTGGTTTTGTGTGACCGTCTCCCTCCTGCCAGCCCTGACCCGCCAGTACGCTTGCCAGACCCTGCTCAATCTGGCGAACCTGCGCCAGGTGGATGGTCTGGGCAATCGCCGTCAGGTCGGCCGCACTCAACATCTCGCGGTCGGCACAGACCAGGCGGGCCAGCCGCGCCCCACACTCCTCGCGCCCCGTGGAGCGGCCATCGGGCGTCGCAACATCGTAGCCGGCCGGGTCGAGGTGGCCCAGCCAGACGTGGACATCGCCGCTGACGGCGAAAAGCTCCGAGGCGACCGGGCACTCACGGCCCCACAGGGGTACCCGCCGCACAATCGCAACGCAGTTGGTGCGCAGCGCCCCGGTGTAGACCAGCTCACCATTCAACAGCCGGTCAGGGTCGGTGCACCCGGTGGCCCGCACTGCACCGCCTGCGATCGGCACGATATCGGTCGTGGTGCTGCCCACATCCACCAGGAGAACAGCTGATTCGCGGTCTGCTCTTGGGAAGGTGCGGGCGATCCAGGTGGCCGTCGCGGCCCAGTTGGCCGCGGCCACGGACAGGGGGGCCTGACAGACCGCCGCCGGGCTGTGAAAGGCGCCGTCGGCGCCCCACACGGCCAGCAGTGCGTCAGGAAACGCCGCTTCGACCGCCGCCAGCACGGCTGCCACACCCTCGCGCTTCGTGGCGAAACAATCGGCCAACTCGGCGGTCATGGTAACGGCATGGCACTCCGCCGGTCCGAGTTGCGCGGCGACCGCCCGCAGGCGCTGCGGCAGCGCACCCGGCTCGCGCCACAACTCAAAGGGAACGCTGAGCGTCGTCGCCGGACCGCCGGGCACCAGACGGGCAGCCTTGAGATTGGCGCCGCCAATGTCCCATCCCAAGACGGAACGCGGAACGCGGTTGGACAAACTGGCAATTCGTCTTACGATAGAATCGCCAAATCCGCCCGCGCCACTACCTTCACCAACCGGGAGTCTGCCCATGCAAGTCATACCCGTCCTGGACTTGAAAGCCAACACGGTGGTGCACGGCGTGGCCGGCACGCGCGACCGCTATCAACCGGTGGCAAGCCGGCTGGTGCACTCGAGTGATCCTTGCGCGGTGTTGGAGGCCTTCGCGACCCTGGGCGCGAAGGCCTGCTACATCGCTGATCTCGACGCCATCGCCGGCGTTGGTCACCATCGAGAACTCTATCCAAGACTCGCTGCGGTGGGGGTGCCGCTCTGGATTGACGCTGGAGTGGCGAGCCCGGCCGACGCCCAGATGGTGCTGGCGGCCGGAGCCGCACGGGTGATAATCGGACTGGAGACGCTCCCCTCACTGGCCCGCGCCGCCGAACTCCTCGAGACGCCCCCGTGTAGAGACGGCGCGGTGGGCCGTCTCTGCCCTCGCAGGGCGACGGCCCATCGGGCGACGCCCCACCGAGAGCCGCCCCACCGGGGCGTCTCTACGGGGCCGATGCTCTTCAGCCTCGATCTGCGAGCCGGGCAGCCGGTTACCACCATCCCCGAGCTGTGTGGCCTCGAGCCGCTGGAGGTGCTCGCGCGCCTCCACGCGCTCCGCTGGCGCCACTTCATCCTGCTCGATGTGGCGCGGGTCGGGACGAGCGGCGGACCGCCACTGGCCTTCGTGCGGGCCGCGCGGGAGGCCTTCCCCCAGATTGAGATTGTGAGCGGAGGCGGTGTGCGCGACCACGGCGACCTTGCCGCGCTGGCGGCGGCGGGCTGCGATGCCGCCCTTGTGGCAACCGCCCTGCACCGCGGGGTCCTGGGCGCCGAGGTGTTCGGCTCAACGATGAACGCGGAATGATGATGAATAGGATTTCGTTGTTCACCGTTCATCATTCACCATTCAGCATCTGACTGATCCAGGCACTCAGCGAGAGCGGGCCAGGCTTGAACGGCCCACCGGCCATCTCCGCGCGAATCTCTCCCACGGTGCCGGCCCGCTCGGCGAAGACATCGTGCTTGTGGATCGTCTCGAAGTTCGTCTGGCGGGCCGAGACAAAACTATCATCGGGCAAGTCGGGGTACATATCCACCAGGTAGCCGAGCATGTCGCGCACCACATCCTCGACGAATTTCGGATTGCTGTGGGCGCGATTGACGATAAAGAACTCATCCGGCCGCTTGAGCAGGTCATAGGTCTCAGAGCTCATGGAGGCCTCGACAATCTGCACCAGGCTCTCCGCGCGGACGCCGGGATAGGCGGTGACGAGCAATGTGCCTCGGCCGCGCTGGTTGTGGGTCGCAACCGGTACGACATCAAGCGCAGTCTCCACCTGGGCGTCGTTGAAGCCAGAACTGAGGAGTCGCTCGCGGGCATGAGCGCGCGCCATATCCTGGGCACATGGGCAGGCCGTCATCCCCTCGGCTTCGACTCCGACAAGCCGGGCGGACTTCCGTTCATTCGCGGCGGCGATTCCGATGAGGGTGTAGATCTCCTGAGTCGCCTTGCCGCTAATCGGGGCGTGCCGCATCAACGGAAACTGAGCCCGGATGTGAACCTCGGAGCGCGCCGCCCCCTGCTCGGCCACGATCTGGCGGGCGATGCGCTCGGCGAGCGTCTCGATGTCGGGGGCCTCCTGGGCGGCCATCTCGTCCAGCAGCTCCTCGACCGTCTCGCTGAAGCGTGACATGTGAGCCCCCTTCTGCTCGGGGCGCAAGTCCACGAAGAGATCGAGCTCAGCGTAGAAGAGTTGGCCACGGCCGTTGTCGAGCAGGCGGATGACCCGGTGCAGGCCCGTCACCCCAACACGGTTGAGGCTGACCGCGATCCGCGGCCGTTCCTCTTGAACGTCGCGGGCGAAGCCCGCAAGGAGCCCGCTCTCGACTCGATGGACGCCGGACCTGTCCACGGTCGCCAGCAGCTCGGCGACCGTCTGGCCGAGCTGGGGGTGGACCAGGCCCGGCGCGAGATCGGCCAGCGGCACGAGCACGAAGGCGCGCTCCTCGACGCGCGGATGCGGTACCTGCAAACGACCCTCGTCGAGGACCACGTCATCGTAAAAAAGGATATCGATGTCAATTGGACGCGGACCGTAGCGCACGGCATTGACCTGGCGACGTCCCATCTTCTCCTCGATATCCTTCAGGAAGCGCAGCAGGTCCTGCGGTGGGAGTCCGGTCTGGCCCTTGATGACCATGTTGAGAAAGGCTGGCTGCTCGGCGTAGCCCCAGGGTTCAGTCTCGTAGACCGAGGACAGCTCCTCGATCCGCACGTATTCACGCAACCGCTGGATGGCCTCGGCCAGGTTACTCTGGCGATCGCCGAGATTTGAGCCCAGCCCGAGATAGACAGTGTGAGTTTGAGCCATTGGTCCAACTTCCTGCCCTGCCCAACAAGTCCAGTGGGCAGGTATCCTATCGGCACGGGAGCTCGCGACTATCCAATCTGGAACCAGCAGCGCCGACGACCGCCTCCGGCCCGTCAATCAGCAGGGCAGCGAAAAGCGTCGCCGCGGTCAGATCAGCCGTCGTGCCCGGGTTACGCCGATTGTAGTCATCGCGTAGCTCACTGTCGAACGCGGCCAGCGCCTCATGGGCCGTGGCTGACGCCAGGGTGGCCGGCACGGGCACGAGTTCCCGTGCTCGGGCACTGATGGCCTCCGCTGCGGCCCATCCGAGCTTGCGCGCGATCAGTGTGTCGGGAACCTGGCCGAGGATGGTGAGGAACACCGTTACGACCGCCGCCTCGATGGCGAGCCCGGCGTCCAGCGCCGCCTGCAGCGCTGGGACACCGATCTCAAAGGTGATGGCATAGTCCGTCACGTACTCGCGCGCGACCGCATCCCACGCAGCGGCCAGCCCCATCGCCGCTCGGAGGGTCACCGTCGGCGCCGCGCGCACGTCTTCCTCCGCGACCGCCCCGAGCCCACCCGGCCCGGCCAGGCGGATCGCTTCGTAGGCCTGCGCCGCGTCCTCGACAGTCAGCGCCCGCAGCACGCTGCGCAAAGCCGCACGTAGCAGCCCCGGGGGTGCCTCCATCAGTCCCGCGGCGCGCGCCATCGGCGCGAACAGCAGCACGATGCCCAGGTTGGTGTTGGCGCGCGTCACCCGGCGGGTCGCGCGGATCGCCTGCAGAATCGTCGCACCAACCGGTTGGGACCCGGCGGCCCGCATCGCCGGGCCGATGGCGGCGGCGCTCGCCAGAAAATCGGTCAGGCGCGTGTCGGCGAAGGCATGCCGGGGTGTCACGTTGCCAGGCTTTTCGGCCGCCACCTCCAACAGCGCCGCCAGTTGGGCTGCCAGCGCCACGTCATCAGGGGAACGGGAGTCATTGGCCATCGATGTAGTCGACAATCACCTCGGCGATATCGAACGGGGTGACGCGCTGCAGACCCCGCCAGCCCGGGATGCCGTTGACTTCGATCACGTACGTCTCGCCCGTCTCGGCCGGAAGCAGGTCGACCCCGGCGACAGGAGCGCCGACGACGGCGGCCGCCTGTACAGCCAGCTCGGCCAGCCCCGAAGAGAGCTGGAGGAACTCAGCCCGCCCTCCCTGGGCGACGTTGGTTTTCCAGTGAACGCCCTGGCGCCGCATGGCGGCCACCACCTCCCCGGCGACGACAAAGGCACGGATGTCCTGGTTGGCGTGCGGGATGAATCGCTGCAGGTAGAAGACAGCGCGCGTCAGCTCGAGAGCTCGAAAGACGCGGTGGGCCATGTCGAGGTCGGTCACTCGGACCATGCCGCGCCCCTCGGCGCCAAAGAGGGGCTTCACCACCACATCGCCGCCGAGCGCCTCGAAGGCGACCATCGCCTGCTCGAAGCGCTCGCAGACCACACTTGGCGGGGTCGGCAGGCCGGCATCCTCCACCAGGGTAGAAGTGAAATACTTGTCCACCGTGCGCTCGATCGCGCATGGCGGGTTGACGATAGGCACCCCCAGACGCTCTAACCGGTGGAGGGCGTCCATCCGGAAGATGACCTGTTCGAGCGAGCCGGACGGGATCGCCCGCACGATCACGGCGTCAAAGCGGTCGAGGGCTGCACCGGCCGCGGAGAGACGGTCCGGCCGGCCGTCTCCGCCGCCCCCCACGCAGCCAACCAGGGCCTCCACCGGCAGACGCCGGGCCCGGCCGCCGCGCCGCTCCAGGACCCGAGCCAGGACCTGAACGTGCCAACCGTCCTTGCTGGCGAGAATCGCACAGTTCATCGTCGCACTTGAGGCAATCTGTCAAATTGCCCTACGCCTGGGATCGCACCGTTCATCACTGTCGCGCGGCCGTCATAGGACAACTTGGCGAATTGTCCTACCCCTCGAAAAAGCTCTTGGAGAGCAACTCGGGATTGAGCCGGCCCGCCTGCCAGGTGCGGCCGGTCGCCAGATTGTTGATGACGACCTGGCCCGGACTGAACAGGTGCGGGTCCACCTGGTAGAAGTCGAAGTTGTAGCTCTTGAAGAGGTCGTAGAACGGGCGGCCGTAGTCACGGCTGGCTGTGGCCGGGAGGCGCTCGATGACCGCCTCGACCGCGGCATCCGCGCTCCGCACGGCGTAGTAGGCGCGAGCACCGTAGAGGATCGCGTCGTTGGTACGGCCGATGCCACGCAGGTCATTCTTGGCCACCGGCGAGATCGGCGCGACCCCAAGGGCGCTGACGACGGCATCGAGCGGGAACTCGAGCTCGTGCAGCTTGTGGAGGCCGGTCTCGGCCGAACGGGCCGCGATCTGTACCGTGCCGACCAGGCTGGCGGTCGGGGCGATCAGGATCACCAGATGCTCCGGGCTCACGCCACAGCGCTCGGCGATCCGGGCAGCCACTTCGACCGGAGGGAGCGCGGCCCCCTCGAGGGCCAGAACGGCTACATCGCTGTGCTCGGCGTAGCCCAACTCCTCAAAGAGGGGTTCAGCCTGGGCCAACGCGCGCGCCGGGCCGGAGCCCATCGCGAAGTACTTCTCGGGCCCGCTGATAGACCAGCCCGCGTACTGAGCTCCCAGGCAGGCCCGAACCGGGTCGTCGCTGGTCACCTCAACCGCCGGCAGCCAAAGATCGCCGATGGCGGCCTGGGTGAGACGCACCTCGGCCGCCCCGCCGAGGGTGATGGCGGCGAAGCGCCGCCCCGCCTCGAGGCCGCCCGGCACGTCGATGCCGCAATCCACTACCACGGCCCCATTGTCCAGCGTGTGGGCCGCCACACCGTACTGATCCGCGGCCGCGATGAGATCTTGGGCCAGTCTGTAGGCGCGCTCGTTCAAATCGTTCATAAGCGTTGATCCAGGGTTGCTCCGCGGAAACCCAGCCAACCGCAGGCGAGTCACACAGCGCCGTTGCCGCCGTAGATCAGAATCTCGCCCTTGCCCACACTGTTGAGGTCGCCGTGGAAGTGGCGGTAGGAACCGGCGAGCCACTCGGGCCGCACCTCGAACCCGGCGCTGCGAGCGGCGGCCAGGTAGAGGCGCAGAAACACTGGGCGATAGGTCGCATCGGCGCGGAAGGTGGGCAGGAGGACCGATCCCTTGCTGCTATCCGGGGGCTGCATCGTGACGATGGTTCCCCTGCGCATTCCGGCCCCCGGGCGCCGGCCCAACGCGCCAAAGACGATGACGGTGCCGGCAATCATATCCAACCCGACGAAGTCACCGGCGTTGCCCCCGACCACGATGAGCCCTCGGCGCATTCGCGCGCCAACCTCCTGGCCGGCGTTACCGAGGATGTAAATCGCCCCACCGTTCATACCCCGCCGGCTCCCACGGTAGGCGGCACCGACCAGGTGACCGGCGTTGCCCCGCACGTGGATCGCCCCGCCGCGCATCTCGGCACCGAGCCAGTCCCCGGCGTTCCCCTCGACGACGATCTCCCCGCCGCGCATCTCGGCGCCGGTGTGCATGCCGGCCTCGCCCTCGATCGCCAGCCGGCCGGCCTGCATCCCCTGGCCCGCGTACTTGACCCGGGCTGTGCCTTCCCCGGCCAGCCGCACCTGGTCGCTGCGCTCGCCCTCAACGGTGAAGAGGTCACTGAGAGCGCACTTCTCGTTCCCATAGAAGACCGGGAGCGCCACGATCTCAGCGGCCGACAGCACGGCAAACTGGTCCGGCCTGATCACCTCGGCCTCAATCGGAACCGTGGTGGGCTCCTTGAGATACAGGCGCACCTCGCTCATGCGGTCACCTCCGGCGCGTCGGCCAGCACTTCGTGCAGGTGGATCAGGTAGGGGCCGAGCCCGCCGCCATAATTTCCGGCTGTGATGCGGACGATATCGGGCATCGCCGTTGCGGCCAGAATCCCGGCACGCGTGGCAGCCTGGACCGCCTGGAGCGTGAGGCCGTCAATCACGATCTCCAGCACCGAGTTGACTCCCTCGGGCAGGGCCGAGCCCGGCCGCCCTGCCAGGGATGGGGCGTAGGCGTCGTTGGTCGAGGCTTTCAGGAACTTGTAGCGCGATCCGACCTTGGAGCCGCTGCGCACGATGCCGCCTGGAAACGGGAGAACCTGGTCGGGCACCTGGCGCATGGCCTCCACCGCCGCCTCGGCCGCGGCCAACGTCGCGGCGGCGCTGCGGCCGAGGATGAGGAAGTTTCCCCCGGCGATCCCGTTCTGGACCCCGAAGGTCTCCTCGATCAAGAACTCACCCTCCATCACGGGGATGCGCCAGAAGCGGCGGCCGCCAAGCTTCTTGCTGCTCTGCCAGCCATCCCCAAAAAATCGGAGTTGGTTGCCCACCTTCACGGCCTTCTCGGTGACGGGCAGGCCGTTGTAGGCGGCGGTCGTAGCGCAGGTCATGACGCATTGGCCCAGCCGCCCCATCAACGCCTTCTGCAACGCCTCGCGCGAGAAGGCGAAGAAGAGGCAACTCACCCCTGGACGGCCGTCGGGGGTCTCCGCGGGATCGAGGCAGCGCTCAACCCCAGCCTCGCAATCGCAAGCGATGACGGAGGTGGCGTAGCCAGTGGCCTCGCGAGCGGCGATCTCGGCCCACTTGTGGCTTTCGGCGGTAATGATCACCCGCGCGCCACGCATGCCGAACGCCTCAGCAAAGGTGTCTTCGATTTCCACGTGGTTGATGTTCATGGCATCTTGAAGGTTCGAGATTGGAGATAAGAGATTGCAGATGAAGGATTATCCGCGACTCGCTGACGATTCAGCATCCCCGTCCCTTTTCGAGCCACGCACAAGAACGAGCGAGACTATTGGAGAAGAAAGCAACCACCTCAAAGATTAACCTCTCATCTCTGACTGGTAACCGAGCGCTTCCCTGGTGGCAACTTGTGCCGGATGCGGCACGTAGACCATGTCCACCGGGTAGTTTTCGTAGACGATCGTCATGTACTTGTCGAAGTGATCGCGGATTGGGGCTTCGATGGCCGGGTCATACTCGGGCGCCACGAAGAAGGTCTTGCCGGTGGGGCTGGCGCGGATGTGCCCCTCCTCGACGATCAGCTCGCCACTCTTGAAGACGTAGCGCGGGTTGCTGAACATGCGCTCGACATCGTCGTCCGGATCGTGGATCGTGATGTCGGCCTCGGCGCCAGGACCCAGGTGGCCTTTGGTGCGATCGAGGCCGAGGGTGCGGGCCGGGCCGGCGCGCGTGATGATAGCGATCTCGTAGAGCGAGTACTCGCGGTCGAGCTCGGAGAGCACCGTGCGCTTGATCGCGGTCTGGTTGACACGCGCGATGGCCTCCTTGCGGTACTCGCGGTTCATCAGGAGCTTGATAATCTGCGGGTAGGTCCAGAAGGTGCCCCCGTTGGGGTGGTCGGTGGTCAGAGAGATGCGCCAGGGATCGTCCATCAGCAGAAACCACTCGAGGCCGACGGCCCACTGCAGGGCGTTGACCAGGTTGCGGGCCTTGTACTCGTAGGGCACGATGCCGCACCCGGTCTCGGCCTCGATGTCCACATTGACCCAGCGCTCACCGGTGAGCTGGTAGAGCAGGTACTGCCAGGGCCCATCGGCCGTCATGGTCGTGGCCGGGCCGAAGACCACCTGGCCGACATCTACTGTCAGATTGGGTTGGCCCTTGAAGTACTCGACCAGCCGGGGCACCTCTGAGCGCATCGAGCTCCAACTCTTGCCGCCGTAGGAGTGAAACTGAATGTGGGCCAGGTGCACCTGGTGCCCCTCCAGAGCCTTCATCGTCTCCAGGGTCGTCTGCCAGTTGCCGGGCCGACCCAGGTTGTTGCAGTGGATGTGGAGCGGATGGGGCAGGCCCAGGTCGTTGGTGACTCGGGCCAGGGCCTGGATGATCTGGCGGGGGGTGACCTCAAAGAAATCCACCGGCGAGTCTAACCCCTCGACGCCGTCGCGGAACTTCCACCCCTCCACCCCGCCGGCGTTGACGATCTTGACCGAGTACCCCTTCGTGGCCTGCAGCTCCCAGGCCACAAAATTGCGGACGGCGTCGAGGTCACCCTCCTTGAGCCTCATAAGGATGAACTCGTTGTTGCCCATCAGGATGTAGCCGCCCTTGTCGATGACCGGTGTGTCGTGGAACTCTTCGTGGGTGTGCTTCGCGCCCACCGGCGCCACCGCGGCGTCGAAGGCAGTCGTGTAGCCCATGCCGGCATACTTGTAGCCGGTGGCGAAGGTGCTGGGCACCGTGCCGCCCGTCCCGCTCCGCGTCACGTCCGTACGCTCGAAGTGCCAGCCGCGGCGGTGGTCCTCCGGCCGGATCTTCCGCCCGGAGTTCACCTTGCCGCCCGCGATGTGGCAGTGCAGGTCCAGGCCGCCAGGCAGTACAATCATCCCGGTGGCATCGAGCGTGCGGGTCACCGCGTTCTCATCGGCGGGCGCCGGGACCATACTCCCGTCCTGAACGTAGAGATCGCGAATCTCACCGTCAATCGAGTTGATGGGATCGTAGAGCCGACCCCCGGTAATCTTGAGCATCTTTCTCTCGCGTTCGAGCCTTGGGCCTGGTCCGCTGGAGGGGCGCACGCGCTGCCTGCCCCCGCGTGGAGAGTGCGCCCCTCCGGCGGATGCCGGCCAACAATGCTGCTAATCAGCCGCCATTGCCGGCGCCGCTTCCCGTTTCAGCGCTTTGATGCGCGCGACCATCCGGCTGAGTACCGCTTCGTCGCTGGGATAGGGACTCTCGAGAGCGACTCGCAGCCGGATGGGAATCTCATCCATGCGGTAGACCGTGCCGGGCACGGCGATACCGTAGGGCGCGGTGGTGATGTGCACCTCGGCGATGGCGCTGGTGTCGTTTGGCTTGACGTCGAGGATCACCACCGGAATGGTGGCCAGGTGCTCGCGGGCCGCGCGCGGGAAGTTGCCGTAGGGGTCGGACGAGACGATGAGGGCGGCGTCGGCCTCGCGGCGGGCGAGCACGTCCACCGCCGTGAACTCGCCGGGGTTGAAGCGTGGGTAGCCTCGGCTGAAGTTGACCGCGAAGGGGTAGCCGGTACTCCAGGTGAGCAGCTCGTCCACCCCGGTCACGTTGCCGTGGCCGCGCATCGGCATAGCCAGGAACTTGGTGTGGCGGTTCATATCGGCCGCCAGCATGAAGATGGCCGCCGAGTTCATGGACTTGCCGCGGCTCATGCTCAGCCCCATGCCAAAGAAGAGCACGCCGTATTTGGCGTTTTTCATGCGCTCGAAGAGGGCCTGGAACTGCTCGAGCGGGATGCCCGTCGGCGCGCAATCAGCCTTGGTGACGGTCTCGCCGCGCGCCAGCGACCGCAGGATCCAGAGGGCCTCGAAATCGGTGCCGGGCCTGATCTGGACGAACTCGTCGGCGGCGCGGGCACTGGGGGTCCTGCGGACATCCACCAGGACCAGGTACCGGTCCCGCTTGCCGTTGGGCGTGAAGAGCCCCCTGGCGGTGTAGGTATAGCGCGACAGGTGGCGCGGGTGGCTCTCGGCCGGGTTGGAGCCCCAGTAGATCAGCAGGTCGGCGCGGTTCTTGACCTCGCCGAGCGTCGCCGCGACCTTGCCCACCCCCTGCAGCGCGATCTCGGTTGGACCATGGCAGACCGAGGTGGTGGTGTCGATGCAGCCCCCGCAGCGCTCGGTGATCTCGAGGGCGTAGCGCTGGGCCTCGTTGGTGGTGTTGCTCATACCAAAGACGAGGGGATAACGCGCCCGCGCCAAAATCCGGGCCGCGCGCTCAATCGCATCCTCGATCGTTGCGGGCTGGCCCTTGATAAGCGCGCCCGGCGTGCCATGGGACTCGTTGTGGTTGAAAAACCAGGCCTTGCCCAGGACACAGGCATTCGCAGCCTTCACGATCTTGTTGTTTTCGACGGTCAGATCGATATCGTCGCACACGCAGCCGCAGTAGGTGCAGGTTGCATTCCGGACGACGGTTCTCGTGCCGTTTTGCGTTGCCATACGTCCTCCCCCGAACGGGCGAGATTGCAGATGCGAGCCTGGAGATGAACGGCTCGCTCCCGAGCCGAACACGGCGCACAAAAAGCTCAATCTCTATTTTGCGCTTCTTTGACTTTCTCTTTCAACATCGTGTCAAGCGTATCGGCGTCCTGAAGGAGTAGCACAGCCTCGCTAGTATCAACGGCGCCCAACTGCATCAGTTCCTTGAGCCACTCCACCATCGCATCCAGTTGCTGGATCGCAGCCTCAATCAGCATGATGTACTCTGAAGATGATACAGCATCAGTCGCATCGTAATACAGCTCGCCAACCCGAAGCCCAACCTGCCGAAAGCGCGTGGCTATGCCCGCGACCTCGCCCCTCTTGGGAAGTGACGCGAAAAATTGAGCGACCTGGATTGTGAATTGATCAACCCGGACAGAGAGGCTGCCTTCTACACTTTGATCAGCACTCATCGCTTGCTCTGCTCAGCGGTCATCGTTCACGATGATCTCCACCTCAAACCCCTTCGATTCCGGCATGCCGGTGCCCTGCGTCTCGGCCGAGGCGATCTGGCTGGAGAGGCGCCCGTAGGGCAAGAAGACGAGCCCTTCCGGGAGATCGTCCGCACGCTTCACAGCCTGGACCGTCACCGCCACGTGGCCCTGCGCTGTCCGCAGGATGGCTCGCTCTCCGTCGGACAGACCCAGACGAGCCATGTCGGCCGGGTTCATCTGCAAGGTACTGATCTCTGCACGGTAGTCATCACTGTTCTTGCCCGCATTCATCGCGGCGCCCTGACGGCTGGTACGGCCCGGGATGAGGATGAAAGTCTCAGTCATCGTTGATCTCGCATCTCAGATCGGCAGCCTGCGCGAGCAGTGCCGCGTAGCAGTCGGGTTCGTTGGTTCCGGCGGCAAACAGGGTACAGATCGGATGTCGCGCGCGGATCCTCTCGCCCGGATGAGGCACATCGCGCCGCCCGCGCGCGGGCCAGTCGCTGGTGTCGCCCAGGGTCACGTCGCGCCCCGCGTAGACGATCGCTTTGCCCAGCACCTGCGACTCGCGATAGGTCGGCAGCGGCGGGAGAGGCCGCCCGTAGCAACCGGCCACGTGCCACTCGAAGAGGGGCACGCCCAGCGCCTGCTCCGCCAACTCCATCGAGGCCGAGTAGCGCGGGTTGACCTCGAGCACCGTGAGAGCCGGATCGGTCGCGATGAAGTCTACTCCGTTGAGACCCACCAGGCCAAACTCGCGCGTGAGAATGGTCGCCAATCGCCTCAGCTGGTCTAGCAGCCCCGCATTGGGCGCCGGGTCCAGCAGATTGCCGGTGTAGGCCAGGCCAGGGGCGCCGAAGTTGCGATCCCCACTTAACAGGCGCGTGACGGCAAAGACCAGGGCCTCACGCCCGTTGGCAACGAACGCCACTGAACGGGGCGCACCTCTGACCCGGCGCTGGACGAGCCACGCTCGATCATCGGGCACCACTCCGGTCCACGCTTCGATCCGGAGGCCGCCGCCACTCTTGCGGCGCTTGCGCAGCCACTGCCCGGCCGGGTCGGGCCGCGCACCGGGTGGCAGGGTCTCTGGCATGGTCGCCCCAGCGATGGCCACCACTGGGGCCAGGCGCCACGGATCGCGCACCGCTTCCAGGGTGGCCGGTACGTTCCCCAGCAGCCGCGGCGAGCGGGCGGTTGCAGCGCCAGGCGCGGCGAGGGCCGCGACCGCCTCAGGATGGTTCTCGAATGGCGCAACATAGGCGACTGCATCGGCCCGTTGCGCGCGCGTCGCCTCGACCAGCCGCCAGACGTCGAAAGGACCTCCCAGATCATGCCTCAAGGAGAGGGTGCGCACCGCCCGCTTCTGGTCGAGATCCCCAAAGAGATCCACTGCCACGATCTCATACCCGGCCCGCGCGGCGCTCTGGGCCACCGCCCGCGTGCTGACCCCGACGACGGCAATCCGGAATGGCGAATGCGGAATGCGGAATGCCGTACTCATCTGTCGGGTTCAGCCTTCAAGCCGAAGCGGGCTCGGATGGCAGAAGCCCCAGGCACAAAGAGATAATCCAGCACCGTGCCACGGGCCGCGCGTAGACCAAGGGAGGCTACGATGGACGCGTGCGGTCCCCCCACGAGGCCGTCGGCCAGAATGGCGGCGCCCTGGGCCGCGTGCTTGCCCGCACAGCCGCGCAGACAGCCGAGCGACCGGACTGGTGCGATGGGCGCCAGGCGAGCCTCGAGGGCCGGCCGCAGGCGCGGGTCATCACAGAAGCGCCCGGAGAGCAGCAGTTCCCGCGGGGCGGGCGCGCTCACGAGCAGCGCGGCGACGTTCTTGAGCGTGGCCTCGACCAACGCGGCGAAGGCGTCGTCGGGCAGGTCGGCCGGCGCGGTGGCCGCGGGCTCGTGCCAACTGCGGACACCCGCGCTGAAGAGCAACGCTTTCGGGATGTCGCCCAACAGACAGGCCAACTCGGCGTCGAGGGCGCCGGAGCCGCGGAAGCCAGGTCCACCGCTGGTGCCCCCGATCCCGTCCACGATCCGACCACCGGCGACGGCGAGTGCCGCACTGAACGCGCCGCCCAGCTCGACCAGGATGAAACTCGTTTGGTCAGGTGCACAGGCCAACCGCCCGGCCTGGTCAGCCACGGCCAGCGCCGCAGCGCAAACCTTGTCGGCGGTCCCCATATCGATCTTGTTCGCCTTGCAATAGGCCGGGATACTCGGCAGATGGATCGCGCTCGGCAGAAACACCACCGGCAATCCCGTTGCCTGTAGCGCCGCAATCATGCGGCGCATCCCCCCGATGGTCGCCTGCGCGGCGTCGTCGGGAACACTCTGGCGACCGGGCTTGCTGAGGAGCATCAGCCCGATCTCGACGTCGCCGATCTCATCCGCGCGGCGAAGCGGCAGGCCGTATCCGGAAGGACCGGCGACGAGATCGAGGGGAACGTGCGCCACGAGGAGTTCGGCCAGAACCGCAGGCGTGCGCCCCAGGTCGTTGGTCGCGATGGTCGCATCCAGAAAGAGCCGCCCGTCGTCCAGGCCCACGACGTCGAAGCTCAAAGTGCCGGGATCAACCCCGATAACGCGCGGCATACGATGTCAGAGAGATGAGAGAGTAAGATTGTTCGACAGAGTGCTCGGGAACGAGGCGTTCATCTCCAATCTCCAAGCGCTAATCTCCTCGTTGCAAGAGCTGCTTGCCGACTTCATAGATCGCCCGGGTGTCGAGCACGAGGTCGTTCTGCTCGAAGAGGCGTGCAATGCAGGCCTTGTGGATCTTCATCTTGAGCCCGCCGACGCCGAGCGCGCCGAAGGCGATCACTCCGGCGCGCTCGACCCCATCATCGTTCGGCTTGACACCCTCGATGCCCACCGGGGGCACCGCATTGACATCGGCCATAGCCCGCAGCGTCGGCACGGCCGACCACTGCGCCTGGGAGACGAGTGGGACACCGGCGGTACCGGCCGCAACCAGCACGCTGGCGCCTTCCAGGGCTCGAGCCGTGCTGGCGCTGTCGTTGACCTGGAGCGGGGTGACGTGAACACCGGCGGTTTCCAGACGGCGGGCCGCCTCTTCGGCGCGCTCCTGGCGGCGCGAGGTCAGTACGACCTCGGCCCCCTCGAGGGCGAGGAGCATCGCGGCCCGGTAGCCCACCGGGCCGGTCCCGGCCAAAACGACCGCGCGCTGGCCCTCAACGTCTGTAACGCTGAGCAGCTTGAGGACAGCCGCAGCCGCGGTGGTGTTGGAGCCGTTCGAGTCGAGCATCACCGAGACTCGCACCGGTCCGAAGAAGGCCGCCGTGGCCTCCGCCAGCAACTGCTCGCCGACGGCCACATCCGATCCGCCGATGAAGATGGCCGAATGACGGAGTTTGCTGCCGCCGCGGGTGAACATCACCCCATAGACGAGGCCGCGAACGTCGCCTGGCACTACATTGCCGTAAGCCAGAACGTGGTCAGCGCCGGCGTCGTAGGCCACAATGGTGTCGAAGGCGCTGGGGTGCTTATCGGTGTCGAGTTGGAGAAGCAGGTTGTCCACAAGGTCGCTCCTGTCCTCGGGCGAGGGGCTCACCTACAGGATACACGCAAAAGGAGAACGGAGCCGTAAACAGACGGTGAATAATCGGAAAATCGCGGACAAAAAAAGCCGAGCTGCGCGGGCAGCTCGGCTGGGAAACGTCCCATCCTCGCAGTCCCACCGACGGGCGGTGGGTAGCCTGGCGAACCACGTTGGTGCCAACCATTCTATGCGGGTCGCCGGCAGCAAGGCAACTCCTGCGCCCACTGCCTACTATACACGGGCAGGCAACCCGCGTCAAGACTGGCACCGAATGTCCAGGCCGCCCAAAGGCTACCCCTCGATTTCGTCGGTTCGGCCCGTTCTGGTCGCGCAGCGCGCCTCACCGCCCGGGTCCGGCTCTGGGCGCCGGTGCGCCGGACGCCGCCGCGGGCACGCGGACATTCTACGCCGGCTCTCACGCAACAGTGCGAGGAGCTGCCAGGCAATTGTAGCCCCGCAGCTCTCCACTTCGCCCACGCTCGATTAGAGCGCGGCCTTCCACTGATCGTAGCCCACGACCGGATCGGCGCCAAAGCCCTTGACACCGTAGCCGATGTTGACGTAGCGGAACTCGGTCGCGCCCCAGTCCTTGTCGAAGCGGAACGGGGCGATCGGCGTTTCGGGGTGCAACGCCACAATATGGGTCAGCATCGTGGCCGTCATCGGCTCACTCGTCAAGAGGCAGGGGAAGTCGGCAAACTTGAACATCGTTCCGGCGCGTTGCGTGATGGCGCATGGCGGGTAGGAGTAGCGCTGGATGTCGCCGAGCACTTCGTGGCCGTCGATCGGGCTCAGATCGACCTTCACCCCGTCGATCTCGGCACCCTTGCCCAGCGGTTTGGGCTTGAGAATATGCCAGCCGCGCCAGATCGACATCATCATGTCGACATTGTGTAACTCGGCGGCCGAGTCGCGGCCAGGGTTCATGGCCACCATGTTGTGGAAGCGATTGACCAGTAGATCGATCACGCTCGTGATCGGCATGTAGTCCAGCACAAATTCATAGGCCATCGCGGCGGCCGCTGCGCCGACTGTGAGGGAGAGCGGAGCATACTCGTTGGCGAAGCCTTTTTCGAGCCCGCTGCGCAGCGTGTTCTCGAGAACCCGGGCGTGGGCCTCGAGGATCGCCATGACGATCGGATCCTGGGCAAAGTTGAACATAGACTGCGAGTTGTGGTGGGCGACATCGCCCACGCAGTAGGCCGGGACCGAGACGATATTGGCCGGGTGCACTCCCTTCGCCAGCGCGGCGAGAACCGTCGGGCGCATGCGCTCCTTGTAGCGCTTCTGGTACTCGGCGGTGTCGAACGAACTGTGACCACCATGGCCACCGAGATTGTGCTTCAGCATCAGCTCGGTCTGGGCCTCGGTCGGTTTGTCGTAGATGTGTTGGAGCGTGGCAATCTCTTCATCGAGCGCCTCGTCCAGAGTCTTGCCGGCCTCGACGGCCGCCTTGAACGCGGCGCCCAACCCATAGGAGGTGTTCATGCCGAACGACTTCGCGGCCAGAATGATCAGCTTGTGATCCTTGGGGATGTCCAGCCCCTGCAAGATCCGGTTAACCACGTTGGCTGTAGAACCCGGGCTCAGCGTGAAGTCGACCACGGCGGTCGGCCCGTACAGGCCGCCGTAGATCCGCGCCGCCTCGCGTCCGATCAGGGCTCGGTTTTCAGCGATGGCCGCGATGAATTTCTCGACCGAGGCGCGGAAATCGGGTTGCTCCTCATACAAAATCTCGAGAATCGGCGGCGTCTGGTAGTGCTCCACAAAGGGATCGTCTTCCGGCCGTACCGTCTCGGTCAATGCTTTGAGGATCTCATAGTGGGCGTTGACCGAATCAACGTGCAGGGCAATGACCTCGGGAAGCTCGCCCTCAACGGCCGTCATCGCGTTGACGGCATCGACGTAGGGTTTGGCATCGGTAATCTTGAACTGTGTGCCGCGTTTCGCTTTGATGTTTTCTACATCGGCTTTGAGTGCCGCCACGGCCTGCTCGACCATCGCTTGATAGACGGCCTGATGTGCCATTGTTCAGCCCTCCTTGGCTGGTCTGTTCGGGAACGCACGATGTTCTGGGGCACCGTTGCCCTGAGAAAGTTCTGAGTGCTGAGGTGTTCAGCCCAGTCAGCCTGGCTGATTGGAGGTATCTCTCAGTAGGCCCTCCTTTCCTTGGCAACTGGACGAGAATGAGCGCCTGTCAGCCGGCAGAGACGTAGATGATTTAGAGAAGAGTGGCAGGTTTCGAAAACGACCAAATCGAGGCGCAAACGGGGAAGAGTGTAGACCGGCTGGCGTTCCTTGCGCCCCAGTTGCCTTCACTCGACGTGGAGTTGTCGCGCGGTTGCTGTGGATCAGCGGCGGAGTCGCAATACGTCCATTATGATACGCCGCCTGGCGAGCAAATTTGAGTGACCAATGTCACGTCCATTTGCGTGCCAGGTAACACATCTTTGAGGTTCCCTGTTGCCCCACGCGGCGCCTTCATGCTGGCGGCAGAGCAGGGCACGACCGGGCGCCTGAATTGCCCAGCTGCGACGCATCTCTGTCCTTTCAGGAGGGCGCACCCGGCGGTGTCAAACGGCCCTCCATAGTCCCGCGGACCACGATGAAGGTGCATCCCACCTCGCCCGTTCGACTTCTGACCGGCCGTGACTGGTAGGGAGTTCTATTCAACCGGCACAAAGGTTGCTATACTGTTCGTTTAACCCAGGAATCCGTAAAGAGGAGGATCGAGATGCTGGAGGATTTTGATGCTATCGCCAGCGAGGCGTGGCAGCGGAGCAAAACAGCGCTTGACCGTCTGTACGACACTATGGTTGGTGAGGAGTTGTGGGAGGATTCGCCTTACCCAACCACGTACACGATTTACGGCCGTGATGGCCAGCCAATTGCCTGTCATCTCTGCAGTTCGACCGGGCAATGGATCATCGAGGGTGATGAGGTCCGGCGGGTTGCGCGCGTGTTCGTCTGTGAGCACGAGCCTGTCGATGTTGGGCGGGGCGCGATTCGCCAGGTATCCACAGTGCCGGTGAATAGAGTGGCCTGGTGCGAGGAAACGTACACCTTTGCCCGATAACATGGCAACCCGATTTCGCCGGCTCTGCAGTTCATCGTCTCGTCCCCGGCGATGATGCCGGTTTCCACGCAGTAAAAGGAGCCAGGCTCTCAGGCAGCCCTGAGAGCCCTCCGTTTTCGTGCCAGAATGCTGCCACCCTCTGAGCGCGCTTCGCGGCGCGAGTGGAGGAATCAAGTCCAAAATCAGCACTCGCGCTCGAAGCGGTAGCCCACTCCCCAATCCGTGATGATGTAGCGCGGGTTCTTGCGATCCGGTTCCAGCTTGTCGCGCAGGCGCCGGATGTACACCTTGACGTACTCGATCTCGTCCTCGTATTCCGGGCCCCACACCTTAGCGAGCAGCATCTGGTGCGGCATGGTCCGGCCGGCATTCCGGACCAGATGGTACAGCAGGTTGTACTCAGTCGGCGTGAGTTCGACCAGGTGGCCGTCGCGAAGCACCTGGCGCCGCTCGAAGTCGATTTCGATCTCCCCAAAGCTGACCCGGCCGCTGGTAGGAGCGGCCATCGCCGGGGAGGGCGCCTGGGTGCGCCGCAGCACCGCCTTGATGCGAGCCAACAGCTGGAGATGCCCAAACGGCTTGGTCACGTAATCGTCGGCCCCGAGCTCGAGCCCTTTCACAATGTCGAGTTCATCGTCCTTGGCGGTCAGCATGATAATTGGAACTGAACTCTGAGCGCGCATGCGACGGCAGACCTCAAAACCATCGGCTCCGGGCAAGTTTACATCCAATAGCACCAGGTCTGGCGGATGCTGAGGCATATCGGCCAGCGCCGCCTCGCCCTCGGTGTAGGTGACAATCTCGTTGTTGGGGAGGCCCAACATCAGGCTGATCGAGATTGCTTCCGCCGCGTCGCGGTCGTCCTCAATGATCACGATACGCATCCGGCACCTCCCGTGGCAACCAGACGTGGAAGCTCGCGCCCGCGCCAGGCGTACTCTCCACGGATAACGTGCCGCTATGGAGCGCCACCAAACTCCGGGCAATCGCCAGGCCCAGGCCGCCGCTCCCACCGGAATCGAGCCGGTAGAACCGATCGAAGATCCGGCCCTGTTCGGCCACCGGGATCCCCGGCCCCTCGTCGCGGACGCTGATCGTCGTGCCGTCCTCGCTCGCCGCCGCGGTGATAGTAATCGTTCCGCCGGCCGGACTGAAGCGACAGGCGTTGGTCAACAGATTGAGCAGCACCTGGTGCAGCCGGCGCGGATCGGCGGTGATCGCCAGCGCCGGATCGCCGGCGACGACCTCGGCTCGCACGCCGCGCTCGCTGAGGAGCGGGTCGAGCTCCGAGACCAGTTCGTCGATCAAGTGGACCAACCGGACGCGCTGGTAGTTGAGCCGCAGCCGCCCACTTTGGAGCTTGGCCATCTCCAGCAGGTCGTTGACGAGGGTGATCATGCGTTCGGTATTGCGCTGGATATTATCGATCAGCTGCTGCTGGAGCGGAGTCAACGGGCCGGCGGCTGGAAACGCCTGACTGGCAGTTCGGAGGGCCGTCAGCGGGGTGCGCAGGTCGTGGCTCACGCCAGAGAGGAAGTCGCTCTTGAGGTGTTCCAACTCTTGCAGCGCTTCGACCTTCTCACGCTCGAGCTCGTAGAGCCTGGCGTTCTCGATCGCGATGGCCGCCTGGTTGGCCAGGGCTGTCAGCACCCGGACATCATCCTCGCCGAAATAGCGGCCGGGGGTGCTGTTGAAAACCAGGATGGCCCCAAGCAAGATCCCCCGCCGGTTGAGTACCGGCACACTGAGAGCGGCGTGAATCTGGTAGGTGGCTGCGAAGTCGCGCATGACGTAGGGATCGTTGGGCGCATCATTGGTCAAGTAGGGTTGCCGGCGCCGCGCCGCCTGTCCCAGCCAGCCCTCGTTCAAACGAAAGCGGGTTTTGTACGGTACCCAGGCGCGCGGGGTGCGGATCGTCTGATACACCATCTCCCCATCTTCGACGTGACCGACCAGTGCCCCTTCGGCCCCCGTAATCTCCAGAGCGCGCTGCGTCACTCGCTCGAGGAGGAGGGTGAGGTGAAGCTCGGAGTTGATGTCCTGGGCCGTATCAAGCAGGCCCTCAACTTCCTGAGTGCGCCGGCGTGCCTGGTAGTAGAGGCGCGCATTGGTGATTGCCACCGCCGCTTGGGCCGCGAGAACCTCAGCCAGGAGGAGGTCGTCCTCGTCGAAGTCGTTGAGGCGGTCGCTCTCGAGGTCGAGGGCCCCCATCACCTGATCTTCAAAATGCAACGGCACAACTAGAGCGGAGCGAACCGGCCCCATCTCCGGAAGCCAGAAGTAGTTCGGCTCCTGCGTGACGTCCGGGAAAATGCGAGCCTTTCCTGTGGCCGCCACCAGCCCACTGATTGAGCCGGCCCCAAGTGGTAAAACAATTTCATCCGCACCATGATAGGGGTGCGTGTTGGCCTCGCCATCAGCTCGCGGGCGACCCGCCTCGGCCTTGATCACCAGACTGTCGTTTTCGACCAGACTCACGCCCACGTAGAAGTAGCCAAAGGTCCGCTGGATCTGTTCGACCATCGCCTGGAGCAAGACCTCCGGCTCCAAGATTGCCGTCAGCCGCCGGCCGAGCTCACTGACGAGCTGAAGATGCTCGGCACGGCGCTGTTGGCGGTGAAAGTGGCGCGCGTTCTGCACCGCCAGCCCTAATCCCCGGCCAACACTCTCGATCACCGGAAGGATCTCCGCGACATCCTCACCCCGGCCCGGCCAGAGCAGCAGCAGCACACCCAGCGCCGTTTCAGCCCCCAGCAGCGGCAGGCCAAGCCAATGGCCGTCCGACACCAATGCTCGCTGCTCAAACGAGGAGGCGAAATCGGCCCGTCCGCTGATGAGCACTCGCTCGGCCAGCGCGCCCGGCTCGGAGAGGACTGCCAGATCACGCTGCTGTTGGGCGGAGAGCCCCTGGGTCGAATGGAGCACCAACGCACTGGTGCGTTCGTCGCAGAGGAGCACGCAGCTCCCCGTGAAGCCGAGCACCTGGCTCAGATGGACCAGCGCATGGCGAATGGTGGTATCGAGCGCGAGGGTCGATGGATTGGGGAGAGCGGTCATAGTGGGTATGTGTACGGCCTGTCCACCGGCAACAGATCGGATGGCGGGAGCCAGCGCCAACAAGGTCTGAAGTCCCAGAGCCCCTGAGGAGACCGCCCGAGCCTCCCCCGCGAGGCCCCGAAGTGGCACACAGAACACCCTCCATGAGGCGAACTGAGGTCACAGAGCACGAGATGTTCGAGTTATCAACCCGCCATCAGGATGGCCGAAGGATGAGAACGTGATCTCAAACTCGTTCAATCGATGTTGCTGGAGGCGACTCATGTCTGCCGGCGACGGGTCTCGGGGGAAATGGCCGAACCGAGTTGACAAACTTGGCCGGAAGTGTAGAGTGGCATCACTTTCCCCAAGATATATCTATGGATATACATCCTGATACAGTTTTCGGGGCGCGTCAAGTGATACTGCTCGGTACGCCCAAACGGCGCCAACGTCCGGCACCGGGCGGCTCTTCATGAATCCGGGCACGAGTTGTACGGGTTGAGCGCTTGTGTTCGATGCAGAAGGGATGCCTCGATGCCCTATAATGGTCTCCCCCGCAGTCTAAGCCGGGCCTATGCCGTGGAAGCCCCACCGTCCCGAAGCGAGCAAGCCGACCGCCAAATCAAAGAGAGGATCATCATCCTCAAGCTCCCCCCGGCCTCGATTATCAACGAAGTCGCGCTCATGGCCGAACTGGGACTCGGCCGGACGCCCATTCGCGAGGCGTTCCAGCGGTTGAGTTGGAAAGACCTGGTCGTGATTCTGCCACGCCGCGGGATCTATGTGGCCGAGATCAACCTCAATGATCTCAGGCACATCTTCGAGATTCGCCACCAACTGAAGGGATCGGCCGCCCGATTCGCCGCCGAACGGGCGACCCCCGAAGACTGCACCGCCCTTCACAAGCTGCTCGCCGACTCGCACGAGTTGCTCGAGAGCGGTGAGAATATCGCCCTGATCCATCTTGACCGTGAGTTCCACCACCGTCTGGTCCAGACCAGCCATAATCCCTTTCTCGGCGACATTCTCGGCCGGCTCTACAGCCTGAGCCTGCGGCTCTGGTACGCGTCCCTCGGCACCGTCGAGCACCTGCGCGAGGCCGTCGCCGAGCACCGTCGCGTCGTCGAGGCCATCGAGGTGGATAACGGTGAGACTGGGGAGGCGGTCATGGCCGGTCACGTTCTCGGATTCCAACGACCGCTCGAGCAGATCATCAATCCTACGATTCTCCGTATTTGAAAACCAGGTAGCACCACATTTAGCGACACTGTCGGCGAATTGGTGCGAGTGACGGGTACCTGTTTGTAGTGCGCGCTTCAGCGCGCTATTGCACTTTTCCAAATAAATCTGGCCATCGCTCTCCGGAGCCGGGCGGGCCGCCCGGCGGTTGCCTGGCCTGGCCGGCCAGGCCAGGGCCTGTCCCGGCCGAGCCGGGGAAACCGCGGCTGGGGGCCGGCGGCCGGGCGTGCCCCTCCGGGCACGCGGCGGGTTGGATTAATTTGGAAAGGTGCAAAAGCGCGCACTACGAGCCGCTCGCCCTCCTGGAGACGATTTCGCCAACAGGATCTTTAACCATGGTCATGAGCACCACTGGGCAATGAGCCGTTTCATCTCGTTGGAAAGCCGGCCGCGCCGCGTGGGCGGCGTGCAGCGGGGCGGTGGGACGCGAGAGGCGCGCCGCGCCTGGACGGACCAGCGATGGTCGGTGATCCCGGTCGCCCTGGCCGGGGTGCGCGGGAGCCACTTCCGACCGCCAATGAGGCCCTCGAGGCGGAGACTCTCATGATCAGTGCAGAAGTTGGAGATGGTCCCAACCCGATCCATGCCGGCCGCCAGGGTGACCGTCTGGTGGGCCAGGGCCCGCGTGCGGCGGCCCAAGGCGGCCAGGCGGGCGCGGAAGGTGGCACCCATCCGCTCGAGAGAGGCCGTGTTGAGCCCTCCGTGGCCCTGGGTCTGGCGAATCAGTCGGTCACCCAGCGCGGCGCGGCCCTGGACGATCCGCCGGGTCGCGCTCACCACGCGTCGCCCGGCCCTGTGCTTGATGACCTGACCGACACAGAGGTCGTTCCAGGGCCGCAAGCGCGGTCGGCCTCGCCTGCCGGTGGGAATCGGCGCCCGACAGGCCGCCTGGATCGCGCTGACAGAGCGGCGCACCCCATCGACCGCGATCACGAGCGGGCGACCCAGCGCGCAGGCGCGAATCGTCGCCACCAGAATCGTCGCCACCAGCAGGGCGATCACGCGCCTATCGCGCGGGGTACGGATGACACCCCCCAGCCCCAACCGGGGGCGCACCTGGATCGCCGAGGCCAGCCAGACCCGCTGCCCTTGTTGCTTGACGCACAGTTCGTCGGCTTGCACCTGGCCCAGATCCCGCGGGTGGACCACCAGCTGCTGGGGCACCCGCTCACAGGGGGGGCCGGCCCGCCGCACCCAGGCGCGCCCCGTGCGCTCATCCAGCCCAAAGGCTATCACGATGGCTTGGATCGGACAGCCAGAGGCCACCAGCGTCACTCCCATCACCACCAGGTCCACCGCTGGCCGCAGTCGATAGAAGGCCGTTCCGCTCGTCGCCGCGAAGGTCCGGCCGCATGGTTGCCACTTGTACCGCTGCTCTTTCTGCCTGTGGATGACGATGTTGCCTCGGCCAACCTGTCCTCGTGCCGGACACGCCAGGGTGGGGCAGCATACAGCCTTGGGGTCCATGGGGCCGTCCTCCTGTCATGGTTGCCAGCCAGGCAGAGTCTGCCTCTGGACCCCTTCTTGTTCAAGTCTGCCGCCCTCCACGGTTTAGTGGAGAGCTACCTACCGCCCTGGTTTTTGTCTAAACTCGAGTTGTTCACCCCAAAGGGCGATAATAGACCGGGCAGGAGGAGACGCGGGTGCAAGTGCTTATCACCGGCGGGCGTTCAAGGTCAACATTGCAGAACGAGTGCCAGTGCGTGTCTAATACAGCAGCAAAGGTCTTACTTCTGCGCGCTCGACATGGAGGACTGCAAGTCACCTCAAGCACTCCAACAGCGACGCGTACGACGACAATCCCCAGCATCATTCAGTTCCCCATCGTTGTCGCCTCCCGCCTGTCACCGCCATGATGACGTGGCCGTGGGCGTCAGCACTGGCTGACTTGTGCAGGTTCACCAAGAGGACCTGCGGCCAATAGACAAGCTGTACGAGGATTCTCTAGCCCACAAGCGGGCTTACCAAAGCATACGGGCAGGAGAATGCTGCGCTGTCAAGGGTTGGTTGAGAGTAAGCCCTTCAGCGTCTAGAGTCATACAGGAGCAGAAGATGACCGACCTGCGTATCTGCCTCTTGGGTCCTGCCGAGATCTCACGTGGTAAGGCCACCGTCAGTCAGTGCCTCAGTCAAAAAGCCGTGGGGCTATTGGCCTACCTGGCTCTAGGCCCTGCACGTGGATATACGCGAGAAAGACTTGCGGGCGTGTTCTGGGGCGAAACCGATGATGAGCATGCCAGTTTTAACCTGCGGCGTTGTCTATGGACCCTCCGTAAGGCTATCAACCCACCGGGAGCACCTGCCGACATCTATATTCGCCACGTAGACGGGCGCTATTCTCTCGATCGCTCCATTGATCAGTGGCTCGACGTAACAACCTTTGAGCAGGCTGTGAATACGAGTTATCGTCGCTGGATGACGACAGATCGATCGTTCTCGTCAGACTCAAAACTTCTCTCCCGTCCTGGGTTGACAGATCTGCGCGACGCAGTCGAACTCTATGGCGGCGATTTCCTTGAGGGCTGTTGTCCGCGTGGATGTCCGGACTTTATGGATTGGCTCTTTCTGGAGCGCGATCGCTTAAAACAGCAGTATATCAAAGGTCTGCGCGTGCTGGCGGTCGAGAGTGCTATTCAGGGTCGTTTCCAACAAGCTATCGCTGATTTCCAGCGAATACTCGGTGTGGATCCACTGAACGAGGCAGCACACTGCGATCTAATGGTAGCCTATTATGTATTGGGCCAGCGTGACAGGGCGGTGGAGCAGTATCACAGTCTCTGCCGGGTGCTTCGCCAGATGCTCGACCTCGAACCTCTTACTGAGACTCAGGCCCTGTACCTGGCCATCCGCGATGGCGCCTTCACGGTGCAGGGTCCAAGCTATTGGCTGATTTCGGCCCAAGAGACGGCTGCGCAAGTAATGCCGCGCGGCCCCTTCATTGGCCGGGAGCCAGAACAGATCAAACTCAGTGGGGCCCTGGAATCAGCCACGCGGGGTCGTGGGGGTCTGGTGGTCGTGAGCGGTGAGGGAGGCGTAGGCAAAACCCGGCTCATCGAGGAGTTTTTCTATCACGTTTCTGGTTCTGCTCTCCTCATCCTGCGGGCCTGCTGCTATGCACAAGAGCAAGGGTCATCCTATCAACCGATCATTGATGCCCTGCGAGCCTTTCTCTCTACTGCTGATTTCAATTACATAAGACGTCTTAACGATCTCTGGCTGGCAGAAGTCGCCCGACTCCTACCAGAGCTCCACAATCATCTAGACTGCCTCCCAGCTAGCCCTGCACTGCTCGCCGACCACGAACGTAATCGGTTGTACGAAGGCCTCGTGCAGCTCATTGCCCATTTGAGCCAACGCCTGCCACTCGTTCTCTTTCTTGATGACTTTCACACTGCTGATGAGCCGACGTTTGATCTCGTCCACTACTTGGCCCGACGTCTGGAGTCGGCCCGCGTCCTCATAGTCTTGGCCATACAGCAAGAGGCCTTGCCAGACCGTCCCTCTTTGGCCAGCCTGCTACACCGACTCGATCACGGCGGTCGCCTGGTCACCATCCCGCTTACGCGTCTCTCCGAGATGGAGGCGTTGGAGCTAACACGCCGGACACTTGGGAGGGCAGTCCAATCAGAAGAGCTGGGGCATCACCTCTATCTAGAAACAGGCGGAAACCCGTTCTTCTTGGTGGAGATGCTCAAGGACTGTGAGGAGCGGCAAGGGGTGTCATCGGGTAAATCGTGGGTGCCATCCAGCGCGCGAGATGTCATCAATCGCCGCCTGAATCGCCTAGATGATGAAGACATCCGTGTATTAACGATGGCAGCCGTGATCGGCCGTCAGTTCAACTTGGCCACTCTTCAGCAGGTTTATGGTGGCGATGAACTGGACCTGCTGATCGTTTTGGACCGGCTTTTGTCCCGAGGGTGGATAGTTGAGATGCCTGGCGTCAATCCAGGCACCTATGAATTCAGTCACGGGCTGGTCCGAGAGGCTGTATATCAGACGTTGCGTGCCGACTGGCGACTGTATTTGCATCGTCGTGTAGGACTGGCTCTAGAGAGCAATGCCAAGGCCGTAAGTGAACTGGCCAGTGTGTTAGCTCACCATTTCTATAATGCTAACGATGCCAGAAAAGCCCTGGACTACTCACTGCACGCAGCCACCCATGCCCGGAAGTTGTACGGAAAGCGCGAAGCCATAGGCCACTACCGGCGCGCCTTGGAAATCGCCGATCAGACTGATGCAGTTCTGTCCACCAATGAATGGTTGGAAATCCAGTACCAACTGGGGCAGGCCCACGAATTCCTGGGCGAATATGACGCTGCTATAGCCGTTTATGAAGCGGCTTTACCTGCCTGCGACTTGAGCAAGTCCAACTACCGACGTATATGTTTACAACTTGCCACTGCCTATGATCGAAAGGGCGAATACGATCAAGCACTCGTCCATTTGAGGGCTATGGGAGCTCACCTATCGGAGCAAGAGGATCCAGAAGGCAGACTCGAGGCGGCGATGGTCGCGCGCGGTATGGCGATGGTGCATTTGCACCGCGAACAGAGCCACCACGCATTAGCCCTCTGCAGACAGGCGTTGGCCCTTGTTGAGGATAGTGACGGTGATGATGTGAAAATGTCATCGGTGCCCGAGGTGGTAGCAGAGAAGGTTGCCGTTTATGAGATCATGGCTGACAGCTATTTCCATCTAGGCGACTATCATGCCGCCGTAGGCCATTATGAGCAAGCCCTTGAGATTGCACGCCAGCACGATTGGAGACCGATTATCTCTCGACTGCTCCTAGGCTTGGGAAAAGTCTCTCGGCGGTGGGGTAACTACGATCGAGCCGGAGCCTACGCACAGCAAAGCTTGAACCTTTGCCACCAGATCGGTCACATAGCGGGACAGGCCGCCTCCCTGGGTGCCCTGGGTGATGTGGCTTACAATCGTGGTGAGCTTGAGCAGGCTATCTCTTACTATGGGCAGGCTCTATCCACCTTTCGCCAGATCGGGGACCGGCATGGCATTGCCGATTACTGCTTGTCGTTGGCTTTCGTCAAGATCGACCAGGAAAAGATTGAAGAGGCGGAGGCCCACCTTCAAGAGGCAATGACCATTGGAGCAAGCCTCAACGCCGCACTGGTCTTAATCCGAGCACAGTATCACTCGGCAAGAGTCGCTCGGGCAAAAGGGCATTTGGACGAGGCTCAAGCTGGTGCAGAACAGGTGATCAAGGCTGCGCAGCGAGCTGGCATTCGTCTCTTGGAGGCAATGGGCTATCACCTATGGGGCGAGGTCTTGGCACAGCAACGACTGCCGATTCAGGCCGAAGTTCGTATGGTCGAAGGCCTCCGTTTGCTTGAAAGACTTGGAGACCCGTTCGAGACTGCCTGGGCCTTGCGTAGCTATGCCCGACTGTTGGCCGAGCAGGGTGACCTGTCCCATGCACGGGCGCAACTCGAGCGCGCCACGGCGGTTTTCGCCGAACTGGGGGCCCAGCGAGAGCTTACCAGAACCAACGCCGAACTGGCGCGTTTGTGGCCCAGTCAGAAATGAAACAGATGAGGAAACAGTCATTGAAATAGTAGCATGCTAATCTGGCCTCAACGGCGGTCAACCCTGTCAGGATTCAAGCAAATAAGGAGGTGAAGCTCATGAGGTCGAGAGTGTTCTGCAAGGTGATTGTTCTAGCTATGGCAACCTTGCTCATGGTCCAGTGTGGGCCGACGCCAGTGGTGCCGACTCCAGAGGTCATCGAAAAAGTCGTCAAAGAAACAGTCGTCGTTGAGAAGGAGGTTGAAGTCCAAAAGCCGGTAGAAGTGGAAGTCACCCGCGAGGTCCCGGTTGTTGTCACCGCCACCGCCGAGCCGATACCTGAGCTTGCGACCAAGATTCGAGTAGACTCCTTGAGTGAGAGCGGCGGCAAGAACTTTGTAGACATGATCGTTGAACCTTTCGCCAGGGAGTTGGGGGTCGAGATTGAAGTTGAGCGTGGGACCTACGGTAGCCAGGATGAATGGTTGGCCGCTGTCAAAGCAGCGCCGGGAGAGCATTGCATCGCCCTCTACATTAGCGACTTTGGCCTCTACAATGGAGCCACGCAGGGTTTGCTCCAGCCTTTGCGGCTGGAGAACGTGCCCAATTATGCCAACCTGGCTGACAAGTGGGAAAACCGCGTTATTGTTCCCGGTGACAAGAACGCCTACGTCGCGACGGTAGATGTGGGAATGTACACTTTCGTTTATGCCAAAGACAAGATCACCGAACGACCAGATTCCTACTTCCCCCTGTTTGATCCACAATACGCCGATCGTATTGCACTCCGAGACTATGGTCTGTACCGCGTCTTTCAGACAGCCGCTTATCTGGGCCTGGATCCCAACAATATGAGTGAAAAAGATGTGGACCTGGTCTTTGAGACGATGGCTGCGCAGCGACAACTGGTCCGCGCGTACTGGCAAAGTGCTGCTCAGTTAGACGAACTGCTGGCCAATCGCGAGATCTGGATGGCTGACTACTGGTTCGATACCATAACCAAAGTTGGGGAAGACGGTACCAACAAGCTCGCCCAGCTCGACATTGGCTGGTGGTTTCCCGAGGAAGGCGGTCCCATCTGGACTGGGGGGCCAGCTATCGCCGCTGGCTGCAAAGATCCAGAGCGATACACAGCTGAATTGCTCCTCAACTATTTACTTCGGCCTGAAGTCTTTGTGCAGTACTCCGCGGCCAACGGTTACATCCCGACCTTGGACACGAGCCTGTACGACAGCAACGCGTACTTTGCCAACACCCCATACAGGGCCGCCTACCAGCAGGCTATCCTCAACACTGGCATTCTGCTTGACGTCGCCAATGTGCTGGCCCATCAGGAGGAGTGGAATGAGCGCTACGAGGAGATGAAGCTGGGCGAGTAACTATAATGAGATAACTCGGCGTTCGTGAGGACAGGGGGCACAGGGCCTCAGTACAAACAGAGAATCCTTGTGAGAAAGCAGCGAACCCACGATATTCAACCACCAGACTATCTTCGCCAAGGGTCTGTTTGCACTTGAGGTGTGCCCCCTTTTCCTGGAAGCCAGGATTTATCAGGAAGGGCGATGGGATGATTGATGTGGAGTTGCGAAACGTCGCCAAGAAGTTTGGCGATGTGATGGCAGTAGATGGCGTTTCGCTGCAGGTTCGCCAGGGTGAGTTCCTGACACTGCTGGGCCCCAGCGGTTGCGGCAAGACGACCACCTTGCGGATGATCGCGGGCCTGGAGAGACCTACCACCGGCGAGATCCTCATCCGTGGGGAGGACGTGACCGATAGACCAGCGTACGCTCGTGATGCCAGTCTGATGTTTCAGAATTATGCGTTGTTTCCACACAAGAGCGTGTTTGACAACGTTGCTTTCGGCCTGAAATATCGAGAGCGAGACATGCCCAAAGAGGAACGAAAGCGTCGAGCCAGAGAAGCTCTGGAGCTGGTTCACCTGCCAGGCATAGAGGCGCGCTATCCACGGCAACTCAGTGGAGGGCAACAGCAAAGGGTAGCGCTGGCCCGAGCATTGGTGGTCAAGCCAGCGGTACTCCTGCTCGATGAACCTCTCTCAAACCTCGATCTCAAGCTGCGAGAGAAGATGCGGGTCGAGCTGAAGCAGATTCAGGAACAAGTCGGGATCACCTTCATCTTTGTCACCCATGACCAGGAAGAGGCGCTGATGCTCTCCGATCAGATGGCTGTGATGGAGGGGGGCAGACTCGTCCAGCTTGGCACCCCACGCGAGGTATATGAGAGACCGCGCTCTCGTTTCGTAGGCGAGTTCATCGGCCAGTCCAACTTCCTTGAAGGCCGGGTGGTCCACATCGGCCGTTTGGGAGCCAAGATTGAGACGGATAGCGGGTTGGCAGTGCGTCTTCCATCTGATGTGCAGGTATCAATCGGCAACCAGGGCATCCTCCAGATCCGGGCTGAGCGAGTGAATGTCCACCGGCAGAAACCGACCGCGTCTGATGGCTGCGCCTTTTCAGGGACGGTGGAGCGGGCTGTTTATGTCGGCACCACGGTTCAATATTTCATCAGGCTGGAGAGTCAGGACCTGATAATGGCCATCCGTCCCGCGTTCGGGGAGTTGTTATTCGGGCGGGAAGAGGCAGCTTGGATTTCCTTTGATCCGGAAGACCTTGTATGGTTGAAAGGTGCGTGATGAGCGCTGAAACCAAGCGGCTCAAGGGCCTCGTGACCGGGCTGCGGCAGCGGCCAGCCCTCCAGGGCGTCTTTCTGGTCGGGCCGACCGCGATCTGGCTCCTTCTGTTCTTGGGTCTGCCCCTACTTGTGGTGCTGCTCTATAGCTTCTGGGTTCACGAGCCGGGCGGAGGAGTGCAGCGCACGTTCACACTGGAGAACTATGCCCATTTTTTCACCCGGCGGGTCTACGGCCAAATCTTGCTACGCTCCTTCCGTGTAGGTCTAGAGACAGCCATCCTGACCCTGCTGCTAGCTTATCCGACGGCTTACTACTTGGCCGAGCGGCGCTCGGGCAACTCCACTCTAATTCTTCTCATCCTTGTCCCGTTCTGGACAAGTTACCTAATTCGCCTTTTCTCATGGATGCTCATCTTGATGGAGCGGGGTGTTGCCAATGGCGTCCTATTGTGGCTGGGCGCCATTGACGAGCCCCTGAGATTACTCTTTACTCCGCTCGCTGTCGTCATCGGTCTGGTCTACTCTAACATCCCCTTCGCTATACTGCCTATCTATGCTGTCCTTAGGTCGATTGACCGTGAGTTGGTGTCGGCAGCAAAGATGCTGGGCGCCAATGACTTGCAGGCCTTTGTGGAAGTGACACTCCCCCTTAGTATGCCGGGTATCATAACCGCGTTGGTTATCACCTTCATTAGTGGAGCAGGGAGCTTCCTTGCGCCGGCCATCCTGGGAGGGAAAGGTGCCGATCTGATGTCCAACGTCATCGCCAATCGCTTCCTAGAGACTTTTGACTGGCCTTTTGGGTCTGCCCTGGCCATCATCCTTCTGGTATCCATGCTTCTCTTTCTTGCGATCGTCAACAAGCACGTAGCTCTGGAGGATATCTATGGGCCGGCCAAGTGACGTAGTTTCTGCGGACCATTTTGCTTCTTCTACGAAACGGGTGAGACACTGGCGGTCGCTCCCGGTAGGTGCATGGTTACTACGGTCGGCTACCCTATTCACCTATGCTTTTCTCTACTTGCCTATCGTCGTTATCATCGTCATGTCCTTCCACCCTGACACTGTTCTAACCTTTCCTATGCCTGGTTGGAGCCTGCGCTGGTATGGCGAGTTCCTACACGATAAGCTCATAATCCGTGCCTTGCTGAACAGCTTTTTTCTGGGAGGTGTGACGGCGCTTCTGTGTGCTGTGATTGGGACGCCTTGCGCCCTGGGCCTGGTACGGTCCGAGTTTCCAGGTAAACGTTTCATAAGCTCCTTCGTGCTGGCCCCAATGATTATCCCGAATGTTATCACGGCCGTAGGTTTGCTCATGTTGCTCAATGCGGTTCGCATCCCCAGGGGTTTTCCATATCTCATTATCGGCCACGTGATATTCGGCCTACCGTACATTGTCCTCACAGTCTCAGCACAACTGTACGGCTTTCCCCGTCAGCTTGAGGAGGCTGCTCTAAGCCTGGGTGCCAAGGAGTTGCAAACGTTCTTTGAGATAACCTTGCCTTTGATCGCACCCAGTATCTTTGCCGGGATGTTGTTCGCTTTTACCATTTCTTTCCAGGAATATGTAGCCAGCCAATTTTGGGCCTCACCGAGCACCTATACTTTACCTATCCGCATTTATTCCCGCCTCCGTGATGCTACAACGCCGGTGCTCAACGTCGTTGGCGTGGCAACACTCGCCTTGTCGTTTGGCATGGTTATCATTCTGAAGGTCTTGTCCCGTCGCAGTGAGGGAGGAGGTTTCTATGGGTTGTAGTCTTGGTATTGACACTGGGGGTACCCACACCGATCTGTTCTTAATAGACCGCGAAAGCAACCGGGCCTGGACAGCTAAGGTCCCCACTACGCCCGCAGATCCGCTGGATGGGATCTTGCAGGGCATAGACCAGGTGCTGAGCATCTCCGGCACCCACATCGGACATCTGGACGAGTTGGTCTATGGCACCACCCTGGTTACGAATATGCTCGTCCAGCACCAGGCGGTGAATACAGGTCTGATCACCACGAAAGGGTTCCGCGACGTACTAGAGATTGGACGTGCCTACCGCACTGGTAGCATCTACGACATACACATGGATCGGCCATCCGCCTTGGTGCCCCGCACTCTACGTTTCGAGGTGGCTGAGCGAGTCAACTTCCAGGGCCAGGTGCTAGAGCCACTGGACGAGAAGGGCTGCCGGGAGATTGTCCGTGCCCTCAAGGCTCGAGGTGTCGAGTCTATCGCCGTGTGTCTGCTACATAGCTATACAAACCCTGCCCACGAACAACGCATTAGGGCGATCATTGCTAAGGAGTACCCGGAAGCGTATGTCTCTCTCTCGTGCGAGGTCAATCCGGTCTTCCGCGAGTATGAACGGACTTCAACCACAGTGGTTAATGCGTATGTGATCCCTCGCATGGTAGAGCACTTGGATGATTTTGAGATACGGGCGAGTCAAAGGGGATTGCAGAGCCGGCTGTCCATGATGCAAGCCAACGGAGGGAAAGCATCCTTCCGCGCGGCGCGCGAGGCCCCAGTCCATGTGACGAACTCTGGGCCTATCGCTGGTGCGATCGCTGGTGCCTATGTGGCTCGCCTCGTCGGCTACCCTAACGCTATCACCCTTGACATGGGAGGCACCAGTTGTGACGTGGCTCTGATCGAGAGGGGGGAGCCCAGGTTCACGGCCGAGAGCAATGTGGAAGGCTACCCCGTGCAGATTACCACAATCGATCTAAGCATCGTGGGAGCCGGTGGCGGGAGCATTGCCTGGCTCGATAGCGGTGGTGGCCTGCGAGTGGGACCGCGGAGCGCAGGTGCTAACCCTGGGCCGGCCTGCTATGGCCTTGGGGGGATGGAGCCAACTGTCACGGATGCCAATTTGGTCACTGATCGCCTCAATCCCGATTACTTCCTGGGGGGCGCTGTTCATCTGGATGCTGACGCTGCTCGGCGTGCAATTGACGACCGCATCGCGAAGCCATTGGGAATGACGACCCTGGAAGCTGCCTGGGGCATTCTGCAGGTAGCTAATGCCACGATGATCCGAGCCATCAAGTTGCTGACTGTCGAACGAGGTTATGATCCACACGACTTTGCCTTGATCGCCTTTGGAGGAGCGGGGCCTCTTCACGCCACCAAGCTGGCAGAGGAACTAGAAATCCCGGTGACTGTCGTGCCCCGCTTTCCAGGCAATACCTCGGCCATGGGATTGGTGGTGGCCAACACACGGTACGACTGTGTCGCCACTGCAATTCAAGGCCTCGACCAAGTCGATCCTACCATATTCGCAAGGACGTTCCGCGACTTGGAGGCTCAGGCCCGAAGCCACTTGAGCCGCGAAGGCATCCCGGCAGAGTGTCGGCAGTTGGCACGTTCGTGTGACATGCGCTACTTTGGACAGGCTCATGAGTTAAACGTCCGCGTGGACGGCCAACTTTCGACCGTCGAGGCTCTGCAGCATATCGGCCAGGCATTTCACGCTGCACACCGCCATAGCTATGGCCACGCGATGGAAGGAGATCCGATAGAAATAGTGAACTACAGGGTAAGTGCTGCTGGAATCAGTCCAGCGCCAGTCTGGATTGAGAGTCCGAAAGGTGACGACAGTGCACTGAAGGGACGGCGTGATGTCTTCTTCGAGAATAGCCGCCTTTCTTGCCCAATCTACGATCGTCTGTGCCTGAAACCGGGTTGTCAGATTGATGGGCCAGCGGTCGTGGAACAAGCTGACTCGACCACTCTCCTCTGGCCGGGTCAGAGCGGCCATCTAGACAGGTATGGTAATCTCATCATCCTAACGCAAGGAGAGGTTAGTGACCGATGAATGTCAATCCGATTACGTTGGAAGTGATACGCCACGCCCTAGAGTCAGTGGCGGAGCAGATGACAGCCTCTATCTCCCATGCCGGTTACTCGGATATCGTGAAGGAGGGCAAAGACTGCTCGTCGGCGCTCTTTGACCGGCAGGGCCGCCTCATGTCCGAGGGGGCCAACGTCCCCATCCACCTCAACTGCCTGGCACCAGTGCTCGCGACCGTCCTGGCCGACTATTTTCCTCCTGACAGCCTGGAACCGGGAGATCTGATTTTGACCAATGACCCATATCTCGGTAATGGCTCACAGGGGCCGCATCACACCAACGATGTCGTCTCTATTCAACCAGTCTTCTGGGAGGACGAGTTGTTCGGCTTTGCCACGATTATGGTCCACCACAGCGATGTGGGTGGAATGTGGTCCGGTAATGGAGCTTGGAATCAGGAAATCTGGCAAGAAGGCTTGCGCCTGCAGCCGGTGAAGCTCTATCGTGCTGGGCAACTCGATGAACAACTGCTGATGCTAATCCTCAACAACTCCCGCCGACCCTATCATATGCGCGGTGACCTGCTGGCCCAGGTGTCAGCCTGTCGCAGGGGAGTCCTGGCTGTGGGCCAACTGCTCGAGAAGTACGGCAGCGAGTTACTGGCCGCTTGTGCGGAAGAACTGATGGGCTACTCGGAGCGACGGACTCGAGCCAAACTGGCAACGATCCCTGATGGTCGTTACGAACACGAGGAATTGGTCCTGGAGGATGGGACGGCTGGCGGCCCGTATCGACTCAAAGTTGCCCTCACGGTGCAGGGCAGCGACTTGTTGGTGGACTACACGGGCACCGACCCCCAGATCAAGGGCCCGATCAATGCACCTTGGTCGGCGACCTACTCGGCCACGCTCTATACCCTGCGCTGCCTGACGGGTCCGACGATTCCGAGCAATGACGGCTGTCGGCGCCCCATCACCATCCTGGCACCTGAGGGGAGCCTGGTGAATTGCCGTTTGCCGGCGGCGTGCTACCAGCGCATGGTTGTGTGTCATAGTCTCGTGGATCTGATAATGGGAGCGCTGGCCCCCGCTATCCCTCATTGGGTAATGGCGGATTCCTGCGGCTGTATCTACAACGACGGCACTGGCATCAATCTGGAAACTCACGGTCGGGGTGGAGATGTGGAGCATCGCCAGGGATGGAGTGATTGCTGCAGTCATGGAGGGTTGGGAGCACGACCCGACAAGGACGGGATCAGCGCCATGGCTTGCCACGTGACCAACGTTGCCAATCCACCGGTGGAGGTTACCGAGATCGGGGCCCCGGTATTGATACTGGAGCGGGCGCTACGCCCCGATTCTGGTGGGCCGGGTCAATACCGGGGAGGGTTGGGGCAGATCTATACATGGAAGTCGCTGGCTCACGATGTGCGTTTCAACTGGACTTCGCAGAAAACCAGAATCCCCCCTCAAGGACTTTTCGGTGGGAAGCCCGGTCAGGCTGGTCGGTGGATTGTGAGGCCCGCTGATAAGGAGGAATGGGTGCTGCAGCACGCGATTGGGACCGCAGAACTCGCTTTTGGCGATAGCGTTGTCTGTCTGATGGCTGGCGGGGGAGGCTATGGTGACCCGTTCTTGCGCGACCCAGAGGCCGTGCGGCGAGATGTTATGGACGGATTGGTATCCGTCCAGAGTGCCCGTGACGACTATGGCGTGGTGATCATGGCTTCAGAACCTTATGAGATCGATGTCGCTGCCACTGAGATACTTAGGGGGCAGGACGCACTGGGAACGAAAAATGAAAAATGCACAGGTTCTCATCGTCGGATTGGGGGGTGTGGGAAGTTGGGTGCTGGAGTTGCTGGCCCGCACTGAGGGAATCTCATACATTGTCGGAGCGGACCTGAATGAGGATTGGGGTCGGAGCAAAGTCCAGACGGTAGCGTCTGGGGTTGCGCTGCAGGGTTACTATCCCCACCTGGAGTTTGTCAGAATGGATTTGGGGGATGTAGATGCTACAGCAGAGACAATTGCCCGGTTGCAGCCCGAGCTGATCTTGAACTGTGCCACACTACAAACCTGGTGGGTGAGGTACCTGCAACTGCCGCCGGAGAAGGCAAAACGGCTCAGTGCAGCCGGTCCGGGCCCTTGGCTACCCACTCACATGGCATTGGCCCGCAAGTTAATGCTGTCCATCCGGGCCAGTGGCTGGCAGGGCTTTGTCATCAACAGCGGTTACGCGGACTGCAGCAATATGGTGCTTGCGAAACGAGGTTTGGCGCCGACCATTGGTTTGGGCAACACGGATCTGATTGTGCCTGGTATCCAGATAGGGGTTGCCAAACAGCTCAAGGTGCCAGTGTGCAACGTCAGTGTGTATACCGTCTTGCACCACTACCATTATCGCTGCTTCAGCCACGGCCCGATAGGTGCGCCACCCTACTTCCTACGCATCTTGGTCGGCGACCAAGACGTTACGGACCATTTCGACACCAACCAGTTGCTCCATGAAGTAATACAGGGTCAACTGTCTGGTGAGCATCTCAACCCAGTGGTTGCTGCTTCTGGAGTCAAGAATACCCTCGCCTTGCTACGTGATACCGGGCTTCTCACCCATTCGCCTGGCCCACAAGGGTTGCCCGGAGCCTACCCAATTCGTCTCAGCGCTGCTGGGGCCGAGGTGTTCCTGCCTACTGGGATTACGCTTGCAGACGCCGTTGCTATCAATGAAATTGCGCAACGTGGCGATGGCATCGAGCGGGTCGAAGAGGATGGAACGGTAGTCTACACCGAGGAAGCCGTCCAGACCTTGAAGGAGGTTCTAGACTACGACTTGGCTCCCTTGAAGTTTGATGACTGTGACACGCGGGCTGACGAGCTCATAGCACGTTTCAAGACTCACGTCAAGAGTTGATGTAAAGCCCGCAATTGGTGCCGGGGCGACCTTATCAGGAGGAATCCAATGGCACACAGAATCCGGGTTATTCAGTACGGCCTTGGCCCCATCGGCAGCGCAGTGGCGCGTCATGTCGTGGAGCGGACAGGGCTTGAACTGGTCGGTGCTGTGGACATCAACCCGGTCATGGTCGGCAAGGATGTCGGAGAGCTCATAGGTCTGGACCGGTCTTTGGGCTTTCCCGTGAATGATAGGCTAGTACGGGCTACAGAACGGGCAGAGGCCGACGTGGTGATCCAGACAACTGGGTCCTACCTTCACTCCGTTAAGCACCAGATCATTGAGATTCTGGAAACAGGGCTGAACGTTGTCTCGACGGCCGAGGAACTCTCCTTCCCCTGGTTGACTCATCCCGAGGAGGCGGCCGAGATCGATGCAGTAGCCAAACGCGTGGGTAAGACAGTGCTTGGCAGCGGGGTAAACCCTGGGTTCATTATGGACACATTGCCCCTTTCGCTGACTGCTATCTGTCAACGGGTAGACCATATTGATGTCACCAGGATCATCAACGCATCTACCCGGCGTGGTTCCTTTCAGGCCAAAATTGGCTCCAGCATGACGCTCGATGATTTCGAAACCAAAATGGCCGCTGGCCGAATGGGTCACGTCGGATTGCCTGAATCCGTGGGGATGGTTTTCTATACACTGGGTAAAAAGCTGGTGCACTACGAGTCGCAAGTCGAGCCGGTGGTAGCCGAGCGGCCGATCCAGACAGATTCTTTTGAAGTTCTGCCCGGCCAGGTAAGCGGCCTGAAGCAAGTGGCCCGGGGTTACTCGGAGGAAGGCGAGTTCATGCAACTCACTTTCATCGCTGCCCTGGATGCTGGAGAAGATGGCGATGTGGTTAAGGTCACAGGCAAGCCCGACTTGGAGGTGAAGCTCAAGGGTACCAATGGCGATATCGCCACAGTAGCCATCGTCGTGAATGCCGTCCGCCTCGTCAAGGCTGCGATGCCAGGCCTGGTCACCATGCGAGACCTTCCCATCATAACGGCAGGCTAGCGATGCCCACTCGGGAGGACGATGCGCTGCCTTTCAAGTCCGCGAAGCCCAGGCAAGGTGGTCCTGCGGATGGTATGTATTTTGACTCTGAAGAACTGGAGCAGATAAAGACCATTTACTACGCCATGTGCGGCTGGGATCAGCAAGGCATACCTCCGCGTGCCAAGCTCGGGGAGTTGGGTCTGGACTGGTTGGCCGAAGCCATCGGGGTCTGATCTTCCTTCTGTGACGGCCGTGCCTTGAGTAAACGCCGCATTGCACGGAGCTGGACAGGCTCCTGCTCTGGCATGAAAGAGCAAGGTCCCGCTGTTGTTCTTATGGTTCCCATCTGATATACCCAGGCAAGGGCTTCTCCACCGGCACCCTGGTACTGTATAATCGATCACAAGAGAGGAGAATGCAGCATGAAGATCGTCGTTTTGGGTGGTGCCGGCATGATGGGCTGCATCGCCGTCCAGGATCTGGCCCGCAGCGCTCCGGTGGACGAGGTAATGATTGCGGACCTCAACGTGGAGCGCGCACAGGAAGTCGCCGCCTACATCGACAGCCCCAAAGTGTCGATCATGCCCGTGGATGTGCGTGACCACGAGGCGCTGGTGGGCGCACTCCGTGGGGCCCAGACATGCCTGAATGCGACCGTTTACTATACCAATCTGAAGGTGATGGGCGCCTGCCTGGAGGCCGGTGTCCACTACACTGACCTGGGCGGGCTTTTCCATACAACCCGCAAGCAATTGCAGCTTCATGAGCAGTTTAGCTCTGCAGGCCTGAGTGCGATCTTGGGCATGGGCAGCGCCCCAGGCATCCCCAATGTCCAGAGTCGCTACGCTGTCGACCGCCTCGACAGCGTTGAATCGGTCCGCATCTATGACGGTATCAAGCCTCCACCACCGCATGTGGTGGCCTTCAGCTATGCTGTGCCTACCATCCTCGACGAGCTGACGATGAGCCCCATGGTCTACCAGGAAGGCGAATACGACGCTGTGAAGCCCTTGACCGGGTTTGAGGATTTTTGCTTCACCCCGCCGCTGGGTTTCCTGCCCATGCATTTCTCATTGCATTCCGAGGTGGCGACGATTCCCTCAAGTTTCAGGCATAAAGGCTTACGTGAATGCTTTTTCAAAATCAATTACTGGGGCATGGCACCCGAGACCGTCGAGAAGGTCAAGGTGCTGGCTGATTTTGGCTTTGCCAGTCGCGAGGCTGTCCAGGTTGGGTCCATGGAGGTTGCTCCCCGTGACCTGATGGTCGCCCTCTTGGGCCAATACGTTCCGCCTATCCTTTCCTTCCTGGAGCCGCCGCAGAAAGAGCCCCCGGATTGGGCGAAAGAGATCGTCACGGTGATACAAGGCACACGCTACGGTAAACCCGTGACTTTCCGTGTCGGCACGCTCACGGTCAAAGGCTCGCTGCCCACGGGAGTCGCACCGTCGATCGCAGCCCAGTGGCTCGCCGAAGGGCACATCCCTCCGGGCGTTTATCCACCCGAGGTGGCCCTGGATCCAGAGCCTTTCTTCACCCAACTTAACCAACGTGGTATCCCCACGCAGGTCAGCGTCACTGAGTTTGTCCAGGACCGCTAGCCTTCCAATCGCCACAATAGCTCATCATCCAAGACCTGGAAGCCGTCAAAGTCGAACCAATCGCCTTTCTACCGTTTGACGAATGGCTCAAGAGCCAGGGTAGCACCACATTAAAGGACACTGTTGGCGAATTGGTGCGAGTGGCGGGGTGCCTGTTGGTCGTGCGCGCTTCAGCGCGCTATTGCACTTTTCCACATAAATCTGGCCATCGCTCTCCGGAGCCGGGCGGGCCGCCCGGCGGTTGCCTGTCCTGGCCGGCCAGGCCAGGGCCTGTCCCGGCCGAGCCGGGGAAACCGCGGCTGGGGGCCGGCCCCCTACAGGGTGCTCCTAATGCAAGGGCTGCGTCAGGGGGCACCCCGCAGGGCGGGCCGGGCGGGCCCTGCCGGGCACGCTGGGGGTCGGATCAATTTGGAAAGATGCAACCGCGCGCACTCCGAACTGCTCGCCCTCCCTGGAGACGATTTCGCCAACAGGATCGTTAAGTGTAGAGCTATCGAACCTTCCATTTCACCTGCCAATCCGAAACTCACAAAGGGATTCTCATGCCAAACGTCAATGTTCGCAGCTTCGTGATCCCAACCGTGATGAAGCACGGCCCAGGTGCGGTTGGGGCTCTGCCAGAGATCGTTAAGGACCTCGGCCTCCGCCGGCCGATGATCGTCACCGATCCAGGGATCGTGCGCGCCGGTTTGTTGGAACGGGTCACCGCATCGCTCGACGCCACCGATCAGGACTATCTCGTCTTCAGTGAGGTGATCGCCAATCCGCCGATTGCCCTGGTGGACCGAGGGGCGCGGATTTACAGGGAAGAACAGTGCGATGGCCTCATCGCCCTGGGCGGCGGCAGCTCGATGGACACCGCCAAGGCGATCGGCGTCGTCGCCACGCACGCTGGCTCGATACGTGCCTACGAGTGGGCCGACCCCCAACCGATCAAGCACCGGATTCCGCCGACGGTCACCATCCCCACGACCGCCGGCACCGGTTCCGAAGTGACCCTGTGGGCCGTTATCACCGACCCCGAGCGCAAGATTAAGTTTAACGTCGGCGGCACCGCCGATATCGGAGCCTGGGTGGCGCTGATTGACCCCGAGTTGACCCTCGGCCTGCCGGCGCGCATCACCGCTGCGACGGGCATGGACGCACTAGCCCACGCGGTCGAGTGCTACACCTGCGCCTACGCCCAACCGCTGCCTGACTCGGTCGCGTTGCTGGCAATGGAGTACATCGCCCAGTACCTGCGGATCGCGTACGCCCAGAGCGCCAATCTTGAGGCCCGTTACAAGATGAGCATGGCCGCGATGCTCGCCGGCCTGGCCTATGGGACCGAGAGCGCCGGCGCCGCGCACGCGATGAGCCAGTCGGCCGGAGGTGTCCACGACGTGCCCCACGGCGACCTGACGGCGCGCTTGCTCGGCCCGGTGATGGAGTACAACGCCATGGGCGAGCCTCACAAGTTCGCGCGGATCGCCCAGGCCTTGGGAGAGGACACCCGTGGGCTGAGCGCTTGGCAAGCGGCAGAGAAGGCCGTCGAGGCGGTCTACAGGCTGACGGAGGATCTCAACATTCCCACCCTCCAGGCGCTGGGCTTCCAGGAGAGCGAGATCCCGTTCCTGGCTAAAATTGCCGAGGAGGATCCCCAGACCATCGGCAACCCGCGCGACGTTAACCGCCGGGGCTACGAGAAGATCTGGCAGCGGGCTTTCGACCTGGGAGAAAAATAGTCTCCGTCGACCCGGCGGGCGGTGATGAGAAGGGAACATTCATCATCGAGAGGGCCTACGGCCTGGGACTCCGGACCGGCTCGACGAGGACCCGCCCTTCCCTGCCTCCATCCCGGTGCCCGGGCCACGAGCAGAGTGCGAAAGCAGTGCCAGACATTGCAACGGCATCGCCCAACCTTCACCCTTCAACCTTTCACCTTTAACTGGCAAAGAGGTGCGAGCATGCCCTACGGTTACCACGGAAAGATTTTACGCGTGAATCTGACCACCGGCGAGCTTGCCATCGAGACGCCGGACGAGTCGTTCTACCGCGAGTACATGGGCGGCAGCGCCCTCGGCCTGTACTATCTCCTCAAGGAGATGCCGGCCGGCGTCGATACGCTTGGTCCCGACAACGTGATGGTGGTCTCATTGAGCGTGTTGACCGGCGCGCCGATCTCTGGACAGAGCCGGATGACGATCAACGCCAAGAGCCCCCTCACCGGCGCCATCGGCGACAGCCAGTCCGGCGGCTTCTGGCCGGCGGAGATGAAGCGGGCGGGCTTCGATGCCATCATCATCAAGGGCGCCAGCGCGAGCCCGGTCTACCTCTGGCTCCACGATGGGGAGGCCGAACTGCGCGACGCGACTCACCTCTGGGGCAGGGTCACCGGCGAGGCCGAGGCCCTCATCCGCGAGGAGCTGAGCGACCCAAAGATCGAGGTCGCCCAGATCGGTCCCGCCGGCGAGAATCTGGTGCGCTTTGCAGCGGTCATCAACATGAGCAATCGCGCGAATGGGCGCACCGGCATGGGCGCCGTGATGGGCGCCAAGCAGCTCAAAGCCATCGCCGTGCGCGGCCGCGAGGTGCCCTCGATCGCGCACCCCGACCGTCTCAAGGCGCTCCACAAGCTCGGCATGCCCAATTACAAGTCGAACCCCGACGTGAACGGATTGGGCGAGTATGGCACAGCCGGCTCCGTCCTGCCCCAACAGTGGGCCGGGGGTCTGCCTACCCGCAACTACGCCATCGGCGTCTTCGACGGGGCTGAGGCGATCTCGGGCGAGCGCATGGCCGACACGATCCTGATCAAGCGCGACACCTGCTACGCCTGCATCGTCCGCTGCAAGCGCGTGGTCGAGGTGGACACCCACCCCGCGACCGACGGCGAGCGCCAGGTGACCGACCACAAGTACGTGGAGCGCACGTACGGCGGCCCGGAGTACGAGACACTCGCGACCTTCGGCGCCTACTGTGGAATCGACGATCTGGCCGCCATCGCCAAGGCCAATGAGCTCTGCAACGCCTACGGCATGGACACGATCTCGTGCGGCGCCACGGTCGCCTTTGCCTTCGAGTGCTTCGAGCGCGGTATCCTCAGCAGCGCCGACACGGGTGGCCTGGAACTTACGTGGGGCAACGCCACTGCGATGGTCGAGCTGACGCGCCAGATCGCGCACCGCGAAGGCCTCGGCGCCCAGCGCTCGGTCGTCGCGGTCAAAGGCAGCGAGATCCCGGCTCACATGCCCCAGGTCAAGGCCAGTATGGGCCTGATCTACGCCGTCAACCCCTTCGGTGCCGACCACCAATCCTCCGAGCACGACCCCTTCTACGAGGCGGGCGCCGGGACCCTCTACCACGAGCGGCTGGCCGAGATCGGACTGGCCGACTACACCCCCTCCGGCGTCCTGGACGAGAACAAGGTGCGCTTCACCCTGGTCACCCAGTACGCCTACAGTATCCTGGACACGCTTAACCTCTGCCAGTTCGATTGGGGCCCGGCCTGGCAGCTCTACGGCCCTGGACCGATGGTCGAGATGGTGCGCGCGGTCACCGGCTGGGAGGACGTCACCCTCGAGGAGCTGATGCGCCTGGGGGCCAGGCGCGTCAACCTGCTGCGGGCCTTCAACACCCGCGAGGGCTTCACTCGCGAGCACGACACCCTACCACCACGCATCGTCGAGGACGCACTCGCGGACGGCCCCACAGCCGGCACGACCTTCAGCCGCGAGGTGCTCGAAACCGCGCTCGATACCTACTACCGCCTGGCCGGATGGGATGTCGAGACCGGCAACCCGACGCGCGCCACGCTCGAGTCACTCGGCCTGGGCTGGGTCGCCGGGCAGTTGGGGCTGTAGGCAATCAATGGATGGCCTTCGGCCACCATAAACCCACCGATGACGTGCATCGCCAGGCTGGCATAGTTTTTGCTCCCACACGTAGGCGTGTACCCCGTCTCGAACGTGGCTCTCCTCGGGAAGGTCACGTGAGTGAGGAGAACCTAAGTGCAGACGATAATTGGGGCCATCTTCGTGATCGCGATGCTGATCCTGGCAGCGGCCTTCATCTACTTCCTCGTTCGTGGAACGACCGAGGCGACCGAGGCGGTCGAGGAGACTGAGGAGGAGATCCGTGCTCAGGAACACCTGCCGGAGCCGGGAACTGACATCACACCACCATCATCCGGGCTGGTGACAGAGGCAATTCCCAAGGGTGCAAGAATCCCAGAGGAGGAAAGCCCAGAACGAGCGGTTCCCGAATAAGGGGACGTCAGCAATGACGAAGGGCACGACAGCTCGTCGCGTCCTTTTTATGCCTGACACAGTTGGCCGGACGAGCCTGCCCTCACTCGCCGCCAGGCTGAGTGTGAACCGTTGGACCGATGGCGCGAATGAGCCTTCTCCCGGCAACCTTTCAACCCGTGAGCGCCTATTCTTCAAGCCTGCTGAGTTGCGGACTCTCCAGTGGCACGGGCACCGTAACGCAAACGGTCGTTCCCTGGCCCGGGCTGCTCTCAATGGCAAAGGTTCCGCCCAAGGGTGCGACCCGCTCACGCATGGTGAAGAGTCCCATTCCGTTCAGTGTGGGGCTGTCCGGATCGAAACCAGAGCCGTCGTCACTGATCGTGAGCGTGACGGCGAGCGACTCGAGGTCCAGGAAGATACGAACGGTCTGGGCCAGGGCATGCTTGACAACGTTGTTGAGGGCTTCCTGGACGACGCGGTAGAGCGCCTCCTCGTGCCCCTCAGGCAATCGTCGTTCTCCACGATGCTCGAACTCGACTGCCAGGTGGTGGCGCGACTTGGTGGCATCGGCATGCTTGCGCACGGCGTTGACCAGGCCCTCCTGCTGGAGAGCGGCCGGCCGTAACTCGAAGATGAGCGCGCGCATCTCGGCGAGGGCGCCCTGGGCCAATTCCTGAAGCTGGTCGAGCGTGCAGATCGCCCGTTCCGGATCCCTGGTGAGCAGGCGGCGCACGGTGCGCGTGGTCAGGGTGATGCTGAAGAGACTCTGGGTCACGGAGTCGTGCAGTTCGCGAGCCAGGCGTTGGCGTTCTTCGAGGGTCGCCACCCGGCGGGACTGGCTGAGGAGCTGTTGGTTGGTCACGGCGAGCGCCAGGAGATTGGCGAAGCTCTGGTACAGACGCGACTCATCAGGGGTGAAACGGGTCTCATTCAGAAAATACAGTGTGAGCGCCCCGACGGCCTTGCCCTGGACGTTGAGCGGGTAGGCGGCCAGCCCGGTATAGCCCTCATCCCTCGCCGCCTGGCGCCAGGGGACCATCCGCTCGTCATGGAAGGCATTGACGACGAGATCGGGCTGGCCGGTCCGGAGGGCCGTTGCCGCCCCGGCCCCGCTCTCGAGTGAGAGCCGCTGCTCGGTGTTGACCAGGTCCACGTAGTGCTGGCTCAAGTTGTGGACGGCAACGATAATACAGTGGCTGCGCGTGTCGTCGAGGACGAAGAGTGCCGCCCGATTGACCCCGGTGACCCTTTCCAGCACGTCAATGCACCGATCGAACATCGCCTGGAGATCGTGGGCCAAATTGAGTTGGAGTGAGGTCTCGTAGAGCGCCTGGAGCTGGCGCACCTGCTGCTCGCTCTGCTTGAAGAGGCGCGCGTGCTCGATGGCCACCGCTGCATGGTCGGCAAAGGCGGTGGCCAGGCCGATCTCTTCCTCACAGAAAGCATCGACCTCGGTCCGATCGAGTGTGATCATCCCGATGACCTGCCCCTTGACGACCAACGGCACGCCCAACCAGGAGCGAATCACGGTACTGAAGATCCGAAACAAAGGCCACTCTTGCTGTACGTCGGGGATCATCAGTGGGCGGGCGTTCCGAATGACGCTGGTGTTGGGCGTACTCCCGTTGATCGCAAAGCGCATCCCGACCACGTTCTCGCTGAAGCCACGGCTGGCAATGACCATCACGTGCTGGCTATCAGCCTCGAGAAGTTGAACCGAAGCGCTGGTGTAGGGCACCACCGTCCCAAGGCCGTCGAGGATGCGGTCGAGAACGCTGTCGAGGGCGAGGTCGGAGCTGACAACTGCGGTGGCCTCGCGCAGGCGGTCGGCGATCTGGCGGCGGTGCTGCTCGGCCTCGAAGAGGCGTGCATTTTCGATGGCAGTGGCGGCTTGATTGGCGAATGCGGTGAGCAGCCGGACGTCCGCCGCGCCAAAGTGCCCTTTGCGCTTGTTGAGGAGCGAGATGGCGCCGATCACCTGGCCTTTGACACTCAACGGCACCGCCAGAATCGCGCGCACGTGCAACTCATCACCCCGGTAGATCTCACCCGGCTCGGGGTGGTTCGTTACCTGCGGGCGGCCGGTCAGAAACGCGCGCCCGACCACGGAGCGATCCACCGGCAACGTGTAACCCACGAGCGGTGCCGCTCTCCCCAGGCCAACGGCCACCGAGAGCGCCTTGGCCTCGGCCGGTGGTTCCTCCGCCACGAGGACGGCGCAGCCCTCGACCCCCGCGAGCCCGAAGGCCTCGTCGGCGATGATGCTGAGCACCTCTTCCCGAGAAAGGTTCTGGACCAGAGAGGCGGCGGTGCTCTGTAATGCCTGGCTCTCGGCCAGGCGCGAGCGCAGCCGAAGGTTCTGGGTGATCTCGCGGTTCAGGGTGAAGAGTGCACTGGCGATGATCAGGCTCCCCAGCCCCCACAACAACAGGCGCGTGTTGCCCTCGATCGGCGGCGGCGGGTCGCGCCAGCCAACGGCCACATGCCACTGGCCGTTCGCTACGGCAATCGGCGCCTCGTCGCTTCTATAGGGAAACTCGGCCCGCCCGTAGAAGAGGTCGTCCTGGCTGTCGGTCACACGCACGAGAAAGTCGTCTTGCCTCGTGCCGATGAGCGCGTTGCGCACAAGGCGGTCGGAGTAGTAGACCCCGACCGCGAAGCCGACCAGGCGCTCCCCCACGAAGGCCGGCTCGATCACGTAGATCGCCCGCCCCGCGTTCACCTCCTGCGGGGTCTGGATGGGGTCTGAGACCACACGGGCGCGCCGCTGCACCGCCCGGTCGATAAATGGCACGATCGCCGGATCATCGCGCAGACGGGGGGGATTGGCGGCCAGCGTTTCGAGGGAGAATAAGGGGTAGAGGTAGCGGACTTGCGAGTCGGGATCGGTCCAGAAGACCACGCGCATCGGACCACGCCGGTCGTAGAGCCCGCTCACGAAACGATCGAACTCCTCCTGGCTCGCCTCGGGCCGGGTCTCGATGAACGCGCCTAAGGCTCCAATCGGTTGGAGGCGATCCACCAACGCCGTCTCGAGGCGCGCGCGCAGAGCAACCGCGTTGGTCGTGAGCTCACGGTCATTGAGGCGGGCCTGGACTTGCTGAGCCCCAAGATCGAGCTCGAACAGGATCAGGAGTCCCAGGATCAGGACTGCCAGACTGATCAGCCATCGGCGCATAAGGAAAGAATTCTCTTCTAGAGAGCCGGTCAAGAAATCCCGGTGGGGGAGGGAAAAGAGTTCCGAAGTCTTGTTTGCGGCAGGTGCGCGCCTCGATCACCCCCGTCGGAGCGCGTTTTGGGCCAGCACGGTCCCCACCAGACTTCGGAAGTCTGAGGACTTGACCGGTGCTCTAGCTACCGGTTCGGCACCTCGCGGCACGGCGAAGTGCACCAGAATGGTAGGCGCCTTTATCTCCACCTGTCAATAGCCCTGTGACGGAAAGTTCCTACACCAATTGGGTGAGGCCGGGCGAATGCTGAGGCAGCCAACCCACCTCCCCAGACACAAGAGGCCAAATTTCCGACCACGCACACACCACGGCACCGGGAAACTGCCAGGAGAGGCTTGATCCTGGGCCGCGACGCGGGTAGACTCTACAGAGTGTGGCGGGCTTGACGGGCCACAGGACATGGTCGGCAACTGCGGTGCGACGCACTTCGGAAAGTGCGTCGCACCTGAAAAGGAGCGTCGCTATGCCAGGAAGATCAATCTCCCGCGGAACGTGTGTCTACTGCAAAAGAACGTTGGCGAAATCAGGCATGACCAGGCATCTGCAGGCCTGCGAGGCGCGCCGGACAGCCCAGGCATCCTCCGGATTGGACGGGCCGGCTCAGAGCAGCCTCCTCCACCTGGTAGTGGAAGGGCGCTATGCCCCTGAGTACTGGCTGCACCTCGAGGTTCCGGCCTACGCCACGTTATACGACCTGGATGACTTTCTTCGTGGAATCTGGCTGGAATGCTGTGGGCACATGAGCTCCTTTACGATCGAGGAGAGAGGGTACATCTCGAGCCTCGATTTCTGGTGGAACGATGAAGACAGCGACATGCGCGTTGCCCTCGGCGACGTTCTCAGCCCAGGCTTGAAATGTGCCTACGAGTATGACTTCGGGAGCACGACCGCCTTGACCATCCGAGTTGTTTCCGAGCGCCAGGGAACGATGACCGGTGGACAGGTCAACATCCTGGCCAGAAATGAGCCGCCCGACATCCGCTGCGACCTGTGCGGCCAACCGGCCACAACCATCTGCACGTTCGATGAGTATACCGTGGCCTGCGATCGTTGTGCTGAAAGTGGGGAGTTCGATGAAGAGGGCTTCCTGCCGCTGGTCAATTCGCCCCGTGCCGGCGTCTGCGGCTACACCGGACCGGAGGACGAGAGGTGGCCCTGATCCCCAACGAGCGGGCGCGCCATACGGACGAAGATGCCGATCACCCGCCTCCGGCGACGCCGTGACCGCTGTTCTAGCCAGTAGAACAACCTGCGCAGCGTCCAGATACACCCGAGATGGCACGCGGCACCGTGGCGCCCGCCCTCGTTCCTTCCTGGTGCTCACCCTCACGCCCGAAGCCCCGGCAACCCTCAGGCCCCCGGTGCCGCACGCCATCCCCACGATACTCCGTATCCTGAACATTCCCCTTCGTTTCTTGGGCCGTCCCAATTGCCTTCAAGGCATTTCGCTCTTAGAATACCGGCTTGTTTGCCGAGTCAAACCGAGCGGGAAATACCTGATGAACGCCGACCCCGGCCGACTGCGCGTGGCCGTCGTCTTGCCCACCTTCAACGAAGCCGGCAATATCGGACCATTGATTGACGCCAACCTGCAAGCCTTGACAGCGGCCGGATACCCGGCGCAGGTTATCGTCGTTGACGACGACTCGCCCGATGGAACCTGGCAGGTGGTGGAGAACGCCTCCGCCCGCGATTGCCGCATCCGCCTGATCCGCCGCACGACGGAGCGTGGGCTGACATCCGCCATTTGGACCGGGATTCAGGCCGCCGAGGGAGCGGACGTCGTCTGCTGGATGGACTGCGACTTCTCGATGCCACCCGAGATGGTGCCGGACCTGGTTCGCCTGACCGAGACGCGGGGTGCCGACGTTGCCGTGGGTTCGCGCTACCTCCCCGGCGGCAGCGACGTGGCGCACTCAGTCGCCGGCCAACTCCTCAGCCGGGTCATCAACGGCGCCTCGGCGCTGGTGCTGGACCCGCGCGTCACCGACTACACCAGTGGCTTCGTCGCCGCCCGCCGCCCGGTGCTGCTGGCCCTGGGCCTGCGCGGCGATTACGGCGAATACTGCATCGACTTGCTCTACCGCGCGCTCAAGCAGGGCCTCACGGTCGTCGAACTGCCCTACCGCTGCGCCCCCCGCCGCGCTGGCGAGAGCAAAACCGCCACGAACCTGCCTGGCTATCTTCGCCGTGGACGGAAATACGTAACAACGGTGCTGGGCCTCCGCTTCGGTGTGCGGAGCCGGCCGGAGGATTTCTACCATGCTGAAGCCCGTCAACCTTGAGGTGCGTGACCTCGGCGACCGTGCCGAGGTCATCCCCGGACGAGACCCCGAGCTGCGAGTCCGTCTGAAGCGCATTCCCGTCTCGGAAGAGGATCTCTCGCACGGCATCATCCCGGTCTGCGAGCCGACACTCAACGGCAACGAGATCAAGTACGTCCTGGAGTGTCTTGAGAGCAACTGGATCAGCTCAGCCGGGAAGTTTATCCCGAAGTTCGAGCAACAGTTCGCCGCCAGATGCGGCTGCCACTACGGCGTTGCCGTCGCCAACGGCACCGTGGCCCTCCACCTGGCCCTGGCAACTTTGGGTCTCGGGCCAGGCGATGAGGTCATCATCCCCACTTTCACCATGATCGCGACGATCAACGCGGTCGCTTATACCGGGGCGACGCCGGTGCTGGTGGACAGCGAGTTGGACACCTGGAACATGGATGTCGATCAGGTGGCCGCCAGGATTACTTCCCGCACCCGGGCGATCGTGCTGGTCCACACCTACGGCCACCCGGTCTGGATGGACCCGCTCTGGGAGTTGGCCAACAAGCACGACCTCGCCATCATCGAGGATGCCGCCGAGGCCCACGGTGCCGAGTACAAGGGCCGGCCGGTCGGCTCGCTGGGTCACTGCGCTGCGTTCAGCTTCTACGCGAACAAGATCATCACGACGGGCGAGGGCGGCATGATCACCACCAACGACGAGCGCATCTACAAGCTTGCCCGCAATCTGCGCGACCATGCTTTCAGCGAGGAGCGCCATTTCTGGCATAAGTACCTGGGCTACAATTACCGCATGACCAATCTGCAGGCGGCGGTCGGACTGGCCCAGGTCGAGCAGATGGATACCTTCGTCGTCAACCGCCGTCGCAATGCGGAGCGCTACACGCACGCGCTCAAAGAACTGCCGGGCCTCGAGACACCACCCGAAGCACACTGGGCCAGGAATGTCTTCTGGATGTACGGTCTCCGTGTGAACGAGAACGAGTTTGGCATGAACCGCGATGCGCTCCGCGCCTACCTGGCCGACCGTGGCATCGAGACACGGACGTTTTTCATCCCGATGCACCTCCAGCCGATCTACTACGAGCGCTATGGCCACGAACGGCATCCCAGGGCCGAGTTGCTCTGCAAGACCGGCTTCTACCTCCCGTCGTCGTCCTCGCTGACCAACGACCAGATCGACTACATCGTGGACGTCGTTCGCCAGGCGCACCTGAGTCGGCGCCGGTAACCACGGGTAGGGCCGTTGAACCGCCAAGAGTGCGAAGGGCGCAAAGATCCAGAGAGTTCGACTGCGCGCCTTTTGTGCCCTTTGCATTTTCCAAAGCGAGTGCGATGTACCCGTCCGAATACCAACGCCTGTTCGAGAACGAGCAACACCACTGGTGGTTCTGCGCCCGGCGCGCGATCGCCCGCGCGCTGCTCGACCACTACCTCCCGCCTGCTCGCGGCCGGCGCCGCATCCTCGACGCCGGCTGCGGCACCGGCGGGAACCTGGCCCTGCTCCGCCGGTACGGCCGCGTGGTCGGTCTCGACCTGAGCCCGCTGGCGCTGAGCCTGGCCCACACCCGAACGACCACCGGCGTAACCCTCACGCTCGGTTCGCTCCTGGCGGTGCCCTGTGCCGATGAGACCTTCCACCTGGTCACAGCCTTTGACGTTCTCTACCACCAGTGGGTGGTGGACGATGTCGCTGCGCTGGTCGAGCTACGCCGGGTCCTCAAACCGGGCGGCCTGCTCCTGGTGACGGACTCGGCCTGGCGGCGCCTCCGAAGCGGCCACGACGAGATCAACCTGGCGCGGGAGCGCTACGAAGTCCCCGAGCTCCGCGCCCGCCTGCACCGCGCCGGCTTCGAGCCGCTCCGCGTCAGCTACGCGAATTCCCTGCTGCTGCCCCTGATTCTGGCCATCCGCGCCGCCCGGCGCCTCACCGCCCGCGGCTGGGAGTGGCCCCGCTCTGACGTCGCGCCGGTACCCGCGCCGCTCAACAAGCTGCTCTACGGCGTCTACCGCAGCGAAGCCGCCCTCCTTCCTTATGTCAATCTTCCGCGCGGGAGCAGTGTCGTTGCCATCGCCCGCCGGCGCTAGCCGGCACGCCTGCTTGTTGCCGGTGAGGCTGAATGTTATACTGCCGGGCAATACAGGCTTCTGGGTTCCAGGGTTTGGGAGGCGAGGGCATAGCCCTCGCCTCCCAGGTCTAATTTGAGCAAAGAGGAAAACACGAAACGCAAGGACGCCGCCGGTCGGCCCGATCAGATCATTCTCACAGCACATCCCGGTTATGCTGCAATCCAAAGAGCTTTTTTTACGCCAGAACCAGTAAACTCTATACCCTCACCCGTTGCGTTTCCCATTTCACACCCTGTGCCATGACTCTCCTTTCCATCGGCGTTGATGTCGGTGGGACCTTCACCGACTTCGTCTTGATCCGCGATGGTCAGATCGCCGTCCACAAACGTCTGACCACGCCCGACGACCAGAGCCAGGCTATTCTCGATGGGCTCGAGGCTCTCGGCGTGAGCCCAGCCGCACCCGCCGAGATCGTCCACGGCACGACCATCGTCACCAACGCCCTGCTCGAGCGCCGCGGGGCGCGGACGGTCCTGGTCACCACGCGGGGCTTCGCCGACGTGCTCGTCCTTGGCCGGCAGAACCGCCCCCACCTCTACCGCCTCAGCCAGCAGCGCCCGGTGCCCCTGGTGCCGGACGAGCTGCGCTTCGAGGCCGAGGAGCGGCTCGACGCCGAGGGACACGTGCTGATGCCCCTCGACGAGGCCGCGCTCGACGCCGTGGCCGAGGCCCTCCTGGCGGCGGGTGTCGAGAGCGTGGCCGTCGTCCTCCTCTTCTCGTTCCTCAATCCCGACCACGAGCAGCGCGCCGCTGACCGGCTGCGCGCCCACCTGGGACCCGGGATCCCACTCTCGCTCTCATGCGAGATCCTGCCCGAGTACCGCGAGTACGAGCGCACCGCGACGGTGGTCATCAATGCCTACGTGCAACCGCTGGTTCGGCGCTACCTCGCTCGACTCCAGGAGGGACTCGCCGGCCGAGGGGTCAGGGACCGGGGGCCAGGGCCTACAGACCGGGCCGGGCTCCGTCTGATGCAATCGAGCGGCGGCGCGATCAGCGCGGCCCAGGCCACAGCACAGGCCGCGCGCCTGGCACTGAGTGGCCCGGCCGGTGGCGTTGTCGGCGCCTTCGATCTCGCCCGGCGCGCACTCGACGATCCCGCGCCTGCGATCATCACCTTCGATATGGGCGGCACTTCCACCGATGTCGCCCTCTGCCCCGGCGATGTGCCGCGCACCACCGAGGGCAGTGTGGCAGAACTGCCCCTGCGGCTGCCCATGATCGACATCCACACGGTCGGCGCCGGCGGCGGGTCGCTCGCCCGGGTAGACCCCGGCGGTGCGCTGCGGGTCGGCCCTGAGAGCGCGGGCGCCCTTCCTGGGCCGGTCGCCTACGGGCGCGGGGGTACTCGCCCCACCATCACCGATGCCAATGTCGTCCTCGGGCGGCTGCCGGCGGCCCACTTCCTGGGTGGGCAGATGGCGCTGGACGTGACGGCGGCGGGGACCGCGCTCGCGACGCTCGGAGAGCCCCTCGTGCTCACCCCCGAAGCCGCCGCCCTCGGGATGATCCGGGTGGCCAACGCCACGATGGAGCGCGCGCTGCGCCGGGTCTCGGTGGAGCGCGGCTACGATCCGCGTCACTTTACCCTGGTCGCCTTCGGCGGCGCCGGACCGCTGCATGCCTGCGAGCTGGCGGCAGCCCTGGGCATCACCCGCATTCTGCTCCCGCCCCATCCAGGCGTCCTGAGCGCCCTCGGCCTGTTGGTGGCCGATGTGGTGCGCGATTACGTCCGGACCCTCCTGCGCCCCCTGGCGGCGCTGACGCCTGACGACTTCACCCAGGCTTTCGACCCGCTCGCGGAGCGCGCCCAGGCCGACCTTCGTGCTGAGGGTATCACGACACCGCGCCTGGAACCGGCTCTCGGCCTGCGCTACCTCGGCCAGAGCTACGAACTGACTGTGCCGGTCACGTCCTGGAGGCCCGCGGACATCGCGGCGGCCTTCCACCAGGCGCACGCCCAACGCTACGGCGCCTCGGATGAGACCGCGCCCGTCGAGTGTGTGGCGCTGCGGCTGCGCGCTGCTGGCGAGCGCGCTCGCCCCCCGTTGGCGCCGGCGCCGCTCGGCCCGGCGGATGCAAGCCTGGCCAGGATCGACTCAGCGCTCGTCTGGTTCGACCGTCGCGGCCCGATGGAGACGGCGCTCTTCGCCCGCGATGAACTGCGCCCCGGCATGGTCGTCGCCGGTCCGACGATCGTCGTCCAACTCGATGCCACGACCCTCGTCCCACCTGGCTGGCAAGCAGTGGTCGACGGGTGGAGCAATGTGATGATTACGAAGTAGCAGCCCGGGGCGGCGCGCCAGGTCGCTTCGTGACCGGGCACTCCGCGAGCGTTACTGCACCACGCCACTCCCGAGCACGGCCATCTCCGGCGCGACGGGGTCGAGAGTCCCATCGGGGGTCAGCAGCAGTGTAGCGAGCACGCCGCCGACTCCCTCGCCTTCGCGCTGGCTCACCACGAGCAGGCGCCGGGCATCGACAAAGAGCCGGGGCGTCACCTCGCGTGCGCCCTCGTACCAGGTGGTGGTGCTGTTCGCCTGGAGATCGGCGACGATAATTTGGAAGCGCCCGTCCTGACCGAGCGCCTTCACGGCGAGCTGGCCGGGCTGCTCCAACCAGGTTGCATCGCTGAGACTCTGCACTCCGGCGGGGAGGTCCCAGACCAGAGCGCCGCCGGGTGTGGTGGAGCCAACGACGAGACGCGTGGGCGCATCGTTCTGCCCGTACTCGACCGAGGCGAACTGGGTGCCATTCGGCGAGACGCCCAGGATGCAGGCCCGCTCGCCGCAGTCGAAGATCTGGGAGATCAGCTCCCTGGGCCGGCTGCCCTCGCCACTGAGATCGACCTGCGTCAGCTCGAGCGCCCCCGGCTGGCCGGGCGCGACGTAGCGGTCGGCCATCACCGGCATCAGGCCGACGGAGAGCAAACCCGCGGGCTCGTTCCAGCCGAGCGGTTGAAGGTAGCCGGGCTGGTCCTCCTCCAGCTCCCAGACCACGCGCGCATTCGAGCCGTCGATGTTCGCGACGGAGAGGACGTTCCGCCGCGTGCCGGGTGCTTCCTGGAACTGCGGTTCAACCCACACAATCTGCCTGCCCGAGGGCGAGACCAGGAAGGGTTTGATCGGGGCGGGCCGCACCGCACTGCTGGTGAACTCGAGGGGGGTCATCTGTCCGTCGGGCGTGTAGGCAAAAACCGTCCCCTCTTGAGCCATGTAGGCGCGATCGCCGACGACCTGCACCTCGCCCGCTACCGGAAGCCCGGAGGGCTGCTGCGTCGAGTTGCCGGCAGCCACCGGCGGCAGGCCGAGCTCGTCGACTGGTACCCAGCGCACCTCCGGTCGCTGCGATCCGAGCACCAGGAAGACCAGGTGGGTATCCCTGGTCGCCGCCGATGGGGTCGGCGGCGTCACGGTCGCCGTCGGTTCGGCGGCGGCGGCCACGGCCGGGAACGGCTGCGTCGGGGTCACCGGCGCAGCCGGCGCGCCGCCACACGCGACGACGAGCGCGCTCACGCCGAGAACGAGAACCCAGTGCCAGGCCTTGAATCCCATTGGAACTCACTTCCTAACCGTTCCACTCGAACGACCGGCGCGAATAGTAGCCATCCGCACTCGCTGCCGCATCGGTCATCGCCCTGATTGAGGCCGCACGTTGGGACGAGGTACGGCTCAGCCATTTGGCCGACCCGACTGAGAGGACGTCTGTGACGACATTCGACCCCATCACGCTTGAGCTCTACCGCCACCGGCTGGCTGGAGTGGCCGAGGAGATGGGCATCACCCTCCGGCGCACCGCCTACTCGCCGAACATCAAGGAGCGGCTCGACTTCTCCTGCGCCGTTTTCGACCGCGCCGGCGACCTCGTGGCCCAGGCCGCGCACATCCCGGTGCACCTGGGGGCCATGCCGGCGAGCGTCGCGGCGGCGTTGGCCGCCTTTGATCGCTGGGCGCCGGGCGACCTGGCCATGCTCAACGATCCCTACCAGGGCGGCACCCACCTGCCGGACATCACCATGATCTCGCCGGTCTTCCTCGCCGGCGGCCCAGCACCGACCTTCTTCGTGGCCAGCCGCGCCCACCACGCCGACGTCGGCGGCATGACGCCGGGTTCCATGCCGCTCTCGACCGAGATCTTCCAGGAGGGGCTCATTATCCCGCCCGTCAAGCTGGACGAGGCCGGGCAGACCAACCAGGCACTGCTGGCCCTGCTGCTACGTAACGTCCGAACACCCGACGAGCGGCGCGGCGACCTGGCAGCTCAGCGCGCCGCACATGCGGTCGGGACGCGCCGGTTGCAGGAGTTGGTCGCGCGCCACGGCACCGCGGAGGTGCTGGTCTACACGCGCCACCTCCAGGACTACGCCGAGCGCCTGACGCGCGCGGCCATCGCCGCCTGGCCGGATGGAACCTACCACTACGAGGATTGGATCGAGCTGGAGGAGGCCACGCTCGTGCCAGTGCGCGTGGCTCTGACGATCACCGGCGAGGAGATCAGCTTCGACTTCACGGGAACCGCGCCCGCGGTGCCCTCCTCGCTCAACGCGGTGCTGGCGATCACCCGGTCGGCCTGCTGGTATGTGGTACGCTGCCTGGTGGGTGAGGAAGTCCCGGTCAATGCCGGTTGCTTCCGGCCAGCCCACGTTCAGGCCCCGGCGGGCTGCCTGGTCAACGCCCGGCCCCCGGCCGCTGTCGCCGGAGGCAACGTCGAGACCTCGCAGCGGATCGTGGACGTGGTGCTGGGTGCCCTGGCCCAGGCACTCCCGGAACGTATCCCGGCGGCCAGCCAGGGTACGATGAACAACCTGACCATCGGCGGACTTGACCCCCACAGCGGCCGGCCTTTCGCCTACTATGAGACCGTCGCCGGGGGCATGGGCGCCTCGTCCGAGGCCGATGGTCTCAGCGGGGTCCACGTGCACATGACCAACACCCTCAATACCCCGGTCGAAGCACTCGAGCGTGCCTTCCCCTTCCGGCTGCAGCGCTACGCCCTCCGGCGGGGCAGCGGCGGCGCCGGCCGTCATCGGGGCGGCGACGGCGTGATCCGTGAGTACGAGTTGCTCGCGCCGGCCACGGTCACGATCTTGAGCGAGCGCCGCCAGCGGGCCCCATGGGGCCTGGCAGGGGGCCAGCCCGGGGCACAGGGCGAGAACGTTCGCATCCGCCCCGACGGTCACGAAGACCGGCTGCCGGGCAAGTGGACCGGCCGGCTGGCGGCGGGGGAGCATGTGCGAGTGGTCACACCAGGCGGCGGCGGCTGGGGCACTCCGGAAGAGTGAGCATCGCGCGAGGCGAGCCGAGAGAATTCACTCGCCGGAGCGCCGGTCAAGCCGTCAGACTTCCGAAGTCTCGGAAGACTTCGGAAGTCTCCGGACACACGTCAGCGGCGACTCGCTGCCCCGTGTTCTAGCGCACCGCTCAAGGAGTGATCAACTGCCCAAAGCGTCGGCGAAGGCCGACGCCCGGCTGCAAGCCTCCAGCCGCGACTTCAGTCGCCCGGCTCTCGGCCGACAAAAGGACTACTTGACCGGCGCGCTGGAAGGCTCAAGATTGATCGGCAATCTCACCTCGAAGCACGTCTGTCCAGGCTCCGAGCAGACGACGATCTTCCCCCGATGCTTCTGGACGACGATACTGTGGCTGACAGTCAAACCGAGGCCGGCCCCTGCACCGGGTGGCTTGGTCGTAAAGAAGGGATCAAAGATCTTGGATTGAATCGCCTCCGGGAGGCCTGATCCGGTATCCTCAATCTGGACGATCACCCACTGGCCATCCTGGCGCGTCCGCAGGATGAGTTCGCCCTGACCCTCCATGGCGTCGATGGCGTTGTCGATGATGTTCGTCCAGACCTGATTCATCTCGCTACCGTACGCTTGAATGCGGGGCAGGTCGTCGGCGTAGTCACGCCGGACGGAGATGCCGGCTTTGAGCTTGCTGCGCAGGATGACCAGGGTGTTGTCCAGGCTCGCCTGGACGTCCACCGATTGGATCGGTGCCTGATCCAGGTAGGTGTACGCCTTGAGAGCATTGACAATCTCGGCGATACGCCCGGTGGCGTCGCCGATCTCGTGCAGCAGGCTGTAAATCGTGTACGTACCACTGAGCCAGGCGATCACGACCGGCAACTGGTGGGCGGCGAAGCGCCGCGACAGCTCTGCTAATCCATCGGGATCGTAACCCAGGCTCACCAGCGCAGACGAGAATTCCCACGCATGCTCAACCCCGCGTTCTTCCAGCCAGCGCTCCACTTCGTATTCACGGTCGCTGCAGGCGAGGGAGTCGAGAACGACGGGTTGCGCCACTCGCTCCTGGGCGAGTTGGCCCAGTGCCAGCAGCGATTTCAACTGCGCGCCCGAGAGATTCAGTTCATCAGGACTCAAATAGGCGTGCTGCAATTGCGCGACGGCTGTCCGTAATTGTCCCGCGCCGCGTTGGGCCGCGGCAACCGGGTTGTTGAGCTCGTGGGCCATGCCGGCGCTGAGTTTGCCCAGCGTGGCCAGCTTTTCACTCTGGCGGAGCATGATCTCTTGCTGCAGGTAGGCCCGTTCCAGGTCACGCAGTTTCTTCTTCTGCAGGCTGGCGCTCAACCGGGCCTTCAACAACACGGGGTTGAATGGCTTGGGCAGGTAATCCTCAGCCCCCATTTCAATGCATCGCACCACACTGTCCATCTCATCCAGCGCCGAGATCACGATGACCGGAATATCCCGCAGGGCGCTGTCGCTCTTGATGCGTTCCAGCACCTCGTAGCCGTCCATCTCCGGCATCAGGATATCGAGAAGCACGACATCGAACGGCTCGGTCCGGAGCATCTCTATGGCCTGCTGACCATGTTCGGCCACGGCCACGGTATGGCCCTGTTGTTCCAGGCCACGGGCCAATTTGATGCGGTTCATCCGGTTGTCGTCCACCACCAGAATGTGGCCATGCTCGTTCGTCACGTCACTCTCCTCCGATCAGGGCAGCGTTGAAGATCTCGGTCTCTCCACCAAAATCTCAGCCTGGACTCCCGGGCGCGATAGCCCATCCTGCGGCGGGCCGCGGCATGCTGCGTGCGACACGGTCCGCGGACCACGCCTCGCGCTCGGTTTCCTCGGAAGGCGACCTCGAAGGGTACAGCGGTCCGGTTGAACGCCACAGCTTACGCCGCAACGGATCGCGCCGCAACATTACGGCAAACCACTGGCACTCTCGCCATCCCGCAGGGTCGTCAGAGCCACTTTGACCTTTTCAAACTCTCCCTCGGCCTGCCCCACCAGCGCCGCGGCCTCATCGAGGATGCCGGCCTTCCCCAGCGCCTCCAACTGCCTGCACAAGTCAGAGAACGTCAGCGCCCCCAGGTCGGCACCATTCGATTTGAGGCTGTGAGCCGCCAGGCGCAACCCGGCAGCGTCGCCCCGTTCCAGGGCCTGCCGCAACTCGGCTACCAGGCGTGGGGCATCCTCGAGGAAGGTGTCGATCAACTCGGAGGCGCCCTCCCCGCCGACCATCTCCCGCAACGTGTCGAGCGCCGCCGGGTCCAGGATGGCCGCCGCTGGTCCCCGCTCTGCCGTCCCTCCGTCCTTGCGCCCCTCCGCCGCGTCCTCCTGCGGCTCGTCTGCACCACCGTCCATTGGCCCCAACGCGCCGTCGCCGCTGCGGTCCGGCGTATCGCGCCCAGATTGGCTCAGCGCCTCCACCAGTTCCTTGACCCGAATCGGCTTGCTGATGTAGTCATCCATCCCGACCGCCAGACACAGCTCGCGATCCTCCTGCAAAGCGTTGGCCGTCATCGCGATGATCCAGGGCCCCTGCGCACCGGACCATTGGCGGCGAATCTGGCGCGTCGCCTCGAGACCATCCATCTCGGGCATCTGCATATCCATCAGCACCACGTCATACGATTGGCGTTCCAGCGCCTCCAGGACTTCCAGGCCATTGGCAGCCAGATCGGCGCGGTAGCCCAACCGTTCCAGAAGGCGCAGGGCCAGTTTCTGATTGGTCGCATTGTCCTCCGCCAGCAGGAGACGCAACGGCCGCCGCTGCCCCATCTGGGCGTCAAAAAGCGATTCCTCCCTGGCTTCTCGCTTGCCAACCCGCGTCGGCTGGCCAGCGAAGATCCCAACCAGCACATCAAAGAGCTGGGATGGCTTGATCGGCTTGGTCAGTAAAGCGGCGAAATCGATGCGTTGGGCGTCGGCACTCCGGATGGCCTCTCGCCCGCCCAACGAGGTGAGCATCACCAGCGGCATGCTGCGCGCGATGGTCTCCCGCCGGATCTGCTCCGCAAGTGTCAGGCCATCCATCTCCGGCATTTGCATGTCGAGAATCGCCACATCAAAGGGCCGGCCCTGGCGGAGCCAGTCCAGGGCCTCCGCCGGTGACTCCGTAGCCTGAGGCAGCATGCCCCACGCCTGAGCCTGCAACGTTAAGATGCGCCGGTTGGTGGCGTTGTCGTCCACAATCAGCAGCCGCTTGTCCCGCAACTGAGGCTGCCCGCCGCGGAGGTAGGAGCGGACGGGGGCCGGGGCGACCTCGGTCTGAATGGTGAAATGGAAGGCGGTTCCGAGGCCTCGCACACCATCACTTTCGACCCACATCGTGCCACCCATCAGCTCGCTCAGCCGCTTGCTGATGGCCAGCCCGAGCCCGCTGCCGCCGTAGCGCCGCGTCGTCGAGGCATCCACCTGGCTGAAGGATTGGAAGAGCCGGTCCATGCGGTCTGGGGGAATGCCGATACCGGTATCCTTGACCGAGAAGTGCAACCGCACCGATTGCGGCCTGTGGCTCTCGGCGGACGGACTGTCCATTCCACCGTCCGCAGGCCAACGTCCGCACTGAACGACGACCTCGCCCTTCTCGGTGAACTTGACGGCGTTGCTCAGCAGGTTGACCAGGATCTGGCGGAGTCGCGTGATATCGCCGACGATGGCCTCGGGGGTCTGATCATCTACCAGATAGGCCAGGTCGAGACCCTTCTCCGACGCTTTCGCCGCGACCAGGTCGAGAGCACCCTCAAGGCACTCGCGCAGGTCGAAGGGCTGGCTCTCCAGTTCCAACTTCTCGGCTTCGATCTTCGAGAAGTCGAGAATGTCGTTGATGATGGTCAGGAGTGCATCACTGCTGTTGCGAATCGTCTCGGTAAACTCCTGCTGCTCCGGCGTCAAGGCGGTATCCAGCAGGAGGCTCGTCATCCCGATGACCGCGTTCATCGGCGTCCGGATCTCGTGGCTCATGGTGGCCAGGAAGGCGCTCTTGGCCTCGTTGGCGGCCTCGGCGGCGGCGCGGGCCTCTTGCGCCTCCGCGTACAGCCGGGCATTCTCGAGCGCCGCGGCATCTTTCTGGCTCAAGAACGTTTGCAGCAGCACAAAGGCCGCTCCAGAGACGCCACCGATATTCATCGCAAAGAAAGCGGTCACCACCCCGGGCGGCAGACTATTGGCCGAGCGCACGAGCGGCTCCAGGATGCCACTGATGACGACCAGACCCAGGTAAGCCCCAAACCAAAGAGCGGCCTGGCGCCGGCTGGCGACCAGGAGAGCGGCCAGGGGCGCAATCAGCGACCAGAAGATCACCGCACTCGAACTGCGGAAGCCCCCGAGTGCCAGCGCCAGGAGAAAGGGCAGCAGGAGACTCAGCAACAGTTGGATGAAGCGGAACCACAGATAGCGGCGGGTCAGCCGAAAGAGAACGAGATTGAGGACGGTGAGAAGCGAGTACCCGAAGGGGATGGAGGCTGCCAGGCGCTCCCCAAAAACCAGGTAGATGAGGCCCCACACGATGCCCGCCGAGCTCATCCACAACGCGAAGGCCACCATGATCGTCTTCTTGAGACGAACCTCGGCTGTATCCCCCGGGCTGGCGCCGACCCGCTCGACAACCAGATTCAGGCTCCGCCACAAGTCGCGGATCATACTCCCTCTCTACTCATGGGACCCACCTCGTTGAGAGCCAACGTCTGGAGAGCCAGTCAAGAAATCCTGGTGGGGGAAGGAAAAGACTTCCGAAGTCTTGTTTGCGGCAGGTGCGCGCCTCGATCACCCCCGTCGGAGCGCGTTGTGGGCCAGCACGATCCCCACCAGACTTCGGAAGTCTGAGGCCTTGACCGATGCTCTAGCCGGCCTGAAGCGGCGCGGGATCGATGGCTCTATCGTAGTCTCAATTCCATCGCTGCGTCAAGACTGATTCTCGCCGAATGTGGGGCCCCGGTACGGCTCCCTGGCGATCACCCCACCTGGCCGCGTCCACCCTCGCGCGGTGAGACGGCGTCCACAGCGAAAAAGAGGAGGAGATCACCTGCCAGAATGACAAAACGCAGCGCAAAAGCTGACAGAACGCGGTGCCATCGGGCACCAGGTGCTGGTAGGCTACCAATACATGGTTCATCGGTGCAGCGCGCGGAAGGAGACGCCGAATGCTCGTTGCCCAGCGCATGACCCGCAACCCAATGACCATTACACCGGAGACCGCCGTCTCGGTTGCTATTTCCTTGATGGCCGCTGGCCGGATTCACCATCTCCCGGTTGTTACGACTGATAATCACTTGATCGGTATCGTGAGTGATCGTGACCTGCGGCTTGCAACCCGCGCGCCGGTCCTCCCAGTGGATGACCCCTACGCCAGCGCGCCTATGCTGACCGATCTCTGCGTCGGCGACGTGATGACCGAAACCGTCGTGACGGTGGCACCCGGAACGACCCTGCTTGAGGCCAGCCAGATGATGCGCAATCACCGCATCAGTTGTCTGCCGGTGCTGCTGGACGACCAACTCGTCGGCATCATCACCAAGACCGACCTCTTCTACTTCTTCCTGGAACTCCTGGAAACCCGCGGGGCGCGGCTCTTCTGGGACTACTGAGACCCCATTGGAGACGCCTCAGGAGGCCCGGGAGCCGCTCCGCCCCTGGCCGGGGCGAGGTTCTCAGTGCCAAAGCGCCGGGGTCGCCCCCGGCGCTTTGCATTGCAGCTTGCCCTCTCTCGATCTCCCGGCACCGGGTCCGCCGAGCGTGTCTTCTGGGGACGAAAACGGCCCGCCTCACCAGGCGGTACCGCTGGCCGATCGGCGGCGCAACCGGTACAATGAGCCGCCACCGACCTGTCCGAGCACCCCGTTTGATCACCACGACTGCCAGCAGGAGGCAACGCAAATGGAACTCACGACTGTCAAGATTGACAAGCCCGCAGATACCAACTTCATCCTCGGCCAGAGCCACTTCATCAAGACCGTCGAGGACATCCACGAAGCGCTGGTGACGAGCGTCCCCGGCATCAAGTTCGGCCTGGCGTTCTGCGAGTCATCCGGGCCAGCCCTGGTGCGCTGGTCGGGCACCGACGACGAAATGATCGAGCTGGCCAGGAAGAACGCCCTGGCCCTCTCGACCGGCCACGCCTTTATCCTGTTCCTCGGGTCGGGTTTCTACCCGATCAACATCCTCAACACCATCCAAGGAGTGCCTGAGGTCTGCGGCATTTTTTGCGCGACGGCCAACCCGGTCGAGGTGATTGTCGCTGAAACCGACCAGGGCCGCGGGATCCTGGGCGTGATTGATGGCATGAAAACACAGGGCGTGGAGGACGAGACCGAAATTCAGAAGCGCAAGGCCTTCCTCCGGATGATCGGCTACAAGCTGTGACGGGCCTGCACCGCGCGAGTGCTGAGTCATGAGTAGAGCGCCCGTTACCCTGGCCGTTGTCATAGCAAGAATGTGACAAATGTCAGGTGGATCCGTACCCCGAAATGCGATCGAGCCGCCCCACCCTGACTATAATTTCGGGGCTGTCTCCAAATCACCCAGTTGCACTGAAGAGGTAAAATGATGAGGAAGTTCCATGTCGCTGTGCTGGTCACCGCCTTGCTTGCGCTCGTTCTCGCCGCCTGTGGCGGGACGCCGCAGGCCAGTGCCCCCTCCGCCCCTGGAGCCCCGAAGGAGGTGGTCGTCAGGGTCGGCAACGAGCTCAAGTACAACCCGGCAACCATCGAGCTCGCCGCAGGTGAGCCGGTTCACCTGGTCCTCAAGAATGAAGGCGCGCTGGAGCACGACTTCACGATCGAGCAGATTGACATCAAAATGGACCAGCCGGCCGAGAGTAGCCACATGACCACCGGTATGCACGCCGACCTCCACGTGCACACGATGCCCGGGGAGACATCCGAGATGACCTTTACCCCCGAGAAGAGCGGGACCTACACCTTCTTCTGCACCGTCCCCGGCCACAAAGAGGGCGGCATGACGGGCTCGCTGACCGTGAAGTAGCCGGACGATCATCGATCGAGAACCGGGCCGAACGCAGACTGTTTGGCCGCCGGGATGAGCGCGCCCCACAGATGTCCAACATCTGTGGGGCGCATTCAACTCGAGTCATTCCCAGGCGTGAGGCCCAGGACCTGGGAGCGCAGGCGTCCCGCCCGCCCGACGAACAGCGTGGTAACGCAAGGTGTGGTTCCACCCCCGGCGCTTCGCCGGCCGGAGCCACGGCATCGATGAGTACCCTGCTCCAGCAGGATCATCCGGACTCCTTCTATGATGACGCCTCGATCACGGGGAACTCGTCCCGGCGTGGCGCGAGTTCCCATCCCCGCGGCTTGATGTGCCTCGAATCGCCCCGCATACCAGGCATTTCCTGATCGCGCTCATCGCCGGCCTAATGGTGCACATCCTGCTTTCCGCCTTCAGCGGACTCAACCTTTTCGATGGCTTGACTGGCAGTGACGGTGTCGCCTTTCTTCAACGCTTCCAGAGCTTCGTTAATGAGGTCAAGTTGTTCGCCGGAAGCAACCCTGGCCGCCATCTCAAGGTGAAATTCGGCATCCTCAACCTCGCCATGCTCCAGCGCATGCGCGGCATTATGCAAGTGTTCCCCCGGACCGGGCAGGTTGACCGTTTCACCCCGCTGCCAGGCACGCAAGAGCGCCACCAGGTCACGGATTTGCTGCGGAGAAAGCACGGTGCCCCAGGTTGGCATACCCATGGCCGGGCGACCCTCGGCAATGGTCCTGGCGTACCACCCGTCGTCAAACTGGGTCAGTCTGGCCGGATCGTTGAGGGCAACGGCGCGGTCCGTGCCCTGGCCATTTTCGCCGTGGCAGATGACACACGTGCTATCGAAGATGACCAGTCCTTTTGCGGGATCGCCCTTCTGCGCCTCGGCGTGGCGGTCAGGCGCGGTAGGTTCCCAGTTGCGGATGAAGGCAACAAGCTGGCTCACCTGTTGATCGGTCAGCGGGCCGCCGAGTGATTGATTCCAGGCCGGCATTTCGGTGCCGGGCACACCGGAACTGATGAGACTAAAAATTGTTTGATCATTTGTATCAGTGAGGAATTGTTTATCGTTGAGCGGCGGGCCGTCTACGCCTTCACCTTGCTTGCCGTGACATGTGGTACAGTATGTTCCAAAAAGCGTGCGACCCTCGTCCACGGCCTGTAACCTGTCGTGGGCTTCATCGGCGGCGATACGTGCTGGTTCGCGGAAGATGTAGATTTGGAACAAGGCCATGATCGCCAGCGTCAGGCTGAAGGCGACAGCCACGAAAGGCGTATAGTTCTCTCTCGGGCGCATAGCGCCTCCTTCATGTCAGGGTTTCCTGCGACGGGTCAAATTTCTCGCGCGCAATCGGGTTGCCGGTATCGACGACGACTTGCCCGTCTACGATTTTTATCGGGAAGAGGTCCAGTGGGCGCGGGGCTGGGCCGCCGATGACCTCGCCCTTCGTATTGAAGAGCGAACTGTGACACGGGCAGTGAAACTGGTGTTCATCTTCACGCCAGGGGACGGTACAACCCAGGTGAGTGCAGCGTTGCCACAGGGCCAGCATCCCCCCATCTTCGAAGCGTGAGATGTAGAAGCGCCCCTTTGGTACGTGGCTCACGGTGCCGGGCTGAAATTCGCCAACCTGCCCGGCGACTACCTTGCCACCAAATGTACCCGCTTCAACCCGCGGTTTGAAGAACTGGAGCAGCGCCGTACCGGCCTGCCCGAACAGCCCGAGAAGCGCAGCTCCAAACGCCCAGCCCCAAAATTTGCGTCTGGTCATATACTGCGGTTGTGATTTCAGATTGTGTGCCATAGCTCCACACCCCATGAGTTATTTCGTGTGTCAACGGTCATTACTTAGAGTCCGTCCCACGGGTTATACCAGAACGGCATCTGCCCTGGCCCATACAACTTAAAGCCCGGCCCTCGAAACAAAAAGCCGGTGACGGTGAAGACGATCGCCGAGAGGAACATGAGTGTGAACAGCGCCAGCATGATCTCGCGCGTATTGGCTCTTCGCCGCCAGAGCACCAGGACCGGCAATGCAACGAGGCCACCGATGATGGCCCCCGGCAATAGCCCCTGAGCCACCCACTGCGGTACGACGCCTCGGAGCAGTTCACGCAGGCTGAAGGCGTTGTCCAGCATGACGTAGGTTGGCATGACCACCAGCGTGTATAGTGCCGTCCAGATCACAATCCACCGGCCCCGTCTCGATCCAAACCATACCCCGGCCCCCGCCCGAGAATGGTCTATGTAGGGTAGTGCCATCAAAAACAAGACGAGGACCCCCGGGATGATGACGCCTGCCAGGGTTGGATGCATGTGTTCGAGTAATTCCTGCAGCCCAACAAAATACCAGGGCGCCTTGGCCGGATCGGTGGTCACCAGCGGGTTAGCGATGGCCTCCAGCGGCGCCTGCTTAAGCAAAGAGAACAGAAAGATAGCCAGCGTTACCCCCAGCAGGAGGAGGATTTCCCACAATAACACAACAGGAAACGAAAATACTGTATCGTCGGGCCCTTTGCCTACCATCGGACTTTCACCGGGCATCAATTCCACCAGCGCGTAACTCTTACCCGTATGTTGCGGGAAGATTTCATCGGTAACAGGGGCTTGAGTCGTCACGGCAACCTCCATGAGGAGCCATTCGGGTCACTTTTCAGGCTGAGAGCCGTTGGCCGATGCATCATTGGCGGCCAGGCCGCCGTCCTTGCGCACCCGCCAGATATGTAGCGAGATAAGGAGCGTAATGAGCAGCGGCAAGACGGCCACGTGCAGGGTATAAAACCGGATGAGCGCGTTCTGCCCCACCTCCGTTTCGCCCAATAGCATCGAACGCACCGCCGAACCGGCAATCGGTGCGTAACCGGCAATATTCGTCCCGACCGTGATCGCCCAGTAGGCCAGTTGATCCCAGGGGAGCAGGTAGCCGGTAAAACTGGCCCCCAGGGTGAGCAAGAGCAAGGCCACACCGACAATCCAGTTGAACTCGCGCGGCGGCTTGTAGGCCCCGGTGTAAAACACCCGGGCCATATGCAATATCGCTACCAACACCATCAGGTGGGCCGCCCAACGGTGCATATTGCGGGTAAACTGGCCCAGCGGCACCAATAACTGGATCTCTTTCATCGCCGGGTAAGCCCGCTCCACCGACGGCACGTAGTAAAACATCAGCAGCACGCCGGTGAACACGAGCACACCAAACAGAATCGCAGTAATGACACCCAGGCCAAACGAGTACGACCAGCGCAAGCTCTTGCGGCTGACCTTGACCGGGTGCAGGTGAAAGAAAATGTTGCTGGTCATCGCCAATGAGCGGTCGAGCGGGTTGTCCGGCCAGCCGTGCCGGAAGAACGATCGCCACGGGCGGGAGTTCAACAATTGATCAGAAAATGACAAGCGGGCCATGGATTACCCTCACAATATCCGCAGTTCCGGTCACCCTGTCGCCAAATCACGCTTACCGCCAGGGAGTGCCTGCCGGAGTGCAGATGGCCATCTGCACTCCGGGCAAACACCTTATAATTTCTCTGGCTCCTTACTTCCCGGTCACGGTAAAGCTCTGCACCATACCTAAGGCGTAGTGATCCTCATTGTTCTCATTGATGTGGCAACTCAGTTGATATTGGCCCGGCTCGTCGATCGTCCATTCCAATGTAGCAGACTTGCCCGCCTCAATGTCTTCAGCTTCCGACTCCTTACCGTTGGCCGTAAACGGTTTGTCGTCATCGCCGGCGCGTTCCAGAACCACTTCGTGCGTCTCCTTGCCTGCGTTGTCTATCATAAACTTCACCGGCCCGGCCGGGATGCTGGATTTGTCCATCTCAACCTTAAACTCACTCAGCTTTACGTGGACTTCGGTGGGGCCGCCGGCCGCCTGGCCGCCGCCACCACAGGCCGCCAGAGACAGCGCGGCCAGGGCTAAAATCACGATAATCGGAACAACAGGTTGTTTACGCATGGTTTCCTCCTTACCTTGACTTAGGACCGGGTCACCCCCGGCCTGGTTGAATAGAATGATCTTCATCGGCAGCCGGCGGATCTGGCGATCCGCCGGGAGCGGCTGCCGCTCGGCCTGGATTTGGCAATCCAGGCCAACCGGATGACGAAAAGGACTTAATCCGGACAGCGCAGCCGGCGGATCTGGCAATCCGCCAGGCGCGGCTGAGGAGATACCATCGAGAAACGAAGCGGTTCAGGCAATCGTACCGCCTTCCCCTTGCCTCTCGAACAACACCTCTTCGGTGAAGCGGAACGACTCCATTTTGACAGCCTCGGTGGGGCAGCGGGCCGCGCACAGGCCGCAGCGGATGCAGCGCGTTGGGTCAAGCAGCATCGCCGACGCTGCTGGCCGTTCGGCCGAACGACCCTGGATGACAGCTGCCACTGTTTCGTCGCCTGCTATAGCCGAGACCGGCACCAGTTTCAGGCAGTCCGTGGGGCACACATCCACGCAGCCGTTGCACACGATGCACAGGTCGCCGTCGAAGATCGGATTGAGGGTACAAATCAAACAGCGCCCCCCCTGCTCGCGTGCGGTGGCTTCATCGAAGCCCAATTCCACCCTGGCCACACCGATGCGCCGCTCGACCGGTAGCGCTGGTGGCTGGCGACGATCCCAGCGCAGAGAGTCGCGCAGCGGAGATACGTGCGGATAGTCACGTCTGGAAATGGGCGTGAAGAAGCCTTTCCGAACCAGGCGCGGCCGGACGTGTTGGAGATACGCGTGGATGCCCCGCGCCGCGCGCTGGCCGTCGGCCACGGCGTTGATGATCAGGCGCGGGCCAAAGGCGATGTCACCGCCGGTAAACACACCCGGCGCGGTCGTCATCAGCGTTTCTTTGTCTACGGCCAGGGTGCCGCGCGGTGTGACCTCGAGGCCATCTTCGGGCCGCACCCAGTCCAGTTCACCAGTTTGCCCGATGGAGACAATTACGCTATCGCACTCCCAACCTCTTTCAGTGTTTGGGACCAGTTGCGGGTTGAACCGCCCGCGTTCGTCAAAGGCGCGGGCAACATCCAGCGTTTCGACGCCGGTTGCCCGGCCGCCGGCACCGAGAATGCGCTTAGGGGCAAAGTGATTGTGGATCACCACCCCTTCCTCTTCAGCTTCGGCGATCTCGAACGGGTCGGCCAACATTTCGTGCCGGTCTTCGACCACCAGGCAGTGCACTTCCTGAGTTGCCCCCAGCCGGCGGGCGGCCCGGGCCACGTCCAGGGTCATTTCAAGGTCACCACCGGACTGGGCCGGATAGCCAAGGCGTGCAGCGGTGCGGGCTACATCCATCGCCACGTTCCCGCCGCCGATCACCAGCACCCGTTTCCCCAGATCAAGGTTGTAGCCGCCCAGGTTGACGTTGAGCAGAAAATCCACCGCGCGCAGGACACCGTCGAACTGCTCGCCCTCCACATTGAGGTTCCGGCTCCGGTATGTGCCAATAGCGATAAACACGGCGTCGAAGTCGCCGCCCGAGCCGGCCGGCCCTGAGCCTGCCGAATGGGTCGCGGGGTCACGGCGCAAATCCGCCAGCGTGAAGTCGCGGCCCAACACCTGGTTGATCTTCAGCGTGGGGCCGAGGGCCAGAATGGCCTCAATTTCGAGGTCAATCAATTCACGAGGCAGGCGGTATTCGGGAACGCCGAGACGAAGCATCCCCCCGGCGAGCGGGGCCGCTTCAAAGAGGGTAATGTCATGGCCGAGCAAGGCCAGGTCATGAGCGCAGGCCAGTCCGGCCGGCCCGGCGCCAATGATGGCGACCCGCTTGCCCGTCTTTGGGCTGTGCTTGCGGGCGGCGACGAGTCCACTGCGGCTGGTCGGAAAAGTAGTATTGCCTAGATCGAAGGTACGAGTTGGTCCAACGTAAGCTGGCCAGGCTGGGGGTTGCCTGGATGCGCCGGTTTCGCCCAAATAAACGCCGTAACGATCGTTGACGAAGCGTTTGAGCGCACGGATGGCAATGGGTGCGTCGATTTTGCCGCGCCGGCAGGCTGCCTCGCACGGCGCGCCGCAAACCCAGCCGCAGGTAGAGGCAAAGGGATTCGTCTCACGGGCGATCAAGTAGGCGCGCTCATAGTCGCCCTGAGCAATGGCGGTCACGTAGGCGCGGCCATCGGTGCGCACCGGGCAGGCAAACTGGCAGGCAACTGTTTGCTGATAAAAACGAAGATCGGGTAGAAAGACGCGGTAGTGAGCCATGGATCTGCGCTCCTGTCTACCGCTAAGTGTGGCAGGGAAAGGTCTAAATTGGGTCTAGGGAAAGTGTGTGTTCGGTGGGGATTATTCGAAGCGATAGCCGAAGCCACGTTCGGTGAGGATGTGTTTGGGGTCGCCGGGGTCGGTCTCGATCTTCTTGCGCAGGGCCCAGACGTAGTGCTTGACGTGTTCAACCTCGCCGGCGTATTCCGGCCCCCAGACTTCGGCCAACAGCCGCTCGGTGGGCACCGTCCGGTGAACGTGGCGGGCGAGGGTTTCGAGCAGATGATATTCGGTCGGGGTGAGGTCAATCGGGCAACCGGCCACCGCCACACGGTGTTGGTCGAAATCAATGCTCAGGTCGCCGCTCGTCACCTGATGGGCCGACCCAGGGACATGCGTGGCCCGTGCCAGTACCGCCCCCACGCGAGCTGTCAGTTCGGCGAAGGAGAAGGGCTTGGTCACATAGTCATCCACGCCCAGGCGAAAACCGCGCAACTTGTCAATTTCCTCACCTTTGGCGCTGAGCATGATGATGGGCACGCTCGACTTCTCACGCAGCCGCCGACAGACCTCCCAGCCATCCATACCGGGCATCATCACGTCTAGCACGACCAGGTCAGGCTGGACCTCGGCGGCCAGGCGCAGTCCGCCCGGGCCATCATTGACCGCCACGGAGTGATACCCAGCCGTCTCCAGGTGCCCGGAGAGCAATTCGAGCAGGGTTTCATCATCGTCAATCAACAAGATTGCCTGAGAAGTCATCGTTATGTCGCTACTGGAAGGGCAACGGAGAAGACTGCGCCGCCACTGGGGTGATTCTCCGCCCAGATACGACCGCCCTGTGCCTCCACTAAACGGCGGCAGATGTACAGGCCAAGGCCGTAGCCGTAGACCGCCTGTGAGTCGCTGCCGTCGGTCCGGTGAAATTTCTCAAAGATACGATCCAGGTCGGTGGGTAGCAGGCCGGGACCGAAATCCCGAACCGAGAGCGTCACCTCGGTTTGATCGGCCCGCACGTCAATGACCACCTCCTGCCCCGGCGGCGAGTATTTATCGGCATTGTCGAGCAGATTCAAGAGGGCTTCCACCACCTGCTCACGGTCGGCGAAGACCAGCGGTAGGCCGGGTTTCGTGGGTAGGCAGAATTGTCTTTCGGCAGTGCGAGCGCGAATCTGTTCCACGACTTGTTCCACAATCGGCAGAACCGAGATGGGCTCGGGATGAAGTACCAAAGCGCCAGACTCGATGCGGGTCATATTCAGCACATCCCGCACCATATGGTCGAGCCGCTCAACCTGCTGATTCAGGATGGGAAGCATCCGGACACAGGTCGCATCCATCACGGGGCAATTGGCCTCGATGTGGTCGAGCGCACCGTACATGTTCGTGAGCGGGGCCCGAAGTTGATGCGAAACGAGAGAGACAAATTCCGACCGCATGCGGTCGAGTTGCTGCAACTCGCAATTGGCTCGGGCCAATTCTTCGACCTTTTCGGCCAGTTCCCGGGTTCGTTCGGCGACCTGTTCTCTCAGGCTGGCATTGAGCCGCCGGATCTCTGCCTCCCGGCGCTGGCGTTCAGTGACATCCCGCAAGATAACCGACATCGCAAGCTCTTGCCCGGCTTCATCCGTGAGATGCGTGGCCGTCAATTCCACACTAATCTGTTGGCCGGTGACGTCCCGGCAGGTCGTCTCGTGCCCACGGACAAACCCCTCTTGCCGGACACCCTCGGCCAGCCAGCGGAACTCGACCTCGGCCGCCTCACGACCCCCGAGTAGCTCAAGGAGTGACCGGCCCTGCATTTCGTGCTCCTGATAGCCAAAGATGAGTTCGGCCCCGCGATTCCAGGATACGATTCGTCCCTGACCGTCGAGACTAAGAATAGCATCGGCTGAGGCGTTGGTGATCGAGGCCAGCCGTTGCTCGCTGGCCCGGGCTTGTTTCTCGACTCGCTCCTTTTCGTCCAGCCAGCGGCCGAGGCGCGTCAAAGCCAAAAAAATCAGCAGCGGGCCAACCGTAGCATAGAACAGAAACTCCACCGCATAGTGAATGGTTTCGCCATAGTAGTTGTGGGCCAGGTGTGCTGACCAAAGCTGGTACAATATCGTTATAATGGCAAGCGTAACCGGGAGGGCCCAGCGCAAGATGGCGATCCGCTGTTTGAGCGTGTGACTGGCCAGGTTCATCGCTTATACTCCTTCCCGGTATTGCCGGGAGACCAGGGGCAAGCCCTTCCCGGACACTGCTGTCTGGCCATTCTCGTTCGCCTGGTTCTGCCTGCGAGCGTCGCCCCATCAGACCGCCCGAGGAACCACGCACCGCAAACAACTTCTCCGCGATTGTGTACGTCGCAACACAAAACACAGACCAACGCTGACTGTCTGTTCAGGCTACTCTGCGGTCCAACCGGTCGTCTCAGCCGGATTTCTCCTCCCCGCCGGCACGAAGGTTCTCGCCACATGTAGAAGAGCCACTTGCTTCTGAGCAGGTATTGTACAGGTGTAGCCCGCTTCGCCCCCAAGTGATCGACGAGAAGCGGCCTCCCCGTCGCGAATCGCTTCGCGGGTACAGGAGAGGCCACATCACGTTATAGTAAAACCGGCCCTTCTCCGTGCGGACCAGGAATCAGTCGTCGGTGATCTCGAACTGGATCTGAGCACCGTCCGGGAGGTCACGAATCTGGCGTGCCAGATATGCACGAGATTTCATACCTTTTACGGCATCCTGGGCGTACAGGTTCTCGACGTTGTACTCACCGCCAAGGACGAAAGGCATCTTAGGGAGGAGTCGTTCTCGCGGGGGCAACCTGCCGTGCGTCTCCTGCCAGGCATGGGCAAGCGGGTAGCCGGTCTCCTGCTCATAATTTTGAAGGATGCGCCTGGCCCATCCTTCGAGGTTGGTAGCTACTCTCTCATACTCACCTGTTTCCGGGTCGAAGCGCCAGACGCGCCCCTCTCGGAGGCAAAACTGCTCGCCGAAGATATCTTCGGCGAAGAACAGTGATCCCACTGCCATATCACCGTACTCGGCCCGCCAGAGATCATTGCTATTCCACGGCCCAAGGTCATACCCTTCGCTGGCAGGACCCAGTGGGAAGATATGCAAAGCACTTTCGAATACGAAGAAACCATTCTTGAGCGCCAGCAATTCTTCCAGTTCCTTGTGCAGAGCGCCTGCCATGTGCACGATATCTTCAGGGAATCGTGCTCCATCTGGCCCCAGATGGTGGCTGCCAATCTCGACCAACTTCCTCAAATTCGCTTTCATCCTCGGTACTCCTTTGCCCCTCCTGAATTGCAGGCACTCTGGCTTCGTGTGCACCCTGGCCTGTGGGACTGAGATCATAGCGACCTTGCTTGGAATCCACTGGTAGCTGACTGCAATGCCGTCGCCCACCGACAAGGGGTTTGAAGTCAAGCAGGATAGGCAGATATGGGCGACTGCGGCCACTTTGCGCATCCCGCGTCGGCTCATTATAGAATACGACCAGACTCCGCTGCAAACCCATTTCCGACTTGCAGCTGGCGCGCCCTCGATATTGCCTTGACGAACCGGTTGCGGCCCGAAGGCAGAGGCAACGGTCCGCTTGCGAACCAGCGACGCTGCTGCTTGGCAGGCGACTATGGCACGATTTTTATTTGTATCACAGTCCCATCAGGATAGGGGGCGCATCGATGGGCTATACAACTCCCGGCGCCGCGGTTATCGGACGGATCGATATGGCGGATATGAGCACCTGTTCCCCCTTCCTTGAACATTGCCATAGGCCATTCATCCCGGTCCGTGCCCTTCTTTGTTGGGATCCCCTTCAGTGAAGCTCTACGGTTCGCCTTGGCCCCTGGGCGATTGATTGTCACTACAGAAGGATGCCCCTTCTTTATCGAGTCGGCGATGTGTTGGGCGGTTTCAGGGTACTGAGCCTTCGAAAGATTTATCGTTATGATTTTGGTTTTCTTCGCAGTTGCCTTCTTGATCCCCCCTGTGGATAGACTGGTCTTGGCGACCTTCTTTACCTTCTTTACCTTGCCTCTTCCATCCAGATCGATATAGGTAGTGGGGTTCTGGCTACTGTAGGCGTACAGGTTGAGGTTTGATGCATCATAGACCCCACCGCTCCGCTCGCCATTGAGATAGTCGTCCAGCACGGGGTCGGTGCTCTGCCACACACTGGTCCGCGGGTCGTAGTAGCGTGCCCCGAAGTAGTAGAGCCCCGTCGCCTCATCTTGTTCCTTACCGGCAAAGAGATAAGGCGTGAGGTGAGTGTCGCCCGCTTCGTGGATCCAGGTTTCGCCGAAGGGGAAGTACTCCAGATGCTCGTAGATCCCGCCGTTGGCATCGGTGACGTAGTTGATGCTCCCCTGGTCGCTCGAGTGATAGAAGAATTGGCCTTGCTCGAAGGTGTCGTCCGATTTCACCAGTTTCGAGACGACCCGGGTCGCGTCGGCATAGATGTGCTTCGTGCCGATCTCGCGGTTACGGATGGTGAAGTACGGGTTGACAAAGGCTATCTCACCCAGCGGCCCGCGCTTGACGACCCGCTCGCCCGCATCGTTGTACTTGTATATCAGCTGCTGGCCGTTGTCGAAGATGCTCTGGATGCGGTTTTCCTCGTCCCAAACGATGGTTCGGCGCGTGCCGTTCAGGTCGTTGGTCCAGCCTGTCTGGTTCCCGTTGTGATCGTAGGTAAAGGTTCGGTCGCCGAGGTGCGTGGGTGCGTGGGGCTGCGGGCCGCCATAGCTGTAGGCCGAGGTGTAGGTCGTGGGCTTCTGGGTGATGGGCCTGCCGGGCGGCTGCATGATCTGGTCGGTCTGCTGCTTCGAGACAAGGTTATGGATCGAGTCGTACGCCAGACTCAGGCTGTACTGGCGCCGCTTGTCCGGCATGAACTGGTAGGTGCCGGATGCACCGGTGAGACGGTAGAGAGCGTCGTAACGGAATGTTTCGGTCATGGGCCCGCCGTACTGGGAGGCCGGCGGCACGGGAACGTTGTTGGCCAGAGTCAGGAGGTTGCCTACCCTGTCATAGGTGTAGGTTACATTCTGGAACGGGCTGCCATTGGCCGCACCAGCAATGAGGTTGTCGAGCCGGCGGTTGCTCGGGTCGTACGTGTGAGTCGTGCGAACGCCATTGCCGGCTTCCACGAAGGCGCGGTCCTGGAATTTGTCGTACTCAAGGCGATTGATGTAGTTGTAGGTGAAGCTGCCTTTCACTCCAGTTGCCTGTCGGACCAGTCCGCCACTGTCATAGGAGTAGGTCAGGAGCTCGCCGTCGGGGTAGGTCAGGGTCTGGAGACGGCCCCAGGTGTCGTAGACGTACTGCGTGGTGTAGACCTCGGGCGAGTGAGCGCTGGTGCCCTCGGTGGCGCTGGCAATCGTCTTGATCTCCCTGACGATCTCGCCCAGCTTCCCGTAGAACAGTTCCTGCGTACCCGATTCGTCCGCGATCAGGGTGATGCGTCCGGCGCGGTTGTGAGCGGCGCCAGAAGCACCGTATGTATAGGACACGCTGTTGCCCGGGAAGTCGGGGTACGTGATCGTGGTCAACCGGTTGAAGTCGTAATCGTACGTGATCTGCCTGCCCTCGGCGCGCAGGTTGGGCGTGATCCTGGCAACAAGATTCGAGGCCAGGTCGTAGATGAACTCGGTCTTGCCGGCATCGGGGCTATCGATGCTCGTTTGCCGCCCCAGACTGTCGTAGGTGACCCCGGTGATATTGTTCCTGTCATCGATAACCCGAGTAATCTCTTCCACCGGGTTATAGGCATAGCTAGTCCAGATGACCTGGCTCCCACCCTGGTTGAACTCCTTGACAGCGGTGACCAACTCGCGCACATCGTAATATGTCTTCTTCAGATTCCCGTTGGCGTCAGTGACGCTGGTCTCGAACTGCGTGGCGCCGGAGCGGTCAGGGCCGAAAGCGTAGGCGAGGGTCGTGGATGTATTATCCGGGAGCGTAATCCTGGTGGTACGATCCAGGAGATCATACGTTGTGCGCGTTGATTGGATGCTATCGTACGTTGGGTTGAAGACGCCTGGCATGCCCAGGGATTCTGTCACTGGGTAGTATGCCTCAACGAGGCGACCAACGAAGTCGAAGTTAACCCGGCCCGAGACAATCAACACGTCCTGAGGCGGGGCGTCTGGCCCGGCGAAGATAGTACCGCTTTTCTTTGTCTGGAGCACGCGATCGAGCCCATCGACGAAGACTACCATATCGATGGTGGCCGCCGGGCCGCGGAAAACATCGAGATGCCTCGCAATTGCCCACGGGACTGTCGCCTGCGGGTGGTATTCGAAGCGGATCGTCGGCGCCGGACCGCTCTGCTCGTAGGGTCCGGTAACGCTCGCGAGGCGGCCAAAAGCATCGTAGACGTAGGCCGTCGGGTTGTCGTTCGTATCGGTGACGGTTTCTACCTCGCCGTATTTGAGGTTGTACGTCGCGGTAGAGATGTAGCCAAAGCTGTCCGTGATTTTCGTGATGTGCGTTTGGACGGTGGAGTCGTACTCGTAGAGAACCTCGTAGCGCTGTCCATTATTGTTGCTGGGCCCAGTGACACGTTGCACGTTGCCGTTGGGGAAGTAGACCAGATCGATCACCGCGGCCTCGCCATTTTCCAGGTACTGGCGGATCTGTGTGACGTCGCCAGTCGCGCAGTCAACGGTCGCCTCGCGGTGACGCAGCACGGCGCCATTACTACTGACGACGTTCTTGGTCGGTTGGTCGACAACGTAGTTGTCTGTGCACGCTGAGTAGTCGATGTCCGCCTGCACATCGTCGCCGGCACCCACATCCCCAGCATCGAACATCTGGGTCATATTGCCGAAGGCGTCGTACCGGAACGTGGTGTACGTGCTTTTCCCGGGGGTCGGGCTACCTTCGTAGAAGCGCCGGTCGGTACGCACGAGTTGCGGGAACTCGGCGGCAGTGGTGCTCTGGGGATCAGCCCCCTGACCGGTGGCGGTGTCCACCAGGGAGTACGTGTTTTGCGTCTCGATGAACGGGTGCCCGGCGGCATCCTGGGTGAGCTCGCGCGTCAGCAAACCCTGCGTGAAGAAGCTGTTGTTTGCATACTCGCGGACGATGGTGCGGTAGGGGATCTCGCCGTTGGATGCGTCGCGCTGCACCTCGGTGACACGCTGATACCCGTAGAACTCGCGCTCCAGGCGGTTGTAGAAACCATTCTCGTACTGGTAGGTCGTCACCTGGGTGTCGACGCCATCGCCGGGCGTGCCGTCAAAGAGCGAGACCCTGGATAGCACCCAACGCGATTGGGGTTGATCATAGGTATTGCCATTGCGCTGGTAGTCGAGGTCGATGGTGGCCCCGAGTGGGCGCTGGACGGACTTCAACAGGTTGGTGCGGCCAGTGCGGTTGCGCGCCACAGTCATGCTACTGTCGCCGGTGCTGGAGATGTGATCGGGATAGCCGTCCCCATCGACGTCAAGCAGGGCGGTTTCCTGGCGCGCCATGCTCTGGCTGCCATCGCCGCCCGGGTTGATAATGATATAACACTCCGGAAGAGGGAGGCACAGCGGGCCAATACCGATGGTAAAGTACAAACCACCGCCTGCGCTCACATTCGCGCTGGTATCAATGCCGCCAGACATAGCACCGGTCCAATCGGCCTCCGGCGCGAATCCGTTCCCCGTGTTAAAGGCAACGCGTAGACGATTCCCATTCAGGCTGACTTGGTCTGGCAGACCGTCGTTGTTGAGATCCACCAGGATCTGACCGGTCTGAGTGCACGAGCCACTCAGAAGATCCAGCCCCTGGCAGCCAGCCTGAGACTGATTCTTGTCGAACGACACGCCGCCCGCAAAGTCATAGATGCCGCCGTTGAACCCGACCCCGGCGCCGAGGGAATAATCTCTGCTCGCGCCGGCATTGATGGCGGCGCTGCCCCACGATTCGGTGGGTGCGAAGCCATACCCCAGGTTCAAGGCCACCCTGAGCTGGGAACCGCCCTGGGAGACCCGATCTGGCAAACCATCCCCATTGATGTCGATCAAATCAGTCTGAATATCGGAGGTGCCGTTGCCCAGGCTGCCACCGAACCCTAGCAGGGCCATCTGGCTACCAGTCCGGTTCTCTTTGGGAGCGCCCCTGCCGGACGTGTTCACCTCACCGCGCGCGTTGGCCTTGAACATGGCCGCATTTCCGCCGATGTCGATGTTCTGGGCGAAATCGTCGCTGTCCCGCACGTGGCCCAGACCGGCCAGGGCGCGGTTGCTTGCTTCCAGGCCGCCCTGCGAGTTGGTGTACTGGATGTGGCCGTTCCCGACGATATCTGGGAAGCCATCGCCGTTCATGTCCAGGAAATCCACTTCGCCATAGCTGATACCGCTGGAGAACGATCCGCCCAAGGGACCCAAACCGGCCGCCACAGCATCCTGGGAGGTACGGCTCAGCCGGGCGACGGCCCGGCTGCCAGCGAAATTGTTGGCCTGCGGCACTGAGACAAAGGCCGGACCCAGCCGTGAGCTGCTCATCTCGTCGCCTGCGACCCAACTCAAGTCGGCGGGTCCACGCCAGTAGCCCTGCTGGGGAAAGGGCGTGAACGGGTAGGCCCCGGCGTTGACCGGATTGTAGTTGTTGTAGTTGACGGTGCCATCCGGGTTGCGCGGCGGCATGACGTCGGACAGAACCAGCCGGGCTTCATCGATCGGCCTCGAAGCCCGGTCCCGATTGCCGTTGTAGCCGGCATAGGTCCAGCCGCGATAGGGTTCTGCAAATAGGCCCGGGACCACCGCGCTGTGGAGGGCGCTGGGCGGTGTGTAGCTGGTGACCGCGCTGTCGTTCGGATCCCCGTAGGCTACCACGACGGTGGGGGTGGACAGCTTGCCGGCCAGCGCCGGATCGTAGACCGAGTAGTCGAAGTAGACTTGGTCCCCCTGGGTGACATCGACGTTAAACTGGACGTTTTGCACCACGCCGTGGCTGACTGCGATGGTGCGCTTGGCCACGAGCGCGTTTTGGCGTTTGACGGTGAGGGTGACCACACCGTTCGCGTCGCCCGCGACCGCCGATAGCCGCGATACGACGGTCAGGGTGCCAGTCTGTGGCACGGGCCAGGCTTGCTGTGGGGCTGTGAGATTGCTCGCCGGATACATGTCGATGTCATACGGCGGGTGAAGCTGCAGCAGGTAAGCACCGCTACTATCTTGGAGTGGGATCCCGGGGACAGGGGTGGAAACGTAGAACAGGCTGGCTGTCCACTGGAGCTGGCACAAGTCGATAGGCGAATCGACTTTCACGCGCAACTGGATCTTGTCGCCTTTGAGGACCTCGAAATCGGGCGGTAGGCTGAAATCGCCGGTCTCGTTCCACGCCAGAGTCTGGCTGAACAGCGGTGTGCCATTCTTGAGCACAAGCAGGGTGGTATCGTCGGTGGTCTGGCCGAGCTTGTGCAACGTTCCGGCGAGGCGCACTGTGCCGGTAAGGGGTGCGACCGCGAACAGATCGCGGCGGCCGGCCAGGACGAAATCGGCCGACGCCTGGTAGGCGTAAGGATTGAGCCCGTTGACGTCGGTGGTCGGCTGGATATTGAGGTAGGTAATCTGGGGATCCCAGGCAACCGCGTCGTATTTTCCATCGAACACCGACTGGACGCGGAAGTAAATGCGGTCGCCAGCCCGCACGGAAATGGCATCAACACCGGTGGGTGTCTTGGGGCCATAGTCGTCGGCAGCGACCTGGGTCATCCACAGCTCGCTACCATTCTGCTGTATGGCCACGCGCACGCCATCAGCGGTCTGGTACTGGCCGCGCTCCGGGCTGGTATCCGGGATGAGGGCGGCGTTGCCGGTGATCTGAATCTGACCGTCATATGGCGCCACCCAGCGACGCACGGTATCGACGAGTGGGAAGCTATCGATTTCCTTCTCGTACAGAGCGGTGTAATCCGAGATGACCCCGGCGCTGTCGACCGCGCCAGACCCAACAGGCACGGGCGTATCACCACTGTTAAGTGTAAAGCTGGGCACACCGTTGACAAGATGGTTGAACAACACCTGCTTGCTGTTAACCAGGTCGGCCAACCCGTCTCCGTTGACATCGCTGAAGTAGACAGGACTCGTCGTAAAGGTCTCGGCATGGTTGTATAGGACGTTGACACCCAGATACAACTCCGGGCCCAGCGAGATCGTCGCAGAACTCTCCCTGGCAATAGCGGGCAGGCTGGTGACAGGCACCGGCGGGTCGAAGGCGGTCGTACCACCGGGTCCGGATCGATTGAGCCGGAAGTAGACCTGGCCGTCGCCGCCCTTAAAGACCTTATCAGGAAGCTCGTCCCCGTTGAGGTCGATCATCTCCAGCACGGTGTCCGTGCTGCTGTAATTGAAGCCAACCTTACCGCCGCCCGATCCCTCCTTTGTAGGACTTTCCAGGTTAAACCCGACGTAGAGATGGCCGCCAACGCTGGTGCTGACCGACCCGCCGAGAGCGCTTGCCTGGCCCTCGATGGGTACGGCGGGCGCAGTGACGTTATCGCTGCCAGTGCTCCAATCGGTGGGGCCACCGAACCCTTGATAAGCGCCCCCGGCATCCAACAGCTCGTCGTAATACGTAAACGTATGCATGTTGAACACCGTACCGTCTTCGCCGCTCTGAGAGATGGACTGAAGCAGCGTCTTGTTGAAAGCGCCCACCTGGTACACGAAGTCGTAGCGGCGGACCAACTCGTGGTTGAAGGTAACCTCGATGCGCTTCAAGAGGGCGGCTGTGACCATCTTGAAGCCGCCACGGGCATCAATCATAACGTCGGGGCGGCGCTGGTAGCTTGACAGACCCGCGTAGTTGGGTACGTTGGGGAGTTCGCTATCTCGGAGAAAGTTGACAGTGAAGGCGCCGGCGGCGCCGTTGGACTGCGTATAGTTGATCGTCTTCAGATAGAGTTGGGAGCCCGGCATGGTGCCGCCGCTGATTCCTGGATCAGAGATGCGAGTGTACCTGTATTTCACTCCGTTGCCGTTGAGGTCACGCACCTCGCGCAGGGCCCATTTAAAAATGTTGCCGTTGGCATCCGTAAGCGTGGCGTCAGCCGCCGGGGCATTGGTCTGTGGATCGCCGCCGTAGAAGGAGCGCATGCCGTTCTTGTCGACGATCTCCCACCAGTAATTCTTTGGCTGGCTACCATGCCGTATGATCCGCTGGAATTCACCCTCGACGCGCGCGTGAAATACCTTCTCGGGGGTGCGAACCTGCGGGGCGCCACGATGGGCGAGCGGGGTGAGTTGACCATCGTCGAGCAAGTAGGTTTCCGTCTCGACATCGCGATCGTAACGCGGCACGCCCCAGCGAGTGTCAATGGTAAGCCCCGATATGCGGATATCCCAGCCGAGACCCATCCACCCGTTGGCGCTGCTGGAGTTGTAATTCACCTCTAGCAGCGGCTGCATGTTGTCGCGGCCCGGCGGTAGCTGGATCGGGTAGGAGAATCGAGCCTCACCCAGGTTGTTGACCTGGGGCCGCTCTATCAGATTGATACCCTCGCCCGGATCGGCGGCCTCGATGTCCTTCAAACTGCTGGGATTGTAGGACATGGGCAGCGAGGGATCTGGCGCCGTCACAACGGCGTTGATCATGTCGGTGAAGTGATCGGTGAGGCTAACGATCACCTTCCTCTGAGAATCGACGCTTATCCGCTCGAGTTCTCTCCAGGTCCGAGCTTGCTCGTCGAAGTAGAAGGTCTTGACGTCTTGCTCCGTGAAACCGGGCGGGATCAGGGCCTTGTCGTACGGGAGGGTCACCCTGATCTTCTTCCTGAACCGCATGTGGGGCTGGAAACGGTAACCTCGTCGCGGGCCCCGGGTGATGTTGGTCATCCCCGCATCGAGGGCGGGCACATCATCCTGGCGTAGCGGAGTGATGCTGATGAGGGTCTCGCCTGGCAACGCATCGGCGCCAATTTCCAGGCTGGCCTGCTCGTAGTCGATTCGCCTGGCCTGCCCAGGCGATACAGGGATGACCTGTGTCGGCAGGAGGTGAACCGCAGCAGCCTGGAGCAATCTACCTGCCGGTTCGGCCATCGCGGTGCTCTCCCCGGGTGGGGGCAGAAGGAATGCAACGAGGGCTACCAGGGACAAAACTCGGAACAAGCGCGGCATGGCTCGCCTCCCGCCTCATGGGCATGCTGTCGTGTGGTGTCCGCTTCCCGGTAATAGCCGCTCGGCGGACGGCAGGAATCGCGGTGCTGACTTCCTGCTCAGGCAAGCGACTGATCGCCGGGTACGTTTGTCCTGTGTCGATCAAAGAGAACAGATGCTCGATTCGGCTACGAGGCCGGGACCGCTCTTGGCGGAGGTAGTGATGCGTCTGCTACTTCCGTGCCTGTCTCCGTTCGAGGCCCGTCGGGGGCTACTCTCCTGGGTCTGGGGTTAAAATACAGGGTGGCTGATGTGGAGGACCGGGACTGACATTACGGATGCCTCAGAGGAGAAGCTCGCGTCTGCCGATGGAAGATGTGATGGATGGAACGAAGTCCCGAAGTATATGGTCTGCAATCTACTGCAGGCAATGTTGTACGAGTATAGCAACAACACACCGTCCTGTAAAGGCCGGTGACAATCATTTTCCAGGGCCACTCAAAAGTCCAGCGGAAGAACTGAGACCACCTGGACAATCGAGTAACCTTGCAAGCATCGGAACGAAAAGTCGGAATAATGATCAGGACCTGGCAGCACGTCGCCGATACCAGGCCCGCAATTCACGATCAATCATGGCGGCGGACTGCTCAGCGAAGGAGAGGATCCGTTTGGCAGTTCTGGTGGCCGAGGGGTCGGCAGTAAAAAGAAGGTCGGGACCTGCTGCCCGAATCGATGCGGGGATTCGCGTGAGTGGTATCAGAATTGGTGCATCAGCTGAGGCTAGCCAGAAGCCAGTCGATCTCCCGGACGCTTTGCTATGAGCTATGAGATGAACAGCAGCACCGCGAGCGAGAGCGCCGCGCCAACCTGAAACAGTGCGATCAGCCTGTTCCTCTGCCTGCCGCTGCCGAGCAAGCCCTGCTGGCCATTGAAGCGCGCGATGCCGTCGAACAGGGCCAGGCCTACGCCGCCCAGCCCGGTGAGATACCGCAGAAGGTGACCGAGGAGTGCCTGCCCACTCATGATCAGGAACTGGCTTCCCACCACCAGCCCGGTGATGACCGCCACCAGCAGAATCCAGTTCCGGAAGGACGCGCTCCACCACCTTCGACCGCCTCGATACTCCACCCTCAGATCGCGGGACTCGCGGATCACCCCGGTGACAATCAGGCCGAAGATGAAGCCGCCAACGTGGGCGACGAAGGCCACATTGCTCTGGGATGCGATCGCGATGACCGAAACCACGCTCTGCACGAGCTGGAGCACGAACCAGAAGCCGATCAGAAGCACGGCGGCGACCCGGCCAACGGCCAGGAAGGGACCGAAGAAGAGGAAGGTCCGAACCATCGCACGCGGGAACAGAAAGAGGTAGCCGGCGAGGACCCCGGCGATCGCCCCGCTGGCACCGAGCAGCGGCTGCGACGCCACCGGGAAGACAATCGCGAAGACGATGCTGGCGACGATGCCCGCCGCCAGGTAGAACAGCAGGTAGGTTCCACGCCCGAGCTGATCCTCAACGTTATCGCCGAAGATCCAGAGGAAAAGCATGTTACCCGCAATGTGGATCACCCCGCCGTGGAGGAAAAGCGCCGTCACGAGCGTGATCAGGTTCCGGCCGGCCCAAAACTCGTCCGGGACGAAGGCCCAGGCCCGCACGAAGCGCATGGCCGCGTCCTGGCTGAGCGTCAACTCGTAGGCGAAGACGGCGATGTTGATCAGGATCAGCGCAATGGTGACGAACGGGAGCCCGCGCGTCCGGCGCTGCGGCTCGTCGCGATAGGGGAGCACGCTTCCCTCCCTCCTGGTCCGGCGCCTGGCCCTCTCAGAGGCCAATCACCCCAATGACCACCCTCAGACCCACCCCTTCAGCGACCACCCGGCCCTGTCTAGAGGATCGGTCAAGTCCTCAGACTTCCGAAGTCTGGTGGGCCCCGTGCTGGCCCACAGCGCGCTCCGACGGCGGTGCGAGAGGTGGGCACCGGCTGCGAACCAGACTTCGGAAGTCTGTTCCCGCCCCCCGCGGGATGACTTGACCGGCGCTCTAGTACAAGACGCGTGCGCCAAAGCCACCGCCACCACCGCTCGGTGTGCCCGCCCGGCCGCAGCATCACCTTTGACGCGTCCCCCACAGTTGTACGGTCAGACGGCAGTCCGCTCAAACGGATGGGAAGAGCTGAAACCGCAACTCGCTAGTGCCCGGGTACGCGCTTCTCTGATGCTCGATTGTCGTTTCGATGACTACAGGCGATCGGCGAACTCATCCACCCGCCGGGAGGCTTCGCCTTTAGAATAGCCGTACTTCTCCTGGAGTTTGCCGACGAGTTGATCCCGCTGACCTGCAATCTGGTCCAGCTCATTGTCGGTCAGCTCTCCCCATTCCTCTTGCACTTTCCCCTTGAGCTGCTTCCACTGGCCTTGAATCTGTTGCCAGTTCATTCATCCTCCTCCGGCTGGCCGCATCAGGCCAGACCCCACACCCACAATCACTCGTAAGTCTTTCCTTAACAAAGCAATTCACGTGCCCGCATTGCTCGAGGTCTCGCTCCACGCGGTGGTCAGGAGGGGTGTATCGGTATGCAACGGGTGAATCAAGGCTGTTGTCTCTTTTCAAAGCGACGTCCCATCACGCGGCGAAAGTGAACCTGACGTGGCGTGAGCGGCGGCGCGCCGGGTGTGCTATTCGTGAGCGCCTCCTCTTCGAACCACTCTTTCTCGTCTTGCACGGTGCCCGTCAGGAACTCAGCATGGCTCCACAGCCACAAACCCAGGAGACCATACACCAGAAGGACAATACCCGCCTGTGCGAGAAGGCGTGAACCAGATGAGAGGGATGCCCGCTCCACGAGGACGAGGAGCCCCACCATGAGCAGCATGAAGGCCAGCAGCACACGCCACGGAGGCTGTGATTGCTTTCGCATCGCTCTCTCCTCCTCCTGACAAGAACAGCGGAGCGGCAAACACGTGAACGCCGGTACACTCAGCGAAACCGTGCTCCCCCCGGAGCTCTCAAACGTGGTAGGGGACGTCGATCACCACGATATCCTCGTGGCTGCGCAGCCGCAAGCGGAGGAAATTGGCGGTCTGGTTATGCAAGAGTTGCTCCGGAAGCGTGCTTGGAACGAATTCCGGAATGATTACCGTCGTCAGCTGGTGAGGATACTCGACATCGTTCACGTACTCGATGTACTCCTCAAGTGGCTTGAGAATATCCCGAAAGTCGTACGGAATGAGCACCAACTCAACGTTGTCCGTGGTTTCCGGGAAGCGCTTCCAGCGGCGCTCGAGCCGTTCTCGCTGTTCCTTGCTGGTAACCACACTCACGGCGCGCACGTTTCTGGAGAGACGCTGGGCATACTTGAGTGCTCGCAGCGTCCCGCGATGCACGTCGGCAATCGGAACGATCACAACATCAGCCACGGATGCCAACTCTGATTCTTCCAGACCACGGGTCGACAACGCGTCGGCCACCTCGTCATAGTGCCGCCGGATGGAAATAAACAGCAAAATCAAGAGGGGAATAGCCACGACAACAATCCAGGCGCCCTCCACAAATTTGGTGGCTACCAGCACGATCAACACGATGAAGGTCGTCCCGGCGCCAACGCCGCTGACGATTCGCTTCCACCACCACCCACTCTCATAGTGAATCGTGGTGGTCCCGGTGCTCACCTCTTCACCCGGTGCCACCCGAGCCACCTTCCCCATGAGCTGCACCATTCCCGCCTGCGAGAGCGTAAAACTCACAAAGACCCCAATCGCGTACAGCGGGAGCATCCGGATCTCGTCGGCCTGGAAGATAATGACCAGGCCGGACGCCAGGAGGGCAAGCACCAGAATGCCGGAACTGAAGACCAAGCGGTCACCACGGTTTTGAAGCCAGCGCGGTAAGAACCCATCGTGGGCCAGGAACGAGCCGAGACGCGGAAAATCCTGGTACCCGGTATTGGCCGCCAGGAACAGGATCAACATAGTGAAGGTTTGCACCCAATAGTAAATAACTCCACGCCCGACGACCGCCCGCGTCATGTGCGAGAGAATACTTTCGGCTTCTTCGGGCACGAGGTGAAGGTGGGTAGCAAGGAACGAGATGCCGACGAACAGTGACATCGCCATGATGGCCATGGTGAGCATGGTGAGTGCGGCGTTGCGAGCCTCCGGCGGTTTAAAGGCCTGCACGCCGTCGCTAATCGCCTCAATCCCAGTAAGGGCGGTGCACCCGGCAGCGAAGGCGCGCAAGAGCAACCAGATATAGGCGACCTGGCTGATGACGCCGAGCGAGGGCGCGACGATCGGTGCGTGCGAGACCATGGGCGGTGCTCCCAAGAGCCCAAAATACCGGACAAGACCGATCCCGATGACGAGGAGAACCCCGGCGACGAAGGCATAGGTTGGAAGGGCAAAGATACTGCCACTCTCCCGAACCCCGCGGAGGTTCGCCCATGTGATCAGGACAATGGCCGTGAGTGCGAGCCAGATCCGAAACTCATACACTTCGGGGAAGGCCGACGTAATAGCGCGGACGCCTGCGGAGGTCGACACGGCGACGGTCAGCACGTAATCGGTCAGAATGGCAGCCGCGGCAAGCAACGAGGGTACTCTTCCCAGGTTGTCCTTAGAGACAAAATAGGCGCCGCCCCCTTTGGGATAGTGCATGATCGTCTGGGTGTAACTGAAGACCACGATCATCACCAGCAGGGCAATCCCCAGCGCGATTGGGAGGGTCAGCGCCAGGGCGCCACTGCCCAGGACGATCAGCACATCCATGATCGCCTCTGTAGCGTACGCATTACTACTAATTGGATCCGAGGCGAAGACGGCGAGAGCACGGACCTTATCCAGGCGCTCGTGAATCTCACGACTGGTTGGGAAGGGTTCGCCGATGAGGAAGCGCTTAAGCCGTGAAATCCGCATCGCAGACAATCCTTTTCAGAGAGAGGGCAGATGCGAAACGCCGCAACACTGGCCCCGCGGCAATACCAGTGCAGAGCCTAAATATCACGACTGATGCTAGCATAGCTTGCTAAACCTCGCGCTCTGCTGCGCATCCACGCCGCAGGCGGAGAGAGCACGGAGCAAAATACCCTGGCCACCCTCCCGGCACCGGGTCAGCATCGTAGATCCACTCCTCCTTGTTCCCGTCGCTCCCTGCTCCTTCCAGCGCAACCGAGGCCAAGTGTAGCAACCAGCGTATGGACCAGGAGCTCTCACCGGTTCTACAGCCTCTGAAAGCCAGGACGACCCACAAAGAGGGGGTACCGTGCCAGGCGCACGCAAGAAACCAGAATAACACACGTGGCGGGCATCCAGCTACGCTCGTCGCCGGAATCCTGCCTCAGCCCCTTGATGCCCAAGTGTACTAACGTTTTGCGCAAGAGAGCAAGTGCAACCTCACAAGGACCGCCGCGAAGAATCCCACTGTTCTGCCACCCGGACCTGATCTGCTGGAAAGCCAGTTCTTCGTTTCGCAACAGATTGCGCCATTTTTTGGGTGCCACCGAGCATCGCACCAGGCCATACTCCGGCCAAAACACCTTTCAGTCCAGGCGAACCTGGTCGCCTTGTTATGCGTCGACGGTTGCGCCTGCAGCAAGCCGGCGATTGAGCGCGCGTAAACATGCCCACTGTTGCGCGCATCAAAACGAGAATAACGCAGCGCGCCGTCAGTCGGGCCAGGCATCACGGCCTCCGTCTTCCAGCATAGCCGACTGGCGCAAACGCCCGCCCGCCTGATCCCGGCGGTACAACCGGCAATGACCAGACCTCCTCAGATAGGTCGCAACTCTGAATTCGAGCCAGGCGGGGGCGGCGGGTGTGAGGCTACTCGGCGGGAGGCATGGAGAATAGTTGTCGAATCTCAATCGAAATGCGTACCCTAACCGCGATAGATCAGAACGGATTCGCGAACCCGGTCGAGATCCCCCAATACGAGCGCCACCATGAGGCGGAGCCTCTCTACGGTCTCGGCCTCTCGCTCCAGTGTCAGGAACTCGATTCTCTCTGTGCTGTTGGCCCTCGCTTGATACAACGCCCGCGGAATGAAGGTCGAGCTTCCAGAGGTGATAAACAGAAATGGTTCAGTAGAGATGAGAAGGCTTTGGAGAGGTGAGAGAAACACATCTTTGTGCCAGCCCTGTCGAGGAGTGCTGAGTTGGTCAATGACGTCGAGCAGCCCGCTCGTTCTTGCAGTTCCCAGGTCGTACGGCGCGAGGACCCTTGTCACCTCTTCTCGCAAGCGCTGCAGTTCAGGCTGAAGCAGCAGAACGGCCACATCGAGCTGCCGCGCCAGCTCGTCCAATGCTTCCTCGATGAGCAGCGACGTGCGGTCTTGCAGGGTACGAGCGGCAAGTAGCTTCAGCACGATCCTCTGTATCGAATCTGGCTCGATTGGCACGGTCAGGCGGAATTCGTCCAGGGCTCGCCAGACGTCGCGGTGGAACTGATCGTACCAGGGGTTCGCGCGGGAAGAAGGCACGACCTCCGGGGGCGACAATGTTGCGGACGAAGCAAGCGATCTGAGAGCGGGTTTCGGGATTGATTATCCAGGACCTTACAACAAGCGCGGTTAGGGGTCGCTCGGTACCGAGGCGGGCGACTGCTTCGGTCCACGCTTGATCAGAGCGTCATGGTCGGGGTCGTGCTCGCGATAGTTCTTGAGGGCAAGCGGGCGGTTCAAGACCACATAGCAGTAGATGCACCCATGAGGGCATGTATCGTAGGCACGGATGTCGCGGCTGTCGTAGCAGCCGCATTTCCCCCGGTTGCTGCTCAACTTCATTTTCCGGGCCTTCTCTGGCCACAAGAGGTCGAGGATCTCCTTGTCCACACACGAGCCGCGCTGGATTGGGCCAACGGCGGAGAAGTCTTCAGCGCAGGTGAAGAGGGTGATGCGATGCCAAGCCGCGATCTCGGCCAGGTCGAGGGCCAGAGCAATCTTCTGATCGTCGGGCGGGTCGTAGACGTCAATGCCTGGGGGCAGCTTGCGGAGATTGCGTTCCACCTTTGCGTAAATATCCGCAAAGCTAAAGTAGCAACGGTGAGCGGGCCAGTACGAGGCGCACCACCCCTGGAAGGTGCGCCATTCGACCGTCCGGTCACCCCCGCTCAAGTCAAGGGTGCGCCCCTCCAGGTCGCCAATCAGGGCCCGGTTATGGGTGATGACGAGGATGCGCTTGTCGGGGTAGAGCTGGCGCAGCAGGTTCGCGCGGTAGAGGAGGATAAGAGATTTGCCGCTCCCGGCCACTCCGTTCACCAGGCGCGGGCCAAACTCCTTGGCCGTGCTCTCAGCATCCTGTGACAGGTCGAGGTCGAGTTTGACAGCCCATTCCTGATCGTAGTCCAGGAGATAGTCGGCCAGCTGGGCGTCGATGTTGCGTTCCAGGGTAGAGCGCACTGTGAAGTGCGCCGGGATGACCACCTCCGGTGCCATCGCCTTCCGCAGGGCTACAATCGCATCACCAGAGAGGGGCGAACTAAGCTGCGCATCTATCCACGAGCGAAAGCGCTCAGGCGCGAGCGTTTCCTTGCCTGCGTATACGATGCCGCTCGCAACGGCCTTCCGAAGGTCGACCTCTGACACATTCGGGAACGCCGCGGCCGTCGCCAGATCTCTTGCGCCGGCGACCCGCGCCACGAAGGCCAGAAGCGCCTCCCGTTCAGCGACCCCGATGGTGGCCGCTGCATTCTTGCCCAAGAGGCTTTGGAAGAAGTTGGGTTGGCTGGCAGCCCGGGCCTCCTCAACTGTCGCAGCCGAGACCTTCAAGAGAAGCGAGCGCCCGTCGTCGTGCAGTACCCAAAAATCCGGTCCTGGGTCGGCCCGGCTCCCGAAGCGAGTCATCAGGACCGGTGGAAGCTGCTTCTGGTCGCCGATGAAGACAAAGCGCTTACCGGCGAGCATGCCCATGACGGCCAGCGGCAGCGTGATCTGGCTGGCCTCGTCGAAGATGATCGTCTCGAACTCGACGCCTCTCAGGCGCTTGGTGCGCGTCGCGAAGGGTGTTGCCCCAACGACATAGCCACTGCTCGATTCCGTGATCGGCGAGCTGTCGAAGGTCTCATAGTTCTCCACCAGGAGGTCACCGGCGCGGTTCTACTGGCCGATCTTGAAAGCAGAGATGTCCGGCGCAACGTCGGCCAGCTTGTTGAGAGCGTTGTCGATGGCGCGGTGGGTGAACGCAGTGATCAGGACACGCTCACCATCCTCGACGAGCGCCTGAGCCAGGTGCGCCAGGACGCGTGTCTTGCCGGTCCCTGGTGGGCCCTGAATCAGGTAGGTCAGGTCAGTGGCGTAGGCGTTGGCCAGGGCCTCGCTCTGGCTCCAATTGAGACCGTTGGCCTCGGCATAGGCGAGCCCACGCTCATACCGAGCCACATCCACGCGGGGCCGGGCGGCACCCATGAGCAGCGGGAGGATCCGTTCGCGGCCCACCGTGGTATCGCCAACCTCGTCGAGCGCACCCAGGATGAGCCCGCTCAGATCGAGGTAGCCCTCATCCAGGACCCAACCGGAATGCTGGCGCAGCAGCTCCTCCCATTCAGGGCCCAACTCGGTCAGTGCGACGACCAGACTGCTCTCGTCATCCACTTCGAGTGTGACCATCAGGTGGGGATCAGCGAAGGGGTTGCCCCGATTGAGGCAGAGGATATCGCCCTCGCGGAAGCGCGACGAGTTGTGGCCGCACTCCAGGTGGATGAAGCCATTGGGCTTCACTCCGAGGATACGAACCCCCTCGATGGCGCGCCCACGGGCGACCCGCTGGCCGATAGGCCGCGACCAGACCGTGAAGATGCTTTGCCGGGCCGTGGCGGCCTCGTTGCGCACGAGGCGGATGAGGCCGCTCGAGGAAGGCAGCCATTTCGTCGGGCGACGGCGTGGGGCGCAAAGGACGCGCCGGTGTAGATCTACCCATCACGATTGTCCACGGGGCAAGAGGTTCAGGCTACACAGAGGTTGGCACTGCACCGTCCCAGACCCAGGCCTCGCCTTGAACAGCCGCACGTATGTGCGGAAGATCGTGATCGAGGAACTGCGGAAGGCTCGTCGCCGTCCGGCGTCAGGTAGAGCGCAAGAGTGCGCCAGTTAGGGTAGTGCTGGCGGATAACCTGGCGATAGCGATTCAGTTGATTAGAGTGTTCCTGGCTGTCGATCTTGTTCTCGATGATCACAACGAGTTGGTGCTGATCATCCAACAGAAGGATGTCGATGCCTCGCCATTCCCGCTGCCCGCTGACCCCTTCGAGACTCCAGATATCTAAATCAATCAGTGTGACAGGAAGTGTATCGCTCTGACCAACGACAACAGCTTTCTGGAGCAATTTCCTGAGAAACGCATCTCCCAGGCCGTGATTCTGGAGGGGGTCGAGCAGGAACGCCAGGAAATCCGAGTGGCGCAACTCCTGGCGCACCACCCCAAGGGCCTCGAAGACATTGAACTGCTCCAGAAGGGCTTCGAGGCGTTCCAGGTCCGGATTGTCCACCACGAGCGCCGCCAGTGTCTGGGAGTCGTGCTCAAACATTGTCATGTCGTAGGCCGCCTGATAGATAAATCAGTTAGACATGGTAAAAAGGATGCGAAGGTGGTGGAAGTTGAGGGTGTCAAGCAAGGCGCAGGGAAAGGTCGTCGCGGCCAAGGCGGACTCCCAGCGCTCGACCAAATCAGGAAAGCGCGCGAGGGTGTGGTTGTGGCTGACGGCAGAGCGCACGGCCTTGCAGACATGTTCCTGGGGATTGAGAGCGGGCGCGGCGGGCGGGAGGCGCATGAGTTCCAAGCGCGGATTGGCCGCCAGAATGTCACGAATGGCAGCGCCCTGGTGCCAGGGGGCCTGATCCCAGAGCAACAGAATCTGGCCGGTGGGATCGGCCTCCAAGAGTTGGGGGAGGTGGCGGGCGCTGGCAGCGGCATTCATGGTCCCGGTCCGCATGCTGACTTCCTGGCCGGTAAGCAGATTGAGGGTGCCATAACAGTGAACGGATAGGCGTGTTGGCGCGACGCGGACGACGGGCGTTTGCCCGTTGGGGGCCCACACGCGCTGCACGGTGGCCTGCAGATCGAGCGAGGCTTCATCACGCGCCAATATCACGCTCGGCTCGGACGCTTGGGCCAAATCCAGTACCTTTTTTTTTAACGCGGCGCTGAAGTCCGCCAGGTCTGTTTCCTTGCCCGATGTGTACACCGCGCTGGGTTTCTGAGAACTGCAGCCACCGCGTTCAAACAAGTGCCGATCGAAGGTCGGACGCTGAGACTGCACCGCGTACCAGCGGGTCACCACCGCCCGAAGGTCATCCACCGTCCAAAACTGACCATCCGCCGTGGCCGCCGTGTCGCCCAACACCTGGCGCGGGGTATACGGCTCCAACCGCCCCTGCAAGTCACGCACTTCGCTTGCCGTCAACCGGGCGCGATTGCCGCCTTGGCGCCCGTCCCGCCAGCTTGCCACGCCGCCTGCACGGTACGCCCGATACCAGGCGCCCAAGCGACTCTGGCTGCAGCCCGTAAGCGCCACGATCTCACTGACCGCGTATCCCAGCCCGTACAGTCTCACGGCTTGATACCGTGTTCGCCACGGCCCATTCTTCGTGTTCAGATAGGCCTGCTGCAACTCTTGCGCTTCTGCTTCACTCAGCCGTGTTCGTTTTCTGGGCATCCACCCATTTGACCACTTTTCACTGGTTTGTCTATCAGTCACGGATAGCACCGGACTAACGCTATTCTAGCGTTGGCCGGTCCTGTTGGGCCTTCAACGGGACCGGTCAGGCGGCGGCTGTGAGGTGCTAGCTCACGGCTGGCGCCGCTTTATTGGTGTTGTTTATGCCGGTTGTCCGGCGAGCTCGTAGATCATCTGCGTTGGTTGGCTCACGCGCTGTGAGGCGTCCAGGATCTCTAGCGATATCACATTTCCGGCGTCGTCATAGTCTAGAATGATGCCGGGCTTCTCTTCGTCGCTTTCTGCAACCTGGCTATCTCTTAGAATGATCGTGAGCGTGTCCGTCTGATTGTCGTAAATCACCCGCATGATCTCATCTCCAATACTTGCTCACTTTGCTGGTTCGATAAACCGTGACCACCTCCGCCGGGATCCGGTCCACATCAACGAATACTCGCACCAGGTAAGTTTTGGGCGGATCGCCAAGGTGAAAACGAGACTGGTAGACACATCGCCCGGGCTTGATCTCCTCTCGCTGCTCTGGCACCGTCAAAACGGTGGCGATGTCGGCTTCGGTGACGTGGCGCCGGGCCATTTGAAAGCGCGCATGATCTGTGAGCATGTAAGCCTGAATGTCAAGGTACTACGTGAATCTCCGGCGGCGTAGCATGCGCCGGTGGAAGTACAATTCCGGCACGCGGCGTGACCACTGGAACCGTAGGCATAGGAGCGCGCTCCTCCGCCGTTAGCAACTGATCAAACCGGGCGTGCTGGCTGTTAATACTGGCAAAAGCAGCCTGGACTGCCGGTAAACCCTCAAGTGTGACCGTGCGGATGCCCTGGTTATTTCCGTATACGTCCCACAGGGTCATCACCCCCCACTGGTTGACCTGATCTTCCTGAGACATCTCACTGACAAACGGAATCTGCTCGGCGATCACATCAGAGGGCGCGTGTACAAGCACAACCCATACTGGGGTTTCTGGCTTGAGACCCATGAACCCATAGACCGTTTCTCCCCACAGGATTGTGGGAATCCTGGCATGTTGGATCAGTTTGGCCCCAACAACCGTTCCCTGCCGCCCCGTGGCGTCAAGTCCGCGATCCATTGCCTGCTCCGGGGTCCTGAGCTTGATTGGACCACGGTATACTGGCGCTCCTACCTCTAGCCCTCCGGTTGAATCCTGGGACTGGACGGAGACAGAACCTGCACGCCCGTACCCTTGTAACCAAACCACCGTAACCACAGCCAGTGCCGCCAGGGCGATACTTATTTGGATGAGTACTCGTTTCATTGGTCGTGTGTCCCTTCAAATGTGTAGCCAAAGTAGTACGGCGCACCAGTAACAAAGTAGTGCCAGGTGTAACTAGCTCGACAATGTTAAATTGGACAAATGTTCTGGCAGACTTTCCATAAATTTCGAGTACCATTTAGTCCTGCGTGACCAATCACGGATAATAGGGGACGATGGTGCTCATGACCGACAAAACAATTATCTCTGATGTATTTGATCCGCGCCGCTGGGGTCTGTCAAACCAGGCGATAGCCAACCTGGGAAACAGTCTGCGGGACTTTTGGTCTCGCTATCGGCCGTGCTTCAAAACCAAGACCCGGGAGACGAGCGAACATGCTTGGACGTATCTGAGAGGATTGTTGGGTATGGACACAAAACGCAACTTTGCCAACATTGCTCGCCGCGTAACAGGTTCCGACGACGACGGACAGAAGGTGCAGCACTTCATGTCCGACTCACCCTGGTTGGCTCAAGCCCCGATTCAACAAGTTCAGCGGGAGATTGCCGCCACGCCCGCCTTGTCTACCGGGGGCGTGGTGCTGTTGGATGAGAGCCCTGATGAGAAAGCGGGCCCCAAGAGCGCCGGTGCGGGACCCCAGCATAACGGACGGCTGGGCAAGGTCGAGATGAGTCAAGTCGGCACCTTCTTGGCCTTTTACAAGGGGCCGGTCTGGACTTGGGTGGACGGCGAGTTGTTCTTGCCGGAATCCTGGTTTGCGCCCGAAATGGCTGCCGAACGCCAACGGGTGGGGATTCCACCCGAGCGCAGGTTTGCCACCAAAATCGAACTGGGTTGGCGCCTGATCCAGCGGGTCAGGCGAATGGGCTGCCGTTCGAAGCCGTGGCGTGCGATGACCTGTCTGGTCGCAGTGGTTGGCTGCGCCACTAGATGGATGCGGCAAGCATCGTCTCCATGGCGGAAGTGCCCGAACACACTCGGGTTTACCTGACTCGGCCTGATTTCGGTGGGCCGCCCCCGGCGCCCGGTCAGCGGGGTCGCAAGCCCACCCGTCCCCAAATCTTGAGTGCGGACACACCGGTGGAAGCGCGCCAGTTGGTACAACTGGCTGAGACGCACTTTCAACGGTTTTGTGTGCGCCACACCGAACGCGGGGAGTTGGATGACCCGTTTGCCATGCGCCGGGTGTGGACGATCCGTGACGGCGAACTGGCGGAAGAATGGCTGGTCATCCGGCATGAGTACGACCAACGCTACACCTACGCCCTGAGTAACGCCTCCGCCGATACCCCGCTGGAGCGCGTGGCCTGGCTCAAGTGTGTGCGTCACTTTGTCGAACGGTCCAATCAGGATGCCAAATCGGAAGCCGGCTGGGACGAACTGCAAGCACAGAAGTATCGGGCGTGGGAACATCATCTGGCTTTGAATATTATGGCGACTTGGTTCATTGCCCAAACCAAGCTGGATTGGGCGAACAGCTATCCCCGCGACCCGCAATTGGCTGAGCAAAGGCAAGTCGAAGACTTGCCCATGCTGTCGGTGGCCAACGTCCGTGAATTGCTGCAAGCCGTCATGCCTTTGCCGAGATTGTCCCCTGAACAAGCCACTCGCTTGGTCGTCACGCATTTGGTCAATCGTTCCCGCTCCACGCGCAGTCGTTTGCAGGCTCAGCGTCGAGCGCGGGGACCCTAATTTAACATTGTCGAGATAGTATGTGCCGTTGGCTTGGTGCCGTGGATAGCATCGAAATTCGACGCTTGACCCGTTCGGCCATCGAAGTATTGGGGCCGGTAAATCGGCACGTCTCCGATGTCACTTGAAAAGCTACGAGTCCAGGCACCTGCATACCCACACTGGCGCCAATTGTACCCCCGTCGCGTTTCCGTGGCATATATTTTCTTGTATGTGACGTACGTACCATCGCCAAGGGTAGAATGCCACTCGATTTGATCGTAGTTATTGAACTCATTGCCGACATATTGAGAGCGTGTTTGGAAAATGTTCATACACTTAGGCCGCTTGTTTCAAAAGGAGGCCCATCGATTCGGGAGACCGCTTCTCTTTGTACGGAATCGGAATATTCGCATTAGGGTGCAATTGACGCAGCATCAAATGAATGGAGGCGATGTCAATCATCGCTTCACTATTCCAGACATGACGCTCATAATCTTTGCTCAGGCGGCGATAGCGATTGAGCCAGGCGATCGTGCGTTCAATCACCCAGAGATATTTTTGCACCACAAATCCCTTTTGATCTGCGGGTTTCGCGACAATCTCGAGTTCGACGCCAAAATCTTGTTGGAGCCACACTACTAAGTCGCCGCGATCCCCTTGATCCGCCAGAATCTTCTTGATGGATGAATACTCATTGAGCACCAGATCCAAGAGTTCTTCGCCGACGACGGTGTCATGAGTATTGGCCGGATGAACCAGAGTTCCCAACAGGTTTCCCCTGCGTATCGGTGACAAGTTGGCGTTTACGTCCTTTGACTTGCTTGTTACCATCAATCCCCGTATACCACCAACTTCTGTCGTTTTGACCGACTGGCTGGCGATCAGCCCCATTGAAGGGGTCGAGGTGCGCCCGACGGCCAGCCGCCGCCGTTCGACCAGGCGACGATTGATTTCCAGCCAGGTCCCATCCTCCGTCCATTTGTCGAAGGAATACCGGACGCCTGGCCAAGCTGGAAAATCTTTCGGCAAAAGCCGCCATTGACAGCCGGTTCGCGTCAAATAGAACAATGCATTCAATACCAGGCGCAAGCACAAGCTGGTGGGACGGCCGCGCTTCGACCGGCGCTCGATCAGCGGCGCAATCAGGTCATCCTGCTCATCGGTCCCATCCGTCTCGTAGATCACTGTTGCCTGTTCGCTCACTTTGGTTCCTTTCGGGCTCATCCATAGAAGATATTCCATATCTTGGGTATTATGGCCATTTCTGTCAAATCATTTTCCAAACACGCTCTCAGTACCCTCAATTCGGGTCGTTACGTTGCAACGTCGCGCAAATCACGCAAGCACCCGCTCTCGTGGCGTTTCAGTACCCTCAATTCGGGTCGTTACGTTGCAACCCCGAAGAAGCCCTGGTGATGATCCAGGATGCTCTTGAGTTTCAGTACCCTCAATTCGGGTCGTTACGTTGCAACACCTGGACGATCTCCGCCGACCGCACGATGGCCGGCGTTTCAGTACCCTCAATTCGGGTCGTTACGTTGCAACGAGCCCGCCCACGGCTGAGATGTCCCAGATGTAGCCGTTTCAGTACCCTCAATTCGGGTCGTTACGTTGCAACGCCGCGGTAATTGATATACGTTCGCAGCTCGAACGTGTTTCAGTATCCTCAATTCGGGTCGTTACGTTGCAACATCAAGAAGGGAGATAGATATTGTTTCCGCTATGATGTTTCAGTACCCTCAATTCGGGTCGTTACGTTGCAACAATACCCTTACATCTACTTCTCCATGCGTATATTAGTTTCAGTACCCTCAATTCGGGTCGTTACGTTGCAACCTCGCCAAGGCGATAAACTCGGATGAGGCATACGTTTGTTTCAGTACCCTCAATTCGGGTCGTTACGTTGCAACTTCCCGGCCAGTTCGTGACCTCCCTTGAACTTACGTCCGTTTCAGTACCCTCAATTCGGGTCGTTACGTTGCAACGAGCCAGGTCCGTCCCGACCGTGCACGGGGTCACGGGTTTCAGTACCCTCAATTCGGGTCGTTACGTTGCAACATCTGGAGGCGGCAATCAAGATGGCCCGCCCCAACCGTTTCAGTACCCTCAATTCGGGTCGTTACGTTGCAACTCTATCAGAAATCGTGCCAGGAATGGCGCGATTTCCGTTTCAGTACCCTCAATTCGGGTCGTTACGTTGCAACAAGGCGTGGCTGTACCGGACGGACGTGATTGTAGAATAGGTTTCAGTACCCTCAATTCGGGTCGTTACGTTGCAACTCCTCTATCGTTCAATGCCACTGGACGACGAGGGCCGTTTCAGTACCCTCAATTCGGGTCGTTACGTTGCAACACCGAGTCAACCCGCGGACCAACGTCCGCACGATTCGTTTCAGTACCCTCAATTCGGGTCGTTACGTTGCAACCAACAATAAATCCTGGTTTAGACAAGATGCGTGGAGCAGTTTCAGTACCCTCAATTCGGGTCGTTACGTTGCAACTAAGCTGGTAGATCGAGAGCAGACTCGATCCGATATTGGTTTCAGTACCCTCAATTCGGGTCGTTACGTTGCAACCAGATGAACGAGTACGACGAGTTTGAAGCTGAGATGGGTTTCAGTACCCTCAATTCGGGTCGTTACGTTGCAACGCCGACGATGGAACCGTCGTCGGCAGGTGTTTCCTGTTTCAGTACCCTCAATTCGGGTCGTTACGTTGCAACCGCACCCCTGGCCCAGGGGGTGCTGATTGGCTTAGTGTTTCAGTACCCTCAATTCGGGTCGTTACGTTGCAACCTGATCTGAGGGGCTCAGTCTTGTGGGGCGCCATTCTGGCGTTTCAGTACCCTCAATTCGGGTCGTTACGTTGCAACCGGCCTACGCTGGTCCGGTTACTGCGTCCTACGAAGTTTCAGTACCCTCAATTCGGGTCGTTACGTTGCAACGTGGCGTATGGTATCAAGTGCGTGAGGTACTAATGTTGTTTCAGTACCCTCAATTCGGGTCGTTACGTTGCAACCAGGTATGCGGTACGTGTTCAGGATGTTTGTCCGGTAGTTTCAGTACCCTCAATTCGAGTCGTTACGTTGCAACAAAATATTCAATCAATCAATTGAGGAGTACAAACTATGTTTCAGTACCCTCAATTCGGGTCGTTACGTTGCAACTTCTGTGTGCGTTGGGGCACTTTACAAACTGAAGGTTTCAGTACCCTCAATTCGGGTCGTTACGTTGCAACCGTACAATGTCTATTATAGTAACGCTTGACCCGGAAACGTTTCAGTACCCTCAATTCGGGTCGTTACGTTGCAACTTTACGTCAATAAGATATAATTTTAGGTCTCTGTAACGCGTTTCAGTACCCTCAATTCGGGTCGTTACGTTGCAACGTTTCGGTCAACGTGGAACAGAATCTTGTCTCGTTTGTTTCAGTACCCTCAATTCGGGTCGTTACGTTGCAACAAGCTCACGCGGTGCATGATAAGCACGCTTATGAGGCGTTTCAGTACCCTCAATTCGGGTCGTTACGTTGCAACTCCCTTTGGTTGCGTGTGTGGAACACTCGCTTCCAGTCGTTTCAGTACCCTCAATTCGGGTCGTTACGTTGCAACGTCGGGTTCTATTCAATCTACGTCGAAGTCACAAAGGAGTTTCAGTACCCTCAATTCGGGTCGTTACGTTGCAACGCTCGCGCATTTTATTGTGTGACTATCTTTCTGAGGGTTTCAGTACCCTCAATTCGGGTCGTTACGTTGCAACTAGAAGACGGCGCCGTCTGTGGTGGCGCCGGCCAGAAGTTTCAGTACCCTCAATTCGGGTCGTTACGTTGCAACCCCTGGGAGCCGGGGGGAGGTCTATACGCGGCATAGGTTTCAGTACCCTCAATTCGGGTCGTTACGTTGCAACATCTGAGGGGCGCTGATCTGACTGACGCTGACCTGACGTTTCAGTACCCTCAATTCGGGTCGTTACGTTGCAACACGAACAGTCGTGCTACACTAGCGCCAATGGACGATGTTTCAGTACCCTCAATTCGGGTCGTTACGTTGCAACGGACACCTCAACCTGGACGATAGCGACCGGGTCTTCCGTTTCAGTACCCTCAATTCGGGTCGTTACGTTGCAACTCACTTCAAAGACGAGAAGGACGTCGATGCCTACCTGTTTCAGTACCCTCAATTCGGGTCGTTACGTTGCAACTCGCGGCCGTCGCCCAGTAATGGCGGCAATCGTGAGTTTCAGTACCCTCAATTCGGGTCGTTACGTTGCAACCCTGGGAGCCGGGGGGAGGTCTATACGCGGCATAGGTTTCAGTACCCTCAATTCGGGTCGTTACGTTGCAACCTCCTGGCCGCCCTGGGCCCGGTGCTGGTCATCGTGGGTTTCAGTACCCTCAATTCGGGTCGTTACGTTGCAACGCCGGAAGACGTGCTCAAGGCCGACGCCGACGAGGAGTTTCAGTACCCTCAATTCGGGTCGTTACGTTGCAACTTCGACCGCTGTGCGCGGCTGATCGAGTGTCTGCGTTTCAGTACCCTCAATTCGGGTCGTTACGTTGCAACTTTTTGCCCGCCCCGACGAAGAACGTGTCGCTGGAGTTTCAGTACCCTCAATTCGGGTCGTTACGTTGCAACCGAGCCGCGGCGGGATCCCCGCCTCGACGTCGCCCAGCCGTTTCAGTACCCTCAATTCGGGTCGTTACGTTGCAACGTACAATGCGCGTGAACGTGGTAGTCTGTGTGTGTTGGTTTCAGTACCCTCAATTCGGGTCGTTACGTTGCAACTCGAGATCCCGGAGCGGCCCGGCCCGGGCCCGGATTACGTTTCAGTACCCTAATATAAACATGAGTAGCCTCCCCGACGAAGCGACGTCATCCACTCGGGGAGTGGAGCGCCCAAAGCGTGTGTGCGACATCTGCCCGCCAAGGCGGGTGCTATACTGAAGCAGTACAGCGTGTCCAAGAAAGAGTCGAAAGGAGACTACTCATGCCAAGCCAGTATACTACGAAAACGTTGTACGTGCCAATCGACATCGGCAAGAACGTGAACCTGTACGCGGGGTACGCCGGGGAGCCGTTGGCCGTGGTGAGCGCGGCGCGGAAGGTAGCCACGACGCGTGCGGGCTACGAGACGTTCAAGCAGTGGGTGGAGCGGCAGCTGGGGAGCGGACGCTACGAAGGCGTGGTGGTGGGCCACGAGCCGACCGGCATCTACCACGAACGCTGGGCCTATCAGATCGCGGCCGACTTCGGCCCGCGGGTGGACTACCGCTTCGTGAACCCCATGGCCGTCAAGCAACGACGGGTGGGCTTGCTCAACGGACGCCACCGCAAGAGCGACCCGCTGGACCTTGAGGCCATCGCCCACTGCCTCCGGGACGGCCAGGGGCAGCGCGCCTTCCTGCCGAGTGGCGATGAATTGCGCCTCAAGGTCTGGGTGAGCGCCTTTCGCCAGACCCAGCACGAGCAGCGGCGCCTGGCCGTCCACCTCCTGCGCCTGCTCGACCGCCTCTGGCCGGGGCTGTTGGTCAACGTCGCGCGCTTCCGCCGCAGGCACCCTGACCTGAAGGCCCCCGTGCCGCTGCTGCTCTCCCACCCGCTGGAACGCCAAACCCTGCGCGCCCTGATCGCGCAGGCCCCCAACCCCTACGAGTGGCTGACGCGCTCTCAGGAAGAGCTCATCGCCTTCTTCCGCAAGCACGTCGGGCGCGGCGGTCCCAAGACGGCCGCCACGCTCCAGGCCATCATCCAGGCGGCCCTCCTGCCCCCTGAGGAGGTCGCCGAGGTCCTCGCCGCCACCCTGCAGGCCGACTTCGCCCGCTACCGCCAGCTCGAAGCGCGCCTGGCCGACCTCCAACAGCAGGCCGAGACGCTCGTCCCCACCAGCCCCGCCGCCGTCCTGGTGACCATCCCCGGCCTCAGTCCCTTCCTGGCGGCCCGCTATCTGGCCGGTCTCGGCCACCACCAGCGTTTCACCACCGCCGAGGAGGTCTGGGACTTCGCCGGCTTCGGCCCCGACGAGCGCCGCAGCGGCGACCGCTGCCTCATCGGCCATATCAGCAAGAAGGGCTCGCCCACCCTGCGCGATACCCTCTTCCTGATCGGCCAGCACACCGCCCGCCACTGCCCACCCTTCCAGCGCGCCTTCGAGCGTGCCAAGGCCCGCGGCCTCCGCACCGTCGGCGCCACCATTCACGTCGCTCACAAGGCCAATCGGCTCTGTTTTCGCTTGCTGAGCGACCAGGTGCCCTTCGATCCGGAGCACTATCGCTAACCTTGGCCTCGTCCGGTGCCATCCCTCCCCACCGTTCCGGCCCGCCCCGGGCGGCGACCACTCTGTCCGCCGGTGTTCCGCCTTTCGGGCCACGAGGCGTTGCTCGTGAATTCGCCAGTTCCCCTGGACGGCTGACGTCGCACTTTGAGCCGGAGGCGAGCCCCGCCCGTGCCACCTGCAAGTCGCGGTAGATGAGGACGCTCGACGTCGCTAATGTCATCCATTAGGAGGACGGGTCGCCCGGCCGGGGCCTCGTGCCCGCAGTCGCTTCCGCCCCCGCGGACAGCTCATCCAACAAGCAGAGCCGCGCCGCTTTTTCACCCGCGCGCGCGCGGCCCTTGCCCCCTGCCTCGCTCCGTAGCATTTGACGTGTTTGGAAGATGCTCAATTCGGGTCGTTACGTTGCAACAAGCCGGGCGCAGACCCGGCGGAAAGGAACTAAAAAGTTTGGAAGATGCTCAATTCGGGTCGTTACGTTGCAACCCCCCGGCGTTTGCCGGGGTGGCGACATCATTTGGGTCTCGTTGCAGGCGCCCGGGCCGTGAGAACGAATCCTGGTGCGTCGGTGAGTGGCCGTGGGCCGCCCCCTAGAATGCCTCAAAACGCCCTCCCGCGCAAATCGACGGATGCGCCAAAAGACCGGGGGATTTGCGCGGCCAATAAGCCCTCATACGTCGCTGCAGAAGCGCCGAAACTCACAATCCAGGCACCTGGCGCGCGTTTTGGGCGCTGCCGGCAGGCGTTCTTCAACAATCACCTGCTGCATTTGCGCCGAGGCTACTCTGCTGCGCCCCCTGGCCACGCTCCCGATGGAGACCAGTTCGGCTCGACGAAATGGAACGTGCGCGAGAAAAGCCCAGCCAGCCCCGTTCGCCCGATAGGTCTCCAACGGCAACCCATTCGCCGCGAGCTGAGGCTCAACATGGACCCCCGCGGCTCGCCAGCCTGTAATCGGCCGGCCAGGCGCCCGCCGGGTCGCCATCCGGCTCGACTGGCACCAGGTCGCTCTGGCCACTCAATCTGAAGACTTCGCTCGCCAGAAACACGTCGAAGCCTCGCTTACCCCGCGTCAGGCCGCCGGCTGCAACGAGTGGCGGTGCTCCGCGTTGCACATTGGCAGATGGCAGGTTCACCCGGTGCCCGGCCCGCGCCAAGCACTGTCAAACAACGCCGCTGCCACGTCCAACCTTCAACCTTCACCCTTTCAACCTGCCACTCTAATTGAGCCCACCCTCACACATCCGCGGCGCTCTGAGAATCACTCCGCCGCAGCACCACCCAGAGCATCACCAGCCAATGACACGCCACCGGAGCCACGGGAGGATCGGCTGAATCACTCCGCCGCAGCACCACCCAGAGCATCACCAGGCCCGTCCACAGCATCGCGGCAACCAGCAGGTGCAGAGTGCGCGACCACATCGGCAGGTAGAGCAGCACGTTCGTGATGCCCAGGCTGAACTGAATCACAATCAGCGTCGCCAGGGCCAAAGCCACCGCGTGGAATCCCGGCTCGGCCCCCGCCGTGCGGACCAGCCACAACAGTGTCAGGCAGGCGGCAATCGCTACGCTGAAAGCTGTGTAGCGATGGAGCATTTGAATCGCGATCAGACTACTGAGCCCGGTAGCCTCCGGCGCGGCGCCACAGGCGGGGAACGCCGGACAGACCAACGAGGCCCCGCTGCGGGTGACGTACGAGCCGGTGAGCACCAGGAAGTAGGTGGCAGCAGCCGTCGCGGTCACCGCCGCCAGCAGCCGCCGGTTGCGCCCAACCGCCCCCGCGCGGGCCGACAGGCGCTGCGCCGCCGGGTGCGTGACGGCGACCTGCGAGGCGACCAACGCGGCGATAGCCATCGCCACACCCGTGTGGACCCAGCCGGTCGCCGGGGGGATCTCCATCAGGACGTGCAGGCCGCCCAAACCGATCTGCACGACCAGCAGCCCCACGGCGGCCACAGCCGGGCGAAAGACCCAGGGCTCGCGGCGGTAGCTGCGCCAGGCGACAACCCCCAGGAGCACGATCTGCAGGCTTGTGGCCGCGCCGACCAGGCGATGGGTGAACTCGACCCAGGCTGCAATCGCGGGGGGAGGCACCACCTGGCCGTAGCACAGGGGCCAATCCGGACAGCCCAGACCGTAGCCGGTGACGCGCACGATGCTCCCCATCGCGATCAGCAGGAGCACGCTGACGAACACGGAAAGGGCGAGCACTGCGTAGCGTGTTCTGCGCTGGACCATACCGGGTGTCGCCGGCCGGGCAAACGTAGCGGTAGCACTCATGCTGAACTCCTCTATCCGCGGATGCGACGTACCCCTGAGGTGCGTCGCATCCGCCGCTCTAGCGTGGCACGAAGAGCGCCTGCTCTTCATCATACTTCAGAATCCGCACCTGGCCGGCCCCGACATCGAGCGAATCGGAGAAGGCGGGATGCCAGGTGGCCCCATCGTCCATGATCTGGAGGGTCACCTGGTGGCGGCCCGGTGCCAGTCGCACGGTTTCGACGCCGTACACCGCCCCTTCCTTGCGCAGACCGCTCGGGCGGTAGCCCCGCTCGAGGACGCGGTCTCCATCAATTTCGATCCGGAGGTTCACCGGGAAGCGCTCGCCGCCTAACAGTTGTTGCGAGGTGACACCGGGCGGCAGTTTGGCCTGCATCTCCGGCGAGAGCTGGGCGGAGGAGGCCGCGTATTGTCCGACATCGTGAAGCACGACGCGGATCGCACCCTCGGTGGCGGAACCGGCCGTCGCGGGGCGCTCGAGACTCAGCGCAAGGCCCAGCACCAGGGCCAGCAGGATCAGGCCGGAGGCCAGCGACCGGAGTGGCGGCAGCAGGGTCATGGCGCTGTGCCCGAGCGTGGGAACCGCGTACAAGGAGCGCCAACCACCGTGTCCACTCCTGTTTGGCGCCGCTCCATGATGCTCACTCTGGACCGTGCCCAGGTGCGTGAGCAGCCGGGCCAGCGCGGCCCGGTCCCCAGGCGCGACAGCCAGCCAGTAGACGCCCTGCTCCAGTAAGTTCTGGCGGTACCGGAGGCGCGCCGCCGTCCAGCGCGGCCCCTCCCGGTAGGCGCAATCATCGGCCGGACAGCCCAGGATGATCACGGCCCCGGCGCCTTCCGCCAGCCTCTCCCGCATCCACTCCGGGTTCACCATGCCAACACAGGGCACGGCACAGGTCGCCACAGAGATGGGTGGATGGGGATTGCCGCCACCCCAGGAGCCAATCGCTACCGCCGCCGGACGCCCTGGCCGCGCGCCCCGCGCCGCGCCGCCCGCACTCTCCACCAGGGCGGGCTCGCTTTTGAGGCCCGAGAGGGTTCCCAGCGCGGTGTGCCGCTGGCAGGCGAACACCACGACGGACGAGCGACTGGCCGCGCACGCCGCGGCCAGCGATTCTCGGAGTTGGCTCCGGACCGCGGTCGTCGGCAGACCGGCCAGCTCGATCCCCGCCGGGGCGCACGTCCCGACGCACAGCCCGCAGCCGGTGCAGAGCGCCGGATTCACCACGGCTACAGACTTGAAGCGGCTATCGTCGCTGCGGGGGCGCATCTCGATCGCTCCGTATGGGCACTCCTGAAAGCAGAGGGCACAGCCATTACAGAGCGCATCGGCCATCACCGCCGGTCCCACCGTCTGGCTCCGCCGGAGCCAGGGCAAGGCGGCCAGCAGCAGCAGGAGGAGCAGGGCGGAGCCCCAGAAGAGCAACCCTCCCCAGCGCACCGCCAACGGCAGAAAGCCCAGGTACCATCCGTCCAGTGTGACCGTCCCCACGAGGCGGCTCACGTCGGCGGGGAGCGCGCTCGCAACTGGCCGCCAGAACGCGAGCACCAGAAGGACGATGACCGTCTCCACCATCAGCCAGCGTGGCGCCAACAGGCGAACGCGCGAGAGGCGCATCACGTGCAGCAGGACGCCGAGAAGAATGAGGATTGAGAGAAAAACGTGCAGGAAGAGAATGATGACAAAGAAGGCAAACGCACCGCTGAGCGCCTCGGGGCTGGCGAAGGTCAGGGCAGCCGGCCCCTTCACCAGGCCAATCCCATAATCGGTCATCCACTGGGCTCGCTGGTCCCAGACCAGCCAGTAGCCCATCAGCCCGATACTCCACACCAGCACTGTCAAGCCCCACCCCGACACCCAGGAGAGCCAGCGGCTCCCACTCACCCGGTCGCCGAGGAACATCTTGAGCGCGTGCAGAAAGATCGTCACCACCAGGCCATCGGCGGCGTAGCGGTGCAGGGTCCGTATCCAGGAACCCGGCCAGGAAGCGCTGATCCCAGCCACAGAGTCGTAAGCCCGCGCTGCCCCCGGCCGGTAGAAAACGGTCAGGTAGACACCTGTGAGGCTGAGGACCAGGAGAAAGAAGATCGAGAGGGTCCCCAAATGGTACAGCGGGTTGAAGGTGGGCGTCGTCAGGCGATTGAGGCGGCCTTCCCCCCGAGCCCAGAGTCCTTCAAGTTTACGGAACAGGCGCCGTTCTTCGTACAAACTCATATCACTCCACCAACCTCATCGCGCGACAGTCTGTCGTACTTCTCCAAACCTGGGCTCATTCCCCGACGCCTCCACTTAGGAGCTGCCGGGTGGCAAGAACCTGGGTACTGTTTCTCATACGGGTCCGCCTCGCGGACTCCTCGCTGCGACTCGAGTCTCTTTCGAGGGTGTCCCAGCACCCCCGGCGCAGCATCGCCGCGTGACGATCATTGGCAGGCGGTAGGCGGTTGTGGTGGGCCACGCCGCCGGGCGCGCACGCCTCTGGCACACAGGCGCGGCCCACGGCGGGCGGGACGCCCGCGCTCCCAGGGACGCTGGACCCAATCCACAGCATCCTCCTGCATACGTCCTGTCATCGAGAAAAACGGGCAAGGCTATCCGGCCACCGGAAAGGAGCCGGCCACTTCGACCGCGCCTGTGGCCTCGCCCGGTTCGGGCGTCTCGTGGCCCACCGGAGCGGGGAGCGTGGGAAAGTCGTGCAGCCGCAGAGCGTTGTGGGTGACGATCAGGCTGCTGGCAACCATGGCGGCGGCGGCCAGAACCGGCTGCAGGTGCCCGGTGACGGCCAACCCCAGGCCGAGCAGGTTGTAGCCAAACGCCCACGCCAGATTCTGGCGGACCCGCCGCATGGCCGCGCGAGCCAGCGCGGTCAGCCACGGCACGGCGCGGATCTCCTCCCCCAGAAGGATCGCGTCCGCAGCGGCGCGCGCCACGTCGGTTCCGTGACCCACGGCCAGCCCCACGGTCGCCGCAGCCAGGGCCGGACCATCGTTGATCCCATCGCCGATCATCGCCACCGGCCCCGGCGCCCGCCGCAACCGGGCCATTTTGTCCTCGGGCCGCTGCTCAGCGTAGACCGGAACCCCAAGCTGTCGCTGCCAGCGTTCTCCGGCCGTCGCGTCGTCCCCGGTCAGAACGGCCACCTGCAGCCCCATCGCCTGAAGGGAATCGACGACCTCAACGGCCTCCGGGCGGGTCTCCTCACCCAGGCCCAGCAACCCGGTCACCCGACCGCCCCAGCCGGCGTAGACAATACAGAGTCCCGCTTTGCGCCACGTCTCGGCCACCGCGTCGAGATGCGCGGGGAGGGCAAACTCCTGCGCGGCCATCAGACGTTCGTTCCCCACCCAGACCGTCGCGTCTTCCAGCCGCGCACTGACACCGTAGCCCGGCCAGGCTCGAAAATCGGTGGCCGGAGGCGAGGTGAGCGCCTGCGAGCGCGCCTCGGCGACCACGGCCTGCGCGAGCGGATGCTCGGACGCTGCCTCGACGGCAGCGATCCTCGCCAGGAACTCACCTTCGTCCAGCTCGCCGGGGAAGCAGGCCTGCAGCCGGAAGGGTGGCTGCGTCAGGGTGCCGGTCTTGTCGAAGAAGACCTGGCGCACGGCCGCCAGATGCTCCAGCGCAGCGGTGCTCCGCAGGATCACACCGCCTTCGGCCGCGCGCCCGAGGGCCAGCCACAGGGTGAGCGGCGTGGCAAGCCCCAGCGCGCAGGGGCAGGCGATGAGGAGCACCGCGAGGGCGTTGAGCAGGCCGGTTTCCGAGCCGGCGTGGGCTGTCCAAAAGACGAAGGTGCCCACGGCCAGGGCAACGGCGGCTGGCACCATCAAAGCCGCCAACCGGTCCGCCAGGCGCTCGACCGGTGCCCGCTGCCACAGCGCCTGGTGAAGCAACCGGCCGATCTGGCCGGCGACCGTCTCGGCCCCGACGGCGGTGGTGATGATCTCGAAGGCACCATCCAGGCTGACCGTCCCGGCCAACACCCGCTCCCCCGGCCGCCGAACGGTTGGAACCGGCTCGCCGGTAAGCAGGCTCTCGTCCACGTCCCCCTCACCGGTCGCCACCAGCCCATCCACGGGGAACCGCTCGCCGGGGCGAACCCGGACGCGGGCGCCCGCTGGCAGCGCGTCGGCCGGCACGCGCCGTTCTCCCTCAGCGGTGATCCAGGTCGCCTCCTCTGGCACTCTCTTCCAGAGACGCTCCAGCGCGTCGCTGCCGCTCTTCTGAGCGCGCATCTCCAACCAGCGCCCGATGGTCACGAGGAAGAGCAGCATCGAGGCCGTATCGAAGTAGACCCGGTCGCCTCCCAGCAGCAGGTTTCGCACTGATAGGGCAGCGGCCGAGAAAGCTCCCAGGGCAACGAGCGTGTGGGTGTTGGGCCGCCCACGCAGCAGGCTTGCCAGGCCGGCCCGCAGGATCGGGATGCCCAGCAAAGCCAGGATGGGAAGCGTGCCGAGCAGCATCATGGCTTTGAAGATGGTCACCAACCATTCGCTCTCCGGAGAGGCCGCCCCAAGCAGATCGCGGGCGTAGAGCATCAGGCTGATAAGCATCACGTGCATGGCGAAGAGCCCGGCGACCAGCAGACGGTTGGAGAAGCGCTCCTCCTCGTTCTCGGGCGCCTCGCCGGAAAGCCAGGCACGGTAGCCCAGGCGTTTGACCTGGCCGAGCAGGCGACGGGGGTCCGTGCGGTCGGGATCGAAAGTGATCCGGCCCTCACGCTGCACGAAACTCACATCGACGTCGTGGACGCCCGGCGTCCGGCGCAGGCTCTCGCCGATCAGCCAGGCGCAGGACGAGCACCAGAGTCCGCCCAGCGAGAGAACCATCGTCGCCTGAGTGCGAGGAGTGTCAGCAGCCAGAGCCACCGCCTTTACGTCGTTGCTCCCCCGTTCCACCGGTCCGCTGCGCCTCGGGCCCCCCACGAGCAGCAACCTGTCCACCTCGAGGCAGGCCGGACAGCAAAACAGGCCGCCCCCGTCGCCCCGGAAGGGGTGGGCCGTGGGCAGGCCGCAGAGCGCGCACTCGACCAGATCAAGCGTGGCTACCATACCGCTACATTCCCCAGCTGCAGATGGCTCACCCAGCCCCAGGCCGCGAGTCCGCGGAGGGCCATCTGGCTGCCGAACAGAAGCACGACCAGCGCGGCGGCCTGGCGGGGCCAGGGGCGCAGCCGAGAGAAACCGCGCCGGGCCAACCAGTCGGCGCCCAGGAGGGCCGGCCAGGTGCCCAACCCGAAGGCCAGCATGCTCAGCGCGCCGGCCCAGGGCGTGCCGGCGGCGGCCGCGGCCAGCAGCGCGGTCATCACCAGGCCACACGGCAGAAAGCCCCACGCCAGGCCGAGGGAAAAGGCCACCGGCGGGGCGACGGGCCGCGCCCCTCGATCGGCCGCAGGTATGGCCAGGTGTTGCATCGCCCGGCCCCAGCGTCGCGTCAGCCCGGCAAGGTAGACCTCAGGGGAGCGTGCCCGGCCCAGCAGCGCCAGCGCCAGGTAGACGGCCAGCGCGGCCATCACCAGGGCGAGTGCGCCCTGTGTCTGGCGCAGACCCAGCGCCGCGGTTGTGCCGCTGGGGCCCATGGCGTGTCCCGCAGACAGGGGCCCTACCGCCGCCTCCCCCAGAAGCCCGGCCCCCAGGCCCAACAGGCTGTAAGTCGTGATGCGCCCCAGGTGGGCGAGCACGAGGCGTCCACCCGTCACCCGGCCGCGCCGGTTCAGAAGGAGGACGATTCCACTGCACATGCCGACGCAGTGCCCCAGGCTTCCCGCGAGCCCGAGGAGAAACGCTAGCAGCATTCTTTCCCCTTCCGGCGCAATGATGGCCACTGCAAACAGAAACCACAGCGGTCACCGAGGCCCTGTTCGCGCTGTGCTCGTGGCCTCTGTGCCTCTGTGGCTCAAGCGACTGTCCAGTGGCCGGCCTCGAATGAGAGCCAGCGACCAGGATTAGAACAACAGGCATACGAATACGAGCAGCAGGTAATAGTTCGACATCCAGTAGAGCCGCAGCGCCTGGGAGCGTCCGGGTGTGCGCCACAGGGCCAGAGCGAGCAGCAGCCAGCCGAGGCCGCCGAGCCCGGCGATGACGGCGCCTAACCCCGACAGGGCCAACAACGACGCCAACACAGCCAGCAGCGCATGGATCACGATGTAGGGCGGCGTGGCCTGCGCGCCGATGACGCCGGGCAGCATAGGGAAGCCGGCCCGGCGGTAGCTCTCCTCATGCACCATCGCGTAGGCCCAAAAATGAGCCGGCGTCCAGAAGAAGACCAGGGCCGCCAACGCCAGAGGCATGAGCGGCCAATCAGCCCGCACCGTGGCCCACGCGGCCAGGATCGGACAACTCCCCGCCGCCCCGCCGATCACCACCGCCAGCGGCGTGCGCGGTTTCAGCAGGCAGGTGTAGACCGGGATGTAGATGACCAGGCCGAGCAGAATAAAGGCTGTGGCTCCCACGGGCAGAGTCAGCGCGGCCAGAGCCAGGCCGGCCGCACTGAGAAACAGCCCCCATGTCAGCGCAATCTCTGCCACCGGGAGGCGGCCGGCGGGGAGCGGCCGTTTCGCCGTGCGAGGCATGCGCCCATCCAGCTCGCGTTCAAGATACTGGTTCAGGGAGGCTGCGCCGGCGGCCGTCAGGCCGCCGGCCAGGATCAAAGGGAGCAATCGCAGCAGCGAAGTCCAGGGGCCGCTCGCCGTCCAGGCCGTCGTTATCGCGGTGAAGAGCAGAAGCCCGGTGACACCCGGCTTGCCCAGGACCAGCAGATCCCGGGCTCCCTGGTACCATCCAGTATTCGTGCGGACTGCGTCACGGCTGAGCATGGCGTGCCTCCTTGCCCGAACGCGCTACCGGACCATCCAGCGGCCGCCCAGCAGCCACCAGTTGGCGAAATAGTAGGTGGCGAAGTACATCAGGAAGATCAAGACGATGACGAACGTGCCCTTCGGTTCCGGGTGCGCCTCGTCCTTGTGGGCGACCGCGGCCCCGGCCAGATTCGCCGGAGCGGCGACCAGTGTCACCGCGCGGGCCTCGACCTGCTTTCCGTTCAGGATCGATGCCAGGACAACGGTCACGAACATGACACCGCCGACGATGGCAATCAGGGCGCCGATGCCAAAGATCCCCAGAGTCAGGTGCACGGTGCCCGGCAGGGTGGCCGGGAACGCCGCCTGGGCAAAGGTCACGTCCCAGTGCCGGCGCGACACGCCCTGGATCCCGCTCGCGATCATGCCCACCGAGACCAGGGTCATGCCCAACCCGTAGACGTACGGCTGCCAGATAGCCCACCGCTTCAGTTTGAGCTCGCGGCGGAAGATGAGGGGAATGACGTAATACGTGAGCCCCATGAAGGCGAGGGTCGTCCCGCCCACCACTGTGGCATGGAAATGGCCGGGCAAGCGCAGGGTGTTGTGAACCACCATATTGAGCTGCTCGGTCCCGATCGTCACGCCCGTCACGCCGCCGATCCACCCGAAGATGAACATGGAGATCACCAGCGACGAGAAGCCCGGCTCGCGCCATGGGGCTTTGCGGAGCCACCCCAGGAGGCCCTGGTTGTACCCTTTCAGGCGCATCGCCACCTCCACCGCCGCGGGGATGGAGAAGGCGTGGATCAGGCTGCCCAGCACCGCCAGATACATGCCGTACGAGGTGTTGGCGACCTTGTAGGTAAAGCTGAGCCCGGGATCGACCAGCAAGTGGTGGACCGAGCCCAGGTTGATGAACAGGAGGTACAACACGAACGCCAGGCGCGAGAGCTTCTCATTCAGTGGGGAGGCGCCGATCGTGAAGGCCGCGAGCAGGTACCAGACGGAGACCATGGCCGCCAGGTTGACCTGCTGGGCGGGGTGGCCGAAGCCCCAGAAGAGGTTGCGGTAGAAGGCCGGGTCGTAGCTTTTCTGCAGGCCCAGCGACCAGAAGAGGGCTGGAACAAAGGCCAGTGCCCCCGCGATCAGGGTGTAGGTGGCGATGATCCCGGCGGTCGCCAGCCCGTACACGACGAGGGGCAGCGACCCCGCGTAGCGCTTCTCGGCCCGGGCGACGATCAGGGTGGCGAAGAACAGTCCCACAGCCAGCAGGGCCCCGACGGCAAAAAGGATGATCCCCAGGTAGAAGAGCGGGTGAGCCTTGAGCGGGACGTAAGCGGTGAACATCACGTCGGCCTTGCCCATCAAGACGATGATGTTGACCAACCCCGCGCCGACGACCATCAGGACGAAGGCCAGCCAGGCCAGCGGCGGTTGGACGAGCCGGGCGTTCAGTAACACCGAGCTACCGAAGTAGAGGCCACCGACCTCGAAGAAGACCATCCAGGCCACCAGCATATCGAAACCGTGGGCGGTAACCGAGCGGTAGAACCAGTCGGCCGGCAACAGGTGAATCAGCGGCCAGCGCGTCAACGCGATCAGCAGAGCGAACAAACCGCCGATCGAGAGAAAGACGACGGCGGCCACAGCATTGGCTTTGATCAGCCGCTCGGCGGCCAGGTCAACCTGCAAGCCCGTCGCCGTACACGTACGAAAAGCGGCTTTTTCTCGCCGCCATGGAAGTGCTACAACGGCCATCCTGTTCCTCCTTCCTCAGTCCGTCACAATGAGTTTGCCCACCATGAGGTGGTGACCAATGAAGCAATATTCGTTGCAGACGATCGAGAACTCACCACTGCTGGTAGGCGTGAGCGTGACGACGTAGTCATAGCCCGGCAGAACCTGGAAATTCAGATTGACGGGCTGGAGGGAGAAACCGTGTTGGACGTCGAGCGAGGAGAGATGCAGGCGATAGGTCTGGCCTTTCTTCAATTGCAGGATCGGGTACCACTGCCACTGCCGGGCCTGGATGTAGGCATCCCCGGCCGGCGGCGCGACCACAGGAATTCCCTTGTCACTGCCGACCTGGTATTGCTGGACGAAATTGGCGACGAGCGTCTGGTACTGCGTGGGGGTCACCCGGTACGTCGTGGCCGGGACGTTTTGGTGCCCCAGGAATAACCAGAGGGGCATCATGGCGGTGAGGAAGAGACACCAGACGAAAGCTATGATTAACCAACTGCGCTCCAGCCGGCCGAGGGGTTTCCACCAAACTCGTGGCGGTGCAAGCATGGTTGCCTCCTTCGTGAGATAGGCGTTCGTGGGCGACTCGTTGGATCGCGAAAGCATGCGTTCGGCTCCTGCCGTTCCAGCCAGGGCTCGCGCCGGCGCGACGAGGATCTTGTTACAGGACCGGCGTTCGCAGAAGATCAAACAAGCCCCATATATTGTAGACAACCATGCTGATCACCAGCGAGAGCATGAAGAACAAGAACAGCTCATCGAAGAGTACTTGTCCAAGAGGAATGCGTTCCTCTTCCCGATCCGCGTCCATTGGCGTTCACCCCCTTTCTCCGAAGAGTTGTCACAGCAAGACGACCTGGTCTTATGCCCGGTCCACGATCGCGGCGTGGATCTCGGTCGTCCCAGTATTACGGCCCACCCTGAAATATCCCTGAACGTGATCGGGCGGTCCCTGAAAAAGCCCTGAAAATAGGCGTTGAGCGATAGACAACTCTCGAAAATCCGGTCGATTCCCGGAGTCCCGCGGGTCCTGGTGACATCGATGGAGGTGGGAGATGGCTCGCCCGTGCGTGAGTCGAACCAGGGACCGATCTACGAGACCCGCACGCGAACGCTTCGGGGAATGGAGGCATGAAGCGTGAGACATGATGACGCCGGAAGGTGGGTCCGTGCGCGCTCCAGGCAAAGCTGTTTGAGTGGCCGATGGAAGGTTCGGCAACCCGGCCGAGCGTCGCCGGCGCGAAAGACCGTGCGCCGGCTGATCAAGCCTGGCACCGGGCGGCCGGCTGGCGGGCGCTTCTGCCGGCATCCGCCATCGCAGAAGAGAGTGGCCCGGCCGGGGGGTGCGGGCACCGCCCGGGGAAAAGTTGACGAGCAACGCGAGCGCCGCTACGATCAAGTGTCAGGGACCCGCCGAACGAGTAGGAGGCCGAAGAGATGGCTGTGGCCATCGAGCGAGGTCACCCTGATCGGGGCCGACGCGACCCTGTGATCGGCCCGCCGGCGAACCGGGCCGGCCGCTCCGACCGGAGGGCACCCAGTCGCCGATCTGTTGGAACTGGAGCGGCGGCCTTCAACAAGCAAGATGGAGACCTGGTAGCGCATGACCACTCAGACCCTCTTCCGTCCAAGCGCACCGGCTCGTAGCCGCGGTGCACGATGGATCAGCAATGCCACCACCGCCCTGATCGGCCTGATTGGGGTTGCCGCCTTCCTCTACCCGTTCTTTCTGCCTGGTTTCCAGCAGCGTGGTGAGTTGGCCGCCCACGCCGACGACGCCCTCCTCATCTTCGCCGCACTGATCGTTCTCTCATTGACCGTGATCTTCGCCGAGCTGGAGAGTGGGAGCGTTGGCGGCGCCAGCTCTAAAACGGTCGCCGTCTTGGGTGTGTTGACCGCCATCAACGCGACGCTCCGCCTGGTGGACGTGGGCACCGCCGCGCTGAACCTGGGCGGGGTCTCCCCGATCTTTTTCCTGGTGATCCTCTGCGGCTACGTCTACGGCGGCCGCTTCGGTTTCCTCTTGGGAGCGCTGACGATGGCGGTGGGCGCGATCTTGACGGGGGGCGTCGGTCCCTGGTTGCCCTACCAGATGTTCGGCGTCGGATGGGTCGGCCTGACGGCCGGCTGGCTGCCGTCCAGCCGCCTGCGCGGCCCGCGCCGCCTGAAGGCTCGAGGCCAACTCACTCTCGAGATCGCCGTGCTGGCGGCCTTCGGCTTCACCTGGGGGTTGCTCTACGGGGCGATCCTCAACCTCTATTTCTGGCCCTACGCGGTTGGCAGCGCTGGCTACTGGGCGCCGGGCATGAGCTGGCACCAGGTCCTGGTCCAGTACACCCTCTTCTATGCCACGACCTCGCTCTGGTGGGACCTGGTCCGCGCGGTCGGCAATGCCGCGCTCATCCTGCTTTTCGGCGCGGCTGTGCTTAAGGTCCTGCGCCGCTTCCAGCGCCGTTTCTCCTTCGAGACGATTTGATGGACAGACGGAGGAGCGCACGACCGTGTGCGCTCCCGATCACTGACGGCGACGACCGGCTGCCAGCCCATGCACGTTGACTTTCTTACGCTGGCGTGTCTCCGCGACGACCTGGATGCGCTGGTGGGGGGGCGCGCCCAACGGGTGGTCCTCCCCGACGACCTCTCGGTGGGGATCGAGCTGTACGCTCGCGAGGTCGGCCGTCGCTTTCTCTTGCTCTCGGCCCACCCCCAGTCGGCCCGCGCTCTGCTGACCGAGGAGAAGTTGCGCCGTGGCGTCGAGAAGGAGAGCCCGCTCCTGCTCCTGCTTCGCAAGTACGTTCGCGGCGGCCACCTGGTGGGCGTCTTTCAGCCCCCCTGGGAGCGCGTGCTCGACCTGCATTTCGAGGGCGCCGAGGGCCCGATCCGCCTGCTGGCTGAGATCATGGGGCGCCACAGCAACGTGGTCCTGGTCGGGCTGGACGGGCGCGTGCTGGAGGCGGTCAAGCGGATCGGACCGGAAATCAATCGCTACCGGGTGACGCTCCCGGGGAAGCCCTACGTCCCGCCGCCGCCCCAGGCGAACAAGCGTATCCCCACCGCCCTCGATGCGGCGGGATGGCGTGGCCTGCTCACCGGCGCGGCCCAGGAAGCGCCGCTCGCGACGCTCCTGCTCCACACCCTCGCAGGGACCAGCCCCACCATGGCGCGCGAGCTGGCGACCCGCGCCGCCGGCCAGGCTGAGGCGCTTGCCGCGCAGGCGACTCCCGACGCCCTCGTCGCGGCCGTCGCCGGGCTCTTCGCCCCGTTGGAGGAGGGCGGTTGGACGCCCAGTGTGGCCCTGGACCCGGACGGCACGGTCACGGCCTTTGCCCCCTACTGGCTCACCCAATTCGCGTCGGATGGCGCCACGGTCGAACCGGTGGCAACGATCAGCGCGGGAATGGCGCGTTTCTTTGCGGCTCGCCTGAGCGGTGACGCGTACGCTGCTGCCCGCCGGCGTGTCGGCGATCTGCTGGAGGACGCCCGCGCCCGCGCCGGTGCGATCCTCCACCAACTCGCCCAGCAGACCGTGACGCCCGATGAGGTCGAGCGGCTGCGTGAGGCCGGCGAGCTCTTGCTCGCCTACCAGTGGCAAGTCGCGCGCGGAGCCGGCGAGGTGACGGTACCGGACGCCGAGGGCCAGCCCCAGACCATCTCCCTCGATCCAACCCTCTCACCTGTCGAGAACGCCCAGGCTTATTTCCGCCGTTACGAGAAGGCCAAACACGCCGCCGAGGAGGTCCCCGCTCGCCGGGATGAAGTCGAGGCCCAAATGGCCTACCTCGACCAGCTCGCCACCGACCTGGCACTGGCCGAGACGCGCCCGGAGATCGAGGCCGTGCGCGCGGCCCTGGTTGAGGCCGGCTACGTCAGGGCTCCCAGGCCCAAGGCTGGCGGAGCCGTGCGCGGCCCGCTCCAGCTGGAGGTTGAGGGGTTTGCCATCCTGGTCGGCCGCAACGCCCGCCAGAACGAAGCTGTCACCTTCGAGCGCGCCGCTGGCGACGACCTCTGGCTGCACGCCCGGGGGGTGCCGGGCGCGCACGTGATCGTCAAGCGGGCCGGGCACGAGCTACCGCCGGCGGTGGTGCAGCGCGCCGCCGAGCTGGCGGCCTACTACTCCCAGGCCCGCGGCTCCACCGAGGTGGCCGTGGATGTCACCGAGCGGCGCTATGTAACCCGCATGCGCGCCGCCGGCCCCGGGATAGTCCACTACCGCGAGGAACGGACCCTCCACGTCAGCCCGCGCGCTCCGGACGAGGAGTAGACTGTACAATCTTCCGTGAGAACGGGTCAGAAATGCGTCTATTCAGGCGCCAGCAGCCGGCGCGCGAGATGGCGAATCTCCGCTGAGGGATCGTCGGAGCACGCGGCGACGGCGGTGCTCTGCACCGGGGTGAGACCGGTGGGCCACCCGGCGAGAAGCTCGAGTGCTTCCCGCCGGACGGTAACGAAGGGGCTTCGCAGAGCGAGGGCAATGAGAGGCCAACCAACACCCGGCTGCATGCCCAACACGTTCAATAGCGCGTGGCTTGTGCCGTGACGCGAGTCGAGTGGCGGCATGCGATCGTCGAGCGTGGGGCCGGTGTCAATCGCACCGGCGAAGAGTTCGGCTGCCAGGGCGGCGAGCGCCTCGAGGAAATCGGGCGGCGCGCCGAAGGCCAGGTTGAGCCAGAGGCTGCCCTCATCGCTGTGCGCCCGCAGCAGGTCGAGGCCGTTCTCATCCCGCAGGTGGTCGCCGGCGCCCGCCATCAGTTGAGCCGTGTGCCGCGCCTCAACATCGTCGCCGACGATCATCTCGTGGATGAAGGCGGTGTACCCACTGCCGTGGAGAATGGCGTCGCAGCGGTGAAGAATGGCACGGATTCGGCCGGGGGTCCACTGTGGGGCGCGGATGGACGGGTCGTCGCGGACGACGCGCACGGCGCGAGCGAGTTCGGCCACCTGGAAGTAGGTCGCCTCGTCGTGCAGGTGCGGCCGCGCCGCCAGATGGTCCAGGTAGCGGCGCGCGGCAATCGGCGCGCGCCGCCAGCGATCCAGGCCGTGCACCGCCCCGCGCGGCCGCACGGCACTCAAGATCGCCCCGGCGCCCCGGAGCAGCGCGTCGTCGGGGGATGGAGGCGCCAGGGCGCCGCCCAGGTTGGCCTGCCGGGCAATCGCCAGCGCCGTGTGGTTGGGGAGAAAGCCGAGGCTCTGAACACCGTCGCGCAGCAACCAGGCGCGGATGTCAGGGCGAGCGCGGGCGAACCGGGCCAGGGCCCCGACAAGGTGGATGCGCGCCCAGTCGTCCAGATCGGCCCGCACCAGCGTCCAAAGACGATCGGGCGCGTCGAGCGCGAGGGCGGTCAGGGCGTGCGCCCCGTAGCGAGCAAATTCGCCATGAGCGGCGAACAGCTCAGCCAGAGGCGCGTCGTCCTTGTCGCCGGCATCGGCCAGCAGCCAGAGACAACTCTTGGCCGTCTCGCGCGCGCTGGTGGCCAGCAGGAGCTGGCGCAGCTCGGCGCGCAGGCGGCCCCGGTCTACTCCTGCCCCGCGCAACCACGCCGCCAGCGCAGGCGCCAGCCAGAGCGCCTGCGCCGCTTCAAGCAGCGTCTCGACCCGCGCGCGCGTGGCGCGTCCCCCCAGTTCGACCAGGCGCAGAAGCGCCTGGCCGGCCTCTTCCACCTCCTCCGGATCCACCTGCGGTGTGATCTCGAGGAGAACACTCTCCTCGAGACCCGGAATCGGCTTCTCGCCTCGGTGGCGGTCGGGGTCGTCCGGCAGAACGAGCCCTTCGTCGCTAAAGCCAGGGCCATCCGTGCGGCGGTGGCGCTCCAGATAGTGGGCAAGCGGTGGGCGGTAGTCGGGCTCGGGCAAGGTGGGTTGGGGTGGAAAAGATGGCGGGAATGACATCGTTCGCTCTCCGTGATGTGGGCCGGCCGGCGGATTGTAAGGGAAGAGGGCCATTGAGTGCAACCACGCGGTGCACGCTGACCGGCGAGCGCCGCGGCTGAGACCATCTCGCGCTTGGTTGGCGCGATCCCGGCAGCAGAAACGCGACTGCTCGCGTTCCGAACAAAACGTGAGCACGGATCTTGCAGGGGGACCCCATGATTAACATGCCTGAGGCTCCCTCCCAACAATGGCAGCCAACGGGCGCACGTCCGGAAAGTCGGAGTAGCGATGGAACATACCCCCGAACAGACGGCAAGCCGATTGGTAGCGCAGTTAAACGAGACGCTATCGCAAAACGAAGACACGGAGACAGGGATCGCGGTTTACAAGATGGCAAACTGGATCATCAGCGAACTCGATGAAGTCAAGGCGTCAGCGCTTGAGCTCGCGCAGCAAGACATGCAACAGAGAGAGCTGGATGCCTTGAAAACATCCGCTGGCTCGGCCGGGTGGACTGAGCCCAAAACGAAACAGTTGAACGAGCAGGCGTGGACCGAAGCGTCGCTGAAAGATCCCCGCCTGATGCAGATCCAACGCGACTTTGACCTGGCTCAAGCAGTTTTGCACCAGGCTCAGGAACCCTTCACGGAGTTGCCCGAGCCCAGATTCTACATCCGTTGATCAAGCGCGTCGCAGCGATCCCGTCAAGGAAACCGCGTCACCGCCCGGCGCCGTCCGCACGACAGCCCCAGCGGCATTTCGGAGCCCTTCCCGTTCCACGAGCCAGATCAGGCGGGAGCGGCTCCGCACCGTCGCCATCGCACTCATTTCTCTCCCGGTTCCCCACGCGGCAGCCACACAGAGCTCCCGGCTCGACGGCCGATCCGGCCACACCCCGCGATTCAGCCTCGACATCAATCGCGAGGCAGAGAGGCCAAAGTCGGGCGACTTTGGGCTCTCTGCCCGCGGTTTGAACCGCTGACCTCGCTCTTGCCACTCGCGTTCCAGACAGAGCTGTCGCATAATGAATCGAACGCGGCTGGACCGCCGGGGCTGATTCGCGTTCTTCACAGACCTGGCCCGGGGACGGCACGAGTGAGCGCGGTGGTTACTCCCTGATTGAGCAGGGCGCAAAGGGAGGGGTCATGCGGAGCCGCCTCTGGCAAAAACCCATTGGACTCATCGCTCGCATCGCGGCGGAGCCGGGGGACAGCGACGAAGTACGCCTGCAAAAGGCGCTGCTGGTCGGCGCCGCCGCGTTCATGTTCATCCCCGCCGGCGTGTTCTGGGGCCTCCTGTACATCGCCCTGCACCATGAGAGGGCCGGGGCAATCCCCCTTGGCTACTCGATGGTCTCGGCCTTGAGCGTCGTCCTCCTTGTCCTCACACGGCGCTACCGGCTGTTCCGGTTCACCCAACTCTTGCTCATCTTACTGCTGCCGTGGTTGCTCATGGTTGCCCTGGGAGGATTCCTCAATTCCAGCGCTGTCGTCCTGTGGTCGGCCATCTGTCCGCTCGGCGCGCTGCTCTTCGATAGCCTCCGATCGGCCGCACGATGGTTCCTTAGTTTCCTGGCGCTTGTCGTCCTCAGCGGCTTTCTGCAACCGTACATGCCCGCCGCGCCTCTCCTTTCCCCAGCGCAACTCATCTTCTTCTTCGTTCTCAACATCGGCGGGGTCATGGGGATCGTCTTCATCCTGCTCTACCACTTCGTCGACCAGAAAAATCTGTTCCAAGAAAAATCCGAGACGCTGCTGCTGAATATCCTGCCCAAAGAAATCGCCGAAATCCTGAAAAACGAGAGCCGCACGATCGCCGATTACTACGGCGCAGCCAGCATCCTCTTTGCCGACGTGGTCGACTTCACGCCGATGTCAGCCGAGATGGCGGCGGCGGACGTGGTGGGCCTGCTCGACGAGGTCTTCTCCCATTTCGATTCCCTCGTGGAGAACGCCTGTTTGGAGAAGATCAAGACCATTGGCGATTGCTACATGGTCGCCGCTGGCGTTCCGCGCCCTCGCCCCGACCACGCCCACGCCCTGGCTCACCTGGCACTCGAGATGCAAGCCTGCGTGAGGGACCATCAGTTCCGGGGCAGGCATCTGACGTTCCGCATCGGTATCAACTCCGGACCGGTCGTGGCCGGGGTAATCGGGCATACCCGCTTCATCTACGACTTATGGGGCGATGCAGTCAATACCGCCAGCCGCATGGAGTCGCACGGCGTTGGCGGCACCATCCAGATCACTCGCGCCACCTACGAACTCATCAAAGATGATTTTCTCTGTGTGCCGCGCGGCACTGTGAACATCAAAGGGAAAGGCCCAATGGAGGTCTGGCACATCATCGGCACGTAGAGACGGCCCGGTGGGCCGTCTCCCGCCCGCCGCTGGGCCGTCCCCACCTGAGAAAAGGAGAAGCACACCGATGGCGACCCACCATTTTCAGCCCACACACTACCACATCACGCTCGGATCGCGCGAGCCGGTGTTGCGGATCGCCGATGGTGATACGGTTGTCACCACGACGGTCGATGCGAGCGGCAGGGATGCCGGCAACCGGCAGGTGACGCCGGCTGGCAATCCCCAAACCGGGCCATTCTACATCGAGGGCGCGGAGCCGGGTGACACGCTGGCGCTGCACCTCGACCGGCTCACCCCCAACCGCACCTACGGCTACAGCGGTGCGATGGTTGCACCAAATGTGGTCGATCCACGCTACGTCCCCGAGTTGCCGTGGCCCCCAAAAGGCGAGCGGGCATCAGCCGAATGGGAGGTTGACGTCGAAGCCGGAACGGCGACCCTGGTCAAACCGGAGACGAAACTGGGCCGGCTCAGCCTGCCCCTGGCGCCGATGCTGGGCTGCTTCGGCGTCGCGCCTGTCCGGGGCCAGGCCCTGTCTACCGCCACCTCGGCCGAGCACGGGGGCAATATGGATTACCACGGGTTTGTCAGCGGCGTCATGGTCTCCTTCCCGGTGTTCGTCCCCGGCGCCCTGCTGTTCGTCGGCGACGGCCACGCGCTTCAAGGAGACGGAGAGATCGTTGGGACCGGAGTCGAGATCTCCTTCGAGGTGCAGTGCACCGTCCGGCTGATCAAGGGCAAGCGCATCGGCTGGCCGCGCGGCGAGAACGCGGATTCTATCTTCACGGTCGGGAATGCCCGCCCGCTCGACCAGTGCGTGCAGCACGCCACCACCGAGATGCTGCGCTGGTTACAGGAGGACTACGGACTGGATCCGGTCGGCGCGAACATCCTCATGGGGCAGTGCGTCGCGTACGATGTGGGCAACGTGTTCGACCCGGCCTACACCGTGGTCTGCAAGCTACCGAAGCGTGTTCTGAGTTCGACGACGGCCAACCAGCCGCGGATCTGAGGATCCGCCAAAGAAAACCGCCCCGATGTGTGGGGGTGGCCCGGCTTTCTCCGCTTCCTTAGTCGGCCGCCGGCTCCGGCGCGGGTGCCGGACCAACGAGCCGGCCGGTGCGCAGGAAGGGCAGCAGCCGCTCGGGCCGGGTGAGGCCGTTGGCGAGAACGAACCAGAGTGCGACCAGCAGGCCGCCCAGCTCCCAGCCCCACAGCTCGGGGCGCCGGGTGAAGGCGTACCAGTAGGCCAGTTTGATGTCCTCCTGCTCGCTGCCCCGCTTGCGCCAGACGTGGAAGTGCCAGCCACGGAAGGGCCAGTACCAGGTGTCCGGGAAGAACCACAGGCGGTCGAGCAGCGCGTGGCCGTTGAAGGCCAGCGCGTAGGGCCAGAGCGAGCGCGCCCAGCCGAGCGTCGCGACCAGCAGGGCCAGGTGGGAGATCAGGGTGTGGGCGAAGAGCACCGCCGACTTGTACTTCTTGTAGAAGTGGACGTAGGCCAGCGGCTTGTCAATCAAATCGGGGCCGACCGCGGCCAGCGCGACCAGACGATAGTCGATCGAGCGCAGCGCGGGCACCTTCTTCTGCAGCAGACTGACGGCTCCAACCGTGTACGCAACGTGGCTTTGGGGCAGCATGTTCTCTCCGCAGCACAAGGCCCACTGCGTGGGGCAGTGGGCCCGAGTGATCAAATGGGGTCAGGTCGAGTGCTCGGGGTCCTTCGGCTGGGCCGCCGGCAGGAAGAGGAAGACTAGCACGAGGCCGACGACGATCAAGACACCTGCAATCAGCGGCCAGGAGCGCAGCCAGAGCGGTTCCGGGGTCGTCGCGGCAGCTGTGAGATCTAACTCCAGGGCGAAATGGCCGGTTTCGTTGCTCATCGGCGTGCCGGCCGGCGCCACCTGGATGTTGTAACGATCCTGGCCGGTGCCGCCCGGCAACTCAACGCGAATCTGCATCGTCCAGAGGCCCTCGCTGGGGAGGGTGACCTGGCCGGTCCACTCTCCCACCGCGGCGCCGCGCGTTAACTCCACCGCCTGTACAACGCCGTTCTCAGGGCCGATGGCGCCGATGAAGACGCTCCCGGCTTGCAGTGCCTCCTTGTCGTTGGCGTAGGAGAGCGTCACCTCCACCGTGACCGGCTGACCGGCCACAGGCGGCGCAGGCCGGTAGCGGATATCGGCTTGCAGCCCGGCGCCATGGGCGCTGAGAGAGCGCGGCAGTGCCAGAAGGAGCAGCGCCAGCAGCGGGATGAACCAGCGAGCGAGGTGCAGGACGGGCGAAGGAAAGTGACTCTTCGAGATCATGAGAGCGATTATAGCGCCGTTGGCCACTTCCGCCTAACCCGGGCCCGCCGGCTCTGGCGGCAAGTCGGTGCTCCGCCGGCGGTGGTCCGCTGGCCGCGACGCGGACAAAACCGCCCGGCCTCCGTCAGGGACAGGCCTGGTTCCAGCGGCGGGCAACGACGGCGATGTCGTCGGTGTGAATCACCCCGTCGGGGACCAGATCGGCCCGCAGGTCCCAGGAGGGGCTCTGGGGTGTCGCCAACCAGCGAGACGCAACCCACTGGAGATCGGCGACATCGATGCGGCGGTTCCCGTTGAGATCCTCCGGGCAGGGCCGCGGGGTGGCCGTCGCGGTTGGGGTCGCCGTGAGGATGGGCGCCGCCCACGCCAGGCCATTCCCGGCCAGCACCAGGGCAAAGGGCTGGGCGCCCGCTCGTCCCCAGGGAACATTGAAGCCGACCACCCGGACCTGGTAGGTCCCGGCCGCGGCCACCGGGATCACCACATCCTCGATCACGTTGCGGCGGTCGCGTACCATGTTCGAGGCCCCGTTCCCGTAGAAGATCGTCCCGTCCGGCGCCGTAACCTCCAGATCCAGGTCGTTGACCAGCGCAACCGCCGCGATCGTCTCGGCCGGCACGTCCGTCCAGGCAAGGGTGACGCGCAGCGGTCCCGGCGACGTGGTGGTGACACGCCAGTGGCGCTGCTTCCCGGTCGCCACGCCGGTGCGATCGTCCACCATCTGAACCACCACCAGGGCCGCAGGGGCCATGCTGCCGGCCAGGTCCACCATTCCCCACCCCGCCACCGGGTTCGGATGGCCGGGCGGAATCTCGCGCGCACTCCCGGTGCCGTACTGGCCGGGCGTCGTATCCATCGCCCCGTTGATCAGCACCGCCTTGAGCAACGCCGCGCTGGGCGCGGCCAGGCCGCGAGCCTCGGTCAACCACTGGCGAGCCACGGCGGCAGCCCCGGCGACCAGCGGCGTCGCCATGCTGGTCCCACCGTTGTAGAAGTACCACTCGTCGTAACTGCCCCACCCGGTGCCGCTGCTGATCTGGGAGCGGGTACTGAGAATAAACGTGCCGGGCGCGACCAGATCAGGCTTGATCCGACCGTCGTCGGTGGGACCACGGCTTGAAAAGGCGGCCATCCCGGCCGAGTTGTCGGCCATATGGTCGCTGAACAACGGCTCGGCTGGAAACAACGAGGGCCACCACGCGCCCCACTGAGCGCCGTATGAGAGCGTGATGTCGGGCCGGTCGTTCTCCGTAGCCCCCACCGTCAGAACATTCTTCGCCGTCGCGGGCGTCAGGATGCCGTCGCCGTCCACAACCCCATCCTGGTTGCGATCCACCCCCGTGTTGCCAGCCGCAAAGAGGATCAGCATATCGTCGAGTTCCCAGGCCGCCTCGTCGGCCTGGCGCGACTCCAGGGTGTAGCCACCATAGTTCCCATTGAGTCCCCGACCGCCGCCGGTCGGTCCTCCCCAACTGTCGCTATGGATCCGCGCACCGTCCGCGTAGGCTGTCCGCATCAGGTCGCCGAGGTCGCCTGGAATCCCGCTGAGTGCGTTGTTGTCGTCCAGAATAGACTGGACGACAAGGGCGGCCTCCGGCGCGGTCCCGGCGAAGGAGGCCGTGTATTCGTGGGCGGAGGGGTTGCTCCCCGACTGGCGCCCATCACCCACCGCCGAGCCGCTGACGTGGGTGCCGTGGCCGTGGGGATCGCTCCAATCACCGGCCCGGCCGAGGGCGTGGGCCCGCACCAGGTGCTGCCGCAAGTCGGGGTGAAGCGTCGCAGGGGTGCCGGTGTCCAGGCCGGTGTCGGCGATGGCGATGATCTGCCCGGCACCGTACAGACCGGTGGCAGCCCAGGCCTGATTGACGTGCAGGAAAGTCGCCCGCGCGCGGTCGTTGAGCAGCGCGAAGCGCGGGAGCGGCTCGAGCGAGCGGACCTCATCCCAACCGGCGATGGTGTCGAGTGCAGCCGCCGGCACCCGCACCTCCAGGCGGCCCTCCCACCGGTTGCGAGCTTCGGCTGAGACGGCCCCGCCGAGAGCCTTCAGGCGCGCGCCCAGCTCGGCCAGGTCGCTGTCGGGGAAGCTGACCACCGCAACCTCCAGCGGCGCGGCCGGTTGCAAGCCACGCGCGGCCGGAGCAGCGAGTGCGGGCGCGATCTTGTCCTCGGAACTGAGCGGGACAACCAGGCGGACGGGGTCGAGCGAGCGGAGACGGTGGGCCGTGGCCGCATCCATACGGGCGAGATAGGCGAAGTCGGGCAGGTAGCCAACCGGCTCGGCGCCAGCCCTCTCGACCTCGGCCCGCCAGGCCGCCTGGATCGGGCCGGAGAACTGGACGATCCAGAGCCGAGCGTCCTCCTCATCCAGGGACACCACCACCGCCGGCGCGCGCGGATCAATCGTGCGCCGGCGCAGAAAGATCCTATCGGCGGGGGGCGCCGCCCCTAACGGAAGGACGAAGAACGTGCTGAGGCCAAGCAACATCAGCCCGAGCGCGAACCAGCGCTGGCGATTCGAGGTGCTCATCATTGCCCGCCACCCACGGCCGGTTCCGTGGATCAGCGCACAGCAAACTCGGCCGTGCCTTTCAGTTCCCGGTCGAAGAAGACCTCAAGGCGGTACTGCCCGCGGTCCCACGGCTCTTCGTTGGAGAGCGCGGTCCCGAGAGTCGCCTGCGAGATATCATCCCGAGCGGTTGTGCCCCCCTCACGGAGCAGCACGGATCCAAAATACCACCGCACATCAATGCGGGTGCCCCTGGGCACATCGCGGAGGACCAGTGAAGCGCGAAACGGCTCTGTTGGCGCGTAAGACGTGGTGGGGTCGATTGGCTCATACCTGTCGTTCAGCCGTTTCGCCATGGTGATCTTCACAGTCGCCGCGCGCAGATCGCCCTCGCCGCCGGTGGGGGCCCCGCCGCCCGCCTGCCGCAGCCCACTGCGCCCGTCCCAGTCCGTGAACGCCTTCAACAGGGCGCTGTAGACCTCGCTCCGGACCCAGTAGTCCGGCAGGCCCGCCGCCCCCATGAAGTTGAAGGTGGGCATTTTGGCGCTGTCCTCTTTGGGCTCGTGCCTGATCACCCAGTAGCCCGGCAGGTCAATTCGGTCGCCGCGCTTGGGCGGCGACTTGCTGTAATCGTACTCATCGTTCAAGCGGAAGACATGCCCGATCTCGTGGGAGGCGACGATCGGCTTCTGCTCGTCAAGATTGACCACACCGCGAATGCCGATCTGAGCCAGCACCAGACCCGAAACCAATTTGAACTGCAGCCCCACTGTTGCCGGCGAGGCCATGTAGGTCCCGAACCAGTCCGGCGGCAGAACCGCGACCATCAGGTCGGCGTCGGGCGCCTGGCGGCGGGCCGCGAGGTAGACCGTGCCGTAGAGCGTCGAGAGCGCGCGGTTATCCACGGTACCGCCCGCGTCCACCAACGCCTTCTCGTTCGTGCGGACCATGTGCGGGGTGGTCGTATAGTCGGCCTCGATGTGATCGGCTGGCAACGGGTAGACTGCTTCGAGAAAATCGGTCTGAAGCTCGACAAACTTGGGCACGATCGCGTCGTACTGGTAGCGGCGGCGCTGTTCGGGCGTCCAGTCCGTCGGCATGTAGAAGATTTTGAGCCCCCGCGTGGGGCTAACAACCACAGTGTCGAGCGTGCTCTGGCCACTGGCCCCGCCCGACAGGCTGGCGGTGACTGTGAGGGGACCGGCCTTGTGCGGCGGATCGACGAAAACGTCCACCCACTGTTGGCCGGCCTGCAAGCGCACATCCTGCCGGTAGTCGTGGCCATCGAAGACCACGGTCAGCGTCGCCCGGCCAGGCTGCTCGGCGCGGATCGCCACCCGGACAACTGTCGCCTTGCCGGCCACGAGTGGGAAGCCCGCGAGCACCTGGATCGGCGAGACCTCGATGACCTGGGCACCGCCTTGGGCGGAGGCCACGAGCGCGTTCGGCGGGAGGAACCCAACCACGACGAGAACGAGGATCAGCAAGTAGCCCAACCCCAGTCGGAGTCGAGGGGAACGGACAGACAACATACTCAGCCTTTCGAGAGTCGCTACAGGTTGAAGGTTCAAGCTTGAAGGTCTGGCAGCGCGCAGGGGTCACCTTCAACCTTCCAACCTTCAACGTTAGTTACCGGCTCTGATGCTCCGTATAGCCCAGCGTAACACTGGCGGGGGCCGGACCGAGGACGGTCAGGAGGTATTGCCCCTCGTTGAGGTGCAGCGCCTTCAGGGCCGCCTCGTCGTCCCCCGCGTGCCATGAGACCAGCGGCGCGCTCATGGCACCGTTGTCGAAGAGCTCGAACCCGGTTGCGTTCTCGTCCAGCGCCTCGATCGAGAAGTCATCGGCGCTCCCGCCCAGGGGAACGCGGAAAATGCCGGCCGAAAGCTGCTCGCCCCAACTCTCTTCGGTCACTTGCGCCGTGACGGTGCGGGACACATCGACACTGGGACCATTCGTTGGAGTGAAATTCTTGTTGATAAAGTCTTTGCCGCTGACGGGGGTGCCGTCCTGATCGAGAACCTGCACCTCGGAACGAGCCAGGAGCGCCTCAGCCGTGATCGTGCCGTCGAGCCATTGATCCATCGCCGTTGCCAGCAGCATGTGCACGATGTAATACGTCTGGCCGTTCGGATCTTTCCAGTCGAGAACGTTGACGAACTCGGTGCTCTCCGGGAAGAGCGTCCGCAGGGTCCCAAACGAGCGGAGCGCCTGGTTGGCCACCCGGCGGTTAAAGCTCTGCTGGTCCATCACGGTTTCGACCCAGGCAATATCCTGCTTGTCGCCCATGTAATTGGTGCCCTGCTCGCGACCGGCATCTCGAAAGAGATAATCCTCCACCTCGTAGGCCTCTTTGAGGACGGCCCGGAGGGCATCGGCCGTCCGCGGGGCGCGATCGACCAGGACCGGGACGGCGGCGTTCTGCGAGCCGGTACTGGCCTGGATGAGGACCTGACCCAACGCGCGGCTGGCGGTGAAGGGACGAATCGCGACCCCTGCGTCCTCGTTCGTCGTGATGGTGCCGAGATCCTGCGGGTCAGAACCGGTGGCGACGAAGCTGAATCGAACCTCGTGACCGATTAGCGGTTGGCCCTGGCGGTCGCTGAGTTGCGCCAGCGCCAGCCCGATCGTCTCACTATCGGCCGGCAGGAAGAAGGTGCTGGGCTGCAGTAAGATATTCTCGTCGCTGCGTTGAGCGTCGTCTTGCGGCGGGGGCGGTGTCCCGCCCCCGAAATCTTTCTGGGTGAAATCCTTGGCGGTGAAGTCCTTCTCGCTGATGAAGCGGCCGGTCTCGGTATCGAGGATTTTCAGCGCGCGGCGAATCGGGTGCCAAAACTCATCGAACCCGATGAGCTCGTTAAACCAGTCGTCGAAATTCTGGCTGGTGCTCGGGTAGAGGAGCCAGTACCGCTCCACCTGAAGCGCGACGACCAGAACATCGGCCTCGGCATAGACATCGCGGAGCGCACCGAGGCCGACGACCACCTGCCGGACGGTGGTGTCGCTGTCGAGTTGGGGCTCGGCGGCCTGCATGGCGACGTAGACCGTGCTACGATCCTGCCGGCCCTGGTCGTCGGTGGCAAAACCGATTTCCAGAACCTGGTAGCCGCGCGCCTCGAGTGCAGCTCGCACGTGGAGCGCGTCTGGGTCCTGGTCTTCCCCCTGCGCCAACACCGTCGTCGGAAGCAGGCTGAGGACCAGAAAGGCGAGAAGCCAACGATGGCGCGGCCGGAGGAATCGCAGCATGCTCAATCCTGCAGTTCTCGCTTTCTATGGGGAGTCCCGTCCATGACCACCTTCAAACCGAGACGCCGAGCATTTGGTTTCAGCCTCGCCCAGAGGGACTGGCCTGCGTCGGCCAGGTGCAACGCACTGGGCGAAGTGCGTTGCACCTCAAGAACGTTCACTGTTGCCCCTGCGCCTCGACGTCACGACCCTGCGTTTTTCCCCGCGCCTCTACTTCAGCAAGACGGCCACGACGACGAGTGTGATGCTGAGAATGAAGCCGAACTGGACGACGGCAATCGCCACATTGCCACGACGTAGCTCGGCGAACTCGTCAACCCCCGGCGTCAGGCGGTGAAAGAGGGCCATGGCCAGTGGGATGGCGACACCAAAGGCAACCGCCGCCACGGCCGTCCACAGAAGAGCAAAGACGACGTTGATGAGAAAGGAGCCCCAGTTTGGACCGGCGGCGACACCGGGTACCGGTGGAAGACCGCCTTGGAGCAGGATCCAGGGGTTCATAGCACCTCCGCTCCGAGCCTACTTCAAGAGGATCGCGACGACGACGAGTGTGACGCTGAGAATGAAGCCGAACTGGACGATGGCAATGGCCACGTTGCCCTGGCGCAATTCGGCGAACTCGTCAATCCCCGGCGTCATCCGGTTGAAGACCACCATGGCCAGCGGGATTGCGATGCCGAAGGCAACCGCGGCCACAATCGTCCACAGAAGAGCAAACACGACATTGACGAGAAAGGCGCCCCAGTCCGGGCCGGCAGCAGCACCAGGAATCGGAGGGAGACCACCTTGAAGCAGAAAGAACGGGTTCATTGAGAATAATCCTCCTCGTAATGGATTCTACGCTCGACGCTTCCGCCCTCAGCGCAAGCCGGGCGCTCAAGGCGCGAAGCGTTTGTTCCAGAAATCGTCGCTACGCACTTCTTCGTTGGTCGTCGTATCGAAGACCCGGTTCTCGACGTGTTCATTGAAGAAGGTATCGGCGTCGAGCGACTCGTCGATCGCCCACGCCTCGAAGCCGGCGGTGTCGGTTGACCAGAAAATGATGAATCGGTCGTACAGCAGCGCTGTGGTCAGGTACTCGGCCTGCTTGTAATTGTTATCGAGGGCCAGCCACCCCCAGATCACCTGGGTAAGATGCTCCTCGTTGAGGTCCGGGGTGACGGCATCCATGACGACGACGGGCAGAGCCTCGTTGTCGTCGAAAAACTCGACGCCGTGGACGGTGTAGCCCTGGTTCTCCAGGAAGGCGACCGCCGCATCCTCTGGGTTGTCGCTCCCGCCGCCGCCAACCTGGATCGTCACGGTGGCCTGCTTGCCGCCGGCCGAGGCCGTGATGTTCGCGGAACCCTCGTCGCGGCCGGGAGTGTAGATCACTTCGGCAACACCCGTGGCGTCGGTCGTGGTGCTGGTCGGGCGAACTCGGCCCCCCGCCGAGCCGCTCACGGCGAAGGTAACCTCGGTATTGGCGAGCGGACGGTTGTTGGAGCCGATGACCGTGGCCGTGAGTGTCACACTCTCGGTGGGATCGGCATCGACCGCGAGAGCCGAGGCTTCGAGCCGCACCGAGCCGACGGATGGGTTCGAGCGTTTTCCACCTGACTTGCCGAGGTCAATAGGACTGACCGGGGCGTTGCCGCCGGTGCCGGTGCCCTCGTTTCCGGTTCCGCTCCCCTTGAAGCTCTTGTTCTGGAAGTCCTTCTGCTCTTCCTCGCTGAGGAACCGTTTCTGGTTCTTGTCGTAGATCGCAAATGAGGCGTAGCGCTTCCAGAAATCACTTTCCTTGATCTGGCCGGCGCTGTAGCGCTCCCAGCCATCGCGCATGGCGAAATAGACCAGGGCGATCTGCTGGTTGTAATCCAGAGCCACCTGGTAGATGTCTACATCCGGAAAGCCCTTATTCAAGATGCCGAGACCGTCGTAGACCTGCTGGATCAGGCGCTTGTCCTGGAGGTCGCGCGAAATAGCGCTCATGGCCAGCCAGGCGATCGTGAAGGTGTCGCCGTTCTTGTCCTGGCCATCATCGGTCCCAGCGCTGAGAAATTCGTAACCGGCATCGCTCACGGCGCCTTCAACATCAAATTCGCCCACGGTGGCGGGATTGTCGCCGCTCACGAGGTTGAAACTGTAGACTGTGACCTGCTTCCCCTCAACGGTAAAGCGCACTGCCCACTCGCCCTCGACCTTCGCAGGATCGGCCTGCGCGAGCACGAGGCCTTTGCGGGCGAGTGAGTCTTCAGTGACGTCGTCCGTGATGGTGAGTTGGTCGTCGTCGTACCACTCGGTATCGCGCCAGGGGCGGCCGGTGGGTGCGACAAATTCGATTTCGACCGGGACCTCTGCGTCTACGCCCTCAGGCGACTCCCACCAGAGAGCGATGCCGGCATAGATCGCCTCGACACCGAGGGTGAAGGTGGTCTCGTCGAGGTTGTCAAAGTCATCTGGGTTGGTGGTGACCCATACCCGGCCCGTGAACCGCCGTCCCCCACCCTGCCGGTCGGGGGCAGCGAAGACAGAGCCGGCAGGCAGAACACTGGTCAGGGCTAAAAACAGCGGGAGGAGCCAACGCAACGTTGGTCGCCACATGGATTGCTCCTTTCGCAGACAGAGAGCAGAACGGGGAGGTTGCGAGTATACACGGGAACGTAAGGCTGTCAATCGGGCAGGCAAAAATATAGTTGTTTGTTGCTCGATTGGCTCTCAGACGTGCACTGAACGTCGCCAAGGTAAACGCACGGTCGTGAGACTTTGGGACATCAATTGACGCGAGTTGAGGGGAAAAAGGGCCTATTCCCCTCTTGACGCCTTTGAGAGCTCGACCTGCGAAAACGGCGTGCGACGGTATGAGCGAACGCCAGGGGAAGGGTTCTGTCAGCGGGAGTTGGCCCGCGCCGCCAGCAGGGCCTCGATCTGCGCGGCGGCGGTCGCCAGGGGAAGCGGGCCGGGCCAGACTGCGCGGATGGTGCCATCGGGGGCGACGAGCCAGGAAGTTGGAAGGCCCACCAGGTGGAAAGCAGGCTTCACACTGGCGTCGGAGGAAAGCAATACGGGGAAGGTGAGGCCGTGGCGCTCGATGAAGGCGGCCACGTGACCGGCCGGCTCCTCGACATTGACAGCCAGCACCGTGAATCGGTCGGGGCCGTACCGCTCGTAGAGGCGCTCGAGATCGGGCATCTCGGCCTCACAGGGCGGGCAGTAGGTCCCCCAGAAGTTCACCAGAACGACCCGGCCCGGCTGCTCCAGCGACAGTTCGCCACCGCCGAGGCGCGGCAGGGTCACCGTGGGCACCGTTGTCCCGACCAGGGGATGGCGCTGCTGGTCGCCGGCCGGAGCCGCCGGGCCACAGGCGACGAGCAGCACTGCAAACGCGAGGAGTGCCCGCAAGTGAGTCATAATATCGGATTCGTGCACCGTCACTCTCACTCCAAAACGATGGGGCCCGCCCCGCATGACGGGCCAGGCCCCATCTCTCAGCCTGAATCAAGCGTACTCTACTGCATTGACTTCGCCACCCATGGCCAGGGACCGCGGAATGCAGGGCAACCGAAGGTAGCAGCCTGACTACAACGCCAACGCCTTCTTCATCCGCTGCTCGAGCGCCGGCCGGGGCAAGGCGCCGACGATACGATCCACCACCTTGCCGCCCTTGACAAAGAGCAGTGTCGGAATGCCCTGCACCCCGTATTGAATCGCCCACCGCTGATCCTCGTCGGTATTCACCTTCGCAACGACCAGCTTACCGGCATACTCCTTGGCGATCGCCTCCAGGGACGGGGCAACCATGCGGCAGGGACCGCACCAGGGCGCCCAGAAATCAACCACCACGGGCAGATTTGATTGGAGGACATCCTTCTCGAAACTCGCATCCGTGACCTTCACCGGCGCATCAACAACTGTCGTACTCACAATTCCTCCTGACTGGTATGAATCACAACATTCATAGAATAAGATGCAGCGACGGGCAAAAGGTTACATCCTCTCCTGCAGTCGTGCAACCCCTTCCCGGAACGCGTCCGGCACCCGCACGGAGCGTCGCGTCGCGGGGTGGACGCAGACGGCAGCGATGTGGCCGCTGGTGCGGAGATCCCCCTGCGGGCCGATGGCGCCAAACTCGAAGCGGACACTGCTATTCCCAATGCGGGCGACGCGAACACCAATCCGGAGATCCTCATCGAAGTAGGCGGGGGCCTTGAAGTTGGCGCAGGCTTCGACGTACACCATATCAGCGCCATCTGCCAGGAGGTCCTGGTAGGTGACGCCGATGGCCTTCTGATAGTTGACCAGGGCCGTGTCGAAGTAGTTCAAGTAGTTCCCAAAGAAGACGTGCCCCTGCAGATCGGTCTCGGAGAAGCGGACGGTCAGCGGGTAGTAAAACGGGTAGTCGTCGGGCTCGGTCATGGAATCCTCTCACACCAGCCGGGGCGGGGGCGCCAGGTGGCGCCCGGCCGCGCCGGGGGCACCGCGCAGCAGCTCCAGCCCGTGCGGCAGGGCGGGCAGCAGGGTCAGTAGATGCTCGCGCACCGCTTTGGGACTCCCGGGCAGATTGATGATCAGCGTCTGGCCGCGCATCCCTGCCGCCGGCCGGCTCAGCATGGCGTGCGGTGTCATCTGCAGGCTGGCGAGTAACATCGCCACGACCAGACCGGGCGCCTCACGGTCGAGGAGCGGTTTGGTCGCCTCGGGGGTCCGGTCGCGTGGGGCAAAGCCGGTCCCGCCGGTGGTGAGGATCAGGTCAACGTCGTCGTCGTCGGCCCAACGGCGCAAAGTGGCCTGAATCGCCGGGATCTCATCGGGCACGACCTCGGTGGCGACAACGTGGGCGCCAGGCAGCCCGGCTGCGATCACCTCGGCGATGACCGGCCCGCTTTGGTCCTCACTCTCGCCGCGCGTGACGCGGTCGGAGACGGTCAGGATGGCAACGCTGATCTCGGGGCTGGACATCGCAGGCACGCTCCTCTTGCTCGGCAGCGGCTGTCAGTCTACCACGATGCAGGCCAAAATGGTATTTTGTCCGCCCCGGCACTGCGCACTTCAGGCTCGCAGGCTGAAAGGCAAAATGCGATCTTGTCCTACTCGAGGGCGCGGGCCAACTCCTCCAGCAGGGCCCGGCGGCGGCTGTAGCTGGTGAGCAGCGCGTGCAGGTGGTCCTCGAAGAGCAGCGCCAGCCCGGCGCGCTCCGCCACCCGGCGGGCTCGAGCAAGCAGGCGCGCGGCGCGGACGTAGTGTGCGCGAGTGCGACCGGCAACCAGCAGGTCGGCGGCATCGAAAAAGAGCGGAATCGCCTCGGCGGCCTCACCGGCTTCCAGAAGGGCATCGGCTACACACACGGTGAGGGCTTCGCGTCGGGCGGCGGGCTCGACCGCCGGAAGGAAGGCGGCCGCTGCTTGGGGCTCGTCCTCGTCGAGCAGCACTTCCACCAGCAGTCCGATCTCGCGCTGCCGTTCGAGGACCGCCTGAGCCTCGCGACGCAGGTCAGACCAGGCATCGTTCAGGGCGCCAGCCGCTCGCAAGATGCGGTAGCGCTCGAGCGAGGGCGCCAGCCGCCAGGCGGCCAGTGCCACGCGCAGGGCCGGCTGCGCCTCGCCCAACGCCAGGAAGCGCCCAGCCAGCCAGGCGAGGAGCGCCGGGCGCCAGGCATCCTGGTAGCGGAGGCCAAGCTCGGCGACTTCCAATGCCAGCGCCACCTGGCCGCGCTGCCAGAGTTGCTCGGACAGCGCCTGATGGAATGCGGCACTGCCTAACCCGTGGGTCGCCAGCCGCCGAGCCTCCTCCACCTGCCCCAGCTCCGCAAATTTCAGCGCGGCGCGGGCGTCCTCGTCCTCTTCCCAGCAGAGGTCGAGGAAGGCCTGGTGGCGGCCGGTCGCCTCGTAGAAGGCCAGCAAGAACTGCAGAACGCGTTCGCGCCACCAGCGTTCGCTCTGCTGGCTGGCGTGGCGCGGCTTGCGCAGCAGCTCGCGCAGCCACGTCTCGACCAGCACGGCATCCTCCAACCGGTAGGCGTGGAGGATCAGGTCCATGAGCGGCTCGGACAGGCCCCGGCGCTCCTCGGCCCACCAGGCCATCAGCTGCTGCAACCACACCTGCTGCTCGCCGGCGGCGGGCCACTCTGCCTCCAGCGCCGCGAGTTCGAGGGCCTCAAGCGTGCGGCGGACCAGGGCTTCGAGCCGCCGAGCGTCGATGTCGTCCTCATCGAGCAGCGGGAGCAGGCGGGCGAGGAGGTGGGTGAGCAAGCGCACGGCGTTCGTCGCATCGCCGCTCTGGATGAGGGCACCGCCCTGCTCCAGAATCGCGACGAGCCGGTCGTACAGGATCTCTGGCTCGTCTCGATGGCGGCTGAGCGCAAAGTTGATCTGGCGGTCCACCTGCGCCAGGTCGATCGCCACCCGGCGGCGCAACCGTCGCTCGGGCGGCTGCGCCAGGACCTCGGCCAATGCCGGCTCGCGCCGCAGCATGGCCTTGATCTCATCCAGAAGCGCGTCGCGCTCCTCGCCGGCCAGCAGCGCCTCGACGGGCGGCTGCGCTACGAAGGTCTCCGGCGCGTGCGCCCACTGCAGCATCACCGCAACGACATGCTTGCAGGGACGTTTCCGGCGCCGGGGGAGTCCCTGGAAATCCGGGCAGTCGCAGGTGTAGCTCGGCCGCCCAGCGGGGTCGAATTCGATACTGACCTCGTAGGGCTCGGCGCGCGACCCGCCGACCAGCGCCCGCAACGCCGGCCCTTGTTGCTCGGGTGCCACAACCGCACCCGAGCGCCAATAGTCGCGCCCGCGCGCGAAGATATCAGCCGGGGCAAGCGCCCGGACCTGGTCTTCGGTCAGTGGTAGCGGAACTGCCATGTGGTTACACGCCCGGTGGGGCGTCTGTAGGGGCGCACGGCCGTGCGCCCGTTCAGGGCCTCGTCGGTCACCACAACCCCGGCGCCCAACTTTCCACCCTGCGGGTCCCCCCTCAGGGGCTCCCCCGTAGGGGACGCCGGGGGGAACCCCTCAGGGCTTGCCCCCTTACGTCTACGTACCGATAAGGGTGCCCCCGTCGGGGGAACTTTCAACCTGGAACCTCCAACTTTCACCGGTCTTCCCAGGTTGCAGCACGAGCGTCGCAACGGCGGCGGCCGTCACCGCCGGTCGCGTCCAGAGCAGCGGGTGGTAGCGGCCGGCGCGCCACTCGGCCAGGCCGTCGGCGTAATGCGCGGTGCCGGGCAGGCCAGATTGGCCGCCGGGCAGCACGCTGTGGCAGCGGTCCCAATCGGACAGGTCGGCGATGAAGCGGTAGCTGGCGCTGACCGCGGCCAGCTCGGTCGGCGCCGGCAGCGCCTGGAGCACGTTGGGCCAGATCGTGAAGGGGTCACCACCCAGTGGCAACGGTCCGCGGTTGAGCAGCCACCCGAGGGGCGACCCCTTCGCTCGCCCGTCCCCGGTCCGGCTGACGGGTGCCAGCGGGTGACCAACCAGCACCTGGTTCAGCCGGCCCCACTGCCAGCGCTCGACGGCGGGACCGAGCCGCGCGCGCAGGTCGTCCGCCACCTGCCGCAGCGCCAGGCACAGCGCGTCGTCGCGAGGCGTTGGCGAGGCCGGGAGCCCGCGCTGTTGCCACCAGGGACTCTCCGGTTCGTCCAGCCGGGCGAGGGTCCAGGCCAACGAGGTCCAGGCCAGGGGCGCGAGGCCGGTCAGCACCAGGCGTTCACCGGCGCCCTGAAAGGCGGCGGGATAGCGGCCAAGCTTGTCGCTCACCAACAGGCGGCGCAGGTGCAGCAGGAGCGAGAAGGCCAACGCGGCCTCGACACTGCCGGCAGCCATGCGGCCATCCCAGCTCGCAAGCCGGGCCCGGAGCGGCCGCAGATCGGGGTCGAGGCGGTCGGCCCGAAGCGCGGCGACGGCCCGCGCGACGGTGCGTCCCGGGATGGAGACCAGGTCCAGCTGGATCGCGGCCATGGAGTCGATGTCGTGGCTGGCGCGAGCCTCGATCAGCTCGGCGATGCGCCGGGCCCGGAAGCCGGGCAGGAAGTCCTGGCCGAGCCAGTGGGGATACTCATCGCCGACCGGCTTGTTGTTGGCGTGGACGATGTAGCCGGCGGCCGGGTTGTAGGCCTGGGGCAGTTCGTCGAGCGCGATGTAACCGAGCCACTCCTCCTGGCCGCTGGCCCCGTCGGCGGGAACAGCACCCGGCCTGGAACCTTCAACCGACCGTGCGCGGATCGGGATGCGGCCGGCGTGGATCCAGCCGATGTTCCCGGCCCGGTCAGCGTAGGCCAGGTTGAGTTGCGGCGCGCCCAGATCGGCCGCGGCCGCCCGGAAGGCCTCCCAGCTGTGTGCCCGGTTGATGCCCACGAGGCAGCCCAGCGTGTCGTCGGGCTCGTAGATCGTCCAGCGCAGGGCCAGATCGCGCGGCTCGTCGGGCAGCAACTCGCTGACGAGCGGGCCATGGCGGGTCACAACGACGCGCTGCGCGACCGGCCGCGCTCGCCCGCGAACGGGGATGCGCTCCTCGAACACCTCGGCCGGCAGCCACTGCTCGCCCCAGCGGAAGCACAGCGGATCGTCGGGATGGCGCGTCTCGACATAGAGGTCCTGGACGTCCGAGAAGCCGTTGGTGAGACCCCAGGCCACCTCGGCGTTGTGACCGATGACGACCCCGGGCACGCCGGGCAGACTCACGCCGGCGACCTGGGTGACCGGGCCGTCGAGCTGATTCTCGTACCAGACGGATGGCAGCGAGAGCAGCAGGTGCGGGTCATTTGCCAGGAGCGGCGCACCGCTGGCCGTCCGGCGCCCGGCCAGCACCCAGCAGTTGCTCCCCTGCCCGGCCGGCAGACGCTGGCGCACTGCGTCGAGCCCCGGCGCGGCGATCAGTGGCGATGCCGCCGGGTAGGCCGGGACCAGCTCTGCGACCCGCTCCGGCCCCAACAGCGCCGCGAGGCCGTCGCGCACCAGCTCGGCCTCAAAATTGACCGAGAGCCCCAGGGCCATCAGGCGCAGCAACACGAGGCTGTCCGCCGGCGTCCAGCGCTCGGGCCGGTAGCGCAACAGGCGAAATTCGAGCGGCCAGGCGTTCTCCCGCACGCGCGCGTCAATCACGGCGTTGACCCCGGCCGCGTAGCGCGTGGCGGCGCGACAAGCCTCCGGGCCGGTGTGCGGCCAGGCGGCTTCGGCCGAGCGGCGCAGACTCAGCACCCGCATCCAGCGATCCAGAAGGAGGGTGCTCTCTCCCACGACCTCGCTCAGCCGGCCGGAGGCGAAGCGCCGGTTGAAGTCCATCTGCCAGAGCCGGTCCTGGGCATGGGTGTAGCCCTGGGCAAAGAACAGGTCGTCCTCACCCCGGGCAAAGAGATGGGGAATGCCCCAGCGGTCGCGAACGACCTCGACCCGATCGTTCAAGCCGGGCGCCGCGAGCAGGCCGTCGGTCGTTGGTTCTGGACGGCGGATCAGCCACTGATAGCCCGCCGCGCCGACGGCCGCGAGGCCCGCGAGAATGGCCACCATGGCAAGGGGAGGCTTCATCGATGCGTGCTCATGGGTGTGCAGATAGGAGAGAATGAAAGTGCGTTCAGGAGCGAGCAGCCTTTCGGCGATGGAAGACGTCCAGAGGCGGAGGAGTCGACCTCCGTCTCCAGGTAGTCATCCTCTGTCCTACGAAGTTCTGACCCGATCCTCCGTGGTTTCGACCGTGAGCGCGAGCGACTCCTCGCGCTCGCCGTCGTGCGCCTGCTCCTCCGGCAGCGGCTCGCCCAAGGCATGATCGAGGACATCTTTGATCTGGTCCGCCAGAATGAAGGTCATCTGCTCGCGCACCTCGGGCGGCAGGTCGTCGAGGTCCGGCTCGTTGCGCTTGGGCAGAATGACGCTGTTGAGGCCGGCGCGGTGGGCCGCCAGCACCTTCTGCTTGATGCCGCCGACCGGGAGCACCTGCCCCCGCAGCGTGATCTCGCCGGTCATGCCGACGTTGCTCTTGACCGGACGGCGGGTCAACAGCGAGACAACGGCGGTGACCATGGCGACGCCCGCGCTGGGGCCGTCTTTAGGGATCGCGCCCGCCGGGACGTGGATGTGAATATCGTTGTCGTCGAAGAAACCAGGATCAATCCCGAAGCGCCGGGCGTTGGCACGCACGTAGCTCACAGCGATAACGGCCGACTCCTTCATCACCTCGCCGAGCTGGCCCGTGAGGGTCAACCCTTTCTTGCCCGCCATGCGCGACGCCTCGATGAAGAGGATATCGCCGCCCACCGCGGTGACGGCCAGGCCGGTGGCGACGCCCGGCGTCTCGGTGCGCTCGGCCGCCTCGAAGTAGTACCGCTGCTTGCCGAGGTAGCCCGGCACCTCCTCCGCGCTCACGACGGTCTTCTCCCGCTCGCCGGTCGCGGCGCGGGTCGCGACCTTGCGGAGCACCCGGCCGATCTCGCGCTCGAGGTTGCGGACCCCCGCCTCGCGGGTGTAGTCCCGAATGATCCGGCGCAAGGCATCCTCGGTGAAGTCGATCTCGCCGGGAAGCAATGCATTGGCCCTGATCTGGCGCGGCACGAGGTAGTTGCGGGCGATGTGCACCTTCTCGGTCTCGGTGTACCCGTCCAGTTCCAGGACCTCCATTCGGTCGAGCAGGGGCGGCGGGATGGGCTCGAGCAGGTTGCCTGTGGCGATAAAGATGACGTCGCTCAAGTCGAAGTCCACGTCAAGGTAGTGATCGCGGAAGGTGTTGTTCTGCTGCGGGTCGAGCACCTCCAACAGGGCGGACGTGGGATCGCCGCGGAAATCGCGCCCGAGCTTGTCGATCTCGTCGAGCATGAAGACCGGATTGCGCACGCCCACCCGCTTGAGGGCCTGCATGATGCGGCCGGGCATAGCGCCAATGTAGGTGCGGCGGTGGCCGCGGATCTCGGCCTCGTCGCGGACGCCCCCCAGGCTCATCCGGGTGAACTCGCGGCCGAGCGCGCGGGCAATGCTGCGGCCCAGGCTCGTCTTCCCAACCCCAGGTGGTCCAATCAGGCCGAGAATCGCGCCCTGGCCGGTATTCTCGGGCTCCTCCCGGACAATCGCCGGGAGCGAGTCATCGGAGAGCACGTCCGGCTCCTGGTCGCCCTCACGTTGCTCGAAGCGTTCGTGCCAGAGCTTGCGCACGGCCAGATACTCGATAATGCGATCCTTGATGTCCTCGAGATCGTAGTGATCTTCATCGAGCACCCCGCGGGCATGTTTGATATCGAGGTTATCCTCGGTCACCTTAGCCCAGGGGACGTCGAGCAGCCAGTCGAGGTAGGTCTTGATGACCGAGTACTCGGCAGCCTGCGGGGGCATCTTGCTCATGCGGTCGAGCTCGCGCAGGGCCTGCTCGCGCGCCTCGGCGCTCATGTTGCGCTCCTCGATGCGCTGGCGATACTCCTCGACGACCTGGGTCTCGCCCTCCTCGCCCAGCTCGCGCTGGATCGCCTTCATCTGCTCGCGCAGGAAGTACTCGCGCTGCACCTTCTCCATCTCGCCCTGGGCCTCGGTCTGGATCTTCTTGCCCAACTCGAGCACGTCCAGCTCGCGGTTGAGGATCCGGGTAAGCAGCCGCAGCTTGTCGGCGACGTTGTCGGCCTCCAGGATTTGTTGGGCCTCGACGACCTCCATGCGGATGCTGGTGGCCACCAGATACGCCAGCTGGCGCGCATCCTCGGTGTTGATCGCCGCCATCATCAGCTCATCGGGGAGATGCGGCACCAGGTCCACCAGGCGGCGGAAGAGCTCCAGCAGATTGCGGTTGAGCGCTTCAACCTCGACGGTGTCAACCGTCACCTCCGGACGGGCCTGCACGCGCGCCATGAGGTAGGGCTCCTCGGCGGTCCACTCCGTGATCTGAATGCGCTGGAGTCCCTGGATAATCAGGCGCACACTGCCATCTGGCGCACGCAGCAGACGATGGATGAGGGCCACCGTGCCGACTTCGTATATCTGATCCGGGCCAGGCGTCTCGACGCTGGCATCTTTCATCGCGACCAGACCGACGAGCCGGTTGCCCTGCACCGCGGCATCCACCAACCGGATCGAGCGCGGCTGGTCGGCGCTGAGGGGCAGAACGGTCATCGGATAGACGACGGTGTTCCGGAGCGGCAGGATCGGCAGAACTTCCGGCAGTTGGATCTCGGCGCTCTGATTGATCTCGGCGCTCATCTGGTCTGCCGGTTGGACTTGTTCGTCTCCAGCTGTCTCGCCAGGGCCCGGGCTTTGCTCAAAGTTGTTCACGTAACTCCTCCTCAAAAACGCCCCTCGTGATCAGCGACCGGCCGTCGCCCGCGAGGCCCCCAGTCCGCCGGGTGGCCCCAACCTTGTGCGCCGCCACCCCGACGGTCGGCTGAGCGCTTCGGGCTTTCATCTTGCGACCATTATCCGTCCCCCGTCCGGCTGCTGGCTGATTCCTCATAACTGAACGCTTCCAGACGAGCGTACCGCGGCGCGACGCTCTCCGGAGACCCGCTTGGGAAGGGTCACCGTGAGAAAACCGCTTTCATACCGGGCCTCGATGCGATCAGCATCGATCGGCTGGTTGATCCGCAACGCAACGGCGAATGGGCCGTACCGAATCTCCATCTGAAAATAGGCCCTCCGCGGCGCCTCTGGTTCCTCACGCGTCCCCCGAATCCGCAGCACACCATCGGCGAAAGTCACATCGAAGGCCTCTTCGTCCATCCCGGCAATCTCAACGCGGACAAGAAAATAGGTCTCAGTCTCGTAGACATCCGAAGGCGGGCTCCACGTGCGTGGTTGTGTGAGGCCGAGCCACTCATTCTGGTTCGTCATCTGCTCGAAGAGACGATCAACCTCCCGCCTGACTCGGTCAAGCTCCGAGGTAGCCTCGCGCCGAATTCGTCGCTCTTCAAACACGAGTTTCCTCCTTCTATATGCTTTCGTCGCGCCATAGAAGTCGCTGCAATAATCATACCATGGGCGGAAGAGCCCCCCAAATTGATTTTGGGTCCATGTTCGAAACCCCGGTAGCCAGCAAAGAACAGGGCGCGTGTGGTCACTCAGCGCGGTCGCCAGGCCCATCTCAGAGGGCAGGCTCTCGCTGCCTGGACAACTCGCATCCCAAGCCGCCAGATCCGGATGCAGCGAATTGGAGCAGAGCAGTCTGAAAAAAAGGTGCTCAAAGCCTTGAACTCAGAGAGTGGTTGTGTTATAGTCCTGCCACATTTTGAGTCGTTGGTGCTCCCCCGCTCTGTCCATTGCTGGCTTCCCCAGCCGCGAACTCCCCGGCGCTTTTCCTGGCCGGAGGCGCTCGCGGCTATCAAAGGAGAAGCTCGTGGGCTCTTCACCCACAGCACCAATCGAGTTGCGCCACCGTCTGGCTATCGCGACCTCTCTGCGGCCTGCCCCGGCTCTCACGCCGGCCTGGCTGTTGCGAGGTCGTTTTTCCGCGGGCCACCCTCGGCCCGCCGTCGTGCAGTCGGCTCCAATCGAATCTCATCAAAAGGAGAAGCGTCGCTGCATGGATACTTTCGCCAATCGACAGGCTACAACTCGCATCGCGCCAGCGATCGCTCCCGAGAAACACGGGAGGGTCGCCGCACCGGAAGAAGTGACCGCAGAGATCCCCCCGGTCGACGATCAGCCCGGGCCTCGCCCTTCGTCGGCAGCGGTGGGAGACGATTCGCACCGGAGGAGCACCCCCACCGCGGAGAAACTCGCGGCCGCCGCTGCGGCCTCTGAGCCCAGTGGCGCCACTTTCGATCTCTCCGATATCCGCGTTGACGACCCGATTAGCCTCTACCTGCAAGAGATTAGCGCGATTCCTCTCCTGACGGCTGAGGAGGAAGTGACGCTCGCCATCGCGATGGAGCGCGGTCGGGCCGCCGCCGGGCAGCTCGAACAGGCCGGGAGCCTGATGACCGAAGAGGAACGCCTGGCCCTGCACCGGCGGTACCATGAGGGTGAGAGCGCGCGCCATCATCTGATCAATGCGAACTTCCGGCTGGTCGTCAGCATCGCGAAACGGTATGTCGGTCGGGGCGTCGCATTCTTGGATCTCATCCAGGAGGGGAACCTCGGGCTCATCCGCGCCGTCGAGAAGTTCGACTACCGGCGCGGCAACAAGTTCTCCACCTGTGCCACCTGGTGGATCCGCCAGTCGGTCACGCGCGCCATCGCCGACCAGAGCCGCACGATCCGGCTTCCCGTGTACATGTGCGAGCGGCTCAGTCACCTCGGACGCGCCAGCCGCGACCTGGCCCAGCAGTTCGGTCGCGAGCCGACGATCGAGGAACTGGCCGTGGGTATGGGCCTCACGAGCAAGCAGGTCGAACACCTCATCCGAATCAGACAGTACCCCCTCTCGTTGGAAATGCCGGTTGGCGAGGAGCAAGATGCGCAGCTCAGCGACTTCCTCGAGGACAACTCCGTTCCCACCCCGAGCGACGCGGCGACCTACACCTTGTTGCGCGAACAGATGGAGGAGATTCTGGCGGCGCTCAGCCCCCGTGAGGGACGGGTCCTCCAGCTCCGCTTCGGCCTCAAAGATGGCCGCCAACACTCGTTGGAAGAGGTCGGGCGCCGCTTCGGGGTGACCCGCGAGCGAATCCGCCAGATCGAAGCCAGGGCCCTGCGCAAGCTCCGCCACCCCCGGCGCTCGCAACAGCTCCGCGACTACCTCGGTGATGGCGCGCCAGCCTGGCCCTCGGAAGAGCAGAGCTGAGAGCGACTCGCACCTCCTGACAGCACCTCCGCCGCCAGCGGTCGCCGCCACCTGTCGGGGGGGCTCCCGCCCCCCGACTCCCTTTTTCCAACGGGAGAAGGACGCGCGCTGTTTCCATTCGCGCCCGAAATCCGGGAGTGGATAGCTCCAGATGCTCCCCGGGGAGGGTGTACGCAAGAGTTGGCGGGGGCGGACCCTCCCCAGCCCCGCCCCGACGCGGGGCGGGGAGCCAGCCGCGTTCCAGCCGGCCGCGCGGCCTCCGCCTCCCCCTTCCCTGCGAGGGAAGGGGGCCGGGGGGTTAGGTTCTGCTGGCGCCGCCACCTGCCGGACAACTCCTGCGTACACCCCCGGGGTAGGCTGCGTTGCCTGCCCTCGCCGGTGGTGGTAAGCTTGTTAGCCGACGACGGTGCCCGGAACACGATTCGCCGCACAGCAACGTGGTAGGAACGCGCGGCATCTCCCGCCGCCGGCCGACAGACCGGACTTGAAGCGATCGAAATCACAAGAGCAGATTTGGATCCTGGTACAATCAAAACGAGAACAAATGGCTCAAATGATATCGTTTCGTACGCTGGAGATCGAGAATCGTCTTTGGCGCTCGTTCTCCTGATGCAGTGCGGTGACCGCCGCAAAACCCGGCGAACATTGTCATATGCACAAGTGACGAAAAACACTTCACGATATCAAGAGAAGCATCTACTTATGTCAGGGTGCTCACTTGTCGCGAAACCCCTCACATTGATTCTTCTTTTCGACTATCGATCCAACATTCCCGAGCGCGTGGCCGCCTTCGGGCCTGGCAGAGAGCGATTGAGGTGAACAATGTCTGATCTTCGGCAACAGACCATCGGCCAGTTTCTCGATGAACTGGCCAGCGGCTCAGCCACCCCGGGCGGCGGCGCGGCCGCCGGCCTGGCCGGTGCCATGGGCGCCGCCCTGATGAGCATGGTGGCGAATCTGACTATCGGCCGCAAGAAGTATGCCGGGTACGAGGAGGAGATGCGCCAGCTCCAGGCGCGGGCCGACGAGGTCCGGCGCGAGATGACGAACCTGGCCCAACGCGACGCCCTCGTCTTCGATAGCGTGATGGCTGCCTACAAACTTCCGAAGGATACCGAGGCGCAACGCGCAGCCCGTGAGGCCAGCATCCAACGCGCTCTCGCCGAAGCAACCCAGGTCCCGTTGCAGACGATGGAGCAGGCTGCGGCGATCTACGAGCTGGCGGTTCCCCTGAGCCAGAAGGGGAACACCACGGCGATCAGTGATGTCGGCGCGGGTCTGCTCCTGGCCGAAGCAGCGTTGCATGCAGCCATGCTCAATGTCAAGATCAACCTCGGACTCATGACCGACCAGGAATTCAGCGACCAGGTTCGACGGCGCGCGGACGCGCTCCTCGCCGGGAAAGATGAAGCCAGGCGGACGGTCATCGCCGCCGTCGAGGCCAGGATATAGGCACGGAGAGCAAGTCGCAAAACCATCAGAGGAGATTCTATGGCCGCCACAATTCTGGACGGGAAACCGGTCGCTGCCGCCATTCGCGAGCAGATCTCAGTCGAAGCGGACGCGCTCCGCCGGGCCGGCGGCATCACCCCAACCCTGGCAATGTTCCGCGTGGGCGAGGATGAGGCCCTGCTGAGCCATGCCCGCAGTGTCCGCCGGAGCTTTGAAAAGGCCGGCTTTGGCTTGCAGGAACACGCCCTGCCGGCCGAGACCGCGATGCCTGACGTCGCCGCCGCCCTGCACCGGTTGAACGCCGATCCGGGCGTTCATGGCATTCTGATCCAGGAGCCCCTCCCCGGCCACGTGGATCAGACCATGCTACTCGAAATCCTCGATCCGCTCAAAGACGTGGATGGCGTGACCCCGCTCAATGCCGGGCGCCTGGCGCAGCAGCGTGGCCGCTACCATGTAGCCTCGACGCCCGCGGGCGGCCTCGCGATCCTGGATTTCTACCAGATCCCCCTGAAGGGCCAGCGTGCGGTCGTTGTGGGCCGCAGCGACATCGTGGGCAAACCGATGGCCCTCCTCCTGTTACATCGCCACGCAACCGTGACCATCGCCCACTCCCGGACACAAGCGCTCGGCGACGTCTGCCGCGAGGCCGACGTTCTCGTCGCGGCGGTTGGGCGCGCCGGGTTGATCACCGGGAGCATGGTCAAACCGGGCGCGACTGCGATCGACTTCGGCATCAACTTCGTCGATGGGAATCTCGTCGGCGACGTCGCCTTCCAAGAGGCCGTCGAGGTCGCGGGTGCGATCACCCCCGTTCCCGGCGGCACCGGCCCCGCAACCGGCGCGATTCTGCTGCGTAACACCCTTCAGGCTGCTCGCTGGCTCGCTGAGTGAGGGGGACCGGGGGGCGGGGAGAGACCCGCGACGATTCGCTCGTGAGTGCGTGCTCGAACGCGACGACGGCGCCGGCTGGGGCGAGGGATACATTCTGCAGCGCTTTGGCCGGTGGGTCCTCGATTGGAAAAGAGACGACCTGCGCTTTGAGTTGCGGGCGCCTGTAACACGCTTCGTTCTGCAGCAACTGGTGACGATAGCAGCCAGTGTACAGCCGCACGAGAATATCGGTCACGTCGTCGCCGGAGGCGCATGATCGGAGACTTCCGAAGTCTTCCAAGACTTCGGAAATCTGACGCCTTGACCGGTGCTCGAGACACCCCGGTCCACACACGTGGCCGGCGACGCCCCGGTGCCGTCTCTCGGCGGTGTGGCGCAGGCGGCTGCGGTTGAAGGTGCCACGCACCTCGGAGGTGCGTGGCACCTCGTTATGCCGCAAAAGCAAGCAGTTCGCCCGGGAGGCACCCTTCGTCTATAATCGGCGCCATGGGACACGAATCGTTCATCAACTGGATTTCGCCTGAGATCGCCCTGGCCTACTTTCTCGCAGCGACGGTTGTCCTGATCGGCGTGCTCCAGATCGCCGGGGCGCGGTGGGACCGGCCAGAACTCCGTTGGTCGCGCTCGCGAGGCGCGAGCGCGTTCCTGGGAACCGGGTTGATCCTGATCGCCACAGCCGCCTTCTACGTGGGCATGAGGCGGCTGATCTTCGTGCCGGGGCTGGCCGGCACCGAGCTGATCGCCATCTTCGGCGTGGCGGCGCTTCTGGCGACGATCCTGGTGCGAGTCGTCGCCCGGCAACTCGGGCACCGCGCCGCTGCCCCGGCCCCGTCGGTGCCGCTTGCTGGCGTCCCGCGGCATGGGCCTCAAGGCCTGGAAGCGGCGGGCGCGGCACCGGACCCACCGTCCTCCGCGGCCCTCCCCGACGATGTTGCCTGGATCACCCCGCCCCCGGCCGGCGCAGCGTGGCTTCGCCGCGTCAATGATGCGGAGGACGTATGAACCCCGATCTGCTGCTCTTCCGGCTCATCAATGGAGTGGCCGGTACGGTCCCACTCCTGGATGCTGTGATGCGTTTTCTCGCCAACGATTATGTCATCCCGACCGCCCTCGCCGCAACCCTGGTCTTCCTCTGGTTCAGCCGCGACGAGCGGCTCCAGCAAGCCGTGATTCGCGCCGGCCTGGCCCTGCTGCTGGCCAATGGAATCGTGAAGCTCATCAACCTGATCTGGTACCGGCCACGCCCCTTCACCTACCACGACGTCCACCTCCTCTTTTACTTCCCCAGCGACTCTTCCTTCCCGGCCAACTCGGCCGCTGCGATGTTTGCCCTCGCGGGGACGATCTGGCTGGTGGACCGGCCGGCGGGGAGCTGGATGCTGCTCGCCGGGGCCACGATGGCCCTCGCCCGGGTCTACGTCGGCGTGCACTACCCCTTCGACGTTCTGGGTGGAGCGGCGATTGGAATCGTGAGTGCCATGGCGCTCCAGCGCCTGTCCCCGTACCTCCGCCCGCTGGCCGTTGGGCTGGCCCGCCTCTCCCGCCGCCTTGGCCTGGCTTGACGGATGGGGCATCAATGCGTTATCTTTGACCGGATTGAGTGACCGCTGTCAGGTGCGTCAGCGACGAACAGCACTCTACCCTGACCCAGGAAAGTGCTATTCCTAGACAGTCAGTGAGAGCAAGGCCATCCCCAAGAGCCTGCCGCATTCGACTCCCGTAACCGTCTGCAAACCAAGATAAACCTGGAGCGGCGCGGGCGGCTCCGGGCCAGCGGCTTCTACCGCGAGAACCTCCGCCTGGCGCCAATTGCCTACCTACGCCCCGCGCTCGACATTCCCTACTGCCATCACGAAAAGTGGGACGGGGCGGGCTACCCCCGCGGCCTGCAGGGTGAGGAGATTCCTTTTGCGGCGCGGATCTTCGCGGTGGTGGACGTTTGGGACGCGCTGCGCTCCGACCGCCCCTACCGCCCCGCCTGGCCGGAGGAGCGAGTCTTCGCGCACATTCGCGACCACGCTGGCACGTACTTCGATCGCCGGGTGGTGAAGGCGTTTCTCAAGCATGGCGCTGTAACACCCCACCTCGTTGCGCGCCAGCCCGGTCGGCCGGTCGCGCGCTGCCACGGGGACCGGCCTCACCTCTCGCCGCGTCTGTACCCGCTTGCTCAGCGAATCGACGGCCGCGGGATGCCTGACCGGGACCAATAGCCCGGCGCCACCGAGCCCGACACCCCCTCGCACCGGTCGGACCGGTGTGATATCATGGCAGAACCTGGCTCGGGGGACAGCCGGATGATCCCGCCCGAGTCTGGTAGGCGATAGGCCCTTCGCCGGGCCACCCGCCCCGATTCGCCTGATGAGCCCCTTCCCGGAGGCGCCCCCATGTCCGCCAGCGCGCGCGATTTGCTGGTGCGCGGCATCGCTGCAGCCAGAGCCAAAGACCAAGACGAAGCCCGCTTCTACCTGCAGTGGGTGCTGAGAACCGATGCCACCTACGACCAGCGCGCCGACGCGCTGCGCTGGCTCAGTGAGATCAGCGACGATCCAGCGGAGCAGCGCGAGTACCTGGAGCAAGTCCTGGCTCACGATCCCGCCAACCCTGTCGCGCGCCGCAGGCTGGCTATCCTCGATGGGCGCCTCGACCCCAACGAGATCGTCGATCCAAACCACCTGCCCTCGCCCGCCACCGCCGCGGCCGGCGCGCGCACCCGGCGCTTCACCTGCCGTCTCTGCGGCGGCCGGATGGTTTTTACACCTGATGGAAAGTCGCTCGTCTGCCAGCACTGCGGCCAGCGCCAATCCCTCGACCGCGGGCTCAATGGAGCGACGACCATCGAAGAGGATGACTTCATCCTCGCCCTGGCGACCGCGAAGGGGCATCTTCCCCCGGTCGCCACGCGATCCTTCCGCTGCCAGAGCTGTGGCGCCGCCTTTGTCCTGGCCCCGGAGACGATCTCCCTGACCTGTCCCTACTGCGCTTCGGTCTACGTCGTCGAACTGGCTGAAATTCGCGAAGTGATCCCGCCAGAAGCCATCATCCCCTTCGCCGTGACTCAGGCGGAAGCGTACCGTGCTCTCTTGAAGTGGCTGCGCGCCAGGGACGGTGACACTCGCGTCCAGGTCGCCTCGCCCACCGGCATCTACGTCCCGGCCTGGACCTTCGATGTTGGCGGCGAGATGATTTGGCGCGGATGGAAGACCAGCGGCGACGACCTGTACCGCCCCGTGACCAGCGTGTCCGGCCGCCGGCCGGTCTTTGCCAACGACGTCCTGGTGCCGGCCAGCCGCAAATTGCCGGCGGCGCTGGTCGCCGAACTCAACCACTTCGCGCTCGACCAGTTGGTCCCCTACGATCCCCGCTACCTGGCCGCCTGGCCGGCCGAGATCTACGAAATCTCGATGGCGGATGCTTCGCTGGAGGCCCGCCACCAGACGTTGGCGAGGATGAAGCCCCTCGTGGCCGACAGTGTCGCCGCGGAAGAGCAGGTCCACGACGTCGCGCTGAGTTCTCGGTTGGCGATCGAGTCGTTCAAACTCATTCTGGTGCCGATGTGGACGGCCCACTATGCCGATCGTGAGCAGCGCTTCAACGTCGTGATCAACGGCCAGACCGGCCGGGTGCGGGGCGAACGGAGACGAAGCAGGGCGCGGAAATTGTTGGACTGGCTCCTGGGGAACGACTAAAATGATCCGATGAATTGCCAACGCCCCATCCCGACAGTCCGCCTGCCCTGGTCCCTGCTCCTCGCCCTGGCGCTCGTTGCCTGCAGTCGCCAACCGGCGCCACCGCCCACCGTCTCTCCCGACACTCTCCCCGCGCTCCTCGGCCGCGCCCGCCAGGCCCTCACGAGCGCACCCGGCTACCGCTGGACCACCACGTTCACTATCAAGACCGGCGACACGCCGGAGGGTGCCACGATTCTGGTGGAAGGTGAGCGGCGTCGCGAGCCCGCCGCCACCCGGGTCGACATCCGCGAGCCCGGATCGCAGAGCCAGCAGGCGGGCTGGATTCAAGTCGAAGATGATCTCTGGCTCTACCGCAACGGTGAGTGGGTCGCGCTGCCGGCCTCAGCCGCGCACGATGCGCTCGCCCGGCTCGCCTTCCTGGACCCGGCCGGGCTGTGGGCCGCACTCGACGACAGCGCCATGAGCGGCGGCGAGCGGATCGGCGAGGAACGCGTGGGCGCCCACGATACCCACCACTACCACCTCACCCGGCGCGACAGTGCGTTTCTTCCCGCGGCGCAGATCACCCCAACTGGAGCCATCAGCCAGGATATCTGGCTGGACCCCGAGACTGCTCTCCCGATCAAAACCCGGCTGGCGCTCGAAGGCACCAACCCCGAGGGGGTGAGCGGGCAGATGACGCTCGAGACCGTGCTGAGCGACATCGGCGCGCCGCTCACCATCGCCACCCCAACCGGCGCCGCTCCCGCGCCGCGGCCGGGAGCCCCTCGCGTGACCGAGACCCTCCCCGACGGCACCGCTCTGCCACTGGCTCCAGGGGCCGAGCCGGCACTGCCGGAGACTGTGCCTGACAACGTGTCGAGGCACTCATCCAAAACTTCAGTCTGATCGGCAACCAGCCATCGCTGGCCCTCCAGATCTACAGCACGCCCGAGAGCGTCGGCAACCTGGAGACCTTCTTCACCGGTACCCTGACAGCCCAGGACTACACCCTCGACCAGCGGGCCAGCGAGGCCTACACCGGCGACGCCACCGTGCTCCTCCTCAGTTCGAAGGAGCGCAATGCCCAGATCATCCTGATCCCACTCGATGGCAAGGTGTTGGTGATCACGACGTTGCAATAGAGCAGGACGCCGGTCGCAAGAGTGGCTAAAATGCTTCCACCCTGGCTACCCGTTGCCGGAGACGTTGCACCTGTCCCTTTGCTACTCGCGACCGGCGCTACCGGCGTCCGAACTCGCGCTCCAGTTGGGCCTGGCTCAAGCGCACGACAGTTGGCCGGCCGTGGGCGCAGGTCCGGCTGAGGTCGCACTGCTCGAGCTGGCGGATGAGATCGCGCATCTCTTCGTACGTCAAAACGTCGCCCGCCTTGACGGCACCGCGGCAGGCAGCGTACATCACCAGGCGCTCTTCCCAGCTCACCTCCGTGCGGTCGGCGATGGCCCCGTCCAGGATTTCGGCCACGGCCCCTGCAGGGTCGGGGTGGTCACGCAGGATCTCCGGGAGCGACCGCAGCAGGACGATCTGCCCGCCGAAGGGCTCAACCATGAAGCCCAGGTGGGCGAGCAGCTCGCGCTGCTCTTCCACCAGCGCAAGCTGCTGCGGGGTCAGTTCCAGCGTGAGCGGCTCGAGCAGTTGTTGCGAGGGCACCGCGTTGCGGGCGCGCTGGGCGCGGAATCGCTCCAACAGCACCCGCTCGTGGGCGGTATGTTGGTCAATCAGGTAGAGACCGTCCGGCCCCTCACAGATGAGATAGGTCCGGAGGGTCTGGCCGAGCACGCGCAGGGGTGGAAGCTTGCTCCCCCCGCCGGCCTCGTTGGCGTAGTCCCCCTCGTGCGCCTGGGGAAGGCCCAAATCGAGCTGGCCCTCGGCCGGTGGCGGGGGCTGCGGCGGGGCCGGGCGACCAGTCGCGCGCCGGCTGGGTCCGATCGAGCCTCCCAGCCGCCCAGTGGGGCGTGGGTGGTTCCCACTCCTCGGGTACGTTCCGCGGGCGGCTGAAGCGCTCGTGCGGCGGCGTCGCCGAGGAGGCCGGCCCTGCCCATCCCTCGTCATCGCCGGGCACCTCCGGCACCGCCAGCGGTTCGGCCGGCCGGCTGAAACGGTGAACCGGGGCCTGCTCGACCAACGTCCGGCGCACGCTCCGTTGCACCACCCGGAAGACCTCATCGCCCCGTGCGAACTTGACCTCTTGCTTCTGCGGGTGAACGTTGACGTCCACCTGGTCGGGCGGAACCTCGACCAGCAAGACCACCACCGGATGGCGCCCGGTGGGCACCACGCTCTGGTAGGCCTGATCGAGCGCGGTGATCAGGAGGCTGTTGCGGACGTAGCGGCCGTTGACGAAGAGCGACATGTACTTGCGATTGGCCCGGTGGAGGGCCGGCCCGCCGATGTACCCCTGCACCGCGACGCCGGTCTCCTGGTCGCGAGTCGCCGGCAGTTCGAGCATCAGCCTGGTAACCTCCAATCCGTAGACCGCGATGAGGGCATCGTAGAGCTTCCCGCTCCCGGGGCTCCCGAAGGTTGTCCGCCCATCAACAACCAGGGTGAAGCGGCGGTCGGGGTAGGCCAACGCGTATTGGCTGGCGATCTCGCTAATGAGGCCGGTCTCAGTCGCCACCGTCTTCAGAAATTTGCGCCGCGCGGGCACATTGAAGAAGAGATTTTCGACCGAGATGATGGTGCCTGCCGGCGCCGCCTGTGGACCCCGCCCGTGGGCCGCCCCACCCTCGAGCCGGAGTTGGGTCCCCGCACGCGCGGACCGCGTACGGGTCAACACGGTCACCTGGCTGACGGCAGCGATGCTGGGCAGCGCCTCACCGCGAAAACCCAGCGTGTGGATCGCAAAGAGGTCGTCCGCGGTCCGCAGCTTGCTGGTGGCATGGTGCTGGAAGGCCAGTTCGACCTCGTCGGCCTCGATGCCCGAGCCATTATCGGCCACCCGGATCAACCGTTGCCCGCCCTGCTTGATCTCGACTCGAATCTCGGTCGCCCCGGCGTCCAGCGCATTCTCGATCAGCTCCTTGACCACGCTCGCCGGTCGCTCGACCACCTCACCCGCCGCAATCTTGCCGGCAACGTCTGGTGGCAAGACTTGAATCGTCATACTGTTCCCCACTTCCCGGATCTGCACGCTGATCCTTCCAACGATAGAGCCATTGTAGCACGAAGGGGCGACCGTGGGGAGGAACGAAGGGTGGCTCAACAGTCGGGCGGCAGCGCGGCGGCGTAGCTGTCAACCTGGACTGTTGGGCCGCGAGAAGCCGCCCACTCCGCCGGGAGTCCGGCGCGGCGCCCCTGGACAAGCAACCCAGAGAGGTGACAAATAGCCGGACCGGGCCTACAATAGGCTCATGAATCTCTTCCCGGTCGACCCCAATCAGATCGAACCGCTGGTCAACCAGTACCTCTTCTTCCCCGACCGCACGTTCGTGGCCGAGCCGGCCGTGCTGGGTCTTCCATACGAGAACATCTGGCTCACGACCGCCGACGGTGTCAGGCTACACGGCTGGTTGATCCCCAACCAGACCGCCGAGAGCACACTCCTCTGCCTGCACGGCAACGCCGAGAATATCTCGCACACTCTGGGCCCCCTCAAACAGCTCTTCGACGCCGGGCTCCAGATCTTCGCGCTGGACTACCGCGGCTACGGTCGCTCGGGCGGTGCCCCCAGCGAGCGCGGCACCTATCAGGACGCGCTCGCCGCCTGGCGCTGGCTGCGCGACGAGATCGGTGGCCCGCTGGCGATCTATGGGCGCTCGCTCGGCGGCGCGGTGGCACTTTGGCTGGCGACTCAGCCCCAGGCGAACCCGTGCGCCGTGGTCGTCGAGAGCACCTTCACGAGCGGCCGCGAGCTCGCGGCGCAGCTCTACCCGATCCCGGGCCTGGCCCGCCTGCTTCCCAACCTCTATCCCTCGCTCGAGCGCGTCGGCCACCTGCGCGCTCCCCTGCTGGTGATCCACGGCACCGAAGACGAAGTTGTCCCCTTCGCAGACGGCGAGCGGCTCTTCGCCGCCGCGCCCCAACCCAAAACGTTTCTTCGCATCCCCGGCGGCCACCACAACGACATCGCTCTCGTCGGCGGCCGCAGCTACGTCGAGACCCTCGCGACGTTCGTGGCCCACTCGTGCAGGCTCGCCTCCCCGTCTGATGAGCGCCTCGAGATTGAAGATGAGCGCTCTTAAATAATTTCGCGCTTATTCGGATCGTGTATACAGGGGCGAGGGCAGTGCCCTCGCCCCTGTATACCCTGTATTCTAATCTGAGCAAACTATTTTTAGCCTCAGAAACCAGCCGTCAATCTCTACGCTCCAATCTCTCTTCCTCAAGTGCAGAAATTGCCACTGGCCGCGTTGATTGAAATAGATGCTCGTACCGTGGAACCTCTGCTCTGGAAATAGACCAAAGGTAGCTGGTATTTCGTACAAGATGTGATAAAATGCCACTACCGCCACGGAAACGAGCAGACTTAATGAACAATCAGCCGCCTCTCCAGCGTCTCCATCTCGACGAGCTTGTTCAACGGTGCTCGGAGGAGAGCCGCCAGTTCTTCAAAGGTCAGCCGTGCGATGATCACTACTGTTACGAATTGTTCCGTCGGGCGATTGTCGAACGAGATGGATATGCCTGGGACTCGATCTACCAACAGTATCGCAACCTGGTGAGCGGCTGGGTCCGGCGCAGCAGCGGCTTCGAAGCCGCAGGCGGTGACGTCGAGGAGCTCGTGAACTTCACTTTCGCCAAGCTCTGGCGCGCCCTCACACCGGCCAAGTTTAGTCGGTTCGAAAACTTGCAATCTCTCCTCCGCTATTTACAAATGTGTGCCGGCTCGGCCGTGACCGACCGTGTCCGGCGCCGCCGCTTCGAGCAGTACATGGAGCCGCTCGACACGCTCGGGACCGAGGCCAGCCGTGACCGGGTCGAGCGCGCTGTCCTGACCGAGGTCGAACGAACCCGCTTTTGGGCCGATATCCGGGAACTCTTGAACGACGAACAGGAAGAAGTCCTGGTCTACAGCTACTTCGTTCTCGGTCTCAAACCACGTCAAATTTACGACCGTTTCGGCGAACAGTTCACGGCGGTCGAAGATGTCTACCGCGTGAAGCGCAACGTCCTGAATCGTCTCCGGCGCGCACCCGAATTGCAAACGTGGTGGGAATTCGAAGCTGATTGAGTAACAAAATTTTCATTTCCTGCGTTTACTCAATCAGCAGAACTCTTGCATCTTGCCTCGAGGACAGCCATGGAGTGTCAATTCCCACCTCCCCTGACAGAGACCGCCCTGGATGCAGCGCTGGACGGTGAGGCACCGCCGCGGATCCTGAACCACTTGCGCGGCTGCCCGGCCTGCCAGACCCGACTGGCCGAGCGCGCCGCAGAGGAGGCCCCTGTGCGTGCCCGGCTCTTCCGAGCAGAATGCCCATCAAGCGAGCATCTTGGCGAGTGGCAGATGGGGCTGCTTGAGCCAGACCAGGCCGCCGCAGTCACGCTCCATCTGGCATTTTGCCCCTGGTGCCAGAAGGACGTCGATACTATTGCCGAAGTATTGGCCCAACCGCTGGCGTCCGACGAATCGCCTTTCGCCGGTCTGCATCGCCTCATCGCCCGCCTCGTGCAGGCCAACCTGATCGGCCCACGGAACCAACTTGGGCTGGCCCTGCGTGGTCACGGCGGGAACTCGCGTGCCTACCAGGCCGACGACCTGCAGGTAACCGTGGCCTCCGAGCCATTTCCGGGCGGCCGGCTACTGCTCGTCGGATTGCTGACCCGCAGCGGAGCCGCCCTCGGGAGCTTTCGTGGAACCGCGGTTCAGCTCTTTCAGCATCAACAACTGGTCGCCGAAACGACCGTAGACGAACTCGATAACTTTACATTTGATGGCCTGACACCCGGCCAGTACGATCTGGCGCTGCCACTGCAGAATGATGTCCTGCTCATCCAAAGTCTCAACCTCCCAACCGGCTGACCGTGAGCACTCTATCGATTGAGTCTCCGGCCGCCGAGACTCTCGTCGCTCGCTGGCTCGAGCTCGATCCGCTCGCACGGGCGGCCTTTCTCCAAACGCAGGCACCCGCGATCACCAATGAGGTAATCGCCCTGATGAAGAGTCGCGCCACCGAGCACCTCTATGTCAACGGGCGCGAGGCCCTCGAGCTCGCTCGGGGCATCATCTTCGCGGCTGAGTTGACCGGTCGCCCCCTCTCCCGGGGCTGGGCCCTGATGGCGCTCGGCAATGCCTATCGCAACCTCGGCCAGTACGAGGCCGCGATCGCTGCGTACGATGAGGCCCAGGCCATCTGCACCGCCGCCAATGAACCGGTCGAGGCCGCCCGCTCCCAGATCGGCAAGGTCGGCGCCCTCGGCTTCCTCGCCCGCTACCACGAAGCCCTCGAGACGGCCGCCCGGGCCCACGAGATCTTTCTGTCCCACAGCGAGTGGCTTCTGGCTGCGATCATCCAGAGCAATGCCGCCAACGTCTGCCTGCGCCAGGGTGATTACGCCCAGGCCCTGACGCTCTACGACCAGACCAAGGCAACTTTCGAGCGCGCCGGCATCGACCCCGCCGCCAGCGACCTCATCTTCGGCAACGAACTCAACCGCTCGATCGTGCTTCGCCACCTCGACCGCTACAGAGAGGCACTCGCGAGCGCGAACGAGGCGCTCGCCCTGGCCGAGCAACTCCAACTCCCGGCCTGTGTCGCCCGCGCCCAGGACAGCCTCGGCCTGACCTACTTCTTTCTCGGGGAGTACAATCGCGCTTTGGACCTCTTCAGCCGCGCGCGCCAGATCTTCGAGCAAGAGGAGATGCCGCGTGATGTCCTGGTCGTCCAGCTCTTCGAAGCGGAATGCCTCCTGGCCCTCAATGAGATGGAGCGCGCCCACACGCTCTGTCGCACGGTCGCCTGTGCCTGTGAGGCCATCGGCATGTGGCACGAGGTCGCACTGGCGCGGGTCTACAGCGCGCGCGCGCTCCGCGGGTTGGGCCGCCTGCCGGCCGCCCTGGCCGAGCTCGAAATCGCCCACCAGATTTTCGAGCGCCACCAGAACAGCGCCTGGCTGGCAGCGGCCGATCTCGAGCGGGCCCTGCTCGCGATCGACCTGGGGGAGTGGGGGTTGGCCTGGCAGACGGCGGTCGCTGCCTATGGCGGCTACGCCGCGTTGGGGCTGCCGATCGAGCAGGCCCAGGCGGCCCTTGCCCTGGCGCGGGTCTGCGAGGAGCGCCGGCTCATCACCCGCGCCGAAGCACTCTACCTCGAGGTCCGCACCGCCAGCGAGCGCCACGGCCTCGGCCGGCTGAGTGCTCAGGCCTACCACGGCCTGGCCCGGCTGGCCGCCACGCAGGGCCGTCTCACCGAAGCGCGGGCGCTGCTGGCCCAGGCGATAGATGAAGTCGAGCAGCTCCGCAGCCGGCTGGCCCTCGACCTGCGTATCTCGTTCCTGGCCGATAAGCTCGACCTCTACCAGTTTGCCGTCCAACTGACGCTCGAGCAGAAGGCGCCCGAGCAAGCCTTCGAGTTGGTCGAGCGCGCCAAGAGCCGCGCGCTGGTCGAGCTGCTCGACGAGCAGGGCCACGTCCACCTGCGCGCGCGCCAGGCTAGCGATTCCGCGCTGGTGGCCGAGATCGAGCGACTGCGTGAGGAGCAGCGCTGGTTCCAGCACCGCGCCCGGCGCCAGCCGGCCTACGGCGAGAGCGACGCGGCCACCGAGGCGCAGCGCGCCGCCTGGTACGCCGCGGCGCGCCAGCGCGAGCACCGGCTGGGCGAACTCCTGCTGCAACTCCAGATTCGCAACACCCGGTACGCGGAGGACCACGCCCTCCTCAGTGTCCAGACGAGTGCCCCGGTGCCGCACCTCCGCCCCGGCACGCTCCTGATCGAGTACTTCGCTTTGGGGGAGGCCCTCTGGGTATTCACGGTGACGCGCGAGGGCGGCACGCAGGCTATCCCACTGGCGACCACCCTCTCGGCGGTACAGCGCCTTCTGGCCGCCCTGCGGCTGAATCTGGCCCGCACAGTGAGTGCCGGGGCCACCCGCGCCAGTCTGGCGGAGAACGCTCGCGGGATTCTCCGCAAGCTCCACCAGGGGTTGCTGGCGCCCCTCGAGCCGGCCCTGCACGCCGCGCGCCGCCTGCTGATTGTCCCGCATGACCGCCTCCACTACCTGCCCTTCCACGCTCTCTTCGACGGCGACCACTATCTGGTCGAGCGCCTCCCGCTCGGTTATCTCCCGAGTGCCAGCATCCTGCGGTCCCTGACCAGACGGGGCGAACATACGCCCTCTCATCTCGGCGGCCTGCCCCTCGTGCTTGGCCACAGCGACGATGGTCGCCTGCCCTTTACCCTGACCGAAGCGCGGATGGTCGCCGAGGGTCTCCGCGGCCGGACCCTCCTGGAAGATGATGCCACCCGCGAGGCGCTCATCCGCCAGGGCGCGCGCAGCCCGCTCCTCCACCTGGCGGCCCACGGCGAGTTCCGTCCCGACGCGCCCCTCTTCTCGGCCATCCACCTCGCCGATGGCCCGCTGACCGTGCTCGACATCTTCAACCTGGAGTGGCCGGCCGAGCTTGTCACTCTCAGCGCCTGCGAGTCCGGCCTCGGCGCCCTGCGCCCCGGCGACGAGTTGATCGGCCTCAGCCGCGCCTGCTTCCACGCCGGCGCGACGGCGCTCCTCCTGAGCCTCTGGCGGGTCGAAGACCAGAGCACCGCCAGCCTGATGGCCGCTTTCTACAACGGCCTGCTCGACGGCCAGACCAAAGCCGAGGCGCTGCGCCAGGCCCAACTCGGGCTGCTGCAGACAGCTGAGGGCGCCCACCCTTACTTTTGGGCGCCCTTCTTCCTGATCGGGGATGCCCACCGATCATTGACGTGGTCCCCCAAGGAGCATTGAGATGCGCTCACGTCCATCCCCCCGGGTGGCCTACCGGCCGGAAGCCTTCACCCTGGCGGGCGAGCCTGCCCAGATCCAACAGGTGATCGCCGCGCTCCAGACCAACACCGCCCTGCGCCGGCGCCTTCGCGCCGACCACCTGATCGTGCGGGTGCGACCGCCGCGCCAGCCGCGCGTTCTCCGCTGGCGAGCCGGCGGCTGGCAGCCCGTCACCGAAGAGGTCGCGCGCGCCCTTGCCACGGTCGGCGCCGAACTACCGCCGATCACCCTGGTTCAATTCGAGGCGACCGCCGAGGCCCGCGCGCGTGGCGTGGCGCCGGCCCTCCCGGTGCCCGATTTCGTGGACGAGGTGCGGGACTGGATTCGCACCCAGGGGCTCACAGCGGTCGAGGCCTGCCGCGACCACGCCCTCTCCAATCCGCCCGATCCCCATCACGCCGCCCAGAGCACGCCCGAGCACGTCTACAACTCGCCTGAGCACGTCTACAACTCGCCCGAGCACGTCTACAACTCGCCCTCCCTGATCGCCCCGGAAGAGAGTGAATTCCCGATCGACCAACAAGTGGCGCTGCATCGAATCGGCTGGAGCGCGTGGCGCCGGGCCGGCGGTCACGAGCGGGGGGCCGGCACCACCGTGGTGATCTTCGACTCCTGGCCGGTCTTCAGGAACGAGATCGACTTTGACGACAGCCGCGCTGACCTCTTCATCGACTACGAGCCCGCGACCGTTCCTGCCGAGCCGCTCCCCGATGAAGAACAGGGCTGTAACTTCACCGTCCGCGCCCGCGGTGGCCGCTACAATGCCGGCCTCGCCCGGCGCCTGATGCCCTATCACGGCCCGCTCTGCGCCAGCCTGGTACGCACCCTGGCCCCGGACGCCCGGATCGTTGCCGTCCGTGTCCTCGACAACGACGGTAACGGCTATGCCTCCGGCATTAGCGAGGCGATTCGCTGGATCATGAGCAACCCCAGCGTTGGAGGCGAACCGCTGCTGCCCGATCCCCGCCAGGTCGTCTTTAACCTGAGCCTTGGCGTCGGCCGCACCCAGGCCGAGATCGTCGAGAACTGTTGCCTGTTCTACACCATCCACAACGCCTGCCTGGCCGGAGCATTCTTCGTCTGCGCCGCGGGGAACGACTCGACCGGGCGCCCTGAAAATCCGGTCGAGCCCGCCGCCTACGGCTTCTACGCCGACTCAGCCGCGACCGCCGGTCGGGTGTTCCCCGTTGCCGGCACGGCCGGACCGACAACCTACGCCTTCTTCTCCAACGAGAGCCACCTCGGCGCCCCGGCTGTGGATATCGTCATGGACCCCGGCCCCTCGCAGCTGAAACGGGAGAGCGGCGGCGCCAACGTCCGCTGGCGCGGCACCAGCTTCGCCACTCCCCTGGTAACAAGCACCCTCGCGCTCCTGCTGAGCCGCCCGACCCTGCCCACCACCGACGTGAAACAGTACCTCTGGGAGCGAGCAACGCGGCCACAGCGTTGGAATGGCATCGCCGAGCTGAACCTGGCCCGCACCCTCGCCAACACAGTCGTGGCGCGCCCCGCAGACGCTGCGGCTACCCACCCCGATCGCACCTGGAACAGCGGTCAAGGAGTCGCGGGGGGCACGTGATCGGAGACTTCCGAACTCTTCCGAGACTTCGGAAGTCTGACGCCTTGGCCGGCGCGCCAGCACGCCGCCCGCCGACCGCGCTCTTTCCGCCACGATGAACCCTGCTGCGGCCCGCCGACGGCGAACCACAGTGATCGCGACCCCTATCTCTGCGCCTCCCGCCCGCAATCGAGTGCACAAATCTTGCTTATTTATAATGATGCGGGAGGCACTTTGGTTCTATCGGCCACCGAGTCGCGGCTCGGCTTACCCCTTGCACCGGAAGGCGGGCTCCGATTGGAACCGGGGAGAACCCGCAGATGAGCGACCAGTACTGGACAGTGCAGCGACGTCGACTGATACCGCGGCAACCGGCCCCCTCTGGTACCCGAGTTCATTCCCTCCGGCCGGGCGGACGCGTCCACCCCGACCTGAGCGAACGGAAGAAAGGTTCTTGAAGCCTGCGGAGCCCTCACTTTCGTTTATAAAGGTGAGGCCCAAAGGCCCCGGCCGAGCAGTGCCGGTCGCAAGTTGACACGGCGCTTCCAGCGGAATACCATGAGTTAGCTGATACGAACGTTCGGACAGTTCGGAGTCCACACCGCGGACGGTCGCGCGGGAGAAAAGGCCGCCCAGATGGGAGCCGAGGGCTACCTGGCAAAGCCGTTCGAGATCGAGGCGCTGGTCGAGGAGATCGCCCGAGTGGTCGAGAAATGAGTGTCGCCCACTTCCTTCATGGAGACGCAACGGTCATGATGCGACAACCCCCAAGCCTGCGCCCCTTCTGTAGGAGCCAGCTGTGTCGTCGCACCCCTGGCACACCCCACTTCTGAGCGGCCCGCCCGCCTTTCGGCCCATTGACGCCATCCCCTGAACAGGTTACAATTTGATGAATGTTCTGGTTTGATCTGCTCCTCTTGCTGATCATCTTGGGCTCGATGCTGGTCGGTTTTCAGCAGGGCGTCATCCGTCAGGCGGTCAACCTGTTGGCGCTCTTCTTCGGGCTCCTCGTCGCTGCCACCTACCAGGGGCGTCTCTCACGAGCCTTTACCGGCCTGATCGGTGGGAGCGGCGATTTTGCGCGTCAGACAGTGATTTTCGTCATCATCGTGGTAGCGGTGTGGGGCCTCGTGAACCTGGCCATGGCCTTCGGCTTCCGCGAGACCCGCCTCCGGACCGGGCAGACGCTCGATCGGCTCCTCGGCCTCGTGCTGGGCGTGATCAACGGTGTCGTCTGGAGCCTGGTTCTCGTCCTGGTACTCAGTTTTATGACGAGTGTCCCCTGGCCACAGCGGTACGATAGCGTGCGCCGGTTCTTGGAGGCCGGCCTGGACGCCTCGCTTCTGAGACCAACGATCTTGCAGCTCCTCCCGGTGGTTGGAAGCGCACTCAAGCCGCTCCTCCCCTCGGGGCTGCCGGCGCTCTTCTACCAGAAATTCTGATCGTACCGCTACCGTCATGCCGCGCCCGCCGCCGCCCGGGCGCGTTTTTGTGTGGCGCGCCCTTCGGGCGACGAACGGCCACATGGACAGTCAATCAATGGATACGAAATCAGCAAATACACTTGAACTTCCGAAAATTCTGGAACGCCTGGCGCGGCACGCTGCCTTTGCGCCCGGCCGCGAGTTGGCCTTGAGCCTCCGGCCGAGCAATGATCCGGCCGAGGTTGGCCGCCGCTTGCAGCTCACCACTGAAGCCAAGAACCTGATCGCCAGCAAATCGTCGGCGCGTATCGGCGGCGCTCGTGACATCCGGCCAGCCCTCAGCGTCGCCGCCAAAGCCGGTGTGCTCACGCCGCTAGAGCTGCTCGACCTGCGCCAGACGATCGTCTCGGCCCGCACCCTCAAACGGCTCATCGAGCGCCTGGAGAGCCAATTCCCGCTGCTGGCCCAGATCGTCGCCGGCATCGAGCCATTGCAGGCCCTGACCGACGCGATTGACACGACGATTGACGACAACGGCGAGGTCCGGGATAGCGCCTCCCCGGCGCTCGGCCGGATCCGCCGCGACCTCCAGATCGCCCACAGCCGGCTGATGGAGCGACTCAACCGGATCGTCTCCGATTCCGAGACCGGCAAGTTCCTGCAGGAGCCGATCATCACCCAGCGGGGCGGGCGGTATGTTATCCCGGTCAAAGTCGAGCACCGGGCCCGGATCCAGGGTGTGGTCCACGATCAATCGGCCTCCGGCGCGACCCTGTGGGTCGAGCCACTGGCGACGTTGGAGTTGAACAACCGCTTGCGCGAGCTGGAGCTGGCCGAGCAACACGAGATCGAGCGCATCCTGCGCGAGCTCTCCGGCCTCGTGGCCGATCACGTGGACGAGTTGACCTGGCTCCTCCAGGCGCTGGCGGAGTTGGATCTGCAGTTCGCCAAGGCCGAGTACGCCTACCAGATCAAGGGGCGCGAACCGACCCTGACCAATCCCGTCGAGCGCCGCCCGGACCAGCCCTTCCTCAACCTGATCCAGGCGCGCCATCCCCTCCTCGACCCGGCCACCGTGGTGCCGATCGATGTCTGGGTGGGACCGGATTTCCACGTCCTCGTGATCACCGGCCCCAACACGGGCGGCAAGACGGTGGCGCTCAAGACCGTCGGTCTGTTGGCGCTGATGGCTCAGTGTGGCCTGCACATCCCAGCCCAAGATGGCTCGGCGCTCCCTGTCTTTTACGACGTCTTCGCCGACATCGGCGACGAGCAGAGCATCGAGCAGAGCCTCAGCACCTTCTCGGCGCACATGACCAACATCATCCGCATCCTGCAGCAGGCCACGCCCGACAGCCTGGTGATCCTGGACGAGCTGGGGGCCGGTACCGATCCGGTCGAGGGCTCGGCTCTCGCGCGGGCGCTCCTGGCCGAACTGTTGGAGCGCGACATCACAGCCCTGGTCGCCACTCACTACTCGGAGCTGAAGGTCTACGCCCATGCGACCCCCGGCGTGCGCAACGCCTCGGTCGAGTTCGACCTGGAAACCCTGCGGCCGACCTACAAGCTCAGCATCGGCCTGCCCGGCCGCTCCAACGCGCTCAACATCGCCCAGCGGCTGGGTCTGCCCCAGGAGATCATCGAGGATGCCCGCTCGCTGATCTCGGCCGAGGCCCTGGCGGTGGACGACCTGCTCGAGGACATCAAGGTGGCCCGCGAGCAGGCGGTGGTCGATCGCGCCGCCGCAGAGCGCGGGCGGGCCGAGGCGGACCGCCTGCGTGAGGAGCTGCAGCGCGAGATCGCGAGCATCGAGGAGGACCGCCGCGCGGTGTTGAACCAGGCCCGCGCCGAGGCCGCCGAGGAGCTCGACCGGGTCAAGGCCCAGCTGCGCGAGGCGGTGCGCCGCATCGAGCGCTGGGGGGCCAAACACGAGGAGGTCACTGAGGTCCGCGAGGAGCTCAGGGAGCTTGAGGAGGCCATGGCCCCGATCAAGCCGGCCGTGACCCCAGTTCCCCCGGTCGAGGCGCGGCCGCTGCAGGTGGGCGACGTGGTCTGGGTGCCGAGCCTCAAGCGCAGCGGCGAGATCGCCGCGATCGCCGGCAACGAGGCCGAGGTCGTCGCGGGCCCCTTCCGCGTCCGCGCGGCGCTCGGCGACCTCGAGCTGCGCGCCGAGGCACCGTCCGCGCCTCTGCAGGGCGCGCGGGCCGCCCGCGCTGGCGTCAGCGTGCCTGTGGTCGAGAGCCCCGGGATGGAGCTGGATCTGCGCGGCTTGACGGTCGAGGAGATGCTGCCGCGCCTCGACAAGTACCTCGACGACGCCTACCTGGCCGGCATGCCGCGCGTGCGCATTATCCACGGCAAAGGCACCGGCACGCTGCGCCGCGTGGTCCGAGAGGAGTTGCAACACCATCCGCTGGTCAAGCGCTACCGCGAGGGCGAGTCCAACGAGGGCGGCAGCGGGGTGACGACCGTCGAGTTGATGGGGGCGAATGAGTAGTTGAAGGTTGGCAGGTTGCAAGTTGCAGGTTGAAGATTGGAAGGCGCGGCCCTGAGCTTGTCGAAGGGGTGCAGGTTCGGTCTATATGAAGGCCAGGCAAACGGCAACACTTATCGGCGGCTGCCCCCGCCCGTGACCCTTGCGTTAGAAAGCGCGACGCCGCGTCAAGACGCAGTCTCTCCTTGCCATCACTGACTCCATCGGTCGAGCCAACAGTTACGCCAGGTCCCTCAATGGAGGGGCAAATCGCGCTTCAGTATATTACTGAGCAGGAGGGTATACCCATAGCCAATTTGCGGATCACTGTGGAGTGTACTGCGCCCCAAAAACTGGGTCTCCCGCAACTTCCGTGCTCGAGGTGGTCAGACGGGATTGAGCACACGTTGCCGGAGCAAATCGAAGCCGGCCCGACCATACATCTGACGCTTCAGCGTTTTGAGGCGATTGACCTGACCTTCGGTTTGCCCTTGGCTCCAGGGAAGCGTGAGCGCCGCTTCAATGGAGGCGTACTCGCGCTGGAGCCCCTCAGCAAAGGAGCGTAGTTCGTCAATCCCACTGGCTGTCGCAGCAACAATCCAGGGAGATAAGGCCTGCGGTGAGCGTTCGCGGACGAGGTGGCGGAATTGTTGCGCCAGGTCGCAGGCTCGCTCGATGTCCGGCTCTTGCCGGATGAAGCGCAACATCCCATGCTCGTGCGTCGTGAGGTCAGGCTCAGAAACCATGAGGAGCCAGACCAGGCGGCGAGGCCCGGGGAGAGAGGTGGCTGTGGACGATGTGCTGAGTGCTGGCGCTGAAGGCGGTGATGCTTGATCGTTCAGATACCGCTTCGGGGTGGTCGGGGCCGGGGTGGTTCGGCGCGCACGCACCCACTGAGCCACCACTTTGCGCGAGCCAACGAAGCCTTGCGCGTAGATCTCACGCCAGAGTTGGACGCCATTGTGACAGCCCGCCTCCCAGCGCTCGTGGAGATAGGCGCGGTACGGATCGAGAATACTGTGGCCACGCGGGGCGGGCGCGCGCTCAGGAAAGGTCTCGCTGTTGAAATAGCGCCGGACGGTCACGCGGCTCATCTTGAGATGGACCGCAATCTGCAAAATGTTCATGCCCTGAGCCTGCAAGGTCTTGATCTCACCAAAGCGCTCCCGCCGTCGCTCACGGTTGGCCTCGCGCCGCGCCTCTTCACTCGGAGCGCGCCGATACGGACGGCCAGGGTCTCCGGCTGGGTCTGGCGCTGCGGCGTCGTCAGGCGCCGGCAATCCGCGCAAGCGTGCGTGAAAGCGAGCCAGCATCCGTTCAAGCGCCTCCCGCAGGTTCTGCAGGAGATGCCAGCGATCAGCGACTTGGATAGCGTCGGGTGCCCCCTCCGACGCACCCCGACTATACTCTGTGGAGCGATCGCGACTGATAATCGTGACGCCTGGATGTGTTCGCAACCACTCGGCGAGCGTGTCAGCCGAGCGATCCGGCAGGAGGTCGACAGGCCGCTGCTGTTCCAGATCAACCAAGATCGTGCCATACCGCTGCCGCTTGCGCCAGGCCCAATCATCCACGCCCAGAACGGACGGCGTTGGTGAAGATGAAGGCGTGCGGCGGATCAGCCGCAGGATGGTATCCGCACTGGCGGGGATGTGCCCTTCTTGTGCTCGGCGAGCCCCAGCTTCGCCACCAAGGGCCAGCCCGAAGTTCCGCAAGCGGCTGATGAGCCGGGTCGAGCGTTGGGCATGCACGCGGACAACGTCCGGCACTCGCTCTGCAAAGGTCCGATGGGGGCAGTCCTGATTCAGACAGCGAAACCGGCGCACCCGCAAGCGCAATCGGACCCGATACTCACTGAGGGGCAGATCGTGCGGTTCCCGCTGATAGTAGCTATGAATGCGACTTGAACTCACAGTGCAGTGCGGACAGGCCGCTGTTGAGCTGGTCGTTCGTGCCTCGATCGTGATGTCACTCTCCGTTGAGCTCACCTGCTCCACGGCAAATCCTGGCAACTTGAAAGGGATGGTAATCATTTGCATCCCTAAATTATAGTCAACTTGCCGCCATGGCCCGCACCATTCCACCTCGAGCACGGAAGCTGCGGGAGACCCCAAAAACTGGACAGCAAAACGGGCCTATTAAGGGTACGGATCGGCCAACTGGCTGACGAGCCACTGCTGTTGGAACTCGGCGGGCGTGAGGTAGCCAAGGGCCGAGTGAATCCGCTTGCGTGAATCGACGGCATCGAGGAAACGGCCGATCGGGCGATACGCATCCTGGAAGCTGGTGTAGTCGGACAAATTGACCTCTTCGTACTTAGTACTACAGTTGTAGATAATTGAGGGCAGTGCGCGTTTTGTAGTGATAGGCTTGGGCGAGGGCCTGATGAGCGCGACGCCAGCGCGACCAGGCCAGGACAACGGCCGGATTCGGAACCACAGCCCAGAGCAGGCGGCAGAGGAGGCGACGAACCTCGGGCAGGCTCAGGGGGACGAGAGGCCGCGCTGGGCCTTGAAGGTCGCCAAACTGCCGGTGGGTGCTGAATGGAAAGGCAGCCCCCCTGTTTGCGCCGCAGGCTGGTTGGCCTGGGCGCGCATGCCGGTGAGAAAGGCGTGCGCCAAACAGGCCAGGGTGCTATGGCGATACCAGCCGGTCCAAGAGCGAACCGCATACTGATTCAGGCCGACCTCACCTTTGGCTTGCTCGAAGCAGGCTTCAATCGCCCAGCAGCGGCCGGCCACCTGGACCAACGTGTCCAGCGCGGTGCCCTCGGGGGCAAAGCAGGCAGAGGCCGCCAGGTCGGTCGGATCACTCCGGCGGCGGCGCACCAGCAGCCAGCGGTTCCACCCCGGTTGGAGCGGATCGTTCAGGCTGATACGGCACCAGTCGTACCAGCGCGGTCCTTGGGCTCCGTGCCCGGCACTCAGGCGCGTCCACCCCTCCGTGGGCAAACCAGCCAGCAGATCGCCGACCCGGCATTGCTTCCAGCCGATGGGCACATACTCTTTGGCCGAGACGGCAAGGACGTACCCCTTCGGCAGCCCTTCCAGCCACAACCGGATGCGGCGATAGTCGCCATAAATACTGTCGCCCGTGACCCAGCGAAAGGGAACGTGGGCCTCAACCGCACGCTTGAGCATCTGCCAGGCCAGGTTCGGTTTGGTCACGTGCTCGATCTCGTCTGGGATGCCGGCCGCACGACAGCGCGCGCGATCAGCGGCCCAGTCTTCCGGCAGAACGAGCGCCCGATCCAACAAGATATGCCCTTTCGAGGTCGCATAGCCCAGGAAGACCCCGATCTGGCAGTTCTCGATCCGTCCGGCGGTCCCACTGGACTGGCGCTTGACCCCTGCCGAGTGCGTGCCCTTCTTGAGGAAACCGGTTTCGTCCACAATCAGGACCGCCTCGTCATCGCCCAGGTGTTCCATGACGTAGGCGCGCACGTCGTCGCGCACCGCATCGGCCTGCCACACGGCCCGATACAGGAATTGCTGCACCCCGTACGGTGTCGCCTCGCCGCTGGCCGCCGCCAGTTGCCATCCGTTTTTGCGCTCGACTGGGCTCAGCAAGCCCTGCACCTAGGCTGCTGCCCGCTCGCGCGCTTCCGAGCGCGCCAACCGCGGTCCACTTCGTTCCATCCGGGCGTCCAATTCGGCCGCCCAGCGTTCGACGTCTTCCATTCTGACCCTCCGCTCTCTCATCGGAGGTCATTTTACCTCTATTCCTTGCTATTTACAACTGTAGTATTAGCTCGACTACTCTGAAAATGTGACCTCCGGGACCGGAACGCGCGGGGCGAGGGTGACGGTGTTGCCGAGCTGCTCGAGGCGGCGCACCAAACGACGTTCGACCGCTCGACGATCACGCTCATCAAAGTAGTTGGCCCCAAGATCCTGATACGACTCCCGCCGGGTAAGGATATAATAGACGCTCACCAGAATCGAGTGTCCAACGGCCAGCACGGCTTTCTTCTTCCCACGCCTGGCAGCAATACGTCGATAGAGGGCCCCCAAGTAGGTGTTCTTGGTGCGAGCCGCAGCCTGAGCCGCTTCCGTCAGGGCTTGAGGGAGCCAGGGCGACCCTTTGCGGGTGCGACCACTCTTGCGCTTGCCGGCACTCTCATCATTGCCGGGACACATCCCCGCCCAAGAGGCCAAATGCTTAGCGGAGGGAAAGCGACTGAGATCACTGCCGATCTCGGCCAATAGGATCTCCGCCGTGCGTTGGCTCACCCCCGGGATCGTATCCAGAAGGGCCAGAGCGTCGCTCTCATCCTGGAGCCGCGTGCCAATCTCGATCGTCACCCGCTCAATCGCCGCATCCAGATACTCAATCTGACCGAGCAACTCCGAAATCAGGAAGCGATGGTGCCCCATGACCCGACCCGTGAGCGCTTGCTCCACGGCAGCGCGCTTCGTACGCAGCGTGCCGCGCGCCAGGTCGGCCAGCAGAGCCGGATCACGCTCCCCTGCCACGATGGCCTCGAGCATCGCCCGAGCGGAGCGCCCCAGAATGTTGGTGGCCACGGCGCCACGCTTCACCTTGGCATCCTCCAGCACCTTGGGCAAGCGATTGATGAAGCGCGCTCGCTCTTGGACCACCGTGGTGCGGTAGCGGGTCAGCTCGCGGAGTTCACGCTGCTCTTGAGGTGGGATATAGCTCCCGCGCAAGAGCCCAAAATGGAGCAGTTCAGCAATCCACTCGGCGTCCCGCACGTCGGTCTTGCGGCCCGGAACCGCCTTCATATGCTGCGCGTTGACCACCAGGACCTCGACGTCCATGTGGAGCAGATTGAAGACCGGTTTCCAGTAGACCCCGGTGCTCTCCATGGCCACTTGCTCACAGCTCGCCTCCTTCAGCCACGCCGCCAACGCCAGCAACTCGTGAGTCATGGTTGAAAAGGTCCGCACTTCGATCTGGAGTTCACCCGTCGCTTCGATCCGACGTAGGCAGGCGACCACATTCTTCTTAGGCACATCCAGTCCACAGCAGCAGGACGTAACCGGCTCCATAGTACCCTCCGTTCATTAAACGCCTCACCAAGTGTCCCACTGATCAGAGTCTACTCGGCGTGCTTCCCGAACGGGAGCGACAAGTGGTGGTGCCTGGGGACACTCAGACCAAACTTTATCGCGGGTTCGCAGCACCAGTCGAGCCCGGTCTTCTTTGGTGGGCGCAGGAGAGTTTACCTCATTTTCATCCGTCGTGGTGAACGAAGTTCATGGCGAACTTTATCCAATTTGGGGTGAAGCGGTGAAGTGGTCTGAAGGCAGAAGGCAGGGTACCCTATCGCTGGGACAATTCCGCCAAGAAAGGTCGAGCGATGGGCACCCTGCCGAGCGAGATTGTAGCAGTTCTGGCGCCGTTCGCGCCATTTTTCCGGTACGGGATCTGGCCGTACGGGCAGGTGTTGGTGATCGGGGCGATCCTGGCGCCTGGCAAGCGAACGGTGACGTCGGTGTTGTGGGTGATGGGACTGAGCCAGGAGCGGCAGTTCCAGAAGTATCACCGCGTGTTGAACCGGTCGCCCTGGTCGAGCCTGGTGTTGAGCCGGGTGCTGTTGACGCTGCTGGTGGCGGCATTTGTGCCCGCTGAGGAGCCGATCGTGCTGGGACTGGATGAGACCATCGAGCGCCGACGAGGGGAGAAGATCGCCGCGAAAGGGATCTATCGGGATGCGGTTCGGTCGAGTAAGAGCCATTTCGTGAAAGCGAGTGGCTTGCGCTGGGTGAGCATGATGCTGATCGCCCCGATTCCGTGGGCCTCGCGCTTCTGGGCCTTGCCCTTCTTGACGGCGCTGGCTCCCTCGGCGCGCTACTATGAGGAACGCGCTCGTTCTCACAAGCGCTTGACGGACTGGGCGCGCCAGATGATCACCCAAGCGCGGCGCTGGCTGCCGCAGCGCAAGCTGGTGGTGGTGGGTGACGGCGCCTCCAGTACGATTGAGTTGCTCGCGCACGCGGCAGCCTTGGCTGAACCAGTCACCATGATCACGCGCTTGCGGCTGGATGCCGCGCGCTACGACCCGCCACCCCTGCGGACCACGACGACGCGTGGGCGCCCACGCCTCAAAGGCAAGCGCCAACCCACGCTGTCCCAGCACCTCACCTCGCCGAGTACCAGTTGGCAACAGGTGCGCGTGCCGTGGTATGGTGGCATCGAGCGCCTGGTGGAACTGGCCACCGGCACCGCCCTCTGGTATCACAACGGCCTGCCACCCGTGGCCCTTCGCTGGGTTCTAATTCGCGACCCCCTCGGCAAGTTCGAGCCCCAAGCGCTGCTCGCCACCGACCAAAGCCTCACGCCCCACCTCATCGTCGCCTATTTTGTCCGTCGCTGGCGGCTGGAGGTCACATTCGAGGAAGTCCGGGCTCATTTGGGGGTCGAGACCCAACGCCAATGGTCCGACTTGGCCATTGCCCGCACCACCCCAGCCTTGCTGGCGCTCTTTTCGCTCGTCACGCTCTTTGCCCATCACCTGCTCCATGATCAACCCTTGCCGCCACGCCAGGCCGCCTGGTACACCAAGCAGCTATCCACCTTCTCGGATACCCTGGCCTTTGTGCGCTCGCGCCTCTGGCCCTCGACCCTTTTTTCGATCTCTCTGCGCGAGCCCGAAATGGTGAAAATCCCCCGTGTCGTGCTCGACCACTTCACTGAAATGCTCGCCTTTGCCGCCTAACTTGGATAAAGTTCGCCATGAACCGTTCAGGTAGCTCCCCCCTAAACCGTGGAGGGCGGCTAACTTGAACAGGAAGGGGTCCAGAGGCAGACTCTGTCAGGTTCCCAACCATGACAGGAGGACGGCCCCATGGACCCCAAGGCGGTATTCTGCCCCAACCTGGCGTGCCCGGCACGAGGACAGGTTGGCCGAGGCACCATTGTCATCCACAGTCAGCAAGAGCAGCGGTACAAATGGAACCAGTGCGGCCGGACCTTCGCGGCGACGAGCGGGACGGCGTTCGACCGGCTGCGGACGGCGGTGGACCTGGTCGTGCTGGGAGTGACGCTGCTGGCGCATGGCTGTCCGGTGCAAGCCATTGTGGCGGCGTTCGGGGTGGATGAACGCCCGGTGGTGGCCTGGCAGGCGCGCGCCGGGGCGCAGGGTGAGCGCGTGCATCAGCATCTGGTGGTCCAACCGCGCGACCTGGGGCAGGTGCAGGCCGATGAACTGTGCGTCAACCAGCAGGGCCAGCGGGTCTGGATGGCCCTGGCGATCCAGGTGCCGACGCGGCGGTGGCTGGGGGGCGCCATCAGCGCCACGCGCGATGGGCGCTTGATCGCCCAGCTGGTGGCGACGATTCGCGCCTGCGCGCTGGGTCGCCCGCTCCTGATCGCGGTCGATGGGTTGAGCAGTTACGTCACCGCCATTCAGGCGGCCTTTCGCGAGCCGATTCCCACCGGCAGGCGGGGCCGCCCGCGCTTGCGGCCCTGGAACGACATCGGCATCGGTCAGGTCATCAAGCACCGGGCTGGGCGGCGCGTGGTGAGCGTGACCCGGCGGATTGTCCAGGGCCGTGCCACGCTGGTGGCGCGGCTGATTCACCAGACCCAGGGCCACGGGGGGCTCAACACGGCCTATATTGAGCGGCGGAACGCCCCCTTCCGGGCCCGCGTGGCCGCCTTGGGCCGCCGCACGCGCGCCTTGGCCCGCCGGACCGCCACCCTGGAGGCCGGCATGTACCTGATTGGCACCGTCTATAACTTCTGCACCGCGCATGACTCCCTCCGCCTGGACGGCATCATTGGCGGTCACAAGTGGCTCCCGCGCACCCCGGCCATGGCGGCCGGCCTCACCGACCACTGCTGGTCCGTCCAGGAACTGCTCGCCTATCGCGTCCCACCGCCCCGCTGGACGCCTCCCACGCGGCGTGGCCGACCCTCCAAGGAGCTGCAACGGCTCATCGCCCAGTGGTGCTCATGACCACGGTTACATGGGGGGCTACCTTCGTTCACCACGACGGATGAAAATGAGGTAAACTCTCCTGCGCCCACCAAAGAAGACCGGGCTCGACTGGTGCTGCGAACCCGCGATAAAGTTTGGTCTGAGTGTCCCCAGGCACCACCACTTGTCGCTCCCGTTCGGGAAGCACGCCGAGTAGACTCTGATCAGTGGGACACTTGGTGAGGCGTTTAATGAACGGAGGGTACTATGGAGCCGGTTACGTCCTGCTGCTGTGGACTGGATGTGCCTAAGAAGAATGTGGTCGCCTGCCTACGTCGGATCGAAGCGACGGGTGAACTCCAGATCGAAGTGCGGACCTTTTCAACCATGACTCACGAGTTGCTGGCGTTGGCGGCGTGGCTGAAGGAGTCGAGCTGTGAGCAAGTGGCCATGGAGAGCACCGGGGTCTACTGGAAACCGGTCTTCAATCTGCTCCACATGGACGTCGAGGTCCTGGTGGTCAACGCGCAGCATATGAAGGCGGTTCCGGGCCGCAAGACCGACGTGCGGGACGCCGAGTGGATTGCTGAACTGCTCCATTTTGGGCTCTTGCGCGGGAGCTATATCCCACCTCAAGAGCAGCGTGAACTCCGCGAGCTGACCCGCTACCGCACCACGGTGGTCCAAGAGCGAGCGCGCTTCATCAATCGCTTGCCCAAGGTGCTGGAGGATGCCAAGGTGAAGCGTGGCGCCGTGGCCACCAACATTCTGGGGCGCTCCGCTCGGGCGATGCTCGAGGCCATCGTGGCAGGGGAGCGTGATCCGGCTCTGCTGGCCGACCTGGCGCGCGGCACGCTGCGTACGAAGCGCGCTGCCGTGGAGCAAGCGCTCACGGGTCGGGTCATGGGGCACCATCGCTTCCTGATTTCGGAGTTGCTCGGTCAGATTGAGTATCTGGATGCGGCGATTGAGCGGGTGACGATCGAGATTGGCACGCGGCTCCAGGATGAGAGCGACGCTCTGGCCCTTCTGGATACGATCCCGGGGGTGAGCCAACGCACGGCGGAGATCCTATTGGCCGAGATCGGCAGTGATCTCAGTCGCTTTCCCTCCGCTAAGCATTTGGCCTCTTGGGCGGGGATGTGTCCCGGCAATGATGAGAGTGCCGGCAAGCGCAAGAGTGGTCGCACCCGCAAAGGGTCGCCCTGGCTCCCTCAAGCCCTGACGGAAGCGGCTCAGGCTGCGGCTCGCACCAAGAACACCTACTTGGGGGCCCTCTATCGACGTATTGCTGCCAGGCGTGGGAAGAAGAAAGCCGTGCTGGCCGTTGGACACTCGATTCTGGTGAGCGTCTATTATATCCTTACCCGGCGGGAGTCGTATCAGGATCTTGGGGCCAACTACTTTGATGAGCGTGATCGTCGAGCGGTCGAACGTCGTTTGGTGCGCCGCCTCGAGCAGCTCGGCAACACCGTCACCCTCGCCCCGCGCGTTCCGGTCCCGGAGGTCACATTTTCAGAGTAGTCGAGCTTGGAGGCGCGCTATGAACAGGTCCGCGTGGACGGACAGGTGCGGGACGAGGCCGTGCTGATGGCCACCGGGGTGGACCGGCAGGGCAAGCGCCAGGGGCTGGGCGTCTCGGTGAGCTTGAGCGAAGCGGAAGTGCATTGGCGCACCTTCCTGCAAAGCTTGGTGGCTCGTGGGCTGCGGGGTGTCGAACTGATCGTCAGCGATGCTCACGAGGGGCTCAAAGCCGCGCGACGGGCGGTCTTCGGCGGGGTGCCCTGGCCGCGCGGCCAGTTTCACCTCCAGCAGAATGCGCCGGCGTACCTCCCGCGTCAGGACATGAAGGCTGACGTGGCCGCCGATCTGCGCGCGATCTTCAATGCCCGCGATCGGGCTGAGGCCGAGCGCCTCCTGACCAACGCGGTCCAGAAGTACACTCAGACTGCTGCGAAACTGGCCAGTTGGCTCGAAACCAACATCCCAGCGGGCCTCACGGTCTTCGCCTTTCCCGAGGCGCATCGCCGGCTGCTGCGCACCTCCAACGGGCTTGAGCGCCTCAACCGCGAGATTCGTCGCCGCTCCCGGGTGGTTGGCATCTTTCCCAACGAGGCTGCTTGTCTGCGCTTGGTGACGGCCATTCTCATGGAGATCAGCGATGACTGGTTCTCATAGATAAATCATACTACCTTTGCACTTTAAGAACTGAATATAGCCAATTGGGTATCAAGCTGCGCCAGCGATAGGCCTGCCTGGAACTGAGCCTGTAGCCAGGTTAAGAGATTGTGCTGATGCTCTTTCTGCAGGGCGCGCCGGACGTCGCCTCAGGTAGCACAGTCGGAGTGCAGGGCTTTCTGCTCATCCAGGAAGTAGCCCAAGCAGGCAATCAAGGTCCAGAAGCGAAGCACGGCTTCGGCGCTCATCAGCTGGTAGTGGTCGGCACCCAACAGGTCTTTGTCGTCCTCAAACAAGACCTCGATCAACCAACGGACAGCCAGCGTGGGGATGAGCGTCTGAGCGTCAGCCTCCCGCAGGGTCGAACCCCAGGAGCGGATCGACTGGGCCGGGTCCGCTGGATCGTGACAGGTGATTAGGAGTCGGGTCGGCCCCAGTTTGCGGATCCAGGTTAGGAGGGTATGGACGGACACCGGTCGCTCCCCTTCTTGGGAGGGCCAGGTGGCTTCTTGCCAATCGGCTGCTTTGAGGCTGGCCGCAGACTCGGACAACTTGAGCCAGGTGCGGCTGCCAGCTTCGTGGATCTGGCGCAGGACTCGGTTGCTCTTGAGCCCGCCGCTGACGTCCCAACCTCGCCGCTGGGCCGCCCGGCGCACCTTTCGACAGTGAAACCAGCTGTCGATGAGCACATGGGTGTGGCTGCCTGCGACGGGCTCGAATTGTTCAATCGCTTGCCCGGCCAGCTCGATTTTGCTCACAAAGGGCACCCCTTCCTGCTCACACACTACCTTCTGGCGATCCAGCCGGGGCTGAAGCGGGCAGCGTCGGCCCAGGAACATAGACAACCCGCTCAACAAACAGTGTCCGATCACCACGCGCCCTTCCGTGGTGGAATAGTGCCGGCCCAGACCTGGCATCTTGCGCCCTTTGACCTTCAGGCTGATCGAGTCGTCTACGATCAAGTAACTGTCACATCGATTTCCCTATAATGGGCTAGCGGCGGTGGAATTGGCAAGTATTCGCTGTCCTATGACCTGGGGTACTGCTGCGAGCCCCTGCGGTTGGCCAGCGATTTCGACTTGCAGAATCACCCCGGATAGCCATGGAATCGGCAAGCCACGTTGGTTGAGTTGGTGAATGAAGGGCTGCAACGCCTCATGGCCACGGAAAGGATCGAGTTGGACGATCAGTTGTCCATTATGCAGGTAGAGGCGTCCGGGGCGCATGATATAGCGGCGTACCAGGGTAGCCACCTGACGATTGGCCTGATCAGGTCCCAGGGCAACGCCGAAGTCCTGGATCAAGTTGAAGGTCAGAAACTTGATCCAGGCGACCAAGTGAACGGCGCGTTGGCTATCAGTCGTTTCTGCTGTGTCCACAGTGGTGCGCTTTTGGCCTTGGGCGTTGGGCACCCGAATCATCTCGTAGGCTTTGGGCAAGCAGTTTCCGGCCAGGGCATGGACATATTGGGAAAAGCCCAGTTCTTGGTGCTGTCGTTGTCGGTACTCGGCATCGATTTCCTCGGCTGTCGGGTCCTGATGCGGTTGGTTCTTGTAGAACAGCACGCGCCAGCGCTGCTTGGTATCGGGCGTGTCGTCTCGGATGACAACCGAGGACAGCGGGTGCTTGCATTTGCTAACGTGGGTCACCGCCAGGGCAAGCTTGAGATTGGGATTGTCAACATCTTTCGGCTGGTACGGCTGAAACTCGTCTTCAGGAATAACCTCCCACTGGCGCACATTGACCGCAGTAGCACGAGCCATGGCGATGAAGCTGACCTGAGGGTCCTCCATCAACATCTCAAACAGACTGCCCTTGTACCCCCCTCGGTCTATGATCAGGCGTACGCCGTCTGGGTCTGGCACCTGAGCGTGTCGTCGCAGACCCCGCACTTCAGCCAACAGGTCGGGCAAGACCTGGCTCAGAGCCTCTCGAGCCTTACGGACCAGCAGGCCGGCAAAGCGACCCAGATCCAGGTCAAAGATAGCATACAAGCGAAAGGCCGGATACGAGCGACCCCGGCTCGGCACGCGGGTCTTACCCAAGGGGCGCGGGTGGCGGTTCGTAAAAGAAGGCACCACATGTTCATCCAGGCTAAAGCGGCCCTGGCTATCGGGATGGCCCACGATTGGAGCGACGGTGCGCTGGTAGAAGAGCGCTGCCCTCTCTGGTGTGACGCCAGGCACCCAACGCCACAAGGTGGTATCGGACCACAAGTGCCCATGACCGGTAAACAGCGCCAGCCCCATATCGGCCCAATGGCGATAGTCATCCACGTGAAACAAGCGTTGAAAACCCAGAACTGCCCAGGCTACCAGGGTCAACACGATGTGAATGGCCAGGACCCGCGTGCGCTGCGTGATTTGCAACAGGTTGGCTGCCTTGGCCAACTCCGAGTCAATGATCTGCGGCACCAGCAGCCACAGACCAGCAAAGGGCGTTGCGCAGATCAGCTCACGCTCCGTCGTCTGATCAGCCGCAGATGCCGTTCGGCTTGCCTGCATCCATCGTTTCAGTTCACGGCGATTCAATCCCAACAATCGCAACCGAATGTCGCGCACGGTGCGTTCACTCACTCCGTCCGCCGCAGCCAGCGCCTCATCCGAGGGGATCTCATCGCCAGCCAACGCCGCCTGTACGATCTCGCGATTAATCCCTTGAATACGAGCGGGCGTTGGCTTGGACGGCTGCCCTGGCCCGCGACGACGCTGCCTCCTGGCGTTGACAACCTTGTCAACTTGAGATACGCTGCTCATCGAACTCCGGTGCCTCCTTTGGGGTCTGTGATTGTCTCTGTCTCAAGACAATCTTACACCCAAGGAAGCCCGGAGTTCGACTACTGACTGTGAATTCTTGCCAGTTTTTCCCTACTCAGGGAAATCGATGTGTCACCACGGTTGCTGGCGGACGACCGCGACGTTTCGCCCGTTCGGCCCGCTGGCGTTGATGCTCGGCCTGCACCTGCACCTGCCTCTGAGCTCGAAAGCGCCCTAACCAGGTATGGGCTCCTTCGGCCGCCGACCACTGCCAACGATTGAAGAACCGCGACAAGCCACACAGGCTGACCTTTTCCCCGACCACCGCCAGCAAGCCGCGCCGCGTTCGTCGTCCTTCACATTCAATCAACCCCAGCAGGACGATCACAAAGTACTTCCACTGGCGTTGACTGAAACAGGGGCGGAACAATTCGGCAAACTCGCCTACGGCGGTCGATAAGCATACAATTGGCTTGGGCATGGTTCTCCTCCGCGATAGTGGTTTTGGCAAACCTGATTATCCACGGAAGAGGCCATGCCTCCATTATTCAGTTCTTAAAGTGCAATACCTTCGCCAATTATGCAGCATTAATACGCCCGATTTGAGCGATATTGGCGAAGATTCGGTCAATAAAAATAGGCTCAGGTCTTTGCAGAAGCAATTTTAATGTTTCGATTACGTATTTACGCCCCCGGAAGTGGGCTTTCAAATCGTTGACACTGAAGGTGGGACAAGTTACTCGGAAAGGACGGAGCAGGGCTTGCGAAAGGTTGACCATAAACATGGCCAGGTTAGCAGCATTGTGAACCGGGATTTGGTTAACATTCATAAAATCTTCCAGCCCCCAGAATTGTTTAGCGTCACGGAAATTGAACTCGATTTGGAAGCGAAGACGGTAATAGTCAATCAGTTTGTCATAAGCTAAATCCAAGTCGCTGCTGAACAGAACCACGTGAGCTCGAGCCCCGGTTTTGAGATTGGTCTTGACGATGATGACCACATTAAGCAAGACAGGGAAAAGTTTGTGCCACATCGTCATCTGATAGATATTAGTCTGGACGCCATCGGTCATGGTTGTTTCTTTGAGATACTGATCCGGGAGGTGGTTATAATTGAGTTTTTCCACCATATTTTTTATTGGCCCCGCGCTGCTTTTGAGGGCCATCATAGGGACAATAGAGGGCTGCATCCCCACGCAGTTTGCTAATCAGGTGGAAGGAGCATTGCTGAACCATTTGTAGGGCATTGTTGTGGCCAAAGGCACCATCCAGCACACAATAGATGAGTTTGAGGTCAGTCCCTATCAGCACTAGGAGCTTTTTGATCATGGTTTGGATATGGACTAAATACGGCTTTAGCTCTACATCCCGGCGGTTCTTGTTCTTACTGCCTTTGGCACGACCTCGTTTCCTGGATTTCTGTTGCCCCGCTCTCTTGGTGTCTGGCTCCTCTTCTTTCTCTTTGATCACCGGTTCCATCATCATCGGATAAGAGGTCCGTTTGTTGACACTGATTAACGACAAACTAAAAAATGATAGCCCGGGTACCGGCTTGCCCTACAGGGACGAAAAGAAACGATCTAACCCATAGGTCTTCTTCCCTGCTTTGGTGACTACACTCTCATCCCCAGCGATCAAGATGGTATCTGTCGGGTCAAGCCAATGATGTCGAATGAAAAACCAATTCACTTTCGCCCACCCGATAGCGCTGTTGAAAAATCGTTGGATGGTCCGGTAACTTCCGCCTTGTCCTGTCCAACGGGAGACACCTACCATTGTCACCCGACCTGTCATAGCCAACAGGGCTGGTACAATACAACTCAGTTGTCGCCAGGTGGTCTTCTCAAGGCATTGGCTTAAACACTGCAAAACGATTATTATATCTCCCATGAGCGGTTGTCTCCTCGTGCGCTTTTGTCTGTGGTGAGATAAAAAACGCATGGTAGTCAACCGCTCTTAGAGCGTGTTTGGAAAATATTCATATACTTAGGCTGCTTGGTTCAGAGTCAGGCCCATCGATTCGGGAAGCCGCTTATCTTTGTACGGAATTGGAATATTCGTATTGGGGAGCAATTGCCGCAGCATCAAGTGAATGGAGGCGATATAGATCATGGCTTCACTATTCCAGGCGTTACGCTCATAATCTTTACTGAGACGCCGACAGCGGTTCAGCCAGGCAATAGTGCGCTCAATGACCCAACGACCTTTTTGCACCACGAATCCCTTTTGATCGGCGGGTTTCTCGACAATCTCGAGTACGACGCCGAAATCGGCTTGGAACCACGCCACCAAGTCGCCTTGATACCCCTGATCCGCCAGGACCTTCTTGATGGAGGGATACTCGTTGAGCACCAGATCCAGTAGTTCTTCGCCGCCGACGGTGTCATGGGTATTGGCCGGATGAACGAGAGTTCCCAACAGATTGCCCTGCGTATCGGTGGCGATTTGGCGTTTACGCCCTTTAACGTACTTATTGCCATCAATCCCGCGCATGCCGCCAACTTCGGTCGTTTTGACCGACTGGCTGTCGATCAGCCCCATGGAAGGGGTCGAGGCGCGCCCGACGGCCATCCGCCGCCGTTCGACCAAGAGACGGTTGATTTCCAGCCAGGTCCCATCTTCCGTCCATTGGTCGAAGTAGTACCGAACACTTTGCCAGGCCGGAAAATCTTTGGGCAAAAGACGCCATTGACAGCCGGTCCGCGTCAAATAGAGGCGCGCATTCAACACTAAACGCAAACACAAGGTGGTGGGCCGTCCCCGTTTCGACCGGCGCTCGATCACCGGTGCAATCAGTTGATACTGGTCATCGGTCACATCTGTCTCGTAGACCACTGGTGCGTGTTTGCTCACTTCAGGTCCTTTCACACTCATCCATAGGTATATCCTATATCTTGTGTATTGTGGTCATTCCTGTCAAATGATTTTCCAAACACGCTCTTATTTCGTCAATTGTTGGCGAAGGTATTGGGAGATATAACTGCGTATCTGGCAGAAGGTTTGAGCGCCTTCTTCGGTTCGAAAGCAGCCTGAGATTTTCTGTTTCAACTTGACCATGCGGATATCGCGTTCCGCCTGATTGTTGTCAAACGGCACCTTAAAATCGACCATAAAAGCCAGCACGCCCTGTTTGTGATTGCGGAGGCGATCCAGCAAGTTGTTCGCCGGGCTTGGTTTGACCCTTCCGCGTTTCTTGGGCTGCGTTGGGTCCGGTTGCGGTGGGGGATTGGCCCGCAGTCCTAAGGTGATCAGGTCATCGTAGCAGGCTTCAAAGTGCGCGACCTGATCTGGGAGCAGGCTTGTCCGCCCAGCTGTTTTGGCAGCGTCAACCTCCCGCTTGATCTCCAGCAGCACGGCCGCCATCTGGGAGGCCCATTCCGGTTGATACCGGTCTTCGATGAACTTCAGCTCCCGCAGGTGATGAGCGTTACCCACCCCATGGCGCTTATTCTCACACTGGAACTCGGAAGCGTAATCCTCGTGGATTGCAGTGCCTTTGCGGTCAGGCAGGATGCCAATCTCCCGGAGCGCTTGGGAACCCCGGTTGGCCTGAATCGCGGAGGAGGTCACGCGCGCTGTGCTCGTGGCCTGCCGCCAGTTCAGAGCCCCGTTCACTCGAGCGCCGGTCTCGTCGAAATGGACACCCTCCTCTTCCCGAGTTACGTGCGCTTTCACTTGTTCATTGACCGGCAGGACGTGGTGCTCGACTTCCTGACAGGCCCCAATCACCGGGGCTTCCCCCAAAGGATGAGCGGACAGATCGCCGAAGATCTCGCTCACCCTTTCCAGCGGAATGAACTGTTACTGGTTGAAATACGCCGCCTGGGCTTTGATCCCTGGCCCATATTGCACTGGCTGGGTTCCCTCTGCCGGGAATTCGGCCGTGCTCACCTGCCCGCACCGGGGACCCTGCTGGATCGCCGCTTGGTGTTCCGTCACTTCCACTCGCACCGGTGGCAGAGCAAACACCTGGCGCTTCTCATAATCCTTGGGCTGCCCCGCTTCCAGAGCGGTTGGGCAGTCCCGGCAGCGCACCACGCGATGGGTCTCCACATGATTTGGCGCAGCCACCATCTTGAGGGTATGCCCTTTGTGACCCGGTTGACCCCCGCTTTTCTTGCCGGTGGATTGGCGCAGACTGCCCTTACGAGGCTTTTTCAGCCCATCACTCGAAGGCGCTTTGCCGCTATTGCGGCTGTTCTTAGCGCTCTGATCTGTGAGGGCTTGCACCTCGGCCGACAGCAACGCCATGGCCTCAATCAGGCTGCTCACCAGGGCAACCACCGCCTCCTCCCCTTCTCGGGCTGCGGCGCGGATTTCTTCTTCCGTTGGCAAATGCAGGGGTTCCATGCTTATATTGTCGCTGGCTTTTGTGATTTTGACAATGTTAATGTCCGTCAGGCTCTAGGCCTGAGTAGTTACCTTCAATCTTCATGGCGCACGCCCACTTATCCACAGCACGACGACGACGGATTGGTCTCCAGATCACACCAAGGAAGGAGGTCCCTACTTTATTTCTGCTCGATTGGGTGCCCCGCAAAGTTTTCACGGGCTGGCCTCGCCGGGGGCGGCGAAAGGGAGTAAGATGGGTGGTAGAGACACAGACCCCCTGGGAGGCCTTCATGGACACAAAGCAAATGGATCGCCGTTGGCACGAGTTGGCCGAGGCAGTCATGACGGGGATGGCCGAGTGGCGGGTGCAGCCCCCGCGGGCGACTTTCCGCCAGATTGAAGCAGCGCTGGATGAGCGGCTGGCGCGGCGGCGGGCAGGGATGTTGCAGGACTTGGCCCTGGCCAGTCCCGCCGCGGCTTGGGACCAGGCGCCGGCACACGAGCATCCGGTGTGCCCGCAGGGTGGCCACCGCCTGCACCGCGAACGTCAGCCCATCCGTCACCTGCAAACCCAAGGCGGCCAGGACCTCCGCCTGGAGCGCCGCTACGGCACCTGCCCGGCGGGTGGCGCCGGGCTTGTTCCCCCTCGATGAGGAACTCGAGCTGCGGCCGGGGAGCTTGCGCCCATGGCTGTACAAGCGCCTGGTGCGCGTGGGCACCTGGATGCCGTTCGGCCGGGCCGCGGAAATGCTGGCGGCCTTCACCCGGGTGGTGGTGTCCGAAGAGGTCGCCCAGGCGCGGACGGAAACGGCCGGGGCGGCCCAGGTCGGCCTGCAGACCGGGGAAGTGGCGCGTCTGGAGCGGGAAGCCCCGCCGGCCCCGCCGGGGCCGGCCAAGCAGTCCCTGAGCGCCGCCGGGGCGTTTGTCCCCCTGGTGGGGGGGCAATGGGGCGAGGTCAAGACGGTGGTGATTGGCGAGGTGGGCGAGCCGGTCCAGGAAAAGGGCGAGTGGGGTGTGCATACGCGACACTTGTCCGACTTCTCGCGGCTGGCCGTCAAACGACAACTAGATTTGGACCTGGACGGCAATTAGAAACGGACATCGGTGGTGAGCGCGGAAGCCTCAACGCACGGAGACAGCCCGACAGGTGTGTGACGGATAGGCAACGCCTTACGGTGGGGCGGCTGCTGAAAGAGGCGCATCCGTCCCCAGGGAGGGATCGACACGATTGCGGCGCGCGGCAGCCTCGGCGCGCATGCTGCGCATGTCGCTTCCGAACTCGAGAATGATGCTGTGGTGCACAACGCGGTCAATGGCGGCGGCGGTGGTCAAGGGGTCCTTGAAGAGCTGGCCCCACTCGGAAAAGACCAGATTGGAGGTGATGACCACGCTGCGCCGCTCGTAGCGCTCGGCGAGAAAGGTGAAGAGCACTTCCATCTCGTCCCGGCTCTGTTGGACGGAGCCGATATCGTCAAGGATCACGACCTCAAAGCTGTCCAGGCGGCGCAACTCGCGCTCCAATTCGTAATCCCGTTTGGCCCGTAAGAGCCGGCCGACCAGCTTGAAGGTCGGGGTAAACAAGACTGGATGGCCCGCCTGCACCCAGTCCTGGCCGAGGGCGGCGGCCAGGTGGCTCGTGCCGGTGCCGGGCAAGCCGAACAACAGGCGGTTCTCAGCCCGCGCCAGGAGGTCGCCGGCCCGCAGACTCGGGAGCAGGCGGCGCCGCCGCAGAGGCAGGCGGGCCGCGTCCAAGCGCGCAAAGCTTTTACCCTCCGGCAGGTGCGATTGAGCGAGCAAGCGTTGCACGCGTCGTTGGCGGCGCCCTTCGACTTCCTGTTCCAAGACAGAGGCCAGGAACTGCTCGAGCGACCAATTCTCACGGTGCGCCAGGAGCAAACTCTCGCTCACGCTGGCCGCCGCCGTTGGGAGATGGAGGGTTCGACAGAGCTGGTGGAGCGTTTCAAGGGTGCTCATCACGCCCTCCCCTCAGCCGCGCATCGTCGTCGGCCAGGTGGACCTGGCCGCGTGTCAGGGGTGGGACTTCCGCCCTCGGCGGAGCCAAGGGACGCTCGAGATCGCGCTCATCCCAGGGCTGGGCCGCCGCAACCAAGTCGCCCAGCCCCGCGGCCACGGCTGATTCCATCGTCCGAGCTGCCAGATGGAAGACCCGCAGGTAAATCAGATCAGCCTTCCGCGGGGGATAGAACTGATTGAGTTGCTCCCAGGCCTGGCGGAAGATGAGCGCCGGGAAACAGGCCTCCCGGTAGCGATAGTCGCGGAAGCCTCCAGGCGTGCGCAGCAAGGCGCCGATGAGATGGCGATAATTGCTATGCTCGCCCTGCTGGCCCTGGAAGCGTGGCCGGGTTTCAACCACCTGCCCCTGGAAGAGCACCTCCAGAGGCCACTCCCAGACGCGCACTGTGACCATTTTGCCGATCAGGCCTGTCGGGACTGAGTCGCTGTTCTGCTGGACCCGGATCAAGCTGCCTGTGTTGACCAGGACCTGCCGCTCGGTATAGCTCTCCAAGAGCGGCACCGTGAGGGGCTTCATCACCACCAGTTCTTCGGCCAGGCGGCTCTGGCGCCGCTGGTTGCGCCGGCTCATCACCTCCCAAATGAAGGCCTCGTAGCCAGCGATGTCCGCACAGTCGCAGCTACCGCGCACGAGCAGATGTTGGTGCAAAGCGCGCTGCAACCCGCCATTGGAGGCTTCCACGTCGCCATTCTCGTCAGGCGCCCGCACCTGCGTCCGCAGCGGCTTGATCCCGAAGTGACCGACCAGGTGGAGGTAGCTGGGGGTGAAGTCCCGTTCGCCCGAGCCGGCCTCCCCACCTGGAGAGGTGGCCGCGCTGGAATTGTCGGTTTGGTGGAAGCGCGGCACCGCTCCCAGTTTCACCAAGGTGCTTTGCAGCCCCAAGCGCAAGGCGGCCAGCGATTCGCTTTGCGCCACCCGTCCCCATTCCCACTTCGAGGAGGGCAAGACCGAGTGGATCAGCCGGTGGTTGAAGGGCGCTCCCGCGATGGTCACCCCCAACTCGCTCAACCACGTCCCGTCGGTCGGCACCACTTCCCCCGGTCGGCGCACCGGTTCCAACGCCGCTACCCCTTCACGATGGCGGACCCGCCAAGCCGCCAGTCGGCGTTGCAGTGTCCGCACTTGACCCTCGTGGTAGCGCTCAGGATGCTGTTCGCACAGCCACTCCATCACTGCCTGCGCTTCCAACTCGGGCGCATCCTCCCGCATCCGCTCGATCGTCGCCCAGTCGGCCGCAAACGGGTCCTCTCGCGTTCGATCGCGCCGCGGCTGTCTCAACTCGCGGGGCAACTGGCCACGCTGCTCGTACCGCGCCACTGTCTTGCGGTTCTTCAGATTCGCGCTCGCCGCCGCCTGTTCTTGCGTGCGGCCTTTCTCTCGTTCCCGCATCAGGATCCTCACTTGTGCATCCGTGGCCGTCATCCTGCCTTCCCTTCTTGGAGGGCTGTCAGTCTACGGCCCCTGCTTCTTCTTGCGCACTTGGAGAACCTCCGCGACCGCCATGTCCGTTTCTAGTTGTCGCCCAGGTCCTATTCTAATTGTCGTTCAACGGCTGGCCGACACGGAGACCTTCGACCCTCTGGCCCTGGTCGCACCGCACCGCCGCGGCGTGGAAACCGCCGGGCCGGTCGCGGCCGTGCTGGATGGCGCCGAGTGGGTGCAGGGCTTCGTCGACTGGCATCGGCCGGACGCGGTGCGCCTCCGCGACTTTCCTCATGCCGCCGGCTACGTCGGCAAGATCGGCCAGGCCACGGTTGGCGCCGAGTCCCCGGACGGGGCCGCCTGGCTCCAGAGCCAACTGCACCACCGCAAACACACCGGGCCGGACGCAGTGTTGGCCACCTTGCACGACATGGTCGCGGAACATCCCCAGGCGGAAGCACTCGACCTGCCCCAGGCCTGGGCGTACCTGGACAAACGGAAGGCGCAGAGGCAGGAGCCGGTCTTCCAGGCGCAGGGCTGGCCGATTGCCAGTGGAGCCACCGAAAGCGGCAACCAGCTGGTGGTCGAAGCCCGCCTGAAGGGGGCCGGCAGGCACTGGGCTCCGGCCCACGTCGATCCGATGTTAGCACTGCGCAACGTGGTGGGGAATGACCGCTGGGACGAAGCCTGGCCCCAGATCGCGGCGGAGTTACGCCAGCAGGCGCGGGAGCCGCGCACCGCCCGGCGCCAACGCCGGCGCGCCGCAACGCAGCCGCGCCGGGCTGCAGAAGCGACGAGCAGCTTCCTGGCCACAGAGACCCCACCGCCCGCCCTCGAAGCGGTGGCCCCAGCGGACACGCGGCCGGGCACTACGACTGACGAGGCCGCCACCGCGCCCAGCGAACCACCTCCTCCGGCCGCGAATCACCCCTGGCGGCGCGGCCCCGCCTGTTTGTCCAGACCCTCGTCTTGCTCCTACAACTGAGCAGCGTCGAAAACTTTGCGGGGCATCCTCTCGATTTCTCGATTTGCTGTCTTGACAAGATGCCGCTGGCGAATTCGGAAGCGAGGAGAGAGCCGATAGAATTGGCAGACTGAAACACGGAAATGGCCTGAGCAGGCAGTAGGAAAGGAGTCACGATGTCACTGCATCCCGAGGCGGACATGAGCATACCGGAGGAGACCGCGCGAGTGGCGCGGGCGGCGTTCCCCAAGGGGAATACGTATATGCGGATGCGTGACGAAGTGGGACCGATCTACCATGACGAAGCCTTCAGGCACCTGTTTCCGAGTCGTGGACAGCCGGCGGCCTCGCCAGCCCGGTTGGCGTTGATCACGATCATGCAGTTTGCCGAAGGGCTCTCCGACCGGCAGGCCGCCGAAGCTGTGCGCGGCCGGATTGACTGGAAATACGCGCTGGGGTTGGAGCTGACCAGTGAGGGCTTCGACGCTTCGGTGCTGAGTGAGTTTCGCAGCCGATTGCGGCTGGGGGATGTCGAACAGCTGCTCTTTGAGACGATGCTGACACGGCTGCGTGAGGTGGGGCTGCTGAAGGCACGGGGCCGGATGCGTACGGATTCGACTCACATCGTGGGGGCCATTCGCGAACTGAATCGCCTGGAGTGCGTTGGCGAGAGCCTGCGCCAAGCGCTCAATCTGCTGGCCACAGTCGCCCCAGGATGGCTGCAAAGCTGGGTACCAACTGACTGGTTCGACCGCTATGCTCATCGCTTTGAAGAGTACCGTCTGCCGCCTGGACGCGACGAGCGCTATGCCTTGGCCGAAGTCATCGGGAGTGATGGCTTCCATTTGATGGAGCGGGTGGATGCCCCGGGCGCGCCAGCCTGGTTGCGCGAGATTCCCGCCATCGATATTCTGCGGCAGGTGTGGCTCCAGCAGTGTGTGGTCATGGACGGTTGCCTCAGGTGGCGGAGTGCCGATGATTTGCCACCGGCAACCCAACTCATCAGCTCCCCCTATGATCCTGAAGCGCGCTACAGTCGCAAACGCGAGACTGAGTGGGTTGGCTACAAGGTTCATTTGACCGAGACTTGTGATCCTGACCTGCCCCATCTGATCGCCAATGTGGAGACCACCGCTGCCCCGGTTAGTGATTTTGAGCTGCCGCCGAGCATTCATGCCAAACTGGAGGCGCGCGATCTCCTGCCCAGTGAACATCTCTTGGATGCTGGCTATATGACCGCCGACCATCTGGTCACGAGCCGCGATGACTACGGCGTTGACCTGGTGGGACCCGTGGCCGGTGAGAATAGTTGGCAGACCAAGGCGGGTGAGGGGTTCGATATCGCTTCCTTTGTGATCGACTGGGAGGCGCGCTCGGCGCGCTGCCCGCAAGGTCACACGAGCGCCCAGTGGTTGACCGGCCAGCATGACCGCCACCAGCATCCGGTAGTGCATATCCGCTTTGCCGCCGCCGCCTGCCGCGCCTGTCCTGTCCGCGCACGCTGCACCAAGTCCGCCTCGCAACCACGTAGCCTGACTGTTCGCACTCAAGACGCCTTTGAGGCGCTTCAAGCCGCGCGTCAACGCCAGACGTCCGAGTCCTTCCGGCAACTCTATGCCCTCCGAGCCGGGATCGAAGGCACGATTTCTCAGGCTGTCGCCATCCCTGATCTGCGACACGCACCCTACATCGGTCAAGCCAAGACCCATCTCCAGCACATCTGCGTGGCGCTTGGCCTGAACATCCTGCGCGTCGGTGCCTGGCTCGCCAAAATCCCGCGGGCGCGCACACGCACATCACCTTTTGCTGCTCTGGCACCCGCTTGACGGCTATCGCTTGCCGCTTCCGAATTCGCCAGCGGCATCTTGACAATTGGGTCCACCTCATGGTATACTTGGCAAACAATACCTAATGACTGATCAGTAGGTGATAACCGTCAGCTAGCGGCCTGTCGGAGAAACCTTGCTTTGCTGAGAAAAGCCCCACTTTGGCTCATTCTTGCGGTGAATGTGCAAGATTGCGTCCCGCTTATTGGCGAAAGGCTACTTTGAATTGGGATGGTTCTTTTCGCTCCGAGCAAACTGCCAGTGTAGGTTATGCGCAATCAGCACCCAAAATGTTGAATCAGTTGCATTTTGCACGGCGCCCAGTCCGTTTTCAGCTAACCGCAACATGCTGAAAGGTCAAACTTTCGGCTTCTTGCCGTCCTTATGTCGTAAGTTCGCGCAGGAATCGGCTTTCTGGTGCTCAGATGCTAGTTGGCGGAGTGTAAAAAATCATCTGCAACAACGATTTGCCCTATGGTGGCGCAAAAGTTACGCTAGCAAGAGGGCTGCCGTTACCGCCTTCTAATGCGAGGGCTACTGATTCCGCCATGGCTGACCAAACAGACCAGGTCGTCATGGAATTAGACGACCTGGGCAAGCAAATGGGGGAAAAGTTCTGGGCGGTGCGCAATGTCAACCTCAGCATCCGCCAGGGCGAATTCTTTGGCTTGCTCGGTCCGTCCGGGTGCGGCAAAAGCACCACGCTCAATCTCATAGCTGGGTTTCTCAATCCAACGGAAGGCAGCATTTTGCTCTCGGGCAAAGATCTGGCGGGCGTGCCGCCCCATCGTCGCGGGACAGCGATGGTCTTTCAGGATTACGCCCTTTTTCCTCATCTTACTGCAGCCGAAAACATCGCCTTTGGACCAAAGGTTCGTGGCGATGACAGCCGCAGAATTCAGCGGCGCGTCGCTGAATTGCTCACGCTTGTGGGGCTAAGTGACAAGAGCGCAAAGTTTCCGTCTCAGTTATCAGGCGGTCAGCAACAACGGGTAGCCGTCGCTCGCGCCTTGGCGGTTGATCCTGATGTGGTACTCCTCGATGAACCGCTCAGTAATCTGGATGCCCGCCTGCGAGCCCAGATGCGCTTCGAGCTTAGACGCCTGTTCCAGGCGGCTCAGGTTACAGTGATCTTCGTAACGCACGATCAGGCCGAAGCCTTTGAGATGTGTGATCGGGTGGCCGTGATGTCTCACGGGACAGTTCTTCAAGTCGCAACGCCCGAAATGCTGTACCAGCATCCCGCCAGCACCTTGGTGGCTGAGTTCGTTGGTGAAGGTAATTTTCTACCGGCTACTGTTATTGAAATCGGTTCACTTGCTGAGGTAACGGACTCGCGGGCTGTTTCGACTTGCTTGGTGAAGGTCAGGATTGAGTTGGCGGAGCAAAGCGTCGAATGTCAATGTCAAGTCAACGCTGCCAAGGAAATGCATGTGGGGCAGGTGGGAAACGTGCTCATCCGGCCTGAATCGCTCAAGTTTACGAGCGTTGAGACCAAAGGGGGACAACTCACGGGTGTACTCTGCAACCGGAGCTACAACGGTGACACGGTCAAGTATGCAATTGATGTTGGCGGCGCAATTCTTTGGTCCAAGTTACTGTTTGCTGGGGAACTCTCGCCCCTTGGGGCTCCTGTGAGCGTTCAGTGGCGCGCAGAGGATACGTTGTTCTTACCGCCCGGTTGATGCGACAAAGCCGCCAGGGCCTGAGGAACGAATTTGCGCGACTCTATCTAGGAGGTTGTGGTGAAATTCGGCCGAGGAACAACTGCTCTTCTTCTGTTGCTCCCAGGGTTAGCCTACGGGGTTTTCTTCTTCGCGCCTCTCCTCAGCAGTGCCCGCATCAGTTTCAATGAGTTTAGCCGGTTTGAAGGCATGACACCGGGCTTCACGCTTGACCACTACCGCCTCGCGCTCACCGACAGCTACTACCTGCAGACATGGGCCTCGACATTGCGCCTAGCCTTCGAAAGCGCCACTATTACAACAATTCTAGGTGCCGTCACGGCATATGGAATGTGGCGCGCTGGCGGTAGGGTGCGAACATACTTGCTGGCTGTCGTACTCGCGCCCTTGCTGGTTAGCGCCGTAGTCCGGGCTCTTGGGTGGATTGCCGTATTGGGACCCGGAGGTTTCCTGCCCCACATCACTAGCGCGCTCGGACTCGGTGAAGTTACGATAATGTTTTCCGAGCCAGCTATCGTAATCGGCTTTGTACATGTGTTGCTGCCCTTTGCCGTGATCCTCACGCTTACTAACCTCGATGCTATTAATCCCTCGGCCATGAGAGCCGCGGCCAACCTAGGTGCGACGCAACTGCAAGTCATTAGGAGAGTGGTGTTGCCACTCACGTATCCGGGACTGTTCTCCTCGTTCCTGTATGTGTATGCCATAGCTGGTGCCGCCTATTCTATACCGGCCATACTGGGCGGTAGACGTGTCCTGGCGGCCTCTCGTGCCATCTTTCAACAGCAGACCGCAGTGCTCAATCGACCCTCTGCTGCAGCTTTGTCGATGATCCTGATTGTGGTAACAGTGACGCTGATGCTGATCTATCAATGGCTTACACGTCGCATGCAGCGCCAGGCACTGCCCTGGCTTTAGGTGATATGGCCGAAGAGTATGCCGCTAAATGCTCATATGCTGAGTTGAAAGGATAGGCTTTGGATACCCAGCTGGCTACTAAGACGACGCGCGCTGGGCGGCCAGCGCTGCTAATGACTTTACGGCAGCGTCTCACCATGCCTGCTGCTGTTGCTGATCTGATGGGTTGGTTGTCGGCAATTGCTTTGGTCACCTTCATCCTGTTACCTCTTGTGGCTATCGTCGCTGTGTCTTTGGCGAAGGCCACTTATTGGCACTTCCCGCCTCAGAGTTTCACCTTTGCGTGGTATGAGAGGCTGCTGGCCAACTCGGAGTTCCGCAGGTCGCTGTTTGTCAGTCTCGGCACTGCCGCGCTTGTTGGAATTTTTGGCACCGCCCTTGGCCTATTGGCTTCGCTGGGCATCGCACGTGGTCGGCACAATAGCGGTGAAGGGTTGGCCACAATTGCGCTGCTACCCTTGTTGTTCCCTACCGTTGCCCTCGGCGTAGCCATCTATACCTTTTACTTGCGCGTGAGACTGCCGATCAATATCGGCACACTGGCCTTGGCTCAATTGGTGCTGGTATTACCGTTTACTATTCGGCTGCTAACAGTAGCCCTGAACGGTCTTAATCCAAATCTTGAAAAGGCGGCGCTCAATCTAGGTGCATCGCCTCGACGAACAGTAATCAGCGTCACGCTACCGCAGATCAGTATGTCAATCACGGCTGCAGTCATCTTCGGATTCATCAGGTCGTTCGATGATGCCGGCATAGCGTTGTTCGTCAATGACCCCAAAACGATCACCGTACCTGTGCGGCTGCTTTTCTTCCTAGATACACAAAGCGGCCCGCTCATCGCCGCAGGGTCGTCAATCCTGCTAATTGTGGGACTGCTCGTCGTACTGATTGTATCCGCCACAATTGGGCTTGAGCGGGCCTATGGTGTCAAAAAGAACTGAACTACGGCGCGTAGGGAGTGTATTAGCACATGCCACACTGATTTCCCCCCGATCAATCCGATCTGGCAAGTATTCGGACCGAACAATTGTGCGATTCCAGCACGAATCAACGCCGCTTCAGGGTGTTTGGCCCCAGAATACTTGCCAGTTTGGCGGGCCCACATGGCCCGCAGGGAAATCGGTGTGCCATGGAGACCATTTACCTTGATCAGGCACAATCTGGATTTGTCGTCGATCATCGCCTAGCGCAAAGCACGAGCGGTTGGCGTAACCGCCCCACGCCAAAGCCTCAATGGAGAAAAGGAGAACGAACATGAAAGACCCAACGAGAGATCAGATACTGAGGCCGTCGCTGGCATTCATGGCGGTGCTCGCTATTGTGCTGTCTGGTTGCGCGCCGGCCGCAACCGCGCCAACAACCGAGCCGATCAAAACAGTGGCGCCTACCTCAGTCCCGGAAGCTACCACGGCGCCAACCGCAACGCCCGCTCCTCAACCCGAAGGCGCGCTTGTTTTTGCGGGTCCGGGCGGCGATTTGGGCGTGATGTTTCAAGACATATTGAATCAGTTCAGCGATAAGTATGCGGTTGAAGTGACCTATGTTGAGGGGCGGGTGGGCGACAACTTCAGCAAGGTCCAAGCACAGACCCAGGCCGGTCGGCCCGAAATTGACGTCATATTGACGAATGACGCGGTAGATCCAGTTGGCAAGGCCCAAGGCTTGTTCGCGCCGCTCGATCCCGCGCTAGTGCCAAACCTCAATGAGTTAGTCGATTTTGCGGTGCCCGAAGACCACATCGGCGCCCTCTTCATGTTTACGCTCGTCGGTCTTACTTATAACACCGACACCTTTCGGGCGAATGGCTGGGACCCGCCAACAAGCTGGGAAGACATCTGGAGTTCAAAGTACGGAAAATGCATCGTCGTAGCCCATCTCTCCGGGGGTAATGGGCTGAAAAGCATCGTCGTCTTGAATTACGTCGCATCCGGCGGCGACTACTCTGATATCGACGCCTCCATTGCGCACTTCGAAGCCAGCAAAGATAATGTCGTTGCTGTTGCGGGCTCAACGTCGGAAATCAGCGACCTGCTCGCATCGGGTGTCGGTTGCTTGAGTGTGGGTAATCAGGGACGTACGTTCCAGGCCCAGGCTGCTGGCGCGCCGGTCGACTTCGTGATTCCGAAAGAGGGTCCATCGTTTATCGCAAACCCCCTAGAGTTGGTGGCGAATGCTCCACACCCAATTGCGGGCCAATTAGCGATCAACTATTTACTCTCGGCCGAGTCCCAGGCGAAGGTACTCGCAGGATTCTTTTCGCCGACGAATTTAAGTGTACCGCCGGCTACCGAAGGGGCAGCGGCTCGGGTGTCGGTCGCAGCGCAACTAGCTGACCTTTCCGTGCATTCACCACCTGAGGAAGTCTTTGCCGACCTCGAGGAGTGGATTCGCAAGTTTGACGCGGTGTTTGCCAAATAGCGACCTGGAATAACAATTGTTACAGATGGCTGTGCCCTAACACAAACCTGGGTCCGCTGCTGCGGCAGCAGCGGACCCAGAGAAAAGTCCCAGGAGAACTTAACATGACACGAAAGCGTGAAGCAAAAGAGTGGGCCAGGGGGCACCTGCGCGGTTTATGGGGAGTTCACTGGGTTCCGTTTGGTGAAGATTTTTCCATCGACGAACATGCGCTTAGAGACCATGTGCGGCGCGTATTGGACTACAGCGAGATGGATGGCCTGTCAGTAGCCGGCATGTTGGCAGAGCCATGGTACCTCTCGCTCAAAGAGCGCATGTTTGTTGGGGAGGTCGTCAAAGACGAAATAGGGGGCCGCTTACCGGCCTATTTCTCGGCGACCGACCATAGCCTGGCCAACACGATGACGTTGGTCCACCACGCCGAGGATCTCGGCTTTGATATGGCCATGATTTGGCCACCCTACGAGCACGCGAAGAGCGAAGATGAGATTTACCGGTTCTATGAATACATTGACGCGCATTCTGATATTGCCATAGCTGCCTACAGTACACCGCACTCGGGCCGAGTCATGAATCCGGAGTTGATTGCGGCAGTGACTGGCTTGGAAAGCATCTGTGCCGTTAAATACGTTACCTGGAGTTTCGCTGACTACGTGCGTGCCAGCGCGCTCGTTGAAAACAGGGCCGTCATAAGTTTTCCCTTCGAAGACCAGTGGCTGATAACGAACCAGTATTTCGGCAACCAGGCCTTGTTCTCCACGACGGCCGTCAACTTGTTCCAATCTGAGCTCAAGAAGCCGTTGGTAGAGTACACGCGGTTAGCTGCCGCTGGCAATTTCAAGGAGGCCTACTCCGTCTTTCATGACTTGCAGCCATTACGCCAGCTCTGGAAGGAGATATACGAAGTTTATCCCAAGGAAAACAGGCACCCGTACGCCGAAACGAAGTACTGGGCGATGCTGCTGGGTCTGCTGGACGATCCGCGTGTCCGGCCCCCGCAAAATCCTGTGGACCCTGGTGTTGCTGAACACATGCGCCACGTACTCGAGCGTGAGGGATTTATTCATGCGAAGGAGGCAGTCTAGGCCATGGCGGCCGTAACGAGAGCCGACGTTGCTCCGCCCCCACGCGATCGCTTGTTCAACCTGGCCCGCTTTGTTTGCGAGACTGATTTCCCGCATTTCCCGGAAAAGGTTGCCCAGCGTGCCAAGTTCTCTATCCTCGACAACCTGGGTTGTGGGTTATTGGGCTCTGGGTACGCGGAGATGGAGGCCCTACGGAACAGTGTTGGATTGTTCGACGCTAGCGGCTCGGGGCCTTCAACGATGATTCTCGGCCGGCGGACAACCAGTGCTTTTACGGCCAGCCTGTTGAATGCCTCCTATGTGAATGTTACCGAACTCGGCGAAGGGGTTGCCCGGTCGGTCACGCACCCGGGCACCGTGATCGTACCTGCGACCCTAGCCTATGCCGAAGAGTTGAATAGTTCTGGTCCCCAGGTCATCGAGGCGGTAGTACTAGGTTATGAGGCTCTCATTCGCTTGGGTTGGGCCTTGGCACATAGCCCTGGCCAACCCGTCAGTAGAGTTGAGGCTCATTCGCTGCACCGAGGTTGGTACCCGCCAGCTCTTCTGGGTGGTTTTGGTGTCGCCGTGGCGGCTGCCAAACTGCGCCGCTTTGATGTTGGGCGTCTGGTTCAGGCCATGGGTATCTATGCCAACATTGCCCCCACATCGCTCCTGGCCGCCTTTCGTCAGGGGGCCATGATCAAATCGTTGAGCGCGGGCTGGGCCGCAGCCTTTGGGCTTTTTGCAGCGCGTCTTGCGGAGGCGGGCTACACCGGAGTGGCGGACTTTGACCAAGAGCTTTTTCAAAAGCTAGTTGAGGCGCCAGACTATGACCGTATTGACAGCGATCTCGGCGAAAGCTACGAGATCATGCTCGTGGACGTGAAGTTCTTCGCCTGTGCCGGTCCGATGCGGACCGATCTGGAATGTACCTTCCAGTTGCTAGAATGGCACCCTATCCGTGCGGCTGAGGTAGCCGAGATTCAGGTCGAAACAAATCAGCGCGCGGGCCTATTGACCGATCCGCTGCCGACAACACCCGTGGCGGCGAAGTTCAGCTTGCCGTATTGCATTGCACAGATATTTCTGGGCCAGAATCGTGCGGCGCTGATGGACGATGCCTTTTCCGAGACCGCGATACGCAATCCGCAGTGGCGTGACTTGGCCCGACGAGTCCAAGTAAGGCCGGTGCCAGAATTCACGGCTGCTTATAATACCCATCCGAAGCAGTTACGCCCATCGCGCGTGACCGTCGTCAAACACAACGGCGAACGCTTTCAACACTATATTGAGACCATGCGGGGCTTGCCGACGTCGCCGCCGAGCGCGGATGAATACGTGGAGAAGTTCAAACATCTGGCGCGCCGCTCACTTTCAAGTGCGCAGGTGGATGATTTGGTTGCCGCAGTAACTGGGCTAGAGACCGAGCCAAATATTAGCCGGTTGATGGGCATGTTGCGGCAGCCTGCGTGACCGCCGAGATGCTTATGGGCAGTGCGTTTGCTCGTCTGATCCGGCAGTTCCGCCAAAGGAAAACGGGATGCCAGCGTTATTACAAACCATTGCGGTAGGATTACTTGGCGCCACTGTACTTGATCGACTGAAGGTGCCGGCTGGAGTATTTATCGGCGCAATGCTCGGTGTGGCCTGCCTAAGGCTTTTGGGGAATGGTGTCGCGACGAGCCCGCCCGGTAGCCGATTCATATCTTAACTTTCTCCTCGGGTGGCTTGTTGGCGATATGGTGACGCCGCAGACTCTGCAGCTACTGCGCCAGTGGACACTCCAAATTCTCGTGATGGTAGTCATTCTGATGATTTTTAGCGGCGTGCTCGCTTGGGTACTGTGGCGCTTAGGCTTGGACCCACGCACTGCCTTTCTAGCAACGTCGCCTGGCGGACTCTCACAAATGACTGCCCTAAGCAACGACGTTGGTCCCAATGCACCGCTTGTAGCGCTCACTCATATCGCCCGCGTGCTGGCTGTATTTGCCATAGTGCCGCTGGTCAGGCTGCTCCGGTAGGCGATGGCTAGGCCTCGCCCTGAACGAAACGACGTACCGACGCTCAGGCCAAAACATACAGGGGGTACTGTGATAGATCGACCCGCAATCCTAAAGTCCGTAACGCAAGAGCACCTCAAATTTCATGACGAGCCGCGGTCTCCGTTGATAGGGCCTCGCTATGTGATGCTCGGGTCTGAGTTGCTACCGGGTGCCGAGCTGTATATCACGATGCGCTCCTATGGCGCCGGCAGTCTCCCAGATGAATCTAATGTGTCCGCCCACGTTCATGACACGCGCCAGATCTTCCTGTTGCTGGGCGAGCAGGATAGCCTGCACGCTTGGGTCTCTTTGGATGGGCAAAAATCGCATGTAACTTCGCCCGCGCTGATATGGGTGCCTGCCGGCATCATGCATGCGCTGCAAGTCATCAAAGGGCCGGGCATTGCATTGTCTATCCTGGAACGTGGCACCTATGCTTGAGTATCCTCATGTAATGCCAGAGAACTAGTTTAGCTGGCCTTCATTGCCAAACCTACTGTTTCGGCAGAATCATAATTGTAGTCCAGCGAATAGCATCTGGCTGACAGCTGTTGCTCGCGCTGGTAACAAAGGAGAAGGGCAGATATGACGCTGGTCATTACAAATACAGAGGCCAAGGGCCTAATGACGGTGGCCGCCGCCCACGATGTGATGAAGCAGGTCTTGATTGACATGGCATGCGGTAAGGCGGTCAATCATCCCCGCTACCGTATGCCGACCACCAGCGGGTTTGTACAGTGGGGACCGGCGCGCTGGGACAGCATGGATGCCATGGGGTTCAAATACTGGGCCAATGCCGGCTCCCCTTTGAAGGGCGCATGGATCTATCTCTACCAGATGTCGACGGGTGAGCTTCTGGCAATAATTGAGGCGCACCATGTCAGTCGATGTCGCACGGCCGCCGTATCTGCGGTCGGCGCTGAAGCACTCCTGGGAACCGAGCGCGATAAAAAACTTGTGCTCGGTATTTACGGATCGGGTCGCCAAGCACTAGGTCAGGTAGAAGCCTTGGTCGGTTGCCTTAGTATCAGTCGGGTTCAATGCTATAGTCGAGACGAAGCCAAGCGGACGGCCTTTGCACGAGAAATTACAGCGCACTTCAAAGTTGATTGCGTAGCAGTTGCGCATCCCAGCGAAGCTGCTGCCGGTGCCGAGCTCATCGTGACGGCAACATCGGCGCATGAACCCGTTTTATTCGGCGACTGGTTGGACAATGTCCAGGTAATCGTAGGAATGGGGGCGAACCGCACCTACGAGCGCGAGTTGGACGCAACGGTGATTCGTAAGATGCGCACGATTTTGGTCGACGATCTCGAAGAGGCCAAGCAGGGTTGCGGCGATCTACTGTACTCTATTGAGCAAGGATGGCTGACTTGGCAGTCGGTCTCGGAACTGCCTGGAGTACTTGCCGGACACACGAATGGTGGCATGGAGCGGCCAGCCCTGTTCGAATCCCTCGGTCTTAGCGTGACGGATGTAGCGATAGCCTGGGCTACTTATCAGGCGGCGCTTGAAAAGGGTGTCGGACAGAAAGTCACTATTTTGGGCTAGCAGCAACTGAACCGGGCAGGCAGAGCCAGATTGATGGACCCACGGCTTGGCTGGTAATTGCCCCCGTGCTTCAGTGGCACCCTCAATAGAACCCAGCGGAGAAACATGAATGGCACAGTTACGCGTAGCCACCAAAATAGAAAGCGGCATAGAGAGTAGAGCGATTTTTTCAGACCAAACGTTCCTATTCGGTCCGGGCGCAGCCACAGCCAGGCTGGCGGAGGAATTAGATGAACGCGGCTGGCGGCGTGTGATCGTTCTGGCCGGCGCATCTGCCGCACGCATCGGGCTCCTGGACAGACTGAAAGAGGCGCTGGGCCAGGGTAAAGTGCTCTCAGTCCACATCGTAGCCGGTGCGCATTCCCCCATCGAGAGAACCGAGGCTTTGGCGGCCGAGCTGCGCGACATTGTAACGGCCCATGGTGGTTGCGATGCGCTCATCGCACTAGGCGGGGGCAAAGTGATCGACAGCGCCAAGGGCGTGTCTGTGCTCTTGGGAGAAGGGGGACGCCTGGAAGACCATACAGGTACTTTCGAGCCCCCCGGCCGCTTTGTGCATCCGGTCCTCAACGCTCCTAAGCTTCCCATCGTAATGGTGCCTACGACTCTCTCAGGCGCGGAGGTCACGCCGGGCGGCGGGGCCACTAATGCGGCGGGACGTAAACGTATCTTTTGGGACCGGAAGATCGCCGGCCGGCTGCTCTGTTATGACCCAAGCTTCATAAGTTGCGTGCCAACGGATGTCCTGACAACGACCGGGATGAATGCTCTGGCACACTGTGCGGAAGGGCTGTATTCCCGAACGGCAAACCCGGTTTCAACCGCCATGGCATTGGAGGCGACACGTCAGTTGGCAGGGGGCCTGCGAGCAATTATGAGTGGGAAGATATTAGAGGCCACCTACACCGACCTTGGTGCTGGGGCGGCGATGGCGGCTTTGGTCATCTGCAACGCACGCTCCGGCCTTCATCATGCCATCTGCCACTTTCTCGGTGGTCGATTCCACGTGCCTCACGGCGTGGCGAATGCCATTATGCTGCCTCACGTCTTGCGGTTTAATCTTCCCGTGACAGAGGAACCACAGCGACGCTTTGCGGAAGCCGTAAACGCTTCGGCCTTAGGGGCCGTCTCCACAGCCGCCGAGGCGGTGACTGTGCTGCAACAGGACTTGCAGGTCCCAACGCGCCTCCGCGATGTCGGTGTACCTCAGAGCCGCCTCGACGAGGTAGCCGAGGCGGCGATGCTTGATCCGGGCCGGTTCTATAACCCCCGACCCGTGGAACAGCCTCAAACCATACGCGACATACTCGATCAAGCATGGTGAGCATTGCAGACTCGCTGCATGCTGACTGTGCAAAGGAACCAGTCCATGAATGAGCTAAAAGACCTGAGTGAATATGTGGCCAATCTCGACTACGACAAACTGCCGCCGGAGGTGATCGAGCGCGCAAAGATGTGCGTGTTGAACATAATCGGGTGTGCCCTGCTCGGCGCGGAAGATCGAGGTAATCGTATCCTCTTCGACACCTTAAACTTGCTGGGTGGAGCGGATGTTGCCACGGTTGTGCTCAGCGACAAGAAAACGTCGGCCTTTTCCGCCGCGCTGGCAAATGCTGCCTACGCCAATGTTACGGAATTGGCCGAAGGCGTATCGAAGGCTGTTGTTCATCCTGGAACCGTAATTGTTCCGGTGGTGCTGGCTGAATCCGAGCGATCGGGGTGCAGCGGGCGCGATTTAATCGTTGCGGTTGTGGCAGGGTACGAGGCGCTTATCCGGCTTGGCTGGTCGATGGGGCACGAACCCGGCAAACCGTTGGACACTGTCCAGGCCCAATCGTTGTATCGAGGGTGGTACCCACCGGCCGTTATTGGGGCCCTCGGAGCAGCGGCCGCGGTTGGCCGCCTTCAGGGGCTCTCGTCACACCAAATCCTCAACGCCTTCGGGATTTGTGGCAACTTGTCACCCACGACATTACTGGCATCGTTTAGGCAGGGTGCTATGGCGAAGGCCCTCGGCACGGGTTTGGCCGCTGGGCTCGGCCTCTATGGGGCCGTGCTAGCCGAGTCTGGCTACACGGGTGTTGACAATGTGCACCGCGAGCTCTTTCCTTTGCTGGTCAATGAGGTCGACTTTGAGCGCATCAACGACGGCCTCGGTACTCGATACGAGATAATGACATTGGACATCAAGTTCTTTGCGTGCGGGCCAGTTTTGTCAGAAGTGGAGTGTGGGCTACAGATGATGCAGCAGCACCAAATTCGGGCGGATCACATTGACCGCATTGAAGTTGATACCAACGGCCGAACGGCTCTGCTATCGAACCACCGCCCGGTCAATTCGAGCGGGGCCAAGTTCAGTGCCCCTTACTGCATTGCTCAAGTTCTCTTGGGGCGCCGACGCGAAGAAATGATGACCGACGCTTTCTCCATGGAGGCCATTCAAGATCCGGCCTGGCATCGTCTGGCTGATCGGGTTGAACTGCGAGTCGATCCGGACTTTGATCGCGCCTTTGAAACCGTTCCGCCGCGCCGGCGTCCAACCCGAATTGCGCTGATCATGCAGGATGGCACCCGCCTCGAACACTCAATTGAGGGTGCCCTAGGACTGCCCATGATGCCACCGACACGTGAGGATTTTCTCTGGAAGTTCAATTACTTAGCAGGTCGAGTTTTGCCAAAGCAGCGGATCGATGAGGTCTCCGGTCGGGTGCTCGATCTCGAGCAGCAGCCAAACATTCACCCTCTTATGCAAGCGCTCGCGACGGGGTAATGAACTTGACATTGTTAAACAAGACAGATGTTCTGATGGGCGATTGACAGAAAGTAAGGCATCCTTCTGCCGATGACGGGCCAGGCCACTGAATAGCAGGAGGAGCCAACGGTGAACGACCCGGATGAAGGCGACCTGTTTGATCATGAACGTTGGGGCCTGCCGGCGGAGGCGGTGCACGACTTGGCGGATCGACTGCGACGCACGTGGGAGCGCTTCCGTCCGCGTTTCAAAACCAAGACCTGCGATACCAGCGAGAACGCCTGGGTGTATCTGCGCGGGAAGTTGACGATGGAAACCAAACGCAACTTTGCCAACATCGCCCGGCGCGCCGTGGGCATCGACAACGATGGTCAGAGCCTGCAGCAGTTCATGTCGGACTCGCCCTGGGCGGCGGAAGGGGTATTCGAGCAGATCCAGGCCGAGGTCAAGGCGCGGGAAGAGCTGGCCGGCGGGATGCTGACGCTGGACGAGAGCGGGAAGAAGGGCGCGGGCCACCAGAAGGCCGGCGCGGGGCGGCAGTGGCTGGGTCGCGAAGGCAAGGTTGACCTGGGACAGGTAAGCGTGGCGGAGGGCTACTGCAAGGATGGTCATTGGACGATGGTGGATGCCGACCTGTTTCTGCCGGAAGACTGGTTCGACGAGGCGCATGCCAAGCGGCGTAAACGGGGGCATATTCCGCCCGAGCGCACGTTCGAGACCAAGCCCGAGCTGGGTTTGGAACTGATCAAACGCGCTCAGGCCAACGGGCTGCCCTTCGAGGTGGTGGGCTGCGACAGCCTGTATGGCCGCAACCGGCAATTCCGAGCCGACTTGGATGCCGAGAACATCATCTCCATGGCCGACATCCCCGCCGACACCCAGGTCTACCTGGAGCAACCGGAGGTTGGCGTCCCCGAAACGCCGCCTGGCAAGCAGGGACCGCCTTTCACGCAGCTGCGCGTGTTGACTGACGTGCAGCCGGTGGAAGTGCGCTCGCTGGTGGACCATCCCGACTTCGCCTGGCACCCGGTGGCGGTCCGTCACGCCGAGCGCGGGGTGCTGACCTATCCTTGCACCGCCCGGCGCGTGTGGACGCTCACCCCAGACATGGCCGTCCGTGAAGAATGGGTGTTCATCCGCCGCGAGCCCGATGACACCTTCAGCTTCTCCCTGAGCAATGCCCCGGCCGATACGCCGCTGGCTCGGTTGGCCCTCTGGCGCTGCCAACGCTACTTCGCCGAGCGCATCTTTCAGGATGCCAAGACCGAGGGCGGTTGGGATGAACTCGTGGCGCGCAAGTATCGGGCCTGGAGGCACCATACGGCGCTGGATGCCTTGGCCTTGTGGTTCGTCGCCGAAATCAAGCTCGACTGGGCACAAGCTCATCCTCGCGATCCGACCTTGGAGTCCCAGCTCGAGCTCGAGGTGCTGCCGGCCTTGTCGATGGCCAACGTGCGTGAGTTGTTGCGGGCGGTGATGCCGTTGGATCAATTGTCGCCCGAGGACGCCACGCGTTTGGTGGTGAAGCATCTCGTCAATCGCTCCCGTTCGACTCGCAGTCGTTTGAACCATCAGCGTAGAAGCCGCGCGCCGACCTGAAATCACACACCTTGCCCGAGAACAAATGTGCAAGTTAACAATGTCAAGTGAAATACTTCAGCGAATTCGGTAAGTGCCGTGCCGGTCAAGAGGGTGCGCTCGGAATGCTCGCGACTGCGTTCTCAGGCAACAACGCCGACCATCGAAGGGGGAAATCGTGTCAACGAATCAAACATCCGAACGAGTGTTGTCTCGCGAAATTCACTACCGGACAGTTTTGGGATGACGGCTGACACCCATTTTGACCTGTATTTTCTGCCGTTTGTGCAACCCTTGCTGGAGCGGCTGGCGGCGGTGCGGCCATTGGTGCTGATCATGGATGGCAGTGCCGTGGCGCGCGGTTGCGTGACCTTGATGGTCAGTGTGATCTATGCCCAGCGCGCCATTCCGATCGGCTGGTTGGTGATCGCCGGGGAGAAAGGGCACTTTCCGACTGACACGCATCTGAGCCTGCTGCGCGAAGTCAAAGCGCGCGTGCCGCAGACGGCCACGGTCATTTTCCTGGGCGACGGTGAATTTGATAGCCCGGAATTGCAGGCGGAACTGGAAGCCTATCACTGGGAGTACGCCTGCCGCACCGCCAAGCATATTCAGATTGGGATTGACGATGAATGGATGAGTCTGGCGGACTTGTCGGTGACGCGCGGGCAACGCGTCTTCCGCAAAGGCGCCTGGTTCACGAAGGCGGCCTATGGCCCGGTGATGGTCATTGCCTGGTGGGGGGCGCGCTATAAAGAACCGATTTACCTGGTCAGCAACATGCCCAGTGTCCAACGTGCATGCGACTAGTATCGCATAAGGATGCACATCGAAACCTTCTTTTCTGCCCAGAAAAGCCGCGGATTTCAATTGGACCGAAGCCACTTGAGCGATCCTGAGCGGGTGCACCGGCTGATGTTCGCCGCCAGCCTGGCTTATCTGTGGGTCATTTACTTGGCCACAGTCGCGCAGGAAGATGATTGGCTGCCACTGATTCATCGGAGCCACCGCTGTGATCTCAGCCTGTTCCAGTTGGGCTTGCGGCTGTTGAATTATCTTCTCAACCACGATCAGCCGATCCCAAGTTCATTCGCGCTTGAACCAGAAACTGTCCGGTAATGAATCGCGAAATAGAAACCGATCAACTTGTAATCGAGATTGCGACCCGCCTGTTCGCTGAGAAGGGGTTCAACGGGACCGGTGTAGCTGAGATTGCCAAGGCGGCAGGGATCACGAACGCTGGCCTTTATTATCACGTTTCAAGCAAACAGGAATTACTTTACCGCGTGCTGGAGAGCGGGCTGGCTGGCTTCCTGGAGCGTCTCGAACAAATTAGTGAGGAGGAACACAGCCCGCTGATCAAGTTGCAGAAGGCGCTCGACAATCACCTGGATTTCATTTTCCAGCATCAGGACGAAATCCGCGTTTTTCTGCGCGAAAGGCGCTTTCTAGCAGAGCCCTACGGTAGCAAGTATCAGGTAAAGGTCAAGCGCTACGACAGGCTTATTGACTCAATCCTGGCCGAAGGCATGGCCAGCGGGCATTTTCAGGTATCCGATATCCGTCTCATGAGGCTCGCAATTCTTGGCATGATCAACTGGATTGCCGAGTGGTACAAATCCGGCGGCCCATCGAGCGAACTAGAGGTTCGGCAAGAAATGAAGCTGTTTGTGATCAAACGGCTCGTGGCAATGCCCGATGGCCTAACTCCCCCGCACGCGGATATGGCAGGAGACGGCGAGGACAACAGGTAATAAAGTAGGCAAGAGATGCGGTCTCCACTTAGCCGAACGCTCAATGATCTGCTCGACGAAGTAGCTGGTACTAACCCGAACCGCCCGGCCTTCTACTGGCAGTCGCAAGTGGTGTCTTACGGCCGGTGGCAGGAGCAGTCGCAGGCGGTAGCCGGCGCGCTGACCGGCCTGGGCCTTAGGCGGGGAGATGCCGTCGGCCTGCTTGTTTCTAATCGGCCGGAGTGGCTTTTTGCGGCATTTGGCGCCTGGCGTCGCGGCTGTACGGTTGTTCCATTTAGCACCTGGTCGCGCACATGGGACCTAGAATACTTGCTCGGCCATCCGGGTCTGAGCGTTCTGGTAACCCTTGGTGCCTTACGCAACCAAAACTATCTTGAAGAGTTGCGCGTGCTCGTGCCCGAGTTGTGGTTGGCTGCCCCGGGCGAGTGGCGTTCGGAACGTTTCCCTGAGTTAAAGCATGTCGTCGTCGTTGGCGACGAGGTACCGCGCGGTGCATTGGCTTATGACGCATGGCTGCGGGACGCGGGCTTACGGCCGTGGGCGGATTTGCCGCCCGGCGACGGCCCGTCGGCCATCGATGTGGCTTGTGTGCTTTACACCTCCGGTTCCACCTCCCGGCCGAAGGCCGTCCAGCTTCAGCACTACGCCATGATTGAAAACGGCTTCAATATCGGCGAGCGACAGCGGATGGGATCGGCCGATCGCGTTTGGTTGCCCGTGCCCCTGTTCTGGAGCTACGGCTCGTCCAACGCTTTGATGGCGACATTGACCCACGGGGCGGCCCTCGTACTCCAGGAGGTATTCGACGCGAGCAAAGCTCTTGAACTGATCGAGCACCACGCCTGCACGGTTGCATACACGCTGCCGACTATCACACAGGCTTTAATCTCGCATCCTAACTTCCAGCCGGAGCAGGTACGTAGCCTGGCCAAAGGCTTAACGATTGGCCTGCCGGAAGATGTCCGCAAGGCAGCTGAGGTGCTGGGCATTAGGGGCATATGTAACATTTACGGGGCAACCGAAACTTACGGCAATTGCTGCGTTACCTCCGCCGACGACCCACTGTCTCTCCGCATGGAGACACAAGGCGAGCCACTGCCGGGGGTGACCATTCGTATTCGCCATCCGGAGTCGGGTGAGTTCTTGCCGGCCAATACCCCCGGCGAAATCTGGGTCTCAGGCTACATTACGCCGGGCTACCTAAGGGATCAGGCGACCACCGCTGCGTTATCTGCGGCCGAAGGTTTCTTCCGTACCGGCGATCTAGGCCAGTTGGACAGCAGCGGGCGGCTGCACTTCCTTGGCCGCATCAGTGAGGTAATCAAGACGAAAGGCATCAATGTGTCACCACTGGAAATAGAGGAATTCATTTGTCGTCACACGGCCGTGGCCGAAGCTGCCGTGATAGGTGTTGCTGATGCTGAGGATGGGCAGGTCGCAGTGGCCTTCGTTGTCCCAAAAGCCGGGGGCGACCTATCGGCCGACGCGATTCGATCGTATTGCTTGGCACACATTGCCCGGTACAAGGTGCCAGCACTGGTCGTGATATGTGATGCGCTCCCCAAGACGGCCACCAATAAGCTCGTTCGGAAAGAGTTGGTCCAGGAGGCTACCCAACGCTATCAAAAGGCGCAGGAGGAGTTATTATCATGATTGGTCCACATATTGTGGCGGTTGCGCAGACGCCATACTCACTTTCCTGGCGAGGGGCCAGCCTGGAAGAAATGATCTACCAAACAGTAGCTGGTCTCTTGAGGCAGGCTCATATAACGCTAAGAGATGTCGATCATGTGTCTATCGCTGCTTCTGATGGTTTGGACGGCCGAGCGATTTCACCCATGCTGACCGCCGCCTCAGCCGGCAGTGTTGGGAAGGACCTGATCAACAGCGCGTCAGCCAGTGAACATGCGTTGCTATTAGCCTGCCTGCGTCTGCTAAGTGGCGAAGCCCGGATGGCGCTGGTGGCGAGTTGGGCCAAACCATCTGAATCTGACCTCGCTGGGGTCGATAGCGCCAGTCTTGACCCCTTTTTCCATCGGCCGTTGGGCGCAGACCGGACGACCTACTTGGCGCTGCAAGCCTCCGCCTATTGTGAACGTTATGGTATCGGGCGAGCCGAAGCGGCCCAAGTTGTGATCAAAAACCGGAGTGCTGCCGCCCGCAACCCTCTGGGGCTTCGTCCGCCTCCAATAGACGAAAGAGCGCTTGCTGCCGCACCTATGGCGGCTTGGCCGTTGTCGACAACCGAACTGCCGACGCTTGTTGACGGGGTGGTCGTGATGTTAGTGACGAATGAAGATGTGGCGCGGTCGATGACGAATCGTTATGCTGTCGTGGAGGGTTTCGGGTGGGCGTCTGACACGTACTGGCTGGGCGAACGCGCCCCGGGGGCTTTGGACTCGCTTCGATTGGCCGCGCACATGGCCTATGAACGAGCTGGGCTCAAAGGCATTCACGACAACGTTGATTTCATTGAGCTCAGCGATTTAACTCCCTATCACGAATTCATGGCCTACGAGGCCCTTGGCCTATGCGAGCCCGGTCAGGGATCGGCCATCGTTCAAGCGGACGGCTTGCGAGCGGCTGGTGTGACTGTCAATGCGTCAGGGGGTCTGCAGGCCGGGTACCTGGACTTTGCGAGTGGGCTCGAACGTGTCGCAGAGGTGGTCCGCCAAGTGACCGGAGTAGCCGGTGAGCATCAGTTGGAGAAGGCGTACCGTGGCGTGGCGCATGCAGTGGGTGGGCATGCTGCTCAATCAAATTCAGTTTTCGTTATTGCAGGAGTACGGCGCGATGGCTAGCCCTGTGGCGATCGTCGGTTTGGCCCAGACTGAGTTTAAGCACTACTACACTGACACCATCTTGCCTGATCTGGTGCGGCGCGCGGCTGTAGCCGCCCTCGCTGAAGCCCACTTGCACTTCACTGACATTGACGCCGTGGTCTGTGCCATGGCACCCGACGCCTTGATTGGCGTGATGCATGCGGAACGCTGGGTGGTCGACGCGGCGGCTGCTGTCGGCAAACCCTTATTACGGGTGAACACCGGCGGTGCTACGGGCTTATCGGCACTGCAAGCTGGCTATCAGCACGTGGCCTCCGGTCTGTTTGAAACAGTGCTGGTCATCGGTGCCGAACGGGTTGGCGAGAGCGGTGACGCGCAAACACTTCTCAACAAAATCTGGGACCCAGTTTATGAGCGTCGGCTCCCACTTAACACGATTACCATGCTTGCTATGCAGGCAGTGCGTTTCTTTGAAAAATATGGCGCTACAGAGGTGGATATGGCGCGTGTGGCGGTGAAGAATCGCAGAAATGGCACGCGCAATCAGTATGCTCACTTGCGCAACGAGGTCACACTGGAGGAGGTCTTGCAGTCACGAATGGTTAGCTACCCAATCAAACTATACGATGCGTGTCCGCAATCGAGCGGCGCAGCCGCTGTGGTTTTGAGTCGCGGGGAGTTGGTGGAGCGATACACGGACCGGCCAGCCTGGATCCGCGGTCTTGGTTGTAGTACCGGTACGTATTGGATGGGTGACCGGGTCGGACCCAAAGCTCTATCTGACTATGCCGAGGCGCCAGCTATGCAGATCGCCGTGGAGGCAGCCTACGCGCAAGCGGGTGTCACGGCGGCTGACATTGACGTCGCCGAACTCTATGCACCCTTCAGTTGCGTTGAGCTACATGCTATCGAGGATGCCGGGCTATGCGAGCGGGGTAGCGTGACAGCGCGCCTAGCCGATGGCTATTTTGATCTTGGCGGTGCTATCCCTGTCAATCCTTCGGGTGGTGTTATGTGTGCGAATCCTATTGCGGTGACCGGCCTGGTGCGCGCCATTGAATGTGCCCTGCAAGTGACAAATCGTGCAGGCGAGCACCAAGTGAAATCGGCCAACCTAGGCCTGGCTACCTCGATCGGCGGCGCCCACCAGTTTTTTACTGCCATGGTCATTGGCAGCGAGCCAGGCGCACGCTATCAGAAGGGAGTGTTGTGATGTCTGACGGAGTCCGCACAATTGTTGAGAAATGGAACCTAACCTACAACCACTCGGCGGGTGCAGTGGCGAGTGAGTTCTTCGATCATCTTCAGCGTGACGGCCGGCTCTTTGGCCGGCAATGTCCGAATTGTCGGCGTGTGCTCGTTCCACCGCGGTCGTTTTGCGATCGGTGTTTCGTTGATACAGATCGATGGGTGCCGGTGGCGGATAGCGGTGTGATTGAGATGTTCACAATTGTATATATGAAATTCCAGCAATTGCCCGATCCACCATACGCGATTGCTTATGTCCGGCTCGACGGTGCGGATACGGCTATCTTGAACTACGTGAAAGGATTGGATTTGACTGACCAGCAGCAGGCAGTGCGGGCGCTAAAACCAGGGACTCGGGTGCGCGTTGCCTTCGCACCGGACGACACCCGCCTGGGCAGTGTGCTGGATTTCTGGTTCGAGCCGCAACTAAAGGCTTCATCGTGAACGATAATAATTGGGGGCGCTGGGGCGACCGCGACGAGCGCGGTGCGGTCAATTTCCTTAAGCCCGAGCGTATTTGCGAGGCGGCGGCCCTGGTTCGCCAAGGCCAGACCGTAAGTCTAGGCATGCCCATTGGCGCCGAGACGCCGGCGCCAGCCTGCAGAGTGCGGCCGTCTCGCCTAATGGAGCGCGACGGCGGGGATTACGCCGCTGGCGCGAGGCGGCCGGGCGGCTTTCAGTTCGCGGAAGATGTTCTGATTCTAAGTACGCATACTGGCACACACATGGACGCGCTAGCCCATGTTTGGTACGATGATCAACTCTACAATGGCTTCTCAGGCAATTCCATCGACAGCCGAAGTGGTGCCCGGCATTGTGGCATCGACAAGGTCGGCCCAGTGGTGGGGCGCGGCGTGCTGCTGGACATAGCCCGACATCTCCAGATGAACTGCCTGCCAGGGGGGCACGCCATCGGGCCGGAAGTACTCGAAGCCTGCGCCAGGGGCGCGAGTATTGCGCTACGCGAAGGCGACGTCGTCCTATTCCGCACTGCCTGGATGCCCGGGGTAGGCCAGTTGTCTGACTATTATGGGACGGAGCCAGGCCTTAACCTAGAGGCCGCGCACTGGCTTGCCTCTCACGGAGTTGCCCTGGTGGGCAGTGACAATTATGCCATCGAAGTGTTGCCAAGCGGCGGCGCCACTGTCTTTCCCGTCCATCAGGCCCTCCTGCGCGACTATGGCATACCACTGCTTGAAGGCCTCAACTTAGATGAGTTGTCGCAACATCAGATAGCCGAATTTCTGTTTGTGGCTTGTCCACTGCCCATTCTCGGGGGTACAGCGAGTCCGGTAAATCCGGTTGCGATCTTCTAGCTGGCAAACACTCTGTGGTTGGAGATGGAGATGTTGTGACTACAAACGCGTTGACCGGCACTACGGTTCTCGACCTCTCATTACAACTGCCTGGGCCGTATGCCACGATGCTATTGCGACAACTGGGCGCGCGCGTAATCAAGCTTGAGCCACCCGATGGCGATCCAGCATGTGAGATTGATCCGTGGATGTACCGTGTATTGAACGTTGGCAAGGAGCGAATCAAGCTTAATCTGCGCACGGCCCTTGGTCAAAGAGCAGCCCGTCAGATTGCGGGTGCATGCGATGTCCTTGTTGAAGGTTTTCGGCCGGGTGTCACCACGCGGCTCGGCTTGGGGTACCAGGACCTGCATAAGGACCACATGCGGCTAATCTATTGCTCCATTTCAGGATATGGCCAAAGCGGGCCCCATCGCAACCGAGGTGGCCACGACTTGAATTTTCTGGGTTTAGGCGGAGGTCTGAGCGGGAACTATGCTGTGGACTGCGCCCAGAATCCAATCGTCGGCTCAATTCCCATGATTGATTTGGCCACGGGCGGCATGGCCGCGATGTGCATATTGGCCGCCCTGCGCCGCCTTGAGCACACGGGGGTAGGTGAGTACCTTGACATCGCCATGCTGGATCAAGCGGTGTTCTGGTCGTGGATTAAGTCGGGTGGGTCCGACCGTGCAACTAACGGCCAACTGCGCCAGGAGGCTGCCTACGGTGTCTTCCAGAGTGCTGATGGAAAGCATCTCTCAGTCGCGGCGATTGAAGACAAGTTCTGGCGTGCGCTGTGCCAATTGCTGGGATGGGAAGATTGGCTGAGCGACGGTTCACTACAACAATATTCGGCCCGCAAAGCGCGTAATCAGGAAATTAATGCTCGGCTGCAAGACGCTATCGGGAAAAAACCCCGTGATGTCTGGATGGCGCTGATGGACAATGCAGGCGTGCCCGCTGCGTGCGTACACAATCTGGATGATGTACCCGGCGATCGTCAGGTCAGGGAACGGCAGCTATTCGCGACCGATGATGAAGGCAACTTTGTCGTACTGCCGCCGCTGCCAGCCGGGTGGCGGCAAACGAACCTGCGGTTGCCAGTGGATGAACGGGACGCGGAAGCGGCGTTGCTCAGAGATTTGGGGCTTGACGCTGCCGTCATCAACGAATTACTGGGGTAAGCTTCGGTTTTCGCAACCAGCGGCCGCGGATGAACTATCCCGAGTATCTTCGCCAGAACTTGCCAATTGCCAGCGGCTTCGTGGAAGCGGCTTGCCAGACATTAGCTAGCGTAGGTTTTGTGCAACCAGAGGCGGAATCACAAAAAAGGGCCTCCGGCAGTCATTTTTGGGGGTCTCAGTCGAGTAAGCTAGTGGTAAAACTCCACCATGAGCGAGACCGAGACCTAAGGGATGTTGACGCACCACGCGATGTTGGTTGCCTGGGGTCAATACGCGCAGTGCTTGGGACTGATCGAGGCGTTGCAGGCCGTCGAGTATCATCAGAAACGCCGCCGTCACACGCCACAGACGAAAGTATAGGAGTTCCTGGTGGCGATCTTGGCCGGGCTCCCCCATCTGAAGGACGTGAGTTTGGCGGCACACCCGCTTGACCAGGACCAGGCGGTCGCCTACGCTTGGGGTCAACCGGGCTGGGCCGACTACAGGGGTGTGAGTCGCACGCTGCACGGCTTGACGATCGCGGAAGCCCAGCAGACGATCGCGGTGGTGGAGGGCATCAGCCAACCGCTTCTGGACCGCAAGGTCGTCCTGGCGTTGCGTGCGGGCGGCCGGCTGGTCTACGATGGCGATTTGACCGGGCGGCTGGTGTCCAACACCAGTACCAGTTACCCCGACGCCGCCTATGGGCACACGAGTGACACGATCCGGCTCGGCTATCAGGCGGCCATGGTCAGTCTGCACAGTCCGACCTATGGGCGCTTGTGGCTGTCGGTCACGCCCCATCCGGGGGATACCGTCTCGTGTACCCAGGCGATGGCCCTGGTCGAAGCCGCTGAACGGCGGACGCAGGTCCGACCACGGCGGCGAACCGAGTTGTTGACGCAGCGCCTGCAGCTGGTTGAGATGACCTGTCACCGTCTCGAAGCGCGCCAGCAGGACTTGCAGGCGGCGCTCGACCAGGTCCGCGCCACTCGCGAGCAGGTGCGCCAGCACGCCGCGCACCTGGCAGAGGTACAACGTGCCTACAGTCACTTGGCGCGGGCGCGCCCGCGCCTGGAGGCGGCTCAGCGCCGTGAAGCTTCCCAGGACCAGCTTGTCTCCAAAACTGAGCAGCGCTTGGCGCGCCACACGCGGCGATTGGACGCAGCAGGCCAGGAGCTCAGGCGGCCTCAAGCGCGCTTGGCCGCGTTTGAGCAGGACAACGCCACCAATCCCGCCCCGATCCAGGCGGTCTTCCGCTTCGACGCCGGCTTCGAGACCTACGAGAACCTCGCCGGCTTGATCGAACTGGGCTATGACGTCTATGCCAAACCCTACAGTCACCACGTCACCAATGCTTTGCGTCGGCGTCTGTCGCCTGAGACCGCCTGGACGCGGGTCGGTGCCAATGCGGAAATGATTGCCTGGGCCGACCTGCCTCTGGCTGAGTTGCCCTACCCGCTCAACATTGCCTTGGAGCGCTTTCACACGAGGACCACGATCCGCTATGCCACCCTGCTCCATTATGGCCGTGATCCGGTCACGACCGACTTATCCACCTGGTTCCGAACCTCCAACGGCCGCCAACTGGTCGAGGCTGGCATCAAAGAAGGCAAAGCCGTCTTCCAGATGCACCATCTCAAGGTCCGTTCGCCCGCGGCTTTGTGGCTGCAAGAGCACTGTGCGGCCTTCGCCGCCAACTTCGTCCGCTGGGCTGCGCATTGGCTTGTCACTCAATGCCCACAGCTCCCCACTGGATGGTCCGACCTCACACCGCCGCCGGTCAAGACCCAAGTGGATGTCGCCGCTCATACCTCCACCTGGGTGGTTTGGCAACCGTCCGGCTGCCTGCTGGAATTCACCTCGCATAGCCTGTTTGCCGGCTCAGCCTTGGAGGTCAAGGAGTGGGCCGTTCAGCCCGCCTTGCCCCTGTTCAAAAATGACACCCAGACCCCCCTTTTGAGTGATTTGGGCTCTGATTGCACAAAACTTGCGCTAGACTTTATCCATTGCCAATAAGTCCTAATGACCCACCGCTCTCTGAACGGCAACGGCCGCTATAAAGGAACGGCAGGAGCGGGCTCGCACAAGACGAGGGTCGGCTCGTACTGGCGGAGCAGCTCCAGGTAGTGCTGCACGACGCTGGGGGTCAGACCAGCCAAGATTGGCAACTCGTCGGGCGGGAATTTCTGGGCCAAGGTCCGCACCTTTTGGTAGTCAGCGAGATAGCGGTCAACGGCCGCCTGAGAGTGATTCAAGGCGCGGGCGATCTGGGCCGGAGACTCGTGGCGCAGCCAGGGGCGGATGCCCTCGGCTTTCTGGGTGAGGGAGGGGCCAAGATCATGGACGGTGCCACGGGTGGGAACAATCTCACCAGTCTCGGCCTCGTGATCCCGAAGGGCACGCGAGATGTAGCCAGTCGAGAGGCCGCTCAACAGGCTGAGGTCAAGTTGGGTCAAGACGCCGCCCGGCTGGTAGGCTTCGTGGCACCAGCGCCCAAAGCGAGCGCGATTGAAGGCCCGGCGCGCTTGGCGCTGTTGGGTGTTGCCCAGCTGCGGGTCGGTAAGGAGCTTGACTTCTGCTTCAGTGACCACGGTCAATTGCACCGGGAGCAAGTCGCCCGGCGCGAGCCCTTTGTGCTGGCCGCGACGCTCGACACAGACGGCCAACCAGACGATGGTCGTGGGCGGCACGCGCTCAGGCGAGCGGCGCTCCAGGGTGGCAAGCCGATCATCCACAATTGCACGGGCGATCACCGGCCCATGCGTGTAGCCGTACTCGGTCAAGAACGTAGGCACCAGCAACGCCGGCAGGGTGCGCTTGGTGATGCGCGCTTCGGTATCGGTCGGGGCCGGCTTCATTTCAACCACGCCCCCCGTTTGATCTCGGCTGGGAGGGTGGTCGCTTTGTCTGGGTCGGCCAGCAACTGGCGCAACCGCTCGTTGTCGCCGCCGGCTTCTTCATACAAAGCCACGTATTCTCTGATCCGCCGTTCCGAAACGCCCGTGCTCTGCCGAATCGCGGCCACATCGAGACCGCGGGCCACAAGCCGCGCAACCCGGTGGAAGTCACGACAGGAGCGTTCAATGGAGCGGATGGCATGCCAGCGGCGGCTCTTGATCTGACTGAAGGTGTCGCCTGCCAACCAGTCACTGACGATCTGGGTCTTGGGGCTCACCCCACGCCCGATGTCCTTCACCGGCCCGCGCGTTGGCACGTCAACGCCCGCCGCCCTCAGCGCGGCCACATCCCGTTTGATGCTACTGCGACTACTGCACAGCAGGCGCGCGAGGTCTTCTTGGGTCAGCACCGCCCCTTGCTCCTGGGCTTCGCGCGTCAGGCGTTGGATCTTGCTCCGTCGCAGGGCGGCCACTCCGTGACGCAGCGCTTCCAGATCATCCTCACTATCCAGCCTCAGTGTGATTGCCACCCGTTCGCACGCTTCAACTGCCTGCCCGGGCGGCACGTTGGCGCTCACCGCCACAAAGCTGACCTGCCCAACGTTGCGCTTCAGCCCCAGGTAGCGCTCGACGTACCGCCGCATCGGCTCGAACTGGGTCCGCGCCATGAACGGCGCCAGGTTGAAATCCCGAGTGATCTGCTCGATGATCGCTTCTTCCGGCGACTTGGCCGCCAGTCGGTCCACTACTGCTTCTTCCATGATGCTCCCTCCGTGCTTGCTTCCCAGTCTAGCACGGTGGGTCATCTGAACCAATCGGTATTTGATTTGGGTGTGTCCAAAATGAGTTGGAGACATGGCGTTCCTCGGATAGACTGAAGGCAAGTTAACACCAAGCCAACAAGTCTATCCAGGAGAACGACCATGTCATCCAACTCGTATAACATTGTACACGATCTTCATCGAGAATTCGAGTCGCTGCTGAGCTACGTTGAGAACGCCAAGAACGAGACCGCCGATCAATACCCTACGGAATGTTCGAGGTCGAATTGACACAAAAAGAGCGCTGAGGAAAATAGGACCGTGAACAGGCAAGCGAAGCGGGAGCGCAAGGCGGATGACGGTATTTGAGCGGCTGCTGCAGCCGGCCCTGGCCACCCTGACGGCCATCGAGGAAGCCCGAAAGAAGCATCACAATGAGGCCTTTACATGAATAGACTTTATAATTATCATGGTCTAATGCTTTACAAAGGGATGTAAAAGCATGACATCCCTGGCGGTTGCCTTGCAAAATGCCGATGAGGCTCTGAAGTTGCCGCCCGTGATGACGCTCTCCGATGCGTTTCGGCGCTTCTCGCCGGGGTTAGAGCGTGTTTGGAAAATGATTTGACAGAAATGGCCATAATACCCAAGATATGGAATATATTCTATGGATGAGCCTGAAAGGAACCAAAGTGAGCGAACAGGCAACAGTGATCTACGAAACGGATGTGACCGATGAGCAGGATGACCTGATTGCGCCGCTGATCGAGCGCCGGTCGAAGCGCAGCCGTCCCACCAGCTTGTGCTTGCGCCTGGTATTGAATGCATTGTTCTATTTGACGCGAACCGGCTGTCAATGGCGGCTTTTGCCGAAAGATTTTCCAGCTTGGCCAAGCGTCCGGTATTCCTTCGACAAATGGACGGAGGATGGGACCTGGCTGGAAATCAATCGTCGCTTGGTCGAACGGCGGCGGCTGGCCGTCGGGCGCACCTCGACCCCTTCAATGGGTCTGATCGCCAGCCAGTCGGTCAAAACGACAGAAGTTGGTGGTATACGCGGGATTGATGGTAACAAGCAAGTCAAAGGACGTAAACGCCAACTCGTCACCGATACGCAGGGAAACCTGTTGGGAACTCTGGTTCATCCGGCCAATACTCATGACACCGTCGGCGGCGAAGAACTCTTGGATCTGGTGCTCAATGAGTATTCATCCATCAAGAAGATCCTGGCGGATCAAGGGTATCGCGGCGACTTAGTAGTGTGGCTCCAACAAGATTTCGGCGTCGAACTCGAGATTGTCGCGAAACCCGCAGATCAAAAGGGATTTGTGGTGCAAAAATATCGCTGGGTGATTAAACGCACGATCGCCTGGCTCAATCGCTATCGCCGCCTGAGCAAAGATTATGAGCGTCATGTCTGGAATAGTGAAGCGATGATTGACATCGCCTCCATTCATTTGATGCTGCGTCAATTGCACCCTAATGCGAATATTCCGATTCCGTACAAAGAGAAGCGGTCTCCCGAATCGATGGGCCTCCTTTTGAAACAAGCGGCCTAAGTGTATGAACATTTTCCAAACACGCTCTTATTCCGGCAGGCGCTGCAGGAACTGATAACGACGCTGCCTTTACCGTCGAATCCTGAATTCAATACCATACGGAATAGATCTAGAATATTGACAAATAAAAGAAGATATCAACAAAATAGAACTGGGAAAAGACAGAACAATCAGAAACGAGAGAGGGATACGTGCCCTGCAGTGTGATTTTAGACGAAGTCATGTTCACGATTAACTACCAAAATATATGCTTAAGAAATAGATTTCTGATTATACAATTCGACTTGGTGACCGTGCATTATGGCTATCAGTTTCAGCTAAAATGGGCTCCGGCTAATGCATGCCTGTCATGTCAAATTGGTATTAGGTGTCGAATCAGAAAGAGGCTGGAGAGCTACACGACTCCTGACTATTGTCGTTATCTTTTCCAAGTGTTGGTTCAGCGGCCCAAGCAGGCAGTTTAACCGGGCTGCTTGCCCGTCCGGCTGCCAATACCCTACGGAATGTCCAGGGTCGAATTGACACAAACATGGCGCTGAGGAAAATAGGACCGGTGAAAAGGCAAGCGAAGCGGGAGAGCAACGCGAATGACGGTCTTTGAGCAGCTACTGGCGCCGGCCCTGCCAACCCTGACAGCGATCGAGGAAGCCCGAAAGAAGCATCGCAATAAGACCTTTACATGGATAGATTTTACAAGGACAATGGTGTATTGCTTTACAAAGGGATGCAAGAGCCTGACAGCCCTGGCGGTGGCCTTGCAGAATGCGGATGAGGCGCTCCAGTTGCCACCGGTGCCGGTGATGACGCTCTCGGATGCGTTTCGACGCTTCTCGCCGGGGTTATTCCGGCAGGCGCTGCACCAACTGGTCATGGCACTGCCTTTACCGTCGAATCCTGAACTGGCGCTCGTGGGGCAGATTTATATCGCCGATGGCAGTATTTTTCCAATCGTTCAAGGCTTGACCTGGCCAGGTGGGAGCATTGAATCTTCGATTAAAATGCACTTGCGCTTCCATCTGAATACAATGGTGGCGGTTGACTGTCGTATTGGGCTGGAAGATTCGAGTGAACGCCAGGCGCTGCGTCAGACGCTGGAGGCTGGGATCAGCTATGTTCTTGATCGTGGTTACTTTTCGTTTCAACTGATTCGGGCGGTGATCGACCGCAGGCGCATGTGATTGTGCGGGCCTACACCGATATTGTTGTGGAAACAGTCACCGAATTGCCGGTAGACTTGCCGAAGTCGGTCAGTTCTTTGTGGAGCGATGTGAGCGATCGCATTGGAGTCTCAGCCAACCCAGAGGCCAAAAGTCTTCGATTCCGGCTGGTTGAATTTTCCATTGGCGAGACGGTCTATAAGCTAATCACGGATCGGTTTGATCTGACCACCTTTGAAGTGATCTTATTGTACGCGTACCGCTGGCAAATCGAACTGATTATACGGTTCTTTAAACACACGCTGAACGGTATTCAGGTGTTTCCGACCAGTCCCAGGGGGGTTGAAAACTTTTTTCTCGCTTTGTTTATCACGGCGCTCTTGCAACTCTATTTCAAGCAGCAATGTCTCGCGGAGGAGAATATGCTCCCTCCTTCGCTCCAAGAGATCTTAGAGGCCCGGCAGGAAATTCAAGCCCAGCCCAGTTCTACTTCCAGCAGACCTACGGCTCATCTCGCGATTGCGTGCTTTATGACCACCGTTAACCATAACTTAGCTCTTTTCTGGAAAATCCCGCGACATTGGCTGACTACTCTCGCTGATTATCTCCATCGCCCCTTTTCCCGTGATGTCGTCACCATATTAAACAGGAGGGCCTTAAGCGCTCTCCCTAGGTCGTCTATTCCGTAGGGTATTGTCCGGCTGCTCATTTCGGCGCCAGTTTACGGCCCGTCCGGGTCCGATTTTTCACTTTGCAGAGATACCGGTAATAGTCAGGACCTCTATGCCGCCCATCGCCACTCCTCCATCTACTGTCCCGGTTGGGACTGTGTTACCGTTCAAAACTGTTGAGCAGAGTATCTACGGGGATTATTCTGTCCGACAACCACGCGCGGTTCTGATAACGAGTCCCCGTGATATTCTCTCCTTGAATGGGATGGTCTCACCCGAATCGCGAGGGCAGGTCACCGCACAACTTCAGCGAGTCGATTTCCAACGCGACTTTGCGATCGCGGTATTTCGCGGCACTCAGGGTACCCATGGTTTTGATGTGACCGTTGAGGCAGTCGCCAGGGAGGGAGACAAACTGGTTGTGTATGCCCAGTTTTGGGAACCAAGTCCATACTGGGAAGTTGCCAATGAGGTCACCTCACCGTTTCATATCATCACGGTGCCTCGAAATGCAGGTTTGCCGGAGGACGTTGAAATTGTTCTCCGCAGCCGGCCGGTTACGCCAACTCCACCACCCGCACAGCGCCCGTGACCCTTGCGGTGGAGGTCCTATGTCGCCCCAATTGCATATCAACCTTTTCGGTTCCCCCCAGGCTTCGTACAAGGGCGAACCCCTTGCCTTGAAAGTCCCGCCCAAAACAACTCCACTGTGGGCCTACCTCTTACTCCATCGGTCGCAGGCCGTTTCCCGCCAGGCCCTGGCCTTTGCTCTATGGCCAGATACGCCGGAGAAGGCGGCCCGGGCCAATCTCCGCCGCCATCTATTTCTCTTGAAGTCGGCTCTCCCCGCAGCCGAAGATCGAGCCTGGTTGTTACAAGACGCCCGGACCGTTCAGTGGAACCCCCAGGCCGACTATTGGCTGGACGTGGCCGAATTCGAACGGCTGACCCAGGACCCGGCCGGAGCGGAAGAGGCGGTTGCCCTCTACCGTGGCGACCTGATTGAGAATTGTTATGACGATTGGATCTTCCCCGACCGGGAGCGGCTGCGCAGCCTCTACATGGTTAACCTCACACGCCTGGTCGACCACCACCGGGCCCGGCGGGCGTTTCCCCAGGCTATCGGCTTCGCCGTCCGCCTGCTGACCCTCGATTCTCTACGAGAAGATGCTGTCCGCTTGCTGATAACCCTGCGGTATGAGTCGGGTGATCGGGCCGGGGCCCTGAAAGAATATACCGCCTTTTGCCGGCTGTTGCGGGAGGAGTTGGGGGGCGAGCCCATGCCCGAGACCCAGGCTCTGGCTGACGCCATCAGGCGAGACCGGTTGGTATTCGGCGCGGCGCGGGGCGGTCTATTGGAGGACGCTTCCTCGATTGCCGGGAGGCGCGCACCAGCCCCTGGGCGGCGCGCGGACCTGGTGTTGCCCTTCGTGGGCCGCGAGGTGGAGTTCGAGCAGCTCCTGACCTGGTGGGACCGGGCAGCTCGTGGCGTAGGGACATTGGTGATGATCGGCGGCGAGGCCGGGGTGGGCAAAACCCGGTTGGTGGAGGAGTTCGCCCGCCGGGTGGAGGCCCAGGGTGGGCGGATGCTCTTGGGACATGCCCTGGCGGCAGAGGCAGCGCCCTATCAGCCGGTGGTCAGCGCGCTGCGGGACGCGCTACCATTGCTGGCAGCCCTCGATCTGTCCTCTCTCTGGCAGGCGGTAGTGGCACAGGTTTTGCCCGAGCTGGACACCAGGCGGAGGAGCCAGGCCTCACCACTGCCCGAGCTTCCTGCCCTCGATCCCGAGCGGGAGCAGATGCGGCTCTTCGAGGGTTTGTTTCACTGCCTTTCGGGCCTGGCCCGGCCAAGGCCACTGGCTCTCATCCTGGAGGACCTGCACTGGGCCGGTGCGGGCACGGTCGGCCTGCTGGCGTTCATCGCCCGCCGGCTCGGCTCTCGTCCTCTGCTGGTGGTCGGCACCTACCGCCAGGAAGTGGTGACCGCCGCCCACCCCCTGGCCGCCATTCGCCGTCCCCTGCAGCGCGACAGGCTCTGGCATCCCCTGACCCTGGGGCGTTTGCCCCGGGGAACGGTCCAGGAACTCGTCGGGCGTCTCTTCCAACAGGAGGACGACGCGGCCGGCCTGGCCGGGCGCCTGTTTGGCGCCAGTGAGGGCAACCCCCTCTTCCTGCAAGAGCTGATCCGGGATCTGATAGACCGGGGGTCGATCCGGGTGGAGGCCGGGCACTGGCAGATCGGGCCTCTGGACGATCTGGCCGTGGCCCCAGGTATCCAGGGGGCCATCGCCGGCCGCCTGCAGCGCTTGTCGGCCCAGGCCCGGAGCCTGGCCGAGGTGGCAGCCGTAACCGGGCCGGCCTTCGAGTTCGACCTGTTGCGCCAGGCCAGCGGCTGGCCCGAGCAGGAGGTGCTCGACTCCCTGGACGAGCTGTTGGACTGCCAGTTGGTGCGCGAGGCGGGCCGGGGCGGGGCCTTCGACTACACCTTCTCCCATCACCTGGTCCAGGCCGCCATCTATGAGGCCAGTCCGCGGGCTCAGCGGGCACGGCGGCATCGCCGCCTGGCCGGCCTGCTGGCCGCCCGGGCAGGGCCGCCGGCTGAGGTCGCCCGCCACTACGACCTGGGTGGAGAGCCGCACCGGGCGGCCGAGTTCTATCTGCAGGCGGCCTGCGGGGCGCTGGCCCTGCGGGCCGACGATGAGGCCCTGCAGGCCCTGGCCCGGGGACTGGAGCTGGCCCAGGACCCCGGCCTCCGCCTGCAACTCCTCTGCGAGCAGGACGACATCCTTCACCGCCGGGGTGACCGGCCCCGGCAGGCAGCCTGCCTGGCCGAGCTGGCCGAGCTGGCGGATCGTCGAGATGAAGAGCAATGGCACTGCGAGGCGCTGCGGCGCCGCATCCGCTATCACCGGGCTCTGGGCGAACGCCACCTGGAAGGCCAGGGGGTGCAGGCCCTGAAACAACGCACGGCCGCCAGTGGCGATCGCCGCTGGCAGGCTGAGGCCTGGCGGACGGAGGCCGCCTCCCTCGCCCTATTGGGACGCTACGCCGAGGCGGTCGCCGGCCTGGAACAAGCCATCCCCCTCTACGAGACGCTCGATGACGCCGCAGGCCTGATGGCCTGCCACTGTCAACTGGCCGAGATAACCCTCCATCAGTCCCGCTTCGACGAAGCCCAGACCCATTTGCAGGCAGCCAGCGCCCTGGCCCAGGCTCACGGTGACCAGACGTTGCTGGTCCGTGCGCTGCGCACCGCCGCTGGCGCCGCTTTTGCCCATCAGAACTACGCCGAGAGCCAGGCCCTGGGCCAGCAACTGCTAGAACTCTGCCGGGAGATCGGCGATCGGGAGGGCGAGGCGGACGCGCACAGCCGCCTGGCCACGGTCGCCGCCCGGCTGTTTCGGGTGGATGAAGCTCACCGGCATTATGGCCGGGCCGCTGAGCTTTACGAGCGGATTGGCAAGCGCCAGGGACAGGCAGCCGTTTATCTCAACACCGGGATGTTGGCCGTGAACCTGGGCCGCTACGAGGCGGGCATCGCCAGCTTCCGGCAGGCTGAATCGCTCTTCGAGGCCCTGGCCGACCCCCGAGGCCTGGCCGTGAGTGCGCTCAACCAGAGCGCCGCCGCCATCTACCAGGGCAACTGGGCCGTAGCCCAGAAGGCAGCCCAGCGAGCCTGCGAGCTGGCCCACGACCTGGGCATGGCCTTCGTGGAAGCCACCGCCCTGGGCAATCTGGGAGAGGTGGCCCTCAATCAGGGCGCGCTGCTGGAGGCTGTGGACTTCCTGCGCCGTTCCCTGGCCCTCCGTCAGCAGACGGGCCAGGCGCCGGGGGATGCGGCCACCGACCTCTCGCTGCTGGCGCTGGCGCTGCTGCAGCTGGGAGATAAAACCGCGGCGCGTCAGGCGGCCGGCGAGTTGGTAGCCCTCTGCGAATCCACGCCCGGCACCGTGCCCTATCTGCAGCAGGCCTTCTGGGCCGCGGCCCAGGTCCACCGGAGCCTGGGCGACTGTCCTCGCGCTGCCCGGCTTCTGGCCCGGGCTCATACCGTGCTGGAGGAGCGGGCCGCCGCCATCCCCGACCCGGAAAGCCGGGATGCTTTCCGGCAGATGCCCTTTAACCGGAAAATTCAGCGGGCCTGGGAGGAGGACATCTGGCCTGATTCCGCAGAGAAGTGACATTTGTGGTACCTCCTCAGCCGCTCCCGGCGGATCGCCAGATCCGCCGGCTGCGCTGGCCGGACCAGGCCCTTGCCTCAGCCGCTCCCGGCGGATCGCCAGATCCGCCGGCTGCGCTGGCCGGAGCAAACCCTTTTCGTCAGCTGCTCCCGGCGGATCGCCAGATCCGCCGGCTGCGCTGGCCGGATCAAACCCTTGCGTCAGCCGCTCCCGGCGGATCGCCAGATCCGCCGGTTGTGGCGGTTTTGGACGTTTTTTGGACGCCCCCGCATGTAGAATGGCCCTGCAATGTCAGGGTCATTCTCTTGTCCCGGAGGTTTGCCGATGACCACTCTCTCCGCCGACACGGTACACTTTCCGATCGGCCGTTGGTTGCTCTTGCTACTGGTGTTGCTGATCATGGCCGCCTGTGGCTCTCGCTCCCGGGAGACGGAGCAGGAGATGCCGAGGCCAACAGAAGCGCCGGTCCCTGCCGTGGCGGAGGAGCCCACGGCGACGCCGGAAATCCTCCTGCCCACGCCCGAGGTTCCCCCCACACAGCCGATGCGGATGCAAGCAGGAAACATCAGGTATGATCTCCAGGCCAGCCCCTTGCCGGGCGCGCCCGCCGGCCTGGCCGTGGACGGGACCACGATCTGGGTGGCACAGCCGGATGACGGCGCGATCATGGCCGTCGACGTGACCACGGCCGCCAGTCGCACCCTCGAGGTCGGGGGTGAGCCCTACCGTCTGGCCACGGGCGAGGAGGGGCTGTGGGCAGTGGACGCCGCCTTCTCCGACTACTGGGTGCGGCGCATCGACCCCGCCTCGGGCGCGACGCTCGCCGAAGTCCGGCCGGCGCCGGGGATCTATCCGGGCCCCCGCCGGGTGGCGCCGGGCGGGGAAGCGGTCTGGACGCCGGTGGACGGCACCGGCGCGCTGGTACGCATCGATCCCGCCACCAACGGTCCGGGCGACGTCATCACCGACCGGCCCAACATGTCGGGCGGCGGGGATGCGCCGCTGCTGGTCGCCTTCGGCTCGGTCTGGGTGATCGACTCCAACGAGGGCCGGCTGCTGCGCGTTGACCCGGCCGGTGAACAGATCGTGGCCGCGGTGCAGGACCTGGGGTATGCCGAGAAAAAGGAGGGGGATTCCCGGGAAATCCTGGCCGACGGGCCGGTCGCCCTGGGAGCCAACGAACAGGGCCTGTGGGTGCTGAGCGATGTGGCCAACACAGAGGCTTCAGCGTCTAACGTCGTGGGGGGTGGCGCCCTCTTCTTGATCGATCCCGCCTCCAACCAGGTTGTGCAGCGCATCGATCTGAAGGCCGAAGCCGATAAAAGCCTGGACCCGGCCCTGGTCCTGGTCGACGCCACCGCCTGGTTTGTCGAGATGAGCAGCGGCTACATCGTGCGGGTCGACCTGGTGACCGGCGAGGAGATTCGCATTCTGCCCCTGAACCGGCCGCTCACCCCCACGGGCATTGCCGCCATCGGGGATCTGATCTGGGTGGCCGGCGAGAGCTTCGGCGGCGATCCGTCGTACGGACTCTTTGGCATCGACCGGCAGGCCATCACAGCCCTGCTGGAGCAGGCGAAATAGAACCCGCGAAGCCAGCCTGATACCCTGTTCCCGGAAAACCATCCATGCAAAAACCGACCGTCCGTCACGAACACCTTTTTCTTATTCGCATTTGGCCCCAAATCGGTCCGGAAAACACCGCATCCGGCTGGCGCGGCTCGGTGCAACACGTGGCTTCCGGCCAGCGGCTCTATTTCGCGACATTCCAGGACCTGAACGACTTCATCTCCTTAAAGACGGGCCTCTCGCCGCCCCGCGAAGGGGCAACGAATGGCCCCCCTCCTGCCCCATAATGTTTTGAGGCGCTTGTTGGTTTGGGCGTGAAGTGGGGCGCGCTGAGTGCGCCCGCTTCACCCCTGCCTCCACATGAGCCATAGTGTGATCCCGACGATCTTTGGAAAAAACCCTCTATTCCTGCCAATCCAAGGAGGTTAGCCCCATGTTCCGCTCAAGATTGACGAAGGGGACGATAGCTCTCGTCACAATGTTCTTGTTTGGGCTCTTCGGCGCCTGGGGGACACAGGCCAGCCAAAGCGTAGAGGCCGGCCCCAGGACGGATCGCACCGAAATACAAACCCAGCCCCTCGCTGACCAGGACGCCGGCAACGCAAATCCGATCGCCCTTTACTCCCCCGACTCAACCTGGACGACTTGCACGCCCGCCCGGGTAGGCGTGTTTACCACCCGGATTCATATCAAATGCGCGGCGGCGGTCGGAGGAATCTGGTATTTTGCTGTCGCCACCACAGATGATGCGCATGCAGCCCGAGTGCTGAGCCTGTTGAACACTGCCCTGGTGACCGGCAGGTCGCTGGTGATTCTCTACAATCCGAGCGACACGACCGGCGGTCCGCCGATCGGCTGTGCGGCCAACGATTGTCGTCTGCTTCTGGCGCTGGAGTTATACTGAGGGTTCGGCACTCATGAAAACCATGCATACAATACCTCGCGCGACCTTACTCGTGATGCTGCTGGCGTCGCTCACAGGTTGGACAGTGGGGTGGATGAGATTGGATGCAACCCCTGTCCAGGCGGCACTCTACTGGTTTCACGGCGTGCGCAGCAAGGAGATCACGGTATGCTTCGCCGGAAACGCCGTGGACGCCCGGCCAGATCGGGTGCGGGAAATTGTAGGCCATCTGCAGCAATTCGAATTCGTGGCCAATATCCGTTTTCTCACGTTGGATGGCGTTCGGATCAAAGACGCCGCCGCAGCGGGAGGCGATATCCACAAATTGGCCTGTCCGGCGCCGACCTGGGTCAACGGCAAGCACTCCTACAATGGCGACATTCGTGTCGCCTTGTTGAACACCGACGTTCCGGTCGACCCACCGGGCATGGTTCCCGGCGTCGGCTGTACCCAGGCCCGGGTGGGTTCAAGTTGGTCAAATCCGCCCGATGAACTGGATCTCAAGCGCCCCTGTCAGTACAATCTGAAATTAGGGGATGACGATCTGGACATGACCGTGGACCCCCCTGGCACCCATACCGGCACACCCTGGCTGAATCACACCCTGCACGAATTTGGCCACGCACTTGGTTTGTCGCATGAACACGCGCGCGTGGACGAAAACGCTTCGTGCGTCTATACCCTCCACGATGAGTATCACACGGCAAACACCGGCTACATCACGCCTTACGACAAGAACTCGGTTATGCATTACCGGTTCTGGCCGAATGAAACCCCGCAGTGCGTCCAGACCGGTTCCAACTACAGCAATGCCGGCTTCACGGCCTACGATGGGCTTGCCTTACACCTCATGTACCCTGAGGATGTACGGGTAGCCGAATTCATTGGCAAAACGGTGGTGCGTGTGGGCGAGCCGGTCGCTCTCCAGTCAACGTTGACTCAACGGGGCGCCACCAGCTTTGCAGTGAACAACTTTCAGTGGCGCGTCGACGGCGTGCTCAAAAGTACGTCCGACAGTCTGAATCTCACGTTTGCTGCGCCCGGCGATCACACCTTACAGTTCAGTTATAACGATTTCCTTGACCGGAACTACAGTTACTCAGGGACCATACACGTGCTCGAAGCCGCAACTTTCGATGCACAGATGGCTGCCGTGCAACAGGCGCAGTTGTCCATGGTGATGTCCGGTATCCCTGCAAATTCTATCTATCTACCCGTAGTCCCGCGTTGAAACTCTGCATCCGCTGGTCAATTCAGCCCGGCGCCATCCTCTGTGAGGATTGACTGTTGCGCTTCTATCGGTCGTCCGCCGGGGCGGCCCTTCCTGCATGCAATCCGGCCAGCGCCTCTGTTGCTCTTCCTCCGGCTGACGGCACCGCGCAGGCTGGGGAGCATGGCCACGATTGCGGCAGTCGCACCGGGAGCGCGGGCCCTGGTGAAGCGCTACCGCGAGGGCGAGCACAACGAAGGCGGCAGTGGCCTGACGACGGTCGAGTTGATGGGCGCCAATGAGTAGTTGCAGGTTGCAGGTTAAGGGTTGCAGGTTGAGGGTCGTAGGTCCCCAGCGACAGCGTCCGGGGATTGGAAGGCACGGCCCTGAGCTGGTCGAAGGGTTGCAGGTTCGGTCTCCGTGAAGGCCGGACAAACGACGGCGCCTGTCAGGAGCTACCTCGTAGGGCCTTTCAGAGGACGAAGCTGGGGATTTGCAGACGCGTACGCGCCCATAAATCCCCAACCTCGTTGCTTGAGTTGCACTTTTCCACTTGCATCCGACCACCCGCGTGCCCGGAGGGGCACGCCCGGCCACCGGCCCCCAGCCGCGATTTCAATCGCCCGGCTACCCGCCCGGCTCTGGACAGCGGTTGGCAGATTCAACTGGGCACGTGCAGAGAGAGCGTGACGCCCGGCGCCGGCCACCAACTGGAGAAGGCAAGGCAATAAAGTAATGTTTTTGCATCCAAGTATCATAAAAAGTACGAAAGTACAGGTATAAATCCTTGATCATGTGCTTGAAAAGTCCTCAAAGTCATGCTATATTTCGTTTGGCTAGTAGTGGGGGAATTCATCGCTGAGGGCCTCGACACATTGTTCCACCCTCACTGGCCCGTGTTACTGCTGAGTGGTCGCTGCTTGTGCCACCCCCTTAAAGGGCCTGGTTTTCCCTGCTCTGCGTGACTGCCGAGTCGCGGTCATATTCCCACGCAGGAGCTCGCCTGATGCCGCCTCTGTCTACGAAGATCCGTCGATCCCTCCTCGCCCGCGTTCGGTGTTTCTCAGTTCTCCCTCCACGCTGGGTATTCGCGGCCGGGCTCTAGATTGGACTTTGGACAACGTCAGTTCGCTCGACTTGCGTCGAGCGATGGAATGACCTTGACAAGTGAACGTTTGGGCCGATTTCAAGCCGCTTTGGGCTGTTTTTGACCTTTTTTGATGACAGGTTGGCGTTTCCGTGGCGCCAAGCGGATCCCTTTGGCCCGGCCTGGCGAATTCCCCCGGCGTTTGGGTGGTCGGGCGGGTGTCCCAATCTGGCGAATACTGCGCTCCCAGTCCCGCTGGACCTGGCTGAGGGACGCGACACCCGCGGCGCGTGACGGTAGCTACCGCTCCCAGGGGCGGGGGCGCCGGCCGGCTCAGTCGCGGGCCAACCAGAGGTGTCCCGTCGCTGGCTGGACGAGGGCCAGCCAGTGCTCCTCGTGCTCCCCGTCAGGGGTCTGGGACAGCGTGCGGGCCAAGGGGCGGGGGACCGGCACCCCATCCGTCCCCAGGAGCCAGAACTTCCCCGGCGGCGGAGCGGGCCCAGAGCGCCCGATGAGCCGCGTGACCGCCTGGTCCCAGGTCTGGCGTTCCTCGTCGGCTGTTTCGGGAAGGCTGACCTGGAAGAGGGTGTCAATGGCGTCGCTGATGCGGCGATCCTCCCGGCGGAACAAGGGACTCAGGCTCAGTTCCACCACGGAACGGGCATTGGGACTGCCGCAGAGGGCATCCCGCAAATCCAATCGCGCATCATGGCGCGCGGCCAGGAGTTGGTCCAACTCCTGGCGAACCTGTTGCCGTCGGGATATGGGCTCTTGGGTGTCCATACCCCAACTATGCCACAGATTGGCCTCATTGGTAAGGTCCAAGCTCAGATGGGCAGATTTGTCCAAAGTCCAATCCTCATACCAATCGTGTTTTCAAAGACCATGAATGCTCGACGTTGTCTACAGGCGGACGCCGTCCGCCCCTACCGGTTTCTTCTTGCTGTAGGTCCGCACGGCCTGCGCCCGCACCGGCTGGTCTGCAACCTTGCCGGCCTCCCATTCCACAGTTGCTATAACGCGCCCCCAGGCGTTTGCAGCCTGGCGGCGCGTCAGGACCAGGCGCCGGGCACACGGGCCGCCTGCCCATAGTTTGGGGGACGTGCCCTGTCATCAACCCAACCGCAACCAGAAATAAACCGGCCGCTCGGCTACCGCCGTAAAGCCGAGGCGCCGGAGCAGGTGATAGGCCCCCAGGTGACGGGCGGTCTCGACTTCCACCCGCTCGGCCCCATCGGCCCTGAGCGTCCGGAGCACCAGAAGGATCAGCGAATGCCCGAGCCCCCGCCCCTGATGCTCCGGCGCTACAAAAATGTCGTCGAGCAACCCAAGGGAGGGGGAGCAGCGCCGAACCAGAATCGCACCGATGGGCGTGCCGGTGAAGAGCATCGTCAGGCTGGCGCCGCGATCCACGGGTGGCCCCTCGATGGTCCCGGCGGCGAAGTCCGCCAGGCGTCGCTCGACATCCTCGGGGCTGACCGGCAGGAGTTGGTTGTCAATCGTGCCGGCGTTGGCCGAGAGGGCCGGGCGTACCAGATCGGGGACGTGGGCCGGAACGAGCGGCGTGGCGAGGTAGCCATTGGGCAACAACGGCGCGGGTGCGGCGAACGCGGCGAGGTCGCGCGCCATCGTCAGCCGCTCCAGGCGGTCGAAGCCCCAGCGGCCGAGGTCCCACGCCGCGTCGGCCGGACGGCCGCTGGCGACGACCCGCTCGGCCCAGCGCATGAGGGCCGCCAAGGCTTCCGCCAGGAGCACCTGCCCGCCCGCCTCGCTCAGCGCGTGATAAAAGAGCAGGTGGGCGGTGGCCGGATGGCCTGGCGGTCGCTGGTAGACCAGCAACCCCACCGGCCCGGCGTCGGTCTCGAGCACCAGGCGCCCAAGGCCCGGAGTGCTCGCCGGTGGGAGCGCCGGGCGCTGCTCCATCCGGGCCTGATAGTCAGCGAGAACTGCTTCAGGCATCGTCTCATCGGGACGGAGCGCGCGCACTATTGCCATGCCATCCTCCCCAGCAGGAATGCAGAACGCGGACTGATTGAACGCCGTAGTCCTCGTTCATCTTTTCTTCGCTCATCCTACTCGAACCCGGAAGGTCTGGTCAAGGGACGCGCCGGTGGCGCCGAGGTGCGCGGCACCTGCAGACCCGACTTGCTGGCTGCGCCAGGCTGCCCGGCTCCCTGATCACGCGCTCCTCCCGGAGCCACGTGCGACGTGCCCGGACAGTTGAGCACTCTTGAGCGGGGGCATAACGCTGTCTTGCCCTCCGCCTGGCACCGCGACTATACTCGCTCCATGCTCACGCATCGCCAGGGCAACCTCGACGTGTTGTCCCGTCACTCCCTCGCCACGTGGCTCTGGGCTCTTGCCTTTGCCGGGTTGGCCCTCTTCGTCTTCGCCTGGGCCGTCCGCTCCTGGTTGGTGTTGACCTTCCCCTTTCAGGTGGAATACGGGGAGGGGCCGGTGGCCGACTGGGTGCGTACCATCGCCCACGGGCACCTGCCCTACAAACCGATCCAACCCGAGCCGTGGACCTTCTCGGTCTACACCCCGCTCTACCTGCTCGCCAGTAGCGCCTTGATGGCGCTCGGCCTGCCGCTCTGGGTCGGCGGGCGGCTGCTCTCGCTGGTGAGTGCGCTGGGCCTGGCCGCGCTGCTCTTCGGGCTGGCTCGCGATCAGAGGAGCCCCGGCGACCGCATGGGCGCGCTGGCAGCCGTTGGGCTCTTTCTGGCCAGTCCGTATCTGACCCGCTGGGCAACCTTCTACCGGCCGGACATGCTGGCGCTGTTCTGGAGCGCCCTGGGGATCGCCTTCATCAGCCACGGCCAGGTATACCGGCGAAGCGGGATGGTGGTCCCAGCGCTGTGCTTCGTGGCAGCGTTCATGACCAAACAGAGCTTCGTCGCGGCGCCGCTGGCGGCGTTGCTCTTCCTCGGCCAGACCTCGTGGCGCCAGGCGCAGCGGCTGCTGCTGAGCCTGGCGGTGGCTGGGGCCATGGCACTGGGAGCACTGGCGCTGGCCGTGGGACCGGGGACGCTCTGGGCGGATCTCATCACAGGTAACAGCAACCCCTTCAGCGCGGCCAGCCTCCCCCGTTTCGAGACGAGTTTCGTCCGGATCGCGGGCGTCGTGGTGGCGCTGGGTCTCCTCGCTCTCTTCTGGCCGCAGCCCGCGTCTGCGAACGCCACCCCGTCGAGCGACCGCACGTTGCTGGGACTCTATGCGCTGTTCGGCCTCCTGGCGACGGTCAGCGTCGGCAAGGCCGGCGCCTGGGAGAACTACTTCCTCGAACCCTTCTTCATTCTCTGCGTCCTGGCCGGACGCACCCTCGGGCGGCTGGCGACCGGGAGACGCGCCGCGAGAATGGCGGCGCCGCTCCTGATCGGGTTGCAACTGCTCCTCTTTCTGCCCGGTTTCGAACGGTTCGGCCCGGGCGCCGAGCAGCGCTGGCTCGCAACGCTCGACGCCGAGCGCACGGCGCTGCTCGCCGCGATGGCGAGCACACCGGCCGGCCAGCCCCTCCTGAGTGAGGATCTCGGCCTCCTGGCGACGGCGGGCCGCCCCGTGTTCCTCCATACCTTCGTCTACACGCAGCTCACTCGCCAGGGCGATTTCGACCAGACCCCGCTCTTGCGGGCCATCGCGATGCGCCGCTTCCCCCTCGTAATCGAGCGCCGCGGCGCGTTGGAGGACCGGCTGGACCTCGATCGCTGGACGCCGGAGGTTCTGTCCGCAATCGAGCGCAGCTACGCGATCGAGGGAACAGCCGGGCAGTGGCTCCTCCTGCGACCGGCCCCCGCTCTGCGCCCGCTCGACCTGCCGCTGAATCCGCACCTGCGCCTGCGCGGCTGGGCGGTTGAGGTCAATCGCCGCCCGACCCCGTCGGGGCCCATGGCGGTCCGGCCGGGCGACCGCCTGCGCATTCACCTGCTGTGGGAGCGCACGGCCTGCCCTGAGTGCATCCCCGCCGGCGACGAACAGACCTTCGTCCACCTGCTCGACTGGCAGGGCGAGCGGCTGGCCCAGAGCGACACCCCGCCGCGCCAGGGCAGCGCCGTACTCACCTCACGGCGCCCGGCCCTGATCCGCGACACCCACGATCTCACAGTGCCGGTCACCGCCGAGCCGGGCGCGCTCGCCCTGCTGGCCGGCGCCTACCGCCTCACGGCCATCGGCATCGAGCCGCTTGGCCCGCCGCAGCGCCTCAGTGGCCTGAAGATTGCGCTGACCCCTGAGAGCGAGGCGGGGCCAACTGCAAACGCTGCGCCGGCACTGGGACCGCTCGCCCTGGAGAGCGTCTCGTCCCTTCCGGCCGGCGTGCAGCCCGGTCAGACCCTCACGCTCACCGCCCGGTGGCTGGCGTGGGAGCCGCCGGAGCGCGATCTCACCACCTTTCTCCATCTTTTGCCTCAGAGTGCTGCCGGTCCGCCGGTCGCTCAACAGGATCAGCGTCCGCTGGCCGGGCGCTACCCGACCGATGTGTGGAGCGCGGGCGAGCGGGTCACCGTGACCTACACGGTGACCCTGCCCGGTTCCCTCTCGGCGGGGCACTACGGCGTGCGCCTCGGCTGGTACGACCCCGCCACTGGGGAGCGCCTGGTGGGACCCGCCGGAGACACGATCTCCGTGGGCACGTTGGAGATTGGAGATGAGAGATTGGAGCGGGAATCATGGAGACACGCAGCCGGCGGATGAGCGAGACGATCGCCATTCTGCGCTGGGCGGTGCCGGTGCTCATCGCCATCTTAGGACCCGGCTACACCCTCTTTGAACACCTGGTATTCGAACAGAGCGGTCTGTCACCGCACATGATGCGCGAGGTCATCTTCCTGGGCCTGACGGGGCCGCTACTGGCCTGGCTGACGCTCACCTGGGCTCGGGAAGCGGCCTTCAGCCGGGAGGTCACTGAGAAGGAACTGGCCGAACGCAACCGCCAATTGGCCAGCTTGAATAACATCAGCGCGGCCGTCAGCCGGTCCCTCGATTTGCAGGAGGTGCTTGATGAAGCATTGGCCCGGCTGGCCGATCTTCTGCACGTAGATGCGGGGGCGATCCGCATCTTGAAGGGCAGCACCCTCTTCCTGCAAAGCCATCAAGGCCTCTCGTCTGACTTCGTAAACCACGATCGCTTGGTGACCCTCGGAGAGTGTCTGTGTGGCCTGGCGGCTCACCACCGGCGCCCGTTCGTCGCCAACGACCTCGGAGCCACTCCGCTTCTGACGCGCAACCTCTGCGCCGCCGAAGGACTCTTCTCCATCCTGTGCGCGCCGGTCACGAGCCAGACGAAAGTTGTTGGGATAGTTCACGTTGGGAGCCGGCAACCGCGCAGCTTCTCGCCTCAGGACGGAGAGTTCCTGGTCACCATCGGCCACCAGATTGGGATGGCCGTCGAAAATGCCGGCCTCTACGCCGAAGTGAAGGCCCTCAACCAGGAGCTTGAGGCGCGGGTGGAGGAGCGGACGGCCGAGTTGGATCGGGCCCGGCAAGAGATTGCCCGCAAGGCCCAACAACTCCAGAAATTGTTGGCCAAGACGGTTCAAATTCAGGAGCAAGAGCGCGCTCGTATCGCTCAGGACATGCACAACGGCGTCATCCAACTCGTCGTCGGAGCGCTGTACGAGGTTCAGGCGGCCAAAAACGCTGCGGCCAGCGATCCCGTGCGGCTGCGAGAGCGGCTGGAGACGGCCCTGGATCTGCTGCAACAGGTTGAGGCGGAGACGCGCCGCACGATCTACGACCTCTGCCCACCGGTCCTCGACGCCAAAGGGCTGGTGCCCGCGTTGCGCCAGTACGTTGCTCGCTACCAGGAATTGACCGGCGTCCCGTGCACGCTGCATGTAGCCGGCACCCTCTCGCGCCTGCCTGCGGAGGTAGAGGTCGCCACCTACCGGGTCGTCCAGGAGGCGCTGCATAACGTCCAGGGCCACGCCCAGGCCACTGCTGCCGAGGTGTTGGTACGCTTCGGGGGCGAGGGCCTCTGGCTGATGATCCGGGACAACGGGCGCGGCTTCGATCCCGGCGCCGTCGAGCACCACGCCGAGCGGCATCTCGGGCTGATGGGGATGCGCGAGCGGATCCAGAGCATCGGCGGGCATCTCGAGATCGAGGCGGCACCTGGCCAGGGAACATGCATCGTGATCCGCGTCGCCGCCCGGCCGCTGGAGAGCGATGCCCTGAGGGGCGCCCCCGCGGGGGAGGACCACCAATGACGATTCGCGTGCTGGTCGTCGACGATCACCCGGTGGTACGGCACGGGGTTCAGCACCTGCTGGCCAGCGACCCCGAGGTTGAGGTCGTGGGCGAAGCCGATAGCGGCGCGCAGGCCCTGGAGCAGGTGGCCAACCTGGAGCCAGACCTCGTCATCCTCGACATGCTGCTGCCCGGCTCCGACGGGGTCGCGATCACTCGCCAACTCCGGCGGCGCCACTCGGACGTGAAGATCATCGTCCTCACAGCTTACCGCGATGAAGAGTACCTGCTAGGGGCCCTGCGCGCGGGTGCCCACGCCTACTTGCTGAAGCAGGCCTCGCACGAGGTGTTGTGCGAGGCCATTCACCGCGCGTACCAGGGCGAGCGTCTCCTCAGCCCGGTCCTCGTCAGCCGGGTCCTCGAAGAATTCGAACTCATGGCCCGCGAGCAGAGTCTCGAGGAGTCCCAGCTTGCCCAAAGCGATCTAGAAATCCTGAACCGCATCGCCAGTGGCGACAGCACCAGGGATATCGCCCAGACGCTCCACTGGAGCGAGGCGACGGTGAACCGCCGGGTGCAGGAGATCCTGATCAAGCTGAACGTCGCCAACCGGGCCCACGCCGTGGCCGAGGCCATCCGACGCGGGTTGATCTAGCTGCACCGCAGCGATAGCGCGGAGGGGGCGTGAGTGCGATCGTACTCACGCCCCCTGTCTTGTATTCGCGGTTTATCACTCCCCTCGGGAGTTGGAACAATACCTGCGGCCCCGAACTGCAACGCACATATTGGAGTACCGTGCGCGACCACACCTGTCCGAGAGCACGCCGACGTGACGCGTGATGCGTGACGGAATCACTCGCGCATCACGCGCCTCCTTTCCGAGAGTACCGTGGCGGTGCACGCTCTTCCATATGCGCGAACTGCAAAGAGAGAGTGATAGGATTTTGGGCAATTCTGATAGCTTTTTGCATTGTGAGCGTGTCTTGCACGCGCTATCTTTAAGGTGCGACCCACTTCTTCCGAAAGTGCGTCGCACCTGAGCGTTGCACCTGAGCATCGCACTTGGCCATGCGAAGTGCGTCGCACCTGAGCGTCGGTCAAGGGAAAGGAGGCGAGCAAGCCCCATGAAACTCAGTCGCAGAGCCTTCCTCAAATCCTCCGCCATGGCTACCGGCGGCCTGCTCCTCCCGGCCGGGGCGGCGGCGGCCAGGGTACCCAAATTCCCCATCCACAAACGGATCGGCGAGGTCCCCACCATCTGTACCTACTGCGCCGTGGGGTGCGGCCAGATCGTCGCCACCCAGGGGGGCCGCGTCGTCAACATCGAGGGTGACCCCGACCACCCCATCAACCAGGGCTCGCTCTGCAGCAAGGGCCTGGCGGCCTACCAGGTCACCAGCAGCCCGCGCCGCCTGACGAAGCCCCTCTACCGGGCGCCGGGCTCGGACAAGTGGGAGGAGAAGAACTGGGACTGGGTGCTCGACCAGATCGCCCAGCGCATCAAGAAGACGCGCGACGACCACTGGACCGCGCAGGCCGCCAGCGGCACGACGGTCAACCGTACCGAGGCCATCGCCTTCCTGGGTGGCTCCCAGAACACCAATGAAGAATGCTACCTGTGGGTCAAAGCGTTGCGAGCGATGGGCCTGGTATACATCGAGCACCAGGCGCGCATATGACACTCCCCTACTGTTGCGGCTCTGGCAGAGTCGTTCGGTAGAGGAGCAATGACCAACCACTGGATCGACCTCAGAAATGCCGATGTCATCATGATCATCGGCTCCAACGCCGCCGAGAACCACCCCATCTCCTTCAAGTGGGTCCAGGCCGCCCTCGACCGGGGCGCCCGGCTCATCAGCGTGGACCCGCGCTTCACCCGCACCTCGTCGCGGGCGGACCTGTACGTGCCCATCCGTGCCGGCACCGACATCGCCTTCATCGGCGGGCTCATCAAGTACATCCTCGACAACGAGCGCTACCACAAGGACTACGTCGCGCACTACACCAACGGCGCCTTCCTGCTCCACCCCGACTTCCGCTTTGACGCCGCGACGGGTCTCTTCAGCGGCTACGACGAGCAGAAGCGCGCCTACGACAAGGGCACCTGGGCGTACCAGATGGACGAGAGCGGCATGCCCATACGGGACCTGACCCTTCAGGATCCCCGCTCGGTCTTCCAACTCCTCAAGCAGCACTACAGCCGCTACGACCTGGAGACCGTCTCCAGGATCACGGGCGCCTCACCCCAGGCCCTGGAGGCGGCCTACCAGCTCTACGCCAGCAGCGGTGAGCCGGGCAGGGCCGGCAGCATCATGTACGCCATGGGCGGCACACAGCACACCTACGGCACCCAGAACGTGATGTCCTACGCCATCCTGCAGTTGCTGCTCGGCAACATCGGCGTGGCCGGCGGTGGTGTCAATGCGCTGCGTGGCCTGCACAACGTCCAGGGCTCCACCGATATGTGCCTGCTTTTCCACATCCTGCCGGGGTACCTCGGGAATCCGGTCGAGGCCGACGTCGATCTGGCTGCCTACCTGGCACGGGTGACGCCGAAGACGGTGGGCGATCCGGCCCAGACCCTCAATTGGTGGAAGAACTACCCCAAGTACATCGTCAGCCTGCTCAAGGCCTGGTTCGCCGATGCGGCCACACCCGAGAACGACTTCGCCTTCAACTGGCTGCCCAAGAACAGCGGCAATTACTCCCACATCGCCCTCTTCGAGGCCATGCACGAGGGCAAGATCCCGGGGTTCATCGTCCTGGGCCAGAACCCGGCCGTGGCCGGCCCCTATTCGGGCCGTGAACGCGAGGCGATGGAGCGGCTGGAGTGGCTGGTGACCATCGACCTGTGGGAGACGGAGACGGCCAGCTTCTGGAAGCGGCCCGGCGCCGATTCCAGGGCCATCTCAACCGAAGTGTTCCTGCTGCCGGCGGCATCTTGGGTCGAGCGCGAGGGAAGCGTCACCAACTCCGGCCGCTGGCTGCAGTGGCGCTGGAAGGCCGTCGAGCCGCCGGGCGAGGCCAAAGAGGATCTCTGGATCGCCAATCAGATCATACAGCGGGTGCGCCGCCTCTACCAGAGCGAGGGCCGGGCCTTCCCCGAGCCCATCGTCAACCTGACCTGGGACTACGGCGAGGGCACCCCCGACCCCGAGGCCGTCGCCAGGGAGATCTCCGGCCGCGCGCTGGTGGACCTGAAGGACGACAAGGACAACGTCATCGTTGCCGCCGGCCAGCAGGTACTGAACTTCACCCAGCTCCGCGACGACGGATCCACGGCCTGCGGCAACTGGCTCTACAACTACTACACCGCTGCGGGCAACCTGGCCAAACGCCGCGGGCTCGAAGACCCCGGCGGCATTGGGCTTTACTCCAACTGGAGCTGGAACTGGCCGGTCAACCGGCGGATCATCTACAACCGGGCCTCGGTCCACCCCGAGACGGGCGAGCCCTGGGACATGGAACACCCCGTGATTCGCTGGGACCCCGCAGGGAAAAAGTGGGTCGGCGACGTGCCCGACGGCGGCACACCCCCCGGCACCATCTTCCCCTTCATCATGAAGCCCGAGGGCGTGGGGCGCCTCTTCGGCCCGGGCCTGGCCGATGGCCCCTTCCCCGAGCACTACGAGCCCTTTGAGAGCCCGGTCGCCAATCTCCTCTCCAAACAGCAAAACAACCCGGCCATCAAGCTCTGGGACGTGGCGGTACAGACGCGGGGAGAGGTGGCGCGCTTCCCCTACGTCGCCACCACCTATCGCCTGACGGAGCACATGCAGGCCGGGGCCATGACACGCAACCTGCCCTGGCTGGTGGAACTCCAGCCAGAGATGTTCGTGGAGCTCAATGAGGCGCTGGCCGCCGAGAAGGGCATCAAGAACGGCGCGCAGGTCGTCGTCGAATCAGCGCGGGGTACGGTTCAAGGTGTGGCTATCGTGACCAGACGCCTGCAGCCGTTGTCGATCAACGGGCAGGTGGTCCACCAGGTCGGCCTGCCCTGGCACTGGGGGTACGCCGGGCTCTCGACCGGGGACAGTGCCAACAGCCTGACGCCCCACATCGGCGACGCCAACACGATGATGCCCGAGTTCAAGGCCTTCCTCTGCGACGTGAGAAAGGCCTGAGGAACTTGAAAGTTTTCACCTGCTGGGGTTCGTGATGCGAAACGTGATGCGTGAAGGAATCCGTCACGCATCACGCGTCACGCTCTTACTTTCTTGCAACGCCAGAAAACGCTCTCTCAGGTCAGTAAAGCTGCGAGAGCCGGTTCCGAAAGGTGGTGCGATCCATGGCAAAAATCGCGATGTTGATTGACCTCTCCAAGTGCATGGCGTGCCGCTCCTGCCAGGCGGCCTGCAAGGAGTGGAACGACTTGCAGGCCGAGACGACGACCAATAGGGGCACCTACGAGAATCCGCCGGATCTCTCCGCCAACACCTGGACACGGATCACGTTCCGGGAGGTGGCGGCGAGCGAGGGGGTGCACTGGCTGTTCTTCAAGGAGCAGTGCCTGCACTGTGGCGAGGCGCCCTGTGTGAAGGTCTGCCCCACTGCGGCCCTCAAGCAGAATGAACTGGGGTTCGTTTCGTTCGAGGAGGAGCTATGCAACGGCTGCGCCTACTGCACGTCCTTCTGTCCCTTCGGCATCCCGCGGATGAACATCGTCAACCGCCTCACGGGCGCTGCCACGGCCTCCAAGTGCACGCTCTGCCAGGACCGGGTGACGGCGGGGATGGCCCCGGCCTGCGTCAAGGCCTGCCCAACCGGGGCACTCGCCTTCGGCTCGCGCGAGGAGATAATCGCCCGGGCCGAGGAGCGGGTGCAAGCCCTGCAGGCCGGGCGGAGTGCGTCTCGTCCTAATGCAAGCCTCTACGGGACGAACATCTTGGGGGGGCTGGGGGTGCTGTACGTCCTACCCGAGGCGCCCGAGAGCTACGGCCTGCCCAGGAATCCGCAGGTCAACCTGGCGTTCAGCAGCTTCTGGCAGGATCTCCTCCAGCCGCTGGGTGAAGTGGCCATCGGCGCAACACTGGTCGGTCTGGGCATCAACTGGGTGGTGAGCCGGCGCATGGCACGCCAGAAGGAGGCGCAAGATGAGTGAACGGTGGATTCGCCGGTTTACTCCGCTGCAACAGGCGGGGCACTGGATTTTTGCACTGGCCTTTATCCTGACGATGATCACAGGGGCTTTCCTCTACGTCCCCGCGTTCGCGGCCTACGCGATCGGTCTGGCGGGGGAGGCCAGCCGCTTCCTGCACCGCCTGGGTGCGGCCGGCCTTTTCTTCGCCGTCTTGCTCTACGCGCTCTTCGGCCTACCGCTCCTGATCCGCGATATGCGTGAGGTCTTTTCCTTCAACGCCGGCGACCGCAAGTGGCTGGCGACCGCCCCCTGGCGCTACTACTGGACCGGAGATCGGACCGGGCTGCCGGAGGAGGGGCGCTACAACCCCGGGCAGAAACTTACCTACCGAATCCAGGTCGTCGGCTTCGTGGTGCTGGCGGTCACCGGGCTGATCATGTGGCTCGGGGTGGGCCTGGTGCCAGCCGGCCTCCTCCAGGCCAGCCTGATCCTCCACGACATCGCCTTCCTGGTGGTGACGGGCTTTTTCTTCGTGCATCTCTACCTCAGCACGCTGCACCCCCTCACCAAGCCCTCCATCACGGCCATGGTCACGGGCGAAGTCACCGAGGAGTACGCCAGGAAGCATCACCCGCGCTGGTACCGCGAGGTGACCGAGGGAGCGGGAAGTGGACAGTCTACTTGATCGCCCTGCCGTGCATAGTGGTGAGGACGTTCTCCGCGCGCTGGAGGCGATGCTGGCCAAACACCCCGAGCAGGCCGCCTGGCTCGACCTCCACCGCCGAATCATCGCGGCGCAGACGGCGGTGGAGGAGGCCCTCCCTCCGCTGCACACGCCAATCACGGCGGAGCGCGTTCGAGAGCGTGTCGAGGCACGGCAGTCCCTCTTCCACTTCGATGAGCTGGAAATCGACTGGCCCGCCTTCCAGCGGCTCCTGCACGAGGTGGCTGCCATCGCCGCACCCGATCTGCCTGCGCCGGCGGATATTCCCGTCGAGCGCGCGCGGGCCTGGTACGAGGGCGTCTCACCGAATGACGAACTAACCGGTTTCCTCGTCGGGGAGGCCCTGCGCCCCTTCCTGCACCGCGCGCCGCAGCGGGCGCAGGCCTCCCGCTGTGAGAACCATGACGGAGACTCCGGCTGCTGCCCCACCTGCGGCGGGCCTCCCAACTTCGCCACCCTCGACCGGAACGCCCGCCGGCTCTTCTGCGCCCGCTGCGACACCGGCTGGCGCTACCGCCGGATCGGGTGTCCTTTCTGTGGCACAGAGGACCCCCGCAAGCTGGCATACTATCCCAGTGAGGACGGCGTCCACCGCCTCTACGTCTGCGACGGCTGTGGGGGGTACCTGAAAACGCTCGACCGGCGCGAGACCAGTCGCCCCTTTGCGTTGGCGGTGGAGCGCCTCCTGACGGTGGGAATGGATCTGGCCGCCGTCGAGCTGGGCAACCAGGACTGCGCGAGCGGCGAAGAGCGGTAGGCGTGCCACTTCAATCTCCAACCTGAACCGCGCCCACCGTAAGGGTCTCATTCCAATCGACACCCTCCCACAGCAGCGCGCGTTGCCCCGTTCCAGGCTCGTACCACAGCACCTGTACGGTGTAGGTGCCCGCGGACAGATCAGGCGGCACGTCGAGTTGCCAGGTCGTGCCGTAGGGTTCGCCGGGCTGCCAGGCCACTGTTCCAACCCCCGCGCCGGGCGGCCCATCCTGCTGGGCCACGCGCCCGCCATCGGCGGCCACCAGGCGTACCGAGAGACTCGCATAATGGTCGAGTGGCTGCAGCGCGCGCCAGGACAACCAGACGGGCAGTGAGGTGCCCGGCCGGGCGGTAGCCGGCACCTCAGCCTCGCTCAGCGTCACGGCGACCGGCCGAAGCGATGGTGGGGTGGGAGCCTCGACCATCATCACGTCCGCCTGGAGGAGCACCCCTTGTGGTTGCCCGTCTTCCATGACCCTCACCGTCAGCCGCTGCGCGCCCGGAGTGGCCGGCGTGGGCACGAGCAGGGCCACCACCGCGACCTGCTCGACGATCAGCGGCAGTCGCACCGGCTGGCGCTGCGCGCGATCGTCCCCCCACGCAACCTCCGCGACGAGGCGGCGTGTGGGCGCGACCGCCGCTATCTCATCGGCGCGCACCAGCAGCCAGGCCTCGAGTGATCGGCCGGCCGTGGCCTGTGCCGGCGCCACCAGGCTCCAGCTGAGGGCGCGCGCCCCCACACCGGGTGCGACTCGTAGAACAGTCGCCCTCTCAACCTCGGCCGCCACGGAGAGGGCTGTAAACTGCGGCAGGCGCCGGGCGATGGCCTCGCGGCGTGCCGCTGCGAGGTCGGCCTGGTGAAGCACAACGTACTCGATGCCCAGTCCCTGAAGGAGCGCCACGCTGCGCGCACTCGGGAAGCCCCGCATCTCGCGGGCAAAGTCGCCGTGGCCCGCGGGGATGTAGCCACTGTAGCCATCGGGCGTGGTGTCCCAGTGGCGCGTCGAGGCAAGCTGGTGCTCAAGCAGCCGGCTGACCTCCCAGGCCCGGCGGGGCTGGCCGACGGGCACGGGCACGGTGGGCAACTCGCTCGCCAGGGGCAGCTCGACGATCCGGGTTGGCGGCCGCCGGGCCAGCCAATCGGCCACCGCCGGCGCGGCGGGCGCCGGCACCAGCCGCAGCGGGACCGCGGCGAACTCCAGCAGGACCAGGGTCAGCGCGAGAAGAGGCGCAACCAGTCGCGCAGCTCCCTCCCGGCCTTGGAGCCGCGCCACTCCCCAGGCTGCCAGCAGGCTCAGGCCGAACGTGACCAGTGCCGCCCAGCGCACCGGGGCGCGCAGGGCGTTGAAACCGGGGACGTGCGCGAACAGCCAGCCGTAGGGAAGATGGATGCCGGTGGGCTGGCCGGCCCGCAGGTGGAGGGTCGGGCCGAGCGAGAGCAGGACGCCCGCAGCCAGGAACCCGAGCAGCAGCCAGCGCCGCCGGCCGCGGCCACGCCAGAGTGCGACCGCGCTGAGCGCCAGCAGTGTCAAACCGGGGAACAAGGTGTCGGGCGGACAGCAGGGAGCGTAGATGTAGGCCAGCCCGCGCGTGAGCGGCCCCCACAGGCGAGTCTGCGGTGGGGCGTAGGCGTAGGCCTGGAGGCTGGCCGAGAAGGTCTCGTTGTCAGCCAGGGACCAGCCGGCGGCTAACTCGCGTTGGACCTGAAGGTACGGCCAGGCAAAGGGCAGCATCACCAGGACAACCACCACGCCCGCCACCAGCAGGGCACCGATCCGGCGGAGCTGCTCCTCCCTGCCACGCAGCCGGAATGGGGGGGCACCCATTCTCACCTGTGCGTAGAGGCGGGTTTCGAGCCGTGCCGCCACGTGCCGATCGCGCTCTGCACAGGAGGCACCCGCCCCGTGCCGGCCGGAACGGAAACCCGTTCCTCCACTCTGCGCAATCCAAAGCCCCAGAGCGTAGAGTGCGCAGGCGACAGCCGCAAAGATCGCCGAATAGAACGAGGCCAACGCCTGAAGCAGGAAGAAGACGGTCAGGAGAACGGTGTTGCGCCGTAAGGGACCGCGCCCGCTCAGGAGCCGGTCGAGCGCCAGGAGCGCGAGTGGCAACCAGCCAAATGCCAGCAACTGGACCTGGCTGAGATGGCCGAAGCGGTAAGGGCTGAACGCGTAGGCAACGGCCGCCACGAGGGCGGCCAGCCGCCGCCCTGTCAGGTACAGCGCGAACAGGTAGCCACCCAATGCCGTCGTGAAGAAGGCAAGCAGAAAGGCGAGGTTGTACGTCAGAATCGGCGCGCCCCCCGCCCAGCGCGCCGGCAAGACCAGGGCGGTCGTACTCAGCAGAATCTCACTAAAGGCCAGTGCGTACGGGTAAGGATAGAAGATGTTGGCCTGAAAGAGATGCAGCGGATCGCGGAGGAGTTGGTGGGCTTCCCACGCCATGATCCAGGCGTTGAGCAGCGGGTCCTGGCGGTCCACAACATGGGTGCCAAGATGGCGAACGGTCGGCCAGGTCAGCGCGAGGGTGAACAGGGCGAGAACGATCAGCGGCCAGAGTGCAGCGACCGGCCGGATGTGAGGGCGAGATGACATACGCGCGATTGTAGCATAGCCTACCAGGCCGCGTCGAACGTAACCGCGACCCGCGGCACAGATCGATGTACCCGGCCCTTCAACCGCTTTACTCGCAAAGCAGAACGCTCGAACGGAAACGTCTGCCCCGTTGCGGCCCCACCGGTGAAGACACACAGGGGCCGAGACCCGTAAGAGATTGGATCGCGCCAATCCACCCTTGCCTGGCGGCCCGCACAAGCACACGCTTCCCAGTCGACTTTTCTTGTCGCTGCGTGAAAGGGTTTCGCCCGAAAAAGATCAGAGAGCGGCACTTTGGGCCGCTCTCTTTGTGGCTGAATGGGAGGATTCAACTGGTGCGACGAGGAATAAAACCTGCTTCGTGGATCATCAGGGCCCATGGGCGCCTGGCCGCTGCCAGAACGCCGGCAACAGTTTTGTCAGGCCGCCTTGCGACTCCTCGCGGTCTCACTGTCGCCGTCGATTTCGTCTTCGATGTCTTGCGGCTCTTGGCTCTCGAGAAAGGCCAGGACCTCTTCCTGGGCCTTCGCGAACCAGCGCAAGAGTGCTCCGCTGGGCGCTTTGCTGTTCCGCACGGCTCGCTGCGAGCAGACTGTACAGCCCAGACTGGCTTTATAATTCGTACAGCGCAAGCAGCCGCAAATACGAATCATCATCAATTGAAAGGCTAAACTCTCTTCATCGGTCTCGGCAAGCTCCGCGATGCGTTCGACCAATTCGGCCCATGACTCGTCTCGCATATCCTTCAGGAAGGGGACGCTCTCATGTGGGAAGAGGAACGGTGTTTTTGTTCCGAACATGCCCTGTTTGCTTCCCTTTCTTGTAAGCTTCGGGGCTTCAAAAAGCAAAAAAGGACGTGAGAGCCCCTGCCTTGCTCACGTCCTTTCTTACGATGATAGTATCACTTTGTGTGCCGTGGCCCGTATCCACGAGTTCTTCCTCCGCGCTACATATTACGAATTGTAGCATGGCATACAAGAAAATGTCAAGTTTCGGCCCTTCGCTCCTTCGGGGGTAAGGCCGTATCAACGTCAGGGAAGTAGAAAGAGGGCCATCAAGTACACTCTGTGTGAGCCAACCCAGGAGGTATACTCGATGGACGACCAGAATTATAGCATGTTGTACTGGACTGGGCGTTGCAGGCGGTGGCCGACCCGCGGAAAACGCGCAGGAAGCGCCATGCGGCGTATGCACCCCTCACCCGCACCTTTCGCGTGGCGAAATACGAGGAGATCAGCCAGGCCCAGTATCCCAACATGGTAGACTGGCTCAGACAGTAGATCGAACGAATCGAGGGCCGTACGGACGCGGAGTGAGCTCCTGAGGAACGCTTTCCCACTCTTCGAAACCGTGATACGCTTCGTACACCGCGCGCGCTTCCCAGCGTTCGCAGCCGGCGCACTGCCCGTAGAATGGCACCAAGGGGTACAGGGTGAGAAACGTCACTGTCAGAGAAGCCCCCGAGCGGCTGCGCGTCACCCGGCGAACGATCCAACCAACAGTGGATTGTCCAGGGCTACTTCCCGAATGCCTATCGCCTCAATCCGCTTGTGACGAGGAGCCCCTACCGTATCCCTGAGGCTGACATTGCTGTCTTCGACGAGAAGCGCCGGGCGCGGTCGGCGCCTGTCGATGTGCGAGCCCACCGGCTGGCCGCGCTGGCCGAGGAAGAACAGGCGTAGCGCGAGCAGCTGGATCGAAGCGCCCCGGTCCAGTTAGGTTGGCCGCCGGTTGTCGCGGAATTGCACTGCTGTGGCGGGGGAGGATGCAACGACACGAAAGGAGACAGAACTTGTGGAGTACCGTTCGTTGGGACGGACCGGCATACAGGTCAGCGTACTTGCGCTCGGATCCTGGCTGTTTGGAAGCCGCACAGGCACCGAGGAGGCGTATACGCTTGTTGCCCGTGCGTTGGATCGCGGCATCAATTTCATCGACACCGCCAACAACTACAACGCGGGGCAAAGCGAGACGATCCTCGGCGAAGCCCTGAAGCGTAGCGGTGGCCGCGAGCGCATCATCCTCGCCACCAAGGTTCATCGTGCGGTTGGCGATGACCTGAACGACTGGGGGAATAGCCGGCGCCATATCATCATGCAATGCGAGGCAAGCCTGCGCCGCTTACAGACCGATTACCTCGATCTCTACCAAATCCACCGCCCACAATCGACGATTCCGATCGATGAGACCCTCCGCGCTCTGGACGATCTCATCCGGAGCGGGAAGGTGCGGTACATCGGAACCAGCACCTTTGCGGCCTGGCAAGTGGTCGAGTCACTGTGGGTGTCGAAAGAACTCGGGCTTTATCGCGTTATCAGCGAGCAGCCCCCCTATAATATCCTGGACCGTCGTGTCGAGCGAGAGTTGCTGCCCATGGCGCGGACATACGGCCTTGCGGTTGTGCCCTGGAGCCCGTTGGCAGGCGGAATCCTGACAGGGAAGTACCGCCTGAATACCCCACCACCACTCGACAGCCGGCTGGCAAGCGCCGATACGCGCCTGGCGCGGCGCGTGACACCCGAAGCGCTTGACGTCGTTGAGAAATTACGCCCGCTCGCGGCGGCGCACAATTGCACCGTGCTGCAATTCGCGCTGGCCTGGATCACCGCCCAACCAGGAGTAACAAGCGCGCTCATCGGACCCCGGACGGTCGCACAGCTCGAGGAGAACCTCGCTTCTTTGCCAGTCACACTCACAGAAGCGGATCTTGCCGGGGTGGATCGAATCGTGCCACCCGGCCAGATGATTGTTCCCTATTATGATGCCGACTTTGGTCCACATCAGTTTCGTTGGTGAAAGAATTGGACTCCTGCCTCCTGGCTGGCCGAGAGTCGCCAACAACTGCCGGGTCGGCGCGCGGCCGCGCAAGTACTCGACCACCCAGTCAGTATCAATCAGGTAGCTCATAGTTCAACGGCTGGACGCGACGCCTGCAATCCAGCTTGAGTTGCATACCTGGCGATCCCATAGCCAATCACCTGGCAATTCATCGGCGTGTGCCGGGGCGTGACAAAGACATGCTCACGGCCAACGGCAGGGCGCACCGCCAACCAGTGCCAGAGCGCCTGGCAGGTTCTGGCGGTGAGGGCGAGGGCGATCACGTCCTGGCCGTGTTTGGGACGCAGTTCTCCGATCCGCCCGGCAGTACCTGAGAAGCGCGACAGCAGGTTTGGTTGAAAAGTGTTTGCCAGGCCAGGGGGGTGAGAGTACAATGGCCTTGCCCTGGGTGACACCGGTGCTGGGCGGCCAGGGACTTCCGCTTGCAATCGCTCGTGCACACAGAGGGAAGAACGCTCGATGCGAGATCGACCGATCATCTTGGTGGCCGACGACGACCCCCGGATGCGGCATGTCATCACCACTGTCCTGGAGCGGGCTGGTTACGAGGTCACGAGCGTCGCTGACGGGCAAACCGCACTGCAGGTGGTGGCGACGGAACGGCCCGATCTGATTCTGCTCGATGTTATGATGCCGAGGCTGAATGGCTACGAGGTCTGCACCTGGCTTCGGCAGAATTTGCTGACGGCGACAATTCCGATCATCATGCTGACCGCCCTGGATCAAATCCACGAGAAGGTCACGGGCATTCATGCCGGGGCAGATGACTACATCACGAAGCCGTTCGACAGTACCGAGTTCACCGCTCGTATTGGTATGCACCTGCGTCGCACCCAGCGAGACCTGTCGAGCAATCCCCTGACGACCTTGCCTGGGAACCACGCGATCCTGGCGGCCATCGAGCGGCGCCTGGTCGCCCAAACTCCGTTCGCCGTGATCTATATCGATCTCAACTCCTTCAAGCCCTACAACGATAAGTACGGCTTCATCGCGGGCGACCGGATGATCAATCTGCTCGCAACCACGGTCATCGAAGCCATCACGAAGACCGGTCTCAGCGGGGACGACTTCGTCGGCCACGAAGGGGGAGACGATTTCGTCGTACTGACGTCGCCTGAGCGCGTCGAAGCATTGGGCAATCACATCCTGACGGCGTTCTCCGCCGGCGCGCTGCACCTATTCGACGAAATCGACCGCACCACCGGTGGCTTCCTGGCCCGAGACCGCTTTGGGGCCGAGGTCGTGTTGCCTCTCACCGCTGTCGCCATTGCGGCCACGACGAGCCGGCCTGGACAGTGGCCCTCGGCTGAAGCGCTCATCCGCCACGCCGCGCGCGTGAAAACTCACGTCAAACGTCTCCCACCGCCCCACTTTGCCGTTGATCCTCCCGTGCCCCCTGGCCGCTAGCTCGTATCGCCGTCCAACAAAAAACGCCCACCACCACGGGTGAGCGTTCCGCCGTCTCGGATCGGCTACAACTGGAATCGTCCGCTCGCCGGAATCACTTTGTAGTTGAAGTTACTCACGTAGTCAAGCAGCCGGTCGCGGAGCGCCTGCCATTCCTCGCTCGCCAACACATCCTGCATCGTCTCAATATCTTGAGCGACGCCACCGGTCAAGATCTGCGGCCCCTCCCCATATACCGTGTACCACGCTTCTGTCGGCTCAAGACCGAGACGCATCAGCCCCGGGGCAAACTCAGAGGTCACAAAATCGAGATACGCTGTCTCACGCCCAGGCTTGATGTCCCACGTCATCAACAACTTCATCATAGCAATCTTTGCCGCCTCCACGGTGGAAAAGCATACCACAATTATAATTGCTTGACAACCAATCCTGCGGGCCGCCGGAGCGGCTCACAAGTCGAGCCCAAGAGATGCGGTGCACCTGGCCCTGGAGCGCCGGTCACGGCGTCAGACTTCCGAAGTCTGGTGGGGATCGTGCCGGCCCAACGCGCGCTCCGACGACAGTGACCGCGGCAGGCACCAGCGGCAAACAAGACTTCGGAAGTCTTGTCTCTCCCCCCGCGGGATTCCTTGACCGGCGTGCCGGGAAGCCACCAGGTCTCCCGACCCGAGTGCGCCTGGGGAACCAGGTGCGTCGCACCTGGACCTTGCAGCCCGCCCTGAGGCATCCAGGCGTGGGGCACGCGGGTCCTGATCCTCGACCCGCAAGGGGGAGCCAGAACACCGGTCAGGTGGTCGCCCGAGGCACGTGATGGGAGACGTCCGAACGCTTCCGAGACTTGGGAAGCTTGACGCCTTGACCGGCGCTTGAGGGGAATGCTTGAGGGTTATCTCGCCCTCGACTACAATCGTCACAACCGCCCGGCAGAAGGGGACGAGGGGTGACTGCCGAGGCGACAGGACGGCAACCCTCAAGCTCACCTTCGACGCTGTGTTGACCAGCCCGCTCCCCCACCGGCGGCGCGCCTCTGGCAAACATGTCAGGAACGGGACGGACCGGCTCAGTTGGTGAACTCTTGCGCAAACATGATCCCGTGCAACCCGCCATCGAGCGCGCCGATGCCCACCCGGTGGAACTCCGGAGAGAGAATGTTGCGCCGGTGGCCGGGACTGTTCATCAGGCCGGTGTGGGCGACCTCGACCGTCGGGGCGAGGGCCAGGTTCTCACCGGCCGCTAGAAAGTTGATGCCGGCCGCGCGCATCCGGTCGAACGGCGAGAGCCCATCGGGCGTGAAGTGCGAGAAGTATCCCCGCTCGAACATGTCGCGTGCGTGTGCACGCGCCAGTGCGCGGAGTTGCTCGTCCATCACCAGCGGCGCCACCCCGCGTGAGACCCGCTCCTCGTTGACCAGCCGCAGCATCTGCTCCTCAGCCCCCGGATCGGGCGCCGGGTTGGCCACGCTGAAAGGGAGTTCGAGGCTCGCGCCGGCCTCGGGGGACACCGTCTGAAAGGTCAGCAACTCCGCAATGGCGTCGCCGAAGACCGGGCGCAGCCGGGCCTCCACGGCTGTCACCGCGGCAACCAACTCGCTCCCCAAACCGGAGCGCTGCACGGACGTCTCAAGCGTGCGGCTGATCGGCAACGTCACTGCCAGCGTCAGCAGAATCGCGGCGATGAGCAGACCATTGAGCCCACCCGGCACGATCCCCAGGAGACGGTCCACTGGGTTGTGACGCACCAGCGGAGAGAGCAGGCGCACCAGCGCGCCGACCACCATGGCCAGCCCCAGGCCGATCACGCTCGCGATCACCAGGAACGCCAACGGCTTGCTGAAGGGGGGACCGACGCCGAACTGGACGGTGAACCAGGTGGCCACAGGCTCGTAGTAGCGCAGCGCGGCCAGAAAACTGAGCACCAGCCCCAGCAAGTCGAGACTGAAGGCCAGGAAGCCGCGCTCCCATCCCCGCAACATGGCGACGAAGACGATGGCAAGGACGGCAACATCAATCCAGTTGTGGATGAAGTGATCGAACAGCAGCGTACTCACCTGCGACAGCGCTCCTTCGTGAGCCCGGTCCTCCTCGGCTCGGGGCCGGCCAGTGGCTCACATCGTCGCACCGGTACGATCCACCACTTGCTTCCAGGCAACCCACCAGGGGCGGAGCGCCACGAAGCTGTCGCTGATCCCTACCGGGAGGTTTGGAAAGGGACCGAAGGTTTGGAGGAACTTGAAATGGGGCTGGCCTGCCAGATCGGTGAGCGGCAGCAACGCGTCCCCGTCCGGGAGGAGTTCCACCAGGCGATAGCCGCGCCGCCTCACGAGCGCACCGTCCAGAGTGGCGTCGGCCACGCGCCAGGCCCCATTCACCCAGAGAACGGTGAGACCGTGGAAGGCAATCAGGCCGTCCGGCAGCAAGGTCTCGAAACGGGTGTTCAGCAATTTGAAATCAATGGCGTGCTGGAAGCCGATCTGGCTGGGAACCCCGGCGGCCCGTGCCAGGGCCGCCAACGCGACTGCCTTCTGCTGACAGAAGCCATCACCACGCGCCAGCGTCGCCGAGGCGCGCCAATCCGCCCGGCTGAGCAACGTCGGCGTGAAATTGTAGGCCAGCGCATCGCGCGCGAAGTCGAAGACCGCCTCGGCGCGGGCGAACTCGCTGGTCAGGCCGGCCGTCAGTCGCGCGGCGGCCTCACGTACCAGGGGATGGTCGCTATCGATCACGTCGGTCGGTTCGAGACAGTCGGCCGGATTGGCCTCCGCTTCCGGGCTGCTCAGGGGCACCCTCTCCAGCCAGGTGTAGAGTTGGAGCGGCGTGAGGGTGGTCAGATCGTTGAATTCGGTCGTCGGCACAATTCGTTCCTTGCTTCGTTGCTGACAATCGAGAATAAGACGGCGTAGGGCGAGTATACTCAGCCCTGATCTTGTTGGCGAAATGCCAGGCGTCTCCCGCGCGGTCCCGGGTTCGCTCTCTGGCACAGAACGTCTGCCCGCTGGCAACGACCCATTCGCATCAGCCCGCTGAAGGCTGCCGGCGGCCGGCGAGCCGCCACCGCGCCGGCCAGAGTGGGAGCGTTCCGCCTTCCACCTGCGACCTGGTCGTTCTTCCAGGATGCTGCTACTCGTTCCGGTGATGCTCGCGGCGCCCGGCCGGAGCTATACTCCTGGCATCAACGTGCGCCATGAGCAGAACGGCGCCTCATTCGAAGAGTTGACAGGAGGATTGAGATGGATGCACAAGCAACGGGCGAGAACGTGTTGACCGCCCTCTCCAACGCCATGGCCGAGGCCGTCGCCCGCGCAGGCGCGGCCACGGTGCTGGTCAATGCCCGGCGTCGCCTGCCGGCCAGCGGTATCGGCTACGCTCCCGGCCTGGTGCTGACCGCGGACCACGTCATCGAGCGCGACGATGATATCACCGTTGTTCTGCCCGATGGCACCGAGGTGGCCGCCACCCTGGCCGGCCGCGACCCCGGCAGCGACCTGGCGCTGCTCCGCGTGAACGGTGGCAACCTGACTGTCGCCGAGACAGCCTCGCAAGAAGCGCGGGTTGGTCAGCTTGTTCTCGCGCTCGGCCGGCCGACGAACGAGGGGATCCAGGCCAGTGTGGGGATTGTCAGTGCTATCGGTGGGCCGGTGCGTACCGGACGGGGCAGCCTGATCGAGCGCTACCTCCGGACCGACACCACGCCCTACCCCGGCTTCTCGGGCGGTCCCCTGGTGGATACGGACGGCCGCGTGGTCGGCCTCAACACATCCGGGCTGGCCCGCGGGGCCGCCCTCACGATCCCGGCCGGCCTGGCCTGGCAGATCGCCGGCACCCTCTCCAGCCACGGTCGCGTCCGTCGGGGATACCTCGGCATCCGCAGCCAGCCGGTCGGCATCTCCCAATCCCAGCAGCAAGCGCTTGGCCGCGAGCAACCGACTGGCCTCCTGCTGGTCTGGGTTGAGGAGAGCAGCCCGGCCGCCCAGGGAGGGCTAATCGTCGGGGACATCCTGGTCGCGGTCAGCGGCCACCCGGTCGCCGACCCTGACGAGCTCCAGAGCGTTCTCTCGGGCTCGGTCGTCGGGCAACCAACGCCGGTCCAGATCCTCCGTGGCGGAGAGCCAACCACCGTGACGGTTACCATCGGCGAGCGGAAGTAGGTCGAGGGTTGGCCCCCCGAACCTGTACCCTCCGTGGAAGGGGAAGTCGTTCGCGGCCATTGCTTCGAGGAGCTGTACGACACCCCTCCCCACGCTGGGCAAGGGCCGGGGGAGGATATTCCTCATCCCAGAGGAGGCGAAGATGAACGTTGAAGGCCGGATTGCCGGACTCACAACTGCTCTTGCGGAGGCGCTGGCGGATGTGGCGCAACGGGTCCAGCACAGTCTGGTGCTGGTCCAGAGCGGACCGCGGGGCAGCGGCTCAGGGATCATCTGGCGGCCCAACGGCGTGGTCGTGACCAACCACCACGTCGTGGCCCACGGTCGGCCGCGGATCACCCTGGCCGACGATCGCGAGTTCGCAGCCCGTGTGGTGGTGAACGATCCGGAAGCGGACCTGGCGGTGCTGCAGCTCGACGCGCTCGGGCTGCCTGCGGTCACCATCGGCGACTCACGCCACCTCCGCGTCGGCCAACTCGTGCTAGCAGTGGGCAATCCGTGGGGCCAGCGCGGCCTGGTCACGGCCGGCGTCGTGAGCGGGTTGGGTGAGACGGCCGCGCAGGGAACGCGCCGCGCTGTTCCGTATGTTCGTTCGGACGTGGGACTGGCGCCCGGCAACTCGGGCGGACCGCTGGTGGATGCGACTGGGGCCGTGATCGGGATCAATTCGATGATCGTCGGCGGCGATTTAAGCGTCGCGATTCCCAGCCACGTGGCCGGCGCCCTGGTAGCCGACGCCCTCGACCGCCGGGTCATCCTGGGCGTGGGCGTACGACCGGTGCCGCTCCCGGCAACGATCCGGGGCCAGATTGGCGCCGCACAGGCGGCCGGCTTGCTGGTGGTCGAGTTGGCACCGAACGGGCCCGCGGATCGAGCGGGCGTGCTACCGGGCGACATCCTGGTCGCCCTCGGCGGCGATCCCCTCGACGAGCCGCGCGCCCTCATCCGGGCCCTGGGGCCGTACCGGCCGGGCGAGCACGTGCCTCTGCACCTGCTGCGGGCCGGCCGGTGGCACCAGGCCGAGGCCGAGTTGGCGCCCTGGGGGCGCGCGGCGTGATCCGGGTGCTGGTCGTTGCCCCGGCGCCCGCGATCCGGGCGGGGCTGCGTGCGCTGCTCCGCGCCGACGAGACGCTCGAGGTGATCGGCGAGTTGGTCACGCTCGACGATGTGGCCCAGCTCCCGCCGGAAACGGACGTACTCGTGACCACCGAGAGTGTCTCCCCCGCGGCCCTCGATCGACTCCTGCGGTCGAGAGAGGGCCGCGTCGCGCTGCTGCTCCTCGCCGACGCGCCCGAGAGCGCGGGCATCGTCGTTGGCCGGCCGGTACGGGCCTGGGGACTCCTGCCGCTCGACGCCACCGGCGAGGAGTTGGCCGCGGCCGTCCGGGCGCTGCACGTGGGGCTGCTGGTAGGCGTCCCGCCGCTCATGGAACCGCTGCTCCGCTCCCGCCTGCTTGCGGCGGGCGAGTCCGAGCCACTCGACGAGCCGCTGACGGCGCGCGAGACCGAGGTGCTCCAGTTGCTGGCGCAGGGGCTGGCCAACAAACAGATCGCCGCCGCGCTCCAGATCAGCGAGCACACCGTCAAATTCCACGTCTCCTCGATCTACGCCAAGCTCGGCGTCACGAACCGCACCGAAGCCGTCGGCCTCGGCGTCCGCCGCGGTCTGGTAGTCTTGTAGGACACCATGCGCGGCCGGCATTGACCAATCACGGCAAGCCTGCGATACTAGGGCACCGATTGTAACCGGTCAACCCGTTGAGGTCTTGATCCGCCGACGGCCGTTTTCCGACAGGAGCCTGGGCGGTGATCGCAGGAACAGCCCAGGCCCTCGCTGCGCCGCTGGCGCTGTTTGGCGCTCCCGCCTCCGGATGCCGCCCGGCTCCCGGAACACCGCCCGCCGCAACGAGAAACGCCATGGCAACAAACACGCTCTCCAGTGCCCAGACCCAGACCATCCCCGATGAGTTCCAGGCCACCCAGGTCATAACGATCGCCGGCGCGCACTTCGTCCACGACACCTTCTCCGCCTTCGCCGCCCCCTTGCTGCCGGTGATCATCGAGAAACTCTCCCTCTCGCTGACAGCCGCCGGGGCGCTGGTGGTCTTCCTCCAGGCTCCGGTCCTGCTCAGCCCCTTCATCGGCCACCTGGCCGACCGGGTCAGCTTGCGCTACTTCGTCGTCTTCGCACCGGCCGTGACCGCTGTACTGATGAGTCTCATCGGCCTCGCCCCGAGTTACCCGGCGCTCGCGGCGCTTCTCTTCGTGACCGGCCTCAGTGTGGCCTGCTTCCATGCGCCAGCGCCGGCGATGATCGGCCGTCTGTCGGGGACACGGCTCGGCACCGGCATGAGCATCTTCATGGCGGCCGGTGAGTTGGGGCGAACCGCCGGTCCGCTCCTGGTCGTCACTGCCCTCGCGCTCTGGTCGTTGGAGGGGACGCCCCGCCTGATGGTCCTCGGTGTCGCAACCTCAGCCGTACTCTTCTGGCGGCTGCGCGGCCTCTCGGGCTGGACCGAAACCGCCGCCCGCAGCCCGTTCCGCCAGCTCGTGCCCACGCTGAAACGCGTCTTTCTGCCGATCCTCCTCATCCTGGCCGGGCGCGCCTTCTTGGAGGCTGCCCTCACCACCTATCTGCCCACATTCTTGACCGGCCGCGGCGCGACTCTCTGGCTGGCCGGCAGCGCGCTCTCGATCCTGGAGTTGGCCGGGGTGATCGGCGCCCTCACGGCGGGGACTCTCAGCGATCATCTCGGGCGCCGCCAGGTCCTGCTCGTCTCGCTCGGCCTGGCACCGCTGCTCCTCTGGGCCTTCGTGCAAGCCCACGACTGGCTTATCTTCCCATTGTTGGTCGCGCTCGGATTGGCCACGCTCTCGACAACACCGGTCCTCCTCGCGGTCGTCCAGGAACACTTGCCCACCAACCGCGCGGCGGCGAACGGGGTCTTCATGGCGATGGCCTTTTCAACTCGCACCATCGCCGTCCTGGCAATTGGCTTCATCGGGGACACCGCGGGCCTGCCGGCGGCCTTTCTGTTGGGCGCCATCGCCGCCTTTGCAATCGTCCCCGTCATCCTGTGGCTCCCGAGCCGTACAACCGGATAACGCCACGAGTGCGTGCCTTCACATGAGCGGCGCTCGACTGATAGTCGTCCTGCACCTTGCTGCCGGAAGAACACGTCCGGAAACGGGTGCCCGGCCCGTCTCGCCCACCCGGCTCGCGGCGGAGCGCCTGGCGGTGGCTATCAGCGTCGCGGTCGAGACCCCGACGATGCGAGCGCGAGCGGCGGCGTGATCCCGCAGATCAGCCCGGCCGGGATGCAGGCAGCAACGCAGCACATTGACACTCGGGGAAGAGTTGACAAGGCACGCCGATGGTGTTAGATCCTCCGTCGTCGCGTGCGAGACCTGGGAGAACACGGAATCGTGCACTGAGCCCGATTCTCGCGCGAGGAGCCACCACCCCACGCGCAGTGCTCTCCCCCCTGGCTGGCTGTTTCACCCTGAACGAAAGGAGCCCCACTGATGAAAGCGATTCGTGTCCACAGCTTTGGCGGCCCGGAAGTCCTGAGCTATGAGGACGTGCCGGTGCCCGAACCCGGCGCCGGCGAAGCCCGGGTGAAGATCGAGGCGGCCGGCGTGAACTTTATCGACGTCTACCACCGCACCGGGCAGTACAAGGGCCAGCCGCCCATCACGCCCGGCGTCGAAGCGGCCGGCGTGGTCGATGCCGTCGGCCCTGGCGTATCAGACTTCCAGCCGGGCGACCGCGTCGCCTACACCCTGCAGCAGGGCTCCTACGCCGACTACGCGGTCGTCCCGACCGCCAGGCTCGTGCCGCTCCCGGACACCATCGACGCCCGGCGGGCGGCGGCAGTGTTGCTCCAGGGGATGACGGCCCACTATCTCAGCCACGACACCTACCCGCTCCACCCCGGCGACACGGCGCTGGTCCACGCGGCGGCGGGCGGCGTTGGCTTGTTACTGGACCAACTCGCGAAGCGGCGGGGCGCCCGGGTCATCGGCACCGTCTCGACCGAGGAGAAGGCGCGCCTGGCCCGCGAGGCCGGTGCGGATGAGGTGATCCTCTACACCCAGGCCGACTTCGAAGAAGAGACCAGGCACCTCACTGGCGGCAAGGGTGTCAATGTCGTCTACGACTCGGTCGGCAGAACGACCTTCGACCAGGGTCTCAACTCCCTGCGGCCTCGCGGCTACATGGTCCTCTACGGCCAATCCAGCGGGGCCGTACCGCCCCTCGATCCGCAGATCCTCAACGCCAAAGGCTCGCTCTTCCTGACCCGGCCGAGCCTGGGGCACTACGTCGCCGAGCGCACGGAGCTGCTGCAACGAGCCGGTGACCTCTTCGCCTTGATGGAGGCCGGTGAGCTCAGCGTGCGGATCGATCGGACCTACCCGCTTGCGGAGGCGGCGGAGGCTCATCGCGCCTTGGAAGCCCGTGAGACGAAGGGGAAGGTCTTGTTGATTCCGTGACCCACATTTCCCCGCGCGCTCACTCGGGAGGTCGCGTGACGGCGGCGGGGAGAACGTGCCGGCCGCCCGTCACAATCGAGAGACCTTCTGCGTGACAGGCGGTTCGAGGTGAGACGGGTCTGACCGCCAGCGGATTGGCAGGGTCGAGCGCGGATGGCAGTCGGCACCCTGCGTCCCAGGCGTCGTTTGGACGCGTTCCTTCATTCACTCTTCGATACCTGCCATCCGTGGCACCTACTTGAGATCCGAACCGTACGCCGGAAGGCCTCCAATCAGCACCGAGCCGACCAGGCCAGGTATCGGGATGGCGCATCTCACTTTTGGCGTAGATCGACAGGAACGCGGAGGGCGTTCCTGCCCGGCAGTGACGCCCATGAACATGGGCGTCACTGCCCAAATCGCTGGTGTGGCCCGGCGAGCCCCGCCGGTAGGTGCGCAGCCGGCTCGCTATGCCAGGTCGGCGGCAGGAATACCTTGCCAGGTGTGAGCAACTGACCGGGATGAGGGCCAGGCTCGAAGCCTCCATCGGCCCGCAGCGAGCCGCCGTCGCGGCACCGGCCGCGTGGACGCACGCCTGGCTGGCCGTGACAGCGGGCGTCTAGTTGCGGTGCACCTCGCCTCATCCGCGGTGGCCGCCGCCGCGCGGCTGACCGCTCGGTCGCACGCACCCTTGGTGCGGAGCTCCATCGCGGCCGCCCGCGCAGCAGAACCTCGCCGTTATGTGGTGCAAACTTGACACCTCCTCCTGGACCTCTGCCGTTCTCATTTAAGAAAACCTTGTTCATTCAACGACAACCTGATATAATTCATCCACCTCTCTTTTCGGGACAACGTGGTGAAAATCAAAGCCATCATCTGGCTGCCAGACATTATTGAAAAACTTGAAGTCAAGCATGGGGTTATAGTCGAGGAAGTTGAAGAAGTATTCGAACTTGATCCGGTTTTCCGTCGAGGTCCACGCGGTAAACGAGCGGGTGAGGATCTATACCAGGCCTACGGGCAAACCGAAGCCGGGCGATACTTGTTCATCGTGTTTGTCTACAAACTCAATCGGAGAGCCTTGATCCTAAGTGCCCGCGACATGACGGACAAAGAAAGGCAACTCTATCGAAAGCGGTGAAAAATGGCCAGGATACCTGAATTTAGAACTTTAGACGAAGCGGTTGAATTTTGGGAGAGCCACGATACGACTGGTTATTGGGACGAGATGAAAGAGGTCACATTCGAGGTAGACCTTTCGAAAAACCTTTTTCACCCCAACTTAATTGTTCTGAACCATCGACCGGCACATTGTCCACGGAGTGAACAAGCTTTTGAGGATATTGATATTGAATATGTCACTTCGGTTGATGGGCGTCTTTTAGTTATCCGTGATGTACCGGTTCTCCTATGTCGAGAGAGTGGAAAGAAGTACATCTTAGAGGAAACTTTGGACAAGGTAGAACAACTGTTGGAACTTCAAAAAGCAGCCAAAGTACAACCGAGTGAAATGTTAGAAGTGCCTGTGTTCAGTTTGAAAGCAGCCGGTTAGGATGGCCGGTTCCGACTGCGCATCCAGAACCTCGCTGACACGGTCCGCACTATCTCACTGGCCGAACTGAGCCGCTTCCTCCCAGAGTTGCGTGACCGGTACCCTGACTTACGCTCGCCAACAGGCGATGATAACCTGGCCCGCTCCCACTTGCTGGAAGCAGGAGCCCGGCTGAGAGGGGCTTTAGCGGATCGTCAAAGGCCGCTCATCATCTTCATTGACCATGATCCGCGCTTTTCTGGGAAGGAAAGAGGAAGACTCTGTGAAAACGAACGCCGCCGTTACCTATGAGCCGGGCCAACCGCTCGTGATCGAAGAGCTTGAACTGGATGAACCAAAAGCCGGCGAAGTCCGTGTGAAGATGGCAGCCGTCGGCCTGTGCCACTCGGATTACCACGTGATGGCCGGCGACCGGCCGGTGGGGATGCGGCCCATGGTCTTGGGGCACGAGGGCGCCGGCGTTGTCGACGCAGTTGGACCCGGCGTCACACGCATCCGGCCGGGCGACCACGTGGTTCTGATGTTTATCCCCGCCTGCGGCAAGTGCCGCTACTGCCTCTCGGGCATGACGCACGCGTGCGTCCTGAGCAAGTACATCGCCCAGGGTCCACAGATCGATGGGACGTACCGGCTGCACAATCGGGCCGGGCAGGACGTAGGCCAGTTCTGTCTCGTCGGTGCCTTCAGCGAGTCTACCGTCGTCAACCAGGACTCGCTGTGCGTGATTGATCAGAGGTATCCGCTTGAGGTGGCCTGCTTGGTCGGCTGCTGCGTCGTCGGTGGGTTTGGGGCCGCGGTCAACCGGGCCAGGGTCACCCCAGGGAGTAGCGTGCTGGTGATCGGCGTCGGCGGCGTTGGCACGAATGTCATCCAGGGCGCGGTGGTGTCCGGTGCGACGACCATCATCGCGGCGGACGTGGTCGATCGGAAGTTGGCCTGGGCTCGAGAATTCGGCGCCACCCACACCGTCAACATGAACGAGGCCGACCTCGTCGCACGCGTCGTGGCGATCACCGGTGGCACCGGTGTCGACTTCGCGTTTGAGGCCATTTCCAGTCCGGAGACGATTGCACAAGCCTACGCGGCCACCGCGAAATTGGGCACCACAGTGGTGATCGGCCTGACGCCGGCCCAGTTCGAGGAACTTCCAATCAGCCCGCTGAACCTGGTGCTCTCCCAGAAAACGCTCATGGGCACAATCTACGGCACGAGCAACGCGCCGGTGGAGATACCGAAGCTGCTCAATCTGTACCGGCATGGCCACCTCAAACTCGATGAGCTCGTGACGAGAACCTATACCCTCGATGAGATCAATCAAGGCTATGAGGACATGCTGGCCGGCAAAAACATTCGCGGCGTGGTTGTATTCTGACTGACAGCGAGCGAAAGCATTAGGACACGGCGCGGGCTTTACAGGGGGCCGGTATCTGACATCCATGGTTCGATCAGGCCACTCCCTGGTATAATCTGACAGGCCGATTTCCCAGCCTATGACAATGTGAGCGAAACGAATTCGGGCATGTGTGGTTCGTTCGCAGGAAAGCCAACACCAGGCTCGCCCACCATCGCAGTCCAACCGCTCCTGCCGGGCGGTGCTCCCAGGTGCTCGAGAGGAGCAACAGGCACATCGACAGAGGCTACGCTCTCGCCAGAACCAACGCAGCTTCCCCGCACGCCTCCCGTCCCTTGTCAACGGTCGTGCCGTCGGCGTGACTCACCCGCAGGCACTTGCTCGAAAGGAGAGAGGGATGACCCCCGACTTTGTTGCACTGGCAAAATCGTTGGAAGACGAGATGATCGCGCGCCGGCGGGATTTTCACCGCCACCCGGAACTTGGGTTTCAGGAGGTGCAGACTGCGGGCCTCGTGGCCGCGGAGTTGCATCAATTGGGGGTAGAGGTGCGTACCGGCGTCGGGCGCACCGGGGTGGTCGGCGTGTTGGAAGGCGATCGCCCCGGCCCCACGATCCTGCTCCGCTTCGATATGGACGCTCTGCCCATCGCCGAGGCCAACAGCACAGACTACGTCTCGCAAACACCGGGCGTCATGCACGCCTGCGGCCACGATGGGCACACGGCTATTGGGTTGGCGGTGGTGAAGATGCTCGCTCCTCTTCGCCAACAAATGGCGGGCAGGGTGAAATTTGTGTTTCAACCTGCGGAGGAGGGCCTCGGCGGAGCCCTGGCGATGGTGAAAGATGGCGTGATGGAGAGCCCCGCGCCCGACCGGTCGCTCGCCCTCCACATGTGGAATGAGAAGCCCGTCGGGTGGGTGGCGGCAACCGACGGCCCGGCAATGGCCGCGTCGGACAAGTTCACGATCACGCTCCAGGGGAAAGGTGGCCATGGGGCCCTTCCGTTCCAGAGCAAAGACCCTGTGGTCGCCGCCGCTCAGATCATCTCCGCTCTCCAGACGGTTGTCGCACGCAACGTAAACGCGCTCGACAGCGCTGTGGTCTCGGTGACCTCGATCCAGGGGGGTGAAGCCTTCAACGTCATCCCGGACTCGGTGAACATGCGCGGGACGATTCGCACCTTCACGCCCAACGTGCGCGAGGTCGTGGCGCGCCGCTTCGAGCAGGTCGTGCGCGGTATAGCCGAAGCCCTCGGGTGCCTGGCGACGATCGAACTCGAGGTGACGACGCCGGCAGTCGTCAACGATTCCCAGATGAGTACGGCCGTGCGCGCGTTGGCCCAGAATCTCTCCGGCGTGACACACGTGGTCGGCGCCGAACGCACGATGGGCTCCGAAGATATGGCCTACATGATGGAAAAAGTGCCGGGATGCTACTTCTTTGTCGGCTCGGCCAATCCCGAACGCGGGCTCGACTTTCCGCATCACCACCCGCGTTTTGACTTTGACGAGCGGGCGCTACCGCTGGGTGCGGCTCTTATGGCCCAGGCGGCGGCGAGCTACGTACTGGACTCCGGTTGAGTGCCCATCGTCACCCGTGGACCTGGCCTCCACGGGCGGCGAGAGCTCTTTACATCGGCGGAGGCCGCCGGGCGTGCAGCCGCCTTTTTTGCCACTCGCCGAGGCGTGACGGAAGCTTCATCCTACAACGAGACTTCCCGGCAATAAGAAATCGTGGATGAGACCAATGGAAGACCAGGCAGAGCCCGCGATACCGGCCGTCCTTGCGCACCATCTCACGCGAGGCATGGATGCTGCAAACGGTGCCGGTTGCCTTCCGGCTCGATATGGCGGTGAAATCGACCGCTTGGGACGAGAGGAGAATTCGATGTGGATCGAGACCCACCACGGGCCCGAGATCTCTGAGGCAATGGTGGCTCGGCGCCCAACGGAGGGATAACCGTCCAATGGGCGGTGAGTTCGAAACTGCGTTCGGGAGGGTGCGCTGGGAGGTCGATGAGGACGGCCTCTGGATCACCCACAGCCGCCGTGTCAGACAGGTTCACTGGCAAGAGATTACGCGTGCCGGTCTGGTCCGTCTCTCAGACCCCAACGTGCCCGACAACTTCCCTACCCAGATCCTTCCTGGGCTCGGCACGTTGTTCGACCTCAACCGGTCGCTGGCGGAGGACTACCAACAGCTCGTCCTGGCCCGCGGACGGTCGCCGTTTCGGGCCTACCGTGTCCCCATTCCCATCGCGAAGGCGAGCGCGCTGGCGCTCGTAGAAGAGGTGCGCAAGCGGGTGGGAGAACGATGGGTGGGGGAAATATCGATGGCGGGGCACACGCGGGCGCTCGGCCTCAGCAACCCCTGGTGGTTCTACCCAATCTTCGTCATGAGTTTTCTCGGCGTCGGGTTGCTCGTTCTCCTGGCTGGCGGCGCCTACACGGCGCTCACGACCGGGTCGCTCGCCGACGTTCCGCTCGTGGCCTGGCTCGCCCATGTGCTGTGGCTGGTTCTCGTTGGGTTGCTCTTCTTCCTATTGCGGAGGAGAATGGAGGCAGGGTCCTTCGGGTCCGGGCGCTAGAGCCGGCGGCGCCGGCCGCATAGACAATCAATTCGCAATAAACTCGGGCACATCGTTGTCGGCCTCCATGCCGGTTACCCCTGCAACCATCAGAAGCCTGATTTGCAGAACGGGCTGCACCCAGCGCGCGGCGTGCTCGCGTCAGGGAAGTGATATGAGTGACGATTCTGTCCAGGAGATCGGGCCCGAACAAATCGACGCGATCCTCAACTACCTCCCTCTCTTCGAGCGGGAAGGCTATCAGTTCGGTCAGTGGGTGACACATGAAGGCCAGTTCCCTTTTATCTTGCTCACCGCTGAGGTGGATGAATTCATTGCGACATTGTACGAGCAGAATATTCTCGTGCAGTTCGATTGGACCAGCTCGATCGACCAGGTAGAACGTTACCAATCGGATCCTGACGCTCTCGGAGAAGCCGATCTCTTGACGCTCCGCAAATTACTCACGGCCCATGTCCGCGCGGATCGTTTTGTGGAGGGTCACTTGGCCGGTGCCTTGCAGAGCGGACATATTACAGCGATACTCCGTTGTATCAAGCGGATCCGCGGTAAAACGGCGGGGAGCACTTAATACGAAGCCCACTCTCATCATCTGATGCGTGGCGGAGAACTGAGGCAATTCAGAGAAATTCAGAGGAACTCAAGGAACAGATCGGGATCGTACTCATTCAGTCGGAAGTATCGAAAGAGTTCCGATAGTTCCCGCAACTCCTTCAGACCCCCGTGCCGTGAGCCAGGAATCTGGGTCGAAGTGCGGGAGTCCCAGGAAGCAGGTGCTACGGGTCCCCATCGCGTTGAGAACCCACCACTGATAAAGGCTCCTGCAGAGTCGTTGCATGATCTTGCAGAACCCCTCTGTCCGCCCCCCGTTCACCAGATCTTCGCGTTCGCCCCACTTCGCGGCGATTCTTCAAGCGGCCGGGATCCTGCTCTCGACAGCCTCGTTATCACTCCTGGCGGTCAAATCCGCTCATATCGAATAGTGTGGCCTGCAAATCGCGTTGAGAACACGCCGAGCGTGATGCGTGCTCCGCCTTCTCACGCACCACGGTACCCGCCACGGCATCGCCGGAGGAGCCTCGATCGCGCATCGAATTCCAATTTGAGCGATCAAACTTGCTTGTGACATGACGACCGTTGGCCTATTGCAATGCCAGGACTTTTGTTGTACCCCACCTTGTGCATTGTTGCATCCGTATCCGTCACGTGTACTCGCTCGAACTCGTCTGTTGGTTTCGTCCATGAAGCAGGCAGAAACCAGACACCCGCTGGGGCGGCCCTCGCCGCCAGCCCAGGTCGCCGGCTCAGTTCGCACACGGGCTCCGGCGAGAGGACAAAAGCGCGGTATCAGAGGAAGCGGGCAAGATTTCTACAAGAACGACCGCCGCACCAGTAATCCAGGGGAGACACCGATGATCACACGATTCAAGCTGCGGACGAATCACAGCCGACTTGTGCGGTTCGGGCTTGTTGTTCTTGCCCCTTGCGCCGCAATCCTGCTGCTGCTCTCGACACTCTCGGGGGTAGGAGCGTGGAGTGAAGAAACCCTGCTCTACTTTTACGACCCGGCCGCTGCCTCCCGGCTCCTGTACACCGATACAACCGTGAGCAGTGTCCACTTTGACCTCGTGGGCACCCTCGCCATCGCCGCCGGCTTCTCGGTCACCGACGCCGCGACGATCCAGGTGTACTCCCAGATGGTGGACCCCGGGAGGTTGCCCGCAAATGAACCGATCTATTCCTTCAAGGCGACGAGCTATCCCGCCGCGCCTCCCATCACCACCGTCATGACGACGACCTACTGTCCCTCGCCGGCAACCACCGCCCCAACGGTGACCATGGGCATGACCGACTTGCTCGAGTGCCCTGGCTGTTTCACGTCGCGCTTTGGACCGTACAGTCCCTTCTTCCACTTTCCTCACGACCGGCCCGACGAACTCGGGGCGATCCGAGCCTGGGCGTTTGGCCAGACAGAGGATCTGATCGGGATCGCTACGTTCGGTTATAGCGGTACCGTCCAATTTACCTGGCAGAATTATGTCAACATTTACGACGTGACCCCCTGCTTCGTCATGGCGACCGCCACGGTGGATACCGGAGGAATCGTGCCGGGCAGCCCGGAGGCCTTGGGAATCTACCTTCACTCGTTGGGTGATAACTGGTCGCATGGCGACTGCATCGCGGCGGTCGATGCGGAGGACAAGCTCTTCGGCGCGCACGTGGCGGTCACCACCGGCCACCCCCTGGCCCCATGCCGGTGGACGGGACACAGTTTGGAGTTTGGTGACCCCGAGAGGTTCCCGGACAGCAACCGCACGTTTACCGGAACGCTCGCCCTCTACGACGCGCTCGTGGCTTTTTCCGAGCAGAGCGCTCGAGCGCTCTACCGCCCCATTCCGATCACGGCCGAGGGGAATCACATTTCCGACACGCTGTACACCTTTGTCCACACGTCGACCTATGCGAATGCTCACCCGCGCCGGAAGATCGCCGACGACCTGCGTGAGTGGAGCCTGCAGACGCGCGCCAGCAACCCGGCATACTGGCGCCACCGGGTGTTGCTCCCTCTCCTCTTGAAGGAAACCGGCGGTTGAAATCTCGCCTGCGCGGGCTGGCCTCGTAATCGGCGCCGCGGCCGGCGCAACCGGAGGCGGTCGCACCGCCAGCGGCGCTCCCTCGCCGCGCCGCCCTGAGCCCCTACCGGCGGAGCGCGCGGCGCAGCGCGGTGTAGGCCGGGCGAGGGCTGCCGTCGGGGTTGAGCAGGGCGTAGGCCCGCATCTGCTGGCCGGCGGGGTACCAGGCGACGGTGCTGAAGTCGAGGTTAAAGGGGAATAGCGCCGCGACGAAGGGCCATTGGCGAGCAACGGTCGCGGGGAGGAGCGCGTAGAACGCGGCCTGGGTGGTGAAGTTGAGCGCCCAGGCCGCGTGCTCGCCCAGGTCCCAGGCTGGCGCCTTGACGGGCCAGCCCGTTTCGGTGATCCAGAGCAGGCTGGCCTCGTCACCGGCCGCGACCATCACCGCCCGTTGGGCCTCCACGTGGCGGAGGCCCAGCCCACTGTCGGCCGCAGCGTCGGGCGGCTTGCCGAAGCCGTAGGGGTGGGTGGCGATGGCATCGTGGGTCACGCCGCGCGCCGCGCCGGCCGCATACATCGCCGCCAGATAATCGAGATCACCCATCGCCGCCGCCGAGCCACCGCCCGTGCTGCTGAGGGCTCCCGCGACCACTGTCGCGGCCGGGGTGACAGCCTTGATGGCGGGGTAGGCTGCCCTGAGCAAGGCGACGTACCCGGCGGGGTCGGGCGGGGCATTGCCCCACTCGAAGGCCAGGTTGGGCTCATTCCACAGCTCGTAGGCAGCGACCCGGCCGCGATAGCGCGCGGTTACAGCGGCGGCAAAGCGGGCGAAGTCGGCCGGGTCGTCGGGTGGGGTGCTGGGCGCGGCGCGGCCGGGATGGCTCCAGACCGGGGCGTTGTGGAGCCGGAGGAAGAGTACCAGCCCGGCGTCCTCGGCCCCTCGCACGGTGTTGTCGGCATCGCGCCAGTCGTAGGTGCCTCGCTCCGGTTCGGTCCGAGCCCAGTCCACAAAGCCTTTTACCCAGGTTCCTCCGAGGTCGCGAATCAAATAGGCGTGATTCAGATCGGCGATGTTGAAGCCCAGCATGAGAGCTGAACGGGTGGGCGGCAGTTCACCCGGGGCGCGGGTTCGCTCGCGGGGGGGTCCGGCCTCCGTGGAACCGGGCAGCGGGGCGGCAACATCATCCCAGGCAGCGTTGGTGGTCAGGCGGAGGGACTCACCGCCGGCCGCCGGGATGGCGTAGAGCTCGTGACTGGCCGCGGGGTCCTGCCAGGCGGTGTAGAGGAGCCAGCGGCCGTCGGCGCTCCAGGCAGGGTGCGCGATCCAACGATCGGAGGTCAGGAGGGTCCGTGGCGGACCCCCATCGGGCGGTAGGACGGACAGCGTCCGTGTCGGAGAGTCCTGCCAGCCGATAAAGGCGATCTCACCGGTCGGGCTGACGGCGGGCATGGTGGCCTTGAGCGGCCAGGCGGTGAGTGCTGTGAGACTCGCATCGGTGAGGTCGAGCCGGTAGAGTTCCTCGACTCCGTTCGAGTCCACCCCCGCGAAGATCAGCCCGCGCCCGTCGGGCGTCCAGGCCGGGTAGCGGTGCCGCAGCAGGCCGCTATCGGCCGTCAGGCGCAACTCCTCATCGGGTCGCTCGGGCCGGACGAGGTAGAGGTCCTGGCCGCCATTGCGCTCAGAGACGAAAGCCAACCGGGTGCCGTCGGGGCTCCAGGTAGGCTGGTAGTCATCGGCCGGGTTGGTGACGATCCGCATCGGCGTCCCGCCACCGGCGCTGACCAGGGCAATATCGCCGTTGTTGGCCGCGTAGGTCGTGAAGGCGAGGAACGGCCCGGTAGGCCAAGAGTCTGCACCGCCGGGGCGCACGGCCGGGTTCCAGGCACCGCCCGGGTTGGTGGTCACCAGGTGCGGCTGTCCGTCGCCGCCCAGGCGGTAGATAGCCGCCTGCCCGGCTCGATCCGAGGCAAAGAACAGTGGAAAAGGAGGCGCCGGAGTCGGCGATGGCGCGGGCGACGGGGCGGCGGTGGGCGATGGCCCGAGGGTGACAACCGGCGGTGGGCCCGGCGTCGAGCGGCATCCCGTGAGGGGAAGCACCAGGAGCAAAATGACAAGCAAGGCGTGATGAATGCGGAACAAGGCGTTAGGGTGTTCGCGTCCGGCATTCATCATTCCGAATCGCTCTTCTTCGGATCGTGTGCATGGGATCGGCGAGGGCATGGCCCTCGCCCGCTCGACACAGCGTATTCCAATTCGAGCGGCTACATCAGATTGAGGATTGGCGTCGGGAAGAGGCCCAGGACGAGTACACCGATGAGCGCCAGTGTCAGTCCCACGCCCGTGAGCAGGCTCAGTTGGCCGACAGGCTCGACATCGGGCTCGCGCATGTACATCTGGACGATGATGCGAGCGTAGTAGAAGACTGAGACGACACTGTTGAGCACGCCCACCACCACCAGCCAGGTGAGCCCCGCCTGGACACCGGCGGTGAAAACGGCGAACTTCGCGAAGAAGCCTGCCAGCGGCGGGAACCCGGCCAGACTCAGCAGGAAGAGGCTCAGAGCCGCGGCCAGAAATGGCCGGCGGGCGGCCAGGCCGGCGTAATCCTCGATGTTGACCCGCTCGCGGGTACTGCCCTGGCTGAAGGCGATGATGCAGGCGAACGCCCCCAGGTTCATGAGCGCATAGATGGCCAGGTAGAGCACCGCACTGCCGACGCTCTGCGCGGCGACAGCGATCAGGATGTAGCCCGCGTGGGCAATCGAAGAGTAGGCCAGCATACGCTTCACGTTCCGCTGCAGCAGCGCCCCGACATTGCCGATCGTCATCGTGATCACCGAGAGGCCCGCGATCAGTGGCATCCAGAGCGGCGCCGCAACGGCGAACCCGATGAGCAGCACGCGGATCAGCGCGGCAAAGCCGCCCGCCTTGGTCCCGGCCACCATAAAGGCCGTCACCGGGGTCGGCGACCCCTCGTAGACATCCGGGGTCCACTGGTGGAAGGGTGCCATCGCAATCTTGAACCCCAGGCCGACCAGGAGCAGGCCGAGACCGGCGATCAACATCAGATTCTGGCTGAGCTGGGTGCCCCCCTGGCTCTGGGAGAGCATCACCTGGCGCATCTCACTCAGGTTGGTCGTGCCCGTGGCGCCGTAGGTCAGTGCGATGCCGTAGAGCAAGAAACCCGTCGCGAACGCGCCGAGCAGGAAGTACTTCAGGCCCGACTCTTCCGAGTCCAGGTGCGGCCGGAGAAAGCTCGCCAGGATGTAGAGCGGGATGCTCAGTACCTCCAACCCGAGGAAGATGATGATGAGATCAAGGCCGGAGGCCATCAGCATCAGGCCTGAGGTGGCAAAGAGAATCAGCGCGTAGAACTCACCGCGGGCGATGGCACGCGCCGCCAGATAGCGCGGCGCCATCAACACGACGATCGCCGCGACCACCAGGAAGACGAAATTCATCTCCAGGGTGAAGAAATCCACCACCACCATGTTACTGAAGCCAAAGATCGGCTGGCGGTTGGCGCCACCAACCACCAGCGGCCACTGGCGAATGCCGAGGATCGTTGCCCCGACAATGCCGGCCAGGCTCAGCCAGGCGAGCCAATCCTTCTCATTCGGGATCAGCCGTGCGCCGAGGCGGTCCAGGGCGTTGCTCGCCAGCGCGGCATCGTTCTCCTGGTCGGGCAGGAAGAGGTCGGTCAGCAACACGACCATGGCCGTCACGACGATGATGGTCGCCTGGGCAATGGCGGGCCATTGAATAGATCCGATTTCAATCGTTGGCATAGCGTAATCCCGAATCAGCGCATCGCGGTCGTCACCGCGTTGACTCGCGACAGGGTCTGCTCGATGGCGGGTTGGGCCGGCCGCAGGAAGAGGTTGGGGGCGAGCCCCATCACCAGGATGAGAATCACCAGCGGCACCAGAACCGCGACTTCGCGCCGGTTGAGATCGTGGCCCTTGAGCGCCAGATTCTCGGGCTTCGTCACCGGACCGAAGAAGACCCGGCCGTACATCGGCAGCATGTAGACGGCGGCCAACACCACGCCGAAGGTGCCCAGAACCGCCCAGACCCAGACCGCCCGGGCGGCGCCCAGCAGGACCAGGAACTCGCCGATGAAGCCGCTCAAGCCGGGCAGGCCGATACTGGCGAACATGACGAACATGAAGAAGGCCGCAAAGACCGGCATCACCTTCCAGAGTCCGTCGAAGTCGGCGATCAACCGGGTGTGGCGGCGGTCGTAGATCATCCCGACTAATAAGAACAGTGCCCCGGTGCTGAACCCGTGGCTCAGCATCACGACCAGGCCACCACTCCAGCCCTGCGGGTTGAGCGCGAAGAGACCGAGCATCACAAAACCGAGGTGGCTCACCGAAGAGTAGGCCACCAGGCTCTTGATGTCACGCTGCGCATAGGCCACCCAGGCCCCGTAGAGGATGCCCACGATCGCCAGGCCGGCGATGATTGGGCCAATCTGGTGTGCCGCCTGCGGGAAGAGCGGGATGGCGAAGCGCATGAAGCCGTAGGTGCCCATCTTGAGCAGCACCCCGGCCAGGATCACCGACCCGGCCGTCGGCGCCTGGACGTGGGCGTCGGGCAGCCAGGTGTGGAAGGGGAAGAGCGGCACCTTGATCGCAAAGGCCACCGCGAAGGCCAGGAAGAGCAGGACCTGGGTTTGCGGGGGCACCTGGAGCGTCAACAGATCCTGGACGCTGAAGCTGAGCCGCCCGTTGCTCTGCGCGAAGAGCAGGAAGATCGCGATGAAGGCCACCAACATCAGGGCCGAGCCGGCCATGGTGTAGAGCACGAACTTGATCGTGGCGTAGATGCGATTGCGGCCGCCCCACATCCCAATCAAGAAGTACATCGGGATCAGGCTCGCTTCCCAAAAGACGAAAAAGAGGAACAGATCCATCGCGCTGAACACGCCGAGCATGGCCGTCGAGAGCAACAGCATGAGAGCATAATACTCTTTGATGCGCGTCGAGATGCTGCCCCACGAGAAGAGGATCGCCAGCATCGAGAGGAGCGAGGTCAACGGGATCAACCAGAGGCTGATTCCGTCGAGCCCGAGAAAATACTGGACCCCGAACTGCCGAATCCACTCAGACTGCTCCACGAACTGGAGCGCCGGCGACATCGGGTTAAAACCGGCCACCACCAGCAGCGACAGGAGAAAGTCGAGCGCGGCGAACGCGAAGGCCACCTGGCCGACCCGCGCGCTGCTCGCCCGCGGCAGCAGCGCGACCACGACTGCCCCGACCAGCGGCACGAAGATGATGAGCGAGAGAAGCGGGAACCCGGCTGGTAAATTCATCGTTCAGTCTCTCGAACCTGACTGCAAAGGTCGAGGTACGCCGCACTTCCAAAGTGCACCGTACCTTCGGAATCAACGCAACAGGAAGTAGGCGACGACCGCGACCGCGCCGAGAAGCATCGAGAGGGCGTAGTTGCGGGCATAGCCCGTCTGGGCACGGCTCAGAATCCGGTTGATCCCGCCGAAGAGCACTGCAACCCCATTGACGGCCCCATCGATCACCAGGCGGTCAATGAAGTCCGCGGAGAAGGCCGCCAACCGGTTGAACGGCCGCACGACGAGGCGATCGTACGCCTCGTCGATGTACCACTTGTGCAGTGAGCCGCGGTAGAGCGGTGCCAGCACCTCGGCCACTCGCTCCGGCGCGAGCGAGCGTTGGACGTACATCAGCCAGGCCAGCCCGATGCCCGCCAGCGCGATGACACTGCTCAGCAGCAGCGAAATCGCGCTGGGAATACCCGCGGCCGCCTCCGCGTGATGAACATCGGCGAAGACCGGCTCCAGCCAGCTGTGGATGAGACCATTCTCGAGCGGGAGACCGAAGGCCAGGCCGGCGAGCGCCGCGAACAGCGCCAGGACCCAGAGCGGTATCGTCATGACCGGCGGGCTCTCCTCGGCATGGGCGGCGGCCTCCGTCCGCGCCTCCCCTGCGAACACCAGGAAGAACTGCCGGAAGGCGTAGAACGCGGTCATGAACGCCGTGATCAGGCCGAGGATGTAAACCAGGGTGTAGCCGTTGTGCTGCGCCAGAGTCAGCAGCTCATCCTTGGAGAAGAAGCCCGAGGTCAGCGGGAAGCCCGCCAGGGCCAGCGCGCCGATCAAGAAGGTCCACCCGGTCGAGCGCGTCCGGCCCCAGAGACCGCCCATCAAGCGCATGTCCTGGACGTCGAAGTGGGCCGGCTCCTCCGCCTCGCCCGGCTCGCTGTCCGTCGCCTGATGCCCGTGAACGTGCTCGAGGCTGCGCTCCATCGCGTGCATCACCGAGCCGGCGCCCAGGAAGAGCAGGGCCTTGAAGAAAGCGTGGGTGAAGAAGTGGAACATCCCGGCCACGTAGGCGCCGGCCCCGACCCCAATGAACATGAAGCCAAGCTGCGAGACGGTGGAGTAGGCCAGCACCCGCTTGATGTCGGTCTGGGTCACTGCAATCGTAGCGGCAAAGAAGGCCGTCAACACACCGATCCAGGTGACCACGTCGCCCGCGGCCGACGCCTCGAAGATCGGGTGGGCGCGCGCCACCAGGTAGACCCCCGCCGTGACCATTGTTGCCGCGTGGATCAGCGCCGAGACGGGTGTGGGGCCGGCCATGGCGTCGGGGAGCCAAACGTAGAGCGGAATCTGGGCGCTCTTCCCGGTGCAGCCGACGAACAGCAGCAGACCGATGGCCAGCAGCGCCCCGGCGTTGACGGTCGCAACGCGTGGGAAGACCTCGGCAAAGGCCAGCGAGCCGAAGTTGATAAAGATCAGGAAGATCGCCAGCAGGACCGCAATGTCGCCGATGCGGTTGACGATGAAGGCTTTGCGGCCGGCCTCCTCATTCGCGTGGCCGGCCACTCCGCCCTCCTCATACCAGAAACCGATTAGCAGGTAGGAGCAGAGACCAACCAGTTCCCAGCCGACGAAGAGGACCAGGAAATTGGCGCCCATCACCAGGATGAGCATCGAGAAGATGAACAGATTGAGATAGACAAAGAAGCGCCGGATGTCACGGTCGTGGCCCATGTACCCGATCGAGTACATGTGGATCAGGAAGCCCACCCCGGTCACAACGATGATCATCAGCGCCGAGAGCGGGTCGATCAAGAAACTGGCGTCAACCGCAAAATCGCCGGCGCCGATCCACTGGTAGAGTGGGATCACCAGCGTGCGCTCTTCCCCGGCCACACCTGGCAGGCCGGCGATTCCGAGCAGCGCCAGAGCGGCTGCGAGCCCGACGAGCACCGTTGCCAGCCAGCCTACCGTCTTCTCGGATAGCCGGTGGCCGAAGAAGAGGTTGATGACCACACCCAGTAACGGCAAGAGTGGAATAAGGACCCAGAGCGTTGGCGTCATGAAACCTCGCAGGCGGCAGGGAGCAGGTGGCAGAGAGCAGAAGTCCTACGCGCGTCCAACGCTCTTCGCGGACACAGCGGAGAAGCACTCCTGCCCCGTGCGATGGATTACCTGCTACATGGTACGTGTTATCCGTTCAAGAGATGGGCATCGTCCACATCAGCCGAGCCAATGGTTCGGAAGAGGGTGACGATCAGGGCGAGGCCAACGGCGACTTCAGCCGCCGCGACCGTCATGACGAAGAAGACAAAGACCTGGCCGTCCATCGAATTGAGCGCCCGCGAGAGCGCCACGAAGGTGAGGTTGACCGAGTTGAGCATCAACTCGATGGACATGAAAATGATGATCGCGTTGCGTCGCAGCAACACACCCATCACGCCGATGCTGAACAGAATCGCCGCGAAGACCAGATAGTACGAAACGGGAATGCTCATGAGATTCTCTTGACTCCGCTGTAGAGACGCCCTGGCAGAGTGTCTCTACAGCGAGGTGGAAATCTCGCCGGCGGGCCGAGAGATCGTTGGGCTGGTGTGCCGCTTCGCCAGCGTGACCGCCCCGATCATGGCAATCAGAAGCAGCACCGAGGTCACCTCGAAGGGGAGCACGTACTTCGCAAAGAGCGTCTGGCCTACGAGTTGGGGGTTCCCCATCTGCGCCGCCTCGGGGCTGACGTTGCCGGCCACGCCACTCACTTTGGGTACGTTGACGGCCGTAATAAGGCCAACCACCAACAGCAGGCCCAACAGCAAGGCGAGTGGCCGCTGGCCCGGCAGGTGCTCCCAGAGTGGCGCGGGGTTCGGCCCCATCAACATCACCACGAACAGGAAGAGCACCATGATCGCACCGGCGTACACCACGACCTGGACGGCGGCCAGGAACGTCGCCTGGAGCGTGAGAAAAACCACAGCCACCGTCGCAAAGTTGACGACCATCAGTAAGACAGCGTACACCGCGTTGCGGGCGAAGATCATCGCCAGCGCCGTTGCCACGGCCACCAGGGCCAGGAATAAGAAGAAGATCAACTGGGCACTCATATCATTCGTTCGACCCCCATGGAATGCCTCGCGCCTTCACCTCGTCCGAGGTCTCTTCATCCGGTGCGATGTAGCTGGTAATCAGGCCACCGGGCGGGGTGACGTCTACGCGACCGGGGTGCTCGGTCGGGTTGGGCATGTACTGGGGCGGTGGCGCGTGCACGGGCTGCGGCGTGTCGGGCATGCCCGGCGGCGGCGGCACCAGCAACATATCCTTGGTGTAGATCATGGCGTCGCGGGTGTAGCTCGAGATCTCGTAGTTGTGCTCCAGCACGATCGCATCCACCGGGCAGGCCTCCTCACAGAAGCCACAGAAGATGCAGCGGATCATGTTGATCTCGTAGCGCCGCGCGTAGCGCTCACCCGGTGAGTAGCGCTCCTCGTCGGTATTCTCGGCCGGCTCGACGAAGATGGCATCGGCCGGGCACGCGGCCGAACAGAGCGAGCAGCCGATACAGCGCTCCAGCCCATTCGGGTGACGCTTCAGCTCATGCCGTCCTCGGAAGCGCTCGAAAACGGGCCGTTTCACCTCCGGGTACCCGACCGTGACGGGCTTCTTGAACCCGTACTTGAGAGTCGTCGCCAGGCCGGCTATCACTTTATCAATCATGATGAGACACTCTCCACAACTCTCGTCATTACTCGCCGCTGCGCCGGCGGGCCAAGGCGCGGAATGAGCAGCAGAGCAACGGCGAGTAGGGCTACGTTCGCCAGGAACAGCACCAGATCCTGGGACCACCGGGCGAGGCCGTACCGGTCTGTCGCGACCACGACCACAGCCGTCACAGCGAGATTCGCCAGGGCCAGGGGCAAGAGCACCTTCCACCCGATGGCCATCAGCCGGTCGTAGCGGAGACGCGGCAGGGTTGCCCGGACCCAGACGAAGCCGAACATGAAAAGCGCCAGCTTGACGAAGAAGTAGACGATCGCCAGGGGCCAGAACTGCTCGGCGAAAGGCCCGCGCCAGCCCCCCAGGAAGAGGGTTATCGCCACGGCGCTGATCGTGATCATCGACATATATTCGGCCATGTAGAAGAGGGCGAACTTCATCCCACTGTACTCGGTATGGAAGCCGGCAACCAACTCCTGTTCGGCCTCCGGCAGGTCGAAGGGGGCCCGCTTGGTCTCGGCGACCATCGTGACGGCGAAAAGGATGAACCCGACGAACTGCGGGATCACGAACCAGTGGCCGCCGGCCTGGGCGCTGAGGATGTCCACCAGACTGAGCGAGCCGGTCAGCAGCACCACCCCGATGACTGAGAGACCCAGGGCGAGCTCGTAGCTGACCATCTGAGCGGAAGCCCGCAAGCCACCCAGGAGCGAATATTTGTTGTTCGAGGCCCACCCGGCCAGCACGACACCATAGACGCCCAGCGACCCCAATCCCAAGAAGTAGAGCAGGGCGATATTGATATCAACCAGGTAGAGCGTAATCTCGCGCCCAAACAAGGTGATCGCCGGACCGACGGGCACGACGGCAAATGCCAGGAAGGCCGGCACGACGGCGATGATCGGCGCCAGCAGGTAGAGCAGGCGGTCGGCGCGCGTGGGGATGATGTCCTCTTTGAAGATCAGCTTGAGACCGTCCGCCAGCGGCTGTAAGAGTCCCTCTGGACCGGCCCGATTCGGCCCGATGCGGGACTGCAACCGGGCAATCACGCGACGCTCGAAGAGCGTCATGTAGGCAAAGCCCGTCAGCAAGAAGCCCATGATGATGACGATTTTAATCAGAACCTCAGCGATAAACCCTGCGGTCATCGTTGCAACGCCTTCCTTGCAGGCAGCAGGCGAGCAAGGAGCAACGTTACAACAGCGCCGTTGGCTCCCGGCTGCTTGCTCCTTGTCACACCTTCCTCACTTCGACCACCCGCTCCGCGACCACCGCGTTGAGATCGGCGCCGTCTACGTCGGCCGGAATCACGATAGTGCCGGGCACCAGATGGGGGTCCAGGCGCACGGGCAGTGTCACCCCCGCACCGTTGGTCCGTACGACCACCTGGTCGCTTTCGGTCACGCCGAGCGCGCCGGCATCGGTCGGGTTGAGGAGGGCGTAAGGCCGGGCCCGGCGCAAGTCCAATAGCTCACTGTGCGTGATCATCGTGCCCCGATCGTAGAGGCGGCGCGACGCAACCAGCCGCATCTGGCCCTTCGCCGCCACGGCCACCGCGTCGGGTGCGCTCCAGCGCAGCTCGAACTTCGGCTTCCTGGCCTGGGCCTCCACCTCCCACTGGTGGCCAAACCAGCTGTTCATCAAGCTGGTTCCAGTGTAGATGTGGTGCCCGCCGGCGGTGGATGTCCACGGCACGGGCTCGCCCTCGAGTTTCTCGTAGCTGAGACCCTTGTAGAGCTTGACCTGCTTGATCAGTTCGTTGGCGATGTCCTCAGCCGAGGCGTAGATCGCCCAATCGGCGTCGAAACGGTCGGCCAGTTGTGCAATGACCCACCAGTCGGGCCGGCTCTCACCGGGCGCCTGCAGACCCCCGGCGAGGCGCTGAACGCGCCGCTCCATGTTGGTGAAGCTGCCGTCACGCTCGGCGAAGCTCTGGGCCGGCAGGACAACGTGGGCCATCTGGGCTGTCCCGGTCAAAAAGAGATCTTGAACGACCAGGAAGTCGAGCCCCTGAAGCGTTGTGCGGCTCGCGGGATAGTCGCGGGCGGGATCGGCCCCCAGGATGTAGGCCGCCCGCAGGCCGGCCACCCCGTTCAACATCTGATCGATCGTGGCCCCGACCTCAGGCAGGGCCGCGTAGCCCGGACCAAAGTCGGGCAGGATGCCCATGTCATTCGCACCCTGGCTGTTGTTGTGCGGCCAGAGCGCCACGAGGCCACTATTCTCCCTGCTGGCCTTGCCGGTCGCTGCCAGGATCGCCACCACCCCGTCCACCAGCGCCGGGGCATTGAGGCCCGCGCCGGCCAGCGCCTCTCGGCCAACCATCACGACGAGTTGAGTCGCCCTGGCAATCGTACCGGCCGCCGCCTGAACTTCATCGGCGGTCAGGCCCGCGTCCCTGGCCAGCTCCACCGGCACCGGCAGGGCCTGCACACCGGCGACGATCGCCTCGCTGCCGGCCAATCCCTTCTTGCCACCGAACGACTCGTCGATGGCACCCTCGGTGGCAAAGAGGCTCTTGAGTAAGGCTGCCACCACCTGCGCCTCGCTGCCAGGCTCGTAGCGCAGCACCTGGGTGGCCTCACCCATCTCTTTCGTCGTGCGGCTCTGGGCCACAATGAGCTGGGCGCCACTGCGCGCCGCCTTGCGCAGGCGCAGGTAGGCGACCGGCTGCTCTTCCTCGAGGTCGGCCCCCAGCAGGAGCACCACACTCTCCTTGCCCAGGGCGCCAAGGTTCGACCCGCCAGACAGGCCGACCCGCGCGACGGCGGCCTCGATGCCGGTCCCTACGGGCCACTGGGCACGGTGGTCGAGGTTCGGGCTCCCCAGCACCTGCCGGAAGAATTTCTGAAAGAGGTAGAGGTCCTCGTTCGGCAAACGGTCGCCGGCGATGCCTCCGATGGCCCCCGCGCCGTGGCTGGCCGTGATCTCGGCCAGGCGGTCGGCGATGAGTGTCAGTGCCTCCTCCCAGCTGGCCCGGCGAAAGCTCCCATCCGCACCCTTGATGAGCGGTGTCTTGAGTCGATCGGCCGCGCCGACAAAGTGATGTCCAAAGCGCCCCTTGTCGCAAATCCATAGCTCGTTCACCCACTCATTGTGGCGCGGCATGATGCGCTTGATCTCATTGGCACGCGTACCGAGCACGATGTTGCATCCAACCGGGCAGTGGGGGCAAAGACTGGGCGTGTTGCGCAGCTCCCACGGGCGGGCCTTGAAGCGGAAGTCCTCGGTGGTCAAGGCGCCCACGGGACAAATGTCAGTCGTGTTTCCGCTGAAGTAACTGTCAAAGGGAGGATCGCTGTAGGTGACAATGTGCTGGCCGCGGTTGCGGTCGGCAAAATCCAGCACCGGGTCGTTGGCCACTTCCTCGCAGTAGCGGATGCAGCGAGCGCAGTAGATGCAGCGCTCCTGGTCGAGCCAGATCAGCTCGCCAAGCGGGATCGGCTTGGGAAAGTGGAACTTGTTACGCCTGTAAAAGCGGCTCAGATCTGGCCCATAGGCAAAGGTCAGGTCTTGCAGCGGGCACTCGCCGCCCTTGTCACACACCGGGCAGTCGAGCGGGTGGCTGGTGAGCAGGAACTCGAGCGTGCCGCGCCAGGCATCCGCGACCCGCTGATTCGCGGTGCGCACGTGCATCCCGTCAGTTACCGGCGTCGTGCAGGCGGTGATGAGCTTGGGCTGCCACTGGATGACCGGCTGGCCCTGCTCATCGAGGATCGGCTCGCCGGTGCTGCGGTCCTTGCCGGGCGCACCGATCTCGACCAGGCACATGCGGCACATGCCCACCGGCTCAAGCTTGGGGTGGTAGCAGAACACTGGAATCTCGACGCCGACCACCTTGGCCGCCTCGACCAGCATCACGCCTTTCGGCACCTGCGCGCTCTTTCCATCAACAACAATCGTCACCTGATCCGATTGAGCTGTTGCCATTACTTCCTACTTCCCAGAATCGCCCCCGATCGCACCTGCTGTTCGTCTGTGCGACGTCGGTTATCATTCGATGAGCCGGTTAGCGCTCGCACCCACCCCATGGATCGAACCGGGGTTCACTCTGCGCGCGCCGGACCCACCGCCCCCACTCTCCTGACTCCAACGTCCACCACACGGACCAGAGAGATCCCGGGGGCGGGGCCACATGCCCCGCTCAATGTCCCGGCACTGCCACAGCCGCCCCCACCGCGGCACCGGCCCCGTCGACGGCGTGCGCCTCGAAATCGTCGCGGAAGTACTTGTACGCCCCCAGGACAACCATCTGGGCAGACTCGCCGAGCGGGCAGAAGCATTTGCCGGCCATCTGCTCGCTCACCATCTTCAGCAGCTCGACGTCCCCGCGCCGCGCCCGGGCGGTCATCATCCGCTCGAGAATGTTGCGCTGCCACCAGGTGCCCTCGCGACAGGGACTGCACTTGCCACACGACTCGTGTTGGTAGAAATGGATCATCTTCGATGCGACCGCGGCCAGATCCGTCTGGTCGTCCATCACGATGACCCCGCCGGAGCCGCCCATCGAGCCGGCCGCCATCAGGTCGTCAAAGTTGAGCCTGACGTCCAGGTGCTGCTCGGTGAGCACAGGGGCCGAGACACCGCCCGGGATGAACGCCTTGAGCCTACGTCCCTTCCAGATGCCACCGCAGACATCGTAGATCAACTCGCGAGCGGTGATGTTCATCGGCAGCTCGTAGTTGCCCGGGCGGACGACGTGGCCGCTCACGGAGTAGCAGCGCGTGCCGGGAGAGCGCTCGGTGCCCCACTGCTTGAACCACTGAGGCCCGTTGGTCACAATGAGGGGCAGGTTCGTGAGGGTCTCGACATTGTTGATGATCGTGGGCTTGCCCCAGAGCCCCTCGACGGCCGGGAACGGCGGCTTGAGTCGCGGCTGCCCCAGGTAGCCCTCGAGCGAGTTGAGCTGGGCGGTCTCCTCGCCGCAGATGTAAGCACTCGCCTCCGGATGGAGGTAGATATCGAGCCTGAAGTCGGTACCGCCAATGTTCTTCCCCAGCCAACCGTGGGCGTAGGCATCACGGATGGCCCGCTCGAGTTGGGTTGTACCAAAGGTAAACTCGCCGCGATGATAGATATAAGCCTGGTGGCAGCCGATGGCGTAGCTCGCAAGGATGATCCCCTCGATGAGCTGTTGGGGATTGTTTTCGATGATCTCACGATCTTTGAATGTGCCGGGCTCGCCCTCTGCGGAGTTGACGTCGAGGTACCGCGGGAAGATGCCCTTGGGTAGGAACCCCCACTTGACGCCGGTCGGAAATCCCGCACCACCACGCCCGCGCAACCCCGAGGCCTTGACCAGGTCTATGACCTGTTCGGGCGCCATCGTCAGAGCCTGCTTCAACCCTTCATATCCACCGGCTTTGGAGGCGTACACGTCGTATTGATCAATCTTGGGAATGAACCGGTGGCGGTACACATTGTAGACTTGCTCAGCCATACCTGCCTGCTCTCTCTCGAGTCAGTGATCGACGCCTGTTCGGTGCACCGGCGTAGACACCGTCTGGCCTGCAAACCTGGCGTTCATAGTGGGTGTACTGCGCGGGGCCGGCGAGGGCCCAACCCTCGCCCACGGGCGACTTTGTGTCCTGCGCATCCTCCTCGATCGACACCTGCCACTGCTACGCTTCGCGTGGTTGAAAGCGCAGGCCAGGACCGTTCGGAGGCAGACCGTGCAGACGCACCTGGGCAATGATCACGTCGAGCGTCTCTTCCGTCAGATTCTCGAAATATTGCCGGTTGATCTGCATCACCGGCGCGGTCCCACAGGATGCCAGGCAGACGGCGGCCTCAACTGTGAAGAGGCCGTCCTCCGTAGTCCCCGGGACCTGTGAGAGCCCAAGCTTCTGCAACAGCGTCGCGAAGAGCTGGTCGGCTCCGACGAGCGCACAGGGCATGTCGGTGCAGAAGCGGATCACAAACTTGCCGACCGGCTCGTGGTAGAAGAGCGAGTAGAAGTCGCTGACCGCGTAGACGTCGGTCGGGTCGAGCTCGAGAATGCCGGCGACCTCCTCGAGGGCCTCGCGTGGGAGCCAGCCGCCGTACTCATCCTGCGCCAGGTAGAGCAGAGGCAGAAGCGCCGCGCGCTTCTCCGGGTAGCGGCTCACGATTGCCTGGATCTCGTCGCGATGTTTCTCAATCAGCACAGAAAACTCCACCGTTTGTTCCGAGTTTCGCTCTTCGGGGCGGAGGTGCGACGCGCTTCGGAACGTGCGTCGCACCTGATCCGCGCACGCGACTCCAACGTGAGCGACGAGTTGTGAGTTCTGAGTTTAGAGCCTTGAACGGTGTAGGCCTGTCACCCACCCTCCCCGGCGCCCGGCACTGCGTTACCTGTCCACCTCGCCCAGCACCGGGTCGGCGCTCGCGATGATGGCGATCAAGTCTGCGACCAGACCACCCTCCGCCATCGGGCCGACGGCCTGCAGATTGGCGAAGCTCGGGGCGCGCATGTGCACCCGGCAAGGCGTGGAGGAGCCGTCGGAGACGATGTAGAAGCCCATCTCGCCGCGCGGCGACTCGAGCGCCGCGTACGCCTCGCCGGGGGGCACGCGGAAGCCCTCGGTCCAGAGCTTGAAGTGATGGATCAACGCCTCCATCGAAAGATAGATCTCCTCCTTGGGAGGCGGCGCGATCTTGTGATTGTCAACGCGGAACGGACCGTCAGGCAGCTTCCGCAGCGCCTGCCCAACGATCTTCAGACTCTCGCGCATCTCTGCCATGCGGACGACGTAGCGATCGTAGACATCGCCATTGGAACCGACAGGGATCTCGAAATCCAACTCTGGGTAGACGGAGTACGGCATCGTCTTGCGCAAGTCCCAGGCGAGGCCGGTTGACCGCAGGATGGGACCGGTGACACTCAAGCTCAAGGCTGTCGCCGTATCAATCATCCCGACTGCTTGGGTGCGTTCTATCCAGACCGGATTCTCCGTGAGCAAACGCTCGTAATCATCAAAGCGCTCAGGGAAGAGATCGAGGATCTGCTCGACCGCTTCCGCGAATCCCGGCGGGACATCGTAGGCCACACCGCCTGGCCGGAACCAACTGGCCATCATCCGGGCCCCCGAGATCATCTCGTAGACGTCGAGGATCATCTCGCGCTCGCGGAACGTGTACAGGAAGAGGCTCGAGGCTCCGATGTCGAGGGCGTGGGTCCCCAACCACACCAGGTGGCTGTTGATGCGAGTGAGTTCGCCCATGATCACGCGCAAGTACTCGGCCCGTCGCGGCGGTGTGATCTCCAAAAGCTTCTCGACGGCCATTACGTAGCACCACGTGTTTATCATGGGCGAAAGGTAGTCGATCCGTGGCGTCAACGTGGTGCCCTGCTCATACTTCTTGGCTTCGAAAGTCTTCTCGATGCCGGTATGGAGATAGCCGATATCGGGCTCGACCCGAATCACGCGCTCGCCATCAAGCTCCACCAGAAGGCGCAACACGCCGTGGGTACTCGGGTGTTGGGGCCCCATGTTCAACACCAGGCGGCCGCCCTCTTCACCCTCGTGCCACGTCGGCATGAGCGACTCACCGAGGAGCATCGCCCGGTGGCTCCTCTCAAGCTCGTGCTCGTGCTCGTGAACCGCCCGAGGCTCATCGCGGCCCAGGATCCAGTTGGTGACGCTCTGTACAACTCCCATGACGCCTCTTTCCGCAGCCGTCAGGAGGGGTCAGGGCCCTGCGCCCCCCTGACGGCTGGCTCCTACCCCTCGGCGAAAGGCTTGCGACTGTGAATTTCCCTTACGTTGTGCGTGAACGCGACCGGCTCGTAGACCAGCGGGTAGTCCTTGCGCAGCGGGTGGCCCTCCCACTCTTCGGGCATCAAGATCCGCCTGAGATTGGGGTGGCCCTCGAATTCGATCCCGAACAAGTCGTAGACTTCACGCTCGTAGAAATTCGCGCCCGGCCAGACGCCGGTCACGCTGGGGAGCCGGCCCTTTTTGCTGCTGACACCTGCCCGCAGGCGAATCAACTCCCCATGTACGAGGGAGCGCACGTGGTAGATCACGTAGAACCGCGGCTCACCGGCCGCGCAATCTTGGGCCGTGAGATCGGAGAGGAGTACGAAGGCACGCTCGTCGCGTAGCCACCGGCAAACCTCCACAATCTTCCGGGTGTCGACGGTGACGGCGACCTCGCCCAACCGAGTATTGACGTCCAGGATGGCATCACCGAGTGCAGCCTTGAGCGCATCCGCAGTGGTCAGGGCAGTTGCAGTCTGGGTGCCGGGTATCCCGGCTGCGGCGTCGCCCGCGCTCGCCACAGATCCGGCAGATTCGTTGGCCATGAGCACATCCTTTCGCATCGCCACTCATCAATAGGCGCCGCAGAGGCGGAATCACCATAGGCGGCGCCTAACAAGTGTCGGTTACTGGCATCTATCGAGTGAGGTGGAGCGACGGTGCTACCCGGTCAACCGCGGTTGGACCTATCCGAAGGGCCGCTGACGATGCGTCGCTCACCAATATGGAACACCTGGCCCTGGCGCTCGGCCTCAATCTTCCTCTGGAGTTGGATGATGCCGTCCATCAAGGCCTCTGGCCGCGGAGGGCATCCGGCCACGTAGACATCCACAGGCACGATCTCATCGACACCCTGCACAACTGCATAATTATTGAAGACCCCCGAGCAGGAAGCGCAGTCACCCATTGCGATCACCCACTTCGGCTCAGGCATCTGGTCGTAGAGCCGGCGCAGCACCGGCGCCATCTTGCGGCTCACGCGACCAGCTACGATCATCAGGTCGGACTGGCGCGGGGAGGCACGCATCAATTCCATGCCGAAACGCGACATGTCGTAGCGTGAGGCCTGGGCGGACATCATCTCGATCGCGCAGCAGGCCAGACCGAAGAGCATCGGCCAGATAGAATTGCCGCGGGCCCAGCCCACCGCTTTGTCAAGCGTCGTGAGGGCGACGCCGGGGGCTCCGTTTTTCGTGGTATCGAGCACCGTCGGTTCGGGACGGTCCGTCAGTCCCATTCGAGGGCTCCTTTCATCCAAATGTAGTAGTAACCAACGACCAATATCAGCAAGAAGACTGCCATCTCTCCAAGCGCGAACAGGCCCACGCGACGAAAGATGAGCGCCCATGGGAACAGGAAGATTACTTCGATGTCGAAGACGATGAAGAGCGTCGCTGTCAGGTAGAATCGAATCGGCAGCCGCTGCATCGCATTGCCGATCGGTTGCATGCCCGACTCGTAGGGTGCCAACTTGCGCGCCGTCGGCCGGTCGGGGCCGAAGACCTCACCGATGATGATGACTAGTATCGCCAACCCGGTGGCAAGCACCAGGAAAATGCCAAGTGCAACGTATGGAAACATAAGCCTATCCAGGGAGATTGGAGATGAACGCCACTTCCCAGGCAGAAGACACCACCAGGGCCCTCAACCTCTCCTCATCCTGTCTCTCGTCTCTACCTCTACCGCTCGACCGCGGCTTTCTTAGCTTCAGCCTCAGCCCTGGCGGCCTCCTCAGCTTCCCAGATCGTCGGATGCGTCTCAGCATAGTACCTGGTGCTGACGAGGAGTTCCTGCATATCGTACACCCAGGACTCGTGACGCTCGTAGCTGGAGAGCTCGAAGTCGTGGTTCATCTTGATCGCGTCAAATGGGCAGTATTCAGCACAGAAGCCGCACTGCATGCAGATCGACGTGTCGATGTAAAACTCCGCGCATTGCGGGATCGTCTTTCCCGCACTGTCCTTCGCCTGCACGATCCAGATACACTGCGGCGGACAGACCTTCGCGCAGATACCGCAGGACGTGCAGAGGATATCGCCCGTGTCCTCTTCATAAATCAGCATGGGGTTGAAGCGGAAGCGCTCGGCCACGGGCTGTTTGACGTCGGGGTACTGGACCGTCAGGTAGCCCTTGGTATCATGGGAGTAGCCTCCCATCAGGGCGCCCGCCGGCGTCCACCCCCGCCGCGTGATCGTCTTGAGATCATCCCTGTAGGTTGCCAGGTAATGCGACAGCGTCACGAACATTCCTTTCACAACGCCCCAACCAAACATTAGCGGTCCACCTCCCCCATAACGATGTCAATCGAGCCCAGGATGCCGACCGCATCGGCGACCTTGTAGCCGCGAGTCATCTCCGGGAGCGGCGTCAGGTTGATGAAACAAGAACTCCGCACGTGATAGCGGTAGGGGTTGGAGCCACCGTCCGATACCACATAGAAGCCCAACTCGCCGCGCGGGTTCTCGACTCGTCCATAGGCTTCTCCGGCGGGGACCCGGACGCTCCACCGCTTGCTCCCGGCCAGAACCTCGCCGGCGGGGATGTCACGCAGGGCTTGCTCCAGGATCCGGATGCTCTGGCGAATCTCCAGGATACGAATGTAGTAGCGGTCAAAGATATCGCCGCCGTAGAGCACTGGGATGTCGAAGTCGAAGCGTGGGTAGATCCCGTAGGGGTCCTTCTTGCGAATGTCGTAGTTGACCCCCGAGGCGCGCAGCATGTGGCCCGAGGCGCTGTAGTTGATGGCCAGGTCGCGCGGCAGGACGCCGATGCTTTTCGTGCGAGCCTGGATGATCTCGTTGCCGGTCAGGTAGTTGTCGATCTCATCGACCGCGCCTGGCAGACGATTGTGGACCAGGTCTCTGGCCTTCTCGAGGAACCCCTCAGGTAAATCGTAGGCCACGCCGCCGAAGCGAAAGTAATTCACCATCAGGCGCGCGCCTGCGACCATCTCGAAGAGGTCCAGGATCATCTCGCGCTCCTCGATGGCATAGAGTGAGGGCGTGAAGAAGGCCCCTAAGTCGTTGAGCAGAAAGCCGATGCTCCAGAAGTGGCTCTGGATGCGGTTCAACTCCGCCATGATCACCCGGATGTACTCAGCGCGCTCGGGGACCTCGACGCCCAAGAGTTTCTCGACGGTGCGCGCGTAGCCCCAGTTGTTGCCCATCTGTGCAAGGTAGTCCAGGCGGTCGGTGAAGGGCATGTTCATGAGCCAGGCGTTGCGCTCGCCAATCTTCTCGTGATTGCGGTGCATGTACCCAAAGACTGGCTCGATGTCCACGACCGTCTCGCCGTCGAGGAGACAGCGGAGTTGGAAGACCCCGTGGGTGGAGGGGTGCTGCGGCCCGATATTGACCATAATGCGATCAGTTTTGATGTCGCCCAGGTTCCGGAGGTCATCCGGCTGGAGAACGATCGTTCCCCGAGTCGGCGCCGTCCAACTCTTCTGATCGAAATCTTGGGGATACTTGACGTTCTTGCCCCAGATAACCCGGTCCTCAGCCGCCACGTGATGGCCGTCGGGCCAGCGGCTGTTAAAAGGCTTATGCTCCTGCTCGTAGTAGGCTTCCTTCCAGTCCTTGCGCAGCGGGAAGCCCTCAAAGCCCTCCCAGAGCAGGATGCGCTTGAGATTGGGGTGGCCCGCAAAGCGGATCCCCATCATGTCGTAGACTTCGCGCTCCTGGAAATCGGCCCCCTTGTAGACCGAGACCAGGCTGGGCACGACGGGGTCATCCTTGCCGGTCGAGCACTTGATGTAGACGTGCCCGCCGCCCTGCTCCAGGTTGTAGAGGTGATAGACGACCTCGAACCGCTCCTCGTAGTCCACACTGGTCAGGTTGGCCAGGTAGTCGTAACCGAGCTCATCGTGGAGTGTGCGGACGACGTCGAGAAGGTTGCGAGGCTCGACGACCAGGGCGTTCTCTTGCGCCTTAAACGCCTCCCGGCCGAGCCGCTTTTCCAGTTCGGCGGCCCCTGTGCTCGTGATCCCGATCTCTTCCTGCGGAATGACAGCCGATTTGGCCCTGGTGTGCTTGCCGGGCTTGGGAGGGGGCGGCTCGGCCTGCTCATCGAGGCGCTGCTCGATCATCGGAATCTGGCGCGGGTCGATGATATCCGGTCCGAGGACCGGAACCGGGAAGGCCTCCATCGCCCCACGGCGATACCACGGCACGTCAGAGAGTGCCTGGCCCTCAATTTTGGCTTGCAAGGTCATCAAGCCCTGTAACAAGGCTTGCGGGGTGGGCGGGCAACCGGGGACGTAGACATCCACCGGAACGTACTTATCGATGCCACTGACGACGTTGTAGCCTTCCTTGAACGGTCCACCACCGGTCGCGCAAGCGCCCATGGAGATAACGTATTTGGGCTCCGGCATCTGGTTATAGAGGCGCACGATCTGCGGGACCATCTTCTTGGTCACGGTGCCGGAGACGATCATGACATCCGCCTGGCGCGGTGAGGGGCGGAACAGTCCGGCGCCAAACCGGTCCTGGTCGTAGCGCGACGCGGCGGTCGAGATCATCTCGATGGCACAGCACGCCAGGCCGAAGCCGAGCGGCCAGAGGGACCACTTGCGACCCCAGTTGTAAACGTCTTCAACTCCCTCGATCAGCTTGTTCCACGTCGTTACCTTGACAACATCTTCCAGTGCTGACTCGTAACTGGGAATAACGGCGCGGACCGCCTCATTTGCCATTAGGAACCTTCCTGCCCGATTCAGCTCGGGCCGGCGCGACACCGGCCCGAGCCCGTCTCTGAACATTGTGCGGGCGCGACTGGCCGCCCGGATGCACCGGAGAGGCGCGCCCTCCGACTACTTCTTGGTCACAGTCATCAGATACTGCACCAGCGCGTTGACCTGGTCCCCGCTGAGCGAGGAGAAGGGCGGCATGATGTTCTGGTAGCCCGAAACGACGTAGGCCGCCGGATTGACGATGCTCTCGTGGATGTATTCCTCGGGCGTCTTGGCCGTGCCGGTATAGCTCGGATCGTTGATCCGCTCGGCGGCGGTCTGGGCCAGGCCCTCATGCGTCGGACCAACGGCGCCCGTTGCCCCCGCATCGGCCAGGGTATGGCAGCCGCCACACCCCTGCGATTGGTAGAGTTGCTTGCCCAGCGCAACCGGATCCGTGGTTCCACCGGCCGCTGCAGGCGTAGGCGTCGCCGCCGCGAGTGCCTCCTCGCCACCCCCCGTGTAGTTCATCAGGAAGAGAGTGATGTCCTCAATTTGATCATCACGGAGCGGGCCGCCGTACTGCTGCCCCCAGAAGGGCATCGCCATGGCGCCACTCGGTTTTTGGCCGACATACTGGTCTGGGCGCGTCGAGACCAGGCGCCCGCCCTCAATTGTGTGCTTGATGTAGTCGTGGACCGAACCCGCCCAGCCAGTCTCCTTCGCGCGCTGCTCGAGGAGCGTCACGCTGTTGAGCGGTGGACAGAGACCCGGAATGCCCTGCGCCTTCTCGCCGTGGCAGGGCGAGCAGTTGCGCCCAAACAGTTCCGCGCCCTCCTGAATCTTAAAGGCCAGCTGAGAAACCTCGGTCTGCTCCAGGCGAGTCTCCTCGGTCACGCCAATCCAGGCAACTGTGGCGAGCGTTAGAACCATGAGAATCACACCGAGGGTAATCTGTAATCGCAACATGTGATGCTCCGAACCTCATTTACTCGCCACGGCTGGCGTCTTTATGCAGATAAACTGCCTTGGAATACTGATCTACCACCGGGTTCCCGTCGGCACCGGTGACGATCTGCCCGTTCTCAACCTTGTTCCACCTGATCGTCATCAGAACACGGCGCATAGTGGGTTGCCACTGCTCGACGTTCCAGTCGCCCTTCATGTTGGCGACCCCCGGGGTTTGTTCGCCGGCCTCCCGCACACGAGCCTGGAATTGAGCGAACAGCCGGTCGAACTCCGTCGGGCTCGGTGGCAGTGTCCAACTATCGGTCTCAAACGTACCGACCTGCACACCCTCATACCCCAACTCGCGAAGTGGTCCCAAACCTTCCTGCGGCGCAATGTCCTGCAAGATCCGCGGCGCGGGCGGCGTCACGATCCCCCAATGCGGGGTGCCCATGTAACTCAGGATGACGAGGGCCATGACCGAGAGAATCCCCATTGCGATTGCGACCTTGCGGTTCTTCCCCAAACGACTTGGATTGCGGTCAATGTACGGCACCGCGAAGAGTAGCGCGAAGATCAAGGTGGGCAGAATAACGCCCATGATCGTGGGATCGCCTAACTTGAGCATCCCCTGAATCCAGAGGAAATACCAGGGTGCTTCGGTGTCCAGCGGCGTCACGAAGGGATCGGCGTGATGCTCGAGAGGCGCATGGAACCAGGTGACGACCGACAGAATCATGACGGCGGTCACCAGCACCGTGAGGAAGAGCTCGTGAGTCATCAGATCGGGGATGAGATCGACCCGCTCCTTGGCAAACTTGCGCTTGTCCTCATCCATCTCGCCCTCGTCGATCACCGCCGGGAGCGAAATCGAGTGCTCGCGCGAGACCTTATAGTAATGGATGCTGATAAAGAGGATCGCCAGGAGCGGCACGAAGAGAACGTGGAGCAGGTAGAAGCGTAAGAGGCCACCGGCACCAATGTCAGGCGCACCGCGCAGGAGGAGGTTGGCCTCCCTCCCACCAACCGGCGCCTTGTCAGCCATCGAGGTCCCAATCGTCACGGCCCAATAGGCAAGTTGGTCCCACGGCAAGAGGTACCCTGAGAAGCTCAACAGGAGCGTCGACAGGAGCAGAACAACGCCGGTTAACCAGGTAAACTGCCGCGGATGTTTGTAGGCGCCGGTCAGGTAGACCCGTAACATATGGAGCGCGACCGCGATGACCATCATCTCGGCCCCTAGACGGTGAAGATCGCGCATGAACCGCCCAAAGGGGACGTTACTCAGAATATTGAGCATGTCACCGTAGGCTCTACCTGGTGTGGGCGCATAAAAGATCATCAGGATCACGCCCGTGATCACCTCGATGAAGAAGGTGAAGGCACTGAGCCAGCCCAGACGAAAGGTGTGGGTGAACCAGGTAGAACCCCGCTGATAGTAGCGTGGGCGGATGTGAAAGAGGAAGGACTTGGTAAAGAGTTTGTAGCGTGGATTGGGTTTCTCGGTGGGCGGGTCCCCCCGGAAAATGGCACGCAGCTCCTCGACGCTCAAGCCACCTGTCACCGCACGGGTGGTCTCATCGACCTTGCCGCGCGCCTGCGCCTCCCAATCGCGGTGTAATAGTTCCTGGAGCTTGCGTTGCGCCTCACCGGGTAGCGCGCGCAGGTCACCAAAACTTGCCATCGCCTATCTCCCCTATACTGTCGTTGTAGGCCACCAGTCGCTCACACCTCGTGCCAGACGACTGAGGCAACCTGTTCCGCACTGCTATCTTCGCGTTGCACGATCAATGCGGCTTGCCGCGAATCAAATTCCCCGTATCAACAACCACGGTCTGGTCGCCCGATGCCGGGACGGGGCCACCAGTGGCGTTATCGGTCTGAGTGACGACATTGCCGGCCGCGTCCAAGACCTCGACCACGAAGCGATCCAGGCTGCGGGGCGCTGGTCCTTGGATGAAGGTGCCATTGCGCTGGAATTGTGAACCATGACATGGGCAGATAAAACGAGTTTGGGAGTCCTGCCAGTTAAAGATGCATCCGAGATGTGTGCAGACCTTGTAGAGGGCCAGCACACCCTCCTCGGTGCGCACCAACCAGAACTTACCCTCGTTAAACGCCTTCGGTGGCGCCGATGTGTCTGGGAGGCTTGAGACCGGGCCAAGATTAAACTTGCCGCCGAACTCACCGGCCTTGAAACGCGGCATCGCGAAGAGGTAACTGACGCCCCCCATCTCTGCTAAAAACACGCCAACCGAGCCAAGCCATACGTAATTGAGCAACTCACGACGTGTTAGTGGCTTGACCGCTGGCTCTTGCGTCGCGACCGCTCCCCTGGCGACGCGTGCTCGTGCCTCAGCCATCAAGTCCTCCTTCGAGCCATGACGTCCAGCATGCTATTCTGTGACAAAAGGTACAAGCTTCATTATAACCGAATCCGCCCCATCTTTCAAAGCCCGGCCTTCCTCGTTGAGTCATAGGTAATCCGCCTCTCCTTCTCCTTCCTGGTTTTTCCAGGACCGCTGGCCGCCCTGCTGCAACCAGCGACCGCTTCCCACCGATGTTACCCAGATGCACGGCGCTCATCAAATGGGATGTACTGTTTGTCAACCGGCCCGACATACTCGGCTCGCGGTCGGATGAGCCGGTTGTCGGCATACTGCTCCATGAGATGGGCGGTCCAGCCTGCGATGCGACTCATCGCGAAGAGCGGCGTGAACATGTCGGTCGGGAGCCCAAGACTTCCGAGCAGGGGAGCCGTGTAGAAATCCACATTGGTGTAGAGCCCCTTGCCCTGAAGGCGTTTCACCGCAGCATCCTCGACCGCCTTCGAAAGTTCATACCACCTGGCCTCGCCACGCTCCTGAGCCACCTGTTTGACCATCTCTCGGAGGATGTTCGCCCGTGGATCAAAGGTCTTGTACACCCGGTGGCCGACTCCCATGATGCGCTGATTGGCGGCCAGAGCGTTCTCCACCCACTGATCAGCCAGTTCGGGCCTCTCCACGGCTTCCAGCATGTGCATCACCCGCGGTGGTGCGCCTCCATGGCTTGGTCCCTTCAGGGCACCAATCGCGCCTGTAATTGCTGAGTAGACATCGGCCAGCGTCCCGGCAATCACGCGGGCGGCAAACGTCGAGGCATTCATACCGTGCTCGGCCAGCAGAACCAGGTAACTGTTGAGGCCACGAGCCGACTGTTCCCCGGGACTCTCACCGCTCAACATGTAGAGGAAGTGCGCCGCATGTCCCAGGTCCAACCGTGGGGCCACTGGTTCCTGCCCATGGCGGAGGCGGTAATAGGCTGCCAGAATCGTGGGGATCTTGGCAGTGAGACTGGCGGCGATGCGGCGGACATTCTCCGGCGACAACTGGTCGGGATTCTCGTCATAGAAGGCGAGAGCTGAGATAGCCGTGCGCAGCACTGCCATCGGATCTGCCGTTCGTGGGAAGTCCCGCAGGATGGTGAGCATCGGCTCAGGCAAGGAGCGCTGGGCGGCAAGCTCACGGCTGAACGTATCGAGTTGGGCACGGGTCGGCAGCCTGCTATACCACAAGAGGTAGACGACTTCCTCGTAGGGCGCGTGGTTCTCGGCAAACTCCTGAATCGGAATTCCGACGTATGCGAGTTTGCCCTCCTGCCCGTTGATGGCGCTTTTGCTGGTTTGCGCAACCACCACACCTTCGAGACCCTTACTGGCACTCGCCTGGTCGCTCATCCATGGCATCCTTTCCTACCTGATCATTCATAGCTTGAACCGGGCAGGCGCAGTCTCAGGGTCAGAGGATCAGCGGGATTGTGACGATTCTAACATAGAGGCCGCTCTCCGACAATTCGAGAATGGCATGCCCCCAACACCCACCGTCACGCTGGCATCGGCGCCGCGGCCGCCCTGATGATGGCGTAGAGTGCCCGGTTGACGGGCACCGGGAGAGCGTGACGGGCAGCCAATCGAACGACAGCACCGTTGAGCGCCTCCAACTCGAGTGGCCGGCCCTGCTCCAGATCGAGCAACAGTGAGGCTTTGACATCTGGCGCGAAGGCCTCCACCGTGCGCATCGCCTGCTCGACCGCATCGGCTGGGAGCGCAACCTCCTCAAGCGCAGCCACCGCAGTAACCTCCGCCATCGCTTCCCGCAGCAAGACACGCGCCTCGACGGTCGCTCGGATCGCACCGATGGGCCGGCGGCTGGCTGCCGTCAGGCCGGCCAGGCCGCAAATGAAGAGAAACTTCTGCCACATCGCGGCGCGCACGGCGGCGCTGAGTTCCGCGTCAATGCCCGCAGCCTGGAGACAGGTCAGCAGCGCCTCAGCTCGGCGGCTCCGGCGACCGTCGAGTTCGCCAAAGATGAGCCGCGCCAGCGTACTGGGATTGCTAATCGTGCCCGGCGCATCGATCGCAGCCGAGATGTACGCCAATCCGCCCATGACGTGACCCTCGCCATAGAGAGCCTTGAGCATCTCGGGCGTCTCGACTCCATTCTGGAGCGGCAGAATGGCGGTCGACGTCCCGACAAGCGGCGCCAACAGGGGCGCCGCCTCTGCCACATGGTAGGTCTTCACACAAAAGAGAACCGCCTCCACCGGGCCGACCTCGGCCGGGTCATCCGTGGCCACAATCGGCGCGACCGAGAAATCCCCGTTCGCACTTTTCACGGTCAGCCCTTTCTCCCGCAGCGCCGCGAGATGGGCCCTCGAGCAATAAACGCCACCTCCCCGGCCCCCGCCACCAGCCGGCCACCAAAGTAGCCACCAACCCCGCCGACTCCGAAGACCGCGATTCTCATGCTCCCCCTGCCCGACTGACCTTTCCTCCGGGGTCCTGCACCCGCCCCCGCCAGGACCGGAGCGACCGGCCACCCAGGCTCAGTGATGCTGATGCGGAGAGCCACACTCTCCTGATGCGCGACCTGGAAAATCTGTGCGAATCCCAGCATGATTGCGAGTACCGGCTCTCACTAGTACAATAGGCCTACTTCCGGAAAGTCTGCCACAAACCGCCGCCGCACACAACCAGGCGTCAGCCGAGACGCCGGACAGACTGGTACAAAAACTTAGACAAAACATTAGCCAAAAATTGACTCTACTTTCGTTCTATTCTTTGATATCCTTTTGCTATAAATAGTTGCAAGCGCCCGGTTGCCAGGCCGCGGTCTGGTGCTCTCCCACCCGGAGCCGGACACGGTATTTGTCACCCGAGGATCGTCCATCATCACGCTATGAACCTGACGCTGGGGACTAGACAAAATGTTCATAATTGGCGATACTGGAGTTGTGTCATTTTCATTCGGCGAGAATCGATGAGACTCCGCCACAAACGGCCGTGCTTCGCAGCCGCTTCGTCTGAAGGAGAATCGGACACGCTATGAACTCCAAACTCTTCCCGATCCTACTCGTCCTTTCAATTTTGGGAAGCACTTTTGCCTCTGTTCCAGCACGATCCAGCCTCGCAGCGCCTCAGGAACAAGGCCAGACGATCGTTTACGTCGTGCGCTACGGTGATACCCTTTCAGGCCTGGCGGTCCGCTTCCAGACCACGGTCGCGGAGATCATGCGCCTGAATGGTCTGACCAACCCGAACCTGATCTACGTCGGGCAGGTGCTCCGGATCCCGGTGGGCTCGGCCCACCAACCCTTCATCTACATCGTCCGGCGCGGCGACACGCTGTCCGCAATCGCGCGGCGCTTCGGGACAACCGTCGCTGCTATCGTCGCGGCAAATCGGATCCCGAATCCGAACCTCATCTACGTCGGTCAGCGACTCCTCATCCCCTCCGGAACGCCACCATCACCGCCACCACCGCCCAGCGGTGCCTGCATCCACACCGTGCGGCGGGGTGAATCCCTCTCGAGCATCGGCCGTATCTACGGTGTCAGTCCTTATGCGATTGCCCGTGCCAATGGCATCCGTCCACCCTACATCATCTACGCCGGCCAGAAACTGCGGATTCCGCTGGCCAGTTGCCCGACGGTGCCGACGGCCACGTCCGTGCCGTCAACAGCCACACCCTCGGGCCCGACGAGCACAGCTACCAGCACACCGGTGTCTCCGCCACCCGCGACGAGCACACCGATTGTGACCCCGACGACGGGCGCCTACCCACCGCCGGCGACCAGTACGCCGACTGCTGTACCGGTCCCTCCGACGGCGACCAACACCCCACCGGCGCCTACAGCGACGACCGGCGCCTACCCGCCGCCGGCGACCAGCACCCCACCACCCGCGGCGACCGATACGCCACCGCCCGCGGCAACGAACACACCACCGCCTGCGGCCACCAATACCCCACCACCCGCGGCGACGAACACACCGCCGCCCGCGGCCACCAATACACCACCGCCCGCGGCCACCGGCACTCCCTATCCATAAGCTGCTCCAGACGCGGGGCCGAGTCTCACCGACTCGGCCCCACTTGCCGTTGACTGGCAGCAAGGGGTCCTGAGCGCTCCTTGATGGCGGGCTACCTCTCCCTCTGCGACAACACGAACCGCCGCATCAGGCCTGGAAAAGATTCGAAGAGAAAAGTCCCACCCGGAAATGAGTGGGACCTCTGGCGACCCTGGGAGGGGTACCGCTTAGGGATGGCGTAACTCACGTTCTGTAAAAGTGGCGCCTACGCGCCACTTTTACAGAATTATGAACCCATCATCCCGCTTTTAGCGGCGGGCCTGCTCGTAGCGCCGGGCCACCTCAGGCCAGTTGACGACATTCCACCAGTTGTTGAGGTAGTCGCCGCGCTTGTTCTGGTACTTCAGGTAGTAGGCGTGCTCCCACACATCGACGCCCAGAATTGGCGTCAGGCCCTCCATGAGGGGGCTGTCCTGATTGGCCGTCGAGATGATGTCCAGGCTCCCATCCCGCTTCACCACCAACCAGGCCCACCCGGAACCGAAGCGCCCCGTACCCGCCGCGGTCATCTTCTCTTTGAACGCATCAAAGCTTCCAAAGGCTGAGCTGATGGCATCGGCCAGAGCCCCGGTGGGCTGTCCGCCGCCATTCGGCGACATGACCACCCAGAAGAGACTGTGGTTGGCATGGCCCCCGCCATTGTTGCGCACCGCGGTGCGGATGTTTTCCGGCACCTGATTGATGTTGCGCATCAAATCCTCGATGCTCATGTTGGCGAGTTGGGGATGTCCCTCTAAGGCCTTGTTGACGTTGTTGACATAGCCGGCATGGTGGCGATCGTGGTGGATCTCCATCGTGCGCGCGTCGATGTACGGCTCAAGCGCGTCATAGCCGTACGGGAGCGGTGGAAGTTCATACGCCATAGGTGCACCTTCCTTTCCTCTTGAGAGTGCCGGGACCGCTTCCCAACCGGATGCGGTCTGCCGATGGATACGATATGCCGGCTCGACGAGCCAGCCCAGACAGGTAACCAGCAAGAATTACGCCTCTAATCGGTGGCGGCCTTCCCAATATCCCCTCCAGCCTGCAAGAAGGGACACCCTCACGAACCTGGCGCCGGACATGATCTCAACCGACCTGATGGTCGGTATCACGCGGTTGGCACTCCGGGCAGCGACCGTAGAACTCGAGTCGGTGGCCCAGGACTTCAAAGGGGGTATGAGCAGCAACGCGGTTACTCAGATCGGCGAAAGGCGCGAGGTGGATGTTGCCAATCCGACCGCACTCCATACAGATGATATTGTAGTGCGGCGTCTCGACGACCTCATAACGGCTGATCTCGCTCCCGTACTCGAGCTCGCGGATCAGACCTGCCTCCCTGAGCACACTTAAGGTCCGATAGATCGTCCCCAGGCTCACCTGTGGCAAGAGTCTCCGCACCGCCTGGTAGATCGCGTGAGCATCCGGGTGCTGCTCGGGCTCAGCGCGGAGCACCTCCAACACGGCCGCTCGCTGGGCCGTCCACCGGTAGCCCCTCGCCGCCAGGCGCTCCTCATCCGGGTGCGATGGATTGGATGTCATCTCATCCGGCCAGTCGTTCCCCACAGAGATGATGTGTTCATATGATCCTGTTGGTGAATTGGTACAAGTCGCCGGCGCTGGTTTGTAGTGCGCGCTTCAGCGCGCTGAAGCGCGCACTACAAGCCCTTCGTCCTCCTTGGAAGCGACTTCGCCAACAGGATCTTCATATTTCTGTAAAAGTGGCGCCTACACGCCACTTTTACAGAAAGTGGGTTACGCCATCCCCACAGAACAACGGACGCCGGTGGTCATCGCCCGTTGTTGCGAGTAAGAATCATTCCTATCAACAACACTATATCAACCGCCCGGCCGCTTGTCAACTGCACGGATGGAGCACCCGACCTGTCCTTTCGTACAGTATCCCGAGGTCCGGCTCCATGGGCCGCACCCGCGACTGACCGGGTATCACCCACCCCGCCCTTCGCCAACCAGTACCCGCATCGCCCAAACACCACAAAAGAGGCGACCTCACGAGAGGTCGCCTCTTCCCGGTTGAAAGAGTATCAGAAGCCGGCCCAGGTCCCGTTGTTGAAGAAGACGATCACTCCTGTCGCCGGTGTCCAGATCATTCCCCCACCGTCGTAGAGCTGATAGGTACCGGTGACCACAAACGGGCCGGTAAGAGCAGCGCCAAGTTGGCCGGCCGCCGCGCGGGCACTTCCCTCATCGTAATAGAGCGCCCACCTGTGCGAGCTGGAATTGAGCAACTCCCACCGTCCGAGCGTCTGGTTGTACCAGAGCCAACCATTCTGGAAGCGCTGCGCAGTCAGGGTCAGACCACGCTCCGGGGTGGTTGGGCAACCGAGGGCGGCTCGAACGTTCGGATTGTCCGTCCAGACGCGTCCAAAACCAAGGATCGGCTGGATGGCACAACTATAGGGAGGAGGCGGCGCCGGCGGCGGTGGCGGGGAATACGGCGGCGGCGCGGGCGGCGGTGGCGCTGGCGGTGATGGGACGCACGGATAGATCAGCAAGGCCATGCCCGGATAGATCCGGTTCACATCCCAGACACGATTCAAGCGCGCAATGTTCCAGACCGTAGTCCGGTAAAAGCGCGCAATCGACGAGAGCGTCTGCCCGCGCCGAACCGTATGGTAGACACAGCTCATCGCGGGTGCACTGGCAGTCGCTCCCCCCGCCCCAGGGAGCAAAGCGCTGGCTGCCGCAACCTGCCCGGCGGGCACAACCACCGTAACAAGCAGGGCAAGCACCAGCACGAATGACAGACGTGCTGTTCTCATTGATGACCTCCGCGCAGACGAAGTAGTTCGGCAATGCTTTTATTGTTGCAGACCCGCGCTCACTTGTCGTCCGTCAGATAGCGTATCTGGCATCCGCCAGGAAGCCATAGCGCACGGCCCTATTTCGGCTTCTATCTCTTCAGAGCAGAATACGGACCGCGAGCGTCGGCGCGAGAACGCCCGGGCGACCCGAGCCGCTCAACCAGATAAACGCCGGCAGCGGGGATTTCTGCAACGTATCGACCGAATACTCCAACGAGCTTTCGCCCTGCAGGACCTCCGAACTCTGTGGGCGGCTGTCTGCGGGTTGGCCCTGGCGACGAATTCACGACCTGGACTCCTGGTCCAGGAGCCGGCGCAACGGGTACGGCCAGCGCTCCTCTCATTGGCAGGAGTTACGCGGTGCGAGATGGTGATTCAAGGTTGATGGCTCAAAGAAGAGGCATTTGGCTTGGAGTGCGCGCTTTAGCGCGCTGAAGCGCGCACTCCAAGCCGATACTCCGTTCGCAATTCAACCTACTGCGTAACTCCTCTCATTGGCAGGCCTGTCCCCAACGGCTGGCGTACCACATAAGGTCTGCTATCGTCACCATGCTATCGCCGTCGTGGTCGTAGGGGTAGTCCGCCGTCTGCCGCCAGCGATTGGCGACGGCCTGGATGTCGGCGACGGTGATCAGCCCGTCGCCACCCACTACGTCGCAGCTGACCTCCGGGCCCGCCCAGGCCGGGTAGGGCTCGGTCAGGTTCCCCACGCTGTCCTCCAGTTGCACCCAGACGACGCGCCGCTCGTCGAACGCCCATTGCACGCGCTCGGAATAGGGCTGCGTCACCACTCCCTCGATCAGCAGCGGATCGTTGGTCAGGTGTATAGTCGCCACCGAGCCCAACTCATCGTAGGCCTGCACATGGACAGTGCGCGTCAAGGTGTCTCCCGGTGCCACCTCCACGTACATTACCGGCGGCATGGTGTCCACCAGGGAGGTATCGCTGTAGACCTCAGAGGCGTTGCCGGCCAGGTCGCGGTACTGCGCGTAGAGCGTCACCGCCGTCTGGTCTGTCAGCGAGATGGGCCAGGTCAGCGTGGTGGTGTAGGGCTGCCAGGGCGCGCCGGCGAAGGCGGGATCGGCGCTGACCCGCATGTCGGTCACGCCGCTGAGGTTGTCCTCGGCGCCGAGGTAGACGGTGCTGGTCACCACCCTGGGACCGACCACGCGCTGCCCGATGGCGATTCCGCCCAGCGGCAGCAGGGTATCCAGCGCGAAGGTCGCGGTGATCGCCGTCGAGACGTTGCCGGCGCTGTCCTGGAAGCGGGCCTAGACCGTCTTGAGGCCGTCGCCGCCCTGCGGTGTCCAGGGTTTGAGGGCCGAGTACGGCTCCCAGGTGGTATCGGTGAACGCCCCACCGGCACTGATCTGCATCTCCGCCACCCCGCTGTTGTCGTCCTGAGCACTGACGTAGAGGTCCACACTGCCGTCGGCCTGGGTCGAGAGCAGCGCCACCGGCTGCGGCAGGACGGTGTTGCCCAAGCGGGAGACGTGAGGTCTGAGGCCTGCGACCTGAAGAGCCGAGCCATCGGCGCCCGCCGCCTGGAGCGCCGCGGGGACCGGCACGCTGTCGCCCACCGCGAGCGCGCCGCCGGGCGGGTTGGGGTCGAGGATGATGTCATCGAAGTAGGTCCCGTGCACTGTGCCGTCGGCATCCTTGAAGGCGGCGTAGACGAAGCGCGGCAGCACGTACTGGCCGTAGCTCGTGATGGTCCACGCCTTCCGCTCGGCGTAGGGCTCCCACTGCGCCCCGGCGAAGCCGCCGTCGTTGCTGACCATCATCTCCACCGCGCGGGGCGCGCAGATGCTCAGCGTCACACCGGTGTCGTTGGTGAAGAGCGCCGCGTCGTTGATGCTGATCCGCGGGAACTCGCAGACCGGCTCCGGTTCGGGGGTCGGCGTCGGTCCAGACGTGGGCGTCGGGGTGGGCGTGGATGGACTCGCGGGGAGCATCGCCGCCAGGAAGCCGGGCTGGTGCTGGAGCGTCGCGCTGCGCAGGGTGGTCTCATTGTTGGGCAGGCCGGCCTCGCCCAGGGTGCCCACCATCTGGTAGAGAGTCGAGCGCAGCGTATCGGTCCCGGTGCCCGAGGCGAAGATACCGTTGATGAAAGTGAACTCGTCGTGGCCCGGCTCGACGATCGGAATCGCCTGGCTGCCCGCCTCGTAGCCGCCCACCAGGCTATAGTTCGCGCTGGTGGTCCGCGCCGAGTCCACCACCTGCCCGACCGTGCTGCGCCCGGCGTAGCCCGGCGAGGTGTGGGCGCCGCTTCCGGCGCTCAGCGCGCGGTCGAAGAGCCGGAAGCCGGCCGAGCGCGGCTGCTGCGGGTTGACGTCCAGGTAGATGGTGTGCGAGATGGCCTCCGACTCCAACCCCACGCCATCCTGCACCTGCAGGTAGACCGGCCAGGCCTGGCGGCTGATCGCCGGGATACTCCCGAGGCGCTCCTCGGCATAGACCTCCCACGGGCTCCAGTTCTGCCCGTCGCTCGAGAGCCGCATCGCCCGCACACCGCTGCCCTGGTCGGTGGCGCTGATCTGCAGCGCGACCAGGGCCTGAGTGGTCTGCGTCACGCCGCCGCTGAAGCTGAAATCCACCGCCGGCGGGGCATTGTCATAGCGCAGCACGAAGGGCGTGCTCCAGTCCTCGGCTATGTTGTCCACGTTGTCCTGGCTGCGCAGGCGCAGATAGCCGGTGCAGGCCTGGTTAGCGCCACACAGCGGGGTGGCCGACTGGAAGGCGCTGGCGGTGATGAAGTCAGTGCTGGTGCCCGCGGGATCGGCGCCCCAGTAGACTGCATAGCCCTTGATGCCCGAGCCCTCGTCGTGGGGCACCGGCCAGGTGAAATCGGCCGTACGGGTGGTGCGCTGCCAGGTGTCGCTGGCAATGCCGGCCGCGTGGGTAACAGTGCCGGGGTTCTCCGGCGGCGCGCCGTCGTAGCGGAAGGTGAAGAGATTCGTCCAGGCGCTCCAATTGCCGGCGTTATCGCGCGTGCGACCGCGCAGGAAGTAGCTGCCGGTGCGCACCCCGCCGGGCTGCGGGGTCCATTGGCGTGGGGCCGTGGCGGGGAACGTCTGGTAGGCTTCGCCGTTGGCATCGGGGCCGAAGTAGAACCGGTAGTAAGCGAGACCGGAGGTCGCATCGCTGGAGGCGGCCCAGGCAAAGGCCGGCGTGTTGTGGGCTTTCTGCCACTGGCCGCTCACCACCCCGTGCGGCTCACTGACGCCCCCCGGCGGATTGGGCGGCGTTCGATCGACCTTGAAGCTTTCGCTGCGTGGGCCCTCGCCGCACGGACCATGGAAGCATGGTGACCTTTCATGAAGCGGCCATGACTCCGGCTGCCGCCAGGTGCTGAACGCCCTGCGCCGGCACCGTTTCATCGACGATTTCTACCGACTGGTGGAACGGCGTTGGCGCTGCTGATCGGGCATCGTGTCTCCACCGACCCGGACCGGTTCAGCATGACACGCGCGCTCATTGACAGGAGTTGCGCGGTGGCGGTGTGCCAGGCTGGCAGGCGTCCGGGCCGCGCTCCCAGTGGCGCGCTGGCGGGCGGGACGCCCGCGCTCCCAGAGCGGCCGGCCCCACTCCAGGCGGCCCACCGCTGTTCCCCTCCCTCCGTCCCGCCAGTGGCAGGACGTACGCAGTCGGTTGAATTGCGGACGGCGTATCGGCTTGGAGCGCGCCCTCCAAGCCCAATGCCGCTTCTTTGAGCCGTTCTGCCTCGCCCCGCGTACGTCCTGTCATTGACCTCTACTGCCTGCGAGCGACGGATTTCGGGCTGCGGGACGCGCAGTTTGAAGTTGAGCTCGCTGTGTTTCATTGCCTCTTCCTCGCTCCTCACCGGCTCTATGGTAGAATCGAGATCCGCGCTCTTGATGGGTAGGAAACGACTGTCACGCAATAGATGCCGCTTTGTCGCTCAAAGGAGAGACCCATGGCAGTAGCCGCAATGACTGAAATCGCTGCATCGTTGGGACTCACTGAGAACGAATTGTTCCACCAGGCGTTGCTCAGCTTCTTGCGTGAGAAGAAGCGCCAGGGACTGCCACTGAAGCTGGAGATCCTGGCCCGCTATGGCGCTGACTCCATAACCGACCTGGAATCCAAGATCGCTCAAGGCGTCGTGGTAGAACACCCCGCCTGGGAAGACCTGATTGTTGCCGAAAACCTGACCGCGCCTGGAGGAACTGGATGCCCGTCTTAACGACCTACAGGGCGCTGAGCAAGATCGCACTGAATGAGTTCGCCATGTGGTTGTCAACGCCCAAATCCTCTCTCTGCCGACCGGTGATCCGCTCAAGTTGCGTCTCGACATCGCTGATGACTCCCTGCTCGACGTATACATCTCTGTCAGTGGGCGCTATTCCTATCATCGGGAACGCCGGCTGATCGCAGCCGGTGATCTCTACCGTCACGACAACGCCCCACATGACCGGTGGCGTCACGTCGCAACGTTCCCCAAGCACTTCCACGACGGCAATGACAGCAACGTTGTCGCAAGCCACATCAGTGATGACCCCGAGCAGGCCATCCGGGAGTTCCTCACATTCGTGCGTCACAAGCTGCTGAGTGCGCCATAGCTCATTCTCAAAGCGTGTGCAAGGCTTCCTTCCCCGCGAGCTGATCCGCTCATTCTGCCAATCCGCTGTTCTCGCTTCTTCTAACTGCACGCCGGCGCATATCCCCTGCGCTGTGCGCTCAGCCACCGCGCCAAGACGACATCGGGCGTTGGCGGCACCCGGACCACGAACACGCGAAGCCGCGTCTGTCGCGCGGCTTCGGCCCTCACCTTTCGCGTCTTTCGCTCATTTCGCGTCCTTCGCGGTCCCAGCTTCCGCCCGCTCCAGCCGCGCCCCGGCGCAGCCCCTGCGCTGCGCGCTCAGCCGCCAGGATAGAGCCGCGGATTCAGGGAACGCGGATGGGTTCGATGCAGCCAGGGCAATGAAAAAGGGGGGCGTTCACGGTCTCTCTCCGTTGGTTTGAGTAGATAGCCTCGGTTTGTGGTATACTGAGTTAACGATAAATTTCGTTTTCTTGCGAAAGGTTGGCACACGATGCGTCTGGAAGATTATTTCGAGTTTCTCACCCCGGATGACATACGCCTCAAGGGGCATCGCATCGGCGTTGACGATGTGCTCTGGTATTACCTGGAAGGGTATACACCGGAGGAGACCGTCGCCAATTTGCCCACGTTGACGCTTGAAGAAGTCCACGCCACCATCACCTACTACCTGCACAACCGGCCGGAGGTGGATGCGTATTTGAGTCGCCTGGCGGCCTCGCGTGAAGCACGTTATCGGGAATGGGCCGCCAATCCCCCGCCGGTGGTCGAACGGCTGCGCAAGCTTAAGCAACAGCGTCCACCTGCCCAGACACCGGCCGTATGAAAGTGCGCTTCCTCCTGGACGAGAACCTGTCGCCCCGGCTCAAGATTGCGTTGTTGCGCCTGGCGCCGACCATAGATGTGGTGCGCGTGGGCGATGCAGGCGCGCCTGTCCTGGGTACGCCCGATCCAGAGCTGTTACGCTATCTGGAAATTGCGCAGCGGATGCTGGTCACCTCCAACCGTACCAGTATGCCTGGCCATCTGGAGGCGCACCGGGCAGCCGGCGGCCATCTCTGGGGTCTGCTCTGGGTGCGGCCCGGTGTCCCCTCAGGTCGCCTGGCCCAGGAACTGCACCTGATTTGGGAAGCCAGTGAAGCCGAAGAGTGGATGGGTCGATTGGATTGGATTCCGTTCTGATTCCCGCCGGTCTGTAACGATTCCTCACCGACCCGGGATCATTCCCCGCCGGTGTAGAGCCATTTCCTGCGAGTCTCCAACCATTCCCCCTGGCGCTCCAGGTGACCGACACCTGGCAAGTACCGGTCACCTCGTATCACTCCACCGCCTCCAACCGCACAGCGGCGTCGCTCTTGCTCAGAGGGATTGAGGCACCAATATTGCGGGCGCAGCTCACCACCGCGCCCCGGCTCCAACAACCGCCGCCAACACCCGTCCCCGCCCATCCGTTGTCCGAAGCACCGCCTCTCATCCCTTCATCCGCCGTCCCACCTACCGCCCCTGGCTACGCATCCGTTTCCCGCTCGTCCCCGACGGCTTGGCTGGGGATCTACGACTGCACTCAGGACAGGCCTTGTTGTGTGCGCGGCGTATCCGTTCATCCGTTGTGTGCGCAGCATATCCGTTGACGCCATCCGTTCTCCCCCCTCGCTATGGGGCCTGACGCCGGCGAGGAAAGCGCCTCGATGGCCTTCTGCCACCCGTGTGGGACAGCACTGGAAGCGGGAAGTGTCCTTGGGTGCATTCGTTGGCCAATCGGCTATAACATGAAGAGTCGATCCTGGCAGAACTTCTCGAGGGTACGCTGTATCGAGTTCGCTCTCATTGGAGGAGGGCCTGTTGGGTGAGCGAGGGCAATGCCTTGGCCCACCTGGCGCATTGGATCCCAACTCGAGCGATCGAGCTTGCAGGAGGTTTTCCATGCAACCCGGCCACAACGTGACCATCGCCGACAACCACTTGCCGGCCGACACAGCCTGGCTCTTTCCCGAATACGACTTTAGGACGATCGACCTGCAACACCACCGCGGTGTGATCATCGAGCGCATCCTGGAACGGGGCACCTGGGCACAGCTCCGCTGGCTCTTCGAGACCTACGGCGAGCCCCAGGTGGCGGAGTGGGTCCGGCGCCACGGGGTTCGCCTGCTCTCCAGGCGATCGTTCGCCCTGTGGCGGTTGGCGTTCGGAATCACCCACCCTGAAGCGCCGGAGTGGGCTCTCGCCGCACGGGCCATGGAAGCATGGTGACCTTTCATGAAGCGGCCATGACTCCGGCCTGCCGCCAGGCGCTGAACGCCCTGCGCCAGCACCGTTTCATCGACGATTTCCACCTGGCCGGTGGAACGGCGTTGGTTCTGCAGGCGGGCCTATTTTGACGATGCCAGGCAACAACCCATGCCCAAGATGCTAGTCCCGGTACAATGGACCGACGTGCGAGCCTACAGCGAAGCGGCTGCCCGACGCCTGGCACGCCGGCTGAGTGGGCTGGAACCGGGCTGATCCCTGGATCGCGTCTTAGCGGCTCTTCGTGCCTTCGTAGTCCAAATCCTGCGCGCTCCAGTTGCAAGGTGGGGTGGCCGCTCAGACGTTCATCCGTTCATTTTGAAGATTCTCCTTCGCCAGGTATGATTGAAACCGAGGAAGCACTTCTTTCTTTCAGACCCAGGTGGTTCACCATGCAAGCTGTTCCTGTCAAATCAACTTCTACCCATTATTTTGTAGAAATCGAGCGCACAGCCCTGGGCCAGGGGCCGACAGTTCTGAAGGAAGATGATAAGCCCGTAGCCGTACTGCTCCCTATCGACGACTACCAGGCATTCCAGCAATGGCAAGCGCAGCAGCAAGATGCCGCGTCTCCGGTTCCATCAGCGTTTGCCGGCGAAGTCGCCGCCTTTGAACGGCTCAAGCCCACGTTACAAGAGCAGTACGGTGGCCAGGCGGTGGCCATCTACCAGGGCCAGGTGGTGGCGACGGGCGACGACAAGATGGCCGTGTTGGGTCGCGTGCTGGACGAGTACGGCTCCGTGTCGTGCTACATCGAGTGGGTAGAGCCAGAGTCGCCGCGGCGGGTGCGTCTTCCCTCCGCCTGGGTGAGACGATGAGCACCTATGACACTACCTACGATCCGCCGGCGCCCGTGTTGGACGTAACGGTGACCAGCGTTGTGAACCGGCGCCGGCGCCGGTCCTTGCGTGCGCTGTTGGACACAGGTTCGGACATCACGGCCATTCCCCACAGTCTGATGGAGAGGCTTCAGCTTTATCCCATCGGTCGGCTTCAGCTTGAGGACGTCGAGGCCACCACCAGAATGGTGCTGACCTATGCCGTCCAACTCACGATTGGCGACTTGTCCATCCCGCGGCTGGAAGTGATCCTCACCGGGCTGGATTTCGCCGTGATTGGGCGGGATGTCCTTAACCGCCTCTATTTGCTCCTCAATGGTCCCGAACTGGACTTTCATCTGGAAACAACACCGTTCCTTTCCCCCAAAGATCCCAACGTAGACTGAGGGGCGCAGGCCGATGATTCGCTAATCCCACCCGTTCACCGTTCCCCCGCCCGCTCTAGCCGCACTTCGGCGCCGCCCATGCGGTGCGCGCTCAGCATTTCCATGTGGGTGGCGGCGCCGGCCGGGACGGCGAGCGGCAGGGCGCCGGCGCTGCCGGCCCAGAGCAGGCCGGCCACGACCAGCAGCGTGAAGAGCACGGTGCCTCGGCTGGGGAGCCAGGCACACCAGTTGACACGGATTTCGGGCTGCGGGACGCGCAGTTTGAAATTGAGCTCGCTGTGTTTCATTGCCTCTTCCTCGCTCCTCACCGGCTCTATGGTAGAATTTAGATCCGCGCTCTTGATGGGTGCGAGACGACTGTCACGCAATAGATGCCGCTTTGTCGCTCAGTTCAAAGGAGAGACCCATGTCAGTAGCCGCAATGACTGAAATCGCTACATCGTTGGGACTCACTGAGAACGAATTGTTCCACCAGGCGTTGCTCAGCTTCTTGCGTGAGAAGAAGCGCCAGGGACTGCCACTGAAGCTGGAGATCCTGGCCCGCTATGGCGCTGACTCCATAACCGACCTGGAATCCAAGATCGCTCAAGGCGTCGTGGTAGAACACCCCGCCTGGGAAGACTTGATTGTTGCCGAAAACCTGACCGCGCGCCTGGAGGAACTGGATGCCCGTCTTGACGACCTACAGGGCGCTGAGCAAGATCGCACTGAGTGAGTTCGCCATGTGGTTGTCAACGCCCAAATCCTCTCTCTGCCGACCGGTGATCCGCTCAAGCTGCGTCTCGACATCGCCGATGGCTCCCTCCTCGACACGTACATCTCAGCCAGTGGGCGCTATTCCTATCATTGGGAACGCCGGCTGATCGCAGCCGGTGATCTCTACCGTCACGACAACGCCCCACATGACCGGTGGCGTCACGTCGCAACGTTCCCCAAGCACTTCCACGATGGCAGTGACAGCAACGTTGTCGAAAGCCACATCAGTGATGACCCCGGACAGGCCATCCGGGAGTTCCTCACCTTTGTGCGTCACAAGCTGCTGAGCGCGCCATAGCTCATTCTCAAAGCGTGTGCAAGGCTTCCTTCCCCGCGAGCTGATCCGCTCATTCTGCCAATCCGCTGTTCTCGCTTCTTCCAACTGCACACCGGCAATCCCTTGCGGTGCGCGCTCAGGCGACGGCGACGTTGAGGGTCGGAGGCGCCCGCCCGGACCACGAACGTACAGAAGCACACGAAGGGCGCGAAGGGCCTGCACCGCATACGGCACGCTGCCCAGCTGTACCCGCGGCGCCATCTCGTCGTCGCTGCCCACGGTGATCCCCAACCACAGGCTGCTGTTGCCCGTCACCACGCTCGGCGGGATCGGCGCCAGGCTGCCCAGCATCACGTTGAAGAGCCCGTCGCTCACCCGCACACTGTTGGATCCGGTCCACTGCTCCTCCCACAGGGGCGGGCCGCCACTGGCCGCGCTGTAGAGCCGGAAGATCATGCCGTAGGTGCCGGTCAGCCGGGCGCCGCCGGCGTCGGCCCAGTCGCCCCTGGGAGGCGATAGTGCCGGTGGAAGTGCCGGCCGCGGCCGGGGCAGGGAGCGGCAGGGTGAAGACGACGTTGCCGGGTGTCGGCAACAGCCAGCGGCGTGGCGCCGCGCCCGTGCGAGGCCAGTAGGCCACGAGCAACTCGGCCGGGGTGACGAGGAACGGTTTGCGGGTCATGGCGAGGCTCCTTGTTTGGGAACAGGGTTGATGCTACACTTCTCGGACCCGGCCACAGAAGTGCCGGTTGTACATACCGACGAGGTGCGCGATGCAACTGGAAGAGTATTTCGACTTCCTGGCCCCCAACGATATCCGCGTCAAGGGGACTCGTGTGGGGATCGAGGCCATCCTCTCTGACTACCTGAATCTGGGACTCTTTCCCGAGGATATCGCCGTGCGCTATCCGACGCTCTCCCTGGAGCAGGTCTATGCCACAATCACCTACTACTGGCACAGGCAGGCAGAACTCGATGGCTACCTGCGAGCCGTGGACGAGGAGATGGAGCGCCAGCGGCGCGAGCAAGACCTGCATCCCTCTCCCGCCGTGCGCCGCCTGCAGGAACTGGCCCGGCAGCGGGATGAGCAGCGCCACCAGGCCACGCCAGCTGCATGAGTAGCATCGGCTTTCTTTTAGACGAGCACGTCCCGCGCCTCATCCACGCGCGATTGATGTTGCTGGCACCCGACATGCGCGTCTACCGCATTGGCGATGACACGGCGCCACCGAAAGGCACCCCAGATCCTGACATCCTGGCCTGGATCGAGGCCGAGAACTGTCTGTTGGTCACCAATAACCGGGCCAGCATGCCGGTGCATCTCGCCGAACACGTGGCGCAGGATCGGCACGTTCCCGGGATCGTGCAGCTTCCCAGGCGCATGCAGCTTCGGGCCATTCTCGATGACCTGTGGCTCCTCTGGGCTGCCAGCCTACCCGGTGAATTCGAGGATCAGATCATCTACCTGCCCCTGTGTCGCTGAAACTGGAACCAATCCCTTGCCCTGGCGCAAGTAGCTCTCCAGCCACTCATCCGGTTCTCGTTCGTCCCCAACGGCTTCGCCTGGGGATCTATGACTTCGCTCGGGACAGGCCCCGTTATGGCCGAAGGCCATCAGTTGACGCCATCCGGTGGCGCCATCTGTTCCCCCCACCGCCTCCAACCGCACCTCGGCCTCGCCCTTGCGCAGCGCGCTCAGCCACCAGGCGAAGGCACCTTGGGGCGTTGGCGGCACCCGGACCACGAACACGCGAAGCCGCGTCTGTCGCGCAGCTTCGGCCCTCACCTTTCGCGTCTTTCGCTCATTTCGCGTCCTTCGCGGTCCCGGCTTCCACCCGCTCCAGCCGCACCCCGGCGTAGCCTTTGCGCCGTGCGCTCAGCCGCCACGCGAAGGCAACGTTCACATCCCCCTCCCGCGTTTTCACCACGAAAGCGTCCTTGCCGACCTCGGCCACATAGAGGCTGGCAGCATCACCCAATTCGGAAACTCACCCCCGCTCACGCTGCCAGCGCCCCCCAGGCGCTGCAGAGCGCCGGCTCTTTTCGGAGTCGAGCCCGGAGCCGCCAGAGCCGAACGCCCACAGTCGCGACGGGAATCTTCCGCTCGGCGGCGAGTTCCCGCTGCGAGCGGCCGTCGAGGTGGTAGGCCAGGAGAAGGCGGCGCTCTTCGAGGGCTAGCTCGGCCAACCCGGCGCGTACCTGGCCGGCCAGCCACTGCTCGAACTGCCGCCGTTCCACCGCCGTCTCCGGCCCGGCCACCGTTGGCTCGGCGACCCATTCCACGGCCTGCCCCTCATCGTGCCTCGAGAGCGCAGTGAGCGGGATCTCGGACGAGGCTCGCCCGCGCCACTCGGCTCGCAGGAGGTTGAGAGCGACCACGCACACGTACCGGCGCAACTTTCCCTGCCGGTAGCGGAAGCGGCTCGATTGAATCCCACGCACGGCCACGACGAACGCATCGTGGGAGAACCCTTCGATGTCTACCCCCTGCCTGGCCGCCCGGCGGAGCGCGCGCCATACGGCCCCCACATCACGATCGTACCAGGCAGCCCAGGCCGCTTTGACGCGTTGTGGCTCGCCGCTTCGGAGATACGTCACCAGGATCGAATCCTCGAAGATCAAGGGAAAACTCCTGAATCACCTCACCGGGCCTTGACGAAATAAAAATCAGCTCTACAGTATAGGGTGAAAACCGGCCGGTGGTGGTTCCGGAAAATCTCCGCCTTTTCTCTGTTGCCCGCCCCTCCGCCTGGTGCCCCGTCACCCCTGTGCTGCTGGATTCGAGTCGCAGAGCGGATGCAGCCTTGATGGACGATCAAAACCTGACGGCAGCGGTTCTCGACGCACTGAATGCTTACCACGATTTGGAGGCTTTAGAAGCCGTCCAACTGGCGAGCCTGCAAATCACCCGGCACCTCCGCCGGGGGCTCGCGGTGTCCTCACTCATGGCGGCGCACGCCACGGGGCTGGCCGTGCGCCGGCTCGTGGACCAGGCCCTGGCTCAGTTGGACCGCGACCAGCCTGCGGCCGCCGACCTCCTGCGCCTGCGCTTTCGCCAGGGACGCCTGGTGAGAGAGTTGACCGATGAGCGCCGGATCGGTATCTCGACCTTCTACGAACGCCAGCACAAGGCGCTCGCTGCCCTCGCGACCATTGTGGCTGAGATGGAGGCGCAGGCCGGTACGGCGAGTGCCTCCCGGCGTCGCGCGTTGATGGCCCTCTTGCCGCCCCCAACGTACCGCGAGTTGGTCGGCTGCGAAGAACATCTCACCTTCCTCGCCCAGACCCTGACGTCGAGCCTGTCCAGGCCGGGTTACCCCCTGGCAATCACCGGCCTCGGCGGCCTGGGCAAGACCAGCCTGGCGCGCGAGGCACTGGTCCACTGGCTGGCGGAGCATCAACCGGCCATCGAGCGGATTCTCTGGGCGACCGTGGCGCAGGGCGACGGCCCGGCAGGCCTGCCTGAAGGACGGCGGGAACGCTACGCCCTCGACCAGGTGCTGAGCCAGCTTGGTGAGCAGTTGGATGAACCGGTCAACGCGCTGCCAGGCAACGAGCAACGGCTGCGCTTGCTGGCCGGGCGGTTGGCCTGGGAGCCGTCGGTCGTGGTGATTGACAACGTCGAAACGCCCGACGAGGTGTCCCTCGCCCTCACCATCGCGAACGTGTTGGCGCCGGTAGCTCAACTCCTCATCACCAGCCGCCACCGCATCGATCAGACGAACGTCCAACCGGTGGAGCTGCGGGAGCTGGGCGTAGAGGACGCCCTCCGCCTGATGCATCTCGAAGCGCAACGGTTGCGGATCGAGCCGCTCGACGACTCGACCGGCCGCGAATTCTACCGCCACATTGGCGGCAATCCCCTGGCTCTCAAACTGGTGGTCGCCCAGACCGGATACCTCCCGGCCAGCCACGTGCTCGAAGGTTTACACAAGCGTGAACCCTCGATGCACCGTCTGTTTGCCCACGTGTACGACACCTCGTGGCAGTTGCTCTCGGAGCGCGCCCAACAGATCCTGTTGGGCCTGGTGCTCCTGCCCCCGGCCGGCGCCACCTGGACGGGTCTTCGCGTCGCGGCCGAGTCGGGCGGCGACCGGTGCGACGACACCGCGCTCGCAGGGGCCGTGGATGAACTCGCGGCTCTGAGTCTACTCCAGGTCTCCCCGGCTCTGGACCCGGTCTACAGCCTGCACCGCCTGACCTACCGGTTCCTGGAGCGCAAGCTGAAGCTCTTGGAGGAAGAAAACGAGGAATGACGGCTGGTCCCGCCCCGCTCCTCAACACGCCGTCGGCCCGCCGTCGCCTGCGGCAGACGTTACGGGCCTATACCAACCACTTGATCGCTACCCCCCTCAATGCCCGCGCTGCGCCGGTGAGCCCGGCAGCCGAGGTCGAGGTCGTGCTGAATCTCCTGCACAAATGCCAGGCGCTGGACGAGGGCGCGAGTTTCGTCCGTCTGCTCCAGCACTTCGGCGTCCTGCTCGGGCGCAGTGGCCCCCTGGACCAGTTGGACCAACATCTGGCGGCCGCGTTGGCGCGGGACGATCTGTCGCCGGACCAGCGCGTGCAGCTTGCCAGTCTCTCCATCCGCCTGCTGATTGACTTAGGGAACCGCGAGAGGGCCCAGGCCGTGCTCGCGGCAACCTGGCCCGTTGCGGAAGGCTTCCCTCACCTCCAGGTGGAACTCTACTTCCGGCAGGGTCTTCTGGCGGCGACCTTCGGTGACTACACCGCCGGACGCGAGGCCTACGAAGCCGGGCTCACCCTCGCCCTGGCCAATCGCGACAGCGAGCGGGCCAGCATCCTCTACCACAACCTCGGCAATATGCTGTACGCCCTGGACGAGTACGCCGAGGCACTGGCCTACTACGCGAGAGCGTTGGAAGTGGGGCAGGAACTCCCCGATCCAATCCACCGCGCCCGCGCCGAGAACGGGCTCGCAATGACGTTGGATGAGCTTGGCCGCTACCGGGAGGCCGCGCAGCATTACGATACGGCCCGCCGCTGGGCCGAACAGGCCGGTGATCTTTTCATCCTTGTGAGTGTCGATCTCAACCTCAGTTACCACGCAATCCTTCAGGGGCGCTATGTTGAGGTCAAAAGACCGGCGAGCCGAGCCCTGGCGCTGGCGCGGCGCCTGGGCGACCTGCATCGTCAAGCCACGGCCTCTCACAATCTGGGGCGGGCCTGTCTCGGGCTGGGCGAGTACGAGGACGCCTGGGCGCATCTCTCTCAGGCGTTGGAGAAGCGTCTTCTGCTGCGCAAGCCGCTGTTTATCCAGACCACGGCGGATGTGATCGCCGAGTTGGCCCACGTCTTGAGGACCGACACGACGCTCGCCCCGACGACCCGTGAGCGGCTCCGCCAGGCGTGCCAGGAGGCCCTGGAGACAGCGCTGACTGCGCTGTCTCCAGGGTAGGCTCAATTTCAGCCACTCACAGGATCACCTCCACCGCCCGTTTGGACAGGCGTCGGGGTCGGCGTCGGCCCACCATCGGCCTGCGCCGGGCGAGCCGGCCCAAGCAAACCTGTGCCGGCGAAGAGCAGGCCCAGCAACAAGGCCAGCGTGGCGAAGCCGCGCCGGACGCGCTGGCGAGTGTGACGGTTCATCACGTTCCTCCTGGCGAGAACTTCGTGAGAGCCGTCGAGTGAGAGCGCTCTAATCCCGGGACACCCGCCGTCTCTGTCTTCTTTTATCACGGCAGCGCCGCCGGCTCTGACTTTAGGTTCTTCGCGGGGAGACAACCAGCGTGTGTCTTCACAAGGGGGGCTTGTGTATGCCACGACGGACGAGATTCAGTCAGCTTCTGGACAGAGCACGGCGCCAGAGTCGCCTCAGTCAACAAGAATTGGCCGACCGCGTTGCCGACGTGACGGGAACCACGGTGAGCCAACAACGAATCTCGCAATGGTGTACCGGTGAAACCAGGCCACGCGAGCGCACCGACTCACTCGCCCTCTGCCGGGCACTCTACCGAGCCGGGGGCCTGCGAAGCCTCGCAGAGGTCAACGAGTTGTTGCGGGCGGCCGATGAGGGCGCCTTGCATCAGGAGGAGCTCGCCGGCTGGTTGCCGGAATTGCTGGATCCTCCAGGCGGGGGGCGAGAAACCGAGTATAAAGACGACGAGGTCACTGGAGTGGGCTGCGAGCCGGAAGCAGAGAAGGCGACACTCCAGCAGCCAGGCGCGGGGAGCAGCGGGCCAGGGGGGCTGGCAGCCCCGACAAAAGATTCCCAGGACCCCAAACAGTGGTATACTCGCGTCGTGGAGCAAGTCGCCCATCTGCTGGACGCGTTCAAATCACCCGAGCGCCACGGGATGGTCGGCGCCATCGCCGTCTCGACGCTGCTCCTCGGCACTGCCTGGCAATCACCCGCGAGCCTGGGCGGCCACCCGGCGCAGGTCATCCTGCTCGCCGGGAGCCTGTGGGCCAGTACCCTGCTGCTGGCCTTGCCGCCCAGCCCGGCCGAGCGCGCAGTGAGCGGGCGGCCACTCTGGCGGCGAAAACTCTACCGCCTGTCTGGCGCCGCCTGCGCTGTTTTCATCCTGGCCGGTCTACTCCTCTGGGCCGAGGCTCTCGCTCACCTGCTGATGAGCACCCCACTCCCGCGCGAGGTGACGTTTCTCCTCACCGCCCTGGGGGCGATTTTTGCCTACGCCGGCGCCGCGCATGTGCAGCAGTCATTCAGCCAGGATCCGGCAGATCAGCGATTCTACACCCAGGCGGCCGCCCAGGTCAGTGCCATGATGATCGTGGCTCAAGGAATGCTGGTTGGCTTCCTGGCCGTGACTCACCTGTTTTGGAGCAACACCGTCTTCTTGCTGGTTTTGGTCCCGGCGGGATGGATGCTCCTCCGCTCTTTGCGACGAAGGTAGCGCCCATAGAGGGCTGGCGGAAAAGAAAAACACGGCGGCTGGACGGACCAGCCGCCGCGGGTTGTTGGCGAGTACCGTTGCTAGAGAGCCGCGAGAAGTGCCAGGCTACCAACCACGAGCAGCGCCGCCGCCCAGATCAGGTCGAAGTTGATCCAGCCCTGCCGCAACACCGCCAGGCCGAGCTTGCGGTAGACAATCCAGGCCACGACCATCATGGTCAGAAGCATCACTGCCGTGTGAACCCCGATCCCCAGTGCCCACACGTCGGGCGAGGCCGCCACGCTGGCGGCGCCGACCGCCGCGGTCTGTGCCAGATGGGTCGCATGATCGTCGGCGAACGCCGGGGTCTGAGAGGTGCCGAGCAACAGCGGCGCGATCATCAGCCCGGCCCCGTGCGCGCTCGCCATGAGAAACGACCAGGCGACGAGTTCGCGCAGAGCGAGAGGTCAATGTCGGTGACCAGCGGCGGCACCGCTTTGAGATCCTTCAGGATCGGTGGCAGTTCGGCCGGGTCCGCTGGCTGAGCCGGAATGTCGATCACCTTCGTAGCCTGCCAGCGACCGTTCTGTGGCTGCCAGAGCCAGATCGAACTGGAGAGATCGTTGACGTTGACGGTAACGCCTGCAAAGCCATACGTTTTGGTCGGATCGTGGGCCGGCCGCAGTTCGAGTGTGATCTGGTAGTCGGCGCCAAGATCAACGGCCTGAACGTGGCGGCGGCGGCGGAGATCCCAGAAGTGTAACTGGTGCCCGTAGCGGCGGTTCACGACATCTTCGAGGCGCAGGCCATCCTCGTAGAGTGCCGGGGTTCCCCACTCGCTCGTAACCATGATATCGTGGCCGATGTGCCACCAGAAGTCGTACGCGAGGTACTGAGGCCCGCGGTCGATTTCCCAGGGGCCGAGCACCTCAAAGGTGTAGTGATCGAGCGTGAAGACGCCACCGGGGCCATCGCCGCCGTTGGCTGAACCCAGCGCGCTGATGTAGATGGCATCCGGCCCACAGTGAACCGTGTGCGGGCGGCTGTACCCGGCGCGCGTCAAGACCTCCTGGGGTTCGAGGATCTTGACAATACGGGGACGGTACGGGTCAGGTTTTGTGTCAATCACATAGATGCGCGAGCTGCGTAAGGCCGGAACGATGAGATCGCGTTCCAGGTGCGGATGGGGCGCATAGGGGCAGAGTGCCGAGCTACAGGCATTCCAGCCAAAGTGATGCAACTCGTCGCCCCGGTACGGAAGCTCCAGCGTATTCGCGATCTGGGCGTAGGTCGGCGACCCGGGGGTCCAGATCAACCACACTCAGCGCATCGGGGCGTCCGTTGCCCACGTTGAGACCGGCGACGTAGCCGAAACGCTCGGGGGGCGCTTGCATGGCCATCCGAGGAGATGGGTAAAACGATGGATCGGGTTTCCACAGCGCCATTTTCGACCTCCTGGTTTGGGTTACCCGTGGCTTTGGGTCGCAAAAAAAACGCCCGGAGGGATATCCGGGCGTTCTTCTTTGTCTTCGTCTGGCCCGGCCCCCGCAAGAGCCGGAACCGGACAACCGATAGACGACCTGGTCTAACGCAGTGCCGCCGGCCCCTGCATCAGACAACAACAGCTCAAGTCCTACAAGCTCATTCCCACTTTCCTAAGCTGAGGTACTTGGAGCCTCCGTCGGGGAGCACGGTCACGACGATGCCCTCATCGAGGGTACTCGCCACCTGCAGAGTCGCCACGACGGCCGCCCCGGCACTGAAGCCGACAAACCAGCCCTCTTCCTGGCTCAGCCGCCTGGTCATCCGGAACGCCTCGTCCGGGCCCACATGAACGGTATCATCGAGAAGCATCGGGTCGTAGATGCCCGGAACGATCGCCGTCTCGAGGTGCTTGAGTCCCTCGATCACGGCCAGTTCGTCCTCCGGCTCGACCCCAATGACCCTGACCCCGGGGTTCATGTGCTTCAGGAAGCGGCCGGTCCCGATGAGCGTGCCGCTCGTGCCGATGCCGGCCACGAAGTGCGTCACGCGACCGCCGGTCTGGGTCCAGATCTCCGGCCCGGTGTGGCCGAAGTGGGCCTGCCAGTTCGCCGGGTTGTTGTACTGGTCCGCGTAGAAGTAGCGCTCCGGCTTGGCCTCTACCAGCTCGCGAACCAGTCCAATCGCCCCGTCGGAGCCTTCCAGGGGATCGCTGAAGACCAGTTCCGCGCCGTAGGCGCGCAGAATCGCCCTGCGCTCCGCCGACACGTTCGCGGGCATCACCAGTTTGACCCGATAACCCTTAACCGCCGCAATCCAGGCGTAGGCGATCCCTGTATTCCCGGAGGTACTATCGATGAGCACCTTGTCAGGCGTCAACAGGCCCGCCGCTTCGGCCGCGGCGATGATGTGCAGCGCCGGGCGATCCTTGACCGAGCCACCGGGATTAAACCACTCTGCCTTGGCGTAGACCTCAACCCTCGGCGAGATGCCCAGCGCGGCGGGGAGGTGGTGAAGCCGGAGGAGTGGCGTATCGCCCACGCGGTCCAGGATGCTAACCGGACGGTGCAGGTAGGCATGGTGATCGTGCGGCTCGTGCGCGTGATGATGGCCGTTTCCCGAAGCGTGGAGCGCCCGCTCAAGCGCGACGTCTGGCGCCAGCCGCCCGAGAGCCACCGCCTGTGTCTGGTGCATGACTCATGCCACCTTCTCTAGCGTCCCGATCGGTTCGTGGGCATGGCCGTTCCCATCAAGAGCAGCCGGGAACGCCGTCCCGCAGAACTGCTCGTAATCGATCAGCTCGGTGATGGTGGGATTCTCGCCGCAGACCGGGCAGGCCGGGTTCTTGCGGAGCTTGACCTCGCGGAAGTCCGCCGAAAGCGCATCGTAGAGGAGCAACCGCCCGATGAGCGGGTCGCCCTTGCCCAGGATCAGCTTGATCGCCTCCACGGCCTGCAGACTCCCGATGACGCCCGGCAGCACCCCCAGAACACCCCCTTCCGCGCAGCTCGGCACCTCGCCGGGCGGCGGCGGGGTCGGGTAGAGGCAGCGGTAGCACGGCCCCTCGTCGGCCTTGTAGACGGTGACCTGACCCTCGAACTGGAAGATCGAGCCGTCCACCAGGGTCTTGCCGGCCATCGCACAGGCGTCGTTCACCAGGTAGCGCGTCGGGAAGTTATCCGACCCGTTGACGATGATGTCGTACCCGGCGATGATCTCCATAATGTTGGCGCTTGTCAGTGGCTCATTATGGGCGATGACCTCGACATCCGGGTTAAGATTCTCGATCGTGCGACGGGCCGACTCCACCTTGGGCGTGCCCACGTCGTCCAGGCCGTGCAGAATCTGGCGCTGGAGGTTGGAGGCATCCACCACATCGAAGTCAACGATGCCCAGGGTGCCGATCCCCGCCGCCGCCAGGTAGAGCGCCGCCGGGGAGCCCAGACCGCCCGCACCAATCAGCAGAACCTTCGAATCGAGCAGTTTCCATTGCCCTTCCTCGCCCACCTCTGGAATGAGAATGTGGCGCGAGTAGCGCGTGCGCTGCTCATTGCTGAAGATCCGCGGGATGTCAAAGCCCAACCCTGCATTCTTCCAGGCGAGATAGCCGCCCGCCAGCGACGCAACGTCGGTGTACCCCATCTCCTTGAGCGCCTTCGCCGCCAGAAGCGAGCGGACGCCCCCCGCACAGTAGATCACGATGGACGCGTCGCGGTCCGGCTCAAACTGTTCGACGTCGAGCTCGAGATAGCCACGGGGAATAAACTTCGCCCCGGGAATGTAGCCCTGCTCGAACTCTTCGCGCTCGCGAATGTCAATCACCCGCAATTTCTTGTCTTGCTTCATCTGTTGGACCAGGCTGCGGACGTCCGTCTCGGCAACCTCAGCGCGTGCCTTCGCGAGCAGCCGGTCCTTTGTAATTCTCTCTGCCATCGCTATGACTCCAATCGTCCCTCACCGGGGCACTCGTCGGTTCACTTCCCAACCGCAAGAACCAGAGCAGCAAAGAGAAGGTTCTTTGCGACCCTCGCCTCTGCGGTCAGTCACCCCCCGCCATCGCCGGAATGATCGAGACCTCGTCACTGGCTTTCAGCGGCGTCTGCTCGCTCTGCAAGCTGCGGATCTCCTCACCGTTGACGAACACGTTGATGAACCGTTTGATGTTGCCATCCTCATCGAGGAGGCGATCCTTCAGACCGGGGTAGCTCGCCTCGAGCTCATCGACGAGCTCGCCGATGGTGCTGGCTTGTACTTCGACTTTTGCCTGCCCCCCGGTCAGCCGGCGCAAGGGGGTGGGAACATAGACTGTTGCCATGAATCGTGTGACTCCCTATGACATGATTTGGTAACTCATTCCGCGCTGTCGGGTGAGGGGATGGGGATCCCGTCACCCGACAGTGCGGGCATTTCCTGTTTGATTACACGTTCTTTTTGATCGGTACGTTGACCAGGTTCCCCCACTCGGTCCACGACCCATCGTAGTTGCGGACATTCTCAAAGCCCAGGAGGTACTTGAGGACGAACCAGGTGTGGCTGGAACGCTCGCCGATGCGGCAGTAGGCGATGGTCTCCTCGTTGGATTTGAGCCCCTTCTCGTCGAGATAGATCGAGCGCAGTTCATCAGCACTCTTGAAGGTGCCCAACGGCGTCACAGCTCGCCCCCATGGGATGTTGTCCGCGCCCGGAATGTGCCCGCCGCGCAGGGCCCCCTCCTGGGGGTAGTCTTCCATGTGAAGCTTCTCACCGCTGTACTCTGCCGGTGAGCGGACGTCCACCAGTTGCGCCCCGGGCTGCTGAATAAACTGCAGCACATAGTCACGGAACACGCGGATCTCGCTGTCGTTGCGCGGCTGCACCTTGTAATCCGTGGGCGGGTAATTCGGTACCTCCCGCGTGAGGGGCCGGCCCTCGTCAATCCAACGTTGGCGACCGCCGTCCATCACCCTGGCCCTGTCGTGCCCGAAGAGTTGGAAGACCCAAAAGGCATACGTGGCCCACCAGTTGTTTTTGTCGCCGTAGAAGACGACGATCGTGTCGTTGCTGATGCCCTTCTCGCTCATCAGCTTCGCGAAGGCCTCCTCTGTCAAGTAGTCGCGGCGGACCGGGTGTTGCAGGTCGGTGTGCCAATCAATCTTGACGGCGCCGGGGATATGTCCGAGATCGTAGAGTAGGACATCCTCGTCGCTCTCAACGATGCGCACGTTGGGATCGTCCAGATGCTGGGCAACCCACTCCGTGCTCACCAGGACCTCCGGATGAGCGTAGCCGCGCTGTTCAATAGCACTCTTTCCATTCTCGGCCATATTACATCTCCCTCCATCAGTGTAAGGCCTTTATGGTTCGCTCAGCGCGTGCCCCGGCGGTGGGCAACGAAAAAGCCGACTGCGGCTTACAGGCTTGTTCAGCCTTCCCTCGTCGAAACGAGGAAGCCCCAGCACGGGACAGCGCCTTCCGCCATTGGAAGTGTGTGTCCGGAGTGCGGGGACGTTAGCCGCCGTCGGCCGGCGGGTCAGCAAACCAGCTTCTGCCGCGAGCGGTGGCTAACGTCCCCGCTTACGACAGGTGCAGCGTGTCACAAGTGAGCTGTTCATGCCGATTATCTTGCCCGATTTCATCCGATCTGTCAAGAATCTTGTGCGCTTCGCTGAAGGACAAACGGTGAACGCGACCGCGTCCCAGAGCAAGCGCAGACCGCCTTTCGTCGCCGAATGGGCGGTGCGCCGGGGTTACCAGCCCCCCGTGCCAAAGCCAAGCAGGCTGGGATCTTCCATCATGGTGGGGTCCCAGGGCTTCGGCAACACTTCGACTTCAACGGTCTTCCCCTGACCAGGCTCCGATTCAGCCGCCTTCTCCCTGACCTGCTGGACCATCCAGGGCGCATAGGGACAGAACGGCGTGGTCAGAAGCATCTTAATCTCAATCTGGTCCTGATCGTCCTGGAAATTGACCTCTTCGACCAGGCCGAGTGCAATCACGTCGAGGCCGATCTCGGGGTCAACCACCTCGCGCAGGGACTCGCGGATCAGGCGCTCACGATCACTCATTTCAGCCATAGACATTCCTCCATCTCAAAATAGTCGAGCCACACCCAGGACGGCCCGGGCGTCATTCCGCGGGAATCGCGACCTGAACCTCGCCATCAACCACACGAACGTCGTAGGTGCTGACCGGAATGATCGCCGGCATGCTCAACACGCGACCATCCCTGACGTCGAAGCGGGCCCCATGGCGCGGGCACTCGATTGCGTACCCATCCAATTGGCCCTCCCCAAGCGGTCCCCCGTCGTGGGTACAAACATCGTCAATTGCGTAGAACTCATTGCCTCCGACGTTGGCCAGTGCAATTCGGTAGTCGTCCAGCTCGACCACGATCGCGTGGCCGGGTGGTACGTCGCTGGTCTTTGCAACAGTGTGGAAGGTTGCCATGATGAATGTTGCCTCGTCAACTGAGAAGAGGAAAGAGTGAGGCCTGGAGATTCACCCGCAACGGGACCAGGCGCTGATCTCCACGCTCTAAAAGTCTTCGTCATCCCAGGCCTCGACGCCATACACACCAGCCTTCAGGACTTTCAGCCCCAGGAGTGCGCACTTCAGGCGCACAGGCCCCAGGGCAATGCCAAGCATCTCGAGAATATCGTCCTTCGTGATCTGTTTGACATCCGCCAGGGTTTTGCCCTTGATCATCTCCGTCAACATGGAGACGGAGGCCTGACTGATGGCACAACCGTGACCGCTGAACTTGACGTCCGCAACCCGGTCACCGTCCAGTTTGAGATCGATTCGAATCTGATCGCCGCAGACTGGATTGTGCTCCTCGTGGGAGATGTCCGCATCCGCAATGACACCTTGATTCCGGGGATTGCGGTAGTAGTCGACGATCAGTTCGCGGTAGAAATCATCCATATGAGTCGTTGACGCTTGCACACGCACGGGCGAGCCGCGTGCCTGCTGTGGTCAGCATCGATTGCTGACAACCGAACATTTACAAGGCAAAGACGCCTTCGATCTTGCGAAGGCCCTCGACGAGTCGATCGACCTCCGCCTGCGTGCTGTAGAGATAGAAGCTGGCTCGGGCCGTCGCCGTGATCCCGTAGCGCTGGGCCAACGGCTGCGCGCAGTGATGGCCGGCCCGAACGGCGATTCCCTCGCGGTCGAGCAGCGCCGCAATATCGTGGGGGTGCAGGTCGGTGTAGGTGAACGCCACCACCCCCCCCTTCTGCACCGCACTCCTCGGTCCGTACAGCGTCAGTCCGGGAATCTCGCTCAGCGCCTCGAGGGCGTAGCCCGTCAGCTCTACCTCGTGCCGGCGGATGGTTTCCATTCCCAGCTCGCTCAAGAAGTCAACCGCAGCCCCGAGGCCCACCGCCTCGGCAATCGCGGGCGTGCCGGCTTCAAATTTGTAGGGCAAATCATTCCAGGTCGAGTGCTCGAGCGTGACCGTCTTGATCATGTCCCCGCCCCCCATGAAGGGCGGCATCGCCTCCAGCAGCTCGCGCCGGCCCCATAGCACGCCGATGCCGGTTGGACCACACAATTTATGGCTGCTAAACGCCAAAAAGTCAATATCCAGATCCTGGACGTTCACCGGCAGGTGAGGCACACTCTGCGCCCCATCGACAAGGATCTTCGCCCCGACGGCATGGGCCTTCGCACCCAAGGCCTTCACGTCGTTGATCGTACCCAGCACATTGCTCATCTGCGTGACGGCGAAAAGCTTGACCTTGTCGTCCAGCAACCGGTCGAGCGCCTCGAGATCGAGAAATCCGTCGTCGGTGACCGGCACGTAGCGCAACTCAAAGCCGATCTGGTCACGCAGAATCTGCCAGGGGACGATGTTGGAGTGGTGCTCCATCTGCGTGATGAGCACTGCATCGGCGGGCGTGAGGGTGGCGCGCCCCCAACTCCACGCAACCAGGTTGATACTCTCCGTGGTGTTGCGGGTGTAGATGATCTCGCGAGCCGAGCGGGCATTGATGAACTGTGCGACCCGTTTCCGGGCCCCTTCGTAGGCGGCGGTGGCTTCCTCACTCAACAGGTGCACACCCCGATGGACGTTGGAATTGAAGGTGCGATAGTAGTTGTCCATCGCCTCGATGACGTGCAGCGGTTTCTGCGAGGAGGCAGCATTGTCAAGGTAGACCAGCGGTTTACCATGAACCTCACGCTGCAAGATTGGAAATTGTGCCCGAACCGCCTCAACATCATACATTGTCTATGCCTCTACCGGCTTCCGAAGCCCGCGCAAACTTCGGGGAGTCTTCCTGAATTGCTACTCGAACTCTAATCCCAGTTCCCGGCCCTGATCAACGACTCTGTCAGCCTCAATCTGGTCCATGCGCCTCGCCGCCTGATACTTGCGGAGAGCCGCTCTCACGGTGTGAATCCCGAGCGTCGCGCAGCGAATACGGCCGGAGACCAGGTCCCGGCCAAGAATCTCAACCAGATCGTCGCCGCTCATCTCCAGGATCTCGTCGATGGTCTTGCCCGCAATCATCTCGGTTGCCGCCGATGCAGCCGCCTGACTGATCGTGCATCCTTCGCCCTCGAACCTGGCCTCGGTGATGACCCGCGTTTCAGGGTCGATGTTCAAGGAGATCACCACAATATCGCCACAACCAGGATTGCCACCCTTCGCCGTGGCGTCGGCCGGGTCAAGTCGTCCTCGATTGCGGGGGTTCTCATAATGATCAAGGATGAAGTCGATGTAGTCCTGCCGGCTACTCACCAGAGCCTCCCCCGTTCCATCGACCATTCGACAAGATGCCAGAAGGTGGCGCAGGTGTCAACCGGCCGGCTTCTTGCCACGGTGCACCGCCGCGCGGCTCTAGCGATTCATCTTCGCGGCAACCGCGTCCTTGAGGCGGTTGCGAACCTCACGCAGCGGAATGCGGTCGAGGACAGGCACGAAGAAGCCATCCACAATCAGCCTGACCCCCTGCTCCCGGGGGATCCCTCGGCTCATCAGGTAGAACATCTCCTCCTCATCGAGTTGGGCGGTGGTCGAACCGTGGGTGCAACGCACGTCGTTGGCCTCAATCTCAAGCTGCGGGATACTATCGGCGTGGGCCTTCTTGCTCAGCATGAGATTGCGGTTGGCCTGGTAAGCATCGGTCCGCTGGGCGCCGCGCCCGACCTTAATCAAGCCCTCGTACACCGCGCGGCTCCGCCCCGTCAGCGAGCCCTTGTAGAGCAGGTCGCTGGTCGTCTGCGTGTTGCGATGGTACTGCAATGTGTGGTTCGAGATGTGCTGAGAACCACCCGTGAAGAAGATCCCCTGAAGATAGACGGTGCTCCCCGAACCCTCCAGCCACGCCTCGGTCTCGAAACGGTTGAAGCGCGCGCCAAGTTGCCCGTTGCTGAAATTCAGTACACTGTTGGCCCCCAACCTGGAGCGCTGGGTCGCGAAATGCCAGACGTTCTTGCCCCAGTTCTGCACACCCAGGTACGTCAGCACCGCATTATCCCCAGTCACCATCTCGGAGGTGCCGTTCACCAGCGCAATGCCGTCCAGGTCGGGCGAAACGTACTCCTCAATCACCGTCGCCGCCGCGCTCTCGCCGAGCACCAATAGCGTGTGCGGGAAGACGGCGATCCCGGTGTTGTCGAGCCAATGCACGATCTGGAAGGAGCGCTCGACGGTAACGCCCTTGGGAACATAGAGGAACGCACCGCCATTCATCAGCGCCGCGTGCATCGCGGGGAACTTGCCCTCGTCAATCGCAACCGCCTTGAAGAGGTATTCTTCCACCAGATCGCTATGCTCGCGGATGGCGGTCGCCAGATCGGTAAAAATCACACCCCGGTGGGCGTACTCTTCGTCGAGCTCGGCGTATGTGACGCCCGCATCGCGGCGCACCAGCAGGCCACCACGCTTGTCGCTCTCGCGCAAAATCCCTTGAATCGGCGCCGGCAATTCCTCAAGGATCGTATGCACAGGCGCCTGGGCCTGTTTCAACGTACCCAGCTTGCGAACAAGGCCGCTGATGTCGTCGCGCCGCCACTTCTCGTCTACGTTGCTGTTGGGAAAGGGGGTGTCAAGGTAGAGTCGCCAGGCTTCCTGGCGCCGCTCACGCAACCACTCGGGCTCCTCGTACCGCTCACTTAATGCCAGGACTGTCTCACGACTCAAGAGGTCATGCTCGAGCACTTTCTCAACCACAGATGTCTCCTCATTCCTCATCAAAAGTATGCTCAATCCCGTCCGTGTGTCTGGAACTTCAGTCTCTTTTGCCTCAGTGCCGTGAATCGAGCCGCTCCATTGGTCTTTTTCACGGACAGGGGGCCAGCCACTGGCTCGCCGGCCCCCACTGGCGCATCCGTCGTGTTGCTTAACCGACAGAACCTTCCATCTCGAGCTGGATGAGGCGATTCATCTCGACCGCGTACTCCATCGGCAGTTCCTTGACGATCGGCTCGATGAAGCCGGAGACGATCATGTTCAGCGCATCGGCCTCGCTGATGCCGCGGCTCATCAGGTAGAAGAGCTGCTCCTCACCAACCTTCGAGACGGTTGCCTCGTGGCCAATGCTCACGTCATCCTCGCGGATATCGATGTACGGATAGGTATCCGAGCGGCTGTTCTCGTCCAGGATGAGCGCATCGCAGACGACGTTGCTCTTGCTGTGGTGCGCGCCCTCGTAGACCTGCACGAGACCTCGGTACCCGGCGCGGCCACCGTCCTTCGAGATGGACTTCGACGTGATCGTGGATGAGGTGTACGGCGCGGCGTGGATCGCCTTGCCACCGGCGTCCTGGTGCTGGCCACGGCCGGCAAAGGCGATCGAGAGAATCTCGGCCTTCGCGCCCGGCCCCATCATGTAAACGGACGGATACTTCATCGTCAGCTTCGAGCCGATATTGCCGTCCACCCACTCCATCGTCGCATCATCGTACGCCATCGCCCGCTTCGTCACCAGGTTGTAGACGTTGGTGGACCAGTTCTGAATCGTCGTGTAGCGGCAGCGCGCGCCCTTCTTGATGATGATCTCAACGACCGCTGAGTGCAACGAGTCCGACGTGTAGATCGGGGCGGTACAACCCTCGACGTAGTGGACCCAGGCACCCTCATCCACAATGATCAGTGTGCGCTCGAACTGCCCCATGTTCTGGGCGTTGATGCGGAAGTAGGCCTGCAGCGGCATCTCAACCTTGATGCCCTTGGGAACATAGATGAAGGAGCCACCCGACCAGACCGCACTGTTGAGCGCTGCGAACTTGTTGTCCGAGGGCGGGATGACCGTGCCGAAGTACTCCTTCAACAGATCGGGGTGCTCCTTCAGCGCAGTGTCGGTATCGAGGAAGATGACACCTTTGCTCTCGAGCTCCTTCTTAATGCTGTGATAGACGACTTCCGACTCGTACTGGGCGCCGACACCGGCCAAAAACTTCTGCTCAGCCTCGGGGATTCCCAGCTTGTCGAAGGTACGCTTGATGTCCTCCGGAACCTCGTCCCAAGATTTCTCCTGGCGCGCGCTCGCCTTAAGGTAGTAGAAGATGTTGTCGAAGTCGATCTCAGTCAGATTGCCACCCCAGGTCGGCAGTGGCTTCTTGAAGAAAATATCGAGCGACTTCAGCCGGAATTCGCGCATCCAGTCGGGCTCGCCCTTCATCCACGAAATCTCTTCAACAATCGCGCGATTGAGCCCCCGACGCGCCTTAAAGACATACTGCTCCGGATCATGGAAGCCATACTTCGTCGCATACTGGTCGTTAATGAGCTGGACCTGTTCCTGCTCTGGCATTACGCAGCCTCCTTTTGACTGAAGGTCTCGCGGACCCACTCGTATCCCTTCTCATCAACTTGCTCGGCAAGTTCCGGGCCGCCGGACGCGACGATCCGGCCGTCCACCATGATATGGACGTAGTCCGGCCGAATATAGTTCAGGAAGCGCTGGTAGTGGGTGATGACCAATAGTCCCATCTGCGGACCAAGGAGTTGCTTCACACCGTCGGAGACGATGCGCAGCGCATCAATGTCCAGTCCCGAGTCGGTCTCATCGAGGATCGCAATCTTCGGCTCGAGGACTGCCAACTGAAGAATCTCGGCTCGTTTCTTCTCGCCGCCAGAGAATCCCTCGTTGAGGTAGCGGCCCGCGAAACTCTTATCAATATTGAGTTGATTCATCTTATTAATCAGCAAGCGGCGGAATTCCACCGGACTGATCTTGCCCTCTTCCTCGCTGCGTCGACTGTTGATCGCCATACGCAGGAAGTTGGCAACCGTGACACCGGGGATCGAGACCGGATACTGAAACGCCTGGAAGAGACCCTTGCGCGCTCGCTCGTCCGGCTCCATCTCAAGCAGGTCCTCACCGTTGAGGAGCACTTCCCCACCGGTGATCTCATATTTGGGATGGCCTGTGATCGCATAGCCCAGAGTGCTCTTCCCCGCACCGTTCGGACCGAGCAAAGCATGGATCTCTCCCTGCTTGACCGTGAGATCGAGCCCCTTCAGAATTTCCTGATTCTCTACGTTCACATGCAGATTCTTGATTTCGAGTACCGCCTGTTCCATAGCCGGTCTACTTTACCTCCCTCAATCGGTGGTGTTTGTTGCCCCCGCTCTTGTATCGCGAAGAGACGGATGGTATGCTTGCTATGATCGTGTTGGATTGTAACATTCTTGACCAATCCTGTCAAGATAAGCCCTGTCACTCCAGAGTCACTCCAACCAAACAAGCCAGCGCTAAACAGACAAAGCTGTTAGCGCATGCTAATGCCGGTGCATCCCTGACCTTTGATTGTAAAGTTGAGTCGAGCGCGCACAGGGCAACGGCTCTGATCAAGCTCCAATCCGACTATGACTGACACCGGGGGTCGAGAGAAGGGAATGAATCTCAAGCCCTCCCACTTATCACGAGAACGCCCTCTCCCCCACAGCGAGCGTTCGCGGCTCTCATCGAGCCGCCTCCGCGTCGACAGTACTCGAAGGGCACCAACGCGCGGGGGCAACCACAGGTGCGCCGAACTGTGGTTGCCCCCGCCCAGATCACCGACTCCCGCGCTTACGCGGACTTCCCATCCTTCCGGCCGATCTCGCTGATCTGACGCACCAGGGCAAAAGTGGCGGTTGCCAGACGGGCCATGTCGCCGAACCCCAGCCGCGCCGCCTGCCCGGCCGAGGCCTGCTGCTCCGAGAAGTAATCCAGGTAGATTAACGCCCCCAGCGCGCCAAGCGCCGCACCGACCAGGGCGCCAATGAGCGCAATCTGCTGGCGGTACTGTAAATTCATCCGAGTGGCTCCTTCCTTCAAACCGCGTGCGAGACAAACGCAACAAGAAACGCTAACAATCCGGCGGCCGCCGCGACGATCAACAGCACGGAGTACCCGCGCACTCGCTGATACCACACGCGTCGAGCCCACTCCGGTCCGTGGGGTGGGTGTGCCTTGATCGCTTCCTGGGCAGCGGGAAGCAGGCTCTGTGCCAGGATTAGGAGGAGACCGCCGACGGCGAAGAAGACGAGCGCAAACCACGATAGGGCAAGAATGAAGGTCTGGAGGCTCATGAAGAACTCACTTTTCGTGGGTCAGCGCGCGGCGTGCACGCTGTAGGCCATACCAGGCTGCCCGCGCTCGAACGACCGGCGCTGCGATCCGCGCCTCATACCGCTCCAGGAGGGCCTTCCCCCGCGCGAAGTAGTCGTTCGCGATCCGGAAACCGGCCACTGTGTTTCGGAGCACCCAGTCCATCCCAAACTTGAGGCCAAACACCAGGGCACCCACCACCAGCATCACCACGAAACATTCCAGCGCCAGCAACACGGTTGCCAGCGCGGCCCACGTCGAGAGCGATCCCATCAGACGTACCATCCTCCCGAAGACGATCAGGCGAGGTTCACGTTGAGGTCAAGACCCGGAGAGAGCCGCGGCCTCAACCTTGCCCTCATTCTACTCCGGAGCACCGGAGGCGCAAGGAACCCGCCCCGGTTCAGGCGAGAGCCGGAATCTCAGCGGCGGCCGGCCGCGCCTCCCCCCCGCGCACTCGCCACATCAGAAGCAAGCCGGTGAAAACGAAGAGCGGCGCGAAGACAAAGATGGTCCGATAGGAGCCGGTCAAATCGACGGCCAGACCACCCAGCGGCGGCCCCATGATCGAAGCCAGGGAGCCGAAGAGATAGTACAGCCCGGTGTAGCTCCCTATCTGCCCCCCCGGCACAGCGTCAAATAGCATCGGCAGCACGTTCACCGTGATCACCGTTAAGGCCGCACCCGCGCCCATCAGCATCAGAATCAGGAGCCGTATCGTGGGCGACGCAAACCAGGTGGCCGGCGTGAGGAGGTTGAAGGTCTGGGCCTCACTCAGCGCCGTGGGCGAGATGAACAGAAATGCGATCAGGAGCCCACCGAGGACCATCAGGCACAGGAGCATTGTCCGCCGCCGGCCGAGGTAGGTGCCAAGGTAACCGCCGGGGATAGCAAAGATCAGCCCCGCCAGCGGGTAGAAACTGAGGAGTTGTGAGGCGGTGCTCTCATTCAACCCCAGTTCCTGCTTTCCATAGAGCGTGAAGAAGGCCTGGATCGCCGTGAACCCGATCGACCAGGCGAGCAAGGCACTGAGAATCAGGAGCGCGCTGCGGTCGGGGTTGGCGACGAGGGCTCGCAGCGTCGCGACCACCCCGGGTTGCGGCCCCGCGCTGGGCGGGGTGGCCTCTGGACGGAGTTGAGCTCGCTCGCGGACAAAGGCAATCAGCAGGCTAAGCACCCCGAGCATCATCAACGCGGCCGCCCAGAATGGATAGGCGGGGTTCATCCTGTAGAGCGCCCCGCCCCCCAGGAACGCAATCACACCCGCCAGCAACCCCATGAAGTTAATCACACCATTGGCTCGCGAGCGCAGCGCCGATGGGAAGACGTCGCCCAGCAGGGCCACAGTCGGCGAGCGAAAGAGGGCCATCGCAACGTTCATGACCACCATCGCCCCGACCAGAAGCGGGAGCGCGTGCCTCGCGGCGAGTGGAATCAACATGCCCCCCACGGCTGCAATCGGAGCGCCGAGGAGAATGTAGGGGTACCGCCGCCCCCAGCGCGTGCGCGTCCGGTCGGATCGCTGCCCCACCCATGGCTGAATAAAGAGGTTGGCGTAGTTGTCGAGCGTCATCAGGAAGCCGACAACCACGTTGGACAGGCCGAAAGCGCGCAGAAAGATCGGCACGTAGCTGTCGTAGAGCGGCCAGAGCAGTGAGATGCCGAAGAAGCCGAGTCCCAGTAGAAAAGTCTTGCGCCAGGGCATGCGCATCGTGATCAGAATCCTTCAGCCAGGAACATCCCGCCGGCGGCGACCCAACGAGGCTGGGTGCCGACTCAAAAGCGACTACTCAAACGCCGAGATACCTGTCAGCCAACGGCCAATGATCAGCTTTTGAATCTGGCTGGTGCCCTCGTAGAGACTCGCAACTCGACCGTCGCGCCAGAGGCGCTCGGGAACGTACTCGTCCGAGTATCCATAGCCGCCATGGACCTGGATCGCCAGGTCGGCCGCCCGTTTGGCGATCTCGGCCGCATAGTACTTGGCGATCGATACCGGAATCGTGCTGCGCTCACCCTGGTTCTTGACCCACCCGGCGCGATAGACCAGCAGCCGGGCCGCATCGGTCTCGACCTGCATGTCGGCCAGCATCTCCTGGACGAGTTGGAACCCTGCAATGGGCCGTCCGAAGGCGTGGCGCTCTTTGGCATAGCGCACGCTGGCGTCGAGGGCGTGCTGGGCGATGCCGACACAGCCGCTCGCCACACCGTAGCGCCCGTTGTCGAGGGCGCTCATGGCGATTCGGAAGCCCTGCCCCACCTCGCCCAGCCGGGCCGAGTCGGGCACGCGCACGTTCGCCAGGAAGAGTTCGCCCGTATCGCTGGCACGCAGGCCGAGTTTGCCGACCATCTTCTGGCTGGAGAACCCGGGCGTATCCGTCTCAACCAGAAAGGTGACCATCCCCTCGTGCTTCGAGCCGGGCCGCGTCTGGGCAAAGATGATCGCCAGGTTGGCCCAGGTGCCGTTGCTGATCCAGACCTTTTGGCCGTTCAACACCCACTCGTCACCCTCGCGTTTGGCCGTCGTGGCAATGTTTCCCGCATCCGAGCCCGCGCCCGGCTCGGTCAGGCCGAAGCAGCCGATCCATTCCCCTGAGCAGAGCTTGGGCAGATAGCGCCGCTTCTGCTCCTCGGTGCCCCACTTCAGAATGGTCAACTCGACTAGCGACATCTGGACCGAGAGTGTCGTCCGGACGCTGGAATCGGCGTAGCCTACCTCCTCAAAGACAATCGCCTCCGAAATGTAGTCAAGACCGGCACCGCCATACTGCTCGGGAACGGGCACTCCCAGGAAGCCCAGTTCGCCCATGCTGTAAAGCAGTTCGCGAGGGAACCGGCCCTGGCGGTCCCACTCACGAGCATACGGCAAAATCTGCTCGTGCGCGAACTCGCGGACCGCCTCTTGAATCATGCGTTGCTCTTCAGTGAGACTAAAATCCATAACCACTACTCCTTTTTGAGTCTTTCTCACTCCCTCTCACCTGGAGGTTGAACCGGACTGCCGGAACGTGAAGTTTGAAACCGCATGGCACAGACAAGAAACGATTAGATTATACCCGCGGCGCGAAGCGCCGCGATGCGTGCCTCGTCGTAGCCGAGCAAATCGCGCAGCACCATCGACGTGTGCTCACCCAGCATGGGCGGCGCGGTGGTTATCGTCGCGGGGGTAGTGCTGAGCTTGGGCACAGGGCCAACCAGGCGCACCGGGCCACCCACCGGGTGTTCGACCATTTGGACCATCTGGCGCGCCTCAGCCTGAGGGTTGGCCAGCGCGGTCGGGATATCGTTCACCGGGCCGCACGGGACACCCGCGTCCAGGATCGCTTCGATCCACTCCTGGGTCGGGCGTGTGCGGAAAATCGCCTCGAGCTGCGGGATGAGCGTCTCACGATTGGCCACCCTGGCCGGGTTGGTCGCGAAGCGCTCATCCGCCGTCCACTCGGGGTGGTCGAGCACTCGAGAGAGGGCCGCAAACTGGCTGTCGTTGCCCACGGCCAGCATCAGCCAGCCATCGCAAGTTCGTACAGTCTGATAGGGCACGATGGTCGCATGGGCGTTCCCGTAGCGGGCTGGCGGCTCGCCGGAGACAAGATAGGCACTGGCGACGTTGGCCAGCCAACCCAACTGGGTGTCGAAGAGGGCGATATCGATGAATTGACCCTCGCCGGTGCGCTCGCGATGGTGGAGCGCTGCCAGGATCGAGGTAGTCGCGTAGAGACCAGCCGTGATATCCACGATGGCCACACCCACCTTGAAGGGCTCACCCTCCGGCGGTCCGGTGATGCTCATGATCCCACCCTGTGCCTCGATCACCGTGTCGTAGCCGGGACGCTTGCGGTAGGGACCACTTTGGCCGTAGCCGGTGATCGCGCAATAAATGAGACCGGGGTTGAGCGCACCCAGCGATTCATAGCCCAGGCCGAGGCTCGTCATGGTGCCGACCTTGAAATTCTCGACCAGCACATCGGCCTGGCGCACCAGGTCGCGAAGGATCTCACGGCCGGCCTCGGCCTTGAGGTTGAGAGTCAGACTCTGCTTGTTGCGGTTGACACAGAGGAAGTAGGCGCTCTCGCCGCTAGAGGTGAACGGCGGCCCCCACTGGCGGGTATCGTCGCCTCGTCCGGGCTGCTCGATCTTGACGATCCGGGCCCCCAAGTCTCCCAGGATCATCGTACCGTAGGGGCCCGCCAGCACGCGTGTCAGGTCAATGACCAGTAGATCCGAGAGGGCTCCGGGCATGTGATCTGCCTCTGATAGATCAATCTAGTGTTGTATCAACCCCGTTGTGATGGGTTCGGGCACGCACCGCCCCACGTGCCCGAACCCATCACTTCAGACTTGACGGGACAGGAGTGGCCAGTTGAACAGGTCAGACAGGCACATTGTTTACCAAGATGCCCAGACGGTCAAGACGCGCCGTCGCGCTCGCGTCTTTGCTGGCATCGTTCCTGCAGCCGCCCTCTTCTATGATGGAAAGGAGCCTGCGATGAGTGAGAACAGGGAACTCCACCAGTACTGGGAGGTCTGGTATCCGCAAGCGGCCGCCACCGGCCTGCTGCTGGCGCGGGGGTTGATCGCCCCCATGAAGACACTCCTTTTCCACGCACCTGCCGAGGTCATCACCGTGGAAGTCTCCGACCACCAGGGCCAGCGCCTGGCCTACGGAACAGATTTGAAGCAAACAGACACTACACCGATCTGCCGGCTGCGACGGGAGGGGGAGCGCATTACGCGCCAGGATATCTGGCCCACCGAGGCGGAGTTGGGGCTCCTGGTGCTGTTGCCGGGTGGCGAGGTCGGCACTCTCAAGTCCTGGTGGCACGCGGCAGACAAAAAGGAGTGGCGCTGGCAGGTCGAGTTCTACAACACCATCCGCTAGCACGGCGGTCAAGGACTCAGACTTCCGAAGTCTGGTAGGGACCGTACTTGTCCAAAGCGCGCTCCGACGACGGTGACAGCGGCGGGCACCGGCTGCGAACCAGACTTCGGAAGTCTTTTCCCGCCCCCCGCGGCATGCCTTGACCGGCGCGCTAGCGCGCCGGTCAAGGCGCGTTCAGGTTCGTAGGGGCGCACGGCCGTGCGCCCCTACAGCGCGCTTCCGACCGCTCCCGCGCTTCCTCCGCACCATGCTCCCACCCGCGCTACGACGACGTGACCGCTGTTCCAGACGCACATCGGGAAAGCGCGGCAACCGGCCGCCCGGCCGCACAGATAATGGCGGCCCGGGCAATGCACCCGGGCCGCCCCTCGCGACCTGGCTTTCGGCTTACCTCCCGCGTGCGGCGGTCGCTCGTTCGCGCGCCGGCCAGCGTTGGCCGTCGCCGCCGTGCGTGCCCTCCGCGAACTCCTCGATCATGGCCTGGTTGAACACCGGGAGATCGTCGGGGTTGCGGCTGGTGACGAGGCCGCGGTCGATCACAACGGCCTTATCGTGGAAGTTGGCGCCCGCGTTTTTCAGGTCGGTCTTGAGCGACTTGTAGCCGGTCACATCGTAGCCCTTGACAACATCGGCTTCAACGAGCAGCCAGGGACCGTGACAGATCGCAGCGATCGGCTTGCCCCGCTCGAAGAACGCCCTCGCAAAGTTCACCGCCTCCGGAATGGTCCGGAGCTTGTCCGGATTCATCACGCCGCCGGGAAGGAGTAGGGCGTCGTAGTCGGCCGGCCCCGCGTCGCCGAGCCCGACATCCGCCTTGAACTCGTCACCCCACCGGGTGTGGTTCCAGGCCTTTACCTTGCCCTCTTTCGGAGAGACGGTGTCTACCACCGCGCCGGCCTCTTCCAGCGCCTGTTTCGGTGATGTGAGCTCAATCTGCTCAAACCCGTCTGTTACAAGAGCAGCGATCTTTTTGCCTTGTAATCTCATTCTCTTTCTCCTTTTTCTTCGAGTTCGAGTCGGATCCGGCTCGATCTCGAGTTCTGACTGCATAGTGCAGAAATCCCACTTTATGTGGCAGCAACTGCTGTGCCAGTGGGAGTCCTGTCTCAACACGAGAGACCCCACACGTTCGCCGGCTTTTGCAGAGCCTCGCTCCTTTTGATGCATTCAAGCCCCTTCTTGCCCGGATTGCTGTGGCACGTGATTTGCTATCTCTATCGGCGACTGGCCTGTTGCGCCCATTTTGGGGCGTCGTGCCATAACTGCCCCTCATCCATCTGTACCCCTCTTTGCTCAACGGCTGCAACGGCGTTGCGGTTTGGCTGCCTGACTCCTGGTAGCGTACCGCACCGGCAAATGGCATAGCTCCACTCGCAGAGAGCGCTCGCGGGTCGGCCGCTGCTACTGTATTGAGCGGATGGATGAAGGAATAAGACTTAGGAGGCATATATGCGAATTGCGCTGATCGCGCCACTGTACGAGCGAGTGCCGCCGGAGATGTACGGCGGCACCGAGCGCGTCGTCTACTGTCTGGCGGAAGAGTTGGTGCGACGTGGGCACGCCGTCACCCTGTTCGCCAGCGGTGACTCGCTGACCTCGGCCGAGCTTGTACCAGGCGCGCCCCAGTCTCTGCGCAGGCGGATGACCCGTGACCAGCTGGTCATGTTTGGTCCACCCCTCCATCTGGCAATGCTGGCGCAGGTGAGCCAGCGCGCGGACGAGTTCGATATCATCCACTCGCATATCGATCACTGGGCCTTCCCATTTAGTCGTCTGATCGATGTCCCGATGGTGTCCACAATCCACGGGCGCCTGGACGTTCCCGACCTCGATTCGATCTTCAGACTGTACCCAGAGACCGCTTTGGTGTCCATCAGTGACAGCCAGCGACGCCCATTCGACCATCTCAAGCCCAACTGGGTTGCGACGGTCTACAACGGGATCACGACCGACCGCTTCACGTTCAACCCCGAGCCGGGTGATTACCTCGTGTTCCTGGGTCGCCTGTCTCAAGAGAAACGCCCCGACCGCGCCATTGAGATCGCCAGGCGCGTGGGGATGCCCCTCAAGATCGCGGCCAAGGTGGACCCGCTCGACCAGGAATACTTCCAGACCCAGATCGAGCCACTCCTTCACCATCCGCTCATCGAGTATGTCGGCGAAGTGGACGATACTGGAAAAGATGAACTGTTGTGCCGCGCCTACGCGACGCTGTTCCCGATTGACTGGCCAGAGCCCTTTGGGTTGACGATGATCGAGTCACTGGCGTGCGGGACGCCGGTCATCGCCATGCGTAACGGTTCGGTACCTGAGGTGATGGTCGATGGCGTGACCGGGTTCATCTGCGAGACGGTGGACGAGATGGCCGCCGCTCTGTCCGGTGTCGCCGGGCTTGACCGCGCAGCGTGCCGCCGCCATGTGGAGAGCCGGTTCTCGGCCGAGGTGATGGCCGATGGCTACGAGGCGGTCTATCGCACCCTGTTGGAACGCGAATCGATGGCGATTCCCGGCGTACACACGAATGGCCATCAGCGAGAGAAAGTCAGACTCTTGATTGCTTGACACAAGTGGGCCTGGTGCCGAGAGAAGACCTCCAATGCTCACTGCCAGCCCCTGGCGGTTCAGGCGCTTCCCTTGCCGGCATCCGCCGTGTCGAGCAGGAGGGTGACCGGACCATCGTTCTCGATGGTGACCAGCATACGGGCCCCGAAACGGCCCGTCGCCACCGGGGCAACACCAGCTTCGCGTAGGAGATCGGCAACGCGTTCGTAGAGCGGCTCGGCCACGACTGGCCGAGCCGCTGCGGTGAAACTCGGGCGCCGTCCTTTGCGGGCATCGCCGTAGAGGGTGAACTGGCTGACCACCAGGGCGCCACCACCTTCCTCCAGGATCGAGCGGTTGAATTTTCCTTCTTCGTCCTCGAAGAGGCGCAGGTTGGCTATCTTCGCGGCGAGCCATCGTGCCTCAGCCTCGCTGTCGGCGTGCGTGACACCGACCAAAATCACCAGCCCGGGGCCAATCTCGCCCACGACCTCGCCATCAACGCTGACAACACCCCGGCGTACCCGTTGGACTACGGCGCGCATTGTTCCTCCTCGGAGCGACTGGGCGGCCACAGCGCCTATTGTAGCGTCGAAGGGCGGAGTGCTATAATGCCTCATAACCGAGACCGTCGAGCCAGGACGGCACTTTTTCACCCGGAGGGAGATTCAATGATGAGTCAGGCAACCCCCGGCACGCTCGCCCCGCCCCACGAGGCCCTCAGCCTCGATCGCGATGCGCTGCTTGAGATGTACTGGTATATGGTCCTCAGCCGCACCCTCGACCAGCGCGGTTGGCTCCTCCACCGTCAGGGCCGCATTCCCTTCCACATCTCTGCGATGGGCCACGAAGCGGCGCAGGTCGGCAGTACGCTGGCCTTCGACCGCGGCGTCGATTGGTTCAATCCCTACTACCGCGGCGTCGCCACCGCTCTCGCCGCAGGCACCCCCCCAGCCGCGATTATGAAAGCCTACTACGGGAAGGCGGATGATCCGTCGTCCGGTGGCCGCCAGATGCCGGGCCACTACGGCTACCGGCCGCTCAACATCGTCGCCGGCTCATCTAGCGTCGGCACCCACATCCCGCAAGCGGTCGGCATGGCCTGGGCGGCGCGATACCTGGGCGATCGGGTGGTCGTCCATGCCAGTTTCGGCGATGGGGCCACCTCCAAGGGCGACTTTCACGAGGGCTTGAACTTCGCCGGCATCCATTGCGTACCCTGCGTCTTGATCTGTGAGAACAACCAGTACGCGATCTCTGTCCCACTCACCAAACAGATGCCAACCAAGACCGTCGCCGAGCGGGCAGCAGCCTATAACATTCCCGGCATCCGCGTGGATGGCAACGACGTCCTCGAAGTCTACCGCGTCACCAAAGAGGCGGTCGATCGCGCCCGCCGCGGCGATGGTCCTACCCTGATCGAGTGCTTCACCTACCGGGTCGTACCCCATTCGTCCGACGACGACGATCGCACCTATCGCAGCCGCGAGGAGGTCGAGGCCTGGAAGCAGCGCGACCCGATCGACCGCTTCCGGCGCTTCCTCGAGGAGCATGGCCTGTTGGACGAGGAGTCCACCCGCGAGATTCGCGCCCGCGCCGAACAGGCCGCTGAGGACGCCATCCGCGAAGCCGAGGCCGCGCCCGATCCGGCACCGGAGGACGCCCTCATCCCGGTCTGGGCCCATCAGGTCCAACCGGCGCCCTGGAAGGAGGCACCCCGTGGCTGAGCTTTCTCTCCTCCAGGCCATCAACCGCACCCTCGACGAAGAAATGGAGCGCGACCATCGCGTTGTCGTCTTGGGCGAAGATGTCGGCCGGCGGGGGGGTGTCTTCCGCGTGACCGAGGGGCTGCTCGCCAAGTATGGGGAGGAGCGGGTCATTGACACACCGCTGGCCGAGGTCGGCATCGCTGGTGTGGCCTACGGCATGGCCGCCTACGGCCTGCGCCCCGTGGCCGAGTTCCAGTTCGCGGATTACATCCACCCGGCCTGGGATCAGATCATCAACGAGGCCGCCACCCTGCGATATCGCTCGAACGGCGCTTACGGCTGTCCCGTCGTCTTTCGCGCCCCCTATGGCGGCGGCATCCAGGGGGGGCTCTACCATTCGCAGTCGGTCGAGGGGTTCTTCGCCCACGCGCCGGGCCTGAAGGTGGTCATCCCATCGACCCCGGCCGACGCCAGGGGGCTCCTCACCGCCGCGATCCGCGATCCGGATCCGGTGGTCTTCTTCGAACCCAAAAAGGGGTATCGCCTGATCAAGGGTGAGGTCCCCGAGGGTGAGCACGTGGTCCCGCTCGGGAAAGCAACTGTCCGCCGCGAGGGCCGCGACCTGTCTGTCTTCGCCTACGGGATGATGGCCCACTACGCACTGCAGGCGGTCGAGGAGGTCGCGCGCGATGGCATCTTAGCCGAGCTGGTGGACCTGCGTACCCTCACCCCGGTGGATCGAGAGACCATCCTGACCTCCGTCAAGAAGACCGGTAAAGCGTTGGTGGTGCACGAGGACAACTTGACCGGTGGCTACGGCGCCGAGATCGCCGCCATTATCGCCGATGAAGCCTTCGAGTGGCTGGATGGGCCGGTCCGGCGCCTCTGTGGTCCGGATGTACCGGGCGTGCCCTACGCTCGCCCGATGCAGGACTTCTTTATGCCCAGTCCGCAGAAGATTGCCGCCGCCATCCGCGATCTTGCCGCCTACTGATAGCACTGCTGGCCGGGGCCGCACGCTCGTTCCAGACCGTTCGGTCCTCGCCAGGAGCGGGCGGAGTCGATCGAATCCTGGCAGGAGGCCCGGCGCTGCCTCGACACCCGGAGTTGGTCTCAATCCATCTTGACAGAGGGCTAATTCAATGGTATTGTTGCCGGTGTAGGACGAAGTGCTTTTGTTTCGGGCCAGGACGTAAACCGCCGGAGCGCACTTGCTCCGGCGGTTTTTTCGTGCCGGTAGAAGCAGAGTCATCCTTCCGTCCGACAGAATTACCCGTTTCTCTGAAGGAGATTCTTCTCATGGATGATCGTCTCACCGGCACCGTCAAGTGGTTCAACGGCGAGAAGGGGTTCGGCTTCATCACCCCTGATAATGGACAGAAGGATGTCTTCGTCCACTTCAGTGCTATTCAGAGCGAAGGCTTCCGCAACCTGGACGAGGGCCAGCGCGTCGAGTTCAGCATCGAGCCCAGTTCCAAGGGTCCCCGCGCCGCCAACGTCACCAAGATCTAACAGGCACCTCGGCCAACCAGCCCAGAGGCCGGGAATGGCATCCGAACGTCGTTGTCCCAAAGGGCACTAGCCGGCGCTGGTGTCCTTTCTATTTCGGTGCCGATCAGTGATTTGTCCGTTGGACGGGGCTTGAACGTGAGGAGCAATTGGTTCCCGTGTCCGTCGCTGCCTCCCCGCTGGCCGCCCACCTCCACGCGACCGGCCTCTGGCCGGTCGCGGCGGCCGCCCTCCGCCACCTTGGACGGCTGCCCAAGGCTGCCCGCACCCGCTGGGCCGGTCAGCCGCTTGGCCAGATCGTCATCGCCCGCGACGAGCAGCCCCACTACGAGCCAGGCCTCTACCTCCGGCGCGACCTCGCCAGCCAGGCCGTGCTGGTCCTCACGCCGGAGGTCGTCGCCAACGATCCCGCTGCATTCTGGGCCATCGTCGGCGCGTGGCTCGACCATTGGCTGGGCTGCGGCGCGAGCACCCGTGGCCCCTGGCTGAGCCAGGGAGGCACTCCTCCCCGGGCGGCGAGCATCGCTGCCGCTGCCGCCGCGCTCCAGGCGGTCCTCGTCCGAGGCTACGCTGCCGACGCCCTCGCTCTGGCCGAGCCGCGCGCTCTCTTCGCGCGGGCCCTGGCACTGGCAATGACCGAGCCGCTGACGCTCTCCGCCGCCGATCCCCACCTCGCCCGCTGGCTGCAGACCACCCTTCTCGAAGAGAGTTGGTGGCGCAGGCTCCACTAATCCTTTCACGCGTCACCGCGGAAAAACCTTGTGTGCCCGCCTGATGCCCGGCACGGGGAGCAAGAATGCTTCTGCCTTGCTCCCCGCCTGGAACGTTGCCGCAGCACTCTGTTCCCTACTCCCCTTGCTCGCGGTGCTCCTTGCTCCCTGTCCCACCTTCCTGGAGCAAGTCTGCAACAACCCGGTGGGCAACCGCCCGATAGCGACCCCAATCAGTCCGTGGCGGCGGTAACGCCTCCAGAGCGTCGGCCACCGCGGCCAACGCGGTCGGCGAGACCTCGCGGGTAGCGAAAATCTCGGCATCCACGCTGGCCCGGAGGGGCGCCATCGTTGGCGCCATGCGGAAGACGTAGGTGACCCAGGGGAAACTCCGCTCGTTCCAGTGGAATTCATACTCGATGAGTGCCAGAAAGACCTCTGGCTCCGGCGTGAGCCCGGTCTCCTCACCGGGCTCGCGCTGCAGCGCCTCGGCAACCCGTTCTCCCACCTCGATGCCGCCCGTCAAAAGCCGCCAGGTATCCTCGGGGTAATGACTCTTGGCGTGGAGCAACAAGCCGGCAGGCCGCGGCATCAGAAACATCACCTCGCCCCGCCGGGTAGGAGCCTTCTGCGACCACGGCTCGAAGAACGCGGGCCCGACCTCCATCACCACCTTCACCCGGTACGGTTCTCCGTAGCGCTGCGCCAGCGCCGCCACTTCGGCCGGATCCACCAAATCGTTCGGACTCACGGTCAACTCGCCTCTCGAAGTTGAAAAAGACTCAAAATTTGAGTCCTTCTCGACGCCCCAATCCCCCGACTATACCATCTCCAGTCAGCCACAGCAAGAGCCGTTTTGACAAAGCTTCCTATCTCGTGCTACACCTACGCCGCCTCGTCAGCCTGGAAGGGGAGCATAGCATGCGGGGAGCACGCGTCAGTGAGCATCTGGTGACGTTGATAGCAGGGCTCCTGGGCGCGGCCCATCTGGCGATCGCCACGGCCCTGGTTGCCTTCGGTCGGCGCACAGGCGCAGCCTACCCCCTGGTTCGGTGGAGTGTGTGGGAGTTTGTGAGCGTGGCTGTGGGCGCATCGGTCGCGCTGGTACTGCTCGCCTGGCACCACTGGCACCGCCCCCACGATCCCGGCACGACCCTGCTGATTGTGGCGCTCCCCGTTCTCACGAGCGTTACCCTTGGGAGCGGCTTCTGGACTACGGCCGCACTCGGTGCCCCATTCGCCCCTGATCTGATCACGCACACCTGGTTTCGCGCACCGACCGTGATCCTCGCGCTGTTTGGGATTGCTGTTGGCATCCGCTACCGCCGACAACGCTTCTTGTCCCTCTGGTTCGCCGGTCTCGCCGTCCTGGTGGCCCTCAATCCTTTTCTCTGGTCGCTCCTGCCACGCACCAACTGGTGGGATGCCCGAATGCTGGTGCTCCCGCTGGGAGTCTTCGTCATCCTGCATTTCAGCCAGGGCTGGCCCTTTTCCCTCCCCGACGGCCTGCAATGGAAAGTCCTGATCGGGCTGCTCGGTGCAGTCTGGGCGTTCCCGCCTCTGATTCGAATCTACCGGGCCGGTGAGGCACCGGCCCCCGGCCTGGTCTGGCTGCTCTTGATGGGCTTCCTCAACTGGACCCTGACGACGCTATTGGTGGCGCTCCCCCTGTACGGCTGGCGGTTCGGCCGGGAATGGGACGAAAACGTCGCCGACGAGCGTCCCTATCCCTGGCTGGGTATGCTGGCGCTGACTTTTGGAGCAGCGACCCTCACTGCTGGCCTGCTGCCCGATCTCCTCCCTGCTCCTGGCGCCGCCCTTCCCTGGCTCGGCGACCCCGTCGTTGCCCCCGCCACGATCTGGCTGGCCCCACTTGGCTGGGCCGGGAGCCTGCTACGCATTGCCCGCTGGCTGTTGCTCCCCTACGTCGGCCTGGTCGCGCTGGAGGAGCTGAGCATCTGGACCTACCGGCGCCAACAGGCCCGCCAGGCAGCTGACGCTGACTCTTCCCGCGACACGGCGGAGCGGCGGCTCTGAGGGCGTCTGGCGGCGCAATACCCGGCGCCAGGAGCCGGCCCCTCAGCAACGCTCATCAGAAGTGGGGCCGGACCGTCGGACAAAGGTCCTTCGTGCGCCTTCGCAATTGTGTTATAATCCGGCAGCTAGTCCCCATCTGGAGAGACTCCTTCTAGTGTATCTGCGAGAACGCGAGCGCCGCCGGCGCAGTCTGCGCGGCTTGATCTGGTCGCTGTTGGTCCTGGCGTACATCCTGGTTGGGATCCTATACGTCCAGCGCTACCGGCCGTTTGTTGGCTGGGCCTCCGATAACTGCTCTGAACCTGTCGGCCTCAACCGGCCTACCTGTCGGCTTTTGAGCCGCTACACGACCCTCGTCGCACCGCCCACCACGGTCGCCACCTCCGACGCGCACGCCAGCGGTGACGCGATTGAGCAGCTGGCTGCCGGTGACAGCTATTTGGATCAGGGCAACATCACCGAGGCGCTGGAGGCCTACAAAGCCGCAGTCGCCACTGACCCCAACAACGCCATCGCCTACGCCCGCTGGGGTAAACTCCTGGCCATCCGCGGCCACACGGATGAGGCGCTGATCCGCACCCAGCGCGCGGTCGAGCTGGCACCCGATAATCCCGAAGTCATCGCCAATCACGCGATGGCGCTCGATTGGGCTGGGCAACCAGACGAGGCCATTACGGAGGCCCTACGCGCCATCGAGCTCGACCCGAACTACGCCCCGGCCTATGCCTTCCTGGCTGAAGCCTACGCCGACACCGGCCGGACCGATCGCGCGCTGGAGACGGCGCAGGAAGCGGTGGATCTCGACTCCGAGAGTGTGGATGCCCTGCGCAACCTCGGATACGTCTTCGAGACCCTCGGCAAATATAATGATGCCATCTATGCCTACGAAGAAGCCCTCGCGATTCAGCCGCTGAGTTACATCTACATCCGGACTGGCGCCAACTACCGGGCACTGGGTCAGTTAGAACAAGCCCTGGCCAATTTCCGCCGTGCCGCCGACGTAGACCCTAAGAACGCGGAACCCTACGATGAACTCGGTTGGACCTACTACCAGCAGGGCGAATACGAGCAAGCCAGGAAATACTTCGAGGATGGCCTCGCGGTTGATCCCCGCTACGCTCGCATCCACTTTCATATGGGCGTCCTCTACTACGTCCGCCAGAATTTCGAGGCCGCAATCGAGTCACTCGAACAGGCCATCAGCTTCGGTTACGATTCCGAGGAGGTCTACTACGAACTCGGCCTGGCCTACGCCTATCTCGAACAGTGTGACAAAGCGATTCCCAACCTCAAGCGAGCCCTGGAGTTGAACCCAGCCTCAGAGCCCGCCCACGCCGGCATGAAACTATGCGGTCAGGGATCCTGACCGGGCTGAACCAGCGGCGCCCTGGCACCCGCCACGGGCTCCTCTCACCCACCACCCATCTCTTCATAAAGGAGGCACTTGTGGACGAGCCGAGGCGTCACGATGAGGACCACGAGCCAGCCGAGGAGCGACCGAACACCACGACGGCGGCTCCCGACCGCCCGCCAGCAGAGCCGGAGCCTATCGAACCGAGTCTCAGCGAGGAAGCAGCCACCGGCGCGGTCCAAACCGCCGACCCGTCCGCAACCGGCGAAGCCGAGGCCGGTGACGCCGGCTCTGTCGAGGCTCCGCCTCATAAGGAAGTGGCGGCCAACGACCGGGCCACGACTGCCGGGAGACCCGCCGGCGAGCCGGCAGGCTATCCCGCTGCCAGCACCGCCCCCCTCGTCGATAGCAGCGTCTGGCTCTCCCCACCCGACGATCCAGAGCCTCAGGCGGAGACAGCCTCTCACCCTAAGGTGAAAGCCTTCACCAGGAATCGTGAGGCCGATCCCGTCGAGGCACCGGCCACCGGCGTTCCCCCTGTCATTCCGCCGCCGGAGATGCGGCCCGTCGGGCGCGGTACCCCACCGCCCGCACCGCCTGCCCGAAGTGGCTGTGCCAGCTTCCTGGGTGGTGCTCTGCTGGGCGCGCTCCTCGGCGCTGCGCTCGCCGTCGCCATCGTGCTGCTGATTCTCTACGGACTCAATGGTACCCTCAACTTCAACCGCAGCCGAGCTGTCCTCGACCTGGAGTCGCGTACCGCCACTCTGCAACGCCAGAACGAGCAGACGCAGAACGATCTGGGCACCGTCTCAAACCGCGCCGACCGGCTCGAAACGCGCACCCAGAGTCTGGAAGCGCTCCCACCAACGGTTGAGGCGCTCCACACCGAAACAGACCAGCTCAAGAGCGAGACCGACGCGATTCGTGGAGACGTCGATCAGCTTGGTCAGGAGGTTGATACGGTTCGCTCTGAACTCGACAAGGTCAGGCAGCTCACCGAGACCTTCGACACCTTCCTGGTGAACCTGCGTGACCTGCTCGTGGAGACCAAACCGCTCCCAACCGCCACGGCCACAGCAACGGCCCTGCCGACTCGCACCCCTCAACCCACCCGTACAGCGACAGTGACCCCAACAACGACGCCGACGACCCAGGCGACGCCAACGGCGACGCCGACGACCCGAGCCACCTCAACGGCCCAGGCAACTCCTTCGCCCCAGGTGACCCCGACGGTCCAGCTGCCCCCTCGCCCCAGGCCACCCCGGGGGCGCCGGCCACGCAGGCTCCTGCCGCGACACCGGCCGCCAGTGTCATCCCGTCCAGCGGGACCGCCGGCACACTCTTCCGCCTGACGGTGACCGGCCTGGAACCGAACACCGAGTATGCGGTGATGATCAGCAATCCTGCAGCTGGCTTCGAGACGGTGGATCTGGTGGAGAGCGACGCCGACGGCAGCCTGGAGCTCGAGTACCGGGAGAACTTTACGCGCCTCCTCGCACCCGGCACCTACGCCGTTGCGGTCCGACCGGGCGTGGAGAGTACCGCCGCGCCCGTCGCCACGACTGAGCTTGTCATCCGCGAGGCGGGCGGCGCTACCCCCACGACCCCGCTCTCGTTGGACGTCGAGCCAGGGACGCTTCGCGCCGGGCAGCCCTTGACCATCACGGTCACCGGCGCGGCTCCGAACCGCGACGTGAACGTCCTGTTGACCACCCCAGGTGGCAACCGGGCAGCGGTCGAGAATCGGACCGCTGCCGCCGACGGGAGCCTGACCGTGACCTACAGCGGCAGCGTCACCAGCCGCTGGAACCCGGGCGAATGGACGGTTACCGCAACCTCGTCCGGCACGACCGAGCCGGTCACTGAAACGTTCCAGGTGAGCCGCTAGTCCACCTGTCGCCGTCCGGACCTGACGTCCCACGCGGGAGGAACTGCATGCGTACCATCGCTCGTGTTCTCTGGAAGATCGTCCTGCTGCTCGTCACCGTCGCCCTCGGCGTCGTCGTGGGAACGGCCCTCTATGTGATCATCTGGTTCGGTGTCCTGACGCCGGTCCACTCCACTGAGCAAGGTCTTGCGGATCTACAGACCACCATCACACGCGAGCGCGACGCCGTGACCGCCGAGTTGGCCGCGCGCGACCAGCGCCTGAGCCGTGTGCAGGACGAGCTGAACGAGACCAACAGCCGTCTCAGTACCGTGGAGCAGGCCGCCGGCCAGCACGACAGTCAGCTGGCCGATTTCAGCACCCGGCTCGACGCGCGCGAGGAAGCCATCACAACGCTCTCCGACCAACTCGCTGCCCAGGTCGAGGCCTTGACGTCGCTCTCCGGTGAACTCGGCAAACTCACCCCGCGCGCAGCCGCGTTCGAACAGGACCTGACCAGGCAGCAGGACGCGATCGCGACCATCGAGGATAACCAGGCCACAATCCAGGCGGAACAAAGTGCACAGCGCGCGCAACTCGAGGCGCTCGCCGCGCTGCGAGAGACAATCCTGCTCTTGCAGGCCCAAAACCAGGTCACCCAGGCTCAACTGGCGCTCGTGCAGCGCAACGCCGGTGTGGCTGAGGCCCACCTCGAGCGCGTTGGCGCCACCCTCGACCGCGTGAGCGCGCTGCTCCCGGGCGAAGGCGACCGCACCGCCCCGGTCGCCGCGGCTCGCGAGCGCCTCCAGGCGGCCCAGGAGCGGGTGCAAAGCGACCCCTTCACGGCGGGCGAGGAATTACAACTGCTCTGGCAGGCGCTTGACGAGTCGGTTCAAGTCCAACCATGATCATCTTCGCCACAGCGCTCATCGCCGCTGGCGGCTACCTCGTCGGAAGCGCACTCCCGTTGCTGCGCCACAATCTGACGCACCGGGCGCTCTACCGGCTCATGGCCTTCGGTGCCAGCGTGCTGATCACCACCGCGCTCATCGAGCTCATCCCCAATGCGATGGAGTTAGCCGGGAGGCGCGTCGGGCTCGGGATGCTGGCAGCGTTCCTGCTCATATTCGTGCTCGAGACGATCACGGTACCGCACTCCGGTCACCAGATCGAGCATGAGGAGCGAGCACACACCCTTGGCCTGGTTGCCTTCATCAGCATCGGATTCCACAACTTCCTGGATGGCCTCATTCTGGCAGCCGGCTTCGTTAGCAGTGTTGCCCTGGGGGCAATTACGTTGGTAGCAGTCCTGGTGCACCAACTGCCAGTGGGTCTCTCGGTGGCTTCGATCCTCCTGGGCGCCGGATATTCTCGGGAGCGCGCCTGGTGGCTGAGCCTGGTCCTGGCTGCGGCGGTCCCGCTCGGCACCCTCCTGGCCACGACCGCCCTCACCCGCATGCCCGACGAGGCCATCGGGATGATGCTGGGCTTCGCCGCCGGTTCGTTCATCCACGTCGGCGCCACCGATATTCTCCCCCATGTCCACGAGGAGCGCGACGGGGTAAGCATCGCAGTGGTGCTGGGCGGCTCCGGCCTGATGTTGATGATCTTTAGCTTCCTCGACCATTGAGTTTTGACCGTCGCATTCGCTCCACCGACTCCGTCTTTGGGGAGGCAAGGCGGGCCAGGAGAAGCAGGGAGCAAAAGGAGTAGAATCCGTTGTTGTTCGCCATAAGCCGCTCTCATGGCATGAGATGCAGTGGTTGTGACCTTTTGCTCCTCGCTACCTGTGCGTCGTGACATCATTGAATCTGGAAGATGCCGGAACTCCCTGAAGTCGAGACTGTAGTCCGCACTCTGCGCGAGCACGGGCTCGTTGGCCGTACCATCACCGACGTGGTTGTCCGCTGGCCTCGCACCGTGGACCGCCCCTCGGTCGAGGAGTTGCGCGCGCGCCTGCGTGGGCAACGAATTGGGGCCGCTGGCCGGCGCGGGAAGTTCCTCATTCTCTCCCTCTCGACCGGCGACAGCCTGCTGGTTCACCTGCGCATGACGGGTAAGCTTCTAGTGGTGTCAGCCGGCGAACCGCTCGATGCGCACGTCCACATCATCCTCGTGCTGGACGATGGCCGCCAACTGCGCTTCCACGACACGCGCAAGTTTGGCCGCATCTACCTGGTCGACGAGCCGGCCGAGGTCATCGGCCGCCTCGGCCCCGAGCCGATCGACGCCGATTTCACCGCGGCGGATCTTCAAGCGATGCTGATGAGACGGCACCGCCAGCTCAAGCCGCTGCTGCTCGACCAAACCTTCCTGGCGGGTCTCGGCAACATCTACGTGAACGAGGCGCTCTGGCTCGCCCGACTTCACCCCGAGCGACGCTCCGATACGCTCTCGTCTCAGGAGGTGACAGCCCTCTACGAGGCCATGCGCACCGTCCTGCGGAAGGGCATCGAGAACCTGGGAACGACCCTGGGACACGGCATCCCCAACTTCTACGGGGCCGGCGGCGAGGCTGGCCGTAACCAGGAAGCGCTCTTCGTTCACGGGCGCGAGGGGAAGCCCTGCCCCCGCTGCGGCGCCTCCATCCAACGGCTGATCGTCGGTCAGCGTGCCAGCTACGTGTGCCCCAACTGCCAACCGCGAAACGGGGAAACAGAAAAGGTTACAAGGGATGATCAGTGACGGCGTCGACCAGGGCTGGCAGGATTGCCCCGGCCGGGCCGGACAGGTGCAGGTCAACGTGTGGGGTGAGCGGCGTGCGGTCGGGGTTGATCTCGATCGTGCGCGCACCGGTGCAGCCCGCGGCCAACGGCAGGCTGGCCGCGGGCTGCACCAGGCCACTGGTGCCCACAACCAGCAGCACATCGGCCGCGACGGCCTCCTCCCACGCCCGGCGCAGCACCGCCTCGGGGAGATGTTCCCCAAACCAGACGACATCCGGCCGGACCGGCGCGCCGCATTGCGGGCAGCGCGGCGGGACACGCTCATCCGCAGAGAGAATCTCGGCCGCAACCGGGTGCCCGTGCTTGAAACACTTGAACCGTTGGAGGTTCCCGTGCAGTTCGACGACGTCCCTGCTACCGGCCGCGCGATGCAACCCATCAACGTTCTGGGTGATCACGGTCAACCGCGGAACGAGCTTCTCCAGACGGACCAGGGCGTGATGGCCGCGATTCGGCTGCGCCTGGCTCACCAACTCGCGGCGCCAGCCGTACCAGCGCCAGACGAGGGCCGGATCACGCCGGAACCCCTCCGGTGAGGCCAACTCCATCGGATCATAGCGCGCCCACAACCCATCCTGGGCATCGCGGAAAGTCGGTACACCACTCTCCCGAGAGATACCCGCACCCGTGAGCGCGACCACTCGTGCGGCGCCAGCGAGCCAGGCGGCCGCCTGCCGCAGTGGGTCTTCCATGGATTCTCTGCCAATCACGAACAGAACGTCCGCAGCGGGTGACAGGCCCCCAAGAACCGGCAACCCCGATTGTTCCGCCGGCGGTCACTTGACCCGCCGGCGGCGGAAGTTCGGTTCGTAGATTGAGTTCTTGAAGGCCGCGACCCCGTGAGAGGGGGCTCTCATCGCCGCAGACCGAGCACTTGCAAGGCGCGTGCCAGACATCCAGGCGGCGGTGGCACTTCGGGGGTGGCGGCGGCGTCGGAACCGGCGGGGGCGGCACGGGTGTCGGCTCGGGCTGCTCGCCCCTCGCCAGCTGGACGGCGCGAGCCACATCCACGCGCCCTGCGCCCTGAGTGTTCGGATCCAGCCCCAGATCCAACGCCGCCTGCTTGAAGATATCCTTGACCTGCTCGGGGGTGAGACCTGGCCTGGCGTGTAAGACCAGGGCGCAACTTCCACTGGCGTGAGGCGTGGCCATACTGGTGCCGCTCGCACTCGTGTAGAAGTCGTTGACCGGCCGGGCCATACTCGTGCCGCTGGCTCGCGCCGCGATGATGTTCACCCCCGGAAAGAGCACGTCAGGCTTGACCCGCTCGTCCAGGGTCGGGCCGCGGCTGCTGAAGCTCGCGATGTGGTCGTCATCGTCAGAGGCACCAATGGTGATCACCTTCGTGGCACAGCCTGGTGAGCCGACGGTCCTCGGCGCCGGCCCCTCGTTGCCGGCTGCCACGCAGACGATCACCCCTGCGTCGACGGCGGCATTGCAGATGGCGCTGATGGCATCGGAGCCGTCACAGGGGCCGGGACTGCCGAGACTGAGGTTGATCACCTGAGCCGCCTGGTCGACGGCCCACTCGACACCCGCCATCACGCCGCTCATCAGCCCGGTTCCATCGTTGCGGAGGACCTTGGCCGCCAGAATCGTGGCCTCAGGAGCCACCCCCGTGTACTTGCCCTCACTGGCGGCCCCACTCCCGGCCGCGATGCTCGCGACGTGGGTCCCGTGTCCGTGGCCGTCGCGGACACCCTGGTTCGTGAAATCGGCAGTCGCGGCAATGCGACCGCTGAAATCGGGGTGGTCGGCATCAATACCGGTGTCAACGATGGCGATTTTGACCCCGCCCCCCCGGTTCCCCCCTTGCCAGACCGTCGGAACTCCGAGTTTCGGTACGCTGACGTCCAGAAAGGCATAGACCGGTTCATCCAGCCAGATGACCTGCACATCCTCGCGCTCGCTGAGCTGATCGATCTCCGCCGGTGTAGCCTGCCCGGCCGCCGCCGGGATCAGAGCATACGTGCGGCTGACGTCCCACGTCTCACCCAGCGCACGGGTGGTGGTGGTGTAACGAACGATGACCGGAAGGGTCGGGGGCGCGGCCTCCAGTTCACGGATGGCGGCCCCAGCCAGCGCCTCGCGGAGGGCTGGATGAATCTTGGACTCGTCCACGGTGGTGTCTCCTTGGTGGTAAGTAGAAGACCGGCGGTCAACTGCCGGTCCAGGCCGGCTACATTGTGGTCACCGTCTTGTCGGGCTCAATGGATTGCACCCAAGGGGCCTCGGCGAGTCGCAGAAGGGCCTCGCCCTGGCCGCTGACGGCCATGCACTGCAGAAGCTTGTAGGTGCGGTGCACCGTCAGGCCGGCTTGCTCAGCCTGGTCGACGTAGGCCGAAGGAGCATCCACTGTGCGCACGAGGGCACGGAAGGTCTGATCGGGAGCCGCCTCAATGACGGAACGCAAATCAGCCGTGATATGACTCATAATCCTCACCTCACCTTTCTTCCTGCGGTAGGTATCGGATTCTATACTCATCGTATTATACCTGAAAATCCGCCGTCAAGCGCGGCGCAACTGCTGCAGCAATGAAGAACACCCGGTTCTTCGCGCAAAATCCGCCCCGTAGGGCGCGGTAGCGCAGGCGGTCTGGCCGGCCCCCCATATCTGGGGGCGCGCCGGGGGCTGCCAGCGAGATGTGGGGGCCAGACCCGCCGTCGCGGCGCGGGTCTGGCCGCGGGCGGCCCCGCGCGCGCCAACCTTAAAATTGCCGTCGCTTTTTTCGCGTTGCGATACGCGCGGTGGTATCATAGCCGGTGACTTCACCGAGGGGAGGTCCCCCACCGATGACTCCTACTCGCCGTGCTACCCCACCCAGCCCAGCCGAGGCGTTGACGCGCGACGCTCAGGAGCAAGTCGCCCTGCTGGAAGCGTTCCGGGTCACGACCCAGCACTTCTTCGGTGCCTGGGCCACTCTGTTTGCCCCCGTCCAAGACCCGCGCGTCCCGCCCTCATCACTTATCCGCTGGTTTCCTTGTTGTTCAGCGGGACGCTGCTGTTCCTCTGTCGCCTGGGGTCCCGCCGCCAAGTGACCCACCGCTTGCGCCGCAATGGGGCCGCAGCGGCTCTCTTCCAGGCCTTGTTCGGGGTCGCCACGTGTCCGCATGGCGACACCCTCAACGCGACCTTTAGCCGGCTCGACCCCGACCAGGGCCAGGCCGTCGTCACCGACCTGGGCCGGACCTTGATCCGCAAGAAGGTCTTGGACCGGTATCGGTTGCTGGGGCGCTACTTTGTGATCGCCATCGATGGCACGGGGCGGCTCACCTTCCCAAAGCGCCACTGCCCGCATTGTCTGACCGTGACGCACCACGGTCAGACCACCTACTATCACCCGGTGCTGGAGGCCAAGCTGGTCTGTCCGAATGGCCTGATCATCTCACTCCTCACCGAGTTCGTCGAGAACGCGGGGAGAACCCGACCAAGCAGGACTGCGAACTCACCGCCTTCTACCGGCTAGCCAAGCGATTGAAACAGGCATTCCCGCGCCTGCCTATCTGCCTGAGTCTGGACGGACTCTTCGCTGGCGGGCCAACGATGACCATCTGTGAGGACTCCGGCTGGAAGTACCTGATCACGTTACAGCAAGACGACATCCCCTACCTCAACCAGGAGTTCGCTGCCCTCTGGCCGTTGGCCTCCGAAAACTCGCTGCGCTTTCACACTGGCCCGCAAAACGAGATCCAGCAAGACTATCGCTGGGTCAATGATATCACCTACGTCGATTCCAAAGACCAAACCCACACGGTGGGGGTCCTGGAATGCCAGGAAAGCACCCCCCTGGCCGACGGCACCTCGCAGACCACCCGTTTCAAGTGGATCACCAACTTCACCCTGCGGTCTCAGGGCAATCAGAAGTACCAGGCCATTGACCTGGCCAATCATGGAGGACGGATTCGATGGAAGATCGAGAATGCAGGCTTCAATGTCCAGAAAAACGGGGTTTCAACCTGGAGCACGCCTACACCCGCGACCCGGTGGCCAGCAAGATCTTCTACTTCCTCTTGCAGATCGCTCACCTGCTCGCCCAGTTGATCGAAAAAGGGAGTTTGTTCCGGCAGGCCTTCCCGGCTGGGGTCGGGTCAGCCAAGAACCTCGCCTTCCGGTTGTTAGAAGCCTGGCGCAATCGGCCCCTCAGCGCCACTCAGATCCAGGACATGCTCCAGATCCGCCGCCAGATTCGCTTCGCCCCGCCATGACGTAGCTGATTGATTCCAGGTTGTTCTCCCCCAGACAATTCCACCCGACCGCCCCCTGATCAGGGGCGACGCACTGACCAGGCGTTCGCCCCTGCCCGCTGAAGGCCGCGCTGTCCACCAAAGCCCAACTATCCCGCACGGCCAGGCCTCCGCCGGCCTCTGTTCTTCATTGCTGCAACTGCTGGCCGACGCAGGAACGGAGCGCGGCTGGATTGATTGTGGTAGGCAATCGGCGGGAAAATGCACGGTGAGCAGCAAGGGTTGGAAAGAGAGGGAACACCGCCCAAGTCAGCCGACCTGGACAATCCAGGGAGAAACTTGCCGGGCGACCACACTCGCGGACGGTCGCCCGGCAATCCACAGCAGCTCGCCGCCGGGTGAATCCCGACGGCTCAGTTTCGACCCAGGTCGACATCCCAATGACGGGTGATCGCAGAGCGCTGGCTTCGAGAGAGGCGCTGGGCCCAACCACGCCCAACCGGGTTGGGACGCAGGCGTTCCCGCAGTCACATCCACCTCGCGAGCGGCGCGATCGAATCTGCGCGCAGTCCAGGGCCACGTGGCACGCAAAAACAGGCCCGCGTCCTCATGGCGCGACCTTGAGTACCCCGGCTTGACGACGTCAGCGTCTACGCGTCCCGTTCGAAGGGATCGTAACCCTGATTGGTGTAGGCCCACTGGCAAGAGCAGCCGGCCAGGTTGCACTCCAGCCCGAACGAGCACTTGCGGGCCGTGACCCGGTAGGCCGGGAGGTCTGGCAAGCGGTCGTCCGGATACACCCGGTGCTCCATCAGACTCGCCTCAGAGCCGATCCGGTCACACCACTGAGTTTTGACGGTCACCCATTGTACAGTTGCCACGACTTCCTCCTGTCCTGCGGCGATTCATCCGTGCTTCAACTATAGGGTGGTCCCGCTCGCCCTCCAGTGCCGATCATAACTACCTACCCTGACGAATATCAACTTGATCTGCTGAATCCGCCCGCCCCATGACCAGATACTTATCCGCCACTTTGTCTTGACACAGCCAGTATTTTAGACGTATAATCGCTATCTAGAGAGGAATTACGGATGATCGACGATATTGATGTTCAGATTATGACGATCCTTCAAGAGAATGCCAGAACCTCAAACGCGGAGGTTGCGCGCCGGGTGGGAATGGCACCATCGGCGATCTTCGAGCGAATCCGGAAGCTGGAAGCGCGAGGAATCATCCGAGGGTACGAGGCCCGGCTGAGCCCCCAGGCTCTGGGCCTGGGCCTCCTCGCTTTCGTGTTCGTCCGGGCGGAGGAACGGGTGGGCTCGCTGGATACGGGAGCCGTGCTCGCGAAAATTCCAGAGGTGCAAGAGGTGCACCACATCGCGGGCGAGGACTGCTACCTCGTGAAGGTGCGGGCCGCGAATACCGAGGATCTCGGACGGCTCCTGCGCGAGCAGTTCGGCGCCATCGAGGCGGTCCGATCCACGCGGACCACGATCGTCCTGTCAACGATCCGGGAGAGCGCTCAACTCCCAATCGTGCCTGTGACGGCGGAGGTGGCAGATGCCCAATCATGATCTCCCGAGTGCCCCCTCCCGGTGGCAGGTGATGACAGCCTTTGCCGCAGTCTACTTGATCTGGGGCTCGACCTACCTGGGAATTCGCGTCGCCATCGAGACCGTGCCACCCTTCCTCATGCTGGCGGTGCGGTTCATCGTCGCCGGGGTCCTGCTCTACGGCTGGGCGCGGCTCCGCGGGCGCGCCCCGCCGGCGCTGTTCCACTGGAGATCGGCGGCAATTGTGGGCGGCCTGCTGCTCGTCGGCGGGAACGGGGGCGTCGCGTGGTCAGAGCAGGTGATGCCGTCGAGCCTCGCCGCCTTGCTGATTGCCATGGTGCCTCTGTGGATGGTTTTGCTCGAGTGGCTCCGGCGCGGCGGGGTCCGCCCGGGGGCCGGGGTCATTGCCGGGCTGGCGTTGGGCTTCGCCGGAGTCGTGCTCCTGGTCAGTCCGGGAAAACTGCCAGGTGGGAGCCACGTGAACCCCGTAGGCGCGCTGGTGCTCATCCTGGCATCGCTCTCGTGGGCCATCGGCTCCCTCTACTCCCGTGGCGCGCGGCTCCCGGCATCCCCGCTGCTGGCCACGGCCATGGAGATGCTGGCGGCTGGCACGCTGCTCCTGGTGCTCGGCTTCGTCACCCGCGAGCCGGCGAGGCTCGCCCTGAGCAGCGTATCGCTGCGCTCGTTCCTTGCGCTGGGCTACCTGGCCCTCTTCGGCTCGATCGTGGCCTTCACCGCCTACATTTGGCTGCTCAGGGTCAGTACACCGGCCCGCGTCTCGACCTATGCCTATATCAATCCGGTGGTGGCCATATTCCTCGGCTGGGCGCTCGCTGGTGAGGCGCTCACCGCCCGCACGCTGCTGGCCGCAGCGATCGTCATCACCGCTGTTGCGATCATCACCACCCGGCGGGCGCACGGGAGTCCCTGGGATCGGCGGGGGGTGCGCGTTCACGTGGAGACGGATGAGGAGGCGCAGCTTGTAGCCGCGCCAGCGCTCATGATGAAGGCATCCGAAAGTGGGCCACCGCAATGATCAGGTTCGACCTCTCTCAGCTCATCGCCGAGCGCCCGCGGGCGAACCGTCCCGACCTCGAAGTCTCGCGCCTTCTTTCCCCTCCTGATCTTTCCCACATCGGCGGGTGTGGCTTGCCTCTTGCTCCAGGGCTAGATATACACGTACAATCAGTCGACGAACCGTCGCTGAGGCGCCCGTTCGGCATCATCCGCGGCCGACGGAGCGCAGGAGGGAGTATGATGGAGCGGATTGCCGTCTTGACCAGCGGCGGCGACGCCCCCGGGATGAATGCGGCGATCCGCGCGGTCGTGCGCGGGGGACTGGCCGCGGGGTGGCACGTCTTCGGCGTCGCCCACGGGTTCGCGGGCCTGATCAACGGGGAGTTTCGACTGCTCACAGCCCGTGATGTCGGTGGCATCATGCAGCGCGGTGGTACCATGCTGGGCAGTGCCCGCAGCCGCGAGTTTCGCACTGAGGCTGGCCGCCGCCAGGCGCTGCGTGAGATCAACCAGCACGGGATTGACGGTCTGGTGGTCATCGGTGGAAACGGCTCTCAGACCGGTGCCTCGCTACTCGCGGATATGGGCTATCCCGTCGTGGGCATCGCCTCGACGATTGACAATGACCTGATGGGGAGCGATATCACCATCGGCACTGATACCGCGCTCAACATTGCGTTGGAATCGGTAGATCGCCTCAAGACCACGGCGAGTAGCCATCAACGCGCCTTCCTGGTCGAGGTCATGGGTCGCGACTGTGGCTACCTGGCGTTGATGACCGGCCTCGCGGGCGGCGCCGAGGCAGTCGTCGTCCCTGAGGTTCCCACAAAGCCGGAAGCGGTCCTCGCCGAAATCGAAGAGGCCTACATGCGCGGCAAATCGCATGGGCTGATCATCGTGGCCGAGGGGGCAACCCCCAACACAGCCGCACTGGCCGATTACCTTACCGGGTACCGTGAACGGATCGGCTTCGACGTGCGCGTAACGATTCTGGGCCACGTCCAGCGCGGAGGCGACCCCACCGCCTTTGACCGCATCCTGGCCACGCGCTTGGGCGCTGGCGCGGTCGCGGCGCTGAGCCGCGGCGAGCAGAGTGTGCTCGTTGGCCTGCACGGCAACCAGATCGGCACGACACCGTACACTGAAGTGATCGGGCGCCAGAAGCCGCTCGACCCCGATCTCATTAAACTGGCCGAGATCATGGCGCGCTGAACGAGCGCAGCGCGCTCAACGGGAGAGGCCGGTCGCCGTGTCAGCCGGGCCTCTGTTCTTCAGCGAGCCAGCCATTTGAGGAGCGGCGGGTGGTCTGAGGGCGAGCACGCCTGCGCTCAGGCACAGCATTGCGGAGAAATCGGGAACCGGCTGGGCGGAAGGCGCAACGTGTTGGAAGCCGGAGGTGGGGCGGCCGTGGCATGGGCGCGATTGTAAACGGCCTCTTCCGATTGCCGAATTCGATGCCGGGCTGACTTGTCACCTTGGCGACCCCTCACTAAAATTTACCTGCTCCAGTAGATGCTTCGGCGGTCAGTCGCTGGCATTCGATTCGGAGCGGATACCACACTCATCATTTCGTGTTCCTGCTCAGGAGTGAAAACGTGTTTTACTTTGATCCTCTCTATTTCCTTTTTGCGCTACCGGCGTTGCTACTGGGCTTCTACGCCCAAATGAAAGTCCAGGGCGCCGTCAACAAGTACTCCCAGGTTGGTACGATGCGGGGGGTCACCGGCGCGCAGGTTGCCCGCATCCTGCTCGACTCCGAGGGTCTCTCCAATGTTCAGATCGAAGAGACGCAAGGCTTTCTCAGTGATCACTACGATCCCCGCAGCGACGTTCTGCGATTGAGCCCGGACGTGTACCGTGGCCAGAGCATTGCGGCCGCCGGCATCGCCGCCCACGAAATGGGCCATGCCTTACAGGACGCCAGGAGCTACGCGCCCCTCGCCCTGCGAAGTGCGATGGTGCCGACCGTGCAGTTCGGCAGTTGGCTCGGCCCCTTGATCTTTATCGCGGGCTTCATCTTGCAGCTCACTCCGCTCGCGTGGGTTGGCCTGATTCTCTTTGCCGCCGTTGCCGTGTTCGCGGTCGTTACCTTGCCGGTCGAGTTCGACGCCAGCCGGCGAGCGAAGCAGCTCCTGGTCAGTCGCGGTGTGCTCGTGGGCCAGGAGTTGCAGGGCGTCAACGCCGTCCTGGATGCGGCGGCACTCACCTACGTGGCCGGCGCGGCCCAGGCGGTGAGCACGCTGCTCTACTATGCCTTCCTGCTGATGGGCCGGCGCGACGATTAGGAGCTGCAACGCCCTGATGAGTGCCGGGCGAAAACGCGAAGCGGAAAACGTGATGATGCGCAGCCAGGGTAGTCTTCGCCCCCGTCCGTCGCCTCCTTGCGGTCACGCGGCGATCACATTCTCCCGGTTCCCTTGCGCATCCCTGGCCAGGGGAACTCGAAGGATCTCTTAGGAAGCGGCAGCACCTTGTGTCGCCCTGCCGTGCGGGAGCGCAGGCGCAGCCGGAACAGTTCAGGAGTCCGGCGACACGGAGCGGCGCGAGCGGGTTGAAGACCGGGGCCCGACGGACCTGAGGAGCAGCGCCAGCCGCGTACGGAGGGAAGCTCATGCACCATCCAGGCTCGTTCGTCTTTTCGATCCTTCTCCTGGTGGCGTGCACCTCGCCCCCGACGGCCACACCCTCCCCACCCGCGCCGACGCTCGCTCCTCCCCTGTGACCACACCCTCAGCCACACCCGCTGGCTCCACGGCAACCCCGACGCTCGCGCCCACCACGCCACTCCCAACGCCGGCAGTCACCTCGACAGCCGCAGCGCCTGCCGACCTGGTGCATGGCACCTGGGACGAGCGCGCCTCGATGCCGGCGGCGCGCTCCGAGATGCCGGCCGCAGAGCTTGATGGATTGATCTACGTCCCCGGCGGCTTCGGCGGCGAGCAGCTCCTCGAGGTCTACGATCCGGCCGCTGATGCCTGGCGCTCGCTGACTCCACTGCCAGAGGGCCGCCATCATTTGATGGCAACCGCGCACGCTGGTCGCCTGTACGTCCTCGGCGGGGCGCGGGCAGTCGGGGGGGACCCGACCGCAACGGCGTGGGCTTACGACCCGGCGGCAGACTCGTGGTCCACACTCGCGTCGATGCCCGAAGCCCGAGTCGCGGGGGCGGCCGTCTCGCTCGACAACTTCGTCTACGTGGTCGGCGGTGTCGGCGGCACGAGTGCCCTCCTGCGCTATGATCCGAGCAACGACAGCTGGGCGAGCCTGGCGGCGCTCGACGAGCCGCGCGAGCACACGGCGGCGGTCGCCTTGAATGGCAGGATCTATGCACTTGCCGGCCGCTGGCAGGGGGTTGGAGAACTCGCCTCGGTGGAGGTCTACGATCCTGAGAGCGATGTCTGGGCGCCGGCGCCCTCGATGGCGGTGGCCCGGGGCGGTCATGGCGCGGCCGTGCTCGCCGGGCACATCTTCGTTGTGGGTGGCGAGGCGTTCGCCGGCGGCACGAGGACGCTCGACAGCGTCGAAGTGTACGATCCGCAGACGGAGACGTGGGCGGCGGCGCCGCCGCTCTCCGTGCCACTGCACGGCGTGCCCGCCGCCGGCGTGGGCGCTGCTCTGTTCGTTCTCGGTGGCTCGGATCGTGCCGGGGCCATTGACAACCAGGGGCGCGTGCTGCAGTACATGCCGTAGACCTCCTCTTCGACGCAGTTGCCTTTGGTCCTCACGAGGTTCAGACAAGAGGGCCGCGCGGGCGAGATGGCGGAACGTGCGGCCGTAGCCAGCCAGCGGCCATTCCGAGAGAACAGACGGTCCGTGCCCCAACGTATCCGCCAACGAGCGCGAGCCGCAAGGATTCCTATGGAAGCGGCTGCCAGGCGCCACTCTCCAGCAGCACCACTGTCTCCGCCTCGAAGCGGACCAGCAGACCCCCGTCCCACACCTGCACGCGGCCGGCGACTGGCTGCTCCTCCTCCGTCGCCCACCCGATCGACGCGGCCGGTCCGCCCAACTGCTCGCGCCATACCTGGCCGAAGCCGCGCTTCGGTTGCTGCCGGCCGGCCGGCACCTGCAATCCCGGATCCCACTCCGGCTGGCCCTCTTGCCATTGGTCGGGGAATTGGCGCCAGCTCCCGCCGGCAGTGAGCACGAGGATGGTCCGCTGATCACTGCGCCAGATCATCTCACCATGTTCGAAGGGTTGGCGCGCCATCGCAACCGCGCGCTCCTCCCCGGTGGGGCAACCCAACTCTGGTACGGCCGCGACGGCAGCTGCCTCACCCGCGTCGAGCACCCGGTTGCACCGCGCGGTTGGCGGTGCGGGCGGCGAAGCAGGCGGCGCGGGCGGCAGGCTGCGGCTCTCGGCCCAGGCCACGTCCGGCGCCGCCAGGGACCGGATACCCCCCTTGAGAAGGCCCAACCAGAGTCGGCCGTCGGGCGCCACGGCCAGGCTGACCGTGCCGCGCACGCTCTCCGGATCGGCTGCCTGCCAGGAACTCCCCTCATCGAACGAGCGGAAGAGCTGGCTCTCACCACTGTAGTCGCTGCGGTACAGGTAGAGCGTCCCCTCGTGGCCGGTGAGCTCGAGGCCGAACACGTAGGGCGGCAGCGTCAGGCCAGAGTCGGCCAGCGCCCAGGTGAGGCCCGCATCGCGCGAGCGCATCACGTGCCGCTCCCCGCTGCCGAAAAGCGCATAGAGGGTCTGAGTTTGGGTGTAGTGGGGCGAGAAACCCAGAATCTGCCCGCTATCGGCGGGTGGGACGAGCTCGCGCCAGCTCTTGCCCCCGTCGTCGCTGCGTCGAAGGCGGCCGTACCCCTGCAGGAAGAGGGTCCCATCCGGCGCCAGGAAGAGCTCGCCCGGCGGCCGGCCTTCCTCAGCCCCCAGGATGCGCTCCCAGCGCTGTTCGGCCGGTCGCCAGGTAAAGATGCCGCCGGTCTTGCCGACGAAGTAGGCCTCATCGGCCCCGCGGGCCACCACACGCTGCGGTGTGCGCAGGTCCACCAGGCCCTCGGCCAGGAGTTCCCAACTCTCCCCCGCGTCGCGGCTGCGGAAGACGCCGTCGCCACCCTGCGACCCCTGGCCGGCGCGGAAGAGCACTCCAGGCCCGGCAACCGTCAACCCATCATTGATCGGCAGCGAGCCCACCTGGAGTATCTGCCACTGCTGCCCGTCACGCGAGCGGTAGATGTCAGTTCCAACGGTGGCGTAGAGCAGCAGGCCGCGCGCGTCAGCCGTCGCCGCGAGGGCGTCGACCTGCTCGTCGGGCAGGCCCGCGACGGGCCGGGGCCGCATGTCGAGTGCCGGCAGCGCATCGAGCTGCGCGACACCGATTTGCGGACGATCGTCCCGGCGGAAGAAGAGCTGCCCGGTCCTTTCGTCGAGCAGGAGCTGCGCCACATGCTCTGGCGCCTGGTAGAGGTCGAGCAGGCTGAGCGTGTCCCCTCGAACCCGCGCCAGCGCTCCCGCCTGAGCGACGTACAGCAGGTTCGTGGTCGCGTCAAATGCCAGGTGACCGAAGCGACCGCCCAGGCGCTTGACCTCCTGGCCGGTGGGACTCAGCAGTTGCAGGGCCTCAAGGTTCTTGGCATTGCTGTAGCTGGCGTAGAGATTGCCACTGATCGGGTCAAAAGCAATATCGTACAGGAAGCTGAATGTACCCGGCACGTCGATCGGCTCGTCTGCGGCCGGCGGGTAGAGTCGCAGGTAGCTGCTATTGTTGGATCCCGGGACACCGTTGTTCAAGGCAACTGCCAGGGAGCCGCTGACGGGATTCACGCGGGCGGCATAGGCAAACGGATTGGGAGAGAAGCCTTCCTTGCGTGGGAACGTGCTGTCCAACTGGCCCAGTCTCTGGCCGCTGCGGTCGTAGATCGTCACTCCCGTCTCGACGATGTAGACCAGGTCCCGCTGCGGATCGGGCGCGGGCACGCCGCCCTGGGCATAGCGGGCCAGCACCTCGCCCGTCCGGCTATCCAGCGCCTCGACGGCACTCTCTCGATTGACGTAGAGCCGGTGGTTGGCGGGATCGAGCGCGATGGGTGCCTCCCCGGTCCATACCGCGCGGACCTGCCCGCCGGGCACACTCAGCAGGTGGATGCGCCCCTGGTTATCGGCCACGAAGAGGGTGCCCGCGGCCTCATCCAGCGTCATCTCGACCGGCACGACACCCAGAATCGTGTGGCCTGCGGGGGCCAGCGTCTCCGGGTCCAGGGAGGTCAGGCGTGAGTTTCCAAATCGGGCCAGCGCAAGGAGCTCATCTTTATCATTGGCCGCGAAGACGTTGGGCGTGAGCGGCACCGGCCAGGCCTGCTCGCTCAGGAGAGCAAGATTGCTCTCGGCGTACGCCCGGATGAGGGTTTTCCCCTGCTCAGAGTCGTACCCGCCGAGCAGGTAGCGGTGGCGGCCCGCGTCGTAGAAGAGGCCATCACCCCAGGGCACCGCGATGTCGGCGACCTGGCTCAGGCTCGCGTCGAAGCGCACCAGGCGCGGGGGCGAACCCCACAGCCGCACCGCCCAGCCACCCGCCGGCCCGGGGGCGAGCCCCTGGCTGCTATCCGGCAGCACTGTGCGGGCCACCGGTTCCCCTGTCGCCGAGTCGTAGACCCCGAGCGCCGGCGAAGTCGGCGTCTGGCTCACGGCAACCCGATCGGCGCTGGCCGCGATCCCACTGAAGCCGGTGCCGTCGACTGTCCAGAGAGGCGTCAGATCATCCGCATCGAGCGCAGTCAGGCCCCCGGAACCCAGGATGAAGAGCCGCACGCCGTCAGGGCTGAGCACGGCGTCGCGCACATTCTTCAACCGGGCCCCCAGCGTGCCCGTCCGGGGATCGAACATCGTCAGCGTGGCCGCACCCACATCGACGACGTATCCGCGTAAGCCGTCGGGCGCGACCAGCACGCGCCCATCGCCAACCTGCTCTGGTCCCCCCAGACGGATGAGCTGCACCACCTCGTGGCTGGCGAGGTCCACGACCGAGATCGCGGCGCCCCCCGCCGCGCTTTGTGCGCTGTAGACGTAGGCGAGTTGGCGCGTCTGGTCCACTGCCAGACTCGCGGGTGCGTAGGCATCCCCGGCGGGCACGCCCAGGAAGAAGGCCGGCGGGGCCGACAGCGACCGGCCGGTGGCGGGGCGCGAGGTGCCGGTCGCCGGTGCCGGCGAGGAGGATGGCGACGGGCTGGCGTCGATCGGCAGCGCGGTGGGGGGCACAGACGTTGCCGTCGGAGCGGCCCCACGGGTTGCCGCCGGCGACCGAGCCTCCGTCCCCGTGAGAGGTGTGGTGGCTGCCGGCAGGTTCTGACGACCGCAGCCCAGCAAGAGCACACCCACCGCTAGTGCTACCAGGTGATCGAGGACGAATCGCCTATTCATTGAAAACCTCAACCCGCGACTGGAGCGGGCCATCGATGCTGCTCGGCTCATGAGTGAACCTGTCGAGTTGCCGCGCAGAAGAACTATACCACCGGCCTGGGAGTTTTACAGCTGAGGATCGATCCGCTCGTCCACCACCGGAGTTGAGATGCGAGGCAGACCGGGCGGGGATCAAGCAACGAGCGAATGGGAATGTTCGAATGGTTTTTGGGTCGCAGGCGGTCGACGGCCCACCCGTCGGGCCCGCAGCAAGCAGTGATTTATGTCAATTTTCGAGCAGACGGGATTCGGCCGGAAGTGTCAGATTGTCTCTCTCTGGAGTGCCTTCCCTCACCAACAGGAGTTACGCAGTACTCCCAGGCCGACCCAAAGTTCGTGATCCGTAGAAGCCGGATTTGGCTTGTAGTGCGCGCTTCAGCGCGCTGAAGCGCGCACTACAAGCCGATATCTTTTTCGCGGCTCAACCTACCGCGTAAGGCAACCCCAAGATTTAAAGTAATCAACAAAGTGTGGTAAGATGGGATAGTACCATAGGTTAAAAGGAGCTATCCCAAGTGAAAGTCAGTCAAGCCGAGAAAGAGATGTACATTGAAACAGCCAAGCAACTCAAGGGACACGCCAGACGACTGTATATGGCCCGTGTGGTCAAAGCCCTGGGACGAGGGGGACAATGGTTTGCCAGCCAAGCCTTTGGCTGGGACCGCAACACGATCCGTAAAGGGACCAGAGAGTTAGAAACAGGCTTCATTTGCTATGATAATTATGCGGCCCGAGGTCGCCAGCGGGCGGAAGAACGGTTACCCCAGCTATTGGATGATCTGCGAGCGATAGCCGACCAACACAGCCAGGCAGACCCCAAGTTCCAAAGTCGGCGGTTGTATCTGCGCTTAAGTGCGGCCTCAGTCAGGCAGCAGTTGATCGAGCAGAAAGGCTACACCGATGACCAGTTGCCGAGTGAAGAAGTCATTCGCCAACGGCTCAATGAGTTGGGCTACAGCCTGAAGCGGGTAAAAAAAGTCAACCGGTAAAGAAAGTGCCTGAAACCGACGCCATTTTTGAACAATTAGCCGTCGTGAACCCGGCCGCCGATGCCGATGAGAGCGTGTTGCGCTTATCCGTTGACGCCAAAGCCACCATTCCGCTCGGCTTATTCTCCCGAGGCGGTTACAGTCGGTTGACGGTTAAGGCGCTAGACCACGATTTTGCGCCAGACAAAAAGGTGACCCCGGTGGGCGTTTTCTTGCCTCAATACCATGAACTCTTTCTTTTTCTGACCACCTCCCCGGTGACCGCCGATTTGATCGTGGACTGCATCCACCAGACCTGGTTGATGCTCGCAGACCGCTTCCCGTCAGTCCGCACCCTGCTGCTCAACGTGGACAACGGTCCTGAAAATCACTCCCGCCGCACCCAATTTATGAAACGACTGACGGACTTCGTGGATCACTTTGGCCTGATCCTTGACCTGGCTTACTATCCCCCCTACCACAGCAAGTACAATCCGATTGAACGCGTTTGGGGGGTGTTGGAGCAGCATTGGAATGGCTCCTTGTTAGACACGCTGGAAACGGTCCTCAACTTCGCTCAGACCATGACTTATAACGGCGTTCATCCTGTCGTTGATGTCGTGACCACCCCTTATCACACCGGCGTGAAATTGAGCCAAAAAGCGATGGCTAAACTTGAAGCACGCTTGGAGCGTTTACCTGGTTTAGAGAAATACTTTGTTCGTATCGCGCCTCTCTCATCTTAACAATGGTTGTTTATTTTCTTGGAGTTGCCTAAGTCCTGTCATCAACAGGCCCACCTCGATCTCGTCGCGCGTGGGGAAGGCGCAACGGGATCGTGACCGGCCGGGTATTCTCACACCGGCGTAACGGGGCTACAGCCGCTCGGGCGGTCCTGGACGGCTTACGGGGAACGACTTGCCGCCCCGCGCGCTCGCGGCTACCATCGTGCCACTCTCCGGTTGAATCTGGTGACTCCTGTGCGACGCTCACTGCTGATCATCATCTTCGCGCGAACAACACTCAATATGGCGTTCCGGATCGTCTACCCGTTCCTGCCGGCTATCGCCCGCGGGCTGGGCATCTCCCTGGGCGCCGCCGGGCAGTTGGTGGCCTTGCGCGGCCTCGCCGGCCTGATCGCGCCGGTCACCGGACCACTCGCCGACCGCTACGGTCGGCGGCGGGTGATGGAGACCGGACTACTCGCCTTCGCGGTGGGGAGCCTGGTCCTGGCACTGGCCCACCGGTTCTGGCTGGCCGTTCTGGCCTTCGTCCTGGTAGGCGTCTCGAAATCGCTCTACGACCCGGCCATGCAGGCCTATCTGGGTGATCGCATCCCATACGAAGAGCGCGGACGAGCGATGGGGCTGACCGAACTGGCCTGGAGCGCCTCCTGGCTGCTGGGCGTGCCGGCGAGCGGGCTGCTGATGGAGCGATGGGGTTGGCACTCGCCCTGGTTCGTGTTGACGCTGTTGGCGGTTGTCGGCTGGTGGCTGACCGCCTGGGGCCTCCCCCGCGCCCGCGTCGCGCGCGCCCCCACCGCGCAAGCCCCCGTCGCCGGCCGCGCGGCTCAAACCATCCGCCGGTGGGGAGCACTCCTGGCGCACCGCAACGTCGCCAGCGCCATGATCGTCGGACTCACCATCATGACGGCCATCGAGACGGTCCTGATCGTCTACGGCGCCTTCCTGGAGAGCGCGTTCGGGCTGAGCCTGGCAGCACTCGGCCTGGCCTCGATCGTTGTCGGCGTCGCCGAGGCGGTGGGCGAGTTCGGTTCGGCGGGACTGGTGGACCGCATCGGCAAGCGCCGGAGTGTGGCGGCGGGACTGCTCCTTCTCGGGCTGAGTTTCCTCGTGCTCCCCCGCCTGGCGGGAAGTTTGGTCGCCGCTCTAGCAGGCGTGATGCTGATGATGGTTAGCTTCGAGTTCGCCCTGGTCTCCTTCCTGCCGCTGGTGAGCGAGTTGGTCCCCGAGCGACGGGCCGATGTCCTCTCGATCAACGTGGCCGTGCTGAGCCTGGCCCACATGGTCGGCGCCGCGCTGGGCGGCTGGCTCTGGCAGTTCCACTCGATCGCCGTCAATACGCTGGCCGCCACGGCCCTCGTGGTCGTGGGCCTCATCGCGCTCAGTCTAACCCGCGAGGGGACCGTCCTGTCGCAGGAGGTGCGGCCTCAGCCAATGGCGAGGCCGGGCGGGGTCACGGGCGACTCCATCGAGTGAGCGCGCTCCGTGCTTGCCTGCAAGCCACCCAACTCCTACAATCATTCTCATGATCGAATGGGAGTTCGGCGACGACCGTCCGCTGCCACCGCTCCCGCCCGAACCGGAGCCGGGGCGCGGCTGGGAACGGCGCAACGTCTTGATGCTGGCCGCCATCCTGCTGGCGCTGTTGCTGCTCGCTGGCGGGTTCATCTGGCGGACTGCACGCGAGCGCGAGAGGCGGCTGCGAGCCGATCTTCAGCAGACGATCCTGGCGGAAGAGCGTGCCCGCGCCTTCGGCCAGCGCGACCAGATCCCGGAGCTGGTGGCCAACGATGCACCCGGAAGCTGGCGCCGGGCCTACGAGGCCCAGTTCCAGGCCGGCGCCGCGTCGCCGACGCTGGCAGTCCACGACGTTGAACTCGACGGTCAGGGGGCCCTGGTCACGCTGGTCGTCACGCCCACCGGCAGCCTCGCCCCGGGTCCGCACCGCGAAGCACGATTCTACCGGCTGATCGACAGCCGCTGGCGGCGGGCGCCGCTCCCACCCGAGCGCTGGGGTTCCCCCCAGACCTTGAATGCGCCGCCCTTTGTCTTCACCTACCGCGCGCATGACGATGCCTTCGTGCGCTCGCTCGTCCCTGATCTCCGGCGACTGGTCGAGCAGGTTCGAGTCCACTGGCATCGCCCCGCCCTCTCGACCGCGCTCGCAATCGATGTCGTCTCCCAGGACCTGGCGGGCCCCTTCTTCTACCAGCGCGGAACTCACCTGACGGTCAACTCGCCCCTGTTGACCCGCACCACCGCCGCGCTCTCACCCAACGATGAGGTCCGGACAGCCCTCGGCCAGGCATTGGTGGCGCGCCTCACCGGGCCGGAGCGAGTGGCGCTGAACCGCTACCGGGCGAACGGGCGGCTGGTGCTCCAGGCCCTCCGGCGGGCGGAGACGCGCCAGGTACTGCTTGCACCGGAGATGCGCGCGGCCGAGGAGGCGACCTGGCGCCAGGCCCTGGCGGGCACCTGGCACTCGCCCCTCACCGGCGACGTCGCTGCCACTGGCGAGAGTGCCCCTGCCGGCGACCAGGAGGGCACCGCGCTCGCGGCCAACCTCCTGGTTGCCTATGTCACAGCCGCTTACGGGCCGGCAGGACCAGGCCGGCTCGCGCAGGCGCTCGAGATCGGCACCACCTGGGATGAAGTGACGCGAATCGCCTTTGGAGCGAGCGCGCTCAACTTCGAGCTGGCCGCACGAGCGTACAGCCTGGGGCTGGCAGACGCCTCCCCGGCGCCGCGGGACCAGGCCCAGATCGCGCCGCACTCCTTCCCGCTCGAGGGGACCGTCGTTGAAATCACCCATCGTCGCGCGCCATTGGTCCTGCGGGTGAAGCTCCCCAGCGATCCGGCCCCGGTCCAGGTCTGGCTGCGCGACCCGGCCCGCCTGGAAGGGAGCCAACAAGCGCCATTCCCGCCTGACTGCCTGGCACCCCATAGTGTCCTGCGCATCGAGGGCGACTGGATCGTCGTCGGCCAGCGCCTGCACGCCTCGCGCATCGAGGTCATCGGCCACCCGGCAGCCATCCGCGACGATCAGATCGCGCCACTCCCGCGCGAGACGGTTGCGCTCCTCATCGCCACAGAGGTAGCGCGGCCGCATGCGTTGGTCGCCCTCGATGCGGCCGGCAGGCTGACGCCGCTGCTCGCGACCGCCGGGCTGAGCGACCTCCGCGTCGCCCCTCCTCGACCGGCCGGCGAGAGCGTTGCGATACTTCGGTTGGCCTACGCCATGGCTCCCCCGGGCTGCTCTCCGGCTGATGGCACCCAAATCGTGGCGACCCTGGACAATGGCCGGGCCCAACGCTGGCCCCTCGGCGCGGCGAGCCTCGAGGGACTTGCCTGGGAGCCCGATGGACGCGCTCTGCTGGTGCTGCGGCGCCGTTCCTCCCCGGATCGCGGCCTCGAACTCGTCCGCTACGCCCTCGGTGAGGCCGCCCCTGGCGACCCAATTCTCCTTCCATCACGCGCTGGCGAGCTCATCGGGTGGAGTGGTGCCGTGGAGCGGCTGGTCTTCACAACGGCAAACGAACCGCCGGATGGGCTGCTGTTGATCGGCATGGCCGGGGGCGCAGTCACCTATCTCCCGCTCGACCCGCGCCCAAGCGGACGCCCGGCCCTCGATCTCGGCGGCCAGTGGGTGGCCTATCTGGCGGAGAATGAGGGGCTGACCTTCGGCAGTGGCCGGAGCGTCTGGGTGTTGCATCTGGCGACCGGCGAGCGCCGCCGCCTGTACCAGGCCGCCCCCGGCTGCGGGCTGACCGCGCCGAGCTGGAACACCGAGACCGGCCGGCCCCGGTTGCTGGTGGCGAAGGGCTGTTCGGCGGGAGGGCGCCTGGTCGCGACCGACCTCCTGCTACTCGACCCCGAGCTGCCCGGTGAGAGCAGTCTAGGCGTCAGCCTCAGCAGCGGCCTGAGCCTGAGCCAGCCACTCTGGTGCACCGCTGGCCGGATCCTCTTCCTCCAGCACGGCCCGAAGAGCACCGACCTGGTTCAGGTGCGCTTGCCCGGCCAGGATCCGCAGCGCCTTACCCGCGCCGACCGCCTCGTCCCGCTGGCCTGTTTCTCCGGTGGGTGAGCGAGCGGGCAAGCGCGTTGGACGCCCAAGCGTCCGCTTCGAGGCCGGCACGCCGATAAGTGACCCTCCCGCGCCTTCAGCACTCTCGGAAGCCTTCAGAAGTCTGGCTCCTTGACCGGCGCTCTCGCTCCTGACGCCCCTTCCAGGCCGCCGGCCTGGTTGATTGCTGCTCGGCCACCGATGGAGTGGACCTCGTGGGACGCCGTCGCAAACGTTTGACTCGCATTTCCCGCCCGGGTATACTCCTCTCAATTCTCCCCGGATTCTTTCGCCACGGCGCGCCGATCACCTCGCAGTGTTGTCTTGGCTGCTCGCCCCACGGAGAGCCCGCAAGTCAATCTGGTCCCAGCCTTGACAAACTCAAATCATCTCCCTTTTCAGCGCGTGTTGCTGAAACCGTCGGCCCGAGGGCATCGCAACAACTCGCTTTTCCCGTGGGTGGCAGCGCGATGGACTCCATACCGGCGCAGCAACGCACAGAATGGGTCTAATCCCTCGATGAAGGGAACGGAACGATTATCCTGATACCAAAGGAGGTTCCTCGGATGATCCCTGCAGAGTTCCAGTACGCTGCCCCCCGAACGGTCCCCGAAGCTGTTGCGCTCCTGCAGCAGCGCGAGGACGCAAAAATCCTCTCCGGTGGCCAGAGCCTGATCCCCCTCATGCGATTCAGGCTTGCCGTGCCGCCGTTCCTCGTCGACATCAACCGTATTCCGGGGCTCGATTACATCCGCCAAGCGGACGGGTGGCTACGAATCGGCGCCCTTGTCCGTGAGGCAGACCTGGAAGAGTCGGCGCTGGTCCGCGAGCACTACCCGCTTCTGCACGACACCTCGCGCAGCATCGCCGATCCACTCGTACGCAATATGGCGACGGTCGCCGGCAACCTGGCCCACGCTGATCCGGCGAACGACCACCCCGCGGCCATGCTCGCCGCCCGTGCCGAGCTCGTCGCCACCGGCCCGAATGGCGAGCGCATCATCCCGATCGACGACTTCTTCACGGATATCTTCACGAGCGCGCTTGCGCCGGACGAAATCCTCACCGAGGTGCGTATTCCCGTCCCACCGGCCCCGAGCGGGGGCGCCTATGTCAAACTGGAACGCAAGGTCGGCGATTACGCCACGGCCGGGGTCGCGGTCCAGTTGAGCCTCGCCGCGGATGGAAAGGTCGAGCAGATTGGAATCGGCCTGACGAATGTCGGGCCGATGGCGCTGCGGGCCCGACGGTCCGAGGAGGTGTTGCGCGGCCAGATGCCCTCCGAGGCGTTGATCGCGCAGGCCGGCCGGTTCGCGCAGGAGGACTGCGAGCCAACCGCTGACTTGCGCGGGTCGGAGGAGTACAAACGCAATGTCGTCCGCGTGCTCACGATGCGCGCGCTTCAGAAAGCACTGCAACGCGCGGCGGCCTGACGGCAGCCGGACGGGCCTTTGACCCGCACGCCGGGCGTGAGCACCGTGGCCTGGTGGGTGAGCAGCACCCTTACGAAGTGCGGGCCAGGTAACGTGGTCAGCGTGGAAACGCCGGGAATGGTCCAGAACATTGAAAAGGGGAAACCATGGGCGAAGAGATTACTGTTTCCATCAATGGGTCCGATTTCACTGCCGAGGTCGAGCCGCGCCTGCTGCTGGTGCATTTCATCCGCGAGGTTGCCAATCTCACCGGCACCCACATCGGTTGCGATACGACCTCGTGCGGCGCGTGCACCGTCGTGCTCGACGGCCGGGCGGTGAAATCCTGCACGCTCTTTGCGGTGCAGGCCGACGGCAGGTCCATCATGACTGTTGAGGGTCTGGCCCAGAATGGGCAGCTCCATCCGATTCAAGAGGGCTTCCACCAAAGGCACGGCCTGCAATGCGGCTTCTGCACTCCGGGCATGATGATGACGGCCTACGCGTTCTTGCAGAAGAACCCCAACCCGACCGAGGAGGAAATCCGCTGGGCAATCTCCGGCAACCTCTGTCGCTGCACCGGCTACGTGAACATCGTCGAGGCAGTTAAATACGCCGCCGAGAAGATGCACGCCCCGGCCATGGCGATGGCCGGAGGGGAGGGCTAAGATGGCAATCGCACACGGCATGGGACATTCGGTCAAGCGCAAGGAAGACGCGCGCTTCATTCGCGGCAGAGGAACCTATATCGACGACATCAAGTTGCCCGGGATGCTCTACCTCGACATCGCGCGCAGCCCCTACGCCCACGCCAGGATCGCGAGCATCGATAGCGAAGAGGCTCTCAAAATCCCGGGGGTCCTGGCCGTCATCACGGGCAAAGATCTCGAGCAGTACAATCTCGCCTGGATGCCGACGCTGATGAGCGACCGGCAGATGGTCTTGCCGGTGGACACGGTCATGTACACGGGCCAGGAAGTCGCCGCGGTGGTGGCGACCTCGCGCTACACCGCCGCCGACGGCGTCGAGGCGCTGCAGGTGGAGTACGAACCGCTCCCGCCGGTCCTGGACCCCAAGAAAGCGCTGGAACCGGACGCACCGGTCATCCGCTTCGACCGCGAGGAACAGAGCAACCATATCTGGCACTGGGAAGCGGGCGACCGCCAGGCAGTTGACGAGGAACTCCAGAAGGCCGACGTCGTCGTCGAGGAAGATATTTACATCCCGCGCATCCACGTCTCCTCGATTGAGACCTGCGGCTGCGTCGCGAGCTGGGACCCGGTGGAGGGGAAGCTGACGCTCTGGATGACGACCCAGGCGCCGCACGCGATTCGAACGGTAATCGCCCTCGTCGCCGGCCACCTCGGCCTGCACGAGCACAAGATTCGCGTGATCTCGCCGGACATCGGCGGCGGTTTCGGCGGGAAGGTGCCGGTCTATCCCGGCTACGTGCTCGCCGTCGCGGCCTCGGTCCTGACAGGCAAACCGATCAAATGGATCGAGGATCGGACCGAAAACCTGATGGCCGATTCGTTCGCGCGCGACTATCACGTCCACGCCAAACTCGGCGCAACGAAAGCGGGCAAGATCACAGCGCTCAAAATCCGCACGATCGCCGATCATGGCGCCTTCGACGCGGCCGCCAATCCGTCCAAATTCCCGGCCGGGCTCTTCTCGATCTGTACCGGCTCGTACGATTTCCAAAAAGCGTTCGCCGAGGTGGATGGCGTCTATACCAACAAACCCCCGGGCGGGATCGCCTACCGCTGCTCCTTCCGGGTGACCGAGGCGGTCCACACCATCGAGCGAATGGTCGACATCCTCGCCCACAAATTGGATCTGGACCCCGCCGAGCTGCGCGAGAAGAATTTCATTCCCGCGACTCACTTCCCCTACAAGTCCGCGTTGGGCTGGGAGTACGACAGCGGCAACTATCAGGCCGCGCTGGAAAAGGCCAAACAGCTCATCGGCTATGACGATCTGCGCAAGGAGCAGGCCGAAAAACGCGCGCGGGGCGAGTTGATGGGCATCGGCATCTCGACCTTCACCGAGATCGTCGGCGCCGGACCCTCTCATACCTTTGACATTCTCGGCATCAAGATGTTCGACTCGGCCGAGATTCGCATCCATCCCACCGGCAAGGTGATCGCGCGCTTCGGGACGAAGTCGCAGGGCCAGGGCCACGAGACGACCTACGCCCAGATCATCGCCGAGGAGTTGGGCATCCCCGAAGACGATATCGCGGTGGAAGAGGGCGACACCGACACGGCGCCGTACGGCCTGGGCACCTACGCCTCGCGCTCGACCCCGACCGCCGGGGCGGCCGCGGCGATGGCCTCCCGCAAGATTCTCGACAAAGCCCGCAAGATTGCCGCTCATCTGCTCGAAGCGCACGAAGATGATATCGAGTGGGAGAAGGGGAAGTTCTACGTCAAAGGGGCGCCTGACCGCGCCAAGACAATCCAGGAGGTCGCTTTCGCCGCCTACACGAATCACCCGCTCGGGATGGAAGCCGGCCTGGAAGCGGTGGACTACTACGATCCGCCCAATCTGACCTTCCCGTTCGGCGCCTATATCTGCGTCGTCGACATCGACCGCGGCACCGGCGAGGTCAAGATTCGCCGCTTCGTGGCGGTGGACGACTGCGGCAACATCATCAACCCGATGATCGTGGACGGGCAGATTCACGGCGGCCTGACGATGGGGATGGCGCCCGCGCTGATGGAACAGATCGTCTACGACGAAGATGGCAATAACCTGTCGGCCACTTTCATGGACTATCTCGTGCCAACAGCGGTCGAGACCCCGCGGTGGGAGACCGACAAGACCGTGACTCCCTCGCCTCACCACCCACTCGGCGCCAAGGGAGTCGGCGAATCCGCGACGGTCGGCGCGCCGCCCGCCATTGCCAACGCCGTTGTGGACGCGCTGTCCCACCTCGGCGTCACCAACATCAACATCCCCATCACGGCGCCTAAGGTGTGGGCGATCCTGAAGGAGAAGGGAGTGGCACTGTAGGGGGAATTGGGAGGAACTCAGTGGACTTTTGCGCTCCCAGCGCGTCCCTGAGTTCCCTCTCTCTGGAAATGACAACCCCCAAATGAGCCGCGTATCTCTATGAACCTCTTCGAGCAAATCTACGAGCTGAACCGCGCGGGCGAATCGTTCGCGGTCGCGACGGTCGTGCGGGTGGAGAAGCCGATCTCGGCCAGGCCGGGGGATAAGGCGATCATCACTGCTGATGGCTCGCTGCAGGGCTGGGTCGGCGGCGGCTGCGCCCAGAATGTCGTGATTCGCGAGGCACAGAAAGCGATCCGCGACACGCAGCCGCGCTTTCTGCGCCTCATCGGGAGCGGCGCCACCTCGAGCAGCGCGAGCGAGGGCGTTCTCGAGTTTCCTATCACCTGCCACAGCGGCGGCACGATGGACGTCTATCTCGAGCCCGTCTTGCCGCGCCCACAGTTGATTCTCTTCGGCGCCTCGCCCGTCGCGGTGACGCTGGCGAAATTGGCCAGGGTGCTGGATTTTGAGGTGGCCGTGTTTGATCCCGAGATCGAGCGCGACCACTTTCCCGACGCCGATTTTGTCTCGACCGAGCTCGACCTGGCGCAGATCAGGATTCACCCCATCGCCTTCGTGGTCGTCACCACGCAGGGCCACGACGACGAGGCCGCCCTTGAGATAGCCGCGCGCAGCGGCGTTCCTTACGTCGCGTTTGTGGCCAGCCGGAAAAAGTTCGCATCCAGCGCGGCCTATCTGCGCGAGCGTCGGGTGAGTGATGAGCAAGTCGCTCGCATCAAGGCGCCGGCCGGCCTCGACCTCGGCGCAGTCACCCCCGAGGAGATCGCCGCCAGCATCCTGGCCGAAATCATCCAGCGGCGCCGCCAGCGCGACGCCCGCCCCGGAGCCCCGCCGGCACCGGCCGCCACCGCCGGCACCATCGCCGCAGGGGCAGAGGCCCGCGATATCGTCTGCGGGATGGTGGTCGAGATTGCGACCGCCAGGCACGTCGCCGACTCTGGCGGCGAACGATTTTACTTCTGCTGCTCCGGCTGCCAGCGGCAATTCGAGAAGAACCCGACCGCCTTCATCACCGACGCCTCCGACCGCCTTCCGCCTCACTCCCCCACGGTGTGACTGCCTCGAACGCGCTCACTCCTCGACCTGGATGGGTGAGCCACCGGCCACGACGGGAATGAGAGCTACCTCGTCGCCGCCGTGCAGGAGCGTGGTGGTCTCCCCCTGTTGCCCGTTGATCGCGATGACGAGCGGCAGGTCGGGCGCGCCGAGTTGCCTGAGCGCATCCGCCACGGTGGCACCGGGTGGAAGTTCCAGTGTCAACCGGTCACAGACCTCACCGCCCGGGCGGTGGCGCAGGATCGAGAAGAGCCGGACCGTGACGATAATCATAGATCGTCGAAGAGTGTGTCCAGCTCCTCAGCCGGCACGTCGAACACTGTATCGACCGGTGGCAGCGGTTCGCTTGTCATCCACTCTGGGAGCCGGTCGTGCGCCGCCGTGAAGCCGGCCCGCCGGTTGAATTCCCGCTCCAGCCGCAGCGTCTCCCGGCCAACCTGCTGCAGATAGTCGTCGCCCACGTCCCATCCGTAGCGTCCGTTGACGAGATCCCGAACCATGGTGAAGTCCTGGCCGAAACCGAACCCGCCCATGACGCAGATGCCAAGCGAATCGTAGCCCGCCATGTTGATCTGGGCACCCTTGGACACCCTGGCCTGGCCTTCGGGTTTGGTGTGGTCTATGTTGGCGCGGATGGTCAGCCCGGCGGTGTGATCGGCCCCTTGGGGCGAGGTCGCATAGGTCACGCCGGTGCCCTTGATGGCGCGTGGGTCGTACGCCGAGATCGCCTGGTTCTTGACGACGGGCACGCGGGTCACGCCCAAGACTCTGCCCGCCAGTGCGGCCCCGCCGCCCAATACCCGGCCGAGTACGGTTCCGCGCCGAATCTCGTCCATCAGCTCCAGTGCCCGTTGGCCGTCTCCCCATTCCATCAGACCGGCCTCTGCCGCCACACCCAGCGCCGCCCCGATCTCGATGGTATCCAGCCCCAGATCGTTGGCCTCCGCATTCAGCGCGCCGATGGCGTCCAGGCTGTCGATACCCAGGTTCGAGCCCATCAGCCCAATCGTCTCATACTCGATTGGCGATACGATGGTCTTGCCACTGCTGTCCGCGAAAACGTTGGAGCAGCGGATGATGCAGCCCGCCATGCAGGCGTGATCGTGGACACCATCTCCACCGCGCTGCGCGATCAGGTCGTGCAGCATCTCGCCGCTGATCTGCCCGGCCTGCTCGAAGCGACCGGCGGAAAAATTCCGGGTGGGGATGCCGCCCTTGGAATTGCACATCGCCACCATCGCGGCCGTGCCGTACAGCGGGTAAATCTGGCCGGTCTGGGGATGCTCCTGGAGCGACTTGAGGTAGCGTTTGCGAGCCGAGTTGAACAGACTCCGCTGGGCCAGCGGCGGCTTGGTGGTGCCAGCCTCATCAATCACAATTGCCTTCAGACCCTTGCTGCCCATCACGGCGCCCAGTCCCCCGCGGGCACTGATCCGCGCCGGAACGCGGTCCTTGTCCAGGTGCATGACGCCGGCGGTCGCCATCTGCATCTCGCCGCCCGGGCCGATGACGACGACCCCCACCTTGCGGCCGAAGCGCTGGAGCAGTCGCACCGCGGCGGCGTGGACGCCCAGCCCCGCCAGGTCGTCGGCCGGCTCCAGGCGAGCCTCGTTCTTGCTGAGATGCAGCAGTGTCCGGGTCGAGGGATCGGCCGGTTGGCCCTCGATGATGAGGGCGTGGATGCCCAGCCAGACCAGCTTGAGCCCGGTGCTCCCTCCCGCGTTGGCTTCTTTGACCCCACCGGTCAGCGGGCTCTTCCCACAGACCGAAATTCGATCACAACTTGAAACCATGTGACCGACCAGGGTCCCGGGCGCGAAAATCAGCTTGTTCTGAGGACCAAGCGGTTCGCAGGTCGCCGGTACTTCGTCCAGCAAAATCCGTGCGCCCAGCGCCCGGCCCCCAAGCCGGGCCCACGTTTCAGGGACTTCCTCGTACGTGATGTGGCCGGTTCCAACATCCACACGCCAGATTTGAGCGCTCAATTCAACCATCCTCCTAAAAAAGACGTGCCACCGAGGCGCGATCATCCTGCGGAAGCCGATGTGCTGGCGTAGCACCTCCACACCGAGATCCACTATCGCACGTCGAGCGCAGCGACCCGAACAGACGGCGAAAGATTACCGCAATCTCAGTGCGGCGCAACTTTCGCCCCGCGCTCGGCAGCAGCGGAAGATCGATCCCGCCGCTCCCACTTTGACAGCTCTGCAGCGCTCCGCTACGATTCGCCTGGGATAGAGAGCAAAAAGGAGACGATGAAGATGAGCATGGAACTTCCCCACTTCGAACGCGCGATGGTCATCGTGGCTCACCCCGACGATCCCGAATTCTTCGTTGGGGGTACAGTCGCGCAGCTGGCTAAACAGGGAACCGATGTGGCCTATCTGATCCTGACGGATGGGAGCAAAGGCAGTGACGACCGCAGCACTTCGACCCGCGAACTGATCCGCACGCGCCGCGAAGAGCAGCGCCGGGCCGCGGAGCGCCTGGGCGTGAGCAAGGTGATTTTCTTCGACTACGCCGACGGCGAGTTGCACAATTCGCCCGACGTGCAGCGCGATGTGGTGCGCGAACTGCGCCGCTTTCAGCCCGACCTGGTCCTGACGAACGACCCGCAGCGGTACTATTCCCTGAGCGGCTACATCAACCACTCCGATCACCGCACGGCCGGGGTCGTGACGTTAGATGCGGTCTACCCCGCAGCGCGGAACTTTCGCTACTTCCCGGCACTGCTGGAGGAGGGCTTCGAGCCTCACTACGTGCGCGAAGTCTGGCTGGCGAATCCCATCGAGTCCGATTGGGAGGTGGACACCACGGAGGTCCGGGAGCAGCGGCTGGCTGCGATTCTCGCCCACGTCAGCCAGGTCGGCACCGGCGAGCGGATCCGCGAGAGGATCGACCAGGCACTCGCGGATGAAGGGCGCCTGGTCGAAAAATTCAAGCGCATCGAGCTCGGGATCCCACCGACACCCGAGGAAAAGGCTGAGACCCCCAAGGATTATGCCGAGGAGAAACTCGAGGCCGGCCTGGACCTGGTACACCACGAAACACCACCCTCCCAACGCGAGGTGACGGCCGAGCCCTCCAGGCGTCATGCCGAGGAGAAACTCGAGGCCGGGCGTGGTCTGGAAGGTGGCGAGGAGTAAAGCCTGAAACGCGGAGCGATTGGAACCCGGCTCAATCCGAGCAGCCGCCGTCGGGCGACACACGCGATGGGCGCCGGGATTGTGAGAAGAAAGCGAGCGCGTGATGCTCCTCGCCTGGCTCAGCCGGCGGCTTGCACCGAAGCGGATCTGTGATCACTGCCGCCATTTTCATCACTTCCAGGCCCTCGCCGATGGGGGCGTCGGCCGATTCCACACCGTTGAGGTCTGCCGGAACCCGGCTTCGCCCTTCCACAACCTTCCGGTCCCCCCCGCTCGCACCTGCGATTTTTTCGAGCAGGTCCAGGAGCCGGCCAACCGGTGAGTGGCCAAGGGGGGTGGCGCCTGGTTCCGCTCAACGCCGGTGGTCCTGCAATCGGGCCGACGGACGCCCGGCCGCCGGCGGCGGACGGAGGCGTAGCTCAGTTGTTATCCGCGGGCGGCTGTCGGCGGCCGCACAACCGTGTAGATTCAGTCAACGAGTGGTCCCTTCGATGGAATGGTTGGTCTTTCTCGGCGGCCTTGGGGCGATTCTGATCCTCTCCCTGGCCTGGTGGCGGCGCGTCGGAGCCCTCGAGTGGTGGAGGCGGCAGCAAGTAGCGACCGGCGCCTGGGAGCTGCGCGCGTGCCCGGCCTGTCGTGGGAACGGGCGCTGCCGCTCGTGTCAGGGACTCGGCACCATGGGGCTGATGGGGCCACCGTGCATGGACTGCGGTGGCGGGGAGCAGCCCATTGCCGCGCCTGATGGCACCCAGGCGCCAGTCAGCCAGGCACGAGCCCAACAGACGGTGATGGGAACCGGTCGCTGTGCCACCTGCGGTGGAACGGGCCAGGCCTTTTACGAGGTCGCCACCGGTCGCACCATCGCCGATAATGCCGAGGCGCTCGCCGCCGCCCGGCAGCGGCACCAGCACTCAGCCCGTGAGCCATGAATCAACGCTCACCGGCCACGTCCCCAAGGAGCCTGCAATGAGAAGCGCTCTGGGCTTTCACCTCTGGTTCGCGCTGAGCCTGACCGGACTCCTCGTAGCCGGGTGCAACGCGCAGAGCTTCCTCGCTTCTCCGACGCCCACCGCGACCCAGGTCCGCATCACCGCCACGCTCGCACCGACCTTCACCAACACGCACGAGCCCGATACGCCCACTCCCACCCCTACAGACACCCCGATCCCGACTGATACACCCATGCCGACTGATACGCCCCCGCCCACCTACACGGCGCTCCCGACCTACACGCCGCTACCCAGCGTCACGCCGACCCCACGCATCCCGCCGCGCCCGGCCGATTTCCTCGACTATCCCGACACCATCCGGCGCATCGCCGACACGGTCGGCGGTGATCCCCAAGAACTTTGGTCGGCGCTGGCCCAGTGGGGCGCGATCCGCGATGGACAGGGGACCGTCAAGCAGGTGGATATGACTCTTGACGGCAAGTCCGACCTGGTGGTCTGGTACATGAACCCAAGGGCCAACCTCCCCCTGGTACAGGGCGACATCCTGATCCTGACGCCCAACGGTTCGAATTGGCGCAACGTTTTCGATGCCAATTTTGGTGCGTCGGCGAGCACGGTTGGTTTGGGCGTCCAGTTGCTGGCGGCGGAAGACCTCAACAACGACCGGCAGGCCGAGTTGGCCTGGACGTGGGCGGACTGTGGCGCGCATACCTGCTTCACAACCGTCGAGATCGGGAGCTGGACCGGTACTGGCTTCAGTGATCTGACTGCGGGCGATATCGTCTTCCCAACCCTGCAGAGTGCCGAGTTTGTGGATCAGAATGGCGATGGCACCAGGGAGCTTTTGCTGACGGGTGGGATTATCAGCTCGGTTGGCGCCGGGCCGCAGCGCGTGCGTACCGAGATCTACCGGTGGAATGGGAGCGGGTGGGCCCTCACCGACACGCTCTACGCTGCGACCGATTGGCTGCCGCTCGTCGTGTGGGAGGCCAACGACCGCCTGGCCGCCGGCGACCTGGCAGAAGCAATCGACCTCTACAGCCAGGTGATCACCAATGGCAGCTTCAAACCCTGGCACAGCGAGAGCGCCGGCGCAGCGATGACCGCCGAAGAGGAGCGCGCGCTGCTGACCGGCTTCAGCCGCTGGCGCCTGGTGCTGGCCCATACGGCCCTCGGAAAGACCGACGAGGCTGAGACGTGGCTCGCCCGATTGCGCGAGACCCAGCCCGACTCGCCCTACCGCCAGGTGGCCGAACGGTTCTGGCAGACCTGGCAGAGCATCAGGGATCTCAAGCAGGCCTGTGATGCTGCCAACAGCTACGCTTCGAGCAACCGCACAACAGTCGTCGAGCCACTCAACAACTTTGGCTACGCCAATCCTCAATTCGAGGCGAACGACATCTGTGTGCTCCCGTCACGCTAGAGCGCGGGTCAAGGAGTCAGACTCCCGAACTCTTCCGAGACTTCGGAAGTCTCCGATCATGCGGGCCCGGCGACGACTCAACCCGCGTTCCAGCGCCGGTCAAGGCGTCGCCGAGACAATTGCAAAGCAGCGTGTGAAGGCGCTTTCAGGTTCGGAGTGCGCGCTTCAGCGCGCTTTACGACCGCTCAATCGGTTACCGGCAGGTTGAAGGCTGTAGGGGCGCACGGCCGTGCGCCCCGCCACATTCGTGAGACGCTCGATCGGTTACCAGGGCAGGGCGATGAGCGCGCTGATCATCCGCTGGCCGAAGTTCGCTAGATTGAGGAAAGGCTGAGGGTAAAGACCGAACAGCAACGTACCGGCAACAGTGATCCCCAACGCCAGGTTGATCGCCGGTGAGGAGCGCACCGGCGCGGTCACGTCATCGGGGGCCGGCAAGAAGAACATCGTCCGCACCACGTTGAAGTAGTAGACGACGCTGATGACGCTGGTGATGACGCCGACGACCGCCAGGAAGATAAAACCCTGGTTGATGGCAGCGCCGAAGACAAAGAACTTGCCGATGAAGCCGGCCGTCGGGGGGATCCCCGCCAGCGAGAGGAAGAAGATGACCAGCGCCCCTGCCAGCCACGGCGCGCGCCGGACCATGCCGGCGTAGTCCTCGATCGTCACCGAGCCGGTGGCTTCCTCGTAAGCAATGGCCGCGATGAAGGCGCCCAGGTTGGTGAACAGGTAGGCGAAGAGGTAGACCAACACGCCGCCGATCCCACTTAACCCACCGGCTTCGAAACTCGATTTGAAGGCGATCAGCCCCATCATCACGTACCCGGCCTGAGCAATCGAGGAGTAGGCCAGCATGCGTTTCATGTTGCCCTGCATCAGGGCCACCAGGTTGCCGACCGTCATCGAGAGGATCGAGATGACCACCAGAATCTGTTGCCAGTTCGGTGCAAACTCAGGCAGCGCCGTCATCAGGACGCGAATGAGAATGGCGAACCCGGCCGCTTTGGAACCGACCGAGAGGAAGGCCGCTACCGGCGTCGGCGCCCCCTCGTAGGCATCCGGAGACCACTGGTGGAAGGGAACCAGCGCGATCTTGAAGCCGAAACCTGCCAGCATCAGGGCCAACGCCGGCATCGCCACCCCGAAGAGCGGCGTGATCTTGACGGCTTCATTACTGAAGACCTTGCCGATGGCGGCAAAGGAGGTACTGCCGGTCGCGCCATAGAGCAGCGACATGCCGTAGAGCATCACCGCCGAGCTAATTGCGCCGTACAGCAGGTACTTCATCGCCCCTTCATTGGAGGGCACCGCGTCGCGCAGCCAGCCCACCATGATGTAGCTGGTGATCGAGAGGAACTCGAAGGCCAGGAAGAACATGATGAGGTCGGTCGAGCCGGCAAGCAGGACCACCGCCAATGTGACCCAGATGAGCAGCGCATAGAACTCGCCGGTTTCGCGGCTGCGTTCCCGCACGTAGTCGATCGAGACGAGAAGCACCAGGATACTGGTCGCCGTCACCAGGACGCGGAAGAAGTTCGTCATGTTGTCCACGACGAAGAACGACCCGATCGCCGCGCCGCTGGCGACCGGCACGACTCCCTCTTGGCCGAAGAGGAAGAACGAGGCGATCAGCGCTGCTGCCAGCGTCACAAAGCTCGCGCCCGATAGGAGCGGGTGACGATCATCAGCCAGAATCAAATCGAGCCCCAGCACGAGGAGTCCCCCAAAGGCCAGAATGACCTCAGGCGCCAGAAGTTGCAGTGTGGTCGTCCAATCAATCGTCACGATCCAGGACCTCCGAACGTGATGCGTGAAGCGTGAGACGTGATGAGCAATCGAGGCTCTTTCACGTTTCGCGCAACTTCACCTTTCACGGATTAGCTCATGAGCTCGAGAACTCGGCTGACCCCCTGGTTGATGACATTCAAAACGGGCGCCGGATAGAGGCCGAAGAGGATGAAGAGAATCGCCAGCGGCGCCAGAGTAAGCATCTCCCAGCTATACATGTCGGGCAAGCCCGTCCAGCGCTCGTTGAGCGGGCCGAGGAACATCATCTGGATGACCTTCCAGAGCATCATCGCCGCGCCCAAGACGATGCCGATGACGCCGATAGCTGCCACCCACGGAATGATGGCGAAGGAGCCGCGAAACACCATGAACTCGCCGATGAAGCCGGCCAGACCGGGCAGGCCGAGACTGGCGAAGCTCGTGAGCGCCATGAAACCGTAGTAGGATGGCAAGATTGCACCCAGCCCACCGAAAGCTTTCAGATCGCGGGTGTGAGCGCGCTCGTAGATCACGCCGACCAGGAAAAAGAGCGCGCCGGTGATCAGGCCGTGGGCGATGAAGACGAAGAGTGCCCCGTTCAGAGCGATGGCGCGGCTGTTAAAGACGGCGTCGCTCTTGTCGAGCGTTGCCGCCGCCGCGGCGATGCCCAACATCGCGTAGCCCATGTGGCTGACGGAGGAGTAGGCGATCAGCTTCTTGAGATCCCACTGGGCCATGGCGACCGCCGCACCGTAGACAATCGAGATGATCGCGAGCACGGCGACAATCACCCAGTAGGCATGAAACACGTCGGGGAACACCGGGAGCAAGATGCGAAGGAAACCGTAGCCACCCAGCTTCAACAAAATGCCGGCCAGGATGACCGAGCCCGCCGTTGGCGCCTCGACGTGCGCGTCGGGGAGCCAGGTGTGGAAGGGCCACATCGGCACCTTGATGGCGAACGCCAGAAAGATTGCCCAGAATGCCAGGGTCTTGAGCAAGAAGTTCCCACCGAAGAGCGCGCTCTTGTCGTACTGTGCCAGCTCGATCAGGCTGAAGGTCCCCGTGCTAAAGCGCAACCCCAGCAGCGCCAGCAGCATCAAAACCGAGCCCGTCAAGGTGTAGAGGAAGAACTTAATCGCGGCGTACTCGCGGCGCGGCCCGCCCCAGATCCCGATGAGGAAGTACATTGGCACCAGGCCGATTTCCCAGAAGACGTAGAAGAGGAAGAAGTCCAGCGCGACGAAGACACCGAACATGCCGACCTCAAGCAGCAGGAAGAGAAAGAAGTACTCTTTCACCCGCCGGTCGATCACCCGGGTACTGTAGTAGATCGAGACGAGCGTCAGTAAACCGGTGAGAACCACCAGGGGTAGACTCAATCCATCGACACCCAGCCGATAGTAGATGTCACCCCGCGAGTCTCCGAACAGCCCGATCCAGTGATACTGCTCAAAGAATTTGTACCCCTCGACCGCCTGCGCCGAGGAGTACGCGAAGGCAAGCCAGATTGTAAGCAAGAAGATCACCAGGCTCGCCGCCACGGCGAAGCCCTTGATCAGCCGTTCATTCCAGCTCGGCAAGAGCAGAACGATGATCGACGCCACCAGCGGTAAGAGGGTGATAAGAGAGAGCAACGGTACGTTCATCGAAACCGGTTCCTCCAAATGATAGCGACGAATGATGAATGGCCAGCAAGCGAGGGCGCTTCCTATTCATGATTCATCATCCCGCATTCATCGTTTCATTGCAGAAAGAGGGCAGCCAGAACGAGCACGCCCGCGACAAGGATGACGAGGTAGTTTTGGATCCGGCCCGTCTGGATCAGGCGGAGCCCGGTGGCGAGCTCGTCGGTCACCAGGGCGATGAAGTTGACCAGGCCATCGACAATGTTGCCGTCGATCCACCGGCCGACGTCACTCAAGCCGCGGACTGTCCGGCCCACCATATTGACGATTGGGTCAATCAGCCAGTCGCTGTCGAGCCGGGCCAAAAAGGTCGAGAACGCCACCACCGGCCGCACGATCATCACACTGTAGATCTCGTCAACGTAGTACTTGTTTTCCAACAGCCGCCAAACGGGGCCCAGGAACGCCAGCGGCTCGCGCGCGCGACCGGCATAGAGATAGATGCCGGCCAGCAACCCGCCGATCGCCAGCAGGCTGGAGAGCCCTGCAACCAGGAAGTTGAAGCCAACGCCGGCGTACTCGCTGCCGAGCGCCTCGATGTGGGCGCCCCCGAGATAGTGGTGGAACCAGCCGCCGCCGAGGGCCGCGGGGAGCAGGTTCGTCGGAATGTTGATGAAGCCGAGCACCAGCGCAAACACCGCGAGGATCATCAGCGGAACGGTCATCGAGCGCGGCGACTCGTGGGCGTGTGTCGCCGCCTCTGTGCGCTCGCGGCCGAGGAAGACCAGCCCGATCTGGCGTCCCATGTAGAAGGCCGTCAGCCCGGCGGCCACGGTGAGCAGCAGCCAGACCACGAATGGGAGCGCACCTCCCAGCTCACCATGAGTGAATTTCTCCCAGGCTTCCGCCAAAATCTCGTCTTTGGACCAGAAGCCCGCCGTGATGATCGGAATCCCCGACAGGGCCATCGCCCCGGCCAGGTAAGTCCACCAGGTGGTAGGCATGTGCTGGCGCAGGTTGCCCATGTTCCACATGTCCTGCGGATCGACGTGGCCCGCGGCGACCAGCTCATCGCCCGGTGGGCCCGCAACCTCGAAGTGAGCCTCGGGCGCGGCATGGGCCGCCGCCGTGGCCGTGTGCGGAACGCCACGGGCCGCCGCGACGTCGGTGGTTCCTTCGACCGTGGCCTGAGCCGGGCCGTGCGTCGCGTCGCCGTGCGCGGCGTGGAGACCGTGCTCCATACCGTGAATCACCGAGCCGGAGCCCATGAAGAGCAGCGCCTTGAAGAAGGCGTGGGTCAGCATGTGGAAGACTCCGGCGATCAGACCACCGACCCCAAGCGCAGCGATCATGTAGCCAAGCTGGGAGATCGTCGAATAGGCCAGCACACGCTTGATGTCGTTCTGCGCCACTGCGATGGTGGCCGCGAAGATGGCGGTGAAGGCCCCGATCAGCGCGACCGCCGCCAACTGGGGCGAGCCCTCCAGCGGCTCGAAGAGGGGCAGCATCCGCGCCACGAGGAAGACACCGGCGGCCACCATCGTCGCCGCGTGAATCATGGCGCTGACCGGGGTCGGGCCCTCCATCGCGTCCGGCAACCAGACGTGCAGGGGGAACTGGGCCGATTTGCCGATCGCGCCGGCCAAGATCAGCAGCGCGATGGTCGTCAGGAGCGGCAGTTGCCCAAATGGACCGAGGTTGAGGACGAGCCCCTTCAGCTGTTCGATCGATCCGGTCGTCAGAATCTCGTTCAGGCTCAGTGTGCCGGTGGCGGCGTAGAGCAGCATCAGACCGCTGAATAAGAGCGTATCGCCGATCCGCGTGGTGAGGAAGGCCTTCTTCGCTGCGTCCATCGCCGAAGGCTTGTAGAACCAGAAGCCGATCAGCAGGTAGGAGCAGAGGCCCATGATCTCCCAGGCGATGAAGAACAGCAGGAGGCTGTTGGCGATCACTAGAGCCAGCATGCCGGCCGCAAAGAGCGAGATGTAGGCAAAGAAGCGCGAGTAGCGCGGCTCGACGTTGGGCTTCCCGAGGTTATGGTACCCGATACTGTAGATGAAGATCATCGTCGCCACGAAGGGCACCATGAAGAGCATCGCCCCGGCAAGCGGGTCCAGGATGAAGCCTACATTGAAGACGGCGGTGCCGGTAGGGATCCAGGGAATATCGAGGATGATCGGGTGCTCGCCCAGGTTGGCCCCCAACGTTGTGAACAAGAGCGCCCATCCGACGACCGTGGAGAGCACCACCGACAGAACGGCGAGAGCCGATGCGAGCGGCTTGTTGTCCCGGATCGGTCGGACCAGGATGATCAGGGCGAAAGACAAGAGCGGGAAGAGCGGGATCAGGGGGAGCAACGTACGAATGAGTTCTTCTGACATGGACGCGCCTCGTGAAACGTGAAACGTGAAACGTGAAACGTGAATGAAGAGATTGCCCTCTCCTGCCGAATCACGCGTCACGTATCACGTGATACCTGTGTGCCTATCTCTTTCGATCGCATTACCACTTCAACAGGTCGATCTCTTCAACGTTTACGGTGTCACGCGCCCGGTACATCGCCAGGACCAGCGCCAGGGCGACGGCGATCTCCGCCGCTGCGATCGTGATCGAGATAATCGCGAACATCTGGCCCGCCAGACCGACGCTCTCGACGTAGCGCCAGAATGCCACGAGATTGATGTTGACGGCATTCATCATCAACTCGATGCCCATGAGAATCGCGACGGCATTCCGTCGGGCGAGCGCGCCGAACAGACCGATGCCAAAGAGCACGGCGGCGACGCTGAGATACCAGCTCAAGGGAACTGTTGCCATGGGTTGAACCTCGCTCGGGCACAATCGCGCCCGGCGCAGCCCATCATGTGGAAACGGTTCGGCGAGCCTGTCTCCTGGTGGAAAGACACCTCACCACGGCGTCTCGACACGCGGCCTCTCGCGCCGGGCGACGGACACTACTCTTCGCGGGCGATCACGATGGCACCTACCAGAGCGACCAGCAGCACCACCGAAGCCACCTCGAACGGCAAAATGTATGGCCCCATAAACGCCTTGCCCAGCTCGACGGCGTAGTCGGCCGTCGCCGGGGCAAACTGGGCCTGGACCGGCCAGTTGACGGTAATACCAATGATGACCAGGACACCCGTCAGCAGAACCGCGATGATCGCGGCCAATGGCCACTGCGGCGTGTAGCGCGGCCGGGTGTCCTGCTGCGCCATCACTCGCGGCGTCAACATGACTGCAAAGAGGACCAACACCGCGATGGCTCCCACGTAGATCAGCACCTGCACCACCCCCAGGAAGCCGGCATTGAGGGTCACGAAGAGTGCCGCCACCCCACCAAAGGCCCCAATCATGAGGAGCGCGGCGTGAAAGACACTGTTGACCGTGACCATCCCGGCCGCAAAGGCCAGGGTGACCAGGGCAATCAACCCGAAGATGACCTGCTCGCCAGTCATGCGGGACGCACCTCGCGAATAACCGCCGGCGTCGGCTCGACCGCCTGGAACTGGGCCGCCGCGCGGCGGGTCGGACGACGGTAGAAAATCAGGAGCAGAACGATGGTTATGGCGTTGCCAATCAGGTAGGCCGCTGTCGTCACCACCCAGCCCGCTCCCGCGGGCACCTGAACCCCCACCCGCATGATCGGGAAGAAGTAGACAACAACGCCCGTGACCAACACGTTCAGAAGCGCGGCCGGCACCAGGAATTTCCAGCAGAAGGCTTGCAACTGGTCAATCCGCAACCGTGGGAAGGTGCCGCGGAACCAGAAGAGGGCAAAGACGATGATGTAACTCTTGAGCCAGAAGATCAGCCAGCCCGGAATGATGTCAACCCCTGGGAGGTCAATCCCGCGCCAGCCTCCGAAGAAAACGGTGGTGGCAATCGCGGCCGAGGCGTAGGCTGCCACGAACTCGGCCATCTGGAAGAGACCGAACTTCATACCACTGTACTCGGTATGATAGCCGGCAACAATCTCGGACTCTGCCTCCATGATGTCGAACGGGGAGCGGTTTAGCTCCGCGGCCGCGCTCACCAGCCAGATGAGGAAGGCCACCGGCTGAAGCACCAGGAAGGGCAACACTTGCGCCTCGACCAGCGCCGAGAGCTTGAGCGTGCCGGCCATCATCAGGATGCCCATGAACGCGAGCACCATCGGGATCTCGTATGAGATCATCTGAGCCACCGCGCGCATCGCGCCCAGGAGCGCGAACTTGTTGCGGCTGGCCCAGCCCCCCATCAAAATTCCGATCTCGGCGATGGAACCGATCGCGATGAAGTAGATCACCCCGACGTCGAGATCCGCAGCGACCATCCCCTTGCCGAAGGGAATGACCGCGAAAATCATCAGTCCTGGGGCCGCGGCGATAATCGGAGCAAGGTTAAAGACGATCTTGTGAGCGCCGGCCGGTGTCGTCAGCTCCTTGGTGAACATCTTGAGCATATCGGCGAACGGCTGCAAGACACCGAACGGCCCGGCGCGGTTCGGTCCGATGCGGTCCTGAATCCGAGCGACCACCTTACGTTCGAGGAAAGTCATCACCAGGAATGTCAGCGCCGCAAAGGTGGAGATCAGAATCGCTGAGAGGAGAATACCGATCAGGCTGACAACACCCTCCGGGAGGAAGCGGAGCAGGAAGGTTGTCCACGCGTGTCCAATCTCAATAAAGAGGCGATCGAGAAATGCCATCACTCCCCCTTGTGGAGTCCCAGACCAGCAGACCGGTCAACGTTCACCCGATTGCGGCCTGTCACTGCACGCTAAAACCAGTTCAGTGCGCCTTTTCGCCACGCGTAGAACAATCCGGTCAGCAAGATTCCCAGGAAGACCAACATCTCCAGCAGGGCGAAAAGCCCCAATTGGTTGTATGCCACCGCCCAGGGATAGAGGAAGACGGTCTCGATATCGAAGATCACGAAGACCAGCGCGTAGATGTAGTACTGGACCTTGAACTGGACCCAGGTCTCCCCAATCGTCTCCAGACCGCACTCGTAAATGTCACTCTTGATCGGGTTGGGCTTTTTGGGACTGACAAGGACCGCACCCAGCAACGTAACCGCCGGCAGCGCCAGGCCAACAAGGAGAAAGGCGCCTATCACAGCATATGGGCTCATCGCGAGAAATCCTCCAGCACTCCAGTCGGATAATTATAACATGCGGAGAGAGCCGCCCGCAAAGGTCGAAGCTGACGACCAACCGCAGGACTCAGCAGGGACTCTTCCTCGGAGAGGATCACTTCGAGCAATCGGTGGGACCGATTGTGGAGTGTATCACAACCCCCTGGAGTCGGCAAGTGCCCGAAACAGCGCGTCGGCGCAGGCGTCGCTCGCCTTTCGTCCCGGCCGTTGCTCGCCTGCGAGCATGGAATACTCTCAAATCCGGCCCGTGCGCTTGAGACCCTCTCCGCAACTCAGAAGCACTCATAGATGCGAGGATGGGAGCCGGAATCGGAGCGCGGAGCATCCCCCGGCTTGTCTTTCGCGTCGACAGGCGGTCACAGTGAGCACCGGGCCCCCTGGAAAGCGCCGGACCGCTCCGGACGCGTCAATCCTGGTTCACAAGCGCGCTGGCTCTATCCATCTCCGGCGACTTTCTCCCTCGAACCGCCGCTGGCGAAAACGTTGTCGACACGATTTGATTTGGCGACTCACGCCCCTCGGGCTATGCTTCAGCGTCCCACATTCGTGGGCCCACGAATTATGCTCAAGCGCCTGGTTCGTTCTCCTGTCACAATTACGCTGTCCGTCACGGCGCTTATCCTGCTGGCGGCCGCCGGGCTGCTGCTCGCGCCGCGCGCCCGTCCCTGGCTGCAGGCCGAGACGGGCGAGGAGGCGCTGACTCCCCAATTGCGCGGGGCGGTGCACCTCATCAGCAGCCGCCTGCGCCCTTACCCGGCCACGGCCCTGGACGTTCCGGTTCACGATACCGGCCTCGGGCCGTTCGGTGTCAATACTTTCTTGCAAACTGAGGTCGAACCCGATAAGGTCGAACACTCGCTGGAGATGATCCACGCGGCCGGCTTCCAGTGGATTCGCCAGGAATTTCCGTGGGAGGATCTGGAAATCCATCACAAAGGCTGGTATGTGGACCTCCGCGACAACGAGATCAAGAATGCGTGGACCAAATACGACCGCATCGTCGCCCTGGCGGAGGCCAATCAACTTCAGATCATCGCCCGGTTGAGCACCCCACCGCACTGGAGCCGGGCGCGTGGGACCGCGGCCGGTGCGTTCGCGCCACCTGACAATTTGGCCGATTACTGTGATTATGTCAAAAATGTGGTGGGCCGCTACCGCGGGCGCCTGCGCTATTTCCAGATCTGGAACGAGCCCAACATCTATCCCGAGTGGGGCGTCTACGACATCAACCCCGAGCAGTACACCGCCCTCTTGAAGGTCGGGTACACCTGCGCCAAGACCGCCAATCCTGAGGCCCTGATTCTCACCGCGCCGCTGGCTCCCACCATCGAGCTGACCGGGCGCGATTTCAACGACTTTCTCTTCCTCCAACGGATGTACGATGCCGGCGCGAAAGCGTACTTCGATATCCTCGCGGTCCAGGACTACGGGCTCTGGAGCGGGGCGAGCGACCGCCGGATGCGCCCGCGGGTCCTGAATTTCTCGCGCCCGGTGTACGTCCGCGATATCATGATTCGCAACGGTGATGCGAACAAGGCTATCTGGGCGAGCGAGGTCGGGTGGAACTCGGCCCCCGCTGGTGTCGACGCCCCCTTCGGCCGCACGCCGGAGGAAGCCCGTGCCCGCTACGCCGTCGAGGCCTTCGAGCGGATCCAGCATGAGTGGCCCTGGATGGGGGTCGTAACCTACTGGTTCTTCAAACAGGCCGACGCCCGCGAGGCTGGCAAGCCGCAATACTACTTCCGCCTGGTCGAGCCCGATTTTACCCCGACCCCCGCTTTTGAGGCCCTCTCGACCTACATCCAGGCCGCTCTTCGCGAGCCAACGATGTACCGCGGCTACCATCAGGAGAACCACTGGACGATCGCATACAGCCCGGGTTGGACAGACCATCACGCCCCCGACGCCGTTCTGGGAGGGTACCGCAAGGGGCAGACGGGTGCCAGCCTCGGCTTTCGCTTCGAGGGCAGCGCGCTGGCGCTCATCGTGCGCCCCGACAGCGCGGCGACCATCGAGACGCGCCTGGACTACGCGCCGCCCAGCACGATTACTATCCCCGGCGACGTACCGCCCGGAACGATGCCCCTTAAAGTTTTGATCGCCGGCAACCTCGGGCCCGGCCCGCACATCTTTGACCTTCACGTGACCGACGGCGCGCTCGGGCTCGACGGCGTCCTTATCCGATAGGGTGGCAGGTTACAGGCTGAACAATGGGAAATCAATGAGCAGCAATGGGTCGTCACCGCTCAGCGATGGAGGGGCCGCGCCTCAACCTGCACCCTGTCCAGACGCCCCGGGGTCCCCTACGGGCAAGCACCGGCCGGGCTCGCCCAGGCGAGCAGGCCACGCCTGGCGGCGCCCCTCAGGCCAGCAGGGGCCCCACAGGGCCGGGCCTCCCTCCCAACCTTCAACCTGCAACCGTCCCCGCCGGGGACCCCGCAGAGTCGGGCCGCTCTTTCAACCTTCAACCTGCAACCTGCAACCGTCCAACCTGCAACCGTCCAACCGTCCAACCTGCAACCGTCCCCGCCGGGCCGGGCCTCCCTCCCAACCTCCAACCCTTCTGCGCCTGCTGCCCTGGTTGTTGCTGTTGTTGGTAGCCTTCGCCCTACGCACCTATCGCCTCGACCTCCAGAGCCTGTGGGCCGATGAAGGTACCAGTGTTGCCCTGGCGCCCCGCTCGCTCGCGCGCATCGTCCAGGATGCCTCACATGACATCCACCCGCCGCTCTACTATGTAAGCCTGCACTTCTGGGTCGCGTTGGCCGGAACGAGTGTGGTCGCCGTCCGAACCCTCAGCGGGCTCTACGGGACCCTCCTCGTCACGCTGACCGGCCTGCTGGGCTGGCGCTGGTTTGGCCGGGCGGCTGGCCTGGTGGCGGCCGGCGCCGCGGCCCTCTCGCCCTTTGCAATCCACTACTCGCAGGAAACCCGGATGTACATCCTGGTCGCACTGCTCGGCGCGGCGAGTTGGTACGCGTTCCAGCGCGCCCTGGGCGGCGAGCGCCGCTGGTGGGCCGCGTATTGGCCGCTCACACTGGCGTTGCTCTACACGCACTACTATGCCGTCGCCCTGGTCGTCGCGCAGAATCTCGCCTGGCTGCGACTGCGGATCCGGCCAGCAGCGGCCGGACGCAAAAAGGTCGCGCGTCATGGGATTGGGCCCCTCCGCTGGGTGCTCCTGCAAGGCAGCCTGCTCCTCCTCTACCTTCCCTGGCTCTGGTACAGTCGCGCCACCATTTTGAACTGGCCGGCAATCAGCGCGCCGGTCACGCTGCCCTTCATCACGCGCGAGACGCTGCGGATCTTCAGCCTCGGCCCTGCGACGCTGCCGGCCTGGTCGCCCTGGCTGATGGGCTTCGTGCTGCTCGGGCTGGCCGGGCTGGCACTGCCGGCCCCGTGCACTGCCCGGGCACCGGCTCCGCGTCTTCTGGCTGCGCTTTACTTTCTGGTCCCCCCCGGCCTGATGGTGATCCTCTCGGCCCTGGATCGTCCCTTCTACAACCCCAAGTTCCTCCTTCTGGCCCTCCCCGGCTACCACCTGCTGCTCGGTCATGGCGCCGCCGCCCTCGGGCACCGCGTGAGTGCGCCCAGGGCGGCGTTGGTGCCGCTGGGAGCGCTGGCCTTCCTGGCCCTGGCGGCGGCGCCACCGCTGCACAACGAGTTCAACGACCCTCGTTTCTGGCGCGATGACTACCGCGGCCTCGCCCGCACCATCGAGGCAACCGCCGGCCCTCACGATGCGATTCTCTTGAATGGCCCCGGCCAGATCGAGATCTTCGATTACTATTTCCACGGCCCCCAGCCGCGCTATCCGCTCCCCCGCACGCGGCCGCTCGACCCCAAGGCCGTGCGAGCAGAGTTGGCGGCGATCGCTGCCCGCACCGAGCGGCTCTACGCGGTGCTGTGGGCCGAGCGGGAGGGTGACCCCGAAGGCCTGATCGAGGGCTGGCTGGATCAGCATGCTTTCAAGGCCGGCGACCGCTGGTTCGGCAATATCCGCCTGGCCGTCTACCAATTCGGAGACACCCCCGAACCCCGTCCGGTCGGCGCGCGATTCGGCGAGCGAATCGAACTGGAGGCTGCGGCCGCCAATCCGCCTTCGGTAATCAGCGGCGACATCATCGCCCTGACCCTGCGCTGGCGCGTTATTGCGGCCCCCGTAGTTCGCTACCAGCTCTTCGCGCAACTGCTCGACGCCGGCGACCATATCGTGGGCCAGCGCGACATCGCGCCCGATGCGGTTCCCACCGATGCCTGGCAGGCCGGCGAGGTGCACGCGAGTCGGCTCGGCCTCGCGGTGCGCCCGGGTACGCCCCCCGGCGACTATCGCCTGGTCATCGGTCTGTATGACAGCGCGAGCGGCACCCGCCTTCCCCTGACTGACGGCACCGATGCCCTGCCTCTGGGCACCATCCACGTGCGAGCGCCCGCAGTGCCCCCCACAACCGGCGCCCTGGACCTGACACGCCCGCAGGCGGCCCAGTTGGGCCAGGTGCGCCTCGTAGGCAGCAGCGCCCACAAACTCGGGGCCGACCAGGCGCCGGAAACACCGCTGCGGCCGGGCGAGCCCCTGGCCGTCGTCCTCTTCTGGCAGGCGGAGCAGACCGCGCCGGGCGTGCCAGCGCTCACGCTTCATTTAGAAGGGCCGCGACAGGCGGAGTGGCCCTGGCAACCGGTCGAGGGCCGCTATCCACCCGCTGCCTGGTCCGCCGGGGAGGTCGTGCGCGACCCGCAGACCTTCTTCCTGCCCGCCGATCTGCCCCCCGGCCGCTACCGCTTGCGGCTCCTTGCCCCGGCACGTCGCCCGGTCGACCTCGGAACCGTCACCGTCGCCGCCCCTTGAACGCCGCGGCTGTCAATGGTCAAGGCGCGGCGCACCTTCGCTATGGTCATGGGGACTGCGAAAGGTCGCCTCACACCTCGCCTGCACCCTTCAGGAGGACAGAACTGCGTCGCACCTCGCACGCCCGGCTTTTGAGCATCTCGGCGCAACCCCCAGACCCAATTTTCCCTCTTGCGGATTCCTATAAAAGTCTGGTATAAATAAGGTATAGATTTTGTACCAAAGATGAAGCAGAAGCTGCTCTTGAGAATCCACACGGAGTGTCGTGCGTGATCTCTTTCCAGACCCACAGTCAGCGTGTCTTAGTCATCATTCCTGCCTACAACGAGCAGGCGTCGATTCGATGGGTGGTGAACCTGGTCCGGAAAACGGTGCCCCGTGCGGACGTGCTCGTCATCGACGACGGCTCCACCGATGACACCCTCCGGCAAGCACGGCTGGCCGGTGCCTTTGTTGTCAGGCATCCCTTCAATCTCGGGATTGGGGGCGCGGTTCAGACCGGGCTCAAGTTTGCGCGCCAGGAGGACTACGACGTTGTGATGCGCCTGGATGGCGATGGACAGCACGATCCCCACGACATTCTGACATTCCTCGCCTCAGTGCGCTCGCAGCGGGCCGATGTGGTCATCGGCTCGCGCTTCCTCCACCCGCTAGGAGACGTGCGCCTCCCGGTCTTGCGTCTCTTGGGCGTTCGTCTGTTCGCGCTAGAGGTGCGCCTGTTGACCGGCGCGCCCGCAACCGACACCACCTCCGGCCTTATGGGCATGAACCGCCGGGCGGTCGAGGTCCTGGTCAACCACATTCCCCAGGATTATCCCGAGGTCGAGAGTCGCATCCTCCTGCACAAGGCCGGCCTCACCACACTGGAGTTGCCAACGCGCATGCACGCTCGCCGCGCGGGCGTCAGTTCTATCAATAGCTGGCGTTCAATTTATTACGCCTTCAAAGTTACACTGGCGGTACTGGTCGCCGCGATCAAGGATACCCCAGTGCTCACGACGGAGATTCCTGATGCCAGAGCCGACCGCGCAGCGCTTCACAGCTATTCTCTACAGCCTCATCTTGGTGGCCGTGATCGTGCAGTTGATCCGTAAGCGCAAGCTACGCGAAGAGTACGCCCTGCTCTGGCTCGCCGCCGGCCTGCTGATCCTGCTCCTCTCGACCTTTGGGTGGACAGTATCGCTCCTGGCCTCCTTCTTTCAAGTCTCCTATCCGCCGACGGTGATTCTGGTCTTCGGCCTGCTCTTTGCCCTGGTGATTCTCCTCTCCCAAAGTGTGATGCTTTCGACCCACGCCGACCGCGTGCGAGACCTCGCCCAGAGTGTGGCCCTCCTCGAGTGGCGCCTGCGCCGGTTGGAGGAGAACGACTTGACCGCTGGCGCTCCCGAAAACGGCACCGGACCTGAGGAGGGCCACCCCACCTCGAGTCGGCCCATGGCGACCCCGTCGATCGAGGCGCAACCGGTGTCGGCAGACCGGCCGTCGGCACAACCGCGCCGGGTTCTCGTGATCGGCCTGGACGGCGCCACGTTCGACCTGATCAAACCCTGGGCCGCCGCCGGGGAGTTGCCCACCCTCGACCGGTTGCTGCATGAGGGCGCCCATGGGCCGCTGCTCAGCACCATCCCGCCGATGACCGCACCGGCCTGGACTTCGTTTGCCACAGGCACCAACCCCGGCAAGCACGGGCTCTACGACTGGATCGCTCGGGAGGCAGGCAGTTACCGCTTCTCGGCCGTGACCGCCGCTAACGCCACTGCGCCCACGATCTACACCCTGCTCAGCCAGGCCGGGCGCCGCGTCTGCAGCCTCAACATTCCTATGACCTACCCGCCAATGCCCGTCAACGGCGTGATGGTCTCCGGGCTCCCCGCGCCCAGCACGCAGGTGACCCTGACCTTCCCACCGGGCCTGTACGACGAGATCCTCGAGGCTGTCGGCGACTACATCCTCTACCCCGACCCGGGACAGGCCTATTCCGACGCGGGAGTGGACGCCTTCCTGGAACTCCTCTACCGCACCACGGACCTCCGCGCGCGCACGCTCGACTTCTTGTGCCGGCGCGAACCGTGGGATTTCGCGATGGCGGTGTTCAACGGCACCGATACGGTCAGCCACGCGCTGTGGAAGTACATGGACCCCGAGCATCCGCTCCACGATCCGAGTCGCGCCGCCCACTATGGGAATGCGATCCGCGACTACTACCGCTTCCTCGATCAGCACCTGGCCACGATCGTCGAGCGCCTGGAGGATGATACCACCCTGATCGTCATGTCCGATCACGGCTTCGGGCCGTTCCACAAGTTCATCCATGTCAACAATTGGCTGATGCGAGAAGGGCTCATGCACTTGAAATCGGAGCCCCGCGCGCGCCTGAAGGGGGCGCTCTTCCGCCTGGGGATGGCGCCCATGAATGTCTACGACATGCTCATGCGACTGGGGCTCGGCGCGCTGAAGCGCGAGGTCGTCCGCGGGCAGGGCCAGGGCCTCCTGAAGGCTCTCTTCCTTTCCTTCGAGGACGTCGACTGGCAGCGGACCGTAGCCTACTCCCTGGGCAACGTCGGCCAGATTACGCTGAACGTCGCCGGGCGTGAGCCCTTCGGCGCCGTCCAGCCCGGCGCGGACTACGAGCGCGTCCGCGATGCCATCATCGCCCGGCTCTGGCAACTGCGCGACCCCGAGGGCGGCGAGCAGGTGGTCGAGGCCGTTTATCGTCGTGAGGAGATCTACAGCGGCGACCAGACTGAGCGAGCGCCCGATATCGTCTTCATCCCCCGCCGCCTGGAGTATTTCGGTTTTGGCGAGTACGAGTTTGGAAGCCACAAGATTATCGAGGCGATGAAGCGCGGGATTTCTGGGACGCACCGCATGAACGGCATCTTCCTGGCCTATGGAGCCGGCATCCAGCCGGGCGTTACCGTCGAAGGCGCCCAGATCGTTGATCTGGCACCGACCATCCTGCACCTGATGGGCGAGCCGATCCCCGATCACATGGACGGCCGTGTCTTCCACGAGATTCTGACGGGGGATCTGCGCTGGAGGCAGCCACAGAGACACGATGGGCAGTGGCAGACCCCCGCCGGCGGCGGCAATGGCCTGTCCGAAGAAGACGAGCGACTCCTCCTCGACCGGCTCCGTGAGCTGGGATATGTGGGCTGAGGCGCCATGGCCAAGACCACGGGGGTGACCAATGCCTTCACGGTAGACCTGGAAGAGTGGTTCCAGGGCCTGACGAGCACTAATCCGCTCGTCGAGCGCTGGCCGACCTTCGAGAGCCGGGTGGTCGCTGCTACCGACCTGTTGTTGGAGATCCTGAGTAGCCACCGGGTCCGAGCAACGTTCTTCGTCCTGGGCTACGTGGCCGACCGGTACCCAACCCTGATCGCGGATATCCGCGCCGCCGGTCACGAGCTCGGCGTGCATGGCTACTACCACCGCTTCGTCTCGCGGCTGACGCCGGACGAATTCGCGCGCGAGTTGGAGCGCAGCATCGCTGCGGTCGAGCGCATCACCGGGGAGCGACCGCTGGGCCACCGGGCGCCCTATTTCTCCATCAACGCCGGTACGGCATGGGCACTGGACATCCTCCAGGCGCAAGGGATCCGCTACGACAGTAGCGTCTTCCCCACCCGGACCATCCTGTACAGCTTCCCGGACGCGCCGCGCTTCCCCCATCGCCTCGACGGTCATGATCTGGTGGAGTTTCCCCTCGCCACGCTGCGCCTGAGGGGCATCAACTGGCCGGTTGCCGGCGGCTTCTACCTGCGCACCCTGCCGTACACGTTTATCCGCTGGGCGATCGCCCGGCTCAACCGGCAGGGACAGCCGGCCATCATGTATCTGCATCCCTGGGAGTTGGACCTGGGCCAGCGCTACCGCCAGGTCACGCCGCGTGAGTGGATCACCCACTACCGTGGACGCCGCGGTCTTGCCGCCAAACTCCACCGCCTGTTCACTGATTTCGCCTTCATGCCGCTGCGCGACCTGCTCGAGCCCGAACACACAGCGGGCGGACGGCGATGGTGATCATCGAGCTGGCCGACGCCGACCGGCCCGCCTGGGACACCTACGTCCACCAGGCGCCGGGCGGCTTGCCCCAGCACCTCTCGGGCTGGCGCGACGTTCTCGCCAGGACCTACGGCTACGAAACCCACTACCTGATGGCGCGCGAGGGTGGGGCTGTCGTGGGCGTGCTGCCGCTCTTTCTCGTGCCCAGCATTCTGGTCGGCAACGCAGCCAAGACGATGCCCGGCGGCCTCTGCGCCGAGAGCCCGGAGGTGGCCGCGGCACTCATCGCGCGGGCCAGCGAGATCGCCCGCCGGGCCAACGCCAGGACCTTCGTGCTGCAAGACACCCGTCAGGCCTGGCCCGGCGACCTGCAGACCACCAGCCATCACGTCCATTGGGTTGTGGACCTGCGCGCGGGCGCCGAGGACCTCTGGCACCGGTTGGACGGCAACATCCGCCGCCAGGTCCGCCTCGCCCGGCGGAGTGGCCTGACGATCGAGATTGACCGCAGCGGCCGGCGCCTGGGCGAGTTTCACAACGTCCTGAGTCACTTCACCCACCAGGTGGGCACACCGGTCTTCGGACGCTGTTTCCTGGAGCACATTGTTGCCGCCTTTCCCGAGGGATTTAACATCGCCGTGGTGTACGACGGTCATCAGCCCATCGGGGCCTACTTTCAACTCGAGATGGGGCGGACGGTCTACGGCACCTGGGGCGCCGCCCTGCGCGAGTACCTGAAGTTGCGGCCGGTCTACCTGGCGTACTGGGAGATGCTGGCCGACATGGCCGCGCAGGGCTACCACTTCCTTGATATGGGCCGCAGCCCGGCCGATTCCAATGCCTCGAAGTTCAAGGGCCAGTGGGGTGGAAGCGCCCATCCCGTGTATCAACAGATGGTATCCCTTGGCGGAAGTCGCCCCGCCGGCCGCGAAGCCGGCGCGCTGCCATCCGGCGTCACACGGGGCTACTTCAGCCGGATCTGGTCCCGCTTGCCGTTTCCAGTCGTTCAGTTTCTAGGCCCGAGACTGCGCCGTCACATGCCGTTCGCGTGAGGCTGGCCTTGACGAGAAACCTGGGTCGGGCGTGAGGAGGTCGTACAATCGTATGGAGCTGCAACGGATTCTTAACCTGCCTCGCACGACAAGAGCCCGCGCGAGCCTGCCCATCGGCCCGAGTACGATCATGGCCGTTGGGCTGGCCTGCGTCTGGGTCGTGGTGCTCGCGGGCCTGCCGGCCTCCCTGCCCATCCAGGTTCGGAGCTGGCTGACCTTCGCCGCTCTGTTCATTGCTCCCGGGTATTTCCTGGGCGAGATCATCGTCTGGCGCCTCGACCTCGATGAGTTCGAGCGCCTGGCACTGGCCTTCCCCCTTGGCGTCGTTGTGATGGGCGTGCCAGGCATGGTGGCCCTGTTGCGGCACCTGACCATCCAGCAATTGATTGTCAACTGGGGACTGATGACGCTGCTGATCGTACTCGCCTGGCTGCTCCACGGGCTGTGGGTCCGCCAACGTCTGCCCGGTCCGGCCGAACCGTGGTCCCCCGGTGAGATCGTCATGGTGCTGCTGCTGGCGGCCGCGTTTGTGGCGATCGTACCCACGCTGTCGCTCCCTAAGATCGACGGCGATGCCTACGCCGTCGGCTCCTTTGTGGCCGACGCGCTGGCCGGGCGGCCGTTGAACCTCACCGAGCCGCTCTTCGGCACCGACCTCGGCCCCGGGGTCCGGATGGTCTTCAACCAGTCCCTGCCGATGACCTACCTGTGGTCCTCCCTGGCGGCCATCGATGCCATCTCGCTCACTGCCACGGCATCGCGGTCGATGATTGCGCTCTGGGCCATCCTGGCAACGTATACACTGGGCAAAGCGGCCGGCGCGGGCAGCCGGCGCTTTGGGCTGTTTACGGCCGCCATCCAGCTCCTCATTTACCTGGCGGCCCCTTTTCTGCGCGGCGACAACGTGAGTCTCTTCTTCTTCGAGCGTGTCAACGCCGATAAGTTCATGGTCCCGGTGACGATGCTACCCGTCATCTTTGGACTCACGATCCGCTACATGCGCGAGGGTCGGCGCGATCTTTGGATCGCGGCGGCCGTCGCCACGTTCGCCGTCTCGGTCATCCATCCGCTGGTCGCGGCTATGCTGGCACTCGCCCTGGCCGCTTTTGGTGGGGTACACCTCCTGCTCCAGCCCCGCAATCGCCCGGCCCAGACGCGCGCCCTCGCCATGGCGGGGCTGGTGGCTATTGTCATGGTGGTGCCGTTCATTCAGCTCATCATGGCCCGCGACGAGGCGCCCCTGGCGCCCTCGTATCCCAGCAGCCTCGAGGGCTGGCCCCTCGGGGAAAAACTGGTCCCGGCGCTGCCCTTCGTCTGGGTGCGGACCCTTGACGCGAGCGGCCCGCTACCCGACCTTGCCCATCTCACAGCCAGCCAGGCCAACACCTCGACCAATCCCTTTCTCATCTGGCGGTTTGCGGTCAACATGACCCGGCGGCGCCTTATTCTGTTCGACCTGAACCACTACATCTCCGATCCGAGTCTGATTCTCGAGCCACCCTACCTGCTCGCGCTGTTGCTGCTTCCCGCGCTCCTGTGGCGGCTCCGCTCCAATGTCGCTGCGCAGTTTGCCGTCGGCACCACACTGGCCGTCCTGCTCATCATGTTTAGTCCCATCGCGACGCCGCTGATCGGGTCGCTCGTCATGCCCTGGATCCTGTGGCGGCTGGTCTGGGTGTTGCCCTACGCCCTCATCATCGCGCTGGTGGCAGATCGCTTCCTCCGCCTCGGCGCCAGGGCCCTGGCACACCGGCCTCGATTCGCCTCCGCGGAGGAGAGGGTCCACACCGGCGCGCTGGTGGGCGTGACGATCCTCGCCGGCCTCCTGTTGAGGCCCGGCATCGTCACCAACCTCCAAAACTTGCAGGACCGCGCGGCCTTTCCCTCCTTCTTCCCGACTCCCGAGCGGATGCTGGCCCACCTGAACGCGGTCACGGCCCACACCGGCCCGGTGACGGTCCTCGCCGACCAGGCGTTGAGCGTCACCATCCCGGCCTACGTCGCCAACGCCAATGTCGTCGCCCACCGCGCGCCGACCATCAGTGAGGTCTTTCCCGCCGATCAGCAGGACCAGGCCCTCCAGCGACTGATTGACCAGGATGCCTTTTTCCGCGCCCGCTCCCTCACCGTCGATTCGGTGGCGATCTTGCGACGCTACGACGTGCGCTTCGTGATTGCACTGAATGGCAGCGACCTGGATACCCAACTGCGCCTCGCGCCGCAGTGGTTCCGCTGGCTGATGGACGATCAGGCCTACAGCCTCTACGAACTCTCCGAAATGCCCACGCTGAGCGCCAGCATCCAGGGCAACACCGCCATGGCCCAAAAGCAGTGGAAGACGGCAGAGCGATTCTATCAAACCGCCCTGCAAGAACAGCCTGGCGATCTGCTGGCGCTGCTGGGGCTGGCCGACGCCGCCCACGTCCAGGGCCAGTTCGACGCGGCCCTGGACGCGCTGCAAGAGGCCGCGAGCCGGATTGAGTTGCCCGTTCTCCACTACCGCCTCGGCCAGTTCTACGCCGAACGTGGCCGGACGGAGCGCAGCATCGCCGAGTTCGATCGCGCCCAGAAAGGCGCCCCCATGGTCGCCCGCTTCCACCTGGCGCTGGGCGATGCCTGCTTCAGCGCCGGCCAAGAGAGTTGTGCGGCCGAGCAGTATGAGGCCGCCGTGACGGCCGAAGCCCTGCCAGACGAAGCCGCACGCCTCGCGGCCTTGGCCGATCTCTGGCGGCAGCGCGACCAGACCGCCCGCGCCCTGCCGCTCTACGAGCAGGCCGTCGCCCTCCGGCCCGACGAATACAACCAGTTCCTGCTCGTCAGTGTCTACCGCGACACGGAGCAGTTCGACCGGGCCGAGGCGCTGCTGCGCGTGATGCAAGCTCATAACCCGCTCTCGGCCGAGATTGTCGCGACACAGGCCGGGGTGGCGGCCGACCGCGGCCAGATCGACCGGGCCGTCGAGCGCTACCGCCGGGCCATCTGGCTGCAGGACGTCCAGGCCCTGGAGAGCGCCAGCACTCACCTGGCCCTGGCCCAAACCTTGTTCGAGGCCAATCGCCTGGACGAGGCGCGAAGCGAGCTCGAACGGGTGCTGCACCTGGCACCCGACAATGCCGCCGCCTACAAGCTTCAGGGAGACCTCGCCCAGGCCGAGCACCGGCCCGAGCAGGCCACGGCCGCCTATGAGCACGCACTCCAACTGGACCCGACCCAGGTCGCTGTCTATGCCTCGTTGAGCGACCAGACCCGGCAGATTGGCGGTCCACCCGATGAGGTATTGAGGCTATTCGAGACTGCCTCCCAGGTGACCCCCGATGAACCAACCCTGTACCTGGCGTTGGGCGATCAGTGGCAGCGGCGCGGCGACAATCAAGCCGCCGTTGCCGCCTACCTCTCTGCCTTGAGCTTGCTCGACCCCTATACCCCCTCGCCGCTCGTGAACTACGAATCGATTGGGCGCAGCCGAGCCTTTGCCTACGCCCGCCTGGCCGCGGTCTACGAAGACTTGGGGCAGGTCGAGCCGGCCCTGAATTACGAGCGCGCGGCCGTCGCCGCCGCCCCCGGCGCCACGTGGAGCCGGGTGCTCCTGGGCGATGCGCTGCGCCAGCACAACGACGGGGCCGCCGCCGAGGCCGCCTACCGCCAGGCGATTCAAAAGGACCCCACCTTCGTCGAGGCGTACCTGCACCTGGCGGACCTCGTCGCGGCTCGTGGTGATGCCGATACCGCGGCCGAACTCCGCGCCCAGGCTGACCAGGCTGCGCAGGTGCCCTCGAGCCAGAACGAAGCGGGCCAGAGCGCCCACAGCGGGGGGCGCGCCGCCCCGCTCACCGGCCAGCCGCTGCCGGCTCTGGGGTCCGACGAGACCCTGACGGCCGGGCGCGCCCGCCTCCTTCAAGCGACCGGCCAGACAGGTCAGGCGCTCCAGCTGTTTCAGCTGACCATCCAGCAGAGAGAAGCCGATGGCAGCTCACCCTCCGTCCTCGCTCGCATCTACAAGGATCTCGGCGATGCCTACCGCAACCAGGGAGAGCTCGCAGAGGCCCGCCGCGTATACCAGCAGGCCATCGCCCTCGATGGCTGGTGGCCGGGGGCGCGCCTGGGACTCGCGCAGGCCCTGGCGGAGCAGGGCGACCGAGACGCGGCCCTGCGCCAGATCCAGGCCGCAGTGCAAGTTGTGCCCGGCTCGGTCGAGGCCCAACTGGCCCTGGCCAACGCCCTCGCTGCTGAGCAGGGCCGGGCCGATGAGGCCCTGGCAATCTACCAGGCCAGCGCCAGGGAGCACCCCGGCGACGCCCGGGCAAACCTGGCGCTGGCCCGTGCCTGGCAGGACCGCGGGCGCTGGCACCAGGCCGAACAGAGCTACACCCAGGCCCTCGCGGTGGCGCCTGGCAGCCCCGATGCCTACATCGAGCTGGCCGGGCTCTACGCCGCGCGCGCTCGCGATGACAAGGCCGAAACCTTGCTGCGCCAGGCCCTCACCGTCGATCGCCGCGCAGTGAGCGCCTACATCGGTCTGGCCGAGTTGGAACGGCGCCGGGGGCACATCACGAAGGCCGCGACCTGGTACGACCAGGTCCGCTCGTTGGCTGCGCACGATCCAAAGGCCACAAACGATCTGATCGACTCGCTCCTCAGACAGGGCTACAACATCAAGGCCCTGGTCCAGGCCCAACAGGCCGTGAAGCGCTGGCCCGACGATAGCGAGTCCCAGCTGCGCCTCGGCAGAGTCCAGCGCATCCTCGGTCGCTATCACGAGGCCGAGGCCGCCTTCCTGCTGGCCGCGCAGCTCAACCCCGCGGCCAGCACCCCCGAGGCCGAACTGGCGGCCCTGTACCGCGCCCAGGGCAAGCCCAAGGCCGCCATTGCGGCCTACGAACGGGCCATCGCCCGCCAGCCGGGTGAGGCAGCCTACAGGCTGGCCCTCAGCCAGGTCTGGTCCGCCCAGGGCCGGCCCGATCAGGCGTTAGCTGTCCTTAAGGACGGGTTGGCCAACGCATCCCATCCGGCTCCCCTGTACGCCGCCCTCGCGGCCCTCTACCTGCAACGGGCCGCACCGCACCTGGCCCTGGAAACGCTCGAGCACGCCGCCCGGCGTCTCGGCACGGACAGCCAGCTCCTCCAGGCGTTGGGTACCTATTATCGCTCGCGGGCCGAGTTTGATCGTGCCGGGCAGATGTACCAGCGCGCCCTGGAGGCTCAGCCCGAGAACGCGGCGGCGCAGATCGTGCTGGTCGACTTCTCCCTGCTGCGCGGGCGGAACGAGGAGGCCATAGACCATGCCAGGCAAGCCGCGGCCCTTGAACCCACCAACCCCGCCATCGCCCTGGCCCTCGGCCGGGTATACCAGCGCGCCGGGCAGACGGTGGAAGCGACGTCGTATTACTCTCAGGCCCTGGCCTTGGCACCGACGCTGGTTGAGGTCTACACCGGCCTGGCCTCCCTCTACCAGGAACAGGAGCGCTGGGATGCGGCGCGGGCCGTCTACGAGCGCGGATCGGCGCTGGTGCCCACCTCGGGGCGGCTGCTGACTCAATACGCCGCGTTCTTGCTCGAGCGGAAGGAGCAGGATCGGGCGCTGGCCCTGCTGGACCTGGCCGGCCGGACGTCGCCGGAAGCAGAAACCTTCATCGCCAGGGCCAACCTCTTCCTCACGCTGGAGCGCCCGGCCGATGCCGAACGCGACCTCCGCACAGCGCTTGAGCTGGAGCCCGGTTCGACTGAGGCGTTGATCGCCCTGGGGGATCTGTACGCCGCTCAGGACAATCTTGCCGGCGCCACCGAGGCCTACCAGCAGGTGATCCGGCTCACCCCCGGCGCGGCGATCGGGTATCTCCGTCTCGCCAAGATCGCTGCGCAGCAGGACCATCGGGAGGAGGCGCAGCGGCTCTTCCAGGCCGCTCTCGAGGCCGAACCGGACGCGGCCGAGTCACTGGCTCGTCTCGGCGAAGCCCTCAATGGTCCCTAGATGCGGGGCCACCCTTGTTCGCCGGCATAGAGTGGCCCGCGCCACTCACGCGCCGGGCCACCGACATTGCGACTCCCCAAAAATTGACTATTGTTATGGGACGCTTCATCGGTGGCAACGCAACGAGGGAAAGACCATGTCAGGTACACAGATCGTGAGAAGGATTATGCAAGGGCTGGTCATAGCCCTGCTTCTCTTGGGACTGATGCCGCCGGTCGGGCTGTATGCCGCGCCGCTGGCGCGGATGGGCCCGGTGCGAGCGATGTGGATCGATCTGGGGATGGGCCAACCGCTTGTGGACTGGTTTAACCAGACAGCCCGGCCCGACGACATCGCGCGGGTCGATACCTGGGAAGCGGGGATGCTCGATCAAATCACCGCCGGGCGCAAGCTCGTGGTCTTCAAGTCGGTGGCCGACGCCGAGCGTCTCATGCCCGGTCTGGCTGATAGGCTGGATATCATCGGCTACAACCTGGAACATGGGCCGGCCAACGCGCGTGAAGACATCGCGGATCCCGTGGGGAGCGTACAGCGGATGCGCCAGCTCGCAGACCACTATGGAAAGCAGTTAGCATTGGGGCCGGATCACCAATTTGCCGAGAGCGACGGGGTGGCAATGGCCCCTTACGTGGACATGTTCATCCTGCAAGTGCAGCGCGTGCAGACGGATCCCGCGGCGGTGCTCAATTTTGTCCGGCCCCTGGTTCTCGAGTTACGCCGGGCCAACCCCGGCCTCAGTGTTAGTGTCCAGGTGCGAACCGAGGGCAACGTCGAAGCCATCGTCGATCTGATTGACTCCCTCAAGGAGAGCATCGACGGCGTGTCGATCCTCACGAGCCCCGAGACGGTCGATGTCGCCAAATCGCTCGTCCGTGAATTGCGAACGCGAGCGGACACCAGTGCCCCTGGGACAACCGCTAGCCCGGCAGCGGCACCGCCCGCGCCGTTGGCCACCCCCGTTCGTGCCGTCCCGCAGCCGGCTCCTCCTGCGGCCCCGCCAGGACTCACGTTTACCCAGTTCTTCGTCGCAGCCGGGATCGTTTCGCTCTCGTGCGGGGTTCTGGGAGGCTTGCTGGGAGGCGGGGTGGTCGTCGCTCTCAAATGCCGCGGCCGCGCGCCGGACCTCCGCTGAGGAATCGCTGATGGCCGAGGCCGCCGAGTACCAACCCGCCGTCCCGGCTGCGACCGGCTGGGCGGCCGTCGCCCCGGCCCTGCGGTCGCGCAATTTTCGCCTCTTCTGGCTGGCGCAGATCATCTCGACGGTCGGCACCTCGCTTCAGGTCGTCGCGGAAGGCTGGTTGATCTACAACCTGACCGGATCCACCTTCTGGCTGGGCGCGGTCGGGTTCATCGGACTCTTGCCGGTGGTCCCGGTCTCGTTCCTGGGCGGCGTGCTCATCGACCGGCTGCCCCGGCGCAAGCTGATCCTCGCGACGCAGAGCGGCCTGCTTCTCCAGGCGGCCGTCTTCGGCCTGCTTGCACTGAGCGGCGGCATCCGCCTGTGGCACATTGTCGTCCTCTATTTCGTGTTCGGCTCGCTCCTCGCCATCGACCATCCCGCCCGGCGGGCCTTCCTGGTCGAGTTGGTCGGCCGCGATGAGCTGGCCAACGCTATTGCCCTGAACGCGACGATCTTCAACGTATCGAGCCTGGTGGGCTACGCCGTCTCGGGCCTGCTGATTGCGACGATCGGCGCCGGGGGCACCATGCTGCTGAACGCGGCCACCTACCTGGCCCCCTGCTACGCACTGGCGGCGATTCGTGTCCTCGACGTCGGCCAGGACCGCGAGCGCCCGGCGCTGGGGGTGGCCCTCTCGGAAGGGATCCTCACCCTGTGGAAACAACCCGCCCTCCTGGGAACCATCAGCCTCATGGCGATCGTGGGCGGGCTGGCCTGGCCGGTCTACGGGATGATGCCGGCCTTCGCCAGGGATGTGGTGCAGACCAACTCCGTGGGGCTGGGGCTGTTACTGGCGGCGGGCGCACTGGGATCGGTGCTCGGCACAACGGTCGTCACCCGGCTCGGGTCGCTCCCCCGAGGGCGCACGCTCGCGGTGGTCTGCCTGCTGCTGCCGGTGCTGGTGATCGGATTCGCGCTCTCATCCACCCTGCTGGTCGCCTGTCTGGGCCTGGTGGCCTTCGGACTGGTGCTGCTCCTGGTCGAAACCCTGACGATTACCCTGGTCCAGATCAACGTCTCCGACCGGGTGCGCGGCCGGGTGATGACCCTCTACAGCCAGGTTCACGCCGGCTCGAGCACGGTGGGCAATGTGCTGATCGGCGGTCTGGCCGTACACCTCGGCCTCCCGCTGGCCCTGAGCCTGGGCGGCGCGGTCGCGCTGCTCTACGTCCTCGGAGCGCAACGGGCCATGCCGGCGCTCCGCCGGCTGGAGTGAACGTCGGCCGTGCTGCGCCGTCTCCCGCCCACCGCTGCCCCCGTCACACTGGCCGACCTGCGGCACGGGCTACAGGGAGGGCCCGCCCGGCAGGAGGCCCGGGCCCGTTTTGAGGAGGCCCTGGCCTGTTTCCTCGGCGTCCGCGCCTGTTTTCTGGCCGCATCCGGGCGCACGGCCCTCTACCTGCTCCTGCGAGGGCTCCGGGCCGCAGCGGACCACGCGAACCGGCGCGACGTGCTGCTCCCGGCCTACACCTGCCCCGCCCTAGCGAGGGTCGTGCTGGAGGCCGGGCTGATTCCCCGTCTCGTCGATATCTCCCCCCACACCCTGAATTTCGACCCGATTCGCTTGGAAGGGCTGCTCGGCGAGCGGACGCTGGCGCTCATCGCCGTCCATCCCTTCGGCCTGCCTCAGCCCATCGACGCGCTTCGTGCCGGCGCGCACGCCGCCGGAGCGGTCGTCATCGAGGATGCGGCGCAGGCCATGGGCGCTCGCCTGGACGGCCGGCCGGTGGGCACCATCGGCGACTTTGGCCTTTTCAGCCTGGGACCCGGCAAACCGCTCTCCACCGGGGGGGGTGGGATCGCCTGCACCGCCGATCCCGCCCGCGCCGAGTGGGTGGTGCGGGCGGGGACTACCCTCCCCCCGCCTTCCGCCCCTGCCTCCGGATGGGCCCTGCTGCGCCTCGCTCTGTCTGTGCTCGCCTTCCATCCCGCCGGTTGGTCCCTCGTCACGCGGTCCGGCCTGCACCGCGTCGGCAATCACGAGGCCAGTTGGGGCTTCGCGCTCCGCGCTCTGACCGAGAGTCAGGCCCTCGTCGGCCTGGCACTGCTCGACCGACTGGAGGCGGCTAACAGCCTCCGGCGGGAGCACGCGCGCCAGCTCATCGCCCGATTGCAGGCGCTGGACTTCGTGCACATCCCCCCGCCAGCCGCGGGGGCAGAGCCCATCTACCTCCGCGTGCCCCTCCTCGTCGCCGACGAGGCTCGTCGCGAGCGTCTGTTCCGCCAGTTGTGGGAAGCGGGCCTCGGCGTCGGCCGCATGTACCGCTTGCCGCTCTCCGAGTTCTTCCCCCAGATCGCCGACGGGGCCTACCCGGGGGCAGAATCTGTCGCCCGCCACCTCTTGACCGTGCCCACCCACCACTACCTGAGGCCCGATGATCTGGAGCGAATCGCTCGTATCGTTTTGAGTGCTCAATAAACGCGTTCCAGCCCGCTTCCCAGCAAGCGTAGGGATCTGGGAGCGTCTCGGGCCGCGCAATCCTTCAGGTGACCCCGTATCCTAACCTGTCAGAACTGGCACAGCCCGCCGCAGCCGCCGGTTTGCTTCTTTTGTCCGCAAGAGGCTATCGTAGTGGCAGGTTCTTTGCTGATTGGATCGACGAGACCGGTGGCTCGCAGCAGCTTGTCGAACTGGAGGAGCTTTCATGAACATCTTTGACGGCGTCCGCAAGGCACTAGCGTAGGTTTTGTGCAACCAGAGACGCAACCAGCAAAAATAGGCCAAAAAGAGAACTTTTCCAATCGGGATGAAGAGAGTGATAAGCTCATGGTGCGGACCTCGGAGCAGCCAGGAGGGAGCGACCATGAGCGAGCTGGAAAGGCCAGGGCCTCTGACGCAACACGCGATGTTGGTGATCTGGGGCCACTTTGCGCACCAGATCGGATTGATCCAGGCGATGAACGCAGTCGCGTTGCACCAAAAGACCTATCGACATCGTCCCCAAACCAAGGTGCTGGCGGTGCTGGTAGCAACCCTGGCTGGGGTTGCGCATCTGAAGGAGATTAGTCATAGTGCCCATCCATTGGATCAGGATCAGGCGGTCGCGGCGGCGTGGCAGCAACCGGCGTGGGCGGATGCCAGCGGGGTGAGTCGAACCTTGCAGGCCTTGAGCCTGGCCGAGGCCGAAGCGATCGGCCAGGCTTTGGAGGCCATCAGTCAACCGTTTATTGACCGCGAGGTGGTGCTGGCGATGCGTACCCACGGCCGGCTGGTGTACGATGGCGACTTGACCGGTCGTCCGGTCTCGAACAGCAGCACGAGCTATCCCAACGTGGCCTATGGCTACATGAGTGATGCCTTGTGCCTGGGGTATCAAGCGGCGCTGGTCAGTCTGCACAGCCCGACCTATGGGCGGGTCTGGCTGTCGGTTCGTCCCCATCCGGGGAATACCATCGCCTGTACCCAAGCCGAAGCGATCATCCTGGCGGCGGAAGCGCGCACTGGGGTTCGCCCCGGCGGCGCGTCGAGCTGCTCCGGCAGCGGCTGGCGGCGATCACGGCGGCGCGGCAGCAGGCTGAAGCGCGCTTGGCGACCGCGCAGCAGGCCTTGACGGCGATCCACGCCCAGGCGAACGACCTCAGCCAGCACAGGCAGCACTGGCAGCACGAGATCCAACGGCTGGAAGCCGTCGCCCAGGCGCGCCAGCGGCCGGAACGACCGCACAGTCAGGTGGCAACGGCCCGCCAGCGCTTGCTGGTCTGCGAGCGCCGCATGGCCCGCCAGCCGCGCCTGATCGAGCGCGCGCAGCAGCGCGTCCTCCGGCAGCAGCGCCAGGTTGAGGCGCGAGCCGCCATCGAGGCGAGTCTGACCAGCCGCCTGGCGCGCTTCGAGGACGAGAATCGGCGCAATCCCACGCCGGTGGAGGCCGTCTTTCGGCTCGATGCCGGCTTTGGCACGGGTGAGAATGTCGCCCTGTTGATCGAGATGGGCTATGACGTCTACACCAAGCCCTATCATCACCAAGTCACGACCCGCTTGCGCCGCACCGTGAGCGAGACGACCGCCTGGACGCGCGTGGGCGCCAACGCCGAAGTGGTGGCTTGGTCGAATCAGCAGATGGCTGGCTGTCCCTACCCGCTGGAACTGGCCTTGGAACGCTTCTACACCGGCGCGACCGTTCGCTACAGCACCTTGCTCCATTCCGGCAGCGCCCCCGTGATCGGCGACCTGCTGCCGTGGTTCCAATTCTATAATGGCCGCCAACTGATCGAGGCGGGCATCAAGGAAGGAAAAAACGTCTTTCAAATGCACCATCTGAAAATCCGCTCGGCGCCGGGCCTCTTGATTCAAGAGTATTGTGCCCTCTTCGCCGCCAATTTTGTCCGCTGGGCGGCCCACTGGCTGGCGACGGACTGCCGTCATACGCCGCTGCCCGCACCCGGCAGTCCCCGCCTGCCCGTCAAAGAACTGGTCCAGGTGGCGGCTCACACTTCTGCCTGGGTCGAGTCGCTGCCCGATGGCTATCGTCTCACCTTTACCGACCAGAGCGCCTACGCGGGCAAGCGACTCCAAACGGCCACCTGGGCTTTCCAGTTGCCGCTGCCGCTCTTCAAAAGTTGTGATGTGCCCGCCTTTTTGCTGGTTTAGCATCTGGTTGCACAAAACCTACGCTAGGCCTGGGGAAGAAAACCGAGGAAGAGGAACCTGTGCACGAGCACGAAGAGTTCACTGCCGACGATTACGCTCACATCGTAACCGCTCAACGGGTCGAGAAGGATCGCTTCTTCGAATACCATCCATCCTCGCCGTTGACCCCTGAGCAGAGAGAAAAATTCAACGGGCTGGCCTATTACCCACCCGACCTTACCCTCCGCTTCGAGCTGCCGCTCGAGCGACACGCCACACCCGAGCCTGTCACCATTCAAACCAGTACCGGCCACGAGCAGGTCTATCGCAAGATCGGCCAGGTTCGCTTCGAGGTGGATGGCCAACCGGCGACACTCCAGGTCTACGAGCCCGAGGGCGGCGGCGACTACTTCGTCCCGTTCCGCGACGCGACGAGTGGCAAAGAGACCTATGGCGCCGGTCGCTATCTTGAACCACCTCCCCTTGAGCGCGACCGGCTGTTGGTGGACTTCAACCTGGCCTACAACCCCTACTGTACCTACAACGAGCCGCCCTCACTTGCGGCCCGCGCTGGACGTGAGCCAATGGTATGGACTTGCCCACTCCCTCCGCTTGAGAACTGGTTGAAAGTGCCGATCCGGGCGGGCGAGAAGCAGCCGACTGGGGAGTGGGTAGAGCACGAAGAACCTCCGGATCAAGCCGCAGAGTGATGGCCACCTGATTATCAGCATCGACCTCCACCCGCGCCACCAACGCCACAACCAGTTTCTCTTGTTCATCAAGCGAGAGGTCTGCCAACCCTTCGGGAGAGCGGCAACAAGGGCGGTGGCGAGGTGCTGACGTGCCTCCTCGATGAGCCTGGCTGGCTAAGCGAGTTGTGCTTGCGCGTGCAGAATTTCCTTGCGTTCCTCAGTCAGACGCAGCATGAGCTCCTGATGGACTCCTTCCGAGAGAAGTCTTGCAGCAGTCGAATTGCCAGCTTCCCTTTCAGATAGCCCCTGATCGCCGAACTGTCGGTAAACACAAGACCACTGAATCAACCGGTTACGCCAGCGACTCCCGCCACGCGGCCTTTTGGGCAAGTAAAGCGGCCTCCACTCGATTACGGACCTGGAGTTTCTGCAGGATATTCGTCATGTAGTGCTTGACCGTCTTCTCACTTAAGCTCAGCTGTTGCCCGATTTCCTTGTTGCTGTGCCCGGCGGCGACCAGCTCGAGAATCTGGCGTTCGCGCTCGGTCAACTCGTCGAGCGGCCCGGCCGGCAGCCGCGATTCCGTCGCCGCGCTGGTCATCACAAGAAGTAAGCTCGCGGCGAGGGTTGGTGTCACATAGACGTCCCCCGCGTACACCGCCCGCAGGACCCGCACCAATTCGCGGGCGGAGATGCCCTTGAGTATGTAGGCCCGCGCCCCGGCCTTGAGAGCCGCCAGAACATCGTCTTCCTCCTCCGAGACGGTGAGCATCACAATCTTGGTCACCGGGCAAGCTGCCGCGATCGCCTGGGCCGCCGCAACGCCGCCTCCTGGCATGGTAATGTCCAACAGGATAAGGTCGGGCAGCAAGTCGCGGGCCAAACCCAACGCGTCATCCGCGGACGCTCCCTGCCCCACGACCTCGAAATCTGAGTCGATCTGGAGCGTGTGTGCGACCCCTTCGCGAAAAAGAGGATGATCGTCGACAATGACGACATGGATCTTACTGCTCATAGGCTCCCCCAATGGCCGTGAAGGCGAGGCGCGCGCTGATCGTGGTGCCCCGGCCGGGTCCACTTTCGACCCGGAAGAGCCCACCAAGACTCTCCACTCGTTCGCGCATACCGACCAACCCCAGATGACCGTCTTGAGCGGTTACCTGGTCCCAATTGAACCCCGGTCCCTGATCCGAGACCTCGATGATCAGATGACCTGCCTCCCTTCGGACCCGAACCTCCTGCCCGAGCCCATGTCCGTGTCGATAGGCGTTCGTGAGCGCCTCCTGCACGAACCGGAACAGGGTGATCTTCACCGCCAACGTGGCCTGCGCGGGGAGATCGTTGAGGGTGAGCGTCACCTTGCTCTCAGTCCGCCGTTCGTGCACGCGTACCACGCGGGTGAGAGTTTCCTCCAGAGTGAGGCGATCCAGTTCGGGCAAGCGGAGCCCCGCCGCGATGGTACGTATCTCCCGCAGCGCATGCTCGAGCGACGTCTGAATGGTATTCAGATCCCGATTGATCTGTGGGCCGTCCGAGGAGGATTCCTGGCAGGCGCCGCAGCGTGCTATGACGCTATCTACCCGGAGAAGGGCGAGCCCCAGATCCTGGGCCGGACCATCATGCAGTTCAGCACTGATGCGGCGCAGGAAGCGCTCGTTCAGAGCGGTAGTGCGGGTCGCGGCGCGGCGTACTCGCTTGTGAAGGTCCTCGTTCTGGGCCAAGAGTTGCGTCAATCGTGCCACCTTGTCACTCAATTCGATCTGTTGTTGCTGGATCGTATCGCTGGCCTGCCGCACCATGCTGGCCAGCAGGAGGTAGATCACGAGCGTGGCGATGCCGACAACAAGCCAGCTTCGCTTCTGGGCCGAAGCAATCTCGCGCTGTAAGTCATCCACGATTTGATAGAACTCGGCCACGGCAATGACCTGGTTGGTGCCGTGCAGCCGAACGGGGCTGTACATTTCCAGCAAGTGGGTTCGGCTTTCCCGCTCGCTGATATTCTCCTCGTCACGCAAGTCGCTCACGCGCGCCGCAACCTGGCCCTGCCAGGCGCGCGCCAATCCGCCCTGCACTGGAAACATCTGACCGATACTGGCAGGATTCGTACTGTAGAGGATTCGGCCGTGGCCATCCCAGATTTTGAACGCGGCTATCTGTCGACCAAGGGGCGTGTTCCGCAGGAGGTTGTCCAGGTCGGCAACATGACCCGGTGACAGCAAGTTCTGCTCGGCCAGCTCTTGCAACTCCGGCGCGATAAAGCTGTCGACGTAGAGCGCAGTCGTGGCGGCGGTCCGGTGGACGACGCCCACCCCAATTTGCTGCCCAATCCACCAGCCGAGCCCGACCATCGCTGTGACCAGAATCACGAAGCTGGACAGCATGAAGCGCTGAGCCAGACTGAGCTGTCGCAGGAAATGTTCGATTCTCGTGCCCACAAAATCCCTCGCAGACGGCAAGTCCCTGCTTGTATTGTACTCGCTCTTCCGTTCTCTCCGCATCGGACCAAGGTCGGACGAATGTCCGACCAAAGCCGGAAGCAATAACCGACCTTGGCCCCTGTTACGAAAAGCGGGACAGCAGTATCGTGAGGAGTAACAAATTTCGGCACAGAAAGGAGCCCGAAGATGCGAATCCATTGGTTTCCCCGTATTACCGCCGTCATCGCCTTGACCCTATTGGCCGGTTGGCTGCAGTTCGGACAGGCCGCAGCCCAAGGCACGACCGAGGTGCAAATCAGCGAGACCGAGTTTTCACTGAACCCGGCGAAGGTGACTGTCCCCATGGGGCAGCCGATCCGCTTCACCGTCACGAACGCTGGTACGGTCGAGCACAATCTGAACGTCGAACTGCCTTCAAAGAGTATCGAGAAGACCCTCTTCGACACCAATTTGAAGCCAGGCGAGACGAAAACTGCCGAATTCACCTTCACGACCGCCGGCTCGTGGGAGATGTATTGTCCGGTGGACGCGCACGAAGACAAGGGCATGAAAGGCGAGATCGAGGTGGTGGCCACCGCCGGCGCCCCCGCTCAGTTGCCGCAAACGGGCGGCGCAGCAAGTGAGAATAGCGCGCTCTGGCTCGTCATCGCCACGGCGGCTGTTCTGGTTCTTGCCTTGGGCGTGTGGTTCCGCCGGCGAGGGTCCTCGATGCACTGAGCGAGTCCGGGCAAGAAGGCCCGACCTGTCTGCCGGATACCGGGGGCGCCGCTGGTTCACTGGCGGCGCTCTTCACCCAAGGCTGAGACCGCCGTCCATGGCGCGGCCCGGGGTGTCCCCGCCAATCGATGCAGACAACGCTTGCAATCGTACCTTTACCAACAGTTCGAGGAGGTCCAGTAATCCCGAGCGGTACTATCGTTGCTTACCACAAATAAGGGAGATCCCACCCCGCCGCCGGCGCCAGACCCGCACGAACCAAAGACTGGGACGTTGGCTCCGGCGCCGGGGCCAACTTTTAGGGTGAGCGCGGATAATGGCTCGCCTGGAGGAACTCGTCGACCTTGTCGCACGTCACAGGCAGCAGATCTGCAGGTTGAGCCTTGCCGGCCCAGATCCACGCCATGTCGGGTTCGATGACTTCGGTAAGGAGTTGAGGCCATTCCGCGAACTTGCCGTCGGGGGGCGCCTGGCTCTCGGTCTCCAGCATGAAGGCCGTGCGTCCTTCCGGCGGCAACTTCTGCCAGGCCTCCGACCGTGCGATGCTCTTGAGGGCCGGCACCATCGCGCCAGTATCGCCCACAAAGGCCAGTTGGCCCTCAGGGCTCTGTAACCATTTCAGGAAGACCCAGGCCGCCTCCTTGTGCTTCGAATTGGCGGCGATCACATACCCCGCGCCGCTGGTTTGACCCGCACGCCGCCACCCCTTGCGAATCGGGAGCGGTGCCACAGCGTACTCGAGCTTGGGAGTGTTGTTGAGGGTTGGAATGCGCGAGGCATTCTGGATGATCATGGCGACCTGGCGGCTCTGAAATGCCCCCGCGTCTCCACCCACGTCCTCCAACGCGGCGCCCGTCAGCACGAAGCCGTCCTGAATCCGATCGTTGAACCAGGTCACCGCCTCGATCGAGTCTGGCTGGTCGAGAAGGCACCTGGATGGATTGGTGTTGGAGTCAAGAACGCCGTGGCCCGTCTGCCAGAGCCAGTGGCGCCACTTGCCTTGCTCCATCGCCAGGCCGTACCGCACGACATCGTTGCCCTCCGTGATCGTCAGCCGTTCCAGCATCGCCCGGAACTCGTCCCAGGTCGTGTTCTCGTCCGGTGGCTCGATCCCGGCTTCAGCCAACATCGTTTTGTTATAGTAGACCACGCTGGTGTCGTTATCGCGTGGCAGGCTGTAGAGGTCGCCGTTGTAGCGATGGGTGTCGAGCAGCTCCTGCCAATAATCTTTGAGATCGTAGTTGTCGCGCTTGATGTAGGGAGTCAGGTTCTCCAGAACCCCATCCTTGGCATAGAACGGAGCGTCCTCGAGGAAGAGGACGTCGGGTGGATCCTCGGTGTTCAGGGAGGGTGCGATCGTATTGAAGTAGCTACTCCAGGGCGCGTGCCTGGTCTTGATCTTGATCTCCGGATGCACTGCCTCGAATCGACGGATCACCTCCTCATTGATCTTGACCTCCTCTGGGTCACCCCAGAAGGACCAGGTGATCTCGGTCGGGGTCGAACGTGGCCTGCCCATTCCGCTGGTGAAGCCGGCATTGCCACCCCGCCCGGCGCAACCGTTTGTGAGGGCAAGGCCGAGTACCAGCAGTATACCCGCCCATATCGAACCTTTCATTGCGTCTCTTTCGCTCCTCTCCCCTCGGACGACAAGGGATATACGGCTTCCCGGAAGAGCTATATACCTGCCCCCATGGTCTGGATGGACTGAGGCCGGGGCAAGAGTGCCAACCCCTTTTCCGGCGGGCGACACCTCGCGCACGACGCCCTGGCCCCCACCGCTCTCCAGGCTCTCGGTGGGAGGCTGGGCAGACCACGGCTGCAGAGGCACTCACCGAACGAGCCACCGACAAGTGGAGAGGAAGGTGCGTGCGCGAGGGTCCTGACCGTTGGTGACGAGGATAAAATGTCCGTAGACTCTTTTTCGGGAAGCGGCTCCCCGATGAATGAGGAAACGATTTCAGGGAAGACCCCCCGGACGAAACTCGGGAAGCAATGCGCTGTTCTACGAAGGCAAGAAACAACCACGCGAATTATACTTCGATCAGCACCGAATTGCTAGCTCGCCGATCAAGGAGTCAGACTTCCGAAGTCTGGTGGGGATCGTGTTTGCCCAACGCGCGCTCCGACGGGAGCGATCGAGGCGGGGAGCAGCTTCGTACCAGACTTCGGAACTCTTCGCTCTCACCCGCGGTGGGATGACTTGACCGGCGCTCTAGCGCGGCATGCCGATTGATGGTTCTGCAAACCGCGCCCGGCGGACGCCCTGTGGGGCATCCGAAGCCTGGTGGCCGAAGGCGGCACCCTGATTATAATGGATGAGCGGCTTGACACCGAAGCCTACTGGCAGACCGTGTGGCAGGCCGTCGCCTGTCACCGGAGCCAACTTCCAGAGTACGAGAAGCTTCACACCCTTCCAGATGCGGTCCACAGACGGCTGTGGGGGTTGCAGACATTCTATCGAGCATTCAGCCTTGTCAGCGGCGGCCGTACCATCGAGCGCGATCTGTTTGAAGGATTGCGCGAGCGCCGGTGAGAAGCGCGGCGTGAAGACGCCAGCAGTGGCCACGTGGAATGCCACTGTGCGCCCAGTTCGTGATCCCGTGCCCCTTCAGGTGCAGGTGCGACGCACTTCGGAAAGTGCGTCGCACCTCCGCCGCGGCCCAGCGCACCGTATTCCAATAAGAGCGAAAATCAATGCGCGCTTCAGGAGATTGGAGATAAAAGATTGGAGCTTGACGACCGGCTCGCCCCGTTCAACGAGTGGGCTCCGCCCGACCCCAGCGTTGATTTCCCCTTCTGGTACAAACTGGCCTACAGCGCCGACGAGCCCCTCCTGGAGGTCGGCTGTGGCTCCGGCCGCATCACGATCCCGTTTGGAGAATACGGCATCCGCACTGTTGGGCTCGACCGGGACGGCGCGGCGCTGGCGACCGCGCGCCTTCGAGCAGCCGCCTCGCCGGACCTCCCGGTGACCTTCGTCGAGGGCGACGTCCGAAGCGTCGATCTCGGCCAAAAATTCGGCCTGACCATCTTTTCGTCCAACGCCCTTCTCCAGTTCCTCACTCCCGACGATCAGCAGGCGGCCCTGGCAAACGTGCGACGCCAGCTACGCCTCGGCGGGCGACTCGCCCTGGCGCTCTTCGTGCCGGACGTCACCTGGCTGGCAATGGCGGTTGGCCCCAACGCGGGAGCGGTTCGCTTCCTCGCCGAACTCCCCGGTTCCGATGGGGCGCCGCCCGCCGCCGTCTACGAGCACCGCCGGACACTTCCCTTCGAGCAAATCATCGAGCGGCACCTGCTGGTCGAAACCCTCGCTCCCGATGGAGGCACTCTCGAACGGTACCGCCACCAGACTCGTCTGGCCTACCTCTGGCCGCGCGAGGTGCGTTCCCTGCTCGTACTCGCTGGCTTCAAGATCGAGGGGCTTTACGGTGGCTTTCGCCACGAGCCCTTTGGCCCCGAGAGCCGTCAGCAGGTGTGGGTCGCGCGGAAAGTGCAAGAGTGATCCTGGTAACAATATCTGAGGCCGATCCCGGCGGCATATCTCAGTTCTGTCCCAGGAATACTCGCGGCCAGGGCACTCGCTCGCTGCCGCGCCGCAGGGTGGCGTGGTGTACGACCATGCACCACTCGTCACCGACCCGCTGAAAGATGTTGAGCGCATCGCTCTGCGAGAAGCTGACTCCCGTGCCCAAGACCATCGTAACGTTCTCAACGCAGGTCAACCAGGCCATATCACCAGCAATCTGAGTACTGATTTCGGTCGGTACGACGACCATCCGCGGCGTGTTCGCAAAGATTCGGGCCCAACTCGCACGCACAGTCGGCCAACCCCGGAGCGCAGGCCAACCCGGGTGAACGCAACTCACCCAACCCGCGTGCAGCCACACTCGCTCCATGGCCGCGAGATCGAGCGCACTCAACGCCCGGTAAAAAAGATCGTTGCTACGCTGGGGATCGATCATAGCTGGATGGATTGCCCAAGAATGGAGACCGGGTTGGCAAACACAAGAGCGCCCAGTCTGTGGGCGCTCGTGGAAGCAAGACGGGTATCAACGACCGAAGATGATGCTCAGAGCCGGAGCGGCAAGTGCGAGCGGCGCGAAGATGCCAAACAGAAGTGTGAAGAAAACCGTCCAAACGAGAATTTTGAGCGAGCCAGACATCGCCACTTCGCCTCTTGGGAAAACCGTAAGCACAGCTATGGTCTAAGATACTTGTCCTGCGCGTAAACCACATCCGCCCCTTACGTGATCCCCCTGCCACCAAGTTGCTGATCGCTCCTCCGCCAAGTGGCGTAGACGATAAGGGGCAGCAACCTGGCTGCCCCCGGCCCGATGCGGAGCACCACTTACGGGTCAACGCGCAGGCACTGCCCCACGAAGATTGTGGTCGAGCGCAGGCCGTTCAGTGCTATGATGGACTGGATCGTCGTACCAAACCGGCGAGCGATACCCCAGAGCGTATCCCCCGGCCGGACGCAGTAGGTGGTAACGCGAGTCGGGGGGACACCCGGCGGAATGACCAGTCGCTGGCCGACGAAGATCGTTGTTGACCGCAGAGCGTTCGCGACCATGATAGCCCGAACCGTGGTGCGGAAGCGCAGGGCGATTCCCGAGAGGGTATCGCCTCGTTGGACGATGTAGGTACCTCGCGTCGGGACGGTCCCGTGCGCTGGCAGGATGAGGACCTGCCCGACGAAGATCCGATTCGGGTTCGAGACCCGGTTTGCGGCTGCCAGCTGGGCAGTCGTGAAGCCAAAACGAAGGGCGATGCCCGAGAGGGTATCGCCGGCTCGAACGACGTAGAACGACGCGGTGTGGGCAGCGGGCGCGGCTGCGGCGGTCATCGGTGTCATAGACCCGGCGATCAGGGCCAGGCAGAACACGACCATCAGAACGAAAGAAGCACGGCGCATAAGACATCCCCCTTTCCAGATGGAGTTTTGTCGAGCAGCGCACTGCTCGACTCTTCCGCAACGTTTGCCGTCCACAGTTCAGCCAATCACTGTCAAAGAAATGAACGCTTAATGAAAAGGTTTTTGATGTGCCGAAGCGGGTCGATGGCGACGCCAGGCGTTCGTGGCCCGATCTGCTCGACTGGCCGAGGGTGGCGATCAACCGGGCCTCCTCAACGCGCTCGAATCAGGATATCGCCGACTCCCGTGCTGAGAATCAGGTGCCGGCCATTGGGGTCCGCCACCGTGCGGCTGTGGATCTCGTCGCCCACCGCTCGATCCCGGTGCTGTCCCTCTTCCAGGTCAAAACCTTGTAGGGTGATATTTCCAGTCCCGGTGCTGGCATCCAGCTCGGACCCCATATCGGCAGGTAATCCGATGGAGATGGCACCGACGCCGCTGTTGGCTCGAAGCGTGACGCCTTCGTCCAGAGCAGCGCCAAGCTCCATGTCGCCGGTCCCTGCTTCAAACTCAGCGTCCTCGTGCACCGTAAGATCCTGAGCAACGATATCGCCCACGCCCGAACGCACGCTGAACCCTCCCTCGAGCCCGTCGAGCCTGATCTTGCCGACCCCCACCTCGATCGTCGCGCCGGTTTGAGGCGGAACGTGCACGACGAGATTCGTGCCCCAGTTGGAACGGCCCTGTGGGCCCGTCACCTCCACTGTGGTCTGGCCGCCAGAACCGCGGAGATTCACATTGATTTGATCGAGCGTTTCCTGGCTGGGGGCAAAGCGGGTTGCCTTAACCCGTACCTCACCGGTGGCATCAGGCTTCAGCGTGATCTCTCCCACCGGGTTGTCGATCGTCAATACCAGTGGCGCCTCCACCGCCACGCGCCGCTCCAGAGTGTCCGTGACACGGCCAGCCGGCCGAACACCAATGGTCCTGAACGCACCCAGCAGAGTACCGATCACAGCGAGGGCGCAACAGGCCAGAACCACCAGCAACAGCAAGCCACCGCCGACGAACAAGAGGGTTCGATTCTGATTTTGGCCGGGTTGCGGCCCGCTCGGTTGGGCTTCCATGTGTCTCACAGCCTCCCCATAAGTGCACCTTTCCAAATTCATCCGACAACCAGCGTGCCCGGAGGGGCACGCCCGGCCCGCCCCGAGGGGCGCCCCCTGACGCCGACCCTGCCTGAGGGGCACCCTGTCGGGGGGCCGGCCTCCAGCCGCGGTTTCCCTGGCCTGGCCGGCCAGGACAGGCAACCGCCAGGCGGCCCGCCCGGCTCCCGTCAGCGATTGTCAGGTTCAATTGGAAACTTGCTAGAATGTGGACAACAAAAGACCGGAGGATCGCTCCGGTCTCCGAAACGCGCCTGCCGGTCCGTCTATTCGTCGAATAGAAAGGTGCTTTCTTCGTAGAAACGAATCTCACGCGCTGCCAGTTTCTGGTGAACGAACTCGCCCAATTTTCTATTCTGCTCCTCCAACGAACGGTCACTCATGAGCGTGCTGATTTCGTAGTTGAGCCGGAGGGCCCGACCGGGGATAAGATGCCGTGTGATCCCGGTTGGCAATTTCGCATCAACGAGAGTGAGGTTGATGATATCAGCCGGGGTAAATGACGGAAAAACGACCAGTGCAGCGATACCCTCATAGTACTGCTTCAATTCTGCAATTGAATCCGCCTTTAGACGGAAAATCTGGCTCATTCCTTTGTAGGCCCGGACGACGTCGTTCAGTAATCGGGCCTCATCCCGCAATCCCTCACCCCCACGCAACAGATACACGTGCCCCTCAGGGTTGATCAGGTAGCCCAGGATGCGGCGCGTGGCCAGGCGGTTCCGGGCCTGGCGCAGAGTGGCGGGCTCCAGCGTGAGCCCTGGAACGGTACGAATCGTATCGAAGAGCTGGACCTCATCCATACCGGTCACGAGGTGATTCCACGTATCGAGCTGTACTTCGTCGTATTCAACGACCTGGACGAGGAGGGAGGCGGCCGCCAGCGCCCGCAGTGAGGCCACGCGGTTGGCGCCATCCAACACGACAAAGCGGCCGTTGGTTGGCAACGGAGCGACGACCGGTGGGTTCTTGAGAACCTGGTCGCGCCGCAGTATCTCCGTCAAGCGCGTGGTCCGATCCGGATCGGTCTCCTCGTGCAGAACCACACTCTCGGCCGGAACAATTCGCAGATCAGGAAGCTTGTGGTAGATCGCCATAACGGGAGATAGGGGCGCCCCCCTCCTCATCTCTTCAAGGATGGACAGGCTGTTGCGGTTCTCACCTGAAACCAGGGGGAGGACTGCCGGTGGGAAACAAATCGGATCGTTTCGATTTCAAATCGGCGCTTATCCGTGTCCATCGTCGGCCACGATGCCGACGACGATGACGGCCGAATCCCGCCCCGATATCAGCGCCGAGAGTGGCTCTCCCCCCTCTACGCCCTTCTCCCGCCAGGAGCGGGAGCCCCACGTTCTTCCGCCAGCGGAAGCCGGTCACGGCCTCTGGCGGCCACCGTCAGACAGAGGCCCTCAATCGGTGCGCGGCTCGCTCGCCAGCACCCGTGTCTGGATATCGTTGAGCGTGATGCGCGTGGCACCGGCCGCCTCCATCTCAGCCTCGGCTCGGATCGTATCGCCAGGCTGGACCTCGACGCCCCGCGAGGCATCGGCCAGGTAGTAGGTGTCGAATCCCGCTGCCACCGAGTCGAGAACGGTGCTCCTGACACAGTAGTCCGTGGCGAGCCCCCCCACGAAGAGCCGCTTGATGCCGTGCTCGCGCAGGCGCTCGGGCATATCGGTGCCGACGAAGAAGCTATAGGCTTCGACCTCCGGATTGTCCGCCTTACTCGCAATCAAGCTGCCTGGCGGTAGCCGCAAGTCGGGGTGGAAGGCCGCGCCCTCGGTCCCCTGAACGCAGTGGACCGGCCACGGGCCGCCTTGAGCCTGGAAGGAACTGTGATTGATGGGGTGCCAGTCGCGCGTCGCGACCACCAGCGCCCCGGCTTCGTGGAAGCGGCGGGCGTATTCGTTGAGGATCGGGACGACGGCATCGCCTTCCGGCACAGCAAGCGCCCCACCGGGGCAAAAGTCGTTCTGAACGTCAACAATGACCAACGCATCCTTTAGACCGATCTGCATGGGTGTCTCCTCCTGCAGGCATGGCACACGGGCCGTAGCGGTTATTGTCGTTTGTACACCATTGTCACGCTTATTGTACCCCACACACCACCCCGATGCAAGCCCCACGCGCACCCGGATGCAGTCCACAGTTTTCGGCAAACGGCAGGGGCCCCGCCACGTTCGATCGGAATGGGCCGCTCACCCGCTGCGGCCGGATGAATCTTCAAACTGGTCGTTACTATCCCGGCACAGTTCACGTCTTACCCAATGGTAGCCACGTTGCTCGGACCAGTCGTCCGGTCTCACCGTTACCAGTGCGCTATTGTTCCGTCCCCAGCGCTTTGCTAGGCTTCCATCAGCGCGCTCCACAGGAGGAACTCTCATGGTGCCGGATCGCTGCGCCCGGCGGCGCAGCCGCTATGTTGCGGCCGTAGGACTCCTCGTCGCCGTCGCCTCCCTCAGCCTCTCGTTCACTGGTGCCCACGCCGCCGGGCCAACCTGGCACAATGTTGGCCCCTGGGGCGGGTGGGGCAGTGCCGTCGCTCTTTCTCCCAACTTTGTAAACGACCGGACCATCTTCGTCGGCGCCCGCAAGGGTGGCATCTACAAGAGTACGGATGGCGGCCAGCATTTCGTCTCCTCACTTCAGCCGGCGAGTGCCGCGGATCTCGAGGTGTTCTCGATCGAGTTCTCACCAGGTTATGCCAGCGATGGCACGCTGTTCGCCACCACTCGCGCCGGAGTCTGGCGGAGTCAGGACCGCGGGCAGAACTGGCAGCAGGTCTACGCCGCCAGCGCCGTCACCAGAGATACCTACTACTGGCACGTCGCCATCTCGCCCAATTTTCAGTCCGATGGGCTCGTCATGGTCGCCTCGCAGACGGAAGGTGTCTTGCGCTCGATCTCCCACGGTGATCCCGGCACGTGGTCACCCTCCAACAGCGGGATTAGCACGCTCGCCGGTTTCAGCATCGCAATCGCCAAAGACGCACCCGACGTCGCTTTCTACGGATCGACCGCCAGGGTCTACCGCTCCCAAAATGGCGGCCAGAGCTGGACCCAGATGGCCGCCACTGGCCTCGGCGCTGCCGTTCGCGTGTACGACATTACAATCTCGCCGCACTACACCGGCGACGGCCACGTCTACCTCGGCACAGCGGCGGTGAACGAGTGGGGTGATCTCTACTACTATGACAAGAGTGCCTACGTCTGGAAGAGTACGGACGGCGGCGCCACCTTCGCCCAACTGCCGATGAACGGCGATGATTTTTCGGTCAAGAATACGAGCGATTATCTTACAGTCGCTCTCCCGGCCGACTACGACGGCACCGATAGCGTCCCCGACATCGTCATCGCAGGTCGTCCATCGTGGTCTCCCTTCCGCAGCGACGACGGCGGGAATACCTGGCGCCGGCTTGTTTTCCCCGACGTCGACGGGAGTCGAGTCCTGCCCGACACCTATGACGTCGCGTTGAGCCCGGACTGGGACTCAACCGGGAATGGTCCCCAACGCCTCGCCGCGGCCGTTCACGGAACCGGCCTCTTCCTGAGTGAGGATGGCGGCTGGAACTGGACGGCGGCCAACCAGGGGATGTACGGCCACTGGCTCAACACCGTGAAGGTCGCCGATGACGGCACGGTGTTCGTCGCGAGCCTGGGAGGCGGAATCTACCGCTCCGACGACGGCGGCGCCACCTGGACTCTACGCAACGACGATAGTGCCGCCCGCGTACTGGGGCTGCAATCCGCCACGGCGCTGGCCATCGCGCCGAATTTTGCTGGCACGCAGAAACTCGTCATCGGGACGGCCTACGGCGAGTGGGATAAGTTCTACCACTCGGAGGATGGTGGACTCAACTGGACGCCGGCCGATCAGAACCGGCTCGACGGCTGCGCTGCGAGCTACGACGGTGTCTTCACCAACGCCAACACCGTGTTCATCGGCACGTGGGACGGCATCTGCCGCTCCACCGATGGCGGTGTGAGTTGGAGCAAGATCGCCCTGCGGGGGCAGGGCGTTCACTCACTGGCCGTCGCCTCGGATGGGACGATGTTCGCCGGCACCCTCGGTCAAGGAGTCTCGCGCTCGACCGATGGTGGCGCGACCTGGGTATCCAGTGGGCTGTCGGGTGAGAAGGTCTGGCAGATCGCCATCTCACCAAATTACGCCAGCGATCACACCGTCTTCGCCGCGATGGAATATCCAGGGGGAGTGTATCGTTCGACCAACGGGGGCGCGGCCTGGAGCCAGCTCTACAACGGCTGGACCAAAGTGCGCGGCATCGCCGTCTCACCCCGCTTTGCCATCGACCGCACGCTCTGGATCGCACCCTACCCCGGGGACATTCAGGTCAGTATCGACGGTGGTACGAATTGGACCCCGACCGGCCTCCCGTTCGGCGAACCGACTCGCCTCGGGCTGGCAGCGGGCAGCGGGAGCGGGGCGGCCGTCTTCGCGATTACTCAGGGTCTGGGGCTCTGGCAGTACGGGGATGCACCAACAGCCTGCGTTCACCCGCACGATTTCAACCACAGTGGGGTTGTCGATGCCGAGGACATCCTCGTGGTGAGCGATGCCTGGGGCACCCGCTTAAGCGATCCGGGCTTTAATCCGGCCTACGACCTGGTCCCCGACAACCTCATCAACCTGCTCGATATTCAGATGATTAGCGCCGAGTGGAACGAGACGTGTACGCCTCAGTGAGCCTCTTGGTCTCCGACCCCGCGCCAGGGCTGCCCTCGACCCCTGGCGTGGCCGCAGCGGGCTGCCCACCGCCCGTACCGAAGCCGAGCGTTGCAGGGCAAGGCTCAGGAAACATGAGACGGCTGCCTCGGTATCTGTTGGTCCTGCTCCTCCTCTGGCTGGCCGTTACCGGCCGGCCGGCTCACGCGGAAAGCCCGACCTGGTTCACAACCGGACCGTACGGAGGCTGGATCACCGGCCTGGACTTCGCGCGGGGGCGGCCTGAGACCATGTTGGCGGCCAGCCTGGGCGGTGGCGTTTGGAAGACGACCGACGGCGGACTCCATTGGACCGCCGTCAACACCGGTTTGAATGACCCCGACATTCCAAGCGTCGCCCTCTCCCCGGCGTTCACCGCCGATAATGTCGCCCTCGCCGGGGCCAAGATCGGGGGCATCCATCGATCGACCGACGGCGGCCAGACGTGGAGCAAGGTCTACCCGAGCCCCGGAAGTATCGACGCCGACCGTCTCATGGAAGTCCAGGCGGTCGCCTTCGCTCCTGACTTTGCCACGAGTGGAGTCGCGCTGGCTGCCGGCGCCAACCACCAGGGAAACCGCGCCGCGGGCATCTTCCGTTCGGCCGATGGCGGCCTCTCGTGGTCGAAGCGCGTTGACGGGAATGCGCTGGGGATGAGTTGTTGGCACGTCGCCTTCTCGCCAAACTTCGCCAGCGATCGTACGGCCTTCGCCTCCTGTACCGCTGGGAAGCTCTACCGCTCGACCGACGGCGGCGTCACCTGGCAACTGCGGAACAGCGGCCTCCCCACCCAGGACATTCGTGATATCGCGTTCTCACCAAACTTCGCGAACGACGGCATCATCTTTGTCGGCAGCTATGGCGCCGGTGTGTGGAAGACGACCAACGGTGGGTTGAGCTGGAGCCGCGTGCTCACCAGCCCCGACTGGTGGATGGACAGTCGTTACCTCGCGATCGCGCCCGACTTCGACGGCGCCGACGGCAATGCTGGCGACGATGTCGTCTTCGCCGGCGATATCAACACCGGCCTGTGGCGCTCCAACGACGGCGGGGCGACCTGGAGCCGGCTCGAGTACCCCCTGCTCGATGGGGTCAGTGCCATTCGCAAAGATACCTACGTGATCCGCCCGATGCCCGGCTTCGACGCGACCAACCCGGCCCAGCAACCACTCTTCGTCGGCACCCACGGGGCGGGCGTTCTCTTCCATCCAGGTGGCGGGGTCGGCAGCGGCTGGGAGTTGCGAGTCGCCGGCCTGGCCGCACAGCAGGCGATGGTGGTCCACGTGGCCGACGACGGCACCGTCTTCGCCGGGGCGAACGGGGGCGGGCTCTTCCGCTCGGACGATGGCGGGACCACCTGGCTATCTCGCAATGGGACCGTCTACGCGACGACGGCCACCACCGCCATTGCGACCGCACCCAACTTCGCCTCCGTGCCGCATCTGGTCGCTGGCAACTACTGGAACGCCGGTATCGCCTATAGCTTCGACCGCGGCCAGACCTGGCGCGAGCCGGCCCTGGGCAGCGGTCCCCGCAACCAGATCCGGGCGCTGGTCTACTCACCCGGTTATCCGGCAGAAAATCTGATCTTCGCCGGCACGGGTGGAGGGTCGCCAGCCGACAACGGACTCTGGCACTCGACCGACGGGGGTGCGACCTGGACGCACCTATCCAACCAGATCGCGGGGAAGTCGGTGATCGCCCTGGCGATCTCGCCCACCTTCGAGCAGGACCGGACCATCTTCGCGGGTGTCTACGGCGATGGCCTCTGGAAATCCAACGACGGCGGCGGCAGTTGGACCCAACTTGGGCTGGCGGGCCAGCGCGTGTGGGCGCTCGGAATCTCACCGGACTATGCGAACGACCGGACCATCTTCGTCGCGACTGAGGATAATGGGCTGTGGCGCGTCACGAATGCCGGTTCCGGCTGGTCCTCCCTGTACGGCGGCATGTTCCGTGGCCTGGCGCTCTCGCCCACCTACGCGAGCGACCAGACCCTGTACGCGGCCTACGCGTACGGAGACGTCCTGCGGTTGACCGCCGGCGGCAACTCGGTCGCCCCGATGGGCGATACTGCTTCCCCGCGCCCCAGCCGGCGCGGTCTTGCCACCGGAAGAGGACGCGGCCCGGCCCTGTTCGAGGCCTTCTATGGAATGAGCGTCTGGCAGTACGGCTCAGCCCCGCCGGTTTGCACGCCGGTGCCCGAGGACTTCAATGGCGACGGCACTGTTGACCTCCAGGACGTAACGGCCGTGGCGCAACGCTGGCCTGCGAGCAGCGGCGACCCGGCCTATGACGCTCGCTTCGACCTCGGCGGCACCGCTGGGGTCATCGACGTTGTTGACATCGCCACTGTCGCCGCTGCGTGGGGCACTTACTGCCCCTGAGCGACGAGAGAGAGCCAACTCAGCCGGGGAGGAGCGAGTATGGAACTCGTACTCTACACCGCTTCGGTCGTAATCGCCGTCAGCATGATGATCGCCTGGTATACCTGGCGCGGTCGCCGGGGCTCCGACCAGCCGGTGGCTGGCCCGAGCCCCGATATGATCCGCATCTCTCAACGGGCCGCCGGCTATCCCCTCCTCTGGGAGATAGAAGGGCACCGCTACTGGAGCCTGGATGAAATCGCGAGCGACGCTCATCGTGCCCTGGCGATCGCCGCGGTCCGGCAACTGATGCACCAGCTGCCGCCCGAACCGGCCGGCGCCCTGCCCCCCATCGATTCGCAAGACCTCCCCACCGTCGAAGAGACCCCGAAAGCCCCCGTCGCTGCCCGGCCGCCGCTTCCCGCCCCGCCGCCCGCTGCTCCAGTGCCGCCGCTGTTGCTGACGGACGATGCTGTCTTCACCCAACCGTTCTGGCGGCGCTTCAAAGAGAGTATTCTCAGTACGCCTTCAACCCCGCTTCAGGTTCCGGCCATCTCGACCAGTTCGTTCAGCATGCTCGACCAGATTGACACCTTCTTCCAGGAGAACCTCCGGCGTCTGCCCGACGCACCCGAGGCCCACGTGCGCCCCGCCCACGGCGGGGGCATGCAGATCGTCGTCGCAGGGCGCGTCTATCATAGCGTGGATGCGATCCCCCACCCGGCGGTAGCCGACGCCTTGCGCCAGGCGGTCAAATCCTGGGAGGCACGCGTTTAGCCTGCCGGGGAGGCCGCCTCCGTTGGCTGCTGGATGTGGCGTGGCTCCGCGCCAGACCGTCGGTGCTGGAGTGTGGGCGTCGTCGTTGATTGGATTCCCGCTCGCACCATGAATGCAAGCCGGGCCGAGACGGCCTGTCTTCGTGCTATTCGTGGTCGCTGATTCTCGTTTCCTTCATCTGCAGCCGTTCCCCTCAATCCCGAACGGTACCATTTCCAGATCAACTGTAACTATTCCGCCGGCTGAGGTGGCCCCTCATTAGCCTGGATGTGGCCATCCAGGCCGAACCGGCTGAGGGCTCTGGTGCCTCTTCCGCCGCTCCCGGCGGATCGCCAGATCCGCCGGCTGAGGTGGCCCCTCATTAGCCTGGATGTGGCCATCCAGGCCGAACCGGCTGAGGAGTTACGATCAACTTCCGGATTTGACGCGTGGAAGAGTGCTGCCAGCCTGTGCGGCCCTCTCGCCTCGCGCCCGGGACCTCTGCCCGCCGAAGCGGCGCTCGAACTCTCCCACAAGAATCCACACAGCCCCGACGGTCAGCAACACGACGAGCGCCAGGCGCGCCAGGATCACCATCGCGGCAGCGTCTGGCACCGGCCAGCCAACGAGCTGGAGACGCTCGCCCCGTTCGAGCATCCAATGCCAGCCGGTGTGGACCAGCAAGGCAGACAGAATTACCACGCCATAGCGCGGAGCGAGGAAATATCTGAACAGGAGACCCAGCAGCGGGAGCACCACGAGCAGGACCAGGACCTGGCCGAGCTCGATGCCGGCGTTGAACGACAGCAACGACAGCAGGAGGTGCGAGCCGGCGAACTGGAGGCTCTGTTGCAGCCCGTACGCAAAGCCGAACCCATGCACAAAACCGAACGAGCTGGTCACGAGCCATCGCTGGCGCAGGTCCGCGCCGGTGAGCGTTACCACGATGTTCTCGAGACCCATGTACACGATCGACGCCGCGATCAGCGTCTCGACCAGCGCTGGGAACCAGTCACCGGCCGGGACCAGGCCCGAGGCCGAGGCAATCAGCGTGACGGAATGCGCCACCGTGAACGAGGCGGTCACCGGCAGAAGATCCCTGAGGCGGCGGAACGGAACCGCGAGGCACAAGAGGAACAGAAGATGGTCGAGCCCGTCGAGAATGTGAAAGAAACCGGTTTTCACGAAGACCCGCATGGCCTGGTACCAGCGCGGATCGAGTGCGACTCGACCGTCGAGACTCGTGACCATGTACACTCGTGTTTGGCCGTTGAGCGGCATAAACCGGACCACAAGTTTCAGACTCTGCTTGAGATTCGGGAGCATCGTCGTCTGGATGGTAAAGTCTGATGCTGGCGAGCTGATTGGGTACGTGAAGTAGGCATCGACGAAGCCCTGTTCGGCATAGATCACTGTTCCAGGAGCGAGCGGGCTGGTGATGTGCCTGACGGCCTCATCATACCCCTCGAAAGAGCGGTCGGATGGCAATGACAGCCGCCCGACGCCTTCTGTCGGGACGAGCGGCACACCCTTGTCTCGAATCACGATCTCCTGGGCAATCAGATCCAACGCTCGCTGCACGGCTGGTCCCGCCTGCTCGAGCTCCAACTCGCGCTGGGCATTCGCCGGAAAGCTCAAGCCCCCGAGGAGGTGGAGGGGTACCCGGATGACGAGGTCGAGGCGGTCAGGCTCGAGCCTGACAAAGGCATTCATCACACTCTCGGACGGAAAGTCGTGGGCCCTCGCGGTGCCGCCGGCCGTGACGGCGACAATCAGCAGCACGAATGCCGTGACCCTGATCAGGTTTCGATTCATAGGCGTGATCTCCCCTGGTGGTCGGCGACGGCCGGGAGCGGTCGGCCTTGCTTCGCTCCCGGCCGAGGAACAACGGCGCTAGCCCTTAGGGTTGGCGGCCAACCGCCTTGAACTTCTGAACGCGGCGACCGTCGATCGTCTCGCCCGTGTAGAGGTTGCCTTTGGAGTCGGCGGCAACAGTGTGCAGGAACGTGAACTCACCAGCCATATGGCCGGACCGGCCGAAGCCTGCGAGAAGTTCACCACTCTCACGCCCGACGATCCACAGAATCTCCTGCTCTCCGTCGGTGTCGTAGATGAACGTCTGGCTCCGGTCCGGCGAGAAGGCCATGTCCCAGGCTGTTCCAATCGACGCCGGGTTGTTGATCCCGACACCCTTCTGGATCCAGATGTTCCTGACGAAGTCGCCCGTCTTCTCGAAGACCTGAATGCGGTCACCCTTCCGGTCGTTCACGTACACGAGACCATCCTGACCGATATTCACACCGTGGACCGTAGCCAGGAACTTACCGCCGACACCGTCGTCAGCCTCAGCCTGGGTCGCCGCTTCACCCCACTGTCGGAGGTAGTTGCCCTCGTGATCGAAGACGACGACCCGGTGATTGCCGTAGCCGTCGGAAATGTACACGTCGCCGTTGGTCGGATCGACCGCGATATCGGACGGGCGGTTCAGCAGAGTATGGCTCGAGTTGAGGGGTGTGCCCGCCGCAGTGCCATCCGTGGAATCGAAGTGGCCTTTCTCCCCGATCTGAAGCAGCAGCGTGCTAAGGTCGTGCGAATACTTCTGGACGATCGCATCCCCGTTTCCGCCGATCCACAGGTTGTCCTGATAGTCGACGAAGCAGCCGTGGAGACCGTCGGGTAACACGGGGGGCGTGGCCGAGTTGACGACGTTGCCCGCTGGATCGAACTCGATGATCGCGGGGGACGGAGTCGCCACCCGCAGTTCCTTGGCAGTGAGGTTGCGCCGACTCACGATGAAGAGGTGATCCTGTGAGTCGACACAGGTGGCGGCCACTTCACCAGTCACCCAGTTATTGGGGAGTGGCTTGGGCCAAAAGGGGTCTACCTCGAACTTCGGTGGCGGGGACTCGCGGCCGTTTGCCTCCTTCGCCTGGTTTGGAAACGACCTCCAGGCCCCGAGGACGACAAGCAGCGCTGTCAGAACCGCGGCAACGTAGAGGTACCGTGTGATTTTCATGGTGTCCTTCCTTTCTCTTGGTTGGTCCCAGAGTTCACCGGTCTCTCTCAGATGGACAAGTAAGTCGTGGCCGGTTTCAGACTCGACACACTACCCTCAAGGGGCATCACCTCCTTCCCACATCATCGTGCACGGAATAATCCCCGTGGGGGTATGACCTTCAGCAGTCACCCCCGGAGGAAGTCGGACCAACAAGATGGAACGAGGAATCTTGAGACAGAGCCTCAAGAACAGTCCGGTGCGCCTCGCTCACGCCCGCCCCTGAGCCGATGCCTTCCCCTCTCGGCGGAAGTCAGCCCAAAGACTCCTCGACTGGAAGGAGGACTTTGGCCTGTCAGGCACCGACTAGAGCGCCGGTCGAGGAGTGAGCAGCTGCTCACTATTACCCCAATGGTCCGCGTCGGCGCACACCCTGCGGGGTGATCCCCGGCGTGAGCCCCTGCCCTGAGGGGTACCCCCAGGCGAGGTGACCCCGCTTGGGCTCCCCCCACAGGGGGTGAGGGGGCTGCCTACCCCGCGGGGTACCCCCAAGCGAGATCGTCTCGTAGGGGACTCCCCCGCAGGGGACAAGCGTCCACGTGGACGCTACGGGAGCCCCCCGCGGGGGATCCCCAAGCGAGAACGCCCGGTAGGGGGATCCCCGGTGGGGGAGCCCCACAGGGCACGTCTCGCTTGGGTGGACCCCGCGGGGTCGGCCGACGCCCGGCGGCACGCCTCCAGCCGCGACTTCAGTCGCCCGGCTCTCGGCCGACTTCGGAAGTCTCCGATCATGCGCCCCCCGACGACTCCTTGAGCGGTGTTCTAGATGGCATCGCGGGAGAACAGCGTCAGACCGCGGCCGGCCTATCACGTTGCCTGACTTCACATCGACGGTCAGAAGCTGCTTTCGACCCACGTGCAGTGCCCGACAAGCCCCGTACGGGGAAAATGCAAGGGTGCTGCGGGAGCATACTTGTGAAAGCCAGGACGCAGCGCGGGGAAAGCCCGTTATGTACTTTTTGGCGACTGCTATGCTTGTAGAAACAGGTCTGAAGACGGTCCAGGCACTCAATCAGCGTTGAAGAGTAGCGGGAGAGAACCAGCAAACGCCCCAGTGATATGTCCCGCTCTCAATACTGACGGTCTCTGTGGAGGGCTGAGTCGTACTACACCGAACGAGGGTGCGGGTTCATCGTGGTATTCTGAAAAGCCTCAAAAGACAAGGAGGCATCACACCGGGGAACGGAAAAACAGTAAGTTCAACATAATATGAATATTCTGCAATGCTTCCAAAGTCAACACCCAGAAGGGCCATCTACGCGGTCATCTCCTTAAATCTCGCGTCATAACCAGCGGCGATGGGCAGACAGGCGCGATGGCAACAACGGCTGGAGTGACTCATCGACGAGTTGCTGACAGTTCGCCTGTCGAGCGAGCACTCCAAAACTGAGCCGCGCTCGTCAGTTGGGAGGACCGACGCTCACGTGCGCCCCGCCGCGGGCGGGGGCCTGCAGATCGTCGTCGTTTGGCGCGTCTATCACAGCCTGGACGCAATCCGCCCAATCGTTGCCGGCACCTTGCGCCAGGCGGTCAAATCCTGGGAGGCGCAAGTTTCAGGCGCTCACTCTGCGTGTTGAGGCCCCTCCGATTGCCAGTGCTTTTCCGCGAAATTCCCAGAAAATACCCCTGGCTGGTTGACAACCATTCTCAGAGAGTGTTAAAATAATTTCACCTTGGGTAGCCAGTACCGAACGAAGTGCTCGGGCCTCAGAGGTTTGACATTGGAGCGCAACGACACCAACGAGAGGCTCGGCTGTACCTGGCCCCAATGGCCCCCGTCCTTGGGCAGCCACTGAGTCTCAATTGCACGGCGCGATGCCGCGCTGGCGACCGGCGCTCATGGCATCGTACATGCCATCGTGACAGCAGCTGTGGCTCGCTCCTGGGTGCGTTGCCAGCAGGCCGGCGTACGCGTAGTGCAGAAAGGGGGGATGCGAGCGCAAAAGAAGAGAGACCCTGCCGCTCAAGATGGTACGCGCTTCGGCTGCCCTCTTGCAGCCATAGTTCTACCAGAAAAGGAGAACGGCTCTTATGGATGGTGCGCTCTGGCTACTTATCACAATCGCAGTTGTTGCCCTGGGATATCGCTACTACGCCTCGCGAGTAGATCGACAGGTCCTTCAGACGGACCCGAGACGCGCTACCCCGGCGACGATGTACCAGGATGGGGTAGACTTCATGCCGGCGAGTGGCTCTGTGCTCTTCGGCTACCAATTTAAATCCATCGCCGCCCTCGGCCCGATCGTCGGTCCCATCACAGCGGCGCAGTGGGGATGGCTGCCCGCAGTCCTGTGGTTGGTGATCGGCGTTTTCTTTATCGGCTGGGTCCAGGATTATGCTGCCGCCCTCCTGGCGATGCGCAATGAGGGTATGACGATGGGCGGCCTGAGCTACAAGCTGATCTCGCCCCGAGCCCGCACGCTCCTCCTGGCATTCCTCTATTTCTACCTGCTCCTCATCATGGGAGCCTTCGGTTCCATCGTGGCAGGCTTGCTGGCGAACCCCAAAGTGCCGATGGGCTTCCTCATCATGACGCTGGCGGGCGTCCTGGCCGGCTATCTGACCTACACCCTCCGGCGTGACCTGGTGATGACCACCGTCGTCACGGTCGCGATCGCCCTGATTGGCATCTGGCTCGGCACGACGCCGGTGCTTTCCAACATTGCTGGCTTCTTCAACAGTCTGGCGGGCAGCGGCGAGCAGCGCGTCCTCTACGACTCGCCCTACGGCCCGATGACCTGGCCCGTCTTCTTCTGGGGCATCATGGCCCTCCTCTTCTGCTACGCCGGTTCGGTTCTGCCAATCTGGCGCTTCGCGCAACCGGTCAACTACGTCTCGTTCTGGCTCGTGCTCTTTGGCATGATCGGCTCGATCATCGGTATCTTGATTGCAGCCCTTCCAGGCGGCGCCAGCGCAGCCTACGGGTTGAAGGCGTTCAACACCTGGGACGTGGCGGCCTTGGGCCCGCTCTGGCCGATCCTCTTCGTCACCATCTCGTGCGGGGCGGTCTCGGGCTGGCACAGCCTGGTCTCGACCTCGGGCACGGCCCGCCAACTCGAGAAGGAGACCGATGCCTTGCCCGTGGCCGGCGGTGCGATGTACACCGAGGCGGTGCTCGGTGTGCTCTCGCTGACCTTCGCCGCCACGGCCATCAACTTTGAACCCACCAGGACGATGTTCGAGAATGGTGTTCTCAAAGCCGGCGCCGGGGGCGTCTTTGCGGGTGGCATGGCCAACTTCCTGGCAATCCTCGGGGTTCCACGCGACTTCGGCGCCGCGTTCGGAGCGGCCTTCCTGGCGATCATGGCCCTGACGGTCATGCAACTCGTCCTGCGCTTCATGCGCGTCGCGATGGCCGAGCTCATCGGTGACTCCGTGCCGGCGGTGCGCAACGTTCACGTCGGCTCCTGGATCGGCATCGCCTTCACCCTGTTGATCCTGTGGACCGGCTTCTGGCAGCGCATTTGGGTGCTCTTCGGCGGCTCGAACCAGCTCTTCGCCGGGCTGGCGCTACTCCTGATCACCATCTGGCTGGCGCAGCAAAAGAAGGCCTTCAACTGGGCCTTCTACCCCGGCGTCTTCATGTATGTCACTACGGTGGCAGCGCTGCTCTACACGGGAGTCCGCGCCTTCCAGGATGCCTTCAAGCCTGACGTCGCCGTGCCCTTCATCATCGGCGCGGTGATTGCCGGCCTGATCGCCTTCTTCCTGGTCGCCGCTGCCTTACTCCTGGCCTACGACGGCCTCCAGTCCTTCAACCGGGCGCGCGCGGCGGCACCGGCAGCTGCCGGCGGCGCCAGCGCCGACTGAGCCGGAGCAGCCTCCGGCTGTAACCGACGGGGCGGTCAGGCGAGCAGGCCTGACCGCCCGTTCGTCTTGATGTCGTGGTGTGAGGAGAGGCGTAGATGAACAAGTCACCGGTCACCGTCGAGGTCATCTCTCTGATTCTCAGCTCGTTCAACCACTGCAAACACTGCCAGGTCTTCATCGACGGCGTCGGCGTCGGCGGCCAGGTGCATCAGTCCGACATTGACAGCTATCCCGAGCCGCTGAAGGAGGAGTACAACCGGCTCTATGCGGTGGTCCGGGAGATGGCCGACAAGCACGCCGGTCGAGTGCTCTTCAAAATCACCGACGCCCAATCCATCCCCGGCCTCTGGAAGCAAATTCGCTACGGAATTCGGCGTTACCCCGCGTTCATCGTCGATGGTCGAGAGAAGATCGTCGGGTGGGATTTGGAGGGGCTCGAAGCGGCCATCCAGAACCAACTGGCAATCAATTGAGCGCTCTGCTTCGACCGGTCAGCGGCTGGCGGCCGGAACCCCGCCCCAGTACTTTGAAGATGCTCCAACAAAACCGGACCTGACCGTCTATTCGGTGCTGGCGGAGACTGATCTGGACACGGGAACGGTCACCACCTTCACCGTCAGCCCCGCCCCCCAGGAACGGTAGACCGAAGTGATGATCGCCATCGAGTGGACTGCCCGCAGGGAGTGCGCAGCCTCCTGGAGTGCCGCCTCACCTCTATCTGGCGGCGGCGCACCTGCGCGCAAGAACTGAAGCTGCTCACTCCCTTCGCCAGGGAGCGCTCCCAGGCCCCGGCCTGGCACGCATCGCCCCACATGGAACGAGTGCACTGCAGGCGGCGTTCGGCGGTCCGGCTTGCATTTCAACTAACACGTCCTTACCGCAAGTCGGCTGCCGATTCCCGAGTCTCGCCCACTAGGAAAAATCGTGCGGACGCGCTACAATCAGACGGCCGCATTCAAACGCAAGCCGGGGTAGCGAAGCATGCGTGGCTGGCAGAACTGCAGGCTGCGAGTCGCTGCCACTCTCGTGAAGCTGGCTCATCACAACTCGGGGCACACGGGGTTTGAAAGAACAAAGGAGGACCGATGTCCGAAGAACAGAAGATGGGGTTTCTCGGCCGCGTGAAGAGTGCTACCCAAGATTTCCTCTACGGAATGGCGGCCCACGAGATGAGCCGCCAGGCACTCAAAACCCGCGGCAGCATGGAGCATCTCTTTATTCTGATCACGATGGGCGACCTCCTGGGTATCCCCATCCTGCCGCCATACTACTCGTTGCGCTTGCTGCCCTACGTGGTCCCACAGATTTCCACGTGGAAGCGCCGCATGCTCCGCGAGAAAGACCTCGTGGATGCCCTGGCCTGATCCAATCGCGCCAGGGCCCAATTCCACGATTTCACCACTCGCAAACACTCCTGAATCTATTCGCGCTAATCGCCCCGCACGTGAAACGCGCGAAGCGTCATCCAGATATGCTTGTGGCGTGGAAGAACACAAAATCTCTCTGATCCGAAGGGAGCACACATGGCTAGTTTACCGGACATTGTCAAAAAATACTCCTACATCATGTTCGGTGGAAAAGGCGGCCTCGGCAAGACCACCTTTAGCGCCGCCACGGCCTACTGGCTCGCCCAGCAGGGTCACCGCGTCCTCGTCTTTTCGGTGGACCCCCAGGCATCCCTCAGCGATATCTTCCAGCGGGATATCTACGGGAAGGGCGCGGTCGAGATCATGCCCAACCTCTATGCCCAGGAAATCGACGCCGATCACCACATCCGCGAGTACCAGGACGAGATTCGCCAGAAGATCCGCACGATGTACGGTATGGAGGAAATCCCCGAGGAGATCGAGAACTATATCCAGGCAGCTGCGGCCGAGCCGGCCATGGAGGAGAGCGCCATCTTTGACCAGGTGGTCGATATCGTGGTGGCCGGCGAGTACGATTACTACATCTACGACCTGGTGCCCCTCGGCCACGCCCTCTACTACCTCTCAATGGCCAGTGTCTACGACGAGTGGATCGACAAGATCACGGCGCTCCGCGAAGAGATGCGCGAGTACGAGGAGATGGCCCAGATTGGGAAACGCAAGAAAGAGCTCGAAGAAGACCAGATTTTGAGCGAGCTCCAGTATATCAAGCACCGGATCAACACGAGCTCCAGCATTCTGACCGACAAGCAGAAGACCGCCTTCTTCTTCGTGTTGATCCCCGAGGAGATGATCCTGCTCGACACCGCCAAGGCGGCAAGCCTCTTTGCCAAGTTTGAGGTGCCTCTGAGCGGCTACATCGTCAACCGCGTGATTCCCCCGGCGCTGATGGAGCAGAATGTCCCCGACTATCTTCGCAACCGCTTTGAGATGCAGCGCGAGTACCTCGCCAAGATCGACAATACCTTCGGCGCTCAGGTGCTGGCGCGCATCCCTGAGTTCGAGCGCGATATTGCGGGTCTTCCGATGATCGAGCGGATGGCCCACCAGATGTTTGAGTCCAACGGCGATGGCCGGGGCTGAGAGGAGCACAGCGATGATTGACAAGTCCATCAACGCCTACCTGGCCGAGCATCCCAACCTGAAGTACGTCTTCTTTGGTGGCAAGGGGGGTGTCGGCAAGACGGTCATGGCTGGCGCGGCGGCCTCCGGCTTCGGCCGTCAGGGCAAGCGCACCTTGCTGGCATCGACGAACCCGGTCCACAGCCTGACATCTCTGTTGGATCAGGATGTCTTCGGCCGCGCTGTGCCCGTTAACGGAGTCCCCAACCTCTGGGCCAACGAGATTGATACGAAAGAGACCATCGAGCGCTCGAAGAAGGAAATCCGCGAGAAGATCGATTACTTTCTCAAGTTCGCCGAGATTCGCACCAAGGCGGATGAGTTCGTGGAGACGGCCACGCTCAACCCGGCGTTCGAAGAGTCGGCCATGTTCGAGAACATGCTCGACCTGATCTTCGCCGACGAGTACGATGTCTATGTCTTCGACACCGCGCCGACTGCCAATGCCCGCCGGCTGCTTGGGATGAGCGACGTCTACGGCATGTGGGTCAATAAGATGGTGCAGAGCCGCGAGGAGGCCAAGAGCCTGCGCGAGTTGCTCTCGTACTCCAAAAAGAAAGAGGAGAAAGACCCGCTCATGGACTATCTCCTCAACCTGCGTGGCCGGCTCGAGCGTGCCAAAGCGCTGTTGACCGACGAGGCGAAGACCGCCTTCTTCTTCGTAACCCTGCCCGAAGCGCTGCCCATCGCGGTGATTCGACGCTTCATCTCCTGGTTTGACGAGTTTGGCATTCCCGTCGGTGGCGTCCTTGTGAACATGGTGATCGACAAAGCCTCGGTCAGCGCCGACGCGCCCGACTTCGTGAAGAACCGCGTGGCCATGCAGACGGAGTATATGAAGCAGATCGAGGATCAGTTTGAGGGCATGGTCCGCGCCGTGATTCCCCTCTTCGAGACCGAGGTGCGCGGCGTCGAGATGCTGCGCCGAACGGCCGATTTTGTCTTTGCCCCGCAACCGGCCGCGGCCTGAGCACCACCGCTTGAACAAGACGGAATGGTGAACTTGCCTCATCATTCCGCCTTGCTCATCTCTCAACCACCATCTCGGCCAGCCGCCGCCAGTCAGCCATCATTGCCGTCGAGGAGCCGTCGGACGCAAACGGTGGTGCCACTGTCAGAATGAGGTGGGGCGCCTCGCGTCGAATCGAGAGGCGGTAGACCGTCGGCGCTACCAATCGGGCCGCCGCCAGGAAGCGGCCCGCCGCCTCGGATGAGACTGTCCCGCGGTACGCCATCGTCAGCCCCGGTTCCGGCTGATCCGGGATGACCTCCCACCCTTGGGCCGCCACCTGGTGGAGTGCCTCACGACCCACCTGGACCCTCGGATCGACGACCAGGAGATCGATCGAAGGCGGCCGCCGCAGTTTGCCGGCGAAGATCAAAACATCGCGCCGGCCGCGGGCGCGAACGAGGAGCCAGTAGAGGTGGGTCTCGCGCGGCTCCAACACCAACGTGAGGGTCACATCGCGCAGCGGGGCTGGCGGCTTGGGCATGTGAACCCCAAATCCGGCGCTCCCGAAGGCCTTGACCGTCTGCCCCTCCCCCAGCGTGTCCATCCCCTCTCGCAACCAGAGGTAGAGCGAGCGAATCCGCCGCCGATTGTACTGGGCACCGGCAAAGTAACCGATCAGCAATAGGGCTGACAACACAAGAACGAAGATCGTGCCTGAATCCACGGCTCTGCCTCCGATCCGCAACTCGGAGGCCGATTGTACCACTCGCCAACGTAGGGGGCCAACAGCCGTAAGACCCGCGTAAGAAATGGGGGTGATACCTTGGTCATCCGCCCAACGAGGCCTCGTCCAAAACCGAAACTCTCGTCCAGGCTGCGTGCCGCACGTCGCGTCGGATGCACCGCGGAGCGTGATGAACGGTTGAGGGGGGTGAAAGCGCGGTTGAGCAGATGATCCGTGCGCTGCTGGCAGAACAGACACCGTAATACGTGATGCGTGATCCGTGACAGAATCCCGCACGTTTCACGCATCACATCGCTTCCTTCGATATTCACCCCCCGCGAATCGTCGCCAGAGCCACGGCCGCCGCGGCGCGATTCGCCGCGGCAATGCCGGCGCGCAGCAGGGCCGCGGCCTCGGCTTGCTCGGACGGGACCGCGTGAGGCGGCCCGTCAGTCGCATCGATGGTGCTTCCGACACCAGGGACCACACTCTCGTCGGCCGTGTCGCTCACGGCGCGAATCGCCAGCCAGGGCACGCGGTGCGCTTGCGCTACCTGAGCGATAGCGCCGCTCTCCATCTCGACCACGGCGGCCTCAAATTGCTCCACCAGCCGCCGCTTGTGGGTCGTCGACATCACCACGATATCCCCCGTCGCCACCAGTCCACGCCGCACGGCCAGGCCGGCGGCGGCGGCCGCCCACTCCGCCCGCGCCAACAAGTCCGCGTCGGCCGCGAAGCGTGTCTGCTGGCGCCCGCGAGCCCCGACTTCGTAGACCACGACGCCGGTGGGAATGAAGGTCCCAGCCCGGACATAGCCCACATCGTGCTGCACGACCTGCTCGCCCAGGATGACGTCGCCCGGCTCGAGCCCGGGAATCAAGGCGCCGGCGCTCCCGATCGTCAGGATGGCCTCCGGCCGGTAGCTGGCAATCGCCTGCACGGTCGCCATCGCCGCGTTGACCTTGCCCACGCCGCACTTCAGCAGGCCGGTCTCCTGGCCGGCGATCTCCCCCCGGTCGAAGCTTGCCCAGCCCAGATGTGTTCGTGGCACCGTCGCGGTGAAGACTTCCCGCAACGCCGCCAATTCGCCGCTTACAGCCGCCACCACCAACCAACGCATGTCGCCGCCCCCCTCTCACCGTCCGGCGAGCATAGGGCGATCTCCCGTCACTGTCAACAGTTCCGGCAGTCCTGCAGCCGCCCTCCGTAACATGCCTTTTGTCACACTCTTTTGTTGAACTCGGGGGCTGATTTCTGTTGCGCGGTGTGTATCATAGAGAGGGATAGGCTTTCATCCCGTAGCGGCACCACGTCTATAACGGTCTGGACGCTTGAGGCCATGGGGATTCGACCCTCGGCCCACCCATTGAACTGCCCCGGCGTGGTCGTCGGGGCAGTTTTTGTGCTCGCCCCACAGGTGAACGGCGGAGCGGGCACAGAAAGGAGCCGGACAATGAGACGCAGTCTCGCGCTCGGCCTGTTGAGCCTCCTTGTTGTCCTGTTCGTCGCCGGCTGTGGCGTTGTCCCAGGCCGGTCTGGATCGGTCTACATCGGCGGCGACAGTACGGTGCGTCGCGGGCAAACAATTGACGAGCCCGTGACAGTCCTCGGGGGCAACGTGACCCTCGAAGAGGGATCGCGTCTGGCGAGCGATTTGTTTGTGATCGGTGCCAACGTCAACGCCTACGGTGAAATCGACCGTGACGTGCACGTGTATGGTGGCAACCTCACTCTTGGCTCCAGCGCAGTGGTGCACGGCGGCGTCTTCACGCTCGGCGGGAATGTCAGCCGGAATCCGGGGGCGCGGATTGAAGGGCAAGTTTCTTCCGGCGAGGGTATTGCCATCCCGCCTGTTCTTCCCTTCCCCGGCCGCTTCTCACTCGCTGGCCAGGTATTCTGGTTCCTGTTCCGGACGGTCGCACTGGCGGCCCTTGCGATTGTGGTCGTGGCACTCTGGCCTCAGCATGCTGCCCGCACCGCCCGGGCCATCGTGGATCAGCCGGTGACCGCCGGGCTGCTCGGCCTGCTCACCTACATTGGGGTTCCCGTACTGTTGATCCTGCTCGCAATCACCATCATTCTGATTCCCGTCAGCCTGCTGGTCGGCGTCCTGCTCGTCGTCGCAGCGCTGTTTGGCTGGATCGCCTTCGGGCTGGAAGTCGGGCAGCGCCTGGTCCGGGCGTTCGACTGGCATCTGAAACCGGCGGTCGCGGCCGGCATGGGCACGCTCGCATTCACCTTCGTGGTTGACGGCGTCGGGTTGATCCCCTGCGTGGGCTGGGTGGCCCCCCTCCTGGCCTCCTCTATTGGGCTTGGAGGCGTCCTCCTGACGCGCTTTGGCACGCGGACCTACATCCCCTCGACGGGTGCGGTTCTGCCGCCGGCAGCGCCGGGTGAGCGCTCCGCGGCCACGTAGCCTCGGTCGGTCCCGCCACTCCTGTGAAGGGTGGTCGGCCTGGTCCGTACAGTTGGTCGGAAGGGGCGTCCGTGGCTGGTCTGTGGTCCGCTGCCAGTTGTCGCCGGTTCACCAACCGACGCAGCGATGGCTGAGGACCACACCACCTCTTGTGCGGCGCACTGGCTTTCCCGGCTGCGCAGCGACGCCTCGACGAAGGGCGCCCTCGAGACGCTGGCGCGGGCCCTGGCCCTCGAACTGGCCCGGCACGGCATTCACATCAGCGGGATCCTCCCATGAGTTGGCCACTACCCAATCAGCGGGGGACCGCTGGCGCTCCCACCCGCGGTGATGGCAACCCGGCGGAGGCGCGTCGCGCGCTGGCGAGGCTAATCGAAACCACCCGGCCGGTGATCACCCCCGGCTGGCAGACCGCCGCGCCCATTGTGTTGGCCCGCCGCTTTCTTGCTGCGGGCAGTGACTCGAAGGCGAGCCCAGCCGGGCAGGGTCCCTCGATCAGTATGAGAAGAGAACAGGAGCATTATGAGTCGAGTCGAGAGGTTTCAGCTCATCATCGGCGCCATCGGCCTGATTGTGGATATTATGGTCATGGCGGTTTTCGGCACATCCTTTGCCAGGCCGGTGGGCGCCCGGCAGGTCCTACCTCTCTCGTCGGTTGCGTTGATCTTATTGGCCGTCGCGTTTGTGTACGGCTGGTTCACGCTTTCGTGGTTCCTGGTGCGCTCTCATTACCGCCGCCAGGATGGGAGCCACCATCAGAAGAAGGAACTGGGCGAGATTGCTGCAGCGGCCGTGGTCGGGGTCGGGGTCGGCTCGCTGCCTCTCTGGCTACCACCGCTCTATCTGCTGGCCTCCGCCCACAAAAGTTCTCAGAATGCGTTTGCCGGCTATTTCTATGGCGGGATCATGGCACTCTTTCTCGTTGGGTACATCATCTTTGGGACACTCTACTTTCTGATGCCGGTGTTTTACCCTGACATGGAACCGTGAAATGCGACTCCCTGATCTCAGATCTCACGTCTCGGCCCGGGTTGCGACGCTCTTGCCGCGTAAAATGTGATGCTCAAATATCAGACGGCTCATACTGGAAACAGCCGCGCGAAAAAGCCCGCGAAGGCTGCCAGGGCGATGAACCAGATTCCGACGGCGATGAGAATCCGCCCGCCCCAGCGCTTCACCTCACCCACGTGGGCCCGAACTACAGCGATGATGCCCTCCTGGGCGGATGCAATGGCAAACGCCAGCAGGAACATCAGCAGGACCACGACCAACGCGGCGTTTGCAAACGCCACCAGCGCCGCCCAGAATCCACCCGTTGCGAATGTGTGCCCGGCCAGACCGGCCAGAATTGGACCCGTTCAGCCGAACCCCGCCAGCAGGTACCCAAAGCCGAGAATGGCGAAACCGGCGACAGGACGCTGCCGGCGATAGCGGGCCTGCGACTGCATGAGCGGCCTGGCGAGGTGCTCGACCGCGTGCAGGGAAAACGGCAGGGCCCCAACCTGGATCAGGCCAAGGATGATCAGCAGCAGCCCGACAACGGTGCGGAGGATCCGACCGGCCGGATCAATGCCTTGATCAGTACTGTACACCTTCCACCTGACTGGAAAGTCAAGAGAGCCGTCCCTGGCTCCAAATGGTCCACGATGGGGAACACAGCTCACGAACCATTCGCCGGGCTCCCATGGTGGGAAGCCCCACCCCCCTGGCTGAGACGGCTCGCCGCGCGATTCGTCAGCCCGACGCCACCATTGGCTGACTGAAACGTAACGTCCCATCGTTTTGGCCCGGGAACAACCCGCGCTAGACTTACTATACTTTAGGCCCCTCGATGCGGGCAGAGCGACGTTTCGACTCTGCGTCAAGGTCCACCTGCGCATCCTGGCGGCGGGCCTCGAGCAAGCCCGGTTCGCCGACCGGCCTGTCCCGGATGTTTTTCCTGGCTTGCGGCAGTGAGGCCGCCTCTGTCGATAGTCCTAACGCGCCTGGAGGCGCACGCCCTGCACTTATGTCTGCACATCAGCACCCACACGGCGAATACCGAAAATCGACCCGTTGCCGTCCAGAGTCGATCACGGTTCTGCGCGTCCCGATCCATAACCTGACCTTCGACGAGGCCCTGGCCCGCATCGCAGCAATGATCGCCACCGGCCGGCCGAACCAGATTGTCACGATCAACCCTGAATTCCTGGTCATTGCCCGGAATAATCCCGCGTTTCACACGGTCTTGGCCAGCGCTGACCTGGCCCTGGCCGACGGCGTAGGTCTGCAGCTGGCAGCGGCCCTCCAGGGGCGACGCTTCGTTTCGCGCGTACCGGGAAGTGAGCTGGTGTACCGGCTGGCGCCGCTGGCCGCCGCCCACGGCTGGCGCCTCTTCTTCCTGGGCGCCGGGCCGGGCATCGCGGAACGGGCGGCGCAGGTATTGCGCGCGCAGTATCCGACACTGAAGATCGCGGTGGATGGTGCCGACCCAACCCCGGCGGGCACCGCCGCGGCCGTTGCCCACATCCAGGCAACTCGCCCCGACATCCTCCTGGTCGCCTACGGCGCCCCCACCCAGGACCTTTGGATCGCCCGCCATGGGGCCGCGGCCGGGGTCCCGGTCATGATGGGGATCGGAGGGACCCTCGATTTTGTGGCCGGTATCGTCCCGCGCCCGCCCAAGCTCTACCGGGACCTGGGGATCGAGTGGTTGTACCGCCTCTGGAAACAACCCTGGCGCTGGCATCGCCAGTTACGGCTGCCGCTCTTCATGTTCCTGGTACTGGCCGAGCGGGTGCGGGGGCTGGTGAGGATCTGAGGGCACGCGAGGCGAAGGGCGCAGCAACAAACTGTGCCCCCGATCAGGGCCGCCTCCAGCCTCCCCCTACTCCTCAGTATCGCCGCCCTCCGGGCTCGACTGCCTCGTTCCAAACCCCAAAGGGCTGACGAATCTCGTCGCCCCAAGTCCCGGAAATGCACCACGCCCCCCACTCCCGGCGGCTCTCGCCTGCGAGAATGTCACCCAAATTACACACTACTAATCTTATCCGACATTCCGCACCCCGCCTGCTCGTATCAGGAATAAAGAGCGACATAGGGTGGACCGAGGAGACCTGGCAGGGAGCGATAGGCGTCCTTCAATCCGTTACATCGTGCGCGGAGAGCGTGTCCAACGCCCGGCCCAGCCCATCGTCACTCAGGGGCGCCGCGCAATCCCTCGGCCAATCAAGCGCTCCGCGGGTTTGTTCTCGAAGCAGTGTGGCACCAGATCCAGTCGTTGGTGCACGAACCCTAGCCCATTGAGCCCTCGCCTTTCATTCAGTTGACAGAGAGCATTGCGCATGTTAGAATGTGAACAGGATACTGGTGGTTCCATCTCGACCTGACATCATCTTCTCTGGCACCCACCGTGACCCTCTCAGTGTGTCTCACCGCCACGTAACGCTCTCTTGGCTCATCCTCTCCCACAGGTAATGCCACCAACTGCACGTATGCAGCATCAGCCCCTTCTGTGACGGCGTGGATACCACGGGGGTTTCGTGTGATCCACGCGTGGTACAGAGCCAGGCACAAGTACCAGGAGCAGAGTTTGCTCCGCTCCACCATAAGGAACTGCCGACTGGGCGATGGAATATGGCCCTACTTCCGTCAGGCACACCACGATCTATAGGAGGATGACAAGTGGCGTTTACCTTCGAGAATCAAAGCAATGCACCCGTGAACGTCGTAGTAGCCAATGGGGGACTGATCTATTTTTTCAAAAACAGACTCCTGCCTGGTGATAGCTGGTCCTGCAACCCCGCAGCGGTTTGGTACGATGCAACCGTTTTTTTCAATTTTGGGGATAGAGATGTCGATCCAGCCAAACACAACTGGACGCAGGCTACCGCGCTGGGCCTCACGACGCTGGGGGCGGCGCTGGCGGTAACATCAGTCGCCCTGATTCCCGTCACCGCTGGGACGAGCGCCGTGGTGACCAATTTTGCAGTTGGTGTGGCGGTAAGTGGGGCCGTGGTAGCCGCTGCGGGCGTCGCGGGCACTATTGCCAACGCGGCGCTGAACCCGGCCACTATTGAAGGGCTTTACGGCGGCGATGACTACACCATCATAATCGCCGGCGGAATCAACGGCATTGTTGATCAACAGGATGCCCGGTTAACCGTTACGGGTGCTGTGCCTATTAGTCTCCAATGGAAAAACCAGACATCCGGCTCAAGCGGCTCAGTCAAGGCAGAGGGAGCAGGGACGGATACAGGACTATCCGAGGCGCGAATTGTGGAGGTTGGTGCTTCAACCGCTAGATGGCTGCCAGGCGTACTCCACACGATGATGACCACCACAAACTGAGGGAGCATGCAAAAGGAGAGATTGTCCAGGAAGAAGTACCGCTTGCTGGTCAGAGCAGCGGAGGGAATCAATCTGTTACACGCATTTACCAAGGAGCAAAACATGGCGACTTCTGTACGGGGCAATGTTGCGAGGATCTATGCTGACACGGAGGGCTGTTACATCAGGCTCAAAGACACGCCAGCGGCGGACACGCCGAAGGACGGATATTTTCAGCTGAAACTGAACCATCCTAACTACAACGCGCTCTATTCGCTCGCGTTAACCGCCGCCGCTAACGGGCGGCGACTCGAGATCAGAATCGTGGGTGACGATATTCGGCCCACGCATCATGAGGAAATTTCGTACATGACGGTAGATTGGTAAGCTAGCTGTCAGCATGGATCGCGACATGTGGAAGGAGAAACGAAGCTGGCCCAACGCTGGACTGTTCCAACATCCCCTCCGGGTAGGCTAGGCGAGCAATGCTCATCTGGTTCTTGTGCTGTAAACGTTCAGGCTCCATGAAGAACGCATCGAGGCCGCTATCGGAGCGGGAAGGGGCAGAATCTTCACTGGTTGGGCGGTTAGAAAGGCACCTTCCTCCTCCGGGCGCAGCCGGCGGCCGCGGTTGGGCGCGACGGCAGCGGCGAGTTGAGCGGGCAGATGGCCGCTAGTCAATCGCAGGCTGAGGGCAGCCGCAACGCGCCGCGTGCCGCGCGCTCGATCAGCACAGTTGCCTTGTCCTGGCTACCAACCAACTCGATAGCACCACCTTCCCGCCGCAGGCTGCGCTCGCGGGCTATAAAGGCCAGTCCCACGCCGAAGGGGGCTTTCGCTTTTTCAAAGCCCCGTCCTTTCTGGCCTCGGCTCTTTTTCTGAAGTCGCCGCAGCGCCTTATGGCCCTGTCGATAGCCATAACCCTCTATTTGCTCGTTTACGCCGCACTCCAGCTTCGGATTCGCACCCAACAGCAGTCCTTTCCGGATCAAAAGGGCCACACCACCCAGGCCCGCACCACCCACTGGGTCTTTCACTCCTTCGTCGGCATGCATCTCCTCACGCTTCCTACCCGCCAGCACCTCGTCCTCAACTTGAAGGACGCCCATCGCTCCCTCTCCTGGCGTCGCTCGCCGAAGGCGGCCGACAATGGTTCAAGCGGGGCTTGCTTGATAGCCGTATTTTTTCTTGACGGCCAGGTTCTGAATTACACTCACGAGCGCTTTCGAAAACCCGGCTCGGAGAGACTCATCCCCCACGATCGGGGACGGAGGAGAAGGAGAAGTTCATGCCACGTATGCATGTGTGCCTCGATGGCCAATGGGATTTTTTCCCCGACCCACAGCAGCACCTTCAGCCAGATACCCTCGAGCGCGATGGTCCCCCGCGGCGCATTCAGGTGCCCGGCCCCTGGCAGGCCCAGTTCGACGACCTGCGCGACTACACCGGCGTCGCCTGGTACAGATGCAGCTTCGATCTGCCGGGCCCCGGTTCGCAGCAGGCGCAATCACCCCCCCAGCCGACCTACAGCCTGCATTTCGGCGCGGTAGACTACCACGCGACAGTCTGGCTCAACGGCCACCTGATCGGCGAGCACGAAGGCGGCTACTTGCCCTTCGAACTCGGGCTCGATGGCGCCGTGCGCCTCGGCGGCAGCAACGAGTTGGTGGTGCGCGTCATCGATCCCAGCGCAGACATCACCCGCTTCCCCGAGTTCCCGTTCGCCGAGATCCCCCACGGCAAGCAGAGCTGGTATGGGCCGATTGGTGGCATCTGGCAGAGCGTCTGCCTGGAAGCGCGCCACACCACCCACATCACACGTCTGCAGATCACCCCAGACGTGCCCGGCGAGCAAGCGCAGGTGACGGTCCACCTGAATCAGCCGGCCCCACGCCGGCTGGCGCTGGTGCTTACCGTGACCGATCCGCTCGGGCAGGAGACACAGCACCACGATGCCATCGAGCCAGGCGAACAGCAGCATCGCGCGACCCTGCCGGTCCCAGCGCCAATGCTCTGGGACACCCACAGCCCGCACCTCTACCAGCTCGAGGCCGGACTGTTCGGTGCTGACCAGGCGGGGCTCCTTCTGGACGCAACCACCTCCACCTTCGGGATGCGCACCATCGCCACGTCACCCGATGGCCACCTTATGCTGAACGGGCGCATCCTCTACTTGCGCGGCGCGCTCGACCAGGATTACTATCCCCACACGATCTACACCCCGTTCAGCGATGCCGAGCTCGACGAACAGTTCGCAAAAGCCAGGCACATGGGCTTGAACTGCCTGCGCACCCACATTAAGATCACCGACCCCCGCTACTACAATGCCGCTGACCGCGCCGGATTGTTGATCTGGACTGAGTTGCCCAACTGGGAGAACCTGAGCGAGGCCGCCAAACGCCGCGCCCACGAGACCCTCATAGGGATGATCGAGCGCGACTGGAACCATCCCTCAATCATCATCTGGACCATCATCAACGAGGGCTGGGGGGTAGATCTGGCTGTCAACGCCGAGCACCGCGCCTGGCTGGCCGAGACCTACGCGTATCTTAAGGAACTCGACCCGTACCGGTTGGTCGTCGGGAACTCACCCTGTTTCGCCAACTTCCACGTGGTCACCGACATCGAAGACTTCCACAACTACTACGCCATCCCCGACCACTACCACGAGTGGCACGACTGGGTGGAAACCTTCGCCGGCCGCCCTCCCTGGACCTTCGCCCACACCTACGAGAATGTCCAGGCCTGGCGCGAGTTCATGCGCGATCCCTGGAAGCCGGTAATGCGGCCCCTGGCGCCGGAAGTGCGCCGGCGCGGCAACGAGCCAATGGTGGTGTCAGAGTTCGGGAACTGGGGTCTTCCCAACGTCGCCAGACTCCGCGAGTGCTACGGTGGCAGGGAGCCCTGGTGGTTCGAGACCGGTCTCGAGTGGGGCGACGGTGTCGTCTACCCCCATGGTGTCGAGCAACGCTTCAAGAAATACCATCTGGACCAGGTCTTCCCGAGCCTCTCTGATCTGGCGGCCGCAAGCCAGCGGATGCAATTCACCGCGCTGAAGTACGAGATCGAGCAGATCCGCCGCCACCCAAGCATTGTCGGGTACGTCATCACCGAGTTCACCGACGTCCACTGGGAGTGCAACGGCCTGCTGGATATGTGCCGCAACCCCAAAGCCTTTTACGACGTGATCGGCCAGATCAACAGCGCCGATGTGCTCGTGCCGGACTGGGAGCGGGTGGCCTTCTGGGAGGGCGAGCGCTGTGGGGTACAGGTCGCTCTGTCGCACTTCTCGTCTGCCGACTTGCGTGGAAGCCGGCTGGAGTGGCGCCTCGACTGTTGGCCGGAGATCAGCGGCACCTTCGAGGGGCTGATGCCAGAGCCAGCCGAGCTGACCAGGATCGGGTCGGTGGTGTTCGAGGCGCCGCGGGTGGAGGAGAGCGTGCGAGCGCGCCTGGAATTGCGCCTCTTCGACGCGGCCGGGGCGCTGGTGACTGGCAACCATCACGAGCTGTATATCTTTCCGCGCGCAGCAGCGGAGCCGGTTCCACGGCGGCTCTACGCCCCGAGCCTGGCGGGCGCATTGGAGAGCCTGGGCTACCGCCTGACCGATGACCTGGCCGGCGCCAGCCTCGCCGTCGTGGAGACGATGACCGACGAGCTGCGTTCCTACTTGCAGAGTGGCGGGCGAGTGTTGTGGCTGGCCGAGGCCCGCGACTCGCAGCAGACCCCGCTGGGCAGTCTGGGCATCGCGCAGCGCCGCGGGCGGAGCTGGCAGGGTGATTGGGCCAGCAACTTCAGCTGGCTTCGCCAGGACCGCATGTTCCGCGACATCCCGACCGGTGGGACCGTGGACTTTGCCTTTGCCGATCTGACACCCGATCAGGTGATCGTCGGTCTCAGCCCGCGAGATTTCGCTGCCGATGTCCACGCCGGGCTGTTTGTGGGCTGGATCCACCACACCGTCGCGCTGGTCGCCGAGCGGCGCTTCGGTAGCGGGCGCTTGCTCGCGTCGACTTTCCGGTTGCGCGAGCATCTCCAGACCAACCCCGTTGCCAGGATCATGTTCGACGACATGCTCAAGCACCTGGCCTCTCCACTTCCCAACGGCCACAAGGTCCTGGAGGGAGCCACCGCGCTGGCTGGTGTGCGATAGGACCGGCCGCAACCTGAGGGCGAACGGGAATTGGCCCTACAAGACACTGCCCGGATCGACGTCCACGATCCAGCCGGGCGGGAGGGTCAGCCCCAGCAGGAGCTCGTGGGCGCCCGGTCCGCGCACCAGGAGTTGCCAGCGGTAGCGGCCCCAAAGGCGGCCGAAGAAGGCCGGTGCGGGCCCAATCAGGTCGGTCGCGCCCAGACCGAGCTGGGCCAGGTGCGTCGCGAGCACGCCGGCGAGTTCCTCGGCCGCCGCCTGAGCGGTTTCGGCTTTGGACGCGCTGTAGACCAGCTTGATCAGCGGGGCGAGCGGCGGGTAGGCGTGTTCGGCGCGGAAGGCCATCTCGTGGGTGTAGAACGTGTGGTAGTCGTGCCGTGAGGCGGCCTGAATGGCGTAGTGGAGCGGAGTGTAGGTCTGCAGGATGACGCGCCCGCCGAGGAAGCTGCGCCCGGCGCGCCCGGCAACCTGGGTGAGCAACTGGAAGGTGCGCTCGGCGGCGCGAAAATCGGGCAGGTGCATCGCGGTGTCGGCAGTGATGACGCCAACGAGCGTGACCAGCGGCAGGTCCAGGCCCTTGGCAATCATCTGCGTTCCGATCAGCAGGTCGGCCTGCCCGGCCGCAAACCGCGACAGCATCCGCTCATGGGCACCCTTCTCGCTCGCTGTGTCCTTATCCCAGCGCATGATGCGCGCACCCGGGAAAAGCTCGTGCGCTCGGATCTCCACTTGCTCGGTGCCCACACCAAAATGCTTGACGCGCACGCTCAGGCAACACGGGCAGATCGTTGGAACCGGCGCGTGACGGTTGCACTGGTGGCAGACCAGACTCGTCGGGGCCGAGGCAATGATGCCGCTCCGCTCATGGTAGGTCAGCGACAGGTCACAGCGCGGACAACTGGCGACCCAGCCGCAATCGCGGCACATGACGAAGGTGCTCGCGCCGCGGCGGTTGAGGAAAAGCACAGCTTGCTCGCCGGCGCTTAGCGTCGTTTCAACCGCTCGTTGGAGAGCGCGGCTGAAGATCGAGGTATTGCCTGCCCGCAGCTCCTGGCGCAGATCCACTACCTGCACGGGGGGGAGACCGCCCGCTAATTCGTCGGGTGGCTCGCTGTCGGGCACCACCCCGCGTTGTTGAAGGAGTGGCCTGAGTGTGGCGGTGCGCTGGCGGCGCTGGAGCGCCACACGACCGGACATCGTCAGCAAGCGGTACGCACCCCTCTGGGCTCGATAGGCGCTCTCGACACTCGGGGTGGCCGAGCCGAGGAGCACGGTGCAGCCGGTCAGCCGTGCCAGGGTCTCGGCAACATCGCGCGCATGGTAGTGCGGAAAGCGGTAGCCAGGCAGTGCCTCCTGTTTGTAGGTCCACTCGTGCTCCTCGTCGATGACGACGAGCCCGGGGGACGCCACCGGCGCAAAGATCGCACTGCGCGAGCCGATGGCCACCTCCGCCCGACCATCGCGGAGACGGCGCCACTCGTCGAAGCGCTCGCCCAGCGAAAGCTGAGAGTGTTGCAGCGCTATTGTCTCCCCGAACCGGGCCCCGAAGCGGGCGATGGTTTGCGGGGTGAGGGCGATTTCCGGCACCAGGACAATAGCCTGGCGTTTCTGGCGCAAGACTTCGGCCACCGCGCGCAGATACAGCTCGGTCTTGCCCGAGCCGGTCACGCCGTGGATGAGAAACACTTCCCCAGGCCCCCGACGATCCACGTTCAGCGAGACTTCGATCTCGCGCCAGGCCTCGCTCTGCTCGTCGGTCAGCACTGGCGGCTCGTCGGGCGCGAAGACCCGCCCGGCGAGCGGGTTGCGGGTCACCTCCCGCTCGGTGATCAGGATCAAGCCCTCAGCCGCGAGCGCCTCAAGGTGGCGCAGCATGGCCCCAGTCGCTGCGTAGACCTCGCCGACCGTCATCTCGGTGGGATTGCGCGCCAGAAACTCGAGCACCGTCAGGTGGGTCTGCGTGCCGCGCATCTCAGTCAGCAGTCCCGGCACCCGCGCGGGCGGAACCGCCAGACATACTGCTCCCGCCTGGACAGACTCTCCGTCGCCATCCGCCACGCTGAGCCAACCGCGCGCCAGTAGCGCCCGCAGCGGCGCATCGGACTGGGCTCGCACCGCCTCCAGCGCCGCGTCGCGCGACGCGCGCCCTCCAGGCTGCGTGGCCAACCAGGCTAACAGGTCGGCCTGTTTGGAGCGGCGCCCAAGGCGCGGGAAGCGCTGTCGCAGGCGGGTGGGATCGGCCACGAGGGTGACAAAACGCTCACGCCGCGGGCGCACTGCGGGCGGCTTCTCGACGAGGACCTCGGCGACTATGCCCGCCCGTCTCAGTTCGGCCACGGCCGCGCGGGCTCGCCGGGCGCTCCCCAACACCTCACCCAACTCGCGTAGTGTGCTCTCGCCGCCCGCCTGAGCCGCCAGCCAGGCCACAAGCAGCCGCTCGTCGCGCGTAAGGGTCCGCCCGGCCCGTGCCGCGGCATTGTGCGCGGTGAGATGGACCATGCGCTCGGTGCCCTGCAGCACACCGGGCGGCAACATCAGGATGAGCGTATCCCAGAGCGGGGCCAGGTAGTGGTGGCTCATCCAGCGGGCGAGTTCGACCTGGTACGAACGCAGGAGCGGCTGAGGGGAGGCGAGCTTGAGAATCGGGCGAATCTGGTCCGGAGGCACCGGGGTGGCGTCGTCGAACCCAATGACCAGCCCCTGGCGCTGCTGGTGTCCGAACGGCACCCAGACCAGGTGCCCCACCTCGAGCGACCCCGCCAGCGTCGCCGGAATCGCGTAGTGGAATGCCTTGAACAGCGGGTGCTCGTCACTCTCCCGCCCATCATCCTGACGGCGAGTCAAGAGCCCCATCTTCTGCCGCAGGCTCAAATCCACGGCGACAACTACATAGAGCATCTTTGGAGATAGGAGGCCGGAAATCGGAGATTGGGCGCTGATTGAAGGTACCTTGCATACTGGTACCAAACATCCCAAAGAAACACAAATCGGACTGTCGGCCGTCAAGGATTCGACCTCCAACGAGAGGCCGCTCCCCGTCCGCTTCTCTATCACAAGCAGTTAGCGGCACGGGCTGCATCCAGGCGGTCAATCGGGGTGATGGCGAGCCCCACCTGAAGGAGCAACAGCAGAAGTAAAACCCCCAGTGCCACGGCCCAGGCGCTGCGGGTGAGGCTGTTGCGATCCACCACGCGGGCGCCGAGGGCCAGGTGAAAATCGGGCTCGAGGGTGTAGAGCGGCGTCAGGGCGAGGCCAAGGAGAAAGCCACTGGTCAGACCGCCTATATGACCAAAATTATCGATTCCGGGAATCGTGAACCCGAGAACGAGATTCAAGCCAATGACGACGACCAGGTTGGTGAGCTGGCGACGGCCCAGCTCGCCGAAGCGCTGGCGATTGCGGAGAAAGAACGCCACCAGCGCCCCGATGATCCCGAATATCGCCCCGGAAGCACCGGCCGAGAGCGCCGGGCTGAATGCGAAGCTCGCCCAACTGCCGTACAGCCCCGACAAAATGTAGATCAAGATGAACCGGGCACTTCCAAAGAGCCGCTCGACCTCGCGCCCGAAAAGCCAGAGCGCGTATTCGTTGAAGAGCAGGTGCACCATGCCGATGTGCAGGAAGATTGGTGTGAGCAAGCGCCACCATTGGCCCTGCGCAATCAGATAGTTGAACTTGGCGCCGAAGCGCAGCAAGACGCAGGACGACGTCGATCCCCCCGCCACCTCCATCGCCATAAAGACCAGGAAATTGAGGACGAGCACGGTGAAGGTGATCCAGGCACGGTGGATGGGCAACGGGTAGCCGCGCTGCTGGGGCCTGGCAGGTGGCCAGGTAGGGCCGACGTCAGCCGACGGCGGCCGGTCGTCGTCCATAGGCCGGGTCTCCGCACTGCGAGCGGGCAATGGCAGCCGCCACCGCGCTCACAGCGTAATCTTGCGCTGCTTCACCCGGCTCTTCTCAGCGGTGATGATGCAGGCAATCTGACGAGCTGTCTCTTCTAGACAGCCGTCGCGGTTGACGACAACGTAGTCGAATTCTTCCACCCGCTGCATCTCCTGGCGGGCCGTGGCGATGCGGAGCTGGAGCTTCTCAGCGTCTTCGGTCTTGCGCGCCTGCAATCGCGCGATCAGTTCTTCCTCACTCTGTGCAGTCAAAAAAATAAAGACCGCATCCGGAACGAGCCGCCTGATCGTGGCGGCGCCCTGGATATCAATCCGCATGATGACGTCCTTCCCGCTCCCCAATGCGTCGCGGACTTGCTGCTTTGGAATCCCCTTGTAATCCCCATAGACCAGGGCGTGCTCCAGCAGTTCACCCCGTTCAATCATTTCGGCAAACTCTTCCATGGCAGTAAAGAAGTAATCCCGGCCGTGCACTTCGTTGGGTCGCTTGGGGCGTGTCGTCGCCGTGACGACGAAGTGGAAGGGGTAGCCCAACCGTTTCATCATCTTGAGGGTCTCGTCTTTCCCCACACCCGACGGGCCGGAGATCACCACCAACAGCGGTTGGGGCTCGCCGAAGGAGCGTCTCGGCTCTTGAGCGTTGCTCTCAAGCACCGGCGATTCGATCCTCTCAATCACGTTAGGTATCGGTCTGTTGATCACGGACGCTCCGTTGCTGCCGGAGCCGGTTGACGATCGTTTCAGGTTGGAGGGCCGACAGAGCCACGTGTCCACTGTCGAGGACGATGACACTTTTCGTCTTCCGGCCGTACGTCATATTGATCAAGCGTCCCTCATCCTCAGCCACGCGAATCATCCGCCGAATCGGCGCGGAGTCGGGGCTGAGAATCGCAAGCACCCGGTTTGCAGCGACCGTGCCACCGAACCCGACGTGGAGCAACTCGGTCGCCATCACTCCCTCTCGGTTTGCGCTTGGCGAACCCCGAAAGCCCGTGCTGAGCATCTGGCCTGGGAGAACCTCCCCACCGCCGGCCAGCGCTCGACCCGCACCTTAGGCGAATGGAGTCTTCGTCCGCCTGCGGGCGAGAGCCAGCTGTTGTTCCCTTCTATGATCTTCACGGTAACAACCTACACTCGTCGAGACTCGCTGGACAGGCGCATTTCGCCTATAATGCCCGACAGTACGCAACCATGCAAGTTGGGAGTAAGGAGTATGCCCATCTACGAATACCGCTGCGAGGACTGTGGCCGCCGTGGCCAGCATCTTCACCGAAGCTTTTCCGATATAACCGTGCCCCCCTGCCCGCGCTGCGGAAGCCCTCGCATGAAGCGGCTCATCTCGAAAGTGGCCGTCCTCAAGAGCGAGGAGGCCCGGATGGAGGCGCTGGCCGACCCATCAAGCTTCGGCGACCTCGACGAGAATGACCCCAAAAGCCTCGCCCGCTTCATGCGCAAGATGGGTCAGGAGATGGGTGAGGATCTCGGCCCCGAATTCGAGGAGGTGGTCGATCGACTCGAAGCGGGTGAAGATCCCGAGTCGATCGAGGCGAGTATGCCAGGAATGGGCGGCGATAGCGGCGCCGACGGCGATTTCTTCTAAAACAACCGCTCTTATTGGAATACGGTGCGCTGGGGCCGGGGTGGAGGGCGACGCACCTCGGAAAGTGCGTCGCCCCTGATCCGCGCACGTTACTCCAATATGAGCGTGAAAAGTTGAAGGTTGGAAAGTTGAAGAGGCTTTGACTCTCAACTTTCCAACCTTCAACTTTGCAACCCTCGTTCCAGGAGCTCCCCAACAGCCGTTCGCACCGCCCCGGCGACGATCGCTGCGTCGGCCAGCGCTGGGATCACGACCCAACGATCTGGCTCGGCGGCCACGAGCGCCAGGTACCCCTGCCGGACCGCTTCGTGAAAACTCAAGGTCTCGGCGTCGAGCCAGTTCCACTCGGCCCCGGAAGCAGCCGCGCCGCGGCGCCGGGCCAGCCCCTCAGTCACCGGCAAATCCAGCAAGATGGCCAGATCCGGCTGAAGCCCACCGGTGGCGAACCGGATGATCGTTCGCAGTTGATCCAGGTGGCGACCGCGCGCGTAGCCCTGGTAGGCCAGCGTCGAGTCGGCGTAGCGATCACACACCACGACCGTACCCCGCGCCAACGCGGGCCGGATGACCTCGCGCACCAGTTGCGCCCGCGACGCGTTGAAGAGCAAGATCTCGGCTTCGTCGGTCAACTCCCGGTTCCGAGGGGAAAAGATGATCTGCCGAATCTGATCGCCGATAGCGGTGCCGCCTGGTTCCCGAGTCAGGAGGACGCTGTAACCGCGCTCGCTCAGCCAGCCGGCCAGCTGGCGGGCCTGGGTGCTCTTGCCGCTCCCATCCGGCCCCTCGAAGGTAATGAAGAAACTCAATGTTGAACCCCAGTGACGGGGAGCAAGTAGCAAAGCGAGCAGGAAGCCAAGCTGCGTTTGCAACGTCCTTGCAACGCAAGCTTATTCCTGCTACTTGCTCCCTGGTCCCAGCTACATGATCGAGTTGTTGGCGTAGATTCGCACGCGACGGCGGGGCTCTTTGCCTTTGGACCGAGACATCAGGTTGGCAGAGCGCGCCAGCTCGTGCTGCTGGCGGCGGATGTGCGCCTCACGCGGCAGAAGCTCGACGCTGCTTGCCCCGTGGCGAATCTCTTCAATCGCCTTCCTCGCCTCCGCCATCGCTTCCTCGAAAGGGTCGCGCGGCATGTCGATCCCGAAAATGTCGACGAACGCTCCCTCCATCTGGGCCACAGTGTTGGAGCGTAGTACGTATACCGGAGTCCCGCGACGCTCGGCGTCGCTGATCAGTTGCGGCCGCTTGCGGTAGTAACTCCGCAGGGTAATCAGAACATCGGTCTCACCCAGATCGTTGACTACCTCGATCGGCAAGTTGAGACTGTTGGCCGCCTGTTTGAGCCGGTTCTGGCTGACACCGTACGGGTAGACTCGCAACGTCTTGGACGTATCGCGCCGGGCGAACACGGCGGGCTGGGCGTTGGCACCGGTGGGCACCGTCCGCCCGGCGAACTCGTCAGGGCGCCAGCGTTCCTCGCGCAGCATCTCGACCCGCTCGCGGGCGCGAGGTTCTCGCGGGCGGCGCTCCTCGCGGAGCCGCGCATCGAACGGCCGCTGGCCGCTCGCCCGCTCGAGCGCCTCTCCGGCGCGAGCGGCCACTTCCTTGACCTCGATCTCGCCGTCCTCGCGCCGGTGGCGCACCTCCGTAGTCACCTGCCGGCCCCGCAGGAGGTCGTCCACCGACGCGGCGACATCGTGGTGAATCGCCAATGTGTCGCGGTCCTGAATCTCGATCACCACGTCGAAGGTGGGCGGCGCCTTCCGCTCCAGGACACTCTTCTGGGTGCCCCGGCGCCGGGCCTCCTCATCCGAGAGCGTCACGCTCTGGATGCCCCCGACGAGGTCACTTAACGTCGGGTTCATCATCAGATTGTCGAGCGTGTTGCCGTGGGCGGTGCCGATCAACATCACCCCACGCTCCGCGATCGTGCGGCTGGCGGCGGCCTCGAGCTCGCGGCCGATCTCGTCAATCACGATCACCTCCGGCATGTGGTTCTCGACCGCCTCAATCATGACCTCATGCTGGTCTTCTGGTCTTGGGACCTGCATGCGCCGCGCGCGCCCAATCGCCGGGTGCGGAATATCGCCGTCCCCGGCAATCTCGTTGGAGGTATCAACGATCACGACGCGCTTCTTCTCTGCCAGGACACGTGCGGTCTCCCGCAGCAGGGTGGTTTTACCAACGCCGGGCTTCCCCAACAGTAAGATGCTCTTGCCCTCCTCGAGTAGATCCCGGATGATGTCAATCGTGCCGAACACGGCACGACCCACGCGGCAGGTCAGGCCAACGATCTCGCCGCGACGATTTCGAATCGCGCTAATGCGATGAAGCGTCCGCTCGATCCCCGCGCGGTTGTCCCCGCCGAACTCGCCGATCCGGGTGACAACGTACTCCAAGTCTTCGATGCTGACCTCCCGCCCGCTGATCGTTACCTCGCGGCTGGCGAAGCGCCCCTCCGGAAGCCGGCCGAGGTCCATCACAATCTCGACCAGATCCTCGCGATGGTTGGCCTCGCGCAGGCGCTCGCGAATCCGCGGCGGCATGACTGCAAGCAGCAAGTCAATATCATCAATGTGTTCTTCGCGTGTCATGTTACCTCTGCCCTGAATGTTGAAGGGGCGAAGCCCTCACCGAAGACATCCGGGGGTCTCCTCGAACCAATGGCCGAATGCTTCGCCCCTACTTGTGGAGACTGTGGGCGCAGTCTCGACTTCGAACGCGGGTATCAGGCGACGAGCCGGCTCACGAATCGGAACGGTCGTGTGCCGTACCAGCAAGAGCCGGGTCATCACGCGCCGGAAACCACAGCGCTCCAGGCCATCGGTCAGATAGCCTTCATACCCCCGAACGTCGCAGAAAATAGGCCGTCGGGGGAGATTTGTGAAAAAGATCATCGCCTCCTTGAGGAGCGTCTCACCATCCTGGCTAATCTCGGGATGAAGCACGAGCTTCAGCCAGTGGCCACGCTCGCCCGGTGTGATGCGCAGATATCCATAAATCTCGTCCTCGGCCCGGAGCACGTAGCTGCCCCGGCGGGGCCCGCCCCACCATCCAACATGGGTGGTGGAGCCATTTCCGACCTGCCCCCAATTTTCAGCCTGTTGGACGACAGCCGGCGTGATCTCGGTGTACAGCTTTTGCAGCCCCCACTCGTCTTCCGGGCGCTGCGCCTGCCAGTGGACCGGCATTCCCTTTGAGCCGCTGCTCTCGCCGGCCGCCGGAGGCGTGAAGCGGTAGAGACGGTCTTGCCCATAGAGGGCAAACCCCGCCTGGCGCATGACCTCCACCTCGGCCGGCCGGGACTCAGGTAGGTGCGTAAAGATCCGCTGGGCTCCCTGCTCACCGCCGCCCCGCACTAACTCCTGGAGCATCGATTGCCATAACCATGCCGCGCCGTGCTGTACATCGAGGGAGGGCGCGATGAAGGTGACATCCAGCACTGGCTGCCCGGTACGCCAGCGGGCTTGCACGAAGCCGGCCTCGCGCTTGCCGCGCTCCTTGCGCCGCAGAACCACCGTTTCGACCCGCTGGCCCCACACGGGCAGTAGACTGGCGAACGCCAGGGCGAGTGGGGCAGCGGGGCGAATGACGCTTCCCTTCAGGTCTAGCCGGACCCCGCGCCGCTGCAGCCGGTAGACAGTCCACAGATCGTGACCAGTGAGGCGTCTCACCGCACTCCCTCGTCCACCGTTCGGTTCTCTCGCAAGAACCGTTCCAGGTCACGGCGCCGAACTTTGTAGAGCCGTGGAGTAATCCGAATCGCCGGAAGTCGCTTGTCTCGAATGTAGCGGCGCACTGTCTGGACATGCACCCCCAGGATTTGCGCCACGTCCTCGGTGTTCAGCAGGCCCTCAAGCAGATTGGTCGCAGCCATCGCCCCTCACTCCTGTTCCGTAATGCTCACTAGTGCTCACTTGAAGTATAGTCAGGGGAGCATAAAACGCCAAAAGGCTGGGAGCAAAGAAAGAGCCGCCTTCGCGGCGGCCCCTGGATCAGCGGTCGAGCAGACGGTCCCACCAACGCTTCTTCTTGCGCTCCAGTTCGGTGAGGCGCTCCTCCAGCGAAAGCCGGTGGTTCCAGTCGCTCTCTTTGAGGTGTCCCACCTCCTCCTCGAGCTGGCGCAAGCGCTTGCGCAGGCGCGCATTCTCCTCTTTGAGATTAAAATTATCCTGCACCACCACGCCTAGCAGATCTCGGTGGGCCTGCTGGCTGTTGAGCAGGGCCTGCTGGGTCTCGGAGAGCTGGCGCAGGGCCTGCGCCAGGGCAGCCGCCGCGGCCGCCGGGGGCAGCAGCTCCATTGTGCCACCCTGTTCGATACGGATCAGGTCGCGGTGCGTGGACTCCTCCTGCGCCCGCTCGGCCTCGAACGCGGCCTGGATCGCCTCGTCGTCCAGCCCGCGTTCGCGCATGCTCTGAATCGAGCCCAGGACCAGGACATCAGTTTCGGTGAAATCGCGTGGTGTGCCCCGGCCATTCCCCACCGCGCCGGGGCTCAGGTAGTCTGAGAACCGCTCGGTCCAACGCCGCAGGGTCGAGGGCGAGATGTCGAGTTCGGCGGCCACCTGCCCGATGCGCATCAAGAACGCCCCTCTGGGTCAATCCGGCGCCACTCCGCATCGACCGCATCCCGCTCGGCCACCTGGACACGATAGTGCGCGACAAGGTCAGGTGGGGCCAGATGCAAAAAGAGGCGAAGCGCTAGCAGGATGATGGCAACATCATCAAGCTGCCCCGCCATGGGAACGACGTCCGGTAGGAAATCAAACGGTGAGATCAGGTAGACAAACGCGAGAAGTGGGATCAGTTTGACAGCCAATTCCACCCGGCGGTCGAGCAACAGCCGCCACGTCACTCGCACGGTGGTCCACCACTCCTGGAAGAAGCCCTCGTCATCACGGGGCGAACGGGGGGTGACGTCATACATCGCCTCCAGATGGATTGTAGCATAGCTACAGGGGCCAACGCAATACAGCGCGGGAGGTTCCCCCCGAAGTGCCCTGGCGGGTTCGAGAGGAAATCGCATCACGCTCACGCACGATGGGCGGGCCATGATCAACTCCAGCGCCGAAGGCGCGACAGGATGACCCGGCCCGCTCGGCCGGCGCGCCACGCGCCCCCGAGCCCGGATCCTTCCCGATACCACTCCGCGGGTCGAACGCCACGAGCGGTTCCGGTGCGCTTCATCCCCGGCTCCGTGAGGAGCCCCCGCCCTTCGGGCTCCTGAGCCCCCTTGTGCCGGGCGACGAGCCTCAGGACCGGGGGCCGGGCTCGTCGTGGGCGCCCGTAACCGCCGCCGGACTCTTCGCCCCTCCCAACAATCCTCAATCTCCAATTATCGCTTCGCTGGGGGTCGTGCTACAATCGCGGCGGGAGGAGCGATGCGGACACGGGAGCTGCGTGAGGCGCTCGAGAGCCACCCCTTGCCGGTGCTGAGAGCAATCGCTGCCAGTCACGGGCTGGAGAGCGGCGGCCGGCGCGAAGAGCTGATCGAGACGCTTGGTCTCCATCTGGCACAGCCGGAGACCGTGGCGCGCCTGCTGGCCGATCTGAACGGCAGCGAACGCGCCCTCCTCGATTGGCTGATTGGCGAAGGGGGGAGCGTGCCCGCCCACCGCGTCCAGCGCGACCCCGAGGGCGGCGAACTCCGCCAGCTCGGCGGGGGTGCGCTCGAGCGCGTGCGGCCCTGGGAGACCCCGATCTCGTCCACCGAGCGGCTCTGGTACCTCGGACTGATCTCCTTGACCTTCGCCGAAATCGGGGACTTCCGCGGCCAGGTGTTCTTCATCCCGAACGAGATCTTCGCCCTGCTGCCGCCGGTCGAGAAGGCGCCACCGCGCTTCGAGGTCGAGCCGCCCGGAAGCGGGCCGCCGGCGGCGGTCCGCCCGGCCGACCTGACCATCGTTGAGGACGCCTTTGCGGCGCTGAGTGAGATCCAGCGCTCCCCGGCCGAAGCCACCGATGGGCGCTTTCTACCGCTGGCGACCCTCCAGCAGCTCAACCGCCGCTTGCTCTTGCCCGAGCCGGGCAGTTGGCAGCACGAGCGCGAGACTCAGCGTCTTGGACTGCTACTCCACCTGTTGCGTGCTTTGAACCTGTTCACCGTAGGGCGCAATGGCCGGTTCCGCCTGGTCTACCCGCGTGTGCGCCGCTGGCTTCAGGCGTCGCGCGACCGCCGTCTCCTCAGCCTGCAACGCGCCTGGCGCCAGGACCCGGTCTGGAACGAGCTGTGGCGTGTTCCGGAACTGCGCATCGAGCCGACCGGCTGGCGCAACGACGCCCAGCGGGCGCGCGAGCGGGTGCTCCACTGGTTGGCGCAGGTGCCCGTCGGCGAGTGGGTCACCATCAGCAGCTTCGTGCGTGCTATCAAGACCGTTGACCCTGATTTCCAGCGACCGGATGGTGATTACGACTCCTGGTACATCAAGCAGGCCAAAACGGGCGAATTCTTACGAGGCTGGGAGAACTGGGACCGCGTCGAAGGCGCGCTGATCTCCTACCTGCTGCGAGGGCCACTGGCCTGGCTGGCGGCCGTGGACCTGGGCTACCATAGCTCGGGCGAGACGCGAGCCTTCGCGTTCCGCCTCGCCCCGTGGGGCGCCCGCTTTCTCGGCCGGCCGGCAACCCTGACTGCCCCGCCAGCCCGCGCACCGATGCACGTCACGCGGGAGGGTGTCGTCGAGGTGCCACCGGGCGCCGACGATTGGGAGCGGCTCCACCTGGAGCGATTGACCGTTCCGTTGGACGAACCCGCCGGGCCGACGACGCGCTACGCGCTCGACAAGGATCGGCTGATTGCCCTGATCATGGATGGCACCGACCCCGAGCGCATCTTGCGCTTTCTCCGCACCGCCGGTGGCGGGGCGCTCCCGGAGCCGGTCGAGAGCCAACTGCGCGGCTGGGCTATCGGCTGGGGCCGCATTACCCTGCGCCGGTCCCTCATCCTCGAGACCGACGACCCGGCCCTGCTGCGCGACCTCCAGCGCCAGCCGCACCTGCGCCGCTTCTTCAAGCGCCAGTTCAACAACCGGACCGTCACCATCGCGGACGAGAACCTGGAGGAGTTGGTCGCTACCCTGCGGCGAGCTGGCTATCTCCCCCGGCTTGAAGGGGTGGGCGAGGCAGGTGAGTGAGGGGGTCCCTGGCCGGCGCGTTGACTGTGGAACCGCTTGATAAAATTTGACACGCTTTTTTGGAGTTGGGTGAGCGACGGCCATGCCGTCGCTCACCCACCACGGGCTCCGTGGTAACGCCGACGTTCGGCGATAGACCACTGGCAACGGACAACGGACGGCGAAAGCATGGTGAAATTGCGGGATGCCTCGTTGCGTTCCTTGGCACCACAATGTTGATCTTGATCACGTACTTCTTTCTCATCTCCATCCTGCTGAGCGTCGCCGCGAACTCGCGGCTGTTCCGTCGAACCCGCCTGGGGCGGTGGTGGCGCTCGCGAGGTGTGCGGCTCCTGCTGGCAGCGGCCGGCGTCGCTGCCGGTCTCATCCTGGCGGGGAGTGGCTTCATGCGGCTGGATTGGATTGATATCTTCGTCGGCCTCGTCGTAGCCGCCATCTTCGCCCGCGATTTGATGGCGATTCGGCGCGAGCCCGGCGCAGGCTGACGCGCACGCCCATGGGCGTCCGAACCACCCGGAATTCGCGCGGGTAATATGACCTATGACGGGCAGCCATCATGAACCTCGCCACGGCAGTGACCCGGAACTGCTTGCCCTCGACCGGGGGATTCGAGCGGTCAGGCTCTCGATGCTCGGCCTGGCCGCGACCGCGATCTTCCAGGCCGTCATCGCGATTCTCGGCGGGAGCGCGGCGCTCCTGGCGGATACCATTCACAATGCCGCCGACCTCTTCACCGCGGCCCCCCTCTGGATCGCCTTCGTCCTCTCCCGGCGCGAGGCCAACCGCCGCTTCACCTACGGTTACGATCGCGCCGAGGATATCGCCGGCGCGGTGGTCCTGCTCTTCATCGTCGCCAGCGCGGGCCTGGCCGCCTGGGAATCGGTTCAAAAGCTCCTCCACCCGCAGGTGCCGCGCTATCTTGGCTGGGGCATCGCGGCAGGCGTCGCTGGCGTCATCGGGAACGAATTGGTGGCCCAGTACCGCATCGGGGTGGGCCGCGAGATCGGCAGCACGGCGCTGGTGGCCGACGGACAGCACGCACGGGTGGATGGGCTCACTTCTTTGGGCGTCGTGGCCGGCCTGATCGGGGTCTCTCTTGGCTATGGCTGGGCCGACCCGGTCGCCGGCCTGGCGATCTCCGCCTTGATCGTGCGCATCGCCTGGGACGTGGGGCACGACGTGCTGGGCCGCCTGATGGACTCAATCGATCCGGCAACAGTCGACCACATCGAGGAACTGGCGGCGCAGACGGCCGGCGTCCGTGGAGTCCACGACATCCGCGCCCGCTGGACGGGACACCAGGTTCTGGCCGAACTCCACCTCGATCTCGACCCTGATCTTACGTTGGCCGAGGCTCACACTATCGGAGAAGCAGTTCGCCACACGCTGCTGCGCGAGGTGGTGCAGCTGCGCGATGTCGTCATCCATGTCGACCCGGCCGGCCCTGCGTTCCATCATCTCGCCGACCATCACTCCAGGCCGCAAGAGGCCCATCATCCCGACAGCGGCTCATCCGGCGCGAGCGGTGAGTCGAGCGCTTCGCCCGCAAAGGATTGAGCCATGCTCGTAATAGTCCTCCTTGTCTTGCTGATGCTGGTTGCCCTCAGCGCCCTGGCCGCCACCGGCCCTCTCGCCGGCACGGCGTTTGGGCGCTTCTGGCAAGCGCCGACGACGCGCCTGCTGATCGCGGGGCTCGGCATCGTCGCGGGAGTGGGGCTGGTGCTGACCGGTCTGCGTGGTGGTGGCGTGTTCGATGTGGTTCTCGGGCTGGTGGCCCTGGTTGTCTTCGGCCGCGATGTGTTGGTGCTCAACCGCAGTTGAAGCGAACGGCCCTTCTAGACCGGCTGCCCGCCAGACGCCGGTCATCCATGATCGTCAAGCGCATCCGCCCGCCGCGCTCGCTCGGGCAGCCACGGCCCTCCTGCTGCCCGGGGCCATACCGGCGGAACCCGGGCGCTGCGTCGTGGCGACGCCTGAGACGATGATTCTACTGCCACAAGTCGGTACTGAGGTACTTCAAACCCGAGTCACTGATCAGGACAACGACTGTCTTGCCCCGGCAAGAGCCCCGCAGCAGTTGCAGGGCCGCCGCAACATTGGCGCCAGCGGAGAAGCCTGCAAAGATGCCCTCCGCGCGCGCCAACCGGCGTGCCGTTTGAATGGCTTCCTCGTCTGTCACCTGGAGATAGCCGTCGATCTGCTCGCGCCGCAGCAGGGGAAGCTGCGACATCGAGTACCCACCCCCCTGGATCCGGTGGTTGGGGTAGGTCACAGGCTCGCCCGCGAGACTGGCGGCCCCCGAGGGCTCCACGACGAAGCACCGAATGGAAGGGTCGTACTCCTTGAAAGCGGCCGCGCACCCCGCAAATGAGCCCCCGTCCCCACAAAATCGCAAAAAGCCTGGATCGCGCCCCAGATTGCTCGAGACATTCAGGACCGGTGTGCACGTAGTGGGCGCGGAAATTCCCCTCCTGCCGAAACTGGTCGGCCCGAAAGGCCCCCCGTTCTGCGACAATCCTGCGGGCTTCCTGCTCGACCAGTTCCAGGTCGCCACCAGACACTTGTCCCGGCACGGAGGTCGGCAGTTGATCCACCAGAACGATCTCCGCGCCCAACGCTGCCATCATCCGGGCCCGTTCAACCGAGTTCCCGCGGGACATCACGGCGACAAAGGGATACTCCTTGATCCCGCAGACAATCGCCAGTCCGGTCCCCGTATTGCCACTGGTAAGCTCGACGACCGTCTGGCCCGGCTGGAGCGTGCCCGCCGCCTCCGCATCCTCGATCATCTGGCGGGCAATGCGATCCTTCTTGGAAAAGCCCGGATTGAGATACTCCAACTTGGCGAGGATGCGGCCTTCCACTCCTGTGGTCATCCGGGCCAGCTCCACGAGCGGTGTCTGGCCGATGGCTTCCATGGCGGAGCCCAAGACACCCGGCGATGGCATCATTTGAATTCTTCCTCGCTTCTTCCTTGCCGGCGGTGACGCTCCCCGCGAGATACACCTGGTGGGACGAGGGGGATCAATCGCTAATGCCCGCGCAGGTGGGTGGGCGTCACACGAATGGCAACCGAATAGGACTTGGTAAAGTCTTCTCGTGACACTCCAATCCGGGCAAAACCGGCCTGATACTTTTGGCCGTAGGCCGCAATTTCGTTTGCGGACGGTCCATTCACATCGATAGACGCTTCACCCCACAAGACGACGATGTTCCCGCCCAGCCCGTCGCTGTCCAAATTGAGGGCGACTTTCGGGTTGCGCTCGATGTTCCGCAGCTTTTGCGCCTGAGGCCGGCTGAAGATCAGGAACGTCTCGCCGTCCCACAGAAACCAGACGGGGGTTGGCTGTGGCGTGAGATCAGCCCGGACCGTGGTAAACCAGATGACCTGCTCTTCTTCCAAACGGCGAGCAACCCGGGATCCGAATTCGGTGCTTGTGTCGAACATCAAAGCGCTCCTTTCAAGACAAAATGATTGGCGATCGCGGCCGACCGCGTCTCCTGCCAATGCCAACGCCCCCGGAAGGGCCGGGGGCGTTTATCGCGCACGCGAGTGCTGGGAATAGCTCAGCCATTGCCGCGGACGTGCTCGGGCGCGACCTTGTACTTGTAGCGGGTTTCGTCTGCCGGACCGGGATACTTCTCGAGGCCGCGATACCGCTTCGCAAGGAAGTCGATGTGCTCGCGGACGCCCTGCTCGCTGATCTCGATCACTGGCCCCCGAATCGCCAGATAGCGGTAGGGGTTGTCCGGATCGATGATCACCAACGCGACGTAGGGGTTCTCCCGGATGGCCCGGTCCTTCAGGCGACCCTGGGCGGAGTTGAAGTAGACATAACCGTCCTTCTCGTTAAACCAGACCGGTGTCACCTGCGGTGTCCCATCCGGCAGCGTCGTGGCGAGAGCGGCAACAATCGGCCGCTCAACCAGATCGCGGTAGGCGTCCGGGATTGGCTCGATGCCGGCATCTTCACGAACATTTTCCACGTTTGTAGCCATTCGATTGCCTCCTCAACTGGCTCGATATTGTTCCATCGAAAAGCGTACAGCAAATTACGAGCCAGAGCAAGTCGGCGCCGAAGTGGGAGCGCCGCGCGTCTGCCTCGCGCTCGCGGCACCTGCCACGCCTCTACAGGAAGCCCCCGCCTCCCACGCCGAGCAGGGTACCGTGAAAACGGATCACTCCTGCCACCCGCTCGCGACTGTCGTCCCGTTGGAGCAGCATCCGCCTTATCAAAGAAGATACTTTGCTCTACAATGCAACTCGGTGCACCATCGTACCGACCGGATTTGACGCTCACTCCCCACGTGCGAGGAATCCCGTATGATCACACCCGCGGCCTTTCGACGCGGCCTCATCCTCATCGTGCTGGCGGCGGTCTTGTGGGGCACGACCGGACTGACCTCCAGGATGCTCTACCGGCTCTCGGCGGTGGATGCCCTGAGCATCGGTTTTTTGCGCTTGCTGATCGCGGCGCCGGCGATGCTCCTGATAGGCCATGCCCTGGCACCTGGCAGCCTCGGGCCGATGGCTCGCCGCGACTGGCGGGCCGTGGCGCTCTTTGGGCTCGGCGTGGCCGGCTACAATTACTGCTTCTTCGCCGCTGTCGCTCGCACCTCCGTCACGGCGGCGACGCTCCTGGCGCTGTGCACGGCGCCGCTCTTCGTCGCCCTACTGGCACGGCTCCTTCTGGCCGAACCCCTGACCCGGCCGGTGGTGCTGGCCCTGGCGGCCGGACTCACCGGCACGATCTTACTCGTCGGCAGTCAGGGCGGGCATGACCTGCTGCGTCGCGACGCCCTCGCCGGCAACCTGCTGGCCATTGGTGCCGCGCTCTCCTATGCCGGTGTCGCCCTCGTGGGCCGAGCCAAGAGCCAGCAGGCAGCCCCCGGCTCGTTCGTGGCGCTGGCATTCGCGGCGGGGCTGATCTTCCTGGCGCCGGTGGCCCTCAGCCGGCGTCTGAGCCTCCCCACCACCGGCCCCGCCTGGCTGGCAATGCTCTACTTGAGCCTGGTGCCGACCGCCCTCGCCTACCTGATCTACATCTTTGGCCTGCGCACCGTGCCGGCGACGACCTCGACCATCGGCACGCTGGTCGAGCCGCTGACGGCGGCGCTCCTGGCTGCGCTATTCCTGGGCGAGCGCCTGCCGCCGAGCGGCCTCGTTGGCGCCGGGTTGCTTCTCAGCAGCCTGGCGATTCTCTCGCTGGGCGACCTCGCCCGCCGCCGGAGACGTCCGTTTCGGCAGCGGGCGCCCACACCCGGATAAGCGATGATTGTCTCGACGGTGGAAGGGGCGCCGCGCCCACCCAACCGCTCCTCTCCTTGTCGAAGAGGGCTGCTCAACACTCAGGCACAAGAGGTGCAATGGCTTGATCCGGGAATCGCCGGCGCCCAGATCCAGCCCCACAATGCGTTCATCGGGCCCGCAGCGGGCGCTCAGCATCAGGATCAATACGCACAGCCCGCTCGTAAACACCAGTGACCCACCGGGCCATCCACGCCTGGCAGCCTGAGATCCAGGCTGACCAGATCGTAGTCGTGGGCCATGGCAGGTTCCAGCCCACCACCCTGTTATGGCAACGCTCCTCCCGCATACTATGATGGGTCGAAGCCATAGGAACTCTTGAGCGCCGCCAGGAGGGCGTCCATATCCGGGGACACGGTTGGGATGGGTGACAATACTTTGGCGGTCGCCGCGGGATCCTTCAGACCGGTTGCGGTCGTAATTGCCACAATGCGGTCTGTCGGCCCGAGTCTCCCGGCGGACGCGAGTTGACGGACGGCGGCCAAACTGGTCACCGAAGAGGGCTCAACATAGAGGCCCTCAGTCGTCGCCAGGAGCTGTTGGAGCTCGAGCAGGACCCGGTCCTCGGGCACAGAGACGGCGATCCCGTCTGAGACCCGCAAAGCGTGCAGCGCCTGGTAGGTACTGCGGCCGGTGGCAATCGAGACCGCGACGGACGGTCGCGCCGGAACGGTCGCAGCGTTGGGGAGGGCCTGATCCAGCGCGCTCTCCAGGGAACCGAAAATCTCCCCGGCGATCATGCGTGGCCGTCGACCGGTCAGGCCGAGGTCCATCATCTCCTGAAAGCCCTTCGTCGCACCCCAGAGACCATCACCATAACAGACCGGAAAGGCCACCCAGTCCGGCACCTCCCAGTCAAGGTCTTGCGCAATTTCATAGGCGATGGTCTTGTAACCCTCGACACCAAAGGGATTGGAACCAAGTGGCGGGGTGCTGTAATTGCTGGCAGGATACCAGCCGAAGCGCTCGACACAGGCTTGCATCAGTGTCCAACGATCGCCCGGCAGGGGGGTGGCGACGAGTTTCGCGCCGGTAACCTGCATCTGAAGTTTCATGGCGTCGGGCACGTTCGCCATCGTGAAGATGACACAGTCGAGCCCTGCGCGTGCAGCATAGGCTGCGAGGGCCGCCCCGGCATTTCCCGAACTGGCAATTGTCACGACCGGCGCGCCCACCTCTTTCGCTCGAGAAACGATCAAGGATGCCAGCCGGTCCTTAAACGAGGCGGTCGGATTACGTCCCTCGTCCTTCAGCCACAGCCGGCCGATGCCGAAGCGCGCGGCCAGCCGCGGAAGCTCGACGAGAGGGGTGCCTCCCTCTTGAAGGGTGACAGCGTGATCAGGGTTGATTGGCAAAACCTCGGCATAGCGCCACATCGTGGGTGCGCGGCCGGCAAAGAGCTCCCGCGAGGCCGCGCCAACTCTCGCGCCAGGCGCCCGTGCCCGCAGGCGAGATCGAGGAGCCGCAGTCCTGATACCTCACCGATCAGCCGGAGAAGCGCCACCATCGGCGGGTCCTCGTAGACGTCGGGGGCGAATTGCTCATAGAAGTCTGCCACATCGTCGTACCGTGCTGAGGGTGCCATCACTGCCGCCTCCATCTCTCGAGCGGAGCCATGCATCGCTCGTGAATCCATACAGCTCGTGTGCCGATTATCCTCGCGGTGTGATTCAAAACAAGCGATTTGCCAGCTGTGGAGCCAGAGCCGCTGAAGTCCAATACACCGTCGCCAAGTCGAACTGGTATTACTTTCCGTGAAGAGCGATCAATAGTTTCATGATCAGACACGCTTGCGGATTGGTACCGGTCACGCCTGAGGTGTTATACTCTGGAACGTCTTCCCTGTGACGCTGTCTGTATGAAAGGAGACGCCATGATCGAAGTCGCCATCATGCTTGAAGGCCAAAACGGACTCAACTGGCCCCGCTGGGAGCGACTCGCCCGCGCGGTCGAAGATTTGGGATTCGTCGGACTCTACCGCTCCGACCACTTCACCAACCCCGAGCCGCCCGACCGGGACGCGCTGGATCTGTGGCTCTCGCTGACCTGGCTGGCGAGCCACACCCGGCGCATCGAGTTTGGATCGCTGGTCACGCCGGTATCCTTCCGCCATCCCGTCCACACGGCGCGGATGGGCCTCCAGGTGGACAATCTCTCCGGGGGCCGGTTGACCCTTGGTATGGGAGCGGGCTGGCAGGCGCGGGAGCATACCCTCTTTGGCTTCGACCTGCTCGATCTCCCTCAGCGATTTGAGCGCTTCCACGAGGGGCTGGAGGTAATCACTCGTCTGCTTCGAAGCAACCAGCTGGTCTCCTTCCAGGGTAAGTTCTACCGGTTACACGATGCCGTTCTCCTGCCCCGGCCGCAGCGGCCGGGAAGACCGCCAATCCTCGTTGGCGGCAACGGCCGCACCCGAACCCTGCCGCTGGCTGCGGCGTATGCTGATGAGTGGAACGGGACCTTTCTGACCCCGGCCAGATTTTCCGAGCTCAGCGCGCGGTTGGATCGTCTCCTTGAGGAACGTGGACGGCGCCCCGGCGACGTGCGGCGCTCCATGATGACGAACGTGGTTTTTGGCCGCGATGAGGCCGAGTTGCTCCGGAACCTGCAGGGACGCCCGGCCGCGGAGCTGCGCGCGCAGGGTCGCATCGTGGGGACCCCCTCGCGTGTTGTGGAGCAACTGGGCACGCTGGCCGAGGCGGGTGTGCAGCGCGTGATGTTGCAATGGCTCGATCTGGACGATCTGGACCGTTTGGAAGCGATGGCGACTTCCGTGCTCCCCCAGGCCCAGGGATCGGTCAAAGAATAACTTCCCGGTGCTCGAGGAGCTCACCGACGCTCAGGGGATCTGCCGACGCGCCCGTGTAGCGTGAGTGCCTCCGAGTTCCTCCTAATTCTCCTGAACGCCCTGGTGAGTGCACACAACCTTTCTGACGTCGCCCACACCCCATCTCAACCAGGTCAACCGGCTTGCGTTGCCACCGGCGAGGGGTCGCAGGTCCTACCCAGCGGTGCCGTCGGCAGCGCATCAACCTTCCGTCAGCCAGAAAGGAGATCGCGCATCAGTGGCGGCATTCCGCCGGAAGGGAGTGGCCGGCGCGGCCATCACCGGGAGCCAGGCCCTTGACGCCTGGAGCGCCGTCAAGGCGTCAGACTTCCGAAGTCTCCGGTCGACCGGTGTTCTAGCGGAGCCAGCGGACGATCAGGTTAAGGAGAATCGTCAGAATGATGCTGAGCAGCAGCATCGTGCCCACCGGCGCGAAGATCTTGATATTGCCTCGCTCCCAGACAAAATCACCGGGCAGTCGCCCAAGACCGGGCACGCGGCCCAGCAGCAGCAGCAACCCGCCAATCAGCACCAATATCAGTCCAACCAACAATAACCAACGGCCGATTTCACTCAGGGGCTGCATCGCCATCCTCCCTCCGCACTCTCAAGGCGGTCAGTCCTGACATGAATTATAGGAGGCGTATTCGTCACGCCAGGGAACAACGCACAGGAGGACGATGAGAGGAGGTGGGTCGAGATGGTCCGGTACGCCAACGAGGGGACAACGACAGCGAGGGCAATACGAACTAGAAAACACCGGCCGGACCAGCGCTGGCCAAATTTTGCGGGGGAGTAATAGAGTCGCAGATGCGTTCGATGGGACCCATCGTGAAACGTGATGCCTGCAACCCGAGTGGCCAGGGCTCGCGTTCCAGGCATCACCTCGCCTGGCGTCTTCACAACCGGCTTCATCGTGGACGGATCTGCCCGCCTCCTTCTCGATCAGCGGCTGCGCGCCTTCTGTCGCTGGCGGACCAAATCCGCTCGGCTGGGCTTCAACCCCCGCACGATCTCCATCTCGCTGGGGAAGTGGAGGTTCAACGGATGCCGCGGGTCCTCGGGCAGCTCGAGTCCTTCGTCCCAGCCCATGATGGTCAGCACCGCCGTCGCCGCCGCCACCGCGGCGAAGACGCGCCGCGTGCCCGACATCGGCCCGTAGACCATCCAATCGCTCCACAGAATCCCCGAGAGGGCGTGCATGGCGGCGTCCATTCCCCGGAAGGCCTCGCCCCCCCACTTTTCCAGGCAACCCTTCCACATGTAGGAGGCATTTGCCGGCGCGTTGCCCGCCGGGAGGCCGAATTCTTCCTTCACCATCCGGTTGGCCAGGAGCGAGAAGCCCTGGGTGGGCAGATTCATTGTCGCCGTGTCTACGAGGATCGAATGGAAGTCCTCCTCATTGATGTGCTCGAGCATCTGGCGAAGAGAGGTGATGCGGCCCGTGGCCCGCTTGTCCTCCATATCAAAGGGCTGGAGAATGATATGTTTGATCCCCAACTCTTTGAGTTCCTGGATCTGACCCGGGATATCAGAATCCCACGCGGTGATGCTATTGTAATTGAAACGTGCCTGCATGCCCAGGCTCGCCACATACCCGGCCGCCCGCAACCGGGCCTTCTCCGTCCAGGTGTCAATTCCAAACGGCAGCCGATCTGACACGTTGAGGAAGAACTCGGTGTAGGCTTTCATCTCGTCCTCGGTGGGAGCCACTAACCCCACCAGGGCCGGGATTCCGGTTTCGGCCGAGATCTCCTCGAGTTCTTTGATCCGGTCGGCGGCCTTCTCCTTGTCCCAGCGGGGTGGCTTGCGGCTCTCGACGAGCTTATCCTTGGTCTGAAACATGTTGGCGATCAGGAGCGGTGGACGCTCGCCTGGCTGCCCCCCGACCTTGGTCCCCCAAATGTCGTACACCTTCTGCTCGTTGTCGAAGCGGAAAAGACCCATCGTATTCTCCTTTGCCGGTACGTCGGGGCGTGAAATCCAGAAATGGTAGCCGGCACCATCGCCACGTCCCAGTCTCACCCGATCTCAAACGCGACCGGTTCAGAGCGAGCGATTGCGGTTCTTGTCTCACATGTTCGTCGTAGGCTGGGGCTCCTCCCCACCGCTGAACTCCACCGCGTGGGCGAAGAGGCCCGGGGCACCTCCCGTGTGCAGGAAGAGCACCGTCTCGTCCCGGCCGATGTGCCCTCGCCGCACCAGATCGATCAATCCCGCCATCGCTTTGCCGGTGTAGACCGGATCCAGAAAAATCCCTTCGGTCCGTGCCACCAGCCGGATGGCTTCGACAGCCTCCGCACTCGGGAGGCCGTAGCCGGGTGCCACGTAGTTGTCGAGGAGAACCGGCGCTTGCACCGGTGTGGTAGGGACGAGGTCCAGGCGCGCGGCGGTCGCCCCGGCCAGGCTTTCGATCCCCGCCAGGCACTCGGCGCGCGGCCGGCTCACGCTGATCCCCCAGATACGATACGGCGCCTGCAACCAGCTCGCGCCCACCACCAGCCCCGCAAGCGTTCCACAGGAACCTGCCGCGCAGACCAGGTGGTCGATCGCCACCCGGCGAGCGATTCGCTGCTCCTCCAGTTCCAGGACAGCAGCCACGTAGCCCACGCTTCCCACCGGGGAGGCGCCCCCGCGCGGGATGACGTACGGCCGGCGGCCGCGGCGACGCAGGTCCGCCGCGACCTCCTCCAAGGCGCCATCCACCGAGGAACGGTCGGCGCTCCCGGTGAAAACAAATTCAGCCCCCATCAGGTGATCCAGAAGATAGTTGCCCTGGACCGCAGTGGGGGCATCTCCGTACATCACCAGGACTGGATCGAGCCCCAATTTGCGTGCGGCCCCGGCCGTGAGACGCACGTGGTTGGACTGGGGGCCGGCACCGGTGACGACCACGTCGGCACCCTGATCCAGGGCCTCGCCCAGCAAGTACTCCAGTTTGCGGGCCTTGTTCCCCCCGAGGGCAAGACCGGTCAGATCATCCCGTTTGAAAAGAATCCGCGGACCACCCAATGCCTCGGAGAGTCGTGCCGCCTCTTCCAGGGGTGTCGGGAGCGTAGCCAGCCGGATTCGTGGGAGTTCGGAAAGACGCATAGCCAACCTCAGACGTCCTGTTCCGCTCAAGTCACAGGCAATGCCCGTGCCGGAGGGAACTTGGGAGAACTCGGGAGAATTGAGAGCGCATGCGAACCACTGCGAGTTCCTCTGACTTCCTATCGTAGATAGCTTCTATGCCAGCCCGCCCAGGTACGCCCGATCGCGCGCCTGGTCTGCCTCGGTAAGCGCCACCACCCGGTCGACAAACTCCGGGCAGAGTCCCACCTGCTGGCGGTAATCCATGAGCGTCTCGATCTCATGGGCCGAGAGATGCGCTCGCACCCGTGGCTCCTCCAGGAGGGCCGCCTTGAGCGGCCGCCCGGCTTCGAAGGCAGCCATCGCGGTCTCGTACACAATCGTGTGAGCTGTCTGCTTGCCCACGATGGGCGCCAGCGCGAGCATGACCCCCTCTGAGAGCACGTAGCCGCGCGTCGCTTCCAGGTTGCGGTGCATGGCGGCCGCGTCGACCTCCAGGTGGGTGACCATCGTCTTTGCCAGGCGGAGCGCGGAGCCCATCATCACACAGGCCGGGGGGATGGTAGCCCACTCGGCCTTCCACGAGCGGCCGTCGCGCTCGTGGTCGTGGACCAGGCTTTCCGTCAGCGCGGCGGCGTGGTGGCGGATCAGGCGCGCGAGGGTGCCCAGGTGCTCGGCGATCTCGGGATTGCGCTTGTGGGGCATGGTGATGCTGCCCACCACCCCACGGACAAACCCCTCGCGCACTTCACCCAGTTCTGGTCGCTGCAAGTTGTAGACTTCCTGACCAATCTTGTCGAAGGTGCTCGCGATGAGGGCCAAAACGTTCAGGAACTCGGCCAGCGTATCCCGCGTGGTATCCCAGGCGATATCCGGGGGCTGCAGTCCCAGCCGATGGAGGAAGCGTTCCTGCAACTCCAGCCCCACCTCACCGAAGGAAGAGAGCGAGCCCACCCCGCCGGAGAGTTGTCCCACCGCCAGGCGCGGGCGAAGTTCCTTCAGGCGCTCGATGTGCCGCCGAATCTCGCGCATCCAGACGGCCACCTTGAACCCGAAGGTGATGGGCAGGCCCGGCTGGCCGTGGGTCCGCCCTGCCATCAGGGTATCGCGATGCGTTTGGGCCAACGCCAGGAGCGTGCTCTCAATCTCGCGTAGGTCGCGAAAAACGATGTCCCACACCTGGCGCAGCGCGAGCACCGTCCAGGTGTCGGTGATATCCTGGACGGTCGCGCCATAGTAGATGTACTCACCGGCGTTCCCCCGGCAGGTCCGCTGCAGCACGCGGATGAGTCCCAGCATAGAGTGGCCGGTCGCCTCGTACCCCTTCCGCACCTCATTCAGGTCGAGGTTTTCCACCCGGGCGACTCGTGCGATCTCCTCGGCGGCCTCCGGCGGGATCAGCCCAAGTTCACCCTGGGCCTGCGCCAGCGCAACGATAATGTCCAGCCACGCCTGGGTGCGAGGTCCATCATCGAAGATAGCGCGCGTCTCATCCGTTCCCCACGCGCCTCCATAAATGAGGGAGTCGATCATGTGGACGGGCATAGCAAAACCTCCCGGCAGACGTGAACCACGACCTCCCAGATCACCCATCACCTCCGTCTTTCTCAAAGCTGCGAGCGAGCTCTAATAACCGGGCCTCGGCATCGGCCAGACGCCGGGACGTTTCGCGCTGCCACTCTTCTGCGGCCTCCATAGCCTGGCGGATCTGGCGCAGCATGGCCCTCACCGGCTGCGCGGCCGCACCCCCTGGCCCCTCACGTGCGCCGACGATGGCGACCGGATCGAGTGCGGCGCTGATGGTTTCCTCGGTGAGTCCAAGCGGTCGCCCAAGCACCTCCAGAGCCGCGGTATCGATCAAACCGGCGGTCAACGGCATCCGAAGGTTCCCCCCGCTCCCCGCCAGTGCCAGCCGGACCGCACGCCCCACGATGGTGTGGGCCGTCTTGTAGTCGAGCCCGGCCGCCTGCATGACAACCTCGGCCAGGTCGGTGGCCTGAGTGTACCCTTCCGCGGCGCGCCGCGCCATCAACGCCCGGTCGACCGTCAGGCCGCCCAGAACACCGGCCATCAAGCGCACGGTGGCGATCGCCAGGTCCAGGGCGCGCGGAATCTCTCGGTACGCGAAGATCCGGTTGTCGATCTGGCCCGAGGGCGTCTTGCCCACGCAGGCCATCGCCGCCAGTTGCCCGATGAGCTCGCCCGTCAGGCCCCGTACGAAAGCCAGGGAATAGGGGTTCTTTTTCTGAGGCATGATCCGGCTGGTCCGCGCGTGAGCATCCGCCAGTTCTACCAGGCCAAACTCCTGCGTGCACCAGATCTGCAGATCCTCGGCCAGCCGGTCGAGGTTCAAAAGCAGCGCTACCACCGTCGCCATGACTTCGACCGGGGCATCGGCCTGCCACATGGCATCCCGCGGGTGAAGGACGATGCCATCGAAGCCCAAAAGCTCTGCCAGCCGCTGGCGGTCCAGGGGCAGCCGCGAGCCGTTGGTACTGCCGCCGCCTGCCGGGCTGAGGTTCGCCCGCCGGAAGGCGGTCTGAAGCCGCTCGAGGTCGCGCAGTCCGGCGGAGCCAAACCCCAGGAGGTAGTGCGCCAGCGTCGTCGGCTGGGCCTGCTGCAGGTAGGTGTAGTCTGGCATCACCGTCGCCACATGGGCCTCAGCCTGGCTGAGAAGAACCCGCAAATAGGCGGCCAGCTCCCCGGCAAGCATCAGCACGCGGCTGCGCACCGCCAGGTGGTAGGCCACGGTCGTTGCCTCGCGTCGCGCCCGCCCGGCGGAGAACCATCCGGCCGCACCCCGATCGCGCTCGGCCAACCAGTGCTCCCGGTTCGTGAAAGCGTCGCCCAGCGCCGGATCGAGGGGGAACTGGTTCGCCGGCAGAGCGTGCAGTTCCAGGAGAAGGGCGACCAGCCGCCGGCCCACGCCCGGCGGGATGACCCCCACCTCGATCAACATGAGGCTGTGCGCCAGGTCGGTGAGCCCCAGCCCCGGCCAGAGACTTGGGGCGAGGTCTACCTCCCAGCGGTAGGCCGAGGCCATCAGTTCCGCGGCCGGTCCCTCACCGAGATGTCCCGTCGCTGCAGCCGCACTCATCCCCAACCTCCGGGAAATCGGATCGCTCTGGGTGCTCGACGAACTGCTGAAGGGTCTCGAACCGCAGGGCACAGCGCAGCGCCTCCAGCGCCAGTACTTCTTGGGGGCGGATATTGCCCAGGTTGACGTTGGGTCCGAAGCGCAGCACGAAGTACTCGTGCTGGTGCTTGAGGGGTGCTTCCCAGATCACCCGATCGATCCCATCCAGACCGGCGAGAATCACGTTGAGGCGTTCCTCCACCACCCGCCCGTTCTCGTCGTAGATTCCCACGCGCACGCCCGCCTCTCGAGCCTCGACAATCACCTTGTCGGCCCCCATCTCGAGATCGAGCATGATGAGATCGCTCATCTCCGCCGGGGAAAGCTGCCGGCCCGGATCTTTCTTGCCGACCTCTGTGAAGACCTTGAGGCCCATATCGGCCGCCCGCCGGATGACATCGGCACGAAGCTTCAAGGGGAGGTCAAGTGTGCCGTCGGAGACTTCCACCGCCGTAAACCCGAGCTCACAGGCACGATGCAGATAGTCGGCGCAGACGCCCTGGAACACGGCCGCCTCAAACAGCGTCCCACCTGGGTAGACATCGATGTTCCGGGCACGGATGATCTCGATCTTGCGGCGCAGCAGGCCATCGTCCAGGAAGACAGTGGTGCCAAAGCCGAGCTTGATATGATCCACGTAATCGCCGGTGAGTTCCAGGAGATCCTCAGTCGCGTTCAGTCCCTGGCAGCGGTCGAGGACCGCCGTCACCCCCACCCCCCGCGGTTTCCGGGCCCGATTCTGAATCAGGCCGGGCAGGACACCATCCCACGCCTTTGATTTGTTCATGCCCGATCCTCCTCGAGCGAAGTTCGGCGGATGAGAGACCCTGGCGAGGGACTCGTGCTCATCAGTCCCACCAGGGCACGCAGGCCTTCTTCCACCTGCTGCAGCGTGGCTCCCCAGGGCACAATGACCGTCTGGCCATCGACCTCGATCCCGGACTCCAGCAAGCAACACTTGAGCAGTGTCGGCTTGTCGGCCGGCGGCGCCAGCCGGCGCGGGCACATCTCAATCGTCGCTGGCTCATCGCCGTAGAAGTGGCGATGAACCTGGAGACTGCGTTCACACCCGATGAGCAGCCAATCCCGGCGGGCCGGGCGCCCATCCAGGTAGTACGTGGGGCCGGGACCGATCAGCCCGGACGCCCGGCACGGGAAGAGATACGCGGGGGCCGGGATCTCACCCGCTGCAGCCGACAGATCGATGAGTTCCGACTCCAGCACGATCGCCGGCAAATCGGCGTACGACAGCACCTTACGAGCCAGCGCGAACAACTTGGGCGGCTCGGGTGGGGCCACCTCCACCGCCCGAATCACGAGGGGCTCGGGATAGTGCAGGAAGTTGACATGGCTGTAGAGCCCTTCGACGATCAGGGTCCCCTGGGGACCGAGGCCTAGCGCATGGGCTTTGGTCGCCATGGCACTGGGATTGCCCACATCGACCGCCGGGTCTTCCACCCAGACACAGGTGTCCGGCAGGGCCAGGACCTCGACAGCGGTGATCGAACTAAAGAGGGGCTCGGCCTCGGCCTTCTCGACGCGGACGACCGCCTGCCCCGCCTCGCCCCGCAGAACGATGTAGTCGGTCCGGCGGTAGGCCTCCTTGCCTAGCAGGTAGCCACGAATAGCCGGCTCGTCGAGTGAAACGGAAACGTGTTGGACACTCACACGCCGGTACGGCAATGGGAGCAGATTTGTGGTCATACTTGATTCCCCAGACGTCGGTTGGCCGCGCCCTACTCTCGAGGAGGACGGGCTAAGGTTGCCTTCTGAACGCCAGCCATCTGGTCCTCATAGCGGCCGAGAACGTACAGGACGGCCGAGAGCCGGTTCAAGTAGGCAATGATTTGGCCATTATGCAACCCGCCCTGATGGTTCAGCAATGTCACAAGCCGCTCGGCCCGCCGCGTGACCGCACGGGCGAGTTGGAGGAAGCCGCCGCTGGCACTATCGCCGGGCACGATGAAGTGCGGGTCCAGGGACACCTTGGCCCGCAACTCCTCCATCACATCCGCCAACCAATCCGACCGTTCGGGCGTAATGTAAATGCAGGGGCGGGCCCCGTCGGTGGTCGCCGCCAGTTCGGACATCATCCAACAGAGATCGCGCTGGATCTGCACGATCAATGTCTTCGTCTCCTCCCTGGTCGTCAGCGGGCGGACCACCCCCAGGACTGAGGAGACCTCGTCCAGAGTGCCCAACACCTCGAACCGTAAGTCGTACTTTGGAACCTGCTTTTGGTCGAGCAGATCGGCATATCCAAAATCACCTGGCCATGCCATCGGGGTCCTCCTACGTCCGTGGTATCATTGGTCGTGCGCCATGCCTTGAGTCGATGGTGTATCTCACTTTCTATAAAAGTGCTGTGTACACACCACTTTTATAGAGTTATAAATACATCACCCCTTGAGTCCAGATCGGAGACGGGCGCCTGGAGCGCACCGGCCGTTTTCAGATCGAACTCGAGAACGGGAAGTGCCACCGCTCATCTCCACTCTCTCATGCCGGCAGCGAAGAACAGGCCCTACGAGCCCGCGTGAAACCGGCTCCGCACCTTACTTGGGCTCCATCAGACCATCAGCGCCCCATTCTTTCTGGACGCGGCCGGAGTGGAATTGGTCGCCCAGGGCGCGCAGGACGCCCATCATGTTGAGCGCTTCCTGGAGCGCATTCGGGGCGTCCTTGCTGGTTGCATCGGCGCCCCACTTGCGGGCGACGTCCTCGTTGATGGGCGCCCCACCGATCATGATCTTGGCGTTCGGGTTTTTCGCCCGGACCTTCTCAATCACGACGGGCATGCCGATCATAGTCGTGGTCATCATGGCGCTCATACAGATGATGTCGGAATCGGTGTTCAGGTACGTGTCGACAAACTGCTCGAGGGGCACGTCACGCCCCAGATCGTACACTGTGAAGCCGGCGACCTCAAACATCATCTTCACCAGGTTCTTGCCGATGTCGTGAACGTCGCCCTCGACGGTACCGATGACTACCGAGCCCTTCACCTGCTGCGTGGGGTCCAACTTGATCTGGGGCTTCAAGATGTTCAACCCCGCGTAGAGGGCATCGGCACACATGAGCACCTCGGGCACGAAGTACTCGCCGCTGGCGAAGTAGCCGCCGACCACATCCATTCCGGCTGCCAGCCCGTCCATAACCGCCTTGTAGGCGTCCATGCCGGATTCCAGGGCTTCGTTGGCCGCCGCGACGACAGCGTCCTCATCGAATTCGATGACTCCGTTCTTCAGTTGCTCCACAATTTCCTGTTCCTGCTCGGACGTTGCCATGAGAGTTCTCCTTTTGTCCGGTATCAGTGTCCGTTGGCGGGGCGCCCCTATGGCCGCAGGCCGTAACGGCGGGTGGCTTCCATCATGGCCTGCATGTTCTCGGCCGGAACGGTGGGCCATATGTCGCACCCTGGCCAGATGCCATCAGCCCCGCGCTCGATAGCCTCCTTGATGGTCTGCTCGACATCAGCCGGCGCGCCGTTGCACAGCGTGTCGAAGGCGTTGTAGTTGCCCAGCAACACGACATCGCCCAACTCCTGGCGCGTCCGAGCCAGGTCGTTGAGCTGGTCAACGCTCAGCGCGTTGGCACCACTCCGGGCCATCAGATGAATGATGGGATTGGTGTTTCCACAGATGTGGAGCACGGTGGGCACTGTGATCCGGCCGAACAACTCTTGCAGGTGAGGCAGCACCAACTTCTCGAACATGCGCGGGCTCAAAATACTGCTGGTGGCGCCCATCTCACGGACGGTGATGAAGTCGGCGCCGGCTTCAACGTAGAGGGCCACGAGGCTGGACAGATACTCGACCATGTCGTCCAGAAGCTTGTGCACCAGGGCCTGCTTCTTGAAACTCATCTTCAGCAGATTTTCCAGGTTCACCACCTGACCCAACTCGGTGAATGGACCCAGTACCCACGAGCCAACGGCTACATCATCCCCCACCTCGCGCTTGAGGATGCGGAGCGCCTCGAGCACGACCGGGATCCGCCCGGCCTCGGCCAGGTTTTCCGGAATTCGAATTTCCAGCTCGTCCACTGTCTCCGCCAGTTTCTTCGACATGACCGGGTAGATGATCTGGTCCTCATCCTTTTTGTCGTAATATTTGACCTCGGCACCCAGCGCCTCGGCCTCGACACCCATGTCGAAGGGTACGATCGCGCTCTCGAAGCCGAAGTGGCGGTGCGTCGAGGCCGCCGCATCGGCCATCTTGCGCGCATCGACGTGGACCTCGTTGAAGCGATAGCCGAGTTGTTTGAGCCCGTGCAGGGTGATGCTGCCCATCCCGCTGAAATTGGGCACGTAGTCGATCTTCTCTCCCCGCAACAACCGAAGAACCTGCTCGCGCGAGTTACGAGCCATCAAACTACCTCCTCGTCAAATGAGTACTCCGCGATTCGTGAGTGGAGATGCGGCAGTTCAGCCAGCAGCGGCCGGAGGACCAGCGCTGGGATCGCCAGCACTCGGGTATTCAGGGTGTTTGAGCGAGCGGAGATGGCATGGCTCGCGCCATCGAGGAATGCGCGACCACCAAACATCGCCCCCTCGTTGATCTGAGCGACCACCTCCTCGGCACCATTTCGCTTCGCGAGCAGGGTTACCTGTCCCTCCCGGACGATGTACAACGCTTGGGGTTCACCACCTTGCTCAAAGATGCGGCGGTTCTTGCGATACCGCTGCTCCTCCACCACCGCAGCCAGTTTGCGCAACACCGCATCGGGCAGGTCCGCGAGCGGCCCCACATTGCGGAGCAGTCGCAGGTTACAATCGCGGCGCGCCTTGTCCCAGAGCCGGTCGAGGTGCGGAAAGGCATCGTGCATGTGGGGGAAGTGCATGGCGGCCGCGAACTGCTTCTCGAAATCCGGTTCGACGGTCAACTCCACGTACTCGACGTGCCGGGCCACCTCGTTGGCTTCCGCGCGCTTATCAATGTTCAACAGCGCGATGCGCGCGCCGTCGCCGGCGGCATTGCCCACCGCGTAGACACTGTTGAACTCGCAATCCGGAAACAACCCGCTGGCCATCGCTTTGACCTTGTCAATGTAGCTGCCGAAGGCACCGGCCAGCACCACCTTGTCCAGGCGCTCGACCCCCCGTCGGCGCATCATGATTTTGGCGGCCGAGTACATCGCCGCCTTGGCCAGCTGCAGGGCGCGCACGTCGTTGACGTCGAAGGTGATATCCCGCCCGATGGCCGTCTCGTGGGCCCAGGCGATCACGAACTCGCGCCGCTCCTGCTCTCCGCGCAGCCGGGGGTGATGGCCCTCCTTGCTGAAGCGCCCCGACTGGTCAACCACGCCGGCTTTGGAGAGCTCCCACCCCAAATCGATGATCCCGGAGCCGCAAATACCGCGCGCCTTGACCTCTTCCGGCGGCAGTTCGTCGCTCCAGGCCTCCTGCCCGATGACTCTGAAGCGCACGTTCCAGCTGGCGGGATCGATCTCGATCTTTTCGATGGCCCCATCGGCGGCGCGCATCCCGTACCTGATTTGGGCGCCCTCGAAGGCCGGACCGGTGGGTACCGAGGCCGAGATGAGCTTCTCGCTGTTCCCCAGCACCATCTCGCCGTTCGTCCCGATGTCGATCAGGAGCATGATCTCGTCCTGTTTGTGGGGTTCCTCGGCGATGATGCACGCCACATTGTCGGCCCCCACAAAACCGGCCTCGTTGGGCAACACGTGGACGTTCCCGGAGGGATGGATCTTCAGCCCAAAGTCCCGTGCCTTCAGATCCACCGAGTGGTGGATGGCCGGGGAGAAGGGCGAGAGCCCGACGTACCTGGGATGGATGTTCAGGAAGATGTGATCCATACAGGTGTTGCCCACCAGGACCGCTTCCACAATCTCCGTGGGCTGGAAACCGGATACCTCGCAGACCTGGCTCACGATCTCGTTCAAGCCTTCTAGAATCGCCGCATGGAGTCGCTGGAGGCCACCCTCCTGAGTCATGGCGTAGGTGATGCGGGCCATGACATCGTCGCCGTACGAGGTCTGCGGGTTCATCATCGAAGCGGTGCCGAGCACCACGCCCGTGTCCAGGTCACACAGATACCCCGCCACCGTCGTTGTGCCGACGTCCACCGCGAGGCCCAGACCATACTCGGTGAAGCCTGGGTCGACCTTGATGACTTCGCACCCCATCCAGATATGCACGGTGACTTTCCAGTCCCCGTCACGGACCGCTCGCTGCAGATCCACCAGGGTGTAGTAGTCGACGGTGAGATTCTCCAGCCCGTGCTCGGCTGCGAGGGCCACCTGAAGCCGCTCCCAATCGCCGGTTGGATCGTGCAACGTCGCCGCGTCCATCTCGACGTAGTAGCGCCGCACGGCCGCTTTGATGGGGATCTTCAGTTCCCGGGCCGATTTCCGCACCACCTGCCTGACGGCCCGGCTCTCCTCGGGTACGAAGACGACCACCGGGCCGTGGACCTCGGCCTGGCAGGACTGGCGCCAATTGGGCTCAACCAGACCGCGTGAAGCAAAGAACTCTTTCTCTTTCTCCAGCACCAGGTTGAGATGGTCCATGCCGGAGTCGATGCCGAAGCGCTCGAAGAAGCCTTCTTCAATCCGCACCCGGCACTTCGAGCACATGAGCCGTCCGCCACATGTCGCCTCAATCTCGACTCCCAACTGCCGGGCCGCTTCGAGGAGCAGCGTGCCCTCTTCCAACGCGCCCCGGCTCCCGGACGGCTGAAAAATGACCAGGTGTTTCGCCTTCTCCGTCATGCGTTCTTTTCTTCCTTCGCTCTTCCTGGGATCGTGTGGATAGGGAAGGCCCCGGCACGACCCTCGCCTACCCGGCCCACCGGACTCCAATGTGAGCGCTTCCTTTGACGAAACGCCGAGAGGAACCCTCTTTCTGTTCCCGTGGGCCTCGTTCCCTCAGCGCGCCTGCTTCTGCCTTTGACCGCTCAGATTCGGTTCTCGCCATCTTTGGAGATCCGGATAGTAACATCGCGTGGCACCGCCGCACCCACTTCCACCTCGATCGCTTTGATGATGGCCCCAGGGACCGGGCAGCCGGTGTGGCGAATGTGGCAGCTCGCACATCTGTAGATGGCCGACTCGGGAATTCGCCGAAAGACCTGGTGGTCTTTCCCGCGCCACTTCAGGGCGGTCATCTCCTCATTCATGGCGGTGAGCATCTCACAGGCGCTCTCGATCTGTACCTGGACGCTATCTTTGGAGATCTGGCGTACCGTGATCACGGCGCTGTACCCGCACGCCCCGGCGTCAACTTCAGCTCGCGCCATCTTGCTCCCCCCGCCGATACACGACCTCGTCCACCACTTCGACGGGCCGGGTGAGGATGTTCAGAACCGGGCAGTGCCCCTCCACGGTTCGGACCAACTCCGCGAGCCGCTCCTCCGGTTCCGGGCTCTCCAGGACAACGCGGCACGCCTGCATCCGCCGCTCGATGACCTCCCGCCACGGTTCAGATCGTCGCCGCGCGCTTCCATCTCAAGCCTCCCGGCGAGCCAGTTTGATCAACCGCTCGCGGGGATAGGCCTGGCAGAGTTCCCCCACCACCGCATCGGCCACCGCCTCAGGATCATCCGCCCGTTGCTGTGCTGGCCCCCACTGGAAGCCGGCGCGATAGGCGCTCTGTTCCGTCTCGCCCTCCGCCATCGCGGCCGCATCGACGGTCGCCTCGAACGCTTGAGGCAGCTTGCGGGTCACGCGCCGCTCCCCGTCGATGGCCCGCACTCCATAGGGGATGTCCTTCCAATAGAGAATTCGAACCTCAGTCACTTCGCACCGTCACTGCACGGGTCACGTCGACCAGGGACCGTTCGATCACCGGGAACGCCTGCACGTTCCAGACATCCCCAAAGAACTCGAGCAGATCGTGAATCACTTGCGGGTCGTCTGCTCGCATGATCCAAAATGTTCGCTTGGGCGATTGCCCGACCACCTCGTAGCGCGCCAGGGTCTGGCACCGGTCGCCGAGGCCGCTTTCGCGCTCCCAGACGAGAAAGGCCCGGCGATTCGCCCGAATCTGCTCCAGGGTTACGTCCGGTTTCGCGTCGCCAATCACCACAAAGAGCATAGCCGCTCGCTTCGTGAGACGGGTACATTCATGCGACTACAGGCCGCCAACCAATCTGGTCGGACCCTCGGCCTGGACCCGGCTCTCCCCTGTGGGCACACCTGGGCGCACCGTCCGTAACTCGACCACCAACTCCTCGATCAACCGGGCGTAGCGCTCGTTCTCGACTTTCTGCTGGCGTACGCGCCGCTCGAGCAACGAAGGCAGGGCGGTTTCGGGATCGATCACTGCGTACCGGCGGGGACGCTCGCCTTTCCGCCGGCAGAGCCCCTTGCCACCCAGGCTATCCAGCACATCGTACACCCGTTGCCGCGGAACCCCGGAGAGATCGGCCAACTCGAGGACGGTTGCCTCGCCCTGTTGAAGAAGCGACACGTACACGGCGGCCTCATAACGGCTCAAGTCTAACGTCGCCAGTTTCTCCACGCACAGGTGAATCTGGCCGGTCACTTTTTCACTCCCCCGACGGAATAACACCACTCCTGGGTGGTGACTTTCCGAACAAAAAACCTCAGCGGCCCAGCGCCAACATTGCCACCAGGTTTTCCTCGGGCACCGTCGGCGGGAGATCGCACCCGGCCGTGAGAATGAAGCCGCCCCCGCTCCCGGCGGCCTCCAGACAAGCCTGGCCAGCCTGGCGGACATCGTCCGGCGTGCCCTGGTTCAGCACCGCCACGGGGTTGATGTTTCCGGCGATGCACACCCGGCCGGCCAGCCGGTCCCTCGCCGCCGCGATGTTGACCTTGTAGTCGAGGCTGAAGCAATCAGCCCCCGTCGCCGCGATGTCCTCCAGCTTGTCGGTGGTGTCACCGCAGATATGCAACCATGTGCTCACATCGTAGCCGTGCGCCCACCGGATGAGATCTTGCAAGTAGGGCTGCGAGAAGGTGCGAAACACCCGGGCTGAGATCAGGTCCCCAGAGGCAGTGGGATCGGAGACGGCTATGACCGGGATGGTCCTGGCTTCCACCAGCGGGCGGTAAAAGGATTTGAGCAACCGGGTGGCAAACTCGAGGGTCTTGTGGACTTCACCCTTTTTCTTGTAGAGGGCGCGCATGAAATCTTCTACACCGTAAAGCTGCCCCGCCAGCGTGAAGGGTCCCCAGGCAGTGACTGTCACGACAACCTCGTCGCCAATCGCCTCAGCGACCAGGCGCGCGGTCTCCCAGATGCCTTGAATCACCGGATCGTTCCCGATGCCATCGGGATTCAACGCGTCCAGTTCGTCGGCGCCCTGGCGGATGATCGGTTCCTCGAGATCGGGCGCTCCCAACGGTCGTTCTTTGATTCGTCCGCCCATGGCCGCGGCCAGGTAGTTGTTAAACCCCGATCCAACGTAGACCATGGGGCTCTGCAGTTTCTCGTTCGTGCGGACGATCATCTCCGCGTACGCCTTCGGATCGGCCACGATCTGGCCAAACTGGCTCCCCCAGTGGCGGATGGTCCACATCCCGAGGCCGAACGTGGTCGCTGGGGCCCGGCCGCTGGGGATCCGTTGAAAGGCGTGCAGGATCTCCTGTTTTGGTGTCACAGTGTACTATCCTCTCTCGGATGGTACGGCGGGGACAGGTTGAGTCGGTTGAGACCCGGCCAGGACGACGATTGGTGCTCGTGAGGTGCCGATGAGCCGGAACCTCTGAAGGGAGGCCAGGCTTCCTCAGACGACGGCAAACAGGCCTCTTCGCCAGGGCAGAGAAGCTGAGTGGCCGGAGTGCAGGGGATGAGGCTCTGTGAGTCTCCCTGGCTTCTCAGCTTCTCTGCTCCCTGGCTCCCATTCACGCTCCGTCGCCGGGCTACACTCGGAACTCGTGCGGCTTGATGTACTCCCAGGGCTCGCCCGCACGGTACTTTTGCGCGATTTCTAACACCTTCACAGCATACTGGAAGGCATAGGGGATGCCAGGCCCATTGGGCACAAAGCCGGCCGCCAACATTCCCACTGCCACGGCCTCGAAGATCTCTTCATCGGTGGCGCCGGCTTCGATGGCGGGGATAATGTGGATGAGACAGGCGGGCGACCGGTAGGAGACACCGACCGCGGTGAAAATCAGTTCCTTCACCTTGCGCGGCAGCGCCCCGTCGGCCCAGACGGAGTTGTAGAAATCGGCGAAGCGCTCCCCAACCTCGGGTGCCACGGTGTTGATCACCTGGAACATCCGGGGGGTGAAGAGCATCCGCTCCTTCATGTATTCGTTGGCTTCTTGCGACCGCTCGTGGCTGACTGACATGGTTGATTGCCTCCTCTAAGGGTATGGGTGGGAATATCGTTTCCAACGGAGCTCCACCTGTGGTGAGACCCCGCTGCTTGCTTCCTCGACCGGCAAGGTCTGGAGTCGCCTTCCCCAGGCGATAAGACGGGTTGACAAGAAATGGTGGTGCATCGCCCCTAGGCGACGCGACGGGTGACGAGTGTGGTCTCTACCTTTACCGGCCGTGCCAGCGTGCTTCCAACGGGAGACGTGCTCGTCACCCGGCGATGGAGTTCTTCGAGTTGCCCGGCTGTTGCGCCGGGTGCCTTGAGGAACACTTTGGCACGTACAGTCGTGAACCCAGGCCAGACATCATCCGGCGACTCCAGGCCAAAGAAACCGGGCAAGTCAATGTCCCCCTCGAGCTCGATATCCATCTTCTGAATCTCGATGCCCATCACTGCAGCATTCATGGCATAGCCAGTTTGCAGACAACAACCGTACGCTCCGAGCACCATCTCCACCATGTTTGGTGCCGTGTTCGTACCTGCGAGGTCCGGCGGCTCATCCATCTGGATTTTGAAGCCCCGAATCTCAGCCTCGCTTTGAAATCCTCCCTTCCACTGAGTGCGTGCACGCCACATGGTCTTGCCTAGATCTGGCTGCGCCTTCACGGCGCCGACAATAGTTGTGAGCTGGCTGACATCGAGTCCGTTCACCAGCTCACGCTCGTTGCCGTTGGTCTCCTCGCTGGTGGCCATTTCCTCATACCTCCTGTAGGCTGGGTCGAAATTCGCGCGGACGGAACTTCAATCGAACTCTCGTTGCCCGGTCTTTGTATTCCTATAAGCGGCCCTCCTTTCTCACTGACAGCCAGGCTGATCACAGCCTGATTACGAACCACTTCTTGCGGGCAGCGACGGGCGTGTAGGCCAGCCAGAAAGCCAACAGGCCCCAGAAGACGCGATTTGGTCCGTCAAGCCCCCCATCCCTGGCTGTGCCGATGAAGTACACCAATCCGATCAGAACGAGCAAATACCCGAGATTGGTTATCCATTCTGCTCGGGTCGCCCGTTCAGTTTGGACCTCGGAGGCGAAGTCCTGAAGTTCATCGCTCGCCATCATGCTGGTTTTCCTCCAACACCTTGTATTTCACCTCTTCCAGGTTATCGAACTGGCCGGAGGCGCGGGCAATACAGTAGCCTCCCCAGAACAGCACCAGGATGAGCACCACCGTTGCCAAAACGAGCCAGGTCGCCGGCATGACCACGTCCGTCCTCCTACTTCAACGTCAAGAGATAGGCGGCCAGCGCCTCGAGCTCGTCCTCAGGCAGATGGGAATAAGACGGCATAATACTGCCCGGACTCACCGCCTGGGGGTCCTTGAGGTGCGCTATCTGCCACTCCCTCACGGCACCATACAGGCGACTGGCCACGTGGGACAGGTCTGGCCCCTGGCGCTCTGTCCCCCAGTAGACCGGTTGCTGATAGGCATAGTCGCCGGCCAACGATTCCGGACCGATATCCCCCTTGACCTTGACGGTCCCGAGGTTCGCTTCCGGCGCGCGCACCTGTTGGGTGTGGCAATACCAGCAGCCCTCGCGCTGATAGATCATTCGTCCCCGCAGCTCTTCCTTGTTGTAGATGTGGGCCAGCGGCGTGGGACCCGGCACACCGAGGGCCGGGATGATGATGGTGACGATGATCCCCAAAATCAGCGCCGCCAGCGACCCGGTGATCAGATAGGGGAGACCCTGCTGGTCAATAGTCCAGCGCATCGAGCGATTTCCCTTTTATCCACGGGGCGCGACCCGCGCCATCCGCGGTGCCCAGGCTTCCTGAAGCGGGACCCGTTCCTGCACGGTCAGCCAGACGTTGTACGCGAAAACCAACTGCCCGGCGACCATCGCGCCCGCCGCGATCAGGCGCACGGCGAAGAAAGGATTCATGGCCCGGACGGTCTCCAGGAAGGGGATTCCTCCAGCAAGCCAGTCCTGTCCCTGCAGCAGGCCGGCCAACCAGAGCGTCGTCATGAACGTGGTCAGCCCGCCTAACGTCAGCCAGAAATGCCACTCCACCAACCGCCGGCTATAGATTGGACGCCCGACCAACTCCGGAAGGATCAGGTAAACCAGGGCGAACGCCCAGAAGGAGTAATCGCCGACGAAAGCCAGGTGTGAGTGGGCGACCACCCAGTTGGTGAAGTGCACGAACAGGCTGAAACTGCGGATCGACTGGGCAACGCCCTGGATGCACGTGAAGCCCCAGAAGATGGCTCCCACAACGAAGAAGCGCAGGGCAACGTCCTGGCCGACCCACGGCCAGCGCCCGCTCATCGTTTTGTAGAAGTTCCACATAAACGCCGTAGTCGGAATAATCGCCAGAATGCTGAAGACCACGGTGGTGATTTCCAACCAGTCGGGCGCCGGACTCCAAAGCTGATGATGCTGGCCCGTCCAGACACTCCACAATCCCCACATGGCCAGACCGTGACTGTAAAGCGGCTTGTTCGTCAGCCGGGGCAGCAGGTAGAAAGCGAGGCCGAGTCCACCCGTAGTAAACCAGGCGTTAAAGAGGTTATGCACGTAGAAGTAGTTGATGATGTTATCGTTCATCCCGGTGTAGGCCCCGGAGGGATCCCAGATCTTGTTCCCCACGGCGTAGACCGGGATGATGATCAGCGTGGCTGCCATGAAGTTCCACAGGCTGACGTAGAGTTTCGGCTCCCGGCGGCGGGCGACGGTCCCCCAGATATTCAGGCCGAGCAGGGCGATGATCAGCAGAAAGAGCAAGTCCAGCGGCCAGATCATCTCGGCATACTCGCGGCCTTGGGTCATACCCATCGGGAGAGTGATGGCGGCCCCTACGATCAGGAGGTTCCAGAGCCAGAGCGTCACCCGGGCCACGCGCGGGCTGAAGAGGGGCGTGCCGGTCAAGCGCAGGGTGATGTACAACATCGAGCCGGCATACGACATCGACAGCCACCCGAAAATAGCGACATTGACGTGCATCGGGCGGAGGCGACCGAAGTTCAAGTACGGCCGGAGCGAGATCGGAATGAGAGACTGGAAGGGCGGGCTGTAGAGCAGAGTCGCGAGAATGAGACCGCCCAACACCGGCACCACCAGCCAAAAAACGGCCGAGTAAAAGTATCCCCGGATAATCTGCCTTTCTTCCAGACTCACGATTTCCAACTCTCTTCATTGCGATAGCGATCTGATGGCACCGCTGGCTCGACGGCGCAAGCCGCACGAGGTGGCTGCGCGCTCATCCAGTCGGTTGCTAGAAAGTCAGACTTCCCCGCGCTCGAATGGCCTGCTCAATCAGTAAGGCTCCACCCACGAGGGTCGCCTCTGGGATGAGATCCTCGGCCTTGATATGGCGCACCAGAGCCGTCTGCTCGCACACCTGGATGTGAACACCCATCTCGATCGCTTCGGCCAGGCGTTGATTGATCGTGGGAGCACCGGGCTGAACCTCCTCCTTGTCAGCCGCGCCCCGCACCATGACATCGGCCCCTTCCTGCACGCAGTACACCACGGCGTTCTGGTCCATCGCCGCCGCCAACGAAGCATACATCAAGGCAGCTCGCACCTGGCCCGGCGCCTTCAAACCGGAACGCAAGACGACCAGGAAAGGAGGCTCATCCGCTGAGTCTGCGGCGGCGGCCGGCTGGGACGCCGCTTCCTCCGCCGGCTTGCGGATGTAGAAACGATAGACACCGTCGGCTTCGCCGGTCGCCAGCAACTCGTAGCCTTCTCGAGCGGTCCAGGTGGGCATATCAGGCCCGGTACCAGGATCCGTGGCGAATAATTCCAGGATCTCGCCCGGGCCCATGGTAGCGAGGACTGCCTTCGCCTTGAAGATGGGGGCAGGGTATACCGTCCCCCGGCAGTCCAGGGTCCGCGCCGCCTGCCAGGCCTGCTCGTTCATGATCTCCCTCCTCGGACCAGGGCCACGCTGTGACGAGCATCATCCGACACTGACCGTTCCATCTTACGTGTTTACTTCACTGGCCAGTGGTGAAAACATAGTGCGGTCGATTCCCGGATACAGCGGCCAGAAAGCATCCCCGAATCAGCTCTGTGGCGTTCTTGGCACTGCGGCTGAGTTTTGCCTACCGGTTCTCGATCGCTCTGGAAAGGGTGTCCCGTCCCTCTCGAGGACAGGCCGAGTGACCTGAGACGCGACGTGTCCGGGCTGGTCCCGCCAGGCTCACGACGCTGCACCGGTACGGCCTGATACCCGTCAGGCAGAACACCGCCGTTTTTGGACAATCGGCGATTGCCAGGCTCGCCCCAGTTGGACAGGAGATCTCCAACCTGCGACGCTGCCGCCGATAACGGGACCATTCCGCGGCCATCCGCCGGCAAGCGTACGGTGAACTTCTTTCCAGCCACGACCGATTGCTGTCAATCTCTCTGGGTCCGGCGGCCGGAGGAGCGCCGCTCCCGGTGTCACGCGCGGCACGGATCACAGGTGAGCGCTCATCTGGATTGCTCGACCTCGACCGGTGTCTGGCTTCGAACGGAAGGACGGCTTTGATCAACCCCACCAGGAGCATCCTCGCCAGATACCGACTCAAGAATCATAGCGCGACAACACCATCGATAGGACCAGAAACCGATCCACACGGCGATCAACGTTGACGGTATGAGAAGATACCAGGGATGCCCAAAGAGTAACGCCTGAGTCGCCGCAACCGGCAGGCCCAGACGATTGACGGTGGGTGGTAGGGAGACGCTGAGGATCGCGAAGGGGATACTGAGCACCACGAGGGCGCCGACAAATCCAACCAGGGCCGTGGCCAGGCCGAAGGCCAAGGCGGTGCGAGAACCTGTTCGCGCGACTGAATCGCCGCGCATTTCATCCGAGCCCAGAGCGACTTGGCTCATGGCTACCGTTCCTCAAGAGTAGGCCTGGACCGATTACCGGAGCCTCGCGTGAGTGAGTGGGCCACAGACAGAGTTCTGGCCCGCTTTGGTGCACAGCAAAGTCATGCGAGGCCACCCACTCGGACGTGGATGCTGTTCGAGTAATCGATTGGTGTGTCAACCAACTGGGCTTCGCCAAAGATCCTGGCCGCCAGTTGGAGATCTGGGCGGACATCGTTGGCGCCCGAGAGGAGGATTCGACCCATCTCCCCCTGCGGAGCGGGGGGATAAGCGAGTTTGAGACCCTGGTGAACACCATCATCGACAGCTGGCAAGCCACCACGCCAGGTGGAAAGGAGGAGCCGTTGCGTTGCTCGGGGTAGACGACAAGTCCGAAGTCGTAAGATGGCGACCGGGAATGTTCAGGCTGTCAGTGAGAGCGACCGCGCGCGAACCTTCTGTTTCCAGGCGCAAATACGTTTGTGTGATATTGCCACAATCACACCCAGGCCTGCGGCCTCGACTCACATCTTTGGCTGCTGTTCGCGTTTATTGTATGCCAGATCATTGATTTGTCAAGCGCAAAATTCACCGGGACTCGTCCCGGCTCCCTTTGCAGTGAACTTATCTAAATCACTCTACTTACTCAATAAGCTCGCCTTTACCGGATAATGTCAATAAAGATAATCAATGTCTGTGTTTTGTCTATTCTTCACTGATTTACTCCACAACTGCCATCCCTCACGCTGGGAGCAGCCGGCGACGGCGCTCTGGGGGTCCCCCGCCGCACTCCACCGGCGGTTGCACGTGCGGTTGTCGATAGCCTTCTGCTCCCGGGTGAGACTCTCGACCGGCACGCAGTTCACGACCATCCATCACGCTCTACCGGAGACTTCGAGCTTGACTCCAGGGATCAATCCGGCCAAAGAAAGAACGCTCGCAGCAGTGCCCTCGCCTCCCCCATCCACAAGATCCGAATGAGAGCGAAAAAAGAAAGCGACACCCTTCTTGGGCGTCTCTTCATGAGCGCGCACCGCCCCACAATCGTGAGCGAGTGTTAACCACGGCACAGGTCAGGGAGACGACCGGCCCAGCACGACAGATACTTCATGCCACCCGCTATCGCCCGCCAGCGGAATCTCGCCATCGCGCAGAATCTCCCCATCGAGCACGATCTGCCTGACACCTCGGTTGACACCGTCGGGGTTTTCCACGCGAATGTGATAGCACCGCTCCCCGTCGTAGTAGTTGATCTGGTAGCTCGACCACGCTTGGGGAATGCATGGATCAACCCGCAACGCCTGTCCCACTCGCCGGAGCCCCAGAATGGCTTCCACGCCCAGGCGATACATCCAGCCGGCCGAGCCGGTGTACCAGGTCCAGCCACCCCGTCCAACGTGAGGCGCCTCGCTGTAGACGTCGGCCGCCACCACGTACGGCTCGACCCGGTAGCGGCGGATCTTCTCGGGCGTATCGCCGTGGCAGATGGGGTTGAGCATCTGGAACAGTGCCTCCGCGCGGTCCGCGTCGCCTGACTCCGCAAAGGCCCACACTGCCCATAACGCCGCGTGAGTGTACTGGCCGCCGTTCTCGCGGATCCCCGGCACGTAGCCCTTGATGTACCCAGGGTCGTGCGGGGTCTGGTCGAAGGGCGGGGTGAAGAGCAACACCAGTCGGTCGTCGTAGCGCACGAGGTGCCTCGTCACGGCTGCCATCGCCGCCGCACTGCGCGCCGGGTCGCCCGCCCCCGAGAGGATCGCCCACGACTGGGCGATCGAATCGATCCGGCATTCGAGGTTCTGGGCCGACCCGAGGGGGCTGCCATCATCGTAGTAGGCCCGCAGGTACCACTCACCATCCCACCCACTGGCTTCCAGCGCCTGACGCAGTTGCTCGGCTCGCGCCCGGTCGGCGGCCGCCTGCTCACTGTCGTCCATCAACTCGGCGATGGGTGCAAATCGAGTCAGCACGGCGTAGAGGAACCAGCCCAGCCAGATGCTTTCGCCGCGACCCTCGATGCCCACACGATTCATGCCGTCGTTCCAGTCGCCGGCTTTCATCAGGGGCAGCCCGTGCGGCCCGGCTGTCGTCCCCTTCGCCACGGCCCGGCGACAATGCTCGTAGAGGCTGTAGACCTCGCTCGTGCTCTCGTACAACCCGTAGCGTTCTTCCTCGTCCGGTTCCAGTGGCTCACCTCGCAGGAACGGCACCTTCTCGCTCAGGATGGCGGTGTCGCCGGTCGTGGTCACGTAGTGCGCCGTGACGAAGGGCAGCCACAACAGATCATCGGAGATGCGCGTGCGCACCCCTCGACCTGCGGGCGGGTGCCACCAATGCAGCACGTCCCCGGCGTCGAACTGGTGGCGCGCGGCGCGCAGAATCTGTTCGCGCGCCATCTCGGGAGCCGCGAAGAGCAGCGCCATCACATCCTGCAACTGGTCGCGGAAGCCATAGGCGCCGCTCGATTGGTAGAAGGCTGAGCGTCCCCAGACCCGGCAGGCCAGATCCTGATAGAGCAGCCAGCGGTTGAGCAGGAGATTCATGGCGCGATCCGGCGTCTGGACCACGACGGCGCCGAGCACCCCGTCCCAGAACGTCGTCGCCGCCTCCCAGGCGGCTTCGACCTGCCCCGGCACCTGATAGTGCGCCACCAGGCGGAGCGCCTCGTCCTGGTCGGCGCCCTCGCCGAGAAGGAAGTAGATCTCTTGTGCCTCCCCCGGTTGGAGGTCCAGGTGAAGCTGCATCGCCGCGCACGGATCGAGGCCCGGGCGCACCGTGCCGGCCAGCCCAACCCGCTCGAGCGCCGCTGGCTGGCCAAGCACACCCATCCTCCCCAGGAATTCGGCGCGATCGGTGGTCAGACCATGGGGCTCTTTGCTCGTCGCCAGAAAGGCCACCCGCTCCCCAAATTCGACGTTGTAGGGATTGCGAGCCAGAAGCGCCCAATGCTCGGCCTCGTACGCCGGTTGGATGTACTGCTGGGCCCGGTCGCGGAACGTCCCGAGCACCCACGGGACGTAGTACGTGGCCGTAACCCGGCGCCCGCGCCCCCAGGTGTTCTCCAGCCGGAGTTGCACCACCTTCACCGGCGCGTCCGGGACGGCGAAGCAGCGCAGGCGCTGCTTCAGCCCATGGCTGTGATGCTCGAAGATCGTGTAGCCCGCACCATGGCGAACGAGGTACGGGCCGGGCGCCGCCGCGGGCAGCGGCGTGGGCGACCAGACCTCCGCGGTCTCTTCGTCGCGCAGGTAGAGCACCTCCCCCGGCCGGTCGCTGACCTGGTCGTTGGACCACGGGCTCAGCCGGTTTTCGCCGCTGTTGATCGCCCACGAATAGCCCACACCGGCCTCTGAAACCAGAAAGCCGAAGTGCGGATTGGCGATGACGTTGATCCAGGGGGCCGGCGTCCACCGGCCCGGCTCATGGAAGATGACGTACTCGCGTCCGTCGGCACTGAAGCCGCCCAGCCCGTTGTCGAAGAGGAGGTCGGCCGGTCGCTCCAACGGCGGCATCGGTTCCTCCGCCTCGTCGGGCGAGAGGGAGGGGACCAGGGCCGGCAGGCGGGTCGGTTGCACTAACAATCCCTCTAACTGTTCCGCCAATCCCCCCTTACTCCCATCCAAAATGGCGCGCGCAGCCGTCTCCAGCAGGACCCGGTCGGCTGCGTTCATCTGATCGCTCCTCAGCACGAAAATACCCCCCCGTTGATTGAGCCAGGCGTCGTTGCCCGTGAGGGCCAGCAGCCGGTGTAGACTGCCCTGCACCTCCTGGGCATACCCGGTCTCTTCCTGGTTGAGGATGACCAGATCGATCTGGAGCTTCCGATCGCGCCAGTAGGCGTGGGCGCGGAGCAGTTCGCGCACCAGCGGCAGCTCCTCGTCGTTCGAGATCCGCACCAGCAGAATCGGATAATCACCGGAGATGGCAAACCCCCACAAGCCGGGCTGGCCTTTGCTGTTCGCCGCCAGCGTGGCCGGGTCGGCCCGCAGGGCGGGGTGGGGATAGAGCAGCAGCGAGAGCAACTGTTGGACGCGCTCCAGCTCCGGTACGGAGAGATTGAACTGCCGCAACTCCAGCTCACTCTGGGCCCGAGCCTGCTCGAAGGCCCGCTCGATGGTCGGCCAGGCCTGGTAGCGTTGCGCCAGGGCCAGGGCCTGCTGGCGTGACGTGGTCGCGATCGTGAGGTAGGCGAGGTGAGCCGCCGCATGCGGCGCTAAGTCGATCTCCTGGCTGAGCACCATGACCGGGTCGAGGGTCGCGCCGCTCGTGCCAGCAGGCCCAGAGCCATCGGTGAGCGCGGCTGGCGCACGGGTCGTCCGGCCACGGCCCAAGAACCGGCCCCGGTCGCTCTCATAGGCGCCCGTGGTGAGGCCGCCTGCCTCGACGACCAATGCGTGGGCCAGGTAGATCGGCGCTTCTTGGGCCGAGCGCGGGCGGCGGCGAAACAGCAGGCCGTTCACGGCGGGCAGGTACTCGCTCTCGATGAAGAGCTTCGTGAACGCGGGGTGGCGCTGGTCGGCGTCCTGCGGCGCGAGCACGACCTCGCCGTAACTCGTGACCAGCAGACGGCGGGGGCGGTCGCTCTGGTTGGTCAACGTGACGCGCCGAATCTCGACATCGGCATCCGGTGCAACGGTCACCTTCATGCTGAGGAAGATCTCGTGCTCGTGGCGCCGGAACTCGACCATGTGAGGGGAGAAGAAGACCTCCTGATTGTGGGGTACCGCCGCGGTCGGCTGGTAGCCGGCGGACCAGAGGGCCTCGCTCTCCAGGTCCTGAACATAGACCCAGGTACCCCAATCGTCCTGGGTGGTGTCCGCGCGCCAGCGTGTGAGAGCCAGCTCCTCCCAGCTGCTGTACCCACCGCCGGCACTCGTGACGAGCAGCCCGTACCGTCCATTGGAAAGAAAATGCACCTGGGGCATGGGCGTGTGAACCGGGACGCGCCACGGCACCGCGGTGATCGCAGGTTGGGCCGGGCGGAGGTCGCGGATTTCCTCGGATGGCGGCTCTTGAATGGGGGCCTGTTGCGGGACCTGCTCTTGCAAGAGGAGGTCGACGCTCTGCACCCGCGGGTCGGCGTGAAAGCGACGCACCATGACACCATCCTGGAGATAATTGACCAGCGAGAGTAGGATCATGCCCTGGTGGTGCGCCATGAACGAGCGCACCACTGCGTACTTCTGTCCCAGGGAGAGCCGGGACGGGGTGTAGTCCACCGCCTCGTGCAGGCCGTAGTCGCCCAGCATCGCTAAGGCGGCGAATCGAGCGATGTTCTGCAGCACTGCCTGGGGGCGCAACGGCAGAGCCAGGAGCGAGGCATAGGGGGCAATCACCAGGTCATCGGCCAGGCCCCGCTTGAAGCCCAGGCCTGGAACACCGAACGCACGGTACTGGTAGCTCAGGTTCGCGTCAAAGCGGTAGTAACCCGACTCCGAAATGCCCCAAGGCGTCCCGGTCTGCCGCCCGTAGGCGATCTGGTGCTCGGTGGCCACCCGGTCACTTTGGCCCAGGAGCGTGCCCTCGTACCGGCGCATGAGCAGGGCAGGCATCAGGTACTCGAACATGGTCCCGCTCCAGGAGAGAAGCACCCGCCCACGCTCCACCTGGGTCAGGGGACGACCCAGGTGGAGCCAGTGGCTCTGGGGCACATCGCCCTTGCCGATGGCGACCAGGCTGGCGATCCGTGCCTCGGAGGCCAGCAGATCGTAGTAGTTGTCGTCCAGTCGGCCCGTATCCACGTTGTAACCGATGTGAAAAACCTGCCGGTCCAGATCGAACAGGAAGCCAAACTCCATCTCCCGGACGAAGGCTTCAGCCCGCTCGGCCAATTCGCGAAAATCACCCAACAGGCTCTCTGCCGCTCGGCCCGCACCCTCGAGCCTCTCGGCCAGTTGCCGGCACCAGGTGCCGGCCGCCTCGCGTTGGTCGGCGGGGCCGGAGCCGGCCTCCAGCTGGACTTGCAACGCCGCCAGCCGGCGTCCGGCCGCCTCGCAGAGCGCCGGGACAGCGCTCAACGGCGGCGCCGGCGGCAGGGCCTCCACCAGCGCCTGCCAGGGGCTCGTCAGAGCCGGCTCTGCTCCTGCCTGCGTGAACAGCGTTGGCGGGCGGTGAAGCAGGAACAGCCAGGGCTGTAGTAGCTCCTGTTCGCGCCGGGTCACGAGCAACTGGTGATTCATTCGCTCGACCCAGACCCGCAGGCTGCGCAAACCGGCGGTATCAAGGCGGGAAGCCTTTGTCGAGACCAACTCCGCCAGCGCGCGCTCCAGTTGTGGCCAGCTCTCTCCTGCGAGCCAGAGGAGCAACGGGACCCAGCCGCCAGGCTCGTTCCCAACTGTCAAGATCTCCTGCCGGATGTGGGCGATCCGGCTCCGTACCAGAGCCACCTGCGGCTCGAGATCTTCCCCGTCGAGCCCCTCCACGACCTCGGCCAGGACGGCGAGCGTGTCGAGAAGACCCTCCCATCGCTCCCAGCGCGGGAACGGCGTCTGGGGGAGAGCCTGGCACGCCTGAGCGAGCGCCCAGAGCGAGGCGGCCAGGTTGCCGCTATCCACGGTGGAGACGTAGCGCGGCGGCAGAGACTCCAGGGTGCGCGTGTCGTACCAGTTCAGCCAATGGCCCCGATGGCGCTCCAGCCCGTCCATCCCCTCAAACGCGTCGCGCAGCCGTGTCGTTAACCCCAACGGTCCGAGGTAGCCAAAGTCGTAAGCCGACAGCGTCGCCAGCAGGAGCAGGCCGATGTTGGTCGGCGACGTGCGGTGCGCGATGTACCCCCGCGGCGCTTGCTGGAAGTGGTCAGGCGCCAACCAGTGATCTTCAGGGCCGACGAACTGCTCGAAGTAGAACCAGGTGCGGCGGGCCAGGGTACGCAACTGCTGGCGCTGCTCGACGGTCAGCGGCGCCGGCTCCTGAATTCTGGGGCGACTGATCCAGAAGGCGATTTGGGGGGAGAGGAGCCATACCAGCAACAGCGGTGCGACGACCGGCAGGGCCGCCGGGTTGACCAGGCCCACGAGTGCCCCGAGAACGAGAGTGAGCAATAGAGACGGGGTCATCTGTTGCCAGGCCTGATCCGCATCGACCTCTGCGCCGATCAGGCGCGCGGTGAGCGCTGCGCTGGTCCATTGCAGGAGGTGCCGCCGGGTGATGAACAGGCGGATCAGGGTCGTCCCAACCGCATCCAGGACAAGGAGGGTCTCGTAGGGCAGAAGAGCGAGCGCCAGGAGCCAACGAATCCCGGCATCCCGAAGGGGACGGAGAAGGTCGCGCACCGCTCTACCCGGTCGCTCTCCGAACGGAAGCGATCGGAGACCGCGAATCAGCGTGGTCACCGCGTCGAGGAGGAGGGGTACGGCCGGGACCAGCAGCCCCATCACCATCCAACCCGGCACCGAGCCGGGCAGCCAGAGCCAACCGGCGACGAACAACGCCAGCAGGGCCGGCGCCAACAGGCTCCGGCGCAGATTGTCGAGGATCTTCCAGCGGTCAATTATCGAGAGGTCGTTCGGGATCGTTCCCCGAATGGCATGGGGCACACGGGGCAGAAGCCAGGGCAGCAGTTGCCAGTCCCCGCGCACCCAGCGATGCGAGCGGCGCACGAGAATGAGATAGTGGGCGGGATATTCCTCGTACAGGATGATATCCGTCACCAGCCCTGCGCGTCCGTGGATCCCCTCGAAGAGATCGTGGCTGAGGAGGGCGTTCTCGGGGACCCGGCCCGCCAGGCTGCGCTCAAACGCATCCACGTCGTAGATCCCCTTACCGACGTAGATTCCCTCACCAAACAGATCCTGGTAAACGTCGGAAACCGCCCGCGTGTAGAGATCAAGCCCAATATCGCCGACGAAGACCTGGGTAAAGAGGGACTGGTTGGCGCTGGTCGGCGTGATCTCGGTTCGGGGTTGCAGCACGGTGTAGCCGGCGATCACGGCGCCAGTGTGGAGGTCAAATTCGGCGCGATTGAGAGGGTGCGCCAGGGTTGCGACCAGCCGGTTCGCACTGTCCCTCGGCAGAACGGTATCAGCATCCAGGGTGATAACGTACTTGATCCTCGCCAGCCCTTCGCGATCCCCGAGCTGCGCCGTGAAGGAGGTCTCCTGGCTCCCGCGCAGCAGCCGGTTGAACTCGGTGAGTTTGCCGCGCTTGCGCTCCCAGCCCATCCACACCGCCTCGCGCGGATTCCACACCCGGTGGCGGTGGAAAAGGGCGAAAGGACCAGCCCCCGGCCGGCGATACTTCGTGTTGAGCGCCTGGATCCCTGCCTGCGCCTGTTCAAGCAGGGCCCCGTCGTCCGGCATCTGCTCCTGCGGGGCATCGGCGAGATCGGTGAGCAGGGCAAAGGTAAGTTGGGGATCGGGGTTCCGCAGGAAATGAAGCTCCAACTGCTGGAGCAGATCATCCACCTCCCCGGCGCTGGACAGCAGCGCGGGAACAACCACCATCGTAGGATACTCGGGCGGGATGCCTGCGCTGAAATCCAGCTTGGGCAACACTCGGGGCGATACGGTGTGGGTGATGGCCCAATTGGTAATGGCGACGGCGACGGTCATGGCCGGCACCAGGCCCAACAGGATAAGAGCTGCGACCTGGAGTGGCGACCCACCCGTGCTGACAGCATAGCGAAGCAGCACGAATAGGAGAATGAGCATCAGGAGGCCGATGCTGCCGAGGTAGACCAGGGTGGGATGCTCGAATGACCAGCGCCGCACGCGCACGCCCCACGCAGGCCGGTAATCCAGGTGCGCCTCGAGCGCGGCGCGGCCCCGGTCCACGAGATAGAAACCGACGTGGCCGGCGCGAGCCGAGGTGCGCTCACCAATGCGAGCATCCCCCTGTTGCGCCAGCCGGATGGCCTCCCCGGCCACGGCTTCTTCATTCCAGTCCGTCGCCAGGGCCAGCGCCTCGACGACCTTGCGATAGCGGTCGCGCGTCTCGAAGTCCATCTGCGCGTAGAACCCCTCAGGGTCGTCGCGCAAGATCTGCTCGACCTGACTGACACTCTCAAAGAATTCTTTCCAATTCTGGGTGTGCAGCCAGCGCAGGCTGGGGATACTGCTGGCGACCACGTTCTCGTCGGCCGCGGCGTGGGCCGTTAGAGCTGGCGCTCGAGGGGCCGCGCCCCCCGGCCACTGGATGCCGGTAATGCGAGCGAGAGCCTGGCTCAATGCCTCCAGGAGCCCCACGCGCAGCATAGTCGGAAACGCCCACAACTCCCCCATCGTCAGTGGAGCAACGTCCTGGTAAACCTGCGTGAAACGTCTCAGCCGGTCGAGCTCGAGGTGGTAGTCGCTGGCGCGGATGAACTCCCGCGCCAGCGCATAGATCCGCGGTTCCCCCTGCAACGGGCCGGCATCGAGCTTGGGCAACTGGCGGTAGTAACCCTGGGGCATATCCTCGCGAATCTGGCGCAGAGCTTGCTGAACCACATAAAAGTTGTCTAGCAGCCACTCGGCCGCATACGAGAGGGCGAGTTCGCTCTGAGACGCCTCGACAAAGTGCTCATAGGCCGCACGCAAAAGAGCCTCTTGCACGCGGAGGTGTTCTTCTAACCAGAACTCGTGCCCAGGCCGGCGCGAGGCGGCCTGGTGCCTGGCCAACTGCTGTGCCAGTTCGTCCAACCGCTGCGCCCGCACCGCTTCCTGATCGAGAGGTGTCTGGTCTGTAAGCGTCAGCGAATCAGCGGAGTGCTCTGTCATGCACGAGCGTCCCTTGAGCGTGCTCTCTCGCAGCGACTTCGGCCCGGGTCGGTTCGATCTCGTCTGCCGAAAGATCCTGCACGATTAAGAGTGGTGTGGCGCCGTAGGCGACGAAATTACTGGTGATACTACCATAGGGCCACTTATTCTTACCAGAATAGCCGTGAGCACAAAGCATCACCAGGTCGATACCCTCCGCCTCCACCAGCTCGTGCAGCGTGGCGGCGACATCGTCTCCCACCAACAGGCGAACCTCGGCCTCCGGCGGGAGGTGGGATTGCAGGTACTCCAGGTAGCGCATCGCTTCCTGCCGATTGCGCTCCGTGAGGCGATTCGCCAGCTCGAGATCCTCTGATGATGGCGCGCGGCGCGGCATCTCGGGCGGACGCGCGACGTGAACGATGAGAAGTTGGGACTCGTGGTGGCGCGCCAGGGTCGTCGCGAGCGGCACAACACTCTCGGCCCGCTGCGAACCATCCAGCGGCACCAGGAGTCGCCGATAGCGCACGCTGGCAACGCGGCCGGTCATCGGTTGATAGGCCCGCACAATCATGGTTGAGGTGTGCGCCCGCAGCAGGATTTTCTGCACCACACCGCTCATATTCCAGGGACTCAGGCCACTCCGGCCATGACTACTGAGAACCAGCAGATCGACATCGCTGGCGCGAGCGTACGCCACGATGCGGTCCGCAGCTTGGCCCTCCAACAGGCTGCTCTCCGTGTGGACTCCCACGCGTCGCAAGCCGTCGGTGAGGCCTGCCAGGTAGGCTTCCGCTTCCGCTTTCCTGAAACGCCATTCGAGTGGGTCGACCGCCTGCATCGGACCGGCGCTACTGCGCTGCTCCAATACCAGGAGGAGGGTGACGCGAGACTCAAAGGTTGCCGCGAGGGCCGCAACGTGCGGCAAGACGCACTCGGCCAGGGCCGATCCGTCGAGAGGAACGAGGATATGATTGAACATAGGTCCTTCCTTTACTCTCCGGTATGGGTGGAAGGTCGTCGCCAGTGACTGGCAGAACGGTGGGGTGCTTGATGTGATTTCGGCAACGTTCACACTGGGTAGTATACATAGTTTTGTTGAAAGCCGGTACCAGGCGGCGCAGGGTCGCTCAAAAAGCGGCGCATGCGAGGTGCGCACCGTGGCCGGGCGGCGGGCACGGGCCGGTGTACCCGGTCTTGCGAGAGTCATTCGTGCCGGCAATCCCGACCTCGCCCGCTTTCGTGCCCTCAGGCAGATTTGACCGCGATGCGGGGATGTCGAAGAGAATCCAATCGGTAAAGGTGCCCTTGCGCGCGTCGGGGTCTTCGACCAGGAGGGCAAAGCTCCGGGTCCCATCTGGGGCGCCCTGCCAGCGCAACTCCGGCGAGACATTCTCACCATCGCAGGTAAAGCGTTTGGGAATTGTGCCCCCCGCTGAGAAGGCTGGGCTCTCAAGCGTGAAGGATGTCGCCACTGATTTTCTCCTTTTGCAGCAGTGTTTCCTCGCTGTCCCTTCAACGAAGCCACGAGGTCTTCCAGGCAATCCCCGGAGTTGTAGCAACTTCTTTGCCATGGCCAATGCCATCTCCACCGTACGAGTTTGGACTCGGCAGGAAGTTGCCGTGGATGCGAAGGACGAGAGAATACGCGGCCCCGGGTGCAAAAGATCGACAGTCAGCGCAGGCAAACGACTCTAAAAATCCAGAAACGGCCGGCGCTGGCGAACTGAGCTTTTCAGACTCTGGCCCGATCCTTGCTGTTCTCGGATCCCAGTAAAAATGCCTGGGTGGTGACTGGTAGAGCTTCTCTCCACATGGCGCGCCTCTCAGGTCAAAAGAGCGTTCTCACCACACGAAAGGAATGGCGACTATGCCACAAACAACGTTTGCCGGACATCCGCCTGGTCAGGTTCACCCTCGAGAACCCGCAGCTGACCCACCCCCAACCCGTGCTGGAGCACGCCAGCCTTCATGATTGTGGCACGAGTCTTGCAGCACCGAGGGGAAGGGCGAGGGAGGTGCGTGCCATCGCCAGGGATCCTGTGACAAGCCAACAAACGCCGCAGAGATCCGGCGCACGCCCTGGTTCGCCACCAAAACGGCGCCGGTGCCGCAAGCCGTCTTTCACACGCTGTTTGGCCTGGCGCTCGGGCTCTACATAGCTCCACACTGCCTCGAAGCGAGAGTACCGGATGGGCTGGTGCGGGGCCCGGACCGCCACGCGACAATCAGCATGGGGGGGCAGACGCGCGGGCGACCCCCATAGGCAGAAGAAAGGAGATGAATCGAGATGGCCCAGAAGCAGCAGTACGAGTGCAAGGTGTGCGGCGCGGAATTTCCGACGCGCGAGCAACTCGAGGAACACAAGAAGAAGGCACACCAGCAACAGCCAGAACAACAGAAACGATAGAACCCAAGAACGCGTCGCCGGTTCCGGCAAGGGGCCGGAACCGGCGACCCACAATCTGGAGGCGCGCCATGCCAGTTGACATCACCCGAGATGATGTACACCGACTTGTCAAGGACGGAGCGCAGCTCGTCGAGGTGCTCGGCCGGGAGGAGTACGAGGGCGAGCATCTTCGCGGCGCGATCAATATTCCCCTCACGACGCTCGATCGTGAGACAACCGCCCCACTCAAGCAGGACAGACCCATGATCGTCTACTGCTTCGACTATCAGTGAGACATGAGTGCCCGAGCCGCGGCGCGGCTCGAGAGCCTCGGCTTCACTCGGGTCTTCCGGTACCAGCCGGGAAAAGCAGACTGGCTCGCCAACGGGCTGCCGACTGAGGGAAAGTATGCCGATGTGACTCGCGTCGGCGATCTCGCCCGGCACGAGGTGCCGACCTGCCGCCTGGGAGATCGGGTCGGCGATATCGCCGAGCGGGCCCGGACGAGCGGGTTGAACGTGTGCGTCGTCGTCACTGCCGAGCGGGTGGTGCTCGGGTTGCTTCGGCCCCAAGCCCTGGATGCCGATCCCTCGACCACTGTCGAACAGGTCATGGAGTGTGGTCCCAAAACGTACCGCCCCCACGTCTTGCCGGATCGGGCAGCCGAGTACATGCGGAAGCACGAGCTCGACAGCGTCCTCGTGACCACCTCCGATGGAGAGTTGCTGGGCGTGCTGCGTCGGAAAGATGCCCAGCGGGAGGCAGCGGACGGCCAACCGGCGAACAAGAGGCAGCAGGAATCTGGAAACAAATGAGGCCCCTATGATCGAGATCGGCTACTGGCTGTCCAGCGAGGAGCATGTCCCGAACGACCTGGTCCGGTACGCCCGGCGAGCGGAGGAGGTGGGCTTCACGTCCGCCGTGATCTCCGACCACTACCATCCCTGGATCGACCGTCAGGGTCAGAGCCCCTTCGCCTGGAGCGTCATCGGCGGCATCGCCTACGCGACCGAGCGGCTGCGACTGGGGACCGGAGTGACCTGCCCCACGATCCGCTACCACCCGGCCATCATCGCGCAAGCAGCCGCCACCGCCGCGGCGATGATGCCGGGCCGTTTCTTCCTCGGCCTGGGAACCGGGGAGAATCTCAACGAACACATCCTCGGCGATCGTTGGCCGCCCGCAGACGTCCGGCTCGATATGCTGGAGGAGGTGGTCGCGGTGGTTCGCCTCCTCTGGCAGGGCGGGCTGCAGAATCACCACGGCCGATATTTCACGGTCGAGAACGCCCGGATCTATACCCTCCCTGCTGAGCTCCCTCCGATCATGATCGCGGCCAGTGGCGCGCAGGCCGCCGAACTCGCCGGTCGCCTGGGTGACGGACTGATCAGTGTGGCGCCCGATCCAGATACCGTGGACGGATTCGAAGCGGCGGGCGGCGCGGGCAAGCCCCGCCTCGGCCAGTTCACAGTCTGCTGGGCCCGCGACCAGGACGAGGCACGGCGCGTTGCCGCGACCTGGTGGCCAATCGCCGGGCTGAAGGGCGCTTTCACCACCCAATTACCGGTGCCCACGTATTTCGAGCAGGCCGCCAGCCTGGTCACCGAGGAGGACGTCGCCCGAGAGATTGTGAGCGGCCCCGATCCCGAGCGATACATCGCCAGCATTCGAGAGTTCGCCGACACCGGGTACGACCACGTCTATCTCCACCAGGTGGGACCAGATCAGGAGGGTTTCTTCCAGTTCTACAAACGCGAGCTCCTGCCCAGGCTCCGGAAGAAGTCACTCGTGTACTATTGATCCGTTCCCAGGCGACCCCTGGGCTCCTGACGACCATATTCGGAGACGGGCGATGAAAGTCGAGCGGCTCGAAGTAAGCGTCTATCGTATCCCGACTTCCCAGCCGGAGGCGGACGGCACGCTCCACTGGGACTCGACGACGATGGTCCTGGTGGATGCCGTGGCTGATTCCGGCGAGCGCGGGATGGGCTTCAGCTACGCCTCGGCGGCAGCGGCGGACGTCATCCGTGAGATGTTGGTCAGGACCGTCACAGGGTGCGACGTCGAGAACGTCGGCGCGGCCTGGACGGCGATGGTCGTTGCGACGCGTAATGCGGGCCGGCCGGGGATTGCTGCCACCGCTATCTCGGCGGTGGATATCGCCCTCTGGGACCTCAAGGCGCGCACGGCCGAGAAGCCCCTCTTCCGGCTGCTCGGCCCCTACCGGGAGACCGTGCCGATCTACGGCAGTGGCGGCTTCACCAGCTACACCGAAAAGGAGTTGGCCGCGCAGCTCGCCGGCTGGGTCGAGCAGGGCATCCCGCGCGTCAAGATGAAGGTCGGCAAAGAGTGGGGAACGAAACCGGAGGAGGACGTGGCGCGGGTGCGCGCGGCCCGCCAGGCGATTGGTCCGAACGCAGAGCTGTTCGTCGACGCCAACGGTGCCTACTCCGCCAGGCAGGCGATCGAGATGGCACAGCGCTTCGCCGACCAGGGTGTCAGCTACTTCGAGGAGCCAGTCTCCTCCGACCAACTCCACCAGTTGCACTTCGTCCGGGAGCACGCGCCGATGGCGATTGCCGCCGGTGAGTACGGCTACGATCCCTGGTACTTCCGCGATATGCTCCAGGCCGAAGCGGTGGACATCCAGCAGGCCGACGCCACCCGCTGTCTCGGCATAACGGGCTGGTTGCACGCGGCGGCGCTGGCCTACGGCTTCGACATCCCCTTCTCGGCCCACACCGCCCCGGCGATCCACGCCCAGGTCGGATGCGCGGCGCCGCAGCTCGAACACGTCGAGTACTTCTACGACCATGTCCGAATCGAGCGGATCCTCTTCGACGGGGCTCCGGAGCCTATCGACGGATTCCTGCGCCCGGACCCCCAGCGCCCTGGACTCGGACTCGATCTGAAGCGCCAGGAGGCCGAAAAATGGAGGATCAACGCGTGACCAACCAGGTCTCGCAGCGCAAGAAGCAATTGCTCTCGGCCGCGCCCCTGTGAGAGCGCCCTTCCTCTACCATAGGGTGACAGGGCGGCGTAGACCCGGACCCCGACTACGATGTCGCCAGCCCCGACAAGGGGATCCTCGATTGGGACGAGAAGACCCGCTGTCTGTTAGGAGAAAGGAAGTCCGATGGACCGTCATAAACGGAACCGGTGGAAAGGCTTTATCTCCGGCGCGTTGGGTGGGGTGACCGGCGTGCTCGCCATGCGCTATTATAGGCAGCTGGCCACAGCGGTGATCGGCCATGATCCGCGGCAGGTGAGCAAACAAGGTGACAACGATGCGTCGACCGCGCTCGACTCGATCTCGCTGATTGGCACACATCACAAAGCGAGTGAGTCCTCAACGGCGGCGGTCGGGCGGATTGCCTTTCAGCCGGTCACAGGGCACGAGCCCCAGCAGGAGACCAAGACGACGCTGAGCTACATCGTGCATTGGATCATCAGCCTGTTCGCGCGTAGTGTGTACGGTGCCCTCCGCGGCGACACTCATTGGCCAGACGTCACCGGTGGCCTCGCCCTGGCAGTCGGTCTCTGGTCACTCGGGGACGAGTTGGCGATCCCCCTCCTGGGGCTGGCCAGTGACCCCACGGCGTCCCCGCTCGAGCTGCATGCTCACGCGCCAGGCGCTCACCTGGCCTACGGCCTGGCGGCGGGCACGCAGACGCTCGATCAACTGTTCGAATGAACGACTTCGCCTCATCCCCGATCCCGGAGGTCCCCCACCTGGCGCGCACCGATCTCGATCCGCACCACCCCCGGCACACGGTGGTCTACCAGGGCTATACGGTGCTCGTCACCTGCCAGGATGGCACACTCCGGGGCGAGGGGTACGAGGGTCTCTACGACTTCGATACGCGGATCCTCTCCCGGTACCGGATCACGCTCGACGGGCAGGAGCCGAAATACGTCTCCTCTGGCGAGTTGGAGAGCGAGCGCTGGAACGCGCGCCTCCGCGTGACCCGGCCCGGCGGAGACGACAGGGGGCCAAAGCTCCCGCAAGACCAGTTCGAGATCGCACTCACCCGCTGGGTCGGGCGCGGGATGGCGGAGGAACTGGTCGTGCGCAACCACAGCATGGTCCCGGCGAAGACGGAGTTGGTGATCGAGCTGGATGCCGACTTCGCCGACGTCCAGGAGGTCGGCGGCCAACGCCGGCAGCGGGGCACAACGGAAGTCACCTGGAACGCTGCCGAGCGCACGCTCCTGTTCGACTACCATGTCGAGCAGCAAAGCCACTCGCTCCATCGGGCTATGAGGCTGCGGGTCGTCGAGGCTGATGCGGAGCCCAGGCGCGATGGGCGCGCCCTGCACTTCACGCTGCAGCTCCCGGCGCGCGGGTACTGGGCTGCACGGTTGGCCTACGATTCACTGGTGGACGGCACCTGGCGTGAGCCGCCCCTTGATTCGCCGACGGAGAAGACGCCCCGCGACAGCATCCGCGAGAGCTGGCGGCGCCAGCGGGCGTCAATCGAGTGCTGCCAGCCAGTCGTCGCGCAGACGTTCGAGCAAGCCGCGGACGATTTGTTTGCGCTGCGCAACTGGGAACTCGACCCGGCACCCGACGCCTGGGTTCCCAATGCCGGTGTGCCCACGTTCACCGGCCTCTTCGGGCGCGACTCGCTGACCGCCGCCTGGCAGGGCGCGCTCATCGGCCCCGAGATGATGCGCGGCGCCCTCGCCGTCATCGCCGCTACCCAGGCCGATTCCTCTTCCGCCTGGCGGGACGAAGAGCCCGGCAAGATGATCCACGAGATGCGGCGCGGCCCGCTCTCGGAACTCGACATCATCCCGCAGCGCGCCTACTACGGCACGCAAACCTCGCCCGCGATGTTTGCGCTGGCGCTCTCCGAGTTCTGGCACTGGACGGGCAACACCGCCGCGCTGCACGAGTACCGTGATGCCGCCCTGCGCACCTTTGAGTGGGCGGAACGCTACGGTGACCGGGACGGCGATGGGTTCCTGGAGTACGTACAGCGATCGCCCAAGGGGCTGAAGAACCACGCCTGGAAAGACTCCAACGAGGCCATTCGCTATCCCGACGGGGCCATCGTCGAGAACCCGATAGCGACGGTTGAGGAGCAGGCCTTCCACTTCATCGCGCTCCAGCGTATGGCTGAGATCCTCGTGGCCCTCGGCGAGGAGCAGCGCGCTGAGGAATTCTTGAACCGCGCTCGCGCCCTCAAGCGGCGCTGGCACGAGGCCTTCTGGATGGAATCGGAAGGCTTCTATGCGATGGCACTCGATCCGGACAAACACCTGGTGCGGACTATCGGCTCGAACCCCGGCCACGCCCTCGCCGTCGGCATCGTCCCGCGCGAGAGCGCCCGGTCCGTTGCCGACCGCCTGATGGCGCCCGACCTCTTCTCTGGCTGGGGCGTGCGCACCCTCTCCAGCCTACATCCCTCGTACAACCCCTACGCCTATCACCTGGGCACTGTCTGGCCGGTGGAGAATGCCACCTTCGCGCTGGGCTTCAAACGCTACGGCCTGGACGAGCACGTCGAGCGCCTCGTCACCGCTCTCTTCGCTGCCGCCGGGCACTTCCACGACCTGCGCCTGCCGGAGTTGCTCGGCGGGCATGGGCGCGACGAGTCCCCGATCCCGACGATCTACCCTCAGGCCAACAGCCCCCAGGCGTGGAGCGCCAGCGCGACCGTCCAACTCGTCCAGATCATGCTAGGTCTCTACCCCTTTGCCCCCGCCCGCACGCTCGCGCTCATGCGACCGCAGTTGCCGGCCTGGCTCGACGCCGTCACCCTCAGGAACATCCGCGTCGGCGACGCTGTGGTCTCGATCCGCTTCAACCGCCAAGACGACGGCACGACGACGTACGAGGTGATCGAGCAGGCAGGAACGTTGTTCGTCGTGACTGTACCACCCCCGAACGACGTCAGCCCGGGGCAGGCCGGCTGGACGGCGCAGCTCAAGAGCTGGGCGCTCGACCATGTGCCCGGCGGCACCGCACGGGCAATCCGTATTGCTCTTGGAGACATCGAAGACTGACCCGTGCACCGGTTCCAAAGCTGGTGGGTGTTGGGTCGAACGGAGCATCCCGAAACCAGAGAAGATTGAGAGCCGGGAGGCGGCTGTAAAACCGCCTCTCGCCCGGGTGCTCTTCCCACCGGCCCTCGTCTTCGTGTTCCATCTGAAGTGGAATCCGATCTTCAGCTGTCCGTGGCTAGCTCAGTGGGAATCTTGCTCAAAAACGGGTAGCAAAGGGCCCGGCGGGCAGATCGTTCAGCGGGCCACCAGCTCCGAATGCATTTGGAGCCACCTCATGATATCTCGTCGCCGCATGATCCCTACCAGGTGGTTATTCTCCATGACGGGCACCTGGCGCACATCGCGTTGCATCAGCTTGTTGAGCGCCGCGCCGGCATCCTCCTGAGGGCTGACGACGACAAGCTGGTCGGCACGTGTCATGATCTGGCCAACGCTCGTCGTGTCCCACTGATCGCGCGGCACCTCGCGCACATCTTCCAGGGTCACCAGGCCGACCAAACGATCGCCGTCCAGCACCGGAAAGGCGCGCTCGTCGGTCCCCATGACGTGATCGTACACGAGCGCACTGACCGGGATCTCGGGCGGCACGGTCGGCACATCGGCCCGCATGAGCCGCGCGACCGGGACGCCCTCGAGCACATCCTGGACGACGACTTGCTGGTAGCTCTGGACGGCGGCGTTGTTGAGGAACCAGCCGATGAACGCCAACCACAGACCGCCGATGACACCGGTACCGAAGAACGGGATCCGGACCCCGAAGACCATCGCAATACCAGCAATGATCATGAGCCAGGCGATCGCCTGGCCCACGTATGAGGCCCAGCGCGTCGCCCGGCGGAGGTTGTTGGTGATGGCCCAGAGAATCGAGCGCAGAAGGCGCCCGCCGTCCAGCGGGAAGCCGGGAATGAGATTGAAGATGCCGACGAGAATGTTGATCGGGCCGAGCCAGAGCAGCAAGGTCGTCAGGGGATCGAGCCCGGCGAGCGCTCGTTGCGGGTTGATCATGGCCCGCTGCAGCCCGCCAGCAGAAAGGTTGGCAGCAATGATGAAGAGCACGCCCAGCACGATGCTGGTAATCGGGCCGACGACGGTGATCAAGAACTCTGCGCCCGGAGAGGGTGGTTCCCGCTCGATGTTCGACACCCCACCAAACAGGAATAGCGTGATGTTGCGGACCGGGAGGCCTTGGGCCTTGGCCACCAGGGAGTGCGCGAGTTCGTGCGCCAGCACTGAAGCGAAGAAGAGAATTGCGGCCACAGCGGCGATGCCCCAGTTCAGCGCCGGCCCCCACGCCGGATGCACCTGCGAGAACACCGTCGCCAGGTTCCATGTTACCAGCAGGAAGATGAGGAGCCAACTCCAATCGATACCGATGTTGATACCGAAGAGTCGGCCAATGCGAAAGCCGCCGCGCATGGCAATGTCCTTTCACAAGTCATGTGGATAGACTCAGTTATAGCAGGGATCACGCCGCTCTGTCTACCCTCGGACCCAGGATGGACAGAAGAGGGATCACTGCTGCTCACGCCGGCACGCGAGCTTTGCTCCGGCGCTGACGCCTGGGCACGGACAGCTACAGGGATGTTGAGTGGCCGAAAGCACGTCCGGGCTCTCGACCAGGTTCGCGACCCGGCGCTTCCAGGCAGAGCCGGCGACCTCCCAAGAACTGCTCATACAGTTCCCGTCCGTTGGAAGCGCGACTGGACCACTCTCCACGAAGCGCAGTTCGGTTTTGTAAATGTGGGGGGCAAGCCGCCAATCACGAAGGGTGGATCTCACTGCGACTGGTGACAGACAGGGTGACCTGTTACAAGGCACACCGAGAAGAAGTCGGTTGCGCACCCAGATGACTCGCTCGTCGGCAAGAATCGTGCCGCGCCGAAGCGAATTCGAGGCACTCCCTAAATGCTGATGGCCCTGGCGCCCAACTTCCCGAAATTCGAGCGCCAGGATTGGACCGGGTAGCGGCCCCGCTCTTGCTGGGGACTGTTGGTACCGGCCCTTGTCTCGCTGGCCATCGTGTCGGGAGGTTCGTTCTACGATAGCGCCGGATCGGGGAGCGAGCGGCGATGAGCTTTGGGAGCGCGGGACTGTAGCGGCGCGATGGCGAGAAGAAACAGGTGGAATCCATGAGTACAACCCACGAACGCAATCCTACCGATGGCTGGCGCACTGGACTTCTGGGCGGGCTGGCCAGTGGCACCTTCTCGACCGCCGTGGTCAGCCTCGGAGCCCGCCGGATTGGGCGCGATCCTCAATTGGACTGGATGGAAGCCGCGACCGTCGCGCTTCGTGACCGCGCTATCCACACGCAGCCAGGCTGGGGAGAGGTCGTGGCTGGTGTCCTCGTTCACCAGTCGGCCGATTTGGCCTGGGCGCTGGTCTTCTTCGGACTCGGCGCCCGGTGGAGCCGCAGACTCCGACCGCCGGCCCTCCTGGCCCTCTCGGCCCCTTGGGCGCTCATCACCTCCGCCATCGAGTACTACCTGATCCTGCCCTGGTTGCAGCCGATCCTGCCGATGCAGGTGCCCTACTGGACAGCACTCACCGTTCACCTCGCATCGGGCACTGTCTACCCGCTCTACCCCTGGATTCGGGAGCGAGCCTCTGGGCAAGAGCAGACAGACAAGACGTTCGTACGGTGTTGGGCCGCCGTGCTCGCCGGAGGCCTTGGGCTCCTCGCCGGGCTGACCGCCCTGGTCCGCGCCGGGTACGGCCCCCCCTGGCCGTTCGCGGCGAAGCAGGCGCGCGAATACGATCGCACCTTCCTCCACCACATGACCGCTCACCATCAGATCGGCGAGCGCCTGGCAACGATGGCAGTGGAAAAGGGGATCCGGCACGAGTTTTGCGTCCTGAACGAGCTGATCCTGGCCGAGCATCAGGCCGAGATCGACCTGATGTGTGACTGGTGGCGTCGCTGGTACAAGGAGGAGATGCCGACCATCACGGCGAAGGAGTATATGGAGATCGCTGGCATGCCCGCGCCCGCGGCCATCAAAGAATTGGAGACTCTCGAGGGTCTCGACTTTGAGGAGCACTACCTGCCAATCATGATTTTTCATCACGAGGGCGCGATTACAATGGCCAACAACGCGTGGGAGCAGGCGGGCGACCCCCGGCTCCGCATCCTGGCCGATTCGATCCGCCACTCTCAGCGCGGTCAGATCGAACGAATGGCGGCCCTCTTCCGTAAGGGAGTCACGCTTCGGGCCGAGGCCAGTCGTTCCTGATCGGTTTGCCGACTGCTTCGGAAAGGCGCAAGTATCGAGGAGGTGGCGAGAATGATCCTGGCACTGGTCGGCGACGTTATGCTCGGGCGCGGTGTGGCGATGGAAATCGAGCGCCGCCCCCCGGAAAGCTTCTGGGGCGACACGCTGCCCATGCTTCGAGGCGCGGACCTGGTGATTGGCGGCCTGGAGTGCGCCATCACCACCCACCGCATTCCCTGGACCCGCACCCCGAAAGTCTTCCACTTCCGGGCGCCGCCGAAGGCCGTCGACGTCCTCCTGGCCAGCGGGATCCGCTGTGTCCCACTGGCCAACAACCACACGCTGGATTTCGAAGAGCAGGGCCTGCTGGACACCATTGAGTACCTCGACGCCGCCGGCATTGCTCATGCCGGCGCGGGCCGCACCCTCGCGGAGGCTACGGCCCCGGCGCTCCTCGAGGCTGGCGGTGTGCGAATCGGCCTGGTGGCCTTCACCGACAACGAGCCGGTGTGGGCGGCGGGTCCCGACCGGCCGGGGACCAACCACATCGAGATCCGTCCCGAACCAGACACCCTCCAGCGGGTGGAGCAGGGCGTCGAGCAGGCCCGGGCGCAGGGCGCGCAGGTGGTGATCCTCTCCCTGCACTGGGGTCCCAACATGCGCCTGCGACCGCCGGAACGCTTCCGCCGGTTCGCTCGGGCAGTCCAGGCGCGAGGCGTGGACCTGGTCTACGGGCACTCGGCCCACATCTTCCAGGGTGTCGAGGTCTACCAGGACAAACCGATCCTCTACGACACCGGCGATTTTCTGGATGACTACGCCGTCGACCCGGTGCTGCGCAACGATCAGTCGCTGATTTTCATGGCCGACGTGGACGAGCAGGGTGTGCGCGAGCTTCGGCTGGTCCCCGTGCGCCTCAACTACGCGGTGGTGAATCGAGCGGTCGGGCAGGACCTGGAAGAGATCAGCGAGCGCATGCGTGCCCTCTCGGCCGAGATGGGCACCCCCGTCGAGCGAACGGACTCGATCCTGCGAGTGGCGGTGCGCGCGGACGGCGATAGAAAACCGCCAGGATCGAGCGAAACGCACTTATGACCTGATTCACCGCTCTCGATCCCCTTCAAAACCAATCTCATACGCCGCAAGCCCCGATCTTCCAGCGATCTCAATGCCTGCGCATACCCCAATCTTCTCTCAGCGCCTGGCTTGTAGCAGGCCTCAGCCCCTCACCGCCAGATGCCCCACATCGCCTCTCACTCTCCGGCCACGGCCACGTGTTGTGGCACACAGTGTGCTTAGTGAGCAGGATATACGAAGGGAAACAGCCGTGTGCTGCCTGGAGTGGGGCCGCCATCTCTGGGAGCGCGGGCGTCCCGCCCGCCGGAGGCTACACCGCTGGTACGCAGGTGTGGCACACCATAATCGCGCAACTCCTGTTAATGACAGGACGTACGCGGTGCGAGGCAGAACGGCTCAACGAAGCGGCATTTGGCTTGGAGTGCGCACTCCAAGCCGATATCTCTTTCGCGGCTCAACCTACCGCGCAACTCCTGTTAATGAATGCCGAGAGAGCGGCATATCGTCGATCGGTACCCCCACAACAAGCCGCCCCCCGTGGGTGCCCTGGCCCAGAAGCGAGGTTGATTGGTGGCAGATGAGTTCTTGCTCGTCACTGGCAGCGCCAACCCAGAGTTGGCGCACGCGATGGCGCGCGAATTGGGCGTGCGCCTCAGCGCCGCAAAGATCGAGCGCTTCCCCGACGGCGAGCTTTCGGTGCGACTTCTCGAGCCGGTTCGCCGGAAAGAGATCTTTCTCGTGCAGCCCACCTCGCCGCCGGTCAATGATCACCTCGTCGAACTCCTGGTCATGGCCGATGCCTGCCGGCGCGCCGCCGCTGCCCACATCACCGCCATCGTACCCTACTTCGGCTACGCCCGTGCCGACAAGCGCCACGGCCGCCGCGAACCGATAGTGAGGCGCGAGACCGGCAGGGCATCCCGTCTCGATCGGCCGCCTGGAGAGGCACGTGCGTAACTTTCTTGCTTGAGCGTTGGGATTCAGTGAGCCTGAACTCAACTGAACGGAGGTTCCAATGACACTGCTTGGCTTTGTCGTGTTACTAATCGTCGCGGCGATCACCGGAGCGTTGGGCCAGGCACTGGCGGGATATTCCCGTGGTGGTTGTCTCGCCTCGGTTGTTGTCGGGTTTGTCGGTGCCTGGATTGGGCTCTGGATCGCTCGGCAGTTTGATCTGCCAACCTTTATCGTTCTCACCATCGACGGCCGGCCCTTTCCTTTAGTCTGGGCCATCATCGGCGCCGCGATCTTTGCGGCGATTCTCGGCCTCCTGTTCAAAGGGCGAGCCTACTATTGAGCTGAACGTATAGCGCTCAACCCGGTGCCCACCATCCCGGACCGTCCCCTCGCTCTTCGTCCTCACGTTTCGCTCCCCCAGAGCGCCCGCCGAGGCCCCGTTGCCTCGTCCCCTGATCCCTTCACCCTCCTCCTGCGACCCGACCGAGCTCCTTCCTTCAGCCTTCCAGCCTTCCACACCAACCGCAAGGCGTCCCGCCACCATATCCGCCGGCATACAACTTGCAGCGTCTTGCATAAGGTGTGAAGGCAGTTTGTTCGACCATCGGTGGCCCGTGTACATGTGGGCCGGCGCTGCCAGCCAGGTCTGCACCAGACAGAAGAGTCGATCCTGCTGGCGGCAGTCAGACAATACTGCCACCCGCGCGGCGTTGGCAGACACGTGGCGGCAGTCGCGCGGGGAGCCCTGGCGTGCCAGGGCTCCCAGAACCCGACCGGCAGGCCGGCGTGTAGCAGAGCGCCCACCTGCTCTCTTCGGGTCTGACACTGGGCCGCCGATCTGGAGGTAGAGGACAAGATCCCGAGATGTGTTGAAAATTACATACAGCAGTCGCTCGCTCGTGTATCGTAAATGCATACCGAAGAGCCGGAAGAAACGACGCAGAAAACCCGCGTTGTGGGTAACTGTACTAAAGGAGTAGCTCGGGATGAATATTGTTGGCGCAATGATCGCAGGATTGTTTGGGACGGCTGTGATGACGCTGCTGATGGCCCTCGCGCCGATGATGGGAATGCCGAAAATGAACGTCATCGGCATGCTGGGCACGATGGCGACGGCCGACCAGGGGACCGCGACGGCCATCGGCACGGTGACGCACTTCGTCATGGGTGTCATCTTTGCCATCATCTATGCCGCCTTGTGGAGCCTTGGCATCGGCTCGCCGACCGCGTTGAGCGGCGTGCTCTTCGGCCTGGTACACGGGCTCATTGCTGCGCTGGCGATGCCAATGATGCTGCGCATGCACCCGCGCCCGCCGGGCATGAGTGCCGGCCCGATGATGGTGACTGGCCTTCTCGTGGGGCATGTTGCCTATGGACTGGTCGTCGCGCTCATCTACGGACAATTCGTCGCCTGAGATCGCGCGACGCCCGGGGGAGGGCCAGGCTCGAAGTCCCCTCCTTCTTCCAGCCTGGCCCTCTTTTTGTCGCACCGTTATCCACTCCCGAGGACGGCAATGACTTGGACAGCCTACTGGTTCATGTTTCCCACAGCGCTCGGTGTCGCTACGCTGGCGACTGCTTCCGGCATCGAAGGGGCCACCTTTTTCTCGCCGATCTTCATTCTGGCTCTGGGCCTCGACCCGCGTATCGCCATCGGTACGGCGCTCATGACAGAGGTCTTCGGCTTCGCTTCGGGAGTATCCGCCTACGGACGGCGGCGGCTGATCGACTACCGGCTTGCCCGGCAACTGCTCACTTTCACAGTGCCACTCGCGCTGGTCGGGGCGTATCTCGCCGGGCACATCTCGCCCGACATACTCAAAGTTCTGTTTGGAGCCGGTCTGCTCATGCTGGGAATCGTCTTTCTGCGGGCACCGGCCCCGAACGAGGTGGCGGCGCTCGACCGGGCCATCGCAGCCGACTCTCCCCCGACGCGGGCCGCGACCTGTCTCGTAACAGCGGCAGGAGAAGAGATTCGCTACACTCCCTGCAATCGTACAGAAGGATCGCTGCTCTGTGGCCTGGGTGGTCTCACGATGGGGTTGCTTGGCTCGGGCCAGGGAGAAATCAACGGGTACTTTCTGCTGCGGCGCTGCCGGGTGCCGGCGAAAGTGGCAGTTGCCACGAGTGCCTTCATCGTCGCCACGACGGCTCTTACAGCCTCACTCGGCCATTTGATCCACTTCGCCCTGACTGGTGGCAGCGTCCTCGCCCAAGTGATGAGTCTGGTCATCTACACGGTGCCGGGTGTGATCATCGGCGGCCAATTGGGACCGGCCCTCGCGGCTCGGCTGGACACCCACAAAACCGAGAAATTGCTAGCCATCATCTTCCTGGCCATTGGCATTTTCACACTCTGGACAACGCTGTCGGCCGGAAGGAATCTGCTTTGAGAATCTCTGGGCCCGAGTACTACGACTACAGTTCGCTTGCAAATGACTCACCAGCCGCGCGGCGATGCTGGTTCGGGTGTCAGGCTGAGCAAACGGAGGAGCCGGATGGGGAGCTCAGCGCAATATCCGGCGAGTGGCCATTCACCACCACGAGCCTGACAAAGCATCACACCATGCCTGACCCGCCCGCCGCGCACCTCTCCGCAGGGGGTCTTGTTGCGTTCTTCCCCTCGTGCCGCCAGTGAAGATCGAACTGCCCGGTGGATGGTGGCTATCTTACAGACAGCGCTTCCGCAGGTTGCTATGGTCGAGACCGTATCGCGAGAGGAGGTGAAAAATGGTTCCGCAGGCGCATACTTCTACACACAGATGGATCTTCATATTGATCATCCTGCTGGTGGCAGGAGGATGGGTTGGATTCTCCCACAACGCCGGACCAGCGGGAGGCGGGCATCAGGAATCGAGGCCGACTGAGGGCTCCCGCGCGCCCGATTTTACGTTGGAGACGCTCAGCGGAGCCACCGCCTCGCTATCCACGTACCGGGGAAAAGTGGTCGTCGTGAACCTGTGGGCCAGTTGGTGCGGTCCCTGCCAGGCCGAGATGCCCACACTTGAGAAAGTGTATACGGCGAATCACGACCGCGGCCTCGAAGTGCTGGCGGTCAATGGCACCTTCCAGGACAGCGAAGCGGATGCGCGAGCCTTCGCCCAGCATTTTGGGTTGACCTTCCCGATCTTGCTCGATCGCGATGGTTCGGTGAGTACCCGGTACCTGCTCCGGGGTCTTCCCACCACCTACATCATCGACCGCCGGGGCATCATCCGCTCTGTCATCGTCGGAGGGCCCATCCCGGAAGCCGTGCTGCTAACGAACGTGGAAGCGCTTCTAAAGGAGACATCGTGATACGTCCCGTGTTGAAGATCTACGTCGATGCATATTGCTTTACCTGCCAGGAGACATATCGGCTTGCTGCGGCAATAGCACCGCGAGCCCCCGAGCTGACCATCGATATGGTAGATATCGACCAGGCCGACGCGGTGATCCCACCAGAGGTTTTCGCCACACCGACCTACCTTCTGAACGGACGGGTGATCTCGCTTGGCAACCCGACGCTGGAGCGCCTGTGCCAGGCCCTGCGCGAGGCCGGGGTGGCGGTTGCCGAGCCTATTGACCACGGGCACCCATAATCGGGAGGATCAGGCGCCGCGAGCCAGACTGAGGCTCGCGGCCACTGTAAGTGCGCTTACTGACAGCAAGCGCAGACAGGAGCAGGCTCTTTGTAACGCTCGGACCACTCAGCGAGGACAAGCAGCACAGCGTGCTCGTGACCCACCTGCAAGACCACGACCGTCGCCGCGTAGACCCGGCGGGAGCAGGGGGAACCCCCCGAGACCCATCCTCGCCATGAACGGGGACCTGTATCCGAGCACTCCGCGAGGCGCGTGCCCAGTTGGCGCGCTGCAAGCCGGTCGTTTTCGCCGGAATGGTGGCCCCCCCCTCGAAGGGGATGTCACGTATATCTTCCCTCTCATCTTCACGAACAGGTTCTTCGAATAGCGTCACCCGCAGATCCAAGGAGGATTCAGTGTCTACTTTGAAAGGTCTTTTGCGCCAGGGACTCCTTGGCGCAGCTCTTATGGCGCTACTCTTTGGGATGAAAATCCCCCATCAGGCATTAGCGGCTGGCCAGCCATCGCTCAAGGTCATCTCTCCCGCCGACGGGGCAACCATCACCAGCACAGATATCGCGGTGACGGTCGAGGTGTCCGACTTCAAACTCGCACCCGAGCACGTCGGCCTGCCGGATCAAGAGGGTGAGGGTCACATCCATGTGATGATCGACGGCATGAACATGGGCGTGCTCTTTAACTTCTATACCGATACAACCTTCACCCTGCCCGGCGAGGGAATAGCACCCGGCCCCCACACGTTGATTTTCGACCTGGCCTCAAACACGCACATGGATATGCCGGACACAGTTCAGGAGGTGAAGATCAATTACCAGCCCACCACCCCGAAACCAGCTCCGGCGCCGGCGGCCACAGCAGGGACGCCCGAGGTCCAGATCATCTCGCCGGCGGATGGCGCGACCGTCGGTCCCAGGTTCACGATGGAGGTCAAGCCGAGCAACTTCACGCCCGCTCTGGATCTCGAGGGCAAGCCGAATCTCGCGGGCTACGGCCACTACCACGTTTTCGTAGATATGGACATGTCTTCGATGTCCGGCGATATGATGAGTATGGCCGGCATGGTCGGCATGCCCGGAAGCAATAGCTTCCCCGTCGATCTGAGCGCCTGGCCGGCCGGCAAGCACACCATCACCGTCGAGCTTGTCCAGAACGATCACACGCCGATTGAAGGTGCCAACCCTGCGATGATCGCCATCAGCCTCCAGGGAGCAGCACCCGCGACACTCCCGACAACGGGCGGAGACAACACTCCGGCAACGCCAGTTCCGCCGGTTGTTCTCTTCGGCGCGGTCCTCTTGACCGGTGCACTCCTGCTCCGTCTCTGGACGACCCGGCGCACCTGATCTCTCAAAGGAGAGGGTGACGGTAAGGGCCCCAAGCCTTGGGGAGCGCTCTCCTCACGAGGCGTTCCCCGGCCTGGGGCCGCTCATAAAAATCGCTCCAGGAGACCCCCGGATTCTCCCCCTGAGGGGGGCGCCCAAGCGTGGGCCCCGCGCCCCGCAGGGCGAGCCGTGAGCCGTTGACTTCCCTCTTGCAGAACTCCGCACGTTACGTTGTGAGGGAAGACTCCGACCGGACAAGAGGTCTCGGGCACGCTCACATTCAGCAGCGACGACCTCCCGCCAGTGCATTGCGGGATGGGTGATTTTGTTCCGGCCAGCTGTCGTCTACCGAAAGCGAGATCTAAATGGCCTTGTGTCGCCAAAATCTGCGACCCCGGCGACGGCTGGGGATCTTCGTCATCACGTTCCTGGCGGCCGCAAGCCTCGCACTTTCTGCCTGTGCTCCGAGTCCGGTAAGCCCCGCCGCTGTCCCCCCGACCCAGACAGTTGCCAGTCAGACGGTACTGGCAACGCCGTCCAGCGCAACTGCGACTGGAACGATCACCCCTGAGGCGGTCAAGCCGGCTTCGGCGACGAGCGCCCCAACCGCGAATAATACGCTTGAGCCCAGCCGTCCAACGGCGAGCCCCGTGCCACGAACACCAACACCTCTGCCTCCAACCTCAACGCCGCTGCTAGCTGCCACACCGATCACCGCCGCGGTGGCCTCTGATTCGGTCGAGATCAAAATCGTAGAGCCACCGTTTCAACCGCCCCAGAGTTGGAGCTTCGATCCGATTACGCTGACGGTCAAGGTCGGTACCACGATTACCTGGACCAACACCGGGGCCGTGCTGCACACCGTGACTGCCGATGATGGCCACACCTTTGACTCGCAGGATTTACAACCGAAAGCCCTGTTCACGTTTACGCCGACGTCAGCGGGAACAATACCGTACCATTGCACGTACCACCCCTGGATGAAGGGGACGATCATCGTTCTCCCATGAGGGTCACTCAGAGCCGAGAACCGCAAGAATGTGGGCGCCGTCGCTCACACAGCCCGCACCGGAGGCGAAGAGTTCGGCGAAACGAAGGCAGTCGGCGCAATTGGGTCTGGGGAGGTCAGAGCCCGCTGCACTGCCCCCGCCAGCGCGGGTCCCGTCGCTCGACCGTCGCCTATCCTCTCGCCTGAAAGGGTCATCTCATTCCGAAAGCTATCTGGAATGGCACTGTTTTGTCCCAAAGTGAGAAGCGCCTGCTGCGATACCGTCGAAATTCACCCCAGGAGTGCGGCCCCAAGAATCAAACTGAAGATGATGTGTCTGACCAGGCTCCCCATCGCGACCGTTTGCATCGCAGCCAGCATCACGGGGGCGAAGCGATCTGTAAGCTTCAGTATCTGCCGCCCCGGCTGGGATCGGTTCAGGGACGATCCGGGCCGGGGCATTCCCGCAAGAACGCCGCCCGCGCCGGCTCAAAGTTCGGACACCAACATCTCAAGCCGGTCGCGATCCAGGATATCGATGTGCTTGCGGCCGACCGCAATCATCCGCTGCGCCTTGAAGTCGTTCAACGTTGCAGTGACGGTCTCCCGATACGTGCCGATCATATCGGCCAGCTCTTGATGACTGTAGCCCTCGACCGTGTGGCGGCCGTAACTCAGTTCGAGCAGCTTGCGGGCCAATCGTCTTGAAATGCTGTTGAAGGCCATCTGCTCGAGCTGGCGCTCGGTCTGATGCAGTCGTTCGCCGACGATTTTGAGCAACCGCAATGCCATCTGGGGCTTGGCGAGCAAGAGTTGCTTCACCTCGGTCCGGCCCATGATACAGATCCGGGCGTTGGTCGCCGCTTCGGCGAAGGTACTGTGCATGCGCTGGCCGACGAGCGCCAACTCACCGAACACAGCGCCCTTCTCGAGCGTCGCCACAATCAGCTTGCGCCCATCCGGCGTGAGCCGGTAGAGGTGGACAGTCCCCTCCTTGAGGATGTAGAGGGTCTCAGCCGTCTCGCCGGCCTGGTAGAAGATGCGTCCTGGTTCGCAGGTACGCATCGTCGTGCGCCGTTCCATCTGAAGCATCTCTTGGCGTGAAAAATCTTGAAAGAGATCGTTCTCAGAGAGGTAAGCAATCTTGTCCCTGCTTGCATATCCCATGTTGTCCCTCCCTTCAGGTGGGGTGCAGCCAGTGTCGCGGTCAACCCGCCGGAGTCGAAAGGAACCATGCTCGCGGCTTCCTTCTCAAGAACTGAGATCCTCTAAACGTAGTGCGGGGTGAGCCAAATAACGGTAGCCTGGCTTACAGAGCCCGGCGCCCAAAAGCCAAGGCTTCGAAAGCCTGGGCCCCCTGAAGCTTTGGTTGTCCTCTGCTTGGAATACCCGGACGTGGTGCGCCCTACCGGGGCTCCCCGTAGGAGATGCTTGGGTCCCCCGTGGGGGAGGACGTCCCCACAGGGGAGAGCGCACCCCACCTTCAGCATGGAGACATGACGACTGGCCGCCAAGCGGCATCGTGGACCGCCAGACGCTGCTGCGTGCCCTGCTGGATGGCGGCGTGCATGGCTGAGGGGCAATGTACAGTTCGTGGCGGGCGTTCCTGCGAGTTGAGGAAGAAACGACTCCTGTGCAATGGCAGCAGACCACCTCCTGAGTTCCTTCTTGAGCTAAGAAGGTGTACTATTCCAACGCTCAAGTTGAAACCGAACCTCAGCACTACATCACCGGAGGGACCACCATGCCAGGACTCACTGGTACTCACCCCCCTCGCGGGCCGCTTCGGCTCGCGGCGCGCCTGCCGCTCTGGCTCTACCGTGCCCACCTCGGTTGGCTGCTGGGCAACCGCTTTCTGATGCTCACTCACATCGGCCGCAGAAGTGGTCTGCCTCGCCAGGTCGTCCTGGAAGTCGTCCGTTACGACAATTCGACCGGGACCTACATCATCGCCTCTGGTTGGGGGGAGAAAAGCGACTGGTTTCGCAATATCCAGAAGACCCCGGACGTGGTCGTCAGCGCCGGCCGCAAGCGGTTTGAAGCGAGGGCCGTACGTCTGCCGGTGGAAGAGGCGGAGCGTGAACTGCGTGATTATGCCCGGCGGCACCCGCTCGCCTTCCGAGAGCTGTCGGGCCTGATGGCGGGCCAACGTCTGCGTGGGACCGACGAGGACTTCGAACGTTTGGCCCAGTCCGTCCCCCTTGTCGCCCTAAGACCCAGAACGACCCCTGCCCGATCATCATGAGCCCGCTACACGACCCGGACAGGGGTGCCGCCGCGACCTGGCACCCGCCGCGAGTTTGGACGGTACCGGCATCCCGGCCACAATATCCATCCTGGTGACGTTTTCATCATGGCTTCGAAACCAGCGTAAGAACATCCAGGCGCCCAACCGGATCAGCAGGCTCGCCAGTGGAACCCGTCGGGAGCGGCGGAGCCCGGCCACCAGGGCAGTGCTGCTGGCCGCTTTCGCGACGAGGGGTTCGGCGCGGAGGCCGACGCCTGGCAGCGCGCGGTCCGCGCCACGGCCGGTGAGCCCGGCTTCCCGGCGCGTCTGAAGGGCCATCTACATCGAGGAATGTCAGTCCACTGTTCACTGCTCACTGACACACGTCTGAAAGACCATCGACATCGAGGAATGCCGGCTCACTGTTCACTGCCCACTGACACACGTCTGCAAAGCCATCTACATCGAGGGACGTCGGTTCACTGGCCACTGCTCACTGTTCACTGCTCACTATTCACTATTCACTATTCACTGCTCACTGTTCACTGCTCACTATTCACTGTTCACTCTACACGTCTGAAGGCCCATCTACATCGAGGAATGTCGGCCTTGAGAGGATGAGCATGTTTACAATTCAGGAGATTCAGCACCGGGCCGCGGCGGTCCGCGCTGCGATTGCAACTGTCATGATCGGGGCGGAGACAGCAACGGAGTTGCTCCTCGTGGCGCTGCTGAGCGAGGGGCACGTCCTGCTGGAGGATGTGCCCGGCACCGGCAAGACGACCCTGGCGCGGGCCCTGGCTCGCGTGCTGGATCTCGATTTCAAACGCATCCAGTTCACGCCCGATGTCTTGCCTTCGGATATCACTGGCACGACGGTCTTCAACCAGGCCAGCAGCCAGTTCGAGTTTCGCCCCGGCCCGGTCTTTACTAACGTGCTGCTGGCGGATGAGATCAACCGGGCCGGCCCCCGTACCCAATCGGCCCTGCTGGAGGCCATGCAGGAACGCCAGGTGAGTGCCGATGGCGTTCGCCACCCGTTGCCGGCGCCCTTCATGGTGATCGCCACGCAGAACCCGATCGAGCTGGAGGGAACGTTCCCCCTGCCCGAGGCTCAGCTCGATCGATTTTTGATGCAGCTTCGCCTCGGCTATCCCGATGCCACGCAGGAACGGGACCTGCTGCGCCGCTTCCGGCAGCACGATCCGCTCAGCGATCTGCGTCCGCTCCTGACCGCAAGCGACCTCATCACCCTGGCGACCCGCTGCCGCACTGTCACCGTCAGCCCGCCGATTGAGGATTACCTGGTGCGCCTCGCCCAGGCCACGCGCTACGAGACCTCCTTGACCCTGGGGGTCAGCCCGCGCGGCACCCTCGCCCTGGCGCGGGCTGCTCAGAGCCTGGCAGCGCTCCGCGGGCGTGACTACGTGCTGCCCGACGACGTCCAGGTTCTGGCCGAGCCGGTACTGGCCCACCGCCTGATTCTCAATCCCGGGGTCCGCCTGCGCGGCCGCACGACAACGGAGGTCTTGCACTCGCTCCTGCACGAAGTCCCGGTGCCCGTGGAGGAGCGCTGGTCGCAAACGGAGGTCGCATGAGCCCCGGTGGACCTGCGACGCACTTTCCGGAGTGCGTCGCAGCGCGCTGTTCTCGCGAGGTCGAGGATGCGTAACCATTGGGGCTGGCTGATCGGGACCGCGCTGGTGGTCGGCTTGCTGCTGCGCGACGCGCCACTCGTGCTGCTTGGCCTGATCCTCCTCGTGATCGCCGCGATCATCTGGATCTGGGATCGGGCCAGCCTGTCAGGGGTGCACTACGAGCGGCGCCTGGAGAGCAACCCGCTCTTCTGGGGCGAGGAGACCGACTTGATGGTGACGGTCTCGAATCTCAAGCCGCTCCCCTTACCCTGGCTGCGGGTCGAGGACGAGGTGCCGGAGGAGGTTGTCTTCTTGACTGGCCGGCTCCTGCCCAATCCGGCGCCGCGCCGGGCCACGCTGCGTCACCTGCTGGCGCTCACGCTCTACGAGCGAGTCGAGCGGCGCTACCGCCTGCAGGCCGCCCAGCGAGGCGAGTTTCGCTTTGGCCCCGCCACCCTCACCACGGGCGACCTCTTCGGCTTCCGCCGCCGCCAACAGCGTGTGGACACGATCACGCGCCTGCTGGTCTACCCCAAACTGGTTTCGCTTGAGGCGCTCGGCCTGGATCCCCGGCGTCCGTTTGGTCCGGCACGCATTCGCCGCCGCCTGATCGAGGACCCCCTGCTGGTACGCGGGGTCCGGGAATACACCCCGCACGATAACCTGCGCGTGGTCCACTGGCCCGCGACGGCCCGACTCGGGCGCCTGCAGGCAAAACAGTACGAACCCAGCGCGATTCGCCGTACGCTGATCTTCTTAAATGTCGCCAGCTACCCGCGGCCCTACCAGGGCCTCGATCCCAATCTGCTCGAACTCGCTATCACAACGGCCGCCTCGCTTGGTCGCTGGGCGCTCGATCAGGGTGAGGAGGTCGGGCTCTACGCCAACAGCAGCGCCCGCGAGATGCCAGCGGCCTTGCGTCTCCCCCCGGCCGCGGGCCCTGCCCAACTCCAGCGCCTGCTGGAGGCCCTGGCGCGCCTGAGCTTCTACGTCTTGATGCCGCTGGCAGACCTGGTCGAGCGCGAGGCGCGCCGCCTGCCCTTCGGTGCAACGCTCGTGGCCATCACGGCGACGGTGGATGACGCACTGCTCGCTGTGCTGAGTGCACGGCAGCGGGCCGGCACACCAGTCCTGCTTCTCACCGTCGGGCGTCCCCCCAGGCTGCCCCCGTTGCTCGAGATCGCCCACCACCACATCGGCGGGCGAGAGCGCTGGGAGCATCTCGAGTCCCTCACCATTGGGCCCGGTCTGGAGCGGCCAGCCTGATGGGTGGGACGGCGCGGACGCTCGCGGCGGTCGCCCTGGCCCTCGCAGAGGCGACCTGGCTGGCTACCGGACTGGCGCTGCTCGTCGCCGGCGAGCGGGTGTGGATCGGGCCGGGCATCGCGTGGTTCGGGGCGCTGAGTGTAGTCGCCTACGCGCTCGGTCGTTGGGTCCTGGCCGGCTCGGCCGGCGATCCACGCCCGATGCGGCTGGCGCTGGCCGCTGCGTTGTTACTCCTGGGCATCCTCGCAGTGCAAGCCTGGGCGGCGACCCACGCCCTTCGCCCGGCGGCTCTGACACTGCTGGCCGGCGGCTACGCCTGGTGGCGTAGCTGGCGCCTGGCCAGCCAGGGCGCAACCAGCAGCACCGCGCGAGCCGCCTTTGGGAGGGGAATGCTCGCCTGGGCTGGCGCCGCCTTCGCCTGGCAATTGCTCCCGGCGGAGACTGTGGACCTTGTCGGAGGGCTGATGCTCTTCGTGGGAGCGAGCCTGCTCGCACTGGCTTTGTCCGCCCTCAACGACGCCCGGCAAGGAAGCGCTGGGACTGAAGGACCGGCATTCGATCGCACCTGGGGCACCCTCGTCGGTGGCGTGATTGCCGTCGTGCTGCTCATCGGCCTTGGGTTGGCCGCCTGGCTGGCCCCCGCCACGATCGAGGCGCTGGTAGCCCACTTGCAGCCTCTCGCACAGCTCCTCGCCATCGTTGCCGAGTGGATCATGACCGCCCTGGTCCTCCTCGTCACGCCCCTGGTTTATTTGTTGATCTGGTTGATCACGCAGCTCAGCCTCTCAGAGTTCCTTTGGCAACTTCCACCGCCGCAGCCTTTGCAACCGGAGCAGAATGAGAAGGCCCTGCCGGCGCTCTTCCACATTCCGCCCTGGGTTACGACCCTGGTCGAGTTGCTGCTGGTCGTGGTGCTCGTCGCGATTGGGTTGTGGATTCTGCGGCTGGCGCTCCAGCGCTATGAGGCCGAGAACGAGGCCGGCGTGCTCGAGACCCGCCACATTGTAGCCTCACGCGATCTGGTGGCCGCCCAACTGCGCTCGCTGCTCGCCAATGTCCGCGCCCGTCTGGCGATCCGATTGCGGGAGGAGCCGTTCCTCCCATTGGGTCCTGGGCGCGATCCGCGCCATCGCATCCGCGCGGCTTATCGGGCATTCCTCGTGGCCGCCGCGGCGCGGGGAGTCACTCGCGTGGCGGGCGAGACTCCAGCCGCCTTCGCCGGGAGGCTGGCGGCTCAGGCGGGCGCACCCCGAGCGCCCCTCGACGAGCTGACCGCGGCCTACGAGCCGGCTCGCTACGACACCGCCACGCTCGACCCCGCCCAGGCCACGACAGCCGAAAACGCCACGGCGGCGTTGGTGGCCTGGCTGGCAGCGGACGAACGCGAGGAAGAAGGCGAATGAACGATGGAAGGGCGCTCGGACCATTTCTCGCCGTGCTGGGTTCGAGCGCCAGGACGGTTGGGGCGGTCGCCGGATTCGGGGTGTTGATTGGCTACGGGCGGCGGCTGGTTTCAGGCGACATCAGCCACCGAACGGGCCGATCCTGCGCCATCCCGAGCAGCGGCGTAGCCCCCTTTGAGAAAGGAACTCGGCGGAGCTCACTCTTGATCCAGTCACCGGATCTCGATCGGCCCGATCTCGATGGCGTCGCCGCCGGTGGAGGTCGCCAGGCGAGCCAGGTCACTCAGGCGGTAGAGCCCCACCCGCAACTGGTACGCGCCCGGCGGGGCCTGGGCCGGCACCAGGATCGCGTGACGGTCGTGGATGACCTCGCCCACCTGCCAGGTGCTGGTGGGACGCAACCCCAGGAACGGCGCCCCGTCCTGCTGCCCAACCCGCTCGTCCGGCGCCTGGACCGGCACGAGGTGCACGAACACCTGGTAATCCTCGCCGATCGGGCGAAGCCCTTCCCAGTCGAGGGCCACCGCCACCACACCACCGCGCTCGGCACTGGGTGTGTAGCGGTAGCTATCCACTCTGATCAGCGGTTTGCTCCCAGACGGCGCGAGGTCGATCGTCGCCGGCGTGACGTCACTCCAGTTCGAGCCGTCGTAGTACAGCGCCAGCCGCAGGGTGTCCACCGTCTCATCCAGGACCAGATACTTGCTCTCCAGCAGTTCGCCGTCAAGTGCGTTGTGCAACCGGTCGGGTCCGTCGCTGATCAGCCAGACGGGGCGCGGAACCGACCCGCTCGCCCGCACCGCGCGCGCCGTTGCCTGGTCGTTGAACGTCGCCCCAGTCACATTGAGGCCGAGGATTGGCAACCGGCCGCGGTACAGGTTGAGGAGGACCGGGGTGTTCACCAGGTCGTCGTGCCAGATGATCGCGTCGGGCAAGGTGCTGCTCTCGAGCCGGTCTACGATCTCATGGTAGACCGGGCGCTCAAAAGCCCGGGCGTCCCCAAGCATGAGCCAGACACCCACGGCCATCAGACCCAGTCCCCCTCGCACCCAGGGTCCCGTGCGCCAACGAAGGGTCAGGAGCAACACCACCACCCCAATCAAGGCCAACACCCCGGCTATCAGGAGCATCCGGCCGGCCACCCGCCCGTCAATCACCCAGACCGCGTCGAGCGTCGTCGCTGAGCCCAGCGCCAGGACACCCGGGATTTGGGCCCAGCGCGGATTGAAAAACGTGGCCGGATCGAACAGCTTGAAGCCGGCAGCATCGAGCGCATTCTGGTGCGGCATGAAATCCCAGGCCACGCCGATCAGGTTGATCGCGAGCCCGAGCAGCCCGAGGAGGATGAATCCGGCCGGCGCCCAGCGGCGCCAGTCCGGCGCACCGGGTCCGGTGCGCCGGCGGGCGAAGAGCGGGGCTGCCAGCAGGGCCAGCAGCGGCAAGATCGGCACCAGGAAGCGCGGTCCCCAGGCAAAACCACCGTGCCACATGTACCACTTGCCGTAGAAGAGTACGTAGATAAGCGCAGTCCCAAGCGCCAGCGCTGTGAGCGCTCGGTCGCGCTGCCAGGCCCGCGGCACAGCCGGAATCAGCGCCAGGAGCCAGGGCGTGTACCAGAGGAGCCCGCGCCCCGGGCTGAGTAACTCGCCCAGAATGCCCTGGGGCCAGAAAGCCGAGAACTGCTCTGATTCCAGGTAGCCGCTCTCGAAGGGGTTTCCGAAGCGCATGGCGTTGTAGAGCAGGACAAGCAGACCGGCGAGGATCACCGGCGCGACAAAGGCCAGCACCGGCTGCCAGACCTCGTGTTGGCGCGAGCGTGCTCGCCAGGTCGCCAGCCGGTTCCATGGCAGCCCGTGATCCAGGGCCAGGTACCAGAGCAACGCGAGGCCGTAGAGCGGAACGATGATGGCGTTCGCGGCGCGTGCGAGCAGCCCCAGCCCCAGCCAGGCGCCCACCCCCACCGCCTGCCGCGTGGCGAGCGTGTCACGGAAGCTCACCAGATGGTAGGTCGCCGCGATCAGGGTGAGGGCCACGAGCGGCTCGCTGAAGAAGGTTTTGGTGTAGGGCCAGGCCATACTGCCGAGCCCCCAGATCAGCGTGACAGCCAGCGGGGTGAGCGGCGTTGGGAGCGCCATCCCCGAGAAGGCCCGCCGCACGGTCAGGGAGAGGTACAGCCCGGCCAACGCCGTCAGCAACGGCGCCAGCAGCAGCGCGGTGTGGACCGGGCCAATATCCGGCAGGGTCAGGCCCAGCCAGACCAACGGCACCGCCAGGAACGTCGTTGCGGCACCCTTGCGAGAGTAGAGCCGGCCATCAGGGCCGAACGTCCCCTGTTGGAGCCCCATCCAACGAATCTGCTCCGTGTCCAGCCGCCCGTAGCGCACCAGACTGTCGGCGGCGGTGTACATCGAGAGCCCATCACTCGAATGAAACCGGCCGCTGAACGTGAGAAGGTAGAACCCCAACAGGCAGATCGCCGCTGCGGCGGCGATCTGTCGATCACGCCCGCTCACGGGGAGCCCCTCCTGCGAGGCGGAGAGGGGCGGATGGCCCCTTCCCCAACCCGGGAAGGGGCGCTTTCAGAGAGAACGCCTGGCAGAAAGGGACTCGGATTTCGCTGGTGGCCCTCGAATGACTCCCCCTTCTCCGGGAGGAAAGGGGGCCGGAGGCCTGGCTCCGCCCTCAACAGCCGGTAGGCCGCCACCGCTACGATCACCAGCCCGGCGGTGCGCAGCACGATGAGGGCAGCCAGGATACTGGGGGTCGCCGTCCAGCGGGCAAAGAAGATCAGCTCCGCAGCGGCGAGGGCAGTGAGTGCCAGCGCCAGGAGCAGCCCCCGCCGGTCGGGCCAGACAAGCAATAGCCAGGGCAGCAGCCAGACCAGAAATTGCGGGCTCCAACCCCGGCTCCACAGCATGAACAGTGTCACAACCAGGCCGGTGAAGGCGACCTGCACGCGCGGCTGGCGCCAGTCCCAGGGCCGTGTCCAGAGCCAGAGCCCGAGCACGGCAAATCCGAGGTGAACCAGCACCCACGGCACGCGCGAGGGTGGCGCCGCGGCGGCCGCCGCCGGATCGAAGCGGTCGGCGCCAACAACGCCGAAGCCGTAGAAGCCATCCAACAGCGCCCACACGGTCTCCCACGAACCGCGCGCGCCCAGCGAGCGCAGCATGGCCACAAACATCGCCGGGTTGATCAGCAGAAATGGCAAGCTGATCGCGAGGACGACCGCACCGAAGGCTGCCAGGGCGCGCAGGATGCCGGTACTCCCCCACCCCCATAGCGGCGCCCCGCGGCGGCGCCAGACCGGCAGAGCGGTGACCAGAACCAGCGCTGGCGTCAGCTTCACCATCGCGCCGACACCGGCCGCCACCCCGGCGGCAGTCGGGCGTCCCTGGACGACAAACCAGGTGCTCAGCAACAGCAGAAAGAGCAGAATCGGGTCGAACCAGCCGCTCCAGATGTAGAGCGGCATGAAGAGGAGCGCCCACACGGCCGCGAGCCATGTCGCCCGGGCACGGCCCCACATCCGCTCTCCCAATCGGTGCAAGAGGATCAGCCCGCCCAGGTCGAAGGGCAGCAACGTCAGACCGATGAGCACACTGTGGACCAGGCGCGGATCGTCCCAGGATGGGACGAGCAGGCTCAGCCGGTAGAGGCCGACGTTGAGCCAGGGCCAGAGCGGTGGGTATTCCATCCAGTAATGGATGAATGGGTAGAACCCTTCAGCCGCGTAGCGTGCAATCAGATGGTAGAAGATGTAGTCGGAGTAGTCGTAGATGAAGCCGCCAGGGCGCAGCAGGAGCAGCGTCAACAGGCGCTGGCCGGCGGTGAGGACCAGGAGGAGCTGGAGCGGAGCGCGTCTCATGGGAGCGATTGGAGCTTGGAGATTTGCTCTGAATCTCCAAGCTCTGACCGATCAAGTCCCTCGGCGCGGAACCACTCGATAAAACGGGCCAGACCCTCTTCGACCGGTACGGTCGGGCGGTAGCCGAGCAGGCGCGCAGCCTTGCCGGTGTCGGCGTACGTGATCAGCGGCTCGGATGGCGGCGTAGGTGCGTCCACAATGCGAGCTTCACGGTCCAGGAGCTGTTCAAGCGTGCGGACGAAGTGGAGATTGTAAACCGGCCGGCTGCACCCGAGATTGATGATCTCGTACTCCAGGCCGGCATCAAGGGCCGCCAGAAACCCGCGGACGATGTCGTCGATGTAGGTCCAATCGCGCTGCAGGCGCCCACCGTTGAAGAGCGTGAGCGGCTCCGCCCGTAGAAGGCTTTTCGTCCAGTGCCACGGCATCATATCGGGCCGGCCGTGAGGTCCGTAGACGTTGAAAAAGCGCAGGATCGTGGTCGGCGCCCCCCACAAGTGGTGGTAGCTGTGGGCGATGATCTCCATCGCGCGCTTGCTCGCCGGGTAGGGTGCCAACGCGCGGTCAGCCGGGGCCTCCTCGGTGAAGGGCACAGGCGTGTCGGCGCCGTAGACCGAGCCGGTCGAGGCCAGAATCAGGCGCGGCTGGCCGATGTGGCGAGCCGCGTCGAGCAGGTTCATCGAGCCCTGAACGTTGACCTCACCGTAGATCAGGGGATGCTTCACGCTGTAGCGCACCGCTGCCATGGCCGCCAGGTGAGCCACGGCGTCTGGCCGCTCCTCCTCAAAGAGCCGCCGCAGCAAGGCCCCATCCCGCAGATCACCCTCGATGAGCGTGAAGCGGGGTGACGGGGTGAGGTCGGCGATGTTGCGCCGTTTGTGGCGGATGGGGTAGTAGTCGTTGAAGTTGTCGAGGCCGATCACCTCGTCGCCGCGAGCCAACAACGTCTTGCTCAGGCGACTCCCGACGAAACCGGCCGCGCCCGTCACCAATATGCGCATCCCCTGCCTCCTCTGGTGGGGCGTTTGAAGAGTAGAGCCTGGAGATGAATGGCCGGTTTCCAGGTCGAAAATGACGTCTGAAGAACCTCAATCGCTCATCTCTTCCAACACCGCCCGGTTCCGCAACACGGCCGATGTTCCAGCCGTCTCATCTCCGCATCAAAATGTAGCGATGATGCGCCCACACGACCTTGAGCCGCCAGGGGAGCGGCGCGCGCTCGAGGAAGGCGTAGCGATCCATCTGCTGTTTGAGTTCGGGACGCCGGCCGGTGTAGTAGTCCATCGTCGACCAATCCCAACTCTGAGCATCGTTGAAGCGCTCGGCCAGCGCTGTCCGGCGCAACCCGAGCCGGCCCAGCACCTCGGCGGCGGGCATTACCGTGTCGGGCCAGGGGGGCACATCGAGCACCCCTTGCTCGACCAGCCGCAGGCCGCACTCGGCCAGCACGCCGCGCGCGCGGCCAATGGCCGCCCAGCGCTCGTCCACCGTCTCGAAAAACTCGCGCTCCAACACGAATTTCCGGAGGAGGTAGCCCAGCTGCAGGCGGTTGGGCATTGCAGTGAAGACCAGGCTGGCGCTCATGCGACCCATCTCGCGCAGCGTGGCCGCCGCATCGGGGAGGTACCAGAGTGCGGCCCAATTCCAGACCAGATCGAACTGGCCGTCCCCAAACGGCAATCGTGAGGGGTCAGGCAGGAGCACAAAGGTAGCCAGGTGATCGAGGGCGAGCTCCCGCCAGACGCGGCGTGCTTCAGCCAGCCGCTCCTCGTTGACATCCACCAGCGTCACCGCGATCCCCCGCTGCGCGAAGCGGACCGAGTTGATCCCGCTGACGCCGGCCATGCCATAGACCGGGACCTCCAGCACGGAGCGCACCCCGAACTCATCCACCAGGTGGTCGAGATAGTCATTCAACACCAGGCGCTCGTAGACCAGGCCCAGCCCTTCATTATAATCACGCATCCAGCGGCGCCAGTTCCCGTCGTCAGAGGTCATCGCGGCTCCAAAACAACGCCCCCTGCCGGGGGCGGTCTCACAGCGAGGCAGGGCCCTCCCACGCCACCTGTGCCGCACATGATAGCCCAAAGCCAAAGCACTGGCAAGCACGCCGAGGGATATGGAACGAATCAAGTCTGAAACCGATCCCGATTTCAACTGAAAATGGTTCGCGATGAGAACGGGGGAAGCGTTGCTTTCTCCGCCCGTTTGTGTTACTCTGCGACAGCAGAAGAAGAGGTGAATACCCCAACAGCACACCCCATCCTGAGACAGGCGCAGTTCCGGGTCGCCCTCCTCTCTCTTCGTGCCACGCAGACGGCCACGTTGCCGGCGAACCATCCTCCGGTGGTCAATTTTCTCCAGGTCGAGACGGACCGGCTCGAGCGACGGTGAGACGCTTCCGAGTCATGCTTTCACTCGAGTCTGGCTCGGACCTCGGGACCAGACAGATACGACCTCTCTCGGAGGTTCGTCGCATCTGGCTCCCCATCCCACTCGTTTGAATCACGCTTGTCTTATTGAGACTCTCGTTTCAATCGGCCTCTGCGCAGGAGCGGCCGAGAAGCCGACCTTCGGCGCTCTCACGCGGCCAGCGAGCCGATGCGGATCTGACGAAGGCCGCTTTTTTACCGCACGTCATTGCACCGAACGGGGAACAGAACTATGGCGAACCAAATTCATACCGGAGCGATTCACCATGTAGCTCTGACGGTGACCGATAGGGATCGCTCGAGTGAGTTCTACACTGGCCTGCTCGGCTTTCAAGTCGTCAGAGCGACCGGACCCAAAACCCTCCTCAACAATGGGAGTCTCATCCTGGCGCTGAACCTGGCCCCCAATCCGGAGCGCGCTCTGAGCGACGACCGCTTCGATGAGAACCGCGTGGGCCTCGATCACCTCAGCTTCACCGTTGGGAGCCGCGACGAACTCGAACAGGCCGCGCACCTCCTCGACGAGCGTGGCGTCTCCCGTGGGGAGATCAAGGACCTCCAGGGGTTAGGACTCTACGTCCTCGCCTTCAGGGACCCGGACAACATTCAGCTGGAGTTGACCGCTCCGTATAGCGAGTAGCAATCATCGTTGAACGCAGGACGAGAGAACGCTCTTAATGGCATCCTCAACAACTTCTCGTAGCGCGGCGGTGGCGGCGGAGAATGCGTCAGCCCGCCCCGCCGCAGAAAATAAGAGTGGCCCTGGTCTCGGTTGAATTGAACCCCGACCTTTGCTCGGGCCTCTCATCTGCTCTCGATTCATGAGAAAGAAGGACCCGTGAACAGGCAAAGAACAGGTGGTAGACTCATCGTCATGGTAGCACTCGTGCTGGCTTCCGTGTTGATGGCGAATGCCGGTCCGTCGGCGTTCGCTGCCCAACCGAACGCCAGCGGCTTCCGCGCGCTGAGCGGGAGCGCGGCAGCCAACTTCACTCTCCCCGGCGACCTGCAACTGGTCCGTCGCTTCGCTTTGCCTGCCTACGGGCTGACCTACGAGCGGTACCAGCAGTTCGTTGGGTCCGCCGAAGTGTTCGGCGCTCAGATCACACTCTACCGGGGTGGCTCCGGCACCGTCACCACAGTGATCGGCTCGCACTACCCCAACATTGTGCCCACGAACGCCGTCGGCCTGGCCCGGGCCAACGCCGAGGCCATCGCCGCCCGGGATATCGGCGCCGCCGGGACGCGGCTCGTGAGCCTGATGATCGACCCGGCCAGCGGCCGCTACTTCTACCGTGTCGAGACCCACCGCCCCGATAGCCGCTGGATTCACTGGATCGATGCCGGCAGCGGCACGGTACTGAAGAAGTACAACGCGCTGGCGTATGATTGTGGTGCCCGACCACAGCCTTGTGGCTTTGGGGTCGCGTACGACGACGGAGACTCAAACGATATCAAGGATTTGAGCGGTCTCACGACGCCCAGCAGCTCGGGATTCCAACTCCGTTCAGCAGATAAGCGGCAAGAGACCCACGATCAGGGCTCCTCGCGGCGGCCATTCTTGGGGCCAATCGCCACAGACGCCGATGATTCCTGGGTGCAACCGGGCAATACATCGCCGGCCCAACCGGCCCTGGTCGATGCCCAGTACTACGCCAGGGTCACCGACGACTACTTCCTTCAGAAGCATAGCTACAATTGGGTGGCAGCGGGACAATCGTCTCAGGTCTCCGCAATGGTGATCCACGCCCACTACAGCGCAAATTACAACAACGCCTTCTGGAACGGTCGTTACGTCGCGGTTGGCGACGGCGATGGGGTCACTTTCCGCGAGTTCACCGCGCTCGACGTTCTCGGCCACGAGTTGACCCACGGTGTCACAGACTTTACCTCGAACCTGGTCTACCAGGACGAGTCCGGGGCCCTGAACGAAGCCTTCTCCGACATGATGGGCAACAGTATCGAAGCCTTCGCCAGGGACACCAACCGCGAGCCGGCCACGACACTCACGCCCGACTGGTTCGTCGGCGAGGACATCTACCTCCCCGAGAAGGGAACAGCCGCACCGGGCTTCCGCAACATGGCCGACCCCGAGGAGGACGGCGACCCCGACCACTACAGCGAGCGTCAAATCGGCGGCGATGACAATGGCGGCGTCCACACCAACAGCGGCATCCCCAACCACGCCTACTACTTGCTGGTGAACGGGGGCCTGAATGCCAGTTGCGCCACCCCCAGCACCCACAACTCGGCCCATTGCACCGATACCGTCGATACGCAGGATAACAATCTTTCAGTGGCGGGCATCGGCCTGGCAGACGCCGAGCGGATCTTCTTCCTCGGGTTCACTGCCCTGAACCAGAACGCGACCATGTGCGATGCCCGCGCCGCGACAGAGGCCGTGGCGGGTACGACGTTCCTCCAGTCCACGACCGACGCCTGGGTCGCGGTCGGGCTCACGGACATGGTCTGTGGTGGGGGTGGCACTCCCCCACCATCCGGTACCACCATGCACGTTGGCGACCTCGACGGGACCAGCAGCAGCGTCGGCCGCAATAAGTGGCGAGCGACCGTCACCATCACTGTCCATGATGCTACCCACAGCGCAGTCTCCGGTGCGACCGTCAATGGCACCTGGAGCGGTGGCACCTCGGGCTCCGACTCGTGCACCACGGATTCCAGCGGCCTGTGTAGCCTGACGAGTAGCAACATCAACAATTCGCAGCCCGGCGTTACGTTTGCCGTGACCGGCGTGACCCACGCGTCGTTGAGCTACGATTCGAGCGCGAATCACGATCCGGATTCAGATAGCAGCAACGGCACCACCATCACCGTCTCTCGACCATAGCCTGTCGTAGGAGGCTCCCTGTCGAACCTCTTACCACAAGAGGGGGCGCTGCCATCCGGCTGCACCCCCTCTTCTCACTCGGCCACCAGGCGGGTCCGGCAACCTTCGCCTTCCACGGTGGACCGCCCCGATACGATCCCGGTGACGCTGGAAGCCCGCCTCCGCGCTCGCCCGGGACCCTACTCAGCTGGTGTCGCCGGAGCAACCGGCGCGAGGTGGCGCCGCGCCCGAGCGCGGAAGCGACGCCGGGCGAGCGCCTCACCGGCTTTGCTGCGTAGCCCGACGAGCACCAGGGCAACCAGGGCGAGGACATTCGGCAGGAATTGAACCAGGCTGGGCGGGATATTCGTGGTGGTCTGCAAACGCACCGCCAGGGCATCCGCGAGGCCGAAGAACAGGCCGGTGAAAAAGACGAAGATCGGATGGTTCAGCCCGAAGAGGGCGGCGGTGACCCCGAGCCATCCCCGTCCATTGCTCATATCGCGCGTGAAGAGGGTCAAATGGCCCACCGATAGGAACGCCCCCCCAACGCCGCCAGGCAGCCGCTGATGACCAGCACAAACAGCTTGACCCTCCCAACGTCGATACCCACTGTCTCCGCCGCGGATTGATTTTCACCCACCGCCCGGATGTGGCGGCCAAACTTGGTGTGAAACAGGACCACGTGGGCGGCAACGACGGCCAACCACCCGTCCCTTGGTCACGTGCCCCCGAGGGAACCCGGTGCGACGCACCTCGAGAAAAAAAGGCCGCGCCGAACCCGCCGGCGGCGGCAGTATCGGTGCGGCAACGTCCCGTGGGTTTGGCGCGCACGTTGGAAACCGCAGCGTCCACCCATTGACAAATCGCCCGGTTCTTGATAGAGTAAAGCCAGATTTGTAATTATAAAATGATGTAATTATAAGGCTCGTTGATTGCGAGGCACGCCGCACTCGCACCAGGCCGGGGGAGTGGATCGCTCCTCGCGCTGATCCACTCCTCCCGGGGGAAGCGTTTCGCTCATGCGGACGAAAACGGTCATCACACCGTACCTTCTCATCCTCCCAGCCCTGGCGACGCTCCTGCTTCTGTTCGTCTACCCCATTCTGTTGAACGGCTACCTCTCGATTCACGACGTCAAATTCGCAACCTTCAATCGGGCGTGGCCCGTCGCCGGGCTCGAGAACTACCAGGCGCTCCTCAAAGATAGCATCTTCCCCTTCAAATTCTACAAATCTCTGTGGGTCAGTCTCCAATTCGTGGGCGGAAGCGTGTTGGGCCAGTTCGTGCTGGGCCTGGCGCTGGCCCTGGCGCTCAACGCCAGGATCAGAGGCCGTGGCCTCTTCCGCGTCCTCATCGCTTTCCCGTGGATCCTCTCCGAGCTGGTCGTCGCCTACATCTGGTTGTATCTCTACCAACCGGCCGGGGCGATCAACAATCTTCTGAGCGCGGCCGGGTTGCCGGCCGTTAGATGGTTAGGATCGCCCGGCATCGCCATCTGGGCCCTGGTGCTGACCAACATCTGGTTCGGTACCCCCTTCACGATGCTGATGATGGGCGCCGCGCTGACGACGATCAACCCTGAGGTCACCGAAGCCGCAACGGTCGACGGTGCCAATCGCCGCCAGCTCTTTCGCTGGATCACCTGGCCCCTCATCGCTCCGTTTGGCGCACTGAACCTCATCCTGATTACCATGTGGACCGCCAACCTCTTCGCCCTTCCACTGGCGATGACCAAAGGCGGGCCGGTCTACGCGACCACCACGACCTCACTCTACATGTACCGCTACGCCTTTGAATTTGGGAATTTCTCGCTCGGCTCGTCCATCGGCGTGATGCTCTTCGTGTTCAACGTCGTCGCCGCCGCCATCTACCTGCGGACGTTGGGGGGGCAATAGGGATGAAGAGCTCGGCCTCTTCGGCGAGTACGCGCTCACTGCCGGTGCAAGCCCCCACCCTGACCCTCCGGCAACGCCGGCGAGGCCAGGTCCTCGTGCGGTATCTCTTTCTGAGTGCATACACCGCCATCGTCCTGGTTCCGTTCCTGATCGTCCTCTCGGCCTCGCTCCACCCGGCCGGTCTGCCCCGCCTCCTTCCCGAATCGATCACCTTCCAGCACTACGAGCGAATCCTCGAAGACCCGAAATTTCTGCGGGCGCTGATCAATAGCTTCATCGTCGGTCTCGGGAGCACCGTGCTGTCGGTGCTCATCAGCGCATTGGCCGGGTACGCCTTCTCGCGGTACGAGTTCCCCGGCAAGGCTGCCCTCATGGGCCTCGTCCTGGGGATCTTCATGATCCCGGTCTCGGTCAACATCATCCCCCTCTACGTCATGCTCCGGCGCCTGGGCTGGCTGAACACCTACCAGGGGTTGATCATCCCCTATCAGGCCCTGATCCTGCCCCTGAACGTCTGGCTCCTCAAGAATTTCTTCGATACGATCCCGCCCGATCTGGAAGCGGCTGCTTTGGTGGACGGGGCCAACCGCTGGACCGCCTTCTGGCGTGTGACCATGCCCCTGACCTGGCCGGGGTTGGCCGTCGCCAGCATCTTTGCCTTCCGCTTCAGTTGGAACGATTTCGTCTTTGCCGCCACCTTCACCTCCACCGCCAGCATGCGAACCTGGCAGGCAGCCATGTACACCTTCCTCGGGTTGGAGCGCACTGCCTGGGGTCCCCTGACGGCCGGTGTGGTGATTGGGATGCTGCCGGTAGTCATCCTGTTTGTGATCTTCCAGCGCCACTTCATCGAAGGCCTCACGGTGGGCGCGGTCAAGTGAACGAAAAAAAGGGGCCAAGTGATCCCCGACAAACGTTTGGATTGACACTTACTTGAAGGAGGACCGAAGACCATGAAACGATCCAACTCTCTCTCCGTGATCCTCTTCGCGCTGTTACTCGGCCTGGCCGGATGCGGGCAAACGTCCGCTCCACCGGAAGCCACCGCCCCGCCGGCTGCGCAGCCAACGCCCCCGCCTGCCGGACAGCCGACCAGCGCCCCCGCGTTCACCGAGGCGCCGCAGGCCACCTCCGCGCCCACGGAGGCGGCCGGGGCCGCCCGCACGGTCACGCTGAAGATGATTCTGGTCGCTCCCGAGGACCGCTGGAATTTCTTGCTGGACAAAGCCAAAACGAAGTTCGAAGCGGACCACCCCGATACCAGGATCGAGATCGACGCCCAGATCTTGCCCTTCGGCGACCGCCTGACCCAGCTCCGCGCCGCCGCGACCGGCGGGACACCGTTGGATATTGTCTCGCTGGACCAACCCGAGGTGGGCGAGTTCGCGGCCGCCGGCTTCACCACTGACCTGACCGATTGGATCAACCGCGACCTCAACGGGCTCGAGGACTGGTTACCGGCCTACCGCGAAGCCACCAAATACCAGGGGCACCCCCACGCCATTTGGGCCTGGACCGATGCGCGCGTCTTGTGGTATTGGAAAGACCTGGTGCAGCAAGCCGGAGTGGACCCCGCCACGGACATGCGCACCTGGGATGGCTACATCCAGAGTTGCCAGAAGCTCGACCAGGCACTGGCGGATCAAAAGATCCAGGGCTGCCTGCTGATCGGACAACCGTGGATCGCCGACTGGACGCTGCCCTACGCCTGGATGAACGGCGGTGACATCGGGGTCGACGTCAATCCCGACCTGGCCTCCAAACAGGGTGCCGCTGAAGCGTGGGTCCCGACTTTCGATAGTGACGCCTGGGTGAAGGCCCTTCAGTTTACAGAAGATCAGGTGAACGCTGGGATCGAGCCCTTCACGGAGCACCAATTTGGACCGGCCTTCGTCGCCCGCCGATTTGCGACCTGGCTGGGTGGCACCTGGGTCTTTGGGAGTGTGAAGGAGTCGGGCGCGGACATGAGTAACCTCGCTCTCGTCGCGGCCTTCCCGGTACCCTCACAAGACGTAGAGACCGCCACCATGGCCGGCGGCTGGACACTGGCCGTTCCTGCGACCTCGGAGCACCCCGATGTGGCGTGGGAGTTCCTCAAGGCGATGCTGGACAAGGATACCCTCGGGGCCATGCAGACCCGCTTCGGCTACCTCCCCACCGAAGAGTCATTCGCCACCGGTCTGGAAGAACAGTTCTCTAGCTACTGGAACGATGGTGATCCGAACCGCTGGTCGGAGTTGCAGAGCCTGGCGCCCCACGCCTACGGCCGGCCGAGTTTCCCAACCTGGCCCCAGGTCGGAGCGGCCATCACCCAGATGGTACAACAAGTGATGTTCGAGAAGGCCGACCCCCAGGAGACCGCCAAGGCGACCCAACACACGGTGCTGGTGGACGTGCTGAAGTGGCCGGATGGCACGCGGGTGGAACTCCACGACGACGCTGGCGAGAAGTGCGAGCACCCGGACATGGATCGGGCGATCTCGGCCGTCACTCCCTGGGAGAAGGCCGCCGACACCGACGGGAACGGGACTATCTGCAGCCACGTGGCCTTGCCCTGAGAGCTGAGCGCCGGCGTCTGGCCACGGACCGCCGGTTGTCCCAGCAGGGCGGTCCGTGGCCTTTGAGATGAAGATGGTCTATCTCACCTTCTGTAAAAGTGGCGCGTACGCGCCACTTTTACAGAAATATCAAGATCCCGGTGGCGAATTAGTGCGAGTGGCGGGGGTGCCTGTTCGTAGTGCGCGCTTCAGCGCGCTAAAGCGCGCACTACGAGCCCCTCATCCTCCCTGGAAGCGATTTCGCCAACAGTGTCCCCTGGGCCTGCGGCCCGCGCCGGGAAATGAAAAGTGGCGCCGCGCCACGGCGAACAGCGCGGCGGGCTATTTTCAGGAGAGTGTCATATCAACACATCATCGAGATGAAGGAGGGATGTTGGTGCCCGGAGGCACAGCGCGAGTTGCGATCGCACTTGTTCAGTTAAACTGTGCGCTGGGCGAAAAGGCCGCAAATCTAGACCGCGCCGAGGTACTGCTGGCGGATCTGGGCGGCCGGGCTGACATCGCCTGCTTGCCCGAGTTGTTCAACGCCGGCTACAACCTGAACGCCCTAGGCGACGCCCTCTTCGACCTGGCCGAGCCGATTCCGGCCGGCGAAACCACACGCCGGCTGAGTGAGATGGCACAGAGCCTCAACCTGGCCATCGTCGCGGGCCTGATCGAGCAGGTCCCGCACGTGGAAGGGCTGCTCTACGACACAGTCGTGCTCATCGACCGGCACGGCCAACTCGCGGGTCGCTACCGCAAGTCCCACCTCTACCCGGCCGAGCACCGCTTTTTCCGCTCTGGCGATGCGCTCCCGGTCTTTGACCTCGACGGCTTGCGCGTGGGTGTCGCCATTTGCTTCGAGTTGGCCTTTCCACCGATCTTCAGCACGCTGGCCCTGCAGGGCGCTGAAGTCGTCTTCAATCCTTCCGCCGTGCCCGTCGGTTTTGGCTACCTGCAAGACCTGCGCACGCGAGCCCGAGCCCAGGACAACCAGCTCTTCGTCGCCGCCGTCAACCACGTCGCTAGTGAGGGTGGTGTGGTCTACTGCGGCCGGAGCCAGGTGGCCGACCCGCGGGGTGATGTCGTCGCGCTGGCTTCCGGCGATTCCCCGGAGGTTGTGGTTGCCGACCTCGATCTCGCCCTGATCCGCGACCAGCGCCTCCAGGAGCCGATCCTGCGCGGCTTTCGACCCGAACTCTACCGGTTTTCCCGCTGAGGAGTTGCCACGCGCCGGTTCCGCGATTCTCGTGTTGCGCCGGCCGGAGGATCAAGCATCGGGGGATCGCACGCCGCTGAGGTCGAAGGGTACCTGAGGGAGCTGCCGTTTCCTGCACGTTCTCCGCCCACGGGAATCCGCGACCTTGGTTCCCGCAGTTCCTTTCGTTCCCAGGCCTTCAGAAGAGACGGACCACAAGTGAGATCATGCCCTTCTTTCACCGCCGTCTGGACCCATCCCACCCCTACAAGCCGCTGGACTTCGGGAATGGCCTGCTGGCCGGCAGCGTGGCTCCCGACGGCCGGTTGCTGGCCCTCGGCACCTACCATCCAGAGCATGGCTACATGGCTCTGAGCGCCGTCGCCCCCTTCCCCGACGACCAGCGTACCAACCAGACGGCCGTGCGCGCCTACCGCGCTGCCCAGGCCCAGCCGTCTGCACCAACCTTCGGCCTGCGCCCGTTGGACTCACGGACAACTGCCGAGGCGCTCCTGTTGGAAGACGCGGTTCCGCATGGGCGCTTCCAGGCCGGACCGCTGAGAGGAAGCGTAACGACCTGGGCCCCGCGATTGGGAAGCCGCCCTCTCCCTGCCGCCCTGCAAGCCTGGCGTTTCGAGAATCCGACCGGTGAGCCGGCGGTGCTCGAGTATTCCTGGGACGGCGCTCTCACCCTCGGTCGCGCGAACTATACGCAACTGACGGAAAGTGGCCCGCTCCCCCCTCTCTCGGCGAATCTCCACGTGGCTTTCGATGGGCACACGTTGAGTGCCTCCGCGCCCGAGATTGGATGCGCCATGGTTGTCGTGGGCCTCCCGCCCGGCCCAGCCTGGCAGCAAGCCGGCCAGGAGCCGCTCACGGTGGCCGTCGCGGGCCGCCTCTCGATCCCTCCTGGGCAGACCGCCGATCTCACGCTGGTCTATGCCCTGGCGCGGACGGTGGAAGAGGCCCAGGCGGTCGCCCAATCGCTGGCCGCGAGTGAGCCTGAGAACACCCTGGCAGCCGCTCTCCGTGAGTACGAGGCGCGCTGGTTGCGCCTCGACCGGGACATCACGGAGCCGGCGCGCCTCCTGGCCCATCAGGCCCAGGCCTACGTACTGGGCTGCTGCGCCCTGCCCGTTGGCGAAGGGATCTGCCTGCTGACCGATCACCAGATCCTCCCCCTGAGCTGGACCCGCGACGCCTACTTCCTGCTTCAAGGTCTTCGTGTGGGTGGCCCGCAGGCATGGTTGGATCTCTTGCGCCGCCACGTGCTCTGGCTCTTTGAAACCGCCCGCCGCCCCAACGGTTACTGGGGGCGTGCCTACCTGGCGAACGGCGATCCCAAGGATCGTATTTTCCAGCTCGACCAGCAGTGCTACCCCCTGTTGGAACTGGCCGAGTACGCCCGCCGCGCCGCCGACGACGCCACCGTCGTTCGGCTCTTGCCGCACCTGCCTCCAATCCTGAACGCAGTATTGGCGCGGCGGGCACCGGGCGCCGCGCTCTTCGCCACTGAGGAGACCCCCGCCGACGACCCCCTGCCTCTGCCGTACCATTTCTCCAGCCAGATCCTGCTCTGGCATACCTTCCGCCAACTCTCGACCCTCAACGCGCGTTGGTCCTTCACGTCGCTGGATCTGGACGGACTGGCCGAGTCCATTCAGACGGCCGTTCGCGGGTCGCTGGTGGCTGAACATCGCGGGCGCCAGCTCTTTGCCTACGCCACCGATCTGCAGGGTGCCTACCGCTTCTATCACGATGCCAACGACTTTCCGACCGTGCTCGCCCCGCGGTGGGGCTTCTGCCCGGCCACCGATCCAATCTGGCGCACGACGATGGACTTTGCCTTCAGCCCGGACAACATCGGCGGCTACTACCCTGGTCCATACGGAGGCCTGGGCTCGGTGCATACCCCGGGCCCCTGGCCGCTGGGCGACGTCCAGGAATTCCTCTACGCCCGCCTGACCGGCGATATGTCGCGGGCCCAGGCCGCGCTGGCACGTCTCGTCGCCACCGCCTGCTGGGACGGCGCTCTCCCCGAGGCCCGCGACGAACACACCGGCGCCGTCCGCTCCCGCCATTGGTTTGCCTGGCCCGGCGCCGCCCTCCTCGCGGCAGGGTAGAGGAAGCAAGCAAAACAGATCGCAATGTTGGGATAGGGTAAGGATATGGGCAAAAACAGTTCATAGCGTAAGCCAGCACGGTTTGGGGAAGAGGGTGGTATCCAGGTCAAGCGGTTCGGGGATGTTGTCGATGTCGAAGACGTAGTTGCCGAAGCGCTTGACGTGGGCCGTGAGATAAGGGCTCAAGGTGGCAAGGGATTCAGGGGTGACAATAGAGCCGTCCTACGAGAGTTAGCGGAGCAGCTTGGTCATATCCACGCCGTTCTGCAAGATGACGGCGTTGGCAATCAGGTGGTTGTACTTGATCTACTTTTCCTGTTCGACCGGATCATTGTGGGCGATCACCCCGTGACCGCCGAAGAAGAGCCACTGGCAAAAGCCGTTGCAGGCTTCGATTTTGTTAGTCGTAGCAGTAATCTGGTGCCGGAGCGAGACCTCCGAGCTGTAGTGCAAGAGGAAGACCGTCCGGACCACACGCCCGAGCTCGCGGGAGGCCTGATAGAGACGGTTCTTCTGACTGTAGGTGCCCAACTTGTGGAGTAACATCGAGAGCAGGACCGTACCGGCCTGGATGGAGAGGATGGCCTGCATCAGGTCCTGCCGATGGGTCTCGATGAGCGACCAATTGATGATGCCGCCGAAGAGGGGTTCCAGGTGCTGGTTCTGCGTGCTCCTGGTAGAGCAGTATAGAGCACCAGTTCCTGCCAATTGCGGGTGCGCGGCATCAACTTGATACCCAACAGATGTGCGAGGCCAAACACCGGCCCGGATTGTCCTTGCGTATCTGCATGCACCGTATCGGGCTGGATGTCGGACTCGTTCTTCAAGAGCGCGTCGAGAATGATGGCCGCTTCCCAGACGCCACAGGCGATGAAATGCCTGAACAGGGCTGTGTGCCATACTTTTGGTTACTTGCTTAGCTGTTCCACTGAGGCTGGCAGCAGAAGCGAGCTCACGAATATGGTTACCATCGCTTTGCCAGGTGATAGTAGACATCGTTCCAGCGCAGCTCCTTCTTGAACTGCCTGAGTGTGGTATCATTGTTGATGAGCACGAACTCCATGCCCGAGATGTCGGCGAAGTCTTCGAGATGCTCGGCGCTCAGGGCCAGGCTGAAACCGGTATGATGGGCACCACCGGCATGAATCCAGGCCGCCGCCGCGGTCTTCAAGTCCGGTTGGGGAATCCACAAGGCGCGCGCTACCGGCAGCTTCGGCAGCGGCTCGTCGGCAGGCACGACGTCAACCTGACTGACGATCATGCGCAAGCGATTGCCCATCGCCACCACTGACGCGTTGACCGCGGGTCCGGCCTGGGCATCAAACACGAGTCGTACCGGATCAGCCTTGCCGCCGATGGACAGGGGGTGTACTTCGAGCGAGGGTTTGCGCACTGCGATGCTCGGGCAGACTTCGAGCATGTGCGCACCGAGCACCTTCATGCCGCTCCGGTTCAGGTGATAGGTGTAGTCCTCCATGAAGGAGGTGCCCCCCCCAAGCCCGGCGCTCATCACCTTCATCGCCCGCACCAGGGCGGCCGTCTTCCAGTCTCCCTCCGCACCAAAGCCATAGCCCTCCGCCATCAGGCGCTGCACCCCCAAACCCGGCAGGTGCGCCAGGCCGTGCAGGTCTTCGAAGGTGGTGGTGAAGCCTTTGAAATTGCCCTTCTGGAGGAACTGGCGCAGCCCGGCCTCGATACGCGCCCCTTCCCGCAGCGATTGGTGCCGCTCACCCCCGCGCCGCAGCGCCGGCACGACCTCGTACTGCTCCTGGTACTCCGCCACGAGCCGGTCCACCTCGGCGTCGGGGACCCGATTGACGTACTGGACCAGGTCGCCGATGCCGTAGCCGTTGACCGAGTAGCCCAGGCGCAGCTGGGCTTCCACCTTGTCCCCTTCGGTGACTGCCACCTCGCGCATGTTGTCGCCAAAGCGGGCGATCTTCGCCCCCTGGGCGTCGTGCCAGGCGCAGGCGGCGCGTGCCCATGTGCCCAGACTCAGTTGGACATCCTCGTCCTCCCAGTGGCCGACGACCACCTTGCGCTCCAGCCGCATGCGACTGCCGATGAAGCCGAATTCCCGGTCCCCGTGGGCCGATTGGTTCAGGTTCATGAAGTCCATATCGATGTCGGCCCAGGGGATATCACGATTGTACTGGGTGTGAAGATGCACGAAGGGCTTCTGGAGGGCGCGGAGGCCCGCAATCCACATCTTGGCGGGCGAGAAGGTATGCATCCAGGTCATCAGGCCCACGCAGTTCGTGCTGGCGTTGGCTTCCAGGCACAACTCACGAATGGCATCCGGGGTGGTGAGCACGGGCTTGAAGACGACGTTGACCGGGATGGCTGGGGCCTCACTGAGCGTGCGAGCGATTTCCTGGGAGTGCGCGGCGACTTGTTCGAGCGTCTCGGGACCGTACAGATGCTGGCTGCCGGTGACGAACCAGACATCGAACTGTTTGAGGTCAATCATAGGTGGTTTCTCTTTCATCTCTGTCCATAGACGTGGGTGTAGCGGTGATGCAGTTTGGCGACATCCTCCGCCGGAATCTCGTCCGGCTGGCCGAGCTGCAACGCGAGCCATACCGCGCGTGCGATGTCTTCCACCATCACGGCCGCTTTGACCGCAGCCGTGGCCGTCGGGCCGACGGTGAAGACGCCGTGATTCTTTAACAATACCGCCGGTGACGTGCCAATGTGCTCGACCACCTGCTGGCCAATCTCCTCGCCTCCGATCAAGGCAAAACCGGCGCAGGGAATGGGACCGCCGAATTCATCGGCAATTGCCGTCAGGAAAACGGGGATGGGCCGTCCGAGCGCGGCAAAGGCCGTGGCGTAGGCGGAGTGGGTGTGGACCACGCTGTTGACGTCGGGGCGGTGCCGGTAGATATACAGATGGCTCGCCGTGTCCGATGAGGGCTTGAGCGCCCCCTCGACGATTTCGCCGTCCACGGTGAGCACGACGTGATCCTCCGGGCGCAAATCCTCATACATCACGCCGCTTGGCTTGATCACCACCAGCCCAGTCTCCGGATCGCGGGCGCTGGCGTTGCCACCAGTCCACGTCACCAACCCGTTCTTGGGTAACTCCAGGACGAACACGCCAACTGAGACGCCGATCAGCACACCGGTCCACGTCACCAACCCGTTCTTGGGTAACTCCAGGTGCAACTCCCACAGCTGTTCTTTGAGCTGTTCTAGCATGTATCGTCGCCTCCTAACACTCCAGCGCCTGCTGTTCAACGGCATCCGGCAACGCCGCGCTCTCCAAACGGTCCCCCTCCTCCACCTCCTGAGAGGTCAGCGTCTCCCGTCGCAGGGCGCGCAGGCGCTTCATAACGTCGTTCTGGCCTCGACCGAAGTAGTCATACAGCGTCTTGTATTCCCGGTAGAGGCGGTCGTACACACCGACGTACTCGGGAATAGGCTGGTACGTCTCAGAGCGCAGGCCACCCATCTGTTTGGCGGCTGTGGCTATATCCGGGTAGCCTCCTGCCTCGACCCCGGCTGCGACCGCACCGTGCATTGCCGAGCCGACTGCTGGCGCTTGGGCGCTGCGTACAATCCGGATCTCATATTGTGTGACATTGGCGTAGATCTGCATCAGGAGCCGGTTTCGCTCGGGCAGCCCTCCGGCCGCTACCAAGCGGCGCACGGGCACCCCCGAGTCGTTCAGCGTCTCAATGATCTCGCGGGTACCGAAGGCAGTGGCTTCGATCAGAGCACGATAGATCTCAGGTGCCTTCGTCGCCAGGGTCATGCCCACGATGAGCCCGCTCAGTTCCACATCGACCAGTGTGGAACGGTTACCGTTCCACCAATCCAGGGCGAGCAAGCCGCTCTCGCCCGGTTTGAGCGTGGCCGCTTCTTCCTCCAACAACGTGTGCAGACTGAGACCTCGCCGCCGGGCCTCCTCGTGGTAGTCGGCCGGCACGCCGTTCTCCACGAACCAGGCGAAGATATCGCCGACACCGCTTTGACCGGCTTCATACCCGAGCATGCCCGGCACGATGCCACCCTCGACCACGCCACACATGCCCGGTACGTTCGGGAGTTGTTGCTGCGTCTCCGCAACCATGACATGACAGGTGCTCGTGCCCATGATCATCACCATCGTGCCCGGCTCGATACTGCCGGTCACCGGCAGGGTGACGTGCGCGTCCACGTTGGCGACGGCGACTGCCGTTCCCGCGCGTAGTCCCGTCCATGCTGCTGCCTGCTCGGTCAGCCCGCCGGCCCTCGCGCCCAGCGGGGCGAGCGTGCGCGACATCTTCTCGTCCACAATGTGTTCCAGGCGAGGGTCAAGCGCCTTGAAGAATTCGGTCGGCGGGAAGCCCTCTTGTTTCGACCAGATCGCCTTGTAGCCAGCGGTACACTCGTTGCGCGTCTCGATGCCGGTGAGCTGCCACACCACCCAGTCGGCCGCTTCGATCAGCCGGTCAGCGGCGGCGTACACCTCTGGCGCCTCGTCCAGAATCTGCCACGCCTTAGGAAAGAACCACTCGGAGCTGATCTTCCCACCGTAGCGGTCAAGGAAGGTGTAGCCCAGCTCGCGGGCGATCTGATTGAGCTTGTTAGCCTCATCCTGCGCGGCGTGGTGCTTCCATAGCTTGACCCAGGCATGCGGGTGATTGCGCCACGCAGGAAGGAAGCAGAGCGGTGTGCCGTCTGCACGGGTAGGCAGCATGGTGCAGGCGGTAAAGTCGACCCCGAGACCTATCACGTCGTTGGGATCAACGCCACTTTCCGCCAGCACGGCCGGAATGGTACGCTTGAAGACCTCCAGGTAGTCGTTCGGATCTTGTAACGCCCAATCGGGCGCGAGACGAATCTCAGTGCCCGGCAGGTACTCGTCAATGACACCATTAGCATACGCATGCACTGCGGTCGCAATTTCCCGCCCGGTAGCAACATCCACGAGCACGGCACGTCCCGACTCGGTGCCGAAGTCCACGCCAATAGTGTATCTTGGTCTCGTCATGTCAACGCCTCCTGATCGCTTGTCAATCGCGTTCATAGAGTGCAAGAACCTGCACGACGGGAGCAGGTCCTGCCACTGCCACGTTGTTCTCGTCCAGCGCCTGCGTGAACTCGTCCAAGGCCGTCGCACTCGGCCTCCCCGGCGGCACGTTGCTCCTCTCGACGCGAGATGGGTCGCAACCGTCGCCAGCGAGTGCGGAAGCAACTAGGGCTGTGTCAAAGTCAGAGTAGGCAAAGGGAGTCCATCACATACACTCTGCGGTGACTCAACTGCAACGGGAAGTGGATGTGATGGACGAGGAGAAGTATAGCACGTTAGTGAGTGTGCTCAAGACGCTGACGACCCGCTCGCCGAGCGCCGCTTCCGCCGGGATGAGGGCTTCCGGCTCCGTCTCTCCGGTACGCGATAACGCCGCGACGCACGCCACCTCGGCCTTGCCGTTCCAGGCCCACTTCGCCGCCGAATCCCGCTGGGATGCGCTACACACTGTCCGTGGAGATCGACCGGGCGGCGGCCTCGGTGACGGCTTTCTCTGCTTTCGCAAACGAGGGAGCTTGCCGTCCCTGACGGGCCGCGATCTGCGCCAGCCCCTCACTTCAGAGATCTGCTCGTAATCGCAATTGGCGGTCGAGGGGGAAAAAGTGTCTCCGCTTCACACCGCGGACACGTGGAGTAAACACGCTCCAATTCGGTATCCCCCTCGATCCCCTTGATTGTCCAGGCGGGATAACCTTGGAATTCCATCGCCCCTTCACATTGGGGACACCGCGGGAGGATCGCTTGCGTCCCGGTATCGCGCCCGTTGATCAGGACCGCCAGGATCTCGCCCATGAGTTCGCGGCGGTGCTCTCGGGTGACCTGTTCAATGTCGCCGAAGCTGGCTTCCTCGTGTTCCTCATACCAGGCTTCCAGCTCATCGTACATCTCCCCAGCCCGCTCCAGAAACCTGGCTCGCCTGTCAACGCGCGTCACCTGCCGGGCCATGCCTTACTCCTTGCGTTGGCTTCGCTGTTCTGTTCCCGCCCAGTCTAGCTGCTCTTTCCCCTCCCGCGCAAATCTCCCCGAGACTTTTGCGCTATACACCGCTCGCCCAGACATTTCAAGATAAGCGGGGCGGGTCTTTGGAAGAGAGGCGGCGCAAGGAATGCTTGGGAGAGCAAGCCAGAAGGGCCATGAGTTCCTCAATGTGAAAGACGGCCAAGGCGTCTGCCGTAAAGACGACCACCGGAGCGGGGCCGTAGGTGGCGGTCACATCGGTGCGACTCCAGGTGCCAGCCTTCTTTGAGTTCCCGGAAGCTGCAGTTTTGGAGGCGCCAGCCTTGGCGTCCGTGGCGATCGCCAGCCCAGGCCGAGTTGAAGGGCAAGGTGCTGACAAGCGCCCCTTCCTCCACCGCGGTGGGGTCGTGGGCGTCGACCCTCCGAATCCAAGCCACCCATAAGCTGGGGGGGGTGGTCGCCGTAGCGACCAGTGACCTGGAGAAAACGCCCAACTGATGAGGGCTTCGGCCATCATGACCGTCACCTGGCGGACCGGCTTGCGCCCCTTGCGATAGCGAACATCGGTGTGGGTTTGCCTGGAAATGAGCCCGGTGCGAGCCCGCCCGGCCAGGTCTGCAGAGCACAGGCGATCTTCAGACAAGCGGGTCAAGGCCTGAATCTGGCAGCCGTATTCCAGCCAGGCCACCAGGGGACCATCAGCGCAGAGCGCCTCCATCAGGAGCCATTCAATCGCCGCTTCCCCGCCAGCCGCCCGGACCTCCTCAACCACCGCGCGCCCCACTTCGGCTTCGCGCCCTTTTTCCGATTCGCTCCCGCTCAACACGCGCCAACTGAGCCACAAGCAACGCACTTCGTGTCCATTCAGCCGCCCCGCCACCCGAGAGCGATCAGGCAACCTGCTTCCATCAATCGCGGACACCCTGCCTTTCACCAACTGGCGTGCAAACAACTCCCGCACCCACGCTTGGCGGAAGTGCCCCAGGCGTTCCAGATCGATCCGCGCCAATTCCTGCCGCACAACCTCCACATGGTAGGGCACCGTCGTTTTCTGCTCCTGCTTCGCTCCCCGCCGCGGGTTGAAACCGTTCTGCACCTGCTCGATGCTGTCGCCGCTTGGCAGCCGGATCGCTGCATCTTGGAACAAGCTCCCCGCTGCCGCGCTCAGCCCCATCGCTTCCACGAACGGCAGAACCGCCAGCGTTCGCAGCGACAGTTCATCCGGAATCCCTGCCCGCTCCCGCTGAACTTTCACCATCCCCAGCGCCGCAAAGACCCCTCCCTCGATCGCCAGTGCTACCAGTTCATCCAAAGCACTCTGGCTGCTCGTTGCGATCGCTTCATACTCGCCTCTTGGCCCCTCCCACGCTCGGTCATGCACTCTGAGTCTGTAGTCCATTGACCGTCCCAGACCCAGTATAGCCCCTTTTCCTCTTGCTGCTACCTCCTTATCTCAAATTGTCTGACACTCGCCAGCAACCCTTGACAATCACCAACGGGCGCGGTATAGTGTTAACGTTCCCGTGATCGATACCGGAGATGATCGATTCCCGTGTCGGTCATAGAGGCGGGTACTCCCAGACTGAATCGTGGTCTTGAACACTATCGAGCGACCAGCACCTTCACCTCGTTGGCCTGCCGCCACGCCGTTAGGATGGCGTCCAACGGAGTGGGGGAATGCCGGAGGCGAGCAACCCTTGGACCGGCTGATCCTTCGTCGCAGTGTCGTCCACCACACGTCGGCGGGCCGCGCTACGCGCTCGATCAGCACTATCTACGCCGTGCCTCCGGCTGGCTCGGTTCGTTTCACAGGTGCGCTCGAATGCCTCAAGCGGCCGCAATAGTGTAGCTCCAATGTCTTTCTAACGGATGCTAACAACTTGTTTTTGTTTCGTCTCCTGAGCGAATAATCCAACTATGGCAGCGCAGCGACGTGTCACGATCAAGCAGGTAGCTCGAGAAGCGGGTGTTTCGGCCCAGACCGTTTCGCGCGTCATCAACGACCGGCGCGATGTATCGGCGGAGACCCGCCAGCGCGTTAAGGCCGTCATCGACCGCTTGGGCTACCAACCGAGCTACATCGCTCGCAGTCTGATTAGCGGCAGTAGCTGCACAATTGGGGTGGTGGTGTGGGGGTTACAATTCTACGGCCCATTCCAGGCTTTCCTGGGGATTGAGCAGGCCGCCAACGAGCAGGGCTACGATCTCTTCCTACGTTTGACGCAAGCGATAACGCAGGACGATGGCAAGGCGCTCATCAAGTCGATGCTTTCACACCAGGTCGACGGGATCATCTGGGCAGTCCCCGAGAGCGGACAAAACCACGACTGGATTTGCACCGCCGCCCACACGCTCCCCGTTCCTATTGTCTTTCTCAGCATGCGACCGCGACCCAGCCTCCATGTAGCAGCCGTGGACAATCGTGTGGGCGGCCGGATAGCGACCGAGCATCTAGTCGCCCAGGGCTACCGGAAAGTTGGTCTGATTGCCGGCCCGTTAAGCTGGTGGGAGGCGGCCGAGCGCCGACGCGGCTGGGTCGAGGCGCTGGAAGCCACGGGGTTGCCGGCGGACGAAACCGCTGTAGTCGAGGGTGACTGGACGCCGAGAAGCGGCGAGCAGGCGATGTACCGGCTGCTCGAGCGGCACGCCTCGATCGAAGCGGTCTTCGTCTCAAACGACCAGATGGCCCTCGGGGCGATGAAAGCAGCCCGCGCCGCCGGCCGCACGATCCCCGATGACCTGGCCCTAATCGGCTTCGACGACATTTCCGAGGCGCCCTACCTCGTTCCACCGCTGTCGACGATCCGCCAGGACCTGGACGCGCTCGGACGCCAGGCAGTCCACAAGTTGATCTCCCTCTTCAACAGCGATGACCAGGATAATCACGCGGATGAGCAGGTAAGCCCCATGCTGCAACCGGAGCTGATCATCCGGGAGAGTTCCGGCGCCATCCGCTGACCAACCAGTTTTGAAGCTTTAGCGGTTCCTTCACCACCCAAAGGAGGGGAAACATGAGGAACGGCGGTATTCGTGCGATTACCCTGTTGTTGCTGATCGTGACCCTGCTCGTCCCGGCCTGCGGCGGGACGCAGGCCACCCAGGCTCCGGGCGCGTCGCAACCGACCGCGGGCGCGGGCAACGCGACGGAGGTGCCGCCGACGGCAGCAGTGGCCCCCACGGTGGCTGCGCAGGCACAGCCGACCAGTGCGGCGCCCGCGGCGCCGCCCACCCCGATCGTCATCGAAGGCGGCACCTCCGGTAAGTACGCCGGAAAGACGCTCTCCGTGCTGCAGCCTACAGGTGGAGGCGGTCGCGGCGTGCAGCCCGGCATTGAGGCCTGGGCCAAAGAGAATGGTGTCAAGCTCCAGATCACCCAGTTAGCCTACGCGGAAGTGCGCCAGAAGGCGCTCCTGGACTTCACCTCCCACACCTCCACCTACGACGTCGTCCAGGTGGACGGGGCGATCTGGGCTTCCGAGATGGCACCCTTCCTCGAGCCGCTCGATCCCTGGTTACAGAAGGACCCCCTGCCGGAACAGGACGACTTCATCCCCGCCGTGTTGAAGGCCATGCGCGTGCCCTATCCGGATGGCACGACCTACGCGGTCCCGGTCCGCTACGGCACGCTCATCTACCACTACCGCAAAGACCTGTTCGACGCCGCCGGCATCCAGAACCCGCCCACCTACTGGGATGAGTACCTGGCCGATGCGCAGAAAACGACCAAAGACGGCGTCTACGGCACCGTCCACGCCGGCAAGCAGGGCAACTTCCTGGTCTACAACTGGTTCGCCTTCCTGTACGGCTTCGGCGGCAACTTCCTGACGCCCGACCAGAGCAAGAGTATGCTGAACGAGCCAGCCTCGATCGAAGCCACCCAATTCTGGGCCGATCTGTACAACAAGTACCACGTCGTTCCGCCCGGCATGACCTCTTACGAGCACGACGACGTCATCACTGTGATGCAGCAAGGCCTGGTCGCCAGTGCGATCACCTACTCGCCGTACGCCCTCGAGTTCGAGAAGCCTGACAAGTCGAAGGTCGTCGGCAAGGTGGCCTGGTCGTCCATCCCGATCAAGCGCGATGTCCCCGACCTCAAGAGTGGCGGCGTCGGCAGCGGCTGGGGCTTCGCTATCAATAAGGACAGCGCCAATAAAGACATAGCCTGGGACCTGATCAAGTATGTCAGCAGCCCCAAGGTGCAACTCGATCTGGCGATAAATGCCGCCAACGCACCGGTGCGACGCAGCACCTTCCTCAACGCCGACTACCAGAAGGTCTTCCCAGCCGCGGAGGCCACGCTGAAGGCACTCGAAGGCGACCGAATTCGGCCCGGACTCCGCAATTGGACCGCCGTCGAAGACATGATGGCGGCAGAGCTCTCGGCCGCCCTCGTCGGCCAGAAGAGCGGGACGGAGGCGATGGAGGAAGGGGACGCCAAGCTGAACGACCTCTTGAAGAGCAGCCAGTAGCAGCCGCAGCCGCGGTTTAGGGCGGCCGGCGCGGCACGCGCGCCGGCCGCTACCCTGGAGTCTTATGGCCAGGCAGATTACCGAATCCCGGGTAGTAGCGGGCGGGTTGTCCTGGGCGCGACTGTTGAAAAGAATCTACCCCTATGTACTGCTCGCGCCGACGATCATTACCCTGCTGTTAGTGCTGGTGTGGCCTATGCTCTCCAGCCTCAGGCTCAGTTTCTACGCTTACAACATTTTGCGCCCCGATCTGGGGGAGCGCTTCGTCGGGCTGGAGAATTACGCCCGCCTGCTGCAAAGCGACCAGTTCTGGACTTCAGTCAAAGTGACCCTGCTCTTCACGGCGGTCGCGATCGTGGTGGAATTCGTCCTCGGCCTTGTATTCGCCCTGCTCCTGAATCGGGCCGACCTGGTGGCCATGCGCTTCATCCGCACCATCATTCTGATTCCCTTCTTCGCCACGCCGGTGGCGGTGGCACTGGCCTGGAAGTTCATGCTGCACACCGAATTCGGCATGCTGAACTACTTCATCGGGCTGCTCCACGTCCCACCGCAGGTCTGGCTGGGCGTGGATCTCGCCCTCCCCTCCGTCATCGCCGTCGAAGTCTGGCAGAACACGTCGTTCGTGATCCTGATTCTGCTCGCCGGGTTACAGAGCTTGCCGGTCGAGCCGTACGAATCGGCCATCCTCGATGGCGCCAATAGCTGGCAGCTCTTTACCAAGATCACGCTCCCGATGCTGCGCCCGGTGATCCTGGTCGCGCTGGTGTTCCGCACCATGTTCACCTTGCGTGTCTTCGACGTCATCTGGGTCCTGACGGGGGGAGGACCCGCAAATTCGACCCGCACCTTGAGCATCGCGATTTATCTGACCGGCTTTCGCACCTTCGATCTAGGCCGCGGCGCGGCCCTCTCGTGGGTCCTGCTGCTCATCACGATGGTGATTAGTCTGGTCTACTGGCGGTACCTCTCTGGCGAGGTAGACGTCTAACGGAACGTAGTACCCGGTCTGCTTCCGTTTTGGAGAGAAGAACGCATGAGTCGCAAAACGCGCCGCATTCTGGAGATGAGCATCGTCTACGCTTTTGTGATTGTTTCGCTCCTGGTCTTCAGCTTCCCGCTGATCTGGCTGGTGCTCACAGGGTTGAAGACGCGGGCGCAATCCTTTTCGATGCCGCCGGTCTGGCTGTTTACCCCCTCGCTGGAAAACTACCAGGCCATTCTTTCGGGGGCCGGCACAGGGGGCGCGGCAGGTCTCAACTTCGTCAATACCTATGCCAACAGCGTCGTGATCTCGATCTTCGCCACAGTTGTGCCGTTGATCTTCGCCTCTCTGGCGGCCTACAGCTTCGCTCGCTTTGATTTTCCCGGGAAGAACCAGCTCGCGATCTTTGTGATCGGGACACGCATGCTGCCTCCTATCGCGATCGTGATTCCCCTCTTCCTGATCTTCAGCGGGATGCACCTGATTGACACGCGGCTGGCCCTGATCATCGCCTATACCGGGCTCAACCTGCCCTTCGCGACCTGGATGTTGCGCGGCTTCTTCATGCAGATCCCGCGCGAGCTGGAGGAGGCCGCAATGATCGACGGCGCGGCGCGCCTGGAGGCCCTTGTCCGTATCATCCTCCCGCTCGCTGCCCCCGGACTGGTGGCGACGGCCCTGTTTGCCTTCGTGCTTGCCTGGAATGATTTCACCTTCGCCCTCGCGCTCACGACCAACCGGGCTGTCACGCTCCCGGTCGCGGCCTCACGCTTCATCACCGACGAGGGGATTCTCTGGGGGCAGGTCGGCGCGGGTGTGACGATGGTGCTCCTGCCAGTGATCGTGCTGGCCTTCGCCCTGCAGCGCTACGTCGTGCGCGGCCTCACCATGGGAGCCATGAAAGGGTAGCCGCCGGGCGCGCTCATGATTCCGACAGCTCTCGACCTCCCTCAGAGGAAGGTGATCGACCCCGACACCGCGCTGGTTCTCCAGACCGAGCACCTTACCAAGCGCTACGGCGATTTCACCGCCCTGGACGACGTCAGCCTGCACGTCCGGCGCGGCGAGATCTATGGCTTCCTGGGTCCGAACGGCGCCGGCAAGACGACGACAATGCTGCTGCTGCTGGGACAGCTCCGGCCCACCGCCGGGCGCATCTCCCTCTTTGGCCGGCCGCTGGAGCGTCGCGATCCGCTGCTCTTCACGCGGATCGGCGTCGTCGGCGAGGAGCAGTATCTGTACGATGAGATGACGGCCGGGGAATACCTGGCCCTCTTCGCCGATCTCCTGAACGTCCGGTGCAAGGGACTGGTGGAGGCGCGCCTGGAGGAAGTGGGCCTCGGGCCACAGCGTGATCGGCGTATCGCCACCTTCTCCCATGGGATGCGGCAGCGGCTGGCCCTGGCGCGGGCGCTGCTGCACGACCCCGAGCTCCTTTTCCTGGACGAGCCGGTGAATGGGCTCGATCCTCACGGCATCCGTGAGATACGCGAGCGCCTCCTCGATTTGAAGCGCCGCGGCACGACTATCTTCATCTCCTCGCACATATTGTCCGAGGTCGAGCGCCTCGCCGACCGCGTCGGTATCCTGTACCGTGGCCGCCTGCTGGCCGAGGGACCGATGGAGGCCCTGGGCGACGCCGTCGAGGGGCGGGCCACACTCGAGATTGAAGTGACCTCCGTTCCCGCGGAAGCGGTCGACCGTCTGCGCGCTCTGCCCTTCGTCTTCGACGTCGAAGCGTGCCCCGGGCGGTTGACCGTCGATGTCGAGCGCGAGGGCGACTACCGCGCGCAGGTCTCCCAGACCTTGACAGGACTAGGAGCGGTCATCGTGGGGATGAAGGTCCGGCAGCCGTCGCTGGAAGAGACCTTCATGACTCTGACGGAGAGGGATCTCGCCGGTCTGGCGGATCGCGTGCGCTCATGATCCGGCAAGCTGTTCCCCGGCGCCTCTTCTGGCGCAGCATCTGGGCGCTTGCCCGGCGCGACTGGCTGGCGGCCGTCCGCAGCCCGGTTCCCTACATTGCCGCCTTGCTCGCCGCCCTCGTCACGGCCTACCTGCTGACCGTGCCGCTGAGCTTCCTGGGCGACTACGGGCTGCTGGTCGCGACCGACCCCCTGGTTCCAGCTTTCTCCGGCGCGATCGCGGTGACTGCCATCTACACGGCCATCGCCGCCGTCACAGCTATCATCCAGGAGCGCGAGCAGCGGACCCTGCGCGTCCTCTTTTATACGCCCATCACCGAGACGAGCCTGATCCTCGCCAAGTTTGCGGGCGTCCTGCTGCACGCGCTCACCGTCCTGCTGATCGCCTGCATCTCTGCCACCATCAGCGCGATCGTGACGCGCTTCGCCCTCAGCGGCCAGCTTCTCTGGACCCTGCCACTCTCGCTCCTGCTCCTGGCCGACATGGCGGCCTTCGGCCTGGCCCTCTCAGCCTCCGCGCCCTCGACGCGCACCGCCGTCTTCGGCCTGGTTGCGCTCCTCTTCGTGCTCTTCGGGCTTCAGCTTACGGGGCGGGTGGCGGAGCAGGTCCTGCCCGCGCTGGGCGGCGGGCTGGTAGCCGTGCTAGCGCCGGTGCTCAACGCGGTCGCGGCCGTGACGGGCGTCATTTCGCCGCTGGCCTACCTGCTGCGCGGGCTCCAGGCCGTCGCGCTCGGCAACGCCGGCGAGTACGCGAGCAACATCGTCGCCTCGATCGTCTACACGGCCGTCCTCCTGGCTCTGGCCGTGCGGATCGTGGCGTGGCGGGGGGTGTCGTCGTGAAACGCGCGGTACGCCTGGCAACGGTGTTGCTCGTGCTCCTCCTCCTGGTAGGCGCGGTTGCGCTCGTCTGGCGGGTGCGGAGCGCGGCCAACGTGCCGGCGGCCCGCGAGCAGCAGCTCGTCTACGACGTCTGGGCCTATGCCGGCGAGCAGTATAGGAACATCTTCTACCCGCGCTCGGTGGATACCCTTTTCCTGATCGCCAACGCCGACAATATCGTCAGCCCCAAACTGACCGAGGTCTACTACTGGCCGCTCACCTTCGAGTACCGTGCGGACTGGCAGGCGCTTGACAAGCGCCTGACCGGGGTGCTGGAAATCTCGCGCGGGGGCCGGGTGGTCGCCAGCCTGGAGCCGACGACGACCGCGCTGGTCTACGACTCGATCACACCCCGCCAGGTAGTCGTCGGGGCTGCCGCTGAGCAGGCCTATCGGCAATACTTGGCCGAGTCGAAGACGGTATCGGAGGCCCAGGACCGCTATGCGCGGGCCGTGGCAGATTATCAGGCCGTCTATGAACAATACTTGCAGCAACTGAAGGCCGGGAACACTAACGCGCTCCCGCCCCAGCCGCCGGGCGAGCCCCCGGCCCTGCTGAACCGCTACGTCTCGCTGCCGGCGCAGGCCTACGCGATCAACCTGCCGCCCGGCGATTACGAGTTGCGGCTCCGCGTGGCGAGCGGGGCGACGGTAACCGGCAGCCGCAAGAAGCTACACGTCTTCGCGCCGCGCCGCCAGGGAGTCGGCTACACCGCCTTCGTGGCTGAGCGCTGGACCGAGCCCGCCCTGGCGACCGACCCGCAGGCTGTGCTCTATCTACGGCCCGGCGAGGATCTCTATCTGGAGCCCTTCACCGCCCGCGAGTTTCCGCGCTATGACTATGCCAGGCTGCTCGCGCCGCAGCAGCCGGCCGTTGGCAAGGGGAGCTGGGAGTGGGTCCTGGCCGAGCCGGTGACGGGCGATCGGTTGCAGCTCCTGCGCGGCAACACGGCGGTGGCGACCGTTGACCAACAGCCTTTCCTCGTCAAGCAGACCGAAGGCGCCGCCCTGGGGTACACCATCGTGCCCTACGATGCTGCGAGCGCGCAGGGCAGCCGCCCGTCCTTTACGGCATTTCGGCTGCCGCCGGCCGGTGGCGACGCCTCTCGCATCCGGATCGTGGGGCCCGATGGGCAACCGCTACTCGGGTCCGAGCGGCGCGTGCAGGGTGTCCCGCCGGCCAACAGTGTGCTGCTCTACCTGCTTTCGACCGTGCCCCCGCTCCTCGGCCTGGCGCTCCTGATGCTGCGGCGCCGGCCCGCACGTGGCGCCGTGCCGGCCGAGCAGGGGGCCTAATGTGGACTTCGCCGGGCAGGCGGGCGCCTGGATATTTGCTCGCCCCCGGTCGACATACGAAGGAGCCTCGATGACGCGTCAGATCGGTTTTCTCGGGTTGGGGCAGATGGGGAAGCCCATGGCCCTCAATCTCGTCAAAGCGGGCTTCCGGGTCCTGACCTGCCCGCACCGCCGCGAAGCGCCGGTGGAGGAGTTGGTCGCGGCGGGCGCGATCCGCAAGGCCACGCCGGCCGAGGTGGCCGCCGAGGCGGAGATCGTCGTACTGTGCCTGCCCGATCCGCCGGCCGTCCAGGACCTGCTCGCCGCCCCAGATGGTCTGCTAGCCGGCCTGCGGCCCGGCACGGTTGTCGTGGATTGCGGCACCTCTGGCCTGGCGGTCACACGGCAGGCCGAGCGCGCCGCGGCTGAGAAGGGTGCCGCGTGGCTGGATGCCCCGATCAGCGGCGGGGTCTGGGGCGCCCGAGCCGGCACGCTCACCATCATGGTCGGGGGCGATGCTGCAGCCCTGGAGCGGGCGCGCCCGGTGCTGGAGGCAATGGGCGAGCGCATCGTCCATGTCGGCGCCAGCGGCAACGGCCAGGTCACCAAGCTGGTCAACAACCTGATGGCCTGTATCAACACTGCCACGGTGGGCGAGGCATTCTCCCTGGGCGTCAAGGCCGGGATCCCGGTCGAGGCCCTGCACGAAGTCGTCTCCCACAGCTCCGGCTCCAACTGGGTGCTCGAGAATGCCGCGCCGCGTACCATCTTCGCCGGCAACTACCAGCCTGGCGGCCGGCTGCGCACGATGACCAAGGATCTGCTGCTGGTCGAGGAGATCGCGAAGGATCTGCGGGTACCACTCTTTCTCGGCAGCCTCGTGACGCAACTGCACCAGACCATGATGGTCAAGGGCCACGGCGACGACGACGCCGGGATCGTTGCCCATTTCTACGAAGAGCTGCTGGGGCTCAGCCTGGCCTCTCCCGCCTTCGAGGGGCAGGGGGAGTGAGGATGGGCAGCCTGGGCGCGGTGATCCTGGCGGACACCGTCTACCGCGAGCGCCTCGAGGAGGAGATCCGCGCCCGCGTCCCTGACGTGCGCTTCGTCTATGTGGGCGAGGCCGGCGAGGTCCGTGGCGATCCGTCGGACGCCGAGATCTTTTTCAACTGGGGGCTGACGAGCGACGTGGTCGAGCCGGTCATCAGAGCCGCGCCCGCCCTGCGCTGGTTCCATCACCTCAGTGCGGGCGTCGACAGCTTGCTCTTCCCGGCGCTGCGCGACTCCGGCATCGTCCTCACCAATGCGCGCGGGGTCTTCGCGATCCCGATTGCCGAGTCGGTGCTGGCCGTGATGCTCTACGTCGCCAAGAACCTGCGCCAGAACTTCGCCGACGCCGCCCGGCGCCACTGGCAGCGCCGGCCGCGCCAGGAGCTCTACGGCGTGACGGCCGGCATCCTGGGCCTAGGCGCCATCGGCTGCGAGGTCGCCCGGAGGCTGGACGCCTTCGGCATGCGCGTCATCGGCCTCAAGCGACATCCTGAGCGCGCTCAGGATGTTCAGGTGGAGGCGCTCTACGGCCCCGGCCAGCTCGACGACTTCCTGCCCCAGTGCGACTGGGTCATCGTCTGCGCGGCGCTGACCGCCGCGAGCCGGGCGCTGCTGGGGCCGCGCGAGTTTGCCGCGATGAAGGACGACGCCTGGCTGGTGAACGTCGCCCGCGGGGAGATCGCCGACGAAGCGGCGCTGCTGCGCGCGCTGGACGAAGGCCGCATCGGCGGCGCCTGCCTGGACGCGTTTGCCCAGGAACCGCTGCCGCCCGAGAGCCCCTTCTGGGACCATCCGCGGGTCGTCGTGACGCCGCACAACGCGAGCGTCTCGCCGCGCACCGAAGCGCGCAGCCTGGCGCTTGCCCTGGAGAATTTCGACCGCTATCTGCGCGGCGAGACGCTGCGCAACGTCGTCGACAAACAGGCAGGGTACTGAGGATTCTATTTCTCGCCGGGTCAGGGATGTGCGCGTGCGGGCCATCCCTGACCCGGCGAGAAATGGTGTTAGTCACCTCGCACGCCGGCCTGGAGCCCCGATGCGGGCCGACGAAGAAGCCCACTGTCATATTCTATGGAGGCAGAGGAATGGATCGTATACTCGACCTGACTGCGAAACCGTACGCGACGCCCGAGGGCTACGCGGCGGCCGCTGTCACCCCCCTCGTCGGCTGGGAGACGCCTGAGACCCCGCTCCTGACCGAGCCGGTCGGGAAGGAGCGACCCCTGGCCAGCGTGCTGAGCTTCAACCAGCGCTACCTGGCGATGATGGGCGTGCAGCCCGGCGAGATCTTCAACTACGGTGTCATCACGACCAAGCCCTACGGCACCTACATGACCTTCTTCAACCCCGAGGCCTCGGGGCGCTTCGCCTGGCGCTTCGCTTCGGACCTGCCGGCGGAGAAATTCGCCGGCCCGCTGACCCTGATTGACCTCTCCGGTCAGATCGGCCCGCGCGACGAGATCCAGGTCTCGCACCTCCAGCCCTTCGAGAACCGGATCGGCAAGGACGCTGTCGTCTTCCTGCGCACCGACTACAGCAGGAAGCACCGCCCCGCTGACCCCGCGCAGTCCTACTACGACGACTCGCCGGTGATGAGTCGGGAGGCGGCCGAGTGGTTGGTGGGCAAGGGGATCAAGACCATCGGGGCCGACGTGCGCACGCTCGACCCGACCTACGCCGGGCGCAGCGTCGACTATGACATCCGCCAGATCTTTAACCGGGCGGGAATCCTGGTGGTCGAGGACCTCGCCAATCTAGACCAGGTGACCAGCCGCCACAACTACGCCATCACCGGCCTGCCGCTCGGCATCCACGGTGTGACCGGCGGCCCGGCGCGCGTCTTCATCATCGACCGCAACAGCCCCACCGACTTCGTCGACGCCACCCATCCCCTCGAGTACTACCCGGAGAAGATCACCGACGAGCTCCCCTTCGTGCCGCCGACGAGCGAGCGGCCGCTGAACCAGTTGGGCGACTACCCCAACCCGATCCCGGGCCGCATCAACCCGCGTGAGACGCAGGTCATGGTGGCGCGTGGCACGCGCTTGATCCCGTTCAACGTCCAGGACGCCCGTCAGGGGACCATCGGGCAGGAGATGTACATCCAGTACGGGCATTCCACCGGGACCCACGTCGAGGGGGCCTTCTTCGATCCCTGGGGCCGCCACATGATCCCGGACGAGATCCTGCGCCGCTACGTCCGCATGCCCGCCGATCGCCTGGTCGGGCCCGGCGTCCTGATCGATCTCTCCGACTGGATCGGCCCCGGCATGCTGATCGAGGAGGAGCACATCCGCGACGCCGATCCGGGCGTGCGCGAGAGCGACATCGTCTTCGTCAAGACCGAGATTAGCGACATGTACTTCTACGGCCAGTCGAACATCCAGCTGACGCCCGGCTTCTCGGCCGAGGCCGCCAAGTACCTCCTCGAGCGGAAGATCCGCGCCCTGGTGCTGGACGCCCCCTCGGTCGAGCGCTCGGAGCCGTTCTCTTCCGGGCCACAACGCTTCACATCGAACAAGATCCACTATATGTTCCATCGCAACGATATTCCCATCGTCGATTGGGGCGTCAAGTTCCGCAACTTCCGCAAGGACCGCTTCATCGCCGCTATCATGGCCCTGCCCCTCAGCCACCAGGGTGGCTTCCTGACGCAACTTCTGGCGATCGAAGAGTGGGAGTAAGAACGCGGCGGATGGCCTCGCAAACGACATCCGACCCAGGAAGAAGGAGAGAATAGACAACATGGACCGTGTGCTCGATCTATCGAACAAGCCGTACGCGACGCCCGAGGGCTACGCCGCGGCGGCCGTCAACCCCCTGATCGGCTGGGAGACGCCCGAGACCCCGCTCCTGACCGAGCCGGTCGGCGACAGCCGCCCGCTCGCCAGCGTGCTGAGCTTCAATCAGCGCCGCCTGGCGATGATGGGCGTGCAGCCCGGCGAGATCTTCAACTACGGTGTCATCACGACCAAGCCCTACGGCACCTACATGACCTTCTTCAACCCCGAGGCCTCGGGGCGCTTCGCCTGGCGCTTCGCTTCGGACCTGCCGGCGGAGAAATTCGCCGGCCCGCTGACCCTGATCGACCTCTCCGGTCAGATCGGCCCGCGCGACGAGATCCAGGTCTCGCATCTCCAGCCCTTCGAGAACCGGATCGGCAAGGACGCTGTCGTCTTCCTGCGCACCGACTACAGCAGAGAGCACCGCCCCGCCGAGCCGGCCCAATCCTACTACACCAACTCTCCGACGCTGAGCCGGGAGGCGGCCGAGTGGTTGGTGGGCAAGGGGATCAAGACCATCGGGGCCGACGTGCGCACGCTCGACCCGACCTATGCCGGGCGCAGCGTCGACTATGACATCCGCCGGATCTTCAACCAGGCTGGCATCCTGGTGGTCGAGGACCTCGCCAATCTGGACCAGGTGACCAGCCGCCACAACTACGCCATCACCGGCCTGCCGCTCGGCATCCGCGGCGTGACCGGCGGCCCGGCGCGCGTCTTCATCATCGACCGCAACAGCCCCACCGACTTCGTCGACGCCACCCATCCGCTGGAATACTATCCGAACAAGGTTACCAGCGAGTATCCCTTCGTGCCGCCGACGAGCGAGCGGCCGCTGAACCAGTTGGGCGACTACCCCAACCCGATGCCCGGGCGGATCAATCCCCGCGAGACGATGAACCTCGTCGCGCGCCAGACCCGTCTGATCCCGTTCAACATCTACGATGAGGAGCGGGGCTATATTGGGCAGGAGATGTACATCCAGTACGGTCATGGCACGACCACCCATATCGAGTCAGCCTTCTTCGACCCCTGGGGCCGCCACATGATCCCCGACGAGATCCTGCGCCGCTACGTCCGCATGCCCGCCGATCGCCTGGTCGGGCCCGGCGTCCTGATCGATCTCTCCGACTGGATTGGGCCGGGCATGCTGATCGAGGAGGAGCACATCCGCGACGCCGATCCGGGCGTGCGCGAGGGCGACATCGTCTTCGTCAAGACGCAAATCAACGAATCCTACTTCTACGGTCAGTCCAGCATCAATCTCACCTCCGGCTTCTCGGCCGGGGCGACGAAGTGGCTGGTCGAGAAGAAGATCCGCGCCCTCGTGCTGGATGCCCCCTCCAACGAGCGCTCCGAGCCGCTGGCCTCCGGCGGCGTCCGCTACACGTCTAACAAATACCACTATCTGCTGCACCGCAACGACATCCCGATCGTCGACGAGGGCACCAAGTTCCGCAACTTCCGCAAGGACCGCTTCATCGCCGCTATCATGGCCCTGCCCCTCAGCCACCAGGGCAGTTTCCTGGCGCAGGTGCTCGCCGTCGAGGAATGGTAGGAGGAAACGACGTGGAACGAGTCGTCGATCTATCCGTCAAGCCGTACGCGACGCCCGAGGGCTACGCCGCGGCGGCCGTCAACCCCCTGATCGGCTGGGAGACGCCTGAGACCCCGCTCCTGACCGAGCCGGTCGGCGCGTCCTCGCGCACGCTGGCCGACGTCCTGAGCTACAACCGCTGGCGGCTCTCGATGATGGGCGTGCAGCCCGGCGAGACCTTCAACTACGGTGTCATCACGACCAAGCCCTACGGCACCTACATGACCTTCTTCAACCCCGAGGCCTCGGGGCGCTTCGCCTGGCGCTTCGCTTCGGACCTGCCGGCGGAGAAGTTCGCCGGCCCGCTGACCCTGGTCGACCTCACAGGCCAGATCGGCCCGCGCGACGAGATCCAGGGCTCGCATCTCCAGCCCTTCGAGAGTCGCATCGGCAAGGACGCTGTCGTCTTCCTGCGCACCGACTACAGCAAGAAGCACCGCCCCGCCGAGCCGGCCCAATCCTACTACACCAACTCTCCGACGCTGAGCCGGGAGGCGGCCGAGTGGTTGGTGGGCAAGGGGATCAAGACCATCGGGGCCGACGTGCGCACGCTCGACCCGACCTACGCCGGGCGCAGCGTCGACTATGACATCCGCCAGATCTTCAACCAGGCTGGCATCCTGGTGGTCGAGGACCTGGCCAACCTGGACCAGGTGACCAGCCGCCACAACTACGCCATCACCGGCCTGCCGCTCGGCATCCACGGCGTGACCGGCGGCCCGGCGCGCGTCTTCGTCATCGACCGCAACAGCCCCACCGACTTCGTCGACGCCACCCATCCGCTGGAATACTATCCGAACAAGGTTACCAGCGAGTATCCCTTCGTGCCGCCGACGACCGAGCGGCCGCTCAATGAGTTGGGTGACTACCCCAACCCGCAGCCCGGGCGCATCGAGCCGCGCGAGACGATGAACCTCGTCGCGCGCCAGACCCGTCTGATCCCGTTCAACATCTACGATGAGGAGCGGGGCTATATTGGGCAGGAGATGTACATCCAGTACGGTCACGGCACGACTACCCACATCGAGGGGGCCTATTTCGATCCCTGGGGCCGCCACATGATCCCCGACGAGATCCTGCGCCGCTACGTCCGCATGCCTGCCGACCGGCTGGTGGGCGAGGGCGTCCTGATCGACCTCTCCGACTGGATTGGGCCGGGCATGCTGATCGAGGAGGAGCACATCCGCGACGCCGATCCGGGCGTGCGCGAGGGCGACATCGTCTTCGTCAAGACCCAGTTGACCGAGTCCTACTTCTACGGCCAGACCAGCCTCGACCTGACCTCCGGCTTTTCCGCCGAGGCGACGAAGTGGCTGGTCGAGAAGAAGATCCGCGCCCTGGCGCTTGATTCGCCCTCCAACGAGCGCTCCGAGCCGCTGGCCTCCGGCGGCATGCGCTACACCTCCAACAAGTACCATTACCTGCTGCACCGCAACGATATCCCGATCATGGACGAGGGCACCAAGTTCCGCAATCTGCGCAAGAAGCGCTTCATCACCGCCATCATGGCCCTGCCGGTGAGTCACCAGAGTGGCTTCCCGGCCCACGCCCTCGCCATCGAGGATTGGGAGGAATAATCCCGCACGGATGCCACGAGGTTATCAGCTATGGATCGAGTCCTGGATTTATCGGTAAAACCGTACGGAACGCCCGAGGGCTACAGCGAGGCCGCAGTGACCCCGCGGATCGGCTTCGAGGTCCCGGAGACCCCCATCCTGACCGAGCCGGTCGGCGACAGCCGCCCGCTCGCCAGCGTGCTGAGCTTCAACCAACGCCGCCTGGCGATGCTCGGCATCCAGCCTGGCGAGATCTTCAACTACGGCGTCATCACGACCAAGCCCTACGGCACCTACATGACCTTCTTCAACCCCGACGCCTCGGGGCGCTTCGCCTGGCGCTTCGCTTCGGACCTGCCGGCGGAGAAGTTCGCCGGCCCGCTGACCCTGGTCGACCTCACAGGCCAGATCGGCCCGCGCGACGAGATCCAGGGCTCGCATCTCCAGCCCTTCGAGAGTCGCATCGGCAAGAATGCGATCGTCTTCCTGCGCACCGACTACAGCAAGAAGCACCGCCCCGCCGAGCCGGCCCAATCCTACTACACCAACTCTCCGACGCTGAGCCGGGAGGCGGCCGAGTGGTTGGTGGGCAAGGGGATCAAGACCATCGGGGCCGACGTGCGCACGCTCGACCCGACCTATGCCGGGCGCAGCGTCGACTATGACATCCGCCGGATCTTCAACCAGGCTGGCATCCTGGTGGTCGAGGACCTCGCCAATCTGGACCAGGTGACCGGCCACCACAACTACGCCATCACCGGCCTGCCGCTCGGCATCCACGGCGTGACCGGCGGCCCGGCGCGCGTCTTCGTCATCGACCGCAACAGCCCCACCGATTTCGTCGACGCCACCCATCCCCTCGAGTATTACCCTGACCGCGTCACCGACGAAGTCCCCTTCGTGCCGCCGACGACCCGGCGCGCGCCGAACCAGTTGGGTGACTATCCCAACCCGATCCCGGGCCGCATCAACCCGCGCGAGCTGGGCACGCAAACACAGCGCGAGACGCGCCTGATCCCGTTCGACGTCCTCGATGCCGAACGCGGCTGCATTGGGCAGGAGATGTACATCCAGTACGGTCATGGCACGACCACCCACGTCGAGGCTGCCTTCTTCGACCCCTGGGGCCGCCACATGATCCCGGACGAGATCATGCGCCGCTACGTCCGCATTCCGTCTGACCGGCTGGTCGGCGAGGGTGTCCTGCTCGACTTCTCTGACTGGATCGGCCCCGGCATGCAGATCGAGCTCGAGCACCTGCTCGACCTCCAACCCGACGTCCGCGAGGGTGACATCGTCTTCGTTCGGACCGACATCAGCGACATGTACTTTTATGGGAAGGCGACGGTCGGCTCCACGCCCGGCTTCTCGGCCGGCGCCGCGAAGTGGCTGGTGGAGCGCAAGATCCGGGCGCTCGTGCTGGAAAACGCCGTCGAGCGCTCTGAGCCCTTCTCGACCGGGATCCGCTTCACATCCAATAAGATTCACTACCTCTTCCACCGCAACGAAATCCCTATGGTCGATTGGGCCTGGAAGATGCGCAATTTCCGCAAGAACCGCTTCGTGGCCGCCATCATGGCCCTGCCGGTGAGCCACCAGGGCGGCTTCCCCGCCCACGTCCTCGCCATTGAGGAATGGTAGCTGCGGGCCGGTCTGGCACGGGCGCCCGGCATGAGGGCTATGCCGGGCGCCCTCGGTATGAGGAGGAATATTCATGAGCAATCGCGAGGCTTTCAGCGGCGTCTTTGCCGCCGCCGTGACCCCGCTGCGGGCGGACTACTCCCTCGATCTGGACGCCGTCCCGAGCTACCTCGACTTCCTGGCGCGGCGCGGCTGCCACGGTGCACTCCTGCTAGGGACCACCGGCGAGGGTCCCTCCTTCGCCCCGGCCGAGCGGGTCGACTTCTTTCGGGCGGCGCTGGCCTTCCGCCAGACGCGCCCCAGCTTCCGCCTGCTCGCCGGCGTGGGCACGCCAAGCCTGGAGGAAACTGTCTTCCTCACGAAGAGCGCCTTCGACCTGGGCTTCGACGGCGTGGTCTCACTCCCGCCGTTCTATTACCGCGCCGCCACCGACGACGGCCTCTTTGCCTGGTTCGAGAAACTCATCCAGCGTGCAGTCCCGGCGGAGAGCGCCTTCTTCGGGTATCACTTCCCGGCCGTGTCGGGAGTGCCCCTCTCGCTCGACCTGATAGCGCGGCTGAAAGAAGCCTTCCCCGATCGCTTCGCCGGATTGAAGGACTCCTCCAATGATCCGGCCCACACCCGCGCCCTCGGACGGCGCTTTGGCGACGCCCTGATGGTCCTGACCGGCAGTGATTCGCTCTTCAGCCTCGCGCTCGATAACCATGCGGCCGGCTGCATCACCGCCCTGGCCAACCTGATCTCACCCTCCCTGCGGCGCATCTGGGACGCCCACGAGACGGGTAGCACGGACGCGCACACCCAGCTCCAGATGACGCACCTGCACCGAACGCTCGCCGTCTACCCAACAACCGCCCTGGTGAAAGCGCTGCTCGCGGACCTGCACGAGATGCCGCGCTGGCCGCTGCGGCCGCCGCTCCTCCCACTCATGCCGGAGGCCGAACGAGAGGTGCTTGCGCTCTATCAATGAGGCGCTCGGGCTTCGCTGGCAGAGAGGTATTGCACTCTCACGGACGGGGCTGGTTCGCGGTGGACTCTGCCCGCCCGCGAACTAGGCCTCAAGACTGAGGCAGGCCCTGTTGGCGGAGTCCACGGATTCGCGATCTATAACATTGTTAGGAAGAACTGCTATGGACTATCGTATCGCCGAGCGGGTGGCGGCCAGCACGCCGTCGGCCGTCAACCAGATCCTCGCCAAAGCCCGCCACGCTGAGGCGCGCGGCAGGGACCTCGTTTACCTGCTGCGCGGCGAGCCGGACTTCGCCACGCCGAGTCACATCTCTCTGGCCGTGGTCCAGGCCCTGGAAGCCGGGGAAACTCATTACCCGCCGCTCCAAGGAAGAGCGGATCTGCGCCAGGCGATTGCAGACCGTATGAGCCGCGACTTCGCGCTCTCCATCGACCCAAACGAGGAAGTGCTGATCACCACCGGGGCGACGATGGGACTCTACGCTGCGATCTTCTCGGTCGTCGGTCCGGGGGACGAAGTGATCCTCTTCGATCCGATCTACGATCCCTACGCCACAGTCGTCACGCTCGCGGGAGGCACGCCACGGCGAGCGCACGCGGTCGAAACGGGCGGCCATTTCGCAGTGCCGCGCGAGGCCCTTGAGGAGGCCATCTCGCCCCGGACCCGGGCGATTCTCGTCAACAATCCCTGGAACCCGACCGGCACCGCGATGACCCGCGAGGAGCTGGCCGCGCTCGTGACCCTGGCCGAGGCACACGATCTCGTGATCATCGCCGATGAGATCTACGAGAAGATCGTGTTCGACGGCCGCCAGCACACCTGCCTGGCGGCGCTCTCACCGGAGGCCCGGCGCCGTACCATCGTCGTGAACAGTTTCTCCAAGAGCTATGCAATGACGGGCTGGCGCTTGGGCTACAACATCGCGCCGCCCGCGCTGACACGGGCGATGTGGCGCACGGCCGAGCAGTTTAGCCGTTCAGCCACAACCTTCGTCCAGTACGCAGGAGTCGCTGCCCTGACCGGTCCCCAAGAGCCGACTGCGGCCATGGTGGCCCACTACGCCGCCCGGCGCCAGATCGTCACCGACGCGCTGGCGGGGCTCTTGGGGCGTCGTCCCAACCCGCCCGAGGCCACCTTCTTCTACTTTCTCGACATCCGGCCCTTCGGCAAAGACTCACAGTCGCTGGCTGATTACTTGCTGGAGCACGGTGTCGTCACCATCCCCGGGAGCATCTATGGTCCTGCCGGTGAGGGCTTCCTACGCCTCTCCTTTTCGTACAATGACGAGGCGCTGCGACGCGGTCTGGAAAGGATGGTACAGGTCCTGAGCGCTCTCTGACCACCCGCGCCGCTATGAATCTGTCGACGACGGTCCTCTTCTTCTTTACCGACTTGATCTGTCCGATGATCGTCGGCTACGGGTTGCGGCGACGGGACTTGTTCAACGCCGAAGCCGTCGACCGATTGATCGTTTTCAGCATTCTGGCGTTCGAGCCGATTCTCGGCTTCCTGAGCTTCTGGCGGCTCCACCTCGACGTCCGGCTGGCGTGGCTTCCAATCCTGGGAGCGGTCATGAACGTCACCCCGAGCATCCTGGCCTTTGTCCGGGCAAGATACAAGTACCGCGACCCGCTGGCCCAAGGCGGTTATGTTCTGGCGACGATGCTCTCCAACCGCGGCGTGGTTGGGACGCTCACTGTCTTCGCCATCTACGGTGAGATCGGCTATGCCGTCGTGACACTCCTGTTGCTCTCGAGCGCCCCATTTCTCTATTCGGTCGGCTATGCCGTAGCCGAACGGTTCCAGCGACAACACGACCGCTGCCGACTACCGGAGCGCGCGCACCGCACACGATTCTTCACCTGGAAGCAACTTCCTCTGCTCGGGCTCGCGCTGGGCGCGGTCCTCAACCTCGGCGGCGTGCCGCGCCCCGCGGTCGCGGGCGAACTCTTCCCGTATCTGGTGCACGGCAGCGCCTGGCTCTCGGTGGTTCCGGTCGGGTACGCGCTGGAGTTTACCAAGATCCGGGCCTACTGGCGCCAATCACTCGACCTCTTGTGGATCAAGTTCATCCTGACTCCAATTGTGACCTACCTCCTCTTGATGCCGCTGCACCTCGATCACATTGCCTTCAACGTGGCGCTGATTCTGGCCTTCGCGCCGACGGCGATCAATGCCGTCGTCACCGCCCGGCTCTTTCGCTTGAACATCCACATCACTACGACCGCCTTCGTCCTCACGACCGTCGCCTACCTGGGCATAGTTCTGCCATGCCTCCTGTGGTGGTATCGATGAGGGCTCGACTCGTCGCTTCCTCCACAAGGAAGGTATCGATGGAACTGGAAGGATCCGAGACGACGACCGCTGCGCCTCTCAACACCGGCGTCCTGCTCATCGCGGGAGCCGGCGTCGCCCTTGGCTTTCTGCCCATCCTCTTCGCCTTGATTCCATTGAGCAGTACTGGGGTTGGCATTCAAGTCCTGAGTCGCCTGTTCGTCGGGGCACTCTCCTTGGCAATCTGGAACTACGTGATCCTGCCGGATCCTCAGGTCCGGGTGGTCCCCAGGCGGCGCGACCTCATCCTGTACGCCGTGAATGGTCTGGTACTCCTACTCGCCTTCACGACCTACAACCTCTCGATCGGCCTCGGCACCCCGCCAGCCAAGGCGATCCTGCTCGTCCTGCTCCATCCGATCTTCACCGTCATTCTCGGCCGGCTCTTTCTCGGCGAGCCAATCGGTCCGCGCAAGATCGCCGGTACCCTCGGCGCCGTGGCCGGCATCATGGTCGCCGTCGGCTTCTGGACCGTCTCCGACCTGCGCGCCTTCCGTCTTGGAGAGTTCTTCGCACTGACGAACGGTCTTCTGACCGCGCTCGTCCTCATCATTGGACGCAAGAGCAGCTCGCTCGAACACGTTCCACCCCTGGTCGCCCTGCAGTTCTCGCTGCTCGCCGCCATCGTCTGGAGCCTGCCCATCGCGGCGCTCCTGGCTGCGATGAGCATCGAAGGCAGCCAGATATGGGCGTTCTCACTGAATGGACATACTCTGTTGCTGCTGTTGGCCCTCGGCCTAGTGGGGACGACCCTGCCGTATATTCTGCTCTATCCGGGTCTGCAGCGGGTCCAGGCCTCGATCTCCAGCCTGCTGCTCCTGCTGGAGCCGGTCAGCGTCTTCACGCTCCAGTTCCTCATCTTGGGCAAACCCATCTTCTGGTGGCAAATTTTCGGGGGCACGATTCTCCTGATCTCGAACTACTACGTGCAGCGCGAGGTGAACGGATCAGTGCGGAGACCGGCCAGAGGCCGTTGACCCTCACCCACCGACTCTGACGAGCGCCAGATACGTGGCGTTCTCAGGTCATCGCCACGAAGCAGCCGGCCCCTTTGGGAACCCACAGCACCCTCTTGCGGTCGATGATCTCCTGGACCCGCGCTGCCATCATGCCAAGCGAGCGCGGCCGGTGCGAGCCATCGGACGGCTTGGCCTGTGACAAATAATGGGCTTTATTGGCGAAGTCTACGGCGAGACACGCACACCCCGAGAGCCACAGCCGCAACTTGACATGGATGCGACCTCGCAAATACGCTGTCAAGCGAACGATGTTGATGACAGCCGCCGTGAAGACGTGCTGGAGATGGGTTTTGGCAAGGCCAATGGAGTGGGTTTCCCGCAGGTCATACACCCGGACTCCCAGGGAGATCATGCCCTCAATCTCGGTCCGAAGGTCGTACCGCACTTTTCATTCAGAGGTTTGCTGTTCCTGGTAGGCCGCTTGGAGCGCCTTATATTCCCCTCTTCGCACACAATCAGATGACGCCGCCCGTTCTCGGCTTTGCTACACAAGGCATGGGCTGGACAGGCCGCATAGACACGGCCTGGAAATTTGATTGTGAAGGGAACGATGTCCCTGCCGTCTTGCTTCCTTTCTCCCTCCCGGTTGACCGCCCGTCCGCTCTCGTCTAGAATGTGGTAACATTATGATAAATAGCCTCCAGGAACTACTTGATCATGCCCGCCATCGACCGCGACGTTCCGATTCCAGCCTACTACCAACTCAAACAACTCCTCAAGCAGCAAATCCAGCACGGTGACCTCAAGCCGGGCGATCAGATCCCGACTGAGGCCGAGCTGTGCGAGCACTACCAGCTCAGCCGAACACCGGTCCGGCAGGCGCTCCAGGAGCTGGTCTTCGAGGGTCTGTTGACTCGCACTCCGGGCCGGGGCACGTTTGTCGCTGTCCCCGCTGACAGCCGCGCGGCGGCGACCGTGACCCTCCGCGTCGTTCTCTCGGATGAGCGCTGGCGCGAGCCCCTCGAGCGGGCGGCCACGCTGTGGAATCAGGATCATCCGGATCGTCCGGTTCAGCTCGATTTTACCTTCGTGCCGCTGGAAAAGCTGCATCTCCATCTCGTCGAGGCAGTGGGTCGCGGTGAGGCCCCTGACATCTCATTGCTCGACTCGGCTTGGGTGGCCGAGTTCGCCGACCGGCACTATCTCCAACCCCCTGCCGAGGTCGATCCCGCCTGGGGCTCGCGGTGCGAACAGGGCTTTTTCCCCGCGCTGTTGGCGGCCAACCGCTACGCTGAGACTCTGTACGGTGTGCCGATCAGCGCCGACGCCGGCGTGATCTGGTACCGGCGCGACTGGTTCGCGGCCGAAGGGCTGGCACCACCCACGACGTGGGATGAGTTGGTGGCGGTCGGCCGCCATTTCTTGGCTCCCGCTGTCCGGGCACGCTACGGGCTTGGGCTGTACCCCCTGGTTCTCGTTGGTGGCCGGCACGGCGGTGAGACGACAACCTACCAGCTTCTCCCGTTTCTATGGGCGGCCGGAGGCGATTTGATTGCGGATGGCCGCGTGGTCCTTGACAGTGGGCAGAATCGCCAGGCGCTGGCTTTCTTGACAGCACTGGTCCAAACGGAAAACCTCGTGCCGCCCGCCGTCACCGACTATGCCTGGGATCAGGCCGCCCGAATCTTTGCCCGCGGCGGAGCCGCGCTGGCTGTTGGTGGCACCTACGAGAGCTTCTTCATCCGCTCGTCCGCAGGCTGGGACGAGCCGACCTTCCTCGAGAAGGCCGGCTTTGTACCTATCCCCGCCGGGCCCGGGGGCCGGCCGGTGACGCTGGTCGGCGGCATGAGCTACGTGATCTACCGCCAGTCCCAGAGCCCGGCGCCGGCGCTGGCGCTCCTCGACCTGGCCGAGCACGACGAGGTCCTACGCCCCTTCTGCCTGCGCACCGGCCACCATCCCCCGCGCATCGCCGTGGCTCGCTCCCTCGTCGAAGCCGAGAATGGGTTTCTGGCTCGGTCCGCCCAACTCCTCGATATCGCTCGCGCCCGGCCGGCCATCCCCGGCTTTGCCCGGGTCTCGGAGCAGTTCCGGGCACTGGTCGAGGACTGCTTGACCGGCCGCCGGACCGTCGATGAGGCCGTTCCCCGCACCGCGGAGTTGATTGCAGCCGTCACCGGGCTGCCGCTCGCCTGAACGGTTCCGCCCCATCGCTGCTGGACAGGAACCTCCTCTCTGTTGGGTGCGACGCACCTTCGGCCCACCCGAACGCCGCGGACGGCGAATGACACCCCAACGGCACGGTTCTGAAGGAGACAGGCGCGTCGCACCGTGAAAATCAGCATTCCCGCGCCACGAGTCGGCCACTTGCCAGCGACGCCGTGCTATCGTACCATTCCCTGCGCGTGAAAGAGCACTGCATGAACGAAATCTCCGACCCGCCGGCCGCGCCGCCCAAAAAGGAGCGGATGCCTACGGGCATGTACGTTGGGAGTGCCCTCCTCGGTCTCAGCATTCTTGGGCTACTCTTCTTTATCTATGCATTTATCCAGACCAACGCCCTGATCCGGGCGGGCGTCGGCGACGTCGCCAACTTTATGACGATCCTTATCTTGATCGCGATCTTCCTCGTCGGCCTGCCGGGGTACCTGGGCCTGCGCCTGCTGCGCCGGTCGAGACGGGCTGCGCAGGTCCGAAAGGAGCCCAAGGCATGACGGCTCCCCGGCGTGTCGCCCTCTTCGTCACTTGCATCGTGGACCAGGTCTACCCCGAGATTGGCGAGGCCACGGTCCGGCTGTTGCGCCGCGCCGGCTGTGAGGTGGACTTCCCTATGGCGCAGACCTGCTGCGGCCAACCCTTCTTCAACAGCGGCTTCCGGAGTGAGGCCACCCACCTGGCCAAACGCTTCGTCGAGATTTTCGAGGACTACGACGCCATCGTCGCACCCAGCGGCTCGTGTGTGACGATGGTGCGCATCGAGTACCCTCACCTGCTTCACCAATGGCCCGGTTGGGAGCAGCGCGCGCTCGCCGTCGCCGCTAAGACCTACGAGCTGAGCGAGTTCCTGGTCGATGTCTGTGACTGGCGACCGGCGGGGACCCATCCCGACGGTGTGGTCACCTACCACGACTCGTGCCACATGTGTCGCCTCCTTGGCCTCCGGACTGAGCCACGAACCCTCCTCGACGCCGCGGGCACGCAGCGGGTCGAGATGCGCGAATCGGACCGCTGCTGCGGCTTCGGGGGAAGCTTCTCGGTGCGCATGCCGGCGGTCTCGAACGCAATGACCCGCGAGAAACTGGCCCAGGCCCAGGCGGCGGGAGCCACCATGCTTGTCACTGCCGACCCCGGCTGCTTGATGCAGCTGCGTGGCGTCGCCGCGGCGGATCGCGTGCCCCTCCAGCCGCGCCATCTGGCCGAAGTCCTGGATGACATGCTCGAGGCGCAAGGCTGAGTTGACTCTTCAGCCGCGCTCGTCTTGCAGCGGCGCTCGCGGCAGAGCCTGTTCATCATTCGTCATTCCGAAGGAGCGTGCATGACCGCCACGGTCAGAGAGTTCACCAGCCGCGCGAAGGTTGCCATCGCTGATCCCCGTCTGCAGAGCGCGATCGAGGGCGCGACGAACCACTTCCGCCAGGGGCGGGAACAGGCCCTGGCCGCTCTTCCGAACGCGGGCGCTCTGCGCGATCATACCAAAGCGATGCGCGCGGCCACCCTCGCCCGCCTCGACGAGCACCTGGACACCTTTGCCCGCAACGCCCGCGCCGCCGGTGCCGAGGTCCACTTCGCGGCCGACGGTCACGAGGCGAATCGGATCGTCCTCGAGATCGCGCGGCGCCACGGTATCACGCTGGCGGTCAAATCCAAAAGCATGGCGACCGAGGAAACCCACCTCAACCGCACGCTCGAAGAGGCCGGGATCACCACGGTTGAGACCGACCTGGGCGAGTGGATCATCCAGCTCGCCGGTGAGACCCCCAGCCACATCATCGGGCCTGCCATCCACAAGACTCGCGAGCAGGTCGCCGAGTTGCTGAGTCTGGCCGCCGGCCAGCCCCTGCCGACCGACGTGCCGGTGTTGACCGCTACCGCCCGCCGCCTGCTGCGCGAGCGCTTCCTCGCAGCAGGCATGGGCATCAGTGGTGGAAACATCGCGATCGCCGAAAGCGGCACGGTGGTTCTGGTGACCAACGAGGGCAACGGCCGGCTGGTCACCAGCGCCCCGCCGGTGCATGTGGCAGTGGTCGGCATCGAGAAGATCGTTCCAACCTGGAACGATGCCGCCGCCGTTCTGGCCCTCCTGGCTCGCAGCGCCACCGGCCAGCCGCTCTCGATCTACACCTCATTCGTCACCGGACCGGCCCGCCCCGGTGACCCCGATGGCCCGCGCGAGGTCCACATCGTCTTCCTCGACAACCGCCGCTCGGCCCAACTCGGCACGAAGTATGCGGAGGCCTTGCAGTGCATCCGCTGCGGGGCCTGTCTGAATGTCTGCCCGGTCTACCGCGAGGCCGGCGGCCACGCCTACGGCAGCCCCTACAGCGGCCCCATCGGCGCCGTGATCACGCCGCTGCTGAGCGGCCTGGCCGAGTACTCGGCCCTCCCGCACGCCAGCACCCTGTGTGGCGCCTGTCTCGACGCCTGCCCGGTGCGGATCGACCTGCCGCGCATGCTTCTCGAGCTGCGCGCCGATGAGGTCGCTACAGGTGAGGCCGGTCCGATCGAGCGCCTGATCTTCAAGGCCACCGCCCTTCTGATGGGCCACGCCCGTCTCTGGGGGCTTGGTCCCCGGCTGGCCGCTCGCCTCCAGGCACCCTTCCAGCGCGACCGGACACTCCACCTGCCGGTCGAGTCCGCCGCCGGTCGACCACTTCCAGCGCTGGCCACGCGCTCGTTCCATGAACGGTGGAAGGAGATAAATCGTGATGCGTGATTGAATCACTCACGCATCAGGTCCTGCTGTAAGATCCAAAATGCTTTCCAATCCGATCCCCGACTTCAAACTCGAACGCTACTTCGCCCGGTGGGAGTTTGCCGCCCCGTACATTCTCTGCGCCTCCGATGTGGAGGGCTACCGGCTCGACGAGCTCCTGGCGCTGGCCGACGACGAGCACCGCGCGCTCTGGCAAAAGCTGACCCTGGGCTACACTGAGGCCCCCGGTCACCCGCTCTTGCGCGCCGAGATCGCGACCCTCTACCAGAACGTCGCACCTGCGAACGTGCTCACCTTCGCGGGCGCTGAGGAGGCGATCTTCGTCCTCATGAACGTCCTGCTCGGACCGGGCGATCACGCCGTCATCACCTGGCCAGGCTACCAATCGCTCTACGAGGTCGCCCGTGCCACCGGCGCCGAGGTCATGCTGCTGCCCCTCGAGCACGCCGACGGCTGGGCGCTCCATCTCGAGGCCCTGCAGCGCGCGCTCCGGCCGACGACCCGCCTCATCGTGGTCAACTTCCCCCACAACCCCACCGGCGCCCTGCCAGACCGGGCGAGCCTCGCCGGACTCGTCGAGCTCGCGCGTGAGGCGGGCGCGCACCTCTTCTCGGACGAGGTCTACCGTTTCCTGGAGTTCGATCCCGCCGACCGGCTGCCGGCGGCCGTCGATCTGTATGAACGCGCCATCAGCCTCGGTGTTATGTCAAAAGCGTTCGCGCTGGCCGGCCTGCGCGTGGGGTGGTTGGCAACCCGCGACGGCGATCTCTTGCGACGGGCGGCCGCCTTCAAAGACTACACCTCGATCTGCAACAGCGCCCCCAGCGAGATTCTGGCCCTGATCGCGCTGCGGGCCCGCGAGGCGGTGCTGGCCCGCAGCCTGGGCATTATCGAGCGCAACCTCGCCCACCTCGACCGCTTTTTCGCGGCGTGGGCCGGGACCTTCGAGTGGGTACGACCCCGCGCGGGCAGCATCGGCTTTCCCCGCCTCCGCGCTGGCCTGCCCGTAGAGCGCTTCGCCACCGATCTGGTCGAGCAGGAGGGGGTGTTACTCTTGCCCGGCACGCTCTACGATCACCCCGGCAATCACTTCCGCATCGGCTTCGGCCGCTCGAATCTGCCCGAGGCCCTCGCCCGCCTGGAGCGCTTCGCCACCCGGAGACTGAATCGATGACACCCGACACGGTCCTGGATCGTATCCGCCGCCAACTTGCCGGCCGCACGCCGCCCCCAGCCCCATCGGTCTGGCGGGGCCGCCCCCCGTATGAGGACCCGGCGGCCGTCCTGGTCGCCCAGCTCGAGCGCAACGGCGCCCAGGCGCTCATCGCCCCGGACGCCGCCGCCAGGAGTGCCGCGATCGCGGCACTCTTCGACGAGCTGGGGGTGACCCGCGCCGTGATGAATCCGGACCCTGGGCTCGCCGACCTGGATCTGCCCGCGCGCTTCCCCGCGGTCGCCTGGACGATTGCCGGCCAGGTCCCGCCGGAGGCGCTCCGAGGCGCCTGCGCCACCGCCGACGTCGGCCTCAGCGGCGCCACCGCCGCCCTGGCCGAGACCGGCTCGGTCGTCGTGGAGAGCGGCCCGAGCCGCAGCCGGCTGGTCACACTCCTCCCCCCGGCCAGCATCGTGGTGGTTCACGCGTCGGCGATCGTTCCCGATCTCTTCGCCTGGGCCGCCGTGCGCCCGGCCCCCGTACCGGCCAACGTGGTCATCATCAGCGGCCCCAGCAAGAGCGCCGACATCGAGCAAACCCTCGCCGTGGGCGTCCACGGCCCGGGGCACTTACTCGTCCTGGTGCGCCAGAGCTAATGAATGGCTCGCGGACCCGCCTGATGAAATGGAGCCGCGCGAGTGGGGTCCTCGGCGGAACTGTCTGGCTGGGCCTGCTCGGGGTGTGGCTGGCGGCTCGCGATGAAGGGCGAACGATCGAAGGGTTGCTCCTGCTTGCCGTATTGATCCTGGTCCCGCTCGCCCTCCGGCTCGTCGCCACACCCAGTCGCACCGGCCGTCACCCACTCAGCTATCGGGCGGCCGTCCTGCTCCAGCCCGTCGCCGCGGCACTCGCGATCGGTTCGTTCTTCTCCCCGCCCGGCGTCTGGGCGGCCGTTTTGGCGACACCGTGGGCCCTCGTGACCGGGCTTCTTGGCCTCTTCGGCCTCGTTCGCCTTCTCCTGCAAGGAATCGTGCAGGCTGACGAGGCTTGCATCGACGTCGGGCTCCTCTACCTTCCGGTCGGAGGGTTCTGGCTCGTCCTATCTCGCCTTGGTGCCACTCCGCTGGGATTCCAGGAACCAATCGTGCTCCTGACCGCTGTCCATTTTCACTACGCCGGCTTCGCCGCGCCCATCCTGACCGGGATGGCGGGCCGCAAGCTCGCGGTGGGCCGCCCGGCCCCGCAGGCTGCCTTCTCCCTTGTGGCCTCGGGAGTGATCGCGGCGCCTCTGTTGGTAGCGCTTGGGATTGTCTTCTCTCCTCCCCTCGAAGTCATGGCAGCCGCGCTCCTGGCCGCAAGTCTCGTCGCGCTGGCGTCTGTCAATATCTTCGTTCTCGTGCGGGTCATCCCGCAGCGGCTCGCACGCGGGCTACTCGTCGTCTCGTCGGCATCGGTCGTCCTCGGCATGCTCTTTGCCTGCCTCTATGCTGTCGGTCAGGCCAGGGGGGCTCCGGCGATCACCGTTCCACAGATGATCCTCATCCATGGACTCGTGAATGCGCTCGGCTTTGTCCTGGGCGGCCTGTTGGCCTGGACGATCGTTCGTCCACAGTCACACCTGCCACCACCTGGGATTCCATTCAGCACCCTTACGAGTCGAGGACGTGTCGGGCCCGATTTCTTCCACCGGACCACCACAGTGACGCCCACGAGCACTTCACCGCCTGGACTGGTCGATAATCTCGCCGAGTACCGGCGTCCCGACTTCGATCCCGACCGAATCCACCCCGACATCCGCTCCTTCTACGAACAGACGTCTCACTATGGCTTGCTCGTACGTCCTGAGTGGCAGCCCGGGTTTCGGCGCGCGGCTCGCCTCTTCAAGCGTTTCAGCTCGTGGGTCGGCCAAATGAATCTGCCGGTATCAGCCGAGCGACGTGAGGACCTCATTGATAGCCAGATTCTTCTGGTTGACGACGCCCGGGATGGGCGAACGAATGTCCGGGCCTGGGTCCGCACCTATACCCGAACCGGTGAAGCAGTGTATGTAGCGGCCTACGCGAATCATTCGATGGCAGGGCAGCGCTACATGAACATCGCCTTTCCGCTGCCCGGCGGCAACCTGACGAGCATTCTTCGTCTTGAGTGCCTGGAAGCCGGGGCGGGCGCCGCCGGACTCCTCCTCACCACGCTTCCGATGCCAGGTGGAAAGGGTGACGAGGGCGTCTACTTTGCCAACCGTGTCCTGCCGGTTCGCTTGCCCCTGAACGAGACCATCCGCGTCTGGCCGGCCGGCCAGAGCCGAGTTCCTCCCGATGGAGGAGCCTCCGAACAAGCCGCGCCAACCATCGTCGCCCGCCACGACATGTGGCTCTTCGGCATCAAGTTCTTGACCCTCGACTACGCCATCTTTTTACGGGAAGGGGCCAATGCAGCGGTTGGACTTCATCCTTCAGATTGAACCACGCGACGACTGCTGGCTGCTCAACGTCGTCGATTCACCCTCGGGGCAGGTCCGGGCCGAGAGCGCGCCACCGCCGATTGAGGCCGCGTTGCGCCGTCACCGCAACCGCTGGGTCAGAGGCGCGGCGCCCGACGCGGCCGGGCTGGCCACGGTCGGGACGCAGCTTTTCGAGGCGCTCTTCGTCCCGCCGGTCGATGAACTCTGGCGCCGCAGCCTGGATGCGGCCGACCGGCACGCGGTGTCGCTGCAGTTGCAGTTGCGCCCGGCCCCCGCGCTGGCCGATTGGCCCTGGGAGTTGCTGCGCGATCCGCGCCGCGATGACTTCGTGGCCCTCTCGGCGCGCACCCCGTTGATTCGCTTCGTCGAACTGCCCGAGCCCGTGGCCGCCGCCCTGATCGCCGAGCCGCCGCTGCGGCTCTTGCTGGTGCTGGCCAGCCCGACGAATCGGCCCCCGTTAGGCACGGCCGTCGAGCGCGCGGCCATCGAGAGCGGCCTGGCCCCGCTCGTGACCGAGGGGCTTGTCACCCTCGCTGCGGTCGAGCACGCGACCGCCGAGCGCCTGCAAGAGGCGCTGCGCCGCGAGCGGCCTCACGTCGTCCACATCGTCGCTCACGGCAGCCAGCGAGGCGAGCTCATCCTGGAACAGGAGGACGGCACGGCCGCCCCGCTGGGTGCGGAGGACCTGCGGCGCCTGCTGGCGGATGTCCCCACGCTGCGCTTTGCCTGGCTGAACAGTTGCCACGGGGCCTCCCCGGTGACCACCGGGATCAGCCCGGCCCTCAGCCTGGCCCGCGCCGGCCTGCCTGCGGTCCTCGCGATGCAACGCACCATCCGCGATGATCTGGCGCTGCGCCTGGCCGGCTACCTCTACCGCCAGTTGGTCGATGGCCTGCCGCTGGACACCGCGCTGGCTGAGGGCCGCAAGATGCTCGTCCGGGTGGACGGGCTGGCCTGGAGTACCCCGGCCCTCTTCCTGCGCACCCCCGACAGCCGTCTCTGGCGCTGGCTGCCGCACACTGCCCCCACGACTGCGGGAACCCGGCGAAGTGCCCCCGAACCGGCTTCGGTTCCAACGGCGCCGGGCCGCACCGGTCACGACGGGCGGGCGGAGGTCTTCGTGGCTGGCGGCTCACTGTGGCACGGAGCACCGGGCCAGGAGCATCCGGTCGAGGTGGCCCCCTTCTGGCTGGATGCGACACCGGTGACGGTGGCGGATTACGCCCGCTTCGTGGCCGCCACCGGCTACCACCCACCACCCGATTGGCCCCAGGGACACCCCCACCGATCGTGCCGATCACCCCGTCGTCTACGTGAGTTGGGATGACGTCAGCGCCTATGCCCGGTGGGCCGGGAAGCGCCTGCCCACCGCGGCCGAGTGGGAGGCCGCCGCCCGCGGCCCTGACGGCCGTCCCTGGCCCTGGGGGCGCGACCAGGCGCCGGAGCGGGCCAACACGGCCGAGACCAGCCTGGGCGGAACAAGCCCGGTGGGCGCGTACCCGGACGGCGCCGCCATCTGTGGCGCCCTCGACCTGGCCGGCAACGTCTGGGAGTGGGTCGCCGACGAGCACCCCGACGGGGGCAAACAGTTGAAGGGCGGCTCCTGGTTCGACAACCTCGACGCCGCCAGGGCGTGGGAAGTGGCCGGCGCTCTGGCCAGCGGCGGCTACGACGACGTCGGTTTCCGCTGTGCCGCCGCCGACCCGGCCTCGTCGAGCGAGGCACCCGCTGCGACGAAAGGCGCTCCGGTCGAGCCAGATAAGTCATCGCCCGACCAGACTCCCTCAACGCAGGTTTTGTCTCCGCTGCGCCTTTTCGCTACAGTGTAGAATCGATAATCCACCGGATCGAGACTCCGCACCGTCAAGCCTGTTGTACACTTAGAGCTGATAGCCGGTCCTCGCGGGCGGCACTCCGGCATCGCCTGCGCGGCACAAACTTAAGCCAGGCAAGCGACAAAATCATCATCAGTCGGCGTTTAATCGAGTAGAACCGCGCACATATCTCGAATACCTGCTCTGCGTAGCCGCGCACGTCTTCGCCCGCCGGGTGTCTGCCCCCTCCGTCGCGGACACTTGGGAGTCAGCACCAGGCGCGGCGAGTGAGGGGATACGATCAAGCCGGGCCACCACGTTGTTTGCCCCAGCGCCACCTGCCCCGATGCGTATTCAATCTTGAGTTCCGAGTTCTGGCTTGACATCCGGCCAGGAAGATACTTTCTGGCCCCCAATAACGCGTGTCTCAAAACTCATTGCTATAACTTCCCAAGGAATCCTGATATTTGAATCGGGAGGGAGCCGCATGTTTGATGTCCACCCCGTCAGTATCATTGGGCCAGGGACACAGCCCCCTGTGTTGGTCGCCCTGTTGGGAACGTTCAGGCTGACCCTGCAAGGCGCCCTCGCGCCCATTGGCAGCGGCAGCAAGGCCGAGACGCTCCTGAGCCATTTGGCTCTGGCCCGTCAGCGGCGCGTACCGCGCCTCCATCTGCTCGAACACCTGTGGCCCGACTGTGAGTCGACCCTCGCAGGCCAATCACTCAACAGTCTCACCTACCGGTTGAACAAACTTGCCAGCAAGTCGCTGGACGGGGCCGAACTCGTCACCCACGAAGATGGGTACTACAGCCTCAACACGGAAAGCGGAGTGGAGGTCGATATCGACTGTTTTGACACCTGGAGCAACGCGGGCAAACGCTTGCTCCAGAGCGGGCACGAAGCCGAAGGCCTGGCCCATTGCCAACGGGCCCTGGCGCTCTACCGCGGCGATTTGTGCGGCGACTCGAGCATCTGCACCGTGATCGAGCGGGAGCGGCTACGCGCTGCCTGCCTCGATCTGTTGGCTTGCCTGGCCGACTACTACTACGCCCGCCGGAACCCGGCCGAGGCAATGAAATACATCCACCGCCTGCTGGCCTACGATCCCTGCCGCGAGGATGCCCACCGCCAGGCGATGCGCTGCTACGTGCGCCTGGGCTTGCGCGCCCAGGCGCTCCGCCAGTATCAGATTTGCTCCCAGGCCCTGAGGGTTGAATTCAACGCCACGCCCGAGCCAGCAACCATCGACCTGTACGACACGATCCGCCTGGATCCCGCCAGCGTGTAGCCCCTTCGCCCGCAGTCCGCTGTCGGTGGCCCGTTGTCCATGGTGATGATGTGTTCATATTTCTGTAGAAGTGGCGCGTACGCGCCACTTCTACAGAAAGTGAGATACGCCATCGTCCATGGTTCGTTGAACCATGGGCCTCGTGGGCCATGTCTCACTCTTGCCCCTCAGGATGCCGAGGCCAACGACCAGAACGGCCCTCCAATCCCCGCCGGTGCGCCGCACGTTCTGAAGTGCGACGCACCGGCGACCCGCCCGGCGCTCCGCGGTATTCGAGGATGAGCCGCTTTCGTCCCTCCCGTTCCCCGCTCAATCTGTTCTCCCTGTCACCCAGCTTTCCCCAACCATCCCGCCCGCCACTCAAAACTGCTGGAAGCACGTTCAGCCAGATTTCAGCCGGATTTCAGCCGCATCTCAGACTTCTGTCAGACGCATGTCAGACGGCTCTCAGCAACCAGGTCGATAATTGCAGACATCGTAACCCTCACACTGACCGGGGAGACCGTCTGTTGCCAGATGAGCCCGCTTCCGAGGAGTTGGTTGACAAGCGCTATCTCGTATTGGTGATGCGCTTGTTAGTGAGTGGGGAGGGCGAACTGCAGTACGGTGAGCTGGTTGGGGTGAGCGGGCTCACAATCGGCACATTTCGAGCGGTCGATGAGATCCCCGACCTGGTCAGACGTTGGTTGGACCAATGCGCACCCGGAAGGGACGCCGAAGACTGCGACAACCGCAGGCCCGAGAACGCGGGAAGGTAATGGAGTGGCTGAACGGGTAAAAGCGACAGCTGAAGATATCGAGGGGGACGCTGCCAGGCAGGCCCTGAACGATCTGCTGCCGGCCTTGCAACGGCTGGACCATCTGCTCGAGCAGGCGGTTGCCAGCGCCCAGGAGACCTACGGGCCCGAGGCGGCGTCCGACCCTTACCGCGGGCTGTATATCACACGGGACGAGGCGAAGCGGTTGTTGTCCCGCGCGCCGGGCGCCGCTACCCTTCAGGCCGAAGGCGGCAACGCCGAGGAATTCGAGCGGGGCCGCGCCAGGGATGGCTCGCGGCTGGCCTGGCTGCAGTGGGCCTTCAGCCTCTCGCCCTTCGATGTCGATCTGATTCTGATCGCGCTGGCCCCCGAGCTCGATCTGCGCTACGAACGACTGTACGCCTACCTCCAGGACGACGTCACCCGCCGGCGGCCAAGCATCGATCTGGCCCTCAACCTGCTCTGCTCCTCCCTCGACATGAAGGTGGCGCGGCGCGCCCACTTTGCCTCGAACGCGCCGCTGATCCAGCATGACCTCATCCACCTGATCCCCGACCCCAATCAGGTCCAGCCGCCGCTCCTGTCCCACTATCTCAAGCTGGACGACCAGATCGTCCACTGGCTGCTCGGCCAGAAGAACCTGGATGCGCGGCTGGCGCCCTTCTGCCAGATCGTCGGGCCCGGCTCCTCTCCCCGCGAGGCGGCTCTGAATGCCGACGTCCGGCAGGTGCTGCCGGCCTTGATCAACCAGGCACTGGAGTCGGGCCAACCCCTGCGGCTCTACTTCCATGGACCGCGCGGTGGGAGCAAGCGTCGGGCCGCTGAGGGCCTGGCGAGCGCGGTCGACACGCCGCTGTTGATCGCCGACCTGGCGCGGGCTGTCACCAATGACACCGACTTCGAGCCGCGCCTCAAACTCCTCTTCCACGAGGCCTGGCTCCAGGACGCCATTCTCTACCTGGACGGCCTGGACGCACTGCGGAGTGACGAACGCCACCCCGAGCGCCTCCAGCTCTACCAGCGGCTCATGACCGAGTTGGCCAACGACGCCGGTGTCACCATTCTCGCCGGCACGGAACCGTGGGTCCCCATCGAGCGCGGGCCGACGGGGATCGTCGTCGTCCCCTTCCCCATCCCCGACTTTGCCCAGCGCCGAGCCCACTGGGAAACCCATCTGGCCACGGCGGGCGTCACCCTCGCACCGGACGACCTGAATGCACTGGCCAACCGCTTCCGCCTGACCCCCAGCCAGATTGCCGACGCCGTTGACACGGCCGGCAACTACGCGAGCTGGCGGGCGGCATCCCGCGCCGGCGACGAGGCGCGTGCCCTCGGCAGCGATCAGCCGACCCTCAGCGACCTGTTCAGCGCCGCCCGCACCGAATCCGGCCACAACCTGGCGACGCTGGCCTACAAGATCGAGCCGATCCACCGTTGGGGCGACATCGTTCTCCCCGAGGATGCGCTGGCCCAACTGCGCGAGATCTGCCAGCGGGTGGCCCAGCGCCACCGCGTACTCGGCGAGTGGGGCTTCGATCGCATGCTCTCCCTGGGCAAAGGCATCAGCGCGCTGTTCGCCGGCCCCTCGGGCACCGGCAAGACCACCGCCGCCGAGATCATCGCCAACGAGTTGGGGCTCGACTTGTACAGGATCGATCTTTCCGCGGTTGTGAGCAAGTACATCGGTGAAACCGAGAAAAACCTCGAGCGGGTCTTCACCGCGGCCGAGACCGCCAACGCCATCCTCTTCTTCGACGAGGCCGATGCGCTGTTCGGCAAGCGCTCCGAGGTGCACGACGCCCACGACCGCTACGCCAACATCGAGATCGCCTACTTACTGCAGAAAATGGAGCAGTACGATGGGCTGGCGATTCTCGCGACCAATTTGCGCCAGAACATGGACGAGGCCTTCACCCGCCGCTTGCAGTTCATCGTCGAGTTTCCCTTCCCGGACGAGTCGCAGCGCTACCGAATCTGGCAGCTTCACTTCCCACCGGAAACCCCGCGTGACGAGGACATTGACTTCGACTTTTTGGCCAAACAGTTCCGGCTCTCCGGCGGCAACATCAAGAATATCGTGCTGAGCGCCGCCTTCTTGGCGGCGGCTGAGAATGCACCGCTCGGCATGGAGCACCTGCTCCAGGCCACGCGGCGCGAGTATCAGAAGATGGGCAAGCTCTGGTCCGAAGCTGAGTTCAACAGCTATCGCGAGCACGCCAGGTCGAAGGTCAGGAGAAATGATGGATCCCGAGACGGCTGATCTCATTCGCGGCCTGGTTTATACCCACAACCGCGCCAATGCCAACACCGCCGGAGTGTACGAGGCCAGCGCGGCTGTCAGTGCGCTGATCGAGTTGCTCATCGAGCGGGGTGTGCTCGACCGGCCAGCGTTCGAGGCGCGCCGGCAGGCGACCGCCGAGCACCTGCGCGACCAGTACGTCGAGCGAGGGATGGGCGTGGCCATCCAGAACTTCGGCGTCAGCAAGTACGAGTTCACGGGTGGAAGCAAGGTCGACTGTGAGTACCGCATCCACCTCTGCCGGGCGGCTTGCTGCAAGCTCCCCCTCGCGCTCTCGAAGGAGGACGTGCAGGAGGGTATCGTCCGCTGGGACCTGGGGCAACCTTACATGATCGCCCGGCAGGGGGACGGTGCCTGCATCCACCTGAATCGTGAGACCCACTGCTGCAGCGTGTACGCCCAGCGCCCAATCCCATGCCGTGGCTACGACTGCAGCAACGACAAACGCATCTGGCTGGATTTCGAGAACCGGGTCATCAATCCGCGTATCACCGATCCACAGTGGCCGCTCTGCCTGCGAGCGGAAGGTGATGAGCGTGGATGAGCGTGCGACGCGAGCACCGCAGCTGGCGCCCGGGCGACCGCCTCAGCACGAGCAGCGGGCAGGAGATTCATCTGCTCATCGACCTGCTCTGTTCGGGTATCAGGGCGTGCTGGCACTGCACCGGGCGATCGGCAACCAGGCGGTGAGCCGGCTGTTGCAGCCGGGCCAGGCAGAGCCCCTGACCAACAGGCGCGGCGATCAGACCCACCCGGATCAGGTTGCCAGCCTGGTGCAGAGTACTCAGACCGCCCCGACGATCGTGCAGGCCAAACCTCAGCCGGCCGGCGAGGGAACTCGACCCTCGCCGATCGCCGCGCCACAGCCAGGCGGGCCTGCAATGGCGTTGATTGTGGGCGACGAGACCGAGACGCTGCAGCCCGGGCAGATGCACAAGAGTGAGTTTCTCCGCGAACTGCGCACCGCCGTCTGCAACGCCGCCGAGGAGGCGCTCCGCGGCACAATCTGGTCGGCCATGGGCTGTCCTTACATCGAGCGCTGGTTCGGCTACTACGCCGAGCAGGACAGCCAGCACGTCGAGCGCGCCATCCGCAAGTACGCGCCCGAGGCCGCCGAGGTGCGAGCCGCGCGGGCCTACATTCCGATTGTCACCCGGCGCGTCCGGCGGGGCATCGCCGAGTGGGTTGCCACCGGTGAGGTCACCGGGGTGCCGGAGGAGCTCGCGAGCGCGCTGCCCGGCGGTGGGATGATGGACGTCATGGGCGGCATCGGCACGCTCGTTTCAGGAGTAGTGAGCGGTCTGGGCGGCCTGGTCGCCGGGATCGGCAGCCTCTTGTTCAAGGAGCGCAGTGGCGGCGCGCCTGCCGGAGCCGACCCCCGGGCGATCCAGGCCCAGCTCAAGTCGGGCCATGCCCTGGACGGCAGCGTGCAGACACGGATGGAGTCGGCCTTCGGCGTGAATTTCTCTGGCGTTCGCGTGCACACCGATGGCGCGGCGGCCGATCTTTCCGAACAACTCAACGCCAGGGCGTTCACGGTGGGCCGTAACGTCGCCTTCGGCGCAGATGAGTATCAACCCGGGACCCTGATCGGCGACGCCCTGATCGCGCACGAACTCGCCCACGTGGTGCAGCAGAGCGGTGCCACTGCCACGGCACCGCTGGCCAATGGAGGAGCAGCGTACGACTCGCTGGAGGAAGACGCCGATGTGGCGGCCGTGGGCGCGGTGGCATCAGCGTGGGGCGGGACACGCGGCGCGTTGTCGGACATTGGCCAGAATGCGATGCCTCGCCTTCGCTCCGGACTGCGGTTGCAGGGCTGCAAGAGCGAACGCGAAAAAGAGATCGAGCGGCTTGGAGGTCTCCAGTACAGTTTTCTTGAGGAGAAAAGAAAGAAGAAAGAGGAAGAGGAGCGCAAGAAGGCTGAGGAAGAGGCCAAAAAACGCGGCGAGGTCAAGCCGAAAATCGATGTCAAAGTGAGCCTGGATGACGTGCTCAAAGAAGAGGTGAAGAAGAGCGGCTTCACCACGCATCCCACTGATGCGTGGGACAAGCTCTCCGATGCCGACAAGAAAAATTGGGAGAACGTTCGGGTGCCGGCAGCCTGGAACAAGGTTATCGCCAGCATTAAAGGGACCGAGCTCGAGAATGTCATGAAGGGCAAGACCTATCGATTTGACCCAAGAGGCGCGTTGGAAAAGGGATATTACGCCTATCAGGATGGCAACGCGTTGGTCTTTGGCATGTCGTGGGTTCACAATGTTGAAGCCGATCCGAAAAACGCCTGGCCCAATCTGGCCCACGAAATGGGGGGTCACTTTGAATACGGCCAACCGTATGCCAGCGAAATTATGAGCGCGGCCATCGACAAGATGCCGAAGGCAGAACGTGATAAGTGGAGAAAAGATGCCGAGAGGCGAAGAGAATTCTACTTAACCTATGAGTATCCCGAGACCGAAATCTTCGCGGCCTTGCGCGAGTTGCGCTACGCCGAGCCTCTCACGGGGCCGAAACCGACCTACAGTGGCCTGCATCCGTACAAGAACATCCCCAAACGGCTCAATGTCATGAAAGACGCGTTGCAGCCGGAGGTTGCGAGGGCGGTTTTGAAGGAACTCAAGCGGCGGATCGATGCGTCACCTGAGATCCTGGAGCGTGATAAGAAGTATTTTGAAGCACAGGTCCAGGCGATCTTCGCCTACACGCCGTGAGGGAGAATGCCAGGGTGGCTGACCGAGACAAAAACCAGGAGGTCGAAGAACGGCTCGTGGACCTGGCGAGTGATACCCAGATGCTCTACGAGCCAGCCTACACCTGGTTCGTCGAGCAGGGCCCCGATATCACCCGCGCGCTGGTGCAGGGACTGGACGACGAGTACCTGGGCTCTGTTGGCTACGGGCGCATCTTGCGGTTGCTGGGGCACTTTGCCCAAGAGGAGACGCTCCCTGCCATTCTCAAGGCATTGCGGATGGGCTTGAATCGTCACGATTCGATCGTCCTTTTCGCGGCGATGGACGCTCTTGCTACGTTTCACACTCCCGATGCCACCGATGCTCTCGTCGCGCTGCTGCAAGAGCATGATCCGGACATCGTCAAGCATGCGGCACTCCTCCTCGGACAGACGGGCGATTCGAGCGCTGTCGGACCCTTGGTGCGGCTGCTGGCGGCCGAGAGTCCCTCCATCCGGTACAGTGCCGTCCAGGGATTGGTCCAGTTGGATGATCCGGCGGTTCGCACGGTCCTTCAGCACCATCGCCAGCGCGAGACGGATCCGGAGGTCCGCGAACTCATCGAGTCGGCGCTGGCTGGGCAGTAACAGTGAATCGCGTTGGCGCTCACTGTTCCCACCCACGATTCGCGGTGGCTCATCGGCCCGCCGGCGACTGGATCGGCCGGTACACTGAGGCCCATTGGACTGAGCATTATGATGTTTCGCAAAGGATCTGATCGCCACCTGAATAGCCTGCTCCACCCACAAGTTCATCTTCTTGGGCGAGTGTGGCCCAGCTTTCAGGTCTGGGGAGCGGCGGGCCTGGCGCTCGCCATCCCCCTCGTCCTGATGCTGTCGAAGTCGTTGGGACTGTCGCTCGGGGTCATGACGGCGATCATTCCGGTGGCGCTGGTGACCTTCTTCGGGCTGGCGATTGTCACCAAGATTATCACCGGGGAGGAGCGGCTCACGCACTACCACCATGTAATCGCGGTGCTGGTCGCAGTCACACTACTGGTGTGGCTCCTCCGCCAGCCCGTCCTGCCCTATCTCGACGTGACCGTTCTCGGGGTGGGTCTGTTCGTGGCCGTCGGGCGCGTGGGCTGCCTCATGATGGGGTGCTGCCACGGCCGGCCGCACCGTTGGGGCGTCTGCTATCGTGAGGAGCACACGGCGGCCGGATTTACGCCTTCCTACGTGGGCGTGCGCCTCTTTCCGATTCAAGCGGTTGAGTCGTTGTGGGTCTTGGGCGTTGTGCTCCTGGGCAGTCGCCTGCTCTTGCGTGGTCAACCGGCTGGCACAACGCTGGCCTGGTACATTGTCAGCTACGCGACGGGACGATTCTACTTCGAGTTCATGCGCGGCGACGCGGAGCGCCCGTACCGCTGGGGTTTCTCGGAGGCGCAGTGGACCTCGATCTTCCTTGATGGCATGGTCGTCCTGGCAGCATGGGCAGGGTTGCTCCCGTGGCACGTCTGGCCCGCAGCCGCCTCTGCCTGCCTCGTCGGGACGGTGATCACCGTTGCTTTGGTAAGGCGGTCTTCCAGCGGGGCCCGCTATCGGATCCTGCGTTCGTATCACGTGCAAGAGGTCGCCGAAGCCGTTGAGATGGCATCCGACCGCGCACCCGAAATGCGGCTCCTCGGCGGACAGGATTCCATCCCGGTCGACATCTGCATCGCGCTGACCTCGCTGGGATTCCAAATATCGGCCGGCAAAATCCGAACGGAGACAGGCTACATCTTTCACTACGCCCTCTCCTCCCGCAATGAAACCATGAGTGCGGCGACGGCACGAACGCTGGCAGGGATAATCCTTCAACTGAAGCACCATCTCGGTCCCACGGAGCTGATCGAGGGACACCGAGGTGTATTCCATCTGCTCTACACGGCAGCAGAGGGGTAAGATGGTTGATCACACACCGGTGAAAACCGCCGGTCACCGGTTCCGAAGGCAGGCCGAAGGTCCGTCACCGGAGATTTCTCACCGGTCGGGGCCGTCGAGCCCTTATGCTGGTGTTCTTGCCCTGCAACGCGCAGCCGGCAACCGGGCCGTGAGCCGGTTGCTACAACCGCGGGTCGTCGATGGTCCAAGAATCCAGCGCACGTGCGTCTGCGCCGCCGGAGGGGGCCAATGCGCCCGTTGCCGGGAAGAGAGCGAGGGGCAGGTGCTGCAGCGCACGACGGTCGCGCCGGGCGCGTTCCTTCAGCCCAAGTTGAGCGTCGGACAGCCGCAGGATGCCCACGAGCAGGAAGCGGACCGAGTCGCCGACCAGGTGATGCGCGTGCCTGGCGCGCAGCGACGCCCGGGCTGTGGCTGCAGCGGAGAATGTCCCAAATGCCAGGCAGAACAGCGGGGCCAGAGCCACCGGCCCGTACAAACGAAGGGCGTCCGGGCCGATGACGCCACGAGAACCGAAGCATCCCCCATTGTCCATGACGTGTTGCGTACACCCGGTCATCTGCTTCACCGGGCTATCCGCACCTCCATAGAGCGGCGCTTCGGCCATGACTTCAGACATGTGAGAGTGCATACAGATGCAAGGGCAGCGAAATCAGCGCGCGAGGTAAACGCGCTGGCGTACACAGTCGGGCGCGACATCGTGTTCGGGGCGGGGCAGTATGCACCCCAGACTCCGGCAGGAAGAAGGCTGCTAGCGCATGAGCTTACGCACGTTGTGCAGCAAGGGCAGGCAACGGCTCCGCCGCGCCAGATGGACAGAGCACCTCGTGATACCATCGAGGAGAGGGCAGAATCGTCTCGCACAAACATGAAGCCTCTCCCTGCGACTGTTACTCGAGGTGGAACCTCGACGGTGCTCCTTCAACGAAAAAAGGATCCGTTCGAGCTTGTCGGCGCCGCAGGGCGCGCTATCGGGAAGGGGATTAGTGCTGCCAGCGAGTTCTTGAAAACGCAGGTCAGACGCGGGGTGAAGGCCACCTCGGAATTGGTCGCAGAACCGGAGGAGGACCGAGAGACGCTGGTGAAGATGGTTGATGACCCGGCTGTCGCGCACGAGCAGCGGAAGAAAACCTCTCCCGGTGGACGCCGCGCTGTTCTAACCGCGATGCGCAAGAAGTATGGCGAGGATTGGGCTGACGAGTTCATGACGCGCCAGGAGAGCGGCGCCGTCAAACCGAGATTCTTCGCCTACGGACGAGCGCTGGGGATTGCGGACCTCAGGGATGAAGGTTTCGCACTTGCATCAGCGCTCAAAATGACGCCAGAGTCAAGATTTGAACGTTGGGTGCACCCCGACGGCTCGACCGCCCAAATGGTGCGAGAGATCAGGAAAGAAGAGCCGCTTGAGGAACCGCCCTCGGCTTCGGAGCTCTTGCCGCCGGAGGAACCAACCAGGGAAGAAGACGAGGAAGAGGCCCCGGTAGACCTCCCCCGTGAGGAAATCGTAGAACTGAGCGGAGTCGAAATACCGGAGGAAGAGTTCGTAGGATCAGAAATCGTCAAAGAAGAAGAGGATGGCAGGCGCACAATCAAGGTTACGACAACCAGGTTCACCATGACACTGTCCTGTCGACCTGATGACACCTGCACGCCCCTCATTGAGGTCCGAGAAGAATAACAGAACGGGGCGGAGAGAAGCAAAGAGAGGAAGGCGTCGAGAAGGTCCCTTCGCTGCTCCAATAGACACTGCAATGAACGTGGGACGAGACGCCCATGGTGCCCGGCGGACCCGTACCGCGACCTCGAACGAACCTGAGAAGGCCAGAATGCCGAATCCTGTTCTATCAAAGGCCACTGAGCCTCAGAGCCGGCCCAAGACGGCAGACCGCTCGCTGGAGGGAATGAGCGCACAGGGTCTGGCGAGCCCCTACGCTGCCATCCTCGGTCTGCAGCGCGCGGCGGGCAACCGTGCGGTCACTCAATGGCTACGATCGAGCGTGGGGCACCTGGCGTCCCAGGGAGATGGAACACCGGGCCTCGCAGTCCAGGACGCCCAACCAGTACAGGTCGCTCAGAACGCGCCCACGAGCATACAAACCAAGCCTCGTGATGGCGAAGCAGGCACTCAACCTGCTCAGGGCACCGAGCCGGAGGCGGCTGGCCCTCCAGGCGTGCTGATCGTGGACGAGGGGGCCGAAGCTCTTCAACCCGGGCAGATGCGCAAGAGCGAGTTCCTGGCCCAACTGCGAGGAGCCGTTTGCCAGGCGGCAGAGGAAGCCCTCGCTGGCACCATCTGGTCGGCCATGGGCTGTCCCTACATCGACCGCTGGTTCAGTTACTACGCGGAGCAAGACAGCCAGCACGTCGAACGCGCCCTCCGCAAGTACGCCCCTGAGACAGCCAGTGCGCGGACCGCGCAGGACTACATCCCCATCGTAACCGGGCGGGTGCGCCGAGGCGTCGCTGAGTGGGCCCGGACAGGCGAGGTCAGCGGCGTGCCGTCAGAGTTGGCGGCGGCGATGCCCGCCGAGATGGGGCTCGCGGGAGGCATCCTGTCGGGGATCGGCAGCGCAATCTCGGGGGTGGTGGGTGGCCTTGGGAGCCTGGTCTCGGGAATCGGCAGCCTCCTCTTCAAGGGGCGCGAGGGTGGCGCCAGTGAAGTCGGCGATCCGCGGGCGGTTCAAGCCCAACTCAGTGCGGGGCACTCGCTGGATTCCCACCTGCGAGTGCAGATGGAATCGGCCTTCGGGGCGGACTTCGGAGGGGTGCGGATTCATACCGATTCGAAAGCAGCAGCGTTGTCCGACCGGCTGAACGCCCGGGCGTTCACGGTCGGAGAGGACATTGCCTTTGGAGCGGGCGAGTATCAACCCGGCAACCCGATTGGCGAGGGCCTCATTGCGCATGAACTCGCCCATGTCGTACAGCAACGAGGGGCACGTTCCGCCGCACCGATGCAAAAGGGCGGGGCAGAGTACACGGCGCTTGAGGAAGACGCGGACACGACTGCGGTGGGTGCGCTGGTCTCGCTCTGGACCGGGACAAGGGGAACGTTGGCCGATATCGGCCAGAATGCGGGGCCACGGCTGCGATCCGGGCTGAGGTTGCAGGGGTGTAAGACCCCGGCACCCAAACAGGCGGGTGAAACGCTCGATGTGGACGCAATGTGGACTGCCGAAGGTTTGATGAAGATCTTCTTCAGCAAGGGAGATCAACACGTTGTCGAAACGATTATTCGCGAGGGGTACACGATCATTCGTTTTGAGACCGCCTACGACACCTGGAAATACGACGATGGGCGTGAGGTAGAAGTGGAAATCACCGGTTTGCGGGGCAACACGAACAGACAGAAGAAAGAGATTCGGATACGCGCGGGTCTCACAAATCAGGAGGCGGCGACAGCGTTGTTCCATGAGGTGGGACACGTGACCAGCAACGTCAAGGACTACCTGGAGCAGGAAATTGCGGTCCGTATCGAGACGGAGAAATTCTTGATCAAACATGGTTGGCCTCCGTTTGAGCCCAACTACCGCAACCCGGACGGGACCGTCAACGAGCAAGCAATCAGAGACGATATCATGGGTTCATCGCACTACAACCCCATTGGACGTCATAGAATTCGTCGCCGGTACGAGGGGGAGAAGAAGGTCGAAGGCTGGAGGCTTCCATAGAACTTCGTAGACCCTGACGTAGGGGATAGGCGAGGGCAATGCCCTCGCCCACCTGGCGCACCCTGTTCTGATTTGAGCGAACCGAGAAAGGCAGCGGTTACAGCAACATGGGAATGAGCGACATGATCGAGGTCGAAGCTACCGTGATCGAGTTCATACCGAATGCCATGCATGATGAATTCGATTCCGGGGCCTTCGCTTCGTACGATGCGACCAGACTTCGCCTTCTGGCGCCCCCGCACCTCCGGGGAAACACACTGACGATCTATCACAACGAGAGCCCTGCCGCGACGAGTCCCTGGAGGGAGATCAATCGAAAGATGCGCTTCTCGATGAAAGAAGGCGATCTCAAGGGTGAACAGCTCTTGTTCGATGGAGCTGTATACGACGTGCGAGATGCGACATAACCAGCCCCGTTCGGGCCAGATGGTACTCACTCACGCCTGGTTCCGGCGATGTGCCATCGACAGTGATTCGACAGTGATTCGATGAGAGCATGCAGATGTCCCACCCTCGTCATACAACGGCGATAGCGCCCCAGCACGAGCGACCGGCCGGTGGCGCCTCACTGGCCGAGCCCCGTCTGGCGGAACCGGCCGATCCCTATGCCGGTGTGCTGGCTCTGCAGCGCGCCGCCGGAAACCGGGCGGTCACCCGGCTCTTGCAGGGCCACACGGCCACCCGGCCACCTCGGGGCAAGAGCCTCTCCACCCTCGTCCGGTCTGCGCTGAAGCGCGACGGTGGCCATCCCCTCGACCCGGTGACTCGAGCCGTCATGGAGTCGCGCTTCAGGCACGAGTTCTCGGCGGTGCGTCTGCACACCGGCGCGCCTGCGGCCAAGACGGCGCAGACGTTGCACGCGCGGGCATTTGCGGTGGGACAGGATCTCTTCTTCGCGCCCGGCGAGTTTCGACCCGCAACGGCCGAAGGGCAGAAATTGCTGGCGCACGAGTTGGCCCACGTGATCCAGCAGCGGGGCGCATCCGGTGCCCCGCGGGCGCAACTGGACCTCGGCGCACGTGGCGACCGCTACGAACGAGAGGCCGAAGTGGCCTCTCAAGCCGCACTCGAAGCGCCAGGCCCGATCGGGGAGCGCGTGCCCGTCGCGGCTGGCACTGCCGGCCCGGCGGTGCAGCGCTTCGAGGCGCCCGAGCATGTGCTCCTGGGTGATGTGGGCCCGGCGGCGCTGAGCCGGGTCATGGGTCTGCTCAGCGCCGCCGAGGTCCAGTTGCGCCGCGGCAAGTCGGCCTGGCGCGAGTTGGCGCTGGCCCGTGACCTCTGGGAGCGCAATGGGGGAGATCCGGCCGCTCTCCATCTGCTTGAGCAGGCCACGAACGCCAACGACGAGGGGCGTTACGAGGCGGCCCTGCGCCTGCTCGAGGAGGCCACCCCGAAGGTGATGGCCTGGTTGCGGGAGCACCCCGAGGCGGGTGGCGGGACGACCGCCACCATCGGCGGCCGGGAACACCCTGAAATCGCAGACCTCACGCGGGAGGGCGGCGCTCCACGCACCCTCACCCTGCGTCGTTCGGGCGTTCAGGTAAGCTACGGTGAAGTCCTGGCCCTGGGAGACTTCTATCCATCGCCCGAGGCGATGCATAACGCCCCGCGCGAGGAACTGACCACGCCCACCGGGCGGGGGATCCTGGACCTGATCCGGGCCGAGCTCGCCGGTCGCACGGGCATCAACTTCGACCAGGCCTACCAGGAAGCCACCCAGTGGCGCGAGGTGCGGCGCTACAGTCGACTCGGCGAGGAACTGGGCACTGCCGGGGAGGAAGCCGGTGTCGGCCGGTGGTCCTACGCCAGCCTGGCCCGCCGAAACCCGGAGCACTTTGCTGTCGAGAACCGCCGCGCGTGGGCCGAGTACCATCGCCAGGCGCTGACCGTGGCCGGCGAAGCGCGCGGTGAGCGAGACCGCGCGACCCGCACCGAACGCGAGAACCGGGCCTACACCGTGAATGCGTTCGGCGACCATTTCCTGACCGACGCCTTCGCCGCGGGCCACTTGCTGTACAAGACCCACTACATGCGGCTGGCTGGCGACTTCTGGCGCGCGAACCGCGAAGAAGCGTTGGATGCCTTCAGCGAGGCGCTGCTCAACGACCACTGGTGGGCAGTCGTTCGTATGGTCTCCAAGGCTATTCCCATACCGATCCTGGGACTGCTGGCGAGTATCGCTATCACGTTTTTTGCCCCGGGCTTCATCCGCAACAAAATCAAAGCGCAGATCCGTGAGATCGAACGCGACGAACCCGATGTCATCCTGAACGCCGCCGTCAAGGTAGCGCACGATTATTACAACGAGCATGGCGTCGAAGTGGAAAATAGGAAGGGTGACCGCTGGCGGACCTTCGGCGATGACCATCTCAACCGTTCGGCAACGACATGGCAACTGGCCTCCCTGGCGGTGCTCCGCTCCCGCGCCGACGTGACCGAGACTCTCCGAGGAACAGCGCCCGCCGATAGTTTCGAGGCCTGGAACTACGTCCCGGTGCCCCCCACTCGCTTCGACGAGGTCGCGTTGGAGCGAGCGCGCTCGCTGATCATGCGCCGCCGCAACAATCCATTGGCCGACCTCTTTATCCGCAACTTGCCGCTCATCGAGCGTTCGCAGGCTTTCGAAGCCAGAGAGGAGGAGCGCGCCGCGGAGGCCAGGGGGCGGCGCGAGCGCTACCAGCGCTATTTGCGACACATCCGATCCACGCACGGGACCGAAGGCCGGAGCGACAGCGACGACGTGGCCCGCGAGATCGTGGCATCGCCCGACGTCTATGCGACCCTGACCCTGCACGAGAAGGCGATCCTGATTCAGGAGATGTTAGCGGGCTTTACCGGCGACGCGGACGAGCGCGCAATCCTGGCCATCTTGGAGGAGGTCCAACGGCGAGGACAACTTCACTCCCTGCTGCGCCTCGTGCCGGTCGCCCGGCTCAAATCCGACCTGCATGGCGCCGAGCATAGCCAACTCTTGTCCATCCTGGCCCGCGAGGGACTCACCGCGGACTAACACGAGATCGAGAACAGCGTTTTTCGCAATGGGACGATACCGGCGTTTCACCTCTTCGAAAACCCAGGCGCACGAGGACCGGGAGCAGGCCGAGCACCCGGGGTCGGCACCCCCACCCCGTGCCCTGGCGACGGATCCCCGGGCCGGCATCCTGGCCCTACAACACACCGCCGGCAACCGGGCGGTGAGCCAGTTGTTGCGGCCGGACGGCAGCCGCTCGGTACCCCAAGGAGACGGTGCGCCGCCGAGCGTGCAAGATGTGTTGCGCTCATCCGGCCGGCCTCTCGACGGTGCGGTCCGCGTGTTCATGGAGTCCCGCTTCAACCACGACTTCAGCCGGGTCCGCGTTCACGCCGACGCCCAGGCGGCCAGGTCGGCGCAGGCGCTGGGCGCCCGGGCCTACACGGTTGGTCAGAACATTGCGTTTGGCGAGGGCCAGTATGCTCCGGAGACAACTGCAGGGCGACAGCTCCTCGCGCACGAGTTGACCCACGTGGTGCAGCAGGGCGGCGTGTCCGCAACGCCAGCTCAGCGAGGGGGTCCGGCTGGCGACTCATCAGCCGCGGCGCCACTGGAGCACGAGGCCAGCGCGGTGGCTCGCGGCATCGAGAACGGCCCGATCCCTGAGGCGCCTGGTCCCCACGCGGCGCCAGGCATGATCCTTCGTGATCAGGACCCCAAGGCGTCCGCTGGAAGCCTCTCCACCTTTGCCGTGAAGATCGGGGGCCAGGACAAAGCCTTCGCCATTCAGATCGGGAAACAGCCGGACATCTACAAGGATCGGGTGTCGATTCGATTCGCGAGCCTGCGGGCGGGCATGAAGAACCCACCAATCGCCGATCGGACCATGGTGCTCGCTGTCTCGCCCAAGGCGACCCTCGCCCCGAAGATCATCGATGAATCCGAGATGGAACTACCCGAAGGCGACTCATTCCAGAAGACGATTCACATTTCACTGAACCCCGCAGATTCCGATTCGGCGGTCGTCAGCGTCATCCTTATGTATAGTTCAGGGCGACGCAAGATCCCGGTCATCTCCCCAGACTGGCCAGCTCAACAAGTCGTCTGGAAGAACGTCTTCCTCGAGGATGGGTGGGTGGGCGCGTCGGATGGCCTGCACGAAATCGCTGTCAACTTCCCGGCCGTTCACCCGGCGGAATCACTCTTTGCCGAGGGCACCAGGGAGTTCATCCATCCCAGGCTCGGGCGTGGACGGATCCACCCGAAACGCGGCTTCGTCCCGCTCACCCAGGAGCCGGTCTTCACTGAAGCCTTTGTCGAGGCTGGCAAAGAGACGGTCCGGCTGGGGATTCACCTCATTCCGGTGGTAGGGTCGCTGGTGATGATTGGCGAGGCCCTGGTCGGCAAAGACATCTGGGGCCGGCCGCTCTCGATGACCGAGCGAGCCATCCTCGGGGCGGGCGCCCTCCTGGCAGAGATTGGACCGCTCATTCGCGTGGGTCGCGCCGCCGCGGCCGCAAGCCGCTTGAGCCGGGTGGCCGGCATCAGCGGGATCGAAGCGGTGCGCATGGTCTTCGCGTCGCGTGCCCTGACCGCGACGGACCGGGCGGCCCTCGAAAAATTGGCCGCGAAGGTACGCGCCGGAAAGGCGCTGACCGAGGCGGAGGAGGCGCTGGCAAACCGGCTGATCGGCAAGATGGGCGAAGCCGCGCGTGTGAAGGCGGTCCGCGCCGAGGTGGAGGCCGTGACGGGCGCGGCTCGCAAGCCGGGGCGCTTCACCAATCTGGGCAAGACGATCAGCGCAGAGGAACAACGGGTCGGCGAGGCGCTGGCCCGGGACCTCAAGGCGGACGTGGTGCGCCCGCCGGAATCCGTGGTATCGGGCGTTAAGAATCCCGATTACGTCCTGGATGACGCAGTGGCCGAACTGTATTCCCCGACGACGGGCAACGTGGAAAACCTGATTCGAGGAGCCGTGAAAAAGCACAAGCAGGCCGGGACCATGGTGGTTGACCTGACCCGCTCGGCGGTCACACCCGAGGAGTTGCTCGGCGCGGCCGGGCGCTTCTTCGGCCGGCCCGAATTCTCCGACGTCGGTCGTTTGATCGTGGTCCAGGGTGAGAAGGTGGTCGGTCAGGCCCTTCGCCCTGCGGCCGGTTCTGCGGCTCCCACGATTATCCGGGGAACCGCATCGGCCGCGGCGGAGAAGGCGGGCCGTGAGGAGCCTCCTGAGCGGAGAGTTCCACCAACGACGGCAGAAGCGAGGCGCGGAGCGCCAGCCGTCTCGGCCGGCACGCTCTCCACCTTCTTCATCAGTCTTGGAGGCACCGAGAGGGTAGTCGCCTTTCAGATCGGGAAACAGCCCGACTTTCAGAGCAACCGGCTGTCCATTCGGTTTGCGAGCTTGCAGCGGGAGTTCAGGAATCCTGATATCGCCGAGCGGACAATGGTTCTCGCGATCTCACCCACCGTTGCGCTCTCTCCGAGGATCGTCGAAGAATCCGAGGTGGGGGATTCATCCAGAAAGTTGATCCGCGTGAGCCTGAATGGCAAGAAGAGCGGCACATCTGAGGTCAGGATTGCGGTCGCGAAGCTGGCCGACAAGATCTACGTGCATGCGACGGATGGGACGAATTCGATAACCATCAATTTCCCGAGAGGGGGGTGATGCGCGAGGACCGTGGGAGGTCTCACACCCTCTTCCCGCCAATCGGCGGGTTCAGCCACCGTCACACAGAAGCACGCACCCGGCCGAGCGACAATCAGGAGGAAACCCATGAAACACGTTGGAGATCGACTCGAGAACCTGCAAGAAGAGCTGCGTCGCAATGTGGATCAGCTGACCTCCCAATGGGAGCAACTCAGCAATACCAGTGACGAGGTCGCCGACAGAATCTCATCGCTCGAGCGGTTCATCAAGCGCGATCTTGCCAAAGCGGAGAAAGCACTCCAGCCGAAGGGGCAGGGGCGCCAGGCGGCCATCAAAGCGCAGTTGGAAGCTGGCGCCGAGCCACAGCCGGGCCCAACGACCCCGGAAACCGGGCAACCAGTAGCAACTCCAGTGACGAGCCATGTTCCAAGATCTTGACGCCACCCTCCAAGCGATGCTCAACGATCCGGCCGCGCCCACCGAGCTGCGCAATGCCGATGTGAGCTTCGAGACGCCGGACAAGAACTTCACGCCCGCGCAGGTGACGGTGAACCTCTTCCTGTACGAGGTGAAGGAGAACCGTGAGCTACGAGACCCGGTGCCGATCTTTGAACGGGTCGGCGGCATTCTTGTCCGCCGCCCGCCGCCGCTGCGCGTCGACTGCTCCTACGTTGTGACGGCGTGGTCGAACCAGGTGGGCGCGGCCAAGACGGCCGAGGAGCATCTCCTGCTGAGCCAGACGCTCGTCTGGCTGAGCCGCTTTCCCACGATCCCGGCGGCGTACTTTCAGGGATCGATGGTGGACCAACCGTTCCCACCGCCGCTGTGGATCGCCCAGATGGATGCGAACAAGAATTCCGTCGGCGAGTTCTGGAGCGCCTTGGGGATCTCGCCCAAGTCGGCCTTTTACGTGACAGCGACGATCGCGATGGACCTGGACATCCAGGTGGAAGCCGGACCGCCGGTCGTCACGAAGGAGCTCATCCTGAAAGACAAGGAGGTGCCCGGGGCGGAAGAGCGGGTGTACCAGATCGGAGGAACCGTCCGAGATGCCGGCACGCTCACCCCCATCACCGATGCCCAGGTAACGCTTGTGGAAATGGGACGGACCGCGGTCACCGGCGAGGCAGGCCAGTTCACCTTCCTCGGGTTGGGAGCTGGGAACTACACTCTCCGGACAACCGCAAGTGGATTCACGACCACGGACACGGCCATCGTGGTCCCCGCTACCGCCCTGAACGCATACGACGTTAATCTGACGCCGTAACTTCTTTAAACATGGGGGCGGCAGGGATGTGGTGCGCGCTTCGCCGCGCCCCCCTCACCCCGGATTATCGAGAAAGGGAGGATCCAGATGCCACAGTATCTCTCACCAGGTGTCTACGTCGAGGAGGTCCCCGGCACGCCCCCGATCGTTGGGGTGGGGACGAGCACAGCGGCATTTATCGGTGTGGTGGACACGACCCTGACAAACCCTGACGGCTCGGCCTTCGAGATGCCGCTGCTGCCGGGCAGCGACACGGACCGGTACACCCTCGCCCCGACCAACGAGGCCCGGCTCGTCACGAATTGGGGGCAGTTCATGAACCAGTTCGGCGATTTCCACACGGCCAACAGCACCCTGGCCCACGCCGTCTACGGCTTCTTCAACAACGGCGGCACGCGCTGTTGGGTCGTCCGCGTCGACGACCTCACCAATGCCGGGGATGTTGGGGCAGCGCTGGATGCGCTGGAGGCCATCGATGAGGTCGCCATCGTCGTGGCGCCGGGGGCCCTCGACGATGCCGTGCAACTCGCGGTCATCGAGCACTGCGAGAACCTGAAGGACCGCTTCGCGATCATCGACGGCCAGCGCACCACCACCATCGACGTTGCGAGTATTCAGGGCGGGGTTCGGGACAGCGACTACGCCGCGCTCTACTTCCCCTGGATCCAGGTCTTCGACCCGGTGACCGACGGCAACATCTTCGTTCCGCCAGGTGGCCACATGGCCGGGATCTACGCCCGCGTCGACCAGGAACGCGGAGTCCACAAGGCGCCGGCCAATGTGATCGTGCGGGGGGCGCTGGGCCTGGAATATTTGGTTACCAAGAACGAGCAGGACGGCCTGAATCCCGACGGCATCAACGTCATCCGCAAGTTCAACGACACGATCAAGGTCTGGGGAGCGCGAACCCTGGGCGGGGATGACAACGGTGAGTTCAAGTACATCAACGTCCGGCGACTGATGAATTTTTTGCGCGAGTCGCTCGATGAGGGTACCCAGTTCGTGGTCTTCGAGCCCAACAGCCCGGCCCTCTGGGAGCGCATCAAGCGATCCGTGCGGGCCTTCCTGACCAATGTCTGGCGCGACGGGGCGCTGTTCGGCAACACGCCGGAGGAAGGCTTCTACGTCAAGTGCGACGAGAGCACCAACCCGCCCGAGGTGCGCGAGTTGGGGCAGGTCATCACTGAGATCGGCGTGGCCATCGTCAAACCGGCGGAGTTCGTGATCTTCCGGATCTCTCAAATCACGCTTCCGAGTGCATAAGACACCACGTGTCAACGTGATGCGTGATGCGTGAACGGATCTTTCCACGCATCAGGCTTCACCAATTGAACCAGCACAAACAACGTCAATTTGAGGAAAAGGAGTCACTCATGGCAACAGGACAACGTGTCGATCCCTACCGCAATTTCAACTTCTTGGTTGAGATCGACGGCATCACCCAGGCCGGCTTCTCCGACGCCTCGGGCTTCGGGGCCAGTACCGACCCCATCGAGTACCGCGAGGGCGGGGAGACCAAGGCCGTGCGCAAGCTCCCCGGCATCACCAAGTGGAACAACATCACCCTCAAGTGGGGACTGACCGACTCGCGCGAGCTCTTCGACTGGTACCAGGACATCGTCAACGGCAAGATCGAGCGCAAGAACGGCAGCATCATCGTCCTTGATCTAGAGGGCAACGAGACAGTGCGCTGGAATTTCTACGAAGCCTGGCCGACCAAGTGGGACGGCCCCGACTACACGGCGAAAGGCAACGATGTTGCTATCGAGACGCTTGAGCTCGCCACCGAACGGGTTGAAAGGGCTTAGCGATGATCCAGACTGAGTATGAATTCAAACTGCCCATCGGGTATCAGGACGAGTACGGAACGCTGCACCGGGATGGCATCATGCGCCTGGCGACGGCTGCCGACGAGATCCTCCCCTTGAGAGACCCGCGGGTCCAGAGCAACGAGGCCTACCTGATCATCATCCTGCTCTCGCGGGTGATCACCAGGTTGGGCACGGTGGGGCACATCAATCCCAAGGTGATCGAGGGGCTCTACGCCGCCGATCTGGCTTACCTGCAGGAGTTCTACAACCGGATCAACCGCAACGGCAAGGCGACTGTTCCTGCCGCCTGCCCCAAGTGCGCCCACGAGTTTGAGTTGGAGCTGAACGGCGTGGGGGGGTACTAGGCTACCCCCTCAAGGCGCTGTACGAGGAGGTAGCCTTTGTGGCCTATCACTTCCACTGGCCGCCGGAGGCACTCCTAAACCTGGAACATGCCGAGCGGAGGCGCTGGGTGGAGGAGATCTCGGCCATCAATCAGCGCACCAACGAAGGATTCGCACCATGAGCACGATGTTGCAGGAAGTCCTGCGCTGGCGACGACCCGCCCGTCCTTGCCCTGCGGCCGGCCGTTGGGCCGCCTGGTCCCGCTCCCTGAGCGAGCGGCACGGACGGATCGCGGGGTCTCACCGGCGACTCGCCTTGACACTGGTTCAACCCCTGGGCCTGATGCTGCTCCACTCGCAGCGCTGGGAGCACGTCGCGTGGACTCTCAGCCCCCGGATCAACCTCGCGCTCGGGCCGGTTCTTCACCAGACCGGCTGGCATCGAATCACCCTCCGGCCGCCCGACCAGACGCTGATCGGGGCCTCACCGGTCAGGCGCGTGCTCGTTCAGCGTCTGGTAGACAGGCGGCTCGCGGGGCAGAACCAGCCGGACATGCGTCTCCTGGCGCCAGCGCACGAAATCGGTGTCGTTTCGACCACCCGGCGGCGCCTCGCACTTGGGCCCCCCAGAGAGACGCAACCGTCACCGGTGCAGCGCGTCTTTGCCCGCCTCAAGCCACGCGAGACAGTGGTGCAGGCGAGCCAGAGCCAGATCGCGCGAGCGAGCCGGGCGCTCGTGCGGCGCGCCGTCCACGAGCGGCAGCGCCTCGAAACGAGGGTTCCGGTGCGGGTTGTGGCGCGGGAACAGAAGCGCCTAAGCCTGGAGTTCGCATCCACCTCGGCCCAGCGCGCCCAGGTCGAGCCCCAACTCGGCAGAGCGACTGTTGCTCACCCACAGGCAGCGTCCGGCGTGAGGATAGGTGCTACCCCAGTGGGGCAGGCAATGGCACCGCCATCGCCGATCGCCATCCAACAGTTGACCGAGCAGGTCGTCCGCGAGATTGACCGGCGGCTTGTGGCTCAACGCGAGCGGATGGGCAAGTCTTGAGGGGGAGCTATGGCCTTGGCTAAGTTGAAAATCACAGTCAAACACACGGGTGACGAGATCGAAGCACTCTTCAACCCGGAAGAATACACCATCAACAAGGACAACAACTTCGCCTCGCAGGCGATCCCAGGTCTGTCCGGGCCGTTGCTGCAGTTTGTCAACGGCAACATGCGGACGTTGGAGATGGAGCTTTTCTTCGACACCTACGATACGCCATCGCTGCCAAAGCAGGATGTCCGCGATCTGACTAACAAAGTCGTCCAGTTGATGGACATCGATTCTGACCTTCACGCGCCGCCGGTGTTGCACATCGCCTGGTCTTCGCTCCAGCTCGATTGCGTGCTGGCACGGGTGAGCCAAAAGTTCACTATGTTCTCGGACGATGGGACGCCAGTCCGAGCCCGGCTGACGGTGACCTTCAACGAGTACAAGAACGCCGAGCGGGAATCCAAAGAGGTGAACCGGCAGACGGCGGATTTCACCAAAGTCCACGTTGTGATCGAAGGAGACACGCTGAGTGGGATCGCGGCGAAATTCTACGATACGCCTCAGACATGGCGGCCCATCGCGATTGCCAACGGGATTGACGACCCTCGCTCGCTGGTCGCCGGGCAGTCGCTGCGGATCCCGTCGCTCCCGTTCACCGACCCCGAGAGCGGGGAGGTCATGAGCTGAGATGGCACGCTATCCACTGTACGCACCGGATTATCGCATCCAGATCAACGGCGAGGATATCCCTGCGATTCTGCGCGCATCGATCATCAGCGTGAACTACCAGGATGGCCTCGAGGGTGCCGACCGGGTGGAGATCACCGTGGCGAACGAGGCACTTCGCTGGCTCGATCATCCGCTGCTCCAGATCGACAACGGGTTCAAGCTCTCGATCGGGTACGCGCCCGACCCGCTGGAAGAAGTCTTTGTCGGCGAGATCACGGGTGTGGAACCGACCTTTCCAAACGGCGGCATGCCGACGATCAAGGTAATTGCCCACGACTTCTTGCAGCGTCTGACGCACGCCAAGAAGGACCAGGCTTTCCGGATCAGTATCCCATCGATCGGGAATTTCCCGCTGCCGGATGTCGCCGTGGCGGCGATCGTTTCGGCCGAGAATCTGCTGATTCCCTTCCCCGATCCAATCGGCGGCGCGCTCTCGGTGTTGACAACGGTGGCGACCTACGTGGTCGCGCCGCAGGCCGCGCAGAAAGCCGTCCGGGTCCAGGAGAACCAGACCGACTTCGAGTTTCTCTCGCAGATCGCCCGCCAGAACGGCTGGGAGATGTACATCGACCACACGATGGAGCCGCGCGGCTACATTTTGCGCTTCAAATTCCTGATTCAGGACTACTCGCCCAGCGTGACGCTGAAGTGGGGCGCCTCACTGATGGATTTCACCCCCCGGCTGACGAGCGTGGGCGACCTGTTCGGGGTGTCCGCCCGGGTCTGGGTCGACAGCCTCGGGATAGAGTTCGTGATCGTGCTCTCCTGGGATTACGACCGGGCCACCTTCAACCTGATGATCTATCCCAACCTGATTGGCGACATCGACGACATCCTCGGGCCGGCCGCGAAAGGGAAGACCCTCTCTATCAAGCCGGTCGGCTTGTCCCTGGCGCCGCAGAAGATCCTCAGTGAGCTTCTGCCGCGGCTTAACAACCGCCTGACAGGCAGTGGCAGCACCATCGGCAATCCGGCGATCAAAGCCGGGGCCGTGATCGACCTGAAGGGGCTCGGTGAGCAGTTCAGCGGCCTGTACCGGATCACATCTGCGAACCACACGATCGACTCGGGGGGCTACCGGACGAATTTCCAGGTGCGGAAGGAAGTCTGGTTCGGCTCCATCCCGGTCCCGAAGGGCGTGCGCGTTCAGGGACAGCGGATCTGAGGGAGCGACGATCATGGCAAATGAATTTCTCTCGTGGCTGGCAGGCGTCGATACCGAGGAGGAGCACGGGTTCGCCATCGCGCCCGGGATCGTCACCAACAATTTTGATCTCATCGCGGAGGGCAGGATCCAGGTGCGCATCCCCTCCCGCCCTGGGTTGGAGCCGTGGGCGCGGCTGGCGGCGATCGGAGCCGGGTCCAGCCGCGGCTTCCTGTGGGTGCCGCAGCTCGACGACGAGGTGTTGGTCGGCTTTAACCAGGGGGACGAGACCGACGCCTACATCCTCGGGGGCCTCTGGAGCACCCTCGATCGCCCGCCGGTGACGATCCCGACCGACTTCCTGATCAAACGCGTTCTCAAGACAGGCCTGGAAGCCGGCATCGGCCACGAGATCGAGTTCGATGATGCGCTGCAATCCATCACAATCACCAGCAGCACCCGGCAGAAAATCACGATCGACCCGCTCAAGATCGAGATGACCAACCTGGCGGGCACCGTCAAGATCACCCTCGACAACACCCAGCAGGCGATCTCGATCCAGGCGGTAAACAGTATCGAGCTCAAAGCCGCCCAGATCAAGCTCCAGGCCGCCAACATCGACATCGAGGGGGCCGTGGCGACCAACGTGAAGTCCACCGGCGTCTGCAACATCACGGCACCGCTGGTGAAAATCAATTAGCATCTTGGCGATGGAATCCTTAACACACGGGACAAGAATTCGCCACGAAGCACACCGGTTCACGCCAACCAAAAGTATTCGTGCCATTCGTGGAATTCGTGGCACATGCTTCTATTCGGTTCCGGCTTATCCGGGTGAGGAGAGAGGAATGCCTGCCGCTGCACGCATCACTGACCCAACTGGCCACCCGGGGATGATCGCCGGCCCCGGGGTACCGACCGTCTTGATCGGTGGGCTCCCGGCGGCGGTCTGGGGCGACACCCACACGTGCGCGATGCCGACCCCCGCCGGGCCGCACCCGCCCACGCCGATCGTCAAGGGGAGTGCTACGGTGCTTATCGGCGGGCGGCCCGCCGCCCGCATGGGCGACCTGTCGGGGTGCGGTGCGCCGATCATCATGGGCATGCTGACGGTTCTGATCGGAGGTTGAGCGGGATGAACGACAAAAAGCTCGACCCGGCAAAAGCGTTCTTGGGCGTTGGGTGGGCCTTTCCTCCACGCCTCCAACCAGATCGGATGGTCTCGATGGCCGCGTACGAGGAAGACATCCGGCAGGCAATCTTGATCATTATGGGCACGAATCCGGGCGAGCGCGTGATGCGCCCGGACTTCGGCGCCGGCCTGAACGCCTTCGTCTTCGAGCCGGTGACCACTACCTTGCTGGCGCTGGTCAAAACCCGCGTCCGGGAGGCCCTGATCGATTGGGAACCGCGGATTGACGTGGAAGAGGTGAAGGTGACGACCGACCCGGCCGAGCGCAACCTGTTGCTGATCGAGGTGAGCTACCGGGTAAGAGCGACCAACACGCTGCACAACCTCGTCTACCCATTCTACCTTCAGGAAGGGACGCCAACGTGATCACACCATCTCGGGTAGAGTTTGACCGACGAGACGCGATCCAGATCGTGGACGATCTGCTGGCGCGGCGAACCGGCTACGTGCCCGCGCAGGACTGGATACCGTCGGCGCGCGGGCCGGATATCGCCCTGGTACAGATCTTCGCACGCTACCTGCAGGCGATCATCCAACGCCTGAACCAGGCGCCGGAAAAGAACAAGCTGGCCTTCCTCGATCTATTGGGGATCCGGCTCATCCCGGCGCAGGCGGCCCGCGCGCCAATCGTCTTTCAGCTCTCGCCCGACGCTCCGGACAGTCGTGCACCTGCCGGAACCCGGCTGGCCGCGCCACCACCGCCCGACAGCGCCCGGCAGGTCGTCTTCGAGACCGAGCGCTCCACCGGGCTCTCGGCGACCACACTCCAGCAGGTGGTCAGCCTCTGGCCGGGACGCGATCAATACATCGATCACAGTAAGGCCTTCCTGGCCGGCGAGAGCTTCCAGCTCTTCAAGAAGCGCCTGCTGCAGGACACACCGCACACCCTCTACCTGGCCCACGACAGCCTGCTGGCGCTCGCCGGCGAGAGCCGCCTCGACGTCGAGTTCGAGCTCACGACGACCAGCTCCGAGCTGCTCGACGTGATCTGGGAATACTGGGATGGTAAGGTGTGGCGGGGCTTCAAAGCCATGCACCCGACCTGTCTGGAAGCTGGTGAGGAGAGGTTGGACAGCACGGGTGGCCTCACGCGCAGCGGCCGGTTCCGGCTGGAGACCGACTGCGCCGAGACGGCCAAAACTACGGTGAACGGCGTCGAGGCCTTCTGGATTCGTGGACGGCTGGACGAACCGCTCCCACCGGATCCGGCGCAGATTCTACCCGAGGTCGAAACGATCAAGATCAGCAGCGAGATCGCGCGCCCGCTCATGCTCTCCTGGCTGGTGCAATCGGAGGCAGTGTCGGCTGGAACCGCCGGGTACGACGTCAGGGTCAAAGTGGAGGACGAGGCCGGCCTTCCTCTGGAGGGCATCCTCGTTGAACTGCTGAGCCCGCCAACCACGATTGAGTCGGATGAAACCGACGCGAACGGCGAGGTCCAGTTCGACTCCGTCCCGTACGACACCGAGACGAAGACGGTCACGGTCTCGTGGAACGGAATCAGGGGCTCGCAAGAGTTCGTGCTGAGCAACACGAGCCTGGTCCAAGAGATCACGTTTACCCTGAAGGTCGAGGGGCTGCGACCGGACAAGGCTTTCTCCGACGGCAGCAATCTCGATGTCACCAGGCCGTTTTATCCCCTTGGCCTGCAACCGCAACCGGGCTCGGCCTTCTACTTCAACAACGAGGAGCTTTTCGGGAAGCCGGGGGCCAACTTCAAGATCTACTTGCAGAAAACCTCGACGCCGCAGGATCAAGCGGATGTGACCAGCACACCGGCCGCCACTGTTCCGGCGGCGCCGGCTGAGGGGGGCGCGGTGCTGGTGGCTGCCACCCCTCAAACAACGATCAAGACGCCCCTGAGGCACACACTCAGTTGGGAGTATTGGAACGGCGACGAGTGGATCCCGCTGCGCCGCCACTCCAATGATCCCAGCAAGCCCAACGAGAAATCGGCTGAAGATTTCAGTGCAACGGGCTCGATCGAGCTCATAGTTCCCGAGGACATGGCGCCAACCACGGTGAACGACCAGGAAGGGCTGTGGATGCGGGTTCGCTTGATCAGCGGCGGCTTCGGCTTCACGCAGACGGTCACATGGCGAGATGGGACCACGACAAACGAGTTTACCTACGTCATCCCGCAGCCCCCGGCGGTCTCCGACTTCCGCCTCGGCTACACCTGGCAGTACGGGCCCTTCCACCCGGAGCGGGTCTTCGCGTACAACGACTTCCAGTACGAAGACCGAACTGAGGAGGTCAAGTGGCCCGGCCCGGTGTTCCAGCCCTACAAGCCGGTGAGCGATATCACCCCGGCCCTCTATCTTGGCTTCGACAAAACGCTGCCGGTCGACCGCATCGGCATCTACGTTGACATCGAGGAAGACCGCGACGAGACCCAGGGCCCGGCCCTCGTCTGGGAGTACTGGGACGGCTCCTCATGGCAGGACCTTTTCGTCGAGGACGAGACCCGCGACCTGCGGATCCCTGGTCTGCTCGCCCTCATCGGCCCGCAAGACAGCGAGGCGCTGGCCCGCTTCGGCACGTCCCTGTTCTGGCTGCGCGGGCGGCTCAAGGAGGATGGGCCGCCGGGCGAGCCGACCGTCAACGGGATTTTCCCCAACGCGGTCTGGGCCGTGCAGCGCGAGACGATCGTGGACGAACCCATGGGGCTAAGCACCGGCCAACCAGACCAGGTCTTTCTCTTTCGCCAGATCCCGGTCTTGGAGGGAGAACGGATCGAGGTTCGCGAGGTAGCCGGGCGGCGGGCCAACGTGGAGTGGCGCATCATCGCGATGGAGGTCTTGGGCCCGGATCGCCGGGTCATTCAGGAGCTCGAGGAGATGTTGGGCCGCGAAGGGCCGCAGATCGACATCGAGAAGGGCGACCTCCACCTCCGGCGCGACCGCAACAAGAAGGTGACCGAGGTCTGGGTGCACTGGCACGCGCAGAAGCACCTCTTCTTCTCCGGGCCGAACGACCGGCACTACCTGGTGGAACGAGCCCGAGGACGGCTGCTCTTCGGCAACGGCGAGCAGGGGAAGATACCGCCCGCGGGGGCGGCCATTCAGGCCCGCCTGTATCGAAGTGGGGGCGGCTCGGCCGGCAACGTGAAGGCCAACACCATCACCCAGATCCTGAGTGCCGCGCCCGGGGTCGCGGGGGTCTTCAATCCGAGACCGGCCGAGGGCGGGGCCGACGCGGAGACACTGGAGGCCCTGAGTCTCCGCGGACCGCAGACCCTGCGCCATCGCGGGCGGGCCTTGTTGCCCGCAGATTACGAGACCATGGCCAAAGAGGCCTCACCGGCCGTGGGTTTCGCCCGCACCATCCCAACGCAGAATTCGAGCGGGGACCAGGTGCCGGGCTGGGTGACACTCCTGATCATCCCTGAGAGTGAGGAACCCCTCCCGTGGCCGTCTTTCGGGCTGCGCGAGCAGGTGCGAGAATACATCGAGGAACGCGCCCCGGCGTCCGTTGCCGCCGCCACCCACATCTACGTTACGGGGCCAGACTATTTGCCGGTTGATATCCAGGCCACGATCGCGGTGCTCGACCCGTCTGAGGCCGGGGCGGTCGAGCAGCGCGCGCGTGCAGCGCTCGAACAGTTCCTCCACCCGCTGCGCGGCGGCCCCCAGGGGCGTGGCTGGGAGTTGGGCCGCGACGTCCTGCTCTCGGACGTCGCCTCGGTCCTCGAGCGAGTCGAGGGAGTTGACTATGTGCAAGAACTGGCCCTGCTCTTGAACGGCGGGTTGCAAGGCGAGCGGGTCAAGGTCGCCGCCGATCGCATCGTCGTTGCCGGGACGATCCGATTGAAATTGGTCGCCGGTGAGAGGTTCCGCCAATGAGCAACGCACGGACCAGGCAGCGCCGTCGGCAGGTGCTACCGAGCATCCAGTGCCAGCCGGCGCCGGCTCCATCCAGGGAGAACGCCAGCGGGCCTGCGCTGCACGGATCGGCCCCGACTCCGTCTCTGCTTCGCTCGGCCAGCTTCCTCTCCGCTCAGCGCATTGGAATGGTCCGGGGACTGCAGGCCACCTACGGCAACCGCTTTGTCCAACAGCTGATCGCGCCGTCCGCCAACGCTGCGCCGGATCGCCGTGAGGACGGATTCCAGGTTGCCGCCGTCTCGCCAGACGTCCGGAGTCCTGGCGGTGGCCAGCCCCTGGAGACCGGCATCCGGGCGTTCATGGAAGAACGCTTCGGCGAGGACTTCAGTGATGTCAGAGTACACGCGGATTCGAAGGCTGATGGAGCGGCGGAGAGTCTGAACGCGCAGGCATTCACGACGGGGAGAGATATCTACTTCGGCGCGAACCACTATCAACCATTGACCAGCACCGGCCGGGGGCTGGTGGCCCATGAGCTTGCCCACGTGGTCCAACAGAAGAGCGGCGCCCGCGCTTCGGGAGTCAGCAGGGTCGACGATCCACATGAACGCGCGGCGGAGCAGGCAGCGGGCGACATTGCGCGTGGTCGCCGGCCCTCGCCCGGCCCCGGCGGGCCGGCACCGGCCATGCAGCGCCAGGCGCAGCCGGGCACGCCGCCGAATCTCGCCCCCCCGCCACTGCCAGCCGAAACGGAGGAGGAACGCCTCAACCGGATGCTGTCTGAGACGGCGCGGGAGGAAGAGGCCCGCCGGGAGATCACGAGGGCCGATCAGCCTGCCCCAGCTCCCACCGTAGCACCGTCAGAAACAAGCCTGGCCGAGGCGGTGCGCCGGATGTTGGCCACGTGCGAGGCGGTGCAGCGCCAGGCCGCCGAGCGCCGCGAAGTGGTACCGCCCGGCTGCGCGCGCGAGCGCCAGGCGGGCCAGGACCCGGTGGCAGCGCTCAAGCAACGGATCGAAGCCTGCCTGGATACCAAAGAGGGGCAGCGGGTACAGGCGATGGCTAAGGAGCTGCTCCTCAGCCGCAAGGGAGCCCCGATCACAGTCTCCGCCTACCTGGCTTCTATCCTGGTGACGGGCCGGGTGCCCTTTATCCCGAGCATTCCCCTTGGCGACGAACTTGAGCTCTCCATCAGCGTCGAGGGCAAGGTCACCCAACCGGCCGGCGGGATGGTGACCCTGAAATTCTCCGGCGTGCCATCCTGGCTCGAATCGGCCGCCAAGGCGGTCGGCCGCGGGGCGGCAACAGTCGGCGGGGCGATCTGGAGTGGGCTCAAGGCGGTCGGCGGGGCGGTCTGGAGCGGGCTGAAGACCGCTGGCAGCGCGATTTGGAGTGGGCTCAAAACGGTCGGCGGGGCGATCTGGAGCGGTGTCAAAGCGGTTGGCGGGGCGATTGCGACAGCCGCCGGGGCAATGTGGACCGGGATCAGGTGGGTCGCTCGCCAGCTGTGGGACAAGGTCACGGGCATCTTCGCACGTATCACCCAGTGGATTGCCCGCTTGCCTGAGCGGGTGGGCCGGTTGCTCCTCGGGCTCTGGGAAGGCGTCAAGAGCCTCAAGCCCTGGTCATTGGATTGGTGGGCCTCCCTCGGCAGAGCGACAACCTGGGTGAATTTCTTGAAGTGGCTGGGCACCCGGCTGATCGATCTTCTCGAAATTGCCGGTGTTGGCGAGATCTACGAAACCGTGGCGGATTTCATCAAGTTCAACACCCGCACTCTGACCGACGCGGAGGTCCGCAAAGCCAGCGCGGTGTTCGGGGATTCGATCAACTACCGCCTGGTACGTGTGGACGAGGCAGCCGTCCTGGGACCGGCGTTCAGCAAACGCGAGTATACCAGTTTTCACACCATCAATGGCTGGGGCCGCATGACCGACGACATTCTGATGCACGAGTTGACCCACGTCTGGCAGTACGAACACGCGGGCGCAATCTACATGCCACAAGCCATTCACGCTCAAATCTGGGGTGCGGGCTACAACTACGGCGGTGCGGCCGGTCTCCAGGCGGCGAAAGCGGCCGGTCAGCGGATCACGGACTTCAACCGCGAGCAACAGGCCCAGATCGTCCAGGACTTCTCCAACATGCGCCAGAGCGATCCCGATATTGCCCTGTATGCCAGTTTTGTGGAGCAGGTGTCGACGCTGACCGCCGCGCAGCTCATCGCCGGCCGTCCGCCGTGATGGCAGCGAGATGGAAATAGGGGTTGTTGTGCGTGAGGCGTGATCTCTGCTGGAATCCACATACATCACGTCCCACGGACCACACTGCTCTTTTCGCAGCTTCTGCAAGAATCAGGAACAGCACATCTTTTAGACAGGTCACGAAATTATGCCGCTACCACTCCCTAATCTGGATGATCGCCGTTGGACAGACCTGGTCGAGGAAGGCCAGGCGCTGATCCCGCTCTACGCACCTGGCTGGACGGATCACAACGTCCACGACCCGGGGATCACGCTGATGGAGCTCCTCGCCTGGATCGCCGAGATGGACCTCTATCAGCTCAACCGCATCCCGGACCGGCACAGGCGCAAGTTCCTGGCCCTGATCGGACTTCGGCCGGCGCCGCCGCGCCCCGCCCGGACGGTGCTGAGTTTTGGACTGCAAGCCGGCGTCTCGCAGCGCTCGCTCCCGGCAACCGTCGAGTTTGAGGGGAACGATCCCTTCGGGCAGCCGACCCGCTTTCGTACCCTGGACGCCGTCACTGTCGTTCAAAATCAGTTGACCGCGATCCAGGTCAAAGACGAACGGGGGGTCCATGACCTGACCGGCCGGTGGCAACGGGGCGAGCGCCTCGCCCTGTTCGGGGATGACCCCCGGCCGGGCACAGCGCTCTACCTGGGGTTCAGCCAGGCGTTGCCGCCGAACGTCCCGGTCAGTCTCTTCTTCACGTTCACGGATCTTCAGGCCGGGGAGGACGAGCGGGGCCGCCTCATTCGGGAGATCAACGCGCTGAGAGCGGCCTGCCGCCCGCCCGAGTCGCTGGTGAGTTGTCCCGAGGGCGCCCGCCCCTCCCCGGGAGAAGGAGAAGTCGTCTCCCTCTCTCACCACTCGGTTCGCACTCGCTGGGAATTCCTGGCCGAGGGAGACCGCTGGCAGGCCCTGGATCCAGAGCAGGGTCAGGTGGAGGATGCCACCCGCCATTTTACGCTCAACGGTCGTGTGCTGCTGGCACTACCGGCGGCCATGCAACCCAGGCAAATCGGGTCGCAGCCCTCGCCCTACTATCTGCGCTGCCGGTTCGTCGACGGGTCCTACGACGCGGCCCCCGTCGTGCGTAGCCTCATCCTGAACGGCGTACTCGCGGAGCAGGCGGTGCCGGCAAGCGTACTGACCTGGCCGATCGTCGTGGGAGCCACAATCGAGGGGGCGGCCTCGCCCGGTGAGATCGTAAACTTCGAGGTCCAGTTCAACCCACAGCGCGAGATCACCCGGCTTCGCTTCCATGACGACGAGAGCGATCGGCCGAGGTTCCGGGTATTGACCTTCGAGCCGCCGGGCACAGACCCCGGAACGTTGAGCATTGAGGCCGTTCGGGTGGGAATCGGCAGCGCGGAGCCGCTGCAGGCCTACAAACTGCGCAATCCGCCGGTTCTTCCCTCGGGATTCCAGCTCGCCACGCTGGAGGACGGCCAGTGGCGCCCGTGGACGCTCCGCCCGGACCTGGACGCCTCCGGCCGGAGCGACGCGCACTTTGTGCTCGACGCCAGCAGCGGAGTCGTGACCTTCGGCGATGGCGAGCGGGGGCGCGTCCCTCCGCAGGGTGCCCTGATCGTGGCGAGGTTCGACACCACTCGGGCCGAGGAGGGCAACCTCGAACAAGCTCGGGTCAACCAACTGGCGGACACCCCGCACAACCGGGCGGTGCTGCCGGACTTTGCCGCGGTCAAAGATCAGCTCGCCGGCATCACCAATGCCCTCCCGGCAGCCGGTGGCGCTGCAGCGGAGACGCTGATCCACGCGGCGGGACACGCGCTGGCCCTGGTCGAGCGAACCGAGCGCGCTGTAACGCTGGCGGACTACGAGCGGCTGGCAAAGGAGACGCCCGGCGTTCGCCTGGCGCGCGCCTCCGCCCGTGCCAACCTGCACCCGGGCTTCCCATGCTTCGTCGCCCACGGGGTCATCACGCTCATCGTGCTCCCGCACCTGCCCGCCGACAAGCCGATGCCGAGCCCGGCGCTCCTGCAGGCCGTGAGAGCCTTCCTTACCCGACGCCGGGTCGTCGGGACGCGGGTCGAGGTGGTCGGGCCGACCTATCTCAAGCTCACCGTTCAGGCCAGGGTCCAGGCCTACGATGGGGTCAATACCGTTGAGGTCCAGCAGAACATCATCGCCGCTTTGAACCACTTCTTCCACCCGCTCTGGGGCGGTCCCAACGAGGATGGCTGGCCCTTCGGACGGGACGTGTACCGGTCGGAGGTTTTGCAGGTAATCGACGAGACGCCAGGCGTGGATCACGTCATCTCGCTGGAGTTGATTCCCGGCGAGGGGACGCCCCAATGCGGCAACGTCTGCCTGGCTCCCACGCAACTGGTGGAAGCCGGTGAACACCAGATCGAGGTCGAACATCCTGCCAATTTGGCCTACTGCCGGCGCAGTGAGGGAAATCATGTCTCATCTTGACCGACTCGCCCTGGAACGGCTGCGATACCGCCAGGGGCAGATGCTCCGCAGCCAGGACTTCCGTGATCAGGTCGCGCTCGAGGCGCAGCTTCGCTGGTGGCACAACCGCGCGCTCCACAACACCTTTGGCATCGCCGAGGGGCTGGAGGTAGCGCTGGACCCGCAAGGCCAGGCGCTGATCGTCTGCCCTGGGCTGGCCTACGACTGCTTCGGCCGGGAGCTGATTTTGCGCCGCGAACAGCGGCTCCGCATCCCGCCGGTCACGCAGCGCATGACACTCCTGGCTCGATACAGGGAAACCGGCAGCTTTCCCCGCAAAGATGAACTGGCGGCGGTCTGCATCCCCGGAAGAAGCCCGCTCCTCGAAGAGCAACCGGAGTTTGTTTGGAAAGCGTCGAACAGTCTCGACATTCGCGACGGAGTACCGCTGGCACAGATCCCGTACGAGACCACTGTGACCCTTGAGCAACTGCCCGCGGAGGTCGCGTCTTCAGGGGCGCTCGAGGGCAACCTCCAGTACGATGGGGATAAGAAGCGACTGATCTTCCGCGGGATCATGACGACCAACGATCGGGATAAGTTGCTCGAACTCTCTTCGGACCAGACCTTCCAACAGGCGGTCCAGGATCTCTACACGCAGTCGCAGATCAGTACGACCGGCCGCCAACTCGCCAGGCCGGAGGCGCGACCCCGTCTCGGCAGTGGGGCCACGATTCCGGGAAGCACGCCCTGGCAGCTCTGGGAGCTGACAATGCTTCAGGGCACCGTGACACTTGGCTTCCAGGTCAAGATCGACACCTCGGCTGCCGGCTTTACCGAAGTCCCTTGCTACTTCGCCTGGCTGCAAGGGCCGCTCTGGAACCCGCGCGACAAGCAACTCCTTCCGGCCCCACTCGAACACATCGACGCGGCCTCCATCAGTGGCTTCACCTTCCGCCTCTTGATGCCGACGATGCCGGTCCTCAGTCTGGGAGAACGGGGAGGCGAGGTGGCCAATGACGATTTCGAGAATCGCTTCCTGGCCTTCGCGCAGAAGCAAAAGCTCTTTGTCTGCTGGTTGGGCATCCAGCCGGGCCCGACGCCAGTATGGAGTTCCACATGTAGTGAGGTGACCCATGAGCATTCTTGACGAGACCGCTTTCATCGAACGACTGCAATTTTTTAACGGCCAGCGACTCTTCGCATCGGACCTCCAGGGCGTCGAGGCGTTCAACCGCGAGATGCGCTGGCTGCACAACAGCAGCCTCCACCAGCCGGGGATCGGGAACGGCTTCGCGGCCTACGGCAAGAAAGGCGATCGCGAGGTCACCATCGGACCGGGCTACGCCATTGACGCCAGGGGCCGCGAGATCGTCCTGACCCAGACGGACATCCAACAGGTTCCGCCGGTTGCCGGCGGGGCCGCCGGCAAGCCGGTGCTCTACGACTTGACTGTCTCGTACCCCGAGGATAGTGATCTGGAAGAGGCTGAGACCCGCGAGGGCGTCTGCCTGCCGCGGGGTGTCATCCGCTTGCGCGAGAAGCCGATCTTCTGCTGGGTCAGGCTCGACAGCAACGGCCAACCGATCGATGGCGGCCTCAAACAGGACGTGCTCACCGGCATGAAGATCGTGCTCGCCCGGGCGGAGGTGCTCAACTGCCAGTTGAACAAGGACCTCTCCGTCGCCCAGCGACGCAGTGCGCGCCCGGCGAAGCAACCGTACATCACGTGTGGCACGGTTGACCCAACCGACTGGGAGGTGTGGCGTATCGCGGAGCCGACCATCTTCACCATCCAGCCAACCGCGATCACACAGGCTCGCCTGGGTGCCTTCATCCTCCCGTGCGGCCTGACCACCGACATCGACACCGCCTCGGCCGGTTTTCTCACCATACCCTGCTACTCCGCCCGGATCGAGGGTCAGCGGCTGAATCTCATCTCGTCGGCCGAGGAGACCCACGTGATCGACGGTCTGGTGAACATTCGCAATCCCACTCCGAAGGGCTTTACGATCGACGTGCTGCTGATCGCGCAGCTCTTCCAGACGGTCGCGGAACCCCGGTTCACGACGCTCGCTGCAATGACTTCGGCGGCAGAAGACGAGGAGGAAGATTTCTGTGCTCAAATCCTGCCGTTCTTCTCGGGCTGGCACGTCGTCTGGATGGGAGTTGAGGGGTAACGATGAACGGAAACGGCGCGGTCAACTTCTTCTATCTCAACCGCGACAACCGCTGGCTCGACTTCCATTGGGTCGGGCTGGAGCTGGACAAGGACGGCACTCTCAGGCTAGAGTCTCTTCCTCTACTGGAGGGTGATCTGCCGCAGGGGCTCGAGGAACTTCCCGCGCCGGCCGGGCCGGCCGGGATTGCCGTGGGTCCCGACGGCGCTATCTATTTCAGCGACCCCGCCGGGCACCGGGTGCTGAGAGTCGATCGCTGCGACCAGAGCCTGGCACCGGTTCCCTGCCTCGGAGGAGAGGGCGAGCGTCCGGCACAGTTCCGCGAGCCTCGCGGCCTGCTCTTCCACCCCCTCCGGCGAACGCTGTTCGTGGCCGATAGCGGGAACCACCGAATTCAAATCTTCGATCCCGACTCCTGGCAGCTCGTCGGCATCTGGGGCCAGCCGGACCCCGCCGGCCAGCCCCGCCCCGGCAGCGAACCCGGCCGCTTGAACACCCCCTGGTCGCTGGCCGGTGATTCGATGGGCAATGTCTATGTGGTGGACTCGGGCAACCGGCGGGTCCAGAAATTCGATCGTGGCGGGCGCGTGGTCTCCTCCTTTTGGGAGAATATGCACCGTGAGGCCGGCCTCAGCCAGCCGTCGGAAGTGGCCGTTGGCGTGCACGGCGATGCCGCTGAGATCTACGTCTTCGACCGGGGCCTGCGTACGGTCTTCATCTTTGATGCGGATGGCCACCAGCTGCGGTCCATCAGGGTGGCGAACCTGGCACAGCCGATGGGACTCGCGGTTGGGAAGCACGGCCTCTACATCGGTGATAATACCCGGCGCCTCCTGCTGAAGTACAAGCGGGCCCTCAGTTTTCCCGAGGACCGCTGGTTTGTCGGCGAGGCGCACCGCTACGAGGGGCCGGTGGCCGCGCTGGCGCTGGACGGTGGCGGGGGTCTCCTGGTCCATACCGGCACCGGCCGGATCCCGATTCGTCTGGCACTGCGGGGCGCGTACGCCAGGAAAGGGCTCCTCTGGGCGAGGCAGCCGGTCTGCAACAAAAGCACACACCTCGAGCAGTGGCACCGGCTGGAAGCCTCACTCGCCCCACTCTCGTCGGGGGCTCACTTCCACCTGTTCGTGCACACGGCCCAAAATGCGGCCGACACCCCCGACAGCCCGGCCATCACCGGCTCCTTTGCCGACCCGCGTTGGAGCCAGCCGCCGCTGCCGGCCGATGTTACCGAGGGGCTGATTCCAGGCGCGCCTCAAGATTACGCCTGGACCGGTGCCGAGTTCAGCAGCGAGGGATTGGCCAGCCCGGTGCTCTCGCAGATCAGAATCGATTTCGATCACCAGACCTACCTTCAATATCTGCCGGCCATCTATCAGGAGGACGCCGGGGCTCGGCACTTCCTGGCCCGCTTCCTCACCCTCTTCGAGAGTCTCTTCGACGATGTGGAGACGCGCATTGATGACCTCGCGCGGCTCTTCGACCCCGAGGCGGCGCCGGCCGCGTTCCTCGCCTGGCTGGCAGGCTGGCTGGCGCTGGACGTGCGGGAGGAATGGGATGAAGCCCAGAAGCGCCAGGCCATCGCCACGGCCTTTGCCATGTACGCCCGGCGCGGCACCGCTGAGGGGCTCCGTATGGCGGTGCGCCGTTTCGTGGGGGTTGACATCCATATCGAGGAGCCAATCCTCCAGATGGCCTGGTGGTCGCTCCCGCCCGATGAGGGTGCCTCCGCGCTCGATGCCCAGAATGGGGTCCTCGGGTTCACCACCATGTTGGCCCCGGTGGAGGCTCAGGGCGCAGTGGTCGGCAGCACGGCAGTGCTGGATCACTCCCACCTGATTCGACAAGAGGAATTCGGGGCCCCGCTCTTTGAGGACACGGCCCACCAGTTCAGCGTGCAGTTATACCGGGGGCCATCCTACAGCGAGCAAAAGCGAAACGAGGTGCAAGCTCTCCTGATCCGTGAGAAACCGGCCCACACGACCTACCACCTTTGCATCGTCGAGCCACACATGCGGGTCGGTTTCCAGGCCCGGATCGGAGTTGATAGCATTGTCGCCGGCCCGCCCCCAGCGACGACCCTGGGTCAGGTGCCATCGTTCGGGCCAGCGTTGGTCCTGGGGGGAGAGCCCGCAGGCCAAATCGGCGGCCTGAGCCAGGTTGGACGGACAACCCGTTTGGGGATAGGGACGGTCGAAGGCTGAGCGCAATCACTTCTTCATTCGAGGAGGAACCATGCACGAAACAACAATGGCAACGATGCAGTCGGCCGGCCTGAGGACACCGGTACGGAACCGCTATTTCTACGGCAAACTGCTGGATGTCTACCACTTCGAGCTCGAGACCAACTACCTCAACGCCAAACGCTGGTTGTTGAACCGTCTGGTTTCGGGCTACGGCGTCGTCTGCGGGCTGGATGTGCTCCCGGGACGAGAGGGCAACCAGATCCTGATCACGCCGGGGGTCGCCATCGACAAATGGGGCCGCGAGATCATCGTCCCCAGGCAGATCGGGCCGATCACGATTCCGCCCGAGCTCATGCCTCGCCCGGCCGGCCAGTACGAGGAGCAGGCGAGGCATTTGCAGCAGGAGCGGGAAGAAGAGGGCTGCGTGCAGGTGCTGATCTGCTATCACGAGTGCGAGAGCGATCCCGTCCCGGTTCTGGTCGGCGACTGCAACACCTCGGAGCCGTGCGCGCCGAGCACGATTCGCGAGCAGTACCGGGTCGAGTTCAAAGAGGGCTGCGCCGAGCCCTACCACGCCGAGTGCCGGATTCCGGATGTCATTTCGGGCGGCCGGATCGACTATGAGGCCCTCGCAAAGTGGGTGAGCCTGCCGTGCCCGGAGCCCCCACGGGACCCGTGTATTCTCCTCGCCAACGTCCGCCTGCCGGACGCCGAGGAGGGCCATCACTGCAACCCGGATAACATCGATATCACCGTTCGCCCGATTGTCTACAGCAATGACCTTCTGTTCGAGCTGCTCCTCGCCCTGTCCCCCGAGGGATCACGACAGCGGCAACAGTGGAAGTGACCACCGTACACGAGGTGAAACATGAAGAACCCAACCAGTTGGTACGAAGAGTCGTGCGCCCCCGGCAACCTGTGCGATACCGGCCTGATCGAGCGGCCGCGTTACTTCCCCAGGCAACTCATCACGCCGGTCGAGATGACCCTCGAGCAACAATATTTTCGCGACAAGCTCCGCCGGCACAACCGGCTCCTGCATGGCTGGGGCGTGGTCTGCGGTGCGCTGGTCTGCCCCATCGCCGGACAAGACGGCCTGGAGCCCTGGAAGGTCGTGGTGCAACCCGGCTACGTCCTCGGTCCGTACGGCGATGAGATCGTCATCGACGGCGAGCGCGTGGTTGATCTGCGCACGAGCGGGGTCACTGGCATGACGGGAGAGCCGGGCCGAGAGTTCGTCGATCCATGGTGCAGCCAGGTGTTCGTGGAACGGCGTGAGGGTCCGCTTTACGTGGCCGTCAAGTATAAAGAGGTCATGACCCGGCCTGTCCGCGTCCAACCGGTTGGCTGCGGCTGCGACGACACCCAGTGTGAGTACTCCCGCTGGCAGGATGGTTACGAGATTAAAGTCTTGGACCAGTGCCCGGACTCGCACAAAATGGCCACGAAACAACAGCGGACCTCCTCGCCGCGTGAAGACAGGGCGATCGTCGAGCGGCTGCGGCCCGGCGAGATCGAAGTCCAGCGCCGGCTGCCACTGGTCGATTGCCCGCCCTGCCCATCCGATCCCTGGGTTGTCCTGGCCATGGTGCAGCTCGGCGAGAACGGGAATATTGAGGCAATCGACAACTGCGCCTGCCGTCGCATCGTCCTGAGCCCTGCGCTGTATTGGGGGGTCTGCGAGGGGGGCTTGCTGAAGATCCAGGCCGTCGATCCGGAGACGCTCCAACAGGGCGCCAGGGACGTGATCATCAAGGTCGTCGGAGAGAACTTCGGCACCGAGCCGGAGGCAAACCTGGGACGCGGCGTGACGGTCAAGAACGTCGACGGAGTCGATGAGCACACCCTCGAGGTAACGGTGGACGTGGCCGATAATGCCCCACTCGGCCCCCACACGCTGACGATCACGAACGAGAATTGCAGCGTCGGCACGAAGACCGTGACCGTCGCCGCCCGCCAGGAAGCCCAGCCTCCCGGCGAGGCCCCGGCTCCAGAACGGCCGGCGCGGAGAAGAAGCCGTCGGAGGAGTGAAGAAGAACCAGAATAACGAACTGGTCTCGCCGGAGGGGCGAGGCAGAGGCGACGCTCGCTGCCACTGCGAAGGATCGCCTCTCCCGCCTGCCTTACCCCTCCGGCCATCCATGGTTCAGCCGCGCTCGTTGCCATCTCCTCGCACTCCAACGGCTGCCAACCGCAGGAGCGACCCCCCGATGCTCCATGGGCCCGGCACTAGACCCGGCCCTGCTGGCCATGCGATCGCGAGGCGCTCCAGGAAAAGGGGTTGTACGCCCTATTTTCCGTCCGCCTCAATAGCCACCGCGTAGTCGCGGCCCTCCCAGCGGTCCTGATTCAGCCACCGGAAGGTAAACCGCACCGGGGCGCGCTGTTGGACCTCAACTGGAATGTCCACCCACTTGATCTTCAATCCTGTTGACGCCGAGCGTGTGTCCAGAGCGGCTCGCGACCGGGACCACCAGGGGCTATCCGCTCGCATGATTCTTCGGCGTTCAAGGAGCTACCCCTCATCAAGCCGTGCTCATGGTACTCCCTTGCCAGCCAGAGAGTGCGGGCCCGCGCCCGCCTACGACCCTGCCTCCTTGCGCTCTGCCTGGCCGGTCCACTGCATAAACTCCGTGGCCGCGTTGAGCAACTCGGCAACACCGACCGAGCTCATGACCGCCAGGAAGGTGCGGGTTGGGCGGGGCGCAAGATTGAGTCCGTACACGAGGGCTGCGGCGATCCAGGTGCCGGCGCAGATAGGGCAGGAGACAAGCTCGCCAAGGGCTCGCTGTACGCCCATTCCTTCCGGCACCACAGTCTTGCCGGCGCCGGTCTGGTCTTGTATGGTCTCTGTAAAGGGCGCTCGGTAGGTCTCAGCGACTTTGTCGTAGGCGGTCAGACGGCCGAGCCGGTAGGTCGCGAACCCAAGCTGCACGAGATCCAAGGGCTGAAGCTGCAAGTCTTCGCGCTCGCGGCGCAGGCGTAGCGTGAAGGCGCCGAAGATCGCAAGAAAGATAGCACTCAATGTCGTGTAGGTAGCGCGGCGCTCCACCCGCTCCACCATCCTGGCGTGCCTGGAAGACATCGGTTACCTCCTTAGTCACGGGTAGCAACAATAGCAAGAGTAGCCGTAGCGATCTATCCGCTCGGTGGGTCCGGTGACCAAACCCATCCCGACGAAACATAATGTTTCCTTCATCGCCGGGCCAATCATGAGGACCGAGAGAGTGGCCGAGGTCAGACACAACGTGCACCAGGCATTGAAGAGCACCGGTTGGAACATGACCGGCGTGATGCTCACGGCGCCAGGCGAGCGGGATGCACCTGTCAGCGATGGCTCCCTCCGCCCTGGCCTTCAGTCCCGGCTGAGGAAGGCGGCAACAGCCAGACCGGCAAGCCCTACACTGGCGAGAGCGAGCCAGCCGCGGTGCATGTCCGCCCAAAGTTGCAAGCTTTGGGCATGCGCCCGGCCGTCAAAGTCGCCGTGCGCACCAAAATCGCCCGGCACCGGCTCCCACAGGTTGTTCTGACGGTTCGGATCGACCGGCCCGTCGTACTGCTGAGCTTTGTAGCCTGTGCGGGCCAGATAGTGATCGAGCAGCCCGGGGACGAACTTGTTCGCCACCAGGGCTTGCACCGTCGAAAAGCCCACCCACCATTCGCGGCGGTCGTGGTGCGCCGCCCGGTAGATCGCCTCGGCGGCCACCTCCGGCTGATAGATCGGTGGGACCGGTTGCGGCTTGTGGGGGAGACGCGTCTTGACCCAATCGAACTGGGGCGTGTTAAGCGCCGGCATCTGGACCATGGTAATCCGAACGTTGCTGTGGTCGTGGAGGAGCTCGCAGCGGACCGACTCAGTGAAGCCCTGAATGGCGTGCTTGGCGCCGCAGTAGGCCGACTGCAACGGGATACCCCGGTAGGCAAGGGCCGAGCCGACCTGGACGATCGTGCCCCGGTCGCGCGGAAGCATTCGCTTGAGCGCGGCCAGCGTCCCGTATACATAGCCGAGATAGGTCACCTCGGTCACGCGCTGGTACTCCTCCGGTCTCATCTTCTTCGCCGGTGAGAAGACCGACACCATCGCATCGTTGATCCAGATGTCGATCGGGCCCAGCTCTTCCTCGACCGCGTCGGCGGCCGCCTCGACCTGCTCGGGGTCGGCCACATCCGTCGGCAGCACGAGGGCCTTGCCGCCCGCGGCTTCAACGTCGCGCCGGGCGCCCTCCAGACCCTCGTGCCCGCGGGCGACCAGCCCGATGGAGGCGCCCCGTTGTGCGAAGGCGCGGACCGTCGCGCGGCCGACCCCCGCCGAGGCGCCGGTGATAACGACAACCTCAGGTATTCTCGATGCACTCATAACAACCCTTCTTTCGAGACCATACTCTGCTCACACTGATTCCTGCGGTTCCCGCACGCGCCAGTCAGATGATCGCCTTTCTACGCTGCGGGTTGCCGTGGTCGTTCTGACCCTGTCGTAGCAAATATGGCGCCACGATCGAATCTCGAGGCCCGAACGGAAGGGCGGAGCGGTGCCCCATGGCCACTCACGAGCCACCTGACGGCTGGCCGGAGTGCAGTGCGGCCGGCGCGGTGGAGATCTCAGGCTCCACCACGACGTCCAGGTCGCCGTCAATCTTGAGCACGTTGGGACTCACGCGCCCCTCCGAGGTCCGAACGAAGCGCAGGTCGGCGGAGGCCTTCCCCACCCTGAGGCGGCGAACCTCAAGCTGGTTGATGAAATCCGGCAGTATCGGCCGGACGATCCGGAGCCGGTGCTCAAACGCCTCCGGCACCAACCCCAACAATGTCTCGATGAGAAACGGAATGCTGCCGGCAGCCCAGGCCTGTGGGTGGCAGGCAACCGGATAGCGAACAGGAATCCCGTACTTTTCGCGAGTGAAGCCGGCGAAAAGCTCTGGCAGCCGGTAGGCGTCGAAATGCCTGGCGGCCTCCACAATACCGTGAAAGATGCGGCAGGCAGCATCATCGAAGCCATAGCACCGGAATCCGGCCGCGATAATCGAGTTATCGTGCGGCCAGACTGTTCCCAAATGGTACCCGATCGGGTTGTAGCGCCGCTCTTTCTCTGAGAGGGTGCGGATGCCCCAGCCGTTGAACATATCATCACCCATGAGCGCTTCAACGGTTCGCTGCGCCTTATCCGGGTCGGCAATTCCTGTCCAGAGCGCCTGGCCTGGGTTTGACGACAGAACTGCCGCCGGTCGCTGATCGGCCTGGAGCGCCAACGCGTAGAACCCTTTGTCTTCGAGCCAGAAATCGCGATTGAATCGTGCCCGAAGATCCTCCGCTTCCTGCCTGAGTTGGTTCGCCCGCTCCGGCTCACCGGCCCGCTGGTACAGATCGGCCAGGGCCAGTTTGGCCCGATACACGTAGCCCTGAACTTCGACCAGGGCGATCGGGGGCGTAGCCAGACTCCCATCGGTGTTCACAATCGCATCGCCGGAGTCCTTCCAGCCCTGGTTGATCAAGCCCTTCTCCGATTTGCCATAGTACTCGACGTAGCCATCGCCATTCTCATCCCCATACCTGGCAATCCAGGTGAGAGCCCGCTCAATGTGATCCCGCAGGTCGTGAAAAACGGTCAGATCCCCCGTCCAGGCAGCATGCTGACCGACAAGGATCAGGAAAAGTGGAGTGGCATCAACGGTGCCGTAGTACGGAGTCTGGGGGATCTCTCCCAACCGGGCCAACTCTCCAACTCGGAGTTCGTGCAAAATCTTGCCAGGCTGCTCGTCCCGCCACTCGTCCACATGCTGGCCCTGATATTGGGCCAACAACCGGAGGGTATGCTCCGCGATCTGCGGATCGTAGGCGAGCGTTTGGAGGGCAGTGACGAGGCTGTCACGCCCGAACAAGGTGGCGAACCACGGCACACCGGCCGCGAAGAACCCCTCGTTGGCGATCGAGCTTCCTAGAATTCGCAAATCGCGCAACGAACGCTCGACAGCCCGGTCCAGGATCAGGCTATCACCGTGAATCTCGGTATACTTGCTGAGCCACTCCTCCGCGGACCGATCGAGGCTTTCCTCGATGCGCTTGAGCTCCGGTTGAGGGTGCGCCTGAGGTCGAACGTCGCTACGATTGGACGATTCGGCGATAAAGAGTGAAACCATAAGCTGCCTGGTCTCACGAGGTTCCAACGCAATCTGAAAGTGGGCCGTCGTACCGTCCCTTGACTCGGGCACAGGGGAAAAATCGATCGTCAAGCTCCGGTGAAGGCCGTCCTTCCCATCATAGAGAAAGTAGAGGACGTCGTCCTGCCAACTTGGTGGGTGTAATGTGCCCAACGCCTCACGGAGTAAGCCACGAACGACGAAAATGTCTTCAAATTCTGCCCGGAAGGTAAGCGAAAGCGGGAACTCAACCTGCTCGAGCCCGAAATTATGAAATGAGAAGACATCATGGAGTGCCAGCCTGTCGCTATCGATCGTGCGCATCCACTCCACCCCGATCTGTTCCTTGGCGATGAGCTTGCCATTCTCCATCCGAATGTCAGGATTGGTCAGCTCGAAATGGGCCCTGAAGCCGCGCTCCGCGCTCGAAGCCAGGGCGCCAGGTTTGACATCGGCCAGTTTCAGTTCATAGCCGCTGAGAAACCGGCAATCGTGATAGTAGAGGCCGAACCCGTGAGCTCTATCCATCGGCACGCTGCCGTCCGGCTCGCTGAGGAAGAAAGGATTCCCATCTTTGATCACGATGGCTTTGGAGATTCCGCGCGTGATCGAGGACTCCTTCTTTGTCAGCACGCGCTCCTTGCGCTCTTCTGCTCGCTTGGAAAAAGAAGGCTTGTCCTTCGTCTCTTGCATCGTCAATTACCTCTTTTGAATGGTTGTCTCCCACCAATTCCAAATTCAACCGGCAACCTGCCGGTTGAGCATCCGAGCAACGAGTACGTTTATTCAGGTACCATCGGCTGCTCCGACTCCTGCCCCTGAAACCAGCGTGCGACGACGACATCAGTTGAGGAGTGCGCAATGATCGAGCCGGCAACAACAACCGCCGTCAGGTTAAACAACCGTCGCGCATCGGGCGCCCCAGATGCCAGGATGTACAATCCGTAGACCACCGACGCGAAGCCCTTTGGCCCGAACCAGGCGGCCACCACCCGCTCTCGCCAGCTGAGCCCACTTCCGAGGAGAGCGATGCCGAAGGCAACAGGACGGGCGCCCAACAAAACCAGCACGAGAAAGGCCACCACCTGCGGGTCCACCTCCATGAAAGAGCCAGGCGAGATCAAAGCGCCGAAAACCAGCAGGGCGGCCAGCTTGAGCAGCTCGGTGACGCGTTCACCGAACACGCGGAACTCGTCCCGCGCCTCGGGGCTGACAGTGGCAATTGTGACGCCGGCAGCGAAGGCTGCCAGAAACTCGTTCGCGTGCATCAGCCAAGAGAGGGCCAGCACCAGGAGCCCAATCGCGAAGGCGTCGAACGGCTCGTAGATGGAGGTGGCCGTCGGGAGCGCGTTTCGCCCAATCAGGAGGGCGATCCAGGGGACGAGCACGCCAAGCGCGACACCAAGCGCGGCTGCGCCAATCACTGCCCCTACATTCACCTGTTGTGCCTTGATGATGCCGAGCAGCACTACCACCACCGGCAACGCCAGCCCATCGTTCAGCCCGCTCTCGACATTCAGCAGCTGCCTCAGACGCTTTGGGACCTCCTCCCGACCGACAATGGCGGCAGCCAGGACCGGATCGGTCGGGCTGAGCACCGCGCCCAAGAGAAATGACTCGGTCCATGACAGGCCAACCAGAGTCCGCGCGAGCAAGGCCGTACTTACGAGGGTCAGCGGCATGCCCAGGAGAAGTGCCCGCCCCGGGAGGCTCCAGGCCGAGGCGAGGTCATCCAGGCCAAGGCGCATGCCATCGGTAAACAGAACGCTGAAGAGAGTCAGCTCGGCGAGGAGCGCAACCACCGAGTTGTCGGGCTTCAACGAGACGATGCCGAGGATTCGGTCGCCAGCGACGAAGCCGGCCAGCAGAAAGAGGACGGCGGTAGAGAGCACACTGCGCTGAGCCTGCCCCGATAACAGCACCGCCAGGAACAATGTGCTGGCAAAGACAAGCACGGCAATCATGGCCCCGTCCTACGCGGCCCGTTTCGACCCAGCGTCTTCCTGAGCAAACGTCCAACCCATTCGATAGGCGTTCCTCCGCCCGCCGGAACCCCGGGGATGCCCAGGAACCTGATCCGGCTCGACAGCAGGTAACGATCCAACACCTGTCCGAGAACTAGCCTTGTGTGTCACACTGGAAAGCACTCTCGAACCTTGCCTCAATAAAAGAAGGCGAGGTTCGTCGAAAGCTCGCGCCGCCTACACGTGAATCAGCGCGAGCCCCGTCTCAGGGTCGGTCTCGCGTTGCAGGTGCCTGGGCAACTCCTCGACGACGGCTTCCAGCGTCGGCCAGATATGGGCCTCCGCGATGTGGCCGCCGCGCGTCGTGCCATCGGACGTGCCGACCACAACGTGGGCATGAACCTTGGGCTCACCATTGTTCATAGCGATGTTTCCAATGAGGGAGAGCACTTCGACCTGCTCGTTGAGGGGGATCTTCTTGTAGTCCATTCTCGCACGATCAAAGTATTCCAGCGTGACCTCGCTGAAGGCACCCAGTGCCGTGAAATGACTGCTGTCGAGACCCTGTTTCTTTGCAAAGTCCGTGAGACCGGCGATGAATTCATCTCCCTTATCAAAGACGACGGCAAACGTCTTCTGGCCGTCCTCCTCGTGAAGCAGTTTTGCGTTCACTGTGCTCACTCCTTTCGGATCATTCTCCACATCAGTGCCCCGCCGGCCAGCATCCCCGCGCCGACCAGCGCTGTCGCCGGGAGCCGGCCGAGACCATTGTGGCTGACGTACCCGGCTTCGGGATAGGCGCCGGCCGGTCCGCCTGGGCCCTCGCGCATCGCCATCTGGAGAACTTCGGCCAGGTGGAGTGCGCGGCGGTCGGTCGTCTGCTCGATCTGTTCCCGGCAACTGAAGCCATCAGCGATCACTAGAGTCTCTTTGGCCGCCTCCCGCACAGTGGGAAGCAAGAGTCGTTCCCCGGCCTTGATCGACACCTCGTAGTGGTCGCCCTTCTCGAAACCGAAGGAGCCAGCCATGCCGCAGCATCCCGAAGCAAGCACCTGGAAATCCAAACCAAGCTTTGACAGCAGGGCTGTCTCGGCGTCCAGCTTCATGATGGCTTTGTGGTGGCAGTGTCCGTGAACGATCGCCTTGCGCTGGAGCTTCGGCGGCTGGTAGTTTGTTGCCTTCTGCTCGAGAAACTCACCAAGCGTGAAGGTCTGCCGGTGGAGTCGCTGGGCGTCCTCGTCGTGGGGAAAGAGATTGATCAGCTCATCGCGGAAGACCGCCACACAACTCGGTTCCAGCCCCACCACGGGAATGCCGGCGCGGATCTGCGGCCGCAGGCGCTCGAGAATTTGTTGTAGCTGGCGTTTCGCGAGATCGAGCATGCCGTAGTCGTAAAGCGGGCGCCCGCAGCACAATGTCTGCTCGGCGACCCCCTGCACGGGCACCTCGATCTGGTACCCGGCCGCCTCGAGAACGTCCACCGCCGCCCTGGCAGTCTCGGGATGGAAGTGATTGTTGAAGGTATCCGCCCACAGAATCACCGTGGGCTTGCCCGCATTATGGACCTCGCGCTGGTTGAACCACTGCTTGAACGTCTGCGACGCGAAAGCCGGGATCCGGCGTTGGGATGCCATGCCTGCTCCCATCTTTGCGACATCCCGGAGCAGCGGCGTCTGAGCAAAGAAGTTGGCCACCCTCGGCATGCGCGAGGCGAGCCGCGACCACCAGTAGATCAGCCCGAAGGCGTAGGCCGACCGCGGGCGCATCCGGCCGGCATAGTAGTGCGAGAGGAACTCGGCCTTGTAGGTGGCCATATCGACGTTCACCGGGCAGTCGCCCTTGCAGCCCTTACAGGCCAGGCAGAGGTCCAGGGCCTCCTTGACGTTCTCGTCGTGCCAGCCGTTTTTGCCGATAACGTCACCCTCAAGCATCTCAAAGAGCAAGCGCGCCCGCCCGCGGGTCGAGTGTTCCTCTTCGCGCGTCACCATAAAGCTGGGACACATCGTGCCGCCGCCCAGCCGCCGGCACTTCCCGACGCCGACGCAACGCAGCGCCGCATTGGAGAAACTGTAATGGTCATCGGGAAACTGGAAGTGGGTCTTCGGCTCCCACGGATCGTAGTCAGTGCCAAGACGCAGGTTCTGGTCGGGGCGGTAGGCGTCCACGACCTTGCCCGGGTTCATCTTCCAGTCGGGATCCCAAATTGACTTGAACTCGCGGAAGGCCTCGATCAACTCGGTCCCGAACATCTTCGGCAGCAGCACCGCCCGGGACTGGCCATCACCGTGCTCGCCGGACAGCGAGCCCCCATAATGCACCACCAGGTCCGCCGCCTCATCGACAAAAGCGAGATATTTCTGGATGCCATCGTGGGTTTCAAGGTCGAAATCGATGCGAACATGGATGCAGCCCTGCCCGAAGTGGCCGTAGAGGGAGCACTCGTAGTCGTAGCGGTTGAGGAGCCCGCGAAAATCGCGCAAGTAGTCGCCCTCTTTCTCGGGTGGCACCGCCGCGTCCTCCCAGCCCGGCCAGGTCTTCGCCATCCCGGGGACGTCGGCGGTCGCGCCCAGGCCCGACTCGCGGACCGCCCAAATTTTCTCTTCCTCCGCCCGGTTGTCGAAGAGCTTCATCGACGGCGGGGTACTCTTCTGCTTCAACGCCGCTATCAACTCTCGCGCCTGCTCATCGCTTTCTTGCCTGGTCTCACCGCCGAACTCGACCAGCAGCCAGCCACCACCGGGCGGTAGTATTTGAATATCGTTCGGATGCAGCCCCTTCTTTTTCATGTAGCCGATCAGCCGGTCGTCCATACCCTCCAGCCCAATCGGCTGGTGTTCCATGATGTCGGGAACATGGTCGGCGGCACTGTAGACATCCGGGTACCCGAGCACCAGGAGCGAGCGCGCCGGAGGGCTATAGACCAGCCGTGTGGTGGCCTCCAGCACGGTCACGCAGGTCCCCTCGCTGCCGACCAACGCCCGGGCGACGTGGAAGCCGTTCTCCGGGAGGAGCTGATCGAGGTTGTACCCCGAGATCCGCCGCGGAATGTTGGGGTAGCGCTCGCGGATGAGATCGGCGTATCGATCACGCAAGGCCTTCAGCCGCGCGTAGATCTCACCCCGGCGGCCACCCGCGTTGATTATCTTTTCGAGCTCCTCATCGCTCGTCTGGCCGACCCGCATCTGCAAACCTTCGTAGGTGAGGATCTCCAACTCCTCGACGTTATCGACGGTCTTGCCTGCCATCACAGAGTGGATGCCACAGGAGTTGTTCCCAATCATTCCGCCGAGCGTACAGTGATTGTGGGTCGCAGGATCGGGACCGAAGGTGAGATGGTATTTCTCCGCGGCGTTGCGCAGGCCATCCAGGATCAGGCCCGGGAGGACCCGCGCTCGCCTCTTGTCGGGGTCGAGATCGACAATCGTGTTCATGTACTTCGAGAAGTCGATGACGACCGCAACGTTGCAGCACTGCCCAGCCAGGCTGGTGCCGCCCCCCCGCGGGAGAACAGGGGCATCGTAGCGGCGCGAGATCGCAACGGTCCGGATCACATCTTCTTTATCGCGCGGAATCACGACACCGATCGGGATCTGGCGATAGTTGGAGCCGTCTGTGGAGTACAACGCCCGGCTGCCATCATCGAAACGCACTTCTCCGTGGATCGCGGTCTGCAACTCCACTGCTAATGCCGCGGCGTCGACAGAGGTCTTCTTCAGATCGCCAGTGCGATAGCCAACATTGGTTGAAGGGATTGCTGTCATCAGCCTCTTCCTCTCCGAATCTCGAGCGCTACCGGCCGTTTTATCGGTCGGTAGCTCAAACAGCCGAACGTCCTAGAGCGCCGGTCAAGGGGTCAGACTTCCGAAGTCTCGGAAGACTTCGGAAGTCTCCGACCGCGCGTCCTCGGTGACTCCTTGACCGATGTTCTGGCGTCCTTCGGCTCAAGACCCACTCCCGGCCGCGCGGCAGCAGAACGTCGGTGAAGTCGCCGTCAGTGCAGTTGGGAACCTGGTTCGTAGGGACGCGCCACGGCATCGCGCCCCTGCTCCACGTCAACGAATGTCCCCGCGATCAGACGCGGGTCGCCCTGCGGTGGGGGCGTGGTCCCGGCCACGCCCCCCACCGCGGCTGCCATGACGATCACAACCGTGGTCTGGTTCCACACGAGCGCCACCTCCGCTTCGGCGAGATCGCGATCGGTGGTCGGGGAGACATCGACCTGGTCGATGGCCCCATCGTTCCCAGGTGCGTCACCCCCCAATCGCTCCCCCGGCTCGTCCTAGACGACCTCCCGGATTCGATCCTCTGCGATCGTCTTAATGATATCCATGCGATCGCGCTCGCCCCGTACCAGGGCCTCGGCGAAGTGGACGGCCTGCTGGGTGTTGATCTGTCCGGGCATCGGCGGCTCGTTGGGATCCACGACCGCCTGCACCACTGCCGGACCGCGGTGCGAGAGCGCCTCGCGCAGGACCCCCTCGGCCTGCTGCGGGTCCTCGAGGGTGTAGCCTGCGGCGCCACAGGCCTTGGCGTAGGCTGCGAAGTCAATCGGCTGCAACTCGACCCCAAATTGCGGGTTGCCTTCCAGGACGAGCTGTTCCCACTTGATCTGCCCGAGTGTATTGTTCTTGATGATGATCACCTTCACGGGCAACTGATACTTGACCAGCGTCGCGACCTCTCCCATCAACATGGTAAAGCCCCCGTCGCCGACGATCGCAATGATCTGGCGGTCGGGATAGGCCACCGCGGCGCCGATGCCGTAGGGGAGGCCGTTAGCCATCGTGGCCAACATGCCCGACGCCGAGAACTTCATCCCGTCGCGGATGTCGAGGTAGCGCGCCGCCCAGGTCGTGACGGTCCCCGTATCGGAACAGATGATGGCGTTGTCGTCGAGGAGTGTGTTCAAATGGTAGGCGACGACCTGGGGTTTCATGGGTTTATCGGAGCGGGTCCCGCGCTCTTTCAACAACCCTCGCCACGCCTGCATGTTCTTCTGAGCTTTCTCCAGGAAGCCGCGCTCCTTGTGGCGCTTGATCATGGGGAGCAGGGCGCGCAGGACGGCCTGGCAATCCCCGACGAGACCGACGTCGGTGGGGTAACGCAAACCAATCCGGGCTGGATCGATGTCGACCTGGATGGCCTTCGCCTGGCCCGGCTTGGGATAAAAATCCATATAGGGGAAGCTGCTTCCCGCGATGATGAGGGTATCACACTCTTCCATCGCCTCTTGCGAGGCCCCTGTGCCCAGCAGGCCGATGCCGCCCGTCGTGTAGGAACTATCATCGGGGACCACGGCCTTGCCCAGCAGGGGCTTCACGATGACGCCGCCAACCTTTTCGGCGAGTTCGAGCACCTCGTCCCGGGCGTTCAGACAGCCGCGTCCGGCCAGGATGACCACCTTGGAACCCTTGTTGATCAGGTCGGCGGCCTCCTGGAGGAGCAATTGGGATGGGAGCGGCGCCGGGGCCGCGAAGAGGTCGGCGCTATGCTGGGGGATGTTGGCAGTGGAGCGGTCCCCCTCTGAGTCAGTCCAGTCCTGAATGTCCTTCGGGATCGTGATGTGGGCGACTGTGCGCTGTGCGAGCGCGGTCTTGATCGCCTCGTCGACCACGTTGACGACGTGGGCCGGCCCCATGACCCGCTCGTTGTACACCGCCACGTCCATGTAGAGCTTATCAAGATCCACGTCCTGCTGGTAGTGAGTCCCTATCAGGTCGTGGAAGGTATGTCCGGTGATGGCCAGCACCGGCTGGCCATCAAGCTTGGCATCGTACAACCCATTCAAGAGGTGCACGCCACCGGGGCCCGAGGTCGCCAGGCAGACGCCGAGGCGGTCGGTATACTTGGCATAGCCGCAGGCGGCGAAAGCGGCTGATTCTTCGTGCCGGACCTGGACAAACTTGATTTTGTCCTGGTGAGTCCGTAGGGCTTCGAAGATGCCATTGATACCGTCTCCGGGAAGTCCGAAGATGGTATCCACATTCCACTCGATGAGGCGCTCGACCAGGAGGTCGGCTACAGTTTTCGCCATCGTGGATTCTCCTTTCAGATGATTCGGGACGGATCGATTCTTTCCAGAGGTGGCCTGAAGCCTCCTCGCCCTCTCAACTTTCCGCTCCCTTCGATGAGCCCACGCCAAACACCTTGCGCCACTGTTGTGACTCCCGGTCTCGTAGAGACTAATGGGCTTCGGCGATTGCGTAGCACAATGCCTCGCCTCGGTCGCGGGCAATCGCGGTCCTGAAGGCGCCTTTCCTCGACTCAGACACAAGTACTCACGGCTTACCCAACCAGGACGAATGACGAGTTCCTGGTTGCGCCATCTTCGATTCGGCGTCATTCACTTGGGAAGTGAAAGGAGAGGGGCAAAACAATCTCTTTTCGCTTTTCAGTGGAGAGCAAATTAATCCGCAGCAGAGAGAAGGTTCAGGCATTTCGAAATTTCAATTCGCCAACAAAGAAAGTGAACGATGCCATTATCCTCTTTTGTCAGCATACTCTGTGCCACCGCCGGGATGGCAACCCTCAACACGGCCCATTCCGCAGCCGTCACTCCCCATGGGTGTACGAGCGACGGGGCGACGGGGTCCCCCTCCTCGCCCGGAGGAGAGGAAACCGGGCGACCGATGGGAGCGGCGTTGGGAAAAAAGTACGCCCCGCTCGAACCGGGTTTCGAGCGGGGCCCGTTGCGAAGAAGAGATTGGCAGGCTGGTGGGTCCCGACGGCCAGTCACGGTGTACCCACCGGAATGGAGTAGGGGACCTCAACAGAGAATGGACCGTTCTCGGCCACCGCAATCGGTAGCACGAGTCGTTTGCAGAGCCGCTCGTCCGCCGCCTGGCAGTAGGAGAGCGTGAGATCCAGGTCAAGCTCGCGGGCCGACTCTACGTCGAGGCGGAGCATAGGTGGCTCGCCGGCCGGGAAGCGATGGATACCACCGTCCTGCTCAACACGAAACGCGAGCGGGACCTCGTCGTGCGGCCGGCGATCGATCAGTCCCTCGCGGTCGAAATCCGCGATCATCGCCTCGATCAGTGGGGCAAACGCATCGGCGGCGATCTCACCGGCCTACGAGCCGACGTAGTTCCCCAACGGGTCAATGAGCACCACCGTGGGCCAGGCATTCACGCCGTACTGACGCCAGATCTGAAAGCCGGCATCGTTGACCACCGGGTGGTGAATATCGTGGCGCCGAATCGCCTCCCGGATGTTCGCAGTCAACTGCTCGGAAGGGAACTTTGCCGAGTGGACCCCGATAACGACCAGCTCATTCGAAAACCGTTCGCGGAGTTCGCGCAACTGCACGAAATTATGATGGCAGTTGACTCACCCAAAAGTCCAGAACTCGAGGATCACGATCTTGCCGCGCAGCGCCTCCAGCGTGAGCGGCCGCGGCGTGTTGAGCCACTCCAGACCGGGCGGAAGCTCAGGCGCCCGCGTCGTTCCCCGAAGATCAGCCATCGATGACTCCTCTCTCTAATCAAGCATCTCTCACCCATCGCGGGAGCAATAATTGGGCTGCAGGGGGGCTCAAGGATGGCCTGGCTTCGCCTGAGGCGTAATGCTGTTTACTTACCCCAGCAAGCATACCTGGAGGGCGTGGAGAGTTAACAAAACGTACTCGGGGCGTGAGGCACCGTATTGGGCCAGGCGGTGCGCACACTCGTCGAGGATGGCAGGACAGGCACCTTTGATGGTATTACACGGCAACTGGTGCAGAAATTGGCTGAGCACCGCCGTGCCACGGGCGATCTGATCGCGGGCGAAGGCGTCGATGCACTCTTCCAGCAGCGTGACGACGGCGCTGTCCTCCGGAGATAGTTTCTCCAGCTTCTTCTTGAGGGCTGCAAGTTCTTGAGCCGTTGCCGTCCCCGCGTCGGCGCGAAGCTGGCGCAACAAGCGAACAAAGTGGTGTTCATCGCCCAGCATGCGAGCCAGAGTAAAAGCGAGTTCCAGACGCGTTATTTCCTCCCGACTGGTACGCAGGATACCCAGAATCTGGCTGGTCGCCTCCTCGGCGTCGAGTCTGCCTAATGCTGAGGCGTAGGCGACGCGCAGGCCGTAATCGCCTTCAATCGCGAGCCGCTCCAGCAGGATAGGAATCAAGTCGTGATCGCCCAGCGTGGCCAATGCCCGGCTGCTATGCGCTTGCACCGACCGATAACTGGCGTGCAAGCCGGCACGGAGCGGCTTGATGGCCCGTTCGTCCCCCAGCCGTCCGAGAGCCCAGGCCGCCATCACGCTGAGGGCTGGCTCGGGGCCGTTGAGAATGTCGGCCAGGGCGTTGATGAGCCGCTCGTCCGGGGCACTGTGCGCGATGGCCTGGATTGCCTCGAAGCGCACGTTGAACCGCGGATCGCAGAGGGCCTCGAGCAGTTCTTCCACCGCAAGGGGGCTCTTGGCCTGCCCTAACCGCGCCGTGACCTGCACAGTGGCCTGCTCGTCTCGTGCCAGGTGATAGCGGACCAACGAGGTCATGGCCAGGAAAGGATTGCCGCGCAGGAAGATCCCAGCAAACTCGCCGACGGTGACATCGCTCTCGACGCGGATTGACTGGAGCACCAGGGCACCCCCCACCGGCAAGATCAAGCCCATCAGAAAGAGGGGGAGGTACGGGTCAAGCGTGAAGACCAGGAACTGCCCGGTGACATCCTGCGAGGCTTCGAGCACCCGCCCGCCAATCAACTGGCTGATGCCCCCGACAACCCCAGTCCAGGCACTGTAGAGCGCCATATAGTCGGCTCTCTGAGCGGGTGGCACGACATTCACGTAGAGCAGACGGGCGGAGCCGATGCCCCACCCTATATCGGCGAGCCCTTGGAGCGCGAAGGTCGCCAGAGCGACAGCCAGGCTCACGGCGCTGTGGCGAGGCATTACCATCCAGAACAGAGGGAGGGTGATCCGGAGGAAAATTCCCATGAGCATGACCGGCTTGCTGCCATAGCGATCGGCGGCCCACCCCCAGAGCGGGCTTGCGATGAGGCCACCGCCGAGGCTCCCGATCTGGAGCCAGACGACAGCGCCCGGGTTGAGGCCCACCTGCTCTTGCATGAAGAGGGGCAAGAACGATGCGAGCGGCACAGTTGCCAAAGTGAAGATGCCGACGCCCACCAGATAGCGACGGAAGTCCCCATCGCCGACTGCCTGCCAGAGGTCTCGCCGCTCCGCTGTTTGTGTCCGTCGCCGCTCTTTCGGCGCTCCCCCCGGGATAAATGAGGCCAACCAGACCGAGATGAAGCCGAAAATGACACCGATCCCGATCAAAAAAATGTACCCGAAGAAGCCAGTCGCGAGACGCAAGGCGTAGCCTGCTGTCATCACCGCCACGAATGCCGTGATGGTCGTGAAGATGTTGTTGGTGGCAGTGTATTTCCCGCGGACGGCATTGGGAACGTACTCTTGAATCCAGGGAAAGCTGGCAGTCATGCCGACCGAGCGGAGCAGAGAGAAAGCCGCAACAATCACCGAGACGAACAGCAACGCGGCCTGTTGCCCGAAGTTGGACAGCACCCAGGGCGTCAACAGCAAGAACGCGGCAACGAAATCGCGCGTTCCGAAGAAGGTCAGGTAGACGCGCTTGTAGCCGTAGCGCTCGACGGCCGGCGCAATGAAGAGGGCGATGACCCCCGTGAAGGGGAGCAGCGACAGAAGAAAGCCCACCTCGCTCTTGCTCAGACCCAACGCGCTCAAGAACAATACGAAGACCGAGCCGAAGAAGGTGAATTGGACGAAGATTGTGTTGGCTGCGTTCGAGGCGATGCTCCAGGGGAAACCGCGCAGTTTCTCGACGTTCGTGAGTTCCTGATTCTTCGCCATCTGCGTATTCCCGCGCGACCACAGATTGCGGCGCACCAACCGGTAAGAAATGGAAGTGACAGCACGCCCGCTGGCGCGAGCGCTTTCTCAATTGGCGCATTGTATCGCCTGCCAGTTTTTTCGGCGATGCCTGCGCTTTTGCAGCAGGGCCGCTTAGACGTCGGTTGCACGAGGTGCGACGCACCTTCATCGTGGTCTGAGGGTCTGCAGAAGGTCGTCTGACCCCGCCTCGTGCGCTCTTCCGAAGGACACGGGTGCGTCGCACCTGGACAACTGAGCGACCCTGCTTTTGGGACAACGGGTGAAAGTCGATCGAACCAGAAGCCGGGACGAGCTTCCGGCCCAGTCGCAGCAATCATGCATGCATGCTTGCTCTGCTTGAATGCAAAACAACGCAGAGAGTCAAAGCATGCAAACCGTCTTTGGCATAAAAAAAACCCCGGATGAGGAGGGGCACTGTCATGTCCCGATTCGCTCAGGCGAACCCATAGCGGAAGGTCAGGGCTGATAACCTGTCCAAACCTTTCAACCCAAAGGTCCAGAACTCGAGGGTCACGATCGTCAGGCAGTGAAAGAACTCGCCCTTCTTGGGAGCGTGCATTGGGTGGGCGAGGGCAGCGCCTCGCCCACCCAATGCACCATATTCCAATAGGTCGATCACCTCAACCATGACCCGGTTGGTTTCATCCTGCTCCGACAAATACCCCAGCGCTCGCAGCAATCTCGATCGCTCTGCGCGCATCAACCACTCGGGGACCACCGGCATTCAGCCGCACGCGAACGGCCGCGCCCGGCCGTAGCTCGATTTCGCGTTCGCCGTCGAGGGCCAGCACGCATGGGTGCTGATGGCTGATGGTGACCTCGTCGCCCGCAGCGAGCAAGCGGTACTCAGCCACATTGATCGATCGAATCAGGCCAGGCGCGATGGGCGCAGCGACGGATTGCCCGGCCGGCCCCACGCGGAGATAGAGACCGTGCCCGGGCGGGCAGCCTCCCGCCAGGAGGTGGGCGCCGATGGCCGAGAGGCCGATGTTGCCTGGCTCAGCCCGGGCGAGCAGCACCTCTTTGATTTTGGCCGCATCCCACACGGCTCGCGAGGCGACGAATCGCTCGTCGTAAACCGTGGCATCAACCAGCGCAATGTCGTCCGGCGGGCCTGCTTCCCCGGCACCCGCGTGGCGGATGATGTCCAAACGCGGCACACGCCGCACGGCTTCATCGGCCTGACCACCGGCGACCAGCCCTGCCGCCAGGCCGGCGATGGTTCCCTCGATCATTGTCGGAAAGACATTGTTGGTACCGGTGGAGACCGGCATCAGTGGCACGTCACCACTCGCCTTGGCCACGACGCGGTTGGTCCCGTCGCCGCCGAGTGTCACGATACAACGCGCGCCGCCCTCAACCATCATCGCCGCGGCCCGCATCGAATCCTGCTGCGTCCGGGTGACAAACATCGAGAGCAACGCGACCTCAAGCGTGAGCCGCAACCCATCGAGCGCCTTGGGGCCAATACCGAAGCTCTCCGGCATGATCCAGACCCGTTCGACGCCCACGGCTTGCAGTCCGAGCAGGACACGACGGACGATACTGACCTTCTCGTCATTGTCGAACACCGAGCCGTGGGCCACCAGCCGGCGGATATCTTTGCCCGAGGCGGGGTTGGCGATGATGCCGACGGTAGTCATTGGGCCGGTAGCACCTCGCGGAGAAAGCCGGCGACGAGATCGCTCACGCGCCGGAAACCGGTCGAAGTCGGCATCACCCAGTCGAAGTGGCTCATACCTGGGATGACCTCAAGGCGGCGCGGCGTACTGGCGTGCGCATACAGGCTGCGCGCCTCACCAACCGGCACAAGACGGTCGGCGTCGCCGTGGATCAACAGCAGCGGCCGGGGGGCAATCTGCCCCACCAGCGCCTCGGGGCGAAATTCGATCAGCGCCTCGGCCGTCTCTAACGGCAGATCGCACTGCATCTCCGGAAATTCTCGGTAGACCCCCTCCAGAAAGGCGCGCGAGTCGGGGTCAGGCAGCGCAATCTCCAGGGGATCCACGCGTGTGGACTGTCCGGTCTGCACACGTCGCGCGCGATCCTCCACCAGCCGGGCCTTGAACTCCAGCCACTCCCAGTGCCGTCGCAGGCTGGACAGCCAGCGCTCGCCGTCGCCAGGGGCCTCGATCGCGACGACGGCTCCAACCCGCGGGTCGAGCGCCCCGGCGGCGATGGCATTCGATCCGCCCAGACTGAGACCGGCGACGGCCAGACGTTCTGCGTTCACCTGCGGTTGGTCGGCCAGGAAAGTCAACGCCGCGCGCACGTCGCGCACCTGCTCGTGGGGCAGCAGGCGCCATCGCGGCCCCTCACTCTCACCAAAGCCGCGGTAGTCGAAGACCAGGGCAACATAGCCCGCCGGCGTCAGCGCTTTGGCGATATCGGGCATCACCATCGTCTTGAGATAGGTATAGCCCACACACAAGACCACGGCGGCGCGCTTCTCATCGGGGCCGAGGCCTTCTGGCGTGTAGAGCAGACCGTTCAGGCGGTAACCATCACTGAAGAAAGAGACCTTCTGAATCGGAGCCCTCGCCGCCGCCGGCGGTGGGGCCAATGCCTTTTCGACATCGTCCTTGGTAATCGTCCTGTCCGGGCCAGTGCCTCGGATTCGAGCCAGATCGAGGCCATGTGCTTTGGCGAGTCGCCGAGCGACCGGCGTCGCCCGAACCGGCCCCGCCTCAACCGGTGTGGGCACTGCGGCCGGCGTTGGTGCCGGCATGGTCGGCGCGGCCGGAGTGGCCGGAGTGGCCGGCGCGGTGCCCTCCGGTACCTCTTCCCCCGGCGCGGCAATGAGAGCGATGACCTGCGTGATCGGGACAACTGCGCCAGCCTCGTACAGGATGCGGGCCAGAATGCCGGACGCCGGAGCCTCGACGACATTGCTGATCTTCTCGGTCTCGACCTCCAGCAACGGCTCGCCGTTCTCGACCCGATCGCCCTCCTGCTTCAACCAGCGGCCGATGACGCCCTCCTGCATGCTCAGGCCCCACTTGGGCATGATCACCTCGGTTGCCATGCGATTCCTCCCACATACCTACTCACGGTAGAATCCACGTGCTTCTAAACAAAGAGGCGCAGCCGCCAGGTGCCAGGCACCTGAAGTCGCTCGTCCTCAACGAATCTTCCTGGAAGCATCGAGAAGCATCAAGAGCGCCCGTCCAGGCGTCAGCCTTCCGAAGTCTCGGAAGACTTCGGAAGGCTCCGATCACGCACCTCCGGCGACGCCTTGACCGGTGTTCTAGTAATTCATGGTCTCGCGGGCTGCCGCGGCGACGCGGCCGGGCGTCGGGACGTAGAAGTCCTCCAGCGCCGGGCTAAACGGCACCGGCGTGTGCGGGGCGGTGACCAGCTTGACCGGCGCGTTGAGGAACTCCAGCGCTTGCGTCGCCGCGAGCGCGGCGATATCGGTGGCGACACTGCAGCGAGGATGGTCCTCATCCACGACAACCAGCCGTCCGGTCTTGCGAATCGAGTTGAGGATGGTCTCATCGTCTAGCGGGGAGAGGGTCCGCAGGTCAATGACCTCGGCACTGATGTCATCCTTCGCCAGCGCGTCGGCCGCCTCGAGGGAGGTATAAACCATCCGGGAGATCGCCACGATGGTCACATCCTTCCCCTCGCGTTTGACGTCGGCTTTCCCCAGCGGGAGGACATACTCACCCTCAGGCACCGGTCCCTTCGTGTCGTACAGGACTTTGTTTTCGCAGAAGATGACCGGATCGTTATCGCGAATCGCGGCGGCCAGCAGGCCCTTGGCATCGGCCGGCGTGGCCGGGGCGACGACTTTCAAGCCGGGGAAATGCACGAAGGTTGAGTAGGGTGAGTCGGAGTGCTGCGCGGCGGCCCGGAAGCCGGCGCCGATCATCGTGCGGATGACCAGGGGGATCCTGGCCTTCCCGCCAAACATGTAGCGCATTTTCGCCGCCTGATTGCTAATCTGGTCCAGGCACACCCCCATGAACCCGATAAACATCAGCTCTACCACCGGCCTGAGGCCGGTCGCAGCGGCGCCAACCCCCGCGCCAACGAACGACGATTCGGTGATGGGCGTATCGCGGACCCGCTCGCGCCCGAAATCATGCACCAATCCCTTGGTGACACCCAGCACACCACCCCACGCATCGAGGTGATCGGGGTGATCGCTTTGGGACGCTCCCGTGACGTCTTCGCCCATCAGGATCACCGATGGATCGCGGGCCATCTCCAGGCGCAACGCCTCGTTGATCGCCTCCCGGTAGCTCAACATTCTCTCGGCCATCGTATGCCCTCCTGGTCAGGCCGTGACGGTCTGAAAAGGCCACAGTTGCGATTGGGGGAAGTCGATGTAGACGTCGGTCAAAACGTCCTCGGACGCCGGGAACGGACTCTCCTGCGCGAAGAGGACAGCCTCCTCAATGGCCCTCTTGGCCTGGCGGTCGATCTCGTCCAACTCCGCCTCGGTTAGCAGACCCTGCTCGAGGACCGTGTTGCGGAAACGCACGAGGCAGTCCTGCGAGTGATAAAACGCCTCCTCTTCCTTGTTGCGGTAGCGGATCGTGTCGCCCTCGAAGTGGCCGTAGTAGCGGTAGGTCTGCGCCTCAACGAAGGCCGGCCCCTCGCCGCGGCGCGCGCGCTCCACCGCCTCGCGCACAGCCTCGTATACGGCGAAGACGTCAAGACCATCCACGGCGACGCTCGGCATGCCGAAGCCGCGGGCCCGCGCGGCAATATCCTGGCCCGACACCGAGTAGCGCGGGGACGTGGTTTCGGCGTAGCCGTTGTTCTCACAGACAAAGACGACCGGAAGCTTCCAGATTCCGGCCAGGTTCATGCCCTCCAGCGTGGTCCCCTGGTTCGAAGCCCCATCACCAAAGAAGCAGACCGTCACCTGATCGGTGCCTTTCAGTTTGGCAGTGAGACCAGCCCCGCACGCCATCGGCGGGCCGCCGCCGACAATCCCGTTGGCACCGAGCATCCCCTTGTCCACATCAGCAATATGCATCGAGCCACCTTTGCCCTTGCACGCCCCAGTAGCCTTGCCGTAGATCTCGGCCATCATCGCGTTGACGTCAACGCCCTTGGCGATGCAATGACCATGGCCACGATGAGTGCTGGTGATGAAGTCGTCGTCACGCAGATTCGCGCAGACACCCACGGCGACCGCCTCTTCACCCGCATACAGGTGGACAAAGCCAGGGATACTCCCCGTCGCAAAGTCCTGGTGGAGCCGCTCCTCGAACTCGCGGATCAGACGCATCCGCTGGTACATCCACAGTAGCTTGTCCGTGCCGATGTCCATCCAAAATCCTCCTTGACTAGTGGCGTATGAGACACCCGAACGGGAAACCATAAAAACGTGCTCCAAAGGCTGGCGTCAGGCATCACCTCCTTCTCAGTCTCTCATCTTTTTACACTCATATGGAATAGGGTGTGTAGCGTGTACGAGCGAGAGGCGCTCGTACACGCTACACCAATATGAGCGATCTTTTTACATGTCCGGTTCGAGAGCAATTCGGCGTTGTGACAGGTGGCGGTCTGCAGGACCAATATGCTCTTGTCTTCTGGCGACGTCCTGGTCGCTACGGAGAGTCAACGAACAAACATGAAAAGCCGGGAGAGGAATGGCAAGACGTAAGGGAAGGATTTCACACCGGTACCACCTTACTATAACGTTCCCGGCTCGAAAAGTCTAGAGCGCCGGTCAAGGACTCAGACTTCCGAAGTCTGGGAGGGACCGTGCTGGCCCACAGCACGCTCCGACGACGGTGACAGAGGCGGGCACCGGCTGCGAACCAGACTTCGGAAGTCTTGCCTCTCCCCCCGCGGGATGACGGGACCGGTGCTCTAGACCCCTTTCGAGATGCCAGGGTGGCTCACCTTTTATCCGTTGTGCGCGCAGCGCATCGGCCGACCGCCGTCATCCGTTGTCGTTATCCGTTGTTCGTTGTGGCTGCGGGCCATCTGTCGACCGCCGTCGCCCGTCCGATCCCCGCCTGATCCTTCGCTTCGCTCCGGATGACAAAGATTGGATGATGTGTGCATATTTCTGTACACGTGGCGCGTTTGCGCCACGTGTACAGAAAGTAAGAGACGCCATCTAACAAGAACGGTTGGAGTATTAGAGAGAGGCCACCTGCGGGATGATATCGCGGCCGACGATCTCGATGGGCGTCAACGTCTCGACGTCCGCAAGCCGCCCGATGACGGTTTGAATCCCCACCTCGGCGTATTCACCCAGCCGTTGGACGATCTGGTTGACAGCTGAGCCGCCCTCCCTGACGTCGATGGGCCAGAGAACTGTCTTTTCGATCTCATCGTAGTCGCGGCCCACTTCGACACAGTGCTGGCGTAGCACTTCGAGCTTGTGCCGCGCCGTCGCCGGATCGCCAAAGAAGTTGCAGGCATCGGCGTAGCGCGCTACGAGCCTGAGGGTACGCCGTTCGCCGCCGCCGCCGATGAGGATCGGGGGATGTGGCCTGCTCAGGGGCTGCGGTGAGTTGAGCGTCTCGGCGAGCTGGTAGTGCTTGCCCTCGTACGGACCGGTGTCCGCGCTCCACATCTGGAGGGCAATCTGGAGGGTCTCCTCGAGCCGCTCGAAGCGCTCTTTCAGCGGCGGGAAGGGCACACCGAGGCCGCGATGCTCGCGCTCGAACCAGGCCGCGCCGATTCCAAGAAACGCCCGTCCGCCCGAGAGAACGTCCAGGGTCGTGACCTGCTTGACCAGGATGCCGGGATGCCGGTAGGTGACCCCAGTCACCATCGTCCCGAGCCGGACTCGGGAGGTGTTGGCGGCCAGGTAGCCCAGCGTCGTGTAGCCCTCGAGCATCTCCGCCTCAGCGGGGCCGATGACCGGAATCTGAAAGAAATGATCCATCACCCAGACCGAGCTGTAGCCGGCCGCTTCGGCAGCCCGGCCGATTTCGGCCAGCCGCGGACCGATCTGGGCGGGGCCACCGGCCCACGTAAACGATGGGATCTGCAAGCCTAGTTTCACGGCATTCTCCTTATTCTACGAATCCGTACACGAGTTTTCAGCATAGATCACGTTGGGCAAGTCGCAGGAATGCTTCAGCAACGCTTCCTTTCGGCAGAGGACAGTGCGAGGGCATCTTGCTCCGCGGTATCCGCTCGACGTGGACCGCGAAGTCGGCGAAGCGCTCGGCCGGGCGAATCCGCCATTGCACGGCGGCGACGCGCAAAGTGGCCACACTATTCCAGTCGAGAATGCTCAGCGATGTCACACTAGAGCGCCGGTCAAGGAGTCACCGAGACGATTGCAAAGCGCCTTGTGAAGGCGCTTTCAGGTTCGTCGGGGCGGACGGCCGTGCGCCCCGACAGCGCGCCCAAGACCGCCACAGTAGGGGCGCACGGCCGTCCGCCCCGACTACGAACCACGTTCTCACCCGCGCAACGACTCCTTGACCGATGTTCTAGTGCGGTTTGGGGAGGGTGTCAAGCAGGGGAAGGCAAGCGCGACGGTCTGCCTCCGCGCCTAGGGCTGTGTCAAAGTCCGAGGAGGAAAAAGGAAGTCCATCGAGTACACGCTCTGGAGGCCAACAGAGGAGGAGTAGGCGATGGACGAGCAGAAGTAGAGCCCGGTGCTGTCGGCGTTGCAGGCGGTCAGCGATCCGCGGAAGGCGCGTGGGCAGCGACATGGGTGGGGCGTGATCATGGCGGTGATGGCCGCGGCGCTGGCGAGTGGGCAACCGAACGGGCGCGGGATTGGACCGTGGGTGCCGGAACAGGCCGACGAGCTGATCGCGCGGCGGCGCCCGGCGCGGAAGCGCCTGCCAAGTCCATCCACGCTGCGGCGAGCGCTGCGAGCAGTTGACCTGACGGCGTTGGAAGCGGAGGTAGCGGCTTTCACGATGAGGTGGAGTGCGCCCGAGCCGACCCCAGCGCCGATCGTGACGGCGAGCGGGGTGGGGCGTGAAGGGCTGGCGGTGGATGGCAAGGCGGTGCGAGGGGTCAAGCGCTCCGGTGCGGCCCTGAGTTTGGTCAGTGTGGGGCGCCATCACCGCGGGATCGGGCTGGCCCACGCGGCCATCCCCGCTGGACGCAGGGAACAAGCGACCGTCCCAGAGCTCGTGGCCACCTGTGATCTGTGCGACACCGTCGTCACGTTGGATGCCTGGCATACCCACGCCAGTCTCGCCCAACAGATTCGGACCCAGCAAGGGCACGACCTCATGATCGTCAAGGCAAACCAGCCGACCCGCTATCGTGATATCGCCCTGCTCTTCGACGGCCCTCCCTGGCAGAGTGGCGACGACGCCGACGAGGTGCCAACCGATCGCACCTTCGACACAGGGCACGGTCGCTTGGAGACCCGGACCCTTGACGCCTCGACGGCCTGGCGCGACTCCCTGGACTGGCCCGACGTCGAACCAGTCCTGCGCCGCCACTGTCGCCGGGTCATTCCCAAAACTGGTCAGATCAGCGAGGAAACCACCGATGCCATTCGCAGCGTGCCGCGCGCTCTGGCCGGCGCCAGCCACTTCGAGGTCCTCGGGCGCGCCCACGGGACCATTGAAAACCGTGACCCTTCGGTCCGCGATGTCACCTGCGGTGAGGACTCACGCCGCATCCGCGTTGGCCAGGCCCCTCACGCCTTGGCCACCCTGCGCACTGCGATCATCAGCCTTTGCCGCGCCAACGATTGGCGTTCCATCCCTGACGCCCTCCGTCATTACGGCGCCTCCGTTGATCGCGCCTTGCGCTTGATCGGTGCTCCCGGACTGTGACACAGCCCTACTCCGCGCCTGAGGGGGCTTGACGGGCTGCGGCCAAACTTTCTACAATGGAGGGTACACCATCGGCTTGTTCTTTTTCACAGTCAAGCAACATGGCTTCCCCAACGACGAGGGGCATTGTCCCCCAGTGTCGGGGCGGGTTTCGTGGCGCGACGCTGCCGACCAGAACGGGGCGATCGTGGCGGTTCGGCACGAGTGAGGGCCATCCGCAACCCGCCCCAGACCAGGGCTATCTGCGATGCTGTTGTCAGTGGAGCACCAGTGCCAGGGCGGGTTGGGGACGATCCATCCTGGCGATGCCCCACCCCCGACCGGATCGCGCCTGCAAGGCGACGCCTCAGGCAAAACCCGCCCCGACGACGGTGCGAGGGCAATGGGATTGCCAGGGCATCTTGCGACGGCGTGAGGCAATCGGATTGTCAGGGCATCTTGCGATGATGGAAAGGCAATGGTACCCACCATCCGAGCATCTTTCGCTCAGAGTGGCATTGCATGTGGACCACCGCTCGCCTGATCGTCACCGCAATACCCTTCGATTGCAGGGCCACGACGATTCCGGCCCGGGCGCCGGTTCATAACGTGAGAGTCCTGCTCCATGACCGAGCCCCTCACCACCACCCTCCACACCCACTTCGGCTTTCCGGCTTTCCGGCCCGGGCAGGTTGAGGCCATCGAAAGCGTGCTGGCCAGCCGGCACACGCTGGCAGTCATGCCCACCGGGGCCGGGAAGTCGCTCATCTATCAGATTGCCGCGCTTCGTCTCCCCGGCTTGACCCTGGTCATCTCGCCGCTGATTGCGCTGATGCAGGACCAGGTGGATGGTCTGGCCCGCCGCAGCATCCCGGCCACCGCTATCCACAGCGCTCTCTCTGTTGCCGAGCGGGCCCGCCGCCTGGGCGCCCTGGCGGCCGGGGCGTTCCGCCTGGCCTACGTGGCGCCGGAACGGCTGCGCAGCGTCCGATTCCAGGAGGCTCTGCGACAGGTCACTGTCAGCCTGCTGGCGGTGGATGAGGCGCACTGTATCTCCGAGTGGGGCCACGACTTTCGACCCGATTACCTGCACATCGCCGCCGCCCGCGCGCCCCTGGCGCCCCGTCACAGTGGCACTCACCGCCACCGCGACGCCTCAGGTGCAAGACGACATCGTGCGGCTGCTGGGCCTCCCGGCGGCCCGGCGCATCATCACCGGTTTCAACCGCCCGAACCTGACCTTCGAGGTGCGCTACACCACCGACCTGCCTGCCAAATTGGAGGCGCTGCAGACGCTGCTCGCCGGCCCGGCCGCCCCCCGTTTCGGTCGACCAGGCGAGGGTGCCGCCATCGTGTACGTCGGTACGCACCGCGAGGCCGAGGAGGTCGCGGAGTTCCTCCGCGTGGTGGGCGGTGTCGAGGCCCGGCACTATCACGCCGGGCTGAAAGGTGAGAAGCGGTTACAGAAGATGCTCCAAGGATGCTCCCCCTTTTTGCAGATTGCCAATTTATTCTGACTATTGACACACCGCCGGGCACGCTGGTTGTCGGAGGAATGTGGAACGGGGCCATCACCTGGATCTGGCGCTCCCGGCGATGACCTGCGCCCGCGGGGCTCCCGGGCGGTCACGCGGGCGTCGGGAGGGATCGCCAAGAGGAGGAGGAGGGGGGGCAGGCGCGGCGCCAGGCTTGGCGGGGCCGGGCCCTCCAGGGTCGGGGCGGGTTTTGCCGGCGCTGGCGCCCACCAGCCGGGGGACCGGGGCCGATCGGCCCGAAGCAGGGCTGTCCGAAACCCGCCCCAGGGCCAGGCCATCGGCGAGGCTCATGGCCTGGGAGCAACGTTGCCGGGGCGGGTGGTGGAGGATTCGTGCTGGCAATGGCCGAGCCCCGACCGGATCGCACCTGCAGGCGACGGGTCAGACAACACCCGCCCCGACCGCCGGGGGTGGGATGTTGCCAGGGCGGGGTGCAGGGGAACGGTGGTGGTGCCGCCGCGGCACGGTGGGGAGGAGCTGAATGCGGGGCTGGCCGCGGCCTGCGGGCCCCCCGGCCGGCGCTGCCGGAGCGCGGAGCGCTGCCGCTTTTCCAGACGGGAGAGCTCCGGGTGGCGACATCGCCTTCCGGGAGGGCGAGCGGCTCGTCGGGCGCGCGGTGGCCTCGTTCCAAATCCATCCGCCCCCCGGCGTGCCCGCAGGGGCCCACCCGGCCGCAGGCCCCCAGCCGCGGGTTCCCCGGCTCGGCCGGGACAGGCCCTGGCCTGACCGGCCAGAACAGGCAACCGCTGGGCTGCCCCCGGCTCCCGAGAGCGATGGCCAGATTTATTTGGAAACGTCCAACAAGGGGGAGCGGAATTGGAGCGCGACGCGAAAACAATGGCCGTAGGCTACAAGGCCAAAGCGTTGTCTCTACCCTACGGGGTATCCCCTTACGTCAACGATCCAGTAAGGGTTGCCCTGTGGGGCATCCCGTAGCGTCCACGTGGACGCCTGGGCAGCCCCCTCAGGGGCTCCCCCGCAGGGGATGTCGCGTCCCTGGTCTATAATATCTGGTAAGACACTCCGCTTGCGGAGCAACGGTTACTTTACCAACTGAGTGTTGGCGGTTGCGGCGGGGAAACGTCCGCCGCGGAAAACACCCAACGTCAGCGCTGGGCTGGAACCCAGCTTCGCGTCTGGGATTCGTCTCAGGCAGGGCACCTGTCAGTGTGCCTATGGTCTCGGACACGACTTCGGTCGTGGCGCCAGGGACAAGCCCCCGTGCTTCCCCCCTATGGGGGGCGCCCTACCCCGCGGGGTACGCCCCAAAGCGAGGTACTCGCCGGGGACCGCCCCTCAGGGCGAGGCGTCTGGCACTCGCCTGGGGCCGCCCCTCAGGGCGAGCCGGGGGTAACTGACAGTCGCTTTTCGGGCGCCGCCTGGAGCCGCAGCCGGGCCGGCGAGCTGGTCTACCGCCTGAAGTACCAGGCGGATGCCTCGGCCTTCCAGCCCCTGGTGGAGCAGCTCCTGGCCGTCTGCGCTGAACACCCGGAACTGGCCGCCGTCGACGCCCTCGTCCCGGTGCCGCCCTCGGTGCCGCAGGGCTCAGATTTGGTGGGGTCGCTGGCCGAGGCCCTGGGTAAGCGCCTCGGCCACCCCGTCTGGTCCGTGCTGGCCAAGACCCGCCGGACGGCACCCCAGAAGGAGATGCGCACCCTGGCTCAAAAGCGCGCCAACATGGCCGGGGCCTTCGCCGTGCGAGGCGCCGTGCGCGGCAAGCGGCTCCTCATCCTGGACGACCTCTACGACTCCGGTGCAACCCTGGAAGAGGTCAGCCGGGTCCTGCGGCAGGCCGGGGTGGCCTCCCTGTGAGTACTGACCCTGACGCGCACCATCCATGCCGACGCGTAACGGTTGGAGGTGTGTTCGCAGCAATCCGCAAGGTTGTCGCCGCGATGAAGGTCGCCAGTCCCTCGGATAACCGGTGACGGGCGGAAGCGCAGACAGGATGAAGCAGATGAGCACCGTGTATTGGCTGGCCCTCACGACCCTGCCCGGCATCGGCGGCGTGACCGCCCGGCGACTGATCGAACGGTTCGGCGACGTGGAGGCCGTTTTCGACGCCCCTGACGAGGAGTTGCTGCGCGTGCCGCGCGTCACCGCCGAGATCGTCACCCGCTTGCGCGCGGTTTCGCTTGGGGCGTTGGAGGCCGAGTTGGCTTCTCTCGCGGACGAGGGCCTGCAGGTGGTGACCTGGGACGACGCCCGTTATCCGGCTAACCTGCGACAGGTTGGCGACGCGCCGCCGGTGCTCTTCATGCGCGGCGAACTGCGGCCCGGCGATGCCCACGCAGTCGCGATCGTCGGGAGCCGGCAGCCGACCGCGCAGGCAGTCGCGCTGGCCGAGCGGCTGGCGCACGAACTGGCCCGGCGAGGACTGACCATCGTCAGCGGGCTGGCGTTGGGGATCGACAGCGCGGCCCACGGCGGCGCCCTCCAGGCACGGAACGGCCGGACCCTGGCGGTGCCGGGCTCTGGCCTGCGCGCCGTCCATCCCCGCGTGAATGTCCCCCTGGCGGAGGCCATTGCCCGGCGCGGGGCACTGCTCTCCGAACTCCATCCAGATACCCCCGCTCGCGGCCCGAGCTTGATGGCCCGCGACCGCATTGTCAGCGGCCTGAGCCAGGCCGTCATCGTCGTCGAAGCGGGCGAGCGCAGCGGGAGCCTCGATACCGCTGCGAAAGCTCGTCGTCAGGGGCGGTTGCTCTTGGCCGTACCCGGGAGCCCGGGGACAGACGCCCTGCTGGCAGAGGGTGCCGAGCTGCTGGACTCCCGCGCCGCCGGCCTTGATAGCCTGAGCCAGCGCATCCGCACAGACAGCCCCGGCACTGGTGCAACCCAATTGAGCTTGTGGGACTAACGAATCGAGAGAGCAAAACCAATGAGCCGATCGACAGATTCCACGACGACCACGAAGCTGTGACGCACACGTTGTTCGCCGCGCTGGCGCTCCTTGGCGTAGTCCTGAGCGCCTGCCGGCTGCCAGACCCCCCCACAGTGCAGCCCGGGGGTCGCCTGGCCTACATCGGCGGCGATGGCAATGTCTACGTGACCACGGCCGACCGCCGCGTGACAGCCGCAGTCACCGACGATGCGACGGCACCCCCCGAGGGCCCTGGGCTCTCGTATCACCGCCTCGCCTGGTCGCCCGATGGTCGGCTGGCGTTCGCGGTCGTGACCCGCTCGGGCAACAAGGCCCACAGCACGTTGTACGTTGTAGATGCCGTGGGTGAGCCGGCCCGCCCCGTGGGGCAGAGCGACGACCACTTCGTCATTTACATCGCCTGGTCGCCGGTGGCCTGCCCCGGCCGGCCCGCGTGCCGGCGCCTGGCCTACCTCATCGAGGAACGCGACGGCGTGGGCCTGCACCTGGTGGAGTTGGAAGGCGACAGGCTCGAGAATCGCCTGGTCGGCGTAGGCCGGCCCTTCTACTTCTCGTGGGCACCCGATGGCCGCCGGATCCTCTGGCACACCGGCGGGGCCCGCCGCCACCGGCCCGAGGCTCGTATCGCCCTCTACGACGTCGAGCGCGATCATGTCGAGACCTTGCCCCAGGCGCCGGGCTTGTTCCTGGCGCCTGCCTGGTCCCCGCAAGGCCACCACTGGCTGAGCGTCGAGGCGAACGAAGCGCTTGACCAGTTGCAACTCTTCGGCGATGATCAGCCTCGCACCGTGGCCGCCGCCCAGGATGCCGAGATGAGCTTTGCCTGGTCCCCAGACGGGAGTCGCGTCGCCTACGCCGTGCGCGCACGGAGCGACGACCCCTTCTACGGCCCAATCCACCTCTTTGATCTGGCGACCGGGGAGTCCCTCCAGGTGACCGATGGTGCCTTTCAGATTCTCGCTTTTTTCTGGGCGCCCGATGGCCGGCGGATCGCCTACCTGACCCGGCTCGCGTTGCCGGACGCCGCCTGGATGCAATGGCGGGTCTACGACGTCGCCGGCCAAAGGGACCGCGGCTACACCGCGTTTCAGCCCTCGTCTCAGATGCGCTTCGTAATCCACAGCTTCAACCAGTACGCCCAGAGCGATCATTTCTGGTCGCCGGACGGGCGCTACCTGGTCTACGCCGACCGCGACCGCGCGCTCGTCGAGCGGGTCTGGCTGGTCGATACCTGGGCCGAGAAAGGCAGCGACCCAATTCTCGTCGGCGAGGGAAGCATCGGGTTTTGGTCCTGGGCGGGAAGCCACGAACAGGCCTTCGCATCGACCGCCGCATTCACCAGAGGAAGAAGTATTCCCGAGCCGAGAACGAAATTGAGCGCTTGGCGATGAGCCAGACTGTCAGCGCCGCACGCTGCGCAGAACGACTTCGGTCGTGAGGTTTTGCTTGAACCGTCGCAACAGGTTGTTGGCCTCGACATCGTCGGGGTTCGCCCGCAGGTAGTTGCCGTCGACGTCCTGAAATCCCGGCACGGTCACCTTCCCAGCCGCCATCAAACGCGCCAGCTCCTGAGCTCGGAACCTGCGGCCGTCCTCAAGCTCGAAGATCACGAAACGGCGCAACTTCTTCGAGTATTCAGCAGACCGCATCCCTGCGGTGATCGGCCGGACGAGGATCTGGGCCAGGAACACCATGTTCCCCTGAACGACCACGACGGAATCGGGGGTGGCGTCGATGCGGAGCTCACCGACGTCAGTATCGTCATCGAGCGCGTCGGCAAGCTGCGAGAGCTGCGCCCCGAGCGCCGACGCCAGGCTATCCCGAAGCGTGTTCGGCGCGTTCTCGATCTCGACATCAGCGTTCCACACCTCCTGCACCGCGGTGAGCCACAGCGCGATGCCGAGAAGAGTCGCCGACGCCAGCCCGGTGAACAGCAGCGCGCCGGCGAAGATGGTCACAAACCACTTGAGCACGTTGAAGAACAGTTCGTCCTCGTCGGCGACGTCCACGTCGACTCCGCTGACATCGAAGCTCATGACGGTCGTGCCACGTACCAGCACCGGCAACATCGGGCCTGCAAAGCTGATGTCGACATCGGGGAGGGCGGTGACACGGCGAACCGCGCGGCCATCGACGGAGATGCTTTGGTCGGTCATCGCCAGGACCAAATCGAGGATCTCGGCGTCGTTGATTGTTTGGCCGATCTTGGCATTCGCCCCCCGCTCGAGCATCAAGTCGAGGAATGACCGGTTATAGGCGATGGCCAGACCCGTCCGCAATGCGACGAAACTCTCTTGCTGGCCTGGGATTGCGGTGGTTCCGGGAGGGCCGACCAGGCAGGCGAAGGAGTCGTCGGTACCCTCGGCGCCCGGCATGAGGTGCAAGGTGACGGTCCATGTCGCCGGATCGGGAGGCGTGGCCGGAGGAGGAAAGCGGGAGACGTTGAGCCCTTCGACCAGCGGTCCAGCAAGGTCGATCCGGGTCCCGTCGAGGACCGGACGAATATCATCACTCGCGAACAGGGCGTCGAGATCAGCCTCAGTGACCGGGAGCGCTGGCGGCCCGTCGGCGCCCTGGTACTCCAGCCCGATGACGGGAACCGGATCGGCGGGGACCAGAACGATGGCGATCTTCACCTTGGCATCGAGCGGGAAGACCGCTGGTGGCGCGTCGGGTTGGCCGGCAAGCCGCACCTCGATCGTCCCGGTCAGTACCAACCGTGTATACGGCTCAGCTCCGGCTGGTCGGGCCATCTCGAATGTTGGCGGATCAATGAGCACCGTGATGTCCAAGTCGATGCCTGCGATCGAGCGCTGCAATGTGACGCTCTGCGGAAGACGCCCAATGCGGGCAAGTTCCACCAGGTAGTCGTTGATGACCGAGATAGCTACCGCGACGCCAGCATCGGCATCGCCAAGGTCAACATTCATTTAGCACCTCCTCTTGTTTCAGAGACCGAGACACCCGCACGTATGCATTCATCGAAGATAGATACACAGCCCACCAAGACCCTTAGGGTTTTGCACTCGCCAACCATCCAGTCGGCTTGAGCCGACTTGAGCTTTGAGCCCTGGAATTTATTCCTGGGCGTCGCGTACCACCACCCCCCGACCTCTGCGCACATCTCCACCAGCCGGCTTGAGCATTCGACCAAAGCTTTTCACAATCATCAATCTTCGCCAACGCCAACCATACAGTCGGCTTGAGCATTCGACCAAAGCTTTTCACGATATGCTCGGCAAATCTAGCAGATTTGCACCCAAACATTTCCGAAATGTAGGTGGGCCAAATGGCGTGTACCGACGACTCTGCCCCACTTTTGGTTCTGAATGTTGCCAAAATGGCGCAGTACGTACCACTTTGGGATTACTTTTGATTGTGCCATCTGGCGGGGGCCGGTGGGGCACCACACCAGATGGCACAATCTCGTTTTTAGACGGAAACATCCGTCTAACCCCCTGCACAGGTTGCAATCACGGAATTATTCTGTCTAACTCGCTTGCATGGGTGCCAGGCGCGGAACTTTTCCGTCTATCCCCCTGCGTGGCTGCCAACGACGGAAGAATTCGGTCTAATCCCGTAACTCCTCCGCCGCTCGGCCTGGATGGCCACATCCAGGCCAATGAGGGACCACCTCAGCCGGCGGATCTGGCGATCCGCCGGGAGCGGCGGAAGCGGCGGCGGAAGAGGTACCAGAGCCCTCCGCCGCTCGACTGGATGGCCACATCCAGACCAGCCCTTCGCCGCTCGACTGGATGGCCACATCCAGACCAGCCCTTCGCCGCTCGGCCTGGATGGCCACATCCAGGCCAGTGAGGGGCCACCTCAGCCGGCGGATCTGGCGATCCGCCGGGAGCGGCGGAAGAGGTACCAGAGCCCTTCGTGATGCAACATTGTCCGAAGTTGGGGAAGCATTCGGTGATAGGGAGCGGCTGCATCGTTACCTACTCCCTCCACAAGATACCTTGAGGAGCCGCCCCAGCCTGTTCTATAATAGCAATAGCCAGTATATGCCGCTTCCTTTCGTCCCGCAATGCCCTTCACAAGGAGCTCTTCCTCATGCCGCGACCACCGAGAAAGCTACCCGACCAGGTCCGCGATCGCATGCGGCGGAAGCATTCCTCGCTTCGCACCGAAGAAGCCTATGCTCATTGGATCACGCATTCCATCCTCGCCACAACCAGCGCCACCCGCTCGAGATGGGTGCTTCGAAGATTGAAGCGTTCCTCACACACGTGGCCGTGGAAGAGAAGGTGGCAGCCCCACCCAGAATCAGGCCCTATCGTGCAAGAACTCCTGGGACACAAGGATGTGAAAGCAACCGTGATTTACCCCCGTCTCCTCGACGTGGTATTCTGACGGTGTGAGGCCCGCTGGATCAGGGGTAGCTGGTACGCGCCCATCCGGGCGCCATCCACTCAGCGGTGAACTGCGGCGGGCGCGTCTCGCCAACGGCGCGGATGCCCGCCGGGTGGCCGCCGGCGGGAACAAGCAAACGGAAGGAAGCCGCCATGACAGACGAGCTCCCGAGAACCATCGCCGCCACTATCGACCGCTTTACCGGGCGGGCCTGGTTACTGCCCCGTCTGATCGAATGGTTAGAACAGTCCGATGAGCGCCTCTTCATTCTCACTGGCGGGCCCGGCACCGGCAAAAGCATGATCGTGGCCTGGCTCGCGGGCGCCGGCCCCTCACCGGCCGACTCCATGGCCCGCTCCCAATTGGAGCAACTTCGCGCCCGGGTCGCCGCCACGCACTTTTGCATCGCCGCCAGCCGCAACACCGCTCCGCAAGCCTTCGCCGAAAATGTGGCCAACCAGCTGACACGCAGCATCGAAGGGTTCGGGGATGCTCTGGCCGGTACGCTTAGCGAGCGGGTACAAATTTCCGTCGATCAAGCAATCGGCACAGTGGCCACGGGCGGCAGCGTGACCGGGATTACCATTGGGCGGCTCGACTTGAGCACGCTGGGTGATGAGTTGAGCTTCGATCGCGCTTTCAGCCAGCCGCTCAAAAGACTCTACGCTGGCGGGTACGCAGAGCCGATGTTGCTCCTCGTGGATGCACTCGACGAGGCGCAGACCTACTCGGGCAGCGCGGCGCTGGTCCAAGTGCTCGCCAGACTCGCGGACCTGCCCTCCCAGGTCCGTCTCCTGGTGACCACCCGCCCAGATCCTCGCGTGCTCAAGTATTACCGCGAGTTCAAGCGCTTCGACCTCATCGCCGACGCACCCGGCGATGGAGACGATGTGCGCCAATACGTCATCGAACGACTGGCCGACGCGCCGGCCTTCGATTCTGAACAGCGGGACCAATTCGCCGGCCGCCTCAGCCAGGCGGCGCACGGCATCTTCCTGTACGCCCACATTGTGCTGAATGAGCTGCTGCCTCGCCTCCCCCAACTTCCTGATCTGGCCATGCTGCCCCTCCCGGAGGGGCTGAGCGACTTGTACCACCGGTTCCTGCTTCGCGAGATCGGCACCGACGAAGACCGCTGGTACGAGCGCTTCAAACCGCTCCTGGGCCTGCTGGCTGTGGCCCAGGCACCCGGCCTGACTCGCACCCAACTCGAGGCTGTCATCGGGAACGATGTCGAGCGGGAACTCCGGGCCTGCAAGCAGTATCTCACGGGCGAGCTTCCAGCGGGCCCCTTCCGCCCCTTCCATCGATCATTCGCAGATTTCCTCCTGGATGACCAGGAGAACATCGATTTTCATATCGATGCGGCCGGCATGCACCGCCAGATCGCGGACTATTACTGGAGCCGCTGCCACAGGAACTGGCAACGCTGCGGTGATGGGTACGGGCTCGACAATCTTGCCACCCATCTCTTCGAGAGTGCGGACCCACGCCTGCAAGCCCTCATCACTCGTGAGTGGATGATCGCTCGCTACGCCGCGGGCGGCTTCACCTACACGGGCTTTCTGGCCGACGTGGACCTCGCCTGGCGCGCGGCACTCAGCCAGGGAGGGGAGGGACCGCACCTCTTGACCCTCGTTCGGCTGCATGCGGCCCGGCAGGTCGTGGGGCAAGAGGTCGGCGTGTACAGCGACACCGATCTGCAGACCATGGTCTGGCTGGGGCGCGACGCCGAGGCGCTGGCCCATGCCCGGCTCCGTCGGGAACCCCTGCAGCAATGTACCGGACTGCTGGCGATCCATAGCGCCTTTCAAGCTGCCGACCGGCCTGGCCACGCCCTGTTGGATGAGGTGGGGAGCATCGCCCGTACGATTCAGGTCGATTCCGACCAGGCGACTGTGCTGCACTCCCTCGCGGTGGCGTTGGCCCAGGCCGGGCGCTACGCCGAGGCGGACGAAGCGGCCCACTCCATCCAGGACGCCGATGCTCAGGCGAAGGCCGTCGGCGATCTGGCAGTCGTGCTCGCGCAGGCCGGGCATTTCGACCAGGCGGCAGCACTCGCGCGCGCAACTGCGGACGACGAAGAGCGGGCGCGGGCGTTGCGCGGGGTCGCGCTGGCATTCGCCCAGGCTGGGGAGGGCCAGGCCGGCCAGGTATTTGCCGAGGCTGAACACGCGGCGCGCAGCATCGAGAATACTGCGCTTCAAGCGAAAGCGCTCCACTCTCTTGTCGTGACGCTCGCACGCGTGGCCTCCTACGACGAAGCGCACAGAATCGCGCTCACGATTGAGGATGCCCGGGATCGGGCGGGGGCGCTGATTGACCTGGCATCGGCCCTGGCACAGAGGGGTGATCGCCGGGCCGGTCAGGTGTTCACAGAGGCAGAAGAAGCGGCCCAGGCCGCTCAAACTGTTTGGGACCGGGCCGAGGCGTTGATTGAACTGGCGGCTGCCCTGGCCCAGGCTGGCGATGGACGTGCCGGCCAGATGTTTGCCCGAGCAGAAGCGGCGGCTCCTCGCCGGGCGGCGTTCGACAGCGGCAGCCGGGCCCCGGTGCTGGGGAAGTTAGCCGTGGCGCTGGCGCAGGCGGGGGACCCCCGGGCCGACCGGGTCTTCGCCGAGGCGCAAGAGATCGCCCGCGACCTGGAGGCGTTCTATGCGGTGGAGTGGCGCGATTGGAAGGATCAGGCGTGGCGCGCTCTGGCAGCCGATCTCTTGAGGGCTGGACGCTACGATGAAGTCAAGGACATGGCCGGCCGCATGCAAATCGAGGCTGAGCGCGCCACGGTGCTCTATGAGCTGGTGAAAACCCTGGTGCAAGCCGGACGCTACGCCGAGGCCGAAGACGTTGCCGGTGGCATCCGGATCGATCGCATGCGGGCTGCCGCCCTAAGCGACCTGGCGGCGACCCTGGCGCGCGCCGGGAACAGCCAGGCCACCCGGATATTCGCCGAGGCGGAGGCGGCCGCCCGCTCGCAGGACAGTCCACCGCGGGCGGAAACCAGCCATCGCCTCGCGCTGGCCCTGGTCCAGGCCAGGCGCTACGCCGCCGCGGAAGCAGTTGCCCGCGCTATCCCGGACCCTCGCGAACAGGCGCAGGCGCTCTACGACCTGGTGGCACCCTTCGTACAGGCGCAACGCACCGCAACTGCGGAGGCGATTGCCCGTGCCATTCGAGACAACCCGATCCAGGCTCGGGCGCTGCATGACCTGTCAGTCGCGCGCGCCGAGGCCGGGCGCTTCGACGAGGCCGAAGCGCTCGCCCGTGCGATTCCAGAGCGAGAACAAGGCTGGACCTGGAGCTACTTCGAAGATCTCATCGAAGACCGGGCTTGGGCCCAGGCTGACCGGGTTGAAGCAGTGCTTCACATCGCCCAGTATCGGGCGGAAGCGCTGCGGCGTCTGGCCGCCAGGCTGGCCCAGGCCGGTCGACACGACGAATCTGTGCGGATGGCGCGCTCCATTGAGATCGAATGGGTTCGAGCGGCGGCCCTGGCCGACCTGGCAACCACCCTGGAGCAGGCCGGAGATCGCCGGGCAGGGGCTCTGTTGGCCGAAGCAGAGGCCATCGCGCGCGCGCTGCGGGATATCCGCGATCAGTCGCGCGGGCTGCGCCTCGTTGCGGTGACCCTGGCCGAGGCGGGGCAGTATGATAAAGCCGAAGCCATCATTTCTGAGTTGATCGACGCGGAGAAAGAGGAGGCGCTCTGCGAGTTGGCGACGAGCCTGATTCGGGCAAGCCGCCTCGACAAGGCGTGGGAGATCGCCCAGACGATCCGGGATCGTGGGGGCCAAGCCGTCGTATTGCGCGACCTCGCCGTTGCACTGGCCCAGGCCGGGCGCGACGGTGAGGCCGACACGGTTGCCAGTGCCATTGCGGTTGACTGGCGTCGAGAGCAGGCGCTGCACAGACTGGCGCTGGCGATGGCCCAGGCAGGCCGCTTCGAGGAGGCGGAAGCCGCGGCTCGCTCCATCGAGAATCAACAGGTTCGTGCGCTGGCGCTGAGCGATCTGGGAGCAAGCCTGGCCCGGGCCGGGAACAGCCGGCGCGATGTTCTCTTCGACGAAGCCTGGGAGCTTGCCCGCACGCTTCGAGATCCGGCCCGGCGGGTGGAGGCGCTGCGCGACCTGGCGAGCGCCCTGGCCCAGACGGGGGACGCGCGGGCGCCGCAGGCGTTTGCAGACGCCGAAGCAAGCGCGCGCGCGCTTCCGGACGATAGTTTGCGGTACGAAGCGGTGCGTGACCTGGCAACCAGCCTGGCCCAGGCCGGGTTCTTCAGCGACGCACTCCGCGTCGTGGGTGTGCCTGGACCGGATGGGTTTGTCCAAATTCTGGCCACCTGGGCGCCCGCTTTCGAGCGCCTGGAGCAGGGTCTGGCCGTGACTGTCTTGCGCACGGCCATTGATGTGGCCGGGTGGGTACAGCCGGGCTGGGGCAACATTCACGTGCTGCTCTCGGCGCCGGAGACAGCGACTGGCCGGTGAACGACGATCGGGGCAGGAGGAACTGCCCGTTTCGTGCCCGTGCGGGGTTGACGGCAAGACCAGGGCGGTCGTACTATCTCACCTGCAGGGAGACACCGTTGGGAACGTCCGATCCTTCCCGCTCGTCGCCTGCCGCCCACTCTCGCTTGTGAACGGATCGTGGCAGGCCCGCGGCGGGGACGGGTCACAGCACGGTCACCCCTGTCGAGAACGGTTCCGTGCCTCCTCTCGATGTGAACGTGAGGGAACTATTTAAGGAGGAAGGTTCGCATGATAAAACCGTATACCGCTGTCGGCCTCATTCCCACTGTTCGGGGCATCCGCAAGCGTGCAGATATCAAGACGAATCTTGAGCACCTGTCGCATCTGGTGAAGGCGGCTGCCTGGCTCTCAAGCCTGGACCTCCCCGTCCGGCTCATCGCTTTCCCCGAAGGGGCGCTGCAAGGGTTCAACGATGAGGTCCTCGACCTCGATCACGTTCAGTTCGCGCGCGAATGCGCGATCGACATTCCGGGGGAGGAGACCGAAGCACTGGGCAAGATCGCGCGCGAGTACGATGCCTTCATCATGGCTCAGGCCAAAGCGCGCCACCCTGACCTCAAGGATCGTTTCTTCAATGTTGGCTTCATCCTCGACCCGCAAGGAGAGGTGATCCTGCAGCATTACAAGGTGTCTCCGCTCTTTCCCGTGGAACACTCCGTCTGCCCTCACGATGTCTACGATTGGTGGATCGAAAAGTATGGTCGCAATCTCGACGCCTTCTGGCCGGTGGTCGATACGGAGATCGGCCGCCTCGGGATCATGATGGCGAACGAGGGATCCTATCCGGAGAATGCTCGAGCGCTGGCCCTGAATGGGGCCGAGGTGGTCTATCGCGCCTCCTATCCTCACCCGGCCACCGGGAACGAGATCTTCGAGATCCAGAGCCGGGCACGCGCACTCGACAACAACATGTACATCGTGGCGCCGAACATGGGCACCTACTATCTCCTCCCGGAGGAGTCAACCCCCATCGACACCTTCGGCGGCCGTTCCTTCATCATCAATTATAAAGGCCAGATCGTCGGTCGGCAGGAATATGGGGCTGGTTCGACCTACGTGGCTGGGGTCATCGACATCGAAGCGCTGCGCGACCACCGGGCACGCGCGCAATGGGACAACTGGTTGAAGGATCTGCGCACAGAACTCTACCAGCTTCTCTACGAGCAGCCGATCTACCCGAAGAATTTGTATCTGGACCGCGAGCCCATGAAGCATGCCGAGTATCGGGAGCAGGTGATCGAGCGTCAGATTGCCCTGATGCACGACCGCGGTGTCTGGGTGAAGCCGGAACGATAGCCGGGCGCGGCGGCCTCATCGGAAAGGGTGCCCTCTGCCTCGTTCGAGCCGATGCCCTGCCTTCCGCGCGTCACCGGTCTCCTCCGAACGAACACGAGCACTGGGTCCCGTTGGGCCTGCAGAAGCAACCGGGTATGTTCAAGTGGGAGTCGGTCGAAGAAAAGGAGGATCTCCCCGCGCTGCCGCCGGCCGGTCAGCCTCGACGGCCCACGCGCCGGGGCTGGCTTCTCTTGCTCGGCAGCCTGGTGCTACTGGGCGTTGTGGGCCTCGCCGTCCTGCGTTGGCGGCTGGGCGAGCGCCGGCAGGCGGTGCGCCAGGACGTGGCCGCGTTCGTCGAGCGGGAAGAACGGGCCCGCCTCTTCGGCGAGCGCGACCTCGCTGCGGACCTGGTCGCTCCCGGTGTCCCGCGGAACTGGTACAGCGCCTACCGCGATACCTTCGTCTCATCCGAGCCCGCCCGCCCGCTCGATCTGGCCATCGAAGACGTTACCTTTGATGGTGCAGGCGCGCTCGTTACCCTGCGACTCGACCGGCATCCGCAGGCGCGCTACTACCGCTTCGCCGGGCGGGACTGGGGCCGCGCCCCGGTTCCCGATGCTGCCTGGGGCGACGGGCAGGAGACAGTCCAGCTTCCCAACGGCACCACGGTAATCTTCCGGCCGCGCGACGGCGCCTTTGCCCGCGCGGTCGCCCGCGACCTGCCGGCCCTCTTCGACGAGTTGGGCCGGTGGCCCGGAGAACCTCACGTCGAGCGGATCGAGTTCGAGCCCGTCGAGTTCCACGAGCCGCTCATCCGGGCCGAAGGCGCCCAGATCGTGCTCAACTCGCCCCTGCTGGTGCCGTTCGATAAAGAGCTGGATGGTGAGGCGGCCGTGCGGCTGGCGCTGGCCGAACTGCTCTTTCAGCGCGCCGGCCCGACGGCTCTGACGCTCAGCCCGCTCCCTGGAAGCGATGGCTTTGTCGCGGCCGCGAAAACCGTGGCGGCAATGCACTGGGCACTGCTCCCTGAAGTATACGCGCACCGGGCGGACAGGTGGCGGGCCCGGCTCGGCGGGCAGTGGACCTCCCCGTTCTTCCCCCTCCAGATCACGGATCGCGGAGAGGCCGTGGCGCCGTCCAACCCCGAGCAGGCCGCCGTAGCCGCGCTCCTGATGGCCGATTTCATCGATCGGACCGGTGGCCCACAGGCACTGGCCGCAGTTGTCCGGCAACTGCTGTCGCCGGCTGAGAGCTGGGACCAGGTCTTCCGAGGGGCGCTTGGCCGCCCGACAATCACGCTGGAGGGCCAGGTCGCGGCTGCAGCGGGGCTAGGCGGCGGCCCGGCCCCCGAGGCCGCGCGCCAGCTCGGCCACCTGCCGCTCGAAGCGAAATTTCTGCGCCTCGACTCGCCCAACGGGAGACAGCTTTACGTCAAAGGGCTCCCGGCCGACCACCCGGTGTTGGTTGAGTTGCCGGCAGATGCCACCGGTAGCACCCAGGATGGTGTGCCACTGCGATGCATCAGCCCTCACTCAACCCTGCAGATCGAGGGCACCTGGCTCGACGTGGGCTACCGGCTGAAGGCCGGCCGCCTGATCGTCCGCGACCTCGCGCTGCCAATCGCGCTGGGAACGCCGCCGCCCGATACCCTCGCCTACCTCATCGAGCGCTACGTCGAGACGTCCCAGTCGCGGGCCACCCTGATTGCCCTGCGTGCCGATGGCACAACGGCGCCTGTCGCTGAGCTGGCGAGCGCTGCCTATTCGGCCGCGCCGTCCTTCGTGAGCAGCGGTGAGTCGCTGAGCATCGTGTTCCGGCTCGAACTCCTGAACTGCGATCGCCCCCTGCTCATCCGCTACGATCCGGGGGACGGCAGGATCAGCAAGTGGTTGGCCCCTCCTGCTCGCGGACTCCCGGGCACGTCGTGGCCCGTGCAGCGCGCCGGGCAGCAGGACCTGCTGCTCTTTCAGGCCTCCAACCAGCGTGGCCGCAGCGGGCCGGCGGGCGAGCGGGCCTGGCAGTACAGCGTCCTCCAACGAGGGAGTCCCCTGGTCGTCCAACCGCTCGGCGAACTCGAATCATCCCTGCAGCCCTGGGGCTGGAGTGCCGCGACCGGCCGCATCGTCGCCTTCCACTTCGATGGCGCCCTGCGGGTTGGGCTGGTGGATCTCGCCTCCCGGGACGCAACGTGGTTCGATCTGCCGGAGGGCCAGGTTGGAATCCCGTCCCGCCCAAGTGTCGATGGCCGCTGGCTGGCCTACTTGACCCACTCGCCCGGCCGCAGCACCACTTTCGACACACTCCGTGTACTCAATCTCGTGAGCGGGGAGGACGTCGTCCTGCTGCAGGTCGGCGCGGACGAGGGTCTCTTCTGGGCCACCTGGTCGGCGAACCCGGCGGACGACCGCCTGCTCGTGCCGGCCGGTCACATCGTCAACGGAGAACTGGAGGTCACGCGCCTGTTGACCGTGCGGCCAGACCAACCGGGTGGATCTACGGTCGCGGCCGAGATCGCCGCGGGCGAGCGCCTCTTCGGTGATCCGGTGCTCTGCCCGGACGACCGCATTCTCTACACGGTTGAAAAGGATGGCAGCTTCCTGACACGCCTCCACCCTGCGGGCGCCCCGCCAATCACGTTGCTCCAGGCCAACCATCCCCTCCGGCCACTGGCATGCCCCGGTTCAATCCGCCGCTGATCGTTGCATTCTACCCTCACAGCGGTTCCTCATGACACTTCTCAAGACCAATGGCGGTATTCTGACCCGGCACACCCTCTATCGCTTGCTGCAAACGCAAGGCTGACTGCTTTTGCAAATGCTCTCGCTCGGTGTACCATTTTGTCGCCAGGAGCGACGCACCTTGGAAAATGCGTCGTTCGTGACGTCGCCCGATGAGGTGTGCGCACCTCATCCGATGAAGGGTCGGGTTCTCTTGTCCGGAATGACCGCTGCGCCCGCGTGTCGCCCGCTGCGCTTCCCGGCGCTGATCGTCTTCATCAGTAACACCTGCCTGATGGTCCTCGAACTGGTGGCCGGGCGGCTGATGGCGCCCTACCTGGGCGTCTCGCTCTACACCTGGACCAGCATTATCGGAGTCATCCTGGCGGGGATTACCGTTGGAAACTACCTCGGCGGCCACCTGGCCGATCGGGCCGGCTCGCGGCGCGTACTCGGCCTGATCTTCCTGGCCTGCGCCGCGTCGAGCCTGGCGATCCTGCCGGCGAATCGCTTCATGGCCGAGAACTTGATTCTGCCCGGCGCGCCGGTCGAGCTCCGGATCATCCTCATCACGGCGGCTATCTTCCTGCTCCCCAGCCTGCTCCTGGGCCTGATCTCACCGGTGGTGGTCAAGCTCAGCCTGGCCACCCTCGACCGGGCCGGGAACGTGGTAGGCCGCATCTACGCGGCGGGCGCCGCCGGTAGCATTCTGGGCACCTTCACCACCGGCTTCTACCTGGTGGCGCTGTTCGGAACCCACGCCATCGTGCTGGGCGTGGCGGCGCTCCTGGCCGGGCTCGGGCTGATCGTCGGCGATGGGTGGCGCCGGCCCCGCTGGCTGCTGGTCGTGGGCCTGCTGGCTCTCGGCGCGAGCACCGGGCTCGTGCGCGCGAATCTGCTCCGCGCCGACTGTCTGCGCGAGTCCAACTACTTCTGCATCAAAGTGCGGGAGGAGGAGAAGGACGGGGTGCACTACCGGGCGCTGGTACTCGACCGTCTGGTCCACAGTTGGGTCGATCCGCACGACCCACAGAACCTGGGCTACGGCTACGAGGTGATCTACCGTGACGTGATGCAGCGTTGGACCGCGACCCACGCCATCCAGGGACCGCGCACGCTCTTCATCGGCGGGGGTGGCTACACCTTTCCGCGCTACGTGCGCGCGGTCTACAACGGTGGGGTCGTCCACGTCGTCGAGATCGATCCGGCCGTCACTGAGACCGTCTACGAGACCCTGAGTCTCCCGCGCAACACCACGATCCACACATTCAACCAGGATGCCCGCCATTTCCTGAACGAGCTTCCGGCCGATACCCGGTACGACTTCATCTTCGGCGACGCCTTCAACGACTTCTCCGTCCCCTACCACCTCACCACGCGCGAGTTTGCAAGCCAGGTCCGCGCCCACCTGGCTCCAGATGGGCTCTATCTGGTCAACATCATCGACGGCCGCCACGGCCTCTTCCTGCGGGCCTTCGTCCGCACCCTCCAGAGCGTCTTCCCTCACGTTGCCGTCTCGACCGACAGCGACAACTGGCGCACTGTTCAGCGCTACACCTTCGTTCTTGTCGCCAGCGAGCAGCCCCTCGATGACTTGTACCAACACACCGGCAACTTCCTCTCGCCCGACGAGTTGCAGCGCTACCTGGACGAAGCGCCATCCCTGATCCTCACCGACGACCATGTGCCGGTGGACAATCTGCTCGCCCCGGTCTATCGCGAGTCGGGCTTTTGATCACCCGTTGGCCCGCGAAGAAGTCGTGGCACGTTCTGTTTGCGACGGGAGTGAGGCAAGCTTGAGCTTCGTGGGCCGCTCGCTGCGCAGCCAGTTGCGTTTCCGTTGACACCTCCCCAGCCCGCGTGCTATACTGCCCGTGCGTCTGAAATGACTCTCTGAGGGAGCGTGACCGAGAATCAGGTGTAAGGGACACGGCTCGCTCCACGGTCGAAGCTGACTCCTACGTGCCGGGGTTGGCTTTTTTGTTTCTTGAACCTACTTGCACCGACAGCGAGGTCGGTTTCGCGATGGTAGCGCCGGCGACGAGTCGACAAGTGAACATACTCGCGGTTAGCGATAAAGTTGAAGACCTGATCTACAGTGCCCGCATTCGAAGGCGTTTCGGGCACATTGAGCTGGTATTGAGCTGCGGCGATCTCCCCTGCTACTACCTGGAATACATCGTCAGCACGCTCGATGTGCCGCTCTACTACGTGTGTGGCAACCACGCCCCGCCTGTCGAGTACGGGGCGACGACGGCCCGCCGCCACGCGTGGGGCACCGTCGATCTGCACGGCCGTCTCATCAACCACCGCGGTCTGTTGCTGGCAGGCCTCGAAGGATCGAAGCGCTACAAGAACGGGCCGCATCAGTACACCGAGACCCAAATGCGTTTGCAGATCACCCGAATGTTGCCCCACTTACTCTTGAACAAAGTTCGGTACGGTCGTTTTCTCGATATGTTGATCACGCATGCACCCCCGCGCCATATCCACGACCAGGCGGATCTGTGCCACCAGGGCTTCGAGGTCTTCCGCTGGTTCCTGCGCGTGTTCCGGCCGAGGTACCACCTGCACGGTCACATTCACGTCTATAGCAATCAGACTGTGCTGCGAACCCAGTTTTACGATACCGTCGTCCTGAACGCCTACGGCTTCCGCGAACTTCTGGTGGACCTGTCGATTCACGTCGCCGCGCCTGCCTCACTCGTACCCGCTGTGGAGGCGGCAAAGCACTATGAGTATCGGGCAACTCGTTCAAGCCGATTTCGATCGTGCCCGCTGGAAAGCCTTCTGGAGACAGATGGGGAGTTGGCTGACCCGGCGTAGCAACGACCTGCTCCCCTTCGATGACGTTCGGCAGCGTCTGCGAGCGCACGCCCAACATGATGGCGGCCTGCAACAGGTCCCAATCACCCAAATCATCGGCAGCGTTGGCCGCTACCGCGACTTCGACCGGGCCTTCTTACCGCGGCAGCAACATACCAGAAATCGTTGGCTGAATATCGACCGCGCCTACTACGACGACGTGCATCTGCCCCCAATCGAACTCTACCAGCTTGGGGAGACCTACTTCGTCAAAGACGGCAATCACCGCGTCTCCGTGGCCCGCGAGCGCGGCCAGGAATTCATCGACGCCTATGTGATCGAAGCCCACGCCCCGGCCCCGATTGCCTCGGTGGCCGATCTCGAGGCGTGGATCCGGCACCAGGATGCCCTGGACTTTCTGGCCACAACGCAACTGAGCCAACTCCGGCCAGCTGCACGCGTGGAGTTGACGCTCCCCGGTCAATACGAAAAACTTCTGGAGCACATCGCGGTGCACCGGTGGTACTTGGGGATCGAACGGAACCGCGAAATCCCCTACCACGAAGCCGTCGCGAGTTGGTATGATCGGGTCTACCTCCCCCTCGTCGAGATCATCCGCACCAGCGGCGCCCTGCGCGAGTTCCCGCACCGGACCGAGGCCGACCTCTACCTGTGGACCATCGAGCGCCACTGGTACCTCCGCCAGGCCGGCGTCCTGGCGGAGGATCATCCCCTCGACGAGCTCATCCGCGACTACGCGGAGGAGTTCAGCGAGCGACCGGCCAGGCGGTTTGCGAAGGCCGTGCGCCGCACCGCCCAACGCGTTGCCATGGAACTCTCCGAGACGGCCGAGGCCGTCGAGCAGAGCAGCGCCGGCTTCTGGGAGCTGGCTCGCTACGCCGGAATCAGTGACGATGGCTCGGTCGGCGACTGACGTCGGCCGAACGGCTCGCCTTCCGCGGCATGCCCACCACTTCGAGACCGGGGTGGCCTGAACACCGCCACGTTGATAGACTCGGTGCGGTCACGGGGCTTGCCAGCGACCATCACGTGAGTACAATACCCGTCGGCGCCGGCCATCCCGGCGCCGACTGCATTGACGGCACGCCTCCCCAACCGGGGATGGGCAGTCCTGAACCGGACGTCGAGGAAGAGCGAGATCACCTGCAGAGCGACGTCCGCCAGGGACTCCCCTCACCTTCCAGCCGAGGGGGCCGGGAGGGTGAGGTCCCCGTCCAACCGATAGGCACGTACCCGCGAAGGATCAGCAGGAATGGCACTTTCCTGGTGGGCCGATTACCACCTGCATTCAAGTAACTCGGTCGATTGTTCGTACGAGTTGGCGGTCATGGCGAATGGTGCGCTGAGCCGCGGTCTGCGCGAGATCGCCGTCACCGACCACGCCGACTTCGACCCCGCCGACGACGGCTTCGAGTTCTACGATTACGAGCGTTACAACCGCGACCTGGCCGCTGCGCGTGAGGCCCTCAGCCCGCCGCTGACCATCCGCCGCGCGCTCGAACTCGGCTACCAGGCCGAGCACCATGAGGAGATCGTGACCTTCCTGGCGGGGAAGGCGTATGATTTCATCCTTGGGTCGGTCCACTTCGCGGGAGGGTACAACGTGTGCGACCCGCCGGCGTGGGCCGCGCACATCGAGGGCCGCCATCCCGCCGATGCCTACGCCGACTATTTCGAAGCCGTCGCGGCGACGGCCCGCAGTGGCCTCGTGGATGTTCTCAGCCACCTCGACCTCTGCAAGCGTCACGCAACAGCGGTTCTCGGCCGTCTGAACTACGACGACGTCGCCGACCTTGTCGATATTGCCCTTCGGGCCGCCGTCGAGAACGATGTTGCCATCGAGATCAACACCAGCGGCCTGCGCCAGGGTCCCCGCGAGCCCTTCCCGGCGCTCGATACGCTGCGCCGTTACGTCGAACTCGGCGGCGAGTGGATTACCCTCGGCTCCGACAGCCACCGGCCCGAGCATCTGGCCGGCGGGTGGGAGGTGGCCGTCGGCATGGCCCGCGACACGGGCGTACGCTGGCTGGCCACCTACGAGGCCCGCCATCCGATCCTGCATCGACTCCCATGAACGACCAGGGCCAATCATCTACGAGGTCTCCGATGCGTTCCCAAACGATTGCCGTCTTCGGCTCGTCCCAGCCTCAGCCGGGCTCGCCACTCTACAACGAAGCCTTCGACATCGGCCGGCGGCTGGCCCAGGCCGGGTTCATCGTGATGACCGGAGGTTACGGCGGCACCATGGCCGCTGCCAGCCAGGGCGCGCATGACGCTGGGGGACACGTCATCGGTGTCACACTGGATATCTTCGATCCTCGGCCACCCAACCAATGGGTCAAGGAAGAAACCAAGTATCCTGGCTTTTCCGAGCGGCTGCGCCACCTGACCGAGATGGCCGATGGCTTCGTCGTCCTGCGGGGCGGCATCGGCACCCTCACTGAGCTCTTCTTCACCTGGGGCCTGATGCAGACCGGCGCCATTCGCCCACCCAAGCCCATCGTCCTCCTCGGGCAGCCCTGGCGCCGGCTCTTCACCCTGCTGCGCGAGGACGAGTTTCTGATCCATGACAACTACTACGGCCTGATCCAGTGGGCCCAGTCACCGGCCGAGGCCGTGTACGAGCTTCAAGAAGCGCTACGACGTGAGGCTTAAAACGTAGCGCTTCTAGCGGGACGTGTACCGCGTGAGGTTCACCCGGGTGAGGACTGACATGAAACGCGCAGACTGCGTGCAAGCACGCTCACCCCGTTTCACCCATCACGAGCCTCTCGGCCTGCAAAGTGAACCGGTACACGCTATGTCAACAAGAGCGTCACGTTTTCCGTAGAGGGGGCATCTGAATGGCTGAACAGAAAGTCACGCCGCGCTCCGAGAACTTCGCCGAATGGTATATCGACGTCATTCGCAAGGCCGAACTGGTCGACTACGGCGGCGAGTTGGCGCGCGGCACGATGGTCATCCGCCCCTATGGCTACGCCCTCTGGGAGAATATCCAGCACGCCCTCGACCGGCGCTTCAAAGCGACCGGCCATGTGAATGCCTACTTCCCGCTGTTCATCCCTTATTCCTTCATTCAGAAGGAAGCTGACCACGTCGAGGGCTTCGCGCCCGAGCTGGCGCTGGTGACCATTGGGGGTGGGAAGGAACTCGAAGAGCCCCTGGTCGTCCGTCCCACCAGCGAGACGATCATCAACTACATGTACGCCCGCTGGATCCAGTCCTACCGCGACCTGCCTGTCCTGATCAATCAGTGGGCCAACGTCGTCCGGTGGGAGCTGCGCACGCGACCTTTCCTGCGTACGCTCGAGTTCCTCTGGCAGGAGGGGCACACCGCCCACGCTACCCTCCAGGAGGCCGAGGAAGAAGCCCTGCGCATGCTCGGCGTCTACACTGACTTCGCCGAGAACGAGGCCGCCGTGCCCGTTATTCCGGGCAAAAAATCCCGCCTGGAAACCTTCGCCGGCGCCGACCACTCCTACACCATCGAGGCCATGATGGGCGACGGCCGGGCGCTCCAGGCCGCGACGAGCCACAACCTCGGCCAGCACTTCGCCAAAGCCTTCAACATCCAGTTCCAGGACGAGCGCGGCGAGTTGCGCTACGTCTGGCAGACCAGTTGGGGCCTCAGCACGCGCTTCATCGGCGCGATCATCATGGTCCATGGCGACGATCAGGGCCTGATTCTGCCGCCGCGACTGGCCCCGATCCAGGTGGTCATCGTCCCGATCTGGCGCAAAGAGGCCGAGAAAGGACGGGTCCTCGGCGCCGTCGAGCGCACAGCCTTTATGCTGCGCGAGGCCGGGCTCCGCGTCCAGACCGATACGCGCGAGAACCAAACGCCCGGCTGGAAGTTCAACGAGTGGGAACTCAAGGGGGTGCCCCTGCGGATCGAGATCGGCCCTCGCGATGTCGAGAAAGACGCGGTCGTCTTCGCGCGGCGGGACCAGCCGGGCCGGGAGGGCAAAACCTTCGGCATCCCCATCGCCGAGGTGGCCGAGGCAGCCGAGACAACCCTCGCCGCGATCCAACAGGCCCTGCTGGCGCGGGCGCGGGCTCGTATGGCGGCCAACACGTTCGACGTGAGCAGCTACGACGAGTTTAAGCAGATGATCGCCGACGGGAGCTGGGTTCGCGCCTGGTGGGCGGGCAGCGATGAGGACGAGCAGCGCATCAAGGACGAAACGGGCGCCACAATCCGCTGTTTCCCCGTGCAGCAGCCCGGCGGCCGCGGAATCGGCTTCTATACTGGCCAGACGGCCGACCGCGTCGCCATCTTTGCCCGCGCTTACTGAACGAACGTGCGACCATCGCCCATCAAGAAGGTGGCACGCACCGCGGAAGGTGTATGCCACCTTTTCGGCGGGCGAAAAACGCGACCGATTGATCGACGCAGCCCCCTGCACGAAGCACCCCCGGCCTCCCACTCGAATGCAGGCAACCGCTCCGGTGAGCCTTCTGCTGCGCGGAGCGATCGCCAGCCGGCTGCCCGTCACTCCAAAACATCTGCTTGATGTGGATGAGCCCGTCGTGAAGAGCCATCGCTTTGACAAAAGCATCTCGCCATGCTTGAATTTCAAGCCTACTCGCTGTGAGTCGGACCGTTCTCAGAAAGCAGCCGTATGCTCGATTCTATCCCCCTTTTCAATCGCTATGCCTGGGCCGATGCCTGGCGGGACCCTATCATCGTCGCGGAGGCAATGAACGATCACCCGCACCCACTCCTCGACCGCTGGGCGTCCGCGCTCCGAGGGGAGGCCGAGTTCGTTCTCGATTTGGGGACCGGGCTGGGCCGGAACCTGCTGCCACTCCTCGAACAGGGCTACACAGCCCTCGGACTGGACATCTCGGCGGCCGGTCTGTCGCGGCTCTATGAGAGACTGGAGGCGCAGGGCTTGCCAACACCGCTGCTCCAGGCCGACATGTATCATCTACCATTCGCGCCGACCACCTTCGACTGGGTCATCGCGTTTCAGGTCCTCCACCATGAGCGCTCCAGAGCCATCACCCAGTTGTTTCGCGGTGTGCATCGCATCCTTCGGCCGGGTGGCCACTTCCTCTTCGACCTGCTGAGCACCGGCACGGCCAGCCACGAGTACCGCCGCACCTTGCTCGCCAGAGGCGGCGCCCTCGAGGTCGAGCCCAACACGTTTGTGGCGCCCGACCCGATCCTCGGCGGTGAGATGCTACCGCATCACTACACCTCGCGCGCCGAGCTCGGTCACTTCCTCGAGGGCTTCACGGCCGTCGAGTGCCTCGCGCCGGCCGAGCAGGCTTACGCCACAAACCATTGGGTTGTGATGGCACACAAGGTTGAAAACTGGAAAGTTGAAAGTTGACGATCCACCTGTAACCTTCAACCTTCCAACCTTCACCCTTCAACCGCCAGGAGGTCGCATGACGGCTGTCGCGTTCCGGTCCGCCCCGCCCCAGGTGACCCTCGTCAACTGCTTTGCCCGTCCCTTTGAAAATGCGATCGCCACTGCCCGTACTTGCTACTCCGCCAACGGCATCATCACGCCGGAACAAGTCGCGACCGCGCCCGAATTGCGCGACCGAATCGCGGCCAGCACCTACGAGGCCGGCCACCACACCACGCTCCAGCACGCGCACGCGCAGTTTGCGATCACCAACGTCAGCCGCCAGTTCATCTGGACCTTTCTCCACTCGCATCCATTCTACAACTGCATCGCCGGTGAGACCGAAATTCCATCCCTCCACAACAACGAAACAACCTCCTGGACAATCAAAGCGCTCTACGAAGCGCAACATGATCCTGTGCGGCGCAGGTATGTGAAAATACGACGAGTACCCAGTGTGGACGATGGTGGGAATCTTGTACCGAACCAGATCGAACGCGTCGTTTTCACCGGCATGAAAACCGTTTATCGCGTGACGACCGGATTGGGTCACGTTATCCGCGCTACCCAGGATCACCGGTTTATGCGTGAAGACGGCTCCTGGGCGCGCCTCCATGAACTTGAACCTGGAGATAACATCCTCGTCAACGCTACTCCTCGTTACAAGGGAGGTGCCAGACGTCTCGAACCACATCCCGTAGATGGCGATCTCCTTCACAGTGATGCGGACAACGCTCGTCTCTTATGTTCCCTGCCTCACAAGGCAGCGCGGAGTCCTGACAGCACAACCATGCCTGTAACGGTCGATAGTATCGCCGCCATAGAGCATGACGGTGAAACAGACACTTACGACCTTGTCATGGCGGGACCACATCACAATTTTGTAGCCAACGGCTTTGTCGTCCACAATTCGGAACAAGTGAGCCAGCGCTACGTCCGGGTCCACCCCGACGCCATGGCCGTGCCGCCGCTCGAGGCCGAGGCACTGGCCATCTATGAGCGCACGCTGACCCAACAGACTGAAACCTACCAGCGCCTGATCGAGCTGCTCACCCCTGCGGTCGAGAGCCTCTACTTCGAGATCTTCCCGTCGCGCGCCCCGCGGGCCCCCAGGCCGGACGCGCCGCCGGTGCCCCACCCCATGGCGAAGCGTTGGATCCCGAAGAAGGCCCAGGAGGTGGCGCGCTACGTACTGCCCGTCGCCACCTTCGCGTATCTCTACCACACAATCAGCATCCTGACCCTGCTTCGCTACTATCGAATCTGCCAGCAGCCGGACGCCCCGCTGGAGACGCGAAGCGTCGTCCAGGCGATGATCGACCAACTGCTGGCTTTCGATCCGCTCTTCGAGACCATCCTCGAGCAGCCCCTCCCGCTCGAGGCGACTCTGGAGGCTCGTTTCTGGGCGGGCCCAGGCGATACCGCTCACCAGGCGGCTTTCGTCCGTGAATTCGACGCCGCGCTCGAGGGCCGAACAAGCAAGCTCGTCAGTTGGAAACCGGACAACGAGGCGCTCCTGGCCCAGGCCGTACGCGAGGTGCTGGGCGTGCCACGCACTGCCCTCGCCGACGAGCAGGCCATTGCGCTGGTCCTGGACCCCGCCAGCAACAGCTACTTCGGCGAGGCCCTCAACGTTACCTCGATGAGCAAGCTCAGCCGGACGATGGTTCACCCGCAGTACACCTTCCGCAAGAAGCTCTCGCACACCGCCGACAGCCAGGACCAGCGCCACCGGATGACCCCCGGCTCGCGGCCGCTGCTGTACGCCTACCTCGGCGACGAGCCCGACTACATCACCCCCGCCCTCGTCCGCCTCAGCCAACCGGCCCTGCGCCTCTACGACGAGACCATGACCCGCACCTGGGAGGCTATCCGGCGCCTGCGGGCCCTCGGCACAACGCCCGAATACTGCGCCTACCTGCTGCCCAACGCCGTGGCCGTCCGCTTCACCGAAAGCGCCGATCTGCTCAGCCTACACCACAAGCTCAAGATGCGCCTCTGCTATAACGCTCAGGAGGAGATTTTCGCCGCCAGCAAGGACGAGGCCCTCCAGATCCAGCGGGTCAACCCCACCATCGGGCGCTACCTCGGCGCCCCGTGCACCCTGCGGCGTGCCGCCGGGGCCCGTCCCTACTGCCCGGAGGGCGACCGCTTCTGCGGCGTGCCCGTCTGGAAGCTCGCCATTGCCGAGTACGAGCGGATCCTCTAAGAGCCTATCCGAATAACCCCCCTTGATACCTATCGGAATCATCAGTGGTATACTTGGGGGTATGAAAACAACAAAGAGTGAAACCAAACGAACTCGCACCCGAAATCCCAATAACAAGACGACCACCGGATTTCCAACGAACTGTGGGCCGTCTTGGAGCCGGTGCTGCCTGTGCATGTGAATACGCACCGCTTTGGAGGTGGACGTCCTCGTGTCCCAGACCGACGGTGTGCAGACGCGATTTTCTATGTGCTGCGCACAGGCTGCCAATGGAAGGCCCTTGACCAGACCGACCTGTGTCCTGGTTCGACCGCCCACGACCGATACCAGGAATGGGTGGAGGCCGATGTGTTTCTCAAACTCTGGCAGAAGGGCGTGGAGCAGTTTGACGACCTGAAAGGCCTCGATTGGGCTTGGTTGAGCATGGATGGAGCCATCACCAAGGCGCCGTTGGGGGGTGAAGACACCGGCCCGAATCCCACTGACCGCGCCAAGAGCGGTGTGAAACGCAGTTTGTTGACCGAAGGACACGGTGTGCCCATCGGTTTGGCTGTGGATGGGGCCAATCGACACGATATGAAACTGGTCCGTGACACCATCGAGAGCATCGTGATGGAACGTCCAGAGCCCACCGACGAAAACCCGCAGGGAATGTGCCTGGACAAAGGCTACGATTACCAGGAAGTACGCGATACCCTGGCGGAGTTTGGATTTACGGCCCACATTCGCTCGCGGGGCGAAGAAGCCAAGGAACTCAAGCGGGAAGCGGGAAAAAGGGCACGCCGTTGGGTGGTAGAGCGTGCACACAGTTGGCTCAATCGTTTCCGCCGTATTCTGATCCGTTGGGAGAAGAAACCGGAAAACTACATCGCCTTTCTGCATTTCGCTTGTGCTCTCATCGCTTTCCGCGCTGCCGGGTTATTCGGATAGGCTCTAATCACACACCCTGGCAAAACCGGGCACACCTCCCTGAGCCGCTGGTTCTTCGCGCCCGACGGAGGCTGGGAGCGCGGGCGTCCCGCCGGCCGGCTGCTGGCGCCCATTCGGCTACCGGCGCCGACCCGCTCAGCACCTCTCAGCGCAATTTGACACGCCATCGCCATGACAACTTGAACTGTCCGAAACAGTCTGGCCGCTATACTCTATAGTGCACGATTCGCAACGCCGGCACGGGAGATGAGACCCACCGCTGGACGCCGGGGCTCACCATCACTGCCGTCGCGATCGTCGTTGTCGATCGATCTGTCTTCTCCCAGCGCTTTCCGGCTGCTCTCGATGCCCCAGGCTGGAAGGTCTGGCTGCTCCCCAAGAACGCGGTCCCGGCTCCCCCAGCCGGGACCGCGATGTGCAGATTACGCTCTTCTTCGGATCGCGTGTATGGGGGAGGCGAGGGCACGATCCTCGCCCGCCCAGCACACCGGATTCCAATTTGAGCCGCAGCTCCTGCCGCAGCCCCGTCGCACCTCCCTCCCACGGATGCCGTCCACCGCTTGCGTGCCCCCGCGCCGGGCAGTGAGGTCTCCTCGGCCGAATCGCCGTGACCGCCCGGGGCGCCGCCCGCCGACGGCCTGGCCCTCGTCTCGCTTGCCTTCTCTCAGGAGCCGTGGCATTCTCGCCACGTGAAAAACCGATGACCCTGGCTTACTCATGATCTACCGCGCAATCACCGACGCTGAAATTCCCATCGTGGCCGATATCCAATCGCGCGCCTTCCGTACGCAGGCCGACGGCTACGTGACCCACTACCGCGAGGGCGGTCGCTACGACTGGCGCGCGGTCCGCCTGCTGGAGGACGACGAGGGCCAGGCCGTCGCCGCTCTCACCATCTTTGAACGCCTGATGAGCCTGAACGGCGGCCAGCTGGCTGCCGGCTTGATCGCCAGCGTCGGCGTGCCACCCGAGCAGCGCCGCCGGGGCTACGCGCGCCGCTTGATGATCGGCCTCCTCGAGGAGCTTCACCGGCAGCGGCTGCCCGTCTCGCTGCTCTATCCCTTCTCCACCGCCTTCTACCGCAGCCTGGGCTACGGCCTTGCCAACATGAACTGGTTCCTCGACATCCCGCCGCGCGAACTCCCCGATTTTCCCGAGCGCCTGGCCGTCCGCCGCGCCACACCCGGCGACGAGCCCGCGATTCGGGCCTGCTACGAGCGCGCTCGCCGCCAGCCCCACCACAACGGCTGGTTCAAGCGCACCGATTGGGAGTGGCACCACCGTGTCTGGAAGCCAGAGCGCGAGACCGTCGTCTATGTGGGCGAGGGCACGATCGCGGGCTACCTGATCTACACCCTCACCGCCGATTGGGAGCGGGGTGTGAATCCGGTGAAAGTGATCGAGTGGGTCACCACGAGCGACGCCGCCTGGCGCGGCCTGCTCGGCTTTCTGGCAGCGCTCGGCGAGCAGGCCACCGTCATCAGCTACAACGCTCCGCAGGGCACACCGTTGCTGGCGGCCCTCCGCGAGCCCTACAGCGATGTCGGCGGCCGCGCCGAGTTTGTCTACACTCAGGCGGCCCGCCTGGTGGTTGGCTTCATGCTGCGGGTGACTCATCTCCCGACAGCCCTCCGCGGCCGGCACTTCCCGCCTGCGGTGGCCGCGAACTTTGTCCTGCAGGTGGACGATCCCCAACTCGCCGGAAACAGCGAGGCGGCCCACGTCCACATTACCAACGGCGCGGCGAGCGTGGCCCCGGCCAGCGGCCCCTTCGGGCGCGGCCAGTCGGCCACCGTCGAGACCGACATCGCGACCTTCAGCCAGCTCTTCACCGGCATCACCACCGCCGAGCAAGCCCGCTCCCTGGGCCGCCTCAACGCCGATGATGAGACCTGTGCTCTGCTGACGGCCGCCTTCGCCGCCGCACCGCTCTACCTGCACCAGTCGGACTGGTTCTGATCCCAGGGAGCGCGGAAGCCGGCGGAAGCCGGCCGCCACAGCTCCAACGTGGAGGTTGGGTTCTTGGACCTCGTATTCAATCAGGGGAGTGGCCGTTACGCTCCAATCCCCCCAGAGGTGAAACCTTCGTGACATTACCCGCTCTTCGCCCTGCGAAAAGCTGGCCGGCGATCCTCGAGACCATCGCCCGCGACGCCGCCCTGACCGAGGACCGCCAGCGTTGGGCCCTGCCGCCCCACTCGGACGCCGCCCCGCCCTTCGCCTACCGCTGGGAGCATGTCCAGGCCGTTGTCAGGCTGGCCGGCCAACTGGTCGCGGCTGAAGGCAGTGATTGGGACGTAGTCCTGGCTGCGGCGTGGCTCCACGATACCCAGAAACGTCACACCTACCATTCCGGGCGCGGCGCCGACTATGCCCGCGAGGTGCTCCCCAGGACCGACTTCCCGGCGGCCAAGATCGACGCGGTCGCCCACGCCATCGCGCACCACGAGGGACTGTGGCGCCCGGCGCCGGGCTGGCAGGAGCCCCACCCCTTCGTCGCCGCCCCGCCGTTGGCGCCGTTGGAGACCGCCATCCTCTGGGACGCCGACAAACTCGCCAAGATCGGGCCCACCGGGCTGCTCCACGGCTTCGGCTTCGGCCTCGCCCAGGGGGAGGACCTCGCCAGCTTCGCCGCCACAGCCATGTGGTGGCGCGAGCACTTCTCTCGCACCCTTGCCAGCTTCAACACCCCGAGCGCTCGCGCCTGGGCGCGCGAGCGCTACCTGGTCGTCCTGCGCTTTTTCGACGTCCTCGCCGTCGAGACAGCGTCGCCCCAGGCGTGATCTCTCCGGTGACGATTTTGCAGGAGAGACCAGGACAGCCGAAAGATTTGTCGGCCATCGGCAGTCACCGCGTCGCAGCCCTCTGATTCCACCTTCCGCGGGAATAGCTCCCCTTCCCGCGCGAAACATGACGGCAAGCGCCCGCTGCGCGGAACGCGAAACCGCCTCCTCTTGCGTCATCGCGGATCACGCAACACGCATCCCCGCCCGGCAATCACCCACCAACCCGCCCACGAACGTCGCCCGCGTCTCTGCCCTCGTGTTGACAGTCCCCAACCCACTGAGTATCATCCCGCTCAGACGCACCGCTGCTCCGGGCCACAGCGCATCCTCCTGTGGCTTCGTTTTTGCTGATCATCCGCTGAGCATCATGAGCGCTCGTGGAACATGGAGTCAGAACCTGTGGATGAGCACCATCTGCGGCGCCTGCTGGCGGCCGTTGCCGCGGGTGAGATGCCCGTCAATGAGGCCCTGGGCGTTCTGCGCCGCTTACCATTCGAGGATGTCGGCGGTTTCGCGACCCTCGATACGCATCGCGCCGTTCGGCAGGGCTTCCCCGAAGTGGTCTACTGCGCCGGGAAGCCGCCCGAGCAGACCGCGGTAATCTTCGAGCGGCTCGCCGCGCACAATCCAAGAGTTCTCGGCACGCGCGCCACGCCGGCCCACGCCGAGGCGGTTCGCGCCGTGCTGCCCGAGATTCACTTCCATGCAGACGCCGGGGTCCTCTGGCTTGAGCGCGACCGACTGCCGCGCCGGCCCGGCATCGTCCTACTGGCGGCCGGCACGAGCGACGTGCCCGTGGCTGAGGAAGCAGCGCTCACGGCCGAGTTGATGGGCCACGAGGTTCAGCGCTACTACGACGTGGGCGTTGCGGGCCTCCACCGGCTCCTGGCGCGGCTGCCGGCACTGCAATGCGCGAACGTGATCGTCACCGTCGCTGGCATGGAGGGCGCCTTGCCCAGCGTTGTGGGCGGCCTGGTCAGTTGCCCCGTGATTGCGGTGCCTACCAGCGTCGGCTATGGCGCCAGCTTCGGTGGCCTGGCCGCGCTCCTGACCATGCTCAACGCCTGTGCCAGCGGCATCGCCGTCGTCAACATCGACAACGGCTTCGGCGGCGGCTACATCGCCGCCATGATCAACACCCAATCGCACAGACACGGGACTGCCGCAGAGCCCCGCCCCGCGACGGGATGAGAGACAGAGGGGAGACACCATGGGCGCTCCAACGAATACTGCTCGACCGCTCGCCACACCGACCCGCGCCAAACTCGAGCGCTTGCAGGCCCTGATCCGCTCGCTCGGTTCGGCCCTCATCGCCTACTCTGGCGGAGTTGATAGCGCCCTCGTCATGGCCGTCGCCCATCACGAGCTGGGCGAGCGCGCCCTCGCGTGCATCGGGGTCTCACCCAGCTACCCCGCGCGCGAGATGCGCGCGGCTATCGAGCTGGCCGAGCGGATTGGCGCCCACTACCGCCTGGTCACGCCCAACGAGATTGAGAACGATAACTACGCCGCCAACCCGGCCAACCGCTGCTACTTCTGCAAGCACGAACTGCACACTGAGCTGACCGCGCTGGCCCGCACCGAGGGCTGGGCCGCGGTGCTCGACGGGATCAACGCCGACGACGCCGCCCACGACGACCGTCCCGGCATCCGCGCCGCCCGCGAGCAGGGCGTTCGCTCGCCGCTGCTCGAGGCCGGGATCACCAAAGCCGAGGTCCGCGAGATTGCCCGCGCCCTCAACCTACCGGTCTGGGACAAGCCTGCTATGGCCTGCCTCTCCAGCCGCGTGCCAACCGGGACCCCCATCACCCGCGAGTTGCTCGCCCAGATCGAGGCCGCCGAGGACGCCCTCTACGACCTGGGACTCCGCCAGTTCCGCGTCCGTCACCACGGCCCGATCGCACGCATCGAGGTGCTCCCGGAAGACATGCCACTCGTCGTCGAGCACCACGCCAGGCTCAACACCCGCCTGCGCGAGGTCGGCTACACCTTCGTCACCCTCGACCTGGCCGGCTTCAAGAGCGGCAGCCTGAGCCAGGCCCAGCGCCAGGCGCCGCTGGTGGGGCTGAACGAGATTCCGATCAACGGTGCAAGAGTGAGATCGTAGTACACCGGGGAACTCAGGGGGACTTGTAGAGCAGTGAGCCGAGGTCCAGACCCCTCCTCCTCCCTCGCTCCCTTCCCAACATAGTTCAAAGGCGGACAGGTCCCAGGATCGGACCTCGGAAGGGCGGCTTTCGAATGGTGGCTTTGCCTGCCGCCACCTCCCGCCGGTCGAGGCGATTCGGCTGGCGGCACAAGGCCCCAACCCGCCCCTCCAGCGGCGCAAGTTGGAAAGAAGTGCCGGTGGGACCTCACCCTCCGGCCCCCCGCCGGGAAGGTGAGAGGGTCGTTCTTGGACACCGATACGGGATGAGTCGCCTTCACCAGCAGGCACGTCGTTGCACCACTCTCCTCCCCGCCCTGGCAAGGGGCGGGGGAGGGTCCATCCCGCCACAACAACTATGATCGCTTATCTCGATATGCCGTCCGGCATCTCCGGCAATATGTTTCTCGGCTGTCTGCTCGATGCAGGCTGGCCGCTGGAAGCGCTGCACGCGACGGTTGCCGCGGTCCTGGAGCCGCACGTTGGGCCGACGGCGTGGGCGCTGGAAGCCCGCGCGGTGCAGCGCGGGCCGCTACGGGCCACGCTGGCGGACGTTCGCGTGGACGAGCAGCACCAGCCCCACCGCCGCCTGGCCGATATCAACGCCATCATCGCCCCTGCCGCTATCCCCACCGAGGTCAAGCGCCACGCCTTCGAAACGTTCCTGGCGCTGGCCGAGACCGAGGCGCACGTGCACGGGACCGCGGTCGAGGAGGTCCACTTCCACGAGGTAGGAGCCCTCGACACGATCGTGGATATCGTCGGCGTCTGTGCCGGGCTTCAGGCGCTGGGCGTGAGGGCACTGTACGCCGGACCGCTGCCGCTCGGCCCCGGCTGGACCGGCAGCCAACACGGCCCGCTCCCGCTGCCCGCCCCAGCGGTCTTGGAGCTTCTCGCGGCCGCCGACGTGCCCACTCGGCCCGCACCTGGCCCAGGTGAGTTGGTCACCCCCACCGGCGCGGCCCTCGTGGCCCATTTCGCCGCCGGTCGCTGGCAGCAACCGGCCATGCGCCTGCGCCGGATCGGTACCGGGGCCGGGCAGCGCGAGTTTGCCTGGCCCAACGTCGCCCGCCTCTGGCTGGGTGAACTGGACGATCCGCGCGGGATGGTTCAGCTCGAGACCAACATCGACGACATGAACCCCGAATTTGTAGCCGCGGTCAGCGAGAAACTCTTCGCGGCCGGCGCGGCCGATGTCTGGATCACGCCGGTGCAGATGAAGAAGAATCGTCCCGGCATCGTGCTCTCGGTGCTGGCCCGCAGCGCGCTCGAGACGACCCTCGCCGAGATTATCCTGCGCGAGACCACGACCCTCGGGCTGCGCGTCCAGCATATCGGGCGGCACGAGGCCCAGCGCGAGATGCGCACGGTCGAGACCGCCTACGGCTCCGTCCCGGTCAAACTCAAGGTCATCAACGGCCAGATTCTGGGCGCGGTCCCTGAGTATGAGGCCTGCAAGCACCTCGCTGGCGCTGCAGGTGTCCCCGTCCGCCTGGTCTACGAGGCCGCCCAGGCCGCCGGGCACGCTCGCTTCGTCGCAGGTGAATCATGAACAGGGAGAGAAGGAATTTCCAGAAAGATAATCGGCCTACATCGCCCCGCCTGGATCTGGCGATCCAGGCCCGCGCCACCGGGATCGGGCGATTTTGGCTCTGGCCGCCGGATCTGGCGATCCGGCGGGAGCAGGTCTCCCCGCATTGCTCGGCCTGGATCGCCAGATCCAGGCCCCGCCGCCGGATCTGGCGATCCGGCGGGAGCAGGTGGGATGGTTTCAGTTCTGGAACCCGGCGGTAGCGATAGGAACGCCTCGCGCTTGTCAAATTCAGGGAGCAGTTGGGATGGTTTCAGTTCTGGAACTCCCTAAGTATGCCGAGATGATAGTCTCAGTACCTCAATTTCGCCCAAAATCGCCCAGGGCAGAGCGATGAGGCTGTAAGGATTCGAGCGAGATCGTTTCAACAGCAACGGCATAGGGGTGCAAGAGCCGCTGCCAGGCCGGCACCACCCGCATCGCGAGCGGATCGAGCGCGTTGAACTGAATCTGGACGATGCGACCGGTGGCATCAAGTGTGACGCAGCCTGGAATGGGTAAGCGATCGCGCGACAAGCGCAAGAGTCCCCAGGTCGTGATGGGCGGATAGACCGGCGCGCTCGAGGCTTGCAGCCAAACCAGGGTGTTGGCGGCCAAACTGAGCAGCAGGAGTAAGGCTTCCTGCACCACAAACCTGCGACGGTGGCGTTGCCCCAGAGGGAGGGCCTGATGGTTTTCGCCAAAACTGTGCTCGATCGGGCCAGAGCGGTCATCGTAGAGATCAGCGCAGGCCTGGATGATGGCCTCAGCGTCGCTGGCGGCGTCTGGCGGTTGGCCGACCAGGGCGATGATCTGTTCGGGTGTCAACGAGGAGACCACCACATGGTAGGACCACCCCCCCTTGGCTTTGGCGGAACGCACCGCAAGCTGAATCGTCGGCTGCCTGAAGGGATAGGGGGTGGAGATGAAGCCGACCTCGCGCGGCGGGTGATCCGGGCAGGGCCGCCAGATCGCCACGCGGCACGGCGCGCTTCCAGGCGTACAGCTTCAGATGGACGTGGTAGCCCTGAGCCAGCAGCCCATCGATCTGCTCTTCGGCGCCGCCAGCGCTATCGGTGCGGATCACAACCTGGGACCGCTGCTCCGGCGTGAGGTGGAAGACCGGTTCGGCTTCGTGGAGCGCATGCGCCATGACCGCCGCCAGTTTGGTGTTGCCAGGGGACAAGTGTTCGGCAACAATCTCATCATAGGGTGCCGCCAAGATGCGGCTGTGTTGCCAACCATAGGCATTGCGGTGACCAGGAAAGTAGCCTTTGGTGGCCTGCTCAGCGTGCTTACTGGTCAACTCGGCACTCAGGTCCAGGTCCAGAATGAGCACCTCCTGGCCGAGCAGATGCCGACAGGCGCGACTCTGCGCCTGAAAGATCTGATTCAGGGCTGTTCGCAGTGGCATGACCGTCTCGCTCTCGAAGCGATCCAAGGTATCGTGAATGGTGGCCTGCTGGGCGCAGTGCTGCAAGCCAAACCCTGCTTGGACCGCCACATCCGTGCGCACGATTCGATCCGTCTGATAGCGCCCGCTGATTCCGGCTAACAGGCCAATGAAGGCGGCTTTGACTTTGTCCAGCGGCTGATGTTTGATCACCTTTTGCCCAAGCTGGACCGCCTGGACCAGCGCCCGGAAGAACTCTTTGCGCTGGAGCCGGGCCCCCACCGCGCATAAGCTCGCTCGCGGCGTGTAATAGGTTCGCTGACTCGCGCCGTCCAACCTGTTCCTAATCGCGCTCCTCGTCGGTGGCAGGTGAGTCCTTGCGGACTTCTATCCTGCCGACGAGGCGTGCCGTTGTCCAAGTTCTTACAATGCCCGTGCTCTACCCAGCCCTTTTTTGGGCGAAATTGAGGTCTGTAAGATTCAAGGAGCCGTTGGAATGGTTTCAGTTCTGAAACTCCCTAAGATCAGAACGTCGAACATCCCTGTGCTGGCCGCGAATCATTGATGACCATGACTGACGACGGAGAACCCGACAATATCGCCTACGACCGCCATGTCCGCGCCGGTTGGGTGCGCGACCTGACCGCGGGCGGCGATCAGAGCAAGGCCGTTTCCCGGGCGATCGATTTCGTCGCGCGGGTCACAGCCCTCGGCCGCGCGCGGCGTATCCTCGAGATCGGCACCGGTCCGGGCGACCACGCCCGCAAGCTTGCCGGGCGCGGCTACAAAGTCGTCGCCACCGAGGTCTCGACCGCCCTCGTCGAGTACGCCCGCACAGAGTCGCGCCGCCAGGGCCGGCCGGTTGCCTTTCTAACCCAGGACCTCCTCGAGCTCGACTTCCCGCCCTACTTCGACTTGATCCTCAACTTCTGCACCGAGGCCCCACTGGCGCTCGAGAGCGACGAGCGGGTTCAGGCCGCGCTCCTCAAGTGCCGCGACCTCCTCCGTCCCGGCGGCCAGTTTCTCTTCGGCCGGAGCGACTTTCGATTGCGCATTGCCCCTGAGGAGCAAGCGGTTAACACACCCGCCGGCCTCGAACGGCACACTGCCCGCTTCGACCCCACCACTCGCACGGTCACCCGCACGATCACCCTCGAACCGGAGGACCTCGAGCGTCCTCCGGTCACCTGGGTGCACCGCGCGCGGCTGTACACCCTGCCCGAGGTCGAGGCCATGCTTGACCGCGCGAGCCTCGCTATCCGCGGCCTCTGGCACCGGTACGACCCGGCCGCCACCTGGTCCGGCCCCGAGCGGCCAGGCCGGATCATCCTGGCGGAGCGAGTCCGATGAGCCCCGCGGTCGCGCTCGTGGCCCCACTCTATGACGCCGACGGCGGCCTGCTCGAAGTGGCCGCGCCGCTCTGGCCGCTGCTCCGTGAGCTGTACTGCGAGATCATCGTCGAGGCTTCGCGCCAGACGCCACCCCACGTGCTCGCCGCCTACCGTGAGGCGGGCGCGCTGGTCTTCTCCGAGTTTGAGGCGCCGAACAATATCGCCCACCTGGGCCAGGTACGGCTGCGGGCGCTGCAGCGCGCCGTCGCGCGCGGCCACTCCTGTCTCCACCTCTGCGATTGGGACCGGGCGCTGCACTGGGCCAGGACCTTTCCCGACGAGCTGCGCACTGTCTTGCCGGCCATCCCCGACTACGACTTCCTCGTGATGGGCCGCACCCGCCGGGCCTTTGACAGCCACCCTCATGCCCAACGGGAAACCGAGCACCTGGCAAACGAGGCCTTCGCCGCCATTACGGGTGAGCCGTTCGACGTCAGCGGCGGCTCGCGGGGCGTCTCGGCGACCGCTGCAGTGGCCCTGCAACGCTGGAGCCGCGTGTTCGGGGTCGGAAGTGACGGCGAGTGGCCCGTGCTGGCGCACCGGCTCGGATTGCGCTGCGGCTGGTTCGCGGCGGAGGGCTTGGAGTTCGAGACCGCCGACCGCTTCGCGGCCGCGATTGCGGCGGCGGGGAGCTACGAGGCCTGGCTCGCCCGGGCGGCCAACAACGGGGCCGGCTGGGTCCGGCGCCTTGAGTTTGCCGCCGCCATCGCCGCGGGCGCCTTCGACGCGGCGACGCGGACCGATCTGCCTGATGGAACCATGTGATGCGTGGCGAAGCCAGGAAGGTGGTGGGTTCGGGTCCGGGACACGGTCGGCCCTCCCTAGCACGGCCACGTCGAGGCCTGAATCTTGCGGGCACGATCTGCTGCTGCCTGGAACGGGAAGTCCGCTGGCTCTCGGCGTCTTCACGTTTCCCGAATCCACCGCTTGAACCATCAACGCAAGGACAACCTTGCGTCCCTGCGTCTCTACGTCTGATTCCTGAGGAAGGGTTGGATTTCCGATGACCGTGACCATTCGCGAGGCCCGCCGCGTCGAGCTTCCTTCCCTCTTCGAGCGAACGATCGAGACGAGCTGGAATGACCTGCCGCCTGCGCTCCGCACCCGCACGTCCCGTCGCGAGCTCGAGGGCCAGATCCGCCGGTTGATCGACCGGTTGCTTGCCGGCGGAGAGAGCACTTTCCTCGTCGCGGAGGATGCGGACGGCCGCAACGTCGGCCACGTGTGGCTGGGCGAGACGACCGAGGCTTTCTCCGGGGAGCGCCGCGGCTACATCTACGACCTCTACGTGGTCCCCGAGGCCCGGCGCCGCGGCGTCGCTCGCGCGCTGATGGCCGCGGCCGAGGACCTCGCCCGCAGGCGCGGCTACCGCGAGATCGGCCTGACCGTCGCGACGCACAACGACGCCGCGCGGCACCTGTACGAGTCCCTCGGTTACCTCCCCGAGCGCCTGCTCCTCACCAGGCCGTTGGAGTAGTTCAACGCCGGGGGTAGGTGCGACACACTTCCCGAAGCGCGTCGCACCTGGCCGATTCTACTCGATTGGTTGGCGCCCGGCATAGCCGGTGTGGAGCTCGTGCCAGTACTGGATCTCCTCCTCGTCGTACTCCCAGCAGAGATAGATCTCGCGCCCGTCGCGCAGCGCCAGGAAGTCGACCAGCCCCCGGTTGATGTCTTTGAGGATGGCCTCAGTGGCCTGGATCTCCCGTACGATGGTGTCCAGACGCACGAACGCCGTCACCATCTCACTGGCTGCCCGGCTGCCGCCATTGCCGACCGCCCGTTGCAGGACCGGCCAGACTGCGGGCCGCCTGGCGATAACGGTTCGGCGAATCTCAAGAATCTCTCGCACCAGAGGGCGAATGACCCCCACGACGGCATTCGCCTCCTCGACTGTGAAATAGCGTGCCACCGGCCCTCCTTGTGCTGGCCGACAATGCCCGTGCCCCTGAGGATAGCGTGCGATGCGGCTGGAGGCAAGAGCCGGCCCCATTTACGATCGAGAAGAAGGGCCGGGCACTCACCACCTGGGTGAACAGCGGGAACAAGTCGATAATCCGCCCTCCGTGCCATCGGCATGCGCCGATGAAACCGGGGTCCCACGGTCCTGCATCCGAAACGGCAACGATGGTGATCTCCCTTACGACCAGATTTCTATCAACAGCGGTATACTGCCGGCCTGATTGGACAGAGCGCGCGAGGCGGTCTACAATCGCCATCTTGGCGATGGCCATCCCTGAGACGATGGGCGTCAGATCCCATGGCTTCCTTCTCCCTGTTGAGGTTTGGGAATTTGTTTGGGGACAACGTTCAGCTGGGGAAGGGGAAGCAGCACGTTCTTTTCAACGGCGAGAAGGGTGGAGCACTCGGCTGGCTCGCGCCGCCTGTCCGCCTGGAGAGATCGATCCTCGAGCGAAGCGCCTGCCCTTTCTGTGAAGGAAGACCGTCTCGCCTCCGCCCAATCGGCAACCTGCCAATCGACACTTTTCAACCAATCGGGCGTCCACCCGGAACACTGCCACCGGCAAGGTCTGCGCGCCGGTCGGTCAACCTGTTCCCTGTCCAGGGCTCCCCGAGAGGGCAACCTGCCACTGCGAAGGTAACGACTATGCAACCTGAAACTCACCAACCCACAACCCTGATTCCACCCTATGGCGACAGGCTGGTTGACCTGATGGTCCCGGCGGAGGCCGCCGAAGAGGTGACGGCCCACGCCAACCGCCTGCCCTCGCTGCAACTGTCGGAGCGCTCGGTCTGCGACCTGGAGTTGCTGGCGACGGGCGCCTTCTCCCCCCTGGACCGCTTCATGGGCCAGGAGGACCACCGGCGCGTGTTGGACGAGATGCGCCTGGCCAGCGGCCACATCTTCCCCATCCCGATCACGCTGCCGGTCGAGCCCGACGAGGCGATTCGCCTCGATCAGGATATCGCCCTGCGCAACGCCAAGAATGAACTCCTGGCGGTCATGACGATCGAAGAGATCTACGCGTGGGACCGCAACGAGGTCGCCCAGAAAGTCTTCCGGACCCAAGACCTGCGCCACCCGCTGGTGGCCGAGATGCACCGCTGGGGGCCGCTCAACCTCTCCGGCCGCCTGCAGGTCCTCCAGCTCCCGCGCCACTACGACTTCCAGGATCTGCGCCTCACCCCTGCTCAGGCGCGCTGCCGGCTCGAGCGACTCGCGGTCTCCGGATTCGTGGGCACTCCGCACTCTGCCATCCCTGATCCGCGATTGAACGTGGTGGCCTTCCAGACCCGCAACCCCCTCCACCGCGTGCACGAGGAGCTGACCAAGCGCGCCGCTCAGGAGGTGGACGGGGTACTGCTGCTGCATCCGGTGGTGGGAATGACCAAGCCCGGCGATGTGGACCACTACACCCGGGTGCGGACCTACAAAGCCCTGGCGCAGCGCTACTACGATCCCGACCGGATCCTGCTCTCACTGCTGCCCCTGGCCATGCGCCTGGCCGGGCCGCGGGAGGCCCTCTGGCATGCCCTGATCCGGCGCAACCACGGCGCCAACCACCTGATCGTCGGCCGCGACCACGCCAGTCCCGGCAAGGACTCCACTGGCACGCCCTTCTACGGCCCCTACGATGCCCAGCAGCTGGTCCAGCAGCATGGCCAGGAGTTGGGCGTCGCGGTAGTACCCTTCCGCGAGTTGGTTTACCTGCCCGAGGAGGACCGCTACGAGGAGGTCTCGCGCATCCCGGCCCACACCCGTACCGCCTCGATCTCCGGCACTCAGGTACGCGAGCAGTACCTCAATAACGGGAAGGGTCTGCCGGCCTGGTTCACCCGGCCGGAGGTGGCCACGATCCTGGCCGAGACCTACCCCCCGCGCCACCGCCAGGGGGTCTGCATCTGGTTCACCGGGCTCAGCGGGGCCGGCAAGTCCACCACCGCCGAGGTCCTGACCACCTTGCTCCTGGAGCACGGGCGCCAGGTGACGGTGCTGGATGGCGATGTGGTCCGAACCCACCTCTCGAAGGGGCTGGGGTTCGGCAAGGAGGACCGCGACATCAACATCCGGCGCATCGGCTTCGTGGCCGCCGAGCTCGTGCGCCACGGCGGCGTGGTGATCTGCGCGGCGGTCAGCCCCTACCGCGCCACCCGCAACGACGTGCGCAACATGGTCGGCAGCGACCATTTTGTCGAGGTCTTCGTGGACACGCCGATCGAGGTCTGCGAGCAGCGAGATGTCAAGGGGATGTACGCCAAGGCGCGGCGCGGGGAAATCCAGGGCTTCACCGGGATTGACGACCCCTATGAGCCGCCGCTCCACCCTGAGATCATCCTCGACACAACCAGGCACACGCCCGAGGAGAACGCCCACCTCATCCTGGGGATGTTGCTCCAGGGAGGCTTCGTGCGGGGAGACGGCCCGCCCGTCGAGCGTGACGGAAACGGATCGAACTGAAAGGGGGAGCCGGTGACATCGGCTGCATCACGACGGGTATTGGTCATCGGTCTGGACTGCGCCGAGCCGAGTCTGGTCTTCGAGCGCTGGCGCCAGGATCTGCCCACGCTCAACCGGTTGCTCTCCCACGGCGCGTATGGCCGGCTCGAGAGCAGCCATCCCCCCATCACGGTGCCGGCCTGGTCGTCCATGCTCGCCAGCTGCGATCCCGGCCAACTCGGCTTCTACGGTTTCCGCAACCGGGCCGACTACAGCTACGAGAAGATGACGATTGCCAACAGCGCGGCGGTGCAGGCCCCGCGCGTGTGGGACGTTCTCAGCCAGGCCGGCAAGCGCTCGATCGTGGTCGGCGTGCCGCAGACCTACCCGGTCCAGCCCCTGAACGGCCTGCTGGTGAGCGACTTCCTCACGCCGCCCGACGCGCACCAATGGACCTACCCGCCGTCCCTGGCGGAGGAGATCACCACGCTGCTGGGGGGTGAGCCCTACGAGTTCGACGTCAAAGGCTTCCGCACGAATGACAAGGCCTGGCTGCTGGACTCGATCTACCGTATGACCCGCAAACGCTGGCGCATCCTCCATGCGCTCCTGGAGCGCGAGCCGTGGGATTTCTTCATGGTCGTCGAGATGGGCACCGACCGCATCCATCACGGCCTCTGGAGCACCATGGATCCCCAACACCTCCGCTACCAGCCGGGGAACCCCTTCGAGCAGGCGATCCACGACTACTACGTCTACCTGGACAACGAGATCGGCTCGCTGCTGGACCAGGTCGGGGACAAGACGATCGTCATGGTCGTGTCGGACCACGGCGCGCAGCGGATGGACGGCGGGTTCTGCGTCAATGAGTGGTTCAAGCAGCAGGGCTACCTCGCCCTGAACGAGCAGCCGCCCGGCCTCGTCGGCCTCGACCGGTGCCGCGTGAATTGGTCGCGCACCAGGGCCTGGGGCAGCGGCGGCTACTACGCCCGGATCTTCATGAACGTGGCGGGCCGCGAACCGCAGGGGATCATTCCGGCCGAGGACTACGAGGCCGAGCGCGATCGCCTGAAGGCCGAACTGGAGGCCACCACCGGCCCGGACGGCCAATCCCTGGGCACGGTTGCGCTGAAACCCCAGGCGATCTACCGCGAGGTCAACGGCATCGCACCCGACCTGATCGTCTACTTCGGCGGGTTGCGCTGGCGCTCGGTCGGGACGCTGGGTCACGGGAGCCTCTACACCTTCGAGAACGACACCGGGCCGGACGACGCGAACCACGCCCAGCACGGCCTGATCATCGTCCACGACCCTCGAGTCCCGCTGCACGGCCAGGTGCTCCACGGGTTGCAGCTCGAGTGCATCGGCCCAACGCTGCTGCACTGGCTGGGCGTCGACGTCCCGGAGACGATGATGGGCACCCCGATCCCCTTGCCCGTCGAGACCCTGGCGGCGCATCCCGCGATCCCCCCCACTGTGGAAACCTCGGAGGCACAGGCGGCAGCGTCGGGCTATACCCCCGAGGAAGAGGAAGCCATCTCCGACCACTTAGCCGCCCTGGGGTATTTGTGAGGCTGAAGCTGAGAAGAGGGGGGCCGGAGGACCGCCACTGCACCCCCGCGGCGCTCATTGAGGAGAGAACCCGTGTTCAAGAAAACGTTTGATTTCCTCCGTTCCAGCACTTCTCTCTCAGAGGCGCCGCGCGGGTCGAAGGCTCAGCGGGTCTGCTGTATCGGCCTGGATGGAACACCGCACAGTCTACTACAGCGAATGCTCGCCGATGGGACCATGCCGAATCTGGCGGCCCTGGTTCGCGAGGGCCGTCTGCACCGCATGACCAGTGTCTATCCCTGGGTCTCCTCGGTGGCATGGACCACACTGCAAACTGGGGTGAACCCGGCGAAGCACGGCATCTACGGCTTCGTGGACCGCGACCCGGCGACGCTGAAAATCCACATCCCCCTGGCCAGCCGGATCAAACGACCCGCGGTGTGGGACCGGCTCGGTCAGGCCGGCAAGCGGGTCATCGTGCTCAATGTGCCGGTGACCTACCCGGCCGGTCCGGTGAATGGGATCCTGGTCGCCGGCTTTCTGGCTCCGAAGCTGAACGAGAAGGCCGTCTCCCCCGTATCGATGCTCCCGACCCTGGAACGGCTCGGCTACCGCATCGATACCAATCCGCAGATCGCCCGGCAGGACCGCGATAAAGCACTGGAGGATATCCACGACGCCCTCGACAAGCGCACTCGCACCTTCCTGCACCTGCTCGACCACCAGCCCTGGGAGTTCTTCCTGGGCGTGATCATGGAGACCGACCGCCTGCACCATTTCTTCTTCGAGCCGATGGAACAGGGCCACCCGGTCTACATGCCCGCATTTTTCGAGGTCTATCGGCGGATCGACGAGTTCCTGGGCCAGGTGCGCGAGCGCTTGGGCGCCCACGACATGCTGATGATGATGTCGGATCATGGCTTTTGCTCTATCCGCCAGGAAGTCTTCTATAACCATTGGCTGGCCGAGGCAGGCTACCTGAAGTACGTCGCAACTCCGGCGAAGACTCTCGAGCAGCTCCATCCTGATTCGGTGGCATACAGCCTGGACCCTGGCCGGATTTTCATCAACCTGAAGGGCCGCGAGCGGACCGGGCGGATCGCCCCTGGAGCGGAGTACGAACGGGTGCGCGATGAGATCATCGCAGCGGCCGAAGCCCTCACCGCCCCTGGCACCGGCGAGCGCATGGTGCGCAAGGCGTACCGGCGCGAGGAGTTGTACAGCGGCCCGTATCTGGAACAGGCCGCCGACATCATCCTGGCCCCCGAAGACGGATACGATCCCAAGGGCGCGTTCTACAAAGAGTCCCTGGTCCACAAGGACGCCATGATGGTGGGGATGCACACCTACGATGATGCCTTCTTCTACATCGGCGGAACCGGCGCGGCCAAAGAGCCGGTCAGCATCCTGGACGTCGCCCCGACCGTGCTGCGGCTGATGGGGCAATCAATACCGGACGACTACGATGGCCGCTCGTTAGACGGCCCGACGGGTTGAGCGAGGAGAAGAGAACACTGATTACGAAGATCAAAAAGCGAATAATCAACGTTTATCAGCACGCTTCTGCCGGCTCAGCATTCCATTCTGCCGTCTACCAACCTTCCACCCTGCGGGTCTCCCCGCGGGGGAGCCCCTGCCCTGAGGGGTACCCCCTACCCCGCGGGGTACGCCCAGGCGAGACGATCAGGCCGGGGACCGCCCCGCAGGGCGAGGCGAGCTGATCCTGCTTGGGCTCCCCCCTCAGGGGGTGAGGGGGCTGTCTACCCCGCGGGGTACGCCCTACCCCACCGGGTACGCCCTACCCCACGGGTACGCCCAAGCGAGCCGTGCCCTGTGGGGCTCCCCCACCGGGGTGCCCTGAGGGGCATCCCGTAGGGTCACCGGGGACGCGTGGGCAGCCCCCTCAGGGGCTCCCCCGTAGGGGACGCCGGGGGGAACCCCTCAGGGCTTGCCCCCTTCCGTCTACGTACCGATGAGGGTGCCCCCGACGGGGGAACCTGCTAACCTTCTCATGACACACATCCTCCACGTCGTCGGAGCCCGGCCCAACTTCATGAAGATCGCTCCCATCATGCGGGCGATGGCCCAAGAGCCGAACGAATTCGAGCAGCTTCTGGTCCACACCGGGCAGCACTACGACACGAACATGTCCCAGCTCTTCTTCGACGAGCTGGACCTTCCCCGGCCGGATGTCAACCTGGAAGTCGGCTCGGGCTCGCACGCCTGGCAGACCGCCCAGGTCATGCTGCGCTTCGAGCCCGTGCTGTTCGAGTATCGACCCGATTGGGTAATCGTCCCCGGTGATGTGAACTCCACCCTGGCCTGCGCGCTCGTGGCGAGCAAGCTCGGTGTCAAGGTCGCCCACGTCGAGGCCGGGCTTCGCTCGTTCGACCGCACCATGCCCGAGGAGATCAACCGCCTGGTCACCGACCAGATCGCCGACCTGCTCCTCACCCCCTCCCCCGATGGAACCGAGAATCTGTTGCGCGAGGGCGTGGCGCCGGAGAAAATCCGGTTCGTCGGCAACGTGATGATTGACACGCTGGTGCAATTGCTGCCGAAGGCGGAGCAACGCTGGCCTCGCCTGCGCGAGAGACTCGCCCTCCGCCGCTTTCTCCTGGTGACGTTGCACCGCCCGTCGAATGTGGATGAGCCGAACACGCTCCGGCAGATCATACTGGCCCTGGATGATCTGGCCCGCGAGATGCAGATCATCTTCCCAGTCCACCCCCGCACCCGCCAACGCATCACCACCAACAACCTGCAACCGGCAAGCAACAATCTGCACCTGCTCGACCCCCTGGGCTACCTCGACTTCCTGGCACTGCAAGCCCACGCCAGCCTGGTGCTCACCGACTCCGGCGGCGTCCAGGAGGAGACCACCTACCTTGGCGTCCCCTGCCTCACCGCCCGGCCCAACACCGAGCGCCCGGTTACCGTGACCGCCGGCACCAATCGCCTGGTCGCAAGCACACGCGAGGCCCTGGTCACTGCCGCGCAGACAGCGTTGCAGCCCCGCTACCCACGCCCCGCCGCCGGCCCGCCGCGCCCCGAGCGCTGGGACGGCCACACGGCCGAGCGCATTGTGGCCCTCCTCCGAGACGTTCCAGCGCGCGATCGGCCGCCAGAAAAGTAGAACGCTGATCGCGCTGGTACTCACAGATCAAAAAGCCTGATACGCCAACGAGATTTCGGTCTGCAAGACCTCCGAAGCCTGCCGCCGCACGGCTGGGCCGTCCAAAACTTTGGATGGTCTCCCGGGAGTACTCAAATCAGCACGCTTCTGCCGGCTCAGCATTCCATTCTGCCGTCTACCAACCTTCCACCCTGCGGGTCCCCCCGCGGGGGAGCCCCTGAGGGGGCTGTCTACCCCGCGGGGTACCCCTACCCCGCGGGGGACCCCCAAGCGAGACCGTCTCGTAGGGGATTCCCCCGTAGGGGACAAGCGAGACCGTCTTGTAGGGGACTCCCCCGCAGGGGACGAGCGTCCACCTCGACGCTACGGGAGCCCCCCTCGGGGGCTCCCCCGTAGGGGTCGCCGGGGGGAACCCCTCAGGGCTTGCCCCCTTACGTCTACGTACCGATGAGGGTGCCCCCGACGGGGGAACCTTCTAACGTTCAACCTTCTAACCCTCCGATTCTACCGTTCCAGCCACGCGGCGCACCCCGGCCGAGCCCACTCCCCGGAACCTGAAGAGTTCTTCATCCGAACGGTACTGTAGATTCATACCGTTTTCACGTTCGCTGAGCATAATCCCTATGAGAAACTCGCTGCGTAAGACTCGATGCTGCGCGTGCAACCTTTGAAAAGAACTCGGTCTCATGGAACCACGATGGTACGTTCTCCACACCAAACCGCACAAAGAAGCGATTGTCTGGCAACAGGTCCAGGCGTACGGCCTGGAAAGCTACTACCCTCGCATCCAGGTCCAGCCCGTTAATCCGCGCTCGCGCACGGTGCGCCCCTACTTTCCGGGCTACCTCTTCGTGCGCGCTGACCTGGACGCCGTCAGACTCAGCACCCTCCAGTGGATGCCCGCGGCTATCGGCCTGGTCTCCTTCGGCGGCCAGCCGGCGGTGGTGCCCGATGAGCTGATCGCCGCCATCCGTCGCCACGTCAGGGACGTGATCGGCGCCGGGGGCGAGTTGTTCTATGGCCTGGAACCCGGCGACCCCGTCGAGATCCGCGACGGCCTCTTCGCCGGCTACGAGGCGATCTTCGATGCCCGCCTCAGCGCTACCGACCGGGTGCGGGTGTTGCTGAAGATGCTCAGCCATCGCTACGTCGCCGTGGAGTTGCGCGCCGGGCAGCTCAAGCGCTGCGGGGCCTGATCCCGGGCGCCTCCCCAACCTCGCGAGGAGCGTCTCGATAGGCCCCTGCAATCACGGGCGTTCCGCGCTCAGGCTGGGTCACTGGGAGTGCCGGCGTCCCGCCGGCCCGTAAGCGTTGGCCGTCCTCGCCGCCCCTGTCCCCACCGTCGCGAGCCCTGCGTGGGAGCGGGCGCCTCTGCGGCGGAGGCCGGTCAGGGGCCGCGCTCCCGGCACGGCGCTACCACCCCACTCCGCAATCTTTCACCGCATAATGCTCGAATCGAAAGTGGTTCAAAATAGTGCTGCGCGCTACCCGACATCTCCTTGTAGGCGTCGGGCATGAGATAGTGCTGAATAGTTTGTCACAATATCGGTACCCAGACTTCATCTCAATTCAATCTTGATTTGGTGTAGTCATAGTCAGAATCGTCGGGGGGATGGCTTCCTTCCCAGAACAACGACGATCCGGCGCACCTCTTACAAACGACCCATCGCACGCCAGCCAGCAACACGCTTTATGATGCCCGCCTCCCATGGCGACGGTCCGAGGCGGCGCCCGGCTGGTTGGCAAGAGGGAACCGCCGGCCGGCAATGATCCAATGATCTCATGGATATTTTTCTTCGAGATCAGTAGGCTAGAGGGAGTGTGGAGCATCCGCCGGTGAGAACCCTGATTGTGCTATTGCCCGGCGCCCCGCCGTCACGACATCGGACTACGACCGCGGCACCGCCGCCCCCACGCCGGGGCGAGGCCGTCGCCTTCGCCCGAAAGGGGACTGGTTCGGCGGCCGGGTGTGGGCATTTCCGCATCGCGCTGGCTCATCGTGCGCCCGCAGCACCGCTTTCAATGGTTCGTGAGGCCCATGTGGACGCAGTGGGCATCCCCGTCCTGCTGCCCTCCGTTCATGTACGGCCAGGGACGAGCGTGGCCAGCCAGGCATCCTGGTCGCGGTTAACCATCAATCGGCTCCCGGTCGAGAGCCCTCTTGCGCCACGTTGCGCCGCCTGGCAACATCCAACAGCGGCCGGGACGCCAGCCGCACCGGCACTCACTGCCGGCTGACTCGCGTCCGGAACACGAGCGGGACAGAGCCCCGCGGGGCGCCCTGGACGGTCACAGGGCACCAGTGCCCGCGGTATTGGGCTCCCGGCCGCTGGCCAGCCGCGATCCCCATCGCGGCTGGCGATCAACGCACCTATCGCCTGGAAAGGTCTCCATGATGAGACTTCCTGTTCACGGAGACTCCGTGCTGAGGTTCCGCAACCGCCACCTGCTCATCGTCGATATCTTCCTCATCTCCGTCGCCGCCCTCCTGGCCTTCGTCCTCCGGCTGGACCCGGCCAGCCTCAGGCCGCAACGCTCGGGCATCGCGCTCTACCTGCTGCTCGCCCTGGCAGTCAAGCCCCTGATCCTCTACGCCGGCGGTGCCTACCGGCGCCTCTGGCGCTACGCCACGACGCACGACCTGAATGTCTTGCTGGTCGCTGTGGTCCTGAGTGGTCTGATCCTGACCCTCCCGGTGGGCTTCCTGAGCGTCACACGCCTGGTCGTCCCGGCCATCCCGCGCACGATCCCGGCGATTGATACCCTGCTCACCGGCGCCCTCCTGGCCAGTACCCGCTTGCTCGTCAAGCAGATGCGGCCCCGGCAGGGCAAATCGCGCGCGAAAGCGCCCCGGCGCGCCCTGATCGTCGGTGCCGGCGACGCCGGCGTGATGGTCATCCGCGAGCTGCACGACAACCCCCGCGCCGGGCTCCTCCCGGTCGCAGTGATCGATGATGATCCCTCCAAACATCATCTGTTGGTGCACGGCGTTCCAGTGCTGGGCGGGCGCGAGACCATCCCGGCCGTAGCCCAGGCCAGGCAGGTGCAAGAGGTCATCATCACAATGCCGACCGCGCCCGGCAAGATCGTCCGCGAGGTCGTGGCGACCAGCGAGCGCCTGGGCCTCCCCTGCCGCACCCTCCCTAGCCTCTCCGAGCTGGTCGAGGGCCGCGTGATCACCGGCCAACTACGCAACGTCGAGATTGAGGACCTGCTGCGCCGCAGTCCCGTCACCACGGACCTGGATGGGATCCGCGCCAGCCTGGCGAACGCGACCGTCCTCGTCACCGGCGCCGGCGGCTCCATCGGCTCCGAGCTCTGCCGCCAGATGGCCCGGTTCGGCCCGCGGCGGGTCGTGCTGCTGGGCCACGGCGAGAACAGCATCTTCATGGTCGAGCGCGAGCTGCGCAACCGTTTCCCCGCGATTGGCTGGCAACCGGTCATCGCCGACGTCCGCGATACCGCGGCCCTGCATGCCATCTTCGCCCGCGAGCGGCCGGAGATCATCTTCCACGCCGCGGCCCACAAGCACGTGCCCCTGATGGAGGCCAACCCCAGCGAGGCCGTACTCAACAACGTCCTGGGCAGCGCCAACGTCCTCGAGGCGGCCCTGGCGGCCGGCATCGCGCGGATGGTGATGATCTCAAGCGACAAAGCGGTCAACCCGGCCAACGTCATGGGCGCCACCAAGCGCGTGGCCGAGCTGATTGTCCAGGCCGCGGCCGCGCGCGCCCGCCGCTCCTACGTTGCCGTGCGCTTCGGCAACGTCCTGGGGAGTCGCGGCAGCGTCGTGCCGCTCTTCAAACAGCAGATTGCCGCTGGCGGGCCGGTGACGGTCACCCACCCGGAGATCACCCGCTACTTCATGACCATCCCCGAGGCGGTCCAGCTCGTCCTGCAGGCCAGCGTCCTCGGCCACGGGAACGGAGGCGAGGTCTTCGTCCTGGACATGGGTGAGCCCGTCAAAATCGTGGATCTGGCGCGCGACCTGATCGAGCTCTCGGGCCTGGAGCCCGATCGGGACATCGAGATCGTCTTCACGGGCGTGCGGCCGGGCGAGAAGCTGTTCGAGGAACTCTTTATTCATAGCGAGTGCTTCTCGCGCACCCGCCATCCCAAGATCATGATCGCCCGCGGCCAGGAGTACACTGGCCGCGGCCACTTCGAGACCGAGCTCGCCAGCCTGATCGCCGCCGCCCAGCGCCGCGACGACCGGGCCGTCATCACCGCCCTTCGGCGAATCCTCCCCGAGTATCAACCCGGCGCCGAACGTCCGCCGGTCAACCCAAGCCCGGCCCCGGCGCGTACTCCCCAGCCCAGCGCCGTCCGCCTTGGCCCCCTCACCGGCGCTGAAGCGTAGGGCAAATTGGCAATTTGCCCCTCCGCCAACTGAGCCTCGAGCAAATTGCGAATCTGTCCTTCATTTCCGGTGACCGATCTTCGTGACAGGAGAATTGACCTATAGCCCAATGATCCCCTCACGCACTATAGTTTCTAGACGCCCTCGATCCGCACCGTCAATCCTTCAACGGACCTGGTTCGCGTTCATCGGGCGGAAAAAGGCCATTGTCAATGACCCGCTTTGGCTCGGACGGAGCCATCAGGCGCTAACGGAAGGCGCTGGCCTATGCGTAGCTTGAGAAGCCGCCACGCTTCGAGCGCGTGCGGAGCGTCACAAAAGTCCTATGCAAACCCAGGAAGCGGCAGCGCTCCGGGGAGACCCTGCCTGCTCTGGCCCCCCCGGCGACCGCTCATCGAACGCGAACCAGGTACCTTTCAAGCTTCAACCTTTCAACCGGCGCCCCTCCCACGGCGTGAACAAATCGTCATCAAACCCGAGGATGCCATTCATCCGCTTGAGAGCCGGGCCGCATAGACTGCTCCTGACGATGCGCCCACGTGGGCGCCATTTGTATTGCTGCTTGGGCCACGGTGCCTCATAGCTGAAGGAACCCCTGTATGGAACTGCGACAGTACGCCCGAATCGTTTGGAAATGGTTGTGGCTGATCGTGATCTGCACCGCCGTTAGCGGCGCAATCGCCTACGTGGTGAGCATCAACACCGCGCCGGTCTACCAGGCGACGGCCAGCCTGCTCATCCGCGAGGGCAAGGACCCCGAGAGTACGACCTACACCGATCTGTTGACTAGCGAGCGCCTGGCCCGAACCTACTCCGAGCGGCTGCAGAGTCGACCGGTACTGGAAGAGACTGCCCGCGCGTTGGGCCTGCAGCAAGACCTGGGCACCCTCAAAGTGAAGATCACGGTCCAGCCGGTGCGCGATACCCAACTTATCCGCCTGACTGTCGAGCACACCGATCCCGCCCTGGCCCAGGCTATTGCCAACACCATCCCTCAGGTCTTCGCCAACCGCAACGCCGAGCAGCAGTCCGAGCGCTTCGCCGCCTCCAAGGAGAGTCTCCAGCGCCAGCTCGATACCCTCGCGGGCGATATTGAGGATGCCCAGGGTCGCCTCACCCGCGAGCGCGCCGCGAACCCGCGCAACGAGGATGAGATCGATCGCCTGGAGAGCCGGGTCACCCAGCTTCGCAACACCCAGTCGTCCCTGGTACAGAGCTTCGAGCAGGTCCGGCTGGCCGAGGCCACCAGCCTCAACAGTATTATCGTGGACGAGCCCGCCGCGCTGCCCACAAAACCCGTCCGCCCGCGGCCGCTGACCAACACGCTGCTGGCGGCGGTGGTGGGGGCGATGATCGGCCTGGGGACCGCCTTCCTGATCGAATACCTCGACGAGCGCGTCCGCGACCCGGCCATGGTGGAGAGCCTGGTCGGCCTGCCCATCCTCGGCCAGATCACCGAGCTCCCCCACGAGCATAGCACCCCTGCTCAGGCCGTGATCCTGGCCAATGCCCCCCGCTCCCCCCTGGCCGAAGCCTACCGCATGCTGCGCACCAACCTCCAGTTCGCCATGGTCGATCGCCCCCTCCACATCCTGGTCGTCACCTCCCCAGGGCCGCGGGAGGGCAAGAGTGTCACCAGCGCGAACCTGGCCGTCGCCGTCGCCCAGACCGGGGCGCGCGTCATCCTGGTCGACGCCGACCTGCGCCGCCCCAGCCAGCATACCCTCTTCACCCTCCCCAACCAGACCGGCCTGACCTCCGCCATCGTCAGCGATGAGGTCGACCTCCAGGCCCTGCTCAAACCGACCACGATGTCCGGCCTCAGCGTCATGACCAGTGGCCCTATCCCCCCCAATCCGGCCGAGCTGCTCAACTCCGAGCGCATGAGCCACCTGCTCCAGGAGCTGGCCGCCCAGGCCGAGCTGGTCATCCTTGACACCCCCCCGACCCTGGCCGCCACCGACGCCGCCATCCTGGCCGCCAAGGCCGATGGCACCCTGCTGGTGATCGATACCAACCTCACCAAACGGACCGAGCTGGTCCACACCACCGAGCAGCTCCAGCGCGTCGGCGCCACGCTCCTGGGTGCTACCCTCAACCGCCTGCGGCGCCACAACCTGGCGGGCTACTATTACTATTACTACGACGTCAGCTCCGACCACAACGAGAGCGGTCCGGCCCCCGCCCAGCGCCGCAAGCGCAAGGGCTTCCTCGGCAGCGCCCGCCACACCGCCGAGTAGCCACCCGATCCACCGGCCCCGCGATCTCACGTGCGGGGTCCGTTGCATGAGGCGGCGAACCACTGTCTGGGCCGCACAATCACGCGTCTCCTGACGTCATCACGTTTCACGGGTCACGTTCACACCCCCACCGGCATGCTTGCCGGAATAAGATTGCCAGATTATCATACTGCCCACCATGCCCCGTGCGCGCCGACTGGAGGAATGATTCGTGGACACGACCCAGGCCACCCAGATGCTGACATGGCTCGACGAGGAGCACCGCCGCGACCGGGCGCTGCTGGTCGAACTGCGCCAGAAGGCGGATAGCCAGGCAGTAGAACTCAGCGACCAGGCCAGGCGGATCCAGGAGCTCGAGGGGCGCCTGGCAAGCACCCAGGCCCGGCTCACCAAGTTCACGCAGCTCGAGCAGGCCCTGCAACAACTCAAGGACGAGCTCGTTCTCATGGTCCGCCAGCACGAGGAAGAGCACGTCAAAGCGGAGCGCGAGCAGACGAAGGTGCGCCAGATCGAGCGCGAGAATCTGGCACGGGCGCTCAGCGAGCTTCGCCGGGGGCTGGAGCCCATCGCACCACTCCAGGAGCGCATCGGCTTGCTCAAAGCGGAGGATCAACGCCTGGGCGAGCAGGTCCTCGATCTGCAGACGCGACTGGCTGCCTACCATCGCGACATGGCCCAACTCCCCGATCGCATCACCTACCTCGAAGCGCAACGCCCCCAGGACCAGAAGGCTTTGGTCCAGGCCCAACAAGAAATCGTGGAACTTCTCCGCCGTACCGAGACTCACGTCACCAAGCTGGGCCTGATTGAGGAGTTGGCCCGCCGCAACGAGCAGAGCATCTCAGCCCTCACCACCCTGCGCGATGATCTCAAGCGCGAGCAGGCCCGCCTGATCGAGGAGGTTAAGCTCAAGGACGCCCTCCGCGACCGCCAGATGAGCGATTGGGCGGTCGAAATCAACCACTATGCTGAGGTGGTCAATAAGCAAAACCGCCAGTTGGAACAGTTCGGCAAACAGACCGAGATCACCCAACAGAACCTGGTCGGGATCGAAAAGTTCAAAGAACAGATCGCCCGCGACCAGCGGCTGGTCGCCGAGGCCCAGCGGCTGGCCGAGGCGCACCAGCGCCAGGCGCTCCAGGAGTTTCTCTCCGACAACGAGCAACGTTGGACCAAGGCCCGCCTCGAGACCGAGGCCCGTTGGAACCAGCAGCTCAGCCGCAACGATGAGGTCGTCAATCGGGTGGCGAACCTCGAGGCCCTGCGGCGTGAGGATCTCGAGCGGGGCCAACAGCTCGCCAAAGAGCTGCTCGCCGCGCAGCAAGAATTCCGCGCCAGGCTGATCGAGCTATGGCGTCTCCAGGAGCGGACCGCTGCGTTCCACATGGACGAAGTGCGCCACTTTTACGACGAGATCGCCGAACTCGTTCGCGAGAAGGTCGGCGAGTAGGAGAGAGTGATGAACGCGGAATCACCCCGGGAGCGAGGAGTAGGGAGGAGGGATGCTTCGACACTGTTGATCCGTTGTGAGAAGCGTTGCAAGGGCAACTTTGTTCCCCACTCCTTGCTCCCTTCCAAAGGAGTGTCATGCGAGTCATCGGAACCGCAGGCCACGTCGATCACGGCAAGTCGACCCTGATCCAGGCCCTCACCGGGATCAACCCCGATCGTCTGAAAGAAGAGCAAGAGCGCGAGATGACGATCGATCTGGGTTTCGCCTGGATCACGTTGCCCAGTGGCCGCGAGGTCAGCGTTGTGGACGTGCCCGGCCACGAAGACTTTATCAAGAACATGCTGGCCGGTGTCGGCGGAATCGACCTGGCGCTGCTGGTGGTCGCGGCCGACGAAGCTGTGATGCCACAAACCCGCGAGCACCTGGCCATCCTCGATCTGCTGCACGTACCGCAGAGCGTCGTCGCCCTGACGAAGATCGACCTGGTGGACGATCCAGAGTGGTTGGATCTGGTTCAGGTCGAACTCGAGGAGACTCTGGCCGGGACCGTGTTGGCCGGGGCGCCGATCGTTCCGCTCTCGGCCCGGACTGGTGCCGGCCTGGACATCCTGCGCGCGACTCTCGACCAACTCCTCACCGAGGCCACCCCGCGCCCCGACCTGGGACGTCCCCGGCTGCCGATCGACCGCGCCTTCACCATCAGTGGATTTGGCACGGTCGTGACCGGCACCCTGACCGACGGCGGCTTCGCCGTGGGCGACGAGGTCGAAGTGCTGCCGGCGGGGCGGCGCGGCCGCATCCGCGGGTTGCAGAGCCACAAGACCAGGGTGACGCGCGCCACCCCCGGCCGCCGGGTCGCGATCAACCTCAGCGGGATCGAGGTGGCAGAGGTTCAGCGCGGCGACGTCGTCGTGCGGCCGGGCAGCTACGCCGCCACCACGCTGATCGACGTCGTGCTGCGCCTGCTGCCTGACGCGGGCCGGGCGCTGCGCCACAACCAGGAGTTGGACTTCTTTAGTGGTGCCGCCGAGGTTCCCTGCCACGTCCGCCTGATCGGAACGCGCGAGTTGGCTCCGGGCGAGCGCTCCTTCGCCCAACTACGGCTTGCCCGGCCGGTTACCCTGGCGCGCGGCGACCGCTTCATCGTGCGCCAGCCCTCGCCGAGCCGCACCCTCGGCGGCGGTGTCATCCTGGATGCGCACCCCGCCCGCCGCTGGCGCCGCTTCCGCCCCGACAGCCTCCAGCGCTTCCGCCTGCTGGCCGAGGGCTCGCCCGCCGACCTGCTGCTCCAGCACCTCCAGGCCGGCGAGCCCACCGACGACGCGACCCTGCGCAAGAACCTGCCCTTTCCCAGTGAGAGCGCTGAGGCCGCCCTGGCCCAACTGCTCGAGGAGGGGCGCGCGCGCCGCCTGGCCGATGGCAGCCTGCTTTCAGCGACTGGCTGGACCCGGCTGACCACCGAGATGGCCACCGCCCTGGCCGACTACCATCGCGAGTTCCCCCTGCGGCTGGGGATGCCGCGCGAGGAGTTGGCCAGCCGCCTCAACCTCAAGCCCAAACCCTTCGCCGCGCTATTGGCTGCCGCCGAGGCGGAGGGCCTGGTGGTTGAGTCCGGGGGCGTGGTGCGGCTGCCCGAGTACGAGGTGCACCTCAGCCGAGACCAGGAAGACCAGGTCCGCGCGCTGCTGGCCCAATTCGAGGCCGCCCCCTACACACCACCCAACGCCGGCGACGCCGCACGCACCGTTGGCGACGAGCTCCTCAGCCTGCTCATCGCGCGCGGTGACCTGATTCGGGTCAGCCCGGAGGTACTCTTGACACCGGCCGTCTACGACGAGATGAGCACCTTCGTCGTCGAGCACATCACGGCTCACGGCGGCATCGTCGCTGGCGAGCTCCGCGATCGTTTCGACACCAGCCGCAAATACGCCATCGCCCTCTTGGAGCATCTGGACAACAAGCGCGTGACCCGCCGCATCGGCGACAAGCGGATTTTGCGCTAGCGCGCGTTTGTGGTAAGAGTTTCCCTCAAAGTGGAATCGTGTGCGAAGACCGGCCGCGACGGGCGTCGGAACGTGCTTCGCACCTTCATCCCGTTCTCCCTATGCACTGGATTCCAGCAGGAGCGAAGAATTCTACTCCCTGATCATTGGCCGTTCACGAGACTGTGTAAAGGCCCCCAACGCGATCACTCACCCCCGGTCCGGCAAGCCTGGTAGACGCGCCTGGTTCTTTCGGACCAGACCGATGTCGCTTGCACACGGAATGCATTCATACCGGCGTATGATCTCGGCAGACTCTCCACCCTCTCGCTAACATCTGAATCCGCGGACGAGGAGCCCCCGTGCTATCGCCGGTGGGCCGTCGTCCAGCGCACTCGAACCGGGCACGTGGAGCCACCGTGAACCCCTCGGACGGCCGGCACCTGCTTGCGCAACTGCGAGTACGGAGCGCTGGGTGGGCCAGGACGTTACTCTCGCCTCCCCACACACACCATCTCAATGGCCGTCTGTGTGCGCCAACTGTTCTCAGCCTGGGGTTTTTCGATCCGAAGCTCCCCGCTTCAACTCCCAAATTCCATACCCAGCGTATGCAAAGGAGGAGACAAGCATGCGGCGAATTTGGACAATCGGATTGCTGGTTGCACTGGCGATGCTCGGGAAAGCCTATACCCCGGCGCTCGCCCAGGAATCACAACAACGGAACGCCCCGCTCAAATTGACTCTCTCGACCCATTACCCTGATCAAATGGCACAAGTCGGCGAGACCGTCACCTTCGACCTGACTGTGCGCGCGCCCGACCCCCAGGTCGTTCACCTCGAGATGCGCGAGGTCCCGGCAGGCTGGACGCCGACCTTTACAGGTGAGGGCCGCGTCATTGAGTCGGTGTACGTCGAGCCTGACCACGATGGCTCCGCGAGCCTGAAGCTCGAGCCGCCCAAGGATGTTGCGCCGGGGAGCTATCGCTTCGTGGTGGTCGCCCGCGGGAATGGAACCGAGACCGAACTGCCCATCGGGCTGACCATCAAAGACAAGCTGCCATCGAAACTCGCCTTCGATGCGGAACTGCCCACCCTCAAGGGCACGCCGACCACGACGTTCCGCTACAATACCACCTTGAAGAACGAGGGCGACGAGCCACTCACCATCAATCTGGCGGCGGATGCGCCCCAGGGCTTCCAGGTGAACTTCTCGTTGAGTGGTCAGGACGTCACCAGCTTCCCGCTCAATGCCAATGAAACCAAGCGCCTCACTGTCGAAGTCGTGCCGCCTCCCCAGACGCCCGCCGGTCAGTACCAGGTCACCGTGTCGGCGAACGGAAGCGAGGCTCAGCAGCAACTCGTCCTCACCGCCGAAGTGACCGGTCAACCGGATCTCTCCGTCACGACCCCGGACGAACGTCTCTCGGGGCAGGCCTACGCGGGGCGGGTGACACCGTTCAAAGTAGTCGTGCGGAACAGCGGGAGCGCCGCGGCGCGCGACGTGAAGTTGAGCGCCTCCCCGCCCAGCGGCTGGTCGATCAGCTTCCAGCCGGAGCAGATCACGGAGATTCCTCCGGGCCAACAGGTCGAGGCCACCGCCAATGTCCACCCGGCCGAGCAGGCGATCGCGGGCGACTATATGGTCACCGTCCGCGCCCAACCGGGTGAGGGCGCCTCGAAGTCGATGGACCTGCGGATCACCGTGCTGACCTCGACGCTGTGGGGCGTGGTTGGCCTGGCTCTGATTGCGATCGCCGTTGGCGCCGTAGGCGTCGCCGTCGTCCGCTTCGGCCGCCGATGAGGGGGCGGGAGGAACGTGATGGACGATCTGGTGATCGAAACACAGAACCTGACCAAACACTACGACGAGTTCGTTGCCGTGGACGGGCTGAACCTGTCCGTGCGGCAGGGCGAGGTCTTTGGCCTGCTTGGCCCCAACGGCTCGGGAAAAACCACGACCATCTTGATGCTCCTGGGACTCACCGAGCCAACGGCGGGTAGCGTCCGCGTGTTGAGCTTCGACCCGGTGCGCCAGCCGCTCAGCGTCAAAGCACGCGTCGGGTACCTCCCCGATCAGGTTGGGTTTTATGACGAGTTGACCGCCCGCGAGAACCTGGTGTATATCACCAGGCTGAACGGCCTGCGGCGCGACGAAGCCCACCGGCGCATCGATAACGAGTTGGCCCGGGTGGGCTTGAGCGAGGTCGCCGACAAACAGGTGGCAACCTTCTCCCACGGCATGCGCCAGCGACTCGGGGTGGCGGAGGTGTTGCTCAAGCACCCCCAACTGGTCATCATGGACGAGCCGACCCAGGGACTCGACCCCGACGGCGCGCGCGAGTTCCTGGAGCTCATCCGCGGTCTGAGGGAGAAGGGCATCACGATCCTGCTCGCATCACATCTGCTCTACCAGGTGCAGGCCATCTGTGACCGGGTCGGGCTCTTCCACCAAGGCCACATGATGCTCGACGGCACCGTGAAGGAACTGGCCCAGCGCGTCCTCGGCGGCGCCTACCGGATTCACCTCGAGGTCGATGGCCCGGCGGCGGCACTCGAACAGGCCCTCAGCGCCCTCCCTGGTGTCGTCCAGGTGAAACGCCCCTGTGCCGGCGCCTACGACGTGGAAGCGCGGCGCGACCTGCGCGGAGAGGCCGCCCGTGCGGCGGTCGAAGCCGGCGGCACGCTGCTGGCCCTGGATTTCGAACAGGCGAGTCTGGACGAGATTTACGCCCAATACTTCAAGGAGGTGGGACATGCCATCGCAGCCTGAGCCATCCCGGCGCGAGCACGGTCGCGAAGGCTCGCCATGGACTGGTCTCTGGGCGGTGGTCGCGAAGGAGATGGCTGACCACCTCAGCAGTGCCCGCATGCGGATCCTCGAAGTGCTCATTGTTCTGACGGCGCTGGGTACCGTGTACGCCGCGCTCCAGAATCTGCGCCAGACGGTCGGTCAGGATCCATTCCTGTTCCTCAAACTCTTCACCACCGCCCGCGATCCGTTGCCCGCCTTCGTGGGCTTCCTCGGATTTCTGGTCCCGTTGATCGCCATCGCGCTCGCCTTCGATGCGATCAACCGCGAATTCAATCAGCGCACCCTCTCACGCGTCCTGGCGCAACCCATCTACCGTGATGCGTTGCTCTTCGGGAAGTTCCTGGCTGGGCTGTTTACGCTGGCCCTTGTGCTCACGGCCATCTGGCTGCTCATCATGGGGCTGGGTCTCCTGCGCCTGGGCATTCCCCCCAGCAGCGAGGAAGTGTCCCGCAGCCTCTGGTTCCTGGCTGCGACGATCTTCTACGGGGGTATCTGGCTGGCTCTGGCGCTGCTGTTCTCGATCACCTTCCGCCAGCCGGCTACGGCGGCGCTGGCCTCCATCGCCGTTTGGCTCTTCTTCACGATCTTTTGGAGCATCATCGCCAGCCTGCTGGCCCAGGCGCTGCGCCCGGTGGAGTTCGGTTTTGCCAGGGAAGTGCTCGCCCAATCCCAACTGGAGTTGCTGCTCGCGCGCCTCTCGCCGAACACGCTCTACGCCGAGACCACGCTGGCCCTGCTGCGCCCCACCGTGCGGGCACTCGGGCTCGTCCTGCCGATTCAACTCGAGGGCGCCATCCTGGGCACGCCGCTGCCCCTCAGCCAGAGCCTGATCCTCATCTGGCCGCAGTTGACGGGGCTCATCGCCGCCACGATTTTGCTGTTCGCGCTGGGCTACGTCCTCTTTCAGCGGCAGGAGATCCGCACTTGACCCAAACGCGGTCGTCATCATCGGCCCACACAGGCCCAGCCAACACGGGGGAGCGAAGATCAAAGCCTTCGCCCCCCCGTGTTTTAGGGTCAGTGATTCCCACCGCCTCATCTCACGTGACCGGATCGTCGCAAGCGGGTCTGAAACCCTGGCGCCCCGGCAGAGAGAAACGTGGGACACGCGCGTGATGCGACTGGCCCGATCGTCACGAGGACCAGTTGTTCCTCCCCCCGTTCCTTTCGGTTCCCGCCACCCCGCCGAGAATAAATCCGGTAGAACTGTCGAGTATTCACTTGAATCGCGGCTGTTGCCTTGCGCGCGCTCGCCCCTCAGCGAACCAGCACACGCCGGGTGAACAGTCCGCCCACCGCCAGCGCCAGCCCCGCCACCACCACGATGAGCACGCCGTTGAAGTCGCCGCCGGTCGTCGGCAACGTTGCCGGCGCAGCCACGGCCGTCCCCGCCGGCGAGGCGGTGAATTGCTCCATCACGACCTTATCGTCCACCTTGGCCGGCACATCCGCACCCGGGAACTCGTAGGTCCCTTTGGTGCCCTCGTCCACGTGCAGCATCGCCCACAGTTTGGTTGGCCCCGTGAGTTCCTCGTTCAGTTTCACCTGGACGTTCTCGTTCTCGCCTTCCTTCACAGAAGAGAAGCCGATCACCGGGCCCGGATTACCATCCTGGTCCTTGTGGATGACCATCCAGCCATCCTGAGTCGCCACCGTCTTGGCAACGGTCACCGTGCCATCCTTCACCTCCTGGTCGCTGACACTGACCGCTGGCGTCATTTGGGCGAACGCCGCCAGTGGCACCGCCAGCACTACGATCAGGAGCACGAACGAGAAGAACAGTCTGCGAGTCATGGTACCCTCCGCTGAGAATGTTGGATCTAATGCCAAAGTATACGACCTCAATCTCTGTTTTGGATGACCACAACCCACATTTTGCTCCAAAAGAGGGACGATCCAGCCAATCGCGCCAGTTGGCTTCGGCCGCCGACCTTCCATTCCGCAGAGGCGCGGCGGCGGTCGGCGATCCTGAGCAGCCGCAGCGACTGGGTGACCGCAGCACGCCTGCAAGAAAGAGACGATCCCACCCGGGAACCGTCTCTCTGCCCTCATCTCTCGAGTGTCTCGACTGGCATCTGGCGCTCGGCCACTATGGACGCAGCGGGAACCCGGCGCTCGCGGCGCCAGGCCATCAGCGCCACGAGCAGGCCAAGGGTGATGAGTGCCGCTGCCAGGTGGAACTGGTCGTGCAAGGCGAAGGCCAGCGCCGGCGGCGGCGCCACGACCACATCCACCGGCTGGCCGGTGTAGTCGTGGATCCGGCTGGCAAAGAACGCCCCCAACAGGGCGATACCGGCGGTCTGCCCCAGGGTGCGAGTCATACTCAGCATCCCCGAGGCGATCCCCAGTCGCTCTCGAGGCGCCGCGCCCATGATGGCGCTGTTGTTGGGGCTCTGGAAGATGCCCATACCGATGCCGACCGGCAGCATGCGCAGCACGTAACCCATCGGGGTCGTGTCCACCGCCAGAGTGGCCGTCGCCATGTATCCGATGAAGATGGCAATCAGGCCGAGCACACTCACCGGCCGCGTTCCGATCTTGTCGGAGAGCACCCCTGAGAGTGGCCCGAGGACCGCCATCACCGTCGGCACGATCGCCATCAAGAGGCCGACCTGCGCCACCGGGAGGCCCAAGACCAACTCCAGGTAGAAGGGAATCAAGAACACCACGCCGGCGATCGCCACGAAGGAGAGAAACCCGGTGAAGAGATTGACGCCAAATTGGGGGTCTCGGAAGAGCGTCAGGTCGATCATCGGGGCGCGCGACCGCTTCTCGATGGCGACAAAGGCGACCAACGCCACCGCCGCCGCCGCGAAGAGCGCCAGGATGCGCACGTCGGTGAAGCCGAGATTCTGCCCGACCGTGAGGGCGAGCGAGAGGGCGAGCAGCCCGCCCCCGAGCACCAGCGCCCCGGCCCAGTCGAAGGTCTCCGCTGTGCGCTTGGGGCGCAAATCGGGCACGAAACGTAGAGTCAGGAAGAGTGCCAACAGCCCGAAGGGCAGGTTGACGAAGAAGATCGCCCGCCAGCCCAGTGTGCCGATGAGCAGGCCACCCAACGTCGGCCCCACCACAATGCCGAGCGCGATCACGCCACCGGTCGTCCCGATGGCCTGGCCACGCTCCTCCGGCGGCCAAACCTCAGTGACGATGGCCACGCCCAGCGCTACGATCATCGCCGCCCCGATCGACTGCAGGAGCCGAAACGCAATCAGAGCCCACACCGTCGGCGACAGGCCACAGAGCGCCGAAGCTGCCGTGAACAGGACCAATCCCCAGGTGAAGATCTGCTTCTTGCCGATCATATCGGCCAGCCGCCCCACACCCAGCATGACGGTCGTCAGGCCCAGGAGAAAGGCGAGCACTACCCACTGAATCGTCGGGAAATCCGTGTGAAACTCGTGGACGAGCGTCGGCAGAGCTATATTGACGATACTCCCGTCAACCGCACCTAAAAACAGACCGACCGTGACGGCCGCCAACACCAACCACTTGTGCTGATTTGAAGCGCTCATCTTCTATCCTTCAATACCTGTATTCACCCATCGCGCGGGCACCCTTCCCATCTGTAGGGTAGGCAGTCGCCCGAAGACCTACCGGCAACGAGCGCGGCCAATCCCCAGCGTGATGCCCAGGAACGGCTCCTCCTTCCCTCCGAGGAAAGAAAGAGGGCCGGGGGTTCGGTCCGCGGCTTGCTCGGCGCTCCCCCACTTGCTATCATCAATCGCCAGAAGAGCACACACCATGCCCATGGGAGGCAGGATGAACCGGGCGATTTCCATCAACGGCGTCCCGATGGACCTCGGCCAGGGCCGCCGTGGCGTCGATATGGGACCAGGTGCCATCCGGTATGCTGGCCTCAATGCCCGGCTGGCCGGCCTCGGCTTCGACGTCAACGACAAGGGCAACCTCGACGTGCCTGTCCCCGAGGAGCAACAGAGCGCCATCACCGGCGGAACGAAATATCTGTCTGAAGTCAGCACCGTCAACCGCGAGTTGGCCGACCGCACCGCGCAGACCCTCCAGGAAGGAGCCATCCCCATCACCCTCGGCGGCGATCACTCCATCGCCGCTGGGAGCATCGTCGGGGTGCGGCGCCAGGAACGAGTCGGCGTGCTCTGGATTGACGCCCACGGCGATTTCAACACGCCGGAGAGCAGCCCGAGCGGCAATCTCCACGGTATGCCGCTCGCCGCCTTGTTGGGACGCGAGCCGCAGGTCATGGCACCGTGGGAGGGATCCGAACGGCTCCGCCCCCAGGAGGTCGTTTTGGTCGGCATCCGCTCGCTTGATCGCGACGAGCGGCGCGCCCTGGTCGAATACGGACCGAAAGTCTACACGATGCGCGACGTGGATGAGTTGGGGATCGCCGAGGTCACGCGTCGGGCCCTCTGTCATTTCTCACGCCTGGGCCTGCCCCGCCTGCACGTGAGTCTTGATCTCGACGTACTCGACCCCTCCATTGCCCCCGGCGTCGGCACCCCCGTGCCGGGCGGTCTGAGCTACCGCGAAGCTCACCTCTTGATGGAAATCCTGTCCGATGACGAGCGCGTTGGCAGTCTGGACGTGGTCGAGATCAACCCCATCCTCGACGTCCGCAACGGCACCGCCGAACTCGCCGTCGAGTTAGTCGCCTCTCTCCTCGGCCAGAGCATCATCTAAACGATCCGCCTCGGTCCCGCATTAGCTATCGATGCACACTGTCGAATCTTCCCACGCAACGAAAAGCGCGCCCTCCGACCTCTACAAGGCTGAGAGCGCGCTCATTCCACTCCTGAGGACCGGTCCAGAATGGCGCGACGATCGACGCCCCCGGCAGGACTCGAACCTGCGACCTGCGGCTTAGAAGGCCGTTGCTCTGTCCTCTGAGCTACGGGGGCAAACGCCATAATTATACAACGGATGAGGAAGTCGCTCAAATGTTTGGGCGTCTGCGCCACCGGCCCCACCGCTGGTAGGATCGACACGCGAGCGGCCCTGGGGCTTGGAGAAGCGCTGGCCCAGTGCTATACTCGGATGTCCGGAGCATCGCCGGTTGATGGGTGGCACATTCCCTGCTCTCATTCACCGTGTGCCCCAACCATGCGTGGATAGTGTGCCAGCAAAAGAGACCATAGACCAGCCGGGAGGAATGATGAGAATCTCGATAGAGTATTGCGCTGTCTGAAACTACACACCTCGGGCCGTCAGTATGGCGGACAAACTTCTGAATGATTTCGAAGACCGGATTGAGAACCTCTGTTTGATTCCATCCGATGGTGGCGTCTTCGAGGTCACCGTCGATGGGTCCCTGGTCTACTCCAAGCGCAAGACCGGGCGCCACGCCTCCTATGAGGAGGTGCACGACGCGGTCGCACGCAAGGGGTAGCAGGGTCGAAGCGCCGCATCTCAGGATTGGTGCTGCCGAAGCGATCGCGGCGGCTCGGCCGAGCCGCCGCGATTTCATCCCCGGTCCGCCCGCGTTCCGCCCGCTTGCACGGAACGACCAGCTGGCGCCGAATCAATGGCCCGGAGCGGATCGCTTGTGCCGTCATCACCTTTCACTTGCCGATCGATTGAGGAATCAACCCCCGAACGCGGAGAAGGACGAAAGTCGGAGTGCGGCTGATCTGTACCTGTTCCTGGATTGCGGGAAGCCATGGACAATCGACCAATCGCTGATTCGGGTGATCGGGCGCTGCTCCTCGATCACCGGGGCAACCGGTTCATCATGACACTCGAGGCCGGCGGTCGCTTGCACACCAACTTGGGTGTCATCCTCCATGACGCCATCATTGGTCTACCATGGGGTCACCGGATCGAGAGCCACATGGGCCATCCCTTTTTAGTCCTACGCCCGAGCCTGGCCGATTCAATCGCGGCCCTCAAGCGCGCAACGCAAATCATCTACCCGAAAGACGCCGCCTACCTGCTCGTGATGATGGACATCCACGATGGCACACAGGTCGTCGAGGGTGGCACCGGCAGCGGAAGTTTCACGATGATGCTGGCACGGGCGGTCGCGCCCTCCGGCCATGTCTACACCTATGAGGCCGTCCGCGACACCCTCAATCTGGCGCGCAAGAACCTGGCGTTGGTGGATCTGGAGCGCCACGTGACCTTCTACCACCGCGACATCGCCGCGGGGTTCGATCAGCGCGATGTGGACGCAGTCTTCCTCGACGTCCGTGAGCCGGGCGACTACCTCGATCACGTCGTCGCGGCGCTTCGACCCGGCGGTTTCTTCGCGACCCTCGTTCCGACGACCAACCAGGTGAGCGATGTGCTCGCGGCGATGCAGAGCACCCCCCTGGCAGACGTCGAGATTAGCGAGTTACTGCTACGCCACTACAAGCCCGTGCCGGCACGTCTCCGGCCCGATGATCGGATGATCGGACACACCGGTTTTCTGATTGTGGCACGCTATCTCCCGTTCGCCGCCGCTCCCCGCCCGCCCAACCCGACCAGACCTCGCCAGACCCATGACCAGTTCTGGAGTTGATGTCCTTCAGGAGCACGCAGAGCAAATTGTTCGAGGTCGAGCGACACGGCGTGGCTATGCCGCTCGACCACCGGAGTGTGGAGGGGCCCCGCAAGCCCTGACTCGCTGCGCGACGCGGTTGGCCCCGGCATCGAACCGCCTGAGGCACGTACCCGACTGCGCCAGGCCTGCCCCAACACCCGCTTCAGCGCGCCGGCCACCTCCAACCCGCTGACCCACGCCCACCTGGGGATGATCTACAGCCATCTCGGCCCGGCATCACCACCGGTGGCCTATCGCAGCTCCCGGCGCCTGATCGGCGAACTCACGAAGATGATCCTGCCGAGGCCTGCCAATGGCTCCTGATGCGCACCACGGCATGAACCGCAGAGACGAACAGAGCGCCAGGAGGCTTCCTCGCCTGGCCTTGGCGCCCATTGTTATGTCTTTTTGGTTTAATTGTCGGCGTTCTGTTTACGCGGGAGTTTTTTCCGGTGGGCTCGCCTTGGCTTTAGCCGCTGCCTCCTCCTCCACCAACACGCGCCGCAGAATCTTGCCGACCATGCTCTTTGGCAGACTGTCGCGGAACTCGACGGCCCGCGGAACCTTGTAGCCGGTCAGGCGCTGGCGGCAGAAGTCGCGAATCTCCTGCTCGGTGGCGCTGCGGCCCTGGCGCAGCACCACGTAGGCTTTGACCGCCTCGATGCGGTGCTCGTCCGGGACCCCCACGACCGCCGCCTCCAACACGGCCGGATGCTCGTAGAGCACATCCTCGACCTCCCGCGGGTAGACGTTGAAGCCGCTGGTCTTGATCATGTCCTTCTTCCGATCAACGATCGCGAAGTACCCCTCCTCGTCCATCCTGCCGATGTCGCCGGTGAAGAGCCAGGGTCCCCCACCGTCACCCAGTTCCCGGAGCGCATTCGCCGTCTCGTCGGGCCGGTTCCAGTACCCTTTCATGATCTGCGGCCCGCGGATGACGATCTCGCCCTCCTCCCCAACACCCACCGCCTGCCCCGTCTCGACATTCACCAGTTTCACCTCCGTGTCAGGAAAGGGGATTCCGATCGAACCGATCTTGCGCTTGCTGCGGAGCGGGTTGGAGTGGGTCACCGGGCTGGCTTCGGTGAGGCCGTAGCCCTCGACGAGCCTGGCGCCGGTCAAGGCCTCGAACGCCTTCTGGACCTCGGGCGGCAGGGCGCCGGCTCCACTATTGCACACCCGAATCGACTTGAGACTGTACCTGGACAACTGAGGGGAGTTGTTGATCGCCGTGTAGAGTGTCGGCACGCCGGGGAAACGCGTCGGCTTGTGCTTGTCGATCACCTTGAGCACCCCGTCGAGCTCGCGTGGATTGGGGATGCAGATGATCGCGCCGGCGGAAGCGATCGCCAGGTTCATCACGACCGTTTGCCCGTAGGAGTGGAAGAAGGGCAGTGCTCCTACCGTGATCTCGGCGCCTTCTTGAGCCTCGGGGTCCCAAACTCTCAGCTGCTCGACGTTGGCCACCAGGTTGCGGTGGGTGAGCATCGCTCCCTTGGGCGTGCCGGTCGTCCCGCCGGTGTAGCCCAACACGGCGAGATCATCCTGGCTGACCGCGACCGGCGTAAAGCCGGACGATCCGGGATGGTTCAAGAGATCCTGGAACCAGGAGGTATTGCTCAGGCCGGAGATGCCAACCCGGTGACCATCTTTCTGCTCCCTGAAGAGCGTGAAGAGCACCTTCGTGATCGGCGGAAAGTACTCTTTGATGTTGGTGACGATGACTTGCTCCAGCGGCGTCTGGCCGCGCACCGCCTGCACTTTGTCGAAAAAGAGCGAGAGGGTGACGATGGCGCGCGCGCCACTGTCGCGCAGTTGGTGCTCCAACTCGCGCATCACGTACTGCGGGTTGGTTGGAACCACGACGCCGCCCGCTCGCAGGATGCCGAAGTAGGCGATCACGTACTGGGGTGTGTTGGGCAGGTAGAGCGAAACGCGGTCGCCCGTGCGGATGCCGAGCGCCTGCAGGGCCGCCGCGAAGCGAGTCGCCGCCTCGTCCAGTTCGCGGTAGCAGATTGTGCGGTCGAAAAAGATCAAAGCGGGATGATCGGGGAATTTGCGGGCTGAACGGCTCAGGTACTCATGCAACGGGTGGGCTGGGTAAGCCAGGGTCGCCGGTACACCGGGGTCGTAGAATCGAGTCCAGGGCTTTTCCATCACGAGAATCCTCCTCCTTCACGGATACGTGCGTACAGGTCCCGATGGGTCCGAGTTGCTCCCCGTAAATGCAACCAATGCAAAAACGCCTCGCCCCCTCAAGAAGTGGGATGCGAGGCGTTGCGTCTCACGGTCGGCGACCCTTTCCGCATGGGCGCCACCACCGTCACGAGCGTCTCGATGCTCGGAGGGCGAGGCCAACAAAGCAAGCTCATGCTCCAATTATATTGGCCAGGTTGATCGGTGTCAACCACCCAAACAAACTGTTGTTTGGTTGAGAAGCGTAAAAAATGAGCGGAGACCGTCAGCGCCGTCCCCACCCCGTCACAGCCCGTCTATCCGATTCGCTCACGTTGAAATATCGTGCCGCTGGCGTTTCATCCCGAGGCACAGCGGGTACACCCGCTCGATCACATCACGTAGGCTCGTCCCGATAGGCTGCGAAGCGCGGTCGGATCGAGGCTGACGTTGATCACCGCCGGAAGGTCACTCGCGAAGGCGCGCCGGAGCGCCGGGCCGACTTCGTCGGGCGCCTCGACCAGCTCGCCGTAGCCACCAACGGCCTCGGCCACGTGATCGTAGCGGGTCGGGGCCAGTTTCGTCGCCGGGGCCCGGTTCTCGCCGAAGAACTGGATCTGTGGGTTGCGGATCTGGCCCCACTGGGCGTCGTTGCCGACGACGACCACGAAGGGCAGCCGCTGGCGGACGGCGGAGTCCAGCTCGAGACCGTTGAGGCCAAAAGCGCCGTCGCCGCTGATGACCAGCACCTTGTGATCGGGGCGGAGCTTCTTGACGGCCAGGGCGAAAGGTGCGCCGACCCCGAGACAGCCTAGCGGGCCGGGATCGAGCCAGCGGCCCGGCCCACGCGGTCGAATCACCCGCGCCGCCATCGCCACGACGTCACCCCCGTCGCCGATCACGGTGGTCTCATCGTCGATGAAGGTCTCAATCTCACGCGCGAGCCGAAAGTGGTTGAGCGGTGTGGCATCACTCCGCTCCAGGACCGCCTGCTCGGCCCGCCTGTGAGCCTCGATCGCGGCGACTTCATCCCGCCAGCCGGTGAAAGCACTCACCCCCAACTCGCCGAGCGCCAGTCTCAACGCCTCCAGGGTGGCGCGCACGTCGCCGATGATGCCGGCGTCGGTGGAACGATTCTGGCCGAAGGTGGTTCCATCCGGCTCGATCTGCACCAGCTGGGCGCCGGGGTTGAAGGCGCCGTACTTCAGCCGGAAGTCCAGCGGAGTTCCAGCGATGAGCACCAGGTCGGCCTGCTGGAGAACCTTGCCGCGCGCGAGGTGAAAGTGGCTGGGATGATCAGCGGGCAACAGGCCGCGGCCCATACCGTTGAGGTAGGTCGGCAGAGACCACTGTTCGGCCAGTTCGCCCAGAGCGACGGCAGCATCGTCCCAATAGGCGGTCGTACCGGCGATGAGCACCGGCCGATGGACCTCGCGCAGCAGCTCGGCCGCGGCCCGGATGGCGCGTGGGTTGGGATGGGAGCGCAAACCGGTTATGTAGCCGCGGGGCAGTGGCGCGTCATCCTCCGAGACGAAGTCGGTGAGCACGTCGAAGGGCACCTCCAGAAAGACAGGACCTGGGCGCCCATCAAGTGCAATCCGGAACGCACGCGCCAGGAACTCGGGCAGGCGTGTCGCGTCGGGCACGGCGGCACTCCACTTCGTGATCGGCTGAAGCAGTTGTACCTGCTCCATCTCCTGCAGGGCACCCTTCCCCTGGAAGGGTCGCGGGGCCGCCCCACCGATGACCACCAGCGGCGAGCCGGCGTACTGGGCGTTGGCCACCGCCGTAACGGTGCCGGTGACGCCTGGCCCGGCCGTCACCACGGCCACGCCCACGCCGCGCGTGAGCCGCGCCCAGGCGTCGGCGGCGTGGGCGGCGGCCTGCTCGTGGCGCACGTCGATAATATCGATGCCCTCGCTGAGACAGCCATCGTAGATCGGTGCAACGTGGCCGCCGCAGAGTGTGAAGATCGTTCCGACCCCCTCACGCGCCAGCATCCGCGCCACGAGGTGCCCCCCCATCACCCGGCCCATGGATCGCTCCTTTCACACGTTCGCTCCGTACCTCTCCGGCCACCACGGCAGCAAGACGAGCATGATGCCTGAATTCAGGCATCACGCATCACGTTTCACGTTTCACGCTTCAGGCGTTATGATCACCCCATGCGTTCCGGCGTGATCATCATCCCCCACTGGCGCGGCGCCCCCGACCTGCTGGCGTGCCTGGCGTCGCTGGCCGCGGCCGACCTGGCAGGCGCTGACGTCCTCCTGGTTGACAACGGCAGCGACGATGGCTCGGTCGCGGCGGCGCAGGCGAGTTTTGCCTGGATCGCGACGCTGCGCCTGCCCGAGAATGTCGGCTTTGCCGCCGCGGTCAACGCCGGACTGCGCTGGGCGTCGGACCACGGCGCCGCCTGGGCGTTGCCCCTCAACAACGACACCGTCGTCGCGCCCGACTTCGTAGCCCCCCTGCTCGCCTGCACCGCGGCCCACCGCCGGGCCGGGCTGATCGGCCCCAAGATCCTCTACCACAGCGACCCCACCCGCATCTGGCAGCTCGCCGACGTCGAGCACCGCTGGTGGCCCGTCCCGCAACCCCTCGGTCGCGATGCCCGCGACGGCCCGCAGTGGACCCGCGAGCGCCGGGTGGATTACGTCCCTTTTTGTGCGGTCTGGATGCGGCGTGAGCTGATCGAGGACGTCGGCCTCCTCGATCAGCGTTACCGGCTCTATTACGAGGATGCCGACTACTGCCGCCGGAGCCGGGCAGCCGGGTGGGAGGTTTGGAGTGCGCCCGCCAGTCAGATCTGGCACAAGGTCAGCCGCAGCGCCCGGCTGGTCGCGCCCCAGAGCCGCTACTGGCACACGCAGACCCGCGTGATGTTCTACCGGCAGCATCCCCACGGTCCCCACCCCGCGCTAACAGCGGCCTACCTGGCCACCAGCCTCGGCCTGTCCCTGGCACGCGACCTCGCCCGCGCCCGGCCGGATCTCTTCATAGCGACCTTGCGCGGCGTCTGGGACGGCCTGCGGGCGCCGGTTGGGCCCCGTCGGTAACCCGGCAGCGGGAGTCTCGACCCGCTGGTCGGAAGGTGCCACGCACTGCGGAACGTGCGTTGCACCTCGTGAGGACGATCGTCCTCAGGCGTTGTCCGCCTCGTCACCAACGATGAGGGCACGGGCCTCCGCGGCACGCTCGGCCGGCACCAACACCTGGACCTCGCCCAACTTGTCGATCGTCAGGCCGAAGACCACCCCCGCGCTCTCGTACTGCAGCAGTACCGGGATGCCGTAGCTCTCCAATTTCCCCTTGATCACCTCGGCCTCCAACAGGCCACTGGCGAGAAAGACACGCTCCAATTCCAAAGCCATGTAAATCTCCTGCTCATTCGCGCCCCATCCGGCGCCGCCACACCAACCCACCACCCAGTAACCCGCCTCCGACCCCGAGCATCGTCAGCATCGCGAGCCACCCCCCGCCGATTCCGGTGAGCACCTCCGTAAGCGCCGCTGGCGGGGGCGCCGTGGGAGATGGCGGGGGTGGCACGGTGGCCGTCGCGCTCGGCAGAGCCGTCGCCGAAGCCGTCGCCGTTGGACTGGGCGCCGCAGATGCCGTCGCCGTGGATGACGGCGTCGCCGTCGCCGTTGGACTGGGCGTCGCCGTCGCACTGGGCGATGGCGTGGCCGTGGGCGGGACCGCGGTCGGAGTCGGTGGCATCGGCGTTGGCGCGGGCGGAACGGCCGTGGCCGTCCACGGTGACGGAGCCGCGGCTGCCTCTCCTTCCCCGCCCGAGTCCGGCGCGACCGGCGGGGCGCTCGCATCCTGGTAGAGCCAGGCCCCATCCAGGAACACTTCGTCAATCCCGTGGCTCACCGGGTTGTGCACCCGAATGAATACCGTGATTGTCCCGTTCTGGGCCACGGCGCGGCTCCGGATGATGTCAAACGGCTTGCGGTCATAGACCGGCGTCCCCCAGACGATGTTGGCACTGAAAGGATCCGTACCGCCGGTCGGATCGATGCCAATCTTGCGCTCGATGCAGTTCTCACACTGATCACCGTGCGGCGCCCAAACCAGCCCGGCAATATAGGTCGCCCCAGGCGTGACCCCACTGACCTGCTGCCAGAGCCCGGCCGTGAAATGGTCGCCATTGCTCCAGAAGCGTTGCGAGGGCGGGCTGGGGCTATCCACGGCCTGGTCCACCGCCAGGCTCCCGGCTTCGACCCACAGGTTCCAGCCGACAGCAATCTGGCGGATCTGGCCGTTGGCCGACTGGTCGCTGTACTCGTTGAAATCGCAGTTGAAGGTCAAATTGGCCGGACTGTAGCAATCACCGGCCTGTGCGTGAACCAGTACCACCGTCGTAAGAAGAAGGGTGAGGAGCAGTGCAGCAGCGCCCCAGGCTCGTTGTCCCTGCATTCGGCCTCCTCTCCAACCAGGAAGCCGATGATACCATCGTTCGCGACCCCAACAAAACGCACTACGCTTCTGCCAGTGTTGGCACGATTATAGCTTCCCCGGCCCATAAAGCGCGAAAGTTGGGCTTGAGCGACCCTCACCTGAGAGCAGGGTGGTCCCCGTGCCGGATTCTCTCGGCCGCCGCCCCGACCATCGGTGGCATCGAGGGAGGGGACGAGCGATGACGATTTCACGCGAGGAGGCGAATGATGGCATCAGGGCACGATCACGTTCGGGAAGCAGCAACCAAAGAGGGCCAACTCAAGGTTGCGCTCGGGCTGACCACGACCTACCTTATCTTACTCGAGGGCGTCCCGCCGGGGATTGAGTTACAGGCGCTGCACGACGAACTGGCCGCACTGCCAGGGGTCCAGGAGGTGCACGACTTGCACGTGTGGGCGATTACCAGCGGGCAAAATAGCCTGACCACCCATCTGGTCGTCAAGGGTGATCAAGCCAACCTGAGCCTCATTGAAGAGGCCCAGCAGATCGCCCGTGAGCATGGGATCGAGCATGCCAGCATCCAGCTTGAGGAACCGGGCCTGGTCGAGGAAGAACACCGCATTCACCCGGGCCCGGAGTCGCAATCCCCTGCTGGCTCGTAGAGTATCGGCCCGCTTCCAGAGGCACCCCAACGGTGTCCGGCGCCTGAACCCGTCCATAATGATGCTCCGCGCCTGCCGCACGCGACGTGAGGCTCCTGGCACGTCGCGCCGTTTCGAGGCCGCTCAGCGGTAGCCGATATGAGATGCCCGTCCCTCTGGTAGCTTTGCCAAGGGACACTCCTAAAGCTATAATGTTTGCTATTGCGCGCGGCGCGCCTGAGTGTGTGCTGACCTACGCGGAAGGTATTCGATGGATCCAGAACGACGTTCAGATTGGTTTGGCGCACCCAACGAGCCCCAGCCACCCGAGGAACTTTCCTGGCAGTCGCCGCTCTCCGACGAGAGCCAGACGACACCACCTGAGGCACCGGAGGGTACCTGGTACGGGAGCGACTGGAGGTGGAAGCCCCAGGATACGTCCCCGTCCGCTTCTCTCAATGGGGACGGAGCCACACCGTTCCCCGCCGACGAATCACCCTCGTCTGATGACACGATCCATTGGCGAGCTCTCCTGCGCGAAGTGGCCGAAACGCTGATCATGACGGTGCTGATCTTCGTGCTGGTCCGGGGCCTCCTCGTGCAAAACTTCCGGATTGAAGGCTTCAGTATGGAGCCCACACTCCACGAGGGCCAGTACCTGATCGTCAACAAGCTGATCTACTACCTGCATCCCCCCCAGCGGGGCGACATCATCGTCTTTGCCTTCCCCAAGGGTCCCGAGCGCGACTTCATCAAGCGTGTCATTGGCCTCCCCGGCGATACTGTCGAGATTCGGCCGGGTGAGGTTCTCGTCAATGGTGAGTCCATCCAGGAACCCTACCATCCCGAATCGGTCATGTACTCCTACCCTCCGACCACGCTCGGCCCCAACGAATACTTTGTCCTGGGTGATAACCGAAACAACTCGAGTGACTCCCATACCTGGGGCTTGCTTGAACGTAAGTACATCATCGGAAAGGCCTGGCTCTCCTACTGGCCGCCGAAAGCATGGGGGCTGGTTCCGAACTATGCGGTCCAGGCCCGTGAGCCCGATGCTCCGTAATGGTTCGGCTCGAAGGTTGGTCTGCCTGATCACATTGTCAATTTCCAAATGCGCCCGCTCAACTCTCAACCTTTCAACCTCCAACCTTCCACCGCCTTGAAGGACCACCCATGACCGAGCTTTCTGAGGATCGCATCCGCCCGCTCGTGCGGCGCACCCTCGAGCGCGCTCTGGGTGCCACGCCTGCGCCCCAGCAGCCGGCGAGCCGTCCGGTCATTGATGTCTCGGCCTTGACGGCGGTCCCGGCGGGTGGACGTTTCGAGCTTCCTCCTCGTGCGATTGTTACCCCCCTCGCCCTTGACCACGCTCGCGAGCGCCGAATTACTCTCGTCGAAGCCCCTCAGCCCACTCAGACGGCGCAGCCGGTGATGGCCCCCATGGGTGGTCACTCTATCGCGCTGGGTGCCGACCATGGTGGTTACGCTCTCAAAGAGCAGCTCAGGGGCTACTTGCAGGAACTCGGGTGGCAGGTGCAGGACGTCGGCCCGTTCAGCACCGAGAGTGTCGACTATCCCGACTACGCCTACGCCGTCGCGCGCCTGGTGAGCGCGGGCCGCTGCGAGGTGGGCATCATGATCGACGGTGTGGGCGTTGGCTCCTGCATGGTCGCCAACAAGGTGCCCGGCGTGCGCGCGGCACTGTGCTACGATCTGAGCACCGCTCGCAACAGCCGCGACCACAACCATGCCAACGTCTTGACCCTCGGCGGCCAGCTCATCGGTCCGCTGCTGGCCAGACAGATCGTCAAAACCTGGCTCGAGACTCCCTACGGCCCGGACCGTCACGCCCGGCGGGTGGCAAAAATAGGTGAGATCGAAGCGCGCTACCTGAAGCCGTGAACTGTTATTTCATGGCGATTCGTGTGAGACCTCCTGATAAACATCAGTGCCACGATGGAGCGCAGAGGAGGGCACACCGCCAAAGTTGATCGATGAACAGTCGCGAACTCGAACTCTTGGTCGAACAAATCACCCGCGAAGTGCTCGCGCGCGCGCGGGGCGGCGGACAGGTCACCCTCCCGTTGGCCTGTTTCGAGTGCCACGACGGCAAGTGTGCCGTGACCTGCCCCGACGACGTGCGCCGGATCATCGCGGCCGGCGCCGGGCGCATCTCACTGTCGCCCGGATTGGACGGCGCGACGATCGCCCCCGACATTGCGCGTGTGATCGACCACACCCTGCTGAAGCCTGACGCCACTCGCCAACAGATCGAGGCGCTCTGCGCTGAGGCGCGCACGCACCACTTCGCCTCCGTCTGTATCAACCCCTTCTGGGTGCCGGTGTGCGTGCAGCGCCTGCACGGTTCAGATGTGGCGGTCTGCACGGTGGTGGGCTTTCCACTTGGGGCGACCACGACCGAGGTCAAGGCCTTCGAGACTGATCAGGCCTGCCGGAACGGGGCCACCGAGATTGACATGGTCGTGAACATCGGCGCCCTCAAGAGCGGCGACTACGAAACCGTGGCCGCCGACATCGGCGCGATCGTCGTCACGGCCCACCGCCACGGCGCCATCGTCAAAGTCATCATCGAGGCCGCACTGCTGACGGACGCCGAGAAGGTCGAGGCCAGCACCATCGTCAAGAGCGCCAGCGCCGACTACGTCAAGACCTCGACCGGCTTCGCCAAGGGCGGCGCTACCGTCGCGGACGTAGCGTTGCTGCGGCGAGTCGTGGGACCATCCTTGGGCGTCAAGGCGGCGGGCGGGGTGCGAACCTACCAGGAGGCCCTCGACATGGTCGCGGCCGGCGCCACCCGGATCGGCGCCAGCGCTGGCGTCAAGATCGTCGAGGAGGCTCACTCGGGCCGGCGTGACGCCAGCCCAGTCGCAAGTACGAAAGCCTACTAATGCCCCCTCGCTGGCCGTCCGAGGGGCCAGTTGATCATAAAGTTGTACGCCATGAAACAGAGGGAGTGAAAGATAGTTTCCACCCCACGTTTCATGTCTGAGAAAGGCGAGTGTTGCGATGAAACGTTGGCAATGGTTCTGGATCATCGTCGTAGTGGCGCTCCTCGGTGCCGGGATCGGCATCCTTCCGGCCCAGGCGCAATCGTCGATCACGGCCACGGCGACGGCCGAGAACGCCTTCCCCAACGGACTTGTCTTCCATCTGAATGCCAGCAGCAGCGCCGGAGACATCACCCAGGCACGGTTGACCTTCCAATTGGTCGGGGGGAAAGCCCGGCAAAACGAACCCTTCGATCTCAAGCCGGGCCCCACGGTTGAGTCCGAGCTCCATTTCAACCGCCAGGGAGATGCCCTGCCGGCTGCGGCGCTGGTCGAGTACCAGATGCGCATCCGCGACTCGGCCGGCAACGAGCTGACCACCGACCCCCAGCGCGTGACCTACTATCCCCCCGGGCAGGACTGGAAGGAGACGAGCAGCGGCGACGCTACCTTTGTCTGGTATGAGGGGAGCCAGCAGTGGGCCGAGAAGATGGTCGCCCTGGCGGCACCCGCCGTCGAGCGCGCCGCCAAGTCATTTGGGGTGGATGTCCAGGCGCCTGTACGCATCGTCGCCTTCCCGGACGGGGAGACGTTCCACAACGCCATGCCCAACCTGGATCCCTGGGTCGGCGGGGTAACCCCCAAGGACACCGGGATGACGATCCAGATCATCTCGCCCGATCCCTCCAGGCAAAGCTGGAATGAGAAGGTCATCCCGCACGAGATCGCCCACATCGTCTGGTTCCTCGCCACGAGCAGTTCGTTCGCACCCGCACCCGAGTGGCTGGTCGAGGGAGTCGCCCTCCTCAATGAGCCCGACAATTCTCAGGAGCGCGAGCAAGTCACCGAGGCGGCGCGCGCAGGGAACCTTTCGCGCCTGAGCGAGCTCCGGAGCAACACAGCCGGAACGCATGACACCGCCGGCCTGGCCTACGCACAGTATTGGTCCCTGACCGACTACCTGGTCGAAAGCTGTAGCGCTGACGGCCTGCGCCGCCTGGTCGCCGAACTCAACCAGGGCAAAACCTTCGACGACGCTATGGTCGCCGCCTGCGGCTACGATGAACAGACGCTCTACAACAAGTGGTACGCCAGCCTGACCGGCTCAGCGCCGGGTGATACCGCCCCGGCCCAGCCCCAGAACGAGCCGCAACCGGCCGCGCCCGACTCCCCGGCTCAGCCACCTGTGCCCGCAGCGAGCCCGGCGCAATCCACCCCGAGCGGCCTCCCAACCTGGCTTGGTCCGATCTTGATTTTGAGCGGGCTAGGCCTCTTTGTTCTGGCAGTCGTGCTGCTGGTAGGCATCACCGTCGCCCTCCGCCGCACGTAAGGGCCCAAAATCGGTAAGTTGAAGCTTGCAGGTTCCCCCGTCGGGGGCACCCTCATCGGTACGTAGACGTAAGGGGGGACCCGCAGGGTGGAAGGTTCACGACTCATCGATCTGGCTTGGAACCTTCAACCTGCTCACCCTGCAACTCGTAACTTTCTGGGAGACCATCTGTGACCAAAAGCAGCGTTGAACTGCGCGCTTACGCCTTTCTCGACACCCTCCAGCCGCAGTACGCGGCCTTTTTAGGCACCGTCGCTCAGGGCTTCTTGCCGCGGGCCGGGCAGGCCGCCCTCTACGTCGAGATTTCGCCGGGGATCGAGATCAACCGCATCACCGACATCGCCGTCAAGAACACCGACGTCCAACCCGGCATGCAAATCATCGAGCGCTACAACGGCTTGCTCGAGATTCACTCCGACAGCCAGGCAGAGGTCCGCCGGGCCGGCGAGGAGATTCTCGCCGCCCTCGACCTGCAGGAGAGCGACCGCATGCGACCGCGGATCGCCACCAGCCAGGTCGTGCGACGTATCAACCCCTATCACGCCCAGTTGGTCAATCGCACGCGCCACGGCAACATGCTCATCCCGGGCCACTCACTCTACATTATGGAGTGCGAGCCCGCCGCCTACGCCGCGCTGGCCGCGAACGAGGCCGAGAAAGCCGCCAACATCAACATTCTCGAGGTTCGTTCCTTCGGCTCGTTCGGACGCGTCTATCTCGGGGGCGAGGAAGCCGATATCGACGTCGGCTGGCGCGCCGCCGTCGCCGTCCTCGAATCGACCAGTGGCCGCGAGCCCACCCGCGCCTGATTTAGTGCTGAGCGCGGAATCCGGCGCGATTGAGTCCTCGGAACCCCGCCTCAGCCCTCAGCACGCAGCACTCAAAACTTCACAGGAGGCACTCTTACATGGCACAGCTTGCCCTTGGGATGATCGAAACCAAAGGCTTCGCCGCGATGGTCGAGGCGAGCGACGCGATGGTCAAAGCCGCGAAGGTCGAGTTGGTCGGCTACGAGAAGATCGGTGGCGGCTACGTGACGGCTATCGTCCGTGGCGACGTCGCGGCGGTCAAGGCCGCACTGGAGGCCGGCGTTCGGGGCGCCGAGAAGGTCGGCGAGGTCGTCAGCGTCCACCTCATCGCGCGCCCGCACGAGAACGTGGATGACGTTCTTCCACTGAGTCGCAGGCCTGCCACCCCGGGCGGGCAGGAGCAAACGCCCGCCCCAGGAAGATCGGGCGTGCCCACAAACCAGTGAGTGAATCCATTGGCTTCTCGGTCACGCTGTGAGGAACTCGCATGCAACTTGCACGTGTCGTCGGAACCGTGGTCAGTGAGCGCAAGACGCCCTCCATGCAAGGGCTGAAATTTCTGGTCCTGCGCCTGCTCTCGGTGGACGGTCAAGAAACCAGCAGTTACGTCGTTGCCGCGGACGCGGTCGGCGCCGGGGTGGATGAGGTCGTGATGTACGCCAGCGGCAGTTCTGCCCGCCAGACCGAAATCACCAACAACCGCCCGTGCGATGCAGTTGTGATGGCGATTGTAGACGAATGGGAAGTCGGCGGTGAGACCCGCTTCCGCAAGGTCTCGGCCGATCATCCCTGGGCTTCATGAGTTGCAGGTTGGACAAGGTTGAAAGTTGAAGGTGAAAACGGCGCATTCATGTTGTTTCGCGACGAGCAGTCGTGGTCCAGCATTGAGACAGCATTGTTCAACCTGTAACCTGTAACCTGCTAACCCGCAACCAGAGTTGGGGTGTTTATGTCACTCTCTGAGCGCGAGATTCAAGCGATCATGCAGCGCGTCCAGAGCCGCGTCGGCGGTGCGAGCCGGACCGGTCCTGAAATCATCGTCCGCAGCATCGACGAGCAGCGACTCGGGATCTTCCGCGACATCGACAGCGCAGTGACGGCGGCCCGTCGCGCCTTCGAGCAGTACGAACGTCTGTCACTCAACGCCCGCAAGGTGATCATCGCGGCCATGCGCGAGAAGATGCGTCAGTATGGTACCGAACTGGCGCATGAGGCCCACGAGGAGACCGGCCTGGGCCGCAGCGAGGACAAAATCAAAAAGAATGCCCTCGTCACCGACAAGACGCCAGGGCCGGAAATCCTTGCAACTGAGGCCTGGAGTGGGGACCACGGGCTCACGATCGTCGAGCGGGCGCCCTTCGGCGTGTTTGCGGCGATTACGCCCACGACCAACCCGACCTCGACGATCATCAATAACTCGATCTCGATCCTCTCTGCGGGCAACTCGGTTTGCTTCAACGTTCACCCCAACGCCAGGCGCGTCTCCGCCAGGAACATCCAACTGCTCAACCAGGCCATCCAGAGCGCCGGTGGGCCGGCGAATCTGATCACAGCGATCGCTGAGCCAACCATCGAGAGTGCTCAGGCGCTGATGCGCCACCCGCTCGTGCGGATTCTCCTGGTTACGGGCGGCGGTGGTGTGGTCACCGAGGCCATGCGCAGCGGAAAGCGCGCGATTACCGCCGGGCCGGGCAATCCGCCAGTTGTGGTAGACGAGACCGCCGACATCGAGCTGGCGGGCGAGAAAGTCGTCTTTGGCGCTAGCTTCGACAACAATGTGATCTGCACTGACGAGAAGGAAGTCTTCGTGGTGGACAACGTGGCCGATGCCTTGAAAGCCGCCATGCAACGCCACGGGGCCTACCTGGTCGAGCGGAGCCACGAGGTGCGGCGGTTGGAAGAGACCATCTTCCGCGAGATGGCCGGTCCCTTCGGCGTCAGCAAGATGCGCAACGAGTGGATCGGCAAGAACGCCGGCGCCATCCTCCAGGCCGCAGGCATCAACGCACCGCGCGACGTCCGCCTGGCGTTGGTAGAGGTGCCGCTGGAGCACACCCTGGTCTGGACTGAGCAGATGATGCCGGTCATGCCGCTGGTCCGGCTGCCGAGCGTGGATCAATGCATCGACCAGGCCGTCAAGGCCGAGCACGGCTTTGGCCACACGGCCTCGATGTTCTCGAAGCACCTGGATCATCTCAGCCGCATGGCCCGCGAGATCAACGTCTCGATCTTCGTCAAGAACGGTCCCACGCTGGCCGGTCTCGGCTACGGCGGCGAGGGCTTCACTTCGTTCAGCATCGCCAGCCCCACCGGCGAGGGAATGACGACCGCCCTCAGCTTCAGCCGGCCGCGGCGCTGCACGTTGGTCGATCACTTCCGGATCGTCTGATCTACACTACAGAAAGGTCGTATCGATGGCGAGAGAGCGCTCAATCCGAGCATTCTTGACTAATCTCGATCAGCCGATGCCGCTCCCGGAGAAGGTCTCCGGGCTCACGCGGAACCTCTGGCGCCGGGTCGCCCTCCGCCAGGCGTGCTGCGGCCACCCTGGGGAGCCCGGCTGCTGACAGGTCGATCACCCGTCCGGTTCGGACGGCCACCACCACGGCCCTGGTCATCATCATCACTAACACGCGAAGGCAGAGAGAAGCGGGAAAATTGTGACGCGCTTCGCGCGTGACAATCTTCCCAGATTCACATGCTTTCCCTGGAAGCCACCCAGCACCCACCGTGCTCCGTCCTGAGACAGCTTGCCCATGACCGCTATCGCTCTCCTCGAATTCGAGAGTGTTGCCCGCGGCATCGTCGCCGGCGACGCTATGATCAAACGCGCCCCCCTGGCTCTGCTGCGCTGTGGCACCGTGCAACCCGGCAGATTCCTGGTGCTCGTCGGCGGGGGCGAGGCCGAGGTCGACGAGGCACTGACCGCCGGTCGCGAGCACGGTGGCGCCGCCCTGGTCGATGTCGTCCACCTCCCCAACATCCACCCCCAGGTCCTCGACGGTCTCAAGGGCCGACGTCGGCCCACGGCCGGCGACGCGCTCGGCATCGTCGAGACCGCCACCGTACCGGCGGCGATCTCGGCCGCCGATGCGGCCCTTAAGGGGGTCGCCGTGACCTTGATCGAGATCCGCCTGGCCGACGGCCTGGGCGGCAAGGGCATCGTGCTCCTCACGGGCGAGGTCGCAGATGTGGAGGCCGGCGTCGAGTTGGGCATCGGTACACTCCAACACCCCGACCTCCTGGTTGCCAGCGCCGTCATCTCGCAGCTCCACCCCGAGATGGCGGCCGAGCTGCTGGCCGCCACGCGCTTCCGCCAGCGGGTGCAAGAGCGGGCGGGCGAGAGTGCATGGGAGTCGGGAGCAAGATCATGATGGCCGCTATGCTTCGTGGGTGTTGCTTCGTGCGACCCCACCAGCAAGAGCTCGTGAAAAGAAGCATCACGGGCTGACTCGTTAGGATTACCGACGGCGGAATGCCAAAACTTGGGAGACGCTTGAATGCATCTAGCGCGCGTAATCGGAACCGTCGTGGCGACGGTCAAATACCCTGGCCTGGAAGGCATCAAATTCCTGATCATCCAGCCCCTCGACCAGCGCCTCCAGCCCCAGGGCACGCCCGTCGTCGCCGCCGATGGCGTCGCGATGGCCGGAATTAGCGACCTGGTGACCTACGTCGCCGCGCGCGAGGCCGCGCTGGCCCTGCCGGTCACGTTCGTCCCGGTTGATCACGCCATCGTCGGCATCGTGGACCAGGTCGAGCGGGTGGTGAGCGAAGCGGAGGCCACATGAAATTGGCCCGCGTCGCTGGCACAGTCGTCACCACCATCAGCGCGCCCTTCTTCGACGGGCGTAAGCTCTTGCTCTGCGACTACCTCACCCCCGATGGGACGCCCGAGGGCGGCTACGTGGTCGCGGTGGACACCGTGGACGCGGGTGCCGGCCAGACAGTTTTGGTGCTGGACGAGGGCAACTCGGCCCGCCAGGCCACCGGCGGCGAGAACGCACCGGTGCGTGCTGTCGTCGTCGGGATCGTTGACGCCATCGAGTATCCAGGCAACCACGAATGATCGACTCCTACAGCAACCATTCCCACGAGGCCCACCTGCGACGCAATCTGTGCGAGGCCGGGCGCCGCATGTTCCTGCAGGGCTTCGCCGCCGGCAGCGACGGGAACCTCAGTGCACGCCTCGACGATAAGCACCTCCTGATCACCCCGAGCGGTTTCAGCAAGGGACACCTGGAACCGGAGCAGCTCGTCACGATCGACCTCGACGGACAGTTGATCCCCTCCTACCACCCGGCCCGGCGCCACCTTCGGCCCTCCTCCGAGACGAACATGCACCTGGAAGCCTACCACCAGCGCCTGGACGTCCGGGCCGTCATCCACGCCCACCCGCCGATGGGCATTGCCTGCACCGTGGCCGGCGTGGCCCTCGACCGCTGTGTGCTGCCGGAGGTCATCTATCACCTGGGCTCGATCCCGACCGCCCCCTACGCCACCCCCGGCACACCCGAGGGGGCCGACTCCGTGCGCGATCTCGTCAAGCACCACGACGCCATGCTGCTCGACCATCACGGCTCGCTCACCCTGGGGGTTGACATCTTCCAGGCCCTGATGCGGCTGGAGTGGATCGAGCAGGCGGCCAAGGTGATGCTCGCTGCCAGCGCTATCCACCCCGTTGCCGATTTGCCGATGCTGGCGGTCGAGCGGCTCCAGTCGATCCGTGAGGGTGCGCTGGCCAGGGCCGGCCGGGAGGAGAGCGCGCGCTGCTCGGCCTGCCAGTGGAACCCCACCCCACCGCCCCCGACGGCGCCCTGGTCGAAGCAGTGACCCGCGCGGTCCTGGCCGCCATCGAGCCCCTGTTACGGGAGCGGACGTAGTCCTCCACCAGATGCCGGTCTGCCAGACGCCCCAAGTCCGCCGCTACTTGCTACTTGAAGATGTAGAAGGTCGCACGTTTGTCGCCGATTCTGAGGAGCAGCCCACGGTCAACCAGGTCGACGAGATCCCGGCGGATGGTCTCGGGTGAGACGTCCGGGACGAGCGTCTGATAGTCGCGGTTGGTAATCCGCCCGTGCTCGGCGAGGTAGGCCAGGGCGCGCTCCTGGCGCTCGTTGAGGCCCATCGCGGCCCAGCGGCTGGCTGTCTCGCGATCCGTGCTGAGCAGGCGCTCGCCGTGGCCAAAGAGGGTGAGCTTCAAGCCGTTGTCGGTCTCTTCGAAGAGCGGCTCGGGCAACCCGGCTTCGTGCATCAGGCGCACCATGCGGTCGATCCCGTAGCCGAGGCGCTCGATGAACCCCAGGTCCGAGAGAACCTGGACGACGACTTCGTTGCGGCTGAAGCGCTCGGTCAAGATATTCTGGAGCGTAATGTGCCCGGGCAATAGTCCCGGGCTTCGCACTTCGATGCGGTCGGCAAACATGAAGAGCTGAATCTCCGCGCCGCGGATGGCGTAATCTCGGTGCGCCACGGCGTTGACGATGGCCTCGCGAACCGCCTCGCGGGGATAGTCCGACTGCTCCTCGCGCTGCAAGCCACGCATGACTGCCCCGTGGCGCATATTGTCGAGCACGAAGGCCTCGGCCTGGGCAATCTGCCGGGGGAGAGGGCCGTCAATGACCTGACGCAGGAAGGTATCACCCATCTGACGGCCGGGATAGCGCGCGACAAGGATTTGGGCGCTGGGCAGCTGCTGTTGCGGGTGGCGCCCAAAGAGAAGCAGGCCGGCATAGGTCGGTTGGCCATCAGGGGTGAGGCAGCCTCGCAGCCGCAGGACCTCCGCCGGCCGCGTGTTCTCGAAACCCGGCAGACGCACGGCGTAATCCGCCACCGCGTGCCAGTCGAGATCGGCGGGAGAGGCATCGCCGGCCGCCAGGCTCTCGAAGGTGGTCTCGCCGCGCGCCAGGAGGAGCTCCCGCAGCGCGCGGCGCGAGAGTGCCTCATTTTTGCCGCCCTCGCGCCCGAGGTAACGGCCCTCGAAGCGGTAGACCTGGCTCAGCCCGGCCGGCACCTCCACCAGCACCAGAGTACGCCCTTCATGTTCAACGACGCGTGGCAGCGGCACACTTCGCGCCAGCCACGGCTCGCTGGCCAACGCGGCTTCGACGGCACGGTCCACCATCGCGTCGGCGGCGTCAAGGCCGAGCAACTCGCCGCGCCGGCTTACACCGAGGAGCAGGGCGCCGCCACGCCCATTGGCGAAGGCCACCAGGCTTTCGGCAATTTGCCGGATCGTGGCCGTGGGCGGCAGGAAATCGAGGGTTTCGTCTGGTCGCCGCGCCAGAAGCGCAGCCAACACGCTCTGATCATTCATGGTCGTTGCTGTTTAATGGAGTCGGTTGTTCCGAAATCGGGCCACTGGCCCGCGGTCACCGGGATGGCGTATCTCACTTTCTGGAAAAGTGGCGCGTACGCGCCACTTTTCCAGAAATATGAACACATCATCCGGAGCGGTCGCGAGACTCCTTGCCCGCAGGCGGCACCCACGCGCTTCTCACGAGCCCGGTCCTCCCGCGCTGGCAAGAACCGGCGGCACCTCCGAGGGGCCGAGGGCACTCACGCTTACCAGTTCGGCCATCCGCCACTCACAATCTTGCCGCTCCGGGATTGGCACCCCGACGAGCCGCCATTTCAGCCGGCGGGGCGCGTACAATGTTCCCCCTTTATCCACGGCCGCCACGACAACCTCGACGTACCGGTCTTCGCGTCGCCGCTCGGCATTCACATCTGGCGTGTAGCTCAGACTGTAAATCAAGACCCGGCCCACCTGGGAAACGGGAATCGGGAGGCCGGTCCCCGTCTCGAACCCTGGCTGTAACTCGTCGGTAAGGAATGACCTGGCTTTGCTGTTCTGGCTGCCGAGGGCCAGGTAGAAGGTCGCCACCGATTTCTCGGGGTAGGGCGAATCGCGCGGATCTTGGGGCAGATCGAATCGAAAGTCCACTGTCTGCTCCGAAGGAGGGACCAGGCGACCGTTCGCCTGCAGATATGTCTGCCCGACGGAGGGGTCCTCGCGGGGCTGATAGGTTTTCTTGATCGAGAGCTGGCTGCGCTCGAAGACGGTCCGGTCCTTGATGATGACGGTTGCGCCGTTGCGCGAGATGGCAGTGGCCCGGAAGAAGCCGAGCAGCACAAAGCCTCGCTGCCCCGGCTCCACAGGTTGGCAAAAGTTGGTGCGATTGTCAAAGAAGCGGTAGAACGTGAGAGTCTGGGCCTCGCCACCGCCGAAAACGACCAGTTCGGGCACAGCACCGCTCTTGCCCGCTTCCTTCAGCACCTCCTCGAGGGTAACGGAGATGCCACCCTCTGAGAGGTAATCGTTAGCGGGCGTTGGGAGCTTGTACTCCCGGATGACAGGTGGATCGCAGACGAGCGCGTCGTAGACGATGCCGTGAACGGGAGTGTTGGCCCACTGGCTCGTTTCGTAGGGATCGAAACGGTAGAAGACGACCCACTCGTCCGCGCCATCGCTATCAACATCCAGGCGCACCATCTTCTCCACATGGAAACGATCGCTGGTCCGGTCCTCGAAGATCTCCCGAAAAGGAATCGCACTGCTCGTTTTCTGCTCGAAGATTGCCAGCGCGGGCCGTTGCCGACAGCCGGCGAGGATCGTCACCAGGACGAGGAAGATCAAAAGAGTGATCCGTCCGTCAGTTCGCATCCCGTGCTCTCAGAGGGGGCGTTGGTATAGGTGTGTTTGACAGTGTACCACATTTAAACCAAAGAGAGCAAGAGAAACACTCAAAATCAGTACCATCTTCAGTTAATGTGCAAGGAGGCCTGGAACGCCGAGACCTGAGTGACCCTGATCATCGTACCGGCGGTTTACAGCCTGGTCGAGGGCGCCCTGGGGCGACGACAGTGGCGCCGGGCCTCGCCGACGCGGCCGGAGAGCGTATCTCACTTTCTGGAAAAGTGGCGCGTAGGCGCCACTTTTCCAGAAATATGAACACAATATCCGCATCCGGAGAGCATTCCCCAACGGCGGACAAGCCGGCCTGTAGGCGGTCGGATGACGCGCGCGGGCGAGAGTCGTATGGGCGATACCCGGCCGTCAACGCCAACAGGGCGCCCCTGACGGAGCGCCCTGTTGGCGAGAAACCGTATACGGGACGAGGGCGGTCACCGCTGGCCGACGATCCCGTGACTGTTCACTCAGGCTGAGCCGACCGGCATTTGCCTGGACTTGCGGCTGCGCCGGACCTTCGCCTTGGGGGCGACGACCTCGTCCTGCGCCTTGAGCAACGCCAGTGGAAGCACCTCGTCCATGCGGTCCACAAAGACAAACTTCAGCTCGCGGCGGACTTTCTTCGGCACGTCCACCAGATCTTTCTTGTTCTTGCCCGGGACCAGGAAGGTCTTGAGCCCCGCTCGGTGGGCGGCCATGGCCTTCTCCTTGAGACCACCGATGGGCAGAACCCGGCCGCGCAAAGTAATCTCGCCGGTCATTGCGACGTCGCAAGCGACAGCCTGGCGGGTCAGCGCCGAGATCAGCGCGGTGGCGATGGTGATGCCCGCGGAGGGCCCATCCTTCGGAATCGCGCCCTCAGGGACGTGGATGTGGATGTCGAGCTTATCGAAGTCCTCCATCTCGATGCCAAGCTGCTTGGCGTGCGCGCGAGCATAGCTGAGGGCCGCCTGGGCCGACTCCTGCATGACCTCACCGAGTTGTCCCGTGAGCAGCAAGGTGCCCTTGCCCTCCATGATGCTCACCTCGATCGACATGATGTCACCGCCCGCCTCCGTCACAGCGACACCCGTGGCAACGCCGACCTCGTCCTTCTCCTCGGCCAGGCCGAAGCTGAACTGAGCCGGGCCGAGATACTTCTGCAAGCCCGACACCGTAATCTGCTTGGGTGGCTTCCGGCCCTCGGCCACCTTCCGGGCAACCTTGCGGATCACATTCGCAATCTCGCGCTCGAGGTTGCGCACGCCCGCCTCAGAGGTGTACTCACGGATGATGTGGCGAATCGCCGCCTCGCTGAATTTGACCGTGGTCGGCGAGAGGCCGTGCACCTCGAGCTGCTTCGGGATCAGGAACTCCTTCGCGATCGCGACCTTCTCCTCCTCGATGTACCCCGGGAATTCGATCACCTCCATGCGGTCCAGCAGGGCCGGTGGGACGGTGTAGAGCACATTCGCCGTGGTGATGAACATGACCCGGCTCAGGTCATAGGCCACCTCGAGATAGTGATCCGAGAACTCGTAGTTCTGCTCAGGGTCGAGCACCTCCAAGAGCGCCGCGGCCGGATCACCGCGGAAATCGGCGCCGATCTTGTCCACCTCATCGAGCATGAAGACCGGGTTCACTGTGCCGGCCGTGCGCATGGTCTGAATGATCCGCCCGGGCATAGCCCCAATGTAGGTGCGGCGGTGCCCGCGGATCTCGGCCTCATCATGAACGCCACCCAAACTGACACGCACGAACTTGCGGCCGAGAGCCTCTGCGATCGAACGCCCGAGGCTGGTCTTCCCGGTGCCCGGCGGGCCGACAAAGCAGAGGATCGGATTGCGCATCTTATCCTTGGCGAGCTTGCGGACCGCCATGAACTCCAGGATGCGTTCCTTCGCCTTGGGCAGACCATAGTGGTTGGCATCGAGGACTCTCTTCGCGTTGCGCAACTCAATGCTGTCCTCGGTCGTCTCGCCCCACGGCAGCTCAACCAACCAGTCCAGGTAGGTGCGGATGATTCCGACCTCCGGGGCGGCCTGAGGCATCGCCTGGAGCCGGGCAAGCTCCTTGAAGGCTTTGCTCTTGACCTCGACCGGCATGACCTCCTTCCCCTCGATCTGCTCGCGCAGCTCCTGTATCTCGCGCTCGAACGGATCGCCCTCCCCCAGCTCGTTTTGGATGATCCGCATCTGCTCGCGCAGGAAGTACTCGCGCTGGCTTTTATCGACTTCCTCCTGCACCTGGGAATGGATCTTGTCCTCCAGCTCCAACAGCTCGAGCTCGTTGGCCAGCATAATGCTGAGCCGCTGGAGCCGCACGGTTGGATCGAAGGTTTCGAGAATTTCCTGGCGCTGCTCGACGTCGAACTCCATGATCGAGGTCACCAGATCGGCCAACCAACCGGGTTCATCCACATTCATCGCGGCCACGAACGCATCTTCCGGCAGCGCGCGACTGAGCTGGACACACTTCTCGAAGAGCGCCAGCACCGCGCGCATCAAGGCCTCGTTGGTGAGCGTTTGCTCGACCTTCTCGGCGACGGGCATGACTCGCGCCCGCAGGTAGGGCTCGCTTTGGGTACAACCGAGAATCTTGACGCGCTGATGCCCCTGGCCCAAGATGCTGGTGGTGCCGTCCGGCATCCGGAGCATCCGGCCAATGGCGACCATGGTCCCAACTTCGTAAAGGTCCTCGGGTTCTGGTTCCTGAACGTCTTCATTACGCTGAGTAACCACAAGAATCGGCTCGTCAGCCAGCATCGCGGCCTCGACAGCCTTCACACTCCGCTCACGCCCAATAAAGAGGGGAGAGACCATGTGCGGAAAGACCACAGTATCGCGAACCGGCACGACGGCATATTCAGAGTGTTCTGGCTCGTCATCAAGCTCGTCTGCATCCAAAACCGGGAGTGCAAATTCCAGGGGTCGCTCATCATCGCGTTGACCGTTTGCCATCGTGATTTCCAATGCCTCCATCTGTAGAAACGCCACGCCAGTGGCTCGGCGCGGCAATGAATAATAGCATACCGGCGCGAAATTGCCTAAACGGGGGCCAATCATCCCGCGTGGGGGGCGCGTTCACCGGATTGTGGCCCCCGCTACCCTCGCCGGGCATCTTCAACCGCGGCGCATTCGACCTGGCGCAAGAAAACCCGTACCCTGTTTCGCAGTCAACCCGCGGGCCATTTGGACCTCGCAGCCTCTTGCCAGCGACGAAGGCTCTCAGTAGAATGCTACCAGGGTCCCTGTGCATCTTGCAACCCCGAGTCGTTCATCCTCGCCGATTCGTTCGACTTCGAAAGCAGACGGCTTGAGTCCTCACGCCATTCGGGCTGACCTTGTCTTGACAGGACTCACCATTCCGACCTGGCACTCACCTTAGGAGTAACAGATATGCCAACCGTCGACTGGAGCACGATAGACGCGATTCGAGGCGCCTACCAGCCCGACCCCTTCACCGTCCTCGGACCGCATGTCATCGACGTGAACGGAAACCAGGTGCTGGCTATCCGCGTCTTCCAGCCCTACGCCCGCGCGGTAACCATCCTGATGGACGGTCAGGAGACAACCCGCGAGTACCCGACCGAACGGTTGACCGATGATGGCTACTTCGAGGCCATCCTCCCCAATCGCGACACAGTCCCTCGCTACCGGCTGCGGATTACACCCTGGGAGGGCGAGGCCTACGAGATTCACGATCCCTATGCCTTCCCGCTCATCTTAAGCGACTACGATATTTACCTGATTGGCGAGGGCAACCATCTCCGCATCTATGAGAAACTCGGCGCCCATCTGATCGAAATGGAGGGCGTACGCGGCGTCGCCTTCGCCGTGTGGGCGCCGAACGCTGAGCGGGTCAGCGTCATCGGCAATTGGAATCGCTGGGACGGCCGTGTCAATCCGATGCGCCAGCGCGACAACGGGATCTGGGAAATCTTTATCCCTGACCTGGACGAGGGTGCTCGCTACAAGTACGAGATCAAATCCCGTTTCGCGGGCTGGATGGCTGAGAAAACCGATCCCTACGGCGTCTACACCGAACTCCGGCCCGGCACCGCTTCCATCGTCTTCGATCTCGATAAGTACGAATGGGGCGACGCGGAGTGGTTGGCGGGGCGGGCCGCCGCCAACGCGCTGGACGCGCCCATCGCGATCTACGAGGTCCACCTCGGCTCGTGGCGGCGCGTTCCTGAGGAGGGTGGCCGCTTCCTGACCTACCGTGAACTGGCCCACCAACTCGTGGACTACGTCAAGCCGATGGGGTACACCCATATCGAGCTACTGCCGGTCGCCGAGCACCCCTTGGATGCCTCGTGGGGTTACCAGGTCCTGGCCTACTATGCCCCCACCAGCCGTTTCGGGACGCCGGCCGACTTTATGTACTTCGTGGACCACTGCCACCGGAACGGGATCGGTGTCTTCCTGGACTGGGTCCCGGGGCACTTCCCCAAGGACATCTCCGGCCTGAACTATTTTGACGGCACGCATCTCTACGAGCACGCCGACCCGCGGCTGGGCGAGCATCAGGATTGGGGCACGCTGATCTTCAACTACGGGCGCAACGAGGTGCGGAACTTCTTGCTGGGGAACGCGCTCTATTGGCTGGATACATATCACATCGACGGCCTGCGCGTGGACGCTGTGGCCTCGATGCTCTACCTGGACTACTCCCGCAACGAGGGCGAATGGCTTCCCAACATCTACGGCGGGCGCGAGAACCTGGAGGCCCTGGCGTTCCTGCGCCGTTTCAACGAACTGACCCACACCGAACACCCCGGCACCGTCACGATGGCCGAGGAGTCCACCGCCTGGCCGATGGTCTCGCGCCCCACTTACCTGGGCGGGCTTGGCTTTGATATGAAGTGGAACATGGGGTGGATGAATGACATGCTCGTGTACATGTCCAAGGAGCCGATCCACCGCCGCTACCACCACAACTTGCTCACGTTCTCCCTTATGTACGCCTTCAGCGAGAACTTCATCCTGCCCCTCTCCCACGACGAGGTCGTCCACGGGAAGCGCTCCCTGATCTACAAGATGCCGGGTGACTTGTGGCAGAAGTTTGCCAACCTGCGCGCGTTCTTCGGTTACATGTACGGTCACCCTGGCAAGAAATTGCTCTTCATGGGGAGCGAGTTCGCGCAGTTCCGCGAGTGGAATGCAGCCGAGAGCCTCGACTGGCACCTGCTCGCCTACCCTTTTCATCGCGGCGTCCAGCAATTCGTACACGACCTCAATCAGCTCTACCGGCGGGAGCCCGCCCTGCACGAGGTGGATTTCAATTGGGAAGGCTTCGAGTGGATTGACTTTCGCGATGTGGACCGGAGCATCCTCGCCTTTATCCGCTGGGCCGAAGACAAGACCGAGCCTCTTATCTTCGTCTCGAACTTCACCCCGGTTTCCCGCGAGGGCTACCGCGTCGGCGTCCCCAGGCTCGGTTTCTACAAGGAGCTCATCAACAGCGACGCCGAGGCCTACGGCGGGGGCAACATCGGCAATACTGGTGGCCTGCCGGCCGACGATATCCCCTGGCAGGGGCAGCCGGCTTCGATCCTCATCACCGCGCCGCCGCTGGCAACGGTCATCCTCAAGCCCACGAGTTGACGCTCGCGGCAACCCGAACCACCACAAACGCCCGCCCCGCCGTTCATTCACGGCGGGGCGGGCGATGTGATTGGGAGAAGAGTGTGCGCTACGGCTGCCAGGTGAAGGTGTAGGTCTCGCTGGCTGCCTGCTCGACGTCCCCCTGCTCGCCCGGCGCGACGATTCGCACGTGCCAGCGGTAGATGCCGGGCTCGCCCTCCAGCATCCCGGTCCAACTGCTCTCCCGCAGGCTCGCCAGGCCGCGCGGCTGGCCCTCGTACGGCCAGACCTCCAGCACGTAGCGGGCGGCAGCGGGCAGCTCGCTGGTGGGCTGCCACGCGAAGCGCTGCTCGGCGCCCGTGACGCGCAGGCCGTCGCTTGGGATGAGTAGTTGCGGCGCCATCACCCGTGGCGCCGCTGTCGCCGGAACGGCTGTGGGGGTGGCGGCCGGGAGGGGTGGCATCGGCGAGGGTGTTACCCGCACAGGTGTGGTTGACGTCGGTGGGCGCGTGGGGGTGGCGGAGGCCTCGGGTCCAGAGAGAGCCTGCGTGGTCTCCGCCAGCGGTGCCAGGACGGCCAGCCGCGGCGTCTCTGGCGCGCTCGTGGGAAACACCGTAGGAGCGGCTGGCCTGGGCTCAGGCGGATCGGCGGTCGCCACCCGAGTCGGTATCACCGTGGCGGTGGGGATGACGATCGCAGCGACTGGCGGCGGGGGATGGGTCGAGGTCGGATCGCGGCGGAGCACGGTGCCACGGCCGCCGGCTCCGTCCCCCGCAGGGCTCGCCGTAGGCGTATCAGCCCGGCGGGCTGCGATCGTCGGCCGGACCGAGTCCAGACGATGGAAGTGCTCACGGAGCCAGATCCCACCAAACAGCAACAGGGTCAGCCCGACGGCCCCAAGATTGAGAATGAGAGTAAAATCGCGAGCGTCTTGCTGCCAGCGGCGGCGCGCCGCGGCGCCACGGAGCACGTTTCGGAGATGGCGTGTTCCCACAAATAAGAGCACCAGGAGCGCCGCTGGAATGATCCATTTCACCCGAAGCCTCCCTGCCCCAGGCCGCCTCGACCCAGCGCACCGCCACAAGCGCAACGGAGGATAGATCACACCGACCACAAGTGGGCGACCGTTCGAGCGGACGGTTCACCAGGATGAACGCTGCCATCAAGAGGCGGCACCCAATCCCGGCGCAACCGCATAAAACAGCGGGGGACGGACGATATCTGCAAGATAGCGAGTGGAGCGCGCCACGTCAAGTTTTCTGACAAGACTGTCAACCACTACGCTGGATTCCTTACAGAACTCTTTCCAAGAGAATATTCGCACTATCTTCGGGGAGACCGCCGACCGCTACTACGCCCAGTGGGGCGAGTTCTTTCACCTCGCCCTCTTCAAGGAGGGCGACAATCCTACCAATTTCGAGACGGCCTTCGAGCGCACGCACGAGCGTTACTTCGAACTGATCAAAGGGAGGGAGGCCAGGCGGATCATCGAGCTGGCCTCGGGAGGGGGTGCGTTTTCCGAGTGGATGGCCGATCGAAGCGCCAGCGAGGTTATCGGCATCGACATCTCCGACGCCCAGCAGCGGCTTGCGAAGAGACCGCGCTCAAACCTGCGATTCATCGAGTGGGACATCATGCAGATCGCCGACCTCGACGAAGCGCCGTTCGATGCGTCGATCTACCTGGACGCCGCCTGCTACGTGCCGAGCTTACCCAGCGCCGTCCACGACCCATTCGGGTTCGATGCGTCGATCTACCCGGACGCCGCCTCTACCTCCCGGACAAGCACGTGGCGCTCTGTCCAGACCGCGCGGTGCGCCCCCTGCTCCAGCCGGATCGCCAGATCCGGCGGCCAGCGCCTGGATCCGGCCATCTAGACCGGGCGGTGCACCCCCTGCTCCAGCCGGATCGCCAGATCCGGCGGCCAGCGCCTGGATCCGACCATCTAGACCGGGCGGTGCACCCCCTGCTCCAGCCGGATCGCCAGATCCGGCGGCCAACGCCTGGACCTCGCCATCCAGACCGGGCGGTGCGGCCGGCCCGACATGGTCGCGCAGGTCGCAGGCGGTCGCGGGGATGGCGCTCGGGGCGAGGGCCCCGGGGCTCGAGAAGAGAGCGCCGGCGAGGGACTGGCCGGGGAGGGCGCGGCCGCCGGCTCGCGGGTGGTCCAGGTCCAAGCGACGCTGCTCGTGTTCCGGGTCCACAAGCCCTGTCGATGCGGGCGCGGTGTATAGAAGAAGGCTCACGTGCCCTACGATAGCCAATGGGCTGGGTCGTCAAGACAGGATCTTGCGGCAGGGCTGGGTCAATCTCCCACGGCTGTCACGCTGTGCAAAGCGCCAGCGGAGCGAAGCATCTCTTTCTGCGGCGCGCGAGACCCCTCGCTCCATTTCGTCCCGCTCCAGGTGACAGGGGCGCGACTTTGACCCAACCCCGGCAATCCCTTGCGGGCAATTGACCCCCGAGCACTCGTTGGCTACAATCCCGCTGCTGCAGCGCTCTCTCCGGCATAGAACGGCTCGGCACTCGTCGTCGGTTGCCGTGCACCGGCGTGTTCTGCTCCCTGCCTGCCATCCGCCACCGGCCCACGATGAGAGCCGAAGCGCTTGCTGGCAGATCAGAGAAAGACGCACGGGCCCTGGCAGAGGCTCGAGCAGCGCCGTTGAGCGAGAACGCGGGCTGTGTGCCTTAGTTGGCTCGCCTGGACGGCAGCCGGCAACCCTGATACCCGGTCCCTCAGGAGGAGGAATGAACAACGCCCAGATCGCTGTGATCGGTGGCAGCGGCCTCTACGAGATGGAAGGCCTCACTGTCAAGGATGAGGTCATGCCGGAGACTCCCTTCGGTACGCCCAGCGACAGCATCGTCATCGGCGAGCTGTCCGGGCAGAATGTCGCGTTTCTGCCCCGCCACGGGCGCGGCCACCGCCTGTTGCCGGGCGAGGTCCCCAGTCGAGCGAATATCTACGCCCTCAAACTCCTCGGAGTCCGCTGGATCATCTCGGTGAGCGCCTGCGGCAGCCTGCGGGAGGACTACCGACCCGGCGACATCGTGATCCCTGATGGGCTCTTCGACCGCACGCGCGGCCGGCCCACGACCTTCTTCGGCGAGGGGCTGGTCGCCCACATCGGTTTTGCCGACCCCTTCGACCCGATCTTGGGTGAGGCCCTCTTCCAGGCAACGGCCCAGACCGGGGCCCGCGTCCATCACGGGGGGAACTTTGTGGTGATCGAAGGACCGCGCTTCTCGACCAAGACCGAGTCGCACCTTTTCCGCCAGTGGGGTATGGACATTATTGGCATGACTGCCGTGCCCGAGGCCCAGCTCGCTCGTGAGGCTGAGATTGCCTACGCCTGCATGGCTCACGTCACCGACTACGATGTCTGGCATGAATCCGAGGAACCGGTCAGCGTCGAGATGGTGGTGAAGACCCTGATGAAAAACGTTGAGGTCGCGCAGCAAGCCATCCGCAACGTCGTCCCCATGTTGGCGGGCCAGTCGAGTCCGGCCTGGGATTCGCTGCGGGATGCGATCATGACGAACCGCACGGTGATCCCGGAGAACACTCGCGCCCGGCTGTGGCTTCTATTGAAAAAGTATTGGGACGAAACGTGAGGCAGGCCGCAGAATCGGCCAGCCGCCCGCCTGGGCCGCCACCGGACGAACGATAACAGGCGGCCCAATCGAATGACGCCGGTTTCGATGTACGCCCAACCATTGCGCCCGCGGCTGCGTGGCCGCGAGCTCGCGTTATTGATCTTTCCCTTGGCGCTGACCGCGCTCGGGTTCATTGTCCTCCAATTGCTCCACAACCATCCGGTCACGGCCGGACCCCTCTGGCCGGCCCTGGCTCTGATTGGCGCCGCCCTGGTCGCGCACGGGCTCCTGAGCCTCTTCGCCCCGGATGCCGATCAGACCCTTCTGCCATTGGCGCTGACGCTCAATGGCCTGGGCCTGGTCATGATCGAGCGTCTGGCGAGTAACTTCACCGCCCGCCAGACCACGGCCATGCTCATCGGGCTGGCCGTCGCCCTTGCCCTGGCCATCTGGCCCGACACACTGCGGCTCCTCGAGCGCGCCCGCTACAGCCTGCTCGTCCCCGGAATCCTGCTTCTGCTGCTGGCGGTCCTCATCAGCCTGACCCCCTTCGGCAGCAGTCGGGCCCTCTTCCTGACAGTTGGCCGCTTCGGGTTCCAGCCCTCCGAGCTTCTCAAGCTGCTGCTGGTGATCTTCCTGGCGGGCTACCTGGATTTCCACCGCGAGAAGTTCGTCACTTTCCGCCTCTTGCGCCCCTTCCGTGACGTGCGCTGGCTCTGGGTCTACTTTCCGATGCTGGGGATGTGGGGCTTCTCGATGCTCCTCCTCGTCTGGCAGCGGGACTTGGGCGCGGCGCTGCTCTTCTTCGGGACCTTCCTGGCGCTGGCCTATCTGGCCACGCAACGCGGCGATTATGCCATGCTCGGAGTCGGGCTCTTCGCGGTTGGCGCCGCCGCCGCGTATACCCTCTTTGCTCACGTGCGCGAGCGCGTGGCGATCTGGCTGGACCCGTGGGGCGCCACCATCGGCGACCCCTACCAGATCATCCAGGGGCTGCTCGCCGTCGCCAACGGCGGCATCCTCGGGCAGGGGCTCGGGCAGGGCTTCCCGGATTTCGTGCCGGTCGTCCACAGTGACTTCATCCTGGCCGCAGTCGCCGAGGAATGGGGTCTGGCGGGCGTCCTGGCGGTCATTGGCATCTTCCTGCTGCTCCTGTTGCGCGGCTTCGACATCTCTCTGCGCGAGCCTGACGGCTACCGCCAGCTCCTGGCAAGCGGATTGACGACCCTGCTGGCCCTCCAGGCCCTGATCATCATGGCCGGCAGCCTCCGGCTCATCCCCCTGACCGGCATCACAATCCCCTTCCTCAGCTATGGCGGCAGCAGCCTTGTGACAATGTATGCGCTGTTAGGTGTGTTGCTGCGGTTGTCGCGGGACACGAACTGTGAACCCTGAACTTTTTTCCACGACCGTCCGCCGCCTGGCACTCTTGCTGACCGCCGGCTTCTTGTTCGTTGCCCTTGGGGCGGGGTATTGGAGCGTAGTCCGCGCCGGGGAGCTGAGTGAGCGAGATATCGGTCGCGCTGTCGAGCGCGCGCGGCGGACCGACCGTGGCCGCATTGTGGCCCGCGATGGCACGGTCCTGGTCGAGTCGGTTGCCAATGCTGAAGGCGTGACGGAGCGACTCTACCACTCTCCGCTCCTCGCACCTGTGACCGGCGTCTGGGCGCCGACGATCCAGGCAACCGGATTGGAACAGTCGTACAACGAGTGGCTCAGCGGGCGGGCCGGGCCGCTCATCTCGACCCAACTCGATGCGTTGCTCCACCGCCCCATCGTGGGAGCCGACCTGGTGACCACCATCGATCCCGCCTTGCAGCAGGCCGCCGATGCGCTCCTCGGCGATCGCGCCGGCGCGATCGTGGTGCTGGACCCGCGCACCGGCGACGTGCTGGCCCTGGCCAGCCATCCCACCTATAACCCCAACACCTACATCGAAGATGCTGAGGCGCTCCAGGCCAGCCCCGCACGCCCGCTGCTCAACCGGGCGACCCAGGGACTCTACACGCCCGGATCGGTCTTCAAGATTGTGACCCTCTCCGGCGTGCTGGCACAAGGCAAAGTGCAGCCGGGCGAGATCTTCGAAGACCCGGGGGTCTTCATCGTCGAGGGCTTCCCGGTCCGTGATAACCAGCCCCCACCGCAGACGCAACTCGACCTCAACCACGCGCTGGCCTACTCCAGCAACGTGATCTTTGCGAAGCTTGGTCTCCGGTTAGGCGCCGACGGGCTCCGCGAGATCGCGCGCGCCTACGGCTTCGGGCAGGTGCCGCCGGTCGCGCTCGACGCCGCCGCCAGCAGTATCGGAAGCGATGAGTTCCTGTTGGACAACGTGGGCCTGGCCAACTCGGCCTACGGACAGGGCCAGATCCAGGTCACACCGTTGCAGATGGCCTTGGTCACAGCAGCCGCCGCCAACGCCGGTGTGGTGCCAGAGCCGCGGTTGGTCACCGAGATTCGCCGCCGCGACGGCGAGGTCTTGGCCCGGGTCAAACCCAACGCCTGGCGCCGCGCGGTCTCGCGGGGCGTGGCCGACCAGGTGCGCGAGGCGATGATCGTCGCCGCCCGCGACGGTTATGCCCGCGCCGGGGCGCCCCCTAACATTGCGATCGGCGGAAAGACCGGCAGCGCCCAGCTCGGCGGCAACGTCGCGCCCCACTCCTGGTTCGTCGCCTTCGCCCCCGCCGATGCGCCCCGCCTCGCCCTGGCTGTGATCGTGGAGAACGCTGGGGCCGGCGGCGACGTGGCTGCGCCGATCGCCCGGCGGCTGATCCAACAGGCCGTTGGGCAGTGACTCGCATCGTGATCGCCGCGATCTACTCTGCCAGACTCCGAAGTCTCACACGGCTCTTCTCAGAGGCCGGGGAGGATCGCGGAAAGCCGCCCAAAGACTTCGGGAGTCTGGCCCGCTTCAAAGAAGTCACGATCTGCATTCGCGACATCGACAGCGGCGCGGAGCCCTCTCCGCGCCCAACGGGCTGGCCGAACTGGAGAGAATGCTCGACTATTCCCGGCAAGCTGGACGCTGACAAACGTGGGCGGTGCGGCGATGGAACTGGACGTCACAGCGAACGCCGGCGCGCAACCCCCGTCAACCCGAATCAGGCGCGGTTGGTTTTTTGGAATCGAAGTCCAACAATATACTCCCGAGACACCCATCGGCAGTTGAGAGACCCTTTTTCCCGGGGACCAGGATCGCCGGGAAGGAAGCGATGAAACTTTCCTGGCACGACGCAACGTGCCACCTTCCGACGGGGAGAGCGCAGGATGAAGCGATGGCATAGGTGGCTTGGGGGCGCGACCGCGATAGCAGCGGCGATTTTGGCCCTGGCCGGGCGCGGGGGCGAGCAGGCGCTGGCCTCCGGCGACCGGCTCGCGCAGGCGAAGGCGCGGCGCGCCATCGGCGACCGCAACTTTTTCCTGGGATTGGTGTGGGGGTGGGGGCTGTTGCTCCTCCTGCTGGAGACAGGCGGCTCGGCGCGGCTCCATAGCACGATAGCCGCCCGCGTCCGGCCGCGCTGGCGCGCAGCCGCGCTCTTCTTCGCGGCGCTCGTGACACTCATCGACGTTGGGCACTGGCCCTTCCGCTACGTCGCCGGCTACCGTGTGAACCGCCGCTTCGGCCTGAACGTACAGACGCCCCCGGCCTGGCTGCGCGACCAGGGGCTCAGCGCGGCCATCGAGGTGGGTCTGAGCACACCCGCGCTGTTGGTCCTCTCCTGGCTGATGAAGCGCGCCCCGCGTCGCTGGTGGCTGCCTGCCAGCGGCCTCGGCCTCGTCGCCGGGATCTTCCTGAGCCTGCTCTGGCCGGTCGTCATTGCGCCACTCTTCAATCGCTACGAACCGGTGATCGACCCGGAGATCCTCGCCCGGGTGAAGCGACTCGGCGAGGTGACGGGGGTGCCGCTCGGCAAGGTGCAGCGAGTGGACCTGGGACGGCGGACCACGGCAGCCAACGCCTGGGTGACCGGCCTGTGGGGCACGCGCCGCGTTGTGCTCGGCGACACGCTGATGGACCGCTACGCCCCCGACGAGGTGGAGGCGGTGCTGGCCCACGAGCTGGCCCACGTGGTCCACCACGACGTCTGGCGGCAGACACTGATTGTGGCGCTGGGGCAGGCCGCGGGACTCTTCGCCATCGCACGCAGTGGCGAAGCGCTGCTGGCGCGGGTCGGCCGGCGCTGGGGCTTGCCCACCCTGCATGAGCCACCCAGCGCGCCGCTCATCTTCCTGTTGCTCAGCGTCCTCGCCGTCGGCGCGCTGCCGCTCCTCAACGCCGGGAGCCGCTGGCGCGAGGCCGCGGCCGATCGCTACGCCCTCCGTGTCACGAGCAATCCGGCAGCCTTACAAGACTTCTTCCAGGCGCTGGCCAACCAGAACCTCAGCGACCCCGCCCCGCCGCGCTGGCACATTTTGCTCCTTATGAGTCATCCACCCATCGCCGACCGTGTCGCGATGGTGCGCCGCTTCGTCGCTACACACGGCGTGTAGGAGAGAACGCCGAGGTGCGACGGACGTCCCGAGGTGCGATGCACGTCGGAACGTGTGTCGCACCTTGTCGCTGGGCGAAGCGAAGTATTGCCGGCCGGGCCGGCCCAAAACCCTGCCCCGCCGCTCCGCTATCGAGCGGGAATGACGATCTCTTGTCCCACCTGGAGGAGATCGGGATTCAAGCCTGGGTTGGCCTGGACAATGGCCTGAACGGTGACTCCAAATTGTTGGGCGATGGCGAAGAGCGTGTCGCCCCGCTGAACAGTGTAGATGATCGTTGCCGGGGTAGGCTCTGATGTCGCCGTCGGCGCAGGCGTCGCCGTTGGCGCGGGCGTCTCCGTCGGCACGAACGTCGCCGTTGGCTCAGATGTCGCCGTCGGCGCAGGCGTCGGGCTGGGCACCGGCGTCGGCGTATTGGTCGGCGCCGGGGTCGGCAGCGCTGGCGGCGGCGCCATGATGGCACTCACCGCACCGAGTCCCACTTGCAGAACGAAACCGGCCACGAAGCAGAGGGCCCCCAGCACAGCCACACCCACCGCGAGTTGGAGACAGCCGCGCATCGTCAGTTGGGGTCGCATGAATCGGCTCCTATGCCTGGGCGCTGGCTCGCACGAGATCACGCACGGTGACAAGGAAGAGCAGCGTGATAATCACAGCCGACGTCACACACCAGGGACAGATGGCGTAGATGACGAAGAGTTCGACGTAGGTGAGCCAGGCTGACAAGGCGACTCCAACAAAGAGAAGCACGAATTGCGCGAGGAGCGCCAGCTCGGCCTGCTGCCCGCTGAGCCGGCCGCGTAGCCACACGAGGCCAAGCACCGCCAGGTAGGTCACCAGGCCGAGCACCGCGACCGGAACGCCCATGAACCGCGAGTACGAGCTGGCCTGGACGACCTCACATTGCCCAATCCCGGCGCATATCGCCTTGCCACCGTTCACATAGACCCAGGAAAGATAGCCGGCGATGAGGCCGCCGGCAACCGCGAGCCCGCCCTCCACCGTCCGAGCGGACAGGCGGGCTCTGCCTGGTACGGCGCGCTGTAGGAGGCGCCCACGCGTGGCGCCCCGCCCGTGTGCGCTCATTTCGCAAGATCCCTCTCGATGCTCGTCTGCAAGTCACGAAACGGTACGGCCCCTTCCAGCCGTACGTCGTTGACGAAAAAGGTCGGCGTCCCAGTCACGCCACGCGATTGGGCCTCGCGGGTGACCTGCAGCACGTCGCTCTCGTGTTTCTTGCTATCGAGACACGTGTTGAACTCGCTTTGGTTGAGCCCGACCTCCCCGGCGAAGCGCTTGAGATTGGCAACGCTGAACGTTCCGCGGTTCTCGCCCGCCTGGGACGCGAAGAGCTTATCGTGGTAGATCCAAAACTCGCCCTGATCCTCGGCGCAAAGCGCCGCTTCTGCCGCCAGCAGGCTCTCCTGCCCGAGGAAGGCGACTGGCTGATACTCGAATCGGACCTGGCCGTTCGGGATGTACTGCTGCTTCAGTGGGTCGACTGTTGTTTCGTCCGCCTGCTTGCAGAATGGGCATTGGAAATCACTGTACTCGACGATCTTCACCGGCGCATCGGCCACTCCCAAAGCCCGTCCATCGACAGGGAGGCCCTCATAGGACGCGGCGGGCGCGGGTGCTGCGGCCGGGCGGCTGGCGAGAATGATGGCGACAATCGCCACGACGGCCGCCAGCGCGATCGCTCCGAGCACGACTGGGCGGCGCAGCAACGAGGGCTGCGCCTTGGCTTGGTCCGCTTTACGACGGACGACACGTTGGGCCACAGGAAGAAAACCTCCTACGAAAATAGCTGCCGGCGATTCGCGGCCAGCCCTTCGTCTGTTCGTTCGTTGCTGATGCGTGCCTGAATTGCTCCAGTTGGGGCGGCGTGAAGCGTGAAGACCGAAGCTCCATCCCGCGCCGCTGCGCAGACGAATTGAACCACCTCACACGACTTCAATCTGAGCCAAACGGAATGGCCTCAGAAGACCTCTTCGGGCCAATCGATCATCTCGACCGTCACCAGCTCGCCGGCGGCGAGCCTGGTGACGCCCTCGGGCACAACCAGAAACGCGTTGGCCCAAACCAACGAACTCAGAATCCCCGATCCCTGGACGCGGACGCCACTGCCCCGCGTCGTGACGTGGTACTCGCCACTTGTCGGGTCGCGATTGACGAAGGCACGCATATAGTGCCGCCGTCCGCTATTGGTGACATCTTCCTGGAGACGGGCCTGCACCTGCGGGTGCGGTCGCGGCGCGCGGCCGCCCATTTTTAGGATGGCCGGCCGCGCGAAGACCTCGAAGGCAACGATAGCCGCAACGGGATTGCCCGGGAGGCCGATCAGTGGAACCGGCCCGTGAGGGCCGCGCAACCGGCCAAACGCCAGTGGCTTGCCGGGCTTGATGGCCACCTGCCAGAAATGCATCTCACCCTCGGCGGCTAAGACATGCTTCACTATGTCGTAATCACCCACGGAGACGCCCGCAGAGGTCAAGAACAGATCGACATCGTGCGCCAGACCCTCCCGCACCTTCGCCGTCAAGTCAGCAACGTTGTCGCGAGCGATGCCCAGCGGGATCGGAGTACCCCCAGCCTGCTCGACGAGCGCGGCGGCCGTGTACTCGTTGGAGTTGCGGATCTTGCCGGGCGCGAGTGGCTCGTCAATCGCCACCAACTCGTCACCGGTTGCCAGGATCGCGACGCGCGGGCGCCGGACCACCGGCACCGTGGCGCGCCCGAGTGCGGCGAGCACTCCGATCTCAGCGGGCCGAAGGAGTTGCCCTCGCGGGATCACGACCGACCCGGCGCGCAGATCCTCCCCTGGCTCGCGGACATTCTGGCCGTCCACCGCGGCCGCCAAAATGGCCACCCGCCCGGCGCCCGGTCGTTGTCCTTCCGGTAACGCTTCACTGGTCTCCTCGAAGCGCACAACCGCGTCGGCCCCAGGCGGGAGCGGCGCACCGGTCATGATCCGGACGGCACCGCCCGGCGGCACCGGCGTCTCTGCCACGCCGCCCGCCGCCACATCGCCGACCACACGCAGCACCACCCCCGTTTGGGCGCTGGCCCCGGCGGTGTCGCCGGCTCGAACGGCATAGCCATCCATCGCCGAGTTCCGAAATGGTGGCACGTCGAAATCTGCGATGATGTCCTCTGCCAGCACCCGGCCCCGCGCCTGGAGCAACCCTGCCGATTCCGCCGGCACGGGCTCAAAGTGCCTCAAAATCTCGGCCAGTGCTTCGTCAACGGCTTTCAACGCCACTGTGGCTCGTTCCCTCCCTCGCACGCTCATAGCGGACCACACCCGGCTGCCGGCCGGCTATCTCAGCAGTGAGCCCGGCGCCACCACGCCAGCCCCACCATGATCACGGCGACAGCGAAGCCCGCGACCAGCACCCAGATTGATTCAAGCAGCACGGCTGCGGCGCTGCTCAACCAGAGGAGCACGAGAGCCCCCGCGACGGCGCGCAGCAATCCGCCTTGGGCGCGCCGGGCGCCTTGATGAAACTGGCGCCGATCATCTCGCATCGCTCCACATCCCTCCGGCCGGATTCTACCACAAAGCACACAACGCGTGTAACGACCGAGCACACACAGGGCCCATGACGGACGGCCAACGTCTTCCAGGAAAACAAAGAGCCCAGAAACAGACCCTGGGCTCTTCCATACTGCCACCGGTCGCCCGGCGCCGTTTCACCTCACACTAACTCGACGTCGTGGGGTTTACTCTCGCTCACGCCGGCCGGACTCATCTTGATAAACTCGGCATTCGCCTGAAGCTCGGCGATGGTGTAGGCCCCGCAGTAACTCAAGCCGCTACGCACTCCACCAACGAGCTGCATCAGCAACTCGTTGACGCTCCCCCGGTAGGGAACCATGGCCTCAACCCCCTCGGGCACGATCGAGTTCCAGTCGAGGTCGGCGTTGTCCTGCCGGCTCATGGTGGCACTCAGGCTCGCCATGCCCCGCGTGACCTTGTAGCGTCGCCCGTGCCGCTGGACGATCCGTCCAGGGCTCTCGCGCGTCCCGGCGAAGAGGCTCCCGATCATCACGCTCTGCGCACCGGCCGCCAGCGCTTTCACAACGTCGCCCGAGGCCCGAATACCCCCGTCGGCGATGATGGGGACGCCTGCCTCCCGCGCCGCGGCGGCCGATTCCATGATCGCCGTCAGTTGTGGCACCCCGAAGCCGGTCACGACGCGAGTGACGCAGATCGATCCGGGTCCCACCCCCACCTTGATCGCCGTTGCTCCGGCTTCGACCAGATCGCGCACGCCGTCGCCAGTGGCGACGTTCCCGGCGATGAGTGGCACTGCCGCGAATTCCTGGCACAGGCGCCGCGTCATCTCGATCGCGTTGTCGCTGTGACCGTGCGCGATGTCCAGGACCAGCACATCGACGCCCGCCTCGACCAGCAACCCCGCTCGCTCCTGTTCCCCCGCTTTAACGCCCACGGCGGCTGCTACCCGCAGCCGGCCTTTCCGATCCTTGGTGGCCTCGGGGAACTGCTGCCGCTTGACGATATCCTTGCTGGTGATCAGGCCGCGCACGCGCCCCTCCTCGTCGATCAAGGGCAGCTTCTCGACCCGCGCACGGTGCAGGATCGCCCGAGCCTCGGTCAACGTCGTGCCGGGCGGCGCGGTGATCAGGCGATCGCGGGGTGTCATGAGGTCCCGAACCAGGGCCACGCCATCATCTGCAAAGAGGACATCGCGGGTCGTCAAGATCCCCAGCAGGCGATTGTCACTGTCTGTCACCAGCAAGCCGCCAGTGTCCCACTCGACCATTCGGACGCGCGCCGCGTCAACGGTAAGGTCCGGACCGACCGTGAACGGCTTCTCGACCACCAGGTTTTCGGCACGCTTGACGCGTCGCACCTCGGCCGCCTGGCGCTCAGCCGACATGAAGCGGTGAATCACGCCCAGGCCACCGGCCCGCGCCATCGTGATCGCCATCTCGGACTCCGTGACGGTGTCCATGTTGGCACTGATGATCGGAATGGCCAGGCTGATGCCGGGCACAAGTTCAGTCGCGGTGCTGGTATCGCGCCGCGACTGCACCGGCGAACGATGTGGCATCAACAAAACGTCGTCAAACGTGAGGCCTTCGTGTTGGCGAATACGCATCCTGACTCTCTCCTGAAGCGACCCTCGTTCGCTTTTTTACCGCCAAAACAATTATAACACCGTCGCCAAGAGAGAGCACGTAACCCATTCGGCCATAGGGCTACTCGAGTCTCAAGGTGCAACGCAGCTTCATGGTGGCCTTCAGAACCGCAGCAGGTTGCCCTGACAACCGACCCAGGTCCGTCGCACCGCGCCCGCCCGACGTTCGAGCGACCCCTTCGGCCGGCTGACGGTGGCCGGAGAGCCTAGATGTCAACCTCCCATCGTCCGTGCGACGTCACTGGGCCTCGACGAAGCGATTCGTGAAAACCTTGGCTACGTCCACATCCTGGTCCAGGAGCCCCGCCTTGCGCATGAAGTCGTGGCTCGTCTGCCAGGCGGCCGGGTCGGAACGGCCGAGCGGGTTGGCCCGCCAGTACTCGATCGTTTTGGCGAGCACGCGCCGCTGGAGAGCGGCGTTCTCTCCGCCAGCCTCCGGCACGTACTGGGCCACCACCAGATCGAACGCTTCGTCCGGGTGGTCGATAGTCTCCTGCAGGCCACGCAGGAAACCGCGCACGACTCCCTGAACTAGCTCGGGCTGCTCCTGAATCGTCGCCTCGTTGGTGATCAGCCCATTGGCGACGAGGTCGATGTACTTCGAGACGTCGGCCACGCTGACGTCCTTGTACCCTTGAGCCTCCAATTGGAGCGGCTCGTTGTTGGCGTAGACGACAATCGCGTCCACCCGCTTCTCAACCAGCACCGGCACCTGGTTGAAGCCGATGCTCTCGAGCTTGACCTTGTCCTGGTCAATACCCGCTGCCTGGGCCAGCGCCAGCCATCCCACGTAGTTGGCGCCGAAGAGGCCCGGCAAACCGACGGTGTGGCCCTCTACATTCTTGGGATTGCTGAGATCTAAGGTTAGCGAGGCCAACGCCGTCGGGAAGCGTTTGTACCAGGTTGCCACGTAGACCACCGGGAGTCCCTTAGCCCGCGCCAGCAGGATCTGGTCACCGCTGGCGACCGCGAATTGGAGCTTGTTGGTGCCCACGAGTTGGACGATGTCGTTCTCCATGCCGTAGTCGAGCGTCACGTCCAGGCCCTCGTCGGCGAAGTAGCCCTTCGATATCGCCACGTAGAACGGGGCAAACTGGACGTTGGGCACGAAACCCATCGCGACGGTGACCGGCGTCAAGGCGCCCGCCGTCGGCGTGGCGGCGCCGGGCGCTGTGGCCACCGCGGCCGGGGCACCGGTCGCTGCCGGGGCGGGCGTCGCGGCCGCACTGCAGCCACCGAGCACAAGCCCGGCTGCGACCGTGACCACGAGGAGAATCTTCAGTCGGGACATGGTTCACTTCTCTCCTGGAGTTGAACGCTGATATGAAATAGAGTGTGTCGCGACGCGCTCGCACACGCGACACCAATATGAGCGAAGTTGAAAAACCGGGCCGAAAGAGGGACAAAAGACTATTCACTCAGTTACCGCCGCCAGGTCACCACCGACCTCTCCAGGAACACAACCCCTCCGTAGAGCGTCAACGCCATCGCGGCCAACGTCAGCAGCGCGACGAAGAGTTGCGGGGTGTCGAAGAGGCTACTCGAGATCTTGATCAGGGCGCCCAGACCGCGCTCGGCCCCAACAAACTCGCCCACCACCGCGCCAACCACGGCCAGGGTGACTCCGAGCTTCAGCCCACCCAAGATCACCGGGAGCGAGCCGGGCACCTCGACCTTCAGGAACGTTTGCCAGGGTGTGGCATTGAGAGCCCGCATCAGCTCCAGCCAGACCGCGTCCACCGACCGTACCCCGACGATCGTGTTCACCAGCACCGGGAAGAAGACGATCAGGGCACAGACCAGCACCTTACTGAGCAACCCTGATCCAAACCAGATGACCAACAGAGGGGCCACAGCCACCACAGGAATCGCCTGCATCGCCACAACGTAGGGCGAGACCAGTTCTTCGGCCAGTGGTCGTTTCGCAAACCAGTACCCGAGGACGGTCGCGGTCGCGAAACCAAGGCTGAATCCCAAGACGACTTCAAGAAGGGTCACGCTCAGGTGGCGCCAGAGAAGCCCGCTGCCGGCCACTCGTACGAACTTGGTCAGCACCTGCATCGGCGAGGGCAAGATAAAGGCGGGGTAGTCCGCCAGCCACACCACGGCCTGCCAGACGGCCACAAAGGCCACCAGCCCGAGCACCGTCAGCCAACGGGTCGGGCGCGGCGCCCGCGCCGTCGCCGGCAGGATGAGTGGTTGCGACTGGACCTGTGACTTCTCGTTGACCACATCAACCCTCCTGAAAGACAAAGCCCGAAGATCCTGGGAGGACCTTCGGGCAGGTATAAGCACAGGGGCTCGTTGCCACCCCGCCTCTATACTGCTGCCTGAAAGCACTTGCCCGAAGGTCGCGAGGCGACCTTCGGGCAGGGATTCGCACAGTACGGGACGAGCCAGCAGGTGCCGGTCGTCGTGTGCTCGCCTTCTTTCATCCGGACTCTACCGTCGGCCCCGGCTTCTCACCGGGTCTGCTGACGCTGCGGAAAGGGCCTCATTGCGCCCGCCTACAGCCGCTCGCGGGCTCGTCTGCTCCAGGTTGGTTTACTTCCCCCACGACAACGATAACGTATCACACTTTCTGTAAAAGTGGCGTGTAGGCGCCACTTTTACAGAAACATGAACATATCATCCACGACAACGGGGAATCCAACCTCTCCCAGACTTACCGCCGGTCGGGAATTGCTTCTGTGAAGCTCACCCTGCCCTGAAGGACGTATATACTATTCTGTCTCTTAGTTTACAGGGCTCGTTCCGACTTGTCAACTGGCGCCGCGCTTGACCGATTTTAAGATTTCCGCAAGCACTTGCCCGGCCTCTTCGGCCCTGCTATCATAGCACTATGCGCGTCATCTACCTCTCACCCCACGCCGACGATGTTACCCTCTCGTGCGGTGGCCGTCTGTGGGTCGAGCAAGCGCGCGGCCTGGCGCCGCGAGTGATCACCGTTTGCGCCGGCATCCCACCCCTCACCGCCGTGCCTCCATTCGCCGCCGTCCAACATGCGAAGTGGGGCTCGCCGCCACGGCCGATGGCCTTGCGGCGAGCCGAGGATCGCGCAGCTCTGGCCCGGCTGGGCATTACCGACGTCATCGACCTGGATGTTTTCGACGCCGTCTACCGCGTCGCCTCCGGTGGCCGCCCGCTGTATGGCTCGGAAGAGGGCATCTTCGGCGATCTCGACCCTGTCGAGCACAGGCGAGCCTCGATGATCGCGAACGAGATCACGCGTTTCCTCCCCGCGCCCGGCACCGGCGAGATCGTGGCGCCGCTGTGCGTAGGGCATCACGTCGATCACCTTCTGACGCATGCCGTGGCCCGCGCCCTCGCCGCTGTGGGGCACCGGGTGCTTTACTACGAAGAGTTTCCCTACGCCGCCACGCCGGCCCGGCTGGAGGCGGCCCTGGCCGACAAGCCCGGCTGGCAGGCTGAACGCATCGCCCTCGACGAGAGCGCGCTCGCCGCCAAGGTGGCCGCGGCGAGCTACTATCGCTCGCAAATCCCGGTGCTCTTCGGCGATGATCTCTCGATGGATCGCACCCTGCGCGCCTACGCCGCGAAGGTCGCCCCACCCGGCAGCGCCTACGGGGAGCGTTTCTGGTATCCCGGCCCGGAGGGAGGCGCCTGATGGCTGAAACGGTCCGCGCCTTCGTGGCGGTCGAGTTGCCCGACGAGGTAAAAGAGTACCTCTGGCAACTCCAGGAAAAACTCCAGAGCTATGCGGCCACCCGCGTCGCCCGCTGGGCGGACCCGTGGGAGGCGCACCTCACTCTTAAATTCCTCGGCGAGGTGCCGATCCCCAGACTCCCGGCGATCGTCGCCTCGCTGGATGAGGTCGCCGAGCGGCGTGAACCGTTCACGATGCGGCTGGCCGACCTGGGCGCCTTCCCCAATGTCTATCGCCCCTCGGTCCTGTGGGTCGGGGTGGAGGAAGGCCGCCAGCAGTTGGTCGCCCTCGCCGATTCGGTTGAGGCGACCCTCAAACCGCTCGGCTTCAAGCCGGAGCGGCGCGAGTTCCAGCCGCACATCACCCTCGCGCGCCTCAGGCGCGATGCCACGCCCCGCCAACGGCGCGAACTGGGCGAACTCGTGGGGCCGACCCCGGTGCCTGACTTTCCGGCCACGACCGTCAGCCACGTCAGCCTGATACGCTCATTGCTCCTGCCGCAGGGCAGCCGCTACGTCCGGCTCAGTCACTCCGCCTTCGGCGAGGCACCGCCGTTACAGGCGGACGATTGGGAAGACATCGAGTAGGGGGGCACAGGCCAGGCTGGCGAGAGCCCTCGGTCCGACTGGGGCACGCAATCTGCTACCGTTTGAAGACATGGAGTCCGCGCCGGAAGGTCATCCTGACCCGCAAAATGGAGGGCTCGTCGTGAGCCTAAACGTTTCGCCACCTGATCGCCGCCACGCCACGATGCCGGTCGCCACGCTCTCAGTGCGGAGGATGGCTGGCCCGCTGCTGGCCGTCAACTCAAAGGAGTAGCCCGTGTCCCAGTACGAACGGATGGTCATCGTTACAGGTAACGCCAACCGGCAACTGGCCGAAGCCATCGCCCGTTACGTCAAGCGTCCCCTTGGCGACGCGCTTGTGACGCGGTTCCGTGATGGCGAGACCCGCGTGCTCCTCAGAGACGATGTGCGCGGCGCCGATGTCTTCATCATCCAGCCGACGAGCCCCCCCGTCAACCAGCACGTGATGGAGTTGCTGGTGATGATTGATGCCGCCAAGCGGGCTTCGGCTGGGCGCATCACGGCCGTGCTCCCATACTACGGCTACTCGCGCCAGGAGAAAAAGACCGTGGGCCGCGAGCCGATCAGCGCGAAGCTCGTGGCCGACCTCATCCAGCGGGCCGGTGCCCACCGGGTGTTGACGGTCGATCTCTCGAACCCGGCCATCGAAGGCTTCTTCGATATCCCGGTCGACCATCTCCACGCCGGGCCACTCCTCGCCCACCACGTGCAACGCCTTTTGCGCGAGACGCACGATATCGTCGTCGCCGCGCCGGACGTCGGCGCGGTGCGCCTGGCCGACCGCTTCCGTAGCTATCTGGACAACGCCCCCCTCGCGGTCCTCTTCAAGGATCGGCCCCAGCCGGACGAGGTGACGATGCAGGGCCTGATCGGTGATGTGGTTGGAAAGACCGTCGTTCTGGTGGACGACCTGATCTCGACTGGCGGCACGCTGATCGCGGCTGCTGACCTGCTGGAGGCCAATGGTGCCAGGACGGTCATCGCGGTGGCGACCCACCCGGTGCTGGCCGAGGGCGCTCTGGAGCGTCTCGCAGCTTCCGCCCTCTACACCGTCTTCGTCACCGACGCGATCCCGGTTCCCAATCCCCCTGAGGCCATCCGCGTCATCAGCCTGGCCCCGCTCCTGGCCGAAGCCATCAACCGGGTACACTATGACATCTCGGTGAGTGAACTCATGCACCAACCCCGGCTTCCACTCTGAGTCGGTGACAGAGCGTTTCGGCCTCATCTCAATTCGAGGGCCGGGACCTTCGTCTCCCTCCGGCGCCACGCGAAGAGGCGGCGCTCATTGAGCGCCGCCCCTCCTTCATCAACCGCTCTGTGATTGGCTCTCCCTGGGAGTTGAAGCTAGCGCGCACGCGGGCGCACGACGAAGGCCCCGATGATGAGCAGCACCCCCACCGCCAGCGCACCCAGCACGAGCCATGGCGAGAATCCACCCCCGCTCCCACCGGTCGTCGGCAGCGTGGCGGGCGCCGCTGGCGTAGCCGTCGCCGCCTGGGCCGCCGCTCCGGGCGTGGCGGTCATCGCGGCACCAGGCGTCGCCGTCGCCTCGGCCGCGGCTTGCTGTTCTCCCCGCTTCTCCCAGAATTCGTCCACCTCGTCGAAACTGGTGACAGAAGGCGGAACGGCATACCACTCCCCACCGAACGCGTCGACCCCTTGCCCTTGCACATCGCCGGGCTGCTTGTCGGCCACAAAATAGTAAAGCGGCATGTCATTATAGGTCACCTGCCGCTCGCCGGTGGTGCGCTGAATCACATCGACCTTCCCAGAAACTCCTTCTCCCGCGGTCGGCGTGACCCCCTCGCCCACCGTCAAGGGCGGCCAGCTCTGGGCGCATTGGTCGTAGCAGCTGCTCTCCCCGGGCTTATCCGGTTGGAATACATACAGCGTCATCCCGTCGCTCCCGGTTAGAATCGAGCCGAGCTCTGGGTTCTCCGATGCCTGGATGGTGGCTCCTTGAGCCAGGACAAGTGACCCGAACGCAAAGAAAAGGACCAGAGTCAAGGGAATGACGCTGGGTTTCCAAAGGCTTCGCACGGCAATTCTCCTTCTATCGTAAAACTGGTCTCGCTTGGGACAAAGTCCCACTTCCTCAATTGACCGTCGCTCCCCTGGCACCTCCTTTCTCCGTACCCCCTTCATTACCATCGCTCCGAAACGAACCTATTCAGGGATACGCCGGCAGAGCGTCATTCGGATTACAGTCAGGATGCGTTTATGACAAGAACTTTCACTGGCACAGCGGCGGGGTCATTGAACCGGCTGGCGGGCCGGCGACCATTTCTGACCAGAGCGAACACAGGGCGAATGCGGCCCCTCTCTTCACAGTAGAGGAGTGTGGACCGATGTAGGAGATCTGATCAGCAGGAGACGTGCCATGCTTTTTTACATGTCCGGCACCTTACCTCAGAAAAGCAAGCGAGGCGGCGCTCGATCGAGCGCCGCCTCGTTCTCAACGATCGCTATTCAGTTGGTTCTCCGATCAGAGTTGAGCTTAGCGTGCGCGCGGGCGCAGCACGAAAGCCCCAACGATGAGGAGCACGCCGAGAGCCAGCAAGCCCAGCGAGAGGAGCAGTGGGAAACCACCACCGCCGGCCCCGCCCGTCGTCGGTAGCGTCGCGGGCGCCGTCGTGGTTTGAGTGGCCGTCACCGCTGGCGCTGCCGCCGCTGTCGCCGTGACGGTGGGCGTGGCTTGGGCAGCCTGGGCCGCCGCGCCACCCGTGACGGTAAACTGCTCCATCACGATCTGGCCGTTCTCCATCACCGGAGCATCGGGACCCGGGAACTCGTAAGTGCCCTCAGTACCCGCGTCGGTATGCAACATGACCCACAGCTTGTCACCTTCCCCTGGCGTCTCGTCCAACAAGACGGTGACGTCCTCATTGGTGCCAGCCTTGACCGCCGAGTGACCAACCACAGCCCCGGGCTTGCCGTTGTCGTCCTTGTGGATCGCAATCCAGCCGGGGCCGGTATACACGACAGAACTGACGATAACCTCATTGGCTGTCACGGCCTGATCCTGAACGGAGACGGACGGAGTCTCCTGAGCGAAAGCCACAGCGGCGAACGCAAGCAAGGCGACAACAAAAACAATTGTTGCCGGAACCAATCGTCGCATTGGGATCTTCCCTCCTTAATGAGTTGGCTCGTATGGACATGCGTCGTAATGAGCAACTCGCGTGCCATGATAGACCCGCACGGCGGGTTCGGTCCCTTAAAATTGAGTAACCTCTTCCGGATCGAAGGACAGCCTGCCGGCGACTCTTCTTCTATCCCTGCTGCGAGCCAACCGGGCCGAGCCGGGCCAGTTCATCCAACAGCGGGCGGAGGCTGAGACCCTCGGAACCCAGCCGGCGAGCGAGTTCGTCGACACTGTCGCGGATCCCGATGGCCCAAAGCTCCCTCAGCATCGCCCCCGCCCCCGGGTCGGCCCACCAGGCCGGCCCAAACCGGGCCTCGAGCGCCGCCCGCAACTGCATCTCAAAGAGCCAGGCGCGCAGGTAGCCGGCGGCGTAGTACGCCGAGTCCACATCGTCGAGGAAGCGGCGCGGGTCGATTCTGATCTTGAGGGCGTCGGACAGCAACCTGACGTAAGCGCTCGCCGGATCGGGATCGCGCGCGTGGAGGTGTTCCAACTCATAGATGAGCTTGGCCGCGTAGCGTCGCAGGAACCAGAGCTTGAGGAAGAGCGCGAAGCGATGATAGGCCTCGGCCCGCTCCGGCGGTGCCGCCAATACGGTCGTCAACCAGCGCGGATTGTGGGTGAGGTGCTCGAAGAGGAACGCGTACGTCTCACTCACGGCATCATCGCCGAGGTAGCGAAAGGCAAAGGGCATCTCGCGGTCCACCCAGGAGAAATGCTCGGCATGGCCGGCCTCGTGCATCAGCGCCTGAAAGTCGTCCTGGCCGCCGACCGGCTTGATGACCAGGTAGACCTCATCTGGGACCTGGACCGGCGCACAAAAGGCCCGTGGGTTCTTCAACGGGCGGGCCTCAACGTCCAGAGTCGGCGCCCGCTCGCCGGCCAGCGGCAGTCCCAGCCCGCGCATCGTCGTTTCAAGCGCCGGAAGCAACCGCTCGGCTGGGAAGAGGTTGTCGTATTCACGCGCCCGGAAGAGGTAGGCCAGATCCGAGGCCTCAACCTGATCGCGCGGCATCGCCAGCGGCTCCAGGTAATCCTCCAGCAACTGGCTGTAGAGCGCCCCGGTTTCCGCCAGGAGATGGCGCATCTGCGTGACCAGGCCAGGCAGGTCCAGACCTTTGAGCCGGCTGACCATCGTCGTGTAGTCGTCGAAACCGAGTTCAACCGCCAGTTCGTGCGCCCGGTCGAGCCCTTGTTGTCGCACTGGGTTCTGCTGGGCCATGACCTGAGCCGCGCGCTCGGCCAACTCATGCCGGCGCCGCCAGTCAGCCTCGCCGATGAGGCGCCGGCGGATGTTTTGGTATGGAATCGCCTCCCCGTCCCACTCGACCATCGCGCGAAGCTCGGCGTTGGTCACCGCCTCGTCGAATTCCTTGGTGCGATCACTGATGAAACTGCTGGTCGCAAACTCGGCCAGGTGGCGGCTGGCCTTCCCATCGACTCGATCGAGGCGGTCACGCACCGCTTCGGCCGTGAAAAGATCGGCGTGGCGCTCGTAGATCTGAGCCAACTGCAACTCGGGCTTCAGGCCGGCACCGACCTCGTAGTACTCCCGCATCAACTCTCGAAGAAATTGCTCAGCCTGCTGGTCGTACGTAAGTTGCTGCATCATTCATCTCCTCAAAGACAACAAAGCGGGGCTGGCCAGCCCCGCCGATTGATTCTACCGAAAGCGCACGATCGCGTCAATGCCGGTTGCCGGCACAGAGTTGCTCGAGCGCCGGCGGAAGCGGTGCGACGTACCTGACTCCCTCGAAATTGCTCGATCCGGTCTGCGGGAAGCCGACCGCGGCCCCGGCTGCAGATGCACCGCCCCGGCCCTGAAATCGATGTGTAGAGCGCAGAGTCGTGGGCGAGGGTGGGAGCGCCGCCCAACCGCAGGGCCGAGCAGGCGCTGCGCCCACCGGCGGGCCACGTTGTGGCGCGCTCCCCCCGGGGGACAGGCCGCGGCACGCCTGCCCCCGCCCCCGGCCCGGCGGTGGTTGGCCGCTGAGTGACGTGACGTCCTCGGGCGTGGCGCGGGCGTTCCCAGCCCTGGCCTGGTCAGCCCTGAACGCCACGACCTTCATCAGGCCCCCTCGCGTTCCCCGAGTTCCCGCTTCGCCAGGTCCACCCCGGCCTGGTCAGCGGGTTCACCCAGTTGTCCGCGCCAGGGGCCCCGCCTGATCATGGCTCGCCCCCGGCTCCCCGCGGACCCCCGCTCCTGGCAGGGTGGGCCTGGCTCTGGCGATCCAGACCGAGCCATGGGCGACACCCGTTCCCGCCGGATCTGACGATCCGGCGACCACCGCCAGCATCCCCGACCCCAGCGCGTGGCCCCCAGATCCCCGACCCCGGCAGGGCGGGCCTGGATCTGACGATCCAGGCCGAGCCATGGGAGAACGACCCGTTCCCGCCGAATCGCCCGATCCGGCGGCCACCGCCCGCCTCCCCCGACCCCGGCGCGCCCTGCGGCCCACCTCCTCCCCCCCTGTTCCCGCCGGATCGTCAGATCCGGCGGCCACCGCCAGCATCCCCGCTCCCACCGCGTGGCCTCCTGTTCCCCCGATCGCCAGATCCTGACATTGCGGGCCTGGATCTGGCGATCCAGGCCGAGCCATGGGAGGACGACCCGTTCCCGCCGAATCGCCCGATCCGGCGACCACCGCCAGTATCCCCGACCCCGGCAGGGCGGGCCTGGATCTGGCGATCCAGGCCGAGCCATGGGAGGACGACCCGTTCCCGCCGAATCGGGCGATTCGGCGGCCACCGCCCGCCTCCCCCGCGCCGGGTGGCTGGGGCCTGGGGCGGCCTTCCGGTTCACGTCAACCTGCAGCTCCCCCGCTTCGTCTGGGACACCCGCCGGGGGGTGGACCCCCTGGCCGGGCCAGGGGCCGGCGTGTCGCGCGCAGATTCGTGGGCCAGGTTGGAACCGCCGCCCACACCCAGGGCAGAGCAGGCCACGCTCACACCGGCGGCCCACTTTTTTGCGCTATACACGAAATCGATCGATACCTTTTCACGTGGCGGAGATAGGTGTATACTGGCCAAATTGACCCCAATGTGACGAGATGCCCGCGCGGGCGGCGAGGCGTGAGGAGGTTGCTCCCAGATGAGTGACCTGGTTCCACCCTCCGGCGAACAAGGTTCCCGGGGTGAAGGCGGGCGGCCGCAAGAGCTGGCCGCGGCCACCCAGTTTGATCTAATATGGAGTAACATGGCTGAGCTCCTCGGCACCGCCGCCACCGCCGCCCTGCTCCGCCGAGCCGCCAGGTACGCGGCCGACCGCGCGCCAGGCTTAAACGAACTGCTCATCGAGCGCAACGGGCCCACGTACCACTATGAGATCCCCTCTGCCTGGCATGAGGCAGGCAACGAGCAGGCATTGAGTGCGTTAGCTGCCCTCGGGGATGAGCTTGTTCCCATACTGCTGGAACTCACTGGCTCGATCGTGATACACCGCCTGGAGCGATTCAGCTCACTGCGCGAGGTGGGCATTCATTTCTCGAAGGAGAGCGCGTCATGATTTCGCACGAGGCCGCCGACGTGTTCGAGCGCCTGAGGACCGGCAGCCCGGCCCTCGACCGTATTCTCGGCGGTGGCATCCCGGCCCGCTCCGTCATCGTGGTCGCCGGCGAGCCGGGCTCAGGGAAGACCATTTTCACTCTGCAGCTGCTCTTTCACCATGCGCGCCAGGGCCGGCGCTGCCTCTATTTCACCACCCTCTCCGAGCCGGCCCTCAAGCTGATCCGCTACACCCAACTCTTCTCCTTCTTCGACCAGACACTGGTCGACGAGCAGATCGTCTTTGCCGATCTCGGGGCGACTCTCCGCGCCCAGGGCCCGGACCAGGCGCTGATTGAAGTGATCGAGCGGGTCGAGCGTCTGGAGCCCAGCCTCATCGCGATCGACAGCTTCAAGGCCATCCATGGCCTGCTCGGTGATCAGGCCCGCGGGCGCGCCTTCGTCTACGACCTGGCCGTGCACATGGCGAGCTGGGGGGCGACCACCCTGCTCGTGGGCGAGTATCCCCGCGAGGAGATCGCCAGGCAGCCCGAGTTTGCCATCGCCGATGGCATCATCCGCCTGAGCAACGAGTTGCAGGAACTCACCGCGGTGCGCATGATGGAGGTCCTCAAGATGCGTGGGGCCGACTACGTCACCGGGCGCCATTTCTTCGAGATCGGCGCTGATGGGCTGACCTTCTATCCGCGCGTGCACATGCCGTCGGAGAGCCATGATGGGCCGGCCTCTCCAATCCAGCGAGTCTCGACGGGGGTCACCGGCCTGGACGAGTTGTTGCGCGGCGGACTCCCCCGGGCCAGCGCGACCATCATGCAAGGGGGGACCGGGATAGGGAAAACTCTCCTCGGGCTGCAGTTCCTGGTCCACGGCGCCCGGCAGGGAGAACCGGCCGTCTTCTTCACCCTGGAAGAGACCCTGGGGCAGCTCCGCACCACCGCCCAAACCTTCGGGTGGGATCTTTCGACCCTCGAGGCCCAGGGGCTCCTCGTGCTCAGCCATACCCCTCCCGTCGAGCTCTCGGCCGACCGCTTCCTCGACGAGGTGCAGCGGCAGGTCGCCAGCCTCGGCGCCCGGCGCGTGGTGCTCGACAGCCTGAACAGCCTGTCTGTCGGCGTCCCATCCGAGCGCCGGGTCCGCGAGTTGGTCTACGCCCTGACCAAGCACCTGCACGCCCTGGGAAGTACCCTCCTGATGTCCCTGGAGATCGCCGAGCTGCTCGGCGCGGCACAACTCTCCGGCCACGGCGTCTCTTCCATCGCCGACAACGTCCTCGTGATGCGCTATGTCGAGGTGGCGGGCCGCCTGGAGCGCGCGATCTCCGTCCTCAAGGCGCGCGGCATCGCCCACAGCACAGAATTGCGTCACCTGACGATCAGTTCCGAGGGGGTGGCCGTCGGCGCGCCGTTCAAGGAGTTCCGCGGAGTGCTCACCGGCATCCCTATCCCCATGGCGGATCATCCCCAAGCTGATTGAGACTCATCACGAAGGAGCCTGCGGTGGGCGCACCAGATTCGGGTCGACTCCTCAGCGCCAAACCAATCGCGCGGACATTCGCCGACATCGCGCATGCGCTGGCGGAACCCACCGTTGGCACCGAGCTGCAGCTCCGTCAGGCGCTTGAGCTGTTGCGGCGTCTCGTCGCCCACGATCGCTGCGCGCTCCTTGAGGCCTTGCCTGGGCGGAGCCAGCGTCTCACCCTTCTCAGCGAGCTCTGCTTCGAGGGACAGCCAGTTCTGGAGCAGCGAATGAACCGCTGGCTGCAGCTTCTCCGCGAGCACGCCGCGGCCGGTGGCGGACCGAACGGGCCGGAGCTTCGCGGCTCGCTGCCGTGCCGGGAATACGTCACCATTCCACTGGTCGGATTGGACCAGGTGATCGGACTGCTCTTCGTCGGGCGCGTGGCGCCGGCCGCCTTTGATGAGGAGGACCTCAGCCTCGTCTCAGTCGTCGCTGCCCAACTGGCCGCCCACCTGGTTGCCCGCTGGCTGTGGGAAGAGGCGGCGCAACGCACGCGAGACCTCGAAGCTTCGCAACGCCGCCTCGCCTTCCTCACCGAAGTAGGCGCGCTCCTGGTCTCCTCCCTCGACTACGAGACTACACTGCAGCGGGTGGCCCAGCTTACTGTGCCTCAGTTCGCCGATTGGTGTACCGTCGACCTCGTCGCTGAAGATGGCACTATCCAGTCGGCGGCGGTCATCGTGCATGCCGGGCCAGAGAAAGAAGCCTTGGTGCGCGAGATGCTCCATCGCTCTCTGCCTGGGGAGGATCCCCCAATGAGTGCCGCCCAGGTGATTGCCACAGGGAAGCCGATCGTCGTCACCCAGCTTCCCGAGGCACTCCGCACCCCCCGTAACGCCGAGTTGGCCGCTCTCATCCGCCGGCTGGCTCCGACCTCTTGGATTATCGCCCCCCTGCTCGTGCGCGGGCAGATCTTGGGTGCGCTTACGTTTGCCCGCTCGGAATGGAACTCGCCCTACTCTGCCGACGATCTGACACTCGCCGAGGAATTGGCTCGCCGTGCTGCCATGGCTATCGAGAACGCCCGGCTCTACCAGGGGGCGCAGGGGGCAATCCGGCTGCGGGACCGCTTTCTCTCTATTGCCTCCCACGAGCTCAAGACACCCCTGACGACGATCCAGGGCTACGCCGACTTACTCGCGCGCCGTGAGGGGCGCCAGGAGACGGCCGACCCCCGCCAACAGCGCGCCATCGAGATGATCCAGGCGGAGGCGGTGCGACTCCAGAACCTGATTGATTTGCTGCTCGACGGCTCCCGCCTCCACACCGACCAGCTCCAGATCGAGCCGGCGCCGATGGATCTGGCGGCGCTCGTCCGCCGGTACGTGGAGCAAGTACGGCCGACCCTCGAGCACCATATCCTCACCCAGGCGCTGCCCGCCGAACCGGTCCTGGTGGCGGGCGATCAAATCCGCCTGGAGCAGGTCGTCCAGAACCTGATTTCCAACGCCATCAAGTACAGCCCCGACGGCGGCCCCATCACCGTCCGCCTCGAGCGCCAGAGCAGGATCGTGGCCTTGATGGTCTCGGATCGGGGCATTGGGGTGCCAGCCGAGAAGCTCTCCTCTCTCTTTCAGCCCTTCTACCGCGCCGACAATGCGAGGGCACGGCATATCCACGGGGTAGGACTCGGGTTGGCGGTAGTCAAAGAGATTGTCACCCGCCACGGAGGCACGATCGCGGTCGAAAGCCGGGAGGGCGAGGGCACGACTTTCACCGTATTCCTGCCGCTGCTCCCCGAGACGTAGCCTCGCCGCCAACCCGGTCCCCGTGGATTTAGAGCCGTCGACGGGATTTCGGTGGAGACCCCGCCGTCAGAGTACGGTCGCCTGGACGACCGTCGGCTGAGTTCGAGTTGGTGGCCCGGTTTCTGCTTTCCTCTCGTACGACGGGAGAAACAGCATCCTCTCCTTTCAAGCCGGAAGGCTTCGTGATCAACCCGTTCAGGACTCAGCGTTCCTGGCAAAATTAGCCACGTGGTGCAGACGGATTCCGGGCCGAGGGCCGCCGCCGATGGGAACCTGGTCTGATCACGTGGTTCTCCCACGATGTGTACTGCGCTCGCACGACGTCCTTGAGCATCCGGGGTTGCGCTGCGCACAGCTTCTCTCCGGGAGTGCATTCAGGTACGAGCATATGGTCGTCTGCGTTGAGCAGGGGTGAGTATCTTGCAGCACGGGAAATCGAAGGAGGAAGGCGATGAACGACAACGACAAGGCTTGGACACTCGCGAAACTGACAAACGATCAACTGCAGATGGTCAAGAAGGCCGAGCAGACGCTCGGTCCAGACTACCTGCTCGTCTTTGAGGCGACCGACCTGGACAAGGCCGAGGTGCAAGTGGCCGATCTAAACCAAAGCCAACTCGACTGCTTGCAAGGGCTCGAGCAGGCCCTCCACATGACCGTCGTAGCCTACGAGAAGCGATAAGCGTGTTCGGATAACTGTTCAGCGGACAACACAAGGAACGGCTGACTGCAAGAGTCTCAGCCATAGGTTCCATGATGGCAACGAACAAGACCGCTCCCCGCTTTTTTCACCCCTGAACTTCGTGCAGCTCCTGGCAGGAGGCTGCGGTGGAAGGCGAGCTCCCCGTCGTGGCGCTCGCCTCCCACCTTCCAGAAAGGCCTGACCTTCGAGAGGTCAGGCCCTTCTTGTTTGGCCCTGATACCACCTGGATCAATGCCTGATACCACCCGGTACTATCTCTGACCGCCATTCTTGGAGTATGAAGAGTGCGATTTAGGATGTGATGTCGGGAAGAGGTGGGCCATGTCTCAGCTCGAAGAAAACCTCGCGTTTCGGCTGGGGCAACTTGAGAAGACCTTGGAAGCATATCGGGCGCTGCACGTTGCCGAGTTGGAGGAGATTGCACACGCCTTGGCGGCGTTGCGGCCGAACGTCGAAGCGCTGCTGACAGCCGCAGCGCCACCCGGCCAGCCTGTACCAGGTAAAGCCCGGCCAACAATCGAGACCGGCGACTCAGCCCGCTAAGAGATGGATGAATGAACGTGAATGTGCCCGTCGAATCCCACAATCTACGTCTGGTCGAAAAGGAAGTCGTCGCCGCCCCCGGCCGCCGGGAGGTGCTGGTCGAGTTCGCCCTGCAGCAAGGGGCGGCTGAGGCGGCATCGATTCTCCCCGACCTCGTCGTCGTCAGCGAACAAGTCCGCTACAAGCGTCAGTACGGGTGCCGCCACTACCAACGGAACAAGATGTGTCCCCCGGAGACGCCCCCGATCGTCGAGTTCAGAACCGTCGTCCGATGCTACGACAATGCGCTGCTCGTCCGCACCGCGCCCGAGACATTGCACGAATTGATTCTCACGCTGGAACGTGAAGCCTTCCTGCATGGGCACGTTCTCGCCCTTGGCCTGATCGAGAGTCCCTGTCTCCTCTGCCAGAAATGCCCGGGGCCAAATGTTCCCTGTCTCCAGCCTCAGAAGGCCCGCCCCTCGATGGAGGCGATGGGCATCAATGTCTTTCGAACGTGTGCGAATGCCGGCATTGAACTACGGGTCCTCACCAACCCGGCTGAACGCTACCTGGCGACAGGGCTGGTTCTCTTTTAGCAACGGCTGCCGTCAGCCGAGGCTCCCCTGGCACAGACCTCTATGCCTTGAACGCCCAGGAGGCCACCGAACGGACCAGGCTCCTCGCCGCGGCCTGATGCCACATCGGTGAGAACGAGCGTACGAACACAGCACCGCCCAGTGCAAAGGAGGCAATCATGGCAGAGAAAATGAGCTGTGCCGAGCGGGCGTTAGCGGCCATCATGAACGAACCGGTCGACCGCCTGCCGGTCGCTCCGCTGGCCTGCGGCGTCAACCGCCGATTGGCCGGCACGAACTACGTCCGCTACTCGACCTCGGGTGAAGGGTACGCGGATGCATGGGTCGCCGGCTGGGAGTTCTATGGGTACGATGGCATCGTCGGGCTGGGCGACCTCTCCGTGATCGCCGGCGACATGGGCGCCGGCGTCTGGTATCCCGAAGAGAACACCCGGATGATCAAGAATCCGCTCGTCAAAGGACCCGACGACTACTTGCGGCTGAAAGTCCCAGAGATCAACAAGGGGACCCGTATGTGGGACCTGGTCGAAGGCGTGCGGCTGACCAAGAAGCGGGTCGGCAAAGATGTCTTCGTCCTACCATTGGTTGAAGGACCGCTCCTGTCCCTCACCCAGTTGGCCGGGACCGAGCGGGTGCTGATGGACATGGTCCGCTGCCCCGACAAACTGCACGTGGCTCTCCAGCTGATGGTCGAGGTCGACAAGAAGTTCTGCCAGGCCTGCGTCGAGGCCGGCGCCGACGGCATCGTCATGGACTACCTGTGGGGCAACTACTCCTGTCTGGGCGACGAGCAGTACATGGAGTTCGACGGACAGACCTGAGCGCCGGCACCGCAGCACGCGGCACTCACAACTCCCTATACGATGCCCCGCGGCACCAGGTACCAGTAGACCTGGTTGAAGACCGTCTTCTCGTAGTGGTAGAACGGGCTCGGCCTGGGTGGATAGGGCGGATGGTTGTAGTCGAAGACGAGCTGGGTCGCCTGGTTGTACCCCGTCTCGATGAAGCACAGCACGTGGCCGTCGTAGTGCGAGTTCGTGAGTTCCTCATCCTTGATCGCTGCGGCGATGCGGTTGGCGACGATCTTCGCCTCGAAGTGCGCGGCCGATCCGCTCTTGCTCACGGGGAGATCCGTGGCATCGCCCAGACCGTAGATGTTCGGGTGGGCCTTGCTCACCAATGTCTCGCGGTCGGTGGGGAGCCAGCCCTGCTCGTCGCCAAGGCCGGAATCGACGACGACCTGGGCGCCGCGGTGCGGCGGCACCATCACCAGGAGGTCGTAGTTGATGCTGTCGCCCTCGAGCGACTGGATCTCGCGCGTGTCTGGGTCGATGGTCTCCGTGTTGAAGAAGATCTGAGACTCGATCCCGCGCTCCTCGAACATCGGGGTCACGTATTCCGACACGGTCTCAATGGTGAAGACTCGCGAGATGGGCGACAGGTAGCTGATCCGAGTTTTATCCCGCAGGCCGCGCTGGTGCAGATCGTAATCCAATAAGAAGGTGAACTCTAGCGGCGCAGGCGGGCATTTGTAGGGAATATCGGCGACACCGATGACGATGTGACCACCCTGGAAGGCGTAGAGCTTCTGGCGCAGCCCCAGGGCGGCTTCAGCACTGTAGAAGTGCTGGGCCGCCTCGCTGAAGCCGGGCACGGCCTCGGGGGCCAGCCGCGACCCCGTCGCAATCACGAGAGAGTCGTACGGGAGGGCCTGGCCATCGGCGAGGTGGATCCGTTGGGTGTCCGGGTCGATCCCCTCGGCTCGCTCGATCAGCAGCCTCACGCGCTTGCTAAGCAGGCGGCGCTCGCTGCGCTCCAGATTTTCCGGCTTCTCCCAGCCAAACGGAACGTAGAGCCAGCCTGGCTGGTAAACGTGTCTGCCACTGGCGCTGACGACCGTGATTTGGGCTTGTTTGGAGGAGAGCTTGCGCGCGAGCAGGTTGGCCCCCAGGGTCCCGCCGACACCGCCACCTAAAATTACGATCTGGTGAGCAGCCATCTCAAATGCTCCTTATGGTTTATGGCGCATCTTACTTTCTGTAAAAGTGGCGCGTACGCGCCACTTTTACAGAAACATGAACCCATCATCTTATGGTTTCCGCTCATATTGGTGTAGCGAGTGCGAGCGCCTCGCGCTCGCACTCGCTACACACCCTATCCCGTATGAGCAATGGTTTCAAAGGTCTCAATGGGAAGGACAACCGCTCATCGCGGATCGCGGACCGTCGCAGGCATGCTTGCGGTCCGTGGTCCGCAGTCTCACCTGGTCTTCATCCGCAGAAGTCCTGATCATTCAGGGTCCGAGGCAAAGAAGTCCCTCAGTGGGCTTTACGAGCGATGATGCGGTTGTACCCTTGCTCCGGGAAGGTGCCGATATAGTCGTGCCTGGCCTTCTGAATCCAGACCGGGATGTCCTTGGTTGAACCGGGATCGGACGAGAGGACCGCCACCACCGTCCCCGGGGCAACACTCTTCATCACGCGGATGAATTCCATCAACGGTCCCGGGCAGAAACTCCCTCGCGCGTCGATTTCCCGATCGATCTTGATATCGGTTGGTTGTGCCATGGTCTTCTTCTCCCACATCGGTGGGCGGCTGTGGTGGACGACCAGCCTCAGGCCGGAACGAGAGGACGACCGAATCCACTGAGCGCTGCGCCCCTAGATGAACAGGGTGATCTTGCTATCTTTGGCCTGCTGGATAAACCCGGCGACACCTTCGACATCATCCACGATGTCTTCCATGTCCTCCAGGGTCAGGCCGAAAAGCTCCATCGTCATCGAGCACGCGTAGACGTTGACGTTGCCCAGTTCGCGGGCGGTCTTCAACGTGTCCAACCAGGTCGGCACTCGCTTGGCCTCCATGGCGTTCATTACCGCCGGGCCGTAGTCCTCGAAGTCCTTGCTCAACCGGCGGTTTGTTTTCCAGTTGCCCTTGCGGAATGCTTCGATACCCCAAAAAGTGAGGAAGATGTCGACATCGAGGTCCATCGCGGCCGCGCCCGAGGCCAGGGTCGCAACGGCCAGAAGTTTGTCCACGGTCCCCGAGAAGACGATGATTGACATTCGCTCTTGCATTGCAGGCTCACTCCTTCGCTCTTATGAGGACACCCTGGGTCGGGTGGGTGAGGGCCTTGCCCTCGCCATTCTAACTTGAACGACTCCTGGAAGCCTTGTACTGCTTCTGCACGCTTCGAGTATCCAGTTTTGGGCCCTGGCGCGATAGTAGCGAGTGTCACCCGAAAGGAATCGCAAATGACAATACTCCCCCGGGGAAGGGGGAGACAGAAGGGGAGTAGGGTATATTTTTGGATGATGGCCTTCAATTGGAGGTCGCCCTGCTCGCCTGAGGTCCGAGGATTCTGGAAAGAGCGGACTCAGCCGCTGCCGTTGGGCGCAGCCTGCTGGTGGTCGGCGATTTCGCGCTCCATCACGGCAATCGCGCGAGCGAGTTCGTCAATCGCGGCGCGTTGCTTCCGATAGAGGTCGCTCTCGCTCATCGCGAGGCGCAGCGCAACATCGCGGGCGCGCTTGCCCTCGATGTACTTCAAGTCGAGGATGTTATAGAGGAGCCACTCTTTCGTGGTCATCGAGCGCTCGCCCTCGGGGCGGAGGGCTTCGAGCGCATCGTTGATGACAGCGCGCAGGGCCCGCGCCGGATTGTTGTCGTGCTCGGCCAGTTTGCGCTTGACCACCGCGAGCTTCAGCAACGGACTGTCAGTCAACCCCGGTCCGCCCCAGTAGTGGCTGAGAGCATCCTTGACCATCGTGGGGAAGTCGGGTGCAAAGATGGGGTTGTCGTCGATGGTCTCGAGCGCGGCACCCGAGTAGGGCACCTCCGAGCGCCAGCGTTGGATGCTTTCCATCTCCGGGGTGAGCTGCTTGAGAATCGCGAAGATCCCCTGTTGCAGCCGGCGATCCTCGAGCGCAATTTCGGCCTGGCTCAGCATCTGGCGGACGATGGAGCGCTCGCGGTCCGTCAGTGGTGGCAAGGGATCATCAGCCTCGATCGCCAGCACGCCGAGAGTGCTCTCGCCATCTTCACTGTGTAGGCAGTGAATGCGGAAGCCGTCCAAACGAGGCCACGCGGCGACGTCGTCCAGCGGCCGCGAGCCATCGGCCGCGACCAGGTCGGACGGGTCCACTGCTTGCAGGAAGCGCTCCGCGACAGCGCGGTTCCCGCACGCCGTCTCGATGGCGAGCTGCCCGTCGCGCATGACGACCACAAAGCCGTTGCGAGCGCGCAAGAGGTCACAGAGCGCGGTGAGGATGTTTTCCATCAGCTGCCGCAGGTCGCTGGAGGTGAGGAGGCGCTCGTCGAGCGCCCGGAGAACGTTCATTTCCGTGCGATCGCCCGAGTAGACGACGTACTCGATCAATGGCCGAAGCACACGCAACAAGATCTGGTAGGCGATGATACCGCCAACCACGCTGAAGATCAGGAAGGTGTCGCGGGGCATGCCCAAGATGCTCTCGACGCGCGGTACCGTGATGGCGATCCCAAGGACGAACGCACCCAACAGCGGCCCGCGCAGGAGATAGGTGATGAAGCTGTGCTTGACCACGCGATCGGGCGCCAGTGCACCCTGGAACGCGACACTGTAGGCCATGATCACCGTCATGACAGCGATGCCCAGGTTCCCAACCAGCGAGAGCAGCAAGATCGAGACCGGCGCCAGCCGTGCGGGGCTGCTGGCGAGCAGGAGATAGGGATAGACCGCCAGACCCGGCGCCGCGAACGTCGCCACCAGGTAGCTCAGACGACGGCGGGAGGTGCTGGTGAGGGCGCGGCTGCGGGCCCAGAGGGTGTTGGCGAAGCCCCAGGCTGAGGTGATAAAAAAGTAGAGGCCGAAGAGCCAGAAGGCCGGACCCGCCGTGAACTGCGTTGCCCAAGGCGCGTACGTCACCGCCTGCCCCAAGATCAGGTGGGTGAAGAGCGCCACTGCCACGAAGACGGTGCCGGTGACGTAGGCCGCCCCCACCGCCGCGCGGCGCAAGCGTGAAGGCGCATTCGTGGTGCGCAGGAGGGCGTCGCTCAGGTGAAGGTAGGCCGCCGGCACAAAGGCGATGCCGAGCCACTGGAACTTGAGCCAAATGGGCGCGGCCGAGTTGATCCGCTCGGGCGGCAAGGTGGAGAGGATGACATCACCGACAAAGACAATCGTCATGAAGCCCATCAGCACTGCGAAGGCCTGGGCCACGGAGTTGCGGAGATTGTGGGTCAGGATATAGACGAAGAGCGAGAAGACCAGAATCAGGTTGGCGGCAGCGAAGACCAGATTCAGGACGTTGAGGATAGATTCGACTGTCGGAAACTCCATGGCCCAGGATCCGGAAGCGCTGATAGATACTGAAAAATCGATGCGGCACTCAGCCTTCAGCATTTGGCATTGAATCTGCACTCATCGCGGGCGCTAAGCGAACCAGAGGGCAAAATAGTAGGTCACGACCGCGGTGAAAAGCAAACTGTCGAGACGGTCGAGCAAACCCCCGTGACCCGGGATGAGTGACCCACTATCCTTCACCCCCACCCGTCGCTTCAACATGCTCTCGGCCAGGTCGCCGTAGACAGCCGCCGGGCCGAGCAGCAGACCAAGCACGAAACTGCCAGCCGGAGAAAGGCCGAGCAACCACCATGCCAGAAGTGCCGTCACCACGAGGCCGAGGCTCCACCCCCCCAAGACTCCCTCCCAAGTCTTCTTCGGGCTGTACTGCGGTGAGAAGGGATGGTGGCCGAAGAAGCGGCCGGCGAAGTAGGCGCCGGTGTCGGTTGCCCACGTCGCAAGCAGCACGATCATGACCCACCACAGCCCATCCGGTCGCCCGCGCAACTCGACGGCGTGGGCCAGCGGCCAGCCAATGTACAGGGCCCCCGCGGTGGTTAAGGCCCAGCCCTGGAGCTTCCCCTCGGCTTCAGGGCTTGCCAGCTCCCAGAGCAGACCGCCGAGAACTAGCACCACCACCGCGAAGGCTTGCAGCCGGCGATCAACCCCATTCGCTCCGATCAGCATCAGCGCGAACGCAACTGCACCCACAACCGCGAGCGGGCGAAAGCCGCCAGCCCGCATCATCTGGTAAAACTCCCACAGGGCCACCCCACCCGCCACAGCAACCAACACGAGAAAGAACAAGCCGCCCTGCCAGACCAGCAGGGCGACTATGGGAATCAGCGCGACAGCGCTGAGGAGACGCGTCGCGAGCATCGTGGGTGGTTAGGAGCCATTCTTTGCCGGAGGCAGTCGTCCAAAACGTCGCTCACGACGAGCAAATTCTTGAATGGCTTTCCGCAGTTCCTCTTTGTCGAAATCGGGCCAGTAGGTCGGTGTTGAGTAGATCTCAGCATAGGCTGCCTGCCAGATCAAAAAATTGCTCAGCCGGTGCTCGCCACCGGTGCGAATAATGAGGTCGGGGTCGGGTGAGGCCGCCGTGTAGAGATGGCGGCTGAACGTCGCCTCGTCGAGAATATCGGGATCGACGCCCTCGCGGATGAGTGCGCGGGCAGCATCCAGGATTTCAGCGCGGCCACCGTAGTTGAAGGCGACGTTCAGGATCAGACGGCGGTTGGAGCGCGTGCACTCGACAGCGCGCCGGATCTTCTTGAGGAGTTCGGGACGAATCCCTTCCGTGCGGCCAATATGCCGGATCTGCACGCCTTGCTTGTCGAGGGCATCCAGTTCACGGTCGATGACCCGCTCCAGGATGCTCATCAGACCATTGACCTCTTGCGCCGGGCGCTGCCAGTTCTCGGTCGAGAAGGCGTAGATCGTCAACTCCTTGACGCCAAACTCGACACAGGATTCGAGAATTCGGCGCAGGTTTTCCGTGCCGGCACGATGCCCGGCCAGCCGCGGAAGACCACGCTGCTGCGCCCAACGCCCGTTACCATCCATGATGATCGCAACGTGCCGGGGAACGCGGGTCAGGTCGAGGTCCGAGGCCTGCACGTTCTCTGCCATACTGTTGCTGCTCCATACCACCCGGACGAGCGAAACGTAGCCTCCGACAGAACTGGTCGCCGGGTCAACCACTCCCTGGAACGCGATACCTGCTGGATGAAAGCCGGTGTGAGTCCGAGATGCCGGCCGCGCACCGGACTCCCCCTTAGACCTCCAGGATCTCGTCTTCTTTGGCTTTCCCGACCTGGTCAACCTCGGCGATGTATCGGTCAGTCAGCTCTTGCATCCGATCGCGCGCCCGGTAAAGCTCGTCCTCACTGATCTCGCCTTCTTTCTGGAAGTCCTGCAGATCAGAGAGTGCGTCGCGACGAACATTGCGGATCGCCACACGCGCCTCCTCGAGGCGCTTCTGGACCTGTTTCACCAAATCCCGGCGGCGCTCCTCGGTCAACTGGGGGAGAACGAGGCGAATCACCTTGCCATCGTTGCTGGGGTTGAGTCCCAGGTCCGACTCCAGGATCGCACGCTCGATGGAGCGGAGCGAGCTCTGATCCCAGGGCTTAATCATCAGCATGCGTGCCTCGGGGGCGGAGATGGTCGCGAGTTGATTGACGGGTGTCGGCGCGCCGTAGTAGTCCACCGTGATACGATCGAGGAGTGCAGGTGAAGCCCGGCCGGTCCGGATTGCGCGGAGGTCATGCTCCAGTGCATCCACCGCTTTGCGCATGCGATCTTCGGCATCGCCCATGACTTCCTTGATCATGCCAATCCCCTTTTCCTGGAGATGGATGCTGACTGACGAATGCGACCCTCGACGGTCCGGACTCAGCCCTCAACACCCATCTGTGAGCTAATGGTCGTTCCGACATCCTCACCTTTGACGACACGCTCGATGCTGCCGTCCTTCCAGAGGTTGGTGACGACAATCGGCAGATTGTTATCCATGCAGAGGGTCAACGCGGTCGAATCCATCACCCCGACGCGCAGGTTGAGCGCTTCTAAGTACGTCAGGTGGCCAAATCGGCGGGCATCTGGATTTCGGAATGGATCGTCCTCGTAGACCGCATCAACCTTGGTCGCCTTGATGAGCACCTCGGCATCAATCTCCATCGCACGGAGCGCCGCCGCCGTATCGGTCGTGAAGTAGGGATTGCCGGTACCGGCAGCCAGAATGACGATGCGCCCCTTTTCGAGGTGGCGGATCGCGCGGCGGCGGATGTAGGGCTCGGCGACGGCCTTCATCTCGATTGCGGTCTGGACCCGGGTATCGAGGCCGATGCGCTCGAGCGCATCCTGCAGCGCCAGGGCGTTGAGGACCGTGGCGAGCATGCCCATGTAATCGGCTGTCGCCCGGTCCATGCCGCTCTGCATGCCGATGTTGCCGCGCCAGATATTGCCCGCACCAAGGACGACCGCCACCTGGACGCCCAGATCGCGGACGCGCTTGATCTTGTGAGCCAATTCCGCGACTTTCCCCGGGTCGATGCCAAAACCACCCGGAGTGGCGAGGGCTTCACCGCCGAGCTTCAAGAGAATCCGCTTATACTTCAGCCCGGACATGTCTCGGCTCCTCAAAGAGGAACGCTGAATGACGAGTCACGAACGACGAACAGTCGCATTCATGCTCCATGATTCAGCATTCTCCCGTCAGCCTCCAAGCTCGTAGCGCGTGAAGCGACGGATCACAATATTCTCGCCAAGCTGGGCAATCGCTTCCTGAACAAGCTGGCCGATCGCCTTGGATGGTTCCTTGATGTAGGGCTGCTCGTAGAGCACGGTCTCGGCGTAGAACTTGTTGAGGCCCCCCTCGACAATCCGCGGGATGATAGTCTCGGGCTTCCGCTCCTGGCGGGCTCGCTCGGCCAAAACCTCGCGCTCGCGCTGCACTTCCTCTTCGGGAACATCCTCCCGGCGCACCCAGCGCGGGTTGGAAGCGACGACCTGCATCGCCACGTCACGGGCCAACTCCTGAAATTGAGGGGTGCGGGCCACAAAATCGGTCTCACAATTGATCTCAACCAGCGAGCCATACTGATAGTTGCTGTGAATATAACTGGTGATGACGCCTTGGCTCACCTCGCGGCCGGCCTTCTTGGCAGCCTTGGCAAGCCCCCGCTCGCGGAGATAATCGATCGCCTTCTCAATATTGCCACCACTCTCCTCGAGTGCTTTCTTGCTCTCCAAGATACCAGCCCCGGTGCGCTCGCGCAATTCCTTGATCATGTCGGTCGTAATAGCCACAAGTCTTTCCTCTCGTCATTCAGTGTAATTGCCATGCAACGACGGCCGCCACCTGGGGAGTCTCAGCGTGGACGGCCGTCGCCGTGAAACATCCTCATCTCCGGGCCGGGCAAACTGGAGGACCGCCCGCGATGTGCCGGTTAGAACTTACTCCTCGTCACCCTCGTACTCTTCGTCCTCGTCCTCGTCCTCGTCCTCGAATTCCTCGTACTCTTCGAATTCCTCGTACTCTTCGAAGTAGTCCTCGGGCTCGTCGGTGGGGCTGAAGACACGGCGGCTGGTATCGGCAGCCTTGAACTCCTCGCGCTCGCCAAGCTCTTCAACGTAGGCAGCCTCACGCATCATGACGCCTTCTCCGGCGGCATCCGCGATGTAGCCGGTGATGAGCTTGATGGCGCGGATCGCGTCGTCGTTGCTCGGGATCACGAGGCCGATCGGGGCCGGATCGCAGTTGGTATCCACCATCGCGATGATCGGGATGGTGAGGGTATTGGCTTCCTTGACCGCGATGTCCTCGCGCCGTACGTCGATCACAAAGAGCATGTCGGGAAGCGTGTCCATGTTCTTGATGCCACCCAGCCGGCGGTTCAGTTTCTCGATCTCGCGCTCGGCCTGGAGCATCTCTTTCTTGGGCAGGAGGACCAACTCCCCGCGCGACTTCCGAGCCTCGAGATCGCGCAGATACTTCACCCGGCGGCGAATGGTAGCGAAGTTCGTCAGCGTCCCGCCGAGCCAACGCTGATTCACGTAAGGCATCCCGGCCCGCTCCGCCTCACGGGCGATGATTTCCTGGGCCTGGCGCTTTGTGCCCACGAAGAGAATCACGCCCCCGTCGGCGGTCAAATTTCGGACCCGCTGGTAGGCCTTCTCGAGCTGTTCGAGGGTCTGGGCCAGATCGATGATGTGAATGCCGTTGCGCTCCGTGAAGATGTAGGAGCGCATCTTCGGGTTCCACCGCCGCGTGCGGTGGCCAAAGTGAACGCCTGCCTCAAGCAGGCTCTTCATACTAACGTCAGTTGTTGCCATGAAAAGCGATTCCTCCGATTTTCGTTTTGATCGTCCGTCCCCTTCTTTCCAAAGCGGAACCTTAGCCCGTCCACTGCACGGTCGCTCAGGCACGACCACTTCGGTCAAGGGACGTGCGTAATTGTGGTCTGTTTCGGCCAAGCACTGAGTATAGCAGAACGAGCAGGACGGAGCAAGTTTGGAGCGCGACCGGAGTGCACACCCGAGCACCGGGCGAGCAGAAGGAAGACCCAAAAGGCGCCAGGAACGCCAAAGATCAGCGCGGGCCTTTTCACTTCTTCGCTCTGGCCTGGCCGGAAGAAGCTGCGTTCCCTCGTGGATGTGACGGGGATGGAATCAGAGCCTCGACCGGCCGTCAGTCGTCGATGGCATGGCTCACTTTCCGTAAAAGTGGCGCGTACGCGCCACTTTTACGGAAATATGAACACATCATCCAGTCGTCAACGGTCGGGTGGAAGTCACGCCCGGCCCCGCCGGCGACTGACGGCTGAGAGTTGCGTACTTACTCGGCGGCCGGCTTGTACGCCCGGAACGTCAGACTGATCGCCTTTACGCCCGGGAAGGCCGCCGAGACCCGCCGGTCGGCGATCTCGACGTCTTCGAAGCCGGCCGCGCGCACCTTTTCCAGGTACGTCTGTTCCTCAATCGCCCCGCCGATGCAACTGGCCCACAGTTCGATACTCTTGCGCGCGAATGCCGGTAGCGTCCCTTCGGTCACAATATCGGACACGGAGAGCCAGCCGCCCGGCTTCAAAACGCGGTAGGCCTCGCGAAAAACGGCATCCTTGTCGGCCGACAGGTTGATAACGCAGTTGGAGAGAATCACATCGACCGATTCGTCCTCCACTGGCAGAGCCTCAATGTAGCCCTGGCGAAACTCGGTGACGTCGGCAAGGCCCAGCCGCTCGGCATGCCGCCGCGCCAACGCCAGCATCTCGTCGGTCATATCCACGCCGATGACGCGGCCTGCCGGCCCATCTGCCCCGGCCACCCGCCGCGCGGCCAGGAAGGCGTCGAAGCCCGCCCCGCTCCCGAGGTCGAGGACGACCTGTCCGGGCTGCAAGGCCGCGAGGGCGGTTGGGTTGCCGCATCCCCACGACGGCGGTACCTCATCCGCCGAGTTGACCGGCAACTCCTCCACTGGTATGGTCTCGGCGCCACAACAACCGCTGGAGACTGGCGGCACGCCGCAGCTTGATGCCCGGACCGCCGGGCCTCCACAGCACGCCTCCTCCCTCCCCCTGGCCACCGCGGCCCGCGCCTGGGAGGCGTAGTGGTCGCGAACCCGCTCCCGGGTCGTCCGGACCTCGCTTGGGTTTCCGTCCTCCCGGGCCGCGTGGGTGGAACCGGTATTCGTTGCGCTGTTCATTGAATCCTCCATCGTATTTTTACGATTGGTTGGGGAAAAAGAAAAGGCTTCCGAGATCCAGAAGCCCGGAGAGATCAAGGACAACACGCCAGGGCGAGTTGTTGGGCAAATTCGTTCACCTGGGTTTGGAACCACTCGAGCGTTTCCAGATCCAGACAATAACACGTGGCCGGCCCCTCGATTTCGCCCCGAATCAGGCCGGCGTCGCGGAGGACCTTGAGGTGCTGGCTCACTGTTGATTGGGCCAGCTCGGCAAACTCAACGAGATCCCCAACAATGCACTGCGGATGCTCGACCATGTAGCGCAGCATCCTGAGGCGAACGGGATTGCTGAGCGCCTTGAAGATCTGGACCAGGCGCTCCTCGTCGGGAGGAAGAATCGCTCGTTTCATTCCGGCCTGTTGCCTGACAATCTGCCGATGAGTTGAAGGCATTGCACTATATCGTAATTATACGATAAAGAGGATCTCTGTCAAGGGGTGAGCCAGGCAGTTGCGGCGAAATCACCCCTATGGGGTATGCCCTGCGACCACCGGACGGCACCACGCGCAGAGGCACGCACGAAGCGCGGGTTTAGACCGCCGGATTCCCTGTGGTATGATGGTCGTCCCCGGCTACCGGGATTAAGAGGAGGCTCGTGATGCTCAACGAAGAGTTGCTCAGTATTCTGCGCTGCCCTGCCGACCAGGGCCAGCTGCAGTACGTGCACGGTAAATGGCTGGTGTGCCAGACCTGCGACCGCAAGTACCCCATCCGCGAGGACATCCCGGTCATGCTGATCGAGGAAGGCGATCGCTATCGCGACACGCCGGTAGAAGCTCTGCCGGACCCCGACGCCGAACAGGAGGAGTAAACTGAGCGCCAAACCTCGGCACTCTTCCCGGAGCACCGGTCAAGGAATCCTACAGGGGGTGGGAGAGAAGACTTCCGAAGTCTTGTTCGCAGCCGCTCCCCGCCGCGATCACGGTCGTCGGAGCGCGCCTTGAGCAAGCACGATCCCTACCAGACTTCGGAAGTCTGATGCCTTGACCGACGGTTTAGAGCGCCGATCAAGGCGTCGCCGAGACGATTGGAAAGCAGCTTGTGAAGGCGCTTTCACGTTCGGAGTGCGCGCGGTTGCCCCGTTCCACATTCATCCGACCCCAGCGTGCCCGGAGGGGCACGCCCGGCCCGCCCCGAGGGGCGCCCCCGACGCCGACCCTGCCTGAGGGGCACCCTGTCGGGGGCCGGCCCCCAGCCGCGGTTTCAACCGCCAGGCTCCTCCGCGCCCCCGCCTTCGCCGCCAGGCTCCTCCGCGCCCCCGCCTTCGCCGCCGCCCGGCCGGAGGCCTCCAGCCGCGGTTTCCCCGGCTCGGCCGGGACAGGCCCTGGCCTGGCCGGCCAGGCCAGGCAACCGCCGGGCTCCGAACCATGGTCCCACCCGCGCAACGACGACTTGACGATGCTCTAGCGTTTGACCTGGATCTGGTCGAAATCCTTGACCACGACCGCCTCGGGAAAAAGCTCGCGTGCTTCGGCTTCAATCTCCGGGCCCCGGTATCGCCGGCTGATGTGGTTGAGATAGAGCCGCTTGACGCCCGCCTCGCGCGCCAGCCAGGCAGCCCGCCGCGCGGTGATATGGCCATGCTCCGCGGCCATCGCAGCCTCTCCTTCGGCGTAGGTCGCCTCGATAATGAGGGCATCGGCGCCCCCCGCGATCTCAACCAGGGGGGCGACCTCGTCTACATCGCCAACGTAGACGAGCTTCGTGCCTGCTTCGGCCGGGCCGAGAACCTCGTCGGGATGCACGATGCGTCCGTTGGGCAGAGTGATGGCCTGGCCGGCGACCAGCAAGGAGCGCTCCGGACCGAAGGGAACGCCCAGAACTTCAGCTTTTTCGGGCTGGAATGGGCGGCGCGGCTTCTCCTGGAAGAGAAACCCGAAGCTGTCCGGGCCGCGGTGCTTGACACGAAAAGCGCCCAATTCGAACTTGTCATCCTCCAACACGATGCCGGGATTGAGTTCCACAAAGTCGATCCAGGGTGGCGGGCGCTGCCCGCGTAGCACCACGCCGAGGATCAGGTCGCGCACCCGGTGGATCGGCGCGCGTCCCGCGTAGATCGTCAAACGCTCACCCACCTCCCAGCGCGCCAACGTCGAGACAATCCCCGCCAACCCTAAGATGTGGTCGAGATGGCCGTGCGTGATGAGGACGTGCTCGAGCTTGCGGAAGCCGAGCCCGCTCTTGAGCAACTGCCGCTGCGTGCCCTCGCCGGCGTCAATCAGGAAGCGATACTCCCGGTAGAGCACCATGGTGGCCGAGACATTGCGTTGTGCGCTTGGCGCCGAGGCTGAGGTGCCAAGAAAAACCACTTCAAACATGGTCGGATCCTTTTGGCCGATTATAACGGATGCCCGCCCACGGAGCGAGTGCTACAGAAACAAGAAACGGCGCGCCGGGCGCGCCGTGCCGCCAACTGGTGAGACGCTCAGCGGGGTGGGCTCGGAAGCGCCGTGGCAAGGCCCGTCATCAGCAGGACCACAGCGCCCAAGGCGAGGTTGAGCCACGCCAGCCAGCGGAAGCGCTGTTCCAGGACACGGAGGCGCTCTGCATCTCCCCGCCCGAGATCGGCTGCACGCAGCTGAAACCGAACTTCCGGTACCAGTATGCCCCCCAGATACGCCATGAGGCCCACGTTGCCCAAAACGGCCAGGTGTTTGATAAAGATCAGCCGGCTCCAGGTGTTGGCGAACACCAGCAGATCAACGTAGTTGGAATTGGCGACCAACTGGTACATGCCGGTCACGCCGAGTGTCGCCAGCGCCAGGTACGCCAGCGAGGGGAGCCTCCGCACCGTGGACGCCAACCACCCGCTCGCACTCGAGGCGTAGGCCACCGTCACCTGGGGCGCGATGACCATCACCAGCAACAAGCTCCACCCAATCCATACCACCGTGGCCAGGATGTGAACCGTATTGGAGAGACCAACGAAAAGGTTTGCAGTGCTCACGGAGCGATTATAGTCTGAGCCCACCCCGACCCCAAACGGACAGTCGCCTTTCCCACATCTGATTGCCCGCAACTTCGTGCTCACCGCTCTGCGGGCCCACAGCCGTGCGCCCCTCCTCGCGACTCCTGGGCCAGGGGCTTGCCAGCCCACGGACCGGACCTTATAATCTCGCGCATGGAGGAGATTCGCGAGGTCAAAATCATCCGCAGTGCGCGACGGCGCAAGACCGTGAGTGGGCGGCTCTTGCCCGGAGGGGTCCTTGAAATTCGAGCGCCGGAACGCATGAGCCGGCGGGACCTCGACCGCACCATCGGGCAGTTGCGCAGCCGCTTGCTGCGCCGGGCCCAGTCGGCCTCTCAGGCGCACAGCGACGCGGGGCTGGAGGCGCGGGCTGAGGCACTCAACCGCAGCCTGTTCGGCGGCCGCTTGCGTTGGTCCAGAATCCGCTGGGCGACCAATCAAACCACGCGCTGGGGAAGCTGCACGCCCGGCAATGGTACCATTCGCATTTCGGCCCGCCTCCAGACGGCGCCGCCATGGGTTTGTGACTATGTGCTTGTCCACGAGTTGGCCCACCTCGAGGTACCGGACCACTCGCCCGCCTTCTGGGCTCTGGTGAACCGCTACCGGCTGACCGAACGGGCGCGTGGTTACCTCATGGCCCTGGGGTTGGAGCATGACGATGAACCGCCCGCCAGGTGAATGGCGCCCCGGCCCGCGCCGACGGCACCGCCGGGTCTCTCGGCGCGTCCCGCCCCTCTCGGTGTTGGTGGCACTGACGGTTCTCATCATCGGTGTTCCGTTGCTCTGCGTCATGCTGGTTGCGACCTTGCGCACCGGCAACCAGGTGCTCGCTCAGTTGGTCGCGACACCGGCTCCCTCGCCCACGGCCACCGCGACCGCCACGCCAACGGCAACACCCACGCCAACGGCAACACCCACGCCGACACCGACACCGACGCCGACACCGACGCCGACGCCCACCGTTGCTCCGCCCACGCTGACCCTGGATTGGGATCCACCGCAGCCAGCGCAAGGGCAGAGTCTCCTGGTTCGCGTTAAAGTCGACCGCCCCGCCACGATCATGGGCGCGTACGACGGCCGGCCGCTTCACTTCGTGCAGTTTGCGCCCGATGCCGCCTGGGCAATGACCGGCATCGATCCGGACAGCGAACTGGGCGAGCGTCCGCTCGAGGTCGCGGCCACGGGGCCGGAGGGCCTTCGCCAGGTCGTAACCAGGGGTGTTCCGGTCGCCCCCACTGGGTGGGAGCAGCAGACTGTCGTCTTTGACGCCACCACGGCTGAGCTCCTCGATCCGGCGATCCTGGCCGCTGAACAAGCCAGGCTCGAGCCTTACTATCACAAAATCACGCTGGAACGATTGTGGGAGGGGGCTTTCATCACGCCAACCACCGGTGTGGAGACGACCCATTTTGGCGCCGTCCGTTCCTACCAGGGGCAACCGCCCTCGGGGCACCACGGTGGGATGGACCTCGCCAACGTTCAAGGAACGCCGGTTGTTGCCTCGGCCCGGGGACGCGTGGTGTTGGCCGAGTTCCTGAAGGTCCGGGGTGGCTTCGTCATGCTCGATCACGGTTTCGGGCTCTTCTCGCTCTACTTTCACATGTCGAAAATCGCCGTCGAGGCAGGGCAGACGGTCGAAAAAGGTGATTTGGTGGGCCTGATGGGCACGACAGGCCTCAGCACGGGGTCGCACCTTCACTGGGAGATGCGCCTCGACGGCATCACGGTTGATCCCACCCAGTGGACCCAGCAGACCTGGGACCTGCCAATGCCGGGGGCCGCGACGCGCCCCACGGCGACTGACGCCCGAAAGGCAGATACATCGCATGGCTGATACTTCGACGGACCCGCGTGACGAGCAGCCGCGCGCTGCCCGGCTCGCTGAGCCCGTAGCTTCTTCTGAGGCGGGGCCGGTGAGCGCTGAGGGGGCCGGACCAACCACGCCGGCTGCCGGTGAGGCGCAAGCTGCTGGCCGCTCCGCCCCCAGCCCCCGGCCTCCAGCCCCGAAGCCCCAGATCGAGCAGGTTGCGTTCGTCTGGGATGACCGGCTCTGGCGGGATGGCTTCGGCGTCCGGCATCCGTTACGGCCCAAGCGACTCCTGCGTCTTTACCGGCTCCTCGAAAGCAGCGGCGCCCTCAACTGGCGTGAGACCCAGATGATCCCTCCTGACGCGATGGACCCCGCGATCCTGAGCGAGTACCACACGCCTGATTACGTTCAAGCTGTTCGCGCGCTGAGTGAGGGTCACACCATGTTGCTCCGACCCGCCGCCTATGGTTTTGGTCCTCAGCGCACCCCTGCCACTCCGGGAATGTGGGCGGCTCACACTGCACAAGTCGCCGCGGCGCTGACCGCTGCTCGCGTCGTGCGTGAGGGCATCGTGCCCCGGGCGTTCACCCCGGCCGGCGGTTTCCATCACGCCCGGCCCGCCGAGGCCCGCGCCGGCCATCTCTTCAACGATGTGGTCCTGCTCATCAAGAGCCTGCTTGCGTCCGGCCTCAAAGTCGCTTATCTCGATCTCGACGTCACGCATGGCGATGCGGTTCAGGCCGCCTTCTACGATACCGATCGTGTCCTGACAATCTCCCTGCACGAGGGGCCACAATACTTCTTTTTTCCCGAGACCGGCTGGCCTCAAGAGATCGGCGAGGCGGCTGGCAAGGGCTACACGGTCAACCTGGCGCTGCCACCGGGCACCGCCGATGATCACTACCTCTGGGCCTTCGAGGAGATCGTGCCGCCACTGTTGTCCCGCTTCCAGCCCGATGTGATCGTTACCCAGACCGGGCTCGGAGCCCACTTTGCCGACGAATTGGCTCATCTGCGTCTGACGACGGAGGGGTTCAGCCGTCTCTGGCGCCGGGTGCGCGCGCTCGCCCCGCGCTGGGTTGCTGTGGGAGGCGGTGGGCTGAACCTGGACGTAGCGGCGCGCGGGTGGAGCCTGGCCTATGCTGTGATCGCTGATCGCGAGGCCGCCCTGCCTCGGCGCTTGCCACGGCGCTATGCCGAGCGTTGGGGTCAGGGCGAGTTCCACGACGAGCCTCTGGAAGCCCCCTCGAAAGAGCTGAACGACTACATTTGGGGCGTCGTCCGGGGCCAGGTCGCCGCCTTGCAGCGCGGCCTCTTCCCGCTGCACCGCCTGCAGCCCCCGCCACTTGTCCCCGGTATCGCATTCGAGCCCTTCGAGCGGCCCGTCACCGCTCCGGTGGTAGCCCCGCCGTCCCGTTCGGCGCCTCCGGCTCCGCTCCCCCCGGCCGTGCCCGCACGCCGCCCGTTCCATCACCAACCGGCCGGGCCAATCTTGCCGGAGCCGGAAGAGGATGAGGAAACTGAGGAGTTGCTGGACTTCAGCGAGTCGGAGCAAAGCGCAAGCCCCAGCGAGACCGCCGGCGAGAGCAAACAGCGTCGCAGTCGCCGCCGCAGCCGCAGCCGCCGTGGGCGTCGCGCTTCCACCTCCTCCAGCCGCGCGCAAGCGACGCAAGGACAGGCCAGCGAGGGTCACAGCGGAGCACAGGGCGCAGAAGAGAGTGCGGGCGGCTCGCCGGGCACTCCACCCCCGGCGGCAGACATCGAGACGACGAAAAGCGGTCGCCGCCGGAGCGGCCGGCGCGGACGGAGCCACAAGAAGAGTGATTGAGCGAGACCGACAGTCAAGGAGCGGCCAGCTGCCCACCGCTACCCCAACGGTCCGCGTCGGCGCCGGCCGGCGCCCGGCCCGCGGCCGGCAAAAGGACGCCTTGACCGATACTCGAGACTGGCGCTCGCTCCGAGGATAAAAAGTGATGAACCTGTTCGAGCTCGACCCGCAACCGATGGCCGATCTGCTCCATGGAGTGGCGTGGGATTTTCAACAGGCACGGGTCCTCCAGGTGGCCGTGCGGCTCGATCTCTTCACCGCCCTCGCCTCCGGTTCGCGCACGGCCGCCGAGTTGGCGGCGGCGCTCGGCACCGATCCCGCGATGACCGAGCGGCTGCTGATCGCCCTGGCTGCGCTCGATCTCGTCGGTGTCGATGCGGAGCGTTGGGCCAATCGCCTGGCGGCGGACCTGTACCTTGTGGCCGGCCGCCCGCTCTACCAGGGGCAGGCCATTCGCCATGCCGCCGACCTCTGGGACCTCTACTCGGACCTCGAGCGAGCCGTCCGTGAGGGCGCCGGGGGGGAGCGCCGGGCGCTGCGGCGCCGCTCCTCGCCTCGACCCCACGGCGACTTCATCCTCGCAATGCACGGCCTCGCGGTGGCCGGGCAGGCTCAGCGGCTCGCCCGCCTGGTCGGCCAATTCGCCGGGCGGCGCCGCTTGCTCGACGTGGGCGCCGGCCCCGGCACCTACAGCATCGCGCTCTGCGAGCGCTTTCCAACCCTGACCGCCACCCTCTGGGATCTCCCCGAAAGTCTGGAGATTGCCCGCGTGATTGTTGCCAGCTCCGATGTGCATGATCGCATCGACTTTCAAGCCGGTAACTGGGAGACCGACCAGTTCGGCCATGGCTACGACGCCCTGCTGATGAGCAATATCCTGCATGGACCTGGCAGTCGGGCGCGCGAGAAGCTGGTCAAAGCTTATTCGACACTCGCCGAGGGTGGCCTCCTGGTGGTGCAGGACTTCCTGCTCGATAACGACCTGTCCGGCCCGCTCCCGGCGGCGCTCTTCAACCTGCGCAATGGCGCCTTCACCGTCGACCAGATGCTGGCCGTGATCGAGGAGGCCGGCTTCGAGCGAGTCTCGCTCGTCTCAACCGCCGGGCGGACGGCGATCGTGATTGCCTTCAAGCCCCACGGCCGCGCAGGCGGGGTCGACAGCGAACAGGCCGCGGCGCTGCCGGAGATCGACGTGGAGCTGGGAATAGAAATACCCGGCATGCGGCTGTCCCCGCGAGGTGAGGCCGGGGGTCCAGAGAACGGGTAGCTGCAACTGGAGGCTCTGTGGTCACGAATGCCCTTGTGATCGCGGCCGACGGCGTGGGCAAGGCCTTCGGTCGAACCTGGGCGGTGCGCGATCTGACATTTGCGGTGCCGCGCGGCCAGATTTTTTGTTTGCTCGGGCCAAGCGGAAGTGGCAAGACGACGACAATGCGGATGATGCTCGGCGTCTATGTTCCCGACCAGGGAACACTCACCGTGTTAGGACACCCACCGGCCGACTTTCGCGGTACCCTCCACCAACGGATCGGCTACATGCCCCAACTCTTTGTGCTCTATCCGACCCTCACGGTCGAGGAGAACCTCAACTTCGTGGGGCTGGTCTATGGGTTGGGCCTGCGCCACCGTCGGCGCCGGATTCGCGAGGTCCTGGAACTGGTCGAACTGTGGCCCGATCGCCGCAAGACCGCCGGCCAGATCTCGGGCGGGATGCAGCGCCGCGTGGCCCTGGCGGCGGCCCTGCTTCATACCCCAGAGTTGTTGTTCGTGGATGAGCCCACCGCCGGAATCGATCCCATCCTGCGCGTCAAATTCTGGGAGGAATTCCGCCGGCTCAACGAGGCGGGAACCACGCTGGTCGTGACGACTCAGTACGTCACCGAAGCGGAGTACTGCGACCAGGTCGCGATTCTCTCGAACGGGATGCTGGCGGCGCTCGGCAGTCCGCTCGAGTTGCGCCAGCGCGCGCTTGGGGGTGAAGTCATCGAGGTCCGCGCCTCGGGGTTCACCCGGTCGGCGATCACGGCCATCCAGGCGCAGGCGGGCGTGCTGGCCGTCGAGAGCCCCAGCTTCGACCTCCTCAAAGTCACCGTGGCCGATGCGGCTGCGGCCGTCCCGATCCTTTTGGCGCTGTTGCAGCAGCATGGGGTAGCGGTCGAGTCCGTCGACGACGTTGATCCCTCATTCGACGAGGTCTTCGTTCGGCTGGTGCAGCAGCACCGCGCTGCTCAAGATGACCCCGCTCGGGTTGCTCCTCCCGTCTCCATTGGAGGCCGAGTGCCGTGAAGCGACTGCGCCGGATTACGGCCTTTCTCGCCAAGGAAGTGTTGGACGTGATGCGTCAGCCGCGGCTGGTGCTCGTCCTGATCCTCGGTCCCTTCCTGATCCTGTTGCTCTTCGGTCTCGGCTTTACAGGAAAGCAGGCACCGGTGCCGGTCATCCTGGTGATCCCTGAGGGCGCACAGCTCCCGCCCGACCTGGCCAATCGCACCTGGAACTTCGGCCCCGATTTTCCCGTGCGCGGGGTGACGTCCGACGAGCAGTGGGCCCGATCGGAGTTGGCGACCGGCACGGTCGAGGTCGTCGCAATCTTGCCGCACGAGACCTATAGCACCCTGCTGGCAGGCCGGCAGATCACGATTCGTCTGTTGATCAATGCCATCGACCCGGTCCGGCGGGACTACGTGACGTTTGTGGCCAACTTCTTTGTGACCGATCTCAACAAGCAACTGGTGCGGCGGGTGGCCGAGGAGGGCCAGCGAGCAACCGAGCGGCTTCGAGATTTTTCGAGTGAGTCGCTCGATGACCTCATCCTCCTGGCGGACGAGGTCGAGGGTGGCCGGTTCGAGCAGGCGGTGAGGCGGCTCGAGGGCTTGATCAATGACACCACCTACACGGCGGGCACGCTGGAAAGCACCGATTCGTTGCTGACCGGTCTGATCGCGACACTCGGGCTGCAGCTGGCGCCGGATGAGTTGGCGCGCCTGCAGGAGGCCCGCCAGCGGGTGCTCGCGCTGCGCGGCGAGCTTGAGTCCCTCAAGGAAGCATTGGTCGCGCCGGCCCCCGATATCGAGCGCTATCGCCGCCAGCTGGAGCAGGCGCGCGATACGCTCCACGACCTGGAGGGCATGGCGGCGCTCTTCCGCCAGATCCCGCCCGACGTGTTGATCGCGCCGCTGAGCTCCACCACCGAGAATATCTCGCGGTTTAACCCGACCTACGTGGGCTTCTACGCGCCATCGGTGCTGGCCCTGCTCATCCAGCACATTGCGATCACCTTCGCGGCTTTGAGTCTGGTCCGGGACCGGCTCCAGGGCGTCAACGAACTCTTCCAGGTCTCGCCCGTCAGCCCGGCCGAGGTGCTCACGGGGAAGTTCTTGAGCTACTTGCTGCTGACCCTCGCGCTGGGACTGGTACTGACGCTGCTGATTCTGCGGTTGCTGAAAGTGCCTCTCTACGGTGACCCTCTGCTCTTTGTGCTCGTGCTGGGCTTAGAGATCGCCGCGGCCCTCGGTTGGGGCTTCCTGATCTCGGCCGTCTCGCAGCGCGAGAGCCAGGCCGTGCAGCTTTCCATGATCGTGCTCCTCGCCGCCGTCTTCTTCAGCGGCTTTTTCCTGAATCTCTCCGGGCTCCGCCGCGAGGTCCTGCCAATCTCCTACGCGCTGCCGGTAACGTACGCCATTGCGAGCCTGCAGCAGATCATGCTCGCCGGCCGTCTCCCGGTGGCCTGGCATCTGGCGGCCCTGGGAGGGCTCGCGCTGCTGCTGACCTTGCTGGCCTGGCTCATCTACCGGCGCCAGTTCCGTCTCGCCTGAGCAGGTCCCCCACCATGGTGCGACTTCCTTCCTGGTTGATTGATCTTCTTGTCGCCGCTGCCCTCGCCGCGCTGGCTGCGTTTCTCGAGCGGATGACCGAGGGTCGCATAGCAACGACCTCGATCTTGCTCTGGGTGGGTGGAGGGCTGTTTGTGCTCCTCAGGATCGGCGCCCTCCTCGCGCAGATGGGCCGGACCCTGGGCTGCGGCTTCGCCTTCCTCGTCGCCTGGGTCATCCCGTGCATTGGCCTGGGGCTGCTGGTCGCCTCGAGTGAGGTGCAACGTGTGGTGCGCGACTCGCTGGCTCTCTTTCTCCTCATCGGCGTCTATTTGCTCGTGGTCATGGGACTCACGTTCGAGCGTGTACGCGTCCACGACACTGCCCAGCTATCGGCTCACCCTCCGCCTGAGTGATCGAACTCGCCGTCCTTACCAGGAACCCCCGGGCCGATTCGTCGGTCCGGGGCTTTTCTTTCATCGGCATCATTCTTGCTCTCCGTTGGGCCGAGGTGAGAGTGCGCCATGTGGCGTAAACAAGTTCGGTCAATCCCATGATGTGCGATGGAATTCCAGCCGGTATACTGTTGCCATAGGAGTGGATGACTCTGGAGGAAGTACCATGCGTCGATTTCTCTTCTGGATCCTCGTGTTCTCAGCCCTTTTCCCGCTCCTCGCGCCCGCCGCCTCGGCCGAGGGGCCGGCCACTCAGCCAGTTCTCAGCCCAACACAAACTTTCAGCGTTGACCCGCCCGCCGGTCTCCCGCGTCAGTATGCCCGGCTGGATTGGGGCGTGCCCATCTACAAGACACTCGACGACGTGGTGGCCAACAGTCCGTCCTCGTGGCTGGGCGGACCGGACACGTGGGTCAGCGTCTATGCAGGCGCGGAACTGGAGGGCAAGACCTACTACCTTACCGGCTACGGTTGGATGCCCGGGGACGCCTTCCGGTTCGCCGGCTCGACGACGCTCCATGGGGTCGACCTGCGGAGCCGACCGGACGAGCGGCTCGGGATGATCTACTGGCCGCATGTCAACGTTCGCTCCCTGCCTGGCGTCCTCACGCCCGAGACCCTCGCCGGCTCGCTGGAGGGGTACGACCTGGTCTCAATCCTCGAGGAGCGCTGGGTTGACGGAGCGTTGTGGTACCGGATCGGCGACAACGAGTGGATTCACAGCAAGCTCGTCCGCCACTTCACGCCTGCGCCGCGTCCATCTGAGATCGGTCCGAACGAGAAGTGGATCGAGGTGAATCTGCGCGAGCAGACGGTCATCGCCCACGAGGGTGACACGCCGGTCTACGCCACGTTGGCCTCCACGGGGACGCCGCCCAGGTGGCCGACAGTCCAGGGCCTCTTCCGCATCTGGATCAAGCTCGAGCACGATCGCATGCAAGGGGGGGACACGCCCGCCGACCGCTACGACCTCGCCGACGTCCCCTGGACAATGTACTTCTACCGCGGCTACGCGCTCCACGCGGCCTACTGGCACGACAAGTTTGGCGCCGTTCGCAGCCATGGCTGTGTCAACCTGAGCCCGGTCGATGCCCGCTGGTTCTTCGAGTGGGCCGATCCCGTGATCCCCGCGGGCCAAACCTTCGCCCAGGCGACTGAGGAGACTCCCAGCACCTGGGTTTGGGTCCATAACGGTTAAAGGTGGTCGAGACGCCCCGGCGGGGCGTCTCGACCGATCGAAAGTGAGCTCGCGAACGCAACCGTCAACCTTCAACCCCTCACTTCACCCCTGACGCGCACGTCGGCTATACTTGTGCGCATGAACGTCAACACTTTCTTCGACTTTGTCCAGTCCCAGTCGTGGTACGAGGACCAGATCGTCCACTGTGAGTGGTTGCCGCCGCGCGAGGCGATCTTTGGCGAGTTGAAGCACCCCCTGCCCGCGCTGCTCCAGACGGCCCTTGCCCGGATGGGGATCGAGCAGCTCTACAGCCATCAGGCGCAGACGCTCAACGCCGCTCGCGCCGGGCGGGACGTCGTGGTGGCAACGAGCACCGCCAGCGGAAAGACCCTCTGCTATAACCTCCCTGTGCTCGAGACTGTCCTGGATGATTTTCGGAATCGGGCGCTCTACCTCTTCCCCACCAAGGCACTGGCCCAGGATCAACTCCGCTCGCTGGGGAAGCTCACCGCGGGCGGGGGGGCCCTGGCAAAAGTGCGCTTCGGTACCTACGACGGGGATACCCCCCAGGCGCAGCGGACGGCGTTGCGTCATACTGGACATATCATCCTGACCAACCCCGATATGCTCCACCTGGGCATCCTGCCCAACCACCCGCTCTGGTCACGGCTCCTCGAGCGGCTGCGCTATGTGGTCATCGACGAGGCGCACGTCTACCGGGGCGTTTTCGGGAGTCATGTGGCCAACGTTCTGCGCCGGCTGGTGCGCCTGTGCGACTTCTACGGCAGTCGCCCCACCTTCATCTGCGCCTCGGCGACGATCGCCAACCCCGCCGAGCACATCGAGCGGCTCACCTCGTTTCGGCCCGTGGTGGTCGGCGACGATGGTGCGCCCCATGGCCCGCGGACCTTCGCGCTCTGGAACCCGCCGGCCCTCGATTCGCCCTCGGGCGAGATGGGCGGGGCGGGGCACCGCTCCCCCAACAGCGAGGCGGCTAACCTGATGGTGGCTCTGGTGGAAGAGGACCTGCGCGCGATTGTCTTCACCAGGGCCCGCAAGGTGGCCGAGTTGATTCTGCTCTACGCCCGCCGCCAACTCCAGGCCCGGCGGCCTGAATTGGCCAGCCGCATCGCCGCCTACCGCGCCGGGTACCTGGCCGAGCAGCGCCGCGAGATTGAGCGGGGCCTCTTTGGAGGCGACCTGCTGGCGGTGACGGCGACGAATGCCCTCGAGCTTGGCATCGACATCGGCGAACTGGACGCAGCCGTGCTCGTGGGCTTCCCGGGCACGATTGCCAGCACCTGGCAACAGGCCGGTCGCGCCGGCCGAGGGCGCGACCCGGCACTGGCCGTGCTCATCGCACAGGACAACCCGCTCGACCAGTACTTCATGCACCACCCGGAGATGCTCTTTGACCGGCCTGTCGAGCACGCGCTGATCGATCCGGGCAACGTCTACATCCTTCAGAATCATCTCGCCTGCGCAGCCTTCGAGCGCCCGCTTACCCCGGCTGACGAGTTGCTCTTCGGCCCCGGGTTCATGCCAGAGGTGGAGCAGTTGGAGGCCCTGGGCGTCCTCGAATGGCGCGACGACCGCTGGATCTACCGGCCGGACGACTACCCCGCCGAGGCCGTCAGCATCCGCTCCATCAGCCCCGATATCTACTCGATCCTCAACCGCGCCGAGGGCGGCGCGCTGCTGGAGACCGTCGAGGGCAGCACTGCCTTCCAACGCATCCACCCCGGAGCCATCTACTTGCATCAGGCGGAGGCCTACCTGGTCGAGGAACTCGATCTCGAGCGTCGCCTGGCCTGGGTCCGGCCGACCTCCGCCAGCTACTACACCCAGCCGCGCGAGCTCACCGACGTGCGCATCCACCGGCGCTGGGAGTCGCGGCTCGCCGGCACCACCACGGTTTCGGTGGGCGAGGTCATTGTGCGCTCGCAGGTGGTCGGTTTCAGGCAGCGCCGGCACTTCTCGGACGAAGTTCTCGATGAATTCCCCCTGGCCCTCCCTCTGGAGGAGTTCGAGACGGTCGGCGTCTGGTGGGAGGTGCCCCCGGGCGTTGCCCAGGACCTCAGCGCTGAGGAACTGGATTTCGCCGGTGGCCTCCACGCCGCCGAGCACGCCTGCATCGGTCTCCTGCCCCTTTTCGCCATGTGCGATCGTTGGGATATCGGCGGCGTCTCAACGGTTCTGCATCCCGATACCGGCACACCCCTGATCTGCATCTACGATGGGTACCCCGGCGGTGTCGGCATTGCCGAGCGCGGCTTCGAGCTGATCGAGTCCCTTTGGGCCGCCACGCGCCAGGCCCTGCAGGATTGTCCTTGTGAGGACGGGTGCCCGGCCTGCGTTCAGAGCCCGAAGTGCGGCAACAACAACGCGCCGCTCGACAAACGAGCCGCGATGCTGATACTTGAGACGCTGCTTGGCAGCTGAGAGGGCACCGCAACGCCTCCGCTTCTTCAACCGCAAGCATTCAGATCCCCGGCAGTAGCTCCTCACGTGATTGCCCCTCGGATTTCTTGACATGCGTCGCTGTCGGGGTATCCTCAGGGCAGTCATAGGATCTCTGGACCTGCAATCGCGACGCCATTGCCGCAGTCGGCGCAGGTCGGGGTATCCTCAGGGCAGTCACAGGATCTCTGGAGGGCCACGATGCTCGACAGTTTGAACCATGCCCAGGTGGTCTGCTTCACAACCAACTACAGTTTCCGTGGTGTTGTCTGGACCGGTAAGCGGCGCCTCTCCGATGCCCTCAACGATCGTCTCACGGAATACGCAGAGCTCGCCGACGTGCAGGTGTACAAGACCCACGACCCCAGCACGTTGGTCCACAAGGCCAAAGAGCTCTACATCCGCAAGGCCAGCCTGATCTTGCTTGCGATTCTCTCAGAGGTCATTCAGACACCGACGAACCGCATCTATGGCTACGTGCCCAAGCAGCGCCACGCCGCGGTACTCTTTCTGCCAGCCTACGAGGTCCGGGGAACACTCCACCTCACGGCCAAATACCAGGTCCACGGCCCGCTGGCGGGTGAGGGCGAATCGTTCATCCCCCTCACCAGGGCATCGGTGGTCGCCACGTTCAACCCGCGGGTCCGGGTCGAGGCGCAAACGATTCTGGTTCACCAGAACTTGATTGAGGCCTTCTACATCTCGGAGGAGGCGATGGCCCAGTGAGGGGGCATCACGCCCCAGCACGGCCGGGGCCGGTGGGCCCCTCCTGGCTGGGTGGCCTGCTGCTCAGCGCGGGGCTGGGTGGGCTCGGCCTGCTCGCCGCCGGGGAGCTACTGGCGCATCGCCTCACGGCCCGCCGCCGGCCCGACCCGGCCGACCATCCCGCTCAGTACGGCCTGGCCTACGAGGAGGCCCGATTCCGGAGCCGCGATGGGCTCGACCTGCGTGGTTGGTGGCTACCGGCCACGACCCCCCGCGGAACGCTGGTTCTCGCGCCAGGGCAGGAGGGCAGCCTGGATACCGACCTGCACTACGCCCCACCGCTGCTGGATCAACGCTTCAACGTGTTGATCTTCGATTTTCGCGGCCATGGCCGCAGTGCCGGCCGGGCGGTCACGCTTGGCTACGGTGAGGTCATGGACCTGCGGGGCGCTCTCGATTGGTTGGAAGCCCGAGGTCACGGCGCCGTGGGCGTGCTGGGTTTCTCGATGGGGGCGGCCACCGCCTTGACCGCAGCGGCTCACGATCGGCGAATCCGCACCGTCGTCGCCGACAGTCCCTTCGCCCGCCTGACCGACATCGTGGCGGCCGGCCTGCGTGCCCACCATGTTCCCGCCCCGCTCGCAGCGCCCCTGGCGCGGCTGGCCCTCTGGCGGGCGAGCCAGCACACGGGTGCCGCGCTCTCCGTCGCCGAACCGGCGCGCTGGGCACCCCAGGTCGAGCAGCCCGTGCTCCTCATGCACGGGGGGCGGGACCGCTTCGTTCCCGCCGCGGCTGTTCACCGGCTGGCTGACTCCCTGGCCGGGCCGCATGAGGTCTGGTCTGTCCCCGAGGCCGACCATCGCCAGCTGGATCAGATCCAGCCCGGCGAGTACCTGGAACGCGTCGTCGGGTGGTTTGAACGGTTCTTGGTCGAGTTGGATGAGCAAGGAGCACGCCGATGAGCCCTGAAGTTCCGCTGTTTGATGCGCTCTTCGAGCATCCTCATGATTACATCCTCCTGATCCGCGACGAGACGATTTTACGGGTGAACCGCTCGCTCGCGGCGTTACTTGGCCGGTCCCAAGAAGCATTGAAGGGATCCGCGATTCTTCCCTTCGTCGTGCCGCAGGATCTCCCCCTGGCGCAGGCCATCCACCGGATTGGGGGCACCGAGCAGGCGGGCGGTGAACCCATCGTTCGTCTGGTGGCGGCCGATGGTTCGTGGCGCTCGATCCGGTGGACTGTCCGTTGCGTGACCTATGCAGGCGGGCCCGCGATCCTGGTCATCGGTGCCGATCTTACCAATCGCCTCCAGTTCGCAGCCACGCCCCGCGAGCGCGCTGCGGCGCGCAAAACGCTGGCCCAGGCGCACACCGGGCGCTTCACGGAAGAACTCAAACCGGAGGGTGCTTCGCCTGCGCCGGCCAGCCGCGACCTCGAAGCGCTCGACGGCCTCAAGACCGATCTCATCAGCACCATCAGCCACGAGCTCCGGACGCCATTGGTGAGCATCCGTGGGTATGCCGATCTCCTCTCGGGCGGCCATCTGGGGTCACTGACCGGGTCGCAGCAGCAGGCTGTCGAGGTGATGCTGCGCAATGTCGATCGGCTGATGCAGATTATCGAGAACATCCTGACCTACTCGGCCCTGGAAAACGGTCAGGTGGCGTTGCAGCTCCAAAGGGTCAACCTCAATACCGCCCTGGCCTCCATCGTGCGGCTCAGCCAGGCGTCCGCCGAGCAGCGACAGGTTCTCGTCGACTTGGATTGCTCGGAGGACAGACTTACGATCGAGGCCGATCCCTACTACCTGGCCACGCTCTTCCACCAACTCATCAGCAACGCCATCAAATTTAACCAACTCGGTGGTCTTGTGACAGTCGGCGCCCGCCGGCTGAGAGGCGGGGCCGAAATCTCCGTCGTTGACACCGGGGTTGGCATTCCTGCGGAGCAGTTGAACAGGATCTTCGACCGCTTCTACCAGGTCGATGGGAGCCGCACTCGCCGCTACAGCGGGGTCGGTCTCGGTTTGGCCCTGGTGCACGGAATCGTCATGCTCCATGGCGGCACAATTTCCGTTCAGAGTCAGCCGGAAGAGGGCAGCCGCTTTGTGGTCTGGCTCCCAGAGCGGCCGGCGGCGCTCACGGCTCAGACGGCTGAATAGCAGCAGGCCGGCAAAGGGTGCCGGCCTGCTCCAATGTTCCCTCTGGCAACTGGGATGCTGAATCGGCTGAACCTGCTGCTGAGCCCCGCGAAGGAACGCGCCCAGATCGGTTCGAGCTGCGACTCGGTTTATCTCTCGCCGTGCCGCTTGCGTTGCTTCTCGATGACGGCTGTACCCGTATCGACGACCTCGCCAGCCCGGTGGCCGAGCTTGTGGCGCAGGTGCGTGGCCCGAGCCTTCTGGTGACGCAGCCAGCGGCGAGCGACCCGAACCTCGCGCGGTTGGAGCTGCTTGGGCATCGGCTCCCATTGGACTGTCACCGCACCCCACGTCAGCCCAGCACCGAAGCCGACCATGACGATACGATCGCCCGGATGAAGTCGCCCCTCTTCGACAGCCTCACAACAGGCGACTGGAATGCTCGCCGCAGAGGTATTGCCGTAGCGGTGGATATTGACGTAGACCTTCTCCATTGGCAGCTTCAGATGCCGGGCGGCGGCCTCGATGATGCGGACGTTGGCCTGGTGGGGGATGAAGAGGTCGATGTCGTCGCTCGTGAGGCCGGCCTTCTGAATCGTGCGCTCGGCGGCCAGCCCCATGATACGCGTGGCGAAGCGGAACACGGCTCGACCATTCATGAAAATAAAATCGTGGCTCAGGTTGGCGCCGACGGCCGGTTCGTAGGTGTTGCCGACCATGGGGCCGGTGAGGAGATCGCCACCTGACCCATCTGAGCCGAGCTCGAAGGAAAGAATGCCGCCGGGTTCCTCGGTCGCCTGGAGCAGGAAGGCGCCCGCGCCATCTCCGAAGAGCACACACGTGTTCCGGTCGGTCCAGTCGAGGATGTGGGTCAACGCATCGGAGCCGATGACCAGCGCATTGTTGGCGGCACCGGCTTTGAGCATCGTGCTGGCGACGCTCAGGGCATAGACGAAGCCGCTGCACCCGGCGCTGAGGTCAAACGCAGCCGCATGCTCGGCGCCCAGCTCGTCTTGTACCATGCAAGCCGTCGCTGGAAAGACGCGGTCGGGCGTGGCGGTGGCGACAATGACCAATTCGACCTGAGTCGAGTCGAAATCGGCGACACGCAGGGCTTCACGAGCTGCTTTGACGGCCATCGTCAGGGTTGTATCGGTTTTACCGGCCACACGTCGCTCGGCAATCCCGGTTCGGGTTCGAATCCACTCGTCATCGGTTTCCACAAACCGGGCCAGGTCTTGGTTGGTCATCACCTGGGGTGGTACGAATTTGCCCCATCCGCGAATGTGCGCAGAGCGCATTGCTAACCTCCTACCCAGGATCAGTCGTCAGTGGTCACTGACTCGTTGCGTGTTCAGCACTTGAACACCCTTGCGGCAGCGCCAACAATTCACCCCCACCTGAGCCGTCTGATGAGTCCTGGCCACCACACCACACAGCGCGAGAGCGCCGGTCAAGGCGTCAGACGTCCGAACTCTCGGGAGACTCCCGAACTCTCCGATCACGCGCCTCCGGCGACGACTTGACCGCTGTTCTCGTCTTCACTCACGTCGAGCGCCGGACGACGACACAGGCATTGTGGCCGCCGAGACCCATCGAATTCGAGGCGGCCAGATCAACCCGCATCTCCCGCGCCTCATTCGGGACGTAATCGAGGTCGCAGCGCGGGTCGGGCGTGTGGAGGTTAATTGTAGGGGGAACGATTCCGGTCTCGATGGCTTTGATGCAGATGATCGCTTCGACCGCCCCGGCCGCGCCCAGCATGTGGCCGGTCATGCTCTTCGTGCTGCTGATGGCCAGATCGTAGGCCGCTTCGCCAAAGACGCCCTTGATGGCTTCTGTTTCCGTCACGTCGTTGAGTTCCGTCCCGGTGCCATGCGCGTTGATGTAGTGAACGTCGTGGGGCGTGGCCTGGGCGTCGGTCAGAGCCAGCCGCGTCGCGTTCTGCATCCCCCGGCCGCCCTCGGGGGGTGCCGCCAGGTGGAAGCCGTCCACCGTCGTGCCGTAGCCGGCCAGCTCGGCGTAGACCCGTGCGCCGCGGGCGCGCGCATGCTCCTCGCTCTCTAAAATGACGATGCCGCAGCCCTCCGCGATCACAAAGCCGTCCCGAGTGGCATCGAAAGGGCGGCAGGCGGTGGCCGGGTCATCGTTCCGCGTGCTGATCGCCTTCATAACATTGAAGCCGGCAAACGCGATCGAAACGATGCCGGCCTCGCTGCCGCCGGCAATCACAATATCGGCGGCCCCGCGCCGGATCATCTCCGTCCCCTCCCCGATCGCATTGGCACCGGTAGCACAAGCACTGATCGGGGCGTAGCTCGGGCCTTCAAGACCATAGTCGATGGCAATTTGCGCCCCAGCCGTGTCGGCGATCATCGCCGGTAAGAAGAAGGGACTGACCCGGTGAGGACCGCGCTCCTTCATCTTGTCATAATTTTCAAGGAGCGTCTCGACGCCGCCGATAGCACTCCCGATCAGCACGCCGACCCGCTCCGGGCGCTCGCGCTTGAAATCCAGCCCGGCATTGGCGATTGCCTCGGCTGTGGCCGCGACGACGTAGTGGAGATAGCGGTCGCTCCGGCGTACTTCGCGTCGATCCATGAACTCTTCCGCGTGGAAGCCCTTGACCTCGCCTGCGATTTGGGTCTCGAAGGGACTCGGGTCGAAGCGCGTAATGCGCGCGATCCCGCTCCGTCCATTGATGAGATTCTCCCACATCGCAGCGATGGTATTGCCCACTGGGGTAACCGCGCCGAGACCCGTAACGACCACTCGGGGACGAAGCCCGTTCCGGCTCACAGCTCTGGACCTCCTCTTGCACTGAAGTTCTGACGCTTTATACAACACCAGGTTGGCGGAAAAGATACGCCCCGTATCCTGAAAATCGCATGGGTGTTATAATTGCTGCCGCGTGAATCTGCGGGTTACCAATACGCTGAATGTCCAGAGTGTGGGGAAGGAGCACCTCATGTTGGAGCGAAGTCAGAATGGCCGGCCGCTCCGTGTGCTTGTAACCGGGATGGGAGCCGTGACACCCCTTGGCGTGGGGGTTGAAGCCCTATGGGCGGGCCTGGTCGCCGGACGATCCGGGGTGAGTCACCTGACTCATTTCGATACCACCGACTTCCCGGTCAAGATCGGCGGGTACATTCACGATTTCACCCCTGAAAACCACTTTGATCGGCGCGACGTCAAGCGGATGGCACGCTTTACCCAGTTTGCGATGGTCGCGACAAAGGAGGCCATTGACCACGCCGGACTCGATCTGAATCGAGAGAACCCGGAGCGGGTCGGTGTCGAGATGGGCAATGCCGTTGGAGATTTGCAGGGAATTGAGGAGCAATACGAGATGCTGCGCGAGCGCGGGCCGCGCCGGATCGTGCCGACCGTCGTGCCGACGGTCCTGATCAACATGGCTGCCTGCCAGGTTGCCATCCAGTACGGGGCGAAAGGACCATCTGGGGCGCCCGTGGCCGCCTGCGCCACAGGAATCTACGCGATTGGCGACGCCATGCGCCGCATCCGGCGCGGCGAGGCCGATGTCATGGTCGCTGGCTCGACCGAGAGCATCCTGACGCCGCTGGCCATCGCCGCCTTCTGGCGCATCCAGGCGCTGAGCACTCGGAATGAGGACCCTGAGGGCGCCTGTCGCCCTTTCGACAAGAACCGAGACGGAACGGTCATGGGCGAGGGCGCGGCAGTCGTGATCCTGGAGCGTGAGGACCACGCCCTGGCACGCGGCGCCCAAATCTATGGCGAGGTGGTCGGTTATGGTGTCAGCGAAGATGCCTACCACCTCATCGCCCCCGACCCGCAGGGCGACGGGGCCGCGCGCGCGATGCGGCTGGCCCTGGAGGAAGCTGGTGTCACGCCGTCTAAGGTGGACTGGATCTCAGCCCACGGCACGGCCACGCCGCTCAATGATCTCTCAGAAACCATGGCCATCAAGCGCGTCTTCGGCGAGTCTGCCTACGGCGTGCCGGTCAGTTCGATCAAGAGCATGATTGGCCACACCCTCGGCGCGGCCGGTTCGGTCAGCGTGGTGGCAAACCTCAAGGCAATTCAAACTGGCCTCATCCCACCAACCATTAACCTTGAGTCGCCCGACTCGCAATGTGACCTCGACTTTGTCCCCGGTCAGGCGCGCCGGGCCACCGTGGATGTTGCGATGAGTAACGCCTTCGGCTTCGGCGGTCAAAATGCCAGCCTGGTGGTCCGCCGCTACCAACCATAGGTCAGAAGGCGACAAAGGCAAGGGGAACCATGGACCAACTCGATGCCTCTCCATAGAAACTCGCCCCAGGGGACGCCCGGTTTCCCCCTCCCAGAGGACACGCAGATGAGAGACCCCGCCTTGGTCACCGCGTTCGACAGCCCTAACCCACATCGCCCCGGTTGTCTCCCGAGATTCAACGGGACACCGAACCTCCCACCCTCACGCCCCTGCACAGACGCCCCGCCTGCCCCCTGTAGAGACGGCCCGGTGGGCCGTCTCCGCCCCTCCACGCCGTCCCCACCCGGCCGTCTCCGCCCCTCCGCGCTATTCCCCACCCCGCCGTCTCCGCCCCTCCACGCCGTCCCCACCCTACCGCCCCGTGCACGCCCGGCTGGTGAGCAGCCCTGGGACCGATGTCCTCTTGTTGTCCGTCTGTCACTGCCTCTACTATAATGCGGCGGCAGGCAACCTGGAAGCGAGGTCTGACACTGTGACCGTAGCTCCTCGTCGGCGGTCCATCTGGCGAGCGTTCCTCAACCGCGTACGCGGCTCGCCAGAATTAGTGTGGATTCTACTGCCGCCCTATGAGATCCCTGGCATTGTTGTGGTCAACAGTGCCCTCGTCGAAAATCGCGGGCGCAACACCGCCTACAATATCAAGGTCGAACTCTCATATGGCCCTGACAGTGAGCGCGTGATCCATCATATGGAGGTCGTCAGCGATGAGCCCTACATCGTGCGGGGCGGCGGGGATCTGCACTCGTTTGTCATATTGCGGCTGCGCGAGATGCACCCGGGGAGCCGGATTGTCATCTACGTCGCCAGTCATGATCGAATCACACCCGATGTCGCTGTAACCTCCTATCAAAAGAACCCCTGGAATCGAGTGCGCGTCAGTGGCGATCGAGCCGAATCATGAACAGGAGACGACGCTTTGAATCATGAGCCGCTTGCGCGCATTCTGATTGTCGATGATGACCGCGCCCTCTCCGAACTGTTAGGCCGGATTCTTGTCAGCGCTGGCTATGAGGTGGCCCTTGCCGGTACAGGTGAGGATGGCTACAGGAAGGCGATGCGCGAGCCGCCTGATCTCATCATCGCCGATGTCATGCTGCCTGGGATGGACGGCTACGGCCTCTGCCGGCAACTCCGCCAACATGCGGCCACCCGACTGATACCCGTGTTGATGCTGACGGCCAGGGGCAACATCGCCGACAAGATCGCGGGGTTTGAGGCTGGGGCGGATGACTATTTGACCAAGCCCTTTCAACCCCAAGAATTGATCTACCGCATCAAAAGTCTCCTGACCCGGGTCCATGGGCCCTCTGAGCCCCCCCCCATGGTGCCCACGCGCGGGCTCATCATCGTCTTCTTTGGCACCAAAGGGGGAGTGGGCAAGACAACGATCGCCGTGAACCTGGCCATCGCCCTCCACCAGCGCTCTGGCAAACGGGTCGCGCTGTGCGATGCGGACTTCTCCTTCGGTGACGTTGGCGTGCACCTGAACCTGCCAACGGTGCGCACTGTGCTCGACCTCGTCGACCACATTGGCGAGCTCGAACCGTTGCTGGCCGATCAGGTGCTGATCCCGCATGCTTCCGGCATCCGGGTACTGCTGAGCCCTTTCCGCCCGGAGGAGGCCGAGGTCATCACGCCTGAGCACATCCAGCACTTGCTCCAGTTTTTGTCCGAGCTCTACGACTACATCGTCATCGATTGTGCCCCGAGCTATGAGGACCGGATGTTGGAGGTTCTGGAGCACGCTGACGAGATCATGCTGGTCGTCACACCTGAGGTCGGCGCGCTCAAGAATACGAGCCTCTTTCTGGACCTGGCCGTGAAATTGAGGCTGTCGCCGGAGCAGATTCACATCATCCTCAACCGTGCCAATTCCAACGTCGGGATTGGCGCGGATGAGATTGAGCATACGCTGAGGCACCAGGTCGCCTTTCGGATGATCAGTGCCGGCCGCCCCCTGGTGTTTAGCGTCAATCGCGGGATTCCGCTGATCATCGACCAGCCGGATCACCCATTCTCTCAGCAGATCTTTCGCATGGCTGAGTATCTCATCGCGCGCCCGCGCCCACAACCGGGAGAAAGTGAGGACGCTTCCGCTCCTTTGCGGATGAAGAGTGCCTAGAACATCGGTCAAGTAGTCGTTGCGCGGGTGAGAACGTGGTTCGTAGTCGGGGCGCACGGCCCTGCGCCCCGACTGTGGCGGTCTTGGGCGCGCTGTCGGGGCGCACGGCCGTGCGCCCCTACGAACCTGAAAGCACCTTCACAAGGCGCTTTGCAATCGTCTCGGTGACTCCTTGACCGGCGCTCTAGAGCGCCAGTCAAGGCGTGAGATTTCTGAAGTCTGGTGGGGACCGTGCTTGCCCAACGCGCGCTCCGACGACGGTGATCGAGGCGGGCACCGGCTGTGAACAAGACTTCGGAACTCTTCGCTCCCACCCCTGCGGGATGACTTGACCAGCGCTTGAGCGGTGGTGAAGAGAGTTCCAACCGAAAGCGCCGCCGGAGCATCGGCGGCGCCTTTTTGTGCTGGTGGGGCCGAGGCGCATCTGGCCGGGAACTGGCACGCGCTGGACCACGGCACGGTCGAAGGAGTGGCCAGATTCGGGTCGATCGAATCAAGAGCTGCCGTTCGGGGCATAGATACGCAGCAGCTCGTTGCGCGTTTCGGTCAGGATAGCGTTTTCCTCTTCGGCGTTCGCCAGCGAGACCCCAGGAAAGACCAGACAGTTGTGCAGGCGGGAGCTTTCGATCACAGCCCTCTCGCCGATGGTGACGTATAGACCCAACCGGCGCTCGTCCGCCCTGGCGTCGGGCGCGATCCAACTAAAGGTCATCGGATCGTACCCGGCGTTGGCCGACACAGGATGAGCCGTCTCGTGCCAGTTGACGAGGAGGTGGCGATTGACCGCCAGCAAATCGGAGGGCTCGATGATGGTGCGCTGCCACCCACGGGCCGGCACGATGGCCGTTTCAATGCCCCTCACGGCGAGCTCCGCCGTGAGCGCCAGCAACGTGTCAGCCTCAGCAATCTTGGCCGCGATCCGGAAAACCTCCGGTGGAAGGACATACGCGCCGGCTCGGGCCAGACGGGTCGAGCGATAGCTGGATGGATTCGCCGTATCGACCAGAAATGTCGGGGCGCCGGCCTGACCGCGCATGAAGGGTTGCACCAGGTAGTGGAGTGACGCCGAGAGATACGTATCAGCATGCAGCACGAGGGTCGGCTCGTGCACCCAATCAATAGCGCTCGCGAGCGCTCCCAGCACTGTCAGCGGGGGCCGCTGGGGAATGAGGGTGATCTCGTGAGGGTGGGGTGCCAGGTAGCGGGCGACTTCCTCGCCCTCGTACTGGAGGACGAGGCCAATCTCACGTATTGGCAGCAGGCGCACGTGCGCGAGGACGTAATCCAGGAGGACGCCGCCGGGGAGATACAGCAATGGCTTCGGACGAATGTCGGTGAGTGGCCGCATCCGCGTCCCACGTCCGCCTGCCAGAATCAGCGCTTGCAAGGTTGATCTCCCTTCCGGGTGCAAATACTCAACGATGAGCCTGGCGCACCGCACCAGTATCTGGTTGAAGTTCAAAAGCATGCTGCTCCGCCGTTATCTTACCACACTGGGCAAGATTCGCGGCAAGCACGTCGAGAGGTTCTGGGCGGGCGCCCCGACCGCAGCCAGCCGATTGGCAGAGACTGAGCGCTGTGTTACCATATCCTCCAGGGGAGGTCAGCCCTGTATGGATGCACTCGTTACTGGCGGCGCCGGGTTTATTGGCTCGCACTTAGCCGAAGCGCTCTTGGCTCGCGGCGATACAGTCTACATTATAGACGATCTTTCGACTGGGAGCATCCGCAACATTGATCATCTCAAGTCGAATCCGAGGTTTCATTATACCATTGACAAGGTCGAAAACGTTCCGGTTGTCGCTGAGTTGGTCGATCGAGCGGACGTCGTCTTTCATCTGGCAGCAGCCGTGGGCGTCCGGTTGGTGGTGGAATCGCCCGTGCGTACCATCGAGACCAACCTGCGCGGAACCGAGATCATCCTGGAGCAGGCCAACAAGAAGAAGCGACCGGTCTTCTTCGCTTCGACCTCTGAGGTCTACGGAAAGCGGGAGCAGCAGCCCTGCTGTGAGGACGACGACTTGATCATTGGCCCGACAACGAAGGGGCGCTGGAGCTATGCCTGCTCGAAAGCCATGGACGAGTTTCTCGCGCTGGCCTACTGTCGCGAGCGTGGCCTGCCGGTCGTGATCGGGCGCTTCTTCAACACGGTCGGGCCGCGCCAGACCGGCCGCTACGGCATGGTGCTGCCCACCTTCGTCCGCCAGGCCCTCTCCGCCCGCCCGATCACTGTCTACGGCGATGGCGAGCAAACGCGCTGCTTCGGAGACGTGGGCGATGTCGTTCGAGCTGTCATCTCGCTGGTGGAGACACCGGCCGCCGCCAGCGAGGTCTTCAACATCGGCAATGATCAGGAAATCACGATCAACAGGCTGGCCGAGTGTGTCAAGCACGTGGCTGGGAGCGCGTCCCCCATCGTACACATTCCCTACGATCAGGCCTACGCCCAGGGATTCGAGGACATGCGGCGCCGCGTCCCAGATCTTTCCAAGATCAGACGCGTGATCGGATACGAACCGAAAGTTGAAACTGACGAGATCATCGCGCGGGCTGTCGAATTCCAACGGGTTGGACAATGAGCGCGTTGTCCGCTCAATTGGGAACAACTGACTACGGAACACTGTTCAGGAGGTGACTGTGAGATCCCGTTGGGGTCCGATGACGACTGCCATTCACACTGGTGAGGCGCCACGTGACCAGGCCGTCGCGCCTTCGATTGTGATGGCATCCACCTTTGCCTACGAGAGCGCCGAGGAGGCCGCGCGCGCCTTCGAGACCGAGGACCGCCCAATCTACACCCGGTGGGGCAATCCCACCCTCGCTTTGTTGGAAGCGAAAGCAGCAGCATTGGAAGGCGGCGAGGCCGGTCTGGCCTGCTCGTCCGGTATGGCGGCGGTCAGCACTGCCCTGCTGACCCTGCTGCGGGGCGGCGACCACCTTGTCGCGACGACGGGTCTCTACTCCGCGAGCTTTCACCTGGTGACACACGACTTGCCCGGTTTGGGTGTCGAGAGCACCCTGGCCGAGGCAACCGATCCGGCGGCGTTCGAAGCCGCTATCCGGCCCAACACCCGGGCGATCTACCTCGAGTCGCCGGGCAACCCCACCCTGGCACTCAATGACCTGGCGGCCATCGCCCAGATCGCGCGCGCTCGCGGCATTACGACCGTGGTTGACAATACCTTCGCCACCCCGATCAACCAGCAGCCGCTGAGCGTTGGGATCGACGTGGTCGTCCACAGCGCGACCAAGTTCTTCGCGGGCCACGGCGACGCCCTTGGCGGTCTCGTCATCGGTGCGGCGGACGTCATCGACCGGGCCCGCAAAGGTCCGCTGCGCAACTTTGGCGGGGTGATGAGTCCCTTCAACGCCTGGTTGATCGCGCGGGCGACCCAGACTCTGCCACTCCGCATGGCTCGCCACAACGAGAATGCGCTGGCCCTGGCGCGCTGGCTCGTAACCCATCCCGCCGTGGCTGAGGTCCGCTACCCCTACCACCCCAGCCACCCTCAATACAAGCTGGCTCGCCGCCAGATGCGGGGTGGGGGTGGTGTGCTCGTCTTCATTCTGGCCGGGGGCCTCGAGGCGGGCCGCCGGCTGCTGAACAATGTCCGGCTGATCACGCGCACCGTCAGTCTCGGCGACACTCGCACGCTCATCACCCATCCCGCCAGCACCACGCACTCCAGCGTCCCGCGCGAGGCTCGGCTGGCCGCAGGCCTGCCTGATGGGCTGGTGCGCCTGGCCGTTGGCCTCGAAGATGTCGAAGATCTCATCGCTGACCTCGACCAGGCCTTGCAATGACACTGTCCGCTGGCGGTCCTTGATGGAAACCGGTGCAAGATGAATTCGTTGGCTGCTCTGCTCCGCGACCTGGTGGCGATCAACTCGGTCAACCCGACCCTGGCCGGCGGACCCGGTGAGACCGAGTTGGCCCGTTGGTGCACCGACTGGCTGCGCGCGGCGGGTCTCGATCCGGTGCTGCAGGAGGCTGCGCCCAACCGCCCCAACGTGGTGGTGCTCGTCGCCGGCCAGGGGCAGGCGCCGCCGCTGCTGCTCAACGCCCACCTCGATACGGTCGGTGGGGAGGGAAATGCCGGCCCCCTGGCGTTGCGGCAGGAGGGCGACCGCCTCTACGGCCGCGGCGGGTACGACATGAAAGGGAGCATCGCGGTCCTGCTCGAACTCGCCCGCTCTTTCGCCACGACCCCCCCGCCGGGCGATCTCTGGATCACCCTCGTGGCCGACGAAGAGGATCTCAGCGTGGGAACCGAGGCGCTGCTGCGCGACTGGCTACCCACGCTCGACCGGCCACCGGCCGCAGCTCTCGTCCTCGAACCGACCGAGGAAAACATCGGCGTTGCTCACAAGGGCTTTGCCTGGTTCGAGATCGAGATGCAGGGCCGCGCTGCCCACGGCAGTCGCCCCGACGAGGGGATCGACGCGATCATGCCCCTGGGCGCCGCGCTCACCGAGTTGCTGGCAGTAGAAACGGCGCTGGCAAGCCAGGTCCCTGTTCCCCTCCTCGGCACCCCGAGCCTGCATGCGAGCACCATCGCCGGCGGGACGGCCTGGAGTGTCTATCCGGCGATGGCCACCTTGCGTTGGGAGCGGCGCACACTCCCCGGTGAGGATGACCTGACACTGGCGAGCGAGTTGCACCGGGTGGTGGCTGCGGCGCAGCGGTCCAACCAGGCCGAGGTCCGTGGTCGCCACGTCTTCAGCCGGGCGCCCCTGGGAACCCCGTCTGACGCGGCGGTGGTTCGAGCCTTGCACACCGCCGCGCCCGGCGCCAGGCTGGTCGGACTCCCATTCTGGACCGATGGCGCCCTCTTCAGCGCGGCCGCCATCCCAACCGTGCTCTACGGTCCGATTGGCCACGGCGCTCACGCGGTGGACGAATGGGTCAGTGCCGCCAGCCTCGAATGCGTGGCAGCGACGCTGCGGGCGCTGGTCGCGGCGGGAGCGTGGGCAGCATGAGCCGCCCCTTCGAACGTATCCTTGGCACCCTGGTCTATGCGCTCCGTGACGGCCAGATCTTGATGCTTTACCGGCACAAAGAGCCCAACCTGGGGCTCTGGGTGGCGCCGGGCGGGAAGACCGAGCCTCACGAGTCACCCTTCGAGTGCGCCCTCCGCGAGCTCCGCGAGGAGACGGGCCTGGAGGCGCAAACACTGGTTTTCCGCGGGCTCGTCACAGAAGTCTCCCCGCGCGAGCACTGGCAGTGGCTGCTCCACATCTTCGTCGCGCCTGATCCACTCGGCGACGCGGTGGGCGATGAGCGCGAGGGGCGCCTCCGCTGGTGGCCCATCGAGACTGTGCCCGGCCTCCCGATCCCGCAAGCCGACGCGATTTTCTTCCCGGCAATCATCGACCTGAGCCAGCCCTTCTACGCCGCGCGCATGCAATACGATGATGAGCTCAAGCTCATCGAAGTCGTTCGTCACACCGTGAGAACATGAAACGTGACGCGTGAGATTGAGAACGTATGAGAAACAGGCGGTGCGATCTCCTTCTGAGAAATGCTCATGTTGGAATACGGTGTGCTGGGGCCGGGGCGGAGGTGGGATGCACTTCGGAACGCACGTCGCACCTGATCCCCGCCCGCGACTCCACTGTGAGCGATGCGGAAAAGCATGTGCCAGGCGGGAACCGCGTTACCAATCTGTGAGCGATCGAACTCCAGATCACCGACGACCGATGAGTGAATGACCCCAATCTCCAATCGCCAGGCTCCCGTCACACGCCTCACCGATCCTGCCGCCGTCCAGCGCTGGCTGGAGGATGACCGTCGCTGGTGCGCCTACGCCCTGGCCGACCTGGAGGAGCCCTTCTGGAGCCATGCGGCCTTCTGGGTGACCGCGCAGCCGGCCCCGGCGGTGCTGCTCCATCTTGCCCTGCCGAGTTGGGCTGTCCTCTGGGGGCACGGTGCCCCCGCCGGCCTGGCCGCCATCGTGCCGGCCCTCCCGAGCCGGCCGCGGGCCGCCAATTTGATGCTCCGGGCGGAGGCGCTGCCCGAGTTCGCCCGGTGGTACGACTTTGGCGAGATCGAGCCGATGCGCCGCATGGTCGTGACGCCCGCGACGTTCTGGCCGGCCAGCGGCGCGGGCGCCGTGCGGCTCCACGACCCGGAGGAGTTGACTGCGTTCTACGCCGGCCGGGCGCCGGGCTACGACCCCGCTCAAGTCACCCGCGGGATCTACTACGGCGTCCGGGAGGCTGATGGCCGCCTCTGCGCTGCCGCTGGCACGCATGCCGTCTCGCCGCGCGCCGGCCTGGGTATCGTCGGCAACGTCTTCACGGAGCCGGCCGCCCGAGGCCAGGGATTGGGACGGCGGGTGACGGCAGCGGTCGTCACGGCGCTCTTCGAGCAGGGCTGCCGCGAGATCCTGTTGAATGTGCGAGCCGATAACATTGCCGCACTGTCTGTCTACACTCGGCTCGGCTTTGAAACTCACTGTGATTTTGTGGAAACTGTCGCGACGGCCCGCCCGGCGCGGAGCACGCTGCCCCAAGCCGGCGAGCACGATCATTTCTCACCGCGGGTCGCCCGGTGACCGTCACGTTGATCGACTGGCTGATTGCCCTGGCTCCCATCGCGACCGTGCTTGGGCTGATGGTCGTTCGCCGCTGGGGTGGCGCTCGCGCCGGGGCCGCCGGCTGGCTGGTCGCTTTCGCCGCTGCCGTCGGGCGCTTTGGGGCCGGCCCCCAGCTTCTGGCCTACTCGCAGATGCGGGCCCTGTTGCTGGCGCTCTTCGTGCTGTACATCATCTGGACCGCGCTGCTGCTTTACCATGTCGTCCGCGAGGCCGGGGCAATCGAGGTGATCAGTGCCGGTGTCGCCCGGCTCACAGGGGATCGTCTCTTGCAGTTGTTGCTGCTGGCCTGGGTCTTCGCCAGTTTCCTGCAAGGCGTGACGGGGTTCGGCGTGCCGACCGCGGTCGTAGCGCCGCTGCTGATGGGGCTTGGCTTCCAGGCCGAGCTGGCTGTCGTCGCGGCTACCATCGGACACAGTTGGGCTGTCACCTTTGGCAGTGTCGGGTCGAGCTTCTACACGCTGCTCGCCGTGACCGGTGAGACGGCGGCAGTGTTGGCGCCGCCGACCGCCCTGGTGTTGGGGATCACCTGTTTCGCCGATGGCTTTCTCATTGCACACCTGTTTTGCGGCTGGCGCGGGCTCATGCGGGGGCTCGTGGTGGTGCTGGTGCTGGCCGCCGTCATGGCGAGCGTCCAGTACATCGTGGCGGTGGCGGGGGCCTGGCAGGTCTCCGCCTTCATCGGTGGGTTCGCCGGGCTGGTCGCAGGCGCACTCCTCACACGACTGCCCCACTATCGCCAGCAGTCAGCAACGTTGGATGGCGCCGGCGGCGCGGCGCCATCCATGCCCGTGGGGATGGCGCTCTCGGCCTACATCATCATGATGGTCGTCGTGCTGGCGGCCACGTTCCTCGAACCGCTCGACCAGTTCCTCAACACTGTCCAGCTGAATGCCACCTTCCCCGCAGTCAGCACGGCTCGGGGGTGGATGGTTCCGGCCGGTCACGGGCGTTCGATCAGCCTCTTCGGCCATGCCGGTGCGCTGTTGATCTACAGCTCGCTCGTGGCAGCCACGCTCTATGCCCGCGCGGGCTACTACCGGCCAGGCGCCACACGCCGGATCGTCGCCGGGGTGCTGCGCGACTCGTTGGGCAGCAGCCTGGGAATTCTGAGTATGGTGGGAATGGCGCTGCTGATGGACAACAGCGGGATGACGGCGGCGTTAGCCCGCGGCCTCGCCACGCTCCTCGGCTCGCTCTTGCCGCTGGTGAGCCCGGTGATTGGGGCGCTCGGGGCGTTCATGACCGGCTCGAATACCAACTCGAACGTTGTCTTCGGAGCCCTGCAGCAGGAACTGGCCCGGCTCTTGGGCTACAGCGTGCCGGTGATCCTCGCGGCCCAAACTGCGGGTGCCGCGATGGGCTCCAACCTCTCGCCCACCAAGCTCATCGTCGGGGCGAGCACGGCCGGCCTGGCCGGCCAGGAGGGGCGCGTGCTGCGGCTCGCCATCGGCTATGGCGTCATCCTGGTCGCCGTCGTCAGTCTCGCCACCCTGGTATTGGTCTGAGCGGAGGCATGGACGCTCGAGAGCACGCCTGCGCCGGGCATCACTCGCCCTGCATCAGCGCCAACATGAAGGGGAGCGTGCCCGGCTTCGACCGCGAGTTCATCCCGTTCCGGGCACAGATGGCGTATCTCACTTTCTGTAAAAGTGGCGTGTACACGCCACTTTTACAGAAATATGTAGATACTCTCCTGAAAATAGCCCGCAGCGCTGTTCGCCGTGGCGCGGCGCCACTTTTCATTTCCCGGCGCGGGCCGCAGGCACAGGGGACACTGGTGGCGAAATCGCTTGCAGGGCGGACGAGGGCTCGTAGTGCGCGCTTTAGCGCGCTGAAGCGCGCACTACAAGCCGGCGCCGGCGACTTGTACCAATTCGCCAAGAGGATCATATGAACACACCATCTCCGGGCGCCATCACCTTTGACCTTTTGTAGTCACCATGCCTGGATCAGGAGACGGAGGAATAATGTCACTCCACGCTTTCGACGCGCTCGGTCGTGAGTACGAGCGCATGCTTTTCGCCTACCACCCGACGCTGGCCGCAGAACTGGGCCTGCATGAATACCTTGGGGAGTTGGGTGATTTCCACCTGGAGGCGTTTGAATCTGAGGCCCGCGAGCTGCGCGGGCTGCTGCGCCGCTGGGAGGCCCTGGCGGGCGAGGTGGAGAACTGGCCGGTGGATCAGCGCATCGACTACGCCTGGCTCGGGGCGGGCCTCCGCGACCGGCTCCGCGATATCGAGCGCTTCGCGCTGTACCGTCGCAATCCGCTTGTATACCTGGAGCCTGCGGTCTTCTCTTCGTTTCCCTTCTTCGTGCGACCGTACGCCTCGGCGACCGGACGTCTCCGCGCCCTGGTCAGCCGCCTGGAACAGCTCCCGGCCGTGCTCGACGCGGCCCAGGCCAACCTGCTCCCCCCCCAGGTGCCCCCAGAGTGGGTGAAGAGCGCCGCGCAGATGGCCGAGGGCGGCGCCCTGCTCTACCGGCAGGGCATTGCCGGGCTGGCAGCCGAGGTGGACGACGCCGCGCTCCTGGCCAGTGCGGACGCAGCCCTACCGATCGCCGAGCAGAGCTTGAGGGCCTTCACGGCCTATCTCACCGATGAGGTGCAGCCGGCGGCTCAGGGTGCGTTCGCCATCGGCGAGGCGGCCTTCAACGAGTTGCTGCGCGAGCGCCACTTCCTGGATATCGATGCCGCTGAGCTACTGGCGATCGGTGAGCGACTCTACGCTGAGACCGAGGCCGAGATGGAGACGGTGGCAGCGACGGTGATGCCCGGCCTCACGGCGAGCGAGATCGTCGCGGCCCTCAACCAGGAACATCTCGCCGCCGAAGAGGTGCTGGCTGTCTACACGGCCGAGATGGAACGCGCGCGCCAGTTTGTCTTCGACAACCACCTGGTTGGGCTGCCGGCTGAGGAGTGCCTGATCATCGAGCCGACGCCCGCAGGGATGCGCCCGCTCACGCCCTACGCGGCCTACATCCCGCCTGGGCCCTTTGAGGCTGATCAGGTCGGCATCTTCCTGGTCACCACGGTAGATCCTCAGGCCCCGGCTGAGATTCAGGCCCAGCAGCTCCAGGGGCACTCGCGATGGAAGGTCCCGACGGTCGCGCTCCACGAGGGGCTCCCCGGCCACCATCTCCAGCTCACCTGGTCCAATCACAACCCGTCCCGGCTCCGCAAGCTGGCTTACAGCACCCTCTTCGTCGAGGGCTGGGCCTTCTACTGCGAGCAACTGCTGGACGACCTGGGCTACCTCGCGCACCCCAAGGCCCGCCTCTACCGGCTCGCGGGCCAGTTGTGGCGCGCGATGCGAATCATCTTGGACGTCAGTCTCCACACCCGCGGCATGTCACCCGCGCGGGCGGCCGAACTGCTGCAGCAGGCGGGGTTGGACGCGGCTGGGGCTGCCGTCGAAGTCCAACGCTATCTCATGATGCCCACCCAGCCGATGAGCTATTTGATCGGCAAGTTGGAGATTTTGAAGATCATGGCCGAGTACCAGGAGCGGGAGGGGAACGATTTCACCCTCCGCAAGTTTCACGATACGCTCCTGGCCGCCGGGAGCATTCCTACCGCGCTGGTGCGCTTGTCGATCTTCGGGGAGTAGGACTGAAATGCAAACGGGCCGCCCCACCGGGGGCGGCCCGTTTTGGTCTCCGGCATCACGGCCTGGTCGCCGCGACCGCCAGGGAGTTAGCTCAGATAGGCACGGAGCTTACGGCTCCGGCTCGGATGGCGCAGCTTGCGCAACGCATCCTTCTCAATCTGGCGGATGCGCTCGCGCGTCAGGCCATACTTCTGACCGACCTCTTCGAGCGTGTGCTCGCGGCCATCCTTCAAGCCATAGCGCAGGTTGAGGATTTTGGCCTCGCGCGGCGTCAGCGAATTCATGGCCTCTTTGATTTCGGTCTTGAGGGCAGCATCCATGGCAGCGTCGTAGGGCGACTCGAGCGAGTCATCCGACAGGAAATCGCCGAGGGTCGCCTCGCCTTCCTCGCCCATCGGGTTCTCAAAGCTGACCGGGTGCTGAGCAAACTGCAAGAGCTGCTCGACCTTCTCAGGGGTAACACCCAACTCGGCCGCAATCTCGATGCTGCTCGGCTCAGTTCCCGTGAGCTGCGAGAGGTTGAAGGCCGCCTCTTTGACCTTGCGAATCTTCTCGGCCATGTGGACCGGCAACCGAATCGTGCGACCCTGGTCCGCGATCGCCCGGCCAACGGCATGGCGGATCCACCACGTGGCGTACGTGCTGAACTTGTTGCCCCGCTCGGGCTCGAACTTGTCGATCGCGTGCATCAGCCCCATGTTGCCTTCTTGAATCAGGTCGGATAGGGGCACACCGTAGCCGCGATAGCGCGCCGCCACACTCACCACGAGTCGCAGGTTCGCACGGATGAGACGCTGGCGGGCAATCTCACCCTGGCGAATCGTCTCGTAGAGCTGGAAGCGTTCTTCCTCACTCAGAGCGCTCCCCTCCTGCTCGAGGGTCTCATTTGCAGCCATCGCCGCCTGCCACATGCGCCCGAGCTCCAACTCTTCGTCCTTGCTCAGCAGCTGATGGCGCCCGCCCTCTTTCAGATACATGGCCACCAGGTTCTCGGTATCGACATCGTCAAGGCTTCCAATGGGCTGCTCCGTCCGCTCCAGGATATCGCTCATAACACCTCCTCGCGCTACTCCTCATAAGCGCCTGGCAGCCAGATGTGGCTGCCATCCAAAATAATCTTCCGCACCGTGTCTTATCGCTAATCAAGAATCGGGATGCTGGGACGAGCGCCTAGAACAACAGTCACGGTCTTAAACTGGCCATCCCGGATGATTTCGAGCGTGACTGGCTCACCTGCGGTTCCGTACCGGGCAATCGACGTTACCAGATCGTTCACGTCGCGCACCGGCTGCCCATTCATCCCGAGAATCACATCGCCACCCACTCGGAGCAACTCATCGCCGAACTTGATCATTGCCTGGCTCGGCCTGAGCCCCGCGGCCGCCGCTGGACTGTCCGGGAGAACTGTCAGGATCAAGACTCCCTGTGTTACGGACAGTCCCAGCGCTTTCGCCAGTTTCGGTGTCACCGTCTGGCCACTCAGGCCGAGCCAGGGGTGCTCGTAGACGCCGCGACTAATCAGAGCCGGTATAACTCGTTGAACCAACGAGATGGGAACAGCGTACGACTCGCCGTTGACTTCCAACGGGAGATCCACGCCGATCACCTCTCCCCGCTCATTCAACACCGGGGCGCCGCTGGCAGTTTCGCCGACACTTAGATCGGTCGCGATGACATCCGGGATGCTATACTTGGCACCATCAACCATTGCCACCCCAATGGGCAATAATTCTCCCACTGCACGAATTGTGCCACGGTGCACCTTTTGGCCGTCAGAAACATCCAGCAGAACCACTGGATCTCCGACAGCCACACTGTCAATGTCGCCTAGCGGGAGGACCGCGAGCGGGGCCGGCACCTCGCTGATATAGAGGACTGCCAGATTGCTCTGGGGATCGCTGGCCCGCACCATAGCGCTGGCCTGCAAGCCATCGTGCAACCTGACAGTCACTGAACGTGCCCCTTGAACCAGATGGGCGCTCGTGACGATATGCCCGCCACTATCCCAGATGAAGCCACTACCAATCTGTGGTGGCCCGCCGTTGGGCAGAGGAACGGTGACGGTGACGAGCGCCGGGCTCAGGGCTTGAAAGTTGTCCATCCCCGCGACGCGCAGGATCGCTGCTGCGCTGCGGGCAATAGCACCGCCCGCCGGCTTCGATATTGATGGTGTCGCGGTCGCCGCGGCCAGGTGCTGGACCTGCGGGACCAGCACAGCGGCCCCGACGGCAACGCCAATGAGCAGGAGCACCGCCGCGGCAGGAGGCATCGCCGCCAGTGTTCGACGCGTCCACGTCCTGTGCATCAGGGGCTCCACCGCGATCGCCCATCCCTCATCCCGGCTGCCCACTTCCCCAACACTATAATACCCCAGAAAGATGAGACCAAGATGAGAGCATGGTAAACCCCTGATGAGAATTTTTGTTCGTTCATTGGCGGTAACGCTCCCAGGGCGGCAAGTCCGATACCACCGGCTCGCCATTGAGGAGGCCAACAGCGGCCTCGAGCTGTCGATCTCGACCAGGAGCAGTATTGGCAATCTCGATGTCGGGCTTGAGTCCTTTCGCTTGAATCCAGCGGCCGGTGGGTGTCAACCACCGGGCACTGGTGATCCGAACCCCACCATTATCTCCCGCCAGCGCGTGCCAGCTCTGGACCGTGCCTTTGCCGAAGCTACGACTGCCGATGAGGGTTCCCCGGCCCCGATCCTGAATCGCGCCGGCGACAATCTCGCTGGCGCTGGCCGAACCCGCATCGATCAGCACCACCAGCGGGACGGTCGTTGCCAGCCCGCCGCTGCGCGCCGGGTATCGCTGTTGCTGACCCGGTCCCCATTCTTCGATCATGACCGTTCCATCCCCGATGAATTCGCTGACCACCTGAATCGCCGTATCGAGCGCACCCCCAGGGTTGCCCCGCAGATCGAGGATCAGCCCTTTCTCCGCCTTGGGGAGCTGCGCCTGAAGGACCGTGCGCAACTCGGCCGCCGTCTTGTTGCCGAACGAACTGAGTCTCACCAGCCCAATGGCGCTCCCGTCGCTTTCCATGAGCCGTCCCCGCACGCTTTGCAGCGGAATCCTGGCCCGGACGATCGTGAGCTCCTGCCGCTCGCGCCCGCGCTCGATCGTCACGGTCACGGAGATCCCGGCCTTGCCGCGGACCAGCGAGATGACTGACAGCGGGCTCTTAGCAGCCTCCACCGCCTGACCGTCTACGGCCACGATCACGTCGCCCGCCCTGAGACCGGCCGCAGCGGCGGGTGATCCCTCGATCGCACTGACCACAACCAGCCGGCCGCCCTGCACGTCCACCTCCACACCAATCCCCTCGAGCTCCCCCTCGAGTGTCTGGTTAAACGCTTCAAACTCGTCAGGCGGCATGTAGCGGGTGTGGGGGTCGCCTGGCACGGCGAGCATACCGTCCATCGCCCCGCGCACCAGCGCCACGTCGTCGAGCGGCCGCTGGTAGTATTCCCGGTGCAAGAGATCCCAGACCTCGAGCAGCGGCCGCAAGGGGCTGGCGCTGCCGCTTTGAGCGGCCAGGGCCGGCCGGCCCCCCCCGCCAACGATGACACCCGCACCGAAGAGTGTCACGCCGAGGGTCAGGATGAGCAGAAAAGAGCCGAGCCGTTTCAGGAAGCCGGACATCAGGCAGTATCCTCATGAACTGACTGAGCATTCAAGATATCAAAGCGAGATGAGCCCGGTATGAGGGAAAAATGAGAGCCGCATGAGTCCGACCGGCGGCACGCAGGCGCACGGGAACCGGGATGCGCGGGAGCTACCGCCGCCCCGTCGCACCTGCCGCCGGCGGCTTCAAAGCTCGGGGCGCGGCACAGCCGCCGCAACAGCCACGGGAACGGTCGCAGGACTCTCCGCGGGGCTGGAGTCCCTGGGACTCATCACGAGCGGCAGCGTGACGGTGAAGACCGAACCGGCACCCTCCTGGCTCTCGACTTCGATCTGGCCGCCGTGAGCCTCCACGATCCACTGCACGATCGCGAGTCCTAACCCTGCCCCTCCGAGCTCGCGCGAGCGCGCCCGGTCAACCCGGTAGAAGGGGCTGAAGAGCTGGGGCAGCGCCTCCACCGGGATGCCGATGCCGCTGTCGCTGACCACGACGCGCACCACCTCGGCCGGCTCATCCCGGTAGAGTGAGAGCACCACCTCACCCCGGGGCGTGTATTTGATGGCGTTGTCCACCAGATTGAGGAAGAGTTGCTTCAGCCGGTCGGGATCACCCAGGACCGTGGCCTGATCCTCGTGACCCAGCCGCAGCTTGAGTGGTTTACCACTGGCCTCGGCAATCAGCTTGCCCTGGAGGAAGACCTCCAGCAGGATCGTGTCCAACTCGACCGGCCGTCGCTCGATCTCCTCCCGCCCGGCGTCCGCCCGCGCGAGGAGCAGCAGGTCCGACACCAACCGGTTGAGCCGGGCAACTTCGCTTTGCAGGCCGAGGAGCGCCTCGCGCTGTTCCTGCGGATCGCGGATAGCCCCGCGCCTGAGCAGGTCGATCGTGCCCTGGAGGGCCGTCAGGGGGGTGCGCAACTCGTGGCTGACGTCGGCAACGAAGCGCTGTTGGTCGCGAAAGACGTCATCCAGGCGGCCGAGCATCTCGTTGAAGGCGTTGATCAGACGGCCAATTTCATCGGGCGGCTGGCTATTCACCAACCGCTGGGAGAGATCTTCGGCGCGCGAGATGCGCAGGGCCGCCCGGGTGACCGTATCCACCGGGGCCAACGCGCGATGAGCCAGCCAGGCGCCGACCACCAGCGCCACCAGAAGCGTCCCGGTGATCCCCAGGGCAATGACCAGGGCGAGTTGCCGCAGCCGCGCCTGGACGTTGGCCAGGCTCTGGGCCACCTCGACCACTGCGACCGTGTTGCCTCGAAACTGGACCGGCTGGCTGTAGAGTCTCAAGCTGGCGCCTGAGGGGGAGGTCAGGGTCGTGCCGTAGGGTTCCCCGCGGTCCGCGGCCTCGAGGGCCGCGGAGAGCAGCGGCAGGCTCGCTTCACCCAGCGAGGAACTCTTGGCCACGACGGTCCCGTTGCGCAGCAGCAGGGCCACATAGACGTCTGGGGAGGCGAAAATGTCAATCGGCGGCGGTGCGACCTCGGGCCCACCCGGCACGTTCCGGAGCTGGGTCTGCATCGCGGCCTCCACCGACTGGGCATACTGGCGGGCCTTCTCGGCGATGCCGCGGTCCACCTCACTGCGAAACGACCGCTCGAGTACGACGTAGAGCAGGCTCCCGAAAACGACCAGAGTGATCGCCAGGAGAATGACATACCACAGCGTGAGGCGTACTTTGATCGGCATAGAGGAATTATAGTCAACTGAAACGCGAAACGTGAAACGTGAAGGATCGGCTGGGATTGTGCTTCACGCTTCACTCCTCGCGCAGGGCGTATCCGACGCCCCGAATCGTCTGGATCAGACGCGGCTCGCCACCCTCTTCGAGTTTGCTGCGCAGGTAGCGCACGTAGACTTCGATGATGTTCGACTCGCCGCTGAAATCGTAGCCCCAGACGCGATCGTAGATCATCTCGCGGGTCAGCACCTGCCGGGGGTGCCGCAAGAAGAGCTCGAGCAGGTCGTACTCTTTGGCCGTCAGGTCGATGACCCGGTTGCCACGCCGCGCCTGGCGCGTGGCGGTGTTGAGTTCCAGGTCGGCGAAGCGCAGCACCTCACCTTTGGATTCGGGGGCCCGGCGGCGCAGCAGGGCACGAACGCGCGCCAGGAGCTCCTCGAAGTGGAACGGCTTCACCAGGTAATCGTCGGCGCCCGCTTCCAGACCGGCGACGCGGTCGGCGATCGCATCTTTGGCCGTGAGCATCAGGACGGGCACGTCACCGGCTGCCCGCAGGCGGGCCAGAACCTCCAGGCCATCCAGCCCTGGGAGCATCCAGTCCAGCACCACCACATCGGGCGGCCGGTCGCGGGCGGCGCGGAGGCCGCTCTCACCATCCAGGGCTGCCTCCGCCTCGTAACCTTCGTAAATGAGGCCCCGACGAAGCATATCCGCAATTCGCGGGTCGTCCTCGATGATCAATACACGTTCGGCCATGACAGTCGCCTCCAAGATACAGTGCGAAAGGCGGGATGCTGAATAACGCAGGCCTTCGGGTGCCGGGCTCACTGCGGCATAGACGGCGACAGGATCGCTCGAGGCGCGCCGTGGATACCGCGACTATTTGTCCGGCCGTGCTCACCGTCCAGCATTCAACACCCCGCATGGATCATCAGGCCGGCTCCCGCCCGCACCCTGTTCGTCACCACGAGCGCCTGGGAGTGTGCACCCTGCTGATTGGACTGAAGCCGAGACCTCGAAGCGCCTTGACCCCCTCGCGCAGATCGAGGTGGGGCATCTGTACGCGCAGGAGGGCGTATAGGACTCGCGGCAGGGCCACCGCGCCCGGGTACGCCAGGCAGCGATCCTCCCAGATCGGACCAAACTTCTCCTTGAAGGCGGCCAGGGAGCGCGAATGGTAGACCTGGTTGAAGCCTTCGGCGAGCGTATTCAACACCCGATCCGCGGAGAGCGGCCCGTCGCCCGCGTGCGGGGCGCGGGCGACGGGAGCCAGCCCCAGGCTCAACCAGTGGGCACCGCCCTCTTTGAGGTGCAGGGCCGTCTTGGTGATCAGGTACTCCATCGTGCCGTTCGGCGCATCCACGTGCCGGCGCATCAGGTCGGCCGCCCAGCCGGAGACGGCTGGCATGGGCACCCAGGTCATAAAGGCCGTCACCCGCCCCTGACTGTCGAAGGCGACCGCCGTACGAGTGAGGCCATCGCCAACCAGGCTCGATCCCATCGTAAAGGCCATCTCGCCGCCCACTTTGCCCGCGAGCCAGCGCTCATTGATGGCCTCGAGCTGGGCGACGACCTCCCGCTCGTCAACGAGCGGGTACAGGCGGAACTCCCACCCCTCACGTTCGCCCCGGTTGAGCGCAGACCGCAGGTCTTGGCGGGCCTTGCCTTTGATGTCCCAGCTCCGCAGGTCGAGCAGTGCTTCTTCTCCGATCTTCATCAGATCGAACCCGGCAGCGCGGTAGAGCCCCTCGTGGCGTGCCTGGACTTGATAAAACGCCGGGACCCAGTCGTTTCGATGACACATCTCGCTGAACGCCGCGATCGCTGACCCGAGCCGTGCCTCCGGGCCGACAGGATCGCCTGCCGCCAGCGCTACGCCACTCTCCAGATGATAGGCGATGTATGTCTCGCTGTCGCTAAAGAAATAGGCCTTGTCAGGGGCCAGACTGAAATAGGCGATGCTGCTGGTGCCAAAGCGGTCGAAGATCAGGCGCGCCAGGGTCTCGCCCTCCGGCCGGCGCTCCTCGGGAACCAGCACCGGCCGGAAGAGATTGAAGGTCACGTAGGCCAGCGCGACGATACCCAGTAAGCGAATGCTTTCCAGGAACCAGGCCGCGCGGCGGGTGAGCGGCGGGAAGAGATTATGGCCCTGGAAGGTGATCAGGTTGAGGGCCTCGATGAACGCCCGGTCGACGGTGAATTCGCCGCCAAACTGGTGCCGCAGGAGCCAGAATCCCAGCAAGGCGTAGAGCACGAAGAAGAGCAGCGCGTAGGGAGCCGCGAAGAGGAGGTTTTGGGCCGCGTGGGGGTCGCTGCGGACCACAAAGACATCCCGCCAGAGCCAGAGCAGCCCCAACAGGGCGCCGGCCACCAGGGCCTCTTCAACATCGAGTCCCTTGAGCAGGTGGGTGACAACCGAGATGGCCAGCAACCAGGAGGTGGCTACCCACGCACTCCGCTTGCGCGCGGCGAGATGCCAGGCGACGGCGATGAGAAAGAAGCCTGTGACCAGCGTCAGGGATCGGCTGCTCAGCGTGATCTCGGGAGGCAGGAGGTTGCGCAGCAGCCGCAGGCGAGGGGCAGCCCCGAAGAGCGAGGCTGAGCTGACGTTCAACAGCCCCATCAGGGCCACAATGATAGCCATCACCAGCGCTTTGCGCTGCGGCGTCAGCCACACGATGCGCACAGAAACACTCCCGAACAGGGCTCGAGCGCCGGTCCAGGCGTCGCCGAGACGATTGCAGAGCACCTTGTGAAGGCGCCTTCAGGTTCGCAGTGCGCGCTGCAGCGCGCCTTCAACCGCTCACGCGGTTCCTCCGAACCATGGTCCCACCCGCGCAACGACACCTTGACCGATGTTCTAGTGGGACTTGCGGTATTCGGCATACAGGCGGCGCGCATGCTCGATGCGCTGGAGGGCGGTCTCACGCAGTTCCCAGCCCTCCGCTTTGACGCGCTTGCCTTCAAGGTCCTTATAGACCGAGAAGAAGTGCTCGACCTCCCGCAGATAGTGGGCCGGTACATCGCTCAGAGCATGCATGTCGGCGTAGAGTGGGTCGCGGGCAGCCACTGCCAGGATCTTGTCGTCAGGCTTGTTCTGGTCCACCATTCGGAACAGCCCGATAGGCCGTGCCTCCAGCACGCAGCCCGGGAAGGTCGGCTCACTGATCATGACGAGCACATCGAGCGGGTCGCCGTCGTCGTAGAGCGTGCGCGGGATCAAGCCGTAGTCCCCCGGATAGTGCAGCGGCGAGTAGAGCACGCGGTCCAGGCGCAGAAAACCGCCGTCGTGGTCGAACTCGTACTTGTTGCGCTGACCTTTGGGAATCTCGACGATCACGTGGATCACGTCGGGCGGGTTCGGACCGCTGGGTAGATCGTGCCATAGATTCATGTGACAGGCTCCTCAGCACACGTCGCTGCCACTCCACGGCCCCTACGACCGTGCAGGGCTCCCCATATCGCCACACAGGATTATACTGCTCGCCCCAGTCGGCGGAAAGCCTGGCCCTTGCGAGGACCGGGCTGATTGTGAGAGCGAAGTCGCGGCTCGGCACGAAGAAGGGTGGCGCGCGAGCCGCCCAGGGCCGTGCCGGCGGCAATGTCGTTGTCAGGGAAGCACCAGTGCCAGGGCGGGTTTCGGACGATCCGTCCTGGAGACGCTCCAACTCCAACCGGATCGCGGCTGCCGGGCGGACCCTCCCCAGCCCCTCCCCGATGCGGGGAGGGGAGCCAGCCGCGTTCCAGCCGGCCGCGCGGCCCTCCGCCTCCCCTTCCCTCGCAGGGGGTTAGCCTAAGTTTTGTGCAACCAGAGGCCGAATTACGAAAAACGGCCCAAAACGATCATATTTCCAGGGCCTGACGCCAGCAGTGGGCCAGTCGCGAGCAGTCGCCAAGCGGGATTCAGTCATTACACCCCTGCCAGCAAGGCGAACCTTCGCGGTTGGTGATCCTTCTACCGGCCTATGCAAGCGTCATTTGCTCAGCCCTATGCTATTTGAAACTGTTGTACCTCAAGATATGGCGTCGGTGACGAGAGTCACCACAACATCTTGAGGTCACGAAAAAATGACAAAATACCCCGATTTTCGTGATTTGCCCGCTGGTTGCACAAAACCTACGTTAGGTTCTGCTGGCTCCGTCACCTGCCTGACAACTCGTGCGTACACTACCCCGCGACCGTGTATAGCGCCGATTCGTGGGCGAGGGTGGGAGCGCCGCCCAACCGCAGGGCCTGCTCTACCCGGCGTACACCGGCGGGCCCCTGTGTGGCGCGCTCCCCTTGGGGGCCAGGCCGCGGCACGCCTGCCCCCGCCCCCGGCCCGGCGGTGGTTGGCTGCTGAGGGAGGTGACGTCCTCGGGCGTGGCGCGGACGTGCCCAGCCATGGCCTGGTCAGCCCTGAACGCCACGCACTGCATCAGGCCCCCTGGCGTTCCCCGAGTTCCCGCTTCGCCAGGCCCACCCCTGACTGGTCAGCGGGTTCACCCAGTTCTCCCCGCCATGAGCCCCGCCTGATCATGGCTCGCCCCCGGCTCCCCGCGGACCCCCCGCTCCCGGCTGGGTGGGCCTGGATCTGACGCTCCAGACCGAGCCATGGGGGACACCCGTTCCCGCCGGATCGTCAGATCCGGCGACCATAGCCAGAACCGCTCGATCCCGGCTGGGTGGGCCTGGATCTGGCGATCCCGACCGAGCGAGAGGGAGACGCCTGCTCCCGCCGGATCGCCAGATCCGGCGACCATAGCCAGAACCGCTCGATCCCGGCGGGGCGGGCCTGGATCTGGCGATCCAGGCCGAGCGAGAGGGAGACGCCTGCTCCCGCCGGATCGCCAGATCCGGCGACCATAGCCAGAACCGCTCGATCCCGGCGGGGCGGGCCTGGATCTGACGATCCAGGCCGAGCGGGAGGGAGACGCCTGCTCCCGCCGGATCGTCAGATCCGGCGACCACCGCCCGCTTCCCCGACCCCGGCGCGTGGCCCCCTGCTCCCGCCGGATCCCCGATCCCGGGCCGGGCGGGCCTGGATCTGGCGATCCAGGCCGAGCGAGAGGGAGACGCCTGCTCCCGCCGGATCGTCAGATCCGGCGACCACCGCCCGAGTCCCCGACCCCGGCGCGTGGCCCCCTGCTCCCGCCGGATCCCCGACCCCGGCCGGGCGGGCCTGGATCTGGCGATCCAGACCGAGCCATGGGGACACCCGTTCCCGCCGGAGCGCCCGATCCGGCGACCACCGCCCGCTTCCCCGCGCCGGTCAGCGCTGGCCGCCACGGCGGCGCCGCGGGCGCCCCTTCGCCCATCAACTTTGGGCCCCTGGCCCCACGCTCAGCCGCCGGCCGCGCCCGCACGCCCCCGCCCCCGTTCCGGTGACTCAGCCCCTGGCCCCGCCAGGGGCCGGCGGGGAGCGCGCCGATTTGTGGGTCAGGGTGGGACCGCCGCCCACACCCAGGGCAGAGCAGCCCCGGCTCAGACCGGCGGCCCACTTTTTGGGCGCTATACACCCCCCGCGACTTTCCGGTAGCGTTTGGGAGCGAACTGTGCTATACTGTTTACCCAGATTTGGCTGAATACGCGAGAGCCCGCGGCGATGGTAGCGGGCTCTCTATTTGTGTGTGAAACCGGCTCATGATAAAGACATCTGCTTTCAGTGGCTTCTACGCGCTTTCGGTCGATGACCGTGCCGCCCGCGTGGCCGAATTCGCCGGCCTGACCCCCGCCGAGCAGGCCGGCCTGCGCGAGTGCCTCGATCTCGAGAGCGCGGACCAGTTAATCGAGAATGTCGTCGGCCGCTTCACGCTGCCCCTGGGTGTGGCGGTCAACTTCGTGGTCAACGGCCGTGAGGTGCTGGTACCGATGGCCATCGAGGAACCGAGCGTCGTTGCGGCCTGTTCGTATGCAGCCAGGCTGGCGCGAGCGGCCGGCGGATTTCAGGCCGAGGCCGATCCGCCGGTCATGATCGGCCAGATTCAGCTGCTTGAGGTCCCCGATCTCGATGCCGCCGAGCAGGCACTTCGGGCCGCTGAGCCGGAGCTGCTCTCCGCTGCGAACGCCCTGCATCCGACCATCGTCCGACTCGGCGGTGGCGCCACGGCCATCGACGTCCGGCGCCTCCCGAAGACACCGGTAGGGCCGATGCTCGTGGTACATCTTTTGCTGAACACCTGCGATGCCATGGGGGCCAATGCGATCAACACCACCTGCGAGGCCCTGGCCCCGTCAATCGAAGCGCTCACGGGTGGGCGGGTGAACCTGCGCATCCTGAGCAACCTGGCCGACCGTCGCCGGGCGCGAGCCGCTGCCATCTGGCCGCGCGCTGCCCTGGCAACGGAGTCCTTCAGCGGCGATGCGGTGGTCCAGGGCATTTTCGAGGCCTGGGCCTTTGCCGCTGCTGACCCCTACCGCGCCGCCACCCATAACAAAGGCATCCTCAACGGAATAGACGCCCTCGCGGTCGCGACCGGCAACGACTGGCGCGGGATCGAGGCCGGCGCCCATGCCTATGCCGCCCGCGATGGGCGCTACACGGCGCTGACCACGTTCAGCCGGACAGCGGAAGGCGACCTGCACGGCTCGATCGAACTGCCCCTGGCAGTGGGCATCGTCGGTGGAACGACCAGGGCCCATCCCACGGCTCAGATCGCCTTGAAGATTCTGGGCATATCCGCGGCCACCGAGCTGGCCGAGATCATGGCCGCGGTTGGCCTGGCCCAGAACTTCGCTGCGCTCAGGGCGCTCGCGACCGAAGGCATCCAGCACGGGCATATGGCGTTGCACGCGCGCCAAATCGCTCTGGCCGCCGGAGCCAGCGGCGAGGAGGTCGAGCGCGTGGCGCGCCGGCTCGTCGCCGAGGGCCAGGTGCGCCTGGAACGAGCGCGCGAGCTGCTGCAACCGCCGGGAACTATCTCTCAAAATCTCTCATCCGGCGAAAGTTGAGAGCAATTGAGAGTGGCTCATCGTTACCATTTGCACAAAGTTTGAGTGTCCTTCAGTTGTCGCGGCCCACGCCGATGGCGTGGGCCGAGTGCGGCCTGGACGGATCACCCGCCTATCGAGTGGTACCGAGGAATAGTTGCGGCGGCGCGAAGCGCCGCTTACCTTGTGAGCACGATGAGTGCAACCGAAGCACTTGACAAAGTGCACCAGCTTTGTAGAACTTATGTGAAGCCAACGAGGTTTCAACCCGTGGCGAGGAGTCAGCACTGATGAAGCGAATGGTTCCCCAGCGGCCCGTCGGCATCGTCGGCTACGGCGCCTACATTCCACGGTACCGGCTGGCTACTGAGGAAATCTCACGTGTCTGGCGTGCGGGGCAGGATGCTGACGTCCTTCCTGTGGAGAGTAAGAGCGTTCCTGGTCCGGACGAAGACACGGTGACAATGGCCATGGAGGCCGCGCAGAATGCACTGGCGCGAGCGGCGATCGACGCCGCTTGCATCCGCGCGGTGTGGGTCGGCTCGGAATCGCATCCCTACGCCGTCAAGCCAAGCAGCACGATTGTCGCGCAGGCTTTGGGTATCGCGCCGTCGACAACAGCCGCCGATTTCGAGTTTGCCTGCAAGGCCGGAACCGAGGCGATGCAGGCAGCTATCGCCCTGGTCGGGAGTGGTATGGGCCAGTACGCCCTGGCGATTGGCATGGATACCGCCCAGGGGCGGCCGGGCGATGCCCTCGAGTACACCGCCGCCGCCGGTGGCGGGGCCTTCATCATCGGGCCGGCTGAGGAGGCCGTCGCCGTTCTCGAGGCCAGCTATAGCTACGTGACCGACACGCCCGACTTCTGGCGCCGAGAGTATCAGCGCTACCCCGAGCATGGCAATCGTTTCACCGGTGAGCCGGCCTACTTCCACCACGTGCTCAACGCGACGCAGACCCTGCTGGACGAGCTGGACCTGACACCGGCAGACTACGCGGCAGTGGTCTTCCACCAGCCCAACACCAAGTTCCCGCTCAAAATCGCCCGCGAGCTGGGGTTCACCACCGGGCAGATCCGGGCCGGGCTGCTGGCCGCGGAGATCGGCAACACCTACGCCGGGGCCTCACCCCTTGGCTTCACCCGCGTACTCGACGAGGCGTGCCCGGGCGACCGGCTCTTGCTGGTGAGTTTTGGATCTGGGGCGGGCAGCGATGCGTTGAGCTTCGTGGCGACCAAGAAAATCGAGGCCGTGCGGGACCGCGCGCCCCGCACCCAGGCGTACCTTGACCGCCGTGAATGGGTGGATTACGCCACCTACACTCGCTGGCGCAACAAGCTCACGATGAGGTAAGCGGGCGAGGAGAGTGACGATGCGAGAAATTGCAATTGTAGGCGTCGGACAGACGCCCGTTGGTGAACATTGGGATAAAGGGCTACGCCACCTGGCAGTCGAGGCCGTGCTCAACGCGTTGGACGATGCCCACATCAAGAACGCCGGCGCGCTCTATGTGGGCAATATGCTCGGCGGTGAGTTGGCCGGTCAGGAGCACCTGGGCGCGCTCGTGGCTGATTACGCCGGCCTGACGGGAATCGAGGCCGTCAAGGTAGAAGCCTCCTGCGGCTCGGCCGCAGCCGCGCTGCGGCAGGCGGTGCTGGCCGTCGCCAGCGGCGAGATCGACGTCGCGATTGCCGTGGGCGTGGAGAAGCTCACCGAGCTGGTCAGCAAGTGCACCACCAACTACCTGGCCTACGCCGCCGACGGCGACTACGAAGCCAGCGCCGGGTTGAGCTTCGTCGCCATCAACGCGCTCTTGATGCAGCGCTACATCTGGCAGTACCGGGTGAGCAAGGACGAGTTTGGGGCCTTCACCGTCAATGCCCACGCCAACGCGGTGCACAACCCCAATGCCATGTTCCGGCACCCGATTACGCGTGAGCAGTATGCCCGCGCCAAGATGATCGCCGACCCGATCAACCTGCTCGACTCGAGTCCGATTGCCGATGGGGCCGCCGCCGTGGTCGTGGCGGCGGCCGATCAGGCGCGCGAGTTCTCGCGTAAGCCGCTGCGCATCGCCGCCTGCAGTCTCGGCATGGATACGCTGGCCCTGGATAACCGCGCCAACCCGCTCTGGCTCAAGGGTGTGGAGCTCAGCGCCAGGAAGGCCTACAGGACTGCCGGCATCGGTCCCGGCGATGTGGACCTTTTTGAACTCCACGATGCTTTCAGCATCATGGCGGTCCTCTCCCTGGAGGCCAGCGGCTTTGCCGAGCCGGGCACCGCCCTGCACCTGGCGCACGAAGGCAAGATCACGCCCCAGGGCGAGTTGCCGATCTGCACGCTGGGCGGCCTGAAAGGCCGCGGCCACCCGGTCGGCGCCACCGGCCTCTACCAGGTCGTCGAGGCGGCCATCCAGCTTCGCGGCGAGGCCCCGGCGGCCGTCCAGGTCGAGAGCGCCCGCCGCGCGATGGCGCAGAATATTGGTGGCAGCGGAGCCACCGTCATCACGACAATTCTCGAGACGATGGAGGGTCGCTAACCATGGCCGACATTCCGCGTAACTGGCGGCTCCGCGAGCAGCGCTACCGGCTCGAAGGCACCCGCTGCCCCACGTGTAACGCCCTGTACTTCCCCCCGCGGGAGATCTGCCCGGGGTGCCGGAGCCGGACGCTCGGGCCCTACCGCCTGAATGGCCGTGGCACCGTCTATAGTTACTCCACAATCTACCAGGCGCCCGAGGGGTTCGAATACTCCGTACCCTACGTCGTCGCCCTGATCGACCTGGAAGAGGGTCCGCGGATCACCGCCCAACTTACCGACGTAGCCCCCGACGAGGTCGAGATCGGCATGCCGGTCGAGATGGTCATCCGCAAGTGGAACGAGCAGGACGAGACCGGCCTGATCAATTACGGCTACAAATTCCGCCGAGACGTCCGAAGTCTGCCACGGCAGGGCTGATCAGCACACTGCGGCTCTCGTGAGGCCAGGGAGGCCCGCAGAACGCCCTAAGAGCGTGTTTGGAAAATATTCCTATACTGATCATTATGACTGTTTCTGTCACATCATTTTCCAAACACACTCCATAAGACCCTCCCCCATCTTCACCACCACCATTCAGTCGGCTTGAGCCGACTTGAGCTGTGAACCCGGGACTTTACGATCCTGTTAGCGAAGTCGCTTCCAAACCGGATAACGGGCTCGTAGTGCGCGCTTTAGCGCGCTAAAGCGCGCACTACAAACCAGCGCCCGCAACGTGTACCAATTCGCCACCAATGTCATTCATTCCTGGGCGCCGCCCTTTCACAATCATCCATCTTCACCACCCAGTCGGCTTGAGCCGACTTGAGCTGTGAGCCCGGGAATTTATTCCTGGGCGTCGCCCCGCCACCACCCCCGCCCGCCGCACCACCTGCCACCACCCCCGCCCGCTGCACTACCTGCCACCACCCCCGCCCGCTGCACCCATCTCCATCACCCCCTCGCCCGCTGCACCACCTGCCATCACCCCCGCCCGCTGCACCCATCTCCACCAAGAGCCGCCTGCTGCGCTGGCACAAAGAGGCCGCCGGGATGATCCGGCCCGCCCATACTGGCCGCCGTCCGATTTGGGCGCATCCGCCTACTGAAAATCACTGCATCCGCCAATGCGCATCGCCTGTTCGCCGTGTATGATGTCTCAGGCGGTGATTGCACCTCTTTGACAAGTCGCGCGTGACCTCGCGGCCGCTATACAGGATGGGGCACAATCATGAGACAACTTCCCTTGAATTTGGTCCGGCGAGCCGTGAGACCGAGGCCCTGGCGGCGGCTCTTCGCAACCATCGCTCGCAGGGTCGCGATCCTCCTGGCATTGCTCGTGCTGGCGGGCGCGGCGACGGTGACAGCCCAGCAAGAGACTGCGCCCAATTCGTTTCGCCCGTACCTGGTTCGGGTCGCCGCGCCGAATCTGCTGGTGACCGCCGATGCCGATCCCGCGGTGCGCCTCACCGAGTCGCGCCAACGGCAGTGGGATGCCGTTGGCGCGATCCTCGACGCACTCGTAGCGGCCGGCCGGGCCGGGGCTTACACCTTCGATGAGGCCGAATACGCCTTTCGAGTCGAGTTAAGCCCGGCTGCCCGGGATGAGCTCGCTGTGCAGCCCCTCATCGCGGCCGTCGAGCCGCTTTCAGAGGCCGCCCCGCGGGAGGAGGCGGTCCACCGGGAAGGGCTGCCGCTTCCATCCGGAGGTGCGGGGATCCAGAGCGTCTCGTCCGTCGTCTTCGTCCAGCTCCACTCCCCCTTCGTCTGGGGCCGCGCGAGCGTTGGCGGGCTCAGTGTTGAGTTGACCCTCGAAGACGGCAGCGGAAATATCAAGGGTGTCGCGAAGCAAACGCGCCAACAGGCACCGAATAATGATGTGAAGATCGACCGGACGCAGCTCTACTTCGAGACCGTCTTCGTCGATCCGAACCTTCCCGGTGACGTGCCGGTGATGATTCGCCCCGGCGACCGCGTCCATGTTGTGACCACAGGCACCGACCCGGAGACCGGGCTCCCCGCCATCGAAGACAAGCGCATCGCCGTGGACAATGTGGACGCCTGGGCCAGCGACGAGCAGGACCGTGTCGACGGCACGGCGCCGCCGGGGTCGGCCGTCATCGTCACGGTCAGCTCGATTCGCGACTACCTCTATCTGACGCAGTACCTCACGCCGGGAAGCAGCGTGACCTACGCCGAGTTGATGGCCGGCCCGGACGGCACGTTCTCCGCGCCCGCCTTCCGGACCAGTGCCGATCCGACCTTGAAGAAGGTCGACCTGAAGCAGGGCACCGCCGGCTTCGTCCGTGTGCGCCATCCCGACGGCAACGAAGTCTACACCCTGCACGGCCAGAATGTGCTGGTCCTGGAGAACTCGGCCGCCCTGCACGGCTATGCCTTCGCACTCCCGACCGCCCCGCCAGGCCTGGAAGTAGGGGTGACCGTCGTGCGCTCGGCCCCGAGCGTCACGGCCACCCTGAAGAACCCGCAAGGTGAGGTCAAGGACTCGGTTGCCATGCTTGCCACCGGCCCACGCTACGGAATTCACTTCTCGACCGCCACGATCAGCGGGGGTGATATCGTCGAGGTCTCGATCAACGCGGCCCCGCCGACCAGGATCGAAACAATCCCACTGACTGCCAACGTTGACCTGGCCGCGAACCAGGTGACCGGGAGCGGCCCGGCCAACACCCGGATGGTGCTCGGCGCCGGGCGCATCAGCGGCTACATCACCAGTTCCTCCTTTTTCGACTACCTCGAGCAGCGCGTGACCAGCGACGGGAGTGGCGGCTATGCGTCCGGCCAGTTCCGGTGCGGGACGAGCAACCATCTCCAACTCCGGCCCGGCAGCTTCGGCTACGTGGGCTACGAGGAGGCCCGCGGCAACTTCGTCTACCTGGCCTTCGCCGCGCCCACCACCCACGTCATGGTCGATTATCCCTTTCTCGAGGGCTGGATCGCCAACGGTGCCCTGCGCCCCCAGGTCACGGTGCGCAGCGCGAACGGTGACCTCAAGCATCAGGCCACCACCGCTCCCCTGCTGCTGTGGATGGTCAACCAGCGCCTCTTCATCAACACCTACTACCAGATGCAGACCTCCCAGTACATCGCGCCCGGCGACAACGTGACCGTCGTCTCGGGAAGCCGGACCGACGCCATCCCGGTCGACCGGCTGACGGCCTCCATCGACACCGACACGGATACCGTCGTCGGTGAGGCGCCCGCGGGTGCCCCGGTGCGGGTGATCCCGGCGAACGACCGGGCGGCGCACCGGGAGGTCGTGGCCGAGGCCAACAACACCTATACGGCCGGCAATCCCTTTACCTTCTCTATCAGCTACAACTGCGGTGAGATAAGCAAGACCGAGGACTTGAAGCCAGGTGACGCCGGGCGCGCCTACCTGCGCCACCCCGACGGCAACGAGCTCTTCGCCGCCTACGGTCGCTCGATGCACGTCAACCAGAACGAAAACTACGTCGAGCTCTATCTCTACACCACGCGCGACCTCGACTGGCAGGCTACGCCGACGCGGCCCGTCACAGTCACGCTGACCCCCAGGCAGGGCGCGCCTCTCACGGTCGTGGCCAAACCCGAGTTCGGGCGCCCCGGCAAGACCAAAGTCTTCATCACGGACGACCAGAGCCGCAAGGTGCTGATCCGCGCGGGCGACAGCCTCGCCGCGACCTTCGAGGAGGGGCCGGATGGGCTGACGCGCGCGGTGACCCTCGCCCTGAACACCATGGCTCTGGTGACCGGCAGCCCGGATGTCGAGACCAACACGCTGGCCGGTGTCGGCCCGCGGGATTGGAGCGGGCAGGCAACCCTCACCCCGCCCCCGGCGGTCAGGCCGGCGATCATTTCGCCCCGCTCCTCCACAGCCTATTCGCCCCTCCGCTTCGTGGACCTGTCCGGGGCGCCCGTGCCGCTCGTACGCGGCTACTCCGGCATTGTCTCGTTCACCGACCGGACCGGCAACCGAATTTGGACCGCCTGGGCCGCGACCAGCTACCCGGTCAAGATCGCCGGGTGGCTCCAACCGGGGGACACGCGCGTCTGCGGGACCGCGGCGCCGGGGAGTCCCATCCGGATTCACGACGTGACCACGGAGGGCCAGGACATCACCATCGGGAGCGGCACGGCCGGCAGCGAGGGGAACTTCTGTGTGACCGTGGATCCACCGCTGTATGAGGGCCAGGTGCTGCTGGCCGAGGCCGCCGGTACCTTCAGCCAGCCTGTGGTCGTCCGGAAAGCCGTCCTGCTCTACCTGCCGGTCGCCGTCAGGTAGGCGATCGCTCCTGCGCGCCGGGATGAGTGGCTCGCCTCACGTAGGGGGGAGCGGGCGACAAAACAATCCAGAGGATGTAGCGTGAGACTACATCCCCTGGGTGTATGATCCTCTCCTGAAAATAGCCCGCCGCCCTGTTCGCCCTGGCGCGGCGCCACTTTTCATTTCCCGGCGCGGGCCGCAGGCACAGGGGCACTGTTGGCGAATTGGTACACGTCGCCAGCGCCGGCTTGTAGTGCGCGCTTCAGCGCGCTGAAGCGCGCACTAGAAACCCTTCGTCCTCCCTGGAAGCGACTTCGCCAACAGGATCGTGCATTGATGGGTGACGGCCGCCGCGCAGACCAGGCTATGGCTTCGCGACTGTGATGGTGGAGCCGTTGCTATCGCCATCTGGGTCGTGATTGTCTGACGCTTGATACGCTCGCGTGGCGTGGCTCACGCTGTTGACCGTGAAGGTCTCGCTGCGGGCGCTCTTGGAGATGGTGCCGCTGGTGACGCTGCACTGGCCGACTGTATCCGTGGTGCATGTGGCGGTCGCCGAGAAGCCCCCGCTCCAGGTGGCACTCACCGTCGCGTTGGCCACCGGGGTGTGACTGCCATCGTGGACCGTGATCGTCACCCTCGCCGTCCAGCTGCCCTTGTTGCTCGCGCCGGCGCCATCCAGGTTTCCGACGTGGATGGTGGCCGGAACGGTCGCGGTCGCGGTTGGCGCTGGGGTGGGCGTCTCACTCGGCGTTGGCGAGGGCGTCGGCGTCCCACTCGGCGTTGGCGAGGGCGCCGGCGCGTCAAAGGCATCGGATTGGGCGGCCCAGCGGAGGTGGTCGATCCAGAGGTGCTGGGTGCCACCGTTGATGACCACCCCGGCACGCAGGCGGCGGGGGGGGACGTAGTTCAAGGTGTCGATCCCGCTGACGCTGATCCAGGGAGTCCCGTCCACGGTCAGCTCCAGTGCCCCGCCCACGTCGGCGGAGGTGATGGTCAGTTGGAGCTCGTACCAGTTCCCCGGCACCAGCGTGTTGGCCCCGCTGGTATAGCTGCCGGTGGTGGCCGCGTTGGAGAGGATCAGGCTCCCGTCCGCCCCCAGGCGCAGCCAGTGGCCGACCACCCACAGGGTCGAGTAGCCACTCAGTTGCAGCAGGCTGAACTCCGAACTGGGCAATCCGTCGACCCGCAGCCAGAAGCGCAGCCGCTGATAGGGCTGGGCCGCCGCCAGCTCCTGCAGCGTGTAGCAGGCATAGCTGTTGCTGGCACTGCTGCTGAAGCGATAGGCCCCGCTGCCCTCCCTGAAGGTGCTCGTGTCCAGCGCCAGCTCGCAGGCAGCCGGGTTGGGGGTGGAGAGACCGTCCCACTCCCCCGGCGGAGGGACATCGTTCCGGCTCTCGAAGAGCCAGCCCCCCGGGCTCGGCGTCGGCGTGACCGTCGGGGCGGGCTCGCCAAAATCGGTCGACTGGACCGCGTAGCGGAACTGGTCGATCCACAGATCGGCCGGGCCGGCCCCGCTCAGGCTCCCCGCCTCCACTCGCCGGGCATAGCTGTAGTACAGCGTGTCGATCCCCTCCACCGCCAGCCACGGCTGCCCTTCCACCGCCAGCCGCAGCCAGCCGCTCCGGTCGTCCTGGTAGACGCTCAGCTCGAGCTCGTACCAGACCTCGGGCGCCAGCGTCTCGGCCGTCAGGTAGGTCGTCCCATTGGCCCGGTTGTAGACCATCAGGTGCAGCCCCTCCGAGAGAGAGAGTTGCTGGGTGCCGTACCAGATCGTGGAGATCTGCGTCGAGAGCGCCAGCACCTGCCGGTCGCCCTTGCCGGCCAGCGGCTCGCTCAGCCGCAGCCAGAACTTGACCTTCTGGTAGGCCTCCCCCGCCGCCAGCTCTTTGCTCACCTTGCAGCTGTAGCTGTTGTCCGACTGGCGGTCGAACCAGTACGAGCCGCTCCCCTCGGCGGGCTCCGTCAGGTCGAGCCTGGTCTCGCACTGGCTCGCGTTCTGATCCGTCACCGCGTCCCACTCCCCCGGCGGTGGACTGTCGTTCGACGTCGCAAAGTCCCACACCGGCTCCGGCCCCGGCGTCCGCGTCATCGTCGGCGTCGCGGTCCTCGTCGGGGTCGCCGTCGCCGTCCCCGTGTTCGTCGGCGTGGGCGACGGCCCCGCGGTGGGCGTACTGGTCGGGGTGGGCGAGGGCACCGGTGCGGTCGAGGCCGTGGTCCAGCGGAGGTGGTCGATCCAGAGGTGCTGGGTGCCACCGTTGATGACCACCCCGGCACGCAGGCGGCGGGGGGGGACATAGTTCAAGGTGTCGATCCCGCTGACGCTGATCCAGGGAGTCCCGTCCACGGTCAGCTCCAGTGCCCCGCCCACATCGGCGGAGGTGATGGTCAGTTGGAGCTCGTACCAGTTCCCCGGCACCAGCGTGTTGGCCCCGCTGGTATAGCTGCTGTTGGTGGCCGCGTTGGAGAGGAGCAGGCTCCCGTCCGCCCCCAGGCGCAGCCAGTGGCTGACCACCCACAGGGTCGAGTAGCCGCTCAGTTGCAGCAGACTGAAATCCGAACTGGGCAATCCGTCGATCCGCAGCCAGAAGCGCAGCCGCTGATAGGGCTGGGCCGCCGCCAGCTCCTGTAGCGTGTAGCAGGCGTAGCTGTTGGTGGGACTGCTGCTGAAGCGGTAGGCTCCGCTGCCCTCCCTGAAGGTGCTCGTGTCCAGCACCAGGTCGCAGGAGAGCGGGTTGGGGGTGGAGAGACCGTCCCACTCCCCCGGCGGAGGGACATCGTTCCGGCTCTCGAAGAGCCAGCCCCCCGGGCTCGGCGTCGGCGTGACCGTCGGGGCGGGCTCGCCAAAATCGGTCGACTGGACCGCGTAGCGGAACTGGTCGATCCACAGATCGGCCGGGCCGGCCCCGCTCAGGCTCCCCGCCTCCACTCGCCGGGCATAGCCGTAGTACAGCGTGTCGATCCCCTCCACCGCCAGCCAGGGTTGCCCTTCCACCGCCAGCCGCAGCCAGCCGCTCCGGTCGTCCTGGTAGACGCTCAGCTCGAGCTCGTACCAGACCCCGGGCGCCAGCGTCTCGGCCGTCAGGTAGGTCGTCCCATTGGCCCGGTTGTAGACCATCAGGTGCAGCCCCTCCGAAAGATAGAGTTGCTGGGTCCCATACCACAACGCCCCCGACTGCATCGCGAGCGCCAGCACCTGCCGGTCGCCCTTGCCGGCCAGCGGCTCGCTCAGCCGCAGCCAGAACTTGACCTTCTGGTAGGCCTCCCCCGCCCCCAGCTCTTTGCTCACCTTGCAGCTGTAGCTGTTGTCCGACTGGCGGTCGAACCAGTACGAGCCGCTCCCCTCGGCGGGCTCCGTCAGGTCGAGCCTGGTCTCGCACTGGCTCGCGTTCTGATCCGTCACCGCGTCCCACTCCCCCGGCGGCGGACTGTCGTTCGACGTCGCAAAGTCCCACACCGGCTCCGGCCCCGGCGTCCGCGTCATCGTCGGTGTCAGCGTATTCGTCGGCGTCGTAGTCTTCGTCGGCGTCGTAGTCGCCGTGCCCGTGTTTGTCGCCGTCGGCGTATTCGTGGGCGTGCCCGTCGCCGTGGCACTGTTGGTCGGCGTCGCAGTCTTCGTCGGCGTTGGCGACGGTCCCGCGGTGGGCGTGCCGGTCGGCGGTGGCGCGCCGAGGGTGCCGCCCGCGACGAGGGCGAAGGGCTGCGGCCCGTTGGGCACGTTGTAGCCGCGGACGTCCACCGTCCAGCTCCCGGCCTCGGCCGCCTGGATGTAGACATTCTCGACGTTGTTGGTCCGGTCGGGGCTGCCCCCACCCTGCGACCAGCCGCCCGCAAAGACGTTGCCCTGGTAGATGGCGCCGCCCGGGGAGGTGACCACCAGGTCGAGGTCGTTGACCAGATTCTTGGCGGCCGCTTCGGTGGAAGGGAAGTCGCTCCAGACCAGCGTGACCTTGAAGGGAGCACCACTCGCGCTGACGTTGAACTGGTAGGTGGCGCTCCCGTTGGTGCCCAGGCCGGTGGCCTGATCGACGAACTGGCGGCTCCCATCGGTCGCGGCGGCAACGTTCACCCGTCCCCAGCCTTCGTGAACGTTGGGGATCGGGTCGGCATTATCGTTGACGCCGTCATTGTTCTCGTCGAGCATGTCGACCGCGGAATTGACGAGGGTGGCCTTCACCAAAGCAGCACTCGCGCTGTGGTTGTGGGCCTTCTGATAGTAGTCGCGCACCACGGCGGCCGCGCCGGCCGTCAGTGGCGTCGCCATCGAGGTGCCTCCGAAGTACTTGTAGAGGGTGCTCGCCGGCAGACCCCAGCCATCCCACTGGTAGGCGTTGTTCTGGGGATTAGGCGCTCCGCCGGAACCCCGCTGGTAGAGACTCGAGTAGAACGAGAGCACCCAACTCCCGGGGGCCACGACATCGGGTTTGATCCGGCCGTCGTCGGTGGGGCCGCGACTGCTGAAGGCGGCCATCTGCTCCTGGTTGCCGGCGGTGAGGTCGCTTTTCAGCGGCTCGGCCGGGTAGCGGTCGGGGAATCGCCCGCCGTAGCTCCCCAGGATGTTATTGCCCCCCATGCCGGAGCAGGTGAGCCCATCCTGGAAGGCATCGTCCGAGGGGTAGGTGAGGCTGGCGTCGCACTCATAGTGCCCCTGGCGGTCATTCTCGCTGGCGCCGACGGTGATCACGTTCTTGGCTGTCGCCGGGGAGCCGATCGAGTCGCTGTCGACGACGCCGTCGGCGTTGGCGTCGGTGCCGGAGTTGCCGGCCGCGAACGTGATCGCCATATCCGGGTGATTCCAGATGAAATCGTCGGCCTCGACGCTGTCGGCCGTATAATCCCCCGCAGCGGCACTTCCCCAGGAGTCGGAGTGGATCCGCGCCCCGCCATCATAGGCCTGTTGGAAGAGTTGCCGGCTATCGGCCGGGATCCCGATCAGGTAGTAGCCGTCCGGGTAGAGGAGACTGCAGAGCCCGACCATATCGGCCCAATCTTCGACCGCCTGGAAGAGCAGCCTCGCCGCCGGAGCCGTTCCTCGGCCTTCAGCGTTGGGGCCACCATCGCCGAGCGCCGATCCGGTCACGTGGGTGCCGTGGCCCGTATCCACGTCGCGCGGGCCATCGGGAGAGGCGACGTAACAACTGCTGCTCGGCGGGAGCCAGTCGTAGATGGCCGTGATCCGGCCGGCCGGGATGTCGGGGTGAGCCCCCTGGGGAGTCCCGTCGCCCAGGCCCGTGTCGGCCACGGCGATGGTCTGGGTCGAGCCATCGTAGCCGCTGGCGTTGGCCGTCCCGGCCCCCATGATGACCCCGGCCCCATACTCGTTCAAGGTCTCGGGGAGCCGGAAGTTCTCGACCGAGGCCACATCGAGCACCTGCGCGATGGCGTCGAGCTGGTCCGAACTGGCTGCCACCAACAAGATATGCCCCTCGCGCCTCAAAATATCGGCCCCGCTGCGCGCAATCGCTGCCGTCGCCCGGCCGGCATCGGCGCCCCGCTCGATCCGCACGCTATAGAGATGCGTCCCATCGCGCATCACGTGAGGGCTCAACTTGTAGGCCGGCTGGAAGAGGCCGAGCCAGGCAACAGTCGCCAGCCCCTCCACCTGGCGCGCCTGGGCTGGCGTCATGCGGACCTTGAAGGCGAACTCGGGAATGTAGTCCAGAAACTCGACCCCCAACCCGGCAACCTGGTCTTTCCAGGCCTGCTCGACCGGGCCGCGGAACTGGACGATGTAGTAGCCTGGCTCGCCCGCCGGGGAACTGGCGATGGTCAGACCAGGGGGGATCGCGGGCGCCTCGCCCCGCGCAGGGATGAAGGTGGCCGCCTTCAGTTCGATCGGGGCCGGCTGGGCCTGGGCCGATGGGCTGGCCTGGCCGATCCCAATACTGAGAAGCGCCGCGATCAGCAGGAGCACGACCACGAGAGAGTAGAATTTGGTGCGCATGAGTCCTCTCCTCCCCGGGAGTACGGACTTGAAGCAGCCTGGCAATGCCCTGGCCAGGCTCCCTCGCCTACCAGACACCCTGCCTGGTCGCTCGCCCTTTCAGCCATTCGAATGCGGGCGCCCTGCGAAACGTTGCCGAATCGCAACCCGTAGAGACGACCCCGTGGGGCGTCTCCCCCGGTGGGGCGTCTCTGCGCGCCCCGACAGGCCGCCCCCTTACTTCTTGACAACCAACTGATGGCCGGCGGCGATGCCGGCCCGGGCGATCGTTCCGGCGGGGAGCTCGATGACGTAGTGCGCCTTCCCCCGCGCCAGCCGCGCGCGCCAGGCCGGCATCGCCTCGACCAGGTCAACCACCCGGTCATCGGCACCCACAAAGAGGACATCGATGGGAAAACGCATGAAGGAGGTATGGATACTCTTGCAGCGCGTGATCAGGAGCCCATCCCCCGCGGGGAGTTCGCGCCTGCCCATCAGTCCGACCAGGCGCGTCCACGGGTTGCTGGCAATCCGGCCACGGGCGACGACGACGGCACCAGTCGTGGCATCAGTGACATGCAGTTGCATCGTGACTCACCTCCGAAAACCTGTTCGCGCCGTGTCAGGCGGGGAGACGTCCAATCTCGTGCCCGGACGGCGCGATGCGTGTGACAGCTCGTGATGACGCGTGATTCGCACGGTCCGCGCAACCCGCCGCCGGGCGTCCCTCCCGGCGGCGCGTCCCTACCCTCCGTCAGCCTGCGTTCAGGGCCGCCATGTGAATGTGAATGGCTCACTCTCGGCCAGCGGCTGCCCGCCCGCATCGAGGACCCGCACCCGCCAGTTGTAGATTCCAGGTTCCAGGACCAACGGTCCATCCCAGGCCGCCTCCGCGGTCTGCACGATGCCGCGCGGCGCCTCGGACAGGGGCCAGAGCTGTAATTCATAGCGTCCACCCTCGGGCAGTGGACTCACCGGAGACCAGGCAAAACCCAGATTGCCGACGAGGAGTTCACCGTCGAGGGGCCGGAGCAGCCGGGGCGCCTCTGGGTCGGTGGCAGCCGGAGTGGTGGACTCGGTCACGGGCGCCGGTGGCGGTGTTGCGCCACCGGCCGTCGCCGCCGGAATGGCACTGGGAGCGCTGGTCGGCGATGGTGGCATTCTGCTAGCGGTCGCGGAGGGCGAGACGCCGGCCGTTGGGGTTGGCGAGGGAACCGGCCGGATGGGCGTCGCCGAGGGTAACGGCCTCGCGCTCGGTGGCGGCGCTGCCGCCGTCCGTGGCGGGATCGCCGTTGGCGGGACGATCGGTGTGGTCGTCACCGTACTCGCGATGAGCGCCGGGCTCGTTGGGGCGCTCCGCGCTCTCCCTATCGCTCCCTCCTCGGAAACCGCCGGCATGCCGCCCTGCCCCATCGCCGCCGGACTGGCCGACCCGGCCAGTCCGGGGCCACCCGCGCCGGTCTGGGTTGCCCGGGCGGATCTGCCGGCCGCCCGGGCAAGATCGAGGCTCGCCAGCGCGCCGCTGTAATGGGCGTAAAGACCGGTCGCCAATATCGCCCCGCCGGCCACAACGAGAATCAAAAGAATCTCCTTATCCGGCCGGCCCATGGTGGTTGTCGTTGCCCGCCGCCATTGGGCCAGGGAGACAAAAGAGCTGCTTGCGGCCGCGAAGCCCACGACCACCAACGCGAGGAACGCAACTGTAAAAATGATCCCCTCTACCACACCCCAATCCTCGTCGCTCGATCATTTCAACGCCTGGAGCAGCACCACGAGCGCCCCCAGCGACAGGTACGGTGCATAAGGCATGTAACTCTTGCGGCCGGCGCGCCTGCTGAGGATGAGGAGCAGCGCGGCGCTGCCCCCCAGCACGATCCCGATGAACAGCGCCGCCAGCACGCCCGGGTAGCCGGTCATCAGACCGATCAACCCGGCCAGCTTGACGTCACCGGCCCCGAGGGCGCCGCGCCCCAGGATGGCCATGGCGAAGAAGAGTCCAAAGCCGACCGCCCCCCCCAGAAGGGCGTTCAAGGGGTCGAGACCGCCGGGCAGGAGACTGACGGCTATAGTGACGACGACGGCCGGCGCCAGCATGATGTTGAGCACGCGCCGGTGCTCGACGTCGATCACCAGGACCAACAGGAGGAATGCTGCATAGGCCCAGGCGATGAGCAGCAGCGGCCACTCTCGGCCAAAAACGCGCCATTCGAGGGCGAAGAGCAGCATCATTCCAATTTCGAGCAGCGGGGCCCGCAGCGACCGCCGCTGCCCACAGTGCGCGCAGTGGCCCCGCCGGAAGGGATACCACCACAGGGTCCAATCATGCCGCGGGTCGAACTGTCTCCGAGCGCGGGCGGGACCCTCAGTGCGCCAGGCCGGGAGAATATCGGCCGCCCAATTGGCGGCCGCGCCGGCCACCCAGCCGGCGACCAGACTCAGCACATACCCACTCATCCCAACCTCGCTCTCATCCTGTTAACATCTCCATCACGGGAGGGGGAGCATAGCGACGCCGCAGGCCGGTGAAGGGCGCCCCGGCGAAGATCACCTTGTCACCCTGGCCGAGGCCGGACCAGGCCGCGGCCTTGAGGTAGGGAACCCGGTCCGGGTCGAGGCCGATCAGCCGCGTACAGGCGAAGTCGAGGGCGACGAGATCGGCGCCGAAGGCTAAAACGCCGTGCGAGACGGGCGTCCCGTAGAGCGGGCCATCGCCCTCCATCCCGACGATGCCGTCGACGATGCCGACGGTGGGGGGCATCAGCGGCAGCAATGCCAGAATGCTGGCGTGGATGCCGTTGATATGCAGGATATTCTTCGGCCAGCCGTAGCGCACGCCGGGAACCACCCCGAATAGATTCTTCATGGAAAGCGAGACGGTGGCCCAGTGGTGGGTTTTCAACTTGGGAACGGAGATCACCAGGTCGGCCGTGCGGACCGACGCCGGCAACCAGAGCACGCTGTCGCTGCGGAACCAGCCGGATGAGACCGGCACGGGCGCGGGATCGTCGTAGTTGAGATCCACGAACGGGACGTCGCGCGCCGCCAGTTCGGCCCTCAGCCCCGCCTCGGCTGCGACCGCCAGGCCATCGCGCCGAAAGGCGGGGCCGTCGCCGACCGCGATCGCGGCCGCGCCCATCTCGCGCAGCAGGTCCACGAGCGCCCCCACGAGGCGCGGGTTCGTGTGGATCGGCCGCGCCTCGACCTGGTCGACCAGGTTGGGCTTGATGAGCACACGCTTGCCCGCGACTGCCGGGAGGCCGCCCGCGCGCCAGCCCGCCCGCAGGGGCGCGACCAGGTCGCCGTCGTAGGATGGCACCCGCTGCAGCGCGACCGTGGCGGGGGGATCGAACAGGCGCCGGCGCTGGCCAGCGAGGTACCAGCGGTAGAAGGCGATCAGGCCGACCGGCCGGGTGGCCTGCTCACCGTAGGCCAGGCTGGCGCCGATGCTGCCCAGCATGGCGAGGCGTAGGAGCGCCCGCCGCGAGAGTCTCATGGTCGTCCCCCCGGCCATCCGGCCTCGAGCGCGAGCAGCGCCGCGGCCGTCACGAAGGGGTTCCCTTCCCAACTGCCATCGGGACGTTGCTGGGCCAGGAGTGCATCGGCCCCAGCGGTGCCGGCCTGGTCCCATACGCGCAGGGCCAGGAGACCCCAGGCAAGCGTCATCGCACCCTGCTCGGCCGCCATCTGGCGGCGCAGCGCGGCGATCCCGTCCCGGATATCAGCCTCTTCCGCTTCGAGAGCGGGCCGGAGCGCCAAGAGCACGAGGGCCGTCTGGTAGGCGCGCGGTTCGAGGGGCTTGTCGAACATGGCGGGGTTGCCGACGTTCCAGCCACCGGCGGCACAGCGCCGGTCCCGGAGATAGCGCACGCCCTCGACGATGCGCGCGGCCTCGCCCCCCTCGCCCGCGGCGCCGAGGGCCAGCAGTGCCAGGGCCGTCGGCTCGACCCAGGCCGCCTGGCCGGGTCCGTAGGGCCAGCCGCGGAGGGCGAGATCGATGTCGAACAGGCGCTCGAACTCGCGCCGCCTGGCCGGGTCTGTCTCCGTGAAACCGGCACTGGCCCGCAGCCAGTCGAGTGCGGCCGGGAGCGCCGGATGGCCCGGGGTGGCGTAGGCCAGTGCGATCGTGGCCCAACTGGTGTGCCACTGGCTGAGCCCATCCTCCGGCGAGACGCCCCACCCGCCGTCGGGGTGCTGGGCCGCAACCAGGAAGGCGCCGGCCCGCGCCGCCGGATCGCCCGTGTCCCGCAGGGCGAGCAGCGCCAGCGCGGTGGGCTCGCTCATGCTGGGCGCCCCGGCGCGATAACCCCAGCCGCCATCGGGGGACTGGCCCCGCCGCAGAAAAGCGCGCGCGCGTTCAGTTGGAGTTGTCATGATTTCGTCTACAGCCTGCCATCGCTGGTGCCCCGAGCCCTGCTCCCGGCCTCACCGCTACTTGATCAGACTCACCGCCGAGACCCCGCCGGTGCCCGCCGACCCGCCACTGGTCCCACCACAGTTCGTTTCGCATCCGTTACAATCGACCGCTGCTCGAATCACCTTGGCGTTGACGACTGGCTCTGTATAGCCTGGGAGAGGCTCGAACTTTACCGTAGCCCAACCGAGAACCCTGACGCACCCGAATTCGACCACATGATAGATTCCGCTCCCGCAACCACCGCCTGGGCCGCCACCGCAGTAGCCGTCGTAGACCGGAATCTTGACCGAATCGCCGATTCGTGAGTCGACCGCGTTTTGGACGCCGGCTTTCACACCCTCATCGCCCGCGACACATGTCGGCAGCGTGAGCTGGCCGTCGTAGTCGTTGGCGATGCGGCAGGCCAACTCGGATGCGCCGCAGCCAGGCTGGTCGCAGGAATCAGAGTATGGAGCCTGCGCCGAGCTAAAGTCCATCCAGGCGCGGTACCCCCCGGTCACAATATCGTCGCGACCGTCGTCGTTTAGATCACAGTCGTACACCGTGCAATCGATCTCTTTGGTATCATCCCAAACAAGGAATTCTGTCCCACACGCTTCTCGCAATTGATTCCATCGATCCAGCCGAAAAGCGACCGGCCAGAGGCTGCAGGCACTCCTGGCCTTCCCACAGGCCGCTGCGGCCTCTGCCCCAATGTCGGCGGAAGGAATTCCAACCAACCCGGCAAAAAACGTATTGGTGGTCTCGCTCGCGACCACATTCACCGTGCTTCCATTGACACTCACCGCTGCGGCCTGCGCGCCGTTTCGCGTCTGGGCGTATTCCTGCGCCGCGGCGATAGCCGCATCCGCGCTATGGCCCAGACAGAGTTCCCGCGCCCCCGCCAGCGCGCCGGCATCGGCCGCGTTCTGCATATGGCGGCGCTCGCCGTAGAAATGGCCGACATCAATCGCCAACGCCAGAAAGGCCAGCAACGCGATCAAGGCCAGCGCAACCTGGATGAGGGCCTGTCCCTCTCGTTCATGGACGGCGCGAATCTTCATTGCTTCCTCCCTACCCAACCGGAGGCCCTGCGCCGAGAGACCTGCTTTCACATCGGCGCGGCCCTCTCGGCGTCAATCCAACCCAAATATCACCATCTCGGTCGAACTCACGAGCGTGAGCTGATCGAAGCCAAGGATGCCACTCATCACCGTCGAGAACTGGTAGGTGATGGTCACCCGGATCGGGCTCCCACCGGTGCCGTTCAGGCCGGCAATCGCGACGTTGCCGCCCGTCAATGTCACCCCGCTGCTGGCCGCTTCCTGAATCGCCGCCTGCTGGATGCCGCCCGCGTCGAACGGGAAGCGCGACGCATAGCGGGCCCCCTCGCGCGAGGCGTTGGTGATGATGATGTAGTTGTTGAAGGCCCGGCCAATATCGAGGACGCCGGCCAGAATGAGCAAGAGCAGGCCGGAGACCAGCGCCATCTCGATCAGGCTCTGCCCCCTCTCGCCGCGGCGCATTCGCGCAAGCATCCGATTCACCCTCCTCCCGAGACCTCCTGCGCCTCTACCGTGTGGGTGCCGAGGGTGCGGCCGGCGCCGGTTTCGCGGGGGCCCGGCGGTCATAGCGGCGCAGGTAGAGCCCGTCAATGAACTCATTGAGGCCACTCTCCAATCGGGTCCCCTGAGTCACGACCCACTGTTGCACCGTGGCAGCAGTGCCGCCTTCGCGAAACTGCTGCGCCGCTGGGCCAAGCAGGCCCACACCGGCCACCAGGACAATCCCGAGAAGAACGGCCCGGAGCAGAGCCGCCGGGCGCGGCCACCGCCGCACTGGAACAGCCGGGCGCGGCCCGGCGGCCTCGATTCGCCCCGCCCTGACCTCGCCAAGCACGGATGGGATGATGGCGAGTGCCAGCGCCAGCAGGACGAGCGACGCGCCACTGGCGCCGGCAGGGCCGGTGGAGAGCTGTCGTGAAAGCCAGGTGGCGACGACGGCGAGCCCGACGACGGCAAGGCTCCAGAGTCCCGTCCGGGTGAGCCACCGCCGGGTCGCGTAGTGGACCGGCCAGGCCGGCGGCTGGAAGAGTCCCCGAATTCCTCCCATCACACCCCACAGGAGGCCGGCCGCGGCTGCCCCCACCGCCGGGGAGAGCGCGGACCCGGAGAGCCCGGCTCCCATCCAGACCAGCAAGAGGCCGAGCAACCAGCCGATCGCCGTGCCCGGGAGTCCGGCAACCAGGACCCCGGCCAGGGGACGCACCAGGAAGCGGTTGAGGCGCGAGGGCATGCCCATGATCCGAAACCGGATCGGAACAGACACCGGCTCGTCTGAGGCCGTCGATTCGATGAAGAGCGCCGTCTCGTAGGGCCTGTCGCTGATGAGCAGCGCCTCAGAATCGACGCTCACGACAGCGTCGAGCGCACCGCCGCTGAAGGACTCGGGGTTGGCGTGCAACCAGGAGTCGCCCGACCGCACGGCCCCGAAGAGATAACCGCGGCCCGCCGCTTTCTGCACCCGCAACCGCCGCGCCGCCGTCTCCCCAGCGAGGATGTAGCCGAAATCGAGCCGCGGCGGATGGATCGAGAGCGACGGGCGGGGGAGCAACCCGGTTCCGATGAGAAAGGTCTCGAGCGGAACCCGGGCATCGACCTCACGCTGGCCCATCACCGCGCGGGCCAGCTCGGCCAGATGCACGGCTCCCTGTTCGGAGAGCCAGCGGGCCAGGGTTCCATTCCGCAGGTGGTAGACGCCATCGTCCGGATGGCGATCCATATGCGCGACCACCTCACGAAGCGTCCAGGCTTTTTGCCCGCCGGACCGGAAGATGAAAGGCTCCGTCGCCCGTTGGGACGCAGTCAGCCGGCGGTCGCGGACCGCCACGGCCAGGGCCTCGCGAAGCTCGGGGTCAAGCAGCGGGCTTCCGTCGGGCAGCTCGGTCGAGGTGATGGCATCGGGTGCGGCTTCTGTCGTCATGGCAGCTCGCTCCGCCGTTCCCGCGCCAGCCGCGTCGGCGTCCGGGCCGGTGCAGATGAGCAGATGGTGAATGGCCGGTTGCAGCCCCGGGAACTCGTCCTGTAGGAAGGCGCGCAGGGCGCTGGTCGCCTGGCGCACCTCCTCCGGCGGGCTGGGATGGAGCGCCGCCCGGCCGGTCCCGACCGTCTTCCGGTGAACGGCCAGGCGTCCGCCCCCGAACTCATCCTGCAAGAAGGTACGTAGGGCGTTGGGCGCCTGACCCACCGGACGGGGGTGGGGGGTCGCACGACCGGGCTGGACTGGGCCCACCTGGACACCGTTCTGTTCCGGGCAAACCTCACCCCCCGGTCCGTCGACGTATAAAACGAAGAGTCCTTGCGGTCCCACGACCACGCCATCGAGCTCATGCTGCCGCACGACGGGATCAGCGACGACGATGTAGTCGCTCGAGAGCGCCTCGTGCAGGTAGACCACCGGTGAATCGGGCGCCGGCCACCCGTCGGCCAAGAGTAACTCAGCCATAATCGTTCGCGACTCTTTCTGGGATGGTGCCTCACGAACAATACCGTCCTGATCTTTCTGGCAGCGCCTGCAGCCCCGTCAGCCACCCGGTGGCTCCCGGTCGAGCGCTGATGCGACGTTATCAAGAGTACCCGGCGATCACATCGGTGCCGGCCGCCGGCCCGCGGACCGGCCGGCGAGGCTGGGGCCTACGCCATGATCACTTTCTCGTCCACCAGGCGCTCGCGTACGAAGTCGCCCGTCGGCACGAACCGGAAGTGAGCGGCGTCCAGGGCGTACTCCATGTCGATGGCTGTGCGGCCCGAACGGTTCTTCTCGACGCTCATCACCACCCAGTTGCGCATGGCCTCGGCCTGCGCCGGGTTGTAGACGAGGTGTTCGCGGCTGACGATGGCGTACTTGTTGTTGAGAACCAGGCCGATGTCGGCCTCGTACTGAATGGCCGAGCTCCCCCGGAGATCGGTCAGGCGCATGCGCTTGGCCTGCAGCCCGACGCGATCCGAGGCCGCAATGGCGATCACCGAGACTCCCATCGACATCGCCAGGTCCTTGAGCCTCTGGACCTGGTAGGTCGTCACCTCGGCCTCCGATTCCACTCCGTTCAGGTAGACGGGAATCTTTTGCAGGTAATCGACCACCACCAGCAGTTGGCGCGGTCCGGTGGCAGCCATCTCCTGGACCCACTCCCCGATGGAGTCGAGGGTCGAGTGGCTCCCGCTGGCCTGGACCAGCACCAGCCGTTGCGCGTAGGCATTCATCATCTCCAGCAACCCGGCGTAGCGGGGCATCTGCCGGAGCTTCGAAACCAGTCCGCTGCCGTTCGCGCTTCCCAGCGCCATGATGCCGAGCTTGCGTAGCGTCAGGGCATTGTCCCGGTCGCCGCGCTCGGCGCTCTCCAGGCAGAGCAGGCGCGACATGAGGTGGGCGCGGTCGTGCTCGTAGCAGATGTATACGGCCGCGCTCTCGGGGCTGCTGCGGGCGACGTTGCGGGCCACCTGCAGGCTGAAGATGGTCTTGCCAACGCCGAAGGCGCCTCCAATCACCAACAGGTCGCCGCGCCGGAGTCCCCCGTTGAGCACGTCATCGAGCGGGTCGAACCCCGTCGGCAGCGGGCGAAACCGCTCCCTGTCGCCCCCCGCGACCTGCCGTTCCACGTCGGACATGACCTCGGCCAGCGTGGCCGGACCGACACCCTCCGACCGCCAGGCAGCGGTTGTCTCCCCATTCAGCGTTGGCCTGTTCATCACTACTGCCCCCTACCGTCCCCCGCTCCTGTGGAGAGGGGCAAAGATGCTCGGCGACACGAAGAGCCCCGCCGCCTCGATCTTCTCCATGAATTTCGGGCGGATCCCCATGGGGGTGAAGTGCCCCTGCACCCGGCCATCCTGGACTCCAACTTGCACGAAACGGAAGATATCCTGCATCACGATCACGTCGCCCTCCATCCCCTGGACCTCGGTGATCCGGGTGACGCGCCGCGTCCCGTCCGCCAGCCGATCGAGGTGCACGATGAGATCGAAAGCCGCGGCGATCTGCTCGCGAATCGCCCGCAGGGGCAGATCCATCCCGGCCATCAGGACCATCGTCTCGACTCGGTGCAGAGTATCGCGCGGACTGTTCGAGTGGGCCGTCGTCATCGAGCCATCGTGGCCGGTGTTCATGGCCTGGAGCATGTCGAGGGCCTCACCGCCGCGTACCTCGCCGACGATGATGCGGTCGGGCCGCATGCGCAGGGCGTTGATGACGAGCTGGCGAATCGGGATCGCGCCCCGCCCCTCCACGTTGGGGGGACGGGCCTCGAGCGGGATGACGTGGCGCTGGCGAAGCTGCAACTCGGCCGCATCCTCAATCGTGATGATCCGCTCCCTGGCAGGCAAGAAGCTGGAGAGCACGTTCAAGAAGGTCGTCTTGCCGGTTGAGGTGCCGCCCGACACCACGATGTTGAGACGCGCCAGCACGCAGGCCCTCAAGAAGTCAACCATCTCTTTGGTGATGGCGCCCAGGCGGATCAGGTCGTCGGCGGTGAGGGCCGTCTTCGGGAACTTGCGGATGCTGAGCACCGGGCCCACGAGCGAGAGCGGGGGAATGATGGCGTTGACGCGCGACCCGTCGGGCAGGCGCGCATCCACCATCGGGCTGCTCTCGTCGATGCGCCGGCCCAGGGGTGCGACGATGCGGCCGATGATGCGCAGGACCTCGTCGGCATCCCGAAAATAGAGGTCGGTCTCTTCCAGAATGCCATTTCGCTCGACGTACACTTGATTGGGGCCGTTCACCATGATTTCGGTGATCGTATCGTCGCGCAGCAGTGGCTCGATGGCGCCGTAGCCCAGCACCTGGGCGACGATCTGCTCGAAGAGGTCGGCGCGATCCGTACGGCTCAGGAGGAGTTCGTCCTCCGCCAGAGTCTCCGCGAAGATTCGCTCTAACGTCCGCCGGACCTCCGCAACATTGTTGGTGTCGACGGTCGGGTTCAGTTCCGCCAGCAGCCGGCGTTGGACCCGGTCACGGATCGCCGCATAGGGCCCACCGCCATCCGGGCGCCCATTGCCCCCGCTGCGCGAGGTATCCGCGCGCGGGGCGGAGCGACCATTCTGGGCAAAATTCATCATTGTCTTCCTGCTCTCCTTCAGTAGCGGTTCAGCCGGTCGAAGATTGGGCCACGAATGGCACGAACTGCCCTGTCCCTACTTGATCCAGATTGGGTCATACTCGTCCCAGTTGCTGTTGTTGCTGATATTTTGGGCGTTGCGGCCATCGGCATCCATGATCCAGATCTGCTTCCGGCCGGTCCGGTTCGACCAGAAGACGATCCGGCTGCTGTCGGGCGACCATGATGGGTGCTTGTCCCACTCCCAGGTATTCAGGGTCAACCGTGTGAGCTCGCTCCCGTCGGGCCGGACGACCCAGATGTCGTCGCTGCCGTTGTCGTTGCTGACGAAGGCAATCCGGCCGCCGTCCGGAGACCAGACCGGGTCGTAGCTGAGACCGGTCAAGAAGGTGAGCTGCCTGGGGGCCGGATTCGGGAACTGCTCGCTGCTCGGCGGTTGGATGAAGAGGTGAACTTTCCCTTCCTCAGCCTTGAGGTTGTAGACGCGGTAGCGACCGTCCGGCGACAACCTGGCCCGCTCGATGAGCGCGTCGTACTGCTTGCGCAGCGCCGGGGAGTTGCCCAGGTACTGGCGATTCGCCCCCGCCGGGTCCATCGCCCAGAGGCCGGGCTGATCCGGGTTCTCGGAGTAGAAGACAATGCTGTTCCGGTGCGTCTGCAGCGGCACCGGCGTCGGGGTCGGCACCGGCGTATTCACCAGCGCCAGCAGCGCCGGTGGGAACGTGGGCTCCGGCGTGACGGTCGGTGTCGGGGTCACGGTCGGCGTCGGCGTCGGCGTCATGAACGGCTGAATGGCGGCCATCCGCCCCCGCGCCAGCGCCGTATCGGCCACCGGCAGTTCCGCGGCGCGCCGGTATTGCTCGTAGGCCTGGTACAGGTCATCGCCGTCGCGGAATTGATCCCCACTGTGGATGTAGGCGTCGTAGAGCAGCGTCGCCACCATGCCCTTGAGGTACTGGGGGCGCTTGTCGTAGACCTCGCGCAACCGGCTGATCGCCTCGTCCCAGCGCCCCTGATAATACAGGCTGTTCCCATCGAGAAAGAGCCTGGCCAGACGCTGTTCCAGCGCCGCCTCAGTATCGCGCGGGTGGAGCGCCAGGGCTTTCGTAAAGTAGTCGAGGGCCTGCGGCACCGCCTCGACGGTGGGAGGATCGCGCTCGATGATCTCGCGCCCCATCGTGAGAGAGAGCTCGAAGAGCCGGTCAGTCACGAAGTCGGGACGCTCGCTGACGTCGATTGCCCGAATCTGCTCGTACTTTGCGATCGCCTCAACTGCCAACCCCGCCTGGTAGTCCGCCTCCGCGGCCGCGAAGAGCGCATCGAGATCCTGCCGGTGTTTGATCGCCGTGATCCGTTGGCTCACGTCGCGGTACCCCGGCGAGCGCACCAGGATCTCGGTGAACTTGACCACCGCCGGCTCGTAGTCGCCCTGCTCCTGCAGGGCGACGGCCTCCTGGTAGAGCGCGATGACCTCGCGCTGCGTCTCGACCTGTGCCAATCCCTTGAGCGCCTCGGGATGGTCGGGGACCAGCGCGAGCAGATCGTGATAGCGGGCCTCGGCCAGGTCGAGCTTACCGGCCCCCAGGTAGGCGTTAGCCTCCGCCAGGAGTTGCCCTTGCTGGCGCTCGAGCCGGGCCCTGGCCAGGAGCGGCGCCGCCTGCTCGCTGATGAAACGGCCCCCTTGCACGGCGAAGATCAGAATCACCAGCACCGTCAGGGCCCGGACCGTGAGAGCCCGCCACGGGATGATCCACTGCTTGGCTTTGACCCGGGTCGTCGCATCCAGGCTGGCTTTGAAGCGCGCCTCGTCGAGAGCCCCTTGCGCCAGGCGGCTGTTGGGATAGAGGCGCGCCAGCTCCTCGAAGCAGCGGATGGCCTCCGCCCACTCCCCGGCCTGCAGGTGGGTCAGACCCTCCTGGTAAAGGGGATCGTCGCTGTCTATCGCCTGTCCTCGAACTGCAACTGTCATCTTCTTCCCAACCTTCGCGAGTGAGACCTGTTTTGGATGGATGCGCTCTCGCCCGGCGATGCGCCTGGAACGCCTACCCAGGTCGCAGATTCATCTCAGGGCGCCATGCGCCTGCTCCCTAGCATGATTACAAAATTGACCAGATCAGGCGCTCCCGGGCCAAGGGCCACGACGAAGAGCGCCGGAATGAAGCAAAATACGAGTGGGAAGACCATCTTGCCCCCCGCCTGCCGGGCCAGTTCCTCGGCCCGCTGGCGCCGTTTGATCCGCATCTGCTCGGCTTGCGTGTGAAGTACCTGCGCGATACTCATCCCGAGCTGGTTCGACTGGATCAGGACCGTGACGAAGGTGCTTACCTCCTGCACCCCCAGCCGCTCAGCCATCCGCTCGAAGGCCACATCGCGCGGGGTGCCGACCCGCATCTCGGTCACCGCCCGGCGGAACTCGCGGGTCAGCGCGTTGTCCCACTTCTCGTTGACCTTGAACATCGCCGACTCAAAGGCCAGCCCAGCCTCGACGCTGATCGTCATCATGTCGAGGGCATCCGGAAAGGCCCGGATGACCTCGTGCTTCCGCTGCCGCACGCGCCTCCGGAGCCACAGGCGCGTGCCGACGTAGCCCGCCACGCTCATCATCAAGCTGTTGCGCAGGGCCATTGCAAACGGCAGGCTGTGCCCGAGCAAGAAGAAATAGCCACCGCCCATGAGCAAGACGAGGAACAGTTGCAATCCAAAAAAGTCCAGTGCCGTCAGGCCGCCGGGATTGCCGGCCTGCAGCAGCATACGCTCCGTTGTTTCCAGGTTGCCTTTGGGCGCGAACCGGCCCAAGAGGCGGAGCAGCCGCCAGAAGAGGGGTACGACCGCTCGCTGCACGAAAGGCTTGCCCAGGTCGATCGCCTCGACGACGTCGGGCCGTCCTACGTAGCTGTCCAGTCGATTCTGGACCATCTGAACCGGCGGCGACGGTCTGAAGGCCAGCCAGATCATGGCCGTCGCCACGCCGATCAGTGAGGCGAAGGCGAGCGGCGACCAGAGAAACCCGTTGGTTTGAATCAGAGCAGCGACATCCATGACGCTTACACCTCGATGTCGACAATCTTGCGCATGACCAGCACCCCGATCACCATCAAGACGGCGGCGGCCATCGGCAACAGACGCACCCATCCCGGTGCAAAAAGCTTACTCATGTATGCCGGATTCAGGATGAAGAGGCCAACGGCGAGTACCACCGGCACACCGGCCAGAACATAGGCCGTAAAACGCTGGTGGGCCGTCATCACGCGAACCTCCCGCAGGATGCGGATTCGCTCCCGCACCGTCTCGCCGATGGTGTCGAGTGTCTGCGCGAGGTTGCCCCCCAGCTCGTACTGGACCTTGATCGCCGTCACAACCAGGTCGAGGTCGTCGGAGCCGACCCGCTCCGACATGCCCTCCAGTGCCTGCTGGACCGAGAGGCCCAGCTCGAGCGCCCGCATGACCCGTGCGAATTCGGTCGACGCCGGTGGCGGCAGGCGCTCGACGACGATCTGTAGCGATTGCGAGAACCCATACCCGGCCCGCAACCCGCCCACGAGCAGCGTCAGGACATCGGGCAGTTGCTCGGTGAAAGCTCGCTGGCGCCGTCGCTTGCGAAAGCGCAGGTAGAAGAGTGGCAGGGCGGCGAAGACCGCACCCACAAACAAACCGACAACGATGTTGAGACGCACGGTGCCCAGCGCGAAGCCCAGCACCCCCGCCCCGAGGACCGCCAGCGCGAATTCGGCTGCCGTCAGCGGGAGGTCGGCGCGCGCCAGTTCCAGGGCCAGCTTTGGCCCGATCCCCAGGCCGTTCAAGAGGCGGTTGACCACCGGCCAGGGCCGGCGCCATGCCGGGAGCAGATCAGCGCCGGCCGTTGCGTCAAGCCCCGGCCCGCTGAACCCGTACTGCTGGAGGCGCTCTTCCACCGGGTCCTGCCGCCGGCCGGCGAACTGCGAGAGGGCGAAGAAACAACTCATCACCGCCAACGCGACGAGAATACTAAAGAGGAGTGGTCCGTTCATGAGCCTCCACACCGACGGGTAGCAGGGAACCAGAGATCAGGAGCCCGCGGCGAGAGGCGCGCTTGCGCCTCTCGCCCCACGCCCTCATTACGTTTCGGCGGAACGGATCGGGCGGCGAAACCGGCCGATCCACCCGCTCAAGCGCTCGGAATGCTGCTCGGCTTTCATCCCGTGCCTGGGAAGATCATCCGACAGACTCTCCACCAGCCGCTGCGCGAACTGCTGAACGGCGCGCGCCACCGCGCTGCGCTCGTGGCTCATCACCAGTGGCACGCCCCGGTTGATACTGTGCGTCGCCAGGGGCTGGTCGTCGGGGATGCTGTACTTGACCGTGACCCGCAGGCGTCGCTCGATGTCGCCCAACGGCACCCCGCCCACCATAGTCGCACGGTTCAGCACCAGCCAGACTTTTTCATCCGGATAGCCCCGCTCCTGGAGTTGGTCGAGCATCAGCCGGGTATTGCGCAGCCCGACCATCTCCGGCAGCACCGACATGATGATGCGGTCGGCGCCGTCGAGGAACGCGAAGGCGGTCTCGTCCAGCGGCAGCCCCAAATCGACCACCACCCAGGGAAAGAGGCGCTTGAGCCCGACCAGCACCTGCTGCACCTGAGGCAGGGACATCGGGCTCGACAGATCGGCCGGCGGCGGCGCCAGCAAGACCCGGATCTCCGAGGCATGCCGCACCAGGACGCCGGAGATCAGATCGTCGTCGAGCCGCGAGAGGCGCGGCAGCAGATCGACGACGGTCCGCCTGGAAGGCAGGTTCAAGGCCACGTCCACCGCCGGCGAGGCGTAGTCCGCATCCATGAGGACGACCTCTTTTCGGCTGATCGTCTGCAGGCGGATCGATGTGTTGATCGCCAGTGTCGTGCGCCCCGTGCCCCCCTTGGGCGCGCAGAAGACGATCACGCGGCCGTTGGTGGTCTGAGCGGCGGGCCCCACCCCATTCTTGCCCGGCGTCCGCGCGAGCACTTGCCGCAGGGTCGTTCGCAGCTCGTCCCCACGCAGGGGCTTGGTGACAAAGCCGCGCGCCCCCGCCAGCAGGGCCTCGCGCACCTGGTCGATGGCATCCGCCTGGACCAGGGCGAGGATCGCGGCCGAGGGTGCGCGCGCCGCGAGCTGGGTGATCAGCGCCACCGGGTCGGCGCCGCTTAAGACGTCATCCACGAGAATGACATGGGGGGCCAGGTCCTGGACGCGCACCGGCGCCAGGTCCGGCTCCGCCACCCAGTAGAGCCGGTGATCGCCGGCCGGCAGAGCCTCTCCAACCTCGTTCCGAAGACCCTCGGTCGAGCTGACGAGAAGAATCCGCAACGTTTCGCCTGCGAGTAAGTTCACCAACAATCCCTCCACTCCGCTATGCGAGTCGAAAGGCTACAAACTGTAAGAAATACCGCTCACATTGGATCGCCAGGTGCGACGCACTTCGGAAAGTGCGTCGCACCTCCGCCCCGGCTCAGCGCACCCTATTCCGGTAACAGCGAGAAATAAACACGGGGCAGAACCTTCAACCTATTTCTGCGTCGGAATCTGGTAGCGATTGATGATGTAGTCCACGTCCACCGACTCCGTCGAGAAGGGCCGGTCCATTCCGGGCGCCCGCAGAACGATGTCTACGATCCCCCCGGCGTCTTTCACGTATTTCAAGACCAGCGCATCCTGAGCACTCACCGTCAACAGAATCGCCGTCGGCGCCCCGCCGGCCGTCGCATCCGACCCGCTGCTGGAGTTGCCATTCCGCGGCGACTGGCCCGCTACGACCGCCGAGATCGCGACGTTTTGCAGCAGGTTGAAGGTCGCCTGTTTCTCGTCCTGCCCGCCGGCGTTTCCTGTCGCCGGAACGTTGAGGGAGAAGAGCAGGTCGACCTGATCGCCGGGCTTGAGAACCCCAACCCGGCTCATCAAGTCCTGGGCCGGAAAAGCCATCAAGACTTCATCCTCTGCGACGAGCACGGCGGTGCGGCCGTCCGCGCTGCTGACGTTGGGATCGACCAGCCGTTGGGCGAGGACGACCTCGCCGGGGTAGAGGTCCACCAGCGTGAGCTGGCCCACCGCGTCCTCGACCTTGCTGACCGCCCCCTCAGGCACCGCCTCGATGGGCATCTCCTTCACTTCTAGCTTGTCGGCGGTCAGCGCCGAGCGAACCGTAATCGTCCCGGCGGCGACAACGACCGGCACCTTCGGCTGCGATACGTCCTGCCCGATCGCCTGGGCCTGGGCGCGCGTCAGCGCGACGAATGCGACGAACCCGGCCAGCACCGCCACGATCATGCCGGTCGTCAACCACAGGAATCCCCGCAACCGTCCCATGAAAACGTCCTCCTTGAGAAACCCTCACCGGTTTCTCTGCTCCGCCCGCTCTCCGTGTTCGTCTCAGCGGAAGGTCATCAACTCAAGCCAATCAGAACAAAATTCCAACACACCGCGCCACAGACCAGAATGTTACCGATCCGGAGCGCGAGCCAGACCCGCGGCCAGCGACGGGCCAGGCACACCACCACGCCGAGCCAGAGAAAAGCCATACTCAACTTATAGACCGGCAAGATCATGGGCGACGTAAGATTCACGATCAGCGCCGGAATTGGGTTGGCCTCGATGTGGCCGTTCAGGATCCCGATGTGGGTGGTGATCACATCGAGCAGGTTGTAGCCGATCCAGAGACAGATTAAGTAGAAAGAGTTCATTGTCATCTCCACCTGCCAAAGCGCTGCGAGCTGCGTCTTCACGCCTGCCAAACCGAACTAAAAACTTGCTCAACCTCTAGCCGGGCGAGGGCGCCGATCAAGGCGTCAGACTTCCGAAGTCTGGTGAGGATCGTGCTTGCCCAAAGCGCGCTCCGATGTCCATGATCGAGGCGGGCACCGGCTGCGAACAAGACTTCGGAAGTCTTCTCTCCCACCCCCTGTGGGATGACTTGACTGTGCGCTAGGGCTCGCACTGCATCGTGGCTTCAGTGCTCAACCGGATCGTCGATGTACCACCCAGAGCTTGAATAATCACACCCGAGATGAGCTTGACGTCGTAGGTCACTACGACCTTGACCGAATCCGGGCCCGAGCACGAGCCTGACCGCGCCACAGAGATGCTCAGCGCCCCGGGGTCGAGCCCACTGGTCATCGCCATGGCTGCATTTTGGACGTCGGCCGTGCTGTTCGCCGGGATAATGCCAACCCGGGCGCCCTCGCGCGCGGCGTTGGCAATCGTATCGTAGCTAAAAATCACGATGCCGAATTCCATAATGCCGAGCAAGAGCAAGAGCAGCAGAGGAAGGATGAGGGCGTATTCCACCAGGTCCTGCCCCTGTTCACCCCGGAACCCTCCCGAGACTGCTCGTTGCCGGACCACGTTCACTATCCTTTCTGCTCGCCGGGTTGGAGGCTGCCGGGCTCGGGAAGAACCCGATCTTGAGAATTCCCATCGGCGGCCGGAAGCCAAGCCACACGGGAACATGCCCCTGCTCTCCAAGATGCTCAGGTGCCAAGCGCCGCCGGAATCTTGCTAAAATACACATCGACGAGCGTGGCGCCGACCTGCGCCAACACGGCCACCGCGACAACGGAGATCAACAGCGCGAGCAGGCCGTACTCAATCAGATCCTGCCCGTCCTCGCGCCCGAGCCAATACCGGATGCAATCGAAGAAGAAGCGCAGCATGTCCAGTCACCTCTGGAAGAACAAGAGAGGAACAACTCATTAACTGCTATGACACTGGCCCCCGCCCCGTATGCAGGGGCCAGTGCTCCTGACGTTCCGGTACCACCTCTGGTGGCTCGAGCCGCGGGGATGGGGCCGTGGCTGGCCAACTGGAAGTCAGGGACGTCGTCGGGGATGAAATGTTGACGTTACGCCACGGCCCCACAGTGTCTGTACAGTTGCGGTAGTCTTAGGTTCCAAGAGCACCCACGATATTGTTGAACACCGTGTTGACCCCGGCGCCCACCGCCGTGATGGCGGCCACCGCAGCGAGGGAGATCAAGAGGGCCAGCAGGGCATACTCGATCAGGTCCTGCCCTTCCTCACGCGCGAGGTACTGGCGGAGATAGACTGTCAGCATCTGCAACATAGTTCGTGTGCCTCCTGGGGCTGCGCCCCGTGTGTAAGAGAGAATGCCATGGAGAGATCAGATGAGCTGAAACTGCTGAGTACCATCCTCCCTCGTCGTGCGGTGCAGCGTGGGGTTTTGTCCCCAGGCGCTTCTTCACTATAATGCTCGCACGCTTGGGATTCTGCCTGGACCCAGGTGTTCTGGCCCCGCTAGTTGCCGCTATGCGGGGCCGCTTCACGTCGCCGCGAAGCGATGGTTCGGATGGGCGGTGATGCGTCTCTGCGTGGTCGGCCTGGGAACATTGGTGGCTGTCGCCGGCCGGCCGCTCGGCTCATAGGCCCCCCCTTTCTGCCTCTGCTCCAAACGCGCCCCCTTCCCGAAGGGTCTTGCGCGTTTCCCAACTGTGCCCTTATGATACCCGGCTAGCCTGTCGCCCGCATCGGAGAATGCGGACATTCTCGATAGGCGGATGCGACAATATTTGGAGTGAATCAACTTGGGAGAATTCGCTCACACCCGCGGCACAATTGTGCCGGGTGACGGCACTCCCGCTCATCCCCGAGCTGCTGTCCACCCTGTGATCGCACCCATCGCATCAAAGACCGTGGATACCCATAGAGGCTCGGCTCGGGGGCTCCGGCAACAACGCGATCCCCGTAGGAACACACGGCGTGTGCCCCATCGCGCCTCCAAACATCGGTGTGGGGGAAATGTCAAAGGCGACCCTGTACGGGCCACACACCCTGTGCCCTAATCACCTAAAACAACGATGTGGGGGAAGGTCCTCGTAGGGGCACACGGCGTGTGCCCAATCACGTCCCAAAACAGCAAGCTGGGGGAAAACAAGAAAGCGGTCCCTGTATGGGCACACGCCCTGTGCCAACCAGGTCCGAAACAACAAGCTGGGGGAAAACAAGAAAGCGGTCCCTGTACGCAATACCTTCGCCAATCAAAGGGCATTCATCCTCCCGAGTTGAGCGATCCTGGCGAAGATTTCCTCAATTCAAATAGGCTCAGGCATTGGCGGAAGCAATTTTCATGTTGCGGTCACATAGTTACGGGCCCGAAAATGGGCTTTTAGGTCGTTGACACTGAAGGTCGGGCAACTCGGTCGGAAGTGACGGATGAGGGGATCTGGATCGCGAATCGCACGAAAGAGCCCGAACGACACGAACAACGGCCGTTCATGTTCGTGCCGTTCGCGTCCTTTCGTGCCGTTCGTGATCCAAGGGCCTTCGCCTCGGCGTTGATCGTCGCTTCGCTCGGGCCGTCCCACCCGATCCGGCATCCAGCCAGCCGGTGACCGGGCAACGAGGGGATCTGGATCGCGAAGGGCATGGAAGAGCGCGAACGACACGAACAACGGCCGTTCATGTTCGTGCCGTTCGCGTCCTTTCGCGCCCTTCGCGATCCAAGGGCCGTCCCCCGCCCTCACCCCCGCTCCCGCCGCGCCCGCGACCCGCCGCCGGCCCCCTGCCCCCTCCCCGTCAGCCGCCGCGCCAGGCTCCTGTCGGAACCAGACCGTCCCCAACCGGCCCCAAGCCGGTTGGGGGGACGCCATCCAGGACGGCCTTGGCCCCTTTGGCGACCAGATAGCGGGGCTCACCCTACGCCCAACAAAATTGGCGAAGGTATTGTGTATGGGCACATGCCCTGTGCCCTATCACCTAAAACAACGATGTGGGGGAAGGTCCTCGTAGGGGCACACGGCGTGTGCCCAGTCACGTCCCAAAACAACAAGCTGGGGAAAACGTCAAAGCGCTGTTCTCTCTCCCTACCGCCGGTCCCGGCGAGGCGCCCCGCTCACCGAGAGGCGCCTCGCCCGTTCGCTTGCGGCCTTCGCCGGCCAGGGCACCGGTTAAGGCGTCGCCGGAGGCACGCGATCGGAGACTTCCGAAGTCTCGGAAGACGTCGGAAGTCTGATGACCTGGCCGCCGCTCTAGGCGAACGCCGCCGCCCGGTGGGGACCGAGCGGCGCGGCCGCCGCGCTTGCCGGCGTTGGCAACTCCGTGAGCTCGTGCCGAAAGGCGTAGATCAGCAGCTCCAGGCGATCGGAGACCTCGAGTTTGCTGAAGATCGAGGTCAGGTGGTGGCGCACGGTCGTCTCGCTGATGCTCAGGCGCCTGGCGATCTGCCGGTTCTTGAGCCCCTCACCGAGGAGGGCGATGACCTCACGCTCCCGCTCCGTCAACGTGGCAATCTTCGCCGCTTCGGGGTCGGTGTGCCGGATACTGCGCGCGCGCGCCATCTCGGTGAGCACACTGGCCGTCATCGCCCGATCCAGCCAGACCTCGCCTGCGTGGACCTTCCGGATAGCCTTGAGGAGGTCCTCGGCGGCCTGCTCCTTCAGCACCAAACCCGTCGCCCCAAGGCGAACGGCCCGGTGCTGGACCTCGGTCTCGCGCAGACCCGTCAGCACGATCACCCGCGCCTCCGGCGCCTCGACGAGCAATTCGGGCAGAACGTCCAGGCCGCTCTCGGCCCCGAGGGCCAGATCGAGCAGAATAATGTTGGGCTGCTGGCGAGCGGCGGCCGCCACTGCTTCCGCCCCGGTCCCCGCCTCGCCCACGACTGTCAGGCCAGTTTGATTCTCGATCAGCATGCGCAGCCCGGCGCGAACGACGGCATGGTCATCGACGATCAGGACACGAATCAGGGGTACGGCGTGTGTTGGCATGGTACAGCTCCAATGAATGCCGGCTAGAGTGGGATGTTAACAACTACCGCGCTCCCACCATCCGCGCGCCGCTCGACATGCGCCCGGCCGCCCAGCGCCGCGGCGCGCTCGGTGATCGAGCGCGGGGTGAAGGGAGCGGGCACTGATTCACCCGAACCCTCGTTCTCGATCCGCAGAATCAGGTGTCCGTTCTGGCGAAGCAGACCGACCGTGACCCGTGACGCGCCTGTGTGGCGCCTGACATTGCTCAGACCTTCCGCCACGATTTGGAACGCCTCGGCGGCCAGGCGATCGTTGACGCGCAGATCCCCCTTCGCTTCCACGTCCACGTCGATCCGAGTTGCCTCGGCGAATTTCCTCGCGAAGCGGCGCACGGCCGGCAGCAAACTGTCCTCGCCCCCGTCGCGGGCTTTGAGACCCCGCACGTAGCCGCGGAGATCGGCGATCTCGACATTGGTCATCTCGATCAACTGCGCCAGCTCGCCGCTCACCTCCCCCCCCGAGGCCAGCTTCTGATGGGTTGCGACGAGGCCCATCTGCAGCCCGATGTACGGTTGGATCACGCTGTCGTGGAGGTCGCGGGCGATCCGCTGGCGCTCCTCCTCGGCGGCGCTCGAGGCGAGCCGGTCCACGAGGCGGACGTTGTCGATCATCGGGGTGACATGTTCGACCACCTGGAGCAGGAAGTCCAGCTCCACATCCCGGAAGCCACCCGGCCGCTGCGCGGTCAGGTAGAGCCGGCCGATTGCCTCCCCGGCGTAGGGAAACGGCACGGTGACGAACGCCTCGACCCCGAGGGTGGCAGCCAGCGCTTCGCTCACCTCCCGGCCCACCGTCCGGTGCGTCCCGCTGGTCAGATCACAGGCATCATCGCTCACCCCCAGGGGCGGCCGCCACCACGCGCGCGGCTTGCCGTGATAGACAACCGCGAGGTTGTCCGGCAGGGCCAGCAGCCGCTTTGCCACCGCCGCGGGCAGCGGCTCGGCGTGGGCCCCTGCTTCCGGCTGACGGCTGTCCGCGCGGCGCAACCGGTACTGATCCAGAGACGGATCACCCGTCACGAGCAAGCAGCCATCGGCCTTGTAGAATGCCTGCAGCCGCGCCATGATGGAGCCAATCGTCTGATCGACACCAAAGCGTGGGTTCGACAGTCTGGTAACCTCTTTGAGCAGTGCCAGCCGCTGTTTGAGTGTGAGTTCGAAGCCGCCGCGGTAGGCGAGCATGTAGCCCAGCACGAGCAGATAGATCGGATACAAGAGAAAGCGGTTCAGCTGGAAGTCGGTCGCGGAGGCCGCACTCACCAGGATGACGGAGGTGGCGAGAACGGCCGAAGCGACGGCCACCCATAATCCGGAGAAGAAGCCCCAGCGGAACGCAGCCACCAGGATGGGAAAGAAAAAGAAAAAGAAGATGCTGCTCGTGCTGTGGCCCAGCGCGAGGAGCGCCGCGTACCAGCCAACGTCCACCCAGTGGGCCAGGGTGTTGATCCGGGCCAGGAACGGGCTGTGGCGCAATGTCAGGATGTAGAGGACCGTCCCGTAGAGGATGTAGAGGCCAAGGAGGGTATAAGTCGAGGCAACAGAGCGGCCCCGCTCCAATGGATCGAGGTAGATAATCAACAGGGCCGACGTGGCCAGCATGAGCCGCATCGCGGCGACTATCCGGTCATCGATGAACCTCGTAGTTGATGTCTTGGGCGGTGAGAACACTCACCACCTCCCTCGTGGAGCATGGCCCTGACCCGTTGCAGGAACTCGTCACACCACTCGCAGTTGGCCGGGGGGTGCGACGCACTATCGGAAGTGCATCGCACCCTGGCGACGCACCTTCCGAGCAGGTATCAGCTGAATTATTATGTTCTCCAAAGATGACAGGGAGGTGAATTGGCGGTATGAATGCGATGACAGAATGTATAGACAGCCTGGCGTTACAGATTAATTGCACGTTTCCAATTGAATCTGAGAATCGCTGTCCGGAGCCGGGCGAAGAGCCGGGCGATTGCCTGTCCTGGCCGGCCAGGCCAGGGAAATCGCGGCTGGGGGCCTGCGGCCGGGCGGGCCCCGCCGGGCACGCGGTTCGTCAGCGTCGATTGGAACAGCGCAAGAGCGGATCAAGCATGATTGCCATTGCGCGCGAACGTCTCTCATCCAGTCGGCTTCAGCCGACTTGAGCTTTCAGCCCTGGAATTCATTCTGGGGCGGCCGGGCGGTTGCTCCGGGCATACGCACAGTGTGTCAGATTCATTTGGAAAAGGGCAAAAAGTCTGTCCCTTGTCACGCTCGGCTCACAGATGATGCAGATCAGAGTGGCAGCTTCATCTCGACGCGAAAACCACCGGCCGGCGCCGGCCCGGCCTGAAACTCGCCCCCCAGGGCCTCAGCGCGTTCGCGCAAGCCCCGCAGACCGAAGCCCAGCGCCGCCTCGCCGTCCTGTTTGCTGTCTTCACCGGCCTGCCCGTTGTCTTCCACTGTCAGGTGGATCGCCTCGCGCTCGAACCCCAGGGTCACCACCACCTGGCTCGCCGCTGCATGGCAACTGACATTCGTCAAGGCTTCCTGGGCGGCCCGGTAGAGCGGGACCGCCAGACGGGACGGGAGGGGAACGACCTCGCCTTCGACGCGCCAGATGACGTCGATCTGGGTCCTCTCCTGGAAATCCGCGGCGAGACTGGCGATCGCCTCGGGCAATGAGAGCGCCTCGAGCGCCCCGGGGCGCAAGGCCTTGACCGCCCGGCGAACCTCAGAGAGACCATCTTTGACCAGTGCTCGGGCACGTCTGGCCACCCGCTCGCAATCCTCGCTGCAGCCGGCCGAGAGCTGAACAATCAGCTCGAGTTGGACGTCCAGCACCGTCAGCGTGTGCCCCAGCGTATCGTGAATCTCGCGCGCCAGGCGCGCCCGCTCCTGCGCCACAGCCAGCGCCTCGGCCTGGGCGATATGCTCTTGAATGTCGCGGTCTGCCTCGGCCAACTCGCCCTTCGACGTCTGCTCTCGACCATCGTAGATGCTCTTGGCAGCAGCGATGGTCAGCAGGCTGAGGGCATACCAGGGAGCATCCTCCAGCACCGTTAACAGAGCTGCCGGCCACTGATGCGGAGCAAGCATGTTGTAAATCAACAGTGTTAAAGCGACCATACTGGCGATCCATCCCGCGCTCCCCGCGGACCATGTGAGCGAAACGAGCAAATCGCTTTCGGGGGCAACAGGGGAGCAGTGCAGCGCCCATTGACGCTCGCCGGAATGGTGAGCATCATCATGATGACTGTCGCAGCGAAGAGTACCACCGCCGAAGCAACGATTTGCACGTGTGGTAGGGGATGGCGTCCACGGGCTCTTTCGTCATACAGCGTTGTCCTGGACGTGCAACAAGCCCCACTCGACCGCCAGGCGCACGGCATGAGCGCGGTCGCGCGCACCCAGCTTGGCGAGAATGCGGCTGACATAGTTCTTGATGGTGCCTTCGGCCAGCGCCAGCCCGTCGGCGATCTCGGCGTTGGCCGCGCCGCTGGCCATCAGGTCCAGCACCCGGCGTTCCTGGCCGGTCAGCCGCTCGGTGAAGACCGGTTCGGACGGCTCCCCGGCCCCCAGGTGGGCCACGCGACGCACCACCTTTTGGGTGACCGCGGGGTCCAGCACCGCCTGCCCGGCGTGGACCGCGCCGATCGCCTCGCCCAGCCGCCGCGGATCGGCATTCTTGAGCAGGTAGCCCGCCGCCCCGGCCTGCAGGGCCGCAAAGACGTACTCGTCGTCGTCGAAGGTGGTCAGCACGATCACCCGCGTGGCCGGGTGGCGGGCGCAGATCTCGCGGGTGGCCGCCACCCCGTTCATCCCCGGCATGCGCACATCCATCAGCACCACGTCCGGCTGCTGCGCGGCTACCAGCGCCAGCGCCTCGCGCCCATCGCCGGCTTTGCCCACCACTGTCAGTTCCGGTACGAAGGCCAGCAAGGAGGCCAGCCCCTCCCGGATCAGGGTTTGGTCATCGACAATTACAACGCGGATCGGGGCCATCCACCATCCTCCGCCACACTCGTGACTCATCTGGGCCAGGCGTGGCCTCCACCGCCCCTCGCGGGGGGTGCCCATGAACTGGCACGTTGCTCGCTTGACTCGAGGACCATCGCCCTCGTCTCTCGAGCGATACCGGATCGGCTGACATGGCGATGAGTCCGACGTGGGACGCGAGGGAAGATTGGAGGTCGTGCAGCCACGGCTGCCGCCCGGAGTCACCCGGTAGCACCGCGCGGGGCCGCGAGAACGAAACAGGCTGCCCCGGGATCATCGATCCTTCGGCAGCCTGGCTATCTTCACGCCTTCTCCCCGCGGCTCTGCCCCGTCGTCAGAGCGACAAGCCTTGAAGAGAGCAGAAGACCCTTCGCTTTGCGCCCCCACCTCACGATGGGTTTGCCCTTTCGGGAGGTCCATCTTCGATTCTTTTCCTACGGCGACAACTTCGGCGACACCACCATCAAATGCCAGCCTTGGCACCTCAGGTGGTCTAGCGCACCGGTCAAGGCGTCGCCGAGACAATTGCCAGGCATCGTGTGCAGGCGCTTGCAGGTTCGTCGTACGCGCTATTGCCCCGTTCCACCGGAATCCGACCCCCCGCGTGCCCGGCGGGGCACGCCCGGCCGCAGGCCCCCAGCTGCGGTTTCAACCGCCCGGCTGCCTTCGTCAGAGAAAGCGGTAGTGCCTGAAGGTGACGGCCAGCCCGCAGGAACCATCGGGCTGCAACTCCGCGCGCAGGACGACCCCCCGCACCGCGACGACGGACGACGGATCTCGCTCGTATGGTGAGGTCGAGAGCCGGAAAACGATGAACAGCCTGGCACCCGGATGAATGGAGCGCGGCAGCCGCAGGTAGAGACCACCCGCGCTGAGATTGTCAAGGACGGTTTCCTCTTCAAACGCCCAGCCGCTCCCATCCAACCCGCGCACCGTGGCAGGGTAGGGCTCGCTGATCCGTGGCTTCGCACGACGCTCGCCCCTGTCTCGAATCATTGATTGTCCGTTGAGAAATCTTGAATTGAGGTCCACGTATGCGCTCCGGCTCCAAAGGCTTAGACCCCTCGCCATCGACGATCTTGATACCATGATAGCAGGTCTGCCCGTCCTTCGCATCGGCGGAGACAAATATATTTCATGGGCGGCTTCGACCATTCTTTCGCGCAAGCGCATAGACCAACGCGCCTATGCGCGCGGGGCACATTTGTGCCCTACTCGTGCGAAAACGGTGGGACCGGCCCCGGCCCCGGCGCCGTGAGTGCCTGGCGGGGTGCCGGCGCCCTACGCCACCACCCCGCCCTTCAGTTGCGACGGAGGGTCGGGGCGATCGTGTGATTGGCAGGGTTGTTAGCGAGGGAGCGTGGCGAGGTCGTGCCGGTAGGCGTAAATCAACAGCTCCAGGCGGTCGGAGACCTCCAGCTTGCTGAAGATCGAGGTGAGGTGGTGGCGCACAGTAGTCTCGCTGATGCTCAAGCGCTCGGCGATTTGCCTGTTCTTGAGTCCCTCGCCGACGAGCGCGACGACCTCGCGCTCGCGCTCGGTCAGCGTCGCGATCTTGGCCGCCTCGGGGTCGGCGGCCCGGGCCTCGCGCGCCCGGGCCAGCTGGGCCAGCACACTGGCGGTCATGGTGCGGTCAAGCCAGGTCTCACCGGCGTAGACCTTCTCGATCGCCTTGAGCAGCACCTCGGCCGCCTGCTCTTTGAGCACCAGGCCCATCGCCCCGAGGTGCACGGCCCGGTGATGCACTTCCGTATCGCGCAGACCCGTCAGCACGATCACCCGCGATTCACCCGCAGTGGAGAGCAATTCCGGAAGAAAATCCAGGCCGTTCTCGGCGCCCAGATCGAGGTCGAGCAGAATGATGCCGGGGTGTTGGCGCGCAGCGGCGGCCAGCGCATCCGCGCGGTTCCCAGCCTCGCCGACCACCACGAGTCCCGGCCGGGTCTCAATCAGCATGCGCAGCCCCGTGCGGACGACCGCGTGGTCGTCAACGATCAGAACGCGGATAACATGGTTGGAAAAGGAGTCAGACACAGTCCATCTCCGGTACCGTCCATCGCCCGTGAAGCCGGGCCAGAACACCGGCCCAGGCGTCGCCAAGGGAGCACGATCGGAGACTTCCGAAGTCTCGGAAGACTTCGGAAGTCTGACGCCTTGCCCGACGCTCAAGCGCGCCGGTCAAGATATCGCCGCGACAATTGCCAGGCACCGGGTGCAGGCACTGTCAGGTTCGTCGTACGCGCGGTTGCCTCGTTCCACCTGCATCCGCCCCCCCGCGTGCCCGGAGGGGCACGCCCGGCCGCAGGCCCCCAGCCGCGGGTTCAACCGCTGGGCTCCTCCGCGCCCGCGGCGGCGCCGGCAGGCCCCTAGCCGCGGTTTCCCTGGCCTGGCCGGCCAGGCCAGGCAACCGCGGGGCTGCTTCCATCAGCGCGCTTACGACCGCTCAAGCGCTTCCTCCAAACCATGGTCCCACCCGCGCAACGACGCCTTGACCGGCGCTCTAGAGCGGAATTTCGACGACGACAGCGCTGCCACCGTCCTCGCGCCGCTCGACGTGCGCCCGGCCACCGAGGGCCGCGGCGCGCTCGGTGATTGACCGCGGCGTGAAGGGCGCCGGGGACGCCCCGTCCGCACCCTCGTCCTCGATCCGCAGAATCAGGTGGCCGTTCTCGCGCCCCAGACGAACCATGGCACGCGGCGCCTGCGTGTGGCGCCTCACGTTGCTCAAGCCTTCAGCTACGATCTGGAACGCTTGGGCGGCCAGGCGATCGTTGATGCGAAGATCGCCGGCCGCCTCCACGTGCACCTTGATGTGCGTCGCCGCGCTGAATCGTCCGGCAAAGCGCCGGACGGCGGGAAGGAGGCTGTCCTCACACCCGGCGCTTGCCGTCAAGCCTTGGGCGAAGTTCCGCAGATCGGCGATCTCGATGCTGGTCATCGCGATCAGCCAGTCAAGGTCGCCCATCACATCGCCGCCTGAAGCCAGCTTCTGGCGGGTCGCGACGAGCCCCATGTGAAGGCCGATGTACGGTTGAAGGACGCTATCGTGAAGATCGCGTGCAATCCGGCGGCGCTCCTCCTCGGCAGCGCTCGAGGCAAGTTGGTCCACCAGGCAGACGCTGTCGATCACGGGAGCGACGTGCTCGACCACCTGGCGGAGAAAGTCCCCATCCAGATCGTCGAAGGCCCGCGGCCGCTGCGCGGTCAGGTAGAGCCGGCCCACTGCCTCGTCGCGGGAGCGGAATGGTACGGTGACGAATGACTCGACGTCGAGCAGCTCGGCCACCGTTGCGCTAACCTCCCGGCTCTCCGCCGTCCGCACCCCGGTTGCCACGTCGCACCCCTGACGCCTTCCCCCCACCGGAAGCCGCCACCACGCCCGTGACGTGCCGGTGTGGACGATCGCGAGATTGGTTGGCAGGGCGAGCAGCCGCTGCGCCAGCGCCGCGGGGACCGGTTCGGTGCGCGCTCCTCCCGCCGGGTCGCGATCGTCAGCGCGCCGCAAGTGAAACGTATCGGTGGCCGGCTCGCGCAGCACGAGCAAGCAACTGTCGGCCTCGTAGAATGCCCGCAGCCGTGCCATGATGGAGCCAATCGTCTGATCGACGCCGAAGCGCGGGTTCGACAGCCGGGTGACCTCCTTGAGCAGCGCCAGCTGGCGTTTGAGCGTGAGCTCGAACTCGCCGCGGTAGGCGAGCATGAAGCCCAGAACCAGCAGGGAGACGGGCTGCAATAGGAGGCGATTGAGCTCGAAATCTGGCGCCGAGAAAGCCGTCGCCAGGCCGATCACGGTGGCGAAGACGGCCGAGGCGGTGGCCACCCGCAGCGCCGATGTCAAGCCCGAGCGGAACGCCGCGACCAGGATGGGAAAGAAGAAGAAAGTGAAAATGCCACTCGTGCTGTGACCAAGCGCGATCAGGGTTGCATACCAGCCTGCATCCACCCAGTGAGCCCAGTTGTTGATCGACGCCAGGTACCGGCTGTCGCGGAGGGTCAGGATGGAGAGCACCATCCCGTAGACGATGGAGAGGCCCAGCACCAGGGAGGTTGCAACGGTGGGGTGCCTGTGCGTGAACGGGTCGAGAGAGATGATCAACACAGCCAAGATGGCGAGCAGCAGCCGCGTCGCCGCGACCATGCGGTCATCGATGGATCTCGGGGTCGATGGCCTGGCCGGCGTGGACACGTGCCACCTACCTTCTGTCACCCGAGCAAAAAGAAGGCCTTCCAGACGGCACTGTGAATCCCCTCAAACGATTTCGTTGTTCTGTTCAGAACCCTCCGTCGACCTGCGCCCCGCTGGCATCGACCACGGCGGTGGGTGCGCGGTCACGGAACCCTGCCGGAAACCGAAGTGGGCCTCACCGGCGGAGCAGGATGCAGGGTGACGTGAGCCGACAAGGCCCAAGGATACTATACACAAAAGGTGATCCAGCCTGACACTCCCCAAAGGTACTATGCCGCGGCGTGATGAGCGCGATCAACAGGTGAAAGCGCCCGCCTGCGCGGTCGCTCAAAGCGGAAAGGGCCGTTTCCAATCGTAGGAAAGGACGTTGGCGCGGGGGCGCCGCACCACTCGGCCCACTCTATTGTGGAGTGGATCGCTGATCCTGGACTGGGGGAGAACCGGTCGTCCGAGGTGAATTTGATCCGTCTGATCTGGCTGCCTGGACCCGGCGGGTCGGGTGCTGCGCCTCCCGGGCGGCGCTCAGGAAGATGGGTTCATATTTCTGTCAAAGTGGCGCGTACACGCCGCTCTGACAATAGAGTAACAGGAGTTCCGCGGGGCGAGGTGGTGATTCAAGGTTGATGGCTCAAAGAAGAGGCATTTGGCTTGTAGTGCGCGCTTTAGCGCGCTGAAGCGCGCACTACAAGCCAATATCTCTTTCGCGGCTCAACCTAGCGCGGAACTCCTGAAAGTAACAGGAGTTCTGCGGTGGGGGCGTGCCCGGCCGGTAGGTGTCCGGGCCGCGCTCCCAGTGGCGCGCTAGCGGGCGGGACGCCCGCGCTCCCAGAGAGGCCGGCCTCAATCCAGGCGGCACACGGCTGTTCCCCTCCCTACGTCCTGTCAGTGACAGGACGTACGTAGCAGGTCGAATTGCGGACGGAATATCGGCTTGGAGGGCGAGGTTGCCCCGTTCCACATGCGTCCGCCCCAGCGTGCCCGGAGGGGCACGCCCGGCCCGCCCTGCCCTGAGGAGGGGTACCCCCTGGCGTCGAGGGGGATGCTCGGGGGTACCCCTCAGGGCAGGGGCTCTCGCTTGGGGGTACCCCGCGGGGAGGGGAACCCCGCACGGCTCGCCCCCTGACGCCGACCCGGCCTGAGGGGCACCCTGTAGGGGGGCCGGCCTCCAGCCGCGGTTTCCCCGGCTCGGCCGGGACAGGCCCTGACCTGGCGGTCAGGACAGGCAACCGCCGGGCTGCTCAGGAAGCCAATCGTGGAACGAGGGGCAGGGTGACGCGAATGGTCGTACCCTCTCCGGGCACACCGCTGCTCTCGGCGCAGATGCGCCCGCCGTGAAGCTCGACCGCCTGACGGGCAATCGCGAGCCCAAGCCCGCTGCCGCCGGTCGCGCGGCTGCGGGCACGATCGAGACGATAAAAGCGCTCGAAGACGCTCTCGAGCTCGTCCGGAGGGATGCCCTCGCCGGTATCATGCACGCTGAGGCGCACCGCCCCCGGTTCCGCCGCGGCAGCGATAACGATCTCGCCCCCCTCGGAGGTGTGGCGCAAGGCATTGGCGAGCAGATTGGTCAGTACCCGCGTGATCCGCGAGCGATCCAGGTGCACCTGGGGAAGATTCGGCGCGATCGCGGCGCGCAGACTGAGACCCCGAGCCAGCGCCCGCCCCTGCCAACGGGTCACCGTCTCTTCCACCAGCACGCCAACATCGGTCGCTGCCAGGTCGAGGGGTTGCTCGCCGGCATCGTTCTGGGCGAGCAGGCCCAGATCCTCCACCAGTTGGGTCAACAGGTCGATCTCACCGCGGAGGCTCCTAGTCGCATCGGCCGACTCTTGTAGCCCATCCTCAAGCGCCTCCAGTTCGAGCCGCATCACGCTGAGCGGCGTTCGCAATTCGTGGGCGATATCGGCCACCATCTGGCGCCGCAGGCGATTTTGCTGCTCGATCTCGATGGCCATCGCGTTGAAGGCGGCGCTCATCTGGCCCAGCTCATCCGTCGAGCGCACCGGAAGCGGCTCGCGCCAGTCACCCGCGGCCAGCCGGTTCGCCGCCGCCGTGAGCGCCCGCGCCGGCTCGGTGATCCGTTGCGCCAGCCAGGCCCCCAGCATCAGCGCCACCCCGCCGACCAGCATCATGACGACGAGGTTCCCGCGGTTCAGACGGCTAAGGTAGGTGCGCTCGGCCGCGCCCAGCACCCCCAGGTTGGCGCCGACCAGGACCGTCCCGACCTGCCGGCCCTCTACAAGTACAGGCGCACCGCGTGCCAACGTCGCCTCAGGCAACACTCGCCCGAGGTCGCGGCGCTCGCTGGCCGCCAGCACGCGGCCGTCGGGTCCGGCGATCAGCACCCGGTCGCGGGGCTGCAGGGGCAGCCTGGCAATAATACGGGGGAGCAGCCGCGGGCGGGCCGGCACCGGCCGCTCGTCCGGCAGCCGGCCCAACTGTTCCACCAACAACTGAACGCCCGCCCAACTCTCCCCCTGGCGCTGGTAGTATTGCCCCAGAAAGACCGCCAGCTCTCGAGCCTTCCGCTGGCCGCTCTCGACGACGAACGCACCAAAGGTGCGGCGCGTCACTTGAAGCGACACCAGGCCGAGGGCGGCCACTGTCACCCCCACCAGGAACAAGTAACTGAGCGTCAATTGCCAGCTCAGACTCTGCCGGCGAAAGAAGGTCACACATCCTCCGCAAATTTGTACCCGATGCCAAAGACCGTCAGAATGTAGCGCGGCTCCCCGGGGTTGGGCTCAATCTTGCGGCGAAGATTCTTGATGTGCGCATCCACAGTCCGATCGTACCCCGTATAGCTTTGCCCCAGAGCCAGTTCGATCAACTGCTCGCGGCTCAATGGCCGGCCGCGATGCCGCAGCAGCGTCACCAGGAGATCGAACTCGGTCGGCGTCAGATCGATGCGCGTCTCGCCACGCGAGACGCTGCGCCGTTCGACATCCACCGTCACCTCCCCACCCCGCAAGAGGTCGCCCCGCGGCGGCTCGACGGCGCCGCTGCGGCGCAACACGGCCCGGGCACGCGCCACCAGCTCGCGCGGGCTGAACGGCTTGACCACGTAGTCGTCCGCGCCGAGCTCCAGGCCAATCAGCCGATCCGCCTCCTCGGCCCGGGCGGTCAGCATGATGATGGGCACGTCACCTTCGCGGCGCAGCGCCCGGCAGACGTCCAGGCCGTCAATGCCGGGCAACATCAGGTCCAACACCACCAGGTTGGGCCGCTCGTGCCGTGCCATGGCCAGGCCCGTTGTCCCGTCGAACGCCACCAGGGTGCGGAACCCCGCCTGCCGGAAGTAGGTCTCAACCCAGCGCGCGATCTTCTGCTCGTCCTCGACGATCAGCACGATCTGGCCCATCGTGTCTCCTCACAGACCACAATCCTACCACAAAGCGGCCAACCCGAAGAAGCCGCGCCCCCGCAAGCGAAGAGGACGCGACCACCCGGCCGCGCCCTCGCCTTCCATCACCGATCTTACTGGCTCAGCCCCTGCCCGAGTTCGAGCGGGCGCCCGCCGAAGCCGGACCTCGGGGCGAAGCTCGCGCCCGGCCCGCGACCCACGCGCCTGCAGATGCCTTGCCCCTGACCGGTGTGGACCTCGTTCACCATCCGCTCGGCCGTCTCTCGATAGCGCGCCAGCCCCAGGTTGGCCTGCGTCCGGGTCATCAGGTCCAGCGAGATCAACTCCTGGAAGGACTGCTCTTTCGCCGCAACCAGTGCATCCACGACCGCCTGCGCCGTCTTTCCGTTCGCTGCAGCCACCTCGGCCACGCTCTTCCCGGCCTCGAGCTCGCCGATCAGGTCGTCCACCGAGATCCCGATGGTGCCGGCTGCCGTCTTCAGGCCCTCGCCGAACATTCCATAGGGCAAGGGCAGCGTGACGATATCCTCGGCCCGCGTGCGGCCCCGGGCGTTGATCGCGTCGGCCTGCGCCTGGGTCAGCAGCCCGCTCTTAACCCACTCGGCCGTGCGGGCCTCGCGGCCCGCCACGATCGCGTCCACGACCGCATCCGTGCTCACGTTCTTTTCGCTCGCCAGGTCGGCGATCGTCTTGTTGTCGCACAGCCCCTGCAGCATCTCGCGCGGCGTCATCCCAAGCAGATCGGCGACCTTTTTCAACCCCGCGATCGGAGCGCCGTGCCCGCGCGGCCCGCCCGGCCCGGCTGCCGCCACCGCGCCCACCCCGGCGACGCCCAACACCAGCACCGCAACCAGCGCGGCAAGCACCGTTGTTGTCCCAAGCTTCTTCATGGTCACACCTCCTGTGGAAATAGTTTTCTTGCTTGGACATCCTCATCCTAGAGCGCAGATATGAAGAAGGTGTGAAGCCCCCACAGAGAAGGTGTGAACTCCCGGGACCCGGCGCCGCGCGGCCCCAAAGGAAAGAGCGAGGCGGCCCGATCACGCGGCGACGACCCGCGCCAGCCGCAGGAGGAGGCTGCAAGCCCCTCACCACGCCCACCCAGGAAGCACAGCAGCGCCACCGGCGCCATCTGGCTGAGGTCAGGCGCACGCACCACCGCCGCCACCAGCCGGCGTGGCTCGCGGCCCGCACCCCGAAAGTTCGGGGCAGGGCGGTCAAAACAGGCTTCGACCGCCTGAGCCTGAACAGCCCGGAATACTGGAGCCGGCGCCGGTGGGCCAGGTAGCGATCCGCGGCGGTGGCAACGTCGGCTGCACGCAGGGTTGGGTGCGCGATGGTGTCTCTCACTTGCTGTACAAGTGGCGCGTGCGCGCCACTTGTACAGAAATACCAACACATCATCGTGGGTGCCGGTCTTGCCAGGAAGACGCCGATTTGGCCCTTGCGCGACTTGCGAACTGACAACCGGTTCGCTGGCTACGGCAAATATTCCAAATCAGTCAAATCCTTGAGCCTGCCGCTTGCTTTCTTGTTGGCTTTCAAATGCTTTAGACTGATGAGATTGACTTCAACTTCATCGAGAATGTCAGTGACGCGTTCTTTGTAGCACTCTTCAAAACTCACTCCCGAAATCGTCGTGAGCACTTCAATGCGGAACGGGGGCACGCCCATGCGGATGACATTGTTTTCTTTCAGAAACAGCTCGGCGGATAGCCTGTCCACGGCAAAACCAAATTCGCGGATGACTTCCACCATTTTCTCGGCATTGCGAGGGTGAATGGCAATCCAGATGTCCATATCGGCGGTCGCGCGGGAGTAGCCGTGATACCCGACCGCATAACCGCCAATGAGCAGGTATTCAACTTGCTTTGAGTTGAGCAACTTCAAAAAATCTTTGAAGTCGGGCGGTAGTAGGCTTGTACCCATAGATGACCTGTCGCATGAGTTCTACGGCTTGCAGGCGTTCATACGGTGTTTTGGAAAGCCAATAGGCCTTCTCGTCCGACTCGTCGAAAAGCGATGCGATTGAGAAGGCGGTCTTATCCATTTTGAACATAGGGGCTATCGTATCCATACCTTCACCCTGCTGAAATTATACTTTGGAACGCAATACTGCGCCGCGAACTTGCCCTCGCCGCTGCTGAAGAAAGCACCCAACGGCCATCGGTTCAGCCGCCGCTGAAAGCGGTCGGCTGGAACACTCCATGTCCTGGAGGGACAATCCTGACCGGAGAAACGGAGCGGGTGTGGTAGACTCCCATCAAGCCGGACGAGCAGCCATCACGGTCAACAAAAGTGGCGTCTGCGAACCCGCGCGGCCACGTGGTGTCTGGTCACGGGTGAATCCCACCCTGGCGGTCGGTTGGGATGCGCCGCCCGGACCCTGATGAGTAAGGTACGGATGGTCAACTGACCAGAGCGTGTCTGGGCTGCGGATGGCGTCTGTCCGTTCTTCTTGCCCAGGCGGTGATTTCTTACCCAGGCACCATCAATCTTCTTCGAGCAGCTGGTAACCGTTCAGAGGGTGCTCCCTGGCCCCATCCCTACGGAGGCGTGATGCGTGGGACGTGATACGTGATGCGTGAAGGAATCGTTCACGCATCACGTATCACGAAACGCATCACGTTTCTACTCCCCTGAACGGTTACAGCAGCTTGATCCCTTCCTTAACTTTCATCGCTATCCCGCCGTGAAAATATCAACTCGCTCGAATTATACCACAGTGTAGACCTGTCTACGAAAGTTATCGTTCGAGGCGGGATACCCTTTTCTCTGAGCTTGTGAAGCGAGGTACTGCGCGCGGCCTAAGGGCCGGCGTTCACCCGCGGCCGGTTCATGGTCACGCCGGCGGCCGCCGGGTGCAACACCTTGTTCGGCGGCTCTTCGCTACGGCGCACCAAGATATTCCGCCAGTCGTTTAGATAAGACGTACCGGCTGGCGCTGTTGTACGTGATGTCGCGCACACACCTCCATCCACTGGCGCAGGTTGGTTCGTCGCTGGGGTCGCAAGCCGGTGCGCGCCTCGGCGGCCAACACCACCGCCTCGGCCTGCGAGCAACAGACCGTGTCAGCGGGATGATGGGCCGAGATGTGGCATCAGGGCTTGACAGCAGACACTGCGTCGCCGGCGTGAGGAGCGTTGTTGCCACCAGGCCCAGCCGGCGGCCGGCTGGGCGGCATAGGTGTGGTCGGCATTGATGTGGAAGCCGACCAGGGCTGGCGCCAGTGGCTCACGGTCTGCGGCAGGTAGACCAGGCAGCCGGGCTGGGCAGCGGTCGCCTGGATATCCACGACGTCACCCACGCTGTTGCCGTTGGCGTCCCCGACGCATTCCGACGGCCCAACGACATACAGGGATGGGACGTCGGTCTCCTCGTCGCAGGTGGAGTAGTCCATGCACACCGCGTCGGCGAAGTAGAGGGTGCGGTTCGGACCGATCACCGGCTGGCCCAGCCAGATCTCGCCGTTCGCCTCCACGCTCCACAGGATCTCCGCACGCTCACCCAGGTCCCGCAGGGTCACCACCCGGCCGGGCACCGGGGGCGTGGCGTCCAGGTCCCCCCGCAGCGCCACGTAGATCGTCCCTGTGGCGTCAAGCGCCGACGGACCGGCAGAGAGACCGAAATCAACCGGCTCCGTCCATTTCTCCTGGACGCAGTCTTGGCCGCAATCCACGATCGCGTAAAGCTTTCCGACATTCTGGGGCTCATCGGTGGTCTCGTGGGTGCCTGAGCCGAAGTAGAGGGTGCCGCCCGTGCCCGAAAGGGTATCGGCAGCGATGACCACTTTCGAAACGGTCGGCTCCGGAACGGAGAACATCCACTTGCGAGACCCGTCTTCGGGGTTGAGAGCGTAGATCGCTCCCGTGCCGCCGGCCTTATACATCGCCTGGACGTAGACGGTCCCGTCCGCCCCCACCGCCGTGCTCCACATGTTTCGAATGCTCGTCTTGTGCCAGCGTTCCGTGCCATCGGGGTTGAGGGCGTACGTGGTAAAGCCGGCGGAGAAGTAGACCGTGCCATCCGGTCCGATGGCCGGGTTCATGAAGATCTGCTGGCTGAGCGTACCGCCTGTAGCGGCATCCGCTGGATAAGCCCACTTCAGCGTGCCATCCGGGTTGAGGGCGTAGAAGACGTTGGTCCCCAGCGTGACGCCCAGAACCTTGTACACGCCCGTGCCGAAATAGATCGTGCCATCCTCGGCGATGGCCGGGCTGGTGAAGATCTGTGCTCGCCCGTACGTATCCGCGTACGTCTCGAAGGCCCACTTCTCGCTCCCGTCTGAGTTGACAGCCCGAAGGATGCCATCGCCCCGCCCGATGTAGATCGTCCCATCAGGACCGATGGCTGGCGATGTCTCGATGGTGCCCAGGTAATACCCCTCCTGCGGCCCCGGATCGTAGACCCACTTCTCACTCCCGTCTGGATTGATGGCGTAGAGCATCCCCCGCGCCCGGTTGCCGGTGCCCTCGACGTAAGAGCCCCAGGTCCCGAAGTAGACCGTGCCGTTAGAATCTACCGTCGGCTGGTTGTTGATGACGCGCCCCTTCACCGCCGGATAGGTCCAGGCGATCACCCCGGACTGGGGTCCGGGATGCGGGCTTCGCGAGGTGTTCTGCGGGTCGTAGCCGAAGGACGGCCAGTAGGGCACGGCGGCACCGGCCGACACCTCTGTCCGCGCCTGACTCTGCCCCTGATCGATGGTCAGGACAGCGGCGAGGACAAGCGCCGCTACGAGTATTTTCTTGAACATGGTACACCTCCTTCAATCGTCAAGGACAGGAGTTACGGGGTGCGGGGTGTGCCGCCTCATCGCGCAGGATACCGGCGCCGTCCCCGCCGAGGGCGACGGCCACCAGGAGCAGCCCCAGGCTGAGTATCGGCGCCGATCGTGTCACGGTTTCACCTCTCTGTTGCAATCCTTCTGTCGTGGCGGGCTGAACCTCTGCAGTCGATTCCTGGTTGACTACCGGGCCCTCGGCCGTATAATTGGGCCAGATAGGGGTCAGATGGATAACATTGGGGAAGTGTCCCTGTGATCAAAACAGTTGTCTTGCGGGCCGACATTCCGCTCAGCCGCGACCTCCACATTAAGGTGCCGGAGGACGTGCCATCTGGCCCGGCCGAGATTGTTGTGGTCATCGCCTCTTCTCAACCTCCCTCTGGGCCGATCGGTACGGCCGGCGATATGCTGCAGTCACCCCTGTTCGGATTGTGGGCCGATCGCGATGACCGCACCTGGCCCGCCGCAAGCCCCTGGGCTTCTCCCCCTAAGGGGCGCCCACGCGAGTGCCCCTGCCAGATGGCGCCCGTCAGGGCGAGCCCAAGGGGACAAGGCGGGCTTTTCGTGAGGCGTTCCCCCTGTGGGGGCGCCCCACGCGAGGCATTCTCGCCTCGCCCGGCGGGGCGGTCCCCGGCGAGGCCGTGCCCGCCGCGCAAACGGCGTCGAGCCGTTGCTGCTGGGTCGCATCGATGGTGTATTCTTCCAGTACGGGTTCAGCCCGTCTTCCGCACCTGATCACCGTATCCGTTCGCCGGTTGCAGCGGCGAAGCTCCCGCTGCATAAAACTGGTAGAGTCTTCACGGTGCACCTGTACGTTGGACCGATGTCGGTCATGTTGTAGCCCCACCACGCGTCCCAGCTTGGCGAGGTGTTGATGCGTACGGGCGTCCCGGCGGCGTGGTCGGACTTGAACAGACCGAAGTCGTAGGGGGACCGGAGGGCACTATCGAGGGTGAGCGGGATGGTGAGCGAAGAGCCGTCCCACACGTCGCAGTCCAGCTTCACGGCCTCGCTGCGGTCACCGTCGAGGATGATCACCTGGTCATTGAGGTAGTTCTCTCGAAGGAAGCAGTAGGCGTTTTGCTCCCCGTCTGCAATGGGCACCACGGTGTCGCCGGCCCACACTGCCTGGGGCAGGGGGCCCGCAACCTCCTGCACGAACCACTCGGGGACAAAGGGAAAGGGAGAGCCGGGTTGCGTGTTTGTGAAACTAAGGTCGTAGAGCTCGATGCCACTGGTTTCCCACCGCCCCAGGAGCAGGAACCCGGCCTCATCTCTGGCCTGAGCCAGCCGGCCGCGGTCGGTCTGGACACCCGGGTATGAGCCGGAGAGAACCCGGCCGGAGACGACAACCAGTTGGTGCGCCGCGAGAATGTCCACCAGCGCTGTGTGATTCGGGTCGTCAATCGTGATCCGGCCGTCAGTGCGTTCGCTCAAACTGTGAGCGAAGTTGCCGGGTTCATACCAGGTCAGGCGAGCCAGGCGGGGGTAGGGTGGGCCGGCAGTCGGAGAGGGCCAGGGTTGACGCCACTGAGCGGCCACCAGCGGCAGGTACACCTGGCACGGCAGCTCTGAAGCCGTGGCCATGACGTCCACCACGTCGCCAATGCCGTTGGCGTCGCCCACGCACTCCGACGCCGGCGGCGTCGTGCCGCCGCTCACCTGCAACACCCGCGTCTCGCGTGGCCCGAGATCCAGACTCACAACGATGTTTCCCGCCTCCACACTGAAGGGCACGGGCTGTTCGGTGGCCAAGTCGGTGATTTCGACCGACGTCGGATAGGTGATCCCCAGGGGTACGGCTTCGATAGTGACCGTGGCGGTGCGAGTGAGGTCGGTGCGGTTGTGGACGGGGAAGAAGACCTCACCCCCTTCCCCTGGTCCCCCTCCCCCTCTCCTGGTAGGAGAGGGGGAGGGGGTGGCCTTCAGGCCGGGGGTGGGGGAGAGGTCGCCGAATCGTTCGATCCACACGTCGTCGCCGTCCGTCCGGGCGTAGGTGAGCGGCTCCCAGCCGGCGGCCCAATAGCGGGTGATCAGTTCGACGGTGTCGCTGATCATCTGCTCCACCTCAGGCTCCCACGGGGAGGCGTTGGGGCCACGGCGCGGGCGCACGCCGTAGAGCAGGGCTGTCTGGCTGAAGGTGTAGGCTTCGGTGGCGGTCAGCGCGTCCGTCTGGTTGGCGAAGAGGTAGGGCCGGCTGTAGGCAATCGCCCGCCGGTAGTCCAGGATCTCCGGGGTCCAGTTCTCGCCCTCGCCATTTCCCCTGAGGTTGCCCTCGCTGCCGAAGGCGTCGATGTACGAGGCCAGATAGTTGGGATTGCCCAGCCCCCAGAAGTTGATGCTGATGTCGCGGTCGGTCCCCCACTCACTGTCCAGGTAATCCCGCAGGGAGGTCAGGTACTCGTGATAGCTGAAGCCGTTGTGTACCGCCGGCCGGTAGGTGTGAGGCGTGTAGCTCAGGGACCGGTCGGCGACGGCCAGAGCTTCGGGGCGCAGGTCCAGGGCCGGCGGCGACATGAAGTTGTCCATCTGCACACCGTCCAGGTGAGCACCGGCCTCGGTCGTGGCGGTGAACGCCGGGGTGACGCGCCAGTCCAAGATCCACGACGCCAGCCCATCCTCCAGGTCCGGGTCCAGGTTGGCGGCCCAGATGGCCTCCCACCACTCGGGAGCCCACTCGAAAACGCCCAGCTTCTTGAGGGACCAATCCCCGTTGGGGTCCACCACGGCGCTGCCGTTGATGGCGCGGGCCAGCGCAGCGTCCGAGGGAACGGGGCTGGAGAGCGTGTCGCTGACCACACCCAGGGCTTCGTCGAGGGTGGGGCGCGGGTCAGTCTTGGGAGCCAGTTTCAGCGGCAACTCGCCCACGGTGTACTGGGCGGAGTAGATGTTGGCCGCATCGTGGGCCAGGGCCTGCTCCACGCCGTGCTGGGTGAAATACCAGCCCTGTTGAGCACCGGCGTAGTCGTAGAGGGAGCGGGTCGTGGTATGGGCTTCCGGCTGCAGGGCGCGGTGGCGGGCGATGACGTCGCGAAAGCCCCACGTGGGGTCGAAGCGGTAGAGCATCAGGGCGAAGGTGGCGCGCGGGCCTGCCCTGGCCGCCTGGGGTGAGATACCCATGTGGTAGGTCGCCTCGTAGCGGCGGGCGGCACCGTCGTAAGTCAGCAAAGCGATCTGAGGGCGGTCCAATGGCACTCCCATCGCCAGCCCTCCAACAGCCGTGCTTACGCCCGCGTAGGGGTACAACGACATCGGGAGCCAGGCGTCGTAGACAGCGCTGATAGCGTGGGCGTAGGTGGTGGTGTCGGTGATGGGACGGGAGGTGTGAGCGTCGTCCCACCAGGTCCAGACCTCTCCTCCCTCCCCCTGGCCCCCTCCTCCCTCTCCTTGCAGGAGAGGGAGGAGAGGGGGCCGCCGTAGGCGGCGGGGGTGGGGGTGAGGTCCACCGGCACGCCCCACGACACATCCAGTGCACGCTCCCGCCCATCCAGATCCCACACCTCGCCCTGGATGGCAATATGGTCAACGTGGGCAGTGTAGGTGACGGTCAAGGACAGGCCGTTGGTGAGTGTGGCCGTCTGGACAAGACAGGTCGAGTCGGCCGCCGAAGCGCCGGTGGCGCACGGCGCTACGCTACCCGATACGGCCAGATCCGGCTCAGGGGACGGGACAAAGGCGACATCGTCGATCCACAGGGTTTCCTCCGCCTGCAACCTGGCTGCTACGACGGCGCGGGCGAAGGCAGCATCGGCCGGCGCTGTGAGCTCGCGGCGGATGAGGCGCCAGGTGGCAGCGTTCCAGTGCAGCGGGACGGCCAGTTGCGGATCGCCCAGGGGCCGGCTGTCGCCATCCAGCCACTGCACGTAGAGGCCGCTGGTACGGTACGGGCCACGCCAGAGGGTCATCTGCCACAGGCTGGGTGGACCGTCCGTGGCGGAAACGTAGCCTGTGGCACTGCGCCACCAGGCGGAGATACGGTAGCGCTGGCCAGGGACGACGGGCACGGGATCGCCGGCACCGGCGGCGAAGGCCGGGAGCTCGCTGGTGCTGGCAAACTGGAGTGAGGCGTCGCCGCTGTGGGTCGGTGAGACGACGACGCTGACGTCCAGGCCACCGTTGGTCAACTGAGCCCAGCCGGCCAGCCCCTCTTCGAAGCCGGGGTTGACCACCAGGTTGGGTTTGGTGACCTGGCCGGCATCGCTGAGGTCGCGCAGCCACAGGGCCGGTGCCGAGGTTGACACCAACTCGCCTCCGTCGAGCTGCAGGCCGGTAACCCGGCCCTCAGAGGAGAGGGAGAGGGCGAAACCATTCGCCGTCGCCAGCGTGTAAGCGGAGGCTGCCGGCCTGCTCGCGATGCTGTGGCCGGCCCCACTGAGAGCCAGCGACAGCAGCGTCAGCAATCCCACACCGAAGGCAAAGAAGCGAGCAGTGTTCATCGTAATCCTCTGACCGGATCTTCGGGCGATCACAGCGGCGCGGCGTCAGGGCAGGTGACTCAGAACGTCAGCGCCTTGGTCAGCGTGCCGTTAGCCACCACCGCCCACACCAGTACCCGCCCCTGGCGCACGGCCGGGGTGACCGAAACCACCACCGACTGGCCCACGGCGACAATCTTTCCGCTCGGATCCAGACCTTTGCCTGTGGTTGTGGCCTGGAAGGAGTAGCCCTTGCCCGTCCGCGGTTGGGCCACGTAGTCCAGGTCGGCGATGGCGGGGAAGGTGCGCTTGATCCGCGCCAGGGCCTCGTCCTCACCGGCCGGCAGCGCCCCCTCCTGGGTCATCACAAACACGCCCAGGGACGCCGATTCGATGTCTGCGGTCAGGTCGCCGCTGACTTCGCCGTCCCCGAGGCTGACCGAGGCCAGCGCGTCTTCGAGGACGCCGAAGTAGGTGGCGCCGGCCAGGCTGATGGCGGCATCCACGCTCTGTTGCGCCTCGACGGGCAGGGTGATGGTGCCAGTTCGACCGCCGGCCGACTTCACGCTCACACTGATGCCGAGCACCCTGGCGGCGTAGTTGCGAATGGCCTCCTGGGCGTCGTATGGGGTCGCCCGCTCCCCGGCCTCGACGGTGATGGGAACCGGTGTGCGGCCAGGCGTAGTGCCGGCCGGCTGCCCCCCGCAACCGGGCAGGAAGAGGGTGCCAATCAGCAGAGAGGTGAGAACTATCAGGCGAGTGGCGTACATTGTTCAACCTCCGCGTGTCTGTTCAAGTGGATGGAAAGAAGATATGAAGCACGAATCATATGACCAGGCGACCTGGCACCCGCGCTTGCCCGGACACCTGTTGTATGCTATACCGTGACTGATCGATTGCTCGTTGTAGAACGGCCCTGACAGGCTGTGGAGGTGTGCTGATGCCTTCTCCCTTTCCCGGCATGGACCCCTACCTCGAACACCCGCGCTTCTGGCAGGATGTGCACGATACCCTGATCGGCGAGATCCGTAATCAACTGGTTCCCCAACTCCGGCCGCGCTACGTGGCCCGGCTGGTACCCCAGCGGGTCATGGACCAACCAGACAATGGCGAACTCCGCGTCATGTTCCCCGACGTGTCGGTGATTCGCCGGCCACCGGTGAAGCCACTTCCGGTGCCGGCCGGCGCAGCCGTGGCCATCACACCGCCCCCAGTCAAGACCGTGAACGTGATGCGTGTGCCATTCCGCCAGGTGTCTGTCGAGATTCGCGACGTGACTTCTGGCCTGCTGGTGACCGCCATCGAGCTCCTCTCGCCGGCCAACAAACGCCGCAGTACGAAGACCCGCGAGGATTACCTGCGTAAGCGCGATACCCTGCTGGCGTCTACCACCCATTTGCTGGAGGTCGACCTGCTGCGCCGGGGCGAACGGCTGCCGCTGCGGCCCCCGCCACCGACGACGCCCTATTACGTCGTCCTCAGCCGCGCAGACCGCCGGCCTGACGCCGATTGTTGGCCGATACGACTGCAAGACCTACTCCCCGTCGTTCCTGTCCCGTTGCTGTCCCCCGACCCGGACGTTCCCCTGGACCTGGGCGCTGCCTTGCGGAAGGTCTACGACCAGGCCGGCTACGACCTGGACGTGGACTACACCGTCGAGCCGTTCCCCCCGCTGGAGGGTGAGGACGCCGTGTGGGCGGCGGAGATCCTGGAGAAGGCCGGCCTGCGTTAGCTCCAAGACGTTGAATCGCATCCAGGCAGGCCAGTAGCTGTTGGCAATGTCCCGCCCGGCGGTCCACGTTGGGCCGCCGTCGGTGGGGCGGGCGTAGTAGACGTCGTAGCCGTTCCCTGCTTGCTCCGTCCAGACGACGTGCAGGCGGTTCTGGGAATCCACGGCCAGCGTGCGCCCAACGGCGCCACCGGAGGAGCCGCCGGTGTTGCTGACCTGGTACTCCGCCCCCCAGTTCGCGCTGACCCCCTGCGAGCCAGGCGTGGCGGTCGGCGTGGGCGTCGGGGTGCCGGTGTCACCAGTGGGAAACGCCAGGTCGGCGACTTGGCCGGCAGTGGCGTAGACCACGCGGCCCTCGGCTACCTTCGTATCCACGTAGTCCAGGAAGCGGTCCAGAGCTGCCAGGGCCGCCGGGTCCGGCGGGTTCTCCCCCCGGTCGCCAACCGCGTACTCGTTGATGTGCGAGACAAACCCCCAGGCGGCGATACGCTCAGACCGGTTCTCTTCCATGTAGGCCAGCGCCGCGTCGAACTGCTGGCGGAGCTGGTCGAAATTGGCGTCGGTCAGGACGTCCACCATACCTGCGCCGGGCAGGGACATCCACCCGGGGGGTACGTGATCTACGAAGACCATGCCACCCGCGGGGTTGTCGGTGCAGATGTTGCGGTTGGCGTAGTCCGGCCGCCAGGGGAACATCAGGTTGCCCGTCTCTTCCCACATGTCATTGCCGGCACCGATCTGGTTGTCGCACAGCTCGCCGAAGGGGTTCCTCCCGCCATCCGGCGACATGTTCTCCGTGCCGACCGTCATCCCCAGCGCCAGGCCGGCTTCGATGGCCTGCGATGCGGCTTCCTGGGCACCCCCCGGGCCGGCGTTGGACGCCTCAATCATGAAGCCCGAGGTCAGGTCCGACGTGATACCGCAGAAATCCTGCAGGTTCTGAAACGCGTCGTCTATGTGTTCAGTACGATGGGCGTGGACGCCCACCTCGTGCCCCGAGTCGAGCAACTGCTGGAAAATGTGATTTTCTCTCTGGTAGGTGCACAGTCCCCTGGACGTGCCGTAGACCACCTCCCACGACCCCCTGGCCCCGTGGTCGTTCAGCACGCCGGCCATGCCCTCAATGGCCGCGATCATGTTGTCGGCCACCTGGGTGTCCAGGTTCGTCATCCCTGGATCGGTGTAGGGTGCCCAGTCGCCCTGCACGTGGGTGTGGATGGCGTAGAAGAAGTACAACGGCGGCACTTCCTCGGATGTTGGGAGGCGATAGCGCTTGATAGTGGTCGCGCGCTCGTCGCCATCTTCAACGTGGAAGTAGGACACGTAGACCTTGCCATCGTGGACGGCGAGTTCTGTGTGCCGGGTGTCGTCATCGGCCGGCGTGGCGTCGTTGTCGGAGACGAGGAAGTAGGCTGCGCTCCCGTCGGGTCCAGCCAGCCGCACCCAGGCCTGTCCGATGACTCCTTCGTCCTGGTTGCGGTCCGCCGGCATGACCGTAAAGCCCCAGATCTCTACACCGCCGTAGCGAAGGCGGCTCGTGGTGTACAGTGGCCGATCGTTGCCGAAGGGATCCTCCACAACAGTACAGCCAAGCAAATCCCAGTCCTGCTCGTAGCGACAATCCATCAGACCATCCTGCGTAAACCCGGGCTCACCCGCCGCCCGGGGAGAACTCAGCAATCGATACTCGCCGTCGATGAAATCCATCACGCCGGGGAAGGGAGCCTGCTGTGGGTTTTGCAGGATGCGAGGGCCGCCGGCACCGTCATCCACGGCCACCTCCAGGGTGACGGGATCGAGGCCGTACAGCGCAAATCCCGTGACCGGCGCGCCCGAAGCTCCCCCAAGCTCCACCACCCAGACGAAGAGGCTCCCATTGAGAAGGGTTGCACCGGGATCATCCGATTTGTACGTCTGGGAGCCCTTTTCCTTACTCGACTCCAGCAGCGCGGTCTGCCGGTCGAACGTCCAGTCGCTGTGGTAGCGCCGCACGACGGTGTGGGCCATCCGCCCCCCTTCGGCAAGGTACGTGGCCTCGAAGACCAGGAAGAAGGCACCGTCAGCGCATAGCAGTTGGTGGTCGGTGAAGTCGCCGGCCTCGTGCGGATCGCCGGGGCCGTAGAGGACGTGCGGATCGTCCGGGAAGAGGTCGGCGGTGCGGTCGGTCCAGGTTCCGGTTTCACCGACGTCAAACACTTTCAACACGATGAATCTCTCAGCCGGCCCACCGCCCTCGGGCTGCACGACTTGACGCAGGGCCAGGTAGGCCCGATCACCCACGAAACAGAGTTCCGGTCGCGAGATGCCCTCGCTGTAGAGGACCGTCTCCTCGTACACCCAACTCTCGGGTGTGGACGTGGCGGTGGGGGTTGCCGTAGGTGTAGCGGTGGCAGGAGGTGTAGGCGTGTCGGGGGGCCAGGGCCGGCGCCAACGAGTGACGGCTATCGGCAAGTATACGCGGCACGACTCGTTCGCAGCCGTGGCCATGACGTCCACGGCGTCCACACGACCGTTGCTGTTCACGTCGCTGATGCAATCCGAGGACGTCGGCGCCGTGGGCGTAGCGGCAGCCGTCATCGTGCGTGTCGCCGTTGGCGATGGCGTCGCGGTCGGCGTGGGGGTCGCCGAGGCGGTGGGCGTTGGGGTCGGCGTCGCGCTGGCAGCCTGGGCGCGGTCGGCCATCTCGTGAACCGCCGCCGCGAAGTAGACCTCGTCCAGGCCCTCGGGGTAGGCATAGCTGCTGGCGTCGGTCCAGTCTGACGGCGCCGCGTTGGCCGCGTTGTCGGGCAGGTCGGTGCGGACACTGAGGGTGGGGGCCACTTCGAGAACGTAGTCGCGGGCCGGGTTGATCTTGACCCAGCCCTCTCCCCCTGCACCCCCTCTCCCAAGATTGGGAGAGGGGGATGGGGGTGAGGGCCTCAACGCCTGCCGGATGTGGGGATGGTCCGGCGCGGTCTGGACGTGATCCACCACACTGGCCAGGATCATGCCCTCGAGATCGGGGATGTTGGTCAGTGCATCGTCGTAGAGCCGCACCGCCTCCCGCAGGTCCCAGAAGGCGTTGGCCTCGACCGGCGTTGCCACGTCGGCCGGCCAACCCCCGCCGAAGACGCTCCGGTCAGCCAGGGCCTGGGTGACGGGGCGAGAGTAGATCTGTTTGACGCCGTCCGAGTAGGTCGCGAGCGGGAAATCCTCATCCAGTTCCAAAGTGCCGTTCAGGTCCAGATCCGGTGTCTGGCAACCGTTGCCCGGATCGGTCATGGTGGTGTAGCGGCCGTCGCCGTTGCCGTCGAAGAAGACGCGGTGGAGCGGATCGCCGGCATCGTAGGTGAGCTGGCTGTAGTCCACGCCCAACGTCAGCGGCCCGTACGTCAGATAGCGCGGGTTGACCGCGTCCAGGCCCTCTCGCCGGCCGGCGGGACAGTCCAGGCTCACCCGGCCCAGATCCACCGTAGCGATCTGGCTGGAGACGGGCGATTCCCACTGGATGACGTAGCGCAAATGGCCGCCCAGTCCGGCTCCGTGTTCGGCCGCCACGGCAACGACGATGTTACCGCCGTTGGAGGAGCCCAGCAGGCCGATGTTGTCGTGCAGGACGGGCACCGGCAGCCGGTCGTCGATGGTGTTGCCCGCGGCATCGGCCAGTTCGCCGGCTGCGTAGCGAATGACGTCGCGCAGGGCAGCGATACTGTTGGGGCCGCGGTAATCATAGGCTCCGTCGCTGCTGCGGCCCGAAAGCGGGTCCGTGCCACCGGGAAAGAGGAAGACGATGCGGATCACGTCCTCAGCCCGGGGAAGAACGGGTCGGAGTGTGCCTTCGCTGCTGCCGCCGGGGACAAAGATCAGCACCGTCGCGCCATCGGCGTAGCGGGCATCGCCGGCCGTCGCAGGGGCGAAGATGCGGACAGCGAGGGCGCCGCCGGGAACGCCGGTGCTGGTCGATGGGAGATCGACATCGATGGTAACCGGTGTCGCGGCAGGGGAGGCGGCTACCCCGGAAGGTGAACCGGCACGCGCCAGCCCGGCGGTGACAGCGAGGGCCAGCAGCGTGAGAGTCACGATGAAGGCTGCGGAGCGGTTCACGGTCTTGTCCCCCTCAATCCGGGGTGGAGGGGGTTTGGCGTACGGCGGCGGCGCGCGCCAAACCCCTTCCACCCCCACATTCCGAGAAGTTCCACGAAGCCGCGATCCTCGGGCTGAGGCCAGGAAGCTCTCGGCTTCGTATGAAAGCCAACTGCGCGTTGTTTATTATGCTAGAGGGCGGATATGAAGAAGGTGTGAAGGCCGTGAAGAAAACTTGTGAATCGGCAGGGGGAGGGAAAGGGCCGGCACCGGCCTGCTTCGCATTCCGCGCCCCGCGGGCTACAATTCCCGCTACGACTGATAGTCTCACGCTCTGCCATAAGTGGACCCTGCGGATCCATTCTCGACTGGCGGTGGCTTCCATGATATCCCGTCGCTGTCTCACCCAGTATCCCCAAACGGTCCCCGGTGGGTTCCGGGAGCGTCAGGAGCACCCCGAGTTGCTCGACGGCGACCACGGCACCCTGGCCGAAGTTGCCGAGAGCCTGGACGACCTCACCCGGATCAACACCTGCCTGTTTGGCATCGCCGCGACACTTGATCCACTCAAGCGGCGCGTGCGAGCCGCGCCCAAACCGGTCAGCGTGCTCGATCTGGGCACCGGCAATGGTCATCTCGCGTGCGCCCTCGCCAACTGGGCCTTTCGCGAGCACATCGCCCTGCGCCTTCTGGCCGCCGACGTCAACCCGCGCCACGTAGCCGTCGCCGCGGCCGAGCTGCATCGTGCCCCAACGACGTTCCCACCCCGCCCTCCACGCGGCGGCGTGCATCTCCTGGCGGCCGATGGCCGCCGGGTCCCGCTGGCGGATAACGCCGTGGATTACGTCATCTCGTCGTTGCTGCTCCACCACCTCGCGCCCGAGGCCGTCGTCGCCCTGCTGCGCGAGTGCCGGCGAGTCGCGCGCCGCGGTCTGGTGATGACCGACCTCATCCGCCATCCGGTGCCCTACTGGCTCTTCCGCCTGGTGCGCCCGCTACTGGTACGCTCCCCCATCACCCGGCACGACAGCGAGGCAAGCTTCCGGCGCGGCTACACACCCGCCGAGCTGCGTCGCCTCGCGGCACAAGCGCTCGCCGACCCGCAGGTTAGCGTTCACCTCCCGTCCACGCGCCTCCTGTTGACGAGCGACTGGGGCTGATCCACCGTCGCGATGCACGCCGCCGTGACCGCCTTGCGCCAACGATGTGGCCGGAACTTGGAGAACTCGGGAAATTCAGGGGAATTGCGGGGACTCGGGGGAACTTACTGATCCGTGCGCAGTTTTTCAACAGTCATCGTGATGCGTGAGCGATTCCGTCACGCATCACGCATCACTCACCCATGAACGTCCGCCACCACTTCGACGTCGCAATCATCGGCGCCGGCCTGGCCGGCAGTGCCGCGGCTATCCTGCTGGCCGAGCGCGGCTGGCGTGTGGTGCTCTTCGAGCGCCATCACTACCCGCACGACAAACTCTGTGGTGAGTTCCTCTCGCCCGAAACGCAGCCAACCTTGCGGCGCCTCTCCGTCTGGGACGAGATCGCCGCCTTGCACCCGCCGTGGTTGACCGAGGTGCTCATCACCGCCCCGGATGGCGCCAGCTTCCACGCCGGTTTGCCCGGCCGGGCCATCGGCCTCAGCCGGCTACGACTCGACCCGTTGCTGGCCGGACGCGCTGTTCGCGCCGGTACCGATTTCCGCGACGGCACCCCCGTTGCCGCGGTCGCCGGTTCGCTGGACGAGGGCTTCGAACTCACTGTCCGGCCCGGCGGAACCCGTGAGCAAACCGTCCCTGCCCGCCTTGTGCTGGGCGCATGGGGGAAACGTGGCATCCTCGACCGCACGCTGGCGCGGCCGTTCTTCCGGCGCCACTCCCCTTTTCTGGCGCTGAAAGCGCACCACATCAATATCGAGACCGGCCCACGGGTCGAACTCCACGGTTTCGATGGGGGCTACGTCGGTCTGGCCGCCATCGAGGGCGGGCTCACCAACGTCTGTCTCTTGACCACCGCAGCCGCCTTCGCCGCGGCCGGCCGGTCGCCCGACGGCCTTCTCGAGCGGATCGCCCGCCAAAACCCGACCATCGCCGACCGCCTGGGCTCCGCCGGGCGAGTCGGCGACCTGGTGACCGTGAGCCAGATCGCCTTTGGCGCCAGGGCGCCCGTCGAACGCGACATTCTGATGCTCGGTGACAGCGCCGAGCTGATCTCGCCCCTGGCCGGCGACGGCATGGCCATGGCCCTCCGCTCCGCCGAGCTGGCGGCCCCGCTCGTCCACGACTTCCTGGCCGGGGGGAACGGTACGGCCCTCACCGCCGGCTACACGACCGCATGGACGCGCGAGTTTCGCCCACGCCTGCGTCTCGGGCGGCTCATCCAGCCACTCTTCTTGCGCCCGCGATGGCTGAGCCTGGGGCTTCGCCTGCTACGCCTGGCCCCCGCCCTGGGCGACCACCTCATCCGGGCCACGCGCGACAGGCCCATGCGAGCTGGAACACTGTGAAGCGTCTGTCCAACTGGATCTTCGACCTGGGAGCCCCCATCTACGCGCTGGGCACGAATCAGGTCGTCTGGCGCGCCAGTGGTGCCGAACTGGCGCGCCATTTTCCGCCCACGCGCGGCCTCCTGGTACTCGACCTGGGGACGGGCCCCGCCATCTCCATCGCGGCGATGCACCGGGCCCGTCCCGACACGCGCTTCGTCGGCCTGGATATCTCCGCGGGCATGCTGGCCCAGGCCCGGCGCCGGCTCCAGATCGAGGCGCGGAGCGACGCCCCCACCCTGGTTGCCTCCCTCGTTCGGGCCGATGCCGCCGCCCTGCCCTTCGCCGGCGCCGCTTTCGCGGTCGTCACCGGCCATTCCTTCCTCTACCTCCTGCCTGATCCCGTAGCCGCCCTCCGCGAGACTCGCCGGGTTCTCCAGCTGGGCGGCTCGGCGATCTTCATGGAGCCCCACGCCGCGCCCGTGCACCTCGGTTCGCTGCTGCACGAGCTCCGCCACGTGCGCTACCTCATCACGATGGCCGGCTGGCGCCTCTTTTCAGCGCTGCACCGGCGCTACACGCCGCAGCGCTTCGCCGCCGAGGCCGAGGCCGCCGGCCTGATTCCCCTCGCAACCCGGCCCGTCCTGCACAATCTTGGGCTCATCTGCCTTGCGCGGCGGCCCGAGCATCGGGATCACACCGGCAACGAGTAGCCGGCAAGATCGGCGTAGTCTGGATCGGGCACGAGACGAACCCGGATATCTCCAACCGCCTTGCGATTCCGGCGCATCTCCAATTCCAGATCGCTCAAGAGCTGACCCACTTGACTGCCGGTATCCCGCTCCCTGAGGATATTCAGCCCACGGTCAGTGAGGCCGAGCGGCCTATCCACTGGACCGTGAGCGCGCGGCCCGGCACCCTGGCCGTTCCCAGGCTGACCCTGAGACCGGCCGCACGGCGCGCCAGCGACCGCGCGACGCAGACTCAAGCCCGGCGGATCTGCCGTTCCGAGCCCCACCCAGGCTTGCAGAACTGAGCCATGGCTTCATAGCCTCCGGCGGATACCACCCACCCGCCCTCGATCCACGCACGCCCCGCGGGCCCGCGTCTCTCCCGTATGAGGGTGTATTGACGCCATGAAGTCGCTGTCGAGGCATGGTCTCGTTGGTTGATTCGAACCCGGATTGGAGTGAGCCCGCCGCACGCCTGCGGGCTTCCAACCCGAGAGGGGATGGCGGGCTGCTCGTGCGGCTTCCACCCGACGGGGTGCGCCCAAGTGGCCGCGACTCGCCTCACCCCTGCGGGGCGGTCCCCGGCGTCCGCGGCGGGGGAGGGGGCGCCCCGTCGGGCGAGCCCGTTGTCCGCTCTCGCTAGCGTTCTCCTCCGGGCCACGTGAGCATGGGCATATTGACGACCACCCCCGGCCGCTCAATGGCGAGATCTCCGCTGGCCGCAGCTGCTTTCACCTCGGCGGCTGATCTGAGCGGTCGCGCCGCCTGCTCGTTCCGCCACGTCACCAGGTTGACGGTGCGCAACGGGCTGTACCCCTTCGTGCCGGCAGGGTTATCAAAAACGTCCGGCTGGAAGCCAAACGGCCCTTCCCCTTGGATTCCGTTTTTGAAGACATAGACGTTAGCCCGGGCGGATTCAGGTACTTGGGCCAGCTGGGGGACAACCAGGACCGGCGAGCCCATCATGTTGGTCAACATATCGGCCACCTGGGGGTCAGAGGCCTCGGTGTGGATGAAGCGGATCTCTGTACCCTCGGTGAAGCCGTTGACTGGTGGCACGACTGCTCCAGCAACGTTGATACTGCCACCTCCCATCCGGCGCTGAGCCTCAGTTGGCTGTAACGCCGTGTAAACCAACACAAAACCAGCCATGATGAGCGCGACCAACGTAGTCACAATCAGGTTACGTTGCATACCATCCCCCTTCTTTCTCCAGTCTCTCTCCCAGGCAAACCTCTCCCGCCTCTTGAAACCGGCGCGCGCGCCGGTCAAGGCGTCGCCGAGACGATGGCCAGGCACCGTGTGACGGCGCTTTCAGGTTCGGAGGGCGCACTGTTGCCCCGTTCCACATGAATCCGACCACCAGCGTGCCCGGAGGGGCGCGCCTGGTCAGCGGCCCGCCGGTCACGTCCTCAGACTTCCGAAGTCTGGGAGGGACCGTGCTGGCCCACAGCGCGCTCCGACGACGGTGACAGAGGCGGGCACCGGCTGCGAACCAGACTTCGGAAGTCTGTTCCCGCCCCCCGCGGGATGACGTGACCGGGGCTCTAGACCACCTGGAACCCACGCCCAATAATGGCGGTGCGAATGCCATCTGGCTCCACCATTCCCTCTCGATACGTGACGGTAACAGTTTGCCTTTGGGGATCGCCAGTAACGTCCTCTACTCCTGAGAGCGCACAGGCCGCCTCCCGAATGGATTCAAGACAGTGCTCGCAGTGCATATTGGCGATCTGGAGGGTGAGTTGTTCTTGCCGGCCCGGCCGGGCCTTGGGGAGGAGCCGCCCGCCGAAGGAGTTCGCCAAGACGGCGCTGACACTGGTGACCATAGCGATCATGGCCCAGACGGGGTGAACCAGACCGGTCATGGCCAACGGCACGCCGATGCCGTTGAAGGTAAACGCGAGCAACAGGTTCTGGACGGTTTTGCGATAGGAGGCCGTTCCGATGTGGTAAGCATCCACCACGGCGCTTAAGCGCTCACCGATCAAGATCACGTCGGCTGACTCGATGGCAATGTCGGTGCCGGCCCCAATGGCGATGCCCACATCCGCCTGCATGAGGGCCGGCGCGTCGTTGATGCCATCGCCCACCATAGCCACGCGATAGCCCTGGCGCTGGAGATCCCTTACCGCCTCAGCCTTGTCCTGAGGGAGCACTTCGGCGCAATACTCGGTAATCCCCACCGCCCGCGCCACCGCCTGGGCAGTACGGGCGTTGTCGCCTGTGAGCATCACGGGTTCAAGGCCTAGATCCTTGAGGCGGGTGATGGCTTCTTTGGCATCGGCCTTGAGTTGGTCTTCGATGGCGATCAGGGCGGCCAGGGTCCCATCAACGCCCAGGGCGATCACGGTGGCGCCGCGAGCCTGCATTGCTTCCAGTTGCTCCCGCGCGGCGGCGAAGTCCACGCCCTCACTTTCGAGAAAGCGGGAGTTGCCAACGACCACGCGGCGGCCATCAACCAGGGTCGTCACGCCCTTCCCCGGGACGGCCTGGAAATCTCGCGCCTTGGGGATCGGCAATTCCTGAGCCTCGGCCGCGGCCACCACGGCCCGGGCCAGCGGATGTTCAGAGATGCTCTCGGCCGCAGCAGCCAGGCGCAGGGCCTCGCGCCGGTCGAATCCGGCGTGGGCTACGACTTCATTGACGGCCGGCTCACCGCGGGTGATGGTGCCGGTCTTATCCAGGAGTATCTTTCGCACGTCTTTGAGCGCCTGAAAAGCCGCCGCTGAGCGCATCAGAATGCCTCGCTCGGCGGCCATGCCACCCCCTCGAATCATGGCCAGCGGAGTAGCCATCCCCAGGGCACAGGGATAGCCCATGACCAGCACCGCCAGGGTGGCAAAGACGGCGCGGGTCCAGTCGGAGGCGCCGATGACCAGCCACGCCCCCAGGGTCCAGATGAGTATGGCCACGCCGGCAAAGGCCAAAACGGCCGGCACATACACGGCCAGGACACGATCCACGAGGGCCAGGATGCCCGGCTTCAAGGCGCGGGCCTCTTCCACCTGGCGGGCGACCTGCTGGAGGAAGCTCTCCTGCCCGACCCGGGTGACCCGAACGAGGAGCGTGCCGCTCTGGTTGATCGAGCCGCCAATCACCGCATCACCAGGGGCTTTCTCCTCAGGGATCGACTCCCCCGTGACCAGGCTCTCATCCACCCCCGAGGCGCCCTCGACCACCGCGCCGTCCACCGGGATGGACTCCCCCGGACGCACGCGCACCAGATCCCCCAGCTGGACCTGTCCAATCGGCACCGCTTCTTCTCGCCCATCTCTGACGACACGAGCCGTGGGGGGGACAAGGGCCAAGAGCTTTCTGACTGCCTGGGAACTGCGGGTACGCACCAGGAGCGAGACGTAGCCGGAGAGGAGATGGTAAGTGGTCACAAAAACGGCCACGGCAAAGAAGTCGGCAATGGGAAACGAGGGGTGGATGAACCCTAAGAAACCACCAATGAGTCCGGCGAAGGCGCCAAACTCGAGGAGCACGTGCTGGTTGAGGATGCCACGCCTGAGGGAGGCCCAGGCCATCGTCAGGATGTGCCAGCCCGGCCCAAAGATAACCGAGAGCGCCAGAGTCGGCATGACCCATAGGACAAATGGGGTGGCGCCTGCGGGCATCAGGCCAGGCCGCATCAAAAGCATCATCACCAGGGAAACAGCAGTAAAGCCGACCGCGGTGAGGAGGTTGCGGCGCTCCTGCTCGAGTTCCGCCTCCTCCTCTTCAAAGGTGCCCACCTTGTCGGCGTCCTGGACGGTATAGCCCAGGTCCAGGAGGGTCTCCTTCAACTCGGTGGGGGTGACCCGGGTGGGATCGTACTCGACCAGAGCCTCCTCGTGAGCCAGATTCACACTGGCACTCCGGACACCCTCCATTCGCTCAAACGCCCTGGTGATACTGGCGACACAGAAGGAGCAGGACATCCCTCCAATGTTGAGGAGGAGCCGCTGGGTACCATCCGCTCGGACGAAGGCCTCGGGCGCGTTGCTACGCGCGGCCGCACCGCTTCGCCCATTCGGTGCACGGTTGTTCATTGGGGACCTCCGTCGGGCGCCACCTCGTAGCCAAGCAGTTCTAATCGAGATCGCACCTGCTCAGGCGTGATTTCGACGGGATTGATGGAGACGACCACGTGCTGGGTCTTGGCACTCGCTCTGGCATCTTCAACGCCTGGCAGGCGCTTGAGCGCGTTCCCAATTCGCTGCTCGCAGCCGGCACAGTGAATGGTTTGCTCACCGATAACTGTAAACTCGACTTTTCGGGCCATGGGGGTCAATCTCCTCTTTCCACGCTGCCGTTTTAGGTGAAGTGCTGGGGCCTGACGGAAACATAGTATGGGTTGTCAGCGACCCCCCAGTGGCCGCAGCGCCCTCGCCTTTGCACGGATCGCCTGGTTGGACGGCGCCGGTGTGTAGTGCTCGATAATTCGGCAGATGCCTCCGTTGGCCTGCATGACCTCCTCAGCCTCTTCGCGCAACGCGACCAGTTCCTGGCCGAACGCTGAGAGCGCCTGAACCTGCTGATTCACTGCATCGATCTTGTCGTCCAAAAGTGCGAGCACACGCTCGCAGGGCGGCTCGCCACGACCACGCACAGTCAGAATCTCGCCAATTTCCTCAAGTGTCAGGCCGATAGCCTTCGCCCTGAGGATGAACTCTAACCGCTCGCACTCAGCAGGGTCATAGAGCCGGTACCCGGCCGGGCTGCGTTGGGGAGCGGGTAGCAGCCCGATCTTTTCATAGTAGCGGATCGTCTTGGGATTCAAGTCTGCTTGAGCGGCCAGTTCGCCGATGCGCAGCCACGGCTTCTTCTTCGTCATAGACATGTTATTGCCTCCTCGCTCTTCAAATGCCTGAAACAGGGCTCGGCATCCCTTCTTGCTACGCTCTTGTTGGAACACGTGCCCCGGGACCAGAGTGGAGGTGCGCCGCATCTGATCCGCGCACGCGACTCCAACGTGACTGTTCTGTTATATTACAGGAGTTACGCAATACTCCCAGGCCGACCCAACGTTCGTGATCCGTAGAAGCCGGATGTGGCTTGTAGTGCGCGCTTCAGCGCGCTGAAGCGCGCACTACAAACCGATATCTCTTTCACGGCTCAACCTACCGCGTAAGTCCTGTTATATTACACCTTCCATCCAGGTGGAAGGTCAAGTCAATCATTGCTGCTCGCCTGCGGGCAGAATTCAGTCCGGGTCCGCTGACGCAGTTCGTCCCGGCAACACGTGGCTTGCTTGGCCTCTGATTCCTACACGGGCGAGCGGATTGGACTGCCCCCACGCGGTCAAGCATGAGCGGGCTCAGGGACGTTGGCACAAGTCTCTCTATTCCTCCCTCCGCTGCTCTTTCTGTCGCACCCTCGCTGTAGAATCAGGCTACGTGAAACCTGAGGTGCGATCAGTGGCGCCGCCTTCGAGTCGCTCGCACTTCACACTTCCGACGAACTCCGTTTGCTCCGTAGACACGGTGCAATCCGATATCGACGCTTGGGTATTGATCCCATGGCCGCCACACTCCTCACAGGGCCGACCAACAGCGGCCAGAGCAGCGCTGTGCTCGACCGGATCGTGACGCTGCGCGAGCAGGACCCCTTCGCCCGCATCGTGATCCTGACGGCTACCGGCCTGCAGGCGCGGGCCTGGCAGCGGCGCCTGGCCCGGCGCGGCCCGGGTGTCGCCATCCCTGTGGTGAGCTTCTACGAACTGAACTCGTACCTCCTGCGCGCCGCCGGCGTCGCCTTGCGCGAGCTGAGCCCGTTCGCCCGGCTGCAGATCCTCAAGCGCCTGCTGGCCGACCGCGCCGAGGCCGGTGATCTGCACCACTTCGGCCCAATCGCGCGCGCGCCCGGTTTTCGGGCCGCCCTCGCCAACCTGATCTTCGAGCTCAAGCAGCGTCGCGTCGATGAGATCGAATTCCGCGCCGCCCTTCTGGATGCGGGCCACAAGTTCGACGACCTGCAATTGCTCTACGAGGATTACCAGACTGCGCTTCGCGAGACCGCCACCGCCGACCACGAGGGCATGGGGTGGCGCGCCCTGGAAGAACTCGGGGCCGACCGCGCGCTCTTCACCCCACTGGATTTGCTGGCGGTTGACGGTTTCGACCAGTTCACCCAGCTCCAGGCCGACACCCTCGCGGCGCTCGCCGGCCGCAGCCGCGAGACGCTGATCGCGCTGCCACTCGACGGCGAGCGCCCGGCCTACGAGCGCTTCCGCCGGACGGCCGAACGCCTGCGAGCGACCTTCGCAGCCAGCAGCGTGCCTCTGACGGAGGAGCACGTGCGCGCCGCGCCCCCGCGCCCCCGGCGCTGCAGTACCTGGCCGCCCACCTCTTCGACCTGGACCCACCCCGCGTTCCGATCGCCTCAGGCCGGTCGGGGCCGGGCCTCGCGTTCGTCGAGGCGCCCGATCGGGCGCGCGAGGCCCGGGCGTTGGCCCGGCGGGTCAAGCAGTTGCTCCACGCAGGCACGCCACCCGACGAGATCGCGGTGCTCTTCTACACCCTCGATCCGTGGGCCGGCCTCGTCCGCGAGGCCTTCGCCGAGTTTGAGCTGCCCCTGGCCCTCACCGGCGGGCACCCCCTGGTGCGCACCCCGGTCGTCGTCGCCCTGTTGCGCGCCCTCGACGCCGCCGAGCAGCGCTTCGAACGCCGCACGGTGCTGGACCTCTGGACCAGCCCCTACCTCGAACCGACGCCGCTCGCGCCGGCCCAGGTGCAGCTCGCCGCCGCCCTCGCGGCCGAGGCCCTGGTGACAGCCGGGCGCGACGCCTGGCAGCGCGCGCTCATCCCAAGCGACTGGGTCCGCGACTTCGAAGACCCCGACGCCGGGCCGCCCCTCGTCAACCGGCAGGCGCCGGCCGCCCTCGCCGGCCTCGGCGTGGCCCTCGATACCTTCTTTCAGATCCTCACCCCCCCGGCTCGCGGCACCCCGCGCACGCTGGCCCGTTGGGTCGAGCGGTTGATCGGCGACGACCCGGCCGCGGAGGAAGTACTGAGTGAGCCTCCATTGACCGTGGAGGCCGGCACTCGCAATGTCTCGCTCCATGTGATCCGCCGCGTCCGCGCGCTGGACGATGCGGCGCTGGTCGCGCGGGATCTCGCCGCGCTTGAGACCTTCCTGCGACTGTTGCGCGGGTATGTCGAGGGCGCCGAGCTGGCCGGCGTCGAGGAGGTGAGTTGGGCCGACTTTCGGGCCGAGCTCGACGCGCTGCTCGCGAACGCCACCTTCCAGGTGCAGCCGCCGGGCGGCGTCCTGGTCGCCACAATCTTCGAGGCCCGCGGTCTGCCGCGGCGCCACATCCTGATCGGTGGTCTCAGCGAGGGTGAGTTCCCGCCGCCCCCGCCGATCAATCCGCTCTTCAGCCAGACGGATCAGGCGCTCCTCGAGGGGAAGAACCTGCTCCTCCCGACCGACTACGCGGCCCGCGACCGCGCCGCTTTCCTCGAGGCCGCCTCGCTCGCCAGCGAGAGCCTCACGTTCAGCCGGACCTATCTGGACGACAGAGGCAACCAGTGGCCACCCTCCTCCTTCTGGACGAGCGTGGCGGCGCTCTTCGAGGGCCTGGAGCAGCACACGCGCCGTCTCCCCATCGGCCACGTACCGGCTCTGGCCGAGGTCGCTACGCCGGCCGAATGGCTGGTCGCCGCCGCCGTCGCCCTCCGGGAGCGCCGGCCCGGTGCCGAGGGCGCCCACAACGCGCTGCTGGGCGATGCCGCGTTGGCAGCAGGCTGGCGAACCGCGCTGGGCGGCCACCGCATCGAGCGCCAGCGTGAGGGGTCGGCCCCCCACGACCGCTTCGAGGGCGTGCTGCGTGAGCCCGCCCTCGTCGCCGAGGTCCGGCGGCAACTGCGCCGGCGGCGCTGGAGCGCCAGCGCCTTCAATGATCTGGGCGTCTGCGGCTTCCGCTTCTACGCCCGCCGCCTGCTCCAGGTTCAGGCCCCCGAGGACCCCGAAGCGGGACCCGACGCTCGCCAGATCGGCTCGATCCAGCACGAGCTCCTGGAGCACACCTACTGGCGACTCGCCGCGCATGGCCTGGCGGTTACCCCGGCAACCCTCCCCGACGTGCTGCTGATCTTCGAGCAGGAGGCCGCGCCGCTGCTGGAAAGCGCCCCACAACGGCACCGCTTCCACGCCACAGCCCTCTGGCCCTACCAGCAGATCGAGATCCGCAAGCGCCTGGAGCGCTTTCTCGGGTGGGAGGCTGAGCAGAACGCCCGGCGCGAAGTTGCCCCGCAGCCCTATCGCGTCGAGGTACCCTTCGGGCTCCAGGGCACCTCCCCGCTCCACCTGCCCGCCCCGTGGGGCCGGCTCGAGGTCATCGGGCTGATTGACCGGATCGACCGGCTGCCCGGCGGGGTGGTGATCACCGACTACAAAAGCGGTGGCCGCGAAATCCCGGTGGATGAGATGCTGGCCGCCCGCAATGTGCAGATGGCTATCTACGTTCGAGCCGCCGAAAAGCTCTTCGCCGCCGATGGGTTACCCGTGCGTGAGGCCCGCTTCGTGCACTTGCGCGGCCCCAAAACCAGCGGCGAACTCGACGAGGCGACCACCGCGATCCGGGACCTCGTCGATCAGGCCGAAGCGGCCTTGACAGGCAAGCTCGCCGCCGCCTGGGACGGCAACTTCGCAGTGCGTCTCGAGCGCTTCGAGGGCGGCAGGTGCGCGCACCACTGCGAGTATGCCGCCATGTGCCGCGCTCAGCGTGCCAGCGACAAAGCACATGGTGAACGCTAAATGCATCCTCCCCATTCCTTCCCTTCAGGGGCGGGTGGCACGGAGGTATGCGCCCCCCCCGACTCCGACGTCGCCAACCGGATCTTTGTCATCGCGGGAGGATGTCAGAGTGGCTCATTCCGTTCGGCCCGTCGCCAAACGCTCGAGGAGGGAATAATAGAGCGCTTCGTAACGCCGAAGCATCGTGCTCAGGTCATGCCGTTGGACGATCGCCAGGCTGGCTGCACCCATCGCGGCCCAACAGTCCCGCCGGTCGACCAGTTCGGCCATCCGCCGGGCGGCATCCTCGATATTCCCGGCCTGGAACAGGTATCCGTTGACATCGTGTTCCACCAACTCCGGCAACGCCCGAGCGTCCGACGCCAGGAGAGGCCGGCCGGTGGCCATGGCCTCCAGCGTGGCAATACTTTCCAACTCGGCCTCACTGGGCATCGTAAAAATGTCTGCACTGTTGAGGAGAGCCGGCAAATCCTCACTGGGCACATATCCGGTGAATACCACGCGCCGCCCCAGTTTCAACTGTGACGCGAAGGCCAGCAGCCCCGCCAGGTCCCGCCCCCGACCTGCAATTGCCAGTTGCACGTCATCGCGCTGCAGGCGATAAAGCGCCTGGAGAAGAACGTCCAACCGTTTTTCGCGCGCAATGCGGCCCACGTAGAGCAAGATCGTGCGTTGGGGGTCCAGACCGTACCGCAAGCAGATCTCGGTCCGGTTCACGTGGGGGTCCGGGCGAAAACGGTCCACATCCACACCGCACGAGATCGCGCGTACCGGCACCTGGAGAGCGTGTCGGCGCAGAATGGTGGCTGCCGTCTCGGTCGGGGCCGTGGCCAGATCCAGGCGGTTAAAGACATCCAGCACCATCTTCCAGAGGAGACGATCGAGCAAGGCCCGACCTTGCTCGAAACGTGAGACGATCGGCACATACGGCGTAATGTTTTCTGGGAGGAAGTGGTTGGTGCCGATCAGCGGAATGCCGCGTTTGAGCGCCGCACGGAGAACACCCCGACTCAAGGGGTAGTGATCCTGAATGTGGACAATCTCCGGCCGAACCGTGTCAAGCAGAGGGCCGGCCTCGGCACCAGCTCGAGGTGGCACAAAGACATCACCGTAGAGAGGGGTGAGGGGGAGCGCTGTGATCGCCTGGAGACACACATTGTTCTGCGATGTGGCGTAGGCGCGGCCGCGATCCGAAGGGACGATCACCGTTACTTGATGGCCGGCCCGCGCCAGGCCTTCCGCGAGATGGACGGTGAACCTCCCCTGGCCGTTGAGCGTGGGATCGTAGGTATGTCCTGCAATAACGATGCGCATGTTGAACGGCTTCTCACCGCAATAGTTCTATCTCCGGGTGCGTCGCCCTTTGAGAATCGAGCGGTTCGGCCTGAATTCCAGGCTCAATCTGGCTCGCCCTCGGTCTTGAGTCCCTTTTCCGTCTGCTTTTCACCCGTTTGAGGACGACTCTCGGCGCCAAATGATCTCACCTTCCGCAAGAAGAAGAACCCAATCAGTAACGGCAGCCAGAAGTTAAGCCCTCGGAAGGCCAGGGAGATTACGACCGCTTTTGTCTTGGGTATCCCTGCCGCCGTGAACACGAGCGTCATAATGGCCTCTACGGCCCCGGCACCCTGGAAGACCGAGACAACGAAAAATACAATGCCCATGCCGAAAGCTGCCAGGAGGATTCCTATCGCCACGGTTTGCTGAAAGGCCAGAAAGAGCATGTACAGACCGGCGAGGTTCACGATATGCAGAAACATCGCCGCGGCGAGGGCCAGGCCGAGCTGGTTCGGATGCTCGGCAATTGCCGCGGTCGCATCGCAGAGCTGGTCGGCGTTTTGAGCGGCCCAATCGTCAGACAGAAGGTTCGGATGGTTGAACCAACTGCCCACCTGGCTGATTCTGCGGTGCAGCCAGCCGAGCAGGCGGCGCAGTTGCTGCGGTCGCCACCGAGCTAGCAAGAGTGCGCCGATGAGGATTCCAATAAACAGGAAAAAGATCGTGACCCCGGCAATGTGATAGATCCGAAGTTCGTGTTGGATGGCCAAAAAGACCACTCCAGCGAGAACGAACGGGATCAACGTACTCAGATCAGCCACCAACACCAACACCGTGCCCACGGCCGTCCGTGCGCCCGATTGACCCTGCTGAACGGCATCATCGACAAACAAAGCCGCGCCACCCGCTCCACCCGTTGGCGCGACCGCATTTACAAAGAGCGAGGCGAACAACACCGGCAGCAATCTGATCGCATCGCTTTCGACTTCCACCGTGCGAAAGCCGAACTGGTACAACTTTGCGTAGAGACCAAAGTAGAGAACGTGCAGCAGGATCGCTGCCAGGATCCACTGCCATCGGCCTTGTAGGAGCGTGCTCGCCAGACCTTTGAGGTCGGTAAAACGACTGGTGACCAACGCCACAAAGCCAATCAGCACCAACAATAACAGCACGCGGCGACCACGGAGGCCAGGTTTGGAGTCACTCACTCGATCAAGACTCTTGCGGCGCCGCCTGACCGCGGTGGCTGTGAAGATCGACCGTGGCAGGCGCCCCTTCGCGCTCAACATGACTTTCGGTCAGATCAGAAGGCCGCTCTTTTCTGTACCTGCGAATCAGCGCTTCTCGGGAGATCCAGAATCGATAGCGTTTCAGGTTCCGGGGGCTCTTGCCTTTCAGGCTGCCCCGGTTGAAGACCCAGATCAGGACCAGCGTGTAGATGTTCTCCCAAAACTCAGTGAAGCGCTGCCAGGGTCCACCCCCAAGATCGCGGTCCGCCAGATGGAACCCCCAGTGCTCCACGACGTGAGCCATCTGCACCCGTCCATCCCGGCTCTCGAAAGCCATCTCGCCTCGAAAGGCCTGGATCCCCTGGAACTGAGGAGCACTTTCGACATAAGCAGCCAGTTCGCCCAACGAGCGGCGCATCCGTCGCTGGATGGTGCGGCCCCAGGCCAGGTCCGGCCCCGTCGTGGGCACCGGCGGGATACGCTCGTTCCAGAGGTGCAACTCGCCGACTCGCTCCCCACGGCAGACAGGGGTGCCGTCGGAGAGGGTCAGGTCACGGTCGCTCTTGCCAATCGCCAGCCGGAAGAGGCAATCTTCGTCGTGGCTGAACTCGTAGATGTGGTAGTACCGCCGCGCTCTGTCTCTGAGGAAGTAGCGCAGGCCGGTTCGCACCGGGTCCCGGGGGAACCACCCCCGGCCATCCACCAGATGCGGGATCTCGTTGGGAGGCAATACCGCGCGGCCGGCCACGACGACCACGTGCAGCCCTATCGCCAGGGTCGGTGTCTCCCTGGCGAGAGCCACAGCCTCTTCCACTGCGTCCCCGGCAACCATGAGGCTGGCGCTGGTCAAGACGCCCTCGCGATGGGACTGCATCACGGCCGCGTTGATGGCGGCCGAGCGTCCGAAGTCATCGGCATTCAGGATGACCTGCATTTCGGGTCCGATGAGTCCCAGGCCTGCGATTCGCGGCGCGACCGGGATGGCCTGCGCGCGATCGGGTTCCCGGCACACAAGCATTGAGAGATTGAGATTCTCGGGGTCGTGTTTGGTCCGCGAATTGGCCTGCACTCTCCAAGAGAGGCAGCAGTATGACACTGGATTGGCGCACACCAACATGATGGCGAGCAATCACAAGGACAGGCCTCTCCCGGCGGTTACAGCATAAAGCTTGCCGTCGACATCACCGGTCAATAGGATCGCAGTCTGCGAAAGCCAGATTGATCCCTGCGCGTGCTCCGGCCGGGTTAACATTCGTTTCATCGAAAGCCGGAAAGCGCCCACAAAAATCTTAATGCTGGCCGGGGCCCGGACACAAGCAAAGTGTCAAGATTTGGAACGCGAGCGAAGCACCCATGCCAACCCCAACGTCTGAGCAACAGATCGCTATCCACGATCACGATCACGACCTCGTCGTCACGGCGGGCGCGGGGAGCGGCAAGACCTTCGTGCTGGTCGAGCGCTACCTGCACCTGCTGGAGGTCCACCCCGAGTGGACCCTCGACCAGGTCGTGGCGATCACCTTCACGGAGAAGGCGGCCCGCGAGATGCGCAACCGCGTGCGGGCCGAGATCGAGCGCCGCGCGGCAGCCAAAGGCGGGACGGCGACCGTCTGGCGCCCGCGCCGCCTGCAGCTTGAAACCGCCCGCATCAGCACCATCCACAGCTTCTGCGCCGGGCTGCTGCGCGCCAACGCGGCCGAGGCCCGGCTCGACCCCGCCTTCAGGGTACTCGACGAAACCGACACCCGCCTGCTGATCCAGCAGGCGGTCGAGGAGGAACTCCTGGCGCTCGCCGAGCGTGAGGACGATCCGGCGCTGCCCCTGCTGGTCGAGTACGAGGGCTGGTTACTGCGCCGCCTGCTGGCCAACCTCCTCAGCGGCGGTGCCGTCGTTCGGCGGCTGCTGCAGGCGATTCCGGATGATCCCGCGGCGCTCCTCGACCTCTGGCGCTCGGCCCTCGAGCAGGCCCGGCGCGACGCGCTCCAGGCACTCGCCGCCGACCCCGACTGGCTGGCCGCGATCGGCCAACTCGCTGCCGTCGCCCCGCGTGACTCGAACGACAAGTTGGTCCCGATGCGCGCGCTCGCGCTGGAGTGCGCCGCCAGCCTGAGTGGGCCCACCGCGGGCGCGATGGCAACCCTGCACCGGCTGGCGAGCGAGGTCAGGCTGACTGTCGGACGGGCTGCTGCCTGGGGAGATAAGGAGACGCTGGCTACCATCAAGGCGGCTTTGAGCACCCTGCGCGAGCGGGCCCGCGCCATCGACGAGGTCCTCGGCACGGACCCTGGGCCGCCCGACGAGCGGGCAGCCGCCCTCCTCCCCCTCTGGAAGCGCCTGGCCGAAGCCACCTTCGCGCGCTTCGAGCGGCTCAAGATGCGCCTCGGCGCCCTCGATTTCAACGACCTTGAAGCTCGGACCGCCGATCTGCTGGGGCACCACCCCGCGGTTCGCCGCCGGGCCCAGCGGGAGATTCACCATCTCCTGGTGGACGAGTTCCAGGATACGAACGACCTCCAGGTCGCCATCGTCAACGCCCTGGCCGGCGACGCGCCGGGTCGCCTCTTCGTCGTCGGCGACCAGAAGCAGAGCATCTACCGCTTCCGTGGCGCCGTCGTCGAGATCTTTGGTGCGGTGAGCGCGCAGCGGGGTGGAGCCCACCACGCGCTCACCGTCAACTTCCGCAGCCACGCCCCACTCGTGGGCGCCTGCAACCATCTCTTCGCGGTGCTCTTCGCCGCCGACGGCCCGGCCCAGGTCTCGTTTGCGGCCCTGGAGGCCAATCGCCTGCTGCCGCCCGACGAGGCAGCGCCGCTCGAACTCATCCTGGTGCCCACCGGCCAGGTCCCACAGGCCGAGGGCAAAGCCGACGCCGAGAACGAGCGCCGCTGGGAGGCCTGGGCCCTGGCAACCCGCCTGCGCACCCTCGTCGAGGGCGAGCGCCAGGTGCACGACCCCGCCACCGATGAGCCGCGCCCGCTCACCTGGAGCGATATCGCAATCCTCTTTCGAGCCACCACCGACATCCCGCTGTACGAGGAGGTCTTCAAGCAGGCGGGGCTGCCCTTCGTGACCGTCGCGGGGCGTGGCTTCTACGGCCGGCAAGAGGTGCGCGACCTGCTGAACCTGCTGATTGCTGTCGCCAGCGCCGACGGGACGGAAGACCTGGCCGTGGCGAGCGTGCTGCGCTCGCCGCTCTTTGGCGTGAGCGATGAGGCGCTGCTCTGGCTGGTGCTGGCTCATCCCGACGCGCACCCCCAGGACGTGCCACTCCACGCCTGCCTGGCCAATCCCCCCGTCGAGCGCCTGCACCCCGACGACCTGGCCGCCGTTCGCCACGCCCACACCGTCCTCTCCCGCCTGCGAGCGCTGGCCGGCCGGGTGACGATCCTCGAGTTGCTGCACACCGCGCTCCAGGCCACCGGCTTCCTGGCGACCCTCAGCAGTCTGCCCGATGGCGACCGCCGCCGCGCCAACGTCGAGAAGCTCCTCGAGGTGGCCCGCGCCCGCGGCTCGGTCCTCCTGAGCGACTTCAACCGCTACGTCCAGGATCTGACGGCCCAGGAGACGCGCGAGAGCGAGGCGCTCGTGGCCGCCCAGGGGGCGGTTCAACTCCTGACGATCCACGCCGCCAAGGGACTCGAATTCTCCGTCGTGGTGCTGGCCGACGCCAGCCGAAACCCCGGCCGGGGGCGCTCCGGCGACACCCTGCTCCTGGCTCGCAATCGTGGGCTGGCTCTCAAAGTTTCCGACGCCGGTGGGAAGAGTGTTGAAACCGTCTTCTACCGGCTGCTCAAACGCGAGGAACAGGCCCGTGAGCAGGCCGAGACCACCCGCCTGCTCTACGTCGGCGCGACTCGCGCGCGCGATCTGCTGATCGTCAGCGGGCGCACCGGCCTGCGACCTGGATCAGACTGGCTCAGCCGCCTCCTCACAGCACTCGAATGCCCGCGCGGCGGCGTAGACGAGGTTGAGTTCTTGGATCGGGAGTGGGGTCAGGTGCGCGTGTGGCGACTGCAGCGATGGCCGTCCGAACTCGACCGCGGAGGGGTGCCCCAGGCCGACCTCGGCCTGTGGGAGTCCGGTCCGCTCAACGCCGCATCGCCCTTCGTCAGCGTGCCGGCGAGTGTGCCGGTGCTCCTGGAGAGACCAGTGCCCGGCGCGGCGAACCCCTCGCGCCAGTACCAGGCCGCAACGTTCAACCTGCGACTGGGCGATGAGCAGGACGTGGCGCGCTATCGCCAGCAGGTCGAGGGCGCCCCTCCTGAACTGCGCCCGTCCCTGCCGGCCGAGCAGCAGCGTGCGCCCTGGGGCTGGCAGATCGGTGAGGTCGCCCGCGCCGCGCTCGCCCGCTGGCAACTCCCTGGTCACACCCCCGGCCTCGAGACGCAGCTCGAGGTCTACGCCTGGAACCTGGGCCTGACCGACCCGGCGCTGATGGCCCAGGCCGCTCGCAAGGCCGCCCAGATCCTGCAGCGCTTCGAGCGCAGCGCTCTCTGCGCCGAGATGGGCACCGCCCGGCATCGCTTCCACGAGGTACCCTTCACCATCGAGTGGCACGGGCGGCTGGTCAGGGGCCAGATCGACGCCCTCTACCAGCCCCCGGAGGGCCACTGGAGGCTGGTCGCGTTCAAGACCGGCGCCATCCCCCGCGACCGCACCGCCGAAGCCTTTGCCCTGGAGCGGTACGGCGCCGAGTTGGCCCTCACCCAACTGGCCGCCAGCCTCTGGCTCGGCTCCCGCCCCAGCCTCGCCGTCTTGTTCCTCTTCCAGGGCCGCATCGCCCGTCTGCCCGCGGCCGACCTGCGGGCGCGGCTGGATCGGCTCACGGCGGAGATGGGAACTTGAGGCTGGCTCTCCACCTCTGGGGATTGGGTTGTATATAGTAGTTCCGCAACGGAACGACGCGAAAGAGGTCGGCGTCGACGCGACCCCTGGGGCAGCCCACAGTTACAGGACGTACGCGGTGCGAGGCAGAACGGCTCAAAGAAGCGGCATTTGGCTTGGAGTGCGCGCTTCAGCGCGCTGAAGCGCGCACTCCAAGGCGATACTCCGTCCGCAAGTCAACCTACTTCGTAAGTCCTGACAGTTACAGAACCTACAGTCAGATGATACCGCGTTGGTGGAATGCCGCGATCTCCACCGGATTGTAGCCGAGAGTCTCGCCGTAAATGCGATGATTGTGTTCCCCGAGCCGAGGCGCAAAAGAGAACGCCATGTGTTCTTCCTGCAAGAAGGGTGTCATAACTGGGGGTGGCGGCATCTCCACTCTCAGACCGGTGCGCGGATCGCTGGCCGAGAGCAGCTTGCTCTCGGCGAACGGGTCCTCTACGACTTCCGGCAGGGTGTAAATCTTCGAGAATGGGATGCCGGCCTCGGCGAAGAAGGGCGCGACTTCGGCCGCCGTCCGCGTTCGCGTAATCTCCGCGAGCTCCCGATTGAGCGTTTGTGCGTTGGCACTGCGCCCTGCGTTGTGGCGGTACTCTTCTCTCGCGAGCGGCGCGAACTCCGGCATCCGGGTGAGCTGCGCCCACTGTTGATCGCTGCCGACAGCCACGAAGACGTACCCATCCGCCGAGGGGAACATCGAGGCGGGGGCATAGAATTGATGGGTATTGCCGGTTCGTTTCATCACGGTCCCGAACGTGCGCGCCATCGTGAAGGGAATGACGGTCCACGAGATCACGCTGTCATACATGGCCACGTCAATGCGCGAGCCTTCACCTGACACCGCCCGCTGGAAAAGCGCCTTCATGACCTGCCCGTAGCCGTGCTCGGCGACCCCCATATCGGCCATCGGCAGGCCGAAGAGTTGGGGGGGGCGATCGGGCTCACCCGTCAGGTCCATATAGCCGGCGCGGGCCTGAAGAATCGGGTCGTAGGCGGGCTCATCGATATCGGGCCCGAAACCGGTAACGCCCACCCAGATCAGATCTGGCTTGAGTTGGCGGAGCGTCTCGTAATCGATACCCAGCCTGGCGTAATTCATAGGCCGGGTATTAGACGCGAAGATATCTACCGGCAGCTCCGCGACCAGGCGATGAAGGATGCCCCGCCCCTCTTCCGAGGCGAGATTCAGCGTGATGGATTCCTTTCCAGCGTTGTACGGCAAGAAATAGCTTCCCATCGCTTCCTCGCCGAGCACATCTGTCCCAACATAGCGATTGGGATCGCCCCGGCCGGGCGGCTCGACCCGAATCACGCGCATCCCTTCCTGCACGAGCCGGTAGGTAAAGAATGGGAGCGACAGGGCTTGCTCTATACTCAAGACGGTAAGGTTTCGAAAGATGCTGCTACCGTTCTCTTGCGCTTTCACGGTTGACCGTACCCTCAGTCATTCACCCACGGCTCCCGTCAATCACCTGTGTGCGCCACTCCCCTGTCTCCCGCCGTGAGGGCTACTCTCATCCGCTTGATGGCTTCCTCGATTTGATCGATCGGCCGGACCAGCGAGAAGCGCACGAATCCCTCGCCCCCCGGTCCAAACGCTGTACCGGGCAGGACAAGCACACCGGCCGTTTCGAGAACGTGCACGGCAAACCCCAGGGAAGAGAGCCCGGTGGAGCGGACATTTGCGAAGATGTAGAAGGTCCCCCAGGGTCGGCTGTAGGTTAGCCCAATTTCGTCCAACCCCTTCATCAACCCGTCGCGCCGTTTGGCATAAGTCGCGACTGCGTCGGCCACGCACTCCTGGGGGCCGGTCAACGCTGCCAGGGCCGCCGCCTGAGAGACGGCGGAGGCACAGATGCTGATCGTGTGTTTCGGAGCCTCGAGCGCGCGAATAAACGAGGCTGGCGCCGCGAGGTAGCCAACGCGCCAGCCGGTCATGGAGTAGCTCTTGGAGAAACCATTGATCGTCACGGTCCGCCCACGCATACCTGGCAAGGACGCAATACTCAGTAACTGCGGACTGTCGAACACGATTTTCTCGTAGATCTCATCCGAGATCACCATCAGATCGTGCTTCTTCGCAAGCGCCGCAATCTCGCGAACCGTATCAGGGTGAACGATTCCGCCCGTAGGATTATTGGGCGAAACTAACAAGATCGCCTTGGTTCGCTCGGTGATGAAGCGTTCCAGTTGGTCGGCCCGAACCTCGAAATCGTCCGCCTCCGAAGTGGGTACGAAGACCGCCCGCGCGCCAGCGAGCGCGATTGCAGTATCGTAAGTCATGTAATGGGGATCAGGCACCAGAATCTCGTCGCCTGAATCGAGAAGGCCGAGGCAACTCAGGTAGACCGCCTCTTGCGCGCCGCTCGTGACGAGCACCTCTGTCTCCGGATCGACCTCGATGTTGTTGTCGCGCCGCAGTTTGTCCGTAATCGCCCGGCGCAACTCGAGAGTGCCAGCCCAATGCGTATAGTGGGTCTGGCCCTCATCCAGGGCACGTTTCGCCGCGTCCACAATGTGCACCGGCGTCGCCAGGTCGGGATCGCCCCGCGCCAGGGGAATCAAGTCCTTCACGCCCGCAGCCATGTCGAGGAGCTGCCCGCGCTCTCCGGCCGTCACCCGGCGGGCACGATCGGAAATGGCTCGCTCAATCGGCAGCATCGTCTCCGTCGGATTCATCGTGCTACTCCCGTGCCTGGTTGGATATCCATCGTACCGCCCTCGTAATCGGGCGGGGCGAGCGTTCTCGCCCCGCCCGCCCGCGGCTACTGCACAAAATGCGCATCGTACACATAGAGGTATTTGGCATCCTTATACGACAGCTGGACGTCCGCCACCTTATTGGACACGACGTGAGCGGAGCGGAACTCATTCATCGGCACCCAGTAGGCCTGCTGCATGATGTAGACCTGGAGGTCCTTATAGATCTGGGCGCGCTTCGTCTCATCCGTCTCCCTGAGACCGTCGGCCAGCATCTGGTCGATCTTGGGATCCTTGATCTGCCCCCAGTTGAAGCCGGTGCCGGCGTTCTTCGAATCGAACATGATCGCCAATCCGCCCGGATCCGTGAAGGCAAAGTAGAGCGGGCAGGCCTCGACCTTCCCGGCTGTACAGATGTCGTTGGTCGCGGCGGAATCGTTGCTCACGATCTCCATCTCGATACCGGCATCTTTGTAGAGCGCCTGCTGGAATTCGTAGCCCGCGTTCATATCCGGGTTCGGGACGGTCTGCACAACCATGTGGAAGCGCTTGCCGTCCTTGTCGACGCGGATACCGTCTGGACCGACCTTCCAGCCCGCCTCGTCCAGCAATGCCTTGCCCTTCTCCAGATCATATTGGTACATCTTCTCGACTTCCGGGTTGTAGGCCCAGATTCCAGTCGCCAGCGGTCCGTGCGATGGCGTGTTGTAATCTGGCCAGAGGGTGTTGACCATCAATTCCTGGCTCGTGATGTACTCGAGGGCCTGGCGCACCTTCAAATCATCCATCGGATACTTCGTAAGATTCGGGAAGTACCCGTGCGGGAGACCGACCCAGGGACCGGCCAGGAACGTGACACCAGGGTCCTTGGCGAATGCCAGGGCGTCGTTCGTCGATGGCCGGCTCATAATCTGAGCCTCGCCACTCTTGATCATGGCAGAGCGCGTGCCGGCCTCATCTACGAAGCGATGGGTAATCGTCTCGATATAGGCCGGGCCCTGGTGCCTGGCAAACGGTGGCGCCCAGTTGTAGTCGGGGTTACGGACCACGGTGAGATGGTCCGGAGCCCACTCCTTGAAGATGTAGGGGCCGCTGCCAACCGGATGCTTGCCGAAATCCTGGTCCCCGAACTTGTCGACGGCAGCCGGCGAGACGATGAAGAGGAAGTGAGTGCTCACCGCGTCGAGGAACGCCGGGTATGGCTCTGTGAAGTGGATCGCGGCGGTGGAGTCGTCGATGACCTCGGTTGAATCGTATGGGCCGATGAGATCGGTGGAGGCGGCTTTGCCCAGCACGCGCGCGGCGCGCCCCTCCTTGATCCGGTCAAAGTTGTACCTCACTGCCTCGGCGTTAAAGGGCGTGCCGTCGTGGAACTTCACGTCCTTCCGCAAATGGAAGGTGTAGGTCTTACCGTCGCTCGAAACCTCCCAGGACTCTGCGAGGCCGGGGTAAAACTGCTGCTCCGGACCCCGCCAAACCAGCGGGTCGTAGAGCAAGTATACCTGATTGGCCACCCAACTCGAGACGCTCGCGTGCGGGTCGAGCGTGTCGGGATCAGGCGTATTCACCCAGACAAGGGTCCCGCCGCTCTGCGCGCCCGATGATGCCGTCGTTTGCGACGCTTCCGTCGGCGCTGCGGCTGCGGTTGGCGCTGTTGCCTGAGTCGGCTCTGCTGCCGTTGTCGGTTCAGCCGCCTTGGTTGGCTCCGATGCTGCAGGGGCCTGGCTCTGTTGGGTCTGGGGCGTTGCCGGGCCGCCACACGCCACCGCGGAAATGATCAGCACGGACAGGACGACCAGGAAGAGACCTCTCGCTTTCATGACAATCCTCCTCTTGGCTGAGGTACCACGTTTGTTCAAGCCGTGGAACACACGCGTTCAGTAGACTGACATCACCTCCTTTCGCACCCGGCTGAACGGACTTCAATTGAAGCGCGGATCGAGAACATCGCGGAGCCCGTCGCCTACAATATTCATAGCCAGAACGGTCACGGCTATGGCAAGCCCTGGGAAGGTACTCAGCCACCAATCTGTTGCGAGGGCGTCGCGACCCTCGCTCACCATCAAGCCCCACTCGGGCATCGGGCGTTGGGCGCCTAATCCCAGGAAATTGAGCGACGCTCCGATAAGGATGGCAGTTCCAACCCACAGGCTGGCGAGAACGATCGCCGGGGCGAGGACATTGGGCGCCACATGCCGAAAGATGATTCTGCGGTTAGTACAGCCAATACAACGGGCCGCCTCGACGTATGCTTCCTCCTTTACCGACATCACGGAACTGCGCACCACTCGGAGAAAGTCCGGAATAGACGAGATACCGACGGCAAGCATAACATTATTCAGCCCGGGTCCCAGAATCGCCACGACGCTGAGTGCCAGGAGAAGCCCCGGAAACGCAAGCATGATGTTGACGAGCACCCCGACGAAGAGATCGAGCCGCCCGCCAACGTAGCCGGCGTAGAGTCCAACGATCCCACCCACACCCAGTGCGACGGCAACACTGATCAGCCCGAGCCGCAGCGAGATTCGCGTGCCGTAGATGATGCGGCTCAAGATATCGCGGCCAAATGGGTCGGTGCCCGCCAGGTGCCGCCAGTTCGGTCGTTGCCTGGTATCGGTCGGGTCGATCTTGATTGGGTCATACGGTGCGACGACAGGTGCAAAGACGGCGACCAGAATCAGTGCGAGTAAGAAAATGGCAGCGAGAACCGCACCCCGGTTGCGCAGGAACCGCCTGAATCCTTGATAGAAGTAACTCTCCCGCCAGGCGGTCCTGCTCCGGACGAAGCCCGGTTCAATCGCCCGGCTCGGCGGGCGTGGCTCGACGTGGCTTTTCGGGAGGGGCGCTGCGTACGTGCCGGGTTGCTCGGTTACCTCGCTCATCTTGGCTGACTCCCCCTCTGCTGTCACGTGTGGCGGATCCTCGGATCGAGGACGGCATACGAAAGATCCACGAGGAGGTTGACGCCGACGTAAACAAGCGCCAGGAATAGGACGGTCCCCTGAATCGTCGGCATATCGCGGGTCTGAAGCGCCTGGATCGCAACCCGGCCAACGCCCTGGCGCCCGAATACAGTCTCGATGACGACGGTTCCGCCGAGCAGACGCCCGAACTGCAGGCCAACGATGGTGACTACCGGGATGAGGGCGTTCCGCAAGACGTGCCGGATGATAACGACGCGCTCGTGTAATCCCTTGGCGCGCGCGGTCGTGACGTAGTCCATCCGGAAGACCTCAAGCATCCCGGCCCGGACTAACCGGGCGGTGACGCCAGCCGTACTCAGGCCGAGTGCGGCGGCAGGCATGATCAGCGTCTTGATCCCTCCCCCGCTAGCAATGTTGAGCCAGCCGAGCCTTACGGAGAACACAAGGATCAGCAAGAGTCCGAGCCAGAACTGCGGGAGCGACCATCCAAGCATCGCGAGGATCATCGCGAGGGTATCGATCCATGTGTTGCGCCAGATGGCCGAGACAACCCCTAACGTCAGCCCAAGCGAGAGTGCGATCGCCATCCCGGCGATCGCAAGCTGGATTGTGCTTGGCAGTGCCTCACGGATCATCTCGGCGACAGGCCGCTGAGTACGATAGGACGTGCCGAGATCACCGCGAACGACGTGACCGACGTAGTGCAGGTACTGGAGGTAGAGCGGATCGTCGAAGCCGAGCTTGTGGCGCATCTCCTTCATCGAGTCGCTCGACAGGGCCGTGCCGCCTTGAAGGAGAATGGCCTCGACGGCGCCCCCCGGTGTCAGGTGCAGCATCAGAAAAACAGCAACCGAGACGCCAAGCAACGTCGGGATGACCATCGCCACTTGCCTACTGATATACTTCCGCATCTTGTCCTCCCGCTTGCGCTGCGGAAGATCGCGACCGGCGGTGCGACACCACGCCGGGGAAGCAGGCTCGTTCCTGGAGCCGTATCGCCTCGCCCGCCCACACTCACGCCCGCCGGAAGGTAACCGGCACGCCTACCTCCGCCCCTATCTTCTCCAGATCCTTGTAGACCGGCCCATCGAGACGAAGCCCATTGCGCCGCTGCTCCTCCGCGAAGACCGCTTCCATCTCGCCGGCGTAGTACACACGCTCGACACCCGGCTCGAGTTCCGACGATTTGAGCTCCTGCAACAAGGCATCTACCCGCGCTTTGAACTCATCCACCGGCATCAAGCGGGAAACGTCGATCGCCTGGAAGTAGTGGCCCAGGTTCCGCGGATCTTTCGAGTCTAGCTTGATCGCGGTTCCAAACCCCGCGCCCATCAAGACCGCGCTGAGAATATCGACGACGAGCGCGAGCCCATACCCCTTGTACCCGCAGACGCCGCCAAGCGGCAGAATGTGCCCCTTGAGTGCCGCAGCCGGATCATCGGTGAGTTGATTGTCGGCACCGACCGCCCAGCCGATTGGGATCTTCTCGCCCCGCATCTGGGCAACCCTGAGCTTCCCGCCCGCGACCATGGTGGTGGCCATATCCAACAGCACAGGCGCTTCCCGGCCGGCCGGGATCGCAACCGAAACCGGACTGCTCCCCAAGACCGGTGTCGTCCCACCCCACGGCGCCATGAGAGGCGAGGTATTCGTCATCGCAATGCCAATCATATCGCTCTTGAGAGCCATACTCGACCAATATCCTGTTGCTCCGAAGTGATTGGTCGCACGCGCTCCGACGATCCCCACGCCATAGTCCCGGGCCTTGTCTGTGGCAAGCCCCATGGCGAGGGCACTGACCATCTGCCCCATCGCGTTCTTCCCATCGATGACGGCAGTCGCGCCACTATCCGAGATCACCTCCGGCACGGCCTTCGGATCGGGGTTCCCGGCCTGCAGCCGCCTGAAATAGCCGTAGGCAAGGAGAACCCCGTGCGAAGAGTTTCCCTGAAGACTCGGGGTCACCAACGAATCCGCCACGAGTGCCGCATTGCCGGCAGAGAGGCCAACGCGCTGATAGACCTCGGTGAGAAAATCCAGGAGGCCCTTGTGATCAACGGTTACGAAATAATCGTCATGCATGACGCTCAACTCCTTGTTGGCACATCGGACTTGTGAGGATCAGTTGCCCGAATTCTCCACTGCTTTGCTGCGCGCCTCGACGTAGGTCAAGAGACCGTCGCCGGTATTCTCCGTATAGTGCTGGGATCCAAGCGGAACGAAAGCGGCTATCCCGGGGTAGAGATCGTAGGGGGTCCCTTCGATAACGAGCCGGCCTCGCCCCGCCAGCACGTAGTAGCACTGTTCACCGTCCGGGTGTGAGTGTGTAATCATCTTGGCGCCGGGCTTCAGGCTTACCTGGGCCATTTCAAGCGTATCCCCCTGGAAGATGCGGCGTCCAAAAAGATAGGGGCGCTCCTCGGGCTCGATTTCCTCGACGGACCTGGTGTACTCTTGCATGGTTGTTTCTCCTCGTTCGCAGATCACTGAATCGGCGAATCAGGCCAGAATGCGGCGCACCTCGCCGGAGAGTGCGCACATGGATGAGAAAGCCCCGTGGACCACCTTGTAGTCGTCCGCGGTGAACGAGAGCGTTCGCGAATCGACCCGCTTCACGCCGGGTACCCACTCCGCGAGCTGCGACATTACCGGCTGGTGGAAGGTGACCTTCATCGTGATTGGCGCCTTGAAGGTGATCGGATCGATCTCATCTCGGCGCGACACACCGTCCTCTGCTGCGTCGCGGACCATCGCCGCGGCGCGGTTTGGGTGCACGTTGATAGCGCTATAACGGCTGACCGCAGTCTTCGTCCGGGCGTACGCGATATTTGGTATCAGATCCTTGATCTGCGCTTCGAACGCCTGATCGCCGGCCGCAAAGACGACCGGAACCCCATACATGCCAATGTAGGCGCCGACGACACCGTATTCGCCAACCTCATGGTCATTGATGACGACCCTGGCAACGGTCTCAGAGTAGGCCGTGTGGTCGAGCACAGCGATCTCGGTTCCCTCACGCGCGTGGAAGCCGATGAAACCTGCCGCATCGAAGGTATCGTCCACCCCGGTGATCGCGCCGATCGTCGTCATACCGGGATAGCCCGCAATCAGGAGCGCATCTTCATCGAGTTGGTCGGCGAGAATGTTCAGGCAGTTGCCGTGCGAATCAAGCACGACGAATTCGTCGGCGCCAGCTTTCTTGGCTCCCGCGATCGCAGCGTTGACCTCGTTGGTGAGCCATCGCCGTGCCGCCGGGTGCTCCGGCTTTCCTGAGTGGGTGTGCTGGCGGTTGACGACACCGACCGTGCCTTCCATGTCAGTTGCGATGTAGACTTTCATCTGCTGTTGCTCCTTTCGTGTGTCGTGAGCAGAAACTTGGAACGCTCCGGGGTCACCTGTTGCAGGTGGCGAGCGAGTGTGCGATTCGTTCGATCAGCTGGCGTCCCTCTCCAGCAATCGTTTCGAGCGGGCCACCGGCGTTGTGAGGCGTCAGGACAACGTTCTCGAGCCGGAGGAGCTCGCTGTCGCGCGGCAATGGCTCGAACTCAAAAACATCCAACCCGGCACCGGCAATCTGGCGGGTCGCGAGGGCGCGGCACAGCGCCCGCTCGTCTACTACCCCGCCGCGACTGCAGTTGATGAAGTACGCGCTCGGTTTCATCAGCGCGAACTGGTGCTCGCCAAAGAGCGCCTCGGTCTCGCCGGTGTGGGGAATGTGCAGAGTCACATAGTCCGAACGTAAGAGCAACTGTTCGAGCGGTTGGTAGGTGACGGCCAGTTCTTGCTCCGCCTCAGCTCTCAAGCGCAAGGCCGGCGGGTTGTAGTATAGAATCTCCATGTCGAACGCCTTCGCGCGGCGGGCAACCTCCGTCCCGATCTCACCCAGACCAACGATCCCGAGTGTCCGCCGGAAAAGGGTGCCGCGCCCGCCCAGGCCAGTCCAGTTGTAGGTCGAATGGGTCTGGGAGGTGCGGAACGGTTCGATGCGCCCCGGATTCTCGCCGGCGATGACGCCAAGGTGGCCGGGTAGCAGCTTCTTGGTGAGGGCGAGCAACAGCATGATCGCTTGCTCGGCAACCCAAACACCGTGTTCCAGAGGCATTGTCTCCACGCGAACGCGGCGTTCGCGCGCGGCGTCGAGGTCAATGTTCTCGGTTCGACGACCGAATTTTTGGATCAGGCGAAGCCGGGGCGCGGCCTCCAGATCGGCCCGGCTGACGGGTGCCGTTTTGACGACCAAGACCTCACTCTCGGCCAGCGCCGGGCGAAGCTCCCCCGAATCGGTTGAGCGCAGCACTGTCAGGCGCCAACCCGTAGGGATACTCGTACCTTCGAGAACTCGTTGCAGCGATCCGTCGGGGTCTACAACCAGAATTGTCCGTTGCATGCTTTGGGCATTCCCCTCAGTCTCAGATTCGCTGGCCAGTGGTAGTTGTGGGATGACGCTGTAGCTTACAAACGCAGAGCCACAGCGTCACCCCCTGTTGAACCACAGCCTGCAGCCGGCTCCAGTCGCCCACAATCAGGTTGCCGCGCCTGCCATGCGCCCACCATCGACCAGGAGCACTGCCCCTGTGACGAACGAAGCAGCGTCGGATACGAGATAGAGCGCCGCCTGGGCAATATCATCGGCCCTCCCGAGCCGTCCCAAGGGGATGCGCTTCTTCGAGCCTTCGATGGCAGCCTGTGGGTCTGGCAGACTGCCGTATCCCTTCTCAGCGAGCGGCGTCCAGGTCGTACCCGGACAGATACAGTTCACGCGGATCCCATCCTTGGCGTGAGCGAGCGCCAGCGATTTGGTGAGTGAGACCACACCCGCTTTGGCCGCCGCATAGGCCGGTGCCCCCGCCGCGCCGGCCAGCGCAATCTGCGAGGCATTGTTGAGGATCACACCGCTCCCCGCCCTCCGCATGTGGGGGATCGTGGATTTGCAGGCCAGGAAGACAGACCGCAGATTCACGGCAAAGCAGCGGTCCCACTCCTTCACCTCGAGGCCCAACAGGGGCAGGTCGAACGGTTCCCCGGCGTTGTTGAAGAGTATGTCAATCCGACTGTAGCGTTCCAGTGTCGCAGCAACGACACGCCGCACGTCTGCTTCCTGGGTTACATCGGTCGGAACAAAGAGAGCATCCCCGCCCAGGTCGCGAATCTCCTCAGCTGTTTTGGCGCCGGTCGCCTCCGTCCGGTTCGCGATGACCACGCGAGCCCCCTCTGTAGCGAAGAGCAGGGCGGTCGCTCGCCCCATCCCCGAACCACCGCCCGTGATCAGGGCCACCCGTCCTTCCAGTTTCATTCAAGTTGCTCCTTTGTCGTCCACGGCGCTTCTGCTTCTGAACCAGCCAACCTCAGCCGTCAACAACCTACGATCGATGAGCGACCACCAACGCGTGAAGCAGATCTACAGCTGCCGCGAGATCGTCCTCGTGAATCATCTCGAAGGGACTGTGGGTATAGCGCATGGGCACAGCGAGAAGCGCCGTCTCGATCCCCGCCCGAACAAGCCGTTCGCAAAACCTCACGCCTATCTACGCCACCGACTTCCACACTCGCTCCAGCCCATCCAGCGCCTGGTTCAGCTTCGGTTGCGGCACAAGAAACGAGACTCGCAGCGTGCCTTCGCCACCCTTCCCAAAGTTTTCGCCCGGTCCGGCGTACACGTGCGTCTCGCGCAGCAACTTTTCTGCGAAGTCGACGGCGCTCAGCCCTGATGGTCTGATGTTGGCCAGAACACTGTACCCGGCGTTCCAGGTCCCGTAGGTAATACCCAGTCTCTCCAGCCTGTCGATGATGGTGCGGCGCCTCTGGTCATAGATGGCGAGTGATTCGGCAACGAACTCCTGTGGGCCTTCCAACGCCGCCAGGGCGGCCTTTTGCGAGACGGCCGGCGTGCAGATGGTCAATGCCTGCTTGACAGCTTCCATCCCATTGATCCAGCGGGCCGGGCCGGCGGCGTAGCCTACCCGCCAGCCGGTCATACAGTAGGTCTTGGAGACACCATTCAGAGTGATAGTTCGGTCCCGCATTTCCGGCAGGCCGGCAATGCTGGTGTGGGTGACATCATTGAAGAGAATCTTCTCATAGAGCTCATCGGAGATGACGGTCAGATTGTGCTTGAGGACGACGTCCGCCAACCGCTCCAGGTCTTGCCACGAGTAGATTCCACTCGCCGGCATGGTGGGATTGATGATGAGGAGCACTTTCGAGCGAGGGGTAATCTGCTCCTCCAGCGCCTCCGGCTGGAGGAGGTAACTGTCACCCTCGTAGGTTCGAATCGGCACAAGCTCAGCCTCCGCCATGCACGCGGCCATCCGATAGGCCGTGTAAAAGGGATCGGGGACCAGCAACTGGTCCCCTTTATCGAGCAGCGTCTGCACGGCCGCGAAGACCGCCTCTTGAGCACCCGACGTCACGATCACCTCGCGCGCGGGATCAACCGTGAGGCCGTTGTCGGCCTCGAACTTGCGCGCGATTGCCACTCGGAGCTCCCCCAGCCCCTTGATTGGCGTATAGTGGGTGTAGCCCTGCTCGAGAGCCTCTTGGGCCGCGTGCACGATGTGCCGTGGCGTGTCGAGATCCGGATCACCCTGACTGAGGGGAATCATGTCCTTGACCTCACGCATAGCAGGCGCTAAGGGGTTGCTCATCTGTCCCAGCAGTGTCTGGACCCTTCCCGCCAGCTGTTGTTCTGTGCTCACAGCAAGTTTTCCTCCTGATGTTTCTTGACCGAAGAGACAGTCTCGCAATGGACTCGAACGATACCGGCAACCCGCTCGACTTCCTCATCCGTGAGCATCGGATGGACAGGCAGGCAAAGCAACCCTTCAGCGACTCGCTCGGTCATCGGGAAGTCCCCTTTTTTGAAACCATAGCGCCCGTAGACAGCCTGCAGATGGACCGGTGGGCTGTAGAGAATTCCCGATGCCACCCCTCGCGTGGCCAGCGTTCTGCGGAGCGTATCGCGATCGCGAACCCGGATGGTGTAGTTCCGGTAAGCGTGCTGGACTGTGGGCGCTTCGTAGGGCAAGACGACGTCGTACCCGGCCAGGAGCCTGTTGTAGAGGGCCGCAATCTCCCGGCGGCGCGCGACCCAGCCGTCGACGAAAGGCAGCTTGGCGCGGAGAATCGCAGCCTGGAGCTCATCCATATGGCTATGCCGCCCTTCGACAAAATAGTCGATCCCATCCCTCGGTGAAAGACTATACGGATCGTAGTCGCTTCCTTGACCGTAGTTGCTCCACAGCCTGGCCCGCGCCGCGAACTGTTCGTCATTCGTCAGGATCATCCCGGCGTCACCGTATGCACCGAGAATCTTCGGCGGTGCAAAGCTCGCGCACGCCGCATCGCCGAGCGCTCCCACCGGTCGACCTTTGTATCGTGCTCCGGTAGCCAGGGCTGCATCTTCGATGACGAGCAGATCGTGGAGCCGAGCGAGCTCGTTGATGGAATCCATGTCGGCAGGATGCCCATACATGTGAATCGCGAGGACGGCTTTGGTGGACGGCGTGATTCGGGATTCGACCTGGCTGGCGTCAAGGGCGTAGGTCCGCTCGTCTATGTCCACGAAGACGAACGTGGCTCCGGTATGGCTGATGGCAGCGGTCGTCGAGAGGCACGAGTTGGGCGCTGTGATAACTTCGTCACCGGGGCCGATTCCAAAGGCACGTAACGCGATCTCGATGGCATCAGTGCCACTCCCGACACCGACTGCGTATCGGACACCCGAAAACGCGGCGAATTCCTCTTCGAAGGCGCGTTTCTCAGGACCAAGCTCAAAAATCCCACGCTCCAAGACCCGGCGTATCGCGTCCTCGACGTCCTTCGCAATGAGTCCATGTTGCCGGCGCAGGTCAACCGTGTGGATCTCGTTCACGGCAACACTCCCTCGAAAAGTCGCGTACTCTTTCATTACCAGATTACGATCTACTGATATATCAATAATAGACTAGCAAACGTGTAACTATTATTTTAGCGAGACCCTATCATACCCGTCGCGACTCAACCAACCCTCAACCCGTGCGAGCCCTCAACAAATGGGCGAGATAACGGCAGGCTGGTGAATCTGCACGAGCGGCTCCAGCGCCACCCGTGCCCCCGTGTCACAAGACATCACACCAATCTCTCTGCGACCCGCTGCACAATGGACCGACCAATGCTGATCGAAGCCGTCGCGGCGGGAGACGGCGCGTTGATGACATTGACGATTCGCGGGCTCTCCTTGAATGAGAAATCGTCGAGCATCGAACCATCTGGGGCTACCGCCTGGGCGCGAACACCCGCCGGACCCGGTTCGAGATGATCTTCGGTGATCTCAGGCATGAGCCGCTGGAGCGCTTTGACAAAGGCGCCCTTGCTGATCGACCGCCACATCTCGCCAAGCCCCATTCGCCAGTGCTTGCCCGCCAGCTTGCGAAAGCCGGGATATGCAAGCGTCTCGGCAAGATCGCCGACGTGAAGATCGGTCTTACGATATCCCTCTCGGGCCAGTGCGAGGACTGCATTGGGACCGCATTCGACCTCACCCGAGATCACGCGAGTGAAATGCACGCCTAGGAAGGGAAAGGCAGGGTCTGGAATAGGGTAGATCAGCGTGTTACACAGATACGCTGCCTCGGGCTTGAGCTTATAGTACTCGCCTCGAAAGGGAAGGATCTTGGCGGAGGGCTTCGTCGGGCCGCGCGCAGCGATCCGGTCGGACTGGAGGCCCGCACAGTTGATGACATAGTCGGCGGCAAAGTCCCCCGATGTGGTCTCAACGACGACGCCCTTCGGCCCTTCATGCAGACCGGTCACCCGAGTGCCGGTATGGATTTGATCCCCATGCTTCACAATGATCTCAGCCATACAGCGGCAGACTCGGCGGTAATCGGTGATTCCTGCCTCCCTGACATGGATCGCCTTGATGCCGACGACATGCGGCTCGAGCGTCCGGAGCTGATCCACCCGAATCATCTCGCACGCAACACCATTTGCGCGACCTCGTTCATAGAGCGCCTGCAACCGCGGGAGCTCGGCCTCATCGACCGCCACAATCACTTTGCCGCAGATACGGTAGGGGATGCCCTCGCGCTCGCAGAACGCCTCCATGGCCTTCTTCCCGGCCCGGCAGTTGATCGCCTTCAGTGAGCCGGGTTTGTAGTAGATGCCCGTGTGCAAGACTCCAGAATTGTGGCCCGATTGGTGATGCGCCACATCCTGTTCTTTCTCAAGAATAGTGATCGATTTTTCCGGGAAACGCTCGAGAAGAGCGTAGGCCGTCGCGAGACCGACAATCCCTCCACCGATAATGACGATGTCACTCTCTCGCATCTGATCCTCTCTACAGATACGGTTCGTCTAAGGCCCATTGAACTGTCCCGTGTGGCGCACGTACGCGCGCCACACGGGACAGTTCCCTCGAACCTGGTCATACGCCGAACGGCTCGCTTGCAGCGCACCCGCTCAATAGGCGGCCAGTCGCCGTGCGACCTGCACGATCTTCTCGGCACTCGGCATGAAGGCAGCTTCGAGCGACGAGGCGAAAGGGATGGCCGGCACATCGGGACCGGTCAGGCGACGGATCGGAGCATCCAGGTACTCAAACGCTTCCTCGTTGATCAGTGCAGCCAGCTCGGCGCCCAGCCCGCAGGTCTTGTTCGCCTCATGGATGATCAGGACCTTGCCGGTCCTGCGAACCGAGGCCAGAATCGCCTCGCAATCGAGGGGCGCCAGGGTCCGCAGATCGACGACTTCGACATCGATATCTTCTCCGGCGAGGCGATCAGCCGCTTTGAGCGCTTCGTGCACCATCGCCCCGTACGTCAGGAAGGTCAAGTGCTCACCGCGCCGTTTCACGTCGGCGACGCCGATAGGAACGATGTAATCCTCCACCGGCACCTCTCCGGTTACAGTCCGGTACGTTGCCTTGGATTCGAGGTAGACGACCGGGTCGGGATCGCGGATCGCCGCCTTGAGCAACCCTTTCGCATCGTAGGGAGTCGCGGGGGCCACGACCTTCAACCCCGGCGAGTGGCAAAAGAAGGCTTCCAGCGACTGAGAGTGGTAGAGCGCGCCGTGGATGCCACCACCCGACGGCGCGCGCACCACGATCGGACAGTGAAAGCCCCCAGCCGACCGGTACCGAATCTTGGCCGCTTCGTTCACGATCTGATCAAACGCGGGGTGCATGTAGTCCACGAACTGGATCTCAGCCACCGGTCGCATGCCATTCAGCGCCGCGCCGATCGCCGCCCCGACAATCGCCCCCTCGGCGATCGGCATGTCGATCACACGTTTGCCCCCGTATTTCTGCCACAGACCCTCGGTGGCCCGAAAAACGCCGCCGATTTTTCCGACATCCTCTCCCATGACGATAACCCGCTCGTCGGCGGCCATCTCTTCGTCGAGCGCATCCCGGATCGCCGTGATCACATTGATTTTCGGCATCTGGCGGTCCCCTCTCTCTTTCACGTCCCGTAGAGGTGTTCCCACAACTCGGAGGGGTCCGGGTGAGGACTCTCCTCCGCGTACCTCTGAGCATCACGAATCTCGGCCGCCGCTTCCGCGTCGAGGCGCGCCATCTCCGTGTCGGAGAGCCATTCTCGCTGGACGATGACCCGTTTCAGACGTAGGAGGGGATCGTCGGCGCGACGTGCTTCAACCTCGTCCCGGTTTCGATACCGTGAATCGTCGTCGTCGGTTGAATGTGCCGCCAGGCGGTAGCAGAGAGCTTCGATGAGCGTCGGCCCCTCCCCTCGGCGCGCGCGCTCCCGGGCTTCATAGGTTGCCTCGTAGACGGCCATAACGTCATTCCCATCCACGGTGATACCGCGAAAGCCGTACCCCGCGGCCCGGCACGAGACCGTTCCGCCGGCGACCTCGTTTCCGAGGGGGACCGAGAGCGCATAGTGGTTATTCTCGCAAAAGAAGATCACAGGCAAGTGGTGGAGGCCAGCGAGGTTGCAGGCTTCGTGGAATTCGCCCTCGCTACTCGCACCCTCGCCGAAGTAGACGATCGTGACAGCATCCTCGCCCTTGATCGTCGAGGCGAGCGCCGTCCCGGCCGCTTGCGGGAGCTGAGTCGCGATAGGCCCACCACCGGCCATGAGCTTAAGCGGTGGGTAGTTGAGGTCGCCAGGCAAGAGGCGACCGCGCGAGTTCGGATCAGTCACGCGCGCGAAGGCCTGGGCCATAAAGTCATGAGGGCGCATGCCTAGAGCGATCGCTACGCCCATGTCGCGGTAATAGGTGTAGAAGAAGTCGACCCCGGCTCGCAGCGCGCTCGCCGATCCCACCTGCGCTCCTTCGTGACCATCGGGGAGCGCGACGATGTTGATGACACCCTGGTGGCGTAGGAGGCGCAGGCGCTCGCTCAGCTTGCGCGTCAGCATCATCTTGGAGTAGAACGTCCGTGCGAGGTCCGCGGTAATCTCCGGCATGACGTCTCCCCTTGTTCCAGCCAGTACCTGCTGCTCTGTCACGTGTGTTGGGATAGATTGGGTGCGCGCTGCGGGCGCGCACCCAATCTATCGATTTAGCTGTAACCGAGTGCTACACGAGAGGGTAGTTCTGCAAGAAATCCCGGATGGCGACTATCACGAAATTGGCTCCTGCGCCATCCATGATGCGGTGATCGTACGTCAGGCTCAGGTAGACCATGGGGCGAATCGCGATGGCGCCATTCAGCGCGATCACGCGCTCCGCGATGGCGCCCACGCCCAGAATGGCAGCCTGCGGCTGGTTGATGATCGCCGTTCCGAAAAGGACCCCCTGCATGCCGGGGTTCGTTACCGTAAACGTTCCGTCGCGCACATCATCGTGCGATAGCTTCTTCTGGCGCGCTCGCGTCGCGAGGTCGTTAATTGCCGCTGCAAGCCCCTTGAGGCTCAGATTCTCCGCACGCTTCACGACCGGAACGATCAGACCATTCTCCAGAGCGACGGCGACGCCGACGTTGACCCGCGGGTGGATGACGATCTTGTTATCGACGAGCGAAGCATTCGCCAGCGGGTAGCGCCTCAACGCCTCCACGGCGGCCTGCACGAAGAAGGCGGTGTAGGTCAGGTTGACACCCTGCCGCGCGAACACCTCGCGGTTGGCCTGGCGATAGGCGATGACACGGCTCATGTCGACCTCAGCGATCGAAGTGACGTGCGGTGAGGTCTGCTTGCTGCGAACCATGTGCTCGGCAATCGCCGCGCGCATCGGGGTCATCGGGAGCGTCTGCCCGAGCGTCACTTCGTCGGGCGTGCTCCACCCGGTCGTGACTGGCTCCGTTGCCGGCTTCGACAAGGTAGAGAGCGCCGGGGCGGGGGACGGAGCGGACGGCGCTGGCGCAGGTGGGCTTTCCGCCGGAAAGCCCACTGATTCTGCCGGGCCTGGCGATGGAATGACCGCCCGGCGCGTCTTGAGGTAGCGCTCAAGATCGCGCTTTGTCACACGCCCACCCTCTCCCGAGCCATTGATCGCGAGTAGTTCCCTCAGGGAGATTCCCTGCTCGCGCGCGATTCGCGACACCGCCGGGCTGACCTCGCTGCGCCTCGGCCTGGTTTCCGGTTGCGCGGCCACCGCCTGGGCCGGCGGGCCGGCTCCCGCTGCCTCCGTTTCGGGCTCGTATGACAGCGTGTGCTTCCCATCAGACTCCGCTTGCTGTTCCGCCAGGTACGCCAGAATCGTGCCCACCTTCACCGTCTCACCGGCACGCACGAGAATTCGGTCTAACTTCCCTGCCGTAGGAGCCGTGATTTCGGTATCAACCTTGTCGCTCGCGACTTCGAGCAGGGGCTCGTACTCAGTCACGTCTTCGCCCGGCGATTTGAGCCAGCGACTTATGGTTCCTTCGACAACGCTCTCCCCAAGCTGGGGCATTTTGATGGGGATCGCCACAGAACATCACTCCCTTTCCCTCTCTGTCAACCACAACCGTATTCGGTCCTCGTCTCCTGCACCACCGTCATCGCAGAGGGATCGTTTCGACATACCAGGGGTGTTCTCCGTTGGCAACACGGGCGACATTCTCCAGAACGTCGTGGACCTCTTGAATCAGATTGGGCTCGCCCGACCCACCGCCGATATGCGGGGTCAGAATAACGTTCTCCAGATGCGCGAGCGGGCTCTCAGCCGGCAAAGGTTCTTTGCGGAAGACGTCAAGCCCGGCGCCCGCGATCCGCCCGGCCGCCAGGACCTGGTAGAGCGCGTCCTCGTCCACGACGCCCCCGCGACAGGTGTTGATCAAGAAAGCAGAAGGCTTCATCAGGTCCAACTCTCGCTTGCCGATGAGTCGGTCCGTCTCCTGCGTGTGGGGGACACTCAGACTGACGAAATCGGATTCGCGCAACAAATCATCCAACAGCCGGTAGCTGGCACCCCAGGCACGCTCTCGTTCCTCCGGCAGACGTTTCCGCTTGTGGTAAACAATCCGCATGCGAAACGCGCGGGCGCGCCTGGCCGTTTCGAGTCCAATCTCCCCCAGGCCGACGATACCCAATGTCTTGCCGTACACCTCGACGGCCGGCAGGCGCATCCACTGGAACGCGATGGAGCTCTGGCTGGTCGTCTTTGGCTCCAGGCCAAGCTTGCGGTACTCACCGTCCGCCGTGGCTTCGTGAGCGCGCCGCAGGTTCTTGCTCAGGGCGAGGAGAAGGGTCATCACCAGTTCGGCCACGGCCATTGCGCCAGCGAGCGGCATCCCGGCCACGGGAATGCCAACCTCCCGCGCCGCCGCCAGGTCCACGAGGTCCCGCGTCAATCCGAACTGTTGGATCAGCCGCAGGTGCTTGCCAGCCCGGATCAGCTCGCGCCCAATGAATCGTTTGCGAGTGAGGAGAAAATCTGCCTCGCGAACCAGGGCATAGAGAGCCATCTCATCCCCTGGCGGGGGCACTGCCAGTTCCATTCCGTCGGGGAGAGCAGCCTGCATCCACTCCAGATAGTATGGCTCCGGCGGGTCCGCCAATACCACGTTGAACATAGCTTCTCGGTTTCCTATATCTTGAGTCGTGGGTCGAGGGCATCCCGCAAGCCATCTCCCAAGAGATTCATCGCCAGGACGACGATCATGATCGCCAGGCCGGGGAAGGTGGTCATCCACCACGCACGTCGCAGGTATTCTTTCCCGTCGTTGACCATGATTCCCCATTCCGGCGTTGGCGGCTGTGCCCCGAGACCGAGGTAACTGACCGACGCGCCGACAAGGATCGCGGAGGCGACACCAAGCGTGGCGAGAACGATGACCGGCCCTATGACGTTCGGAAGGATGTGGTACAGAATGATCCGCATATCGCGACACCCGCTGATGCGCGCTGCCTCGATATAGACGCTCTGCTTCACGGACATGACAGAGCCGCGCACGAGCCGGATGTAGGCTGGGATCGAAGAGATCCCAACCGCGATCATGACATTCGCCAGGTTCGGACCCAGCCAGGCCACGATGGCCAGCGCCAGCAGGATTCCCGGAAAGGCCAGCATGATGTTGACGAGCATGATGATGAGACCATCGAGCCACCGGCCGTAGTAGCCGGCCACGAGGCCCAGCAACACGCCGAAAAAACCCGCGATGCCGACGGAGATGATCCCAACCTGCAGGGAGATTCTTGCGCCGTAGATGATCCGGCTGAAGATATCTCGCCCGAATGGATCGGTCCCGGCCAGATGTTTCAGACTGGGCCCCTGGAGGGCATCGCGCGGATTGATCTTGATAGGATCGTATGGCGCGATCTGGGATGCAAAGATCGCTGCGACGATGAGAAGCGCGACGACGACGACGCCAAGAATCGCACCCGGATTGCGGGCCAACAATCGGAGTACTTCGACCACGGGGTTTTTCGTCTTGAACCGCGGTTCCACGCCGGCTACCGTCGATATATGTGGCGAAACTACTGTCATACGTGCCCTTCCCTGTTCGAGCGTTCCATCAAGCCTCTAATGAGTAGACAGGGGCATCCGCGAGGAGGTCCCACGCGGACCGTCTATTACTGTTTTCCTGACGGTCCGCCAGCACCCCGTGAGGCATGCAGAATATCGTTGCGACGTACCTGGTCCGCTGTCTGGTGGGGAACGTGCCGGGAGTTGACCACACGCCGCTATGCATGGTGGATGCGCGGATCAACAAAGGCATAGGAAATATCGACGGCCACATTCGTCAGCACGTAGATGACGGTGAACAGCAGGACGGCGCCCTGCACCACCGGCATATCGCGCCCCTGGATAGCGTCCACCGTGATGCGGCCAATACCCTGGCGCGCGAAGACCGTCTCGATAATCACCGTACCGCTCAGGAGGCGGCCGAACTGCAACCCGACCATCGTGACGACCGGGATCAAAGCGTTGCGGAGAACATGCTTGAGGATGATCTGCCGCTCGTGCAAGCCCTTCGCGCGTGCCGTTGTCACATATTCCATCTGCATCACGTCCAGCATGCCAGCGCGTACCAGGCGAGCAATCAGGCCGGCAGAGCCGAGCGCCAGCGTCACGGCGGGCAAGACCAACCGCGCGAGACCACCCTGACCCGTGATAGGGAACCATCCGAGCTTCAACGCAAAGAGGAGAATCAGAAGCAGCCCGAGCCAGAAACTGGGCATCGACCAGCCGGCCAGTGCAAGCACCATGCTCACCGTATCGACCCAGGTGTTGCAGCGGAGGGCCGAGAGAATGCCGAGAACAAGACCCAAAACGATGGCCAGACCCAGGCCTGCCACCGCCAGTTGAGCCGTTGCAGGCAATTGCTCGAGGAGAATGTCGGTCACGGGCCGGGTCGTTCGGAGCGAGCGCCCCAGGTCTCCCCGGAGCGCGTGGCTCAGAAACCGCCAATATTGGACGGGCAAGGGGTCATCCAGACCCATCTCATGGCGGAAACGTTCCAGGTCGGCCCCGGAAACCTGGGCACCGCCCTGGAGCACCATGGCCTCCGCCGCATTTCCGGGCGTGAGGCTCATGATGGAGAAGACCAGGAGGGAAACGCCGAAGAGCACTGGAATCGTCAGCAAGATCTGTCGCTTAAGAAACGCCGACATGAAAACATTTCCTTCACGCCACGGTATTCCGCGGACCACATGCGTTGTCTCTCAAGGAGGGTCGAGGGTGGATTGCACCCCCGACCCCGGCTGTCCCTGAACCGATTATTTCTCGACGTATGCGTCGTACAGCCAAATGTGGCGTGCCGTCGGCGCAACGACGAGACCCTTGAGGTCCTTCGACGCGGCGTGGTAGGCGATGAACACATAGAGCGGGACCTCATATGCCTGTTCCATGATGTACTGCTGCAACTCCTGGTAGATGGCGGTCCGCTCTTGCGGATCGGTCGCGGAATCACCCTTGTTCAGGAGCTCATCCACCTTCGGATCGTGAATGTGTGACCAGTTGAAGCCCGTCCCCTCGTTCTCCGAGTTCCACATGATATTCATGCCGGTCGGATCGCTGAAGCCCCACTGGAGCTGGGCGATGTCGCTATCCCCCTTCACGGCTTTCTCGAACATTGCGGAGGAGTCGAGTTGCTCGATCTTCATATCAATACCGATATCGCGGAATTGAGCCTGGACGAACTCCCAGCCCTTGCCGATCAGGGCGGGCCCGCCTGGCTGGGTAAGCGTCACCTGGAATTTCTTCCCGTCCTCACCCACCAGGATACCGTCGGCCCCAGACTTCCAACCGGCCTCGGCAAGGAGCGCCGTGGCCTTGTCCGGATCATACGAGTACATCTGCTCCACGCCCGGCCAGTAGAAGGGATTCGCCGGGCCGAGTGGCCCGTGGGCTGGGAGGGCGTGCCCCTGAAAGATCGTATCGACCAGTAGCTTCTGATCGACGGCGTAGTTCATCGCCTGGCGGACCTTCAGGTCATCGAGCGGGAGGTGTGTCACGTTGAGGAGGAGCGACTGCGGCATCATCGGAGTTGTCCCGCTGATCACCTGGAAGTCCTGGCTCGCTGCGAGCCGATCAACCTCGATCTCGGGCACGCGGCTGATGATCTGGGTCTCGCCTTTCTCCAGACTCGCGATGCGCGTACTGTCGTCCGGGATGTAGCGGAAGGTGATCTGTTCCAGGTAGGCCGGCCCCTGGTGGCTGAAGAAGGGGGGCGCCCAGTTATAATCGGGGTTCCGCACGACGGTAACGTGATCCTGGGCAGCCCACTCTTTGAACGTGAATGGGCCCGTGCCGACTGGATGGCGGCCGTAGTCCGCATCGCCGTACTTCTGTACGGCGGTCGGCGAGACAATGGAGAGGAACCCATCGCTGGCAGAGTTCAGGAAGGGGGCAAAGGGCTCCTTGAAATGCACTGCGACGGTGTAATCGTCGACGACCTCAGTTGTATCGTAGCTGCCCATCAAGCCTGCAGCGCCCTTGCCGACTGTCGTCTTGGCGACCCCGATACGGTCGAAGGTGAACTTCACCGCCTCGGCGTTGAACGGCGTTCCGTCGTGGAAGGTGACGCCTTTGCGGAGATGGAAGGTGTAGGTCTTCGCATCCGGCGAGATTTCCCATGACTCGGCCAGGCCAGGGTAATATTTCCCATCAGGCCCCCACCAGACAAGCGTGTCGTAGAGCGCTTTCAGCTCGATCTGGACCCACGACGAGAACGTGGCGGCGGGGTCAAGCGTGTCAGGCTCGGGTGTATGCCCGTACACGATGGAACCGCCCGGCTGGCCCTGGCCGCTGGCCGAGGGAGCCTCGGTCGCAGAGGCGGGCGCGGTGGGTGGCGCCGCAGCAGTCGTCGGTGCGGCGGGTGGCGCCGTAGCAGCCTCGGGCGCGCTGGTCGGCGCGGCGGCAGCAGCCGTGGGCGCCGTCGTTGGTGCGGCCGGCGCAGGCGTTGCCTGGCCACAGCCCGAGAGGACCATCGCAAACAGGAGTACGACAAGGATCGAAGCGTGGATCAACTTCCCTGTGCGGTGGAACATCTCCTCCTCCTTACTGATGTGATAAGCATGATCAACACAGTTGAATGCCGGTGTCGCCCTTTTCCGCCGTCCCTCCTTTCCAGACAGCGAGCTCACAGGATTACCGACCTCCCGCGGCCCTGCTGATCATTGTGAGGACTTCCTCGGTCGTCTTGGCTGCGATGATACCGCCGTCGGTCATACGCTCCAGGGCATTTGCATGTAACTCGGGGGTGGAGGCAGAACAGCCGTCGGAAACGAGCGTCACCCAGTACCCTCGGTCGGCGGCGTCCCTGGCCGTAAGCTCAACGCAGCCATTCGTGACGATCCCCGTAATCAAGAGGTGATCGATCCCGAGATTCCGCAGGATCTGATCGAGATTGCTGGAGTTAAAGGCACCGGACGAGGTTTTATTGACGACGATCTCGTCTCCCTCCGGCCGCAGTTCTTCCAGGATTTCGGCCTCGCGGCCGTAGTAGGGGGTCTTGGTCCCCCGCGATGTGAGGGCCGGGACGCCGTCGCGGCCGTCGTTTGTGAGGAAGGCGACCCGCACATGGACGACCTCGATTCCGGCACTGCGACAGGTGGCCTGGAGACGTTGGATGTTGGGCACGGTCCGCGCGATCGCCTCGAAGCGGTAGCGAAGCAGTTCCTCTTTGCCTTGCTCGCGTGCCAGACGCCCCATCCACCCGCTGGGGTGAGCGTCGAGGTACTGCATATCGATGACGACTAAAGCCGCCTTCGCCAACTCGAACGGAAACTCGTGAACGGCGTCGGCAACAAGCTGAAAAAAGGGGTCCTGGAATGGAGATGCCATACGTTAGCCCCTCCCCGCCGTGCGGAGTGATTGGCGCAGTTTCCACGTAGCCGCTTCGTCCAGCGCGGGCGGCTCGCCGACGAGCACGATGCCGTACTCGTCCCACGCCGCCTCGCGCGATACCTTTCCGTCCAGAACGTCGTTGAGGACTCGAGCTGGTGGGCGCTCGAGCGGGTCCCCATATCCCCCGGCCCCAGCCGCCCGCACGTGAATGCGTTCCCCCGCGTGGAGGGTGAAGACGCGCTTGCCCGGGATCACCTCCTCTCGGCCGTCAGCTGTGAGAACGGTCGAGAGGCTATTTCGGCCAGGCCTGCCCCCCAGCAACCCCCAAGGAGCACGAAAGTGATGCTCGCCGCGGTGTGTGACACTCATCTCACCGCGCAGGAGCTCAAAAATCTTCTCATAGCCAAGGCCGCCGCGGTAGCGCCCCGCCCCGCCCGAATCCTTCCAGAGGCTATGGCGATGAATCCGCAAGGGGAAATCCATCTCGATCGCCTCCACGGGAACGTTCATAGCGTTGATCACATCGGCGTGCAATACGTCGATCCCGTCCTTGCTGGGACGGGCGCCGAAGCCGCCGGTCCCCAATTCCGAGCAGACGTACGCCTCCCCGGTCAGCGGGTCAACCCCGCCCATGAACATCGCCAGGGCATTCGCGCCTGCCGCCGCAGGGACGCGATCCGGAACCGCCTGAACCAGGGCGCCCAGCAAGACGGCCACCACCGCCTCCATGACGACGCTACGTGCACTCACGGCGGCCGGCGGAATGGGGTTGACAACGGTCCCCTGCGGGAGGTGGACCTGCACCGGACGATAGCATCCCGCATTGTTCGGGATCGTCGGATCGGTGATGGCACGGACGACGAAATAGACAGCGGCCATGGCGGGCGACGGAACACAGTTGATCGGACCGCGCACCTGGCGATCGGTACCGGTGAAGTCAACGCAAATATCGGAGCCGCGCACCGTCACGGTTGCTGCGATCTTGACGCGCCGGTCCAGATCGATTCCATCGTTGTCGACGTAGTCCGCGAAGGTGTAGATGCCATCCGGGATTTCCTCGATCTTCCGCCGGGTCATGATCTCCGCCCGATCGAGGAGTTCCCCGACGTAGCTCAGCACCTCCTCTTGCCCGTATTCGTCGGACAGCCCGACCAGCCGCCGCCGGCCGACCTCGTTGGCGGCCATCTGCGCTCGCAGGTCGCCGAAGACGACTTTCGGGATGCGGACGTTCCTCTCGATCAGGCGGTGGAGCGTTCGATTTGGCTCCCCGGCATCGTAGAACTTGAGCGGCGGGATACAGAGGCCCTCCTGGTACATGTCGGTCGCATCGGTCGCAATGCTCCCGGGGACCTTGCCCCCCATATCCTGCATGTGGGCGATGCTCGCGCAGAGGGCAACGACCCGCCCCTGGTGGACGACCGGCGTGACCAGGGTGATATCGGGGATGTGCGTCCCCCCATCATACGGGTCATTCATGATGTAGATGTCGCCCTCGCCCATCTCCGTCGCGGGGAAGGCGCGGAGGATGCTCCCAACGGCCGGGATGAGCATCCCGAGTAAGCCGGGGAGGGCTGTCGCCTGCGCGACAGTCTCGCCTTGCGAGCTAAAGATGGCGCACGAGCCGTCACCCGCTTTGAGTACTGTGGAATAGGCCGCCCGTTCCAGCGCCGTCTGCATCTCCTCGGCGATGACGTCGAATCGGTTGCGAATCACCTCAAGCGTGATCGGGTCAAATTTCACCGGCGTCCTCCCGGCGATCGGTGATGATCAGGTTGCCGGTCAGGTCCACGGAGCAGGCTTGTCCAGGGTAGACGACGACCGTGGTGTCGGGTTGCTCGACGATGGCGGGCCCGTCAAATCGCGCCCCGACCGGCAGCCGCGCGCGCTCGAAGAGTGGCACTGGCACATACTCGCCGCACTCCGCGAAGTAGGCCGGCCGCATCCCCTTCCTTGCGTCGTCCAGTAAGTGCCCGGCAACGGTCTGCCGCAGCTCCGGTTTAGCAAGAACGCGGACGTGGACCGCACGCAGGTTGACGATCTCGACCTTACCATTGGGGTCCACGTGCCCGTACACCTGCCGATGCTTCTCGTCGAATGCCGCCGCGAGCGCCGAGAGAGTCTCCGGTGGAAGCGAGGTGGGCACCGGCACCTCCAGATCATAGGCCTGGCCGGCATAGCGCATATCGGCAAAGCGGAAGACCTCGACCTCGTCGAGCGGGACGTGATCTTGGAGCATCCGCTCGCGCCCTAGCGCCTCGAGCTGCTCGAAGACCTGGGTCATCTCGTCGATTTCCACCCGATCAACCCGCCGGCCGAACGTATGCGTATGTTCATGTTCGATATTGGCGACCAGGAGGCCGAAGGCCGAGAGCACCCCGGGCGAGCGCGGGACAATCAGCGTGGGAATGCCCAACTCGCGGATGAGCGCACCGCCATGCACCGGACCGGCCCCGCCAAGAACGACCATAGCAAACTGACGCGGATCGTAGCCCTGGCGAACCGAGACGAGACGAATCTGATCGGCCATCTGGGCGTTGAGGATCCGGTGGATTCCACGGGCCGCTGCGACGACATCCAGACCGAGCCGAGCGGCGATCTCGCCAACTGCTTCTTGCGCAAGGTCCGGCTCGAGCGTGAGCTCGCCGGCCGCGAAGTAACTCGGGTTCAAGTATCCCAGCACCAGACTGGCATCTGTGACTGTGGCGTTCTCACCGCCGAGGCCGTAGCAGGCTGGTCCGGGGTCCGCACCTGCGCTGCGCGGGCCGACTCGCAGGCCACCCGCCTCGTCCATCCAGACGATGCTCCCCCCGCCGGCCCCTATGGTATTGATGTTCACCATCGGCACGCGCAAGGGGTAAATCGAGATGTGGCCCTCTCGTGAGATAATCGGCCGCCCGTCTTTGATCAGCGAAACATCGCAGCTGGTGCCGCCGATATCGACGGTGATCAGGTTTTCGAAGCCGGACTGCGCTCCCGCGAAGAGCCCACCGATCACACCAGCAGCCGGACCGGAGAGGGCGAGGGTAACGGGCTTCTCCATTGAGGTGCGCGCCGAGGTGATCGAGCCCCGCGATTGCATGATCTGAAGTGAGGCCCTGATACCGAGGCTCGACAGCTCCTCCTCCAGCTTCTGGAGATAGGTGACAACATTCGGGCGCACGTAGGCATCGAAAGCTGTCACGGCGGTGCGCTCGTATTCCTGGAAGACCGGATCGACTTGCGAGGAGAGCGCGACGCTCAGCTCCGGGTACTCCTCTCTGATGATCTCACGGGTTCGCAGTTCGTGGGCTGGATTACGAAAGGAGAAGAGGTAGCAAACCGCTATCGCCCCCACCCCATAGCCTTCTACGAGCCGCCGGACGACCTGCCGCACTTCCTCCTCGTCCAAGGCGATCAGGATGTTGCCTTCGGCGTCCACCCGCTCCGCGATCCCGATCCGCCGGCGGCGCGGGGCCAGGAACGTTGGCGTTTGCGGATCGAGGAAGAGGTCGTACATCTGCGAACGCTTGATGCGGCCGATCTCCAGCGTGTCCTCGAATCCGGCAGTGGCCAGGAGGGCCGTGACAGCCCCCCGCTGTTCGAGAATGGCGTTGGTGGCGATGGTCGTGCCATGGATGAAGCGCGCCACGTCCCGCGGGTGGGCGCCGGCGAGGCGCAATACCTTGGCGGTTCCCTCGCGAATGCCGGCAGCAAGATTGCGCGGTGTAGACGGAACCTTGGTGGCCAAGAGCGTCTCGTTGTCCCACAGGCAGACCACATCGGTGAACGTACCGCCGATATCCACGGCGATCTCTAGCATGCCGGCTACCCTCCGAGTGGGTAGGACGTGACGAGAGGCGCCCCCCGGAGGATGATCTCGCGCGCGTGCGCCTCTTTCGCCTCCAGTTCCGGCACCAACCGCACCACGTCGGGCAGCACCTCAACCGGGATGACGAGGGCACCGTCGACGCTGGCGGCAACGATATCGCCCGGCCGGACCTCGACGCCACCGCAGACGACCGGGACATTCGCAGCCACGGGCCGGACAACGCCACCTGGCCCGTAGAGGCAGGTGCCTTTGGCGTAGACCGGCAGACCGATCTCGTTCATCTCCTCGGTATCGCGGCAGCCACCATCGATCACGATGCCCGCCAGCCCTTTCTGTTTGCACGCCAGAATGATGATGTCCCCCATCATGCTCAAGACCTGGTCCGTCCCACTCGCCGTCACCCAGACGTCGCCCGGATTGGCATCGTCAACGGTCTTGAAGACGTAGCGGCGGATATCGTCGGAGCCGCCGCGCTCGCGCGAAACCTCATACTTCGTGGTGACGGCCGGGCCGATCGTCGTGCCACGGGTCTTCACCATCGGGCGGATCCCGCTCATCGCAAACTTGCGCGGATCGTGCCCCAGCCGGCGCAGTGCGTCGGTCAGTAGCGTGGCTGAAGCACCTCGAAGCGCATCGAGCTGTTCGCTGCTCATAGTATTCGCTCCTCGTACACATCTGCGACGCGAACCGGAGAGCCCGATTCCGCCGCGCGGTAGGCCGCCAGAACAATCGCGAGCGAGATCTTGCCGTCCTCGCCCGTGATCGCCGGCTTACGATCCTCCACGATCGACGCGACGAACTCGGCCACCTCCTTATCGAAAGGATCGTCGCGATCAACCGTGGTGACGAAGTGTTGGTCCTCGCTGGCGAACTCGAGCGATTTCCCGCTGCGGAGCCGGATCGCGCCACGTGTTCCGTATAGCTCGAGGTCGTACTTGCCGGGTAGCGTGAAGAAGTTGTAGTTCTGGAAGATGGAGCCGATCGCGCCGCTCGCGAAGCGCAGGCTCGCGACCAAATTGTCTTCGAGCTTGCCGGCGTGTCCGAACGTGCCCTTGTAGGCCTGGATCTCCTCGACCTCGCTCCCCACGAGCCAATGCATGCGATCGACCCCATGGATGCCAGCCGAGGTCAAGACGCCGCCGATAGCCATGCTCTTGTCCCAATACCAGGGTGTCCAGGCGCCCGACCCGGCAGGTCCGCCACCGGAGAGCGCGTCTAGAACCGCCACAGGCGTTCCCAATCGGCCCTCGTCGATGAGCCGCTTCGCCATCTGCACTTCAGCGTGGAAGCGATGGCGGAAGCCCAACATCAATTTGAGCCTCCGGCGGCGGCAGGCGGCGATGATCTCGTTGGCCTCCCGGATCGTCGCGCACATCGGCTTCTCGAGAAGGATATGCTTTCCCGCCGCGGCGGCCGCCATGGCGACAGGATAATGGAGGCGGTCGGGGACACCGATGCTGATTGCATCCACATCCGCCCCTAGCATTTCGCGGTAATCGCGGTAGTAGGCGGCGCCGACCTCGGCAGCAAAGGCTCGTCCGGCCCGTTCGTCGATATCTGCGATGCCGGCGATCTTGGCGTCCGGAAGCAGCTGGTAGCCGTGGGCGTGAATGTGCCCGATCTTCCCAGCGCCGACGATTCCGATTCGCACAGTCATGGCTGGCTCCAATTACAGGCTGTCACGCAGGCCGAGCAGAAGCGCGATATTCGCGCCTTCGTCCGGATACGGCTCGATGAAGCCGTCCGAGGAGGAAAGAATTGGTGTTACACCGGCACCGTGGCCGCCGATCACGCTGTCCCCCTGCGAGACGACGCCGACGGTGACCGCGCCCCGGCGGTAGAAGTTCGAGTAGGTCGTATCATAATCGCGGATAGCGATGATGTCGCCCAGGCGGACATCCTCAAGACCGGCCTCGGCCAGCGCATCCTCGTCGCTCGTTTGAAGATCCAGGTCCCAACGGTCCGAAGTGTGACCGTGCCCGGAGCCAACGAGGCTTGCCGGTGCAATCCCACGCACGGGGACGCATAGCTTGCCGCCCGACCCGAACTCGAACCCCATCTTCTCGGCGAGTTGGGGGGAGAGGCTGCGGGCCTGCACGCCCGGAAAATCGGGGAATTCCAGACCAACACCGGTCGCCTTGATCTGGATCTTGTCCCCGTAGGCGAGGGCATCGAGGGTCGCATCCTCGAAGTGCAGAATGACGTTGCCGCCGTGACCATACTTGCCCGTGACGGTCCCCTTCGCGCCGCGCGCCGCGCCGGTCATCACGGTTCCCACGTTGCCGATACAAGCGAAGGCGTTGAGAGCGATGTTCGCGCCGGGATTATCGTGCTTGATGCTGACACCCGGCGATAGGTGATCGGCGGCCCAGCCCCGCGCGCGGTCGCCAACCTTGACGTTGTAGACGATACCCCCCGACATCGGGACCGCGTGGATCGTCCCCTTGCTCGACACCAGGTATTGGCTGCCGACGTCCCCAAGCGGCGACGGGAGGTAGATTGCTGGGGTCACCCAGCCCAGAACCGAAATCTGCACCAGGCGATCCTGATTCATCTTGAGCATGGCACACACTCCTTCATGCAGATCGCGAGCCATGCGCGGATCCGTTGCTCCGCGCGCTCGCGTGAATTCGAGAGCTGATGGAGAGGCGGTGGCCTCTCATGGCCACCCGCTCTTATTTGTGGCGCTCGCGAATTCCGAGATAGGTATCGACATTCGCGTTCGGGTCGAAGTGGTAGGTGAGTTGGCCGGTATGGTTGGTCATAAGGGTCTGAATCCCTGGACCGTGGCCGCCACGCGGCGAATCCGCGTGGATGACCGTCGCGATTGTCACCGAGCCGCGCTTGAAGGTGCGGCCGAAGCGGTGATCGTGGTCCTTGATCGCCACAATATCTCCCAGCCGCAGCTTGTCCAGGCCAAGCTCCCGGAGGGTCTCCATATCGGCCGTCATCACATCCTGATCGACCATCTCCGGGGGCACCTCCTGGCCAGAACCCATCAGATATGATGGCATCTCGGCCACCACGGGCACGTCGAGCTTCCCATCCGTCACGGTGATTCCCATCTTTTCGAGTAGCCCCGGATCGGTGTTGATGATCCGAATGTCCGGGAAACCCTCGATCTCGACACCGTAGCCATAGGCCTTGACGATGACTGTATCACCGATGCAGAGATTCTCCATCACATCGGTGGGGAAGTCGGCGCAGACCCGCCCGTGCTTGCCTGTCAGGACGCCTCGCGCCCCGCGGGCGATCCCCGACGTGACGACCACCTCGTTGCCGACACATGCAAAGAATGCGAGGGCATTGTTCGCCATCATCTCGTTGTGCTTGATCGAGGCGCCCGGCTCGACGTGGTCGCCGGCCGCCCAACCGTACGCCGGGTCCCCGATACGGACGTTATAGACAATCCCGCCCATACCGACGGTCACGGCTATCCGGCCGTCATACAAGTCGACGAAGGCGGAGCTTCCGGCGGGTGGAGGCGCAACCTCGCCCGCCACGCCGATCTTCACGACCCGATCCGTATTCACCCGTATCATAGGAGCACTCCTCTTAGCTCTGGAGGTCGATCAGGACCTTGACGGCGCCGTCTTTTTTGTGGAGCGCCAGGTCGTACGCGTGATCGATGCGTGACAACGGAATGCGATGCGACATCATCGGTGTCACGTCGATTCGGTTCTCCGCGATTATTTGCATCGCCAGTCTGGTCGAGGCGAAGTTCGCTTCGAGCTCGGTGCGAGAGGAGCTGAAGCTGACCGGATGCTTGCGGAAGAACTTCTCGTAGTTGAACTCCCAGCCGCCGCCCTTGGGCGGAATGCCGAAGAGAACGAGGTGGCCGCGATCGTGGATCAGATCGGGGACCTCGTTGATCGTTTCAGGTAACCCAACCGCCTCCACCGCCAGGTCTGCCATCACGCCGTTGGTGATCTCGGCGACTGCCTTCCCCGGATCATCCTTCGAGGCATCGACAACATGTGTCGCGCCCATCTGCCTGGCAGTCTCAAGCAGGTGCGGGACGATATCGATGCCAATGATTTTTCGCGCACCCATCTTGCTGAGGAGGGCGGTGAAGAACAGGCCCGCCGGACCCTGCCCCAGGACAGCAACATCCATGTCCAACACGTTGGGGAGGCGCCGGCAACAGTAGATCACGGTCCCGAGCTGCTGCCCAAAGACCAGCTTGTCCAGGTCCGCATGATCTGGGAGCTTCAGCAACAGAGTGGGCTCGGTCGTCGCAAACTGCGCGAAGCCCCGAGGCACGCGCGGCGCGATGAATACCCGATCGCCCACCCGGACGTCGCCCCCGCCGGCCTCCTCGACGATTCCCACGCATTCGTGGCCGGAGAAGCCGGGTGGCATCGGGAAGTCCGAGGCAGGGCGCTTCTGCTCGAACAAGTGGAGGTCAGTTCCACAGAGTGCGCCCATCACCATTTTGACCAGCACGTTTCCATTCTGCAGGCTAGGCTTGTCAACCTCCGCCACTTCGACTCTGCCGGGCGCCACGATTCGCGATGCGAGCATTTGATTCTCCTCTTCTTCTCGTGATTGCCGTCATACAGCTGATTCCAGTGCTGATCCTCGCCGTGCGGATAGAGGAGGCGCCACTTAGCCTCCCGTGCGACACTCTGCGCGGTGAGGACCGATACACACTCATTCAATGTGCAGATCCGTCACGAGGAAGGCATGGAGCAGATCGACCATGGCAACGAGATCGTCCTCGTGGGTCATCTCGAAGGGGCTATGCGTATAGCGTGTCGGCGCCGCAAGGAGTGCCGTTGCGATTCCCGCGCGGATGAACTGCAACCCATCGCTCGCGAAGGAGGGGAGAACCGCAGATTGTACCGGCATGCCCCGGGAAGTCGCCACCCGGCGTAGCGCGAGCGTCAGGTTCCGGCTATAGTGGACGTAACTGTCCTTGAAGATCAGCAGCGGACCACCCCCGAGCTTCGCAGGAATATCACGCTCCGAAACGGTCGGGATGTCGCCGGCGAGCCCGATTTCGAGGCAGATGACGAGGTCGAGCGGGATCTGGAGCGGCACAGCGCTTGCGCCCACCATCCCGAGCTCCTCTTGCACCGTCGATGCCAGATAGAGATCGTACTGCAAATTGGCAGGCTGAATCTGATGGAGAAGGGAATCCATCACGGCCAGCCCAAGACGATCATCCATCGCCTTTCCACAAAAATACTTGCCAAACCGGCGAGTCGTCGGATTCCAGATTACGGGACAACCAACATCCAACCCGCGCGCTCTGACTTCCTCCGCGTCCTCCGCGCCAATGTCGACGAAGATATCGTTCCACTCGCGTTGTGGCTGCTCGCGCTGCGCGGCGCTCGTCGCGTGGCCGGTTGCGGCTGCGAAAACTCCCTCGACTCGCTCACCATCATAGCCGATGCCAAGCGCCGGCTGGCCGATCATGTAGAGGTAGTGGGCCGGGCGCAGCCCTAACTGGTTAGAATTGAGGAACAGATAGCCGTCCTCGGAAATACTCTTTATCAGGAAGCTCACCTCGTCGGCGTGAGCCGTAATAAGGAGCTTCTTCCCCCGGCCGCCAACGTGAGCGATGAGATTGCCTGCCCCGTCGGCGTGGGTCTCTTGGGAGAGCGGCGCCCAGCGCTCGCGCAAGAAGCGCTGCACCGGTTGCTCATTACCAACCGCGCCCGGGAGTTCCGTCAATGCTTTGAGAATCTCGAACATGTCCGCTCCAATCTAGCCTCTCTCATTTTGAGAATGTGTTTGGATACGGAAGGCTGGCTCTCCCGTATCCAAACACGTAGACGACTTTCATACAGAGCGGCACCAGACGGGGCCAGGGGACGCCGGCCTCCGCAATATGCGGTGTACCACCTGTGCTCGACGCGCCGCTCTGGGACGCGTCGAGCATGATAGACCCTGATTTGAATTGAACAGGGTCTTGCGACACGGGCGAGTTATGTGTTAGAATGCCAGATATATCAATATCCTGACTAAGAGCCAGATACTGTTATTTCAGTGGGCTCATCTTACTCCGCTCTACTCAACCAGTACTCAACCAGAACTCAACCAGGCTGCAACTTCTCGGGCGATTGGCGCACGCCTTTCCGGGGCGGGCAACCAGTACTCAACCAGAACTCAACCAGGCTGCAACCGACCAACCCAGGAGGCGCTTCGAACCGGTACGACTGTCTCCGCGCTGGCACAGTGCCCGCGTCGCAACCATCGGTCATTCGCGGTGACTGCACCAATCATCTGGTCGGTGGCCCCAATTGGCGGAGTGCATCGCTACCCACAACCAAAAAAACCGCCGGATCTGATTCCGCCCTCAATACCGCCGACCACAATTCCCGGGGGTGACCATTTGTGCACGTCCTATTCTATCGGAGGAGGTATGCTGCACAGGTTGTTCGATCCATTCTCGAGGACCGGCGATGGCGTTTGGGCTGTCGATACCAACTATCAGGTCGTCTTTTGGAATGAGTCCGCTGCGCGGATGTTAGAAATTTCCGCCAGGGAAGCTCTCGGCCAGACATGCTACGAGCTCTTCGAGGGTCGCACGCTCGATAACCGTCCTCTCTGCGGTCACAACTGTCCCATCATGCAACAGGTCCGCACGCGCCAGCCGGTTCCAGCATTTGACCTGGATGTACGCGTGGGCGGCGGAAAGTGCGCCCGCATCAATGTGAGCATTGTGCCTGACGGAAGCACGGATGAGACTGGGGAGCCAGAGCTGCTCGTGTTCCACGTATTCCGGGGCTGCGCCCATTCCCGCTCGGAACCCGTGAGTCCGCCGTCGCCACCGGGTCTTCGGATTCATCTGTTGGGAACCTTGCAAGTCTTACGTCCCGACGGTTCAACGGTCGACGGGGGGTATTGGCGGCGCCAGAAGGTAGGGGCGCTGCTGGCCGTTCTCGCAATCAACCGGGGACAGAAGTTGCACCGGGACCAGATACTTGATGCGCTCTGGCCGGAAATGGAATATGAAGCCGGGCTCCGCAACTTCAACACGACAGTCTACTATCTTCGGCGCTGCCTCGAGCCGGAGCTGGCTCGAGGCGCGGACTCACACTACATCCGGCATGAAGGGAGCTATTACGTCCTCGCCAATTACGACGAGCATTGGATCGATGCGGTTGCCTTTGAGGAGAGGATTCACCTCGCCCGATGTGCGACGAATTCGAAAGAGGCCATTGAGCACTACCAGACCGCCCTCGGCTGGTACGAGGGTAAATTACTGTCCAGTTTTCTGTACGAAGATCTGCCCTGGTGCACACTCGAGCGTGACCGCCTGCATGAGGTGTATTTGAACGCGCTCGAGGATCTCGCCTCGGCCCTCGAAGGAAATGGCCGGGATGACGAGGCGCTTGACACGTATCTGCAGCTTGCAGGCCTCGACCCCTGCCGCGAGAGTAGCCGACGGCGCCTGATCCGCCTCTATCTCCGTCGGCAGGACCGGGCGGCGGCGCTCAAGCAGTATGCCCATTTGGCGCGCGCGCTTGAGGAAGACCTTGCCGTGAGCCCCAGTCCACTCACCCAGCAACTCTATGAGGTCGCCTTGGGAAATATTCCCGATCATCATGAATCTGTACTCCTTTCATGACAGAAGTTACGCGGTCAGCTTCATGACACTACGTAGTCAATTAGGCGTGGCTGAGTTCGTGCGCCGATTCGACGCGGCGCACCCCCTTGCGTTGGATCGCCGTGTACGGCTTCGCTACATGCCTCGGTCCACCAGCGTCGGGTTAAGGACGTGCGCTCCTTCAAAGCTCCGTCCGGTGATCGAGCGGCGCGTGAAGTGCGGTGGTCAACCACAACCGCGCAACTCCTCTTGGGTTGAGGATCGGTTGAGTGCCACTCACTATGATGGGGCTATCTGAAATAGGAGTTAGATAATCAGTTATTGATACAGAGAAATATCACAGGTGGCAAGAAGCGGCCCGACGATAGAGTCAGCAACAGTCGAGCCGCCGGCCGTCCGTGATGAGCCGGCGGCTACGGCTTCCGAAAGGATCGCAGTTCCAGATGTCTCTCACTGAGCAAGCCTATAAACGCATTAAACACATGATCCTGACTGAGGAGCTCCCACCCGCAACGCCGATCGATCTACACGAGATGACAGGCTTGCTGGGGGTGGGGAAGACTCCTGTTCGTGAGGCGCTCCAGCGGCTCGCCCTCGAGAAGCTCATCATCATCTCGCCCCGGCGCGGCACCTTCGTCACCGACCTGAGCATCATCCAGTTGCAGCAGGCACTGGATGCCCGCTTGATCATCGAGCGGCATACCGTCCGCATCATGGCGAGCAAGATTACGGAATGTGAGGTCGCCGCCCTGCGCAAGCTCATCCAGGATATCGAGCAACTCAGCGCGCATCGAGATTACTTGGGCGCAGTCCAGGTTGATGAGAGGTTCCATCTCTCAATCGCCGAAGCGACCGGCAATGATTACCTGGCCGACTTTCTCTCCCTCCTTCTTCCGGTGACGATGCGCTTCTGGTATCGCGGTTTTCGTCAGTCGCCGGACCCGGCGCTCACGACGCGTACGACTTACGACGCCCACCAGGCCATCATCGACGGTCTGGAGCGCCACGACGCCGACGCCGCGGAGCGCGCGATGGTGCAGCATATTTCCGCCTTCCGAAAGGAAGCCGTCGAACGGATTATGACGGCCAGCGCGGTGAACTGGGCGACCCTTGTACATAAAAGTGTTTGATTGACGCCGGAGGGGAACGCCGTGGTTTACTGCAGATGGCAACGCCACCCGCTGTAACGCGCCGCAAAGCGGCCCTTGTCGATTCGGTCGCGCACGCGTTGTCTGCGTCGCCAGGTTCACCGCGTATTCCTTGCTTGAGAGGAGCAAACACCTATGGCCGATATAATCAGGGTTGTAGAAGAGATCGACACGCTCGACCGCCCGCTTTTCATCGGGCGTCAAATCTTCCGGGGTGAGACACTTGAGATGGCCCACGTGAGCCTGAAGCCGGGCGGAAGGATGCCAACCCACTCTCATTCAGATGGCGATCAGTGCTACTACGTCCTCGCCGGCAGTGGGAAGCTTCACATGGGCGACACGTCCTACGATCTCAACTGTGGGAAGGCTGCCTTCATCCCGAAGGGCATCGAACATTATACCGAAAACACAGGCGACGGATATTTGACGTATATTGAGGCGCGCAGCAAGGAGCCAGGATCGTTGGCCCCTGAGCTGCCACATTGACTCATATTGAGAAGCCCTACGAGATGATATACGCGGCAAATGCGCTGTTGAATCTGAGGGTGAACAGTGAGTCCATCGAGACCCTCTGTTCGCCGAACGAGACATTGCTTGAGACCCTGCGGGAGCGCCTGCACCTCACCGGGACCAAACACGGCTGTGAGGTGGGGGAATGCGGTGCCTGTGTGGTGTTGGCCGACGGCCAGCCGGTCTTATCTTGCTTGACACTGACAGTCGCCGTCCAACACTGCGAGATTCAAACGATTGAGGGTGTTGCTCCCCCAGGTGACCTGCATCCTTTGCAGACGGCCTTTGCAGAGTCAGGAGCCTCCCAGTGTGGCTACTGTACGCCCGGGATGGTGCTCACGGCGAAGGCGTTCCTGGAACGAACCCCGAATCCGACCCGCGGGGAGATCCGCGAGGCGATTGCCGGAAACATCTGCCGCTGTACCGGATACGTTCAGATTGTCGACGCCGTCGAGCTTGCCGCCGCACGTCTACGGGAGCAAGGAGAGCCGAATCGTGAGTGATTTACGCATCATTGGCCACTCGCGCCCGAAAGTCGATGCGATTTCGAAGGCCACCGGGGCGCTGAAATACGCCGATGATATCTTCCTGCCCCGCATGGCCTACGCCAGGTTGCTGCGCAGCCCGCACCCCCACGCGCTGATTCGGTCGATCAACATCGAGCGTGCCCGCGAGCTACCGGGCGTCTTGGCTGTGCTCACCGGCGGCGATCTGCCAACCCGCTTTGGTGTGCTGGCGAACAACGAGGACGAGACGGCACTCGCCATCGATCGCGTGCGCTACATCGGCGAACCGGTGGCGGCTGTGGCGGCTATGGACGAGGCGACGGCCGAGCAGGCCGTTGCCCTCATCCAGGTCGACTACGAGGAGCTGGAGCCGATTCTGAGCATCGAGCAGGCGCTTGCCGCCGGGACAGATCGGATTCACGACTGGACTCGGCGCCCCAACGTCCACAAGCACATCGCACTCGAGTTCGGTGACGTCTCCGCGGCTTTCGATGCCGCAGATTACGTCCGTGAAGATACCTTCTATTACGAGGGCAGCGGACACGTCGCACTCGAAGAACACGCCGTCGTGGCGAGTTTCGAGCGAGACGGCAAGCTGACGGTCTGGTCCGGGACGCAAGTGCCGCACTATCTCCATCGCGCCCTGAGCAAGGTGCTTGGGATCCCCGACGGCCACGTGCGTGTGATCGTTCCCGGAGTCGGCGGAGGCTTTGGAGGCAAGAGTGAGCCCTTCGGTTTCGAGTTCTGCACTGCGGAACTCTCGCGTCGTACGGGGCGGCCGGTCAAGCTCTCGTTGACGCGTGAGGAGGTCTTCTATACGCATCGCGGCCGCCACCCAGGCCAGATCTGGATCAAGACGGGGGTCAAGAAGGACGGTACCCTCACCGGTCTCGCCGTCCGCGCCTTTCTCGATGGCGGTGCCTACAGCAGTTTCGGTATTGCCACGACCTTCTACGTCGGATCGCTCCTGCCGCTGACCTATAAACTCCCGGCTTACAGGTACGAAGGGATCCGGGTCTTTACGAATAAGCCACCGTGCGGGCCGAAGCGGTAGCACTCCACTAAAGCGTGATTGAAGAAAGGACTTGATAAAAACGGGGTTCACTGGCACCCTCTTGGAAGTGTCCAAGCAACCAGGAGGGAACCAAGTGAACCCACAAGATGTATTTTGCCCGAATATTGAGTGTCCGGCAAGAGGCCAGAGCGGAAAAGGCAACATTCAAATCCACAGCCAGCAGGAGCAGCGCTACCGCTGCGAGGTTTGCGAACAAACCTTTACGGCCACCAAAGGCACGATTTTCTACCGGCTGCGGACGAGTGCGGAGATGGTCATGCTGGTGATTGCTTTGCTGGCTTATGGCTGTCCGCTGCAGGCGATTGTGAAGGCGTTTGGCTTGGATGAGCGCACGGTTCGGGACGGGTGGCAGCGGGCGGGTCAGCACTGCCAGAAGGTGCATGAACACAGCGTAGGCCGCGCCCAACTGGATTTGGAGCAGGTGCAAGCCGATGAGATCAAAGTCAAGACCCAAAAAGGAACCTTTTGGATGGCCCTGGCGCTGATGATCCCCACCCGGCTGTGGTTGGGTGGCGTGATCAGCGCCAAGCGGGATCTGACCTTGATCCAAAGCCTGGCCGAGCAGGTTCGCGCAATCGCCTTGTGCCGTCCCTTGCTGTTGGCCGTAGATGGTTTGGCCAGCTACGTGACAGCGTTCCAAGCGGCTTTCCGGACGGCCCTGCCCCGCCGCAGGGGTGAAAAAGGACGCCCGAAGCTGGTTGCCTGGCCCAACATCGCTATTGTCCACGTGGTCAAACAGCGTTTCGCCGATCATTTGCACATTGACCGGCGCATCGTTCAGGGCCGTCAGGCAATGATCCGGCGTCTGATCCAGACCTCCCAAGGAGCGGGCGGGATCAACACCGCTTTTATCGAGCGGCTCAATGCCACCTTCCGCCAGCGGCTTGCGAGCCTGACCCGCCGCACGCGCACCCTGGCCCGCAAGGCTGAGACTCTGGTCAGTGGGATGTATGGAGTCGGTTGCCTGTACAACTTCTGCGACTGTCATAAAAGCCTGCGATTGCGCCTCTCGGTGGGCCGCTTCGGTCATCGCTGGGTCCAGCGTACCCCGGCGATTGCGGCTGGTTTGACCGACCATATCTGGACGATGGCCGAACTGTTCGCTTTCAAAGTTCCGCCGCCGCGTTGGGAACCACCCAAACAGCGGGGGCGGCGGTCTCAAGAGACCTTGCAGTTGATCGAACAGTGGTGTCAATGATCACGATTAGATGCTGTGCTACCGCCGAAGCGCGGCCACGGTGCCAATCAGCCACGCTATGCCTGGGAGGTCCAGCTCGATAAGATCGCCGAGGATTTAGGGATCGACCCGATCGATCTCCGCCTGCGCAACTTGATCGAGCCATATTCGACCACGATGAATTCACTCCGTGTGACGAGTTGCGGTCTTCGAGAGTGTATCGAGAAGGTAGCAGCAGCCTCAGGCTGGTATGAGCGGCGGGCCTCGCTCCCGCGGGGCAAGGGGCTCGGTGTCGCTGTAAGCGGGTACTTGAGCGGAACCGCCACGACGATGTGGCATCCGACGCTGCCCCATTCCGGCGCGTACGTCCAGCTCGATCGCGGCGGTGGGGTCACGGTCTTCTGCGGCAGCGCCGAGATCGGCCAGGGTTCATACCATCTGCTCGCTGCGATCGTCGCCGAGGAGCTTGGCCTCTACCCTGAGGATGTGCGGGTGATCGCGGGCGATACCGGCATCACGCCTGTCGATCTTGGAAGTTACTCAAGCCGCGTGACCCTCATGAGCGGTAATGCCGTGTTCCAGGCGGTCACGCGCCTGCGCGAGAAGTTGTTCCAGGTCGCGAGCCAACTGCTCGAGGTCCCACCTGAGCAGCTGGCGGTCGGCGACTACAAGATCTACGACGCCACCGACACCTCGAACGCGATTGCCTTTGTCGACGCGGTCGCGCGCGCAGAGGCGCGCTTTGGCACGCTTGGCGCCACAGGAAGTTACACCCCCCCGCGTTTGGGTGGCGAGTACCGGGGAGCCGTCATTGGGACCTCTCCGGCCTACAGTTATACTGCCTGCGTCGCCGAAGTCTCGACCGACCTGGAAACCGGGCACGTCAAAGTAGACCGAATGTGGGTTGCTCATGACTGCGGGCGCGCGCTGAACCCCGCCCTGGTCGCCGGGCAGATTCACGGCTGCGCCTACATGGGAATCGGGGAAGCGCTGATGGAGGCCCAGACATTCGATAAGCGCGGGCTTCACCTCGCGCCGTCGCTGCTCGAGTATCACTTGCCGACCTCATTGGAAACGCCTGAGATCGAGACGATTATCGTCGAAGCAATCGACGCCGAGGGGCCATACGGTGCGAAGGAGGCGGGCGAAGGACCAGAGGTGCCGATCGTCCCCGCGCTTTCAAACGCAGTCTATCAGGCAACCGGGATCCGCTTCGACGACATCCCGCTGCACGCTCATAAAATCCAGCGCGCCCTTGCGGCCGGGGTGAAACAGGTCGGGCCGGCCACGAAGCTTCCCGCGTACACCTTCCCAGAGCCTGAGTGTCCGCCCATGCGCGACTATTGGGGCGAGAACCCATGATCCGTCTGCCTCCCTTCCAGCTCGTTGTGCCGGGCTCGCTTGACGAGGCCGCACGTGTTCTCGCTGATGCCGGACCCGTTGCCTCGCTCGTCGCCGGCGGCACAGACCTCTACCCGAATATGAAGCGGCGGCAGATCGCGCCGGCGGTGCTCGTCAGCATCGCCGCGTTGCCCGAATTGCAGACGGTCCGGCGGGCGGCGGACGGTGGCCTGGCCATCGGCGCAGGCATTACCCTCACGTCGCTGGCCGACCACCCGCTGGTACGGAAGCAATTTGGGCCATTGCGGGACGCCGCCCTCGATATTTCGACGCCGCTCTTGCGGAACATGGGCACGCTTGGTGGCAATCTCTGCCTTGATACTCGTTGCCACTTCCTCAACCAGACGGAATTCTGGCGCCACGCGCTGGGTACCTGCATGAAAGCGGAGGGTGATATCTGCCGCGTCGCCCCGGGTGGTTCGCGCTGCTGGGCAATTACGTCCGCCGACCTACCGCCGCTCCTGATTGCGCTCGGCGCCCGCGTTCAGTTGGTCAGCACGCGGGTCGAGCGGAAGATCTCGCTGTCCGAGCTCTACCGCGATGACGGCATCGCCTGGCTCACGAAGGCCCCGGATGAGATTCTCACCGAACTGATTGTTCCGTCACTCGACGGGATGCGCGCCGGCTATCTCAAGCTGCGCCGGCGCGCGACCTTTGATTTTCCAGCCCTCGGGGTTGCCGCCGCTGTTCGAGTCGGGGCGGATGGAGTGGTTGAGAGTGCCCGGATCGTATTGGGGGCGGTGACGTCGCGGCCGCTCGACATGCCGGAGGCTCAGCGCCTGGTCGGTGAAAGGCTCACGACCGAGGCGATTGCCTCGGTCGCCGATGCGATGCAGCGCAACGCGAAGCCGCTGCACCTCGCCGATTACACCCACTCGTATCGCAAGCGGATGGTCAACGTCTATGCGACACGCCTTCTGGAGCGATTGGCACAAGAACAGGAGCCGGCCGCTGCTCCGCGGTGAGCACCGGCCGAAGGCAGTCATGCACTGGCGGATTGGGCCTACAGCGCCGCTGCAGACCCAAGCTATCACAATCTGGCGGAGGGGATGATGGGTACAGAGCGAAAGGTCTACCCGGTGCGAGTCCGGGTCATAGAGACTCACCCGACCTGTGGGGCGGGGCACAAAGTTGGTGACGAATGGATCTGGGAGGATACGACGCCGGCTGGCCTCTGCAGTTCTATCTTCGCCTGCAGCTTCAATGCCTATCTCGGCCTGCGTTTCGGCGGCATGGAACCAGAAGCCGAGTATATCCTCCAATCGCAGCCCGGCCAGCTCGGGGCCGACAAGTATACCAACGCTGAGCAGACCATGATCTTCCGCCGCTGCCCCGACCCGAACAAGCGTGTCGTCGTTTCACTGGAGCGGATCGTCGTCCCCGACGATGAGCAGGCCGCCGAGTAAGCGAGGAGATATTCCGTGAGCAATCCATACCAGGGCGTCATGTTTCGTGTCAAAGCGACCGTGCTGGACGGCGGTGCAGGGGGTTGCCGCGTCGGTCACCGGTCGGGGCAGACCTGGCTGATGCAGGGCGTTCCGCCCGGTATCTGTTCCTTCGCGTTCAATGCCATGTTCCCCGCCTACTGGACGCTCCGTTTCGGTGGGAGCGACCCCGCGGAGGAGAATCCTGACCAGATGCACGTTACGTGCAGTGGCATGGGATGCGGTGCTCGTTTTCTCATCGAGCGCATCTCAGACGAGGAGGCTGACCGCTTGCAGGCCGAGGCCGAATTGATCTCGCTCGATCACCTTGCCCGGTCGATCCCGGTCGGCCTCAGCCGGCGAATACGCTAAGGCTGACGGGAGCGGACAAACGATGCCAGAGCAACGCCTCGCCGGCAAAGTCGCCATCATCACGGGTGCAGCCTCCGGGATCGGCCGGGCCACGGCAATCCTCTTCGCACAGCATGGGGCGAGCGTCGTGGTAAACACCGATCGACGCGTGGACTGGGCGGAAGAGACCGTGCGCCAGGTGCGAGAGGTGGGCGGTGAAGCGATCTTTGTTCAGGGCGACGTCGCTGTGGGCGCCGATGTCGAAGGATTGGTGGGCGCCGCTGAGCGCCATTTCGGCCGGTTGGACATCCTGGTGACGCTCCGCACGCGCTCGAAGCGCGGCGGCTTCTCAGGCAACGCCTGGGCCAACGCCTTCCGTTACCGCCTGAAGGCTCCGTCCGAGCCAAAGAGGTGCACAGTGAAGACTCTACCAGTTTTATGCAGCGGGAGCTTCGCCGCTGCAACCGGCGAACGGATACGGTGATAAGGTGCGGAAGACGGGCTGAACCCGTACTGGAAGAATACACCATCGATGCGACCCAGCAGCAACGGTTCGACGCCGTTTTCGCGGCGGGCACGGGCTACCGCCGTACGAAAAGCCCGCCTTGTCCCCGTGGGCTCGAAGCCCAGGGGCTTGCGGCGGGCTAGATTCTGTCAACATCTCCTCGATCAACAGCGGGATCGTCGCCAATGTCGCCTGGCCCGCCTATACGGCGGCGAAGGGCGCTGTCAATGCCCTCACCCGCCAGTTGGCCGTCGATTACGGCCCCCACGGCATCCGCACCAACGCGATTCTCCCGGGGTCCGTCGCGAACGAAGCCAGCGAGGCGCGCCTCGCTCGGAACCCTGCCGAAGCCCGGTTCAAAGCCGATGCTTACCCACTCGGCCGCATCGGCCGCCCGATTGACATCGCCTACGCCGCGCTCTTCCTGGCATCGGATGAGGCCGCCTTCGTCAACGGCGCCTGCCTCATCGTAGACGGGGGGTTGACCTGCCAGACGCCCGAGGCGCTCATCGTTCCCGCCTTGCGGCAACGCGCCGGCAAGCCGCAGCTGGTCTTCGAGGATGGCGGCGATTGAGAACGGCGCGCGCCGATCGGTTTGGCGGCGCGCGCCGCCGGGCCCGACCGCCTTCGCTTGAACAGTGCATGAATGAGGAGGACAATGGCCGCCACACAGGTGTATATCACACTTGACGCCGAAGGCGTTGCCGGGGTGACATCGCTCGATCAGGTGAAACATGGCGCGCCGGAGTTTGGCGCCATGCAGGCTCAGCTGACGAAAGAGATCAATGCTGCGATCGACGGAGCCATGGCGGCGGGCGCCGCAACCTTTCTGGTCAACGAGGGGCATGGGAAGCATCGCAACGTCATCCCAGAGCAGCTTCACCGCAGTGCACGGCTGCTCGCCGGGCGCAACAAGTTGCTCCACTACATGCACGGGATTGATGGTGGCTTCGATGCGATGTTCATGGTTGGCTACCACGCCGCCGCGGGCCAGCGCTACGGCGTTCTGAGCCACACCTTCCACGCGTACGACCTCCACATCAACGGTCGCCGGTTCTCAGAGATCGCTCTCGGGATGGCCCTGGCCGGCCACTTCGGCGTCCCGACCGTGCTTGTAACCGGTGATGCCGAAGCCTGCCGGGACGCGCGCAACCTCGTCCCCGAACTGGAAACCGTCGTCGTCAAAGAAGGTCTCAGCGGAATCGCCTCCATCAACCTCCACCCGGCCGTCGTTCGGGAGCAAATCGCCGGCGCCGCTCAACATGCCATCGAGCGACGAGATGAGATCCCCCCATTCATCGTCGAGCCGCCGCTGGTGATGGACATCCAGCTCTACAACACGCTGATGGCCGATATCAACGAGTATATTCCTGGCTGCGAGCGGACGAGTGATCGCACCGTTCGCTTTCAGGCCGACAGCTTCCTGGAGCTCTTCAAGCTCTTCCTCCTTAGCTCGAATCTTTCCATGACAACCAGCGGTCTCATGGTAATGGGGTAGCCGTAGGTCGCGGCGAGAGCAGAGCTGGAACCGCTCCGAGAGCGAGCGACATTCTTTCAGCCCACTCAATCAAAGGAGCGAGGCGTGGATTTCCGTCTGGAGGAACAGAAACAACGGCTTCTGGTGCCCACGATACAGGGGAAGAAGATCGGTACGATCGCCATGACCGAGGCAGGGGCCGGTTCAGACGTTGGGAGGGCGGCGCAGCGCGCCGCGTGAGTAGATGGAGGAATGAAAACAATGATGATGCAACGGCCGGTGCGGGTCGTGGTGGGAAAGCCGGGACTGGACGGCCACGATCGTGGCGCTAAAGTGGTAGCCCGGGCGTTGATGGATGCGGGCTGCGAGGTTATCTACACCGGGTTGCACCAGACGATCGACCAGATCGTCGAATTGGCGCTTCAGGAAGATGTCGACGTGATCGGCCTCTCGATCCTCTCGGGCGCCCACGTCGAGCTGACGCGTAGCCTGATCGAGCGCCTGCGCGAGGCCAGAGTTGACGACGTGCACGTCGTCGTCGGGGGAAATATCCCGCATCGCGATCGCTCCAAGATGTTGGAGGTGGGTGCGGCCGCCGTCTTCCCCACGGCTACCCCGTTGGATGAGATCGTTGCTTTCATTACGAGCGTCAAGCCGCATGGCGTCAGCGAACCGCGACCGGCGGAGTAACGAGGAGGGCAGAGACTGTGGCAGTGAAAGAGAGCGACCTGCACAAGGTCGAGCTGGAATCAGGCATTGAGGTCAAACCGATTTATCGCCCCGAAGACATCGCCGGCACTGACTACGAGACCGATATCGGCGAGCCGGGCGAGTATCCGTACACCCGGGGGATTCACCGCTTTATGTACCGCTACCGCCCCTGGACGATGCGGCAATACACGGGCTTTGCGACTCCCCAGGCGACGAACGAACGCTTCCGCTATCTCCTCGCCCATGGGCAGAACGCGCTCAACGTCGCCTTCGACCTTCCAACCCAGATGGGCCTGGATTCCGGCGACCCGCTCGCGTTCGGCGAGGTAGGCCGGGTCGGAATGGCGGTGGACACACTCAAAGATATGGAAGTCGCCTTTGACGGCATCCCGATCGGCGAGATCAGTGTCTCCCTGACGATCAACGCCGTCACGCCGGTGATGCTGGCCATGTATCTGACAGTGGCCGAGCGCCAGAGCGTGCCCCCCCACCAGATCCGTGGCACAACTCAGAACGATATTCTGAAGGAATATATCGGGCGCGGCGCGTGGATCTTCCCGGTCGAAGCATCCATGCGCCTGATCGGCGATACCATTGAATACTGCGCCCATGAGGCCAGGCGCTACTACCCGGTGAGTGTCTGCGGCTATCACATCCGCGAGTCGGGCGCCACGCCAATCCAGGAGATTGCCTACGCCTACACCATCGCCAAGGCGTACATTCAAGAAGTCGTGCAGCGCGGGCTCTCCGTGGACGACTTCGCAGGCCGGATCTCCTTCAACTTCAACATCTTCGGGAATCTCTGGGAGCAGGTCGCGAAGTTTCGGGCTGGCCGGCGACTGTGGGCGCGCATCATGAAGAACGAGTTCGGCGCCCAGAAGCCTGACACGATGCAGATGAAGATGATCGCGGGCGGTGGCGGCTTCGGATTGACAATCCAGGAGCCCGAGAACAATATCGTACGTGGCGCCTACTACGCCCTGATTGCCGCTCTCTCCGGGGCTCAGACCAGTGCCCTCTGCTGCTTTGACGAGGCCTACACCATCCCCACCCCGCAGGCGCAACTGATCTCCTTACGCACGATGCAGATCCTGGCTTACGAGATGGGCCTCTCCGATACAGTCGATCCGCTAGGCGGGTCGTACTACATCGAGTGGCTGACCGACGAGATGGAGAAGCGGATGGTCGCTGAGATAGAGCGCGTCGACCGTGAGTGGGGTGGCATCGTCAACGCCGTGAGCCAGGGCTATGTTCAGCAAGAGGTTTCTCGTCAGGCCTATGAGTACGAGCGCAAACTCGAGCGGGGCGAGATCGTCAAAATCGGCGCGAACATGTTCCGTGAGAAAGAGGAGAAGCTCGCCGAGGTCGAGCTCCACGAGTACGACGAGGATGCCCTGCGAGAGCAGTTGGCCCGGCTTGAAGCGGTCAAGCAGAGCCGCGACACCGCCGAGGTCGAATCGGCTTTAACGGAGGTCGCCGATGCCTGCGCGTCCGGCCGCAATGTCATGCCTTCGATGATGCGCGCGGTCCGCGCCTACTGCACAGTCGGCGAGATTATCGGCGTGATGAAACAGGTCCTGGGCGCATATCGCGAGCCGCTGCGGATCTGACGAGCGAAGAAGCCGCATATGCTTTTGGGTATTGACGTCGCAGGCACTCTTACCGCGGTGGTACTGATTGACGATCGCACGGGTCGAATCCGTTACACCGAACTCCTTACGACTCCCAGCAACCCGGCCATAGGCGCGGTCAATGGGAGTGGGAAAATTCTGGCAGCAACCACACGCACGTAGAGCGCTACGAACTGATCCCCGATTCGGGTGGCCCCGGCCGCTTCCGCGGCGCCCTGGGCCTGCGGCGCAATTGTGAATCGAAGCATTGGTACCAGGAGAGAGGAACAGAGATGAATCTAGGACTCGCCGGCCGCGCCGCACTCGTCGGCGCATCGAGCAAAGGTATCGGCAAAGCCTGCGCCTTCGGCTTCGCGCGTGAGGGCACGAATGTTACGATCTGTGCCCGCCACGAAGACGAGCTCGCTCAGGTCGCACAGGAGATCCGCGACGAGACCGGGGTGGAGGTGTTGGCCGTCCCGACCGATCTGACCAATCCGGACCAGATCAAGCGCCTCGTCCAACAGCACATGGACCGGTTCGGGCGTATCGACGTTCTGGTTACAAACAACGGCGGTCCGCCTGCTTCTCGATTTGTCAATACGACGACTGATCAGTGGCAGTTGGGGCTCGATATGAGTCTCTGGAACGTTATTCGTCTCTGCAGCGAGGTCGTTCCCCACATGCAACGCCAGCACGACGGCCGCATCGTCAACCTTGTCTCTGTCTCCGCTCGAGAACCGATTGATGGTCTTATTCTCTCCAACGTTGCACGCGCGGGCGTTCTCGGGCTCGCGAAGACGATGGCCAACGAGCTGGCGCACGACGGAATCCGGATCAACAACGTCTGCCCCGGCTCGACGCTCACACCACGGATGGCAACCTTGTCGGCCGGGCTCGCGCAGCAGCGCGGCGCGACGCCAACCGATGTCATCGCCGACTGGGAAGCGAACATCCCGCTTGGCCGCATGGGCAAGCCCGACGAAATCGCCAACGTCGTCGTCTTCCTCGCTTCTGATGCTGCCAGCTTTGTCACCGGCACGACCATCGTTGTAGATGGTGGGCAGACCAGAGCCGTGTTCTGATAGAGACGGCATTTAGAAGATGAGCGACCCTTCCAGCGATCACCTCGCGGTGCCTGCCGCTGACCTGTGCGCGACCCCCGTGGACCTCAGCCCCCCTCCGCAACCCCACAATACCGCAGCGCCGCAACCGCGTAGAGCCTGGCCGCCTCGACGAGCTGGTCGATGTCCAGGTACTCGTCCACATGGTGGGGGATATAGGTGTCGCCTGGGCCGCAGGTGACGACGGGGACGCCGCCCTGGGTGAAGAGAATCGTGCCGTCGGTGCTGCCGGGCACGCCACCCCAGACCGGTTCGCGACCGGCGACGCCGCGGGTGGCTCCGGCCAGCGCCTCGACGATCGGGGCATCGCGCTCGATGGCGATGGGGGGGCGGGCGTCGATGATGTCCAGCTCGCAGCGGAAGGTCTCGTCCTGGTTGGTCAGCCGCTGGACAATGTCGGCCAGGTCGTCCACCACGCCCTCGACCGTCATGCCCGGGATCATCCTGATATCGAGCGTCGCCTCGCACGTCGCCGGGATTACATTGTTGGTGCCGTGCTCGCCCGCGGCCAGGGCCGGGCCGTGCACGCGGGTGGGGCTAAAGCTCGGCACGCCGAGAAACTCGTGGCGTCCAAACCGCTCAATGGCGTCCTGCTCGAGCCGCTCGATCTCGCTGAGAAAGCGCGCCATGTGGACGATCGGGTTGATCCCGGTATAGGGCATCGCCCCGTGGGCCATCCGGCCGAAGATCGTGACCGACAGCCAGAGCACGCCCTTGTGGGCGACGCAGAGCCGATTGTCCTCTGGCTCGCAGACGATGGCCGCCGTCACGGTGTCGGCCCAGCCACGGGCCACAAAGTCTTTGACCCCCAGCATCAGCCCCTCCTCATCGGCCAGCGCGCCGATGAGGATATCGCCTTTGAGCCGGACGCCGCTGTCGACAATCGCCTTGATCGCGCCCATCGCCGCGACGAGGCCGCCCTTCATGTCGTTCGCGCCGCGCCCGTAGATCCGGCCCTCCACGATCTCGGCCCCGAACGGATCGTGGGTCCAGGCCAATCGGTCACCCTCTGTGACGACATCGGTGTGGCCCTCGAACATCAGCCGCCTGCCCGGCTCCGTGCCGGACAGGATCGCGATGACGTTGGGCCGGCCGGGGGCGGCCCACTCCAAGCTTGTGTCGAGGCCCATCGCCTGGCAGTGGGCTTGTACCCATCGCGCCGCCTCGGTCTCGACATGCTCCGCACCGGGTCGCGGCACGCTGTCAATCCGGACCAGCTCTTGCGCCCAGCGCACCACCAGGTCGGGGTCCACGTGGGCCAGAACGCGTTGTTCAGTTTCAGTAAGCATCGCCATCCTCGGTTGGTTGACTGGCTTGAGATATAGCGTGATGCGTGAGACGTGGCAGAATCGCCCACGCACCAGGCATGACGATTCCGTTGAAAGAGCCGCGCATGGATCAGTCCGTTCTCCCCGTACGGGGATCTTCGACCCCGAGTTCCCTCACACCGGCCAGGGGAATAAGAGCATGAAGACCATGAACGCTACGGCGGCGGCGAGCAGGAGATAATCATCCAGGTCAGCGTTCAGTTCGGTGTAGTGGGTTCGCCCCCGCCCGCCCATGTAGCAGCGGGCCTCCATCGCCAGCACCAGCTCCTCCGCCCGCCGGAAGGCGCCCAGAAAGAGCGGCACGATCAGCGGGAGCAGCGCACGCGTCTGCTGGATGAAGCGCAGCCGGCCGCGCTGGCCCAGATCGGCCCCTCGCGAGACCTGGGCCTTCATGATGCGCTCCAGTTCCTCGGCGAAGGTGGGCACGAAGCGCAGCGCGATCGTGAGCGTCAGGGCCAATTCGTGGGCCGGGAAGCCAAAGCGCTGGAAGGGCGACATCAACCGCTCAGTCCCGTGGGTCAGCTCGGTTGTGCTCGTCGAGAGGGTCAGCAGGCTCGTCAGCATCAGCAACTCGACGAAGCGCGACGCCGAGACCACGGCCAGTTGCACGCTGCAGTTGGTCACGGTGATGAACCACCAGCGCACGAGAGCATGACAGTTTGGCCCCGTGGCGAAGCCCTCGGTATAAAAGACGATCTGGAGTACGGCCAGCAGGAGGAGAACAGGCAGGGCCGGCTTGAGACCGCTGAGGGCGTACCCCACTGGAATACGCGCTACGACCAACAGGCCGGCGATGACCAGCAGCAGCACCAGGTTGCCGGTGTAAGAGGTCTCGAAGGTGACGGCGCCAACGAGCGCGACGAAGGCCAGCAGTTTCAGGCGCGGATCGAGCCGGTGGATGATCGAGCCGGTCGGCAGGTACTGACCAATGGTGATATTGCGGCGCAGTTCGAATTCTTCCATAATCCGCTGTCGGTTGTCGCGCTGTCTTGTCGGGAGAGCCTCCCGACAGCGTACGGACAACAGACACCTCACAGGTCAACTACAGCGCAATACCCGAAAGCGCCTGCTCGATGCTGGTCGCAGCCTCTGGCACCGTGAGGGCGTCGCGCCGCACGGCCAGGCCGCGGTTGGCCAGAGCGTGAAGCGCGGCGGTCACCTGGGGAATACCCAGGCCAATCTCGAGCAGCATCCGGGGCGCCTGGAAGAGGGCCCGCGGCGTCCCCCCGGCCACAGTGCGGCCCTGGGCCATGACGTAGGCCCGGTCGGCCAGGCGGGCCACCTCTTCCATGTTGTGTGAGACTAAGACAACCGTCAGCCCCCACCGCGCCTTGAGCTCTGTCAGCAGCCCGAGCAACTCGTCGCGACCGCGTGGGTCGAGACCGGCAGTCGGCTCATCCAGCACCAGGATCTCGGGTCTGAGCGCCAGCACGCCCGCCAACGCGACGCGCCGTTTCTCGCCGCCGCTGAGGCTGAAGGTGTAGCGGTCCTTGAAGCCCTCGAAGGAGAGACCCACTGCCTCCATCGCCTCGCGGACGCGCTCGCGCACGTCTTCGCGCGAGAGCTTGAGCTGGCGGGGGCCGAAGGCAATGTCATCGCCGACGTATTTTTCAAAGAGCTGCGCCTCGGGGAACTGGAAGACCAGGCCGACTCGCTGGCGCAACTGGCGCAGGTCGAGCGAGGGATCGCTGAGATCGTAGTCCAGGACGCGGACCTGGCCGCGGTCGGGGCGGAGCAGACCGTTGAGGTGCTGCATCAGCGTGCTCTTGCCACTGCCGGTGTGCCCCAGGACGGCCACCGTTTCACCGCGGCACACAACGAAATCCACGCCGAAGAGCGCTTTGGTCGCCAGCGGCGTCCCCTTCATGTAGGTATGCTCGAGGCCGCTGATCTCGACCAGCGGCTCACAGGGAGCCTTCTCGGTTGCCGGCGCTTCGACGAGCGGTTCCGGTTTCGGAGACAGGCTGGACACCTGCCCGTCTCCCCCGGCTCCTCGACTCTCCGGCTCGTCAGTCCCCTGGCTCCCCGGCGCGAGCACAGCCACCAACTCGTCAACCCGCAACACATCGCGCGGGATGTCTGGGTAGCGCAGTACCAGACGCTGGGCCAGCTCGGTTACCTGAGGCACATCCAGCCCCAAGGTGTGGAGGCGCTCCGTCTGGGCAAAGACCTCGCGCGGTGTGCCGACCATCACGATCTGGCCCTGCTCCATCACCAGCACGCGGTCCGCCTCCACCGCCTCTTCCATGAAGTGGGTAATCGCCACAACCGTGACCCCCTCGTCGCGGTTGAGCCGGCGCACAGTCTGCATCACCTCCTGCCGACCGAGCGGATCGAGCAGAGCCGTGGACTCGTCCAGCACCAGCACCTCTGGCCGCATGGCGATGATCCCGGCGATCGCCACCCGCTGCTTCTGGCCGCCGCTCAAGAGGTGGGGCGCCCGGTGGCGGTAGGCCCGCATCTCGACCACGTCCAGGGCCCATTCCACCCGCCGGCGCAGTTCGGCCCGCTCAATCCCCAGATTCTCGGGACCAAAGGCCACGTCTTCCTCGACGACAGTCGCTACGAGCTGGTTATCCGGCGTCTGGAAGACCATGCCAACCGTGGAGCGGATCTCGCGACGGTTGGCCGGGTCGGCGGTGCTGAGGCCTTTGACGAGCACCTCACCCTCGGTGGGAATCAACAGCCCGTTGAGATGTTTGGCCAGCGTGCTCTTGCCGCTGCCATTGTGGCCCAGAATGACCACGTACTCACCCGGCTGCACATCCAAATTGACCTGGCGCAGCGCAACGACGGCTGCGGGCGTGCCGGCGTTATAGACGTGCGAGACGTTTTGGACGCGAACAAGCGGTTCTTTCATGAGCTGAATAACTGTCAAGGCCGCCTGACTCCAACGATGGGGGCCGTAAGATGCTACACGCCGCACCGCTGCTTGTCAATCGTCCGCACCCAGCCGGGCAGGGCTGCTCAAAGGGTATGCCAGCGCACTGCAGTGATGTCATCAGAGGAAATGCCAGTTCGCGGACTACCCGCGGCCCCCGGCCGTCGCCGTCGGGGCGCACGCCGTGCGCCCGGCCACCCAGGCCGCTGCAGTGGCACCACGGCGCGGGCAATCCTGCCGGCCGCAGCGGCACACGGCGGCGGTCCTCCTACACTCAGGTCGCTGTGGTGCCACCCCAGCGCGGGTGACCCTGCCGGCTGTAGGGGCGCACGGCGTGCGCCCTGCCACCGCCCTGCACCTCGGAACGACTTTGAGCGGCCCTGTCCAGCCCGGTTTCAGGCCTCCGGCCGCCACAGAGCCGAGGCAGACGACAGTCAGGGTGTTGCCCACCCGCGCGGGTTGGCCCACCTGCCCCCCCACGCCGGCTCCCACGGCGCGGCGCCTCCCCTGGTGGGACTGCGCGACCGTGGACTTTTCTCCGGTGCCGCGCATTTCCCTCAGAGGGTTGACACCCTGGTGAGGATGATTTATACTGGCGCCGTCTACCTAGATAATCTAGGTAATTGAACCACAGTAGCGAGAAAGCTTCGATACAACTGATGAGTATTGACCGCGATATACGTAGTGGCAGCACGACCATTCTCGTGCTGACGCTCCTCCAAGAACAACCAATGTACGGCTACCAGATCGTGAAAGAGATAGCCCGGCGGAGCGGCGGCTATTTTCAGTTCAAGGAAGGCACCCTCTACCCGGCTCTGCACCGGCTGGAGCGCGACGGCCTCATTTCGGCCGAGTGGCGCGCGGAGAGCAACGCTCCAAAACGCAAATACTACATGCTCACCGAGAAAGGTCGCGACGAGTTGGAGCACTCTACCGAGGCCTGGCGAACTTTCTCGCGCAAGCTGCTCGACCTCCTGGGCGGAGACGAAACCGCGCCCGAAGGCACACGATGAACGCTGGCGATCGCTACCTCGCCGAACTGGCAGCCGCCCTCCCGCTGGATCGCGATCAGCAGCAGGCGATCATGACCGAGGTGGCCGATCACCTCGCAGTCTCGGCCGAGTGGTGGCAGCAGGCCGGGCTCAGCGAGGAAGAGGCCTGGGAACGCGCCGTCGAGGAGTTCGGGCCGGTGGACGAGGTAGCCCGCGGCTTCGTCGAGATGCGGCGCGGCTGGGGCACCGGCGAAGCACTCGCCACTGCCGGGCTGCCGGTGCTGTTTTCCCTCATCCTGAAGTGGGTCGTGTTCCCGCTCCTGGCCCTCCCTCGCTCCTGGGAGGTGCTCACCCACCCTGCGCTGCTCTCGACCGCCGTGCTCCTCCTGCTCCTCCCACTCGGCTGGAAGGCCGAGCGCTGGCGCTTCGGCCTGGCGGTGTGGATCATTTTCTGGTTCTTTACCATCGTCGGAGCTGGGACGTGAGTCCGAACCTCCGGAGGCAACACCTTTCACAGCAACCAATCGGACCGCTAGAACACCGGTCAAGGCGTCGCCGAGGCGAGTGCCAAGCACCGTATGAAGGCGCTTTCAGGTTCGTAGTGCGCGCTTCATCGCGCTTCCGACCGCTTAAGCGGTTCCTACCAACCATGTGCCTACCCGCGCAACGAAGACGTGACCGATGTTCAGCGCGATGGTTTCGCTCAGGACGCACAACTCCCAGGACGCAAAGGATTCCCTGAGGCTTCCTTTGCGTCCTCAGCGCTTCCCGCTCCTGCACGGCCGGCATCTATCCAAAAGGAGTTCTCATGACCGCCCACAATGTGACACGTCGGCTCCCAGGCGCCGATCTGAGCAGCGACTTCGCCGTGGTCGAGGCAATCCTTCGCGATCGGCGTAGCTTTTTCGATGGGATCCGTGATGGTCAGGCCCTCGGCATCAAGATCCGCGCCATGCTCATCTCCTCGATTGCCTTCCTGATGGTCTATGGTGGCGTGATGGGGAGCACCCATAGCCTGGCGCAGACCATCAGCTCGGCCCTCAAGCTCCCGGCCCTCTTCCTCGTGACCCTCCTGATCTGTCTCCCCACACTCTACTTTTTCAACGTGCTCTTCGGCAGCAGCCAGAGCCTGGCCCAAAATTTCGCGCTGATCCTGACGGCGGTGACCGTCACCAGCGTCCTGTTGCTCAGCTTCGCGCCGATTACGCTGTTTTTTATGTTGACCTCGAGCAACTATCAGTTCTTCAAGCTGCTCAACGTCGCCATCTTCGCCATCACGGGCGTCATCGGCGTGACCTTCCTCTACCAGGGGATGACCTACATCTCGACCAACGATGAGTTGGCCGCGCTTGCGGCCCTCCCGACCGAATCGTTGGACGAGCAGGCCCGCGCCAATGAGCTTCGGCGCCAGGCCGAGACCGGGCGGCAGGCGCGGAAGCGCATCTTGCAGCTCTGGGTCCTGGTCTACGCCTTCGTCGGCACACAAATGGCCTGGACGCTGCGCCCCTTCTTCGGCGCACCCGGATTGCCCTTCGAGCCTTTCCGCCAACTGGGCGGTAACTTCTACACCAACATCCTCGCGAGCCTGGCCGAGGTGTTCGGCTTCGGCATTGTGCATTAACGGGGGCCACCGATGAACGCCGAACTCAAATGGCTCCTTCTGCTGGTTTTCGGGAGCGTCATCCTCGTGAACGCAACCGGGCTTGGCCACCAGACACCAACCACGATCCCGGCCGTCGTCATTCGTGATGGGCTGATCCTGAAGGCAGGCCCGGACATCTTCCTGATCGAGAGCGGGCACAAGCGCCACATCATCAACCTCGACGCCTTCACGGGAAAGGGATTTGCCTGGGAGAGAGTCCAACAGGTGGACCAGTCCGTCATCAATGCTCTGCCTGATGGGCCTCCGGTCGCGGTGCTACTCAAGGGGTCCGGCCCCGAGATCTACCTGCTCGACAAGGGCCACAAGCGCCACATCCTGACAATCAAGGACTTCGAGCAGACTCGCTTTGTCTGGGATGATGTGCGCTTCGTGAGTGACACTGATCTCAGACGCCTGCCCGACGGGCCGCCGGTCCCGCCGCTGACCCCGGTGCCCACCTCTTCGCAGTGATGAACTGTATGCAATCGTCACGCATCATGCATCACGGGTCGCCCGTTTTGCCCGGGTCCCTCACCTCGTGCGCCTCGGCGCCAACGCACTCGTCCTCGCTCTGTTGCTCTGGCTCTACCGGCCGGTGTTCGACTACCTGGCGATCATCTTCTCACGCGAGGACTTCCGCACCAACCAACTCGTGCTCCTGGGCGTGATCGTGCTGATCGCCGTCCAGGTGCGCAAGGGGGGTCTCCGCCCGCGCTTCGACGTCGCGCCGCAGCACGCCGCCCCGGTACTCCTGCTCGCTCTCGGCGGCTCGCTGCTCTACCTGACCGTCGAGCGCTTCCTCGACGTCAACACGATCTCGGCGAGCCTTTTCGGGCTGGCAAGCTACGGGCTGCTCGGGCTGTGGATGCGGCCGCAGCGCTGGCGCCAGGGGCTGCCCGCGGCCCTGCTCACCGTCGGCGCGCTGCCGTTCGGCAAGCACATGCAGACCTTCGTCGGTTACCCGATGCGCATCCTCACCGCGGCCATCGTGCGCGACGGGCTCGCGGCGGCCGGCATCGGGTCCATCGGCATCGACACGATCCTCGTGCTCGAGAACGGTGTGTCGCAGGTCGACTTGCCGTGCAGGGGCGTCAAGAGTCTGTGGACCGGAATGCTCTTCCTGTTGGCCGCGACGTGCTTCTCGCGGGTGGAATCCTCTGGCTGGTTGCCGACCGCACCCGGCCGCTGTGGGCCGAGAGCTGGCGGGTCGCCTGGGGGCTGGTTCCCTTGACGATCGACCCGGCTCGAGTTCTTCTCCTCTTGCCGCTGGCGATCTGGCTCTGGTTCGCAGCGTGGTGGCGGTGGCCCGGCTCCCGGGTTGGAGGCTCACGTTACTTCCACCCCTTGGTCTGGGACTTCTGCCCTGGCTGGCACCACACGAGTGGCAAATGCTCCTGGCGACAGGGCGAGCGTGGCTTACGACACAGGGGCTTTCGATCCCGCGCCCCTAAACGCTGTCGCGGGACAACGGTCGATCGCTATTGTCGACTCTCGCGAAAATTTCCCCCAAGGGTGCAGGCACGAGTTGTCAGGGGAAAAATTAGCCTCCACCCGAGAGAGTGAGTACAGTGAGGTTGTGAGACCAAGACACTGGCACCCGAAAGGTGGAGGCTACGATGGATCATGGCACGAGTGTGGCGCGGCGAGAAGGGTTCGTGGCGCAGATGGTGGCTCAGGTGCAGGCCATGGCCGAGCAACTGGCGACGTGGGCGCAAGCCGAAGAACGGAGCCTGAGCGAGCTGGAAGCGGAGGCGTTGCGAGCGGCGCAAAGGGTGGGAAATATCTCGAGCCTGCTCGGTATCTTGACGGTGATTTTCTCGGCCTATGCCGCGCTGCAACTCTACCGCCACAACCGGTTGTTGCGCCGCGCGCCCCGCGTGTCGCCAACGACGTTCGAGGAGATGGTGCGCACGAACGAGGGAATCCAGACGCCGAAACCCGTCGCCCTTGCAATTACCTTGTTGCCCAGCAGCGACTCGATCCGCACGCAGGTACAGCAGTTTTTAGCGTCCAGGCAGTGGCAGATGCCGATTGAAGAGATCAAGGTGTTCGGCATCCACGGACAGGAGGATTTGAACTATTTTGTGAATGAGCTGGCGGAACGGCGGATGGATTTTGAGCTGAAGGGCTATACCGAGATCCACCTCTTTCTCGCCGGGCCGGTCATCGCAGGGGTCATCGTGGGCGCAATGTACGACAATTGGTTGCCGACCAAGTTGTACCACAAACCCACCCCACCACCTCCGTCCGTCTACGTCTATTGGATGCCGTTGGTGAAGGTTCATCCCTGGCAGTTGACCCGGGCTGATCGTCGGCGGCGAGCGCCGAAGGGCGCAGGACCGCGGCGCCTCGCGAAGCCCCCTCGTAAAGACCCTCGCTCGCTTCCTCACCGCTCCGGACCCGTGCCATCCGGAGACGGCAACGGGTCGCGTTTCCCGCGCGTCGCCCTGCCCAGCGACCGGCCGGAAACCACGATCATCCATCAGCGCGGATCGCGACAAGCTCGCCGCGGTTGCCAGCCTCTGTCCTTCCCTCATCTCGCCGGATCTCCGCTTCGGACGTACACCCAACACCCTCGCGGCGTTCGCCCTCTCTCTCCGGGCCGGCCTGAATGAAGTTTGAGAATTTACTCCGGTAAGTCCACAGCCGCGGGCTTACCGGAGTAAAAATACAACATTCATAAAAGGCCGGGCTGACTCCGCTCGACACGCCCGAGGCCTGCGCCACGCTGCGGGAAGCGCTGGCCAACTCGGAAGGGATGGGCTGGACCGATACGACCGACGCGCTTGCTCTTGCCGGAGAGGAATTGCGGCGCGAGAGCAACCCAGCAGAGCGGCCCACCATCCTGCCCTTGACGGATGGTCGCCCGGCGACGGAGGCCACGCAGACGAGCGAGGCGATGGCCGCGTACAGCGCAGCGCTCAGGGACCAGCTCCGCCGGCTGGCAGAAGATGGCGTGGTCGTGCACGTCATCCCGGTGGCGGCGGATCCGGCCGAGCTGGCGAAAGTCGAGCCGTGGTGAGTGGAGACGCGCAGCATGGCCGGGCACGACGTTGAGGTAACCATGGCGCTGGCGCGGCTCTCCGAGGTCGCACAGGCGGGCGCGGCCGTCGACGTCTATCTTACGGCGTCACCGTACCGCGGCGAGGGGCCGTCGCGTGTCAGCCTGGCCGCACTCGACAGCGAGCGCATCATGTACTACGGCGGGCAGAACGCCGCCGAGCTGTTGGCCCAGTTCGACGCCCTGCACGCCGGCCGGACCTACGACGCGATCGTGGTCCTCACCGACGGCAGCGGCTACGAGCTGGGCGCCGGCGACATTGACGTCCCGGTGCCCGGCGCACCGGTCTGGCTGGTGCATCTCGGCGGCGACTTCCCACTGGGCTACGACGATGGGACGCTGGAGGCGATCCAGGCCAGCGGCGGAGGGGTCGCCGGCAACATCGAGGAAGCGCTGATCCGGCTGGCTGCCGGCGAGAGCGATGCATCGTCCGTCGTGCCCGCCGGCACGACGCGGGACGTAATCGACGGCTACCTGTGGATGACCCTTTCGACCCAGGCGGCCGACGCCGGTCGTGACGACGCAGTCACAATCCACGCTGCTGGCCATGATTTCGCGGCGTTCGCGGCGCGCCGGCTGATCCTGGCCGAGATGCGGCGCCAGCGGTCCGAGCTGGATCAACTAGACACACTCGACCCGGAGCCCGAGGAGTGACTGCTGCTCGCCCTGGCGGCCGCGCTGCTCGCCTGGTACGTCCGCAGCACGCGCCGCGAGCCACAGCGCGAATGCACCGCCTGAGACGCGGGGCATGTTCGATCGAGGAGTACGTGCAGCTGGGCTGGGACGAGCGGTGCTTGTTGACGCTGTTCGTCAACCCAATGTTTCTCGCCACCCACCGGATTTATCGCCAGAAGAGCCAGGACTACGTGCAGGAGTTGATACGGCGGACGGTGGTGAAGAAACTACTCAATCGTTACCAGTTGTTCAACCTTGCGAAACTCCGGATCGCCCGTAACCAGAATCGCCTGCTTTTCTTGAGCCGGCGCGAGGGCTAACGTGTCCGCGAAAGAAACCGAGAGGCGAGCTTTGACATGCGCTGCGGGAAAAATGAGTTTGCGGTCGGCGTCGACGATGGTGATTGGCAACTGGTCCACGACAGCGGTCATCCCTGAAAGGGTTCGTGGGCAGATAATGGCAGGGGAAGCACCACCAGCCAGATACCGTTTGCGAGCAAGATATCAGTTTCGCGCTCGCTCAGCAGTTCCTGGAGTTCGAAGTCCTCGCCGTGGTTGAAGAAGGCTTCTATGACCCAAAGGTGCTCGTGGGACCAGTAAAACGGACCGCGAAAGCGAGCCTCTGGGTGGCGATGGCGAATCAGGGCGATCAACTCATTGGCATGGTGAGAAACTTCCACCCTCATGGCATCGGTGCCCATTTCAAGCGCATCTACGCTCATTCGTTTTCTCCTGGCGCGGCTCGCAAGTGCGACTCAATCTCACTCACAAATGCCTGACACTGGCCGACAAGCCTGGCCGCCCTGCTAGCGGAGATCGGCACCGCACGGTAATCAGCGATGATACAATCACGCAAAAGATCTTGAAGCACTCTCGCGAGACGTAGGGGATAAACTTTCCTGCGGCGGATCAAAAGGCCGGAGAAACTGCTATGCACCGTCTGATGCGAAATGATTCCACCAGCTTCAGTCTGCGCCAATACATCGGCTGCCATGAGCGCAGCAACAGCCGCTTGGAAGCAGGCATAGTAGGCGCGGTTAGCGGTGTTGTCGAACCGTCGTTGTTCCAGTTCGCTTTCTGCACCTCGTAAGCTCTGCTGTGCTTTGTCGAGATAGTTCTGATGCTCTCTCATTCTCGTTCCTTAGACGGTGTGGGCATAGCAGTATAGCATGCCCACCAACGCGCAACAAGGAGCCTCGAGTCTACGCCCAGGGCGGTGTCAAAGTCACAACCCTGTCACCCCTTCGTTCCACTCAGGGCAGGCTCTGAGCGGAACGAAGTGGAGCGAAGGGTCTCCGACGCCGCAGCAAGAGATGCTTCGCTCCGCGAGCGCTTTGCTCAGCATGACACCCTGGGGACTTTGACACCGCCCTGAGTCTACGCCCAAGCCGCATAGCTCGCGAGAGTTTTGCGCTATACACGCCATGCCTGTGTAGAGCGCAGAGTCGTGGGCGAGGTTGGGACCGCCGCCCAACCGCCGGGCAGAGCAGGCCCGGCGCCCACCGGCGGGCCACTTTTTTGCGCTCTATCCTTGGTGGACAGGCCTCGGCACGACTGCCCCCCTCCCCACAGCCCGGCGGTTGTTTGCCGCTGAGGGAGGTGACGACCTGGTGCGTAGCGCTGACGTTCCCAGCAATGGCCTGGTCAGCCCTGAAAGCCACGAACTTGATCAGGCCCCCTGGCGTCACCCGGGGCCAGCTTCGCCAGGCCCACCCCGGCCTGGTCCGCTGGTTCACCCACTTGTGTGCGCCAGGGGCCCCGCCTGATCATGGCTCGCCCCGGCTCCCCTCGGATCCCCGCTCCCGGCAGGGTGGGCCTGGCTCTGGCGATCCAGGCCGAGCCATGCGGGCCCTGTTCCCGCCGGATCGTCAGATCCGGCGGCCATCGCCGGGATCTAGCGATCCAGGCCGAGCCATGGGAGGACGACCTGTTCCCCCGAGCATCAGATCCGGCGGCCACCGCCAGCCTCCCCGACCCCAGCGCGTGGCCCCCGGCTCCCGCCGGCCCCCGCTCCCGGCATGGTGGGCCTGGATCTGGCGCTCCAGGCCGAGCCCTGGGGGCCACCCGTTCCCGCCGGAGCGCCTGATCCGGCGACCACCGCCCGCCTCCCCGCGCCGGTCAGCGATAGCCGCCACGGCGGAGCCGCGGGCGCCCTTTCGCCCGGCCGCGTGGGGACCCTGGCCCCACGCTCATCCGCCGGCCACGCCCCCGGCCGGCGCCCCGGCCGGCGCACGGGCAGCGCCGCGTTCTGCGCCCGGCCCCCGCCCCCGCGGCCGGGGCGGCGGCTCACCGCTGGCCCCCGGGGCCTGGCACGGCTCGGGCGCTCCGGGCGCCTCCGCCCTGGCCGGCACCGGGGAGCGGCCCGCTCCAGGGGCGGCCACGGCGGGCGGATCTCCAGCGGGGGCCCTCGGCGGCCCGTGACCACCGCCGCGCTCCGCGGCGCCGGTTGAATCTGGCCTGGGGCGGCCTGCCGGTTCCATTCACCCGGCCGCGCCGCCGCTTCGGCTGGGACCCCCGCCGGCGGGTGGACCACCCTGGCCGCGCCAGGGGCCGGCGGGGAGAGCGCAGAGTCGGGGGCGAGGGTGGGACCGCCGCCCACACCCAGGGCAGCGCAGGCCCGGCTCACACCGGCGGCCCACTTGTTGGCGCTATACACGCCATGCCTGACGTCTACAACTGGCACCTGGGCAGCAGGCAGCAGGGAGCAATGAATCGTGGTCGTAGTGACCCAAATCAACGAAGGAAACGATGCTCCTGCTCCCTGCTACGTGCTACCTGCTACTTGCCAAGATGTGAGGTTTGACAGTTGGATCGGAGTAACTTGATTGTGAAGTTCGAGGTCGATACAACATCCTAGAAGGGAACCATCTTCTCTCCTCCGGCGTTTCATCGGTGAAGCCCGATACAACCGGTACCGTTCCAATCGGGGACCCGTCGCACCAGCCGCCAAGACAGGAGGAGAGAGATGGAACCGTCGCTCGCCGACCGCTGGTCGCACACCGTTCGAGCCGTCGCCACGATCGCATCAATGCTCATGGTGCTCGTGCTCAGCGCCTGTGGAGGTCGGTCAGTTGCGCCGACCGCCTCGACACCTGTAACTGCCGACCACCGCCCAGCGCCCGCCACCCAGGTGGCACAAGCCGCCGCGCCCACGGCCGCCCCCACCACCCCCTTCGAGTCCGGTAAATCCGAGCCGGCACCTCCGGCACCGGGGCTCGAAAGCCGTGAGAGCAGCACCGACAGCACTGGTGGTGCTCCGGCGCTCATGCCGACGACGGGGCCGAGCCGTGAAGCCCCGGCGGTGGGCCGCAGCGACACCGACGAGGCGAAGAGCCGCGCGAGCGCGCCGCAGCCCATGGCGACCGCCGCACCCGCCGGCGAGGCGCCGGCCGCCGCCGACCGGAGCACCGCCGAGAGCGAAGGCAGCCGCGAGAGCGGCGCCGCGCCTCTCCCCACGGTCGCCGGTGCCCCACCGCCGGCCCACCCCGACCGGAGCCGCCAGTTCGAGCCGGTGACCGCCGGTGTGGTGGACGACAACGAGCAGTGGCAGGCCTATCTGGACTACCGCGCCCGGCACGATTACCTCTACGTCAACGATCGCGACGTCAGCGAGCGCTACGTTGTGCAGGTGTGGGACAGTGCCGGCCAACCGGTCCACGATGCTGTCGTTCGCATCTCAGCCGGCCAGCAATTTTTCTTCGAGGGGCGTACCGACGCGAGTGGCCGGCTGCTCTTCCACCCTCGGGCCGTCGACCCGCAGGGCCGCCAGTGGCAGGCCGGCCGCTTCGACGTCGTGGCGAGTAAGGGGCAGGCGAGGCAGCATGCCACTTTCGACCGCTACTCCCAGGAACATTGGGCGATGACCCTGCCGGGTGCGCCTGTCGCCCCGCGCGCGCAGCTTGATCTGCTCTTCCTCATCGATGCCACCGGCTCGATGGCCGACGAGATTGACAAGCTGAAGGGCTCGATGGGCGACATCGCCGACCAGATCGCCGGCCTGCCGGAGCGACCCGACGTCCGCTACGGCCTGGTCGCCTACCGCGATCGCGGCGACCAGTTCGTCGTCCGGGCCTACGACTTCACCCCGGACCTGGGCGCCTTCCAGCGCACCCTCGCCGCGCTGCGAGCGGACGGCGGGGGTGACGAGCCCGAGTCGCTCAACGAAGCACTCCACCGCTCGCTGAATGACCTCCACTGGCGGCACGACGACACCGTGCGCCTCACGCTGCTGGTCGCCGACGCCCCGCCCCACCTCGACTATGGCGAGCCCTACAGCTACGACCGCGACATGATCGCGGCTGTACGTCAGGGTATCAAGATCTTCCCGGTCGGCGCCAGCGGGCTGGATGAGCAGGGCGAGTACATCTTCCGGCAGCTGGCCCAGTTCACCGGCGGGAAGTTCGTCTTCCTGACCTACGCCCAGGCCGGCAATCCCGCCAGCGGCCCCGGCACGGAGACCGGCCACGACGTCGCCAACTACTCGGTGGACACGCTCGACCGCCTGGTCGTGCGCCTGGTGCGAGAGGAATTGGCCAGGCTCCCGCGACTCGCTGCCGGCCAGCAGCCCCAATTTCAGGTCCAGGTCCAACCCATTATCCCGCCGACTGATGGCACCATCCGCCTGGAGGGACTGCCGGGCATGACCAGGCTGGGCAGCGACGGCTTCAAGGGACGCTGGGAGGTCGAGGGGACGACGGTCGTGGTGGGCAACGAGGCGGCGCTGACCGAGGTGCGCGGCTGGAAGTGGCCGGAGCGCATTGAGATTCCGGTCGGCCGCCGCGATGTGCGCCGCGTGGTGCTCCTGCTGAGCCTGGCCAACGGCTACGCCGGCTTCGAGGGGCAGACCGTTGGCCGGCTGCGGCTGGAGCACGGCGAGGGTACCGTGGAGGTGCCGCTGGTCGCGGGCGAGAACATCCGCGATTGGTGCGTCAGCCGGGGGCACCACCAGGTGGTGACAGATCTGCGCGACCCGAACGCCCTCGAGGTCTGGCGCGGGCCGATCGCCGGCTGTGACGAGGCGGCCCTCAGCGCCCTCCTGATCGACCGGCCGGCCGGCTTCCTGCGCAGCGTGACCGTCATCGACGAATCACGCCTCCTGCTGGGCGACCCGGACCCCGGGATCGCCGTCTATGGCCTGAGCGTGGTCACCCATTGAGCGTACCCGTCGTCTGTCGCCGGTTGCCCTGGGGGTCATTCCGTCTCTGGTATCAGACTGTGACCAGGAGGGGCGCACGGCCGTACGCCCCAACCCGTCTCTGGCATCAGACCGTGACCAGGAGCGCCGTGGCGTACATGATCGCCATGCCGAGCGCCACGCCGGCGAGATTGGGCCAGCCGATCACTGGCTCGTTGCGGCGGCGAGCATCCTGCACTACCATCCGGCCAACCTCCCAAATGACCTGCAGGATGGCCCCCGCGCCGACCGCCAGAAAGAGGGTGCTCAGAAGCGGTGAGTAGGCGAACCCGCCGATCCAGGTCCCGAGAATCGCGGGCGTGCCGGCGAGCCCCGCCAGCGCGACAAACTGCCAAAGCGCCGGCCGTTCCCGGGCGACGGGCGCAGCGATCCCGACCCCCTCGGTGATGTTGTGCAGCGTGAACCCGACCAGCAGGAAATTGCCCAGCACGACCTCGCCGGCGGCCAGGGCCGCGCCGATAGCCAGCCCCTCGCCCAGGTTGTGCAACCCAATCCCGAGCGCGATCAAGGTAGCCACCGCCAGCCGCGAGCGCTGCGCCCGCCGCCCGCCGATTGCCAGCAGGACGAGTAGAGTGAGCAGCGTCACCAACCAGACCAGGGGCGCCCCCGAGAAGACCGCCGGCAGCGCCCCAGCCACATCGAGCGCCTCGAGCAGGGTATCAACGAACAAGAAGACGAGCAGGCCGACGGTCAGGCTGAGGATCACGTTTATGCCGGTCCGCCCCACCTGGCGCAAGAAGGGGTACCAGGCCAGTCCCAGCGCCACCGGCGCGACCCCAACGTAGAAACCAAGCAGTGCGTAGCGCAGGAGCAGCGCCCAGTCGAAGCCCGGCGTCTCGACTGCGACCGGCACCTCGCCCTCGAACGTCACTCCGGTGGAGGTAAGGAGAGTAACGGCATGAGCCTCTCCGTGGACCCAGGGATAGGGAATGCGGATCGTGGCACGCCCCAGCCGGGGGACCGTCCGGTCGGGCTCGATGCTGAACTGCCAGTAGGCATCGTCAACTGCGACTTGGGCCACCGTCACCGGGTCGGGGCCGCCGTTAACCACCTCCAGCGTGATGAGACCGGGCTGCGGCAGCGTGATCCGCTCGATGGTCAACTCCTCGATCGGGGGCAGGGCCCTCGTCCCCAGGCCGGTCCCCGTCACGAAAATGAGCGCCACCACCACCCCGAGGCCAAGCAGCGGGAGCAGCGCCAGGAGGAGCCGGCTGGCACTCCACTCCGGAATCATCGAGGTCTGATCGGCTGAGATCTCGGTCATTGTTCTCCCTCCACGACTTCAAAGAAGCTCATCCAGCCTAACTCCGCAAACTCCGATTGGTGGGCGTGAAACATGTACTTGCCCGGGTACGGGAATTGCATCTCCAGGATGGCGCGCTCACCCTGACAGAGCATGACCGTGTCGGTGTAGTCATCCGGCTCGAGCCGCGTCCCGGTCCGGTAGAGGTGGAAGAAGTTGGCGTGGATGTGGAAGGAGTTGATCGGGTCAAACTCCGTCATGTTGGCCAGGTAGACTCGCACCAATTCACCAACGCGCACTTGAATCGGCTCGTTGGCGTAGGCGAACGCAATTGAGTTGACGGCGTAGACCTCATTCTCGCCGTCGAAATTCGTGTCGAAGGCATTCATCGTCATGACGAGCTCGCGCGCGGGCGGCCGTCTCTCCTTCGGGTCCACGATCCACGCACCGTAGAGCCCCTTGTGGATGTGGCGTTTGAGCGGAATAGCGTGGCAGTGGTAGGGGTGAAAGCCGAAGGGGACGGCGTCGAATTCGTAGACGATCGTCTGGTCAGGTGCGACCTCACCTGGGCCGATGCCGGGCACCCCATCCATCTCGGCCGTGTGGATGCCATGGAAGTGGATCGTGTGGGGATGGCTGCCCGCGTTGGTGAACGTGATCCGCACCCGGTCACCCTCCGTGGCGCGCAGCGTGGGGCCGGGCACGCGACCGTTGTAGGTCCAGGCCGGGAAGTAGATCCCCGGCGCAATTTCGATCTCCTTATCGGCCGCGAACATCGTGAACTCGCGGAGCGTCCGGCCATCGGGGAGGGTCGAAACGCGGCCTGGATCAAACTCGGTTAGAAGCTGCCCAGGGGTGAAGCCGTTGCGGGCGTGATCCACCTGGCCGACCGTGTGATTGCCACCCGCGCCAGAGTGGCCCGCGTGGGTATTGTGAGAATCATCCGGGCCCTCAGCCAGAGCGGGGGCGTGCTGCCCCAGCACCGCCGCCAGGCCCGAGGCGGCACTGCCCAGGGCCCCCGCCTTGAGCAGGGTACGACGGGAGAGAACGAAACGACTGAACATCAGCGCGATCCTCCTCGGGGTGAGAACAACCACTACCTGTTGGGATGAAGCAGAGTCTCTGCGAGCAGTATCCAGGTGGGGCAACCTGCCTTGACAGCTCTGGCTGTTGCCCCGTCACGAAGCAGCCGGGAATAGAAACGGATCCAATCCCAGCCAGGCAGCGCGAGACTCCCCCGGTGTGCAGGCGTGAACCCGCGTTGAACGCCGTCGTGCTATTCTGGGTGCTAACGGCCACATGTGCTGCCATCAGACACAATCATAATTTAGTTTATACTAAATATACAGTTTAGACTGCCTGTCTGTCAAGGGGGACTCGGGACAGCAGCCGTCGAAGTAGAATGCTTCGCAATGGCCGCTACCGGGAGTATAATCGGCGGGAACAGCGCTTCGCAGAGGAGGTGGCCGGTGAGCGAGGTCCCAACTGACGTTACTAAACTTGTGGGGAACACACCACTGGTGCGTCTCAGCCGGCTCGAAGGGAGTCTGCCACAGCCGGTCACCTTGCTCGCCAAGCTGGAGTGGCTCAATCCAGGCGGCAGCGACAAGGATCGTGTCGCCGTCGCGATGCTGGACGCCGCCGAGGCGGCCGGGGTGCTCACGCCGGACACGGTGATCATCGAACCGACGAGCGGAAACATCGGCCTGTCACTGGCGATGGCCTGCGCGGTGCGCAGCTATCATCTGGTGCTGACGATGCCGGATATCGTGCCAAAGGAACGGGTGCGGCTCCTGCGCGCGCTGGGTGCGGAGGTCATCCTGACTCCGGGCATGCGCGGCATGCGCGGCGCGGTGACCCGGGCCGATGCCCTGCGCAAGGCGACTCCCAACAGTTGGTCGCCGCGTCAATTCGAGAACGCTGCGACCGCGGCAGCTCACGAGATCACCGGGGAAGAAATCTGGCAGCAAACAAACGGGGCCGTCGACATTTTGGTGGCGGGGGTTGGCACCGGCGGCATTATCAGCGGGGCGGGACGCAGGCTCAAAGCGCACAAGCCTGGCCTGCGCTCGATCGCGGTGCAGCCGGCGGCCTCCCCGGTGCTGACCGGCGGTCCCGCCGGTTCTCACCGGATCTACGGCCTGGGGGCGCCATTCATCCCGGCAGTCTACGATGCTGACATTGTCGAGGAGGTCGTCAACATCTCCGATGATGAGGCCTATACGACATTGCACCGGGTGATGACTGTCGAGGGGCTCTTCGCGGGACCAGGCAGCGGGGCGGCCGTAGCCGGTGCGCTGCAGATTGCTCACCGCCGAGAGAACCGCGATGTGACCATCGTCGTAATCATGCCCGACAGCATCGAGCGCTACAGTGCGACCGACGCACTGAGCGAGCATTGAACGAAAACGCTGCCTCACCGCCCGCCTGCTCAACTTTCACCCGGTCGCTCCCTTCTCACGCTCGCCTGCTCCCGCACCTGCTAGCGCGCCGGTCAAGGCGTCGCCGAGACGATTGCCAGGCACCGTGTGCAGGCGCTTTCAGGTTCGGAGGCGCGCACGGCCGTGCGCCCCTCCAGCGCGCTTCAAACCGCTCCCGCGGTTCCTCCGAACCATGCTCCCACCCGCGCCACGACAACGCGACCGATGGTCTAGAGAGCCGGTCAAGAAATCCCGGTGGGGGAGGGAACAGACGTCCGAAGTCTTGTCTGCGGCAGGTGCGCGCCTCGATCACCCCCGTCGGAGCGCGTTGTGGGCCAGCACGGTCCCCACCAGACTTCGGAAGTCTGAGGACTTGACCGATGTTCTAGGCATCGAGCAGCGCCCGACTGACGACCGGAATCGCATTCATGCGAGCGAAGTCCTGCGCTGCCTCGGCCTCGTCCAGCAAGGTCTGGCTATCGGCCCCATCGTCGGGGAAGGTCGCGACGCCAACGGTGATCGTCACGCCTTGTTGATCCGCAGCCAGCCGCACCAGCCGGTTCGCCAGGGTCTGGGCCCCGCTGCGATCGGTATTCGGGAGCAGCAAGAGCCATTCTCCCCCGGATCCTTGCCCAACTCTGTCAACAGTCCGAACCGTCGCCAGGATGAGCCGGGTCAGATTTCGATTCAGCTCGTGACCGGATCGCTGGTCAGAGCCCAACAGCGCGTCCTCCTCGGCCACGAGCTGAACGATGGCAATACTGAACGGCAGCCGGTAGCGGCGGGCGCGGTCAACCTCTTGATTGATAAAGGGGTAAAAGTGACTCGCGCGGATCGCGCCGGTCTCCGGGTCGTAGACGGAGAGTTCTTCAATCAGGGTCGTCTGGCGGATGAATGCTTGCTCGACGGCTTCCAGGTGACGTGAGAGCCCCCAGGCAGCCAGCGTGGCGATGGCCAACAGCAGGCCGCCGCGCGCGATCTCGATCGGGACACCAACCCGCGCCTCGCTGACCGAGACGACCAGCCCATACATCGCGACCGCGGCTCCAAACGTAACGGCGCTCAGAATCCTGTTCGGATACGCCAGGGCTGAAACGACAACCATAATGAACAACGTGAGCATGAGGATCTGGGTCTCGGCCGGCTGGCGCCAGATGCCGAGCAGTGCCACCACCTCGAACATGACCAGGGCGAAAACGACGATTATCCGAGTAGAGGTGAAGAGCTTATTCATGGGCCACCCCAACCTGTACATTCCGCCGCCGCGTGGCGATCACCGCGGTGGCAACGAGGAAAGCGATCACTACGAGCCCGGCAATCACCGCCAGCCAGAGCGGAAGCTGGCGTTCCGGCGGCAGGCTGGCGATTTCACTACGGGTTGGCTCCAGCCCCAGCGTGGCGACTCGTCCTTCCCTGGTGACGATGGCGGCATTCCCGCTCAGCGAATTCTGGTCGGTGGCTTCCACGGCCCACCCCACTGCCTCGGCGGTGGTACCGCTGATCAGCAGTACCCGCCGCCCGCGGTGCCAGGGCGAGTCACCGGTCTGGAGGACCCCAACCGGCGCCTGGGTTTGCACGGCCAGCAACTCTGTCGTCCGATTCTGCAGCATCAATGCGCCGGTCTCATCAAACTGGAGCGGTAACTTGTTCTTCAGCGCCGGGAGCAAGGGCAGCGTGCCCGGCACGCCAACCGCGATGAGGTGATGGTTGGGGAGTAAGCCCGGCTCGGTCGCCATGGTGACGGGGAGGTAGGTGAGATCGCTGGTGGTCCGCTTGCCCAGGCGAGCGGCGAGCGTCAGGGTCTGCGATATCACAGCCGGGTCGGGGCTGGGAGAGAGGAGCACCGATGTCTCCCTCAGCGTCCCGCCCTGGACAAACGGGGCCGCAAAGGCGCTCAGATCGAGCACCGGCGTCCCCTCGGCGAAGGGGAGTTCGAGCGTGCTGTCGCGGTGAATCGTGCCCCACGCGGTCTCGTCGAAAGCGAAATCACACGGGTCGTCATCCTCAGGCGCCATGTCGAAGGTGGCGGCCAGGGTGTTGGCGCCAGGGCGGAGAACCGAGGAGGGGATTGGCAGGCTCAACGTTGCGCCGGTGGCATTCTTCTCCCCGAGCCGCGTGCTCCCGATCGCCGTCCCGTTGACCACGACCGTCAGCAGCGAGCGCTCATCCAGCCCAGCCGCGTGGCTGAAGCGAACCGTCGCCTGGGCCTGCTGGTTATCGAATTGCCAGGCCTGGGGCATCATGAAAGGAACACTGATGGAGTGCTCACCCCGGCCCCGCACGGTCGGGTCGCTCGAGGTCCTGCGCAACTCACCGAAAGTGAAAAGACCGGCCCGAATCTCATCTTCGCCCAGACCTTCGAGGTGAGGAGGGTCGGTGATCAGGGTGTACTGCCCATTCAGGAGGGCCGTGAAGGAGCGCGCGGCCAACGTGAGCCCGGCCCGCCGCACCCCTTCTTCATTCCCCCCGCTCACCAACAGCAGGGGCATAGCAAGCTCACCCCCACGAGATCGAGGGACCAGTTGCAGGACACCGATCTCCGGCGGGATCGGTCTCCCTTGCGGGTCGAGGAATTGCCCCCGGCTGCCATCGTATGCCAGGGGCAAGCTGGCGAGCGTGCTCAGCCAGGGGAAGGCACTGCCCGGTCCCACGGCGATGGCGGGGGCATCAGGCAGTGTGGCCGCCGAGTGCAGGATCGGGCGCAGGGTCGCGCTCCGACTCACCTGGCCCAGCCGGGCGACCAGCGACGTGGCGGCAGTGAGCGTTGTGGCGCCGGGGGCCGGTGGGAGCACGAGGTGCAGGGCCGGCTCAGGGCCCAACTCCTCGCGGTAGAAGGGCATCGGATAGCTGGCCAGATCGAGGTCGCCGGTCAACGCGAGTGGTGCCCCAATCCCATATTCGAGCATCGAATCCGCGTAGACGGTCGCCCATAGCGCCGGGTTGTAGGGGTCCGTGCATGGCTCGTCGTCTGCGTAGCGCAGGTAGAAGACAACCTCGACGCGATTGAAGGAGTTTTTGACCAGGCGCGGTGGCAGGGGCACGTCCAGCCAGCGCTCCGCCCCGGCGCCCGCCACCAGCGGCGTGCTGATGAGATCCACACCGTTGAGGCGCACCGTGAGGCTGGAACGTTTGCCGAGCAGAGTATCGGTATGGCTGTAGTGGAGCCGGAAGCGGCTCGTGCCCTCGACCGTCACGGCGCCTGGGCCGGGCAAAAAGAACTCGGCCGAGGAGACCAGACCCCGGAGCGTCACGTTGTTGTAGCCACGATCCTGCAACGTAATGGACTGCAGCGTTTGAGTCTCGGGCCGCGCGGGCGGCGCGAGCAACAGCGAGTGGAGAAGCAGCAGCGGAAGGATCAGCGATAGGAAGCGGCTTTTCATCGGTGGCGCCTTTCATCAGCCTGTCGATAAAGAGAACCAGCCACTCCGACCGAGGCGTCGCCCGGGCAGGAGGCCTGGAGAGCGGTGCGTCTACGCAACCAGGATCGGGTTTGTCACGGAGGAACGCCCTCCTGAAGAAAAGAAATACATACCAGACGGAAGGCCGGGTTCAACCCGGGGGCGGTAGGCCTTGGTCGATCCGGAAAAGACGCCATTTCGCCTCCCCTCCAAAGTCGCGGACCAGAGTCGCATAGGGCCAGCGGTCCTCGTACAACGTTGGGTGAACACGGTTCACACGATCGGACCAACCATAGCCGTGGGGGTCCTGCAGCAGCACATAGTCCACCTGTCCCACGGGATCAGCGACGATCACACCGTAGTCTACATCACTGGGGATGACGAAGCGCCGTACCTGCGCATCCCGAAGCACGATCGGGAAGGCGTTGCGGGTGTCCACCAGAATGACGGCATCCCGCGGCACCCTTTGCTGCAGATACTCACTCACCGCCACCTCCTCGGAAAAACGCGCCATCGGCTCGCCGCTCCGGAGCGCCGCGACGAACGGCGCCTCGTCTGTGGCGGGCGCCGGGTGGGCCATGACCGCCAACGTGACGGCGTTGCTCGCCAGAAACAGGAGCAACCAGATCGGGTGGGATGGTAGCAACCTGGAGCCTGTCGGCTCGGCAGCGCACCTTTCCCCCTTTGAGCTTCCCTCCTGCTTCCACTGCGAGACCAGCACCGCAAAGAGGATGAAACTGATCGGGATGAGGAGCAGGAAGGGGCGCAAGCCGGGAAGCCGGAGGCCCAGGAAGAGCATCAGCGTCTGGACGGCCAGACTGGTGATGGCGAGCCCGGTCAGCATCTGCAAAAGGCGCCGGGCGTGGGCCCGCCCGCCACGCCAACCGGACCAGGCAGCGAGCGCGATGAGCGGCAGCCCCAGCGGGAAGATCAAGAGCAGGCGCACGCCGCTGAAGCTGAGCGTCGCCGCCAGTGACGCGGAGAGCTGCGCCGTGAGCGCGCGCTGTTCGGGCGACACCATCAGGCTCAGGGTGGTGAGGTCAGTGGAAGCATCGCGCACAAAGAAGAAGGGACTCCGCATGGTGATGAGGTTGAACGCTAGCCAGAACGAGACGGTGTAGAGGACCGGCGTTCCGAAAAGCGCCAGGCCCATCCAGCGGTGGCGACGCCGCCGAGGCGGGCCGGAAGCAAAAGCCAGAGCCATCGCGCCGGCGAGTACCACCGACTCGTAGCGCGTCAGAAAGGCCGCACTCATCGCCAGCCCACTCAGGCCGCTGGCGCTCGCCGGCCTGCCGCGCCACCAGCAGACCAGCCCGTAGAAGGCCAGACAGAGCCAGAAGAGGAGGAGGCTCTCGCTGGTCCCGTTGATGGCGTAGAAGAGCACCATCGGATTCAATCCGTAGAGCAGCAACAGCGCCGCCCGCCAGCGCCGGGAGAGGTCGCACACGCCGAAGAGGCGCTCGAGCACCACGAGGGTCCCCGCGGCGGCCAACGCCGCCAGCAGGTTCCCGCCAAACTGGAGCGAGCCTCCTCCGATCTGGAGCAGCAACACCAGCGGCACCTGCAGGATGGCGGCGAGGGGAGGCCAGTGCGTGGCAATGGCCCCGTAGTGTGGAGCACGGCTGAACAGGAGATAGGCCGCGTCGGCCGTCCGCTCCAGAGCCTCCTCGAGTTCCAGGTGGTAGCCCCACACCGCGCCCGCGGCGAACAGGGCATACCCGAAGAACGCGCCAACGAAAAGCCTGAAGCCGGCCGAGAAGCCGATGCGACGGCCGAGGCGACTACGGGGTCGGGAGGCCAGGACGGTACGGGGCTGAGAAAGCATGTGTCGATGTCACCTCCTGACAGCTTGTCGACGAGAGACTTCGGAAGTTTCGAGCAGCGTTTTTGCTGGCAGTAGAGACGACCCGCCGGGTCGTCTCTACTCCAATTATGCGCACGATTCGCCCGTAAAGTTGCACTCGAAAACTTCTGAAGTCTGAGAAAGCTGTTTTCTCCGACAGACTGCCGGAGCGAGCGAGTTGCCAATGGTACCGCCGGGGTTGGCACGGGTCATAAATGTTTCTTGAACTGCCGGGCTGAATGCCACTTGCTTGAGGCGAACCAGGAGCAGGCGTATAATTGCGACTCGGGCGCCCGCTGGCGTCCCAGACAATCGACGACCGCGCGTCCAGCGACAGATATTCCCTTTTGGGTTGAGTTTCCGTCCGTCGCGCACGGGACATCGTCGAGTTGCTCGTCCGGAGAAATCAACACCTCTCATCATCGCTGATCCGGAGCGAACCACATGGAAACACCGTTGGCTGCCCCATCGAGCATCGCTGGCCGCGCGTATGATCTGGGCGTCAGGTGGCGCGAGGACCTGCTCATTGGCAGCGTGCTGTTCCTCGCCTACCTGGCACTGAGTGCCTATCTCCTCTTCGCTAAAGACCTCCAACCAGGCGACGCGCTGGCGCGAATGGTGAGCGCCTACCTGGTCTTCCGCGGTAACCAGACCAAACTGGCCACGATCGGATTTGTCTGGCCGCCGATCCCGACGCTCTTGATTCTGCCCTTCGCGTTGATTCCCACCCTGGTGTACACGTTTCTGGCAGTCACGATCGTGTCGGCCCTGTTTACCGCCCTGGCCTGCCTGCTGGTCGGCCGAATCGCGGCCGCCTGTGGCGTCCCCACCGGGTGGCGGCGATTGTTGGTCGTCCTGTTCGCCACCAACCCACTGATCGTGGTGTTCGCCGTGAACGGGTACAGCGAAGCCATCCTGATCGCGCTCCTCCTGGCCGGGGTGTACTGGCTGATCCGTTTCTGGCAGGCCGAGCGCAATAGTTCCATGATCATGGCCGGGATCCTGTTCAGCCTGCTGCCGCTGGTCCGCTATGAAATGGCGCTCGTCACTGCCGGCACCGGGCTGGTGCTGATCGTTCACGACTGGTGGCTCCACGCGCGCCGGATTCCACCGGAGGAGTTCCGATTTCTCCTCGAAGGCCGCGTGCTGGCCTACAGCTCCCTGGCTATCTACCCGACCTTCTTGTGGGTCCTGGCCAACTGGCAGATCATGGGCAACCCGTTATACTTTCTGGCCAACGATCGGAGTGCGCTTAGCGTCGCCGAGGCCCAGATCACCGGCATTGATACCCACTCCCTGGCGGCATTCGAGCTGGCCTTCAGGTTGTGGGTCGCCGCCTTTCCGGCCGGGCTGCTGGCCTCCCTGCTCGCCGTCGCCGTCGGCGTCCGGCGTCGATCCGCCTTCCTGGTTGGGCTTGCGCTGCTCGTCTTCATCGTTCCACTCTTACAGGGTCTCTTGCTCAGCAAGCGCTCGACGGTACCTCTGGTCCGCTACTTCATTACAGTCATCCCGTTCGGGTTCGCCGTCGCCCTGGCGGCCCTCTCCCCTGTCTTGCTCGGGCAGCGTGAGGCCTCGGGGAGACTCACCCGCCGGCATCACGCTCTTCTCGCGGCGTTCGCCATCCTCTTCCTGGCCTCCAATGTCAGTACGGGCGTCCTCCTCAAGACCAGCGAGCGGTACCAGACCGTCGAGCATTTGACGTGGATTGCCATGACCACGGAGAGCAAGGGCAACCACCCCCACATTACCGACGCCCTGGCGGTTGGTCGGGTCCTGGCACAGATCGTCCCGGCCGGCTCAAAGGTGCTGTTCGACGAATACGGCTTCGGATACGCCGTCGTGCTCGGGGCGCGCGAGGCCAAACTCTTCGTGGACCACACTCACCCGCAGTTTAAGGAGGCACTCCACTCGCCCCAGGAGTTCGTGGATTACGTGCTCGTCCGTAACCTGGAAGGGGCTGGAAGACTCAACGAGGTCAACCGGGCTCATCCATCCCTCTACGAACTCGGGGCCCCCTGGGCGGAAGCGGTGGAGGGACTCCCGCCGTCGATTGATGGCTGGCGTCTGTATCAGGTTCGTCGTGCTCGCCAATGAACTGAAGCGCCCAGGCGATCGCGCCCACCACCGCGTTGAAGAGCGAGAGAACGAGCACCAGAAAGGAAAACGCGATGGCGGCCTCCTGAGGAATGCGAAACTCACCGAAGAGCACCAGCAATGCCGCGTCCCGAGAGCCAATGCCCGCGATCGAGATAGGCAACAGGGCGGCCAGTGACATGACTGCCATACTTGACACAAACACAGGCACCGGGGCGGACTGACCCAGCGCGAGCAAGAGCAAGTACAGCCGGATGCTGTAGAGCGCATAGGCGAACAGCGTGGCGGCTGCCAGCGACACCATCCGCGGCCAGGGAAAGCCTGTGATCGCCTCCCCCAGCGCCCGGCCGGTGACGGGCCACCGCAACGGGAACGCGACGAAGAGCTGCGCCGCCACCAGCCAAATCCAGGCGGCGAGGATCCCGACCAGCGCCATGCTGGCCAGAAACACAGCCAACGAATTCAGCGTCGGCCAGCGATAGCGGTGCCAGACGGCGTAGTAGGCGCTCAGGCCGAGGAGCATCGCGACGTCCAGGGCCCGGTCCCCCACCGAGGCCGTGAGACCTGATCGGAGCGTTCCCCCCTCGCGCCGGACCCCAAACGCCTTGGCGAATTCCCCAACCTGACCCGGTGTGACGAGGCCCGCCAACAGTCCGATCGAGAACAGCCGAAAGGCCAGCCCCGCCGAGATCCTGGAGCCGGTCCACTCCAACACCATCCGCCACCGTTCGGACTTCAACCAGATGAAGGGGAGCCCAAGCGCCAGCGCAAGCGTGACCAGCAGCCAGTTGGCTTCGAGGACGTGCCGCACGAGCGTCCGGATGTCGATCCTGGTCAGCACCCAGGCGAAGAGCGCCAGCCCGACCAAGTGGAGGAGCCAGCGCCCGCGCCGCCACGCGCTCATCCCTCCACCCTGTCGTGGACAGAAACCTGGAGCGCGGCAATCTGCTCGGCAATCAATCCCAACAGCACGACCAACACGCTGACGACGAACAGCACCACGCTCGCATTGGGGATGTGAAGCCGTCCGAGCGACCAGACATCGTAGAACGTGAGGGCACAGCCAAACAGAAAGAGCATCAAAGCTGTCGGCAGGAAGACCCGAAAGGGCGCAAAGATAACCACAATCTTCACCATAATGAGCAGGAAGCGCCAGCCGTCGCTCCACACTTTGATCTTGCTCCGGCTCCCCCGCCGAGGCTGGGCATTAATCGGCATGTACTTCACGTTGTGCCCGCCCTTGATGAAGGCCAGAGTGCTCGTGGTGGGAGCCGAGAAGCGGTTCGGGAAGAGATGGATGTACTGCTTGATCACCGCCGCCCGAAACACGCGGTAACCTGAGGTGAGATCCTCGACTGGGAAGTCGGTGAGCCAGGAGGCCAACGAGTTAAAGAACGCGTTGGCGAGGTTGCGATGCCGGGCGCCCTGGTAGCTCCGGGTGCGGGCCCCGACAACCATGTCATAGTCTGATAGGGAGGGAAGCATTCGAAGAAGATCGCGAGGGTCGTGCTGCCCATCCGCGTCGAGGCAGGCAATGGCTTCGCCCCGGGCCACGCGGATCCCCGTCTTGAGCGCGGCCCCGTTCCCTTTATTGTAGGGGTGGTGGAGCACCCGAAGGGTGTCAGGAAACTCACGGGCCAGTTCCTGCATCACCACCTGCGTGCCATCGGTCGAGCCGTCGTCCACGGCTATGACCTCGAACGTCAGGCCGGTCTCGTGCAAGACCTCTATCGCCTGTGTGATGACGGTCCGGATCAGGTCGCGTTCCTGATAGACCGGAAGCACAAGCGAGAGACCGAGGGTGTCGCGGTCCACCGGCCGGGGTCGGGTCGTTGCAACGACCCGAGGCGGGGGTTCAGCTACAATGACGCTCATAGTCAGCCTCCACGGGTATCAGTCGGTGATGTCGGCAGTCGTGTCGATACAACCGGTTGGCGCTGAACACAAGGAATCCGGCGATTCTCGCCGGTTCCCACTGCTGCGGGTTATCTGCGGATCAAATCGTTGAGCCGGTTCGCTTTCTCCTGATCCGGCGCGCCTTTGTAGAGACCATGGATGGTCTTCTCCCAGTAGAAGGGCCTGCGCAGCAGTTGCAAGAAACCCTTCCAGGCACCAATGCTCATCAGGCTCCAGTAGAGTGGACTGAGCAACGCGTATTTAACCATGTCGTAGAACTCGCGCCGCAAACAGCCGGCCACGTTCATGTAAGTGAACGCGAAGTTGCCCAGGTAAAGGTTGATGGCGCCTAAGTAGTAGATCATGGGTGGGAACGTCTGCTGGATCAGACCCCACTCCGTCAGGAACCAGAGCGCCGTGAGCGCCCAGTAGATCGGGTTCAGAAGAAAGGCGACAAAGGTCCCGCCAATCGTCAAGTTGAACCCCAGGAAGGCCTTGAGGCCGATGGCGCGCCAGAGGGCCACCGGGTGGCGCATGTGGACGAGCCAGGTCTGAATGTAGCCCTTCACCCAGCGGGAGCGCTGGCGGATCCAGTTGTGGAGCTCGCTGTTGGCCTCCTCGAAGGTCGTCGAGTCGACCATCGCGGTCTTGTAGCCGGCCTTGTAGAGCCGCACGCCCAGGTCGGCATCCTCGGTGACGTTGAAGGGGTCCCACGCCCCCAGCGCCTCGAGCCGGTCCCGGCGGAAGTGGTTGGAAGTACCTCCCAGTGGCACGGGTACGCCGGAGGCGTCGAGCCCGGGCAGAAAGAGGTCGAACCACATCGAGTATTCGGTGGTAAACCAGTGCGTCAGCAGGTTCTGCTTCCGATTGTAATAGTTGAGTTTGGCCTGGATGCAGGCCACGTTATCGCTTGCCTTGCGAAAGGCGACCAGAACCTTCTTGAGCTGGTCCGGCTCCGGCAAATCTTCCGCATCAAAGATCACCACGAACTCGCCCCGAGCCTTGATCAGCCCGTAGTTGCAGGCTTTGGGCTTGGTCTTGGGAATTGAGTCAGGAACGATGACGTGCTCGAAGTTCGGCGGGAGATTCAGCCCCTGCGCCGCCCGGATCGTCTCTGGATCGTTCTCCTCCATCAGCAGCTTGATATCCAGCTTCGCCAGCGGGTAGTTCAAGGCGGCAATCGCGCGGGCCAGCCTGGGCAGCACCGCCGCCTCGCGGTAGAGTGGGATGAGAATGGTGTAGAAGGGCAATGTGCGATCATCCAGCGCCGCCACTTCCTCCTGGCTGACCGGGACCTCCAGGTCGTGGGAGAGGGCGCGGTAGACCAGGTAGAAACGATGGACGGAAAACGCGATGTAGAAGAGGGTGGTCAGCGCGTTGACCGTGATCAAGAAGCTCACCGGGTTGGCAAGCAACCAGAGCAGCGAGCCGATCAGAAGCGCGCCGAGCCCAATCTTTTGACCTCGGGTCAGCACCTGGTAGGCTGATTCCTCAGGGTAGCGGAACACCAGCTCCTGCGTGCTGCGGTACGTGTATTCCTCCTCGTAGATCCCCTCCAGGGCTCGCTCGAGCGCCAGCTCGGTGGTGATCACTGGGATCACCGTCTTGCCAACGCTGGCCTCTACCTGCTCCAGGGCCTCGCTGTCCAGCGGGTCCACCATCGCCACCGTCACGCTCTGCTCGTCGGCGGCGACCGGCAGGGCTCCCCAGCGCCGCGCGTCACGCTCCGAAAGCAGCATCGCGACGTCACGCTCGATCGTCATATCGCTGAGATCAAAAAACGGGATATTCTGCTGTCTGGCCAGGAAGGCCACCAGCTGCGGCTCGGTGACGTGCCGCAGGACAAGCAGCGCCCGCCCCAGGCGAATGCCGACGCGCTGGGCCAGCGTGAGGGCCTCACTCAACGCTTCCACCGAGATCGCGCCCGCTTCCAGGAGATAGGTCCCAATTGTCTTGCGCCCCAGCGTGCGGGTGATAGCGGCGGACACCTCGTCGCGGGGCGCCACGACCCAGGCTACCGCCAGGGGAGCCACCGCCGCGCTGAGCTCGGCACGCACCGCCGCGTCCAACGGATTGGCGATCGCGACGGTCAGGCGGGGACCCTGCTGCGCGATCGGGATCGCCCCCCAGCGCCGGGCATCGAAGAGGGAAATGTGCCGCGCGGCCGCCGCCGACACCGGGTCCTGCACGAGCGTCCGCCGCGTTACCCGTCCAATCGCATCCAGGACCGTTTCCTGCCTGTAGGTCGGTTCCAGCGTGATGGAGGGCAGCCCGGCGAAGGTCGCCAGCTCCGGATAGAGGATCTCTGGGCGGAGGTACTCTTGCGTCAGCAGGAGGTCGAACGGCTGCCGGGTCCGGCTGAACCGGGCCATGAAGGCCGGAATCTGATCGCTGCGGAGATCGTGCCGCTGCACGAGAGAGCGCAGAAACTCGGCATACGCGCGATCATCCACCGCAGCAATCGCTGTCGCCGCCTCGGTGATCGGCGCCGGAACCAGCAGCGGCTGCAGGACAGGAATGGTTGAACGCTCGAGGGGCTGCCCCTCCAGAGCGGGACGCGGAAGCGGGATAAAGGGATCAGAGATCGCCACCAGGAGCGACCGGGGCCCCTCGGCCCCACCGAGATCGAGCAGGGGAATCACCCGCGGGTCGAGTGCCAGTCCCCTACGCTGTTCGGGTGCCAGGACCCGCGGCGGATGTTCCAATGGGAACCAGGGAAGATTGCTCTGCAGGCTGAGGACCTCGGTCAGATCCAGCGGATCGAGGGCGCCCAGCGCCACGAGACTCTCACCCAGCCGCAGACCCTCGGCCCGTCCGTGGGCAAGGGCCCTCTCTACCTGGTCGGCAGTGACGTAGGCCCCCGCCACCACCCACTCGCTGAGCGGAGGAACAGGGTCCACCAGGGGTCGTTGCCGGCTGTAGTACTGCGCCCACGCCCGCTCAAACTGACGCTGGGTGAGCAGGTGCCCCCTCACCGGTTTCCGGCTGATCGCCTCCACGGCTGTCAGGAAGCGACGCTGAGTGGGTCGCAGGAGGCCCACGTGGAGACCGTCCTCGGCAACAAAGAGGGGTACGATCCCCCACCGGCGCCCGAGCGAGTCGGCAAAACGCAGGGGCTGGCGGTCGTCCGCCGGGTGGCTGTTTCCGTCCGCCGCGGCGGCGCCGGGCAGCAGGCCCCAACGCCGGGCCTCGAGCTCCCGCCAGGCGGCCTCATCCAGCCACCCGCGCTCGCGCGCAACCACCACCAGTGAGGCCCCGCTGCGCTGCGCCAACAGGCGCCCTTGCTCCTGCTCTTCGGGAGTCAGCCATTCCCCCTCTACGAGCACTTCATCCATGGTGCGAGGGAGCGCGGCCTGGGCCGGTACCGTCTGGTAGAGACGGGCCAATGCCTGTTGCCATTGCGCCCGCGCGACGACAACGACACGAAGCTCCAGATCCACGATCTGCGCCAGGGGCCCCAGATCGCGGAAGGGATGATCGTCGGGGGTGAACAGCCAGAGGCGCCGGGCGTCGGCGTAAAAGGGGACGACGTTCCATTCGATGGCGAGCGTCTCAGGGAGAATCAGAGTGAGGCCCGGATGCCCCTGAAAGCGTACGGTGCGCAGATGGGGGGAGTGATGCCGGGCAGCCCGGAGCGCCACCGCGTGCGGCGCGCTTAGATATCCCTGGGTTTGTAACCAGTCCATCCAGGGAAGCCCGCCCCGCGTCTCCTGTTCGAGGGCCTGGTGCACGGTCGCCGGGGAGACGAAATCAAGCGCCGCCAACAGGAGCAGCGGATCAAGCGGGCGGGCCGCTCGCGGCGGCGCGGGGGCCGTGCCGTAGTATCGTTCGAGGGCACCATCCAGCTCGCGATCCGGGCATAGGAGCAGCCGGAGGTCCCACCCGGTGCGGCGGCGAAGTTGCTCGCGCTGATCCTGATCCAGTACCCGCGAAACGGCCACCACCAACTCGCCCGTTTCCCACCCAATGGGGAGGACGCCGAGCGCGAAAGCTTCATCCGCCCGGAGCAAGGCGAGCGCAGCGGGACGCGGAGTTACATTCGCCAAAGAAGTCACCCCAGCAACAGGGCCGGGAGTGGAGGATAAGGGTGTCGCCATGGACGCCATCCAGGTTGGAATCAGGAATTGTCAGGTGGACGCCTTCTCCGGCTGACAACGATCAACATGTAGAGCAAAACAAACAGGGTAAAGAGAGCGACCGGAAGCCCGGCAAAATGACCAAGAAACGTCCCGACAAAGAGAGCGAGCCAAATCACTCCGACCACGAAGACTCGGACAATCGCCCATAACGAGAGCCAGAACCTTCTTTGACTGTTCATGGTGACACCGCCAGGGGTGGCTCACCACGCCGTTGGATCGCTCTGCAGCTCAAAGCGGATGGCGTCGACCTCCCGCGCGGCCAGCCGGAGGGCAAAGCCCGGCAACCCTTGCACCCGCGAAGCAAGATCAATGTCACGGTCACCGTGCACCTCCATGTTCAAGATTCCCTTTTGAACGTACTGCACCTTGACGCGCGCCACTTCAGGGAGCGCTTGAACGGCTTTCTGCAGTTCGAGCACCTGGCTGAAGCTCTTGAGACCGGCAAAGATCAACTCAACTCGTTCGCCCGTCTCCACAGCCCGAGGGAGACCGGTCACCGGGCCGGCGGGCTCGTGCTCCCCGTCGAGCACCGGCGTTCGTACCGCCACGGGGACCGGAGGATCGAGGGCTGCCCCCGGCTCTACCGGCACCGGCTGGCCGGCGGTCAGCTCCACCGGGGGTTCCTCAATCCCGCGCCGCCGGAGAAAGTCGAGCGCACGCCGCCGGACACTGGGGATTGGCGCCTCCCGCGCCAGCTGGCTCACGGCCGGAACGGCCTCGGGCTGCGTGGCGACCAACCGCGCGAGATCGGTAAACGCGGCGTGCGCCTCCCGCTCGGCCAGGGTGGGGTCGAGTGCCAGGTCGGCCAACACATCCACCGCCTCCCCACCACTTCCATGGGCCGCCAGCCAGGTAGCGGCACGCCGGCGAATCAGCGGCTCGGACACCCCGCCCAGCAGCGCCTCGGCCAGACGACGGCCGATGGCTCGGTCGCCTGTCGCGTCGAGCACTTCCAGCATGGCCGGTACGGCCGGTGCCCCCAGCTCGACCAGTTGCCCGGCCGACCACCGGCGCACGGCCTCGTCCTGGGCCGTCAGGGCCAGGCGCGTGAGCGCCGGCAGCGCCTGGTCGAATCGGTTCAATGCCAGCAGGACCCGCACTGCCTCCTGCTGGACCGCCTCCGGCTGATCGGGAGTCGCCAGGCGCGCGGCGGCGCGGCGGCGAACACTGGTAAGCGCGGCATCGTGCATCGGGTCGTCCCGCTCGTCCGTCGCGCCTGGACCGACGGCCTGCTGCCCCTCCGCCGCGCCGGTGGTCGCATCCTCTTCAGGAGTCGCGGCAAGGGCGAGGAGCGCGTTCCGCGCTGCCGCGGGATCGCCCTGCCGCCGAAGCATCTGGGCCGCCGCCAGGCGCATCTCGCCCGCCTCGGCCGAATGGGCCAAACCGGTCAGGGCTTCCAAAGCCGCCGGTGTCCGGATGGCGGCCAGTTCCTGGAGGGCGTCAAGGGCGAGCGGGATACTCTCAGGCTGACCGGCCAGATCGACGAGCGTCTCGATCACCAGTGGGAGCTCAAGCTGGTGGAGCCTGAGCCAGCGGGCGGCCTCGAGCTGCATGCGAGCATCCTCCGCCTGCCGAAGCAGGTGAGCGAACTCACCGTAGGCCACCACACCCAGATCGCCCAGCGCCTGCAGCGCGGCCAGGCGCACCTCGCTGTCAGGGTGGCGGGCAAGGCACTCCAGGCGCAGCCGGGCTGTAGTGGTATCGCCGGCAGCGTGCAACTGGCTCGCGATGGTCACACTACGGCGCGGGTTCTCCTCGCTCGCGTCCAGCGCCCACAACGCCACTCGCGCCGGCTCGCCCAGCCTCCCGAGTAGCATGAGCGCCTCGTCCCGCAGCGGTGTCACCGCACGGGCTATCTCCCCCAGTGCAGTGGCGGCCGCTTCCCGATCCCCATACTTGGCCAGGATCCGGGCGGCATGGAACCGCCGCTCCGCGGTGGCCTGGGGATCAAGCGCGGTCGCCCGGTAAATGGCTCGCCGAGCGCGATCGGGCGACGGCGTTGATCGCGCGACGAGCGGCGGGGGGGCGGGGAGACGCTCGGAAAAGACGACGGCCGACCCCACCTCGGTCGGGGTATCCGGGGCCCCAGGCTGGATGCCGGGAACTGGGACTGGTGCCTGGTTCCCGCCCCACGGCTCCCGCACGAGTGGGTTGGGGATCGTTTGCTCTGGGTCGAGAATGGCGCGCTGCGGGTGGTTCTCGTCGCCTCCGTCGCCGGTGAGCGCCCGGTGTAATGACGTGCCGGCGGCGATTTCATCCGCCAGCGCCTGCAAAAATTCGGCCCGGTTCTCATCATAGAAGAGGATGCGCCGCTGCCATGCGGCACCCAGTTCAGCCCCTTCGGGCGCGATGACCACCAGCCGGCGCCCGTGTGAACCGGCGGCCTCAACCGCCGCCCGGCCACTCTCCGTGGTGAGATCGGCAATCACCATCCTGGATGCGGCGACATCATGCTGGAGCCTGGCCGGGTGGATCCCGGCCGCGCGCGGCGACCAGTGCAGCACGAACCCGTACTGATCAGCCACAAGCTCCACACAGGTGACCAGGCTGCGATCGAAACGCGTGGATGGCGCGACCAGCAGAATCACGGGGGCCACGGCAAGCGCCTTCTCGGCATAATCTTTGGAGACAACAGCCAAACCGTGATCGCGTAGCCGCATGACGATGGTCGCCAGGGCCGGGATGAGGGAGACCAGGCCGGTGTTGGCGCCCGCCACGCGACCGGGGATGGCGATCAACTCGCTCTGCTCGTCTGAAGTGCTGCGAAACACGAGCCAGAGGATAGGACGATTGTCCGGCAAGTGACGGAGCCGCCAGGCAAGTTCGCGCCGTGGCTCCTGGTCGAGGCCGAATGAATCGTCTTCGCTCAGAAGCCGGGGTACCACTGCCAGCACCTGGCTCAGGGGCGCGCGGATTGTGTAGCAAAGAGAAATGGATCTCGTCCCGGTCATAATGCACCCGCGTATCAACCAACAGGCCGAACCCTCCCAAACCGGGGCTAAGCCAGTGGAACCCGTACCTGTTTCATGGCCTCAAAACGGCAGCACATCCAGAATGGCTGCTCGCGCCGTCACGACAGCGATCGCCACCTTTCGGAAACCCCGATCGCACGACGGAATCGATTCCCAGGACCTGAGCCGACGAGGGGCCCGCGCAGCGTGTCGCCCACACGCGATCGCTCCAGACCCGGGCGGGTCAATCGCAATCGGCTTGGGTGCCCGTGCGGAGAGAACTGCCGTCGCTCAAGGATATAAACGTTCGCAACCCCGCTTTCAGCCGCAGCCTGTAACGGTAACGGTTTCGTCACATCCAGGGAGCGCGTGGGTTCAGTTCACCTGCCAGCACACTGGCTTCTTTGGCCATCATGAGGAAATTGCAACCATCTCGTAGTCCAGGAGTGCATGGCCCCTGAAACAACCGCCATACAAACAGCAGCCCGGCGGGAATTCGCCGGGCTGCTGGCATCGTATTCGGCTGTGCCAGCCGGGAGCGAGCCCTCAACGGGCTCAGCATCGCTTGCTCTTCCTGTTTCAGTTGTTGGCCGCGACACCCTTAATCGCCGAAGCTCAACTCCGGTAGTGAGGGACTCGCCATGATGGCCGCGAACTCCTCACGGTCCACCGTCTCAGCCTCGAGCAGCCGCTTCGCCAGGGCCTCCAGCCGGTCGCGGTGCTCCGTGAGCACATTGAGCGCGGTCTGATAGGCGGTCGTCACGATGCGCTTCACCTCAGCATCGATGTCGCGGGCGACCTTCTCAGAGTAGTTGCGCTGCTCGCTGATCTCACGCCCCAGGAAGACCAGCTCGTCGCGGTCGCCGAAGGTCAGCGGGCCAAGTTTCTCGCTCATGCCGTAGCGCGTGACCATCGAGCGAGCGAGTTGCGTGACATGTTCGAGATCGTTGGAGGCGCCGGTGGAGACATCGCCCCAGATGATCTCTTCCGCCGCGCGCCCACCCAGCGCTCCCGCCAGGCGATCCATGAAGCGATTGTGGCTTTCCAGCGTGCGGTCTTCTTCCGGTAGATACATGGTGTAGCCACCGGCCTGACCGCGCGGGATGATCGTAATCTTGTGAACCGGGTCCGAGAGCGGCAGATAGTACATGACGACGGCATGCCCGGCCTCGTGATAGGCGGTGAGCTGGCGTTCGTCCTCGGTCATCAACCGGCTGCGGCGCTCCGGCCCCATCAGGACCCGTTCTACTGCCTCCTGCAACTCGGTCATACCGATGGCCTTCTTGTTGCGGCGGGCCGCCAGAATCGCGGCCTCGTTCACCAGATTCTCGATGTCGGCCCCCGTGAAGCCCGGCGTCCCGCGCGCCACCGTATCCAAATCCGCGTCGCGGGCCAGCGGCTTGCCGCGTGTGTGAACCGTGAGCATCGCGCGGCGGCCGCGGATATCCGGGCGGTCGAGGATCACGCGACGGTCGAAGCGGCCCGGCCGCAGCAGCGCCGGGTCCAAAATGTCCGGGCGGTTGGTGGCCGCCACCACGATCACATTGGTGTCGGTGTCGAAGCCGTCCATCTCCACCAGAATCTGGTTGAGGGTCTGCTCGCGCTCGTCGTGGCTGCCCCCCAGCCCCGCCCCACGGTGGCGCCCCACCGCGTCGATCTCGTCCACAAACACGATGCAGGGCGAGTTGCGCTTGGCCTGGTCGAACAGATCCCGCACCCGGCTGGCCCCTACCCCCACAAACATCTCCACAAACTCCGAGCCCGAGATGCTGAAAAAGGGCACCCCCGCCTCCCCGGCTACCGCCCGCGCCATCAGGGTCTTGCCGGTCCCCGGCGGCCCGACCATCAGCACCCCCTTGGGGATCCGCGCCCCCAGGGCCACGAACTTCTCCGGCTCCTTGAGAAACTCGACCACCTCGCGCAGTTCTTCCTTGGCCTCCTCGACCCCCGCCACGTCGTCGAAGGTCACCGTCGGCTTGTCCCCCGCGAACATCTTGGCCCGGCTCTTGCCGAAGCTCAGCGCCTGGTTGTTCGACCCCTGCGCCTGCCGCAGCATGAAGAACAGCAATCCCCCAAAGATCAGTAAGGGCAGAAACGAGCCCAGCACAGTGAGGAGATTCCCCCACTGACTCGGGCGCTCGACCTTGATGTTCAGCGCCGCCAGCTTCTCCTCAGACACCCCAAGCTGCTGAAGCGTCTCCAGCGTGCCAAGCTCTGGGCCCTTGCGTGACTCGACCACCGAGCCACTGTTCAGTTTGACCTCGAGTACATCGCCGCGGACGGTGATCTCACTCACGTTGCCCGCCTCGACGTCAGCCGCGACCTGGTTGATCGTTTTGGTGGGCGCCGTCTCCCGACTCCCAAAGGCGTTATAGATGAAGGCGGCCGCGGCCACGAGGATCAAGAAGTAGACAAAGCCGTTCCGCATCCACTTTGAATTCATGAGTTGCTCCAATTCGACCGGCACCACATAAAGACTGAGAAGCAGGTCGATCCGACACACTGCGGGAGAGACAGCCGTCTCTCCCGCCTACTTGTACAAGTATAGCGAAATTGGGGGTGAAAACAAAACGCCCAAGCGGTGCGACGCACCTGCCGCCCTGGTCCACGGTCGCCGTGAGCCGCGTGGTTCCCCCACGTGAGCGCTCTCTGAGCAAGCGAGATGCGTCGCACTCGGGCAACTGAACAGCCCTGAACGCCACCGCCTGGGGCCGACTCAGCGGCGCGACTTTGTGCCCGTTGCCCCACCACCCACCTCCTCCCCACGCCTTAATCCGTGGAATCGGCGGCAGGTGGTGCCGCCTGGCCAAGGCGGTGAAACAGACCTTCGACCAGGGTGAGGAGCCTGGGTGCTGCCACCTGGCCGGCGCGCAGGACCTCTTCGTGGCTCGTCGCCTCCAAGGCCTCGCTGTCGGGCACGAGCCGGTTACTGATCAGCGAGAGCCCCAACACCTGCATCCCGGCGTGAGATGCCACCACAACCTCCGCCGCTGTGCTCATGCCAACGGCATCAGCACCAATCAGTCGCAGGAAGCGCACCTCCGCACGCGTCTCAAAACTTGGGCCGCCGACCATGACGTAGATGCCCTCGCGGAGCGCGAGGCCTTGGGCCCCCGCGACCTCGTGCGCCAGCGCTCGCAGCGCGGGAGTATAGGCGACCGCGACGTTGGGAAAGCGAGGGCCCAGGGTTGGCTCGTTGGGGCCGATCAGGGGATTGTGCCCGCTGAGCCCGGGCAGGTTGATGTGGTCCTTGATGAGCATCAGGTCGCCCACATCGAACGCCGGATTGAGCCCGCCGGCGGCATTGGTTACCACCAGGGTCTTGATCCCAAGAAGCTGCATCACCCGGATGGGCATCGTCAGCGCCTGCATGCTGTAGCCTTCGTAGAAGTGGATCCGCCCCTGCATCACCAGCGCAGCGGTCCCGCCAAGGCGGCCGAAGACCAGTCGCCCGGCGTGGCCCTCGACCGTGCTGACCGGCCAGCCCGGGATATCGGTCGTGAAAATGCTCTCGGGTTCGGCGACCCGGTCGGCCAACGCACCAAGGCCAGAGCCGGTGATGATGCCGATGGTTGGGCGTTGGTGCGTCGCTGCGCGGATGAACCGGGCGGCAGCATGGTACTCAGCCAGGGCGGGACGAACCATACGCGGTCTCCAATGATCAGTGCGAATCAACAGGATGCGGGCACGCGTTTCGGAATGCGCCAGCGAGTCTCGCCCCCCCCACAGGGATCTTCGACCGTGGCGCCTCGAGCGTCTTGGCGGTTTCATTCGAACCGCATCGTCGGCTGGAATGGATCTGTCGCGCGTATGTACCAGGAGGTTACAGCCGTTCGAGGAGTTGCTGTTTCTTGCGCTCAAACTCATCGTGACTGATGATCCCGCGGTCCCGGAGGTCCGCCAGATTGGCGATCAGCGTAGGAATGTCGGCGGCCCGCGGCGCCTCGTCACTGGCCAACACGCTGCGCGCCGAGCGATTGAAATCATCCAGGTCGCCCAATCCCTCTTTCGCATTCAACATGGCCGTTTTGAACGCGACCGGGTTCGCGATGCGTTGGAATTGATTCACCCCGATATCACTGCCGGTAATAATCTCGACATCGCCGTAGTTCATCAACCGGCCCAGAGCGGTCTGCGTGAGAACGACGTCGTTGACCTTCTCCAGGGACGAGTCCACGACGTGCTTGTTGAAGACCCCCTCGGTCTTGATAACCCGGCGGTTGGTGACGATGTACTCTCGGTTCCACCAGTTCAGGAAATCGACGACGAACTTCGCCCCGACCGGGATGAAGGCCAGCAGCAAGAGCAACCAGCGCCGATCGCCCGTGCCGCGCATGAGCAGGAGCGCGGCCAGGATGATGATCAGGCTCAGGATCCCGTAAAGTAACAACTGACGGATGACAACTGTCAGATGTTGCCGTGTTTCGAAGAGGATATGCTCCTCACGACCCAACAACGCTTCCACGTAGCCCATCGGCTCGCGCTCCCTTGGTCGCGGCTAGCGCCGCTCACGCTCGCTCGCCCGGTCCTGTTGGGCCTGGGCGTATACTTGGGTCGTCGAGATGTTGGCATGACCGAGCAGTTCCTGCACCTCGCTCAACTCAGCGCCCTCGCGAAGCTGGTGCATGGCAAAACTATGGCGGAGCGTGTGGGGAGTTACCTGCGCGGTAATGCCAGCCTGCTCAACATAGTAACGAATAATCAGCCACAATCCCTGGCGCGTCAACCGTCCGCCCCGCATGTTCAAAAACAGCGTCTGCTCGTTGGAATCGCGCAACAACTGAATCCGGCCGCGGTCCAGGTAGACTCGAAGCGCCTCGAGAGCCCGGGGAGCGATGGGGAGGATACGCTCGCTGTGGCGCGGGCCACGGCAGCGCAGGGTAGCGCTGGCCAGGTTCATATCGCCCACCTGGAGGCCGACCAACTCGCTGACGCGCAGACCGGTGGCGTAGAGCAATTCCATCATCGCTCGGTCGCGCATCCCCTTGACGCTGCAATCCTTGGCCGGCTCAGCCAGGAGGTTGATCACCTCCTCCATCGTCAGTGCCTTGGGGGCATATTTCTTGACCTTGGGAGAGTCCACCGTCGCCGTCGGGTCATCGTGGATCTCGCCGGCCTGGACCAGGTGATGGAAAAAACTCTTGACCGCAGCCATCTTGCGAGCCACGGTCGAGGAGGCATATTCGCGATCACGAAGGTGGAAGAGGAAATTGACGATTGTCTCACGCTTGATCGCATCCCACCGGTCCAGACCGGTGGTCTCAATGAAGCTGAGAAATTGGCTGAGATCATTGCGGTACGCGCCGATCGTATTTTCAGAGTAGTTTTCCTCGTAGCGGAGGTACTCGAGGAAAGTGTCGACCCGGTCGTACATCCAGAGCTCCTCGTGAGATAGCGTCGGTGACGCGCCTATTGTATCACCAGTTGCCATAAGTTCAAGAAATCAGAGGTCCTGGTGCGCCGGTCAAGGAGTCAGACTTCCGAAGTCTTGGAAGACTTCGGAAGTCTCCGACCACGCATCCACCGCGACTACTTGACCGATATTCTAGCGCGCTGGCCAAGGCGTCAGGCTTCCGGCGTCTGGTGGGGGCGTGCTTGCCCGCAGCGCGCTCCGGCGGCAGTGGTCGAGGCGGGAGCGCCTGCGAACCAGACTTCGGAACGCTTCTCTCCCACCCCCTGTGCGACTCTTTGATCGGTGTTCTGGCTCAATTCTCGAGGGGCGACGCCCCTTGGCCCCTTGGGAGGGCACACCGGGATCTCAAGCGGCCGGCCGCAGGCGTGAAGACCGCGACGACAGGGGCGTCGCCCCTCGCACGCCCGACTGGTGAGCCGCCCTGATCTTGCTGGCAAATTCCTCGGACTCTGCTCTCGTGCAGTGCGCTGGAAAGTTCGCGGGTGAGCAGGGTGCTCGTCTGAGGGTGACATGGCCTCCATTCACTCGCAGAGGCGCGGTCAGGGAAACTCCGGCTTTTTGGGTCGACCCAACCTTTCTTGTAGAATTGCTCGCTGGTGAGCAGCAATCTCTGTCTCCTGTGCCATGATCCGGGATGGCACAGGGCTGCCCACATCAAAGGAATCCCGGGAGCGCCTTCGACCGACCCTGAGACAATTCTCAGCCTGAGAGAGGCACTGGGCATGATCGTACTGGTCCGTGTAGATCCGGAAACAACTGCGCTGCTCCGCCAGAACGCGAGTTGGCTCCCAGACCTATCATTCGAAGACGTGCCGGGGCCGGAGCAACTCGCCACGTGGCTTGTGGACGGCGGCACCAACGTGGATGCGCTGGTGCTGGGCGCGGAGCTGGAGGAGCCGATCCGAGTTGCCCAACGCGCCCACATCGTGGACGAGGACCTGGCGGTCTTGATCCTGAGCGATCCGAGCCGCCACCGGCAACTCAGCCAGGCGGTTCAGTTCGCTCCGTTCTTGGGATCCGACGTGATCTACCGATCAGTTGCGGACGGCGAGGCTCTGGCGGTGGAGCTGCGGGAAGCCGTGCTCCGAACCAGGCAGCGCCGCAGCGAGCGCGCTACGATCGCAGCGGTGAATGCGGCCGTAGCAGAATCGAACCCCCGTCAACTGCCGGCCGCGCAGTACGTGGATCGATTGCTCGACGCCGCTCCCATCGGAGTGGTGATGGTCGACGGGCACGGGCTCATCCTGGCCTTGAATCCGAAGGCCGCAACGATCCTGGAACAGGGCGGGCAACAACTGCTGGGAGCCTCCCTGGCGCACCTGTTTCCCGAGTCAGAACGCGGGACGGTGGCCAACCTCGCCCTCCGTTGCGCCATCTCCGACCAGCAGCCGCCCCCCGAGGTTGTCGGGAGAACCACTGCGGACGGCGGATCGCAGTTTGTGGAAGTAACCGCTACGGCGCTTCCCACTCGCATCGCCAAACCCCGCGTTCTGATCCTCCTCCAGGACGTTACCGGCCGGATGGTCGCTGAGCAGGAGCGCAGGCGGGCGGAGGACGAGCTCAGAGCGCGAGTCCGCCAGCAGGCCACAGTCGCCGAGTTGGGCCAACGCGCTCTGGCCGGGAGCGACCTCGCGACACTAATGAACGAAGTTGCCATCGGCGTCGCCCAAACCCTTGAGGTCGAGTATAGCAGAGTGTTGGAACTCCTTCCCGACGGCGACGCACTCATTCTGAGGGCCGGGGTGGGCTGGGAGCCCGGGGCCATGGGCCACACGACGGTGAGGGCCGGCACCGACTCTCAGGCGGGTTACACGCTGCTCTCGGGTGATCCGGTAATCATCGAGAACTGGCAGACCGAGACGCGCTTTCGCCAACCGCCGCTGCTCCGCGACCACGGGGTGACCTGCGGCGTGAGCGTCATCATCCAGGGGCAAGAGCGGTCATTCGGCGTTTTGGGCGCGGATTCCGTGAGACGGCGGCTGTTCACGACCGAGGACATCCACTTCCTTCAGGCCGTCGCCAACGTGCTCGCCATGGCGGTTGAGCGCAAGCGGGCGGAAGAGGTGTTGGACACGCGCCTCCGCTACGAAGCAGGCCTCGCCGCTTGCTCTCAGGCCCTGCTCACCTCCGCCTCCCCCAATGAAGCCCTGACTCAGGCCCTCCACCATCTGCTGCAAGCCTCCGGTGCCAGCCGGGTGTACATCTTCGAGAACTTTGAGGACGCCGCGGATGGGCTCTGCGTCCGGCAAACGCTCGAGGCGTGCGGTGACGGGGTCACGCCGCAATTCGATAACCCGCTCCTGCAGCACTTCCCCTACAACGGTGGCTTCAGTCGTTGGCGGGAAGAGTTATCGCAGCGGCGGGCCATCGGAGGGCTCGTGAAGACGCTCCCCCAGAGCGAGCAGGACGTTCTGGAGTCCCAGGAGATCCTCTCGATTCTGGTCATCCCCGTCTTCGTCGGAAACGACTGGTACGGCTTCATCGGCTTCGACGATGTTCAGCGGCGACGGGAGTGGAGTCAGGAGGACGTGCAGCTCCTGCGAACGGCCGCCGAGATGATTGGAATGTACATTGAGCGCTGGCGCGCGGGGGAGGCCCTGCAAAAATCCAACCAGGAGATCATCACCATCTTCGAGAGCATCACGGACGCCTTTTTCGCGCTGGATTGCGAGTGGCGGTTCGTCTACGTGAACCGCGAAGCAGAGCGCCTGTTAGGCAAGACGGAGACGCAAATTGGCGCCAAGAACGTGTGGGACGAGTTTCCCGAAGCCGTGGGCTCATCATTCCAGCGGGAGTACCAGAGGGCGATGGCGGAGCAGGTCGAGGTCGAATTTGAAGCGTTTTATCCGCCGCTCGATACGTGGTTCGAGGTTCACGCGTACCCCTCAGAGGTTGGGTTGTCGGTCTACTTCCGCGATATCACCGGGCGCAAGCGGGCCGAGGAAGAACGCGACCGCCTCCTTGCGCGTGAACAGGAGGCCCGCGCGCAAGCCGAGGTGGCCCAGCGGCGCCTGGCCTTCCTCGCCGGGGCGAGTGAGGCGCTCGCCGCGTCGCTCGACTACGAGACCACGCTCACGCGCGTGGCGCATCTCGCCGTGCCCGCGCTCGCCGACCTGTGCATCGTTGATATGCTCGAGGAGGACGGGTCCATCCGGCGGATGGCGGCGGCCTGGGTGGACCCGGCGCGAGAGGGGTTGGTCCGCGAGCTACAAGGTCGCTACCCGCCCGATCCGAACGGGTCGCACCCGGTTGCAACCGTGCTCCGCACCGGTCAGCCCGAGCTGGTCAATGAGATTCCCGACTCACTATTGGCGACCTTCATGCGGAATAATGAGCACTTCGAGCTCGCTCAGGCCCTGGGCTACACGGCCTATATCGTCGTACCGATGCGGGCGCGTGGCCGAACGCTCGGGGCGATCTCGTTCGTATCGACGGAGTCGAAGCGCCGCTACAGCCGGGACGACCTCTCGCTGGCCGAAGATCTCGCCGGCCGGGCTGCCCTCGCGGTCGATAACGCCCGGCTCTATCAGGAGGCCCAGAGCGCGGTGCGCGCCCGTGACACATTCCTCTCCATTGCCTCCCACGAGGTAAAGACCCCACTCGCTACCATCATGGGCTACACCGAACTGCTCCTGCGACACGCTCGCCAGGCCACCACCAGCGAGCGCGACCAACTCGCGCTGCGCTCGATCCACGAGCAGACCGGGCGACTCAATAAGCTGATTGACCTCCTCCTGGATTTCTCGCGCCTCCAGAGCGGCCAGCTCCGTCTCGAGCGCGAGCCTGTGGACCTCAGCGCCCTGGCGTACCGTTTGATCGAGGAAATGCGGCCGACACTCGAGCGCCACGTGATGAAACTGGTCACCCCTGCGGAGCCGCTGCTTGTCCTGGGTGAAGCCTTGCGCCTGGAGCAGGTCCTCCAGAACCTGCTCCAGAATGCCATTAAGTACAGTCCCGATGGTGGCCCCGTGACTGTGCGTCTTCAGCGCCAGGGCACATGGGCCGTGCTGACCGTCGCCGACCGGGGCGTCGGCATTCCCGCGGAGGCGCTGCCCCATCTCTTCAGCCCCTTCTACCGCGCCAGCCATTCCGGAGCGCCGCCAATCAGCGGGGTTGGTCTGGGACTCTATGTGGTCAAAGAGATTGTGACTCTCCATCGGGGCGAGGTGGATGTCGCCAGTCGCGAAGGTCAGGGGAGCAGGTTCACCGTTCGGCTGCCGGTCGTCGACTGCCGCAGTTGAGAGGCACCGGCAATCGGCCCGCTCAACTCCCATGGGCCGGAAGAGAGTCGCCCGTGTGTGGGCGCGGGGACGTCTCGACTTTCCGGCCCAGTCTCGCGGAATGTGCCGGGAGTATCAGGGCTCGACCCTTGGGTCAGGCCCGCGAGGTGCGACGCCCGGTCGTCGTGGTCGTGGAAGCCACGGCAGACCGGTTGGCACCCCGATGTACACCTTCCCCGCGTTGCATGTCGCATTCTTTCGCCTATACTACTGGTAGAGCGCCGGTCAAGGAGCCAGACTTCCAAGTCTCGGAAGACTTCGGAAGTCTCTGACTACGCGTCCACGGCGACTCCTTGACTGATGGTCTAGATGATCCCTGTACCAATGGTTGCTATGAATCCTGTTGAGGCCGGAAGATGTTGCCGATGCCGCGCCCTCCACTTCTTCGCTATGGCGTCGCAGTCCTGACCACCGCGCTGGCCCTGCTGCTGACGCTTCTCTTGCAATCCCTGATCGAGCCAGGCCCGTTTCTGCTCTTTTTTGCCGCTGTGGCGCTCACCGCCTGGTACGGCGGTCTGGGACCGGCGTTGCTGGCCACTCTCCTGGGCGCGTTGGCCAGCGACTACTTCCTTCTCCCGCCGCTCTACGCGTTCGCCCTCATCACGCCCCATACGCTCGCTCGACTGACGATATTCGCGCTGGTCGCGCTGTTGATTAGCTGGTTCAGTGAGGCGCGAGCGCAAGCCGAGGCGGCGGTAGGGCAGCAGCGCGAGTTGCTACGGGTGACCTTGACGAGTATCGGGGACGCCGTGATCGCCACCGATACCCGCGGTCAGATCACCTTCATGAACCCGGTGGCCGAGTCCCTCACCCGTTGGTCGCAAGCCGATGCTGTCGGCCAGGCGTTAGGCACGGTCTTCAAGATTGTCAATGAAGAGAGCCGCGCTACGGTCGAGAGCCCGGTTGCCAGGGTCATCCGGGACGGAGCGGTCGTCGGCCTGGCGAACCATACACTGTTGCTCAGTCGGGACGGAGCCGAGATTCCCATCGATGACAGCGGTGCCCCGATCCGCGACGCCGATGGCAACATCATCGGGGTCGTCCTGGTCTTCCGCGATATCACCGAGCGCAAGCGGGCTGAGGAAGAGCAGCGCAAATCCCGGGAGCAGCTCGAGATCATCCTGCAAGGAGTCGCCGACGGCATCACCGCGCAAGACCCCACCGGCCGGCTGATTTTTGCCAATGACGCTGCCGCCCGCGCGACCGGCTATCCCTCAGCCCAGGCACTCCTGGAGGCGCCCCTCTCGGCAGTGATGCAGAAGTTTGAGCTCCTGGATGAATCCGGCGAGCGATTGCCACTCGAGCAACTTCCCGGGCGGCTGGCGCTCCAGGGCCGGCCGAGCCCCGAGACCCTCTTGCATTTCCGGGTGCTTGCCACCGGCGAGGACCGCTGGTCGGTGGTCAAAGCAACGCCGGTCCTCGACGAGCAGAACCGGGTCCAATTCGCCATCAACATCTTCCACGATATCACCGAGCGGAAACAGGCCGAGGAGACGCTGGCAACGCGGGCGCGCCAACAGGCCGCCGTGGCCGGCTTCGGCCAACGGGCGATCGTGGAGACCGATCTGTCTGCGCTACTCAACGATGCCGTCGCCCTCGTGAGCCAAACCCTCGAGGTGGAGTACTGCAAACTGTTGGAGCTGCTCCCGGACGGCGAGACGCTGCTGCTGCGAGCGGGGGTGGGTTGGAAGGAGGGCCTCGTTGGCTCCGCGGTGGTCCAGGCCAGCGGCGGTTCCCAAGGCGGCTACTCCCTGCTCTCGAACGAGCCGGTGATCGTCGATGACCTGCGCACCGACACGCGCATCGGCGAGCCAGTGCTGCTCCACGACCATGGGGTCGTGAGCGGCCTGAGCGTCATTGTCCGCGGGCGAGACCGGCCGTTTGGCGTCTTGGGCGCCCATACCAGCAGACACCGGAGCTTCAGCGTCGATGACGTCCACTTCCTCCAGGCCGTGGCCAACATCCTGGCGGAGGCCATCGAGCGCAGGCGAGCGGAGGACGAAGTCCAGGAACAGCGTGAGTGGTTGCGGGTGACCCTGGCGAGTATCGGAGACGCCGTGATCGCCACCGACACCCGCGGTCGAATCACCTTCATGAACCCGGCGGCCGAATCCCTCACCGGTTGGACGCAAGCACAGGCCGCCGGCCAGGAGTTAAGGGCAGTCTTCACTATCTTCGACGAACAAACTCGCCAGCCGGCCCAGAGTCCGCTCGTCAGGGTCATCCGGGAAGGGCTCGTCGTCGGCCTGGCGAATCACACGCTGTTGCTCAGCCGGGACGGAGCCGAGATTCCCATCGATGACAGCGGTGCCCCGATCCGCGACGCCGACGGCGACATCATCGGGGTCGTCCTGATCTTCCGCGACATCACCGGGCGCCGGCAGGCCGAAGCGGAACGGGAACGCCTCCTGGCGGAGGTCCAAAACCAGCGCCAGCGTCTGGATAATATCGTTGCCAGTGTACCTGGCGTCGTGTGGGAGGCCTGGGGCAGGCCCGATGCCAGGGGCCAGCGGGTTGACTTTGTGAACGACTACGTCGAAACGATGTTGGGCTACTCGGTTCACGAATGGTTATCATCACCGAACTTCTGGCTTACCATCGTGCATCCCGAGGACCGAGAGCGCGCGGCCCAGGAGGCAGCGGCGATTTTCGCCGGCGGGAAGGAAGGAACGAACCGGTTCCGCTGGATCGCGAAGGACGGGCGCATCCTGTGGGTCGAGGCGCGCTCCGTCGTCGTCTGCGACGAGACCGGCACCCCGATCGGGATGCGCGGCGTCACCATGGATATTACCGAGCGCAAGCGGGCCGAGGAAACGCAACACTTCCTGGTCGAGGCCAGCGCTCTGCTCGCTTCGTCGCTCGACTACGAGACCACGCTGGCCAGCGTCGCGCGGTTGGCCGTGCCGCACATCGCCGACTGGTGCGCCGTCGATATCGTCGCAGACGACGGGACGATTCAGCGGCTGGCCGTGGAGCACGTGGACCCGGCGAAGGTCGCGCTGGCTCACGAGTTGCAGGAGCGCTACCCCCCCAACCCGGACGCACCGTACGGCGTGCCGCAGGTGCTGCGGACCGGCGAGCCGGAGATGTACACCGAGATTGCTGATGCGCTCCTGGAAAGGGGCGCCCGGAAGGCCGAGTCGCTCGAGATCCTCCGGACGCTGGGCCTCAGATCCTCCCTGGTCGTCCCGATGATTGCGCGCGGACGGACTCTCGGGGCCATCACCTTCGTGACGGCGGAGTCGGGGCGCCGCTACACCTCGGATGACCTGCTCCTGGGGAAGGACCTCGCCCGACGGGCGGCCCTCGCCATCGACAATGCCCGCCTCTACCGCGAGGCGCAAGAGGCGATCCGCACACGCGACCAGTTCCTCTCTATTGCTTCTCACGAACTCAAGACGCCGCTCACGGCCCTGCAAGGTTACGCCGAGTTGCTCCAGCGCCGGGCGGCCCGCGAGGGCCTGGCTGACCAGCGCGACCAGCGCGCGCTGCGGACGATTTACGAGCAGTCCGTCCGGCTGCACAGGCTGATTGAACTGCTGCTGGACCTCTCTCGCATCCGCACCGGCCAGTTGAGCCTCGAGCAGCGGCCAGTGGACCTTGGCGCCCTCACCCACCGGCTGGTCGAAGAGGTCCGACCGACGCTCGAGCAACATACCCTCGAATTGATCTGTCCCGCCGAGCCGTTGACCATCATGGGCGACGAGTTGCGCCTGGAGCAGGTCATCCAGAATCTGGTTCAGAATGCGGTCAAATATAGTCCCAGCGGTGGCCCGGTCACGGTGCGCCTCAAGCGTGCGGGCCAGCAGGTCCAGCTTGCGGTCTCCGATCGCGGCATCGGCATCCCGGCCGAGGCGCTGCCCCAGCTCTTCAGCCGCTTCTACCGCGCCAGGAACGTGAGGGCTCAACAGATCGAGGGGATGGGACTCGGGCTGTTCGTCGTCAAAGAGATCGTCACCCTCCATGGTGGCACGGTGAGCGTCACGAGCCGCGAAGGGGAAGGCAGCACCTTTACCGTCTGGCTGCCTTTGCACGAGAGCGGTGGTTCGGACTGAGGCCGGTCGCTCGGGTCGATCGGCCGCTGTCCCCCTAACACCCTCCTGCAGGCCTCTTCTGAAACAGAGCTGGAAAAAGAGAGAACTCACAGAGAAGGTCACAATGCACCTGCGCCGCTGCGGGAAACTGGCGAAACCTCTCGCCAGGATGCTGACCCAGCCAGGAGTATCTCAGGCGGTCCCCCATCCGCGCGGCCACCTCCTGGCTCGCGCGCATCCAGCAGCAGCGCGCGAGCGAATTCCATCGAGATGAGGATGAAGGTTACTCCTCCCCCTGTTTCCGCTTCCACTTGCCGGTCTGCTCGTCCTTCTCGTACTCGCTCTTTACGGCGGCCCAGGCGACCCTGTGGGCCGTTTCTTCGCGCGAGGCATCGCCGCGGCGTTCTGCCGGATTCTTGTACTCGTTCCAGGCACTATTGAAGGCTTCTCGATAGATCTCCTGAGCATGCTTGGGCAAACTGTCGCGCACGCTCTTTGGAAGCTCACTCAGTTTATCGTAAGGCATGTCTCTCTCCTGGGGTTCCACTCCCTCTGAAGCATCGCCCCTGCCCGGGTGGCTCGCCGCCGAGGCCTGGTGCGTCTGGAAGGCCACGGCATACACGACGACGATGCCACCCACGCGGATCGGGCATTCCGCCGGCCCAGAGCTGCTCGCGCCGGGCGGCATGCCGGCGGGCGACTCACTCGAATGCATGCAGCGCCGCGGCGGCGGCCGGTGGCACCTCGAGCGCCGGCTCGATATCCTCCAGGGCGTCTAGCACGGGCGCCACCGGATCACCCGGGCTTCGTCGCGCCAGGGCAAGCAGTACCCGGTGCGCGCCCTCACGCAACCAAACTGAATTCGAGCGTTGGATGAGTGCCCGCAGCAACGGTGGCAGTCCGGCGCGCCCCGCGGCAATCAACCCTTGGGCCGCCAACCATCGGATGGCGCTGTTCCTATCCTCAAGAAACTCGACCAGGGACGCCGCCGCTTCTGGGGTGCAAATCCGACTCAGGACTTTGGCTGCCTCCCAACGTACGTGCTCGTCCTGATCTGATAGCAACTCCAGCAACGGAGCGATGGCCGGTGCTCCAATCGCGACCAGATGCTTCCGGGTGCGTTCGCGTTCGTGGCGATCGTCACTCCGGAGCGCGCCGACGAGCGAGCGAATCGCAGCTGGATCTAGCGCAGTCTCCCTCTTTGGACGACTGAGAAACCTGAACATGGTTCTCTCCTTTCCTCATGTTCGCCTGTGCAGCGGGAGATGCCGGGCGAATATCATCGGGTTCTCAAGAAGCCGGCCCTCTGCACGACTTCCTTGCCCCTCTCACGATGAAGGCTCTCTGGCACATCATCGACGGCAGAGCCGGACCCTCTTCGGCTCTGCCGTGAGACGATACGATCGATATCCGTCCGGCCATTGGGTTACAGGTAGCTCGTCAGGGCGATGTACGCGTCTCTGTCGAGGGGGGACGGGCGAGCCTTCATCACGGCTCGGAACACGACACGGTGCGATCACAGGCGGGATCGTGCTTCGCTGACCGGTTGCGACTCACCTCTGCGCCGGCCGCCGAGCCGGTCCACCAGCAAACCGAGCGTTGCGCCCCAGACAATGTGGGCCGCAATCATGAGGGCATTTCGCCGAGCCGGATGCTCGGTCGCCGGCGGCAACACGGCCAGGGCTGGCAACAATCCGAGGTAACTCGCGAGCCAAACGATAAGGCCGAACGCAATACCGCCCACCAGAGGCGCGGGGTGCCAGCTGGCCGCGATGGGAGCGTACACAGCACCCGCCGTCGCTCCATAGCCAAAGTGGGCCAGTGCCGTGAGCGCCAGGTGCTGCTCTTGACTCATGCGCTTCCGAAGGCCTATCCTGTGGGCAATCCGCGCGGTAATTCGACTGGGCGGCAACGGATAGCGCTCGAGCCAGGGCAGCAGGCGATGCAGAAGCAGCATCACGATCGTCATCGGGACGGTAGCAATAAATCCGGCAGCGGCACCGGCGAACAAACTCGAGATAGACATCGGCCAGGCTCCCTGGTTACTGAAAAGAATGAAAGAAGAACCGCACTACCGGCATTTTACCGCAGCCCTGGCACACGATCCCTTACAAGCATCCCCTCGGGTGCAGAATCCGCTCGCGGCGAGCCGAGGGCGTGAGCACGACGAACACTCCTTACTCGCCGACTCGTCCCGCAACCGGCGTCTCCTCACCCAACAAACAATTCCTTTCTTCCTACATATGAAGATAGAGCAAACTGCGTACCAGTACGGCTCGACGGGTTCGCCCGCATGAGTTCCAGGTTGAAGGTGGGAAAGTTGAAGGCTACGCAGTGCAACCCTCTGGCCCAACCTTCAACCCTTCTCGACACCCTACGCCGGATGGCGTATCTCACTGACCCTGTTGGCGAATTGGTGCGAGTGGCGGGGTGCCTGTTTGTAGTGCGCGCTTCAGCGCGCTGAAGCGCGCACTACGAACTGCTCGCCCTCTCTGGAAACGATTTCGCCAACAGGATCTCTCGCTTTCTGTTACAGTGGCGCCTACGCGCCACTGTAACAGAAATATGAACACATCATCCTACGCCGTCAGCGTTGCCACCTCACGGCAGGCCGCCGAGCACCGCCGGCACGCATCGCCACAGCTTTGTATCTGGACGTCGCCCATGAACGGCTCACACTGTAGCGCGCAGTAATCACACACCTCGGCGCACGCCGCGCCGACTCGCCCCTTGAGATCCGAGCCGCGGAGCAAAAAGTTTGCGGTCATCTGGCAGATCTCGGCACGGTCCAGCAGCACTCGAACGCGGGAGGCCGCGGCAAATTCGCCGCCCCTATCGAGGCAGTACATAACCGTATCCAGACAGATGGTGTGGCAATCTGTGCTGTTTTGAACGCAGTTTTGCACCTCGCGGATCATGCGTTTTTCCGGCGTCTCATCCACGGTCTTCCTCGCTACAGGTCTTCCTCTCTCCGGAGCGTTGAGTTGAGAGACTGGAGATTCGCGGCCAGCCCTCAGGTAAGCACCCAACCAAACAGCGCCGTCTCCCTCTTGAAGCCTGATGAGACGGCCGATCACCCAGATGCACCGCCAGCAGGCGGCAAAGAGCCCGCCACTTACGGCGGCGGAAGCTGCATGCGCAGGTTGGGCACGTACAGGCCGAGGGGCAGCAGCCGCACAGCCTCCGGCAGCCAGGCCGCCTGGAGGGCGAGTTGCCCCGCCTGCACGTGGGCGATCTGAACACGCGGCGTCCTCTCGATCAGAGGACGCACTTCACGCCCATCCGGAAAACGCGCCGGCCAGGTCCGCCAGGGCCAAAACCGGGATACAATCGCTGCAGGCCACCGGCCGGAACCCAGTAGCCGGACCTTCAGAAAACTCCGGCGGCGGCCATCCACCACCTCGGACTCGACGCGCCGAGCGTTTATCCAAACGCTCATCGTCGTCGGCTCTTTTGGCATGCCGTAGTGGTGACCGATCCGGATGGTGAGGTCGCTGGTCGCGTAAATACCGGGCACGAAGAGGGCTCGCTGTCCCAGCAGCGCGACCACGTTTAACTCATGGTAGAGCACGGTCTCCACGCTGCCGATGCAGCGCCTCTCGTGTGACTCGTCCCGGTAGCATATTTCTTTGACCCGGCTGAACCACATCACGAGCAGGGCGTTCCCCCTCGTGGAAAGAAACGGAACCCCGGGAAAGGTCTGCTGCAGTGGTGCCGCCCGGCAGAAGGCCGCCACGAACATCATGTCCGAGGTCAGGTCGTAGGGCGGCGGGAAGCGTTCCAACAGACTGCCCGTCGGCTCACTCAGTACGTTGTCCCCGATCCCATTGGCTGGCAACGCCCTGAGTGTCACGCTCTTCGCGAGACTGCGAACCGGGACCGGGAAGTCAACCTCTTCATCGTTCATCCGCTTCTCGAACGATACATCGGCAATCTGCATTTTTGAGCTCATCCAGCGAGGCTCTGGCCGCCCAGGTAGCGCCCAAACCAGTCGGCTGCGAGCCGGGCGACCTCCTCAAGCGCGCCGGGCTCCTCGAAGAGGTGCGTCGCGCCTGGGACGATGACCAGCTTCTTTTCGCTGCGGAGCTGTTCGAGGGCTTCCTCGTTCATGGCGATTACCGGGACGTCATTCCCCCCGACGATCAGAAGCGTGGGTGCCCGCACACGCGAGAGGGCACGTCCGGCCAGATCGGGGCGCCCGCCGCGCGAGACGACCGCCCCGACAGCGTCCGGGCGCTCCGCCGCCGCCACAAGGGCGGCGCCGGCCCCTGTGCTGGCGCCGAAGTAGCCGACTCTCAGGTCACGGGTGTCCGGATTCTGTCCTAACCAGTCAGTGGCGCCAACAAGCCGCTCGGCGAGCAGCGGGATATCAAACCGGAGGTGCCGCGTCTGGACGTCTACGGCTTCCTCCTGCGCCGTGAGCAGGTCGATCAGCAAGGTCCCCACTCCCGCCCGGCGGAGCACCTGCGCCACGGAGCGATTGCGGGGACTGAAACGGCTGCTCCCGCTCCCGTGAGCGAACAGTACGATTCCTCGGGCACCTTCGGGCACACTCAAGTTGCCCTCCAGCACGACCGGTCCTGCGTCCACCTGGACAAGGCGTCCTTCTCCGTTCGATCTTGACATTCTGTCCATTTGTATGCCCTCTATACCTGTTTGTCGCGTCGGGGTCAGCCGCGGCGCCCGGCTTCCCCTTCATGCCCGGCGCCACCTGACCCCACAATGACTGATGAACGCTGGCAGAACGAGTCAGTTCATCTGCCGTAGGGCGAGCAAAGTGATGTCGGGCCGGCAGCGGCCGGGAGGTCTGGAATGGTTGCGACGGCCGCCGGCACGGCGATCGGGGATGGCTCGACAACCACACCCCATCCATAATGAAAGCGGCCAGGCCGATCCGGGGACTGATTACTCCGTTCTTGAGCCATCTCGCTGCGGACGGGAACGCGACTCGTTCTCCGCCAGTCGGCCCCCGATCCATCGATCGACCACCCTCATACCGCGCAACGTGATGAGCACCAACACGGTTACACCCACTGCCAGCACAATCTGTACCAGCGCGACGGCCACACCGATGGCGGCAACGAAGAGAATCGATGCGGCCGTGGTGAGGCCCTCAATCTGCCCCTCTCTGTCACGGCGAACGATGAGCGTTCCCGCACCGAGAAAGCAAATGCCAGTGATAATGGCCTCAATGATGCGAATGGGATCAGAACGAAGAAGGTCGGGTGTCGTCCGCATGGCGAAGCGATCTACCATCGTATCACCCAACGCCACGAGCAGTGCCGCCGCTCCGGCTACCAGCATGTTTGTTCGTAGGCCGGCAGGCTTGTCGGCGAGCTCGCGCTCGAGGCCGATCAGCGCGCCGAGCAGCATCGCCAGGGCAACCTTGGCCAGCATCTCGAGTTGTCCTGTCCACTCCATCAAACAGTCCCTTTTTCTTGGCGCTCACACGCCGTAAGAATCGTCTTCTACCCCTATGACAAAGATTTCCCATGGTCAGCCTCCCCCGTCCATTCGTTCAAGCTCCCGCTCGATTTTGCGCGGGGTCAGCCCGAGCAACTTGAGCAGGGCGACCTCGTCAGGGTCGTAATCCTCGCGCGCGTGGCGGACGATCCGCTCGGTGCTGTGGTTATAGTAGCGCTCCAGGGTTTTCCCCTCTTCCCGGTAGAGCTGGAGCACCTCCGGCGCGATGTAACTCTTCCGCGCGATGGCCCGGGTGTTGCCAAGCTGCTCGGCAACCTGGTCTACCGCGGTGATGATGTTGGCGTCAGCTGTTTTTTCATCTGGAGCTGGCCCCAACTCGGCCAGCTTGCGCGCCGCAATCAACGTACCGCCCCAGGTCCGGAAATACTTCGAGCTGAACTCCGAGCCCATGGTCTCTTTGATGAAGTCGTTGACCATCTGGCGGCTCACCCGCCGCTTGGTGCCGCTCTCATCGTAGTACTCAAACAACCACCAGCCCGGCACCTTCCTGATTCGTTGCAGGTACTCCGCCATCTGGGGATCGGTCAGCACGTGGCGCTGTTCTTTGCCGCGCTTCCCGGCGTACTGGAAGACGAGTATCTGTCCCTCAATCGTGAGGTGCTTCTTGCGCAGGGTCGTCAGACCGTAGGTCTTGTTTTGCCGGGCGTAGCGGTCCGAGCCGATGCGGAAGTGTGAGTGCTCGAGCAGGCGCAGGACGACACTCAGCACCCAATCGCGCGAGAGACCATCGTCCGGCTGGGCGAGAATGGCGTTGACTCGGCGGCGCACGAGCGGCAGCCGCAAGGCAAACTCGCGCAACGTCTGATACTTGAGGTCGTCGCGCTCGGCGCGAAAATCGGGATGGTAGATATACTGCGTCCGACCCCTGGAATCGACCCCGACCGCCTGGATGTAGTGGGACGGGTTGGGCGCGATCCGGACGTCGGCGTAAGCTGGCGGGATGACCAGCGAGGCGATCCGTTTGAGCGCCCGTGGCGATCTGATTGCGTTTCCGCGTGTGTTCAGGTAGGTGAACCCTTCTTCAGGCGATCCAACCCGGCGCCACATGCGCCCGTTCCGTTCCGGCATTGTCGTTCTATCCTACTCCCAGGTCTCCTACCGGGCCGCCACCTTCGCGGGCCACGGAGACCGCCAGACAGTGCGATGGCGCGCCTCAACGTTGACCAACCGGCGGAACAGCTCGCTCATGCGCTCCACACTCTCTGACAGGTCGAAGTGCGCCTCCACGCGCTGGCGGCCCGCCTGCCCCATCTGCTTCAGCCGCTGCGGGCGCACCAGCAGCTCCAGCACTGCGTTTCCGACGCCCGCCCAGTCGCCCGGGCCGGCCAGCACGCCCGTCGTGCCGACCTCCACGATTTCAGGCACACCGCCGACGGCGATCGCCACGACTGGACAGCCGCAGGCCATCGCCTCCAGAAGTACGTACGGCATCCCCTCGGCGCGGGAGCTCTGCGCCAGAATATCGAACGCCGGGTACACTTCCCACGTGTTCGTCCAGAGGCCCGCGAGGTGCACGCAATCTTCAAGCCGTAGTTGCTTGATCAGGGCGTCTACCTCATCCTCCATGTCGCCCGTTCCGACCACGGCAAAGTGCACATCGGGCTGCCGCGAGTGCACGCGCTCGGCAGCCCGCACGAAATGATCGGGACCCTTCTCTGGCGCGAGCCGGCCAACGAACCCCACCAGAGGCGCATCGAGGGGGACCCCGATTGCCTCGCGGAAGGCGTCCCCGCTACGGTCGGGCACGAAGGTCCTGGTATCCACACCGTTGGGGATGAGGGTGAGCCGCTCCGGCGGGACTCCCATCGCCAGCGCCTGAGTGTAGGCCGCCTGACAGACCACGACGAGCGAGGTCCCGGTCGTCCGGCTGATGCCGAGTTCCTGGGTCGTGATGGTCATCCCGTGAACGGTCGCGACGACTGGCGTACGGGTCAAGCAGCCGGCCAGGCCCGCCAGTACGTGCGCATTGGGCAGGTGAGCGTGGACGAGATCGATGCCCTGGTGACGGATGAGCTCGACCGCTGCCTGGATAGAACGCCAGGGTGGATCATCGGCCATCGGGGCAATAAACACATCGCAGCCGATTTCCCGTAGGATCGCGGTGAAGGCGCTCTCGTATGGACACAGGCAGGTCACGCGAAACTGGTCGGGCGGTATCTGTTGGATGAGATTGCGGACGTAGTTCTCCATCCCGCCCACGATGGCGTTTCCGAGGATCTCAAGCACATGGACCTGGCGCTCCCCCGCGCCGTACTGATTGCGAGTTGGCACGGTCTCTCTCCTTCGTGGCAGGTTCCCAGATCATCTACCCGCCGGGAGTCCCAGCCACGTCGCGGCCGTGCGCCCCATGATGCGCTCCCGGCCGCCGGCATCGACACGCAACCCGTCCAGCAACGTGGCCACCTCGTCGATGGCAGTTCTGATATGCTCTCCGCTGCACGGCAAGAACCGATCGCTTCCGAACTGTAACAGGGCAGGACCCAGCACCGCCAGAGCGCGCTCGAAGACCTCATGACGATAGATTGGCGGCGGTCCAAACGAGATATCGAAGCGGAACTGGCAGTCCTGCGGCGCGATGCCCTTGATCAGGTCGATCAGGCCGACGGCGATGGCCTCGTCGTACCAGGGCCAGCCCACATGGGCGAGCGTCACGCGGAGCGCAGGATGGTCGCGCACCGCCTCGTAAAACGCCGGTCGGCAAAAGCGCCCCGACCGGCCGTCAATAAAGATGCCGCTGTGGAAGAGGATGGGGACCCCCAGGGTCGCCGCCCGTTCGTACACCCGGTGGGCGCTCTCATCGTAGGGGTACCACCCGGCGGGGACCAGCTTGAGCCCGCGCAGCCCCAGGCGCCCCACCGCATCTTCCAGGTCGTCCGGGGCCTCTCGATGGAGAGGGTTGACCACGGCGAAACCGATCAGCCGGTCGGTATGGTCGCGGACGAGAGCGGACAGGTGCTCGTTGGCCGCCCTCAATGAGTCGCGCTCGGCCAACATGTATGGGTCGGTCAGAAACGGGGCCAGCAGCACGGCCACATCCACTCCTGCCTCGTCCAGCGAGCGCAACGCCTCGGCGCTCTGTTCGCCCCCAGAGCAGTGCAGGTGGGCATCGACGATCATGGAGTTCCTTTCCTCACTGGCAGACGCCACGTGTCGCCCGCGCAGGTGCTCCCCGTGACCGCAGACTGCCGCCCGCGGAGCGCGGTGTTCTATCCCAGAGACTGTGCGCGGTCGCTGTTTCTCCGCGGCCTGGCTCGCCGTGCCACGTCGTTCCCGCCCGCGAGGGAACGGAACGAGCTTCAGTCGCCCGTTCCGCCCATGCTATTGCAACTTCCGTGCCAGGCGGAACAAATCGGGCTTCGATGCAATTTCTATGCCAGGAGGGATTCAGGTCTCCACTGATCCGGACGAAGAGGAAGAATATTGACAACAAGTCGCGCGGAAAGTAAGCTAACACTCGCGACCGGCTGTCGCAGGCCAGCAGCGACAGGGGAGTGTTTACGGGCAGCAATTCAAAATTTCGGCTCTGCTCGGTGGCTGGCGAAAAGGAGCGTCGGATCGACGCTATCTCGGCCGAGACGAGTAAAACGTGGCGGGAAACATGTTGGCGCTTATCGACACTTTTCGTGGCTGGTTGCAGGGGGAGCCGCGCCGTCCCGAGTCATCGCCGTCTCCCCGAGCGGTCCGCTTTGGAGACCTGCGGCGGGTGACCCCCATCAGCCGCTCATTCGGCTTCGATCGTGGCCAGCCGGTCGATCGCTACTACATCGAGGGCTTCCTCGCTCAATACGTCGCCGACATTCGTGGGCGCGTGCTCGAAATCGGCGACAACGGCTACACCCGCCAATTCGGCGCCGGGCGCGTGACCAGGTCGGATGTCCTCGATCACGTCGCCGAGAACCCCAACGCAACCATTGTCGCCAACCTGACCCACGCCGACCACGTTCCGCGGGACACCTTCGACTGCATCATCTTCACGCAAACGCTGCAATTCATCTACGATCCCGAAGCGGCCATCACGACTCTTCACCGCATCCTCAAGCCAGATGGGGTGCTATTGGGCACCTTCCCGGCGGTCAGCCAGATCTGCCGCTACGATATGGACCGCTGGGGCGACTACTGGCGCTTTACCACCGCCTCGATCCAACGGCTCCTCGGCGATCGCTTCGGTTCAGAGAACGTGAGCGTTGGTGCCCGCGGCAACGTGCTGGCTGCCATCAGCTTCTTGCACGGGCTCTCTGCCCACGAACTGAAGACCGAGGAACTGGACTACCACGACCCCGACTACCAGATCCTCATCACAGCGCGGGCGCTAAAAGCAGCGCAGGCCGGGTGAGCACACGGGCCAGTTCGTTCACCCCAGATAGCATCTTGAACCCGGGATGGGATCATCCGGCGCCAGAGCGGCTGGTTCGCACGCCGGGCACGCCCCTGCGCAACCAGCCCACGGACCAGGCCAGAATGAGGGTGGCCTCAGCCACCGCGTCTAGCGCGCCGGTCACGTCATCCCGCGGGGGGAGGGCAAAGACTTCCGAAGTCTTGTTCGCAGCCGGTGCCCGCCTCTGTCACCGTCGTCGGAGCGCGCGGTGGGCCAGCACCATCCCTCCCAGACTTCGGAAGTCTGAGTCCTTGACCGGCGCTCTAGCAGGTAGACACGCGCGATCCGCCCGCGTGCGACGTAGACAATATCGATGCCCGTCAGCCCCGCGGCGCTCCCGGCGGCAAGCAGCAGAGAGGCCGGCGTGATGTTGCGCCGGAGCCCGGCCACGGTCAAGACCGCGCCGATCACCGTGATCAGCACGCCAACTGTCCTCACGAGCCAGAGATCGGTTTTGGCGCCGGTGACCATCTGAAAGGTGCGGATGTTCACGAGCGGCCAGAGGCCGGTGATCAGGTAGAAAATCCCCTGCCCCACTGATACGGAAGCGAGGAATTGTGTGGCCCCGTTCCTCATGCGCCTGGCCTTCTCACGCCCGGTTCTCATACCTCAAACAGACAGTATGGCTGGCCGCTGAATCGGAGCTGGACGAAGCGAGAGACGTTGTGCACGGGGATGCCGCGCGGCGTGCGACCATGCGGCGACCCGTGGTGGGCATGGCCGTGGACGATCAGGTTCGCACCGTGCCGGTCGATCGCATTGGCCAGGCGCGACGAACCAAGGAAGGGATAGAGCTCCGGCGCTTCACCTTCGAGGGTCGCAGGCACCGGCGAGTAGTGCAAGACGGCAACTTTGCGCGGGCAGTCGAGTTTCGCCAGGGCATTCTCCAGCCGCACGGCTTCATCAATGCTCGTCTGGATGAAAGTCTTGAGGGCACGCTCGCCAAATGGCTGGATGATGAGCCGATCGAAACCGCCGCAGAAGCCCTTGACACCGACGAACCCTACGTCATCGATCTCACATACGGTCCCCTCTAACACGCTGACGCCGGCGCTGCTCAACATGCTCGCCAGCAGTTCGGCGTGATCGCTCTCGTGGTCGTGGTTCCCGAGAACGGCGACGATCGGCAAGGAGAAGCCCCTCAGTTCGTTCAGCACGACCTCCATCTCGCCCGGCAGCCCGGTATCCGTCAGGTCCCCCGCCAGGATTAGCAGGTCGGCGTCACGCTCGACACCGGCCAGAAGTGGCCGGATCAGCCCGACCGAATTCAGCCGGCAGTGTAGATCTCCAATCGCAGCAATCCTCACACCGGTTCCCCCTCGTCATTCACTAACGGCTCCAGGTCGCGCCGGTCTTCGTAGCCCCAATCCTCGACATCCACGATGAACGAGAATGGGTCCAGCAGGGTGCCTCGGAAGGCCTTGCGGTTCGCTTGAGGGTTCGACCAGCGCTCCCGCGCCTGCTCGAAGAGCTGGACCATCAACTCCTTGGGCAGGTAGTCGGAGTGACCCGGATAGATGAAATCGAAGAGGATCAGCTGCCACAGCAGGAGCTCACGGTTGGGGCCGAGTCGCTCCAGCACGCGACTCCACGCAATGACGCCCTTGGCACCCCGGATCAGGTGAGCGACGTCGGCGCCGTCGAAGCGGTAGCGCTCGGCGATGTACGCCTTCGAGACGATCAGTTCCTCGATCGGGATCAGGCGTGTCCGGACCCCCGCGATCTCGACCGGCTGGCTGTACTTGAACCAGGTATCATCGACCTGAAGCTGGCCGTGCCCGGTCCCGAAGATCAGATCGATAAAGTACGGCGCGTGGCGTGCCTTGGCCAGCCAGTGCTCGAACTCGACCTCGGTCTCGTACCCGGCCGCCTTAAGCGCATCCAGCGCCGGCTTGAGATCTCCCGGCTTGAGGAAGATGTCCAGATCCTTCGTGTCGCGCCAGACCCCGGTGTAGGCGTGTTTGGCAAACGCCCCGCCCACAACGTACGGGATCCCCGTCTCGTTGAGAACGCGCAGTGAACGCGCGAAGACTTGTGCCTCCTCCGGCTCGAACTCTGGTTTGCCCTCGCGGGCCACATCTGCCACAGCCTCCTCAAAATCCTCGTCGTGCTCCGCCATCGATTTCTCCTTCGGTTAAGAAGTGGGCGACTCAAGCTCGAATTTCCAATCTCCTCCTCCAATCCGTTGCGCCAGAACGGCCTCGACCCGGGCCCGCATCTCAGCCGCAATGTGATCCCAGGTGCTGCCCGCGAGTATGGCCAGTTCGCGGGCCGTGCGCGAGGCCCGCGCCGCCTCACTCTCAACCAGCACTCGCTCGATGGCGGCGGCGAACTCGACCGGGGTGGCGGCCAGCTGAACTACGTCGCCCCAGTTGGCGACGACGTCCGGAATCGGGCTGCTCACAATCGGCTTGCTGGCCGCCATGTACTCCAGGGTCTTGGTCGGACTGATCGAGCGGGTGGCGTCGTTGACCGCGAAGGGCATCAGACAGACATCGAAGCCCTTGAGAAAGTTGGGCAACCGCTCGTAGGGCTGTTGGCCAACGTAGTGGAGATTGGGGAGCCGCGGCAACTCGCCCGCCTCGATCTTGGACACCGGTCCAACCATGACGATGGACCAGTCGGGGTGCTGCGCGGCGAGCGCGCGGAGCAAGCCCAGATCGATCCGCTCGTCGATCACGCCATAGTAGCCCAGGATGGGACGCGCGAGTCCGGCGATCTCGGCTGCAACCTCGGTCACGGGGCTCAACGCCTGAGCGAAGTGGTCAGGATCGACCCCGCTGAGGAACTGGTAGATCTGCGGATGGCGTCCTCGCCGGGCCTCGTACAGACTTCGGCCGCCCGCGAACACGACATCGGCCCGTGCCAACAACTGCGCCTCGCGCTGTGGGAGGTCCCGGGCGGCGTACTTGAAACTGGCCAACTCGTCCATTACATCGTAGACCACCACATCAGCCGGCAGGTGATCCAGAAAGTACACCGGCATTGGCGTGTAGAACCACAGAATGAGGGGGCGCATAGCGGCCAGCCCGGCGCCATTTTGGCGCACCCACCCCTGCCGGAGTAGCAAGTCTCGCACCAACCCCACATACACCTCGCGCCAGCCCTCAAGAACATCAGAGCGATCGGGAAATCGCGGCTGCCAGGCCGTCACGGTCTCTCCGATTGGTTCCAGACCCCGGCCCTCCGCCCCCACACACTTCAGGTGCGGCTCTCCCCCGGGCGAGCTATCGATGCTTGGTTCGGACACGTAGGTCACAGGATAGTGCCGCGCAATCCGTGAGAGGATCTGTTGCGGCCGCTGCCATACGTTGTTCCAGCCCAAGTGCGCCAGGCAGACGATGGCCGGCGTGCCGGAAGATACCATTGAAGACCTCCCAGAAGCAGGGTCGGCACCGTGAGTTCGGAGGAACTGCCAGAACTCAGGGAACCGCGGGGGGCAGGGGCAGCGCATCGGCGTCGCCCTTGGATAAGACGAGTTTCCTCAACGCCTTTCGTTCCCGCAGTGCCCCATACCGCTCGATCACCTGTCGGAAGAACGCGATCAATTCATCGACGTGCGTGTCAAAGGCGAAGGCTCGGCGGACGGCACGCATGTTGTCGGTCAGCTGGGCCAGACGGTCGCGATCGCGGAGTTGGGCCGCCAGGTCGTCATAGAGGTTCCCCGCATGGCCGTCGGCCCCGAGGAACAGGCCAACGTCATAGCGCTGCGCCAGGCGCTGGATCGCCACGCGCGAGTGCCGATTGTCCTTCACGATCCAGGGCAGACCGGCGGCGGCGTACGTCCCGAGGCGGGCGGGCAGGTTCAGGTCATCCCAGTGGGCCCGGCGCAGGTCACCGCCATTGTAGCTATCGAACAGGTGGAACCAGGCGGCGTCATACTGGGAGAGCTCGCGGACCCAGTCGGCCGGCTCGACGGTGGTGTGGAGGTGCATGTAGCCGGTCGCCAACCCGCGGCGGGTCCAGGTCGGGAACTGCTGGTGAAAGTGCTCGCCATAGAAGTGGACGTGGATCCCGGCGCGAGCGATGGCCTCGAATGGGTCGAGACCCAGCGGTCGACCAGTGCAGACAGTATGGATCTCACTCCCCAGGGCCGACAGCTTCGGTGCCCACTCATCAGTCATCCAATCCTGTTTCGGCGGGTCGCCATCGAGAATGAAGGTGCTCTCAAGGTCGAGCAGACCATCGGTCGCCAACTGGAACCACTCCAGGCTCTCGGCGTTGATGAAGATCTGCCCATCACTCCGGGTCAGTACGTGCATCAAGGTGGGCCACAAGCCGTGCTCCTGACAGACGAACGGACCTTCTTTCAAGTGAAACACCAACGGAATATCCAACCCGGCATCGAGCACCTCACGGATGAGGGGCAGAGCCTGCCAGTTGAGCAACGCGTAGATCACATCCGGCCGGAGGGCACGCACGCGCTGCGGCCAGCGGGGGTTGTAGGGGATGTCCTCAATGTTGCCGTATGGGAAGGGGCCGACGGCGTCCCAGGCCTCCGGCTGCTGGATCCAGAGGCCGTAGAGCTTGTGCCCGCGCTCCTCAAAGGCCACGATTCGCTCGGGATTGAAGCCGAGTTCGCCGGCGACGAGAATCTTGAGCGCGCCGGGCGCCGGCAGATCCCGCCGGATGGCAAACCGGCCGTAACGCGCGAACTCATCGATCCGCATCCCCCGCGAGGGCTGCCAGTTCAGCCACTTGCCACGCCCAATCTGATAGTGACGGCGGTAGCGCGGCAGACCACCCGCCGGCTGGGCGATGATCTTGTGGCGCTGGTCCGGGTGATCGACCCACTCGCAGGTCACCGCGCCACTGTAAGCGAAGCATACGCCACGCGCCAGCAACGCCCGCCAGAAATCGGACTCCAGGGTATCCGAGACGACTTCCGCCCGGGTCGCCCAGCGAACCTCACCCTCCCATTCTCGCCGGTGCATGACCTGCACGAGGGCCAGCAGGTTGGGGCATGAGGGGCGGAGGTCGGGGCTTGGGGAGGATTCGGGAGCCAGACCACCATCACTCACCGCCAGCCCGAGCGCTTCAGCCTCCCGGCCGACAGCCGCCTCGCCTTGCAGAGTCGGGCCACGCTGCTGGTAGCCCCAGCGCACGCCACCGTAGGCCAGGCCAATCTCGGGCCGCGCCTCGAGGCAATCGACCAGGCGCGCCAAATGGTCCGGATAGTACAGGTCGTCGGATGGCAGGTAGGCCAGGTAGCGCCCCCGCGCCTGAGCGGTGGCGACGTTGAGCGCGGCGCCTAATCCCCGGTTGCGGGGCAGGCGCCTGAAGCGAATGCGCGTGTCGACCAGGTAGGCCGCCACGATGTCGCGGGTCTCATCCGGCGAGCCGTCGTCGATGATCACAAGCTCCCAGTCGGTCAGCGTCTGGGCGCGCAGGCTCTCCAGCGCCCGCCGGATGAACGCCGCCTGCTTGAACGTGGGCATGAGCACCGAAACGAGCGGCGTGACCTCATTATGGTTCGTGTGCACGTTGGGACCTCTTGTCCTGTTACCTGGGACCCGTTCGAATGCCCCGTTGCTTCGCTTCTGACCATAGGAAACCATGCGCGGCCGGCCATCGGCTTCCATTCTCCCTCGATCTGATATCCATGCGCCAGATCGATACTTGTACCCACACCCCCTCTCCAAATAGGGCACAGCGGGCAGCCAGGCTGCCCGCTGCATCGGCGCTTCCAAGATGGGAGAGACGGGAGGGAAGAGGTTCAGAGGAGGACATGGGAGACGACCGCGCCACCGGTCTACGCCTGGGCCTGCTCTCTTTGCTGCTGCTACTGCTCCTGGACCTGCAACCGGTTCTGCACATCCTTGACACCCGGGACCGAATCGGCCGTATCTTCGGCCATATACCTGGCCTGGCGGCTCGGCACCGTGCCCTGCAGCGTGACCTCGCCATCCTGGACACGCACCTCAATACCGCTGGCGTCGAGGTGGCCATGCTGTGTGAGACGGTCGCACACGTCCTCCTGGATGCGCTCGTCGGAGCGCTGGTAGCCTTGGGGACCGCGCCCGCTGTAGGGTCCTTGATCCCATCGAGACCGGGTGTACCCCCTGCCCGGCTCACCATAGTCCAAATCACCATACCGGCCGCTGTAGTACTCCGGCAGCGGCTCGCTGCACGGCCCTCTGGCTCGTTGGTGGCTACCGTAGGGCATACCCCGCCGCTCGCCACTGTAGGGCCGGCCACGCTCGTACGGCATCCGATGGACCGAAGGATCGCGCCATTCCGGCAGAGCGGACTCGCGATTCTCCCAACCGTAGTCCCTGTACGGGCCACGGGGCCGATAGTGATCGGGAACCTCTCGGACCCAATCCCGCTTCTGCGGTCGATCAGGCATTACTGGCATCTCCTTTCGACTGACGAGCACCTGTGATCTCAGGATTCACGCAACGGGTGGCACATGGTAAAGAGCAAGACAAATGCCAGGACGCTCAGCTCCGATTTCGGTCGAAAGGGTCAGGTCCGATCTATAGGGTGCGAGGTGGTGGCGGTGGGGAAGCCCAACCTGCGTTTCAACGCCGCGGGCCGGGTGGCGACCTGCCGTCGCTCGCCCCTGTCCGCCCTTAAACCGCTCTTCCGGAGAGCGCTGCGGCCGGCCACCTGGCCGCGGCGCCCGGCTGCTTCGCTTCCGAGACTTCCCATCTCAGAGGCACCACTCCGGCATCGCCGGGACGAGTGCGGCAGACGACCAGCTCCAACCCATCACGGCGCTGGCAGACCCTCTCCCGCTCAAGGTTATCCTCCAGAGCGGAGACCGGCTCGGCGCCGGCCTCGACCAGTCGTTCGAGCCACCACCTGCGGGGACGAATGGTGAGGTGGCCCTCTTTCGTCGGATCGACACAGTCGATCGTCGCGACGAGATAGCCCCCGCACACACGCACCAGGTCGCGTAGGGTGCGGGCGACGAAGCGGTCGGGGATGTGCGCCAGGACATCGGTACACAGCACGACGTCGAACATCCCATTGGCGAACGGCAGGCGGTCGGCGGTAGCACGAATGAAAGCGCCAGGGATCACCGTGAGCGCTGCCAGGCTCGGCGAGGAATCGATCCCCCAGGCCGAAATGCCCCGTTCGCGCAGCGCCCGCACGGCCCACCCGCGACCGCAGCCCACGTCCAGGACGCGGGCAGGCTCGAGCCTGGTGACCCAATCCACGTAGGCGCCCCATCGCGCCGAATCATCGAGCCAGGAGGCATTGCGACTGAAGTAGCCCTGATCGTGGCGGCGGACATTCAGCCAGTGGTTGAAGTAGCGGTTGCCTGCGTGAATGTAGTAGTCGGACAGGATCTCAGGGACCCATACCAACCCGACAGGGTGGCGCTCCTGCAAGCGGGCCCAGAATTCCTGATCTTCGTTCGTAAAGTTGGTCTCCGTCCACATCTCCGGCATGAGCTGGATCAGATCGCGGCGGTGGAGGCCGTCGCCGGTATCGATGCCGTGATCGGGATCGACAATGTCTTCCACGCTGCCGTCCGGGGCGTGGTGGCAGCGACCTCCGTAGGCCCCGGCGGCCTCGGGATGGGCCTCGGCGGCGGCGACGAGCCGCTCCAGGTGGTGTGGCCGCCAGGCATTGTCGTCGTCGATGTAGGCGATGTAGGTACCACGGGCGAGAAGCCAGCCAACGTTGCGCGGCCGGGAGGGGTGGCCGCAGTTGAACGGCAGGCGCACCCTGTAGACCCGCGCGTTGCCGAACGACTGAACCACCTCCGCGGTGGAGTCGGTCGAGGCGTCGTCCACAACGATGAGTTCCCAGTGGGGGTAAGTCTGCGCAGTCACCGAAGCGATTGCACGCCTCAGCAGTTCCGCGCGATTGTGGGTTGGGAGGATGACAGTGACAAGCGGGGTAGGTGTTGGTTGCGGGCTCACAAGCTACCACTCTGGTACTTGCCTGTCAGCCCGAATCGGGAGCCAACAGGCGACTGCGCGCTGTTCGAATTCTCGATCTGGCCTATAAGCAGGTTTCATACCACGTCGAAGTGCCCTCGCCCGGCCTGGCATAAATCTTGCCGCCTTTCTACCGTCCGAATGTTGGAATTGGGAGGTGACAACCCCCGGAGAGTTTCCGCCCTCCAGCCGCCCCCGGTTGGCGGCACGTAATATGCTGTTTTAGTCATTGGCCAGCAGTGTATTGGTCCGGCCGGTCGGCGCTGGGCCAGTGCGCCTGACCGAATAGCCTTCGGAGGGCTCCCGCGATAGGCACTCGAATGATCGAGCGCGATGGTGCGGTCGGACGTCGAATGGCACAACGCCATTGCGATGCAGGGAGCACCTGGCTCTCCGTCGCGCTTTACCATCAAGAAACAAAGTGAGGGAAACAAATGGCGGGCAAAAGCAAAGAGAAGACGCCTGAGGTGAAGGCGAAGAATGTGACGCCTGAAGAGGCGCGCTTCATCGCCGAGCACGAAGATATGCTCTCGGATACGACCAGGCGTGCCATGTGGATCCATTCGTTGGACGAGCACGAGGACCACCCCGGCCAGACATTGGCGGCCCGCAGCCACGAGGTCATCAAGCACTGGGCCGAGGAGCGCGATGGCAAGCCGGCGACAGTGCCGGGCACCGAGCATAACGGACGCCCCAGGGTCCTGCGATTCGACTTCCCCGGCTACGGCGGCAAGGATCTCAAAGAGATTAGCTGGGACGAATGGTTCAAGATCTTCGACGAGCGGCAACTCGTCTTCCTCTACCAGGAGCATCTGAGCAACGGCAACCAGAGCAACTTCTTCATGTTTGATAGCCCGGAACGCGAGCACGATTGAGCCGGCTCGCTCAGCATCTCGCCTTTGACCTGTTCAGAACCCAGGCACAAACCGGGCGCCGGATTCTCCGGCGCCCACTGTTTTCCCCTGCCGTCGCTTCTCGCATTCCTCGATTCGCTCGCCCGACCGTCTACCTGGCGGTCAGCCGGGCTTGCTTCGCCGCCAGCCGGGACGACGAGCATCCCGCTTCCAGATAGCCCACCCGGGAAAATGGGTCCAGGCATAACGCCACCGCGCATTCTCCCCACGGTGGGTGACCTGGTCGCACTACCCTCCGATCTCCAGCGCGACTGATGCATCCACCGCCTCCTGAAGCGCCGGCCGCTCGCCTGCCAGGGGCCTCGCCTCGGCGCGCATCCGCTGGCGAAGAGCCACGCACAGGCTGTGGGCGATGACGAGGTGGGCGTCCTCGACCTGCTCGATCGGGCCGGCTGGAACTCGGATGGTCAGGTCGGCCAGGCGGCGCAACCGGCCGCCGCTTTGCCCGGTCAGGGCAACTGTCGTCGCCCCGACCTTCCGTGCCAGCCTGGTTGCCTCGAGGACGTTCGGCGAGTCACCGCTCGTGCTGATCGCGACGACCACGTCGCCGGGCCGGATCAGCGCCGCCAACTGTTCGGCGAAGACGCGGTCGTAGCTCGTATCGTTCGCCCAGGCCGTGAGCAAGGGAACATTATCGGTCAATGGAACCACCCGGAAGGCCGGAATGCCCTCTGTCTGCGTGCCTTTGGCCAGGTCGCAGGCGAAGTGCGAGGCCGTCGCGGCGCTGCCGCCGTTGCCCAGTATGAAAATGGTCCCGCTGCGCCCGTGGCACTCGAGCAGCAACTCGGCCATCCTCGCGAGCGCGGCGAAGGGCATGGTCCGGGTCACATCAACCAGTTCGCGCCAGTACAGTTCGATGTCGTCTCGCATTAGTCCCACCCTTTTCTTGCTCGCATTCGATAAAAGAACCCGCTCGCTCGTACGCGGTCGAGCGGCGCTCCGTTCCAACCACTCTCACCGGAACCCGGCCATTGAAGCGGCTGGCATCGCCGGCGGCCAATACCTGGGCGCCCGCGAAGTCGAAACCAAAGGCCAACTCGCGCAGACCGAACTGGGCCATCGCGGCCCGCACCGCCTTCTGTCGGCGCGGGGGGCAGTAGAGCAGGAGAAAGCCGCCTCCCCCGGCGCCAGCGATCTTGCCGCCGAGCGCCCCGGCCTCCCTCGCCGCCTCGTACCACTGGTCGATGGTGGCCGAGGAGATCTTCCCCGACAACTGCTTTTTGTGCCACCAGGCGCGGTCGAGCAACCCTCCGAACCCGTCCAGGTCCGCAGCCATCAGGGCCTCACACATCTCCTCGGCAAGCGCCTTGATCCGGTGCAGCGACTCGATGACTGCCGGCTTCGACCCGGTGTCCGCCCGCTGTTGGCGAAGGATCCCGGCCGAATCGCGGCTCTTCCCCGTCGAGAACAGGAGCAGACGAGCACTGAGGGCCGCGACGACGTCAGCCGGTGCCCTCAGCGGCCTGACACTCACGCCATCGGCTGTGAACTCGATCGTGTTGAGCCCACCAAAGGCGCTGGCGTATTGATCCTGCTTGCCGATAGGCATTCCAAGCCGCTCGATCTCCAACCAGCAGGCCAGCCCGGCTGCTTCGGTCGCGGTGAGCCCCATTCCTACAGAGGCAGCAAGAGCCCGAATCAGGCTGATGGCCATCGCGCTCGACGAGCCCAACCCGGTCCCCGGCGGAACCTCCGCAGCCAGGAACAAATTGATCCCGGTCTCGCGCAACCCACGATCCAGAAACCGCTCGATCGCCGCCTTGGGCAAGATCAAGGGCTCCTCCACCACCGGCGGCTCGCCGCAGCGGAAGGTTTCCGTGATCTGGTAGTCGGCCGAGTAGATCCGGAGACGACGGTCCGCCGGTGTCCGGGCGACAACGTAGCAGTAGCGGGTGATCGCCGCGCTGACGACGAACCCGCCGAAGCGAGTATAGTAGGCTGCGAGGTCGGTTCCACCGCCCCCGAAGCTAATCCGTACCGGCGCGCGCGCAATCAGCATTTCTTCCTCCAATCCATATCGATTCACCGATCACCTACCCGTCAGATACAGCTCCGCCCCACCCTATCGATTGAAATGTCGCAGAAACTTTCCGCCATTGACTAAGCAACCTGTCTTCTCCATCACGCTTCACGTGTCACATCTCACGGCCAACTCGTCTCGGTCAGCGGTGTGACAATCACCTCCTGGACCACCGACTCGGGCGGCATCTGCGCAGCGAAGAGAATTGCCTGGGCCACGTTGGCTGGGTCCTGTAAGTTGCGCTCGTCCGGCATCGGAATGTCTTGCTCCCGGAAGCGATCGAAAAAGTGGGTCCGCATGCCGCCGGGAATGATTGTCGTGACCCGAATGCCGTAGGGGCGACCTTCGACCCCGAGGCCACGGCTGAACCCGACCAGCCCCCACTTCGAGGCATGGTAGGCCGCGGCGTTGGCCCAGGCCCGTGTCGCGGCCGTCGAAGCGATGTTGACGATGTGGCCCGAGCGCTGGCGCTTCATGGCCGGCAGCACGGCCTTGGCGACCAGGAAGGGCCCGCGCAGATTGACGGCAATCACCTGGTCCCACTGCTCGATCGCCATCTCCTCGACGGAGACCGTGTGGTCAATGGCCGCGCTGTTGACCACGATATCTAATCGTCCGAACCGCTCGACAACCGCGCCGACGGTTTGGAAGACGCTCTCGGCCTCGCTCACATCACACCGCAGCACCATGCTCTCGGCGTCGAGCGCGCGGCCGACGCGCTCGGCGGCCTCCCCGTTGATATCGACGCAGGCAACCTTTGAGCCCGCCCGCGCAAAGGCCCTCGCCGTCGCCTCACCCAGCCCGCTCCCGGCGCCGGTGATGAGTACGACTTTCCCTTTCAGATCTGTGTTCATAGCCGCGGATCTCCTCCTTGAAGACGAGCGATTCGAGCCGAGAGATCGGGATTCCCGGCCGGCCCGGTCGGACTGGATAGTGGCCGTTCATCTCCGATCTCACCTCCCGGCAAGAGCCGGCGCCGTTGCAAGTGGCTCGACCGGCTCACCGGGATGGACGTTGAATTCCCGGATCAGCTCGCCAAATAACTCGGTGGCGTTGCGCCTTCGGTCCTCGACCTGGGTCCGCAGGCCGAGGTGGTAGGTACCGCTCGGAAGAATGCCGCAGCCACCGTACTTGCGGATGAGCAGAAATTGGACAACAACCTCTTCCCCGGCATGCTCGCACGGCAGGCGGCGCCACCAGGAAAAGCCGCCGACACTGAGCAGTTTGGCGCGATCATAGAGGACATTGGCCCCCCCGACCCAGGCGACTTTGTAACGCACCGCCCGGCCGTTTGGAGCCAGCCGTTGCTCGAGGTGGAGCGGGTTCGCGGCGTTGTTGATCATGTGGCGCTCCCATGGGACAGTGTCCGGCTCGAATAGCTCCGGTCGCACCGGTCCTTCCCACAGCTCGATGTGCTGCTGGTGGGGCCGAACGTCGCCCAGATACTCGAGACCCGTCGCCGCGCATCCCACGAAGCCGCATCCCTCGACCCGAAGCACCGCGAGCATCCGCTCCATCACCGGCGGATCGAGCAGAACGTCGTCGTCGAGGTAGTGAACGTAGGATGCCCGGCTCTGCTCGAGGAGAAACTGCCGTTGTTCGGCCATGCCTCGCCGCGGCAGGTGCCGATGCACGGTCACGCGGTGGCCGTGCCACTCCAGAGCCCGGATGAGCGTCTGGGTCTCGAGGCTCTCGAAGGAGGCCGCCTCGCCCTCGGTCTGATCGGAGATGATCACGTCGAAATCCTTGAAGGTCTGGCCGAGCAGGCTCGTCAGCACAACGGCCAGGCCGGTTTTGCGATCACAGGTTGGAATGAGGACATCAACCAGCGCCACAGACGGTTCTCCCTTCCAGGTGTCACACCCCCTGAAGGACGTGGCATCTTCAGCTATCAGCGGTTCGCGGGCGGACAATGGACACACGCTTCCTCGGCACCACCGGGAGACGCCGGACTCGGCCGGCCGTCGCAGTGGCTGAAGGGCCATTGGACGCCAGAAGCGCCTCGTAGAGCATGGCTGTGTGCTGCGCGACCATCGGCCAGGTGAACTTGCGCTCCACCCGCGCCCGGGCGGCCCGCCCCATCTCCGCACGCAGCTCCGGCTGGGTGAGGAGTTCGTGCAGGCGATCGGCGAGCACCTCAGGAGTGCGGGGAGGCACGTGAAAACCGGTCACGCCATCCTCGACGGTGAAGGTGATCCCCCCAACCGCCGAGCCGATCACGGGCCGACCGCAGGCCATCGCCTCCAGGGGTGTAAGGCCGAAGGGCTCGTACCAGGGCGTCGTCACCGCAACGTCGCCGGCGCTGTAGAAGTCGCGCAGCACATCCGGCTGCCGCTTGCCTGCGAAGCAGACGCGGTCCGCCACGCCGAGTTCGACCGCCAGCCGCTGCAACTCGCCGATCTCAGGCGTGGCGACCGGGTCGGGCTCTGCAGTCTCCCCACCGACCAGTAGCAACCGCGGCAGCGCTTGCCCCTCATCGTATCGCCGCGTCAGAATCGCGAGCGCCCGGACAACATTGCGAACATCCTTCCGCGGCAGCATTCTCCCGACGTAGACGATCACCGGCTCGTCCAGGTCCAGCCCGACTCGACGCCGGGCCTCATCGCGCGGCACCGGCCGAAATCGCTCGATGTTGACCCCCGATGGGATCACCTCGACCTCCTCCGGATCGGCGCCGTAGTCCTCGATTAACTCAGCACGCTCGCTCGGACACTGGGCGATCAGCCGCGTCACCGCTCGGACGATCCCCATCTCGATCTCGATCCGGACCTCCGGACTGGTGTCGGCCTCGCCCTGATGACGCCGTTTGGTCAGGCCCATGGCGTGGAAGATTTGAACGGCCGGAATCCTGAGCCGGCGCTGCAGCTCGACCGCAACCCAGCCGGACATCCAGAAGTTCCCGTGAATCAGGTCGTAGCGAGCGCCGTCGCGCATCATGAAGCGGAGGAATGCCGTCCGAAACGTGGGCATCAACGGCCAGAGCTGATCCTTGAGGAGAAACCGGGGTGGCCCTGCACTCAGGTTCACGACCCGGACGCCCGGGGCCCAGTCGATGATCTCGGGCGCATCCAGGCTGTCGCGGCGGGTGAAGATATCGACGGCGTAGCCGAAGCGGCCGAGCGTCCGGGTCACCTCGTCCACGTAAACGTTCTGCCCGCCGGCATCCTCGCTCCCCAAGAGTGCGACGGGGCTGGCATGTTCACTGAGAAATGCAATTCGGAAACTATGTGTCATCGTATCTGGCCTTTTTGCCGGCCATCAGGTACCACCTGGCCGGGAACGAGTCGCGGGGGCAACGCCTGGTCACTGCGACTGGCTCCCTGCTAGCTGACGGCTCGGCGCGATATCCTTCTTGCCTGTAACCATCGCGAATGCCTCGTTCCAATCGCGGATAAACCGGTCGAGGCCGAAGCGCTCGCGGGCGACGGTGCGCGCATTTGTGCCGAGCCGGCGAGCCTCCGCCGGGTCGGCAAGCAGACGGTGCATCCGATCGATCAACTCATCGAGGTTACAGGAGACGTAGCCCGTCTCACCGTTCTCGATGACGGTTGGGAGTTCGGTCGTTGCCAGAGCAACCACCGGCATCCCGATCGTCAGCGCCTCGATCACGGCCAGCGGCAGGCTGGTGTACCGGATCGGGCTGAACAAGAAGCGGTAGTCCGCAACCTGGCGGTGCAGGTCACGATAGGGAATATCCCCCAGGCCGCCAAAGGCCTCGGTCCCCATGCCAGCGGCGTCGAGCGGCACCCGCTCTCGAGCCTTCAGGAAGAGGTCATACCCGGCAATCCGGGGTCGCTTTTGGATCCCGTTGACAACTGTGATGCCGCGGTCAATCTGACCGCGGTATCGGATCGAGGGATCGATCGCGACACTGTGCTCGATCACCACCGTGGGCGTGCAGCCGTTGTCCCACATCAGGCGGTTGTAGTGGGTGACGTGGACCAGCAGAACGTCCGGGTCCTCCACCGGATGCTTCGTATCGGTCGGATGCGGCCTGGGGGTGTTGTGCTCCAGGTAAATCTTCGGCGACCGGCGCTGCTCCGCGCTCAAGATCTCGAACTGGTCCTCGAAGTAGTTCTTCGGCGTCTGGTAGATGATCAGATCAAGGTCTAACGCGCGGACGCGTTCGGCGGGCACCTCGCGGACAGAGTCCGGCAGGTCGAAGGTTGGGCCGCGGCCACCATAGCCCTCCGGCCGGCCGGATTTGACCGGCAGGTACCAGTTGTGGTCAATGCGGGCAAGCGTATTGAGATAGCTGCCGTGGATATGCCAGATCAGGATATTGAGCCGTCGCATCGCGTCTCGCTCCGTCAGCAATCAGATGAGAATATTCGCCACCTGGAACACCCGTGCCGGTGCCCGTCCCCCGCCGCGCCTCGCTTCAGACCCGTCTGTACGGCGAGCACGGCGTCCTCAGTCTATATGGTAACTACCCAGAAGAAGAAGAACATCGGGCATTTGCCCAATGCTTCTCCGCTCGGCAGGCGCCGAGATTGTGCGATTGCACAATTGGACGCGGGCCTGGCCGCCCTCCGCACCAGCCGGCCGGTACTTTCAGCCGGCACCCGTCTCCGCTCGCCGAGACGGTCCACGCATCCGCCAACAAGGTCAGCGCTGGGAAGCACCCGACTCGCTCGCACGCTTTACACTTTTCCGGCGCCACCCTACAATTGAGAATACCCACCCCGGCTCCATCCGCCGCTGCGCCATACAGAAGCACCACTGTCGCTTCCACAGCTGAGGGTGACCTCGTCAAGCCGTTTGGGAGTGGAGGACCCGATGCCCACGAACTACCCGTATTCGTCGGAACCGGAGAACAAGCGGCTGTACACCGAGGCGTTCGACGCCTTCTACACTCGGTTCGCCACTCTTTATGATCGGTTGGTCAAATGGCTGCCACTGTGGCGGAATTGGATTGCGCCGGCCCTGCCCGCCTTGCGCGGCCCGCGCGTGTTGGAGGTATCCTTTGGTACCGGGTACCTGTTGACACAGTATGCGCACCGCTTTGATGCCTATGGCCTCGATTACAACCGGCGCATGGCCGAAATTGCCCGGCGCAATGTAGTCCAACACAGACTCACGGCGCGGCTCCTCGTCGGGCAGGTGGAGGCGCTCCCCTTTGGCTCAGCAGCTTTTGATTCCGTGCTGAATACCATGGCCTTCACTGGCTATCCCGACGCCCATCAGGCTCTCTCCGAAATGCGGCGCGTCCTCAAGCCTGGCGGCCGGCTCGTGATGATTGACATCAACTTTCCCGCGGACGGCAACTGGCGCGGGATGGCGATAGCCAAAGCGTGGGCGCGAGGTGGGGACATTCTGCGCGATATGGACGCGCTCTTCCAGGAATTTGGATTGCCGTACACCGACCGCACGGTCGGCGGCTGGGGAAGTGTTCGTCTGTACGTCGCGACAAAACCGGGGGGGACCGCGGGGTGAGCGTGAGAATCCGGGCCGCCTGCGGGCCTGGGGCGTTTCGGTGCCGCAAGGCATATCGGCGTGCCTCGTGATCACCGGTTGGCTCTCCTCCAGCCGGCGACCGGCACGCCCCGGTGGGGGGAGAGCAGCTTGACTGCAGGGTGGCAACGTGTCGCCACGAGCGGCGAGCCATCCGGTGAACGAGAAGCTGAAGGATCCGATGATTTGGAATATACTTTATAAGGTCAGCGACGGCGCATCGCCAGGTTCCACGCCAGGATAGCAAGTACCCTGCGCCGCGCCCCCAGGATCAGACGATTGAAGCCGCCTGGCACCTGGAGGATGTGGCCCGGGTCGGTGAGGACTTGAAGCTGTTCGTCGTGTCGCTCTCCCTTTGAGAGGAGGAATAACAATGAAGGTGCGAGCCTTGTTGGACAAGCTCTGCATTCAAGACGTGAATCCCGGGGCCTGCGCCGGTCCGGGCCGCTGGATTGAAGACCCAAACGGCACGGAGCTGATGTCGTACAACCCGGCGACCGGTGAGCGGATCGCGAGCGTCCTGCAGGTCACGGAAACTGCCTACGAGGCGGTGGTCGGCACAGCAGCCGACACGTTTCAACGCTGGCGCACCGTGCCGGCCCCGAAGCGCGGCCTGGTGGTTCGCGACCTCGCGGACGCCCTCCGTGAATTGAAAGCGCCGCTGGGCGAACTGGTAGCCCTGGAAATGGGGAAAATCAAAGCTGAGGCCGTGGGCGAGGTCCAGGAGATGATCGACATCTGCGACTTCGCGGTCGGGCTCTCGCGCCAGTTGTACGGCCTCACCATCCAATCCGAACGTCCGGCCCACCGAATGTACGAACAGTGGCATCCCCTGGGTCCGGTGGGGATTATCACAGCGTTCAACTTCCCCGTCGCCGTCTGGTCCTGGAACGCCGCCATCGCCGCTGTCTGCGGCGATACAATGATCTGGAAGCCTTCGTCCAACACGCCGCTGGCCGCGGTTGCGGTCCAGCATATCACCAATCAAGTGGCAGCCGACCACGGGCTGGAGGGCGTGTTCAACCTGGCGATCGGCAAGGGCCGTGAGGTCGGCGAACGGATGCTCAACGACCATCGCATCCCGCTCATTAGCTTCACCGGTTCGGTGAGGATGGGCCGGCACGTGGCCGAGACGGTTGCCCGCCGGCTGGGTCGCACGATCCTCGAGTTGGGCGGCAACAATGGCATCATCGTGACCGAAGATGCGAACCTCGAGCTGGCGGTGAGGGCGATCCTGTTCGGGGCCGTGGGCACCACCGGCCAGCGCTGCACCACGACCCGCCGCATCATCATGCACAAGGATATCGCGGGTGAGCTCACCGGGCGTCTGATACGCGCCTACCGGCAGGTCACGATCGGCGATCCCCTCGAGGATGGCATCTTGATGGGACCGCTGGTGGACGAAGCGGCGGTAGAAAACATGCTAAGAGCGCTAGAGGTCGCCCGGGCGCAGGGCGGCGAGATCCTCTCCGGCGGGCACCGGCTGCCCGAGAAGGGCCCCAATTTCGTCGAGCCCACCATCGTCAAGATGCCCCGGCAGACGCCGCTCGTCTGTGAGGAGACCTTCGCACCGATTCTGTACTTGATGACGTACGAAACCCTGGACGAAGCCATTGCGATCCACAACGGCGTTCCGCAGGGTCTTTCCAGCGCCATCTTCACGACCAACCTGCTCAAAGCGGAACAGTTTCTCTCGGCGGCCGGTTCTGATTGCGGGATTGCGAATGTCAATATCGGGACCAGCGGTGCCGAAATCGGGGGGGCATTTGGCGGCGAGAAAGAAACGGGCGGCGGCCGCGAATCCGGTTCCGATGCCTGGAAAGGGTACATGCGCCGGCAGACCTGCACCATCAACTGGTCATCGCAACTGCCCCTGGCCCAAGGAATCCAGTTCGGTGACGAGTAGCCTGTCAAGGCCATCGGACTCGTGTCGACTGAAACGGCGAACTCAGCGAAGAACAAGAACGTACGCGGATGTCGGCGGCCTCAGTCGTTGGCAACCAGGCGTCGCTCACGGATCTGGCGGCCGGCGCCTCGGTCCCGACCCACGCCGAGCCCGTCCGCGCAGGCCGCCATGACCGGTTCGATCGGCAGTTGCCGCAGCGCCGCAGCGGGGTCCGCCTCCGATCCGGCCAGCGCATCGACAACCCGGTGGCGGGCCCGGTCCAGCGGCGCCCAGCGCTCCGGCCGCGATGGCCCGAAGAGGATGACGCTCGGTGTGCGCGTGGCCGCGGCGATGTGCGACGCCCCCGTATCGTTGGTCACCAGCAGGTCGAGCCGGGCAATGACCGCCGCGAAGGTGCCAAGGTCGGTCCTACCGGCCAGATCCAGCGCCGGGGCCCGTATCGCCCGGCGGACAGCCGCGGTGATCTCCCGCTCGCCGCCGCTCCCGGTCAGGACGATCCGAGCGGCGTAGTGGTCTGCCAGTTCATCGGCGACGGCGGCGAAGCGCTCGGGGGGCCAGCGGCGGGCCGGGTCCTTGGCGCCGGGATGGAGGCCAACCAACGGGCCGGAGCGAGTTCCCTTCCAGGTAGCTCCGTCAGACAGCAGCGCTCCCGCCCCCGCTTCCTCGATCCGGGTCGTCGGGAACTCCGTTTGGACGTCGTCGCCTGGAGCGCCCACCAGCGCGCCGAGCCGCAGCCAGCGAAGGATCTCGTGCTCATCTGGATTGTATGGCAGACTTACCGTCAGGCGGTCGTCGGCGCCCTGCCGGTATCCGAGCGACACTTGAGCCCGGAGGTCGGCCACAAAGCTGTTGCTCACACTCCCATCGCCATGCATCTGGAGCGCAAGGTTGTAGCCGTAGGCCCGCTGTTCCTCGAGAAAGCGCTCGATCCGCTCGGGGACGACCTCAACCTCGAGGATGCCCGGATAGCCGGGGAACTCCAGAAACCGATCAACGGAAGCGCGGAAGCGGCGAACAAACGCCTCCGCCCACGAGAGCCCGATGAGAGTCACCTCGGCGCGCGGGAAGCGGCGGCGGAGTGCCCGCAGCGCCGGCATCGCGCAGATCAGATCGCCCAGGTAGAGGGCACGGAAGACGGCGATGCGCCGCGGGGATGGGTCGAAGGTGGGAACACGGACGGTCATCATGGGACGCCCCCGTCTCGAAGATGGGCGACTGGAGCGTGGCGCGTGGCGCCTGGCGCTTGCCAACCCCCAAATCTCTCATCTCCGATCGCCAAACCCTCCTCTCCCAGCAGGGCTTCAGCCGCCTGGACCACCTCCTCCGGCGGAATATCGAGACAGGGTTGGCCGATCGGGCAGTCGAAGAGGTAGCAGGGCTGGCAGGGGGTCGGCCGGCGCAGCAGCCGGGCGCGGGTCGTGCGCGGCCGCCACTGCTCTTCGTACTCAGTCCCGGCGAACAGAACCACCACCGGTGTCCCCACCGCGTCGGCGAGGTGCAGCGGGAGGGTGTTGCCGGAGATTACGAGTGCGGCCCGCTCGACCAGCGCAGCATACTCCGCCAGCGCCGTCTTGCCAATGAGGCGGCACGCCTCGGGCGCCGATCGGGCCACCGTCTCAACCAGGCCGGCCTCGCGCTCGACGCCCGTGACGAGCACCGGCCAGCCTCGGGCTGCCAGAAGGCGGGCCACGGTGCCCCACCGCTCGGGCCAGTAGCGCCGCGACCTGGCGCTCGCGCCAGGGTGAAGGAGGACGAACGGCGCGTTCAGGTCGAGTCCCGCCTCCGCCAGCAGGCCCGGCACCGCCGCGCGAGCGGCATCCGGAATCGCCACCACGAGCCGCCGGTCGCGCGCGACAAACCCCAGCGTCTCCACCAGGCGCAGGTTTCGCTCGACCTGGTGAAGTTCGTCCGGTGCCGGCTTCAACTCGGTCGTCAGTGTGCGGCCGCCGAACTCCTTCGACTCGCCGGCGCGGAGTGGTATCCCCGCCAGGTAGCAGACGTAGCCGGGGACGTGGGGCGTCTGGCTGAAGGAGGTGAAGATCAGCGCGGCGTCAAACCTGCGGTCGGCGAGCTGGGTGATCAGTTCCCGCTCCCGGGCCGGATCGAACGGCAGATGCCCGAGATCCTGCCAGACCGGCCGCCAGACGATCACGTCGTCGATCCAGGGCAGGAGTGGCGCCGCAGTAGCACCGCTCCGGCTGGCCACCAGCGTGAGACGGGCCTGCGACGAGGTTTCTTTCACCGCCCGCAAGGCCGGCCCGAGCATGATCACATCACCGATATTGTCCAGGCGCATCGCCAAAATGTTGTCCGCTTCCAACCAGCCACTCATCGCCCCGTCCCCTGGCGATTGGCGCTTGGCGATTGGCCATGAGCGGCCTCGCGCATCGCCAATCGGCAATCTCTCAGCTCGAATCTCCCCTCCGAGAGGAGGTCAACGCTCGCATCGAGCACCATCTCCGGCGTCACCAGTCGCAGGCACTCGTGCCCGTAGGGACAGATACGGCTGTAGCAAATCCGGCAGGGCACATCGTGGTACAGTTGCCGATGTGGGACTCGCCACGGCCCCCACTGTTCCGGTGGGTTGGTCAGGGCGAAGAGCGCCACAACCGGCGTTTTGACGGCCGCCGAGACGTGCATCGGCCCGGTGTTGTTCGTGATGGTCAGATCGGCGGCCTCGATCAACCCACAGAACTCGGCAAAGGGTAGTTGCCCCGCCAGGGCGAGGGCCTCGCATTGCATCCGCCCGCGGATGCGCCCGACGAGCGGCGCCTCCTCCTCAGTCCCGGTCAGCACGACCGTCGCGCCGAGACGCTCCACCAGCAGATTGGCAACCTGGGCGTACATCTCCCACGGGTAGGTGCGCGCGGGCATACTGCAACCGGGATGCACCACGATCAGCGGCCGGCCGCGGTCGAAGGCACAGAGATGTGCGGCCAGGTGCGCGCGCGCCTCGGCCGGGACGCGGAGCACCAGATCGAGGTCGCTACTTCCAAGACCAATCGCCCCTACGAGGTCGAGCCCCCGCTCGACCTCGTGCGTCATCCGCTCTGGGTGCTTGTGCCGGGTCGTCAGCAGCGAGCCAGGGCCGTCAATCGAGGCCGCGACGCGCAGCGGGATATCGGCCAGGTAGCAGAGGTAGGCCGCCGGGAGGGGGCTTTGGTGGAACGAGGTGAAGATGATCGCACCGTCGAACCGCCGCGCTCGAATGGCCGCGATCATCCGCTGCTCGCGCTCGCTCTCCTGGGGTAACTTGTGCCAGGGGTCCATCCAGGGAGCCTGGTAGACGATCACGTCGTCGATGTCGGGATTGAGCCGGCCGGCCTGCGCGCCAACCGGGCTCGCCAGGAGGGTGATCTCGGCATCCGGCAGCGACGTCTTGATCGCGTGGATCGCCGGTGTCGTGACGAGTACATCGCCGAGATTGTCGAGCCGGACCACCAGGACCCGCCGTACGGTGCGCCACTGCTCGTCGATCATCTGCCGCTTCCCCAACTTCTCATGAAGGGCGCGACGCGCCTCGGAAGGTGCGTCGCGCCCTTCTCCGCCCTTCCCCTCGCAGTTCCCCCAGTTCTCTCCGTCATGCCGCGCTCGCCCTTCGCGCCGGGCCACCCGCCACCGCTACGATCCGGTCGATCACCCGGCTGGTGCTCAGATCGCCCACCAGCGGCAGGATCACGACCTGCCCCCCGACCTCGTGGACCGCCTCGGCCTCGGGCAGGGCTTCCCCGGCGTAGTCGCCACCTTTGACATGGACATGCGGGCGCAGCGCCTGGATCAGCGCCGCGGGCGTCTCCTCGTCGAAGAGGATGGCGTGGTCCACCGGGTCGAGCGCGGCCACGAGCGCCAGCCGGTTCTGCTCGCTGTTGATTGGCCGGTTCTCCCCCTTGAGCCGCCGGGCGCTGCGGTCGCTGTTGACACCGACCACAAGGATATCGCCGAGTTCTTTCGCCCGGCGCAAGAACTCGACGTGGCCGGCATGCAGAATGTCGAAGACACCGTTCGTGAACACGATCGTCTGGCCGGCTCGGCGTTCCGCCGCGATCCGCGCCGCGAGGAGGGCCACGGCCTGCTCGCCGCCCTCGATTGCGGGAGCAGCAACATGGTCGCGGAGACTGACCCGCTGGAGCAGTTCCTGGTGATGGACGACGGCCGTTCGCTGCTTCGTCACGGCGATGCCCGCCGCGTCGATCCCGATGCGGGCCGCCTCCTCACAGCTGGCGCCGGCCGCCAGCGCCAGCGCCAGCGCGGCAGTGAAGGAGTCACCCGCGCCGACGTCGTTGGCCTGCGCTACCCGGTGCGCCGGCAGATGCACGGTCCTACCCTGGCGATCGACCAGGCAGACACCATCGCCGGCCAGCGTGATCGCGGCGTACTCGGCATCGATCTTGGCGAGGAGCCGGCGCCCAATCCGCTCGATCTCGGGGAAACGGAGGCCACCGTCGTCGTGGGTCGCCGGCTCGCCGTCGAGCCGCGCCTCCAGGTGGTTGGGCGTAACAACTGTGGCGCCCGCGTGCCGGAAGCGCCAGAGTTCCTTGGAATCGACGACCAGCGTGCAGGGGCGCGCCGCCCGTAGCGCCCGCAACTGGCCGATGACCTCGTCCGCGGCAGCGCCGTAGGTGTAGTCGGAGATGACCACCGCGTCACAATGTGGGAAAGCCGCTTCCAGGTGGGCCAGAAGCTGCTGGCGGCCCTCGACGGAGCAGCCGCACGTCTCACCCTCGTCGAAGCGCACGACGTATTGGCCGTCAGCCAGGATCCGCAGCTTGTGCAGCGTGCTCACCGATTCATCCTCGACCAGCCAGCGGTCGTCGATGTCCCGTTGGCAGAGCGCCGATCGCAGGAGCCGGCCGGCCACATCACCGCCGACGATGCCGAGAAAGACGACCTCGGCCCCCAGCGCTCGCAGGTTGGCGGCGGTATTGGCCGCGCCGCCCGGGGCGCGCTCCTCGACCGTCTTCCGCACGACTGGCACGGGCCCCTCGCTGCAGAGCCGGGTGGCCGTTCCCTCAAGATAGCTGTCGAGCATGGCGTCGCCGATGACGAGCACGCGCACCTGGCGGAAGCGCCGCACCAACTCAACTGCTGTGGCCATTGCCACCTCCTGCTGCTGGCCGGTTGGAGTCAGTGATCACGGAAGCGACGGTGACCGTAGGGATGCGTGACCGGCCGCTCCCCTCCTTGACCGCGGGCAATTGACTATGAACCGGGCGCCAACTCTCCGGCAGGTAGGCCAGGGTCGGCGCCGGGCCTGGTCCCAGATGTTCGATCGCGGCAACGATTCGGAGCGCATGCACGCTATCGCAGGCGACACAGCGCGGCCAGCGCGCGGGCCGCTCGGGGAGCGGCTCCGTCCCCAGATCAACGAGGATGGTGCGGCAGCCGGCGCGGTTGCCCGCCTCGACGTCGTCGAGGATGTCGCCGATGAACCAGGAACGCTCAAGGTCGAGATCGAGCTCAGCGGCGGCGCGGCGCAGCATCCCCGGTTGGGGCTTTCGGCAGAGACAGCGAATCGCCAGCTCGGGGATCACACCATCGGGGTGGTGCGGGCAGTAGTAGATGGCGTCGAGAGACACGCCGAAGCGCGCGAGTTCGCCAGCGAGATGCTCGTGCATACGCTGCAGGTCGCCCTCGGTAAAGTAGCCCCGTGCGATCCCCGACTGGTTTGTGATCATCACGAGGCGAAATCCGGCTGCCTGCAGGCGGCGGAGTTCGGGACGAATCCCGTCGTAGAGATGCAGTTCCTCGGGTCGAGACGGGTAGTGGCGGGGGTGGACCAGCGTGCCGTCGCGGTCGAGGAAGATGGCGCGATGTTTCATGCGACCGCCATTCCTTCCTGCTCCGCGAGCGCCGACTCGGCGATGTCGCAGAGCACGTGCGTGACGATCATGTGAAGTTCCTGCACGGCTGCGGTATCGGCCGCCGGCACGCGCACCGTCACATCCGCCAGACGCTCGAGCCGGCTCGAGCGCTCGCCGGTGACCGCGACGACGGCGATCTCGCGGTTCCGGGCCGCTCGTGCCGCCCGCACCAGATTCTCGGATTCGCCACTCGTGCTGAAGGCAATCAACAGGTCACCGGGCTGGCCGTACGCGAGGAGCTGGCGGGCGAAGACCTCCTGGTACCCGTAGTCGTTCGCCACGGCGGTGAGAATCGAGGTGTCGGTGGTGAGCGACATGACCGCGTACGGCATCCGCTCGCGCTTGAACCGCCCGACCAGCTCCGCCGCAAAGTGCTGGGCCTCCGCGGCGCTCCCGCCGTTGCCCGCGATCAGCACCTTGTGCCCCGTTCGCAGGGTCTCGACGAGCCGCGCCGCGACCCCGGCCAGCACCACCGCCCGCGTCGCAAGCTGTTCCAACGCCGAACTCAACGTCCCTCGCCGGCCGGTCAGGGCGGCGAGCGCGGCATCGTGATAGGGTGCCTCCGGCGAGAGCAGGAAATCCGCCTGCCCCATGGCCACAAATTCTCGCTGCGTCACAGCGCGCTCCCCTCTCGAGTACCGCCCACGACCCAAAAGGTCCGCACCCATGGGCGGCAACACATTGTTCCATTCAAACGTCGTAAGGATATGCTAGGCGATCTGACGGACAGGGGCATCAGGCATTTGCCCAACGTACCTCTTCTCGTGGCGCTCTGGGATTGGGCATTTGCACAGTTGCGAGGGATCTCTCCGCAGAGAGCGAAGAAGGAGGGCAAGACGGATCTGCACCGCATCGTCGAAGCGGCGCGGATCGAGCCCGATTAGAGAGGTAATCTTGTCGAGCCGGTAGCCGAGGGTATTTCGGTGAATCGAGAGTTGGTGCGCCGTTGACGACGGGCAGCAATCCTCTACGAAGAAGATATCGAGGGTTTCGAGCAGCTCGGGCTCCTGGTCGAGTGGGCCGAGCAGGTACGTCGCCAGGTCAATCTTCGTGCACTCGTCGGAGACGCCGACAAAAGCTGCGATCCCCAGCCCATCGAGACAGTGTACGCCGTTCTGGCCGTGGAGGCGCCGGCCGAGCGATAAGGCCGCGCGAGCATCCTGGTACGAGAGCGCCAGCCCGCGAATCCCCGGATGGTAACGACCAATCCCGACGCTGATCCCGGCACGGGTGTCGCTGCGAAGACGAGCCAACAGCGCCCCACCAGCACGCTTGAGAGCCGTGAGATTGGCCCACGACTGGCTCGAATGGACCTGCTCGTCCTCATGATCGACCCAGGCGAAGAGGTTCTTCGTATCACTCGCCTTGAGAACCGCCAGTTCGCCATCACCGATGTACGCGCAGATCGTATCACTGGGCAGCTTAAAGAAGCCAACGACACTGGCAATCACAAGTTGCGCCCGCCGTTGGATCTGCGCCTCGCCGACCTCGTACCGGCCCGAACCGTTTGACATCAGAATGTAGTCGGCGGCGTCGATCAGGATCACCGCCCGGGGCGGCGTCAGATCCATCCCCAGGATCTGGGCCTCGCGAAGAATGGTCGCCTCATCGTCGATCGAGCCGCAGAGCAAATCGTGGATGAACGTGTTCTTCAGCTCGTGTTGGTTGGTGAGCCGATCGACGACCGCGGCCTGCTTGATGACTAATTCCACGAGCCCCTGCACCAGGCGAGGCGGAACCATCTCGCCGTTGTTCGTTGGTTCGGCGATGATGACCTCACCGTTATGCCCATTGATGTGCAGGGGAATCCGCAGGCAGTTCTCTGGTTCATGCCCGAGCAGCGCGAAGGGGAGGCCCACACAGCCGTCCTCACTGCTCGCGGTCACGATCCCATGATCGTCGGTCACAAAGATGGCTGCGCGTAAAAGCTCGGTCGTCCTCCCTGCAACCGCCTCAGCAACTCGCTTGAACTGCCCGTTCGGAACTGTCAAAGAACCACCTCCAGGCGCCAGCTTTCCCGTTGAAAAGCAAGCCGCTCTTGACCATCTGAAACCTATCCTCGTCAGCAAGGGAAACGTCTCGGGATATCGCCCGCAGGACCGCTGGCGGATAGGGGAGAGGAGAGGAATCGGCTGGTGAGCGTTTCGGTGGTTCGGGCTACGCTCGAGTGGTCGTGGGATCGTGTCACGTGGGCGACCGTGTTCGTACCGATCCCGTGCTTTCTTCCAGTCCAGACCTTGATTAAGCAAGTGGTGTACCAACAATGAGAAGCAGGAATAGGAGGCAAGGGTTACAAGAGAAGCCTTCGGGCGGCTCCACCCCGCCCCCAGGGGCAATTATTTCCTGAGCCGGCGAATGCCGAGCGAGGGATAGTGAGACCCGAGCGTCATCAACCCACGAGCGATACGGCGGCCGCGGATCACCCTGTCAGCAACCTGGAACACAGGGCAAGGAATCGGCGGGAGCGCCAGTCAGACTTCCGAAATCTCGGAAGACTTCGGAAGTCTGACTGGCGCTCTAGAAGACTTCGCGTGCTTCTTCTTCGTGTCGCTGGCGTAGCGCCTTTTCGACGTCTTCCTCAGTACCCTCCGCCTGGCCCGGCGTCCTGCCGGGATCGCGCGGAGACTTTTCAAGCTGGCCTCCGCCCTTCCGACCCTGCAAGGCTCGCTCGACATCCTCTTTGGTGCCTTCAGCCTGTCCTGCAGTGCGGCCGGGGTCTGGCGGATTGCCCTGGATATCTGGTGACGTCTCGCCCTGGATGATTGCTTCCGCGCTGTCACTCTCACGCAGAGGTTGTTTGTCGGTCTTCTTTCGATCGGTCACTGGCCCTCTTCCTTTCAAGTATATTGCTAGACTCGGCGGACGTGTTTCTCGCGGCCGCACGTCCTCGAGGCAGTTGGCCCACGTCTCCGCTCAACTCTCACGCGATTCGCCCGCTTCCTCTTGTTGGTCTTCCGGCTGGCCAACAGCGCTCGTCGGCGTCCAGGACGGGGAGTCGCTCGCGGGGAACGACTCAATCGAGGCCTCTTCCACGATGTCGGTCGGGCGGAGGTGCTTCTCGGGGAGTTGCTCGATCTCCTCGTGGGTCTGCTCGCGCCCCTTTGCTTTGACAGGACTTCTGCGGGCGATTTCTTTCAGTTTCTCTTCATCAACACCACCCGGAGAACGAACCGGATCGTCTTGCATAGTGCCCATTTCTCCTTATTTCCTTCGGCAAGAATGCCTGCACTGCCGTGCTGAGGTGCCGCACGACTGGCGTCATCCGGCCCAGATTGGCCGTGGGAAGATCTCTAGCCAGTTACCAGCAAGTCCCGCGCCAACGCACGCCTCAAGAAAGTCCCGCCATTCAACTGTCACTTCCTGCGTTGGGCTCTGCCCCGGCGTCCTCGATCGTGCTCAGCGCCTCACCGACTGGTATCAATCTTGAGTAGTTCCCGTTCCCGGATCACGCCGTTCGCGAGCGTCTTGAAGCCCACCTTATCGAAGAGCACGGTAACGCTGTCGTCTCGCACCGCCTGGACGGCGCCTGTCCCCCATTTCTCATGGATCACTCGGTCACCCATCTCGAACGGCGGTGGCAGCGCTTCTCCTTCCTCTTCTTCTTTGATATGGACCCGCTGCTCTCCGTCCCGCAGTACATCGCTGTCGCACATGAAGCACCGCTCGGGCTCATACTCTTCCCCGAAATAGTTGAGGATGTAGCGCCGGCGGCACTCATCAGTCTCCACGTAGCCACGCATCATTTCGATCCGGCTGCGCTCGTACGCCCGGCGCTGCTCCTCGCCTTCGAGGGAGATCGCCTCCGGATCAAAGTCAGGCACCAGCATCTGGAGACGCCCCTGCTCCTCCCCGAGAATGTCGTCCTGTTTGAGGATCGTGATCAGCCGCGCCAGGTCCCCTTTGCTCAGCCCGGTGACTTCCTCCAACGCCTGCCAGGAGGCCTCCGGGTTGGCCAATAAGCCCTCGCGTGCCTGCCGCACCTCGTCCCGGGTGAGCCGGCCGCTGCTCGAGAGAAAGGCCGCTCGCCCCAGGTCGCTGTGACGGTAGATGATGGTGCAGCGGGCAAACTGACCGTCTCGCCCGGCCCGGCCGGCCTCCTGGTAGTAGGCTTCGATACTCGCAGGAATGTCGCGATGAATCACAAAACGAATGTCGGACTTGTCCACGCCCAGACCGAAGGCATTGGTGGCCGCAATCACGCGCAACGTGCCCCCCATGAAAGCGTCCTGGACACGCTCGCGGCCGGCCTTGCCGCGCTGACCGTGGTAATAATCCGCCGTGATGCCCCACTCCTGCAGCCACGCGGCCGTCTCTTCGGCCGCTTTGGTCGTGCGCGTGTACACGATACCGCTGCCCTGCATCGCCCGAGTGAGTTGCTGGGCCGGTTCCGGCGGGTTCTCGTCTTGCTCGTCAAGTAAGAGATGCTGTAAGACCCGCCGATCTTCCTCCTCTTTCTCGACACGGCGCACCTCGAAGAAGAGATTTGGACGGTCCACGCCGCGCACGACGATATCTGGGTGACGCATCCCCAGCCGGGCGATGATTTCATCCCGGATCCAGGGCGTCGCGGTCGCGGTCAGCGCCAGGAGGGATGGCCGGCCGAGTTGGGCGACGACCCGGTCCAGTACGAGGTAGGACGGACGAAAATCATGACCCCACTCGGAAATGCAGTGGGCTTCATCCACGACGAAGAGTGAGACCTCCATGCGCCGGGCCTGATCCATGAATCCTTCATCATTGAAGCGCTCGGGAGTCACGTAGAGCAGCTTCGCCTCGCCGTGGCGCACCTGGCGCATCTCGCCCTTCGCTTTTCCTTTGGATTGAAAGCTATTGATGACACCGGCTTCCAGACCGCACTCTTCAACCGACTCGACCTGATCCTTCATAAGCGCAATCAGCGGGGAGACCACGATAGTCGTCCCGGGCAGCAGTTGCGCCGCCAACTGGTACACGAGCGATTTGCCGGCGCCCGTCGGCAGCACCGCCAGCACATCCCGTCCATTCAGCAGGTTGCGGATGACCCGCTCTTGCCCCGGTCGAAAGGCTGTGTGGCCAAACTGCTCCAAGAGCGCCTGCAGGTCAACCGTAGAGGCTGGCATACAACGTCCTTTCTTCGCATGTCGGAATACGGAGCAAACCAGTCATGCCATGCCTGGGCAGATGGCAGCGAACGGCGCTCGCGACTGCTCCGCCCTATAGCAGCATTCGTACCCAGGGTGGGCCGCCCAGGCGAATGGCTGCCTCCGACCAGCCGGGCCAATCCTGGCGGCACAGGGGTTGCTCGGCAGAGAGGAGCAAAAGCAGGTACAACGAAGGAGGAACACGTGGCACCCTCAGCAGACGAGCGAATGGCCAGATTGGTGGAAGAGTTGAAGCAGGATCCCGGCCTGGTGGCGACGCTCCCCAGTGAGGAGCGCGCGATCGTGCAGGCGGCGCTCGACGGCCAGAGTGTGTACACAATCGCACAGAATCACGAGATGAGCGAGGAGGCGATCTGGGCGCTGTTGAGCAATACGGCGCGGGTGGCGGCAGGTCAACAGCCCGCCCACCCCGTCGAGACAGGTGGTCTCGGGAGCGACACCGACCCCGGGGTAACTGGCGGCTACGGCGAAACGAGCTTCGGCAGCCTGGGGAACGAGCCGCCCTTCCCGACCCCTGAGGAGCCACCCGAGGCGAGCTAACTCAGCCGGCTGGCTCCTCGGCTTGAGCCGACTCAAGTGTACTCGAGCCTGAAAGCCCATTCTCGCGCTCGCGAAGGCGCTTAAACTGTTCCTGGAGCTGCATCAGTTCCTCGTCCGAAAGGTCTTCCAGGTCAACCATATCTGTGCGGGCGCCCTCGAGCGCCCGGATCAGCTCGTCGAGCTTGAGGTGGATCGCTTTGGCGTCCCGGTTCTGCGTGTTCTGGATGAGAAACACCATCAGGAACGTCACGATGGTCGTCCCCGTGTTGATAACGAGCTGCCAGGTATCCGAGAAGCCGAAGACCGGGCCGCTCGCGGCCCAGACCACGATGATGATCATCGCGGTCAGGAAGGCCCACGGCGTGCCGGTCAGTTCCGATGTTTTGTGAGCGAACCGGCGAAACAAGTCGTTCATTATTGTCAGCCTCCGTGGTCAGTCGTTAGCCGGAATAATAGCAACCGTTGTGCCACTTCCGGGGGAGCTGATTCCGGCACAAAAGGCCATTCTTGGAGATGCAGCGGCGGACGGCGTCCGCCTGGAGAACAAGCCGGGTGAGGGCGGGAGGAAGGAAGGAAGAAAGAAAGAAAGAAAGGGAACCCGGGGGCACGTCGAGGAGATCCCAACCGATGTGACTTCCTTACCGAGGAATTCTGTCAGAGAGGAAGCCTCCCTTGCCGTCGGAGCAGGCTCTCAGAGGTCGAACAACGGCGGCTGCTCGTCGCGCGCGCCGCTGGCACCGTCGTAGGGGTAGCCCAGGTGGTCGTAGGCGCGTCGCGTCGCGACGCGCCCTCGGGGAGTCCGTTCCAGGAAGCCCAACTGCAACAGGTAGGGCTCGTAGACGTCCATAATCGTGTCAGCCTCCTCGCTGATCGCGGCCGCGATGGTCTCGAGGCCGACCGGGCCTCCGCTGAACTTCGCGATGATCGCCGCCAGTACGCGGCGGTCGATGTCGTCCAGGCCCAACTCATCCACCTCCAGCAGGGCCAGGGCCTCCGCGGCCACCTCCCGGGAGATGTGGCCATTCGCGCGAACCTCCGCATAGTCACGGACCCGGCGGAGCAAGCGATTGGCGATGCGTGGGGTGCCACGCCCGCGCCGGGCGATCTCCTCCGCACCCTCCGGATCAACCCCGATGCCGAGAATCCGGGCGGCGCGCGTCACGATCTCGACCATCGCAGGAAGCTCGTAGAAATCGAGCCGATAGATCACGCCGAAGCGATCTCGGAGAGGCGAGGTCATCATCGCCAGGCGGGTCGTAGCCCCGATGACGGTGAAGCGCGGCAGTTTCAACCGCACACTGCGCGCCGCCGGCCCCTTGCCCACAATCAGGTCGAGGACGAAATCCTCCATCGCAGGATAGAGAATCTCCTCGATCGCCCGCCCCAGGCGATGGACCTCGTCGATGAAGAGAATGTCACCCTGGCGCAGGTTGGTCAGAATCGCCGCCAGGTCGCCGGGTCGCTCGATCGCCGGGCCGGCGGTCGTCTTGATGTTGACCTCCATCTCACGGGCGATAATCTGGCTGAGGGTGGTCTTTCCCAGGCCGGGGGGTCCGTAGAAGAGCACGTGATCGAGGGTCTCACCGCGAGCCTTGGCAGCCTGAATCAAAATCTCCAGATTTTCCTTGATTCGTTCCTGCCCGATGTACTCGCTGAGCCGTTGCGGCCGCAACGAGCGTTCGAGGACGAGGTCCTCTCCCTGTTTCTGCGCCGAGACGGCGCGTGGATTGTCATCCATGCCGGTTCCTCCCACGACTCCATTATAGCATCGCGGTCGGACAGCGAAAACCCGCACATTCGTTCCCCCCTTCCCGCCTCAGAGAGCAGGCACCACTCTTGCTTTCGTCCACGAGTATGACCAGTTGAAGGTTGAAGCTGGAGAGAGCCGGAAGAAGAGGTGCGACACGCCTGCTCTCCTGGTCCGCCTGATCGAGCGCTCCTAAGGAAGCCGCATACGTCATGCCTCGGCATCTGAGTAGCCCGACCAAACAGCGGGGACTATTGACGCCTCCAGCGAAGCATGGTATAAGAAATTGCCTGCGAACGGGGGTATAGTTGAGGAGGAAACAGTTCATGTCGAATCACTCGGAGTTGCAGGCCGAGCGAGAGCGGCTAACGTCCGAACGCCAACTTGTCCTGGTCGAGATCGGCCGGCTGCGCGAGTCCCTTCAGATCGAGCCGGAACTTGAGCTGGACGAGGGTGACCCGGAGTACGTCGTGCGCGAGCAGAACCTCGCTCTGCTGCGCAACTTCGAAGAGCGCTTGCAGGAGATCGACATCGCCCTCGAGGAGCTGGATACCGGAAGCTATGGCATCTGTAAGCGCTGCGGCCAACCAATCGATCCAGAGCGTCTCCGCATCATGCCGGAAGCGACCCTCTGCGTCCCCTGCAAGAGCGAACTCGAAAAGCGGCGTCGTATGTCGGCGCGTTGATGTGGAGAGTAGTCTGCAAGAGAGGGTTAGACGGAGTCTAGCCCTCTTTTTTTGCACGCGCGGGAGGTGAACCTTTGAGCAGCCACGTCTTCGAGTCCCAACACCCGTTGATCAAACATAAAGTGACGCTCTTACGACGTGTTGAAACAGAGCCGAAAAAATTCCGCGAGCTGATCCGAGAGATCTCGATTCTGCTGGCGTACGAGGCCACCCAAGACTTGAAGCTGAAGCCCCGCGATGTTGAGACACCCCTCGCCGTGGCCCACGGCTACGAGCTTGAGGAGCATATCGGCCTCGTCCCTATCCTCCGGGCTGGCCTCGGCATGGTCGAGGGGATTTGGGAGATGATGCCGAGCGCCGAAGTCTGGCACATCGGCCTCTACCGCGATGAACGCACACTGCGACCTGTGGCCTACTATAACCGCCTCCCCGTGGACCCCACCGTGCAGGTCGTCCTCATCCTGGATCCGATGCTCGCCACTGGCGGGTCGGCGGTGGCCGCGGCCGACATCCTCAAGCAGTGGGGCGCCCGGCGCATCAAGTATGTCGGGATCATCGCGGCGCCGGAGGGCATCGACCGCTTCTCGACAGCTCACCCCGATATCGACATCCATATCGCCGCCATCGACGAACGGCTGACCGCCGAGCCAGCCAGGGAGGGTGAGCCCCCCGCCGGCTACATCGTGCCCGGGCTCGGCGATGCAGGCGATCGCCAGTTTGGGACGGGTTGATGGTTGCCAGCTCCCAGGTTGAAGGTCACGCACGGGGAGTAACCCTCAGCCTGCTACCTGACGTGTAACTGATGGATACTTTTCTGTTGGTCCCCCTGCTGGCGCTGGTCATCACCGTGGTGACCACGCCGGTCACGATGTGGCTGGCGCGGCGATGGCAGCTCGACCATCCCCCCACGCGACCACGCGACGTCCACACCCGTGCCGTGCCGCGCAGCGGCGGGATGGCGATGGTCGCCGGCTTCGTCGCCGCCGTTGGCCTGGGCCTCGCCCTGCCAGTTGCGCGTACCGATCCGCTCGAGCTCACCCGCGTCGCCGGCCTCCTTCTCGGGAGCGTCGTGGCGCTCGCGGCCGGGTGGATCGACGACCGCTGGGAGCTCGGCCCCGGCCCGCAGTTCGCGGCGCAGTTCCTGCTGGCAGCCATCGCGATCGGCACGACGATCTTCATCAAGCATGTGAACAACCCTTTCGGCTCGGGCTTCCTCTGGCATCCCACCGCCGGCTTTCCCCTTTGGATCGTGGTTCCGCTGACGGCCGCCTGGTTCGTCGGGACCATGAACACGGTGAACTGGCTGGACGGCCTCGATGGGTTGGCAGCCGGTGTGGCGGCGATTGCCAGCGCCGTCTTCGCGATCCACATGCTCCGCCTGGGCCAGGTCAGCGTGGCGCTCCTGCCCCTGGCGCTCCTCGGCGCGACCGTGGGCTTCTTGCCCTTCAACTTCAATCCGGCTCGGAGCTTCATGGGCAGCACCGGCTCGCTCTTCCTCGGCTATGCGCTGGCGGCCCTGGCCATCATTGCCGGGGCCAAGGTGGCCTCCTTGCTGCTGGTGCTGGCCGTACCAATTCTGGACGCCGCCTGGTTGGTCGTCTCCCGCCTGCGCCACGGTCACAACCCGATGCGCGGCGGGCGCGACCACTTACACTACCGCCTCTATGACGCCGGCCTCTCCCAGCGCCAGGTGGTGCTGGGCTATTGGGTCGTCACCGCCTTCTTCGGCGCGCTGGCCTTGCTGCTCCCAGCGCGAATCTACAAGCTCTATGCCCTGCTTCTGGCCGCCGGGTTGGCACTCGTCATATTGTGGGCCCTGGCCCAGCGGCCAACCGGGAAGTACGAGACCGGCGACTAGAGATTTTGCGGGTGGGCGTTCTCACCTACAATCTCTCATCACCACTCGCCACCTGTCACCAGAAAGAATGAGGAATGTTGTTGCGAAGAATTCTCCTGGGCTGTGCGCTGCTCAGTGTCCTCTTTGCGGTCACACTGTTCTGCCTGACAGCCGGCGCGCTCTGGATGGCGAACCGGCCCGCACTCAGCCGCGCCGTCCTGCCTTCGCCCACAGCGTCGCCAACCATCAGGGTGCCGTCGCCCGTCCCGGCGGCGCCTTCCCCGCCACCCTCCGAGCCGACTGCGATGCCTCCGGCACTCACGGTGAGGCCAGCCCCGGCGACGGCCAACGAGACCCTGGTCGCCATCGAGACGGCCACTCCGCCCGAGCGCGACCTCTTCGCCCTGGCCAAAGGATTTGGCCGCATCCCACTCGACGCCACTCGGGAAGTCCAGCCCCGGGCCACGAATTACGTTGTCGGCGACCGTGAGACTTTCTGGGTCTCGAACGTCGCCTCCACCAGCCACTTCACGGCCACCGCCGTGTTGCGGCTTCAAACCCCGCATGCCAACTGGTGGGTTCAGGATGGTCTGACCGTGGCTCAATCCGACCTTGAAAAATCGGCCCAGGTCTTCGAAACCAGATCCTACCCCACCAATCGCCGCTTCTTCGGCTCCGAGTGGTCGCCCGGGATTGACAACGACCCGCGCTTGCACATCTTCTTGGGCGAAGTGCCGGGGGTTGGTGGCTACTTTTCGAGCGCCGACGAGTACCCCCACGCGATCAACCCCTACTCGAATGAGAAGGAGATGTTCTACATCAATCTCGACGCCGCCCGCCCCGGCGAGAGCACCTTCGACGGCTACCTGGCCCACGAGTTCCAGCACATGGTTCACTGGAACCTCGATAGTAACGAGGATCTCTGGGTCAACGAAGGGCTCAGCGAGTTGGCCGTGAAGCTCAACGGCTTCAGCCTCGGCAACGCGCCGGCCGCCTTTGCACGCGAACCCGACCGCCAGTTGACCCAGTGGGATAGCGCCAGCATCCCCAACTACGGCGCCGCCTACCTCTTTATGAGCTACTTCCTGCAGCGCTTCGGCGAGGACGCCATGCGCGCGGTCGTGGCCAACCCGGCCAACGGCGCCGCTGGTTTCGATACCGTGCTGCGACCGCTCGGGCTGAGTTTTGACCAGGTGTTCGCCGACTGGATCACAGCAAACGAGCTCAACGAACCGCGCATCGAGGGTGGCAAGTTCAGCTACAGCGACCGTGCGGACCTCACCCCGTCACTGAGCGCGACCCACACCAGCTTCCCGGTCGTCGCCACCGGCACCGTGCACCAGTACGGCGCCGACTACCTCCGCGCAGCCCCGCCCACCGGCGTGCACGGGGCGCTCACCGTCGCATTCGAGGGCTCGACCCAGGTTTCGATTCTCCCCACCACACCGGTTGAGGGGCGTTATTTCGTCTGGAGTAACCGGGGCGATGCCAGCGACACTGGTCTCACGCGGGCGTTCGATCTGACCGGTCTCACCCACGCCACACTCGACTTTGCTGCCTGGTACGACCTCGAGAGTGGGTGGGATTACGCCTACGTGAGCGTCTCGACCGATGGGGGAACGACCTGGACGATCGTACGGGCAACCACCACCACCGATCACGACCCCAACGGCAACGCCTTCGGCCCCGGCTTCACCGGCCGCTCCGGCCTGGGATTGGTGGAGCTGGACGATCCTCGCCCGCCGCAATGGATCCAGGAGCAGGTGGACCTCAGCCCCTTCACCGGCCAGCAGGTGCTGATTCGCTTCCAGACCATCACGGACGACGCCATCAACCGGCCCGGCCTGGCCGTGGACGACATTCGTATCCCCGAACTCGACTATAGTCAGGGCTTCGAGGAGGGCCTGGGTGGTTGGAAGTTGGTGGGCGCGGTGCGGGTGGACAACGTCCTGCCGCAGCGCTACAGCGTCCAGGTGATCGCCCGTGGCGACGGCCCACCGCTCGTCCAACAACTCCCCCTCGACGCCACCAACCGCGGGCAGATCTCCATTCCAGGCATCGGTGAGCAGGTCCACGACGTACTGATCGTCATCGCCGGGATGACACCGGTCACCAGCGAGCAAGCCCCCTACAGCTACCGGCTCTCACTAAACACAGGACAATGATACGTTTTGAGTGCTGAATGACTGTGGGAAGTGTTCACCAGTATGACGGGGGCACGAGCGAGTGACAACTCGACAAGGTGTCTATAACCCGTTGACAGGGCGAAGTGGCTTGAGCCTGTTTGGCCGCATGACGGTTCACGACCCACCAGGTCGGGATATTGATCCGCCCTCCAGGAATATTCCGCGTTCACCGTTCTGGTTCATCATGCGTCAATGTTGATCTTCGTCGCCGGTACCATCCTGCTCACTCTGGGCCTGGCCGTGCTCACCACCCAGACTGCGCTGCTCTTGCGGCGGGGTCCCCTGCCGGTCAACCCGTTACTCACCTGGCCCGACAACATCTTTCGGCTGCTCCTGATTGCGCTCTGCCTGGGGCTGATCCTCACGGCTCAGTGGAGTGCGGGCCTGCCAACGACCGCTTTCGGCTTTGTCCCGTTCAGCCTCTCGCGCGACCTGCTGGGTGGGGTCGCGCTGGGCCTGCTCCTTCCGCTGGTGGCCAACGCACTCTCGATCCTGATCCTCCCTGGACGGGGCAACGCCTTCTACTCGCGCAACGCAATTCTCACCATGCGCCCCCACAGCCGCGATCAACTTGTCGTCATCATCGCCGCGGCCTTCCCTGCTGCGCTGCTGGAAGAGTTGCTCTTCCGGGCGATGTTGCTCAGCGGGATGAGCGCCGCGCTCCATCTTCCCATCGGCCTGGCGCTGGTAGTCAGCAGTCTGGCTTTCGGCTCGATGCACCTCGCTCAGGGCCTCTGGGGTGCGCTCGTGACAGCCTTGATCGGTGCGTTGCTGGGCGCCGCGCTCCTGCTGACCGGCGGTTTCTGGCTGCCGCTGATCGCCCACTGGACCATGAACAGCGCCCAGTTCACCCTCGCCTACCTGCGCCCCGACTTGATAGGGGCGGAGTAAGCAGAGCCAGTCCCATGCCCCCAGCATCTTCCGCCCGGGAGGCCACTCGGACGACGTGAACAAAAGGCCAATACAGCTTTCCGTCAGGCTGGATGCGAGCGAAAGGTGTTCAAGAAAAACCTTGCCGCCCCGGCTTTGAAGCAAAAAGATGCCGGGGCGGCAAGGTTTGAGCAAATTCACAGGGCTTACAACGTTGATGGTCACTGACGGGAGTGGATGGGAGTCGAACCCACCGGGCCGCTTGCCGCCGCCCCACCGATTTTGAAGACCGGGCCGGCCACCGGGCCGAAGCCACCCCCACTCGTAAGTATAGCGACCCGGTCCGAGGCCGCAAATCGCAGTGGAGGACAAGATGGCATTTGGTCCCCCGTTTGACAAGGCCCTATCGCTCGGCTACGCTGACTCGAATCAAGCTCACATCCCTGCGTCTTGAAGGAGAAAGCCATGACGGTCCTGGAGTACGCCGCCTTGAACTACCAGAAAGATGTCACTGATCTGGTTGAGTTCTTGCGAATCCCCAGCATCAGTACCCTCCCCGAGCACCGCCCTGACATGCAGCGCGCCGCCGAGTGGGTGGCCGAGCGCCTCCGTCGCCTGGGCATGGACGGGGTCGCCATCTACCCCACGGCCGGTCATCCCGTGGTCTACGGCGAGTGGTCCCAGGCCGGCCCCGCCGCGCCAACACTCCTGGTATACGGCCATTACGACGTCCAGCCGGTGGACCCGCTGGATCTCTGGAAGAGCCCGCCGTTCGAGCCGACGATCGTCGGCGATAACCTCTACGCCCGCGGAGCCGCCGACGACAAAGGGCAGCTCTTCATCCACCTGGCAGCGGCCCAGGCCCTGATTCACCGCTCGGGGAACCTGCCCGTCAATATCAAGTACCTCTTTGAGGGGGAGGAGGAGATCGGCAGTCCCCATCTGGACGAGTTTATCGACAGCCATGCCGACCTGCTGGCTGCCGACGTCGCCGTCATCTCCGACTCGCACATCCTCGGCCCCGATCAACCCGCCATCGTCTATGCCCTGCGCGGCCTGGCCTACATCGAGGTCCACGTCTACGGTCCGTCGCGCGACCTCCACAGCGGCATCTACGGAGGTGCAGTTCATAACCCCATCCAGGCGCTCTGTGAGCTGATCGCGAGCTTGCACGACGCCGAGGCCCGCGTGATTATCCCCGGCTTCTACTCCAAAGTCCGCCCACTCGAGCCCGACGAGCGGGCCGACCTGGCGCGCATCCCCTTCTCAACCGACCAATGGCTGGAAGAAACCGGGGTGCCGGCGCCCTACGGCGAGCCGGACTACACCATCGTCGAGCGGACCTCCGCCCGGCCGACGCTCGAGATCAATGGCATCTGGGGTGGCTTTACCGGCGCGGGCGGCAAAACTGTCATTCCCGCCGAGGCCCACGCCAAAATCAGCATGCGCCTCGTGCCAGACCAGGAGCCTCAGGAGATCGCCGACCTGGTGGCGGCGCACCTCAAGGCAATCGCGCCCCCGACGGTTCGGGTTGAGATCAGTGAACTCCACCACGGCGATGGCGCGATCATCCCGCGGGATATCCCCGCGATGCAAGCCGCACGCGCAGCCTACCGGGCGGCCTTCGGCGCTGATCCCGTCTTCATGCGCGAGGGCGGTTCGATCCCGGTCGTCGCCACATTCCAGAAGATCCTCGCGATTCCCACCGTCATGCTGGGCTTCGGCCTCCCGGACGACAACCTCCACTCGCCCAACGAGAAATTCAATCTCCAGAACTTCCGCCGCGGCGTTGCCACCGTGATCCACTTCCTGACTTCTCTCGGCGGCCAGGCTGCCGGTCAAGGAGTCGCCACGGACGCGTGGCCGGAGAGTTCCGAAGTCTCGGAAGACTTCGGAAGTCTGACGCCTTGACTGGCGCTCTAGAGCGCCGGATCGCTTCGAGCGACCCTCTCCGCACGCGGAGCGCAACAAGAGCACCCTCTTGTTGCGCTCTGTCCGTTCTCGTGACCCCCGAGGTTGGCCCGCTCACCAACACCGCCGCCTTTCTCGACCTCGCCATGCTTTCCGGCCGGCCGCAAACGGGGATACCTCTTGCCCCCTCACGTTTCCGGAAAGTAGAGAGCGCTCAGCGTCGCAACATCGAGCGTGGCCTGCTCCGGGTCGGTAAACGCCGCAGGGATGGGCATATCGCCGGGCGCGCCACCCCCCGCCAGCAGGGTCTCGACTGCCGCGAGGTAGCCGGCGGCGGTCCGCTCCCAGGTGTACCGGCTCTCTACCCGCTCCATCCCGGCGCGCCGGAACTCATCCCAGACCGCCTCGTCGGCCAGCAGCCGCCGCAGGCCGCGAGCAATATCGATGGGGTCGGTCGGGTCCACCAGTACGCCAAACTCGCGGCCGTCCTCGACCATGCTCTCGCTCGGCCCGCCATTGCGCGTCACCACAGCCGGGAGCCCACAGGCCATGGCTTCGAGTGGCGCCAGGCCAAAGGGTTCGTAGAGCGCCGTCAGCGCGAAGACGCCACCGTCGGCCGCAGCGATACGATAGCCGGCCGCCAACTCTTCCTGGCTGTTGAGCGGGAAGCTGGTCACTATCCCCTCTGCGCCTTGGGCCGCCACCGCCGCCGCGATCTCGTCGAGAATCGCACGCTCCTCGCCGTGCAGTTGGTCTCGTTGGGTGAGCGGGTTCTCGAGCCCGCGAACCACGAGCGCCAGGTTCGCCAGCGCCCGCAGCTCGGGGGTTGCGACGAAGGCCTCGACCAGACCTGTGAGGTTCTTCTTGCGATCCAGCCGGCTCGAGGCGATGATGAGCGGAAGGCGGCGCCGCTGTGTCGCGATGTCGCGCACGATGGCGGAGGCAATTCGCTCGCTGACCACGGCGTCGGCCGGACCGGGGGTGGGGTTGAAGATCCGCAGGTTGGCGCCGGGCGGCACGACCCGAAACCTGGCATCGTTGGTCGGATCGACCGCCCCGCGGTAGGCCGGATGCCCGTACTGCTCGAAGCGCTCCTGGGCGGTGCTGGTGATAACGATACCGGCACGGTTCATGGCCACCCGCTCGGCCATGATGCGCTCCTTGAAATGGAAGCGCTGGTCCAACTCGGCAAGCGTCTTGGGCGTGGCGTGGAGCTTGTCCATCTTCTGGGCCCCGAGAGAGTGGCCGGTGAAGGTGAAGGGTGTCCCCCGGCGAGCTTGAATCAACGCGCCGGCCAGCCCGCCATCGCCGTAATGGGTGGTGTAGGCAGCCAGAACCGAGCCCTCGTCATCGTAGAAGGCCAGGAGTCGATCGACCCATTCCGCCAGATGGGGCCAGAGCTGCTCCTTGGGGAGAAATTGGGGGGGGCCGGCAGGCAGTCGCAGGATCCGGACGTTGGGCGCATCGGGGTATCGATCTTCGCCCCCGGCAAACTCGGGCCAGGCTGAGTCGACAATCTGGCGAGTCACAATGTCCACCCGGTGCCCCATCTGCCCCAGTGCCAGCGCCACCTCCTTGACGTAGACCAGTTGGCCGCCGAAGTCGGGGTGCTCGGTCCAGTAGCTGTCGGCGGCATCGAAGTTTCCCTGTGGGTTGAGAAATGCAAGCTGCATCGGCCCCTCCTCTCAGGCTTGCCGTTGGTTTGCCAGCGCAGCGATTTTGGCGTACACCTCTTGCCGGTCCATGGCGTCTGGTAACGGGCCAACGGCAGTAAGCTTGCGCTCGACGATCTCACGCGCAAACAGGACAGAGCGCTCGAGCGAGTTGCCGTCGAGCAGGGCGACGAGGAAGCCGGCCCAAAAGGAGTCACCCGCTGCGGTGGCATCGACGACTTCGACGGGTCGAGCCGGAATGTGGGTGAGCTTCCCCTCCTCCGAGAGGAGCACACCGCGGGCGCCCATCGTGAGCACCACGATCTTCGGTCCCATGCTGTGAAAGATCTTGATGTACTCTTCCGGCTCCTGCCCGCGGCCAAAGAGGCGGGTTGCATCGTCTAGCGAAGGCTTGGTGATGGTAGCATAGCCCAGCATCCGAGGCACGACCTCCATCGCCTCCCGATAGTCCGGCCAGATCTGGGGGCTGTAGTTGGGATCGAGCGAGACGATTTTGCCCTGTTCCTGCGCGAGTCGAAAGGCCTTTTCCACTGCCGAGCGGCAGGGCTCGCGCGACAGCGCAAAGGTCGAGGCGTGAATCACCCTGGCCCGGGCGACGGCCTCCTCCTCGACCTCCTTCGGCTCGAGCTTATAGTCCCCATTGCGCGAGGCCTCGAAATCCGGCGTGCCCTTGGTGTGCGAGACGAACACGAACGAGGTGTGGACCAGGTGGTCCATGATCAGGTAGTCGGTACTGACGCCCGCGCGCCGCAACTCCGCCTTGAGAAATTGGCCGAAGGCCCCGATGCCGGTTTTCGAGACGATGGCGGCGGCGCCCCCGAGCCTGGCCACGTAGACAGTGATGTTGGCCGGTGAGCCACCCAGGTACTTATGGAAGGTGTACGCATCGCGCAGGGAGTCGGTCTCCTCGACGGAGATGAAATCGACCAATGTCTCGCCAATCGCGAGAACGTCTAGATCTCCTTCTGGAATGATCACCCGCCCTCTCCCTCCATTCGATCAAGGCCGGCGAGGCGCTTCTCGACGCTTCGTGGCGCACTTTCCTCTCTCCCGTGGTACCTGAAACACCGGCTATCGGCTTCACCACGCCCATGGTCTACAGTTGCACTGGCCCTGCCTGTTTAGGAGAGAGGTGTGATTCATGGCGTTACAACTACCTGACAACTGGCTGTGGGACTTCTGGTTGGCCTGCAACGGTCCGGACTATCATATCTTTTACCTGCAAGCGCCCCGCACGCTCGCGCAGGCAGAGTTGCGCCACTGGCACGTCTCCATCGGCCACGCCGTCTCTCCCGACCTGCGCACCTGGCAGGTGCTGCCCGACGCCCTGCACCCCGCTCCGGCCGGGGCCTGGGACGACTACACCACCTGGACGGGCAGTGTGCTCCAGCACGACCATCTCTGGTATCTCTTTTACACTGGGACCTGCCGGGCCGAGCGCGGATTGGTCCAGCGAATCGGCCTGGCCACCTCCACCGACCTGATTCACTGGCATAAACACCCGGCCAATCCCCTCATCAGTGCCGACGCGCGCTGGTACGAGTTGCTCGATCTGAACCTGTGGCACGACCAGGCCTGGCGGGACCCGTGGGTGTTTCAGCACCCTGAAACCAGCACATTTCACGCCTTCATCACAGCCCGCGCCAACCATGGACCTGCTGACGGCCGCGGCGTGATCGGCCACGCCCGGTCCGACGACCTGATTCAGTGGGAGGTCCTCCCGCCCGTGACCGAACCGGGCGACTTTGGCCATCTGGAAGTGCCCCAGTTGGTCACCATCCACGACCACTCCTACCTGCTCTTTTGCGCCCAGGCGTCCGTTCACTCGGCCCGGCGCCGCCGGCGCACCGGCCTGGAACCGGTGAGCGGCACCCACTACCTGATTGCCGACGATCCGCTCGGCCCCTTCCGCTTCGCCGCTGACGAGTTTCTAGTCGGCGATCTAGTGGGCTCACTGTACGCCGGCAAGCTGGTCAGGGGTCCGGATGACGCCTGGTACTTCCTCGCCTGGCGCCACTCCACCCCCGAGGGCGCCTTCATCGGCGAGCTGAACGACCCTCTCCCCGTCGAGATCGATAGCAGCGGCAAACTCTCGGTGGCCTGGCGCGTTTAGCCGCCCTTCACCCCGGCACTGGCCACGCTCTGCACGAACCATCTCTGGAAGAGCAAGAAGACGACCAGGACCGGAATCGTGATCATCGCCGCGAAGGCCATGATGTCGCCCCACAGACGTGGGTACTGGCCAAAGAACTGCTGCATCCCGATCATGAGCGGCCTGACCGACTCGCCGCGCGTGACCATCAGCGGCCACATGTAGTCGCCCCAGTGGAACAAAAACTGCAGAATCGCCACCGTCGCGAACACCGGCCGCGAGAGGGGCACGATGATGTTCCAGTAGATGCGCAGCCGGCCGGCGCCATCCACCAGGGCCGCCTCCTCCAGATCCTTCAGCAGGCCGATAAAGAACTGGTAGAAGAGGAAGATCGAGAACGCGTCGGCAATAAAGGGAATGATCTGGACGTGGTAGGTATCCAGCCAGCCGAAGCGGTTGACCAACAACAGCAACGGGATCGCAACGGCTTCAAATGGGATGATGATCAGCGCAACGACGATCGCGACGACCAGGGCCCGGCCCTTCCAACGCATGCGGGCGAGCGCGTAGGCCGCCAGGCTGTTGACAAATAGCCCCACAAGAACCATCGTCCCCACGATCAACACGGAGTTGAACATGAAGCGGCCGAAGTTCATCCGCTCGAAGACGTTCTTGAAGTTCTCCACGCCGAGCGGGCCGTAAGGCACAAAGGCTGTCAGTCCACTGACGTCGTGCAGGATCTGATTCTCGTCGGTCTTGATGGACGTCACCAGCATGAAAACGATCGGGAAGATGAAGAAGAGCGCCAGGATGATCATCCCGATATAGTTCAGCAGCAGCCGCAGCATCTTCCTGGCAACGTAGCCGGTGCTATACACCGGCCGCGGGCTGTCAAGAGTGGGGGTCTGCGCGCTCATTATTGCACCGCCCTTTCTTCCTGCAGGAACACCCGCTGTACCAGCGAGATGGCCAGCACGATCAGGAAGAACGTGATCGTGAGGGCTGAGGCGTAACCGACCCGCAGTTCACGGAAGCCCTGGTTCACGACGTGCAACACCGTCGTCATGGTGGCGTCCTGCGGGCCGCCGCTGGTCATCACATCTACCTGAGTAAAGAGTTTGAAGGCCAGGATCGTGGTGGAGATAACGACAAAGATCGTCGTGTTCCGCAGCATAGGGACCGTAATGTAGAAGAACTCTTGAAACTTGTTGACGCCATCGATCGCCGAGGCCTCGTATACCTCCGCGTTGATCTCTTGGAGGCCGGCGAGGTAGATCACCATCTGAAAGCCCACGCCCTGCCAGATCGAGAGCACCATGATGGCGGGGAAGGCCAGGGTGGTGCTGCCGAGCCAGTCATAGGGACCGAACCGGCCCCCCGAGATCGCCTGGATGAAGGCGTTGATGGTCCCCGCTCCTGGGTTGTAGAGGAAGGTCCAGATGACGGCCACGACGACCATCGGCACGACAACCGGCACGAAATACATGGTCCGAAAGAGGTTCACAGACCGGATCCTTTGGTTGACGAGAATCGCGAGCAACAGTGCCAGGGTCGTCTGGACGGGAACGACGATCACGGCAAAGAGAAAGTTGTTGAGAAGTCCTCGTAAGAAGGTTGCATCTTGGAGCATGCGCACAAAGTTGCGCATTCCCACGAACTGGGTGGGTATCCTGGGATTGGGAATCAGCCGCTGGTCGGTAAACGACAGGCCAAAGGCCATGAGGAAGGGAGTGATGAGGAAGATAAGCAGCAAGATGACCGCCGGGGCCATGAACAGCCAGGCCGTCAACTGCTCGCTCCGCTCTCGGGATACTGTCCTCACAGTTCGGCTCACCGTTTCAGCCGAGGGGGTAACTGCCATAAGGTACCTCCTTGTGTGAAGGTGAGGAGACGACGCCGGATCCCATCCGTCTGTCTGGGATCCGGCGCTTCGTAAACCGGCTATTTAATTGGGTAGCCCTGATTGTCCTCGATGTCCTGGTCGATCTTCTTGACGGCCTTGTCCAGTTCAGATTTGACGTCAGCCCCATTCTTGATGTTGTCGAAGGCCTCCTGGAACGCGCTGGTGATGGCTGGGTAGGCCGGGGTGATCGGCCGCGGCACGGCGATGCCACCCTCAAGCTGCTTCACGAGGAGATTGAGCTTCCCGTCGGGGCCGTACAATTTAGACTTTGCGAGCGCCGACTTCCGCGCCGGTACGGCACCGTTGGCGTCGGTCATGACGAGAATTTGGTCGGGCTCGACAAGAAAACTCAGGACTTTCCAGGCCGCATCGGGATTCGAGCAGTTGCTGGTGATGCCCCAGTTCCACGATCCCATCCCGGTCTTGGGCCCCTTGCCGAAGTCGGGCATGGGGAGCAGGAGCAGGTTATCACCCAGCTCATCCATATACTGGTTGGCGACCCAGTGGCCGACCCAGCTCAGCGCCGACTTGCCTTCCACAAACGCCGTATCACCGGGTGGTTGCGGATTCACGTAGCCATCCTTGAACCACCCCTGCACCATCTCCATCGCCGCGACCGACTCTGAACCGTTCAACACGCCATCGGTGCTCTTGTAGCTGCTGCGGTCGATCAGGTCACCGCCAAAACTCTGGAGGATGGGTGAGAAGCCGTAGGTGAACCATTCGCCCCGGCCATAGTTCATCTTCAGATCGAGGGCGTTTTCGATGCCGTCCACTTTCTGGAGGGACGCCAGGGCCTGATTGAACTCGTCCTTGGTCCAGGGCTTATCCAGGGTAGGGATGCGAACCCCCGCTGTGTCCAACTGCTCCTTGTTGGCCCAAATCGCGAGGCCCGAGTCGAACTGGCCGAGGCTGTACAGCTTGCCATCCTGGAAGGTTCCCTGCTGGATGATCGAAGGCAGAAAGTCGTCCTTCATCTCGGGGGTGAGATATTGATCAAGAGGAATCAGGAAACCACCCCAGGCGTAGTTGTAGACAAAGGGACCATCGAAGTCGAGGAGGCAGGGAAGGTCGTTGGCAAAGGCCGCCGCCTGAACCTGGTCGTTGTAGCTCCCCTCGGGCAATTCGACCGCGTCGACAGTGACACCTGAGTTGGTGGCGCGGAAATTGTCGAGGATCTTGTTGAGCGCGTCGCGCTCCTCGCCCCGGCCGGAGTGGAACCATAGCTTGACGGTGCCCGCAGCAACGCCCGAGGCACCCTGTCCTGTTGCCGGGGTCTGCGCCTCGGAGGTGGCCTCCGGTGCAGCGATCGTTGTTGTCAACGGCTCAGCAGTCGGAGCCGCTCCTCCACCGCCACCACACGCTACCAGCAGTAGCAGAAGCAGCGCGAATCCAGCGATAACTCGTGTCTTGCGAAGCATGTGTCTTCTCCTCCGGTTGAGTTGGATACAAAAGGCAGGACCTGTGATCATCAGGGTATTCCGTGCTGGTGTGTTCGATCACCTCCTTACCGACGATCCACCAACAAGGTTCCCACCCGCGGAGAAGACAATAACGCACATCCGTGCTATACTTCTCACGCTCGCAGGCGGGGTATTCCCTCGTCGGTCGAGTGGACGAGAGCTACTCGGCTTAGTCTTGGCGGACGGCGAGTGGCTCTCTTCGTATTCGAAAACAAATCCCCACGTCAATCAGGAGCATCTCCCCCAATCACGCGGTTCCTCGCGAAACAACCTCCAGCGGGAGCTCGACCTTCACAGGCTCACGATCAGGCTGCTCCAGCAAATCCCGCAACAGCTCCGCCCCGAGGCTACCCGACTCATAAAGAGGTTGGCGCACCGTTGTCAAATCGTAGACCTCGGCGACCTCGATGTCATCAAAACCGATGACCGCCAGATCGTCCGGCGCGCGGAGCCCGTGCCCACGCAACGCGTCCAGGATGCCAAGCGCCTGAGTATCGCTCGCGGCGAAGACGGCGGTGGGACGCTCATGTGGCAGCCGCGCCAACAGTTGCTCAGCCATGGCCCTGGCCTCGCGCCGGCCATGCTCGTCCAGCAAAATATCGTCCTCGTTGAGGATGATCCCGCAATCGGCCAATGCTGTCCGAAACCCTTCCAGCCGGTGCCGGCTCGAAGTAAAGCCCAACGGCTGGTAGCGAGTATCACCCACGAAGGCCAGGCGCCGGTGCCCCTGAGAGATAAGGTGTTCGGCAGCCAACCGCCCCCCGCGAACATCGTCACCCAGCGCGCACGTCAACGCTGGATGGAAGGCATCGACCAGGACCACCGGCACACCCGCGGCTTTCCAACGCCGAACATCCTCGTCGCCCGGCACCAGGGACATGATGATGGCCCCATCAAAGCGCCCCCCCCCGGCGAGGGCCGCAAAGTGGGCATCGCGCCGGGCCGGCGTCTCGACGTTGTAGACGACCAGGTCGTACTCGCTGTAACTCAACGCCGCCTCGATCCCTCGTAGACGCTCTACAAACGAGGGGCGGGTGAAAAACGGCAGAATCACTCCGATGGTAAAGCTGCGCCCAATTGAGAGCCGCCGGGCAATCGAGCTCGGCTGGTAATTCAAGGCTTTGATCGCGTCCAACACGCGCTCGCGTGTCTCCGGACGCACTGCCTCACTGTCGTTGAGGACGCGCGAGACGGTGGCAATACTCACGTCGGCAATCCGTGCCACGTCGCGGATGGTGACCATATCTGTGGTTCTTCCATACTCCAGGCGGATTCGTATCCTCACTCTGCCATGGCTGAATGCGCTCCAGCAGACGCTCAGATGAAGAACGCAGATGAGCGCGCTGTGCGGTCGTCTCGCGCCAACTCGGGTCGATCAACAGAGCCAAATTGGTCGCTCAACGGGGCGAGGATGTTTCACTCGACGAGGAGCGTAAGAGAGTAGTAGCAGCAGCAGTGATACGGCAGGAACGAATAGTGGAAGAGAGGATAATGTAACCGGTTACACCATACCGTATAGGAGCCTATTTGTCAAGGGTTTCCTCTCAAAGCGGCAGGGCTCCTCAAACGTCGAGCGGGCGAGGGGCGATGCACTGCCAGAGTGCCCTTGGAGAATGCTCATCGCCCGCTTCAGCCGGTTGGCGAACGCACCGAGGCCGTCGGCACATTCGAGAAACCAAAGACAAATAACAGATCGTTGACATTGGTGTTGGTCGGCCCGGTGATCAGCAGGTCGCCGACGGCGCGGAGAAATGGGTAGGCGTCGTTGCGATCCAGGAAGTCACGGGCCTCAAGGCCCTGCAGCCGGCCGCGCTGGACGGTCGTGCCGTCCACCAGAGCGCCCGCGGCATCGGTTGGGCCATCGCCACCGTCAGTCGCCAGGGCGACGATAGCCACATTCGACCAGCCATCGAGCGCGAGTGCCGCGGCCAGGGCCACTTCCTGGTTGCGGCCGCCCTTGCCCGAGCCGCGGACCGTAACCGTCGTCTCGCCGCCGGCCACGAGACAGGCGGGTGGCGCCAGCGGCCGGCCCGAGTGGACGACTTCCTTGGCGATGGCCGCCGCCACCTTCGCGACCTCACGCGCTTCGCCCTCGATGTAGGTTGAAAGGAGCAACGCATGGTAGCCCAGAGCTTGGGCCGTGGCGACCGCCGCCTGGGCGGCGACCGCATTGCTGGCCACGATCAGTGTGGCGACGTTCGCGAAGAGCGGATCGCCGGGCTTCGGCGTGTCGGGGATCTGCCCGGCGGTGCCCCGCCGCAACCGGTCGGCGATTGGCCGGGGGACGTCGTCTACGATGCCGTAGCGCTCCAGCACCGCCCAGGCCTCGGCAAATGTGGTCGTATCGGGCACGGTCGGGCCAGAGGCGATGACATCGAGAGGATTGCCCACCACGTCGGACAGCACGAGAGCGACGAAGGTGGCCGGGAAGGCCAGCCGCGCGAGACCACCGCCCTTGACCAGATCAAGATGCTTGCGCACCGTGTTCAGCTCGTTGATCGTCGCCCCACTGCGCAGCAAAACATCCGTGAATTGTTCCATGTCGGCGAGGGTGATGCCCTCGGCCGGCAGGATCAGCAGCGCCGATCCGCCACCCGAGATCAGGCCGATGACCAGGTCGTCGGCCGTCACCGTGCGGAGCAGCGCGGCCATGCGCCGCGCGCCGGCGATGCTGTTCTCATCGGGCAGCGGGTGCCCGGCCTCGATCAGCTCGATACGCCGGGTCTCGGCGGTGTAGCCGTATTTGACGTTGACCACGCCCGCTGTCACCCGGTCGCCCAACAGCTCTTCGACCGCACGGGCCATCGCACCGCTGGCTTTGCCCGCGCCGACGACGAAGACGCGGCGCGGTCGACCTGACCCCGACCCGTGTGATTCGGAGCCCGACCCACTGCCACCCCCCAGGTCGTAGCGCTGCTCGCCGACGACGAGCGCGTCGCCCTCCACACGCATGTGGCGCTTTACGGCGTTGACCGGATCGACCGCATCCAGAGCAGCTTCAAGAATGGCCTCGATCTGGGATTTGTACCGACGGCTCGGGCTCCGAGCAAGCCAACCTGGATTGAAATGGGACATACGAGCCTCCTTCCGACCTCGAAACGGAGAACAGGTGCGACGCACCTGGCTTCGAGTCTCTCGCTTTTGAATGCCTGATCAGGCACTCGTGGCATCACTCATGCTACGTCGGCGGCGAGCCTGTCGACCAGATGCGAGGTACCGACGTCTGCCTGCCATTTGTGATTGGCCGGCGGCACCACATCCGGTATAATGCGCCAGCATGGGCTGCATTTTCTCGTTCCACCCGAGAAGTCAGGAGGTTTTCTATGGCCGATAAAGTGAAGGTCGGCATCAACGGTTTTGGCCGGATTGGTCGCCAGGTTTACAAAGCAATCTACGAGAATTACGCCGATGAACTCGACGTCGAAGCCATCAACGACCTGATGGACGTCGAGACCAACGCCCATCTGCTGAAGTACGACTCGACCTACGGCCATTTCCCCGGCGATGTTGAGGTCCACGACGGCGATATCTACATCGATGGGGAGAGGCTCAAGAGCTATGCCATCAAGGAGCCCAGCAAGCTCCCCTGGGGGGAGTTGGGCGTGGATGTTGTCATTGAGAGTACGGGTATCTTCCGCAAACGTGCCCAGGCTGCCCAACACCTCGAAGCCGGTGCCGAGAAAGTCATCATCACCGCGCCCGCCAGCGGCGAGGTGGATTTGACAGTCTGCCTGGGTGTCAACCAGGAGGAGTACGACCCGAGCAAGCACGAGGTGATCTCCAACGCGAGCTGCACGACCAACTGCCTGGCGCCTGTGGCCTATATCTTGCACACGAACTTCGGCATCAAGCGTGGCCTGATGTCCACCATCCATTCCTACACCAACGATCAGCGCATCCTGGATCTGGCTCACAAGGATCTGCGCCGGGCGCGTTCAGCCGCGATCAACATCATCCCCACCAGCACTGGCGCCGCCCAGGCCGTTGCTCTGGTGATCCCGGATCTGGAGGGCAAATTCGATGGGATGGCCTTCCGCGTGCCAACCCCCACCGTCTCGGTGGTGGATTTCGTCGCCGAGCTCGAGCGCGATGTCACCGTCGAAGAGTTGAACGCCACCTTCCGCGCGGCCGCCGAAGATGAGGGCTGGCTGGGAGCCGTGTTCGGTGCCACCGACGAGCCGCTGGTCTCCTCGGACTTCATCGGTGATCCCCGCTCGTCCATTGTAGACCTCCTTAGCACGCTGGTTATTGGAGGTAATCTGGTCAAGGTTGTCTCCTGGTACGACAACGAGTGGGGCTACTCTAACCGCGTCGCCGATCTCGCCGCCTTCATCGCCGAACAAGGCTTCTAAACCGCAACGCAGAGTGAATGAAAGCGGAACGATGAGCGCCGCGAGGGTGCTCATCGTTCCGCTTTCAGCAAGATTGGTGATTGAACCCCTGCGTCGTCCTGTTCGATTGGGTCGGGGTCGTTGATCTCCAATCGCTAATCTCTCGCCCTCCGGTGGGCCATGACCTGCTGATACGCCCAGTAGAGGGGGCGGGAGTAGACGAAGTCGAAGGAACCGGGGTAGTTGACCACGCGCCCACCGAAGCCCTGCTTGAAACGGTAGACCCCCCAGAGCCCACCTGTACCATACTCCTCGGCCAACTCGCGATCGGCAGGGACCTCGGGCGGAATGCCCCAGAGATCGTACTGCTCGCAACCGGCGGCTTTCGCCCACTGAATGGCTGCCCACTGCAAGGCATGGTTGGGCATGCGGTTGCGCTCGCGCCCGGAGGATGCGCCGTAGAGGTACCAGGCCATCGCCCCAACGCGGAAGGCTATGAGCGCTGCCAGCGGTTGGCCGGCGTACTCGGCGATGAAGAAACGGCTCCGGTCGGGCTGGAAGGCGGCCCAGGCATCGCGGTAGTAGCCGGCCGGGCGAACGCCAAACTGGTCGCGCTCGCCCGTTGCGCGCATAAGCTCATAATAAAGGGCGAAATCATCGGCCCCGCCGATCCGAACCGTGACCCCTTTGCGCTCGGCCAGGCGGATGTTGTAGCGCCATTTGGCCTTCATCCGAGTGAGAATCTCATCGAGCGCCGGTCGCAGGTCGATCAGGATCGTCGTCTGGGGCTGGATGGGGTGCCTCGCCGGGCGGAACTTCGCCTGCCGGAGCGCTGCCAGATCCACCGGCTCCGGCCAGTTCGGCTCGACCCTCAGGAAAACCGCCCCGTTGGCGCGGGCAACAGGGTGGATGGCCGCCCAGAGGGCCGCCAGGGCGCCCGGCTCACCGGGCGCTGCCACCGGCCCACGAGGCAGGTAGGCCACGCTGCGGCCGAGCGGCAGGCGCCGAAAGAGCACCTGGGCCGCTATCCCCCGCCCGGCATCGCAGCCCACCGTGAAACGTCGCGGCTGCCAGCCCCACTGCGCCTTGAACTCGCCCCACGGCGCCGTCTGCAACAAGTGCCCGTACGGATGGCCGGCCACCAACGCCTCCCACGCTGCGATGGTTGGATCCACACTGACGTCGAAACCGCTGATGACGGCCTCCTTCATAGTCTCGTTGGAGGACTAACCGGTGTTGCGGAGCCCGGCTGCAATACCGTTGACACTCAGGAGGATCAAGTCGCTGATTTCATCGGTAGATGCTTCCGGGCCGGCCGCACGGAGCCGGTGCATCATCGCGACCTGAATGTAGTTGAGCGGGTCCACATACGGGTTGCGGAGCCGAATCGAGCGCTGCAACCAGGGCTCATTATCCAGAAGATCAGACTGGCCGGTGATCGCCAGAATGGCTTGTTCGGTGCGCTCGAACTCCGCGCAGAGGCGGGGGAAGATGGCCTGGCGTGTCTCCGGCGTCGCCAGGCCGGCATACGTGGCTGCAATCGCCATATCAGCCTTGCGCATCGACATCTGAGCGTTGTCGATCGTCGAGCAGAAAAAGGGCCAGGCCCGATACATCTCTTGCAGCATCGTGAGGGACTCCGGATGATCCGCCGTCCATTCGGTCAACGCCGTGCCGAGCCCGTACCAACCGGGCAGGACGACTCGGCTCTGCGTCCACGCGAAGACCCACGGGATCGCTCGCAAGTCGGCGATCCCGGTGGTTGCCTTCCGTTTCGCCGGGCGGCTGCCGATATTCAACCGCTCGATCTCGTCAATTGGCGTTGCTTCGCGGAAATAGCGCAGCATCGCCGGGTTGTTGTGGACCAGGTCCCGGTAGCTCGTCTCAGCGACTGCTGAAAGCTGCTCCATCGCCGCCTGCCAGCCGGCAATCTGCACTGGCACAACCGGGGGACGGCGCCCGGTGGTGAGAAGCACTGCGCTAATAATCTGCTCGAGGTGGCGGTGAGCGATCTCGGGGTTCGAGTAACGTTCGGTGATGGCCTCGCCCTGCTCGGTGAGCTTGATGCGGCCGCGTACCGACTCAGGGGGTTGTGCCAAAATCGCCCGGTTGGTCGGGCCACCCCCACGACCGATGCTACCCCCACGGCCATGAAAGAGGGTGAGGGTGACCCCGAAACGATCGCAGACCGCGGCCAGAGCACGCTGAGCCCGGAACAGCTCCCAACTCGCGGTGAGATAGCCCCCGTCCTTGTTCGAGTCGCTGTAGCCGATCATGATCTGCTGGTGCCAGCCGCGCTGCGCCAGATGCTGGCGGTAGGCCTCGCCCGAGAAGAGGGCCTCCATGATCCCCGGGGCCGCGTGCAGGTCCTCGATGGTTTCAAAGAGCGGAACGATATCGACTGCTCCGACCAGCCCCGCGTCTTTGGCGAGTAACTGAACCCCCAGTACATCACTGGCACCTGTGGTCATGCTGATGATGTAGCTCTGAATCGCTCGTGGCCCGATGCGCTCGTGGGCCCGGCGGATCAGCCGGAAGAGCTCGATCGTCTCGTTGGTCGCCTCACTCAAATCGAGCCGCGCTGGGGCCAGCGGGCGCGGGTTGAGCAGCTCGCGCGTCATCAGCTCGACCTTGCGCGATTCGGGCCACGCGGCATAGTGCTCGGCGATCTTGTAGCGGCGGAATAGTTCCTGAAGGGCCTCTGTGTGGCGCGCGGCGTGCTGGCGAATGTCGAGGGTCGCGAGGTGGAAGCCGAAGATCTCGGCCTGGCGGATCAGGGTCGCCACGCGCCCCTCCGCCAACACCTCGCCCCTGTGGGCCCGCAAACTGTCCTGGATCAGACGGAGGTCCGCCAGAAACTCCTCAATCCGCTCGTACGTGTTGGGGATCGGCAGGTGATCGGCGCGCCAGGGGCGTTGGTTCGCTTCCAGCGTCGCCGCCAACTTGCGGTAGATGTAGGCCATCTTCTGGCGATAGGGTTGAAGCGGATAGCGCAACTGGACGCGCTTCGTATCCTCCGGGAAGGCCTCTGCATCGGCCGCAATACTCGCCCGCAACGCCTCCGAGATCCCCAGCCGCTCGGCCATCGAGAGCAGCCCGTGCATGCGATCAATCCCACGCTGGTAGAGACGGAGGGCCAGAGCCTTCTGCTCGCGCAGGGTCTCTTCGGTCACCCCGAGCGTGACGAACGGGTTGCCATCCCGGTCGCCACCCATCCAGGAACCAAACCGCAGGAAGGGCGGGATCTCGAACGGCTCGCTTGGGTAGCTCTGCGCCAGTGCCGCGCCGAGTTCCGCGTACATCTTCGGAGCCAGGTCGAAGAGCGTGGTCTCAAAGTAGTAGAGCCCATTGCGCACCTCATCGAGCACCGTTGGCCGGCGCGGGCGGGTCTCGTCGGTTTGCCAGAGGGAAACGATCTCCTCCCGAACGAAGGTGAGCAGGTCGGCTTCCTCGCCCGGCAATAACTCGTGCAGATCCAGCTCGTAGAGCGCCTCGCTGATGCGGCGCAGCTTGGTCAGGACGGTGCGGCGCTTGGCCTCTGTCGGGTGAGCGGTGAAGACCGGCATGATGCAGAGGCTCTGCAGCAACGAGCGCACGTCGTCGGCACTCAGCCCTTCCTCCTTGAGCCGCTCGACAGCCGCCGCGATCATCTCATCCATCGGTTTGCCGCGAGCGTGCGCGGCGCGGCGGCGCTGCCGGAGCACGCGCACGCGCTGTTGCTCCTCCGCCAGGTTGACGAGCTGGAAGTAAGTCGCGAAGGCTTTGATGACCACTCGCGCCTGATCGGCCGGCAAATCAGCCAGAAGCGCCAGCAGCCGCTCGCTCGCCCCCTCATCGCCAGCGCGGCCAAGCTTGGCGAGCCCCCGAATCTCTTCGACGAGGTCAAAGAGCTGGCGTCCTTCTTGTTCAACGATGGTCTGTCCAAGAAGATCGCCGAGAAGGTGAATTTGCTCGCTCAGTGCCTCTCGCAATGCTGCCATTCAACGCCTCTCTCGACCCAACAGCCCGACGCACCGGAGCACCATGAAAGCGGGCCAGGCACCGTCACATTGAAACAGCTTGCGAAGGTAATCTTACCGCAGCGACGCTGGGCGTCAACCGCTCGAGAGGACAAGACAGCGTCTTGTCCTCCCCCCTTCTCCCACGGCCCGGAGTACCGTGAGCAAGACCTGGACGTCGAGGCTGCAATCCCCATTCAGGAGCCGGTGCCGGGCGACGAACGGGTCCGCGTGTACGCGTTGCCCGAGGCAGAGACTGTGGCCTCCGTGGTCCATCACGGCCCGTTCGCCACGCTCAACCAGGCCTACACGGCGCTGTTGCGCTGGATCGAGGCCAACGGCTCCCGCATCAGCAGTCCCAACCGAGAGATCTACCTCCACGACGAGCGCGGCGGTGACCAGAGCCGGCACGTGACCGAGATTCAGTTCCCGGTCGAGAAGGCCGGGCCGGCAAGAAAGGTCCCACCACCGACGACAAACCGAAAAGGACGCAAAGGCTCGGCAAAGAGATTCTTTGCGTCTTTTGGTCTTTTTGCGATCCGATTCACATTCTCTTGCGTCATGGCTTCGTTCCAGCGGATACTGTCGGATCCGCCGGGCGTTTCGCTGCAATCCGGCAGCGCCCTTACTCCCCGACGAGAACGAAGGTATTGCCGTCCTGATCCCCAAAGATAGCCTGCATCATGCCCCACGGCTGTCTCTCAGGCGGTTCGGTGAAGTGGACGCCTCGATCCCGCAGCGTCTCATAGGTCGCCTGGATATCGTCGGCCTCGAAGACGATCCCGGCAAACTGCCCAACCCGCTCCTCGCTCCAATCGCCATAGCCCTTCGCCAGAATCACGACCGTCTCGGCCCCCGGCGGCGCAACCTCAATCCAGCGATACTCCGGCCCAAACCGACTGTCGCTGAGCTTCTCGAAACCGAGCTTGTTCACGTAGAAATCGAGCGCCTTGTCCTGATCGCTCACGTAGACGGTGACAGATCGGACGCGAGTAATCATCACTTACCCTCCTTCTAAACTCCCAAGCGACTCTCCTATCATCTTAGTCCCGCACCTTATCTCCCGCCAACCCACCGGAGCTGGCCCGCGCCGGCTGGTACCATCGTGATTTTGCACTCCCGCCTGTCGGTGCTATACTCTAATCCCGGCGTGCGCCACAAGTTGCGCGCCGGATTCTTATGCCTGGAGTACACCCTTGCCCGCCACCGGTTCTTGCCACGCGCCCCTGCGCACGGCGCGTGATGGATGCGTTCTTTGGCCCATCGCTCCCGATGGGCTTTTTTTTGCCCGCTGATCGGAGATACCATGCGTGTGGACCTCGCCTTCCCAATCAAAACCTACGACATCGATTTCGCCGGTCACGTGAGCAACATCACCTACATCCGCTGGCTGGAAGACCTCCGGCTGGAGATCCTGCGCCGCTCCTTGCCGCTCGGAACGCTCATGGCCCGCAGTCAGACCCCAATCCTGCTGCGGACCGAGATTGACTACCTGGCGCAGGCCCGCCTCCCCCAAACAGTGACGGGGCAGATGTGGGTCAGTGCTTCCAGCCGGGCCCGCGCTACGCTCACCGCCGAATTCACCATCGCCGAGACCGGCGAGCTCTCCGCCCGGGCACACCAGGTCATCTGCCTCGTCGATACCCGGCGCGGCCGCCCCATCGTCCTGCCCGAAGAACTGCAGCAGGCCATGGGGGAGGACTGGTAATGGTCCAGGCGTCTGCCGGCAAAGTCTCAACCGAGAAACTCGGGGGAATTCGGGGGAACTCGGGGTCGAAGAGCCCCCTCAGGGGCTGCCCGAGCGTCCACCTCGACGCAACGGGATGCCCCTCAGGACGCCCCGACAGGAGGGAACTCGGCAGACTCCCAGGGCGAATGCCGGGTTCCAGCCCCACCCGGGAGGATCATACTTCCTGATGGCTCACTCGCGACTCAGCCCTCAACACTCAAAACTCCGCCTCCCCGGCCTGGCCGATGTCCACGTCCACCTGCGTGAGCCGGGCGGCGAGCACAAGGAGACCTTCGCCACCGGCACCGCCGCGGCCCTGGCCGGCGGTGTCACCACCGTGCTGGCGATGCCTAACACCACGCCCCCCCTCGCCACTGCCGAGACCTTCGCCCTGGCCTGGGCCCGGGCCCAAGCCGGCGCCCGCAGCGACTGGGGGATCTTCCTGGGCGGGACCGACGCCAACGCCGGCGCCCTCGCTCCCGCTCTCCAGGCCCAGGCCGCTGGGCTCAAGCTCTACGTCAACGATACCTTCGGCCAGTTGCGAATCGACTCGCTCTCGACGCTGCTGCGCCACTTCGCAAGCTGGCAGGGCCCCGGTCCCATCGTCTGTCACGCCGAGAGGCTGATGGTGCCGGCTGTGATCGCGCTCGCTGCCCAGTTCGGGCAGCGGCTCCACATCGCCCATGTGAGCCGCGCGGACGAGTTGGCCGTGATCCGTGCAGCCAAAACCCGCGGATTACCCGTGAGCTGCGAGGTTACCCCACACCACCTCTGGCTGACCGAGGAGGATTTGCTCCGTCTCGGGCCGCTCGGCGACATGCGCCCGCGCCTGGCCACCGCCGCCGACCGCGCCGCCCTCTGGCAGGGCATCGCCGACGGTACCGTGGACTCCATCGCTACCGACCACGCCCCCCATACTCTGGAAGAAAAACTCGGCCAGCCAGCCAGGGAGCCGGGGAACGCTCAACACTCAGCACGTCACACACCCCCTCCCGGCGTGCCCGGCCTGGAGACGATGCTCCCGCTGCTGCTCACCGCCGTGCACGAGGGCCGGCTCACCCTCGAGCGGCTGGTCGAACTGACCGCTACTGCGCCGCGCCACATCTTCCGGCTGCCGGCCCAGTCCGAGACCTGGGTGGAGGTGGATCTTGGCACGCCCTGGACCTTGCCCGAGCGCGGCTGGCAGACCAAAGCCAGCTGGTCGCCCTTTACCGGCCTCACCGTCTACGGCCACGTCGTTCGCACCATCGTGCGTGGCGTCGAAGTCTTCGATGGGAACATTGTAAGCGCCCCGCCCGGCTTCGGTCGTCCCGTCCGACCGCACCACTCAGAACTCAAATCTCATTCCCAGGAGGAGCAATGACTGTTCAAAACCCGGCGAACCTCTTTGCCGACCTGCCCGGCAGTAATGGCTTCTACGGTCAGGACATCCTGGCCGTAAGCCAGTTCGACCGCGACCACCTCGAATACATCTTCGCCCTTGCCCGCCGCATGCACGAAATCGTCCAGCGGCAGGGCGGCCTCGATCTACTCAAGCACCGCGTGCTCGCCGCTCTCTTCTACGAACCCAGCACCCGAACCTCGGCCAGCTTTATCGCCTCGATGGAGCGGCTCGGTGGGAGCGTCATCCCCATCACTCAGGGGGTCCAGTTCTCGTCGGTCAGCAAGGGCGAGAGCCTGCCCGACACGATCCGCACCCTGGAGCAGTATGCCGACTGCATCGTCCTGCGCCACCCCGAGGTCGGCTCCGTCAAAATTGCCGCCGACTACGCCAGCGTCCCGATCATCAACGCGGGCGACGGCATCGGCGAGCACCCGACACAGGCGCTCCTCGACCTCTTCACCATCCGCGAGGAGCTGGGCCGGATCAGTGGGCTAACCGTGGCGATGGTGGGTGACCTGAAATATGGCCGCACTGTCCACAGTCTCACCCAGTTGCTGCTCAACTACGACGTCAGGCTCCGGTTCGTCAGCCCCGAAATCCTGCGCATGCCGCTGGATGCCATGAACCACGTGCGCGACCTCGGCGCCAACGTGCGCGAGACGTACAACGTGCACGATGTCATTCACGAGGCCGACGTGCTCTACGTCACCCGCGTCCAGAAAGAGCGCTTCAGCGACCTGGCCCAGTACGAACAGGTCAAAGACTACTACAAGGTCGATCCCGAACTCCTGGAACAGGCCAGGCCGAACATGGTGGTGATGCACCCGCTGCCTCGCGTCAACGAAATTAGTTACGAGGTGGATACCGAGCCGCGCGCGGCTTACTTCCGCCAGGTGCGCAACGGCCTCTACATCCGTATGGCGCTGCTGGCCGCAGTGCTCACGCCGGCATGAAACCTGCAGCTTACGTTTGTGGGTCCCCCGCATCGACCCGTGATGCGTGAACGGATCTTTTCACGCATCACGCATCACGTGAGTAGGTGAAACTGCCATGACAACCTTCTTCGACAACGTCCGCGCGCTGCAACACTCGTTCGACACCGTGCTCTGCCTCGGCCTGGATCCGCGCCCTTCACTGCTCGGCGACGAGGATCGCGCGGCTGAGAACCCCCTTCTGGCCTGGAGCCAGCGCCTCATTCGGGCGACAGCTGATTCAATCTGCTGCGTCAAACCGAACGCCGCCTTCTATCTGGCGCACGGTGAGACCGGGTGGCACGCGTTGAAGGGCGCCATCGCCCTGGCCAAAGAGATTGGGCTTCCGGTGCTCCTCGACGCCAAGTATGGTGACATCGGCACCACGGCCGAGGCCTACGCGGTGGCCACCTTCCACGATCTGGGCGCCGATGCCGTCACGCTCAGCCCCTACCTCGGCCGCGATGGGATCGAGCCCTTCCTTCGGTCGCCGCACACCGGCGTCTTCGTTCTCTGCCACACCTCCAACCCATCGGCCAGCGAGTTCCAGAGCCTCGAGGTGGGCGGTCGACCGCTCTACGAGCTCATCGCCGAGCAGGCCACTCGGTGGGATCCCCGCGTTGGCCTGGTCGTCGGCGCGACCTACCCTCACGCCATCGCCGCCGTTCGCCAGGCCGCTCCCGACGCCTGGCTCTTGTTGCCGGGCATCGGCGCGCAGGGTGGCAAGGCGGAGACAGCCCTGGCCTGGGCCGGCGACAACATCATCGTGCCCATCAGCCGGGGCATCATCGCCGCCCCCGACCCCCGGACGGCTGCCGAAGAGCTACGCGCCGGGCTCAACCGTGCCCGTCAGCGTGAAGCGCCGCGGGCAGAGCCGGATCAAGGCCTGCCCCCCCCGCCGCGGCTGCAGCAACTCGCCGAGGACCTCCTCGCGATTGGCGCCCTGCAATTCGGTGACTTCACCCTGACCAGCGGGCGCCAATCGCCCTTTTATCTCGACCTCCGCCTGCTGGTCAGCGCGCCCAACGTCCTCAACCGCGCCGCTCGGGCCTACGCCGACCGGTTGCAGCAACTGGACTACGACCGGCTGGCTGCGCTGCCCTACGCCGCGCTGCCCATCGGCACGGCCATCGCCTTGCAGACCGGTGATCCCTTGATCTACCCGCGGCGAGAGGTCAAGGCCCACGGCCGCAAGCGCGTCATCGAAGGGACCTGGCGCGAGGGCGATGTGGCCGTGCTGATTGACGACCTCATCACCACCGGCGGCTCGAAAGTCGAGGCCGCGCACCAATTGCGCGAGGCCGGGCTCCAGGTGCGTGACGTGTTGGTTTTGATCGACCGTCGCCCCCCGGGCCCCAGCCCCGAATTGGCTGAGGCCGGGTTGCGCCTCCATGCCATCATGACGCTGGCGCAGATTCTGGACCATCTTGTTGCCAAAGAGTTGATCCCTGCCGGGCAGCGTGCTATCATTCAAGGTTACTTGCACGATTCGTGAGGTCGCAGAGTGCGACGCACTTCGGAAGTGCGTCGCACCTGAATGAGTAAGATTCACTTTTTATGTTCGTTGTCCACGGTCACTGGCTGTTACCCACCCAACCCGAAGAACAGGGCTGCTTTCTCCTGTGGGCCGAAACATCAACAGCTCGGAAACCCAAACGGCCTCGTGGTAAGATGCCGGTCCATCCGTTCGCGGCGCCGCTGGAGCAACTCCACGAGGTGCTCAGGCCGCTGGTACCACTGCCCGAGGACGCTTCCTCGGTGCCATTCTCGCTCTTGCTGCCGGCTGTCAAGACACTTCCGCTGCCCTCATGGCAGCTGGTCCACGACTGGAATGAGCTGGCCGACGCCAAGCCAACCGGCCTCCAGCGCGTCAGGCTGGAGGGCCTGGGGCTGCAGGCCACCGCGGCGCTCCACTTCCTGACGGCTCTGCCGGCGCCCGAAGAATTGCCGCCTCACCTGGCCCTGGGCGACAGCCTGACCTTTTGGAGCACCGTCGCCCGCTTCGTGCTGGAACTGCTGGCCGGGCAGCGCTACATCCCGGGCATCGAGCAGGTGGGGACGCAGACCTTCCAGGCGCGTTGGCGCCCGGTCTTCGATCGGCCCGAGGATGCCACTCGGCTGGCTCAACTGCTGCGTAGCATGCCGGCGGCGACCCGCGCCTGCCTGCCGGCCGACCTGAAGGGCGAGCCCGAGCCGGCGCCGCCGCACCGCCTGTTGGAGGACTTCCTCGCGACGGCCGTGGACGCCGCCGTCCGCGAGTGGCACGCCACGAACTGGCACCCTCTGAAGGGCGACGACGTGGCCGTGAGCTGGCTCAACGCCCTCTTCGGCCCCGACCCGAGCGTCGAGGGCCCGGCCTTCACGCTCAGCGGCCTGGTTCGGGCCCACAAGGCCTGGGTGCGCCAGTTGCAGGTCGCCGGCGACGCCGCTTTCCGAGTCTGCCTGCGCCTGGAGGTGCCCGACACGCCGGAGGCAAACTGGCCGGTCGAGTTCCTTCTCCAGGCCAGGGACGATCCCAGTCTGCTGGTGCCCGCCAGTGAGGTCTGGAAGGCCCGCGGCAAGACGGTCACCTACCTGAACCGCCGCTTCAACGAGCCCCAGGAACGGCTGCTGACGGCCCTCGGCTACGCCTCGCGCCTCTTCCCGCCCCTGGAGCGCAGCCTGCGCGAGCGCCGCCCCACCGAGGCCGCGCTCCGCACCGATGAGGCCTACACCTTCTTGCGGGAGGCCGCCCCGCTGCTTGAGCAGAGCAGTTTTGGAGTGCTGGTACCGCCCTGGTGGAACAAACCCGGCCGCCGCCTGGGGGCGCGGTTGAAGGTGAACAGTTCCAAGGAGCCGCCCAGCACCATCTCCAAAGGCATTCTCAGCCTGGAAAACCTGGTTGCCTATCAGTGGGAGGTCGTCCTGGGCGACCAGACGCTCACCCGAGAGGAGTTCGAGGCCCTGGTGCGGCTGAAGGCCCCGCTGGTCCAACTCCGCGGCCAGTGGGTCGTCCTCAACCCTGAGGAGATTGAGGCCGCGATCCGTTTCTGGGAGCGGCACCAGGCGGAGGCGCAGATGAGCGTGCTGGAAGCGCTCATGTGGGGTCTGAACGCCGAGGGCGAGATCGATGGGCTTCCGGTCGGGGACGTGGAGGTCACCGGCTGGCTAAGCGACTTGCTGGAGCGGCTCAAGCAGGGCGACCAGCCCGACCTGCTGTCCCAACCGGAGGGCCTGGAGGCCGAGCTGCGCCCCTACCAACAGCGCGGCTTCTCCTGGCTGGCCTTCATGCGCCGCTGGGGCCTCGGCGCCTGCCTGGCAGACGATATGGGACTCGGAAAGTGCCTGGCTCGAGATTCGTTAGTCTACGTGAACGGGTTGGACCAGACGGCCGAACGCGCGTGGTCATCCTACGCGAAGGACGAGTGGTTTGACGGAGAAGGGTTTTGGGCTACCCCCTCTGAACCCTTGCTCGTGAACGCCATTGACGAGGAACGCGGCCGGATCGTGCCGGCCCCCGTCCGGCGGCTCTACCGGCAGTACGTTCGTGAGACCCTGCGAACGATCAGGTTGGAAGATGGCAGCAGCATCACCATCACCCACGCCCATCGGCTCTTGACGAGGAAGGGCTGGACGAACGAGTTGGAGGTCGGCGATGACGTCTGCGTGCCGGCCGCCTTGTTGTGGGAGGGACAGCCGGAGGACCCCGATCTGGTCACGTTTCTCGCCTGGCAGCTTGCCGAGGGGCACGAACTTCCCGAACGGGGAACCATCACGATCTCGCAGCAGGAGACCGAACGGTTGGAGGAACTCCGCCAGGCCCTCCAGCGGATCGGTCAGCGCTACGGTCTCAAGATCAACCGTCCGACTATTCGTTGCTCCTCCAGCAAAGCCCCGGCCCTCACGGTCAACAGCCAGGCCTACCGCCAATTCCTGCAAGCCAGGGGATACGAATGGGGAAAGGGCTCGCGCGAGAAGGCGATTCCACCCTTCATCATGCAGGCAGACCTGGAGAGCGTGCGCCTGTTCCTGCGGAACTACTTCGAGGCTGAGGCCAGCACCGTGCCGGGCAGGCGCAGCATCGAGATCAGCAGCGCCTCTCCCCTGCTCATTCAGCAACTTTCGGTGCTCCTGCGGCGCTTCGGTATCTGGATGCGTCTCGCGACCAACCAGAAACGTGCCACGAACGGCCACGGTCTCTTCCGCACCTACTCAATCGGCACCATCGAGGGGAACGCGGCCCGGACCTTCTTGCAGCAGATCGGATTCATCAGCCCGGAGAAACAGCGGCGTCTCGAAGAGATTTGTGCCCCGATGAATAACCCAAACATCGCGGGCGTCCCGGCCTCCGAGATCGTGGCTCAAGCCGTCGCAACGACCAGGCGGCCGGCGCGCCCCTGTGAGATGCACAATCCTGTCTACACTGCCGGGTCGCAGCAGTTCTCGCGCGCGAGCCTGGAGCGGGTCGTGGCGGCGGGTGATGGCCCTCTCAGTGGGGCCGCCGAGCAGCAGTATCGCCAACCCAGGCGCTCGAGGTGGACAGCCCAGACGCTCGACGCCTGCGCCGGCTTGGACGAAGAACAGTTGAGCGCCACGCAGCAGCAATCACAGTACCTTCTCGACCAGGAGATCTTCCACTGCCGAATCCAGACCATCGAGGAGGTCGAGTATGACGGCTGGGTCTACGATTTCGAGGTAGCCGGCCACCACAATTTCGTCGCGAACAACATCCTCTGCCACAACACGATCCAAACGATCGCACTCCTGCAGCGCGATCGCGAGGAGCACGAGCAGGTGCCGCCGGCCCTGGTTGTCTGCCCGACCTCGGTGACCGGCAACTGGGAGCGCGAGGTGCGCCGCTTCGCCCCCGAGATGCATGTGATGCTCCATCATGGCGCCGATCGGGCCGGCGGCCAGGAATTTTTGAAGCAGGTCGAGGCCCACGACGTCGTCATCACCAGCTACGGCCTGGCCCGCCGCGACGCCGACCTGTTGTCCCACGTCCGCTGGAGCACCGTCATTCTGGACGAGGCCCAGAATATCAAGAACCCGTCTGCCCAGCAGACGAAGGCGGTGCGCCGCCTCCCAACCGACTTCCGCCTCGCGCTCACCGGCACCCCGGTCGAGAACCGCCTCTCCGAGCTCTGGTCGATCATGCACTTCCTGAATCCTGGCTTCCTGGGCTCGCAGAAGGGTTTCCGCGCCGAGTTCGCCCTGCCTATCGAGCGCTACCACGATCAGACGGCCACGCAGCGGCTACGCCACCTGGTCGGCCCTTTCATCCTGCGCCGCGTCAAGACCGACCCCACCATCATCCAGGACCTGCCCGACAAGCTGGAGATGAAGGTCTACTGCAACCTGACGCCGGAGCAGGCCACGCTCTACGAGGCAGTCGTGCGGGATTCGATGCAGCAGATCGAGGAGAGCGAGGGGATTCAACGCAGGGGGCTGGTGCTGAGCACGCTCCTCAAGCTCAAGCAGATCTGCAACCACCCAGTCCAATTTGTGGGTGACCGCTCTCCGTTGGCCGGTCGTAGCGGCAAGCTGGCGCGGCTGACCGAGATGCTCGAGGAAGTGTTGACCATCGACGAGCGGGCGCTGGTCTTCACCCAGTTCGCTACGATGGGTGAGATGCTCAAGAGCTACTTGCAGGAGACCTTCGGCCGCGAGGTCCTCTTCCTGCATGGCGGCACACCCCAAAAGCAGCGCGAGCGCATGATCCAACGGTTCCAGAGCAGCGACGGTGCGCCCCCCTGCTTCATCCTCTCCTTGAAGGCTGGCGGCGTGGGGCTCAACCTGACCGCGGCTAACCACGTCTTCCACTTCGACCGCTGGTGGAATCCGGCCGTAGAGAACCAGGCCACCGACCGCGCCTTCCGTATCGGCCAGACGCGCAACGTGCAGGTTCACAAGTTCCTCTGCGTCGGGACGCTCGAAGAGAACATCGACCAGCTCATCGAGAGCAAGAAGGCCCTGGCTGAGAGCATCGTGACCGCCGACGAGAGCTGGCTGACCGAGCTCTCGACCGACGACCTGCGCGAGGTCCTGACGCTGCGGCCGGAGGCGGTGGGAGAGTGACGCGAGACCACCGTCATGAGGTCTCGCTCCTGAAGCATAGATGGAAGGCGCTTCTTCGCGTCTGCGGCCTGCGATGGTTCCATTCACCTCCATCGCTGGCGTCAAGGCAGGGCTGATCGCCAGCCCGGGCAATCTGCCACTGCGAAAGGGATGCGTTATGCCCTGGTGGGAATATTACGAACGAACCACGCCCATCCCGGTCGAGGGCGGCATCAAGGCGCGCAGCAAGTCCGGCGCGATCGGCAAGAGTTGGTGGGCGCAGCGCTGGACCCAGGCCCTGAGCCGCATCATGGACTCCGGCCGCCTGAGCCGGGGGCGCTCCTACGCCCGGCGCGGCCAGGTGATGGACATCAAAGAGAAGGGCAACGAGATCACGGCCCGCGTCCAGGGGAGCCGCCCCACACCCTATAAGGTGAGCATTCGTGTGGCCCCGCTCAAGGACAAGGAGTGGGAGCGAGTGCTGGAGGTGCTGGCCGGTCAGGCCATCTTCACGGCCCAACTCCTGGCCGGGGAGATGCCCACTGATATCGAAGAGGCCTTCTCCGCAGCCAGAGTCAGCCTCTTCCCGACCTCGTCCAGGGAGTTGGAAACGAACTGCTCGTGTCCCGACTGGGCGAACCCCTGCAAACATGTCGCCGCGGTCTACTTCCTGTTGGGCGAAGCCTTCGACGACGATCCGTTCATGCTCTTCCGCCTCCGCGGCCGCACCCAGGAGCAGATCCTGGAGGGGCTGCGAGCGCGCCGAGCCGGAGCCGAAGAAGAGCAAGGGCCTGACTTCACCGCGCTACCGGCCGCGGACGTACCGCCCACTGCCCTGCCGGTGGATCCCACAGAGTTCTGGCGCCTGGCCGCCCCCCTGGATGACTTCCAGGTTCAACCGCGTGCCCCCCAGGTGCCGCTGAGCCTGCTCCAACGGCTGGGCCAGCCCTCGTTCGCGCCGGCGACGTTGCAGACAACGTTGGGCCCGGTCTACGCGACTGTGACCGCCCAGGCAGAGCGCCTGGCCTTTGGTGAAGAAGAACGTGACGCGTGAGGTCACGGATCACGCATCCCGCGTCACGTGTGGACCTCCAAAAGCGCAACGTGGATGACTGAACAACTACGGACAAGATTAGGCACCGCCACCCTTCCCAACCCGCTCGTGCTCGCCTCGGGCATCATCGGCACCTCGGCGACCCTGCTGCGGCGCGCCGCCGAGGGAGGTGCGGGTGCCGTCACCGCCAAGTCCGTTGGGCCACTGCCGCGGGTGGGCCATCGCAACCCGATCTGCTTCGACTGGGGCGGCGGCATCATCAACGCCGTCGGGCTCCCCGGCCCTGGCGCGGCTGCCGAGGTCGAGGTGCTGTGCGCGGCGAAGGCGGCCCTCGCCCCCATGGGCGTCCCCCTCTTCGCGTCGATCTTCGCCGGCACCCCCGACGAGTTCGCCGGCGTGGCCGCGACCATTCTCGAGGCCGCGCCCGACCTGCTCGAGCTCAACCTCTCCTGCCCCAACGTCCACGACGATCTCGGCGAGCCCTTTGCCACGAGCTGTCCGGCTGCCGCCAGCGTCACCGCAGCCGTGGCGCCGGTCTGCCGGGCCGCGGGCGTGCCGCTGTTCGTCAAGCTCGCACCCAACGTACCCAACATTGGGGCGATCGCCGAGGCCGTCGTCGCCGCGGGCGCCGATGGCATTACCGCCATCAACACGATGCCGGGCATGATCATTGACATCGAGAGCGGGGCGCCGGTGCTCACCAACCGCAGCGGCGGTGTGAGCGGTCCGGCCCTCAAACCAATCGCGATTCGGGCGGTCTACGAGATCGCTGCCGCCGTCCCCGGCGTCCCGATCATCGGCACGGGCGGTGTCACCGCGGGCGCCGATGCCATCGAGATGCTCATGGCCGGCGCGACGGCGGTGGGCGTCGGCAGCGCCGTCTGGTACCGCGGCGTGGATGCCTTCGCCCAAATCAACGCCGAGATCGCCGCCTGGCTCAACGACCACGGCACCACACTTGGCGAGATCCGCGGCCTGGTCCACCACGCCCGAAAGGGCCTGCAGCCCTCCTAACCGGCAACCGGCGAGAATATGACGACTCCTTTGCTGCAACAACCCACTCCCGCCCGCGTCGTGCATGTGAGCGACGAGAACTACCGGACGCGCACGCTTGTGCTCGATCGGCGCCTCGACGCACAACCGGGGCAGTTCGTTATGGCCTGGCTCCCGCGGCTCGATGAGCGTCCCTTTTCCCTTGCGGCCGCCGAGCCCGTAGCCCTGACGGTGGCCGCGGTCGGCCCCTTCTCACGGGCGCTGCACGCGCTGCGCCCCGGCGACACCCTCTGGCTGCGAGGGCCGTTCGGCCGCGGCTTCACGCTCGAGCCCAACGCCCGTCAGCCGCTGCTCGTCGGCGGCGGCTACGGCGTCGCCCCCCTGGCGTTCCTGGCCGAGCACCTGCTCGCCGCCGGGCAGCACCCCACTGCCATCGTCGGCGCCCGGACTGCCGCCGATCTGGTCGGCGTGGCCCGCCTCAAGCAGCTCGGCCTCCCCGTCATCGTCACCACCGACGATGGCAGTGCGGGCGAACAGAGCCTCGCCAGCGCTCCTACAGCGCGGTTGCTTGCCAGCGGCGCGGCCGATGCTCTCTACGGCTGCGGTCCCCACGGGCTCCTCCATGCCCTCGAACACCTGGCCCGTCAGGGTGCCGTCCCAGCCCAACTCTCCTGGGAGGCTCGCATGGGCTGCGCCATCGGTCTCTGCGGGATGTGCGAGCACGACGACGGCACGCTCCTCTGCCTGGAAGGCCCCGTGCTTCCTGCTGCGGTAGTGAGTCCCTCGTTGCCCCCCACCACCCGCTGTGAACCGCTGTCCCCAACCACCCTGTAATCCAGATCACCGTCTCGCACGTACAGTTCTATCGAGCCACCCGGCGTTGATCCGAGGCCGTCTCAATGGCGGTTCATCCCGTCGGAAAGAAGTCGTTGCAGTGAAAACCTGGCGAAGTGAGAGCCAGCACCGGTCAAGTCTGGTCATGAGCGCGCCTGCCTTCATGCTTCTAGGCGGCCCGGCCTTCCCTATCGCGCGCTCTGAGGCAGCCGGCTGCGTCGCACCTGCCCCTTTAGTCCCCCGCAGCCCGCGCTGGCTCTCCACCGCGGGTTGCGTATACTTGACTTCATCCGGCGGAAACTCCATCGTCTGCAACCGCGCCCTGGAGACGCAACCAGGGTTCGCTGTTGTGACAACGATGAGGCCAACTGGGGCAAAGGGTACGGGCACGAGGCGCTGGAACTGGCCCTCGGCTTCGCCTTTCGCGAACTCAACCTCTACCGAGTCCAGTTGACCGTGTTCGGTTACAACGAACGCGCCATCGCACTCTATAAAACGGCGGGCTTCCAACGCGAGGGGGTGTATCGGGAATTCATGCAGCGCGACGGCCAGCGGTATGATCTGCACTTGTTTGGCCTTCTGCGCCGTGAATGGGAGGCCTTAAATCGAGAAATGCCGTAGGGCGCACGTGAGGCAGTCTCTGGCAAGCGGCTTGCTCAGTTGGTTACAACCGAGCGCCTGGCCTCCGGCGCCACAGCCGGCCGCAACTGAAGCATCGCTCGTACCGAAAGCACGAGTGGAGGAAGGAACGTTGAGCACGCTGGCCTACGACACCTTCGGAGAGGGAGCCCCCCTGGTGTTACTTCACAGTGGTGGGATGGCAGCCGGCGAGTGGACGCCTTACGTCGAGACCTTCAGCGCCCGCTACCGTTTGATCGTGCCCGACCTCCCCGGCCACGGCCGAAGCCGCCTGGCCCCCGGCGAACGCCTGACGGTCTCTGGCACCGCCGAGGATGTCCTGACACTCCTCGACACGTTGGGGGTCGACCGTGCCCACTGGCTGGGGTCGAGCATGGGGGGCGCTGTGGCACTTTGGGCCGCGCTCACAGCCCCCGGCCGGGTCGAGAAACTCATCCTGTTCCGGGTTGGCTACCGCAGCGATCGCGCCGGCCACGCCGAGGTGGAGCGTATGGCCGAGCCCAATACCTGGAAGCTCTGGGGGCTGGAACGCTGGATGAGCGAGCAACACGCTCCCCAAGGCGGTCCGGAAGCCTGGCACGAGGTCACACGCCGCGTGGTCGAAGCCTTCGACCCGGCCACCACGGAGCACGCCCACGATTTGGGTGATCTGGCCACCATCCGGACCCCCACGCTGATCATCGCTGGCGACCGTGACCCGCTCGTGCCACTGAACCAACTGGTTGAGATGTACCGCACGATTCCCGATGCCGATCTCTGGATCATGCCTCACACGACCCACACGCCCGGAAGTGAGACCTGGCGACGGCACTGTTTCGAGAGTGAAATTCTGCGCTTCCTCGACCGTACCTAGAGCGCCGGTCAAGGCGTCAGACTTCCGAAGTCTCGGAAGACTTCGGAAGTCTCCGACCACGCGTCCGCGGCGACTCCTTGGCCGCTGTTCTAGAGGGAGTACTGGCCAAAGAACCTGATTCGAGCCTTCCTTCCGGGTACCGACCAAACCGCATCGAGCGCCGTCACGAGGCGCAAGTCACTTGCTCGCTTTACCCCCTGGCACCTGTGGCGACCGGCGTGGTCCGTCATCCGTCTTCTTGGTCGGCACACCCCACTCCACATTCAAAGGTCATGGATCTAGAAAGGCGATTCTGTGATCCGTCCCAGCCTGGCACTTCTTATCCTCCTTGGCCTGCTGGCTGCCTGCAGCCAACAGCCAGCCCCTACGCCCGCTGGACCAACCGTTGGCGGGGTTCCTATCTACCCGGGAGCCCACCCTCTGGACGAACCGCCGCTCGTTCTCCGCGGGATCGAACAATCTCACGGCGCCGGTCTGCGCGACGTCCAATCCGGCGCTTTTAGCACGAAGGACAGCGCGGACCGCGTCCTGGGCTACTATCAGGACGAGATGCGGAGGTTGGGTTGGACCTTCATCGACCAGATCACGTTTGGCGGCGGCGACGACCGAATCCAACGCTTCCTCAAGGATGGTCACCGCGGCATTATCGCCGCCGTCCCCGACCGCGACCAGACTTATGTGCTCATCCTGGACGGTGCGCAGTAAAGTCCCGCCTGGCCGTCGTACCGCGTGCCGGGCGCTCGTCCCTTGCTGATCGAAGGCGCTCCTATGCACGAATATCCTCCAATCGTTTTCATCCACGGGGCCGGTGGCGGCAGGTGGGAGTGGCGCACCTGGCGGGCCGAGTTCGACGCGCACGCCTGGCAGACGCTGGCGCCGGATCTCCACCCGGCTCTCGCCGGGCTCGCCGCGACGACGATTGAGGATTATGTCGAACAAATAGTGGCACTGCTCCCTGCGCGACCCTCAACGCCCCCGGTCTTGGCCGGCGCCAGCATGGGAGGAGCGCTCGCTCTAACGGTGGCCGAGCGCGTGCGCCCGGCGGCTCTGGTGCTGGTCAACAGCGTCCCCCCGTCGGGGACGCCTGGCTGGCCCGTGCGGCGGGGCGATTTCCCAGCCGTCATCCCATGGTCCACTACAAGCACGTTGGACGGGACGCGCGCCAGCATGCCCGAAGCGGACGAAGAGACGCTTCGCTGGGCCACCGCCCAGTGGCGCGACGAGTCTGGCGCCGTGATGCGCGCGTTGCATGCCGGTCTCGCAGCCGCGCCTCCGCCGGTGCCGACCCTGGTGATCATCGGAGCGGCCGACGAGGACATTCCACCGCGGGTCGGCCTGGCGTTGGCGGAGCGGTTGCGGGCCGATCTGATGTGCTTCGCCGGGGTGAGCCACGTCGGCGCGTTGCTCGGCAAGCGCGCCGGAGTCATCGCCATCCTGGCCCGCGCATGGCTTGAAGCGACCCTTGCTGCGGACTCGAGATGAGAAGGCCGCATGAGGGAATCTGGCATCCGGCACCGCACCGGTCAGAACGAATCCGGGCCTGCGTCAGTGGGGAGCAAGCAGGAAATTATCAGGCAGAGTACTATGAAATGCAGTTCCACTGCAGGGCCATTCAATACCCACCCCGGTCGCACCAAACCCGAATTGCATTCGAGAATCACGGAGCGCTTTCCCAGGAACGCCCTGCTCTCTATGCCTCGGTGCCAAGACCAGCCGTGCCACTGGAATCCTGAACGATCTTCACCGGTCAGATAGTTGCCGGCGAATGCCGACTCTGCTAGAGTGTTAACGGTTCGTCTGATTCCTCTGAGACACAACAATGCTCGACTTGACTGCGCGCTTGCGACGCGCGCCCGGCGTAACCTTCGAACTCACCTCCGGTGAGGCAGCGGCAGCTCCGACCGCCGTCCTGATCAACCCCGCGAGCCGGGTATATTACACCCTGGATTCGCTCGGCACTCAGTTCTGGCAGCTCGTGGACGGCGAGCGTACGTTCGAGGCGATCGTGGCAGCCCTCGCGCCGGCGCGGGCCGACCACATCGAGGCCCTCGAGGCCGAATTGGCCGAGTTGGCCGGCAGCCTGGTGCAGGAACGATTCTTGGAGGTCGTGTGAGGTACCGGGTGCTGGGTGCTCTCCGCCGCAGCCGGCGGGCCGCCCAGCGTCTACGGGCCCTCGTCCGCCAGGTACAGCACCCGTCTGACGTTTTGCTGGCACTCGAGGCGATCCGCCTCCAGCGCCAGACCTCAGCCTGGCTCGCCCGGCCCCTGCCCCTGGTGATGCGGGCCATCACGCCCCCGGCGGCTCCATGCCTGCCCCTCCCCGAGTTGGAACGACGCACCCGGCTCATCGATGCCACCGTACAACTCTTCCGAGTCGTGCCCCTGGGCTTCTGCCTGCGCCGCTCGCTCGTGCGCTACGTGCTCCTGCGCCGGGCCGGGCTCCCGGTCGAGATCGTCTTCGGGGCCCGCCCTGAAGATACCGGAAGCGGGAGTCTCATCGGCCACGCCTGGCTGGAGTTCGATGGTGCCCCCTGGATGGAAGCGCCCGAGCACCTCGATGGCTACACCGCTATGTATCGCTATCCTGAGCCCGGTTCGCGCGAATTGCATACCCGGCGCGCGGCACGTCGCCGGACGGCCAACTGATCTCGCCCACAACAAAATCAGGCCGCTGCGCTGGCTGCGACCTGATCAGAGAGATCCTACCGGAGGCGCTACTATTTGATGAGCGCCAGGTACGAATCCAACTCCGCGCGGTTGGCAATCGGGCCAATTTTGACCGTCTTGACGTTGCCGTCTGGACCGATGAAGAAGGTCTCGGGCACGCCCTGTACACGGTAGGCTGTGGAGATGCGGCTGCCCAAATCAGGGCCATTGGGATAAGTAATGTCGAAGCGCTTCAGGTAGGCCAACGATTCCGGCTCGGTGTCGACGTAGGCAATCCCAAGAAAGACGATGTCATCGGCGTGGTCGCGCGAGGCCTGCTCGAGAATCGGCGCCTCGTCGTAGCACTCCAGGCACCACGATGCCCAGACGTTGACTACGACCGGTTTGCCCTGAAGCTCCGTCATGCTGATCTCACGGCCATCGAAGGTCTTGAGGACAAACGCCGGTGCCGGGCCCCGATCAACCTGGCTCAAGCCTTTGAGGCGCAAGCCGTAGGCGAGAAGCCCCAGGAGTACGAGAACCACGATGATGAGGACAACCATCCACCAGGGGCGGCGATGCGTGCCTCGCTCGATACGTTGATCGCTGACGACTGTTGTCATGAATCCAACCGCTTGAGTTCTCGCTCGAGCCGCTCGCGCGACTCGGGACTGAGCGCCGCCGCTGGCGCGGGCGGCACATTCTGAGCGCGGCGGCGCAGCCAAAGTGCGGCACCGCCGAGCCCACCCAACACGACAATACCGGGCAGAATCCAGGCGATGAGGTCAACACCCCGTTTCTCTGGCTGGGCGAGGACCTTCTGGCCATATTGCTCGACAAAATAGGCCTTGATTTGCTCTTTGCTCTCGCCCGCCGCCAATTTTTCCGCGATCACGTCGCGCATCTGCTGGCAGACCTGAATCTCGCAAACATCGACGCTCAAGCCGGTGCAAAGCGGGCAGTAGAGCTCACGGGCGACCTCGTTGACCTGGTCACGAGTCACGCCGCCGGGGCCCTGTGCAGTCACGGGGCTCACAAGAACACCCACCGCCAGGAGAAGCAGCGCCCCCACGATCACAATTTGCCATCGAAGCCCGTTCATGAGTACTCTAATCTCCTGAAGAAGATTATATTGCCCCATCTTACCCTGTCAAAGTGTGATTGACCTATGACCGAGCTCGTGTTCCTCAAACTCGGTGGATCCTTGATAACGGAGAAGAACAGGCGCTTTGCCATCCGGCGCGAGGTGCTGACGCGGCTGGCCACCGAGATCGCGGCCGCGCGGGCAGCCTGGCCGGAATTACAGCTCGTGATCGGCCATGGCAGTGGCTCCTTCGGCCACGTTGCGGCTCAGGAGCACGGCTTCGACCCCGCCCGAGGCCACAGTTCACCGGGCGGCTTTGCAGCCATCAGTGCCGCCGCTGCCGCCCTCAATGCGATCGTGCGTGCCTGCCTGCTCGATGCCAGGATTCCCGCCATCTCCCTGCCCCCGTCGGCCTCTGCCATTGTCGAAAACGGAACGATCGTCGATCTGGCTCTGGCACCCTACGAGCGGCTGCTCGCCTGGGGCGCTGTCCCGCTCACCTACGGCGATGTCACGGTCTGCGCCGATCGCACCAACGGGAGCATCCTCTCGACTGAGGCAGTCTTCCACTACCTCGCAACTCACCTGAATCCCAACCGGCTCATTCTGCTGGGCCAGGTCGAGGGCGTCTACGCGGCCGATCCTCGCATGCAGCGTGGGTTGCCCCCCGTGATCCCTGAGATCACACCCGGCAACTGGGAGAAAGTCCAGGCCGTGTTGGGCGGCTCGCACGGCGCAGACGTCACCGGTGGCATGCGCGGCAAGGTGGCTGAGATGCTCGCCCTGGCCCGGGCCGTGCCGGGGCTGACGATTCGGGTTGCCAGCGGGATGCGACCCGGCCTGGTGGAACAACTCTTGCTCAACCGTGCCCCGAGTGCAGGAACGGCCATCCATGCCTGAGCGCTGCGACTGTTTGGTCTGTGCCTCCGCGGAGACTATAATTGACTATTGGCCGTGGGCCGGGATGTAGGATGGGAGTTTATGATAGTTTCAATCGTTGCATTCATCGTTGTCCTCGGATTACTGGTCTTCGTTCACGAGTTTGGGCACTTCATTGTCGCGAAGTGGTCGGGGATCAAGGTTGAGGAGTTCGGGTTCGGCTACCCGCCGCGCCTCTTTACCTTCATGCGCCGGGGTGGGACGGACTACACGATTAATCTGTTACCGGTGGGTGGCTTCGTACGAATGTTGGGCGAGGAAGACCCGACTCACCCGGGCAGCTTTGCGAGCAAGAGCCGGTGGGCCCGAGCGGCCGTCCTGGTGGCGGGCGCAGGCATGAATATGCTCCTGGCCGTCGTCCTCTTCGCGGCGATCGGCTTGATCGGTGTCCCGACTGGCGATCCGACCGGATACGTCGAGATCACCAACGTCTCGCCCGGCTCGCCCGCGGCGTCGGCAGGCTTGCAGTCAGGGGATCTCATCGTCTACGTCGCCAATCAACGCGTATCGAGCATCGAACGATTGCAGAGTGTTGTCGTCAAATATCTGGATCGGCCCGTGACTGTGACGGTCCAACGCGGCGGCCAGGAACTTGATGTCAAACTGACCCCGCGCTCGAAGCCACCGGAAAATCAGGGGCCAATCGGCGTCGAGATCACCAATCAGTTGACCACTGTTCGTTACGGTCCGTTCGCGGCGCTCAAATTTGGAGTCGAACGGACCGTTGTCGTCTTCTTCCAAATCATCGCCAGCTTTAGCGAGCTGTTCGGGCGGCTCTTCCATGGATCGGGGGCCCCACCGGTGGCGGGCCCGCTCGGCATCGCGCAGGTCGCCGGTGAACTGGCTCGCACCGGGCAGATCATCAACGTGATGTCCTTCGCCGCTATCCTGAGCATCAACCTGGCGATTTTGAACCTCCTTCCGTTCCCGGCCCTCGACGGCGGGCGCCTGCTCTTTGTGGTCATCGAAGGGCTGCGCGGCGGCCGCCGGATCGATCCTCAGAAAGAGGGCCTCATTCACCTGGTTGGGATGATGATCCTGCTAACCCTGATGGTCTTCATCAGCTACTTCGACCTGCTGCGCATCTTCAACGGCCAGTCTCTGCTCCGTTGATTCGCTGACCAATCAGCACGCACCGGGGCGCGCCGCTCGAGTGGCGCGCCCCGCCTTGTTCATCGAGACCTGGCTCGCGGCGGACTTCCCGGCCGTAATATTCCGCGATTGCCGCCGGCGCCGCCACTGCGCCCGCCTGTGCCGCGTTGACAATCTCGTCCCGGTTGGGAGCCGAGGTCGCCCCACCGCCCCGCGAACGGCGACCGCGTCTCCACCGGGCGGACCGATCCCATTTCCATCGCGTGCAGTGCACACCGCCGCGCCCGCCCAAGGGCGAGCGCCCCGCGGAATGACTCCGCCGGGGCGCTTTGCCAGCCTGTTTGGTCAGCGCTCTCAGCCCGCGATGATGATGCGGTCGGCGGCCATCGCCGCGAAGAGCAGCGCCAGATAGAGCAGCGAGTACTTGTAGAGCCCCCACGTCGCTTCGGCGCTCCCCCCGCGCCAGATTCGCACCGCGTAGGCCATCCAGATCGCCCCGAGACTCAGCGCCGACACCAGGTACAAGATACCCATCATCCCGAAGGGCACCAGCACCAGGGTCAGAACAACCATGAGAGCGGAGTAGAGCAGGACCTGGCGCTGAGTCTCCGCCTCCCCGTAGACAACCGGCAGCATCGGCACGCCGGCGTTGGCATAGTCTGTGCGCCGCATCAGTGCAAGCGCCCAGAAGTGCGGCGGTGTCCAGTAAAAAATGATGAGAAAGAGCCAGACCGCTAGCAGGTCGACCCGGTTGGTCACCGCGGCCCAACCCACGAGCGGCGGGAATGCGCCGGCCGCGCCACCGATGACGATATTCTGAGGCGACGAGCGCTTCAGCCCGAGGGTGTAAATCAGGACGTAGTAGAGCAGCCCGGCGAGTGCCAACAAACCGCTGAGGACGTTGACAAACGTGGCGAAAATGACGAATGAAAGCACGCCGAGCAGGAGCCCAAAGATGAGCGCCTGGTGCGGCGACAGGCGCTGGCTGGGCACCGGCCGCTTGCGCGTGCGGGTCATGATGACGTCAATGTCGCGGTCAAAGAACATGTTGACAGCATTCGCACCGCCAGCCGCCAGATAGCCACCGACCATCGTCCAGAAGATTAGTGACCAGGCCGGTAGCCCACGAGCCGCCATCAGCATCGCCCCCAGCGTGGTCACCAGGAGCAGGGAGATGACTCGCGGCTTGGTGAGAGCCACGTAGTCTCGAACCGCCGCGACCAGCGCTGACGTCGTCTCTGTGGCCTGTGACGGCGCGCGGCGACTGCCGGCGGCCGCGGCTGCCTCGGGCGCCGGCGTGCGCAGCACCATCACGGTGAAGACCACAAGACTCGCCCACACCAGTGACGCCATAGCCCGGTGCCATTCCGCCACCTGAGCTGTCGAAAGCCCCACCAGGAAGCCCGCGCCAACGACCACCTGCACGAAAAACAGAAGCCCACTGATCGCCGCCGCCCGTACCAGAGCCGGCTGGCTTCGGCGCTCGCGGGAGGTCTGCCACAACGTGAGCACCAGAAGAAAACCAACGGCCCCAGTCGTGGCCTGATGGATCGCGCCTCCCAGCGTTCCAGCCCTGGCGCCGGCCCCTCCTGTCATCAAGAGCACAAACGAGGCAAGCGTCGTGCCGGTGACCAGGGTCCGGTAGCGACGGGCCTGGCGCTGAGCGCGGGCGCCCAACCGCGGCCAGACCTCCGGTGCCGGGTTGAACGCCGCCGTTGCCAAAACGAGCACGGTCCCAAGAAGCGCCAGCGCCGTCGCCGGGTGTGCAACCAGGATCACCATTGGCCACTCGGCGAGGGCCGTCGCAGTGCCAAGCAGAATCTGAAGGGCGAACAGGAGGAACAAACCCACAGCCGGCACCCACACCAACCGATCCCGTACTTTCGAGCGCCAGACGGCGACGGCCGTCACTGCGAGAAGCACGGTGGCGGTGAGGGCGGCTGCCTGGCCTGAGTACTGGATGACCGGTGGAAGATTCGAGGCGAAAATGAGGCGCCCCTGGCAGAGAGGCCAACTGCGGCAGCCGATTCCAGCAGCAGTTATGGGCACGATGCCGCCGAGCACGAGCAGAACATAGGTAACGATAGCAGTGGCAACGGCGGAACGCCGGACGAACATCATGACAGCACGACTCCTCCGTGGTTCCCTGGATGACCCCAGCATGAGAATAGGCCACGCCAAGCATACAGCATGCCAACAGCCGATAAACTCGCGCTGGCCTTGCGCGGTTGACTTCGAGTAGGGACCCACCGGCGAAGAGGGAAGACTGATCAAGGAACGAAAGGACACCTGAATTATAGCATCACCAATTCGAGGGGCAACATCAGGTGACCCCACCTTTTCGCCAGAACGATCGACCTCGCCTCACGGTTGCACCCCATCTCCACCAACAGGGCCACCGGCAGTCAGGTGCCAGCCGAGAGCATTAGCTGGTGGCTGATAGCCCGACGTCTGGCGTAAGATAATGTGTTCATCTGATCCTGTTGGCGAAATCGCTTCCAGGGCGGACGAGGGGCTCGTAGTGCGCGCTTTAGCGCGCTAAAGCGCGCACTACCAACCGGCGCCCGCGACCTGTACCAATTCGCCAACAAGATCTTCATCTTTCTGTAAAAGTGGCGCGTACGCGCCACTTTTACAGAAAGAGAGATGCGCCATCTGGCGGAAGCTAACCCAGGGGGCCAACGATGAACCCGCGCGGAGTCCGGAGCAGGCGCAGTCCGTTCGCGACGACAGTCAGCGTGCTGCCTTCATGGCCCACGACCCCCAGCGGCATGGGGAGACCCACGGCCAGTACGGAGATGATCAGGGTGACAATCACCGCCAGGCTGAAGGCAATGTTCTGCCAGACGACTCGCCGCGACCGTCGACTCAGACCGATCAGGTAGGCCAGCTTGGTGAGATCATCGCTCATCAGAACGACGTCAGCAGTCTCCAGCGCCACGTCCGTGCCGGCGGCGCCCATCGCCACACCCAGGCTGCTGACCGCCATCGCTGGTGCGTCGTTGACCCCATCGCCCACCATCGCAACCGGGCACTGGTGGCTCAACCGCTCCACCACCTCGACCTTCTGGCCGGGTAGCAGTTCGCTGTAGAACTCATCGATCTCCAACTGGCACGCCACTGCCTCAGCGACACGCTGCGAATCACCCGTGATCATCACGATGCGCGAGATCCCCAGCGACCGCAGTGCGGCGAGCGCGGCAGGAGCTTCGGCCCGAATCACATCGGCCAGCGCGATGAAACCCAGCGGGTGGTTGTCGCGGCTGACGCCGACAACAGTTTTGCCCTCCGCCTCCAGCTCCCGGGCGCGCGCTCGGAGTGGCTCGGGCCAGATTTGATGAGCGCGCTCGAAGAAGCGCGGGTTGCCGATCCGCACTTCGTGCCCCTCCACCCAGCCGATGACTCCCTGGCCGGGAATCGCCTGGAGATCGTTGACCTCACACAGGTCCAACTCGCAGGCTTCGGCTGCAGCCACAATGGCATCCCCCAGGGGATGCTCCGAGTAGCGCTCGACGCTGGCGGCGAGACGCAGCAACTCCTGTCGCGAGGAGCGTTCAGGCGTGGAAGGTCCGGGTGGAACGAGCGACTCGAAGAAGGCTGCATTGAACCAGGCGTCGCCCAACACCTCCGCGGCGACTACGACGTCCGTCACCTCGGGACGCCCGCATGTGAGAGTGCCGGTTTTATCGAAGGCAATCGCCGACAAGGTCGCCGCCTGCTCGAGGTAGGCGCCGCCCTTGAAGAGGACACCGTTGCGGGCAGCATTGGCAATCGCCGAAAGAATCGACGCTGGGGTTGAAATGACGAGCGCACAGGGGGAGGCCACAACCAAGAGGGTCATCGCACGGTAGAAGACGATCTCCCAGGGCTGGTGCAGCACGAAATAGGGCAGCAAGATCGTCAGAATCGTCGCGCCGACGACGCCTGTCGCATACTTGGGCTCAAACTCGTCGAGGAAGCGCTGGGTCGGCGCTTTGCGGATCTGCGCTCGTTCGACCATCTGGATAATCTTGGCCAACGTGGTGTCGGCCGCCAGTCGGCTGACCTCAACCTCCAAAGCGCCCTGTCCATTGACGGTGCCGGCGAAGACCTCCTCGCCGGGGCTCTTGTCCACGGGCATCGACTCGCCCGTAATCGCCGCCTGATCCACGGCACTCGAACCGGCCAGCACGCGTCCATCCATCGGGATGCGCTCGCCAGGTTTGACGATGATGACATCGCCGATTGCCAGTTCCTCGATTGGCACTTGACGCTCCGTGCCATCAGCCAGGCGGAGGAGCGCCTCGCTCGGGCGGAGTTCCATCAACGCGCGAATCGCCCGGCGCGAGCGGTCGAGCGCGTAGGCCTGAAGCGTGTTCGAAAGCGAGAAGAGGAAGAGCAGTGTCGCGCCTTCTCCCCAGTGGCCGATCACGGCCGCGCCCAGCGCCGCGATGACCATCAGGAAATCGACATTGATCTCACGCTGGCCGAGCGCCCTCAGCCCGTTGACGGTCCCAAAGAAGCCCCCGCTGAGGTACGCCCCGATGTAGAAGACGGTCTGCAGCGGGGTTGGCATCCCAAACAAGCCCCCCGCCCAGCCGGTCACGAGACAGATCGTGCAAACAGCGGTGAGCACCGCTTCGAGGCGACCAAGACCACTTGAAGAAACGTCTTCCTCTTCCTCAACATCAGGGGGAAGCGGCGCTGGTCGCTCCTGCTGACGGAGAGTAGTAAGTTCGAGAGCACGATCCGTCACGCAGTCTCCTCCTGGCACACTGAACAGATACCGTAGTAATCGTGCCGCGCGTGGGAGATCTGGTAGCCGCTCGCTTCAGCCACAGCGGCCCCCCAGTGATCAACCGGGAGTTGCTCGGACGGTGCCAGGTCGTCAATGCGGCCGCAGCGAACGCACACCAGGTTGATGTGACTCGACGTATCGAGGTCGTAGCGCACGCGTTCCTTAAAGGCCAGGGTCCGCACCAGGTCCAGGGTGTGGAAAAGCTCCAGCGCGTTGTACACCGTTGCCAGCCCCAGCGTGGGGTGATCAGCCTGCAGGTATGCGTGCAACTCGGCGGCCGTTGGGTGCTCCCCCCCCGTGGCCTGCAGCGCCTGCCAGACCGCCAGACGCTGCGGCGTCGCCCGCAGTCCGGCCGCCTGGAGCTTCTCGATCAAATCGTCTCGGTTCATTGTCACCTTTCCTTCTTGAACTTATCAAGAATTATTCTCGATTGAAAACAATTCTGATTATAGCGGCTGCGGGGGACATGTCAACGGGACACCTGTCATTCGGTAGAGGTGACATTCCGTGACGACCTTTCCACTCGGTCCCTGGCCTTCGGCAGGTCACGACGAGACAGGTGAACCGGCAAACAAAAAGCTCCTCTGCTTGCAGAGGAGCATCCTGGCACGGCGAGCGCGAAGCCTGAATCAGGGATAAATGCCTCGCAGGAGCGTGGCTTCGGCAACACGGCTGATGGCGAGAATGCTCGCAGCGATCCGGAGATCGACGTTCTTGCGCCCGGCCATAGTCCACGTATCCTCGAAGGCCCCGGTCATAATCCGCTCCAGCCGCTCGAAGATTTCGTGCTCGCTCCAGAAGAAGCTTTGCAACCCCTGGACCCACTCGAAGTAGCTGACGGTCACACCGCCGCTGTTGCAAAGAATGTCCGGCACGACCGTGATGCCACGTGCCCGCAGGATTTTGTCGGCCTCAGGAGTCGTCGGTCCGTTGGCACCCTCGGCAATCAATTTGGCATGGATTTTGTCGGCGTTCTCGTCGGTAATCTGATTTTCGAGTGCCGCCGGGATCAGGACGTCGCATGGCAGGGTGAGCAGCTCCGTATTCGTGACCCGCCCGACACCTGACCAGGTGGTCACCGTGCCCGTCTCACGAACGTGACGCACCAGCCGGGGAATATCGAGCCCGTCGGGGTCGTAGATGCCGCCGTTGACATCGCTGACCGCGATGATCTTCGCACCCTGCTCATACATCGCCCGAGCCGAGACCGAACCAACGTTACCGAAGCCCTGGACCACCACCGGCGCCCCCCGAATCGGCATGCCAAGTTTCTGCATCGCCTTGCGGGTACAGAACATGACGCCCACGCCCGTCGCGTCCCCGCGGCCGAGCGAGCCGCCAATACTGACGGGCTTGCCCGTCACCACCGCATTGACCGAGTAGCCCTGGTGCATGGAGTACGTATCCATCAGCCAGGCCATGACCTGCGGGTTGGTGCCGACATCCGGCGCGGGAATATCAGAATCCGGGCCGATCAAGAGAGTGATCTCGCTGGTGTAGCGGCGGGTCAGGTTTTCGAGCTCGGCCAGGGAGAGTTCGTAGGGATTGACGACCACACCACCTTTGGCGCCTCCGTAGGGAATATTGACCAGAGAGCATTTCCACGTCATCCACATCGCGAGCGCTCGGACCTCATCCAGCGTCACGTCTTGGTGATAGCGGATACCGCCCTTCGTGGGACCTCGCACAGTATTATGGTGAACACGGTAACCGGTGAACACGCGCACGGAGTCATCGTCCATCTTTACAGGGAAATTCACCGTCAGTTCGCGCTTGGGGTAGCGCAAAAAATCGACGATCCCAGCTTTCAGGTCGAGATACCGAACAGCGTTATCAAACTGCTCGAGCGCAACGTGCCATGGATTTTGTTTGCCCGACATACCTCCTCCTTGAGGCGTTCTTGAATCATTTGCGTGTCGTCGCCGATCGAGCTACTGCTCAGTATACTCCAACGAGCGCAGGGACTGGACGTGTGGTGCCTGGCGCTCGCGACTGAACCGCAGCACCAGCGCCCTATCCACGTATGTGGCGCCAAGAAAGCGACGGTTGAGCAGCGTCGCGGGCAATGGGACCTGGCGCCGCTGGGTCTGCACTTGAAGATAGATCGTATCCACGCCGACGTGGAGCTTGAAATGATCGCGAGTGAGAAACGGGAGGAAGAGACGCAGTCGAACTTCATCGATGGTCTCGACCAATTCCATCAGCGGACGCTCGATCAACATCGCTGCCGGATCGGCCTCGTCGAACAGCTCAGCCGCAAATGAGCGCAGGCGGTTGAGGCCGATGATCTCGTGCGGCTGGAAAGCCCCGTAGAAGCGCGGCAGGTCCATAAAGTCGCGCCCGATCTCGTGCAGCACCTCCTCTTGCTGAGCCCCCCATGTGTGCAGGAAGGGATCGGTGCGGCCGGCCGGCAGAACCTTGTTGACGATCAGCGCGTCTATGCGCACCCCGAAGAGACTGATCGTCGAAAACGCGCGCCGCGTTTCAGCCAGGCCAACCCGGTCGGGGGTCATCACCAGGCGCGCGCTCACGCTGTCGCCGTCGGTGAGCCAGGTGCTCAGCCGTTGCACATCGTGGAACCAGGCCCCAACCTCCTCGACAGTGCTCTCATTGGGCATCGGCAGGTTGAAGCGCTGCAGGATCGGCCGGGTCCCGCGGAGGAGCGCCCGCTCGAGCGGGTGGTAATTCTTCAGATACCAGTCGAGCACATCGGGCAGGCGCAGGAACTTCATAGCATCGCCGGTCGGGGGAGCATCGACCACGACCACATCGTAGCGCCCGCTCTCCGCAATCGTCTGAAGACGCAACAGCCCGAAGACCTCTTCCATCCCCGGCAGCACGGCCACCTCCTCGGCCACGATGCTGTTGACAGCCGGATGGTTGGCCGAGAGGAGGCGGAAAAAATCGGTGACGGCCGACCACCGCTCGCGAATCTCGCGGTTCAGGTTGACTTCGACGGCATCCAGGCGCGGCGCCACCAGGGTAAGCTGTTCACCGATGGACTGATCGAAGATCTCGGCCAGGCTGTGGGCACTGTCAATCGAGATTACTGCCGTCGCCAGGCCACGCTCGGCACAGGCCAGGGCCGTCGCCGCCGCCACCGAGGACTTCCCAACCCCACCCTTTCCGGTTACCAAAACCACCCGCCCGTTCATAACCCCTCCACTTCTACTTCCAGGAGTCGTTCGGCTTCCTCCCAACCCACGTGAGCGAACCGGGCGTAGGCTTCGTCGAGCGTCAACATCAGATCGAGCAGGGCACCAACACGCCACAGAAAAACGGCTACATCCTCGTTGGTCTCGGCTTCGTCGCCACAGACCTCGCGCACCTGAGCGACCAGTGCGCTCAGGGTCCGGACGGTGGGATCAAATTCGCGCCGTTTGCGCTCGCGCAGAACGATTCGGAAGACTTCCCACATGTCGCTCTCGGCTTCGTAATAGGTCTTGCGTTCGCCGAGACGATGAACGTTGCGAATCAGTCCCCAGTCCTGCAGGCTGCGCAGCGTCATGCTGGCGTTGCCGCGGCTGATCTGGAGCCTCTCCATGATGTCGTCGGTCGTGAGCGACTCGCCGGAGACCAGCAAGAGCGCATGGACTTCGCCCATGGTGCGTGGAATGCCCCAGGCGTTCGCCATCTCGCCCCAGTGACGGATGAAGCGCTGCTGCGCGTCGATGAGGCACTCTGGTGCTGTCATACGTTGACTCGATGTTCGTGAGGGATGGTCAGCCCCAGCCGACCACCATCGCCCGCCGGCATCCAACCATCTGATTTCAGAAGATACTGAAAGGATTATACCGTGTTTGAGGGAGCTGTCAACCGAGCTGAGCGAAATGGGTGTACGCACGAGTTGTCAGGCAGCTGGCGTCGCCGGCAGAACCTAACCCCCCGGCCCCCTTCCCTGCGAGGGAAGGGGGAGACGGAGTGCCGCGCGGCTGGCGGGCCCGCGTCTGACTCCCTCCCCGCTTCGGGGAGGGGCTGGGGAGGGGTCCCGCCCCCACAACTCCTGCGTACACCCGAGTGAAATCGGCTCGGGATACCTGGCCCCGGCCGGCTGCAAACGGCCATTCGACGCTGCGTTGCAGGGCACCCTGGTCGTGCGCCCCACCTCCAGCCACGACTCTCTGGGACGCGTCTCGAGGCCGAGATCGGCGTGCGAGGATCCTGGTGAGAGCGCCAAAACCGCCGGTGATACCCGGAAGCGAGCCGGATAGTAGCGACCAGAGCCAGTCCACGCGTTCAGGGACCTCCTGGCGGCCGGTTGCTGAGAGACTCCTGGGCGCGATACGCCAGCATCGTGGCGGAAGGGTGAAAGCCGACGCGCTCATAGACGCGCCCGGCACGCTCATCGCCCGCGACCAGGAAGGCGACCTCGATCCCAGCCTCGAACGCCACTTGCACAGCTATGGCCACGACAGCCGTCGCTACACCCCGTCGCCGAAACGCGGCGAGCGTGGCGATGGCGCCGATCCTCTGTTAGTGACAGGACGTACGCGGTGCGAGGCAGAACAGCTCAAAGAAGCGGCATTTGGCTTGGAGTGCGCGCTTCTGCGCGCAGAAGCGCGCACTCCAAGCCGATACTCCGTCCGCCATTCAACCTACTGCGTAAGTCCTGTTAGTGATACCACGGGCGCAGAGGAGAAGCTCACGGGGGTATAGACCATCACAGGAACGCGCGTCACATCGATGCTCCGGCCAGCGCGTATTGCACTCCGGGAAAAGCGAGAACACCTCACAGCCCGCGCTATCCGGGCGACTTCACCTGCTGAGGCGCGAGATCCAGGCCGGCACCCGCTGCGAGTACGCCACCCACTGCTCGCCGAATTCCGCCGCCAGCGCCTGCTCCTCCCGCCGGGCACGCAACCACAGGACCGGAATATTCAGGGCGGCGATGAGGAGGGTGGCCCAGGTGCGGTAGATCAACAGAGCTCCCAGCTCGGCCAGTTGGCCCCCTACGTACATTGGATGGCGCATCAGAGTAAAAGGACCGCAGGTGACCAGCCGGTGGTCGGCGTAGAGTTGCACGCCGACCGAAGTGGAGACGTTGTACATCTCTCCCAGGGCCAACCGCCCCCACAGCATCAGCGCCAGGCCAGGGAAGTAGAGCAGCGCGCCGAGGATGAGCGCTCCAGCCCGCGCCGACGTGGAGAGGGTCAGCCGGAGGGGGCGCCAAAGTAGATACATCAGGCCAAAGCCCAGAGCGCTCGCCGGGAGGTAGAAGGCCAGAGATCCTCCCGAAAAGGCCCGCACGAACGCAGGCACCGGGCCGGTCGTCCGCCCCTTGGGATGGCGAAATCCCCGCCACAGCCCGACCGCCATGGCCCCAATGAAGATGAGCACCCCCAAGGCCCCCGCCCGGCGCACCCACCTTTCGACCCGATCCAACCACATGGGACACCTCCATCTGGCAACCGAAACGGTAACCAGCCATCAACCCGAAGGGGCCGCGCACCCGCGTCAGCCGGCCTGCTAATCAGCCGCATGCAGCGCCGGAGCGCCCGCTGCTCGCTCAACCCGTTGCTTGCGGAACTCCTGTCAACGATCTGGGGGCGGAAGCACTCCCGGGGTTTCATGATACATCTGGGACGGGCAGCGATGAACGGTGAGAAGTCATTGCGGCCCCGAGATAAAAGTCACCCGGCGACCGTCGTCGCTGGACGAGAGGCGCCCGGCGGTAGGGCTGGGGTTGTACCGACGGTAGGCGAGTCTGAACCGCACATGAATCGAGCGAGCCGAAAACGTGGGGGCGGAGCGCGTGATCTGGCCGCAACCGTGGAACGCCGATCAGCGCAGATGCGCGCCGGTCAACGCCGAGCCAGGCGCCTGGCGATCTGCGAGACTTCGCCCGCATCACGCCCCGTGGGACGCTCCCCGGCAGCACTACCTCGCAAGGGCGTCCCGTCCCCAGGAGGCAACGGGGATCGGCGTTCTATTCTGGCGTCCTCACCCAAGACCCGCACCACGCCCTTCGGGGAGCAGCGCCGCCAGCCCGGTCACCAACGCGTCCACATCGCCGGGCGTGGTGTAGCCCTGAATCGAGACGCGGACGAGCTGGCGCCCGTTCCAGCTGAGGATGGGCACCTCGACGGCGAACTCGTCGTAGAGCCGCTGCTTCAAGACCTCGCCGTGGCAGGGCGGCAGCGGCAGGGCTACCATCTGAGCGTACCAATCGGGCGAATCGGGAGTGAGCGGTTCGAGGCCGGTCAGCGCGCTGATCTGGCGGCGCGCGGTTCGGGCCAGCTCGTGGCACTCGCGCTGCACCCGCGGCCAGTCATGCGTGGCCAGAAACTCGAGCGCTGCCGGGACGGCCAGGAAGGCGGCGATGTCGCGGGTGCCCTGCCACTCCTGCTCGTCGATGAAGCGCGAGGAGCCGGGCGTCTCGCTCTGCCAGCCCCAACTGACCACCAGCGGTTCCAGCAGCGGCTGGACCTCGCGACGGGCGTAGAGGAAGGCGCTGCCGGGCGGGGCGCAGACCCACTTGTGCAGGTTCCCCGCGTAGAAATCGGCGCCCAGGGCCGTCAGGTCGAGCGGGACCTGGCCCGGCGCGTGGGCGCCGTCGATGACGGTGAGGATGCCGGCCTCACGCGCCCGCCGGACCAGCTCGGCCACCGGCAGGATGAGCGCCGTGGGCGAGGTGATGTGGCTCAGGAAGAGGACGCGCGTGCGCGCCGTCACCCGCGACCAGAGCGCCTCGACCACCTGCTCCTGCGACTCGAGCGGCACCGGCAGCGGGTGGTTGATGTAATGGGCGCCCCGCCTCCGGCAGATGAAGCGCCAGGTGCGGTCCAGCGCGCCGTACTCGTGGTCGGTGCTCAGCACCTCGTCGCCCGGCCGCAGCGGCAGCGAGCGGGCGACGACGTTGAGCCCGGTGGTGGCGTTGGGGACGTAGACCAGGTCGTCGGGGTCGGCGCCGACGAAGGCCGCCAACGGCTCGCGCGCGGCGCGCATCAGCTCGTTGAAGCGCCGCCCGAGGAACTCGACCGGCTGGCGCTGGAGCTCGAGCTGCCACCGCTGGTAGACCTCGAAGACCGGGCGCGGGCAGGCGCCGAAGGAGCCGTGGTTGAGGAAGATGACGTCCGGGCGCAACAGGAACTGTTCACGGAGATGATCGCCGCTCGTGTGGTGGGCGTATAATGTCATTGCTCAATTCGTTCGCAGAGTGATTGCGTAGCCCCGTAGCCAGCACTACAGGGCTGATCCTCTCCTGAAAATAGCCCGCCGCGCTGTTCGCCGTGGCGCGGCGCCAATTTTCATTTCCCGGCGCGGGCCGCAGGCCCAGGGGCAACTGGTGGCGAATTAGTAAGGAGTGGTGGGGCGACGGTTTGTAGTGCGCGCTTCAGCGCGCTGAAGCGCGCACTACAAGCCACTCGCCCTCCCCGGAGCCGATTTCGCCACCAGTATCGGCCCCAGGCAGCACCATGAGTGTGTTGACATGATGAGCGCCCGCGGCAGGCGGCAACAGACTTCACTCCGACGAGAGCAGCTCCGAGACCCTGCGCCAGTCCGGCCGCACCCATCCGGCAACGCGCGTTGCCTCGCGCAAAACAGCGAGCGATGAGCCTGGCGCGATCTCCTCGAAAGAGGGTGCCCAGTTCGCCATGGCCTGCAAAGACTCATCCAGGCTGCGTGGACTGAGAGTGAGCAACGCTTCATCAAAGCGTCCGGCTTGGGCCAGAGCATCGGCCAGCTCCCGCAGCGCGCTTGCCCGTCCCCAATCATTCTGAATGCTGCGGGCAACGGCTTCCGCCGCCTCAAAGACACCGCTCGCCCGATCATCACCGACTCGCGCCAGCGCCCCCGCCAGCTCCCGCAGCGCTGCCGCTCGCCCCTGCTCATCCGGAATGCTGCGGGCGACCGCTTCGGCCTGCCCGAAGCGACCTCCCTGCGCCAGCGCCCTCGCCAACTCCCGCAGCGCCCACGCTCGTTGCTGATCATCCGGAAGGCTGCGGGCAACGGCCTCAGCCGCCTCAAAGACACCGCTCGCCCGATCATCACCGACTCGCGCCAGCGCCCCCGCCAGCTCCCGTAGCGCCCGCGCTCGCAGCGAATCATCCTGAAGGCTGCGGGCGACCGCTTCAGCCGCCTCGAAGCGACCTGCCTGCGCCAGCGCCCCCGCTAGCGTGTGCAGTGCCTCCGCTCGTTCCCAATCATAAGGAAGGCTGCGGGCAACGGCCTCAGCCGCCTCAAAGACACCGCTCGCCCGATCATCACCGACTCGCGCCAGCGCCCCCGCCAGCTCCCGCAGCGCCGCCGCTCGCCCCTGCTCATCCGGAATGCTGCAGGCGACCGCTTCAGCCGCCTCGAAGCGACCTGCCTGCGCCAGCGCCCCCGCTAGCGTGTGCAGTGCCTCCGCTCGCAGCGAATCAGCCTGGATACTGCGGGCGACCGCTTCGGCCTGCCCGAAGCGACTTGCCTGCAACAGTGCCTCCGCAAACTCCCGTAGCGCCCGCGCTCGCAGCGAATCATCCTGAAGGCTGCGGGCGACCGCTTCGGCCTGCCCGAAGCGACCGACTTGTATCAGCGCCCCCGCTAGCTCACTCAGTGCCTCCGCTCGCCCCTCATTATTCGGAATACTGCGGGCGACCGCTTCAACCTCATCGAAGATGCGGCCAGCCCGACTATCGCCCGCTCGCGCCAGGACACTTGCCAGCTCCCACAACGCCCCCACGCGCGATCCATCATCCAGAATGCTGCGAGCAACGGCTTCAGCCGCCTCAAAGCGACCTCCCTGCGCCAGCGCCCCCGCCAGGTCACTCAGCGCCGCCGCTCGCCCCTGCTCATCCGGAATACTGCGGGCGACCACTTCAGCCGCCTCGAAGCGATCTACCTGCGCCAGCGCCCCCGCCAGCTCCCGCAGCGCCGCCGCTCGCCCCTGCTCATCCGGAATGCTGCGGGCGACCGCTTCAGCCGCCTCGAAGCGACCTCCCTGCGCCAGCGCCCCCGCCAGCGCGTGCAGTGCCTCCGCTCGCAGCGAATCATCCTGAAGGCTGTGGGCGACCGCTTCGGCCGCCTCGAAGACATCGCCAGCCCGACTATCACCCGCTCGCGCCAGCGCCCCCGCCAGCTCGCTTAGCGCCCGCGCTCGCAGCCTATCACCCTGAATACTGCGGGCGACCGCTTCAGCCTCCTTGAAGCGACCTACTTGCGCCAGCGCCAGGTCACTCAGCGCCCACGTTCGCGGCAAATCATCCTGAATGCTACGGGTGAGCACTTCAGCCTCCTCAAAGACACCGCTCGCCCGACTGTCGCCCGCTCGCGCCAGGACACTTGCCAGCTCCCACAGCGCTCTCGCCCGCCACCCATCACCCTGAATACTGCGGGCGACCACTTCAGCCGCCTCGAAGCGACCCACCTGCGCCAGCGCCCCCGCCAGGTCACTCAGCGCCGCCGCTCGCAGCGAATCATCCTGAATGCTGTAGGCGACCGCCTTGGCCTCATTGAAGCGACCCACCTGCGCCAGCGCCCCCGCCAAGTCACTCAGCGCCGCCGCTCGCAGTGAATCATCTTGAAGGCCGCAGGCGATATCGTACACCTCGTTGAGCAGGCTTGAATTAAGCTGGTCTCTCTGCTTCAGTGCACTGTAAACTGTGAACAAGGCTAGGAGTTTACGGCCTAGCTCATGGCGCAGTCGCGCATGGGCCAGGGCCTCGTTGGCCCGGCCGAGCCAGACGAGCGTCTCCAGATCGGTATCCGTGTAGACACTCACCTGCTCGCTCACCGCCTGCCGCGCCATGTGCAGCCGCACCAACGCGACCGGGTCCACCCGCCCGCCAGCCAGCGCCGCCCGCCAGGCAAGGTCGACATCGGCCAGGAAGTCGGTGTAGGTATAGGCACTGCCCCGGTAGCGACTGTGCATCCATTCCTCGCTGATCAGGGCCAGGAGTCGCCCGGTCTGCCCACTCTCAAGGAGGTGCGTCGCCAGGCTGTTCAGTCCGTACCGATCACAGCGGTGCCAGTCAGAGGAGTACGTCTTCCAGTAATAGTCGGCAATCTGGCCGTGCATCCGCGTGGCATCGATGTGATAGTCGGTGTTCTCCTGATCCTCCAGCAAGAACTCAGCGAACGAGCGGTGGAAGGGGCGGAACGGCCCGTCCGGCAAGGCCCCATCCAGATATTGGCTGCACTTCCGCAGGACCGCTTCGACCTCCTGGTCAAGGATCGCTTCAAGCTGGTTCCTGGTGAGCCCGTCACCCTGGGCGACCGCCATCAGGCCCAAGACCGGTTTGAACTGCCCGTACCAGCGATCCTCGTCGGCGCCCAGCTCGCGCGTCAAAAACTCGTGGCACAGCCCGCTGAGCCCCTGCGGGAAGGCGATCGCCTCCAGCTCGGGGCCTGACGGGAGGTCCGGCAGCAGATCGTTCAGCACCAGGTGGGCGTAGAGGAAGTTGCCCTCTGCCGCCTGGGCGATGCGGCTCGCGAATCGCTCGCGCCGTTGGTCGTCCAGCCCGGTCAAGCGCGTGGCGGCGTAGCGGCGGACGTCATCGACATCCGGCGGCGCATCCTTGATCAGATCAATGCTCGGGACGCCGCGATAGTGCTTCCGCACGCGCGGATCGGGGCGCGTCGTCACGACGATCCGAACCGGCTGCGGAAGGTCGGTGAGCCTGGCCAGCAGCCGAACGATGGTGATCGGGCCGGTGTAGGTCGCGGCTTCGTCGAGCGCATCAATCAGCAGGAGCATCGGTTGGTCGTAGCCGCCGGCGTACACCTTCGTGAGCGGGTCGCGCAGGGTGCGGTCGAAGCTCTCCTCGTCACTCAACCCACCCAGGTTGAGTTGGTTGATGTGGACACCGGTGACGCGGCCACCTTCCACCCGCTCAATTCGTTGTTCGACGACGATCGAGACCCGCGCGGAGAGGGTCGCCGTCAGGGCCTCGCCAAACCCCGCGACCGTCCGGGTCAACTGCTGCGCCAGGTTCTCGGCCAGGGCTTTGGGCGCGATGCTGCCGCTGGCGGCGACACAGAAGTGCACCGCTTTCAACCGGGCCCGGACGTGGTCGAGCCGTGCCCTGGCCTCGGGATCGGCGGGGGGCGGCCCGGCCCCCGCCAGCCAGGCCACCAGCATGCTCTTGCCCGTCCCCGGCTGGCCGGTGAGGAGCAACAGCCGCTGATCGGACTGCTCCAGCCACGCCACGACCTTCGGCAGCAGCCAGGTTCGCCCGGTGAAGTGGGCGATGTTCGTCTCAATCCGTGGAGGTAGGTGGAGGGTCATGCTGTTCCCTATGCGTGAAGCGTGATGCGTGACGGAATCATTCACGCATCACGTCCCACGCATCACGTATTGAGCCACACCAGCAGGTCGGGGAGGTGCTCGTCGTAGTGGCCGTAGGTGTTGCCGATGATCCACCGCACGAAGGGCTCGCCCTCGGTCCAGGCGAAGCGGTCGGGGTTGAAGAGATCGTCGTCGGGGCCGCTCTCGGCCAGCCAGAGCAGCGCCTGGTAGGCGTCGCGCTCGTCGCGCACGACCTCCGCCAGCGGACGATCCCGGTTCTCGGCGTAGACCCTGGCGTTCAACGCGTCAACCGGCAGGTCGTCGGCGGCGCCGGGGAGTTCCCCGCGACTCAGCAGGGTGTAGAGCCTGGCGATGCGCTGCTCCCACCAGCCGATGTGCGCCACGAGGTCTTTGACCGACCAGTCGTGGGGAAGCGCCGGGACGGTCATCCGGCCCTCGTCCACGCGCCCGAGGGCCTCTTCGAGCCGCTCGCGCCCGGCGTGCATCTGCTTGAGCAATTCTTCCCTGTCCATATCCTCTCCTCCCTGGTGTCGAAGGTCCCGCGAGGATTCCCGGCTTGACGCGGGGTGCCTCCGTGGATGCAACAGCGGCGGGTCAATGGATGCGCCGCGCGCACGACCCGCCTCCCCTGGGATGAGGGGCTTTCCTGCAGATTATGGAGGTCCAGAGCAAATCGAATATCCTGAGAGCAACAGACGAACAACCAATATGCCCGCGTGGACATCCATGAGGAGGCAGTGAGATGCGTAGAGCATCGAGCACGGAGATGTCGGTCGTTCCGTCTCTACGCCGCCGCGCCCCCGGCCCACGTGGCGCGCCCTTCCTCGGAAGCGTCCTCGACCTCCAACGGCGGGGCCAGGTCCCCTTCTCCCTCGAGAACTGGCGCGCGTACGGCGATGTCGTCCGGTTCAACCTCGGCCCGTTCGTGGCCCACATTCTCGCCCACCCCGACCACATCCACCATGTCCTCATCACGAACGCCCAGAACTACAACAAGGGACCCAGCTACGCCAAGGTGCGGCCGTTCCTCGGTCTGGGCCTCCTCACCAGTGAGGGCGATTTCTGGCGGCGCCAGCGGCGCCTGATGCAACCGCCCTTCACGTACCGGTCGGTCCTTCAGTATACCGGTGAGATGCTGGCGGCGATAGAGGCTATGCTCGCTGACTGGGAGACGGCCGCCCGGCAGGGGACCGCCCTCGCTATCAATCGGGAGATGGTACGTCTCGCCCTCATCATCATCGGGAAGACGATCTTCAGCAGCGATCTGGGCGATCGGGTCCAAACCATCATCGAGGCGGCGATCGACGTAACCACCGTTGTCAACCGGCACCTGGCCTCGTTTATCGACATCCCCCTGGCGATGCCCACACCGGATAACCGCCGCTTCAAGAATGCGCTCCGACGCCTGGACGCGGTCGTCTACGAGGTGATTGAGGCGCGCCGGGGGAGCCGCCCCGCGAGAGCCCGAACCTGCTCGACAGGCTCCTGGTGGCGCGTGACGAGGAGACCGGCGCCACTATGAGCGACCTGGAGCTCCGCGACGAAGTGATCACGATTCTGTTTGCGGGGCACGAAAGCTCGGCCGTCGCACTCACCTGGACCTGGTACCTGCTGGCCCAGCACCCTGAGGTCGAGAGCAAACTCCACACGGAACTCGCGGCGGTCCTCGGCGGCCGGCGGTCGGCCGCGGAAGAGCTGGCGACGCTTTCCTATACCCGGATGGTGATCGAAGAGGCCATGCGCCCCTATCCTCCGGTCTGGACCTTCCCGCGCGCGGCCATTGCGGACGATGAGATCGGAGGCTATCACATCCCGGCCGGATCGCTGATCTTCCCGAGTCAATACCTGACCCACCGGCACCCAGATTTCTGGGAGAATCCGGGGCTCTTCGACCCCGAGCGGTTTGCGCCCGAACACTCGGAGCACCGCACCCGCATATGCCTACCATCCCGTCGGCGGCGGGCCGCGCACCTGCGCCGGCCTTCATTTTGCCACGGCCGAAATGTGCCTCGCATGCCTCCGTAGGGAAGGATCCAGGGAGCATCCCCTCGCTCTTTCTTCATTAATTTCATGAAGGTAGGCCAGCTTACAGTATTACTTCACCCCCCTGAATATACTTTGGATGCGAAGGTGAGATATTGGTGAAGTAGGTTGAGTCGCGTGTATTGTTGTGTCGTAATCTCCCCTTCCGCGTTGATAAGACCGCCTGGTTCTCGGTCCAGTCCAGGCGGTCTTTCTTGTTATACCAAACGACTCTGCCAGACGGTCACGACAGCCTCGATGTATCGCTGGCTCAGCGCTCGCGCGCCGGAGATGCGGTGGTGTCCGTCGCGGACGAAGTAGACATCGCCAACCTGCACCAGGTCCGCCGGCGGCAGGGCTGCGCCCTGCTGGTACGCCATCGCGATACCGAGCCACCGCTCGCGGCTATGATTGTGGAGCGGGCGGAAGGCAAGATCGAAGTCGAGGGAGCGGCCCTCACTGCCGGCAATCCGGTTGATTGCGATCGTCTGAGCGCCGGCGCGGTAGCGGCCAGTGACACAGGCAGCGACGGCTGACAACCCCGCCAGACGGCGCGGCCGTCCGAGCAGGGCCGACCAGATCCGACTCAGCATCCCGAACAGGACGGCGCGGTTGTACCGCCGCCTCGCCAGCTCCAGCAGCCGGGCGTCGCGATGGGACTGCAACCGGGTGGACTGTCTGAGGGTCTCTTCGAACAGATAGGAATTGTATCCGTACATCGGCCGACTCCTCCGCTGTTGCAACGGTCCGGCTCGACAGATGCCCCCAGTCTAGCCCTCGCCCCACGTGATGTCCTCCACCGAATGGAGCATTGAGGACCGGCCTAAAGGCGCATCTGGAGGGCTGGACAAAAGGAGTGGGACGGCTCAACAGAAGAGGTTCTCTTTTCCTCGGCCGGGCAACCGGCTATACTCCGCGCGTCGGAACCAGTTGTTTTTTTTAGAAAGGAGTGGGGTATGGCGGACAATGATGTCACTACCGCCGGGCTTCAGCCGAAGCGCACAGTTGAAGAACTGAAGGAGCTACGCGCTCTGACCGGCGATGCAGACGGCGCCCAGCGCGTGGCCTTTACGGAGACCTGGGCCCGCGCTCGCGCCTGGATGCGCGACAAGCTGGCGCACGTGCCGGTTGAGGTCACGGTAGACGAGGCGGGCAACCAATGGGCCACGCTGAGCGGCCGGTCCAAGAAGGCCCTGCTGATCGGGGGGCACATCGACTCGGTGCCCAACGGCGGGTGGTTGGATGGCTGCCTGAACGTGCTGGCGGGGCTCGAAGTGCTGCGCCGCATCGCGAGTGAGGGCCCGCCACCGGTCACAGTGCGGCTCGTGGACTGGGCCGACGAGGAGGGCGCACGCTTTGGCCGTAGCCTCTTCGGATCGAGCGCCGCGTCCGGCACGCTGAACGTAGACGAGGTGCGCGGCCTGGCCGACCGTGAGGGGACAAAGCTGCCGGATGCACTCGCGGCGCACGGCATCGACCTGGACCGCGTCAAGGAGGCCGGCAGGGAGTTGGAGAACGCTGCCGCCTACATCGAGCTGCACATCGAGCAGGGACCGGTGCTGGAGAGCCTGAGGCTCCCGCTCGGCGTGGTGCTCGGCACGTTCGGCGTCGAGCGGCACGCGATCCGCTTCACCGGACAGTCGGCCCACGCCGGCTCGACCCCGATGGACAGGCGCCGCGACGCCTTCGGGGCCGCGGCCAAACTGGGCCTTGAGATCCGCGAGATCGGCAAGCGTCACGGCGGCGTGTGCACCGTCGGCAGCGTCGTGACCAGGCCGGGCATCGTCACAGCCGTCGTCGGGCAGTGCGACATGACGCTCGACCAGCGCCACTTGAGCGCCGATGCTCTGGCGCAGATGCTGGCCGACGCCAGGGAGGCCAGCGAGCGCTTCGCCCGCGAGGAGAACGTGGGGCTCGAGTGGCAGCGGCTCTGGCAGATCGCGCCCATCCCCTTCGATCCCGAGCTGATCGAGCTAGCAGACGAAGCAGTCCGCGAGATCGCCGGCACGTCCCATCGCTTGCCGAGCGGCCCCTTGCACGACGCGGCCGAGGTCGCGCGCGCCGGCGTCCCAACTGTCATGCTGTTTGCCCAGAGTCTGCGTGGTCTGTCGCACGCGAAGGAGGAGGACACGCGGGAAGAGCATCTGGAGATGGCCGTCGAGGCGCTCGATCGCCTGGCGACAAAGACCATGAACTGGATCGCCCAGCAGCAGTGACCGGGCATGCGGGGTTGAAGACGGCCGGAAAATGTGATGGCGTCTCTCACTTTCTGTAAAAGTGGCGCGTACGCGCCACTTTTACAGAAATATCAAGATCCTGTTGGCGAAGTCGCCTCCAGGGAGGGCGAGCAGTTCGTAGTGCGCGCTTCAGCGCGCTGAAGCGCGCTGAAGCGCGCACTACAAGCCAGCGCCGGCGACTTGTACCAATTCGCCAACAGGATCATATCAACACATCATCGGAAAATGGAACATTGATACTGGCAAAAAAAGGGGGGACGCACGGGCCACCTGTCCCCGAATGGGGGGTGCACCCCTCCTTTTTTACCATCGTTTGAAGAATCGTGAGCTGACGCCCTCGTTCAGGCCGGCACAGGCTCGGAGAGCCCGGCCGCCACACGCAGCTCGGTCACCCGGTTGGTTTGCTCCCAGGGCAGGTCGAGATCGTTGCGGCCGAAGTGGCCGTAGGCGGCCGTCTGGCGGTAGATCGGATGCCGCAGTTCCAGGTCGCGGATGATCGCGCCAGGGCGCAGATCGAAGACCCGCTCGATCGCGCTGACGATCGTCGCGTCGCTGACTTTCCCGGTGCCGAAGGTCTCGATATTGACCGAGAGGGGGTGAGCCACCCCGATGGCGTAGGCCACCTGGATCTCACAGCGATCGGCCAGGCCAGCGGCGACGACATTCTTGGCAACCCAGCGCGCGGCGTAGGCGCCCGAACGATCGACCTTCGTCGGATCTTTGCCGCTGAAAGCGCCCCCGCCGTGGCGGCTCATCCCGCCGTAGGTGTCCACAATAATCTTGCGGCCGGTCAGGCCGGCATCACCCATCGGCCCGCCAACGACGAAGCGGCCGGTCGGATTGATGTAAATCTTGAGGTTCTTGTCCACCATCTCCGGCGGCAGCACCGGCATGATGACGTGCTCGATCACGCCCTGCCGGAGCGCTTCCTGGCTGATGGTGGGAGCGTGCTGGGTCGAGACCAGCACGGTGTCGACGCGCTTCGGTTTCCCATAGCTGTACTCGATGGTGACCTGGCTCTTGCCGTCGGGCCGCAGCCAGGGAAGTGTCCCATCCTTGCGCAGGGTCGCGAGCCGCAACGTAAGCTTGTGGGCCAGTGAGATCGGCATCGGCATCAACTCAGGCGTCTCCGTGCAGGCAAAGCCAAACATCATCCCCTGGTCGCCGGCGCCAATCCGGTCGAGATCTTCCTCGGCCGGGCCAGCGCCGTTGCTGCGAAACTCGAGCGCCTGGTTCACCCCCATCGCAATGTCATTGGACTGGGCGGCAATCGCAACGAGAACCCCGCACGTCTCCCCATCGAAGCCCTTGTCCGAGTCGTCGAAGCCAATTTCCTTGACAACGCGCCGCACGAGGATGTCGAAATTGACGAACGCATTGGTGGTGATCTCGCCGAAGCACAGAACAAAGCCGGTCTTCACCGCAGTCTCGCAGGCCACACGACTATAGGGGTCTTGCGCCAGGCAGGCATCCAGTACCGCATCCGAGATCTGATCGCACATCTTGTCAGGGTGACCTTCCGTCACCGACTCGGACGTGAAGAAGAGTTGCGGGCTCTCCATGAAGGTCGTACTCATCGGAAATCAAACTCCTTTCAGGGGTCGGGGGTTCAGCAGTTGGAAGTCGGGATCAGGGTTCGGGACCAGGCATCTCCTGGCCCCCGGCCCCATCAGGTACCTTCCTGCCAGGAGGCCAGATAGCGGCCCTGCTCCTGAGTGAGCGTATCAATCCGCACGCCCATCGCCTGGAGTTTCAGTCGAGCGATCTCACGATCGATCTCCTCTGGGACGGTATAAACCCGATCCTCGAACTGCTCATGATTCCTGAGCAGAAATTCTGCCGCCAGCGCCTGGTTGGCGAAGCTCATGTCCATCACAGCGCTCGGGTGCCCCTCCGCTGCCGCCAGGTTCACCAGCCGCCCTTCACCCAGCAGATTGATTCGGCGACCATCCTTGAGGACGTACTGCTCGACGAACTCGCGCGGCCGGCGCTTCTCAACGGTCAGGCTCTCCAGAGCCGGGATGTTGATCTCGACGTTGAAGTGGCCCGAATTGGCCAGGATCGCGCCATCCTTCATCCTGACGAGGTGTTCCTCATCGATGACGTGGATATCGCCGGTGGCAGTGACAAAGATGTCGCCGACACCGGCTGCCTCAGCCATGGGCATCACGCGGTAGCCGTCCATCACCGCCTCGAGGGCCCGCAACGGGTCTACCTCGGTCACGACGACGTTGGCGCCCATGCCGCTCGCCCGGCTGGCAATCCCGCGGCTGCACCACCCGTAGCCAGAGACGACAATGGTCTTGCCCGCCAGCAGTACGTTGGTTGCCCGGATGATGCCGTCAATCGTGCTCTGGCCAGTGCCGTAGCGGTTATCGAAGAAGTGCTTGGTCATGGCATCGTTGACTGCGATCACCGGGTAGCTCAGGACGCCCTCGTCAGCCATGGCCCGCAGGCGGATCACACCGGTCGTGGTCTCCTCAGTCCCGCCGAGTAGATCGGGGAGGAGCTCGCGGCGATCACGGTGCAGCGCCGTCACCAGGTCGCAACCGTCATCCATCGTCATATTCGGGCGATGGTCGAGGGCGGCGTTGAGGTGCCGGTAGTAGGTCGCGTTGTCCTCGCCTTTGATGGCGTAGACCGGGACCTCGTCGTAGACCACCAGCGCCGCGGCCACATCATCCTGGGTCGAGAGCGGGTTGGAAGCCGCCAGAACAACGTCGGCACCACCCGCGTTCAACACCTTCATGAGATTGGCGGTCTCGCTGGTCACGTGCAGACAGGCCGAAACCCGGATGCCCGCGAGCGGTTTGTCGCGCTCGAACCGCTCTTGAATCTGACGGAGGACCGGCATCTCCTGCGCAGCCCATTGAATACGCTCGCGCCCCTTCTCGGCGAGCGAAAGATCTTTCACATCGAACTGCTTTTCAGCCATGATCGCTCCCATTGTGGTTGAGACGTTGGAGTGTTGCGGTCTGGAACGTGGGCACCGCTGAGCGTTCCAACGTTGTAGCTATGATTCCAGCAGGCGCGCCACCATGGGCGCAGGTCCAAAAGTTCGTTCGTACCGCGCCAGGAACTCGGCGTGGGTGAAGACGTGATTTTGGGGGCCGATCTGCTCGAGCGAGTAGGTCGCCGCCAGCGAGCCGAGCCGCCCACACGTCTCCCAATCAACCCCATGCAGATAGCCCTTGATGAACCCGGCGCGGTAGGCGTCGCCCACACCGGTAGGATCGGCGATGCGGTCCGGCGGCACCGCCGGAACATGGTAGACGTGCCCGTCATTGATGATCGTCGAGCCCTGCTCGCCCCGCGTCACTACCAATGTGCGCACCAGGGCACGGATCTCGGCGGAGGTGAGGCCACTCTTTTTCTCGATCATCCCCAACTCGTAATCGTTGACCACCAGCAGCTCGCTCGCACGAATGCCCGCGAGCAACTCATCCGCCGAGAGCCGGACAATCTGCTGGCTCGGATCGTAGAGCAGGGAGATCCCGAGCTCGAGACACTCGCGCACATACTTTGCCATAGCGCGCGGGTCGGTAGGCGAGACCACGGCCAGCCGGACCTGGCGATAGTCGAGGTCGCTAAACGAAAGTTCACCGGCGTATGCCATCGCGCCGGTGTAGAAGTTGGCGATTTGGCGGTTGGCGCGGTCGGTGGAGACGAAGAAGGAAGCCGTAAATTCGTTGGGGATAACCTTGATGGCCGAGGTATCAACCCCGTGGGCTTCAAGGATGACCCGGTAGTCGCCGAAATCCTGTCCGACGGTTGCCATCACGGTCGGATGTTCGCCCAGAAGCGCCAGGGTGTAGGCGATGTTGGTCGCCACCCCACCGCGCTCTTTGCGCATTGAATCGACCAGGAAACTCACGCTCAGGCGGTCGATATGCTCCGGCAAGATGTGCTCGCTAAAATGGCCGGGGAAAAACATGATGTAATCGTATGCGGCACTCCCCGCCAAAACGATCGATGGGGCCATGATGAAGTCTGGGATATCCTTCCTCCTGGGTATCTTCCCTGTCGGCGGGGCCGGCGCGCGACGTGATTTCTGTTTTCACGCCTCACGTTTTCTCCGCGCCTTGGCCACCTCGACGACTCGCCGCAACCCTTCCTCGAAAGGCGGATAGACGACGCCCTCCTCGGTGACAATGGCCGTGATCAGGCGGGCGGGGGTAACGTCAAAGGCCGGGTTGGCGACCCGCACCCCTTCGGGCGCGATCCCGAGCGGATCGCTGGTGGGGTGGGTCACCTCGCGCGTGGGGCGCTCCTCAATCGGAATCTCTTTGCCGCTGGGGGTGCGCAGGTCAACCGTCGACGTCGGTGCCACAACGTAAAAAGGAATACCATTGTCCTTGGCGACCGCCGCGAGCTTGTAGGTCCCGATCTTGTTGACTGCATCCCCGTTGGCCGCGATACGGTCGGCGCCAACCAGCACCAAGTCCACCTGATCGCTGGCCATGAAGTAACCGGCAGCGTTATCCGCGATCAGAGTCATGGGAATGCCCCACTGCATCAACTCCCAGGCAGTCAGCCGGGCGCCTTGCAGCCGCGGGCGGGTCTCATCGACGAAGACGTGCACCTCTTTGCCCAACTCGTGGGCAGAGCGAACGACCCCCAGCGCCGTCCCCCAATCCACCGCCGCCAGCCCACCTGTGTTGCAGTGGTGCAGGATATTGGCCCGCGGCGGCACGAGCTCGGCGCCATAGGCCCCCATCCGCTTGTTGATCTCTACGTCCTCGTCGGCGATGCGACAGGCCTCAGCCAGAAGCGCGGCCTTAACCTCCTCGACCGACTCGCTCTCGAGGCTACGCGCCAGGTGGAGCATGCGCTCCAGCCCCCACCGCAGATTCACAGCTGTGGGCCGCGCCGCCAGAAGGACCTCGGACGCCATCTGGAGACCTCCCAGGAAAGCCTCCATGCTGGTGGCCGGCGATTGCCCCGCGGCCAGGGCCAGGCCAAACGCCGCCGTGGCGCCAATCGCTGGCGCTCCTCGTACGTACATCTCGGTGATGGCCCGGGCCACCTCGCGGTAGTCGGCAAACTCGGCGATCTCGAGTGTGTGCGGCAAACGGCGTTGGTCAATCATCTTGACCGTACCCTGCTCAGCATCCCACCAAACCGTGCGCATCTCGCTCCCTATCAACGGCCTGCGCCCTGCCAATCAACTCCAGCCTGTCGCAGACGCTGCCATCTGGTTCAACGTGCTGTTTTTGCTGGTGACGGTGGCCTGCCAATCAACTCCAGCCTGTCGCAGACGCTGCCATCGGGACGAATCTCGTAGTTGCTAACTCCACAGCCGTTCCCGGCAGATCGCCAGATCCGCCGACGGCGCTGGCGGACCACGCTCCTTGCGTCAGCCCAGTGGCCTGGATGTGGCCATCCAGGCCGAGCGGCAGCCGCTCTCGGCGGATCGCCAGATCCGCCGACGGCGCTGGCGGACCAGGCCCTTTTCGTCAGCCCAGTGGCCTGGATGTGGCCATCCAGGCCGAGCGGCTGAGGAGTTACGTATATTGCTGCTCAATACATAGCACACGAATGGAGTCCGTCAGGATGCGAGACCTCCTTGGCGCACTCCCGCTCGTCCCATAAAAAAAGAAATCTCTCGTAGAGAGAGATTCGCTCAGACGCGGCTCCCTCTCTCATCTCTCAGGCCTGCCGCCTGCCGACGGCAGTGTCGCCTGCCGGAATTGGCACCGCGGCATGAGACTTGATTCGCCCGATGGGCAGCTATCGCAGCACTCAGCCTGGTTGCCGGGGTTTCACTGGGCCGGTCCCTCCACCCCTCTGGATAAGAGCGTCGCTTTTCGATTGAAGGATCAATGTCAAGCATAACACGCGCCCCACAGATTGTCAAATGATTTTGACAGTATTTGGATGACAAACCGGCCAGAAACGGGCGGTCAGGGTTTACAGTTCTGTCATCAGCGGAGAGAACGGCTGTATCAAACGTAACGATGGTAAGGGGCTGGAAAATGCCAGGACATTGCGCCCTTCGTCGCTGATAACTTGTTGTTACTTGCTGCGCATCGGCTCGAGGGCTGGCGCGGCCCAAACGTCCGAACTGTTCCCTCGGGAACCTGGCCCTTCCAAACCTGGCGGCGGCGGCTTTGACAGCCGGCTGACGCTCCTCCCATAATCTCCGCCATGATGCAATCCTGCCCCCCGGCCACATCGCGCCGGCTGACGCTCCCTCTCTGCCTGATCGTGGTCGCCCTGCTCGGCTGTCGGAAGAGCAGCGCGGCCCCGGCGACGACACCGACCGTTGTGGACGTAGCCCTCCGCCATGCGGCCGAAACCACCGCTATCGCCCTGCTGATGCCCAGTGCCACGCCGAGCGCGACGATCAGTCCGACGGCAACAATTACCCCGCCGCCGACTATCACTGCGACGCCGACCGCCACCCCTGAGCCGCGGGTTCGCATGCAGGCGGCCGCCAAGGCGACCCGCCTGGGCGATTACGAGATTGCCCTTGACCATTACGAGCAATTGCGTGCCCACCCGCTGTATGGCGCGGAGGCCACCTACCGCCTGGGCGACGCCGCCTTTCGGAATGAGGAGTGGAGCCGGGCGGTGGTCGCCTGGGAAGCCTATCTCGCGCAGTGGCCCCAGGGCCGGTGGGTGCCGGAGGTCCACTTCATGCTCGGCCGGGCGCTGGCCACCCTCGGCCAGCACGAGCAGGCGATCACCCATTTTGAAGCCTACGATCGGGCTCGCGACGCGGCCGATGACGTGGCCGCCGAGCAGCTCGGTGAGAGCCTGGAGGCACTCGGGCGTGACGACGAAGCCGCGGTCCAATTCGAGCGCGTCTACACCTTACGCGCGGCCGACCGCGTGGCTCGCGCGCTGGCTGCTCGCAGGGTGGCCGATATCTTCGCCCGCCTGGAGCGCTGGGATCAGGCGGTCACCTGGTACAAGAAGGTACTCGTCGAGGCCCGCGTACAGGCTTACCGGGCAGGCGTCATTGCGGCTCTGGCTGAGGCCGAGCAGAAGCGTGGCGATCAGGCGGCCGCCGAGCGGCAGTGGCGTATCCTGGTGAAGGGATACCCGACCACGCCTGAGGCCTACCGTGCGCTGCTCGCCCTGGAAGCCGCCAACCTCACGGTCGAGCCGCTCGACAAAGGGCGCATCCTGGCAGCCAATGGCGACTGGGACGCGGCGATCCGAACATTCTACGCCGCCATGCAGAGCGAGCCGCACTCGGCCGATTTGCATTGGGAGGCAGCCCGTGCCTACGAGGGCGCTGGCAACCTCGAGGCAGCCTGGAAAGAGTACGGTAGCCTGATCGAAACCCATCCCGAGAGCAAGCGCCAGGCGGCCGCCTGGCTCGAGCGCGGCTGGCTGCGCGCCGAGCAGCAGCGCTACGACGAGGCCCTGGCAACCTTCGAGCGCGTCGTGACCGAGTTCCCTCAAAGCGAGCAGGCGCCAGCCGCCATCGCGGCCGCGGCGCAACTCCTGGCCGAACGCGGCCGCCCGGAAGAGGCCGCCGCACGCTACGCGCTGCTCGCCAGTCGCTACCCTGAGGCCCCCCAGGCGCCCGAAGCACTCTGGGAGGCGGGCCTGTTGCGCTTCCGCCTGGGGCAGGTCACGCTCGCTGGCCAGCTCTGGCAGCGCCTGACCACCGATAGAGCCTGGCAATCGCGGGCGCTCTTCTGGCGCGCCAGGGCGGCCGCAGCGGCAGGCGGCGAGGCCACTGCCCGCACCACCTTCGAGGAGGTGACCAGGCTCGGCGGCTATTACGCCGACCGGGCCGACGACCTGTTGCAGCATGATGGTCACTGGCCGGCTCGGCTCCCTGGAGACGACACGGCCGCTCGTCTCCCCGACCCTGCGTCCGGCGCTGAGGCCCTGGACCGTCTCTACCGAACGCCCGATGTGGCCGGTGACGACCTCGGTTGGCTCCGCTCCGCGGCCCACATTACCGCCACCCAGTCGTTCGCTCCCCTGACCCTCCCGGAGGATCCTGACCTGGCGCGGGGTGACGAACTGATGGCCCTCAATCTCCCCTCCCTGGCGATTGGAGCCTACCGCGACGCGCTTGGCCACCATCGCGATGAGCCGCAGGTGCTGTACGCCCTGGCCCACCACTTCATGACCCAGAGCGCGCCGGGTCCCGCCATCAGCGCCGCGCAGCGACTCATGGAGTTGCTCGAGCTTACGCCTGCGACGGCACCCCCGGCGCTGGCAGTCCTGGCCTACCCAATCCCCTACGACACACTGCTACGCGAGACGGCCGCCCGCTTCGACATCGACCCGCTGTTGCTGGCAGCCCTGGTCTACCAGGAAAGCCAGTGGCAGCCCGCCGCCATCAGCACTGCCGGCGCGCAAGGCCTGACCCAGATCATGCCGGCCACGGGCCGCGAGATCGCTCGCAACTTGGGCGTGACCTACTCACAGAAGGACGTGGTACGCCCGCGCGTCTCGCTGACCTTTGGCGCGTCATACCTCGATTGGGCCCTGCGCCTCTTCAATGACAACACCTTCGCAGCTCTCGCAGCCTACAACGGCGGGGCCGGCAACGTGCGCCGCTGGTTTGTCCCCGACGACGACCTCTTCGTGGAAAGCATCACCCTCGACGAGACGCGGCTCTACATCGAGCGCGTCTACGATCACTGGCACGCCTACGTCGCCATCTACCGCCCGGTAACAGAACGCTGATCTCTCCTCACTCCGTCCTTCACCGCCAGTTGAAGGTCGAGGGTCGGAGTTCCTCAGCGATAGCGTCCGGCGATTAGGAGGCCGCGCCCCACGCAGAAGAACCTGCGACCTCCCCCCTATCAGTTCACCCCCGCAGAGAGCAACCTGTGACCCTCACTCGATCGTCTGCCTTCCAGAGGGTACGCGTCTTGAGTTTGTGACGGCTTTGTGATATTGATCATATGCGGCTTGTGTTAGCTCTATGTTAGTCTGTAGACTCCAAAGGCACGTGCCCGCCGTAAGCCTCAAGGGCGAGGCGAGAGCCATGAACCCAGAAGGGAGGGTACCATGCTCGAGTGGCAAGATGCCCGGGCAACTCAGGCCGAAGTCTTCCACGGGACAGTCACTGTCGCCCGACCGCGCACCCTGGTCCGGGTCAATCTGCGGAAACTCCTGATTTTTAGCGCCAGTCTCTTCTTCTTCATCATTGCAGTTGATCTCATGAAGGAGGGTGCCCGCGGGCTCGCACCACTCGTCACGACCTTCACGCGGACCGGCTCACCCACCACCAGCCTCGGCTTTGGCTGGCTCTTTGCCTATGTGGTGATGAGTGGCTCACCTGTTGCCGCTGCGGCCCTTACGTTCTTTGATGCCGGGGTTATCGACAAGCTCGGTGCCTTTGCCATGATCAACGGCTCACGCCTGGGTGCCAGCTTCATCGTTCTGTTCATCGGCTTCCTCTACATTCTACGGGGCAAGGGAAAGCGCGAGAGCTTGAGTATGGGCCTGCTGGCCCTCACTGTGACTGGTACTATCTACGCTCTCGGTGCCCTCATCGGTGTCCTGCTCCTCAATTCGCCCGGCATCGCCAACGTGCAGATCCCCACTGGGGTCGCGCTTTCTTCGGCCCTCGACGTCGTCCTTGGGCCGATGGTCCACCTGCTCAAGGGCGCGCTGCCGAGTTGGGCCCTCTTTCCGGCCGGTCTGGTCATCATCATGCTCAGCTTTGGCCTGTTCGATCAATCTCTCCCCAAATTGCAGTTGAACGGGCACAGGCGCCTGACGCGAATCGTCTCGAACCCGCTGGCGATGTTCTTCCTTGGCCTTGGCCTCACCACGATCTCGATGTCGGTCTCGATCTCGCTGAGCATTTTAGTGCCACTCTCCGCCAAGGGTCTGGTGCGCCGCGAGCACGTCATTCCCTACATCATGGGCGCCAACATCTCGACCCTGATCGACACCCTCTTCGCGTCGATCCTGCTCAACAACCCCGCGGCGTTCACGATCATCTTCGTCGGGATGTTGAGTGTCACCCTGGCCTCGCTGCTCGTGCTGCTGCTGGCATACCGGCGCTACGAGCGGATGATCCTGGCAACGGTCGAGTGGATTATGGGACGCAACCGCAACCTGGCCATCTTCATGGTCACGATCTTCGCGTTGCCCCTCCTGATGCTCATACTGAAGTAGCTCTGGCCGAGGCGCACTGCCGATTGCCAACCCGTCCTGCCTTCCAACCGACCTCACCGGGGCGAGCGACGTGCTCGCCCCGCTTCGCCTGGCGTCCTCTCGCCTCTCCACTCCAGCTTTGCTATACTTGCAGTATGCGTCTCTACGAGTGGATGTTCCGCACGCGTCTCTCCGAGCGCCTGATGTTCAGCTTCTGGGCTGTCGTCATCGCGATGCTGCTGTTGGTTGGCGTCCCCGACCTTTTCCTCGTCCGACAGGAGTTGCACCATCAGTCGCGTGCCCGACTCGATCAGGGTGCACGCGCCTCGCGGGCGCTGTACCGAGACCGGCAAGAGGCCCTCGCAGACCTGGCTGCCCTCCTGGCCAGCCGCCCCGCCGTCAATGAGGCCCTCGAGCGGGGTGATTTTGTCCCGCTGGGAGATTACCTCAGTGAGTTCTACGCCGCTGCCAACCTGGATCTCTTCGTCCTCGTCGCACCTGACGGCGAGATCATCGCTCGAAGCAGCGCTCCGACCACCTGGGGGAACACGATGCCGCCTGGCCTCCGCCCGCTTCCGGCCAGGCGCGCTACCTACGTCGCGAATCTCCCGGGGGGTCCCGCCTGGCTGATCGCAGCCGTCCCTGTCTTCACCCGCGATGGGACCGTCGCGGGCCAGATGCTCGTCGGCATGCTTCTCGACCAACGCTGGGTTGAGCGGCTGGCAGAGGAGACTGGCCTCGATCATAGCCTGATCCTCGATGGCCAGCGTCTCGCGACAACCGCCTCCGATACCCTGGCATTGCCGATCCCGGCAGACGTCTGGGGGCGGGTCAGCAGGGGCCAGGCTGTGGAGACCACCATCGAGCGCGGCACCACCTTGATGATCTCCCGGCTCGTGCCGCTCCCGGGCCCCAACAACGAGGTTCACGCGGCGTACGAGGTGTTGCTGCCGACCTCCGCCGTACGGGCCGCCATCGTGCGGGTCTTCGTCCTGCTCATCAGCAACGCCCTGCTGGCGGCGTTGGTCACCGCCGGCTTTGCCCGCTGGCTCGGCCACCGCGTCGCCGCACCGATGGAAAGACTCTCCACTGCAGCCGTCGCCATGGGCCACGGCGACCTCACAACGCCGGTCCCCACCGAACTGGGCCCGATCGAGGTTGGGCGGTTGGCCAACTCCCTGGAGGAGATGCGCGCCCGCCTGGCCGCCGCCACCGACCAGCTCCGCGCCGAGAAGGCCCGCAGCGAGAGCCTGATAGCCTCCCTGCACGAGGGTGTCGTCACCGTGGACGAAGAGCGCCGCGTGACCTCCTTCAGTCCTGGCGCCGAGCTCATCCTCGGCCTGCCGCGGCAACAGGCCATCGGCCACCTCTGGCGCGAGGTCCTCGATCTGCCTGAGGGCTCGACCCGCCGCTGGGGTGAGCCGGACGATAGCAAGCGACACAAAGTATCGATCGTCACGCCCGGGGGGCGTGAGGTGACGCTGGCGATCACGACTGCCTGGCTGCGGATACCCGACGAAAGCGCGCCCCGCGAGCAGGTTCATGTGCTCCGCGATATCACCGAGGAAGAGGAGATCAGCCGTCTCAAAGCCTACTTCCTGGCCAACATCTCACACGAATTTCAGACGCCGCTCGCCGCACTGGCTGCTTCCATCGAGTTGCTGCGCCTGCAGTTCAAAACGCTTAGTCCCCAAGACCGTAACGAGCTGATGCTTTCGATCCAGCGGGGGACGCGTCGCCTGGAGAATCTGGTCGACAATCTGCTGGAGGGGGCCAGTATTCAGGCGGGCCACTTCCGAGTTCACCCGGCACCGATGGCTTTCAGCGAGGCGGTGGACGAGGCGCTCCTCTTCATGGAACCCCTGCTCCAGATGCGCAGCCAGCGGCTGGAGCTCAAGATTCCGACAAGCCTGCCCGATCTCCACGGCGACGCCCGCCGCTTGACGCAGGTCCTCGTCAACCTGCTCTCCAACGCCAGTAAATACAGTCCGCTCGGATCGACGATTACGGTGGGAGCAGCGGTCGAAGGGGACGCGCTCCGCGTGACAGTCAGTGACGAGGGGGGCGGTATTCCCAATGAGGCCCGCGAGGCACTCTTCACGCGCTTTACCCAGGTCGCGACCAATGACCCCCGCCGGCGGGGCGTCGGTCTGGGCTTGTGGATCGTCCGCACCATCGTCGAGGCGCACGGCGGCCACGTCGGAGTGCAGAGTACGCCGGCGGGGGGCACGAGTTTCTGGTTGACCCTGCCGCTCACGTCTGCCTCCACGGGAAACGCGGACGGCGAGTCGGCCGAGTCTCAGCCCGGTCGCGCGATGGAGCAAGTCGCGGCTGACGATCCTTTCTAGAATATTGGTCAAGGAGTCGCCGGAGGCGCGTGATCGGAGACTTCCGAACTCTTCCGAGACTTCGGAAGACTGGCTCCTTGACCCGCGCTCTGGCAATCTCGTTCGAGCGCTCGACGCCGGCCTCGGGTTACGCCCTTCGTTCCCGAGAGACGCCCCGGTGGCCCGTCTGTACAGCCTGCAACGTCGACGCCGGCCTCGGGTTGCGCCCTTTGTTCCCGACCCCGGAACGGCCAGGCGCCGGGCTCGTGTCGCCATCGCGTGTTCCGTTTCCGTGTTCCGAAGTCCAACCCTCGACACCGTTGCAGGCCGCAAGAAGCAAATCCTGGAAGTCTACGATCGATGAAAGTCCTGGTTGTCGAAGATGATTTGCAACTCGCCTCGATTCTGGCCCTGACCTTGCGCCAGGCGAGCTACCTCGTCCTTCAGGCGTACGATGGCGCTACCGCCCTCCGCATCTGGGCCGACGAGGCTCCCGATCTGGTCATCCTCGATCTGAACCTCCCCGTCATAGACGGTCTCGAGGTGTGCCGCCGCCTGCGCTCAGAGTCGGACGTGCCCATCGTCATGCTCACCGTGCGCGGCGCGGAGGATGACGTCGTCCACGGATTGGAGTTGGGCGCCGACGACTACATCACCAAGCCCTTCAGTCCGCGCGCCCTGGTGGCCCGCATCAAAGCCGTTCTGCGTCGGGCCCAGCGCGGCGTGCCGCCGGATGTCCTGGATGCCGGCGGACTGGTCCTCGATCCTGTGCGCCGCGAGGTTCGCCGCGGGGCCGAGCCGCCCATCAAGCTCACGGCGCTCGAGTACCGCCTCCTCCACTACCTGATCGTCAATCGAGGTCACCCCCTCACCGCCGAGACCCTGATCTATCACATTTGGGGCTACCGCGAGACCGGCGACCGCGCCCTGCTCCGCCAGCTGGTCTACCGACTACGCCACAAGATCGAAGACGACCCCGCCGCGCCTGTCTTTATCGAGACCGTCGCGGGGGTGGGGTACCTCTTCGATCCCTCGAAGAGCTGAGCTGAGCCGGCGGATTCACTGCGACTGCGACGATTCAGTGACGGTCAGCCATACGCATGGAGAGGTCGATCACTGCTGGTTTGACCTAATAAAAGAAGCCCTGATCTTCGAAAAGCTTCTTCATTTTGACAGAAGTAACGGTCGAGCGGGCAACAGAATGAATCTTCAGGCGCTCCCTCCCTTGCATCTACCGTCGAACATTCATATAATGGATGCTGAAGGCGAAACCCCCCCGGTAGGGACAGTACGTGCTCCGTACGGTGGGTTTTGTCGGGTGGTCTACTCTTTCATTCTGTGCGGAGCGTGTCGCTCTGCGATCCCTGCGGGAGGGGTTTCGGTTTATCATGTTTCAAGAGGATCTTACTCTCACCTGCCGTGATTGCGGTCAGCCATTCACTTTCACGGTTGGAGAACAGCGCTTCTACTCGGAGCGCGGCTTCAGCCAACCGGCCCGTTGCCCCGATTGTCGTGCTGCTCGGAAGCGCGAGCGGGGTGGTGAAGCAAGTGCGAGTAGCGCTCGCGAAGGACGAGGGGGCGGCGCCAGTACCTCCCGAGCGCGGGGAGAGCGTGTGCTCTACGACACCGTCTGCGACGAGTGCGGCCAACCGACCAAAGTCCCGTTCAAACCCCGCGGCGATCGCGCCGTCTACTGCCGCGACTGCTATCAGCGCCGTCGCTAGATGCTCCCGAGCGGCCACCATCGGCCAGCGGGGCCCACCCGCCCCGCTCGTTCCCAACTTTTCGGCCTTCAATGCCACACGGCTCTGCCTGGGCAGAGCCGTGTGGTAACCAAGATGTAGACGACCGGCCGGTGCTTAACCTGGCGTGTTGAACCATCCCTGCATCTGCATCAGCAGTGCCATGTTCCCGGCCGCCTTGAACTTGCCCATCATGAAGGCGGTCATCGGGTTCATCTCGCCCGTCGCGATGGCCTTCCAGACCTCACTCGGGGCCGCGATGGTGGCGTCGGCATTCGGGTCGTTCCTCTCCCTGACCGTGACCTGCCCGTCCTGGACGCGGAGCACGTAGTCGCCCGGCTCTTCCCCGCTGAAGTTAAACTGGATGGTGGCATTGACCCTTGCCAACTTCTGCGGGTCGGCCATCGTCGGCATCGCCATCATGATCTCTCGCATTGAGGGCATTGGCTCTTCCTTTCCTGAATCAGCATTGGACTGCCGGACCGCCCCGGTCCGAGCATCCCCATCCTGTGGTTGCCAGCGCCAATTATACCGACATCCGTTGGCTCGCCAAACAACCGTTTGGTACGGAGCACGGACCACACCTGAGATTCGCGTATCGTCCCCAAGCGGAGCCATCGAGCGTACGGCAGAATCCAACTTTGCCCTCAATTCGGTTTTGCATCTCATCCGTGACCGTGCTATACTACCCACTGCAATAGCACTCTCGCACCGGAGAAGTGGGGTCCCCCCACTTTTCTTCTTGTAGGGTGTTGGACTATTGCACCAGGAAGGAGCTCAGGAGGAGGCCTGAAGCACAATGCGAAGCAGTGAGTTTATGATGGCGCTCAACGCGCTTTGCCACGATCGCGAGCTACCGAAAGAAGTCGTCATCGAGGCAGTCGAGGCGGCCTTGGTCACCGCTTATCGTCGCGATTTCGGTGGAGCGGCCAACATTTCTGTCCGGCTCGAACCAACAACCGGACAGGCCCAGGTCTTCGCCGAGAAGGAAGTGGTCGAGGAGGTCAAGGACGAGCGCGGCCAAATCTCGCTTGTCGAGGCAACACAGCTCAGCAAGGAGGTGACGCCTCAAGTCGGCGACGTCATCCGGGTTGAGATGACGCCCAAGGATTTTGGTCGCATTGCCGCTCAGACAGCAAAACAGGTGATCCTGCAACGGATCCGCGAGGCCGAGCGCGATAAGCTCTACACCGATTTCGCTGGCCGCGAAGGTGAGATCGTCATGGGCACGATCAGCTCGGTCGATTCCAAGACGAGCGCCGTCCGCTTGAGCCTGGGCAAGGCCGAGGCTCTGTTGCCGCGCAGCGAACAGCTCCCGAATGAGAGATACAAGGTCGGGCAGCGCGTTCGCGCCTACGTCTTTGAAGTCAGTCGCTCGAATCGTGGCCCGCAGATCACGGTCAGTCGCACGCACCGCCAGATGTTGCGGCGCCTCCTCGAACTCGAGGTTCCTGAGATTGCGAACGGCACGGTCGAGATCAAGGCCATCGCTCGCGAGGCAGGCGCCCGCTCCAAGGTCGCTGTGGCCGCTCTGCAGTTGGGAATTGACCCGGTCGGTGCCTGTGTTGGCATGAAGGGGACCCGGATCCAAAGCATCGTCAACGAGCTGAATGGCGAAAAGATTGATGTGGTCCAGTGGAGCCCCGACGAAGCCACCTTCGTGGCCAACTCCTTGAGCCCTGCCAAGGTCATCGAGGTCTATCTCGAAGAAGGCAATCGCGAGGGCAAGACCGCCGTCGTGGTTGTTCCCGACAAGCAGCTCTCGCTGGCAATTGGCAAAGAGGGCCAGAATGCCCGCCTGGCTGCCAAGCTGACCGGTTGGCGAATCGATATCAAGAGCGCAACGGAGGCGGCCGAGGAGTCCGTTCGCCGGGCGGAGCGCGCGGCTCGCCGCCAGGCCGAAGAAGAGGCCCGGGTCCGCGATGAAGCCTCGCGCCTGGCTGCCGCTCGCGCCCTGCTGGCCGAGGCCGAGGCCGCCGCTGATGAGTCCGAGGAAAACCTGGAGGAAGAGCTCGATGCCCTGAGTGCTGACGAGGCGCTCCTGGCGGAAGCGCGTGCTCTACTCCAGAGCGCTCAGGCTGAGCGCGAACCGGAACCGGCTGAATCCGAGGCCGAACCGGTCGAGGCGGCCGCCGAGGCGGAGAAGGTCGCCGAAGTCGAGGCGGCGAGCGAGCTGGAGGTCGAAGAAGTGCCTGCTCCGGCGCCTCAAACCCCTCAACCGGCACCGCCGCCCGCGGCACCGGTCACCAGGCCAGAGGCCGTGACGGCCGAAGAACCAGTTGTCGAGGAAGAGGAGGAAGAACCTCTACCGCGTCAGACCAAGAAGATGATCTTCTACACCCTCGACGAGCGCGGGCAGCCGCAAGACTTCGGCGAGCAGATGGAACGCAAGCGTAAGAAGCAAAAGAAGAAGGGTTCGGTCAAGACCGAATCCGCGCGCGAGCGGGAGAGCTACGAAGAGCGGCGCAAGCCGGCCAAGAAGTCTCGGCGGCCACGTGGCACCGATAAGTGGGGCGAAGGCGTAGATTGAGCGCGCCTGTTGGCGGGCAGCCTGAGCGAGGGACATTGTCCTGAACCGGCTGCCTCACGCTTGAACGTAGCGAATGCGACAGAAACGCGTACCGATTCGCACTTGTATCGCCTGCCGCCGTCAGCGCCCGAAACGCGAGATGATCCGTGTCGTCCGGAGTCCGGAGGGCCACGCGCATCCTGATACCACGGGCAAGGCGCACGGGCGCGGCGCTTATCTCTGCCGCGAGCGCCGCTGTTGGGAGCGTGCCTTGCAGGCCCCGCGTGGGCCGCTGGCTCACGCCTTGAAAGGCCCTATCGGCCCAGAGGAGTTAGCGGAGCTTCGCATGTTTGCCCAATCGCTGCCGGTGGAAGCACCTCCGGCCAACCAACCTGACAAAACACAATGAACACGTAACACCAATCCGGGACACACCTGCGCGCGGCGCCTCGCTGGTCCCGGTCGAGGGTGCAAGGAGAGGCAAGAGAGTATGAGCCATCTTGTTGAGATTACCGGGCCGCTGACTGTCCGCGAACTGGCCGAACGCCTTGAGGAGAGCCCGATCAAGGTCATCAAGGCCCTGATGGCGATGGGCGTTATGGCGAACATCAACCAGACCCTGGATTACGACACGGCCGTGATCGCGGCCGTGGAGTTGGGGCACGAGGTCGTCGTACAGGGTGAACCGGAACCCGTCGCCGAGGTGGTCGAAGCGGTCCCCGCTGCCGTACCACCATCGGCACGCAAAGCACTATACGCTGCCGAGCCCAAGGAAAAACTCAAGGTCCGTCCCCCAGTGGTCACGATCCTTGGCCACGTGGACCACGGCAAGACGACACTCCTGGACGCGATCCGGGAGTCCAACGTCGTTGCCGGTGAGGCCGGTGGCATTACCCAACACATTGGCGCTTACCAGGTTACCAAGCAAGGTCGCTTGATCACGTTCATCGACACCCCGGGCCATCAGGCCTTTACCGCGATGCGCGCCCGTGGCGCCCAGGGTGCCGATATTGCTGTCCTGGTCGTCGCGGCCGACGATGGCGTGATGCCCCAGACCCTCGAGGCCTACGATCACATCAAGGCGGCCAATGTTCCCATCATCGTGGCGCTCAACAAAATCGACAAGGCCAACGCCAACCCCGACCGCGTCAAGCAGCAGCTCGCCGAGATCAACCTGGTGCCCGAAGAGTGGGGTGGCGAGACCCCCGTGGTCGAGATGTCGGCCCTGCGCGGCGAGGGAGTGGACGATCTGTTGGACGTCATCTTGCTTGTAGCTGACCTCAACGAGGATGAGATCATCGCCAATTCTGACCGACCTGCCCAGGGTGTGGTGATCGAGAGCGTGCTCGAAGAGAAGCGCGGGCCGATGGCCACGCTCCTGGTGCAGAATGGCACGCTGAAGATCGGAGACTCGTTGGTGGTCGGCACGGTCGCCGGGCGGGTGCGCGCCATGTTCGACGAGAATGGCCGCCGGGTGAAAGAGGCCCCGCCCAGCAAACCGGTCCAGCTCATGGGCTTGAGCGACGTCGTCACCGCGGGCGAGCGCTTCGCAGTCGTCAAGAATGATCGCGAGGCCCGCGAGATCGCCGCCGAGCGGGCACAGCAGGCGCACCAGCACGGCCGAGCCCGAATCACCCTCGAAGATGTCTACCGCCGCTTGCAAACCGCCGATCGTAAAGAACTCAATATTATTCTCAAAGTGGATGTTCAGGGCTCGCTTGAGCCGATCATCAATGAGCTCAGCCGCCTGAACACCGACGAGACGTCGATCAAGGTCTTGCGCAGCGGTATCGGCCAAATCACCGAGAGCGATGTCTCACTCGCCGCCGCCAGCGAGGCTGTCATCATCGGCTTCAACGTCGAGCCGGACCGCGTGGCGCGCGATGTTGCCGAGCAAGAGGGTGTCCAGCTCCGGACTTACACTGTCATCTACAAGCTGATCGAGGATATGGAGATGGCGCTCAAGGGTATGCTCGAGCCGACTTACGAGCCGGTCACCAGCGGGCGCGCCGAGGTCCGCCAGGTCTTCCAGATCGGCAAACGCGGAAACGTGGCTGGCTGCGCAGTCATCGAAGGCACCATTTACCGCAACGCCCAGGCGCGCGTCTACCGTGGGCGCGAGGTGATCTACGATGGCGCTATCGATACGCTCAGGCGCTTTACGGAGGATGTACGCGAGGTCCGCACCGGGTTCGAGTGCGGTATCGCGCTTGAGGGCTTCGACGACTTTGAGGTCGGTGACATCATCGAGTCCTACCGCATGGAGCGGGTCGCCGTCGTCTAGAAGAGAGGGGCAGCAGAGCCCACGGAGCAGGCAATCCACCTGGAGTGCTCCTCCGGGTAACTTGCTCCACGAGCGAGCGGCGGGCGTCAGATGGCGAGATCCCGTAGAGCCATTGTTGCCCGCCGCTCGCTCGTTCTTCCGGATTTCCTCACTCTGGACGATGATATGTTTATATTTCTGTAAGAGTGGCGCGTACGCGCCACTCTTACAGAAAGTGAGATACGCCATCCTCTGGACGACTGGAGGGCTGGAAGAATCGTGAGGTGACCGTTGGGGAAAGGAGGGAACTATGAGCCGTCGACAGCACCAGGTCGCGGAGGCCATCCAGGCCCACGTTGACATGATCATCCGCCGCGAATTGCGCGACCCGCGCGTGGGCATGGTCACGGTGACCCGGGTTGACGTGAGCGAGGATTTGCAGAATGCAACCATCTTCGTCACTGTTTTAGGGGCGCCGGAGGAGGAAAAGGAAACCCTGAAGGCTCTGCGCGGTGCGGAAGGGTTCATTCGCCGCGAGCTGGCACACCGGCTCCGCCTCCGCTACGTGCCGCAGATTCACTTCGCCCCCGACGTGGCCCTCGACCAGGCCATGCGCGTCTACGAGTTGCTCGAAGAACTCAACCTCCCGGCTGAGGGCGAGGAGACCAGGCCACCCGATGAGACAGGAGAACCCGGTGCCGCCGACGACTCCTGATCGCGACGCAGTGGCCGCCGCCATATGCCAGAGCCGCCGGGTGCTCATCTTCAGCCACGTGAATCCGGACGGCGATGCGTTTGGCTCGACGCTGGGCCTCATGTGGGGACTGCGCGCTTTGGGCAAGAGCGCTCCTGTCTCGATTGCGGACCCGGTCCCATTCAACTATCGCTTCTTGCCGGGCTGGCCTGAGATTGCCTCGCGCTTCCCAACCGACGAGGATCTCATCATCACGGTGGATGGCAGCGACCCGACGCGCTTTGGACCTGGCTTCAGCCCTGACACGGTCGGTCAGCGGCCCGTGATTGTGATCGACCATCACGTCACGAACCCCCGCTTCGGCACGATCAACTGGGTGGACCCTGGCTACCCGGCCTGTGCCCAGATGATCTACGACCTCCTCCAGACCCTCGGTGTGCCCATCAGCCCCGAGATTGCCACGTGCCTGTTAACCGGTATCGCTACGGACACGCTGGGTTTCAGTACCGACCACACCACCCCAGAGATCGTCCAGGCGGCCGGCGAACTGATGCGCGCCGGGGGCGACCTCCCCTTCATCCTCAAGCAGGCCTACTCCACCCGGAGGCTGTCCGACGTGCGCCTCTGGGGCCACATTCTGATGACCCTCCAGCTGGAGAGACACCTGACCTGGATCGAGAGCCGCCTGGAGGATCGCCGCGCCGTCGGGGCCTCGGAGGGTGATGGCAGCGGCGTCGCCAGCTTTGTGCTTAGCATCGAGGGTGTCACGGTGGCGGCCCTCTTCGTTGAGCGCGAAGATGGCACGACCAAGGTCAGCTTGCGCAGCGCGGTGGGCTGGGATGTGGCGCAGGTCGCAGCGGCGCTGGGCGGCGGTGGGCATCCCCAGGCAGCCGGTGTGACCCTGAGCCTCCCGCTGGCGGAGGCCAGGGCATTGGTGCTGCACCATCTCGCCCAGCTTCGCCTGCAGGAGGAGTAGGCGTGCCGACTCTCGCTGCGAAGATCGCGCCCCAACGCTCCGCCCAGTATGCCGCGCTGGCCAGCGCGCTGGCCGAGCCCGAGCTGCGGCTCAGTCCCCTCGCCCCGCTGATCGACACCATCCGCCCCACCACCCTGGCCGGTCAGGCCTACCTGCTGCTCGACCTGACGGCCGAGCCCGACGAGGCCCAGCAGCGAGCCCTCTGGCAACTCGGCGCCACCAGCGAATTCTACTGGTACTTCGAGCGGCTCGGGACGGAAGCCGGCCCATTTCTGAAACCGTGCCAACCGGCCTTCGACCCCTTCTTCCCCCCCGAGCTGGTCGAGGCCCGGCGCTACCGGGGCAAGACCAACGAACTCTTCACCACCGTTATACTCAACCTCGCCCGCTGGAGCCGGCCGCCGGAAGCATCGACCGGCCATCTCCGCGTCCTCGACCCCCTGATGGGTGGCGGTACCACGCTCTTCGTGGCCCTGCGCCAGGGTCACGACGCGGTCGGCATCGAGAAGGAGCGCCAGGACGTCGAGTCCACCGACGTCTTTCTGCGCAAGTTTCTCGAGGCCGAGCGCATCAAGCATCATCGCAAGGCCGAACGGGTCAGTGGCGTCTCTGGCCGGCGCTGGCTCTGCACGATCCAGCGCGGGACTCGCCAGTTGCATGTCGTGCTGATCAACGGCGATACCAGGTTGGCGCCTGTGCTCATGGCCAACATCCCCGGTGGTGCCCTCGCCGATCTGATCGTCGCCGACCTGCCCTACGGCGTCCAGCACCAGGTCCACCTCCACGATCTCCTTCGGGCCAGCCTGCCGGCCTGGGCCGCGGTGGCCCAGCCTGAGACCGTCCTGGCACTCTCCTGGGACGCCACCCGGCTGCCGCGTGCCACGATGATCGCCTGGATCGAGGAGGGCGGCGACTGGCAGGTGCTCACGGGCGGCGTCTACGACACCCTCGCCCACCCGGTCGATCGTGTCATCAAGCGGCGTGATCTGGTGATCGCGCGCCACCCCTGAGCCTTCCGCACCGCCCACAAGGGTGCCAGGAGCGACCGGTGCCGAGAAACCTGAGGGGAGGCGGGACCGCGCATAAGCCCCGATCCGACCCTACCGCCATGGGATCTTCGAGCAACGCTCAGAGTAATATCGCATGGGCGAGCGCGACGCGCTCGCCCATGCGACGCACCCTATTCCGGATGAGCGTTGAGAAAAAAGAACCGGAGGCTCGGGAGAGTCCCTCGAACCCCCGGGAGCGCCGAATGATTTTTGAGCAGCTCTGAAGGGTAGGTCCAGGTGCTTGCCTTTTTGGCCTTTTCCTCCTATCCTAGCCGCCGTGATGGACGGGATCTTGATTGTTGACAAGCCGGCCGGCCTGACTTCGCACGATGTAGTGGCGCGGGTCCGGCACCTGGCTGGCACCAGGAAAGTGGGCCACGCCGGCACGCTCGACCCGCCGGCGACAGGGGTGCTGGTGCTGGCCCTCGGCAAGGCTACTCGACTCCTCGAGTACCTCTCAGGACACGACAAGCAGTACCTGGCGACCATCACGCTCGGTTCCGTGACGACGACGTACGACGCCGAGGGCGAGATCGTCACCACGCTGGTCGGCCCGCTCCCCAACCGCGCGACGGTCGAGCGGGCGCTGGCGAGCTTTCGGGGCCAGATCGCTCAGGTGCCCCCGATCTACTCGGCCATCAAGCAGGGCGGCGAAGCGCTCTACGCCAAAGCCCGACGGGGTGAGACCGTCAGCGCACCGCCGTTGCGCGAAGTCACGATTTACGAACTCGACCTGCTGCGTTACGAGCCACCCACGCTCGACATCCGGGTGCGCTGCTCGAAGGGGACGTATGTTCGCTCGCTGGCCCACGATCTCGGCCGGGCCTTGGGCACGGGCGCCTTCCTGGCGGCGCTGCGCCGTGAGGCCAGCGGCCCCTTCACCCTGGCCCAGGCCTACCCGCTTCCCGTGCTGGCGCAGGCCGCGGCTGATGGGCGGCTTGGCGACCTGCTCCTTCCGCCAGGAGCCGGTTTAGAAGCCTACCCGGCTGTGCCGGTCACGCGCGAGGAGCTTGCCGTCCTCCACCACGGGCAGGCGATTGATGGTCCCCGCGCGGCGCCGGGCACCATCGGACGAGCGCTTTTGGAGGGAGCGCTCGTCGCAATAATCGTGTATGACGGCTCAGCTGCCCGTTGGCGGCCGCGCAAGGTACTTGCGTGAGGCGAACTTGGAAGAGCGTGGGCGATTGGACGACCATCCGCAGGCGCACCCGTACGGTGTGTGATGCGCAAGAGAATGGGTCGCATTCACCCTTTCTGGCCCTCCCCCGGCGGGGCAGGTGTTTCTATATGCCCGTTACGTTTCACTTCAACTTCCGGATCAATAGCTCCATCTGGCTAGAGTTCAAACCTTATGCTTGTCCTGCGTGATGATTTTACGCCCTTCCAGGGCGAATCGATTCTGACCATCGGAAAATTCGACGGGCTCCATCTCGGCCATCAGGCGCTGATCAACCAGGTGAAGACGCGCGCGAGGGCGCTTGATCTTGATGTTGTACCGGCCCTGCTCACCTTCGATCCCCATCCCGCGGCGGTGCTGAGCCCACGTGGCCAGCCCCCCCTCCTCACGCCGCTGCCTGAGAAACTCCGGCTGCTTGACCAGTTGGGAATCGAACTGGTCGCACTGGTGACCTTTACCCGTGAGACAGCGGCCACCAGCGCGGCTGACTTTCTACGCTATCTCCAGACTGCACTGCGCCCGCGGGAGCTGTGGGTTGGCCCCGATTTCGCGCTGGGCCACAACCGCGAGGGTGATCTCCCCTACCTGCGTCGCTGGGGCGCCGAACACAACGTTGTCATCGGTACGGTCGAGCCGGTGCAACTGGACGGCGAGACTATCAGCGGCTCGCGCATCCGCGCGCTGCTCGACGCAGGCGACATGGAGGGTGCGGCCCGCCTCCTCGGCCGGCCGATGACCGTCGTCGGCCTGGTCGCGCGCGGCGACCAACGGGGTCACCAGATCGGCTTCCCCACTGCCAACGTCGTGCCTGAGCCCGCCAAGGCCATCCCCGCCAACGGTGTCTACGTGACGCTTGCCGAGGTGGCTGGCGTCCGGTACCCCTCCGTAACCAACGTCGGGGTCCGCCCTACGTTCGGCGGAACGAAGCGCCTGGTGGAAGCCCATCTTCTCGATTGGGAGGGCGACCTGTACGGACGCGAATTGACAGTCCATTTTCTGCACCGTCTCCGGCCGGAGTTGAAATTTAACGGCATCGCCGCGCTTGTGGCCCAAATTGAAGCGGATGTCGCTCAGGCCCGGGAGTGGCTGGCAACCGCCGAGGGGCAATAACATGGCCCAGGTCCAACGAACCCGAGCAGGTCATCGTCGATTGTCAGTAGCTTCTGCACTGAGCTGAGCAAGGAAGACCTCGACCGTTGATTGGGGCAGCACGGTTTGCTGTGAGACAGCCATCGTCTGCTGACTGCTTCCGACGCGCCGCCAAACACAAAGAATGCCCTCGCGAGAAGGGACTCGGCGGGGGCGTTTTCGTATTTGCTCAACCTGGAGTCGCCTGGGCGCACGAGGGGCAAGGCCCTCTGCAAATTGAGCGTCGCGTTTTAGATGGCACGGCCCAGTTCGAGGACGCGCCCGGGGACCGCGAAGCAAGTGCCGCAATGCTCGCAGCGGAGCGTACCGTCGCAGGCCCGCCAGGCGCCGATCGTCCCACAGACCGGACATCGAAGCACTCGGCGCCAATCGCGGGGAACGAGGCGCGGGATGGGCGTTTCCGGCTTGCGCGCCCAGATGAGGTCGTAGTATTCTTGCCAGGGCCTGGTCTCGATATCGGTCAGGCCTACCGAGCGGAGCTTGCGCTCGAAGCGCTGGGGCGACGGTGCCCGGCCAGGCAGCCAGAGAGCGTCGCGGCCCACGCGGTTGCTGACCAGCAACCAGCCCCCCGGAGCCAGCACGCGGACCAACTCGCGGAGCGTCGCATCGGGGTCGGGCACGAATTCGAGCGCTTCCAGCATCGTCACCGCATCGAAACTCCCATCGGCGAAGGACAAGGGCACGGCCGGAGCATGCACCAGCGCGACGCGCCTGGCAAACCCGGAGGTCTTGCGCTCAGCCTGGGCCAACATCTGGCGTGAGAGGTCCAGACCGACGATCTGCCCGTCGAAGCTCATCACCCGGCAGAGCGCCAGCGGCAGCCGCGCCGTTCCCGTGGCGACATCGAGGACCAACGCGCGGGGCCCGACGGTCTCTTCCAGACGACTCGCCAGGGGGTAGCCCAAAAACCAGAATTCATCGGTATCTACGTACTGCTTGACATCGTCGTAGGTCTCTGCGCCCCAGTCGTAGATCGCCTGGACGGCACGCGCACCGAAGTAGGCACCTTCCGTCATCACAACGGCCCAGTAGATGACCAGCGCCACGATGAGAACGACGAGGGCAGTGATAACGAGCCAGACGATCATGGCCGCGATTATACCCGTGCCAGGTGAAACGCGAAACGGTGAAACGCGAGAAGTTCCGGGCAAGGCCGCCCGCATTTCACGTGTGGCACCTGCCATCAGGTCTCGAGCAAACCCAGCCTGGAGGACCGCAGATGGACATGATCACGGTGGAGGAAGGCGAATTCAACGGCCTGGCCTGCGTGTGGCTGAGCAACGGCCAGGTCCGTCTGGCGGTCACCACCGGCCGAGGGCTACGGATCGTCTTGTGGGGGTGGCAGCAGGGCGACAATATCTTCGCCGAGCTGCCTGAATTCGCGCTGGAGACTCCCGCCGGGCTCTATCATTTCCTGGGGGGTCACCGCCTGTGGCACGCTCCGGAGGCTCTCAATCGAACCTACCAGCCGGAGGAATGGCCCGTCGCCGTGGAGATCACCGCCAACGGGGCGCGCTTCGCCGCCCCAGCAGACGGTGCCGGGATCGTCAAGGAAATCCAACTCGCCCTCGCCGCCGCCACTCCCCGGGTAACGGTCACCCACATGCTCCGCAATGCGGGCCTCTGGCCGGTCGAGTTGGCACCTTGGGCGCTCTCGATGTGCCGGTTGGGCGGCGTCGTGCTCCTCCCCCAACCCCAAGGTCCCGCCGACCCCGACGGCCTGCTGCCGAACCGGCGCTTCAGTTTCTGGCCGTACAGCGACCCGACCGATTCCCGTGTGCACCTGGGCAACCAAGTCGCTCTGGTCCATGCCCGCCCTGCCCCACGCAACAAGCTCGGCTATCGCAACCGCCACGGCTGGGTCGCCTACTGGTTGGAGGGAACCCTGTTCAGCAAACAGTTCGATCCCCACCTTGATGCCGACCATCCTGACTTTGGATGCAACACCGAATGTTTCCTGAACGACTCATTTGTTGAGCTGGAGACGCTCGGCCCGCTGGTGCGGCTGGCGCCGGAGGCCGCAGTCAGCCACACCGAAGTGTGGCGGCTCCACGCGGACGTACCGCCCGTGGCGACCGAAGCCGAAGCCGTGGCGGTCGCAGGCGCTCTCGGTCTGATGGGACTGGAACCTGAGGCCGTCATGTGACGTCCGAGATCTCGGGACGCGCCGAGATGCTCACCGTGGAACACTCCCCCAAAAGGAGGGCCAGGCGATGAGAAGAGCGACCCGCTTCATTCTTTCCCTTCTGATACCACTGGCGTTCGTGATCATTGTGCAAGCCGTTGAACGCGAGCAAACCGCTGCCTGGCGATTCGAACTGGACAGGTATCGTGCGTACAAATACTCGGATTCTTCAAACGGAACGATCCTTCGTGTGGTTCAAGCACAGCAACCATGGTACTTCCAGCAGGACATGAGCTCGTTGGTTTACGGTGATAGCGGTCACTATCAAACCGATTACGGTTACAGCAACAGACCAAGCGGCATATACAGGCTTCCGCCATCACCGGCAGACAGTCGGTTGAAAGATAATCGCAAGCCTCTCCCATTCCCGCCCCAGGAGGTGTGGTGCGTCCTGTTGGAGCAAAGCCGCGACACCGACCGGAGCGGAGAAACAACAACGCCTGCCGTTGTGTTTGTCGCCCTCCACCAAGATTTATACAACGCTGACTGGGTCGTTCATGAGGGCGTTGGAGCCTCCGTCAGTCAGGAGTCGAGAGCGAGTCTATCGAGGATTGGCTGTGAGTTGCGCGTGGATCCTTAACACTCCGGCCGCATCTCTCAGGTGACGCCGGGCGGGGAACTGACAGAAAAGTTCGTATCGGAGCGCTTGAGCCAAAAGCATCGCAAGAGTTCTGGCAGTTCCCTACGCCTGGGATGTCCCGAGGAGCCCCGGAAGCATCGGGGAAACGCTCGGGCCACCTCCAGGCGCCCTGTTTGCGGCTTCCGAACGCCTGCCGCCGTTATCGCCGTCAAATGCAACAGGCCTCCGATTGCAGCGGAGGCCTGAGCGCTTATTCGGGTTGCTCGTTACCCTCATCCGTTGGGGGTGGGCCGGAGGGTTGGTCGCCCGAGGGTGGCGGGGGTGGTGGCTCCCCCTCTGGCTCTTCGCCCTCCTCGTCAACTGGCTCGGTCGGGACTGCCAGATCGGCCCAGAGCGCGTCGGCCCCACGAGCGGGAGAAGCGGGCGGTGGTGACGGCCAATCTTCGTCATCGAGCGGACCAATCGGTGGTGAGCCGGGACCGAGCGCTGCCGCCGCTGGATAGCGCTGCGTTCCGCCGCGACTCAATACCACCGCCCCCAACCCCAGGCAGCCAATACCAGCCCTACAATCCCCCGATGCAAGGAATGAAGCCGAAGATGTTGTTGACCAACGTCAGTAACGCCGTGCCAATTGCCGCCGCTGCCGCCGCCCGCGGGCTCCGGACATCGGCCATCCTCAGCAGGCGATCCCCGATAAAGAGCCCGAGCCCGACCCAGCCAAAGAGTGCCGCAACCACCAGCACGATCCACAGGACGAGCGCGACGGGAATGCCGATGAGCGTAATCACCAGGATGATGCTCACGGCGATCGCAGCGGGAACGGTGAGACAACCCACCCCGGCACTGGCCGCGGGCGCACTGCTCGCCGTGGCCGCGACATTGCGCGTGTGGCGGGGCAGAAAGAGGGCCACGATCAGACCCAACGCCCCCAAGGCGATGGTGGTGAGCACCAGCTTCACCAGCCCCCAGATGAGCCGCAAGAGGAAGTTACCCGGTCCCTCACGCCCGACCACCACCGGCGGCGGCCCACCCGGGCCGAATCCGGGGAGCGCGAACCGGAAGTTGGGGCTCGTTTCGCTGCCGAGAACGCGCGCGCCCGGCGCCCGGTCCACCGCCCCAAAGGCCGCCAGGTCGCCCTCAATCACTGCACTCGGGCCCAGTCGGAGACGCCCACCGAAGACGGCCACATCGCCGGTGATGCGACCGTCGACCACCGCGCTCCCACCCATGATGGCGACATCGCCTTCAACCGTGGCATCCTGTTCGATCTGGGCCGTCCCACCAAATACGGTCAGACTCCCTTTCAAACGCTCGCCCGAGGCCAACACGTAACTCCCGCCGAAGACAGTTTTGTCGCCCACCTGGACGCCCGGTCCTTGAGCGTAGAGGCTGGCGTTCGAGAGCATCAGGAGCAAGAGTGCCAACACAATTGGGAGCGAGAAACGCGATTTGAAACGATTCATACGGCTCACCTCTCTTGGTTCATCTCCTGGACAGGGTCGGTATCAATGACGGTGCAACGTCGTCACCGCCGGGAGCCGGTTGAGCAACCAGACACTCACCGGGAGCAGAATGATCGTAGCCGCTGCCGCCCAGGCCAGGTTGGCCCATATCAAACTCAGCCACCACCCCACCAGCACGAACCATAGCGCGCGCACCACGAAGGCCTCCTGTGGCACCGCCCGCGGCTGCCGGGGAAGATCGCCGCCTCGGGTGGAACGCCCCACGAGGACAGTGCGCTCGGGTTGCAGGGTGAGTACCTTTGGCACGCGGTTCAACATCCAGAGGCCGATAGGGAGGAAGATGATCGTAGCATTCAATAACCAGGCCACGTTGATGCAAAGAAACGTGGCCCACCATCCGATCAAGACGAACCAGAGCACCCGAACCGGGAAGCCGGGCCCGGCTCGTGATTGCGCGGCAACAGGCATGGACTCCACCTCAGACTCCACCGCCGACAGCATTGACTCGCCCTCGCCCGCCGCTTCGTGACGGCGGCGACCGAGAACCTCCTTCCACCATCAGACAGTACGCGAGATGAGGAATATCGGTTGCAACGGCAACGGCTAGAGCAAGCTGGGCGCCGGCTGCTGGCCGGTGCGCATCAACACGATCAGGACGACCAGGCCACTGCTCATCGCCAACAACAGCGTGAGCGCGACGGCCGGCAGTGAAGCGATCTGCCGTAGCAGCCAGACCAGGCTCCACGCCATTTGCCCCAGGTTGAGGAGGACCTCGCCCAGTAGCCCGACCCATTGCGGCGCCTGCGTCAGCACGGTGGGCTGCCCCAATAACCCGATGATGATCCCCGAGCTATCGAGTATCGACATCAAGAGCAGCCCAACCACCACGAACATTGCCCACAAGAGCGCGATGCCACCCAAAATCATAGAATCGCGCCGCTTGCGGGCCAGGGTCACGGCCACGGTTCGCGCCGTGAATCCGGGCGGCGCCGTCGCCAATGGCGAGGCACGGAAGAGCCGATCGACCTCCTGAAAAGCACTCCAGAGACGCCGGCAATTGCCGCAGCCCTGCAGATGAGCTCGCAGGCCCGAGCGGGCCCGCTCGTCGAGCGGCTGGTCCAAAGCCAGCGCCATCAACTCACTGATCTCATTGCACGTCATCTCAAGAAACCCCCACATGCTCACCTCGGGTCGATTGAGAAACCGCATGATTTCTTGGTACCAGATCGGGCGCCTGCTGGTTCATCGCCTCGACCAACATCAATCGGGCGCGGTGGAGGCGACTCTTGACCGCACTCACTGTCGTATCCATGGTTTCGGCGATCTCCTGGTAGGAGAGATCGTGCCAGTAGTGGAGCACGACCGGCAGGCGATAGTGCGGCGGAAGGAAGTGCAGCAGCGCCTGCACCCGCGCCTCACGCTCGCGGTCGAGATAGCGGCGTTCGGGTCCCGGTTGATCGCCCACCAGCGGCTCCCAGGGCGGCAGATCGTCAACTGAGACCGTCTGGAGGCGGCGCCGGCGAATACGATCGATACAGTGGTGCGACGCGATCGAGAGAACCCACGAGACGAGCTTGCGAGAACTATCGTAGGTATCCAACCGCGAGTAAACCCTGATGAAGGTCTCCTGAGCCGCATCCTCCGCCTCGGCAGGATCGCCAAGCATCCGGTAGCACAGGTTGTACACTGGGTCGGCATATGCCGCAACCAATTGCGCAAAGGCATCCGTGTTGCCGCGCAAGGCAGCCTCAACCCAGGCCCGCTCCTGCTGTTCGTTTACCGTCATCGTGACTTGTCCCTCACACAACGACGAGCCCCAGGTCACAATCCTATACGCAATGACTCAGGACAGGTTGCGACCGGGCTCGCGGAGATTGCCTTAGACTGAGGGTAGCACATCTGTGCTCGGATTGCATGCGGCAGGCGGCTGAGCCCACTCCGCCTTTTGGTGGACGGAGCGCCGTCGCGACATCCTCCAACCTTCGCTTGGTTAAATTTTCCTCTTGACGGAAGGACTATCCGATCGTTTCTGGGCTCGGCCAGCTCTTGGGAACGTTCGCAATGTACTTCCGCGAGCCGCGGGAGCCCGATGGCGACGAACGGACGCTCCTCGAAATGGCCGGCTACCTGGCCGCCATCGCGATCGAGCAGCGCCAACTCACCGACCGGCTCGCGTACCAGGCCCAGCACGACAGCCTCACCGGGCTCCCCAACCGGGTGCTGTTCGAAGATCGTCTGCAGCAGGCGATCGCCCAGGCGGCGCGGCGCGCGGAGTTACTGGCGCTGCTCTTCGTGGACCTGGATCGCTTCAAGTTGATCAACGACACCCTGGGACACGCCGTCGGCGACTCGCTCCTCCAACAGGTCGCGTGGCGCCTGGAGCGTCGGGTCCGGCGCACCGACACCATCGCGCGTATGGGAGGCGATGAATTCACCCTCGTCGCGACTGAACTCAAAGATCCACAGGGAGCCGCGCGAGTGGCTGAGAAGCTCCTCGATGCGCTCAAAACCCCCTTCGAGGTGGAAGGGCACGAGCTCTTCGTGACCGGCAGTATCGGGATCAGTCTCTTCCCCGACGACGGCCAGGATGTGACGGAGTTACTCCGCAAGGCCGACAGCGCCATGTATCGCGCGAAGGAGCAGGGCAAGAACGAGTACCAGTTCTACTCCACCGAGGTGGACACAGCGACCCTCGAGCGCCTCAAACTCGAGCGCCAGCTCTACCAGGCTGTCGAGCGGGGGGAGCTCACGCTGTACTACCAGCCGCAATTCGACCTGAGGATCGGCCAGGTGGTGGGGCTGGAAGCACTCCTGCGCTGGCACCGCCTCGGCTTCGGCATGATCTCCCCGGCCACGTTTATCCCCATGGCTGAGGAGAGTGGCCTGATCATCTCGATCGGAACATGGGCCCTGCGCGAGGCGTGCCAACAGAGTAAAGTCTGGCAGCGGGACGGCCACCCCGCCGTCAAGGTGGCGGTGAATGTCTCGGCGCTGCAGTTTACGCGGCCCGACTTTGTCGAAGTGACCGCCAGGGCACTGGAGCAGAGCGGGCTGGAGCCACACCTGCTCGAGCTCGAGCTCACCGAGAGCATGCTGATGTATAATACCCAAGATACGGCTTTGAAGCTGGCGAGACTCCAGACCTTGGGGGTCCGTATCGCCATCGACGATTTCGGCACCGGCTACTCATCACTGGCATACTTGCAGCATCTCCCGATCGACACTCTCGAGATCGACCGCTCTTTTGTCCGCTACATCCGTGCCAGCGCCGAAAACACGCCCGATAAGGCGGTAATCGTCAGAGCGATTACCACTCTGGCCCACAGCTTGCAGATGCGGGTCGTCGCCGAAGGTGTAGAAACCAGGGCACAACTCCAGTTTCTGCGCCAGATCGGATGCCATGGAGTGCAGGGCTTCCTCCTCAGCCCCGCACTGCCGCCGGCCGAGGTCCAGACCCTCTTCCTGGAAGCGCCTGGGCCTTCTGCCATTGCCGTGGAGCTCGGGTTGCACACCGAGAAAGCGGCGCCCGCTCCTCCGGCGGCCACAGACAACGCGTCGATCGAGCCTCGTCCATCGAACGTTTGATCTCCAAATTGCCAAAAGCGCCACCTCCCGATATGCTACGTATCCTCACAGGTATTCAGAAGAGGAGAACGCATCGCGTGGTCGCACCGCTCTATATCGCCATTGAAGGCGTGATCGGCGTCGGGAAGACGACCCTGGCACGACTCCTCCAACCAGAGTTCGAAGCGCGCCTGATGCTGGAAGTCTTCGAGGAGAATCCCTTTCTCGCCAGCTTCTACGCCGACCGCGAGCGCTACGCTTTCCAGACCCAGATTTTCTTCCTGCTCAGCCGTTATCGCCAACAGGTCAAGATCCGCGGCTTCGCCGGGCGCGTTCCCCTGCTGAGTGACTATCTCTTCGCAAAGGACCACCTCTTCGCGCGCCTGAATCTGGCCGGCGACGAGTTGGCAACCTACGAGACCCTCTACCATACCTTGGCCGAGCACACCGCCGCCCCCGACCTGGTTATCTATCTGCGGGCCTCCGTCGATACCCTGATGGCCCGCATCGCGGCGCGTGACCGCCCCTACGAGCGCGGCATGCCGCGCGAATACATCGCCAATCTCGCTCGTGCCTACGACGAGTTCTTCGCCAGCTATACCGGCACCCCTCTGCTGGTCGTCGACACCGATGACCTCAACGTGGTGACCAATGCGCAGGACCTGGCCGCGCTCCGCGCGCGGGTGCGCGCCGCTCTGGGTCAAGGCACCTACCAGCAGAGCCTGCCGCTGGCCAACCTTCCGCCCCCGCTCGCCGGGCGACCCGCGCCGGGCTTCCGGCTTCCGATTGGGAGCCGCTTGAGTGAGCTCCAGGCTTTCCACCGCACTCTGGATGCCGACCCTGCAAGCGATCTGTTTGTCCACTCCTTGCGTCTTCAAGAGCGGATCGGCTCGCTGGCCCGCGAGCTGGCGCTGGCCTGGATGGCCGCCCCGCGCGAATCGGCCGGGGGGGAGGTCCGTTCGACCCCGAATGCCCTGGCCGCGAGCCGGCCCAACCTGCCCGCCAGCCTCGCCGACTGCCTGGCGGCCCTGTTGCAACTGGCCAACGAGTTGGGTGTGGATCTCGAGGGCGCCCTCCTCGAGCGATTGGCCCCAGACTCCACCCGCAGAACGGAGTGCACTGACGGCTAGCCTATGAAACGGTTCATCGCCATTGCCGGCAACATCGGCGTCGGCAAAAGCACCCTCACCAGCCTGCTCGAGCAACGTCTGGGCTGGGAGCCATTCTACGAGGCCGTCAACGACAACCCCTACCTGGCCGATTTCTACCAGGATATGCGCCGGTGGGCCTTTCACAGCCAGGTCTTTTTCCTCTCGCGCCGCCTCCAGCACCACCGCCAGATCCTCGAGCACCCCGCCTCCGTGATCCAGGATCGCAGCGTCTACGAGGATGCCGAGATCTTCGCCGCCAACCTCTACGAGCAGGGCGCGATCGACCCGCGCGACTATAGCGTCTACCGCGAGCTCTACCAGGCCGTCAGCGCGGTCCTCCCGCCGCCGGACCTCATCGTCTACCTGCGTGCGGAGGTCGAGATCCTCCAGAAGCGCATCCGCCAGCGCGGCCGCGACTTCGAGCGCGACATCAGTCGCGACTATCTCGAACAGCTCAACCGGCTCTACGATGAATGGACGGCACGCTTCACGCTCTGCCCGGTTCTCACGATTCCCACCGACAGGCTGGACTTCGTCGCCAACCCCGATCAGCTCAACCAGATTGCCACCCTGATTCTGGACACCCTGCAGGAGGCCAATCGTGAGCCGTCCTCCGCACTCGCCCAGAACCACCCCTCCGTTCGCTCCTGACGGATTCGCTCGAAGGGCACGCGCCAGGGTGCCTATCTTTCGGACGAAGAGCCGGTAGAAGAGAGCTCTTCGGTAAGACAAGCCCACGCCTTTGCTGCAAATTGCCCCCCAGGAGGACAAGCGGCTCGTCGTGCGCGCGGTAGCCCCGTTCCACCTGAATCCGCCCCCCAGCGTGCCCGGAGGGGCACGCCCGGCCGCAGGCCCCCAGCCGCGGTTTTAACCGCCGGGCTCCCTCAATTTGGATACTCGATCCAATGTTGGCCAGGAGGCGAGCTATCGTACTCGCGCCATACTCCACTGTTCCGAAACTGGACCATCCGCAGGTTGGGGAAATTCTCGAGAACTAATGGGATGCAGTCGGGCCCCAGCGCCGTACAGCCTGTCACCGCACGCAGATTCCGGTCGGCGTAGCCTCGAAAGTTGAGCCTGGCGAAACGATCGCCGGTCTTGAGATGTCTGGGCCGGATGATGAAGAAGTCGAGGCGCGCGGTCGAACCGTTCATCGCACACTGGAAGTCGGGGCAGGTAAGGTTGAGCGCGAGTGGGTTCAGCGGGTCAATCGTCTGCCAGGCATCCTTGGTCGAGTGACGGACACCCGCGTAGGCGATCGGCCCGTTCGCATCGTTGAAGCGACCGACCCAGGCGACCGTATGGTTCGTGCTCGAGTGATTCCGGGACGCGATAAGACGGTCAATATCCTTCGGATCGGGGTCGCCGGGGAGCGGCACCCAGACCCCATCGACCCGCAACTCTCCATAGTCCTGGTGGCCCCCGAAGCGAGCGATCCCACAATCATTCGGGTCGGTCCGGTAGCACACCTGCACTTCAATCCAAACCGAGTGAAAACGTGTTCCTACCCCACCTGCATGCATGTCGCTGTGGACTTGCACCCGGATGTTCTTCACGAAGGCCACGTCGCTTTTGTCGTCTATGGCCCCATTCTGGCTACGAGAGGCACTGGGTGGCAGGTCGCGCAGCACCAACCACGCATAGGACTCGTGCTTGTGGTGATTTTCTTCCGTCCCCGTTGGCCCCGTCTGCCACGGGTGGCTGATCGAATAGCCCCCCAGATACGTCTCGACCGGGCCGAACACGTCGTCGAGGACGTGAGGGTTATCCTTGTGCTCGTGGTTGAAGTGACAGCCCGTCGCCGGGTCGATCAGCGGGTGCCACCTGGTGGGGTCGTGGTAGCGGGCCGGGCATGGCCGGCCCACTACGGACCGGGTGAGAGTCGATTCCACAACCGTAGGAAGGTGGATGAACGTCGGGTCGCCCGGTGCCGCTCCCACTCGCGAGGCGACGACGCCGAAGAGAAGACCAACACTCCCAAGCACGATGAAAAGACGGCGGCACAACTCCCTGCGCATCCAACTGAACCGGGCCATGACGACTCCTCTGTGATAAGATTGAACGCTCCTATGGAATACGGTGTCCCGCCAGGACCCCTTCGGACAGGAGGCGCGTGATGGGTGCTGCGTGACGCGTTTCCTCACGCGTCACGCAGCACGAATCACGTTGGTGTGCTGTCAGAGAGATGGAAGCCGCGCACGGGACTCCACTATGAGCGAGATTGAAAGTTCGAGCGACTCACCTCGCCGGGCCGTTCAACCTTAATTTGGAACCAACCACTGTGTAAATAGAACAGTGGTCCTCGATGAGGCGTGCCAGATAGCCCTGGCCGCGGCTCACTCGGCCGCCGCTCGTTCCCTGGATCCGAGTCACCCTTGCCGTGATCCCAAGAAGTCGGCGCCTGACCCCCGGAGACACTGCATCAACTCGACCATTGAGTCGTCCCGCGCCCGACCCGGTGCCCAGACGTAGTGGACAGTCTTTGGTTTCGTGGTACTCTTTGCTATGATGAATCCTCTCGTTAGTCGCTTCGGGCCGCCTGGTTATCGGCTTCCTCCGTCGTCTGGCATCAGCTTGCCAGGCTGACGGACGGCAACGCCGTCAAACTGCGCCGCTCGGGGCCCGCGAGGTGTCCGTGGCCGGAGCACCACAGACCGACGCTCAGGCTGCAGGGGATACAGCCACTTGAGAATAGCCTCTTCTCTCGATCTGCCAGGAGGTTCCCATGGCGTATCCAATGTTTCGACTCGACGGCCAGGTTGCGCTGATTACAGGGGCGAGCCGCGGGATTGGCCACGACCTGACCCTCGCGCTCGCCGCCGCCGGGGCGCAGGTCGTCCCGACGGCTCGCACTGTGTCGGACCTGGATGGGCTCGTGGCTGAGGTCGAACGAGTTGGGGGCCAGGCATTGCCCGTCCAACTCGATGTCCGCGACCCTGGCTCGATCGAGTCGGCCGTCCAGAAGAGTGTGTCCGCCTACGGCCGGGTGGACATCCTCGTCAACAACGCCGGTCTCGGATACAACCACGATGCCATCGAGGTCACTGAGGCTGATTGGGACGAGATGATGGACGTCAATCTCAAGGGCCTTTTCTTTGTCTGTCAGGCCGTCGGCCGGCGAATGATCGAGCAGCGGTACGGCCGGATCATCAATATGAGTTCGCAGGCGGGAAGCGTGGGCATCCGCCGCCACGCGGTCTACTGCGCGAGCAAAGGAGGGGTGAACCTGCTCACCAAGGTGCTGGCGCTCGAATGGGCACCATACGGGATCACCGTGAATGCGGTGGCCCCGACCTTCATCCGCACGCCGGGAACGGCGGAACGGCTCGACGATCCCGCCTTCCTCGCCGATGTCCTGGCCCGGCTCCCGGTCGGCCATGTTGGCACGCCTATGGATGTGGCCGGCGCTGTCATCTATCTCGCCTCTCCCTCGACCGGGCTCGTCACGGGCACGGTTCTGCTCGTCGATGGAGGCTGGACCGCTCAGTAGGCCCGGTAGCACACTCTGAGAGCACCGGGGGAGCGGTGCCCTCACCAGTCGCAGCGATAGCGGCAGACGAAATCATGAAGCCGGCACTTATCCTCTTTTCCGGGCTCCCCGGCTCGGGCAAAACCACGCTGGCGCGCCTGGTCGCGCAACGACTCCACGCGCCGTTGCTGGCCAAAGACCGCATCCAGCGCGTCCTCCGCGACTATGTGCCTGCTGCCACCGGCATCGACGGCTATCACCTCATACTCGACCTCGCCGCCGAGCAACTGGCGCTCGAACTGAGCGTTGTCCTGGACGCTGTTTTCACGCTGGATGGCTTTCGCCAAGTAGCCCGCGACATCGCGACGCAGAACGATGCCGCCTTCTTCCCAATCTACTGCTACTGCTCGGACGAGGCGCTCTGGCGTGAGCGCGTGAGTCGGCGTGTGCAGTACGTTCCAGGGTGGAAACCCGTCGGGTGGGAGGCGGTCGAGCGCCTGCGCCAGCACTTCCAACCCTGGGACCAGGGAGAGACACTCTTTGTGGATGCCGCCTGCAGCGTCGAGGCGAATCTGGCTCGTGTTCTCGACCGAATTGGTGAACCGCGGGTTGCGCGGCAGAATCAGTGAGAAAGACAGCCATTGCCGGTGCTCGATCAGTACAGCTATCATTGACAGGAGTTACACAATACTCCCAGGCCGACCCAAAGTTCGTGATCCGTAGAAGCCGGATGTGGCTTGTAGTGCGCGCTTGAGCGCGCTGTTGCAAGTCTCCAATTGAACCTGACCATCGCTGTCCGGAGCCGGGCGATTGAAATCACGGCTGGGGGCCTCCGGCCGGGCGGGCCCCTCCGGGCACGCGGTGGGACAGAGTCGATTGGAAAAGCGCACGAGCGGATGAAGCATGATTGCCATTGGGCGCGAACGTCTCTCATCCAGTCGGCTTCAGCCGACTTTGGCTATCAGCCCTGGAATTCATTCCTGGGCGGCCGGGCGGTTGCTCCGGGCATACCCACGGTGTGTCAGATTCATGTGGAAAGGCGCAAAAGCGCGCACTCCAAACCGATATCTCTTTCGCGGCCCAACCTACCGCGTAAGTCCTGTCATTTCATTGAGGAAACACAAACCATCGCAATACAAGGGGAAGCGATGAACAACCTGCTCTTTCTGGCCACAGCCCACGGCCTTGTGGCCTGCGAACGCGAGGGGGACGACTGGCGCGAAACCGGTCGCAGTCTGGCCGGGCACCGGGTGACCAGCGTGATCGCCCGCGAGGGGGCGATCCTCGTGGGCACCACCGCCGGAATCTTTCGCTCCGGCAACCTGGGCAAAACGTGGCGGGAGGCGAGCGTAGGGCTGACGACTCGCCATGTCCGCTGGCTCGCCTACCACCCCGACATCTCCGATCGTGAATTCGCCGGCACCGAGCCGGCCGCGATCTTCATCTCGCACGACGGGGCCGAAACGTGGCGCGAGTGTCCCGAGGTGGCCCGGCTGCGCGATGAGCACGGCTGGTTCCTGCCCTACTCGCCGGCAGCCGGCTGTGTGCGTGGCTTTGCCTTTCACGGCACTCGTGCCTATGCCGCTGTCGAAGTCGGTGGCGTGCTCCGCTCTGACGATGGCGGAGAAAGTTGGCGGCTGGCCGCTGGCAGCCCCGGCGATCCCGACCTCGACGACGCGCCCGGACCGGTCGTCCATCCCGATGTCCACTCGATCGCAACCCACCCCGCCTCGCCCGACCTGGTCTTCGCGCCCACCGGCGGCGGCTTCTACCGCTCGACCGACGGCGGCAAGCGCTGGACGAACCTCTTCCCCGACTGCTACTGCCGTGCGGTTTGGGTCGATCCGGCCGACCCCGATCATCTCATCCTCGGCCCGGCGATCTCAGTGGACTGGAACGGCCGCATCGAGGAAACGCGCGATGGCGGCCGAACGTGGCACCTCACCGCTACCGGCCTCAACGTCCCATGGCGCAATCACATGGTCGAGCGCTTCGCTCAGATTGGCGACAAATTGCTGGCGGTTCTCTCCAACGGCCACCTCTTTGCGGCGCCCCTGGCGACGCTCGTCTGGCGCCGCCTCGTGCCCCAGGTGCAGGATGTGGCGGCCGTGACGGCGATGGAGGCCTGAGTTGCCTCCACCCTTCGTTCTCGTCGCCCGGGCTGGATGCACTCAAACCGCCTGAACCAGGGAGCACTTACCGTCGATGATGCGGAGTAAACAGTTGATCGGGACAGCCAGGTAAGCTAGACAGGCCACCAGATGGGACTCGACCCGGTGGTGGTAGAGTTTCTTGGCATGGAAGAGTTCCGTGACCCAACTGAGGTTGGCTTCGGTGGTAAAGCGTTCGTTCCAGGTGCCGCGGTGACAGTAATTTGAGATTGTGTTATCGAAGTCAGAAAGCGTGATCGTGCGGCCAGCGGAGCGCGTGCCCAGCGCCCGGAAGACATTATTGGGCGCATCGGCGGTATCCCAGACTACTCCACTATTTGACCGGCCGCCTTGATGAGCCGGCCGACCAGGTCGTGAGCGGCCTGGTGCTCGCCATCTACGGCATCGGCCTGGTCAGCTTTCTCGGTCAGCGGCGTGGGCCGGAGGGGCGGCGACGAGCGCTAACGAGTGGTCGAGGCTGGTTGCAGGGCTCGTCTTGATTATGAAAAGTACGAAAGTACAGGTCGAGAACGCCATCATGATGACATTTGTCATCTTGTCTTGAGATTGCGTTTCAAATACATATTGGGCAGCTTGAGTTCCAATGGCACCCCGCTGGTGCCACGACCCCGCGAAGGAGCCTGCCCTGTGAACCCGCTCTCGGCGACCGCTCATCGGCCCCACGCTTCCCGCCTCCGTTCCTTCCCCACTCAGTGGGTGCGCCTGGCTGGGCGCTGGCTCTTGATTCTGGCACTGCTCCTGGCCGGGATCGGCACGCCGCTCGCGACGATGGCTGCGCAAGCATCTCGTCCGGCGGTCGCTGCTCCCCCCGCCATTACCGGAGCGGAGCCACCACCCCTGGCTTCCGACGCGGCCGTGACCGCCGTCCTGACGGAAACGACTGCGCTGCTGGACACGGCCCCGCTCGCGGTCCCACCGGTCGTGGCCGGGCTTGAGCTTTCGCTCTCGGTGGCGCCCGAAGCGGTCGGGCCGGGCGAGCCGGTCACCCTGACGGTGGCGCTCACCAATCCCCCCGCGGGCCAGGCCTATGAGCGCCTCGTGCTGGGCAGTGCGCTGCCGCCAGAGGCCCTCCCGGTCCCCAATCGCGGTGATGCCGAGATCGTCCCCGGACCGCACCCGGCCCTGCGCTGGGAGCTGAGCGGGCTGGCCGTCGGCACGACCTGGCAGGGCCGCGCTCAGGTGCGCCTCACGGGCGGCGTCATCGATCGCGACGTCCCCCTGGCGGTCGACGTGCGCGAGGCGACCCCCGCCGTGCGCGCCTGGGCGGAGGCCGTCGTTGGGGTGCGCCACCCCCGCGCGGCGGCCACCATCGGCCCAGACGGCGGCCGCCTGGAATCCGCCGATGGCCGCCTCCGGATCGAGGTTCCTGCGGGGGCCGTCAGCGAGCCCGTTGACCTGCGCTACACCCCCCAGCGCCATACGCCCCACCACCCGGTCTTTTACACCTTCGACCTCAGCGCCACCACCGCGGATGGCACCGCCGTGACCGAATTTGCCCGGCCCTTGACGGTGACCCTGCGCTACACCGAGGCCGAGATCGCCGGTCTGATCGAGGCGACGCTGCGCCTGGGCTGGCGGCATCAGGGGACCGACGGCCAGGCCCCAACCGAGGGCGAGTGGCCGACGACGGTCGATCCGGCCGCCAAGACCCTGACGGCGCGAGTGACCCACTTTAGCACCCAGACGCTCTCCGCCGATCCGGCCACGATCGTGCCGGCGACGATTGATGAGTTCCAGGTGGGGCTCTTCTCCGGGAGTGCCTCGTTTGCACTGCCCCTGGAGCTGCCGCCCGGCGCGGCCGGGCTCAAACCCGCCCTGACGCTGCAGTACCACTCCGCCACCGTCAACACCATGGACACCCGCTCCAGCCAGGGGGGCTGGGTGGGCATCGGCTGGAGCCTGGAGCTGGGGGTCGTGCGCTGGACGGACGGCCAGGGCGACCCCTACGCGCTCGTCATGGAGGGGGTCAGCGGCCAGCTGCGCAGTGAGAACCGCACCGCCACCAGCGCGCCGGGCGCCTACCATCCCCGCCGCGAAAATTGGGTCAAGGTCCAGTTCTCCGAGGGCCGCGGCGTCAACCAGGGGCGCTGGGAGGTCTGGACCAAAGACGGCACCACATACGCCTTCGGGTCAACCGGCGCCTCGCGGCTGTGGACCTGCACCGGGACGGAAGCCTGGAAGCTGGACACCATCACCGACCCGGCGGGCAACACGATCGAGATTCAGTACCAGACCATCACGCTCAACGATGGCAAGAACCGCTGTGGTAGCCCCAATGAGTCCTATCCGGCCACGATCTTCTATACCACCAACGCGGGCGACGCGACGGCCGAATTCACGGTCGAGTTTGCGATCTCCACCCGCCCCAGCACTAAGTCGAGCGGCACGCTGCTCTACGAAACCAGGAAGCTGGATGCTATTCGGCTCAAGAATGCCGGGGCGCAGATCGTGCGCGAGTGGACCTTCGCCTACGCGACGGCCGCCCCGCCCTACCCGCCAACCACCCAGGAGGGCAAAGACGTCCTGCTGACGCAGATCACCACCTATGGCGCGGGTGGGGCGGCTCTTGGACCCGGCAACGCCCTGCCGGCGCTGACCTTCGAGTACGACCGCTACGATCCGGCCAACGGCATCAACGAGACGCGCACCCTGGATTGGTGCATCGGCCAGCTGATCAAGCGCCAGTACCTGCGCGCGGTCAATAACGGCTACGGCGGGCGGGTCAGCTTCGACTACGACGAGTGGCGCTGGAGTGGCACCTGGTCGGGTGACCCGAATACGCCGCTGTGCGCCAACGGCTTCAAAGTCATCCGCCGCACGGCCGATGGCGGGCGGGCCGAAGCGCCCGCCCGGGTGGACACCTACAGCTATCCCAGCATGGTCGTCGATAACCATCCGGTGGCCTTCATCGGCTTCCCGCAGGTCACCCAGACCGACCCGGCGGGCACCACCACGCGGAGCCAGTGGTATGCCGTGGCCGACTCCACGGCGCCGGAGAATGGGCTGGCCTACCATACCGAGGTGCAGGTCGGCCCCGTCATCCGCTCGACCCAGGACCACCTCTACGACCTCACGACCACGACCCCCTGGGGCTCCAAACCGGTGCCGTTGACCGAAACACGCCGCAGCACCACCGACGAGACGCCCACGACGCGCTCCTTTCGCACCACCTACCAGTACGATGGCTACGGCAATCCCAGCCAAACCATCGAGTACGGCGAGGTCGCCAGTACCTACACGACCGATCTCCCGGGCGATGAGCGCACCACTTCCGTCGATTACCGCTACAAGACGAGCGCGACGATCTACATTGTGGATCGCCCGATCCAGCGCTCGGTCTACAGCGGCAGCCAGGTCAACGAGGCCAGCCTGGCGGCGCGCACGCGCTTCTACTACGACAACCTCACCGGCTGGCCCGACAACGTCCTTGGGGAGAAGGGGCAACTGACGCAAGAGCTGGTCTGGACCGGCACCGCCTGGGTCACGACCCGCTATGCCTACGATAGCATCGGCAACCAAACAGGCGTGACCGATCCCAACAATAACACCACCACCACCTCTTACGACAACCCGACCTACCGGGGCTTCGCGACGCGGGTGGTCCGCCCGCGACCGGGCGGCACCCTCACCACCCAGACGGATTACGACTTTACCAGGCTCGTAGTCAGCCGGGTGTACGACGCCGACAACCAGGATGCCACCAGCTACGAGTACGACAGCTGGGGGCGGCTGATCAAAGTGATCCGGCCGGGGGAGAGCGCCGCCGCCCCGACGGTCGAGTACCAGTACACCGCGGGCAGCCCGCTCTCCACGGTCACCACCTGGGCGCGCGAAAGCGCGGGGAACGCTCGCGACACGGCCAGCACGCGCCCGTCGATCGCCGTCTACGATGGGCTCGGGCGCCTGCTCGAGACCAAGGTCGAAGCGCCCAGCGGCAGTCCGACCTTCAATCAGTTCGCCGTCACGCGCTCCACCTACAACACGCGCGGGCTCGTTGAGACCGTCACCCAGCCGTTCTTCGATGGGCAGCCCCTGACCACCTTCGTCGGCGCACCCGCCGGCCAGCCGGTCACCCAGACCAGCTATGACGGCCTGGGGCAGGTCAAGACAGTCACCGAACCGACCAATCGCGTCACCACCCACAACTACGCGGCCGGCATCTTCCAGGTGATCGATCCCTTGGGGCGCGCGGTCAACCGCAAGACCGATGGCCTGGGGCGGCTGACCGAGGTGTGGGAATACACCGGCACCGGGACCCCCTCGGCCCCCTACCAGCTCTCCCGCCAGACCAGCTATCGCTACACGGCCGTAGACCTCCTGAGCCTGGTCGAGACCAAAAACAGCACGGGGAGCGTGCTGCGGCGCACCACCATCGGCTACGACCAGCGCGGGCTCAAGACCTCGCTGTCGGACCCCGACATGGGGACCTGGCAGTACCGCTACGATACGGCCGGCAACCTGATTCAGCAGGCCAACAGTCGCACCAGCCAGAATGTGACCTGTCTGTATTACGACAGCTTGAACCGGCTGAAGGGCCGGACCTTCCAGACGACCACGACCATCACCACCTACACCTGTCCGGCCGACCCTGGGAACAACACCTACAGCATCAACTACGCCTACGAGAACCTGCCGGGGTACAGCGATGCCCTCACCAAGAACGGCTACGGGCGACTGCGCAGTGTCTGGTACGGGGGCAGCTACGGCAACCCCCAAATCGCCCACAACTCCAACTACGACGACCGCGGGCGGGTGCAGGCCGAGGGGCTGGTGACGGCCCCGGGCAGCGGGTACGCGCTGCTCTACGCCTACGACGCGATGGACCGGCTGACCCAGGTCACCTACCCCGACGGCGAGGTCGTGCAGACGAGCTACACCGCCATGGGCCAGCCCAAGACGCTCAAGAGCACCACCTCCAACATGCTCTATGTGACGGGAGCGGACTACACCGCCTTGGGGGCCCCCAGCTGGATCACCTTCCTCAACGGCACTCGCACCGACTACAGCTACTCCAACCAGAGCGGCGACCAGTCGCAGCGGCTCAAACAGGTGAAGGTGACCAAGAGCGGCACCGTCCTGCTCGACCTCAACTATAGCTACGATGCGGTCTCCAATCTCACCGGCCTGACCGACGCCACCTCCACCCGGAACGAGAGCCTGACCTACGGCTACGACGATTTCAACCGCCTGACGAGCGTCAGCGGGGGCTACGCCGCCAGCTACGCTTACGACCGGCTGGATCGCCTCACGACCTTCAGCGAGGGCAGCTACAACACTACCTTTGGCTTTTGGTCGGCCGGGTCCGACACGAACACAGCGACCCAGCCGCGCCATGCGCCCAAGTACATTGGCAGTGCGAGCTACGCTTTTGTCTACGATCCCGCCGGCAACATGACCACCCGCTGGCTGCAGCAGGGGACGAGCTATCTCCAGTACACTCAAGCCTTCAACGCCGACAACCGCCTCTATCAGGTCACTGGGAACGGCTACACCCTCACCTATGACCTGGATGCCCAGACCGGCGCCACGATCCGCCGCGCTCAAACCAGTGGTGGCAGCACCACCACCACCGACTTCGTGCTGCAGTACTACCAGAAAAATGTCACCAGCGGCGAGGTCACCAAGTTCTACTATTTCGGCGGCCAGTGCATCGCCCAGCGGGTCGGTGCGACGGGGCTGAGCTACATTCAGGGGGATCACTTAGGCAGCGCCACCCTGCTCACCGACAGTAGCGGAGCAGTCCAGACGCGCTACCGCTTTGCGCCCTACGGCCGCCAGCGGGAAGGCAGTGCCACCACCGACCGGCGCTTCACCGGCCAGCGGCTGGAAAGCGCCACGAGTTTGTACGACTCCCAGGCGCGCTCCTATGCCCCCGCGTTGGGCCTGTTCGTCTCCCCGGATCCGATCGTCCCGGAGCCGGGCCGGCCGGCCGCGCTCAATCGCTTCGCGTATGCACTGGGTAACCCTGTCAAGTACAACGATCCGAGTGGACACTATGTCGTGTGGAACACAAGCGAGCGGCGGAGAATGTAACGGGGGGACCTACTACGCTGGCTTTAGTGTTCTGGATCGCCGCCCAGAGGAAAAAGCTTACCTCAAGGAGGCGATGGATCCCAAGCATTTCTTGGATCCGTGTATAGCGCAAAAAAGTGGGCAGCCTGTGTGCGCCGGGCCTGATCTGCCCTGCGTTTGTGCGGCGGTCCCACACTGGCCCACGAATCTGCGCTCTACACGCCGGCCACTGGCACGGCCACGGTGGTCCACCCCCAGGGCGGGTGTCCCAGACGAAGCGGCGGAGCGGCAGGTTGAATTGAACCGGAAGGCCGCCCCAGGCACCAACCACCTGGCGCCGCGGATCGCGGCGGTGGCCACGGGCCGCCGAGGGCCCCCCGCTGGACAGCCGCCCTCAGTGGCCGCCCCTGCGGCTGGCCGCTCCCCCTTTGACGGCAAGTGCGGACGAGCCCTGAGCGCCCGAGCCGTGCCAGGCCCAGGAGGCCAGCGGTGATCCGCCGCCCCGGCCGCGGGGGCGGGGGCGGGGGCGGGGGCCGGGCTCAGAGCGCGGCGCCGCCCGGGCGCCGGCCTGGGCGCTGGCCGGGTGGCGTTGAGGTGGGAGGGGCGCGTCCCGAGCGGGGCGGCGCCGCGCCGCGCCGTGCGCCAGGCGCCACCGGTTGGGCCCTTGGGGGCCGCGGGCTGAGTCACGTGGATGGGGGAGGGGGGTGCGGGCGCGGCCGGCTGATGAGCTTGGGGCCAGGGTCCCAAAGCGGCCGGGCGAATGGGCGCCAGCGGCTCCTCATTGGCGGCCATCGCTGACCGGCGCGGGGATGCTGGCGGTGGTCGCCGGATCTGGCGATCCGGCGGGAACGAGTGTCCCCCATGGCTCGGTCTGGATCGCCAGATCCAGGCCCACCATGCCGGGAGCGGGGGTCCGAGGGGAGCAGGGGGCGAGCCATGATCAGGCGGGGCCCATGGCGCCGACAACTGGGTGAACCAGCTGACAAGGCAGGGGTGGGCCTGGCGAAGCTGCTCCCGCGTGACGCCAGGGGGCCTGATGAAGTTCGAGGCTTTCAGCGCTGACCAGGCCATTGCTTTGAACGTCCGCGCCACGCACCAGGACTTCACCTCCCTCAGCGGCCAACCACCGCCGGGCCGTGAGGCGGGGGGGAAGTCGTGCCGGGGCCTGTCCCCCAAGGGGAGCGCGCCACAACGTGGCCCGCCGGCTGTCGACGGGCCGGCCGCAGTCACGCCAAGCATGGCGACGGTGCATCGCGCCTGGCCAGTCGAGCGGACCCGTTCCTCACGACGCGGCTCTTGTCAAAGAGCAGGGGCACATGTACAATTTGCCCACTTCCGCCCACTGTGGCCATCGGAGATTGTGTGAACCGCGAATATCACAAGTGGTATAGTCCGCGACTCAATCGCGAGATGGAACTCCTGATCTTCGGCCACGCGGGCGCCCGTGTCCTCGTCTTCCCCACCTCAATGGGCCGTTTCTTCGAGTGGGAGGACCGGGGGATGATCGCCGCACTCGGCGAGCATCTGGAGCGTGGGTGGATCCAGCTCTACTGTGTGGATAGCGTGGACAGCGAGAGCTGGTACTGCAAATGGGCCCATCCCACCGGACGAGTCACCCGGCACGCTCAGTACGAGGAATATGTTCTCAACGAGGTCTTGCCCCTGAGCCGGAGCAAGAACCCAAACCCTTTCCTGATCTCGACCGGCACCAGCTTCGGCGCCTATCACGCCGTCAACATCGCCTTGCGTCACCCCACGATCTTTGGCCGGACGATCGGCTTGAGCGGCCTCTATGATATCCGCCGTTGGTGTGATGGCTACTACGACGAGACGATCTACTTCCACAATCCGATTGACTATGTGCTTGGCATCCGGGACCCAAACCAGTTGGAGCAAATTCGGCATCTGGATATCATCATCGCCGTCGGGGCGGATGACCCGGCCATCGACAACAACCGGGCCTTTTCCCAGATACTCTGGGATAAAGGGATCTGGCACGCCTTCCGACTCTGGGATGGCTGGGTCCACGACTGGCCCTGGTGGCGCGAGATGATTCTGCACTACATTGGAGGTCCCGATAGTCGCTAACATCGCCATTTGGCGGCTGCCGCCCGGCGCCAGGGCGAAGCCGCAGCCCATCGTTCTCGATCCGGCGCCTACATCGCTCGATGAGGCCTCCCGTGCCTTGCCCCAAGGGGCCTACACCACGCTCCGTACCTTCGGCGGCGCGGCCGTCCTGCGCCTCGACGAGCACCTGGCGAGGTTGGAGGAGACCGCGCGTCTGTCAGGCGTGGAGGTCTACCTGGACTGGCCAACGATTCGAAGTGCGCTGCGGGAGGCCATCACGACGTTCAGAGCACCGGAGATGCGCGTGCGCCTGACGCTCGACACCACCCGCGAGCCGGGCACCCTCTATATCTCGCTCGAATCGCTGCACTCGCCTACACCCGAGCAGTACGAACACGGCGTTCTCGTTGTCACCCGCCAACTTCAACGCCAGAACCCCAAAGCTAAATCGACGACCTTCCTCGCCTCGGCGGGCGAAATCCGGCGGGCTCTCCCCGAGGGATGCTATGAAGCCATCATGGTCGGGGCCGACGGACAGCTCCTGGAGGGACTGAGCAGCAACTTTTTCGCAATCCGCGGCCGCGATCTGTGGACCGCTGAGGAAGGCGTCCTGGCGGGTATTACACGCGCGCTCGTTTTGGAGGAAGCCGCCGACGAGGGGCTCACCATCCACCTGGAGGGACTGCCGGTAACGGAGCTGCCCACGATTGACGAGGCCTTCATCACCAGTTCGGGTCGCGCCGTGTTGCCGGTGGTCGAGATTGACGGCCACCCTGTCGGCACCCGCGAGCCTGGCCCCATCACCCGCCGCCTGCTCGAGCGCTACAACGCCCGCGTTTCCCGGGAGGCCGAGATGCTGTAGAGATGGGAACTCAAAGATTGATGGCCGATTTCCAGACCGCAGACGATACCCAGGCGCCGATTCAACTTTCAATCTCCAATCTCCAGCGCGCAACAAAGGTCGATTGGCATCATTGTGAAGGAGATGGTCGTGGCGAACGAGGCCAAGAAGATCGGTTTGCTCGTCGGGCGAGAGTGGTCCTGGCCACCGGCCTTCATCGAGGAGGTCAACCGGCGAGATGTGGGCATCGTCGCCGAGTTCGTTAAACTCGGCGGCACGAAGATGAATGAGCCGGTCGAGTATGCCGTGATCGTGGACCGCATCTCGCACGAGGTTCCCTACTACCGGAGCTATCTCAAGAACGCAGTCCTCCAGGGGACCCACGTCATCAATAACCCGTTTATGTGGAGCGCCGACGACAAATTCTTCGGAGCGAGCCTCGCGACCAAACTGGGTGTCGCCAGCCCGAAGACGGTCGTCTTGCCCAACAAGGAGTACGTCGAGGGGATCGTCAGCGAGTCGCTGCGCAATCTCAAGTACCCGCTCGACTGGTACGCGATCGCCAATTACGTCGGCATGCCGGCCATCCTCAAGGATGCGCATGGGGGCGGTTGGAAAGAGGTCTACAAGGTTGAGTCGGTGGACGAGCTGATCTGGCGCTACGATCAGAGCGGCTACCTCACGATGATCCTCCAGGAGTTCATCGCGTGGGATCACTACGTCCGGTGCCTCGGCATCAACCAGGAGTGGATCCTGCCGATGAAATACGACCCGCACGAGCGCCGCTACCACGTAGAGCACGAGCACCTCACCCCCGAGCTGGGTCAGCGCGTGGTTGCAGATTCCCAGATGCTCTGCCGCGCGCTCGGCTACGATATGAACGCCATCGAGTGGGCGATCCGCGGCGGTGTTCCCTACGCGATCGACTTCATGAACCCGGCGCCGGATTTGGACATCTACTCGCTCACGCCCTTCTACTTTGAGTGGGCTGTCGAGAAGATGGCCGACATGTGCGTCCAAAAGGCCAGGAGCGATCTTGACCCGCGCGCCGTGTACCGTTGGTACAGCTATCTGCCCGGCGCCGGCCGGTGAGCGTTCCGTGCCTGTTCGATACCCCCTCGCCATGGCGAGGGGTCTTCACTTGCGTACCTTCTAACGGCCTATTACTGTGTCAGGGCCGCTCAACTCTCCAGGTAAGGCGCACCTGTGCCCTTCTGGAGCGCGCCCACCGCGCTGCCACTCGGCCGGCCGCAAGCCACCAGACCACCACACCGGCGCCTCTCACCTGGTACGCCCCACGTTCCAACCGCCCTGGCCCCTTGTTCCAACCGCTCAAATTGACTATCCTACCCACAACCCCGCGGAGAGGAGCGCACCCGTGAGCCTGATCGAAGATGCGATCCAGGAGTACAACGACCTCTTCGACGACGCCCGCGCCGCCGAGACCTGGGAGCAACTTACCGCCACGTCTCGTGCCCGCCGCCTGGCCTTCGGCGATCGCCTGCTCTGCACGGTGCTCCGGCCTCACTTGCTCACTGCCGACGAGTACGCCTCCATCCGCCAGGCGTGCGCCGTGCTCCTGGGCGCCTTCCGCGCTGCCTACAAGGCGCTCATGGCCGACCCGGCACTCCGGGCCGAGCTCGACCTGACTCCGCCGGAGGAACAGGCCCTGCACATCGACCCGGGTTACGTGACCCCGACCCCGACCTCGCGCCTGGATAGCTTCTTCACCCACGGGCACGATCCGGGCGACCCCGGGACGCTCCACTTCGTGGAATACAACGCCGAGACGCCGGCCGGTGGCGGCTACGAGGATCTCCTCGGCCAGACCTTCTTCGAGCTGCCGGCGTTCCGGGAATTCGGCCGCCGCTACCAGGTGGAAGCGATCCCGGTTCGACCGATGACGCTGACAACCCTGCTCGACGTCTATCATGAAGCCGGGGGGCGGGAGCGCCCGACGATCGGGATTATCGACTGGGCCGGCGTCCCCACCACCAACGAATTCTACATCTACCAGGAGTTCTTCGAACGCGAGGGGGTTCCAACCCTCATCGCCCCGCCGGAGGAGCTCGAATACGATGGGACGCACCTCACCCACCGTGGCCGGCCGATCCACCTGGTCTACAAGCGGGTGCTGGCCGGTGAGTTGCTCCGGAGATTCGGCCTGGACCATCCCATCATCCACGCGCTTCGTGATGGAAACCTGATCATGGCCAACGGTTTCCGCTGCAAATTGCTCCACAAGAAGATGATCTTCGCCATCCTCAGCGACGAGCGTCACACCCGCCTCTACACGACTGAGCAGCGCCGCGCGATCCGCGAGCACATTCCCTGGACTCGCAAGCTGGCCGAGCGCACCACCCAGATCGATGGCCGCGCGGTTGATCTGCTTCCCCACGTCTCGACCCACAAGGATGAATTCGTGCTCAAACCCAACGATGAGTACGGCGGTACGGGGGTCGTGCTCGGATGGGACGTCAGCCAGCAAGAGTGGGAGGCCGCGCTGCGAGAAGGGCTCAGCACGAGCACCATTGTCCAGCGCAAGGTCACCATTGCCAGCGAACTTTTCCCGGCCTTCGTCGATGGCCAACTCAGCTTCAGCCCGCGCCTGGTGGACCTGGATCCCTACCTTTTCAAGGGCGAGTTCGCCCACGGCTGCCTCACGCGGCTTTCGGGAGGCGGCCTGCTCAACGTCAGCGCGGGCGGCGGGAGCGTCGTGCCAACCTTCATCGTCCATCGAAGGAAGGGAGATTGAGGATTTGAGCGTCTCTTCTTAAGAAATCGCTCTCCCCTGAATCGCTGATCGCCAATCTCCCTCAGAAAGGAGACTCGCGATGCCGAAGCGCCCTTCACTCAACATCGGTATTGAGGAGGAGTACCAGATCATCCATCCGGAGACTGGCGAACTGACCAGCTACATCACCCAATTCCTCGAGGGTGACCACATGCTGCTGCGCGAGTATGAGCTCAAACCCGAGCTCATCCAGAGCGTGGTCGAGCTGGGGAGCCGAGTCTGCGAGGATGTGCACGAGGCGCGCGGCGAACTCATCCGGATGCGCTGTATGATCGATGAGTTGGCGCGTGGCAAGGGCATGCGAGCGATCGCCGCCGGGACGCATCCGTTCTCACATTGGGCTTCGCAGGAGATCACCCCGTTCGAGCGCTATCTGGGCGTGCTCGAGGACATGCAGGACCTGGCGCGGCAACTGCTGATCTTCGGTATGCACGTGCATATCGGCATCGAGGACCGCGAGTTCATGATCGATGCCATGAACGTGATCCGCTATATGCTGCCCCACGTGCTGGCGCTCTCGTGCTCGTCGCCCTTTTGGGAGGGCCGGGACACCGGGCTGAAGAGCTACCGCAGCGTGGTCTTTCGCCGCTTCCCCCGGACCGGCATTCCCAGCACCTTCAATAGTTGGGCCGACTACCAAAACTTCGTCCAGACCCTGATCATGACCAACAGCATCCCCGATGCCTCGAAAATCTGGTGGGACGTGCGGCCCCACCACAGGTACCCAACCCTCGAGTTCCGTATCTGCGATCTTTGCACCAGAGTGGACGAGGCCATCTGCTGCGTGGCGCTCTTCCAGGCGTTGGTCTTTAAACTGTGGAAGATGCGCGTCAACAACACGACCTTCCGAATCTACTCCAGCGGGTTGATTGACGAAAACAAGTGGCGCGCCGTACGCTACGGCATCAGGGGAAAGTTGATCGACTTCGGTCGCCAGGCCGAGCTCCCCGCCGGCGATCTGATCCATGAACTGGTCGACTTTGTGGACGATGTGCTCGACGAGTTAGGCAGTCGCCGTGAAGTCGAGTACGCCTTCACGATTCTAGCGCGCGGCAACAGCGCCGAACGCCAGCTCGATATCTACCGCCAGACGGGCGACCTCCGGGCTGTGGTCAATCATCTCATTGCCGAAACGATGGCGGACTGCGGCGAGGCGACCACTGCCCCACCGGCCGGCTGACCGAAGGGAACAGATCCTGGGACGACTTTCGCACTCAGTGATCACCTGAGGAGCTCCCAACTCGCACCGCTACACACCGAGCCTGGTGATCTCCCGACGGAGGGCCGCGATCTCAGCCTCGTTGCCGCGCTCGTTGCCGTGGAGGCGAAACTGGCGCTTCTTGAGGGCGAGCTCGGCGGCGGCTGTGTGCATCCGCGCCAGGCGAGCGGCAGCGCCGGGTCCCGCCGTTCGAGTCAGCGCCTGGCGGTCGTGCCAGCGCCGGCGGAAACTGGCCGCCGCAAGGGCCGCGCCGGGCGTCAGCAGGCCAGCTCCCACCTCCTCGCGCAGTTCCTCCATGATCAAGCGACTTTCGGTCCGAGCCGCAAAGAGCGCAACGACGCCTACGGCGAGGACCCCCAGCCAGTCGGCGAGCAGGCTGATCAGGCAGGCCGCCGTGCCGGTCGCAACAAAGGCGTTGTGGGTGGCGTGCAATACGATTGCCCCGCCCAGGCCGAGAAAGGGTGCCGCTAACCGCTTCGGCCGCGAGAGCGCATACCGGCTATAGCCCAGTGCAGCACCGGTGACGGCCGTGAAGAGAGCATGATTGAGACCGAAGATCACCGCGCGCAAGAAGACGACGAGCCCCCACCCGCTCCAACCATTTTCGAAGAAAGCGCCCAGGAAGTAGAAAATGTTCTCGGTCATCGCGAAACCAAAGCCGACCAGGGCACCATAGAGAAGCCCGTCCAGCACGCCGTCGAACTCGCGACGATAGAAGAGGAAGATCGCTGCGAGCGGAAGCGCCTTGACACACTCCTCGATGGCCGGCGCCAGGAGCGCCGCTCCAATGAAATCGGCCCCTTCGGGGGTCACCAGCACACGGATGGGGAGATCGAAGAGCAGCTCAAGGACCAGCGCAAGGACGATTGCAGGGATGGCCCCCCAGATGAACGTGATTGCGAGCAACCAGAATGGCTCGCGCTCGTAGCGATCGAACCACCACACAACGGCCACATAGACGACAGTTGGAATCAGTGCGGCCTGCAAGGAGAGAAACAGCGCGGCTACCGTGGCCATTCTCGCCGCCCCCGCAGCTTCCTGGCAATCTTCGCGTAGGCGCTATTGAGGCGCACCCACGGCAAGCTCATTCGCCCGGCGATCCGCGCCTGTTTCAAGCTCTCGAGAAAGCACTCAGGCCCATCGAAGGGGGCGAGTTCGACGAAGGCCTGGCCGATTTCGCACGCCGCGTGGGCATCGCTCCCGGCCGTGACGAGCTTCCCGTGTTGGCGCGCCACTTGAGCGGCCAGCTGGTTGTCGGCCGTGAACGTGCAGCGCGCGTTGAGCACTTCAAGCGCGTCCACTCGATCGATGGCGCGCAGCAGCTCGGTCATGCCGAGCGCCGAGGCACGCCGCACCCGGTCCACCGGATGGGGCACCGAGATCACCCCGCCCTGCACGCGGATCCGGTCGATGGTCTCATCGAGGGAAAGACCCCGCGGGATCTCCTCGCATAAGAAGTAGCCGATGACCTCACCGGCCGCCGTGCGCACCTCCTCGGCGACGATCACCGGAAAGGGCGCGCGTTCGGCCAGATCAAGCGCCCCGCGGATGGTGTTGTGATCGGTGACGGCGATGCCGTCGAGCCTTCGGCGTTGCACCGCCGCGATCACCGCCTCGTAGCTCGTGAGCGAATCCGGCGAGTGGAACGTGTGCAAATGAAGATCGAAGCGCATGGTTCATCAGGAGTCCATGGTCAACGGCCGGTGGCCGCTGCTCGCTTGCAGGTCGGCGATCTGATCCCCGATGGCGGACGACTCGAACAACCGGCGCCGGTTGAGTGAGAGAGCCGCCACACCCAGACCAACGCCAAACCAGAGCGTCCCGAAGCGAATCAGGAGGGTCGCAGCCACAGCCACTGTCTCCGGTGTCCGAACCATCAGCTGCAACAGGCCGGCGATACTGGCCTCAGCACCACCGAGGCCTCCCGGCATCATCACGATTGCCCCGATGATCGTGGCGAACGCAAGGATAAAGATTGCCTGCTGCAGGAGATGGACACCGGGTGGCACCCCCAGTCCCCGCAGAACGAAGTAGAAGGCGACCCCCTCCATCCCCCAGGAAACCACGCCAATGGCGATGGCCACCAGCAGCGCTCTGGGTCGGAGCAGATCGGCCGCACTCTCGTAGAACTGGTGCAGGCTGTGCGCGAAGCGCCCCAACAGTGGCAAGCGCTCACCCCACCCCAGCAACCGGAGAGCGCCGGACCGCCACTGGGCCAGGACGATCAACGCCAGCAACCCGCCAAGCGTCACCCCCAACAGCACCCACGTCTGGCCTGCCGGCCCAACTGTAAGTCCCACCGTACAGAGCAGCGCCATCGCCACGCCGTCCGTCAGTCGCTCGGCCATGATGATCGGCGCCGTGCGCGCCATCGGCACGCCGGCCAGCCCGCGTAGAAAGTAACTCTTGACGACCTCCCCAACCTTGCCAGGCGTGAGGAGGAAGGCGAATCCGGAGAGGAAAATCGCTAGGCTGGTGCCAAGGGGCACACCCCGCACGTTCAGTCGCCGCAGATAGTATTCCCACTTGACGAATCGCAGGGCGTAGTTGATCAAGGTCAATCCCAGGATCAACGGGAGGTAGCCCCACCGGAACCGCGCCAGGGCGGTCGGGAGGGCCCGCACGTCGCCGTAGATCGCGAGGCCGGCGAAAACGACCAGGGCCAACAGGAGCGAGAGGGCGATCTTATGACGCAGGTCTGAAACCATCTTTCTCCGGAGTCGGTTGTCTGTGCTCCGTTGTCACTGGTCCACAATTCGATCGATCGCGGATGACAGACGCCGTTTCGCAGAATCGGTTCGTTCTTTTCCCACACCATGGAGATGAGTGCGATTATAGCATATCCCGGACATGACGCACGCGGGCCGCTGCTCGTCGCCAGGGCTGCCCAACTGTCGAAAGATCCGCGACATTCGGCTTACGGTCTGATCTCCGACTGTGACACGGCCCCGGGAGGAACGAGCAGCTATCTTGACAAAGGGGCTATAGCGCGTGTATCGTTTTGTGTCTCGAGTGAATCGAGAGGAAAGGAAGTACTTGTGCTCAGTGCCGCGATGGAAGATTACCTGCGCACGATCTACGTGCTCGGCGGCCAGCAGACTCCGGTCAATACGACGGCGCTGGCCGTGGCTCTGGATGTGACGCCAGCCTCGGTCACTGGCATGATGAAGCGGCTCGCCGAGCTCAAGCTCGTGACGCATGAGCCGTACCGGGGCGTTGTGCTGACCACGGCTGGAACAAAAGTCGCGCTCGAGGTCTTACGCCACCACCGTCTTATCGAACTCTACCTGGCAGAGGCGTTCGGCTACTCCTGGGACCAGGTCCATGAGGAGGCCGACCGGCTGGAGCATGCCATCTCGGAGGAACTTGAGGCCCGCATCTTCGCGGTCCTCGGCCATCCGACCCACGACCCTCACGGCGATCCCATTCCCACATACGAGGGTGATCTTCCAATCGAAGCTGGTGAGCCCCTAACTGCGCTCGATAGCGGCGACCGGGCCGTGATCCTCCGAGTATTGAACCAGGATGGGCCCTTGCTGCGCTATCTGGCCCACCTGGGGCTGGTGCCGCAGACTGAAATCGAGGTATTGGAGGTGGCGCCCTTTGAGGGTCCGGTGACCGTCGCGGTCAGCGAGATCGAGCACGCGCTGGGCCGCGAACTGGCCCGGCAGATCGTGGTCGATCGGATCAAGTAGATCGTCGCAGAGAAACGCAGCGGCCCGGGTTCGAGCGAATCCGGGCCGCTTGTGTGCTGCAGATCCCACCCACCGTCTCTCGTTGGCCTTCGGCACAAACCGGCAACAGGTTGAAGGTTCGTAAGTTGAAAGTCACCCAGACACGCTGGTACTTATAACCTTCGAATCTGCAACCTGCCCCCCGCGATCACTCCTCGTCAGTCTCCGCTCGCGGCTCGCCGCTTTCTTCAGGGATCGGCTTCACGTGCGTGGCCTGCGGCCCCTTCTCTGTGTCCTCGACTTCTATCTGGACGCGCTGGCCCTGCTTGAGCGTCTTGTAGCCCTCACCCTCGATCCCGCTGTAATGGACGAAGATCTCGATGCCGTTGTCAAGAGTGACAAAGCCGAATCCCTTGCGATCGTTGAACCACTTGACGTGACCGGTGTACTCCTCGCCGCCATGTCCGTAGAGTGGATGCCCGCTGCCGCTGACATAACCGCTGGTTGTCTCCTCAGATTCGGTCGTGCGGTGTTCCTCTGCTGGCGAGTGATTACTGGCTGCCGAACTCCCTCGCGAGCGCTCACCCTCAACTGAGGCTCGCGGGGTATAACGCTCACTTGCGGCCGCAACCCTTTCGACCGGTGCACGCATGCGCTCCATTCTGACGGCGCAGACCGGACACATCTCCGGTTCTTCGATCCTGCCTGTCGTCTCATACTGCTGGCGCTGCTGCGCAACCGTCCAGACGAACTGGTTGCCACACTCGGCGCACTCCAGCATGCGGTCACTGAACGTCGGTTCCATACTTCAGGCTCCTTCTAGCGCCTCAAGCGACACTGCTTCCGCGCCGTCGGAGCCCGCCGCCTTTGCTATGAAGATCGACGACGGCCTCGGCGACCCTTCGCCGAGGAATCAGGCTCGGAAGTGGCGCCGCTCTCGTTGCGAGATGCGGTAGGTTTGCGACGTGATGATGCCGGAGCGCGGGTCGTTTTGGCTGGTTTTGTCTCCTCGGCCGCATCCCTGGTGCTTGCACTGTGCCGGCGCGACCGGCGCCGGGTTGGTGTAACTTCCTTCGCATCGTCCGCGACGCTCCGCGTACCAGCTGTGCCTGTCTCTGCCGAACGTTTCTGCCGCGTTCGGCGCCCCGCTGTCGGGCCCTTTTTAGAGACGGAGGACTTTCGTGCCGTAGCCGTCTTCTTCGCTTTCGCCTCGCGGCTCTTCGCTGAACGGGGGGCAGGCACCACCTCCTCTCGCGGGGAAGCACTTTCTGTGCCAGCGAGCCATTCGGAGCTCTCGCCCCATTTCAGCGCGCCCGCAACGACCTGTCCTTTGGGGAGTTCAAACACCACCTCCCCAATCGATGGCCGCCCGGCAATGGCAATGTGCCGCATGAGCACATCGTTCGCCGCGCGCTTGTCGCTGAAGAGAGTCAGACGGTCGCTGTCCCGGACGACAGCTGCGGCGGCCAGTGGACCGGTTCGCTTCGGATTGAGACGCATAGCCTGTAATCCCTTGCCATAGCGTCCCTGGAGGCCGTAGTCGCTGAGCGGAGTCCGCTTCCCGAAACCCTGCTCGGTGACCACGAACAGCTCATCACCCCTGCGGGTGAACCCGGCTCCCACCACGATGTCATCCCGGGCTTCGAGCTTGATGCCGTTGACGCCCATCGCGCCCAGGCCCATCGACCGAACCTCATCCTCCCGAAAACGAATCCCCATGCCCTTGCGGCTCACCAGGATGAGGTCGTCCTCACCGCCGCTGAGCCCGGCCCAGAGGAGCGCATCGGCATCGTCAACATTGATGACCGCGCTCCCGGCGTAGATCGAACCAAGCTCTTTGGCATCAGCCCGCATCACCTTCCCTTGCCGGGTGACCATCACTAGATAGACGTTGCCCGGCGACTCCTCTTTCCCTCGCGCCTCAGCCGGGATCTCGAGCACCGCCGCCACCTCCTCGTCACGGTTGAAGCCGGAAATGAGTTGATGGAGTGACTCTCCGTTCGAGCGGCCGGTCTTCTCTGGCAGTTGATGGACCGGGAAGCGATAGCCACGGCCACGGGTGCTCAGCAGGAGCAGGTCGTTGCGGTTGTTGGCAGTGATGATGTGGCTGTACTCGCCTCCCGAACGCGGTCTGTCGGCGCCGTTGACCCAGCGCTGAATCTCGCCCCGCTGAGTGATGGTGACGAGCACGTCGGTGTCTGAAATCAGCTCGTCATGGCGGACCTCCCCGGTGTACTCGGCCTCCGTGACGATCTGGGTGCGGCGGAGGTCGCCGTAGCGCTGTTTGAGCTCCTCGAGATCGGTCTTGATGACCTTCAGAATTTTGGCTGGGTGCTTTAGGAGATCGATCAAGTAGTCGATGAGCTCGACGAGCTCCTGGTATTCCTCCTCAATCTTCCGCCGCTCGAGTTGAGCCAGGCGGCGTAGTTGCATGTCGAGAATCGCCGTCGCTTGGGCCTCGGTCAGGCTGAAGCGCTTGATCAAGTTCGTGCGCGCCGTATCCGTGGTCCGTGAGCGCCGGATGGTGGTGATGACCTCGTCCAGACGATCGAGGGCGATTCGCAGGCCCTCCAAAATATGGGCGCGGGCGCGGGCGCGCTCCAAATCATACTCAGAGCGGCGCCGGATCACCTCCTGGCGGTGCTGGAGGTACAATTGGAGAACGCGTTTGAGCGAGAGCATGCGCGGCTGACCATCCACCAAGGCCAGGAGGATGACGCCGAAAGTCTGCCGCAGCGGGGTGAGCTTGAACAGCTGGGCGAGAACCTCGCGGGGTTCGACATTCCGCGTCAATTCGATGACCACGCGCATCCCGCGGCGATCAGACTCGTCGCGCAGATCCGTGATCCCCTCGATGCGCCCCTCGCGCGCCAGATCGGCGATGCGCTCGATCAGGTTGCTCTTGTTGGTCTGGTAGGGTAGTTCGGTCACCACAATCCGGGCACGGCCGCGACTCATTTCCTCGACGTGCGTCTTGGCCTGAACCACCAGGCTCCCTCGGCCCGTGGCGTAGGCGTTGAGGATGGTGTCAGTGCCATCGTGGTTGCGGTCGTCACGGTAGCGATAGACGATTCCTCCCGTGGGGAAATCCGGCCCCTGGATGAACTCGAGCAGATCCTCGACCGTGATCTCGTCAACGTTCCGATAGTGATCGATCATATAGATCAGCGCATCGCAGACCTCGCCGAGATTGTGGGGCGGCACGTTGGTGCTCATCCCCACGGCGATGCCGCTGGCGCCGTTGACCAGCAGATTGGGCAGCCGCGCCGGCAAGACCAGCGGCTCCGTGAGCGAGCCGTCGAAGTTGTCGCTGAACTCGACGGTGTTCTTCTCGATGTCGGCCAGCATCTCCAGCGCCGCCGGCGCCAGGCGCGCCTCGGTGTAGCGCATCGCCGCCGCCGCATCGCCGTCCACCGAGCCGAAGTTGCCCTGACCGTCCACCAGCAGATAGCGCATCGAGAAGTCCTGCGCCATCCGCACCATCGCGTCGTAGACCGCGCTGTCCCCGTGAGGGTGGTACTTGCCCAGCACCTCGCCCACGATCCGGGCGCTCTTCTTGTAGGGCCGCTCCGGTCGCAAGCCCATATCGTACATCGCGTAGAGGATCCGCCGGTGGACCGGCTTGAGCCCGTCGCGCACATCGGGCAGCGCCCGGCTCACGATCACGCTCATCGCGTAGTCCAGATAAGCTTCTTGCATCTCGGCATTGATGTCAATCTGCTTGACGATGCCAACCTCACTCATCAGCGCTTCCTCCAAAAGTAGCAGTCACCCGATGCACTCCGGGCACCTGTTGACCCGTCCCTCAAATATCTAATCCTAGCACAGATGTGCGACCATGTGCAAGGCCCAAAACGAAGACCGCGAGCATAGCCGTTGCGCAAGCGACGGCTACGCTCGCTTGCGCAGGTGGGCGAGAAAGGCCAGCGCCGCCGCCGAGGGCCGCAGGTCCTTGTGGGCTACCACAGCGATGGGGCGCGGGAGGGCCAACCCCTCTCCAGTGAGCACCCGCAGGATCCCCTGAGCGAGCTCCAGTGCGAGGGCACGCCGTGACACGAACGATACTCCCAACCCAGCCGCCACGACCTGCTTCACGCCCTCGCAGCCATTGATGACGAGCGTTTGGCGCGGCTGGACGCCCCAGCGCACCAGGGCCTCCTCCGTGATCTGGCGCGTCCCCGAGCCCTCTTCCCGGAGAACAAGCGTCTCGCGAGCGAGGTCCTGCGGGGTGACCGCGGGCACCGCGGAGAGCGAATGCCCCGGCGCGGCGATGAGCACCATCTCGTCCGAAAGGTAGGGCTGGATCAGTAACCCCGGCGCAGTCACCGCCGCTTCGATGAAGCCCAGGTCGGCCTGATTGCTCAGCACTTGCTCCACAGCCCCTCGCGTGTTGGCGAGATGCAGGCTGATCTCCAGGCCCGGATGGGCCTTTTGAAAGCCCGCCATCACGGGCGGGAGCAGGAAGAGCCCCGCCGTGCTGCCGGCCGCCAGGCGCAGGTTGCCGCGCTCGAGGCCCTTGAGCTCGTCGAGCGCTCGCTGCATCCCATCGATCAACTCGAAGAGGCGCTGGGCGTAGCCATAGACGATGCGCCCAGCGTCGGTCAGAGCAACGCGGGTGCCGCGGCGATGAAAGAGTTGGACTCCGAGTTCCGCCTCGAGCCTGGCGACATGGTTCGAGACATTGGGCTGGCTGGTGTACAGCTCCTCGGCCGCCCGCGAGAAGCTGAGCTGCCGGGCCACGGTATAGAAGACGTGCAGGCGATGAAAGTTCAAGCAAACACTCCCCATCCCAAGCGCCAGTCCCAGGATCGAGATATAATCATATACTTATGATTGAGATAGAAAATTGGGTATTGAATTATAACCAACTTTGCGCTATACAGCCAACAGATTCACTGACCACCTCCCCGGCGCGCCCTCTTCGGGCTGGCTCGGGTACAAGGCCCACACGACCATCCATGCGCGACCGACCTGCCGGCTCACCGGCAATCAAACTGACTTCCTTTTCTCACGGAGCGGGCTGAGCCTGCAAGATCGGCGGGGCCGATCTTGCGCAGGTCCTGCGCTTCCTCCCCACCCCAACCGACTCCCATCTTCTGGGCAACTTCGCCGGCCTGGATGATGCCGCCGTCTACCGCCTGAGCGACGACCAGGCGCTTGTCCTCAGCGTCGACTACATCACACCCGTGCTCGACGACCCCTACACCTTTGGGGCCGTCGCGGCGGCCAACGCCCTCTCGGACCTCTACGCGATGGGTGCGCGTCCACTGCTGGCTCTCAACCTGGTTGGCTTCCCTGCCAAGACCTTGCCCCTCAGCACGCTCGGGGAAATAGTGCGTGGCGGGTCGGACAAGGTCCGGGAGGCCGGTGCCTGGGTCGTCGGCGGCCACTCCATCGAGGACTACGAGCCCAAGTACGGCCTGGTGGTCGCGGGGCTGGTCCATCCTGAGGAGATCGTGCGCAACAGCGGGGCGCAGCCGGGCGACCGGTTGGTGCTCACCAAGCCGCTGGGCATCGGCATCATCACCACTGGGATTGACCGCGGCCTGGTCGGCGAGAAGACCGTCGCCCAGGTGACGAGCGTGATGGCGACGCTCAACAAGGGTGCAGCCGAGGCGATGCGGAAGGCAGGCGTCCATGCTGCAACCGACATCACCGGCTTTGGGTTGCTTGGGCATCTGCACGAGTTGTTGTCCGCCAGCGGCGTCGGAGCGCGGATCTGGTACGATCGAGTGCCGGTTCTGGATGAAGCCTGGGAGCTGGCTGCCCGCCAGTGTGTCCCCGAGGGCACCTACAACAATTTCCGGTACTTGCAGGATTCCGTGACCTGGACGCCGGACGTCTCTCACCCTGCGCTACTGATGCTTTGCGACGCCCAAACGTCGGGCGGGTTGCTGCTGGCTGTGCCGCCAGAGCGCACCGAGGACTTACTGGCGGCGTTGGGAGGGGCTACGACGCCGGTTACAGCCGTGATCGGCGAGGTGACAGAAGCGCCGGTGGGACGCATCTACATCGAACGCTCGGCTTTCATGGCGTGACACCGAACGTCATGCTGCTTCCTGAAAGAGTCTTCCCACTTACACCAAGGAGTGTGCTTCATGAGCGAGAACCCCCACAGCTTCCTCTTCATTCTGAACGACGGGCCGTATGGGAACGAGCGTCCCTACAACGCGTTGCGCCTGGCAATGAACCTGGGGAAACGTCCCAACGTCCAGGTCCGGGTCTTCATGACGGGGGATGGCGTCGTCTGTGCCCGGCGCGGTCAAAAGACCCCGAACGGCTACTACAACATTGAGCGCATGCTCAAGTCCCTGGCACGGCGCGGCCAGGTGGCGGTCTGAGGGACCTGCTGTGAGGCCCGCGGGCTCGGGCCTGAGGATCTGGCCGAGGGTGTGCTGATGGGCACCCTGGACCTGCAAGGCGACTGGACGGTCGAGTCAGACAAGGTGCTGGTGTTCTGATGGCTGCGGCGGGCAGCTGGCGCCAGTCGCATGCGGTGACCAGCGGTTTCGGCCGCCTGTTGTGAGGCAAAATCGAAGATGAGCGCTTCCCAACCGGAAGGAAGGCGCGTTTTAGCGATCAGTGCTCACCCTGACGACGCCGATTTCACCAGTGGAGGCAGCATCGCCCGCTGGCAGGCCGAAGGGTGGATCGTGCACCTGGCGGTTTGCACCGACGGAAGCAAAGGGAGCCACGACCCGGCCGTGGAGCCGGCACGGCTGGCTGCCCGCCGGCAAGAGGAGCAACGGGCTGCGGCTGAGACGCTGGGCATCGCTGACGTGGTCTTCCTGAATCATCCTGATGGAGAGTTGAACGGGGTGCCGGACCTGGTGGCGCACCTGACCTGGCTCTTTCGACGCATCCGCCCGCACCGGCTGTTGAGCTGGGACCCCTGGCGCCACTACGAGCTTCACCCCGATCATCGGGCGGCGGGCCTGGCGGCGCTGGACGCCGTTTTGGCAACGGGCAACCCCCACTATTTTCCGCCCCAGCTCGCCGAAGGGCTGACCACTCACCAGGTGCCGGAAGTGTACCTCTACGGAGCCGACGAGCCCGACGCCTGGGTGGACGTTACGGCCACCTTCGAGCGCAAGCTGGCCGCGCTCGCCTGCCATCGCAGCCAGGTGGCGCGACTGCCGGGCCTGGCAGAGGACATGCAGCGCTGCAACGCGCGGTATGGACGGCAGAAGGGGTACACGTACGCCGAGGCGTTCAAGGTGTTACATCCATTCTGCGACACCTGATGCTAATCTGTGGCCCCGTGAGGGTCACCGACGAAGGAGTCAACGGCCGCTGCATGCCATGAATCCAGGGGGAAGGGGGGGCGCCCCCACTTCCCGAGAATACGAGAGGAGGTAATCTGATGGCCGCAAAGACGGTTCTCATCCTTGGTGGCGGTGTCGGAGGCATCGTGACCGCCAATGCGCTGCGCCAGCGGCTGGCGGCGGAGCACCGCATCGTGGTGGTGGACAAAAATGCCGAATACGTCTTCACTCCCTCACTGCTCTGGCTGATGGTGGGTTGGCGCCGGCCCGAGCAGATCACCCGTCCCCTGCGCCGCCTGCTACGGCCGGGCGTGGACGTGGTGCAGGGCGCGGTAGAGGAGATCGACTCGACGCAAAGCCGCGTGCGCGTTCACGGACAGAGCCTGCCCTACGACTACCTCGTCGTCGCCCTGGGCGCCGACCTGGCCCCGGAGAGCCTGCCAGGCTACACCGAAGCCGCACACAATTTCTTTGCCCTCGACGGGGCGGCCGGCCTCTGGCAGGCCCTTCAGCGTCTTGAGAGTGGGCGCGTCGCCGTCTTGGTCTCCGCAATGCCCTACAAGTGCCCCGCCGCCCCGTACGAGGCGGCCATGCTCCTGGACGATGCCCTGCGCCGGCGCGGCATCCGGGGCCGGTGCCGAATCGAGATCTTCACTCCGGAGCCACTGCCTATGCCGGTGGCCGGCCAGGCCGTGGGGGAGGCCGTGGTGGGGATGCTGGCCTCCAAGGGCATCGTCTTTCACCCCGCTCGACAGGTGGGTAAGATCGATCCGGAAGCGCGGGAGTTGGTCTTTCGAGACGGGACGCGCGAGCCGTACGACTTCCTGGCGGCCGTGCCGCCCCACCGACCACCGTCAGTGCTCCAAGGGTCGCCGCTGGTCAACGAGGCCGGTTGGGTTGTGGTAGACAAACACACGCTGCGGACGCGTGCGGAGAATGTCTCCGCGATCGGCGACGTCGCTGCCATCCGCCTGGCCAACGGCAAGCCGCTGCCCAAGGCAGGGGTCTTCGCTCATGGCCAGGCCGAGACCGTCGCAGCCCGGATCGCCGCCGAGATCAAGCGAGATCCCACCCAGGCCCGGTTCGATGGCACCGGCTACTGCTGGATCGAGACCGGCGATGGCTCGGCCGGCTTTGCCAGCGGCCACTTCTATGCTGAGCCAGACCCCGCGGTGCCGCTGCCGCGCTCCGGCCGGCTCTGGCATATGGGCAAGGTGCTCTTCGAGCAGTACTGGCTGGGTGAGGGCCTCCGGCGCGAGACAGCACGATTGGGGCTGAACGTGGGATCGCGGCTCTTGGGGATACCGGCCTCGCTTTAGCCTCGAGCCACAGAGGTAGCTTCTCGAAAAGTGGGGGAGGGGATCTGCGTGGCGCCACGCATAAAACCCCCTTGCCGCCGAATTGTTGAGACGATACCCACAAAAAGTGAAGGAAATCAAGTCTGCAACAGAAACACGCAAAACGATAAACCTTCCAGTCGACCTCTTGTACCCTATGCGCTGGCGGAGTTGTGTCTTCATTCCGCCCTCGACGGTCGCCATCGTTAAGGAGCGCAGGCTTGACGCGCTCCTCGTTTTGTTGTATCATTCAATCAATCGATTGATTAATTTATCCATCTTCCTGGCTGACTTATCCACTGAGCGATGACCCCGGCAACAGACCAAGGGACAAGACATGGACCAGATGACAATTACCGTCGATGCCTTGCGCGAGATGTTGGAAGAGGGACAGCCGGTAACGGTGCTGGACATTCGGCCGGCGACCGAGCGGGCCGAATGGTCTATTCCGCACAGCCTTCACGTGGATGCCTACGATGCCCTCCAGGCCGGTGATCCGAACGCCTTGAGGGAGATAGATCTGCCCGCCGGCCACCTGGTTGTCACGGTTTGTGGAGCCGGGAAGACGAGCCTGATCGCGGCCCAACAACTCCGCATGCGCGGTCTCGATGCAGCTTCGCTCACGGGCGGGATGAAGGCCTGGAGCCTGGCCTGGAACATCGCTGAAATCTTGCTTCCGGCGAGTGAGGCCCGGGTGATCCAGGTGCGTCGCACGGGGAAGGGCTGCCTTTCGTATCTCATCGGAGCAGCAAATGTTGCCGTGGTGGTGGACCCAGCTCTCGAGCCTGAGGTCTACCTGGCCCTGGCGCGGCGCTACGGTTGGACAATCACCGGCGTCTTGGAAACCCACATCCACGCCGATCACCTGTCGCGCGCCCGGCCACTGTGCGAGCGGAGCGGCGCGACCCACTATGTGCCTGATCAGCGGCGCATCGCCTTCCCCTTCAGAGCCGTTCGCGAGGGTGATGTGGTGGAGATCGGCCCGGCCCGGCTCGTCGCACTCCACACTCCGGGACACACGCCGGAAAGCACCAGCTACCTCCTCGATGACCAGGCCCTCTTGACCGGTGATACCCTCTTTGTCGCCGGGGTGGGCCGCCCCGACCTGGAAGCGACTTCTGACGAGGCTCGGACCCGGGCGCGGATGCTCTACCACTCCCTCCACCGTCTCCTTGCCCTGGGCCCGGCGATACGTATCCTGCCCGGCCACACCGGCGAACCCGTTGCCTTCGATCGCAAAGCCGTTGCAGCATCACTCGCCGAGGTACGTGAGCGGGTTGGGCTCCTGCATCTTCCCGAAGAGACCTTCGTCGAGTCGCTGATGGCCCGCATCCCACCGACTCCGCCGAACCACCATCAGATTGTCTCGTTGAATGAGGCTGGTCTCATGCCTGTGAAGGACCCGACCGATCTTGAAGCTGGCGCAAATCGCTGTGCCATCGGCTAATCAGGAGGCCAGGATGACTCAATCGTCACTCTCCCCCGTACGCCTCGGGTTGCGAGCCAACTGGCACCAGTTCACCCTCCTGGTGATTGTGAACGCCTTCGTCGGGGCCATGGTCGGGCTGGAGCGGACGGTGGTGCCGCTCATCGCCGAACAGGATTTTGGGATCGTCTCCAAGACCGTAGTGCTGTCGTTCATCATCAGTTTTGGCATCGTCAAGGCGCTGGCCAACCTCTCGGCGGGTGGCCTCGCCGACCGCTTCGGACGAAAGTGGCTGCTCGTCGTGGGCTGGCTGGTGGGTCTCCCCGTTCCATTCCTCATCATCCTGGCACCGACGTGGAGTTGGATTGTGTTGGCCAACGGGCTGCTCGGGATCAACCAGGGGTTGTGTTGGTCCACCACGGTCATCATGAAGATCGACCTGGTCGGGCCGAGGCAACGGGGGCTGGCCATGGGGTTAAACGAGGCGTCCGGCTATGGAGCCGTTTCGCTCTCAGCGCTGACCACCGGCTACATTGCCTCAGCCTACGCCTTGCGGCCGTACCCGTTCTATCTGGGGATTGGGTTCGCACTGCTGGGACTGCTCCTCTCCCTCTTCTTCGTGCAAGAGACCCACGGCCACGCCCGCGAAGAGGCCCGCCAGCTGCCGAACGCCACGACCGTCAACGACGCGATACGGCGCCCTTTCGCCGAGGTTCTGCTGCTGACCAGTTGGAAGGATCGAGCGCTCTTCGCCGTCAGCCAGGCCGGGCTGGTCAACAACCTGAACGACGGGATGGTATGGGGACTGTTGCCCATCTTCCTCGCGGGGGCCGGCCTGAGTGTTGAGCGCATCGGGATCGTGGCCGCTGTCTACCCGGGCGTGTGGGGCGTGAGCCAGTTGGGCACCGGTGCCCTCAGCGACCACCTGGGCCGAAAGTGGATGATTGCCACCGGGTTGTGGGTGCAGGCAATCGGTATCGTGGGACTCGTTGTGGCGCAGCGGTTTGCGCTCTGGGTGGGGGCCGCTGCCCTGATGGGGCTGGGCACGGCCCTGGTCTACCCGACGCTTCTGGCGGCGGTGAGCGATGTAGCCCACCCGGCGTGGCGCGCCTCCGCCGTGGGGGTCTACCGCCTTTGGCGCGACGGCGGCTACGCCGTCGGCGCCCTTCTATCCGGCCTGCTGGCCGACAGTCTGGGTCTACCCTGGGCCATTATGACCATCGCTGGCGTGACGGCCCTGTCCGGTTTTGTAGTAGCAGCAGTGATGTACGAGACGCTCCCGCCGCGCCGCGTCGTCAGTCCAGAGCCCGCCTAGGCCGATAGGCCCCGAGTTCGGGGCGTAGCCGAGCAGACTTCCGAAGTCTTGGACGCGCAACCGCTCCCCGCCTCGCTCGCAGTCGCCGGAGCGCGCTTTGGCACGCACGATCCCCACCAGACTTCGGAAGTCTGACGCCCTGACCGGCGCGCTAGCGCGCCGGTCAGGGCGTGGTCCGCTGCCCACCGATCCCCCACCGGTCTGCGTCGGCGAACACCCTGCGGGGTGCCCCCTGACGCAGACCCTGCAGTGGGTACACCCTGTAGGGGGGCACGCCTCCAGCCGCGACTTCAGTCGCCCGGCTCCCGGCCGACACAAGCACGTCTTGACCCGCGCTGCAGGCCGACAGGCCACGCCCGAGCGCGTGGCCCACCAACAGGGCCGCGTGGATCGATCCACGCGGCCCTGTTGGTGGCAGAACCGGACGGCGGCAGGCCCTTGCTGACCTCGCCGGGCCCCAACGGCAGTCTAGATCTCCTCCTCCGCCTCCTCCCCGAGAGCATCTTCCTCTTCGTCCTCGAAGAGGTCGTCGAGGCCGGTTTCGCCTTCCTCCTCTTCCTCTTCGTCAAGCTCACCCTCGAGTTCGGCGAGAGCATCATCGTCGAGTTCGGCGACCGGGAGGAGTTCCTCCTCATCCTCGGCAACGAAGAGTCCTTCTTCCTCTTCCTCTGCTTCCTCTTCCTCTGCTTCCTCTTCCTCGAACTCTTCCTCTTCTTCCTCTTCCTCTTCCTCGAACTCTTCCTCTTCCTCTTCCTCTTCCTCTTCCTCTAACTCTTCCTCTTCTTCCTCGAACTCGTCGAACTCCTCGTCCTCGAACTCCTCGTCCTCAAACCCGTCGAACTCTTCGAGCTCGTCCAGGTCGAAGTCGAACTCTTCGTCGGCGACCTCGCCAACGACCAGCTTGGTTTCCAGTTCCTCTTCCCGGCCATCCTGGCGGCTGCGATACCCGGTTCCGGCCGGGATGAGCTTGCCGATGATGACGTTCTCTTTCAAGCCTTCCAATCGGTCAACCTTGCCCTCGATGGCCGCCTGCGCCAGCACGTTGATGGTGTGCTGGAAGCTGGAAGCCGAGAGGAAAGACTCGGTGATCAGAGAGGCCTTGGTGATTCCGAGAAGCACCGGCTCGGCGACGGCCGGCTGCCCGTCACGTGCGATGAGTCGCTCGTTGACCTCCTCGATTTCGAGACGATCGATCAGGTCGCCCAACAGGTAGTTGGTGTCGCCCGGATGCTTGACACGTACCCGGCGCAGCATATTGCGGACGATGATCTCGATGTGCTTGTCGTGAATCGCCACACCCTGCGAGCGATAGACCTGCTGGACCTGCTCCACCAGGTAGAGCTGTACCGCATCGCGACCTTGGATCCGCAGGATCTGATGAGGATTCTTGGCACCCTCGGTGATCTGGAATCCCGGCTCAAGAATGTCGCCCTCGGCGACACGGAGTCGCGCTGTCGGTGGAATCTCGTATTCCTTGACTTCCTTGTGGTCATACTGCAGGATAATGAGATGGCCCTCTAGCAGGACGGTGCCCTCGTGCCGGGCCTCAAGAGTCACGTCACCCTCACCACGTGCCAGCACCTCGCCCTGCCGGACGCGATCGCCGTCCTCGACCGTGATCTCGTAGTCGGTCGGCACGGGAATCTCCTCGCGCATGACCTTGGCGTCTACAATCCGCACCAGGCGCATCTCGCCCTCGCGGTCGATCTCCACGCGACCGCCGATCTCGGCAATGATGGCCTCACCCTTAGGATTGCGCGCCTCGAAGAGCTCGGTGACGCGCGGCAGACCCTGAGTGATGTCGCCGACGCCAGCGACACCGCCGGTGTGGAAGGTACGCAGCGTGAGCTGGGTCCCTGGCTCGCCGATGGACTGGGCCGCGATGATGCCGACCGCCTCGCCGATCCGAATGACGTCGCCTCGGCCGAGGTCGCGACCGTAGCACATCTGGCAGAGTCCCGAGCGCATGCGACAGGTCAGCGGCGACCGCACCCACAGCTCCGAAACCCCGGCCGCATTCAACTGGTTGGTGACTTCCTCGTCGATGATCTCATTCCGATCGACGATGATCTCGCCGGTCGCCGGGTTGGCCACCGGCCGCGCTGCAAACCGCCCGAGCACGCGCTCCCCGAGGGTCTCGTTCATCTGGCGCGCCTCTTCAGCCGTCACGCGGATGCCTTCCTCGGTCCCGCAGTCGGGCTCGCGGATGATCACATCCTGAGCCACGTCCACCAGACGGCGAGTCAGGTAGCCGGCGTCGGCCGTGCGCAGCGCCGTGTCGGCCAGACCCTTGCGAGCGCCGTGAGTGGAGATAAAGTACTCCAGGGCATTGAGGCCCTCACGGAAGTTCGAGCGAATCGGCAGCGAGATGATCCGTCCAGACGGATCGGCCATCAAGCCACGCATGCCGGCAAGCTGCGCCACGGGCTGGAAACCACCCTTAGTGGCACCGCTGTTCGCCATGATAGCGATCGAGCCGGTCGGGCTCATGTTCTTCGCGACCGCCTCGGTCACGTCATCCTTGGCCTTGGTCCACAGCTCGACTGTCTTGCGGTAGAGCTCCTCCTCGGTAATCAGACCACGGCGGAACTGGCGCTCGATTTCCTCAACCTGGGCGCCGATGGCCTCGAGGATTTGCTGCTTCTCCGCCGGTACCTCGATATCTTCAACGGCGATGGTGACGCCGGACCGAGTCGCGTACTTGAAGCCGATGTTCTTCAGATCGTCCACGAACTGAGCGGTGGCGTCCACCCCCAGCTCGTTGTAGCAGTCGGCGACCAGATCCTTGAGGCGACTTTTGCCAAAGGTATCGTTGCGGAATCCCAGTGGAGCCGGCACAACCTCGTTGAACAGAATCCGGCCGACCGTGGTCTCCACGATCTGGTTCTTCGGGAAGCGCTCGGGCCGCAGGTTCCTGGCCTGAAAGGCCTGCTCGACCGCGCGCACGATCAGGGGCGGCAGAGCACCCGCCGCTCCATTTGATTTCACCCGGCCATCCCCATCGCCCGGCGGTAGCTGTCCCACGCTCGTGGCGGCCCCGGGCAGGCGAAGTTCCCCAGCACCGATTTCGCGGACCGTCTGAGAGCGTCCGTCGGCCATCCACCGGTCCACCAGTTGCCCGACGGTCTCAATATCCAGGTCCAGCAGCGCGTCCAGCGTGGTATCATCCAGGCCCAGCGCCTCCAGGTCCATTTCCTCGAACCAGCGAGCCAGGCGGACCTTGATCGGCGCATGGAGATGAACCTGGTTCAACTCGTATGCCATGACGGCTTCATCGGGGCTGGCGAAGATCCGGTCGGCGCCCTTCAGGTCTGAGCTGCCCATCATGGTCAAGTAGTAGCAGCCCAACACCATATCCTTGGTCGGGCTGACCGTCGGCTCACCGTCAGCGGGCTTGAGCAGGTTCTTCGAGGAAAGCATCAGCCCCTCGGCCTCTTTGACCGCCATCTCACTCAACGGCACGTGCACGGCCATCTGGTCGCCGTCGAAGTCCGCGTTGAAGGCCGTCGTAACGAGCGGGTGAATCTGGATCGCATCGCCCTCGATGAGGGTAGGCGTGAAGGCCTGGATCCCAAGGCGGTGGAGCGTCGGCGCGCGGTTGAGCAGCACCGGGCGGCCCTTGATGACCTTCTCGAGAATCCCCCACACCTCCGGCCGCATCTGTTCGATGATGCGCTTGGCACCCTTGACGTTCGGCGCGTAGTTCTCCTCAACCAGCTTGTTGATGACGAAGGGCTTGAAGAGCTCCAGCGCCATCTTCTTTGGCAGACCGCACTCGTGGAGCTTGAGGTGCGGACCAACCACGATCACCGAGCGGCCGGAATAGTCCACGCGCTTGCCGAGCAGATTGCGGCGGAAACGCCCCTGCTTGCCCTTGAGCATGTCGCTCAGGCTCTTGAGCTTGCGCTTGCCGCGCAGGCTGACCGCCTTGCCCCGGCGGCTGTTATCAATCAGGCTATCGACCGCCTCCTGGAGCATGCGCTTCTCATTGCGGATAATGACGTCGGGCGCATCCAGGTCGAGCAGACGCTTGAGACGGTTGTTGCGGTTGATCACACGGCGGTACAGATCGTTCAGGTCGCTGGTGGCGAAGCGGCCACCGTCGAGTTGGACCATCGGGCGCAGATCCGGTGGGATGACCGGCAAAACTGTCAGGATCATCCACTCCGGCCGGTTGGCCGAGCGTCGCAGCGCCTCGACCACTTTGAGCCGCTTGGTCGCCTTCTTGCGGCGCTGCTTCGACTTCGTGCGCCGAATCTCGACCCGCAACTCTTTGGCGAGCTTCTCCAGGTCGAGGCCCTTGACGATCTCATAGAGCGCCTCAGCGCCCATCCTGGCCTCGAAGATATGGCCGTACTTCTCGTAGAGTTCCCGATACTGAGCTTCATTGAGGAACTGAAGCACCCGCAGGTTCTTCAACTCATCGCGCTCATCCTCACGGCTCACCTGAATGCGAGCGATTTTGTCGGCCAGCTCGTTCTGAAAATCTTGCTTTTCGGTCCCCTGGCCGCGTTCCACCTGATTGATCTCGTGGGTCAGGCGTACCTGCTTGTCACGCTTCTGCTGCTCGGTGACGGCCTCAATCTTGGTCAACTCGGCCTCGATCGCCGTATTCAGCTCGGCGATGGCCTCGTCCGCGACGATCTTCTCGCCCTCTTGAACGATGGTCAGGTCGAGCGGGGCGAAGATGATATCGCTCTGTGCCGTCTGGCCCTTGCGTGCGTTGAGCAGCTCGCGGAGCACGCCCCCAGCCGTCATGAGCTCGTTGACCCGCTCGTCACGCTGCTGGTCGAGCCTCTTCAGCTCGCGGTCGAGCTCGGCTCGCAGTTCGCTGGCGCGTTCCCGGGTGTCGCGATCGAGCTCGGCTTGCTGTTCCGCCGCCGAGTGACGCAGGCGCGTGATCTCGCGCTCCAGTTCCTCATCGATCCGTTTCAGCGCCTTCTGGCGGGCGTTCTCATCAACGCGAGTGATGACATACTGCGCGAAGTAGAGCACCCGATCCAGGTTCCGGCGCGAGATGTCCAGAAGCAGGCCGAGATACGAAGGCACTCGCCGGGTGTACCAGATGTGCGCCACCGGCGAAGCCAGTTCGATGTGACCCATGCGCTCGCGGCGGACCGCCGAGCGCGTGACCTCGACGCCACACTTATCACAGACAATACCCTTGAATCGGACCTTCTTGTACTTGCCGCAATAGCACTGCCAGTCCTTGGTCGGACCGAAAATCGCCTCACAGAAGAGACCATCCCGCTCCGGGCGGAGGCGGCGATAGTTGATCGTCTCCGGCTTGGTCACCTCGCCGTACGACCACGAGCGAATCTCTTCCGGTGAGGCCAGGCTGATGCGGATTGCGTTAAAGTCTTTTATCTCCACGCAGGTTCCTCCCTGGCAGGTTATAAGCCATCTGGCTCCAGCCGATTACACAACAGCATCGCGAGGCGCCCGTCCAGGGGTGCGTCCCCCTCAATCGATGCTCGCAGACGAATGTTGGGGCAACAATCCAAGTGGAACACGTGAGGATGCCACCGATGCGCCACATCGCAACCGGCAGCGGTCGGGGAAACGACAGTTAGAAATGAGCACCACTGTTTCAACAACCGTAACAACAAAACGAAAAGGCCCGATCACAACGAGCGGACCTCCTTGACTTTTTCGGTTCTTGTCCGGTGCAAGGCCACGGGGCGCTTCACGCTCAGAACCAACACTCGAAGTCAGACTTCCCGCGAACTTTCTCCGCGACGGAATATTATAATGAGTATCTACGAACGTGTCAAATCGCGTAAGTAGCGGATCGCACTCTCGCGTTCGCGAACGTGCCCACGCGCCTGAGCCTCCTTCAATCGCTCGATCAACTCGCCGATCCGCGGCCCCGGCTCGATCCCGGTCAGTGCGATGATCTCACGCCCGCTCAACAGCGGTTGCACGGCGACAAAGGTCTCGTACTCATCGAAGTAGGCGGCGAGAAGCTGCTGTGCCACCGCGCCCACCGGCGCTCGGTCCTGAGCAAAAACCTTACCACGCTGGTCCGCGATGCTGAGTAACGCCACGTCCGGCCCGCTATTGCGGGTGACGCGAAAATAACGATACACCGCCCGGCGCGTAGCGGGCAGACGATGGCTCAGCTGTAGCGGCCGCAGATGGTTGGCTACGATTCTTCCCACCCAGACGACACTCTTCTGCGGCATCCTGAGACGGCGCAAGATCGCCCGGACCATCTCGGCGCCCACTGTCTCGTGCCGATAAAAGTGAATCCGCCCATCATCGCCCACAGTCCGCGTTGCAGGCTTGCCGACATCGTGGAGTAGCGCCGCCAGTTTGAGCAAGAGCCAGCGCGGCTGCTCGTGGCTGACCTCCACCGCCAGGTGCTCGGCCATTCGCTCGCGCCATGGGGCCAGCACACCATTCTCGGTCCACAGATAGGAGCCGGGGGAGCGAGCGAGATCGAAGCTTGGATATTCGAGATCGATGGTTGGAAGCAGCTCCTCAACGGCCGCCAGCACCGCCAGATTGTGCTCGTAGACATCGAGGAGGTGTGGTGGTGACTGGGTCACACCCTGGCCGAGGAGAAGTTCCGGTAACAGGTGGGCGAGCAGACCCAGCGCCTCCACAAGGCGCACCCGCCCGGCGGCACCAGCGGGGGCCACCAATGCCAGGAACTCGGCGCGCACTCGCTCTGCCGCCGGCCGGGCAATGAGCCCGGCATCGCGCCGGATCAGCGCCAGCGTCGCAGCCTCGATCGCGAAGCCGAGTTGCCCGGTGAGTCGCACGGCCCGCAGCATCCGCAGCGGATCGTCCCGGAAGACCTGGTCGCTCACAGCGCGGATCAACCGGGCCTGCAGATCAGCCTGGCCGCCGGTCGGATCGATCAGCGCACCACTCGCCGGGTCGACGGCCATGGCGTTGACGGTGAAATCCCGCAGCCACAGATCAGCCTCGATTCCATCGGCGCCACGCAGCGCAGCCAGATCGACGAAGAGTGGCCGCCCCTCCCCGGTGATCACCACCCGCCCGACCAGCCGCTCGACGTCGAGCGCAACGAACGCGCCTCCAAGCTCGTCGGCCAGGCGGCGTGCGAGGCGCAGGCCGTCCCCGGCGACCGCAAAGTCCAGATCGTGCAGGGGCCGGCCGAGCAGCGCATCCCGCACCACGCCGCCGACCGGCCAGGCCGGCGTTCCCGCCTCGCGCAGGAAGGCTGCCACCCGGGCAACGATCGGGTGGTGGAGGAGGGATTCAGCTGTAGAAGACATACCGGTACTGTCAGGTGTCGTGTTCAGTCATCGGTTCCGCGAAGACAACGGTAGGATGCACGGTCGTGCGGCCCCCCTGCGGACTACGAATAATCACCAACTACTTCGCGAGCACGTCGGCCACCAGGTCGGCGACCTGGCCGGGGTGCGCGGCCACCCGGGCCCCTGCCGCCTCGAGCGCCGCGATCTTGCTCTCGGCGGTGCCCTCGCCACCACCGGAGATGATCGCGCCGGCGTGCCCCATGCGCTTGCCCCTCGGTGCGGTGCGACCGGCGATAAAACTAACCACCGGCTTGGTCACATTGGTTTTGATGAACTGGGCCGCCTTCTCCTCGTCCGTCCCGCCGATCTCACCGATGAGGACGATCACCTCTGTCTGCGGGTCGTGCTCGAACATCCTCAAGACGTCAATAAAACTCATGCCCGGAATCGGATCGCCGCCAATCCCGACGATCGTGCTCTGGCCGATGCCCCGGTTGGTGAGTTCGTACGCCACCTCGTAGGTCAACGTGCCGGAGCGGCTGACCATGCCGGCGGGGCCGGACGTGGCAATACTGCCCGGAATGATCCCCACCTTGGCCGCTCCGGGCGTCAGCAGGCCCGGGCAGTTCGGGCCGAGCAGGCGGACTCCCAGACGCTCCACAAACTGCTTGGTGGTGACCATGTCCAGCACCGGGATCCCTTCGGTAATGGCCACCACCAGTTCCACTCCGGCATCGGCGGCCTCCTGGATGGCATCGGCGGCGAAGCGTGCCGGCACGAAGACAATGCTGGTATTCGCCTGGGTCTCGGCAACGGCTTCTCGGACGGTGTTGAAGACCGGTACGCCAAAGGCTGTCTCGCCGCCCTTGCCGGGAGTCATGCCCGCCACCACGTTCGTGCCGTACTCAATCATTTGCTGCGTGTGAAAGCCCCCTTCGCGCCCGGTGATCCCCTGGACGAGAAGACGGGTTACCTCGTTGACAAGAATGCTCATGCGTGGATTCTCCGGTTCTGGAGATGAGAGATTGACGGCATGTTCCGGCTCCAACACGAGAGCGAAGTCCCCCGATCTCCCATCTCTCCTCTTCAATCTCTCATCTCTCCGGTCTGCCACAAAAGCGGTCAATCACCTGGTACAAGACCTGCGTCCCGTAGAGGAGATTCTCGCGCGAGATGCGCTCGTCGTGAGCGTGGGCGAGGCTGAGCAGTGCATCACCCTCGTAGCGGCGTGGCACAAAACCGTAGACTTTCGTCCCCAAGCGTACAATGTGCTTGGCATCGGTGCCACCGGTGATCAGATCCGGAACCACCGTGCTCTCCGGGGAGACCGTCGCCATGACATCCTGGATGGTGTCGTACAACGGCGATTCGAGGCTTGCCTCGAGCGGCGCGCCCTGATCCGTGAAGGTGAACTCGATCGCCTCGCCCAGGAAGGGCTCCAGTTCCGCGCGGAACATCTCGTGGCCACAGCCGGGCAGGATGCGCCCATCCACCCGGGCGGTGGCGACGCTCGGAAAGACGTTGATCTTGCTGCCCGCGTTGAGAATCGTCGGCGCGGCGGTGTTGTGGGTCATCGCCACGAGCCGGCGCTTCTGAAATGCCGGGAGCGGCAGGGCGGCCAGGCCCTCGTCGAAGGTGGCCTCGTCCAGGAGTTTCAGCATCGCCGCGCGGATCGGCTCGGGCTGGCCGGCGGCAACCGTGCTGATGTAACGCGAGACTGTCTCCGTCAGGTGGTACGGGAGGGCCGATCGCCCGATGCCGACCACCGCCTCGGCCAGGCGCACGACGGCGTTGTCCTCGCGCGGGATGCTGGCGTGGCCCGGCTCGCCGCGGGCCACCAACTGGAAGCGGGCCAGACCTTTCTCGGCGGTCTGGCACGTCGTGTACAACCGGTCACCGACCTTGGTGGTGTCGCCGCCGCCCTCGTTCAGGGCGAACTCGGCGCGGATGAGATCGGGGTGCTTCTCGACCAGAAAGCCGGCGCCCATGTGGCCGCCCCGCTCCTCGTCGGCCGTGGCCATGAAGATGAGGTCGCGCCGCAGGGGGCGTTCACCATCGCCGGCGCGCCGTTTGAAGAGGAGCATCAATTCCAGGAACGTGGCGACGATGTCTTTCATATCGACCGCACCACGCCCCCACACGTAGCCGTCGGCGACCTCGCCAGCGAACGGCGGATGAGCCCAGAACTCCGGCTCGGCCGGGACGACGTCGGTGTGGCACATCAGGAGGAGAGGCGCCTCCTCGCCGGTGCCGGGCAGCCGAGCGACGATGTTGCCACGCCCCGGAGCGCTCTCCAGGACGATAGGCTCGAAGCCCGCTGCACGGAGAACGCCGGCCAGGTAGTCGGCGGCGAGAATCTCGTTACCGGGCGGATTCGTCGTATCGAGCCGCAAGAGATCGACCAGAAAGCCGATGACTTCCGCGCGAATCTGATCCCAGTTGGGTTCGGTCATACTCATCCTTCATGTTGAGATGGTTGCCGCAGGCGTATGGTACCACCTGTTGATCGTGGCGGGCCCCGAATCACGCCCGAGCCCGCGCGTCACTCGTTCTATCATCGGCCTGCGTGGGCCCCTACGCCACGCGCTCACCCTGGCTGAGTGCCACCGCCTTCTGGGCAGCTTCGGCCAGACTCTCGGCAGTGGCCATTCTGGCACCCGCGAGGATGCGGCGACCCTCCTCGGCGTTGGTCCCGACGATGCGCGCCACCATCGGCACCCTCGTCGGCACCTCCTGGAGCGCCTCGAGAATCCCGGTGGCGACCTCGTCGCCGCGGGTGATCCCGCCAAAGATGTTGAGGAGCACCGCGTTGACCTTGGGATCGCTCAGGATGATGCGCAGCGCAGCTGCCACCTTGTCGGCCTTGGCGCCCCCGCCGATGTCGAGGAAGTTTGCCGGCTCGCCACCGAAGAGTTTGATGACATCCATCGTCGCCATCGCCAGCCCGGCCCCATTGACCATGCAGCCGATCGTCCCATCGAGATCGATGTAGCTCAGTCCATGGCGACGCGCCTCGCGCTCGGCCTCGCTCTCCTCCGACTCGTTGCGCATCGCAGCCAGGTCGGGGTGGCGCATCAGGGCGTTGTCATCCAGGTCCACCTTGCCGTCCACCGCCAGTAAGCTGCCGTCCCCCTGGATCACCAGCGGGTTGATCTCGGCCAGGGTCGCGTCGCTGCCCACGTAGACTGCGTAGAGCTTCTTGGCGATGGTGGCGAACTGGCGCTGCTGGTTCGGGTCGGCCAGGCCAACCCCAAAGGCCAGATCGCGAGTCTGGTAGTCCGTCAGGCCCAGCAGCGGATCCACGCGCACGGTGATGATCTTCTCGGGCGTGGTTGCCGCCACCTCCTCGATGTCCATCCCACCGGCGGCCGAGGCCATCAGGGCGACCCGACGCGCAGCCCGATCCAGCACGGCGCCGAGGTAGACTTCCTGACGAATATCCGCCGCCGGGTCCACCAGGACCTTCTCGACCGTGAGGCCCTTGATGTCCATCCCCAGAATCTGAGCGGCCTTCTCCTCAGCTTCCGCCGGCGTCTTGGCCAGCTTGACGCCCCCGGCCTTGCCACGACCGCCGACCAGCACCTGGGCTTTGACGACGACCGGCCCACCGATTTGCGCGGCGACCGCGCGCGCTTCCTCTGGGGTCGTCGCAACCTCGCCCTTCGGAACACGAATGCCGTACCGGCCGAAGAGCTGTTTCGATTGGTATTCGTGAAGTTTCAAAGTGCTTCCTCCACCAGAATGATCACCGGACGTGCCACCGGCCCTTATTCCAGGGCAACAGGGGGATTATATCACGACCAGGGCCGGGGGACGAACGATTGGCGGGGAACAAGGGGCAAAAACTCGTCAATGGCCACGACTCGCCTCGGCGTGGAGAGATGGTGTATCTCACTGATACTCTCCTGAAAATAGCCCGCAGCGCTGTTCGCCGTGGCACGGCGCCACTTTTCATTTCCCGGCGCGGGCCGCAGGCCCAGGGGACACTGGTGGCGAAATCGCTTCCAGGGCGGACGAAGGGCTCGTCGTGCGCGCTTGAGCGCGCTGAAGCGCGCACTACAAACGGGCACCCGCGACTTGTACCAATTCGCCAACAGGATCTCTCACTTTCTGTAAAAGTGGCGCGTACGCGCCACTCTTCCAGAAATATGAACCTGTCGGCGAAATTGCCTTGCGGGAAGGCGAGCGGCTCGTAGCGCGCGCTTCAGCGCGCTGAAGCGCCCCGCCACTCGGAGCAACTCGCCAACAGGATCAAATATGAACACATCATCGCGTGGAGGTGGAAGAGCGACAGGAAGGAAAACTCGATTCAACCTCTCGGGCCATTGTACGGTTCGCCCGAGTTCCCTTGAGTTCCTTTTCACTTCTTGCATTGAGCCAGAGTTATCGCTCTCCCAATCCGCCCGGCAGGGGCGCGGGCTTCCCCTCAGTCGCTGGCCGCGAGCAGTTCGTCGGGCGCGACTGCCTCGGCCGGTTGGCCGCCAAGCAGGCTGAGACCCTCCCGGGCGGCGAACACGAAACCGAGCCCGGTGATGAGGACGTACTGCAACCCGTGTGAGAGCACCACCACCCCAAGGGCGAGCTCCTCACCCACCCCGAAGCCACCCACGAGGGCGAGCTTGCCGAAGCTCTCGAAGGTGCCGACGTAGCCGGGCGCCGCCGGCAAGAGGATGCCGAGGTTGATCAGGCAGAGGGTGAAAATCGCGGCCCCCATCATCCGAACCGGACTCAACGCCAGGCCAAAGCCGCGCATCAAGGCGAAGTACCCGGCTGCCTCACAGAGCCAGGCCAGCAGCGAGACCCCCATGATGGCGCCCAATAGACCCGGCCGGCGCAGTGAGTGCAGGCCTTGGGCGAAGTTACGGATCATGCCGAGGGCCCGTGTCCGGAACCGGGGTGGGATCGGCCACATGAGCGTGGCCGCCAGCTGCAGGGTGAATGGCTCCAGAAAGAGAAGCATCAGCATCCCCACCAGAATGATACCGAAGAGCAGGAGGAAGGTGTACTCCATAAAACGCGCCTGGCCGGTCAGCGGCTGCCAGAGCGAGAAGATCGCCAGCAGGAAAAGCAGCGTGAAGCCGTCGAAGACCCGTTCAACCACGAGCGTGGCCAGAGCCAACGATTTGCTCACCCCCTCACGCTGCGAGACGCCCCAGACGCGCCAGAGTTCGCCGACGCGTGCGGGGATCACGTTATTGGCCGCAAAACCGACGACCAGGATTGGGAAGAGACGCCTCACGGGGATTCGCCGGGTGGGCGCCAGGATGATGTGCCAGCGGATCGAGCGAAACCAGTAGTCCGCCAGAATCAGAACGGCTGCAGGCAAGACAAAAAGGTAATTGGCGCGGCGGAAGGCTTCGAGCAGTTCATCCAGGTGCAGGCCTCGGAAGGCGAACCAGAGCGCTATAGCCGACACCGCCAGCCCCACGACGGTCAGGAGGCGATTTCGTGTCAAGATTGATCCTCAACGTGGAGATTGGAGATGAGAGACTGGAGATTGAGGGCTCCGACGAACAGGACCCGAGGATCACACCTGGGAAGCACGACCCCCAATCTCTCTCTTCATGGCAGAAAATGAATGGCGCTGGTCAACGTCAGGGCTGCGCGTTGTCGAAGAGCAGCACCCGGTTGGTGGCGCCGTCGGCCACGACGACGTGGTCGCCACCCGCGGCAATCCCGGTCGGCAGGCTGAAGCTCGCCGGGTCGCTTCCGTAGTGGCCCCAGACGCGGCTGAGCGTGCCGTCACGGTTGAATTCGATGACGCGATAGCTCTCGGGATCGGTGATGTACACGTGCTGCTCGTCGGCCGCGATGTAGGGCTTGTTGGTGACGCTCTCACCGGCCCACGCCCGCACCGGCCACTGGGCCAGCGGGGTGAAATTGGCATCGAATACCTGAATGCGCTGGTTCCAGGTATCGGCGACGTAGATGGTGCCATCGGGGGCGATTGCGATGCCAACCGGCTCGGCGAACTGGCCTGGCCCGCTCCCAGCGCCCCCGTATTGGGCCAGGAATGTCCCGTCGGCATCGAATTTCTCGACCCGCTTGTTCCCGGTGTCGGTCACGTAGACGTTCCCCTGCCCGTCTACGGCGATGCCACGCGGCCCCCAGAAGGTGCCGGGCGCCCCCAGGGTGCCGCCGGTATCGACAAAGCTCCCCCACTGGCGCACAAACTTCCCGGAGGCATCCAACTTCTGGATGCGGTGGTTCCAGGTATCTGCCACGTAGATCGAACCATCCGGCCCGACCCCGACGCCCCAGGGTTCGTTGAACTGGCCCTCGCCGGCCCGCTGGCAGCCGCTGCCGTCGGCCAGATTGCAGAAACTCCCGAACGCGCCCACCAGGGTGCCATCCGGGCGCACGATCTCGATGCGGTGGTTGCCGCCGTCCGCCACCACCAGGTCGCCATCCGCCGTCAGCGCCACGCTCTTCGGATTGTTGAATGTGACCTCGCCCTGACCGCCACCGATGACGCGGGAGGCCGAGCGTTGGACCGTGGCATCGGCGTACTCGTCCTTCGCCAGACCCGGGTCAACCGCCTGAATCTGACTGCCGTACTGCCAGACCTCCTTGACCACATCCGGCTGCACGTACATCACGAAGTCGGTCGAACCGAGGGGTTCCTTGACCTTACGGTAGAGCAAGAAGTCCACAAGCTGCTTGCGCTTCTCGGGGTTGGTCAGGCTCTCCCAGGCCGAGCGAAGGGTCATGCCCTTGTAGTCCTCGGGGAACCACCAGCGCAGCCGGTACTGGTGGCGGATATAGCCATTGACGTAGGGCCGTACCAGGTTCTCGTTCGTCAACCCAACCAGAACGACCGGAGCCTCGCTGATGTTCGGTCCGGGGCTGGCGCCGTAGTAGAGACGATTCGGATAGTTGCGCAGGTACCACTCAAACGGCCAGGAGGTCTCGTTGTCGTAGGCCACCTTCAGGTTGTGGCCCCCGTCCAGGCGCGCGCTGAGCGCATCGATCTCGTGCATGACCATGGTCACGTCAGGCGTCGTCTGGGTGTAGATCAGCATATCCTCGGCGATATCGCCGTGCACGTAGGTCACAATCCAGGCAAAGCGAATCGTCAAGCCCGCCAGCACCGCCAGCAGCAACAGAACCGCCGCCTGTCGGGCAGGACGCTCACCCAGGCGTTGCCCAAGTTGCCAGGCCCCCCAGCCAGCCGCCACCAGGACGGTGAGGGCCGTGATCCAGCGGGCCGTGATATTCAGTCCGTCGAGGCTCGTGCCTCGGAACGGCAGCTTGCCATCCACCAGCAGCCAGAGCAGCGTGCCGAGTGCCAGAGCGGCCGTGCCGAAGGCGATGGCGAACCAGAAGCCATCCCGCTCGCGCAGGGTCGCCCACTCCACACCGTCGAAGAAACGCCCCAAGGTCCAGCCCGCCAGCCAGACCAGGGGCAGCGCCAGGTTGAGAATGAGCCAGGGCATCTTCTCACCGGCGAGGCTCAAGGCCAGGTACATCGCGAAGAACCACCAAACCAGGAAGATCGGGAAGAGGCCCGGGACGCGCGGCTGCCCCTCGTCGGTCGCCGTCGGCCCCTGCCTGCCGCGCAGGAGCAGCGTCCCACCGGTGAACAGACCGACGAAGAGAGGCAAAAATTCATACGGGGGAATCAGCAGCAGGTAGTAATACCAGGGCTGCTCGCCGCGGCGAACGCCCTGCTGATCGATCCAGTAGCCCAACGCCCCTACCAGACCGCTCGCGATGCCGTAGCCGTTGGTCAGGAAGCTCGTGTGAAGCACCAGGTAGGGCACGTAGAAGACCGCCGCGGCCACGAGGAACTTGCGCAGGTCCCACACGGCACTTGCCAGGGCGAACGCCAGCCCGAACATCACCAGCACCACGCCGCCACTCCGCAGGATCCCGGCGCCTGAGTAGTCGAGTGCATCCCAGCCCAGGCCCAAGACTTTGCCGAAGAGAACGTCCACCCAGAGAGCCGAGGTCAACGGGAGCAACAGGGCGGCGATCATCACCAACAGGTCCCACGTGCGCGATTGGCGCCAATTGGATATCAGCCCGCGGCTCCACCGCCAGACGAAGAGTCCCAGCAAGAAAATCCAGATCACGGCGCTAAAGAGGAATGAGGTCTCCTTGTTCGAATAGAAGAGCGCCAACCCCGCGGCCGTTCCGTAGAGGTGGAACGGCTTACCTTCCTCGAGATAACGGAATATCATCCACACGATGATGGCCTGCCAGAGCATCGTGAAGATGTCCTCGCGGATGAAGCGCGAGTAGTAGAGGAACGAGGGCGAGATCAGGGTGAGGAAGACGGTCGCCAGCGCCCCCTTGGTGCCAATCCAGCGCCGCAGCAGCCAGGGAAAGGCTAAGATCGCCAGCCCGAACAGCACCGCGGACACCCGGACGGTGAAGTCGGAATCTCCGAAGAGCCAGAAAATGAACGCGGTGGCGTGGAAGAGCCACGGCCCGTGCATGAGAGGGTCGTGCTTGTAGCCGTTGCCGATGTAGAGATACCAGGAATAGACCGCGTGGAGACTTTCATCGTGGTGCAGCGCGCGGCCGCCCAGGTCCCAAAAGCGGGTGAGAACCCCCAGCAGGATGAAGACGCCAAAGAGCACCACGGCCCAGTCGAGGGTGACCAACCGCCCGATCGGGATGCTCAGCCAGTCGCGTCGTCGCAGTTCAACGGTTGAATCCATGCGTCGTTCCTCTTCAACCGTAGCACGGAGCCCATTTCTGCGCTTGCTCCGTGCTACGTCTACCTTCCTACTTGCCCTCTGGAACCTGGACGTACAAAATCGCCTCCTGTGCGCCCAACCCGCTCTGGACATCACGCATCACGAGCCATCGTAGGAGGGGCTGGCCGGTCAGGCCTGGCCACTGCCAGCTGGGCCGCACTGTGTAGCGGCTGCCAATCATGCCCGGCGGTGCGGGCTGATCCGGGCTGAGCAGCGCAGCGGTCGGTACGTCGGCGCTGCCCCCCTCCACCAGGGTGAGATGGCGGAAATCGCGCAGGTACCAATACGGCGCGGCGCCCAGCGAGCGCTGGAGGGCCACCGGGAGGCTGTTGCGCTCGTGCAGGCGCTCGTTGGAGGTTTCGGCCAGGAAGTGCGCTAGCGTGCGCAGGTCGGGATCGCTCGGTGTCCCCGCCGCGACGAGGGGCTCGCGCGGGTCGTTCCCATACATGAACGAGAGCATCCAGGCGGTGCGCAATGACACAACCGGTAGCAACAGCGCCGCCGTCAACCCGAGCGCCCGCAGCACTCCGCCGCCGCCACTCAGGCTCCAAATCATGGAGAGCCCCGACACCAACACCAGGAGGGCCGCAAAGGCCAACCAGAGGTGCAACGACTGGGCGGTCTGAAGGTAGGCGATGATGTTGAGCCAGAGGAACCCGCCGATGATGGCCACAAGTGCCAGGTAGGCCCCCTCAGCCTCCCACCGTCCCTCCCGTTGAACCGCACCGGCGATTCGGGCCAGCCCGGCCCCGCCGAGCAGTGCCAACGGCAGCGCCACCACTGCCACGCCTCCGGCCCAGCCACTGTTGAAGAGCGTCGCCGGCACCATGGTGACCGCTGTCCAAATGAGCAAGAAGATCACCCAGCCCGGCTGCCGCTCCACCCAGACGGCCGCTCCCGCAATGCCCAGGATAACGATTGGAAGTTCGTAGAGCAGCACGGCCAGCATGAAGGGGACCGGCAGCGCCGGTCCTCGACCGAAGATGGCCCCCAACCACTGCGCCGGCAGATCGAAGGCAGCCCCTAATCCGGCCGGATTGGTCCCCCCGGCCGTTGCCACCAGCACGAAAAGTGCGAGCCCCTCAAACGTGAGTCGCCCCGCCAGTGGTCGAAGGTCGCTCCAGATCGAGCGAACGTCGCCGTCGCGTCCCGAGACAGATAACTCCTCCCTCGCTTCCTCGTTCCTACTCTCCTTGTCTCCCCGCCTCCCACTGTACCGGAGCCAACCGACGAACAGCGTCCCGGCCACCAGCACCGACCAGAAGCCGGGCCCACTGGTCAGCCCCAGCGCCAGAGCGATGGTCATCAGCCAGGCATCGCCGCGCTGGCGGCTGCGCACGAAGCGGGCGACGCCGGCAACGAGCAGGAGGCTGAAGAACACGCTCAAGGCCTCGGGCTGCGCCTGGCGACTGAAAAAGAGCAGTGCGGGCGAGAACAGCACCAGGAGCGCCGCCCCCAGCGCAGTCCCTCGGCCCACGATCGGCCGGAGGAGCCAGAAACTCACTACTGTCGCGATGCCGGCCAGCGCCGAGATCGCCCGCGCCCATCCGTCCGTCTCACCGAACAATCTGAACAGGAGGGCGGTCGCATTCAACAGCAGCGGGCTCAGGCCACGACTCAAGTACCCCACTCCCTCGCCGCTCCCGGGGGTCCCTCCGGCCACCAGCGCCAGGCGCGCCTCAAGCTCGGCGAGCGGCCAGCGGGCCAGGTCGCCCACGCGCACCACTGTTGCCATCAGACCGAGGAGCAACCAGAGGGTGCTCTCGAGCGATGGACCCGCGGCAGCAGTTGTGACCGGCGGGGTCGGGGAGGTGAGTGGCTCGTGCTCCTCACCGTTGACGGGAGCCACAACAAGCGGCCCGGTGACGCGAGGGGGAGAGGGTTGTTGCTGTTTCTTGGCCATAGGGTCTTGGAAAGCGCCGGTGCGATCAGCGCCCAAAGATGATGACCTGCCCGCGTTCGAAAACAGGCGTCATGAACTGACGGAATTTCTCGATCTGCGGGGGCGTCAGGCCACCGGCGCAGGGTTGGTTGTTACGGAAGACTGGTCCTTGGCAGCGCTCGACCTGCCCGATGTAGACGTACTGGACGCCGTACGTATCGAGCAACGCGCGCGCCTCGTCCGGGTTCGTAGTGCGGTAGATCGTTTCGATGTCGGGCTGGCGGCGACCCGGCTCATCGTAGGTGCCGCGCCACTGCAATTCGTGGCCGCCCCATCCAAGGACGGTTGGGAATCCCGTCGCCATCGAGATCGAGCCGGCCTGGGAATACTGGTCGCCGGTCGCTTCGAGGATCGTCGGCTGACCGGGGACGTTGGCTTTGAGCCACTGAATCGCGGCGTAGTCATCGGGCCAGATGGCGGCGTACCAGGCCATCCCATCGAGGTTCGCCGGGCTGCGGAAATGGTCGGCCTTGCTCAGGGTCGCCGCCACCGGGTAGAGCAGCGAGCCAACCAGGAGCAGGGCGAAAGGAGCACCCCACGCCAGCCGGGCCGCCGGCGCAAGCCGTCGCCAGAGATAGGCCGCGCCGAAGACCGAGGCCACAGCGAAGAGCGTCCAGGCCTGGTAGTAGAGCTTGAAGACGGTATTCATGCGCGAGCCGAAGATGTCTTTGATGAAGACAAACTCGGTTCCCAGCGTCAGAAGCACCCCGACGGCGACGAGTAGCAGTGCAAAAAGCAGGTTCGGATCGGGCAGGCTGGCCGACACAGGCGGCTCGGCGCCACTCCCCCCGGCAATCAGCGGCCGGGTGCGGCGCGGCGACTCCTCGGCCCCAACCTCAGGCGCCACCGGCCCGGCGCCCAGCCCCACCCGTAGCCAGTGCTCGAGCAGCAAGAGGGCGAGGCCCAAAACCAGACCCAACAAGGCCACCGTCCACCATCGGAAGAAGAGTCCCGCCCCCAGCAGTACCAGTGCGACGGCTACAGCCAGGATCTCTGCCCATCCCAGGCCCCGCTCGCGCCACATCCGTATGGCGACCGGCAATTGCACGAGCAGCAGCGGGACCACGACGGCAAAGAAGAGGCCGAACATCAGCAGATACTGCTGCCACTTCGCCTTCGTGAAGAACGAAACCAATGCCAACCCACCGGCCTGCGAGCGAAAACCGAGGTAGAACGGCAGGTAGAGACCGATCCCCAACACCAGCACCGTCAGACCCGCAGCCACGAGATCGGCGAGCGTCGTGCGGTCGAGCCGGCCACGTCGCAGAACCAGGCCAATGGCCCAGGCCGCCAGAAAAATCAGGCTGTAGGTGGGAAAATCCCACGAATTGAGGAAGCCGAGACCCCCGACGACGATCGCGGTGAGCACCAGGCTCAGCACGCCCCAGGCCGGATCGCGCTCCCAGGCGGGCAACACCAGCCCGTACCAGCGCGGCGCGGCGCTCGTGGGCGAGGCCCTCGGCGCCCCGCGTAGCAGGTTGAGCGCCAGTCCGAGCGCGAGCAGGACGAAGGGCAAGGCGAGCACATGGGGATGCATATCGCCCAAGAGGAAGCTAAAAAACGGGAACTCGTCAATCACCTCGACGTCGACGTCGGTAAACGGGACACGGTCGTGTACCGTCCGCGAGGCCCGCCACCACCACCAGTTCGTGTCGGGATACCAGCCCTGCGCGCGCTGGCCCGCAGGGAACTCCTTGACATCCAGCCAGCGGTAGAAAGCCGGCGAGCCGATACCGTTGGCGTTGGCGATCTCCGCCAGGCCGGTCAGGTTCGAGACCCCCACAAGTAGCAGCGGACCGAGGAGAGCCAGAAGAAGTTTTGAGGGCTGTATGCTGCCTGCTGAGTGATCAGTAGCCGAGCGTCCGCTGGCATCTTGAGTTGCCAGATTCAAGCGGCGCGGCGAGACGATCAGGTTGTAGGCCAGGCTGTAGGCGCCGGTGGTGGTCAGGGCGAAAAGCAGGGCGATGCCCAGGTTGAAGGCAACCGCAGTCGCCACGCCGCTCAGCGTGGTCAGCACTCCCATCAGGACGTAGCCAAAATAGTAGTAACTGATCGCAAAGCCCGAGAGCCAGGGATCGGGCGGGGGAATGGCACCACCGGCGACGATCGCGTTGAGAAAGGCAAACTCCATCGGCTTCTCAGTGGCCGCGATCGCGTTGTCGTGGGCACGGTAGAAGGTCCAGAGCGCGAACGCCGCCAGGAAGACGATCTCCTCCGCCAGAACGAGCGCGCGGTGGCGGCGCAGCCAGGCCCCAAGGGTTCCCCAGCCACCGCCCCAGCGACTCACCACTACGGCACTCAAGGCGGCCACGACCAACAGCCCGGCGATACCACTACCCCGATCCACCCGCGCAAACCCGAGACTCCCCAGGAACCAGATCAGGAAACCGGCCAGGAGCCAGCCCAGCGCCCGGCTCAGCCCCCAACCACGGTCGGGCAGCCAACGCAGCCAGCTCCAGGCCAGCGGCGCCGCCGCCAGACCGAAGAGGGTGATGAGGAGGTACCAGGTGAAAAAGGCGATCATGGCAAACGGACCAAAGTCAAAGTCTCCGCAGCAGTGGCCTGAAGCCAGCTTGCCGAAAGTGCTCGTCTGTCGTTCATGCCTCTGTCAAACCGCAATCTTGAACCACAACGAAAGAAATCCAGTCCAGTTATGCCCATATCTTGTCTAGACGCGTTCGATCAAGCTGGAACGCTCGCTCATCATTCCGACGTCTCCGGTCATGCGCCCCCGGCGACTACTTGACCGATGTTCCAGCGTGCGCTGTCTCCGGGCTGATAATCCGGTATATCTTGACACCGGGATTCTCATAGACCAAATCCCAGAGCAGCCCGCGCAGCGGCTCCCACTTGTCCTGGCCGCCCGGGAAGTAGGCGCGCTCGAGCGGGCCGACGACAAAGTACTGCACGTTGTAGCGGGTGAAGATGCGGTAGGCCTCGTTGGGGTCCGCCGTATTATAGGCTTGTTGGATGTCCTGGATACGTCGCGAGACCATGTCGTTGGGGATGGCGGCACGCTGCTGGCGCTCGTGCCAGTCCCAGCCCACAACTGCTGGGTCGCCGGTGAACATCGCGTAGCGGTTGCCCCAGCCGTAGAGCGTTGGATAGGTGTTGGCCTCCGCGATCACGGGCGAGCCGGGCAAGTTCTCCTGCATCCAGCGGATCGCTTGCTCATCGTAGATCAGCGGCATCTGCTGGTCGCGGTCCCAGTGGACGGCCTTCTCCATGAAGGCCATTCCATCCAGGGTCGGTCCGACCGATTTGTCGAAGCGGTCATTGATCTTGGCCCGGGTCGAAAAGATCGGGTAAAGCAACGTCGCGGCGAAGAGCGTAATGAAGCCGTACCGCCACACCAGGCGCCACTCCGGTTGGAAGCGCGGCAACCGTTCGTACACCAGCGCGGCCCCGACGGCCGCAGCCAATCCCCATAACACCCATACCTGGAGATAGAACTTGAAGACGGTGTTCATCCGGCTGATGTCAATGTTCTTCAGCACGACGAACTCGACCGCCAGGGTGAGCCCCAGGCCGGCGAAGATCAAGAGCAGCGCCATCTGCCAGAGTAGCGAGTTTTGAGCTCTGAGTGTTGAAAGCTGAATGGCTGGAAGCGGAGTAGCCTGTGGATCATACTCAGCACTCGGCCCGTGGAACTCAGCCCTTCTTCGAGACCGCCGGAAGAAGAGCAACCCGGCCAACGTCATCAAGGCCACGATCAGGGCCGGGACACCCTTGCCCAGCAGGGCCAGCCCCACCGCCAACAGCCCGCCCACCGCCACCAAGTAGAGGCCCACAGCGTAGAAGGGTGAGGGCGTGAGGAGGAGCCCATGCAGGTGGTTCAGACGACCCAGACGGTACCATTTGCGCAGGGCCAGCCGCAAAAGCCGCGCCACGGCGTTGAGATCGCGCGCCAGCCAGAAGTCGGTGACAAGCGCAGCCGTAATGGCGAACAAGAAGAAGCCGTGAATCGTCAGATAATCGCTCAGCGCCGTCCTGCTCCCCTTCCAGGGCTCGATTCCACTGACCGCCGAACCATAGTTCTGGTGGAAGGGCAGGAAGAAGGCGTAGCCCAGGCCCAACAGGAGGATCCAGCGCCCGGCCACCCCGGCAATCATCTCGAACGAGAGGCGACCGTGCCGGTACCAGCCGTGCAGGATGAAAGCCGCCAGCGCCACCAGGGCATAGGTCGGAAAATCCCAGGTGTTGAGCGGCCAGAGAGCTCCGACCACCAGCGCCAGCAGCGCCAGTCGCGCCCCGCTCACCAGCCTCCCATCCGCTACTCCCATCCGTTCAGCCGGAGCCGCTATCCGTTTGTCCGTTGTCCCATCCGTTGACGCCCCAGACCATCCGTTGGCCCGCACGTACACCAGCGCCAGGCCCACTGCCACAACGGTGTAGGGCAGGGCCATCATGTGGGCGTGGAGGTCTGCGTAGAGGAAGGTGAACCAGGGCATCTCGGTGATGGGACCGGCCTCGGTGGGCGAGTGGCTGATGACACGCGTGGCGTTCCAGTACCACCACTCGATCCGGAAGGGCAGAGGATGGCCCGCCAGGAATCCTGTAACGAACCCGTGTACCGTCTTCACCAGCGAGGCCAGACCCGGAATCGTGCTCTGGAAATCGAGCGTACTGAGCGACTGCAGGCCCTGGAAGATCAATCTGGCCTCGCCCAGGTTGCCGATGACCGCCACGAAGAGCGCCCCCAGCAGGGCGAAGACCAGCGGCCGGCGGCTGATCGGCGCCTGGTGGCCGCTGCCGCTCACCAGGGCGAGCGCCGCCCCGAAGGCCGCCAGCGCCAGGAAGGCGAAGAGCGTCGGAACGGTGAGGTTGTAGGCAATAGAGGGCACCACCCCGACGAGTTTGATAAGCGTCGACACCAGGACGAAGCCGAAGTAATAGTAGTTGATGTAGCCGCCCGCGAACCAGGGGTCGTAGGGCGGGAAGTAGACCGATTTGATGATGGCGTTGAGGAAGGCGAAGTCCATCGGCTTCTCACCGCCGAGCACAGGGTGCCAGAGGTCGGGATTGGCCCAGCGAACAGAGAGCACCAGCACGAAGAAGGCCCAGAAGAGCCCTTCCTCTATCACGAGCAGGCGCCGGTTTGCCTCCAGCCAGGCGACGAACGCTCTGCGCCGGACGAGGGTGATCGCCGCTCCACCCAGAGCCAGTAGAACCACACTCAACGCGATGCCACCGACTGAGAAGGTCACGAGCTTCAAGCTCGCCAGCCACCAAACGAGCCACCCAACCAACAACAACCCGAGCGGCCTGGCGAACGCGTACCCTCGATCGGGCAGCGGCCCGGCCACGAGCCAGACGTAGGGCAGGCCAACGAGCCCCATCAGCAGGACGCCCAGCACCCAAATCAGCACCGGGAAGCGATTGACCACGTTCGTCGGGTCGAACATCGCCGACCAGGTGCCGCTGGCCTGGTAGATCCGCTGCTCCTGAGGCGTCAGCAGCAAAGCATCCTTGGTTTTGGTCGCCTGTTTGGGCCAGAGTTGGATGATTGCGTCCCAGTTCGTGCTCCCCAGGATAGCCTCTACCCTGGCACGGCTGTAGGCGGGGGTCTTCTTGAAGATCTGGACGCGAGGGTGATCGTAGACGCTCCAGGCCTCCTCAGCCCCCTGGTCGGGCAACTGGATCCCGAACAGCTGCGGGTAGGAGGTGAACTCCGCCACCCGCTCGAAGCCAAGTCGCCCATTGAAGAGAGCATCGTAGTACTTGATCACCATCGGGAAGCGCATCGGCAGGCGCGGCATCGAATCGTACTGGCGGTTGCTCGAGATGAACAGATACTCGGCCTGGTCGAGCACATCCAGCACGTGCTCCATCTTCTCGGGCGAGTCCTCGGCTGTGATATCGAGATTCAAGCCGGTGTACATCCCACCAAAACCGTCTTTGCCGTCAACCCGCAGCGGCAGGCCATCATCCCACTGCGTCTCGTTCGCAATAATGCTCCCGGGTGGGACATGGGCGTAGATCCAGCGTGAGGCGGCCACGCGCGTGTGCGGCCGGGTGTAGATCGTGGTGAACGCGATCGCGTAGAGGAGCGTGCCCACCACGACAACGCCCAGCACCGCCCCCGCTTTGGTCGGCGTCCAGGCGAGCAGCCCACGCGTGCGCGCGGCCAAAGCCGGGTCACGCTCCTTGGCCTGATCCCAGAGCCAGACGAGAAACCAGGCGCCGAGCAGGATCAGCGTCGGATAGATCGGCAGGAAGTAGCGCATCGACTTGACCCACTGGGTGCCTAGCAGGCCAAAGAGAATCACCGTCCAGGTCACGGGGAGCAGATGGACCCAGCGCTGCCGGCGCAGCAGTTGCCAGGCCGCCACCGACCAGCCCAGCCAGGCCGTCAGGCCCAGCGGGACGCCCATGCCCCAGAAGATCATGTTCTTCAAGGGAAAGAGGATCGGCGTGCGGTTGGTCCACTGGTGGGCAAACGGCGCGTCGCGCTCACCCGAGACCCAGGCGCGCGCCTCCTTGGCATTCTCAAGCCAGCGCTCCGCCAGCCCGATTCCGAAGAATCCCGGCCCCTTGAAGGCGTAGGGCTGGAAGACGCGGAAGGCCAGGAAGGCCACCACCCCGCTGATGACCAGGCGAACAGCGATCTGCTCAAAGGCCACCGCCGGGTCGCGCTCGGGGTCCTGCCAGGCGCGGTAGAGACGGTAGGCGCCCACAACCACCATCACCAAGACGATCGAGTAGATCGAGATTTTGCTCGCCAGAGCCAGCCCGATGAAGCCACCTGCCAGGATGTAATTCCAGAAGTGACCGTGCTCGAAGACCCGCACCATGAAATAGAGCGCGACGGTCACGAAGAAAGCGCTGAAGTTATCGACGACGAAAAAGTGCGACTGCTGGATCGCCAGCGCCGCCATAGCGTAGAGCAGTGCCGCCAACAGCGCCACCCGGTCATCTCGGTAGAGCTTGCGGCCCAGGAGGAACAGCGCCAACAGCGTGGCCAGATCAACGACTGCATCCACGGCCCGACCGATAAGGTGAACTTGATCGTACCCCGTTTTGTCGAGGGCGATCGAGATGCGCTTGATGAGGATGATGGGGAAATCGCCGTAGACGAAAAACCCGTAGCCGACATTGCGCGGATTCAGCGTCGAGCCGGGTTCATTGAAATAGGTGGCCAGGAACTGTTCCTGCGGCCACTGAAGGGCGGTCTCCACCATCGTCAGGAACCGCTCGTCCGGGTGGAGATGCTGGCCCTGATCCCAGTCCAAACCGGTGAACCGGAAGATCGCCCCCAAGATGAGAATCGTACCCAGCCAGATCGGGATCATCGTGCGGCTGGTGACCGCGGACTCGAGGCGCTCGGCCCACCCCCAACGGTGCGTGTCTGGATGGGCCGCTTCGGGACCGGGGCCGGCCTGGGGAAACGGCAGGCTGCTTTCGCTCATGGGAGAAGACTTTCAGATCGCACTCAGCCCTCAGCCTTCAATTCCGACCGAACCGTTGCTGGCCATCCGCAAGGAACCGGGCCGAGGTCGGGGAACCGGAGTATCCCTTGCCAATCGGAAATCAACGGTTGGGAGTCAAACGCCGAACGCTTCCTTCACAACAAACGGGGGCGATGACTGGGTTTCAGTGGGCGTCTCCCGAGCGGCGCTGAAACCGGACAGACGGTCGTCCCCGTTGGCATAAGCGTGGAAGGTTGTACCACAGCGAGCCAGCAATTGCAAATGCGTCGAGCAGAAGGGATCGTCTATCAAAAAACGTGTGCGCGCTCCGCTTGGTCGGCAGGACTGAAAGGCCGCTGGAAGCGAGGGGCGCAGAGGAGCGCGAGATTCGCCTTCCCGCCTATCCATCCGCTTCCCCGGCCCCCCGTTCCTCGGCCTCGGCGCCGCCCGGCTCGTTCGCCGCTCCTTCTGGCCCCGCTTCCGGAGCATGCAGAGCAGCCTCGGCGGCAAGAATCAGGGTGGCATTGATCGGAACCCGGCAGTTCGGGCAAGGCATGGCCGGCTGGAAGCGCTGCGGCCGCTGCACACTGACGTTGCGCCCGCAGTGGGGACAGGTGAGCCGGACATGGCCGTGCTTGCGTCTTGACTTCGCCATGAGGTCCTCCTATAGCGCCGGTCAAGGCGTCGCCGAGACGATTGCAGAGCACCGTGTGAAGGCGCTTTCCGGTTCGGAGGGGCGCACGGCCGTGCGCCCCTCCAGCGCGCTTCCGACCGCTCACGCGGTTCCTCCGAACCATGGTCCCCCACCCGCGCAACGACGACGTGACCGATGTTCTACGGCCCCGTTCGGCGCCTAGCCGCCTAACGCCGAGCGTGGCACGAAATACCAGTAATATATCACCTTGCGGTCGTCCGGCGAACGAGCCTCGCGCATCTCGCCGCTGGGGTAGCGCCGGGCGACCAGCGCCCGCTCGCCCGCTCGCTCAGGTAGGAAGATGAAGAACGCGTCGCGGTCCAATCGCACCAGCCGATCGAGCGCCTCCGGCGTCGTCAGCGGCTCGACCACATCGTCGCGCGGAACCTCGGGCGCCAGAAAGACGAGCGTGGAGAAGCCGCTCCACATGCGCGGCGGCCCGAAGAAGTAGAGATGTGGCGCCGGCGACAGTCTTGCGAGATCGTAACCCAGTTGAGTCGCAATCAACGCCTCGCCGCCGCCGAACCGGTGCGATGGGAGGTACTTCTGGAAATAGAAGCGCGCGTCGAGCAGCGCTAGAAAGACGGCAACCACCAGCGTGACCGCAAGCGCCCAGCGGCGGGGGCGGTGCACGTCGAGCGCCACTGCCAGGAGGCGGGCGCTCTCAGAGAGTGCCACCGCCGCCAACAGCACCACCGCTGGCGTAATCGCCACCAACCGGTTGCTGGTCGGGGGGTTGACCGTCAGGGCGCCACCGCCGATAAGCCCTCCCCAAAACCAGAGCGAGAGTAAAGCGAAACCCGATTGCTGCCAGCGGAGCAGGCTTAGTCCCAGCCCCAGGTAGAGCAGGATCGCCATCGGCGCATTGGCGAGTGGGCCACCAGAACCGTACGAGACAGTCCGGTCCTGGTAGAACGAAAATCCGAACAACGCGCGGCGGAATTGATCGAGCAAGATTGGCAGCGTGCCCTGGTGGCGAATCTCCCGCTCGCGCGCCAGCCAGCCGCTCTGGATGATCCCGACTTGATTGATGCGCGCGTTGTAGTCATTCGGGTGCTGGATCGCGACCAGGAGGATCGGCCCGGCCACGACCAGGAAGGTGAGCGCCAGGACAAGCAAATTGGTCCTCTGACCGGCCACCCACTCCGGCGCCACCAGGACGAGCAGTCCAAGGAAGGCCACAATCAGGAGTGGCAGCAGGCGGGAGCCGGTGTAGACGTACTGATCGGCCCCGGCCAAGAGCCCCGCGAGCACGAACAGCCACGGCCCGGTCCGATGGCGCAAGCCGTAGATCAGCACCGCCATTGTCGCGGTGAAGAAGAAGGTGTCCGCCGCCACATGGAGCGCGACCCGACTGTAGTGCAGGTGAACCTGGTAGCTTGCCAGGAGGAGCGCCGCCGCCAGGGCCGTGCGGCGCCCGAAGAGTTGGCCGCCCAATGCGTAGAGGGCCGGCACCGCCAGCGTGCTGAGCAGTGCGTTCGGCAGCCGCAGAGTCCAGGCGTTGAGACCAACGATCCACGCCGGGACAACTTCGACGAAGAACGAGAGTGTGGGGAAGGGGCCAAAGCCCAGCGTGAAGGGGTTCCGCAGTTCGCCCTCCAGGATGCGGCGCAGTTCCAGACCAATACTCCCCTCATCCCCGCTCAGTGTGAACGGTCCATTGCCGAGCTGCCAGAGCCGCAACCCCAACGCCGCCAGCGTCACCAGGGTGAGCACGGCCAGCTCATCGCGGTGGCAGGACAGCCAGGCACGCACGCGCCCCGTCCGCGGCCTCTCACCCCAGGCCGCGACCAGAAGGGCACACGCCAGCAACCAGGGCACCACCGGCCCGCTCTTGTTCAGCGGGAGCGGCTTGCGCGAGAGCGCCCAGACGACCCATGCCCCCAACAGCAGTGCCACTCCGGTCAAGACCCAGCGCCACTTGCGCGCCAACACGGCCGGGCCGAGGCGCGGAAGGGCCGAGGCGCGGGAGAGGTCAGCAGCGCTCCCTTCCTCGCCCGCTGCCGGGTCCCGCAACGCCTCCGCACCCCGAGTCGGTTGGGCGAGGCGCTCGGCCGCCAGGAGACACACCACGGCCAGCGTGAAGAGCAGCAGCGCGGATGACAACGGCTGCGGGGTGCGAGTGAACTGGTACTGCCCAAGCAGTGCCAGCAGCACAGCCAACGCGACCAGCAGGGCTGGCCAGGGGCGAGAACCGGCAGGTGGAAGCGACATGATCTTACCGGGTGAGTTGCCCGCGCGGGACGCGGTAGACGATGAAGAGCGGGGTGCCGCCCAGGGGCGAGGGAATCTCCTCCACCGCACTACCCGGGAACGTCTGGCGAACCAACGCCAATTCTTCGCGCCGCTCCGGCAGGAAGACAAACGCAGCCCCCTTATCAGCCGGCGCCAACCCTCGGTCGGGCGGAACGGTGAGGGGTTGATGGATGTCCACTCCCTCGACATTGGGTGCAAGGTAGGGGATCGAGCCAAAACCGACATACATGCGCGGCGGTCCGAAGAAATAGATCCGCCAGTCAGGGCCGAGCACGTCGCGAGCGTACTCTCCCAGCGCGGTGGCGACCACGCCGTTGTAGCTGCCATAGACGCGCAGCGGTGTGTAATCTACAAAGTACCACTTGACGCTGCTCAGGCTGAGGGCCAGAATGGCCGCCGCCAGGTAGGGCGTCAGCCGGTCGAGATCACGCTCGCCCCACGCCCGTTGGGCGATTTGGCCGATCCGCAACAGGGCCAGGGCCACGAAGAAGACCGCCGGCGGCGCCAGAGTGATCAACCGCTGGCTCGAAGGCGGACTCTCCGTCAGCGCCCCCCCCAGGAACATGGCCCCCCACCACCAGATGACCATCGGGAAGAGGCGGCGGTCGTCCAGGCGCAGGGTGGCGTATCCCAGACCGAGGAGGAAGAGGGCGCCGGCCGCAAAGTCGAAGAGCGGTTTGGGCGAGCCGTACCAGACGGTGCGGTCCGGGTAGAGGTTGAAAGCCAGGGCCGCCCGGCGCGTCTGGTCGAGCAGAATTGGCAGCGCACCTTGATTGCGAACCACTTGCTCGTGCTCGAGCCACCCACTCTGAATGATTCCGACCTGGTTCAGGCGGGCGTTATAGTCGTTGGGAAAGCGAATGGCAAACTGGATCATCGGGGCCGCAGTAACCACAGCGGCCCCAAGCATGATGAGGACGCCCTGACGCTGCTCGTGCCAAAAGCGGGCCCCGTCCCGCACCAGGAAGGAGAGGGTCAAGACGGCGATGATCACGACGGTAAATCGCGCCCCGGCGTAGAAGTACTGTGCCAGACCGATAACCACGCCGCAGAGGGCCCAGTCGAGCGGGCTGCGCCGGTCACGCGCCCGGTAGAGGAAGAGGAGCGCCAACGCAACGAAGAAGGGGTCGGCGACCTGGTTCGACCCGAGCCGCGAGAAGTGGATGTGATAGTGGTAGGTGGCCAGCAGCGCGGCGGTCATCAGGCCGAGTGTCAACCCTTTGAGACGCGTGACCAACCAGAAGACGACCAGCACAGTGACCGTTCCGACCAGCGCCCACGGCAGCCGGAGGGCAAAGATCGTGTTGCCCAGGAGCTTGATCGTCGGCGCGTTGAAGTAGAAGCTCATCGTCGGCACGCTCAGCCAGCCGGTGGCAAAGGGGTTGCGTATTGCCCCCGCGAGTATTTTGAGCGCCTCGAGTCCTTGCGAACCCTCGTCGCCTCCAAGCGTCGGCGGGATGCTCCCCAACTGCCAGACGCGCAACCCCAGCGCCGCCAGCAGCACGACGGCCACTACCAGCACGATCCGCCGGTTGATCTCCCACCACAAGCCCAAATCGAGGCGCGGACGGCGACGCGGCGGTGCCACGGCGAGGATGTAGAAGCCGGTTGCCCCCAGCCAGAAGAGAACCGCCTGATTGTAATTGGGAAGCTGCGGCTCGATCCGCAACAGCCGTAGCAGCGAGGCGGTGAGCGTCGCCGCCAGGAGCAGGGCCACGACCCGCCAGGGCTCCCGTTTCGCCGCAGCCACCATCTCGCCCCAAAATCCAGCATCCGCCTCACGGGTCGAGTGGGTGAGGAGAGGGTCGACGCGCACTCCTGCCAGGGTGAAGGCCAGGACCGCCAGCAGGTAGAAGACGAGCCCGTCCCAGAAGAAGGCGGGGCGCTTCAAAAAGTAGACCTGGCCGAGGGCGGCCAACCCAAGGGCGCCCAGCACCAACAGCAAAAGTCCCAACCGCGGTCGAGGCATGGGGGCGCGCGAGGACGGAGAGGACGTATGGCGTGGCGAGGAGAGATGCTCGGCCATCAGCACCCAGCTTTCCGCATCGGCTATTCGTGCGTTGGCGCACGGCACGTTGGCAGGCGCGCCATCACCCGCTCATCGCCCCAACGTGCCAGGGTTCAAACTTGCGGGACGAGGATAACCCGGATGCACAAAAACCCAAAATTCTTTGCCTGGCACCCGGCTCTTGTAGCGGTAGTACTCTCCGCCTGACCAGAGGCGCTGCAAGGTCAGAAACGCTGTCCTGTCCCGGAGGTTGACGATGATGAGCCGTGGTTCCGGCCCCTCGCCATTGCCCACCTTAACCTGCCGGATGTCCATGATCACGCTGTTCCAGTCGGGATCGCCCAGATTAAAGGCAACATTCCGGGTATCGACCCAGTACGGGAAGCTCTTGACGTAGGCGTGCTCAGCCCCACCGATGGATGGGGCCCACTGGCGGATGACGGCCGCAACCTCGGTCGTATTCCAGGAATTGAAATCGTAGGACTCCCGATAATCAACGCTGTACGTCCACCAATTCAGCCCGGCCGCCGCGATCAGGATCCCTCCCACCAGGACCGCCGCCAACCCGCGCCCAACAGGCCGCCGTACGCTCTCAGCCAGCACGCGGGCCAGCGCCGCGAGAGGCCAGGCCGCGATCAGCATCACCACCGGGAGGGCCCCACCAGCGCGCACGACGCTGGGATTCTCGCCCGGCCAGGCCAGGGCCAGGATGCTGGGAAGCACGAGAATCGGCAGGCCCACGAGCAGAAGGATCTCCGCCGGCCGCCGCTGCCGAACGACTCGCACGATGAGGAAGCCGATCCCCAGCAGAAAGAGCGCTCCCGTGAGCGGGTCGAGGACCGGGTCGCGCGGGACGGTGTTGACCCACACAACGTCGCCCCGCCAGTGGAACATCAGCGCTGCATTCCAGACATTGTGCCAGAATATGGACCAGGGATTGCCCGTCAGCCCCTCAGCGGCCCGGGTGTAACTGCGGTACCAGAAAATTTCAGGGTGTTGCAGTGCAAAGTGACCCAACGGGAGGAAGGCGATCGCCGCGGTCAGGGGCACCAGGGCACTGTCGAGCAGTGCGGCTCTGGCACTGGCACCGCCTCGCCAGACTCCGCGCCACCACCAGAGTGCCAGGGCCACGAGCACCAGCAACGGCGCGATGCGGAAGGCCGTATACCCATACAGCCCGAGGCCGAGTGCCAGGCCGCTCAACAGCCAATCGCGCCGGTCGTTGGAGCGCAGCGCTCGCAGAAGAAAGATCAGCAGAAGCGCCACGGCGAACGGCGCGTACGGAAAGCGCAGGCCTACACGCGTGATTTCAGTGTGCCACTTGCTGACCGCCAGCAACGCCGCGGCGATCAGCGCCACGCTCCGCGATGCTCCAGCGCCCCGGCGCGCCGCCGCGTAGGTCAGCGGCACGGTCAGCCACCCGATGATGGCCGTCCCGGTCTTGAGCGCCATGTGGTTGAGGCCGAAACCGAGTGGCCCCGCCAGCAGGGCGGTCAGATAGAACTGGGCCGGCTCGCGACCGGTGTTTCGCGGGAAGAAGATGCGGTGCACACCGGCCAGGACGTCGCGCACGTCGAAAAGTTTCTCAGCGTGGTCGGAGGTCATCTCCGGCGGGAGCTGCTGCAAGCCGTGGAAGCGGAAGAAGGCCGCCACGAGCAGAACGACGAGCATCGGCGCAAGCGGCCATACCCTGCTGGAGCGGTCCGTGGAGAGAGGCCGGTCGGGAAGACTCTGCGCTCCCCGGCTCTCGACCCCCGGCCACCAGGCCCGGAGCCAGCTCCCGGTCGCGCCCACCCAGGCCAGCACGCCGAGCAGGGTGAACCGATTGGCACCACTCTCGAGCCAGGCGAGCGCCGCGAGCAGCAAGGCCGCCACCAGCGGAACCGGGCGCACCTTCAGGCGCGCATCACGCTCGACCCAGGCTCGTCGGGCGCCACCAAGGGCCGGGGCGCCGCTCGCAAGCAGAGCGATCAGCCCGACAGCATACAGGACCAGACCACGGTGGGGATCAGCGCGAAGCTCTAACTGGCCGGCCACAGCCGCCCCCAGGGCCGCAACCGGGAACAGTGGGCGGATAACTCCTCGTAGGATCGGCAGGCGCGTCATAGGTCTCACATGGCAAGTCGCAGATCACGGGCAGCAACAGGGAAATCCTGGAGCGACGGTCGCGGTCCCGACTGCTACTTGTTCCCTCTTCCCTCTCTCCGAGCGTGAAAGAAAATGTACGCACCGACGCGTGGAGGGCCCTCCTCGTAGTACGGCCGCAGCCAGGCAACGAAGAGCGCGTTGGTCAGCGGGTTTTGGAAGGCGACCCATCTCCCCGTCAGCTTGCGGCTGATCAACCGTGGGACACCCAGGTAGTGCGCCAGGTCGAAAGCTCGGTGACCAGCCGCCGACATGTAGTACTCCCAGTGCTCAACCTCGAATCCGTGACGGCAGAGGCGTGCCAGCCACCGCTCGGGGCTATCGGTCGTGAAATGTGCCGAGTGAGTATTGAACCAGGCACCGTAGGTCTCGGCCAGGCTGGGCACGCCAAGAGCACGCAAAAGCGTGCTGCCCAACAGGAACTCAGCAAACTTGTGGCTCGGCACGCCGAAGAGAAAGCGGCCACCGGGTTTCAGGACACGGGCCGTCTCAGCCATCACTGCTTCGATGTCCGGGATGTGCTCGACGACACAGTTGGCCACAACCGTCGCGAAACTGGTATCGGCGTACGGCATACGTGTGGCATCGGCTACGAGCGGCCAGCGATAGACGCCACGATCCCGCGCCTCTCGGACCATCGCCTCATCGGGGTCGATCCCGGTGAAGAGCGGCTCGGCAAAGGCCATCGAAGCGAAATGGCCATCGCCACAGCCCAAATCGAGAATCGGCCGTTCCAGTTCGCCGGCGGCTTCGAACAGGCGGCACTCCACACCCCGCAGCAGTGCTCGGAATGCCGGCACATCGCGCAGGTGATCGGCGAGATAGTCACGCCGGGTCGTCAGCATATCATTCTTGGCCGAAGTAGCCATCAGGCTCCAGTCTCTACTCGACACGCTTTGGCGGTAGGAACGCCGCAACGAGCATCACGAGCAGAGTCAATGCCAGCATCGCTTTGCCGCGCAGGCCGAGGGCGCCGCGCTCCCGGCGGGAAGGCTGGGCCATCAATCCCGTGAACAGCTGCTCGTACTCGTCGGCCGTCCGGCCGATGCTGTAGGTCCGGCTGATCGCCGCCCGCGGGTGGCGGTATTCGTCGCGGTGGCGAATCACCTCGACAATCGCCTGGGCCAGCGCAGCCGAGTCCTTGATCGGCACGATTCGCCCCATCTGGGTGACCGTCACCGGCTGGCGCACGCCCGGCAGATTGCTGGCCACGACCGGCGTCCCGCAGAGCATGCTCTCGACCTGTACCAGCCCGAAGCTCTCGGTCATATTGATGCTGGGCAGGATGGTCACGTCGCAGGCCGCGTAGAAGCTCGCCAACTCCGCAGGATCGGTCGGATCGAGCACCCCGGTGAACTGCCAGTGGTTGGCGTACCGCTGAAGAAGGGGTTGGAGCCGCGCCCAGTAAGCCTCCTCACCGATGACCTTCTTGTACTCTCCGGCGAAGAGAATCTTGACGTTGGGAAGCTCTTCCACAATGCGCGGAATGGCGTGGAGCGCGTACTCGACCCCCTTCTCCGTGGCGAAGCGAGCCACGAAGCCCACTACACGCTTGCCACAGAGATCGAAACGGTGCCGGAAGGCTTCGACCTGGTCGGCTGTCGGCGCCGGCATGTCCACCGGCGGGGGAATGACGACGCGCTTGCCCGGGAAGCGCCTCAACAGACGGCTGTGGGTGGCGTAATCCTGGGTGTAGGCCACCAGACGATCGGCGAGCGTGGCGGCGGCGACGTTGCTGAGGAACACCACCTCATCGACCAGGTGGTTGAAGAACCCCGCCGGCAACTGAACGTCGCAGTGGTAGGTCATCGTGACTGGCCGGCGTACCAGAAAGCGGACCATCAGCGGCAACAGCAGAGCCTCGATCGGCGTGTTCGGCAGGTTCGCCGCGACCACATCGTGCTCGCGGAGCAGCCGCATCGCGACGGCCGGGTAGCTCGGCATGATGGCGCCCTTGCTGACTCGGAACGCTACGGGCACGCGCACCACCCGGACCCCGTGGATGGTCTCTTCCAGCGGCAGGGCCTGGTCGTAGTGCGAGGTCAGGACGGTCACCTGATGGCCACGCGCGGCCAGCGCCTCGGCCAGCCGCTGGACGTAGATCGTCAGGCCGGAGACGTGCGGACGGTAGTAAGTCAGAGCAAAAAGAATCTTCATGAAACGGTTGTAAGGTCGGAAGGTTAACGGTTACGCTCATACTGGTGTAGCGTATGCGAGCGCGAGGCGCTCGCATACGCTACACCAGTATGAGCGAAAGGTTAAAGGTCAGAACAGGGCCAGTTCGTGGCTCGACTTCGCCGGAATCTGGGCAGGCATTGTTTGGCGTCGATTGAACATCGTGATCGTTGAAATTACCCTGGCGCGGCACAGATGGTCCATTGCCCAACCTTCAACCTGTCCCCCGTAACTCAAAGATGATCAAAGAGGTGCTGATTATCCCGAATCCATTCAAACAGGTGCGTCACTCCCTCGCGTACGGACACGCGGGGACGCCAACCAAGCTCGCGTTCTGCCTTGCGAATATCAGAGATATAGACCGGCTGATCCCCGGGACGCCAATCGCTGTAAGTGACCGGGATCGGTCGACCGAGGAGCTCTTCGAGCAGCGGCCCAAACTCCGCCCAGACACTCATTGTGTTGTCGGGGCCACCACCGATGTTGTAGACCCGGCCGGCTGCGTGATCAATCTGCTGGACCGAAGCCTCGTAGGCATCCAGGAGGTCCTTGATGAAGAGGACGTCGCGAACCTGCTTGCCGTCACCGTAGATCGTGATCGGACGCCCCTTGAGGGCCGCGATGGTGAACCAGGCGACCCAGCCCTGATCTTCAATCCCAAATTGGCGGTACCCATAGATGCACGACTGGCGCATCACCACACTGCGCAGACCGTAGATCCGATGGTAGTCGCGCACGTACTGGTCGCCGGCGCCTTTGGAATTTCCAGAGAAATAAGCGTGGCCATTTTGGCGAACGAGCACAACGGAGTTGGGCACTTCAACACAGTAAACTTGCCCGGCATAATCGACCCATTCACTTTCGTCTTCGCTCAGATTACATTGGGCCGTGCGGGTTGTGCTGATATAAACCCGATAGAACCCTCCTGGGTCCAAAGAAACCGATGCCGCCATCCCACACTTAATAGCAATTTCCTGAACATCATCCGCTAAACGTCTGGACACAGTTGTATAGCACCAGCCATTCTCGCTCTGTAGATCTCCATCGCCATCAAGCAAAAATCTTAGCAGAATGATGAGATGTTTCCGGCTCAGTTCTTTAACACAGTGCGGGATATGCCTCTCATGACTCTTGCCAAGCAATCGGACATATTCATACAACTGTCCTGAAGTGGCAGTCACGTGGTGCTTGTCCACCACGGGCGATAAGCCAAGAGACTGCATCACCGCAACAGCTTCCTCGGTTCGAGAATAAGTCGTCAATGTCACCGTGCAATTGCCAGTTTTCTTGTTTTGGTAGCAGTGCCCTTCCGCGACATACCAACCCAGGAAGCGCAACCAGTCACATATTGGTATCGCCCTGGCCGGAAAATGATGCTTATTCTTTCTGGCCTTCGTTTCTGGTAGGACGAACTCCACGGTTTCCTGGCCACCTTCGACCTCCGCTGCGAGGAGATAAGCCACCGGCTTACCTTCAATCAACTGCGCTTCGACCAGGCGTGGCTTTTCGAGTTCATCATGATTGCAGTCCCACGACACGAGCATTTTGTGATTGGGCGTCACGCACGTTTTTAGGCGGCGATTGGTTTGGACGAACATTTCGCCTTCATACGAAAAGGCAAAATGCGCGGTTGGCCTTTGAAACTCCGCTACTTTACGTTCAAGGTTGTAAGTCAAGACCTCATCTTCAGGAACCAATTCGTAAAATCGCTTCCAGCCTCTGCGCGTCAGAATGTCGGTGTCCTCCGAGTAACAACACCCATAGGGCGAATGGAAATCGAGCGGCTGCGTTTCGGGGATGCCGTGCGGAAAATCGCGATACCTGTAGCGTGCGTCCTGCTCGACCAGCGCCACATCCTCCATCCCGCCGTACACCTTATTGGTCGAGGAATACAAAAAGATCGGGTTCGAGCCCGATAACCGCGCCGCCTCAAGCGCGTTGAACGTGCCCAACGCGTTATCCTCGAAGTCCGCGCGCGGATCACGCACCGACGTGGTCACCGCCACCTGGCCGCCCAAATGATACACGCGCTCGGCCCCCTCGGCCGCCCGGAGAAGCCTGTCGAACTCCTTCAGATCGGCCTGGATGAGGCGGAAGCTCTCCGGGCCGTAACCCTCGCGCAGCCACTCAAGGTTGCTCTGCCCACCAGAGCGCGAGAGATTATCAAAGATGGTGACCTGGTGCCCCTCGCTCAACAGACGCCGGGCGAGATTCGAACCAATGAAACCGGCGCCACCGGTGATGAGTACCTTGGCCATTGTTATACCTCTCCGCTCCCTCTATTGCCGCCGAGCGACCGGGTCCAGGGGAACTCGGCAGGAGTCGTGCCACGGTGGCCGCCGCCAGTTCCGCCGGACTCCCTCAATTTCCAGACGAATCGAGAGCAACTGGTTCCTTGGGTGCAACAGCACGCTTCGTCAGCTCGCCGTATGAAAGCCCCCGGCGCGCGAGCGACCAGAAACCCATGACGGTGAGCGTCAGGAAATTGATGCCGTGCAGGGCAACCGCCACGGTGCGAGCCAGATCGTCCGGCACGCTAAACGCCACCAGAACGGCGAAGGTCGCCCCGTGGAAAACACCCGCGGCTGACGGCGCCGAAGGCAGGGCCATGCCAAGCGCCGCCGCGCAGATCGTGAGCACGGCCACCGCCGGCGAGAGCGCGCCCAGGCCGAAGGCCCGAAACGTCAACAGATAGATCAGGATCCCCTCAACCCATACGAGAATCGACCAACCGAGCACGCGTGCCAGAGCGCCCGGCGCCCGCAAGATGGCGAAGCCGTCGAGCAGCGCGATCAACCGCTCCGACCAGACGGTGGCATCCAACCTCGGCACGAGTCGCAGGAGCGCAGCCAGAATCCGGCGGCCGCGCTCGCGCTGCAGTGAGAGGGCCATCATCACCACGCTCGCAACGACCAGCACACCGCCCACCCCCAGCCCCGCGTCGACGAGGGTCCGCGGCAGCGGCAGAAAGGGTAACAGCACGAAGAGCATCGCCACAATCAGCAACGTGTCAACCACGCGCTCCACGACCGTCGTCGAGAGCGCGTGGGTCACGCTGGTATCGGCCCACTCGCCCGCAAAGTAAGCCCGCAGGACATCGCCCGCGCGGGCCGGCAGCAGATTGTTCGCCAGATAGCCCACGTTCACGGCGTCGAACAGCGCCTTCATCGAGAGGCTGCTCTCAGGCCAAAACAGCGCCCGCCAACGAAACGCGCGCACGACCACCCCCAGGAAAGTGACGAACACCGCCAACCCCAGCAGCCAGTAATTGGCGGCCCGCAGCGCAGCCCACATCTCACCCCAATTGGTGTTCCGGAAGATCAACACCAGCAGGATCAGGCTGATGGCGGTTCCGAGGAGGATTCGGCCTTTCGTTCCCATGAGTCCATTCCGTAAAATGTAACGCTCAAACGGAGTGCCGTGTGCGACGGGCACTTCTCCAATGGTTCCACAGTGACCCCACGATCCGTGCTCCGTTTTCTCACGCAGCATACTCGTCCCGTTCTCAAGTCGACTTGCAAGACGCACGGTTCCAAACGAGCGTCGCGTTTTACGCTCCGCTACTTCTCACTCTCAACCCCAATCGTACCCGTCTCCAACTCCGGCCAGAGCCGCACCCGCAGAGCCTCGAACCCCAGCGACTGCGTCTTGCGCAGAATGATGGGCATTGGATGATCGTAGACGTTAAAGCTCTCGTCGGCAAAGCCCAAGTCGAGCGTCCATGGCGCCGGGGCGGCAGCATCCCAGGCGGCCGGGGTCGGGAGCAGGGCCGAGAGAAACGGGTTGTGGCTCAGCGAGATCGGTCCCAGACGCGGCTCGACGCGCCAGAGGCCGGCGACCTCGAAGCCAGCGGTGCCCGTCAACAGCCCCTTGTAGTACGTGGGCATCAGTGAGTACTCGCGCCCCAAATGGCGTAGAACCTCCCACCCTCGCGGGCTGGAGAGCACGACCCAGTCGGCCTCGGTCAGATGCTGCACCAACCAAAATTCCTTGAGTGGAGTCTCCGCGTCGTAAGGATCTACCTCCACCTGCTTGTACTCTCGACCGCGGTGCCAGGTACCATCCACGTCCATCGAGACCGGCAGGGGATGGTCCCACAGCTCAACTATGATCGTGGACCCTGGTGGCACGTGGCGATAGATCCACTCGCTCGCCTGGATCCAGGGGTGGCGCTGGTCGTAGATGCTGGTGAAGGCCAGTGCGTAGAACACCGCCGGCCCAAAGATCAGCACCAACAGCACCTGCCGCGCCCGCAGCCAGCGCCGGGTCGCACGGAAGAGCAGTGCCGTCCCCCAGATGAAGAGCAGTGGCGTCAGCGGTTGGAGGTAGCGCGGGAACTTCACAAAAAAGGCCCCGGTTAGAGCGAAGTACGGGACGCCCCAGGCCACCGCGGGCCACTCGTGCGGCTGAACCAGGTGCGACGCACCTCGGACGATCCTCCAGCCCAGCCAGGCCAGGCCGCTCCACGCCAGCAGGCCGAGCGTCGGGCCGAGAAACCAGCGCACCTGTTGGCTGATGAAATAGACATAGGGCCAGGTGCCACGGTACTGCTCGGTGTAGGGCAACACCCAGCGCCCTTGGACCATGGCGCTCTGCGCGCCAATGCTGGTGGCGAACTGGTAGAGATCAGCCAGCGCGTAGGGGTTGGTCATGGCAAAGGCCAGCAGTGCCCCGCCAAGCGCGGGGAGGAGCCATCGCCAGCCGCGCTGAGCATCCAGCCCATTCCAGAGATCCAGCGCCGCCCGTACACGGCCCGGTCCTCGCCAGAGAGTGTGCAGGCGGGCTTGTTGCCTGGCGTCGAAGCCATCAATCGCATGCGCCAGTACCAGTGGGAGGAAGAGGATTGCCGCACTGAACTTGGTGCCGATCGCCAACCCCGTCGCCAGCCCAGCCAGTGCGCTCGCGCGCAGCGAACCGCGCTCGGCCACGGCCGTCATCGCCAGCAGCGCGGCCATCACCAACGCCGTCAGCAACGGATCAACTGTGTAAAAGTGCGCCAATTGCACGTGCAGCGTGGCCAGCGCCACGGCCGCTGCCGCCGTCAATCCTACGCCCACGGTGAAGAGCCGCCGGCCGAGAGCGTAAGTGAGCACGACCGTCGCCAGGTCGGCAATCACCGCCAACAGGCGCCCGACCAGCGCAAGGTACTCATAGCGAGCGGGCAAGGGACCAGGGACCAGAGGAGTGGCGGCGGCGCCAACGAGCCGCAGCAGATAGAGCGGAAAGTGGCCGTAGGCGAAACGGTGCCGCGCGCCCGCCTCCTGATCCCAGAAGGGATTGAGCGGCGATCCGGCCGGTGCCAGACCGGCGAGCGTCTGGGGCAGGTGCAACTCGGCCGCGACGACCACGATCCAGCGCTCGTCGGGGTGAAAGAGCTGTCCCTCGTCCCAGTTCAGACCGTGTAGCCGCAAGGCGGCCGCCACGATCAGAATCAGCGTCAAGGCGACCCGGGACCCGCTCCACCAGCGCGCTGGACGCGCCGCGTGCTCTACGTTCAACCAACCTCCCAGCGCCTTCCATGCAAACGGCTGGCTATTCTAGCACGCGCCCCCTGAGACCGCCAAAGTAGAGACGGCCCGGTGGGCCGTCTCCGCCCCTCCGCGCCTGCCACCCCCTGTAGAAACGGCCAGGCGGGCCGTCTCCCGCTGGGCCGTCTCTACACCGGGCGTCTCCCCCGGGGGGGCGTCTCTACACAGGAGGGGACAACGAACCGCTGAATCGTGTATCAGAGGATTCACACTCGCGAAAATCGGCCGCGGCCATCAACACGAGCGCACAAAGAATCACCCGTCGAGGAACGACGACGAGGCGGGCCAGTCCTGGCGGCGCCCCAAAACAGAGCGGCCCGGAGAGCCTGAGAACCGCTCCCGGCCCACCAGCTACTCGCCCTCATTCAGCTTGAGCACGGCCATGAAGGCTTCCTGCGGAATTTCGACGCTTCCGAGCATCTTCATCCGCTTCTTGCCTTCTTTCTGCTTCTCCAGCAGCTTTCGCTTGCGCGTCACGTCGCCGCCGTAGCACTTGGCGAGCACGTCTTTGCGCAACGCCGGCACCGTCTGGCGCGCGATGATGCGGTTGCCGATCGACGCCTGAATCGGCACCTTGAACATCTGGCGCGGGATCACTTGCTTGAGCTTGCGCGTCAGCGCATCACCCTTCTGGTAGGCAAAATTGCGGTGGACGATGATGCTGAGGGCGTCCACCGGCTCCTCGTTAACCAGCAGGTCCAACTTGACCAGCTCCTCGGCCCGGTAGTCGAGGAAACGGTAATCGAGTGACGCGTACCCGCGGGTGCGGCTCTTGAGTTGGTCGTAGAAGTCCACGATCAGCTCGGCCAGGGGCAACTCGTAGGTCAGTTGAACGCGCTTCTCGTCGAGGTACTCCATCTTGCGGAAGACGCCCCGGCGACTGGTCACCAGATCCATGATGGGACCGATGTAGTCGCTCGGCGTCCAGACCTGGATCTCCATCCAGGGCTCGCGGATCTCCTCGACGAAGTTCGGCTCGGGAAGTTCGGCCGGAGAGTCGATCTCGATCTCTTCGCCGTTGGTCAAGAGCACGCGGTAGGCTACGCTGGGCGCGGTGGCGATCAAGTTGAGACTATACTCGCGCTCCAAACGCTCCTGGACGATCTCCATGTGGAAGAGCCCCAGGAACCCGACCCGAAAGCCGAAGCCCAGGGCAACAGAAGTCTCCGGCTGGTAGGTCAGCGAGGCATCGTTGAGCCGGAGCTTGTCGAGCGCGTCGCGCAAATCCATGAAGTCGTCGGACTCAACCGGATAGATGCCGGCGAAGACCATCGGCTTCGCCGGCTGGTAGCCTGGCAGCGGGCGCTTGGCCGGGCGGGACGCCAGGCTCAGCGTGTCGCCGACGCGGACTTGCTTGACATCCTTGAGCCCCGTGGCAACATACCCGACCTCGCCGGCCCGGAGCGGCTCGTCTATTGGCGTCATTCGCGGCGCGAAGACCCCCATCTCGAGCGGCTCCACTACGATCCCCTCGGCCATGAGCATCAGCCGCCGATTGGGAGGGGCCTCGCCATCGATCACCCGTACGTAGGCAACCACGCCCTTGTAGGAGTCGTAGTGCGAATCGAAAATCAAGGCGCGCAGTGGCGCCTCCGGATCGCCCTTGGGCGGAGGCACGCGTTGCACCACCGCCTCGAGCACCGCGTCGGTGTTGAGCCCCGTCTTCGCCGAGACCGGAATTACCTCCTCCGCCGGGAGGCCAACGAGCTTCTCGATCTCCTCGGCGACCGCATCGGGATCGGCTGACGGCAGGTCAATTTTGTTGACGACCGGAATGATCTCCAGGTCGGCATCAATCGCCATGTAGAGGTTGGCCAGGGTCTGTGCCTGGACGCCCTGGACCGCATCCACCACCAGCACAGCCCCTTCGCAGGCCTGCAGCGCGCGGCTGACCTCGTAGGTGAAGTCCACGTGCCCGGGGGTGTCAATCAGGTTGAGCTCGTAGGCCTGGCCGCCCGGAGCGGTGTAGAACATACGCACCGCCGAGGCCTTGATGGTGACACCCTTCTCGCGCTCCAGGTCCATGTCGTCGAGGACTTGTTCGCGCATCTCGCGCTCAGTGATCGTCCCGGTCTGCACGAGCAGGCGATCGGCCAGCGTGCTCTTGCCGTGGTCGATATGGGCAATGATACAAAAATTCCGAATGTGACTCTGATCCATCAGTCGTATATCCACGTGAAACGCGACGCGTGAGAAGAAAGAATCAAGTAGGATTCACGGATCACGAAGCATGAAAACGGCCGGCGCAGAACACGGTCGCCGGCCACGAACACCCCCAAGTAGCCTCAAAAAAGTATAACTCAGCAGCCGGCCTGGGCAAAACCAGCGCACGGGAGACGCCGCCCCGGTTGTCTGCCGACGATTGGGCCCACACCGGTTGACCACCGAGCACGGGACAATGTGACAATCGCTCCCGGGCGTGCTAGAATCGCTCCGTTTGCCGCCTTGCGGCACTCATCCCTGGTAGGAGCCCCATGGAACCCCTTCAGAATCTCTCGATCAACATCGGCGCCATCCTGCAAGTGTTGTTAGCGTTCTTTGGCGCTTTTGGCCTGGCTCTCTGGTTGAGCCTGGTCATCTGGACCTTCCGCGACATTCGTGCCCGCACGCGGGATATCTTTGCTGTCCTGCTGGCAACCCTGCTGGTCTTGATCTTCAGTCTGCCCGGTCTGCTGCTCTACTTGCTGCTGCGCCCGCGGGAGACGTTAGCCGAGCAGTACGAGCGTTCGCTCGAAGAGGAGGCGCTGTTGCAGGAGATCGAGGACCGCCGCATCTGCCCTTCGTGCCACGAGCCGGTGGAGGCGGATTTCCTGCTCTGCCCGAATTGCTCGACGCGCCTTAAGAACCAGTGCAGCAACTGCAGTCGGCTCATGAAGTTGGAGTGGAACGTCTGCCCCTACTGTGGCACCTGAACCGGTCGAAGGTTAAAAAGCTGAAGGTCAAGGGACGAACCCTCGACCTTCAACTTTCGCCCTGCGGGGCGCCCCCAAGCGACATCGCCTCGTACACCCGGAGGGGCGCCCCCCGGCGAGTACCCCCAGCTTGGGTGCCCCCGTGGGGGGAGGGCATCCCCCGTAGGGGACAACCTGCGAACCTTCAACCTGCTAATCCGTCGAGAGATTGGGCATCCCCAGGCCGAAGCCGAGCTTGGGCAACGGCTCCTCCTCGGCCTCCTTGCCAAAGTGAATCCGCTCATCGCCCTCGCCGATAACCTCGACCGCGAGCGCCAGCGACTGTAGCTCCTTGACCAGCACCCGGAAGCTCTCCGGAATACCGGCCTCGCCGATCGACTCACCCTTGACGATGGCCTCGTAGGTCTTGGTGCGGCCGGTCACATCATCCGACTTGACGGTGAGCATCTCTTGCAGGGTATGAGCCGCGCCGTAGGCCTCGAGCGCCCAGACCTCCATCTCGCCGAAGCGCTGGCCACCGAACTGCGCCTTGCCACCCAGCGGCTGCTGGGTCACCAGGCTGTACGGGCCGGTCGAGCGGGCGTGGACCTTGTCCTCGACCAGGTGGGCCAGCTTGAGCATGTTGATGATGCCGACGGTGACCGGGCGGTCGAAAGGCTCGCCGCTCTTGCCGTCGTAGAGGCGCTGCTTGCCGGAGGTCGGCAGCGGCCAGCCGGTTTCCTCGCTGATCGCCCGCGCCACCTCGGCGAGCTCATCCTCTCCTACACCCTCGAGACGCTCGGCGTAGCCACGATGCTCGATCCAGAGCCGGAGACAGACCTGAATGGCAGCCCTCTCTACCGCGGCCAGTTCTTCGCGGCTGCGCGAGTCGTTCTCCCAGGTCAGGATCCTGGCCGGGTCGTAGCCGCGCTCTTCCAGCCAGACACTCAGCCAGGTACGGCGCATGGTGGTGCGATCGCGCACCAGGTCCAAGGCCTCATCAGGCGTATGGCCGGCATCCAACAGGCGCTGGACGAGAAAAGCCTGGACGGTCTCCTCATCCTCGGTGAACTGATCGAGGTCCTCACCCTGGTCGCGCATGAACTCTACGGCCAGATCGTTGACGTCCAGCCAGGCACGCTCGATCATCCAGGAACGTGCCAGCTCAGCCGCAATCTGGCGCTCGTCGGCACCATCGAAGACCGGCGTGATGACTCGGAAGCCCAGACGAGAGGCCGCAAAGCCCAGGTGGGTCTCCAGAATCTGGCCGATGTTCATGCGGGCCGGGACCCCCAACGGGTTCAGAATGATCTCGACCGGGGTGCCATCCTCCAGGTAGGGCATGTCCTCGACTGGCACGACCTTGGAGATGACGCCCTTGTTTCCGTGGCGACCGGCCATCTTGTCGCCCTCGGTAATCTTGCGCCGCTGGGCAATGCTCACCCGGACCATCTGCTCGACGCCGGCCGGCAGGTCCTGGTGCGTCTCGCGGGTAAACTCGCGGATGTCCACTACCTTCCCGCGCTCTCCGTGAGGCAAGCGCAGCGAGGAGTCTTTGACCTCACGGGCCTTCTCGCCGAAGATCGCTCGCAAGAGTTTCTCTTCCGGCGTCAACTCGGTCTCGCCCTTGGGCGTGATCTTGCCAACCAGGATATCACCCGGGCCAACCTCGGCCCCGATGCGGATGATGCCGCGCTCGTCCAGGTCCTTGAGCGCATCCTCACCGACGTTGGGGATGTCGCGCGTAATCTCCTCCGGCCCAAGCTTGGTATCGCGCGCCTCGATCTCGTGCTTCTCGATGTGAACCGAGCTGAACTTGTCGTCGCGCACGAGTTGCTCGCTGATGAGAATGGCGTCCTCAAAGTTGCCGCCCTCCCAACTCAGGAAGGCAACCAGCACATTCTGACCGAGAGCCAACTCACCACCCTCGGTCGCGTTGGAGTCGGCCAACACATCGCCGCGCTTGACCCACTGGCCTTTGAGGACGATCGGGCGCTGGTCGATGTTGGTGCTCTGGTTCGAGCGGCTGAAACGCCGCAGGGTGTAGACGTGCTCGTTCCCCTCAACGTCGCGGACAACGACACGCTCGCCGGTGACACTTATGACCTGACCATCCTGCTCGGCCACTACCACCTGGCCCGAGTCACGGGCGGCGGGAGCTTCCATACCAGTACCGATGATCGGCGCTTCCGGCCGGACCAGCGGGACGGCCTGGTTCTGCATGTTCGAGCCCATCAGGGCCCGGTTGGCGTCGTCGTGCTCCAGGAAGGGGATCAGCGCAGCCGAGACGCCCACGACCTGCTTGGGCGAAACGTCCATGAAGTCCACCCGATTGACCGGCTCGCGGCGGTAATCGTCGCGGCGGCGAACCGAGACGCGGTCGCGGATGAAATAGCCCTCTTCATCCAGCGGCGCGTTGGCCTGCGCCACACCGTACTCCTCTTCTTCGTCGGCCGAGAGGTAGACGATCTCTGTGGTCACCTTCGGCTTGACCTTGATTTGACGCCGGTCGAGCGCCGCCAGCCGCTCAGCCATCTCGGCGCTGATGCGCTCGCCCTCGCTGACGATCGGATCGCCGGTGGCAGGGTCCAACACCGTCTCGCGAGCGATATGGCCAATCGGCGCCTGACCATCGTTGTCAACCGAGTTGACGACCTTGCGGTAGGGCGTCTCGATGAAGCCGAACTCATTGACCCGACCGTAAGTCGCCAGGCGACCGATCAGGCCGATGTTCGGACCCTCGGGCGTCTCGATCGGACAAATGCGGCCGTAGTGACTGTGGTGAACGTCGCGCACGTCGAAGCCGGCCCGCTCGCGGCGCAGGCCGCCCGGGCCGAGCGCGCTCAGCGTCCGCTTGTGGCGTAACTCAGCCAACGGGTTGGTCTGGTCCATGAACTGTGAGAGCTGCGAGCCACCAAAGAACTCGCGCACGGCCGCCACCACCGGGCGAATATTCACCAGGGCGATCGGCGTGACCTGCTCCGGGTCGCGGATGCTCATGCGCTCGCGCACCACCCGCTCCATCCGCAGCAGTCCGACGCGCAGTTGTGCCTGGATCAACTCGCCGACCGTCTTGACCCGCCGGTTGCCAAGATGGTCGATGTCATCGGGCTGTGCGACCCCGTTATTGATGTTGAGTATGCGCCGAACGATCCGGACGATGTCTTCCTGCGTGAGGGTCCGGTGATCGAGCGGCAGTTGCAGCTTGAGCTGCTTGTTGAGCTTGTAGCGCCCAACTTTCCCCAGATCATAGCGGCGTGGGTCGAAGAGCAGAGACCTGAGGTAGCCCTGAGCGTTCTCCAACGTCGGAGGATCGCCAGGACGAAGCTTCTTGTAAAATTCAATCAGCGCCTCCTGGGCGTCATGCATGCCGTCGCGCTCCAGGGTCGCTTCGAGGTACTTGTGATCGAGACTGGCATCAACCTCGTCGAAGAGAGCGTGCATCTCTTCATCTGAACCGCTCTGGATCAACATCGAACCATACCCATCCGGGACGGCGCCCAGCGCACGCAGGAAGATCGTGACCGGGATCTTGCGCTTCCGATCAACCTTGACCGAAATCACGTCGCGGCGGCTGGTCTCGAACTCCAGCCACGCGCCCCGATTGGGAATCAATTTCGCCGAGCAGAGGTTTCGGCCGCTGGCGCGGTCCTCCTCGAGCGAGAAGTAGGCATTGGGCGAGCGGATGAGCTGGCTGACGACGACGCGCTCGGCGCCATTCCAGATGAAGGTTCCCTTACTCGTCATCAGGGGGAACTCACCCATGAAGACGTCTTGTTCCTGCATCTCGCCCGTCTCTTTGTTGATCAGTCGAGCTTTGACCCAGAGGGGCGCCGCGAAGGACATGTCCATCTCGCGGCACTCTTTCTCCGAATACTTTGGCTCCTCGAACCAATAGTCGAGGAAGTGGAGCTGAAGATTGCCATTGAAACTCTCGATAGGTGAGATCTCATCGAGCAGTTCGCGGAGTCCTTCCCGCTTGAACCATTCGTAACTGCTGAGTTGAATTTCAATCAGTGCTGGGAGCGGGTGGACGTCTGGAATCGTCGCATAGTTCCTGATGGGCAAACTTTGGACGCCGTTGGGTGCAACCAACTGAGCCATAACCGATTGCGCTCCTTACAAAACAAGTCCGAGTTTTCGACAGCTACGCAAACAAGGAGAGGCTCGCCTTCTCTTCCAAGAATGTGCGAGCCAACACCGTGAGGATGGGACAGAGGCAGAGTGGAGATCAGAGCTGTCCTAACAGCAGCCCTTCTGCCGAAAAGCGAGGTCCGATGAGACAGCCACCGAGCTGTCTGAGGCATGAGCCAAACGACCGGTTTTCGCCCTTCACTGGACGTGATTTATCCTGCATGCTATCGTGCTGTCGTGAATGCCAGAGTAGTGCCCAGCAGCGGGGTGAGCGATAAAGGATTACAGGGTCTCTCCACGCTGAGCGTACGGCCCTACCGCAATCTGTTATTTTATTGAGGCACGCGTGACTTGTCAAATCACGCGCGCCTGGTCCTCTACATCTTAATCTTGATGGAGGCCCTCATCGGCTCGAACCACCAGGCGACAGGGACTATCGATGGCGAAGCAGACGACCGGGAATTCCAGATCGATGCCTGGGCCTCCATCGACAGGCACTTCGAAGGCCTCGGGAAGTCGCTGGCACCCTAGCGGCGGCCGCGCACCCACCACCAGATGAGGCCAAAAATCCCGCCAGCGGCCGCTCCCAGCGCTGCCGCTTGGGGTGTACTCAACAGCACCCGGATCGTACCACTCACGTTTCCCGCCAACACCAAGGCTACGAAGCCGTCCTTCAACTCCGCCCGGCTGGCAATCAAGATCCCGCTCCCGCTCTGCTGAAGTGTGACATCACCACCGGCGATCAGGACCTGCCCCCGCCCTGCATCACTGTCATGTCGCCGCCGGCAACCAGGAATTGGCCACCCCCCTGGCGTACCTCCATCCCTTCGCCTGCGATGAGCGCGACTCCGCCGCCCCGCTCCAGCCGGAGCGGACCACCGGTCACCGCCACGCCAACCAGACTCTGCCCTACGATCGCTTCACCGGCCTGAACATAGCCGAGCACGCTGGTCTCCACCACGAGCTGTTCAGCCTCCGCTTGAGCGATGATGCGTTGCTGCGCTGTCACTTCGGAGACACCCGCCGGTGCAGCCGGGGCCTCTTCGGAAACTTCCTGATCGGACTGTGGTTGCGGATCAGAATACGTCATGCTGTTCCCTCACTTCTGGAGAAGTCTTCTGGCGGCCCGTAACGGGCCAGCCGGCCAACCTGGCAACAAAGCGCAGTCCTGGAACAGTTGGCATGAATTGCACGCCTTGAGCCGAAGATACGTACGAGTTGAGTATACCCCAGCCCGGCCTCAGCTGCGAACACGCTCAGGAGGTTCGCCGCCTGTGCAGGGCTCCCATCACTTCGGACGCGCTCATACCAGATCAGCCGCCAACAGATACGTTTCCTCTACCGATGGCCCGTCCCCCGGCGTTGAGTCCATTTTCAAGCAAAATCACTCCTTTTGGGATCACTCCGCCATTCATTGCTCCAACGTTACAAAATATTCATTTCATCCACTTCGAGAAATTCGACCATCCGTTCTAAACAGGACCTGTATCCCAATATAATAAGCTTAAAATTAACGTTTTACGCTTCCGTCTCTCTTGAAAAGATCTGGTGAGTGGTGTACAATGCGGCCACATCGTGGGGAAAAGTGGGGTGAAGTGGGGGAATTGCCCCCGTTCAAATCACGAACCCCGAGATACGTGGGGAAACAGGGGGAACATACGTTCTAGCCGGATGTTCGTAGGTGAGTACGCCCACTCGATTGATAGTAAGGGCCGCCTGACAGTCCCAGCCAAGTTCCGGCAGGACTTCGAGGCGGGCCTTGTCATGACTGCTGGTCTCGACCACTGTCTGTGGATATTCACCCGCGAGGGCTGGGAACGGTTCGCGGGCAAATTGGGCAGCCTTCCCTCAGGCAAAGCCGATGCACGCACCTTGACGCGCTTTTTCTTTTCCCAGGCGAGCGACTCGGTGCCGGACCGCCAGGGACGCGTCCTGGTGCCCGAGAATCTGCGGCAATTGGCCAGCCTGGACGGCGATGCCATCATCGTTGGGGTGAACGACCGCCTCGAAGTGTGGGAGCCGAAAGCCTGGGGAGCTTTCAAGTCTGAGCAACAAGCGAATCTGACCACCATCGCCGAAGAACTCGGCGACTTCGGCATTTAGGCGGAGAGAAGCAAGCTGGCTTCCAGGTTCGTCATGCATCAATCGGTCCTTTCGCAAGAAGTGCTCGACGCACTCGCGCCGCGCCCCGGTGGCCGCTACATCGATGCCACCGTCGGTGCTGGCGGCCACAGCGCTGCGATCTTAGCGGCCTCGTCCCCCGACGGTCGCTTGTTGGGGGTAGACCAGGATCCGGCGGCGCTTGAAGTCGCCACCGAGCGGCTGGCCCCGTTCGGCGAGCGGGTGACCCTGGTGCGGGCCAACTTCCGAATGCTTGCGGATGTGGCCCACGAACATGGGTTCCAGATTGTGGACGGGATCTTGCTTGATTTGGGCTATTCATCCCTACAGATGGAGGATCTGACCCGTGGATTCTCCTTCACGGCGGAGGCACCTCTCGACATGCGGCTCGATCCGAGTGCTCCCACCACGGCGGCCAACCTCGTCAACCGGTTGTCCGAGCACGATCTCGCTAACCTGATCTTCGAATACGGTGAGGAGCGCCACTCGCGCCGCATCGCGCGGGCCATCGTGGCCCACCGCCCCATTCAAACCGCGCGCGAGTTGGGCGATCTGATTGCGCGGGTGGTCCCACGTCGCCGCGGCGATCGGATTCACCCTGCAACTCGAACCTTTCAAGCGCTCCGAATCGCGGTCAACGATGAATTGGGGGCATTGGAAGAGGTTCTGCCTCAGGCCGTCGCCCTTCTGCGGCCTGGCGGCCGGCTGACGGTGATCAGCTTCCACTCGCTCGAGGATCGCATCGTCAAGAACTACTTCCGGCGTGAGGCAACCGATTGCCTCTGCCCTCCAGAGATCCTCTTCTGCGAGTGCGGTCATCGAGCAACCCTCAAGCTCATCACCCGCAAGCCGGTGTCGCCTGGTGAGGAGGAAATCCAGGCCAACCCCCGCGCTCGGAGCGCCAGGCTGCGAGTCGCCGAGCGCCTGCCTGAGAACGAAGCCGGGCTCGATCCGACTGAGGATGAAAGTAGCGAGTAACGATGGCGCCGCGCACGAAACTCTTCACCGAACACGTCTTTCCGCTCCGCCCGGTTCGGAGCCTCCCCAGGGTGAGCTTGATCACCCGCGATATGGCCCGGCGCGGGCTGCTGCTCCTGACCCTGATCGGGCTGATCCTCTTCCTCTACCTTGCCGAGATCAGCCAGGTCAGCACCACCGAGATCGAGATCGAGAATCTGCGGCAGACGTACACCAACCTGCAAGAACAGAACCAGGAACTGGAGCGCGAGATCGCCGAGCTGGAGGGCCCGGCGCGCGTGCTGAATGACGCTACGAAGAACGGACTCCGGCCCGGAGCGCCCGTCTATCTGGATCTACAGCCCTGATATGATCCGCCACGACACCTGGCGCGAGATGCGCCCGAGTCTTGAACACATCCGCTTGCGGGCGGAGTTGGCCGCGCAGCGCCGGCGCCGGCTGTACGTCGTGTTTGCCGTGGTGAATGGCATCTTCGCGCTGCTGGCCTGGCGGCTCTACTACTGGCAGGTCATCGAGGCCGATACGCTGAAGACCCGTGTCCACGTGCCCGTCCAGCAAGCCGTAGACGTTCAGCCGCGCGGCACCATCCGCGATCGCAATGGCTACCTGCTCGCGGTGGACGAAGTCGAATACGACCTCGCCGCCTCGCCCAACATCATCGCCAAACCGTACGAGATGGCCCAGAAGGTGAGTGCGATCACCAACGAACCGGCCGACAGACTCGCGGAGATCTTCCGAGGAAACCAGCTCTACGTTCCAATCACGGAATCACTCCCTTATACTATGGGACAACAGTTGCTCGCTCTCGATAGCGGGGCGCTCGAGGTAACCAAACACCTCAAACGCTACTATCCAAACGGCCCACTCGCCGCCCATGTTCTTGGCTTCGTGAACGCCGAGCGGCGCGGTCACTACGGCGTAGAGGCCTTCTACAATAACCTCAATAACCTCCTGAACGGCGCGGAGCGCCTCGGGACTGACAACAGACCGCCGGCCGAAGAGGTGAAACTTGGCCATCGTCCCTTCGCTCCGACGCGCGATGGCGTTGATCTGGTTCTGACGATCGATCGCACGGTCCAGTTCATCGTTGAGGAGGAACTGCAACAGGCCATCGCCCTCTACAAGGCACCCAGCGGCACGATCATCGTCATCGATCCGAAGACGGGCGATATCCTCGCGATGGCGAGCTACCCGAGCTACGATCCCAACCGGTATCCGACGACCGATCCAAAGCTCTTTTCTAACCCGGCGCTCGAGCAACAATACGAGCCCGGTTCCGTCTTCAAGATCATTACCACCGCTGCCGCTCTCGACAGCGGCCTCATCTCCCCGGAGACCGTCTACACCGATACCGGTGTCATCGAGGTTGGCGGCCAGTATATCCGCAACTGGGACAGTGGTAGTTATGGCCCCCAAACCGTCGTCGGTATCCTGGGGTACTCGCTCAACACCGGCGCCGCCTGGCTGGCCACCCAACTGGGGGCCGAGCGGATGATCCACTACTACGAGGCCTTCGGCTTCGGCCAGAAAACCGGCGTGGATCTTGGTGGTGAAGTCCCCGGACAGGTCAAACGGCCGGGCGATGGCATCTGGCACCCAAGCGATGTCGGTACCAACGCGTTCGGACAGGGAATCAGTGTGACGCCATTGCAGATGGTCAGTGCCGTGGGTGCCGTGGCCAATCACGGCGTCCTGATGCGCCCGCGGATTGTCAAGGCAATCATCGACCACGGCCATGTCGAGGAGAGGCCCACCGTCGTGCGCGACCATCCGATCAGCGCCGACGTCGCCGATACCCTGCGAAACATTCTCGCCGATGCGGTCGCAATCGAGACCCAGGCCGCCCTGTTGGGCGATTGGCGGGTCGCCGGCAAGACCGGTACGGCCCAAATACCGATTCCCGGTGGGTACCACGCCACCGATACGATCGCGAGTTTCGTCGGCTTCGCGCCGGCCGACGACCCGCAGTTTGTGATGCTCGTCAAGCTCGACCGGCCACCGGGTCTCGCCCGCTGGGGCTCCCGCAGTGCGGCACCCGTCTTCCAGGGACTCGCCCGTCGGCTCTTGAACTATTGGGGCGTTCCACCTGATCAATATCGGCTGGCTCAAAAGAACGATGAATGACGAAGAAGCCATGACGCCTCGCGGTCGCGCCTGTTCCTTCCCGCTTGTCATTCATTATTCGGCGCTCCGTGTCGCAGATGCCAACACTTAGTGAGACCTACACCGGCCTGACCGGCCGGGTCGCCCCCGTGGGGAGCGCTGCCCCCTTGATCGCCGGCTTCGCCGTGGATAGCCGCCAGGTGAAAGCAGGGGGCTGTTTCGTGGCCCGGCCAGGCGAGCAGACCGACGGGCATCACTTCATTCCGCAGGCCCTGGCCGCGGGCGCGATTGCGGTTATCGCGGAACGCGACCGGTTGCCGGCTGGGGGCGACGCCCTGAAGGCGGGAGACGCCCCGCCGGGGCGTCTCTACGGGGCCCAGGTCGTAGATTTGGGTGTACCGGCCACCGAGCCCTTGCAGCCACCGGTGATCTTCGTCGCTGACGACAGCCTGGCCGCGATGCAGCGCCTCGCCGGCTGGTGGCGCGATCGAGTGCCGGGGCTACGGGTGATCGGCATCACTGGCTCCGTCGGCAAGACCACCCTGAAAGAACTCACCGCTGCCGTCCTGCGACAGCGCTACCGCACCTTTAGAAGCGCGGGCAACTTGAACAGTGATATCGGCCTGCCCGTGACGATACTCGATATGCCGCTGGATAGCGAACGCGCCGTTCTCGAGATGGGCATGACCCGGCCTGGCGAGCTCACCGAGTTGGCGGCCATCGCCAGGCCGGTGGTCGCCGTGGTCACCAACGTTGGCCCCTCCCACCTGGCCCGACTCGGATCGCTGGAGGCTATCACAAGCGCCAAGGCCGAGTTGGTCCAGACGCTTCCGGCTGGCGGCACCGCCATCCTCAATGGCGACGACGAGCGTGTCAGCAGCATGGCCGCACTGGCGCCGGCCGGGGTCACCGTCCTGACCTATGGTCTCGACCCCGGCAACACTATCTGGGCCAGCAAGATCGAGAGCCATGGCCTGGACGGCATCTCGTTCCGCTTTCATTACGCGGGCCAGAACATCGCGGCGCGACTCCCGCTCCTCGGCCGTCACAGTGTCCATGCTTCCCTGGCGGCGGCCGGGGTGGGGCTGGTCGAGGGTCAGAGCTGGGCCGAGATCATCAGCGGCCTGAAGGACCTGGCCGAGTTGGAGGTTCTCCGCCTGGTAGTGGTGCCCGGCATCAATGGCTCCACCCTACTGGACGACACCTACAACGCCAGCCCGGCCTCGGTGCTTGCCGCCCTCAACCTGCTGGCCGACCTCCCCGGGCGCCACGTTGCCGTCCTGGGCAATATGCTCGAGCTGGGTAGCTACACCCTCAAGGGCCACCAGATCGTGGCCCGCCGTGCTGTCGAGATCTGCGAGCTCCTGGTCACGATCGGTGAGCTTGGTCAGTTGATTGCCGACGAGGCTCTGGCCTCGGGCTTCGATCCGGCGCAACTCTTCGCGACGAGTGACCGCGCTGCCGCGGTCGCCTGGTTGCACGAACATTTACAACCGAACGATATGGTTTTGATCAAGGCCTCACATGGTGTGCGCCTCGATGAGGTGACCAACGCCCTGGTCGAGACGCCCCGGCAAGCCGACCCACCAGATCAGCCCGCCGAGGAACACCCGTGACGCTATTCAGCCCCCAGACAGCCCTCGCCTTGACCCTGGGCGTGGTCTCTTTTCTCTTTGCCGTGATCTGGGGCACGCCGCTGATCAACTCGTTGCGGCGCATGCAGATCGGCGAGAGCATCCGCATCGAGGGGCCCCAGCGCCACATGAGCAAGGTGGGCACGCCGACGATGGGCGGCTTGATGATCATCGTGCCGACGGTGATCTTTTGTTCGCTCTTTATTCTGCCGCAGTACCACTCGCTGCTGCTCCCGCTCGGAATGCTGATCAGCGCCGGGGCGCTGGGGATGGCCGACGACCTGGCCAAACTCAACCAGAAGCGGCGAGGCGAAGAGAAAATCGGCATTCTCGGACGGCATAAGATGCTCGTGGTGACGGCGCTGGCCCTGTTTGCGGCTATCGTGATCTACCGGCCCTTGGGCTTGGGATTCATCATCTTGCCGACGGTTGCCAACCGCATCGCCCTGCCGGCGATCATCTACATCCCGATCGCGGTCGTGATCATCGTTGGCACGACAAACGCCGTCAACTTGACCGATGGGCTCGATGGGCTGGCGGGGGGCACCGCCGCGATCAACTTCGCCACCTACGGCGTGATCTCGCTGCGCCAGGGACAGCCCCAGCTCGCCACCTTCTGTTTCTGCATGGCGGGTGGGATTCTGGCCTTCTTGTGGTACAACGCCTACCCTGCCCAACTCTTCATGGGCGACACCGGCAGCCTGGCCCTGGGCGCGACGTTGAGCACTGCGGCACTGATGACCGGGCAGTGGGTTCTCTTGCCAATCATCGGCTCGATCTTCGTGGCGGTGACACTGAGTGTGATGATCCAGACGACCTATTTCAAGATCACGCGGCGGCTCTACGGCACCGGCCGGCGGTTCTTCAAGATGGCGCCCATTCACCATCACTTCGAGTTGCTCGGCTGGAGCGAGGTTCAAGTCGTGCAACGATTCTGGCTCATCTCCATGTTGACAGGAGTGTTAGGGGTTGCGCTCGCACTTCTGTAAACCGATGAACAATGAATGATGAATAACCGAAGCGTTGGAGTCCCGTTCATCATTCCGCATTCATCATTCCGCATTCTGCAGGGAGGGGATGCATGAACACCACTTTCCATGATCGGCGCGTCACTATCATCGGCATGGCCCGCGAGGGCACGGCGCTCGCGCGCTTCCTGGCGCGCGGAGGCGCCAAAGTCACTGTGAGTGACACCCGGGGGATCGCCGAACTGGCCGATGAAATCGGCCAGTTGGCCGGGCTCCCCATTCAGTGCGTCCTGCGCGGCCACCCGCCCGATATTCTGAACACCGATGTCGTCTTCGTGAGCCCCGGTGTGCCGCGGGAGGTCCCCATCCTCCGCCAGGCTGCCGCCAGGGGGCTGCCGCTCAGCAGTGAGACCGAGCTCCTCTTCGATCTCTGCCCGGCCCCGATCATCGGGATCACCGGCTCGAGCGGTAAAACGACCACCACCACGTTGATCGGCGGGATGCTCAAGACCGACCGCCGGCGCCGGGTCTGGGTGGGTGGCAATATCGGCAAGCCGCTGATTGAAGATGTTGCTGGCATGCGCCCCGACGATTGGGTGGCCTTGGAGCTGTCCAGCTTCCAGTTGGAGCATCTCCGCCGCAGCCCGCACATCGCCGTGCTCACCAACGTACGCCCCAACCACCTCGATCGCCACTCGAGCTACGAGGCGTACAAAGAGGCCAAGAGCCATATCCTGCGCTTCCAGAGCGCCGACGACGTCGCGGTCCTCAACTGGGATGATCCGGAGAGCCGCGACTTCGCCGCCTTGACCCAGGGGCGTGTCCGCTGGTTCAGCCACCGGGAACGCCTGCCGGAGGGCACCTTCGTCGACGACCATGGCGCCATCATCGTCCAGCACGGGGGCGAAACCCTGCGCATCTGCAGCGTGGAACAGGTGGCTCTGCCCGGTAGCCACAACCTGGAGAACCTGCTCGCGGCCGTTTCCGTCGCGGCCGCCGTCGGCATCAGTCCGGCAGCGGTCGCGCGAGTCGCAACCTCCTTCCGAGGGGTTGAGCATCGTCTGGAACTCGTGCGCGAGCATCGCGGCGTTCGCTGGATCAACGATTCCATTGCCACAAGTCCCGATCGAACCATCGCGGCCCTGCACGCATTTTCCACAGCAGGGGAGCCCCAGACCGGGCCGGCGCGTGGCGGGATGGTCCAGGTGGAAGAATGCACCGGCCAGCGCATCGTTTTGCTGGCCGGCGGGCGGGACAAGCATCTCCCGATGGATGAGATGGCGCGCGAGATCATGACGCACGTCAAACATTTGGTGCTCTTCGGTGAGAGCGCGCCTGTGATCCAGCAGGCGATCGAGAGTGCCCGCGCGCAAGCCAATGGCTCCGGCCGCGCGGTTGCCCTGACTGTGTGCCGCACTCTGGAAGAAGCCGTGGCCGTTGCCGACGAGGTGGCTGAATCCGGCGATATCGTTCTGCTGAGCCCCAGCGGCACGAGCTTCGACGTTTTTAAGGACTTTGAATCCCGCGGTCAGCGCTTCAAAGAGCTGGTCCGGGCACTCTGAGGGGACCGCCGATTGTGGATTGCGAGGCGAGCAGCCGAGGTGCAGCGAGGGACAGAGGGAACGGCAAGTATCTGGATCTGGAACACGGATTGAGATCCTGCTCCTGGCGTCATCACGTTTCACGCTTCACGATCCGCTCGCTCGAGCAGGCGATGCCCAGACGCGTGGTCAAGGCATGCAACGAGATGAGTAAGGTGTAGTAAGCATGGCTGTACAGACACAGGAGGCGCCCCTTCGGGGGTCCTACGAACGCCGCAAACCGCGGCGGCGCGCCGCCGGCTTCGAGTACGTCGGCGGCTCCGACTACGTCCTGCTGCTGACCGTCCTGGCCCTGGTGACGATCGGCCTGCTGATGGTCTACAGCGCGACCTATACATTGGGATACTACTTGCACGAGAACGCCCACTGGTTCATCCAGCGGCAGGCCGAATGGGCCGGACTCGGGCTGGTGACCATGCTTGTCTTCTGGCGGATTCCCTACGCCACCTGGCAACGCTGGAGCGTGCCGATCATGGCGTTGACGGTGGCGGCCCTCCTCGTCCTGTTGCTGCTGGCCAAGAGCGTCTTCGGCGCCACTCGCTGGCTGGTCAACGGCTCGATCCAGCCGGCCGAGGCGGCGAAGGTGGCGATCATCATCTACATCGCCCACTGGGCCAGCTCCAAGGACGAGCGCATCCGCAAGCTCGACGCCGGTTTGATTCCCTTTGCGGTCCTGATCGGTTTAGTCTCTGGCCTGATCCTCCTCCAGCCTGACTTCAGCACCGCTGCGCTGGTTGCGCTCACCTCGGTGACAATGTTTTTCATCGCCGGGGCCGATCTTAAACAATTGGTAGTGACCGGTCTGATCGGAAGTACCACCCTGGTACTCGTCGCCACGCGCGCGTCCTACCGGGTCGATCGCATCGAGGCTTTTCTGAATCCGATCGACACGCAGGCCGGCGTCGGGTACCAGATTAGCCAGGTGCTGCTCGCCTTCGCTCGAGGCGGCCTGAAGGGCGAGGGCCTGGGCTCCAGCCGCGGGAATGTCCCTTACTTGCCGGCCGGTCACACCGATGCCATCTTTGCCATCTTGGGCCAGGAGTTAGGGCTCATCGCCTGCCTGTTGGTCCTGGGGCTTTTCCTGCTGCTCGCCCACCGGGGCTTCCGCATCGCCGCGGCCGCCCCCGACGCCTTCGGGACGATCCTGGCCAGCGGCGTGACCTGCTGGCTGATCTTCCAGGCCATCGTGAACGTCGCCGTCGTGACCAGTTCCATTCCCTTCACCGGCGTTCCGCTGCCGTTCATCAGCTTCGGGGGTTCCTCACTCGTGACGGCGCTGGCCGGGGTCGGCCTGCTGCTGAGCGTGAGTGCCACGAGAAGGGCGCAAGGATGAACGCAGAACGGTGGAGGGCAAAATGGCGTCTTGCCCTTGCTGATAGGATCGAGCCATGCGACTGGTGATTGCTGGTGGTGGCACCGGTGGCCATGTCTACCCGGCCCTCAGTGTCTTGCAGAGCCGGACTCAACGGCCCACACTGCTCTGGATCGGAACCGGCGGTGGCCTGGAGCAGCCCCTGGTCGAGCGCGCCGGCATCCCGTTCGTGGGGATCTCGGCGGGCGGTCTGCGAGGGTTGGGACCGGGGACGGTCGCGCGCAACAGCCTCCGTCTGGCCCGTGGTTTCGTCCAGGCCTGGCGCTGGCTCCGTACCTTTCAAGCTGATGTCGTCTTCGCTACCGGTGGCTACGTCACCGTGCCGGTTGGCCTCGCCGCCTGGCTCCAGCGCCGCCCGCTGCTGATCGAGCTGCCCGATCTTGAGCCGGGGCTCGCGATCAAGGCGCTGGCCCCGCTGGCGAACGCCGTCGTCGTGAGCGCCGAGCCGACGGCGGCTCACTTTGCTGCTGGCAAAGCGATCGTCACCGGCTACCCTGTCCGCCTGGAACTGGCTCACCCAAAACCAAAGGCGGTGGCCCGGACTACGTTCGACATCGGCCGTGACGAGCGCCTGCTGCTGGTCACCGGCGGCAGTCAAGGCGCCCACAGCCTCAATCGGGCCGTGGCGGCCAGTGTGGCCGCACTGACCGAGATCGGGCATGTGATTCACGTTCACGGCCGATCGGACGGCCAGTGGCTCCAGGCCCAGCGAGCGGCCCTTCCCACCGAGCAGCAGGGCCGCTACCACCTCTTCGACTACCTGCACGCCGAGATGGTCGATGCGCTCGTGGCTGCTGACCTGGTCGTGGCACGTGCCGGAGCCTCCGCGCTGGGCGAGTTCCCCGCGGCGCACCTGCCGGCGATTCTGGTGCCCTACCCCTACTCTGGAGCGCACCAGTGGGCCAATGCGACCTTCCTGGCCGAGCGCGGCGCCGCTGTGACCGTGGCCGACGACCGTCTCGCCACGGAATTGGTCCCGCTCGTGCAAAGTCTGCTCGGTGATGAACAGCGATTGGACGCCATGCGTCGCACGATGGCCGGGCTTGCCCGGCCAGATGCCGCCGAGCGAATCTTCGAACTCTTGCAGGGGCTCGCCACGAGCGTTACGGCTTCACAACAGGCACACTCGTGAACGGAGGGATCACGATTACCCTGCCATTGAACTTTACCATCCTTACGATTCTGACGATGCTGCTTTTCGCAGCCATCGGCTGGCTTCGGGGATGGAAAGCTGCTCTCGTGACCCTCGTCGGGCTCTTCTTCGCCTGGGGCCTGGCGATGCGGACTGCCGACTTTTTGATCGCGGCCATAAAATTTGCCAGCGGTTACGACTTCGGCGGCGAGATGAAGGATTTCTTCAAGCTCGGGCTCTACGTCAGTTCGGTCGTGATGGTCGTCTACACCTTCAACAGCATCATCGGCGAGCCCAAGGTAGTAGGGCGGGCCCGCCTCACAGGGGGAACCATCGGCCTGCTCAACGGCTATTTCTTCATGCTCCTGTTGCTGGATTTAGCGCGCGACTGGCTCGACACGCACGTCAACAACTGGACCTTGACCCTCAACCTTGGGTACACCTTCGATGTGGACCCGAACAGGCTGACGGTTATCATCAAGTTTACCAACAATGCCAGGGAGCTCTACCCAAAGCTGTTGACAGTCCAGAACATCGTTCTGCTCTTGGTCTTACTCGTCTTCCTACACGGGTTAATCTTCGGACTTCTGGGAATGCTGGACCGCAGCCTGAAGCGTAAGGCAGCATGAGCCGCTTGACTGTCAAGCACGTCCATTTCGTCGGGATCGGCGGCGCAGGGCTTTCAGCCCTCGCGCGGGTGATGCTGGCGCGCGGCTGGGTCGTCAGCGGGTCTGATCGCGCGGCCAGCCCGGCGCTGCCGGTGCTTGCCCGGGCCGGCGCCAGCGTGCACGTCGGCCACAGTGCTCACTTCGTGAACGGTGCCGACGTCGTCGTCATCTCCAGCGCCATCCCGCCCGATAACCCCGAGGTGGTCGCCGCGCAGGCACGGAGCATCCCGGTCCTCAAGCGCGATCGCTGGCTGGCGGAGATGACCCTCGGCTCGCAACTCGTCGCGGTGGCCGGCAGCCACGGCAAGACCACCACGACCGCCATGATTGCCCTGCTGCTGTACGATGCCGGGCTCGATCCCACCGCCGTGATCGGCGGTGAGGTCCCCCAGCTTGGCGGGAATGCCATCGCCGGGGGCAGCGACCTCTTCGTGATCGAGGCCGACGAGTACGATCACGCCTTTCTCGGCTTGACACCGACCATCGCGCTGGTGACCAACGTCGAGCACGACCACCCCGACCTGTTCGAGGATGTCGCCGCTGTCCGCCTGGCCTTTGCTCGATTCCTCGATCAAGTCCGGAGTGACGGCCTCATCGTGGCGATGGGCGACGATGCGGATTTACGCACCCTGGTCCGCGCGCCGGCCCGGGCTTCGGCCTGCTTCTACGGTTTCGCCGCGGCCAACGACTGGCAGGCCGCGGCGCTCAAACCCAACGATCATGGCGGGACCGACTTTGTCGCCCTCAAGGCCGGCGAGCCCGTCGGCGCGATCCGGCTGCGCGTCCCCGGGCGCCACAACGTCCTCAACGCGCTGGGCGCCACAGCCGTCGCCGACGCCCTCGACGTGCCCATGGCGGCGATCCAGACCAGCCTGGCCCGCTTCACCGGCGCCAAGCGCCGCTTCCAACCGGTCGGAACGGTTGGGCGTATTCAGATTTTCGACGACTACGCCCACCACCCCAGCGAAGTCCGCGCGACCCTCGAGGCGGCCCGCCAGCGCTTTGGCGAGCGCCCGATCTGGGTCGTCTTCCAGCCGCACACGTTCAGTCGCCTGCGCGCCCTACTCGATGGTTTCGCCACGGCTTTCAGTGAAGCCAATCGCCTGATCGTGAGCGACATCTATGCCGCCCGAGAGACCGACACGCTCGGTGTCAGTGCTGAGGACCTCATCGAACGCGTCCGGGCAGGGGGCGTCCCGGTGAGCTACATTCCGACGCAAGAAGAGATTCTACAGGAACTCATCGCCACGTTGCCGAAGGACGTCATCGTCATGACGCTCGGGGCGGGCGACATCACGTCCCTCGGCCCGCACCTCCGCCGGCTCCTGGAGGGGCGACAAGATGAGGAGTGATCTCACTATGGCAGCTGACGCTCACGAAGTGGCCCGGCGTCTGCTCGAAGAACTTGGTCCGGGCCCGTCTCTCGAATCCGTCTTCGCCGAACCAGCCCCATCCGATTCTGAGAGTTGGGGACCTGGAAATTCAGCGGGTCAGGGCAATGGGAGGAACAGTAATTCTCGCCTGAACCTTTCCCCCGCTGCTGGTCCGTCGGAGGTGCGATGAGTGGTCCATCGGTTACCGTGGCTACTCGCCGCTGGACCACCCGTGAGACGTTGAGACGCGCAACGGTGATCAAGGCGATCCTGATGAGCGAGCTCGGCGACAAGCTGCGCGCCAGCGAGCCGCTCGCCCGTCATACCAGTTTTCATGTCGGCGGCCCGGCCGAGTGGTTCTTCCGCGCTGATAGTGCCGCCGACCTTGGCCGGGCGGTGGCCGTCGCCCGGCGTCTGGGACTGCCGGTTCGCGTCCTCGGCGGGGGGAGCAACGTCCTGGTAAGCGACGCCGGCATCCGCGGCCTGGTCATCCTCAACCGGTCGCGTGGGTACACGCTGGCCGAAGCACCGGATGCAAGCTTGACCCTGGTTGCCGAGAGCGGCGCGGCCCTCCCCTTCCTCGCTGGCCAGCTCGCCCGTGAAGGCGCCGCCGGCCTGGAATGGGCCGTGGGGGTTCCGGGCACAGTCGGTGGCGCCGTGGTCCAGAACGCCGGCGCCTGGGGGCATGAGATCAAAGATTCCCTGCTCTGGATCGAGGTCCAGGACCCGAGGCAGAGCGAGGTGAGCGCCGAGGCGGCTCACCAACGGCTCCCGGCCGCGGCGCTCGACTTGCGCTACCGCCACTCGGCCCTGCGTGACCTCCCTCCGGCTGAGCGCCCGACCATCGTCCGGGCGGCCTTCCGCCTGGCGCGCGACGAGCCCGCCGCCAGCCAGGCTCGCCTGGCGGCGTTCGTGACCCGGCGCACGGCCAGCCAGCCGCGCGCGGCCAGCGGGGGCAGCACGTTCACCAACCCACCGGGCGATCATGCCGGTCGCCTGATCGAGGCAGCGGCTCTCAAGGGGCGCCGGATCGGTGGCGCCGAGATCAGCCGCCAGCACGCAAATTTCATCGTGACCGACGCCGGTGCCACGGCGAGCGACATCCAGGCCCTCATCGAGTTGGCCCGGCACGAGGTCGCCCGCCAGTTCGGCGTCTGGCTCGAACCCGAAATTGAACTGCTAGGAGAGTGGGAGGCCGATGCGCGCCTCCCCCACGAACATGACTGATTCCTCAGGCAAACTCCGCGTCGCCGTTCTCTTTGGTGGCCGCTCCGGCGAGCACGAAGTCTCGCTCGCCTCGGCCCGATCGGTCGTGGCGGCGCTCGACCCGGATCGCTACGAGGTCCTCCCGGTTGGGATCACCCAAGAGGGACGCTGGCTCACCGGCGGCGACCCCTTCAAACGCCTGACGGCGGCGGTCGACGGGGTCCGTCTGGAAGCCAGCGAGCAGCCAGGGCGCCAGGAAATCGACGAGCCGGGGAGTACAGGAGAAGAGGGGGCGTCGCCTCATCCCGGTGTCCCTGCCCCCCTGTTCCTTCGCTCCGCCTCCCCGCCGCTGAGTCGGGCCGATGTGGTCTTCCCGGTGCTCCACGGCCCCTTCGGCGAGGATGGAACGATCCAGGGCCTCCTGGAGATCGCCGACTTGCCGTATGTTGGAGCGGGTGTGGGCGCCTCGGCCGTCGGCATGGACAAGGTGCTGATGAAAGCAATCTTCGCGGCCGCCGGTCTGCCGCAGTTGCCCTACGCCGTCCTCCTGCGCCGTGACTGGGAGGACCCTCGCCGCCGCGAGCGGCTGCTGGACTCGGTAGAGCGCAGCCTGAGCCAGAACGGCGTTGAACCGGTCCTGTACCCGTTGTTCGTCAAGCCGGCGAACCTCGGTTCCAGCGTCGGGGTCAGTAAGGTGATGAACCGGGCCGAACTCACCGCCGGCCTCGACCTGGCGGCGCGCTACGATCGCAAGTTGGTGGTCGAGCAGGCCCTGGCAGGGGCCCGCGAGATCGAGTTGGCCGTCTTGGGGAACGACGAGCCCGAGGTCTCGATCGCCGGTGAGGTCCGCCCCCGGAGCGTCCACCAGTTCTACGACTACGAGGCCAAGTACACGCCGGGCGAGGCCGACCTGATCATCCCGGCCGATCTCCCGCCGGCGACCCTCACCCAGTTGCAGAGCCTGGCCCTCCGCGCCTTCCGAGCCATCGACGGCGCCGGCCTCGCCCGGGCCGATTTTCTGGTCGATCCGCGCACTCTGGAAGTTTACGTCAACGAGTTGAACACGATGCCCGGCTTCACCCAGACCAGCATGTACCCAAAACTCTGGGAAGCCAGTGGCTTAGCCTACCCGCACCTGATCGATCGGCTGATCGAGTTGGCGCTGGAGCGCCACACCGACCGCGCCCGCAATCAGATCAGTCGTCCATCGTAGGAACGAGCACACGGGGAAGATTCCGACATGCTGCAGATGCGAGGCCGCTCCCGATTGCGTCAATCCGACGCGGAGAGAAGCGCAATGCCACTTCCAAAAGACCGGGTTCGGGCCGCCCTCGAAGCCATCGATTGGCCCGAGCGTGGCTTGAGCACGAATGAAATCGTCCAGCGACTGGCCCGGCGTGACTGGGGCTTCGATCTCAACGAGCTCGAGCATGCCCTGACTGAGGGGAGTGTCTTCTTCGGCCCCAGCCAGGCACTTGGCGCGGTCCCCGGCGACCGCTGGCAGGTCTAAGAATGACCCGGAGCGCCTTTATGCGCCGACGGCCCCGGCGTCGCTCGCAGCGCCTGGAAGCCTACCGGGCCACGCTGCCCGAACTGACAGCACCGCGCCAGTCGCGCTTGACGGCGGCCGTGCTCGCGGCGGTACTGCGCTGGAGCCGCAGCCATCTTGCGGCGCTGGCCCTGCTCGTGGTACTCGCCGGGCTGGGGTACTGGTTCTTCGGTACCGAGGATTTCTACATCTACGGCGCCGAGATCACCGGGACGGCCCTGACAACCCCCGAGGAGGTCTATAGCAGCGCCCAACTCGAAGGATTGAGCATCTTCTGGGTGAACCCGCCCGCCATCGCCCACATCCTCGAGCAGAATCCGGTCATTCAACAGGCCGTGGTCACGACGCAGTTTCCCAACCACGTGCAGATTCGTGTTGTCGAGCGCGAACCGGCGGCCGTCTGGCAGTCGGGCGACCAGAGCCTCTTCGTGGACCGCGCCGGCGTGCTCTTCCCACTGCGCGGGGATGCCAGCCAGGCCGTAGTCATCCGCGACCTGCGCGGGTCTCCCATCACTCCCGGTAAGTCGGTCGATCCGGAAGCGGTGCTCACCGCGCTGAAGCTGGCTGAACTTATCCCAGACCGCCGCGCCTTCGACTGGGAGCCGGGTGCCGGGGTCAGCTTCATCACCGATGGCCGCTGGCGCGTCAACTTCGGCGATCATTCGCGCCTGGCGATCAAGGTCGCCGCGTTTCGAGCCTTCTCGGAGCAGGTAGCGCCCTTCCGGAAGGTCGCCGTCTTGGATTTGAGTGCGCCCGAGCAGCCGTACTACCGCGAAGAGCCGTGAGGTGGGGCGCAACCGGAAGGGCGCGGCAAACGCATCTGACCGCCCCTACCACTGACCGAGGAATGGCAACCGATGGCAACAATTGTTGGACTTGATGTTGGAACTTCGAAGATCGCCTGCCTGGTCGGCGAGACCGACGAGGAACGGCGGGACGGCCGCCTGCGGATCGCCGGCGTGGGCATCGTGCCCTCGCGCGGCATCAAGAAGGGGGCGATCGTCAATCTCGATGAGGCCGCTGGCGTCATCGAGGCGGCCGTGGATAAGGCCGAACGCACCTCCGGCCGCGAAATCACGAACTGCTACGTGGGCGTCGCCGGCGCCCATATCGCGGCTCTCAACAGTCGGGGCACAGTTTCGATCTCGCGCAGCGACCACCTCGTCGAGGCCGAGGACGTTACCCGGGCGCTTGAGTCGGCCCGTACCATTGCGATCCCGCACTCGCAGGAAGTGATCCACGTCGTCCCCCGCGGATACTGGCTCGACAATGAGAACGGCGTCCGCGACCCGGTGGGCCTGCACGGCTACCGCCTCGAGGTTGAGGCCCACATCGTGACCGCCGCAGCCACGGCGCTGCAGACGACGGAAAAGTGTGTCAACCAGGCCGGGGTCCAGGTGGACGGCTTCGTGCTGGAGCCCCTGGCCTCGGGCGAGGCCGTGTTGAAGGAGGATGAAACCGAACTGGGGGTTGTCCTGGCCGATATCGGCGGCGGCACCACCGATATCTCAATCTTCTTGGAGGGGTCGATCTGGCACACCATCAGCCTGCCGGTGGGCGGCTACCACTTCAGTCACGACCTGGCGGTCGGCCTGCAATGTCCCCTGGCAGTGGCCGAGGACCTCAAGATTCGCTACGGCCACGCCAGCCCCGACGATGTCACCGACGACTCACCGATCGAGGTCAGCAGCTTTGGCGACAGCCCGCTCCGTGGCCTGACCCGCCACGATATCGCCGAGATCCTCAGCCACCGGGTTCTCGATATCTTCGACCTGATCCTGCGAGAGATGAAGCGCTCCGGCTACGATGGCCTGCTGCCCGCCGGCATCGTCTTCTGCGGGGGCTCGGCCCAACTGGTCGGCCTGCGCGAGACCGCCCGCGCCTATTTCGGCCTGCCGGTACGGGTGGCCGCGCCCCAAAACCTGGCTGGCTTGGTGGACGTCCTCGGCACGCCCGCCTACGCCACCTCCGTCGGCCTCCTGCACTGGGGCCTGCGCCACGATCGCGCGAAACTCCGCCGCCGCACTCGCGGCGCTGTCTCGCAGCGCGCCCGCGACAGTACCGCACCCATGTCGGCATCCTGGCTCGAACGGCTGCGCGCCTTGCTCGGGCCCCTGCTTCCCGATTGAAACATCATTTGTATTCGCATTGCGGGCTCCGCTGGAGGTCAGCCCGCGACCCTAGAGGAGGCATCTACCGTGTATAACGATCGTCGTGAGACCGCACCGCATCAACACTCGCTGGATGCTGAAAACTTCGCACAGATCAAGGTCGTGGGCGTCGGCGGCGGTGGCTCCAATGCCGTCAACCGCATGATCGAGGAGGGCATTCGCGGTGTCGAGTTCATCTGCGTCAACACTGATGCCCAGGCGCTTCTGCTCAGCCAGGCCCCGCACCGCATCCGCATCGGCGACAAGTTGACCCGCGGCCTGGGAGCCGGGGGTAATCCCGAGATCGGCCACAAGGCCGCCGAGGAGAGCAGCGACGAACTCTTCGAGGCCCTGCGTGGCGCCGACATGGTCTTCGTCACCGCTGGAATGGGCGGCGGCACCGGCACGGGCGCGGCTTCCGTCGTGGCCCGTGTGGCCAAAGAGGCCGGCGCCCTGACTGTTGGGGTCGTCACGCGCCCCTTCGCCTTCGAGGGTGCCAGGCGCAGCGACAATGCACGGCAGGGGATCGAGGCCCTCCAGGGTGAGGTGGATACCTTGATCGTCATCCCCAACGACCGCCTGCTCCAAATCGTCGACAAGAAGGTCTCAATGCAGGCTGCCTTCCGCGTGGCCGACGATGTGCTGCGTCAGGGCATCCAGGGTATCTCTGAGCTCATCACTGTGCCAGGCCTGATCAACCTGGACTTCGCCGACGTCCGCTCGATTATGGCCGAGGGCGGCGCGGCGCTGATGGCGGTCGGATTAGGTCACGGGGAGAACCGCGCCGCTGAGGCCGCGGGACAGGCCATCTCCAGCCCGCTGCTCGATATCACCATCGACGGCGCTCGGGGGGTGCTCTTCAACATCACCGGTGGCCCCGACCTCAGCCTCTTTGAGGTCAACGAGGCGGCTGAGATGATCCGTGGCATGACCGATCCCAACGCCAACATCATCTTCGGCGCCGTGATCGACCCAAACCTCGATGACGAAGTCCGCATCACCGTCGTTGCGACCGGCTTTGTCAATGAAGCCAAGCGGGTTGCGTTACCTCGGGCAGTTGGCCAGAGCAATCCCGTCTCCACAAGTTTTCCCGCACGCGATGGAACGATTCAGCGACCTGCGACGGGTGCCGGGAATGGGGCAAATCCCCATCACAAGGTTCGGGAGTTCCCCGTTCGCCGAGTAGACCGCGACGACCTGGATATCCCGGCATTCCTTCGTCGTCGCTAGCCCCCGGCGTTCACTGTGAGCGCGGCTGTCGGCCTGCCCGGCCGCGCTCACTGTAATAGCCGGAGCGCGCTTCTCGGGGGTCCCCACCCCGGGCAGTCCACGCAGCCGCCCGCCGTGAGCGGGCTGAGATCCCGTCCCCGTTCCTCATCGCGGGCCATCGCGCTTTGAGCTACGCTCCTCTTGCATCGCCAGGAGCAGCGAGCGCTCGTCGATACCACCTGGGCGCTCGCCTCGTTGCGGCCCGGCTTGTTGTCGTTATCCTCAAATCCTCGTAAACTCCCCCAAAAGTGTTATTGCCCCTCCCATCAGAGTGTGGTATGAGCAGTCAATCCTACTCATTTCTTATCCCCCTTCCCTTTCCGTCCGAGGGCGAAATCGTGATTGCTCAGATGACAAATCGGCAACACGCTACTATTTTAAGGAAATTTCCCTTGCCAACCCGCGCTCTCTATGCTAGACTGTTGGCCGCCGCGATGCCACATCTAGTGGCATCGTAGAATGAAACCACAAGATATAGAGGGAGTCGACCACGCGCTCGCACCTCCCTCGAAATTCCGAACACCAGGTCGTTGCGATGGCCTACGCGCTGGCTTGCCGGGGGAACAGATCCCCGGGCCACGCTACCCATACACGTTCCCTGACCCGCAGAAGCGGACATATCTCGGCGACTGTAGGGCCAGGGAGCGCGGCTCCGCTATTCCCCTTCGACGGTTGTGCCGGAGGATACCTCGATGAAGTGCCCCTTTTGCCCCATCGGCGAAAGCCGAGTGATTGATACGCGCGCGGTCGGCGAGGGAATTCGCCGCCGCCGGGAGTGCCAGAGTTGCGGCCAACGCTTCACCACCTACGAGCGGATCGCTCGCACCAGCCTGATGGTGGTCAAGAACGATGGCCGCCGGGAGGAGTTCGATCAGGACAAGCTGTTCTTGGGCCTCAAGAAAGCTTGTGCCAAGCGGCCCGTCTCGATCGAGCAACTCGATCAGATCGTCTCGGAGATCGAGGCGGAACTGTACAGCCTGGGCCAGAGTGAGGTCCCCAGCAAGCTCATCGGCGAAAAGGTGATGGAGCAGTTGGCCGAACTGGACGACGTCGCCTACGTGCGCTTCGCCAGCGTCTACCGTCGCTTCGCCGATCTCGAGAGTCTGGCCGAGGAGATCCAAAAGCTCAAACAGCAAAGAGAGCGCGAGGCCATCGAGCGCCGCCAGCTGGCCCTCGGGCTCTAGCGCGCCGGTCAAGGCGTCAGACGTCCGAAGTCTGGTGGGGATCGTGCGTGCCCAACGCGCGCTCCGACGGCAGTAATCGCGGCGGGGACGGGCTGCGTGCAAGACTTCGGACGTCTTCTCTCCCACCCCCATGGGATTGCTTGACCGGCGCTCTAGCCGCCCCGCGACGTCGGGCGTTCAAACCACGTCGTTCCCCAATCGGCACTGCCGTGCTTCCATGCCCACGTCGAGCCCAGTCGCTATTTTTGTGTCCCTGTTGTTCGTTCGGCCGTGGCGCCGCCCGCGACATACTCGTTGAAGTGTGGATTGGCGCCACCTTCCACCCAACAATGACATAATCGTCAAGCCCCGTCGTCGACATAGCAACGAAGCCGCGTCAACTTCAGGGCACCAAGAGGGTCTCGCAGACGAGGCCGTGCCCTGAAGTTGCCCGCGGAGAACGAGCGAAGCGCGGAAGAGGGGGACCGATTGAAGGAGCCAGGTCCACAGGATCGCTCCCCGTACGGGGATCTTCGCTCCCAATTCCTGTCGACGGGAACTCCGGCAGTACAATAAATGTGAGAGCGATTGGGTGGTACACACGATCGGGCTCTTGAAACAAGGGCCCATTTGAGACGCCCGGAGAACCGGCAGCAACAATCTCGCCTGGCTCAGAGGAGCGCGGGTTCCTCTCACTGGCCAGCCCGCCGCGGCTCATCCGGCAACCGGGGAGAGGGCCAGAACGGATGATCATTCGCACTGCGGAGCCAACCGATTACGCCCCGGTGATCGCGGTCGTAGACGACTGGTGGGGCGGTCGCCACATGAGCGCCATGCTTCCCAAACTCTTCTTCATCCACTTTCGGGAGACCACTTTGGTAGCCGAAGAAGATCGCGAGCTGGTCGGATTTTTGAGCGGCTTCCTCTCGCAAACCGACCCGGAGGAGGCCTATATTCACTTCGTCGGCGTGAACCCCGAGTACCGTCAGGCAGGGGTGGGACGGCTGCTCTACGAGCGCTTTTTTGAAGTCGCCCGCCGCCACGGACGCCATCTGGTCCGCTGCGTGACCTCGCCGGTGAACAAGTCCTCGATCGCCTTCCACACCCACATGGGGTTCGGGATCGTCTCCGGGAATGGCGAGGTCGATGGCATCTCTGTCCACCGCAATTACGATGGACAGGGTGAGGACCGGGTGCTGTTCGTGAAAGCACTTTGAAATCAAGGCCGTCGACTGTACGGATGCAGTCAGTTCGACGACACGGAGTTCGTGGCTCCCGTTGCGGTCGCAAAGGATTTGACTCTCCAAGAGCTGCGAATCGTCAACCAACATGACCGGGATCTGTCCTCGGACACGATTCCGAGGATACGACCTTATCCCTGAGGAGGAATCGCCCTCATGTCTGACTCACAATCTATTCTCACCACTCCATCACCCCTCGACGCCAGGAACGGCCGAGGAATCCCTCCCATCCCGTCCGATCTCGCTGCACGGGAGGTTCCTCTGACCGAGAACGCCCGAACTGTTCTGAAGAAACGTTATCTCCGCAAGGGTCCGGACGGCAAGCCCGCCGAGACCATCCCGGAGATGTTCTGGCGCGTTGCCTGGCACGTCGCCCAGCCCGACGCCGAGGTCGACGCCGACACCTACGCCACTGCGCGGCGCTTCTACGACCTGCTGACCAACCTCAAGTTCATGCCCAACAGCCCCACGTTCACCGGCGCCGGCACGCCGTTGGGCCAGCTGGCCGCATGTTTCGTGCTCAAGATCGAAGACGATATGGGGAAGGTGAAGAGCGGCATCTTCGATACCCTGCGCGATGCAGTGCTGATCCAACAGACGGGCGGGGGGAATGGATTCTCGTTCAGCCGCTTGCGCCCAAGGGGCGCAGTGGTGAGGACCAGTATGGGAGTGGCCACAGGTCCCGTTGGGTTCCTTCGCGTTTACGACAAAGCTTTCGGCGAGGTGAGCCAGGGCGGAACTCGGCGTGGGGCCAACATGGCCGTGCTCCGGATCGATCACCCCGACATCCGTGAGTTCATCCGTTGCAAGGCCGAGGAAGGCGAGATCGCCAACTTCAACATCAGCGTGGGTGTCACCGACGAATTCATGCAGGCTGTCGAGAAGGGGACGACCTTCGATCTGCGCTTTGGCGGCAAGGTCCACGAGACGGTGGACGCGCGCGAGCTGTTCAACGAGATCGTCCAACACGCCCACCGCAACGGCGAGCCCGGCGTCCTCTTCCTCGACGCCGCCAACCGCTCGAACCCGGTGCCACACTTGTACGAGCTGGAGGCGACCAATCCGTGCATCACCGGCGATACTCTAGTTGCCACCCCCCGAGGCTGGCGCCGGGTGGACAGCATTCGGGAGGGTGACGAAATCTGCACGGTGCTCGGCACCGGTCGAGTCTCCACCATCGAAGTCAATCACAATATGCCGGTGTACCGCGTCTACCTCTCTGATGGCGCCACAGTGCGAGCGACTGCCGCGCATCAGTTCCACGTTCGGGACTCGCGCCGCAAGTTCTTTGAACCACGTCGCCTGGATGAGTTGAAACCAGGCGACTGGGTTCGTGTCTACCGGTCCACATTGCCCAACAATCCGGTGCCACCGACTTCAGCCGATCTATCTGACCGCGAGTACGGCTTCCTCGTCGGTGTCCTGGTCGGTGATGGCTGTTACACGCCTCATGCTCTGTCGAAAAACGTCGTTCGGGTGAGTACTCACGCCGATGACGATGAATGGAACGACGTATTGCACCGGGCCTTTGCCAAAGTAGGTGTGGAGAAGATGTACACCTACGTCAGCGAGGGCAGCCGCTCGATGATGATGGACCCCAAGCCGGGGAGAGTCGTCGCCGACTGGGTGAAATCATTGCCGCCTGAGGCCGCGCGTGGACCCGAAAAGCGACTCCCCGAGTCCTACATCAACAGCAACCGTGATTTCCTTACAGGGCTCCTGGACGGCCTGTTCTCGACCGATGGCAATGTGGACTTGTATAGCAACCATCCGCTCCTGCGCTTCCACACGTCCAGCCGAGAACTCGCTCAGCAGGTGCGTCGAATCCTGCTCATGTTCGGGGTGCACGCGCGGATTGCAAAGAGCCAGCGCAAGCGGCACGACCTCAACGGGCGTGTCATCCGCCACGACCGTCCAAAGTACGACGTCGTCATGTCCGGGGCCAGCCTGGGTCGCTTCTTTGAGCAAATCCACCTCAGCCATCCTGATAAACAAATGAAATTAGAAAAGGCCGCGCTCAGGTCTAACTTCACGGGGGGGAATTGGGCAGCCCGAGTCATCAAGATCGAACCGGCGGGCGTCGAGACGGTGTATGATTTGTACGAGCCGCGGAGCGATACCTGGATTACCGAAGGGTACGTCTCGCGGGGGTGCGGCGAGCAGTGGCTCGGGCCATACGAAAACTGCTGCCTGGGCTCGGTCAACCTGTCACGCCACGTCTCCGATGACGGTGTGATCGATTGGGAGGCCCTGGCCGAGACGGTGCGCACCAGCACCCACTTCCTGGACAACGTCGTCAGCGCCAACGCCTACGTGCCGGCGGTCCCTGAGCTCAAGGAGGCCGCCGACCGCGCCCGCCGCATTGGGCTGGGGATCATGGGGTTGGGCGATGTGATGTTCAAGCTGGGCGTCCGCTACGGCTCGGTGGAGGGCCAGGAGTTGGCGGCGCAACTGATGGAATTCGTCCGCTACCATTGCTTGCAGCACTCCATTGAGTTGGCCCGGGAGCGCGGCCCCTTCCCGGCGATCAACGGCTCGATCTACGACCCCGAGAACCTCAAGTGGCGCCCGCCGGTGCTGCTCTTCGCCTACGAGCACGACTGGGGGCGCCCGCCGCTGGACTGGCCCGCCATCGTGGCCGGCATCAAGCGGCATGGCATCCGCAACGCCGCCCAGACCACCGTCGCGCCGACCGGGACGATCTCTACGGTCGCCGGGGTGGAGGGCTACGGCTGCGAGCCCGTCTTCGCCCTGGCCTACCTGCGCTGGGTCCAGGACGGCGACAATCGCCTCCAACTGACCTACACCAGCCCACTCTTCGAGAGGGCCCTGATCGAGGCCGGCCTGGACGAAGCCACCCGCCAGCAGATCAGCGAGAAGGTCTCGCTCACCGGCTCGTGCCAGGAGTTGACCGAGCTGCCCGAGGACATCCGCCACACCTTCGTCGTCGCCGGCGACATCACGCCTGAAGAACACGTGCGCATGCAGGCCGCCATCCAGGCTTTCGTCGACAACAGTCTAAGCAAGTGTGTCGCCGGTGACACCCTGGTGCTTACAACCCAAGGCCTGGTTCCCATCGCCAGCCTCTCGGAGATGCACCTGCCCGACCAGTTCGCCGCCCACGATCTGACCATCGTCTCACCGCACGGCCCCGAAGGTAGTGACTTCTTCTACTACGGCGGGATGCGTGAGACCCGCCGCGTGCGCCTCGAGTATGGCTACGAGATCGAGGGGACGCCTAATCACCGCATCCACATCCTTGGCCCAGACGGCCACATCCGTTTCGCCGCTCTCGACGAACTCAAGATCGGCGATACGGTCGTCCTCTACGCCGGGCAGCAAGTCTTCGGCCCGGCAGGCCAGCCTCTCCCCGCGTACCGTGGTGAGTGGCGCACCAATGTCAAGGAAATGCGCTTCCCCGAGAGCATGAGCCCTGAACTTGCCTATGTGCTCGGCGCGATCACGTCTGAAGGCAGTATCGGCCGCAATGGAGTGCAAATCTGCAACGGGGACCGCACTCGATTGGAGCGGTTAGGGAGCCTCTTCCAGCAACTCTTCGGGCTGGAGAGCCACATCTCCCGGGACCGGCGGCGGGAGAGCGTCTTCACACTGCAGATCAACTCCCGCCCACTCCGCCATTGGCTCCGGGCGGAGTTAGGGATGGAAGCCGGTGCGCGGCACAAAGTGATCCCCGACTGCATCCTACGCGCCGCGCGCCACGAGATCGCAGCGTTCCTCCGTGGCCTGTTCCTGGATGCCTTTATGACCCTGGACGGGCGCATGTTCGGGATCACACTGGCGAGCCGGACACTGATTCGCCAGTTGCAGACCCTCTTGCTCAACTTCGGGGTCTTTGCCCCGATGCACCGCAGGAGTGAGTACGCCTGGAGCCTGACCGTGAGCGGCCAGGCGATCGAGCAACTTGCCTCTTTCGTGGAGTTCGATGAGGTGTGGAAGTCGGAGCGCATTCAGGCCCGCCACGACGGGCGGGTACAGCGGCTCTTCAACTATGGTACATTGCTGCCCAAGAGCGTCACCCAGACCTTGCGAGCGATGCACCAGGAATCGAAGCGCTCCTTGCGCAGTCTCTACGGCGACCAGACACCCGAATATCAGCGGGCGCGCGTGAACCTTCTGCAGGGCCATCGTCTGGAGCGCGGACTGGCACAGCGCCTCCATCAGCACTTCAACGATGCCACCCAGCCCTACGCCCAGGCCTTCTTCGCGTCCGACCGTGAAGGAATGATCTACGTCACGGTGAAGGGAATCGCCGCCGGCTTCGCTGAGGTCTTCGACATCAGCGTCCCGGGCAGCCACTCCTTCATCGCCAATGGTCTGTGCAACCACAACACGGTCAATTTCCCCAACACCGCCACGGCGGAGGACGTCGCCACCGCCTACAAGCTGGCCTGGAAGCTGGGCTGCAAGGGGATCACCGTCTACGTCACCGGCACCCGCGAGACGGTCGTGCTGGAGACGAAGGGGACCGCGCAGGCCAAACAAGAGGGCGCGCCCGCGGAGGCACCGGCGCCCAGGCCGGCGACTGCGCCCGCTCGGCCCGAGTATCACGAGGGCAAAAAGCCCCGCCCGCGCCGGATGACCGGTGCCACCTACTTCACCCGCACCCCGCTGGGCAAGGCCTACATTACCGTCAACCGCAACGGCAGCAACGAGCCCTTCGAGGTCTTTGCCAGCGTCGGCAAGGCCGGCTCCGACACGGCCGCCGTCTCCGAGGCCATCGGCCGGCTGATCAGCCTGGTGCTGCGGCTGCCCAGCACCCTCTCGCCGACCGAGCGACTCGAGGAGGTGGTCGAGCAGTTGGCGGGCATCGGTGGTGGGCGCCACCTGGGCTTCGGCGCCCACCGCATTCTCAGCCTGCCCGATGCGATCGCCCAGGTCCTCCTGGAGGACCTGCAGTTCCACCAGAAAACCGCGGAGGCCACCCCCGAGCCGGCCGAAGTCCAGGCGCGCCAACTCGACCTGCTGAGCGGCACCCTCAACGCCGACCTCTGCCCCGAGTGCGGCCACGCCAGCCTCGTCAACGAGGAGGGCTGTCGCAAGTGCTACTCGTGCGCGTATAGTGAGTGTTAACCAGCGACCCACCTCACCTGCGGCCGGCGGAATTCCGCCGGCCGCGCCTCATTATAGGCCCAGACGGGTAGGACAGACGAACTACCATCTTGGAGGGTTGTGACGAGACCCTGTTTGCTGTAAAATGTGAGTGCTACCCGTGATAGATGTCACAAGGAGGCTCGCGTAATGGATGATCAGGGAACAATTCAGGCTGTTGTAGTCGATATGCTAACGCGCTTCCACCAGGCACTCAAGACCGGCCAGATCCCCAACATCGAGCGCTTCGCTCAGGAGGGCACGCAGGCGATCCTGGGGGCGAAGGGAACTTTGGCCGAAGAAGCCATCCCACCGGGCGTGGGCGCCGAACCGGGACTCGAGACGGCGGTGGAGAAGGGTCATCATCTGCCAAAGCCCCCTGCGTGGGATCTGCGCATCCACCGCCGCGATGCCGGGCGCCATCACTTCGGTCGCTCGATGGGTGCAACCAGCTCTCAGATGCAGAAGATTCGACCACCCTCGAACTGGAGCAGCGAGACAGGTGGTCTCGGGGTTGATCTTCACGGCGAGTTGACTCCCGGCTGATCGGGCCGGCCCGGCGATGCCGGTCCAGTGTGTTCCCGAGGCTCATCGCGCCGAGCTCAATCCCTCAGTCACTCGACGCATCACCGACCTCACACTCTCCCTGCCCGGCTGGTTGCGATCGCCTTCACTCCGGCCTCTGCCTCTCCCCCGCGAGGGAGGCGGCCATGGCCGGCGAGAAGAGCGGCGCGAACAGTTCCCCCTTCGTCCGCTGCTATCTGAAGCGCGGGGCGCCAAAGGAGTCGCCCCCGGCCCGTTTCCTCTCAACACCAAACGCTTGTTTGGTGCACTTTGACACTATTTCCCAACCCGGTTAGAATCCCCTCGATCCGCGAGCCGCGCTGATTCCCCGCCAGGCTCGCTCAAGCCACCTCCCCGCGCCCGCCGGCAGTTGAAGGAGGACGGATGCTCAGTTTCGCGCTCGCCGAAGAGCAGCAAGCTCTGCGGGAGCTGGCTCGCGAGTTCGCCCTGAACGAGATCGCCCCGGTGGCGGCCGAACTCGACCGCAACTCACGCCACCCGCAGGCACTCATTGAAAAGGCCCACGCGCTCGGTCTGATGAACCTGACCGTCCCCGAGGCGTACGGCGGGGGCGACCTGGGCGCCTTCGAAGATTGCCTGGTGGCTGAAGAGCTTGGCACCGGTTGCGCGGGTGTCACGACAACGCTCCTTTCCAACTCCCTGGCGCTCACCCCGATCGTCCTCGCCGGCACACCGGCCCAGCTTGAAGCGTTCGTCGCGCCGGTCTGCGCCGCGCCGAAACTCGCCTCCTTCTGCCTGACCGAACCCAATGCCGGGAGCGATGTCGCCAGTATTCGCACCCGCTATCATCGTGAGGGCGACGCGTTCGTCATCAACGGCACCAAGCACTGGATTACCAACGGCGGCGAGTCCGCGCTCTACGTCGTCTTCGCCACGCGTGACCCCGCGCTTCGCCACGAAGGCATCTCGGTCTTCATCGTGCCCGCCGACACCCCCGGCCTCAAATTCGGCAAGAAGGAAGACAAGATGGGGCAGCGGGCCAGCACGACGCGCGAAGTCATCTTCGACAATGTCCATGTGCCCGCCGCCAACCGGCTCGGGCAAGAAGGCGACGGGTGGATGATTGCGATGCGTACGCTCGACAAGAGCCGGCCGGGCGTCGCGGCCCTGGCCGTCGGCATCGCCAGGGCCGCGCTCCAGGCGGCCCTGACCTATAGCCAGCAGCGCCATCAATTCGGCCGGCCGATCAGCGAGTTCCAGGGGATCCAGTTCATGCTGGCCGATATGGCGATCAAGATTGAAACCGCGCGGAACCAGGTCTGGAAGTCGGCTTGGTTGGTAGACCACAATCAGCCCAGCCGCTACGACTCGAGCATCGCCAAATGCTACGCAACCGACATGGCCATGCAGGTGACGACCGACGCGGTCCAAATCTTCGGTGGATACGGCTATTCCAGGGAATATCCCGTCGAGAAGTACATGCGCGATGCCAAGCTGATGCAGATCTACGAGGGGACCAATCAGATTCAGCGCATCGTCATTAGTCGTGCGTTGTTGAAGGGTGAGGCAGTTGTCTGAAATTTGAATGCGCATAGTGGTGTGGCGTATGCGAGCGCGACGCGCTCGCATACGCCACACACCCTATTCCGTATGAGTGAATTTGAAAGGTGAAACGTGAGGATTCGAGAACGAAGCGCGACAAAAGAGAGCTGCTTTTGATGTCTCACGTTTCACGTATCACGTTCTGGAGGAACTATGAAGATCATCATCCCCATGAAACGGGTGCCCGATACGGCGACCAAAGTCGGAGTACGGGACGGCCGGGTCGATGCCAGCAGTCTGAAAACCTGGGTGATCAACCCTTATGACGAGTATGCGATTGAGGAAGCCCTGCGCCTCAACGAGCAGCAGGGCGAAGGCACCGTCACCATCGTCACGATCGGCCCGAGCGAGGCGCAGGAGACGATCCGCAAGGCCCTGGCGATGGGCATAGATGCGGCCTACCACCTCAACGACCCCGCGTTCGAGAACCTTGATCCGCTCGGCCGCGCGCGCGTCCTGGCGGAGGCGATCGAGAAGATCGGGGAGTTCGACCTGATCTGGACCGGCTGGAAGGGCGTGGACGAGGACTACGGCCAAACCGGTATCTACCTGGCCGAACTGCTCGACCTCCCGCACGTCTCGATGGTGGTGGGCGTCAAGGAGGTCGGCGACCGAGAGGCCACCGTCCTGCGTGAGGTAGAGGGTGGGGTCGAAGTGGTCAAGACCCAGCTTCCAGCCGTCTTCACCCAGCAGAAAGGCGAGCATGAGCCGCGCTACCCCACGCTCAAAGGCATCATGGGCGCCAAAAAGAAGCCGCTGACCGAGTGGAGCGCCAGCGACCTCGATCTGGACTCTGACGAACTGGAACCTGGGATCGAGATCGTCGAGGTCGAGCTACCGCCGGAACGCCAGACCGGTCGCATCATCTCAGGGACGCCTGAGGAGGCGGCCCGTGAGCTCGTTCGCCTGCTGCGTGAGGAAGCGAAAGTGATTTAGGGTGGAGAGGAGATCGACATGGCTGAGAATGTTCTGGTTGTCGCCGAGAGCCGCGACGGCGAAGTGAAGAAGATCACCTATGAAGCGATGACCGCCGCTGCGGCCGTTGCGGAGGCACTGGATGGCGAGGTGCGGGTGGCGGTGCTTGGCTCTGGTCTCGACAGCGACGCCCTGGCCGCTGACCTCGGTGCACGCGGCGCGGAGACGGTGTACGTGCTGGACGACGAGGGCCTCGACCGGTACGCCGCCGAAGCCTACGCCGAGGCCCTGAAGGAACTGATTGAGGACGAGGCGCCGGCACTGGTACTGCTTGGCGCCACAGCCCAGGGGCGCGACCTCGCCCCGCGGCTCGGCGCCAAGCTGGAAGTAGCCCTCGCGAGCGACATCACCGGTCTGCGGGTCGAAGATGACGAGATCCTGATCACCCGCCCGATGTACGCCGGAAAGGTCGTTGCCACCGTCAGGCTCAACACCGAGCCGGCGCTCGCTACGATCCGCCCCAACACCTGGCCGGCGGCCGAGGCGACCGGCAACGGCGAGGCTGAGGTCGAAGAAGTCGACGTGGACCTGGAAGAGCCCCGCGCCCAAGTCGTCGAATTTCAAGCCAAGGGGGGCGAGCGTCCTGAGCTGACCGAAGCGACGATCATCGTCAGCGGCGGTCGCGGGATGGGCGGTCCCGAGAACTACGACATCATCGAGGAGTTGGCCGACGCCCTGGGCGCGGCGGTGGGTGCCTCGCGCGCCTCCGTTGACGCCGGCTGGCGCCCGCACTCCGACCAGGTCGGGCAGACTGGCAAAACCGTCTCGCCCCAGCTCTACATTGCCGTCGGTATCAGCGGCGCGATTCAGCACCTGGCGGGTATGCGCACCTCAAAGTACATTGTCGCCATCAATAAGGACCCCGAGGCTCCGATCTTCAAGCTGGCCGATTATGGCATTGTAGGCGATCTCTTTAACGTCGTGCCGGCCCTGACAGAGGCTGTAAACGAATTGAAAAACAGCTAGACCACCGCTCAAGTCGTCGCCGGCGGCGCGTAATCGGAAACTTCCGAACTCTTCCGAGACTTCGGAAGTCTGGCAACTTGAGCGATGCGCCAGCTCCCACGCAGCTCGCTCCGCGCGCCCCGTCATGGTCCCGATCCCGGCGGGGCGCCGTCGTTGGCGCTAGGGTTGCGGGATTTTGAGCTCTTGACCGATCTGCAGGGCGTCAGGATTCGTGAGCCCGTTGAGCTCTACGATCTCTGGAACGGTGACGCCGTACTGCTCGGCGATGGCCAGCAAGGTCTCGCCCTGCTGGACCACGTGAATCACCACCCTGGGCGTGGGGCTCGGGACCGGCGTTGGCGAGGGGGGAACCGTGCTTGTTGCTGGAGCCGTGGGAATGGCCGTCGCAACGGGCGTCAGCAGGGTCGGGTTTCGGGGCTCGTTGCGGCACCCGGCCAGGCCGACGAGGAGAAGCGTCGTCGCCAGCCACGTGACGCGGTCTCGAGGCATGAAAGAACTCCTTCGGCGGAGCGTGGAAGACCGGAGGCTGAGGAGGCCATTATAAGCACCTGTCGTTCTCATGTCTATTCCCCCCAACCCGCTCCACGCTGGCTCAACCGTCCAGCTGCCACGGACCCACACTTTTGAGCCGCTGAGGCGTGGGAAGCTTCGGTCTCACTTTGAATGCGACCGGCGCCGTGCTACACTCGGGCGGCCACATTCAACGAGAAGCCTATGGAACGACGAACGACGGATACGACCCCCTTCTACGTCTTCGAAAGCCTGGCTGCGATCCCCCTCCCCCACGCTGTGCTCACCCGGCACGGCGGGGTCAGTGAGGGACCGTACCAGAGCCTCAACCTGAGCTTCGTCGTGGGTGATGACGAGGCTGCCGTGCGTGAGAACATCCGCCGCGCGTACACCGTGATTGGCGGCGACCCGACCCAGGGGGTCCGGCCCTGGATGGTGCACGGCAGTCGGACGCGCGCCGTGGATCGGCGGCACGCCGGCCAGCGCGTGCCCCCTGCCGATGGCCTGGTGACAGCCACGCCCGGACTCCCGCTCACCATGACCTTCGGCGACTGCCAGCCGATCCTCATCTACGATCCGATACACCATGCGCTGGCGTTGGGCCACGCTGGCTGGCGCGGGACGCTGGCGGGCATCGCCCTCAGCCTCGTCGCTGCCCTGCAGGCCAACTTCGGCAGCCGGCCCCAGACCTTGCGAGCCGCCCTCGGCCCGGCCATCGGCGCCTGCTGCTATGAGGTCGGACCCGATGTCGTCGCGCGGGCCAGCTGGCCGGGCAGCCGGCACTGGTTTCAACCGAACAGCCACCGTCCGCACTTCGATTTGACCGCCGCCAACACCGACTTACTGCTCCGGACAGGCATCCCGGCATCCAACATCGAACAGGCCAACCTCTGCACCGGCTGCCGCACCGATGAGTTCTTCTCCTACCGCAAGGAGAAACCCGTCACCGGGCGCTTCGCCCTGCTCGCGATGCTGGCGTAGGACATTTGAGAGAGGAGATTGACCGCGTGTTTTCAGGCGCCAGTTCCCCAACCAAATAGGGCGCTCGAGCGCGCCAGTCTCTACGCTCTCCCTTGAGCGCCGACGCCTCACCGGTTACAATATCAATCGATATGGACCCCTTCCTCGTGCACACCAACCTCGAGCGCGTCCGCGAACGTATCGCCGCGGCCGCGATCCGCTCCGGGCGAAAGCCGGCCGAGATTACCCTCGTTGCCGTCACCAAGACCCATCCCCCGGAGGTCGTCGCCGCCGCCTACGAGTTGGGCCTCCGTGATATCGGCGAGAACCGGGTGGAGGAGGCCCTCCGCAAGCAGGCTGTGCTGCCGCCCGACCTGCGCTGGCATATGATCGGCCATATCCAGCGTCGCAAGGCTCGCGATGTCGTCGGCAACTTCCACCTGGTTCACTCGGTCGATAGCCTGCGGCTGGCTGAGGAGCTGGAGAAGCGCGCTCGAGCGGTGAACGTCCTGGTCGACATCCTCCTCGAGGTCAACGTCACGGGGGAGGCGAGCAAGTACGGCTTCCAGGCGACCACACCGGCCGAGAGAGACACCCTCGTCGCTGCCGCCGCTGCGCTGACCACCCTCCCGAGCCTGCGCGTCCGGGGCTTGATGACCATGGCCCCCTTCGTCGCCGACCCCGAGGAGACGCGCCCGTTTTTTGCGGCTGTCCGCCACTTACGTGAGCGCCTCCGGCGCGAGCTCCCCGCCCACGAGTGGGCATTCCTCTCGATGGGAATGACCAACGACTTTGAGGTCGCCATCGAGGAGGGCGCCACCCACGTTCGCATCGGCACCGCCATCTTCGGTGAGCGTGAGACGCCAGCATGACGCGACCGGCAAGCGGGATGGCGTCCGCCTGATCCCACGCTCTCGATCGTGGGTGTACGCAGGAGTTGGCGGGGGCGGACCCCTCCCCAGCCCCTCCCCGCGTCGGGGAGGGGAGCCAGCCGCGTTCCAGCCGGCCGCGCGGCCCTCCGCCTCCCCCTTCCCTGCGAGGGAAAGGGGGCCGGGGGGTTAGGTTCTGCCGGCGACGCCACCTGCCTGACAACTCGTGCATACACCCCTCGATCGCGCCACGGTTGACATTTCTCGGCTCTTTGAGTACCATAGGGCCACTGATTCGGTGGGACACGGGGAGGTCGCATAGTCTGGTCTAGTGCGGTCGCCTGCTAAGCGACTACAGGGGCTTTAAACCTCTGTCGAGGGTTCAAATCCCTCCCTCCCCGCCTCAAATAGAATGGGCCACGCACATGCGCGGCCCGTTTGCTTTGGGTGGTACAGGCAGCTATTCCCAGTCGCCCAGCTCGTAGAGGATGGCGGCGGTTGCCGCGATTCCGGCGGTCTCAGCGCGCAGGATGCGCGGGCCAAGCGTCACCGGGATAGCGCCCTGCGCCTGCGCCCGCTCGATCTCCTCTTCGGTGAAGCCGCCCTCCGGACCGATAAAGAGGTTGATGCCGAACGGGCGCCCAAGCGCGCCGGTCCCACGCAGCACCTCCCGCAGGCTCCGCCTTGTCTCCCCCTCCCACGGAATAATGGTGAATCCACCGAAGCGGCGGATCTGATCGAGCGCGTGGCCGAAGAGGGTGGCAGGGAGCAGTTCCGGCAGGCGTCCCCGGTGGCTCTGTTCGGCCGCCTCGCGAATGATCGCGCGCCAGCGCTCGAATTTAGCCTGGTTCAGGTCTTCGAGGCTATCCACCACACAGCGCGCCGACAGAGTCGGCACGAACTCAACAACGCCTAGCTCCGTGCACTTCTGGAAGACCGGTTCTAACTTTTTCCCCTTCAAGACGGCCTGATAGAGGCTGATCTTGGTCCTGGCCTCGCCCTTCGCCCGCCGGCGGGCACAAACCGTCCCGAGCGCATGGCGGCGCCCGATCTCGGTCAGTTCGACCTCGCGTTCCCAACCACTGTTGTCGAGGACGATCACGCGGTCGCCAGGTCGCATGCGGAGCACACGGCCAATCTGGAAAACCGTTTCTTGAGGGAATGTGACGACTGTAGCCTGAATCGCCTCAGGGTCGAGAAAGAAGCGGTGCATCAGGCCCCCAGCTGACGGCGAGGCCGACCCAATCTTTGATCGTCTCCCGCTCCACCACCACCAGACCACAGGCCTCGAGCGCCGCCTGAACGATCGGTGCGCGCACGTCGATGATGCCGGAGAGGATGATCGTGCCGCCTGCCGCTAACCGGGCAGCGGCTTCCGGCAGTAACTGGGCAATCACCTCGGCCAAAATGTTGATCAGAATCAGATCGAACGGTCCCGCAAAGCGCTCGACCGAGCCCACCGCCGTCTCGATCCGTCCGGATAGCTCGTTCAGCGCCGCGTTCTCCTCCAGAGCCGCGATGGCGACCGGGTCCGTGTCCACGGCCTTGACCGCACCGGCGCCCAGCTGGACGGCGGCAATCGCCAGAATCCCGCTGCCGGTCCCGACATCGAGCACCCGCGCGCCGGGTGTCAGCACGCGCTCGAGCAGTCGCAGGCATAGCTGCGTGCTCGGGTGAGTGCCCGTGCCGAAGGCCATGCCTGGGTCGAGCCGAACAACGATCTCGCCCTCGGCCGCCCCGGTCTCGTCCCACGCCGGGACGATCACGAGCTGCTCGCCCACCGCTTGACGGTGGTAATACGCCTTCCAGACATCCGCCCAGTCCTGCTGCGCCAGCCGGCGAATTGTTGGTTCGGGGATCGGGTAGAGCATACCGAGGTGCCAGAGCGCCTCGCAGAGGGCCTGGAGTGTCGCCCCGGCCTGATCATCGGCGGCGATGTAGGCTTTGACCGCCAGCGGCTGAGGCTCGTAGACGGTCGAGTCCACCGTCGCACGCACGTCTTCAATGACGGCGCCGCCGTGGCCGAGGCGGTTCATCACCTCCCAGACCGCCTCGACCCCTTCTCCGTCCACGCCCCGCACGGCAATTTCAAACCAATCCACGGCGAAAAGATTGGTAACTGGAGATGAGAGATCGGGGCTTTCGAGCGCCTCCTCCGGCCCCGGGACGGGCCGTTCATCTCCAATCACGACTCTCCAATCTCCCTGTTAGCCCTTGAACGCGTCGCGAAGCTTATCGAAGAAGCCGCGGTGGGCGGGCTGGGGCACGACTTCGCGACCGAGCGTCTTGCCGAGTTGCTGCAGCAGTTCGCGCTGCTCGGGAGTGAGGTTTGTCGGCACCCGAACGAAGATGTTGATGAGTTCGTCGCCCCGCAATTCCTCATTGCGGATGTGGGGCGCACCCTTGCCACGGAGTCTGAAGACCTGCCCGGTCTGTGTTCCCGGCGGGACCCCCATCGGGTAGAGACCATCGACCGTCGGGACTTCGATCTCATCGCCGAGCGCCGCCTGGGCCATGTTGAGCTCGAGGTCCAGAATGATGTTCTGTCCATCGCGGCGGAAGTACTCGTGGGGACGGACGTGGATCTCCACGAACAGATTCCCGGGCGGACCACCGCGCAGGCCGTGCTCGCCCTCGCCGCTCAGGCGAATGCGCATCCCATCGTCCACGCCTGGCGGAATGCTGACTTCGAGATGGCGCAGCGTCCGGACACGGCGCTGCCCCTGACAGCTGGGACACGGTGACGTGATGACCTCACCCTCGCCGCGGCAGCGCGGGCAGGTGTCGCTGATGACCACCTGTCCGAAGATGCTCTGGCGGGCCTGGCGGACCTCTCCGACTCCCTTACACTGCGGGCAGCGAATCGGGGTCGTCCCGGGCGCAGCCCCCTCGCCACGGCACGTCGTGCAGGCCTCAAGCCGTTCAATCTCGATCTCGCGCGTTATCCCTTTGATCGCCTCTTCGAACTCGATCATGATCACCGTTTTGAGGTCGCTTCCCCGGCGTGGTCCGTGCCGTTGCTGGCGGCCCGGCTGGCGTCCAAAGTTGAAGAATTCCTCGAAGATTTCGCCCAGGCCGATATCGCCGAATCCCTGGCCGAAACCGAAACCGGCTTGTGGGCCCGCATGGCCGAACCGGTCGTACATCGCTCGCTTCTGCTCGTCGGCCAGGACCTCATAGGCCTCGCTAATCTCCTTGAAGCGCTCCTCAGCATCGGCATTGGGATTGACGTCCGGGTGATACTGACGGGCGAGACGGCGATAGGCACGCTTGATCTCTTCGGCCGTCGCGTTCCGCGTGACGCCAAGCACCTCATAGTAATCACGTTTGGTCTGTGCGCTCATCAGGGTCCTGGTTTTCCCTTCCTGCAAGCTCTGAACTCAATCTCGCAATTATACCCCGAACACCACGCGAGCGGTAAACGCGTCAGGCAGCAGGTCGCACCCAAGGAGGCGTCTGCTACCTGTTACGCGTCCGGTTGGCCCGTACCCGGCTCGTCGGGCGGCGCGCCCTCTGTTGCTGGCCCGGCGCCCCGGGGCTGCGTCTGGCCGAGCGCGCCAATGGTCTCGGCCAACTCGTTGGTCAGGGCTCGCAGGTGATCGACGCTGCTCGCCGGGTCGTTGAGCGCCACCCGGAGCTCACCCTGGCGCTGGTTGAGCTCGTCGCGCTGCTCGTCGCTGAGTTGCTCGCCGAATTGGAGCATCGCGCGGCCCGCGCGGTGGAGCGTGGCCTCGGCGCGGTTGCGAGCGGTGATCATCTCCAGGCGGGCACTGTCCTCCGCCGCGGCTGAAGCCGCGGCGCGGACCATCTCCTGCACCTCCTCCTCGCGCAACCCGCTCGAGGCCGTGATGGTGATCCCCTGCTCTTGATTGGTGTCGCGGTCGCAGGCGGTGACGTGCAGGATGCCGTCGGCGTCAATATCGAAGGTCACCTCGATCTGAGGTACACCCCTGGGCGCCCGACGGATCCCTGTGAGCTCGAATTTTCCGAGCGACTTGTTGTCTGCCGCGAGCGGGCGCTCGCCCTGAACGATGTGGATCCGGACAGTCGTCTGGTTGTCCTCGACCGTGCTGACCACCTGCGACTTGCGCGTGGGGATAGTCGTGTTGCGCGGGATCAAGGGCGAGGCAACCCCACCGAACGTCTCGAGACTCAGCGTGAGCGGCGTCACATCCAGCAGGAGGACGTCTTTGACCTCACCGCCGAGCACGCCGGCCTGAATGGCGGCGCCGATGGCGACGACCTCGTCAGGGTTGACCCCCTTGTGAGGCTCGCGGCCGAAGAAGTCGCGGACAGCCTCTTGGACGGCGGGCATACGGGTTTGGCCGCCCACCAGCACGATCTGGCTGATCCGGCTTTTGTCGAGTTGGGCCGCGGCCAGCGCCTCGCGAATCGGTTCGAGCGTGCGCTCGACGAGATCCTCGGTCAACTGCTCGAGTTGGGCCCGGGTCAGAGTCAACTGCAGGTGCTTGGGACCTTCGGCCGTCGCCGTGATGAAGGGCAGATTGATCTCGCTCTGCAAGACCGAGGAGAGCTCGACCTTGGCGCGCTCGGCCGCCTCCTTGAGACGCTGGAGCGCCATGGGGTCCTCGCGCAGATCGACGCCCTCCGTGGACACGAAGCGATCCGCTGCCCAGTCGATGATGCGCCGGTCGAAGTCGTCCCCACCCAGATGAGTGTCACCTGCGGTGCTGAGAACCTCGTAGACCCCTTCAGCTACATCCAGAATCGAGATGTCGAACGTACCGCCGCCAAGGTCGTAGACCGCGACGATCCCCTCCCGCCCTTCGCCCAGGCCGTACGCCAGCGCTGAGGCGGTGGGCTCGTTGATGATGCGCAGCACCTCCAACCCGGCGATGCGGCCGGCGTCTTTCGTGGCGTTGCGCTGGGCATCATTGAAGTAGGCCGGCACCGTGATGACCGCTTGGGTGATTTCCTGACCCAGGTACCCTTCGGCGTCACGCTTCAACTTCTGCAAGATCATCCCGCTGATTTCCGCCGGGGCGTACTCTTTGCCGCCCATCACCACGCGAACATCACCGTTGATCGCCTCGCGAACCTCGTAGGGCACGCGAGCGACCTCCTCCTGGGTCGCCTCCTCGCGGAACCGTCGGCCCATGAAGCGCTTGATTGAGAAGATGGTGTTCTGCAGGTTCGTGATGGCCTGACGCTTGGCCACCTCTCCGACCATGCGCTCACCGCTTTTGGGGTTGACACCAACGACGGAGGGTGTCAGTCGAGCACCCTCCGCGTTGGGAATGACCGTTGGCTCGCCACCCTCCATGACTGCGACCACGGAGTTCGTCGTGCCCAGATCAATGCCAATTATCTTTGTCATGGATGTCCTGCAAGGGCGGTGGCTTCTCCGGAGGCCAGGGCGAAGAAACGCGACCGAGATACGCTTCCCTCCCCCGAGAGCCGTCCGCCACGGGTCGTTTCCTAACGCGCCACCCGTACTTTGGCCGGCCGCAACACCTTGTCGTACAGTGTGTAGCCGCGCTCCAGCTCGTCGATGATGTGCCCAGACGGAATGGCCTCGGATGGCTCGGCCACAACGGCGTCGTGCAAATGTGGGTCGAAGGACATCCCCGGCGCTGCCTCGATCGGCCGAACCCCGGCCTGTTCCACAACCGCCCAGAGCTTCCGCTCGATCATGAGGATCCCATTCACCCACTCGTTGTCCCGGAGTTCCTCCGGGACATGCTGAGCCGCTCGCTGCAGGTCATCCAGCACCGGCAAGAGGCGCATCAGGAGCTGCGCGTTGGCGTTCTTGACCAACTCTTGGCGCTCGCGCTCCTGCCGCCGGCGGAAATTCTGGAACTCGGCGGCCGTCCGTCGCCACTGGTCCAGGTACTCATCAGCCTGCTGGCGGGCTGCAACCAGCTCGGCCTCCATCACAGCAGTCTCACTGAGTGCGGCCGCACGATCGCCAGAAGACGCATCAGCCCCAGCCTCGCCCTCCGCCTGTTCCGCTTCTTCCATCACACCGGCAGCCGCCGCCTCATTGTTGGAGGCATCCTGGACACCAGGCTCCGATCGAGCCTGCTCCACCCCCCCGGGAATCCCTGCCTCCTTGTTGGAGGCATCCTCGGCCGTCGTCGCCTGGCGGGTCTCATCCCGGTCAGTTTCGTTCATCGTTCAAAGCCTCCAAAGGTTTCATCTTCCTCACCATAGACACCCGCAAGGAGACGGCTCATCAGGCTCGCCACGAAGCGGACCGTGCTAATCGCACGGCCATAGGGCATGCGCATCGGCCCGACAACCCCCATCATGCCGGCCGTGCGCCCCTCGACTCCGTAGGGCGCCATCACCATGCTGACCTCGCTGATCTCGCGCCAGCGACCCTCACCGCCGATGATGACCTGCAACCCACCGCCCCGCATCACCTCCGCGGCGATATTTTCCAGCAGCGAGCGCTCCTCTATGATCTCGAGGATCTGGCGGACCGAATCGGCAGCCGCGAACTCGGGCTGGCGCAGGATGTGAATCAAGCCGTCGCGGTAGAGTTCGGTGACGCTCCGGGTGTCAACCCGTTCCAGCACCTCGACGAGCGTCTCGCGAACGCGCGCCTCAAAGAGAGTCAGTTCGATGGACCGATTCCCAATCTCGATGCGGTTGAGCCCGGCGAGTTGGGCGTTCAACTTGTTCGAAACGACGGTGAGTTGCTCCGAGCTGAGCGGGGGCTGCGACTGCCGGACCATCTGCTGGCGCACGAGTCCCTCGCTCAGCACGACGATGACCAGCACCAGCGCCTCGCTGATGTCAATCAGTTCAAGGTGTTTGAGACGCGACAGTTGGGCGCGTGGAACCGTCACCAACGAGGCCGTGTGGGTCGTGTGGGCCAACACCGCCGCCGCGAGCTTCATCCACTGTTCGAGGTCCATGCGCGCCTGGTGGAACTGGTGGCGAATGAGGCGCTGCTCAGCCTCGGGCAAATCGCTCTGTTCCATCAGACGCTCGACAAAGTAGCGATAGCCGTGCTCCGTCGGGACGCGCCCCGCCGAGGTATGCGGATGGGTCAGGTAGTCCATCTCCTCAAGCGCCGCCATCTCGCTGCGAATCGTTGCGGAACTGACGCTGAGGCCATACTTCTCGACCATCGTCTTCGAGCCCACCGGCTGAGCAGTCGCGATATACTCGCGCACGAGAATCCCAAGAATCGCTTGTTGGCGCTCAGAGAGTTCTTCGGTCATCTTACCACTGTCTCTCCCTCGCGAAGCCTGGCATTCCCGCGAGAAACTAGCACTCTCTCAGAAAGAGTGCCAGACTGGGCGTATGATAGCAAAGGGACAAACCGAAGTCAAGGGATTCGGCGGTTTGGCAGCTGCCGGCGAACCAGGACCGGCTCGCGGACTGCCTGGTAGGATTCCCCGTCCGGTGCAGTGTGATGCTGCGGAGACAGGCTGGTCAGAACATAGCCGGTTTCCGGGACAAGGAGTTTCACCGTCGCGGTTTCGTACACCAGGACTTCGAGGGTCAGCGTCTCTGGCAACCCTTCGGCCGGCAACTGCAGGTAGTGTGTGTCTCGGATCGTTCGACCGGCGGCCCACCTGGAGGTCGCCAGAGCACCCCGCGCCGGCCAGGCATCGTCCTGAGCCACCAGCTGGCCGTCCGGTCCCACCAGACGCATTGAAATGGAATAATCCTTCTCCATCCGCGCCAGCGCCTGCCAATACAGCGCGACCCGCAGCGTCCGCCCCGCCACAGGTACCGTTCCTGCCGGGCGGAACGCCCCGGTCTCGTCCGTCTGCGCGAGCTCGTAGCCTTCCAATCGCAGCCAGGGCGCCCACACCCACGGTCCCTGGTGGAGGAAATTCGGCGCCGGAGTCGTCCGAAATACGAAGTAGCCGTCCTGCTCCCAGACCGTCTCAATTTCCGGCGCCATCTGCCACGCCAGCAGGGCCGAATGAACTTCGGCAGTAGTGAGCGGGTAGGTATCGGAGCCGGCGGCATCGAGCACAATCATCTCCGGCGGCTTCGCGAGATCAAACCACGGGAAGAGATACATCTGCTGGCGGGTTGCCAGGTGCGCGCCGAGCCCATCGGGCGCGGCCAGCGAGACGCCTGGCGGAATGGTTGCGAGCACGCGGTGCCCGATTCGGACGTGCTCGCTGATCTGATAGGCGGCGGCATCGAAGCGCCCTCCGCCTGGAAACGGACTCGCCAGCCGGAAACCGGCGAGCGCGGCAACCAGGAGGAGGCCAATACCAGGCGCGGCCAGCCGGGGACGGACGCGGGCGAGGGTGAGAGCGATTGAACTCCACAAGAGTGGGAGCAACGGCGCCATCTGCCACCCCTGGAGGGCGCTCACATTCGACGCCGACGAAGAGAGGAAGAGCAGCGTAATGGGAACCCACAGCAACTGGGCTCCCGGCGCCAACAGGGGCAATCCGGCCAACGGCCCCAGAACCCGGACCACGGCCCGTACGGTCGCCAGTGACAGCAGTGGCGTTAACAGGCGGAAGGGATCGCGGGCCAGTCCGAAGATCACCGCCGGAATGGAGTCGCCAAACGACCCGAACACACGGGTGTGGCGGTAGGGCGCGTCGCCCAATGCCGGCATCACCACTCCCGTGAGCACCAGGAGCCAGATGGCGCTCAGACCGATGAGGAGAACTCCCTGGCGCCGCTGCTTCGGCCGGCAGACCAGCACGTAGAGCCCGAACGAAGCGACGTAGAGGGCGACATCCTCTCGAACGAGCAGGGCGAGACCGAGTGAAGCGAGGAGGAGGTGGTTCCGCCGGGTTTCAAGCGCGTACACCGCCAACGCGAGCGCCGGCGCCGCCAACATGATCTCGTGGAACTCTTCAAGCGTCGTCTGGTGCAGGAGCGGATTGAGGACAAAGGCAAGCACCAGAAGGGGCGCGAACGCCGGATAGCGCGCCCGGAGGAGCAGGTACCCCGGGATGATAGCTGTTGCCAGCGCGACGGCCTCGACGACGAGGAGCGCGCGAGCATCTGGAGCCAGCCAGAAGAACGGCGCTAACAGCGCCAACGCCGGCGAGAAGTGATCCGCCAGAAAGGTGGGGGGTTTCAACGAGGTCGCAAACCAGCGCCCACGCGAGGTATTCCAGATCACCTGAGCATAGTAGCCGAGATCGAACAAGCCGGTCTGAAACGTAGCATGGCGCCGCAATGCGAAGATGATTGCCAGGACCACGTAGACACCGAGCAGCGCCGGCCCCGCCCCGCGTTCCCACCACCGGAGCAGCCGCATCCCTCCGGCGCGAGCCGGCCCCGCCGCGCTGCGGCGGAGGGTTTCCCCGCCTTCCAAGAGGTTACGACCGGCCAGCACTGCGGCCGCCAGGACACGAGATCATGCGGAAGGTTGGACGCAGATTCATAGGACCTCCCCAAGAAAAAATCGCGGCTCTCGCGTGAGAGCCGCAGCGGGGTGTAAAACGACGGCCAACAGATACTAATAGGCGTTGCGGTCGGCAAAAACTCTGACGATAGTCTTGAGCATAATCTTGAAGTCCAGACTCAAGGACCAGTTCTCGATGTACCAGACATCGTACTTGGTCCGCTCCGCCACAGAGGTGTCACCGCGCAAACCGTTGACCTGCGCCCAGCCTGTAATCCCGGCCTTCTCACGGTGGCGGTCCATGTAACGGGGAATGAAGCGCCGGAATTGCTCGACGTAGACCGGCTGCTCCGGCCGCGGGCCGACGATGCTCATTTCGCCCAGCAACACGTTGATGAATTGGGGCAGTTCATCGATGCTGAAGCGGCGGATCATCGCGCCCAACCGGGTGCGGCGCGGATCGTTCGCCGTCGTCCACTTGGATTGCTGCTCGGCATCCTGGCGCATCGAGCGGAACTTGATCATTCGGAACGGTTTGGCATCCAACCCCATCCGCTCTTGCGTGAAGAAGACCGGGCCGGGCGACTCGAGCTTGATGGCGATGGCAACCAGGAGCATGAGCGGCGCGAACAGTACCAGGGCGGCCGCACTGATCGCTATGTCCACGCCCCGCTTGACGGCGAGCTTCCAACCGCGCAGCGCAATGTCGCGCACTGTCAGGAGGGGCAACCCGGCCAGGTCGCCGATGCTGATCTCACCGGCCATGAACTGGAAGAGGTCCGGGAAGACCTTGATCGAGACCTTCTCGCGCTCGCAACGGCTGATAATGTAGAGAATCTCGCGGTGGTTGGCCTCGGGCAGACCGATAATCACCTCGTCGATCCCGTAGCGATCGATCAAGACGGGCAAGTCGTCCACCCGCCCCAGAAACGGCTGCCCGCCGACCGCCGCGCGGCCGTCGTGCCCTTCCGGACAGACCAGCCCGATGATGCGGTAGCCGAGACCGGGCGAGCGCTGAATGGCATTGAGAATGATCTCCGCCGTCTCGCCGAAGCTCACCAGCAGAACATGCTCGCGGGCCACCCCTCTGGCCTGCAGGCCCCACTGCGTCCTGGCATGAGCGATGCGCCCCAGCGAGACCAATCCCACGGTCAGTGCCCAGTCGTAGATCAACATCAGGCGGGAAGGGTAGTCGGCCTCGTTGCGGGTGGCGAAAGCGACGACCGCGAGGAAAAGCACGGCACCGACGGAGGTGGCCGCCAGAATCCGGCCAAGCTCGTCGAGATGGGACTGAACTCGTTTGCGGCGGTAGAGCTTATAGAAGAAGTAGACCACCACCAGCACGCCGCCCTTGAGAGCCAGCAGCGGGAGGTAGGCGTGGAACTCAGGGATATTTTGCGGCGGGGGGTACTCGATGAGCAAACGCAGATGGTAGGCAATAAAGAACGCCAGGCCGATCAGGGCCGCGTCCACCGCCATGAGTGAGAGGGGGAAGATGAAGGCCAGGGAGCGGCGCCGGCGACCCGCATAGAGACGAGCTTCGGCAGGCGAAGCAACCGGGATGACAGAGGCTGCTGCTCGCCGCGGTACCAGCGTCAAGATGCGGCCGGTGGTACCGGTCGCCGCGACTTCTTCACTCGGGCGCTCTTCTGGCGCATCGGGATGGGGCAGCGCCATCGGGTCAACTCTCTCTGCCACGGTGGAACCCCTCAAACCGTCGGGACGGCTGAGGCGACACCTTTGCGGTCCGTGGGGCGCAGGGCGTTGCGCAGCAGGGCCACACCACAGAGCAGCCAGATCCCCGCCTCGATCAACCAGTTGATCGGTGGGGCCGTCTGCTGCTTGTAATGCTTGGTGTGGAAGCGTCGCATGGCATCGTAAAAAGCAAGAATGGAAGACGTGCTTCGCTGCCGGCTCGACTGGCCCTTATAGTGCAGGACGACAACCTCAGGATAGTACCAGATTTGCCAGCCAGCCTGCTTGATCCGGAAGGCCCAATCCAGGTCCTCCCCATACATAAAAAACGTTTCGTCCAGGAGGCCCGCCGCCACTGCTGCCTCGCGGCGCACAAGCATGAACGCCCCAACCACCGCGTCCACCGGGGTCGTGACGTTCTCATCCAGGTAGCTCAAGTTGTACCGGCCAAAGCGTGGGCTCCGCGGGAAAAGCGAACTCAACCCCGTCAGGCGGTAGAAACTCACTTCCGGACTGGGGAATGAGCGGCGGCAGGCGCGGTCGAGGCTGCCGTCCTCCCGCACCAGCTTGCACCCGGCGGCGCCCGCCTGAAGGTGCGCCTCCATGAAGGCCAACATGCGTGCCAGCGCTTCAGGCGGGAGCAGGGTATCAGGGTTGAGCAGCAGAACGAAGCGCGGCGCGTCGGGCGCTGCCTGGCCGTCGCCGAAACCAAAGTGGCGCAGCCCGCGATTATTCGCGGCTGCATAGCCCGGATTGTGCGCCTGCTCGATCACCCTGACGTGCGGAAACTCAGCCCGCACCATCGCCACGCTGCCGTCGCCACTGGCGTTGTCAACCACGCAAACGCGTACTGTGAAATTACCTTCGCTCGCATCAATGGAGCGAAGGCAGTCCCGGAGCAATTCGCGGGTCCTGTAATTGACGATGATAATCGCCAGATCGACCGGGTTGGCCATAACGGGCATGCGCGGTCTCGCCTTTCCGGCCGCCATTCTATCATTTTCAATTCATTGGGTCAAAGAATTCCGTAAACGCAACGAACCGGCGAAACACCCCCACCACATGCGACCCATCCCTTTCAAGATGACGATGGCCAGCCCATCTGGACGATCGTGATCACAACCACCGCCACAACGACGAGGAAGAGGATGATCTTGGAGGGTGCCACGGGCAGGCGGATGGTGTAATCGGCCAGGACCAGTGCCACGAGCACCGCCGTCGCCACGAGCCAGGGCAGCAGCTGTTTGAGAATCCGCACGTCGTGCGCTCAAGCAACCAGGATGCGGCCGCAATTGCCGCAGAGGATGAGTTCGTCGCTCCCGTGGACCTGGGCCACCTTGGATGCCGAGACGCTGACCCCACAGAGCCCGCAGACCGCGCCGTCACGCAACGACGCGATGCCCTTCCCCCCCTTGCGCGTCTGGATTTCGCGCAGCCGCGCCAGATCACCGGCACTGATCTGGGCCAGGGTGGCCTCGCGCTGGCGGCGGCGGGCGTTGATGTAGCGTTTGAGCTTCTGCCCCTTCTCGCTCAAATCGCTTCGTTGATCGCGCCACTCAGCCTCGACCGCGGCCAGTGCCCGCTCCGCCTCGGTCAGCATACCACTCGCCTTCTCGACCTGTTCCATTCCTTTCAGGGCACGCTCATCCAGGTCGCCACGATGGCGTTGCAAGGCCTCAACCTCCTTGCGGATGTTCTCCAGCTCCTTCGGATTCCTGATGGTCCCACCGTACAAACGGTCGGTTTCCCGCTTGATCTTGGTATCCAACTCCTGCAGCTCAAGCTCAAGATCGCGCTGCGCCCTCCGCGCCTCCGCCTGGGCCGCCGCCGCAGCCCGGCGAGCCGCCTGGGCCTTGCGGAGCGCTAGAGAATCACGCAGAGCTGTCTGAACCTTTTTCAGCAGCGCGAGTTTCTCGCGCAAGTCTTCCTCAACCTCCTGCAACTGGAGCAACTGTTTCGCCCGGTTCATGCTTTCTCTCCCTCCTCAACTCGCCACATTTCATCCTCACCAGCCCTTCGGACCGGGTGCAACAGAGCCAGGCGCAACGCCTCTCCGGCGGCATCTCACGCTCCCCACCTCGCCGCGAAGGGTGAGGTGATGACCTCCGACACATACACCGGGACGCCGAGCGACTGCAGCTGGTTGGCAAGAGCCGTCAGCACCGGTCGTTCGCTCCAAAAATGGCCGGCCTCGATCAGGGTGAGCCCCTGGGCCGTCGCCTCCTGCGCCTGGTGATACTTGACCTCTCCGGTAACGAAGCAGGTGCAGCCCGCGGCCAGCGCATCGGGGATCATCTCAGCGCCGCTCCCCCCGAGGAGGGCAATCCGCCGGTGAGGGCCGCGGCCGCCCGGTGCGACTCGCGGTGTCGGCGTACCCAACCGCTCGTGAACTCGCCGCGCAAGCTTGACAGTCGGCAGCGGCACGGTCACCTCGCAGACCGCCCCAAAGCCCCACGCCTCTGGTGCCCCGGGCACTGGCCGGAGTGGAGCCTGGGGATCGAGCCCCAGAGCCGTTGCCAACGCGCCGTTGACACCACCGCGCACCGCGTCCAGGTTGGTGTGGGCCGCGAAGACCCCGATCTCGCCGCAGAGCAGCCGCCGCAACAACTGGCCCCGTGCGCTCGTTGGATCAATCCACTTGACGCCCGAAAAGAAGAGCGGATGGTGTGCCACAATCAAGTTGGCTCCCATCCGCTCCGCTTCCTCCGCCACGCGGAGATCCGTATCCAGGGCGACGAGCACCGCTCGTATCGGTAACACATCCGAGCCAATCTGCCAGCCAACGTTGTCGTAACTCTCGGCCAACGTTGGCGGAGCCAGCGCCTCGATCCGGCGCCGGACTTCGCCTGCGAGAAGCACAGTTGCAGATTCCATGTGACTATTGTAACGAAAGCACGCCGGAAGGACAAAGCACCGCCCGCCTGTCCGCCGATGGTCCTATTCTCAGCGCGACTGGGAGTTGCTAGAATTCGATCGTCACCTGCAAGCCCGGTTGTCCTCATGTCGCTCATACAGTAGAATGGGGCTTCACTTTTCTAGGAGGAGCCCTCACCTGTGGCAACCGCTGTCATCATCCCTACCTACAACGAGCGTGAGAACCTCTCGGACCTTGTCGCTCAGATCCTGGCACTTTCCAATCCACTGGAGATCATCATCGTTGATGATGCCTCACCCGATGGCACCGGCATCCTGGCCGACGCGCTCGCCGCGTGCCATGGGCGCGTCCACGTCCTTCACCGCGCCGGGAAGCTTGGACTCGGCACCGCGTACGTCGCCGGCTTCAAGCGAGCCTTCGAGCTCGGAGCGGAACGGGTGATGACGATGGATGCCGATTTCTCCCACCACCCGCGCTACATCCCCGACATCTTGCGGGCTGCGGAGGAGACTGACATCGTCATTGGGTCGCGCTACGTCCCGGGCGGCGGCACCCGCCATTGGGGCTGGCAGCGCGTGATGTTGAGTTGGGGAGCGAACACCTTCGCGCGCATTGTTCTGGGACTCCGCGCCCATGATTGCACCGCGGGCTTCCGTTGCTATCGACGCGCCGTGCTCGAGTCGATCGAGCTCGATCGCATCCTCTCGAATGGATATTCGTTCCTGCTGGAGCTGCTCTACGCATGCCAATCGCAAGGCTGGCGGATTGGCGAGGTCCCGATCCTTTTCGCGGATCGGCAGCGCGGCGCCTCCAAGATCTCGCGACAAGAGATCTTCAAGGCGCTCTACACTGTCCTCCGGCTGCGAGTCGCACACCCTTTCCCGACTGCGGCGTTTACCTTCGCCCGCGAGAAGTAGCCTCGCCGTCCGAGCGGGCGGCATGGTCTCCCGCCCGAACGGTGGCATGATCCCTCTGGTCACGGCGCGCGCCCGCGCCTTCCTTTACCACACCCAGAACGCCGACGGCGGTTGGCCCTTCATACCGGGCACGCCCTCGGCAACCGAACCGACTGCCATCGCGCTTCTGGCGCTTCATCACCTGGCTGATGAGACAGCCCGCATTTCAACCTGGCTGACCGCCGCTCAACACCCGGATGGCGGCTGGGGACTCACCGCTGCCGATGCCCTCAGCCAATGGCACACGGCCTGGGCCTCGCTGGCCCTCGCGACGACGGAAGGCCGGGCGTGCCCGGCGTGCCAACCCGCCCGCACCTGGCTTCTCAACACCGCGAGCCTGACACTCACCGATCCTGCCGAAAGCGCTCAGATCAGCCGCCTCCTGAGAATCGACCCGGCGCTGCGGGGGTGGCCCTGGAGCCCCGGCGAGGCCGCCTGGGTCGAGCCGACGGCGCTCGCCGTCCTGGCACTGCACGCCATGGGCGCTGGCGCCGGGCCCCGCGTGGCAGAGGGAGTCCGCTACCTCCACGACCGTCGCTGTGTGGCCGGGGGTTGGAATGTCGGTAACCCTTTCATGTTCGATACCCCCTTCGAACCGCGCGCCTATCCCACTGCCCTTGCCCTCCTCGCGCTCTCCGCCGCACCCGGCCCCGCCGGCGACGCGACTGTGCCTTCCGGTCTGGCCGCCCTCATGCGACAGATGCATCTCGAAGGCGACCCGCTCAGCCTGGCCTGGGGGCTCCTGGCGCTCGGTGCGTGGGGCGAACGCGACGACGAGGGGGCCAGGCGCCTCCTCGCGGCTCAAGGCGAGGACGGGAGCTGGCGCGGGCAACCACTCGTCACAGCTGCCGCCTTGCTCTGGCTCGGCGGTGGGTGGCCCGGCTGATGTCCCCGCTCTCGCGGCGCGCATTCTTCCGCCTGACGGCCCTCTCCGGCATCGCCGGCGGCCTGGCCATCGCCGAGCGTGCAACTCGCCCGGTTGGCTTGTGGACTTACCTTCGATGGATGCTCCGCGGCGCCGCGCGCCGCGTCAGCGCCCCCGCCCCCGTCGCCCTGCTGCGCGCCGACGGATACAATGACCAACTCCTGAGCCGGCTGCGCTCAGGCTGGAGCCTGGCGGGAATGCCCAGCGTGGCCGGAAAGCGCATCCTGATCAAGCCCAACCTCGTGGACCATGTCGCGAATCATCCCGCGGCCACTGATGCGCGCCTGGTCGCCGCAACGATCGACCTGCTGCGCGGCGCGGGTGCAGCTGAGATCATCGTGGGCGATGGCCCCGCCTTCCGTCGCGACGGCTGGGCGGTGGCGGGCGAGACCGGCCTCCTCGAGGTGCTGGAGGCGCGCCGGATTCCCTTCGTGGATCTCAACTACGACGATCCCGCCCCTGTGCCGGTGCGCGATGGCTGGCTGCGCACGTCCGCTGAGAACGCTCCCGCCCTGTGGCTGCCGGGCAGCGTGCGGCGGGCCAACCTGATCGTCTCGCTGCCCAAACTCAAAACCCACCACTGGGCCGGCGTCTCGCTGAGCATGAAAAACCTCTTCGGGGTGGTGCCGGGAGCGCGCTACGGCTGGCCGAAAAACATGCTCCACATCAATGGCCTCGACGCAAGCATCCTGGCCGTCCTCAGCACCCTTCCTCCGGTCGTCGGCATCGTCGATGGCATCGTTGGCATGCAAGGGGATGGCCCAGTGTACGGGGAGCCGGTCGAGCACGGGGTCCTGGCTTTCAGTGCCGACGTCGTCGCGCTCGACCACGTGGGGACACGGCTGGCGGGCCTCGACCCGGCCATGATCGTCCATCTTCGGTTGGCCGCCTGGGCGGGACTCGGTCAGGCCCACCGGATCGAGCTGCGCGGCGATCCGGTGGATCAGCTCATTCGCGCCTACCAGGCCCCCCCGACACGAGAGACGTTGGCGGGATGAGACGCCTGGAATCTGCCCCTGGAGCGGCCTGCTCTGTTTCCCGGGCGCACGTATCTTCCTCTGGGACTTCTCATGAAGTTCAGCCTGGGAGTGCCCGTTCCGCAACTGTGGCTGATTCCCGCTCTTGCCTTCACCCGCGCTGCCGTCGGCTCCTCCGATCATATTCACGCTGCCGGCCTTGTAAACTACCTTCGACGAGTATATCAATGCATCCGAGATCGACACGCGAGACGATGACGCCACTCCCCACGCTACTCTTTTTCGTTCTCGCATTGGTCGCTGTCCTTGGCTACGGGGGACTCCTACGCCTGACCTTCACCAGCTACTACCGCGGCGCCAATGATTTCTTCATCCCCTGGCGGGCTGTACAGCTGCTTCTGACGGAGGGGCGCAATCCCTATGGCCCCGATGTCACTGCAGATATTCAGCGCGCTCTTTTTGGCCATACCCGCCAACCCGACGAGCACCAGTTTGATTTTGCCTACCCGCTGATCCTGGCACCGCTGCTCGCTCCCTACACACTGCTCCCATACGAGTGGGCCCAACCGCTCTGGCAGGCGACTATTCAGACACTCCTCGCCGCCGGTCTCCTCCTTTGGTATCGAACCCTGCATCCGGCAAGGGTAGCCGGCCGAGGAACCGCCGTGGGCACCGCCACCCTCCTGCTGTGGGGACTCACGCTCTACCCGGCTGCGCGTGCCTTCCTCTTGGGGCAGATCGCCTTGCTGGTCTTCGCGGCGGCGGTCGTTGCGCTCTGGGCATTGGCCCGAGGCCGTGACGGGACGGCCGGCGCGGCCCTGGCCCTCGTGACGGTCAAGCCCCAGCTCAGCTTCCTGGCAGTCCCTGCGCTTCTGGTTCTCGCCTGGACCAGCGGGCGGCGGCAGGTGCTCTGGGGCTTCGGCGCGACCTTCGTGGGGCTCCTGGCGCTGTCGCTGGCACTCATGCCGGGCTGGCCGCTGGCCTTCTTCCAACGGCTCGTCGAGTACCAACGGTACACCAGCCTCGGCGCAGCCAGCGATTCACCGAGTCCCCTCGCGCTGCTCGTGCGACCGTTCGGTTCAGCAGCGGCCGCCGTGGAGGCACTCGGCGTGGTTGCACTTTTGGCTGTCCTGTTCGACGCTCTCTGGCGGCAGCGCCTTGCCCCCGCATGGCCGCAGGTCGGTAACGCGCTCCTCACGGTCAGCGCCTGGATTGCTCCCCGAGCGGCCACAACCGACCAGGTGCTCCTGCTACTACCGTTGCTCTTCCTGCTCCGCCGCCGCCCGCGGCCTGTTGCCATGGTGGTTGCAGGGCTGGTGTGGGCTGGCCTCTGGCTACTCTTCTTCACGACGGTTCAGGGTGACCAGGAACAACTGATCGTTCGCCTTCCACTGCCATTGATCGTCCTTGCGCTCTGGCTATCGGATCGGCGCATGCCCAGCTCGTCACTTGGGTAAGGAAGGCAAGCTTGCAAGCGAGGCTCGAACAATGCAACGCCAGTGGAAGCTCACACCAGAATTCGTTATCGCCATCAGCGCCGGCTTCCTGTTGGCGTACAGTCTCTGGTTTGTTCCACTCATGCTTGCCAGGGACTTGTTCCCGCGGACGATGGATTTTGTCTCGTTTTACACTGCGGCTCAATTGGTGCTTACGAAGCCCGCGGCTCTGTACGATCTTCAGGCCCAAAGCGTTCTCCAACAGCCGATCTTCTATCCTTTTACCACAGGGGGGAATGTTCTCGGCTACTTCAATACACCATTTCTGGCCTACTTCTTTATCCCTCTCACATCATTCTCGTATGATATTGCCTTCTGGATGTTCTTTCTCATCAATGGCGTTATTTTTCTCGTGACTGCCCGCCTGCTCAACCACTTACACCAGGGCACGCACCTTCATTACATTGCATGGATCTTGGGGGGATTCGCTTTCTTCCCAACTTTCAAAGGTATTCTTCTTGGACAGAACAGCATCTTATCTCTGTTCATTCTGACCAGCACCACCTACTTTCTCTTGAGGAGACGGGAAAGTCTGGCCGGTCGCATACTCGCCCTCGAGCTTTTCAAGCCCCAATTAGCACTCCTGTTTGTCCTTCTTCCATTGTATAAGAGACGGTGGAAACTCGTCACTGCGTTCAGCCTTGTGGCGGTTATTCTCGTCGGCGTTTCTTTTCTCCCACTTGGCTACACTGGCGTGAACGATTATGTAACTCTTTCCGGTAGGATCTTAAGCTGGAACGAAGAGAATGGTATTTTTCTTGAGAGCATGCAATCTTGGAGAGGGGTCTTCTACTTTTTCTTGCGCAGTGACTCAATGACGCTTGTCAATACAATGAGCTCTATCACAAGTGCTCTCACGATTCTACTGTGTCTCGTTGCGTTCACGGGCAAATGGCAGCTCAAGCCTCCACTCTTTCGAGTTCAATGGTCGCTCGCTGTGTTATGCGCTCTCCTCGCGACACCGCATGCTTACAATCATGATTTAACGCTTCTGCTATTACCAGCCGCCCTGTTAGTGGCCCACGGGGGCTCTCGCCAGGCATCGGAGACGTTCGTGAGATTGTTTCCAATTCTCGGATCAGTCTTCTTTGTTGCAGCGTTTGTCTCCGGCGTTCTGCCCAAAGAAGCGATCATGCCGGTAGTCCAACCGCTCTTGCTGCTCTCGATCGCCCTCTGCCTCTACGAAGTGCGTAGGCTCAAAACCGTTTCCCTGAAGCACTCCCACTGTGAAGCCAGAGCGACTTCGAACCAGCGGTTTGATCGAATCAGATGCAAGAAGGTCACGTGACTGCAATCTTGAGAACCGAGGACCGAACCAAAACACCCCCGCGCTCACTCGATCGGCTCGCCGTCGCCATCACGTTTGTCTGGGCGGCGGTTGTCTTCACAGCGCTCTACGTCGTCCAGAAACCCTTTGGCCCTGCGGTCGCGCTGCGACTGGTCCAGCGGTCCGGCGATATTGCGGTAGCAGGGGCACTCATTGCGGGTGCCGCTGGGGTCGGGTTACGGCTCCTGAATCGCCTTCACCTTCCGACGGTTACTCCCGCCGAGCGGTTGGGCCTTGGCACGCTGCTCGGCCTCGGCGCGGTCAGCCTGCTCTGGCTGGCGCTCGGCCTGCTGGGATTCTTGCAGCCGCTCGTCGCGCTGACAATATCCCTTCTGCTGCTCGCCACCGCCACAGGCCCCTTGCGACAGTGGTGGCACGCTCGACCCGCGCTCCTCCTCCTCCCGTGGCCCCTCCGGCTTTACCTCTTCCTGATGCTCGCCCTGAGCCTGGCCCGCGTGCTGGTGCCGGCAACAGATTGGGATGGCCTCTCCTACCACCTGACAGCCCCCCAGCGTTGGATCGCCCTGGGCCGCATCGGCTGGATCGGCGCGGAGGGACCATTTTACTACCCCCATGTGCTGGAAACGCTCTTCTTGCCGGCCATGCTCCTGCGGGGTGATAGCGCCGCGAGAGTGCTCCACTGGGTCTTCTACCCGTTGGCTCTGTGGCTGGTGGCCGATCTGACTCGGCGGCTCCTCCCCTGCGTACCCCCCTGGCGGGCAGTGGCTGTAGCTGCCTCCGTCCCCATGTTGGCCCAACTCGCCAGTTGGGCCTACACTGATGTCGCGCTGGTGGCGCTCACGTTCGGCGCGCTGCTTGTGGTGCTCGTCGGCGTGCAGCAGCCAGGCGCGTGGCTGGGGTGGGCGGGGCGCTGGCCGGGCTGGCACTCGGGATGAAGTATCAGGCGTTCATCGTCCCACTCAGCCTGTTGTTGCTGCTGGTCCGCTGGCACCGCCAGTCGGCAGTGAGAGGGCGCCAGCTCGGTTTGTTTGCGATCACGGCGGGGCTGGTTTGGCTGCCTTGGCCGCTCCGCAATCTCTGGTTGACCGGTGACCCCTTCTATCCTTTCGGCTCGCTCGGGCGTGGCTGGGATGCCCACCGCACGGCCTCTTTCGCTGCGGCGGGGACTGGAATCGGCCTCGATCCGGGCAGGCTGTTGTTACTCCCCTGGTCTCTCACCCTCGGCCTCGATGGGATCGCGGTCTACGATGGTCGCAGCGGCCCGCTCTTCCTGGCCCTCCTCCCACTTGCATTCTGGTTCCTCGCTCGAAAGTACGGCCAGGCAGCGGAGCGGGATGTTCTCGGCGCGCTTCTTACGGTTGCCGCCCTCCACACCCTCCCGTGGATTGTTGGCGTGATCAACAGTGCTGCCACCTCTCAGAGTCGTTTCCTTCTGCCCGTCTTCCTCCTCCTGAGTCCGGTCATTGCCTGGGCCTGGGAGACCCTGGTCCCACTCGCCACGCCTCACTTCCAGCCGGCAGGCTTGCTCAACCTCCTCGTCGGCGTCGCTCTCACGCTTACCGCCATCGATGCGACCCTCGAGACGGCGAGCGCGGCCCCGGCAACCGCGATTCTGGGCATCGACCAACCCGAGCAATACCTGGCCGGCCACCTTGGTTCGTTGTGGTCGGCGACCGAGCAGGTGAACCACCTTCCCAGCACCAGCCGGGTCCTACTCCTCTGGGAGCCGCGCTCCTACTACCTGCGGCGGCCGTCCGACCCTGATATCATCCTCGATGAGTTTGACCACCGTCTCTGGCTCTCCCACGGCGATATCGCCACCCTCGTGCGAACCCTCCGTGGGGAAGGTGTTACCCACGTCCTCGTCTTCTGGGCCGGTGTCGATTTTCTCGAGAACCAATCCCAACCGGCGCTCTCATCGGCCCTCAGAGAAGCGCTGACTCGCTTCCTCACCGGGTACACCTCCGAAGTCTGGCACGCGCCGGATGGGAGTTACGCGATCTACGAGTTGAGCACACCGTGAGTCATCGCCTCTCGCCGACCATCGAGCACGTCTGGGTCGCCTTGCTGTTGGCGACTGTCGTGGCGACCGCCGGCCTGTTGCCCCTCGCACCGTGGGACTTCTGGTGGCACGCCGCCGTCGGCCGCGAGATTGTCACGACCGGTGCGATCCCGGCGACCGACCACTTCTCCTACACCGCCACCGGACGGCCGTACCACTACCAGAGCTGGCTGAGCGAGATAATTCTCTACGCCGCACTGGCCGCCGGCGGACCGGCCGGGGCGATCTGGCTGCGCGTCGGCGTGCTTCTGTTCATCTGCGGTGTGCTGCTATCGTTGAGCGCCGAGGCCAGTCGAGGCACCCTCCGGCTGGCAGCCGCTGTGACCGGCGCTGGCGTGGCAGGAACCGTGACCAATTGGGCCGTTCGCCCCCAACTCCTGTCGCTGCCGCTCTTCGCCGTGGAGTTGGCACTGCTCTGGCGCTGGCGAGGCGCCGTCACCGGCCCGAGACCGATCGCCACGCCACCACCGCTCTGGCCCTTACCCCTCCTGCTGGCGCTGTGGGCCAACCTCCACGGCGCCTTCGTTCTCGGTCTTGGGTTGCCTGGCCTTCTCTGGCTGGGCGAGCTCCTCCAGCAGCAGCGTCTGACACCCCCGCTGCGCCGCCTCGCCCTCTGGACCGGGCTGGCAACAGTGGCGGTGGCTTTCAACCCGCGCGGGCTTGGGATCGTCGGGTATGTTTGGACCCTCCTCACCGACGCTCCCAGTCAAACGTTCATCGTCGAGTGGCGCCCGCCGACATTGGCGACGCTTGAGGGGCGCCTCTTCTTCACGGCGCTGGCCGCGTCCGCCGGGCTCTTTGTCTGGCAACGGCGAGCTTTCCGAATCAGCGATTGGCTTTGGTTCGGGGCCTTCGCCTTCCTGGCCAGCCGCGGGATACGCTACGTCATCTGGTTCTTTCTGCTCCTCCCACCTCTCCTTGCGCTCGCGCTGGCGGCCGCACGGAAGAGCGGGACCGGCCCGCCCCAATTGGGTACGCCCAAAGGAAGCGTGGTGGCCGTCAACGCCGCCCTCATCAGTGCGTTCGCGCTCCTGGCGCTGCTGGCGACGCCGCCCTTCAAAGCGCACCTCCCACTGCCACCGGCACTGCGGGGCCTGGCGACCAGCGACACGCCGGTCGCCGCCGTGGACATCCTGGCCCGGCGCCCGCCGCGCCACCTCTTCCATGACATGGGGTACGGGAGCTACCTCATCTGGCGCTGGCGCGGCTCGCCGCCGGTCTTCATCGATCCGCGCGTCGAGCTCTACCCGTTCGCTCTCTGGCAAGACTACGCCACAGTTGTCGCCGCCGACCCCGGCTGGCAGACGGTGCTCGACCGCTGGCAGGTCGATACCCTCCTGCTCGATCGCCGGCGCGAGGCTCCCCTGATCGCCGCTGCCGGCGCGGCTGGCTGGCATGAACGCTGGCACAACGCGCAGACCATCATCTTCGACCGTGAGAGGCCCCAATGAAGGCATCGAACCCAGGAGTACGCGAACAAGCGAGCAGGGGGACACGAGAGCGAGACAGCAGAGGCGTGGAGGCGCGCACTCGCACCTCTCCCCCTCTGCTCGTCCGCACTCCCACCCACCTCCTCGTGGGCCTGGGCCTGCTCGCACTGGCGATCCGGGTGCTGATCGCTCTCCCCCTCATGCAGCCCGGGTACTTCGACGCCTTCTACTATTACCACGTTGCCCAAAATATGGCCGCTGGCCGCGGGATGGTCGAAGACCTCATTTGGAACTACCTCGACCAGTCCCCGGTGGCGATGCAGATCCCACACCCCAGCCACCTGTATTGGATGCCCCTTACCACCTGGTTGGCCGCGGCGGGAATCCGGCTGCTGGGCGGGGCGCTGGGCGGATTCCACGCGGCGCTCGTCCCCTTCATCGTCTTCAGCGCGTTCCTGCCCCCCCTCAGCGCATGGGTGGCGTGGCATCTCTGGCAGCGACGCGACTTTGCACTGAGGGCCGGGCTGTTGACCCTGTTCTCGGGTTTCTACTTCCTCTACTGGATCGTGCCGGATAGCTACACCCCATTTACGCTTGCCGTCGCCCTGAGCCTGTTGGGATGCTGGCTCGGCAACCGTGGGCGCACCCTGGGCTGGTTCCTCGCCGGCGTTGGTGCCGGCCTCAGCCAGTTGACACGAGCAGATGGGGTCCTGCTCGTGCTGACTATCCCCCTGCTGGCCGTGTGGCCAGTGGTCGGTTCAAGGTTGAAACTTGAAGCTTCCTTGTCGGAGCGCCAACCTGCCATCCTTCAACCTCTCAACCTGTCACTCGCCCGTCTCCTCCTCGCCGGTCTGCTCGCAGGGAGCGGCTACCTCGCCGTCTTCGGCCCCTGGCTCCTGCGCAATCTCGCGCTGGCCGGCACCCCCCTCCCCGGAGGCGGGATCAAAACCCTCTGGTTGCGCTCCTATGATGAAATCTTTAGCTATCAGGTCCTATTGACCCCTCACCATCTCCTCTCTTGGGGTCTTTGGCCTATTGTCCGTTCGAAGGGTCAAACTTTAGTATGGAACAGCGCCATCCTCCTCGGCACGCTCCAATTTTTTCTGGCACCCTTTGCCTGGCTCGGACTCCGCCAGGCTCGGGGGCGGACGCAGGTGGACCTGCTCCGCCCCGTCTTACTCTACGGGGGCGTGTTGTTCGTGACCATGACCTTACTCTTCACGTTCCCATCCCGGCGCGGCAGCCTGCTCCACTCGGCCGCCGCGCTCGTGCCCTGGTTGATGGCGCTCGTGCCGGCCGGCGTGAACGCGGCGGCGATCCGATTCGCCCGCTGGCGACGGCACGACCCCGCGCTGGCAGTGCGGTTTTTTGGCAATGGGTTTGTTGCGTTGGCAGCGCTCGTGAGTCTGTGGCTGTACGCTCAGGCGCTTTTCCTACCACCAGCCCCCGATTCGAAGCTGGCGTCCTGGAACGAGCGCGCCACTCACTATGTCAAGGTCGCACAGTGGCTCGCGGAACACGCGGCGGCGGGGCCCGTGCTGGTGGTGGACCCGCCGGCGTTCACGGCCGTGACCGGCCGTCCGGCCATCGTCATCCCGAGTGATAGCCTGGAGGCGCTGACGGCCGCTGCGGATCGGTTTGGGGCGCGCTGGCTGCTTATCGAAAGCGATCACGCGGTCCCACTCAACGCGGCCTGGCAGTTCGGAACGCCGCCGCCTGGCTGGCGGCACGTCGCCGACGGTGTGGATGCGCTCGGCGCCCCCGTCCGGCTGTTTGAGCGAGCGATTCGATGATAGCCGGTAGAGAGGCAGAGGGAGCCACCCGGAGGGAAGCCCGTGAGGAATCACTTTCCTCCGTAGCTCTACACCCCGGCATCGCCTCATCCAGGCTGGCTCACACCTTCGTCGCTCTGGCACTGGCCGTCGCCACAGCCGGACTCTATCTTGCCCAGGCACGGCTGATCGCGGGTGAGCTCGGCTACCCGCTTGACGATGCCTGGATCCATCAAACCTACGCCCGCAACCTGGCCCACCTCGGCGAGTGGTCATTTGTGCCCGGTACGCCAAGTGCCGGCAGTACCTCGCCACTGTGGACATTGCTGCTCGCGATCCCCCACTGGTTCCCTGGCGACCTGCGCCTGTGGACGTACGCCTTCGGCCTGCTCAGCCTCCTCGGTACCGCCTGGGCCACGACCCGGTTGACTCGCGCCCTGTTTGATGACGCGCGCCTTGCCCCCTGGGTAGGTCTGGCGGTGCTGGTCGAGTGGCACCTGACCTGGGCAGCGGTCAGCGGCATGGAGATCCTGCTCTACACGTTCCTGGCAACCCTGCTGCTCGCCCTCGCGCTTGCACCCCACCTGGCGCTCCGGCCACTCCTGTGGGGCGTGCTCGGCGGGCTCCTCACCCTCACTCGCCCCGAGGGACTCTGGCTCGTCGCGCTGATCTGGCTCGTCCTGGTGCTGCGCAGTCGCCAGGGCCACCTCGATCGCTCTGCCCGCCACACGGGCGCCTACGTTGCCGGTTGGCTCATCCTGGTTGCCCCGTACCTGCTCGTAAACTGGCACCTCACAGGGCGCCCGTTTCCCAATACCTTCTATGCCAAGCAGGCGGAATATCATCTCCTGATCGATACCATCCCGCTGTGGCAGCGCCTGCTCACCCAGGCCTGGCTCCCCTGGATCGGTGGGCAGGTCCTCTTCCTCCTCGGGCTTGGCTGGGTTGCCGTACGGCTGGCCTGGGGCCGGCGGCGGGGGTCGGGGGCCAGTGGGCAACCAGCAACGAACGCGGGACGACGGGCAACCAACCGCAGAAGACCGCCAACAGGATAAGGCTGGTGGTTCCCGCCGTCTGGGCCCTCGGTCTGATCACCATCTACGCGCTCCGGCTACCGGTCACCTACCAGCACGGCCGTTACCTGATGCCCATCATTCCCGTAGCGCTCGTGTACGGTCTGTGGGCTTTCCGCGCCCTCGTGACCGCCACACCACGCATCCTCAGCCGCTCGCTGGTGATCAGTGCTGGAGTGGTCTTTCTGCTGTTCTGGATCCGCGGGAGTCTGGCCTACGCCGAGGATACCGCCGTTATCACCTGCGAGATGGTCGGCACCGCCCGCTGGGTCGCAACGACTACAAAGCCGACCGATCTGATCGCGGCTCACGACATCGGGGCCCTTGGGTACTTCGCCGACCGCCCACTGCTCGATCTCGCCGGGCTGGTCTCCCCCGAGACGATTCCGCTGCTGCGCGATGAAAGTGGCCTGCTGCATCTGATGCAGGCCCGCGGGGTCACCCATGTCATCTTCTTCCCCGATTGGTACCCGGTGATGGCCCACGCCCCGGCTCTTCGCCTTGTTTCCCAACGTGACTGTCCTGTCACACGAGCGGCCGGTCATCAGAGCCTGGCGGTATACGAAACAGCCTGGTCAAGCCTTGTTACCGTTCAGCCGAAGATGCAATCGGCGCCTGGACGCATCTGGCCGACGTACAGTCGATTCTCTCCCCCCGAGCGCATCTTTAGACGTTCCGGATCTCGGCTGTTTCCCCTGTTAGAAACTAAACTGCAGTACCATAAGCATCGTTTGAAATGAACCCCTAATGTCTGAGGTTGTTTTATTCTGACAGAATTTAAATGTGATCTTAACAGAAGCGTAATTGAGCTAGAGAACAAGGTATGTTATAATCGTAGGAGGTTAGCATGGATGCGGAATCAGCCAACGAAACGGCTGAGACAAACAGGCTATTGGCGGAATCATACCCTTTGTGGACGTTTCAACTCTTGGAGGAGGCCTCATCTCGGCTCGCAGCTCGTGTAAGCGATGGACCCGGCCAACTTCTTGCCAATGCCATCTTCGAATTGGCGGCTTGCCTCCAGTTGATGGACGAACGACCAGACCTGGCAAAAGAAGGTCTGGCGGCTCTTGAAGAAGAATTACGCCAGGGACTGCGAACCACCCAAAAGCTCGTTTTCGAGCTGAACCCAACTCTTCTAAATGAACTCGGTCTCATCGGCACCATTCGACATTATGCTTCCCGTTTTCAAGCCGAAACTGGCCTTGCAGTGGTGCTCGACAGCCAGTTCCCACCCGAACGCCTCCCCGGAATGCTTGAGTTGGTCATTTTCCGGATTATCCAGGAAGCTCTCACCAACGTGCGGCAACATGCTCGAGCCAGTCAGGTTACGATTCATCTTCGAGCCTCGGAAGACATCTTCGAAGTGCTCATCGAAGATGATGGAAAAGGACTCGATTTGAACGCGGTCGTCAGCGGACGCCAACGACATCTAGGGTTAGTGAGTATGCACGATCGAGCACGCCTCGTCGGAGGATCGCTCCAGATCGGAAATCGTGCCCAGGGTGGCACGCGCGTCCTCGTGACGATCCCGCGATCGTCCCACTTATTGCACCATGCCGTGTAAGGGGGCAGGAGTGAACTCAATCCGCGTTTTACTCGTCGATGACCATCCTCTCTTCCGTCAGGGCCTGCGACGTATTCTCGAAATGGAAGAAGACATCAGCGTCGTCGGGGAGGTCGCCGATGGCCGTGAGGCCATCGAGGTCGCCGGCCGCGAATTGCCCGACGTGATCCTGATGGACATCAACCTCCCGTCCTTGAATGGGCTGCAGGTGACCCGCGATATCAAGGCCCACCACCCTGAGATCGGGATCATTATTCTGACAGCCTATCATGACGAGGAGCAGCTTTTTCATGCGATTCGTTCTGGTGCATCCGCATACTACCCAAAGGATGTCCGTCCAGACCGGCTCCTGAGCGGGGTGCGTGAGGTCGCGCAGGGAAACTACGTCATCAACGACGAAGTGCTTGGAGAGCCCCAGATGGCTGCCTGGTTGCTCAAACAGTTTGAAGATATGACGGTGTACGGCGAGCCGAGCGATGAAATGTTCGTACCACTCTCACCACGCGAGATGGAGATTTTGGTGTACATCACCAAAGGGTACAGCAACAAGGAAATCGCCTACACACTTGGCATCAGCCGCCAGACAGTCAAAAACCATATGACCTCGATCCTGCGCAAGCTCGCGGTCAACGACCGTACCCAGGCCGCCGTCTATGCCCTCCGCCATGGCTGGATCCGGCTGCAAGATACCCGCTACGATCGTTTGTAAGCCAGACCCATCCCGAGACTGGCACCAGGGACATGCCCACAACGTCAACCGACTTTCTCCGTCACCTGGAAGAATTCACCTCTGATAGTGAGCGTGATCTCGAACGCGTGCAACAGGAACTCCGCGAGATCGACGTCCTGATTCGGCAGAGCACGGCTGAAGTCGAGCGGCTGGCGCACCGCAAGGTCCAGGTGGACACGAAAGTGCGCCAAATGGAGGCCAACTTCGACACCGTGCCGCGCGATGATATCCGTGCGCTGTACACGGCGGCCCAAGAAGCTCAGTTGCGCCTCTTTATGATGCGGAGTCAGGTCGAACAACTCCAAAACAAACAACGCACCCTGGAAAAATACGCCCAGGACCTGCAGCGCTTCCTGGATCTCAGCCGTACGGTTCCCCGCAATATGCCCTGGCCAGAAGACGATGCGCCGGGCCAGAATCTTGCGCACCACACGCCCCATCTTTCGATCACTCGCATTATCGAAGCACAGGAGAGCGAGCGCCAGCATCTGGCCCGCCAGATGCACGATGGCCCCGCTCAGTCCCTGACGAATCTGATTCTTCAGGCCGAGATTTGTGAGCGACTCTTCGATACAGATGCGGCGAAAGCGCGGGCGGAGTTGGGAAGCCTCAAGAACGCTGTCAACACGACCTTCCAGAAGGTGCGCGATTTCATCTTCGATCTCCGTCCGATGATGCTCGACGATCTGGGGTTGGTGCCGACACTCCGGCGCTACGTCAGTGGATTCGAGGAGAAAAACAAGATCGCCGTCCATCTTCAATTGGTCGGTAAGGAACGGCGCCTCCCTCCGCCCATTGAGGTCACCACGTTCCGTGCAATCCAGGAGCTGCTCAACAACGCCTCTCGGCACGCCCGCGCCAGCCACATCCAGGTGACGCTCGATATCAGCGGCGATCCCGCCGTCACGATCGTCGAGGATGACGGCAGCGGCTTCGACGTCCCGGCCGCGCTCACGACCTCACGACAGCGTACGGTGGGCCTCGTCGCACTAAAGGAGCGCATCGAGCTGTTCAACGGCCAGATCGCGATTGAAAGCAGCGTTGGGCGCGGAACACGCGTCCGTATCGAGATTCCCATCCCCGCCGAGACGGTCCCGGAAGCGAATATTCTCCCCGGCCACAACTGAACAGCTTTCACTTCTTGCCAACGCTCGCCCACGAGATCGCCCGGGCGAGCGTTGTTTTTGAGGCCCATTGGCCGCAGGCGCAAGGTACTCGCATCCTATTGTTTGCTCATAACGCACACTCTTATACTAAATGCTGAAAATACCACTACACATTCACGTTGATAACGTTGAATGCCGATGGGCACGCAGATACAGCTACGGGAGAGACGTCGCTGTACTTTTTAAGGTTACCTGCTATCGGTAGCTCTCCCCACACAGATTGTTCGCGTAACTCCGGAGAGCCCCACCCGATCGCGGGTGGGCTTTTTGTCTCCTGGCAGGGCGTCTCGATGAATGGTCGGCATCCAATGACTGCCGTTGCAACAGCACAGCCTTTGCCGTTCCATGTCCTGCGGCTCGCGTCACTTGGAGCCATTTCATGAGAGTTTCCCGGCAAACAGGCCAGAGTCTGGTCGAATTTGCACTGGTGCTGCCAATGTTGATGTTGCTCATCATGGGTATCTTCGACATGGGCCGCGCCGTGTTCATATGGGCGTCCCTTTCAAACGCGGCCCGCGAGGGATCGCGCTATGGTGCGATCTACCCGTCGGACGATATCGGCATCTACAACGCAATACGTTCGAAGATCGTCGGTATTGATCCCAACACGGTCTCGATCAACAAATGGTGTGATACCGGTGATTTTAGCAGTCGCTTGAGCAGTTGCGGGAATGCCAGAGCCGGCAAAGATCGAATCGTGGTTGAACCGGTCTACGATTTCCACCCGCTCGTGCCGGGAATCTCCCAACTCTGGCCGAGCTTCATCGTCCGCTTCACCTCCGCACGAACAGTTCTCGGCTCGGGCACCGGCGCGAAGTATCAACCGCCATCGCCAACGTTCCCGCCGGTTCCGACACCGACACCGACCAACACGCCAATCCCGTCGCCCACGCCGCGCAGCACCCCAACGCTCCCGCCCTGTCCGACCCAGGCAGTCGAACCAACGGCGACTTCGGGGCCGGCGCCGACGTACTCGCCGACGCCCTCCCCGACGCCCCGGCCATGCCAGCCCGTGCAAGCAACGCCGAGCCAGCCGACGGCCACACCACCCGGCCCGGAAACACCAACCGCGACGCCCGTACCCGGCCAGCCCACCGCAACGACCGCGCCGGGCCAACCAACAGCGACTACGACGGCGACCACAACGGCGACGCAAGTCGCGGGATCATCGCCGACCGCGACCCCCGGCGGTGGTGCCTCACCGACTTCAACACCGTCGGGTGGCAGTCCGCCAACCGCGACGCCGTCGGGTGGCAGCTCGCCAACACCGCCACCACCAACCAACACGCCGTTGCCACCGGCGGCAACGAACACGTCGACACCGACCCCAGCGAATATACGGATCGTACGGATTGTCAATGGCTCCCAGAGTGATGACGTCAACGAAGAGTACGTCGAGATCAGAAATTCCGGTGGGTCACCTGGTAACATGGATGGCTGGACGTTGCGAAATGACACCACAGGCACCAGTTTCACGTTCTCCTCATTCACACTCAATCCAGCCGCTTCAGTTCGCGTCTGGACACAAAGTGGCACCAATACGGCAAGCGATCTCTATTGGAGGCAGAGCCAGAGTGTGTGGGACAATACCAGCGCTTGTGCCTCTTTGCAAAACAATCAGGGGCAAAGCGTCAACCAGTATTGCTACTAGTGAGTAAAGGGAATCAAGGTCGTCAGAGAGCCATCGCTGGCCACTCGTAGCCGAAAGTTTATTCCTTTCGCTCACATTGGGGTCGCGTGTGCGAGCACGACGCGCCCGCACACGCGACCGACCCTATTCCAGATGAGCGATTCCTTTTAGGAGATGTCGGGTAGCAAGTCCAAGATCATAAATCGCTCGCCCACCGAAACACACGAAGTACGAGTGAACACCATGCTGCAGCAGGAGAAACACAGCGAGGAAGGACAGGGGCTTCTGGAATTCGCTCTCGGCTTTACTGTCCTCATCCTGATCCTTACCGGCATCGTCGACCTTGGTCGCGCTTACTTTACCTACGTTGCCCTGGGAAATGCTGCTGGCGAAGGGGCTGCCTATGGCTCTTTCCGGCCCCGCTGTCGTAGCTCAGCCGATAATTATGACTGCGGGTATCCAAACAACGTCGTCGATCGCGTCCGTAACGAGAGCCAGAATGGCCTGATCCAGACAGACCGCATCGAGAACGTTATCGTCGAGACACCGAATCCAACCGTACCCCAGATTGGAGATCCAATCACCGTCACAGTGGTCTACGACCATGAATTCCTGATGCCTTTCTTTCGAGGGGCAGGAGTCAACTCGATTCGTCTGCAAGCGCGGGCCGTCCAACCGATCCGCGCACCATAATCCGCACAGCCTTTCACAGGAGATGTCCTCATGAGATCTTTTCGCCACACCCGAAGCGAAGAGGGCCAATCCCTCATTTTCATAGCGCTGGCGCTCTTGGGATTGATGGCCTTTTTAGGACTTGCCGTCGATGGCGGGAACATTTATCTGCAACGCCGCAACGTTCAAAACGCCGCCGATGGCGCCGCCCTGGCTGGGGCCGTCGTTATGGCCCAGAACCGCAACATCGGCGTGACCGAGGCCGCCCTCTGCGGTGCGGTCCAAGACTATGCGGTCAGTCGGCACCTCTCTGACCTGAACCTGCTTGAGATTTACTACACGCCGACCTCAAAGCGGGTCACTTGCTCCGTACTCCCAGTCCCACCGCCGCCGGCTGTCAACGGGATCCGGGTCGTCACCGGACGAAACTTCAGCAGTCTCATCAGCCAGGTCATCGGACAGAATGAGTTCACCGTCCGAGCAACAGCAACCGCCCAATTCGGCCCGGCCAAAGCGGCCTTGGGTACCCAGCCTATCGCCGTCCACAAAAGCGTGGTGCCACCCGCCTCCCAGCGTAATAACCCGCTCAATGAGTTCCATATCTGGACGGATGATAAAGGAACCCCGGGCGTTGGTGACATCACGGGGGCCGGACGCGGCTGGATAGACCTCGATTGCAACTACCCGGCCAAGTGCAACCATAGCGAGGACGATATCAAAGAGTGGATGAAAAATACGTACCAACAGCCGATCGCAACGAAATATGAGCTCCAATCAGCACCTGGCGTGAAAGCGGCATCCCTCAAAGATCCGTACGTCTCCGAAGGCAAGACCTTGATCCTGCCGGTGTACGATTATGTACGCTCTTTCACCAGCGACCCCCTTTGCGATAGCCGCCCAGAAAATCACCAGGAGAACGGTGGGGAGTATGACCCTGGCTGGCAGTGGGACCAGTGCCACGACAATCCAGCCTACGGTGATGTCTACGTCGATACCTACACTGATGATCCCCGCATGGTTGGAAGCTACTACTATCATATCATCAGCTTCGCGGCCTTCTACGTCACCGGGACCACAACACAGGGAAGCAACAAGAGTATCGATGGCTACTTTGTCGACTACATCGCGGAAGGCGACCTGGGCGGGCCGTACGACACGGGGGTCACCGTGATCAAAATGACCCAGTAGCCTCCATGACCGTTCATCTCAGCACTCTCTGTCGTCTCGGGTTTGCACTCGCAGTCGCCGGTGCGATGCTGGCGACTGCTCTTTTTCTCGGCGCAGGGGCCACGGCCGATGCCCTCCCGCCGCCGGTCCACACGACCGCCGCCGACTTTCAGGCCGGCATCTTGACCCACACTCAGGCGATTTCCCTCGGTGATGGCGCCGTCACCCTGGCCACTGTTGGTGTCCCCGGCCCGTGGTCCGCCGGGCCGGACCTCCCTGCACCGCGAATGGACCTTGGTGTCGCCGCGCTTGGCGCCAGCCTCTACGCGATCGGTGGTGCCAGCGCGGTTGAGGGCCTGCAACCCGAAACAACCATCTATCGGGCGAGGTGGCAGAATGGTGTGATGGCCGCCTGGAAGCGCCTTCCCCAAGAGCTTCCGGTAGGATTGGCGGGCTTCGCCGTGCTGAAACTGGGGACCAGCGCAACCGCCGCGCCGGCCCTCTACCTTTTCGGCGGCTACCGCCGGCAGGGGTATGCGTTCCCGTCCGTAGCCAGCGTCTACCGCCTGCCTGTCGCAGCCGATGGCTCCATCATCGCGGTGGAAACGCTTACCGCGACACTGCCCGTCGCCTTGCACTACACGATGGTCGCCAGCGCCGACGAGGACGTGTATCTGATCGGTGGCATCAGCAACGCCACCTCTCAATCCCCGATCTATCACAGCCGCCTGCTGGCGGATGGCCGCCTGGCAGCCTGGCAGGCCGTGGGAGCCCTGCCAGAACCGCGCGTGGCTGGCGCCGCAGCGGTGATCGCCACTTCGTCGGGAAGTCGCTGGCTCTACATTGTGGGCGGTCAGGATCATAACCGCACATCGCGCCCTGACGTTCTCGTGGCCGATCTGCTTCCCGACGGATCCTTAGGCCCGCTGCAGTACAAGGAGGATCTCCCCGCGCCGCTCAGCTTCTTTGGACTGGTCTCGCGTGAGGAGCAATTCTGGTTGACAGGCGGTCTTGCTGACGAGGTGGTCACCTCGACCCAGCAAGCGGCTCTTCCTGCAGCGGGCGGCTTCCGTGTTTGGCCCATACCCGCCCGCGGCCCGTGGATCACGGGTGCGCCGCTTCCACGGGGACGCTGGCGACACGGAAGTGCCATCCTGGGCGAGCGCCTCTGGGTAGTGGGCGGGCAAGAGATGATCGGCGCCAGCGCCCTTCCCCTCGCGGCCACCAGCAGCGCTGCGGTGCGTGGGCTTGGCGCCGGAAGTTGGCCTGCGGGCCAATTTGAGGATGCCTTCACGCTTCCGCCGGGCAGCCAACCGCGAATCCTGTCCATCAGCACCGCTATCACGAATAGCGCTCTCGCCACGTTGACGCTGCAGTACCGCCTCTCGCCCACCGCACCCTGGCGCGACCACGATCTCGGCGGTCGCCCGGTCGCCGCCCTGGCGCTTGCGAGCCCGGACCTTGAGGTCACCCGCGAGGCCACGTTCACGATCGGAACGGATCTCACCTCAACGAGTACGTCGTCGGTTGAATATCGAGTCTTTATGACAAGCACGCAGCCGGGCGTGACACCGGCGTTGCACCGGGTGGCCCTCACCTACCTCCCGCCCGAAGCACAACTGCGCGTCAGCAAGCAAGCGGACCGCCGCCTGGTCAAACCCGGCGATCTGCTCACCTACACCCTGGCGATCACCAATTACGGCAGTGGCCCGGCCAGTGCTGTCATCCTCACCGACCGGCTCCCTGCGAATACCGTGTTTGTCGCTGCCCCACAGGCAACCCTTGATCGCACCGTGGTGCACTGGGCACCAACCGCACTCGCTCCCAACGAAGGTGCTCACTACATCCTGATAATCCGAGTCGCTCGACCCCTCCCTGCCCGAACCGTCGCCGTCGTCAATGATGACTATGGGGTGACCAGTGCTGAGAGCCGCCCTCAACGCGGCCGTCCGGTCGAGGTAGAGGTCGATGGTCACCCGCAACTCCACGTGATGCTTGAATCATCGGCTATAGCCGTCGCGCACGGTGATCTCGTGACGTTCACGCTGACAGTCACCAACAGCGGCCCCATTGGAAGCGCCGGGGTGGTTTTAAGCGACCGTTTGCCCGGCGGCTTTACAGTCGTCAACAGTAATGGCGGCGGCGCTGGCCCCGGGCTCCTTTGGTCCCTGGGTGATCTCCCCGGAGACGGGGGCACAAGTGAACGTCAGATTGTGGTCCGCGCCGAGAATCGCAGCAGCCAGCCGCTCCTGCTCCGCAACGAAGAGTACGCCGCAAGCAGCACGGAGGGCCTCATCGCTTATGGCCCGCCCGTCACGGTCAGCGTGGCGCCACTCTTTCGCTTCCACGCCTGGCTGCCAGCCCTGACGGAACAGTCCACCTTGACAGACACGCGTCACTCCCTCGAGAGGCGGCGTTCAAGGTGACACCCTCCCTCACACGCTCAAGAGTGACTGTAGGACTAGCGTCCCCTTGTCCCGTCCCGTGCGCCACTCCTACAATGAGGCCGGTTTGATAGACGAGAGGAGACTCCCGTATGCGACGTGGTGGCCGTATCATGATGATCTTTGGCCTGGTTCTCGGCATTATCACGGCCATAGCCACCCTCTTCATTCTGCGCACCAGCCGTCCCGCATCCGGGGAGGAAGCAGCGGCGGCGGTTCCCCTCCAACCCGTGGTCGTCGCCTACCAGCCAATCGAGCCGTATCAGCCAATCCTGGCCGATGCGATTGGGATCCGCGAGTGGCCCGCCGATACCCTTCCCCCTGACGTCGTGACCGATACCACGACCGTCGCAGGGAAGCTCTCCTCGACCCGTGTCTACCCCGGTCAGATCATCCTGCAATCCATGCTGATCGACAAAGAGTTGGAAGAGAAGCGCCTTGGCCTCGGATCCGACCCGGCGTACATCATCCCCAAGGGCTTCGTAGCCGTCTCACTGCCGATCGATGACGTTAGTGGGGTCGGAGGCGCGATCCGCGACGGCGACCGGGCGGATGTGATGGCCTCGTTCCAGCTCTCCAAGTTGAGCAACATCGGCCCGACAGGTGAGGAAGTCGTAACCCAGTTGGTCGCCCAGAATGTCCTCGTGCTGAAAGTCGGTACCTGGGCACCGACCACCGGCGATGGCAGCCAGACTGGCCGGGCGAGTGTCAGCGTCATTACCCTGATCGTGACGCCCGACGAAGCTCTTCGGCTCAAGAAAGCCAAAGATGACGGCCTTTCCTTCGATCTAGCCCTGCGGCCGGTGAATGATGAGGACGTGCGCGAGCTCGACCCGGTCGGGGATCAGGTGATCCTCGATGAGTTGCGTTTCCGGACCGGCCCGAACCAGCCGCTCCCATAAAGCGCTCCTCTGGGTCGCCCTGGCTGGGCCACGCGCCTCTGACCTCATCCGCCGGCTGGAGAAATCCTGTGAGTGAACAAGACATCATTCGTGTGATGATCGTCGATGACATCACCGAAACACGTGAGAACTTGAAAAAACTCCTGCTCTTCGAGCGCGGCGTTGAGGTCGTAGGCGCGGCGGCCAGCGGAGAGGAAGGAATTGCACTCGGTAAGCAACTGCGGCCTGACGTCGTCTTGATGGACATCAACATGCCTGGCATTGACGGGATCAGCGCGGGCGAGATTCTTACCCGCGAGGTACCCGGCCTCCAGATCATCATGATGTCGGTGCAGGGCGAAGCGGACTACCTTCGTCGCTCGATGCTCGCGGGGGCCCGAGAATTCCTCATCAAGCCCTTCTCGGCCGACGAGTTGATCACGAGCATCCGCCGGGTATATGAATTGGGGCGCCAGCCGCCGTTAGCGGCCGTTGCCTCCCGGCCAGCCTCGCCCGGCAGCCATCCAGGCACCCCCTATGCGAACACGATCCACCCGGCCACGCCCCAACCGCCCCCGACTCGCACCGGTCGCATCATCGCTGCCTTCGGCGCGAAAGGGGGTGTTGGGACGAGCACCCTCATCGCGAATCTCGCAATCGCGCTCCAGGAGGTCCGCAAGGGAACGCGGATCGCACTGCTCGATGGCGACTTTCAGTTCGGTGATATCGGAGTCCTTCTCAATCTGAATAGGGCGCGCAGTATCATCGACCTTTGCGAGCACATCGATGAGCTTGACGCCCAGTTCATCGCCGATGTGATGACCAACCACCCTTCGGGGCTCAAAGTCTTGCTCGCTCCCCCATCCCCGGAGATGGCCGACCTGATTACCATCGAGCACCTCAAGAGTATCCTTGCGGCCCTCCGTGACCATTTTGACTACGTCCTGATTGATACCCCAACCAGTTTCGGTGAGAGCACCTTGACGCTCCTCGACGGTGCTGACATCGTTCTGCTCATCACCACTCCAGAGATTCCGGCGATCAAGAATGCCACACTTTTCTTCGATGTGAGTGAGCAGCTCAAATATGACGAGGAGAAAGTGTTGTTGCTCCTCAACAAGTACGATCCGCGCACCGGCATCACAGCCGAGGCGATTCGGGCCAGCATCAAGCACCCGATCTTCGCGGCGGTCAGCCGCGAAGATCGGATCGTCAACACCGCCATCAACCAGGGTCTCCCCTTCGTACTCACCCAGCCACGCAGCCAGGTGAGCCTCGATGTCGTTCAGCTCGCCAAAATGCTGGTGGCTGTGCCCGGTGACGAGCCGGCCCTCACGCCGGCTGTCTCCACAGCGGCGCCCCAACCGGTCAAAAAAAGATCGCTCTTTGGCAAACTCTTGAATCGTTAAGGCACTAAGAGGTTCATATGAGTCTTCTTCGCCGCATCGAAGGCAAACAGAGCACGCCCGTCACTCCCTCGCCAGCAGCGCCGCCGGCGTCGCCTCCCACTGGCATCCTGAACGGTCGCACTGAGGATTTGCGCCTGCGTCGCCAGTCGCTCGCCACGGGCCGTGACACGTTGACCGAACTCAAGCTCCAGATTCAAAACAAACTCATCGCCGAGCTCGATCCCAAGATGGATCTGTCGCGCACCGATGAGGTCCGGCACACGATTCGTGAGATGTTCGAGACCTTCTTGGGCCAGGAAGGGCTGGTCTTGACGCGCGCTCAACGATCCGGGCTCTTCGAGCAGATCGTCGCCGAAATCCTCGGCCTCGGACCCATTCAGACGCTGATCGAAGATGACTCGGTGAGTGAGATCATGGTCAATGGTCCCCGTTCCGTCTACGCCGAGCGTCAGGGCAAATTGGGCAAGACCGACATCACCTTTGACAGTGACGACCACGTGCTCCGCATCATTGACCGTATCGTCTCGCCCATCGGACGGCGCGTAGACGAGAGCCAACCCTATGTGGACGCACGCCTGCCCGATGGAAGCCGGGTCAACATTGTGATCCCCCCGCTCGCTTTGAACGGTCCGACGATTACTATCCGCAAGTTCGGCCGTGAGCGGCTGCGAGCCGAGGACCTGCTGCGGTTTGGGTCGATCACCGCCGAGGCGCTCGAGTTCCTCAAAGCCTGCGTCGAATCCAGACTCAACCTGGTCATTAGCGGAGGAACAGGCTCGGGGAAGACGACCCTTCTCAACGTGCTCTCCAGCTTCATTCCGGACGACGAGCGAATCATTACCATCGAGAACGCCGCCGAGCTGAAACTCAACCAGGAGCATGTGATCACCCTCGAGAGTCGTGCACCGAACATCGAGGGACGCGGTGAGGTCAGCATTCGCCAGCTCGTCATCAACTGCTTACGGATGCGCCCCGACCGGATCGTCGTCGGCGAGTGCCGTGGGGGTGAAACGCTGGATATGCTTCAAGCCATGAACACCGGCCACGACGGTTCCCTCACCACGTTGCACTCCAACAGCCCGCGCGACACCCTGGCCCGCATGGAGACAATGTCGCTGATGGCCGGGATGGAGCTCCCCTTGCGCGCCATCCGAGAACAGATTGCCAGCGCCGTTGACTTGATCGTCCACCAAGAGCGTTTCCGAGACGGTACTCGCAAGATCACGAGTGTTACCGAGGTACAGGGCATGGAGGGTGATGTTATCGTCATGCAAGAGGTCTTCACCTTCCAACAGACTGGCTTCGAAAATGGCAAGGTGATCGGCCGCCTCCGCCCCACAGGCGTCCGCCCGAAATGCACCGAACGCCTCGAAGCCCACGACATCTACCTGCCCCCGGCCATCTTTGGAGCCACACGGCCTTACTGATGCGCAACGAGGAGGGGTCAAGGCTGAGAGGCACAAGCAGCTTACGAGTCGAGGCAGAGATCAAGGGGAAGAACGGCGAATCGTGGCCGGCTCCGTGCGTGCTCTCCTGGCCTGAGACCCAGCCCAGACTATTGCCTCAGCCTGCCGAAAGAAGGGTGGCGGTATGGACGTGAGCCTCATCATCGCCCTGCTACTGGGCGTCTCGATCTTTGTGACGTTCGCCGGCCTCGCGCGGGTCCTCAGTTCGCCCGGTGAAGCGATCGACGATCGGTTGGGCCGCTACGCAACCCGTGAGAACTTTGCCTATACGTTTGTCACGGAGGAATCGCTCGCCGAGATTGAGCACGCTGATCTGGTTGGCTGGCTCGACAAACGGGTCCACAAGCGTGCCGAGGCAAGCGGCCTTCTCATCGAGCTGGCTCGCGCGGATCTCAAGCTGACACCGGGCGAGTGGTCGTTGGTTACCGTCGGAACGATCATCCTCATGGGGATTCTCGGGCTTATGATCTTCCGGAACCCCATTCTGGCAGTTGGCACAGCGATCGTCGGTCTCTTTCTCCCGCGCTTCTACTTGCGCTATCGCCAACGGCAGCGCCGGATCGCCTTTGGCAACCAATTGCCCGATGCCATCGTCTTGCTGGCCAACTCGCTACGCGCGGGCTACAGCCTCCTGCAAGGGATGGAGGTCCTTTCGCGCGAGATGCCACCACCCATCTCCATTGAGTTCGATCGGGTTATCCGCGAGATCGGCCTGGGATTGACCAACGAGGCGGCCCTGGCCAATCTCCAGAACCGCATCCAAAGCGACGATCTGGACATGATGATCACAGCTATCAATATCCAGGCCGAGATTGGTGGCAACATGGCAGAAATCCTCGATATCCTGGCCCACACGATTCGCGAGCGTGTGCGCATTCAGGGCGAGATCCGCGTGCTTACCGCCCAGCAGACACTCTCGGGTACGATCATCAGCCTCCTCCCCGCGATTCTTAGTGTGATCCTCTTCATCCTCAACCCCGAGTACATGTCTGTCCTGTACAAGACAACCTGTGGCTGGATCATGCTGGGGGCCGCCGCCTTGATGGTCGCCCTGGGCTACTTTGCGATGCGCAAGATCATGCAAATCGAGGTGTGAGGTGGTAGAACTGCTCCTTGCCGGCCTGATGGGACTGAGTGTGGTGATGATCATGAGCGGGTTGAGCCTTGGCCGCCGGCCAGATGAGGTCGCGGCGCGGCTCGACCGGTACGGGGCGCGTCCGGCAGCCCGCTCGCTGCAGGAGATCGAATTGGAGGCGCCTTTCAGCGAACGCGTGCTGAGACCATTGCTGCAGCAGTCGTCAGGAATCGTCACCCGGTTTACACCGGCTCGCACGGTTGAGGCGACCCGCCATAAACTGGACCTCGCCGGCCAACCCAACGGTTGGACTGTCGCCGACTTCCTTGGCGTCCGTGGCCTTTCGGCGCTCGTCGCCGGCGGGCTCCCCTTTCTCTTCCTTCTGATCTCCCGCGCATCCGTCGGCCGCCTGATCCTCTTCACACTCGGCTTCCTGGTCCTCGGTTTCATGCTTCCCAGCATCTGGTTGGGCAACAAGATTAAGGCACGCCGCAAGGAGATCTTGCGCGCTCTGCCGGATTCGCTCGATCTGATGACGATCGCCATTGAGGCCGGGCTCGGGTTTGATGCCGCCATGAGCAAAGTGATCGAGAAGTGGAACAATGAACTGTCGGCAGGGTTCGCCCGGGCGCTCAGCGAGATGCGTCTCGGTCGCTCGCGGCGCGAAGCCCTGCGGGACCTGGCCAACCGCGTCGAGTTGGAAGAGTTGACCAGTTTTATCGCGGCCATCCTGCAGGCGGATCAGCTCGGTGTCAGCATGGCCAAGGTCATGCGTATCCAGAGCGAACAGATGCGAGTCCGCCGCCGCCAGCGTGCCGAGGAGGCCGCCCAGAAGGCACCGATCAAGATGTTGATCCCGATGGCGTTTCTGATCTTCCCGGCCATCTTCGTCGTTCTGCTGGGTCCAGCCGTGCCCGTCCTCATGAAGGGCTTCGCCTGAAGCGCGATGCAGATTCGGAACGCCACACGCAACACGGTCCTCTGCACGGAGGGCACAGTGGCCCGCAGCTTTCTCGCGCGGCTGCGCGGCTTCATGTTCCGCCGGGCATTAGCCCAGGGCAGCGGCCTGCTTCTCATCCCCGAGCACTCCATTCACAGCTTCGGCATGCGGTTCCCAATTGATGTCATCTACCTGGATGGAACCAACCGCGTGCTCCGCCTGGACGAGGCGATGCCACCCAACCGCATCGGCCCATTTGTACGAGGCTGCCAGGCCGTCCTCGAACTCCCACCCGACACAATTCGCCTGAGCCAGACCCAACCCGGCGACCAACTCCTCTTTGATCTGCGATGACATCTCGCCCGGCTAAACCGGTGATATCCCGCTTGACAAAGGGACAGACCTACGAGTATCCTTAAAGTTATCAAGGAGGACTCAACATGCGCCACTAGCTTGGCCCCGGACGCTTCGCGACCGATTGCAACGTCCAATTGGGGTGCTACTCGATCTCCTCTTTCCTCCTCGTTGCCTGGGCTGCCGTGCACCTGGCACTGTTCTCTGTGCAACCTGCCTGGTCTCGGTTGACCGCTTCTCAGAACCACGCTGCGCCCGATGCGATCTCCCGCTCACCCGGCGCGGCGCCGGTTCCGATCTCTGCATGCTCTGCCGTCAGCTACCGCGGACTGCCTCAGCCCTCGATGGGCTTCGCGTCGTCGGCCCGCACGCCGGCCTTCTCAAACAGGCGATTCACGCGCTGAAGTACGCCCGCCGTCAGAATATCGCCGCGCCGCTTGCCGCACTCCTGACCGAGCGCTGGCAGTCGACTGGAGTCCCGGTCGATGGGGTCATTCCGGTTCCGCTGCACCCAGAGCGATTGCGCGAGCGCGGCTATAACCAATCGTATCTGTTGGCCCAACCATTCGCCCGCCACAATTATTTGTCCTTCCACCCCACACTGCTCCAACGCATCCGCGCAACGCCCCCACAAGTCGGCCTTGATCGCGCGGCTCGCCGCAACAACGTCGCGGGGGCCTTTGTGGCGGCTGCAAGTGTATCTGGAGGAAGCTGGCTCGTAATCGACGACGTTTGTACGAGTGGAGCGACGTTAGAAGCCTGCGCCGCGACTCTCCGCACTCGTGGGGCCACCGCGGTATGGGCTCTGACACTGACCCGGCCCTATGATAGAGTTTCTCAGCAAACACTATCGTTTCGACGACCGTAGGTTGACGAACCCCGCATCGCTTGCTAGCATCGGGGCTCCATTGTCCGGCCGCTTCACTGCGGCCGGCCCTCGGAAGGAGGAATGCGTATGCAACTCACGATCAAGGGTAAAAATGTGGAGGTGACAGACTGGGTCTGGCAATATATTGACAGGAAGATCGGCAAGCTCGACCGCTACTTGCCGACGCTCACCGAGGCCCGGGTCGAGCTTGCCGAAGAAGCCACCAGTAACCCTGAGCAGCGCCAGGTCGTGCAGGTTACCCTCTTCGACCGGCGAGGGATGATCCTGCGCGGCGAGGAGCGCTCCGCAGACCTCTTCGCGGCCGTAGACACAGTCCTTGATACGATGTACCGCCAGATCGCGCGCTACAAGGGCAAGCGCCGCGCCGTGCGCCACCGGAACGGCTATTATGAGGAAGAGTGGGGCGAAACACCGCCTGTGGAGCTTGAGGAGGAGGAGGAGGAAGAAGAAACAGGCCGGCCCATCGTCCGGACCAAGCGGTTCGTGATGTCACCCATGAACGCCGACGAAGCGATCGAGCAGATGGAGTTGCTCGGCCACACCTTCTTCGTCTTCTACAATGCCGACGACGGGGCTGTCAACGTCATCTACCGCCGGCGTGACGGCAACTACGGGCTGATTGTCCCCGAGCTCGGATAACGGATAACACAACAGGTCACCGGATAGAACAACGGACAAACGGATGGGCTCTCACCCATCCGTTTGTCTATTTCACCGCCCGATCCGTGTTCCGCTTGTCGCGACCTCCCCAGACGTTCACGCTCGGCATCCTTGCCCGGCGACGGCTGACCTCGCTTCGGACCATCCCCTGCCTCCGCCCGCCATCATCCGTTTATCTCCCGCCCGCGCAGCCCATCCGTTCACCCGCCAGTATCCGTGTATCCGTTGTGCGCGGAGCGCATCCGGTGACCGCCATCCGGTGCCCCTCGCCAGAGATACCACCAACTCAAAAAGTCGAAGCCGGCCATGAGGGCACTCAGCCAGAGCCCGAGCAACCCGTCGCGCCACCCCTGCCAGACGACGTAGCGCCGGTGGAAGGCCCGCGGCGGCTGGAGGACGAGGTTGTGCCACCGGGCGGCGTGCCCGGTGGCACGCCGGGTGCGCGCCTCATAGCGGGCGAATTCGACCTGTTTGGTCAGGAACTCGCGCCAGCTCTCGTAGTTGATGTGGATCAGCCGCTCCCGCAAGAACCCGGCCGCGCCCGCGAGCCGGGCGACTTCGTGGACGGCCTCGCCGGGATCGTAGTGGGCGGCGTCGCGGCGCAGCAGCCGCAGTTGGTAGTCTGGCGACCAGCCGCTGTGCCGTACCTCGCGCCCGCCGGGGAAGAAGTTGCGCCGCGGAACCCACCAGCCCACCTCGCAACCACCGCTGGCAACTACCCGCCGCACCTCGGCTGCCAGGGCCGGCGGCACCCGCTCATCGGCATCCACGAAGAAGATCCACTCGCCTCGGGCCAGCTCGAGCGCTCGTTGGCGCTGCACCGCATAGTTGACCCAGGGGTTGAATTCCACCCGCGCGCCACTGGCCCGCGCCAGCTCCGGCGTGCCGTCGCGGCTACCGCTGTCAACCACCAACACTTCATCGGCCCAGACCAGGCTCGCGAGGCAGCCGGGCAGATGGTGGCGCTCGTCACGGGCGAGAACGACCGCGCTGATGGTCCGTGCGCTCACAATGCCGCGACCTCGGCGTAGGCCGCCAGCCGCCGCTCGAGTTGGGCCGGATCGACGGTGCCCCGCGCCGCCCCGGCCCGCGCCTGGCGCGTCTGCCAGGCCATCCCGAGCCGGAGCAGCCAACGTACCACCGCGACGTAGACCGGCCGCTCGAACTTCTGATAGTAGCGGAGCCGGCTCCGCCAGAGCGCCACGAACATCGCCTCGCGGAACTGGCGGGTGCTTTGCCCCTCGTGATGGACTACGACCGCCGCCGGGACGACCTTAACCGCCCACCCCGCACGCTTGAGACGCCGGCACCAGTCCAACTCCTCAGCGTACATGAAATAGTGCTCGTCCAGCAGCCCCACCTGGGCCACCGCCTCACCGCGCACCATCAGCGCCGCCCCGAGCAACATGTCGACGGCGAATGGGCAACCAGCCGTGTAGGCGGCGCGGGCGTAGCGACCGTTCAGAGAGCTCTCTAGCAGGCGCGGGTGGCCGGGGAACAGGTCGAAAACGATCTGGAACAGTCCGGGGAAGGCAAAGGCGGCGTGTTGGAACCGGCCGTCGCCGTAGCGCAGACTGGGGCCAACAGCACCGATGCGGGGATTGGCCCGCAGATGGGCGAGCAAGCGGGCCGGCGTGTCCGCGACGACCTCGGTGTCGGGATTGAGGAGCCAGACCGCAAAGGGTCGTTCGGCCGCCGCGCCCCGATGGCCGAACCCGAGGGTGCGCAGGGCCTCGTTGTTCCCGCGAGCAAATCCCAGGTTCGCGCCAGGTTCAAGCAACCGCACGGCCGGAAACTCGGCCCGCACCATCGCGGCACTGCCATCGCTGCTGGCGTTGTCCACCACCAGCACCTCGGCCTCACACCCACAGGCGACCAGGCTTGCCTGCAGCGAGCGCAGGCAACTCGCCAACAACGCGCGCACATTGTAGCTCACGATGATGACAGCCAGGTCCATAGTCGGTAATAGGCGGGAGAGACGCCCCGGCGGGGCGTCTGTACACGTTGCAAGTTAGCAGATTGTTGATTGTAGACCCAACCTTCAACCTGCAACCGTTATCTGGCGATACGATCCACAGTGATATAGGTCCACCCGACGCGGTCGGCCACGTTCTCGACGTCTTCGTGAATCAAGCCAACCCAAAAGGCCGGCGCCTCACGCGGCGGTGCTTTGACGAGCGTGAGCGTGCCAGTGATGGTGACCGTCTGGCCGGGCATGAGGTACTTGTGCCCATCAATCACGGTCAATTCGTCGTCGCGACCGAGCTGCCAGCGGAAGGGGTAGCTGAAGCCGTTCGCGGTGTAGCTGCCCTCGTAGTCCAACCCGATTCGGAAGGCGCCGCTCTCGATCGGCTCGTCGAAGGCGTTGTAGTTCTGATCGGAGGTGTAGGTTGTGCCTGGCTCGGGTCCGTGGGTACGGATGGGAACATCGCCGCTATTTTGAACGGTGGCAGTGAAGGTCAGAGTATCGCCCACGCGCAGGACGGTCGTGCTGAAGCTGGCATCGTTCCTCACGATCTGCGCCCGCGGGATGCCCCCCTGGTCGATCCGCAGCGCTGCCGTCTGGCGGTCCTTGTTGCCCACCTGATCGGTTGCCTCGACGACAACCGTGTAGTCACCGTCGGGTGGCGGCTCCGCACCCAGGTCAACGCCCCCATCGAAGTCGTGGATGTGGTAGCCGGCAGCAGTCGCATCCCGAATTTGGTCTTCGGGAATGGCCCACTCACGGCCATCCGGCCCCACCAGCTTGATGGTCAGGCGCTCGGCCGCCTTGACCAACGAGTAGCTGATCTTGACATGGTCGCCAACGCCGTCGCGGTTCGGCGTGAAGACCGGCGGTGCCACCATCAGGTTCTCGATAGCAGGCACTTGCGAGTCCCCGTTGGTAATCGTCAGGGTGCTGGTGACAGCGCTCGCCTGGCCGCCCGAGAGCGGCTCGGCCTGCACCACCAACGTGTACGTTCCATCGGGCAACACGCGGTTGTCCACACCGCCCCAGAACCAACTCTCGTAGTCGTTGCCGGCCGAGCGGCGCTCGTGATCGCGCCAGAAACGTTTTTGTCCCGCGCGATCCTCGAGCCAGATCGAGACCAGGGCAGGCCCGCCGAGCTTGTAGCGGATAACGGCGATGTCGTCGTGGCCGTCGGCGTTGGGCGAGATCGTCGTCGGCGCAACCGAGACATTAAACAGGAGCGGGCGGCCCAGGCTGCAGCCGGGCAAAAACATCGCGACGAGCAGTAGGCCCGCCGCAAGGAGGGGCGTCTGGGCCGCCTGCCCTCTGCATGACGGCCGCGCCCCTACGCGATTCGTGGAGATCAATGCAGTCGCCTCCAGGCGATGAGATTGCGGCTGCAAGTATACCACCCCGGGCGAGGTCGCCCAAACCGGCCCGAGAATCCGACACGAAGACGAAACGCCACGCGCTACTCCCCAATCTCGACAACGGTCTCGAGGAGCACGCGGCGGTTGGCGCGATCCGCCCCGCTCCCCTCGACCGGCAGCCGCGACCCGGAGCCACCGGCCGGGTCGTACCACCCGACTTCCAGGCGGTAGCGCCCGGGAGCCAGTCCGGCCGGAAGAGCCAGGCTGAAACGCTGGGTGACAAACTCGTCCGCCACCCAACCATCCGTCGGGCGCGCGGGCGGCTCATCGCGACCGGCCACCAGGCGGCCCTCGGTATTCAAGAGGTGAACGAAGGCCTTCAACGAACGCTCGCTTGGCCCAAGCGCCTGCCAGAAGAGCGTGACCCCCAGCGGCCGGTCGGGCTCGACGGGTGTGAGGTCGTAACCGACCAGACGGGACACCTCACCGAAGGTCGCCGTCTGGGGATGGCTGGGCGCGGGGGGCGTAAACTCGTGGGTGCCCGGCGCGACGGCCAGTGTCGCGAGCACAAGCGGCGGAACCGCAGGATTCTCCGCCGGATCGAGCCAGGCAATCAACTCGACCGGCCCCACGCCTGCCGTGCTTGGCAGCCGTAGCGCAGCCTGGGTGAGCACCATCTCCCCTGCCCGCCAACGACTCGTCGGCCAGGCCGGACCGCCTGGGGCCAGCCCCAGCGGCTCGGGCAACACGCGCCCGCCCTGGCGCCAGCCCAGGTGGAGGCGCAGATCGCGGCCGGGAGCAGCCGGGGCGTACCACCAGAGCTTGAGTGGCATGCGCCGGCCGGGCTCCAGTTCGGGCGGACCCCCAAGCTGAACCGCCATCGCCTCGACTGGCGTGCCCGTGGCAGCCTCCAACTCCGTCGCACCCTCGGGAAGGTGCCCTTCGCCCCACGGTCTCTGGGGGGCTGCGACCGCAAAGGGGCCCAGTCGCAGCCGCTTCCCGGCCGGCGCCCCGGTTGCGTCAAGCAGGTCGAGACCCGTGGGATCATCCTCGCTGTAGACCGTGAGCCGAACGAAGTACTCGCCCGGCGGCGTGCCCGGCTCCAGCGAGATCGTGACGTCTGCTGGGCGCGGATCGCCAGGCTGCCAGCGGAAGGTCGGGTGGAGGTAGCTCGCCGGACGGCGGTCGAGCACGCCCCACACGAAGCCGGCCTCATCCTCGATCGCCAGGCGCATCTTCAGATCGCGCGCCAGCGGCCGCCGCGCCGCCCAAAAGAGGGTCAGACTCAGCCCGGTATCGGCCGGCCGCGGCCCGGCCGGCGCGTTGATTCCCAACAACGTCACATCATCGCCGAAGTTCGTATCGAGTTCTACCGCGGCCCGCGGCGCGGTGGGCAGTTCCAGTGCCGCCGGGAGGCGCCAGTGCTCCAGGGCGAGGCCGGGAAACGGCTGCTCGCGGTCGCGCGTGGCGCCCGCCGCCCGCAGCAGGTGGGCCAGTACGCGATCCGGATCGACCACCTCATCCTGCCAGCGGACGATCCAGACGCCGGTCGCACCCTTCAGCGCGCGCTCCAGCCCAGCCGCATCGGCGTACCCAACGACCCGCTCGGTGTCGAGCGTCGGCGTATCGGGCAAGGGAATCCAGCGGTCGCGTTGATCGTAGAAGGTGAAAACGGGAAAGGCATGACCGCTGACGAGCAAGACCGGCTCGTCCTGGTTCTCGGCCTCCAGCACGTGCGCCAGCCCACGCCAATCATCTTTCGGCACGGGCGGCGCCACCAATGTGGCCGCGTCCGCAACGGCGAAAACGAGGAGCGGCACCAGCAACACCACCACCTGGAGGAGCGCCCGGAAGCGCCCGCGCGCGCGCGCGCCCGCGCGCCCGGCCCCCGTCCCAGCCACAAGCGCAAGCAAGAACCCCGGTGCCGCCAGCATCAAATAGCGCGGATGGTACTTCGGCCGGCCGAACGAGACCATAAACAGACCCAGAACGGGTAGGCCAACCAGTAGGGCCAGGGCCAGGGCCTCCCGCCCGCGCCTGTGCGCCACCAGGGCCGCCAGTCCTGCCAAAGCCACCCCCGCGAGCAGGGCTCCGAGCGGCTGCGCCAGCGCCGGGACCATGCCGTGCCCCGTAGCCCAACTCTCCAGCAACGTCGTCAACACATAGACGCCATCGAGCGCGCCGCGCCAGTAGGAGCGGTCAGCATCGAGACGATTGAGAACAAAGCCGAGCCAGGGAAGATAGGCCAGGAGGGTGACAAGAAGTGGCCCCAGCAGCACCAAAAACCGGCGCGGGGTGCGCCAGCACCAGAGGAGCAGCCAGGCGACCTGGACCGCCACGAGAAACCAGGCGTAGAAGTGAGTGTAGACCGCCGCGATGTCGAGTGCCGCCAGCACCGTCACTGTTCCGAGACGCGGTTCCTGGTGCAGTTGGCCCACTAACACCAGGAGTGCCGCCACCCCCAATGCCGTGACCAACGTGTACATCCGAGCCTCGCGGGCATACCACAGCCACAACGGCGAGAACGCTACCAGGAGCGCGGCTCCATCGGCCGCGCCCCAGCCGAGCAACCGCCGCGCCAGCCGCCAGAGGAGTGGCACCGTGACCACCGCAGCCAGAACCGAGGGAAACCGCAGGGCGAACTCGGTCTGACCCGCGAAGGCGATCCAGCCGTGCAGCAGCAGGTAGTAGAGCGGAGGGTGAATATCGGCCGCGGTCCGCACGATGATGTCGGCCGTCGGCCGAGCGGCGAGCCAGGCACTGAACCCCTCGTCGTACCAGAGGCTCTGCCCGCCGAGCGCCCAGCTCTGCAGCGCAAACGCAAGCAGCGCGAACACGAGCACGCGGGCACGTGTCAGCACGGGTCTCGTGCTCGCCCAGGGCCTGGTGCCTGCCCAAGACAGGCGGTGCAACCGATCGGATGAAATCACGGCCGCAATCATAGCGACGGCCGGGTCGAAAACCAAATCGGGATCAGGGACCGGAGGGCGGGGATTGGGCCGCAGAGAGTGATGGGAGGAACAACTCGTACTGCCGCGGGGCAACGCTGAGACGGGCCAGGATGGGAACGTCGGGTGAAACGGCCGGGAGCGGCCAGAAGCGACTATCGCTGGCAAGCGCAAAGACGAACAACTCGAGCTCGCCCGCAACCGTGATCGTGCGGCTGCCCTCGAAGCGATGCTCACCGCCGGGCGGAATCGTCACGTCGCGCGCGAAGAGGAGGGCGCCGCCTGTCAGCCGGCCGCCCGGCTCCCGGCCACCAACGCCTAAGACGGCAAAATGCGCCGGCTCGCTGCCATCATTTCGAACCGTGAAGCTCGCTGTGATCGTGCCCCCAAAGGCAACCATCGTGGGAGACAGCGTGAGGCCAGCCGTCACCCGCGGCTGAGGGCCACTGGCCAGGATCTTGGTACTTGGGGGCGACGGCACAGTCGGCACGGGAGAGACAAACGCCGGTGCAGACCCAAGAAGGGCTATCGGAGGTGCTCCGGGCGTCGGCACCCCGGGTGGCTCGACCGTCGGCGCCGCCGCCAGCCCGGCCCCAGACGGTGCGACGTTGTCACTGACATAGCGCTGCCCAGCCTCGGGTGGCCCGCCGAACAAATCGTCCAGCGGCTGCGAGGGGCTGTGCAGGCTCTCGCCACGCTTGAGCTCAAAGTGGAGATGAGCCCTCGCGGCACCCGTCGCCCCACCGTAGCCGATGATCTGCCCGGCGTGCACCTGATCCCCCACCTGCACGGTGATGCCGCTGAGGTGAACGTAGCGGGTAAACCAGCCGCCCCCGTGATCAATGTAGACAACCAGAGCATCGCCGAGATTGAGGTCCATCGGGAGACCCAACTCCCAGGTGATCGCCATCACTGTGCCGTCGGCCGCTGCCACGATCGGGGCATCGGCCGGCAGATCGAAATCGACGGCATAGTACATCGAGCGCTGGTGCTGGTAGCAGCCGTAGCCACACGTCACCTCGTAACCGGCACCACCGAGGAAGGGCAGGTGAAGATGCGGCCGCGTGGGATCAGGGTCTTGCGCCGCGGCATTGGATGGGAGAAGCGCCAGCGGGCCGCCCAACAGCATAGCGAGCGCGACGATCAGAACGGTCCGGGCGAACGGTGGGAAGCCTTTGGTCAAGACTGCTGCCTCAGAACGGCGAAGGGAGCGGATATCAGTCCCCTTGATTATAGACCGGGGACCGGCCGGCCGCCAATTACCCCCTCTTCCCAACTGTCGCCGCCAATCGTTCATCGCCACCACAAAAATCGACCAACTATCCACTTATTGAACGGCTGACCACTTTTTTTGTCGCAGGGCGCCGGTTCGAAGAACTCTTGCGGGCACGTGACTTCCATGCTACACTCTTGCGCCCCGGTCGCGGAGCTCTGCACGTCCGTAGCGAAGGACTGGTATGATACCTTGCACACGCCGATGGCTGGTTGCCCTGTTCTTGATCCTGGTCCTGCCGGCAACCGTCTTTGCACAGGAGGGCCAGGCCCTCATCACCTCACCCCGCGCCAACGCCGTCATCCAGGGCATGGTCAGCGTTGAGGGCGTTGCCAGCCACCCTGACTTTTGGAAGTACGAGGTCTGGATTGCACCGGGCTTGAACCCTCGTGATGATCAGTGGTCGGTGATTTACCTCCAGGAAAACCGGCCCGTCCCCAGTGAGGGGCAACTCGCCATTTGGAACACTCAGGCCTTCCCGGATGGGGTCTACAGTCTCCGGCTTCGTGTGGTCCGGCACGACGCCAACTATCAGGAAGTCGTGCTGAGCCCGATCAACATCGCCAACGCGGGCCCGCTTCCGACCGGTACGCCCTCGGAGTCGCCCACGCCTGAGGGATCGCCCACGCCGTTGCCCACGCTGATTCCGTCGGAACCGGCGCTCCCGCCGACCCCGGATCTGACGGCCCTTAGCGCCTCGCCGACTGTGGTAACCATCGAGCAGCCCGTCACACTCGCCACATCCACACCCGCGCCCCTCGCGGCCCGTACCACGGCGGACGCCGGTGGAACGCCCCAGCTTCCCGCCGGCCTGGATTTCCAGCTCGGGATCGATAGCGGTAGCCTCTTTTCCGGTTGCCTGGTCGGCATGGGACTCACGCTACTGATTTTCGTGGTCATCGGTCTGCTCGGCCTGATCCGCCAGATCATTCGCTGGATGTTCTAGAGCGCCGGTCAAAACGTCAGACTTCCGAAGTCTCGGAAGACTTCGGAAGTCTCCGATCACGCGTCCACGGCGACGGCTTGACCGATGTCCTGGCACTGTCGATTGGCCCTTTGGGAGATGGCGGTCCGTTCGGAGGTTCGGCCTTGATGAATACACCGTAACGTTCTACAGGAGGGTGCGTCTTCGAGACTGGAGGTCTCGCCTCCAGTGACGGCTTCTGTTTCAACACAGGGTGTCATTCATCACAAGAGCGCCGGTGGGATTCGTGGGGAGGAGCGCCAGATGAGAGGCACCGCAGAGGTGCACGCACTCCCACTGATCCTGGCCGGCCTCCAATCACAAAGGAGAACGCGTAGTGACCGGACGCACAGACAAAGCCCGTCTCTCACTCTTGGTGAGCATGCTCGTCGGTGCATTGCTGCTGGCTGTCGGTTGGTTTACTCAGCCCCGCGCCTGGGCAACGTCGTCGCTTCCCACCTGCAGTTCGTCGACCATCCCAGGCCCCGGCGAGAGTGCCTGCCTCTTCATCCCTGTCATCAAGAAAGCTCCCCTCCAACCTTGATCCATGCTTCTGATTGTTGGCCTGGGCAATCCCGGATCACGCTACGCGCGCAACCGCCACAACGTCGGCTTTCAAGTAGCCGACCTCCTCGCGGCGCGCCACGGCCTGGGCTTTGATCGCTCGCAGCATCAGGCGCTGGTCGCGTCTGGCATCATCGCCGGTCAGCGCGTGCTGCTCGCCAAACCCCAAACGTACATGAACGAAAGCGGTCGCGTGGTGGCGCCCCTGGCGCGTTTCTACAAGATCCCACCGGAGGCGCTCATGGTCATCTTTGACGACCTCGACCTGCCTCAGGGGACGACTCGGCTCCGTCCGCAGGGCGGAGCCGGAGGGCACAACGGGATGCGTTCACTCATTGACCATCTCGGCACAGACAACTTCCCGCGGCTGCGCATCGGCATTGGCCGGCCGCCCGGCCAAATGGACCCGGCTGCCTACGTCCTCCAAGACTTTCGCCCGGAAGAAGAGCGCGAGATGGCCGTCGTGCGCCAGGAGGCCGCGGACGCGATCGAACTCTGGCTGCGGGAGGGATTACCGGCTGCCATGAACCGCTATAATACGTGAAGAATGCGGTCAACGGATGGCCTTCAGCTACAACGAATAAACGGATGGGAACGGGATCCCATCCGTTTATTCGTTGTGCCAACAGATGGCGTCACTTCGGCAAGGGCAAGAGCCGGAGGTTCCGGTCCTGGGTGGAAACGTACACCACTGCCCGCCCGTCGGGCTCGAAAGTGAAATCGCCCTGCGCGATCTTGAACGCTGTCAGGGCGGGGTCGAGCAGGCGATGGCTGCGGGCAGCGGCGACGTCGTAGAGCCAGACCTCGTGTGAGACGGCTGCCGGCCGGAAGGGGAGGAAGAACAGGTGGCCGGCATCGCGCCAGGCGAACGCCCCGAACCAATCGAGCTTGCGCTCGCTCGTGCGTTCAGTCCGACGACACGCCTCAGCGGTCGCACGAGCAGGCTCAGTCCCTCTGCCAGGCCAACCTCATGGCCATTACTCCTGCTCGACGACGGTGGGAAGCGGCAGATACTGGCGCACCTCGCCTCTTGATTCGAACAGAGCCGCCAGACACTCAAGCACCTGAACGATCGTGGCACGCTCTTCGGATTTGAGATCTCCCAGCAGCTCCGCGATCCGCCGTTGAACCCGGCCGATAATGTCCAGGTAGAGCCGCTCGCCTTCCGGCGTCAGCTCGATGCGCACGAGGCGCCGGTTTTGGGGGTCTTGCTGTCGCGTCAGCAGCCCCTTGCTCACCAGCCCGCTGATCATCTTGCTCATTGTTGGAAGCGAGACCTCGCGCGCCCGGGCGAGATCGCCAAGTGAACAGCCAGGCTGGCGTCGAGTATGGGCCAACACCCGCAGATGGGTCAACGTCAAGGTCCCACGCTCCTCATCCAACTCGTGACGAGCCTCGGCCGCCACAACTCGAGAGAGGTAGGGCACAATCTCGACGATCCTGGTAGCAGCTTCCAACTCGGTCATCGAATGCCTTCCTGACGTGGCGGACGCCACCGAAACGATTTGCTTTCCTGACGAGTATGACTCTCTCAGCCCGTCAGGTCAAACATCCTGGTAGAAGACATACGGCTCGCCTTGGAGGCGAGCGCCGCGAAGCCTGCTCCCGAAACGAAAACGAGCCGCGCGGGGCGGCTCGGCGAGGATCGTGAGTCGTTACTTACGGATCTCCTCCGGCACACCGGCCTGATCTAACTCAGCCTCCGTAAAGGTCGTCTTCGGACCGAGGACGATGACCCAGCCGGTCTCAGCGGCTGTTTGGGTCGCCGCCTCGGGCTGCTCCGTTGGCAGCTCGGGCTGCGCGGCACCCCCTCTCCCCTTCCCTCGCAGGGAAGGGGGCCGGGGGGGTAGGTTCTGCCGGCGACGCCATCTGCCTGACAACTCGTGCGTACACCCGCTCCTCCCCCTACAGCTTGGTGAATAACGCCCCGTGTGATACAATTTCTTGTTACATTCATCCCGAGGGACGGGCCAAAGAGCCGGCTCCTTGGTGGTGTTTTTCTCGAGTAGGCAGGTCGTATGGCTGAGATTCAACTCACCGGTCTCCTCGTCCTCCTGGAGCAGCACCCGGCGTTCAACCACCTGGTGCACGACCTCCGGCGAGGGCCGCTTGCGGCTGGCAGCACCCCGATGGCGCTCCAGATTCTGAGTGCCGCTCGTCCCTACGTGACAGCCGCACTCGCCGAGACCCTCAACCGCCCGATCATTCTGATCACCGCGCGTCCCGAGCTGGCGTTGCAGTTCGAAGATCAACTGCGCCTCTGGCTCAGCGACCCCCGCCGTCTCTTCAACTTTCCTGATCCTGGGGCGCTGCCATACGAGCGCGCCCCCTGGAGCCCGGATCGGGTCCAACGCCGCATCGGGGTCTTAACGGCATTGACTCGGGGCTCCGAGGTGGAGGGACGGGCCGACAGCCTGCTCCCACCCCTGATCGTCACCTCGGCCCGCGCCCTCCTGCACCCGACCATCCCGGTCGAGGAGTTTCGCCGCAACCTCCGCACCTACGCCCAGAGCCAGTCGGTCTCGCTCCGCTTCTTGCTTGCATCCTGGTACGCGATAGGCTACGAGAGCACCAATATAGTGGCAGAGCCCGGGCAGTTTAGTCACCGCGGGGGCATCCTGGACATCTTCCCGATCAATGCAACGAACCCGGCCCGAATCGAACTGTGGGGGGACGAGATCGAATCGATCCGTCTCTTCGACCCGATCACTCAGCGGAGCCTGGAGACAGTCACGGGGCTGACGGTTCCCCCGGCGAGCGAGGCACTACTGCACGGCGCGCGCGACGGAGCGGCTGCTCGCCTGCGCCAACTCGACCTGTCGGCCAGTACGCCTCAGGCCCGGAGCGAGATCAGCACCCACATCGGCCACCTGCAAAACGGACAGCACTTCCCCGGTATCGAATTCTACCTGCCGTACCTCTACGATTACGACCAGACCGGCTCGCTGCTCGACTACCTGCCGGCGGATGGTCTGCTGGTCATAGACGACTGGAACACGCTCGAGCTCAACGTTGCTGACATTGAAACCGAGGCCCTGAACCTGCGTGACGAGATGGTCAACCGCGGTGATCTGCCGCCCGCGTTCGCCACCGCGATGCAGACGTGGGACGACCTCCGCGACGCTTTCAGCCAGCGCCCTCCCCTCATCCTGGGCTACGGCCCCGAGGAGATCGGCTACGCCTTCGACGATCTTTTTCAGGCCGGCCCGCGCTACGGCGGGCGGCTGAACGAGGCGGTCGAAGCAATGCACGACCAGCTCGACAAGCCCCGCCAGGCAGAGGCGAGCCGCTACGTCGTGGTGACGCGCCAGGCCGAACGGCTGGCGGAGCTCCTGGCGGACGAGGGTCTCCACGTGCGCCCCCGCACGACAATTCCGGCGCCGCCTGGGGCCGGCACTCTCACCCTGCTCAACGGCAGCCTGGGCGAGGGCTTCCTCCTTCGGAGCGCCGACGCCGACGGGCCCGTCATTCTGAACCTGGTCACCGACGCCGAACTCTTCGGCTGGAGCCGGATGCCACCCCGTCGGACCGTGCGCGCTCGCCAGCGCCCAACGGCAGAGAGCTTCTTCGCCGAGATCCAGGAGGGCGACTACGTCGTCCACATCGAGCACGGCATCGGCCTCTATCGTGGCCTGGTCCAACGCGAGATCAACGGGCTGATCCGCGAGTACCTGGAACTCGAGTACGCCCAGGGCGACCGGCTCTTCGTACCGGTCCACCAGGCCGATCGCGTGAGCCGCTACATCGGTCCTACCGACAGCGAGCCGGCGATCCACCGCCTCGGCACGGCCGATTGGGAGCAGGCCCGGCGACGAGCCAGGCGGGCAGTCGAAGAGATTGCCGAGGAGTTGCTCGAGCTCTACGCCCAACGCGAGGCCGCGGAGGGCTACGCGTTCAGCGAGGATACCGCCTGGCAGGCCGAGATCGAGGCGAGCTTCCCTTACGTCGAAACCGAGGATCAGTTGCGAGCGATCGAGGAGGTCAAGCAAGATATGGAGCGCCCGCGACCGATGGATCGCCTGGTCGTCGGCGATGTCGGTTTTGGCAAGACCGAGGTGGCGCTGCGCGCGGCCTTCAAAGCGGTCATAGATGGCAAGCAGGTGGCGATCCTGGTCCCCACCACGGTGCTCGCCCAACAGCACTTCACGACCTTCACCCAGCGGCTCGCAGCCTACCCGGTGACCGTCGAGATGCTCAGCCGCTTCCGCTCGCCCGGAGAGCAACAAGAAATCATCGAGCGGCTGACCGCGGGCAAGGTGGACATTGTCATCGGCACCCACCGGCTGCTGAGCGGTGATGTAAAGTTCAAGGATCTTGGCCTGGTGATCGTGGACGAGGAGCAGCGCTTCGGGGTGACACACAAAGAGCGGCTCAAGCAGCTCCGCACCGAAGTAGACGTGCTCACTCTCTCGGCCACCCCGATCCCGCGCACGCTCCACATGGCGCTCACCAGCGTCCGCGACATGAGCACGATCGACACCCCGCCTGAGGAACGGCTGCCGATCATCAACAAGGTGACGGAGTGGGACGACACCACCGTGAAAATGGCGATCCTGCGCGAGATCGACCGGGGTGGCCAGGCCTTCTTCGTCCACAACCGGGTGCTGACGATCTATGCGGACGCCAGGCGCCTGCAGGCGCTCGTACCTGAGGCCAGCTTCGCCGTCGCCCACGGACAGATGAACGAGCACGAGCTCGAGCGGGTGATGCTCGACTTCGCCGAGGGGCGCTACGACGTGCTGGTATGCACCAGCATCATCGAGAGCGGCCTGGACCTCCCCAACGTCAACACCATCATCGTGGATCATGCCGAGATGTTCGGGCTGGCACAACTCTACCAACTACGGGGGCGCGTGGGCCGCGGCGCCCGGCGCGGCTACGCCTACTTCCTCCATCCCAGGGAGAGTAGCCTGACGGCTGACGCACTCGAACGGCTCAATACCATCCGTGAGGCTACCGAGCTTGGCGCCGGCTTCCGCATCGCCCTCAAGGATCTGGAGATTCGCGGCGCCGGCGACCTCCTTGGCGCCAGGCAGAGCGGTCACATCGCCGCCGTCGGCTTCGACATGTACACCCGCCTGCTCGCCCAGGCGGTTCGCGAGGCTCGCGAGCGTGGTCGGGGCGCCCAGGCCGTCTTCCCCCCCCAGGAGCAGGACACTCCTACGGCTCGCAGCCAGACGGGCGACGGTCAGGGCAGGCTGCTCTCCATCGACACCGGCCCCGCTGTAGATCTGCCACTGCAGGCCTATCTGCCGCAGAGCTACATCGGCGAAGAGGCCATGCGCCTGCGGATCTACCGGCGCATGGCCGAGACCACTTCGCTCGAAGAGGCGCGCGACATCGAGCATGAACTGCGCGATCGCTTTGGCGAGTGCCCCCCGCCGGTCGAAAATCTGCTCTTTATTCTACGGCTGCGAGCCCTGGCCGCTCAGGCGAACGTCACCTCAATCGGCACCGAGAACAAGCAGCTCGTCATCCAGTTCCCCGGCCCCGGCGCGGTGCGGCTCATGGCAGAGGCCGGCATCCTGGCGGGAGTGGTTCGCTACGGCCGGCGGGAGGTCTTTCTACCAATGCGTGGCTCCGAGGGCCAGTGGAAAGAGGCCCTCGAAGACGTCATGCTGGCACTCGCGGCACGTAACCAACCGCTTCAAGTAGCAAGTCGCACGTGACGGGAATGTTCGCGCCATACTTGTATAGTGCAAACAACTTTGACGAGCACACCTGCTCCCTTCCTACCTGAAATGAGATTCCTCTTCTCCACCGGTTCGCTCTGGTCCTACAGCATCGAGCGCTGCGTCGCGTTCGCGGCTCAGACAGGGTTTGATGGGATTGAACTGGTGGTGGATCAACGCTGGGACACCCGCCAACCTGATTTCGTGCGCCGTCTGATCGAGCGCTACGGGCAGCCGGTGGTCGCTATCCACAGCCCGTTCTTTGTTGTACCGGGTTGGCCGGTTGATGAACCGGGACGCATCCGGAAAGCGGTCGAGCTGGCCGAGCGATTGGGCGCGGCCGTACTGGTCCACCACCTCCCCCTCCGCCTCGACTACGTCTGGGTACGCGCCGGGCTGAGGTTCTTCCCGCTCCCCATCCCGTTGCGGCGCGTGAGCAGCCACTACCGCCGTTGGCTGGAGCGGGACTACCCCCGACTTCAGGCGAACACCGCTGTGACGTTGTGCATCGAGAACATGCCCGCTCGCCCCGTACTCGGACGGCGCCTGAACCTTTACCACTGGAATACCCCCACGGAAATCCTCCGCTTTCCTGCGCTCACTCTGGACACCACCCACCTGGGCACCTGGGACCTGGAACCGGTTGAAGTGTACCCGCACCTCAACGGCCAGGTCCGCCACGTGCATCTGAGCAATTTCGATGGCCGCGAACACCGCCGCCCCGAAAGCGGTCACCTGCGCCTTGACGCGTTGCTGGCGCGGATGGCAGCCGATGGCTACCAGGGCGCCATCACGCTCGAGTTGCACCCCGACGCCCTCGATGCCGGCAGCCCCGACGCGCAGGTCGTCGAGCGCCTCGGGACCAGCCTCGCGCATTGCCGCCGGTGGGCCGGGCAACCAACAGAACGCTAGACCCGGTGTGCGGCTATTCCCGAGTGGTCTTTTTTCTTGGAAGTGAGTCGGATCCCCCATGAACCCTCGTTGAGCTGGATCACCTGTTTCCCGCGTATATCCCACACTATCCCACATTATCCCTCATCTGGCGACGAGTCGCCGGTTCAAGCATAGACTGCTCAACAGGCCAGGACGTAGAACCTGATGATGTGACAAGCAGAATGAGGTCACATTTCGCGCATCGGGCAGTCGCGCCGTCGTTCCTCCTGAACGTTTCAAGCTGTCTGCTCAAGCCCAGATGGTGTAGCTGTTGGTGAAGCGCGAAAGGGAAACACTCTTCTTGGAATACGGTGTGCTGCCAATCGCGGCGGGGGCGCCTGGCACTTTGGAAAGTGCCAGGCGCCCCCGGTCCTCGAAGGTGAGTGGGGCAACGGACGCACGCGGCAGGAGGTTTCCCTCACTATCCCACATGATCCCACATGATCCCACACGATCCTTCATCTGCCGCCGAATAGCGATCTGCGCTCGCGTCTCATCCACATATCCCTCATCCGGCGACAAGCCAGGCTTTCAGCGCCGGTCCCACCGATATCCCACAGTATCCCACACGATCCCACATTTCAACGCAGATCCCATCTGGCCGGAGCACCCACCCTCAGCCTCGGCACAACCATTGCTTGTAGGGCACCATGCGGTGTAGCACAACGGGGAGCGCAATGATCAAACAACACTCTGGCCTCAAAACCCTGGCCGATCTGCTCACCGGCGGTCGCCTCGCCGTCGCCGGCGTCGTGCTCGGCGGGGCCTTTCTGGGCAACGCCCGTGCGTATCTCCCCTGGATCGTGCCGTTGGTGCTCCTGGCCTGGACCGGCGACCTCTTCGATGGCTGGCTGGCCCGCCACTCCGGCCGGGCCGCCACGAGCTGGCTCGGCAATCACGATCTGGCTGTGGACGCGAGTCTGGCAACTGCCTCGTTGATCTACCTCGCGCGGATCGGCTGGTTGGCCTCGTTGGTGCTCGTGGTCTACCTCGGAACAGCGCTGCTCCTCTCGCTGCTGCTCCGCTCTCACTGGGTCTGGAACGGCTTCAACACCGGTAGCCATCTGCTCGTGCTGGGCTCGATTCTGCGAATTCTTCCGGGACTGCTCTACGTGATGCTGGCCTGGCTCGCCATCGCCACTCTCGTCGGTCACCGCCGTCTCGCGACGCTCGCCCGCGAACTGCGGGCCACTCTGGCCGGCCGGGTGAAACCGGGCACCTGAAGCCGGCCGCCGGTTCGACCTCCCGCCACCAATCCTACCCAATCCCACGCCCACCAATCCGGCGGCCGCCGACTTCGTCTGACCAGTTCCCAGATGGCAATATGCTATAATTACCCCAAGGATATCTGATGAACGAGCGGGTGAGTCCCGTAAAGCGAGTGTCACGATGGTCACAGAAGAGATTCTCAACACCTTTGGTCCCAACGCCGAGTACGTCCAGGAGTTATACGCCCAATACCAGGCCAGCGCGAGCAGCGTTCCTGAGAGTTGGCGCCAATTCTTTGCCTCGCTCGAACCGAGCCCAGACGGCGATCGGAGCCGGGGGACGGTCCCAGGCGGCAACGGTGCTGGCCGCGCCGCACCGAAGGAGACAACCGTCGCTCCGCCTCCTCAGGCGCTCCCTGCAGAAGCGCCGCCGGTTACACCCTCCAGGCCTGCCCCCGCACCCGAGCGGCAACTCGCCCCCTATGAGGAGGCTGAGCCGCTCCGGGGCGTGGCGGGCCTCATCGTCGAGAATATGGAGGAGAGCCTCTCGCTGCCCGTAGCAACCTCGCAGCGGGTGATCCCGGTCAAAGTGCTGGAGGAGAACCGGCGGCTACTCAACCAGCACCTCGCACTGCAAGGCGGGGGGAAGGTCTCCTTCACCCACCTGATCGCCTGGGCAATGATCCAGGCGCTCGAGAAGTTCCCCCACCTCAACGCTGCGTTCGCCCGGATCAACGGCCAACCGGTGCGCGTCGATCGCCACCAGATCAACCTCGGCGTGGCGGTGGATGTGACGCGCCGGGGCGGTGAGCGCTCGTTGCTGGTGCCCAACCTCACGAATGTCGGGGCCATGACCTTCGACGAGTTTCTGAGCACCTACGACGATCTGATCGAGCGCGCCCGGACGGGCAAGTTGACCCCCGAGGATTTCCAGGGGACCACCATCACGCTGACCAACCCGGGCACGATCGGCACCGTGGCCTCGGTCCCCCGCCTGCTCAAGGGGCAGGGCGCGATCATCGCCACCGGCGTGATCGGCTATCCTGCCGAGTACCACGCCATGGCGCCCGAGGTGCTCTCCGGGCTGGGCATCAGCAAGGTGATGACGATCACCAGCACCTACGATCACCGCATCATCCAGGGGGCCGAGTCGGGCGAATTCCTGGCTCAAATCCACCGTCTCCTGCTGGGTGAGGAGGGCTTCTACACGCGCGTCTTCGCCGACCTGCGGGTGCCCCACCGGCCGGTGGTCTGGACACGCGATATCACGCCCCCACCCCTCTACGGGCCCGACAACTGGGATGCGGTAGAGAAGCAGGCCAGCGTCCTGCAACTCATCCGCGCCTACCGGGTGCGCGGTCACCTCATCGCCAACCTCGACCCGCTGGTCAACGAGGCCGCTTATCACCCCGATCTCGACCCCGCGACGTACGGCCTGACGATCTGGGACTACGATCGCGAATTCATCACCGGTGGGTTAGGCGGGCTGGAGCGCGCCACGCTCCGCGAGATTCTCGACATTCTGCGGCGTAGCTACACTGAGCACGTCGGGCTGGAGTACATGAATATCCAGCAGCCCGAGCAACGTCAATGGCTCCACACGCACTTCGAGCAGCCCGCGCCGCGTCCCCCGCTCCCGGCCGAGGAGCGCCTTCGCATCCTGGAACAGCTCACGGAAGCCGAGGCCTTCGAGAACTTCTTGGGCCGCCGCTACGTCGGCCACAAACGCTTCTCGTTGGAGGGCGCCGAGACGCTGATCCCGGTCCTCAAGAAGCTGCTGGACCGCGCCGCCGCCGACGAGATGAGCCGGGCCGTGATGGGTATGTCCCACCGGGGCCGGCTCACGACGCTCCACACCGTGGTGGGCAAGTCGGCGACTGCGATCTTCTCCGAGTTCGAGGGCTACATCGATCCTGAGAGCACGCAGGGCACCGGGGATGTCAAGTATCACCTCGGCGCCGAAGGAAGCCACACCAGCCCCGCTGGCGAGACGATCGCGGTTACGCTCGCGTCAAACCCGAGCCACCTGGAAGCGGTCAATCCGGTGGTGGAGGGGATGGCCCGCGCCGCCCAGGATCTCATCAATGATACCGATCGCGACGAGGTCTTACCGATCCTGATCCACGGCGACGCCGCCTTCGCCGGTCAGGGCATCGTCGCTGAGACGCTCAACCTGGCGCAGCTCACGGGCTATCGCACGGGCGGCACACTCCACATCATCGTCAACAACCAGATCGGTTTCACCACCGCGCCGCAGCATGCCCGCTCGACGCCCTTCCCAACCGACCTCGCCAAGATGAGCCAGGTGCCCATCTTCCACGTCAATGGTGACGACCCTGAGGCCGTCGTCCGGGTCGTCGAGCTGGCCTTCGATTACCGCCAGCGTTTCCACAAAGATGTGGTGATCGACCTGGTGGTCTATCGCCGCTGGGGCCACAATGAGGCCGACGAGCCGAGCTACACCCAGCCGGCGCTCTACCGGCTCATCGAGCAACACCCGCCGGTGCGCGCGGTCTACGCCGGGCAGCTGGCCCGCGAGGGGATCATCTCGCTGGAGGCGGCCAATACCCTCAAACGGGAACAGCTCGACGCGCTCGACCAGGCGACGGCGGGGCTCGGCGAGCGGCCCGAGCCGAAAATTCGCCTCGGTCGCGATCTCACTGGCGACATCGCCGCGACCCCCAGCCCTGAAACTGGCGTGGACCGCGACACGCTCACCCATATCAGCCGGGTGCTTGCCACGCCGCCAGAGGACTTCAAGGTCCACCCCAAACTCCGGCGCCAGCTCGAGCGCCGCACCCTGGATGGGAATGGCCACGATCAGGTTGACTGGGCGCTTGGCGAGGCATTGGCCTTCGGCTCACTGCTTCTGGAGGGAACCGGCGTTCGCCTCAGCGGGCAGGACAGCGCGCGCGGTACATTCAGCCAGCGCCACGCGGTGCTCTACAACACGGCGCCGGACGTGATCGAGGCCAACCGGACCTACGTGCCGCTCAGCCACCTCAGCCCGACCCAGGCCCGCTTCCAGGTCTACGATAGTATGCTCTCTGAGGCCGCCGTCCTGGGCTTCGAGTTTGGCTACAGCCTGTCCGACCGGGCAACCCTGGTCCTGTGGGAAGCGCAGTTCGGCGACTTTGCCAACGGGGCCCAGGTCATCATCGATCAGTTCATCGTCTCGAGTGATACCAAGTGGAATCAGGAGAGCGATCTCACCTTACTCCTGCCGCACGGGTACGAGGGCCAGGGCCCGGAGCACTCCAGCGCTCGTCCCGAGCGCTTCCTGCAGCTTGCGGCCGGCGGCAACATCGAGGTTTGCTACCCTTCCACTCCGGCGCAATACTTCCACCTGCTCCGGCGCCAGAAACGCGACAACCGGCTGCGGCCGCTGGTAGTGCTGACGCCCAAGAGTCTCCTGCGCCTGCCCGCCGCGGCCTCGCCGCTGGACGAGTTTGTCAAAGGGCGTTTCGAATACGTCCTCGACGATCCGCAGGTGACCGACCCGGCGGCCGCCCGCCGGCTCATCCTCACCAGCGGCAAGTTCTACTACGACCTGGCGTCCGAACGCACCGATCAGCCCGTCGCCCTCGTGCGAGTCGAGCAGTACTACCCCTACCCGCGCCCGGCGATCCGCTCCATCCTGGCGCGCTATCCGAACGCCACCGAGGTCGTCTGGGCTCAGGAGGAGCCGCGCAACATGGGTGCCTGGAACTTTATTCGCACCTTCCTGGAAGAGGACCTTCCGCAGGGCAGAACGCTCCGTTACATCGGCCGGCCGGCCTCCCCTTCATCGGCCACAGGCGCCTACACTGTCCATGTCAAAGAGCAGAGCGCGCTGGTCGCAGCCGCCCTCAGCCTGAAGGGCGACTGATTGGCACGCACCGATCGGCCCGATCCTGGGCTGTCGCTGACCCCGGCGGCCCAGGATTACTGCCGCCCAATTTGCGGCCATCGGCAGGCTGAGTACTGTACCCACTCTCATGCCAGAAATCCATTCCCCATCCTCCGTGTCCGCCGGCACGACCCGCCGCTACGCGCTGATGCTGGCGCCGATGGTGCTGCTTGCCGCGGCTCTCGCCGTGTTGCTCCTGAACGGGAGCCACCAACGGCTGCGGATGCGGCTGGATATCCCCGGCGGCGCGAGGGCCGCGAGCTCGCGGCCGCGCCTCACGCTCCACTTCGCCCAGGCCGTCGCCCCCGCCAGCGTCGAGCCGCGGCTCAGCCTGGCGCCGCCGGTGCCCTTCACCCTCACCTGGCATGGGGACGAGGTCCAGATCGTGCCAGGCGAGGCGCTCCAACCGGGCGCAACATACACAGTGAGCCTGACGGCAGGTGTGACCGCCCCCGATGGTCAGCCGCTTCAGGGGGCGGCGAAATGGCGCTTCACCACACGCCCCTTGCGCCTGCTCTTCCTGGCACTTCCGGCCGGCGAGAACGCCGGCACCAGCCTGCGTGTCGCCCCGCTGGACGGTACCGGGTCTCGACCGCTCTCGGCGTCGGGACAGCCGGTCCAGGACTTCGGCGTCTCCCCCGACGGGAGCGAGGTGATCTACAGCGTCGCGGAAGAACCCGGCACCACCAACTTCTGGCGCGTCCGGCCCGGTGAGCGCGGTTGGAGCCGCCTCACCGACGGCGAGGGCGTCGTCTACAGTGCGCCCCGTTGGTCGCCCGCCGGCGACATCATTGCCTACGAGGAGCGGCGGGTGCTTTCGATCGCGGGGGAGGCGCAGCTCTCCAACCCGCATGTCGCCCTGATGCGTCCCGATGGTACTCCGGCCGGGTTGGTCTACGGCAGCGCCGAGGAGGCCGGCCACTCCCCCATCTGGTCGCCCGATGGGACTCGATTGGCTCTCTACGATGCCAACACAGAGACCGTTGCGATCTTCAACTTCACCGGCACGCCCCTTCGCGTGGCCGCCGGAAGTAGCGGCGTCGGAAGTTGGTCGCCCAACGGCCGGAAGCTCGTCACGACTGCCATCCTGCCCTCCGGGCAGGGAGTCCGCCAGGTGCTGAGGGTCCACGATCTCGAAGTCGGGACCGAGACGGTCATTGAGGAGCCGGTGGGCCAGATGGCCGATCCGGCCTGGTCGCCGGATGGCGAGTGGATCGCCTACGCCTACCAGCCGCCCCTCGGCCTCGGGCGCGGCAGCGAGATCGCGCTGCTGCGGCCCGACGATAGTCAGCGAATCGCCCTCGTCAGCAGCCCCGAGGCGATTCTGAGCACCCCTGTCTGGGCACCGGCCGGCGACTGGCTGGCCTTCAGCAAGCTCGCCATCACCGACTCGGGCGCACGCCCCGAACTCTGGGTCATACGCCGCGACGGCAGCGCTCTCCGGCGGATCGCTGCGAGCGCCTACCTCCCGCAGTGGCTGCCGTGAGCGCTGTCCCCGATGGGGTCCGATGCGCATCTCACTTTCGGTCAAAGTGGTGCACACGCGCCACTTTGACCGAAATAGGAACCCATCATCCGATGGGAAGGAATCTCGTCAGAATGAAAAAGGCCCGGTTTCGGCCGGGCCTGAGTGAACTTGAAAGGCATCAAACCAGGTCGGGATCCTCATCAGCGTGCTGCAAGCCCCACCAGGCGCGGGCGTCCTCCTCAGCCTCGCGCGCCGTCTCGAAGGGACCGACATTCGCACGGCGCTCTCCTTCCGGGGTGTCGATGAGCCAGTAGAAACCATCCGGGCGTTCCCAAATCGCCAGGACGGCGCCATCACTGAGTTCGACCGTGCCTGTTTCTCCCATACGGTGCCTCCTTTCGATGCTATTCTCGACGAAGCGATACCGAGCAAGTCACATGCCGGGTCACACGCCCCGGGCCTGAGGAGACTCAGAGCAAGACTCTTGCCCGGAGCGTACGCCGGAAGTTTACCTCCCATTGAGCCAGCTCGAATTCTGATGAGCCCCTCATGGTGCTGGGAGAGCGGGGACCTGAAAGATCTCGCTATCGTGGTGATCGAGCGAATAAATTGCCGGGGAGAGGCGCCCGAGATTAAAATTCCAGGACGTCGCGTGCCATGACCCGATTGTCGTGTCAATTCTCATGATTTCAAGACCAGATCACGCCGGTTTCGCTGGCGGTTCTTCTCATACAAGGCGACTGGCGCTGCTCGCACTGAATGCGAGCACGGACCCCTGGCTCACATCTCCATCCGTTCCGGATCTGGGCGTCCCCCGCCACCGCGTCGCCGGTGAGGCATCGCACCACGAAGGCCCCTTGTAGCCATTCCCCCGCTCCAGATCGCTCCCGGCGGATCGCCAGATCCGCCGGCCGAACTGGCCCCTCATTGGCCTGGATTTGGCAATCCAGGCCGAGCGGCGGAGGGCTCTCGGAACTTCTCAGATCGCTCCCGGCGGATCGCCAGATCCGCCGGCCGAACTGGCCCCTCATTGGCCTGGATTTGGCAATCCAGGCCGAGCGGCCGAGGGCTCTCGGAACTTCTCAGATCGCTCCCGGCGGATCACCAGATCCGCCGGCCGAACTGGCCGGACCCCACTCTCTCCATCACCTCATTAGCCCAGATCACCCGATCCAGGCCAAGCGGCGGAGGCCCCTTGTAGCCACTCCCCCGCTCCAGATCGCTCCCGGCGGATCACCAGATCCGCCGGCCGAACTGGCCGGACCCCACTCTCTCCATCACCTCATTAGCCCAGATCACCCGATCCAGGCCGAGCGGCGGAGGCCCCTTGTAGCCACTCCCCCGCTCCAGATCGCTCCCGGCGGATCGCCAGATCCGCCGGCCGAACTGGCCGGATCCCGCCCTCTTCGTCACCTCATTAGCCCAGATTACCCGATCCAGGCCGAACAGCCGAGGCGTCACGGTCTCTTTAATCTATTCTTAACTCTAACTCATCTTCTTTTCATCTCTGTGGTCTAGACTCGCCTGGGTGCCCTGCCGGCGGGCAGAATGCTCCCAGCGCGACTTCACGATCATGAGGAGGCGAACACGGTATGATTGAAGTTCGCGGTCTCACCAAATACTACGGTGACCAGGCCGCCGTGGCCGACCTGACCTTCACAGTCGAGGCCGGCGAGGTGCTGGGCTTCCTCGGCCCAAATGGGGCTGGGAAGACCACGACCATGCGCATGCTGACCGGCTATATGCCGCCATCAGCCGGCACCGCCCGCGTCGCCGGATACGATGTCATCACCGAATCCCTCGAGGTACGCAAGCGGATCGGCTACCTGCCCGAATCGGCGCCGCTCTACCCTGAGATGACGGTTGCAGCCTACCTGGATTACATGGCCCAGTTACGGCGGGTCCCCAACCGCCACCAGAGTCTCGCCGACGTGATGGAACAGGTTGACATCAGCGACCGCGCCGATCAACGGATCGGCACCCTCTCCAAGGGGTATCGGCAACGCGTCGGCCTGGCTCAGGCGCTGATTCACGACCCCGATCTGCTGATTCTTGACGAACCCACGATCGGCCTCGATCCCCGCCAGATCATCGAGGTCCGCGAGTTGATCCGCGCGCTCGGCGAGAACCACACGGTGCTTCTCAGCACGCACATCCTGCCGGAAGTCAGCCAGGTCTGCGACCGTGTGATCATCATCAACCGCGGCCGCCTGGTCGCCATGGATACGCCCGAGCGACTCACCGCTCGCCTCCAGGGCGCCGAGCGCGTCCACCTGGTCGTTGCCCGGCCCGCCGCCGATGCGGCCGCGGCGTTGGAAAGCGTCGCGGGGGTCACGGCCGTCCAGCGCCAGGGCGACGCCGCCTTCGAGATTGAGTGCCACAGTGAGACCGACTGCCGGCCGGCCCTCGCTGAACTGGCTGTGACCCGTGGGTGGGGCCTGCTCGAACTCCGCCCCTCCGGCATGAGCCTCGAGGACATCTTCCTGGAGCTCACCGGCGCCGAGTCTGAGGCCGGGGTGGCCGACGATGAAGCTGGCGAGGAGGAAAGCGATGCGTAATGCCCTGATCATCGCCCGGCGCGAGCTCTATGCCTACTTCGGCTCGCCGGTCGCCTACGTCGTCACGGCGGCCTTCCTGGCAGTCGCGGGCTACTTCTTCTCCCTGATCCTCTTTTTCTCGCACGAGGCGACGCTCCGGTACTGGGCCAGCAACCTCGTGATCATCCTGCTTTTTGTGGCCCCGCTGCTCACCATGCGCCTGCTGGCTGAGGAGCGCCGGACCGGCACTATCGAGTTGCTCCTGACAGCGCCGGTACGCGACTGGGAGCTCGTGGTCGGCAAATTCCTGGGCGGCTTGGGGCTGCTCCTGACGATGCTGCTGCTGACCGGCATCTTCCCCCTTATCCTGCTGCGTTTCGGGAACCCCGATCCCGGGCCGATGGCCGCCGCCTATCTCGCCCTCCTGCTCTTGGGCAGCACCCTATTGGCGGCGGGCCTCTTTACGTCGTCCCTCACCCAGAACCAGGTGATCGCCGCCGTGCTCGGAATCGGCCTGCTGTTGGTCGTCTATCTGTTCGACGCCGCGGGGAACTTCGTCGGTGGGACAGCTGGCAGTGTCATCAGCCAGATCGCCGCGAGCTCTCACTTCACCGATATGAGCCGTGGGGTGATTGACAGCCGCGACGTGATCTATTTCTTGAGCGCCACCGCGCTTTTCCTCTTCCTGACCACTCGGGTTGTGGAGGTGCAACGATGGCGGTAGCGGATCGCCCCCGCGAGCGCGGTCGCTTCGATGCCACCACCAGTGCCGGCCGCGCTGTCCGATATGGTTCCAACACCCTCATCATGACGATCGCCCTCATCGGCGTTCTGGTCCTCATCAATGTAATCGCCGCCCGCGTGGACAAACGCTGGGATCTCACCGCCGAGGGCCGGTTCTCGCTCTCGCCGCAAACCGGGCAGATCCTGAGCGGGCTGAAGGCCCCGGTCAAGGTCACCGGCTTCTTCGCCCCCGGCGACCCCGGCCAGAGCCAGGCTGAGGACCTGCTCAAAGAGTATGCCCTTGCCAGCAACGGCAAGCTCACCTACGAGTTGGTAGACCCCGAGCAACAGCCGGCCCTGGCGCGCCAGCTCGGGATCACCAGCTACGGCTCGCTGGTCTTCCAGCAGGGAGACCGCAAACAGATCGTCTTCGCCTCGGATGAGCAGGGGCTCACCGGCGCGCTGCTCAAGGTGACCAGCGACAAGCAGAAGACGGTCTACTTCCTGACCGGCCACGGCGAACCGGCTCCCGACGACTTCTCCGGTCGCGGTTTCAGCACCTGGCGCGATACGCTCCAGCACGACAACTACAACGTCGCCACCCTCAACCTGGCGATCACCACCACGGTGCCGAGTGACGCGGCGGTCGTGGTGGTGGCCGCGCCCCAGAAGCCGTTGAGCGCGGACGAGTTGACCCACCTGCAAGATTGGCTCGATGGGGGAGGATCGGCCCTGGTCCTGGCCGGCCCGCAAGCCGACCCGTCGGTTCAATCGTTGCTGGAGCCCTGGCAGGTACGGCTCGGCGACGGCGTCGTCGTCGATCCCGCTGCCAGTTTCCTCGGCGACGTCGCGACACCGGTGATCACCCGCTATCCCTTCCATGACATCACCCGCGACCTGGGTGGCCTGACGAGCTTCTTCCCCTTCGCCCGGCCTGTGGTGAGCGACAACCCGAACGCTCAGACGCTTGTCAGCACCAGCCCTCAGAGTTGGGCCGAGACCGACCTGCAGAGCCGCCAGGTTCAGTTCAACGAGGGGAAAGATACCCGAGGGCCGCTCAACCTGGCGGTCGCGCTTGAGCGCACCTCTGGCCAATCCGACACCGGAACCGCGAACGAGTCGCCGAAACAACCACGCCTGGTGGTCTTCGGGAACACTGATTTTGTCAGCAATCAGGTTCTCAGCACGGTGCGTGGCGCCTTCGGCAATGTCGACCTGGCTGTCAACGCGGTCAACTGGCTCGCGGCGGATGAGGCCCTGATCGCCATCCGCACGACCCCCGATACTCCGCGCCAGGTCATCCTGACCGGCCCGCAGTCCAGTGCGATTTTCTACGGCACCACCATCGCGATCCCGCTCCTCGTGTTGCTGGCGGGCGGCTGGGTCTGGTGGCGGAGGCGGTAGCCCATGTCCACGCGAACGACCCTGATTCTGCTCGTGATCGTCGCGGTCCTCGGAGGGTACGTCTGGTGGAGCGGCCGGGGTTCGACCAGCCCGGCTGCCAGCGCCACCCCCGAGACCCTCACCGTCTGGTCGGTTGACCCCGGCCAGGTCCAGGCCATCGCTGTCCAGCCGTCCGGCCAGCCGGGCGCCCGTGTCGAGCGCGAGGGCGCCGGGTGGCAGATCACTGCGCCCGTACCGGCGACGGCCGCCGACGCGGGCACCATCACCCGCACGCTGACCTCCCTGGCGACCCTCCAGGCCCGCCGGGCGCTGACCGACACCACCGATCTGGCGGCCTACGGCCTCATCCCGCCGACGATGACTGTGCGCCTGGAAACGACGTCGCAGCCGCTGACGCTCACTGTCGGCCAGACCACGCCCGATAACAGCGCCTACTACGTCCAGCGCGACGGCGACAAGACGGTCTATCTGGTAACCGCCTACACCCTCGATGCGATCAAAGACTGGCCGACCTCACCGCCAGTCCCGCCGCCGCCCACCCCCACGCTGCCGCCGGTCACACCGCTGGGAACCCTGACGCCGGCCGCGACAGAGACGCCAACCCCGTAAGCGATCAAAACGGCAATGGGGCGGAGAAGATGAAATCATCTTCTGCGCCCCACTGTGCCTCCTCACGTCGCGCCTCCCCTTTCGCCGCTCTCGCCTGAGAGCCCGGTTCATCAGAAGTGCCGCTCGGCCGCGTCCCAGTGCTACCCCCGGCGAGCCTCGACGTTTCGCCCGAGCTCTCTCGTCTGGCGCCTCACGTGAGGTACACCTCGGCCGAGGCCCGGAAGGCCTCTTCGGGCGGGCCGAAGAAATCACCGGCGGGAAACACGGCCAACTGGTAGCGCTCGTGGCTGTAGGTGTAAAAGGCAAAGCCCCAGCGCTCCTCGTCGCCGAAGTAGCGCAGCCGGCAGAGATGGGTGGGGGTGTGGCGGAGGTGTTCCAGGATCTCCTCGCGGCTCTCCGGCCAGTCGGGGGGTGGCCAGCCTGGGCCGAGCGGCTCTGGCTCAGCATAGGCATCGACATAGCAAAACTGACTTCTGAAGCGAATGTCGAGCCGGGTGTAGCGGCCGGCAAAGTGCTGCTCGGCGTAGCGGCGCAGGCGCGCCTCCGTCCGGCGCCTGACCGCATCCGGGATCGACTTCCCACCCCGGTCAGGATCGAAGGCCCGCTGTTTTCGTGCCATCGTGATCGTCCTCCTCCCGCGGGGGCTCCTCGCCCTCGAGAATCTCACCATTCGCCCTGCGCGACGTTACGCGGGGTAGGAGCAGGCAAACCGAACAGCGCCGGGGCATCACCCCACATCCACCGAGCCCGCCATGCCGGCCAGGCTCGCGTCCCAGCGCCGCGCCCACGCTGCGCCCTTTTTCACCGCCGCCGCACCCGAAAGAGCGGGCCGGCCGGCGTCATCTCGAAGCCGTGGCCGAGGCGATCGGTGGCTTCGGTCAAGTAGATCGGGGCGTCGTCCAGGTTGGCCTCCAGAATCGCGCGCGTGTTCGCCGGATCGCCCTCCGGCCAGCGGAGGGTCGGGTGGTTCTCGGCCAGGCTCCGGCGGTACCACTCGTAGGGCAGCAAACCGTCGACGACGACCGTGATGTGGCGGCGCGGCGCCACGACGTAGGCCGCGTACCACATGGCAAAGATGTGCTCGTCGGTCTGGGCGAAGACCACCGCCCCCGGTTCGAGCGCTGCCACGCTCTCATTGACGTAGCGGGCCGCACCCTGGGGTCCACTTTGAGCGGTCTCGCGCCCGAAGCGCAGCACCGTGAGCAGTGGGATCAGCGCCAGCAAAACAAGTGCCAGCAGCGCCAGCGGCGGGCCGGCCTGCCAGCGGTGTGGGAGCTCGCCGGGCAAGGCGGCCAGACCCACCGCCAGCAGCAGCACCAGCACCAGGTTGTTTGGAATGAGGTAGGTGAACGAATCGCTGGTGTTGTAGCTGATCGCGTAGACCGTGTTGAAGACCAGGAAGAGGGCGAGCGGACCGGCGAGTTGGGATCGACGTTGGACCAGCAGGGTCGCCCCCCAGAGCACCAGGACCAGTCCTGGCGGGCCGACCTGCTGAGCCGTCAGGCTCAGCCACGCCGAGATCCGGGGGATGAAATCACGGGCGGGCAGGCCAAACACCATCGATCGGTAGATCCGCCCGCTGACGAGCCAGAGCAGACCACCGAGCCGGTCGGCGCCCCCCCAGTTGATCGGCGGCAGCGCCACCGCGCGCAGCGGGAGCGTCAGGTAGAGCAGCGGGCCCACCAGCACCAGCGCGAGGCTCTGCCCGACGAGCCGCCGGCCGGGACGCCGCCGGAGCAGCAGCCAGAGCGCCGCCGGCGCCAGCCAGAGCGCTGTCAGGTGATTGGCCAGTGCCAGTCCCCATCCCAAAGCCGCCCGCCGCACCCCAGCCGCCTCGCCATCTTCAGACCAGGCGAGCAGCCCCTCCAACGCCAGGGCCATGAGCCCGGCCTGAAGGGCGTAGACCTCGGCGATGACGCTTTGCCCCCACAACAGGGGTGATGTCATCAACGCCAGCGCCGTTACCCCGACCACCATCGGGCGCCACCCCGGGGGGTCGGTTCGCGGCAGGAGACGGGCGGCGGCCCGCGCCGTGAATCCCACCGCCACCGCGCCGCCCGCCACCGAGATCAGTGTTGCCCTCCAGGCCGGGGTGCCCAGCGGGAGATGGAGCAGCCCGCCGGCCAGCAAGAGCCACAGCGGATAACCGCTGGGATGCGGAACGCCGCCAACCCAGGCGGCCGTGATCAGGTCGCCGCCGTCGGCACCGCTGTTGGCCCAGCTCAAGTCGCGCGCTGCGGTAGCCAGGTAGAAGCCAAAAGCAATGGTGGCCCACACGGCCGCGCCCGTTAGCCGCTTCAGGCCCATCTCACTCAGGAGTGTCAGCCCCTCACCTCGCCCGGCAACAGGAATGCCCTCGGAAGATTTCGTCCTCATTTTCGAACTGCGACGGATGCGCGCGTCGCCGGTGGGCACGCCGCCCTCCGGTATCTCTGCAGCGCTCGAACCGGCGGATAGGGCAATCGTTCAGTCATTTTCGAGCTGCCGGAGCGACTCGGTCGGCGCGACCAGAATCAAGGTATCGCCCACCGCGAGCCTGTGCCCCGGGTCCGGGCTAATAATAACTTCCCCGCGAGCATCGAAGATCGCAATAACGCTCGCATTCCAGCGCTGCCGGAGCCCGCTCGTGCGCAGGGTCTTCCCGATCAACTCGGATGAGGGCCCTAAGGTGAGCTCGCCCATCTCGATATGCAGGCTCTCACTGTAGATGACGGTGTTCAGTAAGTCGTTGACCTTGGGACGCAGCAGTGCCAGGGCGAGCCGTAGGCCGCCGGCCGCGTACGGGCTCACCACCCGGTCGGCGCCGGCACGCAGCAGTTTCTTCTCGGTCGCGTCGCCTGAGGCCCGTGCCACGATCACCAGTTTCGGTTTGAGCCCCCTGGCGGTCAACACAGCCATGACATTGTCGGCATCACTGTTCACCACGGCGACGATTCCCCGTGCGCGCTCGATCCCGGCACGCACGAGCACCTCATCGTGGGTCGCATCCCCGGTGACATGCAGAATGCCGGCCGCCAGAAGCCTCTCGCCGGTCTCGACAGCCTGATCCACCACCACAAAGGGTTTGCCGCGGCGTTGCAACTCGGCCACAACCTCGCGCCCCATTCGGCCGAAGCCGCAGACAATGTAATGATCCTTGATCGTCGCAAGCTGCCGGGCCATCTGTCGCTCCGCCATCGAATACCACAACTGCGCTCCCAGCGCGACCTCTGCCGCGTTTCGCAGCCCCCAGGCGGCGGTGCTCACGCCAAGAATGATGAGCCCCATGGTAAACACGCGTCCGCCTGGCGAGAGTGGTCGAACCTCGCCGAACCCAACGGTGGTCAGGGTGATGATCGTCATGTAGATGGCATCAACCAGGCTTAAGCCTTCCAGAAGCATGTAACCCAGAGTGCCTCCCGCCAGCAGCAATCCCACCACCAGCAACGAAAGCCGAAGCTGCCGCATGGGATCGTGATGGTGCAGCGTCAGGCGACTCACTGCCTTCTGGAACCACAACTGCGAATGCTGGAACACGTGGACCGTTTCTGTGCAGTCTCGGGCCGGAGCGGTGGTATGGTAACCGGAAGTGCCCGGCGTGGTCAACCCGCTAGCGCCCCGGTCAAGGACTCAGACTTCCGAAGTCTCGGAAGACTTCGGAAGTCTCCGACCACGCGTCCCCGGCGACGACGTGATCGATGTTCTAGAGCGCCGGTCAAGGCGTCAGACTTCCGAAGGCTGGTAGGGACCGTGCTGGCCCACCGCGCGCTCCGACGACGGTGATCGAGGCGGGCCCCTGCCGCGAACCAGACGCCGGAAGTCTGTTCCCTCCCCCCGCGGGATGACGTGACCGGTGCTCTAGAAGTAAGTGATGGGAGCCGCGGCACAGCCCAGGAGGAGGACCGGAGCGGAGACGGTGGGGTTCGACCGGCCCGAACCACAAGCCAGGATCCCGAACTGGGCACCCCCGCCGCAACAACGAAGCGGGCAGAAGCGCTTCGGAGGCTCCTGCCCACTCTCAGTTCCGAGTCTATCAGCCGAGGCTCGACCAGCGGCGTTTGTGGACCATCGCGCACGGTCCACCCGCGATCACTTCGATGCCATTCGCCCGGCAGAACGCGACCACAGCCGGTGATTCGGCCCCTGGCTGGAGCCAGACGCGCTGCAGCCCCAGTTCAGCACACTGCCGCACGATCAACTCGGCTTGCGCGGGTGGCACCACCACGTCCACCACCTCCGGACGCTCAGGAAGCGCGGCCAGCGAGGGATAAATGGGGGCGCCGTCGAGCATGCCACCGGATCGGCCAACGGCCTGGACGTCGTAGCCCGCCCGGCGCAGATCGTTGAGGATAATGTGGCCGAATTTGGAGGGATTGTGGGAGACACCGACCACGGCCCAACGCCGATAGTTGACGAAGGCCTCGATGAGTTCGGTCGTCGAGCGCATATCCTACCCGCGATGTTGGTCGAGCGTCCGGCGAATAATCTCGTCCAGCTCGTTCTGGCTACCCCTGGAGCGCCGGCGCTTGGCTTTGTCTTTTTGCTGCCGCTCGGCAGCCCGGGCAAACGCCAGCTCGATCATGGTCGGGAGCGACTCCTCGCGACCCTCTTCGTCCTCGATCACCTCAGGCGCAACATGCTCCTTCATCGTCAGGCTGATGCGGTTGCGCTTGCGATCAACTTGAAGCACGCGAACTTTGACATCCTGCCCGACCTCAAGCACATCGCCCACCTTGTTGACCCGCTCGTCGCTCAACTCCGAGATGTGGATCAAACCGTCGGTCGTGGCACCGATATCGACGAAGGCCCCAAAATCAACGATACTCGTCACTTTGCCGGTTACTTCTTGCCCTTCGGTCAGGTCCTTCAGGCGTTGGCGCTTCGCCTTGGGCTCTTTCTTCCGCTCAGGTTTCCCGGATCGCATGGTCAGGCTAATGCGACCCCGCTCGCGATCCACGTCTTTGACCCTGATGGTCACGACATCGCCTGGCTTGACGACGTCCTCGACCTTCTCAACAAAACCATCTTTCAACTCAGAGATGTGGACCAAACCGTCCCGATCGACACCGATATCCACAAAGGCACCATAGCTTTGAACGCTGCGGACGGTCCCCGTCAGGGTCATACCGGGTTCGAGAGCGGCGAGCTTTGAGGGCTCAGCCTCACGCTCCGCGGCTGGCTCGGCGACTGGGGCCTCGTCAACAGCGGTCTCGGAAGTCGCACTGCCGGCGGCCTCACTCGGCGTTTCAACCACATTCTGCTCAGCAGCCGTCTCTTGGGCTGAGGGTGTCGGTGAAGGGGCTGTCTCGCTGGACGATTGGAGATTCTCACTGGTCGCGACAGGGGTCTCGACCTGCTCTGGGGGGGTTTCGGACATACAGCACTTTGCTCCTTGGCTTCCGACTAGGCTGAGCTATCGCGGATTCGATAGCACACCGGCACTCGGCCGGCAAACATGTTGATTATAGCACAGCCTCGCTCCCGCGCAATCTTTCACAGGGGGTGGTGTTTCACGTCACTCCGACCTGATCATGGTTCAGCAACGTATATGCCACCAACCTGCTGTGGCGAGCATCTTGCTCATTGGTCCACAGTTTCTCCATCCTCGACCCTCTCTCTCGTCCGGGACAAGGCTGTGCCGGCGGCGGCCCGGCCGCTCGAGGGCGCGATCCATCTGCCTCACCGCAGCGCTCCTGAGCGGGAGAGGGGGGCGAATCCAGGGCATTCAACATGGAAGGTACCCGCGTGAAAGCAAAAGTTTTCCTCAATCCCGCGGCCGGCCTGAAACAGGCCTCTGCTGCCTGGGAGGTGGTAGAACAGATCCTGACTGAGGTCAACTGCGCCTTCGAGCACCACCAGACCGAGGCCGGCAAGCCGTGTACCGATCTGGTCCGCCAGGCCGCGCGCAACGGCTACGACCTGGTGATCACCATGGGCGGTGACGGCACCATCATGGAAGTCGCCAACGGGCTCGTCGGCAGTGATACACTCCTGGGCGTGATCCCGCTGGGTTCCGCCAACGTCTTCGCGGCCGAGTTGGGTATCCCCAACGACCCGGAAGCCGCCGCCCGGCTGCTCTTCGAGGACCACCGTATTTGCCTGGTGGATCTCGGCCGCGCCGGGGACCGCTACTTCGCGCTTCGAGCCAGCGTGGGCCTCGAGGCCGAAGTGATCGAGGAGACGGACCGCAATCTCAAGAATCGTCTCGGGCGTCTGGCCTACGTGGTCAAGGGCATCCAGGAGCTGCGCGAGGCCGAGCAAGCTTACTACACCATCGTCTCAGACACCGAACACCACCAGACCCACGCCCTCACGGTCTATGTTACCAACGGCGCCATCGCCGGCCAGCGCCCCTTCCAACTCGGCCCGGGCATCCGAATGGACGACGGCCTGCTCGATGTTGCGGTCTTCAGCGCCACCGGCCTGACCGACGCCACGGTTCTCCTCGGCAAGATCGTCCTCGGCGATTATACGACCGATGCGCACGCCTACTACTTTAAAGCCCGTCACATTTGGATCGAGGCCGACCCGCCCCAAAAGGTCCAACTCGACGGCGAGGCGTACGGAGAAACCCCCGTCGAAATCGAGGTCGTTCCGGCAGCCTTGAAGGTCGTCTGTCCGCCGGAGCCCCTCTGATGGCGTCACGATGGAGAGATCGCACCCCGTCTCACCGTGGGAGTGTCGATTTCGCCCAATCCCCACGCGGTGTTGAGGATTTCCCGCCGCCGATGCTATAATCCAGACTATTGCCGAGACCGGCCGCGAAGGAGGACCAAGTCTGATGGCAACGACAGACGGCAAAGTGTACGATGTCACCATTCTCGGTGCGGGACCAACGGGATTGTTCGGGGCCTTCTACGCGGGCATGCGCGAGATGAAGACCAAAATCATCGAGGCGCTGCCCGAGATGGGCGGCCAGTTGACGGTGCTCTACCCCGAGAAGTTCATCTACGATGTCCCGGGCTATCCCAAGATCCTCTCGAAAGACCTGGTGAAACGGCTGGTGGAGCAAGGGACCCAATGGGGTGCGGCGATCTGTCTCGACGAGCGCATCACGAGCCTGGAGTACGTGGACCACGGCGACCCGGACCAGGGCCACCCGCCGGTCATTCGCCTGACCGCCGAGAGTGGCACCGTCCACTTGACCCACACGGTGGTCATCTGCGCGGGGATCGGCGCCTTTGCGCCCAACAAGCTCGATCGGCCCGGTGTGCATGAGTACGAGGGCCGGGGTGTGGCCTACTTCGTTCGCGAGAAGGCACCCTACCGGAGCAAGAATGTCTTGATCGTCGGGGGCGGCGATAGCGCGGTGGACTGGGCGTTGAACCTCAAGGACTGGGCCAGGCAGGTGACCTTGATTCACCGTCGCGAGGGCTTCCGCGCTCATGAGTCGAGCGTGGCTGAATTGATGAATTCCCAGGTCGAAGTCAAGGTCTGGTGGGAACTCGAGGCGGTTCTCGGCGACGGGGAGCACGTGACCGGGGCGCGTATCTTCAACAACAAGACCGATGAGAAGCTGACCCTCCACGTTGATCACGTTATTTTCAGCCTGGGCTTCAAAGCCGCCTTAGGCCCCATCGCAGATTGGGGGCTGAAATTGGCCGGCCGACACATCCTGGTGGACGGCCTGATGCGTACCAACCTGCCCGGTGTCTACGCCGCCGGCGACATCGTCGAGCCGGTGGGCAGCGTCTCGCTCAACCTCATCGTCACTGGCTTCGCTCAGGCCGCTATCGCCGTGAACGTGGCCAAGAGCTTCCTCGATCCCAAGTCCAAGATCTTCCCCGGCCACTCCAGTGAGATGCGCATTTAGACGTAAGAGATGGGAGATTGGAGATGGCTCACTCGGCGGTGGCCCATTTCATCGTGATGACTCATGGTACCGGCGTTGTGGCGCAAGATTGAGTGCTGTCGCGTCCTTCGACCACGGTTTCGGACCCTGTTGGCGAATTGGTGCGAGTGGCGGGGGCCTGTTTGGAGTGCGCGCTGTTGCCCTTTTCCACATAAATCTGGCCATCGCTCTCCAGAGCCGAGCGGGCAGCCCGGCGGTTGAAACCGCGGCTGGGGGCCTGCGGCCGGGCGTGCCCCTGCGGGCACGCGGTGTGTCAGCGTCGATTGGAAAAGGGCAAGAGCGACTTAAGAACGATTGCAATTGTGCGGGAAGGGCTATCATCCAGTCGGCTTCAGCCGACTTTGGCTATCAGCCCTGGAATTCATTCCTGGGCTGCCGCGCGGTTGCTCCGGGCATAGGCACGGTTTGTCAGATTCATTTAGAAAGGTGCAAAAGCGCGCACTACCAACAGCTCGCCTTCCCTGGAGACGATTTCGCCAACAGGATCATTTCGTGTGGAGCGACCGGTCGCTCCACCAATCTCTCATCTCCAATCTCTGATCTCCATCGAGAGGAGCCTATGCACCCCTTCCTGACCCGCCTCCGCCAGAGCCCGCTGTTGGCCGATGGCGCCATGGGCACGATGCTCTACGCCGAGGGCATCTCGTTCAACGACTGCTTCGATGCCATCAACCTGCGTGCTCCCGAGCTGGTGAGCGGAATTCATCGTGCCTATCTGGAGGCCGGGGCCGAACTCGTCGAGACCAACTCGTTCGGCGCCAGCCGCTTCAAACTGGCCGAGCATGGCCTTCGTGAGCGCGTCGGCGAGATCAACCGGGCCGCGGTGGCTCTGGCGCGCGCGGCCCGCAGCGCAGTAGGCGCCGCAGCGTTCATCGCCGGTTCGGTGGGGCCCCTCGGCCGCAGCCTGGCTCCCCTCGGCCGGGTGAGCGCCGACGAGGCTCGGGCGGCGTTTGCCGAGCAGATCGCGGCCCTGGCGGCCGGGGGCGCGGATCTGATCCTGCTGGAAACCTTCGGCAGTCTGAGCGAAATCCGCCAGGCCGTGCTGGCCGCCCGCGAGGTCGCGCCCGCCCTCCCGCTCGTCGCCCAGATGACCTTCGGTGAGGATGGCGCCACTCCCGTCGGTCATACGGCCAGGGAGGTCGCCAGCGCTCTGCTCGAGTTGGGCGTCGACGTCATCGGCGCCAACTGCTCGACCGGGCCGCGGGGGGTCTTCCAGGTGATCCACGAGATGCTCACCGCCAATCGCGAGCTACTGGTCTCGGCGATGCCCAACGCCGGCTGGCCGGAGCGGGCCGCGGGTCGAATCCTCTACCCGGCCACCCCGGAGTACTTCGGCGAGTACGCTCGCGATTTCGTCGCGGCGGGCGTGCGGCTCGTCGGTGGCTGCTGCGGCACGACGCCGGCTCACATTCGCTGCATACGCAATGCCCTCGACGAGCTGGGCAGCGGCTTCCCTGGACCCCGGATGTTGCGCCCGCTCGAGCGCGGGCAGACCGTCGCCGAGCCGGCGCTCGAGCCGCTGCCGGCGACCGGCCTGGCCCGCCAGCTCGCCAGCGGCGAATTCGTGATCACCGTCGAGCTGGAGCCACCCCACGGCCCCGACCTGACCGAGATCCTGACCACTGCGGCCCTGCTCAAGGGCTCCGGTGCGACCGTGCTCAACGTGGCCGACAGCCCCCTGGCCCGCATGCGGATGAGCGCCTGGGCCGTCGCCACCTTGATCCAAAACCGGGTCGGCATCGAGACAGTGCTGCATTTTCCAACGCGCGGGCGGAACCTGCTTCGGATCCAGGGCGATCTCCTGGCCGCCCACGCGCTCGGCCTGCGCAACCTGGTCGTCGTGATGGGTGATCCCACCGCCGTCGGCGATTACCCGAACGCCACCGACAGCTACGATATCGTCCCCACCGGCATGATGAAACTGATCAGCCAGGGCTTCAACCAGGGGCATGACCACGGCGGCCGGGCCATCGGCCAGCCTACCAACTTCCTGGTGGGCTGCGCGCTCAACCTGACCCCGGCGGATTTCGGCAAGGAGGCCGATCTCCTCCGCAAGAAGATCAAGGCCGGCGCCGGCTTTGCGCTCACAATGCCCATCTGGGATCCCGAGGCACCTGCCCGCTTTCTGGAGGCCTACGGCGGTCCGATTGAAATCCCAATCATCGCCGGCCTCCTCCCGCTCTACACCGACCGCCATGCCCGCTTCCTCCACAACGAGGTGCCGGGCATCATCATCCCGGAGGCGATCCTGCGCCGCATGAGTGCAGCCTACGATCAACAGGCCGAAGGAGTGCGCATTGCCGAGGAGGTCTTGCTTGGAGCCATGCGCCAGGGAACGATCCAGGGCGTCTACATCACACCTCCTTTCCGGCGCTACGAGATCGCGGCGCGAGTGATCCGTGGACTGCGAAAACAGGGAGCGGAAAACAGGGAGCCGAGGTAGCAAAGTGCTACCCCTGCCACCGGGAGGGGTTTTTCCATGACTACGCCACAACTCGTTCGCGATATCATGAGTACCGATCTGGTGACGGTGACGCCCGACGAGAGCCTGGCCGAGGCGCTGCTGAGGATGCGCCGCCACGACGTGCGCCGCCTCCCGGTCGTCGACGAGACCGGCCTGGTAGGCATCATCACCGATCGCGACCTGCGCCTGGCGGCCGACTCGCCGTTCCTGGATGAGACTCCCAGTGAGGCCTTCCATCAACTGGAACAACACCGGGTGGAAGATATTATGACGACCAGCGTCACCACCATCGAGCCCGAGGCGCCGATTGTCGAAGCCGCCAAGCTGATACGGGTGGCCCATGTGGGGGGGCTGCCGGTCGTGGACGAAAACGACCGGCTGGTCGGGATCGTCACTCGCACTGACCTGGTCGACCATCTCATCCGGCTCCTGGAACCCGTGGAAAATGCTGAGGTCTGAGTTCCGAGGGCTGAGTGGTGGGGGTGGCGCGCTTCTCCACCGTGATCACGCCGGACTCAACTCGCAAGACTAAAGGAAACCCGATGTACTCTCGCTATCTCGAAACTCTGCGCTCCCGCATCCTGATCTACGACGGAGCGATGGGTACCTCAATCCAGGCCTACGACCTCGGCGCTGAGGCGTTCGGTGGCCCGACATACGCGGGCTGCAACGACTACCTGGTGATCACGCGCCCCGATCTGGTGGCCGAGATTCACCGCAGTTTCCTGGCCGTTGGCGTGGACGTGATCGAGACCAACACGTTCCGTTCCAACCGGCTCACATTGCGCGAGTACCAACTCCAGGATCGCGTCATTGAGATCAACCGCGCCGCCGCTGAGTTGGCCCGGCGCTGTGCCGATGCGTTCGCCACGCCGGAGCGACCGCGCTTCGTTGCCGGCTCGATTGGCCCGAGCGGCTACCTGCCTTCGACCAACGATCCGCTCCTCGGGCAAATCACCTACGCGGAGCTGGCCGATGTCTTTCGCGAGCAGGCGGTGGGTCTTCTGCTCGGCGGCGTGGATGTGCTCCTCATCGAGACCTCGCAAGACATCCTGGAGGTCAAGGCGGCGGTCGAGGGGCTGAAGCGGGCGCGGGCCGAGGTCGGGCGCCGTGTGCCGATGCAGGTGCAGGTCTCGCTCGACACCAGCGGCCGCATGCTCCTGGGCACCGACATCTCCGCCATCCTGGCGATCCTGGAGCCACTGGGCATCGACGTCATCGGCCTCAACTGCTCCACCGGCCCGGACTACATGCGTGAGCCGGTCCGCTATCTCACCAGCCACACCCACCTGCCGGTAAGTGTCATCCCGAACGCCGGCCTGCCGCTCAACGTGGATGGCTGCGCGATCTACCCGATGAAGCCCCGGCCGATGGCCGAGCAACTGGCCGAGTTCGTCACCGAGTTCGGCGTCAACATCGTCGGCGGCTGCTGCGGCACCACCCCCGAGCATCTCAGCGAGATCATCGCACACGTCGAGGGCTTCAATCCCTGGCCCAACCGTCCTCACCCCCCCTCCGGCTCCCCCGTTGAAAGCGGGGAGTGGGCCATCGACGACCGCCCGCGGCTGGCGAGCGCCATGCGAGCCATCGAGATGGCCCAGGAGCCGCCACCGCTCCTCGTGGGTGAGCGCGTCAACACGCTCGGCTCGCGCAAGGTCAAGCAGCTCCTGCTCAACGACGAGTACGACCCCGTGCTCGACATCGCCCGCGGACAGGTGGAGGGCGGCGCCCACGTCCTCGACGTCTGCGTCGCGACCACGGAGCGCACCGACGAAGATCGGCAGATGCACCGCCTCGTCAAACTGCTCCAGCAGAGCGTCGAGGCGCCCCTGGTGATCGATACGACCGAGCCCGATGTGGTCAGAGCCGCCCTCGAGACCTATCCCGGCCGGGCGGTGATCAACTCGATCCACATGGAGAACGGCCGCAAGAAGATCGAGGCCGTCGTGCCGCTGGCCAGGCAGCACGGCACTGCCCTCGTCGCTATGTGCATCGACGAGCAGGGCCAGGCGGAGACCGCCCAGCGCAAGGTCGAGGTTGCGAAGAAGATCTACGCCATCGTCGTGGGCGAGTATGGGCTGAATCCGAGCGACCTCATCTTCGACACGCTCGTCTTTCCGATCACGACCGGTCAGGCCCAGTACCGCAACGCCGCCGTCGAGGTGATCAAGGCCATCCGGCGCATCAAAGCGGAGTTGCCCGGCGTCTTCACCATCCTGGGGGTCTCCAACATCAGTTTCGGCCTGAAGACGGAGGCCCGCCACGTCCTCAACTCGGTCTTCCTGCACCACGCCGTCGAGGCCGGCCTGGATATGGCGATCGTCAACCCGGCCCACATCACCCCCTACGCCGAGATCTCGCCCCAGCACCGCGCGTTGATGGACGACCTCATCTTCAACCGTGACGAGGACGCCCTTGCCCGCGTGATCGAAGCCTTCGAGACCTACACGGCTGTCGAGGCCGGCGGCGGTGCGCCCGCGGCCGACCCCACCGAGGGCATGACCGTCTTCGAGCGGCTCCACTGGCGCATCCTCCACCGCAAGAAAGAGGGCATCGAGGCCGACATCGATGAAGCCGTGGCGACGGCGCTGGCGATGGGCCTGGTGGGCGACGAGGACGCGCCAGGGAGAGACGTCCCGGTCGGCCCTCTCTCCGACGCCAGCACCGATATTTCCGACCCCAAGGGTACCGACAGGCACGCTGTGTGGGTCCTCAACAACGTCCTCCTCCCCGCCATGAAGGAGGTGGGCGACAAGTTCGGCGCGGGTGAGTTGATCCTGCCCTTCGTGCTGCAGAGTGCCGAGGCGATGAAGAGGGCCGTCGCCCGGCTGGAGCGCTACCTCGAGAAACTCGAAGGGGCGACCAAGGGCACCGTGGTGATCGCCACCGTCTTCGGCGACGTGCACGACATCGGGAAGAACCTGGTCGGCACGATCTTGAGCAACAACGGCTATACCGTGGTGGACTTGGGCAAGCAGGTCCCGGTCAACACCATCATCGACGCCGCCATCGAGCACAACGCCACCGCCATCGGACTGAGCGCCTTGCTCGTGAGTACCTCGAAGCAGATGCCGATTGTCATCAGCGAGTTCCACAAGCGCAGCCTGCCATTTCCCGTGCTCATTGGGGGCGCCGCGATCAACCGGCGCTTCGGCTACCGCGCCCTCTTCCCCGAGCCGGGCGTCGCCTACGAGCCGGGCGTCTTCTACTGCGCCGATGCCTTCGAGGGACTGGCGACGATGGATGCGATCACCGGTCCCGCCCGCGACGCCTTCGTCACGGAGCTGAAGCGCAAGGCCATCGAGGGGCTGGAGCAGGCCGCCACCCTGGCCGCCAGGCGCGACGAGATGGCCGCCAAGATCGCCGGCGCGCGATCCGGCGTCGAACCCCTGCTGCCCACGCAGATTCCAACACCGCCCTTCTGGGGCGCCACTGTCGTCCCGCCCAAAGCGATTGCGCTGCACGAGGTCTGGGAACACTTCGACCTCGAGACACTCTACCGGCTCCACTGGGGCGGCCGGGGCAAGCGCGGCGAGGAATGGGAGCAGCTGGTCCGCGAGCTCTTCGAGCCGACGCTGAAACGCTTCCAGCAGGAGCTGGCGCGCACCCGCTGGCTCGACCTGGGTATCGCCTACGGGTACTTCCCTGCCCGCAGTGCAGGCAACACCATCATCGTCTACGACCCCAAGGACCACAACCGCGAGTTGTTCCGCTGGGAGTTCCCGCGCCAGGAAGGCCGCCTGGGCCTCTGCCTGGCCGACTACATCGTGCCCCAGTCATCGGGCGCCATAGACGTGCTGCCGCTGCAGGTGGTCACGGCGGGGCCGCAGGCCACCGAGCGCCTGGAGGCAGCCCAGGCCCGCGGCGACTACACCGAGGCCTACCACGTCCATGGCTTCACTACCGAGCTGGCCGAGGCCCTGGCGGCCTGGAACAACGCCCGCATCCGCAAGGAGCTGGGCCTGCCGGACGAGCGTGGCCTGCGCTACTCGTGGGGCTACCCGGCCTGCCCCGACATGAGCCACCATGAGCAACTCCTGCAGGTGCTGCCCGCCGAGGCGATCGGGGTCAGGCTGACGAGCGGCTACCAGCTCACGCCCGAGCAGTCCACGGCGGCGCTCATCATCCATCACCCCGCCGCGATCTACTTCGGCACGGCGCAGCGCAACCGCGAGGCCGAGGAGGCCATCCGCGAGGTACTCGGTGACTGGTCGCCGGAGCCGACGCGGGGAGATTGAGCCTATCATCCCCTCACCGGATGGGCGCGCGGAGGAGAGCGCGCGCATCATCCCGATCCTGCATCCCGGTCACGCTCTCCAACGAGCCCTTCTTGCTCGGTCGGGCGGCGCGGGGCCAGATATTTGAGGTAGAGCTCGATGGCAAGGACGAGGATGATGAATCCCAGAATGTACCCCGCAACGACATCGGTCAGCCAGTGGGCACCGAGGTAGATGCGCGAAGGGCCGACGAGCAACACCAGGCCACCCGTCAGAATGAGCGCTAAGGCGCGCCAGAACGAGTGCGGCAGCCGCGTCCAGGCGAGAAAGAACAGAAAGCCAAAAAAGACCGTGTATAACATCACGTGGCCGCTCGGAAAGGACCTCCCCGCGGCGTGCCGGAAGACCTGCACCAGGGGCGCAGCCGGGCGCGGGCGGCCGACGGCGATCTTGATCAGCGAGTTCACCACCGCCTGGAACCCGCTGGTGGTACCCAGGAAGACACCGTCTTTCCACCCGAGCAACAACGCGACCAAAATAGAGCCCGCCGCGACGATGATTACGGCCCATGGCTCGTAGCCAATCGTCGAGATGGCCAGCATGAGCCTCTGGAAGGGCGCGAAATGGATGCCCTGCAAGTCCAGTGTCGTGTCGAGGTCGAACGGGAGTGTCGGGAACTGCGCCGCCAGGAAGGCCAGCGCGGCGACAATCGCAAGACCTGACAGGCTCATCACAAAGAGAAAGCGGTGGCGGCGCGCCTCGTCTTGAATCATCGCCCGCAGCCAGGCGAAGCGTGCGCGTTTCTCCACCCGCTGCCGGGCTGGCTGATCGCGATCTTTCGAACTGGCCGGGGAAGCCCTCATCCTATGGCTCGCTTGTATCGGGTGATGACTGCAGGTTGATGAACGCTCGTGTTGGAATACGCTGTCCTGTGCACCACCCACCCCACTCTGGGCTGGCCCGAATCGTGAAACGTGATGAGTGTTCTCGCAGGGAGTCTTCACGTTTCACGAGTCGCGAACCGCCCACTGGCGGATTGAACCAGCGCCTGCGACTCCACTATGAGCGCTGATCAATATGAATTGCGGCCTCTCTGTGGCAGACATTCAGCATGTATCACGCCAACTCCTGGAGCGCCGGTCAAGGCGTCGGACTTCCGAACTCTCGGAAGAGTTCGGAAGTCTGCAACCACGTACCTCCGGCGACTCCGTGACCGGTGTCTAGAATGGTAGCACCATCGGGACGACAATCAGCGTGATGGCGGCGACAATCAGCGCGACCGGGAGGCCGACGACCGTGAAATCGCGGAACCGGTAGTTGCCGGGTCCCATGATCAGCAGATTCGGGCCGTGACTCATCGGCGTGATGAACGGGCTGCCCGCCGCGATGGCCACCGTCATCAGGAAGGGATACGGGCTGAGCCCGGCCGCGCTGGCCAGGGTGAAGGCGAGCGGCGCCACCAGCAGCGTGGAAACGTCGTTCGAGACGACCTCGCTGAGCAGCATCGTGACGGCGAAGACACCCGCGAGGAGCCAGACGGGCGCGGCATGCCCCACGACGCCCAGCAATGTTTCGGCAATGAGCCGCGCCGCCCCCGTCTGCTCCATCACCAGTCCCAGCGGCAACATCCCCGCCACGATGAAGAGCGTCCGCCAATCGATCACTTCGTATGCTCGCTCCATGCTGAGACACCCCGTCACGACCATCGCGCCGGCTCCCAGGAAGAGGGCCACCGCAACGGGCAGAATCTTGAGGACGGTCAGCACGACCACCGCCGCCAGGATTGCCAGGGCGATAGGCGCCTTGCGGGGGCGAGCCAGCGGGCGGCGAATCTCTTGCAACAGGATGAGATCATGCTCCTCCTGCAGATGATCGAGGGCATCGCGCGGGCCCTGGACCAATAGGATGTCGCCGTAGCGCAGCTCCGCCTCGCTCAGGCGGCGCGCGATGGCCACGCCGTGCCGCCAGATTCCCAACACCGTCAGGCCGTAGCGCTGCTGGACGTGCGCCGATTTCACCGTCTGGCCAAGCAGGGCCGACCGAGGTGCCAATGTCACCTCAGCCAACAAAAGTTCTTCACCGTTCGTCAGCAACTCCGTGCTCAAGTGAAACTCCGGCTCAATGGCGAGATTCCACTTCTCGCGAATCTCGTGGACCTCATCCAGCCGCCCTCGCACCATTAGGACATCATCTTGCCGCAGTTGGAGGGAAGGCGGTGGCGCGAAGACCCTGTAGTCGTTGCGGATGAGGCTGATCAGCCGGAACCGCCCTCTGACCAGATCGTAGAACTCCTCCAGCTTCCTCCCGACAAGTTGCGAGTCCGAACCGACGCGTAACTCGGTCAGGTAGTCGCGCAGTTTGTAGCTTTCGATGATGCCCCCGCGCCCCGCTCGTTCCGGCAGAATCTTGTCGTAGAAGAGCACGGTCACGCCAATGAGCGCCAGGAGAATGGGAGCCGCGACCGGGGTGAAGGCGAAAAAGCCGAAAGCGGTCTCACCACGCGCCCGCAGCGCCTCGCTGACGAGGATGTTTGGCGCGGTGCCGACGAGCGTCAACGAGCCACCGGCAAGGATCGCGATGGAGAGCGGGAAGAGGAGGCGGGATGGACTCCGCCCCGTCTGCTGAGCCATCGATAGAACAGCGGGCAGGAGGATGGCAGCCGTGCCGGTGTTGTGCATGAAGGCGCTCAGCCCGGCCCCGGCCAGCATGAGCAACAACACCAGCCGCCGCTCGCTCTGCCCCGCCCACTTGAGGATGTGCCCCGCCACCATCGAGGCGAAGCCGGTCTGGGCCAGCCCCTCGCTGATGACGAAGACAGAGCCCAGCACGATGACGGCACTGTTGCTGAAGGCCCCAAAAGCAGTGTTGGCATCGATCAGCCGCGATAGCACGAGGGTCGCCAGGACCCCCATCGCGACCACATCCGGTCGCACTTTTTCCGACGCAAACAGGATTGCTGCGCTTCCGAGGAGGCCAAAGACCAGCGCGATCTCGGGTGTCATGTGTGCTCGTTTCCAGAGCCGGAAGACTCCCCCTTCACTGGGTTCCGCCTGAAAAGCAAGTCATGTACCGCGTCTTCTGCGCGTTGTTCGACCCCGCGTTTACGCTTCCCCCACCGGAAGATCTCGGCACGAATTGTGCCACGCTTCTCCTCCCATCGAGCCACCACCGCGCAGCGGGGCATGAAACGCGAGCAACCCAACCGGGCGGGCCGGGTTTGCGGTTCAATGCCACCGGTCATAGAGTCGTCGTCGCGCCGGCCTGCCGGGAAGAACCGTACGGCATCGAGGAGGAGACAATCCGAGCGAGGGTCCATTTCTGCCGCATTGTCGATCTGAGCCACCCGCTTGAACCGGATATGAGCATGTTCCCCGGACTGCCCGCGCCGTCGGTGACGGCCTTTCTCTCCCGCGAGGCCTCCGCAGCGCATTACGCGGGCGGCACAGCCTTTCTGATCTCGCGGATCGACCTGGTCGGGAACACTGGCACCTACCTCGACACGCCCTTCCATCGCTACGCTGATGGTGTGGACGCCACGGCCATCCCGCTCGAGCGGTTCGTGCACCTACCCGCTGTTGTCATCGCAGCGGTGCAGCGGGACGGGCGGCCGGCGGTGGATGAGGCTCAACTCGCGGGTGTGGAGATGATGGGGCGGTCAGTCCTGGTGGCGTCTGGGTGGGACCGGCGTTGGAAAACACCGGCATACGGCGAACCCGGGCCATACCTGACCGCGGCCGCGGCCGAGCGACTGAGGACGGCCGGGGCGACCCTGGTAGGGATCGATGGGATGAACGTCGATGACATGGCCGACCGCAGCCGGCCGGTGCACTCGACCCTTCTGAGAGCCGGTATCCCCATCTTGGAGAACCTCTGCAACCTGGATCAGCTGCCCGCCAGCGGATTCTACCTGCACGCTGCCCCCGTGGCAGTGAAAGGCACTGGCTCATTCCCCGTACGAGCCTACGCCCTCATCCCTTAACACCCGTAGAGACGCCCCGGTGGGGCGTCTCCGCCCCGCAGGAGACGGGCCGGTGGCCCGTCTCCTGCGGCGTCTCCCCCTACGTGGAGAACGGCGCGAAGATCGGCCGGTCGCGGTTCGCGGGCTGGGATTCGAGTTGCGGAACCTGAGTGTAACCGGCCGTGTAGAGTGGCTCGGCAAGGGCCGCCACTACCTGGGCGTACGTGGGCGTCCCGCCGGTGCTGCTGAGAGCGTTCACCAAATACCAGGTGAAGGCCCCGTGATAGCCGCCAGCGATTCGGGCGTCGGCGGCAGTCTGGTCGGAGCGTGCCGCGGCCAGGAGAATATTGGATTCACGGTTCGTGACATCGCCGAAGCGACCGCGCTTGCGGTCGAAGCGCAGCGCCAGAAGCGACTTCTCGTGCTCCTGCTCTTCCGGCGACAGGTTGCGGAAGCGCTCGAGTGAACGCTCGAGGTATTGCTTGCGCTCGGCTTCATACTTCGCCCTGGCCTGATCCATGGCGATGTAGTCCTGGTAGCTCACCGGCAGGAAGCGATACACGATGTCCTCCCCGGGGTTCTGGGGATCATCGAGGCGCTGGATCGTGCCGGAGTGGCAGCAGTCCATCACCAGCGTGAGGTTGCTCGTGCGCGGGAAGCGATCGTAGAGTGTGGCGAGGGTGTCGTCGGTCATGAAGCCGGCAGCCGGGTAGTCGTAGGGTACGATGCACTCATCGCTGCCATCCGGCTCGTCGCCGTTCTGGTCGGGCGTCAGGGTCCCATGGCCTGAGTAGTGAAAGACGCGCACAGCCGCGGGATCACTGTCGCCCTCCGCCAACCACGTCAGGCCCTGAACGATCCCCTGGGTCGTGGCCTCAGCATCGCGGAGCATCCGCACGTTCTCGGCCGAAAAGCCAAATTGCGAGGTGAGCAACTGGTGCATCTGATCGACATCATTGAGACAGCCGCGCAGCGGGGCACCTGGATAGGTATTGATTCCGACGAGGAGCGCTTTCTTCAACATCTACAGACCTCCTGTGGGGGACTGGGCTCAACTCCCGAGGGATGCGATCCAGTCGATGATGGGGGTTCCGGCCAGCTCAAATGTCTCCCAGTTGGGGCCGTGGCCAACCTGGTAGAGACAGCAACCGAGAACATAGTCGTCGCGCATCAGTTCCTCATTGTACCAGCGGAGCGAGGCCCAGTAATCGGCGAAGGTGATCAAGGGATCGACGCGGTATCCAACGTCGCCGCCGCTCCCCGTCAGGGCCAGGCGCGCCAGACCGCACTCGGTGATTACGGCGGTATGCTTGTTCCCGTAGACGCTGCGTACGTCGCGCATGATCTTGCGATAGTCGAGGCAGCCGGTCTTCCCGCCGATCCCCTGCATGTTGGGCCAACCGTACTCGTGGAAACCGAGCAGGTTATAGGTCTCAAGTGTGCCCTTGAAGTAGTTCAACCAGTCGCGGCCATGGGCCCAATTCATGGTCGCAAAGTTCATGGCCACTGGCTCGAAACCGCCCTCGCGCAGCCGCGTGGCGAAGGCGACCTGAAAGCGGTCATAGCGCGTGAAGCGCTCGATGTCCTCGGCTGAGGGCTCAGAGCCGTAGGGCTGGGGGCCGGGGATGGCCTCGTTGAAGCTCATCCAGGCGTCGAAGAGCGACCGCCCATCCACACGGCTCCGGCTGATCTCGTGGTTGAGGAGCCGCTCGGCGAAGTCGTGGCCGACCTGCTCGGGATTGTTCATGAAATTCTGTTGATCGCCGGGCGGCACGTACTCGCGACCGATGATCACGCTGTCAGGACTGACCTGGCGGACCTTAGCCCAGAAACTGGTGTCCTGCGCGTGCGCCAGAATGACCCGCGGCTTGACCACTCGCACTGCCAATTCGACCGCGAATCGAGGCACGTGGACGTAGAAGCCGAGCTTGTGGGGTGTCGAGCTTGGAGCGATGGGGTAGCCTGGCTCACTCGACGGCCGCTCTTCGGGCCGGCCCGGGGAGATGGGCCCTGGTGGTTCGTCGGGTCCGAACCGCCGGCCTTCCCGAACCCGGCGCAGAGCGATCGCGTTGAGCGCTTCGGGCGTCTCGGCTGCGATCCGGTCAAACTCCGCGTCCGGGTTGACACTCCGCATGTACTCGATGGCTTCATCGGGCACATTGATCGCGGTGATCGTGTGGCCCAGGTCGCCGTGGACTTTGGCCGCATCGTCGTAACTCTCGCCGCGCGTGGTGCGAAAGGCCTCAAAGTAGGGCCAGAACGCATCATACCATTCTTTCTTGGTCCCTTGAGGAAAGAGGACAAAGTGACTGCGGTAGGAAAGCCCCCGGGGCGTCTCCGTCGCGCGAATCCTTCGTCGCCGCGGGGGCTGGGTTCGATGGCGTGGTCGAGGAGGCATAGATTCTCCGGATAATCTCGTGAGCATGCGCATAATACCAGACTCCACCCGGCGAATGCAATCCCTGACAGGCACGGATGATACAGTCCGACGCGAACCTTCGATGCCGGAGGTCCGCCTGTCTGGGGAGCCCTTCGCTCTTTTGACAGCCTGGCCTGGGTCACTACACTTTGCCAGCCGTGTCGCCATCCGGAGGTTTGATGCGTTTCTCTGCTCGCCACACCCGTCCAATCGTTGCCCTGATCCTGCCGCTTGTCTTGCTCGCGGGATGCCGGCTCTCGCTCGCCCCCACACCATCCCCCACCCCCTGCCAGCGCCCACCGCGACTACCACCGTCGCCCCTGCCACATCCACGGCCCTCCCGGCGAACCAGACCGCGCCAACGCCAGGCGCGGGCGGAACGCGCGCCGCGGAGATGCCGGCCCAACCGCCGCACGGTGTTGCCGGCGAGGACTCGATCGGTGACCCCTACATTCCCGAGCTGGGCAACACCGGCTACGACGTCCAGCACTACACCCTGGCACTGGACCTCGACCCGGCGACAGAACAGCTCACCGCGACCGTGAGCATCTCCGCCACGGCAACGCTCGCGGACCTCGGCCGGGTTAGCCTGGACTTCATCGGCTACGAGGTGAGCGCGGTCCGGGTGGGCGGCCAACTCGCCACATTCTACCGGAGCCCCAAAAAGCTCTCCGTGGATCTGCCGCAGCCACTCGCTATGGGCGCGCCACTCCTGATCGAGGTGGACTACCACGGCCAGATGAAACCCTGGCCCTCAACCTGGGCACCGGCGGAGTTGGGACTTCGGGTGCAAGAGGGAAAACGCATCGAGGCTTTTGCCGAGCCCGACGGCGCGCGCGCCTGGTTTCCGGCCAACGACCACCCACTCGACAAGGCAACCTTCCGAGTCGAGGCCACCGTGCCCATCGGGCTCACAGCCGTCTCAAATGGCACCCTCGTTGCAACTCGCCCCGCCGGAACCAAGACCACGTTCATCTGGACGATGGACGCGCCGATGGCGACCTACCTCCTCACCCTGGCGGTCGGCGATTATCAACGCCTCGACGGCCCGCCGTTCGGCGACGTGACGATTCGCCACTATCTGTTCACCCACGACGTTGCCCGCGCGAGCCCGTTCCTGAGCCAGACCAACGAGATCCTGGCCTTCCTCAGTAAGCAGATCGCGCCCTACCCCTTTGGCGAGTTCGGTCACGTCGAGGTGGACTTACGCGGGTTGGCGATGGAGACCCAGACGATGGTGATGATGGATCGGGGGATGCTGGAGAAGTCGATCGCGAGCCGCGTGATGGCCCACGAGGCGGCTCACCACTGGTTCGGGGATAGTGTCAGCCCCGCCACGTGGGCCGATATCTGGCTCAATGAGGGCTTCGCGACGTACTTCGAGGCCCTCTGGTCGGCACACGATGGCAAATCGTTGGAGGGCACCTTCGGTGAGATGGAGCGCGTCGTGCTGGAGCGGGCGAACCAGGAGAATAGTCCACTTGACCGCCCCAAGCCACGCTTGATGTTCGGAGCCAACACCTATTTGAAGGGCGCCTGGGTGCTACACATGCTGCGGCAAGAGATCGGCGATGAGGCCTTCTTCGAGACGCTGCACCGCTATTACACGCGCTTTGCGGGTGGCAACGCCCGCACCGCAGACTTCCAGGCGGTGGCCGCAGAGGTCAGCGGTCGCGACCTCACGACCTTCTTCCAGCAGTGGGTCTTCGAGCCGGGCGAACCCAATATCCTGGCGAGCTGGGTTGTTCTCCCCACCGGCGACGGCACCACGGTAGAGCTGCAACTCTGTCAACAGCAGCCAACCCCCTTCGTCGTCCCGCTCGATCTGAGCCTCAGCGCTCCCGGGAACGTCCGCTACGAGAGCACCGTGGTGGACGAACGCCAGGAGCGGCTGACCGTCACCCTGCCGTTTACCCCCACCAACTTGACCCTCGATCCCGACCAGCACCTGCTGGCCGACACGTCGATCAACAAAGTCGAGTCACTGGTACCCTGCAAGTAGCGCAGAGCAGGCTTGCAGGAGGGTTCGCCCGTCATGAGGGTCAGCGAGCGCGCTCGCCAACTCTGCTCGTAAAGCACCGCCGTCATCCGCGAGAAATTGGTGCGCCGCGGCCCGCCACCCGGGCAGCGGAGTTGAGTGAGGATCTCGGTACGCACAGCCTTCCTGATCGCGAGAGCGCCGGTCAAGTCATCCCACGGAGGGTGGCAGAGAAGACTTCCGAAGTCTTGTAGGCAGCCGGTCCCCGCCCTGATCACTGCTGTGGGAGCGCGCTTTGGGCAAACACGATCCTCACCAGACTTCGGAAGTCTGACGCCTTGACCGGCGCGCGAGATAACCCGTGAGCGCCGGGCCAGACCAACGTGACGTGTGAAACGCGCAACGTGATGCAACTCTATAGCACGCCCCACACTGGCACGATGGCTCCGTGGATGGCCTTCGCCCCGTCACCGGCCAGAAAGCGGATGACCGCGGCGACATCCACCGGATCGACCCACTCCTCGAAGTTTCCCTCCGGGTTCGCCTGCCGGTTGGCTTCAGTATCAAGCATGGTCAGTGTGACCATATTCGTGTTGATGCCTTTGCGCTTGTTCTCGGCCGCGAGCGTCTTGACCAGCACTTCCAGTCCGGCTTTGCTCACAGCATAGCCCAGGCTGCCAGGAAAGGGCCGTTCCGCGGCGCGGCTCCCGACGAAGACGAGCTTTCCGTATCCACGTGCAATCATTCCAGGGAGCACTGCTCGGGCCATGTAGACAGCCGACTCCAGGTTGAGGTGGAGCATCTGATGCCATTGTTCCACGTCCAATTCGGCAACGGCATTGTTCGTAGCAAAGCCACCGGCGATGTGGGCGAGGACGTCCACGTGACCAAAGCGCTGCTCCGCGGCCTGAATGAGATGGTACACGCTCTCGGGGTCGGTGACATCGGCGCCAAGCACGAGGAGACGCTCGTCGCGGATCTCCAGTTCCGCCGCGAGCGCGTCCAGCGCCGCCTGGTGGCGCGCGTTGAGCACCAGGTAGGCGCCCTCACTCGCGAAAGTGTGGCTGACAGCCCGACCGAGTGAGCCCGTCGCGCCGGTGACGAGTACCACGCGTTCGGTCGCTTGTAACTCGAGTGGCATTGTGATCCTCCCGACGTGAAACCTGAAACACGATGAATCTTTCACCCTCTCCCTCACGCCGCCCGTTCGCCCGGCGGGGTGAGGCCCCAGAGCGGGAGGAGGCGACGCTGGGCGGTCTCCAGCGTGGCGAGCGCAGCGGCGTCACTCTCAGGCCGGCCGGGTGGAACATCGGCGGGGGCATCGTGGAGGCCCGCCGCCCGCTCGGGACAGCCCGTCAAGGTCGCCAGCACGATGCCCCAGCAGCGCGCGACGGCCTCGGGCGTATACCCTCCCCCGCCGCAGATCAGCAGGCGGCCGCCGGTGAACTCGGCGGCCAGCCCGAGCAGCCGTTCGGCGATCCCCGCATAGGCCTGGGTGGTCAGTCGCAGGCTCACCAGGCGGTCGGCAAAGTGGGCATCGGCGCCGAGTTGGACAATGATGAAATCCGGGCCGTAGGCCCGCACCACCGGCAGGATCAACTCGTCGAGCGCGCGCAGATAGACGGCGGTGCCGGTGCGGCGCGGGAGCGGCACGTTGAGGCAGTATCCCTGGCCCGGGCCCCACCCTGTCTCGTTGAGGCTCCCGGTGCCTGGGTAGAAGCGGCCGTCGTACTGGTGAAGTGAAACCGTCAGGATTGGCTCCTCGTAGAGAAGAACCTGGGTGCCGTCGCCGTGGTGGCCGTCAAAGTCCAGGATCAGCGGGCGGCGCACCCCTCGAGCCTGCATCAGCCAGCGGGTGGCAATCACCAGGTCGTTGAAGACGCAGAAGCCGCTCGTCCGCTCACTCTGGGCATGGTGAAGACCACCGCCCGGGTTGAAGGCCACGCCGGCGTCGCCGTCGGCCACCAACCGCGCGCCGAGCAGGGTGCCGCCGACGGCAATGGCGGCGCGCCGGAAGATGCCGCGGTAGGCAGGGGTATCCCCGTGGTCCAGGAAGCCCTCGGCGCGCAGGTCCATCCGGCGCACCCAGTCGATGTACGCCTGGCTGTGAACCAGTTGGAGGAACTTATCGGCGGCGGGCGACTGGCGGAAGACCCGCATCGGCAGTTCGAGCGCCTGGGCCACCTCCAGGGTCGCCCGGTAGCGCTCCCAACTGCGCGCGAGACGGTGATGGGCCAGACCGCGCCCGCCGTAGCGTTCGTGGTAGATGAAGGCCAGGGTGGTCATGGCGAGAAGTGTAGCCGGCCGGGGATCGAACGGCAAAAGTCAGTCGTCGCACGCCCGGAAGGGCTGCTCTAGCCCAGCGCCACCACCCCAAGCATCATGGCGCTCGCCGCCACAATACGCCGCCCGGCAGAGCCCTCCTCAAGGAGTCGCGCTCCCATGAATGTGCCAATCAGAATGCTGATCTCACGCGCCGGGGCCACATGGCTCACCGGCGTAAAGACCATGGCAGTGAGTACGAGAATATACGAGAGCGGGCTGAGGCAGGCCACCCCAAGCGCCTCGAGCCGGTGGCTGCGCCACTCCAGACGCACTTCGTCCCAGCGGCGAAGGACAAACGGGGTCAGGAGAACGGTGCGGATCACGTTGGAGCCGTAGTCGTACAGGAGTGGGGGGATCAGCAGCGCGCTGACGGCGTGTTTATCCCAGAGTGTGTAGGTGGCGATAATGGTGCCGGTGAGGAGGCCGTACCCGGTGGCTCCCCGAACTTTCGGGCCCCTGAGCACAAGCCGGTCAGCGGTCAAGGCAAAGACGCCAATCCCCACGAGCCCCGCACCTGCCAGAGCCAGCGGCGAGGGGTGCTCGCCGAGAAAGAGGACCGCCGCCGTCGTGGCGAGCAAGGGGCCGGTGCCACGCGCGAGGGGGTAAACCAGCGAGAGGTCGCCCACACGGTACCCACGCTGAAGCGCGAGGAAATAGACGACGTGCATGCTGGCGCTCCCCCCGACGAACAGCAGTTCAAATCCGCTGAGGCGCGGCTGCTGCCGGATCATGACCGCCGCGGCGAGCGGCGTGTAGATGGCTGCCGTGAGTCCGAAGAAAAGCCAGGTGAAGGGAACCCCACCGCCCACCCGCTTGGCGAGGAGATTCCAGGTCGCATGGATGAAGGCCGATGTGAGGATCAGGGTGAGTGCCAAGCCGGTCATTGAACCACTCGATCGAATTCCACAACGCAGACCAGCTTCTACCGCCGTCGCAACAGCCGGCGCAGGAGCGTGAGTTTCCCCAGCTGGACGCGGTAGAGCTTCCCGGTGATGCCGTCGGTCTCGGACGAGGCCATCCGCACCGCCAGGGCAGCGCCCTCCTCAATGGGTGAGCCGAAGGTGGCGAGGACCCAATCCATCCGTGCCAGGCTCGCGCGGGCCTCCTCCGTGAGAGCCTCGGGCTGCTCGGTCAGCACCGTGCGAACCATGCCAGGATTCAGAGCCAGGATTGAAAGTCTCGTGCCCTTGTACTCCTCAGCCACAATTTGAGTAAAACGCAGCACTCCGGCCTTGGAACTGCCGTAAGCCGAGAGAAAGGTGGGGAGCCGGGCCCCCTCCCAGGCCCCCGCCCCGACCAGGTTGATGATCTTGCCCTGGTTGCGGGGCAACATCTGCCGCAGCGCCACGTACGTGCCGTGGAAGGTGCCGACCAGGTTGGTCTCGATAACCTGGCGCCAGCGGTCCGGGGGAATGTCGGCGGTAGCGGCGTAGGGCCCGCTGATCCCGGCGTTGTTGACCCAGATGTCAATCTGGCCAAAGCGGGCGACCGCTTGCGCGCCCAAGGCCTCGACATCCGCGTAGCGAGTCACATCCGCAGCCCATCCAAGGACCTCCACACCGGGGATACGTGAGAATCGATCGTAGATAGCCTCAACGGCTTCGATCCGCCGCGAGGCGATCACGACGTTGGCCCCGGCCTGGGCCATCGCGGCCGCAATGTGCAGGCCGATGCCGCGCGTGGCGCCGGTGATGACTGCCACACGGCCACGCAGGAGGTCGCTTGGTTCACGCATGGCGCGGTTTTCCCCTTCAAAGGTGGCAAGAGTGCGCTTGCAGTCGAATCGACCCGCCGCGGCGTATCCTCGCGGCGCGCCAGGCCGATTCCAGCCGTGCTGATGATGGCCCGAACTCCGTCGACGGCCCGGCGCATGTCGGCGGGCACCTTCACGTCCCCAACGTTCGGCGTTTAATTCGTCGAGAAGACCCCGCTGGTTGCCTCAACCAGGTGGGGCAGATGCTCGCGATAACCGGCCATGAACTTCATGATCATATTCTCGTGATCGAGCAGTGCCAGCTCGAGGCGTAGGAGGTCGGGGACACGCTGCGCGGCGAGCAATTCCTGCTTCTCGGAGTTGGGCACCTGCAGCAGGATCGCGGCCAGAAAGGCACGGGTCATGGGATCGTCCGGGTAGGGGGAAATCGTGAAGGTTCGATCGATCACAGTGCCCAGAAGTTCCACATAGCGATCGAGTAACGGGCAGAGCTGTGCACTGAGCACATGCGCTTCGCCGCTCTCGGCGTCCAGCGGCTCGAGCGGCTCGACCTGGCCGATGAGGTAGGGCTCAGCACCGTACAGGATCGAACGAATGAGAAAGCGCTGGACGCCGACGGTGGTAATGTTGTAGCGTCCACCCACCAACCGCTGGGCGTCGCTAATCGTGGCCATCGTGCCAACATCGTACGGTACTTCTCGTCCGTCCACGACCCCACGCGTCAAGACCACGCCGAAGGGCGTCCCGCGCCGCACGCAGCGCTGCACCATCGTTTTGTAGCGCTCCTCGAAGATGTGAAGGGGCAACATCATCCCGGGAAAGAGCACCACATCGAGCGGAAACAAGGGCAATTGTTGAACCTGGACAGACAAAGAACTCCTCCTTCCGGCCCGGCGCTACACCCCCGCGAGCCGCTTGACGGCCTCGAGCGTGTCAATCTCACTTGGGAGCTTGTCGTCGCGGAGCCGGACAATCCGCGGGAAGCGCAGCGCGTAACCACTCTTGTGGCGCGGGCTCGGCTGAACGACGTCGAAGGCGACCTCCAGGACGATGCGCGGCTCGACCAGGCGGACACGGCCGAAGTCGCGAATCGTGTGCGCCTTGAACCACTCCGTCATCTCGGCTAACTCGGCGTCGGTCAGCCCGCTGTAGGCTTTCCCCACGTTGAGCAATGTCGGCTCATCCTCGCCAGCGCGCACCGCGAAGGTGTAGTCGGAGAGCAGGTGCCGCCGCCTGCCATGCCCCCACTCGACCGCCGTCACCACGACGTCCAGGGTGGCGAGCGCGCGCTTGAGCTTGACCCACTCCTGACCGCGCCGGCCCGGCTTGTAGAGCGAGCGGGGGTCCTTGATCATCAGGCCCTCCTGACCCCGATCCCGCGCCGGTTCGAACTGAGCCGCCGCCTCGTCGGCGCTCTCGCAGACACGTATCTCGCTGAGGCGCACGCTGCCCTCCAAGGGCAGCCGCTCGAGCGCCGAGCGGCGCTCTGCGAGCGAGCGCTCGAGCAGCAGTTCTCCATTCGCATAAAGCAGATCGAAGGTCACGAACACCACCGGCACCTCGCCCAGCAAGGCCGGGCTCACCGTCTTGCGGCCCAGACGCTGCTGGAACTCCTTGAAGGGCAAGGCACGGCCGTCCCGCCACCCCAGGACCTCGCCATCCAGGAGCAAATCGCCCGGCAGGCCGCGGGCATCGCTGTGGAGTTCGGGAAAGCGGTGGCTGACCTCGTCGAGCGTGCGGCTGAAGATGGCCAGACGACCGCTCGCGTCCTTGTGCAGTTGGGCGCGGATACCGTCGTACTTGTCCTCCACAAAGTAGGGGGGGGCGAAGGTCTGCGCCAACTCGTCGGGCGCCGCAATGGGGCTGGCGAGCATGAACTTGATCGGGTGGAAGAGGCGCATGCGGGCCGTGCTCAGCGTGCCGTGGCGGGCGCGAACCGCCGTCTCGCCGATGTCGCCCAGGAGCATGTTGGCGCGGCTGACCTCCCCGAGCGGGTGCCCGTAGAGACGGGCCAGGGCATCCTCCACCAGGCCCTCGCGCAGGCCGATGCGCAACTCCCCCATCATGAGCTTGCTCGCGTAGCGAGCCTCCAGTGGTGTCCACTCGGTCAAGGCCGCGACCAGTTGCTGGACCTTGGCCTTGCTGCCGCCCGTCGCCGCCAGTTCGTCGAACAGCGCCTGGAGCTGCGGCAGCGTCCAGCCCGGCGCGGGCGGTGGCCGCCGCGCGAGCAGTTCCGCCACCATGTCGCCCACGTCGCCCAGCCGGACGCTGAGGGCGCGTATCTCGTCGTCGCTCGCCGGCACCAGCGCCCGAACGGCATCGCGGAGCTGGGCAAAGCCAACGTTGAGGGTGCGCTGGTCGTACAGCGGGAAGACGCGCTCCGAGAAATAGCGCGCCGCCACCGCCAGGACCTCGTCGGGCAGGGCGGCGAAGTAGTTGCCCAAGAGCGCGGCTTTCTCGAGCTTCTTGCTCGTCCCCGCGATGGCCGCGGCTGTCTCGGCAAAGGCGAGCAGGGTGGTTGGATCAGCCATGTCAGAAGAGCTCCAGTTGATGCGTTTCGAGGTGCTGCGCATCGAAGCCCTCACGGCGAAGGTGGCGCGCCAGGTCGGGAAAGCCGTGCGCGGTGTAGACGCGTTGCGGTTGGGCCTCGGCGACGTAGCGGTTCAGGTCGGTCCAGTCGGCATGATCGCTGAGCGGGATGACCTCGTCTACCCCCAGGCGCCACCTGGCATTGGCATCCATTCCCCAGCCGCTCAAGTACACCAGCTTCCTGGGCGTGAGGTTCTGGATCATACGGGACTTGACCGTGTTGGTCGGCGCGACCAGGACCTTGCCCGCCAGATGATCGCGGCCGGCCGTGTAGCGCTCCCAGGTGCCGGGGAAGCGAACCCCTGATTCCCGGTAGAGGGCCGCTATATTGTCCACGCTGCCATGTGCCAGCACCTCGAACCGCCCCTGGAGCAACAGGGTCAGCGCCATCTGGGCCTTGCCGATGGCGTAGCCGAAGACCACCGGCACGGCGCCCTCGGCGAGCGCCGCGTGGCAGAGCCGGTAGAGACGCTCAACCTGGGCCTCATCAGGCGGGAAGACGTAGCCGGGTTTGCCGAATGTTGCCTCCATTATCAGGACGTGGCAGGGAATGATCGGCGCGGGCGGGCCGTGAAGCGGGTCGCGGAGCTTGAAGTCGCCGGTGTAGACCGTGCGGCGGCCGTTCGGCTCGTCGATGATTGTCTGCGCCGACCCCAGGGTGTGGCCGGCGGGTTGCAACGTCAGCGTGAAGCGGCCGTCGGGCGCCTGCCAGGGCTGGCCGTAGGACAGCTCGATCACTTCCATCGCGCCCCGCCGGAACTGGGCCAGTATGGCTGTCTCGGGGGTCGCGATAATCGTGTCATGCTGGGCAGTATGATCGCTGTGCGCGTGTGACACCACGCTGACCGGTTGGGGCTTCCGCGCGTCCAACCAGAGATCGAGGTGCGGCAGGTAGAGTCCGCGGCTGTAAACCGGGTCAGGATAGTCGTTCAGGTCAACCACGGGGAGATGCGTCACCACTCATGTCCAATCCAGTCGAGGGTCAGTACCTGAATTGTAGCACAGAGATGCGGCGACGGACACGGCCCGTAGGGTCGAGGGTGTACGCACGAGTTGTCAGGCAGATGGCGTAGCCGGCAGAACCTAACCCCCCGGCCCCCTTCCCTACAAAGGAAGGGGGAGACGAAGTGCCGCGCGGCTGGCGGGCACGCGTTTGACTCCCCCCCCGTTTCGGGGAGGGGCTGGGGAGGGTCCGCCGCGCGGCTGGCGGGCACGCGTCTGACTCCCTCCCCGTTTCGGGGAGGGGCTGGGGAGGGTCCGCCGCGCGGCTGGCGGGCACGCGTCTGACTCCCTCCCCGTTTCGGGGAGAGGCTGGGGAGGGTCCGCCGCGCGGCTGGCGACCGCCGGCTCAGATCCCCGCGTTGTTTCTGACGTTCGGGCGGCGAGACGACCCGGCCACGTCGTCTCACCGCCCGCACTCTCGCGGGTGAACAGATAATCGCGGGGTGGCTACTGCTTGAGCTTCGCCAGATACTGGTTGCGAAATTTGGCCACTTTGGGCTCAATCACTACGCGGCAGTACGGTTGGTCACGGTTTCGCGTGAAGTACTCCTGGTGGTACTCCTCGGCCGGGTAGAATGCTGTAAACGGTGTCACCTCTGTCACAATCGGCGATCCCCGAGCGTGAGCCGCGTCCAGCTCCGCAATCACCTGCTCAGCAACTGCCTTTTGCTCCGGCGTGTGGTAGAAGATCGCCGAGCGATACTGGGTGCCGACATCCGCCCCCTGGCGATTCAGGGTTGTGGGGTCGTGGATGGTGAAGAAGACCTCCAGAAGCGCCTTGAAGGAGATCTCCTGCGGGTCAAACGTAACCTGAACCACCTCGGCATGGCCGGTGTTCCCCGTGCACACCTGGCGGTACGAAGGATGTGGCACGCTGCCGCCGGAGTAGCCGGACTCAACCCGCTCCACCCCGCGCAGCTCATCGAAAACGGCCTCCAGACACCAGAAACAGCCTCCCGCAAGGGTCGCGATTTCCTTGTCGTGATCTGTGTGCATCGGTCAATCCACTCCTTTTCTCTTCCAGGATTTATTCCTTCATGGTGGAGTTGCGGGCCCTGCCTCATTCCTCTCGAAGGCGCTCGTGAGGTGTGAAACGTCAGCGAAACCCAGGGCGACCCGCTGCCCACCATAGACGCCACCAGCCCAGGTTTGTCTCAGGGCGCCGCACGCTCACGGCGTGGGTGGCCCCGTCCCACCGAGCTCGCTCGCTCGAATGATGACCAGGCGCACATCGACTTCGCGACCCACGGCCTTCGTAACTGCCTGGTCGATCTTCTCAACGATCCCCGGAAACACAGCACCGGTCGCGAGAACCACCACACGGATGGTAATCGGCTGGCCGGGCGATGCGTCCCAATCGAAGTTGAAAAGCGAGAGATTGGTCTGCTCACTCAGCGCCTCTTCGAGCGAACTCCGTAGGGTGCGGGCAAGGGTTGTTCTATTGACATCCTGCTCCTGCCGGTGGGCGAGGGGTAGCGTCACGACGAAAAGTAAGGCCAGGCTGGCGAAAAACCCGCGCCGTAGGATCGTGTGGCGCTTTCGCTCCTCGGCCTGGGGAAAGAAGCCGAGCATCAGATAGATCACCGCGGCGGCGAAGCTGATGGCAACCAGGTTGGTGCCAAAGAGGAGTGACGCTCCTCCGGCCGCCGCCCACCGGGCCGTGGCCAGGCTGATGCCGATGACGCTGAGCGGTGGCACCAACGCGGCAGCAATCGCAACCCCCGGAAGCGCCGCGGCGATGTTCTTGCGCGCGATGCTGAACGCGCCCGCGGCACCGGCCGCCAACGCGACCGTCAGATCAAACAGGTTCGGATGAGTGCGCGCCTCGACCTCGGCGGTCAAGAGGGCCAACGGCGCAACCCGGGCCAACACAACCGAGAGCAGAACGGCCAAAAGAACGCCCACGGCGGTGCTCTCGCCGGCGACCCTGAGCAAGCGGATATCGCCCATCACGACGCCCAGACCGAGCGCTAACACCGGCGTCATCAGCGGCGCAACGAGCATCGCGCCAATGATCACCGCCCCACTGTTGAGCAATAATCCCATCGTGGCGATAACCACCGAGAGCAGAATCAACGTGTAGAAATCGCTCGTGCCGCGGGCGCCGCGGCGGATGCGTTTGTAGACGTCCAGCCGGTCGTCATCCGTCAACGCGGGCAGGACCGCGTTGACCTGCCGCCAGAAGCGGCGCAACCAAAATACGGTCAACCCGCGGTAGGCTCTGACGATGACAACCGGCTGAGCAATGCACTGGACGATCCGCTCGGTGATTGATCCCAGCACGAGTTGATTCACGATCGTGTCGCCGGTGGCCCCCAGGAAGACCAGGTCGTGATTGCGGGCGGCGGCGACGATTGCGGCGGCCACCTTGTCCGCACAGATCACTTTTCGCGTGACGAGTCGCTCGGCCTCCTCACGGTCGCTCGTTGCCTCCGCAACGACCTTGGCGAGCATCACCTGGGCCTGCGCCTCCGCCTCGGCATCGGCATCTTCCGGCTGGACGGTGACGAGGGTCACACTGCCCTGGCAGAGCCGGGCAAGCGCCAGGGCGAGGCGCACGGCGTCGACGGCGTGGGTTCCACCGGCCGTCGCCACGAGAATGCGCTGTGAAGCGGGCGTACCCGGCTCAAAGACAAACTCCCCCTTGAGCAGGAGCACATCGCAGGGCGCGTCCTCGACGACCGGGTCGAGGATGTGGCCCAGCTTGTTACGCAGACTGCGCGGGTATCCCCGCCAGGCCAGCAGGATCAGGCCGCACCCCCGCCTATGCGCGACGGAGAGAATGCCCGCCGAAACAGTCTCGGCTTGAACGGTGACGATCTCGTGCGGCACGCTTTCCAGCAGGGCGGCATCCCCAGCCGGCGGCGCCCACGCCTGGGCAGACTCCGAATCCTCAGGCGTGATGACGTGCAGCGCCAGGACCTCCCCAGGGAGCGCTTGGGCCAGCAGGATCGCGAATCGTAGCAGGCCAGGGAGGTAGTGCTTGTGGCTGAGCGGGAGCAGGATTCGACAGCGGTCACCGGCCCCATCGGCGGTCACGGCGGTCGGTTGAGTATGGATCTCCATAGATGAAGCTCCAGCGGACTCCCGGCTTCTCCCCCTGAGAGCGCCCTCCCCTGCGGGGTACGTCCCTCAGGGCGAAGCGAGTGCCCCGCCCCAGGGGGCGCCCTTCAGGGCCAGCCGGGATAGCTTGTTGACTGCCGCGCGGAGCGGGCTCGGCAGACTCCGGAAGTCTGCCGAGCCTTCGGAACTCTCCGAATCACCCGCCCCGGCACCGCCTGGCCCGGTGTCCTACGCGCCCGGCGCGCGACAGATGAGTTCGACTTCATTCCCATCGGGGTCGTCAACGTACATCGTGCGGCTGGCAAGCACGGGATGTTTCCCTCCACGCGGTTGGTAGCCCGCCGCCACCAGCGCGGCCAGTTGCGCGTCGAATTGATCCTCAGGCAACTCCAGTGCCAGGTGGTGGAGCTGATAACCGGAGGGCCGGCTTTTGATCTCGTCTGGCTTGGGGACCAGCACGATCATCTGCGGGATACCAGCGTTCCCCTCGCCCGCTTTGAGGAAGACGTTGGGCAACTGAGGGGGCGAGATGGTCTCTAACCCTAGCAAGTCGCGGTAGAACTGGAGGGCTTTCTCCTTGTCGGCGGTCCAGAGCACGATCTCGGAGATACCAACGATGTGAGACATACCGTTCCTCCCGTGAAGCAGCGCGAATTGTGCCGGGTTGATGATAGGTGAATCCGCCGAGTTCGAAAAGCAGCCCCGCGTTTCGCCCTTCTTGCCGGGCGGTCGAGAACGAGAAGATCGCAACCACGAACGAGTCCACAACCAAAAAGCGCGCGGCGGCCTGCCGAATCGGGCAGGCCGCCGCGCGCTGAGGAGTGGGCACCGAAGCCCGGCGTTTCACAACGAGGAGGCCATCGTCCCTCCTCCCGAGCTCTTACTCGGTCTGCTCCTCATCACCCCGATCAACCCTGGCCCAACGCTTACCCCCGCCAGGGTTATGGCCGTGGCCACTATATTCGCTGTTGCCTTCGCCCATCGGTTGCGGGGCCGGAGCCTCCTCAGGAAAATCGTCCTGACCTTCGCCTTCCCACTGTTGTTTATTCCAAGGTGGGACTTCATCGCGTGGCGCCGCCTCGCGGGGAAGATCGTCCTGACCTTCGCCTTCCCACTCGGTGCGGTCCCATTCGTCGCTACGATCGCGGTTGACAGTCATGTGATTCCCCCTTCTTCGCAGAAGGGCTAGTTCGCCCTTCGCAGGCGCACGACACAACAGGATGTGCACCTGCCTACTTGCCAAGCAAATCTCGTGCCAAAAATGGCAGCCGCGTGGCTGCAAAGCGGAATCAGGGCAGCTGTAGGAACACCGGGCGGGGAAATCGGGAGGTGGGCGCTCGCATCACAGAGACCGGACGCCTCACGACGAGAGTATGATCTGCCAGGCGTGCCCCTCAGGGTCGGCGACCAGGAGCCGGCCAGCCGCCGCCTCGATGAGGGTACCGCCGGCAGCCAGCAGGTGCTCGCGCCAGGCAGACAGGTCGGGTGGTTCCGCCGTGGCACTGCGCACCTCGAGGCTGAGAGTGAATGCTTCGCCAGGTGAGGGCTGACCGCTGCCCCCGGCCACGAGTTCAAAGGCCAGGCCGGCCGCGTCGAAGAGCACGCTCCTGGCATCGCGTCCCACGATGGGCCAGCCGAAGGCGCGCGGGTAGAATCCGGCCTGGGCAGTGAGATCGGCGCAGCGCAGAGCGACGAAGCGCGGGCCGGCGGGGCGATTCCCGGGACGGCCAGCCCAGCCGGGCACCGCCACCAACTGCCAGCGGTTCCCGTCAGGGTCGGCGAAGGAGACGAAGCGGCCCCACGGAGCCGTCTCGGACCGGCCGACGAAGTAGACGCCCGCAGTCGTCAGGGCCGCCACGGCGGCGTCCAGATCGTTCACGTGAAGAGCGGCCAGAAAGGCATTGCCCCCCGGTCCCCACGGTTTGACCAGCTCGGTCGTGCCCTTGCCGCCTTCAAGAAGTTCGAGGGCCAGCCTACCGGCCTGGAAGCAGGCACGCCCGTTCTGGGAATCGCTGAGCGGCAGCTCGAGCGCGTTCCGATAAAACTGGAAGCAGGTCTCGAACTCCTCGACGCACAGGAGTAGGCGACGAGGAACGGCGGTCATGGTCGGAACAGCTGCGGGTTGCGCGCTCATGAAAGTCCCGGCGAAAGCCGCAAATCAATCGCTTTCTATATCGGAGCATACCTTGGGATTCGAAGCTCCCTCGGGCCGGCCATGCCCGGCGGCGCCGCCCCGCTGCCTGCCCCTCAGTCCGCCCGCCGGTTGAGCCAGGTCAGAATCGCCTCGAGGGCGCCCCCGCCAACGGCCAACGCTTTGTCCGACATGGTGAAGCAGTGCTCGGCGATGGCGCGCGCATCGACGTCGCCGATCTTGAAACCGGCCGGAACCAGGACGTCATCGGCGATCAGGCCCCGCAGGGTGCCGTCGAAGGGGGCGGTGACCTCGGCCGGCGGGCCGACCTCGGGCTCGACCGTCGCGAGGGTCTCGCCCGCGACCACGCGTGCGCCGATCGGACGCCTCCCGACGACTCGGCCGGCAATGGGCACCCGCAAGACGCGCTCGGCGCTTTTGCCGGCAACCAGGCCAGGGGTCCCCGTGTTCGGTTCGGCGCTGCCTCGCCAGAGCGCCCGCCCGAGATTGTGGCCGCGGTTGGTCTCGATCACCGCATGGACGTCCTGCCCGGCAGTGAAGCCGGGACCGAGAGCGATGACCAGGGGCGCATCGTTGAGATGGGTGTCAAGGGTGCGTTTGGCCATGCGACCGTCGATGACGACGGTAGGCATCAGAATCGGGATGCTCTCACCGGCCGGGTCCACCAGTATCGGAATGATGCCCTCAGCCAACAAATCGGCGCTCTCTTCGATCGTGCCCGCCCGGCGGGCGATCAACTCCTCCACCTGGACCTGTCTGGCCCGCACCGCCTCGCCCAGTGCAACTGTGCGACGGACCAGAACGGGCCTGGGCAGTTCAGTCATCACCAGCGAGAAGCCCGCTCGCCACAGACGAGCCGCCACGCCGCTCGCCAGGTCACCAGCCCCACGAACCAGTACGAGGGTTTCGGAGAAGAGTCGTGGAGAGGTCATGCTACGAATCGCCAGGGTAGCAGGTTACGATCTGAAAGGTCGAAGGTTGTTCTTCGAGACCACGCTGGAAAGCAAAGAGCCGGCTGCGCAAAGCAGTGAGGAGACCTTATCTTGACCTTCAACTTTTCAACCCGCAACTTGCTACCCTTCAACCGATCCCAGCCAGCGCAAGACTTCCTCGACTAACGCAGACAGATCGAAGGGTTTGGCGATGTAGCCATCGGCGCCCGCCGCCTCAAGATCCGCCTGCGTCGGCTGGCCGGCCGTGAAGAGCAGCACCACAAGGGGCTGCGGCGCCACCTCCTTCAACATGCGGACGTTCGCCAGACCACCTCCATCGGGCAGTCGTTGGTCCAGGAGCACCAACACCGGACGCTGCGTCGCCACCGCAGTCCGCGCCGCCTCAACCGAGGTGACGGTCTCAACCTGGAGGCCCTCGTCGCTCAGCACATCCGAGACCAAATTTGCCAGCGCGAGATCATCGTCGACGACAAGCACGTGCATGCGTTTCGCTCTCAGTGTAGGTGCAAACGCAAGGGACGAAGCAAGAGAAGGCACCCACTCAATCTGGTCCGCTCAAAAGTCGAGCCGAAGCGGTGCGACACACCTGCCAGCGTCGACCATCTGCCGCGGTGCGCCATCCAGTCCCCTCGATCGAGCGCTTCCCGGGCACGCCGCGGGCGTCGCACGTTGACAATTGAGCCGCCCTGCCCGCTCGACTGCGTCGGCTCTTTTTTAACAATCAGTAGTATACTCTTCACAGCCACGGCGGCAACGTTCTCCTGTCCTGGGCGCTGCCGGAATTCGTGTGCAGCCGGTTAAGGCGTCGCGCCGATGAGCCTCGTGAGGTGTGATGCGACCCTCGGCCCAAATTGAGCGTTCCTGTCTTCGATCGTGTGTTCGAGCGACCCTTCAGCCTCGTTTTCGCGACTAGAACCCGGAACCAGTTCTGGCCTCAGTGGCGCCGGCCAGGCTGCCGTCCTCCTCCACACCGGCCCAGGCACGTCGTGCCCTGGACCAGTATCGGAGCGATGGGGGCAGCACCGGAAGGGCGTGCCGGGTAGCACCCGCCACCCACACCAGCGCCGTCTCATGACCCGCAGTCCACTGCAGGCCATACGCTGTGCGCACTGCCGGGGGCAGTAACCCGACGGTCGAGAGACGAATGAGGGCACTCAGCGGTCGCAGCGGCACCGTGACCTCTGGCCAGAGGATCCGCCTGGCGAGTATGCGCGCCGTCTCAGTCACGTGAATCACCCCGCTCTGCATCATGTGATCGACGTACCCGGCGAGATCGGCCCGGCTATCCGGCAGGTAGCCTTCAGGCAGGCCCAGCAGCTGCTCCATCATTCGGCTCTCGGCACAGTACCGATCCCGCTCTTGATCGCTGAGCGGGCCGATAAAGCGCTCGTAGGTCACGAGAAAGGAGTCGAGGAGCGTCGCATGGACCCAGCGCAGAAGTGCCGGATCATGGGCGGAGTAAAGGGTTCTGCCGGGAAAGATTCCGGCCGCCTCTGGAAGCTGGCCGTGGATAGAGTCGTGGATCGCATTGATACGGCGCGCCACCTGGACGGCCTCATCCGGCGTGCCGAAGGTGAGGACGAGCATCGCGTCGAGGGTACGCCGCAGGCGCTGCTGAAGACCGTAGCGCGCAGTCGCGAACTGGGTGTGCTCGGCAACCCCGGCCGCGACAAGCGGATGCGCAAACTGCAAGAGAACCGCTCGCCCCCAGCCCAAGAGGAGCGCACGCTCCGCGTGGAGCTTCCAACTGATCCTTCTATCATCGCGCATGCTAACTCCCTGGCAGATAATAGAAGTTTTGTTACGAGCGACCAGCATGATAGTTCTCAGCCTACCTGCTGTCAACAGCTCCGCCCGAATCCAGATAAGCGGCGGAGGTGCGACGCACCTTCAGGGCCAGCTGAGAGAAACTCGTGGAAACTCGCGCAGGCAGAAGGCCCCTCCAGTTGTTCGTGCTACCCACGCCTCGGCCCGTGCCTGTCACCCACCATTCAGCTCGGCGCAGATGGCGTGGGCACGTCAGACCGCTCGCTATGCCGGCGAGGTCCCTGGAGCCCGGCCAGAACACGCACCGGAATGAGCGGGATCTGGTCGAACCAGACACCGGTAGCGTCGTGCAGCGCACTGGCAACCGCTGGCGCCAGCGGGATGAAAGGCATCTCCGCCATGCCCCGAACGCCCCAGGGTCCCTGTGGATCCGGAAACTCGAGGATGACGCTCTCGACCCGGTCGGGGATATCGTAGACCGTCGGAATCAGGTAGGTGCTGAGGTGGCGGGTCAGGACCTGACCGTCTTGCGCCACGAAATTTTCCATGATGGCGTATCCGGCAGCCTGGACAACACCCCCCTCGATCTGGCCCTCGATCAGCCGCGGGTTGACGGCCTGGCCGACATCATCGGCGCACACCACGCGCAGAATCTGGACGTGACCGGTTTCAGTATCCACCTCGACCTCGGCCACCTCGGCGACGTATCCGTAGGTGACATTGGGGTCGGCCTCGCCCGTCCGCGGGTGAAACGGCTGGGTCGCACGCGGCCGGTAGCGGTAGGTGCCAACAGCCGGGCGAATCTCATCGTGCCAGAGCTTGAGCGCGCGCTGGGCGGCGCCCTTGATCGCGTTGCCCGCGTAGAAGGTCATGCGGCTGGCACTGGATGAGCCTGATGATCCCGGTGTCACGTCGCTCGTATCGGCCACCAGCCGGACGCGCGCGACCGGGACGCCCGCCGCCTCGGCCGCCATCTGGACGAAGGCGGTATGCGCGCCCTGCCCGACGTCGGCGCCGGCCGTGCGGACCACCACCTCCTCGATCTCTGCGCCGCCGTGAAGCTCCACTGTCGCCCAGCACTCATCCACCACGCCGAAGCTGAACCCCACGTTTTTCATCGCGCAGGCGAAGCCGACGCCACGCCGCTTCCAGGGCTCGCGCGGCGGCTCAATGCGGGGCTTCTCGCCGATCGGCCAGCCGGCCCGCCTGGCCGCTTCCTCAATCACCTGAGGCAGGCTGACGCCGGGAGGCAATTGCGCCTGCGTGGTAAGCTCGCTGCCCTCGCGTAAGCAGTTTTTGAGCCGGAGTGCCACCGGATCGAGGCCCAGGCGCTCGGCGAGCTTATTCATCTGGAGTTCGGCGGCGAAGTGTCCCTGCGGTGCGCCAAAGCCACGAAACGCGCCTGTTGGGACGTTGTTGGTGTAGACGGCGTAGCTATCCACCGCGGCCGCGGGCCACTCGTAGGCACCGGTCACGCAGAGATGCGCGTTGCCCAACACCTTGGTCGAGGTGTAGGCATAGGCACCGGCGTCGGCGATGACCGTCGCGCGCGCCCCCAGGAGGCGGCCGCTGTAGCTCGCGGCCCACTCGGTGCGGATGGTCATCGGGTGGCGTTTGTGATGCCCGATGATGCTCTCCTCGCGGCTCCAGACAATCTTGACCGGCCGCCCGACCTTCAACACCGCCAGCGCGAGCACGATTTGAACGCTCATATCCTCGCGCCCGCCGAAGGCCCCGCCGATGGCACTGTACTCGATGCGCACCCGTTCCTCCGGCACGTCCAGAGCGTGAGCGATCTGGGCGCGGTCCTCGTGCATCCACTGGCCGGCCACGTTCACAACCACCTGGTCGGTGGCTTCGTCGAACCACGCCAGGCCGGCCTCGGGCTGAAGATAGGCGTGCTCCTGCGCGCCCGTCCGGTACTCCCCTCGGATGATGACGTCGGCGTCGGCGAAGGCGGACTCGACGTCGCCTTTGCGAATCACGTAATGTTGGAGCATGTTATCGGGGGCGCGCTCGCGGTGGATGGCGTAGGCGCCGGCGGCCATCGCCACTTCGGGATCGGTGAGCAGTGGCAAATCCTCGTACTCGACCCGGATCAGGCTGGCGGCCTCAGCGGCAGACCGCTCGGTCTCGGCGACCACCACCGCAATCTGGTCGGCGATGCAACGGACGACGTCGCTGCAGAGCACCGGCTGGTCGAAAATGATCAGTCCGTACTCGTTAACGGGCACATCGTCGGCGGTCAGAACGGCCAGAACACCAGGGTGAGCCCTCGCACGGCTGCTGTCCAGACTCTTGATGCGAGCGTGGGGCCGGCCCGCAAAGAGGATCTTCATGTGCGCCATGCCCGGCATCGCCAGGTCGCCCGGGTAGAGGGTCTGGCCGGTAACTTTGCCCACGATGCCGTGGCGCGTCTGGCTGCTTCCAACTGCACGCATGCGAATCATCCTATCGGGTGAATGGATCGTGCTCCGTTCATCCGTTGTGGCCGGAGGCCATTCGTTGGCCCCTATCCGTTGATGCCGCTTGAATCGCCTCGAGAATCTTATAGTAGCCGGTGCAGCGGCAAAGGTTGCCGGAGATTGCCTGTTTGACCTGGTCGAGAGTGGGCGACGCGACTTCGTCGAGCAGGGCCGCTGCGCTCATGATGAACCCGGGGGTGCAGTAGCCGCATTGGGCCGCGTCGTGCTCGACAAAGGCCCGTTGGACGGGGTGCAACTCATCGTCGGTGGCCAGACCCTCGATCGTGAGAATCGTCGCGCCGTGAGCGCGCTCGGCCGGCACCAGGCAACTTACCACCGCGGCGCCGTCGAGGATCACGGTGCAGGCACCGCACTCGCCCTCGGCGCAGCCCTCCTTGGTGCCGGTCAGGCCGGCGTCCTCGCGCAATGCTCGCAGCAGCGTCTTCCCGGCAGCACCGCGCAGCGTCACGCGCCGGCCGTTGATGCTTGTCGCGATGGTTCCGTCCTCTCGAACGGAGTAGCCTGGCGTTCGGCTGCTGGGATGGCCCGCCCGCTGCCACAGATTGGCTCGCATGTGCGGATAGGCGTCGCGCTCCTGGCCGTCACGGAGGGCACGGAGGGCGCGGGCCGTGAGCACGCGGATCATCTGTGAGCGGTACCTGGCCGGGCTGCGCACATCGTCGATCGGCGCGGCCGCTTCGGCGGCCAGCGCGGCCGCGCCGCTGATCTCGCGCTCGGTCAAATGGCTGCCCACCAACTCGCGCTCGGCCGCGGGGGCGCGAATGATCGTGGGCGCCACGCTGCCCATCGCGATCCGGACGTCGCTGACCGGGAGCTGGAAGGGTTCGTCGGGATCGCCCGCACCGGTCAGAACCACCGCGACGTTGACCACGCTGATCGCCTGGGCCTGGCGCAGCGCCAGTTTCAGGAAGGTGCCGCGCTGATTGCGGTCGAGCAGTGGCACGATGATGTCCACCAGCATCTCGTCTGGTTGCAGTTCCGTCTCGCGCACGCCGCGGTAGAACTGCGCAAGGGGCACGGTGCGCGGGCCGCGGGCCGCGCTGGTCAGCGTCACGGCCGCTCCCAGGGCCATCAGCGGCGTAATCGTATCGTTGGCCGGCGAGGCTGTGATGAGGTTGCCGGCGACGGTGCCACGGTTGCGAAGTTGCGGCGCCCCGACCTCCCAGGCCGCCTGGGCCAGTGGGAAGCCGAGCGCCAAAATCACCCCATCGTTGGCGACCTGGTTGTGGGTGACGAGCGGCCCTACATGGGCCACGTCGTCCTCGACCCGAATCTCGTCCAGCCCCGCGATACGCGTGATATCGACGACACGCTCGAGGTGCCGCACGCCGCGGTCCAGTTCGATGATCAGGTCCGTGCCCCCTGCGATGATCCGGGCGCGCTCGCCCTGCTCGGCCAGCAGCGCCAGGGCCTCGTCCAGCGAGGCGGGGGCGTGGTACTCGTACCAAAGATGCATACGTTCGCCTGCTCTCGTCTCGTGAGTGGAGAGATTGGAGATCGAAGAGGCCCTTCGAACACATCAATCTCTAATCCTGTGGACATAGATCGTGAAGTACGCGCGTGACCAGCACCGGGAGCATCGCCGCGCGGTACTCGGCGCTCGCCCGGAAGTCGTCGGGGAGCGTCAGGCCCTCAGGGGCCAGCCGAACCGCCGCCTCGAACGCTTCGCTGTTCACAGGAACACCCTGGAGGGCCTGCTCCACGCCGCGCAGCCGCACCGGACGTGGCCCGGCGCCGCTCGCCGCCAGATGGATCATCTCGATCCGGCCATCCTGGCAGCGACCGACCCCGGCCACCTCGAGGAGCGGTTGGTCGGCTGGGGTGCGCCCGATGCGGTGGAGGGCTGAGCGGGTGCCGGGCGGCGGGCAGGCGATCACGACCTCAACCAGCAGCTCGCGCTCCAGGTGCCCACCGGTGTAGAACGTCTCCAACGGCACAGCCTCGCGCTGCTCGACCTCCGGCGCAATCACCAGGTCGGCATTGAGCGCCAGCAACGCACAGGCCAGGTCGGCGTGGGCGGCGCTCTCGCCCAGCAAGGTGCCGCCTAGAGTCGCCTGGTTCCGAACCTGGCGCGGGGCCGTCAGCCCCGCGGCCCGGCTCATCAGGCCGCCGGCCACGCCCTGGACCTCGGAACTCTCGACCAGGGCCTGCAACGTGACCATCGGGCCCAGCCGCAACTCGTCCTCGCTCAGCTCGATAACATCCAGGCCCAGCGCGCTCAGATCGATAACGGCCGGCACTTGCGGTTGCGACGCAAGGGCTCGCCCGCGCACTCGTCCCGTGATGGCCTCACCGCCGCCGGCGAGGGGGATGGCCGCGAGGTCGGGGCGCCGCAGCAACTCCAACGCCTCGGCCAATGTCGTTGGGCGGTAGTAGCCTTCAGAGGTCTGTGGCTTCGCATTGCGTTTCGGCATGGGGTTTCAGAACGTCAATCTCGGCTGTACCCGTCCGCAAAAGCGTCGATCATCTGGGAGACATCGTCGCCCAGCGGGTAGAGAATCGGGCAGGTGCAACCGTATTCGACATACTCGCGAACCTTGGCCCGGCATTCGTCGGCCGTACCGCTCGCGGTGATCATCTGCACGACGTCGTCGGGCACCAGTTCCATCGCTCGCTCGATCTCTTCTTCGGTGGCCGGCCAGGTCAACACCTGGTTGATCTCGTCGAGTAGTTCCTGGCTAACCCCGCTGGCCTTCATGATGTGGGGCTGCTGGCCGAGATATTGGGTGACGAGCTTGCGGGCGTTGTCCAGGGCCTTCTTCCGATCCTGGTCCAACGAGCAAACCACGAGCTGCGGGCGGTCGAGCTGGTCGAAGGTGCGACCGGAGCGCTTGAGCCCCACTTCCAGCCGGTCCAGTGCCTGTTGATTGTAGCGGGGAGAGACGAGGTAGTTGAGTACCACGCCGTCGCCGATCTCCCCGGTCATCTCCAGCATCTGGGGGCCGGTGGCGCCGATGTAGATCGGGACGTTGCGCGGTTCCTTGCGGCCGTGGACGACGTCGAGCTGGATGTCGTCAAAGTTGACGAACTCGCCGTGGAAGGTGACCCGCCCCATGTGCAGCAACTTGCGCACGTTCTCCACCACCTCGCGCATCGCGAGCAGCGGCTTGCGGCGCTCGATGCCCACCTTGCGAGCCAGTGGATCCCACCAGGCGCCGATCCCCAGCATGACCCGATCCGGCGCCAGGTCGTCGAGGGTCAGGAACGTGGCGGCGATGATGGCGGCGTTGCGGGTCCAATTGTTGATCACGCCGGACCCGACCTTGAGTCGCTCGGTGGTCGCGGCGAAGGCCGCCATCGGCACGATGGCATCGCGAACCAGGCGCGACTCCGCCTGCCAGACGGCCTCAAACCCTTTCTGTTCGGCATACTGGCAAAATCTGATCCCGTCCCGGATCTCGTGCGCATCTTGAAGATAGAGTGCGACGCGGTCTGCCATACCTTGGACCTCCTTGTCAGAGAATGCAGTCGTTGCAGGATTGGGCAAGACGCGGGCGAAGCGTTCAGCCCCCCGCGGACGACGCCAGGACACAATCCGAGGGGGCCGGACCGGAGACAAGCGGTGAACGCACGGACCAGCAGATCGCTCCGATCCCCGTGCGCCCCTGGCGCGTGGCTAGAGGGAGAGGTCTGACGCGCTGAACGTAGGTTTTGTGCAACCAGAGACGCAACCAGCAAAAATAGGCCAAAAAGAGAACTTTTCCAATCGGGATGAAGAGAGTGATAAGCTCATGGTGCGGACCTCGGAGCAGCCAGGAGGGAGCGACCATGAGCGAGCTGGAAAGGCCAGGGCCTCTGACGCAACACGCGATGTTGGTGATCTGGGGCCACTTTGCGCACCAGATCGGATTGATCCAGGCGATGAACGCAGTCGCGTTGCACCAAAAGACCTATCGACATCGTCCCCAAACCAAGGTGCTGGCGGTGCTGGTAGCAACCCTGGCTGGGGTTGCGCATCTGAAGGAGATTAGTCATAGTGCCCATCCATTGGATCAGGATCAGGCGGTCGCGGCGGCGTGGCAGCAACCGGCGTGGGCGGATGCCAGCGGGGTGAGTCGAACCTTGCAGGCCTTGAGCCTGGCCGAGGCCGAAGCGATCGGCCAGGCTTTGGAGGCCATCAGTCAACCGTTTATTGACCGCGAGGTGGTGCTGGCGATGCGTACCCACGGCCGGCTGGTGTACGATGGCGACTTGACCGGTCGTCCGGTCTCGAACAGCAGCACGAGCTATCCCAACGTGGCCTATGGCTACATGAGTGATGCCTTGTGCCTGGGGTATCAAGCGGCGCTGGTCAGTCTGCACAGCCCGACCTATGGGCGGGTCTGGCTGTCGGTTCGTCCCCATCCGGGGAATACCATCGCCTGTACCCAAGCCGAAGCGATCATCCTGGCGGCGGAAGCGCGCACTGGGGTTCGCCCCGGCGGCGCGTCGAGCTGCTCCGGCAGCGGCTGGCGGCGATCACGGCGGCGCGGCAGCAGGCTGAAGCGCGCTTGGCGACCGCGCAGCAGGCCTTGACGGCGATCCACGCCCAGGCGAACGACCTCAGCCAGCACAGGCAGCACTGGCAGCACGAGATCCAACGGCTGGAAGCCGTCGCCCAGGCGCGCCAGCGGCCGGAACGACCGCACAGTCAGGTGGCAACGGCCCGCCAGCGCTTGCTGGTCTGCGAGCGCCGCATGGCCCGCCAGCCGCGCCTGATCGAGCGCGCGCAGCAGCGCGTCCTCCGGCAGCAGCGCCAGGTTGAGGCGCGAGCCGCCATCGAGGCGAGTCTGACCAGCCGCCTGGCGCGCTTCGAGGACGAGAATCGGCGCAATCCCACGCCGGTGGAGGCCGTCTTTCGGCTCGATGCCGGCTTTGGCACGGGTGAGAATGTCGCCCTGTTGATCGAGATGGGCTATGACGTCTACACCAAGCCCTATCATCACCAAGTCACGACCCGCTTGCGCCGCACCGTGAGCGAGACGACCGCCTGGACGCGCGTGGGCGCCAACGCCGAAGTGGTGGCTTGGTCGAATCAGCAGATGGCTGGCTGTCCCTACCCGCTGGAACTGGCCTTGGAACGCTTCTACACCGGCGCGACCGTTCGCTACAGCACCTTGCTCCATTCCGGCAGCGCCCCCGTGATCGGCGACCTGCTGCCGTGGTTCCAATTCTATAATGGCCGCCAACTGATCGAGGCGGGCATCAAGGAAGGAAAAAACGTCTTTCAAATGCACCATCTGAAAATCCGCTCGGCGCCGGGCCTCTTGATTCAAGAGTATTGTGCCCTCTTCGCCGCCAATTTTGTCCGCTGGGCGGCCCACTGGCTGGCGACGGACTGCCGTCATACGCCGCTGCCCGCACCCGGCAGTCCCCGCCTGCCCGTCAAAGAACTGGTCCAGGTGGCGGCTCACACTTCTGCCTGGGTCGAGTCGCTGCCCGATGGCTATCGTCTCACCTTTACCGACCAGAGCGCCTACGCGGGCAAGCGACTCCAAACGGCCACCTGGGCTTTCCAGTTGCCGCTGCCGCTCTTCAAAAGTTGTGATGTGCCCGCCTTTTTGCTGGTTTAGCATCTGGTTGCACAAAACCTACGCTGAATGCCGGTGGCCTATTGTAACCACGAGATCGAAGCGCCGTCAAAAGCGGCAGCGCGGGACCGCCAAACTGAGCCCGGGCGCCGTTTGTCACATTTCTTGGTCCGGTTAGAATCCAGGCAGTTCGCGTCACGGAAATGAGGTCCCTATGATGTCGCCTGCTGGCGCCGGCTTCGATCTCCCCACCCCCGAGTTGGCTGCGCGTTGCGCTGAGGTGACCGCCCAGCATCGCGACGATGGGAGCTGCTATGAGCTCTTGCGCCGGGCGCTGGCCGAACGCCACGACGATGCCTGGGAGGCGGTGTACCGGCAGTACGAGCGACTGGTGCGCGCCTGGGTGGTGCGGCATCCCGGCTATGCTGCCCTCACGCCGCCGAACGATGACGCCGAGCATCTCGCCAACACGATCTTCACACGATTCTGGCAGAATCTGCCACCCGAGCGGTTCCCCGAGTTTCCCACCGTCGCGGCGCTCATGGCGTTTCTGCGTCGTTGCACCAACTCGGTCGTGATCGAGGCCACCCGGAAGGTCGCCCGCCGCGCCCGCCGCGAGCAGCGCCTGGAACGCGCCGAGATCCTGGCCTCCGACCCACCCGAGATGCCGGCCCTCTCTCAGGAGGCCCGCGCGCACCTCTGGACGCTCGCTCGTGCGGCGGCTCAGGACGAGCGTGATCTCGTCGTGCTCGAACTCAGCTACCGCAACGACCTCCGCCCGGCCGCCATCGCGGCCCAGCGCCCGGACCTCTTCCCAGACGTCACCGAGGTCTACCGCTGCAAGCGTAATTTGCTCGACCGCCTGCGCCGCAACCCGGAGATGGTAGCGCTGGCTCAGGAGGCGTTATCGTGATCGCGTCCGGAATTCCGAAACAGCCTCGAAAACTGGTCCAAAAGTCACTCTGCCCGCGTTTATCTCAAGTCCTACCCCCAAAAGAGGTGTTGCGACCATTCAATAGGCAGAGTGTCGTTTCGACCCGAGCCTGTGAGACCCTATGATGCCACCACCCGACGATTGTGCGGCCCCACCGCCGCTCACCGACGAAGCACTGCTGGCGGCCCTCTCCGGTGAGGGGGCCGAGGCTGTGCGCGCCCACCTGGAAAGGTGCGCCGCCTGTCACGCCCGCGCCGCCCGGCTGGCCGCTCTCGACCGATTGCTGGGCGAGCTGGACCGCGTCGACTGCCCGTCGCCAGAGACGCTGACCGCACTGGCGTTGGACGAAGTGGGCTGGCGCGAGCGCCGTCGGCTCGCCGCTCACGTGGCGCGCTGCCCGGACTGTGCGGACGAGCTCGAGACCAGCCAGCAGTTTCTCGCGGTGGAAGACGCGCCGAAGGCGGCGCTGGGCCGGCGAATCTCGCAGATCGTCTTCTGGCGCTCTCTCGCCACGCTGCCGCCAGCGGCAGCGTGGCGAGAGACACCCGGCGGCGGCCCCCGCCGGTACACCGCCGCCCCGTACACCCTCACTCTGAGCGTGGCTGCCGTTGGCCGCCGCGAGCGGCTGCTGCGCGGGCGGCTCTCGCCCCCGCCCCCGGCCGAGGCGCTGCCCGAGGCGCGCTTCGGCCAGGAGGGTGCCGATACCCCCGTCGTGACCGTGGCCCTCGACAACACCGGCACGTTCCGTGCCGGGCCGCTGGCCCCCGGCTACTACACGCTCGAATTGCTCGTGGGTGACGTCCTCTACGTGCTCGAGAATATTGAGGTGTAGCCTGAACGCGCCCGCCGTGCCGACCGTCCAAGACCTTCTCGACGCGCACGAAGCCAGAGTCCGTGCGCTGCTGGCCTGCCTCACGCCCGAGGATACAGCGACCCTTCTCCGGCAAATCAAACAGGAGATCGATAGCGGCCGGGCCGTTCCCAACGCGCCTCGACTGGTAGCGCTGGCCGAGAAAGCCGCCGCCCAACACCCCGATCACCCCGAGTTCGCCGCCCTCGCGGCCTGGATTGCCGGCAACGCTGCCACCATCGCCAACGAATGTGAATCGGCGTTAGTCGCCTACGCGCGCGCCACCGCCGCGTTTCGTGCGGTTGGCGACGAATACAGCGTGGCCTGCCTCCGCGTCGGCGAGATGGTCGCGCGCGTCCGGCTCGGCCAGCGTAGCGACGCGCGAGCCGTCGCGCGCGAGATTGCGCCGGTCCTCCGAGCCCACAACGATCAATTGCGCCTCGCCACCCTGGCCGGCAATCTCGGCGTTCTCGCGATCGAAGAGCAGCGCCCGGCCACGGCGCTGCGCTACTACACCCGCGCCGCCCGGCGCTACCGGGCGCTCGGCCGTCCGTCGGATGTCGCCCGCATGCTACTCGACAGTGCCTATGCCCTCATCGAGCTGGACGACTTCCGTCGCGCTCGTCGCCGCTTGCTGGCGGCCCGGCGCGCGTTCGAGGCCGAGGGCGTGGCGGCCTACGTCTCGCTCGTCGAGCAGGATCTGGGCGTGCTGGAGGCTCGCCGCGGCCGGTATGATCGCGCCTTGCGCCACCTTCACGCGGCCCGCGCCGGTTTCGAGGCACTCGGCCAATCAACAGATGCCGCTGTCGCGGAGGCTGACCTCGCGCGGGTCTACCTGGCGCTCAACTGCGCCGACGAGGTGGTGGCCCACTCCGAAACGCTGCGAGCGCGCCTTCAAGGCTTCGACCGCCACACGCTGACTCTCGACCTCATCGCCGCCCACCGGGCGCGGGGCGATGGCCACACCGCAGCCCAACTCCTGGCGCGCCTTCGGGGCGAACTGGGCGACGACCCCGCTCTATCCGGTTGGCACGCCCAGGTGGCTCTGGAGGCCGCGACGCTGGCCCTGGACGCCGGCCAGCCGGCGGACGCCCTGCGCGAGGGCCAACAGGCCGCTCGTATCCTGCGAGCCCAGCGTCGGGCCGTGCCGGGCGTGCTTGCCGATCTCATGACCGCCGCCGCTTCCATGGAGCTTGGGCGGCCGGCCGACGCTGCGCCGCTGATCGCCCGCGCCGGCGCGGAAGCTCAGCGGCTGTCACGGCCGCTGGCCTGGCGCGCGGCCGCCCTGGCGGCCCGCCTGGCTCATCTCGAGGGGCGCCTGGCTGAGGCGGCCGCGTTCCTGGAGCGGGCAATTGGCATCGTCGAGACGCTGCGGGGGACGGTACCACTCGACGAGTGGAGGGCCAGCTTCCTGGACGACAAATTGTCGCTCTACACCGAGCGCGCCGCTCTGGCCCAGGCGGAGGGCGATGCCGTCGAGGCCTGGGCGTGGGCTGAGCGCGCCCGTGGGCGGGCTCTGGTCGAATTGCTCGCTTCTGCACCGCAACCAACCACCTCCTCGGCCGGAGGCCACCGGCAGAGAGATCGTGAGGTCGTGAGGCTCGAAGAAGAGATCCACTGGTTGGAGCAGCGGCTCGCCGACGCCCAGTGGGGCGTGGCGGCACCGGCACGCCAACAGCATACCGAGCGCCGGCTGGCCGAGGCCTACCGCCGGCTCCGTCTGATCGAAGGAGAGGCGGCTGCCAAACCTGTGCAACCCGGCCTCAACGAGCCGCACACCTCCCCGCTCGCCGCCAGCGTCGACCTGGCCGCGGTCCGCTCAGCCCTCGCGCCCGATGAGGCGCTGGTCGAGTTCATGGTCACCGGGCGCGAGGAGCGCTTGAGTGCCTTCGTCGTCACTCGCGACACCCTCCACACCGTTGGCGATCTGGGAGTGCTGCCGGATCTCTGGGAGACCCTCGCAGAGTTGCTCCGCTTCGACCTGGACGACTTCCGCGCCGCTCCACCGGCCGCCTGGGCCGATCCTGGCTGGCAGGCTCGCACGGTCGCTCACCTGCAAACGCTCTACGAGGCGTTGCTGGCCCCGCTCGCGCCCTGGCTGGAGCGCGCGCGGCGCGTGGTGGTCGTGCCCACCGGCCAGTTGTTCTATGTGCCGTTCCACGCGCTCCATGACGGCGCCCGCTTCGTCGCCGACCGCTGGGAGTTGCGCTACGCCCCCAGCGCTCACAGCGTCCGGCTCTGCGCCGAGCGAGCGCAGTCCCAACCGGGAAGCGGGACGCCCCTGGTGGCCGGGGTGGCGGCCGCTGGCGGGTTGCCGCACGTGTACGAGGAGGTGGCGGCCGTCGCCGAGGCGCTGCCCGGTGCTCGCTGTCTCCTCGATGAGGCTGCAACGCTGGAAGCATTGCGCACCGCTGCCCCCGACGTCACAGTGCTCCACCTGGCCGCCCATGCTGAGTTTCGCGCCGACAACCCACTCTTTTCGAGCGTGCTCCTTGGCGCGGGCCGGCGGCTTCACGTGTATGCGATCGGCCGCCTACAGCTTCGTCGCGCTCACCTCGTGACCCTCAGCGCTTGTGAGACCGGGATGAGTGCCGTTCAGGGCGGCGATCTTCTCGGCCTGGCGCATGGGTTCTTTGCCGCCGGTGCCCCCGCATTGGTGGTCAGTCTCTGGCCGGTGCTCGACGCGGCGACAGCCCCGCTGATGACGGCCTTCTACCGGCGCCTGGTCGCCAACGAAGGGAAAGCCGCGGCGCTCCGCGCCGCGCAGGCGGAGATTCGCGAACATTTCCCCCACCCCTATCTTTGGGCGCCGTTCGTTCTTCTGGGAGACGCCAGCCCTTTCGCCAGGAGGGGCGACCCACGGTGACCCTTCCCGGAGTGGGGGCTGGCCGGCGCCTGCGGGGGAAATACCGGAGGTAGCGATGCAACGTCGCGTATTGATCGCGCTTTTTGTCACCACTGCCTGGCTCCTTGCCATCAGTGCCGTCCTGGCCGGACATACGACCAGCGGTGTCGGCCCCGTGGGTTCGGTCACCCTCTGGGGCGAGACCCTGGTGGGCGGTGTGCCGGTCGCCGGTGCCACAGTATACGCAGAGTACCAGTTGGCGGATGGGACGCCACAGGTCGTCGAGGCTGGCACTGGCGACACCCCGCCCCACTACGCCCTGGCGGTCAACGTCTCTCCCGTCGAGACCAGCAAGGTGGTGACCTTCACCGCAGTCTACACCGATGGAGGCACGAAGTACGGTGCCGTCGAGGTCGTGACGCTTGGGCCGAGCGATCTGTGGACGGCAGGTGGCACCACACGTGGCATGGGCCGCTTCGACTTGATCCTGGACGACAAAGTCGAACCCCACCTGCCCGTCGTCTGGGGGCGCGCGAACGATCCCTGCACCGGCCTGCCGGTCGACGGGTTACTTGTCTCGGTCTTCGATCCGCAAAACCCGGACAAGCCCATTGTCCGCCCGACGACAACGGACAAGAACGGCGAGTTCGAAATCGACCTGCGGGAGTCGCAAACCTTCAACGGGACGTACACCGTGCGGATCACCCTGGCCGACCCGCACCAGCGCTTTGCACTCTTCGAGGGCAGGAAAGAGAGCCGGCAGGAGGCCCAACCGATCTGGATCGAGCAGACGATCAAATGGGACCCCACCAGCCGGCTGGCCAGCGCGACCGTGAACTTCAATGTCGTGCCCAAAGATCGAACCCAGAAACCGGGATCGACACCGAGATTGCCGCCAACGATGGGCAATGCCACCCCTTGGGCCGGCGTGGTGAGCTACAACACGAATGCCAGCAATCCGGACTACGCCGACGACATGCTGGCCAGCTACGGTCACATGCAGACGGTGGCCCGCTGGCTCGCCGACGCGCTGGGTGCTCCCCTTCCGCCCGTGCTCAGGGTCAACCTCTTCGACACGACTGTCGCCGCCAGCGGCTACGAGACGGCCACCCGCACGATCCACTTCACCCCGGCCGACTCCAGCTGCCACGACCCCGACCGCCCGATGAACCGTGAGTGGCACGAGACCTTCCACGATCTCATGCAGGTCACGATGGGGATTCCCCCCCTGGCCCCCGGCGACGACAACCACAAGGGCTTCGCCAACAGCTCCACCGCCGATTCCTGGTCTGAGGGCTGGGCCACGGGGTGGACCCTGATTATGGCCAGCGACCTCGGCGGCGCCACCCCCACCCCGGGGCTCTACCCGGTGAGCGGGGCGATGGCAGACCTGGAGTTTGACTGGCAGCCGCGCGACCCGATGACCATGACCGCGGGCTGCGCGCCCCCCGTGCCAACCTTCCTCTCGCGTGAGGAGTTCGCGGTGGCCGGCTTGCTCTACGACCTCTACGACAGCGCCCCGGTGGACAAGGATGGCAAGATCGACAATATCAGTGTGACGCCAAAGGCTCTCTGGGATGCCTTGCGCCCCAGCCCCTCGATCGGCAACGTCCTCGAACTCTACCGCCGGCTCACGGGGAGCGCCCCCGCCCTCGGGATCAGCCAGGTCGACCTCAACCAGCTCTTCATCAACCACGGGCTCTACGCCGACCTCAATGACAGTTGCACATACGACGCCGGCGAGCGGATCGGGCAGGTCGCGGACATGGCGCGGCCCGCGCGCCGCGACGTGCCCCCGCAGCCCGGCGCAGCCATGGATCTCTCCATCGCCGCCGGCGCGGCTCCAACCGATACGGTCCTTCTCCTGTGGGTGGCTGTGACCTCCCCCGATCACCGCCACGACAGCCTCTACAACGTACCGCTCACCGGTGACAAACAACGGATCGCCCTGGAGCCCCTGCCACCGCGCTCCGGCGCCATCATGCGTCTCTGGGTCATCAGCCAGAACGGCGCCTGGCGCAGCGAGCCGCGCTCGATACCGACAACGAAATTCTGGGAGGCCGCCGCGACCGCACCACCCGGCGAGGCTGCCCTCCGGGAGACCTTCGAACTGCGCCGTCAGCTCTACTTACCCCTCCTACGGCGCTGAACCGAAGGCCGGCCACAAACCGTTACCCTCGACCCATTCGTAGAACGGCCCCTCCCCGTGACCGCCCCCAACGTAGAGACGCCCCGGTGGGGCGTCTCCCGGTGGGGCGTCCCCGCCCCCTCCCCCGCGACCCTTCTTCTCACGCCCCTTCTCCCCGCCTCCCTCCCCTACGCTCCTTCCCCCAGCACCGCCCCCAGGCCCGCCTCTCATTCACCGGGATCGCACAAGAGACGTTGCCCGCTTTGGCGGGAGACGGCCCGCCGGGCCGTCTCCACAGTCGGTCGACGAGAATTTGCACCGACCATCGTACCCTGGCAAGCCATCTCACCAGGTGCCATCAAGCAGCCCGAGCAACCGCCCGGCGACCTCCAAAGCAGCGTTCGGGTGGGCGAGGGAGCGGGCAGCGGTGGCCATCGCGTCGTGCCTTGCTGTTCGCCGGCCACCGGCGAAGAGGTCGCGCAGGGTGGCCTGGATACTGGCGCGATCGGGTGTCAGGCGGCCGGCCCCGCTCGAGACGACCCAGTCCACGTTGCCCTCTTCCTGACCCGGGATGAACCCGGTCACCAGGATCGGCAGGCCCGCGGCGAGCGCCTCACTGAGCGTCCCAGGCCCGGCCTTGGTGACAATCGCGTCGGCCGCCACCATGCGCCGCGGCATGTCGCGCACGAACCCCGTCACAATGACTGGGATCGGCCACTGGCGCTGTTCGAGCCGCTGCCGCAGAGCGACGTTGCGCCCGGTGATGACCATCAGGGCCAGGTCCAGACCGGCCTCGGCGATGGCCCCGGCGTAACCCTCCAGGTTACCCATGCCCTCACCGCCGCCAACCAACAAGACCAGCGGCTTGTGGGGCGGGGCACCGTACTCGGCCTTGATCGCCGCGGCCGCGGAGGGATCGGGCAACGTGGCAAAGCGCAGATCGATGGGCAGGCCCGTGATCACCACCCGCTCTGGCCGGAGCCCTTCCTCGAGTGCATTCTGCCGGGCCGCCTCGCTCGGGACGAAACACCAGTCCGTGCAGCGGCTGAACCAGGATGGGTGGCCGGTCGCCAGGTCGGTCACCACCGTCACGAAGGGCACGCCGGGCCACGTGCGGTTGAGGATGCGACAGGGCCAGCTCGTCGCCAGGGGGTGGACACTCACCACGAGGTCGGGGTTACGGTGGATGAAGAGGTGGCGCATTGTCCGCCCGCCGAGCAACACCTCGATCCCCGCCATGAGCGCTCGCATCGGGCGTGGCTTGGTCGCCCGGAATCCAAAGCCCCAAAACCAGGGGATGGAGTTGACCATCGGGCGGTAGGTGGCCCCGCTGCGGTTGAAGGGAGGCAGGAAGGTCTCGCGGAAGAAATCGACCATCACCGTCCGGACGCCACCGGCCGGCTCGAGGTGCTCGAGCGCGCGCATGATCGCTTCAGCGGCGGCACGGTGGCCGCCGCCGGTGTCGCTCATGAGGAAGAGAATCGTAGGCACGTGGTCAGAGGTTTAGGAATGGAGATCGGTGATCGGATTGTGCGCGCGCTTCAAAGCGATTCGGGCGTTCCTCTGCGGAGTAGTGCGTGTCTCGTGCCCAGGACTCGTCTGCGATGGGGTGAGAATTGTGGTCGCGCGGCGCCAGATCTTCACCATCGTGGCCGTCGCGACCCGATGCGCCGTGAATCTCCAATCTCTCCTCTCCAGATTCGCTCAGTCCTCAGGACGTAGTTCCTGACGATGCGATTGATGCACGTCCCGTCGAGCACCGTCGCGGGTGAAGAGCTGTTCAACCGTCGCCCCATCCAGTTCCGCTTCCAGCTCCGCCCAATGCTCCGCGGCGCGCCACTCGCGCTCGACTTCCTCAGCATGTGCCTCCCGCTCCTCATACCGGCGCGTGATCCAGACCGAGATCGCCGCCAACACCAGGACGCCCATCGCCGTAATGACAGCCACCGGCGGAATGCTGATGCGGTCGGCCAGCGTCCCGGCAAAGAGCATCGGGGGAATGCTGAACAGATTGGCGAGCAAGAACTGCACGCTGAACACTCGCCCCCGGATCCGAGCTGGCGTGCGCTCTTGAAGCATGGTCTGCGCGGGGATGCCGATCGCGGCAAAGCCAAACCCCAACAACAAGGCCAGCCCCGCCACGATGAAGATGAGTTGGGCTGAGCCCTGGAGCACCCATCCGGCCAGACCCAGGGCGCCCACGACGACGCCCTGGCCAACCATCCCGGCGTTGGAGAGCGACTCGCGGCGGAGGCGATGGCCGAAGCGTCCAATCAGAAATGTTCCCAAGACCATCCCGATACCGGCCGGGGCGAAGATGTACACCGCGTCCTCCTGGCTCACCCGCAGGACGTGGGCCGCGAAGTTCGGGGCAATCGTCGCCAGGATCATGACCAGGGTGGCGGTCATCGAGAGGTTCACCATCGGAACCCACAGCATCTTGTGGTCGCGGATGAAGGCCCAGCCCTCGCGAATCTCGCGCAGTGCCTTGCGGACCGCCGAAGGCTCGTTCACAGTAATCGGCTGGGGCTTATCGGCCGGGAGGTGCCGCACCAGCCAGGCAGCGACTGCGTAGAAGGAGGCCACCACGGCGAAGCTCAGGTCGAACTCCCGGCCCGCGCCGAGCAGCAACGCACCGATCTTGACCAGCAGCGGGAAGATGATGATCAAGCCCAGCACCTGCGTCGCCGTCATCGTCAGGTTGAACAGCGAGTTGGCGGTCAGGAGCCGGCGACGGCCCACCAGGAGCGGAATCATCGCCGCTTCGGCCGGGGCAAAGAATTGGCCGATGGCCGACGCGAAAAACGTGATGCTGTACACCCACAGCAGCAAGGGGCGGCCGTGCAAGACGTGCAAGGCCGCGATGTAGCTGAGCGCTGTGAAGATCCGAACCAGGTTGCTGTAGAAGAGGATCCGGCGCTTGGGAAGGCGATCGACGATCACCCCGGCGCTGGCACTGAAGAACACGGCGGGCAGGCTGAATGCCAGGATCATGATCCCCACGTGCCCGCTGGACTGGGTCAAACGGGCAATCATGATCAACTCGACGAAGTGAATCCCGTTATGGGCCGTCTGCGAGAGCGCCTGAGCAAACCAAAGATCACGGAACGACCTGATCCTCACCAACTCGCGAAAGGAGCGCTCGTCGCCGCCCTCATCCTCCCGAACGGCCGTCGGGTCGGGCGCAGCCTCGCCATACTGAGCGTTCTTCAAACTGGACCCTCCACCATCAGGGTGTGCGGGGGGTGTCAGGTGTTTGCGGGGCGGATAACCGCCGCTTCAGACGCTTATTGAAGGTGCGCCGATCAAGGAGAATCCGCCGGCCACAGGTGAGACAAACCAGCCCAATGTCGGCGCCGATACGGACCACTTCCCAGACGTCGCCGCCACAGGGGTGCTGCTTGCGCAGTTGCACGCGCTCGCCGACAGCAATCGGAGTAGGCTGATCTGTCACCACACCCTCGTCGATTAGAGTTTGGTGCAATAAAGAGTCAAATTATAGCATGACTGCCGGGGGCCCACAATCTCTATGATCTGGTGGTGTACGCACGAGTTGTCAGGCAGATGGCGTCGCCGGCAGAACCTAACCCCCCGGCGCCCTTCCCTGCGAGGGAAGGGGGAGACGGAGGGCCGCGCGGCTGGCGGGCCCGCGTCTGACTCCCCTCCCCGCTTCGGGGAGGGGCTGGGGAGGGGTCCCGCCGCCCGCTTCGCCAGGACCACCCCGCTCAGGGCGGCATCGCCGGACGAAACCACGTTCGCCTCCTGAGGGGAATTCGGAACGAGTGCTACTCGCCTTCGCCTCGTTTGGAACCCTGTGCTATACTCGCTCAGGTGGGTCCGTGTACCTGGCTCGAGCCAACGAACAGCAAGATGTGCACCGCGAACAAGCGTGTAGGAGACAATCATGGCAGCAGCCGAACAGGTCGTGAGGACGACGCTTCTTCCCCCTCAGGCTCCCCTTGCTGAGAGCGACCCCGAGATTTGGGAGGTGTTACAGGCCGAGCAGCGCCGCCAGCGCGACGGCCTCGAGCTGATCGCCTCCGAGAATTACGTCAGCGGGGCTGTCCTGCGGGCGATGGGTTCCGTTCTGACCAACAAGTACGCTGAGGGCTACCCTGGCCGCCGCTACTATGGTGGCTGCGAGGTGGTGGATGTGGCCGAGCAGTTGGCCCAAGAGCGGGCCAAAAAGCTCTTTGGCGCCGAGCATGTCAACGTCCAGCCCCACAGCGGCTCGCAGGCGAACATGGCTGTCTACATGGCGGTGCTCCAGCCGGGCGATACGATTCTCGCCATGCGGCTCGATCAGGGCGGCCACCTCACCCATGGCAGCCCGGTGAACTTCTCCGGCGCGCTCTACAACATCGTTGCCTACGGGGTGGATCGCGAGACCGAGGTGATCGACTACGAGGAGGTCCAGCGCCTGGCCGAGATGCATCGCCCCAGGCTCATCGTTGCCGGCGCCTCCGCCTACCCTCGGATCATCGACTTTGCGCGCCTGCGCACCATCGCCGATAGCGTCGGGGCGCTGCTGATGGCCGACATCGCCCACATCGCCGGGCTGATCGTGGCCGGCCTCCACCCGACCTCCATCGGCTACGCCCACTTCACCACGACCACGACCCACAAGACGCTGCGCGGCCCCCGGGGGGGGATGATCATGACCACCGCGGAGTATGCCAAAGCGATCGACAAGGCCATCTTCCCCGGCATTCAGGGCGGCCCGCTGATGCATGTCATCGCAGCCAAGGCCGTGGCCTTCGGCGAGGCGCTTCGTCCTGAGTTCATCGTCTACCAGCAGCAGATCGTCAAGAATGCAGCGGCCCTCGCCGATAGCCTGCAGGCGGCCGGGCTACGGATCGTCAGTGGCGGGACCGACAACCACCTCATGCTGGTGGATACGCGCCCGGCCAAGACGACCGGCAAAGCGGCAGAGAAGGCTTTGGGCAACGTTCACATCACCGTCAACAAGAACATGATCCCGTACGATCCCGAGAGTCCCTTCGTGACCAGCGGCGTCCGCATCGGGTCGCCCGCCGTCACCAGCCGGGGCATGCTCGAGGACGATATGACTCACATCGCCCGCTGGATCGCGGACGTCATCTTCCACATTGACAATGAGGCCCGCCAGGCCGAAATCGCCGAGCAGGTCACCGGCTTCGCCCGCAAGTTCCCGCTCCCCGGTCCCGATTCCACCGGCGAACACACTCCATCCTGATCCGCGCCGGTGCCCCGACGAAGCGGTTGGTGACGGCAGAGGAGAGATTGGCTGGGCACTCCAATCTCTCCTCTCCAATCTCATTCCCCGGCGTCAACACCTGGATATTTCGTTACCCTCCCAAATCAGCCGCCACTTGGCAGCCCGTGGGAGCCGCTTGATAGCGGCTTCGCGTTGCATCGCAGCGGCCTGAGTGGGATGGAATTCGATCAGGACCAGGCGAACCGGGCGACGGCCGCGGGTGTAGCGCGCGCCGCGCCCCGCGTTGTGCTCCTGGACGCGCCGGGCGACGTCGGTCGTCCAACCAGTGTAGAGCGTGCCGTCGGCGCACTCGACAATGTAGACGAAGGCTTCCACCGTATGAAGGCCATCACTTCTTGTCGCGCTTGCGCCCGAAGGGGCGCAGGCCGAGGAAACCGCCGAGCATCGAGCGGCGGCTGACCTCCTCCATGGCCGGATTGGCTCGCTCCACATTTTCCTGGCTCTCGGCCCAACGTGCGCGGGCCACCAACAGGTCGACCAGGAGCGCCTCGAGTGCCTCCCTGTCGCCACTCGCCAAGAGTTGCTGAAACGATTCGAGCTCACGCTGAATCTCTGTCAGCCAACGTTCGAGCCCCTCGCGATTTGCCATGAGGAGGCTGCGCAACTCGGGAGCCTCCTCACTCGGCAGACGGGTAGAATCGGCGTAGGCGCTGCCGGCCATCTTGCTCATCTCGCGCCAGGCCGGATGCTCGGTCGTGGCTTTGAGCAGGATGAGGCTGAGGGCCGTCGGCAGTTGGTTGACCGCCGCCGCCAACCCGTCGTGCTCGGCGGCCTCCATGAAGAGCGGCTCGGCGCCGAGGAGCGTGACCACCGAGGTAACCAGACTGAGCGCCTGGCTGTCGGTGTCCGCCAGAGGCGTCAAAACATACCGCCGCTGCTGGAAGAGGTCGCCGCGGCCGGCGTCCGGTCCATACCCCGGCGTCTGCACCAGCGGGTCCCCGCCGATGAAGTGGACATCGTGGGGCAAGAGCCGGCCGGCCCACGTGAGGACCGACTCCTTGATACTCGCCGTATCGGTAACCACAGAGTTGCTGTGCAGCTCCGGGCCGATGTGGCGGAGCGTCTCCTCGATCGCACCAAGAGGCAGTGCCAGAATCACCAAATCGGCGTCACCGACGGCATTGATGAGGTTCCACTCAACCCTGTCGAATGCGCCGCGCCTGTGAGCCGCCTGGGCGCGTTCGAGCTTGCGATCGTGACCGATCACCTCGAGCGGCCGGTTGCTGGCCTTCAGTGCCAGACCCAGGGAGGTTCCCAGCGCGCCGGCGCCAATGACTGCAATTCGAGTTGCCACTGTTATTCTCCAAATAATTAAGGCTCTTGTTGGGATCGTGTGTACGGGCGTGGGTGAGGGCAGTGCCCTCGCCCGCGATCCGCCTCTCCGCCGCCAGTGATGGCATCCAAATGTGGCGTACCGCGCGGCTTCAATTCGCCCGCCGGATTGACCGTTCAGCATGCATTGCTCAACTCCGATCGTCTACCGCCTGCAGCGCTTGCAGGAGTGGGATCAACTGCTGGTCCACGATCGTCTCATCCTGGTGATGGGCAATGAGCGCAACCACCGCCAGCGTCGCCCCGGCCTCAGCCGCCAGCCGCGCGCCGAGCGCCGGGTGGTCGCGACTGGATGCAAATGGCTGGAGCCAGCGACGCTGCTCCCCCCCGGCGGCCAGACGAGGCAGCCAGCCCGGTGCCAGCCAGCGCAGCAAGACCACGGCCACGCGGTAGGGCAGTGGGACCCCCACGACCTTCCCGACGTCGTGGAGGAGCGCCGCCTGAAGCAGGGCCGGCTCGCAGTGCCCCTGCTCGAGCAACCTTCGGCAGACCCGCAGGGCGTGAGCCTGGTCGCCGGGCTGTTGGGATTCAAAGAGCGCCAGCAACCCCGGCGGCAGCGTCGCGGCGACCAGGGCGCCGTCTCCCCGGCGAAGGCAGCCGCTTAAATGGCGGAAGACCTGGGCCGTGCGGTAGCGCGTCCGGGCCAGCACAGGTCAACGTCCCAGCAACAGGTGGAGCAAGAAGTTGATCGGCGGCCCGATAATCATGCTGATCGGGTGGAAGCCGGGCACGACGAACGGAATCAGCAACAGGCCCATCAGGATCAGGGGGCCGTACTGCTGGATGCGATGGACCCCGGCGCCTGAATTCGACGGCAGCAATCCAATGAGCACGCTCGAACCGTCGAGCGGCGCCAGCGGGATCAGGTTGAAAACGGCCAGCAAGACGTTGATGAAGACGATCGTGAAGGCCAGTTCGGGCAGGCTCGGGAGCAGCCGGCCACCGCCGCCCCCGAAGGGTAGAAGATTCAGGCGAAAGAGCAAGGCAAAGGGAATCGCCAACAGGACATTGGAGAGCGGTCCGGCGACGGCGACCAGGGCCATCCCGCGGGTACCGCCCAGGTAGAACGGGTTGACATTGACCGGTTTCCCCCACCCAAAGCCGGCCAGGAAGATCAAGATCGTTCCCAGTGGATCGAGGTGGGCGACCGGGTTGAGCGTGAGCCGACCCTGGCGCCGCGGCGTTGGATCGCCGAGTTGGGTCGCAGTAAAGGCGTGAGCAAACTCATGAATGGTGATCGCCAGAACGAAGGCAATGGCCGTGGCCACGAAATCAGCGGGTGCGCGTGTGCCGAACAAGGGCGTGTCCTTTAGTGGCTCGTCGTCAGTGATGGGGGGATTATAGCCGCGAGCGGCGTGGGGCTCAAGGCGGGGCACGGGAGAGCCATCCAGGGCGCTGCACCCGCGTCGTGGTCGTGGGCGCTCTGCCGGCTGCCTTGACACCTTGGCGCGCACCCTCCGCAAGCATACAGCTGCGTCGCACCTCGACGCCCGGTTGCTGAGGTATCCCCCGGGAGCAGAGCGCGATGTCGATTTCGTCGTCGCGAACCGTGGCACTCGCGAACTGCCGGCGGCCCGGTCGCGGGCGGCGGCCGGAGAGGGGGTGACCGGCGCCAAATGCCTGCGGGAAAGAAACTGCGGGCGACCTTCATAGGGCCGCCCGCAGGCGAAGTGGGTTGGAAGGGACCTTCCTATTGGACCTTGATCTGGTCGAGCAGCACCGTCGCATTGGCCCGCAGGGCCGGGATCCCTGAGAGTTGGGCCTGCTTCAGCATCTCAACCGAGGCCTGCCCGTTCTCCAGGAGCGCACTCGCCGCAGCGCGCTGGCGGGAGGTCTGCTTCTCATCGGCCAGGCTCATCCAGAGCGCGTTGCGGGCAACGTCGTTGTCGATCTTGACCAGCGCCTTCGCGGCGGGCAGCGCCGCGTCATCGTTATTGAGCAGCAGGCGGGAGAGGGCCGGGGCGGCCTCTGCCGTCGGGTGCGCGCTCAGCGCCTCAGCCGCGCGGATGCGCACCAGGGAATTCGAGTTATCCAGAGCGGCTATCAGGGCCTGCCGCGCCGCCGGTGTCTGGGCCTCGCCAAGGGCCATCGCCGCCTGGTAGCCGACCTGTGGGTCCGGATCGGCCAGGAGCGGCGTCAGCGCATTCACCGCAGCCGGCGAGAGGTCACTCCCGCGCAGGCTCTTCACCGCCTCCAGGCGCGCAGCGGGCTCGCTCGCGCTCAGCCGTGCGATCGCTCGAGCCTCCGGCGAGAGACCCAGGGCCCGCGAACTGTAGCCACCGACAAACATCACGAGACCAGCGGCCAGCGCCAAAATGATGAGAGCAACGAGTAAGCGTGTCTGTGTCCGGTTCATGACGGGTCTCCTTTGTCCAGGGCACGAAGCCCTGAGCCCGATTCATCCTGTCTATAGGATATGCAAGGAGCGTGCCATGCACATCGGCTCGTCATCGTATCGTGGCACTGCCCGCTTCGCCTAGACGCTCGTTTCCGTCCGTACGCCAAACGGCGCAGGCACATCGTACCTTCGGCCACCACTGCTCGGATCCGGAAGGGCCCCTTCAGGCTCAGGGGATTCGCGTTCCAGCTCGGATGGTTGAAGGGGCGCAGGTTGCAGACGAGCCATTTCGTTGCGGACCAACGCGATCAAGATGTGCCAACCAGCACGCACCCAGGCGTGTCAAATGACTGGTTGCAGGTGGATCAGAACGTGCCACAATAAGGGCCGGGCATCGGCCCACTCGCCACCGCACCGGGTCGAGAGGTTGGACACCGTGCGCACGAAGGAGGGATCTATGCGCTACCGAATGTTTGGCCGCACAGACTGGCCCGTCAGCGAGGTCGGCTACGGCCTGTGGGGCATGGGGGCCTGGACGGCGTCCGACGACGAGCAGTCGCGCCAGGCGCTCCAACTGGCGGTGGATCTCGGCTGCAACTTCTTCGACACCGCCTGGGCCTACGGCGACGGGCACAGCGAGAAGCTGCTGGGCGAACTGGTCCGCGCCAATCCTGACAAGAGGCTCTACACCGCGACCAAGATTCCGCCCAAGAACTTCAGGTGGCCGTCCCACCGGGGCGACCCGCTCGAGGAGGCGTTTCCTCCCGACCACATTCGCGAGTATACCGAGAAGAGCCTGGCAAACCTGGGGCTCCCGAGCGTGGACCTGATCCAGTTCCACGTCTGGGAGGACGAGTGGGCCACCGATCAGCGCTGGCAACGAGCGGTGGAGGCCCTCACACGTGAGGGCCTCGTCCACGCAGTCGGCATCAGCATCAACCGGTGGGAACCCTGGAATGGCATCCGCACGCTCCGCACCGGTCTGATCGACGCTGTCCAGGTGATTTACAACATCTTCGATCAGGCGCCCGAAGATGAGCTGTTCCCGGTCTGCCGCGAGTTGAACATCGGGGTGATCGCGCGGGTCCCCTTCGATGAGGGCACCCTGACCGGGTCGCTGACCAGGGAGAGCCGCTGGCCGGAGGGTGACTGGCGCAACACCTACTTTGTGCCCGAGAACCTCATCTCAAGCGTCGAGCGGGCCGAGGCGCTCAAACCGTTGGTGCCGCCCGGCATGACCATGCCCGAGATGGCCTTACGCTTCGTCCTCACCAACCCCGATGTCGATACCGTCATCCCTGGGATGCGCAAACTCGGCCACGTACACGCCAACATTGCAACCAGCGATGCCGGTCCGCTGCCGCCCGACCTGCTCGCCAGCCTTCGCGAGCATCGGTGGGACCGCCAACCGACCTGGTGGTCACAGTAAACAGACGGCGACAGGGAATCCGCGCTCACCCGCTCGCACGGCCGCAATCCACCCCCCCCCGCTGCCGAGCGCCAGGGTGGCGGAACCGCCGCAGTCCGGCCTCCCTCACGAAAGACCCCTGCAAGCGCTCGCTCCCAGGGGTCTTTCGGGGTGTGTTCACCGGGTGAGCCGGTCTCACTCAACCGTCGGCCCGGCAGGAAGCGCCGTCGGCGGGCCTTCAGGAAGGGCCCCGCCCTCGTCGTCCCAGCGCGGGATGGCCTCTGGCGTCGGCGGCGGCTCCGCTTCCAGAAGGTCGTCCTGGCTGAAGGGGGCAGGCGAGAGCGCCCGTCGCCAGATGAGGGCAACACCGGCTGTGAGCAAGAGGCCCAGCGCTCCGAGGATCAATCGCTTCCCTGTTTGATTGCCAGTCATCGACAGTTCGCCTCCCTGGGCAACAACAGCAGACCCGGTGGTCATGCTGGAATCGTTCGGCAGCAGTCGGTCAGGCGAAGGACGGAGCCTGGAACCATCCGGCTCACTCGTTCGGTCTCCACCCACCACGATCGACCTCAATTTTCACTACTTCTTTGAAGTCGTGCAAGATGTCCAGTAGCTTTCCGGCCGCAAAGGGCGTCTTGCGCCCGCGTTGCCAATCGGCGCGGTCGAGGGTGCCAATGACGAGATAGTCGTTCCCGACGACCTCAGGTTTGTGCGTGCTGAAGAGTGCTGCCAGTTGCGCCTCGAGTTCGTCCTGATGGACGATGAGCAGATCGCAATCCGGGCAGTAGCGGCAGCTCTTGTTGAGCGCGACCGGGTTCATCGGGTCCACGTGGATCAGCAGGGGCACCTTCCGCAGCCTGGTCTTGCGATTGCAGTTCGGGCAGGAGCTGAACCGCACGTCCTCGTACGGATTGAGGACAAACCTGTAACGGGGCGGGAGTTTGCCATACTGTTTTTTCTTCACTCGTTTCTCCTTCCTTGGGCCAGTACCTTCGTCCCCAGGCTCAAACAACCGCCCTCCTCCCAAACCGGCTCGATCCCTCTTGATTCGAGCCGGTCCAAGATATCCTCAGACGCTCGGCGGCGCACAACCTGGCTGGGCTCGAGTCCGCCGGGGTGTCTTAACCCCACTGCCATTAACATGATAGCACAGTTTATTGACGACAGCGGCCCATGAGGTAAATTTACTGTCACGGTGGAAGGAATCAGGTATGGAGGATAAGCTATGGCCGATCGCGCGATTCACCCGGACACGACCATCGGCGACGTTCGTCTGACGGTCGCCGATCTCGACCGTTCGCTGGCCTTCTACCAGGGGGCTCTCGGCTGGCATGTGGCTCAGCGTGACGAGGCACACGTCTCGCTCTCGGCCACTGGCCACCTCCCAGCTCAGATCCTCCTGACCGTCCAGCCGGGCGCGCGCCCGCAGCCCCGTGGCACCAGCGGGCTCTATCATTTCGCGCTCCTCTTCCCGCACCGGCGGGCGCTGGCGCGGGCGTTGCGCCGCTTGACCTCGGTGCGAGTCCCGGTTGAGGGCGCGTCGGATCACCTCGTGAGTGAGGCGATCTATCTGTCGGACCCGGACGGCCACGGCATCGAGCTCTACGCCGACCGGCCGCGGGAACAGTGGCCCCGCCGCAACGGTCGGCTCCAGATGGCGACCGAGCCACTCGATTTCGATGGGCTGATCGCCGAGTTGCGCGACGACGACGAGCCCTGGCGCGGGACCGACCCGGCCACACGCCTCGGCCACGTCCACCTACACACCGCCGACCTCGATCCGGCCGCCGCGTTCTATCGCGACCTGCTAGGCTTCGACGAGATGCTGCGCTACGGTCCGAGTGCTCTCTTCCTCTCCGCAGGGGGCTACCACCACCACATCGGGCTGAATACGTGGGCCGGCGTCGGTGTGCCCCCACCGCCTCCCGCCAGCGTGCGCCTGCAAGCCTTCACCCTGGCGTTGCCAGATCCGGACGAGCTGGCCCGCCTGGCACGGCACGTGCTGGGTGAGCAGCGTGAGTGGCTGCGCGGGTTCTATGACGTTGGCACCGGGCTCGAGCTTCACCTGGCGGGACCCGACGAGATCGGCGTCGTGCTGGCTGTGAGACGCGACGCCCCAGCGCGGGCGCCGGAGCAAGTTGATCTCGGCCGGTGGTTGGGATCACTTCAACAGTAACCTTCTCGACGTCCCAGGCGCTCAGCGAAACTCAAGGACTCAGATGAGTTCCCCTGAGTCCTTGTGGCGTTGGTTTCTGAGGGAATTCATCTGGTTGACACTCCGTTGGCAGAGGAGGTAGCTCATGGCTGAGCAACTCGAACCCCTTTTCGGTTCCAACGTCGATCCGAGCGCCGGCGACCCGCAGCGGCCGTTCCACTGGGCAACGGTGGCCGAACGGGACGGGCTCGACCTCATCACGTTGCAAGACCACCCCTACAACGCCCGCTTCTTTGATACCTGGACGCTGCTCACGGCGCTGGCCATGCGTACCGAGCGAATCCACCTCGGCACGAACGTGGCCAACCTCCCCTTGCGGCCGCCGGCGATGCTCGCCAGGCAGGCCGCAACCCTGGATCGCCTCAGCCGTGGCCGGTTGGAGGTGGGTCTGGGCGCGGGCGCATTTTGGGAGGGCATTCGCGCGTGGGGCGGCCCGGCGCGCGAGCCGGCCGAGGCCTACCGCGCCTTCGCGGAGGCCCTGCAAATCCTGCGTCTGCTCTGGAGCGACCGGCGCTCCGTCACCTTCCAGGGTGAGTTTTACCAGCTGCGCGGGGCCCATCCCGGCCCGTCACCCGCCCACCCGATCCGGGTCTGGGTTGGAGGGTACGGTCCGCGCATGCTGCGCCTCGCCGGGCGAGAGGCCGACGGCGTCTTGCTCTCCACCGGCTACGTGCCACCCGACGAGCTGCCGGCCAAGATGGCGGCGATTGACGAGGGGGCCGCGCAGGCCGATCGGCCGCCCACTGCCATCCGCCGGGGCTACAACCTCATGGGTGTCATCCTACTCGACCGCCCCGAGACGCCCCGGATCGAGGCGCGGCCGGGACTCCTTGTCGGGCCGCCTGCATACTGGGTGGACGAGATCGAGCGCTACTACCGCGACTTGCGGCAGGACACCTTCATCGTCTGGCCGGTCGCGGGAGACGAGGTGCTGCAGGTCCAGGCCTTTGCCAACGAGGTCGTTCCCGCGATCCGGGAGCGGATCGGTTCGTGAAACCTGATGACGCCCTGAGTCCGCGCCTGCCCGTTCTATCCCTGTGGCACGAGGGGCACGTTTCGCCTCTTACTGTGCCGATTCAGCCTACCTTACGCACGAATCAGGAACTTCCGGGCCAGAACCTGGCCCGAGATTCGGATGGTATATCTGACTTTCTGTAAAAGTGGCGCGTATGCACCACTTTTACAGAAATACAAAGATCCTGTTGGTGAATTGGTACAAGTCGCCGGCGCTGGTTTGTAGTGCGCGCTTCAGCGCGCTGAAGCGCGCACTACAAGCCCTTCGTCCTCCTTGGAAGCGACTTCGCCACCAGGATCATATAAACACATCATCGAGATTCGCAACGGACACACCATGCAGAGATCCCACGTTTGATGCCATCACGTCTCACGCATCACGCAGGAGGAGGTTCCTATGGCCTTCTATCTCGTTCGCGCGCGTCCCAGGCGGGAGTTGGTGGCTGAGCTCAGCCACCGGCTGGAGCAGGGGGAGTTTCACCAGTTGCGGCCGTTCGGTCACGCCCTCACCCATTCCCTCCAGGAGGCACGCTGGGACTCGGCCGCCCGTGAGGCAGTGTGGGAGGAGGAGGATTACTGTACACCGCCTCTGGCCCAGGAGCGGGCAGCGGTACTTGACCGGTACTTTGAGAACCTGCGGGTCGAGCGCGTTCGGGAAGGCGAGGGCTGGCAGCAGATTGCGAGCCTCCCTTCTTTGTGGGAGCCCGCGACCAACCCAGACGGGGAAGGAGCGCGACCATGAGTCCGAAGATCCGCGGGATCCACCACGTCACGGCGATTGCCGGCGACCCCCAGCAGAACGTGGACTTCTACACCGGCTTGCTGGGTTTGCGCCTCGTCAAGCTGACTGTCAACTTCGATGACCCCGGCGCCTATCACCTCTACTATGGCGACGAGGTGGGACACCCGGGGACGATCCTCACCTTCTTCTCCTGGCCCGGAGCGCCCCAAGGGCGACGAGGGACGGGGCAGGTGGTGACCACCTCCTTCTCCGTCCCCGAGCGGGCGCTGGGCTTCTGGATGGAGCGCTTCGAGGGCCGCGGCGTCCCCTTCGAAGGGCCTGCCGAGCGCTTCGACGAACAGGTCGTCACCTTCTTCGATCCGGACGGGTTGCAGCTCGAGCTGGTCGCCTCCCCGGACGTGGACGAGCGCAGCCCCTGGCAAGAGGGGCCGGTCCCCCCCGACGACGCCATTCGCGGATTCTACGGCGTGACGCTCTCAGAGGAAGGGTTCGAAAGCACGGACGCGGTATTGACCGGCACGCTGGGCTTTCGCCTGGTGAAGGAAGCCGACAACTGGTTCCGGTATCAGGTGGGTGACGGCGGTCCTGCGGCCCACGCCGACGTGCGGGTTCTTCCGAACGCCCCGAGCGGGCGACTGGCCCTCGGCACCGTCCATCACGTCGCGTGGCGCACGCCCAACAAGGCCGAGCAGGGAGCCTGGCGGACCCGGCTCGCGGCGCAGGGCGTCAACGTCACGCCGGTGATAGATCGGCTGTACTTCCACTCGATCTACTTCCGCGAGCCCGGCGGCGTGCTCTTCGAGATTGCCACCGATCCGCCCGGCTTTACCGTTGACGAGCCGCAGGAGCAACTGGGCACGCACTTGAAGCTGCCGCCGTGGTTGGAACCCAAGCGCACTCGGGTCAGCCGGCTCCTCCCGTCGCTTCGTCTACCGCAGATGGAACGGGAGCAGTGAGCATGGCGAGCGACAGGCTGGGTTTCATCCATCGCTTCGTTCCGGCGCGTGATGTCGGGCACTCGCCCACCCTGCTCCTCCTGCACGGGACCGGGGGAAACGAGGACGATTTACTCCCGCTCGGGCGTCAGCTGGCTCCGGAGGCCTCTCTGCTCAGCCCGCGCGGCAAGGTGCTGGAGCAGGGCATGCCGAGGTTCTTTCGCCGCTTGGCCGAAGGGGTCTTCGACGTCGAGGATTTGATCGTTCGCGCCCGCGAGCTGGCGGGCTTCGTCGAGGCCGCCGCCGTCGCCTACGGCTTCGATCCACACCGGGTGATCGCCGTAGGATACTCGAACGGTGCCAACATCGCCGCGAGCCTGCTGTTGCTCCACCCCCATGTGCTGGCGGGAGCCGTCCTCTTCCGCCCGATGGTGCCCTTCGAAGCAGAGCCACTGCCCGATCTCTCTGGAAAGTTCGTTTTCGCCGCGGCCGGACGCAGCGACTCACTCGTTCGGCCGCAGGAGACCGAGCGGCTGGTGGCGCTGCTTGAAGAAGCCGGGGCATCGGTGACGCTGCATTGGAGCGCTGAGGGTCATACCCTCAATCGTGAGGAGGGAGAGGCGGCCCGGAAATGGTTGGCCGAGGAGATCGCACCACGGAAGGATGGAGAAAGAGACCGATGAGCCGGAGACGAGGCGAGTTGATCAAGCGGAAGCAGCCCTGGCTCGCCTGGGTCAGTGCGCTCGGGCTGGCCGCGCTCCTCAGCGGCTGTGGGGCTCGATCCGGGCAGACGCCCTCGCCGGCAGCAATCGCCCCCTCCCCGGCCACAGCTCAGCCCGCCACCCCGCCACCGGCCGAGACGCTCCGGGGACCCATCGAGACTCCCCGCCCACAGCCCCAGCCCCAGCCCGGCCCGCCACCCAGCGACCACCGGCGGCGCGATCGGCCTCGCCGCCCGCTGCCCCTCGCGTCGAGAAGCCCGCTCCAACCCTGCAGGAGTACCCGATCCCGGCCGGATCGCGCCCGCACGACGTCGCCCCCGCACCCGGCGGAGCCGTCTGGTACACCGCTCAGGGCGCGGGCGAGCTGGGCCGCCTGGATCCGGCCACCGGCGAGACGCATCACATCAAGCTGGGCGAGGGCTCGGCGCCGCACGGGGTAATCGTCGGGCCGGACGGCGCGCCATGGATCACGGATGGCGGCCTCAACGTGATCGTGCGGGTGGACCCGGAGACGGAGGCGGTCCAACGCTTCCCGTTGCCGGGCCGGAGCGGGCCCGCCAACCTCAATACGGCCACCTTCGACGCCGCCGGCGTACTCTGGTTCACCGGTCAGAGCGGCATCTACGGCCGTCTCGACCCGGCGGTGGGGCAGGTGGAACTCTTCGAGGCGCCGCGCGGTCGCGGGCCATACGGCATCACGGCGACACCAGGCGGAGAGGTCTACTACGCCTCACTCGCGGGCAGCTACATTGCCCGCATCGACACCACGACGGGCGCCGCGACCGTGATCGAGCCGCCCACGCCGGGCCAGGGCGCGCGCCGCATCTGGTCGGACTCCCACGGTCGCCTCTGGGTGAGCGAGTGGAACGCCGGCCAGCTCGCCCGGTACGATCCGGCCACGAACGAGTGGCGCGAGTGGCCGCTCCCCGGCGACCAGCCACGACCCTACGCCGTCTACGTAGACGCTCACGACATGATCTGGCTGAGCGACTTCAGCGCCAACGCCCTGGCCCGCTTCGACCCGGCCCAAGAAGCCTTCGAGCTCTTCCCACTCCCGAGCACCCCCGCCAACGTGCGCCAGCTTCTCGGCCGCCCAGGCGAAATCTGGGGCGCAGAATCCGGGGTAGACAGGCTTGTGGTCGTGAAGGTTGAAGGTTGAAGGTTCGGCGTTGCAAAGGCGTTGCTGGCGCAGAGTACCGGCACGGCAAAGCAAAGCACCGACCTGTCAAAAGGGTTGGAGAACTGTCCGCCCTTCCACCCTTCCAACCTTCCTTCAACCTTCAACCTTCCCCAGCACCGGCACGTCGCGTTCAGCGCGCTTGCGCCAGTAGCGCGCGAGCCCCTGCCAGCTCTGCTCGACGGCCGCCGCCTGGCGGTAGTGGTCGTACAGACTGGGCGGCGCCACCGCCTTCAACTCCTCATCCGCCAGGGCCTGCAGCCGCGCAATTTGGGTTGCCTCGTCCGCCCCGCCCACCAGACCCTCGCGCACGAACTCGGCCCAGCGCAGCAACCGCGCGCGGTACGCCTCGATATGCCCGGCCGGCTCGTACACCGGCCCGAAGTGGGCCAGCAGGAGCAGGCGCGGCTCGAGCCCGCGGATCGTATCGAGACTCCGCTGCCAGGCCTCGATGTCGATGTCGGGCGGGGGCGTTGGCGGCCGAGCATAGGGCGAGCCGGGCATGCGCACCCCGGCGACATCGCCGGTGAACACCGCGCCGGTGGCCTCATCGAAGTACATCACGTGGTGCCAGGCGTGACCGGGGGCGTAGAAGACACGCACCGTTCGCCCGCCGAGGCGCAGCGTCTCGCCGCCCTCAAGCACGGTAATGTTGCTTTCCGGGACCGGGCGCATCTCACCCCAGAGCCGCTCCATCTCGTCGCCATAGAGCCGGGCGGCGCTGCTGATGAGCCGCTCCGGCGCGATCATGTGCGGCGCACCGCGCTCGTGGACGAAGACCCGCAGATGAGGATAGCGGGCGACCAGCGCGCCACTGGCGCCGGCGTGGTCGAGGTGAATGTGGGTCAGGAGCAGCGCCCGCAGGTCGCCACCCGCCAGCCCGTGCGCGGCGAGCCCGGCCTCGAGGGTCTCGAGCGTGCTACCGGGGCCGGGATCCACTAGAACCGGCTCGTCGCCCAGCAGGACGTAAGTGGCGATGACGTGCGGGCGGCCAAGGTGTAAGTCATCAACCAGGCGGATATCGTCGGGAAGGGCTGGTTCGCCCGGTCGAGCAGACGGAGATTGTGTCATGACTCCTCTTCGTTGCAGCCCTGTTCTCGGGCTACGAAATCAGCGCCGCCAGCGCATCCCGGACGCGCTCGAGTTCGCCGGTCGTGTTGTAGAAACCGGTGCTGACCCGCAACGCGTGGGCGCCCTGGAACGGTACATGCCGGATAATGATCCCCTGCGCCGCCAGCGCCTCGACGGCCGCAACCGGATCGAGCCCGGCAACGGTGAATGTCGTCAGGCCAGCGTGAGCGCGCGGGGTGTAGATCACCGCCCCGGGCAACGCGCCGAGCAGCGTGCAGGCCTCATCGGCGAGCGCATGGACCCGCGTGAAGGCCCACTCCCACCCGACCGTCTCTTCGAGCCAGCACAGACTCGCGCGCATCGCGTCGATCGCCGGGCGGAACGCCGTGCCCACCTCATAGCGTTTCGCGCTGTCGGCAAACAGGAAGTCGCCACTGAGCGAGCAGCTCTCGGGGTCGCGCAGCGAGGAAAAGCCGGCGAACGTGGGGCGCAGCAGGCTGATTCGATCGCGGCGCACGTAGAGCGCCCCCACCCCTTCGGGCCCGCACAACCACTTTTGCCCGGGCAAAGCGTAGAAGTCCACGCCGAGCGCGTGCACGTCGAGCGGCACGGCCCCCGCGGACTGCGCACCATCCACCGCGACGAGCACCCCCCGCCGGTGCGCGAGCGCAACGATCTCGGCCAGCGGCAGACAGGCACCGCTGTTCCAGCTCACGTGGGAGATGCTCAGCAAGCGGGTCCGCGGCGTCAGCCCCGCCTCCAGCGCGGCCAGCACTGCGCCAGGGTCGCCACCTCGGCCAAGGTCCGCGACACGCACGTCAACGCCGAAGCGACGGGCCGCGACGTAGGCCGGGATCAGCCCGCCCTCGTGCTCGAGGGTAGTCACCAGGACCTCGTCCCCGGATTGCCAGTTCAGGCCCCAGGTCGCAATGTTCATGCCTTCCGTGGTGTGGTGGGTGAGAGCAATCTCATCCGCATCGGCACCGAGCAGCCGGGCAAAATCCGCCCGCAACTCAGCAACCGTCGTCTTGAAACGATCGTAATCGGCAATATTCGCTCGCCCCTGCTCGAACGCATGCTCGGCTTCAGCCCGGAGCGCCGCAAGCGCCGGACGGGGGACGGGACCGCAGGTGCCTGTGTTCAAATAGGCGCAGTGCTCGGTGGCCGGCACATCGGCCCGCACCGCACGCAGGTGACTGTCACTCATCGATGGGCTCCTCAACGAGACGGTGGGATTGGACCGGAAAACTCTACCACGGGGCCGGGTGACTGTCCAGGGAGAACCTTCCACCTCACCGCGTCTCAACAGTGATCGAGGCGCCCCGAGCAGCGCGAGCGCCAGAGCCGGGGTCGCGTCTTACAGGCGCCCTGCTCCCCGGCAGGCTGCGCCTGTGAGACGAGCCCTGAGGGCCAGGCTGGTCGTGGTGAGGCGAGCCACGCGGTCAGGGTCTTGCCCCTGGGGACGGCGGCGAGGGCCAGGGTCCGCCTGGCCTGGCTTCGCGCGGCGCCAGGGCCGGCGGTGGCGAGAGGCCACGGCGGCCGCCTCCCTGCAGCGGCGCCCCGGGCGGCCCTCCAGCCCAAGGGGCGGTAGCGTTTGGGAGGCGCCGCTTTCGAGACGCCCCCTCCGCGCACCATCCCCTGCCCTCCCACTATCCCCATCGTCGCACCATCCCCTGCCACCGAATCAACACCCGCTGTATCAATCAACCATCGCGCCCACTGCCCCCATCATCGCACCATCTCCTGCCACCCCCATTGCCCCACATCATCGATCGTCGGGGCGGGTTTTGCCCGAGACCTCGCCCCGCAGACATGGTCCGATCCAGGCCGGGTCGTCACCAGCCCCGATCCCCAAAACCCGCCCTGGCATTGCTCCTCCCCTGTCAACACCTTTGCCTCATATCGTCGCAACATCCCTTGTCACCCCCATTGCCCCACAGCGTCGCACCATCCCCTGCCACCCCCATTGCCCACAGCGTCGCACCATGCTCTGCCTGCTCCACATCATCGTCATCGTCGGGGCGGGTTTTGCCCGAGACCTCGCCCCGCAGACATGATCCGATCCAGGCCGGGTCGTCACCAGCCCCGATCCCCAAAACCCGCCCTGGCATTGCTCCTCCCCTGTCAACCCCATTGCCGATCTCATTGCCCTAAGGCCTGTCTTGCCTGAGACCTCGCCCTGAAGGCGCGAGCCCGCTCCTTGTCGCGCCCCTCCCCATCTCGCCGTGACCACAGATCGCCTGGGCGGCCACAATCGGCCCGCCCGGCTGCCCCTGTTTGACACTCGTCCCCACGCCCCCGCCTCTCTTGCTCTCGGCTCCTCACTTTGGCGAGGAGGATATGTTCATATTTCTGTAAAAGTGGGGCGTACGCGCCACTTTTACAGAACGTGAGAGATCCTGTTGGCGAAATCGCCTTCCGGGAGGGCGAGCGGCTCGTCGTGCGCGCGGTTGCCCCTTTCCAAATTCATCCGACCAATAGCGTGCCCGGCGGGTCGCTCTGGTACGTCCTGGAGGAGCCCGCACGCGACCTTTCCAAATTCATCCGACCAATAGCGTGCCCGGAGGGGCACGCCCGGCCGCAGGCCTCCAGCCGCGGTTTCAACCGCCGGGCTGCCTGGCGAGACCCTGTTCCTCTGCCGGGGTCGCTCACCCGTCGGCCGCGCGAGGAGCGACCCCGGCGAGAGAACGAGAGCGCGACCAAGGACACACCAGACCACCCGCGAGCCATAGTGGCCTGCGCCTTGCTATACCACTCGCACCACTGCCCCGTGACATCACCTGAGAACGGGGCTGTCCCGGTCGAGAGCGGTGTGAGCCCACAACTTGTGGTCAGGCACGCTGAAAAACCCTACAGCTAGTGTCGGCGCCCGGTAGTCCCGATTGGCTCTTGCGCCGGCCCTTAAACCTGGTACAATCACGCTAACTGCTCTTGAGGATCGCCTGGAATGAATGTGCTTGTTGTCGGTGGCGCCGGCTACATCGGGAGTATCACCGCAGCCGAATTGGTGCGGGCCGGCCACCACGTCATCGTCCTGGACACCCTGCGAACCGGCCACCGGGCCGCGGTGCCGGTGGAAGCGGTGTTCGTCCCGGGCGACCTGGGCGACCGGGCGCTGCTCGACACGCTCTTTCGCGAGCACCAGCCGCAGGCGGTCATGCACTTCGCGGCGGCATCCTTGGTCCCGGAGAGCATGGTCCACCCGGCGTTCTACTTTCGCAACAACGTGGCCGCCACCCTGACGCTGCTGGAAACCATGCTCGCCCATGCTGTCAAGAAGTTCGTCTTCAGCAGCACGGCGGCCGTCTACGGCTTTCCCGAGACGGTCCCGATTCCGGAAGACGCCCCCACGCGACCGATCAATCCCTACGGCGAGAGCAAGCTCATGGTCGAGCGCATGCTCCGCTGGTTCGACGAGATTCACAGCCTCCGCTCGGCCGTCCTGCGCTACTTCAACGCGGCGGGTGCCACGCCCGCGCGCGGCGAGGACCACACGCCCGAGACGCACCTCATCCCGCTGGTCCTCCAGGTCGCGCTTGGCCAGCGAGAGGCCATCACGATCTTCGGCACCGACTACCCCACGCCGGACGGGACGGCGATCCGCGATTACATCCACGTGGTGGATCTGGCCCAGGCTCACATCCTGGCGCTTGCCGCCCTGGACAGCGGCAGCCGAACCTACAACCTTGGAAACAGTCAGGGCTTCAGTGTCAGGGAGGTCATCGAGGTCACCCGTGAGGTGACCGGCCACCCGATCCCGGCCGTCGAGGCCGGGCGCCGCCCGGGCGACCCCGCGGTCCTGATCGCCAGGAGCGCCAGGATCCAACGCGAACTCGGCTGGACCCCGCGCTTCCCGACCCTGCGTGAGATCATCGGGAGTGCCTGGGCCTGGCACCAGGCCCACCCGGAAGGCTTTGGCGATCGACCCGACTCCTCTGCTGGTTCGCCGGTCCTGCGAAGTGTGGGCCCGCCCGGAGGGACGCCTTGACGCTCTACGATCGTTTGGGCGTCTCGCCCGATGCCGATTTTGCTGAATTGCGCCGTGCCTACCGGCAGGCGGTGCGCACCTGGCACCCCGATCGCTTCGCCACGGCGAGCCCGGCGGCGCGCGCGCAGGCGGAGGCCGAGATGCGCCGCATCAATGCAGCCTGGGATATCCTGGGGGATCCCCATCACCGCAGAGCCTATGACGCGACGCTGTGGGGCTGGCCATCCGAGGAAACAACCCGCGACGGGCCAGAGCCGCGCCCGGCAGCGCGGGTGCCCGATCCCGGCGATCGCTTCCACGCCGGTCCCCTGCTCAACTTCGCCTGGCTGCGCCGGTTGACCACGATCCAGGTCGTCGCCGTCCTCTTGCTGGTGCTGGCCGTCATCGTGCTGCAATACCTCTACGTTGGAAGCCTGCTTGGGACCCATCTCATGACCCTCGTCTTGGTGGGCAGCTTCTTCTGGTGGGCTGGCCATCTCGAGCGGGGCTGAGCTGTGCGGGTTGCGCTCAACGCCCATTTTTGGGGTCGCGAGACCACGGGGAGCGGGCAATACCTCCACCGGCTCGTGGCGGCTTTCCAGGCGGGTCACCCCGAGCTAGACCTCCTGTTGATCGGCGATGCGGCCGCGGCGGCTCGCCACAGCCAGACGCCAGTCCCACTCGACCTCAAGTGGCAGACCGCGCCGACGCCCTTCGACCGGTCGAGCCCCAACCTGGCCAAGGTCTGGTTCGAACAGATCGCGTTTCCGCGGGTGGCGCGCGGGGTCCGGGCCGATCTGATCCACGTGCCCTACTTCGCGCCCCCGCTGTTCAAACTCAAGGGCAATCATACGAATCGCTCCTCCATCCCCGTCGTCGCCACAGTCCATGACCTCATCCCGCTGCTGCTGCCCGAGTATCGTGGCCCCTGGCCGGTGCGAGGCTATAGCCAGCTGGTCGCCCGCGCGGCCCGGCGAACTGATCTGGTCTTGACCGATAGCCAGTCCTCGTGCCGCGATGCCCGCCGTCTGCTGGCGCTCCCGCCCGCGCGGGTGCGGACCGTCTACCTCGGGGTGGATGAGCACTACCGGCCTCAACCACCGGCCGAGATCAACCGTCTTCGGCGCAAACTGCGCCTGCCCGAGACCTTCGTGCTCTACCTGGGCGGGTTCGACGTGCGCAAGCGGGTGCCCCAGTTGTTGGCCGCCGCCGCACGCAGCCAGATCGCCTGGCCCCTGGTCATTGCCGGCCAACTTCCCATCGAAGACACCGCGTTCACCCCCGACCCGCGCCGCATCGCGACCGGGTTGAATCTGGGCGAGCGGGTCCACTTCGTGGGCTGGGTGCCCGAGACCGACAAACCGGCGCTTTTCTCAGCGGCGACCCTCTTCGTGTTTCCCAGCCGCTACGAGGGCTTTGGGCTGCCGGTGCTGGAGGCCCTGGCCTGTGGCACCCCCACGGTCACCACCACCGCCGCCAGTCTGCCCGAGTTGGTCGATGACGCCGCGTGGACGGTCGCGCCCGCGGACGTGACGGCGCTGGCCGCCGCCATCGATACCCTGATGCACGATGGGGAGCGTCGCGCCCGGCTGACGGCGCGCGGTCCGGCCCAGGCCGCGCGCTTCACCTGGCAGCGCTGTGCGTCGGAGACGGCCCGGGCGTACGCGGATGTGTTGAGAGCCGCAGCAGCGGTCCGGCCGCAGGCTGGCGTCGGGAAATGAGTTGCGAGTCAAAACTCCTATCCGGCGTACTCAGCCCATGCCGTTGGCAGACGGTGAATACGGCCCATGCGACGCCTGTCTGAGTGTCACGTGTTACATCTATGAACGCTGTCGAAGTGCGTCGTCTCGACGCCGATGACTACGAGATGGCGTTGGCGCTCGCCCGCGAGCTGGCCCAGTGGTTCCGGCCCCTGGATCAGATCGCTCTGGCGATCGATCTCAAGCAGCACGAGGGCTTACTCGCGGAGCGCGAGGGTGCGCTGCTCGGCTTTTTGACCTATCATATGGTCAGCTCATCGGTGGCGGAGCTGAGCTGGCTGGGTGTGCGGCCTACATGCCAGGGCCAGGGCGTGGGGGGAGCGCTGTTGGCAGCGCTGGAGGCCGAGCTGCGCGCCCGCAGGGTGCGGACACTCCTGGTCAGCACGCTGGATGCATCCACCGACGAGCCGGTCTTCGAGGGCGCGCGCCGCTTCTACCGGCGCCACGGCTTCGAGCCCATCGGCCGCGACACCCACTACTTCGCGCCCGGCCGCCATCGCCTCTTGCTCAAAAAAGAGATTGGCGCGTAGAAACCTATTGATTCGATGGTCCGGCGCCTGGCCGTGGTTGGTCGAGCAATGGAGCCGCGACCACCGGCAACGGCCGCCGGCCCCCACAGAGGTGACTCCCATGAACGAGATCGCTCGCCGGTTGTCAGAGAACAAATCCACCGTCCGCCAGGCCTTCGAGCCGTTCCTGGATCGCGCCGGCGACCTCCACCTGGCCGAGAACCCGGACTGGAGTGTGCGCGACGTGCTCGCCCACCTGACGGCCGCCGAGACCGGGATGCGGCGAATGATCGAGATCATGGTCGCAAAGGGCGGCTACCACTTTAAACCCTACAACCGCGACCAGCTCAACACCCAGCGAATTGCCGAGATGGAGGCGCACAGCGCCGCCGATCTACTCGCCGCGTGGGAGGCCGGCCGCGACCAGACGATTGCCCTGGCTGATAGGCTGACTGCCGAGCAACTGGCCTACTCGGGCAGCGACCACTACTGGGGCGAGATCACGACCCAGACGATCTTCGAAACCGCGATCCGCCACACGAACACCCACGCAGGTGAGGTCCGCAGGCTTCAAAATGTGACGTCTTGACAACGTTGGATCCGGATCAGCGGCCCCTCCCGGGAGATGTACCTTGGCTGTTCGACTGGCCGCCGCATAAAACCTGACGCTCTTCTTCGGATCGTCCGTAGGCCGGAGGCGAGCGCCCTGCCCTGCAGACCCACCGTATGCCAATTGGAGTGAAAACGGTGAGCCACGCTACTTGGTCGCCAAAGGGGCCAAGGCCGTCCTGGATGGCGTCACCCCCACCGGCTTGGGGCCGGTTGGCGGCGGTCTGGTTCCGACAGGAGCCTGGCGAGGCGGCTGATGGGGAGGGGGCCTGGGGCGCCGGGCCGGGCGGGTCGCGCGGCCGATCGCGGCGGGGGCGCGGGGGTGAGGGCGGTGGGACGGCCCTTGGATCACGAACGGCGCGAAAGGACGCGGAAGGCACGAAAATGAACGGTCGGGTTTCGTGTCGTTCGGGCTCTTCCGCGCCCTTCGCGATCCAGATCCCCTCGTTGCCCGGTCACCGGCTGGCTGGACGCCGGATCGGTGGGGCAGGCCCGCTCGAAGCGACGAGCAACGCCGAGGCGAGACCACACGGGCCCCGCCCCGGTGCGGCTCCGCGGGTGCGACGGACTCCTTCTTGGGGATGACGAGGGGGCCTGGAAGATTGCATGAATGGCAACCCAACCCCGGTGTACAATGCCGCGAACCGGGCTATGTTTATGGGTAATCTTTCCCACCTCCTCATCCGTCACTTCCGACCGAGTTGCCCGATCTTCAGTGTCAACGACCTGAAAGCCCATTTTCGGGGCCGTCAATATGTGGCCGCAACATTAAAATTGCTTTCGCACATGCCTGAGCCGATTTTAATTGAGCAAATCTTCGCCAAGATCGCTCAACTCGGGAGGATGAATGCCCTTTGATTGGCGAAGGTATTGTTTCGCGGTGCGCGTTTCTCGCATCATAACCGGGTGCGCCCCAAACAGGAACCGGTGATGCGCATCCTTCATGTGTCCAAAGCCCTGGTCGTTGGCGCCTATCAGGCGAAGATGGAGGCACTGGCCGCCTTGCCAGACGTGGAACTGACTGTGGCGGTGCCACCTTCCTGGAAGGACGAGCGTGGGATCCAGCTGCTAGAGGTCGTCCACACCGAGGGCTACGAGTTGTGGACGCTGCCGATGATCTTCAATGGTTCTTTTCACCTCCACTTCTACCCCGGCCTCCACCGGCTGCTCGACGCTGTCCGCCCCGACTTGCTCCACTTTGACGAGGAACCCTACAACCTCGCGACCGCGTACGCGGCCCTGCTGGCCCACCGTGCGGGGGCCCACTTTGTCTTTTTCACCTGGCAAAACCTGCAGCGCGCCTACCCCGTGCCCTTCTCCTGGTTCGAGCGGCTGGTGTACCGGCTGAGCGATCATGCGATCGTCGGCAATCGCGATGCCGGCCACGTCCTGCAGGCCAAAGGCTACGCCGGCCCACTGACGGTGATCCCCCAGTTTGGCGTCGATCCCGAGCGCTTTCGACCGGCCTCCCGCGATCCGGCGCGCCCGTTCACCATCGGCTACGCCGGCCGTTTCGTCGAGGAGAAGGGCCTCCTCGTGCTACTGGCCGCCCTCGCGGCGCTCCCCGGCGAGTGGCAGTTCGTGGCTCGCGGCAGTGGCCCACTCGAGCCAACCCTGCTGGCCCGCGCCGCCGAGTTGGACCTGAGCGCGCGCGTGCGGTTCCGGCCCCCACTCCCCTCAACCCAGATGGCCTCGTTTTACCAATCGCTCGATCTCGTCGTCCTGCCCTCACTGACCCGTCCGAATTGGAAGGAGCAGTTTGGCCGGGTCCTGGTCGAGGCGATGGCCTGCGGCGTCCCTCCCGTTGGTTCGGCCAGCGGCGAGATTCCCAACGTCATCGGCGATGCCGGCGTGGTCGTCGCCGAGGGCGATGCGGAGGCGCTTCGGGCCGCCATCACCCACCTCATGGCCGACCCTGGCCGCCGGATGTGGCTGTCGGCGCGGGGGCGCCAGCGCGTCCTCGCCCATTTTACCCAGGCCCAGATCGCGAGGCGCACATGGCAAGTCTATCGCGAGGTGCTCGGTCTGCCTACAGTGGCCGGGTAATTGCTGGAAGCGCCTCTACGAATCGAGCCCACCACCAGAAGGGAGGAGTCTTGGCCTGGCCTTTCGTTCCAGGGTCTTCGTTGCTGGTTGGTTCCGGAACTGTCCTATGGTATACTCCCGGACTTGAATATCCAGGAGAGACGCTGCCGGAGGGCATTCCCTGGCCGGCTGTGGAGCGATGCCGACAATCGGACTGAACGCCCAGCTCATGACGCTGCGCCAGAACTACCGTGGCGCGGGCATCTCACACTACATTTACCAGCTTCTGCGCCACCTCCCGCAGGCTGATCCCGAGCTCGCCTACACCGTCTTTACCAGTGAACGCGGCGGTCATCTGGCGAGCATTCTGCGTTATCGGACACCGTTGCCGACTGTGCGCCCGGTGGTCCGCATTCTGTGGGAGCAGGCGCTCCAGCCGTGGGCGGTGCGGCGCGCCTGTCTCGATCTGCTCCACGGCCTGGCCTACGTGCTGCCCCTCTGGCTCAGCGTCCCGGCGGTCCTGACGATCTACGACCTGACCGTCTTCCAGGTGCCGGAGCGGTTCCGCTCCGCCAACCGGAGCTACCTCCGGCTGATGACGCGCCTCTCGGCCCGCCGCGCTCGGATGGTCTGTGCCATCTCGCAGAGCACGCGCGACGATATCGTGCGCCGGTTGGGTGTTCCGGGCGAGCGGGTGGCGGTGGTCTATCCGGGTTGCGACTCGCAGTTCGCACCGCCACCGGCGGCTGAGGTGGCCGCTTTTCGGGCCCGCCGGGGCTTACCGGATCGCTTTGTGCTCTACTTGGGGACGCTGGAACCGCGCAAAAATGTGCCCGCGCTCATCCGCGCCTTCGCGGAGGTCGCGGCGTCGAATCGACCGGAATTTCCGCATCACCTGGTTCTCGCCGGCGCCAGGGGCTGGCACTACGGAGACGTTTTCGCCGAGGTCGAACGGTTGGGTCTACAGGATCGCGTCCACGTTCCCGGTTACGTGCCGGCGGACGAGCAGCCGCTCTGGTACGCGGCGGCCGAGGCCTTCGTCTACCCATCGCTCTACGAAGGCTTTGGCCTCCCCGTGCTCGAAGCGATGGCCTGCGGCACGCCGGTGCTCACCAGCAATGCCGCCAGTCTGCCCGAAGTCGTCGGCCCGGCCGGCCTGACCGTCGCAGCGCGCGATGAGGGGGCGCTGGCCGAGGCCCTGCGCCGGCTGCTGCGGGATGCAGCGCTCCGCGCGACGCTCCGCGAGCGCGGCTTGCAGCAGGCCCGCCGCTTCTCCTGGCTTGAGGCAGCCCGCGTTCAAACCCGTATCTACCGTGCCGCGCTTGATACCCGTGTGGAGGGAAGTGTATGACTCGGACTCCGATGCGCTTCCCTGGCTGGCCCAAGGTTCTGTTCCTCGTCATCGACGCCACCCTGATCAACCTGGCCTTCCGCACCGCCTACTGGATGCGCTACGAGCGCGAGTGGGGCGGCATCGTGGACCCCGCGTTCCAGGTTCCGTACCGGGAGTATCTGCCGTTCGCCCTGCTGATGACCGTCATCCTGCTGGTAACGTTCAAGTTCGAGGGGATGTATAACGGCCGGCGAGGCGCAACCTGGTTCGATGAAATCTACGCCATCATCAATGCCGCCACAACCTCGACCATCTTCTTGATGGCCGCCTTCTTCTTCTACCGGCCACTCTTTTTTTCGCGGCTCCTCCCCTTCTACGCTGCTGTCATGATCGTCACCTACCTCGGCCTGGCCCGGCTCGGGGAGCGCTTCATCCGTGGCCAGCTCCGGCGGCGCGGCATCGGGGTGGTCCGCGTGCTGATTGTCGGCAGCGGCGAGATGGGCCGCACCATCATGCGTCACATCGTCGCCCAGCCCGAACTCGGCTACCAGGTCGTCGGCTTCGTCGATGATGATCCCGAGTCCCAACACGACATCGGCCGCTTTCGGGCGTTGGGCTCGATCGCAGCCCTCCCGCGACTCGTACAAGAGCTCGCGGTTGACGAAGTTATTGTCACCTTGCCCTGGCAGCACCATCGCAAGATCATCCGGATCATCGATCAGTGCAAGCACGAGCGCGTCCGCAGCCGGATCGTCCCCGACCTCTTCCAGCTCAGCCTCAGCCGCGTTCATCTCGATGACATCAAGGGCGTGCCGCTGATCGGCGTCAAGGAGCCATCCCTGCAGGGCTGGAATATGGCGTTCAAACGCGTGGCGGACATCACCTTCTCGGGGATGATGTTGGTGCTGGTCGGACCACTGATGCTCCTCATCGCCCTGGCGATCAAGCTCGATTCGCCTGGGCCGGTGCTCTTCAGGCAGACGCGCGTCGGGCGAGGCGGCCGGCTCTTCACGCTCTACAAGTTTCGCTCCATGCGCACCGGTGCAGAGAGCGAGGTCGCGCACCTGAGCACGTACAACGAGGCCGACGGACCGCTCTTCAAGATGCGCAACGACCCGCGGGTCACGCGGGTCGGCCGGATCCTCCGCAAGCTCAGTCTGGATGAGTTGCCCCAATTCTACAACGTTCTCCGCGGTGAGATGAGCCTGGTCGGTCCTCGGCCCGCCCTGCCGAGTGAGGTCGCCCAGTACGAAGACTGGCATCGCAAGCGGCTCGATGTGGCCCCCGGCCTCACCGGGCTCTGGCAGACGAGCGGCCGCAGCGACGTGACGTTTGACGAGATGTGCCTGATGGACATCTACTACGCCGAGCAATGGTCGCCGATGCTCGATGCCAGTATCGTTCTCAAGACCATTCCGACCGTGCTCTTCGGCCGGGGGGCCTATTAGGTGGAGGGCACCTGACCGGTTTGTCCTCCTGAAACCACAGGGCCTCCCGCCTGGGAGGCCCTGCCGTTCTTGCCGCTGCTGGACATCCTGCCTGGAGCGCCGGTCAAGGCCTCAGACCACGCGCCCACGGCGACGCCTTGACCGATGTTCTAACAGTCTTCGATCTCATCCAGGGTGACCAGGCCCCGCCGTAGCGCGTAGATCGCGGCCTGAGTGCGGTTGTTGAGGTGGAGTTTGTTGAAGATGACCGAGAGCTGATTCTTGATGGTCTTCTCGGACAGCCCGAGTTGCTCGCCGATCACCTGGTTCGTCCATCCTTGTGCCACCCCGCGGAGGATGTCGATCTCGCGATCGTCGAGGCTGGCCATGCCGCTTGGCATGGAACCGCCCGTAGTCATCCGCCGGAACTCCTGCAGGACCCGCTGGGCCAGCTCGGGTTCCAGGATCGTCTCGCCGGCGGCGACGGCCCGCACGGCGCCGATGAGCTTGTTCGCATCCGAATCCTTCACGAAGTAGCCCCGGGCACCGCCCTTAATCGCCTCGAAGACGTAATCGTCCTGGTGGCTCATGGTCAGGATGATGATTGCGGGCGGCGAGGATTGTTGCATGATCCGGCGCGTAGCGCGCACTCCATCCATCCTCGGCATGTGAATGTCCATGACAAGGACGTCCGGACGGAGCTCCTCGGCGAGCTCACAGGCCTGTTCACCATCTCCGGCTTCGCCGATCACCACGAAGTCTGGTTCTGCGGCCAGAAGCTGGCGAATTCCCTGACGAAACATGGTGTGATCATCGGCAAGCATGATGTTGATCGGCATGGCGCTCTTCCCTTCCGAAACTCTGGCCTCGCAATACCTATAGAAAGACCAGAAATCGGCGACAATAGCTAGGGGACGAAGGTCCTACTGGCAGCGATGCTTTTTACCCTGCTGTCGAGCCTAGAGATGCGGGGAGAGCGCCGCCGGTTTGCGAAGGCACGCGTTTTGCGTGCCGGGGATAAAGACACAAACAAAAAGGCCCGAGCCGCCGCCGTTGTCGCGTCTTACCAGCGTGGCCGTCCTTCTGTTCGGGGACGGCGGTCGGCGACGAGCAGCGAAACGGGTTCTCGGCCATCGAGAGAAAGAAAAAGACCGCTATGCCATTGGTTATAATTGTCGGGTTGGGCCCGGGTGCACCGGAGCACCTCACCATTCAGGCCCAACAGCTTCTCGCCTCCGCGAGCGAGTTGTGGCTTCGCACGCGCTACCATCCCGTCGTCGCGCACCTCCCGCCGGCGCTCACGATCCACACGTTCGACACCCTCTACGAGCAGGGGGAGAGCTTCGAGGCGGTCTACATCGCCATCGCGGAAGAGGTTGTCGCGCTTGGACAGCGGCCCCAAGGGGTCCTCTACGCCGTGCCCGGCCATCCCTGGGTAGCAGAGCGCACCGTGCAATTGATTCACCGGCGCGCGACGGCGGCCGGACTCGAGGTGCGAACGGTTCCGGGGCTGAGCTTCATCGAGCCCAGCCTGACAGCCATCGGCCTCGACCCGTTGGACAGCGCCGGATTCCAGCTCGTGGACGCCACGGTGATCGCGCGCCAGCACCATCCCGCCCTCGATCCCGATCGCCCGGCCCTCATCGCGCAGCTCTACAGCCGCCAGGTCGCCAGCGACGTCAAGCTCACGCTGATGGCCGCCTACCCGCCCGGCCATCCCCTGCTCCTCGTTGACGCCGCCGGCACCGATCAGGAGCGCGTCGTGCCCCTCCCACTCGCGCAACTCGATCACCACCCCGACTGGAGCTTGCTCACCAGCCTCTTCGTGCCGCCGCTCCCGGTCCCGAGCTCGCTGGCCCACCTCCAGGAGATTGTCGCCCGCCTGCGGGCGCCCGGCGGCTGCCCCTGGGACCGTGAGCAGACCCACCAAAGCCTCGGCCCGGCACTGCTTGAGGAGTGCGCCGAGGCCCTGGATGCCCTGGACGCCAACGACCCCGATGCATTGCGCGAGGAACTCGGCGACCTGCTGCTGCACATCGTGATGCAGGCCCAAATCGCCACCGAAGAGGCCGAATTTACCCTGGCCGATGTCATCGCCGCGATCAGCTCCAAGCTCGTGCGGCGCCACCCGCACGTCTTCGGCGACGTCGAGATCGCCAGTATGGACGAACTCTTCCGCAACTGGGCAGCAATCAAGCGCCAGGAGAAACGGCTGAAGAACGGAGAGGGGGAGGAGGAGAGCGATCTCTTCGCCAACATCCCGCTGGCGCTACCGGCCCTTGCCCGCGCGCAGAAGGTCGTCAAGCGCGCCGCCAGGGCCGGCTGGCACCCCCACCCCCGGCGCCGCCTGGCAGGCCTGGCGGGCCCCAGCCCGACGAGGCCCACCTCGGCGCCCTCCTCCTGGCCCTGGCCGCGGCAGCCCAGTCCGCCGGTCTCGACGCGGAGCGAGCGCTGCGCGCGGCGCTGCGCAACATCGTGGCGACCGTTCGCGGGAACGAACTGCCCCCCGCGGAGAGGCGTGGCAAGCCGTATGCTGAGGGAGAAGCAGAGGATGAACCCTGACCCAACCTCTGCCAGCCGCTGGCCAACGATGACGAAGGAGGAAACGATGCCAGAGCCACAGTTTACGTACTCAGATGAAGACGGTCAGATCGACGTCTATATCGAGCGCCAGGAGGGCGGACGCTCGATCGGAACGATGATCACGCCGGATGGGCGCCGCATTCCCTTTCTATTCGAGCCCGACACGGTGCTCGACCGCTGGGAAGACGGCCGCTGGGTCGTCTACTACCCGAGCGAGCCAGGCGGTGTCTACCGGGCATTCGCTATCGCATTCGGCCAGTGGCAGGTCACCCAGGCAACGTGACCCGCAATCGCGCGGCGGCGCACCGCCCGACCCACCCCCTGATCACGCCCGTCCGAGCGCCCGCGGTGCGTCGCACCTGCCAACCCGTGCCGCCCGGCCACGAGAAGCCGCCCGCCCCCTGATCACGTCCTTCCCAGGGCCTGTGGTGCGTCGCACCTCCCAACCCGCGCCCGCCCCGGACGACGGGGGTGTACGCAGGAGTTGACGGGGGCGGCCCCCTCCCCAGCCCCTCCCCGACGCGGGGAGGAGAGCCAGCCGCGTTCCAGCCGGCCGCGCGGCCCGCCGCCTCCCCCTTCCCTCGCAGGGGGGCCGGGGGGTTAGGTTCTGCTGGCGCCGCCACCTGTCTGCCAACTCGTGCGTGCACCCGGACGACGGTGCGAACTGGATTCAGGCCGCGACTCATGCTATAATAAGCCCACTTCGCCCCCGTAGCTCAGAGGATAGAGCATCGGTTTCCTAAACCGTGTGCGCAGGTTCGAGTCCTGCCGGGGGTACTTTTTATTGGAGCAACGCAGAGGAAGCTCCTCACTCCCACTCCTTCAGGCCGGGCAGGAGCGCTCCCCTCCTCCTTGTGAAGGCGCGTTCGGGGTCGTCGTGCGCGCTTCCAACCGCTCAAGCGGTTCCTACCAACCGTGGCCCCACCCGCGCAACGACGCCTTTAATGGTCTACGCAGCCAGTCGGAGAAAATTCCCCCGTACGTACTCTTCCACCGATGTCAGTCGAACCCCATACGTGCGGACAAGCTCGCTCATCTCCTAACGCACCGCGGAACGAAGCGACCAGCTGTATACTTGGCCCCGGCATCCGCACCAGCATACTGGAGGGAGACCGCAACCGGCGCGATCCCTCTCTCCCGTGATGCAGCAATCCTTTGAATCGGCCGCCCTATCACTGCGCTCGAATGCGCGTGTAATCTACACGCGTCCTCCCCTCTTCTTCCAGCCCAAGAACTGCTCACTTCCCGGTCAAAACTGCTCACTTTCTGCTCACTCCCCCGCCGCCTCTCCCATCAGCCAGTCTCACGGCCGCCGCACCCTCCTCCCGTCGCTACCAGGCAGCACCATCGCAGGCGCCTCCGCCACGCACCCCAGCGCCCCAACAAAAAAGAGCACCGATTCGGTACCGGTGCCCTTCTCTTCGAGAGAATCTCAGAAATTATCTACGTCCGCTCGACTCCTGATGGCTCAACCACAGGCCGATAGGGGGAGAGAACAGACTTCCGAAGTCTTGTTTGCCGCTGGTGCTCGCCTCGATCACTGTTGTCGGAGTGCGCTTAGGGCAAGCGCGATCCCCACCAGACCCTTCCTTCGCCAGCTCAGGACCAGGCTCAGGGCAGGCTTTCGGAAGTCTGACTCCTTGACCGGTGCTCTAGATGCCAGCTTGCCAATCATACATGTTCATTGGCTGAAGCCCACTGTGGTTGTAACCAGCCGCCATAATGCACGCTCGTCAAGCCCAATCGGTATAAGAGTCGACTCGGCTTGAAACTCAGCAGTTATGTGTGAGCGGGCGGTGTAAACGTCCAACCCAATTGGCGCAGCAACCCGATTTGGTCTATTTCAGCCACAAAGCCCATGATCTTACGATCGGAAACCGGGCAAACGTACACAGGTTGATACTGTCCACCCAAGTCAAAAGCTTTCGCGTTGTAACATCAATAGAGATGGGAGAGTTGGGTCGTACAAACGGAGGTAAAAGTATCCGATGCCCGCCAGCCCGATCATCAGACTTGGGGTTTCACCGCCGGGTCCACAGGGCCATTCGTGCCCTGGCTGTACGTACCTTTCGATCCCTGCGCATGCCACCTGACGAGCCAGGATTGCCTGGTTCCCCTGCGCTTCTCCTAGCATCTGGAAGCCCTGGAGCAGGATGTCGGCATTTCCGGCAAGGCCGTGGCAGAGGGAGTACGTTCCGATCTTCGCACGAAGGCTCGTCTCGACCGTCTGATGGGTAGTTTGAAGCGCCGTTCGTGCTTCTGCTTTGTATCTATCGTCTTTGAGAAGTTGATAGGCACGCAGCCGGGCCAGAGCAATTCCCGGCGCACCGTGACACCAGGCCGTGGAAAAAGACAACGGCGCTCGAGGGTGCCTGTCCCGGCCTCGTTCCGAGCGAAGATCCGGCCAGTTCCCTGTCTCCTCATCGAACCAGTGGTGCTCGTAGCTGAAAGCCTGTTCAGCTGCATGGCGGTAACTCTGAGTGCCGGTGGCGTGGAACAACTCGAGCAACGCATACCCAATGCCAGCGGCACCATGTGAGAATCCGGTCAAGTTCGGCTGTTCAGGAAAGCTCGGGGATCGCCACGAGTATCCAGTTTGAGACTTGTCTGCGGCGTTCAGCAGCTCATCCCCCAGCCGCGCTGCGAAGTCCAGGAGGGAGGCTTCATGTAGAATATCGTGGAGAACCACGAACGCTGCAACGGCGCCGGCCACGCCCGAGAGCAGATCAAACTCGCGCTCATCCTGGCTCTCGCGAGCCAGGCGCTGGAGCAGATGTAGGGCGGCACCCAGCAGTTCTTCTTCCCGGAGGAGAACGCCCACCCGGGCAGCGGAGAAGGCTATCCCACTCCACCCGGTATAGAGGCCGAAACGAACGGGGGGCGGCACTGCATCGATGTTCGAAAGTGCCTGCCGGATTGCGCCGAGGGCCGTGTCACGCGCCGTCGTATCCCCAGTGGCGCTGTACAACGCAGCCAGGAAGAGAGCCACGCCGCTGGTGCCTTGGTATAATTCGGGCCCCAGCGCCTTACAGACCATACGTGTCAGACCGCTGGCTAAAAGGTACCCCTCGGGCTCAACGCCCAGCCAATTGCAACGCCCTTGATACCACACCGCCTCTTGCGACAACCGGTTGCCGATCTCAGCCGCTGTTTTCAGGAAAGCCGCGCCGTCGAGCTCCTGCTGAGAAAGGTCCCACGACTCTTGCGTTTGCCGAGGAAGGCGCAGGCGAAAGCTGTATTCGTCCCTGGAGCCCGGATTTAAGAAGGGCGCATCCAGGCTGATTCCCTCCTTTGCGAAGCCGACCTCGACTTCTTCCAGGCGCTCTGCTACCGATTTCTTGCCTTGCTCATACGCACTGATCATTGCTTCCGCTAAAAGGCGGCAGCGATGCAAGCCGAAGCTTTCCCCCGGGCCGGGATCTTCCGCCAGGCCGACGCCTGGGGCGAGCAGCTTCGTGAACACGGGGATTCCAGGCTTCAGATCGGCAGCGACTTCAGGATAGATCTCTGCGAGAACCTGGGAGACCGCGCTATAATCGGCCTTGCGGATGTAAAGAACGACCGCGTCACGGCGAGTAAATTGCGCCGGATCGTTGAGCACTTTGAGCTTATAGGGCAGATGCGCCCGGTTCAGCATCAGGGTCGCTTTTCGCAGAAAGCGGACGGCCCCAGGCGCGGTGAGATTCCAGTACCACCTGACGACCGTCTGCGCCTCCTCGTGAACGAGCTCCTCGTCGCCAAGTGCCATGTAAAACCCCGGCGACAGGGCGAGGAACTCCTTGGGAAAGCGCAGGCTCACCATCATGCCCGGCTCGAACGCGCCGTTCGGTGCAGTCAAGCACTCCTCCGGTCGCACCCGCAAGCTGATGCCTCGCCTGTGCACGAGAATCTCACGACCGGCGTCTTCTCGAACCTTCCAGCCTGCTGTCCAGTAGCCGCTGCCGGAATTCGCCGCCCCCAATGCCTCAACAAACGGCGTCCGGCCCGACGCCGGATGGCCGACATCCCTTTGCCCCGTCGATTGGGCAAAGCCCGGGCAGTAGAAGTCGTTGTAGAGTTGTGATTGCAGCGCGAAGAGCAGGTAATCACGCGCGGTCTCCGGCGTCAGAGCGCACCGAACCGACGGCGGGAAGTGCTGGGATCGCTTTCCAAACCATGAATACGTGGTCGGGGAATGGAAGACGGTGGCCTGGATCGCTGCTCTTACGTGCTCGCGGTAGTCGTTCATGGCAGCCGCATCCCCCGCAGCGGAATGCCCAACAGTTGAACCGTCGCTTCTTCCGGCCGCTGCAAAATGTTCAGGCTGAGCTGCAGCAAGCACACGATGTTGCCTGTGAACTGCATCGACATCTGCATCTGCTCGAAGGCGGTCTGCACCAGGCGAGCCGCCCCGTATCGAACGGCCCGCAAGAGCCATCGATCTGCCGTCGCAACATCGAGGTTCATCTGCTGGGCATACGTGTCCCAGAAGGCGAGGAGCGCCGGTTGCATCTTCTCTAACGGATAGCGGGCGAGTTCGAGGAATCGATCGGGGGGCATCTCTCCGGTGACTGGGATCGAGAGAAGCCAGAAGCTGAGATAGTCGTTGAAAACCGAACCGACATCCCAGCACGGATCTCCTCCGCTGGCAAGCTCCCAGTCGACGATTTTCAGTCGGGTCTTGCGGGCCGAAGGCGACTTCCCGAAGACCAGACAGTTATCCCATTTGATGTCGCGGTGGATAAGAGCCTCGGTGCGCCACTCCTCGCGAAGCGCATCAAGAAGGTCACAGAATACGGGGAATTGCTGGATGATCTGGATGAGCTGAAGGTTTGCGCCGCTGCACCCTTGAAGGAACTTGATCGTAGGACGATGGACGGAGAGGACCCAGGGCGGGTGGCTCGCAGCCTGATGTCTCTCTTTCTCTCCACGCTTCCCATTCCTCGTCAGGCGATGCAGTGTGCCGAGCGCGCTTCCCAGCGTACGAGCCAGCGAGATGGGAAAATAACCGCGGTGAAGGTGGTATTCGCGTAGATTCTGTGCCCCATCAACCAGCTCCAGGATAAGAACGTGTTCCTCAGGGTCATAGGAATACAAGCGAGGAAGATAGCGGCTCAACCCCCGGATCCCCGAGTCCAGGAGTTGGTAGATAGCGGCCTCTCGCTCGATGGCTGCGACTTTGTCTGGTCCCACCCCTTGCTTTAGGACGTAGCCGGGGCCTTGGCCACTGGTAATCCTGTAATTGTGATGACGCCGGGAAATATCCGCCACCGTGAGGTCGCCCGTGACGACATCTGCCGGGCCGAGCAGCTTGCGCTGCAGCAGGTATGAGACGGTCTCGCGCTGGGTCAGCATATTCGTTCTAGGGCAAGTATCTTTTCCGGTAAAAACAGGAAGCCGCACGCTCAGTGTATTGAATATCAGAGCGTGCGGCTATGAACAGCTATCCAACGAAAGCGCTTTAACACTCAGCTTCCCACGTGGGGAGACAACAGAATGAAAACCCCTCACCTGAAACTACCACAAACTCGCAAAATTCGCGCACGCATGAGACGTGAACCGCCAGCGAGGCCAGTTGAACGTACTGCTGGAAAGCAAGTAATTGCCGAGCTGGACCGAAGCGGCCTCGCCGCCTCGATACGCCAGCTGTGATCGCCCCTTGCAGGAAATCGGCCTGCGCCTCGCGCGAGACGCTGCGGGTGTGCAGGAGGTTCGCCCCCCGCCGGACCCAGACCACCGTCCCGCCGAGCGGGCTTTCATCGCTCTCAAGAGTGTGGCTATACACCACGTCGTCCTCGTCGAACTCGACATACTCATTTAGGGTGGGAGTGCGGTAGAGTCGCCAGCGCCTTTCCCGCGTGCTCTTTCCCAGGAAGCCGACCAGGACCCGTACGTCTGGAACCTGGGAGGCATCCGGCACGAGATGCTCGATGAGCGCATCCGGCTCGAGCTTTGGAGCTTCGCCTGGTCGCCTTTCCATCGTTGACCTTCCTTTTCAGCGTCCCCAGCTACACTGTTAGGGTTCCAGCCCGAGCGCGCGGCGGATTTCCGGCAGCACCAAGGCGGTCGGTACGGCCGTACAGGCCGCACAAAGGGTGTCGAACTGTCCTCCGGTCAAACAGGCAGCCTTCAACCAGGGCGTGATGCCCCTTGCCGCAGGGGATATCCTCTGCATGGCTGATCTGCGTAGAAACCCGGCTGCGATATCACCGCGGAGGAAATCGGCCTGCGCCTCGCGCGAGACACTGCGGGTGTGCAGCAGGTTCGCTTCCCGCCGGACCCAGACCACCGCGCCACCTAAGGCACTCTCCTCCCGCCCGAGCGAGCGGCTGCGCACCACATCGTCCTCGGCAAACTCGACGTACTCATTCAGGATGAGCGTGAGGTAGAGTCGCCAGTGCCCCTTCCGGGTACTCTTGCCAAGGAAGCCGAGCATGACCCGCACGTCCGGAACCTGGGAGGCATCCGGCACGAGATGCTCGATAGCAGGGAGTCTGTTTCGCATGGCTGACCTACTCAGAAACGCTACGCCGATATCGCCAGGAAGGAAAGCGGCCTGCGCCACGCAGACGATGCTCGGCGTGTGCAGCAGGTTCGCTTCCCGCCGGACCCAACCATTATGCCCCCGAGCGGGCTTTCATGGCGCTCAAGAGCGTGGCCGTGTGCCACGTTATCCTCGGAAAACTCGACATACCCGTTTAGGATAGGGCGAGGTAGAGTCGCCTATACCGCGTATCAGCTAAAAATTCGCCGTCTACGGCAAGATCAACGACCAGTGTGGGTTGGCACGATGGGTTTACAGCGAAGCTCGAAGAGAGCAAACATGAAGGGCAAGAGTTAAGTATCCAGCGTTCGAAGTATACCATACATGTCAATACCCTGGAGATCGCGGGTTCGAAGCAGACTTGGGGTAAGAGCAAGTGTGGAGGGCTGGACACAACATAAAATATGTGCCACCCGGTGGCCCGCGATCCAGCGACAGGTGCCGTCGCCGCCGACGTGGCGGCACCTGACAGAAGAGGGGTGCCACCTGGCGGCACAGGATGGCGAACGGGCGTCGGGCGGGTGGCGCCGGACGGCACACGATCCCGAATGCGTGCCAGTGTGGCAGCCGAGTCGCGTCAAGCAATAGGTCTCCAATTCGGGTCGGATGAAGCTGCCACACTACCACCCCCCGGAAAGGAGACCTGGGTGGTATGATAGCCGAAGGTGCCCACCCCTTCAAACGGCTGACCACAGCCCTGCGTCTGGGGCGGCGGGAGGTCCCCGCCACGCCCGACACGACCCGCGTGCCCCTCGAACGCCCGGCGCTGAATGTGTTGGCGCGTCGGTCGAAACGCCGCCGGCGCGAATCGCCGAGGACGCGGTGGCGCGCAAGGACCTGCGCGTGCTGGGCGAGTTGCCCTGGGACCAGTTCCCGACCCGGCCGGCGCGGCGGCCGGCGGGCGGCCCCTGGCCGGGCACGCCCCCCGCGCCGCGCGGACCCTATGTGGCGGCCTTCCTGGTCAAGCTCTCCGAACAGAAACTCTCGATGGGCGCCCTGCGGACCTATCTGGTCGAGCACCCCGCGCTCGTCTGGGTCCTGGGCTTCCCGCTGGTGGCCGACCCGACCGCCGCGTGGGGCTTCGACGTCGCGCGCAGCCTGCCCAGCCGCAAGCCGTTCAGCCGCGTCCGGCGCGAGTTGGACAACCAGGCCTGCCAGTTCCTGCTGGACGCCCCCATCCCCCTCGTGCGCGCCGCCCTGCCCGACCACCTCCGCGAGCAGTTCGGCCAGGTCGTCTGCGGCGATACCCAGGCCATTCTGGCCTGGGTGCGCGAGAAAAACCCCAAGGTGTCACTGATCGGGCGATAATGTACCAGGGATGTTCACTCAAAGTGTACCAGGCATTGCCGCCCAAACTGTACCAGGGATGTTCACCCAAAGTGTACCAGGTGGAGGGCGCAACTCCTGCCGATCGTGTATTCTTCCCGGTAAGACCAACGAATGACCGGGAGGGACTATGCCAAGCAGGAGGAAGACAACCATGGACATCCGTGAATTGCTCTTGTACCTGCGTGCCAACGCCAGCGACCGGGCGGTCCAGCGGGCGACCGGCGTGCATCGCCAGACCGTGAAACACTACCGCACCTGGGCCGCAGCGCAGGGGCTCTTGAGGCCCCCCTGCCAGCGGGGGAGCTGGAGCGACTGGTGCGACGGACCTTGCCGGAGACGCCGCCCCCACAGAACGTCTCATCGGTCGAGCCGTACCGGGCGATGGTCAGCCAGTTACACAAAGAAGGGGTCGAAATGACCGCCATCCTGCAACGGCTGAAGGAACGGGGCTACCAGGGCAGCTATTCGTCGGTCCGGCGATTCGTGAACGGGCTGGCACCATCCCACGCCGACATCGTGGTGCGCGTCGAGTGCCAGCCCGGCGAAGAGGCCCAGGTGGACTTTGGGTCTGCCGGCCTGCTGATCGACCCGGAGACCGGCCAGGTGCGCCGGGCGTGGGCCTTCGTCATGACCCTCTCCTGGAGCCGCCATGAGTACGTCGAGTTCGTCTTTGACCAAAAGCTGGCGACGTGGCTGCTCCTGCACCGCCATGCCTTCGAGTGGTTCGGGGGTGTGCCGGCACGGATCGTGGTGGACAACCTGAAAGCGGCGATTGTCCGGGCCTGCTGCGACGATCCCCTGGTGCAACAGGCCTACCGGGAGTGCGCCGAACACGACGGCTTCCTGATCGCCCCGTGCCAGCCGGGCCGGCCGGAGCACAAGGGCAAGGTCGAGCAGGGCGGCGTCCATTACGTGAAGCGCAACTTCCTGGCCGGCCGCGAGCCGACCCCATCACCCACGCCAACCAGGCGGTGCGGACGGGGTGCCACACCACCGCCGGGCTGCGCCTCCACGGCCCGACCCGCGAACAGCCGCTGGTGCGCTTTCAGGAGACCGAGCAGGCGCACCTCAAGCCGCTGCCCCAGGCGCCGTACGACCTGGCCATCTGGAAAGAAGGGTCGGTGGCGGCCGATGGCCATATCACCTTCGACAACGCCTACTACTCGGTGCCCTGCCACTTCCCTAAGGGCACTCGGCTGCGGGTGCGTGGCGGCGCCCAATTCGTCACCATCTACACCCTGGCGTATGACCCCGTCGCCGCCCACGACCGCGCTCGCCGGCCGGGTGAACGCCTGACCCATCTCGATCACCTGCCGCCCGACAAGGTGCCCGGCTTGTGGTCAGCCGGGAGGGCTGCCGGTCGGCGGCGGCCGATATCGGCCCCGCCACCAGCCAGGTGATCACCACCTTGTTGGATGATCCGGCCGTTGACCGCTTACACACCGCTGGCCGGTTGCTGCGCTTGCGCGAACGCTACGGCGATGCACGCCTGGAGGCGGCCTGTGCACGCGCGTGGCAGTTCGCCGAACCCACGTACGCCACGGTCAAGCGGATCCTGGTGAACGGTCTGGAGGGTGCCGAACCGGCCCCGCCCCGGCACCCCCCCCCCCGCACCTTTGCCCGCACGGCGGTGGAGTTGCTGGGCCATCTGTTCGGAGGTGTGGCATGGAACAGCAGCACCAGTTGACGCCCTACCTGACCAAGCTGCGCCTTTCCGGCATCCTGCAGACCCTCGAGGCGCGCCATCGCCAAGCCGTGGACGGTCAGTGGTCGTACATCGAGTTCTTGTCCCGTCTCTTGGACGACGAGGTGGAACGCCGGGCGCAGAAACAGTTAGCCCTGCGCCTCCGCCGGGCGGCGGTTAACAGCACCAGGACCCTGGAGACCTTCGACTTCAGCTTCAACCCGACCATCAACCGGCAGCAGGTGCTGCACCTGGCCAGCTGTGACTTCATCCGCCAGAAGCGCAACGTGCTGCTCTGCGGGCCGACGGGGACTGGCAAGACTCATCTCGCCCACGCCTTGGTGCACGCCGCCTGCCGGCAGGGGTTTGACGCCCTCTTCACGCCGACCCACAAGATGCTGCAGCACATCAACGGCGGGCGAGCCGACGGCACCCTGGAACGGCGGCTCCACACCTACCTGCGACCTGATCTGCTCGTCCTGGACGACTTTGGCCTCAAGCCGCTCCAGCCACCGGCGCCGGCGGATCTGTACGACGTGATTGACGGCCGCTACGAGCACGGCAGCATCGTCTTAACCAGCAATCGAGCCCCGTCCGAATGGCCCGACGTCTTCCTGGACCCACTCCTGGCCTCCGCCGGGCTGGACCGTCTCGGCCACAATGCCGAAGTGCTGGTGATCACCGGCACCAGCTACCGCGCTCACGGCCGCCAGCGAGAAGACCAGGGGCCAGCGGTCAGAGCCTCGCCGCACGGGTGAGCGCGCTCGTTGACCGGGCCGCAGCGTTTATCGCTTTGGGAACAGTGTGGCGCCCGCCAACAGGCACTGGGCAGAGCCAGCGACTCTGCCCAGCCACACCGTTCCCTGCGTCGGCGCTCGGGTCGCTCGCCAGCGTGGCCCTATCCTCCGCGCAGGCAGTCGCCAGTGTACCATGGTCAGCACTTGGGGCGCAATAACAGGAGGTGACCCGCTCTTCACACACCTGAACGGCTGCGCAGGCGGTGTGCCATTACTCCGGTACACTCTGGCCGCACATCGCTGGTACATTGACGTGCGGCATTTGACACAAGGCGTACCTCAAGCCGGGCCAGCGCTTCGACCGTGCCCGCCAGCCCGCGGGCGACCCCGACTGCAAAGTCGGCATCAAGAAGAAGCGCAACCCCGGCCCTGACGAGGCCCCCGCCACCCCCGCCCGCGAGCCCACGCCGGCCGGCTCGCTCCAGATCGGCGAGGACATCCTCTGGGGCTATGCCTCGGGCCTCCTCACCACCCGCGTCGGCAACTGGTGTGAGGTCGTCCTCTCCGAGCAGACCCAACCCTTCAACGCGAGCGACATCAGCTCCTTCGAGCAGTGGCTGGATGAGGCCACCCGCCGCCTGGGCTTCCATCCTCCCTACGGCGCCTTCGATGCCGCCTACGACGCCTGGTACGTCCAGGATGAGTTCGCCCAGATCGGGGGCTTCGCCGCGGTCCCGCGGGTCGACAAGAGCGGGCAGCCCCCACACACCTTCGACGCCGAGGGGTGTCCCCGCTGCGCGGCCGGCCGGGGCACGCCGCTGCGCTTCACCTTCCAGGACCGCACCACCTCGCGCCACGAGCAGACCAAAGGGCGCTTCGGCTGCCCGCTGCTCACGCCCCAGCCCACGGGGGCGCCCTGCCCGCTGGCCGATCCCCACTTCATCAAGGGCGGCTGCACCACCACCATGGGCACCAGTGCCGGCGCCCGCCTGCGCTACCCCCTCGACCGCGAAAGCGCCCAGTACAAGGCGATTTATAATCAGCGCACCGCCGACGAGCGCCTCAACTCCCAGGCCAAGACGCTTGGCATCGAGCGCCCCAAGCTGCGCAACCAGGCCTCGATCACCACCACCAACACCCTGATCTCCGTCCTGCTCAACCTCGGCGAACTCTTCCGCATTTGGGCCCGCCGCGACCAGGAGGCGCGGCGCGCCACGGGCGCCTGAGCCGGCCCCGCTGCGGGCTTGACAGCTTCTGACCGCGCTGGCTTCCTGGGGTGATTGGTGGTCTGGCGCGGTCCCGCCGGTCCAGTTCCCTCGCGGGGCCTTCCGCTTCCAGCACCAGCCGGCCTCCCCGCCTGACGCGCCCCGCGCCTCGGGTCGGTGCCTCCTGCTTGCCGCTCGCCGCACCCGCCCCGCTCTGCAGCCGGAACCCGCTCCCGCACCCGGCGCCTTCGGCTCTGTCCCGGCCGTCATCGCGCACCACGTTCGGCCACCCCGCTCCCCGGCCGCCTCCCGCCCCTCACGCGTTTTCAGTCGTTTCGCCTCTATCGCCTTCGATTATCTCGTCCCACCCGCCCGACAATTGGTTCCAGCCTCTCATTCGGGTCGTTACGTTGCAACGCAAAACCTTCAACGCCTCGCTGAGCTTGTCGCTCAGTTTCAGAGCGTGTTTGGAAAATATTCATACACTTCGGCTGCCTGGTTCAGAGCGAGGCCCATTGATTCGGGAAGCTGCCTATCTTTGTACGGAATCGGCATATTCGCATTGGGAGCAACTGACGCATCAAATGAATGGAGGAATAGAGATCATCGCTGCCCTATTCCACCCATGACGCTCATCATCTTCGCTGAGGCGCCGGCAGCGGTTGCGCCCGCCTGGGATCTATTCCACCGTTTGGGCATCATGTCGTCCTGTCACCTCATGTTCCACACCCACTCCACATAACCCCACCCCGCTTCCCCACCGCCCACCATCCAGTCGGCTTGCGCCGACTTGAGCTGTGAGCCCGGGAATTTATTCCTGGGCGCTACCGGCCATCACCCCCCAATCTCTGCGCCCATCTCCACCAGCTTTGCACGATCACCCATCCTCACCACCGTCCACCATCCAGTCGCCTTAAGCCTTCGACAAAACTTCTCACGCAGCGAGAGTAAGCCCGCCGATCCACCCCCTCGCCCCACGATCGTATCGAGGACCCCTTCCCGCCTGGCCTGGGAGCGCGCACGCGGCCCACACTCGCCGGCGATGCGCTCCGCCGGGGAGCGCTCGTTTTGCAGGGCCAGTCAACTGGTCAGCAACAAGTGCCCCAGTTTGAGCATCGCCTCCCGAATCCCGCGCTCCATCTCGCTGAGACTACCAGGCTGGACCACCCGCAGCAGCAACTCAGCCGTCACCTGCTGGACATACGGCCCCAACTCCATCCCCAGTCGTGACAAGCTCTCCAGCATCCCCCTCCCTGGCTGATCGACCGGTGCCTTGGAGCTTACCACCACCCCCTCGCGATCTCACTTACAGATCGTGGATGCACCCCGGCACCACATCGACTTGCAGTCAAAGGCATAGGAGAGTATAGTGATAGATGAGCAGCGGATACGGTTGCAGGTTCGATGGAGAGAGGTAAGAACAATGGAAGCCACGATGACTGCCATTGAAATGACTGGGACAGTTGACGAGCATCATCAACTTCACCTGGATGATATCCTGCCTATTCCTGGCCCAAGGCGTGTGCGCGTAATCGTCTTGTACTCGCTCATCGACGAGTGGGACGAAACCGAGTGGTTGGAGGCGGCGGCCCACAATCCGGCTTTTGCTTTCCTCAGTGACCCCGAAGAAGACATCTACTCGTTGGCGGACGGGAAGCCGTTCCATGACGAAGTATAAGGTCGTGCTCGTCCCCTTTCCCTTTGATGATCTCTCTAGCAGCAAAGTTCGCCCAGCCGTTTGTCTTACTGATCCCATCGGGCTGTATCGTCATGTGATTCTGGCCTTCATCACCAGTCGCGTTCCAGCCACGCCATTGACGACTGACCTCGTACTCGACGCCAGTGGCAGCGACTTTTCGGCAACAGGATTACGCGTCTCATCCACGCTCCAGGTTCATCGCTTGATGACGGCTACGACGGCTCTAATTCGGCGAGAATTGGGCCAATTGTCACCGAGGATGCAGGATGAGGTTGACAAGCGTTTGCGAACGCTGTTTGACTTGGCATGACCTACTCTAGCATGGCTAGCCGCAACCCAAGTTGTGTGCAAGTGATGGAAGGCTGGTCTTGCATGGGGCGGGGCCGGCTAACACCCGCTGCACCCGACGCGGGGACAGAGACTCCAAACGAGGTTCGAGGGGAAGACGGACGTTGCCTTCAATTGCCCCGCGCGAGTGCGCTTGACCGTTGGGCCGCTACACCGCCTTGACTCCTGTATCATCTCTTGAAATTCGCATCTTCAACTATGGGAACCACTAAGAGCGTGTTTGGAAAATATTCACACACTTCGGCTGCCTGGTTCAGAGCGAGGCCCATTGATTCGGGAAGCTGCCTATCTTTGTACGGAATCGGCATATTCGCATTGGGAGCAACTGACGCATCAAATGAATGGAGGAATAGAGATCATCGCTGCCCTATTCCACCCATGACGCTCATCATCTTCGCTGAGGCGCCGGCAGCGGTTGCGCCCGCATGGGATCTATTCCACCGTTTGGGCATCATGTCGTCCTGTCACCTCATGTTCCACACCCACTCCACATAACCCTCACCCCGCTTCCCCACCGTCCACCATCCAGTCGCCTTGCGCCGACTTGAGCTGTGAGCCCGGGAATTTATTCCTGGGCGCCACCACGGGCCATCACCCCCCAATCTCTGCGCCCATCTCCACCAGCTTTGCACGATCACCCATCCTCACTACCGTCCACCATCCAGTCGCCTTGAGCTTTCGACACAACTTCTCACGATGTGTCCGACACACCTAGTAGATTTGCGCCCAATTATTGCCTATCGCCTCTTGTTCATTTCTGCAAATCATTTTCCAAATACGCTCTCAGTACCCTCAATTCGGGTCGTTACATTGCAACCGGGCCGTTCGACGCGCACACCTGGGGCGAGCACGAGTTTCAGTACCCTCAATTCGGGTCGTTACATTGCAACGCGCGAAAGAGGTTCTGCTGGGTCTCTTCGCTGGTGGTTTCAGTACCCTCAATTCGGGTCGTTACATTGCAACCGATAAGCTTTTCCTCGCGCTTGCCAACGTCCTGCAGTTTCAGTACCCTCAATTCGGGTCGTTACATTGCAACGCTGGGCTTGAGTTTCGGGAGTACGGGCAGCCGGTGTTTCAGTACCCTCAATTCGGGTCGTTACATTGCAACTAATGCGGCGGTTCGCGAGAGCGGTCTCGTGATGGAAGTTTCAGTACCCTCAATTCGGGTCGTTACATTGCAACCAGGAGCGTTTGAAATGATCGCCCTCGATTTACTCCCGTTTCAGTACCCTCAATTCGAGGGCTGGACACAACATAAGATGTGTGCCACTGAGCGGCGCGCGATCCAGAGACAGGCGCCGCCGAGGTGGGCGCGGCGGCACCTGACAGAAGAGGGGTGCCACCTGGCGGCACAGGATGGCGAACGGGCGCCGGGAGGGGCGCGCCGGACGGCACCCGATCCCGAAGGCGTGCCATTGCGCCAGGTGGCGCCGGCCGCGTCAAGCAACAGGTCTCCATTTCCGGTAGGATGAAGTTGCCAGACCACCACCCTCCAGAAAGGAGACCTGGGTGGTATGATAGCCGAAGTGGCCCACCCCCTCAAACGGCTGACGACGGCCCTGCGTCTGGGGCGGCGGGAGGTCCCCGCCACGCCGGCCACGACCCGCGTGCCCCTCGAACGCCCGGCGCTGAACCTGCTGGCGGCGTCAGTCGAAACGCTGCCGGCGCGAATCGCCGAGGACGCGGTGGCGCGCAAGGACCTGCGGCTCCTGGGCGAGTTGCCCTGGGAGCAGTTCCCGACCCGGCCGCGGCGGCCGGCGGGCGGCCCCTGGCCGGGCACACCCCCCGCGCCGCGCGGCCCCTATGTGGCGGCCTTCCTGGTCAAGCTCCACGAACAGAAACCCTCGATGGGCGCCCTGCGGACCTATCTGGTCGAGCACCCCGCGCTGGTCTGGGTCCTGGGCTTCCCGCTCGTGGCCGACCCAACCACCGCGTGGGGCTTCGATGTCGCGCGCAGCCTGCCCAGCCGCAAGCCGTTCAGTCGCGTGCTGCGCGAGTTGGACAACGAGGCTTGCCAGTTCCTGCTGGACGCCCCCATCCCCCTCGTGCGCGACGCCCTCCCGGAAGAGCTGCGCGCGCAGTTCGGCCAAGTCGTCTGTGGCGACACCAAGGCCATTCTGGCCTGGGTGCGCGAGAACAACCCAAAGGCGTACCTCAAGAAGGGCCAGCGCTTCGACAGTGCCCGCCAGCCCGCGGGCGACCCCGACTGCAAGGTCGGCATCAAGAAGAAGCGCAACCCCGGCCCTGACGAGGCCGACGAGGCCCCCGCCACCCCCGCCCGCGAGCCCACGCCGGCCGGGTCGCTCCAGATCGGCGAGGACATCCTCTGGGGCTATGCCTCGGGCCTCCTCACCACCCGCGTCGGCAACTGGTGTGAGGTCGTCCTCTCCGAGCAGACCAAACCCTTCAACCGGAGCGACATCAGCTCCTTCGAGCAGTGGCTGGCCGAGGCCACCCACCGCCTGGGCTTCCATCCTCCCTACAGCGCCTTCGATGCCGCCTACGACGCCTGGTACGTCCAGGATGAGTTCGCCCAGGTCGGGGGCTTCGCCGCGGTCCCGCGGGTCGACAAGGGCGGCCAGGCCCCACGCACCTTCGACGCCGAGGGGTATCCCTGTTGCGCCGCCGGCCTGGGCATGCCGCTGCTCTTCACCTTCCAGGACCGCACTACCTCGCGCCACGAGCAGACCAAAGGCCGCTTCGGCTGCCCGCTGCTCACGCCCCAGCCCACAGGAGCGCCCTGCCCGCTGGCCGATCCCCACTTCGCCAAAGGGGGCTGCATCACCACCATGGGCACCAGCGCCGGCGCCCGCTTGCGCTACACCCTCGACCGCGAGAGCGCCCAGTACAAGGCGATTTATAATCAACGCACCGCCGACGAGCGCCTCAACTCCCAGGCCAAGACCCTTGGCATCGAGCGCCCCAAGCTGCGCAATCAGGCCTCGATCACCAACACTAACACCCTGATCTACGTCCTGCTCAACCTCGGCGAACTCTTCCGCCTTCGGGCCCGCCGCGACCAGGAGGCGCGGCACTCCACGGGCGCCTGAGCCGGCCCCGCTTCGGGGTTGACCGCTTCTGACCGCGCTGGCTTCTCGGGGTGGGTGGGGGTCTGGCGCGCGGTCCCGTCGGTCCAGCTCCCCCGCGGGGCCTTCCCCTTCCAGCACCAGCCGGCCTCCCGCCCGGACGCGTCTCGCGCCGCGGGTCGTTGCTCCCTGCCTGCCGCTCGCCTCACCCGCCCCGCTCGTCTGCCGCAACCCGCTCCGGCGACCGCTCCCGGCGCCTTCGTCTGCCTTCCGGCCGCCACCTGGCTGCGCGCTCAGCCGCCCCGCTGGCCGCTCGCCGCCCACCGCTCACACGTTTTCAGCCGTTTCGCCTCTATCGCCTTCGATTATCTCGTCCCACCCGCCTGACAATTGGTTCCAGCCTCTCAATTCGGGCCGTTACGTTGCAACCTCGCCCGGCCGCAGCCGGATGGCCCAGTCCCGGAGTTTCAGTACCCTCAATTCGGGTCGTTACGTTGCAACTCCGAGATGGCTTTCGGAGGAACGTCGGGCCTGGAGTTTCAGTACCCTCAATTCGGGTCGTTACGTTGCAACTGCCTGCGGAGTAGCGAAGTCGCCGCGCCTGCAGTAGTTTCAGTACCCTCAATTCGGGTCGTTACGTTGCAACCTTGCTAGCGGTTGCCGTACTCTTTGCAACCACTAGTTTCAGTACCCTCAATTCGGGTCGTTACGTTGCAACAATGTAGGCTGTGAGACTGGCTCCGGCGTCGTCGGAGTTTCAGTACCCTCAATTCGGGTCGTTACGTTGCAACGATAAAATCTTCATCGTACGGCGCCACGACCTTGACGTTTCAGTACCCTCAATTCGGGTCGTTACGTTGCAACACCCCGCCCGCTCGATGTCGATCATCGCGATCAACTGTTTCAGTACCCTCAATTCGGGTCGTTACGTTGCAACTTGCTGTTGGACCAGGGAGTGTAGTACTTCCCGGACGTTTCAGTACCCTCAATTCGGGTCGTTACGTTGCAACGTGACCGCTACGGGTTACAAGGCTCAATCATTCTTTGTTTCAGTACCCTCAATTCGGGTCGTTACGTTGCAACGTGACCGCTACGGGTTACAAGGCTCAATCATTCTTTGTTTCAGTACCCTCAATTCGGGTCGTTACGTTGCAACCGCTGGAAGTAAATAACAATACACTTCGAGCATATGTTTCAGTACCCTCAATTCGGGTCGTTACGTTGCAACGTACAGAAAAAACGGATACCTGCTATGTTTCTCTACGTTTCAGTACCCTCAATTCGGGTCGTTACGTTGCAACCTGGCCAACACGTCTGCCAGACAGACGTGTATCCTTGGGGCGTTTCAGTACCCTCAATTCGGGTCGTTACGTTGCAACACTGAGAGTTCAGTAATGTACTGATTCACATTAACGTTTCAGTACCCTCAATTCGGGTCGTTACGTTGCAACCGTGTTATTCCCACCACCACGCTTCCCCCCGAGAACAGTTTCAGTACCCTCAATTCGGGTCGTTACGTTGCAACGCAGACGCGAACCTTGTTCCTTTGGTTTCGGAAGTGCGGGTTTCAGTACCCTCAATTCGGGTCGTTACGTTGCAACACCCGATGATCAGCCGCGACCAGTTTACACGAAAACGTTTCAGTACCCTCAATTCGGGTCGTTACGTTGCAACTTGAGCGGTCACTATGTGGTGACAGCCGCCTTGGCGTTTCAGTACCCTCAATTCGGGTCGTTACGTTGCAACGCGCTCGCGTCGCCGCCCACGCCCGGCCCGAACCCCAGTTTCAGTACCCTCAATTCGGGTCGTTACGTTGCAACCCGCTCCGCTCGCAGATGCTACTCGGACTGTTCAACGGTTTCAGTACCCTCAATTCGGGTCGTTACGTTGCAACCGTGCGTTACGTAACGCAGGAGGATGTTGACGATGGGTTTCAGTACCCTCAATTCGGGTCGTTACGTTGCAACCCACGCCCGGATGGCCTGCGCTCGCTGGGCCGGAATGTTTCAGTACCCTCAATTCGGGTCGTTACGTTGCAACACAGACGAAACGTTGATCCCCTTGGCCGTTGACGTTGTTTCAGTACCCTCAATTCGGGTCGTTACGTTGCAACGTCTATCACTCGCAAGTTCTGCCTTGACGGTCACGCGTTTCAGTACCCTCAATTCGGGTCGTTACGTTGCAACCAGTACGCCTGGCAGGCAGCCGACGCCGCCGGGCGGTTTCAGTACCCTCAATTCGGGTCGTTACGTTGCAACGGATACCCACATGAATATCGCAGATCGAAAAGTCACGTTTCAGTACCCTCAATTCGGGTCGTTACGTTGCAACCCGGTTGCGGTCCTCCTCGCTCAGATCCTGCATCGGTTTCAGTACCCTCAATTCGGGTCGTTACGTTGCAACCGTCGCGCGCCTGGATGCCCAGAATCAGAGTGATTGTTTCAGTACCCTCAATTCGGGTCGTTACGTTGCAACCACAAACAGCGTGACCGCCACCTGGACCACCGCGAGGTTTCAGTACCCTCAATTCGGGTCGTTACGTTGCAACCCGTTGTAGTACACTCGCAGCGTCGTGCCCGAAATGAGTTTCAGTACCCTCAATTCGGGTCGTTACGTTGCAACCTCAAAAAGTGGAGTCGCGATCAGGCACCGGTTGTGTTTCAGTACCCTCAATTCGGGTCGTTACGTTGCAACCATCGAACGCGGCCGCAAGCCCCACGCTGTAGATGTGTTTCAGTACCCTCAATTCGGGTCGTTACGTTGCAACGCGCGCGAACACTGCCCTGAGTCAATGTAAGTTTTGGTTTCAGTACCCTCAATTCGGGTCGTTACGTTGCAACGCCATTGCGGAGGAACGCCAATGAGCCGCGATCTGCGTTTCAGTACCCTCAATTCGGGTCGTTACGTTGCAACCTGGAGCGCCACCCGTCCGGGCACCCCGATTACGACAGTTTCAGTACCCTCAATTCGGGTCGTTACGTTGCAACAAAATGCCGGCATTGCCGAGTTTATGGCAAATGCAGTTTCAGTACCCTCAATTCGGGTCGTTACGTTGCAACGCCAAACTGGTCGCGATGTCCGTGGTCGACGAAGAGTTTCAGTACCCTCAATTCGGGTCGTTACGTTGCAACGCCCACTCCCGAAGCGCCGGCAGGCCGCGGTTGAGCGTTTCAGTACCCTCAATTCGGGTCGTTACGTTGCAACTCAACCTGGCGACCACGGCCACGGTCACGGCCAGTCGTTTCAGTACCCTCAATTCGGGTCGTTACGTTGCAACTCGAGCGTCGCGTGTGTTCCCAGAACGTGCACAAACGTTTCAGTACCCTCAATTCGGGTCGTTACGTTGCAACGAGCAGGGGCTCAAAACCCTGTGGTCTCGCCTGGGGGTTTCAGTACCCTCAATTCGGGTCGTTACGTTGCAACTTCGATGATGATGTTGAGGTCTGGAAGCTCCCGGCGTTTCAGTACCCTCAATTCGGGTCGTTACGTTGCAACGCTTTCACCCAGATGCGCCAGGCCGTCGGCGACTTCGTTTCAGTACCCTCAATTCGGGTCGTTACGTTGCAACTCCAGACCTCTACGAGAGCCGCCGGGTCAAGTGGATGTTTCAGTACCCTCAATTCGGGTCGTTACGTTGCAACGCCGCCGCGATAGCCCAGCACCGTATCCACGTAGGTGTTTCAGTACCCTCAATTCGGGTCGTTACGTTGCAACCTGGGTCGCCGATCACCGAAACCCGTACCTGAAGGTAGTTTCAGTACCCTCAATTCGGGTCGTTACGTTGCAACGCGGCCATTCGCACCCCAGCGGTATAGTCGCCGCCACGTTTCAGTACCCTCAATTCGGGTCGTTACGTTGCAACTCGACCGGACCTGGCAGAGCCGTAAGGAGCGTCGGCGTTTCAGTACCCTCAATTCGGGTCGTTACGTTGCAACGGCTCGGAGGTTGCCGACATGCTACTGGCCTGGCTGGGGTTTCAGTACCCTCAATTCGGGTCGTTACGTTGCAACCTCGAACGTCTGAATCACGTCGTCCATTTGCTCGGGTTTCAGTACCCTCAATTCGGGTCGTTACGTTGCAACCCCCATGATCAACGCTGACGTTCAGGAGATCCGCCGTTTCAGTACCCTCAATTCGGGTCGTTACGTTGCAACGCCGATCATCGCGTCGAGCGGATCGGCCCGCTCCGCGTTTCAGTACCCTCAATTCGGGTCGTTACGTTGCAACTGCCTGGTAGGGGACCTTGGCCGCATCGGCCGTGACGTTTCAGTACCCTCAATTCGGGTCGTTACGTTGCAACCAGGACGACGCGCGAGCGCTACCGCAACCGGCAGTAGTTTCAGTACCCTCAATTCGGGTCGTTACGTTGCAACCTGCGAGCCCTGGCGACCCGGATGTTGATGGATTTTCGTTTCAGTACCCTCAATTCGGGTCGTTACGTTGCAACGCGCATCGCACCGCGGCCGTTCTACCGCCCAGCGGGTTTCAGTACCCTCAATTCGGGTCGTTACGTTGCAACCACCCAGGGCAGGTCGGCGAGGGCGCGCACGTCAGGTTTCAGTACCCTCAATTCGGGTCGTTACGTTGCAACGCCGCTTGGCCGACGGCTTCATCGGGCCGTGGTAGGTTTCAGTACCCTCAATTCGGGTCGTTACGTTGCAACGCCTACTCAACGCGCCTGTGGGAGGCCGTCCGCACCGAGTTTCAGTACCCTCAATTCGGGTCGTTACGTTGCAACCCGAACTGCACGTCGATGGCCTGATGCACTTTCTCCGTTTCAGTACCCTCAATTCGGGTCGTTACGTTGCAACGGCCCGCGAGCATCTGGATCTGGATGCTCGCTTGCGTTTCAGTACCCTCAATTCGGGTCGTTACGTTGCAACCTCCACGTCATCGCCCGCGAAATCGATCTCCTCGATTTGTTTCAGTACCCTCAATTCGGGTCGTTACGTTGCAACCATGTGCAGTTCGTCCGCGCGATAGAGCCGTTTGCGGTTTCAGTACCCTCAATTCGGGTCGTTACGTTGCAACTCGATCACGCTCTCAGGCGGCGCGCCCACGCCACACGTTTCAGTACCCTCAATTCGGGTCGTTACGTTGCAACCGCGCTCGGATGGCCGGAGCCTGTCCTGGCCGACAGGTTTCAGTACCCTCAATTCGGGTCGTTACGTTGCAACGCTTCTGCTCCGCTCGCGATGAGCGGGGCGGAGGTGTTTCAGTACCCTCAATTCGGGTCGTTACGTTGCAACCGCGGCACCTGGTGCTGCGAGCACCCAGCGTACCAGCGTTTCAGTACCCTCAATTCGGGTCGTTACGTTGCAACACGGCGCAGCATTCATAGCACAGATACTCACCTTGTGAGTTTCAGTACCCTCAATTCGGGTCGTTACGTTGCAACCTCCGGCAAGTCCTCGACATTGAAGCGGTCTTTGTGTTTCAGTACCCTCAATTCGGGTCGTTACGTTGCAACATCACAAACGATGTGATTGGATATCTATCGCCCAAGTTTCAGTACCCACAATTCGGGTCGTTACGTTGCAACCTACGCCCAGGGCAATCAGGCAGCCTGGCGCCAGGCGGTTTCAGTACCCTCAATTCGGGTCGTTACGTTGCAACACTGCGGGCCGACATCTACGTCGTCTACATGGAGATGTTTCAGTACCCTCAATTCGGGTCGTTACGTTGCAACGTGTAGCACAGGGGCGCTTCTCTATGTTTTCCGCTTTCGTTTCAGTACCCTCAATTCGGGTCGTTACGTTGCAACGCCAGGTCGTCCTCGGCGTTATGTAATTCTGGCAGTGTTTCAGTACCCTCAATTCGGGTCGTTACGTTGCAACTAAGCGATCATCAGGACCGCCAGGAAGATCTGTTCCGGGTTTCAGTACCCTCAATTCGGGTCGTTACGTTGCAACAATGCCGAACCTCTCTTCTCTAACAACGACGGTGACTGTTTCAGTACCCTCAATTCGGGTCGTTACGTTGCAACCTAGATGGTCGTACTGCCCGTGGTCTGACGAGGAAGTTTCAGTACCCTCAATTCGGGTCGTTACGTTGCAACGAGAGCGCTACAGGATGTGGCGCACTACATTCTCACGTTTCAGTACCCTCAATTCGGGTCGTTACGTTGCAACGAGCAGACGATGCACCGTAGCCAACTGGAAATTGCGGTTTCAGTACCCTCAATTCGGGTCGTTACGTTGCAACTCATCCGTCAACTCCGCCTCCCGGCTTCAAACCGGGGTTTCAGTACCCTCAATTCGGGTCGTTACGTTGCAACCATAAGCCCACCCCTCGTGGCGCTCGGCGGGTCGAAGTTTCAGTACCCTCAATTCGGGTCGTTACGTTGCAACCCCCAGCGTACTGCCGAGTTCGACGCCATCATCGGGTTTCAGTACCCTCAATTCGGGTCGTTACGTTGCAACGCCTCCACCGGTGCGCTCGCGATGGTCGCGACCTGCGTTGTTTCAGTACCCTCAATTCGGGTCGTTACGTTGCAACCAGCCGTCGCCAAATAGGACTTGGTGCGGGCAAGTGCAGGTTTCAGTACCCTCAATTCGGGTCGTTACGTTGCAACGGTTCGAAGCGTCCCCCGTTGCCGGAGTACGCCGGACCGTTTCAGTACCCTCAATTCGGGTCGTTACGTTGCAACCGTTGAAGGCAGCGGACCAGATAGATTTGGCGTGGGCGTTTCAGTACCCTCAATTCGGGTCGTTACGTTGCAACGGGTCCAGATCGACAAGATCGCGCTCGACCCCTGGACGTTTCAGTACCCTCAATTCGGGTCGTTACGTTGCAACATGGTCGCGGCCGCCCATGGCATGTTTATTGAATCGTTTCAGTACCCTCAATTCGGGTCGTTACGTTGCAACCAAGGAAATTGCTTCGGGTCAGGGAATCAGAATCGCGTTTCAGTACCCTCAATTCGGGTCGTTACGTTGCAACCTGAATGGCGACAACAGTGATCTCCCCGGCTACGGCTGTTTCAGTACCCTCAATTCGGGTCGTTACGTTGCAACCCCACGGCCGGATTCACGCACAACCGCACGGTGGCCGGTTTCAGTACCCTCAATTCGGGTCGTTACGTTGCAACCTGGCGGACCTCCCGGCCAGCATGGCGTACCTGAATCTGTTTCAGTACCCTCAATTCGGGTCGTTACGTTGCAACCCGCGGGTCTTCCTGCTGGTCCAGCAGAAGGCGGACGTTTCAGTACCCTCAATTCGGGTCGTTACGTTGCAACAGTGGGAAGATGGACATCGAATCGATGTCGAAAGAGTTTCAGTACCCTCAATTCGGGTCGTTACGTTGCAACAAGGATACGGCGCTGCAGGCAGGCTGCCCGGTGGTACGTTTCAGTACCCTCAATTCGGGTCGTTACGTTGCAACGAAAGTGCAGCGTGACGGTCGCCCCTAAGCTCTGGTGTTTCAGTACCCTCAATTCGGGTCGTTACGTTGCAACGCATACTTCTTGACGTAGGGCGCACCACCAGCGGTGGGGTTTCAGTACCCTCAATTCGGGTCGTTACGTTGCAACTTCGACAGACAAGGTGATGAGCTTTTCCAGCTCCTGGTTTCAGTACCCTCAATTCGGGTCGTTACGTTGCAACGTCCATTAGTTCCCTCCTAGTAGCTGGTCAACCAGCTGTTTCAGTACCCTCAATTCGGGTCGTTACGTTGCAACCCTGCGCAGTATGGACGTCGAGACCGCTCGCAGCGTGTTTCAGTACCCTCAATTCGGGTCGTTACGTTGCAACTCGCGCGCCCGGCCGTCGATACGGCCCGACTCGATGGTTTCAGTACCCTCAATTCGGGTCGTTACGTTGCAACGCGCCCCCGTGAAGCTGCTCAGGCTCGCCTGGCGCCGTTTCAGTACCCTCAATTCGGGTCGTTACGTTGCAACGGATCCTCCGGTGCATCGACGTCGCCCGGCCCATCCGTTTCAGTACCCTCAATTCGGGTCGTTACGTTGCAACCAAGCCGGGCGTTGAACGGGCCAGGAACGAGTTCATCGGTTTCAGTACCCTCAATTCGGGTCGTTACGTTGCAACCACCGACAATCACCACCCCGCCTACACATCCCCCAAGTTTCAGTACCCTCAATTCGGGTCGTTACGTTGCAACCAGACGGGCGACGCGGCCGTGCAGCAGATGCTGGGTTTCAGTACCCTCAATTCGGGTCGTTACGTTGCAACCGACTGCGGTGACTAGCGCAACGGCGGCCAGCGGGGGTTTCAGTACCCTCAATTCGGGTCGTTACGTTGCAACCTAATGCGTTAATACCTTCAATAATAAGATCAAGATGTTTCAGTACCCTCAATTCGGGTCGTTACGTTGCAACGACGCAAAGACGTTGCTTGTGCAGCGTCTTACAGGTTTCAGTACCCTCAATTCGGGTCGTTACGTTGCAACTTGAATGAGTTTCATCGCGACCGTTCGCGTGCGGACGTTTCAGTACCCTCAATTCGGGTCGTTACGTTGCAACGACAAAACGTATTATTTTTTTAGTACGTGTATACTAAGTTTCAGTACCCTCAATTCGGGTCGTTACGTTGCAACCTGGAACAACAGCGGGAGGTCCCGCTCTTTTCTGTAAAGTTTCAGTACCCTCAATTCGGGTCGTTACGTTGCAACTCCCGGGGACCAGCGCACGCTGCCCCAGGACCCGGGTTTCAGTACCCTCAATTCGGGTCGTTACGTTGCAACCATGTGGACCGGCAGACGGATGGTACGGCTCTGGTGTTTCAGTACCCTAATATAAACATGAGTAGCCTCCCCGACGAAGCGACGTCATCCACTCGGGGAGTGGAGCGCCCAAAGCGTGTGTGCGACATCTGCCCGCCAAGGCGGGTGCTATACTGAAGCAGTACAGCGTGTCCAAGAAAGAGTCGAAAGGAGACTACTCATGCCAAGCCAGTATACTACGAAAACGTTGTACGTGCCAATCGACATCGGCAAGAACGTGAACCTGTACGCGGGGTACGCCGGGGAGCCGTTGGCCGTGGTGAGCGCGGCGCGGAAGGTAGCCACGACGCGTGCGGGCTACGAGACGTTCAAGCAGTGGGTGGAGCGGCAGCTGGGGAGCGGACGCTACGAAGGCGTGGTGGTGGGCCACGAGCCGACCGGCATCTACCACGAACGCTGGGCCTATCAGATCGCGGCCGACTTCGGCCCGCGGGTGGACTACCGCTTCGTGAACCCCATGGCCGTCAAGCAACGACGGGTGGGCTTGCTCAACGGACGCCACCGCAAGAGCGACCCGCTGGACCTTGAGGCCATCGCCCACTGCCTCCGGGACGGCCAGGGGCAGCGCGCCTTCCTGCCGAGTGGCGATGAATTGCGCCTCAAGGTCTGGGTGAGCGCCTTTCGCCAGACCCAGCACGAGCAGCGGCGCCTGGCCGTCCACCTCCTGCGCCTGCTCGACCGCCTCTGGCCGGGGCTGTTGGTCAACGTCGCGCGCTTCCGCCGCAGGCACCCTGACCTGAAGGCCCCCGTGCCGCTGCTGCTCTCCCACCCGCTGGAACGCCAAACCCTGCGCGCCCTGATCGCGCAGGCCCCCAACCCCTACGAGTGGCTGACGCGCTCTCAGGAAGAGCTCATCGCCTTCTTCCGCAAGCACGTCGGGCGCGGCGGTCCCAAGACGGCCGCCACGCTCCAGGCCATCATCCAGGCGGCCCTCCTGCCCCTGAGGAGGTCGCCGAGGTCCTCGCCGCCACCCTGCAGGCCGACTTCGCCCGCTACCGCCAGCTCGAAGCGCGCCTGGCCGACCTCCAACAGCAGGCCGAGACGCTCGTCCCCACCAGCCCCGCCGCCGTCCTGGTGACCATCCCCGGCCTCAGTCCCTTCCTGGCGGCCCGCTATCTGGCCGGTCTCGGCCACCACCAGCGTTTCACCACCGCCGAGGAGGTCTGGGACTTCGCCGGCTTCGGCCCCGACGAGCGCCGCAGCGGCGACCGCTGCCTCATCGGCCATATCAGCAAGAAGGGCTCGCCCACCCTGCGCGATACCCTCTTCCTGATCGGCCAGCACACCGCCCGCCACTGCCCACCCATCCAGCGCGCCTTCGAGCGTGCCAAGGCCCGCGGCCTCCGCACCGTCGGCGCCACCATTCACGTCGCTCACAAGGCCAATCGGCTCTGTTTTCGCTTGCTGAGCGACCAGGTGCCCTTCGATCCGGAGCACTATCGCTAACCTTGGCCTCGTCCGGTGCCATCCCTCCCCACCGTTCCGGCCCGCCCCGGGCGGCGACCACTCTGTCCGCCGGTGTTCCGCCTTTCGGGCCACGAGGCGTTGCTCGTGAATTCGCCAGTTCCCCTGGACGGCTGACGTCGCACTTTGAGCCGGAGGCGAGCCCCGCCCGTGCCACCTGCAAGTCGCGGTAGATGAGGACGCTCGACGTCGCTAATGTCATCCATTAGGAGGACGGGTCGCCCGGCCGGGGCCTCGTGCCCGCAGTCGCTTCCGCCCCCGCGGACAGCTCATCCAACAAGCAGAGCCGCGCCGCTTTTTTCACCCGCGCGCCGCGGCCCTTGCCCCCTGCCTCGCTCCGTAGCATTTGACGTGTTTGGAAGATGCTCAATTCGGGTCGTTACGTTGCAACCTGGCATACGTATTGCCCCAGGCGTCGAACTGGAGGCGTTTCAGTACCCTCAATTCGGGTCGTTACGTTGCAACAAGAGGACGAGAACGCCCGGCAGCTCGCCCGGATCAGTTTCAGTACCCTCAATTCGGGTCGTTACGTTGCAACCTGGGCACAGGAGCGAACCGCCCCGCAGGTGGACGGTTTCAGTACCCTCAATTCGGGTCGTTACGTTGCAACGACGTTGAGGACATCTACGCCATTTGCGGTATCGAGTTTCAGTACCCTCAATTCGGGTCGTTACGTTGCAACGCCAGACGCGCACTGGCTCCTCTGGCACCATCGCGGTTTCAGTACCCTCAATTCGGGTCGTTACGTTGCAACACCGAGGCCATCGCCGGGGCGTTCACCAGCTATCGTTTCAGTACCCTCAATTCGGGTCGTTACGTTGCAACTTCAAAAAGGAGGCAATATGCCTACCCTGAATCCCGAGTTTCAGTACCCTCAATTCGGGTCGTTACGTTGCAACCTATCACGAGCCGGCCGCGGGGAGGGAGACGATGACGTTTCAGTACCCTCAATTCGGGTCGTTACGTTGCAACCCACCGTCGTCCGAGAACTGGACGATGAACCGAATAGGTTTCAGTACCCTCAATTCGGGTCGTTACGTTGCAACGGCGTATCAGCGCCGGAAGGCGCAGAAGGGAGACTGAGTTTCAGTACCCTCAATTCGGGTCGTTACGTTGCAACGCTCACGCGGTGCTGTGTGCCTCGGGATTGCTGGGTTTCAGTACCCTCAATTCGGGTCGTTACGTTGCAACATCCACGGCGACGCGATGGTACTCCACCCGCAATTCGTTTCAGTACCCTCAATTCGGGTCGTTACGTTGCAACAGACGACCCGGACCCGGCGGGCGGCATCGATTTGAGTTTCAGTACCCTCAATTCGGGTCGTTACGTTGCAACGATGATTATTTCCGGCGAATTCGTCGACTCGATTGAGTTTCAGTACCCTCAATTCGGGTCGTTACGTTGCAACCCTGGCCGCCCTCCAGCTTAACGAAGCTATCGATACGTTTCAGTACCCTCAATTCGGGTCGTTACGTTGCAACCAGATCGCCGTGGCGGCCATCGAGACGCAGTGGGTGTTTCAGTACCCTCAATTCGGGTCGTTACGTTGCAACCAGCGCCGCCACCTCCGCCGTCGTCATCTGCGGATTCGTTTCAGTACCCTCAATTCGGGTCGTTACGTTGCAACCTCTCCGAGGCCCTGCGGCGCAAGCTGGCCTCAGCCGGTTTCAGTACCCTCAATTCGGGTCGTTACGTTGCAACGCGGCCGCCCTCCGGCCCGACGTAGAACACGTTGATGTTTCAGTACCCTCAATTCGGGTCGTTACGTTGCAACGCGGATCCAGATCATTCGCCACGACACCGGCATCGAGTTTCAGTACCCTCAATTCGGGTCGTTACGTTGCAACCCTGGCGCACGCCAACCTGGCGTCCGCCGACCTGGAGTTTCAGTACCCTCAATTCGGGTCGTTACGTTGCAACGGAGGACGCGGCGGGTAGAGACGATGCGCTCTACCGTTTCAGTACCCTCAATTCGGGTCGTTACGTTGCAACCCAGAAAAGCCGCCCCGTCTGGCGTCGCCGCCAGTGGTTTCAGTACCCTCAATTCGGGTCGTTACGTTGCAACCTTCGAGGGCGCCACCCTGGCGGGCGCCGACCTGACGTTTCAGTACCCTCAATTCGGGTCGTTACGTTGCAACCTTCGTGCGCCCGATGGTTCGCCCGGAGTCGAGGCTGGTTTCAGTACCCTCAATTCGGGTCGTTACGTTGCAACCTGATCCCGCTGATACTGATGCCGCGCAGGGCATCCGTTTCAGTACCCTCAATTCGGGTCGTTACGTTGCAACTTCAGTGCCGGTCTGATAGCAGCCGCCGTCAAGCGGTTTCAGTACCCTCAATTCGGGTCGTTACGTTGCAACCTCGCCGCTAGATCGACCACATTGTTCTCCTCGACGTTTCAGTACCCTCAATTCGGGTCGTTACGTTGCAACGAAACATCCAGCAGGAGCCGACGCTCGACACCTGAAAGTTTCAGTACCCTCAATTCGGGTCGTTACGTTGCAACCCCGCCGCCGCAGCCACTCGAGCGATGGTCGTTTGGGCGTTTCAGTACCCTCAATTCGGGTCGTTACGTTGCAACCAAGGTGAAATCGCCCTCGCGGGTCTTTGCGGACATGTTTCAGTACCCTCAATTCGGGTCGTTACGTTGCAACCCGCCTGCCCCGCCCCGCTCGACCTCCTCCAAAAAGTTTCAGTACCCTCAATTCGGGTCGTTACGTTGCAACGCGCGAGAGAAGTGTCATAGTGTCATAGTGTCATAGGTTTCAGTACCCTCAATTCGGGTCGTTACGTTGCAACCTCAGCGGTTTTGATGTCGATGACCTCGATGGTGACGTGTTTCAGTACCCTCAATTCGGGTCGTTACGTTGCAACGCAATGGCTTGAGGCTCGCGGCTATACCGTCGCGTGTTTCAGTACCCTCAATTCGGGTCGTTACGTTGCAACCCGGCAGCTGCCGGGCGTGTCGCTGGGCGTCCCCAGGTTTCAGTACCCTCAATTCGGGTCGTTACGTTGCAACGTGCGGTTATCCCGTGAGGTCGTTCGACGACTTTATGTTTCAGTACCCTCAATTCGGGTCGTTACGTTGCAACTCCCCAACGCAAAAAGAGCCCCTCTCTCCAGTGAGGTTTCAGTACCCTCAATTCGGGTCGTTACGTTGCAACCGGCACGACCGACATGGATCTCAAAGTCTTTCTCGGGTTTCAGTACCCTCAATTCGGGTCGTTACGTTGCAACTCGCGTTCCTGGGCGAGGGGCTCGTGCAGGTCAAATGTTTCAGTACCCTCAATTCGGGTCGTTACGTTGCAACCGCTCCGGTCAACTACCAGGCCGGCGGCCGCCACACGTTTCAGTACCCTCAATTCGGGTCGTTACGTTGCAACTGCGTGTTTGCTTTTCGCAAATATGGCTGGACGTATCAGTTTCAGTACCCTCAATTCGGGTCGTTACGTTGCAACCACGCCACCAAGAAAGAGATTATCGATAGCCTGGCGCGTTTCAGTACCCTCAATTCGGGTCGTTACGTTGCAACGCAACGAAAAAGATACTCCTGTCGTCTGCCTTGCGCGTTTCAGTACCCTCAATTCGGGTCGTTACGTTGCAACGTCTATCAGGGAGACGTCGCCACCGCGTTCTATCACGTTTCAGTACCCTCAATTCGGGTCGTTACGTTGCAACCAGGATGGGCGGGAGTGGAAGAGCTGGCGCTTCCCGAGTTTCAGTACCCTCAATTCGGGTCGTTACGTTGCAACCGGGCGGGCCGACCCACCCATCGCGATGGAGACGTTCGTTTCAGTACCCTCAATTCGGGTCGTTACGTTGCAACACCAGCTCGCCGCTCTGGACAGCCGGAGCCTCGCCCGTTTCAGTACCCTCAATTCGGGTCGTTACGTTGCAACGCTATCGTCCGCGCCGAGTACTCGAAGACCGCAGAGGTTTCAGTACCCTCAATTCGGGTCGTTACGTTGCAACGCCAGCGGCTCAGTGCGCTGCCCGCCTGGCTACGAGGTTTCAGTACCCTCAATTCGGGTCGTTACGTTGCAACCCTGGTGCCCTGCCAGCGCTCGACCTGTGGACAGAGGTTTCAGTACCCTCAATTCGGGTCGTTACGTTGCAACGCTCGCAGGCCTGGAGCCGACCGTGGGGAACCAGGTGTTTCAGTACCCTCAATTCGGGTCGTTACGTTGCAACCATGGGAGGACCCGGACCCGGCCGACCCCCTGGGTTTCAGTACCCTCAATTCGGGTCGTTACGTTGCAACCAACGCATCGGAATAGCACCTTCCACGCTGGATAACGTTTCAGTACCCTCAATTCGGGTCGTTACGTTGCAACCAGCCTATGCCAACTGGCAGGCACAGCGGCAGTGGGAGTTTCAGTACCCTCAATTCGGGTCGTTACGTTGCAACCGCACCCGAGACCTACGCCATGATCCGGACTGTCTCGTTTCAGTACCCTCAATTCGGGTCGTTACGTTGCAACTAACCACCTTCACCTGGACGACGGGCGCCTTCTGGCGTTTCAGTACCCTCAATTCGGGTCGTTACGTTGCAACCCGGGTTGGCCTTGCGGCTCGTGGCCCGAAAGTGGAGTTTCAGTACCCTCAATTCGGGTCGTTACGTTGCAACCTGACCATTGGCCGGGCCAGAGGGTGGCTCGAAGCCGTTTCAGTACCCTCAATTCGGGTCGTTACGTTGCAACTGGAAGGGTCCGAGACTGAGCGAGTTGCTAACCTGCGTTTCAGTACCCTCAATTCGGGTCGTTACGTTGCAACCAGGCGTAGGCGGTGACCCGGTAGGTCTTGCCGGCATGTTTCAGTACCCTCAATTCGGGTCGTTACGTTGCAACCGTGGCGCCGACCCCCGGCTTGCTCACGCCATCGGCGTTTCAGTACCCTCAATTCGGGTCGTTACGTTGCAACGAGGGCCTGGAGGTCCTGGCGCCGATCGCACCCGACGTTTCAGTACCCTCAATTCGGGTCGTTACGTTGCAACCGGCGAGCACGAGGGCATGCGCCACCGGGCCGAAAAGGTTTCAGTACCCTCAATTCGGGTCGTTACGTTGCAACCTAGCCGAAGGCTGCCCCGTCGGCGTGGGCGTCGATGGAGTTTCAGTACCCTCAATTCGGGTCGTTACGTTGCAACTCCTGACCAACATCAGCGTGGCCTACGTCCAAAATCGTTTCAGTACCCTCAATTCGGGTCGTTACGTTGCAACAGTAAGAGCCAAAACCGCTTGTTGGAAGCGACGCTGTTTCAGTACCCTCAATTCGGGTCGTTACGTTGCAACCCACGATGAGCGCATTGGGAACGGGCGTCTGGGCGCGTTTCAGTACCCTCAATTCGGGTCGTTACGTTGCAACGTCCCAGGTGAGGCCGTTCGGGGCGGAATTGGGTGTGTTTCAGTACCCTCAATTCGGGTCGTTACGTTGCAACATCAGATGCAAGCCCTTGCCCGCCTCGTCGTCCGCCGTTTCAGTACCCTCAATTCGGGTCGTTACGTTGCAACTATCACGGTCAACCGCGTCACGGGAACGGTCCTGGAGTTTCAGTACCCTCAATTCGGGTCGTTACGTTGCAACCCAGCGATACGGTCTGATTCGAGCCGACGGCGGCCGGTTTCAGTACCCTCAATTCGGGTCGTTACGTTGCAACCTTCGCGGCCTATCCCCTGGACCCCATGCCGCGAGTGTTTCAGTACCCTCAATTCGGGTCGTTACGTTGCAACCTCGATGAGCGACTTGATCAGCGACTTGATCAGTACGTTTCAGTACCCTCAATTCGGGTCGTTACGTTGCAACCACGGCGGCCTGGCGCTCGATCTCTACAGTGGCCAGTTTCAGTACCCTCAATTCGGGTCGTTACGTTGCAACTCACGGCCGGCCAACCCATCGCGCGCCAGGGCAACGGTTTCAGTACCCTCAATTCGGGTCGTTACGTTGCAACGTGGCGGCGGGCGGTGAGGCTGGTGATGGTCTGTGTGTTTCAGTACCCTCAATTCGGGTCGTTACGTTGCAACCTGTGGGCTGTGCGAGCGCTGCCATGCGCCGCGCGCGTTTCAGTACCCTCAATTCGGGTCGTTACGTTGCAACTGGAACAGCCGCCACTCGCCACCGATCGCCGCTAGATGTTTCAGTACCCTCAATTCGGGTCGTTACGTTGCAACACGAACCGAGGTCGTCCCCCCACCGGCCGTGGAGGGGGTTTCAGTACCCTCAATTCGGGTCGTTACGTTGCAACGAACGGACGCCGGCTACTTCACCGACCGGGAGGCCCGTTTCAGTACCCTCAATTCGGGTCGTTACGTTGCAACGAGGAGATGGTGGCGCTCGCCACGCTCGATCCCATTGGTTTCAGTACCCTCAATTCGGGTCGTTACGTTGCAACCGGCGACACCGGTTGCGTCCCAGGCGCCGCTCTTCACGCGTTTCAGTACCCTCAATTCGGGTCGTTACGTTGCAACTCGTAGACGAGCCCACCCTGGCGGGTCAGCCCCGAGGTTTCAGTACCCTCAATTCGGGTCGTTACGTTGCAACAAATCTGTTCATTAACGAGTAGGACCATAGTCCTGGGTTTCAGTACCCTCAATTCGGGTCGTTACGTTGCAACCACGCCATCACGTTCTGGCGTGAGGGATGGCTCGAGCGTTTCAGTACCCTCAATTCGGGTCGTTACGTTGCAACGCGCCCGCACCGTCAGCGTGTCGTGCTCGAACTGCGGTTTCAGTACCCTCAATTCGGGTCGTTACGTTGCAACAGCGAGACGTACGCTCTCCGCGTCACGCCGTCTACGTTTCAGTACCCTCAATTCGGGTCGTTACGTTGCAACCCAAGCATCATATTCACGGGGGTCTCCTTACGGTTTCAGTACCCTCAATTCGGGTCGTTACGTTGCAACCCATACGGTAGCGGAAAGCCCGGTCCCGCAGATCTCGCGTTTCAGTACCCTCAATTCGGGTCGTTACGTTGCAACCCCATTTCTCGTTTCTCACTGTTTCTCACCCCTAAAGTTTCAGTACCCTCAATTCGGGTCGTTACGTTGCAACCCTTCGCGTCGGGCTGAACCGGGCCGCGGAGGGAGAGGGTTTCAGTACCCTCAATTCGGGTCGTTACGTTGCAACCCCGTCCGGCTCGCCTGGGGCACCGAAACGATCTATGTTTCAGTACCCTCAATTCGGGTCGTTACGTTGCAACGCCAAAATGGGCGACGGCAGCTATTGCCGGGAGAAAGTTTCAGTACCCTCAATTCGGGTCGTTACGTTGCAACGCGCGATTGCGATGGCGCGGGCGGGCGCGAGCTACCGTTTCAGTACCCTCAATTCGGGTCGTTACGTTGCAACACAGCACGCTCTCGGCGGCGTCGAGCATTGTCTCACGTTTCAGTACCCTCAATTCGGGTCGTTACGTTGCAACAGTGAGCGGGTCAACTCGTCGCGGATGGCGCGCTGGTTTCAGTACCCTCAATTCGGGTCGTTACGTTGCAACGCGAGTGCCACCCCGTGGCGCTTGGTGATTTTGAAAGTTTCAGTACCCTCAATTCGGGTCGTTACGTTGCAACCTCAGTTGTGGTCTACCTCGCGCACCTGATCCAGTAGTTTCAGTACCCTCAATTCGGGTCGTTACGTTGCAACGAGGGCGACGACCTCAGGCCAGGTCAATCTGTTCATGTTTCAGTACCCTCAATTCGGGTCGTTACGTTGCAACAAATACGCGCAATATTATATGCGCGCCAATCGTTGGTGTTTCAGTACCCTCAATTCGGGTCGTTACGTTGCAACCCGATAGAAAACACCGCGCGGCGAGTATTATTTAAGTTGTTTCAGTACCCTCAATTCGGGTCGTTACGTTGCAACGCGTGACCCTGGCGCGCGACGGCACGACCGTTTTTGCGTTTCAGTACCCTCAATTCGGGTCGTTACGTTGCAACCCCCCGGCGTTTGCCGGGGCGGCGACATCATTTTGGGTCTCGTTGCAGGCGCCCGGGCCGTTAGAACGAATCCTGGTGGGTCGGTGAGTGGCCGTGGGCCGCCCCCTAGAATGCCTCAAAACGCCCTCCCGCGCAAATCGACGGATGCGCCAAAAGACCGGGGCATTTGCGCGGCCCCAAAAGCCCTCATACGTCGTTGCAGAAGCGCCGAAACTCACAATCCAGGCATTTGGCGCGCGTTTTGGGCGGGGCCGGCAGGCGTTCTTCAACTATCATCTGCTGCATTTGCGCCAGGGCCGCTCTGACGCGCCGTTTGGCCGCCGTCGTGATCCGAACGGGCTCGGCGAGGCGCAGCGGGATCAGGTAGAGGAAGCCCCGGTCCACCCGTCGCTGCCAGCACTCTTCCAGAAGCAGCGCGTAGGCGACAAGCTGGAGCTCGAAGTGAGGTCCCTTCCGCGGGGTAAACTTGAAGTCAACCGGCCAGGCAGCGCCGCTCTCCCCGTCGGGGTCGAGCAGGACCAGGTCAATCTGCCCGCTCAGTCCCAGCGCCTCACTCGCCAGCGCGACGTCAAACTGGCGCTCGGCGGCCTTCACATCGTACGGCTGCAGCGAGCGACGATGCTCGCGCAAGGCCTCAACCTCGTGAGCGGCACGGCCCGCCTCCATCTTGTCCGTCTTCGGTCGCACATCCGAGAGACAGTACGCGTAGAACGGTACCCGGGGACAGTAGAAATACTGCTTGACGTCCGTAACCGTGAACATCGCTCACTCCTTCCTCTCGATCTCGATGCGATGCTCCCAGTCGCGCTCGCAGATCGGGAAGAGTTGCACCCGCGCCACCTTCTTCCCCAGCCGCTGGCGAATCCGGACCATCAGCGCTTCCTGGTGGTTGCGGCTCAACTCGCCGGCAAAGGCACTGTACTGGATGCGATCCAGACCGTAGTCCAAGCAGGCATCGGCCACCTTCACGCGGGCGCCATCATCGGGAATGTCGTAGACGACCAATGTCATCACGGTGCCCTCCAGGGGTTGCAGGTTGGCAGGTTGCAGGTTGCAGGTTCGCTCGATACTCGGCCCGCGCCGAGCCGTGTCAGACAACGCCCGCGCATGGCCCACCCTTCAAGGAGTGAGTGCCTCGACTCGCCACATAGGATGTTACTCCGCGCCAGACAACGCCGTGGCAATGTCCAACCTTCAACCTTCAACTTTCAACTGCCCCTCACCAGCGCGCCACGAACGCCTCGAAATCGGGCCGGTCGCCGCGCAGGAAACTGGCCAGGTCGCGCGCCTGCGTCTGGATGACATGGCGAAGCTTGTACTGCTTCCCGTCCCACTCCGTCGGTCGCTCCAGCCGGTCGAGAACCCGCTCGGCCAGCGCCCGGCGACAACTCTCCGCCAACCAACCTTTCTCATCCTGCTCGATGGCGCCACCCTTGTTGATGAAGTTGAGCACCGATCGGTCCACCGCCGGCTGGCGAAATGGCTCGACCAGGTCGAGGACCAGGCTGGGCTTCCCCGGCCGGTCGGCGTGGACGTAGCCGGCATAGGGGTCCAGCCCGGCCAGGATGATGGCACGCTCGATCTGACTGTACAACACGCCGTAGCCGTAGTTGAGCGCACTGTTGACGGGATCGCGGGCGCCCTGCCCGAGCCGCCCCGGCCACGTGAGCTCGGGCGGCAGGAGCGCACCAAACCCCCGCCAGTAGTGCTGGGCGCCCCGCCCCTCGACCGCCAGCAGGAGATTCCGCAACTGCTCCACGTGCGCGGCCTCAGGCGCGATCCGCGCGACTTCATCGGCCTGGACTAACACCTCGGTCATGGCGTCCCGCACCACGGCGTAGACCTCGGGCGCGTTCTCCTGCCGGTACTTCGCCGCGTAGCGCAGCAACCCGGCCTGGTTCTGGAGCTTCGCCTGCCCCAGTGCCCGCGCGACGGCGAGCGCCCGCCCATCGTCGTACGCGGCCAGTTGGGCCCGCCGGGTGCGGACGGTGCCGACCAGTCCGGCAGAGTAGACTGTCCCATAAGGCTTGCCAAACGCATTCATAAAGTGAACCGGGATCCCGGCCTCGCAGCACGCCGCCAGCACATCCGCCGAGATGCTGACCCCCTTCCCGGTGATCAGAATCGCCTCCAGATGCATAATCGGCGCCTGCTGCTGCGTTTTCCCGTCGCAGGTCACCACCACGCGCCCCTGCTTCTTGCCCACAAAGGCGCCGTACTCCTCGACGATGAGATGGCGGATAATCCCCATCAGCCCCTCCCTGCTGTTATCGAATCAGCCAACCCGCACCCTGTCCAGACACCCCCCAGGGCGTCCCTACCAACCTTCAACCTGCCCAGACCCCCGCCAGAGCCTCTCTACCAACCTTCAACCTGCCCACCTTCAACCTTCCACCTTCAACCCGCCCAGACCCCCGCCAGAGCCTCTCTACCAACCTTCCACCTTCAACCTTCCATCTACCAACCTTCAACCCGATACCACCCATTCCCCTTGGTCGTATTCTTGCCGGCCTGGGCCAGTTGCCCCCACAGCAGCCAGGGTAGCAGCGAGCGCCACTGGTCGCTGCGATAGGTCGCCTCGCCCACGAACCCGCCGATCGGCGTTGGCTGTGGCTTCCGGCCGGAGGGGCTCTTGACATCCGCCCAGTGGGTCCGCTCTTCCAGCATCAGCACCCGGCCCGCGGCGGCCAGCAAGCGCGCCCGCTCCTCTTCCGCCAACGCCACGTGGGAGCCATAGAGCCGCCCGAGTTGCTCGATCCGCTCCAACACGCGCTGAAAGAGCGGCGCGAAGCGCGCAGTGTGGACGAGCGCGCCCCGCTCGATCAACCGCATCGGCGTCAGGAAGCGCAGCGTGAGCTGTCCACCGCGCGCGGCCACCTGGGTCACCAGCCGCTCCGCCGCCGCCTCGACCTGGGCCGCCGTCACGGGCAGGTCCGGCATGGCGACCACCTGTTCGCCCTCCGCCAGCAGCACCTGGCGCATCTCCGTGAACGGGTTGATCGCCCAGACCCGGCGCAGCGCGAAGCGACCCCGTCGCCCACCGGCCACCGGGCGGCCCACCCCCTGCTCGCCCATTGCCTGCACCGCCAGCAGCAGGTAGGGGAAGAGGTTGACCGTCTGCTCGCCGGCCAGCGTCAGCCCGAAGCGCCAGCGCTCGCCCGGCCGGAGATCCGTGGGCGCCCCCAGTGGCGGCGGTCGCAGTGCCAGTGGGCGGGGCACATCCTTGCCCCGCTCGTCCTCGACCACCTCCCGCGCCAGCAGCCAGCAGACCGGACACTGCTCCTTGTGGCGCAGGTCGCCCGCGGCCGCCGCCGTCGGTGCGGTGCAGAAATGGCGCGAGAGCGCCGCAAAGAGCGCCGCCCGCAGCGCCGTCCCGCTGTGGCGGTAGAGGCCGAGTGCTGTCGTGGCCTCGACCTCGAATTCGAAGTGATGCATCGTGAGCATTCGGTGCTCCTTTCAGAACCCCTCCCCGGCCCCTCCCCGGCGCGGGGAGAGCCTCCTCAAGACATAACAGACGGGACCAAAGCCTCTCCCCCTTCTCTCCTCGATGTGGGAGGAGAAGGGGGCTGGAGGTCAGATTTCATCGTCCTCATCCATCGCCGGGCGGGTAAAGTCCAGTCCAATCTCGGCGTCGTAAGGTGCCTGCACGATCACCGGCAAACCGTCCCCCGCCGGGAGCGCCAGCCCGGCGTTTGCCAATGCGTGGTAGCGTCCCCACCGAATCGGGACGAGCAGTTCCCCAGCGCGGATCGGATCTTCTTCCCTCAGCCGCTGATACTCGTCCACCAGTTCCACCGGCAACACCTCGAGACCGTCGAAGGCTCTGTAAAACAGCTCTTCCAGGTGAGGTGCCGCCGCGAAGGGTTGCATTGTCTGAACACAGATGGCCTCGAACTCGGCGGCGGCCCGCTCGAAGAGCGCCCGCCAGCGCGCGGCCACCTCGCCACTGTAAATCTCGTCCAGCCAGTCACCGATGGCGCTCTCATCGAGCGGCGCTCCGTCCTCGCGTTCCAGAATCGCCAGCGTGCCTCTAACCAGCGCCGCGTCGTAGATCTTCTGACCATCGTCCGGCAGCCGGTAAACATAGACCGGGGCCAGACCGGCCTGCCGGCGCCGCCGGTTGATGCGCCCGAAGCGTTGTACCAGCGCCTCCAAGGGCGCCGGGTCGCTGTAGATCGTATCGAGGTCGATGTCCAGGCTCACTTCCACGACCTGTGTCGCCACCAGGACAATCGGGCGGCGCGCGGCGCTTGTCAACCCGGCGGCCTCGCGCACCAGCCGCTCCTTGGCGGAGCGGTCGCGCATGTTGAAACGACCGTGCAGGAGCACGACCGGAACGCCGTCCCTGCCGAGCCGCACGCGAAGCGCGTGGTACGCGGCCTGCGCGCGGTCAACCAGGTTGCAGACCACCAGCACCGACTTGCCCGCTCTGGCATCGGCCTCAATTCGTCCCAGACCCTCTTCCGAGAGCAACTCGCCGTCGAGCAGGATCAGTTTGTGGCGGGTAAATTTCTCAAAGAGATCCGCCGTAGCCGAAATCTCCACCGCCGGTCCCAGCGCCTGGCGCAGCCAGTCCTTGATCAGGCTCGGGAACGTCGCCGACATGATCAGGAAGCGGGCACCGAAGTGCCGCGCCAGGTACTCGATCGTCTTCAAGATCAGCGCCAGCCGCTCGACCTCGTAGGCGTGAATCTCGTCGAAGATGAAGGCTGCTCCGTGGTAGTCACTCAGCAGTGCCTCGTAGCCCTTCAGCCGGTACATCCCTTTGAGCATCTGGTAGGGGCTGAAAACGCGCACGGGTGGATAGTTGAGTCTGGCGAGATCGCGCATCCAGTGCGCCTCTCGCGCTGCCTCTTCCGGACCGTAGTCCCGCTCCAGCAGCAGGCGGTAGAGTGCGAGCAGGCCACGCCCATGTTGGAGGCCGACGAGCGGCTGGCCAAAACTCTCCTCCAACCGCAGCTTCATCGCGTTCATGCTGGCCTGATAGGGGAGGGTGTAGAAGAGACGTGGCAGCCCGCCACTGCGCGACGATTGAGCAGCGGCCCAAAGCAGAGCGGCCTCCGTTTTACCGCTACCCGTCGGGGCCACCAGCAGTGCCGACCCGGCCGTGGTCGCCGCGTCGATCTGGTGCTGGAACAACTCCGACCAACTCAGACCTCGGCTGGCAAGGATGGCGTCCGCCTCGAAGGTGGCGCGCGGCAGCGCCCCGGCGTGGGCCGAGGCGCTGTGGTCGGCGTTGACGATGTGGCCGCGCAGCGCCAATGTCGCGACCACCAGCGCCCGGTCGTCACGTTCCTGGATGGAGCGCACGAAGCGCCGGTAGACTTTCAACCAGGAGTAGATGCGCGCCGCGCCGTCTTGTTGCACGCGCGCCACCGCCCGCTCCTCGTCGGGCAGCGTAACCGTGGCAACTCCGGCCGCTTTCAAGCCCAGCTCGTTGAGCCACGCCGGGGAACACTCCGCCAGCCAGCGCCAGAGGCCGCGAAGCGTCGCCTCATCCAGCTCTGCTATACGGGGGCCGAGTTGGTCGTCGTCGGGGTCATCGGGCGGGGGTAGAGGCGCTGGATCTCGTCGGCATCCCTGTGGTGCGAGGCGATGGCGGCGACCACCCAGGCCTGCTCGTCGGGGGTCAGGCCGGGCGCGATCCAATCCACGAAAGCCAGCGAGAGCACCTCGTGGCGGTGCGGCCACTTTGGGCCACCACGCAGCCGCGCCTGGAAGCCGCCGGCTGCCTTGCCGAAATCGTGCACGAAGGCGGCCCAAAAGAGGATCTGCCAGAGGCGCGGGACCCCCAGCGCCCCCGGCAACTCTGGCCGAAGCCGGATGAAATCCGCCAGTCGAGCCAGCACCTCCCAGGTGTGCTGTGCCAGCGTCTCCGGCCGGCCGCCGGCTCCCTTCGCCGCACTCTTGGCCCAGATATCGTCCAGCCACGCGGGCCAGCATGACGGTCTCATTGCTCCTCTCCCGTGAAACTGAGGAAGGCCAGTCCCAGGTGCGTCCCCTTCACCTCAGGCGTGGTCGGGTCGACCCAGTAGGGACCGTAGGAGAGCTGGCTGAAGCGGGGGAGGTCCTCCTGGGGGAGATGGACGCGCTCGGTGATGACCACGTAGCGCTCCCAGGCCGGTTCGCGGCCGCGGGAGTAGTCCAGGAAGCGCGGCATCGTCACCGCCACACCGCGCAGCGTCTGGAGCGCCATCTCGTGCGGTGCGAGCGTGTGCTCGAAATAGGCCCGCCCGGCCCGCTCCAGCTCGACGACGCTCACCTGGGTGTAGGTGAACAGGTCTTGCGAGCGCCCGAGGATCACAGCGTAGCGCGGGCTGCGGAAGGCCGGCGCCCACTCCGGCCGGTTGATGTAGAGCGTCAGCCGGGGCCGAAAGAGCAAGCGGCGCTCAAACGGGTTGACATTGCCTTCCAACACTTTGGGGTGCTCTGAACCCTTCAACTTGCCGCTTGCAGCACCCAGCACGATGATGTGCTCTTTGTCGGTCACCTCACCCTGGTGAGTGAAGTGGTAGGCGAAGCGCACGCCCGTCGGGTCGAACCACTCCCCCAGGGCACTGCAGATGTGCCCGTAGATCGTCGAGGGCGGCGGCATCGGGAAGGTGGGGTGAATCTGTTGCATGAAGTGCGGGTAGCGAAAGGAAGTTGTCACTCCCTCGGCCACCACCTTGAGGACGCGCATAGCGATCTCTCCTTTGAGGGAGCAGGTGCGACGCACCTCGGAGGTGCGTCGCACCTTCTACGCCAACCATTCCTGATTCTCACGCTTCTGCAGGTCGGCCGCGAGGGACTGAAACGCCTCGCGGGGATGGCTCAGCGTGATATGCGCCGCCACGTCGCCCAGCGTGCCGCCCTCTGCCAGCGCGCGCTCGAACGTTGCCCGCTCCTCATCCAGGTAGCCGCGCGTCCAGCCGACGTAGACATCCGAGAGGATCTGGTCTGCGAAGACGGTCAGTGCCTCGTGCAGCGCCTCGATCTTCACCTCCGGCAGCCCGCGCCCGGTGGCCCCGACGGCATGGCCGAAGATGTGGTTGCCACCCCTTGTCACCGCCAGGATCACCAGCGCAGGGGCAACATCGGTGTAGTGCAGCGTCTGCTTGGCGCCGCCTTCCAGCCGGGCCAGACCCTCAAACAGAGTGCTCACGCGCTGCACGCGCTCGGCCAGCGACAGGCGGTACGACTTTTCGCCCTCGAGGTGGTGCAGATCCCGCTCCCGAGCCAGCTGGACGCGAACGTCGTCCAGATTGCGGTATCCAGTTTTCTGGCGGTAGGAGAAGGTCCCACAGGCGTGTAGGTCGAGCGAAAAGAGGCCCCTCAGGGTCGTGCGGTAGAACTGGTGCTCGTGCGGTACCGGGTCACCCTCGTGGCGCGACATCGTGCCGAAGTCCTCGGTGGGAGTGGCGGGGGCAATCGAGACCAGGGTGCTCACGCGGAAGGGCGAGACGCGCGTCACCGTGTCGGTCGTCGGCGTCTCGTCAATCCGTGATGTGTCGGCCTTGCGCTTTTCTTGGGCCGAGGTCTTCTTGGAGGGTGCGCGCATGTAGCCCAACAGGTCGTCGTCCCACCACAAAATGGGGTTTGCGTCGGTGTAGGCGACTTTCTCCTCACGATAGACGGGCGCCGCCTGCCAGTCCAGGCCGCCACCCTCCAGAGTCGACCGCAGCCAGTAGCGGAAAGCCTGGGCCGAGACGTAAGGGTAGAAGCCATCTTTGGCGCGGATGACTTTCACGCCGACAGTGTTGTCGGTGCGAGCACCAGGGATGTTACCCAGGTTGTTGAGGGCCGACGCGGGGGCGTCGATGAGCATCAAGCCGGTGACGAATGACATGGTAGAGAACCTCCTGTTCGATTGGACGTGATCATGACACTTCACAGCGATTGTGAGTCATCCTCACTCGTGGATTCCGGGATGGCGTCGGCGTTCCGGCCCAACCAACCGTGCTCGTAGAGCCGTTCGACCATGCGGATCAGCACCAGGTCGCGTGCCAGGCGCCAATCCGGGCGAGACACTTCGTCGCCGTCCTCAAAGACCTCAATGTAGGGATCAAGCGTGACGATCGGTGAGTTGCCGCGCCGGACGTGAGCCAGGTTGGCCTTGATGAGCGCCGTGCGGAAGTTGCCGTAGTTCTGCTCGGCAAAAAAGTCCCGGAAGAACCGCCGGTCGTTCTGGCCGGTGACGTACTCGGCCAGACGGTCTCCCAGGGTGCGGATCTGAGCGATGCGCTCCTTATCCATGTTCATGATCCTCCTCAGAAAGCGTTCGGTGACCTTCCACGAGACCAGTTCGGCCTCGTCCTTCAGCGAGTAGGTCCCACGCGGGTCCCCCTGATCGGCGCGTGCGAAGCGAAACGCCTCGCGCAGCAGGTAGGTGCGCAGAAACACGCGGGCAGTGTCCGGCAACTTGAATAGATCCTCGTACAACCAGTTGCGACGCGGCTGGAAAGGTTGGTCATCGGCTTCTCTTTTCCGCCCTTTCTTGACCGGTGCCACCTCCCAGGCCCGGCCGACAATGGTGTTCCACGCCTGGCGGTACTCCGCACGGTGCATATCGCGCAGGAAGCCAATGATCTGCAGGGGCAGGTGGTAGATGTCGAGCCCGGGTCCCTGACCACTGTTGCTCAAGTGGTAGGCGGTCAGCGAGAAGAGTTTCTCCTCTTCGCGCGCCTCGCGCTGCATTTCCGCCGCGTCGAGCAAGGTTGTTATCAAGAGCGTACGGGAGCCGAGATGGACCTCGGGCATCTTGGTGCTGCCAGCGGCTTGAGCCAGTTGCACCGCCTGGCGGTTCGTATTCAAGAACGCAGCGGCGAAATGCAGGGTCAGCGCCGGATTGTCGGAGTGGACCGCCAGCAGCCGGCCGCCGCACTTGGCACAGCCCAGCGGGAAGGCTTGAATCGCAAGCAAAGCTTTGCCGGAGACAGGCAGTCCCGCATCTCCGTAGGGATGAAAATTGATGACTCCCTCGCCCGTCAGCAGAGGGATGTGCTGCCGGAAGGCGCGCCCCAGCGGCAATTCGTCCTTGTCGCCAAAAGCAACTGCCACCGCCGGTTCGCCCGTGAACACGCAACGCTCTTCGAGCGTCGGCGTATCGGTGCGATACCCACGCAACACGCGCTGAGCATAGGCCCGGCGGCGCTCCGGCGTCTTCTCGAAGGCCGGTTGCGTAAACCCGGAATTGGGAAAGGCCACGGTCAAGAACGACTTGAGCGGCTGCCGCACATACTCGCGCGCGATGTAGTCGGCCACCGCGTCCAGGTCAGCCTCGCTCACCTGAGCCGGATCGCGCTTACCGGCAAAGGCCGTGATCGTCGCGATGCCGACGTCAACGAGGGGATGGCCGGTGTACTCGAGCATTCTCGCTCACCTCCTTTGCTCCTTCACTCTGTCTGGACGATTCTTCTCGGCTGCCCGCCGGTGCTCCGCTGCCACGCCTTCCCGGAGGCTCGGCGGTTCGATCACCTCGACCCGGTCGCCGTAGTACAACAGCCAGCTGACAAACTCGGGGGTGATGGCGATATGGAGCCGAAAGAGAACGTGATCTCCCTGCTCTTCAACTGCCTGGCTCGGGTGCCACTCCTCCTCCGCCACCCAGTGACCGGCCTCCCCCTCGAACCGCAACACCACGTCAACCGGCTCACCGGCCTCACCGCGCATCAGCCCCCACGTTGCCCCCATGTATTCGCTCAGATCGAACCCATCGGGGATGCTGTACGGCTGGTCTTCGAGGAGTGTGGCCTCCCGAATCCGGTCGACCTTGAACATCAAGATGGTCTTGCGGCGCTCGCAGTAGGCGATTACTTGCCACGAGCGCACGTAGGGCATGATGTGGTAAGGCCGCACCACCCGCTCGCTGGCGACGCCGCCACGCGAGCGCGTCTCGTAGACCATGCGCACCTTCCGCCCCAAAACCAACGCCTGGCTGAGGAGCACCAGCATTCGTTGGCGGTGCTCGCGTCCGGCGGTCACCACAGGCTGGCTCACCAACTGGCGCAGAAGCGGCGTGAACTCTGCTGGAAACAGCGCCTCCAGCCGGGCCACCGCCGCGCCCAGTTCCGCCGACCCAATCCCGGAGACCTGCCGCGCCGCCTGCACGGCCAGCAGCAGCGCCAACGCCTCGGAAAAGCTGTACTGCAAGCCCGGCAGCCGGGGGACCTCATCGAAGGCATACCCCTCGGGCGAATGCGAGAGGGGCAGCTTCAAGCCGTGGCGAATCACGTCCAGGTCCTTCTGAATCATCCGCTCGCTGACCTCGAAGCGAGCCGCGAGGTCACGGCGCAGGTAGCGGCGCGGCGCCACGGCAATGATCTGCACCAGTTCGAGGATGCGCGCGGTGCGTTTGATCTCCTCCATCGGTTGGCCCAGCCCCGGCGGCGTGCGTTGCATGGTTCGGCTCCTTGCTGGAACGGTTGCTCACAGGATAGGCCACACGTGGGAACCAGGCTGTTCTCACGCAGAGCGGCCCCCCCCTGGGTCCCCCCCCAATCTGGGGGGGGTGAGCGTGGAGTGATGAGTGATGAGCGGGCTGGTCGCACCGTGAAGTCTGTTCAGCATTCTGCCCTGTGGGGCATCCCGTCGCGTCGAGGTGGACGCTTCGCTCTACGGGGCGGTCCCCGGCAAGGCCTTCTCGCTTCGCCCTGCGGGGCGGTCCCCGGCGAGATCTTCTCGCTTGGGCGTACCCCGCGGGGTAGGGCAGCCCCCTCAGGGGCTCACTCAGCACTCAGCACTCCTCTCACCCGGCTACCGCTGCTGCCGCGCCTCGTCCCGCACCGCCTGCAAATCGAGGATCTCCGCCACCTCGAAGCGGGGTGGCACCGCACCCGCCACCGGACGCAGGCGCAGACAGGCCGGGAAGTAGCCTATGCGGCCGTGCAGCTCGGCCAGGAGCACCGCTGTGCTGTAGTTGAGCGAGGGTGGGTTCACCAACAACGCCGCCGACTGCCACTCGGCCGGGGTCAGGCCGGCCGAGTCCACCATCGCCGTCACCTGCGGCGCCAGCGGCCGCTGCGGGTCCACCTGGCTACGCACCTCGATGACCCGCGCGATCTCGGTGCCGGCCAGCCCGGCGACGGCGGCGAGCTGTTCGTCGTTGAGCGGATGAGCGAAGTTGAGAAGGATCATGGGTGATTGTCATCCTATTCTGTGGAGGGTATACTCCCTTGTGGGAGTGAGTGTTATGGTTGAACTGACTGTTCAAATTCCCGAATCACTGGCCCGTTTGCCGGACAATGAGCGTGAAGCCCTTATCCGCGCGGGCCTCCATGTGGCAGTCAGCGCCCGCCGCCGCGAACTTGAGGCCGAGATTGCCACGGCGACCGACCAGATTCGGCACTTTGAGGTGCGCTACGGTCTGTCGTTAGCCCAGTTCGAGCGCGAGGTATTGCCGACCCTGGACTCTCTTCAGGCCCACGAGAACTACAACGACTGGTTCTTTTGGGATCGCGTGCTGGCAGAGAAGAAACAGCTCCTCGCCGATCTGCAACATCCGGACCTCATCTGACTCCCACCGATGATGTCATCGCCGGCTGGGATCATGCACCGCACCACCCCCATATCTCGACCTTTCCCCACCACGTCCACACCCCAAACGGCGTCGAACCGTCCACGATTCGCTCCCTGACCGATCTCCTCGATTTCCTGGAAGCGCACCTGCTGGGCTGACCACGCGGTTCAGCACCGTGGTCGGCCCGCCGACCAACCTGCCGTATCCACCGTCGCCGCCACCTGCGGCGCCAGCGGCCGCTGCGGGTCCACCTGGCTGCGCACCTCGACGGCGCGCGGGACCGCGTTGCTGGCCAGGGCGGGGATCGCCGCGGGGCGGTCGAGGGTGAGGAGGTGGGCGCAGTTGGGGTGGATCATGGGGCTTCCTTAATCATCTATATGAGTGGGATTGTCTGCTCTGAAAGCCAGGGTTCTTGTCGGGCTAGTTGTTCGATCGTTACTCCTTGTTGTCTAGCCTGTTCCAAAGTTACTTCGTAGGGACGGATGATTTCCCATTGAGGGCCTAGCGTGTAGGGGCCTGTTTTCTCCGAAGTACCTGATATTAATCCTTGCGTCCACATTGGACTCACGTGGTTTTCCAATAGAGCTTCGGAAGGGATGTTCAAAATAAGAACACCATATTCTTGGTGATAGCAGAGCCGGGAGTACAATTCTTGAAGTGTGGCGGGACTATCGCCCAAAAGATGTAGTATAGCTCGGTTGACTCGACTGAGTACGAGCGGCATTACTGGTATATCAACCCAGTAACCACGTTCCGATGTGTAGAAAATACACTTCTCAGCTTGTTCATTTTCAGCTTGAACATAGTAGAGGCGAGCTACTTCTCCAGAGAGTGACGAGGCTAGTTGTAGTGCAAAGTTAGTAACATTATTTCCACCAGTAAGGTTTACCCACTGCTCTTTGCGTGACAGAGCCACTATTACTCGTGCGATCCTGTTGAAGGTCTTCTGGATGTCGCGTCTGTCTACTTCACACCAGAAAATTGTTCCTTCGCGTCGTCCGCCAGCAATCTCCGGCCATGTTTTTTCCAGAAAAGGTATCAAAGACTCTTTCATGGGCGCTTTCGACTTTATCTCGCCTGCCGAAATCCTGCCGCGATGATTTACAACGTATGGGCGCGGGAATAAGATTTTTCCCGTGACCTCATCACGGCCAACAATAACCTCCTGTGTAGTAAACAACACTAATGCTTGTACATCTCCGACCTTCTCGCCTGCCTCTCTTTGTTTCACCTCGCCTGATCGTGAGAAAAAAGCCTGATCCTCCTTATCCCAGCGCTGGTAACGGTATCCAAGGTAAGATAATGGCCCAGTGACGGTTCCCAGAGAGAGACCCAACCCCATTAAGTGGTAGACTCCCATCAGTCTTCTCCTTCTTGCAAACTTTGCAGCACTTGGTCGTACCAGCCACCTGACTGTCTTGCTTTCTTGCTCACTCGGCCTTGTCCCTTATCTCTTATTGCCTCCGCCAGTTTGCGCTTCAAAGCAAGGCTCCCCTGAAAGTGCCGCCATCTTTCGTAGAAGGATGGGAGATTAGGAGCTACTTTGTCGGGTGGGATTGCCTCAATTGCCCGTATCAAATTGTTTATGAGGCCTTCGTCAGGGTCACCAACCTCGGCCCTAAACTCAGCTTTCTCTTTTACGGTTGCCGCCACATCCAGATCAGAGAAGAACCCATAGCCGGCGCTAGTTTTCGCGCCCGCACCCAATGTTGTGAGACCGCTGATCAACCATTGCTCTGCCATATCCCTGAGTCGCCGTGTATCGTCGTCCAATTGGCCTCGCCAGCCTACTGCGAAACGGAATCGCACACCACGCGCTACTGTGAGGAAGGGAATGGGATTAGGATCTTGATGATCCGTTGGAGGCGCGCTTGGGTTCTTGTTGCCCTGCTCTCTGTAATAGCTTGGAAAATGTGGCGTCATTACATCCACATCAATTTTGGGTAATCCCATAGGGATAGCATCGTAGAAGATCGCTCCACCTGCCAGGCTGTCCTCCGCGTCCTTGTCCGCGGCACGGCCAAAAATAGCATCGAAATCAGGCTTGCCCTCCTTCAGGTCTTTTACAGTCTCTGCGTAGGCGCGGGCAATCCCCTTGACACTGCTGCCCGGTAGAAAGGGAAAGCCGTAGCGGTGGAACGTGAAACCAACTTCCAGCGGCCCTTTACGCCCCAAGCCGGTCACAAAGCGCCACTCAGTAGTCATCACAAACGGCCTCGCGTTAGCGGCGCGCACGCTGACTTCCCAACGACGGCCCCACGCCTCCAGCAACTCCTTGCTGGCCTTCTCAGTAGCCCTCTGAATCTCCTGCAACGCTCGCTTCTTTGCTTCTTTGTCATCCCGGCGGCTCAAATCGGGTATGAAACGGTCGAAGAGGAGCGCGGGATTCTGCAAGGCCTCGTTCTTATGCGCTGCATAGGCTACGGCGCTTTCATGCGGAATCGGCAGAGAACTCATGCCTCACCCTCCAATTCCGCCTCAGCAAAGCGTTTGAGCCACAAGAGGAACGCCATCGCTTCGGTTGTCGCCTGACGATACTGGTCAGTCGTAGCCGTTTTTGATACCCATTCGAGCAGGTTGTCCCCAGGCTGCTGTTTGAGATGTCGCATCACCCATCGCGAAACGTGGTTGTACAACTCCCGATGCTCTGCTTTCTTCTTCGCGTTTGCGCGCCAAAAGGCAAGCGTTTGACCCAATCCATTAACATGAATATCCGCTGGCGCGCTTCTCGCCAATGATTTGTACTCTCTCTGATATGAATTCGTCCGTTTCACTGCCTGAATGGCATCCCAGGCTGCCTCGGCCCGGCGCTGTTCCAGCATGCGCTGCTCGCTCATGACTCACCTCCCAGGAACGTCACGGCCACGAATCCCTGACCTGTGGTTTCATTCGCGCCGAGTTGAAGTCGGGTTAGCTTCACATCCAACAGCGCCTTCAGCAATTCATCAGCGTTCTCACTTCGCTTCTCCTTCGTGCGGGGCGGCGTGGTCATGAGTGGCGCGTAGAGCAGTGTGTCAGTCGGCAGATTCTCCTGCGTCCAAAGCGCTCCCACATCTTTGGCAACTGTCTTTGTCGCCGGATTGAGCTTGATGTGAGTCTGCACCTCGGTGGCATAGAGCAGGAAGTCACGGAAAGCATCTTCCGGCAGAATGCACAATTTCTCGGGAAGCTCGTTGCGCCAGTAGCTGTATTCTTCGGTCTGTGGGAGCGCTTTGTCTGCCAGCCACTTTCCGATTGTTGCGACCGTCTCGTTCCGTTTTGGCGTGAAGCTGAACTCTTCCAGCACGACAGCCTCCCCGGCAATCAAGCTGTTGCCAGTCACAAGCGCCTCGTTGTTCACAGGCGGTAAGTCCCAATCGCCAAGAGAGAGACCGACCAGTGCGGCTTCACGCTGGAACCGGGCAAGTGCTGCTCGACTTGTGGTCCAGGCGAAGACACCGGCGAGTGAGCGTACTGGGAAGAGGAGGATCCGTGCATCGCCAACCGTGAGCGCCCCCGCGTGGTCGTGTTCCGTGAGTTCCGCTGTCTCCGGCCCAAAGATCACACGGTGTAACGATGGGTCCATTTTCTGCTGCCTGGTTTCGCTGCGTAACACCCCCTTCAAACTGCTTGCCTGTATGATGGGGTACTGGGTGACACGCTCACGTTGGATGGGCAGGTCTACTGCCCCCAGACTTCTCCCTGTGCCTGCATGCAGGGGTGTTTCCACGTAGATGAACATGAAACGCGCGGCGTCAAACATTGTATTCCCACTCCTTGATAATCACTTGGCCGAAGCCGATTTCGGCGCCCCACTCTGTGATGGCGCTCTGGATAAGGTTGGTGCGGAGCCGTGTTGAGCCCGTGCTGCTGAAATAGTAGACGCTGCCAGCGGGGACGAACCGGCGCGCATCTTTGTGGCCGTGGGTTCCCCGTTTCGTCAAGTCGCGGCCGCCAATACTTTCATAGCGGAGGACTGCTGCGGCTTCTAGCCGAACGGTACCCTCAAAGAACTGTTCCCATGCTTCGGGTCGCCAGCCGGCCATAAAGAAGGCCGGCGTGGCAAAGTAGAGTTTAAAGCGCGGGGGGAGAGGGCTCGGAATAGGTGACCACAGAGACCCAGAATACTGAACGAACTGCCCGCTGCGGCCCTCACCCCCCATCCGGAGCAAACCTGTCTCTGGCCATGATTCATACCCCGTAACCTCGACGGCTAACCCAACATGTTCACAAGGGCGCACATAAGCCACATCGTAGAGTTTGCCCTCTTCCGTAGTTCCACTGGGCTGCAGAGCAATTCCAAAGCGGTTTTCGAAGAGGAACAGTTCGTGAGAGGGTGTGCCGGTGACTGGCTGACCGGCCAGATACGCCAGAAGATTTGGTTCACTTAACCATAGATCGGGAACACCCTTGCGCGGCTCCTCGTCGGGGCCAAGCAGCAGTGAGGTCCGGGCACTGGTGCGGATCGCTGCCCGGGGCTCCGCAGGCTGTAACGGCCTAATCTCGATGGACATATTCTCGACTACTATGGCGTCCGCCGGTTGCGGGAAGTAGCGCAGCACACGTCCATCGGTTTCTCTCCTGGCGACGAAGGGCCCGCGCATCCGAAACGCCCCAAAGTTTGTCGCGGTCCCAACGGTCTCAGCAATCTGCCGTGGATCATTCAGGGAAACTTTCTGAACAACCAGATGGTGGGAGCGGATGACACCCTGTATCACTGTGGGATACGGGGGAAAACGCGAGGCGGCGTGATGATCATCCGCCGCGTCGAATGGACGACCATCACGAAAGAGCCACACATCGAGTGGTTCGATGAATAAGTGCATCACTCCTCACCTCCATGTTGGGCGATGAACCGTGCTAGCAGTAGCCAGCGTGCCAGCATCTCTGTCGGTGTGAGTGTGGTCCCAGTCTGGTGGCTATATGCTGCTGTTGCCCCGCGCAGGTTCTCGGCCCATTCATCTAACCGTTCCGCCCATTGGTCTATCTCCATCTCACCCCGCTTTTCCTCATGCCGCCGTAACAATCGCCGCAAGCTCGCTCGCCATTGCCCACCAGGTACAGGAATTCCGTAGGCATCTGCCAGGACGCGGTGAGGAAAATGAGACGAGAGAATGCCGGCATCGAGCAATTGACGAAACAGCTCGAAAGACTGCTCAACGTATGCCCAGGGGCTGATGGCATCCATGATTTCACCGCTCCGCTTTAGCGTACGGACAGCCAATGCGTTCTTGCCAGCCCTTTTTGCCAATCCCTCTGCCTGTCGGGCGGCTGAGATCACACCATCCAGAGGGGACATCTGGTGGGCCAGGGCAATCCCGGCGGAAAGTGTGGCCCCCACAGTCTCGTGGAAACACCGCTGCAGGTGGAGAGCCAGTGCCACGGCGGAAGTGAGGGGAACGAAGGCCAGCACATCGTCACCGCCGGCGTAGATAAGACTTCCGTGATGTTCGACGACATCGCTCTGTATGCTCTTCGCAAATCTCAGTAACGACGCGCTGAACCGACGATGTGCGGCCGCTGGATCCTCTGCCCCCAAATATTCGTCAATCCGCTGGCCCATGTTGTCGCCGTCCATGATCAGAACGGCGTAGTACGGGCGAGGGTGCCACCCCACCTTTTCATAGAGTTCTTTGAGTGCCGTGCGCGCCTTCTCCAGCCGCGCCGGTTCTGGAGGGGCAGACAGGTTGTAGCTATCCTCTAGCCGATTCTCAGTTAGAGTATCGAGGAAGAAGAGATCGCCATCGTAGGGCCATGCCGTGTCGGCTTTATGGGGCTGGTAGAGGAGATGGCTCGGCACCAGAAGTTCGATGGCCTCTCTGTATTTTGCCAGTTTTTCCGGCGCCCGTTTGATTGCTGCGGCCCGGTAATCATCAGTCGCGACGCTTGCCACCGAGCGGAATTGCTCCTGTCCCGTCGTCCCAAAGCGTTTGACGCTGCCAACTGCATCCAGCCGTTCGCGCCCATTTGGTCGCAGCTTGGCGCCTGTGACACGAGGAGAATACGCCACAGCGCGCCAGTAATCGCGTGCCTGCTCTCCGTGGCGATGGAGCGCACTCCGCTGCCCGCTGAGGGTATCCTTCTCACCCAGCTCGAGGCGTTGTTCGAACGCGCGTAAGCGTTTCACTGCTGCGAGTGCCCGATAGGCGGCTATATAGGCATCGCGATAGGCCTTTGATGGGTCCTCGCCGCTGAGACGTGCTGCTGCCCAGTAGCATTCCCACACCGGGGAAAAACTGTGGTCCGCATAGTTCACTGTATCCGGATTCCATCCCGTCTGCCGCTGCCAAATCTCCTTCCAGGTATCGTCTGGATGAGGTCTGATCCCTGCGAGAAAGGTGTACGCATCTTTGGTCTCGACACTCCAGGCGTCCAGAAGTTCTCGCCTGGCCTGTTCGGCAAGCACCTCCACCTGTTCCCAGGGGACCTGCGCCACCAGACGGTTTGGGAGGTCCCGCACTCCGGTCAACTCTTCTGACGACACCGCCGGGTAGATGAGTTCACCATATTCTGCCAACGGGCGCGCGGCGGCACGGGCCAGAGCTACGAGAATCTGACTCCCCGCGAAGAGATCCGCTGCGCGCCGCGCCTCGGCAATGAAAGGCTGCACAGGGCTGAAGGTGAAAATCAAAATCGCGTCACTCATGTGTTCCATCCCTTTACACGAATATCCTGACCGTCGAATTTCGAGAGAAACTGCTTCACCCACTCATAATCTTCCCCCCGATTTTTAAGATGAGAGGCTAGTACAACGAACAGCAAGCCATACCCTCCTTCCATTTGGACGCTCCTCAGCCAAAGAGGAGAGGCTTGGCGCGGTTTGATGCCACCGAGTGCAGGAACGGCTTTAACCTCTTCCATAAAAGCAACGACACCATCCATTGCAGATGGGTATTGCAGTGTCCCCAAGCGGATTATTCCCGTCTGATTGGCGCTCGGGAACATGCCAGGCCCCTCAGGCAATCTTTCCACGAGCTGAGCCTTCTCTGACCGCGCTAATCGGGTCGCTGCGTTGATAGCTCGCCGAGTGACTCGTTCAATGTGCTCATACCAACCCTTGCGTATACGCGGTGAGACAGCAACTTGGTCGCTATCGGCTTGAACGATGCGTAGCGTCCCATAGCCGCGCCGAGAACGCATTCCCACACCACCAAAAGCGACCGCCAACTCCAAGGCGGCGCAAGCAGCTTCCCATATCTCGGGTTTTTGAGTTCGATTCTGGGTCAGGAGGAGTTCAAAAGATTGACCCGACGCGATAGCGTGATGGGATCCCTTTGGTTTGTGTGGGAGAATGAAGACCCGTTCTTTTTTGGGGTCTGTGCCTAGCACGCGCAAACCGATCGGTGAGCCGTAATCGGTGCTACCAAATACCGCCGTTTCGAGGCGGTGTAGGTCGGTCAGGAGGTTTGAACCGCTAAGCATTCCTCCCAATGCTGCGCGCAGCCAGTAGCGCAGCATTCCTCGGAACGAAGGTGGGCGTAGCTCTGGCTCGCCGCCCGGCTCTGTGCCATGCAGCAAGAGAGGCGTCACCGTTTCAAGCGTTACTTGAAGTCTCAGTGGTTCTGGCATTAAGCTGCCTCCTGATAATGTGCCAACGCAAGCCCAGCGGTTAAAACCGCGGCTGGGGGCCTGCGGCCGGGCGTCGGCCTACGCCGACGCGATGAATTGTTGGTCGCTCACTCTTTCGCGCGCGGCTATCATTCGGCCGGCTTCCAATCATCGGTGGTCGCTTCGAGGTGCTCGTCGAGCGTGCCGCCGGTGTGGTGCGCTTTTTGGTTGCGGATATAGGCGATGACGCGGTCCAGATCCCAGCGACTGACGGTGTAGGCCTCGTAGCTGCCCTGCCACTTGAACGACGCCGCGGGTTGGATGACCTCGTTGACGAAATGCGACGATTCTCCCTTCACCTGCTTGGCGATGTCCGCGATTCGAACGGTGGTGGGGAAAGAGACCAGCAGATGGACATGCTTCGGCATCCCATTGAGAGCGATGACACCGCAACGAAGCTTGGCCGCCGCATCCGCAATCGAGCGAAACAAGCGCCGTTCCCATGTCGGCTCGATCATTGGCTGCCGGTCCCACGTCGCCCACACGAGATGCACATAGAGCCCCAACTTGTTTTGTGGCATTCATATCTCCATTGCAGAGGTACCATGACTGGCCCCCAATTCGAAACGGCTCCTCGGCGTCGGCGAAGGCCGACGCCCGGCCGCAGGCCCCCAGCCGCGGTTTCAACCGCCGGGCTGCCGCTGGGCTGGGTGGGCCGCTGCCGCCGGGCGGCTGCCGCTGGGCTGTTGCCGTCCTGCTACCGCCGGACGGCTGCCGCTGGCCTGGACTGCCGCCGCCGGACTGCTGGGCTGCCGCTGCTGGCCTGGACTGCCGCCGCTGGACTGCCGTCACTAGACATCCGCTGGACCGCTTACCGCTGGACTGCTGCCACTGGCCTGCCGTCGGACTGCTGCTGTTGCTGGACTGCTGCCACTGGACTGCCGCGGCTGGACCGCTGCTGGACTGCCATCACTAGAGCGCCGGTCAAGTAGTCACCGAGACGATTGCAAAGCGCCTTGTGAAGGTGCTTTCAGGTTCGTCGGGGCGCACGGCCGTGCGCCCCGACAGCGCGCCCAAGACCGCTACAGGAGGGGCGTACGGCCGTGCGCCCCTACTACGAACCACGTTCTCACCCGCGCAACGACTACTTGACCGATGTTCTAGACACCCGCTGGACTGCTTACCGCTGGACTGCTGCCGCTGGACTGCTTGCCGCTGGACTGCTACTACTGAGCTGCCACCGGACTGTTGCTACTGGACCGCTGCTGCGTGGCCGCGGCGGCCGGGCCGCTGGGCTGTCACTGGGCTGCCGCTCGACTGCTGGTGGATTGCTGCTGGGCGGCTGCCACTGGACGGCTGCCGCTGAGCGGCCGCCGCTGAACTGTTGCCGCTGGACTGTTGCCGACCTGCGGGTCTGTTGCTGGACCGTTGCTGGGCGGCTGCCGCTGGGCCACTTCAGGACTGCTGCCCCCGGATGGCTGCACCGCGGCACACCCGCGGCCACTATACCAGCAAACCGCCCAGCACACCTCCGAATTACCTCTGAATTTCCTCCCAGCTATCTCCGATTCCGATCGTCCTTCCCGCCCGAGCGCTCCCACCCTTGGCAGAAGGCTCACCCGCGTGCCTCCTCTTCGAAAAACGGGCCGAACTTGAGCGCCAGAAAGCGGTAATCCAGGCGGCCGGCCTCATCGGGCCAGGCGGTGCGGCAGAGGCGGTAGATCTGGGTCTTGTAGCTGTCCACGGTCGCCGGGGAGATGCACAGTTCCTCGGCGACCTGCGCTGGCGTCTGGCCCCGTGCCAGCGCCTGGAGCACCTGGCGGGGGCGCGGGCTCAGCCCGCTCCACACCTCCCGGCAGCGGCGGCGTTCCTCCGGACTGAGCGGCGGCGAAATCCGCAGCAGCGGGTCCAGGTCCACCTGCGTGAGGGCGCGCACCGCCGGGAGGTACTCGCCCCAGGGAACCGTGGGAATCTGGATCAGGCGCGGCGCCTCGTCAGGCGGAGTGCCCGGGTCGAGGTGCATCAGGGCACCATCGCGGCTGCGCGTGATCAGGGGCTCCGGTGAGTAGAGGTGCCAGAGGACGTCCTGATGGTCGAAGTACAGCGGCGCCACGGCCATCGATAGAATCCCCATGCTGCGGCGGCCACCCGCCACCGCAAGGTGGATGGTGCGCCCGCCCTGTTTGAGCCCGGCCACCACATCGCGGATGGTCCGCAGCACCGCCTGGGCCTCGGCGGCGCCGGTCACGTCGCTGATCGGGCGGCCGGCGAGGTGCGGGGTCTCGCGGCGATAGCGGCAGGGATGGCCGGCGTAGCGGCCGGCTGAGAACTCGGCGTCGAGGCGGGCCACGGCGGTGCGCAGCCGCTCCCCGGCGGCCGCCAGGTGGATCACCACGACGTCATCGACCAGAAAGCCTCGCGCCAGCAACAGGTCCAGCGTCAGCGTCACCACTTGGGGCTGGCCGCCCAGGGTCGCCACGAACGTAGCCGGTCGGCGGATGCCAGGCGGTGAAGGCCCGGCCGGCTCCCTCCCATTCATGCTCTCTCCTCGGCAAGTCGCCCCATTTGCATTCGCGCGCCGGCTCAGCGATGATACCTTCCAACCAGCGTCTCTCACTGGCTGAATGTTTTCGGAGAACCTATGGCTGAGGACTCAGAACGTGCAACTCAGAACTCAGAGCCCACTCTCGTCCGGCCGCCGGCCGTTGTGGTAGGAGGCCCGCCGCATTCGGGCAAATCGGTCTTTTCGTACCATCTCGACCGCATGCTGCGTGGGCGAAAGCTTGATTTCTATCACCTGGGTGCGAACCCGGACGGCGAGGGCCATTGGTCCCAGGAGGTGTCGGCCCTGGAGCGCGCGACGCTGCGGCGCAAGGGAACCTTCACCCCCGAGTTTGTCGCCAGGATGGCCGCGACCGTCGCGAGCCGTGAGCTCCTCCTGCTCCTGGACGTGGGTGGGCGCATCTCGCCCGAGAACGAGCGCATCATGCGGCCGGCGACCCACGCGATTGTCCTCGCCGGCAATCCGCGTCTCGCGGAGGCCTGGGTCGAGTTCTGTGGCCAGTGTGGACTGGAACTGCTGGCCCGGTTCGACTCGCAACTCAATGGCGTTGACCAGCTGGCGACCCCGCTGCCAGGCCGCCCCCTGCGCGGCACCCTCGGCGGCCTGGCGCGCGGGGCCCCCGTGGCCGGCCCGGTCCTGGCGGCCACCGCAGAGCGAGTCGCAGCCCTCTTCGCCGGCAGCCCGCAGCCACTCTCTGCGGCGCCCGGCCGTCTCGTTGATCTATATGAGCTGGCCGAGACCGTCGGCGTTGGCTGGCGTGATAGCCGGCTCTGGTGGGAGCCCCAGGATCTCCCCGCCACGGTGGCAGCCCTGCCGCCGGGGCGCCCCGCCGCCTTGTTTGGCCCCGCGCCGATGTGGGGCTTCGCGGCACTGCTTCTCGCCGCCGCGCCAGAGGCCCGCTGGTGCTACAACGCCCGCTCCGGCTGGCACGCGATCGCCCCGCTGCCCACCGCAGACCCACCGGCCGGGGTGTTGGCGTGGAAGGCGCGCAATTTCCCGGGCGCCGTCTGGCTAGCCTACGAGCGTCCCCAGGTGGTTACTCGAGCAGACCTGGCGGCGATGGCTATCCCGCCCGTACCGGCTGGCCGGGGCGTGATCCTGGATGGGCGTGGTCCAAACTGGCTGCTGGCTGCCCTGGCGGCGAGCTACCCGGCGGCACCCTGGGTGGCCATCCGCGAGCCCCGCTGCCACGGCGCGGTCATCGTGCGTGGCAACGCCGAACGGCCGTTGGGAAGCTTGTTCCCGCGTTGAACGATGAGCGGGAACTCTCAATTCGCAGCGAGACAGCCCAAGACGACACCGGCGACCGGGACGGGCGAGGGCGTGAGACCGGATGGCCCCGCTCGCGAGCAAGCCGGGACCCGGCCACCGCAAGACCGCCTGACAAACAACGCGCCGGTTGGCACCCAGCAGGGCACAACCGGCGCGACGATCAAAGGCCGAACGACGTATGGAACTGAGTTGAGACATAGTGGGCTCCACCGGGAGCGGCCGCGGCACGGCGGCAGGCAGGCACTGCTGTCCACTTGGGCGTACTACCGGCCGGCCGGGTAGAGCGGGAGGCCGGCCATACGGAGAGATCAGAGGTTCTTTTCTTCTTGTTCCAAGCCCATTGTAATAGAGTCGGTGCGCTGATGCAAGCCCTACGGTTCTCGAATCCAAAGCGCCTCGGTGCGTGCAGGATAAAACCGATTGCCCACTCTTGTGGCCGGCGCCCGGCGCCGAGCGGTTTCCCGGCCGGCCGGTATCCGCTGGCTCAAATCGGCGCGGCCCGCTCGGCCACGAGACCGGCGGCGTCCCCTCTCCGCTCGCCCGGGCCTGCAACGATCAACGACGGAGCCACCCCCAGCGCCGCACGGCGCGAGCGGGGTGGCAGCGCCCGGCGAGGCGGCACCGGCTGAGGTCTTGGGGCTGCTTGAGGACGAGCGGCATATGTTGGTCCGGGCTCAGGCTGCGGTACTGCTCGAGCAGCGCGGCTACGACATCTCTGAGTTACAGGACGTACGCGGTAGGTTGAATTGCGGACGGGGTACCGGCTAGTAGTGCGCGCTTCAGCGCGCTATTGCACGTTTCCAATTGAACCTGACCATCGCTGTCCGGAGCCGGGCGAGGAGCTGGGCGATTGAAATCGCGGCTGGGGGCCTCCGGCCGGGCGGGCCCCTCCGGGCACGCGGTGTGTCAGCGTCGATTGGAACAGCGCAAGAGCGGATGAGGCATGCTTGCAATTGTGCCCGAACGTCTCTCATCCAGTCGGCTTCAGCCGACTTTGGCTATCAGCCCTGGAATTGATTCCGGGGCGGCCGGGCGGTTGCTCCGGGCAGACGCACGGTGTGTCAGATTCATGTGGAAAAGGGCAACAGCGCGCTGAAGCGCGCACTACAAACCAAATGCGCTTCTTTGAGCCGTTCTGCCTCGCACCGCGTACGTCCTCTGAGTTACAGGACGTACGCGGTAGGTTGAATTGCGGACGGAGTATCGGCTTGGAGGGCGCGCTTTTGCCCCTTTCCAAATGCATCCGACCAACAGCGTGCCCGGAGGGGCACGCCCGGCCGCAGGCCCCCAGCCGCGGTTTCAACCGCCGGGCTGCTGTTCCCCGCCGTACGTCCTGTCAATGACACGACGGACGTGGTGGGGGGAGGGAGACGCGCGTTGCGCATCTCCCTCCCCCCACGAAGAGCAGTCTTGGGTGAGTGCTGGTACGCCGCGCTGCCACGCACCAACACCAATCGCGTAACTCCTGTTACTGAGAAAGTCCGGCCTCGCTCTCGGCCGGTTGGGGCTTCGGCCAGAGAGTGCTCACGAGGGAGGTGCCCGCCGACCACGCGGGCGCGGTGACCCGGCTGAAGCCGTTCGCGAGCCGCTCGCGCAGCGTGGGCTGGTGCAAAGGGGTACTCGCCAGGAATGCCTTGGTGATCTCTCGCCCGATGTCAATCAACTCATCCGTGTGGCTGAAATCCCAGGGAGCGATTGGAAAATCTACCGAGAGCTTGATCTCATAGAGCCGGACATTCTTGCGACCTCGGGCGCGCTCGATGTCGAACAATAATTGCTGGCGCAGCAGCGCCCCGACGGCCTGATTGGCCACACCGAGCACGCTGCGAATTTGCTCGACCGGGGTCACAGGGCCAACGATGTGGAGCGCGAAGATGGTTTGGGCGCCCAGGTCGAGTGCCACCCGCAGCGGCAGGCCGGCCACCGCGCCACCGTCAATGTACTTGCGTCCCTTGATGGTCCAGGGCGCATGCAAGGGCGGCAGGGCCGTACTGGCCATGAGGGCATCCACGATTGCCAACGCGGGGTCATCGCCGAAGGAAACCAGGGTTGCCGTCGCCAGGTCGGTCGCAACGACGCGGACCTGGCAGCCCTTGATCTCGCCAAAGGTCTTGACAGCGAGAGCGGCGTTGATGAAATTGTACCAGGCCTGATTGGGGAAAAGTCCCTCGCGACCGCGGAGCAGGCTCCACACGGCGGTGAGCCGGTTGCCGGGGTACGTATTGGCACGGGTGACCCGGCGCCAGATATCGGCCAGTTCGTAGCTGGCACGCACCGTGGGGTCAATCGCCAGGTAGGTACCGTTGATCGCCCCGATTGACGTCCCGACGATGAGGTCGGGTTGAATCCCGGCCTCGAACAGCACCTGCAGCGCCCCCACCTGGATCGCACCCCGGTTTCCACCCCCGCTCAGGACAAAGGCTAACATCGTACGCCCCCTCGCGCTATAGACCGACCATGCTGTCTATTGTAGGAAGTCGCAAGCTCTCTTGTCAAGGTGGTAGAACAAACTGCCTGGTTACCTGTCGACCAGGCGCGACGATGGCATTGATGCGCGGGCAAACTGCCAACGCGCCTACCGCTGGCCCGCCAGCCCCAGGCGCCGGGCGGCCTGGGCCACGATGGCGTTGATCAGCGCGGCGTGATCCCAGCCCTCGGCAGCGGCCATGAGCACCAGGTCGCTGATCCCGGGCGAGAGACCGGGGAGCGGGTTGATCTCAAGGATGTAGGGCGTGTTGTTGTCGCTGGCGTCCAGCCGAAAGTCAACGCGGGCGACGTCCAGACAGCCTGTCGCGCGAAAGACACCGACAGTCAACTGTTCGAGCTCGGCAACCAGCCCCGGGTCGAGCGGGGCCGGACAGTAATAGGAGAAGCTCTCGGCGAATTCGGTCTTGATGCGGTTGGTGTAGACACCCGCTTCCTCGGCCGGGTAGCGGCTGAAATCAACCTCGAGCGGCGGGAAGAGGTGCAGCCCGGCGCGCTCGTACTCGGGCTCGTCGAGTTCGGGGTGCCGCGCGTAGAAGCGAAACTTGTGGTCGGCCCCAAGGTTGCCGACCAGGCCGACGGTCACCTCGCGCCCCTCAATGAAACGCTCCACGAGGGCCGGCTGGCGGTAGCGCTGAATAATCTCGGCGATCTGGGCGCGCAGTTGGCGCTCATCGTACACGATGCTGCGAGCCGTGACGCCGATGCCCGTGCCCTCGCGCGATGGTTTGGCGAAGAGCGGGTAGCGCAGGTCCGCGTCGATCGGCTCGTCGGGGTAGTCGAAGACCTGGAAGGGCGGGGTGGGAAGATGGTGGAAGCTTAACAACCGCTTGGTCATGGGCTTGTCGAGCGTCAAGGCCAGCGTCATCACCCCGCTCCCCGTGTAGCGGATGCCGAGCAGATCCAACAATGCCGGGATCTGGGCCTCACGACTGGCGCCGCGGTGCCCCTCGGCGATGTTGAAGCAGAGGTCGACCTCGCCGGCGTCGCGCAGGCTGCGCAGCCTGGCATAGCACTCCTCGTCAGCCTCGACGAAGGTGGCGGTATGGCCCCCCGCCTCGAGCGACGCCAGAATCGCCTCGATGGTGGAGGGTGAGTCGAGGTCGTCATGGATATCAGCCGGGGCATCCGGGTGGTGGGGCGCATTCTGTTTCAGGTTGGCAAGTAAGACGATCTTCATGCCGTCTTGTGGCCTCCGATGAGGGCGGAATGAGAAACGCGTAACGACAAACCGGGCCGTCCTGTATATCTAGCGAGTTCGGCCGCGCCGGTGGACCTCTTCGTAGCCCTCAGGCGTGAGTGCCAGATGCTGCCCCTCCAGCAATCCAAAAACACCCGCCTGCTCGTCCTCGGCCAGCGCCGCCGCGCGGCAGTCAGGGCAACTCCTGGAATCGTGCGGCTGGTAGTTCTCGGGCTGGGTGTAGGCCGAGATGAAGCCCTCGAAGTTGCGCACCACCGCCCGCTCCGGACTCTGGCTGATCAAGTACTGGGGCATGATCGGCACCTTGCCGCCCCCGCCGGGCGCATCGATGACGTAGGTCGGCACGGCGAAGCCGGTCGTGTGGCCGCGCAGCGCTTCGATAATCTCGATGCCCTTGCTGACGGGGGTGCGGAAGTGGCCCGCCCCGGCAACCAGGTCACACTGGTAGAGGTAGTAGGGGCGGACGCGGATCTTGAGCAGTCCGTGAACCAGCTTCTTCTGGATGTTGGGGCAATCATTGATACCCGCAAGAAGCACGCTCTGGTTCCCGAGCGGGATGCCCCCGCGGGTGAGCTTGTCGCAGGCCCGGGCGAGCTCGGGCGTGATCTCCCTGGCATGGTTGACGTGAATGTTCATGTAGAAGGGATGGAACTGGGCCAACATGTCCACCAGCTCGTCGGTAACCCGCTGGGGCATGAAGACCGGCACGCGACTGCCGATACGCAGGATCTCGATATGCGGGATGGCGCGCAGCTCGCTGAGCACCCACTCCAGCGTTTTCGGCGCCATCGTCAGTGGGTCGCCACCGCTGAGCAGCACGTCGCGAACCTGCGGGGTGCGCTTGAGGTAGTCGAGCGCCGCCTGGATCTGGTGCCGGGTGAAGTTCTCGTGCGGGTCGCCGACGATGCGGCTCCGGGTGCAGTAGCGGCAGTAACTGGCACACTGGGTGGTGACGAGGAGTAGCACCCGGTCGGGATAGCGGTGCACGAGGCCCGGCACCGGCATGTGCTGGTCCTCGTTCAGGCTGTCGGCCATCATGGCATCGAAGGGCACCAGCTCACGGCCCAGGGGGATGACCTGGCGGCGGACCGGGCAGTTCGGGTCGTGCGGATCGATCAGGCTGGCGAAGTAGGGGGTGATGTCGAGCCGGAACTTGTCCTCGGCCTCGACCCCTTCGATCTCCTCCGGCGTCAATTCAATGCCGGCGGCTTCCAACTCCGCCCGGCTGTTGACCCGGTTCTTGAGTTGCCAGCGCCAATCGTCCCACGCCTCGTCGGCGACGTCTTCCCAGAGAGCTGGGCGCGGGGTCCGCACGACGGCTTCCTTTGTCAAAATATCGGTCATCCCTCTCCTCCTTCTCCACGGGCCTGGATGGCCCACCCTTACTGTTCGCCCCCATCCTCAGGGTCGTCAAACCACTCGTCGGGATACTCGGCGCGAATGAAGTCAACATCGAGGGGCTCCTCGTTGATGACTTCCAGTTCGGCGCCGCACTCCGGGCAAAAAAAGAGTGTGCCGGCACGGGCCTGTTTGGGTCCCAGCTCGAAGCTGGCCTCACAATCAGGGCAGTTCGTCCTCACGATGAACACTCCTCGGGACCCCGCGGCCCCATCTGCGCGCACGCGTGTGAGGAGCATTATAGTCTGCCGGCCGGCGCGTGAAAATCGCCGTTGAGACGCTCCTCCGGCGACCGTTGAAGGTTGTAGGGGCGCACGGCCGTGCGCCCTCCGGTGAACCCGTGGAAATCAGCGCTCGTCACGTCGTTACCCCCAGACGTTGTAGGGGCGCACGGCCGTGCGCCCTCCGGTGAACCAGCAACCAGGCACCGTGGGCTCTTTCTTCCTTGGAAGCGCATGGCTGGTCGCACCTCGACGGTTGGCCAGCCCTATCCCGTTCTGTGGCCCCATTTGCCGCTCGATGGCACTCGTGCTACACCTTGAGCCGCCATCGAGAGACAACGCTTTCTTCCTTTCCCGACCGCTTTCGGCTGCTTCACTGGTCCCTCTCCCCAGCCCCGTGACAGCGAGGAGCAATCAGACGTGCACGCTCGACATCTGTTGTTCGCGTTCCTTGCGGTTCTCCTCCTGAGTTGCGGCCAGGGCTCTCAGGCCACACCACCTGGGCCCACCGCCACCCCGGCGACGGCCGCGCCCACGGCAGCGCCTCCCCCACCGCGGCCACGACGGCGCCCACGGCCTCATCCTTCCCGCCGGCGCCCACGCTGCTCCCCCCGCCGCGCGAGCCCGTCGCGACCGGCACGGCCGGCCTGCCGTGGTGGAACGACCGGGTCTTCTACGAGGTCTTCGTGCGCAGTTTTTACGACGGCAACGGTGACGGGATCGGCGACCTCCAGGGACTCATCAGCAAGCTCGACTTCCTCAATGACGGCGACCCCACGACCGGCAGCGACCTGGGGGTGACGGGCATCTGGCTCATGCCCGTGACCGAATCGCCCAGCTATCACGGCTACGACGTCGTAGATTACAGACAGATCGAGCGGGATTACGGCACGAACGAGGATTTCAAACAACTCGTCGCTGAGGCCCACAAGCGTGGGATCGCCCTCATCGTGGACCTGGTGCTGAACCACACCTCGATCCAGCACCCCTGGTTCCGCGACGCCCGTACCCCCGGGTCCGAGCGTGATGCCTGGTACATCTGGCGGACGGAGAAGCCCAACTATCGCGGCCCGTGGAACCAGCCCGTCTGGTACCAGGCCGGTGACCGCTACTACTACTCGCTCTTCTGCCAGTGCATGGCCGACCTCAACTACGAGAATCCGGCGGTCACCGAGGCGATGGACGGCATCACCCGCTTCTGGCTGCAAGAGATGGATGTGGATGGCTTCCGCCTCGACGCAATGAAGCACCTGATCGAAGAGGGACAGGTCCAGGAGAACACCCCGGCGACCCACGCCTGGCTCGAGGGCTTCCACCGGTTCGTGCGCTCGATCGCCCCGAACGCGCTGACCGTCGGCGAGGCGTTCGGCACCCCGGCTCAGGAGTTGGTAAAATACACCAGTGGCGAGGTCGATATCGCCTTTGAGTTCACCCTGGCCCAGGCGATGCTCGATAGCGTCAGGCAGGAGACTCAGGGCCCTGTCTCGCTCGCACAGGCACCCGCAATCCGGCTCTACCCGCAGGGGCAGTACGCCGTCTTCCTCACCAACCACGACCAGAACCGGGTCATGAACCAGCTCGGCGACGATCTGGCGGCCGCCAGGGCGGCGGCCACCCTGCTGCTGACCAACGCGGGCGTGCCCTTCATCTATTACGGCGAAGAGATCGGGATGCGCGGCCAGAAGCCGGACCAGAATATCCGCACGCCGATGCAGTGGGACGCGACAGAACGGACCGGCGGCTTCACGACCGCGACACCCTGGGAACCCCTGGCGCCAGGCTACCGGGAGCGCAACGTCGCCGCCCAGACCGCCGACCCCGGCTCACTCCTCAGCCACTACCGCACCCTGATCCGCCTGCGCCAGGACCACCCCGCCCTGCGCGTGGGCGACTTCCTGCCCGTGGACAGCGACGCACGGCCCGTTTACAGCTTCGTGCGCCACAGCGCCGGCGAGACGCTCCTGGTCGTGGTAAATCTTGGACAGGAGCCGGTCAGCGATTACCGGCTCGCCCTGAAGGAGGGGCCGCTCAGTGGAACGCCCGGCGCAACGCTGCTCCTCGGCGAGGGCCAGCCCACCGCGCCAACCCCCAACGCGGCCGGTGGCTTCGACGCCTACACCCCCCTGCCCACGCTGGCACCCCATAGCAGCACAATCATCCAGCTCCGTCCGTAGCTGCTGGTCCATGGGAGCATTCCGGCGTGCCGGGATCTCGGAACAAGATAGCACGGCCCGCTTCGCGCTCCACCTTAAAAAAGAGCCTGGGGCGTCTCTACGCCCCAGGCTCTTCGTTCTCAGGGTGGCTAGAACGTCAGTCAAGGAGACCCCGCGGCCGGCAGGATTGGTTCGTAGGGGCGCACGGCGGTGCGCCCCTCCTTGAGCGCCCCCGGGACCACAAAGCGGTTCCTACGAACCTGGCAGCTGCGCGTGATCGAGACGTCCGAAGTCTCGGAAGACTTCGGACGTCTGACGACGTGACTGGCGCTCTAGAGATAATCGCGCAGCCGGCGGCTGCGGCTGGGATGGCGAAGCTTGCGCAGCGCCTGCACCTCGATCTGACGGATGCGCTCGCGCGTCAAGCCATACTTCTTGCCAACCTGCTCCAGCGTGAGGCTGCGGCCATCTTTGAGACCGTAGCGCAGTTGCAGGATTTGGACCTCCCGGGGATGCAGCGAGTTGAAGATGACCTCGAGCTCTTCTTGCAGCATCCGGTGTGCCGCACTGTCACCCGGGGGGAGGTTCGAGTCATCCTCGACGAAATCGCCCAGGCTGCTCTCCTCATCCTCGCCGACGGGCATCTCGAGCGAGAGCGGATGCTGCGCGATTTTCATCATGCGCTGAACTTTCTGCGGCGTGGTGTCGAGCGCCTCGGCGAGCTCGGGAATCGTCGGCTCGCGGCCCATCTCCTGCACCAGCCGGCGGCTGATCCGGTTGAGTTCGCTGATGCGCTCCGTCATGTGCACTGGCACGCGGATTGTCCGGCTTTGGTCGGCAATCGCACGCGTAATCGCCTGACGAATCCACCAGGTGGCGTAGGTTGAGAATTTGTAGCCGAGGTGGTGGTTGAATTTATCCACCGCCCGCATGAGGCCGATGTTCCCTTCCTGGATCAGATCCAGCAGCGGCAGGCCGCGCCCCTCATACTTTTTGGCGATCGAGATCACCAACCGGTAGTTGCACTCGATCAACCGCTGGCGCGAGAGCTGGCCCCGGCGCACGGTCTTCTCCAGTTCGATCCGCGCCTCCTCAGCGAAGTCAGACTGCCTCTGAAGTCGGGCCTCAGCCTCCAGACCGGCCTCCATGCCACTGGCGAGCTCGGTCTCCTGCTGGGCGGTCAACAGGGGGTGATGGCAACTCTCCATCAGATAGAGCCCAACAGTATCGTCGGGGCTCAAAACCGTCAGATCGAGCAACATCCGCTCGGCCTCGGCGGCCGCCCGGCGGACCGTGGGGGTCGGGCGGGTCTCATCGTCAATTACGTGGACCCCCTCTTCCTCCAATCGCTCAAAAACAGCCGCTAACAAGCCCGGATTGCCGCCCGATCCTATCTCCACCAAACGCTCAGCAACATCTTCCGCCGTCAGTGTGCCTCGAGTTTCGGCTATGGGAAGTAGCTCTTCGACGATCGTCTCTACCTTCCACATAACTGCCTCCTTGGGAATCAGAACGTGTGCGCCATGGCACAAAAATGGACCAGTTCCGGCCCGATGGAAGGAACTGGTCAAGATCACACTACACTTTGTGCGATTTTTCGCAAGACGCGAGCAGTATAAGCCTGCCCTTCGGCAATGTCAAGGGGGTTTTACAAATGCATGAATCGAACATCGGAGCCTTACGACCGCACGCCCGCACGAGGCGTGCCGGCCTCTCAGCGCCGCCGGCTGGCCGTCTCCCCTGTCTCGTACCACTCTGGCCGCCGCCAGGGTGCAAACGCCAGCGCGACGAGCTGGCCGTAGGCTGTTCGGCGGTCGCTGAGCCCATTGGTCAGGAGACCAATGGCGCCCATCTGGCGCTTGCTGTCGCTCAGGCCGCTGAGCCGGTCCATCGCCGGGCCGAGTTCGGTACCGGCGCGCAGCGCCTCGGCCACCGGCGGCGGCAGGGCCAGCATGGCGCCGCCACCCCACCCCACCCGGCCCTCTCGATCGACGATGGCGCACCAGGCGACGGTGAAAAGGTCCTCGCCGAACGCAACGACACCGCCTTCGAGTCCCACGCCAAAGCCAGCCGCCGGCATGGCTTCGAGCGCTGCCAGCGCGCGGGCATGCGCCCCGAGCCGTGTCTCGCCCTGGCCCCACGGCTGGGATGCCACGGCGCTGCGCACTGCCACGCCCGCGACGGACCATAACGGATCGATGCGTTCGACAATGGCCTGCACGGCGCCAACCTTGACCGGGTTCGTTGAAGCCACTGCAACGACCACCATGGCACTGTCCTTCCTTGACCACCGGCCGTGCATGGACTCCGCCAGGTGCGACGCACCTTCGTCGGACCTTCGCCACGACAGCAAGGCCGTTTGATACCCCAGCCTGCGCCCGCCTGAGGACCGCGGAGGTGCGACGCACCTTCGTCGGACCTTCGCCACAACAACAAGGCCACTTGATACCCCGGCCGGCGCCCGCCTGAGGGGTACAGGTGCGTCGCACCTTCCCGCAGGCCCCGCCTGGTACCCCGGCCGGCACCCGCCCGCGGGGCCCCCCTGCCTCGCACCTGGTCTCTTGCGCCGCCTTGCGTGGAATAGGCGCGTAGTTTGTCAGCCACCAGTGCGTATGTTACAATCGCCTCCTCTTTAAGCCGAACCATGCGTTCCGGTCTTTTTTGATGTCCGAATTACGTCTGATCTGGCCGCTGCTCGTCTTGTTGGCGGGTGCGCTGGCAATCCCTCGTTTCCGCCCCTGGCTCGGTCGGCCGGGGCGGGCTTTTTTGGTGCTCGCGACTGGCGCTGCCGCCTTCGCGCTCGTGCTGGGGAACAGCCGTCTCCTGCCGGCGAGCTGGACCCTCTCGACCTGGTTCGGGGCGGGGACGGGTGAAGAGCTCCGCCTGGCGGCCGGCGCCGAGACCGGTGCCCTCGCGTTGCTGGTCACCTTCGTGACACTCGCGCTCTGCCTGGGCAGTCTGGACGAACCCCGGGATGGGTCGCGTGCTGATGACGATAGCGCATCGTTGTTGGTGGCCGGCGCGGCGCTCGTGGCCGTCCTGTTGGCGGCGAACTTCCTGACACTGCTCTACGCCTTTGTGTTTTTGGACCTCGCGTTGCTCTACGCGTTCGGCCTGTTCGGCCGGGGGCGGTGGCCATTGGCGGCGATGGTGCTGGGCGCCGCGGCGAATGTGTGCCTCTTCGCGGCGACGTTAGTTGTCTGGCGTCAGGCCGGCAGCATCGCCCTGGTGGCGGCCACCGGCCAGCCGGTCGTGCTGCGGCTGTTGGTCGCAGCCTTCGCGCTTCGGCTGGGAGTCTTCCCGTTCCACTTCTGGACGAGCAGCTCTACCGTGCCGCAGCCTCACCGCCTCGTCGCGCTCGTCCCATTGGCGACCCTGGTGGGTGGGGGCGTCTGGCTGGCGCGTGGGGCGCAACTCTGGGGACCGGCGCTTCTGCCCGCGAGGGTCGCGCCGCTGGCTGCCGTGGCTCTGGCCCTCCTCGGCCTGCTCGCCTGGCGCCGCACTGAGATCGCCACGCGGCTGGCCGCGCTCGCCGCCTGGTACGGCGCCTGGCTCGTCTGGGCCGTCGCCTACGGACGACCCGATCTGGGGCTGCTGCTGGTGGCGGCAGGTACGTTGAGCCTGGCGGCGCTGGCCCTGTATAGCGGCGAGGCGGGCCTTCGCGAGGGACCGCACCTGTTTGGCCTGATCGCTGCCGCGGCGGCCGTCGGGCTGCCGGGGAGCGCGCTCTTTACGGCGGGCAACTGGCTGGTCGGCCAGGCGCTCTACCGCGGCGAGCCGTTGGTGGCACTGGTTGCGGTCTTGGGCCTGGCAGGGGCAACTGCCGGGGTGCTCGATCTTCTGACGAATGAACCATCAGCCACGCGCCGCCCCTCGCGGTGGGCCGGCGTGCTCCTCCTGAGCCTGGCGGTCTGGCCTGCCATCGGGCATCTCAGCGGGCTCTGGCCGCGCCCGGCCCCCGTGACCGTCGAGCGCTTCGACGCGACCTTGCCGCTGGCAGTGCGCCTGGGGCCGCTGCTCCTCGGCTGGCTGGCCGGGCTCTTCGTCTGGCGCATCCGGCTGGTTTTGCGCCCGGTGCGTGGCGTCCTGGATGCCGTGGCCGGTTTCGCCAGCCTGGGCTGGTTCTGGCGGCTCGGCGCCCGCGCGACGACGGTGCTCGCCAGCGGGGTGCGCGGCGCCATGCGCGTGGTGGAAGGCGAGAATTACGGGTGGCTCTTGTTCTTCGTTTTTCTGGCGCTTTTCTTCCTGGCTCGGGGTTGATAGGCCCGCGATGATCGACGTGATCCGGTTGCTCACTTCGGTGGACCGCGTGTGGTTCCTCGTGAGCGCCCTGGGCGAGATTCGACTCGCCATCCTGATCGCCATCAGCGCCAGTCTGGTTGCGATGTTCGTGGACTGGCGGCTGGGACTCATGGCCCAACTGCTGCAGTCCCTCTTCGTTGGGTTCCTCCTCTCCCACGTGATCCTCCCGCAGTTGGCCATGCTCATCCCGCTGGTTGGGGCGTTGGCCGGCTTCGTTCTCTATTGGACGGGCCGGCGGATAGCGACAGAGGTGGCACGCACCGGCCGCACGGAGACCTGGCGCGGTCGCTCGAGTGCAGCCGGCTCCCCGATGGGCCTCCCTTTTCGCATTCTGACCCTGCTGCTCTGGGCGCTCGCCGTCTCCACACTCGCATCCCAGTTTCCCATCCCGGAGGTGCCCGCATCGCTCAATGCCGCCGCGTACTGGCTGGTTAGCATGGGTCTTCTCGCCATTATCCTGACCCGCGATCCCTTCAAGACCGGCCTGGGCCTGCTGACCTTCTCGAATGGTTTCGAGTTGCTCTACATCTGGTTCAATCCCGGACTGCTGGTCTTGGGGCTTCTGGGGATCGGGAACATCCTGACAGCCCTGGTGGCCTCCTATCTGACGGTCGCCTACCATGCCGACCTGCTGGTGCCGCCGGAACCGGCGCCCCTCCCGAATAGCCGCGAGGCCTTTCTGCGCGCCGTGCGTATGCTGTACCGCGCTCCTCGCCACCAGGCCGAAGACGAAGAGGAATCGGAAGAGGCGCTGGTCCCATGACCATCCTGCGGGCGACCCTGGCTGCATTCTTGCCCTTTGCTGCGATCTGGCTCCCGCTGGCAGCGATGCCGCTGGTCTACCTGGTTCGCCGGAGGAGTTTCATCGCCGCCGCCCTGGCGGCGGCGACGGTTCTGGTGAGCGGCTGGATGTTATGGCAGCGGCCCCCGCCGAGTAGCGAGATCTTCAACCGCCCACTGCTGCTCTCCGAGATGGCGCGCGCGTTGATTCTGGGCTTGAGTCTCTGGCTGGCTGTCGCCTTCTTGTACGCCTGGCGTGTCGCTCAGGGCCGTTCGCTCTTCCCGTTTCTGCTCGTCTCCTACGCGCTCATCAGTGTCGCACTCTTCTTCCAGGAGCTGGTCATTCGAGTCCTGATCCTGAAGATCGCCTGGCTGACCGCGATTCTCTTGGTCCAGGGGGGATTCTCGGCCACCACGCGAGCGGCTTCACGCTTGCTCATCGTGATCGTTCTGGCGGTGCCCGCCTTCTTGTCCGCGGCGGTGCTGATTGACCGCTACACCCTGCAGCCCGATCTCACCGGTCTGGTCGGAATCATCGCGATCTTGCTGGCGTTGGGCTTCAGTCTGATGTTGGCCATCATCCCCTTTCATGCCTGGCTGCCCCAGTCGGCGGAGGATGGCCCGCCCCTGATTGCGGCCTTCCTCGTCGCCGGTCTGAGCAGTGCCTACCTGGTGCTGCTCGTGGATCTGCTCGGTCGCTACCGCTGGCTGGCCGAGAGCCCCCAAATGCAGACCCTCCTCAGCAGTGGGGGGTTGCTCGTGGCCCTGGCGGGTGGACTGCTGGCGTTCAGCGAGACCCACCTCGGGCGTCTGTGGGCCTACACGACCCTTGCGGACCTCGGTTTCCTGCTGCTTGGACTTGGCCTCGGCACAATCGTCGGGCTCGAGGGCGCTCTGCTGGTCGGCGCGGCCCGGCTGCTTAACCTGTTGGTGAGCGGTGCCGCCCTGGCCACTATCCGCCACCGGGCCACCAGCCTCGAAATCAGCAGCCTGGCCGGTGTGGGAGCGAAGCTCCCCCTGACCATGCTGGCCCTGGCAATCAGTGGGTTGGGGCTGCTGGGTGTGCCCCTTACCCCCGGCTTCCCGGGCCACTGGATCGTGCTGCGCGAGCTGCTCAGGGATCATCCGACCTGGGTCTGGTTGCTCCTGGCTTCAATGGGCCTCGGGATGATCGGCTACAGCCGCGCGTTTGCCGCCGCCTTTCAGGAAGGCCTGGCGGCGCGGGTCGCCACCATCGAGCGTGAGCCCCGCCTGGGAACCGCCCTGCTTCTGGCTGTCAGCGCCGCCGCGATCGGGCTGGCCCTCTTCCCACAACGGCTCCAACCGGCCATCGACTACGTCCTCGCCTCACTCATCCGCGTTCGACTCTGAGCTCCCCTCGCTCGCCGGGCAGGTTCACGACACGCCGGCCGGCGATCGAGTGCGGCAACGCCTCGATTTGGACAGCGACACCTCTCGCGGCGGCAGCCGCGACAACCTCGAGCGGCACCACTATTCATGCAGCGGTCAATTCCTTGACTCTCTCTAGGACAAAAAGATGTGGGAATTTTGGTCAAGAAACAGCCTTACTGTCTTGCGCTTCATCAGCGCGTGTGGTATCCTAGCGGGGAGCTTGTGATACTTGCCGGAGGAGGGAGCATGAAACGAGCGCCCCATCCATGGGTTCTCCTGGCCTTTTTGGCGCTGGGCCTGCTGGTCCTGAGCGGCTGCCAGCGCCCGAAAGATCAGGTCGTCGGACGCCAGGCGTCCCCGACATCAGCGGTCGTCCTTGCGCAAGGGACGCCGCCGCCGACCGAGCCTGGCACCGTGACCATCGGCATTGAAACGCCCCAGACCGGGATCTCGGTAACCCAGGCGGCCGGTGAGAGCGGGTCCCCTGAGATTTCGTCCGGTGGTGGTATCACGCCCGCCGGTGCCGAGGCCTCGCCCGCCCCGGCGACCGAGACGGTCGCGACCGCCGTGCCGGAACCCACCACAGTCACAGTCGAGACTGGTCCGTCCGCGGCGACACCTGAGACGGGCCCCGCCGCGGCAGCCGCCGGTCAGACGGTGAGTTACACCGTTCAGCGTGGCGATACGCTCTACAGCATCGCGCGGCGCTACGACACCACCGTCGAGGATATTCGCGCCGAGAACAACCTGTCCAGCAATTTCATCTACGTCGGCCAGGTCTTGCACATCACACCGGGACCTGGGGCGGGAACATCGCCGACCCCTGGCCCGGGCACGGGCGGCACCTACGTCGTCCAGCGCGGTGACACCCTCATCGGGATCGCGAGGCGCTTCAATACGACGGTTGAGGCCCTGGCCCGCGCCAACAACCTGACCTCACCCTACGTCATCTACGTCGGCCAGACGTTGACCATTCCAGGCGGCACCGGTTCAGCCGCGACGGCGACGCCGGCCACCGGCCAGCAGCAGATCTATACGGTTCAGCGCGGCGACACGCTCTACAGCATCGCGCGACGCTACAACACCACCGTCGAGGCGATCCGCCAGGCCAACGGGCTCAGTAGCAATCTGATCTACGTTGGGCAGAAGCTCGTCATCCCCTGAGCGACGCTCGAGATTCGGCCGTTCACACTCCAGGCGCCTCCCATCGGCAAACCGGGAGGCGCTTGTGCGTGCCGCGGTACGCCTTGATGTTGCCGGGATCTCATGGCGAGACGTGCACCGGTCCCTTTTGCTCGTGAAATTCGTGCCCGGCGTGGCCGGCTTTTCGACCGGATGGAGAGCTGCACCTGGAGGAGGTTCCGTACGAATCGGAAAGGAGCGTCTCGTGAGCGAACAGATTCTGGATCGTCGGACGGCCTACGCCGGCCGGCTGATCGACCTGGAAGTGGCGCGCGTGCGGCTGGGCAATGGGCACGAGACCGAGCGTGAGGTGGTCCATCATCCCGGCGCGGTCGCGATCGTGGCGCTGGAACGCGAGGGGGCGGGATGGCAGGCGCTCCTCGTGCGCCAGTTTCGCTTGCCGGCCGCTCAGGCACTGGTGGAGCTCCCGGCCGGCACAGCCGAAGCGGGTGAGGACCCCCAGGCGACCGCCCGGCGCGAGTTGGCGGAGGAGGTCGGGCGCCAGGCGCGCGCGTGGCACGAGCTTGCCCGCTTCTATCCGAGCCCCGGCTACAGCGATGAGCAGATTACGGTCTTTCTGGCCCTCGATCTCGAAGCGGCCGAAGGACAGCCTGAGGCCGATGAGGCCCTGGAGGTGGTGTCGGTGCCGCTGCCACAGGCGCTCGAGGCCATCCGCAAGGGAGCGATCCGGGATGGCAAAAGCATCATCGGCCTCATGTTGGCACGCGAATGGCTCGATCGGCAGCCGGAATGAGCGCCTCGCCAGCGCGGCTGCGGCGAGAGGCCCGGCCGGTGCAGGAACGGAGCGTGTATAGCGCAGAATCGTGGGCGAGGGTGGGAGCGCCGCCCAACCGCAGGGCAGAGCAGGCGCTGCGCCCACCGGCGGGCCACGTTGTGGCGCGCTCCCCGTGGTGGACAGGCCCCGGCACGCCTTCCCCACCTCCCTCCGGCCCGGCGGTGGTTGGCCGCTGAGGGAGGTGAAGTCATCGGCCGCGGCACTGACGTTCACAGCCATGGCCTGGTCAGCGCTGCAAGCCACGAGCTTCATCCGGCCGCCTATCGTTGCCCGAGTTCCAGCTTCGCCAGGCCCCCGGGCTGGTCAGCTGGGTCACCCAGGTGTCGGCGCCAGGGGCCCCGCCTGATCATGGCTCGCCCCGGCTCCCCGCGGACCCCCGCTCCCGGCCGGGCGGGCCTGGAGCTGGCGCTCCAGACCGAGCCGTGGGAGGACGCCCTGTTCCCGCCGGATCTGGCGCTCCGGCGACCACCGCCCGCCGCCCCGACCCCGGCCCGCCCTGCGGCCTCCTCCTCCCCTCCCCGTTCCCGCCGGATCGTCAGATCCGGCGGCCACCGCCAGCCTCCCCGCTCCCACCGCGTGGCCCCCAGCTTCCCCGGATCGCCAGATCCTGACATTGCGGGCCTGGATCTGGCGATCCAGGCCGAGCGAGAGGAAGACACCTGCTCCCCCGGCCCCCGATCCTGGCGACCACCGCCCGCATCCCCCGCTCCCGGCCCGCCCTGCGGCCTCCTCCTCCCCCCCGTTCCCGCCGGAGCGCCCGCTCTGGCGACCACCGCCCGCCGCCCCCGACCCCGGCCCGCCCTGCGGCCTCCTCCTCCCCTCCCCGTTCCCGCCGGATCGTCAGATCCGGCGGCCACCGCCAGCCTCCCCGCTCCCACCGCGTGGCCCCCAGCTTCCCCGGATCGCCAGATCCTGACATTGCGGGCCTGGATCTGACGATCCAGGCCGAGCGAGAGGAAGACACCTGCTCCCCCGGCCCCCGCTCCCGGCCGGGCGGGCCTGGAGCTGGCGATCCCGGCCGAGCCATGGGGGCACCCGTTCCCGCCGGAGCGCCCGCTCCGGCGACCACCGCCCGCCGCCCCCGCGCCAGTCCGCGCTGGCCGCCACTGCGGAGCCGGCGGCGCCCCTTCGCCCGGCCGCGTGGGGACCCTGGCCCCACGCTCATCCGCCGGCCGCGCCCGCACTCCCCGCCCCCGTCCCGGTGACTCAGCGCGGGGCGGCGCCACCGGTGGGGCGCCTGGCGGGACCGCGCGCTGAGCTCGGCCCCCGCCCCGGCGGCCGGGGCGGCGGATCCCCCTGGCCCCCTGGGCCTGGCCCGGAGCGGGCGCGCCGGGCGCGTCCGCACTGGCCGTCACCGGTGGCGCGGCCCGCCGCAGGGGCCGCCCCTGCGGGCGGCTGGTCAGCGGGGGGGCCCGCGGCGGCCCGTGGCCCCCGCCGCGATCTGTGGCGCCGGGTGAATCGTGCCTGGGGCGGCCGTCCGGTTCCAGTCACTCTGCCGCTCCCCCGGTGCGTCGGGGAGCCCCGCCGGGTGGGGGGACCACCGTGGCCGTACCAGGGGCCGGCTCGTCGCGCGCAGAGTCGTGGGCCAGGGTGGAACGGCCGCCCATACCCAGGCCAGCGCAGGCCACGCTCACACCGGCGGCCCACTTTTTGGCGCTATTCACGAACGGAGCGGATTGCTTGACGCTCCTCCCCGGCGGCGTTAGAATGCCCGGCGTGTAGCGCGCCACAACCAGAACGCACCAATGGCGGTATCCATGGGGAGGGCAACGGGTAGGCGACGCCTGCACCGCTGCTCTTTTTGTTGGAGGGTCGGTGCACCCGGCTCTTCAATTTCAGCTTTAGCCGGCGAGCGGCCTGGCGTGCCATCAAATGCAGCGCAAGGTTCCCTTCCGCCACCCTGGAAGCCCCTACGAACACAACGAACCTCTGATCATCGCCCTTGCCCACCGGACCGGCGCGACCACTGCCATCTGCAAGCAATTGGGCATTCCGGCACCATCGGAAACGCTTTCGATCCAATGGAGGAATCATGGCCGAGCAAGAACTGAAGCGCACGCCGATCTACGAGACGCATAGGGCGCTCGGCGCGCGGATGGTGGACTTTGGCGGCTGGGAGATGCCGGTTCAATACTCCGGGATTCTTGAGGAGCATCGGGCGGTGCGTACCGCCGCTGGCCTCTTCGATGTCAGCCACATGGGAGAGTTCGAATTTCGCGGGCCAGGTGCTCAGAACTTTCTCCAATACCTGACCGCCAACGACGTCAGCCGGCTCAAGGTCGGCCATGCCCAGTACTCCATGCTCCTGAATGACCAGGGCGGCACGATTGACGACATCATCCTCTATCGCCTGGGCGACGAAGACTATCTCATGGTCGTCAACGCCGGCAATATCGACAAGGACTGGCGCCATGTGAACACGGCGGCCCGGCAGGCGCCCGGCGTCAGCGTCGCCAACCGCAGCGACGACTACGCGCTCTTCGCCCTTCAGGGACCAAACGCAGCCCGGATCATGGGCCTCCTGACGGATGACCCCGTCACCGGCCTGCCCTACTACGGCGTGATGCCGGCCAACGTCGGTGGGCTCGATACCATCGTGGCCCGCACCGGGTACACCGGCGAGGATGGCTTTGAAGTCTTTGTGGACGCTGGCATGGCCGTGGCGCTGTGGGAGAACCTCCTGGCCGAAGGCGAGCTGCACGGGCTCTTGCCCGCCGGATTGGGCGCCCGCGACACCCTCCGTCTGGAGGCTTCGATGCCGCTCTACGGCCACGAACTCGACGAAGAAACCTCGCCCCTCGAGGCCGGTCTGGGGCGTTTCGTCGCTCGCGAGGGGACCTACATCGGCAGCGAGCCCATCCGCCGGCAGCGTGCAGAGGGACTCAAGAAAAAGCTGGTCATGCTGGAGATGGTTGACCGCGGAATCCCGCGCCAGGACTACGAGGTGCAGGTGGATGGACAGACCATCGGCCGCGTCACGAGCGGGAGCTACGCCCCCTTCCTCGAGAAGAACATTGCCATGGCCTACGTCACCCCCACCGTCGCTGCGGTGGGCCGCCAGGTCGCCGTCGTGATTCGTGGCCGCCCGTCACAGGCCCGCATCGTCAAGCGCCCCTTCTACACGCGGGCTCAAGGGCCGTAGAGGGAGCCGGGGGTGGGTGCAACAACCGGGGTGTACCGGTCTATCTCCCGATGCCGCTGCAACGCCGAAACGCTCACGCCGAAACACAGCGCCCGCGAACCGGGTGATCAAACCGCGAAATCATCCTGCTTCGGACGTCGTTACCTTTTCCAGTTCACGGTTCACGTCTTCTCTCAGCCCCAAGACTGAGCCAGACTGAACACTCACTTCACACGAGGAGATCAAGAGACTATGAATGTCCCGGACGACCTGCTGTACACTGCAGAGCATGAGTGGGTGCGCATCGAGGGCGACACAGCCACCGTCGGTATCACCGAATACGCCCAAGACGCCCTCGGCGACGTCGTCTACGTCGAGTTGCCCGAGGGAGGCGACACGATCGAAGCCGGCCGGCCTTTTGGCGTCGTTGAAAGCGTCAAAGCGGCCAGCGATCTCTTCGCGCCTCTCAGCGGGGAAGTCACCGAGGTCAACAGTACTCTGGAGAGCCAACCCGAACTGGTCAACTCCGATCCCTATGGCGCCGCCTGGATGATCAAGATTCGGCCCAGCAACCTGGACGAGAAGGCCAGCCTGCTCGACGCGGCTGCCTATCGAGATCTCACTCAGGGATAACGAACTCCGACAGGCGTCGTGGAAGCTTGCCAGTGTGACGCGCGAACGCGCATCACACTGGCAAGCTCAAACCGCCGCAGGCGAACCCTGCCTCAGCCTCGCCTCAGAAACAATCGCGCGACCATGTATCGTAAACCTGGCCCTCGAATCAATCCCAACGCCAAAAACCCAAGCCGCCCAAACCACCCCCACGAATAGAACCCTCCCCATCTCCAGCCGGCTTCAGCCGAGTTGCGCATTCAGCCTGGGATTGTTGCATCTTTCCACCTGAATCCGCCCCCCAGCGTGCCCGGAGGGCACGCCCGGCCGCAGGCCCCCAGCCGCGGGTTCCCTGGCCTGGCGGCCAGGACAGGCAACCGCCGGGCTCCCCCGCGTCCGCGCCGGCCAACGCCCGGCCGCCGGCCCCCAGCCGCGGGTTCCCTGGCCTCGCCGGTCAGGACAGGCAACCGTCCGGCGGCCCTTACGCCGTCAGACCGGCATTCCAAAAGGCCGCCGGACACCCCGGCGGGCCCCCGCGCGAAGAGCAGACAGGCGGCGCACCTGTCCAGGTGCGCCGCCCAGCGTGCGCTCGATCAACCCCTTGACAGAAACGGGCACCTCGACCTACACTTGTTGCACGCCTCTCTCCTTTCTGCGCCACGCCGCGCTCACAAGCCATGTCGCCATCAACGATCAACGGATGATTGGCCGGCCGTCGTGCTCTCACGTATCCACCTCGCTGACGGCCCTGGTTCCTTACTGAACGGCCGAACACGGTGGGCCCGCCACGACGCAAAGCCGTACAGACACCGCAGCTGGTTTTGCAACGCTGCGCGAGGCGGACATCCCTGACAGTTATCCTGAACGATCACGCCCACCTGCGCATCAACAGCGTGGGCGATCCGCGGTCGGTGAGTGCCTCTGCTCGCGGCGGCGTTCGCCTCACGGATCGAGCCGCGCAGGCGCTTGACTGCCAGAATGCAGCTTACACGGAGGCAGACAGCAGTCGTGAGAGTCCTGTTCGTGACACCCGTTGAAGCCGGTGCCGGGGAGACAGTCACAGCACTCCACATGGCCGAGAACATCGTCGAGCGAGGCGGAAATGTTCTCTTTTTGGCTTCGGCGTTTGCCAGACGGCTGATCGGCCAGCAGTTTCCCGAGGCTATTCGAGGCTTGACCGATGACGGCGAGCAGAACCGGGCGCTCTGGAAAGCAGCTCTCTTCGAGTTTCGGCCCGATGTCGTCGTCTTTGCCGACTACCCGCTCCTCTTCTTCTCGGGCGGCGTCGTGCCCCTGGTAGACAAAGAATGGGTGCGCAGCCTCGATGACGTCGAGGCCTGCCTGGTGACCCTGGATCACACAGGCTTCGCCCAGCGAGAGATCGGGCTCTTCTTCGGACCGCCTCATCTGAGCTTCCACTACCAAACGTTCCCGGCAATTCCGGCGCGAATGCACCTCCTGCTGCCCTGTCCCATGAACGAGCCTGCTCCGGTCGCCGGCCGGCGCGGCGAGCCTTTCCGCTACTGGGACGTACCCCTGCGCGCGCCGGACGAGCAGCGCCGGGCGGTGCGGCGCCGCTACCTCGATCACGAAGACGACGTCCTGGTCTTCCATGCCACCGCCCGCTGGGCCTGGCAGACCGCTCAGGCGAACAACATTCCTTACTACCAGTTTCTCCCGGAGATTCTGGTCTGCTACCTGGCCGATCTTCCCAAACCGGTCACGCTGGTCTCGGTCAACAACGGGCAACTGCTCCAACCACCCGCCGGCTCGCCGCTCCGGATCGTCAACCTGGCGAGCCTGCCTACCGCCGAGTACGAGGCCCTGCTCTTCGCATCCGACTTGATGATCACCGAGAACCGGATCTCCATCACCCTGGGCAAGGCGATTTGTGGGGGGTTGCCCTGCGCCGTCCTGCGCAACAGCTTCCGCTACCGGGCGCTCCTTCACCGCCTGGAAGAGCCGCTGCGGGAGATGGTGATCACCATGGAGTCGTTGCGTCCCGGCGCCATCTACCCCTACGACATCTTTCCCAGTGGGATGCGCGACGAACTCGAGCAGCTCGGCCTCTACCGCGACAACTCCCTGACGCAGGGCTTCCAGGATCTGGAGGTCTACGGCGGCGAGGCCACCCGCCAGATCCTGCGCGACCTGCTCATCGACGAAGCCGCGCGGGCCGCCCTCCGGGCGAAGCAGCAGCGCTACGTGGACAGGCTGCGGCGCCTGGACGATGCCGAGCTCGTGCTGCGCCGCCTCATCCGTCACGAGCGAGGAGATGCATGAGCGACTACGTTGGTGCGATTCTGGCCGCCGGGCGCGGCCGCCGCATGGGGACGTTGGGGGAGCAGTACCCCAAACCCCTGCTCCCCGTGGCGAATCAGCCGCTGATTGGCCACCACCTTCAAACCCTCCGCCGCCTTGGCATCAGCCAGGTCTATGTCGTCGTTGGGCACGAAGCCTCGCAGATCGCCGGTGCCCTCAAGGATGGCGTCGATTATGGCGTCAGCATCACCTACGTGGAGCAGGGCGCACCGCTCGGCAGCGCCCATGCCGTTGGCCGCCTCGCCCCCTATATCGACGGCCCATTCGTACTGCTCCTCGGCGATTACTACTTCTCCGCTCCGGAGCTGGCCCGGCTCCTGCAGCGTGCGAGGGCGAGTGGCGGCTCCGCCATGGCAGCCAAGCGGGAGCCCGACCGCCAGGCCCTGTGTGAGGCCTGTGCGCTCGATCTGGACGCAGAGGGCCGGATCCTTCGCATTGTGGAAAAACCCAAAGTGCCCACCAGTGACATGAAGGGCTGTGGCATCTACGCCCTCCGCCCCGAGTTTTTCGATGCCGTGCGCCGAACCCCGCGCACGGCGCTGCGAGATGAGTACGAGCTGACCATCGCGATTGACCTCTACGTCCAGGCGGGTCACCCCCTCTACGCCGAAGAAGTGATTGAGTGGGACATGAACTTCACTCGCCCCGTGGACATCTTGCGCTGCAACCTGGCCTGGTTAGAGGAACACGGTCGGCGCGAGCTCGTGGGAGCCAACGTGCACCTGGCCCCCGGGACGCAGCTGGAACAGGTGATCATCGGTGACGACGTGCTTGTCGCTGAGCCGTCGGCCTTGAGAGAGATCGTTGTGTTCCGGGGCGTGCAGATGCGAGGCGGGAACCACATGGAGCGAGCGTTGGTAACGCCGGCCGGCCTCATCTCTTGCCCTGAAGTGTAGGTACGAACCGAGTGACTCGGCCCGCGCCTCGAAAACAACCCAAATCCAACTGCCCGAAAAGGAGGGAATCCCATGACAACGCCAGCCGATTGGAGAGCCATGATCCCCCAGCTCCAGGACGTCGAATCGGTCCGCTTCGTCCGGCGCCTGGTCCAATTCCAGCGCGAGTGGCTCGATACGCAAGCCGCTCAACTGGAGGAGATCTCCAGTGCACTGGAAGAGCAGGAGCGGAAACTAGGCGGATCGTAAGGAAGTCGTGACCGGCATACGTTGGGCGCGGGCGTGGAACAACGTGGCTGAGGGGGTCCGCATGGCCCCTCAGCCACGTCGTGTCGCGGAAGAGCGTCGCTCGACGTGCCGGTTTTCGGGGGAAGGCCAGCCTGGGGGTGAGAGTCCTGTTCGTCACACCGATGGAGGTGGGGTCCGGGGAGACGATCACGGCCCTCCACGTGGCTGAGAGGGTCGCCAAGTGCGGAGGTGATGTTCTCTTCCTGGCATCGGCCCTTGCTACGCGATTCCTCGAGCCGCGGTTCCCGGATGCGATTCGGGTTTTGACCGGTGACGGCGAGCGGAATCGTGAAACCTGGGAGGCGACCGTGCGCGCCTTTCGGCCGGATGCGATCGTCTTCGCCGACTACCCGCTCTTGTTCTTCTCCAGTGGCGTCGCGCCTCTGGCCGACGCGGAGTGGGTGCGTCGCCTGGAAGACGTCGAGGCCTGCCTCGTCACCCTGGACCACTTGGGCTTCGCCCAGCGGGCGATTGGTCTCTTTTTCGGACCGCCCCACCTGAGCTTCCACTACGAAACCTTGCCCGCGATCCCGGCGCGAATGCAGATTCTACTCCCCTGCCCCCTCCACGAGCCTGCTCCGGTCGCCGGCCGGCGCGGCGAGCCATTCCGCTACTGGGATGTACCCCTGCACGTGCCGGACGAGCAGCGCCGGGCGGTGCGGCGCCGCTACCTCGAGCGCGAAGACGACATCCTGCTCTTCCACGCCGTCGCGGGCTGGGCCTGGCAGATCGCCCAGGCGAACGACCTCCCCTACTACCAGTTTCTGCCGGAGATCCTGGCCTACTACCTGGCCGATCTCCCCAAACCGGTCACGCTGGTCTCGGTCAACAACGGGCAACTGCTCCAACCGCCCGCTGGCTCGCCGCTCCGGATCGTCAACCTGGCGAGCCTGCCCACCGCCGAGTACGAGGCCCTGCTCTTCGCGTCGGACTTGATGATCACCGAGAACCGAATTTCCGTCACGCTAGGCAAGGCTGTCTGTGGGCTGTTGCCCTGCGCCGTTCTGCGCAACAGCTTCCGCTACCGGGCGCTCCTCCGCCGTCTGGAAGGGCCACTCCGCGAGGTACTCACTGGCATGGAGTGGTTGCGCCCCGGCGCCATCTACCCCTACGACGTCTTCCCCAATGGGATGCGCGACGAACTCGAGCAACTCGGCCTCTACCGCGACAACTCCCTGACGCAGGGCTTCCAGGATCTGGAGGTCTACGGCGGCGAGGCCACCCGCCAGGCCCTGCGGCGCTTGCTCACCGGCGAGGCCACCCGGACGACCCTCCGCGGGCACCAACAGCACTACGTAGCCGGGCTGCAGGCCTTGCCGGACGCCGAGGCCGTGCTGCGCCGCCTGATCCAACGCCATTGACGCTCCCACGGTTAGAAAGATGCTGTTGGCGAATTGGTGCGAGTGGCGGGGTACCTGTTTGTAGTGCGTGCTTTAGCGCGCTGAAGCGCGCACTACGAGCCGCTCGTCCTCCTTGGGGGCGATTTGGCCAACCGCATCCTGGAAGCCGTAGGAGTCCCTGCCCTGAGGGGCGCCCCAGGCGAGTGCCTCTCGCTTGGGCGTCCCCCGCAGGGGAGAAAAGCCCAGGGCTTTCTCTCGCGAGGTCCTATCACCACCGGGCAGGCCCGCGCGGATCGCGTCCGCTGCCGGATCAACCTCAAGCCGGAGCCCACCGGCAACCAGGTGCGTGGCGGCGACGCGCCGGCGCCATCGCCGCCGAGCGCATCCTTGAAGATTCCAATGTCAGGACGGTGGAGACTGGCGGCCGCCGACTGGAGATGGACGGCCGGTTCACAGGTGGAAGAGAGGCCCGGGAACCGCAATCTCTTATCTCCAATGTCCCAACCCAACAACGACCAGGAGGAACCCTATGAAACTTGGACTCTTGACGGCCGCGTTTCCCGGCCAGACCATCGAGCAGGTAGCCCCCTGGGCCGCCATGAACGGCTTCGAGATGCTCGAGCTGGCCTGCTGGCCGGTTGGGGCGGGCGCCGATCGTCGCTACGCCGGCGTCGCGACGATCGATGTGGAGGGCCTCACACCCGCGCGCGTGGACGAGATTCACCGCCTGCTGGAACGGCACAGCCTCCAGATCTCGTCCCTCGCCTACTACTCCAACCCCCTGGCAGCCGACTCCACCGAGCGCGAGCAGGCCATCACCCATCTCAAGAAGGTCATCGTTGGCGCCCAGACCCTCGGCGTCCCCATGGTCGGCACCTTCATCGGGCGCGATCCTGGCCGGAACCTGGAGGCGAACCTGGAAGAGTTCGAACGTGTCTGGCCGGCGATCGTCCGCTTCGCCAGCGATCACAACGTCAAGATCGCGATCGAGAACTGCCCGATGATCTTCAGCAACGATGAGTGGCCCGGCGGCAAGAACCTGGCCTACGCGCCCTCGATCTGGCGCCACATGTTCGATGTGATCCCCGATGAGAACTTCGGCCTCAACCTCGATCCCTCGCACCTCATCTGGTTGATGATCGACTATGTCCGCGTCGTGCACGACTTCAAAGAGCGGATTCTCCACGTCCACGCCAAAGACCTGGAGATTGACCGCGAGAAGCTCTATCAGGATGGCGTCTTGAGTCTAGGCTTCCGCTGGGCAGTTCCGCGGCTTCCCGGCCTGGGCGAAGTTCAGTGGGATCGCTTCATCAGTGCGCTCTACCGTGTGGGCTACGACTACGTCGTCAGCATCGAGCACGAAGACCGCGCCTTCGAGGGCCGCGACGAACTGGTCAAGCGCGGCTTCCTGCTGTCGCGCAACGTTCTGAAACCGCTGCTGGTGTAGAACACGGGTGACGGCGCGTTCAGGTTCGTAGGGGCGCACGGCCGTGCGCCCCTACAGCGCGCTTCCGACCGCTCAAGCGGTTCCTCCGCACCATGCTCCCACCCGCGCCACGACGCCTTGACCATTGTTCTCGCCGGTCCCACGCCAGGCGTCCTCTCCCACCAACCAGCGCGTTGGCTGAGCAGCCGGCGTGACACCGGGTCTCACGGACGCGCACCCGCGATGGAAACCGAAAAGTGGGAGTCAGGACGCGACGAGTGGGTCGACCGGGGGGCCGGAATGGGGGAGCCGCATGCCGCCACCGGTCGCCGGCCGCGAGTGGCACAGCGCTTGCCCGCGCCTACTCACCGATCCAGCGATAGCCCACACCTCGCTCGGTGAGAATGTATTTGGGGAAGTCGGAGTTATCCCCCAGTTTTGCGCGCAGGCGCCGGATCGTCACCATGACCTCGCGGCTCCCATGCGGGAGCTTGTCCTCCCACACCGTTGAGACGAGCTCGTCGTAGGACACTGTCTCGCCACTGTGGCTCATCAGACAGTGGATCAGCCGCCACTCCAGGTGGGTCAGTGGGATGACTTCGCCCCCGCGGAGCGCTACCTGGCGCAGGGGGTCCAGGCGAATGGCCCTGGCGCTCGGCGTTGTCTCGGGCTCGGGGCCGGGTCGCGGGAGCGAACTGCGGCGCAGAATCCCGCGCACCCGCAAGATGAGCTCGCGAGGGTCGAAAGGCTTGGTCATGTAGTCGTCGCCGCCGAGATGCAATCCTTTGACCTTATCGGTGACCTGATCGCGGGCGGAGAGAAAAATAATCGGAACGGCGTAATGGCGGCGCAAGCGGCGGCAGAGCTCGTAGCCGTCTAACCCGGGCATCATCACGTCGAGGATCATCAAGTCGATCCGCTCGCGCTCAACCAGCCGGAGCGCTTCGGGGCCGTTGTCAACCGTGAAGACATCGTACTCTTCCTCGGTGGCGAGGACGTTTTGAACCATCGCCAACAACTGGTGATCGTCGTCAACGATGAGAATCTGCGCCATAGTCAGGCTACCGCTCCGATGTTATCAGGGAAAATTTGTAACAATACTGTAACCTTACCTGTCACCTTCTGTCAAGCCCCCCTTGCGTACTGAATCCTGGTGGCGAATTGGTGCGAGTGGCGGGGTGCCTGTTCGTAGTGCGCGCTTCAGCGCGCTGAAGCGCGCACTACGAACTGCTCGCCCTCTCTGGAGACGATTTCGCCAACAGGATCGTACTGAAATGGGAGACCCTATCGAAGTGCGCCGCACCCGGATCGCCTGGAAGCGTGGACGCCAGGGTATCCGGCGCGCTGCGGCACTCCCGAAGCCCTCGAGAAAGCACGTCGCACCACAGCCTTGCCTTACTCGCGACGCCGGCGTGCCTCTTTGGCCTGGCGGAGCCGGCTGAGGGTGTCGCTCTCGACATCGACTGCCGATTCTTCGCCGGGAGCAATTGCTCCCTCCTGGCTTCGGGCTCTTTGGCTCCGCTGCGCCTCGCTTGCCTCCTCCCGGCCCCCTGGCCCTCAGCCTTCGCCCCCGGCCCCTGGCGCGGCGTTCCACCCGCCGCTTGGCCTCGAAGAGCGAACGGTCCAGCACTGGCTCGGCGACCTCGGGCGGCCGTCGCAGCCGGGCCATGCGGCCGGCCAGGGCGGCGCGCAGCCGGGCCAGATCGGCCGAGCTGATCAGGAGGCGGCGGACAGCGACATCGAGCGGGAAGAGCACGACCGCCAGCACCAGCAAGAGCGGCCAGAGATCTGTGGTCCGAGTGACACGCTGCGGGGGATGCTCGAACACGGCGGGCGCCTGGGCGGCGCTTGCCTCCAGGACGCGACCATCCGTGATGGCGGCAAGCTGGCGGGCGAGCGCGCTGTCGGGCACCAGCAGCCGGTACTCGGGCGAATAGGGCACCACCAGCCCGAGGCGTGCCCCGGCGACCGGCTCACTCCTGTCACCCCGCTGGGTGACGGTCACCAGGTAGGCGCCGACGGTATCGAGCGGCAGGCGGGCCTCATACCGGCCCGCGGCGGTCTGGGGCAGGTCAACCGTCATGGTGTCCCGGTCAGGACCGATGATCTGGGCCGTGGTTTTGAGGAAATTCCGCGGTTGGCCCTGATCGTCGGTGGCAGTGGCCCGGATGACGGCGTCGCCGCCCTCGATACTCGCCTGGACATCCAGCGTGGGCGACTGTGGGTCGGGCAGCGTCCAGCCGATGAGCTGCGCGGCGAAGTCGCCGAACTGCGGCCAGGCAACCCAGTCGCCGGCCCAGCGACCGGAGAGGTCGCTCGTCCAGGCCACGGCGCGGCCCAGGCCGTAGCGCCACTGGGCGAGCAGCGGATCGTCGTGAGGGGTGAGAAGTGCGACCGTGGCGGCCGGCTTGGGGGTGGTGCCGTTGTAGCCCACGAGCGGCGGCAGCCGGGTGGGGTCGAAACCGCGCAGGATGCGGCTGGGTGTCGCCGGTGCCGGCTGGAACGGCTCCTCGATGATGTAGCGGCCCGCCGCGCGGATGGTCTCCTTCAGGAAAATCTGGGGCACATCGCCGATTTCAGCGGCTTGATAAAACCGGCCCCCGCCTGCCTCTGCCAGGCGTTGCAGCTCCTGGCCGGACGAGCCGCGCCCCGCCGCGACAACACTGAGGGTAATGCCTTCGGCGGCCATGCGCTGCGCCAGCGCCTGGTAGTCGCCGGCTCGGCTCCACCCATCGGTCAGGAGGATAATGTGCTTGACGCGGGCCGGGACATCGTGCAGGCTGCCCTCGGCCGCGTCCAGCCCGGCGAAAATGTTGGTCTGCCCGTTGGCTTCGATCGGCGCGATGGCCTTCTCGATGGCGGCCTCGCCCGGGAAGGGCTCGGGGCGGAGCGACCAGTGAGCGGCACTATCGAAGGCGACCACGCCGACGAAGTCCATCTGGCCCAATGCGAAGCTGGCCTGGAGGACGGCATCTTTGGCGATCTCGACCTTCGGCAGCCCGCTTTCGAGTCGTTGGGCCTGTTGCTGGGCGTTGTTGGGGTCGTCGCAATGGCAGCGCCCCATCGAGCCGCTCTTGTCCATGGCCAGCACCAGCGCGATGTTGGCCTGCTGTTCCTTCGGACGCACCTCCATCTCGACCGGCAGCGCTTCCTCGACCGGCGTTCGCAACCAGCCGCCCGCACCAAAACTCTGCGGCCCTCCGACCATCACCAGGCCGTGGCCCAGGTCCCGGACGAAGGCCGGCAGGAGGCTCATCGTCGCGCGCGGCACGCTCTCGGCGGCGACATTCACCAGGACCACGCTGTCGAAGGCCGCGAGTTGGGTCAGCTCTTGCGGCATGGCGCCCGGGGCCACCGTCTGCACCCTCATCTGCGCAGCCTCAAGAGCCTGCGCGAGGGGTTGAGCCTCGGTCGCCGAGCCAGGGTCAACGACCATCAGGACCTGGGGCGGTCCCTGCACCAGCGTGAAGGCAGCGGCCGCGTTATTCTCCGAGCGACCGTCCTCTGCCGCCTCGACGATGGCCCGGAAGCGGCGGAAGCCCGGCTGCTCGGCCCGCACGGGCACAGCGACGGTGGTTTGGCCCGCCTGGAGCGCCACGTTCTGGTCGTAGAGCAGGGTGGTGTCGTCCAGGACCCGCAGCCGGGCCGTCGTGGCGCGGTTGCTCTCGATCACGACGGTCAACTCGATCTGTTGCCCCTGACGCACCTGGGTCGGCGCTTCGACCCGGCTGAGAAGCACCTCCGGCCCGGCGGCACGGCCCCCGACGGGGACCACGTCGAGGGGTACGCCCCGCGCCGCGGCCAACTCGGCCGCCTGGAGGGTGTTACCCTCGTTGGGCTGCCCGTCGGAGAGCAGCACCAGCCGTTTCTGGCGATCGCCGGGGAGGAGCGCCAGTCCCAACTGGATGGCCTCGGCGATGTCGGTGCGTGTCGCGATGGGGACGGAGGCCAGGTCGGGCAGGGTGCGCGCGGCGCTGGCGGTGCGCTCGACGAGGGCGTCCTTCCCGAAGACCACCACCGCTGCCTCGTCCCCGTCCGGCATCGCCTTGAGGGCCGCCCGGATGAACTCGCTGGCTTGCTCCCGGGCGGCCGGCGAGACGCTGTCGGAGGCGTCAACCAGGAAGGCCACTGCGAGCTGGCTCACCGGGCGGCGGATCTGGGCGCCGGCGACGGCCAGGATCAGCAGGGCCAGGATCAGCACGCGCAGCCCGAGGCTGGCCCAGCGCCGCTTTCGCGGCAGCCGCGCCCGGCCCAGCAGGGCGAGGCCCACCGCGAGTGGGATCACCAGGAGCAGCCAGAGGGTCGCCGGGGAGAGGAAGCGAATGGTCATGCGGGTGATTGGGTCGGGCCAACGGGCGCGCCGTCGCAGCTATTCGGCAGCATGAGGCTCTCTTTGCCCGGAGCAGGGGCGGGCCCGAGGTCGAAGCGCCGCAGAACCTGCTCCTCGGCGCCAAGCACGCGCAGTTCACACGGTGCCGTCCCCGCTGGTGCAATCAGCGCGAACACGTTGTCGGCTGCGTCATCCCGCAGCGTTTGGTCGTTGTCGAACGTGGCCTCGACAGCGCTCACTTCCGGGGCAAGCACCCGGCCGAAGATGATGGTGAGGTTCCCCCTGCTCGTGCCGTAATCCACGAGGACCTCGGGCGAAGCCGGTTCGCTGCTGCCAAAGCCGCCGCCACTGACAGGCCACCAGCCGCCCCACTTCCACTCGACGAGGCTGTACTGGAACATCTCCATCGGTGCTGTCTGATCCTCGGCCGGGCGGCGGGTGGTGTAAAGGACGACCACCCCGTGCGGCGATTGGCGGCGGCCCCACACGCGGAAGGTGGCCGCGATTTCGGGCGAGGCGTTGACGGTTCGGCGAACTGCTTCTTCCGGAGTCGCGGCGCCCGGGGCCAGGAGCGGCCCGAGGAACCGGCCGCAGCCCAGGGTCGTCAGCGCCAGGAGCGCGAGCCCGAGGAGACCTCGCCGGCGTCTCACTGCGCCTGCCACGTGGAGAGCACCTCGCCCGCCGGTGAGACAGCCTGGACTTGTTGCAGTTGGGCAACCGGTCCAGGGACCGGGATGATAAAGCCTTTCGCCAGCACGGGCCCTTCCAGCTCGACGCCGTTGACGACCACACGCACCCGTCCCACCTGGTCGGAGAGCGGCCGCCCCCAGATGGCGAAGACGTTGGCGCTGGCGCTCTGCAGGCCACCCTCGTGGAAGCGCAGCAGGGTGCCGACATCCTGGCTGTGCGTCGTTTGAATCGTTGTTTCCACCCGCCAGTCCTCCGGACCCTTGAGCGTGGTGACCGAAAGGGCGTGCTCGATCGTCCCGTTGTGGGTGTAGTCGTAGGCCACCAGCACGCTCTGGCCGACCGGCTGGATGGCCAGCACGTCTATGTCGTCCGGCTTGAGCCCCTGGGTGGCGCGAACCCAGTCGCGCGCGGCCAGTTCGGGTGTTCGTCCTCCCTGTGGTCCACCCGGCGCGCGGTCGAGCGGGTTGCGGCATGCCGTGAGGATCAGGAGTGCACCGGCAAGCAGGAGCAATCGTTGCATCAGACGAACCTTCCTCGTCGTGGAGTGTGAAAGTGACATCGTTACAGGCTGCCGCTCGTGATTGAGGCACGCCGCGCTCGCCACCAGGCTTGCAGGCGCACGCGGGCGTCGCGCTGGGCGACCAGCCACTCAACCAGGAGCACGGCGAGCGCCACGAGCGCCAGCACTCGCCACAGCTCGTGGCGGCCCTCGGCCGCGAGGGGTTCTGGCGTTGCGGCGCCGCTTCCCTCCGCGGTGGCCAGCGTCAGATTGGCCACCGGCGTCAGCTTGCTCTCTTGTGGACTGAAGAGATTGACGGCGAAGCGCGCCGGCGGCAGTTCTGTCTCAGGCCAGCGCACCTCGTACAGACCGAGTTGCTCGGCGGCGAAGGCCACCTGGCCGCCGTCGGGCGTCAGGCGCGTCGATCGGCCGTCGGGGGCCACCACCTCAACCGTGCTCGCCGCGGGCGGGACGGGCAGAGCCAGCGGCTGGCCGTAGGGGCAGGCCGCCGTTCCGGCACACTGGTCGGCGAGCCGCCCGGTAGGACCCAGCGTCAGGGCATCGACCAGGTTCGCGAGCAGAAGTGGAAAGGCCACGCGCAGGGCCAGGTCGCTGGCGTGCAAGTCGAACGCCAACGCCGCTACCTGGCGGCCGCCGGTCTCACCCACCCAGAGAAGCGGCGCCCCGCTGTTGGCATCGACGATCACCGGCCGGGCCCAGGCTGGCAGCGGAACGAGTTGCGCCTGCGCCACCGCGACGTCGGAGAGGTCTACGTAGCGCAGGAGGGGATCGTCGGCGCTGGCAGGCACCGGCACGGGCTGGGAGATGGTGCCCGTGACACTGACACCCAGTGTGGCCACCGGCCCGGGCGGCGCAATCAGCAGCAGCGCGCCGCCCGCCGCGGGGGCCAGGGCCACTGTGTCGGTAATGGTCCGGTCGAGGACTGTGAGGGCGGGAGGGACGGAGGGGCTCCCCCTGTTCCCCCTCCCCCGCGCTTCCTGGAGGTGCGGCGACGGTGAGTTGCACGTCGGGCAGGAGACCCAGGCCGGCACGCAAAAAGATGTTCCCCGGCGTGACCAGGCGCACGCTGCGGGTGCCAGATGGCGGCGGCACCGCCCAGGCTACATCGTCGGCTGCCAGCAGATCCTGCCCGCCGAGAGACGCGCGGACCTGGGTGGTGGTGGCGGGCAGATCGCCGACGACGCGTTCGGCCCGCTGGCCCGGCTGCAGGTCGAGGTCGAAGGCGGCGTAGGGCGCCTCGCCCGCGGTGATCGTCAGCCGCCGGCTCGCCGGCGCCTGGGCATAGTTGGTCACCTGAACGAAGAGGGCGTAGCCCTTCCCCTGAGGCTGCAGGGTCAGGGCGCTGATGGCCTGGTTGTCTCCGCTCTGCCCCACCGAGACATAGCGCAGCCGACCCTCGAGCGCGACGCGAGTCGGAGCCGTTACGGCGCCGTCGCTCAGCAGGACGATCTCGCTCTCTGGTTGGCGGGCTGCTACGGCGGCGGCCAGGTTGAGCGCGGCGCTCAGGTCGCTGTCGGCGGCAACCGGGCGAATGCTCGCCAGGGCCTGCTCGACCGCGACCCGGTCGCGCGTGGCGGCCACGAGGACTTCGGCGCCCGCTCCGGCCCGGATGACCGTCGCCCGGCCGTCAGGCGGCAGTCCGTCGGTCAGGCGGAGCGCCTCGCGGCGGGCGGCCTCCAGACGGCTGCCGCCCTGGCCGTCAATGGCGGCCATACTCACGGAGCTATCCACGATCAGAATCAGGCTCCGGCCCGCGGCACCGGCGGTTCTCAGGAAGGGCCGCGCCGCGGCCAGGACCAGGAGGAGCACGAAGAGCACCTGCAACAGCAGGAGCAGATTGCGCCGCAGCCGTTGCCAGGGGGTGTTGGCCTCTATATCCTGCACCACGCGCTCCCATAAATACGTGCTGCTGACGACGACCTCCTCGCGCCGGCGCTTCAGAAGGTACATCGCAATGATCGGCGCAAGCAGGGCCAGGAGTCCCAGGCCGAGCGGCGCTACCAGGCCCATCGGCGCCTCCCGGCCCACACTGGCACCACCAGGAGGGACGCCATCCATTCAGACGGTTGGCAGCCGTCCGTTCCCGCGACCCGGGGGTCTCTCAGGATACGTCGCTGGCCCGCACAAGCGAGCTTTGTCACCTTAAAATCTGACACCACGTCTTGAATCCTGCCTCAATGTGGCGTATGATAGAGTTGTCCCGAATAAGAAAGGAGGTGGAGGTATCGAGAGCGAAGCACACCTTTATAGGAGTCGTATTCCCGTGTACAGCGTAGTGACGCTGTCCTTGGCCTCGCCCCACCACCATTTGAGGGCGATGGACCCAACCTAGAGCGGCTCGAGGGGCGCCGAAAAGCCCCTCTCTTTTTTTGGGTGCACCCCACGACTGGTCGTGCGGCGCACCTTTTTTGTCACGTCTCTCTCCGCCCAAGTTGCGCCAACCACTCGCGCTCGAGTTCCGCCAGCGTCTTGCCGAATCCCACCCGATAATCAAAGTCCTCATTGCGCTCGACCGGCTGCTGCCAGAAGCGCCGGATCGCATTCCAGCCGTAGTGCCGGATCAGGAAATCGTCAAACGAGGCCCACTCATTGTAGACTTGATCGCGTGTCTCGAAGCAGTCCTCGCCCGAGGCGGGCCGCGCGAAGTTCCGGGCGACGCTCTCGGTCAGCGGCACGTAGGTGCCCCGCGCGATTGATTCGAGCACGAAGCTGTCGAAGCTCGGCGCATCCTGCCACATGCGCCAGGTCTGCGGGATGGCCCAGTTCGCCAGTCCCTCGTTCAGAATCGTGTCGCCGCCCGGACCGAGTTTGGTGTAGATCGCTTGATGCGCGATCTCGTGGGCGACCACCGCATCCCTCTGCGCCTCGCTGGTTCGGGAATCGGCAAACATGTAGATCAGGAGATACCCATCCTCGGTCCGGGTGGCAGCCCCGCGGGCCGGGCAATTGGCGCGGATGGCGCGCCCGGCCTCGGGGGGCTGCACCAGCAGCACAACCCGCCGGGTCAGCCGCGTGCCAAGCCGCTGCTCGACTGCGCCTGTGATCTGGTCAAAGTGCCCCGCCTGGCCGAGCAGCGCGGCCCGCAAGGCCGGGTCTACGTTAGGGGCGGCGTAGACGTCGAGCGCCTGGCTCTGCACGAGCAACGCGGCGTCCGCCACCGCTGATGGGGTGGCGCGCAGCGCCGGCAGAGGCGCCGGCGTGCTCGTCGAGGCTGGCGTCGGGCTGGCCGCCGGCGTTGTGGGGGGCCGGGCGGTCGCCGTGGGCGCGCGCTCGACGATCGGCCCCGGGAGGCCACAGGCCAGCAACAGCAACAGGAGCGGCAGCAGCGCGGCTCTGGTTCTTGGACGGATCTTGTTGCTCGTTGTCACGGTCAGCTTCTCCGAACCTCAGTGCTCACCTGGCTCAATCCAACTCAGTACCGCATTGGCGGCAGAAGCGATCGTCTGGGGCAACCGGCCGGCCGCACGACCGGCAGAAGCGCGGGGTGCCGGCGCCACCTTCCTCGATCTCGACTTCGTAGCGAGCAATGCCACGCTCACTGAAGGCGTTGTAGAAGGACGCTGCGGCAATGATCAGCGTGAGGACGAAGAAGAGCAGTGGAAAGATCCGGAAGATATCCGGCGGGCCACCGAACGGGCCGCCCACCATCCCACCCATGAAGGAAGGGAGCACACACAGGACGAACAGCCCCATCAAGAGCGCGACGACCCCCGCGATGAGCGAAGATTCGCGACCTGGCCGAACTCGCACGCGATTTCGTTTCCGATCCACTATCTATCCTCTCCCACAACCATCATCCACATCACTGCTCAGTCCCCCGAGCGAATGGAACGCAAATAACGGAGACACTGGCTCTCTTTCGCGCTGACCAGGATCGTGTGTCTGGGGTGGGCGAGCGCACTGCCCTCGCTTCCCCGGCGCATCGCATTCCAATGTGAGCGCTGCCTTCTTGTCCTTTCAGCCTCTGATCAGCGCCATCTGCCTTCCACTTGTCCTGGTACCCCCCAACTCGACCTTCAGTGCACGACCCCCTGGCGGCGCAGGAGAGTCTGCACCAACTCTTCCGGCGCCAGGCTCGTATCGGTGCGGACGTAGCTGATCGCTCGTGCACTGCACCAGTGGCGTAGCTCCGCCTGCCAGGCCTCGAGGTTGTCGGCGTAGCGCTGCAGCAGCGCGGTATCGACGGTCACCTCGAGCGCGACGCCTCCTTCGGCATCCCGCAGGCGCAGGTCCCCGGCGAGGTCGGGGGCGACCTCCTGGGGGGCCAGGAGGTGCAGCACCGTAACGTCGAAGCGGCGTGCCAGGAGGGCGCGCAACCCCTCTTGCCAGCCCGGGTCGAACAGATCACTGATGAGCAGAAGCGGTCCGGGGTTGCGCGCTGCTTGGGCGTAGCGACGCAAGTTGCCCGCCAGGTTCGTACCCCCCTCCGCTTGCACATCCTGCAGGAACGCGAACATCTGGTAGGCGGCCTGTTTGCCACGGTGAGCCGGGAAGCGTGCCGCGGCGGCCCCGAAACTGCTGACTGTGACCCGGTCCAGGCCCGCGAGCGCGATGTAGCCCAGCGCCCCCGCCAGGCGCCGGGCGTGGTCGAGCTTGTTGGGCTCGCCCCAATCCATGCTGGCGCTGCTGTCCACCAACAGATGGACGGTCAGATCCTCTTCTTCGATAAAGAGTTTTAGGAAGAAGCGCTCCAGCCGGGCGTAGACGTTCCAATCAATCTGGCGGAAATCATCGCCGATCGCGTACTGGCGGTAGTCGGCAAATTCAACCGATTGGCCGCGCTTGGGGCTGCGGCGCTCGCCCTGCAACTGGCCCGCGCGCACCCGCTTGCTGACGAGTACCAGCCGGTCGAGCGCACGCAGAAAGGCCTCATCGAAGAGGTGCGCGTCGCTCCGCTCGGCTGCATCAGGTTTGAGACGAGTTTCGGTCACCTGTTCGAATCCTCACCCGAAGTTATCCCCAATCGGGGCCATTTTTCCACGCTTTTCCGGGACTTATCCACAATTCGTCCACGGTGCTTGTGGCTGTCGCGGCGAGGCGGTACCAAATCTTGGGGTGGCCCCTGCCCGCGATACTGAATTCAGGGTTGTCCACCATCGGACAAAGGTGTCGCACGGCCGTGCTGCATCATACGCGAACGCACGCCTCACACATGACGCATCACGTCCGATGGTGCGCACCACGCCTCATCGGCGTACCTCCGTCGGCACGCTCTCGATGGCCGTGGCGATCACCCGATCCGGGCTGATCCCTTCGGCCTGGGCCTCGAAGTTGAGGATCAGGCGATGGCGCAACGCCGGGCGCGCGGCCGCCTTGATGTCGTCGAACGCGACGTTGTACCGTCCATCGAGCAGCGCGATGATCTTCCCGGCCAGAATCATGGCCTGGAGCCCGCGCGGTGAGGCACCGAACCGCACATACTGGTTCACAGCCGGCGGTGCCGCCGGGTCGTCAGGGTGGGTCGCCTTGAGCAGCCGCGCCGCAAAGGCGGTCACGTGGCTGGCAATGGGAACCTCGCGGGCCAGTGCCTGCATAGCGACGATTGTCGCCCCATCCGCCACCCTGCGCGGCCGGGGGATCGTGGCACCGGTGGTGCGATCGGCGATCGTCGCCAACTCCTCCACCGTCGGAAACTCGACGTCAATTTTGAAGAAGAAGCGGTCGAGCTGAGCTTCCGGCAGGGGATACGTTCCCTCCATCTCCAACGGGTTTTGGGTGGCGAGCACGAAGAAGGGACGCGGAAGCGGGCGCGTCTCCTTGGCGACCGTCACGCTGCGCTCCTGCATCGCCTCCAACAGCGCCGACTGGGTCTTGGGCGTCGCCCGGTTGATCTCGTCGGCCAGCACCAGGTTCGCGAAGATGGGCCCAGGCTCGAACTGGAAGCGCCGCCGGCCAGCCTCATCCTCGACGATGATATTGGTGCCGACGATGTCGGCGGGCATCAGGTCGGGCGTAAACTGGATGCGGCTGAAGCTGACGTTCACGACGTCGGAGAGCGTCCGGACCAGCATGGTCTTTCCCAGTCCCGGCACCCCCTCCAACAGCGCGTTGCCGCCCCCCAGGAGGGTGATGAGCGTCTGGCGGACAAGCGCCCTCTGGCCGACGATAACGGTACCGACTTGCTGCTCGATCTCCGCGGCGGTCGCGCGGAACTGGTCTGCATTCATCGAACTGTGCTCCAATCACGACAAGGTCTGGAAGGGGATAACGCCCCCAATCAACAGGATTGCGATAGTGTAGTCACTTGCCCCGCTTTTCCCTAGCACGCCGGTCACACCGCCAGACTTCCCAAGTCTGGCGGGGATCGTGCTTGCCGAAAGCGCGCTCCGGCGACAGTGATCGAGGCGCGTACCGGTTGCGTACCAGACTTCGGAAGTCTTTGCCCCCACCCCCTGGGATGACTTGACCGGGCGCTCGAGGCCGGTCACGCCGCCAGACTTCCGAAGTCTGGTAGGGATCGTACTTGCCCAAAGCGCGCTCCGGCGGCAGCGGTCGCGGCGCGTACCGGTTGCGCACCAGACTTCGGAAGTCTTTGCCCCCACCCCCTGGGATGACTTGACCCGGCACTCGAGGCCGGTCACGCCACCAGACTTCCGAAGTCTGGTAGGAATCGTACTTGCCCAAAGCGCGCTCCGGCGGCAGCGGTCGCGGCGCGTACCGGTTGCGCACCAGACTTCGGAAGTCTTTGCCCCCACCCCCATGAGATGACTCGATCGGCGCGCTGGCGCACAGGCCTAGCCACCAGATTTCGGACGTCTCCGGCCGCGGTCACGGGTTCAAGCTGGAGAAGTAGTCGCGCACGTACTCGCGCAGGCCCGGTGGGTAATACTCGCGCTCGAGCGCGCGCCCGGCGGCATCGGTGTAGCCGGGCAGGGCCTGGCTCAGCGGGACAATCGCCGGGTCGGCAAGGCCCTCCCCGGTGCCCTCGCTTGAGCGCTCCTGTGTCTGGCCCTGCTGGCCAGACTGGCCGGTGATGGTATCCTGGCCGGTGTTGTCACTGCGCGCGGCCGGAGCATAGACCGAGGTTTGTTCGATGTCTGCCCCCGTGACGGCACCGGCTCCCCGGCGGTTGGCATCGCTGCCCTGGAACCGCCCCGAGCCGGTCCGCCCGGGGAGTTGATTCGCGGTCGTACCACCCCCGCCGCCTGGCTGCCCCTGGCCTCGGGTTTGCCCCTGGCCTTGCCCCTGCCCCTGGCCTTGCCCCTGCCCCTGGCCTTGCCCCTGCCCCTGCCCCTGGCCCTGTTGCTGAGCACCGGCCCGCGCGACAGCGTCACGGCTCTGCTCGAGCTGCTGGAGAGCACGCCCGATGGCTTGCTGGTCGTCGAGTTCAGCCTGGGCCTGGCGGAGCTGTCGGCCGCCCTGCGTCGCCGCTTGCTGCGCGGCCGCGACGTCGTTGGCGGCAACGGCGTTGGCCATGGCGAGCAACGATTGTGCCAGGCTCGGATCGGTGGCGGCCACGCGGGATGCCTGCTCTCGCAGCGCCTGCGCCGCCTGCTCGCGTTCCTCGGCGCTCATCGTGGGGAGCCGTCTGGCAAGCTCTTGAAGCGCCTGGGCGCCCTCCTCCAACGTCGCACGGTCCCGCGGCTTCCCACTGCTGAGTTCCTCGAGCCGCGCCGCCAGCTGCTCCAAACCGGCGCGCCGGCTTCCCGCCTGCGGGTCGAGCCGCTCGCGCAGGGCCAGGCGCGCTTTCTCGATGTCGGCCAGGGCCTGCTCGCGATCGCCGGGGTTCTGGCGCAGGCGGGCGGCCAGTTGGTCGAGCTCGCGGAGGAGCTTCTCGCGCTCCTCACGCGGGAGCGTCTGCTGGCTCTCGAGTTGAGCCCGCGCCGCCTGGATGGCGTCGGCCTGCTCGCGGGCCATCTCGCGCACGGCGCGGCGCTCGGCCAGCGTCCCGGCGTGAGGGTTCGGCGCCAGCGCCAGTACCGCCGTCGCGGCCAGCAGCAGCGCCATCCCGAGAAGCGAGCGTCGCTGGCGCTCCAGCCGCAGTGGCAACGCGGTCGCCCGCGCCCTGGCGGCGGCGCGGGCCGCGGTGGCCGCATCTATCTGTTGGCGCACATCGAGGTCGGCGTGCTCATCGCGAGCCCCGAGTTCCAGGGCGGTGGCCAGCCGCTCCTTCAGACCGGCCTCGGCGTCCACCCGGTGGGCCACCAGGTCGAGCGGCAAGCGATGCAGCCCGGCCCAGGCGAACCAGCCGGCCACCGCGGCCCCCAGGACGAGGAGCGACCCGAGCCAGGCGTGCTCGACCGGCTGCAGCCAGGCCAGACCCTGAACGGCCAGCGCGGCTGCCGCCGCGAGCCAGCCCCAGCGCCCACCCGCCTCAGCCGCATCGCGCCAGCGCAGCCGGCTCCGCAGCGCCGTCAGCGCGATGATGAGATTGTCTTGGGCTTCGGTCAGGTTCAGGTCTCGTTGCGCCGCCATCAATCCTCCCCCTGTCGACTGCTGAGGACCGAGTGCTGGCTCCTGAGTGCGGAGACCAGTGTGGGCGACTCGGCGGTTGAGGGTATGCCACCTTGCCCCATGGAACCGGAAGCGCCGGACGGTGGCGCAGGTTCAGCTGTCGCGGTGGGAGGTGGCTCTGGTTCGGGATAGGGGACGGCCGGCGCTGCAGCGGCAGGCGTCGCCGTCGGAAGTGGCACGGGATAAGGAGCAGCGGGCATCGCCGGCACCGATCTGTCCATCGGGATGGGCACGAGCGTTGCTGGAACACCGAAGAGCGTGCGAAGTTCGCTCAACGGGTAGAGCCAGCTGCCAACCCCGCCCAGGAGCAGCAGCAGCGCCAGGCCGGCCAGCACCGCGCGCCAACTGAGCCGCCGCCCAACCGGTTTGATCAGTTGCGTGCTCACCACGAAGAGCACCACGGTCAGCAACACGTAGAACCCAAGGGTGAAGTGCCACATCGGTCGCAGGTCAGCCGTCGGGCGATCGACGAAGCCGACCCCAAAGCTCATCAGGCCGAAGAAGAATCCCAACGGTCCAAAGAAGCCGCCACTCTGGCTGGGGGCCATGACTGAGGCCACGGCCGTGAAGGGGCTGGGCAGCAAGATACCGCGCGGCGGTTCCCGCTGCTGGACGATGCCGACAAAAACGTACAGGAAGAGCGGGCCCAAGATGAAGAACAGCAGAGTCAGGTAACTCAGCACCGTAGCGCGCCCCGTCCGGTTCAGCAATGCCGAGTAGAAGACACCAACCGTGCCGAATGTGATGGCGCTGACCACCAGCACGAGGAGGGCCGTGAGCATATCGCGGATGGTCACACCGCCGAAGATCAGCACCAGGCTCGCGAGCGGGACCGCGGCAAAGATCAGCAGAAAAACATAGCTCAACGCCGCGATCAACTTGCCCCACAGAATCGAGACCGGCCGCAACGGGGTAGCCACGAGCATCTCGTAGGTCTGGGCTTCGTGCTCCCCACTGACAGTGCCGGCCGTGAGCGCCGGCGTAATGAAAATGATCAGGAAGAGCTCGAAGAACGCCAATCCGGCAAACATACTCTGGCCGACAGTCGCACTCAGCGGCCCCGGAGTGAAGCGGACGGTCTCGAGGACCACCCGGTAGAGCAGGAACGTCACAGCGGCAAGCAGGAGCAAAAACCCCGTCAGCACCAGGAAAGCGCGCGGCCCCCGCATGCGGCTACGCAGCTCTTTCATGATGATCGGATTCGCACCGAGCCGAAGCCCGCCCCGGCGCACACCTCGAAAGATCATGAACCCTCCGGGAGTTACAGGTTGAAGGTTGAAGGTTGTCCACCGAAGTCACGCCGAATGACAAAGATCCAGCCACGAAAACACATTGCTTCAACCTCCCAACCTTCAACCTTCAACCGATTTGATTACTGCACCTCGCCCTTCGTGATCTGGAGGAACACATCTTCCAGATTGCTGGTTGCCTCACCGAAGTGCAGCACCGGCACACCATGCTCGACCAGGTGGCGCAAGAGACCGGCCGTGGCCGCCTCGTCGCCGCTGAAAGCGACCTCCAGCCCGCCTGCCACATCGAACACCTCCACCACCCCCGGCACATCGCCCAAAGCCCCTCGCGCGCCCGCCAGGGTCTCGGCATCACTCGTCAGCAACTCGATCCGCAGGAGCTTACCGCTGCGCGCGGCGGCGACGACTTCGGCGACCGGCCCGGCAGCGAGCAGCTTCCCACGCTCGATGATCCCGATCGCATCACTCATCTCGGCCAACTCGCTGAGGATATGGCTCGAGATCACGATGGTTTTGCCCATCCGCCCCAGCTCGCGCAGCAGCTCGCGCATCTCCACCCGCGCGCGCGGATCGAGACCCGAGGCCGGCTCATCCAGGAGCAGGATCCGCGGATCGTGGACGAGGGCATGCGCCAGGCAGAGGCGCTGGCGCATACCGCGGCTGAGGCTCTCGACGAAGGCCTCGCGCTTTTCGTCCAGGTCCACCAGATGCAGCAACTCCTCGACAACCGACCGGCGGCGGGCGTCGGGAAGCCCGTAGCAGCGGGCAAAGAAGTCCAGGTACTCCCAGACCTTCATGTCCTCGTAGACCCCGAAGAAATCGGGCATGTAGCCGACCACCCAACGCGCGGCGCCAGGGTTGCGCGTGATTGGCTCGCCCGCCAGAATGATCTCGCCACTTGTTGGCTCCAGGAGGCCCGCCAGCATCCGCAGCGTGGTCGTCTTCCCCGCGCCATTGGGTCCGATGAATCCGAACAACGCGCCTTGCGGAACGGTCAGGCTGAGATCATCCACCGCTGTCAACCCGTTGTAGCGCTTCGTGAGATGGTGCGTTTCAATCGCGTTCATGCGCACGTTTCCAGGTGGGCAAGTGAAGGTTGAAGGCCGTTGAAGGTTGAAGGTTAGAAGGTTGAAGGTTGAAGGTTGAACCGTAATGGCTCACCCCCCGCGCCACCGCTCCGCCTGGATCGTCAGATCCAGGCTCGCGCCGCCGGATCTGACGATCCGCCGGGAGCAGCTCAAACTGCCACCGCTCCGCCTGACGCTCCGCCAAGAGCAGCTGAGGCGACCACCACTCCGCCTGGCCATCCACCCGAGCAACCGAGCCTATCACTGCTCCGCCTGGATCTGGCGATCCAGGCCCGCGCCGCCGGATCTGACGATCCGCCGGGAGCAGCTCAAACTGCCACCCGAGCAGCCGAGCCTATCACTGCTCCGCCTGGATCGCCAGATCCAGGCCCGCGCCGCCGGATCTGACGATCCGCCGGGAGCAGCTCAAACTGCCACCCGAGCAACCGAGCCTATCACCGCTCGGCCTGGATCGCCAGATCCAGGCCCGCGCCGCCGGATCTGACGATCCGCCGGGAGCAGCTGTGGCTAGCACCGCCCGACCTGGCCATCCACCGGAGCAGTCCCAGCCGCCACCGCTCCGCCTGGATCGTCAGATCCAGGCCCGCGCCGCCGGATCTGACGATCCGCCGGGAGCAACTCAAGCTGCCACCGCTCCGCCTGGCCAGCCACCCGAGCAACCGAGCCTATCACCGCTCGGCCTGGATCGCCAGATCCAGGCCCGCGCCGCCGGATCTGACGATCCGCCGGGAGCAACTGTGGCTAGCACCGCCCGACCTGGCCATCCACCAAGAGCAGCTGAAGCTACCACCGCGCCGCCGGATCTGACGATCCGCCGGGGAGCGGCTGAAGCTACCACCGCGCCGCCTGGATCGCCAGATCCAGGCCTCCCCGCCCGATCTGGCGTCCGCCTCCAACCTTCAACCTCCCCACCTTCAACCTTCCCAACCTTCCCAACCTTCAACCTCCCCAACCTTCAACCCTTCACCCCCCGCACTGCAATATCGAAATAGATACAGCCGCCCCGATCGCGCGTCTCGTTGACGGCCTGCAGGCGGATCACACCGTCGCGGACGAAGCGCGCGGGCTCGGCGACGGGATTGCGACCGATCTGCAGGTCGTCGCCGGCCGAGACCCAGGCCCCTTGCTCCCACGCCCACATCTGCACCGCCGGTGGGCTGAACCAGCCGCCGTCGCTGGAGATGTGGAGTGCCAGTTCCGACACCTGGAGATCGTGCAGTTCGGGCGGAAGCCGGAACGACATGCTCATCTTGTCGAAATCGGGGGCAAGACCGGGCCCGCGCGGGCTGTAGCAGAGATAGCGGTTGCCGTCCGCCTCGATCTGCGGCGTCACCAACCCGGCCGGGAGATTGACCTCGCCATCGCCGAAGCGGAGGGGGAGACGGCCGTACACCAGAGTCGTGCTGACGTGGCTCACCCGGTAGTCAGGCAGCGTCACCGGGAGTGGCGGGGCATCGGCCCAGGCGATGAACAGGGGGCCGATGCCCGGGACACTTGTGGAGGCCCCCTTGGGTCCCAAAGGTCCGCTGAAGATCGCATCGAGGATCTGCTGCTTGCTCTGCACGTCGCGCGGTGGACCGGTGCGCGAGAGCTCGTTGACGCGGTCCTGGAACAGGAGCCAGCCGAGCGGCGGCCCGCCCTCATTTCTCATACTCCCCACATCGAGCCGCACCTCTGCCTGCTGGCCCGGCGCCAGATCACCGAGGCGCTGGAATTGGGACCCCTCGGCGAGCACCGCGTCGCGCCACATCTGATTGGATGCATTCTTGATCGTCCCCACGATCGTCGCGCCGTGCGTCGAGAGCGCCGCCTCGACGGCCGCCGTGGGATCGACAGATTCGACCATGAAACTCTGCATGGACCACTGGTTGACGCTGAGGCCCTGGACCGTTGTCGGCTGACCCTGCAGGATGAGCAACTCGCGCCCGCCCCCCGCGGGGCTGTCCGGCCCGAAGGGGTTTCCCTGCAGGTTGAGTGCGCTCACCAGCACGTCCCCCGGCAGCTCTACGCTGTAGTCGCGGCGGGCGGGCGAGAAGATCCCAACAAACGAGCGGACGTAGCTCGCCCCTCGCTGGTTGTTCGCCTGAAGCTGGATCGTCGAGACCTGGTTGATGATCACATCACCGCCGCGCAATTGAAAGCCGATGGCGTAGGCTCCGGCCGAAAAGAGCAGCGTGACCACCGGGATCGTGATCCAGCCGAGTTCCAGCCGCCGCTGCCAGCGCAGGACCAGGTAGTTGAGCGGGCCAACCACCACGATGTACACCAGCAGAAGCGGGACGAGCAGGCGCAGCGAGGGCAAATCCAGCGAGGGCAAGTTCGTGAGCGCGTAGCCGATCTGCTCGCTGCTCATCTGGCGGGGTGAGACATCGGGCGGAAGATCGAAGGGGTACGGTGCGATCTCGTCCAGCAGGGTGGCCCAAAACGCGCCGGCGCCCGCCCAGGCATCGAACGGGCTGAGGGCCGGATCGAGGGCCAGCCAGAGCACCGTGCCCTGGCCAACCCGGCGCCCGACGACCAGTGGCAGCCCTTCTTGCTCGACCCGCACGCTGCTCTCGGGCAATGGAACCCCCTGAGCCGTGGGAAAAGGGCCGGCGACGCGGATCGGCTCGCCGGCAACCTGCTCGAGCGCCGTCAGCCGCTCCAGCGCGAGATCACCGGTCAGCCTGACGGGCTGCAGGGCCCCTGGCACGCCTGTGAGAGTGCGCGCCGCGTTGGGACCCCCGCCAAGCACCAGCGTGCCTCCCAGGGTGACCCACTCGGTCAACGCCGCCTGCTGGGCCGGTGCGAGCCCACCGGTATCCACGCCCGTGATGACCAACACGTCCAGGGTGCGCAACCCCTCGGCCCGCTCTGGGAGGGTGTCGAGCGTCAGCGGCACCAGCAGCGAGTCGTTGCGGCGCGATGTCAGCTTGAGCCCGGCCAGCGCATCGAGGCCCTCACCGCCACCGCTGATCGCGGCACTCACGAGGCGGATGTTGGGCACCGGCTGCACGGCGACCTCTGCCTGGCGCAGCGGCTCGCCATCGCGGGGCTGCCCGTCGGCGACAAATTCGACCGTCACGCGCCGCGTGAACGTGTTGGGCAAGACGTAGAGGGTCACATCCTTCCGGGCCCCCCGGGGCAATTCGACGGCCTGCGCGTGTGTCACGGCCCGCTGTCCGGCACTGCCGATGCGAACCTGAACACGGCCACGCACGTCGGCGCCACTGTTCTCGAGCCGCACGCGGATCGGCAGCCATTCGCCGTACTTGACCGCTCCATTGTAGAGTGCCTGAGGGGCCAGGCTGATCCCCGGGCCTTGAGCGGAGGCAGCCAGGGGGAGCAGCGCGCTGAGGAGCAGCACCAGGGCCATCAGGCGCCAGGGGTCTGGCAGATGGCACCGAAATGCACAAAAGGGAGATCGCATGCTCAGGATCGTTCCTCAAGAAGGAGGACAAATTCACAATTTGCCCAACAACGACAGTCTAGCCCTGCGGTTCGCGGTTGCCATCAGCCACGCGAATCATCCCGCGATCTGCCAGATGGCGCGATGTTTGTTCGGCCAAACCGCGTAGCGTGCGGCCCGCCGCAGCGCCAGCGATAGGAGCAGGCCGCCCCGGTCCACGCGCCCAACCCTCGGCCTCCTCCCAACGTCTCTCGGATCGTAAGCCTATTGGTGCTTCGCACGCCGCGCCACTCGGCGAGTCGGCGGCACCGGGCGCAGTTCATTGTAGCATAGCTGGCGGCGACCTGAGGAGTTCCGCGCGCCTCCAGCACCGGCGCGCCGCACGGCTACTCCCAAAACGTTGCGGTTCGCTCAAGAGTTCCCTTGAACCGTCAACAACAAGAGGCGCCGGCCCGTGTGGGCCGGCGCCTCTGGAGCGTCGTTGAGTGAAAAGTCTACCAGCTCGCCAGGCTTCGACCTGGACCAACCGGCTCCGGCCGGCTCTCCAACTCGGACAGCCACTTTTCGGCCTGCATCGAGGCCTTGCAGCCCTCCCCAGCACTGGTGACGACCTGGCGGAAGATCGGATCGGCGATCTCACCCGCGGCGAAGACCCCCGGAACGTTGGTGCGCTTGCGCTCATCGGTGATCAGGTAGCCGTGCGCATCCATCTCCAACACGCCCTTGAAAAGATCACTATTGGGATAGTGGCCGATGTAGACGAAAACCCCGTCGGTCTTGAGGTCGCTGACCTCCCCGGTTTCGAGGTTTTGGGTCGTAACGGAGTTCACCGCGCCATTGCCATTGACCTCCGTCACCACCGTGTTCCAGATAAACTCCATCTTAGGATTGGTAAAGGCTCGCTTCTGCAAGAGGACACCCGCACGCAGCTGATCGCGCCGGTGGACGACACGGACCTTGGTGGCGAACTTCGTGAGGAAGAGCCCCTCCTCGACAGCCGAGTCCCCACCACCAACCACGACCAGTTCCTTGCCGCGGAAGAAGAAGCCATCACAGGTCGCACAGTAGGAAACGCCCCGGCCCGTGAGCTCCTTCTCGCCCGGCACGCCCAAACGCTTGGCTGAGGCGCCGGTGGTAATGATCACGACCTTCGCCTCGTACTCATTGCTGTGGGTCTTGATCTTGCGCGGCCAGACACTGAAGTCGACGGCGACCACCTCGTCGTAGTCATAACGCGCGCCAAATCGCTCGGCCTGGGCTCGCATCTTCTCGACCAATTCCGGCCCACTGACCGCCTCCGGGAAGCCAGGATAATTCTCGACATCAGCGGTGATGGCGACCTGTCCCCCAAATTCGTTGCCCGTAATCACGAGCGGTGCGAGATTGGCCCGCGCGGCATACAGGGCCGCGGTCAGCCCGGCGGGACCCGATCCGATAATGATGACGTCTTCCATAATCTGTTCTCCTACCCTTGACTCCTTCGCGCCTGCCACGGGGAGGCGCGCCGAAGGTCTCGCAAAAGGTTCCGCTCATATTGGTGTCGCGTGGGCGAGCGCGATGCACTCGCCCACGCGACCCACTCTATTCTCTAATATGAGCAAAAGGTACTATGGCACTATCCCACAGTGGTACCGCGCCGGCACCGGGGTGCTGTTGCCTGTAGAACAGATGCCTTCAGCACGCCGCTGGTTACATCGGTGTTGCTTTCTCATAGGCCGTGTTGCCGCAAGGACCCGTCTGCTGGTATTCTACCGGCGGGGGTGAGGTGTGACAAGTTCGAAGAACCTGAACACATCTGCCCCGGTTTACCTCGTGTGCCCTGGAATTGGGATGTTGGTGGAGACGGAGTGGAACCTCTGTTCATCTCCGATCTCCATGTGAGGCGGTGTTAGAGCGGTGACGTTGCCAGGCATTCGTAACTGGAGCATCGATGAGAACCCCGAGCGACGCGGCGGCCCGACTGGGTGAGCCGAGCTACGTCTGGCGTTTTGGGCAGGACCGGCGGCTGGCTATGATCGCCCGGTGGGGCCGGCTGGCGGCGGCTCGGGCTGTGATTGATATCGGTACCGGCGTGGGGATGTACCTCGAGCAACTGGCGCGAGACGCGCCCCTGGCCGTTGGCACTGAGTATGACTTTGCGCGCGCCCGCCAGGCGGCCGAGCTGGGCCTGGTCGGGGTGGCCGCGGCGGAAAGGCTGCCCTTCCCGGACGGCAGCTTCGATCTGGCCCTCTCGCATGAGGTTCTCGAACACGTCCAGGACGATCGCGCCGCCATGGCGGAGATGGTCCGCGTGCTGCGTCCCGAAGGGCGTGCGGTCATCTTCGTGCCCAACCGGCTTTGGCTCTTTGAGACCCACGGCATCTTCTGGCGCGGTCAGTACCACTTCGGCAACATCCCCCTGGTGAACTACCTCCCCGACCCGGTGCGCGATCGCCTCGCGCCCCACGTCCGGGCCTACACCGCGCGCGGTCTGCGGGACCTCCTGGCCGGCTTGCCGGTAACAGTGGTTCACCACAGCCAGATCTTTCCCGGCTACGACAACCTCGCCCGCCGGCGCCCCACCGCCGGCCGGGCCGCGCGTGCGATCACCTACCTGCTCGAGCAGAGCCCGGCCCGCATTCTCGGCCTGAGCCACCTGCTGGTCGTCGAGAAGGCGGCTTGACAGGGCGGTCCGCCAGTCGGGCCGCCGAGGTGCGATGCACCTTCGTGGTGGTCTCCGGGACTGCCGCCGACCACTTGACACCCCAGCGTGCGCCTGCCCGGAGGAAACAGGGGCGGCACCCGGGCAATTGAGCCGCCCTGACAACGAGACCAGCGACGTTGCCAAATGCCCCCCACTATGCTACCCTTGAATCTATTCCGCCCGCGTGGTATGGGAAGGAGCCTTGATGGTTGATCTCAAATCGCCAGAGCTGCTCGATCCGCCGATTGAGATGCCAGCGCTGGAACTACCCACCGAGGATGGGATTCCCTTGGAAAGCAACTGGCATCGCCAGGAGATGAACCTGCTGATCGACTGTGTCCACACCTACTGGCGCGACCGCCGCGACTTCTTCGTCGGCGGCAACATGTTCATCTACTTCAGTCTGGAGCAGGCGCGCAATCGCGACTACCGCGGGCCGGACTTTTTTGTGGTGAAAGACGTCGATGGCACCCGCGATCGTGAGGCCTGGGTCGTCTGGGAGGAACAGGGGCGCTACCCGAATGTCATCGTCGAGTTGATGTCACCCTCCACCGCTGAGATCGATCTCAACTTCAAGAAACGCCTGTACGAGCAAACCTTCCGCACGCCGGACTCCTTCTATTACGACCCCGGTGATGCCCGCCTCATCGGCTGGCAACTGCTCGCTGGCCGATACGTCGACCTGAAGCCCAACGAGCGCGGCTGGCTCTGGAGCGAAGAGATGCAGCTCTGGTTGGGGACCTGGGAGGGTGAATTCCAGGGCAACACGACGACCTGGCTGCGCTTCTATACCCCGGACGGCGAGTTGGTCCCCACGGCCGCTGAGGCGGAAGCGATGCGCGCTGAAACCGAGGCCGCCGTGCGCCGAGAGGCCGAAGCGCGCGCCGAGGCCGAGGCCGCCGCGCGCCGGGAGGCCGAGGCGCGGGCCGAAACCGAGGCCGCCGCGCGCCGGGAGGCCGAAGCCGCGCTGGCACGCCTGCGAGCACGCCTGGAAAGCCTCGGCCTGGCGGACGAGGACGAGCCGGCAGCAGGCGCGTGATTCCTCTTGCCCCGGCCATATGGAGGGCTCGTGAAACAGCATACGAGCGATTCCGTCGCCTCGGCGGGATCGCTTCTGTTGTAGAATCGGTATGAACAGGAAGGCACAAATTCCAATCGTCGAGCGGCGGCAACGGCGCCGGGCGCACACGAACCAACCCAAGATCGTTCTCTTTCTCCAGCTCGTTGCCGCCCTGCTGCTGATGATCTTCACGCTGGTGATGATCCCAGCCTCAGTCGCAGCCGTCGGCGTGGCCTACCTGGCCGAGATGACACCACCCTGGATCGACCAGGTTGTCGAAGGGACCGCCGTCTGGGCGATAGACCTGTACGCGGCCAACTTCTACAAGGGTGAGCTGCCGACCCCGGCCGACCTGGAGCGCCGGACGGAGCGCGAGTTCAAGACCACCAAGATTTACGACCGGACCGGCCAGCAGCTGCTCTGGGAAGTCTACGACCCGCAGGGGGGCAACCGTCAGGTGGTCCCGCTCGATCGCATTCCGCCCCACCTGCGCCAGGCCACCATCGCCCTCGAGGACAAAACCTTCTATGAGAATCCCGGTGTGAACCTGCGCGGCATCGCGCGCGCCTTCTACACCATCCTCCAGACCGGTGACATCGCTCAGGGTGGCTCTTCGATCACGCAGCAGCTCATCAAGAACGTTCTCATCGATCCCAAGGAGCGCTACCAGCGCTCGTACGAGCGCAAGATCAAAGAGATCATCCTCTCGGTGGAGATCTCGCAACGCTACAGCAAAGATCAGATTCTCGAGTGGTATCTCAACACGATCCCCTATGGCCGCCTGGCCTATGGCGCCCAGGCCGCGGCCAGGACCTACTTCGACAAGAATGTCGAGGATCTCACCGTGGCCGAGGCCGCGATGCTCGCCGCGCTGCCCAACGCACCGGCCCTCTACGACCCTTTCACTGAGCCCGAAGCGGCCAAACAGCGCCAGGAGATCGTGCTGACGCGCATGTTCCAGGAGGGCTATCTCTCCTTTGACCAGCTCGTGGCCGCCAAGGCTGAGCCCGTGCTCCAGCATCTGGCCAAACCAAAGCGCTACGAGATCCAGGCGCCCCATTTCGTTTTCTACGTTGAGAAACAGCTGGAAGATAAATACGGCGCCGATCTGTTGTACCACGGTGGCCTCACCGTGTACACCACGCTCGATCTCGACGCCTACAACGCCGCCGTGGAGGCGGCCAACACGCACGTCGCCGAGCTGCAGAAGGATCCCGAGAAGCACGTGACCAACGCCTCCGTGGTGGTGCTCAACCCGCGCACCGGCGAGATTTTAGCGATGGTCGGGAGCCTGGATTATTTCAACCCTGAGATTGATGGCCAGGTGAACATCGCCACGGCCTTGCGCCAGCCCGGATCCAGCATCAAGCCTTTCAACTACGTCACCGCCTTTGCCAAGGGATACACGCTCGCCACGATGGTCTGGGATGTCCGGACCGTCTTCGATGACTCGCCCAACCCGCCCTACGTCCCTGAGAATTACGATCGCAAGTACCACGGACCCGTTTTGCTGCGCGACGCTTTCGCCAACAGCTACAACATCCCCGCCGTCAAGGTGTTGCAGATGGTCGGCGTGCGTAACATGCTTCAGACCGCCCACCGTCTGGGGATCAACTCGCTCAACCGCGACGACTATGGGCTCAGCCTGACCCTCGGCGGTGGCGAGGTCAGCCTGCTCGACCTCACCTACGCCTATAGCGTCTTCGCGAACAATGGGGTCATGGCCGGCCGGCCGGTGCCCCGGGAGCGGCAGCGGCCAGGCTATCGCGAGCTCGATCCGGTCGCGATCCTGCGTATCGAGGACGGGCAGGGGAAGGTGCTCGAGGCCTACACCCACCCCGAGGTGCGCGAGGTGCTGAGCCCGCAGCTCGCCTATCTGATCACCAGCATCCTGAGTGACAACGCGGCTCGCACCCCGGCAATGGGCGCCCACAGCCCGCTGCTGCTCAGCCGCCCGGCCGCGGCGAAGACCGGCACCACCAACGATTTTCGTGACAACTGGACCATGGGCTACACGCCCCAACTGATCACCGGCGTCTGGGTGGGAAATGCCGATAATAGCGAGATGGGGCACGTCAGTGGCCTGGATGGCGCCGCGCCGATCTGGCACACCATCATGGAGAAACTGTTGGCCGACAAGCCGGTCGAGCCCTTTCTCGTCCCGCCAGGGCTCGTCCAGGTGCAAGTCTGCGCCGACAGCGGCCTGTTGCCGACGCCGACCTGCCCTCGCACCAGGACAGAGACCTTCATCGCCGGGACGCAGCCGACCACGCCGGACACCCTTCACCAGCGCTTCCGCATCTGCAAGACCACCGGCAAGCTCGCCACCGTCTACTGCCCGGCCGATCAGGTGGAGGAGCGCGTCTATACGGTCTACCCGCCCGAGGCGATGGACTGGGTTCGCGAGGACAACCTGCCCGTTCCACCCAACGAGTACGACACCTCGTTCGGCCCGGTGACGATTCCCGGGACGGCCGGCATTGCCTGGCCGATGCCCTACGCCTACGTCGGCGGCGTTGTCCCCATCACCGGGACGGCCCGGGCGGACAATTTCCAGCTCTACCGGATCGCAATCGGCCAGGGGCTCGACCCGGCCTCCTGGATCCAGATTGGTCCCGATCACCCCGACCAACGTGAGAACTCGGTTCTCGAATTCTGGGATACCGCCGGCATGGAGGGGCTCTACACGATCCAGCTCACCGTGCTCAAGAATGATGGCAATGCCGAGCGCTCCACCGTCCAGGTCACGGTGGACAATGTCGCGCCGCAGGTCAAGATTACCTACCCCTTCCCCGACCAGGTTTATACCCTTGGCGAGGATGAATGGGTCAACATTCAGGCCGATGCCCAGGACAACATCGCCATGCAGAAGGTCGAATTCTATGTAGACGGACGGCAATTCGACCAGAGTACCGTCGCACCCTTCAACCGGAAGTGGACTCTCGATCACGAGGCGGCCTTGAGCCCCGGCCAGACACGCGAGCACGAACTCTACGTGGTTGCCGTGGACCAGGCCGGCAACCGCACGCAGAGCGAGCCCATCAAGATCAGGGTTCAAGGCAAAAAAGAAGGTTGAAAAGTTGAAGGTCGCAGGTTCGGCACCAGGCGAACTTTCAACCTGTGGAGGCGCCCCGTCTGGGCCTCTCTCCCAACCCGCGACCTTGCAACTCATTCACGATGCAAACCTCTCACCCAACGATTCTCGTCACCAATGACGACGGCATCACAGCGCCCGGCATCCGCGCGCTGTGGCAGGCGCTCATGCCCGTCGGCAACGTCGTCGTCTTCGCCCCCGAGCGCAACTGGTCCGCTGCCGGCCACAGTAAGACCCTGCACAAACCGCTCCGCGCCGATCCCTACCCCATCGAGGGCGCGCGCGGCTTCGTCTCCAGCGGGGCCCCCAGCGACTGCGTCGCCCTCGCCCTCCTGGGCCTCGTCGAATCACCCGTCGCGCTGGTCGTCAGCGGGATCAACCCCACGGCCAACCTCGGCCAGGATATCACCTACAGCGGCACCCTGGCCGCGGCCATGGAGGCCGCGATCTTCGGCATCCCGGCCATCGCTGTCTCGATGGAGGCCGCCGGCGGGGGCGACGCTCGTGACCGCGCCGCCGCGGCGGCCGGCGAGTACGCTCCCGTCGCCGCCTTTGCCGCCCGCCTCGCCGGCCAGATTCTCCGCGAGGGGCTCCCCCGCCATACCCTGCTCAACATCAACGCTCCCGGCCTCCCCGCCGCCCGGTTGCGTGGCGTCGCCATCACCCGCCTCGGCATGCGCGTCTACCGCGACGAGCTCGTCCGTCGCCAGGACCCCCGCGGCCGAGCCTACTACTGGATCGGCGGGGAGGCCCCCAGCGGGGACGTCGAGCGTGTCGGTACCGACATCTGGGCCGTCGCCCATGGGTACATCTCCGTCACCCCCATTCGGTTAGACATGACCGCCCCCGACCTGCTCCCCATCCTCGAAAGCTGGAACCTGACGCTCTGAGCCAAAGCGTAGAGACGGAACGCGATCTGCTTCAAAAGTGGGCAGGTTCAACGCCCGCGTGAACTCCAGCCCCGCATCGCTGAGCAATTCAAAGGGCAACTGCAGGCGCGCCACGGCCTCTCGTTGGTAGTCCGTATCCTGAGTGCTGAGACCATACACGCGGGCGCCGAGGGCCTGCAACTCCCCGTAATGATCGCGAAACGCACAGGCTTGCGGCGTGCAGCCGCGCGCCCCCGGGATGTCATTCCACCCGTGCGGCAGCTCCTGGTCGGGCCGGCCGATGCGCGGGTAGCAGTACACCACCGTTCGGCCCGCCAGCCCGGCGAGGTCCACTATGCGTCCGCCCGTGGAGTCCAGGGGGACGGAAGGCAGTTGCATCCCGGCCAGATGATTGCAGCCGCCATCGTCCATTGGCGCAAGCAGGTCACCCGGCAACTGGTACAAATTATCTGTTCGCGGCATACGATCATCCCTCCAGTCCTACGAGCCCCCATAGCCCCGAAAGTCCCAGGCCTCCGGCGAAAAACGTGTCCCACGCAGGAGTGAGTCGTCTTCTTGTCGAGAGGCCCGGGCGCGGCGTTGCAAGTGATACTTGGTCTCCCGGAACCAGCACGATCGGCACTGCTGCCACTCCTGCGTTGTGCCAAAGCTTTCGCGAATAGATTGCATCATGCTGCCGTTCCAGAGATCCCAGAACGAAACGTGCTCGTCGAGGCTTCCGACACCGGTCGCGTACATATTCCCACACGTAGGCACTTCACCGCCGGCCAGAATAACCCCCGTCCGGTGGATATAGAGGCAGGTATCCTCGATGGTTTGCGATGACGGGCGTCCGCTCTCCGGGCGCGCCTGGCACTGTTCCCTCGGCTCGCCTGGTTCCGTCCCCTCGATCATCAATGGTGGGCAATCATGCTTGATGCCATTGTCCGCCAACAACGCGTAGCCTTCTCTGAGATACGTATTGGCCAATACCGGGGAATCGAGCAGAGACTGCTCTTTGTCTTTTTCATGGAAGACCAGCAGGTGCCGGACGTACAACAGATCCGGATCGAACTGCTTGATAAAACGAATGAAGTCTGGAAACTGCGCGACATTGTTTTTCTTGAGGGTCCACGAAAAGCAGAGCTTCGGCCGACGAGCCAGCGGGATTCGCTCCCGGAGCACGTGAAAATAGCCCGCGTTCTCCAGGACTCGCTCCAGGCTGGCGCCCCCGCGGTTGATCGCGAAGGTCTCGGGATCAAGGCCATCGATCGAAACCGTCAGCGTATCGATGAGCGGCAGAACTCGTTCGTCGATTCGGCGCCTGATGAAATAGCCGTTCGTCACGCAGCTCAGCAGCACTCCGTACCGTTCGAGCAGGGCCACCAACTGCGCCCACAGCTCATCGCTGACCATCAGAGGCTCCCCTCGACCCACCAGATTGACAACCGTCAGATGTGGGAAGACTTCGTGTGCCAGGCGGGCGAGCATCGCGGGCGAGAAGGCCGATTTGCGGTTGTGCAAGTGGTGGAGCGCAGCGGTTCCATGCGAACTGCAGTGGGTACAGGTCAAGTTGCACCGCGGCGTCAGTTCGATGCTGAGCGATTCGGGGTAATGAGGCACGGTAACCCGCAGCTGTTGTTCGCTCCGCACGACCTGCTGCCGTACCCATTCTTTCTGAGCGGCGAATCGCGCCCGGCGGGAGGCCTCATCGTCGAGGTCGGCCGGCACAAGTCGAACGTTCTTGACCTGGAACCTGCCGGCGGAATAGGGTAGGGCGTCCAGGCGAAGCCGTACGTAGCCATTCTGCCGGGCTCTTCTGGGCAGGACGAGCCTGATACGTTCGTACTGGTGTCGAAAGCGGACTCGAAAGCAAATCACATCTTGTTCACTATAGCCCTCTTGCGGGCTTACACTGTAGTAGAGTTTGCTGTATTCGTAGCTGCGTGCTGCCTCAGCATCGCAATCGAGCTTGAGACTGAATTCGAGGAATCCTGTCCTTGCAGTTGGCCGGAACGTACCGAGGAAAGCGCTGGTGGTGTTCACGTAGTTTCGGAGTGATTCCAGTGCGGCACTCAGTCCCATCGGCAGAATCTTGATTGGCAGGAGTTTTGCGACCATACGACCCCCTCTGCTCCCTACAGCCCCATCGCGAACGGGACAACCGCTACCGCGTCCCTCTGACTCTGTCAGAATTGCGCGTTCGGGCATGACACGATGAAAGGCGCTTTTTCCCCGGGGGGATACGACCACCATACGTACCAATACAGACTGCTGTAACTGACCGGTTCACCCTTTGGCTGCCCGCTATCACCTACCCCAGTCTGCCGCTTGAGGGTGACTTGCCAGTTGAAAACGTGGCAGTTCGGCGTGCGATACAGCGTCTCCGGCAGGGTAATCTCTGTCTGCCGCGTGCTAAACTTGACGCTGGGGTTGTTTTCCCGGTAATTATAATCCACGCGAACTTCGTAGTATTCGTCGCTGGCCAATTCCTTCACCGGCTTCCACTGCAAGACGATGGGCTGGTCCACCCCCTGGAAGCGGGCCGCGAGCGGCGGGCTGACGAGCTCAGGGCCAGGCAGCAACCTGGGAAGCGGCACGGGGGCTACCCCGGTGGCCTGAACGTCGGGAAAGACGGCGAAGCTATCGCGCAGCATCGCATGCGGATCGACCCCGGCGGGCGGCAATACCACCGTGGTCGCAATCGCGTAGGTTTTATTGACTTCGGGTGCATAGAAGAGCACCCACTCCATGTTGTCGTAACTAAACTGCCCTCGCGCCCCCACCCACCAGCCACCCCACTGCTTGAACTGGATCGGCCGGAACGGGCCGATATTACGGACGGGTGTGAATCCCAGGTCGCCCAACTCCTCCAGCATGAATCGCCTCACCGCCTCGGGATTCTCCAACCGGTAATCGCCCTCTCGCCAATGGACCTCCACCCAATTTGCCGGCAAGACGTGTCCTGCGGGGATAAAACCACCCCAGCGAATCAGGCCATTGCGAGCATCCCCTTTTTCTGCGGTGAGTTGCGGCATAATATCTCTCAAACTTGGCGCATCCAACCAGAAACCGTATTTGCCAAGCAAGATCTCACTCGTGGAATTCTTCAAGCGAAAGCTGCCAGATCCATTTCCCTGGGCGTCGCCCGTCTTCGCTTCGATGGCCACACGCAGGGTACCCTCGCGCATGCGGTGCGGTAAGGCCAGGGCATCGCTGCGGTAGACACCCTCTTTCCCAGGGATAGTCGGGATTGCCCCCATGATCTTGCCGCCCGGATCACGCACCATGATCGTGACCTGAGCATCGCTGACCCAGTTGCCCCGGGCGTCGGCCACCCGCGCGATAAACTTCACCGACCGCCCCATCTCCACCTCAGTATCTGCCTTGGGATAGAGCACGCTCACCGCCAGTCGGCCAACCGGCGGTGGCTCTTCTGCTCGTGCCGGCACCGGTACCGGCATTCCTGTCGGCGTCCGCGCAGACCCAACCGGCCCAGTACATCCCGCCAGCAAGAACAGGTTTACGAACAGCAATCGTCTCATTCGGCTGATCGTGTAAAACATCCTTTGACCACTTCCGCGCGCCAACACGGCCACGGCGCCTGGACTGAACGATGATATCAGGGGAACAGACTACGAGCTTCGCACCGATGCAAGCCATGATGATCGGCGCAACGCTGTGAGCCCTGGAATTTATGGCACTGTTGGCGAATTGGTGCGAGGAGCGGGTGCGTGTTCGTCGTGCGCGCTGTTGCGCCTTTCCAAATGAATCTGACACACCGTGCGTATGCCCGGAGCAACCGCCCGGCCGCCCCGGAATGAATTCCGGGGCTGATAGCCAAAGTCGGCTGAAGCCGACTGGATGAGAGACGTTCGGGCACAAGTGCAATCGTTCTTAAGTCGCTCTTGCGCTTTTCCAATCGACTCTGACGAACCGCGGGCCCCTGCGGGCAGACCGGGGGTCGGATGGATGTGGAACGAGGCCACCGCGCGCCCGCCGAGCCGCTCGCCCGCCCGGAAGGCGATTTGGCCACCAGGAGCTCTCCCGGTCTGTCAAAGCGGCAGCGCTCCGCGCTCCGGCAGCGCCGGCCGGGGGCACGAAGGCCGCGGCCAGCACCGCCTTCAGCGCCGCCCCACCGCGCCGCGGCGACCCGGCCCGTGCCGCGGCGGCACCACCAGCGTGCCCCCGCCCCCGCCCTCGCAACCTCCCACCCCCGGCGGTCGGGGCGGGTTTTGCCTGACGCGTCGCCGGCAGGGGCGATCCGGTCGGCGCTCGGCCGTCGCCAGCAGGGGTCCTCCGCACCCCGCCCCGGCAACGTTCCTCCCTTGCCAACGACATCGCCACTGGCCTGGCCCTGGGGCGGGTTGTGGACCGCCCTGCTTCGGGCCGATCGGCCCCGGTCCCCCGGCTGGTGGGCGCCAGCGCCGGCAAAACCCGCCCCGACCATTGAGGGCCCGGCCCCGCCACGCCTGGCGCCGCGCCTGCCCCCGCCCCCTCCTCTTGGCGATCCTCCCGACGCCCGCGTGACCGCCCGGGCGCCCCGCGGGAACAGGTCGTCCTCCCATGGCTCGGCCTGGATCGCCAGATCCAGGCGGTGGCCGCCGGATCTGACGATTCGGCGGGAACAGGCCGTCCTCCCACGGCTCGGCCGGGAGCGCCAGGTCCAGGCTATTGCCCCTTTCCACATTCATCCGACCAACAGCGTGCCCGGAGGGGCCCGCGGTGTGGCAGCGTCGATTGGAAAAGGGCTAGAGCGACTTAAGAACGATTGCACTTGTGCCCGAACGTCTCTCATCCAGTCGGCTTCAGCCGACTTTGGCTATCAGCCCTGGAATTCATTCCGGGGCGGCCGGGCGGTTGCTCCGGGCATACGCACGCTTTGTCAGATTCATTTGGAAAAGGGCAACAGCGCGCACGACGAACTGCTCGCCTTCCCTGGAGACGATTTCGCCACCAGGATCATTTATTCCTGGGCGTCGCACCGCCACCACCCCCGACCTCCGCACCCACCGCCATCGGCCAGATCGCATCCCACCACCCCCGACCGCTGCGCTCCCCTACAAAAAAGCCGGCGGGCTTCGCAACACCACCGCGCTTGCCCACCGGGCTCCTCTATAACCGTACCAGAGAGCGCTCGTTTGTCTTAACAGTTTCGCCTTCCAGTCAGTTGTCGGCTTGCAATTACCGGCGCCTCACCCGTTCGGCTCCTCCGGTTCCCGCCCCACTCCCAGAGAATCTACAAGAAACGCCAGCAGCTTCGCCAGTTCCTCTTCGAGCCAGCGCGGGTATCCCGGCGCACTGTTTACGGCGTGATGGCACTGCTTGTGGGTGAAGAAGATTACATTTCTCGCCGGTTCACCCTCATCATCGACCAACCACGCATAGTTGGCGTCGTTGGCGTGGGTGATTCGCTCGCCACACCAATCGCAAGTGATCGTCGGCGCGTAGTCGCCTCGCGCAGTGCGCGTAATCTTGAGCATGGCGGCCTCCCTCGAATGATGCGGCGCCCTCACCCAGGGAAGCTTTCAGTGGAGCGAGGCCCGCGCGCCGGCAACGAAAGGAAGTGGCTGCGGCCTTTTACTCGCTGCCCCAAGCAAGTTGATTAAAAAAGTGGGCTTAGCCTCTCAACAACCCAGAGGCTGCCCACCGACCCCCACATACCTGTCTGCTCGCCGCGGCGGTCCGCGCTCCCACCGTGGCGAGTGATTGCTGCTGAGTAATGCCCGCCGTCGGGAGGACCCGACGCGTGGATCCCGTCAGGCGATCAAAGCAGCGCTTGATTCTCGCTGTTACTCTATCACATCTCGGCGCAAGCATCAATAAGTCCCCAACGCCAATCCGCCCCCATCGATCCGCTCTAACGGCCACTGTCGCTTGCGCCCAACAGCAGCGTACGCCGCACAACGTCGAGCGTCGCCGCCAGCAGCAGGCCCACGCTGAGGTCGTTGCTGCCGCCGACGCGCTCGTGCTGGACGTGCGTTGCTTCCCCCGTCACCAACGTCACGAAGGTCTCGCCAGGGGTGGGGTCGTAGCGGTTGACGTTGGCGCGCGTGCTGCTGACCAGTGCCAGCCCGGCGGCGGTTCCGAACTGGCTCCGCACCGCCCGTGCGAGTCCCGTGGCAACTTCCGGGCTCGCGAGGGCCGTCTCGGCCGGGACACCGCTGGTGGCACGAACCAGCTCGTCGCTACCCAGGACGAGCGCGCCGGGGAGCACATCGGCACCGCCCGCGCCCGCCGTCGAGGCCGGAACGTCGAGGAACTGCTGGGCCAGGCGGCCGGCGGTGTTGGTCTCCGCCAGCGCCAGGGTGAGGCCGCGCTGCTCCAGGCCGCGAACCACGACCTCGGCCAGCGTCTCGCCGTCTACGCCGTAGATCCGGTCGCCCAGGCGGGCGCGGACCTCCGCCTCGGTGGCGTCCAGGAGCCGGTCGAGCTCGTCGGAGTCCTCGCCGCTGGCGACGATGCGCACATCGACCATGCCCGGATGGGCGGCCGTCCCAACGGTGGGGTTGTCGGCTTCCATGAGATCCTGCAGCAGGTCGCCCAGGGCGCCCTCCCCGATGCCGACCGCGCGGAGGGTACGGCTCCTGATTTGCTGCCGGAGATCGAACCGCTCGCGTAGGAAGGGGTCGACCACGGTGGTGAACATGTGCTTGAGCTCGCGCGGCACCCCGGGGAGAGCGATGATCCAGCGCCCGTCCAGCTCGACGGCGAAACAGGGCGCCGTCCCGACCGGGTTGGGCATCGGCACGGCGCCGGCCGGGACAAAGGCCTGGCGGCGCTGGCCCGCCGTGAGGGTATAGCCGCGCTGCCGGAAGAGCGTCTCGATGCCCGCCAGCAGCGTCTCGTCCAGCACTAACTCGCGGCCGGTCGCTCGCGCAACCGCCTCGCGCGTCTTGTCGTCCACCGTCGGCCCGAGGCCGCCACTGGTGATGACGACCTGGCTGCGCTCGAGGGCCTCGCGGAGCGCGGCGACAATGCGCTCACTGTTGTCGCCCACGGTCGTCTTCCGGTAGAGGTTCAGGCCCAACTCGGCCAACTGCTGGGCCAGCCATGCGGCGTTGGTGTCCACGATCTGTCCAAGCAGCAACTCGGTGCCAATCGTTACGATCTCAACATTCATCGAAGCAAACGTTCCTTTCCGCGGCGACCGGTCGCCCGAGGAGCGCCGGCCACCCGGCGTAGGCCAGGGACAGGCTGGCCCTGCGATGCAGCCCAAAAGCCAGCCCACTCATTCTACGATTGCGTTCTGCGCGTCTTTGCGGTTCATTTTCCGGGAAGGTGATCACGCAATCATTGCCGCACGGTGTCGATCTTCAGCGCTCCACGGCGACCCAGCCGCGCTCGCGGGCGCTCTTGAGAATCGCCTCGCCGATAAGCATGGACTCGTGCCCGTCCGCGAAAGTGGGAAAATCGGCGGATGCACGGAAATCGCCCGCCTCGAGGGAGCGGTAGATCGCCTTGTAAAGCTGCTTGAAGGTGTCGAGGAAACCCTCTGTGTGGCCGCCCGGCGCATCGGCAAATTGGTTCGCGTAGGCGGAGAGCAGGGCGGGATCCTTGATGAGCACTTCGTTCGCGCGCTCCCGGTGGCCGATCCACAACTCGTTGGGCCGCTCGCCGTTCCACGCCAGCGATTCCTGGCTCCCGTCAATCTCGAAAGAGATGCGGTTCTTGCGACCGGCGCTCACCTGAGAGACGCTGCAGACCCCCCGGGCTCCGCCGTCGTACTCGAGGAGGATCGCGGCGTAGTCCTCTGTCTGGATGCTCTCGTCGACTGTCTCGGCCGCCTGGGTCTCCTTGCCCGTGAAGGTGTCGATGGGAGTTGTCGGGCGCTGGCGAATGGGGATAAAGGTGCTGAAATCGGCCATAACGCCGGTCACGCGCTGGCCGGCCACCCACCCTGTCAGATCGATCCAGTGCGAACCGATGTCGGCGACGGCCCGCATGGGACCACTCTCCTCGGGCACCAGGCGCCAGTTCCAGTCGGTTGGGTAGAGCAACCAGTCTTGGAGGTAGCTGCCCTGGATGATAAATACCGAGCCGAGGTCGCCGCGCTGGACGCGGGCGCGGGCCTCGTGGACGAGGGGATAGAAGCGGAGATTGAAGTTCACGGCGTGCAGGCGCCCGGACTCGCGGGCCAGCGCGAGCATCTCGGCGGATTCCGCCGCGTTCATGGCGAGCGGCTTCTCGCAGACGACATGCTTGCCGGCCGCCAGCGCCGCGGTGACCTGAGGATAGTGGTAGCGGTTGGGGCTGGTGATGTGGACGACCGTAATCTCAGGGTCGTCGATGAGGGCCTGGTAGTCGGGGTAAATCCGCTCGACGCGAAGCGTTTGCGCCTTGAGTCGCGCCCGCTCGGGGCTCGAGCCGGCAACGCCTTTGACGCGGATACCGAGACGGCGCAGAGCCTCGACGTGTACCGGTCCGATGAAGCCGGTCCCCACAACGCCAACGACGGGTTCAGCCATGTTCTCCCTCCAATCTGACTGTGGCAGGACGGTCAGGCAACGCCGGGAGCCTCAGGTGCCAACGACATCCATGATAGCGCCGGTCAGGGCGGGAGGCAACGACGGCCCAGCGGGATTGTGCACCCATTTCGGTTGAGCTGGAGCCGCCTGAACATAAGGTAGATGAAAACTTGGCCCTCGACCTGCTCCTGGGGTGGGAAAGTGGCTGCAAAATCGGGACATTTGTGCTAACTTCGTGCGAGATCATTGAATCCAGCAACAGGACGGGCGCCGTGCAGAGGGAATATGGCTTCGATTTCCGGCAGGGGCAGTCACCTGGAGAGGATTGTTGGCCAGATCCAGCGTCGCTGGGGACCCAAGGCCTTACACAGGCTGGGTCCCTCGGCCCCGGCGGCCACCATCCCATCCGTACCCACCGGCTTTCCGGACCTGGACCAGGCGCTGGGGATCGGTGGGGTCCCGCGCGGCCGCATCACCGAGCTCCTGAGCACCCCGACCTCCGGGATGATGACTCTGGCCCTCCGGGTTATCGCTCACGCCCAGGCGGCCGGGAGTCCCGCGGTCGCCCTGGACCTCGGCGGTACCTTCGATCCCGAATATGCCGCCCGCAGCGGGGTCAATCTCGACACCCTGCTCCTCGTGCACCCGCGGACCGCTGTCGAGGCCCTCGAGATCGCCCAGACCCTCATCGCCAGCGGCGGGGTTGGGGTGTTGGTCTTCGATTCCATCGCGCATCTGTTGGCTGAACCCGAAGGCAGCCGGATGCTCTCGGCGGCGCTGCGCCGGCTCATCGGTCCGTTGGCCGGATCACCCTGTGCGTTGCTCTTTCTCAACCCGCTCTCGCCCGATGACACCATGTCGGTGGCCACCGCCCCCAGTGGGCTCGCGCTCCCTCACTATGCTGCCGTGCGTCTGCTGCTTGAGAAAGAGCAATGGCTCCACCGGCGCCGCGATGTTCTCGGGTACCAGGTCCGCGTCACCGTGCTCAAGAACAAACTGGCCGCGGCCCACCGGCCGGTCCCGATCGCGATCACCTTCGAGTAGGGAGCAGAGACAGCTGTTCCGGCAGTAAAGAAAGCAGGCATGATGCCGCCTTGACTTGCAACACGGTATCGACCCTTGCGACGTGCTATTTGAAATAGGCTGAGGAACGGTGCCACCCTATGATCGCCTGCGTCTCGGTTCCCTACTTTGCTGCTGCCGTCGAGCGTCGCGAGGATCCGTCCCTGGTGGCGCGGCCTCTGGTGATCGGCGGGCTCCCCCGAACACCGGGGAAGGTCTATGCTATCTCCCGTGAGGCCGCGCGGACAGGGGTGCGCCCAGGGATGCCTGTGCGCCGGGCTCAAGGGCTGTGTCCCCAGGCGCGCTTCATCCCCGCCGCCCAGGCCCGGTATCAGGAGGTCTTCGAGCAGATCGCGGACCTCCTGACAGCGTTCACCAATCTGGTCGAACCGGGGGATGGTCACTGGCAGGCCGCCGATGGTCGTTGGCGGACAACCGTGAGCAATGACCAACTCGCCGCCACCTACTCCCTGGACCTGGGGGTCCTGAAAGAAACTGAGGCCGTGGAGGTGGTCCAACAGATCGGTGGAGCCGTGCGAGAGCGCGCCCGCCTGGCTGCCGCCATCGGGCTGGCCAGGGAGCGCTTCACCGCCCACGTCGCCGCGACGTCGGTGGAGCCGAACGAGGCGCTGCTCGTCGCGCCCGGCCACGGAGCGGCGTTCCTGGCGCCCCTACCGCTTGACCGCTTTCCTCTGGAGAAGGAGACCGCACGCCGGTTACACCTGCTGGGGATCCACACGCTCGGGCAACTGGCCGCCCTGCCCGCCGGAGCGCTCCTGACCCAGTTCGGCCGGGAAGGATACCTGCTTCACCGGCTGGCGCAGGGCCGCGACGAGCGCCCGATTCGCGCCCGCCCCCCACGAGCGCTGGCGCGGGCAATACGCTACCTCGACGGGCCGGTCGCCAACCGGACGATCCTGGATGCGGTTACCCACGCCATGGCCGAGGAGCTTGCGACGCAGTTGCAGGCCGAGAAGCGGACCGGCCGGGAGCTTTGGCTGACTTTGCACCTGGAGGACGGCGCTACCCGCGAGGGGCGGTTGGTCCTCCGCCGGCCGACCGCCAGCGCGGACCACATCGCTCGCACCCTCTGCGAGTTCCTGGCCCAGGCGCGGGTGCCGCGCGGGGTCGTAGGGGTGGAAGTGATTCTGGCCGGTCTGGTCCCGGCGACCGGGCAGCAGCTTGAGCTCTTCGCCCACGGGCTCGGGCAGGAGTGCCACCTGCAGGCCGCCCTGAAAGACCTGGTCGCCCGCTACGGGGCCGGCTGCTTCTACCGGGTATCCCTGGCGGATCGAACGGCCCGCCTGCCGGAGCGGCGTTTCCAGCTCCAGGAGGTCGAGGCTTGACCCGATTCTGGCCGGACGGGGAGCCCATCGCGGTCGCGGGCGACGCGGAGAACCCGCGCGCGTTGACCTGGCAGGGGCGAACTCACCCTGTGCAGGGCATCGCCAACCGCTGGCGGGTGGACGAGGGCTGGTGGCATCAGCGGACCTGGCGCGACTACTTCAAACTCTACACGCGCACCGGTCTGTTGGTTGTGATCTATCACGATCTGCTCACCGGCCGCTGGTACCTTCAGCGGCTGTACGACTGATTGTCCGTTGCCTGTAGTCGGTTGTCCACGGCCGAAGGTCGCCGTTACAACCGACAACTGACCACCCGGCAACGGGCTACAGACAGCGAACCCACCACACAGGGGCGACGATGCCGGACTACGTCGAGCTCCACTGCCACTCCTTCTTCAGCCTGCTCGACGGCGCCTCCTCGCCCGAGGCCCTGGTGGCGCGCGCGGACGAGCTGGGCATGGAGGCGCTGGCGCTCACCGACCACGACGCCGTCTACGGGGCAGTGCGCTTCGCCCGAGCCGCCCAGGCGCGTGGAATTCGCCCGATCTTCGGGGTGGAGCTGACGCTCGCCGGAGGATACCACCTCACCCTCCTGGTCGAGGACGCCTCCGGCTGGCAGAACCTCTGCCGGTTGATCAGCCGCGCCCGGGCCAACGCCCCCAAGGGACGGGCCGCCTTGCCACCGGAAGCGCTCGCCGGCCACACCGATGGGCTCACGGCCCTCTCGGGTTGCCGCAAGGGAGAGGTGGCGGTGGCCCTGCGGCGCAAGGACCGGGATGCCGCGCTGGCCGCCGCTCGCCGCTACCACACCCTCTTCGGGCCGGATCGCTTCTGGATCGAGCTCCAGCACCACCGCCTGCCCTGGGACGACGCCCTGGTGGCCGATCTGGCCTCCCTGGCACACCACCTGCAGGTTGGGTGTGTGGCGACCAATAATGTCCACTACGCGGTCCGGGAAGGCTACCGGCTCCAGGATGTCCTGGTCTGCATCCGCCACAGGACCACCCTGGATGAGTCCGCGCACCTTCGCCGCCCCAACTCGGAGTACTACCTGAAGTCAGCCGAGGAGATGGCAGCCCTCTTCGCCGGCACCCCGGGGGCACTCGCCAGTACCCGGCGCATCGTCGAGCGCTGCGATTTCGAGGTGCGCTACGGGCTCCAGGATCTGCCCCGTTTCCCCACGCCGGCCGGGATGGCCGCGGCGGGCACCCTCCGGCACCTCTGCGAGAGGGCATTGGCGGCTCGCTACCCCGATCCTCCGTCCCCTGTCCGCGAGCAGCTCACCCACGAGTTGGGCGTCATCGAACGGGCCGGCCTGGCGAACTACTTCCTCATTGTCTGGGATCTCGTCCGCTTCGCCCGCGACCGGGGCATCCTCTGCCAGGGGCGTGGCTCGGCGGCCAACTCCCTGGTCGCTTACCTTCTTGGTATCAGCCCAATCGACCCCCTGGCTCACGACCTGGTTTTCGAGCGCTTCCTCTCCGACGAGCGGCGGATCGTCCCCGATATTGACATCGACTTCCAGGCCGACCGCCGCGAGGAGGTGATCCAGTACATCTACCACCGCTACGGGGCCGACCACGCCGCCATGGCCTGCACCCTGGTCACCTTCCAGGACCGGAGCGCCCTCCGCGACGTGAGCAAAGCCCTGAGTGGGGGCTAGCCCCAGCCCCCGGCGCCCACCACCCGGCCCCCACCGTTCTCGATCTCTGCGATCAGATCGACGGCCTGCCACGCCACCTGGGAATCCACAATGGCGGGATGGTGATCATGGGGCCGCCCCTGGCCGAACGGGTCCCGACCGAGCCGGCGACGATGCCGGGGCGAGTCGTCGTCCAGTGGGACAAGGATGCACTGGAAGAAGCCGGCCTGATCAAGATCGACATTTTGGGGCTGCGGATGCTCTCGGCTATCGCCGAGACGCTCGCCCTCGTCGCGGAGATCACCGGCCGGCGGCCCGACCTGGCCCGCCTCACCTTCGATGACCCCGCAGTCTACGACCTGATCGCCAGGGCCGACACCATCGGCGTCTTCCAGGTCGAGTCGCGGGCGCAGGCCCAGGTGCTTCCTCGCTTGCGGCCCTGCAGCTTCGAGGACCTGATCGTCGCCATCTCCCTGATCAGGCCCGGACCGATCCAGGGGCAAATGGTCCACCCCTATCTGCGCCGCCGCCTGGGGGAGGAGCCCGTGCCCTCCCTACACCCCCTGCTCAAACCGGCCCTGGCCGAGACGCTGGGGGTGATCCTCTTTCAGGAGCAGGTGCTGAAGGTTGCCCGGGATCTGGCCGGGTTCACACCGGGGCAGGGGGAGCAGCTCCGCCGCGCCCTCGGGGCCAAACGGGCCGGGGAGGAGATCGAGCGGTTTCGGGAGACCTTCATCCAGGGCGCGGTCGCCCGGGGCGCCTCCCAGGATGCCGCCGAGGCGGTCTTCGAGCAGCTCAGAGCCTTCGGCGGGTACTCTTTCGCCAAAAGCCACGCTGCCGCGTTCGCCGTGTTGGTCTACCAGTCAGCCTGGTTGAAGCGCTATCACGCAGCGGCTTTCTACGCGGCGCTCCTCAATAACCAACCCATGGGCTTCTGGAGCCCGGCAGTTCTCGTCGGCGATGCCCGGCGACACGGAGTGCGCACTCTGCCCGTGGATATCCACTGCAGCCGGGCAAACTGCACGGTGGGACAGGGCGCCATCCGGCTGGGTTTCACCTACGTAGACGGTTTGGGAGAGGCGGGCGCGGCCCGAGTGGAAGCAGCCAGGAAGGGTCGCACCTTCGCCGGGCTGGCAGACTTCTGCCGGCGCACACAGCTCCCTCGGAGGATCGTCGAGAACCTGATCGTGGTCGGGGCGATGGACAGTTGGGAGATTCCGCGCCGGAAGCTCGTTTGGGCGTTGGGCAAACTGCGCTACCACGAGGAAGAGTTGGACCTTGTCTTCCCGGACGACGGCGTGACGCTTCCGCCCCTCTCGCGCGCCGAGGCGCTGTTGCTGGAGTACGGAATCCTGGGCCTCGCCACCGACGATCACATCCTGGCACTTTACCGGCCGTGGCTTGACGAGCGCGGGATTGTGAACAGCGAGGCGCTGAGGGGCTGTGCCGGGGGGCAACGGGTCCGGGTGGCGGGAAAGGCAGTCGTCCACCAGGCCCCTCCGACGGCGAAAGGGGTTCACTTTCTTACCCTGGAAGATGAGGTCGGGCTCATCAACGTCGTCATCCGGCCCGACGTCTACGCGTGCTATGGTCAAATGCTGCGCACGGTGCCGCTACTGATCGTCGAGGGCCTGGTCGAGCGGCGGGACGGCGTCGTCAACCTCGTGGCCGAGCGGGCAGTGGCCCTCCGGGCCGAGTAGCGTACTTTCAATGCCCGGCAGCCCTCGCCGCTTTCGACGAGGCTGCCCTGGCTTTCAAGCTGTCGAGCGATCTCGATGCCCCCTCCAGAGCGATCTTCACGGCGCCGGGTGACTCCGGTCCAGCCGGCCGCGCCACTCTGCTATCCCACAGGCCCGCCGGATCGGCCAGGGCGAGCGGTGGCACAAGATTTGCGCCACCGCCAACGAAGTTGCTATTCCTATCCGGGTGGATCATCAGGATGCTTTACCTCTTTGATCCGGATGGGATACTCTGTAGTCGGCCTATGAACCAACAAAACGGAGTTGTGGTGATCGCACTTGCCTGCCAGATGCTGCGTAAAAGAGAGGGCGGATGCTCTACATCTTCGACTTAGACGACACGCTGATCAGCTCATATATGCGCAACCCCGGTCGGGTCTACGACGAATGGCACGTCCTCCCACGACGCCGAGAACGCCTGGCCGAGCTACTCCAAGAAGGGCACACCATCGGAATCGCGACCAACCAGGCTGGGGTCGCCTTCGGCCATGTCACCGAGGTTCAGGTAGAGGCGAAGATTGCCGCCGCGCTTCTGGCGTTGGGGCTGCCGGAGGATACACCTTACGAGGCCTGCTACGGGCACGAGCGTGGCCGGCTCAAGGAATATCGCGGCAAGCCGCGGATCATCTGCCGCAAGCCCAGCGGCCACATGATTCGGGAGCTGATGGCCCGCTTCCCCCAGGCCACTGCCACAGGCGTGGTCTACGTCGGCGACCGGCCGGAGGACCAGGCGGCCGCCGAGGACGCCGGGGTCCAGTTTCGGTGGGCCGAGGACTTTTTTGCCGAGCCGATGACGCTGGATGCCGGGTAGCCAGCGCTCGAACACCGGTCAAGACGTCGCCGGGGGTGCGATGTTCACACAGATGGTGACCGGGACCGCATAGTGTAGGTCGCGGCCGCACGGACGAACGCTTTGACGTTCTCGACGGGCGTATCGGAGGTAATCTCGCAGCCGGGGGCGATCATGAAGCGCGGATCACCGCCGCTCGCCTCGATCGCGGCCCACACCGTGGCTTCGATGTCGCCTGGCGCACCGAGCGGGAGTAATTCAATGTGATCGATGTTCCCCGCCACCCCGATCCTGCCGTCGAGCAGTTTCTGTGTGGCGGCGATGTCAACTTTGGGTCCAACGTTGATCGTGTTGAGCCCGTCCAGGTTTTTGAGGTGGCTGGCGTTTGCTGCCAGGTGCGGGGTGACGTCCCCACAGACGTGCAAGATGGTGTAGTCGTAGATTGACAAGAGCGCCGGCAGGTAGTCCAGACTGAACTCCTTGATGTGTTTGGGCGACATCATCTGCACATCATGCTCGCAGATCACAAAGATCGTCGCTCCTGCCGCTTTTAACGCCTCAGCGTACGCTTGAATCACCTCCGTTGCCTTCCCGACCAACCGGTGCACGAACGCCGGATTCTTGAGAACACGCTTGATCACGCTGGCATAGGGCATGAGTTGGAGGCTGAAGGTCATCGGACCGGTCATGAAAGCGGCAGTCGGCACCGGGGCCCGTTCGGCCAACAGTCGTGTTCCTTCGATCATCACCCGCGTGCTCCTGGTCGCCATGAAATCGGGCACGCGGAGCTTTTCCAGATCCTCCTCCGTCTTGATGAGATAATCCGTGATCCACGGATACTTGTTCGGTGGATAAGTCACCCCTGCGCCACAGGCCTCCGCTACCGGCCAACTTGGCTCGACCTGAATCGCAACGAAGTCATAGCCGTAGAGCTGCTGGGCATCGAGATGCGCCTGGGCGGCTCGCTCGGCATCTTCGTACATGACGTTATAGGGGAGTCCGGCAATGATGCCGGCATGGTCGCCGATTTGGGGAAACACCGGCGGCCGGTCCACCGGGCGACCTGTTAATGCGGCATACACCCGTTCAAACGAATCCATTGCGGTTAACTCCTGCTCGTTCTGCGATACATCGGGAATCGCATTGCGTGGACGAACGCCCTCTGGAAATCGCTCAGACCACTGAGTTGAATGTGTTCGGTGTGGCGCCCAATCCTTTCGGCCGCCATGCGCTCTCTGATGGAGAGCAACGCGAGCTTGGCGCCAACCCCAGCCGCGTTGCCGATCGCCCGCAGGCGCTCGATCGGAACCTCCGGCACGAGATTGACCCGCCGGGCATTTGTCAGGTCGATGTACGTGCCGAAGGCGCCGGCCAGCACTACTTCGTCGAGGTCGTCATCATCGACTCCCATGTGTTGCTGGAGGACCATCTCGCCGGCCCGGATTGCGCCCTTGGCGAGCTGGAATTCACGAATATCTTGCTGTGTGAAGATGATGTCCTTCTCCGCACCCGTTTCCTCCGCCCGAGCGAGAATGAAGTAGTTGTCGCGGCGATCTTCTGTCTCAACGATTCGCTTCCGCAGTATGGGGGGAACCGAAGATGGCAGTTCATCGTGCAGCAGAAGCTTCCCGCTGAAATCCACCAGGCCTGCCTCCAAGAGACCGGCGGTGATATCGACGAGCGCTGAGCCACAGATACCCTTCGGGGGGACGGTGCCAATGACCGTGAAGCGGACATCACCCCCATCGAAGAGAACATGATCGATTGCCCCGGTGGCCGCGCGCATGCCCTGTTTGATGCGCGCCCCCTCGAACGCCGGTCCGGCGGGCGCCGAGCACGCAATCAGACGAGCCTTAGAGCCGAGCGCCACCTCGCCGTTCGTTCCAACATCGACCGCGAGCATCACAGCCTCGGATTGATGCATCCCGCTGGCCAGCATCACGCCGACCGTGTCGGACCCGACGAAACCGGCAATGTTGGGCAATACGTAGAGAGGCACGTCCCGCTCGAGGACCGTCAGGCCCAGTTCCTGCGCGCTGACCACGACACTGTCGCGAATGACCGGCGCGTACGGCGACAGCCCGAGGTAGGTTGAATCGAGTCGCAGCAGGAAATGGTGCATGGTCATATTGCCGACGATGGTGACCTCTGTAATGTACTGGGTCTCGATGCCGGCCTCGTCGACGAGCCGTTGCACGATGGCATTGAGCTGGTCAATGATCAGCTCGTGCATCCGTTGCAGACCCTCCGGATTGCGTTGCGCCCGGCTCAGGCGAGCGATGATGTCGTCGCCGTACGCCGTCTGTTTGTTGAGGTCGGATGTGACGGCGACTTCCTGCCCGGTGTTCAGATCGAGAAGAAAGCCGACGACGGAGGTGGAGCCGATGTCGATGGCAACGCCGTAGTGGTGAGCCGTCGTATCGCCCACTTCCAGGCGAATCACCTGCTCCCGTCCGGCCACGACGACGGTCATCCCCTCTTTACAGCGAATAAACGCCGGGAGCTGACGCAGCCAGTACAGTGGGAGGCGCACGCGCTGAAACCAGCGCGGTAACGTCCGGCCGACAAAATCCCAATCGGCGACTCCGTTGCGCTGGCGAGGGTGGGTGTATGGGATGTAAATCTTCAGGATGTTGGGCTGGAGCGGCACCTCGCGCTGCACGCCCTGGTGGAGAAACTGGACGTTGACCCGGCTATCCGCCGGCGGAACAGAGACGACCATGTTCTGGCAGGCTTCAACCTGGCAGGACAACCGGTAGCCCTCTTGAATCTCCCCGCCGCTCAGATGCACGTAATCGATCGGCTTGGGGGCCACCGGATCGGTTTCAAAGCGCACCTTGCATTTGCCGCACGACCCGTTCCCCCCACAGATCGTATCGACCTCGACCCCCGCCGCGACCGCCACTTCGAACAAAGTCTCCTTGTAGGGGACTTCGTACGTCACCCCCGCCGGCTGGAAGGTGACGCTTACCGTCTTGCGTTCCGGCGGCGGTGATGCTTGTGGTGTATCCAACCTCATTTTGAGGTCTACCTGATCCACCGGTCACTCATTCCCGCTATCCGGCCCCGCAGCGGTAGGGTAGGCCATGCTGCTATAGCCGTCGTAGGTCATACCCGCAGTCGGCTGCTCGCGCTCCTCCATAATAGCAACGAGCCGACGCTCCAGGTCGCCGTATCCGACCTGTTTTACGGTCAGGGGCAGCTCAAGCCACGCCGCAATCTCGTGCGCCTTGGCAATCAGTCGCTCGTCCTCCTCCTGGCTGTAGTAGATCAGGCGCTTGTAGTGGTGAAAGAGCAACGGCTTCAACTTGGGATGCTGGTCGATTTTCAGGCCCTTGACCACGAACATGTCCCAGGCATGGATCAGGTAGTCGGTCAGGATGAAAGTGCCCGGCTCTTCTTTCAGCGCCCGCGCGAAGTCCTCGCCCCCGTACATCTCGTAACAGTGCGGACCCAGCGGCCTCACGGCACCGTGGCGCCCCAGAATGGCATCGAGATCCATCGCCCCGCAATGACCGTAGACGACCACCCGTCGCTCGTACTGCTCCTCGGCTTTCTGCAGCCGCGCCTCCACCGCCGGCCCGATCTTATCCGGCCGCAGGTGCAGCCTGGCATCAATCGCCTGGAAGTCGGCGTTCCAGCCGTGCTTCCTGATGATTGCTTTGACGTCGCGTCCCAGGGCTGCACAGGCGATGAAGACGGTCTTGGGCACCCGCCTGTTCTCACCGCTTGTTTCAGGCTCTTGGTTGACCTGCGTCATGCGACCCCCTCAAGATGACCCGGCTCGCTGTATCCCCGGCACGGGATCATCGCTTCGGAGCAGGGCCGTCAGGGGCGTCTCGCTCAATTTCGGTCTGATTCGTTGCTGGCGGGCAGTATACGCAATGATGGCATCCACCATGGCCATCGCCGGTACAATCTCCAGTTGCTTGATGCCATACATGAAGTAGTCAGCCCCCATCATCATGATGCTGGTCGCCAGGCTGACCTTGGCGGCGGTATAGCCCAGTTGGCCGAAGCGGGCTGGGCCGTGGGTCCAACGATCCCTGACGATGTGGGTGGGGGAGCAGCCGGCCGGATAGCCGTACGTGTTCTTGAGCATCCAGATCGTCTTGCTGCACGGGCCCGGCTCAACCAGGTCGAGCACGGCGGTGTCGAAGATGAACTGGGTGAAGCCCGCCTGGTAGGCCGTTTCGAGAACCTGCTCGGCGATATCGAATTTCCCCTGGAAGGTTGGCTTGCGGGCGTTGTGCGTCATGGCAATGCAGCTCTTGAGGCCCAGCTCTTTCAGCGCAGCGATTTCGCGCTCACGCGTCTCCGGACCAATCGAGTTGTAGACACATCGATCATGGAGTCCCAACTCGACGACTTTGCGGGCGCCCGCCAGGCGCACGTCCGGCGTGGTCCCATCCACAAAAAAGGGCAGTCCGGTCGGTTCAATCCACTCGACGTACCGCTCCATCAGCGTGGCACTGGCGCCGATCATGTCGATCACGAGCGGCACGGCGGCTTTCTTGCAGATCGCGCGCATCTTCTCGACCGCCGCGTAGGCCCCCTCGTGGTCGAACTCGCCGGCAAGCTCATCCTTGACGAGCCGGTCGCCCAGGTAGAAGATACTCGCCGCCAGGACGGTTGGATACTCGCCCGGCTGTCCCCCAAACACCACCCCGCCGATGTTGTAGGCTTTCTGCTCGGCCTCGAACACAAACATCAGGACCCCCTCAGTCGTCCGAATTCAACCGCTCCCAGTCAATGGGATAGGTCCCGTAATCCTTCAGTGCCTGGACCCAGGCGTGGATGTTTTCGGCGGGCGTCCCCATCGGGATCATGTTCGGCACGATAACACAGCCGCCGTTGCAGGGGTAGAGTTGCTTGACGACGCTTTTCACCTCGGCGCGTATCTCTTTCGGCGTTCCGGAGAGCATCACCTCGTCCTTCACGCCGACAATGTAACTCACGCCCAGCCGGTTGGCCGTCTCGCGGAACAACTTGAGATCGTCGGCGGGCGGGGTGTAATAATCGGGCGCGAGGTTGGTGACAACAAACGTGCCGGTGGCCGCGCTTCGTTCCAGGAATTCGACCCAGCCACCACGGCCGTTTTCGCCTGGCTCGCCAGCCAGGCGCAAGCCCCAGTAGAAGTAGATCACCGGCGTGGGCGCAACCGCGGCGATCAACTCCTTCACATACGGTTTCTCGAACTCATAGAGGTGTTGGGGTCTGAAATTGGGGACGGCGTTCCAGGCGTCGATGCTGATAAAGAAGGTAATACCCAACGACTTTAGCGCCTTGAACCACTTGATGTTCGCTCTGTTTTGAGCACTGATGGCGCGGTGGAAGTTCTCCGGTTTGCGGCGCATCCAGTTGAAGGCGCGCTTGAAACCGATGGCGTTGATCGTCTGGGCAAATGTCGCCGATGGAGCCGCCATCACCGGCCAGCCACGTTGCCTGGTCAGTCGCTCGACCAGGTGGCCGTACAGATCGATCCGGCGTGGCAGCCGGCCATCGGTGAGTGGGTTGAATTTCTCGGCCGCTTCCTCCCAAAAGCCAAGCGCCTCCTCGTCATTCATGTCATCCATCAGGCGGATTTTGACATCGGCCGGCGCATTGTCGGGGAACTTCATCCGAATCAACCCCATGGCCTCGATCTCGCTGTTCATCGTGTCAATGCCTTCCCCGAGCGCTTCGAAGCCGAACTCGTCCGTCCAACGTTCAACAACCTCGGCGTGGAGCTCCGGGTCCTGCTCTACCTGGCGGCAGGTATATCCGTAGTAATTAGCGGGGCCGTCCGTGAAGAAGGAGTAGGTGGGAATGCGATCGGCATGGTTGTTTGACCCCACCATGAGGGTCCGCTCCATCCGATTGAGCGCCTCGCCGCGGTCACGCTTCTTCAGCGTCCCTTGAACCATCTCCATCATCATTCGACCCTGCTCATCCGGCGATGGGAAGTTGCGCAGTGGGTCCGCCCACTCGGCATGTTCACGAACTTGCTCGCGGGGCCAGTAGGGAAGTGCGGTGACTTCTGGTCGAGCCATCGGTCCTCTCCTTTGTGTTGAAGCGGGATCTCCCGCCTGATAAGGTTCGGGCGCGTGCCGGTTTAGCGGATCTTTACCTTTTCGCCCCGACCGTAGCCGATGTCTTCTCGTTCCTCACTCGGTTCCGTCAGATCCAAGATCTCATTTACGAGATCGATCATGCCCCAGGCGTCGTCGGCGTATCCATCCGCCTTGGCCACTTCCATCGCCCATCGCCGATTGACCGCGACGCCGCCCGCCAGCAATTTCATATTGTCTGTCAGCCCTTCCCGGTGGAGCCGCTCAAAGGTCGGCGGGATGTGTATCATCGTCGTAGTCATGTACGACCCCAGGCCGAGAATGTCCGGCTGTTCTTTTTTCACTTGCTCGACGATCCACTCCTCGTCGTTGTCCACTCCAAGGTCAATCACGTCGAATCCCTGGGCCTGGAGCATCGCCAGGCAGATGTTCTTGCCGATGTCGTGCACGTCGCCCTCGACCGTCCCCATCATAATTTTGACTTTCGATTCCTCCTCCTGTCCCTCCATCTGCGCCAGAATGATAGGCATCACGATGGAGAGCCCAGCCTTCATGGCTTCACCGGTCAGCATCAACTCAGGCAAAAAGAATTCGCCGGCATTGAACCGGTCGCCGGCGCGCTTGACACCCTCGGACATCGCCTCCTTGACGATCTCAGCCGGATCGTAGCCCTCGTCGAGGGCTCGCTGCACGTACACTTTGGCCTCGTCCTCATCGCCCCATTCGATGGCGTCGGCCAGCCTGGCGTATGTTTCGTTCATTGCTTGAGTCACTGGCGTACCTCCGTTCGCCCAAACTGGAATACGGTGCGTTGGGCGGGCAAGGGCACTGTCCTCGCTCGCTCCCTACACACGATCCCAATAAGCGCGTTTCCGTATCAATAGATTGCGAATCGATAGGTCGTGCGGGCAGGTGGATATCGTAGTTCACGACATGGGCGAACCTCCCATAGAGATCTCACTGGCCGGTCAAGCAGGCCTCAAGGTTGCGACACAGGGCCTTCACTCGCGACGGGAGATAGCTCTCGGCGAGCTCGGTCGCAACGGCCTGGGCGATCTCGCGAGCAGTGCCCGGGCGTTCGAGCGGGTCGCTCCACTGCCAGCCGGCCAGGTACTCTTTGGTGCCGGTTCGGCCGGTCGCAGTGGCGACTGCATCTACCGCAACCTGGAAGCGGCGCGGCAGATTCTCGCGAGCCTCGCCGTCGCTATCTTTCGCCTTGACACCCGTGGGAATCCCGTGCCAGGAAAGAATCTGATACCGGGCCATGGCCGTCGGCTACTCCGGTAGGGCCGCACCGACCGGCTGGTTCCACTGCTGGCCGCCACTGATGGTCGCCGGCCACGTTCGCAAGATCATCAGGCGGTCGGTGTTGTTGAGGGGAGTGTCCAGTCCCTGCAGTTCGCGTAGGTCGGCAGCATTCAGCAAGACGTTTATCGACTCGTAGGCGGTGGTAACGAAGTCATCCTGGTCGTCGTACAGATACCCGCGCAAGTCGGGGTACTGCGTGGTGAGGTCCTCAAGTGCCGCGCCCGCGGTCGCCCCTGCGACTTTCACTTCTCCCTGTCCGTCCGTGTACTGGCGGAGAGGGACCGGGATGCGAATAGTGGGCATAACTCACACCTCCTCTGGAAAGAACTTCATTGACACAAAAAGAAGCAGGTGCTGAGAATGTGCCATCAGCAACCTGCTCCCTTTACCTCGAAGGTTCGCAAGCTCGCCACGATTGAAGGTGAGTTCCTGGCTCGACGGGCTGCACGGCCCCTCACAGTTGCGGGACAGCGCCGGATTTGCACCGGACTTCCCCGGCCCTCAATCGTGTAAGTTGTTGGAAAAGCAGTAGTATTATATACTGATACCTATTATAGAATACTGTATGATACTATACAGAAAACATCGGCAGGGGTGGCTGAAGCTCATACTATAGGATAAACGGACCACTTGTCAAGGGGGAAATCGGCTGAAATTGGAATCTCATCCGGGTGATCCCTGGCTCGAGCAACGTGACGCCCGCGCCTGCTCTTTCGTCTTTTCGCGTTCCACCCTCGCCTGATTCGCACCGGCAGTCATCCGCTCGGGTTGGAGCACGCGGGTGAGCGATAGAGCGGTTCAATGGTCCAGGTGCGCCCCACTTTTGGGCAACTCTGCGTGAGCGATCATGTGACTTTCCTTCTCGCATCCGTATAATAGCAAGGAGCGCGATATCTCCTTCTGACAGTTTGGGAGGCATTGGTTTGGCTGAGCAAATTTTGTTGACCGTAGAAGAAGTGGCTGACTACCTCCGGGTGGCACCAAATACCGTCTATCGTTGGTGCCGCGACGGGACGATGACGGGAATTAAACTCGGCAAAGAGTGGCGCATCAGCCGTGAGGACCTGGAGGTTTTCGTGAGCACCCGGCGTACTGGCGAGCGGATTGCGCCGCTGGACAAGATCTTCACCGGCCCCCTGAAGGCGCCCGAGCACATCCTGGTGATGCTGACCGATCCGGACGCCGTCTACGAGATGGAGGCGGGTTTTTTCGAAGTTGGATTACGCCAGGGCCGGAAGTTGTACAAGGGGTGCTGGTGGCAACATCCAGACGACGTTCGCCAGCGTTTCACCGCCTTGGGCCTGGCGGTGGCCTCCTTGGAGGAGGCCGGGCAACTGGTGGTCGAGGATTTCCGGGGGCTGTACCGAAGCCGTGGACCGGAAGGCGTGTATGCCGCATGGGTAGAGCGGGCGCGTGCCTGCAGCCAGTACGTCTTTTGGGGGGCCGGCTCGCATCTCGTGAATGACTGGGACGACAACTTTTCGGGCCTCCACAAGTTTGAAGAAGGCTTGCACGCCGTCTTATGCACGTTGCCGGTCGTGGCACTGTGTTGCTGTGTGGTGGCGCCGGCCGAGCGCGCCGCGACCGCGGCCCTGCTGAATCTTGCCGCCCACCATACAGGCAGTCTATTCATCGCTCAGGGCGATGCTGTTCTCATGCGGCCCGTGAGTATCACCTAGCAGCCTGTCGGAGAGAGAATGAATTTCTCGACACAAAGCGCCCTACAGGGCGAAAAAGGCCGTTGATTACGGCAAAACCAGCGTAAAAGAGCATGTTTCAAGGGCAAGTCTCCACTTTCTGGCCGGTTCTGGGCGCGCTAAAGCCGCCCCTTAGCGAGATACAAAGTATGCATGCGCTTGAGATTGAACGCCAGGCACACCAGGCACCATTCTCCCGCCGCAGCCCACAGGCCGCGCAAAGAGAACTGGCGGAAGCCCAGGACTTCCTTGATGATTCCGATGACCGGTTCAACGGTGCATTTGCGCAAGCGATAGATCGCTTGTCCAATCTCCGTCAGCAATTTGTAGGCCATCTTTTCCTTGGGGCTGGCCGCTTCGCCCGGCGGTTCGGGCAGTGCGGCGAAAAAGGTATGCCAATCTTTATGGTGAGGCTCGCGCCCGGTGGCAATGTAGGCTTCCACTTCGCGCTCCTGGAAGGCGTTGAGGTTAGCTTCACTAAAGTAACCGTTGTCCAGGGCCGCCGCCTCGGGTTTGCCCAGTTCGGGAGCAATGGCATCCAAGGTTGGCACCGCTTCTTGCTTATCGTTGGGGTGGTTGGAAAGGCCAGTGGCGACGATCAACAGGCTGTCTTGGTCATTGGCAACCTGCACGTTGTAATGTTGATCGTCGCCTTCGTTGCTGCTGTTTTTCATGATGCGCGACTCCGGGTCGGTGAAGTTGTACTGATCTTTCTCCCGTGGCCCCGGCTCGGGCGGTTTGGGGGTGCGTCCCTTGGGTTTACGGTGATGCTGGCGGGCTTTTTTCTCGCGTTCGCGCAGCTTGGCTTCATACTCGGCCTGTTCAGCTTCGTAGCGCTCTTTGGCCCGCGCTTCCAGCACCGCCTTGGCCTGTGCCAGATTAGCCAGTCGTGCTTCGCGGATGGCGATCTCGTCCTGGATGACCAACCCTTCCGGCAGTTGCTTTTCGCCCTGGTCGACCTGCTCCCCCAACTCGAACAGTTCGCCGACTTCTTGGCGCAGCTGGGCTTCGATCTCGATCAGGCGTTTGTAGCTGACGGCGTGGCTTTTGGAGGCATCCGCATGGATCTTGCTGCCATCCAGGCTGATGTTGCCCAGCTGCAGCACCCCGGCCGCCTGAGCCAGGAGCAAGATCTGCACAAACAGCTCTTTGATTTCATCCAGAAAGGTCTTGCGAAAGTTGGCAATCGTGTCATGATCGGGATGCAGTCCACCGGCGATGAACCGAAAGGGAATGCTCTCATAGCTCGCCTTCTCGAGCTTGCGCGAACTGAACACCCCCGTGGCATACCCGTAGAACAACAGCCCCAGCAGGATTTCCGGCGCAATCGCTTCTCCGCCAACGGGTGCATACTGCTCGTAAATGCTGCTCAGATCCAATTGGGCGATGACATCGACCACAAAGCGCGCCAGGTGCTCAGGCGGCAGCGCTTCAGCCAGGCGGATCGTCTGGTTCAGAGTTTCTTCGTAATTTGCGGTTCTAAATTTTCTGCTCATGCTCGAAGTTTACCAGTCAACTGTTTCAGTTTGTCGGCCTCTCCGACAAACTGCTAGAGCGCCAGTCAAGGCGTCAGACTTCCGAAGTCTGGTAGGGATCGTGCTTGCTCAAAGCGCTCCGACAGCGGTGATCGAGGCAGGTACCAGCTGTGAACCAGACTTCGGAACTCTTCTCTCCCACCCCCTGCGGGATGACTTGACCGGCGCTCCAGGCAACCATATTGATGAAAGTCTACGAGGTCGTGCGCACAGGTGATGGCGATGTGATGGCGTTCGTGAATGGTGATCCCCTCTACCATGTCATTGCGCACACTCCGGATGGCTTTACATTTGGCCGCGGCCCCGGCGCAGATGATTTGGCGCTTTCAATCCTGGCAGATTTCTTCGGCGAGCGCCCGACCCTCGAGGATCTCTATGAAGGCGACTGCCTCTGTAAGCAGTACCATCACGATTTCAAGTGGGCCTTCGTGACCCCCGCTTCGGCCCGGCAGGCCCTGACGGTCACATCCGACGAGATCGCGACCTGGCTGGAGCAGCACTAGTTCAGGGCGAGACGAAATGACCGCATGGAGCCCTGCGCGTGCCAGGCTCCGGAGACTCTGATACCGCCAGGGCCGGTGGGTTGACTCCGTAACCGCTCAACCCACCGGTCGCGTTCGTTCAGGAAGAGGCTCCCACTCCCTCGACCGATAGACCCGGCGCCCCCAACCGGCGTATAATGGTGCCAGTGGAGGTACCCTCATGCGCCCTGTGGACAGGCCGATGGTGTCGCCGGTTCTGGTGGGCCGCGCCCGCGAGTGGGAGCGGCTCGACCGGGCACTCGCCGCCGCGCAGCGCGGGACGGGACGGTTGATCCTGGTCGCCGGCGAGGCGGGCGTTGGCAAGAGTCGCCTGCTGGCCGAGGTGCGCCGCCGCGCGACTGAGGCAGGCTTTGTTGTCGTTGAGGGCCACTGCTTCGAACCGGATGTCACCTTCCCCTACGCTCCGCTCATCGACGCCCTTCGCAGCTTTCTGACCCACCGCCCGGCGCCCGAGGTGGCCGACCTCATCGGCCCGCTCAGCCCTGAGCTGGTCAAGCTCCTCCCTGAACTGGCATTCACCCTCCCCGTGCTGCCGGCTCCCCCTTGACCCCGAATCCGAGAAGCGGCGGCTCTTCGAGGCGCTGGCCCACGTCCTCCGGCGGGTTGCCGGAGGGCGGCCGCTCCTCCTCCTCCTCGAAGACCTCCATTGGAGCGACGAAACCAGCCTCGACTTCCTGCATCTCCTCGCGCGGCGTGTCGCCGCTGCGCCCGTGCTGATGGTGCCCAGCTACCGTCGCGAGGAGGCCACGCCGGCGCTCTCCCACCTGCTGGCCCAGCTCGACCGCCAGCGGCTCGCCGAGGAGATCGTGCTGGCGCCACTGGGGCGTGAGGAGGTCGGCACCCTGCTCCAGGCGATCTTCGACCTGAAACAGCCAGTCCGAGCCGAGTTCCTGGACGCCATCTTCGCCCTGACCGAGGGCAACCCGTTCTTTGTCGAGGAGGTGCTGAAGTCACTGATCGCGGCGGGCGACATCTTCTACGCCGATGGCATCTGGGACCGCAAGCCCCTCGAGGCGTTGCGCATCCCGCGCAGCGTCCAGGACGCGGTCCAGCGCCGTGCGGATCGGCTGAGCGACCCGGCGCGGCAGCTCCTGAGCCTGGCGGCAGTGGCCGGGCGCCGTTTTGACTTCCGTCTGTTGCAGGCCCTGACCGGCCACGGCGAGGAGCATCTGCTCGCCCTGATCAAAGAGCTGCTGGCGGCGCAGCTGGTCGTCGAGGAGTCGGCCGACCGGTTCGCTTTCCGCCACGCGCTGACCCGCGAGGCAATCTCCGTTGATCTGCTGGCCCGCGAGCGGCGGGCCCTCCATCAGCGCATCGGCGCGATGCTGGAGCAGCAGCACGCCGACGCCCTGGGTGCATACGCGGTGGAGCTCGCCACCCACTTCTACGCGGCCGGCGACTGGGTGCGGGTCCTGCGCTACAACCAGTGGGCCGGGGAGCAGGCTCAGGCGCGCTACGCACCCCGGGCCGCCGTCGCCCATCTTACCCGAGCGTTGGAGGCGGCTGAGCGGCTAGGGCTTGTGCCGTCCCCGGCCCTCTTCCGCGCCCGGGGGCAGGCGCACGAGAGCCTCGGCAGTCTCGACGAGCAGCGCGCCGACTTCGAGCGTGCGTTGGCAAGTGCCCAGGCCCTCGGCGACCAGGCCGCCGAGTGGCAGGCTCTGCTCGACCTCGGCATGCTGTGGGCCGCGCGCGACTACCGCCAGACGCGGGACTACCTGCACCACGCACTCGCATTGGCGCGGACGATGGACGATCGCGCCGCGCTGGCCCACAGCCTGAACCGGCTGGGCAACTGGCTCATGAACATGGAGCAGCCCCTGGAGGCGCTTTCCCACCACCGTGAGGCGCTCGCCATCTTCGAGGCGTTGGGGGACCGGTGCGGCCTCGCCACGACGCTCGATCTGCTCGGCACCAGCTTCTACGGCAGCGGAGACGCATTCGCCGGGGCGCTCGCTTACCAGCAGGCAGCAGCCCTTTTCCGCGAGCTGGACGATCGTGCCGGGTTGGTCTCAACCCTGGGGATGCTGGCTTTCCGCGCGGGTTGTGCCATCAACGATGCCTCGGCCGCGGTGCCGGGGAGCCAGACCGACGGGCTGCGCGAGGCCGAAGAGGCTCTGGCACTCGCACGTGAGACGGGCCATCGCCCCGGAGAACTCTTCGCGCTGGTGGTACTGGTATACCGCCTCAGCGCTCAGGGCCACTACGACCGGGTGCTCTCTCTGGCAGAGAAGGCTCTCGCACTCGCGGTCGAGATTGGCCACCACCACCTTCTGCTCTTTGCCCATCTCGCGGCGGGCGCCCTGGCGCTCGACCTACTCGACGGGACGACCGCGCAGTGCCATCTCGAACAGGCGCTGGCCCTCGCCCGCCGCGGCGGATCGCCTTACTGGACGCGGATCAGTGCCAGCTTGCTTGCGCCGGCGCTTCACCTCCAGGGTGATCTGCCGGCGGCAGTGGAATTGCTCGATGGGCTGCTCCCTTGACAGGCGCCGACCTGGACGAGCGCGCAGCGCCAGCTCTGGTGCGCGCGGGCCGAACTGGCACTGGCCGAAGGGGAGGTGGCGCGGGCGCTGGCGATCGTCGACCGGATAGCGGCCGCCGACCCCCACTTTACCTCCTGGGACGCAACCGCATCCCCGCGTCTGGCCGCCCTGCGGGGTGAGGCGCTTGCCGCACTGGGTCGTACAGCGGAGGCCGAGCGCTCGTTGTGTGCGGCGCGCGCCGGGGCGGCCCAGCAGGGATGCCGCCCGCGACTCTGGCGGGCGCAGGCGGCGCTCGGCCGCTTCTACCGGGCGCGGCGGCGCCACGACGCCGCCGACGCGGAATTCACCGCCGCACGCGCCGTCGTCGAGGCACTGGCCGCCAGCCTGCCCGACCCGGCCCGCTGCGACGTCTTCCTGCGCGGCGCCACAGCGATGCTGCCACCTGTCGTACCCTCGCCCCGGCGGACCGCGAAACGGCGCTACGACGGCCTGACTCGGCGCGAGCGCGAGGTGGCTGCGCTGATTGCCCAGGGCCACTCGAACCGTGCTATCGCCGAGGCCCTCGTGCTGAGCGAGCGCACCGTCGGGGGCCACGTCGGCAACATCCTCGCCAAGCTGAGCTTCTCGTCCCGAGTCCAGATCGCCCGCTGGGCCGTCGAAAAGGGGCTCGCGGAGCGTGAACCGTAATGCCGCTCCGCGGCCGGTGCCCGCCTGCCCCGTGCCTGCCTTCTCAAGTCCGTGCTCCTCTTGTCCCTGCCTGGCCAACAAAAACCAGGTAGCGCCCGGGGGAAAAACAGGTATTTCTGACCGTGTGAGCCGGGCGTGGTTTTGCTATGCTGGCAGCAACGATCAGGCAGACCGGCACAAAACAAGAGGAGTACAACTATGCCCGCTTCAGAAGAGAACAAAGCGATTGTTCGCCGCTACCAGGATGCCTACAACCGCAACGATCTGGACGCCCTCGACGACCTCGTCGCGGAGGACATCATCTCCCACAACCACGCGCCGGGAGTGCCCCAAGGGCTTCAGGGCTCCAAACTGGTCCACCAGGCCACTGTCGCTGCGATGCCGGACTACCATGTAGTCACAGAGGATCTCTTCGCGGAAGGCGACAAGGTGGTGGCACGCATCCGCATGGTTGGCACGCATACTGGGGCCGACTTTCTGGGTGTCCCGGCCAACGGCCGGAAAATTGACGTACCGGCCATCTCGATCTTCCGCATTGCGGACGGCAAGATCGTGGAGCACTGGGCACAGGCCGACAACACGCAGCTGATGCAGCAGCTCGGCCTGATGCCAGCGCCGTGACAGGCGAGCAGTCAGGCGAACGGCAACACCAGAAGACACCTTCAGTAGCTTCGGGACCCCGGCACCTTTGTGGCTGGGGTCCCGTCGTGTCGTGAGGAGGCCTGCCATGTCACGAGGCGCGACGCCATCCTGGATCGTCGCGGCGGCCCAGGCGGCACCCGTCTTTCTCGACCAGACCGCGACGCTGGAGAAGGCCTGCGAGTGGATCGTGGATGCGGGGGCGGCGGGGGCCAGGTTGGTCGTCTTCCCGGCGGCCTTCATTCCCGCCTACCCGGCCTGGCTGGTTCACGCGCCTGCTGCCGATGCCGCCCTGCGCCGCGAGTTGCGGGCCATGCTCATGGCCCAGTCGGTGCGGGTGCCGAGCGCGGTGACCCGCCGATTAGGCCGCATGGCCAGGCGTGCCCGAACCTACGTAATCATCGGCGTGAGCGAGCGCGAGGGGGACGCGGCAGATGCCCCGCTCTATCACACGCTGCTCACCTTCGACACGCAGGGCGAGTTGCTGGGAGCGCACCGCCAGGGACTGTTGGCGCCGTGGGAGGCGGCGCTGTGGCAACCGGGGACAGGCGACACGTTGCCCGTCTTCGACACGCCGTTGGGCAAGCTCGCGGGCCTGCCGGGCGAGGAGCGCTACCGCCCGTCGGCCCGGCAGGCCCTTTACGCCTGGGGCGTGCAACTCTTCGCGGTCGCGGGCTGGGCCGGCGACGACCTCTGGCTGGCCTCGCTGCGCTACATCGCGCGGGAAGGGGCAACCGTTGTCCTCGGCTGTAGCATGCCCTTGCGCCGAGCCGATATCCCCGCTCGCTACGCCTCCGGACCTGCTCCCGAAGCGGCGGACGAGTGGCTCAGCGCGGGTGACAGTGTCATCGTCGGGCCCGATGGCGGGTTGCTCGCCGGACCGTTGCGCGCGCAGGAGGGGCTCCTGCTCGCCGAGATTGACCTCCCGCACAGCCACACCGTTCCCCGGCCGCCGGAACGGTCGGCGCAGGCGGATGTCCATCTGGAGGTCAGCGAGGGGACACGGTCCCGATTCACGGCAGCGGGCGGGGACGGCCGAGTGGTCTCGCAGACCAGGGGGCTTTGAGCCTGCCCAGCCACCCTGCCCAGCCAGATCTTTCTGCCCTCCCCCATAGAAATCGCTCCCGCCGAGCCGGTCGCCAGGACTGGTGGATCCCTGGGGAACGCCCTCTGCCGGCACTGCTTCCACGATTTACCCTGCCCGATAGGGCCCCGGCTCGCCCGCGTGAACCCGCCCGGCCATCCCAAACCCGGCGGGCGCCTACTCAATCTGCCGGCGCCCCTTCCATGTGGAGAGCAAGCGGCTCGCATCACCATCCACTCCGCGGGACCGGTGTTTCTCCTTCCGCTGCAGTGGTTCAAGTCAATAGGGGACGAGCGACCCCACGCGATCGTCGTGGCACAGCTCCGGCCCATGGTCGCCGGGTGGTGGCGACGCTGATTGCCGTCAACGCCAGCGAGTTCTTGCCCCAGGACCAACGATCTGAAGCGGCATGGCGTGCAGTGACAGTGTTGGGAGGCGCCATCGCCGAACGCTGGCTGGCCCGAGGTGGAATGGGGGAGCGCCGAAAATTCGCTTGCGCCCGCTGCCGGCACGCAGACGCCTCGCGGGGGTCGTGGCTCCTCTCCAAAAGGTCGCCGGGCTCACGGACGCACGTTGCCTTCGTCGCACGAAGCGTGAGCGGCTGAGCGAGCCGGTCAGCCTCGGCCCAAACAAAAAGGGCGCCAGCAGATGCTGGTGCCCTTCTCTACAAATAGGATCAAGCGCCGCTGCCCTGACGAGGGCCGGCGGACGCGCTTAGATCTTGGTGACGCTTGCCGCGCGCGGACCCTTGGGGCTCGGCTCGATGCTGAACTCGACGCGCTGCCCCTCGTCCAGGTTGCGGAACCCCTCGCTCAAGATGGCGCTGTGGTGGACAAAGACGTCCTTCTGGCCGTTATCAGGGGTAATGAAGCCAAACCCCTTCTCGCCGTTGAACCACTTGACGGTGCCGGTAATACGATCGTTCATGAAAAGAATCTCCTTCAGAGAAACAGTTGGATAGGGTCGGACAGAAGGATGATTCTGCTTCCACCGGCACAAAAAACGCCGGAGCGAGGGTGCTCCGGCAGTCCACGTACGGGTCCGAAACAAAAGCACTTCGTCCTACAAAAACAATGATATCACCACGGCTGGGTTTTGTCAACCGCAAGTTTTTGGCTCGAGCGGCTCCAGGTGGCGGGTGATCCCAGGCCTGAAACGGACGCAGCCCTTCCCCTGCGCCCTTGAAGCCTTTCGCCCCTCCACCCCGTTGAGCTCAAACGCGCAAGCGCACCGCTCGATGGGCGCGCCGGCGGCCCGGTGCGGCGCTACGACCGCCCGGCGAGACGGGCGACGAGCGCGCGCTCGTCGGGGCCGAACCATGGTGGGTCACCTGCGGCGGCGTTCTGCGCCATGTGCTCTGGGTTGGAGGTGGCGGGAATGGCGACGTGGCACTGGGGATCGCTCAGGATCCACTTGAGTAAGGCCTGGGGCCAGCTGTTCACACCGAAAGGCTGGAGGGGCGCCAGGTCGGCCGCCGACGGCCGGCGGCGCAGGAGGCTGCCCTCCGCAAAGGGACGCATGACCACCACGCCCAGGCCGAGATCGGCCGCCAGGGGCAAAAGGCCGCGCTCCACCTCCCGTTCGAGCGGGTTGTAGGGAATTTGGATGGCGCTGATCCGGCCGCTCTCCATGATCCGACGCAACTCGCCAAACGCGGCGGAGCTGTAGTGGGTGGCTCCAATTGCGGTGATGTGGCCCTCGTCGCGCAACTTCTCCAGCATCGGCAGATGGCCCCGCCAGTTGACGAGATTGTGGATCTGGTAGAGTTCAACGTGGCCGCCAAAGAAGCCCAGGGCGCGCCGTACCTGGTCGCGGCCCTCGGCCACGGTCGGCGCCCACACCTTGGTCGCGATCAATGCTGCGTCGCGGCGCCCCTGCAGCGCCGCGCCCAGGACGCGCTCGGCCTCTCCGTACATCGGCGACGAGTCGAAGAAGCTTGCCCCCGCGGCGAGAGCCGTATCTACAACCCGGCGGGCATTGGCCGCGGCCGCCGCGGCCCGCACGTCGAAGGTCCGCCAGGTGCCCATCCCGACGGTGGGCACCTCCAATCCTGTGTGGCCCAACACTCGCCGCTCCATCATCTCCCTCCCTACCGGCGCGCACCGCCCCCCACGCCGACATTCATCGTGAACCGGACAGCTCCTTGTTCGGCTGATCGTGTCCAGTTACAACCTACAAGATCGGTGCCATCATGCGCCGCGCCGCGCCGGCGTGACCCTCCAGTGCGTTCAGAGAAGATCCAGAGTCGACTGCGTCGCCGGCCGCCATCCCAACGGCCGTGTGCTGATGCGAGCGCGGGAGGTCTCGTCTCAGGGACGCGCCGGGCCGTCCGTGGTGTGGGTGGGCCTCACGGCGACCGACGCGTACATCGTGATGCCGGACGAGGGCGAGCGTCGCGTGCCCACGAGCGCCGGGGCGGACAACCCCACCAGCGGGGCGAGCGACTGGAAACGCTCGAATGGGAGTGGGAAGGGCACCCAGGGGCCTGCCCGGTGGACGTCGTACTCGACCAGCAGAAAGCGACCGCCCGGCCGCAAATATCCGGCGACCTGGGTGAGCGTAGCCGCCTGGTCGCGGACGAAGTGAAGCGCGTTGGCCATCAACAGGCCGTCGAGCGGCGACAGATCGAGCGGGCGCGTGAAGTCGGCCTGGACGGGCAGGATGGCCGCGCCCGGCTCCGCCCGAGCGAGCAACTCTCGCTGACGTCTGATCGCCTTCGCATCACGGTCGATGGCGTAGATCGTCCCCCGGGGCCCGAGAAGCGCCCCCAGCGCCCAGGTGAAGTTCCCCGTCCCGGCGCCCAGATCGGCCCACGTCCCGCCTGGCTCCGGCACGCCAGCGCGTATCAGGGCGATCATCTCCCCACGGTCCACGCCCCTTCCCTCCGGTAGCAGCCGCAAGACCATAGCCGGCCGCGGCCCGTGCTACACCCCTCGCCGCCGAACGGCCCCTTACTCAAAACCCTGGCGAATGATCTTCTCGGGCCTGACCACGACCAGCGCCATCTTTGGCGAGTCAGGTGTTCGTTCGAGATGGCGGCGGACACCCTCTTCGCTGTCGTAGTAGCGGCCGAGCAGGCGCCGCCTCATCTCCGCCTGGAGTGGATTATCCGCTCCAACCAGCGTCGCCATGCCCGTGATGATCACACTGCGCATATCAGGGTAGCAGCCATCGATGCAGACCGTGATGCGGGGGTCTCGTTGCAGGTTGCGATACTTGGCCGTTTCGACGTTGACACTGAGATACAGGCGCCCCTCTTCCCAGAGGTACCACACCGGGCTGAGCTGTGGCGGCCCGTCGATAGGGTTGGTGCCCACAATGGCGTGCCGGCGGGCACTCAGAAACTCCTCAATTCGATCGTCACTTGTCGCCATCGTATCCTGATCCTCCGAATTATGTTTGGTGAGGGCGCTCTTCTCCTCTGGAAGCGGAACGCTGCCGCTGAATCAGGGGGCTGACTGAGCAACTCGCACGGGACACAATCGCCGCTCAATCGGTTCGAAAACCCCGCTGACAGCGTATGCAGAGCATACGTCTATCCGGCCTCGAAAAGCAAGGCTCACGGCAACGGAAAGGAACATCGGTCTTAACCGAAGAGCGCAGGCTGCGTCACACGCGGTGGGATGCCGCAGAAGCCGGCAGCGCGGCTGATGACGATGCGCTTGTCCTCCAGCGGCGGGCGCAGGCCCTTCAGGTTGCGCGGGCCAGACCCCGGCATAACGGCTCAGCCAGCCAGTTCGTAGTCCGCCACGAAGCGCCGTTGGCAGAGTGGCATCCCACCGGCCCGGCCCAGCCGTCCGGCCCCAACTCCCAACGCCACAGGCTTCTGCGGCGGAGCGCTGGGGGCGACGAAGCCGTCTCCAAGACTCTCCAGGGACCTGTTCCGCTACCCTACCACGCGGCTGAGCCGTTACTTACACTTGCATTTCAGGAACGAACCGCCCACAAGGCATTCCACCGGACTGCCGGCCGCTGAGTTTTTCAACCTCACCTGACCCACACAGGTGTCTTTATCGAGCCTTGCTGGCCCGGCAGCCGGTGTACTTTAACGTTGGGGCGCTTGACTCACACTGTCGCCGGGGACTCAGTATTGAGCAAGAACTGAGCACAAATTGGACTTGAAAGTGAACAGTCAACAGAGTCATAATTTTAATAAGCTTTCAACTTATATTCCATATCGGCAGGGTAGATCGGCAGCCGCAGTCTACTTTATAGTTCGGCGGCCCGCTTGATGGCAGGCCCGCTCGCATCCGCAGGGAGGCTCCCCTCAGCAAGGGGGCGCCAGGCGCGGGCCATCCCGCTATCGGAGGGTGGCCTGGGGGCCGGGGGGCTTGTGATGGGCGTGGGTTTCCCTGGCGGCGGAGGCCGGCTAACCCCCGTTGCAGCCGACGCGGGGATCGAGGCGCCACACCACGTCATGAGTGAAATCGGGCATTGATCCTGAATCGCCCTTGCGCGGCTGAACTTCTCCGTTAGGCCGCCTGTCTTACACAGTGACAATGCTTATAAATTGAGCAAGAAACCAACACTTTGGGTCTGATAAGCGAGTGTTCCAAAAAATGTAGAATACAATTGTCTGACCCCATCAACCCGAAGTGTATACATGAAAGGAAAATAGCCTATGTCCATAGTACAAAAAACTGTTGCACATGAAGTCTGCTCGCTCTACCTCATCCTCAATCGCGAAAGGAGAAAAAGCTCATGTTAACATTCACCCAAGTCGGTCTAATAGATGCGCCTATAGAAAAGGTCTTCGCCGTTGTTTCTGACTTTTCGAAAATTCCGCAGTGGAGAAAGGATGTCCCGGGCATTACTCAGATAAGCGGCACAACAGCCATAGGCACCACCTTTCTCGAAGAAGTTCATTTCATGGGCAAGAAACAACTACTGATGAAGGTAATTGACTTCGGGCCCAACCAAAAGCTGGTGATTGAAGCTCAGCATGGTATGAATTTGCTCCCGACCCAGTCGTTCATATTTTCCACTGAAGGTAACAAGACAAGAATTGACCTGACTGTGGTAATGCGGGTATCAGGGCTTTTCAAATTGATGCAGTTTATGCTACCCGTACAATTGAAAAAAATCTGGACTGAATATTTCATCAACCTCAACAACTTGGTTTCAAAATAAAACGCGAGATTGTCGAAATTCATGGAGAGCGTTACGGAGGCAATCGGCGGGCTAAACATTGTGTGTAGCGGACAGGGCTTCGCCCTGAGGGTACGCGGTGGTCTTGCCAGCAATCGCTTTGGTTTGCGAAGGAGTCTTGCCTGCGCCGCCCTGCCGCGAACACTTGCCGTTGGGCCGCTTGAGTCCGTTTGTCAACGTGCCAGCCACCGTGACCGTTACGTTCACACACCCTCAGGTGATAATCAGATTAGAGTGCGGGGTGTATCAGGCTCAGAAAGGAGTGTGTCTATAAAATCACTGAACTACCCAACCTGTACTTAGATTGTTTACAGGCAACCATTAGTGCAATTCATGATGAATCGTACGCTATCACATTAAAAGGAGCATCCTATGTCAACCGAACAAAACAAAGCGGTAATCCGTCGCTGGATAGAAGAGGTGATTAACAAACAAAATCTCGCCGTCATAGATGAGACCCACACCAGCGACTCTATCAATCACTTTCTCCCGCCCGGACTCCCGCAGGGACCGGCAGGCGAAAAACAGCTATCCACGATGTTCTTCTCTGCCTTTCCCGATGGGAAATTCACCATTGAGGACCTGATCGCCGAAGGGGACAAGATCGCGATGCGTTATACTTATCGCGGCACACACAAAGGCGACTTTCAGGGTATTCCGCCGACGGGTAAGCAGTTCACAGCCACCGGGATCAACATCTTACGTTTCTCCGGGGGCAAGATCGCGGAAAGCTGGGTCAGCTTTGATACGCTGGGCTTGATGCAGCAGCTGGGTGTCATCCCCGCACCGGGGCAAGGCGGAAGTTAGGCGGTTCGTGAGCGCAAGCGGAGCGCGTCAGTTGCCAATGCAGGGATAGTGCAAAGCGTCAACGTAGCAAGGCAACACAAGGTCCTTCTATAAAGCGCGGCCCAACCCTGCATGCAGCCGACGTTGCTCTGCTACGCTTCGCAACGCGGCTGATGCGCGCCGTTGGACGGCTTCAGTGATAGTGCAAGCCCTGACGGTTATCTTATCGGCCAGCCCTTGATTGAGTAGGAGGAGACAATGGAACAGGTCACTTCGCCAACACACCGGTCACGACAAAGTGGCTCCTGAGCGATTCTCCAGGTCGACTGGCAGATTTCTTGAATTGGTGGCAGCAGGTGGTCTTCGAGTTCTGGGACCACTACTTTGAAGTCGCGATCTGTGAAGGTCAGCCTCCACTGACAATCTACGAGTGGCTAGAAAGTCAGCCGGACGGATGGAAGGTGGCGCAGGCAGGTTTTGAGGCAACGGCCCGTCTGGTGGTTGAAGACGTAGCGGCCAAAATCGACCTGCCCCCTGGCGGGAAGCGTGTTCTCGATGTTGGTGGTGGTCACGGGCTCTATAGCATCGAATTATGCCGCCGGCATCCCGAGCTAACTGCGACGGTCTTCGATCTGCCCGGTGCACTCGAGAGGGCCAGAGAGAACATCCGCGCCGCCGGCCTGAGCGATCGCGTCTCTCTCCTGGCGGGCGACTATCGGGAGGATGACCTGGGCCACGGCTATGATGTGGCCCTGCTCTTCAACGTCATTCACGCCCACCGGCCCGACGAAAACCTCCGTCTGCTCAGTAAGATAGCCGCCGCACTCGCTCCCAATGGCCGCGTGGTAATCTTGGATCAGATGGGGGACAGAGCGTTTGGCCCCGCGACGCGTGCCGCCAACCGGCTCCTCGCTATGGCCTATTTCGTACTGCTTGGGGGACAGACCTTCACCGGCGATGAAGTTGTGAGCTGGCTCCGCAAGGCTGGCTTTGGCGTAGTCAGCCGGAGGAGACTCCTCAAAGCTCCAGGGAGCAGTATGATTACGGCAGTTCGAGATGGTTAGGGGCCATCTCACCCGCGCTTGCACCCGACCCGGCGATGGGAGGACAACCGGGCTCCCAAGTGCCAGGGTGGCACTGCTGATTGGCGCGCCGGCGGTGTGGATCAACCAGATCAGCATGCTGGCGGCCGGTCTCGCCCGCGTTCTGGTCCATCTCGTCGGCCCTCCGGTCACCTCGTCTGCCAACGACCCAGAGGGGAAAGCTGGCCTACCAACGTGCCTTGGATTGGATGGCGCCGCGCGAGCAAGTGCCCGCGGTTGATGCCCAATTCTTCCGCCGGGTGCCTCGTTGGCACCCCCTGGGCAATCTCCACCCCGGATCTACACGATGGTCGTCCAGCGGTACTTGCTTTTGGGCCAGAGAGTGCCCATCAAGTTGCAGTCGACGCGCTCCGCGCGTGGCTCAACCGCACCGTTCGCCCGCCAATCCATCTGGTAGGAATGCATCCATCACTGCGGCTGAAGACCACATGAATATCGCGATCGAAACCAGGAATCTCGTGAAACGCTACGGCGGCGTGAGCGCGGTCGATGATTTGTCTCTGCGTGTCGCCAAAGGCGAAATCTATGCCTTCCTCGGTCTCAACGGCGCCGGCAAAACGACGACGATTCGCATGTTGCTCGGAATGGTCAAGCCAACTGCCGGCGAAGTCTACGTGCTCGGAACGCGAATTCGGAGTGGCACGAGGAATCCGTGGGCTTCTGTCGGCTATCTGGTCGAGACGCCACACGCGTATCCCGAGCTTTCCGTGCGCGAGAATGTGGAAGTCTTGCGCCGTCTGCGGCCTGGCACGCCTCCTCAAGCCGTTGAGCGCGTCATCGACCGCCTGGGATTGACCGGCTATGCTGATCGGCGCACAGGTACGCTGTCACTCGGCAACGCGCAGCGTCTGGGGCTGGCCAAGGCGCTACTGCATACCCCCGAACTGCTCATCCTCGATGAGCCGTCCAACGGGTTAGACCCGGCGGGTATTGTCGAAATTCGCCATCTCCTCATCGAACTTGCCCACGAGCACGGCGTCACCGTCTTCATGTCCAGTCACATTCTCGGCGAAGTCTCGCGCTTGGCCCATCGTATCGGCATCATCCATCAAGGACGCTTGCTTCAAGAACTGGATGTCGCCGAACTCGAACGTCACCGGCGGTGTCGGCTCCTGATTCGCGCGCGCGATTATCGGGCAGCCCACGCCGTGCTTCTCGGTGCCGGCTTCTCGGCCAATATCACGGACGACCACACCCTCGAAGTGACCGAAGAGCTGGCGATTGACCGCCCAGACGAGATCGCTACTCGACTGGTCAATGCGGGGCACGCGCCGATGATGCTCAACGTCGAACAAGAAGACCTTGAGCACTACTTTTTGCGCCTCGTCGGCATGGATGAAGGGACCGCAAAATGAGCAACCTTACTCAAGCCGTCTGGGTCGAACTGCTCAAAGCGCGTCGTTCCAAGATGCCGTTGCTGACCGCTTTGGGATTCTCACTCGCCCCACTGGCAGGTGGTTTTTTTATGATTGTCATGAAAGACCCCGATGTTGCGCGTCGCCTCGGAATCATCAGCGCCAAGGCACAGATCGTGGCCGGCTCTGCTGATTGGCCGACCTATCTGGGCTTCCTGGCTCAAGCGACTGCGATCGGTGGCATTATGCTGTTTAGTCTCATCGGCAGTTGGGTCTTTGGCCGCGAATATTCAGACCGTACGATCAGAGATTTGCTCGCGCTCCCGACGCCGCGTTTTGCTATCGTACTGGCCAAGTTTATTCTCGTCCTGCTATGGTCAGGGATGGTGACGGCGGTGATCTATCTGATTGGTCTCGGCGTTGGCACAGCCGTTGCCATGCCGCCAGCATCGCCAGAGACATTTTGGCGAGGGACACTGACCGTGGCGATTGCCGCCTGCTTGACGGTTGCACTCGTCACGCCCATTGCATTCTTTGCCAGCGCAGGACGTGGGTATCTACCGCCGATGGGCGTGGCGATACTGGCAGTGATCCTGGCGCAAATTATCGCGGCCGCGGGATGGGGCGAATATTTCCCCTGGTCTGTACCAGCACTCTATTCGGGCATGGCCGGGCCAGCGTACGCACAACTCGGATGGATGAGTTACGGAATTGTCGTTTTCACGAGTCTTGCGGGCATGATTGGAACGTTCGTGTGGTGGGAGTGGGCAGATCAAACCTAGTAGCAGGGGCGTTAACTCTGGCTTGCACTCGACGCCGCTCCGCTGGTGCCACACGGCACGCGTGAAGCCGGCCGTTGGGCGGCGGTCATTAACCTCCATCCATTTGCGAGCGCTGGACGAGGAGTTGGTTCGAACTTTTTCAACGACTCAGGAGGCGTTGCACGCCTCGGTCGTGACCGTGATGCCGCGCGGCACCGGGAGCCCCGCGTACTATCTCGGAGACGCACGCTCCCTTGCCCCAGAAGCGACGTTTGTGGGCCGCTTCCCTCTTCGACGAGACAAACCCACCTGTGATCACGGCCCTTGTCAGGGAATGACTCGCTCGGGCGCCTCAGCATTCCCTGCGCAGATACCCACCTGATCACTCGCCGCCTCTATCTTGAAGCGTCTGCCCGGTATCTGATGATGTGTTCATATGATCCTCTCCTGAAAATAGCCCGCTGCGCTGTTCGCCGTGGCGCGGCGCCACTTTTCATTTCCCGGCGCGGGCCGCAGGCACAGGGGACACTGGTGGCGAAATCGCTTCCAGGGAGGACGAAGGGCTCGTAGTGCGCGCTTCAGCGCGCTGTTGCACGTTTCCAATTGAACCTGACCGTCGCTGTCCGGAGCTGGGCGAGGAGCCGGGCGATTGAAATCGCGGCTGGGGGCCTCCGGCCGGGCGTGCCCCTCCGGGCACGCGGTGTGTCAGAGAAGATTGGGAAAGGGCAAGAGCGACTTCAGAACGATTGCAATTGTGCGCGAACGTCTCTCATCCAGTCGGCTTCAGCCGACTGTGGCTATCAGCCCTGGAATTCATTCTGGGGCGGCCGGGCGGTTGCTCCGGGCATACCCACGGTGTGTCAGATTCATTTGGAAAAGGGCAACAGTGCGCACTCCAAACCGGCGCCCGCGACGTGTACCAATTCGCCACCAGTATCGTTATATTTCTGTAAAAGTGGCGCGTAGGCGCCACTTTTACAGAAAGTGAGAGACGCCATCCGGTATCTTGACAGGCTCGAAAACCGTGCTAGAGTAGTGAGTATTGAAGTCTGTCGACAATCGACAACGTAGAATGGTGCTCTGAATGAGGAACAATAAAGGCGTATCACCCTATCCCCTCCAACACGTCCAGGTTCCGAACCTGCGCGACGAAATCGAAAACCAGATCGTCAATGCGATTCTGGCCGGCGCGTTCGCTCGGGGCGAACGACTCGTCGAGTCTACACTCGCCGATCAACTCGGGGTCAGCAGGGCACCCGTGCGTGAGGCATTAGCAGCGCTCGAGCGTGAGGGCATCGTGCGGAGCGTTCCACGACGTGGGTACATCGTCGTCGATTTTACGGACAAGGACATCGAAGAGATTTATAGTCTACGATTGCTTCTGGAGATCGAAGCACTCCGGCGCGCCATGCGACGCATCAACGCTGAGGATATCACCGCTCTTCGCCAGATTGTCGAGGAACTGGGCAATGCGATTACCAGTTCCGAGACGCCTGAACAAGCCATCGCGCTCGACTTCTCATTTCACGAGCGAATCTGTCACCTCGCCGACCACAGTCGATTGTATTCCGCGTGGAACAGCATGCGTATGCAGACCCGCCTCCTGATCGGCCTCACCAGCACGACCCACTATCAGTACCCGGACGGCTCTAAACAAGTCCACGAGCAGATCGTGAGCGCCATGGTGGCGAAGGACCTTCCGCGTGCTGAAGAGGCGCTCAGGCTACACATCCTCGACGCGCAAGAGCGCGCCATGCGCGTGTTGCGCGCACTGCGGCCAGAGAAGCAACCGAAGTAATGCCACTCATTCGCACAACCAATCCGTTGCAGGGCGCCATTCACAATGATAAGGAAAAGTGTGCGTCGTGTACTACCCTCCCGACGATCCCTATCTCAATTGGCGGCCTCCACTGCCGGCGTTGTCCCTCACCGCGGGTTCAACGGCCCTATTGGTCATCGACATGCAGTACGCCGACGCTTCTTTGGACCACGGCATCTTCGCCCGTAAGCGCCAGCTCGGACTGACTGCCGGGCTGGACTACTTCGCGCAGGCCCTGTCGATAATCGTCCCGAACATTCGCCGCTTGCAGCAGACCTGCCGCGCCATCGCAATTGAGGTCATGTTCAGCCGCATCCAGGCGATGACCCGCGATGGCCGCGACCGCGGGAGAATCCACAAGGATCTCAACATCCACAGCCCGGCCGCCTCCCGCGACGCGGACATTCTGGACGAGATCGCCCCGGTTGGCGACGAGATGGTCTTCTCGAAGACCACCGGTAGCGTTTTCAACAGCTCGCATATCCATCACGTACTGACCTCGATGGGGATACGCAACCTTATCATGGGCGGTGTGATGACCAGTGGCTGTGTCGAGTCGGCTGCCCGTGATGCAACCGATCTGGGCTATGGCGTGATCGTGGTATCCGACGCCTGCGCCAGTTGGACCGAGGAACTGCACCGGGCCTCACTGCGCGTCATGGACGGGGTGTTCGCTCGGGTCAAAACCACTGACGAGGTCGTCGAGGCGTTCCATCAGGAACAGCACGACAGTTCTACCGGACTCACACGATGAGCGCCGGGTTGCCGGTTTGGAGCGCCTTCGGAGGCCGAAGTCGTGCTCACGCCGTTTGAAATGCTTCAACTGGAGCGGATGTACCTGCCGCCCGTCCAGTTATGGCCACGCGCTGAGGGTCGGCAACACGCTCGACATTACGGGGCAGGTGGCACGAGAGCATCGATGGGACATTCGTCGCATCACGACCTGCCCCGTCGATCTCGCTGACGCCGAGCCTGTACCGGCCGTACACTTGGAGGCCTGCGGCGCTCGCTCTTCGCCTTGCAGCACCAGGACCGGCGCCGGACCGGCCGAAGTACGCGTCGAAGTAGAAGTGACACTCCGCACGCGCTGAAAGCGCGGCGGCTTCTCAGGCAACGCATGTGGCAACCCACTACGTTGGCGCCTGAAGGCTCCGTCCGAGCCAAAGAGGTGCACTTTGAAAGCTCTACAGGTTTCCCCCTACGGGGGGCGCCCAAGCGTCTGGTACTCACCTGGGGACGCCCCTCAGGGCGTACGCGGCGGGAGTCTCGCCGCCGCAACCGGCAACCTCTACGTTGTCCCCTCCGAGGGATGCCCTTACCGTGAGGCGGACGCCTGGGGGCGCCCCTCAGGGCGGAAAGGTGCAGAAGACGGGCTCAACCCGTAACGAAAGAATAGCACATGGGCGCGACATCCCCGGCGGGGGAGCCCCTTCCTGGATCGTTGACGTAAGGGGATCCCCCGTAGGGTAGAAACAACGTACGGACGCCGTAGGGGCGGCGGGCAAGGGCTCGCCCTGCGGGGCGCCCCCAAACGAGATCGCCGCGCTTGGGCGCCCCCCACAGGGGGAAAGCCTCACGAAAAGCCCACCTTTGCCCTGTGGGGCTCCCCCACCGGGGTGCCCTGAGGGGCATCCCGTCGCGTCGAGGTGGACGCTTCGCCCTGCCCTGAGGGGTACCCCCTGGCGTCGAGGTGGACGTTTGGGCTCCCCCCGCAGGGGGTGAGGGGCGGTCCCCGGCGAGGCCGTCTCGCTTGGGCGTACCCGGTGGGGGAGGGCGTACCCCGCGGGGTAGGAGGTACCCCTCAGGGCAGGGGCTCCCCTCGGACTAGAAGTCCGGGGGCTTGCGGCGGGCTAGCCTCGGTCAGCGCCGTTTTACCGCAGGAAATAGCGCCACGAATTCCCGCCAGACGGTTGACAGGTAGTGTTGGGTGTGATAATCTGTCGACAATCGACTGTTCTACAGTTTCGCATCGCTCTCAACCTCTGCGGCGCTCGGTCTGTCCGCAACTTGCTCCCAGATGCCGCCTCATCCGCACTCAATCCCAGTCGCGCCCCGCACCGAGGCAGGTGATCGTCCAGCGAAGACCGCAGCAGGTGAATCTAGCTGTTCCATCGACGCCAGGTCGTGACTCGTGATATCTCGTATACGTCCTCTACGCTCGTGATTATTTCGCGTGACAGGAGGGCCGTTCGATCATTGTTATCCTCAAACCGCTAGACAATGGTGGAACAATGCACCAACTGCCCGTCCCGCTCCAGAATCCTGTATCAGAATACCGTCTCCTCCAGACGGACATTGAGGCCGCAGTCCACCGTTGTCTGGAAGCAGGAGTCTTTGAGTGGGGGCCGGAAGTTCCGGCCTTTGAGACTGAATTCGCCGAGTTGGTCGGTGCGCGCCACGCCGTGAGCACTAACTCTGGCCTGGCGGCCCTCAAGCTTGCCCTACGCGCCCTCGGCATCGGCTCCGGCGATGAGGTGATTACAGTCCCGAACTCTGATATCGCCACGACCAGTGCGATTCACGCCGTCGGGGCACACAGCGTGTGGGTCGACGTCGAGCCAGATACACTCAACATGGACCCGAACCTGGTAGAGGCGGCAATCACAGCACGAACGCGCGCGATCTTGCCCGTCCACCTCTACGGCCACCCCGCCGCTATGCCCGCGCTTTCCGAGATCGCCCGGCGCCACAATCTCTTGATTGTCGAAGATGCCTGCCTCGCGCTCGGCGCTTTCATCGAGGGTCGCCACATCGGCAGTTGGTCCGATATTGCCTGTTACAGCCACGCTCCCTCGAAACATTTGGGGGCGATCGGAACCGGTGGAACGGCAACTACGAACGACGCAGGGCTCGCCGAGCGGTTGCAACTCTATGCCGGTTACGGGCAGCCCCGCGAGCGATCGTACACGCAGGGCATCATGGGCCTCCCCCAACGGTTGCTCGTCGAGGGCTACAACGAACGCCTGGACGAGATTCAGGCCGCCGTCCTACGCGTCAAGCTCCCATACGCTTTCAGATGGATCGAGGCTCGGCGTGCCAACGCGCAGGTGTACGGCAGGGCTCTGCGCGGCAGCGGGATCGATCTCCCGGTGGAGCGCCAGGGCTACCGCCATAGCTATCGCAACTATGTCATCCAGGTGGCCGACCGTGAGCAGGTGCAGCGGCGGCTCACGGAAGCTGGCGTTGCGACCGCCATCCTCTATGTTCCACCGTTGCACTTGCAGCCAACCTACCGGCGGCTCGGTTACAAAGCAGGAAGCTTTCCTGTCACCGAGGCGGCGGCCGATCGCCTGCTCTCGATTCCAGTTGGGCCAACACTGACTCCCGCCCAGCGAGACCATGTCGTCGCGACTCTTCTCGAGGCGTGTGGAGATCCATAGCGGGATCAGGAAAGGAGGATGTATCGGGTTTTCCGCCAGGAGTTGACCTGATTGCACTCTTATTTCGCGACAGGAGGAGATTCCACATGAAAAAGCGTTTGGTGCTGTTCACTTTACTCGCGGCGGCTCTCGTATTGCTGATTGGGGCCTGCGCCCAGCAGCCGGCGCCGGCTCAAGTCATCAAAGAGACAGTGATCGTCGAAAAGCCGGTCGAGCAGACTGTGATCGTCGAGAAGCAAGTCAAGGAAACTGTGATCGTGCAGCAAACAGCAGAGCCCGTTGTCGTGACCGCGACACCTGGCGCCGCTGTCGTTGCCGAAGGAGAAGTGGTTGAGGGTGGGACGCTGCACCTGGGCACCCAGGCACCCGTGGTCTTGTGGGACCCCATCCATACTCAGGATAACAACTCTCTGTGGGCGCAGTTGAATGTATTTGAAGAGTTGGCACGCATCGGCCCCAATGCGACGACTATCGAGCCGGCCGTGGCTGAGTCGTGGGAGACAAGTGAGGGTGGCAAGGTCTGGACATTCAAGATCCGCCAGGGCATGAAATTCAGCAACGGCGATCCAGTAACCATTCAGGACGTGAAGTTCTCGCTCGATCGCTGCCGCGCGCCCGATGCGACCGTCAACTGGATTTTGGAGGCGGTCGATACCATCGACATTGTCGATGATCAAACGCTCAAGGTAACCCTCAAAGCGCCGTCGGCAGCCTTTCTGAACGACATTGTTCTTTGGGGCTGCGGTATCACGCCTCAGAAGGTGATCGAGAAGATTGGCGCCGAGGAGTTCGCCAGCCATCCTGTCGGCTCCGGGCCGTTCATGGTCGCCGAGTGGACCAAGGGCGAGCGGGTCGTTTTGAAGCGCAACCCCTACTACTGGGGTAAAGACAGCGATGGGCGGCAATTGCCGTACCTGGACGAAGTCGTCCTGGAAGAAATTCAGGAAGATAACACGCGCATCCTGAAGTTGGTCGCCGGAGAGTTGGACGCCGTCACCTGGGTACCCTATAGCCTGGTCGACGCGCTGAAGACTTCCTCGGGCATCAGCGTCCATGTGGACCCCTGCGCGGGTGGGGCATCCGTCGCCCTGAACCAGCGCGTACCCGCCCTCCAAGACGTCAAGGTTCGCCAGGCGCTCAACTATGCAGTTGACAAGCAGGCGATCATGGATGCCGTCTTCTTCGGTTATGCCACGCCCAAGTTGGCGCCAATCCATCCCGGTGTCTGGTTCATGACGGAGAAGTATGGGTACCATGACGATCTCGAAAAAGCGAAACAACTCATGAGCGAGTCGAAGTTCCCGGATGGGTTCGAAGCCAATCTCATGATAAGCGCCGGTGACACTGTGAGCGAGCAGATCGCCAATATCCTCAAGGACCAGTGGGCAAAGATCGGGGTCAACATCACGATCGAGCCCCTGGAATCCGGCCTCGCGTGGGATCGGAACCTCAAGAAGGACTTCGACATGCGACTGGGCGGGATCGGTACCAGTGACAACATTGATCCCAACGCGAACTGGCTCTACTCCTATGTCTCAGACGGAGGCGCCGAGTCCGCCCGCACCGGCTGGAAGGATGAGGAGATGGATGCCCTCTTCCGCCAGAGCCAGACCGAGATGGACTTCGAGAAGCGCGGCGAGATCTACGACCAACTGCAGAAGATGGCGATGGAGCGTGGCCCCTTCGTGCCACTTTACAACGCGTCGTGCTCGTACGCGTTCCGCGACAACGTTCACGGCTTCCGCTTGCTGCCCACCTTCAACTGGCGGCTGTGGGACGTCTGGGTGGCCGGGTAGTCCGCGACTGGCGCCAGCGGCCGTGAGACACCCGCGCGGGTGTCTCACGGCCCAGCACGGGTTGTGGGCAGCCTCAAGAGGGAGAATTCATGGGCCGGTACATCTTGCAGCGTTTCACCCATATGATTCCAGTACTGTTCGGCGTCACGCTGGCCGTCTTTTTGATGCTGCGGTTAGTGCCCGGCGATCCAGCTACGATCATCCTGGGCGAACGTGCTACCGACGAACGAATCGCCAACCTCAGACACAACCTGGGACTCGACCAGCCGGTCACGGTACAATATGCCCTCTTCCTGGGGCGGATGCTTCGCGGCGACCTCGGCACCTCGCTCCTCCACCGCATGCCGATCTCTCAGCTCATCCTGGAGCGGCTGCCGGTGACCATCATGCTCGTGCTCTATTCGGGCATCCTCTCGATACTCATTACTGTACCGGTGGCCATGTTGGCTGCGCTCAAACGTGATACGGTGATCGACCACACCCTGCGCGGCACATTCCTTGTGGGGCTGGCCATGCCCAATTTCTGGGTGGGCCTCTTGCTGGTGCTTCTCTTCAGCATTCGCCTGCGCTGGTTCCCTGTCTCTGGTTTCGGTACGACCTGGCTCCAGCATCTCAGGCATCTCTTTCTACCGGCGCTGACGATTACGCTCTATCTCTCCGCCATGCTCACCCGTAGCTTGCGGAGCAGCATTCTGGAGACGATGGGGCAGCCGTTCGTGATGGTCGCACGGGCCAAGGGCTTGCCCGAGCGCTTGGTGCTGATGCGGCACGTCCTGCGGAACTCCCTGATCTCGACGGTCACAATCCTGGGTCTCAGCCTTGGCTATCTGCTGGGCGGCTCGGTGGTTGTGGAAACTGTCTTCGCCATTCCCGGCGTGGGCGCCCTCATGATCAACGCGATCTACGCGCGCGACTATCCGATGGTGCAGGGCATCACGCTGATCTACGCCGTCCTCATCATCCTGGCCAATCTCATCACCGACATTACCTACTCCTTCCTGGATCCACGGGTTCGCTATGATTGACGAAGCTCAACCGGCTGCGTTGGCTCCCGAGCCCAGAGGAAAAACCCGACCGGCCCATCGGCTGCCGCTTGGCTGGGTCAGAACATGGCGTCGCCGGTCCTCGTTCCGTTGGGGCTCTCTCTTGTTCGGAGCGCTCGTGGTCGTGGCGCTCGTTGGCCCCTGGATCATACCATACGACCCCATCGGCCAGGATCTCACGAACGCGCTCAAGCCGCCCGGCGCGCAGCACTGGTTTGGTACCGACAACTTCGGGCGTGACATTTTCACACGCGTGGTCTACGGTGCCCGCCTCGACCTCACCATTGGTATCCTTGGGGTTTTGCCTGCTTTTGTGCTCGGAGTCGTGCTAGGATGTCTGTCGGGGTATTTCGGCGGCCGGGTTGACAACTTAATTATGCGCGTAGTAGACACTTTCGTTGCATTCCCCTTCATCGTCCTGATGATCGGAATCATAGCCATGCTCGGGCCGGGCCTGCGCAATATGATCATCACTTTTACCCTTGCGGGGTGGATGGCGTATGCTCGGCTCATCCGGGGCGAGATCTTGGTTGTCAAGCAACTCGACTATATCCTGGCAGCGAGAACGCTGGGCTTGCCTGACTGGCGCATTCTCTTTCGCCACGTCGTGCCGAACGTCATCACACCCGCGATCGTTTTCGCGATGGCCGACATGGTTCTGGTGATCCTCTCGGCGGCGTCCTTGAGCTTCCTTGGGCTCGGCATCCCCCCGCCCACGCCCGAATGGGGCCAGATGATCGCCGAAGGCCGCATCTTTCTCCTTAGAGCGTGGTGGCCTGTGACCTTGCCGGGTCTCGCCATCGTCTTCACTGCGATCATCCTGAGCCTCCTCGGTGACGGGATCGCCGATCTGATTCGCCCCGGCCGCTAGGATACTCAAGGTACTGTTCTCATAGGGGAGCATCTCATGTTTCGCACCAACATCGACGATCTGGTCATGATAGCAGTGACGGGCACCGTGAGCCCGCCGACACTGCAACGCACCCTCTACCAACCCGATACCGAGGGGGCGAGCAGGATCCTGATCGGTATGGCGGGCATCGTCTACAACGCACGGGTGGGCGATCCGGCCTATGGGTGGGCCGGGGACCACGTCGAGCCGGGCGTGAGCATCGCGCACCCGGATTACGACGTCGACCACGCCATGCACTATCTGACCTGCGTGGGGAATGAGGCCAGGGTCGTTAGCGGGTTCGCTGCCGGCGCTCGGGGCACTGTCACCGGCGAACACGCTCGCCTGCTGGTTGATTTCGAGCCCGACGTGTTGGAGAAGCTCTGTGTCGGCGACCGGATTCTGATCAAGACTCACGGCCGCGGCACGCGCCTCTTGGACTGTCCGGGCGTGCTGGTCAAAAAAGCCGGTCCGAACCTGATCGAGAACTGGGACCTCGAGATTGGCGCGGACGGGCGATTGCGGGTGCCCGTCGTGGCGAAGATCCCGGCTCATATCATGGGCAGTGGCGCCGAGTTGACACCCGAATTTGTAGATCAAGACCTGATGACCGGCGACCGCGCCGCTCTGGCTGAACTCGGCATCGACAACCTGAAGTTGGGCGATCTGGTCGCCGTGATGGATACCGATCACCGCTATGGCCGAGGCTTCAAACCCGGGGCTGTCAGCATCGGCCTGATCATGCACGGCGATTCGGTCATGAACGGGCATGGCCCAGGTTGCCAGGATATGCTCGCCTGTGCGAACGGCGAGATCGAGCCGGTGATCGATTCACACGCCAACATTGCCCGTATCCTGAAAATCCGATAGGAGCGCGAACGCCAATGCTTTCCACAAACCTCTCGTCGTTGGTGAAAATCTCCGTCGCGGGCGAGATCGCCAACCCGGCGATGCCCGGTTTACCGGCCAGTCCCTATCTCGTCAGCGCCGATGGCGAACCCATGATCGTCCCATCTTTCGGCGGGCTGGTCTACAACGTACGTCTCGGTGATAGGGCGATGGGCTGGGCAGGCGAGTTGATCCAGCCCGCCGTCTCCATCAAGAGCAGTAGTGCAGAGGCCAACGCCGCTCTGCGCGTCTATGCCTGCCTCGGAAACCGGGCGCTCGTGATGAGCGGCGGGGCCGCCGGGGCGACCGGAACCGTCATCGGCAAGAGCGGGCGCTTTGCAGAGCACGTGATCTGTGATTTCGCACCAGATGACCTGGAGCGGATGGCACCGGGGGATAAGATTCAGATTCAAGCCCATGGCATAGGCCTCAAGCTGAACGACTTCCCCGAGGTCGAACTGAAAAGCTGCTCGCCCGAATTCCTGGAGGCGCTCAGTCCCGATACGAACGCGGCGGGTAAGCTGGTGGTACCGGTGAAGGCCGTCAGCCCGAGCGTACTCGCGGGCGCGGGAGCCGGGCTGGGCAGTGATAACGGTACGATCAACCTGCAGACCTCCGACCCCAAAATGCTCGCCGAGCACGGGATCGAGGACTTGCGCTTTGGCGACCTCGTGGCGATCACCGATTGGGACGGCCGCTACGGTCACGGCTACTTGCGGGGCTCCGTTGTCGTCGGAGTGGTCTGTCAGGGTGGAAGCTTCCGGAGCGGATACGGTCCCGGGTTGGCCATCTTCATGACCAGCAAGACAGGAATGATCCAGCCTGTTGTGACAGAGGGCGCCAACATCGGCTCCCTGCTCGGCCTGCGCGACAGGACGGGTGGCGGAAAGGCCGCTTGAGAGGAACTCATGACCGGCTCTGAACCGTTGCGACTGGAAGGGCGCGTTGCCCTCATCACGGGGGCTGGACGCGGTCTGGGCTGGGGCGTGGCCCGTGGCCTGGCTCGCGCCGGGGCGCGCGTGGCGATCCTCGACATCAACTCTGAGGAACTGGAACAGACCCTTGCCGACATCGCCCTGGATGGCGGCGAGGCGCTCCCGCTCATTGCCGACGTGAGCGTCTTCACCGACATGCAGCAGGCTGTGGAACAGATAGTTGCGCGCTGGGGCCGGCTGGACGTGGTCATCAACAACGCCGCCATCATGCCGTTGGTCCCATTCGACGAGATGTCTCCCCCATTGTGGCAGAAGATCATCGCCGTGAATCTGACCGGCGTCTACAACGGCGTGAAGGCCGCCTGGGAGCAGTTGAAGTTGCAGGGTGGCGGGCACTGCATCGCGATTGCGAGCGGATCGAGTGTCCGGGGCTTTGTCAACGAGGTGGCCTACTGTGCAGCCAAGCATGGTCTGGAGGGTTTCACCAAAGCCCTCGCCGTGGAGGCCGAGCCCTATCACATCGCGGTCAACACGATGGGACCCGGCAAGATCATCAAGCCAACCTCGATTACGCGCGACGCGGCCGCCCACATGTCCCACGACCAGCAAGCACGTTGGGCCGACCCATTAGAACTGGCTCCAGGCTTTGTCTGGCTCGCAGCCCAGCCACCGGCACGATTTTCCGGTCTCCGCTTCGACGCAGGTGTCATCGCCGACACTATCGCTGCCGAAGGCTTTGAGTTCGACGTCACGCCGGAGAAAGTAACCGCATACCCGGCAGACTTTGCCGAGCGCGAAGCGCAGCGTATGCACTGGACGCACCTCGCGCCTGACGCATGAGGTACCCATTCCCAGCTTCGGAACCCGCCGCTCTGGCACGCTTACTGAGGAGTCTTCAACATGAAAGTGACCCGGATCAAACATATGACTTTTGCCGTGCGCGATGCCGAAAAGACTCTCGACCTCTACAAGCGTCTCCTCGGTGCGCCGCAAGACGCATTCGTGAAGACATTTCCCAAGAGTCGCACCAGGGCTGCTGTGTTCGACCTCGGCGGGACCGAGTTTCAGATTAGTGAATCGATGGACCCTGATGCCCGGTTCTCAAACTGGATCGAGCAGCGCGGCCACGAGGGTCTGCACCATATCTGCTTTGCCGTCGAGGATATCAACGAGGCTCTGGCCGAGGCGCAGGCGAACGGCGCCACCTTGAAAGAATGCTCATCGTGCAAGGTGAAGGGAAGTCACGTCCATCCCGAAGGCCTGGTCGCCTTCCTGGAAGACGACGTCAGCGGGATCGAAATCGAATTCATGCAGGCCTACCGCGAGGGCGAAGGCCAGGACAGGCCCGAGGGTATCTGATTCAGGTCGAATTGGCGTGACTGCCGGCGCCACAGGCACGACGTACAAGGGAACGCCTCCGCCGCTCGGCCTGGATTGCCACATCCAGACCCTTGAGGGGCCACCTCAGCCGCCGGATCTGGCCATCCGCCGGGAGCGGCCGAATAGGTACCAGAGCCCTCCGCCGCGCTGCTCGGCCTGGATGGTCAAATCCAGGCCACTGAGGAGCCACCTCGGCCGGCGGATCTGGCGATCCGCCGGGCGCGGTGCAAGAGGTACCAGAGCCCTCCGCCGCTCGGCCTGGATGGTCAAATCCAGGCCACTGAGGAGCCACCTCGGCCGGCGGATCTGGCGATCCGCCGGGAGCGGGAAATAGGTACCAGAGCCCCCACCCGGCGGATCTGGCGATCCGCCGGGAGCGGTGCAAGAGGTACCAGAGCCCTCCGCCGCTCGGCCTGGATTGTCAAATCCAGGCCAATGCGGGGCCACCTCAACCGGCGGATCTGGCGATCCGCCGGGAGCGGTGCAAGAGGTAGCAGAGCCCTCCGCCGCTCGGCCTGGATTGTCAAATCCAGGCCAATGTGGGGCCACCTCAGCCGGCCGATCTGGCGATCCGCCGGGAGCGGCGCAAGAGGTACTATACAAGAAAGAATCTTATGTCGACAACCTATGATTCGAATTACAAGACCCGGAAGATCCTCCTGCAATACGTGCCGCTGGACTCGCTCCGAGCACTGACCCGCCAACTGCTGCGCCGGACAGCCCTCCCTGCCGAGCACGCCGACATCATCGCGGACGCTCTCGTGACAAGTGAGTTGCGTAATTTGCAGGGCCAGGGCCAGGGCGTACGACGGGTGCGGGCCTACGTGGAGCGGGTGGCCTCCGGCGATCTGAATGTGCATGCGCCCTATGAGGTGGTCAAAGAATCCCTGTGCCTGGCACTCATCGATGCCCACAATGGCCCAGGGACGGTGGTCGCGGTCCGGTCAATGAACCTGGCCGTCCAGAAAGCGAAGGCCTGCGGTATCGGTGTAGTCGTCGTGCGTCATAGCACCCATTTCGGCTCAGCCAGTTACTCCGCCAGTCAGGCACTCAACCACGGGTGCATCGGTGTGAGTATGACGAACGCCGGGCCGGAGATGGCTCCCTGGGGTGGCATTGAGCCGGTCCTCGGGACCAATCCATGGGCGGTGGCCGTACCGACAGGTGACAGGGAAGACGATATGCCGATCATTCTCGACATGGCCCTCACCATGGCGGGGAAGGGAATGATGGGCTGGTTGATGCGCGACAGACGCCGCATGCCGCGTACCTGGGCGATTACGAAGGATGGTCGCGAGACGGACGACCCTGCCGAGGCAATGGACGGGACACTGCTGCCTATCGGCGACTACAAAGGCTACGGGCTCAGCCTGATCACAGATGTGCTCACCGGGGTCCTGGGCGGCGGAGCCTTCGGCACGCAACCCTATAGCAACCCGGCATTCCAGGACGTGGGCCACCAGTTCATCGCCTACGACATTGATTGGTTCATGGATCGGCAGACGTTCTACCGGCGCATGGCCGAATTCATCGCCACGATCCGCAATAGCCGCAAACGACCCGGCGTTGAAGAAATCCTGCTGCCTGGCGAGTTGGAATGGCGGCGCATGCAGGAAAAGAAGCAGCACGGCGTTCCACTGGACCCTGACATCTACGAAGACCTCCGTCGGCTGGCCGCAGAATTGGACGTCGCCTGGCCCTTTACGTAGCAGCGCCCGATCGTGCGCCAGCCGTGGAGCGTCCATCACAGTCTCAGAGAATCAAGACCATTCAAAGAAAGGGAGAGGGAAGGGCGGAAACACGCCTATGCCTCCAGTAGGGAGTCTGGGCCGCCGGCCCCAGCGGGAAAGGACACCCCGCTGCCCTCCGCGCTCCGCCGGAGGACCTCTGTAAAAGGGAGTGCCCAGAGAACGACAAGGAAGGAAGGAAGGAAGGAAGGAGTGGCACCATGGCGTACGAGCCCAGAAATTTAGGGACGGCGGCGGCGGCGGAGTTGATCGGGTTGTGGAAGCAGGAACTCCGCATGTGTAACCTCCAGCCGGGCGAGTTGTGCATCGTCGTCACCGACACGGCCTACAACCCGGTGATCGCGGATGCCTGCCTGGGCGCCGCACTCGACACGGGCGCGGAAGCCTACAAGATGACCCTCCCCCATACCTACCCATTGCCCTCAAGATCGTTGTGCGAGGCCTGGAAAGCAGCCGACCTGATCGTCTACCCAACCACGCACGGTCTCCATTCTCGGCAGGAGATGCGCGAGGCGCTGGACAGCGGCACCCGCGCTCTGATGACGGTGCAGCCCTTGCAGGTGCTACGACGCATGGTCGCTGACTCGGATGTGATCCGGCGCACTAAAGCCGGGGCGAAGATGGTTGAGGCCGCCCGGACGATCCGTATCACCTCGGAGATGGGGACCGACCTGGTCATGGACAAGACGGGGCGGCCAGGTGTCGCGAATTATGGTGCCGCCGACGAGCCGGGCCACCTGGATTTCTGGGGCTCCGGCATGGTGGAGTTCGCCCAACTGGAGGGCACCCTCGAGGGCCAACTGGTGCTGAACACTGGCGACATCTGCTTCCACCTCGGGCGCTATATCGATCGCCCGGTGACCATCACATTCCGTGAGGGGCGAGCCGTGAAGTTCGAGGGGGACGTCGACGCGTTCATCATCGAAAACCACTTGAAGTCATTCAACGACCCCAACGCTCTGACGGCTGGCCATACCTCGTGGGGGACGGACCCGCGCGCGCTCTGGAGCGGTCTGGCGATTCAGTTCCCCGACTCGGGGGCAGGCGGCGGCGATTCGGAGGCGCATTACGGGCAGGTGGAGATCGAGATCGGCAGTAACAACGACATCCTCTTCAAGGGCAAGAATGCCACCAAAGCTCACCTTGGCTTGTGTTCGCTCAACTGCAGCCTCTGGCTCGATGACAAGCAAATCATTGACCACGGCGAATTCGTGCCTGAGGAACTCCGAAAACGATGATCGACCAAGCGCGACTGGTCCAGAGATTCTTGGACCTGGTGGCGATTCCCAGCCCCTCCAGCCAGGAGCAAGCGATTGGCGCGGAACTGATAAAGCGCTTCGCTGCGCTAGGCGGGCAGGTTGCGCAGGATGAGCACGGGAATATCGTCGCACACTGGCCTGATGGCCAGGGTGACTGGTTACTGCTCAGTGCGCACATGGACACCCACGCGCATGACACCCCAATCCGGCCCCAGATCCGCAATGGAGTGATCTATTCTGACGGCACCACCATCCTCGGCAGCGACGACAAATCTGGGGTGGCCGTCATTCTGGAGACGCTCCAGTCGCTGTGCGAGGATGGCTTCCCTCATCCGCCGGTGGAGGTGGTGATCTCGGTCGGCGAGGAGCGCGGGCTTGTAGGGGCGCACCTCCTCGATACCGGCGCACTCCGTGCCCGTCAAGGCTACGTCGTGGACGGTGATGGCCCGACCGGCGGCATCGAGATTGGAACGCCGACGCTCGATTCGATCGACGTGGTCATCCGGGGCAGGAAAGCCCACGCAAGCAAGGAGCCCGAGAAGGGAATCAGTGCCATCCGAGTCGCCGCCGAGGCCATCGCAGCCATGCCACTGGGACGAGTCGACTTCGAAACTATTGGGAACATCGGAGTGATTCAGGGCGGGAGCGCGCCGAACATGATCCCCGATGAGGTGCATATCCGGGGCCAGGCGCGTAGTCACAATCACGCCAAGTTGGAACGCCAGGTGGCTGCTATGGTGCGAGCCTTCGAGGAGACCGCTGGGCGCCACGGCGCGCAGGTGGGTATCAAGGTGACACGGCATGAGTTGAGCTACCGGCTGACTGAGGCGACCCCCGTCGTAGCCCACGCCACCGAGGCGGCGCGCCGCCTGGGGATCGAGCCTCGTCTCGACGGAAATGCCACTGCCACCGATGCCAATGTGTTCAACCAGGTCGGAATCACCTGCGCCGTCCTGGCGACCGGCGTCGAGGACAAGCACACACTTCGGGAGCACATCGCGATCGATGATTTGGTGAATGCGGCACGGCTCCTGGCTGAGATTCTTGCCACTCTCTAACGAAAGGAACTCTTGTATGCCGACGACGGTCCTTGGTCGCGCTCTCGCCCGCCAAAGACGTGACCTGCTCCCCACGATGCTCTCCCCCGCCGCCGATGTGATTGATCTCGGTGGCGATGATCTGGAGAGCGCTACACCGCCCGACGTGCGCGCGGCGGTGATCACCGCGATGGAAGACCACGAGTGTGATCACTATACCCGCCGGCCCGGCCTCGCGCCTCTCTGCCAGGCCGTCACCGACTTCCTGGGTGACTTTGGGGTCGAGATCAACCCCAACGATGGCGTCGTCATTACCGGAGGCGTGCAGGAAGCACGCTTCGTAGCGTTGCGGGCCTTGGCGAGCGGCAAATCCGTCTACCTCCCGCAGCCGGGACCAACCATCCCGTACCGGGCCGCCGCCCAGTTTGCTGGGGCCACGCTGCACTACTTCGATCCGGAGGGAGAACTACCCCTGGCGCACGAGGGCGTGCTCGTGCTCGCCAATCCCAATCCGGCCACCGGGCAGGTCGTGCCCGGCCGGACCATGGACCGCCTGGCCGCGTGGATCAACGAGAGCGATCTCACGGTTGTCGCCGATGAAACCGCTGCTCCGCTCCTGCGCTCAGGGGTACCCTACGCACCCTTCGCGTCATGGCCCGGCATGGGAGACGTCGTTGTCACACTCGGCAGTTTCGCGTGGACGCCTGGCCTGGATGCCTGGCAGGTCGCGTGGCTGGCGGGACCGCGCCGGCTGACGACCGACCTGCGCGACCTGAAACAGGCCATCACGATCTGCTCTCCCGCTGCCAGCCAGTACGCCGCTCTGGCCGGGATGAAGCAGCGCAACCACGACCCCCGGGCGCGAGATGAACGGCACGTTGAGGCGGTATGCGCCCTCCTGGACCGGCTTCAGATCCCCTACGCCGAGCCCCACACCGTGGCGTTCGTCCTCGCGGACACGCGCACCCTGGGGGACGACGCTGCTGTCGTCGCCGAGGCGCTTCGCTATGGTCTCCGCCTTGTAGCTGGCAGCACCTTCGGCATGTCCGGCACAATCCGGATCACGGCGACCGGCCGGAGGCTGCATGAGGGACTCGATCGACTGGAACAAGTGTTCATGGCATTGAAACAGGAGCCCAGGCGATGACGACACACGCGACTCCCAACTCCGGCGAGGTCATCTCTCTCCGCAACCTTCGCGCGATGGCGCACGATGGCACCAGACTGCGCTATGCGCTCATGGAACTGGCGGCTCAGATCCCAGACGCTATAGCATTGGGCCGGGGCGATCCCGATCTAAACACCCCCGGCCATGTCATCGCTGCTGCCCGGCAGGCCGTCGAGGATGGGCGCGCCGACGTTCCCGCGCCGTCTGCTGGGTTGCCTGAACTGCGCGAGGCCATCGCCCGAAAGCTGCGCGAGGAGAATGGCATCCCCGTCGACGCGAGTGGAGTGCTCATCACCAGCGGAGGGCAGGAGGCACTGTACCTGCTGATTCAGGCCCTGCTGGACCCCGGCGACGAGATCCTGGTCCCGGACCCGCGCTATACCAGCTATGACCAGGCGATCAAACAGGCAGGCGCCCGGATGGTGCTCGTCCCGACCTATCCGGAGGATAACTTCGACCTGCGCCCGGCAGAGGTCGAGGCGCGCATCACGTCGAAAACCAAGGCACTTCTGCTGGTGTCGCCCAACAACCCAACCGCTGGTATCATCAGCCCCGCCAACCTGCGTGCTATTGCCGAGATCGCCAGGCGGCACGATCTGGTAGTGGTGAGCGATGAGATCTATGAAAAGTTGGTTTACCCCCCGGGCGAGCACCTGAGCATCGCAAGCCTGCCTGGTATGTTCGAGCGTACTGTGACACTCAATGGTGTCAGCAAGACCTACGCGATGACGGGCTGGCGGATCGGGTATCTCGCCGCGCCGCCCGAGGTCATCGAGGCGCTGACGGTTCTCAAGCAGGTCATCAGCGGGCGGACGGCAAGCGTGAGCCAATACGCGGCGCTGGCGGCCATCACTGGCCCGCAAGACATCGTCCAGGAATATCACGCAATCTACACCCGCCGGCGCCAAATTTTGCTCGACGGGCTGCATTCCCTCGGCTTCACCTACGGCGAGCCGCTAGGCGGCTTCTACGTCTATACCAACGCCGCATCCACAGGCTTATCCGCGTTTGAGCTAAGCTACTTGCTGCTCAAAGAGGGACACGTCTTGATCTTCCCCGGAACAGCCTTCGGCGAGCGGTGGAGCGACTGGCTGCGCATCAGTTGGCTTCAGCCGGAAGATGTCCTCCAGGAGGCCCTGGACCGGATGGCCACGGTTCTCGCGCAGCACCGCGAACCGTTGAATCCGGTCGGGACGGCCGGTGAGTGAGCATATGAGCCAGAAGAGCGGGCCTGTTGTCGAGCTGTTACAGCGGCTCATCCGCATTCCTTCGTCGAACCCGCCGGGCGATTGCCGTCCGATCGCGGCCTTCTGCGAGCAGTATCTGCTGGCGGCGGGCTTTCAAGTAACATGCGTCGCGCCGGATGACCGTGCATGGAGCGTCGTCGCGACGGCGGGTCGGAGCGATGGCCCCTCGATCATGTACCACGCGCATATCGATACTGTCCCGCTGGGGCAGAACGCGCGCTGGCGCTTCGACCCTTTTGGGGGTGAAATCGTCGATGGCCGCATCTACGGCCTGGGCAGCATTGATGATAAGGCGCCCCTCGCCGCGATGCTCGCCGTGGCGGCCCGCCTCAAAGACTGCCTGCACCGATTGAAGGGACAACTGGTGGTGGTCGGTGCGGCGGAGGAGGAGGTCGGTGGGCAACTCGGAACGAAATGGCTCGCGGAGAATGGCTATCTTCCGCCCTGTGATTTCGTGGTCGTCGGGGAACAGACGCACAACCGGGTCGCCATAGCGAATAAAGGGGTCTTACGCGCCACGTTCCGGGTCAGTGGCCGAACGGCCCACGCGACCAACCCGGCCCGAGGCTCCAATGCGATCAACGGTATGGCCCACCTGATTCTCGACCTGGAGCGCTACGGGCGTGATACGCTCGACCGGCGGCGGCATCCGCTGCTGGGCACGGCCAGCATCAACGTGGGCGTCATCGAGGGAGGCGTCAGCGCGAACGTAGTTCCCGACGCCTGCCTGATCCGTGTCGACAGGCGCACGCTGCCGGGAGAGGATCCCGAGACGGTCATGGCAGAACTCCAGGCAATCGCAGCGGCCCGGCAGACAGCCGATCTGGAACGCGCCTACACTGTAGGCGATTTCCAGGTCAGCAACTGGTTCCAGACAGCGGCTGACGACCCCTTGACCCGGCGCTTCCTTCAGATCAGCGCCGAGGAAACCGGCGCACCCGCCGAACCGGTTGGCTATCTTCCTGGCAGCGATGCCAAGCATCTCACCGGCGTCGCGCAGCGAGGCATGATTGTCTTTGGCCCAGGCACCTATGAGCGGGCGCATTCGACCGACGAGTACACCGAGATTGCGGAGTTGGAGATAACCTACCGCGTCTTACAACGCTTTGCCGACGAGGTGCTGCTGGGATGACAGGTGGCACCGCCAGCAGGCGGGCTCGCTCCAGACGGCGCCCCGCGCGCCTTTCATGAAGGGTGGAACATACCGTGCTGGATAGCGCGATCAAGGGCGGAACTGTCGTCAACGAAGGCCATACCTTCCAGGCGGATGTTGGTATTGAAGGTGACAAGATTGCACTCGTCGCGCCGGCAGGAAGCCTGCCACCGGCCCGCTCCGAGATCCCGGCCGAGGGGCTCCTGGTGCTCCCGGGGGCGATTGATATCCATTTTCACGTCCGCGCCCCCAGCCATCCCGAGCGCGGGACCTTCGTCACAGAGACGCAAGCGGCGGCGGCCGGCGGTGTGACGACGGTACTGGAGATGCCCATCAGTTCGCCCTGTTGCGCCCGGCATGCGGTCCTGGAAAACCGGAAGGCGCTCGGAGAACGCGAGGCCTTCGTCAACTTTGGCCTCTACGGCGCCCCTGGCCTCCTCGACCGGGACGAGATCCTCAGGATGGCCGAGGCAGGCGCCTGTGGCTTCAAGATCTTCACCCACGGTATTCCCCCCGGCCGCGAAGACGAATTCCTCGGCCTTTGCCTGCCCGACGAGCAGGACATGTTCACGGCACTCGAACTGATCCGGGAAACCGGCCTGCTCACCTCATTTCACGCCGAGAACGAACGCCTGATTCGCCTGTTCACCGAGCGAATTGCCGGCACGGGGCGCAAAGACGCCGCGGCGTTCCACCAGAGCCGCCCGCCGGTGATCGAGGCGATGAGCGTCTCGCAACTGGTCGTCCTCTGTGAGGCTGTGAACACGCACGTACACATTGCGCACGTCTCGGCTGCGTGGTCCCTCCGCATTCTTCGGGAAGCGCAGGGAAGGGGCCTCCCCCTGACAGCGGAAACTTGCCCCCACTATCTGCTCTTTACATCGGCCGACATGGACAGGCACGGCCCCTTCGCACTCATCAAGCCCCCGATGCGCACTCCGGCCGATCGGGACGCACTCTGGCGGGGGCTCCTGGAGGGCACCCTGGTGGCCGTCGCCACCGACCACAGCCCCTTCACGCTGGCCGAAAAAGAACGCGGGCTGGACGACATCTGGCAGGCCCCCATCGGAGCGCCGGGCATCGAGGCCCTGGTGCCCTTCGTCATGACGGAAGCCTTGACCGGCCGGATCACCCTTCAAGATGCAGTGAGGTTCATCAGCGCTCAGCCCGCTCGGCTGTTCAAGTTGTACCCGCGGAAAGGTGTTGTGCAGCCAGGTGCCGACGCCGATTTGCTGCTCTACGATCCGCGTGAGGCCGGCACCATCGACAGTCGCCGCTGGTTTACCAAAGCAAAGGCGATTGATCGGATCTACCACGGGCTCCCCGTTCGCGGGAGAGTCCACGCCTTGCTTGTCAACGGGTCCGTGGTCTTCGCAGACGGTCAGATCGTTGCAAAACCCGGCGTGGGCCGCTTCGTCCGCCCTGCCGCCCCGTGACACCATGGTGGGAAAGTGAGACCGCCGATTGAGCTCACGATGCAGTCGTGCTTTCGGACCAGGACCTGGCGCCGTGGGTTCCAGCCGGGCGCCATGCCTCGCTGGCTACCAAGCCCCGGATGGCGGCCCGAGTCGCCGTCTTCAAGGATGGTGTGTTGATATTTCTGTCAAAGTGGCGCGTACGCGCCACTTTGACAGAAAGTGAGATACGCCACCGTCTTCAAGGAGGCCTGGCCGGGGGGCGGCGGGGAACTGAGATGAAACGCGGGCTGCGGAAGAACAAAGGATGAATGGGGAACGCTTATCCCTTTGTCCCTGGCGAAAACGCTGCTGACTTTCGTGCATCCCAGCACTGCAAAGGAACAGGGAACCATGGCACGCTCGGACGGTAAGACCGGTTGGCAAATTCTGATCGCCGACCCCGAGTACACAACGGCGGTGGCGGAACTGGCGCCGCGCTTTGAAACGCTGCGCCTGGTCTGCCCGGCTGACGGGGAGGGGGCACTCGCGCTCGCGTCAAGCGAGATTGATGGCCTGGTCACTCAGGCAGGGCCTGTCGATCGTGCCCTACTTGAAGCTCTTCCCGGCGCACGCGTCGTCCTCAAACTTGGCCGTAACTACGAGAACGTAGACGCCGCCGCCGTGCGCGAGCGCGACTTGATCTTCGCCTCGGTGCCGCGTAAGGGGCCGAACTGCGTGGCGGAACTGGCGCTCACGCTGATCCTGGCACTCAGCAAGGACCTGTTGATCTCGCATGAGAGTGTCGCGGAGGGCGACTACCGCCTGCGAGGGCTGCGCCCCACCCAGACCTCCCAGTCGAAGATCGCTTTTCACTGGATGCACAACACCCGCGTGCATGAAGTGCGCGGCAAGGTGCTCGGGATCGTCGGCATGGGTGAGATCGGCTGCGAGCTGGCCCGGCGCGCCGACATCCTGGGCATGCGCACGGTCTACTACAAGCGCCGCCCATTGTCGCCGGAACTGGAACGCCACTTCAACGCCGAATACCGCGGTCTCGACGCCTTGCTGCAGGAGAGCGACTATATCTGCCTCGCCGTGCCACACACTCCCGATACCGAGAGGATGATCGGCCGCGAGCAACTGGCGCTCATGAAGGAGAGCGCCTACCTCATCAATGTCTGTCGCGGCGGCGTGGTCGATGAAGAGGCGCTCATCGCCGCCCTGACCGCCAACCAGATCGCCGGTGCCGGGCTCGACGTCTTCACCCTGGAACCGCTACCGGCCGGGAGCCCGCTCTGCCAGATGGATAACGTCATTCTCACGCCCCATATCGGTGGGGGTACAGGGACGACCAGGGCGCTCGAACTCGGTGAGGCGTTAGAGGAGATGGCACGTATTCTGTCGGGCGAGCCGCCCCAGAACGACCTGCGCCCCGGGGCGGGGGGATGATCCCTGTCGATACCGGGAGGAAAGAGCCGATTCGCCCCTTTCAGAATAGCGGCCGGGTGTCGTGTGCTGCGGCTTCCCAGGTCTATCTCCGCGCCTTCCCGCTGATGCCCTGGGCAAAGCCTGCCTTGCGGCATTTACGAGGTCCAGACCAACCGGGCTGTGTGGCCGTCGGCCAATCGCCAGACCCGCCCGAGTTCGCCGCAGATGCCCTTGCCGGGTGGTGGCGGCACTTTGGGCTGCATCACGTTCCCCTTACGCCCGAGTTGCTGATCCTGGCCGAGTGGCTGCGACACGTGCACGAGTGCTGAATGGCGTGTTTCTCCGTTAGAGAACGCGGCTGTGGAGGGTGGTCAGGCCAACCTTGACCGCGATGATGACCAGGAGCGCCAGCAGGGCCTGCCGCTCATTCGCGACGAGCGGCAGCGCCCGGCCGCTGACGCCCGCGCCGATCACCACCAGCGCGACGATGCCAGGTGCGTAGCCCACGATACTGAGCGGGTCGAGCCAGCGGTTGGCGGCGGCAACACGACCGATACCGTTGCTGCACATCGCCATCCCAACCAGACCGGCGATGAGAAGCGCGATTCGACCTCCCGTCAGGGCGTGCATGGAACTTTCTCCTTTCTAGCGACGCTCCCCGGCACTCGCGAACGACGGCCCCGGCGCGCTGCCGGGAACGGAGCAGCGCGTAGCCGGCCAGCGCGATGACGACATCGAAGATCAAGCCGAAGGCGATCCAGGCGTCGGGGGCGAACAACAGAACCAACAGGACGAAGGCAGCAACCACGGCGAACGGTGCCAGCCAGCGCCGCCCGAAGATCGCGAAGCCGAGGAGCGAGAGACCCAGGCTGAGGAAGCCCGCCAGGGCCGCGTCCCAGTCCCCCGTCTTCCAGACCGTGACCTGATAACCACGGACCCCCTACTCACCGGCGCACCCTGGACGCTTGAGGGCGATCAGATAGACAGCCGCGAAGACCAGGAATACCAACGAGAGGATGCTATAGAGCCAGAACCCACCTGGGTCCATTGGAAGACCGTAGCGGGAAGGCTTCAGCACCTCGGCCAGCGCCAACGGGCTGAGGATACCCACGCCCAGGATGAAGAGCGCCGGGAGCCCCACGACCCCCAGAGCGCGCTTCCGAACCGCCAGGACCGCCGCGATCACGAACGCTGGCATGATGAAAACTAAATCGATGATGTACACCGAAAAGGTGTATTCAATCCGGTCGCCCGTCCGCAAGAGCGGGATGAGTTGGCTGATCCAGATGAAATTGAACATCACGGCGATAAATACGCCGTAGCCCGCCGCTCCATAACAGAGAACCGGGGGGAGCGCAAGTTCTTCAATCGCAGCGGGCTTTAGGCTCGCCAGGCCGTACGCGAGAACATAGAAGCTCGACGCCAGGATGGCGAGGTAGAGCGGGTAGAGTGCGGTGTAGACCTGCTCGATCGCGTAGATGCCGTAGGCGTAAAAGAGAAACCCGAGAATCCCGAAGATCACGATCGCCTTGCGGTAGTCGCCCCGCCTCATCTGTGCCGCCAGGAGGATCATCACGAGCGCCGCCACGACCACGAGCAGGTCCTGGGTGAACACGCCGGGCATGATCCTGGGGCTCACAACCGGGTCGTACATCCCCGGATTGAGGACACCCACCACCGCCGCGATCAGTGAGAGCACCCCTGTAAGAAGAAAGAGGGTCTTGTTGAAAGCGAGATTCTCTATCACGCGCCTTCTCTTGTCTCCATTGATGAACTCGGGCGAGTCTATCAGGCTTCCCTCTGATATCCTCAAGTTCTTCCAAGAGCACCGCCAACAAGCCACCAGGGCTGGCTCGCCACAAGCCGGCCAGGAAAGCCATTCAAGCGAGGGAAGCACGAAGCGCAGCGGCCACCAGGAGCAGCGCACATGGGCGAAAGCGGACTTAGCGCCCGGCGCGGACGTACTCTCTGAGGAACTCCTGGATCCCACGGCCCACCCGTTCGCTCTGGCCGAGCAGCATGTGCCCCCCGTTCTCGAACGTCAGCAGCTGCGCGCCCGGTATCTGCTCGGCCAGAAAGCGGGCGTTCTCGTAACCCGCCAGGGCATCATCCCTGGCGCTGACGACCAGGACCGGGACAGCGATGGCCCCGAACGGGTAGCCTGAGTTGATGTCCGGGTTGGAGACGAACGCGTCGAACATCGCGCCATCGGCCCGCGGCCTGACGGGAAAGACGGTCTGCATCAGTGCGGCGATCTCGGCTTCGTGCGTCGGGGTCAGGTCAAACTCCTTGGGGACACCCATGGTCCCGTACAGGGCCGAGCGGAAGCGCGTGGTCGCCAGCCAGAAGATGAAGTCGGACCTGTAGAGAGCGTTCAGGACCGGCTTCGGCGGGAGGGTGAGCCCTGGTCTCCCTGCGGAGGGCGCATTCGGCACCACCAGCACCAGGGCTGAGATGCGGTCCGGATCGCGGAGCGCGAACCGGATGGCCGACGTCGCCCCGGCCGAGTAGGCGATGACGGCCGCGCGCTCGACGCCCAGGCTGTCGAGCAGAGCGGCGTGGGCGTCGGCCTGCGTGGCGGGCGAGGCGTTCTGCGGCAGGGGCGTGCGCAGATACCCGAAGCGCGAGGGGATGATCAGGCGGTAGCCCTCGCCGAGTGTGGCGCCCACGCTGGCGATACCCGCGTCGAACCCGCCCACAATCCCATGCACCACCAGCACCGGGTAACCCTCGGCCCGCTCAACATACTCCACATGGCCACACTCGGTCTCTACCACCCGGCTGCCGAGCGCTTCCAGTCGCCGCCGGGCCTCGGCCAGGTCACGCTGGTAGCGGCGGTACACCTGCGCGCCGAGGACGATACCGGCGGCAGCCAGGGCGCCAGTTGTCCCCAGAGTGATGGTTCGCAGTCTCATGCCTGGCTCCTTCGCGCCGTTTGGCGCAAGACGTGGTTTTCAACCTGGACACAGCGAAGCAGGCGTGGCAATTCAGGCGCAGCTCGCGGCGCGGCCACCCCCGTGCCTCCTTCCTGGCCAAATGAGCGCCGCCAGCATCTCCCACAAACGCCTGTCGTACTCCTGGAGGCGCTCTGTCAACCGGCGCTCGGCCCGATTTGTCCCTGAAGGTCCACGGGAGTGTCCGGGATGGCCATCGTGCTCGCCGGCTTCCCGAGCCGCACGACCATCACCGTGGTCACCGCCACCAGCCACACCACCATCAGCACGTACAGCACGTAGGTTAGCCCGCCACCGGGCACCAGGGGACCGCTGTCCACAACGATGCCAAGCGACATGAACAGGTCTGCGGCCGCGATGACTGCGGAGAGCCACCCCAGCCACGCCGGAAACACCCTGGTCCGCAATGACACGACCGCGACCGCGGCGAGCATCATGGTCATGGGAACGTATGCGATGACGGACAGGGCGTAGATCAGATCGCTGACCATCCCGGCCAGCGCCGGCCCTATGTCACCGCTGGCCCCCATGGCCAGTGCGACTTGGGCACTCTGGAACACCATCTGGATCCCGGCCCAGATGACGCCCGCGCCGAACGCCACGGTAGAGAGCGTGCCGGTCCCACCCTCGGCCCGTAGCAGGAAGCTGCGCAGGCTCCCGAAAAACCACAGGTAGACGCCGGCACTGAGCACGAACATCAGGCTCTGGGCAAGCAGCTCGCCCCGGTATTCTGCGAAGAAGGCCAGAGTCTCCTCGATCGGGGCATTCGCGGGGGGCGCCCCCCGCTCGAATGCCGCCCCGGCGACGCCAAGGGCGAGGACCAGGTACCCGGTCGCTGCCCCCCAACGCTCCCAGTTTATCTTGTTCATGACATGCTCCCTCTTGCTCGCTCGGCCTGATGGTTGGCGGATACCCGCCGAGCGAAGCGGGCCGCGTTAATCCACTTGCTGAGTGTGTGCACCAACGGCGCTTTCATGTTCCGAAGGCTGATCTCGCAGAACCGCCCCGGTCCGGGATGGTCACCGCCTTGTCACTGGTCGAAACGAGCTGAGGTGGCGGCTGCTCGCTGCCTGAATGCCTTGGTTCGCCTAAAACGCCGGCGCAGGCCACTTCAGCACGAGCAAGGCCAGCAGAATCACCACACTGATGAGCGCCCCGATCAGTCCCTTTTGCACAACCAACTGCATCCTCCCATCCCACGTCAGGAAGATGATTGCGGCGGAGAAGAGGGCTGAACCGACCAGCAGTGGGCGCCACCATTCCGCGCGAAAGAATAGCCCAATGCCGCTCGCTACAAGTGCGAGTGTGGCCATGAGATAGAGCCCGCCGGCCAGGGATCGTGTGGCTGGATCGCCCAGCAGGTTCGTGAAGATCCACGACCTTCCGGTCCAGCCCATTTCCGGCTTGAATTCGACGAGCCGCTGGCTCAATACGAAGTACCATAGGTGAACCAGACCGTGCAGCACAATGAACAGACCGATCACAGATCGAAGCATTGCATGCCTCCTTCCTCATTCGTGCGGAATATCCAACGGCTCAGTAGCGTGCGCTTGTCGAAGCGAGGTGAGGCTGAAATCCGGTTGGGTAGAGCAGGTGGAGCGTGACGGAGGCGGCCATCGCGCCTCACGCGGTTTCTCCGAACCATGGCCCCACCCGCGCAACGACCCCTTGATCGATGGTCTGACTGCCGGTCAAGGCGTGGGCAGCTGCCCACCGATCCCCCACCGGTCTGCGTCGGCGAACACCCTGCGGGGTGATCCCCGGCGTGAGCCCCTGCCCTGAGGGGTACCCCTACCCCGCGGGGTACCCCTACCCCGCGGGGTACCCCCAAGCGAGACCGTCTCGTAGGGGATTCCCCCGTAGGGGACAAGCGAGACCGTCTCGTAGGGGATTCCCCCGTAGGGGACAAGCGAGACCGTTTCGTAGGGGATTCCCCCGTAGGGGACAAGCGAGACTGTCTTATAGGGGACTCCCCCGCAGGGGACAAGCGTCCACGTGGACGCTACGGGAGCCCCCCGCGGGGGAGCCCCTGAGGGGGCTCTGCCTACCCCGCGGGGTCGGCCGACGCCCGGCGCGCCCTGCGGGGTGCCCCCTGACGCAGACCCTGCAGTGGGTACACCCTGTAGGGGGGCACGCCTCCAGCTGCGACTTCAGTCGCCCGGCTCTCGCCCGACACAACGACGCCTTGACCGATCCTCTAGGCACCGACGATCTGGGGCGTGGGCCAGCGCGCCCAGAGCAGCGCCACAAGCATGCCAATGTCGACCGCCGCCCCAATCAGCATGGTCCGGCTCCAGAAGAGCGCGATCACCAGCAGCGAGATGGCGGCGCCGGCAGTCGCCAGCGCTCGCCACCACCCCTGGTGGAAGGTGGCGCCCACCCCGGCCGCGAAGAGGACGAGGAGCGCCGCAATCCAAAGCGCCGCCCCGAGCGAGTGAACGCTCGCTGCGGGCACCCCCAGGCTGCTCAAGAGCCACGAACCGCGCTCCGGTTGCCGACCCCACAGTGTTGTGATGTTCCAATGAGCAAACCCATGGATCATCAGCAGCAAACCAATCACGATGCCGGCAATGATGGTCATCAGACCTGCCCTCCTTTCGAGTATTCGAGAGATCCCCGTATTCCCGGTTCTGTTCGGACATTGGGATGTCAAAGGGAAAGGCTGTACCGAAGGAGTCGTGAAGAGGAACGTCTGGGAAGAGAGGAACAGCTCCCTGTAACTTAGGGTAGCCTTCAAAAACGCATCGTCACCGGGGAGATGTAATCAGAGTCCGTGACAAATAGCACTTCATGCGTGGAATCGGTCAGAACCTTCTTGGGCCTACTACGCACTCCTGTAAGTTCATACGACCTCTTAGAAAATATTCATACACGGAGGCTGCCTGGTTCAGAGCGAGGCTCATCGATTCGGGAAGCCGCCTATCTTTGTGCGGAATCGGCATATTCGCATTGGGGAGCAATTGACGCAGCATCAAATGAATGGAAGCGATAGAGATCATCACTGCACTATTCCACCCATGACGCCCATACTCTTTGCTGAGGCGCCGGCAGCGGTTGAGCCAGGTTGTGATCCATTCCACACTGTGTCATTATGACTGTTTCTGTCAAATCATGTTCCAACCACACTCCAAACAACCTTCACCCATCGTCACCACCGCCCACCATCCAGTCGGCGTGAGCCGCCTTGAGCTGTGAGCCCTGGAATTTATTCCTGGGCGGCGCGTGCCATCACCCCCCGGCCGATGCGCACAGCTCCACCAGCCAGCGTGAGCATTCGACCAAAGCTTTTCACGATATGCTCAGCAAATCTAGCAGATTTGCACCCAAACATTTCCGATCGCCCTCTGAGCCCGGGAATTTATTCCTGGGCGGCGCGTGCCATCACCCTCCGACCGCTGCGCCTATCTCCACCAGCCGGCTTGCGCCTTCGACCAAAGCTTGGCACCCTCATCCATCTTCCCCACCGCCAACCATACAGTCAGCTTGAGCCTTCGACCAAAGCTCCTCACGATATGCCCGGCACATCTAGCAGATTTGTACCCAAACATTTCCGATCGCCCTCTTATGTTTATTTCTGTCAAATCATTTCCTAAATACGCTCTTATGTTGCCCCGACTGCCTCTTATATTCTACCGCCCTCTATACGTTTAAAAAGGAGATTCGTCCTCTAACGATTACTAGCGCGAACTTGCGCTCTTCGGGCACGACCTTGACGTTATTAGCATTCGACGACGAAAACCGGGTCGGTAAACCCTCCGGATCCCTCCTTTTTCTCTCGGCCGCGCAACTTATCCCCCCCAGTGTCACCCAACTGTACAGCGTGACCGAGTGCGTCACACCGGGGTGAGAACGCGCCAGGATGCCTGTAAAGCGCGTATTGGAAGAGACCGGTAAACTTATCGATGAGAGGGTCATTTGAGTGCTGAGGGGACACTGAGGCCAGGAACACGCGGGGAGTGGGGAGGCGGTGTGGCAGCCAGGAGAGGGTGTGCCGGCGCCACTCCGCGCTCCACCACCTCTGTCCGGCGGAGTTCGAGCGCCTTTACCTTCAGCAGTCTGCCCTAACTTTGTGTCCACACAATGAGGGGCAGGTCAATGAACCCATAGGGGGCCAGGAGCAGGATTGCGACGGGACCGCTTCGAGGAGTGGGGGTTTGACCTTGGGGCAAATACAGTCGGACGTATTTGTCGAGGTCAAAACAGGTTTTCGTCGCCCTTGGTCGTTTCAACCCGCACCTGGCCGGCCGTGATCCCTTGCAGCCGTACCTCCGTAATCGTGCTGGTCTCCAGCTCTTCAATCAGCACGTGGGGCCCATCCTCACGTAGATTGCCACTATCGACCGGTACGCCGTAGATCGCCAGGCGCGAGCCCGGTAGCCTGCGCGCCTCGCCCCACCAGGGAATGAACGAGGGCGGGAACCCGGTCACGACGCTCAAGGTGCCACTGGCGATCTGATAGCGGTAGAGGGCATAGTCGCGCGGCATGCCGCGAGCCGGATCGTGGCGCGTAGGCGCTGTCCAGTAGAGGCTCTGCCCATCTGGGCTGAAGGCGAGGCCACTTACGCTGTCATCAAGGCTCAAGTCGGCCCTGTGATCGTGCCACATGGGAGATGCGCTTTGCACTTGATGGAGACGCTTCAGCAAGGTCGCAACCCCCAGGAAGCCGATGTAGCTACGCCCACCTCGGCCTCGGCTGCCGCCCCGGTCGCTTCGGTCCGCCGTAGCACGCTGGTGCGCACGACCCTCGCATGCGTGAAAAAGGCGCAGCGTTGTCGCTGCCGCAAACGACATCCAGACCCCCAAGCACACCAACCCTTCCGCCAGCACCGGCGCCAGCTGCCCCGCGACCAGGACCAGTTCTTCATCGATCGGCCTCTCACCTCGCCCGCTGTTCTCCCCCGTTCGTCCAAAACGTTGACGCAGACCGAGGTGCAATTGTCGCAAGTCCGTGCTATAACGAAAGTTGTGTAAAACAGGCAGGAAACTACATTGCCCTGCAGCCCATTCGAGCTGGTCTCGACCATCGACAATTCCCTGGCTTTCCGCCAGATGAGGCTGAACATGGGCTCCCACGGGCGCGAGCGCATTCTGCCGAGGCCTTTGGTCGAGCTCGTGACGGCCGACCATTTGATTGCCAAGCAGAAGACGGGGTCCGAGCGACTTCCCGGCTATTGGGATAACCACGGCTGGGGAGGCGCAACCAATTTGATCCTGGGTTCACCATCAATGCGAAGGAGGCAGGCATGAGCGGAGTACGAGTACTCGTCGGTACACGGAAGGGCGCGTTTGTCCTGACATCAGACGTCAGGCGCGAGCAGTGGGACATCAGCGGCCCCCATTTCGCGGGCTGGGAGATCTACCACATGAAAGGCTCACCCGCCGACCCAAACCGCCTGTTTGCGTCGCAGTCCAGCGGCTGGTTCGGGCAGATGATCCAGCGCTCCAATGACGGTGGGAAGACGTGGGAGTCGGTCGGTAAGGAGTTCGCGTACGACGGCGTGCCAGGCACCCACCAGTGGTATGACGGCACGCAGCACCCTTGGGAGTTCAAGAGAGTCTGGCATCTCGAACCGTCGCTCACCGATCCGGACACCGTCTACGCCGGGGTGGAAGACGCCGCCTTGTTCCGCTCCGTGGACGGCGGCCGGACATGGCAGGAGCTTCCCGGGCTGCGCGGCCACGAGTCAGGGCCATCCTGGCAGCCCGGTGCGGGTGGGATGTGCTTGCACACGATTATTCTCGATCCGAGCGATCCCGGCCGGATCTTCATCGCGATCTCCGCCGCAGGCGTGTTCCGAACCGATAATGCCGGAAGGACATGGCAGCCGAAAAACCGCGGACTGCATTCAGAGTACATCCCTGATCCGAATGCGGAGGTCGGTCACTGCGTCCACCGCATCGCGATGCACTCGTCGCGACCGAACGTACTGTTCATGCAGAAGCACTGGGACATCATGCGCAGCGACGATGCCGGCGAGTCGTGGCGCGAGGTCAGCGGTAACTTGCCGACCGACTTCGGGTTCCCGATCGCCGTTCACGCGCACGAGCCGGACACCATCTACGTCGTCCCAATCAAGAGCGACTCGGAGCATTTCCCGCCCGATGGGAAGCTGCGCGTGTACCGCAGCCGGACGGGCGGAAACGAGTGGGAAGCACTTACGAAAGGTCTGCCGCAACGCGACTGCTACGTCAATGTACTGCGCGACGCGATGGCCGTTGACTCGCTCGATTCCTGCGGCGTGTACTTCGGGACCACGGGCGGGCAGGTCTACGCCTCTGCCGACGCGGGCGACAGTTGGGCACCCATCGTCCGCGATCTTCCGGCCGTTCTGTCCGTCGAGGTCCAGACACTGCCATGATACGAGTCCGGCTCCCCGCCCATCTCCGCAGACTCGCCCGCGTCGACGGCGAAGTCGAACTCATGCTTGAGGGTCCGGCGACACAGCGGTCGGTCCTCGACGCCCTCGAGGCCAGATATCCTATGCTGCGCGGGACGATTCGCGACCCCATCACGCAACAGCGCCGGCCGTTCCTGCGGTTCTTCGCCTGCCAGCAGGATCTGTCCCATGACCTGCCGGATGCCCCGCTCCCCGAGGCGGTCGTGATGGGAGCAGAGCCCTTTCTGATCGTGGGGGCCATCGCCGGCGGCTAGAGCACCGGTCACGTCATCCCGCGGGGGGCGGGCAAAGACTTCCGAAGTCTGGTTCGCAGCCGGTGCCCGCCTCTGTCACCGTCGTCGGCGCGCGCTGTGGGCCAGCACGGTCCCGACCAGACTTCGGAAGTCTGAGTCCTTGACCGGCGCACTAGTCGGCCACGGATAGAATCAGAACCGCAGAAGGAACACCGGTGGCTGCCCGAGGTAGGCCGGCTTCTCGACCGCCGTCCCCAGGCCATGCCGAACTCGAGGTTCCATGGATGCACACAATCGGATCGCCGGCACCATACCCATCATAGTACAGCCGGATCATCGGAAGCGGGATCTCAGGCGTGGCCTCCTCCTATCCACTCCCGCCGTGTCAGGCGGAAACACGAGCCGTGTGTCTGGCCAGCTCCGCCAGGAAGCGGTCCATGTTCTCCATGTGGCAGGTGTGTCCGCCCGGCAACTCGAGCACCCGGCCGTGCGGCACGGTTGCCACCAGATCGTCGACGATCGCAGCGAGGTCTTCGGTCGTTTCGGTCCCCTTCACGGCCAGCACGGGCACCTCGAGCGTGCGCAGGCGCTCGAGCGAGTCGGCGTAGTCCCAGATCGTCCCGTTGGTCGAGAGAGCCTGGCGATTGCGGACCCACACCGGCCACGCCGGTATCGCCTCGACGTCGTCGCCCGGCTTCGCCAGACCCGCCCGGACGAGGAAGGCCTTGAGGTCATCGATAGTGAGTTGCTTGCCGGCGACCGAGCGATCGTAGGCTTCGCTCTGGCCAAGCGCCTCGGCGGCGTGGCCGGTCTCCCGAAGGATCCAAACTGCGGGCGGTTCAATCACGGTGAGCGTCCGGACCCGCTGGGGGTATTCCAGGGTAAACGCGAGCGAACAGTGCCCCCCGTAGGACCAGCCGACGAGATCGAACCGGTCCAACCCGAGCCGGTCGACGGTAGCGCGCAGCGCCTCGCGTTCGGTCAGCGTGCCGTAGTCCGGCGGATAGGGCCTGCCCGCCTCGGCCAGCTCCACGCTGCGGAGCTGGACCCGGACGACTTGCAGGTCCTTCGCGAGCGGCTCGACAAATGGGACCCACGACAGCCAGCCGCTCAGGCCGCCGGGGATCAGGACGATCGGTTCGCCCTTGCCTTTGACGTCGTGCAGCAGTGGATAGCGTTCCATGGCGACTCCCCCCTGATCGTTGAATGCGTTCACGTGAGCTCACCTCCTTGAGCAATGGTCGAAGCGCCTCGGCCATCTCGATCGTCCGATCGAAGCACGGCGCGTGGCCGCCGGGCAATGTCCCAGGCGGGACGTTGAGCGCCGCCGCCAGCCAGCGCGAGGTTTCGATCAAGAACGGCGGGCTTTCCGTCCCGGCCAGAACCACAACCGGGCAGTTGACCGAGGATAGCTCCGCGGCACTCGGCCGGTAAGACTCGAATACTCCAAGACGCGGCCTTCTCTTGCGTCGCTCGCTCTGGGGCCAGTCTAGGGACGCGCACTTATCGCCGGCTTATCACCGGCTTATCACCGGGCAGTGTGGAATCAGACGGCGGCCAGCACATGCTGGACGGGTTCGGCAGCAAGGAAGGAGCGTCGGAGCGCCGGGTCGCGGATGCTGCCCGTTACTGCTTCGATCGCGGCCCGGGCCGCTGCCCGGCATGCCGCGGCTTCCACCTCGTGTCCGAGGCGGGCGTGCAGATGAGCCAGCTCGCGAGCACTGGTCCACAGGAGCGGCGGATGGCCGCTGGCGCGCGCCAACGCCTGTGCTTGCTCCACCTGCGCCAGGACCTCTGCGGGTGGGGCGCCGGCCGCGAGCATGGCCCGGCCGCTCAGCAGCCACGCGTGGCCCGCGTGCTTGCGCGAGCGAGTCGGCTCGGCCAGAGCGAGCGCCTGGCGCGCGAAGGCCACCGCCTGCTCCGGCGCGCGCTCCAGCAGCGCCAGCTCGCCCAGCCCGACCAGCAGCCGCATGCGGTAGCGCCAGGTGAACCAGTCATCGCGCTCGATCAGCGTGGCGGCCCGCTCGAAGTGCTCGCGCGCTTGCGAGCGGCGACCGGCGCGCAGCGCGTCGCTGCCCAGATTCACCAGCGCGTTGGCCTCGGCCTCGAGCCAGCCGGTCTCTCGGGCGAGCGCGATGCTCCGCCGGTTCCACTCCTCGGCCTGCCGGAGGTCCCCCAGCTCACTGTAGACCCAGCCGATCGTGTTCGGCAGCCGCGGCAGGAAGTAACGGTCGCCGCCCGCCTCGGCCAGCCGGAAGGCGTCGTGCAGGGCAGCCAGGGCGTCCTCGTAGCGGCCGCGGTTGCCGAGGGACATGCCCAGCGCGAAGCGAGAGCGGCCGGTCAGGAACGGGTTGTGGAACTCCATGCCCAGCTGCAGCGACGCTTCGATGGCCGGCAGCGCCCGCTCGTGGTCCCCCTGGAACTCGCGCAGCAGGCCGAGCCAGCCGAGCGCGTTGAGCCGCGCCCCGGCCAGCACCGAATCCTCGCCACCCTCCGCCGGCGGCCGCTCCCCGGTCAGGGCCAGGACCGCCCCGCAGTGCCGCTCCGCGGCCTCCAGATGCCCCTGCGCCATGACCACGCTGGCGGCTGTGACCAGGCTGCCGGCGCGCAAGCCGCGGTTGCCCAGATCCTCGGCCCGGCCGAGGGCCTCCGCGACCAGTGCCTCGGCCTGCCCGAAGTCGTGGCGCCAGTAGTGGGCGTCGGCCAGGGCGAGGAGCGCCCGGCCCTCCAGCGGCCGGTCATCGAGCGCTCGGGCCAGGTCGCGCAGCGCCTCGAACTGCTGGATGGCGGCGTCGAGCTCCCCCAGATCGGCGTAGGCCCGCGCGAGCCGCTCCAGCAGCCCCGTGCGGTCGCCAGACCCGAAGAGGGCCGGCTGATGCTTGGCGATCTCCGCGGCCCGCTGGTAGTGGGCCAGCGCCTCGCGCGGGGCGAAGGCCTCACGGGCGTGGTCGCCGGCGAGCAGGGCGTAGCGGAACGCGGGCGACCACCGCTCGGCCTGGCACCAGTGGTGGGCCAGTTCCCCGGCGACCTCCCGCACCGCCGGCGGGCGTTCCGCCGCCCGCGCCTGGAGCGCCTCGGCCGCCGCGGCGTGGAGCGCGCGGCGGCGGTCCGGGCCGAGGTCGGCGTAGGCGACCTGCTGGATCAGGTCGTGCCGAAAGTCGAAGCCGCTCCCGGTAGGCGAGGGGCGCACCAACTGGTGGCCGGCCATCGCTTCCAACGCGTCGAAGACCGTGTCCAGGGTCAGCCCGGTCATCCGCGCCAGTATCTCGGGTTGAAAGCCGCGCGCCAGAACCGTCGCCGCCATGAGCACCCGCCGCTCCGGCTCGTTCAGTCGCCTGACCCGCCAGCGGATCGCCTCACGCAGGTTGGGCGGCAACGGCAGGCGGCGCTCGGCTGCCAGCATTGCCGAACCCGCTTCTTCCCACCCGCCCTGCTCGTCCAGCCGGAGAACGCCGGTCTCGAGCAGGGTGCCCAAGGTCTCGATCAAGAAGAGCGGGTGGCCGTCGGTTTCGCGATGCAACCGCGCGGCCAGGGCGCGGCCCCGCGCCACCGAGCCCGAGACCGCCGGGAGGAGCGCCGCCACGTGCTCGGCCGCGAGGCACCGCAGCTCGAGGCGCAAGGGGGCAGCGGCATCGCCGGCCAGACTCTCCAACAGCCGCTGGAGCGGGTGGTCGGGACGGATGTCGCTGCTGCTATAGGTGCCCACGACCAGCACCGGCGCCCCGCTGAGCCGGCGGGCCAGGTAGTGGAGCCACTGCACGGTCGAGGCGTCTGCCCACTGCAGGTCGTCGAGTAGCAGCACCAGGGACGCTCTTCGGCTGAGCGCCAGCAACAGATGGGTGAGGCCGGCCAGCAGCGCGGCCCGCTCGGCGTCGATCCGCAAGGGTTGGTGGCGCGGCAGACCCGGCACGAGGTCGCGCAGAGATGGGATCAGTGCGGCGAGCTGTGGCCCCCACTGCCCGAGCGCTGGCGGCACCTCGGCGGGCTCGGCCCGCTCCAACACGAAGCGGCCGAGCGCGTCCACGATGGGGGCATACGGGAGGTCGCGCTCCAGCTCATAGCAACGAGCGCTGAGCTGGCGGACGCCGCGCGACGCGGCGAGCCGCCCGAGCTCCTCCAAGAGCCGGCTCTTGCCGATGCCGGGCTCGCCGTGGAGCAGCACCAGCTGGCCGTGACCAGCCTGCGCGGCGTCCAGGCGCGCCGCCAGGTAGGCCAATTCCTGCTCCCGACCGACGCACGGCAGGAACAGCCGGTCCGCGGCAGCGCGCCGTGGCCGCGGTGCCGGCGCGCCGGGCCCAGCGGCGGGCGCGGTTGCGAGCGTCGTCGGGCCTCTGCTCACAGACGACGAGCCGGGCTCGTCGTCTGTGAGCAGTTGCGCGTGGGCGTCCCGGACGGCCGGTCCCGGGTCGACGCCAAGCTCCTCGGCCAGCGCCCGCCGGCAGCGCTCGTACACCTGCAACGCCTCGGCGATGTGGCCGGCGCCCCCGTGGGAGCGCATCAGCTGCACGTAGAGCCCCTCGCGAGTCCGGTCCTGGGCCAGGCCGCGCTCGCAGAGATCGATCGCCTCCACCAGGGCGCCCAGATGCAACAGGCACTCGATCAATTCCTCCAGCAGAGCAAAGTGCGTCTCCCGCAGCTGCTCGCGCGGTCGGAGGGACCACTCCGCGTACGGGTCGTCCTCGAAGAGCTCGCCCCGGTAGAGCGCGGCGGCGGCGCGGTAGGCCTGAGCGGCGGCTGCCCAGGCGCCCCGGCGCCGCCACTCTCGCCCCTGGCCGAGCAGCCGCTGGAACTCCTCGACATCGATCCAGACCGCGTCGGTCGCGGCAAGCGTGTACCCGGCCACGTCACGCCCGATGAGCGGAGCGGGGCCGAGCAGCTTGCGCAGGCGAGAGACGGCGACGTAGAGGCTGTTGGCGGCAGAGCCGGGCTCGAGATCGGGCCACAGCGCCTCGAGCAGGCGATCCTGCGGGACCAGGTGACCACGGTCCAGCGCCAGCAGCTTGAGCAGGGCACGATCCTTCGGCCGCCCCCACTCCCGGCGCGGGATCACCTCACCATCGCGCTCGACCCGGAACGGTCCGAGAAGACAAATCCGTAACATCACTACCGCCTTCCGTGAGTGGTTAGCCCCCGATGTCACCACCGGACTGGCCGGGCGGGGGCTGGCCGGCGAGGGACCGGCAAAGGTCGAGCGGAAGACCCTGTGCGATCTCCACTTCCTATAGTAGATCCTTTGCGGATCGCCATGCCTGGTGAAGGTCAGGGCTTAAGCAAGCCCCAGCCCAAATTGAAGGGGACCGGGCTTGTTTGTTCACTGGATAACGCTTCCAGCAGCGACCTGGCCTCTTGCAGATCGACCGTGTCAAACCCCTCAGTGAACCAGCCGTAACCCTCGGCCAGCATCTGCCGGGGTGAAGTGCGCCCCGAAACTTGGACAGGGAGGTCAATCAACTATCATGGTCCAAGCAGGGAGCGCGAGATGGCCCGACACCGACGGCAGTGCAGTGCGGAGTACAAAGTGAAAGTGGTGCTGGCGGTGTTGCCGGGAACGAGCCGCGCGGCGGAGATCTGTGGGACCCACAAGATCAAGCCAGAGCTGCTGAGCCGATGGAAACCCGAGTTCCTGGAGAACGCCGAGCGCAGCTTCGAGCGCGAGCAAGAGCGGACGCGGATCGCCGAGTTGGAGCGGCGGGTGGGCCGGCTGACGTGAGAACTGGAAGTGGCCAAACAAGCGTCGAGCCTCGTAGCCCACCGCGCACGCAGCGACAGGAGCTCGTCCTGAGGCTGGGCGACAGCTATCCGATCACCCGGGTCTGTGACGTCCTGGGCGTGGCGCGGAGCAGCTACTCCGACCAGGCCCAAGCGATCAGCGACGAAGACCTGGCCAAGGCGATTCGCGCGGTGGTGGCATGGCCGGCCTACGACTACCGCCGTGTGCCCGCCCAACTGCGGCGGGAAGGCGCCCACGCCCACCGCACGCGAGTGCGCCGGCGGATGCACGCGCTGGGTCTGGTGGGCCAGCCGCCCGTGCGGCACCTCCAGACCCCCACCAGCCACCACGAGTTTGGCCGCGCTCCCCACCTGGTCGAAGGGCTCCCGATCACGGCCCCCGCTGCGGTCTGGGTTGGTGACATCACCGCCGTGCAGCTCGCCGACAGCTTCGGCTCCCTGGCGGTGCGCATGGACGGCTTCACCCGCCTGATCCGCGGCGGGGAACTCAGGCGCTCGCGCGATCACCGCTTGACCTTGACGGCCTTGGAGCGCGCCCGCGCCACTGGCGCCCCCAAGCTCCATCATTCCGACCAGGGCGTCCAGGACGCCGCCAGCCCCTCGGGTGAGGGCCGGCACCGCCAGGGCGTCGCCATCAGCCTGGCCGCCATCGGCCAGCCCGAGGAACACGGCCTTGCCGAGCGGCTCATGCGCACCCGCAACGCGGAAGCGGTCAATCTGTCCGACGACACCAGTTTCCAGGACGCCGATTGCCAAATCCGCTGCTTCCTCGATGACGTCTATGCCCACACGCGCATTCACTCGGCCCTTGGCTCTCTCACGCCCGCCGAGTTCCAGCAGCAGTGCGCCCCCAGCCAGCTGGCCGGCTCATCCCCTTTAATCGTCCCGTTTTGCTGTCCAGTTTTGGGGGCGCAGTACATAGGCGCATAACCTACCTTCCCAGCGTAGCATAGAGGAGCGATAGAATGCAAGGGGGCCATGAGAGAGAGGGGTTCACATAGTGGGATCGCCCAAGGAAGATTCCGATTTGGAGGCTTCCGCCGTCCCAATTTCTGAGGGACGGCGTCTCGTTGGCAGATTTCACGGTATACGACTTGCTCCTATACCCTCACAGGAGCAGACAACCAAATATCCCGACCGGAGAGCGCCGAGATGGTCTCGGTGCTCTCCCTTTCCGGCGATAGCCGGTTTGTAGAACGAAACGAGCTATGTTATACCCACACCCACTTGTTGCCCGCAGACCTCCGCGCTGAGACCGACGAGACGCAACTAGATCTACTCTCTTGCCCCAGCCATCGACGAAACCTCGGGCAGCTTGCCCGTATGCTTGATTGAGTCATCCACGACACAGCGGGACCTCCACCGCCTGACTCCCTCAATCGGTTGGCTCATCACGTCGCCATAGGAACTTCAGTGTGGAACAGATTTTGCTGGTGACCGAGCGAGAGATCACCCTGCATTCCGTGACCACAATCCTCGGGCAGGGTGGGCATACGCTCATGGTTGCCCGCAGCCGACGGGAAGCTCTCCGCCTGGCGTGTCAGGCAAGCCCCGAGGTCACAATCGTCGATACCGTCCCTGACAAACTCAAGAGCGAGGCGATGTGCCAGACACTACGGCAGCGCTTGGGAGCGCCCATACTCGTACTTGGAGACTTGCCGGCCTCAAACGGCGCTGGGTCAAGTCTCATTGATGCTCACCTCTCCCTCCCCTTTTCGCCTCACCAGCTGCTCACGGAGATCCAGCGTCTGCTGCACCAACCGCGCGGGCTCACTTGCGGGGAGGTGGCACTCGATCTATATAGCCGCATAGTCCACGTGGGCACCCATCCGGCGCACGGATTGCCACCCAAGCAGTTTTTTCTCCTGCGCGCGTCCATGGCCCAGCCTGGCGAGTCCGAACCCGGGCGCAACTCATGTGGGAGGTCTGGCAGACTGGCTTTCTCGGTGACACTCGCACCCTCGACGTTCACATTCACTGGCTGCGGAAGAAGATCGAACCCGATCCGAGAGCGCCAGTTTATATTCATACGGTTCGCGGGATTGGCTACCGATTTGTCGGTCCTTAAATGCTCCATCGAATTCCGGCTGGTGTCCCCGGTCTAGACTATATGCTTGCCCTGCGCCACTCAGGCGCTAACTTTGATTGTTCAATGTCTTTTTTTAGAAAATTCATTACTTTGCACTTTTATGATGCGATCTATTTCTTTTCTCTCTTGAGCTACTGAGAACAAGGTAGCCATAGAAGTATGAAGATTTTTGTCTTTATACTTTCGTGACTACCAGTGAAAGGAGGTACATGGTAGTCGGAAGTTGACTACCGATATTCAGCAGATAAACGTCATGTCGGCCGATTGATCCTCATGCTAAAAGGAAGGAGTCCTTCATGAGCCGGCGCGATCTCATGGGCTTCCTACTAGGATTAGTAGGAACGTTTCTGTTTATTCTCGGGACAGGCGGCCTGGAACTACAAGGTCTTAATATCGAGCTCCCCGGTGCAGGTCAAGCGCTCGCGCTTCTTATCGGTCTTATCCTCGCTATAGGCGCAGCGGTTTGGCTGAGCCGGGGCTATGACCCGGCTCGAGATGATGTCAGGGTTGTTCAGAATCCGTCGTTTACCCAGTTCCTGTTTGAAAGCCCGCGCTCCGCGCCATTGTGGCTTGGAGTTCGGCTGTTTCTGGGGCTGGACTGGTTGCTTGCCGGGCTCCACAAGCTCACTGATCCCGGGTGGATGAGCGGCGCATCGTTGCAAGCCTTTTGGCAGCGAGCTATTGCTCTCCCAGAGCAAGGACGGCCAGCCATCACGTATGACTGGTACCGTGATTTCCTCGGGAGATTACTGAGCGGTGGCCACCAGACCTGGTTCGCACCGTTGGTCGCGTGGGGTGAGACACTTATCGGGCTCGCCCTCATTATCGGCTTATTCGTGGGTATCGCGGCGTTCTTCGGCGCGTTCATGAACATGAATTTCATGCTCGCCGGTTCTGCGTCAAGTAATCCCATACTCTTCACGCTCGCGGTCCTGCTTATCCTTGCCTGGAAGGTCGCCGGCTATTACGGTCTCGACCAATATGTGCTGCCGATGCTCGGCGCCCCGTGGGCGCCCGGACCACTCACCCGACGTCCGTCGTCAACTCCCTGATCGCATGTCACTTCATCCTGCCGGGTACCAGCTGGTACCCGGCAGGATAATTATTTCTCCTCTTACTACTCGTTTCGTTTTTGGCCTTTACGATTCTTCCGTCTTTTCCTCTTGCGAAAGTCACATCCAACAATACCCACTTCACGGAGATCTTGCTGGGTGTTGAGCCCGTGAAGCGGGATGGACCATTGATCCAGGCTTTGTGTGATTTGCGCGAGCGCGTGCAGTCACAGGCGGCCCCCACTTGGATGCGCCGGTTCATTCGCGGTGTCAAGGAGTACCTCGACTCCACCGTCTGGAGGTGATCAACCGCGCGCGGGGGATCACGCCTGATCTCACCACTTACCTCAGAATGCGCTCCTTGACAAGCGGTCTGTGGATCGATACAGAGTTCATCGAGATCGCCGAGCGGGTGCACCTGCCTCCGGAGGTGCGCAACCACAGCATTGTTCGGACCTTGACGCGCGCCGCCAACAACATCGTCTGTTGGGCTAACGACATCATCTCGCTCGACAAAGAGGTCAAGCGCGGCGATATACATAACCTCGTACTCGCACGGGCACCCGGCCGCGCTCGCTCTGCATCCACATGGCCCGGATGACCGGCAGGAGAGGCCGTTCGCACTCGTCGAAGAAGAGCAGGATGCCGGTACCGGCGTGAGCCGCTTGGCGCGCGACTGTGGCGCGTTGTTAGGGTTTACCAAAAGGGGTTGCTCGAAATACAATTTCTAGATACTATGAAGCTGAATCAATGGAGTACTTTGGATAACATTGAAAAAAGACTGTTTCTACAGGTGTTGAAAAGGGGGAAAATCTCCATGTTTTGGGCAGAGTCGTTTATTAGGAGCCTGAGTGGAAAGCAAATCGTCAATGACTCTAAGACGCCATCGGGGCGGGTGCATGTTGGCTTGATGCGCGGAGTCATTATTCATGACCTGGTACACCGGGCAGCGGTAGACAGGGGATTGGAAGCAGAGTACTACTACGGCTCGGATGACTACGATCCCTTGGATACCGTGCCTCCTTACTTGTCCCGAGAGGAGTACGAGCCGTATCTAGGCTTTCCGCTCTGCAACATTCCTGCTCCAGATAGAGGCAACAGGAGCTTCGCTGAATATTTCATGCAAGAGTTCATTGATACATTCCACCAGATGGGCACCTATCCCCACTTGTATAAGATCAGCGAATACTATAAGACGGGGAAGTTGAATGAGCAGATCCGGGTCATTCTGGAAAATGCCGGCCAGATTCGCCGTATTTACCACGAGGTGAGTAGTTCAGAGCGGGATGAGAAGTGGTTGCCTTTCCATGTTATACCAATTTGACATGACAGGCATGCATTAGCCGAAGCCCATTTTGGCTGAAACTGGTAGCCATAATGCACGGTCACCAAGTCGAATTGGTATTATATGTGAGCGATGCCTTCCTGATCGCCAACGAAATCCAACTGCGGCCGGATCGGCGCATGGCGGCCCGCCTGCGGGCCTACGCCGCCCTGGCTGAGGAACGCCACGAACTGCTCGTCTATCCGGTGGTCGTCAACATTCTTCCCCCGGCACCCCGGGTTGAGATTGCCGCCAGTTATCATTCCGAGTGCCAGGGGCTCGTCGCCCATCAGGACTTCAAGGTGATCAACCTCTGGCAAGAGGACGTCAACCTGGTGTTCGAACGGCATTTGACCACGCTGCTACCGTTTGTGCCCGTCCTGAAGGGCGGACAGGATGAGGCGGTGCTCAGCCGCGCGGTCACGCTCTTGCGTGCCGACGCGGCGATTGCCGGGTTGGAGCCACTGCTTGCCTTCTTTGCCAGTTTTGTTCTAGAATCCGAGGTGGTGCGGAGAATCATGAGGTGGGACATGGCTGTGCTGCGCGAGTCACCCTGGTACGCTGAGATCCTCCAGGAGGGGATCGAGCAGGGGCAAATGGAGATGCTACTCCACATCCTGCACCGCCGTTTTGGCCCCTTGCCTCCTGATTTGGTGGCGCGGATTGGCGACTTGCGGCTGGATCAACTCGGCCAGGTGGTGGATGTTGCACTTGAGGCGCCCACCCTGGCGGTGGTGAAGGCTTTCGTCGCAACCCTTGCAGCCAACGGGCCGATAGAGAGTGCTCTGGAGTAGATCGCCGGCCTGCGACATTCCCAAGGGATGCAGCGACGGAGACGCCACGGCTGAACTGCATTCAGAATCCGGCCGAACACTTCCGGCTGGACGAGGATATTTTCGCGACGCGTTCATCCTGCCGGAGGAGAAGCGGTGCGGGCGGGTGAACGTGCGCGGGAATCGAATCGAGGTCTACGAGCGCGTCGGGCTGGACAGCGATGCTTTGATGGATCGCATCGGGTTCCCGCTCGCCGACCACCGGTCGCTCCCCTGGACGCTCCTCGGGTTTCCGCCTTTTGGCGCCCCGCCACGTAGAGACGCCCCGCTGGGCCGTCGCCCACCCAGGTCATCTCGACTGCGAACCAGGCCCTCCCGTCCACCTTGGCATCGCTCCTCCTCGTCGCTATACTTCTTCAAACGCTTTCAGTTCACGCGTTGAACGGGTCGAGCCCTCTCTCCAAGGAGCGATGTATGAACTTGCGACCGGGCCGCATCCTCTGGCTTTTTCTCGCCGGGCTGCTCCTCGCCGCCTGCGGGCCCCTTGGCGCCCAGCCCACGCCTGAAGACATCGTCGCGCAGATGCAAACCGCGCTTGAGAATATGAAGAGCGCCCACGCGGTGATCGAGGTGAACGCGACACACGACGGCAAGACAATCCGCCTCCTGACCGAGAGTTGGTTCCGCCGGGACGGTGAGCGCGAGCAGATCCGCAGCGAGGTGCGTGAGGCGAGTGAGCCGGACGTCGTTAGGACCCTCGCGGTGAGCGACGGTGAGACCGGCTGGATCTACAATCCGGCGGCCGGCAAGGTGCTCACGGGTGATCGGGCCTCGCTTGAGGCGTGGCGGGCCGAGGAGGGCGGGGCCGCGGCCGAGATGCCGACCGACCTCAGCAGTGTGCAGGCGCTGACCGAGCGGGCCCTGGAGATCAGCGACGTCACCCTGGTGGGCGAGGAGACAGTTGCAGATCGGCCGGTCTGGCATGTGCGCTTCACGCCCAACGAGCAGGCGCCGCAGGCCCTCCAGGCAGCAAGAATCGTCGGGGATCTCTGGATCGATAAGGCGAACGATCTCCCCCTCCAGGCCAGCTACACCGGCGAGGCCGAGGTCGCCGGTGAGGCCCGAGTGACCGTCCAGGAACTCGACCAGAACGAGCCGGTCGCGCCGGAGCGCTTCCAGTGGACGCCACCGGCGGGTGTTGAGGTCGTCAATATCGAGAAGCTTCTGCCGCAGCGGATGACACTGCCGGAGGCCCAGGCAGAGGCGCCTTTCCATCTACTCAGCACCCCCGGGGATAGCCCTGAAGCGACCCTGGTGGAACTCTTCCGCCAGGGTGATCACTACATCCAAAAGTTCGATGGCCTCAATGGCCAGTGGACCCTCGCCCAGGGACCGGCCGGCGATCCGGGCGACCACTCCCGCACGGGCGAGGGTGCTACAGCCGTCACCGTGCGAGGTATTCAGGGGCACCTCTGGTCCGATCCCAACAGTGGGCACACGATTCTGAGCTGGACCGAGGACGACATCGTGCGCACAATCACGGGCCGGCTCAGTCCTGAGGCCACCCAGGCCATCGCCGAGGCGCTGCGGTAGCAGGAGTCGTCACTGTACCATGCCGCCCCGTCTCATCCGCCTCCACGCCGTCACCAAACGCTATCGCATGGGCGACCGTTGGGTGGACGCGCTGCGCGGCATCTCGTTGGCAATCGCCCCCGGCGAGTTCGTAGCCCTGATTGGCGCGAGTGGCTCGGGGAAGAGCACCCTCCTCCACCTGGTCGGCGGCCTCGACCGGCCGACGACGGGTGAGGTGTGGGTGGACGGGACCAACCTGGGCCAGGCCAGCGAAGCCGCCCTCACCGCGCACCGCCGGGCTCGGGTCGGCTTCATTTTTCAGCGGTTCGAGTTGCTCCCCCGCCTGAGCGCCTGGGAGAACGTGGCCGCGCCCCTGATGTTCGCTGGGACCGCGCCGGCCGAGCGCCGCGCCCGGGCCGAGACGCTCCTGGCGCAGGTCGGCCTGGCGACCCGCGCCGATCACCTCCCGAGCCAGCTCTCCGGCGGCGAGCAGCAGCGCGTGGCCATCGCCCGGGCGCTGGTCAATCGCCCGGCGATCCTCCTGGCCGACGAGCCCACCGGTAACCTCGACAGCGCCACCGGTGCCGAGATCATGGCCTTGCTGAATCAGCTCAACCGGGAGCAGGGGGTCACCCTCCTGGCCGTAACGCACGATCCCGAAGTCGCCGCCTTCGCCCGTCGCGTCGTGCGATTGAAAGATGGCCAAATCATAAACGATACCCTGGACGGGATGCCGGTTGAGAAGTTGCAGGTTGAAGGTTAAGGCCGGGCTGTAGCACTGTTTTCTCATCGTTTCGAGAACCTTGCAAGCCATTGCGCCCGCATTGTCCAACCTTCAACCTGCAAACCTGCAACCGATAGTGAGTTTGAGCGTCTGCGATGCGCATTTCCGATATTGTTGCTACCGCATTCAGCAACCTGGGTCGCCGCAAAGTTCGTTCCTTCCTGACGATCTTCGGCATCTTCGTTGGCGTCCTCACCGTGGTCACGATGACCTCGCTGGGTGTCGGTCTGCAGGCCGAGCTCACCCGCAATGTGCGGACCGTGGGGCTCGAGACGATCTTCGTCCGCCCGGAGACACGCGAGCGTGGGAGCGATCCTTTTGCTCCGGACGAGCGCGTGACGCCGCTGACCCCGGCGCTGCTGGATGAACTGCGCGCGCTGCCTGAAGTCGCGGCGGTGACGGCGGTTGTGGAACTGCCACCCTACATGGACCTGCGCGTGGAGCTGAACGGGCAGAACCGGCCCACGCGCCTGTTCGATGCCTTTGGTCGCGACCCCTTCACGCCTGAGGCCGAGATCGTCGCCGGGGCGCCGCTGGCCGAGGGGGCAGCCAGAGGACTGCTCATCACGACGCGGCTGGCCGAGCAGGGTGGCTTGAGCCCGGCCGCGGCCGTGGGCCAACCGGCCACCCTGACCGTCACGCTCCCGCGGGGCGAGCAACAACGGTTCGCGACGACTGTCGTTGGGGTGGCGCGCCGCAGCAGCGAGCGGGTCGACCTGGGGCTGGCCGAGCGGGTGGCTATCAAGAGTTGGTGGTACAACCGGCCCAATCTGCTGGCGGAGGACGGCTACGACGCGGCCGTGGTGCGGGCGCGCCGCATCGAGGACGTGCCGGCCGTGAGCCAGGCTATCGAGCGGCGCAACCTGCAGGCCCGCTCGCTGCAGTCGATCCTCGACCTGGCGGCGCGGATCTTCGCCGTCCTGCAGACCATGCTGGCCTCGGTGGGCGTGCTGGCGCTCTTTGTCGCCTCGTTGGGGGTGGTCAACACCATGATCATGGCGATCTACGAGCGGACCCGCGAGATCGGGGTGCTGAAGGCCACCGGCGCCGACCCCGGCGACATCCGGCGTCTCTTCATGACCGAGGCGGCCTTGATGGGCTTCATCGGCGGCGTCCTGGGCGTTATTTTCGGGGCGCTGCTCGGCAAAGGGGTGGATCGCCTGGCCCACTGGTACCTGGCCACCCAGAAGATCACCAACGTTGGCCCGCTCAGCATCGTCCCGCCGTGGCTGGCTGCCGGGGCGCTGCTCTTCGCCATCCTCGTGGGTTTCCTCGCCGGCCTCTACCCGGCTGCTCGCGCTGCGCGCCTCGACCCGGTGGCAGCGCTCCGCTATGAGTGACAGGAGTTACGCGGTGCAAGGTGGTGATTCAAGGTTGATGGCTCAAAGAAGAGGCATTTGGCTTGTAGTGCGCGCTTGAGCGCGCTGAAGCGCGCACTCCAAGCCGATACTCCGTTCGCAATTCAACCTACTGCGTCACTCCTGTGAGTGAGAAGGCCCTCCAAAAAGAAACGCCCCGGGTGGATATGGCCCGGGGCGTTTTCGCGCTGGGCGGACGAGGCTAGCGCGATACCCATTTGACTGCATCGAAGCCGATGCGGGTGCTCAGGTACGGCTCGCCCGTGACGTCGGTGAGCGAGACGTAATCCCTGTTGGTGCCGCTGAAGCGGTAGGTGCCGAGCGAGATCCACGCGTCGCTGGAGATCGACTGGTCGACGACGCGGGAGGTGAAGCCATCTGCATGCGAGACCCAGTAGGTGGCGCGGTGCGTGCCGGCATTTCTGCTGGGGATGAAGACGAAAACCTCGTAGCGACCGGCCGCCAACTGCGGGAACCAGCGCGCCCAGTTGTAGTTCGCCTGCTGGGTCTGGTTGTTGCGGGTCCAAAACATGTGGCCACCGTAGCCCACCTCTGCCGACCCCCACCCGGTCGCGGAGCCGCCCCGGACGAAGCCCTCATCGCTGTCATCCACGATCACCTCGCGCGCCACGGGCGGCGGCGTTCCGACCGGGACGATCAAGCGCTGGCCGACATAGATCGTCGTGGAGCGCAGGTTGTTGAGCGTCATGATCGCCTGGACCGTCGTCCCGAAGCGGCGGGCGATGGCACTGAGCGTGTCGCCGCGCTGCACAGTGTAGACCGTGGTCTGGCCGGGTGGCGGCGGCGTCTGTCCCACAGGGATGATCAAGCGCTGGCCGACGTAGATCGTCGTCGATTGCAGGTTGTTGGCGGCCATGATCGCCTGGACCGTGGTGCCGAAGCGGCGGGCGATGCTGCTGAGCGTGTCGCCGCGTTGCACGACGTAGACCGTGGCCTGGCCAGGCGGTGTCCCCGGGCTCCTCTCCCACCGGAGCTTTGCCACGGCGACACCCATGTGCTCGAAGTACTCCATCTTTACCTCAGCCGGCCCGCTGAGGTAGATGTCACCGCTATAGGTCGTGGCGGGCTGATCACGCCACTGGTCGATCAGCAGGTGGCCGTTGACCCAGAGGCGCACCCCGTCGTCAACCGTCGCGTAAAAGCGATATGTGCCCGGATCGAACTTGACCACACGCGTCCAGCGCACCGAGAAGTTGTCCGTGCCGAACGCGGCCGGGAAGGGCGAACTGGTGCCCCAATCGAAGTTGATCTGAGGATCATCGCGCGTGGTGATCGGCGCACCGCTGAGGTCGCGGTTGGGGTAGTACTCGCCCAGGAAGCCGGCCGGCGCGGTCTGCACGGCCGACCAGGTAACCGAGACGATCGCGTCGCCCTGCCACTCAAAGTACTCGACCACGACGAGGTGATGCCCAGAACCGAGATAGACGTCGGCGGTGTCGGTTTGGACCGGGTGCTGGGTCCAGCGATCGATGATCAGCTGGTCGTCGACATAGACCCGGATACCATCATCACTCTTCGTCGTAAAGCGGTAGGTGCCGGGGGAGACGTCGAGGTAGCGCGTCCAGCGCACCGAGAAGAAATCGTTGTTGATGGTGCCTGGCTCGGGTGAGCCACCGCCCCAACTGAAGTCCAGCACTATGTCGTCTCGCTCGAACGCCGCGGGCGGGGTGAGGCCGGGGTTGTTGAAGTAGGTGCCGTGCCAGACCGCCGAGGTGTGTTGGGGCTCGACGCCGCCTTGGGCGGCGACGCTTCCGGCGCCACCCAGCAAGAATCCGAGGATTGTCAGCAATGCGACGAAGCGTAGGCGCGTCATAATTCCTCCTCTGCCGGCCACCCCGTAATCCAGGTGGGACGATGCCGGCTCTCACTACAAGAGCATAGCAGAGTTGGCGCCCGTTGGCATGCTCCGTCTCGCCCATTCGGGCCATCCGTCGTTTGTTGCAGCACCGGTCCGCGCCGTCCGCCGTTTCTCGTAGGCACGGGCAGGTGATGACCGTCAGCAGGGTGTACCCCCCCGGTTCAGGCCGCTTGCCCCCGGATGAGGCTGCCGGTGTCCACCACGATCGCGGCCGTCTCAGGAGGAAGGAGGATCGGACTTCCATCGCGAGGCGTCTCGGCCAGAACTGTGCCGGCTGCGTCGAGAGCACGAATCACGAAACGGTCGAGCCCGCGCGGGGCGGGTGGCCGCTTGAGCCGGCCGTCACGATAGAACTGCGAGCCGTGGCAGGGGCAGCGGAAGTAGTTTTCGTTCAGCAGCCAATCGTAGAGGCAGCCCAGGTGGGTGCAGACTTTGTAAAGCGCCAGAACGCCCGCCTCGGTGCGAACGAGCCAAAACTTGCCCGCCTGGTTGGGCTGAGGGGCCGCCGGCGGCGGCGGCACCATCTCGACGGGGATGGTGAACTCACCGCCAAATTCGCCCGCCTTGAAGCGCGGCATCGCGAAAAAGTAGCCGACACCACTGATCTCCGCCAGGAAGACACCCGCGGAGCTGAGCCAGACGTATGAGAGGAGTTCGCGGCGCGTCAGTGACTGTGTCATAAGATGCCATCCAAATCTCTAATCTCGTCCAATGGGCGTGAGCGACTGGACCAGTCCCACTAACTCATCAGGCGGGAGGCGCTCGGCCAGCACGATCACCACCGTACCGTCGTCATAGAGCACGAGTGCTGTGAGGAGTGGGCTCAGCGCATTGCCCTCCTCGCGCCAGCCGGCCACAGCACCCGGTACCGGGATCGGATTGGCCGCGAACTCGGGCGGGAGCTCGTTGCCATCGGGCGGGCCGGGCTGCTCGCTGAGAGTGAGCAATCGGCCATCTGGCCAACGGTACTCCAGCGTGTAACCGGTCGGCGCGCCCCCAGCGTCCGTACGCGAGCCGCCAGGTACGATCAGGCGCAACTCCGGCCCACCGGGCGTTTGCGGGAGGATGCGCGCCGTCAAAAGCGGGTCGCGCGCCAACTGGCCGAGTGTGATCGGGAGAGGTATGCCCAGGGCTTCAGGCGCTACCCGCTCTTCACCTGTCCCCGGCGGGACAGCCAGCCGGAAGAAGGAGCGGCCATTGGGGTCGCCCGTGCCGGCTGGGCCGCTCGTGCCGATCGCCCCCGCGGGTAACGGCTCGCTGGCGACCAAGCGTCGGCGTCGCAGGAGCTCGCGGCGGCCCTCGAGACGCCACTCGGAGAATTCACGCAACTGCCAGGTCGTGGTGTCAATCAACAGGATCGTTTCGGTCTGGCCGCTGTAGCCGGGGTAGTGGCTTTGGCCGCGGGCGCGCAACTCCCAGACCCCGCCGCGCCGGCCGCGGTTCTCGACGGCCGGATTGGCCAGTGCCTCCTGTAGGAGCGGCTGAAGCGAACGGTCGGGCGAGAGCGGCAGGACGAAGCGCTCCATCTGCGCCTCGGTGAGTTGGGCCGTGCGCACGCGCCGGCCATCGAAGAGGGTCGCGTCGCCGCTGGTGTCGAGGGCCAGGCCCCAGCGCAGCCGTCCCTGCGCATCGTACTCCTCGAGGCGAAACGGGGGGCGCGGCGGGGCACCCCAGGTCTCGATCCGTCGCGTGCCGGCTTCGGCCGGGTCGGCCACGACCAGCGGGCTCAGGGCGCTCTCGACCGTGGTGTGCGTGAGGCCGCTGGCGCCGAGAGCGGCCGCCAGCGCGTGCGCCAGGATGACGCGGGCACTGACCGGCGCTGGTCGGAGCGCCGTCCAGACCAATGCGAGCAGCAAGACCGCCGCAGCCGATAGGGCGCCCGCCGCTGCCCTACCGGCGCGGTGCCGAGGCGGCGTATCAAGTCGTGCCCAGATGCGCCGCTCGCGGGCCGCACTCCACGGAGCCTGAGCACGCGCCAGCGCCTGCAACCGGTCCGCGATCCGCTCATTCTCAGGGTCGAGGGCGGGCTCGCCCCTGCCGGCGGCCGGCAGGTCACCCGTGCGCTTATCCATGGGTCTCCTCATTCCACGCAGCTCGCAGCCGTTTGAGCGCCCGGTGCGTCCGAGTGTAGAGCGCGTCGCGCGAGCAGCCCAGAGCGGCGGCGACCTCATCGCGCGGCAACTCCGCCAGAAAGAGCAGGCCCAGAACCTCCTGGTCGGTGGCGGAGAGACGCGCCAACGCTCGCCGCAGACTGGCGAAGTCATCGGCGGCCTCGACGTGTTCGTCCGCCGCGGGGTGGGCGCCGAGACGATCGACCGCCTCGTCCCCCCGCAGCAGCCCCAGCGGCAGCCACTGGATCAGCCGTGCTCGGCGGCGGTGCATGGCCAGGCGCGTCCCGGCCAGGCGGTAGAGCCAGGCGCGGAACGGCACGCCGCGCCACTCGAAGCGGCCAATGTCGCGCCAGGCTGCTTCGAAGGTCGCCGCCGTGAGATCTTCCGCCAGAGCCACGTCACCTGTGCGGCGGTACAGGTAGCCGTAGATCGCCTCGACGTGGGCGCGGTAGAGTTGGGCGAAGGCAGCCCGGTCGGCTCGCGTCGCGGCCGTGACCAGCGTGTGCTCTTCGGTTGGCAGGACGGCGGTCGTTGAATCACTCATGCGTATTCGTATACTTGACTGCACGAGATGCCCAGATCTTACCATCATCCACGCTGTCTAGAACACCGGTCAAGAAGTCGCCGGAGGCGCGTGATCGCAGCCTTCCGAAGCCTTCCGAGACTTCGGAAGGCTGACTCCTTGTCCGCTGCTCTATCTAATAGGACTTACGCGGTAGGTGTTGGGGTGTGGCAGCGCTGCGTAACAGCCCCCACCCAAGGCTGCTCTTCGTGGAGTGAGGGAGACGCACACCGCGCGTCTCGCTCCCCCGCGTCAGTCGTGTCAGTGACAGGACGGAGGGAGGGAGGGAGGGAGGGAGGGGAGCAGCCGTGTGCCGTCTGGAGTGGGGCCGGCCGCTCTGGGAGCGCGGGCGTCCCGCCCGCGAGCGTGCCACTGGGAGCACGGCCCGGACGCCTGGCACGCTACCCCCGCGGAACTCCTGGCATTGACAGAACGTACGCAGTGGCTTGCACCGCGGAAGCGAGAGCGGCTTGGAGGGCGCGCTGTTGCCCCTTTCCACATGCATCCGACAACCAGCGTGCCCGGAGGGGCACGCCCGGCCGGAGGCCCCCAGCTGCGATTTCCCTGGCCTGACCGGCCAGGACAGGCAACCGCCAGGCTGCCCGCCCGGCTCCGGACAGCGATTGTCAGGTTCAATTGGAAACTTGCAACAGCGCGCTCAAGCGCGCACTCCAAGCCAAATGCTGCTTCTTTGAGCCGTTCTGCCTCGCACCGCGTAAGTCGTGTATCTAAATGAAGGCAAAAGAAGATGGACGCCTGGGCGTCCATCCGCGGCCTGCCCATCTGTCTCTCCAGTGCGCCCAGCGCATCCGTTGACCCGCCCCATTTCTTCGGGTGTACGCAGGAGTTGGCGGGGGCGAACCCCTCCCCAGCCCCTCCCCGCGTCGGGGAGGGGAGCCAGCCGCGTTCCAGCCGGCCGCGCGGCCCTCCGCCTCCCCCTTCCCTGCGAGGGAAGGGGGCTGGGGGGTTAGGTTCTGCTGGCTCCGCCACCTGCCGGACAACTCGTGCGTACACCCCATTTCATCCCTGGGGCTTGACATCTGTCCGTGACCTTCTTATACTCGACACATCACCGATAATCGATTATCGATGCGCTCCCGGAGCCACTCAACGCTCCCATGTCCGTGACGCAAGTCTGATCGCACTTCTCGGAACAGGCGCACTTCACCCACATAAGCATCCGCCCCGGAATCGTTTTCCCTCAGGCGAACGATCGCGGCGTCCCAGCCAGTCCGGCAGCCGGTGAACGCCCCGGCTAATCGTTCTGCACGGCAGTTGAAGAACGCACCAATCCCTTACGAACAGGGCAGGCACTCCTGTATGACAACAGCATCGACACCCTTTGGCGCGGCGATGGAGAACCTCTTCAACTTGAACGGCCTGGTGGCCCTGGTCGCCGGCGGCTACGGCGGCATCGGCACGGCGCTCTCGTGGGGGCTGGCCCGCTATGGCGCGAGCGTCGCCGTCGCCGGCCGCTCGCCGGAGAGAGCCCGGGCCTGCGCGGCGGCCCTCGCCGAGCGGGGGTACCGCGGGTACGGCACCGCGTTCGACGTGCTCGAGGTCGAAGAGATCGCCCGGATGGTTGACGAGGTGCACCACCACTTCGGGCGAATCGATATCCTGGTCAACTGTGTCGGCACCCACATCGAGGCGCCGGCCGAGGAACTCGCCGAGGCTGCCTGGGATAAGGTGGTGGATACCAATTTGAAGGGCGCGTTCTTTCTCTCGCAGGCTGTCGCGCGCCACCAGATCGCCGCCAGGACCGGCGGCCGCCACATCCATCTCACCTCTGTCCGGAGCGCATTGGGCATCCGGCGCGGCTACATCGCCTACTGCTCGAGCAAGGGCGGCCTGCCCACCATGATCCGCCAGCTGGCGACCGAGTGGGCCAGGTACAACATCACCGTGAATGCCATCGCCCCGACCTTCATCCGGACCGATCTGGTGAAGGAGTATCTCGACGATGAGGCCTTCTACACCACCCTCGTCAACCGCATCCCGCTGGCACGGGTCGGCGACCCCATCGACCTCGTCGGCGCCACACTGCTCTTTGCCTCGCCGGCGGGGGCCTTCATCACGGGTCAGAATTTGTTCGTGGACGGCGGCGTGACCGCAACCCAGTGACAGTGGTGGGTTTGCAGCGGAGAGGTTGAAAGGTTATCAACCACGAAACCCTTCAAGTTCAATCTCCCAACCTTCAACCCCTGAAGGAGACTTCATGACGACCAAACTGATCGACTTGAGCATGACAGTGCACAACGATATGGTGACCTTCCCGCGGATCGTGCGGCCGGCCCTGGTGATGTATGAGAGTTGGACCGAGTTCGCCGAGCGGATCGGTGCGGCGCAATATGGGGCTGACTGGTTGACCGCCAGCTACATGATCGTGCTGAGCGATCACGTGGGGACTCACATCGACGCTCGTAAGCACCTCAAGGCCGATGCGCCCGGCCCGGACGGAATCCCTCTCGAATACTGCTTCGGCGACGGTGTGGTCCTCGACATGCGCCACATCGAGAAGGGCGCCGCTATCACCGTCGCCGACGTCAGAGCGGCGCTCGCCAGGATCAACTACGAGGTCAAACCGCTCGACATCGTTCTGATCCACACCGGCGCGGGCGCGATCCAGGACAAAGATGAGTACCTGACCGACCACTCGGGGATGAGCGCCGCGGCGACGAACTGGTTGATCGACCGGGGCGTCAAGGTCATGGGCATCGATGCGATCACCTTCGACCCCCCAGTCTGGGCGATGTTCGAGCGCAAAGAATTCTGGGAAGCCCACCGCATCATGCTCGAGCGCGAGTACTACCACATGGAAAATCTGACCAATCTCGACAAGCTTCCGCCCTATGGCTTTAAGATCTCGGCGTTCCCGGTCAAGTGGCACGGCACCACGGCGGCGCCGATTCGAGCCGTAGCGATCGTCGAGGAATAAAGAGAGAGGAGAGATCCTTCAGCCTCATATTCGATTCGAGAAGCTGCCGTTCAGCTCCACTCTCTTCACAGGCGCGCTCATGAAGACTCCCGCCATTCCGATCGTGGCACATTTCGGTGAATTTGAGACCGGCACCCTCCTGGCCGGCGGCAAGGGCGCCAGCCTCAACGCGATGACCCGGGCCGGTCTCCCGGTTCCGCCCGGCTTCGTTGTCGGCGCCGAGGCGTTCCGCCGGTTCCTCGACGTCGAGGGCGCTGAGGCGACGATCCTCAACCTGCTCGACGTCTGCGATGTGGACGATGCCGAAATGCTGGAGCGGGTCTCGCGGCGCATCACTGAGCTGATCCTGACTCGCGCGATGCCCGGCGACCTGGCCGTCACCGTTGGCACCGCCTACCGCGCGCTGAGCCCTGATGGACGGCCCTGCCCGGTGGCCGTGCGCTCCTCCGCCATTGCCGAGGACTCCGAGGCCGCCAGCTTCGCCGGCCAGCAGGAGACCTACCTCAACATCTGCGACGAAGCGGGCGTGCTGCACCACATCCGCGCTTGCTGGGCCTCCTTCTTCCGCCCGCGGGCGATCTTCTACCGGGCCAAGAAGCATACCCTGGCCGATCTCAGGATCGCCGTGGTTATCCAACACATGGTCTCGCCTGAAAAATCGGGGGTGATGTTCACCGCCGACCCGGTCCGCCGGCGGCGCGACCAGATGATTGTCGAGGCGACCTGGGGGCTCGGGGAGGCTGTGGTCAGCGGCCTGGTGACGCCCGACAACTACACCGTGCGCAAGCGCGATGGCGCCGTCGTGACCTGCTTCGTCCCGCGCAAGCCTGTCGCCATCGTGCGCGACGAGCAGCACAGCGGCGTCTACGAGACCACCCTCGACGATGAGCAAGCGCAGGCGCGGGTGCTCTCGGACGAGGAATTGCAGCAGCTGGCCGGCTTGGGACGCCAGCTCGAGGCGCACTTTGGGAAGCCGCAGGACGTGGAGTGGGCCATCGAGGCCGGCCGGATCTACCTTCTCCAGAGCCGCCCGATCACGACGTTGTAGCGCGGAGAGATTGGGACCGAGTGGCGCTCGAATCGCCTGTGCGTGAAAGATCCATAACGAAGGCACTGCTCACCTCCAATCGCCAGAGGGGATGTGATGATAATCGAAGATACTTTCACGATCGACGCATCGGTCCAGGATGTCTGGACGTTCTTCTTCGACCTCGAGCGCATGAGCGCCTGCATGCCGGGTGTCGAGCGGATCCAGCAGCTAGGCGAGGCCCGCTACGAGGGAGCGCTCAAAGTCAAGGTCGGCCCGATCGGTGCGGCATTTGGTGGCGAGGTCGTGGTGGTCGAGCAGCAGGCGCCCACCTTCCTGAAAGCCGTTGCCAGGGGGAAAGATCGCGCCACGGCCAGCCTCGTTCAAGGCGAGTTTGTCTCGACCTTGACCGGGCGCGGCCCTCAACAGACCGAGGTCGCGTACACGATGGACGTGGCGATCCGTGGCCGGTTGGGCAGCTTCGGTCACAGCGTCATCCAGGAGACCGCCCGCCGCCTCTCGGCTGAGTTCATCCGCTGTGTCAAAGCCCGCATTGAGGCGCCCGGCGCCGAGGCGGCGACCCAGTCGCCGCCCAGCGTGGCCGGCATCGCCGCGAAGGCCGTGGTGGAAGCCTCCAGGGAGGCTCTCAACGACAAGGCGCGCGCGGTCGGCCGCTGGATGCGCAGGGACCCCTCGCTCTCGTCCCAGTCTTCCCGCTCTGAGGGCGAAGAAGGAATAGAAGCGGAAGGGAAGACGCCCCGGCGCGATACCTCTCCTCCTGGCCAGGCCGAGAAGGGATCGACGGGGGGATCCGCTGACGCTGGGAAGCCATCTTGAGACTTCCAACGAGGGGTTGGCCCGCAGCGAGTATCGATCGCCACCTGCTCATCTCCGATCTCATTTCTCGACCGAGGCTTCAATGTCGCCTGCTCATACCCCGATCAACCGCCGCGTATTGCGCGAAGAGATCAAAGAACGCTTGATGGATGCCATCCTGCGCGGTAGTTACCAACCAGGAGACCGAATCGTCGAGACCCGAATTGCCCAGGATTTCGGCGTGAGCCAGGCCCCGGTCCGTGAAGCGATCCGTGACCTGGAGTTGATGGGCTTCGTCGAGAGCACGCCCTTCAAAGGCGCCTCGGTGCGAGCGCTCAACCGCGCCGAGTTAGGCGAGGTTTACCCCGTGCGCGCCGCGCTCGAGGCGGTCGCGGCGCGCCTGGCCGCGCCGCGCGTGACGGATGAGGATATCCGGAAACTCGAGATCCACTTCCAAAACATGCTCGTCGCGGCCGAGACGGGCGACGAGCACGAACACATCGCCAACGACGTCGCCTTCCACCAGATCATCATCGAGCGCTCCGGCAACAAGATGCTCCTGCAGATCTGGCGCCTGATGCAGCTCTCCACCTGGACCTTCGTCACCGCCATCATGAGCGGCTACGGCCTCCCGGCCATCACCGAGCGCCATCGACCGCTTCTCGAAGCACTGAAGACGCGCGATCCTGAGCGCGCCGCCGACGCGATGGCCCGCCACATCACCGAGATGGGCGAGTGGCTGCTGGCCGATAATGCCCGCCAGGATGGGAGAGCAGAGATTGGAGAGTAGCGATTGGAGATGGACCGCCGGTTCATCGTCCAGAGGCTGTGGCCGGGAACGACCCTTCAATCTCCAATCCACTGATCGGGAGACAGTTATGCGAATTGCCGATTGCCCCCCAGCTCCACGACAACCAACCTCCATCGGCTGCTGCGTCCACCGCCTCCTGAATATGGAGAACCTTGCCAGCGTGGACCGCATCCCCGCGCACGCGGCCCGGTTCGTTGAGCCCCAGTTCAAGTTCCGGCGAGTTACCGGCGTGCCCGGCCGGGCGATGGCCGTCGTCGCGCCTGGTGAGGAGACGCTCGCATGACCCCTATCCCGGACACGATGCAGGCGCTCGTCCTCCACGCGCCGCATACGTTCTCTGTAGACGAGGTCCCCGTCCCGAAGCCCGGGCGGATGGAGTTGCTCTGTCAGGTGTACTCGGCCTTCATCTGCGGGACCGACCCCCACATCATCGCCGGCGAGTACCCGGGGTTCTGGCCCAAAGAGTTCCCTCTGATTATGGGCCACGAATGGGCCGGGACCGTCGTGGCCCTCGGCGAGGACACGGCCGCCTTCGGGTGGCGCGCCGGTGACCGCGTGGCGGGCACCTCGCACTGCGGCTGCGGCTACTGCCGCAAGTGCCGCACCGGCCGCTACAACCTCTGCGAGAACTTCGGCCGCGACGATCTGGGCCACCGCCAGTACGGCCACTACTCGCCGGGTGCCTTCGCCAACTACGTTGTTCACTCGGTGAAGAGTGTGGTCAAAGTGCCCCCGAACGTGCCGCTGGAGGAGGCCGCCGCGATCGACCCGGCCAGCATCGCCCTACACACCGCCAGGCGGGGCAACATCGCGCCCGGCGACACCGTGGTCGTGCTGGGCTCCGGCTCGATGGGCTTATTTGTTCAGCAGTGCGCGCTCCACCTCGGCGCCGGCCGCGTCATCGTGGCCGGCAGTGGGGCGCGCCTCGAGCACGCGCGCCGGCTGGGCGCTGAGACCATCGACTATCGCCGCGAAGACTCGGTCGCCAGGGTGCATGAGATGACCGGCGGGTGTGGGCCGGAGGTCGTGCTGGAGTGCGCCGGCACCGAGACCGCGGTGCAGCAGGCGGTCGAGATGGTGGCCCGGGGTGGCACCATCTCCATGATCGGCATCCCCGGGCACGATGCCGCCCTTAATATCAAAAAGATCGTCCTGGAAGAGATTGATCTGCGTGGCTGCCGGGCCAACCGCGGGACGGTGGAGGAGGTGGTTCCCTGGCTTGCCAGCGGCCGGCTCGACGTCCGCTCGCTGATTACGCACCGCTATCCGCTCGTGGCGTTCGACCGCGCTCTAAGGGCCTTCACCGGCCGCGAGGGCGGCGCGGTCAAAGTTCTTATCCAACCGGGCCAGGAGGCGGTTGCAAGGGAAGAGGTTGAAAGTTGAAGGTTTCGACCGGGCAACCAGACCTTCAACCTCCCAACTTTTCAACTCGCAACCGTTGGCTGGTCGCACGACGTGCGGGAAGGCACGTAGAAAGGGTTCGCGATGGCTGACGAAACTCTGGTTGCACCCGAGGACACTTCGACGGCTGCGGCAAGCTCCGGCAACGGTCAGGCGGCGCCCGCCTTCGGGACCGACCGCAGCGAGGTGCTCGCCACCTTCTACGGCGACGAGTCCTTCCCGATCGAGTGGAAGGACGACGAGGAGAAGGGGCGCTTCTGGTGGTACGACGACCTGCACTGCCCCCAGCCGATCTCGCCGCTCTGGTTCGACATCGGCGGCTGGTGGTACACCTGCGCCTACATGTACCGCCGCTTCGGCCTACCCTTCGGTGAGGATTGGATCGCCAAGAACATCAACGGCTACGTCTACACCTCGGTTGTCCGCCCCAGCGACGAGCGCGCCGCCCAGGTCGGTCCCTACTTCGGCCTGGTCGCCGGGACCTATGGCTACAAGTTCCACGAGTGGTGGGAGGAGCGCATCCTCCCCCAGACGCTCCGCAACATGGAATACCTCGACACCTTCCCGCTCGAGGAGGTCTCGCTGCCCGAGCTCATGATCCACCTCGAGGAGGCGCTCGATATCCAGGAGCAACACTTCCGCTATCACTGGCAACTCAACCTTTCGCAGTTCCTGGCATTCGTCAACTTCAAGAATACCTTCGCCGATCTGTGTGGCGGCCACGACGCCGACATCGAGGGCGATATCCTGCTCTCCCTGGACGACCGCAACTGGGACTCAATCCGGGCGCTGACGCGGCTGCGCGACAAAGTCGCCGACCACCCGGCCCTGCAGGCCGCCTTCGAGCCCGACAGCGGCGACGAGATCATCGCCAATCTCAGGCAGACTGAGGCGGGGCAGCGTTTCCTGGCCGAGGACATCAAAGCCTATCAAAATGAATACGGCTTCAAGGCCATGTACACCCACGAGTATGCCTTCGAGACCTGGTACGAGAACCCGCGCCCGATCATCCAGGGCATCAAGGGCTACCTTGTCAGCGACTATGATGTGGACGCCGAGGTCGAGAAGACTCGCCAGAAGCGCGACGCCGCGATCGAGGAGATGTGGCGCCGGCTCCAGAACGAGGCCGACCGGCCAAAGCTCCAGGAGGCCCTCGACGTCGCCCTCTTGATGGCGCCCCTCACGCCCGACCATCATTTCTACTACGACCAGGGCACCTACGCCCGTGTCCGCCTGGTCTACATGGCGGTCGGCCGCCGCTTTGTCCAGATGGGGCTGCTGGACGATCCCGAGGATATCGTCTACTTCAAACACGACGAAATCCGCAATCTGGCCGGCGCGCCCGATGCCGAGAAGGCCCGCGCCACCGTCGAGGAGCGCAAAGAGACGCGGATGAATGCCTACAGTATCCGCCCGCGCGACTGGGTGGGCAGCGCCTCGAAGTGGGCACTCTACGAGGAACCCTACGTGGGCCTGTGGGGCTACCCCGGCGTCTTCGAGCGCAGCCAGTCGAAGCAGACGGAGCCCGCGGACGAGGTTCGCGGCCTGGCGGCCTCGCCCGGCGTGGTCGAGGGCACGGCCCGCGTCGTCGCCTCTCCGGCCGAGTTCGACCAGGTGCGTGAGGGCGACATCATGGTCTGCAAGATGACCAACCCGGCCTGGGTCGTCGTCTTCACCAAGATCAGGGGGCTCGTGACCGACTCCGGCGGCGTGCTGGCTCACCCGGCCGTCGTCGCTCGCGAGTTTGGGATCCCCGCCGTCGTCGGGTGCCTCGATGCGACCCATCGCATCAAGAACGGTGACCGCGTCCGCGTCAACGGCATGGCCGGGACAGTTACGATCTTGAGCTAGAAGCTTGATAGGGGGCGCACGGCCGTGCGCCCCTGTATCATCTCCTGGCGCACGTTTCCCTGGAAGCCCTTCATGACCTCTCTTCTCGACCGTGCTCACACCTGGGTTGTTGATTATGTGAATGTGAGGCACCTGGAGCGGACACTGGATTGGTTGCTCGAGTTGGATCCGCACGCGTCGGAAGCCGCCCAGTTGGCAGCCCTGACGCACGATATGGAGCGGCACTTCCCCGGCCCCGACGAGCCCCGGGTGGAGGCGACAACGCGTGGCTGGGGCGATCCCCTCTACAACGAGGCCCACAGCAAGCGCTCGGCCCGCATCGTCGCCGGCTGGCTGCGCGAGCAGGGTGCCGATCCGACGCTGATCGAGCACGTCGTCCGGCTCATCGAGGTCCACGAGGACGGGGGCTGGCCGGAAGCCGATCTCGTCCAGGCGGCGGACAGCCTGAGCTTCTTGGAAACCAACGTTGAGTACTTCCTCAGTTGGATCCCGGTGGGCCGGTACGGCGTGAATCGCTACGATATCTTCGCCAAAATTGTCTACATGTACGAACGCATCCGCCCGGTCCGCGCGCGTGAGCTGGCCCGCCCCCTGTACGATGAGGCGGTCCGCACCATCCTGGCCTGGTCGGGCTAGGGCACCGGGCAAGGCGTCAGACTTGCGACGTCTCGCAAGACTTCGGAAGTCTCCGATCGCGCACCCCCGGCGACTTTCTGAGCGCTGTTCCAGGACTCCTTCGATGAGCATCTCGAGTTTTCATCATGCTCGATATTGAATGGTTGGAACCGGCCGGCATCGACGAGCTCCTCCGGATGGCCGCCTATTTCGGAGAGGCCGCCAGGCTGGTGGCCGGTGGCACCTGGGTGACGCTGGTCATGCGCCAGGGGCTGCTGATGCCGCAGGCCCTCATCAGCCTGCGCCACGTGCCCGGCCTGCGCCACATTCAGGTGGATGGCACCGGCGCGCTCCACGTGGGCGCGCTGGTGACTCACCGCCAGGTCGAGCGCTCGCCGGTGGTGCGGGCGGGCTGGCCGGTTCTGGCCGAGACCTTCGCGACCGTCGCCAACGTGCGCATCCGCAACCAGGCTACCGTCGGCGGCGTGCTCTGTGACGCCGACTACGCCTCCGACCCGCCCACAACGCTGGTCGCGCTCGGCGCCGAGGTGGTTCTGGTAGGGCCGGAGGGTGAGCGCCGTCTGGCCGTCCGCGACTTCATTCTCGACCATTACACCACCGCCATCGCACCCGGCGAGTTGCTGGCCGAGGTCGTGATCCCGCCCCAGCCGCCGGGCGCCCGTGCCGTCTACCTCAAGTACCGCACGCGCTCGCACGAAGACCGCCCCTGCGTCGGCGTCGCCACCCTCGCGACGTCCGACGGCGCGGGCGCCTGCACCGGCCTGCGCGTCGTCGTCGGCGCCGTCGCCGGCCGGCCGCAGGTACTGGACGAAGCACTCAACGCCGCCATCGGGCGCCCCTTCGACGCGCGGCTGGCGCGCGAGGTCGCCGAGGCCTACGCCGGCGCGATCGACCCGCTGTCCGACCTGCGAGGCTCCTCCTGGTACCGCCGCCAGATGATTCGCGTTCACGTCGAGCGTGCGATTCTAGGAATAAGAGATAAGCGCGTGGAGATAGGAGATGGCGACCTCGCGTGAGGAGCCTGGCAGTCACCGGATACCCTTCGGCCATGAAGGTCACAACCGGGTCGGTGTTCGCCGGGGAAAAACTCGAATGGCTGCCCGCCCTTCCGATAAAATCCGATCCCGAGGCATCCTGATCTTGAGCCGCCTGCAAATAGACCAGCCGCCCATATGATAATGAATCGCCGCTCGCCACTGATAGACGCAATCCCCCGTGTGACCGGGCAGATCGACTACACCCTCGATGTCACCCGGCCGGGCATGCTCCACGCCCGTGTTGTGCGGAGCCCCTACGCCCATGCCCGCCTGCTTCGGGTGGATGCCGGTGCGGCGCGCGAGGTCCCGGGTGTGGCAGCCGTCCTGACCCGCGACGAGTTGCCCGGCCTGGTGGCCGATCCGGTCTACGGCCCGCAGATCAAGGATCAGCCGGTCGTCGCCGTGGATCGTGTGCGCTACGTCGGCGATGTCGTCGCGGCTATCGCGGCCGAGACGCCGGAGGCCGCCGAGGCGGCGGCGCTACTGGTCGAGGCCGAGTACGAGGAACTGCCCGCCGTCTTCGACCCACTGGCGGCGATGGCCCCGGACGCGCCGCAGCTTCACGACCTGCCGGCCGAGTGGGAGGGCAGCGCCGCTTACTTCGACATGCGCCCGGTCCCGGGCACCAACTGCTGCCACCGCTTCCGGATTCGCCACGGTGACGTCGAGGCCGGGCTGGCCGCCGCCGACCTGGTGCTCACCCGGACCTACACCACGCCCGCGGCGGCCCATATCCCAATGGAACCGCACGTTGCTGTGGCCGAATGGACCGCGCCCCTCTCAGAAGGAGAGCGGCTGGGGGAGGGCAAGACTCCGCTTTCAGAGGGGGGGCCCGAAGGGACACTGACCGTCTGGGCCGCGACCCAGACCCCCTTCAACACCCGCGACGCCCTGGCAGCGATGTTTGGGCTGCCGGCCGGCCAGGTGCGCGTCATCGTCGCCTCGCTGGGCGGCAGCTACGGCTCGAAGACCTTCCCCCGGGCCGAGCCGATCGCGGCCGCCCTCGCCCGCCAGACGGGGCGGCCGGTCCGGCTCGTCTTCCGGCGCGAGGAGCTCTGGCTGACCCTCAACCGCCACCCATCGGCCATCACGATCACGCTCGGCCTTCGCCGCGACGGGCGGCTCCTCGCCAAGCGTGTCGAAGCCTCTTGGGGCACCGGTGCCTATGCCGACTGCGGGCCGGGCGTTGCCCAGAAGGGCGGTTACGGTGCGGTCGGCCCCTACAATATCCCCAACGTTGCCGTCGAGAGCGACTGCGTCTACACCAACCTCCCACCCAACGGCGCCTACCGCGGCTACGCCGTCACCCAGGCGGCCTGGGCCTCGGAGTGCATGATGGACGAAGCCGCCGAAGCGCTCGGCCTCGACCCGCTCGAATTTCGCCTGAAGAACCTCCTCCACGATGGCGACCGTTGGTGCACCGGCGAGGTCATGCACGGCGTTCACTTCGAAGAGTGCCTCCGTGCGGCAGCCGCCGCGATCGGCTGGGGAGAACCCGTTCCAGCCCCACCCGCGGGTGGCACACTGCGCATCACGCACCACGGAGAACTGGCCCCGCCCTCTCGCCTCGTCCGCGGCCGGGGCCTCTGCGTGCTGCTCAAAGGTATGACGACCCCGAGCCGGTCCACGGCCGCCGTCGAGTTGGATGCGCAGGGGTGCATCACGCTCCGCTTCGCGACCATCGAGATGGGGCAGGGCGCGCGCACGGTGTTGGCCCAGCTGGCCGCTGAGCCGCTCGGGCTGCCCTACGACCAGCTTCGGATCGCCACGGTCGATACGACGATCACGCCCCGCGACAACCGCACGACCTCGAGCCGCTCGACCTATATGATGGGCAATGCCCTGGACCGGGCCTCCCGGTCCCTCGCCGGGCGCCTCAAGGCGGCGGCGGCCGAGATGCTGGAGGCCAACCCGGCCGATCTGACGCTCCAGGACGGCGCGGTGCTCGTTCGTGGTGCGCCCGGCCGGCGTGCCTCCTTCGACGAGATCGTCCGGGCCAGCGGCGAGCGCGTCTGGCTTGCCACCGAGAGCTTCGTCAACGAGGGGGGCCTGGACCCCGACAGCGGTCAGGGCATCGCCTCCTCGCACTGGCACCAGGGCGCCGGCGCGGTCGAGGTCGAGGTGGATACGGGGACCGGCAAGGTGGAGCTGCTCCGGGTGCACGCCGCGATCTACGCGGGCCGCGTCGTCAACCGGCTCTCGGCCGAGCTGCAGAACGAGGGCAGCATGCTGATGGGGATTGGCAGCGCGCTCTTCGAGGCCATCGAGCACGACGGCGGCCAGATCACGAACGCGAACCTCTCCGACTACATGATCTGCTCGTTTCTGGACCTGCCGCGTGACCTCACCCACAATCTCCTGGAACACCCCGGCGCCGACATCCACGGTCTTGGTGAGACGGCGCTTCCCACCATTCCGGCTGCCGCCGGCAACGCCGTCGCCCGCGCCACCGGCGCCCGTATCCGCGACCTGCCGCTGACGCCCGAGCGGGTGCTGGGCCGCATCATAGAGATGAACGGGTAGAGATCCTTGGCACCTTCAGGTTGCGCGTTTCGCCCGTATGGGATTCAATCGCTCATCCTACGGGCTCGAGTATCATGAAAACGACAGTCCGCTTCACTCTGAACGGGAGGCCGTACAAGTTGGACGTTGAGCCGCACGAGGCGCTGCTCGATGTCTTGCGCCGCGACTGCGGCCAACGCAGCGTCCGTGAGACCTGCGCCATCGGCATCTGCGGCGCCTGTACGGTGCTGGTAGACGGCGAGATGCTCAGCGCCTGCCTGCTGCTGGCGCCACAGGTGGACGGTTGCGAGATCGAGACGGTGGAGGGCGAGACGCTCGACGAGGTGCAACGTGCTTTCGTCGACTGCACCGCCTTCCAGTGCAGTTACTGCACCCCCGGCATGATCCTCGCCACCCGGGCCCTCCTCGCCGAAAACGCGGCTCCGACCGTTGAAGAGATCCGGCACTACCTGGCCGGCAACCTCTGCCGCTGCGGGAGTTACCTCAAAATCATCCAGGCGGTCCAACTTGCCGCGAAAAGGCGCAACGCCGATTGAACACTCATGTATTGACGCGAGGACGCTCATGACAACGACAGAAGCGAGAACGACCGATCTCCAGCCTCCACGCTCAGATCTCCCCCTCCTCGAGATGTACCGTCGCATGCTGCGTATCCGCCGCTTCGAGGAGACGATCTGGGATGTCTACACCCGCGGGCTGATGCCGGGCCTGGCCCACCTCTACATCGGCGAGGAGGCCACCGCCGTGGGGGCCTGCCTGGCGCTGCGCGACGACGACTACATCACCTCCAACCACCGCGGCCACGGCCACCTGATCGCCAAGGGCGGGCGGCTGGATCGTATGATGGCCGAGGTGCTCGGGAAGGCCAGTGGCTACAACCAGGGCAAGGGTGGCACCATGCACATCGCCGACCTGAGCCTGGGAATCCTCGGCGCCAACGGCATCGTCGGCGGGGGCTTCGGCATCGCCGCGGGCGCGGCGCTGTCGGCGAAGCTGCGTGGCGAGGAGCGCGTCGCGCTCTGCTTCTTCGGCGACGGCGCGCTTAACCAGGGCGGCCTCCTCGAGACCGCCAACATGGCGGCACTCTGGAAGCTCCCGCTGATCTATCTCTGTGAAAACAACGGCTACGGCGAGTATACCCCGGCGACCGCCGCGACGGCCGGCCGGCCGGTTGCCCGCGCCGAAGCGTTGGGCATCCCGGCCGTCACGGTGGACGGCCAGGATGTCGTCAGCGTGTACGAGGCCACCTGCGCGGCCGTCGCCCGGGCGCGGACCGGTGAGGGCCCCAGTTTCATCGAGTCCCGCACCTACCGCTACCGCGGTCACCACGTCGGCGACCCCGGCACCGGCTACCGCACGGCCGAGGAGGTCGAGGAGTGGCGGCGCAACGACCCGCTCCGCCGTCTGGTGCCGCACCTCGACCCGGCCGAGCGCGAGGCCATCGCCGCTGAGGTGGAGGAGGAAATTCAGGCCGCCCTGGAGTTCGGCCAGAACGCTCCCTTCCCCGAGCCCGATGATTTGTTCCGCCATGTCTATGCGTAGAGCGCCGGCCGAGGAGTCTGACTCCCGGTGTCTCGGAAGAGTTCGGAACTCTCCGATTCCGCGTCCCCGGCGACGACCTGACCAATGTTCTAGAGCGCCGGTCAAGTAGTCACCGAGACGATTGCAAAGCACCCTGTGAAGGCGCTTTCAGGTTCGTAGGGGCGCACGGCCGTGCGCCCCTACTACGAACCACGTTCTCATCCGTGCAACAACTACTTGACCGACGTTCTAGAGAGTGGCGATTGGAGATGACCGGCACCTTCGCGTTGCGGATCGCGCCTGTGTGCAATCTCATCTCTCATCCTCAATCTCCCACACGAGGACACACCATGCGTGAAGTTACCTTTGCCGGCGCGATTCGCGAGGCCCTGGCCGAAGAGATGCGCCGCGATTCCTCGATCTTCATCATGGGGGAGGACGTGGCACGGGCCGGCGGCATTTTCAAGATCACAGCGGGCCTCCTGGACGAGTTCGGTCCGAACCGGGTGATCGACACCCCGATCAGCGAGGAGGGGATCGTCGGACTCGGGGTGGGCGCCGCGATGACAGGCCTGCACCCGGTTGTCGAGATGATGTTCGGCGATTTTGTCTGCCTGGCGATGGACCAGGTCGTCAACCAGGCCGCCAAGATGTGCTACATGACCGGCGGCCAGGCCAGTGTACCGCTCGTTCTGCGTTGTACCATGGGTGCCGGCCGAGCCTCGGCCGCCCAGCACTCGCAGAGCCTGCAGGCCTGGTTCGCCCACATCCCCGGGCTCAAAGTTGCCATTCCCGCCACGCCCCGGGATGCCAAAGGGCTTCTCAAGACGGCCCTGCGCGACCCGAACCCGGTCCTCTTCTTCGAGGACAAGATGATGTACAAGCTCTCCGGGCCGCTATTCGACGAGGAGGAGGCCATCCCCTTCGGCCGGGCGGAGGTCAAGCGCGCCGGCCGGCATCTCACGCTGGTAGCGACCTCCAGCATGGTGCACGTGGCCCTGGAGGCAGCCGAGGCCCTGGCCGGCGAGGGGATCGAGGCTGAGGTGGTGGACCCGCGCACGCTGGTCCCCCTGGATGAGGAGACGATCCTGGAGTCGGTTCGCAAGACCGGGCGCGTCGTCCTGATTGACGAGGGCTACCAAAACTTCGGCGTCACCGCCGAGATCGCGGCGCGCATCGCCGACAAGGCCTTCGACTGGCTCGACGCGCCGGTCAAGCGCCTGGGCGCGGCCGACGTGCCGGTGCCCTTCAGCCCGGCCCTCGAGCCGCTGACCATCCCCACAGCCACGCGGGTGGCCGAGCTGGCCCGCCCGCTCTTTGGACGGAGGTGGTGATCGATGGCCGTCGAGGTGTACATGCCCCAACTCGGCCTGACAATGACCGAGGGCACCATCGTGCGCTGGCTCAAGCAGCCGGGTGACCAGGTCCGCCAGGGCGAGCCGCTGATCGAGGTCCAGACCGACAAGGTGACGATGGAGGTCGAGGCCTCCGCCAGCGGCGTCCTGACAGAGATCCTCCTCGGTCCCAACGAGACGGCCCCCATTGGCGCCGTCATCGGCTACATCGGCCCGGCAGAGGCCCCGCACCCTCGCCGGATCATCGCCACCCCCCGCGCCCGGCGGCGCGCCCGCGAGCTGGGCATCGACCTGAGCACGGTCGAGGGCACCGCTGAGGGCGGGCGCATCGTCGAGGCCGACGTGCGCTTCGCAGCCGCACACCACCCCCGTAGAGACGCCCCAGTGGGGCGTCTCCCCCGCCACCCGCCCCCAGCCAGCCGGGCCACGGGTCACCCCGTGGCCCGGCGGCTGGCCGCGGAGTTGGGCGTAGCGCCCGACTCCATCGCCGGCAGCGGCCCGGGAGGGCGAGTCACCCGCGAGGATGTGCGCCGCGCCGCAGTCCCGCCTTCGCCACCGGCACCACCGCCCGATGAAGGCGTCGAGCCGCTCACAGGCGCGCGCCGCCTCACCGCCGAGCGCATGGCCCACAGCTTCAGCACTGTCCCGCACTTCTACCTCAGCAGTGAGGTGGACGCCACCCGGCTCCTGGAGATGCTCGAACGCCTGCGTGCGCAGGGGCGAGAACCCGACGGTGTGCGCCTCACCATCACCGACCTCCTGCTCAAGATGGTCGCCCGCGCTCTCGCCGACTCCCCCGCGGTGAACGCGGCCTGGGACGATGGGCGCGGTGGCGTCCGGCGCCTCACCGGGGTTCACATCGGCCTGGCGACCGCGACCGAGCGCGGCCTCTTCGTCCCCGTGATCCGCGATGCTGATCGCCGTACGCTTCCCGAGGTGGCGGCCGACCGCCACCGGCTGGCCGAGGCCGCCCGCGCCGGGCGCCTCTCGCCCGACGACCTCCAGGGCGCAAGCTTCACCTTGACCAACCTGGGCATGTACCGGGTCGATTTCTTCCAGGCCATCATCAACCCACCCCAGGCGGCGATCCTGGCCGCCGGCCGCATCGCCGAGCGGCCCGCCGTTGTCGCCGGGCAGGTAGTCCCGCGTCCCACCCTCTTCCTGACCCTCTCGGCCGATCATCGGGTGCTCGACGGTGCGGACGCCGCCCGCTTCCTCGACCGGGTCGCCGCGCTCATCGAAGAGCCCTACCTTCTTCTGGCCTGACTCTGCCCACCCTCCCCCGAATTCCCTTCCGGGGGGAGGAGAATTCGCCCGGCGCCAGCGCTCCTGCTGGTAGCGACCTGCCAGTTGTCACCGTAGACATGACAGACGACAGTGTTGGTCTCGGCGCTTTCGTGAGTATAGGAGATAGACAGACCGTGGGGACGAGAAAGAGAGGGTCAAGATGATTCAAGACGTACATGTTGGCGAGATCCAGGACGCGATCCGGTGGAAATATGCCCAGGTCGCCCGTTCGACCGAGGGCAAATTTCGATACCCGACCGGCCGGGATGGCGCGGGCGCACTCGGGTACGACCTGTCCATTGTCGAGGACTTGCCCGAAGCAGTGCTGGACCTGTTTTGCGGCGTCGGCAACCCGTTCTCGCTGGGTCCGATCCACCCGGGCGAGATTGTTCTCGACGTGGGCTGCGGGGCGGGCTTCGACCTCGTCATGGCGAGCCGTCTTGTTGGGCCAACGGGGGAAGTTCGCGGCATCGATCTCACCCCCGAGATGGTCGAGCGAGCGCAGGAGAACCTGCGGCGAGCCGGTGTCACCACCGAGGCGGTCGTCTGCGCCAGCTCGGAGACGATCCCCTCTGACGATCACACGTTTGATGTGGTGATCTCCAACGGTGCGCTTAACCTCTCGCCCCTCAAAGAACAGACCTTTCAGGAGATCTATCGGGTCCTCAAGCCGGGTGGGCGGCTCCAGTTTGCCGATATGGTGGTGAACGAAGCGCTCCCTCACGAGGTCCTGTGTAGCCTTGAAGCCTGGTCGGATTGAGTGGGCGGTGCGATCCCGGTTCGGGATCTTCTTGCCTTGATGGAGTGGGTCGGCTTTGTTCGGGTGGAGTTCGTTGGAACGACCGGCTTCACGACCTCCACGTTTACAGTCGGGGCCGCTTTCCGTGGCCACAAGCCGCGCTGAGGCGCCGCGAGTGACTGCCCCCAACGGTCCCCCTCGCTTGCCAGCCCCGCCCCGGAAGCGCCGCCATCCCGCCCGCCCCGGGAGCGCGCGCGTCCCGCCCGCCCCCGCCCGCTCCCAGCCATCGTCGGCAGTACTTTCACCGTTCGCTCCCCGCTGCGCCCCGAGGCGGGGAAGGCGCACGGCATCGCCGCTCGAGGTCCGCAGCCAGCCGTCTGCGGTCACTTCAGTCCGCCGCCCGGCTCCGGGGAAGCCCCCTTGCGTTCCGTTCTCGGGGCCGCTCGCCTGTCCAGATGCGACGCGTCGATGTCCTTGGAGCGGGCGTACAAGGCGGTGCCACACTGCCTTCCACAGGCTCTCAGGCCAGGATCAAGGCCCGTCGCACTGCGCCGCGTTCCCCTGGCGCACTCCTTGACAGCACGAGTCCTCTGCCTACACTCGTCATGAGACCGTTCGCCATTCAAACAGATTGGCACAACAATCGAGGGTCCGGTGGATAGCAAACAGCTTGTCTCGAGAACAGAAATTCCCGCGACCGCCGACGAGGCGGCGCCCGGCCGCGTGGGCGTGGATCGCAAGTGGTGGGTCCTGCTCGCCGTTGGTGTCGGTACTTTCATGTCGGCCTTGGACGGGAGTGTCGTCAATACGATTCTCCCGGTTGTGAATCGCTCATTCGGCAGTGGTGTTGCCACCATTGAGTGGGTGGTGACGATCTACCTGCTGGTAGTCAGCGGGCTGCTGCTCAGTTTCGGCCGCCTCGGGGACCTGCGCGGCCACAAACCGGTGTACGTCACGGGCTTTGCCGTGTTCGTTCTCGGCTCGGCCCTGTGCGGCCTGGCCCCCTCGGCCAGGGCGCTCATCGGCTTTCGGGCGCTGCAGGCCCTCGGCGCCGCCATGCTCTTCGCCAACTCACCGGCGATCCTGACCAAGAACTTCCCGGCGGCCCAGCGCGGCCAGGCGCTCGGCCTGCAGGCGACGATGACCTACCTGGGCCTCACGGCCGGCCCCGCCCTGGGCGGATGGTTGACGGACCAGTTGAGTTGGCGCGCTGTCTTCTACATCAACGTCCCGGTCGGATTGTTGGCCATGCTCCTGAGCCTGCGACTCATCCCGCGCGACCTGCCCGCGGAGCATGCCGAGCAGTTCGACCTGCCCGGCGCGGCCACGTTCATGGCCGGGCTCGTCATCCTGCTCCTGGCGCTGAACCAGGGACACGCCTGGGGCTGGACCTCGCCGCCGATCGTGGGCCTGCTCGCGGCGGCCGTGCTCCTCCTGGCGCTCTTCGTCTCCATCGAGCGGCGCGTGCCGAACCCGATGCTCGACCTGAGCCTGTTCGAGCGGCGCCTCTTTACGGCGTCCGCTACGAGTGCGGTGCTCAACTACATCTGCGTCTACAGCATCCTGTTTCTGTTGCCGTTCTACCTCATTCAGGGGCGCGGCCTCAACCCGGCTCAGGCCGGCTTGCTCCTCACGGCCCAGCCGCTCGTCATGAGTGTGACAGCGCCCTTGAGCGGGACCCTCTCGGACCGGATCGGCACGCGCTTGCTAACCACCCTCGGTATGGTGCTCCTGGCCGTCGGGCTGTTTCTGCTGGCACGGTTGGGGCCCCAATCGGCATACGGGAGCGTGGTCGTCGCGCTGGCCGTGGCCGGTCTGGGGCTGGGTATTTTTGTCTCCCCCAACAACAGTGCCATGATGGGGTCCGCGCCCCGCCATCGCCAGGGCATCGCGGCGGGCGTCCTCGCCACGGCGCGCAACGTCGGCATGGTTTTGGGCGTCGGCTTGGCGGGCGCCATCCTCACCACGGTACTGGCCCAAGGAGCAGCGAGTGGGTCGGCGACGGCCCTCTTTGCGGCCATCAGTACGGCCTTCCTGGTGGTCACCGGAGTCGCCGGCCTCGGCGCCTTGACCTCGATGGTGCGGGGGAGTTGATCCCAATCGGCGACGCGCGTGAACCGCGTGGGGAGCAAACAGGCGGGAGCGTGGTGTTCTTATGGAGGTCGCCTGCGTCCACGGGGAGGGCGCATAGCCGTGCACCCTCCCTGGAAGCGATCCTGTTAGTGAAATCGCTTCCAGGGCGGACGAAGGGCTCGTCGTGCGCGCTTTTGCAGCTTTCCACATTCATCCGACAACCAGCGTGCCCGGAGGGGCACGCCCGGCCGGAGGCCCCCAGCCGCGGTTTCCCCGGCTCGGCCGGGACAGGCAACCGCCAGGCTGCCTTCGGATCGAGTGTGTGGGGGGCGAAAGCTCTGCCCTCGCCCGCCCGGCACACCCTATTCCAGTGCGAGCGGACACGTAAAGGAGTTGTGTGATGGCCAAGCCACAGGTTGCCCCCTACGGTTCCTGGAAATCGCCGATCACCTCGGACCTGATCGTCGCGGAGACTGTCGGGCTCGGGCAGATCGTGCTCGACGGTCGGGACGTCTACTGGCTCGAGTTGCGGCCGACGGAGGGTGGGCGCATCGTGATCGTGCGCCGGACCCCGGATGGGCAGACGACCGATGTCACGCCCCCGCCCTTCAACGCCCGGACGCGGGTGCACGAGTACGGCGGAGGGGCCTTCGCCGTCAGTGAGGGGACGGTCTTCTTCTCGAACTTCGCCGACCAGCGCCTCTACCGCCAGGACCCCGGCGCTCAGCCGCGGCCGATCACCCCCGAGGCGGCCCTGCGCTACGCCGATGGCGTCATCGACCGGCCCCGGGCTCGCATGATCTGCGTGCGCGAGGACCATAGGGTGGCCGGGGAGGTGGTCAATACGATTGTGAGCCTCGACCTCCAGGGGAGCGAGGGGGGGACGGTGCTCGCCTCGGGCAACGACTTTTACTCGTCGCCGGGGCTCAACCCCGATGGATCGCGCCTGGCCTGGCTCACCTGGAACCACCCAAACATGCCGTGGGATGGCACCGAACTCTGGGTGGGAGAAGTCCAGGCCGATGGCTCCCTGGGCCGCACCGAGTGCGTGGCGGGCGGGAGCGACGAGTCCATCTTCCAGCCTGAGTGGTCTCCGGATGGGGAGCTGACCTTCATCTCCGATCGAACCGGGTGGTGGAACCTCTACCGCTGGCGCGATGGGCAGACGACACTCCTCACCCAATTGGAGGCCGAGTTCGGACAGCCGCAGTGGGTCTTTGGGATGTCCACCTACGCGTTCGAGTCGCCCGGTCGCATCATTTGCACCTATACGCAGGAGGGGAGCTGGCACCTCGCGAGCCTCGACCCGGTCTCGGGCGCCCTCGAGCCGATCGCGAGCCCCTATACGGAGATCGCCTCCCTTCGCGCCGCGCCTGGGTGGGCCGTCTTCCTGGCGGGATCACCGGTCGAGGCACTCTCCATCGTGCAGTTGGACCTCGCGACGGGCCAGTTCGAGGTGCTCCGCCGCGCGAGTGAGGTCACCATCGATTCTGGATATCTCTCGATCCCGGAGGCGATTGAGTTCCCGACCGAGAACGGCTTGACGGCCCATGCCTTCTACTATCCACCCGCGAACCGCGGTTATGTCGCCCCAGAAGGCGAGCGACCGCCCCTGCTCGTCATGAGCCACGGGGGACCGACGTCCGCGACGACCGGCACGCTCGATCTCGAGACCCAGTACTGGACCAGCCGCGGGATCGCCGTGCTCGACGTCAACTACGGCGGCAGTACCGGCTACGGCCGGGCCTACCGCGAGCGGCTCAACGACCGGTGGGGGGTGGTCGACCTCGACGACTCCGTGAACGGCGCGCGCTTCCTGGCGGAGCGCGGTGAGGTCGACGGCAACCGGCTCGCCATCCGTGGAGGAAGCGCGGGCGGCTACACCACCCTCTGTGCGTTGACCTTCCGCGATCTCTTCGCGGCCGGGGCGAGCTACTTTGGAGTCAGCGACCTGGAAGCGCTGGCGAAGGAGACCCACAAATTCGAGTCCCGCTACCTCGACCGGCTGATCGGCCCCTACCCGGAGCGGCGCGACCTCTACCAGGAGCGCTCCCCGATCAACTTCGTCGAGCGGCTCGCCTGCCCGGTGATCTTCTTTCAGGGGCTCGAGGACGAGGTCGTCCCGCCCGCCCAGGCGGAGACGATGGTGGCGGCCCTGCGCACGAAGGGCGTACCCGTCGCCTACCTCCCGTTCGAAGGCGAGCAGCACGGTTTCCGTCGCGCCGAGAACATCAAGCGGTCGCTGGATGCAGAGCTCTACTTCTACTCGAAAATCTTCGGCTTCGAGCCCGCCGAGCCGGTGGAGCCGGTCCCGATCGACAACCTCCCGGGTGGGGAGGATCAATCGTGACCGACGAGCGAGCGAGGTGGACCGAAGAGGAGTCGGCATTCTACCGGGAGATCGCCGGGGTGGCCGTGCCGGCCCGCGCCGAGCAAATCGCAACCCTGCTGACCCTGCTGCCCTTCGGCCGGGATGAATCGTTCCGCACCGTCGACGTCGGCAGCGGTGAGGGCGCGCTGGCATCTGCCCTCCTCGACTGCTTTCCCAACGCCGCGGCGGTGGCCCTCGACGGCTCGGCGACGATGCGCGCCGAGGCGGCCCGGCGCTTGAGCCCCTTTGGGTCGCGGGCCAGTGTCGCGCCCTTCGATCTGACCTCGAGCGAGTGGCTCGCCTACGTCCGCTCGGCCGATTGTGTGCTCTCATCGTTGGTCCTGCACCACCTCTCGGGACGCGACAAACAGGCGCTCTTCGCCGCCATCGGCGATCGGCTCTCTCACCGGGGCGTCTTCCTCATCGCCGACCTGGTCGAACCGCGCCGGCCCGAGGCGCGCGCCCTGTTCGCGGCGACGTGGGATCGCCTGGCGGCCGCCCAGTCGCGCGCGCAGACCGGCTCCGATGCCCTCTTCGAGCGGTTCACCGCAGCGCAGTGGAACTACTATCGCTTTCCAGATCCCTTCGATCGACCCTCCCCACTGTTCGACCAGTTGACCTGGCTGCGGAGTGCCGATTTTGAGGTGGTCGATTGCTTCTGGTTGCAGGCGGGCCATGCAATCTACGGCGGCTACAAGACGCGCGCTCAGGCCTCTTCGGAGAGGATCTCGTTCGAGGCCGCGCTGCGCTCCGCCCGCGCCGCCCTGTCGTGAGGGCAACGTTCCATTGTGTCCTCCAAGGAGTTCCTCATGATCGACAATAGTCCTCCGGCCGCTCGCGCCCGGCTGGCTGCCTGGGAGGCCGCCCGGCCGGCGAACTTCTTCGAGGCCGACCCCGCGCTTCAGCGCGCCCTGCGCCTCTACCTCGGCGATGCACGCTTTGCGGCGCTCCGCCCGCGGCTGAGCGCCGCCGGTCACGCCGCCGCCACCATCGTGGACGAAGCGGCGCGCCTCAACGACCGCCCGGAGAATCATCCCCGCCTGGAGCGCTGGAGTGGCACCGGCGAGCGCATCGAGCAGATCGAGTTCCACCCCAGCTACCACGCGGCGGGCCGGCCACTCTACGAATCGGGGGTCCTGGCGCTCCAGGCCGAGCCCGGCCACGCCCTCGAGCAGGCCGCGCTGCTCTACCTCTTCGGCCACTGCGGCGAGATGGGCCACCTCTGCCCGGCGGTCTGCACGGCCGGGCTGATCCGTGCCCTCCAGGCCAAAGGCAGCCCCGCCCTGCAGGCCCGGTACCTTCCGCCCCTGCTCGATCCCAGCTACGACCGCCGCCAGACCGGGGCGCAGTTTCTCACTGAGGTGCAGGGTGGCAGCGACGTCGGCGCCAACGTGGTGCGGGCCACACCAGTCCCCGGCCAACCCGGCGTCTGGCGGATAAACGGTGAGAAGTGGTTCTGCTCCAACGCCACCGCGGAGCAGATTCTCATCACCGCCCGCCCCGACGGTGCGCCCGAGGGCACACGCGGCCTGGGCCTCTTCCTGATGCCCCGCTCCTTGCCCGATGGCCGCCTCAACGGCATCGAGCTGCGGCGGCTCAAGACCAAGTTCGGGACGCGAACGATGGCCTCGGCCGAGATGGACTTCCATGACGCGCTGGCCTACCAGGTCGGCGCGGTCGAGGAGGGCATCCACATCGTGCTCGAGTCCGTCATCAACACCTCGCGCTGGCTCAACGCCATCGGCTCGTTGGGGGCGCTGCGCCGCGCTGAGATCGAGGCGCGTGCCTTCGCGGCCCACCGGGTCGCCTTCGGCCACCCGATCATCGAATACCCCCTGGTGCAGGAGGCCCTGGCCGAGATCGCCGCCGACCTGGCCGGTGGGTTGGCTGTCACCTGGCGCCTCAGCCACCTGGTGGACCGTCAGGATCTTGGCCAGGCCAGCCGGCAGGAGCGGGCCGTCTTCCGCCTGCTGGTCAACCTCAACAAATACCGCACCTCGATCGCTTCGTCGCTGGGTATCCGCCGCGCGCAGGAGATCTTCGGCGGCAACGGCGCCATCGAGGACTTCTCGATTATCCCGCGCCTCTACCGCGATGCGGTCGTCTACGAGAGCTGGGAGGGAAGCCACAACGTCCTCTGCGTGCAGGCGCTGCGCGATATGAGCCGCTACCGCCTGGACGAGTCGCTACTTGCCTCCCTGCGGGCCGATCTGGACCGCGTAACCGCCCCGCCCCTGGCCGCGCTCGCCCAGGAGCTCCTGACCTGCCTGGAGACCACCGAGGTCCGGTTGGGCCGCGTCCTGAGCGCTGATTCTGCCTACGGCCAGGCCCACGTGCGCCGCGTGCTCGGCGAGTTGGCCGCCGTCGTCGAGGCCACCTACCTGGTGGCCGAGGCAGACGGCGCGCTAGCCCGCGACCTCCCACCCGTCGCGCCCGATCTCTTGACCGTCTTCTTCAACCGCCACCTCCGCCCCGACTACGATCCGCTGGCCGATCCCGACTACCTGCCGCGGCTGGATCGGCTGGCGCGTGGCTGACCGGCTCGAGACCATCGAGCCGAGCCTCAACCTGCGCTGGCATGAGCCATCACCCAAACGTTCGTCTGATCCGAATTCAGGCCTTAACACCGCGAGCAGGCATATAATCCCCCAGGAGGTATTCCCATGCCGGACGAACGCACCGTTCCCGGAACCGAGACACCGCCCGAGCCGTTTGAATCGGCGTCCGAGACACCCGAGGTTCGCGATCTGCTCGGCGATGACCTGGTTCAGGTGGGTCATGTCTACTCTGCGCTCGTCACCGCTCACTTCCCGGACAGCCCGAGCGCCGACCGCGCCATCCGGCGCCTGGAGCAGGTGGGGGTGCGGGGACCCGGCGCGATCCAACGTTTCCAGAAAGAGGAGCCGGACATCACAGCCGAGCAGACAACCGGACGGCTGCCCGAGCCGCTCTACCGCCTCTTCATCGGCCAACCGGCGGAAGACTCGGACAATGATCCCGGCCTGGCGGCGGGAGAGGTCGGGCTCGTAGTGCATGTGGATGAGTCGCAAGGACCGCAAGTGCTCCGCATCTGCGAGGAGGCTGGCGCCTTGCACGCCCGCTTTCATCCGGCCCAACAGTTGGGCGCCCCGGGTCCCTCGTGAAAAGCCTCTCGCACGGTTGAGGCGATTCGGGCAACGCCGTCCCCATCCTGCCGGAATTGCTCGTTTCCCCGAGTCCGTATGCGAAAACAGCATATCTGAGCGTTGATCGTTGTGAGCGGCATTTTTGGCCACGGCTGCCACCCGCCGCGCTCTTCTGGCACACGGCAGCGAACTCCCTGACGACGCCGACTATCCTTCCTCCGACGACGCTGCATCGCGGCCCCACTCTGGCCCGCCCACGACCATCACGGTTGAATCCGGCACCGTCACACCCCATCAAGGAGGCTCTCCGATGTCTTCATCCCGCATCCCTACCATCCTTGTCCTCGTCGCCATTTTCGCCGGCTTGCTCCTTGTGACCTGGGCCGGGGTCTCGCCGGGGGCCGCGCCGGTGGATGCCGCTGCTCCGGCGGCCCCGGCTGCCTCCTTGACGCTCATGGCTCAGCAGGATAGCTGGGTGAATCAGGGCGCTGCTGGCACGAACTATGGCACTGACGAAGTGTTGAACGTGGGGCGGGTCTCCGATCAGAAGAGCCAGTACAACCTCAGAACCCTCGTCTGGTTCGACCTGTCGGAGTTGCCACACGGCGCAACGATCCTCACCGCCACACTCGAGTTGTACCAGGTGCGCGCGGGCGGGGCCGAACGCTATTCCATCTCGCCCGAGGCGATCTTCGAGCCCTGGGACGAGTTGAAGGTCACCTGGAACAGCATGCCTCAGGCCTTCAGTGTGGGAGATCCCGCCTCCACCCTCGATTACAGCAGCGGGTGGAAGAAATGGGACGTGACCCGGAGTGTCCAAAATTGGACGGTCGGCGAGATCAGGAACTACGGCCTCATGCTCCGCGGCGACGGCGACACGCTGGGCCTGCGCGTGTTCGGCTCGCGCGAGAGCAAGACGCCACCGCGCCTCACGATTGAGTACGTCGCCGCGCCAACGGCGACGCCGACGGCCACGGCGGTGGGCCACGGCCGCATCGCCTACGTCTACAACACCGACACGGTGGCGGCCGCCAACTTCCAGGGCTTCCTGCAGGCCAACGGTTGGACGGTGAGCCTTATCCCCCTCAGCCAGGTCGCGAGCAGTAATCTCTCCGGCTACTATGCCATCATCCTCGGCCACGACACCGGCAGTTACGCCACCTGGGGCTCCCCCGCCGCGGTCGCCGCGATCACCGCTGCCGCCCGCCCGGTGATCGGCGTCGAGCAGGGCGGCTACAGCTTCTTCGGAAAACTCGCGCTCAACATCGGCTACAGCAATGGCGCCACTGGCGGGTTGTTCAAAACGGTCATCCCGGCCAACCCGGCCCATCCGGCCTGGAACACCCCCTTCAGCATCCCGATCGATCCTGCCACCGGGCAGGCGACGATCTACACCATCGAGCAGACTATCACCGCCATCCACAACAATTTCATCGACGCCTCCAACGAACCCATCGGAATTGAGGGAGCAGGTGCCAGCTTCAACTATCTGATCGGTGAGAAGCACTGCTACATGCTGTGGGGCTACGCCGGCGATCCCGCGGCGATGACCCTGGATGGCAAGCATCTCTTCCTGAACATTCTCCAGTTTGTCGGTCCCTGGTCGAGCTGTACGGTCGGCACACCCACCGTCACTCCGACTCCTCCGTCACCCACACGCCGACGCGGACGCCCACCCGCACCCCAACCCGCACGCCCACCCGCACGCCCACCCTCGCCCCGACATCAGCGTCAGCGCGCTGGAGATCACCCAGGGCATCCAGAACCTCAGCGACAGCATGCCGGTCGTTCAGAGTCGCTATACGCGAGCGCGGGCCTACGTGAGCAGTACCCCCTACAATGTCTCGAGCGTCCGGGCGCGGCTGCGGGCTTACCGCGGCGGGGTCGAGTTGGCCGGCTCGCCCCGCGGCGCCAACAACATCATCACGGTCCGCACCGACGGCGGCAACCGGGTCAACCTCAACGACAGCTTCTGGTTCTACGTACCGCCGGACTGGCGCTCGGGCACCGTCACCTTCCGCGTTGAGGTCAACTACGACAACGCCGTGCCGGAGAGCAACATCGGCAACAACTCGCTGAGCCGCACGGTCACCTTCCGGGAGAGCCAGGAACTCAACCTGGTGATGGTGCCGCTCCACCTGCACAACCACGGCAACCGCAACAACCCCACCCTCAGCTACTACGCGACCAATTCGGCCTTCACGTCGCTGCTCTGGAACATCCTGCGCTTCCACCCCATCTCGCGCATCAACTGGTGGTACTACGAGTCGGCCGAATACCCCAGCTTCCACGGTTGGCCGTTCTACAACGAGTGGGACGTCTCGACCTCCGGCGGCAAGTCGGCAATCCTGAGCGCCATCGAGTGGAAAAACTTCTGGACCTGGGACTGGGTGAGCCGGCTGCACTGGATGGGCATGGTTCACCCGTCGTTGGACACCGACGGCGGGCTCGGGCTGGGCAACCGCCCGGGGTGGAATTCGTGGGCCAAGATGATCAATAGCCACGATGGCTGGCCCGATTGGTACATCACCGGCGGCAACTCGATGTCCCACGAACTGGGCCATAACAAGGGGCTCCAGCACGTCAACTGCAGCGGCAACGAGTCCAGCGGCGGCTCGACCGATCCCAACTACCCCTGGCCCTACCCGAACTGCCGGCTCTCCGCGGTGGACACGAGTGGCTACTACGGTTTCGACGTTCACTACCAGATCTGGGGCCTCGCGTCGCCGACGGTACTCAGCAACGATCCGGCCGCCTCGTCGCCGAACCAGGCCTTCCCGCTGATGGGCTACCGCCGGCCGCGCTGGATCTCGCCCTACGAGTACTGCAAGCTCCTGGTGCAGTACGGGATTAGCTGCGGGCTCTTCACCCAGTTCGAGACGGCGCAACAGCGGCTGGAGGAGGCGGTGACCTCGAACCCGCTGGCCTTCGCCGATCCCGGCGAGCTGCGCGCCCTGCAACAGGCGACCGAGTATATCGCCGCCGGTGGGCTCATCAGTATCACGGCCGGGACGGCCGAGTTCAACGGCGTCTACCAGATCGACAACCCCGCCCCCGATGCCAGGCAGGAAGCCGCGGAGAAGCTCGGCTACCGCCGCGTCTTCGGCCTGCAGGTCGAGCAGCCCTTCACCCTCGTCCAGGTGAACGCCTCCGGACAGGTGCTCGACTCGCGCGAGATCTACCTGGTCAACGACGACGGCGAGGGCGACGTACAGCACTTCCTCGAGCTGCTGCCCCTCGCGCCAGGGACGACCCGCGTCCAGATTCGCCAGGGCGACAAGGTGCTGGCCGAGCGCGCCGCCAGCCCCAATCCCCCCACGGTCCAACTGCTCGCCCCCAACGGCGGCGAGCAGCTCGGCCCCGGCGCAACCGTGCGCTGGTCGGCCTCAGACCCCGACGGCGGCGATCTGACCTTCAACGTCCTCTACAGCGCCGACAACGGCCAGAGCTGGCGGCTGATCGGCATGGATCTGACCGGCGACAGCTTCGAGATCCCCTCGCTGACCGACCTGCCCGGCAGCAGCCAGGGTCGGATGCGCGTCGTCGCCAGCGACGGCTTCCACACAGCCCAGGACGACTCCGACGGGACGTTCAGCGTGCCGGGCTCCCCGCCGCTCGCGGTCATCCTCGAGCCCGCGACGGGCACGTCGGCGGAACCCGGCAGCCTGGTCGTGCTGCAGGGCATGGCCACAGACGTGGAAGACGGTCCCCTCAGTGGTACCAGGCTGAGCTGGCGCTCCGACCGCGACGGTGACCTGGGCACGGGCGAGGAATTGGCCGTCGAAAGCCTGTCTCAGGGGACCCACCAGATTACCCTGACGGCGACCGACAGCGACGGGCAGAGTGGCAGCGCGACGGTTACGATCTACGTGGGCACGCCGCCAACGCGCCTCTATCTCCCGATCCTGGCCAGGCCCTAGCGCGCCGGTCAAGTCATCCCGCAGGGGGAGGGAAAGGACTTCCGAAGTCTTGTTCGCGGCCGGTGCCCGCCTCTGTCATCGTCGGAGCGCGCCGTGGGCCAGCACGGTCCCTACCAGACTTCGGAAGTCTGACACCTTGACCGGCACGCTAGCGCGCCAGTCAAGGCGTCGCCGAGACGATGGCAGAGCACCGTGTGCAGGCGCTTGCAGGTTCGTAGGGGCGCACGGCCGTGCGCCCCTCCAGCGCGCTTCGGACCGCTCACACGGTTCCTCCGAACTATGGTCCCACCCGCGCCACGACGACGTGACCGATGATCTAACCGGTACACCCCATCACGCAAGGCCGAGCGGGGTGGGCGAGCGCACTGCTCTCAACCACCCTGCTCGACCCGCTATCGTGATTGCTCGAGGATTTCCAGAAGAAAGAATCGCCCACATCGACCAGCCCTGGCCCCCAGATCCGCCGGGAGCAGTTGAGATGATTGAAACTCTGGGACTCCCGCAGCCCACACCGCATGCGGCTGTGCAGCCGGGACCCCACCAGAGGAGAGGACTCATGGACTTGCAACCTTCCTGGAGAATCCTTCGCAAACTGATCTTGTTCCTGCTCGTTCTGCTCTCGGGGCTCCTCGTGAAGTCGAGCCCGCCGGCCCAGGCCAGGACCGGGACCTATAGCCTGGCCATCATCCGGGTCAAGTACAGCGACACCACCAGCACCCCGTACACGCTGTCTCAGCTCACGGCTGCCGGGACGGAGATCCACGACTATTTCACCTGGCTCTCGCGCGGCAACCTCGACGTGCAGGTCAGCGTGGTCGAGGTGGCTCTCAGCCAGACCCGAGCGTTCTACTGGAATCCCTGCGCGACCGATGGCACCGAGAGCCGCGTTCCCTGCCCCCCGCCCCTGATCCAAGACGCGGCCCAGGCGGCCGCGGCCGGCGGTCTCAGCTTCACGGGCATCAACGGCATCATCGTCCTCAACCCCTGGTGCGCCGGCGACTGGACCAACGGGGCGATCGCGATCTCGCGACCCGGCGTGAGCGGGACCTTCCAGCGCTCGTACGATTTTGAGTGCGGCACCCCCGCCGGCGATACCTCCCTCAATCCACCGGGAGCCTCGGGCGTCTGGTGGAACGGTTGGGCCCACGAGATCGGGCACCAACTTCAGCTCATCGATGGGGTGACGCTCGGCGGCAACTGGAATGGCCACCCGTCGGGGTACGCCAGCGGCTACGACCTCATGGATAGTTGCTACCCCTGCGACGAGGGGGTCTACGGGCTGTCGGGCCCCCCGGTGATGGCCGGCGACAAGAAGGTCTTCGCCGGTTGGCTGCCCTCCGGGAAGGTGGTCACGGTGCCGGCGCCATCGTCGGGGACGGGTGGGATGACGGTGGTGCTCTCGCCCCTGGAGCACCTCCCATCCGACACGACGGCCGCCCAGGGCATCAAGATCCCCATCGCACCCGGGAAGTACTACCTGGTCGAAGTCCGGCGGCGGCTTCGCGCCGACTCGCTGAACATCGGCCCGGGCATCTGGGATGAGGGGGTGCACATCCGCGAGATCGAGGAAACGCGGGACCCGCCGGTGCGCAACGTCGACTCCTGCGACACGACGGTCGCGGGGGGCTGTGTCCGCGACGGCAACCCCAGCAGTCCAACCTATGATCCGCGGGCGGCCAACTGCTTGAGTCGCCCGGGCGGGGGGCTCCCGAGAACCGCGGCCGACGTCCCGGCCTACTGCTGGCCGTACCCGTTGTGGCACGTGGGCAACACCTTCAACGACGCGGCGAACGCGATCCAGGTCCGGGTAGACGCTGCCGTCGGCGATGGGTTCTCCGTCACCGTGACGCGCGGCGTCCCTCCCGGCCACCCCGATCTCTTCGTGGTCCCCTGGTTGACGCCACCCATGAATACCTGGGAGACCATCGACATCTGGGTAGACAGCTCCTGCAACGGGTATGAGAGCGACGTCGGCCCGAGCGGTCTGCGCTACGGCCGGCGCGGCGATGGGACCGTCATCGGCAACGGCGACGACCCGTGCGCCAACCACCGCAACCGCATCTACGCCCACGTGCGGAACGCCGGCGACCTGCCCGCCAACGACGTGCGGGTTCATTTCCGGGTCACCAACCCGCTCGGCGTCGGCATCAGCAGTTCCACCGGCTGGACGGAGGTTGGGGTCGCGACCGCCGCCGACTTCCCCGCCCTGGCATCGCTGGCGCCCGGCGCCAGCACCGACGTCTACGTCGAGTGGACACCGGCCGTCTCGCTGACGCCGGAGCAAATCGCTGCGGGACACTTCAACTTCCATAGCTGTGTCCAGGTGGTGATCGATCCCGTCTCAGGCGAAATCGTGACCAGCAACCAGGACGGGGACGGGGAGCAGGAGAATTTCGACAACTTCGAGGCCGTGCGCGATCGCGTGAGCGGCATCTACACGCTCCCCGAGCGGGACTTCTTCCTCCGCAACCCCTTCAGTCGAAACCAGCCTCCGTTCGGGCCCCGCACCTTCTTCTTGAACATCGAATCCGAATTGCCCCCCGGCTGGAGCTATTCGGTGGCCGATGGCCTGCCGTCCTTGACCCTGAATCCCGACGAGGTACGCCGGGTCCCCGTCAAGATCGTCGTGCCGCGGGGGAGCCCGATCGGGCAGACTTACCTGCTCAAAGTGGACGCCCGCACCCTGGTCACGATGACCAATCAGGCGATTCCGCCAGGCTGGTCGTACAGCCGTACCCACGAGGCCACGCACGTCGTCGCGGGGGTCGTCCTGGCCGCTCAGACGGTCCTGCAGACCAACCTCTCGCTCAGCGTCAGCGTGGATGCGGCCGGCAAGATCAAGGCGACCGGCGTGCTCGACCCGGCCCACCAGACGAATGTTGTGGTCGATTACACCGATCCATCCGGCAACACCACGACCAGGCTGGCCAGCACGGACAGCACCGGCAAGTACCAGGACACGTTCTCCCCCTCCGTCACGGGTGTGTGGAAGGTCCGCACGATCTGGCAGGGTGATCTCGACCACGCCGGCGCGGTCAGCGACGAGGTCTCCGTCTCGGTCAGGCGCCTGCCACCGCCTCAGGTAACGATCCCGCGGGCAACGATTCCCGTGAAGCTAGACGGTAGCTGCGATTCCTCCTCCGAGTACCGCGACGCCCTGGCCCTCCCGTTCGACGACGCGTTCAAGGTGACGGGCACCGTGTACATCAAGCAGGACAGCACCTCACTCTACATCTGCATGCGCGGGGCGGCCGGCAGCTTCGCCAGCCGGTTCGTCAGCGTCTATGTGGACACTCAGGGCGATCGGGAGCCTGTGGCTGAGGAGGACGACCTCGCCTTCCGGGTCAACATCATGGACGGGAAGACAAACAGCTATCGCGGAAGCGGGGTCCCCAATGGCTACGTCAGTTATCCGCTTCGAGGGTGGTCGGCGAAGGCCAGGTTCGGCAATTCCGACGAGGCGGAATTTGTAATCCCGTTGGCCCTCATCGGCGGCTCGTGCCGCCAACCGGTGGGGCTGGCCGTCTACCACCACTGGGTCACCGCTGTCGGCAATGACTACGGCTGGCCCAACAGCCGGTTCTTCGACCAGCCCCAGACCTGGGGCGAGGCCCTCCCGGTCTGTCACGTCTTCCTGCCCGTCCTCCGGTAGAGACGCCCCGGTGGGGCGTCTCCCCCGCCGGCGTTCGCGGACATCACTAACAGGACGTACGCGGTGCGAGGCAGAACGGCTCAAAGAAGCGGCATTTGGCTTGTAGTGCGCGCTGAAGCGCGCTTCAGCGCGCACTACGAACCGATACTCCGTCCGCAATTCAACCTACTGCGTAAGTCCTGTCACTATGAGGAGTATTGGCCGCTCTCTTTGCTGGTATATCTCCGTGGCGACGCCCCTCCGCATGGTGGGGGGTCGGGGGAGGGACCCGCACTCCACCCCCAGGTTTTGCCACTCTTGCCCCAATGCCGGGCTCGCCGTCGTTCAATCGGCTGAGTGACCCTCACCCCGGGCACTTCAGCCGCTGGCGGCCCGGTTCAAAAAGTTCCACACTCAAGGAGGTTCTGCGATGTCCTTATCCCGCCTACCCGCGCTGCTAGCATCCGTCGCGCTGCTCGTTGCGCTGATGGCGTCCGCTTGGCCGGGCGCCTGGCAGCCGGCTCCGGCCAATGCGGCGGCCCCGGCGGCGCCGGCGTCCACGCTGACCCTCGTCGCCAAACAGGATAGTTGGGTTGACCAGGCGGCCCCGACGGCCACCCACGGCAGCGACCCCGAGCTCCACGTCGGGCGCACCTCCGATCAGAGGGCCGCCTACCAGCGCCAGACACTGGTCGCGTTCGACCTCTCGGGACTGCCGTCGGACGCAACGATCACGAAGGCCACCCTGGAGCTATACCAGATCAAGGCGGCCGGTGCCGAACGCTACAACATCTGGCCCGACGCCATTTTCGGTCCCTGGGATGAGATGACGGTCTCCTGGGGGGGCAAGCCATCGGCCTCCAATGTGGGTGATCCCCCATCCACGCTCGATCTCACCAACGGTGCGAAAACCTGGGATGTGACCCACACGGTCCAGCTCTGGGCTGTCGGTGAGATCAAGAACTACGGGATTCTGCTGCGGGGCGACGGCGACACACTGGGCCTGCGAGTCTTCGGCGCCCTGAATGGGCAAGTCCCGCCACGTTTGCACATCGAGTACGTGACGCGGAACACACCCACTCCGACCGCAACGAACACCCCGCGGCCGACGAACACGCCAACCGCCACCGTCACCCCGCAAACCCAGCGGCCGGTCCCCGACCTGGGCGACGCCCCCGACAGCACCAACTCTTTCGGTGTCGTGATGACCGCCTACCCCGCCGTCCCGGCCCGCTTCCCCAGCGTTTTTGGCGCCGGGTCGCCCCCGTACGGCCCGCTGCACCGCAACGACCCGTTGCTTTTCCACCTTGGAAAAAACATTACCGCCGAGACCGAGGCTGATGCCGGTGGCGATGCCGACGGCGTCAACAACCTCCGGCCGCCGGCCAACGCCGCCAACCTCGACGGCGCCGACGACGGCCTCGCGCTGCCGGGGTTCTTCGGCCACTGCCAGCCGATCAAGTTGCAGTACACGGTGACGGTCTACCCGGGGGCGCCCAAGGAAGTCTACGTGAACCTCTGGTCCGACTGGACCCGGAACGGATGGTGGAGCGAGGTGCCGAAGTGCTACCCGGGGAGCACCGCCGCCTCAGCCCCTGAGTGGGCGGTTCAAAACCAGGTGATCGCCCTGCCCGGCCCCGGCACCTACGCCTTCACCACCCCGGCCTTTGTCTCCTACAACCCTGATCCGAGCAAACCGCTCTGGCTGCGCATCACGATCAGCGAATCACCCGCCACGTCCCCGGACGGAAGCGGCCCGGCGAGCGGTTGGAAGTACGGCGAGACTGAAGACTACTTGATGCGCGGGACCTCGCACGAGGGGACGCCTACGCGGACACCGGTGCCCACGTGGACCCCGATCCCAACGCACACACCGACGCCCGGGCCGACGGCCACGCCGACACCGCCGATTATCGCGCTGCCCTACATCCCGGTGAAGCCGGTGATCTTTCCGGGGCTGTTCCAGCCCGACCTCTCGATCTTCGGCATCGAGATCACCCAGGGCGTCCAGTGTTTTGACACCAGCAAGGGGCTCGCCGGCTGCGCGGACAACTCGCTGCCCGTGGTGGCAAAGAAGGACACCACCGCCCGCATCTACCTGAAATACAGCGGCATCCTCTCGAGCCTCAACAACGTGCCGGTCCGCCTGCACATCTTCGCCGATGGCGTCGAGTACATTGCCAACGCCACCGGCAAGGCAACCAAGACCCTCAACCAGGCGACCAACAACGATGCCAAAGTCTACTTCAACGTCAATTTCTCGAACGACGTCCCGGTCAGCTTCTACGCCGAGGTGGACCCGGATCACACGATCTCCGAGACCAACGAGTCGAACAACCGCTACCCCGCCAGTGGCACGATCGCTCTTAACTTCCGCAAGCGGGACACGCTCAAGATCGTCGGACAGCGCCTCCGCTACCACCCCTCGGGCTACACAGGCACGCAGTATGCCGGCGGGTGGGCAGTGAACGGCGGCGGCGCCGACTGGCTCGAGCAGGTGCTGCCCATCCGCAACAACGGGATCAACTACTCGGTCAAGAGTGGCTACCTCGACTGGACGACGACCCTCAACTCGAACGGCCAGCACGACTTGATCAAGACGTTGAACTTCATGTGGATCCTGCAAAATGCCTTTGGTTGGCTGTTCAGCGGTGCCTTCACCGGCGCGGATCACGTCTACGGCTGGGCACCGAACGCCGGCTACAGCGGCGGCCATGCCGACATGCCGGTCTACCCGCACGCGGGCGGCCTCGGGGTCGTGGGCATCGGCACCGATGCGCCAGGCACCAGCACCGACAACCCCGCCGCCGGGGCGCTGATCTTCGGCCACGAGTTGGTCCACGACTACAACGTCTACCACACCAACACCGCAGACTCGTGCGGGTCGAGCGACAGCAACTCCGACTTCCCCTACAGCTCGTCCAGCATCCAGGAGTTCGGTTTCAACCCGATCACCGGCAAGATCTACGACCCCGCCAGCACCCACGACCTGATGAGCTACTGCCCGGCAGGCGGTTCGAAGCAAGGCTGGATCTCGCCCTTCACCTGGAACAAGATGTTCAACAACTACGCACCGCTGGCGGTGAGCGCGGCGAGTGCCGCGGCTGAGCCGCGCACCAATGTCTTCCTCACCACCGCAAGCACCGAGTCCCTCGTGGTCCACGCCACCATCTACAACCCCGACGTCCCGAACGAAGGGGGCGGCAAGTTGGGTGAGTTAGGCGAGCTGTACAAGATCGACGGCGGCCTGGCCTACGCCCTGCCCAGCGGCGACTATGCCGTTGAGCTGCGCGACGGCGCGACGGTTCTGCGCCGCGAGACCTTCGCCGTCAGCTTCGAGAGCGAGTACGATGGCCACGGCGGAGACGAGCCGGGCGACCCCAGCCCGCGGCCGGAGATGGGTGTCTCCTTCATCATGCCGTGGGAGGCTGGCACCACCTCCATCGTCCTGCTCCAGGGCAACCAGGTGCTCGACGAGCGCGCGGTCAGCGCGGGGGCTCCCACGGTGACCATCACCAGTCCCACCGGCCCCCAGAGCTGGCCATCCGGCTCCACCCAGACCCTCGCCTGGACCGGGAGCGATCCCGACGGCGATTCGCTGAGCTACTCGCTCTTCTACAGCCACGACGCGGGGGCGAGCTGGGTGATCCTGGCGACCGGGCTCACCAGCCAGTCGTTCGAGGTCAACGTCGACTCCCTGGCCGGCGGCAGCGATGTGCGCTTCCGCGTCGTCGCCACCGACGGGGTCAACACCGGCTACGACGAGACCGACGCGGCCATCAGCGTACCCAACAAAGCACCCGAGGCCATCATCACCAGCCCGGTGACCGGCCAGGTGGTCACCCCCGGTGAGCTGCTGGTGCTCCAGGGAATCGCCACCGACCTCGAGGATGGCGGCCTGCCCGACGAAGCCCTGCACTGGTCGAGCGATCGCCAGGGCAGCCTGGGTACCGGCCCATCCGTGGCGCTCAACACGCTGGAGAGCGGCGAGCACACTATCACGCTCACCGCGACCGACAGCAACGGCCAGACAGCGAGCGCCTCGGTGCAGGTCTTCGTCGGCCACCGCGTCTACCTCCCGATCGTGACGCAGCCGTAGCCGCGGCACCACCCGGGCGTTCGATGAGCGCCCGCACAACGAGCGAGGGCGCGCCACCGCTGTTGCGGTGGCGCGCCCTCTCATGCGGTCACCAGGCCGGTGGTTGTCCGCGCCACCCTTGCATCGGGACCTGCATGGCGCCGCCCACCTCCCAGACACCGCCCCTCCACCGCGAGCGCATTGGCAGGGGCAACGACCGCAGCGTGCCCTGCGCCTCGCCGCCACCCTCGACTGCATGCGTCGGGTGCTGCCGTTGAATCCAAACCGGGGCGAGCGCGAGTTGATTGAAGAAATGGCGTTGGGGCAGGGCGAATTGATGTTTGCGGCGCAGTGTGGTAGCGTGGCGCCACGCACGTGACGCGTCGCCCGGTTCGGCGCTCCGGATCGACGCATTCGGGCCTCCGACGTGAACTGTCAGCCACCACTGCCACGCCGCAGCGGGAGCGCGGCCCGCCGCGGACGCTCACTCAACAGAATACGCGGGGATAGGTGGACAACCTCTGTGTTGTGGAGAGGCTTGTCCGCTTTTTTTATGGCGGGCGGGATGCCTGATTCTTGGGCTCATTCTTCGAGAGGGGAATCTTCCATCGTCGGCACCCACACAGAAAGGATGGACAGAAAAGTTCTGCAATTGGCACCCGTGCAAGGAGTTGGCCAGAACCATTCCGTAATTGTAACTCTTCATTGGCAAATAAAGTCTACGTTTAACATGACAGCGCGGCTTCCACCATACGAAACTCGACCTTTAACATGAACCGTCAAAGCCGATCTCGTAAGGTACGAACCATCCATGACGGAGCCGAACAACCCATTGACAGCCGGCCAATACGTAAGGCAATCGGGCTCGAGGCCTACGCCAGCGATCTCAATCCGGTCGCGGTCCTCATCTGCAAGGCGATCATCGAGCCACCGCCGAAGTTCGCCGGGAAGCCGCTGGTGAACCCTGAGGCACGCACACAATACCTGGGAGCGCGGGCGTCCCGCCCGCCCAAAGGCTGGCACAGCCGCGGTTACCTCCCACACTGTGATCGACCCGGCGTGATCCAAAGCATCACCTTCCGCCTCCATGATGCTCTCCCGCACCATGTTACCGAACAATGGAAGCAAGAACTCAGCTGGCTCGATCCACTCCCGGCCGACGATTCACGTGCTGTGGAGCTTCGTATCCGCATCGCACGCTACGAAGATGCCGGTCATGGCCAGTGTTGCTTGGCCCGAGAAGACGTCGGTCACCTGGTTGAGGATGCGCTCCTGTACTTTGATGCTGAGCGTTATCGGCTGATCGCCTGGTGTGTGATGCCCAATCACGTGCACATGCTGATCGAGACGTTTGCTGGATACCCGCTTGGCGATGTCATCCATTCCTGGAAGTCGTTCACCGCGAAGGCGGCGAACAAGCTGCTCGGACGTGCCGGCGACTTCTGGATGGCCGACTACTACGACCGGTTCATTCGCGATGAGGACCACCTCGCGGCCGCCATCGCCTACATTGAGAATAATCCCGTGAAGGCCGGACTCGTGCACCGTGCAGAGGACTGGCGGTTCTCCAGCGCCGCGGCGCGGAAAGATGCGGGCGGGACGCCCGCGCTCCCAGGCTTGTGAAGCGCATCGGGCATCTCTACCCGACGATTGAGGTCACCGCCGAGATGGCGAAGCAGCGGCCGGACCTGAAAAAGTACGTGGGCCACAAGCTCACCGTGATCACCCGGCTCCAGGCGCACACCGTCAAGAGCCCCACCCCCGCCCTCGCGAACGTAGACGTGCCGCTCGTCTCGACCTTCATGCTTCCCACCAACAAGGGCAAGGAGGCCTACCCCGAGCCGGTAATCCTGGGAGCGCGGGCGTCCCGCCCGCAAGACCCCGGGAGCGCGGGCGTCCCGCCCGCAAGACCCCGGGAGCGCGGGCGTCCCGCCCGCAAGCCACAACCGTCTCGATCGCGCTCCCAGACAGCACGCCGGTGGACCTGGCGCAGGTGGCCCTCGGCCCGGGCATGGCGGTCGTCACCCACTCCGCCAGCGTGCTCGACACCCAGGGCACCCCGATGAGCATGCGCGAGGCGCTCGCGCTCATCAACCAGATCCTCGACGAGGCACTCATCGAGCAGGAGGGCGACTTCGACGCCGATAGCCGCTGGACGCTGGCGTGGTTCGAGCAGGTCAGTTTTAACGCCGGCCCTTTCGGCGTGGCCGAGACGCTCAACAAGGCCAGGAACACCAGCGTGGCCGGCCTCGAGCCGGCCGGCCTCTTGAAGTCGAGCCGGAGATCATCCACTACCCGCCTGCTGGAGGGCGACGGCGAAAGCGCGGCGGCCGACCTCGTCGCCAGAGGCGACATCGCTCGCGAGTTGGCCTACCGTCTTTAGACCGTCTGCGCGCAAGAAGCGCGTGGCGGAGACACTGGCCTACAACAGCCTCATCCAGAACCGGCCCGAGATCGCCCGCCTCGCCCGTGAGCGCGGCACGCCGCGCGCCGAGCAGGCGGCACTGTTCGAGTAGACCGAGGAGACAATCATGGCTATCATCAAACGCATCGTATGCCTCGCCAACTCACGCAAGCGCAGCGGCCGCTGCGTCGCCGGCAAAGAACTATCGAGACACCGTCCCCCCGGTTGGATTCGACCGGTGAGCGACCGGGAGCACGAAGAAGTCTCGGAGCACGAATGCCGGTACCAGGACGGCGGTATCGTGCGCGTGCTCGACATCATCGCCGTGCCGCTCCTTGATCCGCGTCCGAGGAACTATCAGCAGGAGAACTGGTTGCTGGACCCTGGCCACTACTGGGTGAAGGTTGGCCGAGCGACCTGGAGCCATCTGCCTGACCTCGCCGATTCCTTCGCGCGGCTCTGGGTCAATGGCTACAGCACCTATAACGGGTGCAACGACAAAATCCCGCTTGCCCTGGCTGCCCGGCTGACAAGCTCGTTGCGACTCGTGCAGGTAGATCACCTGATGCTACCCGTGTTCACGTCCGGTGAAGCCTTTGGCACCCCCAGGCGCCGCGTGCAGGGGCAGTTCTGGCATGACGGGATCGAGTACCGGCTCTGGGTGACCGACCCCACTTGGGAGCGCGCCTATCTGAGGCGGCCGGACGGGGACTACGAGATCGGCGAGAGCTTCCTGACGATTAGCCTGAGCGAGCCCTACAACGATGCCTGCTACAAGCTCATCGCCGCCATCATCCAACCTGACGGGGAAACAAGACTATGAACGCCTCGACACATCCTGTACTCACCATCGGGCACTCTACGCACCCCCTGGAGACATTCGTGGCACTGTTGCAGCAGCACGGCGTGACCGCACTGGCCGACGTGCGATCGGTGCCTTTCAGCCGCTTCAATCCCCAGTTCAATCGGAAAGCACTTGAGAAAAGCTTGAAGACATACGGCATCAGGTACGTGTTCCTGGGCCGCGAGCTCGGCGGGCGATCGGATGATCCATCGTGCTACGACAACGGGCGCGTTCAATACATGCGTCTGGCACGCACGGACTTGTTCTGCAGTGGCATCGAACGTGTCATCCGTGGCGCGAACGACTACCGCGTCGCCTTAATGTGTGCCGAGAAGGAACCTCTAGAGTGTCACCGTACCCTTCTGGTGGCTCGTGCCTTGACAGAGCGCGGAGTCGTAGTGGAGCACATCCTGCCAGACGGTCGTCTGGAATCACACGAGGCCACGATGGAAAGATTGCTCGACGTCGTCGGGCTGCCACATCAAGACCTGTTTTTCACGAGGGATGAATTGATCGCGGAGGCTCTGACTCGGCAGGAGAAACGAGTGGCATACGTCGACGAGAAGCTGCCAATTGAAGCACCAAGGGAAATGCCATGAAAGTGTACACGATCGGATTCACCAAGAAGTCCGCCCACCGCTTTTTCGAGCTGTTGCGCAGATCGGGCGCCCAACGTGTCGTAGATGTCCGGCTGAACAACGTCTCGCAACTCGCTGGATTTGCGAAGAAAGATGATCTCGCCTACTTCCTGAAGGAGATCTGTGGGATGGAATATGTCCATCTACCCGAACTGGCACCGACTCAGGAGATGTTGGACGAGTACAAGAAAAAGCGTGGCGACTGGAAGACGTACGAGACAGAATTCCTCGAGCTCATGACACAACGGCGCATTGAGGAGACTATACTTCCAGAGATGATCGAGAATGGTTGTCTGCTGTGCAGCGAGGATAAGCCGCACCACTGCCACCGCCGGCTCGTCGCGGAGTACCTCAAACAGCATTGGGGCGACGTGGACATCGTCCATTTGGGATAGGGAGCCAGTGGCATGGCTATCACCAATCAGGAACGCGTCGGCCAGGCGCTCGAACTACTCTGAGCCGGGGCTGATCCCCTTCGTCGAGCACGAGGTGCAGGCCGCTGGCCGGTCCGGTGGGCTAAGCCACGAGACCATCCGCCGCTTCCCGTGCCTCGTGTTGATCGACGAGTGGGTAGCCTACGCGCGCCAACTCCACGACCAGAGCGACCTGCCCGCCGGCAGCTTCGAGACCCAGTTCACCTTGCCCCTCCACTACGAGCGCGCCAGCGGGAGCAACGACCGCAGCGTGGCCTGCCTCACTGCCACCCTCGACTGCGTGCGGCGCAAGGCTTCGCTTGGATCCAGACCAGCGCGAACGCGCGAGTTGATTGAAGAAACGGCGTTGGGGCGCCGGGCGGATTGATGTTTGCGGCGTAGCGTGGTAGAGTGACGCCGCGAACGTGACGCGCCGTCCAATTCGACGCAACGGATCGACGCATCCGGGCCTCCAACGTGCACTGTCAGGCACCCCTGCCCGCTGCCGTGGGGACCTCAAAGAGAATACGCGGGGATCGGTGGGCAACCTCTGTATTGTGGAGGGGTTTGTCCACTTTTTGTTTGGTAGGTCCGGACGCGAGGAATTGGCCCACGACGGAATGGCAGCTTCCTCAGCAGACTCGAGGGCTCTTTGACGGCGAGGGGAGGAAAGCATACCATCTTCCTTAACGAAGGAGGGCCACATGACGCTGACGGTGACGCTCGATCTGACCCCGGAGATGGAGGCCGAACTTCGGCGCAGCCTCTATCGTCACGACACGGCACAAGTCCGCCAACTCTTAGCCGAGGCACTCATCCCGACCGTCAAAGAATTGATGCAGCAAGTTCCTGCGCCCGTGGCGGATGAGGAGTGGGACACGGTCGCGGCTCAATTGATCAACGAGGTGGCGGCCAACCTCCCGCCGGAGAGCCAACCGCTTTCTGATGCTGCGGTGAGTCGGGCCGGCATCTACGAGGACCACCCCTGACGGTGGTGTACGTCGTGGACACCAATGTCCTCTTGCGGTTCGCGGACCGCACACACCCCCTGCATCTGGTGATCCGCACCGCCGTCCAGACCTTGCGGCACCAGGGTCATCGCTTGCAGATCACACCGCAAAACGGGGTCGAATTTTGGAACACTGCGAGCACTTCATGCTGGTTCACATCCTGGGAAGAGCCGATCTGATGTCAGGGTCATCGACGTCTTCGGCGTGGATACAACCACGGTGATTGAGGCGGGGGTCTGACAATGAAACCGCTACGTGTGTATGTGGACACCTCGGTCTTTGGTGGGTGCTTTGACCGAGAGTTTTCGCAGCCGTCACAGGCGCTGTTTGCGGCGATCCAGCAGGGCCAAGCACAAGCGCTTCTATCGGACATCCTGATTGCCGAGATTGCACGCGCCCCGCAGCCGGTGCAGGTGCTACTGGCCCAGACGATTCAGGGCGGTGCGGAAGTGCTGGAAGCAACCCAGGAGGCGGTTGAATTGCAGGAGGCATACCTGACAGCAGGCGTCGTGACGACGAAATTTGCCGACGATGCACTGCATGTGGCGCAGGCGACTCTGGCGCGTGCTGATGTGATCGCGTCCTGGAATTTTCGCCATCTCGTGCATCCCACCAAAGTGCGCGGCTTTAACGGTGTGAACGTGGCGAACGGATACGGCCTGATGGTGGTCCTGACCCCGGCAGACGTCGTTCGCATACTAGAGGATCGAGAGAATGAACAGAGTGGAGTTGACTAACGAATTGAACCTGGACAGTATGGATCTGAAGCGGCGCATACAAGAACAGATCGCCGCAGAGATGGAGGGTATGACGCCCCAGGAACGCCTGGCCTACGTGAGAAAGCTGGTGGAAGCAAGTCCCTTTTACGCGTTATTGGAAGAACGTCGGGGGGAAGAGCCGGCGCGGGGATCCGCGTCCTGATCCGGCCTTGACACACAATCGGCTGGCAGGGCGGGCGGAAGGAGAGCAAAGAGGAAGGCCTTCGAAGTCCGCGGCGCTGGACCGGCTCTTCAAGCCCTGGGACGAGCCGATCCGCCGCTGCTTGCCCAAGCCGACGCCAGACGGCCCGGGGTCGGCCATGCCCGGTCGCTGGCCCCGCACGGTGCCGCTGGTGCGCGCCATCCGCAGCATGCCCGCCACCGTCGACTGCGACGACGCCACTCCCGGTGAGACCTTCCGTGGCTCTCGTCACCGCGGCGGCCACACCCCCCACTGCGAGCGCCTTGGCGGCAGCAACGACCGCAGCATGGGTCTGCTCCTCGCCGCCACCCTCGACTGCGGGCGCTGCGCGCTGCGGGTGGCTCCACACCAGGGCGAGCGCGCGAGTTGATTGAAGAAACGGCGTTGGGAAGCCGGGCGGATTGATGCTTGTGAGAGAATGTGGTAGAGTGTCGGCGCAAACGTGAAGCAGCGTCCGATTCGACGCCCCGGATCGACGCATCAGAGCCTCCGGCGTGCACTGCAAGCACCACTGCCACGCCCCGGCGGGAGCGCGGCCCGCCGCGGTGGGGAACTCAAAGAGAATACGCGGGGATCGGTGGGCAACCTCTGTGTTGTGGAGAGGCTTGTCCGCTTTTTGTTTCGTGGCTCGGCACACGAGGACATTGCCGCACGATCGAACGGCGGCGCCCTGTCGTGCGGCGCCGTAGACGCGATGGGCTCGGCCGGATGAGGACGATCAGGCCGACGGGAGGCGGGGTCGTCCGCCGCCAGGGTGGTTCGAGGGCCACAGTGGTTTTGGCCGCGAGGGCAATGGGAGGAGCAAGTTGGGGAGTAAGCGGCTTAAAAAGGTCACGTTGCAGCCCAAACGGCAAGCGAACCAGGGCATGAAGCCGGCGCCGCCAGCGAGGTTTTTTATTCTGGTGGGTTGAGGCATTTTGAGGTAAACTGCGGGTGCGGTCTGTGTGGGCACGGCTTTGCCCATCCCGTTAGCCAGCGCGTTCCAACGACACAACGACCTCTTCAAAGCGCTCCATGCAACCGTTTGAAATCATTAGTGAGATAACCGACATCGAAACGATTGCCGTCGGGAGTGCAATCCGAGAGATTGCACGATTGCGAAAGCAGTACGGTCAAGGTCGCTGGCGCAAACTGAAAGGAATTGCGATGATTCGTCTCCCCAGTGGGCGAATACGCCGAGCCGAATTGCATTGGTACGAGGCACATGGCATAGGCCGCAAGGAAATCAAGCGCAAGCGTTATCTGGATTAGGGCTATGAAGGCAAACAAGCATTCTGTCCCCAAGTTCGCTATCTGCATTGACAACTCAAAGTATCCAGCCTCTCTGGAGCTGCACAAGGTTTATCGCGTGTTGCCAGATGAAGACGCGGCGCAGGATGGAGATCTGCGCATCATTGATGAGAGTGGCGAAGACTACCTCTACCCTGCAGAATACTTTGTTCTGGTAGATTTACCACGCAAAACCGAACGTGTCCTTGTGAATTCATTTGCGCGTCGTCTTCAGTCTGCCTGAAAGCACAAATAATCGCCTGGTCGCGTCTGCTCAAGTGGGATGCTGGCTAACAAGCGGCTGGAGCCGACCGTGCCAACACGCTGCAATTCGAACGCTCGTTTTCCATTCGCGGCGTTCTGAAGGAGGGCGCGGCGGCTCAGCCGCAAGCCATTATGCGGCCTGGAGACAGAGCGCACGATGTTTCAGACAGAGCATCCACCAATCCATCATCGTTTCCCCGGTTGCCTCACAAGTCAGGCTGCATTATATTTCTGATCCAGAGAGGTGAAACCCTTGACTTTCCATGTGATATTGCTCAAACAAGCAGAAAATGGCTACGTGGCCCGTCCTGTGTTGTGGCCGGATTCGGTGGTGCACGGGGCGACCGGGCAAGAAGCCCTGGAGCGCGTTCGGGCGCTGATTCGTGACTTGTTCAGCCGGACGCAATTCGTGCAAGTCGAGGTGGATATACCAGAGCATCAAGTGGACAATCCCTGGCTGGCCAAGGCCGGCATGTTCGCGGATGACCCAACCTGGAACGATTTCTTGCAGGCGATGGCTGACTACCGCCGGCGATGAGTGAATTTGTTATCTGCATCAACAATGAGGGCAATCCGGCCAGCCTGATTATCGGGAAGTGTACCGCAGGCTGCCGGATCCAGAAGCGGAGTCGCACAATATGCTTCGCCTCATAGATGAAGATCGATCAGAGCCTGACGGATATCTCTATCCGGCGTCCATGTTCGTGCCTGTGGAACTGCCGGAGGAAGCAAAGCAGGTGTTGATGGCGGTGGGAAGCTAAGCGATGGACCTCTTTGGTGGGGCCGTCTGGAGAGGCTCTCCATGCACGAAGAAGCCGCCTGACACCCGCTGCAGCCGACCCGCCTCCGCTGGTGCTCCGGCGGGCGGCTGACGCTGGCGGTTATACGGCCACGGAAGAGCCAAACATGAGAGTACGAGGAGATACCCGTATTTTCCGAAGCCGGAATCGAAGCTGCCATTGAGCGTGATGATGCCGAGCAGCTCCACGTGGCTGTGCTCTCTGCGGCGCTCTATAGTGATGATCCAGTATGGGCCATGGGGATCTGCCTGCGTCTTGCCCGTCACTCTGATGCGGTTGTGAGAGGAAATGCAGTCCTCGGCCTCGGCCACATTGCTCGTATCCATAGACAACTGGATCTGGAGCTAGTCAGGCCTGTAGTTGTCGGAGCGCTGGCCGATGACGACGAGTATGTACGCGGGCAGGCAGAATCCGCAGTAGACGATATCGAGTTCTTTCTGAAGTGCAAGCTACGGCCGCAGAAGGGCGTATAACAACGCGTTCCAACGGACGCAACGCCGGGCGCATCGACGGTGGCCGGCACTGCGCCGCTGAACCTGGTCGTTGGAGGGAAGGGGGTGCATCCGATTTCTCATCCCCACAAGATCGCACGAGTAGCATGACAGAACAATTCTTTGACGAACCAATCCTCAACTCCCCCTACGTGTATCCATCCCGCCATTGGGAGCTTGACGCCGATGGCCAGCCAACCAACCGATGTAAACCATTCAGCGAGACTTCCGAAGTCTTTGCGAAGCCTTTGCTATGAAAGCGGGCTGGTCGCTCCAGAACACATTCTGTGGCAAAATCTGCGTCGAGACTTCGGAAGTCTCCTCCTTCTCTTCCCGGCTGAATAGTTACCTCAGATGTAAACCAAATCGCCGAAGCAGTTGAATTCCCACTCCCGGACCTGCGGAATGAGGGGCTCTCCCTGGCGTGACGAGGAGTCTGTCGCGAGTTGCACCATGCCACAACAGCGTTCAGCGACGATAGATACACTCGAGATCAACCCGGACGCGTCCGGCGTGGGTCAGCCAGGCCCTTGGCCCACGGGGCTCCGTTCCACTTGTTGCGCCGCTCACCGCCGCGGCAACGCCCCTCCACCGCGAGCGCGTCGGCGGGAGCAACGACCTCAGCGTGGGCCTGCTGCTGGCTGCGACGCTCGACTTCGTGCGCCGCACGCTGCTGTTCAATCCAAACCAAAGCGGGCGCGCGAATTGATTGAAGAAATGGCGTTGGGGCGCCGGGCGGATTGATGTGTGTGGCGGAGCGTGGTAGAATGCCGGCACGAACGTGACGCCTCGCTCGATTCGGCGCACCGGATCGACGCATCAGCGCCTCCGGCGTGCACTGCAAGCACCACTGCCGCGCCGCGGCGGGAGCGCGGCCCGCCGCGGTAGGGAACTCAAAGAGAATACGCGGGGATCGGTGGGCAACCTCTGTGTTGTGGAGAGGCTTGTCCACTTTTTGTTTGGCGGGTTGAGGCGCGAGGCCGTTGCCGCACAACCAAACGCCAGCTTCCTGAATGGAGGCGGTGCGGACCGGATTTGATCTCCTTGTGGCGACGGATGGACTGACCAGAGCGGCATCATCGGCTGTGCAGGGGGATTATGTATCCTCTCAAAAAGCCGGGGGAGGGCGGTGTGTGGAGGTGCGGCTGCACCGCGCCTCCACACACCGCCCCAGAAAACTGAAAAGATATGGGATAATGACGATTGGGGGCGGACTCATCTGCCAGGACGGGGCGTATGCCGAATCTTGTCGGCAGAATAACAAGTTGACCTAAGGAAAGATCATGAGCGAAACCGTTTTTAAACAAGTCAATTACGACCTGCATTCCCTGGTCAAGTATATCGAACTGGGTGAGATCGGTTTGCCCGACATTCAGCGCCCGTTTGTCTGGAAAAACGCCAAAGTGCGGGATTTATTCGACTCCATGTATCGGGGTTACCCGGTGGGTTATTTGCTGTTCTGGCAAAACGGATTTTCCGATGATGCCCGTGTGATTGGCACGGATACCAAACAAAAACCTCCGCGCCTGTTGATCGTGGACGGCCAGCAACGGTTAACGTCTCTATATGCGGTTGTAAACAGGATTCCGGTGATCCGCGAAAACTATGGCAGCGAACTGATTCATATTGCTTTTAATCCACTTCTAGAGAAATTTGAAGTTGCCGATGCAGCCACCCGTAGAGATAAGTCATACATTCCCGACATCTCCATATTGTGGAGCAAGGAGACGGACCTGTTCGAGGTTGTTGACCGTTATCTTTCTGAATTGAGAGGTTCACGCGAAGTCAGCAGCGAGGAAGAAAAGCGAATAAAAAGGACGATTTCAAAACTCCAGTCACTTTTGAGTTTTCCCTTTACTGCACTGGAACTCTCGGCGAATATCAGCGAAGAGGATGTGGCCGATGTTTTTGTGCGCATCAACAGCAAAGGCACACCGCTCAACCAGGCTGACTTTATTCTGACGCTGATGTCGGTCTTCTGGGATCACGGTCGAACTCAGCTTGAGCGCTTCTGCCAGGAGGCGCGCAAACCATCAGGAGGCAAGCCCTCACCGTTCAATCATTTTATTCAACCCGACCCTGATCAACTGCTGCGGGTCAGCGTGGGACTTGGATTCAAGCGGGCACGACTCAAATATGTTTATTCCCTGTTGCGGGGGAAGGACCTGGAAACGGAACAATTCAGCGATGAGCGGCGAGTTATGCAGTTCGAAGTGCTCAAAAAAGCCCAGGAACGGGTAGTCAATCTTCAGTATTGGCATGACTTCATGAATTGTATTCGGTTGGCGGGTTTCCGCAGCGGCAAGATGATCAGTTCACAGAACAACCTGCTTTTTTCTTACATCCTCTATCTTCTCGGACGGACAGAGTACGGCGTTGAAGAATTCCGCCTGCGAAGGGTTATCGCACGGTGGTTTTTCATGTCCAGCCTCACAGGACGCTTCACCGGCTCGCCGGAGACAAGCATGGAATTCGACCTGGCCCGCTTCCGTGAAGTGAAAGATGCGGATGGTTTCGTGAATATATTGGAACGTGCCTGCGATCTGGCGTTGACGGAGGACTATTGGAAAATTACACTGCCGAATGACCTGGCAACATCATCGCCCCGAAGCCCTTCGCTGTTTGCCTACAACGCAGCCCAGGTGTTGCTCGACGCATACGCTCTGTTTTCCAAATTAAAGGTTTCGGAGCTGCTAGACCCGGTATCACAAGGGGTTCGTGGGGCGATAGAGCGGCATCACCTTTTTCCAAAGGGCTATCTCGGGACGCTCGGCATTACCGATTTGCGAGAGACAAATCAGATCGCCAACTATGCACTCGTCGAGTGGGGTGATAACATCAAGATCTCAGATCAGTCTCCTGCCGCTTATCTGCTGGGATTGTTATCACGCTTCAGCAAAAAAGAACAGGCGCGTATGTACCATTGGCACGCTCTCCCCGAGAATTGGGAACAGATGAATTACCAGGGCTTCCTGGAAAAACGGCGGGAACTGATTGCCCAGGTTATTCTGGAAGGCTATCGAACACTTACGGCTGAACAGGTCGAAATAGCTCCAGTTCCGTCCCTTTCCATAAACGACATCATCGAAACCGGCGAATCGAGCGAAGTTGAATTTAAATCCACTCTACGGGTGAACTTGCATACCGGCAGCAGAGATCCAAAGATTGAATTGGCAGGATTGAAAACTATCGCGGGATTTCTCAACACAAATGGTGGCACTCTAACGATCGGTGTTGCCGATGACGGTACTCCTCTCGGCATTAATGCTGACGGTTTTGAGAATGAAGATAAAATGAGCCTCCATCTTGTGAATCTGATAAAAGACCGCATAGGGCCGACGATGATGCAGTTTATCCATGCGCGCTTTGAAGATTATGACAGTTGTAGAGTTATGGTTATTGAGTGCTCCAAAGCCAGAACACCCGTATTTGTAAAAGATGGAAACATGGAGCGCTTTTATATCCGTACCGGCCCTTCTACGACAGAACTAAGCGCCAGTCAGACACAAGAGTATATCAAACAGAGGTACAAGGGTTAACAAGGCGCTGCACCGGACGGGGATTCCACTGCGCTCCATTGCCGCCGGTGAGCTTAGTCGTTCTCCCCTGAGTCCTATCCCGTGGAGGTGGAAATGAAGTTAGAAATCAAAACATTGACCCCCCTGTGGACGGGTGGCGCAGCAGCCGGCAAAATGGACCGTATCCATGAAACGGGTATCCTGGGCAGCCTGCGCTGGTGGTACGAGGCGATTGTGCGCGGGCTGGGCGGGGAGGCGTGTGATCCGACTACCCCGTCCTGTATCTACGAGCCAGACAAGCCACACAACGGCCTGTGCGATGTGTGCCGGGTGTTTGGCGCCACGGGCTGGCGTCGTCGTTTTCGGCTGACGCTAGAAGAAAACGATATTTCTGATGCCTCGATTCAACATCCTATCAAGGCTAACCGAACCTACACAGACACTAGAGGAAACACTCGCACACCGACTTGGTATTTCCCTCATCCACCTAAGACTGGGGGCTTCACCTTCCATCTTCAGAGCCTGGCACAAGATTTCCCGGCAGATGTTATCGCCGGGCTGATCCAGTTCATCGCCGATTGGGCGGCCCTTGGCGCAAGGGCGCAGATGGGATTTGGCGTGGTTGAGCCAGTAAACGGTCGTTTCGACATTCGGGCGCTGTATGACTGGCTTGTTGCCACCACCGGCGGCCGCAAGTATCCCGATCTGCCGTCCTTGCAAAACATTTTTCTAGCTCGTATTCAACTGAACAACGCCACTGATCGGGATACCTTCGACCTGAAGTACGACTTGCGCCAATTATTCGCACAAGACAGAGATTTACGCCATTGCATCATGGGCACGGTCAAAGATGGGCGGATAGCAGCCAAGGTCAAAGTGTCGCGAGCCTACGGCGACGGCCTGATGCGCGTTTGGGGTTGGATACCCGAAGAGGCAGGGGTCTACACGGGCAACTGGAACCGAGAGGCAGTGGTGAATGCCATTCACAATTACCTGAGAACAAACTACGCCTTGCAGATTTGGCGCGAAGTGAACTCGTCCAGGGATACTGTCACGCCCAATAACAACAATGCTCAGGCGTTTCTACGGAGTTTGCTTGGTCTGGAGGAGGAAGATGATGCAGCGTGACTACTACGCTTCTCGGCTGAGGGACTTGAGCGACAGTTTGAACGCCCTTGAACAAGCGGCTGAGGCACTTGAGAAGGCGAAACAGCAAAGAGACAGGAACGCCCGCGACCAGGCTGAGAACCAGATGAAACAGACCGCTGGAGAAGCGGTGAGGATTGAGCCTCATCTGGCATATCTATGGTTCGAAGCTCACACCTCTGAACTTGACAATTCTATCCGCGACGCCTGGCAGGAGAGTTTGACTGCTAGCACTATTCCACAGGCCTTCCACTTCACTCCAGACGCGTCGGCCATTACTTATCTGCCGCCGCTGAGTTTTACGCTTCGTATTCCCTTTCAACTACAAAAGCCCTATCTCAGCAAGGATGAGCAAGATTTTTACCTGCTCGACAACCCGCTGCGCAAGGAAAAGGTTTTTCAGACACCAATGGTCGCTGCTACAAGCTGGAAAGGTGCGCTGCGAGCGGCCTTATGGCAGTTCGGCTACAAAGGAGACCATGAGGTCGCCATTCGCCTGCTGGGTAACCCGCGCGGCAGCGATGAACATCAAGCTGGCCGCCTCTACTTTTACCCCACCTTTTTCGACCAGATTGGGCTAGAGGTCATCAACCCGCACAGTCGCGAAACCGGCATCGGCGAGCGAGGACCGATCCTGATGGAGTGCGTACCCAAAGGGACTGCCACGCTTTTGCTGTTGTACGTGCCTTTCGACCCAGTTGAGCAAAGCGAGCAAAACAGACGCGCCGCAGTAGCCCGGGACCTGGAAGTGCTGGCCGAAGGCGTTCAAGTAATGCTCATCACCTACGGCTTTGGGGCTAAAACCAGCAGCGGGTATGGCACAGTCGAGGATCGGCTGGCTGGGGGAGGTACGCTTGCCATGAGGGCTGAATTGGCCGGCGAAGCCACCTCCGCTGCCGCTCCGCCGGAGCCGCCACCACCCGATCTGCCCCGCTACCTGGAATCACCCACTCGCCTGCACGCCGACCTGCGCCGGCCGGACGGCAGCTTGAAAAGCGAAGCGGAGTACCAGGCGTTGATCGAGAGCCGGGGGCAGAAGTACGCCAAAAAAGGCAGACAGCTTTATGACAAAGCGAAGGGGTGGTGGGAACGAGAGGGGCGAAAATTGGCGCAAGCCACGCCCCAAGAACCGGAACCCAAACTGGAGCCAGCCCCCACCGAAAAACCATCGGTGGCGGAATATACATTCCGCTCCCTGAGTGAACTCTGCGACCTGGCGCGGCGCGTGGCGGGCCAGTTGCGGGATGGGGGTGACGAATGAGTCAACTCGACCTTCTAGCTCAGCACCGCAACGAGATTTTATTAGCCGAAGCCATTGGGTGGCTGCATGATTATCGCAAGTGCTCGGACGAAATATTGCGAGGCGGCGGTTCACCTCGTCCTGATTTGCTGAAAAACGTACCTGCACTGTCAGGATTCTCTTTATCGGTATCGGCCCTTGCCCTCACCGAGACTATCGAAGAACTACTTCACGAGTCGAAGAATAAGGCGAGTGATCCAACCGCCTCCCAACTCCTGCAATACCTGTCCCGCTGCCACAATACAGCCCACTTTGACAAGCAGGAACCCGTTGGTGGTGTGCCAAACTACCCGATTGTTCAGATTAGTTCTTCATTCGGCTTTGAGAAAGACTTACCAGATGATTTGACAAGCAAGCTCTGGAACTTGCCTTGGAACAAGCTGGCCGGCTATTCCGATGTCGACCGGAAGGACCTGGGAGAGGCCATAAGTGATTTATTCTCTCAGACAATTGCCGACACCCGCCGCCCTATCAACGAAGTGGATTTGTGGAGCTGGGGTTTGCTGGTAGGCGCACTTTACAAGTCGGCGCTGGCTGGTGCGCTGTTGACGGGGAGTACGTATGCGGCGCGTGATCTGCGCTGGCGCCTACTGGGCATCCGGGTCAATGGACTGGACTATCTCCTCAAGGTGGCGCGCATCCCAGACTTGCTTGCAAGGCAGGAATTGCTCTCTGACAGCCTGAACAGGGTGCGCGGCCTTATAGAAATAACCTACCCCCTCGGCAGCGAAGTATACCGGGACGAAAACGGCAGCGTCTATGTCGTACCTGATATATCTGACTTACTGAAAAGAACTGATAGTAGCGGGACAAGTCTGCAAACGCTCATCCTGCAGGCGTTTGAACAAGGCACATTAAAGAACAAGCCCAATCTTCAACTCGGCGGGGAGATAATGCCGCATCTCGAATTAGAACAGACCTCCTGGTGGGGACAGGACCCAGGGTGGCCGAATTCTGCAAACGATGAGCTGCCAGAAATTAGCAGATTTCTCTTGCAGAAAATTGTCTCGCCGGCAAAGGCGGACAAAATCAAGCAGTTTTGGCAAAACGGAGAGGCAAGGGATGTCTGTACCGTATGCGGTCTTCGTCCACAAGGCCCGGGCCAAAAAGCCGCCGACCGCAATGTGTGCGACATTTGCGAACAGCGGCGAGCGGACCGCTCGCAAAAATGGGCGACTTCCCAACCCGACAAAACGATCTGGACCGATGAGGTCGCTGATGTCAACGGACGCCTGGCGCTGATTGTGGGACAATTCGACCTGGCCCACTGGCTCGACGGCAGTCTCGTGGAGTCGCTTTTATTGATTGCTCCCCATGATCCCGAAAATACAACGGGAAAGCCCATCACGAGCAAGACGCCTTCGTTTAGCCGTTTGCGGCGCATCTGGGAGACGACGCGCTGTTTCTGGCAGGAGGTGCAGGCTGCAATCCTGCAGCAACTGACCGATGATCGCCGTCGCCTGAAAATTCATCTCGACTCTATGCCCGACTTGGGGCCCTTCCACGTCTACGACCTTGAGTTGGGCGCAACCGACCTCAGCGTGGTCTGGGTTCCACCAGAGGGGGGCAATGACGGCTATCTCATCAGCGCCGATAACCTGGGCTATATCGCGCGTCAGTTGGGGGCTGAAGTAGCGGTATATCGCCATCCCGCTACGGCGGCCATCTTTGTCGAGGATTACCTGGGCAAACAGTACGTAAAAAATGGCCGACAACCCATTTTGCGTAATTCAGATGCCCGGGCAGGCCAGGGTAACGCCAATTTGCTTGCAGGCATTTGCATCACTCAGGTGGAATATCAAGAAAACCAGTATGCCGTGGTAATACCCATTCTTGCCGAGCCGCGTACCTTCATGGTGATCGTGCCGGCCGATAAATCGCTCAGTATCCTGCGTGGTATCAAGGATAAATATGAATGCGAGATGGGCAAAGTACGTGACCGACTGCCGATGCACCTGGGTATCGTATATGCCAGCCGCCGTACACCCATCCGCGCTGTGCTAGATGCAGGCCGGGCGATGCTCGACTGCCAGGTACTGCCACAACAGTGGACAGTTAAAGCAGTAAGCAGGCAGACCCAGGCAAATGCGGCGCACTTCAGTGACGTGATGTTGTTCGAACTGGAGCGAAAGGATCACCGCGTGACCTGGCAGGTTCCGTTGAGGATGGGCGATGGCGTTACTGAGGACCGCTGGTACCCGTATTTCTTCCTCGAGACAGGCGGTGACGACGGCAAAGCTGATGCGCCAAACCGGCGTGCTGCAAAAATAACCCGCCCCGCAGGACACAACGGGACAGAAGATTGCTGGATTGTCCACGCCACCGATTTGCGCGCTGACGAAGCGATTTACGTTTGGCCCTCCGCCTTCGACTTCGAATTCCTCGACACGACCGCCCGGCGCTTCGAGATCCACTACGACGAAAACGGCCGCCGCCCGCGCCGTACCCGCCCCTTCTATCTGGAAGACCTGGACCGCCTGGAGACTCTCTGGAGCTACATGAAGCGCCTGTCCAAGACCCAGCGCCATCAGGTCATCCGCACCATTGAGGCCACCCGCGAGGCGTGGTACGGGCAAGATAATGACGGCGAATCTACGACCGATGAGATACTCCGGCAATTCGTGGCCGACACCCTGGCCGGGGCTGAATGGCCGCAAGGTCAACCCTGGAGCCGCGTCCCCCAAGAATGGCAGGAAAAACTCGTCGTGGCCGGCGCGCGCGGCGAACTGGCAGATCTGGCCGAGCTACACTTGAAAATCCTGAAGGAATAAGGAGACGAACTTATGGCAACCTACAAGCGGCAACGGTATTTGCTGATGACCACCGACCCGGTCCACATCGGCACCGGTGGCTATCGGCTGGGCCGGGTGGACAACAGCATCGTGCGCGAACCGGGCACCCGCGTACCAAAGATCCCCGGCACCAGCCTGCACGGCGCGGCGCGTTCTTATGCGGCTCAGTTGTACGAAAGGCCAGTCTGCGCCGGGCAAGGACAGCCCAAAGACGGACGCGAAGGCCATTGCGGCAGCAGCGACTGTCCAGTGTGCTACGCTTTTGGCTACCTGAAGCAGGAAAACGGCCAGGAAGACAAGATGGTGGCCTTTTCCGGCGTAGTGAATGTCTTTGACGCGCACGTGCTGCTCTTTCCGGTGCATTCGATGGCCGGGCCGGTGTGGGTCAGCACGGTGAGGCGCTTGCAAGAGGCTGGTTTTTCAGTTGAGAACGTCCCGGACGAATGGGACACTGGTACGGTTCTCCTGACCTGGAAGCGAGATGAGGCCCTCAACTTAGGCTGGCTGATGGTCAAGGCCGGCGGCCAGGCGACTGTGGCCGCGCCGGACAAGTGGCAAGACGAACCGCGCTGGAAAGCCGTGCAAACCAGCCTGGTCCTGGTGCAAGACGCGCTCTTTAGCCAGGTCGTCAACAGTAACCTGGAAGTGCGCACCTCGGTGGCCATCGACCCGGAACGGGGTGCAGCCGAAGAAGGTGCGCTCTTTACCTACGAAGCGCTGCCCCGCGCCACTTTTTTGACGGTTGAGGTCGTTCTGGACGATTACCGCCGTGAAGGAGAACATTGGCCGCTGGGCGAAGTGAGGGAAACCAGGCCAAAGAATGGCAAGCCTAAGCCATTACCGGGGGGCCCCTGGACAGATCCGCTGGATGTGGTGGCGGCCGGTTTGGGTATGATTGAATGGCTGGGGGTAGGCGGCATGGGTACGCGCGGTTTCGGCCGGATGGCTATCGCAGGTGAGCCCCTGGAGCAAGTGTACGGCGAGGAGGTGTGGCAATGAACAGCAACACACAACCCAACCTGGACCGGCTGGCCGCGCAGCACGCGCAAGCAATCATCCGTCGCCTGGTTGACGAAGATAAGAACGGTAATAAAAGAACGGATGGCAAGGAAATAGAGAAAGCCGCCGGTAGTGCAGACAACACCGTCACCAAGGCGGTGGGCGTGCTTCAAGAAAACGGCGTTTATGCCTGCTTCCTCTACCTGCTGGCCAGAGAGAAAGAAAATGGCGGTGTGGTGGTCGAAGAGATGCTCAATCTGCTGGACGGGCTGGGCTTTGGCTGGGGTAGACCGACGAAAAACGGCCAGATTGATACCACTGCCGAAGCAGTCCTTCCACACATCAGCGACAAGGTGACGGTAGACCTGGAACGGCTGCTGCTGGCCAAAGAAACATTGGAGCAGATGCTGATCTACGCCCGTTACGGAGCCAAAGCGCGCAGTTGAGGGAGGAGACGATGACCTGGCGTGCTTACCAAGTGGTCTTGCGACTGCGCTCTCCAATCCACATCGGATGCGGCAAAGTTGGCAACTTGCAGCGCACCCGCTCCTACGTTACCGGGCGCGCGCTATGGGGCGCGCTGACCATGCGCCTGACGCGCGATGCGGCCCAAGGCCGTGGCCCAGCGACCGACTCCCCCCAATATAGGAAGATTGGCAAACAGGTTCACCAATCTCTGGCCTTCGTCTACTTCTACCCGGCGCTGAAATCGGGGGATGACTACCGGGTGGTGTGGCCGTGGGAGAACGAGACCATGTTCCGCCGCCGGTTTCTCAGCAGCTACCCGGGGACGGCCCTCTCTTATCCGCAACAATCAGCCGCCGAGGGCACGCTCCACGAGGTCGAGTTCATCTCTCCCAATACGCTGGATACCGGTGAGGCGGTCTTTCTGGCCGGCTATGTGTTTGAAAGAGAGGGCTGCACTTTGAATTGGCGGTCGGCCCTCAAGCGGCTGCAAATGGGCGGCGAGCGTGGGTATGGTTGGGGAGATGTGGAAGTGGCGGATATTCGTGAGTCTGCCGATGAACATTTGTTTGGCGGTCCGGCGATATTCGATGGCAAGGGTGATGCTCCAAGCGTCCACTTGCCGGCTGATGGACGCTTGCTGGCCCACACCCTGGCCGAAGATTTGCCGGCCGCCGGTGACATCGAACCATTGGCAGGCCGCGAGTGGCGATCAGACGATTCGCTTCACCGTTATGCGGGACAACATGTCGAATTCTGCGACATTTGTTTTGCGCCTGGAAGCGTAGTACACCAGGCGCTTGATTTTGCCGTGGAAAAGTTTGGCATGTGGCGAGGGCTGGACGATAAGGCATAATGTCGCAGGCGTTTGGAGGGAAGGAGGTGCATCCAACAACCGCATGAGCCGACGCCGCTCTACTCAATCGCTCCGCACCCTCGCTACACGGCGCGGCTGATGCCCTTCGCGGCCGGCGCAAAAGTAGTGAGGCCAGCAAAGAATCAGTACCACAATCCAAAACCAACTCATCACCCGCCGGGAACGCGACATTCCTCACGTGGCCCGAGGTCTCATCCTCACAAGATCACACGAGTAGCATGACAGAACAATTCTTTGACGAACCAATCCTAAACTCCCCCTACGTGTATCCATCCCGCCATTGGGAGCTTGATGCGGATGGTCAGCCAACCAACCGCATTGTAGCGTGGCGACGTTCGGCCGATTTTGTCACGCCCGTTCCTAAGCCCAAGAAACGCAAACGCGCGGAGGCCCAGCAGTTGGGATTCGTCTTCGGGAGCGGATTTACAGAGAACGCGGATGGTCCGGCGGGCGACATCCAACTCTACAACCCCACCGAATTTATTAACGGCGTTCGACAGCAGGTGGACCGCTGGCGACAGGTGCCCAACCCAGAGGATTGGCACGTTACCCCAGAGACGGCCCGCTTGCTGCATCACTGGCGGCATCACCCGTTTCAGGGCCTTCGCCCGTTTTTCTGCCAGGTTGAAGCGGTGGAAACGGCTATCTGGCTGGCCGAAGTCGCTCCCAGATTGGGCAGGCGCGGTGAAACGTTCCTCGATCACATTCGGAGCGCGAATGAACAGGCCAACCCGGACCTGCTGCGGATTGCGCTCAAATTGGCCACGGGGGCGGGCAAGACCACCGTGATGGCCATGCTCATCGCCTGGCAAACCGTCAACGCCGTCCGTCATCCCAACAGTCCCCGCTTTACGCGTGGTTTCCTCATTGTGACGCCGGGGATCACCATCCGCGACCGCCTGCGCGTGCTCCAGCCCAACGACCCCGACAGCTACTACGCCGGCCGCGAGTTGGTGCCCACCGATATGCTCGGCGATATTGCCCGCGCCAAAATTGTGATCACCAACTACCACGCCTTCAAGTTGCGCGAGCGGATGAACCTCTCAGCCGGCGGACGGGCGCTGCTCCAGGGGCGTGGCCCCGAATTGCAGACCGTCGAGACGGAAGGGCAGATGCTCCAGCGGGTGATGCCTGATCTGATGGGGATGAAAAACATTCTCGTGCTCAACGACGAGGCCCATCACTGCTACCGCGAGCGCCCCCAAAACGATGACCTCGACGAGCTGAAGGGCGAGGAAAAGGACGAGGCCAGGAAAAACAATGAGGCCGCCCGCCTGTGGATCTCGGGCAGCGAAATGGTAAAGCGCAAGCTGGGGGTGCGCACCATCTACGACCTGTCGGCCACCCCCTTCTTTTTGCGCGGCTCGGGCTACGTTGAAGGGACGCTCTTCCCGTGGACGGTCAGCGATTTCTCGCTGATGGATGCCATCGAGTGTGGCATTGTCAAACTGCCGCGCGTGCCGGTGGCGGACAACATCCCCGGTGGCGAGATGCCCAAGTTTCGCAACCTCTGGGAACACATCCGCACCAAAATGCCCAAGAAGGGACGGCGCAAAGCGGCCACTTTGGACCCGCTGAGCCTCCCGGCAGAGCTGCAGACGGCGCTGGAAGCACTGTATGGCCATTATGAAAAGACGTTTGAAAGCTGGCAGCAAGCCGGGATTCGCGTACCGCCGGTCTTTATCGTGGTGTGCAACAACACCTCGATCTCGAAATTGGTCTACGACTTCATCAGCGGCTTCCAGCGGGTGGGCGAGGATGGCGAGACAGAAGCGTACCACGAAGGACGTCTGCCGCTCTTTCGCAATTTCGACGAGCACGGCAACCGGCTTGCCCGTCCGCGCACGCTGCTGATCGACAGCGCGCAGCTTGAGTCCGGCGATGCCCTCGACAAAGATTTTCGCGAGATGGCGGCGGATGAAATCGAGCGCTTCCGCCGTGAGATTGTGGAGCGCAGCGGCAATCTGGCCGATGGCGAGACGATTTCCGACCAGGATTTGCTGCGCGAGGTGATGAACACTGTGGGCAAAGAGGGTCGGTTGGGCGAATCGGTGCGCTGCGTCGTGTCGGTGGCGATGCTTTCGGAAGGGTGGGATTGCCAGACCGTCACCCACATTCTCGGGGTGCGCGCCTTTGGCACCCAACTGCTCTGCGAGCAGGTGGTCGGGCGGGCGCTGCGGCGGCAATCCTACGACCTCAATGAGGAGGGGCTGTTCAACGTGGAATATGCCGACGTCCTCGGCATTCCGTTCGACTTTACCGCCCGGCCGGTGATTGTGAAACCGCAGCCGCCACGGGAAACGGTGAGCGTCCATCCCGTCCGGCCGGACCGCGACGCGTTGGAGATCCGGTTTCCACGGGTGGAGGGGTATCGCGTGGAGCTGCCCAACGAACGGCTGACCGCCCGCTTTACGGCCGATTCCGTGCTGGAGTTGACGCCCTACCTCGTCGGCCCGTCGGTGACCCACAACCGGGGCATCATTGGCGAGGGCGTTGATCTGACGGTGCAACACCTGGGGGAGATCCGCCAATCGACCATTCTCTTTCACCTGGCGAAGCATCTGCTCTATACCAAATTCCGCGACCCGGGGGAAGAGCCGAAGCTGCATCTGTTTGGACAGCTCAAACGCATCACGCGGCAGTGGCTGGACGGCGGCTATCTGCGCTGCACCGGCGGCACCTACCCCGCGCAGTTGCTCTACCAGGAGATTGCGGATATGGCCTGCGAGCGCATCAAAGCGGCCATCACCGAAGCGATAGACGGCGAACGCCCCATCAAGGCGATTCTGGATGCCTATAACCCCACCGGATCCAGCGTGCACGTCAACTTTACCACCTCGAAGGTGACCCGCTGGCAGACCGACCCGCGCCGCTGCCACCTCAACTGGGTGGTGTGTGACAGCGAGTGGGAGGCGGAATTTTGCCGCGTGGTGGAAGCCCATCCGCGCGTGCACGCCTACGTCAAGAACCAGGGTCTGGGGCTGGAAGTGCCCTATTTGTATGGCGCAACCCCGCGCAAATATCTGCCCGACTTTATCGTTCAGATCGACGATGGGCGCGCGAAAGCCGGGCAGCCCGATTGGCTCAACCTGATCGTGGAGGTCAAGGGGCTGCGCGGCGAAGATGCCAAAGCCAAGGCCAACACCATCCGCAACTACTGGGTGCCGGGGGTGAACAACCTGGGAACCTACGGCCGCTGGGCCTTTGCCGAAATGACGGCCGTTTTTGAGATCGAAGCCGAGTTTGACAGACTGATTCGTGGCCTGGTTGCAGCAAAACCACAAGCGGCATCGTAATCGTAATCGTGCTCGTGCTCGTGATCGTGATCGAGATTCGATTACGAATACGAATACGATTACGATTACGATAGCGATAGTGGCGGAGGTGCAGTGGAATCATTTGGGCACGAGAAACTCGATGTTTACCGTGCTGCGCTGGAGTATGTCGCCATTGTTTATCAGCTTGCCGGGCGGTTGCAAGGCAATCATCGCCATGCGCGCGACCAATTGTTGCGCGCGTCACAGTCAATCCCCCTGAACATCGCTGAGGGAAACGGCAAGACCAGTCCGGCCGACCGGCGCCGATTTTTTGAGATTGCTCGGGGTTCGGCGCTGGAATGTGCCGCAATCCAGGATGTGTTGCAAGTTGGTTTGGCGATAACGGCAGAGGAAAACTCGCAGGGCAAGCAATTGCTCACTCGGATTGTGGCGATGCTGACGAAACTTTGTCAGGCGCAGGTAAAATCCTGATCGCTGTCGTAATCGTATTCGCAATCGCTATCGTAATCGTATTCGTAATCGAAATTCGATTACGAATACGATTACGATCACGAATACGATTAGGGATGCGCTTGGGAGAAGGATGGAAATTGGATGGCCCGCAAACCGAAGCAACCCAAGAGCGTGGAAACCTTGAAGCATGGCCATGCTCGCCGCCCCAACATCCCCACCGCGGAGTATGAACCGGTGATGGCGGACGAGGAGAAAAGCCCGATCCAGGTGGCCTATGAACGGCGCAACCGGGATCTGGACCCGCAGTTGGTCTGGCGCGGGAAGGATGAGCAGGACTGGTCCGACCTGGTGGTGCCCGCCCCGCCGCTCTACATTCAGGAGAAGGTCCACCCCAAGGTGCTGATCGATGATCTGCTGCGCCAGAGCCGGGCGCGCACGAACGCCGACCGGCCGCAGCAGTTGAACCTGTTTGCCGACTTTAATGGCCTGCCCGCCGGCGCGGACGCCACCGACTTCTACCGCCACGAGGGCAACTGGACCAACCGCATGATTTTGGGCGACAGCCTGCAGGTGATGGCCAGTCTGGCCGAGCGCGAGGGGCTGCGCGGCCAGGTGCAGTGCATCTACATCGACCCGCCCTACGGCATCAAGTTCAACTCCAACTTTCAATGGTCCACCACCAGCCGCGACGTGAAGGACGGCAACCGCGACCACATTACGCGCGAGCCGGAGCAGGTGAAGGCGTTCCGGGATACCTGGCGGGATGGCATTCACTCCTACCTGACCTACCTGCGCGACCGGCTGACGGTGGCGCGTGATTTGTTAGCTGATAGCGGGTCGATCTTTGTGCAGATTGGGGATGAGAATGTGCACCGGGTAAGGGCGGTGATGGATGAGGTGTTTGGCGAGGACAATGCCGTTTCGCTTATTTCCTTCCGGACAACAACAGGCCTTGGTGAACAGTTCTTGGATTCCGCGTGCAACTACTTGGTCTGGTATTGCCGGGACAGGACGAAGTTGAAATATCGTGAGCTTTTCAAAGCAAAAGGGCTGGCTGAAGACGTGGGAGGCCGTTACCGGCGCGTTCAGCTTTCACCGTTTGATCGGCGATCGATGACTGCTGAGGAGCGCGCAGAACCGACTTCGCTTCCAAGTGGCGCTGCCATTTATCGCAATGACAATCTCACTTCACAAAGTGGCGGAGAGAAATCTGCGTTCCCAGTAATCTACTCGGGTCAGAGCTTTCGACCTGGACGCGGCTATTGGAAAACAAATGAAGTCGGTATGCAGCGATTGCTCAGAGCGGAGCGCATTGCAAGTCCGACACCCAACTCGATCCAATATGTCAGGTTTCTGGACGACTTTGCTGTTTCCAAGTTCAGCAACGTTTGGACCGACACCCAAACGGGTGCGTTTACAGATGAAAAGATTTACGTCGTTCAAACAAACGCCAAAGTGATTGCACGCTGCACCCTCATGACCACCGACCCCGGCGACCTCGTTCTCGATCCCACATGCGGTTCTGGCACCACCGCCTACGTGGCGGAACAGTGGGGGCGGCGCTGGATCACCATTGACACGTCGCGGGTGGCGCTGGCACTGGCCCGCGCCCGCATCATGGGGGCCCGCTACCCCTACTACCTGCTGGCCGACTCGAACGCGGGGCAACTGAAAGAAGCGGAGATCACGCGCACCGCGCCCTCCACCGCCCCCACCTACGGCAGCATCCGCCACGGCTTTGTCTACGAGCGCGTCCCTCACATCACGCTCAAATCCATCGCCAACAACGCCGAGATCGATGTGATCTGGGAGCGCCACCAGGAGACGCTGGAGCCCCTGCGCCAACAACTCAACGCGGTCCTGGGGAAACAGTGGGAGGAGTGGGAGATTCCGCGCGACCCTGACCCCGCCTGGCCGGACGAGGTGCAGGCGCTGCACCGGCAGTGGTGGGAACAGCGCATCGCCCGCCAGAGGGAGATTGACGCCTCGATTGAGGCCAGGGCGGATCAGGAGTTCCTCTACGACAGGCCCTACGAAGACAGATCAACGGTGCGCGTGGCGGGACCCTTCACCGTGGAAAGCCTCTCCCCGCACCGCATCCTGGTGGTGGACGAAAACGACGAGCTGCAAGAGCCCGGCAAGTTTGTGGCCGATGGGAAGAACGGCTACGGCGGCGAATATGACTTCACGGCCGCGATTCTGGAGAACCTCAGATTGGCGGGGGTGCAGCAGGCGCACAAAGAAGACCGCCTCACCTTGACCGTGCTGACCGGCTGGCCGGGCCACTACCTCTGCGCCGAAGGGCGCTACCTGGAAGGGGAGAGTGGCAAAGAGCGGCGGGCGGGCATCTTCATCGGCCCCGAATTCGGCACCGTCTCCCGCTCCGACCTCGCCGCCGCCGCCCGCGAGGCGGGGGAGGCCGGCTTTGATGTGCTCATCGCCTGCGCCTTCAACTACGACGCCCACTCGGCCGAGTTTGAAAAGCTGGGCCGCATCCCCGTCCTCAAGGCACGCATGAACGCCGACCTGCACATGGCCGACACGCTTAAAACTACCGGCGCGGGCAACCTGTTCGTCATCTTTGGCGAACCGGACATCGACATCGAGGAGGCGGGCGACAACCGGATTCGCGTCAAAATTCATGGGGTGGACATCTTTCACCCCCAATCAGGCGAAGTGCGCTCCTCCGGCCCCGACGGCATCGCCTGCTGGTTCATCGACACCGACTACAACGAAGAGAGCTTCTTCGTGCGCCACGCCTACTTCCTGGGCGCGAATGATCCCTACAAGGCGCTCAAGACAACGCTGAAAGCGGAAATCGACGAGGAGGCGTGGGAAAGCCTGCACAGTGACGTGTCGCGGCCGTTTGACAAACCGCAGAGCGGCCGGATCGCCGTCAAGGTGATCAACCATCTGGGCGATGAAGTGATGAAAGTGTTCAGTGTGAGCTAGACAGGCTCGTACAGGCTCGTTCCACGCTCTGCGTGGAATGAAACGCCTGCCGCTCTGCGGCACACAGGCGGCAGGTATTCCACGCAGAGCGTGGGGGAACTCATTCCACGCAGAGCGTGGAACGAGGACGAGAACGAGAGGAAGACAATGCCGCGAAGCCGATACAAAATTTTCGATGATGCCCCCTATTTTCTAACGGCGACTGTCGTCAACTGGCTGCCGTTGTTTAACTCGCCGACCGTGGCCGAGATTCTCCTCGACTCGCTCCGCTTTCTGCAGCAAAACGAGCGCCTGGTGCTCTACGCCTACGTCATCATGGAAAACCATCTGCATCTGGTGGCTTCCTCAACCAACCTATCGAAGGAAATGGGGAATTTCAAGTCGTATACGGCGCGTCGCATCATTGACAGCTACCGAGAGCGGGAAGCACAGTACATCCTTGCCCAACTGGCGTTTCACAAACGGCGATACAAGCAGGACAGGGATTATCAATTGTGGCAGGAGGGTTCCCATCCACAGCGTATTCAAGGGATCGAGATGATGCAGCAGAAGGTGGCGTACATTCACCACAATCCTGTCAAGCGGGGCTGGGTGGATGAGCCGACGCATTGGCGATACTCAAGTGCCAGAAATTACGCTGGCCTGGTGGGTTTGCTGGAAGTGCAAACCGAGTGGTAGGTGAGTGACGCAGAGCGTCTGGCTGGGCATTCCACGCAGAGCGTGGAACGAGCAAGAATTTTATGGAATTTCGCATTGCCGACACCTTTACTGACAGCCTCGCCAGGTTAACCGGGCAGGAACAAAAAGCCGTCAAAACGGCTGCCTTTGATTTGCAGTTGAACCCGGCCCAGCCCGGCCTGCAGTTTCATCGCCTGGATCGCGCCAAAGACCCCAACTTCTGGTCGGTGCGCGTCAATAGCGATATCCGCCTGATCGTCCACAAGACGGATGCCAGCCTGCTGCTCTGCTACGTCGATCATCACGATGCCGCCTACAGTTGGGCCATGCGGCGCAAGATCGAGCGCCATCCGCGCACCGGGGCCGCCCAACTGGTAGAAATCCGCGAACGGGTGGAGGAGATTCCCATCTTCAGGCACGTGGCAGTGGAGGCTCCCTCCGCTGCCAAACCATTGCTCTTTGCCGGCATTGGTGATGATGAACTGCTCAGTTATGGTGTGCCCGAGGATTGGATGGCGGACGTGCGGCAAGCGACCGAAGATACGCTGTTTGAACTTGTCGAACACCTGCCCCAGGAATCGGCCGAAGCGTTACTGGAGCTGGCAACGGGCGGCAAACCGGCCATCATCGCCCCGCCGGCCGGCGATACCAATCCGTTCGACCATCCCGATGCCCAACGCCGCTTCCGGGTGTTGGCCGACGTGGAAGAATTGGAACGCGCCCTCGAGTACCCGTGGGAAAAGTGGACCGTTTTTCTCCATCCGGCCCAACGCCACCTGGTGGAACGGGTGTATAACGGCCCGGCCCGCGTCTCCGGCTCGGCCGGCACAGGCAAGACGGTGGTCGCGCTGCATCGGGCGGTTTTTCTGGCCCGGCAGCATCCCACGGCCAACATCGTGCTCACCACCTTCTCCGATGCCCTGGCCAACGCCTTGAATGTCAAGCTTTTGCGGTTGATTGGCAACCACTCTGCCGTACGAGAGCGTATCCAGATTCATTCGATGAAGGAGCTTGGCGCCGATCTCTACACGGCTGAGTTTGGCCCGCCCAACATTGTTGATCCGGAACTGGTACGCGCGCTCTTGACGGAGATCGCGGCTGCGACTCCCGGCCACCATTTCAGCGAACAATTCCTCCTGGCGGAGTGGACGGAGGTCGTTGACGCGTGGCAGCTGGAGTCGTGGGAAAGCTACCGGGATGTGCCCCGGCTGGGACGCAAGACACGCATTGGCGGCAGGCAACGGGAACTGCTCTGGTCAATCTTCCAGCAACTGCGCGCCCAACTCAAACAGCGCCAACTGGTGACGTGGCCGGTGGTCTATCGCAGCGTTGCCGAGCAGTTGGCGGCAAGCAGTGAGCGCCCCTTCGATTTTGCCGTGGTTGATGAATCACAGGATTTAGATGTGGCTGAGCTGCGCTTTTTGGCAGCGTTTGGCAATCAACGAGCCGACAGCCTCTTTTTTGCGGGCGATTTGGGGCAGCGCATTTTTCAGCAGCCCTTTTCGTGGAAAAGCGTGGGGGTGGACATTCGGGGCCGGTCGCATAGGCTCACCATCAACTACCGCACCAGCCACCAGATTCGGCAACAGGCAGACCGGCTACTGCCTCCAGCGTTAGCCGATGTGGACGGAAACGTTGAGGAGCGGCGGGGGACGATTTCCGTATTCAACGGCCCACCTCCGATGATTACCGTTGTTGAAGACACTACTGTCGAATCACAGGTCGTCGGGCAATGGATCGCCGAGCGGCTGGGAGCCGGTTTGCGGCCTGAGGAAATTGGTGTGTTTGTGCGGGCGGAAGCACAGATAGCCCGGGCGTTAGAGGCCGTGAAGCTGGCGGGGGCAAAATCGGCCGAATTGGATGATAAGGTGATCCCAGCCAGAGATTGCATTGCCGTGAGTACCATGCACCTGGCAAAAGGGTTGGAGTTTCGGGCGGTGGCCGTGATGGCCTGCGATGATGAGGTCATGCCCTGGCAACGTCGCATCGAAACGGTTGCCGACCTGTCCGATCTCGAAGAGGTCTACAACACCGAGCGGCATCTGCTGTACGTTGCCTGTACGCGGGCGCGCGATCATCTGCTCATCACAGGTGTTGAGCCGGCATCGGAGTTTCTGGATGATTTGCAGCGCTGATTCGGTTAGCTCATAAGGCGAGAAGCCGACGAATCCCGCGGCGCAGGGCGCCACTATCGGCCGGCCTGGCCACATCTTCGAATTGGGCTGTTCTGCGACTACGGTGAGGACTATCTCTACCCTCCACCTCACCGTTCTCGGCCCGGTCCGCCTCCAGAGCCAGACACAGACGCGCTCGCTGTTCGCCTCGCTTCCGGCGATGGTGACCGGGTTGCTCGTCTCTTGTGCAGGTGCGGGCCGGCCGGTCACGCGCTCGAGCCTGGCCGGCAGCCTCTGGCCTGATCAGACCGAAGCGCGCGCCGCCATCTCGCCGATGACCTCTACCGATTGCGCCGGGCGCTGGGCGACGAGTTGGCCGCCGAACTGCTCTGCGTCGACGCAGAGACGATCGCGCTCGGCGGCGTGTGGGTCGATGCCGACGATGCTCTGCACGTAGCCCAGGCGACGGTGGCGCGGGCCCAGGTGCTGGCGTCCTGGAACTTCCGGCATCTGGTCAATCCGAACAAGACGCGCCAATTCAACGGCGTCAACGTCATCGAAGGGTTCGACTTTCTGGTCATCATGACGCTAATGGATATCAGCAAGCTATCGGAGGCGGGCGATGAACCCCAGAGTAACGAGTCCTGAGCAGAGGCAGAAGGCATTTGATGCCGTCGCCATGAAACGCCGCATCCAGGAGCAGATCTACGAAGACACCAAGGGGATGACGCCGGAGGTGCTCATTGCCTATTTCCACAGGCGCATCACCGAGAGCGAGTTTGCCTCGTTTCTCACCCTGCCGGGCGTTCCTCCGCCGGGCCAATCGCAGTCGGAAGCAGAGCCGGGCGGCGGAGGTAACTGAGCACAACGCTGCGGCGCCGGGAGTGTTCTTCACGCCCTGGGAAGAGCCGATCCGCCCCGGCGTCCCCTACGGGGGAGCCCCTGCCCTGAGGGGTACCCCCTACCCCGCGGGGTACGCCCAGGCGAGCCGTGCCCTGTGGGGCATCCCGTAGCGTCGAGGTGGACGCGTGGGCAGCCCCCAGGGGCTCACGCCGGGGACCGCCCCTCAGGGCGAGGCGAGGTGACCCCGCTTGGGCTCCCCCCACAGGGGGTGAGGGGGCTGCCCACGCGTCCCCGTAGACGCTACGGGATGCCCCACAGGGCAACCCCTACGAGACGATCTCGCCTGTCCCCTACGGGGGAGTCCCCTACGAGGCGATCTCGCTTGTCCCCTACGGGGGAATCCCCTACGAGACGGTCTCGCTTCGCCCTGCGGGGCGGTCCCCGGCGTGAGCCCCTGAGGGGGCTGCCCACGCGTCCACCTCGACGCTACGGGATGCCCCACAGGGCACGGCTCGCTTGGGAGTACCCGGTGGGGTAGGGGGTACCCCGCGGGGTAGGGGTACCCCGCGGGGTGAGACCCGCGTGGTGCCGGTCACCGCGGCGGCAACGCCCCTCCACGGCGAGCGCGCCGGCAGGAGCAACGACCGCAGCGTGGCGTGCTCCTCGCCGCCACCCTCGACGGCCGGCGCCGCGCGCTGCGGTTGGACCCGAACCAAGGCGAGCGCGCGAGTTGATTGAAGAACGCGGCTTGGGGCGCCGGGCGTCTTGATGTGTGTGGCGGAGCGTGGACGAATGCCGGCCCGACCGTGACGCCTCGCCCGGCTCGACGCACCGCATCGATGCGTCCGGGCCTCCGACGTGCACCGCGACGCACCGCTGCCACAGCCACGGCGGGAGCGCGGCCTGCCGCGGTGGGGAACTCAAAGAGGATACGCGGGGATAGGTGGGCAACCTCGGCGTCGTGGAGAGGCTTGTCCGCTTTTTGTTTGGCGGGCCGGCACGCGAGGACGTTGCCGCACACGCGCACGGCGGCGCCCTATCGTGGGGCTCCGTGGGCTCGATGGGTTCGGCCTGTGAGGACGATCAGGTCGGCTGGAGGCGGGATCACGCATCCCCAGGGCGGTGATGCCGCGATCGGGCAGGTTATACGGTGCGCTTGCGATGGCTATTTGGAATAGTGATCATTTTTGTATTGCTGTCAATCATCATAACCATTATCTTGCAAACTTCCGGGATAGCACCTGCCATCCGTATTGGGTAAGCGCCACCCAACACGACATGCAGCCGACGCCGCTTCGCGGCGGTGAACCAGTCGTAAGTTCGAGCACCTTTACAAAGAGTCTTTAGTTCCAGCGGGTGACGGCGTAGCTGATGCCCGCCGTTAGGCGGCTTTGCTTGAACCTAAGAGAGCGCGTCATGTATTGAAGAGCATAAGCAAAGGGGGCGTTTGACCTCAATTTGCACGTGAATATGAAGAATGAACTCGGCCTTCAAGATCCTCAGCGAAATCAAGGACATCGAGACCATTGCGTCAGGTCGAGGGGTGTACCTCCGGCGCTATTTGGAGCGCACTTACGGCCGAGGGCGTTGGCGGAAGATGAAAGGCATTGCGACAGTGGAACTCGCGGATGGATGGTATAATATGTGAGGCCGACCGGTGGGTGGCACTCCATCAATGCTCCCTCATTAAGAAGGCTAAAATGTGGTACAATGGCGGATATGACTGAGGTGCGATCCAGGGATGTTGGACGACCATGCCGCTGGCGAGGAGGATCATTATGAGTGCGTCGTATCAAACGATCATCACGCTTGAGCCTGGCAAACGGAGCGGGAAGCCAACGATCCACGGTATGCGCATCACGGTCTACGATGTCCTCTCCTCGTTGACGACGCCTTCAGCTTTTGGAGCCGGGCGATGAAACCCTGAGCGACGAGTCCTGAGCAGAGGGAGAAAGCATTTGATGCCGCGATTCCTTCGAGGATATGAGCAGAAACAGAGGCAACGATGAGTCGCGTAGGCGTTCAACCCCGAGTTCATATAGGCAAGGTCATTCGGAACGCTGTCGCATTTAAATTTACAAACTGGCGTGGAGACACTGTGAACGCCGACTCTTTGCTCCAAACTGTTGCTCGCTTGTTCGAGATGTTGCGTGATCGGGAGATTGAATACGTACTTGTAGGGGGTGTTGCCTTACTTCAGTACATCGAAGGCCGCAACACGGAAGACATTGACCTCATTATGTCACTGTCTTCTCTGAAGAAGCTGCCTGAGATTGAGGTCTCAAGCCAGGACATCAACTTCGCACGCGGTCAGTTCAATGAATTGCAGATTGATATCCTCCTGACCCACAACCCACTTTTTGAGAAGGTGCGAAAGCATTACACGACGACTCAACGCTTTGTTGAGCAAGACATCCCTTGTGCTACAGTGGAAGGATTACTGCTCCTCAAACTCTATGCCCTTCCCTCACTGTACCGTCAAGGCAATTTTGCCCGCGTCAGCATCTACGAAACTGACATTGCGACCCTGGTACATGACTATCGACCTCAACTTCAGCCTCTATTCGACGAACTGGCTCATCATTTGAGCGCCACCGACCTTGCCGCGGTGCGAGCGGTCGTCGGTGAGATCCAACAGCGAATCGAACGCTTCGGCGAAGGGTTAGAGTAACGCCTCAGGAAGCGGCTGAATAGTGTCGTCTTGCCCGCTTAGGGTCGGGTTGGCAACCTGGTCTTCCCCCACCCGCGCCGACGGGTGAGGCTGGGATCGGGCCGCTCAGTGCGCCGCGAGCGCGTCGGCCGCCGCAACGGCCGCATCGTGCCCTGCGCCTCGCCGTGCCCCTCGACTGCGGGCGCCCGCTGCGGTTGAATCCGCAGCAGGGCGCGCGAGGTGATTGAAGAGAGCGGTTTGGGGCGCCGGGCGGATTGATGTGTGTGGCGGAGCGTGGACGAATGCCGGCCCGACCGTGACGCCTCGCCCGGTTCGACGCCCCGGATCAACGCGTCAGCGCCTCCGACGTGCACTGCAAGCACCACTGCCACGCCACGGCGGGAGCGCGGCCCGCTGGCGCTCCCAAGAATACGCGGGAATAGGTGGGCAACCTCTGAGGTGTAGAGAGGCTTGTCCACTTTTTGTTTGGCGGGCCGGCAGGCGAGGGCTTTGCCGCACGCGCGCACGGCGGCGCCCTGTCGTGCAGATCCGTGGACTCGATGGGGATCTGCCGGTGAGGACAATCAGGCCGACTAGAGACGGGATCACACGTCCTCAGGGCGGTGATGCCGCGACCGGGCAGGTTATACGGACTCTGTCTAAGACACGAGAATGTCCGTATAATACGTTTGATCTCGCTGGCGAGGTCTGTCAACAGTAGCATCCATCGTGTTGCATAAATCGTTCACTCGGCTTATCATTGGAATTGAGTAACCGGCTGAATTTCATTTTCCGATGCCAACTGTCAAAGATATTCCCGGCCCGTACCGCGTTTTCTTCTATAGCTTTGACTGTAACGAACCGAGGCACGTTCCTCTACAGCGCGAAAACATGACCTGCAAATTCTGGCTCAATCCTGTTGCATTGAGCTACAATCGCCGCTTCTCACCGGGAGAACTCAATCAGATTCGCAGACTCATCCAAGAACACCTGGACAAGATAATCGAGGCCTGGTATGAACCCTGTGGTGACAGCAGAGATCCTGATTACGGAAATCGAAGTCACAGAGGACACGATGACTGCCCACCTCACCGATGGGCGCACAATCAGCGTGCCCTTAGTCTGGTCATGGCGCCTGGCCGAAGCAACTCCCGAGCAAAGGGCCAGGTATGAAATCATTGGAGACGGAGAGGGAGTTCATTGGCCGAATATTGATGAGGACATCAGTGCGGCAGGCATGCTCTATGGGATTCCTGCACCACGTCCCCAAAGAGCACAAGTGAAGCCGAGCCTGCAGTAACTTCAGTTCGGGGTCATTCCTCGCAGCGAAGAATCTTCACCGCCAGGCGCGTGCGCCGAACCACGCGTGGGAGCCGACACCACTCTGTAGCGGCAATTGGGGTACTCTGGGCCGATAATGCTCTGGCGATTGCGGTATCTCTCGCCAGACCCGCCGAGCGGCTCAACTCCCCCGGTGGGCGGAATACTTTGCTGGTACCGATCCTCCAATAACTCCTGCTCCCTCACCCGTATTGCCACAGATCGTGCACGCGGCGCAGCCACGCGTCGGGCGGAGCGCGCCGAGGATGTTGAGGCGCGTAGCAGGGCGACGCGTTTGACGCCGGTTCTCCTCCAGCCGTATAATGGCTTCGTCTCGAAAACCCTCTTAGAGATTCGATTTTCTGCTATCGGCCGCTCTCGGCTTCCTCAACCAGGCGTAGAACGCCGGTCTCTGGCGATCTCCTTCAACCAACGTCGCAGCCGGAGCCTTGCCCATGACAGCCTCGTCCGGAGCTGGCCGGAGATCGCCCGCCGTCGCCGACAAGGCGCGCCTGCAGGATGGGCGGCGAGGTGACCGCCTCGGTTGGCGTGGCCACCGCAACCGGTGCGGGCGCGTCCGCCGCAACCGGTGCGGGCGCGTCCGCCGATTGGTCAGGGGCCACGGCGGCCAGGAAGACCGGCCCCGCCGTGCTCGTGCCGCGCCGCTTCAACGGCACCGTCCGCCTTGATGCGGCCCGCGTCGGCCACAACGCCAGCCGCATCGCCGACGAAGTGATCGCGCACCTGGTGGGACAGGTAGGCGCCGAGCAGTGGCTTAGGCAAGCCACTTGACAGCGGGCGATACAGCTCCCACAATTGCGGGCCGGCGGCTTCCTTATTCGGTGATGGTCCACCAAGAGATTACAACCCGAACGGTGGATGATCGACTTCGAAGTTGTCAGCACCATCACAGATATCGAGATCATCGCCGTCGGCAGATCCATCCGTGAGTTGCCCACCCTACAAAAACGCTTCGGACGCGGGCGGTGGCGCAAACTCAAGGGAATCGCCTTGGTCCGAATCATCGACGGAACCATCCGACAAGCTGAATTGCATTGGTACGAAGCCCACGGCATTGGGAAGCGCCGCATGAAAATCAAGCGGTTCTTAGACTAGCAACGATGATGGCTCAAAATCCTCCACCACGTTTTGTTCTATGCATCAACAACAAAGGGTACGAAGACGACTTAAAGCTTCGCACAGTGTATCAAGTCGTGCCTGACGAAGCGGCTGAGGTGAGTACGTATCTCCGCGTCATTGACGAGACGGGAGAAGACTACTTGTACCCGGCGGCGTACTTCGTCCCGATTGAAGTTCCGCAGGAGGCTGAACCACTCTTTTCCCTTACCGCTTGAGAGAAGGGAGATTCTCCTGCGAGTAAGGGCCGCCCACCAAGCGTTGCCGCCAATCGCGCTCCACGCCCCCTTGCCGTGGGGCGCGCGCTTGGGTGGCAATGGTCCCGTACCCCGTTGTCCACCGACATTGAAACCGTTGTGCGTCGAGTGCTCACCCGCGAGCTGCAGGATGCCGAACCAGTTTTCAGCCACGATCAGTAAACTCGGGATCAACCCGTGCGTGGAGGTCCCACCTGGGTGAGTCAGGCCTATGGCCCACGGGGCCACATTCCCACCGGCGGGAGCAACGACCGCAGCACGGGCCTGCTCAGCGCGGCGCCCCTCGACTTCGGGCGCCGCACACCACCGTTGGGTCCACACCAGGGCGAGCGCATGAGTTGCTTGGGCGGATTGATGTGTGTGGCGGAGCGTGGTAGAATGCTGACACGACCGTGACGCCTCGCCCGGTTCGACGCACCGGATGACGCGTCAGCGCCTCCGACGTGCACTGCAAACCATCACTGCCACGCCGCGGCGGGTCGCTTAAAAGAATAGACGGGGATAGGTGGGCAACCTCTGCGTTGTAGAGAGGCTTGTCCGCTTTTGTTTGCGGGCCGGCAGGCGAGGACGTTAGCCGCACGTGCGCATGGCGGTGCCCGGTCGTGCGGCTCCGTGGACGCGATGGGTTCGGCCTACGAGGACGATGGGCCGACTGGAGGCGGGATCATCCGCCCCCAGGGCAGTGATGCTGCGACCGGGCAGGTTAGGCGGACTCCGTCTAAGACACCGGAATGAGGAGCAAAGATGGATTCCGTAGAATAACAAGATTGTGCCATCTGGCGGGTGCCGGTGGGGCACCACACCAGATGGCACAATCTAAAGTAATGCCAAAGTGGCGCGTACTACGCCATTCTGGCAACGTTCAGAACCAAAAGTGGGACACAATCGCCGGTACGCGCCATTTGGCACAACTAGAGATAGCCGGCCCGTTTGCCAGAAGGTCCTCTCGCTTCGGTCGGTAGGCTCCCATCAGCCAGGGGCTCCAGGCGCGGGCCATCCCGCTATCGGAGGGTAGTTTTGGGGGCCAGGGGCCTGTCGCGGGGTGGGTTCCTTGGCGACGGGAGCCGGCTAACCCCCTTTGCAGCCGATGCGGGAGATCAAGGCTCCATACCACGTCGTGAGCGAAGCCGGGCGTTGAGGCGGAATCGCCCCCGCGTGGCTGAACTTCGCCGTTAGCGTTCATCAGCGTCCCATCCCCTGGTCTTGCTGACTGAAGTCACGTTTTGGTATTACTCGACTTTTGCGATCACACAGGTAGATAGGCCTCGAACAAGGAGGCAACCGAGAGTTTGCCAACACGAATAGCCAGCCGAGACTGGGACGCGAGCGACGTCAAGTTCGCCTGGCGGAGTCAGGTAAGATAGCTGTCCAGGCGATCAGGCCAACAGTGTTTGGACGATGGTGGTAGTCGGTACGCCCTCCGCCAGGCGCTGGGCCATCCCCTCGACCAAGTGGCCCAGCACCTCGTCAGCGACCCCGCGGCACCGCTGCCCCGTCGACTCAAACGGCGCTCTCACTCCGTGTCGAGATCGTCCCGGGTGGCCGTGGTCACCGAGAAGAGCATACCCTGCAAAGCCCAGGTAGCAGTGACGCCTGATGCCACGGAGCTTGTGCCGCTGATAATCTTCAAAGCCCAGGTGCCCCTTGACGTCTTCGTTGCAAGTTTCGGTTGGCCAACGGTCGCCGTAGGTGAGCAGGATGCGGGTTCGTTCCCAATCCTTGCGATTGGAAGCTAGCAAGCCTGGCTCACCCTTCAAATCAGGGTTATCAAAGGACGCGACAATGCGGATGCGACGTCGTCGCAGGCTCTTGACGGTCAAGACTTTGGTAAAGGTCCAGTATACGCGACCAGAGACCGGTGTCGGGCGGTAGGCAGCAGACGGGATCGTCTTCAAATAGGCCAGCCATTGCGTCCACTGATTGTCTCCCAACACCAAGCGGTCTGTGGGACAGCCCCCGACCCAGTCCTTGTGAGCAGCCTCGACCACGTCGAGCAACTCGTTAGGCAAGAACCAGCTCTCAAACACCACCACCCTGCAGGGCAGGCCCAAGTCCACCGCCCCGCGAACCAGGTCGGCGCCCAAGGCTGTTTTGCTGCGGTAGAGTTGCTGGCGGACGTGGAACCCCAACAGGTCGACCACGGGCTGCCGGTAACCCTCCACCGTTGGTCGGGCCGCCAAGACTTGTGTCGCTTGGCCCAGGTGGCGCAGTTCCTGCTTGGCCCGAAACTGATACCACAGCCGGAAGTCCACCGGAAACTGGTCGGCCCGATTGATGGAGTCGCTGGTCACCACATCGTGAGCCCAGGTAGACCGTCCTTCCGCATGGTCCCACAGGGAGGCCAGCCAGTCCATCCTGCAGCGCGTGTGGTGCGCCAGCGTGTCGTCGATGACCAACCGCCCCGCTTCCGCGCTCACCGGCCGACGCTGAAGCCGCGCCACTTCCCACTGCACCCGCCGCCGATTGAGCTCCATCTCGTCCCACTCGGCTTGGGTCAGGAACTTGTTCAGAGCACTCTGGTCGTTGCGTTCCAGGAACAGGTTGTTAATGGCCGTGACCGTGGCCTCATCGCCGGCGATCAGCCCGGTCACGTATTCACGGAAGTGCTTGCGTTGCTCGTCCGTGGCAAACACCGGGTCGAACCATGGCGCGTGTTGCTCCACAATCCGGGGAAAGCGCACGATCGGTAGCATGGCAGCACCTCCAGCAGGTTAAGTTTGCCCTGGTAACACCACCGATGCGCCAGTTTGTCAACTTCCAGACCCGGCCTCTGCCCCGGTCATCGCAAAAGTCGAGTATTACTCTTTCCCCTGGACCGCCGTTTCAGCGCCAACTCAAACGATTGCCGGAATAGGCCGATAGCTTGCTCGACGTCGACGGGTTCGCGCAGATAAAAACTGACCCAGCCGCTCTCCGGAAGGACGTGATGCGGCTCGGCCCGTCCGGCCGCGACGATCTCATCTCGCACTTTCTTGGGGAAGGGAATATCTACCAGATAGTCGCCGTGAATGTGACCAATTTCTCGCCGCCCCAATCGAAATTCCGTTCCTCCGAAACGATGGGCATGGGCTGTGATACCCTCCCAGGTTAAAATGACCTGCGTAATCTGTTCCTTCGCGCCACGGATTGACATGGTTACCTTCCTTCTGAATAGCATCTTTGCGGTTAGCCAGAGGCGATCGCCTACTGGCTAACCGCAGCATAAATTTCTTGCAAAAACCGGCTGGGTCTCGTCGCCAGAAGCAGGGTCGACGCGATTTTCATGAGACGTGTTTACTTTCATCCTTTTGAATAGTATGCAATACGATACGCCCCCGCCCGTGTCCACTCTGGCTGAGTTCGTGGGCCTGGCGCGCTCCTTGCAACGGGAAGGTCCTACCAACAACAGCTCTGACCTGTCCCTCGTCAATCAACTGAGCGATAATCCGCAAATGTTCGCTGGTAGGAGTCACCGCGTTTTTCAAGGCGCGAATGCCGCGTGCCTGCGCCAGCTCTGGAGATGGCTGTTCCAGCAGAGAGACCAGCGTTCCCCCAGGTCTGACCACGTTCATAGAACATTGGAGGGTTTCTCCACCGATCGTATCCAGCACCAGGTCCACGTCATGCACCACCTGTTCAAAGGGCGTGGCGGTATAATCAATCACGGTTTCCGCACCCAGGGAGCGCACAAAGTCTACGTTGGCGGTTGAGGCAGTGCCGATCACCTGCGCCCCCTTCCAGTGAGCGAACTGGACTGCGTATAAGCCCACCCCGCCGGCGGCGCCGTGAATCAGGACGCGTTGACCCGCCTGCAATGCTCCATCCCCAAAGAGGGCCGCCCAGGCCGTCGTGGCTCCGCCTGAGATGGTGGCTGCTTCAGCAAAACTGAGTGCATCCGGCTTGCGGTCCAGCAGGCTGAACCTCCCCGGGGTGAGGGCCGGGGCTTCCACCGCGGTCGTCGTATACTCGGCGTAGGCCCCGTTGGTACTCCGGCCAAAGACCGCCTGCCCTGGTTGGAAGGTGGTCACCCCGGAGCCGACCTCCTCCACCACGCCGGCTACCGCCGAGCCGGGGATATAGGGAAACTGGATGGGGAACCAATCTTGAAAGAGGCCCTGACGAACTTTCCAATCTGCCGGCAGGACGCCTGCGGCATGAACCCGAATGAGCACCTCACCTGCCTGGGGTTCTGGACGCGGGATCTGTTCCTGCCTGAGCTGTTCCGGCCCGCCATATTGGTGTACGCGGATGGCCTGCATCGTTTGTCTTGCCATAATTGATGGCCCCCTCTTTTCTTTCTAATGAGCGGTCCACAACGGTGGAACACCGTTGTGGGCCGCTCGATGGGAGTGTTAGGCATCAATTGGCCTAACCTGCTAGACCGCCGGCGGGATGTTCTGGTTGAGCCGGAAGAGGTTCGTCGGGTCGTAACGACGCTTGATCGCCGCGAGCCGGTCCCAGGTTGACCCTGGATAGGCCTCGCGAATCCGCGCCTGGCCCTCGTTGCCGAGGAAGCCGACGTACGCGCTGGGCTCACCCTGGCGCAGCGCCGCCGCGAAGTCCGCGACCCAGGCCTCGTGCACCGCCGCCTCATCGGAACGCTCGTAGAGTGCCCCGACGTTCATCATGATCCGTCGCCCACGGTGCGCAAAGGCGGTGGCGTCGGCGGGCACGCGAGCCATCGCCCCGCCAAGTACCCGGAGTTGCGTGACCCTCATCGGCGTGGTCCCGGCTCGGAGATGGTCGACGAGTGTCTGGACGGTGTGGCGATCGACGCCATCGAGAAACATCTACACCCCGCCGCAACCGGGTGGTAGTCCTCCTCTGCTCTGGAAAATAGATCTCCATAGCGCATCGGCCGGAACATGTCAGTGATTGGCGTGGCAAGGGCCCGAAACGGCGCGATGGCGCGCTCGCCGGCGTCCATTGCACCCGCATAGCAGCGCCCGCAGCGTCCCGTTGGTTGCAGTCTAGTGCAAAGCGGCCGTTGATCCATCAGATAAAAGTTTGGTTTTCAACCGTCCAGGTGTTCAGAGTATACCCTGATCTTACGGCCAGACTCTGGTCAGCAGCCCTCGTTGACCTTAAACGTCTCACCGACGATCTGTTGGAGCGGCGCCACCAGATTCAAGTGCTGCTGGCGGACGCGCTTTTCCCCTCGGGCCATTGGAGAATGGGCTCATCATCTCAAGACCGTCACCGCCGACTTCCTGCTCGCCATGATGGTCTCTTGCACCTCTGTCCCGACATGAGCCAACGGCTGAACCTTACAGACGGCGATGCGATTGCGCCGGTGGTGGAAGGAACGGTGCTTCATCTGAAGCCGCTCCAACGCTTTCTGACCCTGCGCGGTCTGTACCGGGACGATGACAGCTTTGAGGAAGCCGTTGGCGATCTGGAGCAATCATGGCAACAGTGGACCTTCCCCGAATCTGCCTGGACACAGGCCCCCTACCCATCACGGCCTACGAATTGCTCTGCAGAGCAGCCTGCACCCGGCGAAGGCTCGACGAACAGGATCTGCCTGGCATCATGGTGGTGTTGCCTTTTGACGTTTCGGGGGCGCAACGAGCTGCCCAGTTGCATGCGGAACTGATCGGCCGCAACCAGGACATCGGCGTAAAAGATGTGCTGACCGCGGCGATCTGTCTGGAACATCGGTTGCCTCTCCTCACGACGAATGTCCGGCATTTTGAACGGGTACTGTCGCTGCCATTCTTCTCCATAGAAGAATTTGTGCAAGAGGAGTCCGGATAGCCCGGCGACAGCATCTGGCGGCGGAGCATGATAGAATGCCGGCCCGACCGTGACGCCTCGCCCGGTTCGACGACCCAGATCGACGCGTCAGCACCGCCGACGCGCACCGCAAGGCGCCACCGTCGACCGCGACGACATCCCTCCCGACGAGACCTGCCTGGCGCCGCTCACCGCGGCGGCCGCCGCCGGATCGAAGCGGTCGGCGGCTGCAACGACCGCCACGTGGCTTGCGCCGCGCTGCCCCTGGAAGGCGTGCGCCGCGCGCTGCCGGTGGACCCACACCAGGGCGCGCGCGAGTTGATTGAAGAAACGGCGTTGGAGCGCCGGGCGGATTGATGCTTGTGAGAGAATGTGGTAGAGTGTCGGCGCAAACGGACGCCTCGCCCGGTTCGACGCACCGGATCGACGCATCAGCGCCTCCGACGTGCACTGCAAGCATCACTGCCCCGCCGCGGCGGGAGCGCGGCCCGCCGCGGTGGGTCGCTCAAAAGAATAGACGGTAGGTGGGCAACCTCTACGGTGTAGAGAGGCTTGTCCATTTTTGTTTGGCGGGCCGGCAGGTGAGGACGTTAGCCGTACGCGCGCATGGCGGCGCCCGGTCGTGCGGCTCCGTGGACGCGATGGGTTCGGCCTACGAGGATGATGGGCCGACTGGAGGCGGGATCATCCGCCCCCAGGGCAGTGATGCCGAGCCTGTATTATCCCCACGGTCAAAGGATTATGACGATGGGAGGCGGCATGATCTGCCGGGACGGGGAGTATGCCGAATCCCGATGGTAGAGGTCTCGATGTATACGTGTTAGACGAAAGTGGTGCTATTTGGGAGTGGCATTATATCGCAGCCTGGTCGGGGCCGCTACTCTTTGTACCCATTTTTGGTCTGATAGGTGTCAGTAGCGGGTTACTTTGCGCGAGGTGGTGGACTCAACGCGGTCACGACCTCCAGAACTGAAATTGTTTCTTCTTTCAACTACGATTTCTCCACCGAACAAGCGCATCCACGCGACCCGCGGCGATCGAGCAAGGGCCTGTCGGTGAGCAACAGCGGCGTGCGCTGGGTGGTGCTCGCGGCCGGCGTCCGGCTGCCCTGGACGGAGCGCTCCTGGGCGCTGCCGTTCCTGAGTATCCTGGCCACGCCTCCAGTGGGAGTCAGGCGCATGGACAACGGCACAAAACCATTGGCAACGTAGCCCACCAAGCCGTCGCCGGCCGGCGGCGGTGGCTCCCCCACCGTCGGCTGAAGCTGATCGGCGAGGGCACCTCCAGGCACATCGAACTGGAGGTGGCTTGTCGCCATCCCCAGGTGACCTTGATCGCCCCGTTGCGCCTGGATGCCAATCTTGAGGCGCCCCCGAAGCGCGCGAGCCAGGCCAGTGCGGGCGCCCGGCAGTCAAGGGCGAAGAACTGCCCGAACTGAGCACTGTCCTCACGGACCCGAACCCCGACTGGTAATCCGTCCAACGGCGCTGGTAGGATGGACCCACGCGCACGCTGGAGTTCTGAACCGGCACGGCGTTATGCTATCGGAGTGGCCACGACCCGCGGCGCTGGCTAGGGATGATACGCGACCCGTCGGGTCAGCATGACCCGCAGGCTTCCTTCTGACTCGACCGACCTGGACCAGACGGCGGTGGAGATCCGCACTGATTCCATGAAGCGTTGGCCACTGGAGGTCACCATCGAAGCAAGCCGCGCCCATCTCGGCATCGAAACCCACCGCCAGTGGTCGGATGCAGCCAGTGAGCGGACGACACCGTATCTGTTCGGGCTGGATCGCTTGGTTGCGCTGTGTGGGCATGCGCATTACGGTCTACGATGTCCTCTCCTACCTTGCCGCTGGCATGACCCATCAGGAGATCCTGGAGGACTTCCCCTATCTGACCGAAGCGGATATTCAGGCGTGTTTGAGCTACGCGGCTGATCGAGAACGGCAACTGCTCGTCACGCAGGTATGAGATTGCTCTTCGATCATAACCTCTCGCCCCGGCTGGTGCACCGGCTTGCTGATCTCTATCCCAGCACCAGCCATGTCCTCCTGGTGGGCTTGGATCGGGCCTCCGATCTGACCGTCTGGACATAGGCCCAAACCAACGACTACATCATCGTCACGAAAGACTCCGACTTCAGCGACGTGAGTGTGCTGCACGGGTTTCCACCCAAAGTGATCTGGCTGCGCTTGGGCAACTGTACCACCAACGATGTCGAGCGCACGGTGCGGAACGGGTTGGCCGCGATTGAGGCGCCAACGATCCAACCGTCGGTCTCCTCGAACTTATGTGAGTACCGCGTGAGGAAGCCCTGCGACGAGCACCACCCAACACTCCATGCCGAGCCGACGTCGCTGTGCGGGGGGCATGATCGCGGCGATTTTGAAAGCTGGATTCGGCGCGAAGCTCGTCTCGATCTAGCGGTGCAGCTCGGCTGAAAGCTGTCCATTGGGTCGCCCATGGCCAGCCACAGCACTGGTTTCCCAATTATTTAACTTCACGGCGCGAGGCGCCACCATCGGCCAGCCTGGCCATACCGTTTGGATTGGGCTTTCTGCGACTACGGTGAGGACTATCTCTACCCTCCACCTCACCGTTCTCGGCCCGGTCCGCCTCCAGAGCCAGACACAGACGCGCTCGCTGTTCGCCTCGCTTCCGGCGATGGTGGTCGGGTTGCTCGTCTGTTGCGCCGGTGCGGGCCGGCCGGTCACGCGCTCGAGCCTGGCCGGCAGCCTCTGGCCTGATCAGACCGAAGCGCGCGCCGCCATCTCGCCGATGACCTCTACCGATTGCGCCGGGCGCTGGGCGACGAGTTGGCCGCCGAACTGCTCTGCGTCGACGCAGAGACGATCGCGCTCGGCGACGTGCGGGTCGATGCCGACGACTTCCGCTGGCTGGCAGCCTCATCCAGCCTCGACGACTGGCGGGCCGCGCTCGAACTCTACCGCGGCGATCTGCTCGAAGAGCTGGACGCGGAGTGGCTGTTGGCGCCGCGTGCGGAACTGCGAGAACTCTATCTGGCCACCCTCGAGCGGCTCTGTACCGCGCTCACGCAGGCGGGTCACTTCGCCAACGCGTTGAGTGTAGCAGCACGTGGCAGGAGCATCGTTTCCTGCGTTGAGACGGGGCGCTGCGACCACGATGTATTGCTCCTGACTCCGGCTGTAAAACCGAGAGCGGGGCACGATGTGGTGTTTCTCCTTTAGATCGACCTCAACTTCAGCCTTTATTCGACGAACTGGCTCATCAGTAAGCGCCACCGACCTCGGCGCGGCGCGAGCAGTCGTCCGTGAAATCCAACAGTGCATCGAACGTTTCGGCAAAGGGTGAGAGCAACTTCTCAGCCAGTGGAGGAGGGGTCCCCCCGATTATGATACAGCCCTGGTAGGCAGATGCTGTTTGACAGCTTCGACGATATTCCGCTATAAAATCCTCAAAATTTGTACCTTACCCGGCGTAGAACGTCATCGAAACACAGCCGGGTTTGTTCCTGCAGCACAAGAGGCAGTGCAGGATGCCCACGCTGCACATTCAACTCCTGGGTGAGTTCCGGATCGTCTACGACGACAGACCCGTCACAACCGTGGACTCGCCACGCCTGCAATCCTTCCTGGCCTATCTGCTCTTGCACCGCCACGCGCCCCAGTCTCGCCAGCACCTGGCGTTTCTCCTCTGGCCCAACTCTACCGAGGCCCAGGCTCGCATCAACTTGCGGAGTACGTTGCACCGCCTGCGTCAGGTCCTGCCTGACGCCGACCGCTTTCTCCACGCCGACGTCCAGACGGTACAGTGGCGTCCCGATACCGCCTTTACCCTCGATGTCCTGGACTTTGAAACGGCGGTGGCCCAGGCGGATCAAGCCGAGGGTGTGGGCGACGCGTCGGCATTGTCAGTCGCGCTCAAGCAGGCCGTGGCCCTGTATCAGGGCAACCTGCTGCCGGGTTGTTACGGCGATTGGATCGTGCCCGAACGCGAACGGTTGAGCCAGTTGTTCATCGGGGCGCTGGAACGGCTGATCCTGTTGCTGGAAAACCGGCGCGACTACCTCACGGCGATCGGTTGCGCCCAGCGCCTGCTGCGCCATGACCCGCTGCACGAGGCGACGTATCGCTGCGTGATGCGCCTGCACGCCGCCTTGGGTGACCGGGCCGGCGTGGTGCGCACCTACCAGACGTGCGTGGCGGTCTTGCAGCGCGAACTGGCCGTGGAGCCGAGTCCCGCCACCCACCGAGCGTATGAGCATCTGTTGAAGATGGAGGCGCCCTCGCCCCAGCTTGACGACCTCCCCCCTCGACCCACGACCAACAACCTGCCCCTCCAGTTGACCACCTTCATCGGCCGAGAGCGAGAGATGGCCGAGGTCAAGCACCTGCTGGCAACCACGCGCCTGGTGACCCTCACCGGCGCAGGCGGCTGTGGCAAGACGCGGCTCGCCCTCGAGGTGGCGGCCGGGGTTGTCGAGGAGTTCGCCAGCGGCGTGTGGTGGGTAGAGTTGGCCGCCCTGGCCGACCCGGCCCTCGTGCCCCAGGCAGTAGCCTCCGCCCTCGGCCTGCACGAGCAGCCGGGACGTGCCCGCGCCGAGATGCTCACGAGCCACCTCCGCTCCAGGCACCTGCTAGTTGTACTGGACAACTGCGAGCATCTCATTGAGGCCTGCGCCCACCTGGCCTCGACGCTGCTGGGTGCCTGTCCCAACCTGCGCATCCTGGCCACCAGTCGCCAGCCGTTGAACATCCCAGGTGAAACGACCTGGCTCGTACCCTCCCTCTCCGTGCCTGAGTCCCAGCGCCCCATGTCTGCCCGGGGAGACCCGGTGTCCGCGCTGATGTGGTATGAGGGGGCCCGCCTCTTTGTCGAGCGGGCGACGGCCGTCCTGCCCACCTTCACTTTGACGAATCGGAACGCGCCGGCGGTGGCGCAGGTGTGTCGGCAGCTGGATGGGATCCCCCTCGCCATCGAGCTGGCAGCCGCCCGGGTGAAGGTGTTGCCGGTCGAGCAGATTGCTTCACGGTTGGACAAGTGCTTATTGTTACTGACCGATGGCCGCCGGATGGCTCTACCGCGACATCAGACGCTGCGAGCAGCCATTGACTGGAGTTACAACCTGCTGTCCGAGAAGGAGCAGACCCTGTTCCGCCGGCTGTCGGTCTTTGCCGGCGGCTTTGCGCTGGAAATGACAGAGGCCGTCTGCGCGGGGGATGCAGGACACGATGCCATCTCATCCCACGAAGTTCTCGACCTGCTATCGCGCCTGGTTGACAAGTCGCTGGTGGTGATGCAGGAGCGAGATGGGGAAGCGCGATTTCGGTTGCTGGAGATCGTGCGGCAGTATGCAGTGGAGAAGCTGGTCGAGTCTGGAGAGGCCGAAGGGCTCCGTGCCCGTCACGTTGACTTCTTCCTCCGATTGGCCGAGGAGGCTGAGCCGGAACTGACGGGAGCAGAGCAAGTAACGTGGTTAGACCGGCTGGAACTGGAGCATGATAACTTCCGGGCGGCGCTGGGCGGTTGCGATGTGGCAGCAGGTCTGCGACTGGCGGCCGCCCTCTCCTCGTTCTGGTTCTTTCGTGGCTATTGGAACGAGGGCCGCCGATGGCTCGGACGAGTGTTGGAGCGAAGCGAGAGCATGAGGGTGAGCGCGCGTGCAAAGGCGCTCATAGGTGCGGAGAGATTGGCCAGACTGCAAGGGGACTATCGGTTGGCACACTCGCTGTGTCAGGAAAGCCTGGCCCTGTACCGGGAAGTGGGAGATCGGCGAGGGATTGCCAGCGCGCTTTACCACTTCGGGATGAACGTTCGCCGGGACGACCCGGCGCAGGCGCGGGCGCTCTTTGAAGAAAGCCTGGCGATCTGGCAGGAGCTGGGCGACATGGCGGGCGTCTCTTCGGCGCTGATCGACCTCGGACGTCTTGCCTGGACTGAAGGCGACGGGACAACGGCCCGGGCGCTCTTTGAGCAAGCCCTGACCATCCGGCGGAAACTGGGCGACCCGTGGGGTATCGCTTACGGGCTGTACCTTTTCGGCTACCTGACTTTCGACCAGGGTCGGTACGCTGAAGCGCGCTCGCTCTTTGAGGAAGGCCTGGCGCTACGGCGCACCCTGGGTGACAGGCAAGGCATTGCCGATACGCTCATTTACCTGGGAGACATCGCCTGGGCGCAGGGCGACGTTTTAGAGGCACAGTCACTATATGAGGAGACCTTGGCCCTCTATGAGGAATTAGGAGACCAGCGAGGCGTGGCGACGGTCCTGTGGGCGCTGGGCGATGTCGCGCGGGCTCAAGGCCATTACGGCCGGGCGGCATCCGAGCTCAACCAAAGCCTGGCGTTGTACCGCCAGCTCGGCCACGGGAACGTCGCCTATGCGCTTCTGAGCCTGGGGCACCTGGCAACGGATCAGGAAGACCGCCGGCAGGCGAGAGCATTTTTTGAGGAGAGCCTGGCTCACTTCCGCAGGCGAGGGAATAAAGAGGGCATGGCCCTGTGCATGGCAGGTCTCGCCGGAGTGACCGTCTCGGAACAGCGATCGGCGAGCGCAGCGAGTGCCGCCAGGGCAGCCCGGCTGCTGGCGGCGGCCAGGTGCCTGCTCAAGAGCATCGGCGTCCACCTGCAACCGGCCTACCGGGCCGACTATGATCGCACCGTAGCGGCCGTCCGCGCTCAACTCGATGCGGCTGCGTTGGAGGCCTCGTGGGCAGAGGGGTGGGCCATGACGATGGAGCAGGCGATCGAGGACGCATTGGAACAGTGGAATGCTTGAACATTCGTAATCGTCCAGGGGAGCAGAAACGTGAAACGTGATGCGTGAAGCAATCGTTCACGCATCACGTTTCACGCATCACGCCTCCTCGCCCTTTTGTTTCCAGAGATTGCTTCCCTGCACGCTCCCCGCAACGCTTTTGCAACGCTCCTTTTGCTATAGTAGCGGCATCACACGCATCGAGGCAACCCACTTGGACAAGAGGCAGCCACATCCTCGCTCCCATCTGTTCACCGTGCGCCTGTGGCGGGAAGAGTTGGGCGGGGGCCGGGCGGAGTGGCGTGGCAAGGCGCAACACGTGACCAGCGGCGAAACGCACTACTTCCGCGACTGGTCCAGGCTCATCGCCTTTCTGATCGCGATGTTGCCGGATGCTGATGCGGGCAATCTCACAACACAAGGAGGAACCGATCGTGGCCAGGACTTTTAACCAGATGGTGACGGAAGCGATGGCCGAAGTGCCGAGCCTAAGTCCGGAGGAGGCGCATCGCCGGATGGGACAGGACCCACACACGTTGGTGGTTGACGTGCAAGATGCGGCCGACATCGCTGCGGCCGGCACGATCCCCGGCGCCGCCACCATCTCGCTTGGCGCGCTGACCTATAAAGCCGACAACGAGCTTCCCGAGGAGTGGCGCGATCCCCGACTCCACGACCGCTCACGTCCCATCATCACCACCTGCTCGCTCGGTCCGCTGGGCGCGCTGGGCGGCAAACTGCTCAAAGATATGGGCTTCACCAACGTCAGCATCCTCGCCGGCGGCACGCAGGCGTGGAGTGAGGCCGGCTTTCCGTTACAGCAGCTTTAGCCCTGTCGCTTGGGGTTGCGGGCTTCGCGGGATGGCCGGACACCTACTCCCTGGCCGGCCAGCCCTGGCTATTTGGGGTATTGATGGCGAGCCACCAGGAACAGACGCAAGCTACTCGGGCGGTCTCGCTTTCAGCATGACCTGTTCCGCGAGAGGAGCAAAGAAGGTCTGCAACTCACTAACCGTGAGAGGCTCGATCATGCGTGGCAGATGCTGGACACGGTGCACCTCGCGCAACATGCCAGCGAAGTAGAATTCGCTGAAGCCGGGGTCTTTGACTTTGGCCAGTTCCATCAACTCATCCAGGTCAAAGCCGGCCCGGAGCAGGAAGTACAGGTCCACAAAATCTTTGGGTGCGGCCCGGCCAAAGAGGGCACTCAGCTTATTGACGGCGATATTGAGCATGGAATCCACAATGATGTCGCCAAAACGCTGATGCTCGCCGAACTGTGGGCCGACATCACGCACCAGATCAAGCTTGAGTTCCGGTTGGCCGGGGACCCGGATAAAGACCTGCCGGAAATGGATTGTCGCGACACGCTCTTCATGGACACCGCCCAGGGCCGTGGCAATCGCCGGCAGGCTGGCCGAGGCAAGGGTGAATGCCTCGTCGTCCAGGGTGAACAGGTCAATGTCTTCGCTATACCGGTGATGCAGATAAAACTCGGCCAGCGCAGTTCCTCCGGTCAAAAAAAAGGCCTGGCCCACGCCACCGGTGAAAAACAGCCTAAGGATCTGCTGATGGAGAGGCGACAGAATGTCAGGCGGCGTCACGGGACCACACGTCCATAGCCCAGGCCCACACGTCGCGCACCTCGCGCCGCATTCGAGGATAGATCTGTGGCCAGTAGCGGCGTACTTCCGCCAGGGTCAGATAGCGCCAGATATCGTCCCAGCGCGCCGATTCCAGGATGCGTACCATCATTTGCACTTTCTCGTACTCGTTATCGCCGCGCAAAATCGCCCGGACTTCATCTTCGGTCAAATCATAATCCCAGATGAAATAAGGCCGCTGTGCAGGGCGTTCGATCTGGTGAGTCATAATTTCATCCTGGGTGGGGGGTATTGATTGTCAGACGAGAACCCCGATCGGCGAGTTGGTATCCCAATTGTAGTACGTGAGCGGTGAGAATGCCAGTTGCGGATGGCCTGCTGGCTCTCATCAGAAGGAGATCAGCATGAACACGGATCCGGTCGATCCGAAGTTGGCGGCAGCGCAGAACTACGAACGCCTCGTCGTGACCTACAGCATGGCGCCCAGCACCGCCATCCTGCTGGAGCACGCGGCGCTGCGGCCGGGCGAGCGCGTGGCCGACGTTGCCTGCGGCACCGGCATCGTCGCGCGGCAGGCCGCGCCCGTGGTAGGCGCGGCGGGGCGCGTCGTGGCCGTGGACATCAACCCGGCTATGCTGGGGGTCGGGCGCTTACTTCCCCCGCCGGCAGGCGCGGCGATTGAGTGGCGTGAGGGCGACGCCCAGGCGCTGCCCCTGGCCGATGCCACCTTCAACGTCGTGCTCTGCCACCACGGGCTGGCGTTCTTCCCCGACGGCGTCGCGGCGCTGCGGGAGGTCTATCGGGTCCTGGCGCCGGGCGGCCGGGTCTGCCTGGCCGTCTGGGACGTCGAGCGGAGCCCCGTCTCGCATCTCATCTGGAGCACGATCAGTCGCCACCTGGATCAGCCGATCACCACTCTGGCGCGTGGTTTTGCCCTCGGGGATACCGGCACGCTCGAGGCGCTGCTGGCAGAGGCCGGCTTCCAGTACGTCAGGGTCGTCACCCGCATGCTCACCATCCGGCAACCCCGGGAGGACGACATGATCGAGAAGATCCTGGCGAGCGTCCGGGGCGTCGCTCCGTGGCTGGCAGAGATGCCGGCGGACGAGGTCGCGGCGCTGGCGCGCTCGGTCGAGGCTGAGATCGGCGGCGCCCTGAGCGAGTACGTGGAGGGCGACCAGCAACTCTTTCCCATGTCGCTCCACATTGCCAGCGCGCGCAAGTGAGAGGAAAAGCGTTGTTCTGATCCAACCCAACCAACACAAGGAGGTTCCCAATGATCGTCGTTCGCGGTGTCTTTCAGGCCAGGTACGGCAAAGGCAACGAGTTGGTCCAGTTGCTCAAGGAGGCCAGGGCGATGTGGCCCAGCGAGCGCAATGCCCGCATCATGACCGACCTGAGCGGCCCCTTCTTCACCGTGGTCAGTGAGGCTGAGTACGACAGCTTCAGCGCGTGGGAGGCGGATGCCCAGGAGATCTTCAGCGACGAGCGCTTCGCCGCCTTTTTCGAGCGCATGGTGCCGCTGGTGGAGGGTGGGCGCCGCGAATTCTACACCCTGGTGGAATGACGACAACTGCCGCCTCCACGCGGCACGCGCTCTCGGCTGCGGGCGGTATGTCGCGGCGCTTCCAGGCAGGCCGCCCCGCCAGGCGGCTCACGGCTCTCTCCCCACCCGCCACCTCAGTCGCCTGAGGTGAGAGATGAAGATAGATGTGGGGAAGGCTATATGGCTCGCAACGCTCCGCCGAGCGGCGTGCATGGCTGCCGCGTTATCCCTCTTCCTGGTGCTCCTCGTCGCGTCCGGCGGAGAGCCAGCCGGCGCGCGCACAGGAACGTACGGCCTGGTAATCCTGCGCGTGTTCTTCAGCGATGTGACCTCGAGCCCCAACTACACGCTGGCGCAGTTGGCGGCCGCCGGCGGCGAGATCGAGACCTATTTCGAGACGATGTCCAACCGCCGGCTCGATATGCGTGTACGAGTGACCGAGGTGCGTCTGACCAACACGCGAGCCCATTACTTCGACGCCTGCCAGCCGGAAGGCAGCGAGCCGCGCATTCCCTGCCCGCCTCCGCTACAGGCAGACGCGGCCGAGGCCGCCGCAGCCGCCGGATTCGACTTCACCGGGACGGATGGGATCGTCTTCCTGTTCCCCTTTTGCGACCGCAACGTGACCTACGGCCGGATCAGGATCTCGCGACCGGGCGTCAGCGGTGACTACCAGCAATCGTACGACTCCGAATGTCCGTTGCCGGCCGGCCTGAGCAACCCCGGCCCCTCGGGCGTGGCCTGGAACGCCTGGGCGCATGAGATCGGCCACCAACTCCAACTGATCGACGGCACTGCGCTTGGCGGCCGCTGGAACGGGCACCCCTCCGGCTATTCCAGCGGCTACGACCTCATGGATAGCTGCTACCCCTGTTCCGAGAGTGTCTACGGCCTTTCCGGCGTGCCGGTGATGAACAGCAACAAGCTCGTCTTTCCGGGCTGGCTGCCCACGTCCAAGGTCGTGACCGTGCCGGCCCCCTCGACCGGCTCGTTCGGCACGACGATCGTGCTGGCGCCTATCTCGCAGCTCTCGGCCGACACGACCGCGGTGCAGGGCATCAAAATCCCGATCAGCCCGGTGCTCTGCTACGTCGTGCAGGCCAAGCGCCGCCTCAACGCCGATGCGCTGGGCGTGGGGCCGGGCATCTACGACGAAGGCGTCCACATCCTGAAGGTGGACGAAAGTGCCGACCCACCCGTCACACCGATTACCACCTGCGGCAACCTCTTCCCGGGCCCATGCACGAATGCCCGCGCCGACCCATCGCTGTGCTTGCGGCCCGACGGCTCCGGCCCGACGCGCGCCGGGCAGGTGTCGAATCGCTGCTGGCCCTTCCCGCTCTGGCACGTGGGTGACAATTACACCGACGCAGCCAACGCCATCGAGATCAGAGTTGTGGCCGAAAGCGGCAACGGCTACGTGGTGACGGTGAATCGCGGGGTGATGCCCGGCCGGCCCGATGTCTTCATGATCCCCTGGCTGAGTCCGCCGATGAATACCTGGGAGACGACTGACATCTGGGTGGATAGCTGGTGCAACGGCTATGAGGATGCGGTGGGTCCGGCCGGCCTGCGCTACGGCCGCCGCCCCGATGGCACAGTGATCGGCAACGGTGACGATCCATGCGCCAATCATGAGAACCGCATCTATGCCCGCGTGCGCAACGGCGGCGACGCCCCGGCCAACAACATTCGCGTCACCTTCCGCGTGACCGACCCGCTCGGGGTGGGCATTCGCACCGCGACGGGCTGGACGCCCGTGGGAACGGCAACTTCCGCCGAGTTCCCCGCGCTGCTTTCGCTGGCGCCGGGCGCCTACACCGACGTGTATGTGATCTGGCGCCCCGCGGTAGACGGCGCAGCACTCGGGCGCTTCAGTTATCACAGTTGCGTCCAGGTGCTCATCGATGCAGTCACCGGGGAGCTCGTCACCGGCAATCAAAATGGCGAGGGCGAGCAGGAGAACTTCGATAACTTCGAGGCGGTTCGCGACCTCTCGTTCGCCCACTACGAGCCGCTGGAGCGCGAAATCTTTCTGCGCAACCCGTACACCGAAAACGACCCGCCGGCTGCTCCGCGCACCTTCTTCCTCAATACCGTTTCCGAGTTGCCGGCGAGTTGGAGCTGGAGTGTAGCGAACGGACTGCCGTCATTGACGCTGATGCCGGACGAGGTGCGGCAGGTGCCGGTCAAAATCAGCGTACCCGATGGTGCGCCGGTCGGGGAAACCTACCTGCTGAAGGTCGATGCCCGCACGCCCGGCCTCCTGGAGAATCCGGGCGTTCCGCCGGGCTGGCCCGGTGGAACCACGCACCACACCATGGACGTGGTGGCCGGCGTGGTGCTTGCGGCGCAGACGGTCATCAAGACGCAGCTAGAGCTGGACGCGACGCTGAACAGCGCGGACTACATCGTAGCGACCGGCAAACTGAGTCCCTCACCCGGACACCCCGTGATGGTCGCCATCGACTATACCGATCCGGGCGGTCATACCACGACCCGGTTGGTGACCACCGATGACGCGGGCAACTACCACGACTCCTACCCGCCCCCGGCAACCGGCCTGTGGCGCCTGCGGGCTATCTGGCAGGGCGATCGGCGCTATGCCGGCGCGTTCAGTCCGGAGCGCGAGGTAGAAGCCCTCAAACAGGCGGTGCCTCCGGTGATCGTTGGCCGGCTCAAGACGCCGGTCAAGGTGGATGGCCTGTGTGACCCACACGCCGAGTATGCCGATGCCTCCTCCTTCGACTTCCTGGATGCCGATCAGGTCACGGGACGACTCTTTCTGAAGCACGATGACCAGAATCTCTACGTCTGTATGATCGGCGCCGCGGGCCAGTTCCAGGATCGCTTCGCCACTGTCTACCTGGATACCGACAACCTGCGCGAGGTCTTCGCGGAGGCCGATGACCTCGCACTGCGCGCGGAGGTGGTGAGCGGGGCCACGAGCAGCTTCCAGGGTTCAGGCGTGGCGAACGGCTACGTGCCGGCTGGCTTCTCGGGCTGGTCGGCGGCGACCTCCTGGGGCAACGCGGACGTGGCCGAGTACGCCATTCCGCTGGCTCTGACGGGTGGAACGTGCGGCAGCCGCTTCGGCCTGGCTGTCTACCACCACTGGGTGCTGAAGGCGGGAGATGACTACGGCTGGCCGAGCAACCAGTTCTTCGACCAGCCGCAGACCTGGCAGACGGTTGCGTTGGCCAGCGCGCCGTGCACGCCGGCCGGCGGCCTGACCTGGCAGTACGCATTCCTGCCGATCATCATACGCGGCGGCTCCAAATGACGACAACCGCCACCTCCACCGGGCACGCGCTCTCGGCCTCGAACTGGCTGGAGACCCACTACCTGGCCGGCCAGCCCGAGTACGAGGCAATGGTGCGCGCGGCCGGCTTCCAGCCCGGCTGGCACGTGCTCGACGCCGGCTGTGGCGGCGGCAGCTTCCTGCCCCTGCTCTCCGAATTGTTGGGACCGGCAGGCTGCAGCCGCTGCGCTGATGCAGCCCGGCCGGCATCGTCCACCTGCTGGACGTGCTGGCCGGCGCCCAGGTGCTCACCCGGCAGGCGGGCTGCTACGCGCTGACGCCCAGCGCGGCGACCTTCCTGGTGCGTGGGCGCCCGGCCTACGCCGGTGACCTGATCCTGGCCCGGCCCGGCCCCGCCATCTGGAAGAGCGCGGCCCACGCCGTGCGCACCGGCCGGCCGGTGCCTCTCGAGGAGTACCAGGAGCAGGACGCCTGGCTGGAGAGTGCCCCCGGAATGAATTCCAGGGCTGAAAGCTCAAGTCGGCTGAAGCCGACTGGATTGTCGCCCGTTGCGCCAAATTGCCATCGTTCTTACTCCGATCTTGTGCTTTTCCAATCGATTTCGCCCAACTGCGTGCCCGGAGGGGCACGCTCGGCCGGCGGCCCCCAGTCGCGGTTTCCCCGGCCCAGCCGGGACATGCCCCGGCTCAGCCGGGACAGGCAAGCGCCCGGCTCCGGACGGCGATATCAGGTTCGCTTGGAAACTTGCAATAGCGAGGGGCGCTTGATCAGCAGCATGGAGATGAGGCAAAAGGAGGATCGGCCCCGTGTCATGCAACACCGTCAGATCCCGGTACCACGGCGCGAGGCGCTGGCGCTCCACCCTGCGCTTGCTCATCCTCGCCGGCGCGCTGCTTGTGCTGCAGGGCGCGGCGCTTGGCGCGCCGGCGCGCGGCGGGGCGCTGTCTCTGCCGGAGGATGGGCCGGGGTGGGATGACTCGAACTACGCGACCGCCTTTGACCCCGTCAACCGGCGCGGCCGCAACCCCGTCTATTCGGCGCTGCCGCCGCAGATCTCGCTGGGCGTGCGACGCCAGAGCCTGGGGCAGGACCAGGCCGCCGGGAGTGGCAACTTTCGGTTCACGGTGCCCATCGTCAGCCTGCCCGGCCGGGGGATGGACCTCAACCTGGCGCTGCACTACGGCTCGCGGCTGTGGCACCGCGCGGGCAACGAGATCATCTACGACATCGACTTCGACTGGCCGGCACCGGGCTGGTCGCTGGGCTTCGGGCGGATGGTTCGCATGGACGCGGTGTACGAGGGCGTGATGCTGGTGGACGGTGACGGCACGCGCCACCCGTTCACCGGTGATCTCCTCTTCGACCTCAACGGCGAAAAGTGGTTCCGCGGCCGCACGACCGACGGCTCACTGATCGACTACGTCTTCGTCACCTACAATGGCAACTTTGTCCGCGCGTGGGCCCACTACCCCGACGGGATGCGGATCGACTATGGCGCCGGGTGCTGTACGACCGTCTATCCCACGCGCATCACCGACCGCAACGGCAACTACATCTCGATCACCTACGTCAACAACGCCGGCCCGCGCATCGACACCGTCACCGACACGCTGGGCCGCGTCGTCCGCTTCCACTACGAGACGCTCGGCTATGCGCGCGGCCTGCTGACGGCCATCACCGGGCCGGGGCTCAACGGCGGCACGCGGACACTCCTCCGCGTGCACTACGTGCGGCTGGCCATGAGCTACGCCTTTGTCCCTGGGCTGACGCCTGTCGTGCGCGCGCGCCACAGCGCGCCCGACCTGATCGACGCGCTCTATTTCCCCGCCACCGGTAGCGGCTACTGGTTCGCCGACCCCTACTCCTTCTCCAGCTACGGCATGCTGGCCAAAGTCACCGAGCAGCGCGGCATGGGGTTCTCGGCCACCTCCTTGAATGAACAGGGCACCGTCACAGCCGGGACGATGACCTGGCAGCGGAGCTACGACTATCCATTGAACCCCGACCCCTCCCTGACCGACGCGCCGGCCTACACGACGATGACCGAGCGCTGGGAAGCGATGGACACCGCGGCGGCCGTGACGGGCTACGCCGTGCAGCAGGCGGCCACGCCGCGCCGCGTGGAGGTCACGGGGCCGGACGGGGCGCGCACCGTCCAACTGGCGTACAACGCCCCGGACCAGTGGCACGACGGCCTCGCCTTTCAGGTCGAGCGCTACAGCGCCGGCAGCGTCCTGCTCCAGCGGACGACGACGATGTGGGAGCCGGGCGACGGCGGCGCGCCGCGTGTGGCCCGCACCGAGGTGGCCGACGTGCTCGACCAGGTGTTGGTCACCGAGTACAGCTATGGCCCGGTCCGGAACCAGCTGGTGGAAGTCCACGAGTACGACTACTCCAACGGCGGCGTCTCGCTCCTGCGCCGCACCCGCACCGACTACGAGACGGCCATCGGGTACGACAACCGCCACATCTACAACCTGCCCAAAGTCGTCCAGGTGTTCCAGGGCACAGCCACGACACCGGCCTCCCGCAGCGAGTTCACCTACGATGGGCAGGCGCTGACCAACGCGCCCGGCGTGTTCCAGCACGACGCCACGTTCAACCCCTTCGACGCCGGGGCGTACGACCCCGTCACCGACTACCGGGGCAACGTCACCCAGGTCAAAAGCTACGCCGACGCGGCCAACCAGTCGGGCGCCATCGTGGAGAGCCTGAGCTACGACATCACCGGCAACGTGGTCACGGTCTCGGGCGCGGCGTGCTGCGAGGAGATCCGCTACACCTACACCGCCGCCACGCAGTACGCCTACCCCTCCATCGAGGAGTGGGGCAAGAGCTACGCCGCCGGGGTCCGCCTCATCTCGACCGCCACCTACGACTTCAACACCGGCCTGCCCCGGTCGCAAACCGACCCCAACGGCCGCACGACGCAGATCGGCTACGACGCGGCCAGCCTGCGGCCGACGCTGGTGGCCTTCAGCACCGGGGCCACGACCGACTACACGTACAACGACGCGGCTCTCACGATCACCGAGACAACGCGCGTGGCCTCGGGCGCCATCGCCCGCCAAACGGTGAGCCGCTTCAACGGGCGGGGACAGGTGCGGCGCCAGGAGACACTGGCCGAGGGCGGCGGGTGGGACGGGGTGGAGATGCAGTACGACGCGCTGGGGCGACCGTGGAAGCAGTCGCAGCCTTTCCGCGCCGGCCAGACGCCGCAGTGGTCCGAGACCGGCTACGATGCTCTGGGGCGCGTCACCCTGCTGCGCGCCCCCGACGGCAGCGAGGTGCGCCGCTACTACAACGAGGCCGCGCGCCCCGACAGTGCCACGCCCGCGGCCGGGCTGAAGGTGCGCACGGTCGATGCCTGGGGGCGGGAGCGCTGGCTCCGCTACGATGGCCTGGGGCGGCCGGTGGAGGTCGTCGAGCCCAACCCGGCCGGCAGCGGCTCGGTCTTCGAGGCGGGGTCCAACCGAACCAGCTACGACTACAACGTCTTCGGCCAGCTCACCCTGGCCGTGCAAGGGCCCACCCCGGCGCAGCCGCGCTCCTTCTCCTATGACTCGCTGGGCCGGCTGACGCACCAGCGCCTGCCAGAGAAAGAGCGAACCCTGACCAGCGCCGGCGTCTACGTCGGGGCCGGCGGGCTGTGGAGCGACGTCTTCACCTACGACGCCCGCTCCAACCTGACGGCGCACACCGACGCGCGGGGGGTGAGGACCGTCTACACCTACGCCAACGACCCCCTCAACCGCCTCCAGTCGGTGACGTACGACACCTCTGGCTTCGGGGACACGGCCAACCCCATCCTGCCGGCGCCCGGCGTGACCTACCAGTACGTGACCACGGGCGACGTGCGGCGCGTGTCGCGCGTGACCGTGGCGGGCGTCGCGACCGAGGACTACGCCTATGACGCCGAGGGGCGTCTGAGCTCGAGGACGGTGACGCTAAACAGCCGGCTGGCCTATCCCCTGGCCGTCGACTACCAGTACGACAGCCTCGACCGCCTGACGGAGATCACCTACCCCGCCCAGTATGGGTTGCCCGGCGCGCCGCGCCGCACCGTGAGCCTCGTGCTCGGCCAGGACGGCCGGTTGAGCGAGTTGGCGCGGGCCGGTGTCGTCTACGCCGCGCAGATCGCCTACGACGCCGCCGGGCAGGTAACGACGCTGACGGCGGACGGCGGGGCGGGGCAGCCGGTCGTGGAGAGCTACACCTATGATCCGGCCACCGGCCTTCTGGCGCACCAGCAGGTCTCGCGCGGCCAGACGGTGCTGCTCGACCTGTCGTACGATTACCTGGCGCCGGCCGGGGCGGCCATCCCCACGGGGCGGACCGGCCAGCTCACGCGGCTGACCGACCACCTGGACCGTACCCGGGGCCGGACGTACTCCTACGACGCGCTGGGGCGCCTATCGAAGGTCTGGTCCGACGGGGCGGGCGCCTTCTCCCCGTACGACTGGCTGCAAGAGTACAGCTACGATGCCTACGGCAACCGCACCGCGGTCCGCGCCACGGGCGAGCCACCCCCGTACGTCTGCCCCGACCCGTTCAACTGCACGCCGCCGCTGGGGCCCGATCTCCCGGCCGAGATGCACGACGGCCACCGCACCCTTAGCTACGACAGCGCGACCAACCGCATCACCACGCTGGGCTTTGCCTACGACGCCGCCGGCAACCAGACGCGTTCCGTGCGCCCCGACGGCCTCTGGCAGCGCTACCAGCACGACGCCGCCGGCCGGCTGGCGAGAGTCCTGGACGACGATAGCGGCGGGACAGTAGAAACGTACACGTACGGCGCCGGGCGGCAGCGGCTGGCAACGCAACACGGTGGCGCAATCTCCCGCAAGTGGACCTTCTACGCCTGGGGCGGCGACGCGGTGATCGCGGAGTACAGCGAGCCGGACTATCTCACCCAGACGCCGACGCGCTGGTCGCGGAGCAACGTCTACCTGGGGGACCGGCTGCTGGCCGTCGTGCGGACCGGCGGGTCGGGCGAGCTGCTCCAGTTCCACCACCCGGACCGGCTCGGGACGCGCCTGGTCACCACGCCGGTGCCGTGTCACGATCTGGACGGGGACACGCTTGTGAGTGCAGGTGATATCCAGACCGTCGCCCAGGCCTGGCATTCCACGGATCCCGGCAGGCTGCTGAGTTTCGACCTCGACGGCGACGGGACGATTGGTGTGGCCGACTTGATGCAGGCGGCTGCCCAGTGGGGGTATACCTGCCCGGCGGGAACCGGTGCCGCTGTGATGGAGCAGATGACATTTCCCTTCGGCGTGGCTTCGGCGGGTGAGTCGACCGATGCGACCAACCCGCGTTTCACATCCTACGACCGGAGCGACACGACGAAACTCGACTACGCCGTGAACCGCTTCTATGACGCACAGCAGGGGCGCTTCACGCAGGTGGATCCGCTGGAGATGGGGTCGGTCGATTTGCGTAATCCGGAGAGTCTAAATCTGTATGCATATGTGCAAAACGATCCAACAAACTCAGCCGATCCAACAGGTTTGAAGTGGCAAGAGGTGACACACTGTGTTTTCGTCCCTGATTCCACTTCTTCTACCGGATATGGGCTGGATTGTACATTTACGAAGTACATCTGGGTTTCCGATTGGGTTTCCGATCCAGACCCAGGTGGGCGGGATGGGCATGAGGGCTGGAGTGGCGGCCTGGATGGCCCGGGAAAAGGTGAGAGGGTAAGAGATGATGGTGGCAGCTCAGGTCCCACAATAATGGGCATTTTTGGCGTCTTCCGTAAATTTCCCAAGACAGCGACAGTTCTAAAACATACGATGGATCTCGCCAAGGCACTCACGGGAAAGCCAATTCAAAAACCACCGCCACAACCACCTGCGCCAATTGTCAGACCTGCTGCGCCTGTTGCCGGTCAGCCTGCTTCTCTACCAGAAGAGGTAACAAGGATTCTCGATAAGTTCACAATACCAGGCTCCGGATCTATCTCTATTTTTCTTCATCCGGCTAATCTGGAAAGCGATCCTCTAAATATGCGTGATTCTACATACTACTGAAGCTCAGGGGTTGCAGTCATCGGGACGTCCGCCTGCTGGACGTGCTGGTCGGCGCCCAGGTGCTCACTCGGCAGGCGGGCCGCTACGCGCTGACGCCCAGCGCGGCGACCTTCCTGGTGCGTGGCCGCCCGGCCTACGCCGGCGACCTGGTCCTGGGCCGGACCGGCCCCGCCCTGCTGACCGCCGACTTCGGCGTGGCCAGTTGCGACGCCTGTCTGCCCGGCCAGATCACCGACTCCCTGGCGCTGGCGCAAAATGGCGCGCCGATCACTTCACAAATGAAAACGTTCTGAGCGAGGGGCCGCCCACTGAGGGCAGGTCCTATTGCTCCTGGTGCCGGGTTGTGGTAGAGTCTTCGCGCGAATGTGACGCACCGCCTGGTTCGACGCCACTGATCGGCGCGTCAGGGCCGCGAATATGCACCGCACTGCACCACTGCCACGTCGCAGCGGGAGCACGGACCGCCGCGGTGGGGAGCTCAAAGAAATACTCTGGGATCGGTGGGCAACCTCTATGTTGTGGAGAGGCTTGTCCATTTTTTGTTTGGCGGGTCGGCGGTCTTCTTCGGCATTCGGCACGTCACGCACCTCTTTTTCCTGTGGTTTCCCGTGCTGCTGGTGGCACTGATACATGGGCCGTCTCTGCCTTTGGGTTTGCCCTGCTCATGAGCCATTTGTATGAGCAGACACGCTCACTGTATCCGCCCATGATGGTGCGTTTTCTGGTCAATGTCGTTGCCATCGTGACGAGCCTGTGAGTCTCGTGGCGGAGCTTGATCGCAACCAAATCGAATATCACCACGGAGACACCAGGGACACAGTAGTGATCTCAGGACGGGAGCCTGCGAGCGTAAGCCACCCCGCTCCCCAACCAGCGACGTTGCTCGGCTTCGCTCCGCGCCGCAGCTGGCGCTGGCCGTTAGCCCGCCGAGTATGAATCAAGCATGCCGTGGGTTCTATTGGCTTTGAATGAGGAAATCCGCAGAAATCGAAGAACTAAAAGTTCGACGAGCGGAAGAACGTACGGGAGATTTGTTCATTATGGCGACTGTATTTATGAAGTGGCTGGAAACCAGCCCGAAAGATTACGACCGGGGGATCCGAATCCTCACCTTAGGACGAATCCAGCAACTCAAAGAGAGAATTGCCAACGCGTATGTTCATGCAGGAATGCGCGTCCTGGAGATTGGTTGCGGGACGGGGACACTCACGACCATGATGGCCGCGAAGGGGGCGACCGTGACAGGCATCGACGCCTCACCGGCTATGTTGGGCGAGGCCGAGAAAAAAGTCACCGTGCAAAACCTCAAAGAGTGCGTGACCTTGAAACATATGGATGCAACCCTGATCGGCGCTCGCTTTTCGGAGGCATCCTTCGATCTGATCGTCTCAACGTTGGTCTTTAGCGAACTTCCCCCGGATGAGCAACGCTACGTCCTAGAGGCCTGCAGCAAGTTGCTGGCTCCAGGGGGACAGCTCTTGATCGCCGACGAAGTGAGTCCAACGCGGCCCCTAGAGAAACTTCTCTTCTATCTGGTGCGTTTGCCACTGGTTGTACTGACCTGGCTGTTGACACGCACGAGTACCACCGCACTACACGATTTCGAGGCGTTGTTGAGACAAACCGGGTTCCGCGCTCGTACGGTGCTCTCCTATCTGGGCGGCAGCCTCGTCTTGTACGAAATCCGGCCGGCTCCCGAAGCGACCGCTGAAACAGAACTCCCCCCGGGTGTGACCGGCCATTTGCGTTACCAGACGACCCCGCGCACCTTGTTGCTCGACTTGTGGCTGCTGTTTTTCCGCATCATTCCACCTTACCCCAAAGTTCGCCCAGGGTTATACGCAGTTGGGAATCCTGACCCGAGTTCGCCTGTTCTGGTAACCGGAAATTTTGACCTGACGGTGCGCCGGCTGGTACAGGCGATCAACAGCAAGATGGACGCCTGGGTGTTAGTAGCCGATTCAGCCGGGATCAATGTCTGGTGCGCGGCAGGCGGCGGTTACTTCACGGCTGAAAAAGTGATCGGGGCGGTGAAGTCTTCCAATCTAGAGAAGGTAGTCAAGCATCACGCCTTGATCTTACCCCAGTTGTGCGCCAATGGCGTGGATGGTTGGCGTATCCGTCAAGAAACCGGCTGGGGCGTCCACTGGGGACCGGTACGCGCTGACGATATCCCGGCTTATCTGGCTGGCAGACGCAAGAAGACTGATGAGATGCGCTGGGTGCGCTTCCCGCTCAAAGACCGGCTGGAAATGGTCACGGTCACCATGGGCTTTTACGGATTGCTGATCCTATTGCCGGTGCTCATCTTCTGGCGGCACATGTTCTGGCCGATTACCTTCAGCATGGTCGGGCTTTCGTATTTCTATGCGGTCGTTCATACCTGGCTTCCCGGCCGGGACGGACTGTACAAGAGCATTCCCCTGGCCCTCATCGCGCTGGCCGGGCTGTTTGTCTACACAACGCTCGTGCATCCGTTGCCCGCTGTCAACCTCTTCCACTGGATGGTAGGTCTGACCGGACTGTCGGTTTTTTCGGGAGCTGAACTGCAGGGTATGTCTCCCTTGATGCGCGGTGAGCAGGCTAATTGGGGGTGGGAAGTGATCATTGGTCTGGCCCTGGGCGCGATTTACTGGTTGGTCCCCCTGGCCGCAGGATGGAGATAATTATGAGTGTGCAGCCCACACTCCGGTCATCGCTGAAAGAACACCTGCAGTTCGCCAGAGAGCTGCGCAATTTGAAGATCCACTTTTTTCCAGAAAAATGTAGGGGGGTCTGGCAATGCTATGAAGTTTGCCCGGTGGGTTGTTGGACCCCTGACCGCACTCGGCGGCTGGTCGTTTTTCACGATCCTGAGAAATGTATCGCTTGCGGAGCTTGTGTGCTGCAATGCCCAGAGAATGCCATCGAATTAAGGTGACCGGCTTTTAAAAGCGAGAGGCGGGGTAAGCAGGGCTTGCACCTCGCGCCGCCTCTGCTACGCAGCTGCAAGCGCCGCAACCGGCGTGGAGACACAGTGAACGCTGACTCTTTGCTCCGGTGCTGCGCGTCACCTTCGCCTACGACCTCACCAGCCGGGACTTTGACCAGGACTGGAAGTTCCTCAACCTCGAGAGCCAGTTGCTGAGCGTGGTCGCGCTGGGCACCCTCCAGCCCGAGATCGCGCACTTTTACCCGGCCGCGTCTCGCGGTGCTCACGCGGCTTTTTCCTCTCCTTCCCGGCACCTCAGCGATCTACCCTGAATGTCGTCAGCTCGCCGTCCAGTTCGGGGTCTCTGGAGTCCAAGTGCATGATGCACGCCTTGTGGCGGTGATGCGGGTCCATGGCCTTTCCCACCTCCTCACCTTCAATGTCGCGGACTTCAATCGCTATCTCGGGAAGGGATCGTAGCCGCAGACCTGGGTGCAGTGTCGAGAGACAGGCCTTGGGCAGTTGCCCCACGCCTCGTACGCGCCTGCACTCGACCCAATTGCCGGCATCGAGCGCGCCCGGCCGGCGCCCGAGGGCCTGCGGCCCAAAGACGACGCCCGCTCAGGCTCACAGCGCCGTCCCGGCTGAGACACGCCTGGCGCGGCCGGCCGGCGCGCTCGCGTAGGCGATACGGCGCCAGTTCAGCCGCCGCGGCGGCTTGACGCCGGTCAACAGCACGCGCGCCACCGCCAACCTTGCCGCCGCCACCCCTGGCGAGACCTTCATCGACCCGTCGCTATGGCCGTAAAAGAGATCTTGCTGGATACGAACGCTTATGCTGCGTTCAAGCGCGGGCAGTCGAAGCCGTCGACATTGTCCGGCGGGCCTCGCGTCTGGCCTTGAGCCGCATCGGGTTGGGGAAACTGCTCGCGGGCTTTGCCGTGGGCCCACGTGAAGCGAAGAATCACTCTGAACTGCAGCAATTCGTCGCATCCGATCGCGTGATTCTGCTCCTGGCGGACGAGATCACTGCTGAGTACTATGCCACGGTCTATCGGAACCTGAGAAGCAAAGGATGTCCCATTCCCACGAATGATATGTGGATTGCCGCTACAGCACTGCACCACGGCTTTGCCATCTTCACGGACGACGGTCACTCCAAAGAAGTCGAGGGTCTCCTGGGCTGGCAGCCAATCCCTAACATCAGAAGTCGTTGCAAACATGACAATGTTTACCTCGCCCTGGCTCCCTCCAGACTGAAGAGGAAACCGGCCGCAGGGTAGCTGAAAAACCGGCTCCCTCTCCAGCCTTGGGGGGCTGGGATCGGGCCGCTCACTGCGCCGCTCACCGCGGTGGCCACGCTCCGCCACCGCGAGCGCGTCGGCGGCCGCAACGACCGCAGCGTGGCTTGCGCCTCGCCGCGCCCCTCGACTGCGGGCGCCGCGCGCTGCGGGTGGCTCCACACCAAGGCGAGCGCGCGAGTGAGTTGAGAACGTGGCTTGTAAGCACCAGTGCTTCCTTGTATGCTATGATCGTAGAAGCGGATAACACGGACCGGAGGTATCCAATGCGACGCTCTCTGACCATCCAGCACCTTGACGATGCCACGGTTGAGTGGATCGACCAGGAGGCGAAACGGAAAGGTGTGCCAGCCGAGGCGGTCGCGCGTCGTCTGATCCAGCGTGGCGTCGAAGTCGAGCGAAAACGAGCAGCGCAGCAGGTGCACCGTGATTTAGATGCGCTGGCCGGTACGTGGAGCGAAGAGGAAACGGCTGAATTCCTGCGCGCGGTTGAGGAATTGAGCCAGATCGACCCGTCGCGATGGCAGTGTTTGCCATCTTCACGTACGACACCACGGTGATTGAGGCAGGGGTCTGACAATGAAACCGCTACGTGTGTACGTGGACACCTCGGTCTTTGGTGGGTGCTTTGACCGAGAGTTTTCGCAGCCGTCACAAGCGCTGTTTGCGGCGATTCAGCAGGGCCAAGCACAAGCGCTTCTATCGGACATCCTGATTGCCGAGATTGCACGCGCCCCGCAGCCGGTGCAGGTGCTACTGGCCCAGACGATTCAGGGCGGTGCGGAAGTGCTGGAAGCAACCCAGGAGGCGGTTGAATTGCAGGAGGCATACCTGACAGCAGGCGTCGTGACGACGAAATTTGCCGACGATGCGCTGCATGTGGCGCAGGCGACTCTGGCGCGAGCTGATGTGATCGCGTCCTGGAATTTTCGCCATCTTGTGCATCCCACCAAAGTGCGCGGCTTTAACGGTGTGAACGTGGCGAACGGATACGGCCTGATGGTGATTCTGACACCGGCAGACGTCGTTCGCATACTGGAGGCCCGAGACAATGAACAGAGCGGAGTTGACTGACGAACTGAACCTGGACAGTGTAGATCTGAAGCGGCGCATACAAGAGCAGATCGCTGCAGAGATGGAGGGTATGACGCCCCAGGAACGCCTGGCCTACGTGAGAAAGCTGGTGGCATCAAGTCCCTTTTTCGCGTTATTGGAAGAACGTCGGGGAAAAGAGCCGGTGCGGGGAGCCGCGTCCTGATCCGGCCTTGACGCACAATCATCTGGCAGGGCGGGCGGAAGGAGAGCAAAGAGGAAGACCTTCGAAGTCCGCGGCGCCAGATCGGCGCTTCAAGCCCCGGGACGAGCCGATCTGCCGCTGCTTGCCGAAGCCGACGCCGGGCCGTCCGGCGTCGGCCATGCCCGGTCGCCGGCCCCGCAGGGTGCCGCTGGTGCGCGCTATCCGCAGCACGCGCGCCACCGTCGACCGCGACGACGCCACCCCCGGTGAGACCTGCGTGGTGCCGGTCACCGCCGCGGCAACGCCCCTCCACCGCGAGCGCGCCGGCGGGGGCAATGACCGCAGCGTGGGCCTGCGCCTCGCCGCCACCCTCGACTGCGGGCGCTGCGCGCTGCGGGTGGCTCCACACCAGGGCGAGCGCGCGAGTTGATTGAAGAACCCGGCTTGGGGCGGCGGGCGTCTTGATGTGTGTGGCGGAGCGTGGACGAATGCCGGCCCGACCGTGACGCCTCGCCCGGCTCGGCGCACCGGATCGACGCGTCCGGGCCCCCGACGTGCACCGCGACGTACCACTGCCACAGCCACGGCAGGAGCGCGGCCCACCGCGGTGGGGCGCTCAAAAGAATAGGCGGGGATTGGTGGGCAACCTCTGAGTTGTGGAGCGGCTTGTCCGCTTTTTGTTTGGCGGATCGGGCGGAAGGGTTTGGCGCGCGGCAGAGCTGCGCGCCAAACCTCCTTGCCCTCGGATTATTGCGAAGACACATTGCCCGGTATAATTTGGAGGTCTGGAGGTCTCCATGAATGCCTACCCTTTCAATACCAGGAAACTTATCGAAATCTGCCGGCGTAACGACGTCTCCATGATCGGCGTTTTTGGATCGATGGCTCGAGGTGAAGCCACCGACCAGAGCGACATCGACCTTCTGGTGAAGTTCACCAAACCCAAAAGCTTGCTGGCACTGGTCCGATTAGAACGCGAGCTTTCGGCTGCCCTGGGAAAAAAGGTCGATCTCTTAACGGAAGCGGCGATCAGTCCGTATCTCCGTGAACAGATTCTGCGGGAAGTCCGGGTGGTCTATGAAGCGCGATGAGCGAGTCTACCTGCAGCACATTCTGGATGCCATTGCCAGAATCGAGGAGTACACCCAGGGAGTAGATCAGGAGAGTTTTTTCCGGCGCTATCTGGTTCAAGACGGGGCGATTCGGCAGCTAGAGATCATCGGCGAGGCGGTCAAGAATCTGTCACGGGAGCTACGCATCCGATACACCTCTGTTCCCTGGCAGGATATTGCGGGTACAAGAGATAAGCTTATCCACCAATACTTCGGAGTGGATCTGGAAAAGGTTTGGTTGATGGTGCAGGACGACTTACCTGTCCTGAAGGCCGACGTGATTCAGATCCTCCAGGATCTACAGTCAGGTGATACCGACACCTAGCCACGCGCGGCAGCCAACGCGGGACCGCACGTTTCGCGCGAGCGGTACCTGCCCACTGATTGACACAGGGAACAAAAGTGGGCGATCGAGCTGATTGAGGATGGTATTGAGGCGGGGCGTCGGGCGTCTTGATGCGCGCGGCGGAGCGTGGACGAATGCCGGTACGACCGTGACGCCTCGCCCGGCTCGACGCACCGCATCGACGCGTCTGGGCCTCCGACGTGCACCGCGACGTACCACTGCCACAGCCACAGCGGGAGCGCGGCCCACCGCGGTGGGGCGCTCAAAAGAATGGGGCAGGCTGATCAGGCAACCGTAACGGAAACGGTGTCTGCCACAGGCAGAAGGCTGTCGGAGAGCCGGAGGAGGGCAAACCTCACGTCCGGTTCGAGGTGGCAGGGGATGGCAACCAGGAGAGGGGGGAACCATCAGGCACTCTCAGAGGAAACAGAGCGCAATGAGCTGTTTCCGCCGACGTCCCAGGCGCCATCCCCTGACCCTACCACCTGACGCGGCTACCGCGCCGCCCCAGCGAAGGCCCGTGTACCTCTGGCAAGTCTGGCCCGCGAAGGAGTCTTTAGCACCCGCCGCGCGGGTGATACTGGCCGTTAGGCGGAACATTTTATGGTATCTCCCCTCCAACAACTCCTGCGCCGCCACCCGTGTTGCCACGGATGGTACGCACGGCCCCACTGCGCGCACCATCCACCACGTCACTGTTGACACAGCACGACAGTGCGACAACTGCGTAACACCCTCCCCACCGAGACCACCGCCCACCCACCCGCATCGCCACATCGTCGCCCTCCCCGTGCGGCAGCACTGCCTGCACCCCGCTCCCCCATTGACCCGTTCGGTGATATATACATCGACCACCACGCTGCCAGCGCCCAAGGCGTGAGGCCGCGCCGGTGCGTGGCGGTGGACACGGTTCTCCTCAGATGCCCGCTTTCGAACGAGTGGGCCGTCCATCCGCACGACAGGCGTCGCGTGCTGAGGACGTTGAGGCAGACAGGAGAGGGGCAGACTTCCGAAGTCTTGGTGTAGATTTTGCCGCAGAATGTGTTCCAGGAAGACTAGATCGCTTCCATAACGAAGGCTCTGCGAAGACTTCGGAAGTCCCCCTGACATCCGCGCGACAGGCGTAGCGCGCTGAGGACGTTGGGGCGCACAGCAGGGCGACGCCTTTGACGCCGGTTCTCCTCCAGCCGTATAATGGCTTCGTCTCGAAAACCCTCCTGGAGCTTCGATTTTCTGCTGCCGGCCACTCTCGGCCTCGCCAAAATGAGCTTCTCAACAGCAGCCAAAGCTAGCACGCGGGCACAGTGTCGGCTATCATTACAACAACCCGAGTGAAGCAAGGGTGTCGACTGCATTGATGCAGCAGAGGTGAAGACGAAATGGCGCAGAAAAGGGTAACACTCGAAGAGGCTGAAGAACTCGTATCATCACTGTCACCGGCTGAAAAAGCCCAAATGCTCCAATGGATCGCCCGGGATATCGGTGATGCCTTTCCCGGCATTGAAACTGACCCAGAAGTAGCTGGTGGCGAACCGTGCATTGTCCGGACTCGTATTCCGGTCTGGGCGCTTGTACAAGCCAGAAAACTCGGCGCCAGTGAAGCAGATATACTCAAAAGCTTTCCCACGTTGCGCGCCGAGGACTTAGTCAATGCGTGGGCTTACTATCGCGCTCATCGAGGGGAGATTGAGCAGCAAATCATCGCAAATGAGGCCGCCTAGAGCGCCGGTCACGTCGTCAGACTTCCGTAGTCTGGTGGGGATCGCGCTTGCCCTAAGCGCACTCCGACGACAGTGATCGAGGCGAGCACTAACGGCAAACAAGACCCTTCGGCAGGCTCAGGGCAGGCTTTCGGAACTCTTTTCTCTCCCCCGCGGGATGACTTGACCGGCGCTCTAGTCTATGGCCCGCCTGCTCTCCGATGAAAACTTCCCGTTACCCGTTGTAGAAGAACTCCGCCGACTCGGGCATGATGTCCTAACGATTCAAGAAGCAGGCAGAGCGAGCCAGCGCTCTCCCGATCGAGCCGTACTGGAATTTGCCAGTGCAGATGGTCGCGCCGTTCTGACCATCAATCGCAAGCACTTTGTGCGATTGCACGCATCTGTTGAAGATCATGCAGGTATCATTGTCTGCACGGTCGATGTTGATTTCGTGGGGCAAGCAGGCCGAATCCACGAAGCGATGAATGCATATGATAACTTGAGCGGAACCCTGATTCGTATCAATCGTCCAGGATAGTACAATTCCATCCCGATCTTTGCGGTGCGAGGGTCAGCCGGGCTCTTGGCCAACGGGGCTCCGTGCCCGCCGTCGGGCCGCTCACTGCGCCGCTCACCGCGGCGGCAACGCCCCGCCACCGTGAGCGCGCCGCCGGGAGCAACGACCGCAGCGTGGCCTGCTCCTTGCCGCCACCCTCGACGGCCGGCGCCGCGCGCTGCGGTTGGACCCGAAGCAAGGCGAGCGCGCGAGTTGATTGAAGAACGCGGCTTGGGGCAGCAGGGCATCTTGATGTGTGTGGCGGAGCGTGGACGAATGCCAGCACGACCGTGACACCTCGCCCGGCTCGGCGCACCGGATCGACGCATCAGAGCCTCCGACGTGCACTGCAAGCACCACTGCCACGCCACGGCGGGAGCGCGGCCCGCTGTGCTGGGGAGCTACTCAGAAACAAGGCGGGCGAGTTTCTGGTCTCATCGAACGGTGCCCCGCACTGTGGAGACTCTCAGAATGACAGCCTAAGCAGTTGCAAGACGGTGGCTTATTTACGGAACTTCCTGGTGCGCTCGGCGGCGCGTGATGCGCGGGGCCTTAGGCGATGCTGCTGGAGGTTGACAACCGTCACGTGACAGACGATAATTAACATATGATCAAGACCTTCGCGGACAGGCACACGGAGGAACTATTCACGACCGGTCGGTCCAAGCAAGTGCCGCCAGACATCGTGCGGCGGGCGAGAAGAAAGCTCGAGTACATCGACCTGGCAGCGCGCCTGGATGACCTTCGGGTTCCGCCGGGGAATCGACTCCACAAGCTCTGGGGAGACCGAGAAGGTCAGCACGCGATCGCCATCAACGACCAATGGCGCATTTGCTTCCGGTTCGTTGAGGGTGATGCTTACGATGTGGAAGTTACGGATTATCATTGAGGCGAGGTGACGGATGAGCATTCCGAACGCGAGGAAGAAGGAGATTCGCCCCATCCACCCGGGGGAGATGCTTCGGGAAGATTTCCTTCCCGACTACGGGCTCACGGTTTCGGGTCTCGCGGAGGCGTTAGGCGTTTCGCGCCAGACCGTGAACGAGCTGCTTCGCGAGCGTCGATCGGTAAGCCCGGAAATGGCACTCCGCCTTTCACGTCTGTTTGGAAACTCTCCCGAGTTCTGGCTCAACGCACAGCGTGCGGTGGATTTATGGGATGCGGCCCAAGAGATCGGGCCCGAGGTCGAGCGGATCAAGCCCTTGACCGTCGCCTGACAAGCGGTTGCAGCCGACCGCTTACAGCGGCGGCTGAACCGCAAGCCGTTGGGCGGAACACTTTGCGGGTATCTCTCCTCCAATAACTCCTGCGCCCTCCACCGTGCTGTCACAGATCGTGCGCGCGGGGCAGCCGCGCGTGCCATCCATCCTGTCACTGTGGACACAGCACGACAGTGCGACAACTGCGTAACACCCTCCCCACCGGGACCACCGCCCACCCACCCGCAGCGCCACATCGTCGCCCTCCCCGTGCGGCAGCACTGCCTGCACCCCGCTCCCCCCATTGACCCGTTCGGTGATACACATCGACCACCACGCTGGTGAAGCCCAGGGCGTGAGGCCGCGCCGATCCATGGCGGTGGGCAGGGTTCTCCTCAGATCTCCGCTTTCGAACGAGTGGACCGCCTATCCGCGCGACAGGCGTCGCGCGCTGAGGACGTTGAGGCGCGTAGCAGGACGACGCGTTTGACGCCGGTTCTCCCCTGGCAGTATAATCGCTTCGTCTCGAAAACCCTCTTAGAGATTCGATTTTTCTGCTATCGGCCGCTCTCGGCTTCCTCAACCAGGCGTAGAACGCCGGTCCCTGGCGATCTCTTTCAACCAACGTCGCAGCCGGAGCCTTGCCCATGACCTGGCCCGAGTAACAGGCACGGTACACCATCGATGAGCGGCTCGGCACGGCCTTCAAGGCTCGCTTCATCATCGTGGACGCGGTCGGCATGGTCGCTCCTCCCAAGGTGGAGCCCCAGACGCTCAACCGCAAGCACTCGGACCCCTTCAGGCGGCTGCTGGAGGATGTGGCGCCGGGGGCGGACGACGAGGAGACCCGCGCGGCCCTGGTAGCACGGCTGGCCCGCCGGCGCCCGCTGACCGAGCAGGAGCAGTACGACCTGCTCACTGCCGACGGGAGCGCACGCGTTGATTGAGAACATCGGGTGGGGAGTGGGCTTCTCAACAGCGGCCAAAGCTAGCACGTGGGCACAGTATCGGCTATCATTCCAACAACCCGAGTGACGTAAGCGTGGCGACTGCCTTGATGCAGCAGAGGTGAAGACGAAATCGCGCAAAAAAGAGTAACACTCGAAGAGGCTGAAGAACTCGTATCATCACTGTCACCGGCCGAAAAAGCCCAAATGCTCCAATGGATCGCCCGGGATATCGGTGACGCCTTTCCCGGCATTGAAACTGACCCGGAAGTAGCCGGTGGCGAACCGCGCATCGTTCGGACTCGTATTCCGATCTGGGCGCTCGTACAAGCCAGAAAACTCGGTGCCAGTGAAGCAGATATACTCAAAAGCTATCCCACGCTGCGCGCCGAGGACTTAGTCAAGGCGTGGGCTTACTATCGGGCTCATCGCGAGGAGATTGAGCAGCAAATCATCGCAAATGAGGCAGCCTAGTTGATGGCCCGCCTGCTCTCCGACGCAAACTTCCCGTTACCGGTTGTAGAAGAACTCCGCCGACTCGGGCACGATGTCCTGACGATTCAAGAAGCAGGCAGAGCGAACCAACGCTTTCCCAATCAAGCCGTACTGGAATTTGCCAGTGCAGATGGTCGCGCCGTTCTGACCATCAATCGCAAGCATTTTGTGCGATTGCACGCATCTGTTCAAGATCATGCGGGTATCATTGTCTGTACGGTCTTGATTTCGTGGGGCAAGCAGGCCGAATCCACGAGGCGATCAACGCATATGATAACTTGAGCGGAACCCTGATTCGCATCAATCGTCCAGGATAGTACAATTTCATCCCGATCTTTGCGGTGCGAGGCTGAGCCGGGCCTTTGGCCAACAGGGCTCCGTGCCCGCCGTCGGGCCGCTCACTGCGCTGGCCACCGCGGCGGCACCGCCCCGCCACCGCGAGCGCGCCGGCGGGGGCAACGACCTCCGAGTGGCCTGCTCCTCGCCGCCACCCTCGACGGCAGGCGCCGCGCGCTGCGGTTGGACCCGAACCAACGCGAGTGCGCGAGTTGATTAAAGAACTCGGCTTGGGGCAGCAGGGCATCTTGATATGTGTGGCGGCGCATGGTAAATGCCGGCACGACCGTGACGCCTCGCCCGGCTCGACGCACCGCATCGACGCGTCCGGGCCTCCGACGTGCACCGCGACGCACCACTGCCACGCCGCGGCGGCGGGAGCGCGCGCGCCCGCCGCGGTGGGGCGCTCAAAAGAAGCGGCACCACCGCCCTCCCCCGCCTCCCCCTCGACCCGTTCCCTGACGCACCCACCGACCACCACCCTGCCAGAGCCCAAGCCGTGACGCCGCGCCGGCCCATGGCGGTGGGCAGGGTTCTCCTCAGATCTCCGCTTTCGAACGAGTGGACCGCCTATCCGCGCGACAGGCGTCGCGCGCTGAGGACGTTGAGGCGCGTAGCAGGACGACGCGTTTGACGCCGGTTCTCCCCTGGCAGTATAATCGCTTCGTCTCGAAAACCCTCTTAGAGATTCGATTTTTCTGCTATCGGCCGCTCTCGGCCTCCCCAACCGCGCGTAGAACGCCGGTCCCTGGCGATCTCCTTCAACCAACATCGAAGCCGGAGCCTTCCTCATGACCTGGCCCGAGCAACAGGCACGGCAAATCATCGACGAGTTGCTCGCCGCGGCCGGCTGGGTCGTCCAGGACCGCGACCGGATCAACCTGGGCGCCACCCGCGGGGTGGCGGTGCGCGAGTTCCCCCTCACGACCGGCTACGCCGACTACCTGCTCTTTGTAGATCGCAAGGCCATCGGCGTTGTCGAGGCCAAGGCCACCGGCACGACGTTGAGCGGCGTCGAGCGCCAGTCGGAGAAGTACAGCCTCGGCCTGCCGGAGAAGCTCAGGGCCTGGCAGCGGCCGCTGCCCTTCCTCTACGAGAGCACCGGTGAGGAAACCTACTTCACCAACAAGCTCGACCCCGAGCCGCGCAGCCGGCGGGTCTTCGCCTTCCACCAGCCGGCGACGCTGGCCGGCTGGGCGCAGCGGCCGCAGCAACTGCGCGCGCTCCTGCGCGAGATGCCCCCGCTCGTCACGACCGGCCTCTGGAAGGCGCAGATCGAGGCGATCCAGAACCTGGAAGCCTCGCTGGCGCAGGACCGGCCCCGCGCCCTGATCCAGATGGCGACTGGCTCCGGCAAGACCTTCACGGCGGTCAGCTTCATCTACCGGCTGATCAAGCACGCCAGAGCCGAGCGCGTGCTCTTCCTGGTGGACCGCAACAACCTCGGCCGGCAGGCCCTGCGCGAGTTCCAGCAGTACGTCACGCCCGACGACGGGCGCAAGTTCACCGAGCTGTACAACGTCCAGCGCCTGACCTCCAACATGCTCGACCCGGTCAGCAAGGTCTGCATCACCACCATCCAGCGGCTCTACTCGATCCTCGCCGGCGAGATTGCGCTCGACCCGGACGCGGAAGAGCGCTCGCTGTGGCTGTTGGAGGAACAGCGGGCGCTGCCCGAGGCACCCAAAGAGGTGCGCTACAATCCCAACGTGCCCCCCGAATACTTCGACGTCATCGTGATCGACGAGTGCCACCGCTCGATCTACAACCTCTGGCGCCAGGTGCTCGACTACTTCGACGCCTTCCTGATCGGCCTCACGGCCACGCCCTCCAGGCAGACCTTCGGCTTCTTCCACAAGAACCTGGTGATGGAGTACTCGCGCCAGCGGGCGGTGGCCGACGGGGTCAACGTGGACGGGCAGGTCTACCGCATCCGCACCCGCGTCAGCGAGGAGGGCAGCCGGGTGGAGGCCGGCTTCGTGGTCGGGCGGCGCCACCGCCGGACGCGGGCGCTGCGCTGGGAGGAGCTGGACGAGGAGCTGGAGTACGAGCCCGGCCAGCTCGACCGCGACGTGGTCGCCCAGGACCAGATCCGCACGGTGATCCGCACCTTCCGCGAGAGGCTCTTCACCGAGATCTTCCCCGGGCGCACCGAGGTGCCCAAGACATTGATCTTCGCCAAGGACGACAACCACGCCGAGGAGATCGTGCGCATCGTGCGCGAGGAGTTCGGCCGGGGCAACGAGTTCTGCACCAAGATCACCTACAAGGCGACCGAGGGCCCGCCCGACCAGTTGATCGGCGACCTGCGCAACAGCTACTACCCCCGCATCGCCGTGACGGTGGACCTGGTGGCGACCGGCACCGACGTGAAACCGCTGGAGATCCTCGTGTTCATGCGGCGCGTGCGCTCGGCGCTGCTCTTCGAGCAGATGCTTGGGCGCGGCACGCGCGTCATCAGCCCCACCGACCTGCAGGGGGTGACCGGCGACGCCCCCTTCAAAGATCGCTTCGTCATCGTGGACGCGGTCGGCGTGGTCGATCATCCCAAGGTGGAGACCCAGACCCTCGACCGCAAGCGCTCGGTCCCGCTCAGGCGGCTGCTGGACGATGTGGCCCTTGGGGCGGACGACGAGGAGACCCTCTCAACCCTGGCGGCGCGGCTGGCCCGGCTCGCCCGCCAGCGCCCCCTGACCGAGGCGGAGAGCTACAGCCTGATCAGCGCCAGCGGGGGCGCACGCTGCACGACCTCAGCAACGCCCTGCTCAACGCCCTTGACCCCGACCGGCAGTGGGAGGCTGCGCGGGCGGCGACGGGCGCCCCGGATCCGAACCCCGCCCAGGTCGAGGCGGCCGCGGCCTGCCTGCGGGCCGAGGCGGCCCAACTCTTCGACAACCCGCAGCTCCGCACCACGCTGCTCGAGCTGCAGGAGCGCGCCGAGATCATCGTGGACACGGTTAGCGTGGACGTGGTGCGCGAGGCCGGCTTCAGCGAGGACGCCACGGCGCGGGCGCGCGGCGTGGTGGAGTCGTTCCGCGCCTTCATCGAGGCCAACCGCGACGAGATCGACGCCCTGCAGATCCTCCTGGGCCAGCCGCAGCCCCGCCAGTCGCTGAGCTTCCGCCACATCAAGGAACTGGCCGAGCGGCTTCAGCAGCCGCCACGAAGTTGGACCCCTGAGGGGCTCTGGCAGGCCTACGCCCAGGTGGATCGGGACCGCGTGCGCGGCGCGAGCGCGCGGCGCGTTCTGGCCGACCTGGTCTCGCTGATCCGCCACGCCGTGGATATCGAGGCCGACCTGGTGCCCTATCCCGAGCGGGTGCGCGAGCGCTACGCGGCCTGGCTGGCCCAGCAGGAGACTATGGGCCGCGCCTTCACCCCCGAGCAGCGCCGCTGGCTCGACCGCATCGCCGAGCAGATCGGCGTCAACCTCGCCGTCGAGCCGCGCGACCTCGACGACGTCTTCGCCGACCGCGGCGGCCGCGTCGCCGCCCGCCGCGTGCTCGGCGACAAGTGGCGCGAGTTGTTGGATGAGTTGAACGTGGCACTGGCGGCGTGATGGCGTGACGCTCTCTCTGCACTTTTCGAGGAGCTCGATCTTGTTGGCGACATCGCGTTGTAGGGGCGGACGGCGTCCGCCCGCGATGCGAATGGTCGCGTCTTCCCAGTCGCAGGCAGATCGAGCCCGTCCTGACAGCCGGGAAGGCGGGATGTTCCGTCGGTGGGACGGGCGCAGGCCATGCGCCCCTAACCCTACCCGGACGTCGCCATCACGGTCGAGCTCGTTTGAAAGCTCGGAGAGTGGCGAAAACGGTAGCCGGGTGTGCAGCCACTCGTTGTCCTCGCCGCGGCAGCGAAGCGAGACGCCCGGCGGCGCGGGGACCGCCAAGGGTTTTTGCTCGCGCTACACCCCAGCTACCTGGTTCTCCACTCCCTTCGGGAGTTCTGACATTGGGAGGTTGCATTGGCCGACGCGGTGGTAGTGGAAGAGCGCCAGGAGAAGGCACTTCCAGTGGGGTGGACGTGGACAACCTTGGGTGGGATCACCGATACGACGAGGAAACGAGTCAAGCCGCAAGCCTACCCGGACCTGAGATTTATTGGCATGGAACACGTCGAGGCACAGACTATGCGTCTGCTTGGTTCTGTGTCAGCCCGGGAAATGAGAAGTGCGGCCGAGTACTTTGAGTCGGGGGACGTGCTTTACGGTCGTCTGCGTCCGGTTCTCAACAAAGTCTACTGCCCAGACTTTGAAGGTCTCTGCTCGGCAGAGTTCATCGTCTTTCGACATGTACGCCATCTGGATAGCCGGTATCTTCAATACTTCCTCAATTCCTGGGATTTCGTCTCTTTTGCGTCGCATCTAAACGAAGGTGATCGACCTCGGGTCAACTTTTCCCAGTTGGCCGATTACCCGTTCCCCCTCGCTCCCCTCGCCGAGCAGCGCCGCATCGTCGCCGAGATCGAAGCGCAGTTCACGCGGCTGGATGCCGGGGTGGCCGCGCTGCAGCGGGTGCAGCGCGCCCTGCAGCGCTACCGCGCGGGCGTCCTCAAGGCCGCCTGCGAGGGCCGGCTCGTCCCCCAGGACCCCGGCGACGAGCTGGCCGGCGCCCTCCTGCAGCGCATCCTCGCGGATCGGCGGGCAAGGTGGGAGGCCGGCGAACTGGCGAAGATGAATGCCAGGGGCAAGACGCCCAAGGACGACACGTGGAAGTGGAGGTACAAGGAGCCCGCGCCGCCGGACATGGCGGAGCTGCCGGCGGTGCCGGAGGGGTGGGTGTGGGCGACGCTGAAGCAACTCATCACCCGCATCGAGGCTGGACACAGTCCAAAAGCGCAAGGTCGTCCTGCACTTATAGGTGAATACGGGGTAGTCAAAGTAAGCGCTATGAGCTGGGGTAGCTTTCTGCCCGAAGAGAACAAGGCGCTTTTCCCTGGTTACGTTCCCGATGACTCCCTTACGATCAGAGCAGGCGATCTACTTATTTCGAGAGCTAACACCATTGAGCTTGTAGGAGCAGTCGTCTTAGTAGAGCAGGATCATCCAAACCTAATGCTCTCAGACAAAAGTCTTCGCTTAATACCGGCGTCAGACGAGGTGTCTTCTGAATGGCTACTGTACGTTCTGAGAGCACCAACAGTTCGCAACTTCTTTGAAAGTGTTGCTACGGGTACCAGTGACTCGATGAGGAATCTGTCTCAAGAAAAGATAAGGGCTGCACCAATCGCTCTTCCTCCACTTTCAGAACAACACCGCATCATCGCCGAAGTCGAGCGGCGGCTCTCCGTCGTGGCGGAGGTCGAGGCCACGGTCGAGGCCAACCTGAAACGGGCGGAGCGGCTGCGCCAGTCGATCCTCAAGCGGGCCTTCGAGGGCAGGCTCGTGCCGCAGGACCCGAACGACGAACCGGCCGGCGAGCTGCTATCGCGGGTGCGGGCAGAACGGGCAGATGGGAACGTCGGCAAGAAAAAAGCTCAGCAATTGCGGTTGGCCGACATGTAGCCCAATCAAATCCCACGCACGATGCCCCATTGTCCCAGAGGTCGGGGCATGCTAGAATAACTGCGTAGACCCCGAGTCACGTGGCGGATGCGGCAGGCTACGGAAAGAGCAAGTCTATTCTCGAGGTGAGGTGAGGGATAGAATGGCAATCGCAGCGATCGAAATCTTTCGAGAACAGACCGAGGCTCAACAGCCCGTGTATCGGGCAATCGGGGGTGATCGACAGGCTGTGGGACCAACACCCGGCCAGGCACTGGATACCCTGGAGCGCATGCTGGCGACGTCCGGAGACGGGGAGGAAGAAGGTATGCTGGTTATCGTGCAGCGTTTTCGCCCTGACGCTTTCTTCACGCCGGAGCAGCAGGCGCGGCTGCAAGAACTGATGGATCGGTTTCATGAGGCATTAGCGACCGGGCGCGACCTTGCTCCCGAAGAAAGGGTAGAACTGGAGCGTCTGGTTGACGCTGAGTGGCAGGCCGCTATCGAACGAGGAGCTGCCATCCTCAAACAGGCAAAGCCCTTGACGCCATAGCTTTCCCTGGCCTGGACCGTGAATCCCAATTACCCCCTGGTGGCAGAGCGAGCACAACATCGGTGTGAGTATTGCCACGCTCCTGAAGTTATCTTCAATGTCCCCTTCAAGGTAGACCATATCGTACCACCCGGCAAGGAAGGTGTCGATGAACCGTCTAACTGGGCATTGGCTTGCCGCATTTGCAATCTACGGAAGCTAGATGCCGTCGATGCAGTTGATCCGGCAACTGGCCGACGTGTCTCCTTGTTCAACCCACGTGAGCAGACGTGGGAAGACCATTTTGAGGTTCAGGGAGAAGCCTCTTTTCGTGTGACCGGCACAACCCCTGTCGGTCGAGCGACTGTCGAACGTCTGCAGATGAACGCGCCTCTGCAACTTGCGGCTCGGGCACAATGGGTGGCCTTGGGGCTTTTTCCATAGCTGTGGTCCATCGTAGATCGAGCTTGCTTTCTCCAGCCTGGAGCGCCGGCCAAGTCGTCAGACTTCCGAAGTCTGGTAGGGACCATGCTGGCCCAAAGCGCACTCCGACCCCCCCAGCCCCCAAACGTGAGGGGGTCGGGGGGTCGAGCACCTGCGGCGAACACGACTTCGGAAGTCTTTGCTCACCCCCCGCGGCACTCCTTGACTGGTGCTCTAGGAGCTTGTCGGAGAACCGGGTCAGGGGACCCGGGCTGGCCATATTGAGTGGTGAGCTCGGGTTCCATGACCCGAAATGCAGCGTTCTCGACCGTTGAAAGCCCTTTCTCCGACAAACTGCTAGAGCTTTGCCAAAAGGGTGATTAAGCCATGTCATCCCAATCCGCCACTATCGTCCAACGCCTCTGGAACTACTGCAATGTCCTGCGCGACGACGGCGTCTCCTACGGCGACTACGTCGAGCAACTGACCTACCTGCTTTTCCTGAAGATGGCCGACGAGCAGATGCGCGAGCTGGGCGAGGAGCGGGTCATCCCGCCGGGCTACGGCTGGCAGAGTCTGCTGGCCCGCGACGGCGACGAGCTGGAGACCCACTACCGCCACATCCTGACCGAGCTGGGCAAGGGTGCCGGCCTGATCCCGACGATCTTCCGCAAGGCCCAAAACAAGGTCCAGGACCCCGCCAAGCTCCGCCGCCTCATCGACCTGATCGACGGCGAGACCTGGATCGGCCTGGGCATCGACGTGAAGGGCGCCATCTACGAGGGGTTGCTGGAGAAGAACGCCCAGGACACCAAGTCGGGCGCGGGCCAGTACTTCACGCCGCGCCCGCTGATCCAGGCCATCGTCGACGTGATGGACCCCAGGCCCGGCCAGACCCTCTGCGACCCGGCCTGCGGCACCGGCGGCTTCCTCCTGGCGGCCTACGATCACATCCCGAAGCACTACGGCCCGCTCGACCGCGACCAGCGCGAGCACCTCCGCTTCCGCGCCCTGCGTGGCTGGGAGATCGTAGACAACACCGCCCGCCTGTGCGTGATGAACCTCTACCTGCACAACATCGGCGAGGCGGAGGGCGAGAGCCCGATCCGGGTCGCCGACAGCCTCGCCGCCGACCCCGGCGAGCGCTTCGGGCTGGTGCTCACCAACCCACCCTTCGGCAAGAAGAGCAGCGTCACCTTCGTGACCGGCGAGGGCGAGCTGACCCGCGAGTCACAAGTCATCGTGCGCGACGACTTCTGGACCTCGACCAGCAACAAGCAGCTGAACTTCGTCCAGCACATCAAGACCATCCTGAAGATCCACGGCAAGGCCGCCGTCGTCGTCCCCGACAACGTCCTCTTCGAGGGGGGCGCCGGGGAGACGATCCGCCGTAAGCTGCTGCACGAGTGCGAGGTCCACACCCTGCTGCGCCTGCCGACCGGCATCTTCTACGCCCAGGGCGTCAAGGCCAACGTGCTCTTCTTCGACCGCAAACCGGCCAGCCCAACCCCCTGGACCCGGAAGCTCTGGATCTACGACCTGCGCACCAACCAGAACTTCACCCTCAAGCAAAACCCCCTCACCCGCGCCAACCTGGATGAGTTCGTGGCCTGCTTCAACCCGGCCAACCGCCACGACCGCACGCCGACCTGGTCCGAGGCCATCCCCGACGGCCGCTGGCGGGCCTTCACCTACGAGGAGCTGCTCGTCCGCGACAAGGTCAACCTCGACATCTTCTGGCTGCGCGACGAGAGCCTCGAAGAGAGTGTCAACTTGCCCGACCCCGACGTGCTCGCGGCCGAGATCGTCGAGGAGCTGCAGGCGGCCCTCGAGCAGTTCGCCGCCATCGCCGAGGACCTGGAATTGGCTACGCTCGATTGAGTGAAACGCTCCTATTGGAGGAGCGTGCGCGAGCTGCATCTCTCTGACAGCACGCCAACGTGATCCGTGCTGCGTGACGCGTGAGGAAACGCAGCACGCGCCTCCTGTCCGAAGGGGTCCTGGCGGGACACCTTCTTCCATATGAACGGAATGAAAAATGATGAACCAGGAACCGCGGCGGCCGGTGCGCCCTCCCCGCTGAGCCCGAGAGGGTGCCCTGCTTTTACGGCGTGGGTTGGATTGGGAAGAGGGCGACGCTTGACAACCTCAAGCAGCAATTCGACCGGTACTGCTCCCGCCGCTTGATCGAGCTATCGGCCGCAGACCTGACCGGGCGGTGGCGGAGCAAGATTTCGCAGGCCGGGTGGACGACCCACTATCTCTTCGGCAACAGCGCGAGCACTTCGCACGTAACCGGCGTATCGACGAGACGTTGAATGTGGAGGGAAACAATAGGCTTGCTCTCAGGCTTATCGTGTTCATCATAGCCGCGCTTCCGACCACTCGAGCACCGGTCACATCATCCCGCGGGGGGCGGGACAAGCCTTCCGAAGTCTGGTTCGCCGCCGGTGTCCACTGCTCGCCCCGCCGTCGGAGCGCGCGGTGGGCCAGCACGGGGCCCACCAGACCCTTCGGCAGGCTCAGGGCAGGCTTTCGGAAGGCTGAGAACTTGACCGATACTCTAGAGCGCCGGTCCAGGCGTCGCCGAGACGATGGCCAGGCACCGAGTGCCGGCGCTTTCAGGTTCGTCGTGCGCGCTGTTACAGCGTGCCCGGAGGGGCACGCCCGGCCGCAGGCCCCCAGCCGCGGTTTCCCCGGCTCGGCCGGGACAGGCAACCGCCGGGCTCCTTCCAACAGCGCGCTTCCGACCGCTCACGCGGTTCCTCCGAACCATGGTCTCACCCGCGCAACGACGACGTGACCGCTGTTCTCGGCAGGGTGAACTGCTGGTTGACTTTGGACAAAGTCTTTCCGTTCCGATCTCCTTTACGTCGCGCGCAGAGACCAGTTGAGCCGCGAATCCAACCAGCCAGAGAGCACAATGAGTAATACCATCAGCAGAATAGGAATGATGAACGGCATCGCAAGGACATCACTCATAAGCAACAAGAGAAGAAGTAGGCCAGTTACGGCTGCTGCTGTAACGGCACGGGTGTGAGCGGGAGAGAGAGCCGCTTGCAGTGCACTTCGGTAGTAGAGATACGCACCGCCAAGTACGAATGCCAATTCGATCGCCGCGCTAACCACAGGGAAATTCCAGAGTCCGAGGCCCAGGAGCGGCAAGTTGCCCGCGTTGCCCGGCAAGATCGGCAGGTCAGGACGATGCACCAGTAAATCGAGGATCCAGTGGGAAAAGACGACCGCTCCAATCACAACGGCGGCCCGCTGCCCCCACGCACGACCCGCGAGGAGCGCAGCAATGACCGCAATGAGCGCAGCACCTACCAGGGAATGACTGTAGAAGGCCTGAATTAAGACTTGCCCATAGGCAGCAGGTTGCCCAGGGTGGAGTGGGGCAAAACTTTCGACACCGGCCGCGACCAGGATAATGAAAACGAAGTCAAGCAAGTAGGTGCTGAGCATGAGCGCCCAGAGCGGGACTCGCGGTGCCGGAGACTTGACGGCGGCGGCAAGACCAAAGTGACCAGCAGTCATGCTCGGAAGGCTCCTTTCTGATGCGGCATAGAACGACTTGTGCCTGATGTCCGGTGGATGAGCCACCCGCGTGGCACAACGACCGCCTTAGCCCATGGGGGCGGAGGAGGTGTTGCGGTTCGGCGGCTGCCGTTGGGCGCTGGGAGGCACGATACTTGACATCCTCACTGTCTGCGCTCATAATGGTTCCATACCGGAACCGCTACGGAGCAAGATATGCCTACAATCACTGTCAAGAATATCCCCCCTGATATCTACGAGCGCCTTAAGCTGTCCGCTGAAGCCAATCGTCGCAGTATCAACAGTGAGATCATCGTTTGCATTGAACGCGCTGTCCGCAGCCAGCCGGCCAACGTGGAAGCTGTGCTTGCCCGAGCCCGCCAATTGAGGCAGAAGACAAGTGGGCACCCGGTGTCTGATGACGAATTCATGCGAGCGAAAGTTGCGGGCCGCTTATGATCGTCGTCGATACAAATGTAATCGGCTATTTGTACTTGACAAGCAAGCATTCAAATCAAGCTGAGCAAGTGCTGGTTAAGGAGCCAGGGTGGGCAGCACCGCTGCTTTGGCGGAGCGAGTTCCGCAATGTGCTCGCGCTGTATATTCGAAAGGGGCTCCTATCCGTTCAAGAAGCGCTCCAGATCATGGACGAAGCCCTCACTCTCATGCAGGGCCGCGAGTATGAAGTCGCCTCGCTTTCGGTCTTGGGTCTGATGGCCGGCAGTACATGCTCGGCTTACGACTGCGAATTCGTGGCACTGGCCCAGGACTTGGAAGTTCCACTGGTAAGCGTTGACAGGCAGGTCCTCGAACAGTTTCCAGAAACAGCAGTATCGTTGGAACAATTTGTTGCAGCCTGAGATCGTACAGAGAAGCGTGTAACACGGACTGGAGGCATCCGTGTGGACTGCCTCCCCCCATCGCACGATGCCCTGCCACTTCTATGGCCCTCCCCAGGCCGTCGGGGCGGGTTTTGCCGGCGGCCTCGCCTGCAGGCGAGATCCGGTCGGGGCTCGGCCGTCGCCAGGACGGATCCTCCAAAACCCGCCCCGGCCACGTTCCTCCCGTGCCAACAACATCGCTGATGTCCTTGCCCCCAGATTTCCTCGATCCGGCCACGAATCCGATCCATCAACACCTCGTGGGCCAGGACGGCCTCGAGCCGCTCCTGGCTTTCCGCTGTATTGTAGCGCCGCTCCGTGATCGTGCCCTCCCGGTCGAGCGTGACGGACGACACGGACGGGATATGGTAGATGAAGGCAGCCCCGACCCATTCCGCCAGGGAGTTGGGGTCCGCGAAGAGCACGGTCACGTCCTCGTCAATGTTGAACACGTACCGCTCGGGGAAGCCGGTGAGATAGCGGCGCAGGTCGTCCGGCGTGTGAACGCCTCGCTCGAGCGGTGCCGGGGTTGGGGGTGGCACGGGAAGCCCGGCGCAGGCCAGGCCGAGGATCAAGGAGAGGGCACCGAGGAAGAGGAGGCGCCCGCCCGGCAGCCATGTGGCGCCGTTGCTGAAGAGCAATCCTCGTTACCCCCTCTTGGGCCCACCGAGGAGCAGGATGATGGCGGCTGCGATGAGCACCGTGACGGCTGTCGCGGCGGTGATGAGAACCAATAAGAAGGGCCAGTTGAGGCCCACCACGTCCATCTCGATCGCCACCCTGGTCAAACGTGCCTGCAAGGGATGAGATTGCCTGATCCGTCGTTCGCTCGAGATTGATCATACCACCGGGTGCAGATGCCCTCATCCGCCGAATCGCGGGCCGGGCAGGACGCATGCGGCCGAATCCGCACCCGGGCACCAGGGGGATAAGAAGGGCCGGGAGCCCTCGAATCGGCCTGGTCATTTGAGCGAAGAATTATAGCATCTGTTACCTCCTGCTGGTGACATTCTACAGCCCGCCCCACTCGTCGGTCTGCTAGAATGTCACGGGTATAGCTTGCAGTGCAGCACACGATCACAGTGGAGCTGGGAGGCCGTCTGGGTTCCTCGAGGCAGAGACTTTCAAATCGTCCCGGTGGCCACACCGGGCGTTTCTTTTTCGAGGCGACAGCAAGCCTGACGCGGAGAGAGATGGATGGGCGCAGTATCGTCGCTGGCTGGCGGTGCTCCCGGCACCGGCCGGGTTGGCGGCGCAGGCTGGAGGAGACCGCCATGGCCCAGGCCATAGCGTATGATCAGCGGGGAACGGCCGGGCTCATAACTGGTCGGGCGGCTGATGTCGCCGAGGAGTGCCAATGGAGGTATATCTATGACAGGTAATACACGCATTGGGATAGTTGCACTATGTCTTGCTATTGCCCTGCTCACGGGCATAGCGTCTGCGTCTGGCCTATTCCTGCGAGGCGATGGTTCCTTCGAGCCGGTCACGAGTGTGCGCGGCGAGCACTACGAGATGGCAACCACGGGTGTCTACGCGTATAACGCCCTGCGCGTCGTCGCCGAGGGGATCGGGTGGGATATCTTCACCCTCCTGTTTGCGGTTCCGGCGCTGCTGATGGCACTGCCATCACTGGCCAAGGGCTCGCTGCGCGGGAGATTGTTCGCCCTGGGGATCCTCGGCTACTTGTTCTATCAATATTTGATGTATGCAATGACGTGGGCATTTGGACCGCTGCTCCTCTTCTTCGTGGTGATCTACGCGTTGAGCCTGGCGGCCATTGTGGGGATCGTTTCGACAATTCCGCTCACCGGGCTGGCTGAACGCTTTTCCGAGCGGTTCCCGAGACGTGGAATGGCGCTGCTCTGCTTCTTGCTGGCGACCTTATTGCTGTTCATGTGGCTCTCGCTGATTCTCTCCGCTTCACGCGGTGAAATACAAGGTGTGCTCCACGGGCAGACGACCTTCGTGGTTCAGGCCCTCGACCTGGGGCTGATCGTCCCGCTGGCACTGTTCACGGGGGTGACGGTGTGGCGGGGCAGCGCGATCGGCTATCTGTTGGGCTCGACGCTGGTGGTCAAAGCGTTCGCGATGGCCGCGGCGATCTGCGCGATGCTGCTGTCGGCGTGGGCTTTCGAGGGCACGCTGGAGATCGTTCCGTTTGTCGTCTTCGCGACGGCGGCCGGGGTTACTGTCTGGCTGGGAATCCGTATGTATCGTAGCGTGCTTCCCGCGCCACCCGGTGCGCCAATGCGATCAAGCCGGATTAGTAGCCCTCATCACATTTCTGCTGGTTGACAGGCACACGAGCTGGTTGCCATGAATGCAATCCACAGCGCATGACCGCGCCGCCCAACAGGCACTTGCACCTGCCGCCGCCCTGCTGGGCTTCGGCGTTGCGGGTGAAGCGCGCGCCGTTCGCCGGCTCTCCACTACAGCCGGGAGAATGGCAGTTCCCGAGGAGTTCGTGGCCAATCGAGCGCACGCTCTCATACCGAGGAGAGAAACCTTGAAACTCGCGGAGTGGTGCGGAATCGTCGTCGGTCTGCTCGTTGTGACGGCATTCCAGCGCAAGCAATTCGAATGAGATGAACCCAATGAATCTGACCAGGCGCATAGATATCATCAAGCGCTTCTTCGGCCGCGGTGTCTGCCCGTATCAGGTGGCTTTCACCCTGAGCAATCCGTTGCGCCGGCTCATCCTGTCACCGGAGGAGCTGGTTGCACGGTTGGAACTGAGCGAAGGCGCGCGCGTGCTCGAATTAGGCCCCGGGCCGGGCTACTTCAGCGTGGAAGTGGCTCGCAGCATCCCCCGCGGATATCTCTTGTTGCTCGATATCCAACTGGAGATGCTGGAGATGGCAAGGCAAAGGCTCCACAAGGCCGGGATGAGGCATGCCGGATACGCTCAGGGCGACGCGAGCGCTCTACCCGTGGATGATGGGGCATTGGACGCCGTGTTTCTCGTCGCTGTTCTTGGCGAAGCGCCGGACCCGCGAGCATGCGTCCAGGAGGTCTATCGCGTCCTCCGGCCGAATGGCCTCCTTTCCAACACCGAACAGCCGGGGGACCCGGACTTCATGTCGCCGGCAGAGGTTCGGGCGCTGGCACAGGGAGCCGGCTTCCGTGTCGAGCAGGTGTACGGGAGTGTTAAAAACTACACGATCAACTTCAGAAAATCTGTCTGAGCAGGAGTTTGTCGTGCGTTCTTCAAGATTATCCGGTCCATGGGCGTACTTTGTGCTCACATTAGGGTGGTCGTGGCTCTTCTGGATCGTCGCAATTGTTCTGAGCCAGCCCGCTGGCAGCCTGCTCACCCTGCTGCTCATCGCCATGGGCGGGCTCGGGCCAGCCATCACCGGCATCTCGCTGACCTACCTGACCCGAGGGCCTGCGGGCCGGCGCGACTATTGGCGCCGGGTGATCGACTTCAAGCGGATCGGCCTCCGCTGGTACGCGGTCATCTTCCTGCTGCACCCGCTGCTGGCAGCCCTGGCCGTAGCCACCGGCCTGCTGAGCGGAGAGAGCCTGCCCGCTTTTGACCAGACCGCGGGGTACCTGGCTGCGCCGCTGAGCCTTCTCGGCTTCGTCGTCTTCACCCTCTTCTTCGGACCGGTGCCGGAGGAGCTCGGGTGGCGCGGCTACGTCCTGGACCGGCTGCAAGCGAGGTGGAGCGCGCTCACCTCAAGCCTCGTCCTCGGGATCGTCCACGTGGCCTGGCATCTGCCGCTCTTTTTCATAGCGGCTCACCCCATCGGGCATGTCTTCCCGATGGGATCGGTGCGGTTCTGGCTGGACTTCGTCGCTGGCACGGTCGTCCTGGCCGTCATGCTGACCTGGCTCTACAACAACACCGGCCGCAGCACCCTCGCCGCTATCCTGTTCCACTTCATGGGCAACTTCACCGGCGAGTTCCTGGAGCTACCCGACCCGCTGCGCCAGTATCAAACGCTGTGGTCTATCGCGCTGGCCGTCGCGGTCGTCCTCGTATGGAACTCCAAGACGATGACCCGCCGGCGGCCGGGTCCGGCATGGGCCGACGCATACCGGCGTGGAGCCGGCGCGCGAGCAGCGCCCGCACCCGCTCCATATGAGTCTGAGCGGAGATGATCAACAGGCGCCTCGATCTCTCTTCCGACACGATCGGAAGTTGTCGTGCGCGTCGCCGTGATTGCCCCGCCAAACGCTCGCGCCGAGATCCCGGCGCGAGTTGCCGCCGGGCGCGTCACCTGGATGTGGCCGCTCGGATGCTCGCAAGCGGTACCATCTTGTTTGCCGGGTGGCATACCCTGATCGCGAGCGCGCCGGTCAAGGCATCGCCGAGACGAGTGCGAAGCGCCGTATGCAGGCGCTGTCAGGTTCGGAGGGCGCGCCCTTTCCAAATTGATCCGACCCACAGCGTGCCCCTCCGGGCACGCCTGGCGAGCGGTCCCCAGCCACGGTTTCCCTGGCCTGGTCGGTCAGGACAGGCAACGGCCCGGCTCGATTACTCCGCCGCGTCGGCGAACACCCTGAGGGGCGAACCCCGGCGCGACCGTCTCGCTGGGTGGACCCCGCGGGGTCGGCCGACGCCCGGCCGCAGGCCCCCAGCCGCGGTTTCAACCGCCGGGCTCCCTGGGCCGATCGGTTGACCCTTGACCAGCCTTCCATTATCCTATGGCGGGCCCTGGTGTTCCTGCCACTCGCGCGACTCCAGGCGGTCGCTCTCTATTCGAGACTCCGCCTGCTGCCATCCATGATGGCTGCCCACGCCCCGGCAGAGTTCCAGGCAGTATGGACGCTCTGCTCGATCTCACAACCAGAGGACAAGCTGATGGACGGTGAACAGAGAGCAACTTCCAAGTCCAGCTTCACTGCTGTTCCATTTCCTCGGATGCGCCAAAATGTGTTGGACGCCGGCTGGATGGCGCGACGGCGGCACGTAATCCATGGCCTGCTTGAAGTAGATGTCACCGAGGCGCGGCGCAGGTTGCGTGAGCACAAGCAGCGCACGGGCGAGAGGCTCTCCTTCTCAGCCTTTATCATCGCCTGTGTGGGCCGCGCGGTGGACATGGACAGGTCCGTCCACGCCTACCGCAACTGGCGCAATCAGTTGATCGTGTTCGATGACGTCGACATCTTGATAGCCATCGAGATCCCCGCCGGCGATCGGACCTTTCCCCTCCTCCACCCCATCCGAGCGGCGAACCGGCGCAGCGCGCGCGACATCCACACCGAGATACGCGCCATGCAGACTGCGCCCCAGCGCAGCGAAAGCACATTGTTCCTCCGCTGGTTTCCCCTGCTGCCCACCGCCGTCCGGCACCTGATCTATCGCCTGGTGGAGCAGAACCCCCATTGGCGCAAGCGCGTCGCCGGCACCGTGGGGCTAACCTCTATCGGCATGTTCGGTGACCGGGGCGGGTGGGGGATCGGAGCGCCCAACCATACCCTGGCTCTCATCGTCGGGGGAATCGCCAGGAAACCGGGCGTGGTCGACGGGCAGATCGAGATCAGGGAATACCTGAGCCTCACCCTCAGCGTTGATCACGATGTTGTTGACGGTGCGCCCGCGGCTCGCTTCGCCCACCGTTTGACCGAGTTGAGTGAGAGTGCGTATGGGCTGGAGACCCTTGTGGAGGGTCATGAGGATGGATTTCGAGACGGTCGCGCGGGCCTTCGCTGAACTGGAGGAAACCAGCAGCCGCAAAGCAATGACCGAGACACTGCTGCGTCTGCTGCAGCACACATCTGTCGAGCTGCTTCCCCCTGTTGTCCTCCTCTTGCAGGGCAAGATCGCCCCCAATTACGAGGGCATCGAGCTCAACATGGGGGCGCAACTGGCGGCGCGAGCCATCGCCGATGCGGCTGCCGCGCCGGTCCCCATGGTAGAAGAGCGCCTGCAAAAGCTTGGCGACCTGGGGCTCGTCGCGCGCGACCTGTTGGAGACGCAGCGGGCGAGCGAGGCGGGCGGCGGGACAAGCTCGTCGCCGCGATTGCGGGTGGATGACGTTTTCGCCGCCCTGATCGAGATCGCCGAGGCAACCGGGCGCGGATCGGTCCAATGGAAGGTGGACCTGCTCGCCGATCTTCTCCGTCGAGCAACAGCGCTGGAAGCGACCTTCATCGTCCGGACCGTGACGGGCAATCTCCGTCTGGGGGTCGGGGACGCGACCCTGTTGGAGGCCCTGGCGCTGGCCTTTGGAGGAGGACCAGAAGCGCGGCCGGTCCTGGAGCGCGCCTACAATCTCACCTCCGACCTGCCGGGCGTGGCGGTTCGGGTGGCCTCGGGTGGGATAGCGGCGGCGGCCGCAGTCGAAATCACGCTGGGCAAACCGGTCCGCCCGATGCTGGCCGAGCGCCTCGACAGTCCCGAAGAGATTCTCGATGCCATGGGCGGCCACTGCGCCGCGGAGTACAAGTACGACGGGGAGCGTTTCCAGGCCCACCTCGGGCCGGGCTTGGCCGCAATCTTCTCACGCCGGCAGGAGAATATCACCCACCAGTTTCCCGACCTGGTCGAGGCCCTGCGTGTGGCGATCCCACGCCCGGCCATTGTCGAAGGCGAGGCGGTGGCCCTGGACCCGGTCAGTGGGGCGCTCCGCCCCTTTCAGGATCTCCTGCGCCGGAAGCGGAAGAGCGTCGATGCCGATATCCTGGCCCAATATCCGGTCGTGGCCTTCCTCTTCGACCTGCTCTACCTCGACGGCGAGGATCGCACGGAAGACCCGAATGAAGTCCGCCGGGAGGCGTTAGAGGCTCTGGTGCGTCCGGGCGAGCAGGTCCAGCTGGCGACCAGGCGCGTGGTGACGGCGGTTGCCGAGCTCAAGCGCTTCTTCGACGAGGCCATTGCCGAGGGCTCTGAGGGGCTGATCTGCAAGCAAATCGGGCCGGGGACCGGCTATCGAGCCGGGAAGCGCGGCTACCAGTGGGTCAAGTACAAACGCGACATTCACGGTCAGCTCACCGATAGCCTCGACCTCGTGATCGTCGCGGCCTTCTACGGGCGCGGCCGGCGAGCCGGGACCTACGGCTCCTTTCTCCTGGCCGTCTACAACGTCGAGAGCGACACCTTCGAGACCCTGACGCGCTGCGGCGCGGGCCTCACCGACGCCGATCTGGCACGCCTCCCCGAGCGCCTCCGCCCCTCCCTCCTGGATCATCGCCATCCGCGCGTTTCGGCACTGATCGAGCCCGACGTCTGGTTCGCGCCGAGCCAGGTTTTCGAGGTCATCGGACAGGAGCTGAGCCTGAGCCCCCGCCACACATGCGCCTTCGGGGTGCTCGAACCAGAGCGCGGCCTGAGCCTGCGCTTCCCCCGCTTTACGGGCCGCATCCGCTCCGACAAGGCGCCCGAGGATGCCACCTCCACCGCTGAGGTGATCGAGATGTACCGGCAGCAATTCGCGCATCGTTAAGCAGCGAGGCCATCACCCCACCGCTCAGCGGTATCTCCAGCTGCCAGGACTTCATATCTTTACAGACCTTCCCCCCTTTCGGCCGAGACCGGCGGCCCTCCACCGGCGACTCGCCGGGGCGGTGCGCTTGGCAGAGCGAAAACAATGAGAGGAAGCTACCGGTTGGACTGCCCGTCCAAAGCGTTGTTGCCTGCCAGAACACGATGCCACACCTGGCCGCCCGCGGGTCAGGTGCAGCGAGTTGCTGGCAGCCAATGGATTCCAAGAGAGGAGAGGCCCTGGAGCGGACTCTCACTTCCCAAACAGTGCCTGTGGAGGCCAGTACAGCCAGAGCTGAGTAACGAGAACCGCGACATTCACCCCAAGGGCGGCCAGGGTGTTGAACGCGGGCCATGTTCCAAAGAAGAGCGCCATGCCAAGGATCGAGACGATCGCGGAGGCAACGGCGATCTGCCTCCACGCCTCTCCGGGCACGAGGATGCCCCAGAACGACAGCGCCGCGGCGACGAAGCCGATCAGGGACACGACCCAGAAGATGCTTGCCACCGTGGTGGCTGCCCGTGGAGCAAGCGGGGGGAATAGCCAGGACCGGGCCGCCCGCCAGCCGCCCGTGTCCATCCCCCGGCTCCGGGCGATAAGCGCTCCGAGCGCGCCACCGTGACCGAGGCCGTGCAGCAAAAGCGCTCCGGCAATCACAATCTTGATGAGCTGGTCAGACATGTTGTTCTCCTCCTGCTCAAACTGGTTGTGGGGGATAGGCGGGCCCCCCCTCACGATTCCAGGCTGAGGTGCCGGGGGACAGATCATCAGCTGAGATTCTGGCCGCATCTCCCCTAATCCTCGGTCGCCTGAGAAAGTGGGTGGTCGGCATTCGGGTGCAAGCCGCTGTTGGATCGCCTGTCACACGTCAGCGCGCCCGTGCGTCTGGACATCGTGTCCATATCCCGCCAGGATAGAAAGCGCCAGCAGCCCGAGGATCAAAACGGGAATGAGCACCCCGCTCTCCATCAGGAATTCGTTGAAGAAATAGCCGATCACGAACTGTCCAAATAACCACACGAAGAAAACAACCAGCGTCCCCGGCCACACCGTTGCCAGCATCCCCCAGACAGGGCCGGGCTGCTTTTTCAACGGTGTATTGATCCTGGTTCCTACCAGTCCGCCGATGATGCCGATCACGGGCGGGAAGATGCCACCCCCAAACAGCAGCAGTCCGACCGACAGCAGGGCGAGGATCATACCGCCCTGCTGTCGCTGCACACCGGCCACTGCCCAGACCATCGTCACCAGTCCAAGCCCCATCGCCAGGATTCCCGTGATCAGGAAGTTGGGAATGATCGTCATGGCCGGTTCGCAGGCATTCCAGATCTCGTCCGGTACACAGGGTGCCCCCATAGACGCGATCATGATGCTCGCCGGCCGCACATTCCCCTGAAGTATTTCAAAGTACCCATGCTCCAGACCGCCAAATCCGGCCAGAGCGCCGAACGATGCTGCAACGATTCTTGTCGCCTTTCTCATTTCTACCCCTTATCCTCCTCTGCCTGCCATCATTTTGATGGCGCTCTCCCGGCTCAGGCGACCGCTCCCTTCAGCACATCCGCGGTAGCCGTCGCCCAGGCCGTGATGGGTTGCAGGGCTGCGGGAAAGTACCTGCCTTTCAGAAACGTCGCCCGATCTCCCTCGCCTGTGGGCCCACTCCTGGCAGGCCTTTCGGTCAGTGTCCGGCGGTGTTGGCATGCAAGCCGGTCTCGTTGATCTTGTACCACCCGGTCAGGCTCCGTGAACACTGTTGTTTGTTACCCATTCGCCCCGTCACATATCATCATTTGAACTTCCTCGCGCACTATGTCGCCCCGCTGTGATTCGCCGGGAAAAGAAGTTTGGGCGTCTCATCGGAACGAGACGCCCAAACTCGAAGGCGCAAACGCCACCTCGTGCGGGGTATTATCGGTCTTGGCCGTGGAGCAGGCGCCGCCGGCCATCTCGGAGTCATTGGCGCTGCCGGTCCAGGTGATGGTACTGTCGCAGACGGCGAACGTGTCGGGCTGGAGACTGCGGCGGGTGTGGTGGACGTCGAAGAAGTCCTTACGGGCTCTCCGCCTCAATCACGACCAGAGCGTCGGCCACGACCGCACCGCCCCCAGCCGCGAAGACCACCAGCGGGTTGATATCGAGTTCCAGGAGGAGATCACCGAGACCTTCTGCCAGTGCTGAAAGGCGCTCGAGAATTCCGATAACAGCCTCGACGTCGGCGGGGGGGCCACCCCGGAAGCCGGTCAGTAAGGCGCTGCCGCGTAACTTGGCGATCATCTCCCGTGCCTCTCGTCGATCGATTGGTGGCACACGGACGGTGTAATCGCGCATGGCCTCGGCCGCGACGCCACCGAGGCCCACCGTGAGGACCGGTCCGAAGGTGGGATCGCGGCTCAAGCCGACCAGCAACTCGACACCGCCCGAGAGCATCGGCTGAACCGTGACGCGGAGGTCGCGCGCATGGGGGGCATAGTGGCGCGCCCGGTCGAGCACGGTGCCGTAGGCAGAACGCACAGCATCCGCGGAGTCGAGGTCGAGAATCACCCCGCCGGCCTCGCTGCGGTGCAGCAGGTCGGGCGACTCGACCTTCAGGACGACGGGGTAGCCGAGGGCCACGGCCTGGGCCACCGCGTCGTCAGCGCTATCGGCGAGCCGGGTCTCGGCAGTGGGGATCCCGGCCTGAGCGAGGAATTGCTTGGCGGCATGCTCGAGCAGCCGGCCGTCGGCGCCGGCGCGGCTGCGGAGCGTCTCGCGCAAGCGCGGAATCCCGAGATCGGCCGGGCGTCGTGGGGAGAGGGCGTGGCTGTCCCGGCGCCGGGTGGCATAGTCGGCGGCGCTGCCGAGCGCCCGGGCACAGTGGGCCGGATCACGAAAGGCGGGCACGCCGGCCGCGCCGAGCTTCCGGTAAAACCAGTCGGGCGCTCCAACCCAGGCCACCAGAAGGGGCTTGTCGCTCGACTGCGAAGCTTCGACGACCGTCTCCGGCACGCCGACGCCGACCGTTTCGGGATCGCCCCCCGAGAGAAGCACCAGCGCATCGATGGCGGGGTCCCTGGCGAGAATGGCGATGCAGCGACGGAAGAGGTCGCGCTGGGTGTACATCTGCCCGGTAAGATCGACGGGGTTCGAGGCGGCGGCAAATTGCGGAAGAACGGCCTCGAGCGCCTCGCGCGTGGGGCCGACAAACTCCGGCACCTCGAGGCCGGCTTGGCGACAGAGGTCGGTCATCCAGGCGCCTCCGCCCCCGGTGCTCGTCAAGATGCCGGCCCGCCGGCCGCGCGGCATCGCGTTCTTCACAACGAGGTCGAGGAGCTCAAGCAGCTCCATGATGCCGTCCACACGCACGACGCCGCTCTGACGAAAGACGGCATCGTAGACGTCTTCGGCGCCGGTCAGGGCACCGGTGTGGGAGAGGGCCGCCCGGCGCGCCTCAGCCGACCGCCCGACCTTGACAGCAATGACCGGGATCCCGCGCCGGAAGCAGCGCTCGGCCGCACGGCGAAACCGTGTCCCATCGCGTACCTGCTCAAGGTAGAGGGCCACGGCCCGTACCTCGGAGCGATCCGCGAGGTACTCGAGAAAGTCGGCGACCTCTAACCCGGCTTCGTTCCCGGTGTTGATGTAGTAGTCGAAGACCAGGCCGAGCTGTTGCGCCAGGTTGTAGACGTAAACCCCGAAGGCTCCGCTCTGCGTGATGAAGGCGATCCCGCTCCCTTGATGGACAGGGGGCGACATGAACGTGGAGGCGAAGCTCGCGACCATCGCGGTGTGGTGAAAGACAGCGCCCGCGGTGTTCGGACCGAGGACCTGCAGAGTGGACTCGGCGACGATTCGCTCGATCTCCCGCTGGAGCGCCGCTCCCTCGGGGCCGGCCTCGGCGAAGCCGGCGCTGAAGACGACAGCGTAGGCAACGCCTTTCTGGGCGCAGTCCCGAAGAGCCTCCGGGACGAGAGGGGCTGGAAGGGAGACGATCGCAAGATCGATCGGGCCAGGGACCGCCTGGGCAGAGGGGTAACAGGGCAGGCCGCCGATCGTGTCGTAGTTCGGGTTGATCGGGTAAATCTGGCCCTGGTAGCCGTTGGTCTTGAGAGCGGCCAGCGGGCGCGCTCCGATCTTGGCCGGGTTGGCGGAGGCGCCGATGACCGCGATCGAGCGGGGCGCGAAGAAGCGCTCGAGACCTGATCGTCCCCCAGTTTGCGCTGAAGTCTGAGTGTCCATCCGCCAGGGACCTCTCCCTTCGAAGATGCCGTTCGTCCCGGCATGGAAGTCGGGGGCATTACGGCGTGAGCCGTCCCGTCCGACAGGAGGTTTGTGGCCATCCGAACAATCTGTGAATCCAGTCTGCTCAATCCCAGTGAAAGAGGCGCAGGGCGTTGTCACGGAGAAACTTCCGACGTATCTCGGGTTTCAGCGGTAGATCAGCTACCTCTCGCATGCAGCGCTCGAAGGTCAGGAGTGGCCAGTCAGTGGCAAACATGACCTGGTCGGCGCCTCGCGTGTTCATGAAGTGGATGATGTTCTGCGGGTAGTATTTCGGTGCCCAGGCGGAGGTCATCAGGGAGAGATTCGGGTAGTGGAGCATGAGGCTGATAAGCACGTCGGTCCAGGGATGCCCCATGTGGGTGGCGATAATGGTCAACTCGGGAAAGTATTGGATGACCTCGTCGAGGTAGATCGGATTCTGGCACTCGGCGGGAAGCGGAGGACCGGGAATCCCCACGGTTACCGACACGGCAATCCCCAACTCACAGCACTTGGCATAGACCGGATACCACGACTTGTGGTTGGAAGGGGTGTTGGTAAGGTCGGGGACGATGCGAACCAGCTGGACGTTGTTGTTGCGGACCACAGAATCGATGAGCCGAACGGTTTCCATCCCTCGATGGCCATCGACACCCATCGATCCAATAAACTTGTCGGGATAGCGGTTGAGCACGTCAAGCATCGTCTCCACCGGGACGCCGGAGAGGGAGGAGGTGATGATCCCCTTCTCGATGCCGGCCGCACCCATGTCCTCGACCATCTGCTCGATCGAGGTGCCGTGCACCAGGAAGTCGAGGTTTTTGAAGACCCGCTTCCCCACCGTCTGCATGTGAGATGGCGCCCATTTCTTGGCCGCAATCTCCGGCGGGTTGGGGTTGACCCAGCAGTCAATGGCTTTGATCTCTTCGGTTGTCATTGTCGTTCCTCTATTCCAGTTGGTCTTCTTGTGACGATGGCATGCGGCCCTCGGCCGCGGTGGCCATCCTCTCCCGAACACGCGACCCGGTCCCGGGTCGGGCTGGCTGACAGGTATCCAGCCGCATGTGCCAGCGGGCACCTGGCCAACAGGTCAGCGGCGCTTTCGGCCCGGATCGAGCACCTGGTTCACGGCGTCGGCCAGGAGCATGAACCCGAGAACAGTCAGGACAATCGCCACGCCCGGGGCGATGGCGATCCAGGGAGCGAGGTCCATATAGGCGTAGCCGACTTTGAGCATGCTGCCCCAGGAAGGCGTAGGAGGCTGGACGCCCAGCCCCAGGAAGCTGAGACTGGCCTCGGCGATGATGGCGAAGCCAATGCTCAGCGAGGCCTGCACGGTAATCGGGGCGGCGGCGTTCGGCAGGATGTGCCGGAACAGGATCCGAGGCGCCCTGGCCCCGATTGCCCGGGCGGCATCCACAAACTCGCGTGTGCGCAGTGATAACGTCATCCCGCGGACGAGGCGGGCGAAGCGAGGCATGGTGGCGACGCCGATGGCAATTCCAGCGTTCAGGAGGCTGGGCCCGAGCGCAGCCGTGATGCCCAACGCCAGGACGAGGGCCGGGAAGGCGAGCAAGGCATCGACAGCTCGCATGGCGACCTGATCGAACCAGCCACCGAGATAGCCCGAGACCAGGCCCAATGGAACGCCGATCAGCACCGCCAACCCGACCGCCAGCAGACTCGCCTGCAGCGAGGCAGCCGCACCGGCCAGCACGCGGCTCAACACGTCACGCCCCAGGTCGTCGGTGCCCAACCAGTGGGTGGTACTGGGTGACTTGAGAACGGCGTTGAAGTCGGTCTGGACGGGATCGTAGGGGGCGGCCACTGGGGCAGCGACGGCCGCGACCAGCGCCAGTGCAACGACGATCACGCCGAGCAGGCCCAGCGGCTTGCTGGCGAGCTGGCGCCAGAGGCGCGCGACCCCTCCCTGGGCGGGGTGGGCCATTCTCGGCGGGACGGTAAGAACAGGTCTCGTGTGAGTCATCCGTAGCGGATACGCGGGTCCAGATAGACGTACAGCAGGTCGACGAACAGATTGCTGATGACGACCATCAGCGCCATAAAGAGCACCACGCCCTGCACGACCGGAAAGTCGCGGGCGAAGATGGAATCGACCAGCAGGCGACCGAGACCGGGCAGGGCAAAGACGGTCTCGACGACGACCGCGCCGCCAAAGAGGCGCCCGAGTTGGAGCCCAATCACGGTCACGACGGGAATCATCGCGTTCTTGAGGCCGTGGCGGAGGAGCACGGCGCGCTCGGGCAATCCCTTGGCCCGGGCCGTGCGGATGTAATCCTGATTGAGGACCTCGAGCAGACTGGCGCGGGTCATGCGCGCCACTTCGGCGGAGAGCACGAAGGCCAGGCTGAAGGCCGGCATGAGCATCTGCTTGAGGCTCTCAAGCGGGTCGGCGGCGAGACTGGTGTACCCGGAGGGAGGCAGCCAGTGGAGCCTCAGACTGAACAGCAGGATGAACATGACGCCGAGCCAGAAGGTCGGCACGGCAACGCCAATACTCGCATAGAGGGTGGTCAGCCGGTCCGCGATTGAATCCTGGTAGACGGCGGCGAGAACGCCCAAAGGAAGTGCCAGGAGCAGCGACAGGAAGGTCGCCTGGATTGCCAGATGTAATGTAACCGGGAGCCGTTGCCAGATCGCCTCGCGAACGGGCTGGGGCGAACGGATCGAGCGCCCCAGATCCCCCCGGAGCAGTCGCGCCAACCAGGTCAGGTACTGCTCGGGCAGGGGCCGGTCGAGTCCCAGGTCGGCACGCAGTTGCTCGACGACCTCGGGGGCGGCGCGTTCGCCCAAGAGGGTCACAACCGGATCGCCAGGGATCAGGTGGAGCAGGGTGAAAACCCCCAGGCTGACAAGCAGCATGACCGGAACGGCCGCCAGCAGGCGCCGGACCACCTGGCGAGTCATGCCCGCCCCCCGCAGGCGCGGGCCACGACCCGGGGATGCCCATATCGTTGCATCAAGCCTCCTCTCGCCGGGAGGGTGACCTCGGCTACGGGGTGAGCCATACCTCAGTAAATCGCATGACGCCATCCGGGTTAGGAACGAAATTGGTCAGCTTCTTCGAGTGCGCCTTGCCCTCCTCGTCGTGAACCAGGAATACCATCGGAACGTCCTTGTCGATCAGCGCCTGGGCCTGGCCGTAGAGCGCCTTGCGCGTGTCCAGGTCGATCGTCGTCCGCGCCTCCTGGAGGAGCCGGGTCACTTCCGGATTGTCGTAGCCGTACTTATCCCAGATACCGTTCGGGTGAAACCAGGCGTAGAGGGTGCCGTCGGGATCGACTCGACCGGCCCACCAGAGCAGGACCGCATCGTACTCGCCCGCGCGGAGCTCGGAAGCATATTGGGCCACTTCCTTGGCGTCCACGGTGGCCTTGACTCCCACGTCCGCCAGCTGGCTCTGGAGGGCGGTGACCATCTGCACGCGAATAGGCTGGTTGATCACGAGCACCGAGAATTCGAAGCCATCGGGGTAGCCGGCCTGCGCGAGCAGTTCTTTGGCCTTGCCCACGTCGCGATCGCGCACGGTGTATGCCTCGGGATCGTAGGCCCAACTGCTTGGGGGCAGCATGCTGTACGCGGGTTGGCCGATGCCAAAGAAGAGACTGCCGAGGATCGCGGAGCGATCGATCGCGAGGGCCATCGCCTCGCGCACATCGTGGTTGTCGAACGGGGAGCGGCTCATGTTCATCACGAGCTGCCAGGTAGACAGTCCGGTCGTGGTCGAATAGTCCAGCGCAGGGTTGTTGCGGATCGACGAGACGTCCTTGGGCGGCACTGTATCGATAATGTCCAGGCTTCCCGCTTTGAGGTTGGTCACCTTCACGTTCTCGTCGGGAATAATGTGGAACTCGAGTCGATCAAGATGGGGCAAACCCTCGCGCCAGTAGTTGGGAGTGCGCTTGAGAGTGACATGATCATCCTGAAGCCACTCGACCAGTTGGTATGGGCCGCTGCCGACCGGCTGGCGGGCGAGTTCATCGCCGAGGTCCTTGGCCGCTTTGGGGGAGACCAGCAGGCCGCCCCGTTCGGCGAGGCTGCTGAACAGGCCGGGGGTGGGTTCCTTCAAATTGATCCGGACGGTGAGATCGTCAACCACCTCCACCGACTCGACGGTGGCGAACTCGGGTGCAAAGGGAGAGGCTGTCTCTTTGGCCCGAACCCGATCGAGGTTGAACTTGACCGCCTCGGCATCAAGCGGCGTGCCGTCGGAAAAGGTGATGCCGGGGTGTAGCGTGAAGGTGATGGCCTTGCCGTCCTCAGAGACCTCCCACTTGTCGGCGGCCTGGGGAACAAAGCGTAGATTCTGGTCGATGTCCACCAGGCGGTCATAGATGGCGTAGAGGATCGGGCGGTCGAAGGAGCTCGTATTCTTGTGGGGGTCCAGGCTGGTGGGATTCCCCCGAACACCAACGCGGAGCGTACCACCCTGCGGAATCGGAGTGGGGGTCACGGTGACAGCGACCTGCTTTTCGACGACGGTGGTGACCTGTTTCTCGACGACCGTAGTGACCTGTTTCTCGACGACGGTGGTGACCTGCTTCTCGACCACCCGCGTCACCTCGACCGCGGCCGGGGATGGGCTCGAGGTACAGGCCGCCACGAAGGCGATCAAGACCGCGGCGGTCAGCAGGTAGACCATGCATCGGACTGGCTTGGAATCGAGCGCTACCATTGAGGACCTCCTTACTCACTGGTCGAGGGCTGCTCGCTGAGTGATACGCGGGCGGTGGCTACAATGACGGTCTCGCCGCGCTGGTTGGTGCAGGATAGATCAACAGTCAGCCACTTGGGTGCTTGCTCCGGGGTGAGTTCGGCCACCGTGCCGGTTGCCGTGATGCTGTCCCCGGCCCGAACGGGGGCGGTGTAGATGAAGTCGAATGTAGCACCGCCGGGCCAGGGCACGCCTGACCACTCAGCGAGCACCTGGAACAGACAGGCTGCACTGAGCGGGCCGTGGGCGATGGTGCTGCCAAAAGGGCTCTGCCGGCCGAACGCGGGGTCGACATGCAGTGGGTTATAGTCACCGGACAGATCGGCGTACCGGTTGATCCGCTCCTGGCTGATGTCGAGGATCACAGTCGGCAGCCGGGTTCCTGTTGGGGCGGTGCGGGGATCGGCAGGGATCATGGGTGCGCTCCGATTGGCTCTCTGCCGGGCCAGATGAGATGCTTGTGACTCTCGGCCACGAGGGTGCCATCGGGCAGGCGAATGGTGAAGGCCAGGACCACGTAGGGCCGCCCGCGGCGAAGATATTTCTCGGCGACGCGAATCGTCGTCTGAAAGGACTCGCCGACCCTCAGGGGCCGGCTGAAGGTGAAGGTCTGCCGGGCCAGGACGCCACCGGCTGGAATCCCATTGAAGGCGAGGCGAAGGGCGCGAAGGATGTACACCGGTATCAGCCCAGGGGGGATGGTGGCGCCCTCGTCGTCAGGGCGGCGTTCGTAAACCTCCGCCCAGAGGTCGCGGTCCTCGTGCCGGGCAACATCCTCGTAGGGTCCGTACTCTGCCCCGGGCGGGATATCCTCCCAGAGGATGGAGGTGAGGCGCTCGCTTTCAGGAAGTCCCATTTCGCTCCTTCTCAATTCCGCACGGTTACGTTCCAACGAGCTCCAGCAGCCCGGTCTTGATGTCGTCCAGACTGGGGAGAATCTGCTGCCAGTCTTTACGGGCGACGGGGATCGGCGAAGGACGAGCCCCTACCCGGAGGGGCGCGGCGTCCAGAAACCAGAATCCCTCGGCCGTGATGCGGGCGACGATCTCGGCCCCCCAACCGCCGGGCTCCACGGCGTCGTGGACGACGAGGAGCCGTCCACTCCGGCGGAGTGAGTCAAGGATGAGCTCTGTGTCCCAGGGGTTGAGCCACTTGAGGTCAATGAGATCGGCCCGCATCCCAAGCTCGCCGATGGCAGCCTGGCAAAGTGCGACGGCGGGCCCGTAGGCGACGACGGTTGCCTGATCACCCCGTTGCACGAGCCGCGCGCGGCCAATCTGATTTGTTCGCCGGCGCGACAGGTCGAACTCGCCCACCTCCCTGAGGAGGGCGATCGAGTTGATGACGACGACGGGATCCTCATCGGAGATGGCAGCGCGCAAGACCTCATAGGCGTCCTGGGGCGTCGATGGAAATGCAACTTTGAGGCCGGGGACATGGCACAACCAGGCTTCGAGTGACTGCGAGTGTTGCGCCCCAAAGTTGGCGCGGCCCCCGTACAAGGTATGGATAACAAGGGGGAGCGAGGGCCGATCCAGATTGAAGAAACGGTGCTTCGCCGCCTGATTGACAAGTTGGTCCGAGCCAAGGGTGAGGAAATCCAGGTACATCACCTCGACGACCGGCCGGAGGCCCAGCATCGCGGCGCCAACGCCGCATCCGACGAGAGCAGCCTCAGCGATGGGCGTGTCGCGCACGCGCCCGGGACCGAACTCATCCCTCAGCCCGCGGGTGAGACCAAAAGGCCCACCGGGCCGGCCGACATCCTGCCCGAGCACGATGACGCGCTCGTCCTCGCGCATGGCATCGCGCAGCGCCATGTTGACGGCGCGCCAGAGCTTAACGCCCACTCTCACCCCTCGCATTCGCTTGAGCCTGGCTCCCCTCGGGGAGATGATGGTTATGAGCGAGGACTTCCGCGACTACGGCGCGGGCAGCCGCCTGGAGGCGCGCTTGCAGATCCTCGAGCTGAGCCTCGCGTCCGAGACGCCGCGCGAGGAAGCGGATGGGACAGTGCTGGTTGCGCCAGCTCTCCTCCTCCCCTTCTGGGCGGTAGCGCGCAGGATCCCCGACGTAGTGGCCGCCCCAACGGTAGGTGAGGACTTCGACAAACGCCGGCTTTCCCTCGCGGGCGTCCCGGACGGCCGCTTGCACACCCTCGACGACGGCCCTGACGTCATCGCCGGGGAGTTGGATGGCAGCGAGCCCGAACGACTTCGCCCTCTGGTAGGGTGGGGACGAGAGATGGATACTGGTGGGCGTCATCTCAGCGTACTGGTTGTTCTCGCAGACGAAGACGAGGGGAAGATGCCAGAGGCTCGCCAGGTTCAGGGACTCATAGACAACCCCGGTGCCCATGGCGCCGTCGCCGATGATTACTACGGCAACCTGGCCGCCAGCAGACTGTTGAATGGCCAGCGCAGCACCCACGCCCAGAGCGGCGCTGTCGCCGACAATGCCATTGGTGCCCAGAAAGCCGTCGTCTGGCGCAAAGATGTGCATCGAGCCACCGCGACCCCCGGCATAGCCGCATGGGTCGCCAACGATCTCCGCAATGACCCGCCGCGGATCGAGTCCGAAGGCGAGCGCATGGCCGTGACCGCGATGGTTCGAGACGAGAACGTCGTCTGCTCCCATGGCCGCCACAACGCCAACCGCCGCCCCCTCCTGGCCGATCGAGACGTGCAGGGGACCTTCGAAGGCGCCTTCCAGGTAGGTTTCTGCCAGTGCGGTCTCAACAGCCCGAATCGTCTGCATGGCGTGCAGCAGGTCCTCTTCGCGGACCGGGGAGCCGCGCAGGTCGAGTCGGCGAATGGCGGAGCCCCTATCGTCTGTGCTCACCATCACTCTTTCCCGCCCGCGGAATCTCGCCGGCGCACGCCGTCCAAGACGATATCGGTGAAGAGGTCCGCGATCTCGTCCGCCGAGAGGGGACCATCCGGCCGGAACCACTGGTAGCCCCAGTTAATCATGCCGAGGATTCCGAGCGTGCTCGCTCGGACGGGCAACGGACGGAACACACCCGCTTCGATGCCCTCTGCGAGAACCCCGGCGACGATCTGCTCGTATTCGTCCCGCTTGGCGACAACAGCCTGCCAGCGCTCCGACGTGAGAGTGTGGCGCTCATGGAGGAAGACGGTAACCTCCTCCTGGTGCTCGGCAATTAGCCGCATGGACACGCGCATGATCCGTCGCAGGCGATCGGCGGGCCTCTCCGCTCCCTGGAGCGCAGCGCGTGTGTTCGCGATCAATTCATCGGCCAGGCGGTCGTGGATCGCGAAGAGGAGATCCTCTTTCGAACTGATGTGGTGGTAGAGGCTGCCCTTCTTGATGCCCACCAGTTGAGCGACATCCTCGAGGGTCGCCCGTTGGTATCCGTCTCGACTGAAGACGTGGGCAGCCGCTTTGACGATATCCTCACGAATCTCCATGCCTGCTTCTCTCTGATGCAACCATCCAAACCAGGATGGCTCTGAGTCCTGGCCTACCTACCGGTAGGTAGGCGCAATTATATCGTCCAGTACTCCAAAAGTCAATACCCAGGCTGAAATGACAGGCGGTTTCACGGTTACCATGACCGGGTGGACCCTTCGTGACAATGCGGGCCCGACGTACACCTTCCCGCAATCCACGTTGAACCCGGCGGCTTCCGTTCGGCTGTGGACGAAGGCGGGGACCAACACCGGCACTGATCTCTCCTGGGGAAGGAGCTGGTCTCAAGGCGGCAACGATCAATTTTAAGGGGTCAGGAGACGTATAGCGGGGGACCGGTATCTTACTCCCCTGATTTCTGTACGGGGTGGGGCTGGTGCCTGAGTGACCGTAGGGGGATTGACGGGAAGGTCTCGCAATCGCTATAGTACCCTCGGGGGGAGGTGGCAGCCGCTGTGATCTTGAGAGACCTGCTCGCTTTTTGTGGGTTTGATCTCGCCGTGATCGCGACCCAACTCTCTGAGGAGTAGCCTCGCTACCTTGCCATTACGTTGTTCAAACACGAAGAACACCCTCGCCGGAGAACGTCCGTGAAAACCTCGCTCTCCCAATCGGCTTTGCGCGTTATCCTGCTTTATCTCCTGCTCGCCGGGCTGTGGATTTTCCTCTCGGACCGCATTTTAAGTACCCTCGCAACTGACTCGCAACTACTGACTCAATTGCAAACGTACAAAGGGTGGGTCTTTGTCGCGGTCACGGCTGGGGGACTCTATGTTTCGCTCATATTGTGGCACGAAGCCGAGGCCAGGCACCGCACTGGCGAGGCGCGCTATCGCCTGTTGTTTGACACCATGTTGAATGGCTTCGCCCTGCACGAAATCATCTGCGATGAAGCCGGGAAGCCGGTGAACTATCGTTTTCTGGAAGTCAATCCCGCGTTTGAACGCCTGACAGGCCTGCGCGCCGCCAGCCTGATCGGGAAGACGGTGCGGGAGGTACTCCCGGGCATTGAGTCAGTCTGGATCGAACGCTACGGCGCGGTCGCTCTCACGGGCGAGCCGACCCATTTTGCCAATTACAGCCATGACCTCGACCGCCACTACGAAGTCACCGCTTATTGCCCGAGGCGCGGGCAATTTGCTGTCCTCTTCGAGGACATCACCGAGCGTAGGCTGGCGAAGGAACGGATTGAAACCCAGTTGCGTCGCCTCGCGGCGCTCCGCGCCATTGACGTTGCCATCACCGGCAGTCTCGACTTGCGGCTGACGCTGAACGTGGTGCTGGAACAGACAACAGCCCAACTCAGCATGGACGCTGCCAGCGTGCTCCTCCTCAACCCGTACACCCAAATGCTCACCTACGCTGCCGGACGCGGCTTCCACACCCGTGGCATCGAGCAGAGCCGGGTGCGACTCGGCGAGGGGCTGGCCAGCAAGCCCCTTCTCGACCGGCAAATCGCTCACCAGCACGATCCCCTCCGCTCGCCGGACTTCTCGCGCGCTGCTCTGCTGGCCGATGAGGGTTTTGTCGAATATTACGCCGCCCCGCTGATTGCGAAAGGCAATATCGTGGGTGTGTTGGAGATCTTTCACCGCGCGCCCTACGAAGCCGCCGAGGAATGGCGAACATTTCTGGAGACCCTGGCGGGCCAGACAGCCATCGCTGTCGACAACGCGCAACTCTTTGAAAGTCTCCAACGCGCCAACATAGAGCTCTCGCTTGCCTACGAGGCCACCATTGAAGGTTGGTCTCGCGCCCTCGACCTGCGTGACAGAGAGACCGAAGGCCACACCCAGCGCGTCACTGAACTCACCGAACGGCTGGCGCGGGCGATGGGCATCAGTGAAGCCGAGATCGCCCACATTCGCCGCGGCGCACTCCTGCACGACATCGGCAAAATGGGCGTGCCGGACAGCATTCTGCTCAAACCAGACAAACTCACGGATGCAGAATGGATTATCATGCGGAAGCACCCGCAGTTCGCGTTCGACATGCTCGCGCCGATTGCCTATCTGCGCCCGGCGCTGGACATCCCCTACTGCCATCACGAGAAGTGGGACGGCACGGGCTACCCACGCGGCTTGAAAGGCGAGCAGATTCCCCTGGCGGCGCGTCTCTTTGCAGTCGTGGACGTGTGGGATGCACTCCGGTCTGATCGCCCATACCGCAAGGCGTGGCCTGAAGCGAAAGCGCTTGAACACATCCGCGCACTCACTGGAACGCATTTTGACCCAGAGGTCGTAGCCCTGTTCGTGTGTGTGGTGATTGAGGAGACCGGTGAACATGAGGGGGCGGGGTAACGGCGGCGGGAACATGCCGCCCTTCGCTATCACTCCACTTGCGGGTTAGGCCCACCCTTCGCCCGCTCCCGTGACACCCGTCACGTTGCCCGCTGGCGCCGTTGGGGCGATCCTGCGCGCGTGCACGCTATCGGCCGCCCCCGGACGGTGCCGCGCCCGCCCCGGCAGCGACACTCGAGCTGTACGGTGGCCGGGTGCGACCGGCCGCCCAAGGCCAGAGGGTACTGCGACAAATATTATGCCCGCTGGCAGGCGTGGGGTGACCCATTGCGGGAGCCGCCACCTCCCCAGGCGTCGTGCTCGGTCGAGGGATGTGACGCGCCGCACACAGCGCGAGGGTATTGCCGCCGCCACTACGACCGGTGGCGCCGTGGCCGCCCGCTGACGTGGGCAGAGACCCTGCACGGCACCCTGCCATCGCCGGCGCGACGAAGCGGCAATGGATCCCTTCAGCTCACATTCCGCACACCGCGACCGCGCTTCAGGAATACAGGGCCACATATCGAGCACCACGTGGTTGAGGTCCGGGCGATGGCCGCGACTATAGCCGCTTGGAGTCTTGATCGTTCTGGGACGTTTCTCTCCTCAGGCGAAACAGCTTTTCCCCTGCCCGGGGTACAATTAAGACATCTTGAGCTCCATTCGCGAGCCCTTCCACGGGCTCTATCGATCTTGGATCAAGATACCCGAGATTCGCGCGTTCACAACGCTCTCGAGAAATACCTGTCGCGAGGGTGACCTGAATGCGAGGAGATTCGGTTTTCGAGAAAGAGTCGTAGCTTCCTATCCCGCGCAAATGCGTGCTGTGCGCCAGGACCCCCCAGGGATATTGTTTAAAACGATCCCATTGCTGGGTAAAATAGTCCCGCACGTGGTAGCCAATCTCCTCAATCAAATGGCCGTGCGTGTACGAAAACTCGGTGATATGCGGCGCATAGAGAATCACCTCACCGCCTTCCGCCACCACTGGCTCACTTTTGTACATCCCCTTTGCCGCCGTCCAAATGTCTTGGTACATTTCGGGCATGATCGCAAAGACTCGCTGTACGGGCCGGTCGAGATACGTAATATGCACCTGGGCGGAATGATCGGCGGCTTGCGACCAGGCCTCCGCTGGCGCGCCAGCATACAAACCGGCTACCCCCTCTCCTTGCGTAACCAAACAGAATGCCAGTTTGGGAATGGGAACCAGGTTCGCGGCGCGTTCGATTACATCCCGCACCAGCGTCTTTTTCGTGCCGATAATGGCATGGCTGGTCAGCAAGGCCCCGAGCCAGTGGGTAAAATCAATGATTTCTTGCCCCGCGATCCCGGGGAACAGATATTTGTTGCCTCCGGAAAACCCGACCACCTCATGAGGATATACCGGCCCGCAGATGATCAACTGGTCATAGTCCAGAATCATGCGGTTCAGAGCCACCCGAAGCTCCTGGGTCAGCAGATGGTGTGTCAGCCGGGCAACTTCCTCGCTCGGGATCACTCCCGCTGTGTAAAAAGACTCGGGTCGCCACCATTCGTGCGAGAGAATACGGATCTTGGGATTGCGCCGTTCCCACTCCTCCGGTCCGAGTCCGATCCGACGCTGGATCGCCGGCAGCTCCATTGGGGGGTGTGTGCCTAAAGCAATTAAAAAATCGAGGGCTGCGGTTTCGTCGGCCAGCAGCTCGGAAAAGAGCTTATAGAAAAGACCTATCGGCGCGCTCCGCGTGCCGTCCGGTATTATCACCAGTACCCGCCGTCCGGAGAGCTGAGCATGCGCGAGCACCTCGCGAGTGAGGCCGCGGATCTGCGCCTCTGTCAGGGTTTTCTCTTTCGACTGGACACTCCACACCATTTTAGACTCCGCTGAACGCACTAAAACCGCCATCCACCGGAACGACGATGCCGGTTACAAAAGAAGAGGCGGAGGAGGCCAGCCACAACAGAGTCCCTCCCAGATCAACCGCGTCTCCGAAACGGGCCATGGGCGTGTGCTGCAGGATCGCCTGCCCACGAGGGGTCGGCTCGCCCGTCTCTGTGTTGACCAGGAGTGCACGATTCTGCTCGCCGAGAAAAAACCCCGGTGCAATGGCATTGACACGGATGGCAGGCGAGAATTCCTGGGCCATATACACCGCCAACCAGCGCGTTACATTTTCGACCCCCGCCTTCGCCGCCCCGTAGGCCACGACCCGCGTCAGCGGGCGTACCGCGGCCATCGAAGAGATGTTGACAATGCTCCCACGGCGCTGTTCAGCCATTTGGCGCCCAAACACCTGGCAGGCATAGACCGTTCCCAAGAGGTTCAGGTTGACGACCTCCGAGAGCGCCTCAGGGCTCAGGTCAAAAAAGGTCTGTTGGGCGTTCACGGTCGCGGCCGGGCGATTCCCACCGGCAAAATTCACCAGAATGTGAATCTCCCCCCAACTCGTCGCGATTTGCTCCGCCGCCCGTTCTAACTGGTCTGGTTGCGTCACATCGGCCCCAACCGTTAACAGGTGGTTCGGTTCTGCCGCGAGCGTCTGAGCGACCTTCTGCGCGTGCTTCAGATTCCGCGCGAGAAGGGCGACCCGCGCCCCGGCGCCGAGCAAGGTCCGAATCGCTGCCGAGCCCAGCGTACCACTGCCTCCGGTCACGACGGCGGTGTGGCCCGTGAGATCAAAGGAAGAAACTTGCACCTTGCCTCTTACTCCTCCTGGTAATGAACTCCGCAACGCTCGAGCGTTTGCAGAGGGATACCCACGATGTCGCAAAACGCGTTTCCCTGGCCTGGCTGCATCCTCGATCCGTTCTTCTCTACTCTGGCTTCTGTCAAGCTCCGTTCGACAGGCGCGCACCAGGAACCGATCCTCTCCGGTCGTTTTTTCCGATCGACGATTGCAGAGCACCGTGTGAAGGCGCGTTCAGGTTCGGAGGGGCGCACGGCCGTGCGCCCCGACAGCGCGCTTAAGATCGCTCACGCGGTTCCTCCGAACCATGTTCCCACCCGCGCCACGACGACTTGGCCGATGTTCTAGTCCAAAAGCCTCAACTCGCGCCGCATTTCGGGGAACTTGCCGCCCGCCTCTTCCTTGACGGCGGTGTCAAAGCATGCGGTGATCTCAGCCAACACCTCGGGGGTCAGGTCGAGGTCGAAGGCGCCGAGCGAGGCATTCAGTTGCTCGACCGAACTCACGCCGATGACGGGCGCGGTCACCGCCGGGTTGTGGCGAACCCACGCGATGGCGAGGTGTGCGAGCGGCACGCCCAGCCGTTCCGCAATCTGCCGCAGGCGTTCGATGCCCTCGCCGTACCGGTCCAGCCAGGCCGCGATGCGCGGATCGGTACGGGCCCGCGTCTCGGCCGGCAACGGCCGGCCCTTCGTGTATTTGCCCGTGAGCAGGCCCATGACCAATGCCCGGTAGGTGGTGAGCGCAATTCCTTCTGCCGTTGCCTGGGGGAGGACTTCGACCTCGATCCCCCGTTCCAGCAGATTGTAGGGCACCTGGTTGCAGACAAGGGGTGACCAGTTATTCTGCTCCGCAATTGCATTAAGATGAGCAAACAACCAGGCGGGACAGTTGGAGAAACCTACGTAGCGCGATTTGCCTTGCACCACGACCTCGTTCAGCGCCTCCATCATCTCCACGGGATGCATGCCCAGCCTCGGCCAATGGATCATGTACAGATCGACGTGGTCGACCCGCATCCGGCGCAGACTCTCGTCGATGCTGCTCCGGATGCTTTCTCCGTCCGTCCCTTTGTGAACTTTGGTCGCAATAAACAGGCGCTCCCGCCGGCCTTTCAGAATGCGTCCCAGAATTTCTTCCGTCCAGCCCTCGGCATACAATGCCGCAGTGTCGATCCAGTTGATGCCACAGTCTATGGCCATGCCCAGGATACGGCCCGCTTCCGCTTCATCACAGCGCTCGCCGAACATCATGGTTCCGAGGCACAGTTCCGAGACAAGAACGCCGGTCGCACCCAAAGCGACGGTCTTCATGCTAAAGGACTCTCCCCTCGCGGAATTCACTCCGGCGCGGAGCTGGGCACGGCCACCACCCCGCGCTTTTCTCCGCTCACACCTGTTCCAGACCTCGTGTGATTGCCTCGACTCCCTGAATCAGGCTCGTCTCGTCGTAGGCAAACGAGAGCCGGATATATCCCTCGCCGCCGGGACCGTATGCGCTTCCGGGCATTGTCACCACGTGCGCCGTCTGGAGCAAATGCTTGCACAGCTCGGCCGACGACCGGCCAAAGGAACGTATGTCCGCGAAAAGGAAGAAGGTCCCCTCAGGAAGATTGACCGGAAGGCCAGCTTTCCGAAATAACCGTCCGAGCAGCTCGCGCCGTCTGGCGTACGTTTGCATCATGTGGTCTACGGGCTCTTGCGGCCCGTTGAGGGCGCGAGTGGCAGCCGCCTGCACAAAGGTCGACGCGGATCGACTGAACTGCTCCGCGATCCGCAGCATCGCTCGCGTGATCGAGGGTGGTGCGATGTTATAGCCCACGCGCCAGCCGGTCATGGCATAGGTCTTGGACAGGCTGTTGACCGTGATCGTCCTCTGCCGCGCCTCCGGTGAAAGCGCCGCCAGTGACGTGTGCGCGTGGCCCGCAAACACCAGCTTCTCGTAGATTTCATCGACAATGAGCAACAAGTCCCGTGCCCGAGCCAACTCGGAGAGTCGCTCAAGCTCCTCTCTGGTCATCACGGTCCCGGTCGGGTTCCAGGGATTGTTGATCAGGATCGCCTTGGTCCGCGCCGTCACGGCCGCTTCGATGACCTCCGCCGTGGCCGAAAAATGTCCTCCGGAGTTCGCCTGCGTTGGAACTCGCACCGGGACACCGCTGGCCATCCGTACGATCGTGGGGTAGGGATCGTAGATCGGGTCTGGGATGAGCACCTCGTCCCCCGGTTCGATTGTCGCCATCAGCGCCACGTACAGCCCCATCGTCGCACCGGTGGTCACGAGCACCTCGACGTCCGGGTCCAGGGCGAGCCCGAAATCGCGCTGCACGCGGTCGGCCACCGCGCGCCTCAGTTCTGGAAGCCCCTGGATCGGTGGATAATGCGTCTGGCCGGCCTGGAGCGCCGCGCCCGCCGCCTCGCGGATGTGCGCAGGGGTATCGAAATCAGGCTCCCCGCGCATGAGATAAACGAGCTTCTGGCCCTCGGCCTCCAGTTGTCTGGCCTTGTGCAGCATCTCGGAAACTGCGGAGGCGGCTGCCGCGGATACACGTGAAGCAACAAAGGAACGCATGACTCAAACTCCTCGCCAATGCTTTGGCCCACGGCGACGGTTGCGCCCTCCGCCACCTGTCCTTTCAGTCTACCTCGCGCTGTAACCGGCACTGGTGGTTCCATACAGGCGCACTCTTGATCTGCGGGCATCGGCGGTCAATTATCGAATGCGCTGCGCCCGCCGTCGACCGGCACGATGACCCCGGTGATCATGCGTGCCTGCTCGGAGCATAAAAAGAGGATGACATCGGCCACGTCGTCCGTCTGGCAGATCTGCCCGAGACCCTGAAACAAGGGATGGCGGCCAAAGATGGAAGTCCGGACGGTCTCGGCATTTCCTATCACGGCCACGCGGCTTTGAAAGATTCCAGTATCCTCCATCGTTCCCGGGGCGACGGCATTTACCCGAATGCGCGCGGGGCCGAATTCGACGGCGAGCTGGCGGGTCAGCGACGATACCGCACCCTTGGACGCGCAGTAGGCTGCCCGCGCCGGCAACGCCAGTTCGGCGGCCAGCGAGCTAACGTTCACGATTGCACCGCCGCCGCGCCCTTGCATGCGCGGGATCGCGTACTTGGCTGTCAGGAACACGCTGTCGACGTTCACGCGAAATACGCTCTTCCATTCTTCTAGAGTGCTGTCGAGCACGCCTTTGCGCGCGATAACGCCCGCGTTGTTGACGAGGAGGTCCAGCCCGCCGAAGCGAACAACCGCTCGTTCCATCAACTCACGTACCTGGGTCTCATCTCCCACATCGGCGCAGACGAAAAGTGCCTTCCCACCGGCGGCCGTGATCTCTTGGGCCACCTCCTGCCCCTGTGCCTCCGCAATATCGGCAAGCACGACCCGCGCGCCCGCCCCCGCCAGTTTGCGAGCGACCGTCCGGCCCAGGCCGCTCCCGCCCCCGTAACTACCGCCACCTTCCCGTTTAAGTTCACGGATCCTCCTCCGAAAAAACCATCCTGCGCCGGTTAGCCCCAGGCCTCGATGGCGACCACGCGCGTCGGCGCGGTCGGAAGGCCGGCCAGGGGCACAGGCGAGCAAATCACATAACATCGTTTTTGGCGCACCAGCCACAGATTTGTCGCCAGCACCACGGCGGGGACGCCGCGGGCATAAAGCAGCGGATCGACCTCCGAGAGAAGCTGATCGCTCCACAGGTGCGGCTCGAGACTCGCCGCATCGGTGATCAGCATTCTCGCGCCCCGATCGAGAAGCCATTCCAATGCCTTGATCTCAAAGCGCGGGCTCCACTCCAAATAGTCGGCCCGGTGATAATACCGGTCGCTGAATCCCGTCCACAACAGAACGATCTCTCCGGGCTGGAGGTCCGCCGCCTGCTGCGCGATGAGCGCCTGCGACACGGTTTGCTGGGGACCCACCTGTGTCAGATCCACCACGACGGCCGGGCCTATCAGGTCGGCCGAGGCGAGGGGCTTGATTTGTTTCACCCGGAGGGTTCCATCTTCGAGCCGACCGGCCGGCTCGTATGGAATCCGCATGAATGTTCCCAGATGGCTGTTAAAGAGGCGGATCGGCGAGCCAAAGTCGCGCTGCGGGCGGACCGGCCCTTTCCTGGCTTTGAGTGTCTCCGCCTCGGGTTCGCCTGCAATCTGCATCCCGAACACTTCGTACCGTTTAAAGATTTCGGGCTGCAGGCCGTAGGGCTCGACGCGTCGAATGGGGTCAGTCGCTGCTGCGCCCCCGTTCGGCTCCATCGCGGTGAACATGTCCACGAGGTCGCCCGGGCCGCTCGTTTCGAGTTCGCCCCGGACCGCGATGGCCCGGGCTGGGCTGCTCCCGACGCCGTGCGTCTTTAAGCATAGTCCACCCGAGAGCCAGACCCGCTCTGCTCTCAACCGATCGAAATTCACCGCGTTATCGAGCATCAGGATGGCATGCTGGTAAAAGTAGGTATGGACCCCGGCCGCTCCCGCTCCCACTCGGCCATAATCCTGCACGGGGTCCACCGGGATATCGGACATAATCCCAACGATCCCTTTTTCCTCGACCATCCATTGGGCCACTTCATGCCGGATGCCCGGCGTCGGCAGGGTTCCCTTCTCTCCCTGGGCCGCACGCCGCGCATGCCCGCCCGTGGACCAGATCACAAAATCGCCCCAGCGCAGGTGGCGCGCCGCCTCCTGCACGGCCTGAAGCGGCGCCGGCTCGGCCGGGTCCAGGTGGGTGAGGTCGATCACCGCTGCTTCGCGCGTCCACTCCGCGGCCGGGACCGTGGCGATATCTCGGACCGCCCATTTCAGTTTTTGGGGAACCTCGCCCAGGATTGTCGTCTCTTCTTGCCAGAGACATTCGGCATGTGTATGGGGCAGGCTGTCGCCGAGATACACGTCCACGCCGATTTCGCGATTCGGGAAGACATAGGGCAGGGTCAAACCCACCCGCTGGACGAATTGCCGCGGGTGGCCCGGCCCTGTGGGCTCAATGTGCGTGGCGAGCGCATCGTTCGGCAGCGGACCGGTGGTGAGGGGCACGGTGCCGAGGGACAGGTCAACGACGCGTCGTAGCACGTGAAAGCCTCCGGGAACGAACGGTGTCGGCGTGATGCTCAGGATGGGCTGGGCTCGGCTATCTGAGCCAGGCACGCCTCAAAATACTCGCGCCCCCGCCCGGTTTCCGTCCAGATCTGATCCGGCGGGACACCACCAAAATCGACATTCGCAAACCCATCATAGCCGGCGTTCCGCAGGCTCCGGAACACCTCCGGAAAATCGATGTTGCCGCGCCCCGCTGGCCAGTGATACTGGGCCGTGCCGTCATTATCGGCGAGATGCACGTACATCAGGCGGGGTTTCAGCTTTTCGATTACGAGCCCCAGCGGCTCTTTGCTCGCGTTCGTGTGCGCCAGGTCCAGCAGCGCGCCGCCGTTCGGTTCGCCCGCCTCCTCGATCAGGCGTAGCACTCCATCGCTCGTGCTCACCCAATCGCCCACCCGGTTTTCAATGACCAGTCTTTGCCCGTGCTGCGCGGCAATCCGGCACATGTTCCGGAACCGGGACACCGCATTCTCCCAAAAGACCTGCCACTCAAAGCCCGGGGGCAGACGCAAGCCCAGCGGCGGGCTGCCCGGGTATAACTCTGTCCCGGCGATCTTTTGAATTTCATCCGGCACATAGGCGCAGATGCCGACCGTATCACAGTCAAGTTCCTCGGCCAGGTCGCAGAGCCGCGCAAACCGCTCAGCTGTCTGGTCAGCGCGAGTCCGATCCGTGGAAAACGCCTGCTGAACAACGCCGATGACGCCGGACAGGGCAAGTCCGTTTTCCCGAAAGACCTGGCGCACCTCGCCCCGGCGCGCGAGATAGGTATCCAGGTTGAGGTCTACATCCACCTCCATCTCCACCCAGTGGAACCCGGCCTCGCGCATCTCGCGGAGGGCAAGCAAATAGTTATCGAACGAGTAAGGAAAGCCATAGCGGGTGATAGGATATAACGCGGCGCAACCAATGCGCATATCATCCTCCAGTTTAGAATCAGGTTGCAGAGTGAGAGAGCGCGGTATGTTCGCCCTGGCGCACGCGCGGGAGCACTTCCGTTGACTGGTGCAGGACGCCCACCTTGAGTGCCGGGGTCTGGGCGAGGCGCTCGTCGACGAGCGCCTGCAGCGCCTCGGGTCGCGTATACAGGCGCACGCCCAGTTGGTCCGCTTCCGCCGCGCTCAGGTGCTCGGAGAGGATCGAGAGCTGAAAGAACTGGCGCAGCTTGATCTGGTAGGCCGCAATCGCCGCGCCGACACTATCCGTATACTCGCCGCGCTGGATGCGCCGCATCGCCTCTTCCATTCCCAGGTGTGTGATTTCCAGAGCTTCGCGGTGCGTCGCGGCCATCCCCTCATAAATGGGGCTGATGAGCATAATCTCCCCACCTGCTCGCGTGCACACTTCGGCGCTATAGAGACCCTTCATGACCTGGAAATAGTCGTGGTCGATGGGACTGGGGCTCGAAAGGAGCAGATCCGCAGCCTCCGGGACCTCGACCTCGTAGATGGTCCGCGCAAACTCGACTCCGGCCCGGTGCGCCTGCACGAAATGCCCGGCAAAGGCGCGCAGAATTCGCCCTTCCTTGTCCAGCACGACATTGAGAATAAAGTGTAGCCCCACCCGCGCTGCAAACTCTTCCATCTCCTGGCGGGTAACCGTGTCGATTTGCCCCACCCGCGTTTCGGGGTGGATGTTGCCAAGCATATGGAACTCGGCGACGGTCTCTTCGCCGGCAATGCCGGGGAGCAGCATTTTCGCCCCGCCGCCCCAGCCCGCGGGAAAGTGTGGAAAGATGATGCCGACCGCAATCCGCACGTCGGCCTCGAGCGCCTCCGCATTCACCCACAGGTGCGTCCCGCGCGCCGTCGTGCCCAGGTCCCGCAAGTTCGCTCGGTCCAGGTAGGCGTGATCCAGCGTCCGGACGCGCGCGAGCACGTCGGCGCCGAATTTCGCCTCCTTTTCCTCGGGAGTCATGGCGCGGTGTGTCCCGCTCGCGATGATCATGGTGACCTGCGCATCGGGAATGCCGCCCCGGTTCAGTTCGTCCAGCAAGAGCGGCAAGATCTGGTAGCTCGGCGTCAGGCGGGTGTGGTCGTCGACGATGAGCGCCACGGTTTGGCCGGGCCGCACCAACTCGGCAAGGGGCGAGGAGTTGATCGGCGCGGCCAGCGCCCTCCCGACCTCTGCTTCTGCCGGGGGCGCGGCGGCGCCTTCCCGCGGCGCAATGTCGAACGCGACATTCTGATCAGGAATGCGGAGAGGCAACGTGCGGTTGCCATATTCAATCGCCAACTTTCGTTCCATCACAGCTTCTTCTCCTTCCGTCGCCGGCGCACCGGCCTCAGGCCGCAACCGGCGCCATCTGGCGCGTGTCCATAAAGGACGAGAGAATCTCGGGACCCGCGGCCGCGACCAAGACGTCATCCTCGACGGCATACTTCTCTTTCCCGACCACCACGAATGGCTCGATGGCGAGCACCATGTTCTCTTCCAACCGCGCCGTGTCGCGCGCGTCATAGACGATGGGATAATCGTGGAGGACCACCCCCAGGCTATGCGTGAGCAGAGCGCGCCCGACGAACGGAAGCCCGTGCGCCTCCAGGGTCTTATCGCAAACCCGGACCAACTCGCCCGCCTGGATACCGGGCCGAGCCGCCTCGATCATCCGCAGGTGCGCCTCGCGCAGCCCCTGGTAGATGCGGGCCTGCTCGGGCCGCGGCTCGCCCACGATCCCCATGCGCGAGACATCCGTGCGATAGCCCTGAAACACCCCGCCGATATCGACGCGGATGATGTCGCCTCGTTCGAGCCGCTTTTCGCCCGGAGAACGGAACTTGTCCGTCGTCTTGTCACCGCCGTACACCCAGATGTGGTCCAACCCATCCGCGCCCTGATTGTACAGGTTGTCGATGATACGGCGGGCCAGGTCGCGTTCCGTGTTTCCGGCATGCAGCGCCGTGAAGGCCGCCGCGAACGCCCGGTCCGTGGCGAGCACAGTGTCGCGCATCAGTTGGATCTCGGCCGGCGTTTTGATGCTGCGAACCCGTGCCATTTCTGCCGAGCAGTCCTGCCACTGGACGTGCGGCAGTTCCGTGCAAAGGGCCTGATAAAGTGCCACGGGGAGGTATTCCGTTTCCACTCCGATCCGGCTTGAAGTCGCGCCGAGGTGGCGCACGGCCTCGAGGATTGGGCCCACCGGTGTGTCCGCCGGCCCGCCCGGATACGGGCGGACCTCGGTGATCCAGGAATCGCGCCGCGCCTGGTGGACGCTCGAATCGGCCACGATCAAAATGCCCTCGCCGGTGCGGGTGAGGAGGACCGCATTGCGGACGCCCGCATTGAATTTGCGCGTCTCTTCGTCCGCCAGCGCCAGGCCGCTCACGTAGGCGAAATTGCCCGAGGAGGTCAAGAGGGCGAGATCCAGCCCCTTGGCCTCGAACTCGGTGCACACGCGTTTCAGGTTTACGCCTTTCATACTGTTCAACTCCTATTCCATCCGCCGGCACTCTTCAACATAGTCCCGCAAGCCGGCTTCAAGGGGATAGCGCGGCTCAAAGCCCAACTGCTCACGCGCCGCCGAAAGGTCCAGTTCCCCATAGTGCTCCATCCGGCGGCGCGCCTCGGCGGATAGCGCCGTGCCCGGGCGAACCTCGATCGTCGCTCCAGGAATGACTTTGCGGACCAGGTCTGCCACCTCTTCCGGGCTGTACAATCGCCCTTCGGCGATCGTAAACGCTCGCTGCCGCAGTTGCGCGCCCGGAGCGTCCAGAGCGGAACAGACCGCGGAAACCGCGTCCTTTACGTACGTGAAATTCCGCTTCCGCCCAGGCCCGCCCTCCAGTGTATAAGGCTCCCCGGCCAGGGCGTGCGTGAGCAGGGGCTTGAGATAGAGCGGGATGTTCATCCCAAAGCCATAGATTGCGGCCACACGCAGGGCGATGTAATCGACCCCAGCCTCCTCTGCGTAGCTCTGCCCCATCATTTCGGCCGCAGCCTTCGAAGCCCCATATGGCCCAGCCGGGTGTCCCCGCCGCGGGTCAAAGATCGGATGAGCCTCATCCAGCGGCTCGTATCGTTTGGACTGGTAGACCGCAATTGAGCTGATATGAACAAAGCGGCCGGGCAGATCCTGCGCCGCGTCCAACAGGTTCACCGTCCCCAGCGTGTTCACTTCAAAGGCACAGTAGGGCTGCGTCAATAAGGCCTCCGCATCGCAGAGGGCGGCCGCGTGTACGATCTGTCCCACGTCGTGCTCCTGAACGACCTCCTTGACCCAGGCACGGTTCGTGATAGAGCCCTGCACAAACTCGATCTGCTCTCCGTAGGGTGCCAGGCGCTTCTGTAACGCGACCGAAGGCGAGGTGACGTCGAGGATGACCACTGTCGCGCCGCGCGCGGCCAGATCCCGGACCACATAGCTGCCCAGGAATCCGTGCCCCCCTGTCACAAGAACCGCTGGCACGCCGGCCCCTCACGTTCTTCGCGCGGAGCTAGGCGTCTGTCGGGTTGGGCTCATCCAACCCATCGGTTGCCCCCAGGAGCGCCAGGAATCGGCTCATGTCGAGATGCTTGCTCATGGCTTTGGCCGCGGCCTCCGGATTGTGCCGGCGGAGTGCCTCATATACAGCGCGATGCTCCGCTATGGTGCTGGATGTATCCGCCGTCATCCGGTTCGCCTGCTCAATGTGCATTCGGAGGGGAGCGGCGAGCGCGTCCATCACGATCAGGAGCAGTGAATTGCGACTTGCCTCAGCGATATAGCGGTGAAAGCGCATGTCAATCTCCGTCTCGCGTTCCACGTCGCGCTCCTTGAGGGCCTTCAGATCGTCCAGAGCAGCCTCGATCCGTGACAGGTCCTCCGGCGTCGCTCGCTCGGCGGCGAGACGCGCGGCCTGAATCTCCATCGGTCCCCGCACCTCCAGCAACTCTTCAACATCCATGCGTTGCAAGAGCGCCGGCCATTTGATCTGCTCCGCCACAAAGCTCCAATATTTGTGGCGGACGTACGTGCCCGCGCCGCGGCGGGCCTCCAACACGCCCGAGAGCGTGAGCAATTTCAGAGCCTCCCGCACGGTGGTGCGCCCCACATGCAGATGCTGCGCGAGTTCTCGTTCCGAGGGGAGCCGGTCACCCTGCGCCAGCGCGCCGGTCATCAGCAACTGGATGAGTTGTTGCGCCACAGCCTCGGTCGCCGTCTGTTGCCGCACCGGTTCCAAGAGGCCCACAATATTCGAATCCTTCATCTTGCTTCCTCCGCCGCCAATATCACGACCGTCAGGTCACGCACCATCTTCGTCGCCCACTCTAGAAACTCGGCGGCCGGCGGAACGGTCCCATCACTCGCGCGATTTCCGTGGCAACGGCCAGCAGTTTCATCTCTTCCCAGCGCTTGCCCACCACCTGCAGCCCGATCGGCAATCCCTCCGTCGAGCGGGCGAGCGGGAGTACCACGGCCGGACTCCCCGTCACGTTAAAGGGCATCAGGTAAACGCCCGTGGCAATCCAGTAGGGCACGGGATATCCATCGACCGGGACTGGCACTCCGGTCTCGCAATGTGGAAAAGCTGGTCCCAACGTGACGGGACAGAGCCATGCCTCCCATTGCGTCAAGAACTGCTCTAATGGCCGGATCAATGCGTCGCGTTCCTCCAGCACCTCACTGTACTGGCGCAGGGTGGCGTTGATCACTTTGGCGCGGCCGCGCAGCCACGGCACCTCCGAGGCAAGCGATACCCCAAAGCGCGCAGCCTCGGCGCGCTCCACTTCGGGTTCCTGCGAGGAACCGGCCTCCGCTTGCCGAATCTCACCCCATACCTCCCAGGCCTTTTCCAGGTCGAACCCCTCCGGCACGCGTCGTTCCACCACGGCACCGCGTTGTTCCAGTTCGCGGGCGAGCGCGCGCAGCGCGTTCTGCGTATCCCGCGACACCGAAACACCGAAATCATCCGTCCAGGCCAGCCGCAACCCTTCAAGCCGGAGGGAAGGCAGAGGCCCCAACGGCACGGGCGGCACCTCCATGTCCCGGTTATCGGGCCCGCTGATAATCTGCAGCGCCAGCGCCACATCATCGAGCGAGCGGGCCAGTGGCCCGATGATGCCGATGTGGCGCACACCCCAGGGCGCGCCGGGCGCCGGGGGGATATGTCCCGTCCACGGCACCCGCCGGTCGGTGGGCTTGATCGTGAAAACGCCGCAAAAGTGCGCCGGCGCGCGCAGCGACCCACCCCAGTCGCTGCCGAGGTCCAGTGGAATCAAGCCGGCTGCAACCGCCGCCGCGCCGCCCCCACTCGAACCGCCGGGCGTCCGCCTAAGGTCCCAGGGGTTGTTGGTTCGGCCGAAAACGGGATTGTTCGTCTGGCTGTCTGCTGCAAAGGTGGGCAAATTCGTTTTTCCCAGGATGATCGCCCCCGCCGCGCGCAATCGAGCCACGACCGTGGCATCCTCGTGCGGAATATAGTCCCGGAGCGAGGGCGATCCACTTGTCGTCCGCAGCCCGGCCGTAGCAATGGAATCCTTGATCGTGACCGGAACCCCGTGCAGCGGCCCCCATACTTCTCCCCGCCGCAGGGCCGCATCCGCCTCTTGCGCGCGGCGGCGGGCACCCGCTTCGTCGAGCGTCACAATCGCATTTACGGCCGGGTTGAGCCGGGCGATGCGCCGGAGGTAGGCATCAATCACCTCTCCGGTCCCTATCTCCTTCTCTCGGATCGCCGCAGCCAATTCCGTCGCGGTGGCGTAACAAAGGTCGTCGGTCATTGATCCCCTCGGTGATTGAGAAATGTCGTCTCGACCGGGCTCCGGACCAGAGTTTCTCCCGCGCAGGCCAGGGTTTGCCCTTCCAGGAGAAACCAGGCCTTCGCACGCCCGGCGACGCAGCGCACGAACGCCACCCGGCCGTCCATCTCGAGCGGTTCCTGCACGAGCCCGGCCCGGCGAGGCAGGAAAACCCACGTATCGACCACTCCGTGCGGGAACCTGATTTCCAGCTTCCAGGCCTGGGCTGCCGGGAGCATCTGGTGCGAGAATTCGACCGGCAGCCCTTCAATCTCTGACGGGACGACGAAAACGAGGAACCGGACATCTGGGCCGCGGGCCGTAACGCGAATATAGTCCAGCTTCTCCCGGCGCCGCGCCGGAACCCGCAATTCTCCCCCGCTCATGACGACTCCGATCGAATCCCGGGCGAGTGGGTGCCGCCCCAGAGAAATCTCGCGAACCTCGGGCTCACAGACCGCCAGCACGTGCGTCTCGCCCCCCGCCGTCCGGATCTGATAGGTGCCATCCGGCGCGGCCTGCACATCCCCGTGCGCGTGCCAGAACGCTTCGGCCTGGAGAGGACTGCCGTCGGGCGCGGTCAGACGATCTTCCACGATGAGATATCCCGGCCACACGAACCAACTATTCCGAACGGCCGAGCGCGTGCGCGCACAAAGCGCATAGTCGGCCTGCACGAACGCAACCTCCGGGTTGTGCTTGAATGCGGTGATGCGGCCGTCGAACCGGGGCGCAAAGTCGAACCCGGAGGTCCCATACAGCGGATGGGCATAGCGCGGCCGGTAGCCTCCGTTCACCACGACCACGTTGTGCATCTCGGGCGTGATCCACTGCGCACGCCCCACATAGTGCCCCCCGCCCGCTTCGAGCACGACCGGCTCTCCGCTCGCATAATACTCGAATCCGGCCTGGCCGAGATGATGGTGCGAGGAGTAGGGCCCGCACCCGAGGGCGAACAGCGATGCGCTGCCGGACCACTCCGAGCGCACCACGACCAGCCCGGTCCGCTTCAGATGGACTGCCGTTTGCCGCTTCTTATGGAAGGGCTCGCCCGGCAGGGGACCCCGCAGTGCCAGGAAGGCCTCGGCTGGGATCAGGGGGACGGCGTCCAATCGGTCCAGGATGTTTTGCAGGTTCCAGAGCAGGAGCGGGTCCTGGTATTCGACCGCGCCCTTGAGCAGCGGCCACACGCCCAGCAGCACGACTTCGTCGTGAGCCGTATCGTTGAATCCCAGGTTGTGACCGTCCGGTGTCAGAAAATGGCTCAGCGACCGAAAGAGCTTCTCAGCCTTGGACCGGGCGTATAGATCCATCCAGCCGACAGTGCGCGCAGCGTCGGCCAGAAGATGAAACCACTGGAGAATATAGAGTTGGTAACGCAGCGAGCCTTCGTACCAATCCCCATCTTCTCCCAGGTAGCGTGTGTCGGCAAAGAGCACTGTTTCCAACTGTGCGGCGGCGAGCGGCGCCCAATCGCGGGGAGCAGCGTTCGGCAGCGTCAGGGCGATCAGACCCAGGGTGCAGGCCGCGATGACGTCGTGGTTGCGGCGGGCACCGTTGCCCCCCTTTACCAGATAGTACTCGAGCCAGTCACCATACTGCAGCAGGCGTGCTCGCACCGCGGCCCACGTTTCGGACTCCGAGTCCGGGTCTGTGCCCGGTACCATATCTCTTACCAGGTCATAGCCCAGGCAGAGGCCCCGCGCCAGCCCGCCGACGACCAGGTCCTGCATGGGGCTGTCGGCGAAGGTCGGCTGCGCCGCCGCGGTTTGCATCCGCGCAACCGCGGCGGCGGCGAAATCCGGCCTCTCGTTCAGCCACGCGCAGAGCGCGAGCCTCACAATCACTTCCCCCGCACGATGCGCTTCCTGACTTTCTCCGTACCAGCGCAACTCGCGCTCGTCCTGAGTTTCGAGGCTGGTATCCTGGAGATTCGCAGGCGTGGCGAGTTCGGAGGGAAGCGACTGGAGGTCTCGGTCAGCTTGCTCCACTACTCTCTGAAAGAGTTGGCCCAGCCAGGGGTGCGCGGCGAGATGTTGCAGGATTTCTTGTTTGCTTCCCGCCTGCTTCCAGAGTGAACCCGTCCGCGCATGCCGCCGCGAGATACTCTCGATCATCATCTCTTCAGTCGGCGAACTCGAGACTGATCACGGCGAACTCGTCGAGGTCTGGAACCACGAACGAACAGCGCCCCCCTTCCATTTTCCAGTTCAAGGTCTCTTTCCGATTCAAATGGAACACCTGCTTCACCGGCCGCGCAACCGCCACCTGGACGGGAACCTCACGCAGCCGAGCCACCTGTGTCACTTCGTCCCGTGGTTCGATGCTGTCTCCCGTGAAATTGATGAGGTACACGTTCGTGCGGTCAGGGCCCGTGTGGAGTTGCACCTCGACGCTCGTCGGCGCCTGGATCAAGACCGGCCGGGGCCGCACACTCACCCATTCCAGCGCATTCTGCAGAATCGTTGTCAGGAAAGGCACGCGCACCTGGCTATAATCGTGTCCGATATCTGCGGGAAAATAGACCACCCGCCCCCGGCCATACGTGTTCGTGACCGCACCTGGATAGGGGGTCGGATCGCCCAGGGGCTGCGACCGCTGCGAGGGGCGTCGCAGGCAGCCGGCGCCCTGTGCTCCAGGCCGGACGCGCACGTAGGTGTGCTTGCCGACGGGCACGACGGCCCCCTCGACTCCAGTCTGGAACGGGACCTCCGCCCGAGGCGGCACGTCGATGTAGGCGACCGCGTGGGGGTTGCCGCCGCGGATGGGCTCCTCGAGCCACATCACCCATTCTTGACGGTTCTCCAGAATGGCATATCCCGGGGCCAATTCCCCGCGAACCTGGAGCGTCGGACTCGCCTGATAATCGGCGCCGAAGACATCGGCCAGGGGGAAATTCCCCCGCTTGTGTCCCCGCTCGTCGAACAGGCTCGTCTCGTAGGTGGCGATCAGCCCACCCCCCTTTTGCACGTAGCGCCGAATCGCCTCCGCCTGGGTCTCGGACACATAGGCAACATTGCTCAGAATGACCGCGTCATAGCCGGCTAGCCCCGCATCGCTGAGGTCGGGGTCCAAAACGACATTGAACGGCACGTGGTTGTGAACCAGGGCCCGGTAGAGCCCGGTGTGAGTGGCCGTATAGCGCTCGTCCGGTTGATCCGCCCCATACCACTCGGCCGTCTGTCGGGAATAGGGCAGCGCGACATGCTTGACCGGCTCGGCGCTAAACAGGCGCGCTTCGTTTTCGGATTGAAATCCAAAGCACTCACGCAAGGCATCCAGCCCTTGGGGGGCGCGCCCTACCACGTCAAAGGGGAATACGCCGGGCGCTGCCTTGTTCGCCAACAATTCCGCATACTTGAGCCTGAGTTCAGCCGGCGAACAGGCCGTAAAGCTCCACTCCCCAACGGTATATTCCCACCACATCCACAGCGGCTTACCGGTCGCATAACCGTACTTGGCGTTCTGGCCGACCCGGTGCCAGGCCAGGCGCTGGTGAGTCCGGTGACTTTCCAGTAGCATGCCGTCCGAGATGCGTGTCAGGATTTCGGGGATGCGGCTCTCGCGCCGGCAGCGTTCGTGAAAGTAGGTGATATTGTTATTAATGACGGGGATGCCGGGGCGGGTGCTTCGCACCGCATCGCAAATATCTTGCAGGACGGAGGCGAGCACTTCATAGCGCCACACGACATACGCTTGCCAGGCCGGATCGTGCCAGTCCTCCTGCCGCGGAATATCCATGTGGTGTTCGGCTCCGAACTTCGTCCGGCAGTAATCACAGTAGCAGTAGCCGAAATAGGTCGGGCCGTCCAGATACATCCCGTCCACTTCATAGTTGGCGCAAATCTCGCGAATGACCGAGATCTTCCATTCGCGGTAGGGCGAGTTCCAGCACATGTGGACCTCTTCCGGCCGGCCGACGGCCATGGGCCGCCCGTCCGCGAGGCGCTCTACCCAGTTCGGGTGCTGTTGGTAAAGAATGTTATTCTCGTAGCCCGATTGAATGTAGGGAATCAGTTTGATCCCCCGCGGCTGCGCGGCCTGGATGACCTCTTGCAGAAAATCGCGTCCCTGAAGCGACGGTGCCAACGGGGCGATTTTGCTCTGGAAAAAGGCATAGCTGCGCGCCGCGCCAAGGCGGATCAGGTTGGCGTTGCAGTACTCGACCCGATCCACGATCTCCTCGGCATCAAACGTCTGCTTTTCCAGGTTCAGAATATAGAATGGGGCCTCGACGATCGCAAGGCGGGCCTTGCGCAGCCATTCGTAGCGATCAGTCCTTTCAGGCATATGGTTCTCCTTAACGTCTTGAATGCGACTCTAGCGCCCCGTGACGGCGCCAATGGCGAGTCCTTGCTGAAACGAGCGCTGCAGGAATACAAAGAGTACCAGGGATGGGATCATGAACACCGCGGCCACCGCAAAGAGAATGCCCCACGTGGTCGGGGATTGCGCGCCGGGGAGGAAGGTATACACGGCGACGGAGAGCAGGCGCATGTTTTCCTTGCTCGTGAGCAAATATGCCACGAGGAATTCACCCCAGGTCTCGAGGAACGCGTACACCCCCGTCGCCATGATGCCCGGCAGCGCGGTGGGAATCACGATCCGAAAGATCGCGCCGATCCGGGAACAGCCGTCTACCATGGCTGCCTCTTCAATCTCCGGGGAGGTCCCTTTCAGATATCCCGTCATCATCCAGATGCTGAGCGGCAGCACCAACGAGAGGTGGGCAATGATAATGGCCGTATAGGTATCCAGTTGGCCGAGCGCCAGCATGATCACGTAAAGAGGGACAATCAGCTGGATCAGTGGCACGACCTGGGCGAAGAGGGGCAGGGAGTAAAAGAACGTACGGCCCGGAAAATCAAAGCGCACCAGCGCGTACGCGGCCAGCAGGGCGAGCAGCACGGAGAGGACAGACGGAACAATCGTCCCGATCAGGCTGTTCACCATGTATCGCCCGACATCATAGGTCGTAAAGAGCGTCACATAGTTGTCGAGGACGAATTTCCCGGAAGTGATCGACCCCAGGCCGCTCACAATCACCGAATTCGGCCGGAAGGAAAGGATCAACAGCCAGAACACCGGACAGGCAAGGAAGAAGGCTGTCGGGATCAGGAGTGCGTAAACCAGGATTCGCTTGCGGCGATGGCGCCTCATCCGGTCGTCTCCTTTCGCATCACGCCAATCACCCAGAATGTCCCTACAATCGAGAGGAACAGGACCAGAATCGTGCCCACGGCAGAGCCGCTCCCCACGTCGGCCAGCGGGAACGCCTGCCGCCACAGATAGATGGTAAGCAACTCACTTGCGTGCGCTGGCCCCCCCTGGGTCATGACAAACACCGTGGTAAAGTTGAAAAAGCTCCATATCAAGCCCTGGAGCAGAACCACCGCGGCGACCGGCCGCAACAGGGGCAAGGTGATGAAGCGAAAGCGTCCAACCGAATCCGCACCGTCGATCTCGGCTGCGTCGTATAAGTCAGGAGGAATCGATTGGAGCCCGGCCAGCAAGGTGATCGCAAAGAAGGGTGCCGTCCGCCAGATTTGCACGCCCATGACGATCGGGAACGCGAACGTTTCGCTTCCCAGCCAGTTCATGTATTTGAGGTTGTATTGCCCCAACTTGAACAGGGCGTCGTTGAGTGGGCCGTTTCCGGGGCTAAAGAAAAAGGACCAGGTCACTGCAGCCACCACCAGGGGAACGGCCCAGGGGAGGAGGATGAGCGTCCTGAAGAGCCACTTGCCGCGCACGTCCTCATTCAGCAGCAGCGCGAGATACAGCCCTACGAGAAATCCCCCGGGAACCACCACCGCCGACCAGACGACGGTATGCTCGACCGCGGTCAGAAAGATCGGATCGGTGACCAGCGCCGCATAGTGCCGCAAGCCGACCCAATCAAAGAGCTGGTTCGGCCGAAAATAATTCCAATCCAGGAAACTGAGATAGACGCCGAATCCAGAGGCTATGAGGTTGAGTAGAATGAGGAGCGCGACCGCCGGGAAGAGCATTCCGTAAGGAATGAGTTTTCGGCCCAGTCCCGCGAATGCGCTGCGCTGGACCACCTTTCCAGACGAGACTGAGACCTCCACTGGTCGAGTCGCCATCGTCGGTTAAACCTCGTGCCTCGGACCGTTGAGGTCCGAGGCGTGATACTGCCGGCACCTTCTCCACGGGCTGCGCCTGACCCAGTCTCAGGCGCAGCCCGTCCTTACGCCTCCATCAGCCGGGGAGCCGGTTCACTGCTTGAGGGATTTCGCCGCCTCGGTCGCCACATCGCTCAATGCTTGTTCGGCACTCTTCTTGTCCAGGAAGTAGGCTTCCACATTCGAGGTCAGGCTCGAGGCAAAGGCACCTTGCTGGGGGAAATAGGCCTGCGGGAACACCTCGCCTTGGAGCAACTGGCGCCCAATCGGAACCAGCCAGCTTCCGGCCTGGTTTTGGTCCACATCGACATCGCCGCGCAGCGGCACCGTGCCGCTGCTCGGCGCGATCCGCCCCTCCAAGTCAGAGAGGAACTTCAAAAAGTCCCACGCGGCGTCGGGGTCCTTGCTCCCTTTGGAAATCCCAGCCACCTCGGTGCTGAACATCACGCCCTGGCGTTTGGGTCCCTTCGGGAAGGCCGCCACATCAAAATTCTTCTGCGGCACCATGTTCTCATTGTAACTCTGGATCTGGGAAGTGTGGATGGTATGCGTATAGAAATGCGCCAGGTTGCCCTTCGCGAAGGCCGCGTCCGCATCCCCTGTCTTGACGCCGATATTCCCCTGCAGGCCGCCCGGTGCGGTCTCCGCCAACGACTTGACGTATTCCAGGGCCGCGACCGCCTCGGGCTTGGTGATCGTAATCGGCTTCGTGACATCGTACTTGTCGAAATTCTCCGAGCCTTCAAAATATCCGACGCCGGCGTCATACCACAACTGCTCCAGGATCCAGGCCGGGAAAGCCGTAAACGCCAGGAATCCGTAGCGGTCCTGAGAGGGATCGGTGATCTTCTTGCTGTTGGCCAGAAGCTCGTCGAGCGTGGTAGGTGGTCCGGAGAGCCCTGCGGCTTTATAGAGGTCCTTGTTATAGTTCAGCAGGAAAAGAAAGGCCGTAAACGGGACGCCGAACTGCTTGTCGTTCTCCTGCATCGTTTCCCACGCGCTCGGGGCGATCGTGTCTTTGAGTTTTTCGGCCGCGATTCGATCGGTCAGATCGATAAAGCCATAGGGCATCCGGGCGTAGGTGAGCGAATAGACGCTGCCGCAGATCATAAGGTCGGGACCGGGTCCGCCGCTCGTATAAACCGAACGCACCTTGGTGTCCATATCCTTCTGCGGCTGGACCGTCAGGTTGACCTTGACATTCGGATGTGAATCCTCGTATTCCTCGATCAATTGCCGGAGGACCTTGTCGTAGTTTGCGCCCTGGGCAATCTGCCAGAACTCGAGGGTGACCGGCCCTTTGGACGCCGCCGTAGTAGGGACGGCCGGGGCCGAGGTCGCGGGCGCCGCGGATTGCGAGGCGCCTGGGGTCGCCGCGGGGGCACACGCATTCAGAGCGCTGACCCCTATCATCCCCAAACCGACCTGGAGCGACGTCGAGAGGAACTTGCGGCGTGATATCTTGTTCAGGGGTTTGTCTCCGTCTTGCCAGGACATGTCCAAAACCTCCTTGCTGGAATCTCCACATGGCCGTTTAGAGTCGAGTCTACCGCGTGCCATTCACCTCATGCGCCAACCTCCTTCGCCGGAGAAGGCGACGATAGCATCTTGGGTTATGGTTCCTGAACCAAAGGGAGCCATACCAACAAGCTCAAACCAAGAGACAAACCCCACGCAGGGCCCGGTGAGCCGGGCGGTCTCAGGGTTGAATCTGCATCCTGGTTGAAGGCCGCCAATAAGGAGTATTGCTTGCGCCGGGGAGCAAGTCCGACCGAAAAGCCATCACGGCGAGGCTCCGCGTAAGCACACAATTGGTCTGACCAACGCACATCTGACCAACGCACATCTGACCAACATCATAAAGGAAAACCCTGGCACAGTCAATAGGGGGATCTACCATGATCTCGGGCGTCGGTAGGAGGCCTGAGACACCTTCCAGCGCGCCCTGCCCATTCGGGAAGCGAGCGGCGACCGGGCAAGCGAACACGTCACCCGGTACAACCTCGCCATGGTTTATTGCCAACAAGGGCGCCTGTAAGAAGCAGTAGAGCAGTTAAAGAGGGTCGTCGAGCTTGATGTCCTGGTACAGCATCCTGACCTGAAACAGGACAAAGCGATGCCGACTCAGATCGAGGCGGAATGGTGCGCGGCAGCCGGAGGGCGGCGGACAGTGAGATCGGACTGTTCGCTTCTCGCCAGAGCGGCGAGGTACCACGGATCGCGCCCTCTCCATCGCGACCCATCCCGCAAGGCGCCCGCCGCTTCAGCCACCGCTGGCCACCGGCAGCCTCATCGCCGCCGGTGCGATCTCCCTCGACCGTGCCGGCGATCGCCGGTGTACTGGCGGCGGCCATCACGCGGTTGGCGCGGTGTAGAGGCGCGGGGCGAACGTCGCAGTTTCCGCGGGCGCGGCGGGGCACACAACCCGGCCGGCGCGGAAGGACTCAGGAGCACGCAAGGGAGATGCCCCACGGAACTGATCCGCTGGCTGCTGGCGCCGTGGGATCGGCGCCGCCTCGTCCTGACTGGGCAGCCCTGTGATTGTCAGCGCAAGCGGAGGCTAGCGAGCGTGCGAGGGCGGCGCTGCAGGTGGCAGGCAGCAAGGAATGCGCCGGGCACTATGGCCCGGCGTCTGCATTCCGGAGAACGAGGTGACACCCACCCGTTCGATACGAGCGGGAAGCAGGCGGCTGGCAGTCGCGCCGCTACAATCGACGCACACCGAGCCGTTCGAGGCCATTGCAGATCGGCTGGGGGGCCTGCCTACCGCCAGGGAACTGGGTCAGCCACCCGCCAAAGAGGGTGGCATACCGCAGGAGGGCGCCTTCGCCGCGGGTCTCAAGGTGGCTCGTCGCGTGAATGTTGCCGTACAATTCGTACGCGGTGCCATCATCGAAGACCAGAAAGACCTGCGTGGGCGGCCCACCAGCGTTGTGCTCGCTCACGACGACGCTTTCGATCGTTTTGCCAACGATCTTGCCAAGTCCGGGGTTCACGAGAGTCTCCATCGTCCAGGGATGGGCAAGAGCGCGAAACCGTGCCCCAGTATAGCAAAGGTGTCACCGACGACACACGAGACAATTGTCCGCTTTTCCCCATGCTTCCTGTCCACTCCTTCCCCCACCCATGACTGTTGCAGCAGTCGCGGCCAGGTGGCGTGCGAGGATCCGTCCACTGGCAGATCGCGTCCACGGCCGCGGAAGCGGGGGGTGGACGACACAGGCCGAGAATCTGCTGCGCGAGGAGAAAGATGTCTGATGCGACTGATCCGCTGGCTGCTGGCGTTGTGGGATCGGCGGCGCCTCGTCCTGGCTTGGCAGCCGTGCTATTGTCAGCGCTGGCGAGCGCAGTGGGGGAGGGGGTGAACAGTAGGTTTGAGGAAATGAAAAGCCCACGGTGGGGCTAGAGCGCCGGTCAAGGAGTCAGACTTCCGAAGTCTGGAGGGGACCGTGCTGGCCCAAAGCGCGCTCCGACGACAGTGACCGAGGCAGGTACCAGCGGCAAACAAGACTTCGGAAGTCTTTTCTCTCCCCCCGCGGGATTACTTGGCCGGCGCTCTAGGGGGTCTTGGGCATCGAGAGTACGCCGATCCTTTCCACTGTCGCAGTGTTGCGTTACTCTACTGCTGGATTGCCGGTCAAGTCGTCAGACTTCCGACGTCTCGGAAGACTTCGGAAGTCTCCGATCATGCGCGCCCGACGACTCCTTGATGAATGTTCCAGGAACTGGTCACCTGATAGAACCTATCGGCTCTAGCTACGGATCACTCGCCTGCCTTGATACCGGCGGCGTCCGTCCACGAGAGACGAGGCTGGCTACGGCGCAATTCGAAGCATTCTCGTGAACGCTGATGGACGAGGCTCTGCCTGACCCAATCCTTCCCAAATGCGCCTCGAGCTGCATCACTGGCCCGGGAGAGCTGACTCCATCCTGCAGGAAGAGGAACTGATGGCACAATCCTCGAACACGCTCGACGTGTACCTTGAGATCGGGAAGAAACGAACCTTCGCCGCTGCGATTGACTGGCCCGGCTGGTGCCGGAGCGGGCGCGACGAGGGATCGGCCCTGCAAGCCCTCCTCGACTCCGCGCCGCGCTACGAACGCGCTGTCCGCGCCGCAGGGCTCGGGTTCCGAGCGCCGGCCGACGGGTCGGCGTTCGCCGTGATCGAGCGGCTCGCGGGGAGCACGACCACCGATTTCGGCGCACCCGACGCCGCCCCATCCAGCGACATGCGCCCGCTCGACGACACCGAACTTCGGCGTTTCCAGGCCCTGCTGAAGGCTTGCTGGCAGGCGTTCGACGCAGCGGCCAGGATGGCCACCGGCAAGGAACTGCGCAAGGGACCTCGTGGAGGCGGCCGGGACCTGGAGGGGATCGTCCAGCATGTGCTGGGCGCCGACGCGGCCTATCTCGCACGGCTCGGCTGGCGGCTTCCGCAGACCGAAGAGGATGACCCGGGCGAGAAACTGGGCCTCACCAGGCAGGCGGTCTTGACCGCGCTGGCCGCGGCGGCGCGCGGGGAGGTCCCTGCACGTGGGCCGCGCGGTGGTCGCCGCTGGACACCGCGCTATTTCGTCCGGCGCGTGGCCTGGCACGTGCTCGATCATGCCTGGGAGATCGAGGACCGCCTGATGTGATCCCATCCGGCGATACCGGCCGGGCGGCGAAAGACTGACATCCCCCTGTCGTAAACATCACGTGCGAGACGTTCTCCCTGTCGAGAGCCTGCTCGTGGCAAAGAGCAGCAGGGTCCCCAGGACCGCTGCCAGGATCGAAGCAACGAGAATCGCGAGCTTCGCGGTGGCACGGAGAGTGCCATCGACAAACGCGGCATTCGTAATAAAGAGCGCCATCGTAAAGCCAATCCCGGCCAGACAACTTGCACTGACGAATTGCTGCCAGTTGACGCTCGATGGGAGTTCCGCCCAGCCCAGGCGAACCGCGAGCCAGGAGAGGACTGTGATCCCGACTGGCTTCCCGATGACGAGCCCAAGAATGATTCCGAGGCTCATCGGTGAGAGGAGTGTCTGGAAGGCTTCGGCACGGAGGATCACGCCGGCATTGGCGAGCGCGAAGAGTGGCAAAATGACATAGCTTGACCAGGGATTCAGTCCATGTTCCATTCGCTGCGCCGGGGAGCGCATGCGTTCGGTGATTGTCTCGAGCGTCTGAAGGGCTGCCTGTCGATGGCTATCGAAGCGCTCCTGCCACTCCGCTGGCAGAGCAAAGCTGTCGAGGACTGTGACCGCCTGGGCCAGCAGTCCTCGTATGGTAGGTGGTGTGCGGTGGGGAACTGTGAGCGCGAGCAGTACGCCTGCTACAGTAGCGTGAATACCGGAGTGCAGGAAGGCCAACCAGAGTCCCACGCCCAGCACGGCGTAGGGTAATGTCGCGTAGACCCGGCCGCGGTTCAATACGACGAGTCCGAGGAGAAACAGCGCGGCGATGAGCAAGTTCGGCCAGGCGATGTGCGATGAGTAGAAGAGCGCAATCACTCCGATCGCACCCAGATCGTCGGCAATCGCGAGCGCAGTGAAAAAGATGGTGAGGGAGAACGGCACTCGGTTCTTTAGAAGTGTGAGAATTCCAAGGGTAAAGGCAATATCCGTCGACACGGGAATCCCCCACCCTCCCTCCGATGGGCCGCCCCTATTGAATAGAAGATAGATAGCCGCGGGTAGCACCATGCCGCCAATCGCCCCTGCAACAGGCAAAAACGCTCGTCTTGGCGCAGCCAGCTCACCGGTCAGAATTTCGCGCTTGATCTCCAGGCCAACGACGAAGAAAAAGATAGCCATCAAGCCATCGTTAACCCATTCCAACAGGGACTCGGAAAGTGACAGGTTCCCCAGTTGGATGGCGAGGTGGCTCTCCCACAGGGCCACGTAGCTGCCCTGCCGGGATAGGTTAGCCCAGAGCATTGCCAGCGCAGTCGCCAGCAGGAGCAAGACACCACCCAGGGCCGATATCCGTGCAAATCGCGCGCCCAGCATCTGTACCCGTACGCCCAGCGGCTTTTCTACCCGCTCCAGGAGTGCCTCCAGGTCCCAGGGCCCATCGTATCGCTCTCCATTGACAAAGAACGTTGGCGTCCCGTTCACGCCACTCCGCAGGCCACTCCGGAAGTCCTCGCGCACTTTGCCCGCGTAGACGTGCTCGTTCAGATCGTGTTGAAACTGCTCTACATCCAGACCCATCTCGGCGGCATACTGAATGAGATGCTCTTCATCTAACTCTCCTTTCTCGAAAAGAGCATCGTGCATCTCCCAGAACTTATCCTGGGCAGCAGCGGCTTCGGCAGCTTCGGCGGCGAGTTGGGCATGGGGATGGACTGTCCGGAGAGGGAAGTGGCGATAGGCGTAGCATAGCCGGTCGCCCAAGAACTCTTGGAGCTGTTGAATGTTGTGGTAAACCAGCCGGCAATAGGGGCATTCGTAATCGCCGTACTCAACGAGCTGGATCGAGGCACCTGGCGCGCCACGCGTGTGGTCACGTTCATTGAGAGGAGGGTCTAACCGCGGGACAGTGACCGCTGTTGCTTGAGACAAGGGAGCCTCCGGTGATCAAGATGAACTCCGGCCCAGGCGAGCAGTAATCAGCTGCCGCCCTGCTGTTTGCCGGGAACAACTGGCGCTTTCCGTGCGTTCAGAGAGTGGCGTTACTCTTAACACCCGGCGCCACGGGGGAACAGAAAGCGAATTTTGCAGCACGAACACGTGAATGCCAAGCGACGGGTTGTGGGTTGTGGCCTGCACACTTCCTTTGACCGCCGATCCCGCCCTTCGTTCACGTCGCCGAGGCCGCCGGCTACAGTGCCACGCCTGTTCGACCGTGCCCCGCGCGGGGCCATCACCCAGGCACCGGATTACGTCATCCCCTCCTCTCCGCGTAGGTCTTTGGTCGTAGGTCCATAGTCGCATAAGAATGAGACCTCGCCCAGTTGAAATCCGACTCTAGACCGTCGCCGGCTGGCTCGATTTCCCCTATCCTAATGACCCACCGCACCGCAGTCCCCGGAATCGATATCGCCATCGTGTGGCAGGGAGCATAGGTGTAGCAAAAATGCCTATGCGGCGTTTCGACGATGCCGGTGCCTCGCCGGCTGCCACCTGCTACCCTTGCCACCTTTGCGACTCGCTGCCGTCTCGCCGCCATACACAGAAGGAGGTCGGAGACATTGTGTACGCAATCGACATAGATGTCGGAGGAACGCTCACCGACGGGTTGTTTGGCGATGGACAGCAACTCACATCGGTGAAAGTCGATACGACGCCCCATGATCTCACCGTCTGTTTCCTGGACTGTCTCCAGGCAGGGGCCGACCAGCTCGGCTTCGACGACTTGAGAGCACTCCTGGCCCAGACCCAGTTCATTCGTTGGTCCACGACGATCACAACCAACGTCCTGGCAGAGCGTCGCGGGCCTCGACTCGGGCTCTTCGTCTCCAGCGGCCATGAGCGCGATCTCTACGCCAGCAACGGCAACCGGTCGGCCCTCGACCTTGTGGGCGAGGACAACGTGATCGGTCTGCCGCAACCGGTGGACCAGCAAACCGTGCTCGGCCTGATCAAAAGCCTGCTGGAGCGGGGTGTACGGCGGGTCTGCATCAGCCTGGCCGGTGCCTTCAACGATCCGGGCGGCGAGTGGCAGGTGCAGGAAGCAATCGAGCGCCAATATCCCGATCACTACCTGGGGTCCGTTCCCGTGCTGTTGGGGAGTGACATTTGCAAGCACCCCGACGACATGACCCGCACCCACTACGCGCTGATCAATGCCTATGTCCACGGCCCCCTGGCCAACACCCTGTTCAAAGCCGAGGATGAGCTGCGCGATAAATTCGGTTGGAAGCGCCGGCTGCTCATCGGCCACCAGAACGGCGGGGTGGCGCGCGTGGCCAAGACCCGTGCGGTCGACACGATCGAGTCCGGGCCAACCATGGGCCTCTTTGCCAGCGCCTACTTTGCCCACCGTTACCAACTGGACCGGGTCATCGCCCTCGACGTCGGCGGCACCACGGTCAAGATCAGCTTCCTGACGAACGGCGCGCCGGCGCTCAACCGCGAGCCAGAGGTCTTCGGCATCCCACTCCGCATGCCGATGCCCGACATGTTCTCAATTGCGCTGGGTGGCGGCAGTATTGCTCACGCCGGCCCTGGCGGCGACGTTCGCCTCGGACCCGAGAGCATGGGAGCCTACCCCGGCCCGGCCTGCTACGACTTGGGCGGAACGGAGGCGACCTTCACCGACGCCGCCCTCGTGTTGGGCTACCTGAATCCCGACTACTTCCTCGGTGGCACCCGATTCCTCAACCTCGAGAGCGCCCGGGAAGCCATCGAGACTCACGTGGCTGCTCCGCTGAATATCAGCGTCGAGGCGGCCGCGACTAAGATCGTCGAGCGCGCCTTCGATCTGGTGGCCGATCAGGTGAGACGGCTGCTGGATAGGGCCGGCGGGTCGTCCGCCGACTGGACTTTGTTTGCCTATGGCGGCAATGGGGGCATCTTCGCCACGGCTCTTGCCGGGCGCGCCGGCCTGCAATCGGCCTACGTGTTCGACCTGGGTTCGGTCTTCAGTGTGTTGGGCTCGTCCCTCGCCGATATCATGCACGTCTACGAGCACGCGCTGCTGGCCGCACCGGACGAGGAGGGCACGGCGAAATTGAACCGTGCGCTCACCGCCATGCGCCAGGAGGCCCTGCGGGACATGAGAGGGGAGGGGCTCGATCCGGCGCAGGTTCAACTGGCACTTGAGCTTGACGTGCGAACCAACGCCGGAGAAGTAGTCACCACCGCGATCCCGCTGAGCGCCTCGAACGGCGACCTGGATGCTGCCGCCCTCCAGAAGGCCGGTGCTGACGGGACCATCGAGCTGGCCCGCCTGCACGCCACCTACGCAGTCGGTGGCCATCAGCCGGAGCCGGCGACTGTTGGCGGCCCTGATGCCTCGGCCGCCCGCGTCGGGAGTCGTGAGGTCTCCTGGAATGGCGAACCTGAAGAGACCGCGATCTATTCGTGGGACGATCTGGCCCCAGGCACCACGTTGCAGGGCCCGGCAGTGATCGAGGGCTTCAACACCACCTACCTGGTGGGCCCGGGTTGGCAGCTGCGCAAGGATGAATATGCCAACGGGCATCTCACGCGGAAGGAGAGCTAAGGTGAGCGCTCAAGAGATAGCCTGGCGTATCCGCATGACTGAGAATCTAGACCTTGACCTCGCAGATGAGATGTGGCGCTGCAACCGCTGCGATCATCCCCTCATCAGTGCCCGTGAGAACTACAAGAAGGGCTGCCTGATCTACAATCGCGATCCGCGCGAGATTCATCCGCCGTTGATCGAGGGTGAGTACACCTTCGCTCCGGACCCGGCCTGGATCCGGATCGTGGAGTTCTACTGCCCGAATTGCGCCCAGCAGATCGAGACGGAGTACCTGCCGCCCGGCCATCCACTGACGCACGACATCGAGGTGGATGTGGATAGCCTCAAGGGGCGTCTGGAGCGCGGAGAGCTCGCCATTCGCGACGGACATCTGGAGGTGCCGGCATGAACAGCATTGATATCGACGTCGGCGGAACCTTCACAGACCTGGTATTGACCCGTGATGGCACCGTCACCCCCGCCAAGTCGCCCACGACGCCCTACGACCTGTCGGTCTGTTTTCTCAATGTGATCGAAGAGGCGGCCAAAACGGTGGGGACAACCTCCGATGAGCTTTTGCGCGACACGAATATCATCCGCTACTCGACGACCATCGCGATGAACCGGCTCATCGAGCGGAGCGGTCCGCGCCTGGCCCTCATCACCACCGAGGGGCACGAGGACGCGATCCTGATCGGCCGCGGCGCCCAGTGGGTGGACGGGACCCGCGTCGCCGAGCGCCGCAACCTGGCGGTCCAGAGCAAGCCCGTCCCGCTGATTCCACCCGATCTGATCATCGGGGTCCGCGAGCGCGTCGACTCGACCGGGCGGGCAGTTCGCCCGTTGGACGAGGAAGACGTGCGGGCCAAGGTGCACCAATTGGTGAACAACGGCGCGCGCGGCTTCGTCATCTCGTTGCTATGGTCCTTCATCAACCCGGCCCACGAGCGGCGTATTAAGGAAATCATCCGCGAGGAGTACAAGGACTACCACATCGGCTCCATGCCGGTCGTGCTCTCCAGCGAGGTGCTCGGGAAGCTCGGCGAGTACGAGCGCACGATGTCTGCGATCCTGGATGCCTACCTCCAGCGCGCCATGCAGATCGAGCTCTCGGCCATGTGGGATAAGCTGCGCGACAAGGGGTACCGCGGCTCCTTCCAGATGATCCACAACTCCGGCGGCATTGCCGAGATCTTCAAGACCACGGCCAGCCGCACCTACAACGGTGGCCCGGTGGCCGGCCTGATCGGTGCCCAGCACGTAGCCAGTCAGCTCGGCTACCACAACGTGGTCACCAGCGACGTGGGCGGCACCAGCTTCGACATCGGACTGATCGTGCAGGATAGCGTCCGCAACTACGAATTCCGGCCCATCATCGACCGCTGGATGGTCGGCATCACGATGCTCCAGACGCTCTCCATCGGCGCGGGGGGCGGCTCGATTGCCTGGGTCAACAAACTGCTTGGCAACCGCCTGGAGGTCGGCCCGCAGAGCGCTGGCTCGCTGCCCGGCCCGGTCTGCTACAACCTGGGCGGTACCGAGCCCACGGTGACCGACGCCGACGTGGTCCTGGGCTACATCGACCCCAACTACTACTACGGCGGCCGGATGAAGTTGGACAAGGCGAGGGCCGAGCGCGCCGTCGAGGAGAAGATCGCCAGAGCGCTCGGCGTCAGCGTCCATGAGGCGGCCTGGCTGATCCGGCAGGTGGTGGAGGGCAACATGGCCTCGGCCATCCGCAAGGAGGTCCACCTCAAGGGCTACAACCCGGAGGACTTCATCCTCTTTGCCTTCGGCGGCGGCGGGCCGACCCACGTGGCCGGCTACCGCCAGGACATCAAGCGCGCGATCATCTTCCCCCTCTCGCCGGTGTTCTGCGCGTTGGGCTCGTCCATCATGGACAACATGCACGTCTACGAGTACTCCAGGCGCATGATGTTCATGGAACCCTTCACCCAGAAGTTCGTGATCGACCACGATCAGTTCAACCAGGCTGTGAGCGCGCTGATCGAAGCGGCCAGACTCGATCTGGCCGGCGAGGGATTCAATGTGGACCAGGCCGTGTTCCAGTTGGAGCTGGACATGCTCTACGGCGGCCAGGTGCAGGTCAAGCGGACCTCATCGCCCGAGCTCTTCATCCACGGCGAGCCGCAGGCCCGCGCCATCTACGACCAGTTCGAGCGCGAGTTCGCCCAGACCTTCAGCCGGTTGGTGGTCAATCCGGCCGGCGGGGTGTACGTGGACAACTTCGTGCTCAAGGCGATCGTCCCAACCCCGAAGCTCAGCTTGCCAACTCACAGCCTGGAAGCACCGAGTCCGGCCCACGCCCTGCGCGGCAGCCGCCTGGCCTACTGGCCCGAGTACGGCGACCTGCGCGAAACCAAAGTCTATGATGGCGATGCGCTGCGTCCCGGCAACGTCGTCGAAGGCCCCGGCCTGGTCGAAACGCCGTACACCACCATCGTCATCCCGCCGGGCTTGATTTACTCGATTAACCAGCACGAGCTAGGGGTGTTGGAGTAGTTCGCATCGCCGCAATCACGCGCGTTAATAAGTGAGGACTCAGGAGGGAGCGTCATGGCAATCCCCACACTCGAACAGAAGCTCCGGTGGCTGAAACCTGAACCGCCGAGCAGCTACGAACAGGAGTGTGTCAAACTCGTCAGTCTGGGACAGTACGAAATCGGGGTGCAGCGCACCAACGACCTGCTCGATGAGGCGATGGAAGTCTTCATGCGCTCGTCGCGTAGCTCGATCGGCATCGCCGGCGACTCGATGGTGGCCCTCTTCACCGCGGGCGGCGACCTGGCCAATGCCTCGTGTGGCACCTACCTGCACGCCATCATCCAGCCGATCCTGATCAAATACATCCTGGCGAACTACTCCGAGAATCCCGGCGTCAAGGATGGCGATATCTGGTATACCAACGATGCCCTGTACGGCGGCATCCACAACCCCGATCAGCTGGCGATCGTGCCGATCTTCTACGACGGCACACTGCTCGGCTGGACCGGCGCGGCGGTCCACACCACCGAAACCGGGGCCACCGAGCCGGGCGGCATGCCGGTCAGCGCATCGTCGCGCTTCGAGGAAGGCATGAACCTGCCGCCGATCAAGATCGGCGAGAACGGTGTACTGCGCGAGGACATGCTGGAGATGGTCGCCGCCTACGGCATCCGGGCGCCGCAGATGTTCATCATCGACTTGAAGGCCCGCGTGGCCGGTTGCGAGCGGGCGCGGCAGCGCGTCGTCGAGATGTGCGACCGGTACGGGCCCGACTTCGTGGTAGGGCTGCTGCGCAGGATGCTCGAAACGGCCGAGCAGGGTGCCCGCACTCGCATCGCGTCGTGGCCCGACGGCACCTACCGCAGCGTACATTTCAGCGACGCCGTGGGTATCAAGCACGGTCTGGTGCGCTCCTGCTTCCTCTCCATCCACAAGCAGGGCGACCGGCTGACGTTCGACTTCACCGGGACTTCACCCGAGAATCTCTCCTCCTACAACACCCACGCCCAGTCGGCCGTCGGCCATATTTCCAACTACATCTACGAGTACGTCTTCCACGACCTGCCGATCAGCAGCGCCACCTTTGCGCCCATCGACTTCACCTTCCCGCCGGGCATCTGCCTGAATCCTGACGCCCGTGCGGCCACCAGCAACGCAGTGATGATCGCCACCGGCGCGATGAGTGCGGTTCACAACTGCTTTGCCAAGGCCATGTTCCCCTCGCGCGCCTGGCGCCAGGTCACCGCGTCGCACGGGAACGCCGGCAACGCGCTGATCATCGCCGGGCTCTCCCAGTGGGGGCTGCCCTTCGCCGACATGCTGGCCTACTCGATCAATACCGAGGGCCAGGGCGGGCGGGCCACGGAAGACGGCATCGATGCCTTCGGATTCCCCTGGTGTGTGTACGGCCGGGCCCCCAACGTGGAGTCAATGGAGAATGAGTTCCCGCTCTTCATCCCCTTCTCACAGCACTGGCGGGATAGTTGCGGGCACGGCTTGCACCGCGGCGGCGTGGGCACGACCCAACTCTGGGTCGGCTACCACAACGTTCCGGCGCTCTTCTTCGCCTCGATCGCCGACAACAGCAAGATCCAGACACCCCAACCGCTCTTCGGCGGGTACGCCCCCTGCACGGTGCCCGGCATCAGCATCACCAACGCCGATGTCCTGGAAAAGATGCAGAGCGGCGCTGATATCACACTCGACCTCCACGACATCCTGCGCGATCGCTCGATCGATGGCAACTGGTCCTCAGAATTCTTCGGTCGAGTGACCCGCCCTGTCGCCAGCGGCGATGTGATCACCGTCAGCTTCGCCACGGGCGGCGCCGGCTACGGCGATCCGTTGGAGCGCGATCCGGAGGCCGTGCTACACGACCTCAAGGCGCACAAGATCTCTCCCTGGGTCGCCGAGAACATCTACAAAGTCGTCACTTCATCCGACGGCGAAACCGTGGATCTCGAGGCGACCCGGCAGATGCGCGCCGCCGAGCGCCAGAGCCGGCTCCAGCGCGGCAAATCCTATGATGAATTCATGGCCGAGTGGGAGCAACTCAAGCCGCCCGACGAGATCCTGACCTGGTTCGGCGCCTGGCCCACCGCCGAACCCACCCAGCCGATCTTCCGGCCGTAGAATACTGCGTACGTGATGCGTGAGTGATTCCATCACGCATCACGTTTCACGCATAGACCGGAGCGCGCGTGCAAAACGTTGTCAAGGCACTCGTGCGGAGTGGCACACTGCCGCCTCGCCCCATCTTCATGCCGCTGATTTTCGCCGCATCCGCGAAAATCGGCGGCATGACGCCACAGCAGTTCTACAGTAACCCGACGAAAATCGCGAACGGGTTGCGCCAATTGCAGGGCCCGCTGCGTTGCGACGCGCTGGTTTGCTACGCTGACCAGACCCTGGTTGCAGAAGCATTGGGGGCCACAGTTGGTTGGGAGGCCGGAACGCCGCAAATCGTCGCCCCGCCGGCCGAGATCGTACCGGCTGAGATCGCCGGGCGGGGACGAGTTCCCATCATGCTGGAAGTCGTGCGCCGGTTACGTGTTGTCCTGCAGGACCGCGTGGCGCTCGCCGTGGCTGTGCCGGGCTCGTTGGCAACAGCCCGCTATCTGTCCACCGCATCCACTGCTGCAGAGGGGCCATCGCCCGCAGACTATCTCGCGGTCGCGGGTGGTGCCACGCTGCAGGCGGCTCGCCTCGCATGTGAGGCTGGTGCGGACCTGATCTTGCTGATCGAAGCCGAACTGGCGGCAGCGGACAACCCGGTTCGTCCCCAGTGGCTGGCAATCCTCGAGACCATCTGCAACGTGACCCGCTTCCACGAGGCCCTCCCGGTCTTGCTCGCCATACACGCAGCAATCGGTGCGTGGCCGGAGGTCGCCGCTCAAGGGGCGCTGCCCTGTCCGCAGGCGCAAGATATGGTCCCGGCAGCGGGGACGCTACCGGACGGGCCCTACGGGATAGCACTGCCGCCCTCCCTCACGCCGCTTCCCGCGTCCGATCGCAGCCTCCTCAAGCAACACAACCCGAACTGCGCTCTCGTGACGACCGCGGGCGATCTCCCCTATGAGATCGAGCCCAAGGAGGTGCGCCGATTGTTAGCAACCCTGCGTCAAATCGTCACCGATTGGTAGCCACCATCTCGATCGAAGACTGCGTCGAGCACGGAGCCCTTTCTGAACAATTTGCCGTTCGTTGTCCGTGGTCAGTTGCCCGTTGTCACCGCTCCTTTCGACTTGAATCGAGGGAGACGACTGGCGTTCGTTTTACCCCGTTGAGACATCATTTCCCGAGGAGCGAACGATGGCTTATCCTCGCTACTTCAACGAAGAAATCGAGACCATGCCGGCCGAGAAGCTGCGCCGGTTGCAGTTGTTGCGGTTGCAGCGCCAACTGGCGTACGTCTATGCCTGTTCCTCCTTCTACCGGCGCAAGTTCGACGCCGCAGGCGTAAACCCGGCCACCATTCGGCATCTGGAAGATCTGGTCGCCTTTCCGTTTACGACCAAAGATGAGCTGCGCGAGAGCCAGAACGAGGCGCCGCCCCTCGGTCTCCACCAGGCGGCACCAACCCGCGATATCATCCGCGTCCATTCCTCCTCTGGCACAACGGGGCGTCCGAGCTACGTCGGCATTACCCGCCACGACCGCGATGGTTGGATCCAGAGCGTGGGACGCGTCTACTGGTCTCAGGGAGTACGGCCCGACAGCGTCGTGGTGATGGGGTTCGGGATGAGCTTTTTTGTCGGCGGATTGCCCCTGCACGACGCCATCGAGGAAATCGGGGCCACCTTCATCCCGGTCGGCACCGGCGCGTCGGACCGATTGCTGAGCGCGATCCGGGACACAGGGGCCAACATGATCACTTGCACCCCCTCGTACGCCACGTATCTCGCCGAGTACGCCCGGGACCGGATGAGTATCGAGCCGCGAACCCTGGGGATCACCCGGATCCAGAGCGGGGCAGAGCCGGGCGGCGGTGTTCCGGCGATCCGGCGTCGCATCGAAGAAGATTGGGACTGCACAGTGACGGAAGGCATCGGCAACGCCGACCTCATCCCGGTCTACGGGGCGGAGTGTGACGAGAAGGCGGGCATGCACTTCGTCGCGCCCGACCTGATGGTGCTGGAGCTTATCGACCCGGACAACGGCGAGCCGATTCCATTCACCGAGGGCGCCAGCGGTGAGCTCGTTGCCACGCACCTCGACCGCGAGTGCGTTCCCCTGGTGCGCTTCCGTACCCGCGACCATGTCGTGGTCTGGACCGATCCGTGCCCGTGCGGCCGGACCGGCGTCCGGCTGCGCTGCGTGGGTCGCACCGACGACATGCTGATCCTGCGGGGCGTGAATGTCTTCCCCTCGGCCATCAAGGACGTGGTGATGGGCATGCGCCCGCGCACGACCGGCGAGGTCCAGGTTGTCCTCGACCAACCCGGCCCGCGCGTCGAGCCGCCGTTGAAGATCCGGGTCGAACACGGCTCCGACGCCGGCAATCTGACCGAGCTGAAGCGTGAGATCGAGGCTACCCTGCGTGACAAGCTGATCTTTAGTGCTGCCGTGGAACTGGTCCCGATGGGCGCTCTACCGCGCTACGAGATGAAGGCCAGGCTGCTTCACAAGACCTACGAGGGGTAAGCGTTCCTCAGCATAACCAGCCGGGCCTCCCCGCCTTGACGGCGCGGGGAGGCCCGCTGTTCTTTCTCGGCCGCGGAACAAGCACCGCGTATGCCCTCGTTCGGGAAGCTGCTCCCGAGGAGCTTGCGGTGGTTCTGAGTACGTCGGCAGATATGAGCCTGTGGGGCGGTTACTGATCGCGCGTCGCTCAGCGACGGGTAGAGTGAGCAATGAATGAGCACCTTTTGATCTGGAAAATGGCACCGGGGCTTTGTACTGTACCGGTATCTTGTAGAGCGATGGGGAGTACTCCCCGCAGAAAGGAAAGCGTCCCGTGTTACCAGAAGCGAAGGCACACGAGCAACGTGCGGCCGCCAGTCGTGTTGTGTTGAATCGAAGTGGATCTCGTCTCCAATCGAGGAAAGTCGCGGTGAAATGGCTGTTCGTAGGCCTGACCGGCATTATGTTGGCAGTCGGCGGCCTCTTTCTTACTGCGGGGGCCAGTAGCGCGAAGGCCGAGAAGCACTACCGGGCGCCGTTTGTCGCTGAAAGTGACTTGGCCGTCACAGGCAAAGCCGAGATCCAGGTGGATGCCAACGACGTTGCCCATATCGTGATTCACGTGCAAGGCCTGATTCCCGGCGAACGCTTCCCGACCCACATTCACGAGGGTGCATCGATCGAGGAGCCGGGTCCCATCCTGGTGGCCCTGCCTGATCTGGTGGCCAATGAAGCCGGAGTCGCCACGCTGGTAGCCAGCATACCGAACGCCGATACCCTGGATTTGGCGAATCGAACCATTGGGACTCATCTCTCAGATGGAACCCGGATTGCCAAAGGGGCGATTGAGTAACGGCTTTCAGAGCGTCGAGTTCTGGAGCAGGAAGGGACTGTCTCCTGTCCAAACGGTGTCGGAGATTTCCTAAGGTCTGCCGGTCAAGAGGGCGTCAGTTCATCGTTGGCGCCGATGTTTTCTCCTTATTTTCTGTTTCTGCCTCGCATTAGGTTGGGACCATCGTCTAAACTAATAGTGAGGCAGCACTGAGGTCGTCGCGGTTTCAGGAGGTCCCCAATGCCCTCGTCACGGTACGCCTCTCAAACCCACTCTGGCCGTCGGCCTTTCGTCTTGGCAATTCGGGCATCCCTGCGCCCGGCAGGTCGGCAAGCGTGACTTTCACAAACATCATGCGCTTCGAGGGTGGCAAGATCGCTGAACTACGGGTCAATCTGGACGGGATTGGCCTGATGCAGCAACTCGGCGTGATCCCAGCGCCGGTCGAACCCCAACTCTCAAGTCCGATCCAGGAGGATGACATGACGCTACGCAATCTCATTTATGTGACCGGTGTGGCGGCCCTGATCTTTGTGCTGGGTGATTTGTTCGCGGCAGCCCAACTGGCGAACCTGCTAGGGGGGAGTCTGGACGCGTTCGGAGTGGGTCTGGTCCAGGTGCGCGGCGGGGTGGGACTGCTCTATGTCTTTCTGGCGTACTTTTCGCGCAAGGCAGACGACAACGCGCTCAGGCACGTCGTCGGTCCGACCATGCTGTGGGGATTCGTGGCGCAATTCATCCCCATCCTGTACCTCATCCTCACCGGCGTCCTGAATGCCACGGCCTGGATTTTCATCGTCCTTGGAATCATCTTTATTTCGGCGTACATCTATCTTCTCTACATACGGCAGTAGACGCGCAGAGGTAATGGACCCCGCGAACTGGACACCACTCTTCGTGAAGAGTAGAGTCCAGGAGAAGGGGGCTTCCGATAGCAAAGTGACGGAAGGTCAGCGCCGAATTCAAAGCCCAGGTGATCTTAGAAGCCCTGACCGGCGTCAAGAGCGCCGCCCAGATATGTCGGCCTCTCTTGTTCTATTGAGAGAACGGTCCATCTGGGTGAGGTCCTCCCGTCATTCTCCTTCGCGTTTGTTGACGAAAATGGCCCACATAGTGACCAGTTGGGTGCTGACACGCAAGCAACGCTTTGCTAAGGTATCCCCGGCTCAGGGACGAGATCGTTCGCACGACGCCGGCACCACACGATGAGTGGAGTGTTTTGTGGGAGAGCGAGAGCGTCCTTCAAGCGCAGATTTCGAATCTCCAGTTTCTATCCCCACTCCGCTTCCGCGCTCGTTCTATTCTCGGCCGACGCTCGCTGTCGCCCGTGATCTTCTTGGCGCCGTGCTCGTGCGCCGCCTCCCCGATGGCACCGACCTTCGAGGGCGCATCGTCGAGACAGAAGCCTACGTCGGCCCTGAGGACAGCGCCAGCCACGCCCACCGCGGCCGCAACACGCAGCGGACAGCGGTGATGTTCGGTCCCGCCGGTGTCGCCTACATCTACTTCACCTACGGGATGCACCACATGCTCAACGTGGTGACCGAGGACGAGGGCTTTCCGGCGGCGGTCCTCATCCGGGCCCTCGAGCCCCTGGACGGGATCGAACTGATGCGCGCCCGCCGGGGTGACCGGCCAGTGCGCGAGTTGACCAACGGCCCGGCCAAGCTCTGCCAGGCCATGGACATCGACCGCAGCCTGAACGGCCACGATCTCACCCTTGGTCCCCCGCTTTGGATCGCGCCGGGGGCGCCCATTCCCGATTCCGCCGTGGCGCGCACGCCACGCGTTGGGATCGGCTACGCCGAGGCGCCGGATCGTGAGGCCCTCTGGCGCTTTCTCGTTCGCTCATATCGGTGTCGCATGTGCGAGCGCGACACGCTCGCACACGCGACACACCCTATTCCATATGAGCGTTCTCGTTCAAGGAAGTGGATGGATATCTCGATGAAGGTGGAGATTCTCTTTGGCGAACAAGGAGCGCGCGACGCCACCCGCCGCCAGGCGGTGACAGTTGTCATCGACGCCCTGCGAGCGAGCGCGACAGTCACGACTGCTCTCGCGCTTGGAGCCCGTGAGGTGATCCCGGTCTCTTCGGTCGAGGAGGCCCGGTGCTATCTTGGACGGCGCGGCCACCGCGTGGCGGGCGAGCGAAACAGCGCCAGGATTCCCGATTTCGACTACGGCAACTCACCCACCGAACTGTGCCGTCGCCGGCGAGAAGTCGTCGGACGAACGCTGGTACTGACCACCAGCAACGGGACGCGTATCGTCAATGTCGCGCGGGACGGGGCAGTGGCGCTCCTGCTGGGCACAACCCTCAATGCTGGGGCCGTGGCTCGCGCTGCGTTCGAGTTGAGCCAGACGCTCGACGATCGCGAGATCGTGCTACTGGCCGCCGGCGAGGAGGAGATCCACGCCGAGGAGGACTACGTGGGCGCGCGCACGATCGCACGGCACCTCTGCCATCTCGGCGCCACCGTTCAGCCGGCCGACCTGTGCGAGGAGACCCCCGAGGCGATCTTCGCCAACACGCCCAGCGGGCGCCACCTGCACGCTCTCGGCTACGCCGAGGACGTCCTGTTCTGCGCCCGCTGCGACCTCTACCCGGTCGTGCCGTGGTTCGACAGCGGGCGTTTCGTGCTCTACAAACCGGGCTACGATGTGGTCGCGTGATGCGGCGGGGCGCACGGCGCGTGCACCCTACTGCTGCTCATGCCAAAACGCCTGGATGAGAGCAAGCGTCCACCGGCTATCTTCGAGGAAGGTGAGTTCGTTGGGGGTGTGGGCGTAGCGGATGGGAACCCCCAGGAAGACCGTCGGGACGCCGGCCTGCGCGATGTGGAAGGCGTCGGAGCCACCACCGGTGACGACCTCGACCTGGGAGGGAATCGAGTTGGCCTCGGCCACGCGCATCATTCGCTTCGCCCAGCGACGATCGTGCAACATCCGGTCGAGCAGGGTGACGGCCGGGCCACCGTCGAGCTTGATCGGGTAGGAGACGCTCAGGCTGTCGGCGTAGGTGATATCCAGGGTCACCGCCAGGTCGATGTCCAGCCGCGCCGCCACCGAGCCGGCGCCTGCCGGTGGGTGCTCCTCACGAACCGTACTCACAAAAATCATCGACTCGGCCTGCTTGAACGCTTCGAGGGCGATCCAGCAGGCCAATTTGTTGTCCAGGTGGCGCGAGATGATCATCTCGCCCTGCTGTCGGAAGTTCGGCGCGAAGGCGACGACGTCCCCAACCCGGACCACCTTCTCTAACGACGCCAGGCCAAGATCGAGGTACAGAGTGTTGTCCTCGACCAGCAGGATCCCTTCGAGCGGCCCCTCGGTGGTTTCGACGACCAGGCGGGTGTGGGCCGGCGTTTCCGGACCACCGATCTTCACCAGTTTGATCGCCCCTGGTCTGGCTTCCTGGACCATGAAGCCGACGCTATCCATGTGGCTGAAGAGCGCTCGCCGGGGCGATTCGCCCTTCCAGGCGATCAGGTTCCCCAGAGGGTCAATCTCAACCCGCGTCGCGAAGGGTTCCAACTCGGCTGCCAGCCACCGGGCAAAGGGCTCTTCGTTGCCGGAGACGGCATTGAAACTCGTCATCTGTTGCAGTATGGTCGGATCAAGCATCAGAAATACTCCGCAACACGAAACTGGCTCGAGGCAGCGCAGTCAACCCCAAAGGTCGGCGCTCACACTGAAATCCGGTGCGCGGGGGAGGCGAGGCCACTGCCTGCGCCTTCGACCGAATACAGGTCAGAAGACTCCCCCCTATGCCTTGTGCTCACGTTTCATGCTGTGCTCGCCGTTGGCGCTGGGCTTCGAAGAGGATGATACTCCCGGCCATCGCCGCATTCAGCGATTCGACGTCATTGGCGAGGGGAATTGCGATCGTCTCGGCGGCAAGCTGCGCGGCCTCGCGGCTTGCTCCTGCTGCTTCCCCGCCGACGACCAGGGCACTGGGTTCGGTCCAGTCCACCCGGTCGTAGGCCAGATCGCCAGCCGCCTCCGCCAGCCGCACGATGAGTCCCTCCACCTGCCGGGCCACGGCACCCCAGCCACAATGGGCGCGTAGCGGAAGGCGAAAGTGGGCGCCCATCCCGGCGCGCAACACTTTCGCACTCCAGACGTCCACATTGCCCTTGGGCAGAAGCACACCATCTACCCCGGCCCCGGCGGCGGCGCGCAGCAGCGTTCCCAGGTTCCCCGGGTCGCGCACGGCATCGCAGACAAGCACGAGGGTGGGCCTGGGGGGCCAGGGGAGAGCAGGGACGGGGATGACAGCCACAACACCCTGCGGCGTGACAGTCTCGGTCAGGCTGGCCATCACCTCAGGGCTGATCTCCTCGGCGGCGCGGCCGGCCGCGCCCGCCAGGGCGGCGCCCCGGGGTCGGCCATCACGTCGGCGGTGTAAAACAGCGCCTCGGGCGCATAGCCCGCTTCCAGGGCATCCTCGATCAGCCGAAGGCCCTCCACCAGGACGCGCCCCTCGTGCTCCCGCTGGCGGCGGCGCTGCAGCGCTCGAGCCGCTTTGATGCGGCTATTGTGAAGGCTCGTGATCATTGCTTCGCCTCAACGCAACGACATACCGTGACTGTGGGCGATTGTCGGCGGCGAAGTGCGATGGGCCTGACCAGGCCCAACCCTCTCGTCTTCGTGGCGGATTCGACCCTCTAGAGCCCCGGTCACGTCATCCCGCGGGGGAGGGAACAGACGTCCGACGTCTTGTTTGCGGCCGGGGCGCGCCTCGATCACCCCCGTCGGAGCGCGTTGTGGGCCAGCCCGATCCCCACCAGACTTCGGACGTCTGAGCACTTGACCGACCCTCTAGCATCACCTGCGCGCCGACCGTGCCGGGGAGTGATCCCTCACTCGCCTGATGACCATCGGCGAAGCCTATCGTGCCGTCTTGCGCCAATCCCTGAGTACTTCCATCGCTTGGGTCGTCCGGCAAACGCTCAATGGTCGCTCCTTGCATGAGATCAAGACCCAGTTGGCCTTGCTCTAATCTTTGCAAAACTTGAGTTATTACTATCGGCTTATTCTTGTACTGCTACCAACGCTTGCTCAAATAGGTCGCTCACTTCCAAGGTGCTTGCCATTCGCCGGAGATAGTCCAGGTCAAGCCGGTCGCCCTGGGTCTTGATGATGCCAAGCACGTCACGCCATTGCCGTTCCGATCCTCGTTCGGTCATCTGATACCATTCCAGCTTGGAAAGAAGGTTGTCCTCTGGAGACGCGAGGTAGGCTGTTCGCTCCGGTTCGGTTGCTACAATCTCCGCAGTGCGCCGGGCCAGTTGGGCCTGGTCAAAGGCCCGACGCTTGGGGATGAAGATATCCACCTTGAATTGTGTGTCCCAATGAATGACATTGAAACTACTCCGCTGCTGAACGGCCTCACGGATCATCTCCGTGTCCACGTAGAACGCCTCGCCCAGCAGCCGGGCGAAGCGCTCTACGTGGTCAAGCCGAAGATCGGCGACGATATCGGCGTCCTGTGTGGCCCGGGCCACGCCATACACGGCGCTTGCCAGAGAACCGCCAATTGCATAGGGCACGCCCAATCCCTCCAGGGCGCCGGTCACGAGGAGCGTGACAGCGATCGGTTCGGAGAGCATCAGACCGGCTCTTTCTCCGACAGAGAGCCATATACTCGCGCGGCCAACTCCGGCCCCAATAGGAGATCGGCCAGCCGACGCTTGATCTCTTGCTCGGATGCATCCGGGTACTGTCTCCGGAGCCCGCTCAGGGCAAGTGTGCGAACCGCCGTGTTCATCTCGCCAACCTGCTCGAGTTTGCGCCAGGCCGGGGTCTCCCGGTAAAGCCGAAAAAGTATCGTCTCCACTTCCGGGCGTGTGTCGAGGTGCATCTGACGCCACGTTGGGGGGGTTCGCCCTTCCTCTCTCCCCTGCTGAAGGTCTTCTGCCACTCGCGTTGACATGGCTATCCTCTCGTCTACGTTCCGTTCTACTGCATTGATGATATCCTGCATCGATGACTTGGTTCTCCGGTACTTTGGTACGTTGATGACTTTATGCTCTGATGAAGTGATGACTTGACTCTATGAAAACGTTGCCTCTGTCGCAGCCGCACGCAATCCTCTCAACATGTTGAAACTTACGGCGCAGGCGAAGCTGCAACCAACTCCCGAACTGCTACAAACCCATAGCCGTGATGATACCCGCCGGCGAGCATCTGGCAACAAGAGGCGGGAGAGAGGAGACCCTCTCTCCCGCCAATGGCACGTCGAACTGCATCCCTGTCGGCGGCGCCGGTCCCGCGGCCTAACGCTACGCCGTTTCGCTGGCTCCCCTGGCACGCTCGGCCACCGCTGCGAAGGCTGCCGCATCATTGACCGCCATATCAGCCAGAATCTTGCGATCCAGATCAATACCGGCGAGCTTGAGACCATGGATAAATGTGCTGTAGCTCATCCCATGCTGCCGGGCGGCGGCATTGATGCGCTGGATCCAGAGACGGCGGAAATCACGCTTCCGATGGCGCCGATCGCGCGTGGCATACTTCAACGCATGCGTCACGCTCTCTTTGGCGGTTCTGAAGCGGGTATGCCGCACACCGCGGTGGCCTTTGGCCAATTTCAGAATCTTCTTGTGACGGCGGCGGGTCACATACCCGCCTTTCACACGAGCCATGGAAATACTCCTCCAGCTTTGAGAATCGTCTAGTCAACCCGTCGGCGGGCGTGGAGGCCTCCCCACGTGGAGGAGTGTGCCCGACAACCGGGGGAACCGACGTCGATGAAAACGGGCTAATCGCGAGAGTTCTTCAAGTAGGGCGCCAGCTTGCGAACGCGAGCCTTCGCCCCGGCGCTCGTCACCTCGATGTACTTGTCGAACAGGCGCTTCACCCGACCCGGCTTCTTGCGGCGCAGATGGCTCTTCCCAATCTTCGTCCGCATGATCTTCCCCGTGCCAGTAACCTTGAAACGCTTGGCAGTTGCCTTGTGCGTCTTGATCTTCGGCATAGTTGTTGCTCCTTCGTCGTAACGGCGGCACAAAAGCATCCTCAGACGGACACACGCCATCTGAGGATGAGGTGCGGGGCCAGATAAACTTACTTCACGTTTGTTGGCATCAAGATCAGGGTCATCGAGCGCCCCTCAAAGACGGGGGTTTGCTCGACTTCCGCGACATCTTTCAGTTCATTCGCAACTTCGGCGAGAAGTTCGCGACCGAGTTCGGGATGGCTTGCTTCGCGGCCACGGAAGAGAATTCGAAACCGAACTTTGGAACCTTTTTCAAGGAAGCCCCGCGCTTGCTTTACTTTGAAGCCCATGTGATAGTCGTCGGTTTTAGGACGCAGGCGCAACTCTTTGATCTCGACCTGTTTTTGAGCTTTCTTGGCCTCGCGCTCCTTCTTGGTCTGCTCGTACATGAACTTGCCGAAGTCCATCACACGAGCAACAGGCGGTTTGGCGTTCGGAGCGACCTCGACGAGATCGAGATCCTTGCTGTGGGCGTATTCGAGTGCCTCGCGGGTCGGTTTAATGCCGACGTTTGTGCCCTCTTCGTCAATGAGCCGCACCTCGCGGATTCGGATACGCTCGTTGACACGATACTTGCGATCGCTTATAGTTCGTCCCTCAACTTTCTTGGTCTAAGTAAAGCACACGGGCCGCAAGGGGCCCGTAAAGCGACTTAAATATAGCATAGCTCCCCATCCTCGTCAAGCAATCCACGAGGAGTTTTCAGGCAATTCGTGCGTGCCGTCAGGCGAGGAGGCTGCGATTCCGAATGGCAACCTGGCTGTCCGAGAATATGCCCAACCACTCGTGACCGCCAGGCCGGGGGTATCGGAGGAATCGAGCCCCGGCTTTTTCGAGCGTATAGCTGCCCTCTGGTTCGGCTGAGGATCCCCCAGGCACAAGAGTGGGCCCGGCCACCGAGGGCGCACTGCGCGTGGTGCGACGCACTCGGGTGCGATCCTGGCGTCAATCCGGCGAGCGGCGCTCTTTCAATTCGCGGAGCTGGCGCTCGACCTCCTCAGCCGCCTGGTTGAGCGCTTCGCGAGTCGTCTCGCCATCGGCGTCGGCGACCGCCTTCGGGGCGCCTGGGAGGGAGAGATCGATGGTGGCCCGGACCCAGTCGTCGTTCGTCGGGTGCGGGCCGAGCGCTACCCGGGCGAAGATGCTATCTTCGGGGAAGTGGGTCAGATACTTGTCCAATTTGGCGAGCGTCTTGAAGACAATGTCGCGGTTGCGCTCCTCGCCGCCGAGTTCTGGTGCGACAATCTCGACGATCATTCCTTGCGTGCCTCCGCGCTTGGTGTAGTGAGTTTGCGGTTCACGGCCTTGGACGGATAACTGTCCTCGATATGCAGGCGACCATCGTCATCGCGGTAGAGGAGCCTGGCGCCGCGGCTCTCGGCCGGCGGGCTGCCGTGAGTGAGCCGGGTGACCTCGTGGCCAAGGGCATCGAACAGCACTGCGGTATCCCCCTTGTCGTTCCAGACCCTCTCACGCGTCCAGACGAAGTCGGTGGGCGGGTTGCCTTCAGCAGCGGGGCCGCTGTGAATTCTCACCCGGCTGTTGGGATGGAGAACAAGCCCCTCCGGCATCTGGTACAGCGTCTCGCCGCGGAGACTGGCGAGGATCCAGCTTGTGAGCGGCTGGGCGACCGTGCCCGTATTCTCGATGGTCACGTACTCATCAGCCCCCTCGACCTGCAACTCGGCAAGCGTGATGTGCGTGCCCTCCAGCTTGGGTGTTTCGACAGTATAACTGTCCGGTTTCGCCATAGTTTCCTCCGTATCGATGATTTCCGCTCGGTCCAGCAACACAGGGCCGTTCACAACAGAGATAGCAGCAAGTTTTGCGCCGGGGAACGGCACCCGAACCCTTGCGAGCCGCCTTGACGTGCTGAGATTGGCCTGAGCGCAGGGCAAGCACCGGCTGAGCAGGGTGCGCGGTGAGACCTTCCAGCTTGTCAAGAGTGGCCATCGGGCGTATAATGTAAACGACTGAGGAGCCCTTCGGTGCCGCGAGGGGCTCTTTTCGTGCCAAAAGGTGAGAAGGCGTATGTTCGATGCATTGGCTCGGGTCGCCGAGCGCTACGAAGAGTTGAATCAGTTGATGGCCGATCCCGAGGTCGCCACCGATCCCGACCGGCTCCGCGCCTATGCTGTCGAGCAGGCCGAGCTTGAAGAGTTGGTCGCGACCTATCGCCGCTACCAGGCTGTGGCCGAGGAGTTGGTCGCGACCCGGGCGATGCTGGAGAGCGATGAGACGCTCGACGATGAGATGGAGGCGCTGGTTCGGGAAGAGGTCGAGCGCCTTGAGGCCGAATCTACCGGGCTGGAAGAGTGCCTCAAGCGCCTGCTGCTCCCGAAAGACCCGAACGACGAGAAGAATGTCATCGTCGAGATTCGAGCCGGAGCGGGTGGTGACGAGGCGGGTCTGTTTGCCGCCGATCTCTTCCGCATGTATACCCGCTATGCTGAGAATCACGGCTGGAAAGCGGATCTCATCAGTACCAATGAGACGGGTGTAGGGGGCTTCAAAGAGGTGATCTTCGAGGTCCGCGGACGCGGCGCCTACTCGCGCCTCAAGTACGAGAGCGGCGTGCATCGCGTGCAGCGCGTCCCGGCCACGGAGGCAAGCGGCCGGATTCACACGTCCACAGCCACGGTCATCGTGCTGCCCGAGATGGAGGAGGTCGAGGTCGAGATCAACCCCAACGACCTTCGGATTGACGTCTTTCGCTCCGGCGGCCACGGCGGCCAGAGTGTGAACACGACCGACTCGGCGGTCCGCATCACCCACCTGCCCACGGGGTTGGTGGTCACGTGCCAGGACGAGAAGTCGCAGCTCCAGAACAAGCTCAAAGCGATGCGGGTGTTGCGTGCCCGCCTGTACGAGCTCGAAGAGGAGCAGCGCCTGAAAGAATTGGGCGAGACCCGGCGCGGCCAGATCGGGAGCGGCGAGCGGAGCGAGAAGATCCGCACTTACAACTTCCCGCAGAACCGGGTCACCGACCACCGGATCGGACTGACCAGCTACCAGCTCGATGCCGTGCTCAACGGGGCGCTCAACGAATTCATCGAATCCCTGGCAACCTCCGAGCAGGCGGCCAGGCTGGCCGAGCTCGATGCCGCGTAGAGACGCCCCACCGGAGCGTCTCTCCACCGGGCGTCTCCCCCGGTGGGGCGGCTGGACAGGTTGAAGGTTCGTCCCTCAAAGTGCCCTCACCTTCAACCTTCCGAGCTTCACCCTGTAACCCGAAAATGACCATCCGCACAGTACTCAACGAAGCCACTGCCCAGCTCGACGCCGTCTCCGAGAGTGCCCGGCTCGATGCTCAGCTCCTGCTGGGCGCGCTCTTGGGGCGCAACCGGGCGGCACTCCTCGCCCATCCTGACGAGCCGGTTGCCCTGGAGGTAACCCGGCGCTTTCGTGCTCTGGTCGCCCGGCGCGCGGCCGGTGAGCCCGTGGCGTACATTCTCGGCCGGGCGGCCTTCTATGGCCGCGAGTTCCTGGTAGACCGGCGTGTGTTGATCCCCCGGCCCGAGACCGAGTTGCTGGTCGAGCGGGCCATCGAGCGCCTGCGGCCCCTGCCGGCGCCGCGAATCGCGGACATTGGCACCGGCAGCGGCGCCATCGCGGTCACACTGGCCGCCGAGCTGCCCCACGTGGAAGTCATCGCCACCGACGTCTCAACCGGCGCTCTGGCGGTAGCGGCCGAGAACGCCCGGCGCCACAGTGTGGCCGGCCGGGTCAGCCTGCGCCAGGGCGTCTGGCTGGAGCCGCTCGAGGCGCCGGTGGATCTGATCGCTGCCAATCTGCCCTACGTCGCCACCGACGAAGCGGCCATGTTGCCACGCGATGTCCACGACTTCGAGCCCCACGTCGCCCTCTTCGCCGGACAGGAGGGGCTCGAAAGCATCAGAACGCTGCTTGATCAGATCGTAGAGGCGCAGCGCACGAGACCCGTCTTGCAGCCAGGTGGCACGATCTTGCTGGAGATCGGCTATGCCCATGGCAAGAAGCTTGCTGCATTGGCTCGCGAACGCTTCCCAGGGGGGACTGTCACGGTCACGCAAGACCTGGCCGGACTGGATCGCCTGGTGGAAATACAGGGAGCGGGGAGTGGGTAGCAAATATGCTGTTGTCCTGATCGCGGCAATGGGTAAGCATCGCATACGCATTCTTGCTCCTTGCTCTCTGCTCCCTGCTACGTGCGACCCATGATACGTGCTGCCATCCGCTCGGTAACCGAGTTGAACGCCCTCGATCAAGCGCTCGCCTTGCTCAAGACCGGCGAGGCTATCGCCCTGCCAACCGACACCGTCTACGGCGTGGCGGTGGACTGCGCCAACGCCGCCGCGATGGCTCGTCTCTACGAGATCAAAGAGCGCCCCCGTGACCGCCCCATCCCCCTGTTGCTCGCCAATGAGAGTGACCTGCTCCGGGTAGCCACCGATGTACCGGCGACAGTGTGGGAGTTGGCCCGCGCCTTCTGGCCGGGCGGCCTGACGCTGGTGGTGCCGGCCGCCGGTTGGCTGCCCGAGGTGCTGACCGCCGGTCAGCCGAGCGTGGCGGTGCGCCTGCCCGATCATCGCGTGCCGCGTGTGTTGGCGGCCGGGTTGGGACGCCCCTTAGCGGCCACCAGCGCGAACCTCTCCGGCCATCCTAGCGCCCGCACCGCCGACGAAGTCTTCGCCCAACTCAACAACCGCGTCCCCCTGATTCTGGACGGAGGGGGGACGCCGGGCGGCCTCGATTCGACCATCGTGGACCTCACCACGACCCCCTTCCGAATCTTGCGTGAGGGGCCGATCACCCGCGACCAACTTGCTCCCTGGCTCGAACGTGATGCGTAACGCGGCACCCTGCATCCTGTCCAGATGCTCCGGCGTCCCCTCCGGGGGAATCCCCTACCAGGCGATCTCGCTTGGGGAGACCTCGCGGGGTCGGGCGTCTCTCCCACCCTACAACCTCATCGGGATTGATGCCAGTCGCGCCCAGCGGGCCCGCCCCACCGGGACCGAGACCTACGCCCGCTTTCTGATTGACGCGCTGATTGCGGCCGCGCCCCACCATCGGCTTCGCCTCTACCTCCAACAGCCGGCAACTGGCTGGCCGCGAGCCGCCCCTCCGGTTGAGACGGTCGTCCTGCCACGAGCCCGGCTGTGGACCCACCTGGCCTTAGGGCCAGAGTTGGCACGCCGCCCGCCAGACGTCTTCTTCGAGCCGGCCCACGTGCTGCCTCTGCAGCACCCCCGGCCTCCGTCGTCACCGTCCACGACCTCGGCTACGAGCACTTCCCCGCCGCCCACCCCCGTCTCCAGGGCTGGTACCTCCGCCTGACCACCCGCTGGCACGTCCTCGCCGCCCGCGCGCTCCTGGCTGATTCCAAAGCCACCCGCGACGATCTCGTCGCTCGCTACCGGGCCGACCCGGCGAAAATCACCGTCGTCTACCCTGGCATAGACCCGGAGCACTTCCAGCCGGTGGGCGATCCCGCCGCGGTCGCGGCGGTTCAGGCCCGTTACGAGTTACCGCAGCGCTATTTTCTCTATGTCGGCACACTCCAACCACGCAAGAACCTCGCACGGCTGATCGAGGCCTTCGCAGCCGTCGCATCGCCAGACCCCGAGCTTGGGCTGGTGCTGGCGGGGCAACGCGGCTGGCTCTACGAGGGCTTGGTTGCTCACACGAGACGACTGGGATTGGAGGGGCGAGTACACTTCCCCGGCTACGTGCCGGACCAGGCGTTGCCGGCACTCCTGAGCGGAGCCGTCGCCTTCGTCTACCCCAGCCTCTTCGAAGGCTTTGGCCTGCCAATTCTGGAGGCCCAGGCCTGCCGGACACCGGTCTTGACCAGCACCACCAGTAGTTGTCCCGAGGTGGCGGGTGAGGCGGCCCTGCTCGTGCCACCGACCGACGTCGCCGCCATCACCGCCGGCCTGCGCCGTCTCCTCACCGAGCCGGGCCTCCGGATGAGCCTCGTCGAGCGCGGGGCTGCCAACGTCACCCGCTTCACCTGGGCCCAGGCCGCGGCCGCGACACTGGCCGTTTTGGAAGGAACTGGCGACCCAGATTCTTAAGCGTTGCCACTGTTCACCACCCCCCCTGTTCACTGTTCACTCCCCCTGTTCACTGTTCACTCCCCCTGTTCACTGTTCACTCCCCCTGTTCACTCCCCCGCCCCCTGTCGTATTCGCAGCAGTGTGCTAGAATGCAGGAGGAATCAGGGAGGAAAATGATGGCTGAGCGAAAGACATTAGTGCTGATTGACGGTCACGCGCTGGCCTACCGGGCCTTCTTCGCGCTGCCGCCCGACATGGCCACCAGCAAGGGTGAACTCACAAATGCCACCTACGGGTTTGCGGTCATGCTGCTCAACGTGCTCGAGCAGATCAAGCCCGACTACATCGCAGCCGCCTTCGACGTGGGCAAGACGTTCCGCCACGACCGCTATCCCGAGTATAAGGGGCACCGCGCCAAGTCGCCTTCAGAGCTTGACCTGCAGATGGAGCGCATCTACGAGCTGGTGCGCGCTTTCAACATCCCGGTATTTACGGCCGAGGGCTACGAGGCCGACGACGTGCTCGGCACGCTGGCCCACCAGGCCGAGCAGGCTGGGGTCGCTGTCGTCATCGTCACCGGCGATACCGACGCCTTCCAACTGGTTGGCGACCACATTCGGGTCATGACCAGTGGCCGGCGCTTCGGCGAGACGATCATCTACGATGAGTCGAAGATCGAGGAGCGCTACGGTCTGGAGCCGGAGCGGCTGGTCGACTACAAGGGCCTGATCGGCGACACGAGCGACAATATCCCCGGAATCCGGGGGGTCGGCGACAAGACGGCGACCACGCTGCTGCAGCAATACGGCTCGATCGAAAATATCTACAATCACCTTGATGAGATCAAGGGCCGTTTTCACAAGGCGCTGGCGGGGCACCGGGACGAAGCCTTGCTCAGCAAGGAGCTCGCCACCATTCGGACTGACGCCCCGGTGACGCTCGATCTGGTGGCGTGCCGCACCCGAAACTTTGACCGCGAGACGGTGATGGACCTCTTCCGCACCCTGGAGTTTCGCAGTCTGGTTGATCGCGTCCCGGCCGTGCCGACCGTGCAGACCCCGGAGGCGCAGGCGGAAGCAGCGAAAGCAATCGAGGTTGACTACCGGGCGGTTGACAGCGAGGAGAGCCTCGCCGATCTTGATCGGGCCTTGGCCAAATCCGGCGCGGTCACCTTCGACGTCGAGACCGACGATCTCGACCCGATCCGGGCGAACCTGGTGGGCTTAGCCCTCTGCGTCGCGCCGGGACAGGGATACTACATTCCCATCGCCCATCGCCCCCCGAACCAGCGTCGGTTTGAGGGGCCCGGGGACGAGCCTCAGAACCTTCCCCTGGCCCGCGTGCTGGAGGTCATCAGCCCCTGGTTGGCGGACGAGCGCATCGCCACGCGCGCCCACAATGCCAAATTCGACCTCATCGTGCTCAAGCGCCACGGCTTCAATGTCACCAATGTGGACTTCGACACGATGATTGCCGAGTGGATCATCAACCCCGGCACGCGCAATTATGGCCTCAAGGGCCTGGCCTGGCAGCGGCTGAGCGTCGAGATGACGCCCATCACCGACCTGATCGGCAGCGGCAAGAACCAGATCACGATGGACCAGGTTCCCGTCGCACAGGTGGCACCCTACGCCGCGGCCGACGTAGACATGACCTGCCGGCTCGTGGACGTGCTCGAGCGCGAGCTACGGGCCCGCGAACAGTGGCAGCTCTTCACCGCGGTGGAGATGCCGTTGGTCCCGGTGCTGGTCGACATGGAGATGGCCGGCATCACACTCGATGTCGAGCAACTGACAACCCTCGACGCCGAGTTGCACGCCCGCATGGCCGAGCTCGAGGCCAAAATCTACGAGTACGCCGGCTACGAGTTCAACATCAATTCCGGTCCTCAGCTCAGCGAGGTTCTCTTCAACCAGCTCAGCCTCAGCAAACAGGCAACGAGCAAGACCAAGCAAGGGTATTACTCGACCGCGGCCAATGTGTTGGAGGCACTCAAGAATGAGCACCCCATCATCGCGTTGCTCCTCGAGCACCGCCACCTCAGTAAGCTCCTCTCGACCTATGTCGAGCAGCTCCCCCTGATGGTCAATCCGGAGACGGGTCGAATCCACACCGACTACTCCCAGACCGCCGCCGAGACAGGCCGGCTCTCGTCGAGCAACCCCAACTTGCAGAACATCCCGGCGCGCACAGACATCGGGCGCCGCGTGCGCCGCGCCTTCGTGGCCGCGCCCGGTTGCGTGCTGCTCTCCGCGGATTACTCCCAGGTGGAGCTGCGCGTGTTGGCGCATCTCAGCCAGGACCCCGGAATGCTCGCCGCGTTCCAGCGGGGCGAGGATATCCACGCCGCGACCGCCAGCACGATTCTGGGCGTCCCCATCAGTGAAGTCACTCGGCAACAACGGGAGCTTGCCAAGCGCGTCAACTTCGGACTGCTCTATGGCATGAGTGCCTGGCGCCTGGCTCGCGAGGCCAGCATCCCCTACGAGGAGGCCGAGGCCTTCCTGAAGCGCTACTTTGAGAGCTTCCCAAGCATCGAGCGCTTCCTGGACGACATCGTCGAACAGGCTCGCGACCGCGGCTACACCGAGACCATCCTTGGGCGGCGCCGCTACTTCCCGGAGTTGCGCGGCGACACGCGCGTCCACCAGAATGTGCGCGCCGCGGCCGAACGCGCCGCGAAGAACATGCCGATTCAGGGGAGCGCGGCCGACATTATCAAGATCGCCATGATCGACCTGCACGAGGCTCTCCACGATTTTGGGTTGCGGACCAGGATGCTGCTCCAGGTTCACGACGAGCTGGTCTTCGAGCTACCCGAGAACGAGCTCGAGGAAGCCGCCACGATGATCCCCCAGATCATGAGCGCCGCCTACGAGCTGACGGTGCCGCTCAAGGTGGATACCAAGGTCGGCTACAACTGGGAAGAGATGATTAGCCTCGAAGAGTTCACGGAGGAGGGCGAAGCGCGGCCGGCTGGGCCGTGAAAGAGGCCGGTTGGAATGAGCGTGATTCTCCTTCAAGAGGCCGTCACGCGATCTGGTACAATCCCCAGACCAAGGCGCCGCCCAACCGTACCTATCGGTCCAGGCTCCTTCGACCGATTCGAGAACCTGCCCCTCTATCTTCCCCGCTGGCGAAATCGGAGTCGGCGTAGGGGCGCCCGCCCGTCCAGCAGCGCCCATCCCACCTTCCCGGCCGCCAGCCAAGAGGCGCTCGATCCGCACGCGACGTGACGGAGGGACCCTGAGCGTCGCAGGCGGACGCCGTCCGTCCCTCCAACGCGAATGCGCCAACAAGATCAGGCTTGCCTGCGTGTCACCTGATCTTTGACCGGTGCTTCGCACTGCCCTACAATAAAAGATCTCTCCCATGAGGATTGCCCGGGAAATTGGGCCGCATGTGCCTTTGCAACTCGTATTTATGAACGCAGAGAAATTCGAGAAAACCAAGAACGGTGGAGGAGGGCTTGCTTACCCGGCCTATCACTCGAGACGGGTACTTTATGACGAGAACCCATAGTCAGGTCATCTGGGATTTCGTCCAGGGTTGGCTTCGCAAGGCAGAGGGCGATTTGCGAGCAGTGGAACTCCTGCTCGCGGCGACCCAAGAAGATTACAGTGAGTTGCTCTGGTGATACGAGGAATGGAATGATTCAAGACCAACTGGCCATCCTGGTACACAACGCCATCACCGCCGCCCAACAGGCCGGCGACTTCCCCCCGTTCGAGGTGCCGCCCCCCGATGGGATTCCCATCGAGCGGCCCAGGCAGGCTGAGCACGGCGACTTCGCTACGCCGGTTGCGATGCAACTCGCCCGGCCGGCGCGCCGCAGTCCGCGCCAGATCGCCGAGGCGCTGGTGAAGCACCTACCGGTAGGCGACTCCAACCTCCTGGCAGGTGCCGAGGTCGCCGGGCCCGGCTTCATCAATTTCTACCTGGAACCCACCTGGCTCGCACGGCAGGTGGATCGCATCCTGGCGGAGGGCGAGCGCTACGCCGACCTCGAGATCGGCGGCGAGCGCAAGGCCCAGGTTGAGTTCGTCTCGGCCAACCCGACGGGCCCGCTGACGGTGGGTCACGGACGAGGGGCGGTCATCGGCGACACGCTCGGCAACATCCTCGGGGCGGGCGGCTACAACGTCACGCGCGAGTACTACTTCAACGACGGCGGGCTCCAGATGAAGAATCTGGCCGAATCGGTTCGGCTGCGCGCCCGCCAGTTGCTCGGTGAGCCGGTCCAATTCCCCGAGAATTACTACGTGGGCGACTACATCGTCGACATCGCCCGTGCTCTCGTAGCGGAATACGGCCCCGAGGTCGTCAACCGCGACTGGACCTTCTTCCGCGACCGGGCAGTCGAGGTCATCTTCGCGGACATCCGCAAGACACTGGAGCGGCTGGGAGTGCGCTTCGACGTCTACTTCAACGAGATGAGCTTCTACGACGAGAGCCAGCCCGGCAATGTCTGGGACATCGTCGCCGCACTGCGCGAGCGCGGCCTGGCGTACGAGGCCGAGGGCGCCGTCTGGTTCAAAGCCACCGCCTTTGGCGCGGAGAAGGACCGCGTCCTGGTGCGCTCGACGGGCGAGCCGACCTACCGCCTGCCCGATGTCGCCTACCACGCCAACAAGCTCGAGCGCGGCTTCGACCTCATCGTCAACGTACTCGGCGCCGACCACATCGCCCAATATCCCGACATCAAAGCGGCTGTCGGTGCACTGGGCTACGACGCCGGCAAGATTCACGTCGTCACCAACCAGTTCGTCACGCTCGTCCGCAACGACGAGGTAGTGAAGATGAGTACTCGGCGCGCAACCTACGTCACGCTCGACGAGTTGATCGACGAGGTCGGCGCTGATGCTGTGCGTTATTTCATGATCAGCCGCTCGCCTGAGAGCCAGTTCGAGTTCGATCTCAACCTGGCCAGGGAGCAGAGCGACGAGAACCCGGTCTACTACATCCAGTACGCCCACGCCCGGACGGCAGGCATCCTGGACCGCATCGCCCCCGAACGCGGCATCGCCTTCGATCCAGCGGCGGAACTCACGCTCCTGCGCCACCCGGCGGAAGCAGCTCTCATCCATGAGATCCTACGGCTCAAAGAGATCCTGGCTTTCTCCATCCAGCGTCTCGAGCCGCACCACCTGGCCCACTATGCCTACGATCTGGCTGCCACCTTCAACGTCTTCTACCGCGATTGCCGGGTCCTCGACCCGGACAATGTGCCGCTGAGCCAGGCGCGTCTCAAACTGGTGCGGGCGGCGCAGATCGCGCTGGCCCGCGCGCTCGGTCTCATGGGCATGAGCGCCCCTGCAGAGATGTGACCGTCAGTCCAACGATTCACAGGGTGCAGGTTGCCCCCGCGAGGCCCAACCTGCAACCACCTCGCCTGCGAGCATCACAACGGCGATGAAACAGTACGATCCGCGCATCGCGCGCTATCTTGATGAGATCGCCCAGACGCCGACCGGGAAGCCGTTGGTGGCGTGGGTGCGACGCCACCGGCCGGCCATCTCGTTCGGGACGCCCATCACCGGCGGCGCCTTCACGTACCCCTGGCCCTTCAAGAAGATTGTGATCAAGGACGATTACGGCGAGGAGTGGCAGCGCGAGACTCTGGCACACGAATTGGCCCACATGATCCGCTGGCACGGCAACTTTGTGGGTTCGCTCGAGCAGGAGTACGACGCCTACCGCGTCGGGGCGCAGGTCCGCTGCGAGCACGATGGCTGCGATTGGCGCGACCCGCATGGGCAGGCGGCCCAGTGGTATCCCGATCTCTTCGGACCGGGCGCAACGCCGGGCGCCTTCATGGCTGCCTTGCGCCAGCGCGATCCCTTCTACGCGGTCTTGCCCTGGCAACAGCCGGCGACCATCTGGGGCATCGCAGGGGCGCTGGCCCGCCAGTTTCTCTTTGGCACCCGGCAGTTCCTGCGCCAGCGCGGGATCGGTCACACCCACGATCACGAGGAGTGAGCGGGCAGGGAACCAAAAGGCTGGCATTCCGCCAGCCTTCACTTTTTCACACTGTGTACGGGGAGGCGAGGGCAGTGCCCTCGCCCGCCCAGTTTTTCAACGCGTCAGGCTCTCCAGATCATCACTGCCAAAGAAGAGGTCCCACCACTGTTGCCAGTAGGGCTTTTCGAGCTGTTGGCCTGTACGGAAGACCGGGTTCACTTCTTCAAACTCGCCCTTCATCTCGGGTGGCAGGACCAGGACAAGCGGACGCTCGTTTTCGGCGTAGAGGCCCAGTTCATGGGCAAGTTGGCGCTGATATTGCTCGCTCTGGACGAAGCGCTTGCGATCAAGCAGGCGCCCCTGCTCCTCCTGCTCCGCTTTGATTTCCGCCTTGAGCTCCAATTCCACGTGCCGGAGACGATAACTCTTGATCGCCGTCAACGCGAAATTCATCAGCGAGAGCGCCAGGACCGTCGCCAGAATAACGGTCATAAATTGCGAGAGCGGAATCTGCAGCCGCCGCTCCTGTTCCGGCTGCATCGGCGCCTCCTCAACCAAACATCTGGGCGGTCACTATAGCCACAGCTCGGCCGCTTGTCAATAACCTCTCGGACCCATCGCCGGACCCATCGCCGCGGCTGTCCATCCTCGGCGCTCTCGGCGCCTGGCAGAGCAGGCGAGGAAAACGACGTCCCGCTGGCAAACAGAAGAGGCCGCGCAGACAGTCCCGCGCGGCCTCTTCTCGTGGTCGGGGCGACTGGATTCGAACCAGCGACCTCTGCGTCCCAAACGCAGCGCTCTTACCGGGCTGAGCTACGCCCCGCCGACGTGATATTATAGCCCGTTCCGGCTTTCTGGCAAGCAACGGGACCGCCGACGAAGAGAAGAACGACGGTCGCATCCTTGTTCGGCGACGAAGGCGCAGTGCACGGCTCAGACGGTGGCAGGGAGCCGTTGGACCGTTTCCCCCTCGTAGCGGCGCAGGCGAGGGAAGGTCCAGGCCACCCAGGCCGTCAGAAGGATCGTGGCAAGCCCGCCGGTGACCACGGCGAATGGAGCGCCCAGGCCGCCGGCAACCAGCCCGGACTCGAACTCACCCAACTGGGGGCCACCCATGACGAAGACCATGTTGACCGAGGTCATTCGCCCGCGGACCTCGTCTGGTGTGATCAGTTGGCGGAGGGTCGATCGAATCACGGTGCTGACGGTATCGGCGGCGCCAACCGCGGCGAGGAAGAGCAGCGAGAGCAGAAACCACCGTGAGATCCCAAAGAGGACCGTGGCGAGCCCGTAGAAACTGACCGCCACGAGCAGTACCTTCCCCTGGTGGGGGATCGAGTCTCGAATCGAGAGAAACATGCCAGCGATCACGGCCCCAACGGCAGGCGCGGCCAGGAGCAGTCCATACCCGCGCGAACCGACGTGCAGAATGTCGGTCGCGAAGATCGGGGCCAGAGTGGTGGCTGAGGAGAAGAAGGTCGCAAAGAAATCCAGGAACATCGTCGAGAGGATGATGCGCGAGGAGAAGACGAAACGGAGTCCCTCCAGGAGCGAGCCCTTGCTGAGGGGCCGGGACGAGGCCGCCCGCCCGCGATAGTGCATCGAGGCCAGCGCGATCAGCACCGCCAGGAAGGAGATCGCGTTGAACGCATATACGACGCCGACGCTCAACCAGCTGATGAGCAGCCCCGCCAGCGTCGGTCCAGCAATGGTACCGATCTGCCAGAGCAGGGTGTTGAGGCTGATGGCGTTGGCGAGGTGCTCGCGCGGCACCAGATTAGGCACGAGGGATTGGCGCGCGGGGCTATCGAAGGCGGCTGCCGCTGCCCCCAGCGCGGTTACCGCATAGATCAGCCAGAGCGGTACGTCCCCGCGCAACGTTGCCGCGGCCAGCACCGCCGAGAAGAGCATCATGGCACTCTGCGTCACCATCATGAGCCTGCGACGGTCGCGGGCATCGGCGAAGACTCCGCCCATGAGCGCGAAGATGACAATCGGGATGAAGCGTGCCATCCCGACGCCGCCCAGGGCAATGGCACCACTGTTCAACCGAATCGTGTGCCCGAGAAAGACCAGGGCCAGGCTGCGATTGCCGATGAGCTGATAGATGTGCCAGTTGATGGCCGCGACCTGCATCATCGAGCCGGAGGTCGAGACGAGCTGGCCAAACCAGAGCAAACGAAAATCGCGATAGTGCAGCGCGACCAGTCGCGCCTGGCGCGGTTGCCGATGTGCCATCGTCGTTGAATCCTCGAGAAGCCAGGGGAAATATTGGCGCCAGTACCGGTCGCATCCGCCAGTGCAAGCAGCGGTGGGAGAGGATCAATGAAGCCCTCCAGGGCGCCACGCCGCGGCGGCGTGGCGTTCGTCGGGCTTGTTCCGCTCCATCTCGCACGGCCTCCCGGGTGGGAAAGGGATTATGCTTAGCCCGGGCAACGATTCTAGCCAGATTGGCCGGAATGAGAAAATTGGGCGGCAAGCAAAAAGGGCGGCCCGCCGGCAATGACAGGCCGCCCCTATCCAAGGGCCCGTTTAGGAGGCAACGAAGGCCGACTGGCGCGTGGGGGTGTGGCGGTCTTCTAAAAAGCGGAAAGTGATCTCGCAGAACTCGACCGCTTTCTCCATCATGATCGCGTGCTTGGCGCGCGGGATCACAAACAAGTGCCCATCCCGGAAGAGGCGGGCCGCCATGCGCGCCGCCTTGACGGTGACCACCGGGTCGCGGTCGCCGACAATAATAGCGGTCTTGTTGGGGATGCGCCGGGCCATCGACCAGGCGTCAATGTCGAGCATACTCACCGTGTGGCTGAGCGAGGTCTTCTCATCGCAGACGAGGGCCGAGGGCATGATCACCTGCTCGAAGAACCAGGGATCATACTGGTAGAAAGCACCGTAGCGGGTCATCCAGTAGTTATACCAGCGACTCTTGTGGGTCCGCTCCGCTACAGAGAGCAGAGGGCGGTACTGCAGCATGGCCTTCAACCCCCAGCGCAGGATCCGGCGATTGGGACCGTCGCGTAACAACGAGAAGGGCGGGGAGGCAAGCACTAAACGGTCGGTCACGTCAGGATGCCGGTCGGCAAAGAGGAGGGCCGAGATCGCCCCCATCGACTGCCCCATCAAGTGGACCCTGTGGCCGAGACCGAGCGCCTTCAACGCTTTGTAGAGCGCCGTGTCGAAGGCTTCTAGCGTGTTATTGCCATTCAAGGCACCGGCATGATGCCAGCCCGGCATATCGAAGGCGTAAAACTGGAAGCCTGAGTTGGGGTCGATCGTAGACATGATGTGCTCCCAGAAGCCAGCCCAGCCGTGGACTAAGATCAGTGGCTGGCCCTGGCCACTGACTGTGTAGCTGACATAGGAGCCATCAACTTCGATCTGGTGACGCTCGAGACTGGTCACTGACATGGAGACCTCCTTGTGAAGGGCACGCGGGGCCCGACCGTGTGGTAGACAGAGCATCAGCTTCTTCCAGCGGCGCGCTCGCGCGCAATGAGGGCACGTGTGGCCGCCGGATCATTGGTCAGAATAGCATCGACGCCCAGGCGCAGATACCACTGAAGGCGTTTGTGTGGGGCCGGGTCAAGAGGACAGACCCACTTGCCGCGCCGGTGGGCCCAGGCGACGTAACCAGGATTCACGAACAGAAGCGGCCAGAAGGGGCCAAGGACATCAACCTGCTGGGTCGGGAAGGGCTCGACGACCGCGATGTGGCCAATCGGAAAAGTCGGGGCGGCGGCGCGAAGGCCCTGGAGGTTGCGCCGGCGGAACGAAATAGCGACAATCGCCTGCCTTACCACACGTTCGGCCGCCTGCCGGGCGAGTCGCTCTGCCCAGGCTGAGTCCGAGAAGCGAGGATCTTTCAATTCGACGGTGAGTACCACCTCAGGCGGCAGCAGGTCCAGCAGCTCAGCCAGGGTCGGGATGTGCTCATCGGGAAAGCGTTCGTCGAAGCGCGAGCGGACGCGCAGCGATTGAACCTCGCTCAGGGTCATCTCAGCAACGCGCCCTGGCCGGCCGGTCATCCGTGCGACGGTAGCATCGTGGTGGCAGACCAACTCGCCGTCACGCGTGAACCAGAGGTCGGTCTCGATGATATCGGCGCCGGCCTCCAGCGCCAATCGGAATGAGCCGAGCGTGTTCTCTGGGGCATGATCTGAGGCGCCGCGGTGCGCCATGAGGTAGGGTTTGGGACGGTCGAAGATCGTGGGCATCAATCGGCCATTGCTCGGGCATGGGGGGGATGCAAGGGGATCGAGACCAGGGAGCCCTCTCCGCCCCTCACTCGCTCAGCCCCAGGGGTTAATCCTCGTGAATTTCCACTGTCTTCATGACATCGCCGTTCTCGAGCGTGCGGGCTACGTCCATGCCCGACGTGACCTGGCCGAAAACGGTGTGCTTGCCATTCAAGTGTGGCTGAGCCTCGTAAACGATGAAAAATTGTGAGCCGTTGGTGTTGGGACCGGCATTAGCCATGCTGAGGACCCCGGTGACATGTTTGTGAGGGTTGTTCTTGACCTCATCCGCGAACGTGTATCCCGGGCCACCGCGCCCCGTTCCAGTAGGATCGCCTCCTTGAGCGACAAAGCCGGGGATCACGCGGTGAAATGTGACACCATCGTAGAAGCCATCGCGCGCCAGGAAGACGAAATTGTTGACAGTTTTCGGGGCATCGTTGGCGAAGAGATCGATCGTGATACCGCCCTTGTTGGTCTTGATTGTTGCCGTGTAGTTCTTGTCCTGGTCAATCACCATAGGCGGATACTTCTGGTAGCGAGCCACACTGTTCTCCTTTTTCCGACACACCAACTGGCGCTGGCTGTGAAAATCCTGCTTGCAGAGGGAACGGTCGAATAAAGCACAAGGAGCGGGGTGCTGACCAATTCGAGTGCCGATACTGTAGCACGGGCTTTCGTAAAGGGCAAGCGACCGGCGGCGAAAACGATGCCAGGTGATCGCCGCCCTCGATTCGTTCAATTGGGTCGGCCCAGGGCGTAGGTGGCCACGGCCATGCTCAACGCCTCGGCCGCTCAGAGAGATGATGGAGACCGGTCTGGTGAGCGAACGCCGTGCGCTGCGCCTGCGTACTCTTTTATGAGGCGGATAGATGCAGCGGCGCACGGCGAACCCCGGTCCGCAGCGACAATCCGGGAAAGCATCTCTGACTCCGGCCGTCCACTCCCCGGCGAGTTGTGATGGACGGAAAGCTGGATCTGTCTCACGGCGCCGGTTCCTGCAATGGAATTGTTTGCAAAGAAGAAAGGGGATGCGATAATGCCGCCGGTGTACGCCTTTTGTGCAAGGAGGGTACTTTGGCCCGCTTGATCGGCCGTAAGCTGGCGTTGATCGTGATTTTGATCCCACTGTTGAACTTTCTGGGGTTTACCTATGGCGTAGCTCACCCACGTTTTACCTCCTACATCGGTGGCTCGGTCCGCACGCTCAGCCGGTATAAAGACCAGCCGGCGAAAACGTATGGCCAGTACATCCGCGGGGTTCTCTCAGGCGACTTGGGCCGGGTTGACAAAACACCTGTCACCACTGTGATCGCAGAGCCCATCAAACACAGCCTGATCTTGCTGGCTGTGGCGTTCCTGATCACTGCGGTCGTGGGACCGGCCCTGGGGCTCGTCTCCATCTCACGCCGGACGAGGCGGATCACGCCGCTGGCCCTGGTCGTTTCGACGGCCGGCCTTTCGTTGCCCGGATTCTTCCTGGGGGTGGTCATCTTGGGGCTGATGATCTATGGCGCGCTCTACTCGTCCTCCCGCGGGACGATCCTCCCGATGAGTGGGTTCGGCCTGGACGAGCATTTGATCCTCCCTGTTCTCGTATTAGCGAGCCGGCCCACCTTTCAGATCGCACGGATCACGGCGGGCTTGTTGGAACATGAACTGCAGCAAGATTACGTCCGGGTCGCACAGAGCAAAGGGCTCAGCGGGCTCGCCCTGTTGTGGCGGCACGCGTTGCCCAACGTCGTTGCGCCGGTCGTAACCACTATCGGCCAGTCCACGCGCCTCTTGATGAGCGGGTTGATCATCGTGGAGGTCTTATTCCTCTGGCCGGGGATCGGGCGCGTCTTTATGCAGACCATCGGTATTCGCACCGATGGCCGGGCACCCTTTCAGTTTTTCGCGCAGCCCGAGCTTATGGCCGCCATTGTTGTCGTCTTTGGCGCCTGGCTCTTGATCGCCGACTTGCTCGCCAGTATTCTCGCCTGCTGGTCGGACCCGCGCCTGCGGAACGCGCTCAGCGAGCAATAACCCGCGCGACTCACCTGCGCCCTCACCTCGAGTTGGCGAGAAGGACTCGGAGCAACCGCGAATGCGCGTGTACGAACGCAATTACCCTCTCTCGATCGGCATCGCACTGGGCACGCTGTTCACGCTGCTGGCCGTGTTTGGCCCCACCCTGGCCCCCCACGATCCAATGGAGGCCAACACAGTCGTCATCGTTGGTGGGGAAAGTTACATCCCACCCTTGCGTCCGTTCACCGTGAAAGGCTTCCCGCTCGGGTCTGACGAGGCGGGGCGCGACCTGCTGAGCCGGATCGTCTGGGGCATTCGCCCGACTCTGTTGATGGCCCTGCTTGTGGTTGCCGCGCGTGTTGCCGTTGGGGTTCCGTTGGGCCTGATGGCTGGGTGGTATCGCGGACCGACCGAGCGCATCATCGATGCCGTCATCGGCGTGTCCCTCGCCATTCCGATGCTGGTCTTCTCCCTCGCTGTCATCTCGTTTTTGAGACAATACGATGACAGGCTGATTGTCTACGTCGTGGCGCTCGCATTGATCGGCTGGGCCGACACCGCAGCCTTCGTCAAACATCGGGCCCTCACCATTGGCCAGGCCCCGTACATCGAAAGTGCGCGCGCGATCGGGGTGAAACCGAGCGGGATTTTGTGGCGCTACGTCCTGCCCCAGCTCTCGCCGGTCCTCCCGACGCTGATCGCCTTCGAGTTGGGCTCGGTCACGCTTCTGGTGGCTGAGCTTGGCTTTTTGGGGGTCTACATCGGGGGCGGGTTCATCTACGAGGTGGCCAGAGGAGACACGGCCGGCACCTATCAGATCCTGACCTCTGGCTACCCCGAGCTGGGACAACTGCTCTCCGATGTGTGGGCGAAAATTATCATTGTCCCCTGGGCGATCCTGTTTGTGGGCAGCGTGATCTTTGTCGAGATCTTTGCCTTCAACATGCTGGGTGAGGGGCTCAGGCGGCACATGGACGTGCCGCGTCCACGACGCGGCTGGTAGCGGGGATCGTTGCACCAGAGCGACCGGCTGGCGCCGGGAGAGGCGACGCCTCTTCCGGCGCGAAGACGAATCGAACGCCGGCCGCCCCTATTGATCCTGAATCGTAACGTCTGTGATCGTATCGCCGATGGCGATGGCCTTAACGACGTCCATCCCCTCGACGACCTGCCCGAAGACCGTGTAGGCGCCGTCGAGTTGGTGGGCCGGCGCCAGTGTGATATAGAACTGGCTGCCGCTCGAGCGTCGTTCCGGATTGACCTGGTCCGATAGGCGGGCCATCGCGACCGCCCCCTCGACGTGGGGCAGCTCGATCTCCGCGGGGAGGGTGTAGCCCGGCCCTCCGGTGCCGTCGCCCTTCGGGTCACCGCCCTGGATAACGAAGCCGGGCTCGACCCGGTGGAAGGTCAGGCCGTTATAGAACCCGTTGCGAGCCAAAAAGACAAAGTTGTTGACCGTTTGGGGCGCCGCTTTCGGGTACAGCTCGAGCACAATATTGCCCTTGGCCGTCTCGATGGTCGCCGTGTACTGCTTCGAGGTATCGATTGTCATCGGCGGGGGCGCATCGAACTGGCGCTGGACCTCGGTGCTGGCAGCTGTTGGCTGGGACGCAGTGGCGGTCGGCGCTGCCGCCGTCGCCACTGACGCCGGTGTCGTCGCGGTGGCACCGCTGGTCGGCGCCGCGCCCGGCACGCCGGTGACGGCGGCGGGGGCCGTCGAACTGGGCGCAATCGGCGCGCGATTCGCGGTGCGGCTCACAAAAACGATCAGGGCCAGCGCGATGATCAGGCCGATCAGTGCAACCGGGGGCAGCCAGCTCGGGATCTTGTCCCGTGCCGTCGGGGAGCGACGGGCTGCTTTGGAAGCACGGGAGGGGGCACCGGAGCGGCCCGGGGTAGACCGCTCACGGGTGGATCCGCCCGAGCGCTGGGCACGGGGAGGCTGCGACGGGCGCCGGGATTTCTTCTTGCTCATATCGGACGGCTCTCTCCTTCGCTGATGGAACGTCGCTCGTCGTTGGTGTAGCGCTGCTCGAGTTCAACCAGGCCGGCGAGGGCAGTAGCAGCCACGATGACTCCGACGGTGTAAGCCGCCAGGCGGTCGGCGACGGCGACAAAGATCGCAATCGCCCCGAGTGCGCAGCCGGTCAGGTAGAGGAGCAACACTGCCTCCCGCCTGGTCCAGCCGCGTTGGACCAGGCGGTGAGAGACGTGGTCCTTGCCTGGCGTGGTCAGCGGATTCTTGCCCCGTCGCAGGCGCGAGAAAAAGACCAGGGTCGTGTCGAAGATTGGAACGCCCAGAACCAGCAGCGGAATCATCCAGGTGACCCACGGCACGTTGCTGGGGAAGCGCATCTTGATCCCCAGGGCGGCCATCAGGAAGCCGAGGAAGAGGCTCCCGGTGTCACCCATGAAGATGCGGGCGGGATTGAAGTTGTAGATCAAAAAGCCCAGACAGGCCCCGAGCAGGGCCGCCGCCAGACCACCCACCAGGTACTGCCCACTGATGGCCGCCAACAGGAGAAAGAAGGCCGCCGCCACCGCGCCCAGCCCGCCAGAGAGCCCGTCCATGTTGTCCAGCAGGTTGAACGCGTTCGTGATGCCAACCACCCAGAAGAGCGTGATCGCCCAGTTGACCCAGGCTGGCAGCGGCAGACGCACCATGACGCCGCCGACGATCAGGATCAGCGCCGCCCCGGCCTGGGCCAGGAGTTTCGTGCCGGCCCCCAGACCCTGATGATCGTCCCAAAAGCCGAAGAAACTGATCCAACTCGCGCCGATCAGGATCGCGGCGAGTTGGTTGACCTCGGCCCGGGCACCGAAGAGGACGAGAGCCCCGATGACTGCCGCGTAGATGGCCAGGCCGCCGAGCAGCGGAATGGGGTCGAGGTGGATCTTGCGCGCGTTGGGCTGATCGATGACGCCCAGACGAAGCGCGAGCCGCCGCGCCACGGGGGTGCCACCCGCCGCCATGACCAGAGCCGCCGCGAAGATCAACAGGAGTGTACTCATCCTAGCCGTGTGACAGGGATTGAGCGAGTGGAGTGTGGAGACTCACCGCCGAGTCGCAGACGATCCCTCCATCTCCACCGAGACGTGCCCGCCGGCCCATGCTGGGCGCGGCGATACAGCTCCGCCCCGCCGGCGCGAAAACCTGCGCCGCGCTCATCGTAACACCGTACCCCGAGGCGGCGCACTCCGTCCGGTGAGGACGTCTGACGACTCCTGTGAATCTCCAATCTTTCATCGCAGTTCGAAACGTGCCGCCTGCAACCCAGTTGCTAACCCCCCGCGGAACTGGCCCTCTGCTGGCGGAGTTGTGTGATGAAGCTCTCGATGGCCGGGCGATCGTTGGGGCTGGCCAGCGAGAGCGCAGCCTCGGCTTCGCGCATCGCCAGATCGAGTTGGCCGCTCTGTTGGTAGAGCAGGGCGAGATTCCGGTGACTGATGAAGTCGTTGGGATCGACCTGCAGGGCGTCCTGGTTGGCGGCGATCGCTTTGTCGGTATCACCCAGACGTGAGTAAGCAAACGCCTTGCCACTGTAGGCCTGGATCACCCGCGGATTCAGGGCCAGCGCCTGGTTGTAGGCATCAAGTGCCTTCTGCCACTCTTGCGTGTTGAGGTAGACACTCCCCAGGAGCAAGTAGGTGTCCTGGTACTGCTGATCGAGCGCCAATGAGCGCTCAAGTTTCTCCAGCGCTTTATCATTCTGGCCCTCATCGAGGTAGAGCGCAGCCCAATCGTTCCACAGCGCGGCGTTGTTGGGGCTGAGCTTGACGGCAGCGGCGTAGTATTGGTCGGCGAGGACCAGGTGGCGCTGGCGCTCGGTGGGATCGTCGATCATGCTGGCCCACACGCGGTGGAGGCTGGCCAGGTTGCGGGTGTGGTCGGTGTTGCGCGGGTTTGTGGCCTGGGCGCGCTCCAACACCGTGAGGGACTGCTGCAGGTAGAAGTCGCGCTGTTCGGGCTGAGCCTGCATGGTGCGCGCCTTTTCCATGAAGGCGCGCCCGAGGTTGAGGAAGTAGCGGTCCTCGTTCGGTTGCAGGCGGAGAGCCTGTTCGTAGAGCACGATGGCAGCATCCCACTGTCTGGCCGCTTCGTAGCCTGTGCCCTGCTTGTTGAAAATATCGGCGCGGGAGATGTTGAGGTTGGTCATGACAATGATCGGGATGGCTGCCACGGCCAGAAGGGCATAGCCGGCCACCTGCCAACCGGGCGTCCGGGCCAGCGCCGCCGGCCGGGACTCGTCGCGCAGCAGAGCGAAAGCCGCGCCCCCGATGATGGCGAACACGAAGAGGTAGAGAATCGTAACGTTGTTGGCCAGGTGCGCACCGATGGCACGCAGATCATCTGGCGTGACCTCGGCGGTTGGTGGCTCCCAGCGCAGCCAGGGCAGGTAGATCGCCACGAAGATCAGGAGAATACCCAGCGTGAGGCCGGCGTAGGCGGCTGCTCGCGCCCACCAGCGCGTCTGGTCGCCGGCCTCAAAGACCGACTCCGCCACGACGGCCAGCGCGCCGAAGGCCCAGGCCCCCGCGAAAAGCCACAGAATCGCATAGCCCTTGGCGGCAAGATCGAGGTTGGGCGCAAAAAAGTTGAAGACCATCACGACCAACAGCAAGCCCACCATCAGACTGGTCGCCAGGAGTGTGGCCGTCAGAAACGAGGGCGCCTCGGGGATCACTTCCGCCGTCCGGCGGCGCTCGCGACGACCACGGCGAGCCGGTTTGTTCGCCCGCGCCGCGACTGGAGCCACTGCCGCTTCGGTTTGAAGGAGCGGAACGCCGACCACCACCGCCAGGGCGAGGAAGGTCCAGAAGTAGAGCCGGGTCGCACCGATTGCAATCCCAAAGTGGACTTCCACGAAGTGGCCCATGACGGCGGCGAGCAAGCCGATCAGGAGCAGGCTGTAGGGCTGCTGGCTGGTCTCGCGGTGGTCGAGGTGGGTAACAGCATAGGACAGGAGGTAGACGATCAGTCCGACCGCGATGCCGGCGGGAAGACCGACCCCCGAGAGCTTAAAAGAACCCTCGATCATGGCCGGCAAGAGCGCCCCAAGCACCCCACCGACCACCGCCAGGACTACGAAGGCGTTGCGCTCCGCCTTCGTGTTAATCATCCCCAGCCAGCGCAGGACGAAGTAGAAGAAGGAGCCGAAGAGGAAGAGCTGAGCGACGAAGCCGAGCACGCCGGTCATCACCAGCGAATCGAAGGTCTCGTTGTGCGAGCGGTCGGGTGAGGCGTTTCGGGCTTCGTAGTGGGCCAGGTCGGGCGGGTAGTACGGGTTGTAGGCCACGTACATGGCCTCGGGACCGTAGCCGACGATGTCGCGCGCCGGGTTGGCCGCCAGCAGGTTGAGCGCCCCCTCCCAGATGAGAACACGCACCTTACCGGTGCCGCTCTCCAACTCGAACACGCTGCCCAGACGACCAAGGTATTTGACCGAGCGGAGCGATTGGAGGGGGCTGTTGGGGAGGTTGAAGACGGCCAGGAACAGCATGCCCGCAATGGCGAACCCGGTGATGCCGAGCGTCAGCCAGCGGATGCGGCGGCGCAAGGCGAAGACGGTGCCGAAAAAGGTCAGGCCGGCACCCAGGCCGATAATCGGTCCGCGGCTCTGGGCGTAGACGATCACCAGCAACTGGATGATCAGCAGGAAAAGGTAGGCGCCGGCCAACAACGACGGCGCCATGTAGTCGGTTGCGGCCTCTCCCTCCGCCGGCTCTTCCAACAGGCGCGAGAAATTTTCGATCACCCGTACCAGTGTCAGCGGAACGACCATGATCAGATAGGCACCAATGAAGATCGGGTTGCCGGCGACACTGGCGACGCGCTCGGTCACATCCCCGCCCCAGGGAAGCGGATCGCGCCCGAAGTGCTGGAGGACGCCGTACAGAGCGGCTGGCAGGCTCGTGATCAGGATGATGGTGATGATGCGCTCGACCTGGCGACGGTGGCGCACCAACAGGATGATGGCGAAGAAGATGACGACGTAGCTCAGGAAGGTGTAGGTGCCCTGGCGGCGGATATAGGCGCCCCACCAGGAGATTCGCGGCACAATACTGAAGACCGTCGCGATGAGATACGCCGCCACCAGCGCCAGAGCAGGCAGCACCAACGGCACCCGCCAGAGTGATTGGCCATCGACCCGAAATGCACCGCGCCGCCCTCGCTCGACGCCCCAGACAACCAGGGCGATCAAGACCATCACGGCAATCGAGCGGAACAGCGGGATTTTATCTTCCTCAAAGACGCGCTCGGTGTAGATGTTGAAGAGGATCGGCACAATGATCAACACCGCCAACCAGGCGCTCTCGCTCAGTCGCGCGGCGAAGGTGCTGAGTTTGGTCTGCATTCCGGATGTTCACCTTCCAGAGTTGGTAACCGGGTGAGTGTAGCGCAGCGGGGGAGAGTGAGCAAATGTTTTGCCGGGCTCAACGGCGAGCCGCGCCGGCAACGGATATGCGGATGGGGCTGCCGCCGCGTGTGCTTGTCGGTCGATCCGATGGGGAGGAAAGCCCTTTGCCGATCGCCCGGCCTGCTCCTACAATCAGGGATCATCTCTCAGCCCGACTCAGACTGTCGCAGGGCTGAGAGACTCGGAAGGGTGATGGAGCGGAACAATGGTGGGTCTCTTACTCGTTTCCCATAGTGCCCGGCTCGCCGCGGGCGTGCGCGAGCTCGCGCAGCAGATGGCGCCCGGGGTGCCCATCGCCGCGGCCGGCGGCACCGCCGAGGGCGAGATCGGCACCAGCCTCGAGTTGATCCTGGATGGTCTGACCCAGGCCGACACCGGCGATGGCGTGGTGGTGCTGATGGATCTGGGCTCGGCTGTGATGACTACTGAGATGGCGCTGGAACTGCTCGACGAGGAGCAGCGCGGGCGCGTGCAGCTCAGCAACGCGCCCCTGGTGGAGGGCGCCCTGGCCGCCGCGACCATGGCGGCCGGTGGCGCCGGCCTCACGACGGTTCTGGCCGCTGCAGATGAGGCTCGCCGGATGCAGAAGGTCGAGGAGGCGCCGGCCGAGGCGCCACCGGCCGCCCCCGAAGCAGCACCGGCGGAAGAGCGGCGCCTGACCATCGCCAATCCCCTTGGCCTCCACGCCCGCCCGGCGGCCCAACTCGTTCAAACCCTCAGCCGCTACGATGCCGACGTGCGCCTGCGGAACCTCGCCCGGCCGGCCAGCGCTGTCTCCGGGCGCAGTCTGGTCGGGTTGTTGGGACTGGGAGCCCAGGAGGGACATACCCTGGCGGCCAGCGCCAGCGGCCGGGAGGCCGAGGGGGCGCTCGACGCACTGGCCGGGTTGGTCGCGACCGGCTTCGGGGAGATGGAGGGCCTCCCTCCCGCGGCGACCCCTCCTCCCCAGGAGGGGGCCCCTGTCCCGGCCGGGCGACCCGGCGAGTTGTACGGAATCCCCGCCGCGCCCGGCATTGCCGTCGGCCCCGCTTTTCTGCTCGAAGCGGCCGAGTTGCAGGTGCCGGAGACTCTGGCCGACGATCCGGCGGCAGAGCTCGCCCGCCTGGAGGCGGCGCTGACGGCCGCCCGCCGGGAACTGGTCGAACTCGAGCGCCAGACGGCCACCACTGCCGGCCAGAATGAGGCTGCGATCTTCGCGGCCCAACGACTCCTGTTGGAAGACCCCGCGCTGCAGGAGACCGCCCGCGAGCGCATCGAGCGCGATCGGGAGAACGCCGCCGCGGCGTGGCAGGCGGCAACCCGCGCCGAGGCCGAGACGCTGCGCGCGGTTGACAATCCGCTCATCGCGGGGCGGGCGGCCGATCTGCTCGATGTGGGGCGGCGCGTGGTGCGCCAGCTTGTCGAAGCGGTCGAAGAGCCGGCTGTGCCGGCTGGCGCGGTGGTGCTCGCCGGCGAGATCGCGCCGTCTGAGGCGGCAGCCCTCAACCGGGCGGGAGTGGCGGGCATCGCCACGGCCGCTGGTGGCCCCACCTCCCACGCCGCCATCCTGGCGCGCGCCCTCGGGGTGCCCGCGATCGTCGGGCTGGGACCGGCCCTCCACTCGATCGCGGCCGCCACAACCCTGGTGCTCGACGGCGAACAGGGCTTGCTCCTCGTGGCGCCAGCAGGCGAGGTCGTCGCGCGCTATATGGCAGAGGCGGCCGCGGCTCACGCGGCGCAGGAATCGGCCCGCGCCGCGGCGCAGGCGCCCGCACAGACGGCCGACGGCCGGCGGATCGTGGTGGCAGCGAACGTGGCCAGCGTGGAAGAGGCGCGGGCTGCTGTCGCGAACGGTGCGGAGGGCGTCGGCCTGCTTCGCACCGAGTTCCTCTACCTCGACCGGCTCGACCTGCCGTCCGAGGACGAGCACACTGCGGCGCTGCGCGCGATCTTCGAGGCGTTGGAGGGGCGGCCGGTGATCGTTCGCACGCTCGACGTAGGGGGCGACAAACCCGTTCCGGCCCTCGACCTGGACCCGGTGATCAACTCATTCCTCGGGGTGCGTGGATTGCGGCTCAGCCTCCGGCGGCCCGACCTCTTCCGCCAGCAACTCCGCGCGATCCTGCGGGCTGCGGTGGGGCACCACGTCAGCGTGATGTTCCCGATGGTGACGACGGCCGAAGAGGTGCGCGCGGCGCGGGCGCACCTGGCCGCCGTCGAGCAAACGCTTCAGGCGGAGGGTGTGGCGTACGGCCGGCTGGAAGAGGTCGGGATCATGGTAGAGGTTCCCGCCGCCGCGCTGGCCGCCGACCTCCTCGCGGTGGAGGTCGACTTTTTCAGCGTGGGCAGCAACGACCTGGTGCAGTACACGATGGCAGCCGAACGGACCAACGCCGCCGTGGCCGGGCTCTACCGCCCCAACCACCCGGCGATCCTGCGCTTGCTGGCTCAGGTCGTGGACGGGGCGCACGCGCGTGGGCGCTGGGTTGGCATCTGCGGCGAGATGGCGGGCACCCCCACCCTCACCCCAATCTTTGTCGGCCTGGGCATCGACGAGTTGAGCATGGCACCGGCCTCGATTCCCCCCGTCAAGGCCGCGGTGCGCGCCCTGACAAGCGATGCGGCCCGGGCTTCCGCCGGGCGAGCGCTCGCGGGTTCGACCGGCGGCTGAAACCGCAGTCCGAATTCACCTCAGGCATCTGCTTGATGGCGCGAGTGATGCGCGGCAGGAGATGATCTGGCAGGGGCGGTCGATTCCACCCGGCTGCCGGACGCAGAGTGCTACCGCCCACTCCGCGTGGGTGACCACGCACAGCGGAAACCGACGTCAGGATAGGCGGTCTCTGGCGGGCGGGCCACGCGGGCCGCGGGTCGGGCCGTGATGATGTTGGTGTTCCATGATCCGCCCCGGATGACCTTGTCTGTCCCCGCCTGGGGACCGGTGGGGTTCCGGTTCTGCACGGGGTCGTAGGGAGCATAGAAATCTGCGACCCATTCCATCACGTTTCCGACCATGTTCTGGGCACCGGAAGGGCTTTGGCCCTCGGGATAACTGACGCTCGGGGCCACGTTCCCGCTCCCCGGCTCCACGCCGAAAGGACGCAGATTGGCGTTTCCCCGAACAAAGAAGTTGCCCCAGGGCCACAGCCACCCGGCCTCCCCGCGCGCGGCCTTCTCCCATTCGGCCTCGGTCGGTAGGCGCTTGCCCCGCCATCGACAGTAGGTGTTGGCGTCAAACCAGGTCACCCCAACGACAGGGTACTCACCGTTGCTGGGATCATCGAAGCCGGAACCACCCGCGCCGGACTCTCTTGAGGCGTTACACCCTCCTACCCGGTAACACTCTGCGTACTGCGCGTTGGTAACTTCGTAGCGGTCAATGGCGAATGCGTCGAGGTAGATGCGCTGCTGAGGCCCCTCACCCCTCGGGCGCCAGCAGAACGCTTTCGACCGCTCTGACGGCACCTGGCGGCAGGCATCGTAGACCGTGTCGACCTCTTCTTGGGTCGAGCCCCGAACGAACCACCCTGCTTCGACAGACGCCATGCCGGGCGGCCGCGTTCCGAGACTCGGCGTCGCTGTGGGCGTTGGGGCGAGGGCAGTCGGCATGGGCAGCTCGACGACCGGGCTGGGAGCCGGCACGGCGAGTCCCTGCTTGTCGCTGCGGCTCCCCTGAGCGGTGGCGGTGGCGGCAACCGTTGCCACCGGCGAGAATGCGGCCGGCGCCGGCGACAGGGGTGCGCGAACCGCCGCCTGGAGGTAGTGAATCAGATCGGGACCGAATACGATACTCGCGAACAGGATTGCAGCCACGGCCGGGAGAATCCGGCGCCAGGGGAAGCCGTCGAAACGGGGCCAGCTCTTCCGCGCGGCCCGCTGTTTCTCACTGCCTGTCCTGAAACGACCACGGCGTGGCTCGGCCTGAGGCCGGCGGGTCTCCTTTTCGGCCGGCGCGTCATCTGGGCGCCCGGCCTGGTCAGGATCTTGTTCGCGCTCAGGCGCCTCGGGCGATCGCGGGACGGTCACGACGGTCTGGGCGGTGTGGAAGGCCAGCGCATCCGGGAGAACGGCCGCCAGGGCCTCCTCCAATGTTTCGACATTGGGGTAGCGCTCGGCGGGGGTCGTCGCCACCGCCTTGAGGATCGCGCACGAGAGCGACGCCGGCACGGCTGGGCGGAGCGCGCAGGGGTCGGGCGCGGGCTGCATCTGCGGCGCCTGATGGTGGCTGAGGGCCTCCTCCATCGTCTCGATCGGAACGGGTAGGTGGCCGGTGACCAGCTCGTACAGCAAAACCCCCACCGAGTAGACGTCACTCCTGGCATCGGCCGGCTCGCCCCGTGCTTGCTCCGGCGACATGTAGGCCGGCGTTCCCATCGGCGGGGCCGACTCGCTGACCTGCCCGTCTTCGATCACCTTCGCCAGACCCAGATCCGTGAGGACCGGCCGGTAGGGCGGCCGGCTGTGCGCCTCCGGCTTGAGGATGATGTTGTCGGGCTTGATATCGTGGTGCAGCATGTGCTGCCCGTGAATGTAGGCCAGCGTAAGGCAGAGCTGGCGGATGAGCAGGATTGCTTCGGGCAAGGGCATCAGCTTACCGGCCGTGCGTAGATCCTCGATCCGCTCCCGCAAGGTATCGCCGGGAATGAACTCCATCACGATATAGACCACCGAGCGGATCGCCCCACAGTCGTGGACCTCGACGATCCCCGGATGGTCCAGGCGGGCGGCGCTGCGGGCTTCGTGCAGGAACTGGTTCTGGAAGTCGGGGTACCGGGCCAGCTGGGAATGCATCACCTTGATGGCCACATCCCGTTGCAGCATGACGTCTCGGGCCCGGTAGACGAGGCCCGTCCCGCCACCACCCAGGAAGCCGACGATCTGATAACGGCCCCGGAGGGCTCGTTCGATCAGCCGCTCCGTCCCCATCCGCATTGCTCCTTGCCCAGTCTCATCTCCGGAGCGCCTCCGTCCGGCCCAGAGGCTGGCTGCTGCCCGGCTCCACTCTGCACGGTCTCCTCGTGTGGGCAGTCACGCCCAGGGTTCCCGGCCGGGGCAGGCGCTCACTCGCCGGCCGCCCGAACGCCTCAAGATTTCCGAAGCCTTCCGCCGCAGAGCTGATAGGCTCACTGCGGCTCGTATCACAGGCCGGGGAGGTCCCCAGAACGCCCTCAAAAGCCTTCGGAAGTCTGACCCGCTTCACAGTCTCGTTGGAATACGAACCAGTTTGCATTATTCAAAGCAAGTCCCTTCGCGAAAGTTTTCCGGAGGGAACAAGCCACTTTCGATAATCGCTCCCATTGGAGTCGCGGGCGCGGATCAGGTACGCCGCCCCGGCCCCAGCGCACCGTATTCCAATAGACGCGTCGATAATGAGAATCTTGGGTCTGGCAGCACGGGGGTTTGCGAACGCGAAGGTGCCGGCCAAACATCGAGGCGCCTTCTCCAGAGAGGGCGCCTGAGAAGTTTACTCTAATGAAGCGCGTGACGCGAGCCGTCCCAGCCCCTGCCCATCCGGCCGGGAAAGCGGGCGGGTCAGTCGTGGGAGTGGAGCCGGGCGGCAACACGCCAGATGGTCAGAGTGGTCCAGGCGTCGCCCCACCAGCCGTCTGGACGCCGTTGGGCCATGGTGGCGACCCAGAGCCTCGCCAGGGGCTCGCCGTAGCGGGTCGCGCCCAGGCAGCTGAGGGCGTCGAGCACGAGATGCGGTCCGACGAAGAAGCGGATGCCGCGATAGCCATAGTGCAACGTCTGCCAGGGCTCCATCCCGCCGTAGCAGAAACTGCGGTAGCCGGGAGTGAGGATCGTGGCTTCGAGGAAGCCGGCCGCGCGTTCCAGAACAGGATCGGGCCCGGCCTGCGCCCCGGCCAGGAGGCCGAGAACGACGTTGACGGTCGTCCAGACGCAACTCGGGCCGCCCTGCACAGTAACGCGGGGCTCGTAGAGCGGGTTGAGCCACCCACCATCCGCGCGCTGTTCGCGCCGCAACAGGGCATCGAGGCGCTGGACGCGCTGATCGCCGGCCTGGCCGAGGCGCGCGAGGGTGACCAGCAGGTGGCCCATGTGATGCCAGTAGAGCGGAAACCGACCGTCGACGATCTGCAGCGACCAGAGCGCCTCCAACGCGTGCGCAACCGGCTCGTCGCCGGCCGTGGCACCGTAGTCGGCCAGCAGGCGAAGGTTGGTGTAGAGGCGGAGACTGTCGACTTCAGGCTCGCCCGTCTCGGGGTGGAGATGGGTGCCCCAGTGGCCCTCGTGCCGCTGCTGGCGCTCGGTCTCGCGCCGCAGCGGCGCGGCCGCCAGCGCGGGACGGCCGGCAACCACCTCCGGGTGGCGCGGGCCCAGAATCTCGTGGCGGAACCAGAACGCCACCGGTTCGGTGGCGCGCCGAAGCATCTGGGCCAGCGGGCGAGGATCAAACGGATCCACGGGTAACCTCCTGGGACCGTACAAGTCCCGGCTCTCGGATGGGGAGGAGCCCGGCGCTGGGGAGACGCACCGTTGCGTCTTCTGACGATGGGAGTGGTCCGGCCGCCAATCAAGGGGGGTGAACGAGGCGCGGACGGCGACTCCAGAGCGGCGATGGCCGAACAAAGAACCTTGCAATGCCTCCCCTCATCCTCCATCGCGCTCCCGCTGCCCACGGTCGACCCGGCCACCATGGACGAACTCGCAGACGTGGGCGAGAACGCACTCGCCGCAGCGCGGCCGGCCGGGCCGGCAGACGCGGTCGGCGTGGCGGACCATGTTGATGTGGAAGGCGTAGACCTCCTCGAAGCTCGGCGCTTCGCCGGGTGCCGGGGTGAGGGCCGAGTGCAGCAGTTCGCTCGCTCGTTCCGGCCCAACGCCGGGCGGCAGCAACCCGAGTCGCCCCGCTAGGCGGTGGAGCCCCGTGTTGACCGGCAAGGCCGGCCGGCGGAGCGCAAAGAGCAGGACCAGCGCGGCCGTCAGCGGCCCGACACCGGGCAGCGCGCGCAGCCAGGCCTGGGCCTCGCCCACCTCCATGGTCGCCAGGAAGCGCAGATCCAAACTGCCCCGCTCGTCCAGAATCTGGGCGATGAGCGCCTGGAGACGCGGCGCTTTCTGGTTGGCCAGACCCGCCGGGTGGAGACACGCAACCACGTCGGCGAGCGGGGCCGCGGCGAGGAGCTCCCAGTCCGGGAAGCGGGCGTGCAGCCGGGCCAGCGCGCGCTCCTGGTTGGGGTGCGAGGTGTTCTGGCCGATGATCGCCCGAACCAGGGCATCAATCGGCTCGCGCCCGCCGGCGGCTGCCTCCGGCCGGCCGTAGTTCTCTTCCAGCAAATCGCGGACGCGGTGACTCTTCGCCCCGTAGTCGAGGCGGCTGAGAGAATCGGGGAGCACGACACTCCGTTTCTGGCGCGCCGCTGCCCGGCTCCGCACGGCGCGCTGGCTGTCCTGCTGTTAGCCGGGCCGCCCTTCCTGGCGCTGCGCGCTCGGGCAGACCGAGATGATCTTGTCGATGGCGATGTATGTCTTTGAGCCGCCTTTCTCGAGCAGCAAGATGCCGTCTACCACGCGCCTGGCCGTCCCACTGAAGGCGGCGTCGCGGCCGCAGAAGACGTCAATCTCCTGCCCCAACAGGCAGGTGGCGAGAAACGTGTCCATCCGGGTGGACCTCCTTCAGAATGCCGCCGATGCCGTTCGGCAACTGATGGTATGAGGCAATCCCACGATGGGGCGTTTCCTGCAAGATCGAGTCCACGACGCGCAGGGCTCCGAGGGTGACGCCCGCGGTGCTCTGGCCCGGGAAAATCGAGTCGCCGACCATCCACAGACCCTCGACCGGAAGGCGCGGGCCGAGGGCCGTCCCCAGGCTCGTCTGGGGGAAGCCGCCGACGAGGCCGTGGGTCCGGCGCGTGTAGCGCTCGAAAGTCACCGCCGACACTACCCCGCACATGGTAGACACCGGCGCGGGCCAGGTCAAGCGCGACGGCCCCGAAGAGCGCCGTACCGGCACCAATAACGATCGTCGCCATGGGTGCCCTTACCGGGGAATCAAGGGCGGGTCGCGCGATGGCGGATGTGGAGGAGCGTCTGCCGGGCAGCCTCGGGCGCGGCGCCTTCGATGTACAGCCCCGGAATGCGCGCGACGATACCGGCGTGGCGTTCGAAGGCCTGACCGCCAAACGCAAAGAGTGGCCGGGGCTCCGGCAGCGCCGCGACCATCTCCCCCACCGGGACGAGTTGGCCGGCCGCTTCTAACGTGGCCGCCGAGAGGGCCAGCATGGCCGGTTGCAGGGTCTCGAGCGCGTCCTGCAGGTCGATCAGCGGTACATTTTGGCCGAGGTAGAGAAGCCGCAACCCCTGCCGTCTCAAGAATAGCGTAAACAGGAGAATGCCCAACTCGTGGTGTTCGCTCGGCGCGCACCCGGCGATCACCAACGGCGCATCGATGTTTACGGGCTGTGTGTTGATCAGGCTCATGACTTTTCGAACGAGAAAGGCCGTCGCGAAGTGCTCGACCGGAATCGGCAATTCGTCCCGCTGCCACCGCTCGCCGACCTCGACCATAACCGGTTGGATGAGGTGAGTGATGACGTCTTCAACCGGGTAGATCGCGAAGGCTTCGCCCACCACCAACTCCGCCCTCTGCTCGTCAAAGGCGAGGAAGGCATCCAGGAGGCGCTGCGCCAGCGAGCCCCACTCCAGGGGCTGCTCGAGTTCGACCGTCCGGCGGTGCTCGCCAGGCACAACGCTCAGTGGCTCTTCGCCTCGCGAGATGTGCCGGAAGAGCTCGATCGCCTGGCTGATTGTCAACCCGCTCTCGACGCGCTCCCGCAACCACCGGATCAGGGCGATGTCGCGCTCCGAGTACAAACGGTAATTGCTGGCGGTTCGATCCGGCTCGGGGATGCCGTACCGGCGCTCCCAGGCGCGCAGAGTGGCGGCGGGCACGCCCGTTTCTCGCACGACCGCTTTGGTGTTGAAGATGGGCACATCTGAGTAGGCTTCCAGGTCCGGTTCGGCCACGCCAACTCCTGTATTCCCCGACGCCCGCTCGGCGCCAGGCGGAGCGCAAACATCGCCGTCGCCCCGGTCAATCCATCGGCTCTTGCAGGGTTTGAGGTGAAGGTGGGGGTGCTTCGCACTCCCACCTTCACCTCCGTTCCATCATGAGCCAATCCATCGATCGGAGCGACGGGGGTCGAATCTTCGTCGAGGGTCGGGGAATGATAACTCTTGCGCAGGGATTCGTCAAGGGTTTGCATAGTGTTGCGCGCACTCGTGACAGGCGTACAGGGCGATGGCCCACGGTCGAGCACATGGCTGGCAGTCTCATCTGGTCGCCAGGGGGGAAGTCCAACCGGCGGCTCACGTGTTGAGAGCGAGGCGCACCGCCAGGTAGAGCCAGAGACCGGCGGCGTTCAGGAGGGCGGCCCGCATGACCAGCCGGTACTGATCCAGCATCGCGAGCTGGCCGGTGACGAGCCTTCTCATCGGGCGAAACAGCCAGAGACCGAAGCCGATGTATCCCAGCAGCAGGAGGACGGCATCGGCCGGACCGAACCGCCAGGCCGCCGCGCTCACCAATCCCAACAAGCCCACGATCGAGAGCGCGCCGGCCCCAACCAGCGCGGGCCGGACTCCGAAGCGCACGGCCAGGGTCTGGTCGCCGCGGCGGCGATCCTCTTCCACCTGGTAGATCTGCGAGATTGGGTAGAAGCCCGTCACCAGCAGTGCCGCAGAACTGGCACCGAGCCAGGCGAGCGGGCTGGCCAGTCCCGTCCCGGCCGGCTGGGCCGTCAACCAACCGGCCCCAAAGGCCAGATATCCCTGTCCCACCGCCACGATCAGGAGCGCCGCCCACGTGCGGCGCTTCCAGCGGGTGGCCGGGTGCGAGTAGCCCAGCGAGAGCCAGAACATCGTCGCGTAGATCAGCGCTGCTCGGATGTTCAACGCCAGGACGACGCTGAAGCCCAGGAGTTGCCAGGCGAGACTGAAGGGGAGGAGGGCCGGCACGACCGGAGGCGGTGCCACCAGGCCACCAATCGGCCCCGCGTCTCGGTCGTAGTAGGAATTGAGCGCGGTGCCTCCGGCGTAGCCGAAGATATGGAACGCAACAAAGACGGCCAGTCCCTTGACAGTCGGGCCGCCTCCGGCCAGCACGTAGCCCCACAAGAAGATTGGCGCGAGGAGAAGCTGGAAATGGAGCCGGAGGTGGATCAGAAGCGCGCGGATGACGTTGCCCGGCGCTGTGCTCGCAGGTATGCCCATTCGTCGGGTTCCTCCGCCTCCAGAATGGTCAACCGTGGGAACAGGGTTGGAAGCTCGCCCGGGGCGAGGAGAAAGGTTGGGTTGAAGTCGGGATGTGACGCCAGGCGCTTGTGGGTGTAGGTCGCGTAGAGGAGAGTCCCGCCCGGCCGGAGCAGCGCTTCCAACGTGGGGACCAGGCCTCGCGCGAGGAAACGAACCACCACGATCAAGTCGAAGGTCGCCGGTGCCAGGCAGGGCCAGTCCAGGTCGGCCTGAACAAAGAGAACCCGCGACCCCAGCCCGCGGCGCTGCGCCTCCGCGCGTGCGCCCCGCAGGGCTGTGACGCTGCCGTCAACGCCCAGAACAGTGTGCCCCTGCGCTGCCAACCAGAGCGTGTGGCGCCCCCGGCCGCAGGCTACGTCCAGCGCCCGGCCCGCCGGGAGTTCAGCGGCCCGCGCCGTCACCCACAGGTCGGGCGGCCAGTCAGGCCGGCTGCTATCGGCGTAGCGCGCTTCCCAGCGCTCGAGATCGGGACGACTCATCGTATCCATTCCTCCGCAGCCGTGGCCGGGTGCCGCTACAGCAGCCGGGCTGCCTCAACGCTCGGCCGGGCTGTCCCCGGATCTGTTACCGCTCCAGATGTGACGACGCCGGAAGGTCGACTGTCTCTCATCAGTATGAGGGAGCCAGCGCCATTTGCCAAGTTCTCCAGCGGTTGCTTTCAGCCCTGATCATAAGGCGCGCCGCATCTCGGAAGGTGTGGCGCGCCTGCGCCCCACCTCCGACGGCTCGTTTCAGGACAGGTCCCCGGCGTTTCTGTGAGCCCCTCGAACACCGGGAAGTCATTCTTTGACCGATCCGAAATCCCGAACGGCCGGGAGGGAATCGCATCGCGCGTGAGCGCGTGGCCGTGATTCAGAGAAAGTCGAGCTCGGCAAATAGTTGACAATGATGGTTCTCAGCTATAATGGGTGAGGCTTGCGTCAGGACTGCCGACATCGAGCCGGGCATCCAAGCCAGAACCTGTGCCAGGCGAGAGGAGAATGCAGTGAAACGCATTGTAGCCTCTGCCGTCATCCTGGTCTTGGGCATGGTGGTGGGAGTCTACACAGGGCAGCTCGGAGCCCACAGTTCGTTGCCCGCCAGCGAGAGGGGGCGGCAGGTTCCTGTCGGGACAAACAGCGCGGAGGTGGAAAAGCAATCACCATCGCCGGCGTCGCGCGTCGCCGCTGCGGCGTCTCCGCCCAACACGACCCTGCCTGCGAGTGAGAGTCCTTACTCTACCCGTAGCGCGTCGTCGATGCCAACCGCGACGCCCGTTCCGCCGGCAAGCGCCTCGACTGTCAGCACACCTGGTGGGCCCTCAGCAACACCCGCGCCGACCCTCACTCAGGAAGGGGAGCCCTACATCATCCAGCCTGGCGACACCTTGGCTCGAATCGCCAAGCGCCTGGGCGTCGATGTCGAGGTCCTCTTCCGCCTCAATCCGGGTGTGCGGCCTGAGGCTCTTGAAGTCGGACAGACGATCACCATCCCAAGGCAATCTCCAGCCGTCCTCCCCGCGCCGCCCTCGGCCACGCCCGTCCCAACCCGCACGAGCACTCCGGCACCGACCGATACGCCCAGGTCAACAGCGACAGCGCGCCCGTCGCCAACTCCTTCGCCGACGGCACCGCAACTCTCGCCAACGATCGCACAGTTGAGAGCGACCGTCCAACCGAGTTCGGCGACAGTGATTCTCCAGCAGGTGGCTCAGGCCGAGGCCGCGGTGCGAACGGGCCGGTTCGACGTGGCCATCAACTATGGGGATAGAACCCGTTCGGTGGCAAGCATACTCTTTGATCTTGGCGATGGGCGCCGTGAGCCGCGCCTCCATATTATCACGACCTACGAGAGCGCCGAAGGCACGCAAGCGATCGAGCGGATCACGATCGGCAACCGGTCGTGGGAGCGCCAACCGGATAATCCGTGGGTCGCGAAAACGGAAGAGGAAGGCGTGTGGGCGCAGGTGCAAGCCTTCCTCCCCCATGCCGGTTCAGTCTCGGATGCGGAGATTGGCAGCGGCGGGAACACGGCTCTGCTGCACTGGTACGCTGCAGACCGCCATGCCGACGTGACCTTGCAGGCCGATCCGGTGACGCACATTCCGCGCGAACTGCGCCAGGTAACACGCGGGACCAATACAGTTCTGACGGTGATCTACAGTGGCTGGAATACGGCCGTCGAGATATCCCCACCCGCCGAGAGCTAACGCGGCCTCGGCGGGCAAAGGTCCGCCATCGCCGCCGCGCCCGACGGTGGGACGAGAACGGCTGCATCCTGCCAGGCATCCCAACCGAGGATGATGTGTTCATATGATCCTCTCCTGAAAATAGCCCGCCGCGCTGTTCGCCGTGGCGCGGCGCCAATTTTCATTTCCCGGCGCGGGCCGCAGGCACAGGGGCAACTGGTGGCGAATTGGTACACGTCGCCGGCGCCGGGTTGGAGTGCGCGCTTTTGCCAGTTTCCAATTTCACCTGACCATCGCTGTCCGGAGCCGGGCGAGGAGCCGGGCGATTGCCTGTCCTGGCCGGCCAGGCCAGGGAAATCGCGGCTGGGGGCCTGCGACCGGGCGGGCCCCTGCGGGCACGCGGTGTGTCAGCGTCGATTGGAACAGCGCAAGAGCGACTTAAGAACGATTGCAATTGTGCGCGAACGTCTCTCATCCAGTCGGCTTCAGCCGACTGTGGCTATCAGCCCTGGAATTCATTCCTGGGCGGCCGGGCGGTTGCTCCGGGCAGACGCCCGGTGTGTCAGATTCATGTGGAAAAGGGCAATAGCGCGCTCAAGCGCGCACTACGAGCCCTTCGTCCGCCCGGGAAGCGATTTCGCCAACGGGATTTCATATTTGTGTAAAAGTGGCCTCTACGGGCCACTTTTATAGAAAGTGAGATCCGCCAGCCAACCGAGATAAAGGAGGTCCGAATGTGCCGGCTATCCACTTTCACCCTCTTGGCCTTGCTCGTCCTCGGCCCAGTCGTGCCCGTTGCTGCGCAGGGCCCCCAACTCATCCTGGTGGCTCCCAAGAACGGTGAGCTGATCAACGGAACCGATGTGGCGGTCAACTTCGAGACCAGTGGCATCAAGCTCGTCCCATCGACGGTGCCGCTTGCGGAGGCCGGGAAACGTCCCGAGGCCAATCGACCGGGCGAGGGTCACGTTCATTTCATGTTCGACCTTCAACCCCTCGTAGTCTGGGAGCACCCGGAGCCCTATACCTTCTCCAATGTCCCGCCCGGTGAGCACCAACTGACAGTCGAGCTTGTGAACAACGACCACTCTCCCCTCTCGCCGCCGGTCGTGCAGGTGGTCCAGTTCCGAACCGGCGGCGCGCCCCAGGTGATGCCGACCACCGGAGGGAGTACCCTCCAGCTACCTGGCGTCGCGCTCGCGCTGCTTGCCCTGGCTGGCCTCGCGCTCAGCACCGGCGGGTTTGCCCTTCGGCGCCGGCAGCCCTGATTCCCGCGCCCGGCGCGGCAATTCCCGGCGGACCCGCCAAGCGGGGGGCACGCGGAACCACGACAGATTTAGAGGACGAATTGAACGATAGCCCGGTATCGAGCCCCGAATTCTCCACCCCGTCTGTGGACTTATGTCGCCCCTGTCCAGGTGTGACGCACCTGACTCCTTCAGGTGTGTCGATCTGGAGGACCCGGCGGCTTCTCGCGCCCAACATAGGTGCGACGCACCTGACTCCCTCAGATGTGTCGATCTGGAGGACCCCGCGGCTTCTCGCGCCCAACAACCCAGGATCACAGGTGCGACGCACCTCGAACGCCCGACTTTTGCGAAGTCCTGTCCGTCCTTGTGAGGGGACTTGCGCGGCGCAACCCTGGATGCTACAATCGGTACACAAGTTTGCCCAGATTTAGGAGGCACATGTGACGCAGGAAGAGTGGCTCTCGCTCAGTGAGGCCAGTGCGTTGCTAGGGGTGCATCCCTCGACTCTCCGGCGTTGGAGCGACCAGGGCGAAATTGAATCCACTCGCACGAGTGGCGGCCACCGTCGCTTTACCCGCGGCGCGGTCGAACAGTATCTCAGGGGGCAGCAACTGCCCGAGAGAGCTGAGCCGGCCCCCAAGGGGCAGATCACCCCATCGACCACAACTGACATGAGCCAGGCCTGGCGTGATTCGTTCCCGGCCGAGCATCGCGAGGCGGTGCGCCACCTGGGACAACGACTGTTGGGATTGATGCTCCAATACCTCACCCGGCAGAACGAGGACGAGCGTTTCCTGCAAGAGAGCCGGGCCATCGGGCGCCGCTATGGTGCCGAGATCGCGAAAGCGGGCCTGGCCATGCTCCAGGTGGTCGAGGCCTTTCTCTACTTCCGCAGCCAGTTCACCGACATGGCCCTTGCCCTGCCCGCGTTCCCCCGCCCGGGGGATGAAGCCGAGAGCCGCCGCCTCCACGGCCGGGTTGACCGCTTCATGAATGAGGTTCTCTTGGGCACGATCGAGGGCTGGGAGTTGGGCACCGGCGGGCGTGTTCTGACGCTCGGGTAGCTCGACGAGTCACGCCGCTTTCCGCTCCGCCTGGGCGCTGCCACGCTCAGCATTTCCCCCAGAGCCTCCGAAGTAACGCAGCATCGGTTGCACGATCGGCCCGATACTGAAGGCGAAGGCCAACGTGCCCACGCCGACCGTCCCCCCCAGCATCCAGCCGACCACCAGAACGGTGACCTCGAGTGCGGTTCGCATCCCGCGGATGCTGTGGCCGGTCCGCTCGTGCAATCCAAGCATCAGACCATCGCGCGGGCCGGCACCGAAGCACGCGCTGAGGTACATGCCGCTCCCCACGCCGCTGGTGACGATCCCCGCGATCATCCAGAGCACGCGCGTGACAAGCAGGTGGGGCGTGGCGAGCCGCGCGAGCGCCGCGTTGGTGACGAGGCCAATCAGGAGAATGTTCAGCAGGGTCCCCAGACCGAGCTGCTGGTGGAGCGGGATCCAGCCGAGCAACACCAGCACTCCGGTCAAGATGCCAACAGTCCCAATCTTCAGACCGGTGTGTCGAGAGATACCCTGGTGGAAGACATCCCAGGGGCCCAGTCCCATCTCGCTGCGTACCATGATGGCGATGCCGAGACCAAACAGGGCCAGTCCGGCGAAGAAGAGAATCCAGCGGCGGACCAGGTGGGGAATCGTCGCAAGCGTGGGTTCTGGCGGCATCGTGAAATTCATAGCGGCGACTCCGCGAGTGAGAAGCGACAGACGGGCGCCCGATTGAACAGGGCGATCCCGGCGCCGCCGGCGACGAGGCCGAGAAGGATGGTGCTGCGAATCACGCCCCTCTCACACAGAGCCCCGGCTGCGCTAGCCAGGCACTCTCGTCGCCGGCGGCCGAAGGTTAGCCGAGAGCTTCCAGGGCTTCGGGAGCGCTCTCTTTAGGAGCCACCTTATAGTCCACATCGACGATCGTCCCGGTCTCATCGATGATGAACTGGGAGCGATTGATCCCCATGTACGTTCGCCCGTACATAGAATTCTCGCCCCACACACCGTAGCGCTCGGCGACCGCATGGTCCTCATCGGAGAGCAACGGGAAGTTGAGGTTCTCCTTCTGCTTAAACTTCACCAAATCCTTCACCGGATCAGGGCTGACCCCCAGAACCACCGCGCCCTTGGCCTCAATCTGCGGCATGGCGTCGCGAAAGGCGCAGGCCTGGACCGTGCAGCCGGAGGTCATGGCTTTGGGGTAGAAATAGAGAATCACGCGCTTGCCGCGCAGATCGCTCAGGCGGACGATCTCCCCGCTGTCGCTCGGGAGCGCGAAATCTGGGGCGGGCTGACCGGGGTGCGGCACACCAGCAGGCAGTTCAGCAGACATGAAGACTCCTTTCTTCACACTGGTCGATCCCCGATACTGGCCAACGAGTTGCAGGACCTCCGCGGTTTCACTGACAACCTGCGCAGCCGGACCGCAGACCAGCGTGAGGGTGGTGGAAAACCATAGGCGGCCATTGGCCGCTATGCCAACCACCGTACAACTTGTTCTATCAGTTATACCCGAGCAGTGTGAACACGCCAAGCCGGCGCTGATTCGTCCCATGACGAGCGCATAGAAGTGCGACGCACCTCGCCACCTCCGAAGCCCCCGCCCGCGAGACTCTGCCGCTCACAGCGACCCCGCCGCGCAAAATGGCAGGTGCGTCGCACCGCCTCCTCCCGACGTTAGAGCGGTTCCAAACGAGAAGCAGTTGCCCATCCGGCCGCTTTCTCTTATGATAGCTTCGACGACAACCGCCGCAGTCACCACTTCGGGTCCTCCTGGCGCTCTCCGCGCCGAGGCCATTGTTTCTTGGAGGTTCAACGATGAAAGCTCCGCTTCGCATCACTGTGACCGGCGCAGCCGGTAACATCGGCTACGCCCTCGTCTTTCGCCTGGCCGCCGGGGATGCGTTTGGCCCCGATCAGCCGGTTATCCTGCAGATGCTCGAGATTCCACCCGTCATGCGAGCCCTCGAAGGCGTGGCGATGGAGCTTGAGGATTGCGCCTTTCCGCTGCTGCAGGACATGGTCCTGACAGACGATCCCAGCGTCGCCTTCACAGGAACCAACTGGGGGCTCCTGGTCGGTTCCAAGCCCCGCAGCAAGGGGATGGAACGCAAAGATCTGATCCGCGACAACGGCCCGATCTTTACGACCCAAGGCAAGGCCATCAACAGTCACGCCGCGGACGACGTCCACATCCTGGTGGTCGGGAACCCGGCTAACACCAACTGCCTGATCGCTCTGAACAACGCTCCCGACGTTCCGCGCGAGCGTTTCACCGCCATGACCCGGCTCGACCACAACCGTGCGGTCAACCAGGTGGCCAGGAAGGCCGGCGTCCCGGTGACGGATGTCAAGCGGGTCACAATCTGGGGCAACCACTCGAACACCCAGTACCCCGATGTGCGCCACGCCACGATCAATGGCCGGCCCGCGCCGGAGATCATCGACGACCGGGCCTGGATTCGCGAGGCCTTCATCCCTCTGGTCCAGACACGTGGCGCTGCCGTCATCGAGGCGCGGGGCCAGTCCAGCGCCGCGAGCGCCGCGAACGCCGCGATTGACCATGTCCGCACCTGGGCCTTCGGGACCGAGCCCGACAACTGGGTGAGCATGGCGGTCCCCTCCCAGTTTGGTGAGTACGGCATCCCCGAGAATTTGATCTTCTCCTACCCCGTCCGCTGTGCGAACGGTCGCCACGAGGTGGTCAACGGGCTCGAATTCGACGACTTCGGGCGGCAGAAGCTCCAGGTCACAACCAACGAACTGCTCGAGGAGCGTGCCGTGGTGCAAGATCTGCTCGGGTAGTGGCCCTCCGTCGGGACCATGCTCCGGGAGTAACCGGCAATGGCGCAGCGCCCAGAGTTTCCTCTGGGCGCTGTTGATTTCTCCAGCATCGAAGGCCGAGTTCAGGGCTCGGGACCGGTGACAAGGGGCCGGTTCGGGTCGTTGCCCCACTCGTTCCACGAACCGTCGTAAATCACGGTACCGGGCAGCCCCGCCAACTCCAGCCCGAGCATGATCACGGTCGCGGATACGCCCCCGTTGCAGTAAGCCACGACCTCCCCTGGCGGGACGTTCGGGTCGAGGCCCGTCCCAGCCAGAACGGCCCGCAGCGCCTCCGGCGACGCGAAGGTGTTGTACTCGCCACTGGCCAGGCGGCGGTAGTAGAGATTGCGGGCGCCAGGAATGTGCCCTCCGCGCGTCGCCCGTGAGAGTTCCCCCTCATATTCGGCCGGCTGGCGCGCGTCGATCACCACCCCGCCCCGCTGAAGTGCCGCCAGCACCTCGTCGGCCGTGCGGCGCAACTCTGGACGCGGCCGGGGCGTGAAGGTCGCGGGCGGGTACGTCGGGATCTCACACGAGAGCGGCCGTCCTTCGGCCACCCACTTCGGCCAGCCGCCGTCGAGCACACGCGCCACGTCGTGGCCGTAGTAGCGCAGCGTCCAGAGCAGGCGCCCGGCGAAGGCCGAGTAGTAGTCGTCGTAGGCCACCACGACAGTGTCGTCGCCGATGCCCAGCGCGCTCATGAGGGCGGCGTAGCGCTCCGGCGGTGCCACTTGCACCGGCACCGGATCATCCGGGTCGATGATATCGGCCGTCCAATCCACGAAGACGGCGCCCGGAATGTGGCCAACCTCGTATTCCTCGCGCTTGGGAAAATAGTGCGGCTTGGGCTCTTCTGGTGGCAAGACCTTCCCTCGAATGTCCACAACGCGGACACGTGGATCATCCAAATGATCGGCCAACCACCCGGTTGAAACCAGCGGCCCGGGCGGAAGATCGAGGGTAGACATGACGGCATCCCCCTTCAAAGTTTGGGCGGTTATAGCTTAAAAAAGATCGCTCACATTGGAGTCGCATGCGCGGATCAGGTGCGACGCACTTCGGAAGTGCGTCGCACCTCCGCCCCGGCCCCAACGCACCGTATTCCAACCTTCAACCTGTACAGACGCTCCGGCAGGTCCTCTCTACTCCTCTGAAACAACTCGAAAGTGGCGGAATCAACCGAGGCATCGCTCCACTTCGAGCGAAGAAACGGGCTGAATATGGGCACTACCCCCCACAAGCCTTATACTTCGGCGGCATTATTGCCCACCTTGCCCCACCACGCCATTCGGCAAGGCCCTTTTCAGTACAGTCAACCCCCACCCCCACCCTTCAACCTTCAACCGAACAGTACCTCGCGCCGTGCTCGCAGCGCCGCGAAGAGCTGGGCGGCCAGCGGCGAGTCGAAGGTGCGCTCCGAGAAACTGGCCCAGAAGTCGTCCAGGTTGCGCTGGCCACGCTGCTCGTAGACGAACGCCTGGAGCATCATCTCCAGCTTGTCGGCATCGCGCACCAGGCGCGCCGCCGGGCTCTGGCCGGCTGTGTACTCCTCCCAGAGCGCCGGGTACGCATCCGGCGCCGGCAGGGCCGCAAGGATCTCCACCAGCGCGGCGCGCTCGGCCGCATGCTTGGTCTCAGGCGCCAGAAACCGGGAGAGGGTGGCCGGCAGGTCGGTCACCAGGCTCTCGGCCAGGTCGTGGAGCAGGGCCATCCGCAGGACGCGCTCGCGGTCCACCCCGGTAGGATTCATGTCGGCCAGAAGCATAGCCACGAACGCGACACCGAAGGCATGGTCGGCGATGCTCTCTGGCCGCTCGACTCCGCGCAGTTGCCACCCCGTGCGTGGCAACTGCTTGAGGCGGTTGGCGTGCATCAGCGTGTCGAGGATGGCGTTGGCGTCGGCCGGCATAGGCGCCCCAGCTCTGGAATGATGAACGATGAATGAATGTCGCGGGAGTGTAGCGCAGAGGGCCGGTTGGGACAACCCGCCGCGGGCTGGTTGAATCTTGTGAACGCTGTCAGTACAATTGGAGAGGATGGGTGTGAATAGCTCGAGGGGAGGGAAATAGGAAAGATGCATCATCTGAACGATACGGCAGGGACACTGACGTTGATAGGATCGGGCGAGATGACGCCCGGAATGGCAAGCGTCCATCGTCGGGTGATGGACCGCATCGAAGGGCCTGTTCGCCCTGTGTTCATTGACACGCCGGCCGGCTTCGAGCTCAACGTGAGCGCGATTGCCGCCAGGGCAGTGGATTACTTCCGCGAGCACTTCGATCTGGACCTGGCGGTGGCCTCGTTTCCCAGCGCCGCCAATGCGACGCCGCTGACGATGGAGCAGGCCATGCGGACCCTACGGTGGGCTAATTACATTTTCTCGGGGCCGGGCAGCCCCACCTACGCTGTGCGCAACTGGCGCAATACCCCCATCTTTGAGACAATGGCCGGCAAGCTCGCAGCTGGCTCGCACCTGGTGTTGGCGAGCGCCGCTACCCTGGCCATGGGGCGCTACACGATCCCGGTCTACGAGATCTACAAGGTCGGCGAGGATCCTCACTGGACGGAGGGGCTCGACCTGTTGGGGCGCTATGGCCTCGACCTGGCGATTGTGCCCCACTGGAACAACACCAGCGGCGGGACGCACGACACGATGCGTGCCTTTATCGGCGAGCCGCGCTTTCGGCCACTCGCCGCGGTCCTCCCCCCCTCGACCACCGTGCTGGGGATTGATGAGTACACCGCCTGCATCCTGCTGCCTCGCGAGCAACGCGGCGAGGTAATCGGGGCCGGGACGGTGACGATCCAACGGGGAGATACGACTCACGTCTTCGCCAGCGGCGAGAGCTTCAGCTTCGATTTGCTGCGCTCGGCGACGGCCTCCATCGCTGAACCACCACCGGCCCCACCGGCCCCACCGGCCGACCCGGCCGCCGAGCTCCTCGCGCTCGCCGAGGAGACCCGCCAGGCCTTTCGCCGGGCGCTTGATGAAGCGGACTATCCCGCCTCGGCCGTCGGCTACCTGCACGGGCTGGTGGAGTCCACCCGCCGGGCCCGCGACGCCGAGAGTGCCCACCCTCAGGTGGAACGAATGGTGCGCGAGATGTTGGCGGCGCTGGCCATCTGGCTGGAAGATCGCCGCGAGGCTACGCCGGGAGGGGCGCAGAAGGAAGAATCCCTCGAGCCCCTGATCGAACTGGTAGTGGCTGTCCGCTCCGAATTGCGTAAAGCCAAGCAGTGGGCCCTGGCCGATAGACTCCGCGACGAGCTGGCCGAACTCGGCATCGCCCTCGAAGATACGCCTGAAGAAACCCGCTGGCACCGGATACCGGTCGCCGGTTGGTAGAGACGGCCCGGTGGGCCGTCTCCGCCCCTCCGCGCCTGACGCCCCACCGGGCCGTCTCTACACCGGGCGTTTCCCCCGGGGGCGTCTCCGCAAGGTGCAGGTCACGAGGCGCCCGACCGCACTGGCGAACCTTCAACGTGAAACCTACCGACATTCACCACCACCACCGTCCCTGCCTCGAAAGGTGCTTTCATGGCTGTGCCACGTGCCCTTACCGCCAATGTCTACTGGTTGGCGCTTCCGGCCTTCATCAACTGCTACTTCGTGCGCCTGCGCGATGGATGGATGCTGGTCGATACCGGCTTGCCGTTTCACGCTGGCGCTCTCTTGCGCCATGCCCGCGCGTTGATGGGCCCGGGCGAGCTGCTGCGCTTCATCGTCATCACGCACACCCACCCCGATCACGTCGGGGCCCTCGACGCGCTCGCGTTGGCAACCGGAGCGGCCGTCTGGGTCCATACGGCGGGCGAGCGAACGCTCCGCGAGGGTTTGAGCCCGGATGCCTTCCCCGGCGCGCTCGGCGCTCGCATCGCCGCTTTCTACCGCCGCGTGCTCCCGTATCGCCCCGTAGAGCCCAGCGGGACCTTTGAGGATGGCGACGAGTTACCCTTTGCACCCGGCTGGCGGGTCATCCACACGCCGGGCCACACGCCCGACCAGTGCGCCTTTCTCGATGGCACCGCCGGTGTGGTTCTCACCGGCGATACGGTCTTACATCTTGCCGGTCGGCTCGTGCCGCCCCTGGCGCTCTTCACTCCCGATAGGGCGGCGGCTCGCGCCTCCATCGCCCGGCTCGCGGCCCACGACTTCGAGATCGCAGCCTTCGGACACGGGCCGCCCATCACCCACGCCGCCGCTCGCTCGGTTCGCCACCTTGCTGCCTCGCTCTTATAGCGAGTCGGGTTGATCCGTCCATGCCGTGGAGGAAACGTCCCTCCAACGGGTGATGATTCGCATTGCTCGAAACCTGAGAGTGCACGGCTGCCGGACTCGGCCTGGAGGCCCCGTGCTCGTTTTCTGAGTTCGGTACGCTTCGATACTCCGTGATGGACACTGCGAAGGACCGGTACATCAAACTGCGTCTCACGCCGGTTCAGGCCTGGGTGAAGCACCACCGCTTCGCCAGCCTGGCCGGGTCGCTGCTCGCGCTCGCACTCCTGCTCTACGCAACGTTGCCGGCACTCTTTCAGAATGTCGGCGCGCGCTCGGCACTCGCCCTGCTGGTGCGCTCGGGCGGGAGGCCTGTCTCCGCGGCAGAGATGCGAACAGCACATGCGTTCTTGAGCCGGGCCGCAGCCCTGGCTCCTGGATTGACCGGCCCGGCGCGCTGGACCGGCCTCCTGCTGAGTGCCGGCGACCCGGAGGCGGCCATTGGCGCCTTCGACCAGTTGCTGGCGCGCGATCCGAGCGACCGCCTGGCGCATTTTTGGCGCGGCCGAATGCGTGCCCGCCTGGGTGATGAGACCGGCGCACTGGCCGACTGGCAGGCAGCGAGGGCCGGTTCCTACTTCGCCAATCAGGCCCAGCGAACACTTCTCGCCGGGAATCTGGGGCAGGCGCTTCAATTCAGCCAGACCGCTGTGGCGGTAGCACCGGAGGCCGGCGGCAGTTGGCTCGCACTGGGTGAGGTCTACTGGGCGCTCGGCCAGACGGCGCAATCCGCGGAGGCTTTCCAACGCGGGCTGGCACTGCCCCCGCCAGCGGAGCCACCCCTGGCCGTCCCGCTGGCACGGGCACGGCTTGCCTGGAGCCAGGGCCATCTAGAGGAAGCGGAGGCGGCCTACCGGGCGTTGCTCCCTTTCGTCTACCGCTCGAGTGACAGCGTCCCCTTTATTGAACTGGCCCGCCTGTTGGCGGCGATGAATCGGACGCCCGAGGCTGAGGCACTGCTACTGGAGGCCAGTGCGGCGCAGCCGGCGAATCCTGCGCCGCTGGTCGCCGCCGGCGAATTGGTTCTGGCACGTGGTGACCCAGGGCGCGCGCGCAAGTATTTCGAACGGGCCAGGGCGGTCGCCCCGGCCGCCCCGGACCCACTCCTGGCGCTGGCCCGCCTCGCCGCGAGCAATCACGACTTCGAGACCGTTGGCCGCCTGGCTCAACAGGTGACCCTGCTCGCTCCCGACAGCGCCGAAGCCCACCACCTGGCCGGCGTGGCGCATCTGATGAGTGGCGACGGGGGCGCGGCGCTGGTCGAACTACGCCGTGCCGTCGCGTTGGCACCGATGGTCGCCGAGTACCACAGCGCACTCGGCGACGCACTCGAATTCATGGGACAGCGCGATAAAGCAGTGGCCGAGTACCGCGCCGCGCTTGCGTTGGATCCTGGCCACAAACATGCTGCGCTCTTGCTCCATACATTGACAGGAGATCAGACCGCCCCTGATCGCTAGCGTGCCGGTCAAGGCGTCGCCGAGACGAGTGCCGGGCACCGTGTGACCGCGCGTTCAGGTTCGTCGGGCGCGCGGTTGCCCCGTTCCACCTGAATCCGCCCCCCAGCGTGCCCGGAGGGGCCCGCCCGGCCGCAGGCCCCCAGCCGCGGTTTCCCCGGCTCGGCCGGGACAGGCCACCGCCGGGCTAACAGCGGGCGCGCCGGCCATCTTCGGCTGCACCCGCGCGGCCTATGTCGTCGTCCGCACATCGCGCTCGCGTTTCTCGTCACTCCACCGCCCCGATTCCATCCACAACCCGCGCTCGCTCACGGGCACAGCGCCTTCCCGAATTGGGAGGCGGCCAGCATCACATCGGCGAGGGTCACAACCCCGTCGCCGGTGAGGTCGTAGGTGGGCTGGCGGAAGGCATCCGCGAGGAGCTGGATGTCGGTGGCATCGACCAGTCCGCTGCCATCCACGTCGCCAGGACAGGGCAGCGATGGTGGCCCTGAAGGGTCCCTGACCACATCCACCATGTGGATGACCTCGTCGCCGTCGCTCATCCCATCGATCAGGAAGTCGCTGCTCCCGGCCAGGCCCCCGGCCCAGCGCCCGTCCGTGATGACGAACTGGGCGCGCTGCCAGTGGTTGGTGTTGGCTTTGTGCACGAACAGGTCGCCGCTCCCGGCCGGCCGCGCCACTTTGCCGCCGACAGTGCGGCCGGCATCATCGTAGCGCAACTGCCAGCGGTCGGCGCCACCATCGAAGTAGGTGACGGTGACCGTGACCGGGGTCGCGGTGCCGGGGACAAGGTAGCCATCATCGATCTTGAAGAACATGGAGGGGTTGCCCGTCGCCTGATCGGTGCGGCGCGCGATCCAGCCTTCTTTCTCCTTGTAGATCGTCAGGCCGCCGTACTCCGTTTCCACCTCCGGGTTCGGCGCGCCGTTGGGCCAGCTCTTCAGTTCTTCCTGGGTGCGGTAGGTCACCGCCCGCGTCCGGCCACCGGCGACGGTGTCGTCCTGATAGAGCCAGAAGCTGTGGTTCCCCAGCTCCGGGTAGTGGTCGGGCGCGCAGCCCGCAGTGGAACAGAGCCCCGTGTCGCGCAGTGCCACCCAGACGCTCGGCGTCGTACTCTTGCTGACCCCCAGATAGCGGGTTGCCCATCCCAAGATCGCGCGTTCCCCCGGCGTATCCAGCATGTATCGATCGTACAGGAGCAGGTCGGCGTGTTTGTCGAGCGTTGCCAGCGTGCCCCAGTACAACTCGGCGTCGTTGCGGAGCCAGATGTTGTAGCTCTCCCAGCCCGTCGGCACGTTGGGCGTCTCCGCATACTTGATCATCGGGTCGTAGGAGTAGTCGCCCTCGCCCTCATTGGTCGAATAGCGGACCGCGAAGCCGTGATCGACCAGAAGGCCCGCGTGCTTGAGCCCCACAGGCGGATCTTTCAGGGATGAGTACTGCGCGACCACCTGGCGCTCCCAGGCCCAGCGGTAGGTCGGCGCCACACTGGCCTGATAGAGCCGGATGTGGCTCAGGTTTGGACGCGCGGGGCTGTAGAAGGCGTCATGATAAGCGTCGGTGACCGGTTTGACCCACATGTCCAGCCAGTCCGTCGTCGCCAACCCGGCCTCATTGCTTCCTGACCGGTCGGGCATGTGCTTGTCAGTGGCAGTACAGGGGCTGGTACCCCGGTAGAAAGCATCGTCCCAGGCGTTGTACCCGATGCTGCTGTTGCCGCCGCCGTCGGGCACCGGCTGGATCTCCCCGTACGCCCCAACCCCGATGCCGATCCAGGCTACGTTGGCCGCCAACTTGACGTTGGGATCGTCGAAGTTACCGGTGTTGTTCAGGTAGTCGGCAAACGCATTGATCAGGTTGCGATACTCCGTCAGGAGGCCCGGCACGCGGTAGTCGAGCATGTACCATTGCGGCGAGGGGTAGCAGGTGTTGCGGACCTTGATGCCGGGGTACCTGGTCAGCACCCAGTCGGGGACCTGGATGCCGCTGGTGCTCTCCGTCCCGCGCCCGTTGTAGATCGTCCACTCGATCCCGGCGACTTTCCCAACGCGGGCCATACCACTGATCCACCGGCCGATGGCGGTGAAGTTGTAGACGCCCTCAGATGGGTTGACGTCCTTCCACTGGTAGCGCTGGTGGCCGCCGATCACCGGGTACCCATTTGCCTGGGTAATCCCGCTGTACTCGCTATCGAACTGCACATAGAGACCCGCCCCGCTCCCCGGGCTCGTCACGGCGGCAGGCCCTGCAGCTTGCGGCAGCGTTCCCGGGGCCGGGGCAAGCAATCCGGACGGGTCGGCCAACACTGCGGGGATGGGTACGATCACAATCGCCAGCAGCAAGACCGCGCCGGCGACCTGGAAGATCCCTCTCATATTGCCTTCGTTTCTCCTGGAACGCGCCCCCGACTCACACGCCAAGGAACAAAGCTAACGGCAGCGCATCATGAGCAAGCCCACGAGCGGGCCGAGTATACCATGGCGCCCATCCGCGCCTCAATCGTTCGGAGACCCTCGAGCACCGGTCAAGTAATCCCGGTGGGGGAGGGAAAAGACTTCCGACGTCTTGTTTGTGGCCGAGGCGCGCCTCGATCACCCCCGTCGGAGCGCGTCGTGGGCCAGCACGATCCCCACCAGACTTCGGACGTCTGAGGCCTTGACCGATGCTCGAGCGACCCGCGGCCACTGCGCCGCCGCCCGGGCTGCAGCCATGGAAGGCAGGAGCTGAGAGTGATGGGGCGGATCAACGGTCATGCGGGAGTTGCTCGAGCGATACCATCAACCGGCACCGGGCACGAGAAGCAGAGGCGCCGGCCACCCCCTCGAGTGACCGGTGCCTCATGCCCACCGGTGGACTGGCGCTCGCTCCTATGGGCAGCTACGCCCCCACGCCTTGGCCACCCCCATTACGTCGATCATGTCTACCTTCTGGTTCCCGTCAAGGTCGAAGCGAGGATCCCAGCCCGGAGTGGCGCTCGTTTCATCCCAGCGGTTCGTGATCGCCTGGAGGTCTGCCAGATCCACCACTCCGCTGCCGTTCAGATCTTCCGGCAGGCTGCAAACGGTGAGCCAGAGATCATAGCCTGTGCTGTCGCCGTAGCCGCTCGGGCTGAAGTCGTGCACGCGGGCAAAGTAGACGCCGCTGGCCGGAGCGGTCCACGTGATCCGAGAGGCCAGCGGCTCATCAGATCCGTCGTCGTCGTAGACCAGTTCGGTGGTGCCATCAGTATCGTACAACTGGAGGATCGTGTCACAGCTGAGCCCCAGGTTCCCGGTTTCGATGGTGTACCGGCTCCCTGCCGCGGCAGTGAAGGAAACCCAGTCTTCATCCCCGGCCGTGTGGAAGTTGTGGGTCTGATGCATACCGTCCGCGGGCATCGATGTCGCCCGATCATAGGCGTTGTCCGGCTCATAGCCATCGGCATGAATCTGAACCGTGTTGATCCACAAGTCAAAGTAGGTGTTGTCTCCGAAGACGCTCCCATTGAACTGATGAGCACGAACAAAGTAGGTTCCATCGGCCGGAGCGGTCCAGGTAATCAGCGAGGCGACGCCAACCCCACTGTCGTCATCGTAGGCAAGTTCCGTGGTCCCGTCCCCGGCGATGAGGCGGAGGACAGTATCACAGTCTGGCCCCAGATTCCCGGTCTCGACGACGTAGGTGGTCCCCTGCGTGGCCGTGAAGGAGACCCAATCTTCATCCCAGGCAACGTGGAAGTTGTGGGTCTGGGGCGTGCTATCGGGGACAATGGGCCGAGCCTGGCTGTAGCCATCATCCGGCTCGTACGCGTCAGCCCCCTGCTGAACCCCGAAGCCGAAGGGAACCGGCAGGGTGTTGCCCTCCAGTTGCACCAGGACCTTCCCGGCGACCGTAAACGTCGGCGAACCGGGAGGCGTCAGAACGCCGTTATCCACCTCCACTGTGAGGGTCACCGGGGCTGACGCCCCCGGCGCCAGCGTGAGACTTCCGGCCGAGAGCGTACCGTTGACACCCGCCGGCAAGCCCGATCCCACGCTCAAACTGTAGAGAGCAGCGTTGCCCCCCGAGTTAGTCAGCGTGAACCTTGCTGTCCCCGTCCAGGTCGCCTCCGCCAGAACATCGAGGCCCAGGCTCAGACTGCCTGGGTCGGCCACCGCCCAGGGCGACGCCGCCGCTGCCAGTTGCACCCTCCCCGTGCCCTGGGAGAGAACGTTCAACCCCAGGTCCAGAGCGGTGTTCATCAACACCGCCTTGACATGCAGCGGGGACCAATCGGGGTGGAGTTGGCGGAGGAGGGCCGCACCGCCAGCAATGTGCGGAGTGGCCATGCTGGTGCCACTGTAGTGAGCGTAGGAAACCCCCGGGATCGTGGATTGAATACTCACACCCGGCGCGAGGAGGTCTGGTTTGAGCAGCCAGCCCTGCGAGACCGGTCCATTGGAACTGAACGAGGCCAGCGTATCATTCTTCGCGCTCGCCCCCACAGTAATAGCCTTGCGCGCCGTACCCGGCGAGCCAATGGTGAAGAACCCCTGGTCGCCCGTATTCCCGGCCGCCACGGCGACCACCACACCCGCATCCACCGCTGCATCCACCGCCTGGCTGACGGCATCATCGGGGCCTCCGGGACCACCGAGGCTGAGATTGACCACCTGCGCGCCGTCATCGGTCGCCGGATCTCCGTCCGGGTCCACCGCCCACTGCAGCGCCGCTATAATATCGCTGGTCCAGCCGGATCCCTGCGAGTCGAGCACCTTCAAGGCGTAGAGGCTGGCCTCGGGAGCGACGCCGGTGACCGTGCCGCTGGCTGCGATGATGCCCGCCACGTGGGTCCCGTGCCCGTTGTCGTCGCGCGGATCGAGGTCCTTGTTGACAAAATCGTACCCGCCGATCACCTTGCAGGCTGGTCCGAAGCAGCCACCCAAATCGGGGTGAGTGTAATCGACCCCGGTGTCGATGATCGCCACGCGCACACCCTGCCCGCGCACCGCCCGGCCCGAGGGATCGGTCATCGCCCACACCGCCGGCGCCCCGATCAGGGGAACACTATCCGCCAGCGTAGCGTGGACCCGTTGGTCAGGGAAGAGCGCCCGAACGCCGGGCACAGCGACCAGCTCTTTGATCCGCGCAGCGGGCACCAGCGCAACAAAGCCGTTGAAGAGCTGAGTGTAGTGCCACGTGCTCTCCACCAGCAGGCCCTTCTCGCGTAGGCGCGCAACGACCTGCTGCTGTTCCTCCTCCAGCCGTTGTCCATACGCCAGGAGAGACTGCGCTTCCCGCGCCCCCGGCACTCCCGACCCTCGGCCAGCCTGGCCGGAAACCGTTGCGAGGCGGTACGCCAGGACAGGCGGCGCGGCGAGTTGAACGATGACTCGCTCGACAGCCTGCTCCGGCTTCCCCGGCCCCGTCTCGACGGCCTGCTGCCCCCACGCCGGCGTCCGGCCAAAGGGCCCGAACGCGAACAGCAACAAGAGGACGAGCACCAGTTTCTTGCCTTGTCGCCGCATGCGATGTGGCCCCACTTTCCGGCCAGCCGCGCCGGAGCCGGAGCAGGAACTGAGACGGGACCATTCCGGCGCCATTCTTCCCCGCTCCCCGCTGCCAGGTGGGCCGCCTCTCCCTCAACAGCCGATCGCCCACGAAACTCCATATACGCTCCTTTTGTCCAGGAGTCAATAGGAGAAGAATCCGGCCGCCGGGCGGCCCAACATCCAATCCGCCCGAAGTGGTGCCGCCCCTACGCTTATGGGCACACCTGGTCGTACTGCGCCGCCACCACCATCACATCCAGCAGGGTGACCATCCCGATAAGGACATCTACCTTTTCTGTTAGGACGAGAATGGGAAAAACAGTGGGCACGAACAGAAGCAGGCGCTTGAACGGGGCTTGCGTTCGGCAACCGGGCGTGCTAGACTTCTTGCCACTGCTTTGCAACGTCAGCCTGACATCGCAAGGTTGCCGTGATGAATTGCCCGTCACGACAGAAGGCCTTGCTTGTTTCCTTCGCTCTTATCGGTGTACTGGAGCTGGGGCGGAGGTGCGACGCACTTCGGAAAGTGCGTCGCACCTGATCCGCGCACGCGACTCCAATGTAAACGACTTCCTTTTCTCACGAAGGATGTGAGGAGAGCATCTATGATTCGACAGGTAACGATCACAACCGATACGCCAGTGGAGCTCAAGCCCCTGATTGAATCAGCGATTCGATCAGAATTACGCATGCTGGAACTGGGTTTGGAACGGACCCGCCAGCGCTTGCATGTCTTCGAGGAACGGTACGGTCTGACCTCCGAGGAGTTTGAGCGCCGCTTTAACGCCGGCCAAGTCTCCGAGAGCCTGGACCATATCGAATGGGCCGGTGAGATCAAGACCTATCAGCTTCTCGAAGCACGTCGGCAGGCCCTGCAGGGAGTCCGACTCAATTGATCGAAGACTACTTCCGGCAGATAGACACGCTCCTCGCTGGCGCCAGTATTGTCCACTCCTCCAGCATTACCTATGACAAACGAAGTACATATATCGGCTTCATCCGCGGCGAGATCTACTTCCTTGGCTCCTGCCTGCACTTTCGAGAGTTCGTCAACGTTGAGCAGGCCCCAGACCGCTACATGTATGTCTATCACTACCAGTACTTGGACGACGCTTTTGTCTTCCGCTACAACAACACACCTCACTTTCCCGACTTACCCACCTTCCCCCACCACAAGCACGAAGGCAGTGAATCGAACGTCGTGCCGGCCACCCCGCCTGACCTCCAAGCTGTTCTCGCCGAGACTCAGCGTTTGATCACCACCTCAGCACCGTAGACCCCTCCACAAACGACCCCAACAGTAGGGATCGCGCGTTATCGTGGTTGTCCTTCAGCGCCGCAGCCGGTGAAGCGGAAATATTGCCGGCAACCACGTGCTCACGGGCAGCTCTGATCGTACTGCGCCGCCGCCACCATCACATCCAGCAGGGTGACCACTCCATCGCCGCCCACCAGGTCGTAGGTGGGCCGGCGGAAGGAAGCGGCCAGCAACTGCAGGTCGGCCACATCGACGCGCCCGCTGCCGTCCACGTCGCCGGCGCAGGGGCGAGGCGTGGCCGTCGGCGTGGGGGTGGCGGTGGGTGTGGGCGTGGCCGTCGGCGTGTCGGTCGGTGTCGATGTGTAGGTCGCCGTCGGCGTCGGTGTGGCCGTGCTGGTGGCCGTCGGCGTCGAGGTGTTCGTCGGTGTGTGCGTCGCTGTGGGCGGTGGGGTGTCCGTTGGTGTGGCGGGGGCGCTGGCGGCCAGGTTGACCGGGTGGGCGCTCTTGTCGTCGGCCCAGGGCAGCGCCGGGTCGGCAACAGCCGCTGCACCGTCCACCAGAAAGACAACCACCTCGTCCTTGCGCATCCCGGGGATCGGCGGGCTGACCGACGTATCCTCGCCGTAGACGAACATGGCGCCGTACGCGCCCGCCTCGATCACTTCAAAGCAGCCGACCGTCTCGCCGCGCGGGGTGCGCGCTTCGACCACCGCGCCCGCGGGCGCGGCCGCCCCGCCCACAGTCACCGCCCCGTAGACGATGGTGTAGTTCAGGGTGGTCTGGACCGGCGGGCAGGTGCCAGCCGGCCGGGCCTGGCTCGCCCGTGGGGCGGGCAAGAGCACCAGCAGGAGGGCGCCAAGCCCAAGACAGGCGGCCAGCAGGCTGGACAGGCGGCCTGCGGGCATTTCACGGCTTCGACTGGAGTCAGGCGTGGATGGCATCGGTCGTCTCCCGTGATGGACAGGCATGCACGAAGGTGCTTGTCAAGAGCCTCAGGCTGGGTTACAGTACCAGGTGGATGGTTTATTGCCTGGCAAGCAGGACGAACAGGAAAGAACGCTATGGGCAAATCTGTTACCAGCGAGCAGATCTACCAGGAACTGCATGGGCTGAAGGACGAATTGCAAACACTCAAACAGGTCCTCCAGGAGAGTCAAAGGGGACAATTATCGACTGAGCATCCCCACATTATCCGGATGGAAGGTGTCCGTGGCGGAGAACCCGTTGTACCCGGGACGGGCATCAGTGTGCACACCATCGTGGAACGCTTCCGCCTCGGTGAGACGCCTGAGCAGATTGCAGGCACGTATCCCGTCCTGACATTGGCCCAGGTCTATGCGGCCCTGAGTTACTACTACGACCACCCGCAAGAAATCGAAGCTTACATCGCCGAGAATGAGGACGCATTGTGGAAGGCTCCCATTCTCCCACACTGAAACTCTCCCCCTTGAATCGAGCCACCGCGGATAGCCTCCAGAGCACCTACCGCACCCTGGCCGAGTTTGCTGACCGGCCGGAATAGCGTGCCGGTTCTTCTCTCTGTCTCGAGGCCGGGCACCGTCACAGTGCCCGGCCTCTTTTCACTCGACAGGACTTACGAGGTGCAGGCAGGCCATTTAGAGTTCGCGATCCGAAGAAGCGCCACCCGGCTTGTAGTACGCGCTTTAGCGCGCTGAAGCGCGCACTACAAGCCGATACACCTCTTGGGGAGTGTATCGCCGGGAGCGCGGGCGTCCCGCCCGCCCCAGGCGGGCGAGACGCCCGCGCTCCCAGGCCCCCCACGCGACCCCCTGTCACTTGACGACGAGCGGCAGGTACAGCCGCAGCGGCACGGTGGCCCGGAGGTCCACCCGGTGCGGCTCGTGGTCGTCCTGCCAGGCCGGCGCCGGCTCCGGCGTGGCCTCCACGCCGTTGACCCGCAGGCGCAGCGGCTCGCCCGCGCGGAAGCCGGGCAGCGGCGGCGTACCGCCGTCCTCGCCGTAGACGTGCATGAAGCCGTACCGTCCGGCCGTCTCCACCACGAAGCAGCCCGCCACCTCGCCGCGCGGGGTGACCGCCTCGACCCGCGTGCCGGGCGGGGCCAGCTGGCCGTTGACGCGTAGGTCGCCGTAGACGACGGTGAAGGATGGCGTGGCGCTGACCCCGCCGTAGAGCGCGGTGGCGCGCGCCGGTGGGTCTTCGACCCTCACCCCCGGCTCCTCGCCCTGCAAGGAAGAAGCGAGGGCAGAGGGGTAGGTCAGGCTGATGGCCTGGGTGGCGTAGATCCAGTAGCCCTCGCCGGGGCGTATCTCTGTGAGGGTCACCGTGTCGGTGGCGCCCCCGCCAGGGGCGCGCGGCCGCCTGCCCCGATCACCGTCCCGCTGCCCGCCGGGTTGCCATCGTACAGCGCCACCGTCTGCGCGCCGGCTGTCGCCTGCCCGCCGTTTCGCACGGGTCGAGTTGGCCGGTGTTGGCAACGCCGAAGCTACGTTTGAGCAGCGTTCCCTGCGCTGCCGGGCCGAAGTCGCACGTGGCGTCGGCCGCAGCCATGGCGAAGGCGGGTCTGGGGTCTTCCTGGAAGCTGGAGAGGGGCCGGCCGGCGGTGTCCAGGAGGTTGCCCTGGTAGTCGGTCAGGAAGGCCATGACGATGTGGTCTTCGGCCGGGGTATAGGGCGGGTTGAAGGTTGACAGGTTGAAGGTGACAGGTTGGACGGTGGGACCGGCCGGCAGCGTCACCGTCAGCGGCACCCCTCGATGGGCGCCAGTGATGTGGCGTCAGGAGCGTCCAGGGTGGGACCGGCCGGCAGCGTCACCGTCAGCGGCACCTCCGAGGCGACGGTGCCGCTGATGTTGACGAATTCCAGGAAGCGGTGCGCGTCGGTCAGAGTGACCCCGGAGGGGTTGTTGACGACGAGGTTGAGGGTGTTTTGGACCGCGACACCCGCGAAATCCCGCGAAATGCGCGAAAGGCTATCGCGACTTTCGTGCCCTTTCGCGTCCTTCGCGGTCCAAAGTGCCTCGTGGTCCACCGGCTCCGTCGTCACAATCTCCACCCCTGGATCCTGCAACATCTCACCGCTGTACGCTATCAGATCGTCCGCGGGGTGGCTCAGGTTCATGGCCGATGGCGGAATGACGAAGCGGTGGTTGCCCTGCGGGTCGTTGTAGGAGACAATCACCACCGGCTCGGTGAACGGCTCGCGGCTGATGGTGTACTGGAAGGTGGCGCGCGGCGTGCGCGCCTCCACTGTGAAGGATTCACCGTTCGAGACCCTGCCCGTATAGAGCCACATTCGTCCTCTGCCCGTCGTGTACCCGCACCATTTCCAATCACCATCCAAACCGAGTATCATAGGGCCGGCGCTAGAGCGCCGGTCAAGTCATCCCACGGGGAGTGGGAGCGAAGCGTTCCGAACTCTTGGAGGCAACCGCTCCCCGCCCCGATCACCACCATGGGAGCGCGCGTTGGGCACCCACGATCCCCACCAGACTTCCGAAGTCCGACGCCTTGGCCGGCCCGAGTCTGGATGAGGAGAGTCTCGTGCATTTCGTCGTTCGCTCACGGAAATTTCACAGTCCGAAGGACTATTCTCGGCGTCCCTTGCCCCCGAATGGAGGGTGGACCTATTCGTTCTTCTCGGCGGCACTGTTTGCCCTGGTCCTCGGCGCCACGGTGACAATCCCGGCGCTCTTCCTGTTCAAAGATCATCTTCCGGCGCGCGTTCAATATCTCCCGCGCTACGTCGAGACCCAGATCAAGAGGCGGCAGCCGCACCCGGCCTATGTGCCGACCCCGACCGCCCGGCGCGAATCGGCGCCGCCACTCATCGAGGTGGCCCTGAAGGCGGCCGCGCCAACCGTTGCACCGGCGCCGGTCACGTCGTCGACCGGCGCGGCCAACGTTCGTTCCGCTGCCCGTGAGGCAGACGCGCCGCGGAATCCCGCGGTCGGGGCAGTGGCTCGCGCAATGCAGGAACCCGCGCCGGTGGCCGCGCCCAGTCCGGCCGTGGCCGTGGCGCCGGCGCTTCCGGTCACGGTTCTTCAAGGGGTGCATCACGAGTACCAGAGGTGGAACAACTGCGGCCCGGTGACGATTGGGATGCAGCTCAGCTTCTTCGGCCGGACTGAAACCCAGTTCCAGACGGCGCCTTTTCTGAAGCCGGACCCGGATGACAAGAATGTCAGTCCCGATGAGCTCGTCGCCTACGCCCGTTCCATCGGCTTTGAGAGCTTCGCCAGTGTCGGGGGCGACCTCGACCTGCTCAAGAGGCTGGTGAGCAACCAGTTTCCCGTCATCGTCGAGAGCTGGTTCATCCCTGAGCCCAAAGACGAGATGGGCCACTATCTCTTGTTCATCGGCTACGACGATGCCACCGGCGAGTTGATCTTCAACGACTCCTACGAGGGCCCAAACCGGCATGTGAAGGCGGCGGAGTTTGACCGCCTGTGGCAAGTCTTCAATCGCACCTTCGTGCTGAGCTATCCGCCCGAGCGGGCCCCGGTGGCGCAGGCGATTCTGGGCGAGCTCGGCGACTCGCAGGCCATGTACACTCACGCCCTGCACATAGCCCAGGCCGAGGTCGCCGCTGATCAGAACAACCGCTACGCCTGGTTCAACCTCGGCTCTAGCTTTGTTGGTCTGGGCGAGATGGAGAAAGCCGCCGAGGCCTTCGACCAGGCACGAAGCCTGAAGCTCCCCTGGCGCATGCTCTGGTACCAGTTTGGCCCCTTCCAGGCCTACTATGCCGTTGGCCGCTATCAGGACGTGATCGACCTGGCCACGGCCAACCTCCACACGACCGGCGATCTCGAAGAGAGCTTCTACTGGCGCGGCCGGGCGCAGCAGGCCCTGGGCAACCTCGACTCTGCGCGGCGTGATTACCAGCAAGCACTGCGCTACAACAAGAACTTCACCGCAGCCGCGGACGCGCTCGCCGCACTTCAGTGAGAGGGAGCCGGTCGCAAAGAGGAGGTGGCAAAATTGCCCCTGCAGTGCCAACTGCAATGGAAAAGCGGTGAAGAAGCAGTCATGCTACCTGCCACTTGCTCCCTGCTCCGTGTGCGGCGACCGAGGCGATCATTTTGCTAGCAGTGAGCTACCGCGGCCGCGTGGCCCGCGCGGCCGCGATTGTGATGGCCGGCTATGTCGTCAGCAAGGCGGTGGCACTGCTGCGGGATCGGATCATCGCCCAGACCTTTGGGACGGGCGCGTCGCTGGACGCCTACTACGCGGCCTTCAACCTGCCGGATCTCCTCTTTACTCTCATCGCGGGAGGCGCCCTCGCCACCGCGTTTATCCCCGTCCTGGCAGACTACCTGGCGCTCGATGAGGCCGGCCAGGAACGCGCCTGGCAGCTCTCGAGCAATGTGCTCACCGTCATCTTGCTGGCGACCGCTGCATTCGCCGCCGTGGTTGCGCTGGTGGCCGGCCCGCTCATGGCGCACCTCATTGCGCCGGGTTTCACGCCCGAGCAGGCCGCCCTCTCGGCCGCGCTGATGCGCGTGATCCTGATTTCGACCGTTATCTTCAGCGCCAGTGGCACGTTGATGGGAGTTCTCAACGCCCGCCAGCACTTCTTCTCCCCAGCCTTCGCGCCGATGTTCTACAACGTTGGGATCATCGTGGGAGCGCGCGTTTTCGCTCGCCACTTCCCCCCTGACCGGGCCGTCTACGGGCTGGCGTGGGGCGTGGTGTTTGGGGCCGCGCTGCATCTGCTCTCGCACACCCCGGCGCTGATCCACCATCAGGCCCGCCTGCGTCCTCGGCTCGACCTGCGCGATCCCGGCCTGCAGCAGGTGCTCCGGCTGATGGGCCCGCGTGTGCTCGCCTTGGGGGTGATCAAGGTGAATCTGCTGGTGCAGGGCAACCTGGCCTCCCGGCTGGACGAGGGCAGCCTCTCGGCCCTGACCTTCGCGTGGGGACTGATGCAGTTGCCCGAAACGATCTTCGCAACGGCCATTGCAACGGCGGTCTTCCCCACGCTCGCCGAACTGGCGGGCCGGCACGAGCTGGTCGCGCTGCGCCGCACGATGATGGAGATGTTGCGGGCGATCTTGGCCCTGACGATCCCTGCGGCGGTCGGACTGATCGTCCTGGGACGACCGCTGATCGCGCTGATGTTTCAGGGGGGTGCCTTTGGAAGCCGTTCCACCGATGCAGTCTTCTTCGCGCTCGAGTTCTATGCTTTCGGTCTGATCGCCCACAGCCTTCTGGAGGTGGTGGCGCGGACCTTCTATGCCCAGAAGGATACCAGGACGCCACTCTACGTCGCCGCCGGCGCCATGGTGCTGAACGTGGGGTTGGCGGTCACCCTGTTGGGGCCGCTGCGCCACGGGGGCCTGGCGCTGGCCAACTCGTTGGCCGTCGCCGCCGAGGTCCTGGTGGGGCTCTGGCTGCTGCGCGGCCGGCTGCACGGGCTCGAGATGCGCGCGACGCTGCGGACGATAGCGCAGGTTGTCGTCGCGGCGGCCTTCATGGGGGTGGCCGTCTGGGGGTGGACCGCCTGGCAGAGTGACGCCAACGTACTCATCGTCGGTATCGGCGGAGCCGTGATCGGCGCGGCAACCTACGTGGTCGTCGGGCTGGCATTGGGCGTGGAGGAACTCCGGCTGGTGCCGGCCCTCCTCCTGCGCCGCCGTCGCGCTTCCATTCCTGTTGAAGGTTGAAAGGTTGGAGGTTGAAGGTTGAAAGTTGCGTGTGCAAGCTCTTCTTTAACCTGAAACCCCACAACCTGAAACCCACCATGCCTGATCCCGCCTCGATCGCTGATCTGCCCGCCTTGAGCGAACTCCAGCTTCGGCGCAACAATGGGGAGCGCGGGCGGCCCGTTTGGGTCGCGTACAACGGGTTAGTCTACGATGTCAGTGCCAGCTCCCTGTGGCGGGGGGGGATGCATCAAAACCTCCACTACGCCGGGCTCGATCACTCCACCTCGATCAGCAAGGCACCGCACGGTGATTGGGTGTTCGCTCGCTTCCCCATCGTCGGACGGTTCGTCGAGTAAGACGCAGGTGGGCCGCAACGAAACGGCCGCAACAGGGTTATAATTTCTGGCGTCCAATCCGAATTGGCGGTTGGACCTGGCGGCGAGCCGCCAACCTTTTCCCCTCTAGAGGGATCGACCTCAATGAAGATTGCTGTGGACGCCATGGGCTCAGACCGCTATCCGGCTCCCGATGTCGAAGGGGCCCTCCGGGGTGCTCGTGAGTACGGCGTCGCGCTCCTTCTGGTCGGCAAGCCTGACCTCATCGAAACTGAATTGACCCGGCACGATACATCCGGCTTGGCGATCGAGATCGTCCCGGCGTCGCAGGCCATCGAGATGACGGAAGCCCCGGCCAACGCGGTGCGGAGCAAGCCGGACAGTTCCATGGTCGTAGGAATGAAGCTGCTCAAAGAGGGCCGCGCCGATGCTTTTGTCAGTATGGGGAACACGGGGGGGATGCTGGCCGCCGGGATCCTGCACCTGGGGCGAATCAAGGGAATCAAGCGACCGGCCCTCTCGACAGTCTTTCCTGTCATCACCGGGCACACTTTCATTCTGGACATTGGCGCCAATGCTGATGTCAAGCCCGACTACCTGGCCCAATTCGCGTTGATGGGGGCCCTTTATGCCGAGCGGGTCCTGGGTGTCCCCAACCCGCGCGTCGGTCTGGTTTCGAACGGCGAGGAGGAGGTCAAGGGGAGCGAGGTGGTACAGGCGGCGCACCAGCTCATCAAAGCCATGCCGGCGATCAATTTCATCGGCAACGTCGAAGGGCGCGACATCCCACTCGGCACGGCCGACGTCGTCGTCACCGATGGCTTCACCGGTAATGTCATTATCAAACTGGCTGAGGGCCTGGGTAAGATGATGAAGGCCATGATTCGCGAGGAGCTGAAGGCAGATCCACTCTCGATGCTCGGTGGGTTGATGGCCAGGCGAGCCTTTGATCGCATCAGCGAACGCACCAACTATGCGCGCTATGGAGGCGCTCCACTCCTGGGAGTGGATGGAGTTGTCATCGTCGGCCACGGCAGTTCCACTGCCTTCGCCGTCAAGCACGCCGTGCGGGTCGCGCGCACGGCCGCCGAGCAACGAATTGTCGCGGCAATTCGAGCAGGGCTCGAGGCCGCTGTACCGGAGGCAGCAAGCGGTACGTAACAGGTGATGGCCGCTCTTTGCTCCCGTTACGTGTTTCCTCCTCGCGGCCCCACACTGAAGATGGAGTCCGATTTTATGGAAACCATACACCTGTCTCAGATTGTCGTGACCGGCCTGGGGGCCATCACGCCGATCGGCAACACCGTTGCGACCTACTGGCAGTCACTTCTCGCCGGGCGTTCTGGGGTTGGCCCGGTCACAGCCTTCGACGCCTCGCCCTTCCCCACTCAAATTGCGGCGGAAGTGAAGGATTTTGATCCGTCCGAGTACATGGATCGCAAGGAGGCCCGCCGGATGGCGCGCTGCTCGCAACTGGCAGTCGCGGCGACGCACCAGGCGTTGGCCGACGCTGGCCTGAGCGACGGGTTCGCAGATGCCGAACGCGTCGCGGTGCTGTTCGGCACGGCCATCGGCGGTTTCGAACAGGCTTACATCAACATCTTGGCCCTCCAGAGTGGTGGCTGGAAGCGCGTCAATCCCTTTGCGATCCCCGCGATGCTGCCCAATATGCCTGGCCACCATGTCAGCACGCTCTTTGGAACTCACGGCTATATCGGGACCGTGACGACAGCCTGTGCCAGCGGGACGCAGGCTATTGTCGAGGCAGCCCATCTCATCCGGCGCGGGGCAGCGGATGTTGTCATCACGGGTGGCACTGAAGCGTTGATCAACGAGTTGACCTTTGCTGGTTTCTGCGCGATGCGTGGCATGAGCACCCGCAACCATGATCCCGAGCGGGCGGTTCGCCCCTTCGACAGGGATCGGGATGGTTTCCTGATGGGCGAAGGCGCCGGCGTGCTGATCCTGGAGCGTGAAGACCTCGCGCAGGCGCGCGGTGCCAGAATCTACTGCCGCGTACTCGGTGGGGCCGCCTCCAGCGATGCCTTCCACATGGCCCAGCCCGATCCGGAAGGGGCCGGCGCGGTCCGGGCGATGCGCTGGGCGCTGCAAAATGCCGGGAGCCGCCCCGAAGCCATAGACTACATCAATGCGCATGGTCCAGGGACGCCGATTGGGGATGCCATCGAGACCAAAGCGATCAAGCGGCTCTTCGGCGAGCGCGCCTATGAGATCCCGATCAGCAGCACGAAAAGCATGATCGCCCACGGGATGGGCGCGGCGGGCGCGCTTGAGGCGATTGCCTGCGTCAAGACGATCGAGACGCAGACGATCCACCCCACCATCAACTACGAGACTCAGGATCCGGAGTGCGACCTGGACTACGTCCCGGAAGGACCGCTCCGGGCCCGTGTACGCTATACCCTCAGCAACAGTTTTGGCCTGGGTGGCCAGAACGCCTGTCTGGTCCTTGGCTCCGTCAATGGCGCCTCCCACCAGTAACGCCCCATCACGAACGCCATGAGAATTGTCACCAACCAGAAGACCGTCAAGCAAAAGCAGCGAATCGCGATGTGGACCAGTATCGGCGGCCTTGGCCTGCTGGTCGTCGCCTTCGTGCTCTCGCTCCCGGCCGTCACTGCCGGCAATCCGACACTGGCCCTCGTCGCCTGGCCCGTGGCGCTCGTCGGCTTGCTCATCGCCACCGTCGGCACCTACCACGTGAACCGCTGGGTTCGGCCGCCCCGCGCTCACGAGGCGCTGGCCGAGGCCCTCAAAGGGCTCGACAACCGCCACATTCTCTACAATTACCTCGGCCCGGTGCCGCATCTGCTGCTCTCGCCACGTGGGCTCTTTGCGCTGGCCGTCAAGCGCTACGATGGTCCGGCTCGCTACGTGGATGGCAAGTGGGTCGGCAAGTTCAGCTTGCGCCGCCTCTACGGCCAGGGGTTGACGGCTGAGGGACTGGGAAATCCCAATCAAGAGATCGAGGCCCAAACGGCTGCGGTCGAGCGCTGGCTCCGAAAAGAGTTGCCCGACGAGGCCGAGAAAATCCCGGTAGCGTCCGTGGCCGTCTTCATCAACCCTGCCGTCCAACTCGACGCCGGCGACAATCCGGCCCCGATCGCCACCATCAAGACTGTCAAGCGGGCGCTCCAGCGCGATTTCTTCCCCGGCGTCAAGCAGATGCCACGCGATGCCTACAACGCCCTGATGGAAGAACTCGGCGACCAGGCCTCCTGAGCGGCACGCCAGGACTCCAGGACTGTAGATGGCGGGAAACCCCCGGCGGCCGCGATCAACACTCCTCTGCGGGCCACGATCACCCCCCAATTGCTGATCGCGGATCAGCCTGATGCCAATGGTCACGAAACAACCGAATTCCCGAATGTGCTTCGTCTGTGGGCTCCAAAATCCAATCGGATTGAAAATGGCGTTCTACCAGACCCCGGAGGGTGAGTGTCTGACCCGAGTCACGCCCGGCGACGAGTACCAGGGCTACCCCGGCATTCTCCACGGGGGGATCGTCACCGCGATTCTGGATGAGACACTCGGGCGAGCGATCATCGGCACAGTCGACTGTTTCGCCGTCACCGCCAAATTTGAGGTCAAGTTCCACCATCCCGTCCCCACCGGGTATCCACTGATCGCTCGCGGCCGCATCACCCGCCAGCGGACACGGACCTTCGAGGCCAGCGGCGAGTTGATCCTCGAGGATGGCACCGTCGCGGCAAGCGCGTCGGGGATGTACATCCGGCTCCCGGCGGCTGAGATGGAGCGCGCCCGCCGCGAGCTCGGTTTTTGGGCGGTTGTCCCGGATGAAGAGCCGGTGACCTTTGATTGAGGCCCGCACGCCAACAGCAGAGGCGCCGCCCGATGGGCGGCGCCTCTGCTGTTGGCCGTGTAGGGCTTAACAGGCTTCGAGTCGCTCGCGGCTCGCTGGATCACGCAGGCGGTCGAGAGCAAGGTTCTGCAATTGGCGGACCCGCTCGCGGGTCAACCCAAATCGGCGGCCGATCTCGTCGAGGGTCAGGCTTTCCCCGTTCCGGAGCCCAAAGCGCATCTCGAGGATGCGCGCCTCGCGGGGGGGCAGCTCCTCTAACAGCGCCCGAATTATTGCGTGCTGTTGCTTCGACACGATCTGGTGGAGATTGTCGCTCTCCTGATCGGCGATGCTGTCGCGGAGCGTCAACGGCGCGCCCTCGCTGTGGTCATCGTAGGGTTGATCGAGCGAGAGCGGCGGTTGCGAGATGCGCAGCAACAGCTCGACCTCGGTGACGGGCAGTTCGAGCTGTTCGGCCAACTCGCTGCTGGTCGGGTCGCGGTTGAGTCGCTGCTCGAGGACGCGCGAGGTGCGCACCATCCGCCGCCGCCGTTCCTCCTGGCAGACCGGGAGGCGGATGAGCCGCCCCTTCTGGTCCACCGCCCGCCCGACGGCCTGGCGAATCCACCAGGTGGCATACGTCGAGAAACGCGTTCCCCGCCAGGGCTCGAAGCGGTAGATCGCTTCCAACAGGCCGATGAACCCCTCCTGGATGAGATCATCCAGCTCAACCCCCGACGAACGGTACCGGTTGGCCACCGTATAAACCAGGCCCTGGTTGGCCAGCACAATCCGGTCCGCCGCGGCGCGCCCCGCGGCCACCAATCGTGCGAGCCGTTTGCGCCGGGAGCGGGCCATGGCGCTGCGGCGGTCTAAACATGCTTGGGCCCGCCGGCCACGGCGAGCACGCTGGACCAGCTGGCGCTCCTCGCGGCGGCTGAGCAGCCGCCTCATGGTCGCGTTGTTGGGGTCCTGCTGACCTCGCCTCCGATCCTGGCTCATCGTCTGTCTCCTCGACGAGCGTGCGGTGCGCCCACAAGCCATTTGAAGTCTAGCACACCCGCGCAAGTTTAGCAAGTATAAACTTCTTTAATTTGCGGATTTGCGCTTACACGGGCTTTGGTTACAATGTACAATAATGCGAAAGCGAGATCGGAGCTGGCCCGGCTGACTGCAAGTACAGCCGCGGCAGAACGACGAAGGACAAAAGGGCTCTTGTGGTCCGCGGTCACCCGGCTTCCACTCTTCACTGCGCGTCGCCGGTCCTGAGATCGCACGATGAGGTGGCCTGCTGGGCATGAGCTTGCCCCAAGGCGGAGGCAGCTCCTGCGGCGAGGGAAAGTTGATGACAGACGCAAGCGGTCTGCGATCGATCGTCTCAGAACAGATGAATGATACCCGCGCTGCTCTGATCCAGGAGATCAAGCAGTGTGGGCAGTGCACAGTCGAGCACCTGAGCGACTGTTTGCAGATTACGCCCACCGCGGTTCGTCAGCACCTTGCGACTCTCGAGCGCGATGGCCTGGTCGGGCGCACGAAGGCCACCCCGCAAGGTGTCGGCCGGCCCGGGTACGTGTACCGGCTGACGTCGCGTGCCCAGGACCTCTTCCCGGCGTCGTATCGCCAGTTCGCTCTCGACCTCTTGACCGGTCTGATTGAGCTCGACGGCATCGGCAAAGTCGAGCAACTTTTCGAGCGGCGCCGTCGCTTGATGGCGGCCCAGTATCGGCCTCACCTCGAGGGGAAACCCTTCGCCGAGCGCATCGCCGAGCTGGCGAGGCTGCGCTCGCAAGCGGGCTACATGACGGGGTGGGAGCAGCTCGACGATAACATGTTCCTGATTCGTGAGGCCCACTGCCCGCTCATCGGCGTGGCCGAGACGTGTCCCCAACTCTGTCATGAGGACTTGCGAATGTTCGCCGACCTGCTCGGCGCCAATGTCGTGATCCAGGAGCACATGGCGAGTGGCGATAGTCGTTGTTGCTACCGCGTTACGCCTGTGGGTTCTTGAGCCCCGCGTGAAGTGAAACGAGCCGCCCTTTCGAGGCGGCTCGTTTGATTCTGGTCTGTTAGATCAAATTTGAACGTTCTCCACAGGCGCAAAGTCGCGCTCGGCCGCGGCCATAATCAGCGTCGCCACCTCATCCGCGCCGAAGAGGCCCGTGTTGATCAGTAAGTGGTAATACTCGCGGTCGCGATAGTCCTGCAGCCCGTACACCTGCCGGAGTTTCGAGCGGTCGCGCACGTCGCGGTACTCAATCTCGTGGAGCGCGTCATCGTCGCTCGTCAGTTGCTCGCGCGTCCGGTAGCGGGCCACGCGAGTCCCTATCGGGGCGTAGAGGAAAACCGCCAGTGCGCCCTCGATGCCCTGGGCCAGGACGCCTGCCATGCGTCCCTCCACGATCAGGCCGTTGGCCTGGCGCATTCTCTCTTTGACGCGCTTATCGAACGCGCGGTGAACCTCGTTCGGGAGATGGCTCACCCTGGCGACGCTCAGGCCCTGGTCGGCGGCATAATCGCGGAAGAGTTGGCCGATGTGGAGCCGCTGCCAGCCCTTAAGCCGCGCCGCCAGCGCTGTGGCGACCTGAGTCTTGCCGGTGGCTACCTCCCCGGAAATCGCGATCACCCGTGCTCGAATCACAAGAACCTCCTGACCGCTGACGCCTGCGCTGCCAGACCGAGATGATCTCGCGGTGGGTCGGAAACGCCATCTCAGGGAGCATCTCGGCTGGGAACCAACCAAGCTCGACCACATCGTCGCTGGCGACCGCCGTGCCGGCGACAATGCGGCCCCGGTAGAAAATCAAGGTCCCCTTCTTCTCGCCGGTCCCGATCTCAAAATCCCATACGCCGAGCAGTTCGGTCGCCTCGACGGTGAGGCCTGTCTCCTCATACACCTCGCGCTGGGCGGCCAGAATCACGCTCTCGCCGTAATCCACGAAGCCAGACGGGAGATACCATTTCCCCTTTCCCGGACTCCAGCGGCGCCGTCCCAGCAGCACCTGCCCGTCGCGCTCGATCAGGACCCCGGCCGCGACTTTGGGATCGGCGAAGTAGATAAACTGGCAGGCCGGGCATCTGAGTCGCATCACACCACTCACGTCGGCGACTTCGAAGGCGTGGGCACAACGCGGACAGAAACGCCAATCCGGTGGGATCATCGCCGGGCCCGCCGGTGGCAGGTCCGGCGCTCTCGCTGCCAGGTACCCGTGAATTCAATCATTGCGTCCCTGTGGTCTGAGGGCCCCTATGGTGGTCAAGTACCACCGTTCGACGCCCTCCTTGAGGAGACCGGCCGGGAGCCCGGTGAGCGGCAGGCCCAATGCGTCTCCCACGCCGTCGTTGCCGCCGAGGGAGACCAACACGCCAGGTCTGGTCGGCTGGTAGGGTTCGTAGGGCTTGCCCTGGCACTGGGCGATAAGCACCTCGGCGACGTACTCGCCCTGCCGAAGCGCGTTCGATGCCGTCGCGGCGAGGGGCTCCCCCCCGTTGAGATAGAAGGCACTGTCCCCGATCACAAAGATGTCGGGTTCCCCTTGGGCCTGGAGAAATCGGTTTACTGGCACGCGGCCATCGGGGTCGGTGCGGAGTCCGGCCTCAGCCAACAGGGCCGGGGGGCGCACCCCACCCGCCCAGACCAGCGTCCCGGCACAGATCGTCTCTTCCCCACCACCCGGCCGGCCCAGGGTGACGAAGCGCCCCTCGACCCGTATGACCGGGGTGTTCACGCGAACGTCAACACCCTTGCGCCGCAAGATGGCGCTGGCCCGGTGGGAGAGTTTCGGCTGCCAGCCGGGCATCAGTCGCTCCTGCGCCTCGACCAGGAGCAGGCGAATCCCGGTCAGAGGCAAGCTGTACTGATCGGCCAGCACAGGCGTCCAGTGGGTCAGCTCGCCTGCCAGCTGAGTGCCGGTGTAGCCGCCTCCGGCCACCACGACCGTCATCCGGCAGCGGCGCTCCTCGGCCGAGTCGGCGCGGGCCGCCGCCGCGAACTGCTCGATGATGTGCTGCTTGAGTGCGCGGGCCTCATCCCACCACCGCAGGGGGAGGGCCGCCTCGGCCAGGCCGGGGATCAGTGGCCAGACCGTGTCGGAGCCGAGCGCGATCACCAGCCGATCGTACGCTATCGGTCCGGCGTCGGTCAGCACCCGCCGCTGGTCCGGCTGAATCGCACGCACCTCTGCCTGGACAAAGGCCAGGGCCCCGGCCGGGAATAACCCCGGCAGCGGGACGCGAGCTCGTTCAGGCGGGATAGCGTCAGCCGCAACCTGGTGTAGCCAGGTGATGACCTGGTGGTAGTCGTTGCGATCAACCAACACCAGCTCAGTCTCAATCTGGTCTCGGACCTTGGCTGTGGCCAGATCAAGGGCGACCCGCAACCCGGCGTAGCCTGCCCCAAGAATCACGATCTTCATGGAGTTCCTATCGATGCGCGGGTGGTGCAAGCGCGCCTCGCCCCGCACGGTCGAATGCCGGCTTCGCTCATATCAGTGTCGCGTGTGTGAGCGCGACGCGCTCGCATACGCGACACACCCTATTCCATATGAGCGATGCCGGCCTGCTCGAATGCGTCTTGGACGTCCTGTTTGACGTCAGTTGATGTTTCTCTCGTCCTCAGGCGGTGAGCCGCTTTCCCGCTCAGTCGATTCGCGTGCGGCGGCCTTGGCCTGCCGCCGGGCCCGGCGAGCCTCACGCTGGGCCTTGCGGGCCTCGTGGCGGAGCCGGCTGCCGAGGTCCTCTCGGCGCGCAGCATCGCGCTCCCGTGCCTGGTCGAGGTCGCGGGCGAACTCGACCAGCATCGTGGACATGGCTCGCGGGAAGTACGCTGCTGCCTGCGCCAGGTCGCGCGTGCTCTCGCGGACCTCGTCGCGATACTCGGGCGGGAGGAGCGCGACCGGAAGCTGGGCGACGGCCAGTCCGAGGCGGGCTATCGTTGCGACCACCTGAGCGCCGGCCTCAGCGACGCTCTCCGACTCGCGGCCGGAGCGCTCCGGAGAGGATGCAGATTGCTGCTGATTCTCAGTCATCTTAAAACCACCTCCCAACTGTCTCGCCGCCGGAGCGGGACCTGCCGGAGGTCGGCCAGATTCCCAGCGCCGGCACAGAACATGGCGATCTTGAGTTCGTCGATAAAGGCCCCGAACTTGTCGAGTACGGCACTCGCCTCATCGGTTGCCGGCCCGAGCAACGGCGCCGCACTGCCGACGAGCGTGGCGCCGAGCGCAATCGCCTTGGCGACGTCCACGCCGCTGCGGATACCACCGCTGGCGAAGACCGGGACCGCCGGCGGCAAGGCTGCACACACCTCACGAAGCACCACGGCCGTGGGCAGCCCCCAATCGGCGAAGACGTGAGCTATACGCTTGCGCCGGGGGTCGGGTTGCCTATGGGCCTCCACCTCGCTCCAACTGGTCCCTCCCGCACCGGCCACGTCAATAGCCGTCACCCCGGCCTCGACCAGGCGCTGGGCCGTCGCGGCGTTAACGCCGTTGCCAACCTCCTTGGCGATCACCGGGACGCCGGCCTGGCGCGTCAGGCTCGCGATCTTCGGCAGGAGACCCCGCCAGTTGTGGTCGCCTTCCGCCTGCACGGCCTCTTGCAGTGGGTTGAGGTGCAGGATGAGCGCATCAGCTTCGATCATCTCGACCGCCCGGCGGATCTCGTCGAGACCGTAGCCATAGTTCAACTGCACCGCCCCGACGTTGGCAAAGAGCAGCACGTCCGGCGCCACCTTGCGCACCTGGTAGGTCGCCGCCAGGTCGCCGCGCTCAATCGCTGCGCGCTGCGAGCCGACGCCCATGGCAATTCGCAGCGATTGGGCTGCCGCCGCGAGGTTCAGATTGATCACCCGGGCCGGTTCCGTGCCCCCCGTCATGCTACTGATCAGCACTGGAGCGTTCAGACGACGCCCCCATAGCTCCAGGCTGGTATCAACCAGATCCAGATCCAGATCAGGGAGTGCCACGTGCTCGAAGGCGTAGCGCTCGAAACCGGTTGCGATCCCTTTCGCACCGACATCCTGATTGAGGACGATATCAATGTGATCTTTCTTGCGCGATTCGACGGTGCGCTTGGAATCCGGCATGCGGCCTCCACCCACGAGCCGGCTCGGATAGCACTCATCGCGCTCCGGCCCGTTGTTCGTTGTCTCCGGACTGTGTCGCAAAGTATAGCGAGCTCAGGGGTTCCGGTAAAGCAAGCACCCGGGACGGAAGGTCGCGATTGATCTCAGGGTTCTGGAAACCCTCCAGCGTCTGCCCGGCAGACGCTCAACGGTCAGGTAGATCTATTGCTGTCTTCAGACCTGATTCACGCGAAGAAGGAGGACAGGCCTTCCCTCGCATACGTCCTCCTAAGCGTTGGGGCGAAGGGCGGTTTTATTGTGGGGGCGAGCTTCTCACAGAAATCGCTCGAAGGATGCTCCCGTGGAGGAACGGCGCCCACACAATAACCGCCGCCCTCCAGACGAGTCTGGGGGGCGGCGGTCTGGTCGGAGGGCGCGGTCAGTTGGTCGCGGCGACTTCGGGGGCGCGCTTCTCCCGCAACAGGTAGGCCGTCACCTGGCGGCCCTCATCGTAGCTCGCCTCGTCGATGCTGTGTCCCACCTGGTCGAGGAACAGTTCGTCCAACCCCGTCTCGGCCGGTTGGCCGGGGAAAAGCTCTTCATAAAGTTCATGCAGTTTTTGGCGCTGGAATGGGCTGACGGGCCGCGTCCGGCGCTCCGCCGCGCTTCGGGCCAGACCGTTAGTCGCCGGCTGACGGCGGCCTCGGTCTCCGCGCTCCGGCGCTTCCTGCGCCCGCTGGACATCGTCGGCACTGGCCAGGCCGCTTCCGGGGAGGATTCCGTAGCCCATCGCCCCCAACGCGCGTCCGATCGCACTGGTCTCGGCAACCTCCCACGGGAAGTTCTTCTCCGCGCTGGTGCCGGCGATCTTGCGGGAGGTGGCGATCCCGTGGCGTCGCCCGTAGATCTCGCTGGATACGGCCACGAGGAGGGTGAGCTGCTCCTCGTCGTCGACCAGGACCACTGGATCCTCAAAGTTCAGGGCTTTGTCCTGGCGCCGATGATCTTCATTGGCCATCGCGACGCGGCCGTCGACGCTCATGTAGGCCGTCTCGACCTTCTCCCACTGTCCATTCGACCCGCGCCTGGCCTGCTCCAACACGACGATGTAGTCCACGAATTCGGTGTGTTTGACCTGCCCAATCGCCGGCGCCTTCTCGCACAGGGCGAGCAATTCCTCACGTGTCATCGATCAGCTCCTTCTAGATTCATACATCTGTTCTCACTATACCACACCGATGCGACAGAATAGCCCCAACAATTGTTAGTCCTCTCCCCAAGGCACGCTGATCGGTGGACAAAGCCCGGCGCCCTGGGGTATAATAGCGCGCATTATGACTGGTCCGGTTCAAGGCGGCCGGTTTCAGCCTGTTCTCCCGGCGACAGCCTTGAACCTTGAACCTTCAATCCACCATGGAATTATTTCAGCGGCCAACCGGCACCCAAGACATTCTTCCCGACGATCAGGCCTACTGGCAATGGCTGATCACGTCAGCTCGGACTGTGGCGGAGCGCTATGGCTACCTGCCAATCGATGTTCCGGTCTACGAACACACCGATTTGTTTGCCCGCGGCGTGGGGACGGGAACGGACATCGTCGAAAAAGAGATGTTCACGTTCGTCCCTCGTCCCGACGACGAGAAGGAGCGCCGGCAGATCACCTTGCGGCCAGAGTTCACCGCCGGTATCGTGCGGGCCTACCTTCAGAATGGCATGGGCTCCTGGCCGCAGCCAGTCAAGCTCTACACCATCGGTCCCATCTTCCGCTACGAGCGGCCCCAGGCCGGTCGGTTCCGCCAGCACACCCAGTTCGACTGCGAGTGCATCGGTGAGTCGGACCCGGCCACCGACTTCGAGATCATGTCCATCCTGTGGGACTACTTCACCGAGCTCGGGCTCACCGGACTGACTTTCCAGCTCAACAGCATCGGCTCACCCGAAGCGCGCCGCCGCTACGTGCGCGAGATTCTGGTGCCCTATCTCCGCGCTCGGGAGCGTGAACTCGACGAGGTGGACCGGCGTCGGCTGGACCAGAACCCGCTACGCGTGTTGGACAGCAAGGAAGCGTCGGCCCTGGCGGTCATCGCCGAGGCCCCGGTGATCACCGACTACCTCGATCCGGAGTCGCGCGAGGACTTTGCCACCCTGCGCCACTATCTCGATCTGGTAGGCCGCCCGTACGTGCTCAACCCGCTTCTGGTTCGCGGGCTCGACTATTATTCCAAGACGGTGTTCGAGATTCACGCCGAGGGGATCGGCGCGCAGAGCGCCCTCTGCGGCGGTGGGCGCTACGACGGCCTCGCCGAGTTGCTCGGCGGCCCCCCGACTCCCGGCGTCGGCTTTGGCTCGGGAATCGAGCGGGCCATCGCTGCTCTCAAGCTTCAGGGTGTCAGGCCACCGGGACTTCCCAGGCCCCAGGTCTTCGGGATCTACTTCAACCAGGCGACCAAAGATGCGGTCATCGTCCTCCTCAGCGAGTTGCGCCAGGTCGGGGTGCACGCCGAGATGGAGTACGGTTCCAAGAATCTCAAGAAGCAGATGCGGGCCGCCAGCCAATCGGGGGCGCGCTATGCGCTGATCATCGGTGGCTCGGAGCTGGAACGAGGCGAAGTCCAGGTCAAGGATCTGCAAAGTGGCGAGCAACAGCCGGTCGAGCGCAAGGGACTTCTCGGGTGGCTGAGACAGCGGCTGGAGTAGGAGCCTGCGATGCGCCGCATCGGCGTCCTCTATCAACCTCACATCCCGGCGGCGCACGAACTCGCACTGGTCCTGGCCACGAGGCTCCGCGAGCGAGGCATCGAGCCGTGGCTGGAGTCGGCCTGGGATCGCGCCGCCCTCGCCGCCGAGGTCAACGCCTGCGATCTGCTTATCACTCTCGGTGGTGATGGCACCATCCTGCGGGCCGCCCGCGCGACGGCAGAGAGCGATCATCGCTCACCGCCACTGCTGGCGGTCGATTTCGGCCGCCTTGGCTTTCTCGCCGAGGTCCAGCCGGCGCAGGCAGAGGCCGTCCTGCCCCGCGTGCTGGAGGGCGATTACTGGATCGAGGAGCGTTACCTGCTGGTAGCCAGGCAATACCGCGACGGCACGCTCATCCAGGAGGCCGTTGCCCTCAACGATGTGGTGCTTGGGCGGGGGGATGGCCCTCATGTCCTGCGCCTCACGCTGCGCCTGGATGGCGCCCATGTCACCAACTACGTCGCCGACGGGATCATCGTTTCGACGCCAACCGGTTCGACCGCCTATGCCTACGCGGTCGGGGGGCCGATCATGGCGCCCGCGATGGATGCCATATTGGTCATCCCGATCGCCCCGCACCTGACCCTGGCCCGCGCGCTGGTGGTCCCGGCCGCGACGATTGTCGAATTGGGGGCCGAATCACACCGTCCGGCAGTTGTTGCGATTGACGGACAGCATGTCTTTCCTTGGGAGCGCAATGATTGCCTGCGGGTGACCCGCAGCGATCGGGTGGTTCGGTTTGTGCGTCTGGGACGCCGCGATTATTTTTATGCCACCTTGACAGCTCGTTTGAATAAATCACGAGAGCTTTGAATGAGCGACACGACCATTGCACGAGATCTAGTCACTGAGGGCATAGCCGCTGCGCGTGCCGGTGACTCCGAGCAGGCGGTCAGGTTGTTGCGGCGTGCAACCGAGCTCGATCCTACCAATGTCGAGGCCTGGCTCTGGCGTAGCAGCCTTACCGACACGTTGGCGGACAAAAAGGCCTTCCTGGCTCAGGTGCTCGAACTCGATCCGAATAACCTCGAGGCCCGGAAAGCGCTGGAGAAGGTGATCGAGCGTGAGGGCGCTCTGGCCGAGCGCGCCGGCGACGAGGTGCTCTACTGCACGGTCCACCCCGATCGCGAGACGATGCTGCGCTGTAACCGCTGTGGCCGGCCGATGTGCCCCGACTGCGCGGTGCGGACCCCGGTTGGCCTGCGCTGCCGGGAATGCGTCACCGAACAACGCTCCCCAATCTACCAGATCGGGGCGTCCACAGCCACTGTTGCCCTGATTCTCGGGGCTATTCTCGGTGCCATCGGCAGCTTGATCGTGCCGATGTTCGGTTTCTGGGTTATCTTCGTTGGCCCGATCGCCGGCGAGTTGGTGACCCGCGTTGTCGAGGCAGCCACGCCCCGCAAACGGGGTCGCACGCTGGCCCTCGCCGCCAGCGCCGGTGTGGTGCTTGGCTACCTTGGCGTCGTTGCCACCTTTCTTGTGCTCTCCGGCAGGCTCGTGTTTCTGTTTAACCCCTGGGCCTGGATCTTTGTGGGCCTGACGGTGATGACACTCTTCGCCCGTCTGCGCTAACCCCGCAGCCGCTGTGGGACCCGTCCCACACGCGCTCCTGTTCTTTGGGCTGCTGGCGTTGGCGCATCGGCACCAACTTTTCACACTCGCCCGTACGGAAAAGAAGTGTTCGTCGGACCGCGCTCGTCCGGACGCGGCGGCTATCAGGCGGGAGAGACTGGGCCGGCCTTCTAACCATAGCAATCCGGTCGCCTCCCGCTGAAACGAGCACTCCCAAGGAGAGGGAATGGAACGGCTCTGGACTCCCTGGCGAATGGATTACATCATGGATCAAAAAGAGACCGGGTGCCCCTTCTGTCGCGCCCTCGTGGCGAACGATGATGCCGGCCAATACATCGTCTACCGCGGCGAGCGAACCTTCGTGATCCTGAACCGCTACCCCTACAACAACGGCCATCTCATGATCATGCCCTACGCCCATGTCGGCGACTTGAGTGATCTGGACGAGGCCACTCGCAACGAGATGATGGCCTTGCTCGACCTGAGCGTGCGAGCGCTGCGCGAAACCTCCCGCCCCCAGGGCTTCAACATGGGACTCAACCTGGGCGAGGCCGCGGGGGCGGGCGTGACCGACCATCTGCACATGCACGTCGTTCCTCGCTGGGGGGGCGACACCAATTACATGACTGTGCTCAACGAAGTTCGCACCATCCCTGAGCTTCTTGACGAGACCTACCGCCGCCTCCAACCCGTGATGGCTCGCCTGGCGAAGGCGAGCCGTTGAGCCTGGGAGCCGACCGCCGATGCGCAACATCTTGATCGCCCTCTTGCTGTTACTCACACTGCTCCTGGGCGGCACGGTCCTCGCACGTCAGATCGAGCATCTCTCAACCTTCGACGCGCTCTACTACACCGTCACCGTGCTCTCGACCGTCGGTTTCGGCGACATCACACCGAAGACCGGGGGTGGAAAATGGCTCTTCATTGGTCTGGCACTGGTCGGTCTGGCAACGTACGGCTACATCGTCAGCACGGTTGTCGGGACGGTGACGGAAGCGGCGGTGCGGCGTGAGGTGCTGGGACTCCGAGGGAGAAATCGGATGGAAAATCACTGTGTGCTCATCGGGTGGGACGGACTTGGCGAAGTCACGTACAACGAGTTGCACCAGAACGGGGTCGAGACGGTCGTCCTGGTGTCAGACGAGCTCCAGATGCGCGAACTGCGCCGGCGTGAGATCGAGGCGCGCGTGGGCGACCCCCAGCGAATCGAGGATCTCTCCGATGCCGGCATTGCCGCCGCGCGCGCGGTCGTCTTCAACCTGCCGAACGAAACCGATAACCTCCTGGCCCTGCTCAAAGTCAAGCGGGTCAACCCCCGGATCCAGACTGTTGTCGTCAGCCGGCGGCGCGACATGGAGGGGGTCTATCAGCAGGCTGGGGCCGACCGGGTGGTCTACGTCGCCGACATCGGCGGCCGCCTGGTGGCCAGCACCGTCTTCGAGCCGGCCGTCGCGCGCGTGCTCCTCGACCTGGCCGAGGCCGCGACGGGATTGGACCTGGCACAAGTGACAGTTGACGAACAAGTCATGCTCCGCGGCCTCAAAAACCTCTCCTCCGACGGCTCCTGCGTCGCGGTCGCTATCGAGCGTGAGCGCGAACTCATCCCGTACCCCAACCCTGACACCCCCCTCCGCATCGGCGACACGCTCGTGCTGCTGGGTCCTTCCAACGAGACCCGGCGGGCCATCCAGACCCTCCGCGGAGCAGTCTAGCGGGTCGGGGAGGCCCGGCCGTTCTCTCGATTCCACCTTCTGTCGTCGTTCCTGCCGGACGTCCGTGGCCTCCATACTGCTAGAGCGCCGGTTAAGGGGTCAGACTTCCGAAGTCTCGGAAGTCTCCGATCATACGCCCCGGCGACGCCTTGACCGGTGTTCTGGGGAGGTGTTTCACCGCGCAGATAGTCAGCACCGAGGAGGTCTACGAGTGGAGACAATCGTCGCAATTCGTGCCCAGCGTGCCGTCCGGGCCTACGCCGATGAGCCTGTGACCGAGGAGCAGTTGTTGGCCGTACTCGATGCCGGCCGGCTGGCCGGAAGTGCAAAAAACCGCCAACCCTGGCGGTTCATCGTCGTGCGCGAGGCCCAGACCCGCGCCGGCCTCGCCACGTGCGGCCGCTACGCGGCGCACCTGGCCAAGGCCCCGGTGGTCATCGTCGTGGTGATGCCGGGTGATCGCTTCTGGGACGGCTTCGACGCCGGCCGCGCCGCCCAGAACATGATGGTGGCCGCCACCGACCTGGGGCTGGGCACCGGGATTGCCACGCTTCATGACGCGGACTGCGTGCGACGCCTGCTGGCGCTGGCCGCCGGGCACAACGCCCAGGTTGCGATCGCGCTGGGCGTGCCGGCCGCGCTCAAACCGACAGCGGAGGAGCGTGAGTTCGTGCGCGCGGTGCTGCCACAGGTAGGTCGCAAATCACTGAGCGAGTTGGTCCACTACGGGCGCTGGGGGCAACAGACACCCCGGAACAACAATCAGGGAGTCGCCGGAGGCGCCTGATCGGAGACTTCCGAAGTCTCGGAAGACTTCGGAAGTCTGACCCCCTGGTCGGCGCTCTCGCGTGGCGAGCCCGTCTGCTTCTATTCGTGATGAACGCCAGGGAGGCAGGAGGTGAGGACAACTCGCCCCCTGGCCGCAGGGGGCGCGAGCGCGTCCATCCCCGTATTACAGCGAGGGCGATCTGACATATCGACACCCCGGCGATACAGCTCACAGTACGCGGCTTTGGCCTAATGCTGTTCGAGGACGACGTCCTTCCAGAACCAGGCCTTCATGGCTGATACGGGATATCGCTTCATCCAGGGCTGCACGAGCAGGTGGACTCGTGGATACGTGAGGGGCATGATGGCCGCCTCTTCGACCAGGATCCTGTCCGCTTGCCGGTACAGGTGCATCCGCTTCCCCTGATCGGTCACTCGCCTGGCCTCAGCCACGAATTGCTCGTACGCCTCGTTGCGCCACCCCGGTAGAGTCGAGAGCACACAGACCCTCAGGAAGCTGTCAGGGTCGGAATAATCGGCCGCCCATCCATTGAAAAACAGGGAGGGCTGTGCTTCTCGCAAAATCTCGCCCGAAATAGCCGTCTCGATGATCTCGCGCTTGACCTCAACTCCGAGGTGTTCTCGCCACTGTGCCACCAGATGTTCGCTCTCCTGGGCTCGGAAATCGGACACGAGCAAGGTGACTCGGGGGAACCCACGACCCCGGGGATACCCGGCCTCCGCCAATAGTTGCTGTGCCCGGTCGAGATCGTACGGCAGCGCGATTCCGGGCGAATGCCCGGGCATCCCCGGGGGAACGAACCCGCCTGTTGCCGGGCCAAAGTGGCCTCTGTGAACCACGTTCGCATGCATTTCCCTGTCTGTGGCCAGGACGAGCGCCCGCCGCACCCGCCGGTCGGCGAAGGGCGGCCGGCTGGCGTCGAATCCTACGTAGAGGGTAGTGATCTGTGGCCCCGATACATATTCTTCGGCGTGGCGCTGCCGGGCACGATCGAGTTCTGCCGCCGGCAGAAACCAGACTCGGAAGACGTCCAACTCGTTCGCTTCGTACATCGCCAACTTGCGAACCGGGTCTGTAAGGAGGTGTAATTCCACCCGCTGCAGGTTGCCTGTAAAGCGACCTTGATACGCCGGGTTGCGCGAAAAGACCATCCTTGCGCCTGGCTGCCAGGATTCCAGCGTGAAGGGCCCGTTCGTGACGATAGTTTCTGGGTTCGCCCAGATTTCGCCACGTGCCTCCACGACATGTTTGGGTACCGGATAGGTGGCGGGATGCGCGAGCACGTGCGGAAAATGGGCCGTCGGCTCTTCCAGTTCCACCGCCAGTGTGGCCTCGTTCAGGGCGCACACCCCAACCTGATCTGGATCCGTGATACTGCCCTGATAGGAAGCCGAGACGCCCCTGACGTCGTGCAGGAGCAGGCTGGCCAGGGACGAGCCGGAGGTCCGCAGCGCTCGCTTCCAGGCGAATTCGAAATCCTCTGCCGTGACCGGCGTCCCATCGCTCCAGTACACATCATCCCGCAGGTGAAAGACGTACTTGCGGCCGCCTTCCAAGACTTCCCACGTCTGGGCCACGTCGGGCACGATATCGCTCTCCGGGCTCAGCTCCACCAGCCCGCTGAAAAGCTGGCCGATGATACCAGCCGACCAGAAGTTACCGGCCCTGGTCGGATCCAGAGTCAGAGGATCGCGCCAATCCACCCGCATAGGGTGGGGCGCCGGGAAGGGGGGAGTAGCCGGCCGAATCCCGCCGGCTTGCTGCCACAGAGCGAATCCCTCGTCGTACGCCTGCCGGGCCCGCTCGAAGTCAAACGCGATCTGATACGTCAGCCCCAGTTTGACCAGCGTTCGCGCCGCTCGTTCGGGATCACCCTGCTGATGGAGAAACGACAGCGCCCATCGATAGTGGTCAATGGCTTCTTGATGGGCGTACAGCGTCCGGGCCCAGTCTCCGGCTCGAAGCAGATAATCAACCGCCCTGGCCCCCTCGCCGGCCTCGGTGTAGTGGCGCGCCAATTGGGCGGCGATCTCGTCGGTCCGTCCCTCGTACAGTTGCTCCAACGCCGCCCCAACGGCACCATGAAGCACACGCCGCTCACCCGGACTGAGTTCCTGATACAGGTAGTGCTGGAATAGGACGTGGTTAAACTGGTACCGAGACAGGCGCCGGCCGGCAGCGTCTACCTCTTCGCGCTCTCGCACCAGGCGGTGACGCTGGTGGAGGTCCCGAGAGAGACGGCGTAGCACCCGCTGCTCCTCCGTGTGTTGAACCGCCGCAACGATCTGCGCGGTGAACGTTTCTCCCTCCACGCTCGCCGCAGTGAGGATATCCCGCAGCTCTTCTTCCAGTCGGTCAACCCGCTGCCGGATCACCGCCTCCACGCGTGCCGGCAACACCTCCCAATCCAGCGTCTCTCCCTCGATCCAGCGCCCCTCCGGGTCCTGAATCAGGGCACCCCGTTCCTGCATGTCCCGGAGCAGCTCAACCGTGAAGAGCGCGTGTCCGGCTGTGTGACGGAGCAGGGCCTTCCGGAATTGCTCGCCCAGCCGATTCGGCTCGCGGTCCAAAATGGCATCTACAAACCGGCGGGCCTCCTCGGCTGCGATCTGGTCCAGGTTGACCTGAATGTCCCCGGAGTAACGGGTGAGCTCGGCGACCACCGGCCGCAGGGGATGCGCTTGCTCGTGTCCCGCGCCGCTCCAAAGCTGTCCCACGCTGATGTCGCTGGGCCGGTACGCACCCAGGACGAGAATCCGGCTGCCGGATAACCGTCGGCCCAGATGGAACAGGAGATTGATGGAAGCGGCATCCGCCCATTGCAGATCGTCCAGCAGCAACAGCAACGGGTGCTGGCTGGCCACGCGCTGCAGGACTCTCCTGTACTGCTCCAGGAGCTGGCGCTGTTCGAGGCCGCCGGACTCGCCCGTGGCTCGCGCTACCAGCTCTTTCAACCGCCTGAGCTCCTCTGTCCCGCCGGAGCCTGCGGTGGCGGCCCTCCTGATGAGGGCCGCCCTGGAGACGAAGACGTCCAGCAGATCGGGTCCCTCCTCCACCAGCGCCTGGACAGTGTGCGGCACCAGGTGCCACAAGCGACGGGCGTGCTCCCGCGTGATCGTGCCTGCCGCCACCTGCGGCGCCACGTCCCCGGTCAGCATGCCCAGCACATCGCGGAACGGGAGGTAGGGGTCGCCCGCCCCCATGAACGCGTTGCACGTGCCGGCGGCCGCGATGATGTCGGCGTGCGCCGCCTGGGCGCGGCGGGCGAACTCGGCCAGAAGGGCTGTCTTCCCTCGCCCCACTTCTCCTGTGACGAACACGACCCCGCCCTGCCCGTCGAGCGCCCGCCCGAGGTGCGCCTCCAGTTGCGCCAGTTCGTCCTCGCGGCCGACAAAACCCGAGTCGGGGCCAACCGGTGGCGGCTCGCCCACCTCAAGAAAAGTGGGGAGACCGTGCGCTCGCAGGAGAGGGCGGGGCGGTTCTGTGGATGGCGGGAGTTGGTCCACCGGCCGCTCGCCGAGGGCACTCTGGATGAAACGATCGCGCTCCTCGGCCGGAATAGCGAGACACACCACTAATCGCTCGGCCATCTGACGAGACGGCCGGCGCTCATCACGCTCGATCTTCTTGACGGTAACGGGTGCACAGCCGACCTTCCTGGCGAGCGCGGCCTGGGTCAGGTCGAGCGCCTTACGCCGTCGCCGCACCCAATATCCAAAAGAGGCCATCCTGTCCATCCTCATTCCTCTTCCGGCCGGTCCGATTTGTACCCCCATTGTACCCAAAAAGGTTACCCGTTGGAAGACGATTTCTGCTTCAATGAGAATGGGGGGATGGTTCGGGTCGACTCCAGTTTCAAGACCACGAACCAGCCGCACGCCTGACCCTCCTGTTCCAGGCGCGCGGGTACAGATAGGCAGATGGGAGGCCTGTAGGATAAGCGCTACTCTTAGTTACGATCCAGAGGTGCGCTGCATTCATTCAATCTGGGGACACGTTGCAGGCCACGGCGCCAATTCACCGGACCATGAGTTCATCGACGCTGCGTTAAACGAGTTGCTCGCCAGCGAACAGCATAATGACTTGTACGCGAGAAGATGGAGGGACCAAACATGTCCACCGCTGATGAGGTATTCAACACTCTGTGGCAGTCCTATGCAAGCGCTGTCAATGCAAGCGACTCGGCTGCACACGGTAAGCTCTTCGCCCAGGATGCGATTCGAATGCCGCCAGGAGCAAACTCCGAGTATGGCCCGGAGGCCATCCAGAAAGGGGAACAAGCGGACTACGATGCGGCACGCTGGGAGGTGAAGTTCACTTCTCGTAACGTGCTTGCCATCGCGGATGATTGGGTGTACGGAATTGCAGACGTTGATGTATCCACAGTGGCACACGGCGATGGCGCGACGTCACACTTTCGGTTGACGGCGACGTAGCTCTTGCATAAAGAGCGTTCTGGCGAGTGGTTAATCAAGAGGCAGATGTGGAACCGCAAGCCGGACCAAGCATAATGACCGTTCAGACGATCCAGGTCAGGGCCGGCTAACAACAGCTTGAGCCCGACCGGCTTTTCCGCTGGCGCTCCAAAATTCGGGTGTCGCGAAGCCCCGGGTTAGCAACCGGGCCTTCCCGCACCCGCGAGGCGGGTGATGCGCCAGCCGTTGGATGGCAGAGAGGAGAATACGGTGACCTCAGTCGATCCCTTTGGACGAACCGACAAGCTCGATGACAGCATGCTCGGGGCCCTCGTGGTGCGATTCGAGGCCCGTGGCAAGCATCCCCAATTCTCCAAGATGCTCCGGGAGTATCTCGATGCCATGAATATCGACAGTGCCAACACGGTTCTCGACATCGGCTGTGGGACCGGTCTGGCAGCCCGAGCCATCGCGCATCGCCCCAGTTTCTCTGGAAGAGTTACCGGCGTTGATCTTAGTTCGTACCTCGTCGCGGCTGCGGAGCGTCTGGCGCATGAAGAGGGAATCGCTGAGCGCACCGAGTTCCGCACAGGAAACGCCCGCAGTCTGGATGTCGCCGACGGGACGTTTGACGCCGTTGTTGTCCATACGCTGCTGAGTCATGTCGATGACGCGTTAGCCGTGCTCAAGGAGGCAGCACGCGTCCTGAAGGTCGGCGGGATGGTCGGCATATTCGATGGCGACTATGCCTCCTTGACGTTCGATCATGCGGATCCCGCCAGAGGAAAGGCTTATGACGAGGCGCTCATCAGCGCTGTGGTCACGAATCCTCGAATCATGCGTCAGATGCCGCGATTGCTTCGGGCGGCCGGCTTAGAACTTGTCACGTCGTTCTCGTATGTGCTGTCGGAAGTAGGTAGGGCGACCTTCTGGTCGTCGGCCATTGAGACATATCGGAAACTAATACCGAAGGCGGGAGTAATGACTGAGGACGAGGCGGATGCTTGGGCGGCTGCCCTACGCAGTGATTCCGAAGTGGGTGTCTTTTTCGGGAGTAGCAACTACTACGCTTACGTCGCCAGGCGCCCATAGATGGGCAAACGTGCAAGCCGCCATCTAACCACGGCATGCAGCGGACGGTTTCGCTCCGCCGCCGTTGATGCCGAGTCGTTGGACGGCTCACAGGAGATTCAAAATGGGTGAAATACCCTTGCAAGAACAAATCGCTGCAGCGACCGCGTACGAGGAGTTCTTTGTCCCGGCCCTGTTTCAGGAATGGGCGCCGCGCGTAGTCGCCGTCGCCCAGATCCAGCCGGGCCACCGGGTGCTGGATGTTGCCTGCGGCACGGGAGTCCTCGCCCGAGAAGCCGCCTCTCACGCGGGTACCAGCGGTTCCGTTGCCGGGCTAGACCTCAATCCGGGGATGCTGGCCGTAGCCAAGCGGCTCACGCCCGGCATCGAATGGCGTCAAGGAACAGCGGAATCCCTACCCTATCCGGATCAGTCCTTCGACGCTGTTGTGAGCCAGTTTGGCCTGATGTTCTTTGCAGACCGCGATAAGTCCCTCCGTGAGATGCTGCGGGTGTTGGCTCCAGGGGGACATTTGGCCGTTGCGGTCTGGGACTCCCTCGACAACACACCGGCGTACGCGCGCGAGGTGGCTTTGCTCGAGCGGATTGCGGGCAAAAATGCGGCCGATGCCCTGCGCGCGCCATTTGTTCTCGGCGATCGGAGCAAGCTCGCGACGTTGTTCAAAGGCGCCGGAGTGGCCTCGGTTGAAATTATCACGCATCATGGCACGGCGCGATTTCCGAGCATCCGCTCGATGGCAGAGGCAGACTTGAGGGGGTGGTTGCCGGTAATGGGGGTTGTGCTCCCCGAGGAGCAGATCGAGCGAATACTGGCGGAGGCGGAGCAGGTCCTCAGTCTCCATGTCAGCGAACAGGGGCGGGTCATATTCGATTCGCCTGCACATATCGTCACAGGAACGAGGCCATAACGGCCGTAAGGAGCTAGCAAAGATGAACGAGACCCCCGCCGTCGTCACCTACCGCCACGAAGGGAGCGATCGTATCTACACCTTTGTCAAGGGGTGCGACGACCGCCTCTACGTGAACTTCTGGAATGGTGTGGACCGCTGGCTATGGGCCTATCAGGGTATCCCCGCGCCCGAGGTCCGCCTTGAGGACGCGGCCAGCGCCATCACCTCCTGGCAGTTCCACGGTTTCGAACAACAGCATCTGCACGTCTTCGTGCGCACCCTGGACGGCCGGCTCGCCGAACAGATCTGGAATCCGACGAATGCCCATCCCCTCGGCGCGGGCTGGCACTGGCAAGACCACGGCGTGCCGGCCGCCGGCGTCGTCGCTGTTGACGCTCCCGATGCCATCGCCTACCGCCGCCAAAGCACTGGCTCGCTCCACGATGTCTACGACCGGATCGACGTCTTTGTGCACGGTAACGACGGGCGCCTCTACCGCAACGGATGGGATGCCCGCCGCGGCACCTGGCAGTGGCAGAATCATGGCCGGCCGGCGCTCGGCACCGATGTCCGGTCGCGCTCCGGATCGATCACCTACCGGCACCAGGGCGTCAAGCGTATCTACCTCTTCGTTGAGGGAAGCGATGGGCGCCTCTGGGCCAACTTCTCGGATAGCACCGAAGTCCAGACAGCGTGGCACTGGGCCAATCTTGGAAGGCCACCCAATATTCTTGTCCGGGGTCGCCCCCAGGCAGTGACGCACGTTCACGACGGCAGGGAGCGCATCTACGTCTTCGTCCGGGGCAGTGACGACCACCTCCATACCTGCTATTGGAACGGCATCGACCGTTGGGAATGGGCCGACCTGGGACACCCGGGGCCGACGATTGCGGTTGTGGGCGACGCCGCCGCGGTTCCCTATGCCTGGGATGGCACAGACCGCATGTACGTCTTCGTCCGTGGGAGCGACGGCCACCTCCACACATGCTACTGGAATGGCATCGACCGGTGGCTCTGGGCCGACCTCGGCACGCCCGCACCGTTCGGGGTCACCGTCACCTCGAGCCCCGGCGTCGTCCCCTTCTCCTGGGATGGCACCGGCCGGCTCTACATCTTCATCTGGGGCAGCGACGATCACCTGCACCTTTGCTACTGGAACGGCGTCGACCAATGGCTCTGGCGCGACCAGGGAGCGCCACCGGCGACGGTCGCCATCGCCGGCGTCGAGCAGACCCAGGCCATTCAGTTCTTCCGCCCCGGCCTCTCCCCCTGCCTTGACCGCCCGGGAACGTCGGGGCGATGCCCCGACAACGACATCGCTCTCGTTGCGGGCAAGGCGACGGTGCTGCGGGTCTATCCCGACACCTGCCAGGGGACCGAAGGGACGGTCAACCGTGTGAGCGGCCTGCTGGAGATCCGACCGGCCGGTACCGCCGCCTGGGAGTCATTGACACCCATCAACGGGCCGATCACCGCCCGGCGCAGCGCCGCCATCGACCGCGGCCAGGCCGATCATACGCTGAACTTTCGTATCCCCGCCAATCGGTGCCGGGGTGAACTGGAGATCCGAGTCACTCCGTTCGACGCCGACCACCCAGGCGATGTCCGCAGTGTCCCCCTGCTCCGCACGCTGCGCTTCGGCCTGGTCCCGCGGCTCCAGATCCGGCTCATTCGCATCCGCTACCAGAACGCAGCGCGGAACATGAACGTGCCGGCACCCACAATGGCGGACTTCATGAATACGGTCCAGTTCCTGTTACGCACCTACCCGATCCCCGACGTCCAGGTGGTTGGCGACTCCGAGGAGCTCTACGACGGTGACTTCACCAATCTCTTCGATGACATGAACCCCTTGGGCGCCCGCGGGACCACCGGCCCGATCTTCTCGATCATCGACCGCATCAAGATGGCGGAGATGGCAAGCCTTGGCTCGCGGGTGAAATACTTCGCCCTCTATCCCGGCGCTCCCGCGAACCAGACCGCGCTCGGGTGGGGCATCTGGCCCGACCGGGCCGCCGGCGAGGTCAACCAGGGCTGGGTGATGGCGCAGGAGATCGGCCATACCTGTGGCCGCGGACACGCCCCGTGCAGCGTACCTGACCCGGATCCCAACTATCCGAACTACGATATGTCAACTCCGGCAAGCATCGGCGAATACGGATTCGATATCGTCACGTCGGACGTCAAAGATCCGGCGACCTACCGGGATTTCATGAGCTACTGTACCCCGTCCTGGGTGTCACCCTACACCTATGAGGCTCTGGCGCAATCGTGCTTCCCACCGGTGCGGGCGCTCGTCGCGACGGCCGCGGCCGGCGAGGCGACGCCGCGACGCGAGCTTCTCTATCTGCCGATCACCGTCGGGAAAGAGGACAAGGTCGTGCTGCGGGAGGTGCCGTTCCATGTCATGGGGTGGCAACCAGCATCGTTGGGGGAGCGGACCCCCTACTCCGTGGTCCTCTATGGGCTGGAAGACGACATCCTCGAATCCCAGGAGCTGCGCTTGCCCTTCCCGCATATGGAACAAGACGACGGCAGCCAACACTTCACGGTCATGCTCCCCTGGCATCCGGACGCCACGGCGCTGGTGGTCAAGAGAGACGATCGCATCCTCACCCGGCTCAAGATCGCTGCCCAGGCGCCTCGCATCAAGATTCGGCGTCCCGCCGGCGGCGAGACCCTGAAGGGCCGGCAGAAGGTGCGTTGGAAGGTAAGCGGTGCGAGCGAGCCGCCGACCTCCATGCTGCGCTACAGTTGGGATGGCGGTCAAACCTGGCGCGCCGTGGCCGGCAATCTCAAGGAAAACAGCGTGACGGTGAACATGGACGAGCTGCCGGGCGGCGAGGAATGCCTCTTCCAGGTGCTGGCTACTTCCGGTTTGCGCACCGGGTCCACGACGTCGAAGCCATTCCGAGTCCCCGAGCGGCCGGCACAACTCCTCATCGCCTCTCCTCGTGATGGCGACACTATTGAGAAAGGAACGTCGCTCTCCCTCTTCGGCGCTGCCTGCCTTCCCGGTGGCGCCACTGCCGACCCCGCTGCCCTGAGCTGGTCTTCGGACCGTGACGGCGCGCTCGGCACGGATTCACAGTTGATCGTTCACACGCTGTCGGCGGGTGAGCACCGCATCACTCTGGAAAGCAAGCTCCCGGGGGTGAAACCGGTCAGCGTGCGCCTGACGGTCCGAGAGGGGAAGGCCCGATCAATCACCGTGATGCGGGACGAAAGGCATCCCGCATCACCCGCGCCCTTCCCGATGGAGCGGTGACGGCCTGTGCAATACCGCCCAAGCGAAGCTATTCATAAGGAGGCATGGCATGTCCACCATTGGCAAGACGCCCATCGAGGCGCGCGGGCACGCCCAGCCGGAGGTATTGGTCAGCACGGAGTGGGTCGCGGAACACATGGACGACCCTACCGTCCGCATCGTCGAGGTGGACGTGGACACGGCCGCCTACAATCAGGGCCACATTCCGGGGGCAGTGGGCTGGAATTGGCAGCGCGAGTTGCAGGATCAACTCCAGCGCGACATCGTCGGCAAAGCCGATTTCGAGCGGCTGATGGAGGCATCGGGCATCGGCAACGATACGACGGTGATCCTCTACGGCGATACCCACAACTGGTTCGCCACCTACGCCTTCTGGCTCCTGAAGTACTATGGCCATGAGGACGCGCGCGTGATGAACGGCGGCCGCGCCAGGTGGCTCGCCGAGGGCCGGCCGTTGACCACGAAGGTGCCGGTGATCCCGCGGGCCAACTACCAGGCCAGGCAGCCCAACCTCCACATGCGGGTGCTCCGGGACCCGGCGTTAGGGAGTCTGGCCCACAATCACGACGTCGTGCTCGCGGATGGGCGTCCGCCGGCCAAATGTCGCTGCGAGCAGCTCGCGCCGGCATACCTCCCCGAGGAAGGCTTGCAGCGGGGCGGACACATCCGCGGTGCCAGAAACATCGTCTGGTCGAACGCGGTGCGTGAGAACGGCATCTTCACGTCGCCCGAGGAGCGACGGGCGTTGTGTGAGGGCGAGGGCGTAGCGCCAGACAGAGAGGGTATCGCCTACTACCGGATCGGCGAGCGCTCGCCACACACCTGGTTCGCGCTCGGTCAACCTCTGGCCTCCCCCCGACGTGTGCAACGACGGCGGCTCCTGGATCGAAAGGGGTAGCCCCACTCGGGTGCTGACCGAGAAGCGATAGGTGCAAACGGGGCCTCTTCTTCGGGTACACGCCCTTTAGCCTGATATCAGTTCGAGCCGCGCGATGATCGTCCCCCGCCACGTCGACGAGAGCAGCGCACAGGCCGCCAACTCGGCCGCCGCTTCGCGATCGTCGCGCAGGTGGCGCATGACGTGCGCTGCGCGAGCGATGGTCCACTCTGGGTGCGGCCGCTCGAGGAGCTCAACGGGCGCGCCGCTCTGGACGTATCCCTCGACCAACACCCGCAGATACCACCCCGTGCGCCCGGTCTCCTCGACCTGGGCGGTAAGGTCCTTGATCCCCCAGCGCCGCGCAAGCTTCCAGCAAGGTTGGCGCGGCTGAGAGACCTGCACCTGAGCCGCACCGATGGCGTACACATCCCCGAGGCACACCTCGGTCTCGGTGAGCCCGTCGATCGTGAAGTTCTCGCCGAAGGCGCCGTACGGCAGCTCGAGCTGGCTCAACTCCTGGCGCCAGGAAGAATAGTGCTCGGCGGCGTAGGCGAGCACCGCTTTGTCCGGGCCACCATGGTGCTTGCGGTCGGCCTGGTCGTCGCCCGCGAGGTTGATCCGCCCCAGCCACACAGCGCCTGCCACCGGCTCCTTGAAGATGCCCGACGACCAGGAGCGCTCTTCGGCATCCGTGGAATCCCCGGCACCGAGTTGGCGCGGTCGTCCGACCTGAATCGAGAGCAGCAGTGGTGTGGTCATTGGAGCAAATCCTTCTGCGAGAATCGCGATCCAATCAAAGCAGGCCTTCCTGCCCTCGAAGAAGAGCAGGACTGTGCCGGTCAGCCCGGCGGCAGCAGACTTCGGACGCCTTGCAGACCGGCATCGCGCTGGCGCACGCGGTTTCTGAGATGAAAATGATCTCGAGAATGGAGTATACTTAGGCTTATCACAACCGGGAAGGCAATGATCATGGCCCGAATTGACGAGACGGCCAGGGACTTCCTGGCTCAGTAGCGCATTGCCGTTGCCGGCGTTTCTCGCTCTCGTGTAGAGGCTGCGAATCTCATTCTGTCCGTGCAATCACCCGGCCCGTCTCGCGAGACCGTTCGCCAGACGCTGGAGGACAGTGATGACCAAAGAACTTTCCCTCGACGCGCTGTGGGAGTCGGCACCATCCGGTGAGCGCACCTTCCAACCCGGCCGGGTCGCGGGCCTTCCCGGCGCGGCGGTATCTCGAACACGCGATCGCTCCCGGGACATCACTCGCGTCGGCGGCCCGGCTGCGGATGCACGGCAAGATCAAATTGCAGCGCTGGTTTCCGTTCACGGCAGAGCAAGTCATCAATGCACAGCGTGGGATGATCTGGGCTGCCACCGCCCGCATGTACGGCCTACCCATTCGGGGATCGGATCGCCTCGTGGACGGCAAAGGCGCCCTGCGCTGGAAGCTCTTCGGGATTATCCCCATCGTCACTGCGTCTGGGCCCGATGTCACGCGCTCGACCGCCGGGCGCCTGGCGGCAGAGTCGGTGTGGTTGCCGTCGGTGCTCTGTGATGAGGGCGTGGCATGGATGGCGTCGGACTCGCGGCACGCCCACGCCAGGGTCACCGTGCAGGGCGAGACGGCAGACCTCGCCCTCACCGTCGACGACAGCGGCGCCCTCCAGGAGATCAGACTCTCGCGCTGGGGCAATCCCGAGCGCGCGGAGTTCCACTACGCTGACTTCGGCGGTGTCGTGCAGGAAGAGGGTACCTTCGGTGGCTACACCATTCCTACCCGCTTGCGGATCGAATGGTATGTCGGCACAGAGCGTTTTGAGCCGGAGGGCGAGTTCTTCCGAGTCACCGTCGATCAGGCCACCTATCGCTAGCGCGCCGGTCAGGGCGTGGTCCGCTGCCCACCGATCCCCCACCGGTCTGCGTCGGCGAACACCCTGCGGGGTGATCCCCGGCGCGCCCTGCGGGGTGCCCCCTGACGCAGACCCTGCAGTGGGTACACCCTGTAGGGGGGCACGCCTCCAGCCGCGACTTCAGTCGCCCGGCTCTCTCTGCCTTCCGAATCCAGCCATCGGGAGCGAGTTGGAACCGAAGGGGGATTGCCGGGGACGGAGCACAACCGCTATAGTAGCGCTGAAGGAGGTGGGCAGCCTCGGTGTTGTTGAGAGGCCTGTCTGCTTTCTTGTTGATGATGGAGGACCGGCGCCTGATTCATAAGTGCCATCCGTACGATTCCGTAATTGATGCCTCACAGCGCCGTGGGCGAGGTGCCACTGTGGCCACCCCCGCGTGGCTGAACTCCTGGCCTGATGGCCGGCCGCGACCGTCGCCCAATACATTCTGGGACCATCATGAAATCGCATGACCGGCAGTTCGTGATCCGTCGCGCCGTAGAGATTTTCCTGTTTTATCTCGTGCTCGCCCTGTTCTGTTCCCTGGTGAAAGTCGCGACGCCACTGCTCCGAACCACCTCTTGGGTAGAGGTACTGTTCATCGTCCCGGCCGGCGCGACTGTCGTGGCCCTGGTACATAATTTCCTCGTTCGTTGGCTCATGAAGCGCAGGCAGCGTTGAGCCGAATACGCCACCATCTCTGACTGCGACAGGATGCCGGCGGCTGCCACCGGATATTCAACAGGCACTGTTGCGGAAGTCGCGCCCGTCGAATCGTGCGCAGGCGCGGCAAGATTTGTGCGTCCCCCTGCCAATCGTTCAGAACGCATGAGCGGTGATCCGCCGGTCAGTCCAGCAGTCGCTACCCGGCGGCGCGGCTGACGTAATGCGCCCGTTGGCGGCCAGAGCAACCTCATCTTCTGGTTTCATCGCTACGACGCCCTGCACGAAGAACGCGCCAGCGTTCACGTTGGCAAGGGCTCGCAGGATGACCAGAGTGCTGCTAAAATCTGGCTGGAGCCTCAGATCGAGATCGCCCGGCACGATCGGACGCCACGAGAGTACGAACTGAACCGGGGCGGAATGTGTCAAGGCGTGCAGCCACCGATGACCGCTGCCATATACCCGAGAATCCTGGGACAAACAGGGAGGTGCACGATGAATCCCGGTCGCGTTCTCGTGGTAGTGACACTTGCTCTCCTGGGACTGGTGTTCAGTCCGAATGTTGTGCTGCCTCAGCCTTCCTCGTCAAACGCGTGCGGTGACGGCCGTGTCGACACAATAGTCGATGACTTTGACTCGACAGCGGGAATGACCTTCACGGCAGACTCGACGATTCCGGCCCCGACGCTCAGACTGGTTGCTGGCTGCCACGGCAACGCCCTGGCGATAGATTACGACCTGATCAATGTGGCACCGCCGGGGTCACCGAACGCCGGGCAGAGTTGGATCGTTCTACGACGATCATTGCCCACCGCCAGAAACCTCAGCGCCTTCACACACATCCGCCTCGCGCTTCACGGCTCAAACCTCAATAGCCACGACACGGTTGAGGTGAAACTCCAAGACGGTGCCGGGCACCTCTTCGCCGTCAGCCTGAAAAGCCTCACCGATCTGCCAGTGTGGCGGCCGATCTATATTGATTTCCGGGAACTGAGCGGCAGTGGTGAGCTCGATCTGACCAATATCACTCACTTCGAGATTGGGATCGTTCGTTGTAGTGGCTGTGAAGTGTTCGACAACCCGAGCCTGCCGGGACCTCCAGAGGAACACACTGGCACCTTATTCCTCGATGAATTCGCAGTTCTCGATCTGAAGCCAGGAGCGGCCAATCGATTAGTCGAGACTACCTTCGAATCGGTAGCGCCGAACCCGACGATCCGGGTAAGTGCCGCCAATGCGTTACTCGCACAGATCAAATCCTCCGGACCCGGTATGAGTCTCGTCCCGGCATGGTTCCCCGAAACGAATTCGAACTTCAATACCTACGTGCAAGCAGAAGCATTGCTCGCGTTCATATATGAGTATGAGCAGACTGGTAACGTGGCTTACCGAGACGCGGCTCGCAACCTGGCCCAAAAGCTCCTGACTCTCCAGATTCCAATGGGAAAGACCAATGCCGGGGCCTGGTATACATCCTATGATCAGTCCTTGCAGCCACCGACCCGATCCCCGCCCACCATGGGCCAATGCGATGGGACTGAGACAATGGTTCAAGATATCGATACATGCGAATGGGTCGGCAACGTTGGTTGGGTGCTCATTGCTCTGGGGAGGCTACAACAAAGCGGTTTTTATAATGACTCGGCAGCACTGAATAGCGCCCTGAATCGTGGAGCAGACTGGGTGGTTGGACAGTTTGGCCGTAATTCTGGGTTTCCGAATTTGATTTCCCTTGGGATTGAAGGGAATATCTCAGCCTATTTCGGGCTGCTCGCATCTGGTAGGAAGCAGGCGACGGAACAACTGGGCCAGGCCATTTTTCAGTTCGGTTGGGATTCAGTGCAGCGGCGAATGAAAACAGGGGTTGGTCCGGCCGATACCGCTACTGCACTGGATGTCAGCGGAAGTTGGGGAGCCGCGTTCCTTTGTTCTATAGGGAAGAGCCAGGAAGCCTTGGACTCGCAAAGCTATGCGGCTACCGTGTTGCGAACAAGTTCATTTAATGGATCGACTGTTGGATATGGCGACATCGCCGGGCCATTTACTGTAGCGGTCGAATTCACAGCGCAGGCAGCGGTCGCTGGCATCAAAGACGCTGATTCCGTTATGCACCAGATTTATCTGCTCCAAATGCTCAATGAGCCATATGCCGGAGCCTTTCCTGGTGCACCGGATCATTGGTATGGTGGCGCGTTGTCTCCATGGAGCACCACTATGTCTGGTGTTTCTCCCACAGCATGGGTGTACTTTGCCTCCTCCTACATCGATCCGTTAGGAGGGGCATGTCGGTCGAAGATATATCTGCCTATGATCCTGACTGGACTCTAGCGAAAACTCGGGTAAGCTGAACATGCGACGCCTCCTGAGTAGAATGACCGAAAGCCATTCTACCGGTTCCAACAGGAGGTCATCCCATGCTCACCCAAATTATACACAATTCACCACACCTATGCACCTTCTTCGAGCAGTTGAACGTCAACTTGTCCAAGCCTCAGCAGCGGCACATGCTCAACATGGCCGATGCGCTCCTGGTCTGCGAAGACGAGAAGACCTTGGCAAACCTTCAGCGTCAGTTTGTCGAGGCGCCCGATGCATCCAATCTGGCCGACTTTCTCCGCATCAGTCCCTGGTCCGCCGAGGATGTGCGGGCTGGCATCCGGGTCAACCAAGTGGCCTGGGCGATGGCCCAAGATATGTTGGGCCGCTTTTCTCAGCACACACGCTTGATGTTCACATGACTATGACTGCGTTGCACGGGGTTCGACCGACAGGAGCGTGAACTGGTGAGACAAGAGTTCGTATCACGCCACCCGGCGAAGGTGGCCGTGGGGCGGCCACCACCGCACGCGTTATCCGACGGGGTGGTTCGGTTGCGCCTCCCAGCCCACTCCGATATTGACCGAGTTGCCCGCTACGGATCTGATCCGTCACTCTTGGAAGGTATTTGGATTCCTGGACCGCCATTGGGGCAGGACTTGTATGAGTGGGCATCCGCGTTTGTCCAAGGGTTAATCGCAGGCTGGACGGCCGAGGGCGGCATCCATGGAGGCGGCCTGATTGTTGATGAACGTGAACCGTTCCTGGGCATCGTCTGTCTTGTTCCGACTAGCGCCATTGCGGTGTCGCTGTCCTACGGGGTTGTGCCACACGCACGCAAGCGTGGTATCGCCTCGCGGGCTGCGCGGGATGGGGTGGATTGTACATTTGCATCGTCTTTACCTCAGTGATAGTCCTCGTAATCCACGTCGGTCGCATCTTCGCCGCTAAATCGAAAGGTCACCCGCCAGTTGCCGCTTACTTTCACCGCCCAAGGACCCTTGCGGTCGCCGCTCAGTTGATGCAGGTTGAGGCCGGGCAAGTCCATGTCTCTCGGACTGGTCAAGACGTTTAGTCGACTAAGGATCAACCGAAGGCGATGGGCGTGTTTGGCCTGGATACCGGCTCTTGTACCCGTCGTGAAGAACCTTACCAGTCCTTTGTGCTTGAATCCGGTGATCACAGACCAAGTGTGACCTGTATCGTTACAGGTGTCAAGCCGCCTAACGGCGAAGTGTATAGCGCAGATTCGTGGGCGAGTTTTGGACTGCCGGACAAACGCAGGGCGGATCAGGCGATGCCCACACGTGCTGCCCACTTTTTTGCGCTATACACAACGGCGAAGGCAGGGCTTCTCAAAAGTTGGGATTGGAGAGCAAGAGAGCCAGGGCCGGGGTGGGGTTGGCCATCACGGCACGCATGGTGGCCGGGAGGGAGGCCGTGCCCAAGCGGTCCAGCAGGGCGAGGACGGCGGTATTCAGGATGGCGAAGACCAGGGCGGCGGGTCCGGCGCGTCCCTGGCAGGCGTCTTCTTGCCAGGTGACGTCGCGGCGCCAGTGGACACGGTTTTCGCTGGACCAGTCCTGGCGGGTCAGGTCGAGGAACCGGTCGGCGCCCGCCGCGACGGGCGGTAAACTGGTCAGGCCGGAGACGACCTCATGGCGGGTGGTCCCGTGCCGCGTGACCGTGCGGTGCAGTTGAAAGACTTGGGCCACATCCGTCCAGGTCGGGGCGAGCCAGTCGGCCAGCCCGGTGCTTGCCCGCTCCTGACGGACTTCCAGGCGGCCATGGCCCTTGTCGACCCGCCGCGCGGTGCGCGCCGCCAGCCAGGGCGGCCAGGGCGCCTGGAAGCGTTCGGCGATCTCGGTCCGCAGTTGGGGCTGGTTGGCTGTGGCGAGCATGCGATCATCCCCACCCTGGGCACGGACCTGCTGACACCAGGCGCGCTGGGGATGCAGGGCGTCAGCGCTGAGCAGACCGCCGCGCAGGTCTTGGCCCGCAATCAGCTGCTGGGCGACGGCGCGTTCATCCCGCCCCGGCGGGATGGCCAGCGGCGCCAGGGGGCCCCGGTGCGTCCCATCGGAGCGCGTCACGACCTGCAGCGCAGCCACCGGCTGGAGGCCAGCCCGGTCACTGGCGCGCAGCGTCTTGCCATCCAGCACCAGCTGCCGCCGCCCGCGCGGCGGCCAATGCTTGTGGGCGACGGCTCGAGGCGACGGGTGTACGGTCACCGATGGCCGCTGCACTCCAGGGTCGAGGGCCGCGCGCGGGTCGCGGCTCAAGGCAGCACCGGCCGCCGCCAGGACACCGGCCGCGCCGCACTGCCCAGTCAGCGCGCTGCCGGCGGTGACGTCAGCGCCGCGGGCGCTGTGAGGGGCGCGGGGCGGCTCCGCGGGAGTGGCGTTGCCACGGCCGAGGTGCAGCAGAATTGAAGTAGAGGTCACCGTTGGGCTATTGAAGGAAGGGATACAGGCAACTCCACCTTACGAATCCAGCGATTGGGAGGAATTAAGGGCGGAAGGGGGATTGACGGGGGCCGAGCACAATCAGTATAGTAGCGCTGGGGAGGTGGGCAGCCTCTGTGTTTTGATGGTGGACGGAGGATCTGATTCTTTGGTTCATTCTTCGAGCAGATTCGGCGGAAATCTTCCGTCGTTGGCGCCCACGCAGGGGGGATAGACGGGAGATTTCCGCAATTGGCACCCGTGCAGGGGATTAGACGGAAAAATTCCGTCTAAAAACAAGTTATGCACATGAAAAACGGGCTGATAAAAAAAGTTATTGAGGAATTCAGAAACAGAACCCTCAATGTTTACAAAGCCGACTCCGAACGAATAGTTCGTGATGCGCGCGCCGCAGATCGAGCTGCAAAAGATCATACCGGGCGATGGCTCTTCGAACTCCTGCAAAACAGCGATGACGCAGGGGCCACTGAGGTTCGGGTGTTGGTTGAGGACGACACCGTCTACGTGGCAGACAACGGCAGCGGCTTGAAACCTGGAGCTGTGAGCGCTATTTGCGGAACCGACTTCTCGGACAAGACTGGCGGCACGATTGGCCGCAAAGGCGTAGGGTTCAAGTCGGTGTACGAGGTGTCCTGGAACCCGCAAGTGCTTACTGTGGACGGAGAGGGCATCGAGTTTAGTCCAGAAAAAGCCAAGAAGTTCCTTCAACAGAACAACCTCGATGACGGCCAGGTGCCCTACCAATGGATTCCGTTCTTCATCCCATGGGAGGACATGGAACGACAAGACCCGTACCTTGGTGCTTTGACGGCCTACAAGACGGTTGTCAGGCTACCCGGCATTTCCCCGGAGAAGAAGCAGAAGGTGGAACAACTGCTGAGAGAGTGGCCGCCACACGCGCTCTGTGCCTTCCGGCACCTTCGGAAAATCACGGCTCCCGGTCTGGAGGTCGTCCTGAGGGCCGGCGACGGTGCTTGGTCGCTGTGCGACAGTCGAGGGCAGACCCTAGTTGAGTGGCAGGTTGCCAGACATACGGAGTGGCCTTCCGTTGATCTGCTGAAGGTGCTGGGCGCAGTCGAATGTCGGGCCATCTCTACGGACGGGGTCAGCTTTCTGATTGCTGCTCCGCTCAAGAACGCTTGTGTAGTACCGACATCAGACTACCTTCCCGTTCACGTTTTCTATCCGACGGAGCAGAAAGGCCCCGTGCGTCTGCTCCTTCACGCCGAGTTCCTGGTGAAGAGCGACCGGACCGCTCTCATGCCAGTGGACGGCAACCCCTTCAACGCATGGATTGCCGACAGACTCGCCTGCCATGTCTGCAAGTTTGTGAATGACTCATACCGCCCAGAATCGCCCAGCAGTCATGCCGCCCTGCTTGTGCCGTTCGGAGAGAGAGCATCTCATCCGGTCGCCGAGGGTCTCTGGCAACGCATAGCTGACAAAGCGCAGGCAGACCTGCGCCTCGCAGACGTCGAAGCCCGGCAAGGGCTAACCGTTAGCGAGGCCAGATTGATTTCCGTCAACGTCCGTGCCGATTTGGCTCGCACCTTGCTTGAAGCCACGAAAGTCCGAGGGCGACTGCTGCACCCTGCATTCGACGACGACAAGGAAGCACGAAAGGCACTCAAGGAATTGGGCTGCAAGGAAATCCACGATCAAGACTTGATGGCGGCCATCGCCGAGAACGCCGATTCACACGCTGGCGACACAGGGTAGGTGTGGGCTTGCTGGCAATGGCTTGCCGACTGGGTAGCCAAGGAGCCATACGGGAAGGAACACAAGAAGAGAATCGAGCGTGCGAGATCGCTGCCTGTAGTGCCTATCGATCGCAGTGTGGTGAAAGCTTCGGACCTCGCAGGCCGCATTGTGACATGGAAACCGGATGTTAGCGTGGGCGACCTGCCGGATTGGCTGCCGCTGACCTTCGTGGAGGATTGGTTCCGCGACCGCATCCAAAATGAAGCCGAGCGAGAGTCCCTGGTCAGAAAGCTTCTCAAGGAGTTGGAGATCGCGGAGCCGGGCGCGGATGTTATCCAGCGTGCCGTTGGTCGAGCAATTGAGCAGTATTGGAAAGACAAAGAGGGTGACCCTGGACGATTCCTGCGTTTTATCTCGGAGCAAGACTGGCATGAGACAGCTGATGCGTCGTCGTCGATGAGGCGGTATCCTGTACCGTTTTCACAACTTGTGCAGGACGACTGGGCCGAGGCCGGCAAGGCATACTTTGGTCGCGAATGGGGAAACGACTTGCTGGCTGAGCTCTATGATGGCATCGCGGTGGCATGGGTCGCAAAAGATGGCACGGCCCGTGACACGGACAAGCAGCGTCGGCTCTTGGAATGGCTTGGCGTCGCCGATTGTCCGCGTGTGGTCCGCAGTTCCCGACAGTACGCGCCAGAACAAGAGCAGAATCTCGAAGAGATCGACCCTTGCCAACTCGAAATGCCGCTAGCGGTGTGCCTCGTAAAGGTACTTGCCTTGAACTGGGAGTCATACTACAAGCACCACAAAACCATGAACATCGAGCGTCACTACCGACGCAGAAACTATTACGAGCCCGTCGAATGCGCTTGGTGGAAGATAATAAGAGAGCGTCTGTCAGTTCCTCTCGTGGCTGGAGATCCGGTGACTCCGCTGAGTCATTGCTGGCTGCCTGACAAGCGAACAGAGCGGGCCATAGGGGACCTCCTGCCAGTCGTTGACGTTGATGCGTTCGGGAACGACAAGGATACCGTCCGCGAATGGCTTATCAGCGCGGTCGGCCTCCGCACGCGAATAGAGCAACTGACCGTAGGAGAGTGGATGGCACTCCTGTCCAGGCACATACCTGACAAAGCTCCCGCTGAACGCCTTGTGTCGGAGGAACGGCTTCGAGACAAAGTATCGGGATGGTACGCCGCCTGCCTGGAGACCGCGGCGGAGCAAGAAAACGTTTCAGAGAATGCCTTCGCATCGTGCCCGCTCCTATGCCGGAAGGGGGACTTGTGGCAGTACGTCACGGACGAGCCGCGATATCTATACGACGACAACGACCTTGCCACGGCATTCGCTGGGGATGTCTGGCTCTTTCATATCCCTGCCCGACTGGCCGCTGACGCCGTGAAATACCTCGGTGTTCTGCCTCTGTCACAGTCTGTCGAGGTCGACGTCACGCCGGAGGAACCGAAGTCGCCATTGTCCGACGTATTAATGGTCCGGTTCAACGAGTCCCTTCCGTATGTGTGGGCTTGGAGGTCATCGCAGAGCAAGCAGGCTGCCGATAGGTTGTCCGCGCGCCTAAAGGGACTGAAGGTGCTCGTGGTGCCCGCCTTGAAGGCGAGCCTGTCTCTGGGTAGCTTGCATCACGAAGTCGAGCGACGCTGGCACGTCGACGATGATACGATCTACTTGCATAAAGATTACGCAAACGAGACCGAGTTGGCGCAGGCGCTGGCGAAAGCACTTGATGTCAGGTCAGAGGCGGATTTCTACGAGAACCTCCTTCGCTGCAGCGACGACCGTCAGCGAAAGGAGAAGCTTCTGAGCAAGGGCATAGCGGATGCCGAGATAGACAGGTGCCTCCGCGAGTACTCAGGACCGCCCGCCGAGGAGGAGCATGACGAAGGCCCCCGGAAGCCAACAATGGGCGAGCAAGGCGGTAGCACCTCTCAAACACCTTCGGGTGGCAGCAGTCAAGGACAGCAACACAAACAATCCCCAGCCGGGCAACCGGGTGAGATTTCGGAGGGAACGCCATCACGATCTCCGGAGAGCGGGAAACAATCCCTGCGCCTGAAAGATCCCAGTACAACACACTATGTTCTTGGTAGCCCGCCCAGCGGAGGTGCCGGAACTGGCGGCAGTGGCGAGGACCGAGGCACGAAGCGGGAAGGGCGTTCCCTGACGGATGCGGAAAAGGCGGAGTTGGAGGAGGCAGGCAGAGCCCTTGCAGCGCACGAACTGGAGACAATGGGTTTCTCAGTCGAGAAGATGCCACAAGGCAATCCCGGCTTTGACCTTCGGGCAAAGAAGGACGGGGATGAACTCCGCGTTGAGGTAAAGGCTCACAGCGGTCGGGCAACCGTCGTGGATGTAACGCAGCGGGAATACAAGGAATATTTGGGCCAGCATAAATACCGCTGGGAGCTCTGGAACGTCGAGCACTTGGCAGAGAACGATGTCAGCTCAGTCGTCATCACACGGTATGACACAATTTCCGATGACGCCCTCGACGTCCGAACATTTCGGGTAGACCTCAAGAAGTGCCAAAGAAAGCTGCAAGATTAGGTGGATGAGTCAAGAAAAACTTTAACAAAACATCTTGTTTTGGTTTTTTGGCTTGGACTTCACAGGAAAGACGCAGAAATAGTGCATAACAAGTCGCTCCAGCCGACCGCTAGAGGCGGCGGCTGAGCTTGGTCGTTGGGCGGCAGAATCAGAAAGGAGAGCTTGCGATGAACTTTCTAACCAAACCCATGGGACGATTTTCATTTGGGATTTGGGTGGTGCTGGTCTTACTTGTGCTCGCTCTCCTAACGGGCTCTGTAGGGCAACTCATCTCAGTTCTTTCTTGGGATACAGCACGCGCTCTCGGGCTGCAAGAGGACAACCCTAACAGTGTAGATCCGATGGAGCGTTCATTAGTGCCGGTGGAATGGGGCACGGCTGTAGCAGACGTTATCCTGCAAACTCCTGTCATTTTGTTAGCGCTATACGGCATAATCCGCAGGCATTGGATTGGTCTTGCTGGGGCCACTATGGAGTTTACAATACTTTTGTATGCTGCTCTTTTTTTCTTCTTTCAGCGATACGGCGTCAAGGTTTGGAACACTGGGGACTGGACACATTGGCAAGGAATTGCGACGGCATTTCTACTGCTCGCAGGTTTGCTGGGGCTGTTGGGATTGATTTGTCTATGGAGTAATCGCGAGTATTTTGAAAGGAAATAGCAACTATTGCGCAACGCCTGGCGGAAAGCGGAGCCCCGACCCAAGGGGGGATCCTCCGCGAAGGCGAGAGCTATACCGTTTGAGTGATTGTGATCTCTAGTGGAGTGCGCCTAACCACCTCATGCACCCGACCGCTTCGCTCTGCTCAGCGCTGGAAAGGCCGGCAAACTCAAGCACTCCATCCGCGTTGCAGCATACTGTCGGGCGACCGGCGCTCGCGGCGGATGATGTGGAACGTCGGGTGCGCTGGCGTCAAACCCACAAGAATAGGGCAATCGCATGACGCCAATTTCCGCGATTCTTCCCCCACTGAGCAACCTTTACGGGGTCAATTCCGGCCCATATAGCCGTTTGAATAGGGACGCAGCCCCAACTACGCCCTACTTTGGCGGCAAAATTGGTCAAGATGCAATTGCCCTACCCACAAGAATCGATTTTGTGACACCAGATATGGTGCTATAATAACATCATGCCTGAACGGACTCCGCCTCGCGTCGTGATTGACACCAATATCGTCTTCGAGGGACTGACCAAGCGAGGTGGTGCAGCAGGTTTGATCATTGACTCTTGGCTAGCCAGTTTGCTCCGGGTCTATGTCTCTGATGCGCTAGCCTATGAATATGTGGAGGTTTTGTCCCGAAAGTTGTCCGAGGCCCGGTGGCAACGCATCAAACCCATTTTGGGAACACTCTTGTCTCAGGCTCAGTTCGTCACCCTCTACTACTCCTGGCGACCGAGTTCGCCTGATCCTGGTGACGAGCATGTCATTGATTGCGCCATGAATGCGGGCGCAACCGTGGTCACAGCCAACATCAGGCATTTTCGGATGGCACAGCAAGCTTTAGGCTTGCGGGTCATCACCCCCGTCGAGTTGGTCAAGCAACTGGCGCGCTAGCCATTCTTGGAGTTGGAAATGAGTCGATTAACATTACGTTTGCCGGATACTCTTCACGAACAACTACAAATGCTGGCCAAGCGTGAGAACATCTCGTTGAACCAGTACATCGTCTACGCGCTCACCCGCCAAGCAACATGGTCCTACACGGTCCAGGCTTTACCCGAAAAGGCCATTGCAGAACAGCGCGCTGCCTACACTGCGTTGTTACAGAGTTTAGGTCAAGCTACATTTGATGAGATCCAAAAGGTGATGGCGGAACGTGAGCCAGCAGAACGGGACAACGGCTTAACTCCAGAGACCGTGGAACGCCTACAGAAACGTCTCACTGATCGGTTGTCAACCGCTTGAGAGCACAGGCCATAGGGCGAATGCAAAAGCGCACCTAACACCTGCTGCACCGGACGCGGCTCAGCGCCGCGCGAAATCCGCGGCGCTTGCCCGGTTGGCGCCTCGGGTGCTTGGAGCGTCATGCGCTCACCCGCCGCGCCGGTGAGCTTGCGGTTAGCCGCGGCCTGGATTGAGTCTGGGGTGTGTGCTGGGAGTTGACAGGAAATGAGGGAATGACCGCTTCGGTACGACAAGAAGTCGGATACGTTGACCATCTCGCTGGGTCCAGCGCTGTATGAGTCGGGGGAGTACAGTGCTGGGGGGTTTTCGGCTTTCATTGACGACACGGACAGCCTGGTGAAAGTGGTCATCAGCAATGCCAGCAGGTTCATCGGGCGTGCCCTGGCAGCAGGGGTGGAGGTCGAAGGGACGCCGCAAGTGGAACCTGGGCCGAAGGGGAGGGTCTGGTACGATGCGGACTCGAGTATGATCAGCACCTAGTTGCCGCCAACCCTGTCCCCCAATCTGGCGCAGGCGGGGCTGAATCTGGGGCGGCATATCGTGCGGACGCTCGTGACACGGATCGGGGTGGAGGCCGGTGTCATGGCATTGGCTGGGGTGGCGCTCCTGTTGGGTTTGTTTTTCATCGGGCCGAAGCGCAACCGGAAAAGCAAAGTCCCATGAATCGTCCAATGCCTGTCATACTTCTGCTGGCGCTCCTCGGCGCGCTGGCCTGCGGAGGACCAACGCCGACTGCTACGCTGCCCCCCGCGACCCGCGCGACTTTCCCCGTCACTCGATCCAGCCCACGGGTACACGGGCCGATCATCATCGGCACCGAATACATTGTGATTGAAAACGCCGCCAGGGTGGCGACGGTGGCGGACATGCTGGCGCCTCTGGCGTTGCCGTCCGCCAAGCCCCTGCCTGAGAATTTCTCGTGGGGCGAAATGCAACCCTCGCGCGATGCCGCCATTGACTTCCGCCGGCTGGATCGTTTTGTCGCCGAATTCCAGGCGGCCGGTTTTACCGAACCGGTCCTGGCCCTCAAGCCACACAGTTCGTGGGCCTCCAACAATTATCCGCCGCGGGGCCTCCTGCCGGTGAGGGGCGGCGTAAAAACGGAATACCTCGCCGACTACGAAAACTGGGTGTACTCCATCGTCGAACGCTACGACGCCGATGGCCGCGAAGACATGCCCGGCTTGCGCCATCCAATCCGCTTCTACGAAATCGGCACCGAATTCTCCAGTTACGAACCGGAACCCGTGGATGAATATCTGGTCATCCTCGAACGGGCTTACGCCGCGGCCCACCGCGCCTCCTCCGAGGCGCTGATCGCCCACGCGGCCTTCCTGACCACGTTAGCCTTCGCCGGCGATCCCTCACCGGCCGAATACGAGCGGGCCTTCGAGGCCGCGGCCGACCAGACTCACAGCCTGGCAGATATGCGCAAGGTGCTGGACCGGCCCGATTTGTTCGACGTGCTCAATCTGCATTCCCTGGGCGGTCCGTACGAGATCGAGGCCATGGTTGCCTGGCTGGATTACGAAATGGCGCAGCGCGGCTATCGCAAACCCATCATCATTAGCGACACAGCGACGACGCCCTTCATCGCCTGGGGGCCGGCCACAGCCTGCGATCGAAACCCCAGTCAGATGGGCAAGATCATCCCACCGGCCACGGAAGCCGATCGCTGCCGGCTGGCGGCGTATTTCACCCGCCTCGTGAAGGGCGACGAGACAACCTTACGCTGGACACAGGGATTCGCGGCGCAGGATCTGGTGAAGAAAGTGGTGATCGCCGCCGAGCAGGGGGTTCTGCTGATCAACACCGCTTTCACCGAAGACCTCTTCTGGCTCAAACTACCCCTGGCTCAGGCGGGCGCTGGGACCTCGGCCTGGGCCGGCCTCGTGGACGTGGACCGCCGCGAATACCGCGCCGGCTATTACGCCCTCCGGCAACTCGTCGGATATCTCGACGGATACGAAAGCATCACCCGCCTCGCCCTTGACGACGAAGAGGTCCGTGTCTACGAAATCAGCCGCGCCGGCCAGCGATTCTGGATTGGCTGGTATGATCCGGAGTATCTCATCCTGCCCGGCGACCCTCTTCCCCCAAAAAGCATCCAATTCAACCCCGGCGGGGCCTCCGCGCTGGTGGAGACGTTGATCACGGAGTTCGGTCAGGATACGCCCGTGCGCGTTCCCCTGTCCGCTCAAGACGGCATCCTGACCCTGACCCTTACCCCGACGCCCGTGTTCATCTTCGCGGGCGAATGAGGGTTGTCTCTCATGAGCAGGTCATCTGCAGGTGCTCCTCGGAGGTCTCGGCAAAGGCATGCCGGTTGGAGCCATCTGGAGCTGACCGTGCTCCGTGGCGGTTCCCAACAATGTCGATCAGGCTATCAGTGGCTCTGGCGATTGGAAGTCATAAAACCCAAGCCGCACGGCAGCTCAACGACGCCGTTCGCCGTGCCAGCGGGCTGCCAGGAGGCCACGGCGAGAACGGCGTGCTGGTCGGGACGTGCGCGCTTCCGGCGGTCGCTTTGGCCGGCAGGCTCAGCCGGGCTGGCGTTGCCTGCGGAGCGGATGTCAGTCCGGCGCTCGCTCCCGGCGCGCCCCAGGGAGGGTTCGTGTAGTTCCAGCGAGTCTTGCCCGCAAGTCAGTCTTCGACACGAGCAACGCGGCTGACGCACTGGCCATTGGGCGGCACGAGTCGCAAAAGCTGATGAACATCAGTATCATCTAACCGTACCCTATACCCGGGAACCCTGGGACAAACAAGGGGGTGCACGATGGCTATCACAATTACTTTACCGGAAGAAATCGAATCGAAACTGCAGCGCAGGGCAGAGACCCAGCATCGTTCCATTGAGGAGTTAGCACTTGACATTCTGAATGATGCTCTGCAGCAAGAGGAGAGCGTGCACAGTCTGGACGATGTTGTTGCAAGAATCCAGGCAACCCCACCGAATCCACGGAGCATTCGTACAGCGCAGGGCTCACTCGCAGAAGCACTTCGAAGCGCTCCAGAAGACTCTGACTTTGACCTTGCCACATGGAAGCGTGACTGGGCGGCCGTCGAAGCAGAAATGAAGGCAGTGACACGCACAGACGACATTACCGAAGGTCGCCGATAGAGACTGATGGCTGACTATCTTCTCGACACGAACCACGCTTCGCCGTTAGTAACACTCAGCCATCCACTCCGTGAGCGAGTATTGGTTGAATTAGATGCCGGGAACACGTTCGCAGTTTGTGTGCCGGTCATTGCTGAAACTCTGTTCGGCATTGCCCTGCTCCCACGTGCAGAGCAGAATCTTGCTGAGTGGGGACGACTCAAACCACTGCTGCCGTGCTACATTCCAGACGAAACTGATGCGGAGTCAGCCGCAGAATTACAGATAGCCTTACGTCGTCGTGGGTGGCAACTGGCAACAGTGGATGCCTTCATTGCTGTTCTAAACTGAAGTTCCATAGAGATTCCGAATTTCAGGGCAACTCTAGTTTCCGCTAAATTCCTGCCGGCAGGGCAGGCGGTATCATCCAGAGCATGGCTCTGGATTGCTGCACGTTAACAATGTGGGCCCGTGTGGACCGGATTCGGTACCAGGAACCGTCTACCAGACGGCTTTCTGGCGCCGATGAGCCTCTATGCCCTTGGGTAAGTGCACGGTGACCGACTGTTTTTTCCGAAGTCGCCCGTCAAAGACGTGATCTTCAGGAAATCCCGACTCGGCCAGCACCCGCCGGAGCCGGCCGGGCGTCCGGCGGGGCCGTCGATCCCAGAAGCCGGTGGGCAACGGGGGCAACACGGCGGCCAGATAGGTCAGGATATTGGCAGCCAACAAGGCCAATTCGGGTAACCGCTGGCGGCTGGTGGATGCGAAGACAAACTGGCGCTCGAGGCCCAGCAGTTGTTTGGCCACCAAGGGTACCTGTTCGACAGGCCAACGGTCCAGATATAAGCAGAAGATGGTTTTCGGCTGAGCGTCAACGTTTGTCCCCAGCCCCAGCGGGTTTCGCTACACGGGATCGACGAAGACCCAAATGGAGTGGGTTGCGTTGTCCGCTGCCACCTTCTGGTCGGCGCGCACCACATCGCGCCATCCGTGGACGCGCATGGTCCGCTCCTGAAACCGGAAGTGCGTTTCCACATCCGGTGGGGAGGCCGGCAAGGTGCGATCTTTCCACTTGCGATCCAAGGGGCGGATGAGCTTTCCATATTCCGGAGGCCGGCCCTTGGCTTTGCCGGGCGGCAGCTCGTTGCGCCGGGCCGTCCAGTTGAGCGCCAGTCGCACCACGTAGCGTTCAATCCCGCTGGCCTGCAGATCGGCCATGGAAGCCCCAGCATCGTGCACCAGAACTTCAGGCTCGCCCAGGCAACCACGGGCAGACCGGAGAACCCGCTGCTTGAGTTGGCTATCGCGCCTGTCGGCCGCCCGGGCACAGATGATTCGCGTGATGAAGGGCACACGCTGTTCTCCCACACTGCCGACTGGCACAATCAGGCCCACGCCGATGCCTTTCATCGCCCGGTTGGCAATCTGGTGGAAGAACTTGCCCGGCCCACCTTTCAAGCGCGGTCGCCAAAACGTTGTCAAGTCCACCGCCAGCGGGCGGTCGCCTTCGTAGCAGTGGGGCTGCCATTCATCCTGACTCAGCACGTACTCCCGCCAAGACGAGACCAGTTCGGCAATGTCCCAGGCTCCGCCACGGAGCGCCTGCCCACAACGCCGGATCTGGGACACCGTGAACCCAGCCAACTTCAGGGCCGGAAATACAGCCGCCCGGCTGCTGAGAAACGCGCCGCTGAGGATGGCCCACAGCAGATGTAAAAGTGCAAGATTGGTGCCGACGGGCACCTGCTTTACAACGTGTTCAAGAGCTTGTATCGTTCGTTCCGAAGCGGTTGACATCGTCCCTCCTTACAGCGTCTGTGGTAGACTGCTGTAATTATGGGCATGTCATCCGCTTCATGCCACACGAAACTTAGCGGAAACTAGAGGACTACAGCATCTTGGATTTGAAATCACACTATCGTGGCTACCGCTATGCCAGCGAGACGATCAAAATGCTTCCGGAAAAGCCTGATGCCATTTTATTGGCGGACATTTTCCAACACATCGCCCAGTTGGGCGCGATTCACCCGCTGTTACAGCCTTCCGCCAGCCCATAATTGGCGAAGGTATTGCTACGTAGTTCAGTTGATTTACCTCGATAACGCGCAAAACATCCACTGCCATTCACAAGACCCACTCATTCCGTTTTGAAAACATTCAGTGCCTCCAGGTTGGCACAAGCACCCCGGATTCTGCCAAACAGTCGTTGCTGCCCAACATATCTTCGGTATGCCCCCGAAGCGATCACCGACGTGCCGGTGCACGGCCGGTGGTGCTCACGGCCAGGCGGCCAGGGCGCCGGCGGCCAACGCTTGTGGGCGACGGCTCGAGGCGACGGGTGTACGGTCACCGATGACCACGGCGCTCCAGGGTCGAGCGCCGCGAGCAAGTCGCGGCCAAAGGCAGCGCCGGCCGCGGCCGGGGCCACCGGCCGCGCTGCAACGCTCGGTCAGCGCGCGGCCGGCGGTGAGGTCAGCGCCACAGGCGACGGGGCGGGCGTGGGCAGCCGCCGCGGGCGTGGCGTTGCCAGGGAAGGGATGTCGGCACGCCTGCCTTTCGAATCCGGCCATTGGGTGCTATTTGGAGCCGAAGCGGGATTGACGGCGGCGGAGCACGTCTAGTATAGTAGCGCTGGGAGAGGTGGGTAGCCTCCGTGTTTTGATGGTGGGCGGGCTGCCTGATTCTTTGGTTCATTCTTCGAGGGGATGAGACGGAAATTTTCTGTCGTTGGCGCTCGTGTGGGGGGATAGACGGAAAAGTTCCGCCATTGGCACCGATGCAGAGGTGTTAGACGGAAGAGTTCCGCCATTGTCACCTGTGTAAGGGATTAGACGGAAAAATTCCGTCTAAAAACAAGTTAGCCGGCCCGTCGGCTGGGCGGCCCGCTTGCCTCCGCAGAGAGGCTCCCATCAGCAAGGGGGTTGCCAGCGCGGGCCATCCTGCCAGTGTGGGCTGGCCTGGGGGCCGGGCGGCGGGGCGTGGGGGTGGGTCTCCCTGGCGAGGGGGCCGGCTAACCCCGTTGCAGCCGACGCGGGGGATCGCGGCGCCACCCCACGTCGTGCGGCCAGTCGGGCGTGGATCCTGAATCGCCCCGCGCGGCTGAACTTCGCCGTTAGCTGCCTCGTATCGGGTGATAACGCTCTTCGAGGAGTACAAAAATGTCAGCCAAGATGAAACGACGCATTTTCGATATATTAGTTGTCGCATTAATAGTTATCTTCTTTTTGTTAGGAATGCGGCAGAATCAAGACGCCACCTATGTCTTTAGTTTGACGGCGCTGGCATTATCTGGATTCAATGTTTACTTCAGCTTATACCGTCCAAAGTATTTGCTCAAACCGATACTATATTTTGAATGCAATGTTCAACATTCACCTCCTACTCCAGATGAGCAAAAGTCTGGCACAAAAAGCAGTTGGTTTTTAAGATTGAAAATCGTCAACAAAGGCCTCACACCAGCAAGTAAATGTGTAGGAAGGTTAATTGAAGTTTGTGACAGCAATGATAAACGTTTTGACCGATTTGACCCATTCAATCTTTATTGGGGGAGGCAGAATGACTTAAACCAATATTCCCCCATAGACATCCAAGGGAATGGCGACTTTTATTTTCTTGACGTTGCTCAAGTGACTGAGGCAGACAAAAATAATCCGATAAGTTTACGAATTGTTGATCCTGGAGGTAGATTGGTACTTGATTCCAATGTAGGCGAAGGTAAAAAATTGTCCCCGGGAGCTTACCATTTACTCATCGCAGTCTATTCGGAAGAAGATACATTCATTGAACCAACATGGTTTACTATTTCGTGTGTTGCCGATTTTTCTACCCAAAATCCTCCGAGTATTGACATAAAGGGTTAGAAGGCAGCTAACATCGGCTTGCAGGCGGACAGCGGCTTCGCCGCTCCAGGTATGCGTGCCGAGCCAGCAGTCGTTCTAGTTAGCTTACTAACCTTTGGTGCTAGTGTTATAGGGCATACTGAGCGATGTGAAACAATCAGTCTTCAGGTTCGGCATCTGGCGCAAGTGTGCGATTGAGCGCCAAGACCATGTTAAACAGGGCGGAAATGTAGGCTAAGTGCATTTCGGCGTAGGCTTCGACCCGATGGAAGATGTGTTTGAGTCGACAGACCATCGTTACCATCGACAGTGCCGTTTCGATCAGCATCCGCTCATTCCAGGGGCCTCTCGGGCACATTTTCAGATTGGAAGGTACACCGTCGGCGCACTCGAAGCCTGTATCCGAGAGGGTGATCGTTCGCCCCTCATACCGCTCGATCATCGGCAAGAACCATTGATCATGGGCATTCGCCGTCGACCAGGCCCAATCTACGACTTCTCCCTTGTCGTTGATCAACCAGCAGAGCTTGATGCCCACGATCCACCGATGGTTCGATTTGCCTTTACGACCAATCTGTGCCCGACTCCGCCCTTCGCGAATCGGATGGATCAACTCAATCCCGTAACTATCGACTACGGTGAAAAAGGTCGGATCCGCCAGCAAGCGATCCGTCCAGGCTTGATGGACCTGCAACGCCCGCAACAAGCGGGTTCGATGCGGCAAGCGCACAAACAACGCCGCGTCATCGCGCTTCAGCCAGCGGGAGAAGGCCCGAAACTGGACCCCTTTGAGCACAAACAGCCGCCCGATCGTCACCAGTTCGCTCGGCCACAAGCGCGCCTGCGGATGCCTCGGCTCATCCCCCAGTCGATCATCGACCTCACAGAACAAAGCGATGATAATATCTTCTGTGGTCACGGCACGCTCCTCTCACTTTGGTTGGTCGACCAGAAGTGTAGAGCGGTGCCGTGACCTTTTCAACTAGCACCAAGGGTTACTGGTCTTGCCCGCACCGCCGCTGCCGCTGAAGCCGAACGTTAGACGTCAAACACGGAGACGAGATGTCTGATTCATCACTAGGCCGGCTCAAGATCAACCGACTGTCCGGCGGAGAGGTCTTCCACGAGGATGGCCAGTCGGCCGGTTTCGAGGTGCTCGACTTCTGGCGCTGGAGCACATCGGATCTCGTCATGAACACCACGAGAGGCATCCTTGCCGAGTACATCGTGGCGCGGGCGTTGGGCGTGTCGACCGATCGGGCACGAGAGGAATGGGGTGCGTTCGACCTCAGGACAGACGACGGGCTGCGCATCGAGGTGAAGTCCTGCGGGTACGTGCAGAGTTGGGCCCAGGAGAAGCTATCCACGATCCAGTTCGTCGTTCCGAAGCGGCTGGGCTGGGACCCAGACACCAACGTGATGCAAACTGAGGCGCGCCGACACGCAGACGTCTATGTGTTCGCGCTGCTAGCCCACAAGGACAAGGCGACCATAGATCCGCTGAACCTGTCGCAGTGGCGATTCTGGGCGTTGTCGACGAAGGACCTCGACGACCGCGAGCGAAGTCAGTATTCGATCACGCTGAATTCGCTGCGCTCGTTGGCGGGCGATCCCGTCGGTTTCGCGGATTTGCGCGCCACCGTTGAGCAGGTAGCGCGAAGGAATGAGGCTGACGTCTAACCACGGTTTAGAACTGACTCGCTACACTCGCAGCTCAAACCGCAGGCGTTAGCCGCTTCGCAAAAGATTATCAAAGAATGAGAACAAATCTTGATTTACAGCAATTAGATGAAGTTGCTTCGTTAGCAAAGGCTATTCGTGAATGGATAGGCAGACATTCCCATCCTGAGAAATATACTGATGTCAAAGATTTAGAACTCGTCCGAGATTTTGTTCACACATTAGATTTACTCGAAACAGTCCTGACTCGTTTTGAAATTAGCGTTCATCTTTCTAAATTGGCACTTGAGCAATTAAAAGACCCTGCACGAGTAGGCTCTCTTGGTTGGGAATTTTGGCAAATTGATATTGAAGAATTTTTTACGTCAAATCTTCTCGATTTATGCTATCAAGTTTCAAATGCGTGGGAAGAAATTGACAGGTTCGCCAAAAAAGATAAGGCACTTGAAATTTTACAAACAAAGCATAAAGACCCAAGTGAAACCCTTTTGGCACGTCACAAAGCAACTCACTTTAAACCTGTTCAATTTGAGAGCCATCATATATCAAAGCAATATTCAATTCTTCGCCGTCCATATCGCGTTGAAAATGGTAGACTCCAAAAAGAATTAGCCAAAGAAACTATGCCAAAAGTCGCAAATCTAATTCAAGGCGCTGTGAAAGAAGGCGTAAATTATCTCGGCAAGTTTCGTGAGGCAACCATCGGGTAGTCTTATGGCAAAAACGCGGCTAACAAAGCGTGCACCTGACTGGCGGGATTCTGCGGCATTTTCGGGCTTTTTCTACGCCCAAGCGGAATCCTACTGCCAAGCCGAGTCCAGTTCCGCCTACCAGCAGGTAACGCAAACCGTTAGGCGGCCCGTCAGGACAAAGTCGCCTGGCCTGAGAAGCGGTGTTGCCGGCGAAGGTGAAGGTAAGCGTGGCGCACCTTGCCTGCCAACGTCTCGGTGAAAGCCAGGAGTGTTTGATTCAAACGCGCCGTGCCAGAGATGACGCCGCCTAACTGCTCAATGAAGCCGACCCCAAGGACCGGGGCTGCAAGTGTGGCGTGACTTGCGTGGGTTACTTGACTTCAAGTGTGAGGTGACTTGCGGGCGGCTTATCTCGCGGCCGTTGGGCGCACGATTGAGCAACTCCTGGATGCAGCTACCTGACTCCCTATGATCCAACCGAATCAGCAATTAAGAGTGACTAACTTCGACGACCTGTTGTCTAACCGGCAGCATGACATGCACCGCTTTCGCCGCTTTTGGGACCCGTACCCACCTAACGTTGAACGGGTACTGAACTGTATCGCCCCCGCCGACACCGTGCTGGACGCAGGAGGTTGGTACAAACCCTTCAACCGGGCCAACTTTGTGGTTGATCTGCATCCGTATGAAACCCGCGGCCAGGGAGGTAGCATCGGCGGTGGCCCTGAGCAGTTTAGTTCAGCAACATGGGTACAGATGGACATCTGCGACGCACGTTTACCTTTTCAGGACAAAGAGATCGACTTTATATACTGCGGTCAAGTTCTCGAGGACACCCGCGATCCGCTGTTCGTCTGCCGCGAGTTGGTCCGGGTCGGCAAGGCTGGATGCATTGAGATGCCCTCCATTTGGGTCGAGTGCCAGTATGGGGTTGATGCCGAACCTTACTCGAATTTGTATCCTGGATTCCATAAGCATCGTTGGTTAGTTGAAATCAAGGGGAACAAGCTTACGTTTATTCCCAAGCTGGTTCTCCTGAGCGCATTTCGCTTTGTTGACGAGGCCGTGGCAGAGCGTTATCTACAGTGCCATGCGATCTGGTCTACGTCCTTTCTTTGGCACGGCAGCTTCGAGTTCGAGGAACTGCCTTATCCAGACGCCTATAGCTTGTTGGATCGACTGAAAAGGTATTTCGATGAGTTCGATTACTCGCGCTTTGATCGCTGTGGATAGCCTGAACGACTACTCATGCTTGGAAACGATTCTCGGAACGGAGGCACCCGTCCAGGCTGATCTGTTCGTCACAGTAGTCGTTCCGTTTTACCGCGGGCTCGCGTTGCTCGATCGCACTTTAGCTAGTTTAACCATCCAGGATTATCCCCAACACCTATGGGAACTGATCGTGGTTGAAGACGGTAGTTTGGAAGACACAGCCGCCCTGATCAGAAAATATCAATCGAGGCTCAACATTCGCAGACTGCGGCAGCAACGTCTCGGATACCGACTATGCACAGCTCGGAACCTTGGCATACAAGAGTCGAACTCCGATGTGATTGTGCTCGTTGATTTCGACTGCGTTTGCCTTCCTAGCCATCTTAGCCGCCACTTAAGATGGTTCAAACCCGATTTTCCGGTGGCTACGTTCGGCCTCCGGGAATTTGTGGATTTAGACGATCTAAATCCCGACCGGATTCACGAATGGCTTCGCACGCTGCCAGACCGCCCTCGCGTACACAGTATTTCAAATAGACTTCAACGAGTCGACAAGCGGCGACTTGAGCTACAGTATTTGAAGCACCATCCTTTCCCCTGCAATTGCTTCCATGGCCGTAATGTTGCGTTCAGGCGGATCGATGCATTGTCTGTGGGACTGTTCGATACTGATTTCGACGGCCATCTCGGCTACGAAGATATCGAGTTTGCCTACCGGCTGACTCAGCTTGGCCGATACCTCGTTTACGAGCCTGGCGCCACCGTCTACCATCAGGAAAACAATATGGTTACGTTAGCCGATCGCATGGATGGCAGGTTAGTGAACTTGCGCAAAATGTTCAGCAAGGTCCCTGGCATTCGCGAGTTTCGCCAGAGTATTGGTCAAACATAGACCTGGAATTACTGCCAAGAGCGAGTCAGATAGAAGGGTGAGTGAAGCTTCGTCATAAACACCTTAGGATTAAGCTGCGGTCATGACGCCAATATCTGCATAGTTTCATCGCTAATGACATAGACCGTCTCGTACTGGAAAACTGAATTGTCGACAAAAATTCGCAACGAGCGGAATCCCGAACGCTATCTGAGTCCTGAAACATTCATCCTCGGAGGCTTCTTAAACATGGAAACCGTCTTTGACTTAGACGAACTCGATCAAAGCGGAGAAAGCTTTTGGCACTATGGCTACGCCCTGTCAGACTAGCCAACATAGGCAAAATGGGGATGATCTCCTGGGAGCATGAGGGAGCCAGGAGGGCAGACCGATGAGTGAGAAACGCCCAGCGCCCCGACCAACGCGGGTCTAGCCGAAGGCCGAACGGCGGTTGCTGCGGCCGGAGGGGGAGCCGTGCCCGCACGGTGGGAGCGCGGTGCGGAACACCGGGACGCTGGATCTGCACAAATATATCCAGACGCTGGAGGGGCCGCTGGAGGGGCGGGCCTCGGGGTGGCGGTGGCCCACCCGGAACTGTCCCCAGCCAGCGGGGCGCGATCAGGCCCAGGCGAGTGCGCTGCGGTTGAGTCTGCCGTTTGGGACCGACGGGCGGGACGTGCGGGCGTGGATCGGCTGGCAGCGGGACGACGAGCAGCGCAGCGTGGTCGAAATCCAGCGGCGGTTGACGGCGCGCGGGCTCGAGCTGAGCGAGCGGCCTGTGGGCCGGCTCGATCGGGACTCCGTGAGCGTGGTGGGGGGCTTGAGGGCCGAGCTCCAGGCGCGGCTGGCGGCGACGGTTGCGCCGCCTGGGGGGCTGATCTGGGCGGGAGCCGCGCGGCAACCAGAAGCCGGCGCCCCGCGCTTCGCTGGCTTGGACGAGGTGCGCGCGCAGACCGCCGTCGCTGGCATCTGGCTGGAGCCGCGTGATCGTGAGCCTCTGGTGGCGGGGCTGCCGCCGTTGGTGCAGGCCGCCGGGCCGGTGAGGGCCCCCCGTTCGGATGGCGCAGGCGCGTTGGTCGGCGCGTTGAAGCAGCTCTGGCCCGCCGCGCCCCATCAACGCTGCCAGAGGCACTGTCTGAAGGTCTGGTCCCAGCCCGTGGCTGAGGCTGACCGGCAGCGCCGATCGCAACTGCGGGCGGCCGTGAGGGCCACCCTGCCATCGCGTGAGGAGCCGCCCGCGGTGCGCAGTCCCGACGTGCGACCGCCCCTGCACAGGCGGCCTCTGGCCCTGGGGCCGAGGGCCCCTGACGCGTGGCTGGGCGCGGAGCGCTCCGCGGCGCCGCGGGCGGGGGTGCATCGGCTGCCTCAGGCCGTCATGGCTTGCCTCAGTCGGCCGGGTCGCACGCCCCGGCTCTTGGGCGGTCTGCGGGGCGATGACCACCTCGCGCAGCTCGTCGGTCCCCTGGCCGCTCAGCGGCCCGCGCCCCGCGAAACGCCGTGGCACCCCGACCTGCGTGCTGGTCAAGCCGCCGTGGCCCACCCCCAGCGCCTGGCCGCCAGCGGGCGCGCGAGCCAGCCGCGCCGGCAGCCGGTCGCTCCCCGCTTGGCCAAACCCGATGACCGGCTCCCAGCCGCGCCGCCCACGGCTCAGCTCGGCCCACCGGTCCGCCGCTCTCTCCCTGCCCTGGGGTTGGAGTCGGGCGCGACCGCTCCAGCTGGTTCCCGGGAGCATCCCTTGGCCCGCACCGGTCTCGACGTGCTCACCGAGTGGGGCCCCGATCGCTTGCCCTGCGATCGCATTCCTGACCTGCCGCCCAGGAATACCGCCCGCGAAGCCCTCTGCGGCGCCTTCCGCCGCCATCCGCGCCGTCTCTCCGGGCGCAAGGAGACTACGCCGCTCCAGCGTTATGCCCAGCGCTTGATCTGGCGCCGGGCGACCTCCTGGGAGCCCGTGTGTGACCTGCTGCGCTCGGTTCCCGAGCACGCCCGCCAGACCGCACGGCGTTTCGTCCACGCCGCTGAGGCCCCTGCCCGCTGGCGGCTCTCCCGGCGCCGCCCACCGGCCACCGCCATTGCGGCTCCTGTCACCCAGTATCTTGACCGGCTCTCGCCTCCGGCCGCGGACTCCCTCCCTCTGGTTGCCTGATTCTGTGTCAACTAGTCAGACAGGGGTCTCGTCCTCGACTTCTTCGCCGGCTCCGGCACCACCGCCCATGCCGTCCTCGACCTGAACAAGCAAGACGGCGGCAACCGCAAGTTCATTCTCGTCCAACTCCCCGAACCAACGGGCCGTGAAGACTACCCAACCATCGCCGACATCACCAAGGAGCGTGTCCGCCGCGTCATCCAGAAGCTCAACGAAGCGGAAAACAGCCAGCAACCGAGGCTCTTTGGCGGAGAGACGCCGCCGCAGGACCGCGGCTTCCGCGTCTTCAAGCTGGCCGAGTCCAACTTCAAACCCTGGAACGCCGCGGTGCCCCACGACGCGTCGTCGCTGGCGAAGCAGCTCGAGCTGCACGTGGACCACATCCGCGCGGGCCGCACGGCCGGCGACCTGCTCTACGAGATCCTGCTCAAGAGCGGCTTCCCGCTCACCACGCCGATCGAGACCCTGACGCTGGCGGGCAAGACGGTCCACAGCGTGGCGGGCGGCGCGCTCTTCATCTGCCTGGAGCGGGCGCTGACGCTGGAGCTGATCCGCGCCATGGCGGCGCAGAAGCCCGAGCGCGTGGTCTGCCTGGACGAAGGCTTTGCCGGCAACGACCAGCTCAAGGTCAACGCCGGGCAGATCTTCAAGACCAGGGGCGTCACCAGCTTCAAGACGGTGTGAGGGGCGCCGGATGAAGATCCAATTTGACGCCAACCAGCAGTTCCAGCTCGATGCCGTGGCGGCCGTCGTTGACCTGTTCGAGGGCCAGCCGCAGGGCGCGCCGGAGTACGCCGTCATCAACGTGGGCGCGTGGGGTGGCCTGTTTGCCGGGCAGGACCGGACCGAGCTGGGCGTGGGCAACCGCCTGCTCCTGGCCGAAGAGAGACTCGCCGCCAACACCCGCACCATCCAGGTGCGCAACGACATCGAGGTGGCCGACCCGGCGGCCGCGCTCGAAGCGTGGGAACTGTTCGACGGCCCGGCCAACCAGGCGCGCCGCTGCCCGCACTTCTCGGTGGAGATGGAGACCGGCACGGGCAAGACCTACGTCTACCTGCGCACGATCTTCGAGCTGTCGCGGCGCTATGGCTTCCAGAAGTTCATCATCGTGGTGCCCAGCGTCGCCATCCGCGAGGGCGTGCTCAAGAATATCGAGATCACCGCCGGGCATTTCCGCGCGCTCTACAACAACCTGCCCTTCGAGCACTTCGTCTACGACGCCAGGAAGGTCAACCGGCTGCGCCAGTTTGCCACCAGCAGCACGCTGCAGATCCTGGTCATCAACATCGACGCCTTCCGCAAGAACTTCACCGGCACCGAGGCCGAGCAGAAGAGCAACGTCATCTACAAAGAGAGCGACAGGCTCTCGGGCCGCCAGCCCATCGAGTTCGTGCAGGCGGCGCGGCCCATCGTCATCATCGACGAGCCGCAGAGCGTGGACAGCACCGACAAGGCGCAGGAGGCGATCAAGGCGCTCAACCCGCTCTGCACCCTGCGCTACTCGGCCACCCACCGCGACCCCTACAACCTGGTCTACCGGCTCGACCCGGTGCGCGCCTTCGAGCTCAAGCTGGTCAAGCAGATCGTGGTCGCCAGCGCCGTGGCCGAGGGCGCGGCCAACGACGCCTTCGTGCGCGTCGAGCAGATCGACTACAAGAAGAGCATTAAGGCCAGGCTGCGCATTCACGTGCAGACGGCGGCGGGGCCGAAGGAGAAGCGCGTCACCGTCAAGAACGGCGCGGACCTGTACGTCCTCTCCAACGAGCGGGCCAACTACGCCCAGGGCTTCTCGCTGGCCGAGATCAACGCCGAGCCGGGCAACGAGTTCATCCGCTTCAACAACGGCCGCACGCTGCGGCTGGGCGAAGAGATCGGCGGCCTGCGCGAGGAGGTCTGGCGCGCCCAGATCAAGCACACCATCAAGCGCCACCTGGAAAAGGAGCTGCAGGTGGGGCAGCGCGGCATCAAGGTGCTGAGCCTCTTCTTCATCGACCGCGTGGCCAACTACCGCGACTACGATGAGGCGGGCCGGCCGGTGCCGGGCAAGTTCGCGGAAGCCTTCGAGGCCGAGCTGGTGGCGCTGGCCAGGGAGGAACGCTTCCGCGAGCTGGCGTGGCTCAGGCAGCCGGTAGAGCGGCTGCACAACGGCTACTTTGCCCAGGACAAAAAGGGCACGCTCAAGGACACGCGCGGCGACACCCAGGCCGACGACGAGGTCTACACCCTGATCATGAAGGACAAGGAGCGCCTGCTTTCGCTCGATGAGCCGCTGCGCTTCATCTTCAGCCACTCGGCCCTGCGCGAGGGCTGGGACAACCCCAACGTCTTCCAGATCTGCACCCTCAACGAGACCCGTAGCGTGGTCAAGAAGCGGCAAGAGATCGGCCGGGGTCTGCGCCTGCCCGTGGATCAGAACGGCCTGCGCGTCTTCGACGAGTCCGTCAACAAGCTCTACGTCGTGGCCAACGAGAGTTACGAGGACTTCGCCCGGGCGCTCCAGACCGAGTACGAGGAGGAGGGCGGCGTGACCTTTGGCAAGGTGCCGCTCAGCGCGCTGGCCAGGCTGGCGCGGGTGGTGGATGGCCGCGAGCGGTCGATCGGGCGCGAGGCGGCCGAGGCGATCCGCACCGTGCTGGTCGCTCAAAAGATGCTCGACGCCGAAGGTCGCATCCAGCCGGCGTTCGACCCGCAGCGCGGAGACTTCAGGCTCGAGCTCCCCGAAGCGCACCGCGACCTGGCGCCGGCCGTCATTGACCTGCTGTCAGCCTACCAGATCGAGCGGCACATCCGCAAAGACCAGGACGAGGGGGTGAACCGGCTCAAGAAAGAAGTCGCGCTCAACCCTGAGTTCCAGGCGCTCTGGGACCGCATCAAACCCAAAACCACCTATCGCGTGGAGTTTGAAACCGGCACGCTGGTGCAGCGTGCGGTCGCTGCCTTGAAGCGCATGGAACGGATCGAGAAGCCGCGCATCCGCGTCAGTGCCGGGCGGCTCGGCGTCGGGAAGGGCGGAATCAGCGCCACGGCCATGAGCGTGGCTGAGGAACAAGTCGAGTACGGCAGCCGTCCCGTCCCCGACCTGCTGGCCTACCTGCAGAACGAGACCGAACTCACCCGTTCCACGCTGGTCCGCATTCTCAAGGAGTCCGGCCGGCTCGACGAGTTCTTCAATAACCCGCAGCGCTTCCTCGACGTCGTGGCTGCGATCCTCAAGCACGAGCTACACCGCCTGCTGGTGGATGGCATCAAGTACGAGCGGATCGACGGCACCGGCTCGGAAGCCGAATGGGAGATGCTGCTCTTCAAGAACGAAGAGTTGATCAACTACCTGACGGCGCTGCAGGTGAACAAGTCGGTCTACGAGTACGTGCTCTACGAATCGGAGGTGGAGCGGGAGTTCGCCAGGCGCCTCGACGAGCGAGAGGACATCAAGCTCTTCGTGAAGTTGCCCGGCTGGTTCGAGATCGACACACCGGTCGGCAAGTACAACCCCGACTGGGCCATTCTCAAGCACGACGGGCAGGCCCTCTATCTGGTGCGCGAAACCAAGGGAACGCGGGACTTCCTCCGGCTACGGAGCACCGAGGCCGACAAGGTCCGGTGCGGCCAGAAGCACTTCGAGACGCTGGGCGTTCCGTTTGCGGTGGCCGTGACGGCTGACGAGGTGTAAGGGTATCGAGCCGACTCCCGTGCAGCGCGCCGCCAGGCACCTCCCCCGCGCACGGGCCACCAGGCGCGAAGATCGAGGCGGCCGGCGACGCACGCCGGCCGCGGCCGGTGCCCCGGCCGCGCCGCACTGCCCGGTCAGCGTGCTGCCGCCCGTGACGTCAGCGCCGCCGGCAACGTGGCGGGCGCGGGGCGCCCCCACGGGAGTGGCGTTGCCAGGGCAGGGATGCCAGCACGCCTGCCTTCCGAATCTGGCCATTGGGTGCGATTTGGAGCCGAAGCGCGATTGACGGCGGCGGAGCACGTCTAGTATAGTTCAATGGGGTAGACTCGCCTCAGCCAGTGGCGATTTCGCTCGCTGCCGTTATACCGCGCAGGAGCCAGGAGAGAAACAAAACGGCGTTCCCGAAATAGATCAGTCTATCTGTCGTAAATGGAGGGAAGCGAGTATGAGAACCTTCACCGCGGTCGTTGAAAAAGATAAAGATACGGGCCTTTACGTCGGCTTCGTCCCCGGCTTCCCTGGCGCTCATTCGCAAGGGGAGACCCTCGACGAGCTGCGGCAGAACCTTCGGGAGGTACTCGAAATGCTACTTGAAGACAAGGAGCCGCAGCTTGAAGCTGAGTTCGTGGGTACGCAGCAGATCGTCGTCGTGTAGGGATGGGCACGATTCCGGTCCTCAAGCCCCAGGAGGTCATCAAGATACTTCACGTGCTCGGCTTCGCTGAAGTCCGGCAGCGTGGCTCCCACAAGCAATTCCGGCATCCAGACGGTCGAGTCACAACGGTTCCGTTTCACAAGGGCAGAGACATTTCGCCAACTCTGCTACGGAAAATAGCGTCCGATATCGGCTTAACAGTTGAGGCGTTTGTGCAGCATCGGTGAGCACGGTATAACAACGCGTCCCAGCGGACGCTGAGCGGGGCGATGTTTTCAGTCACAGGCGTATTGTCTGTGGCCCGCTCAGCACCGCTGAACCTGGCCGTTGGGTGGCAGCCATCACCCATTTCTCTATCGCGATGTCGCTCTGTTGAGGCCGACTGCAGCCACCGGTAGATGCTCACCCAATCGGCAGTGTGAGTGCTATAATGCTGTAAGGCCAACAAGTGCATGGGACACCAGCGAGGAGCACCGCGCCATGATCGATACGGTTATTCCGATCCCGGTCGATGCCGAGACGGCCCGCGTGTATCGTGAGGCATCCGCCGAAGACCAAAAGAAAATCCAACTCCTTCTCCGCTTGCGACTGCGCGAGCTGGCGGACCTGCCGAGTGGCTCGCTGGCTGACATTATGGATGAGATCGGCACCAAAGCCGAGGCACGCGGTCTGACAGCTGACATCCTGGAGCGGCTGCTCCGTGACGAGTGATCCCCGTTCTGTCCTCGATACTGGGGTACTTGTGAGCGCGCTCTTGCTGCCGCGGTCGGTTCCACGTCAGGCGGTTGATCGCGCCTTTGCCCACAGGATCGTGCTGGCATCTGTGGCAACGATCGATGAATTCGATGAGGTGCTGCGCCGCCCAAAGTTTGATCGCTATGTGCAGAAAGACGAGCGGCTGTGATTCCTCGCCGCTTTCATCCGTGACACCAGCTTGATTGAGATTACAGACGTTGTGACCGAGTGTCGTGACGTCAAAGACAACACGTTTCTCGAACTCGCGCTGAGCGGCAAGGCCACCTGGATTATCAGCGGTGATGCCGATCTGCTGGTGCTCCATCCCTTTCGGGGGATAGATCGTCACGCCACAAGTGTTCGTGAAGCAGCCCTAACCGTGCTGCCGTCCAACAAGTGCGTGCAGCCGACCCACGCCGCCGCGGCGCCCTGTAAGATCGACGGCATTTTGAAGGCTTTCCCCCCTTATCAATGCTCTCTCCGGCGCGGGCGGCTGACGCTAGCCGTCAGGCCCCCTCCCTGCCGCGACTCGAGGGGCAAAACGCGCGATTTCGCAATTCGATCTTCCAAGCGCTTCGAGAATAAGCCAACGTCGAGTGGCTGGCTACCCACCGCAGCCACGGGCTCTGCCTCCCGGTGGATTTCGACGCCCGGTCCGCAGAGACGGGCCGCGCCGCGGCGGCGTGACACGGCGCTAAGCGCTACGAGGTGACCACCCCGGTGCTGCCCGTCGCGGAGCACTTCAAGGGCGGCTGTCGTGAGAGCCCCATTCGCGATGCCCGCGCGTGGGGCTCGGCTTTGTAAGCGCATCGTGGGAAGTGTTGCTTCACGGTCGGTGAGATGGCCCGCGGGGCCCACACAGAGCGATCATCAGCGCCCGCAGGCTCACACGAGCAGAAAGAGAAGCGTATGAAGAAAGAGACTTCGACTGAGATGGAGGACGACCTTCGTCCAGAGAATGACCTGCGCCAACTCCTCGAAGGGGGCGTGCGTGGCAAGTATGTCGAACGGTACCGGGCCGGCACAAACCTGGTGCTCCTGGCGCCGGATGGTGCCGAGGCGTTTCCCACATCTCGCGGGCGGGGACGGTGCCCGGACCTTCGCCGTGCCCGTCCTCTTGGACCCCGACACAGTGGAGACGCTGCGCGCCCTCGCCCAGTCCTACAGTTCGGTGACCTTCGAGACGCCCGACGGGATTCGCTTGCAGCTCTACGGTTTGGGCGAGCGGGTGGCCGCGTTGGAGGCGAAACTCGCCGGGCTCATTCCGTAACACCGCGTGCCGAGCACCTCCGAAGGCTCACCGGCACAGCACTCTCGGCGATCAACGCCCTTTCGATACTGGCACAGGGCGCATAGTCCACCTGAAAATCGTCGCGCTTATTGATGAGTCGGGGCTCTGTAGATCCTCCTGGCCTCGCGAGGATAGATTCCCAGCGCTTGACGCCCGGCATGATCTGAGGAGGGCTGGATAAGCATATCATCAACGCCCCGCTTGTTGAGCAATGTCACGAGCGTGCGAGGGTCTGAAGCTCCGTCACGGAAAAGTGATACTGCTCATAGGACTCTGTCTCGGCGAGCCAAAGCTCAAATACCCAGACGCCCTCTTTGCGCTCTAAGCTGAGCATGCGCTCAGCACAGCGGCCATTGATCCAGAACATGCGGCGGAAGGTGTCGTAGCCAACTTCCACCGTGTCGCCGGAGCGCCGTTCCTTCAGCATACCTGTTTTCATGCCTGCCTCCCTGTTGTACCGCTTCTCAATAGAAAACGCTCCGCTCTCATGAGGGAGCAGAGCGTTTCAGGGCGAATTCACATGTGTCGAGGTTAGTACCTCCGCCGGCGTTCGGACCCCCGAGAACCGCGGTCTTCGCGCGGGCGCGCCTCATTGACCTGGATCTCGCGGTCGTCAACCGACTTGCCGTTGAGTTGTTGGATGGCCTCGCGCGCTGCTTGCTCGCTCCCCATTTCGACAAACGCGAACCCTCGCGGACGGCCGGTGTCGCGATCCGTGATCACCGCCACCGAGCTTACCTCGCCGACGGCGCCGAAGAGCTCGCGCAGATCCTCCTCTGTGGTCTGGTAGCTCAAGTTGCCAACGTATAGCTTTGTGCCCACGATATTCTCCCTTCGGGCGGGTTGTTCTCACAGCGGGAAACCAGAGCGCCTGTTGCCGCAGACGAAAAAGCCCGCACCATATCTGCCATTGTTATAACAGCAGACGAGGCAAGGGCCGTGAGGTCTGTACCACGTGCGTCAACTCTGGTCAGTTCGCTGTTCTTACAAATGAGTATAGTCCTTGAGCGGCAAATAATCAATTCAGCTCAACTTGGACGGTGACCCGGTTCTCTTTTTTCTTTTATGGCATCTCGCCGCCGATCAACACGCGGCCTCCGTCTACCTGCCGAGTCTCGCGCCCCGCAATCGGCGCGCCATGGCCAGCGCCCTCAACACTGTAGACGAGATGCTGAGGGTTTCCGACTATCCGGCGTCACGACCCAAGTACAACTGGAGGTGAAACGTGAACGACTTTCCCCACCGCCCATTTTCGATCCGTTCAGCAGAGTACCCCTTCTAATCTCACTCGGTCCATCCTCTTGGAGGGAACATTGCATAATATGAGCGGATTGGGGGAGAAGTCGAGCGTATCTTATGAATCATCCGGGCGGAGGCGGTGTGGTGCTCAGCGCCGCGGTCGGCGGATCAGACTGGTGCGCAGGCAGTCCCACAGGGAGGGTGGTGGATCGGACGGCGCCTCCTTCCGCTCCGGCGCCTGCTTGAAGCGCACGTGGTGGGCCGGCAGGTCGGCCTGCGCGATGAAGTGGCGCAACTCCGTCCAGATGGCGTTCTCCTGTTCCGGCGTCGAGGGCCGCTCGATCTCCAGGGCGTCCAGCAGGTCCAGGCGGAAGAGGTCAACGGTCGCCTGAACCTGCACGCCCAGCGCCCGGGTGGCGGAGATCGCCAGTCGGTAGAAGAGCGAGCCGGCCAGAGCGAGGGCCAGCGGGATGGCGACCTCGAAGGCGCGATCGCGCGGTGGGCCGTAGAGGGCGATGCCTGCCGCTCCCACCGCCGCCGCGAGCGAGAGCAGCGATATCAGCACGGTGAAATCGAGGGAGGTAGTCGCGTCCTCGATGCGAAGTCGCACCTCCTCCGGGAGGATCGGCACCAACCGCGGCCAGAGGGCGCTGAGGCCGATCCCGTAGCGGTCGAAGGGGTACGCCTCCAGGGCCGCGGCGACGTTGCCCATCTGTGTCGGGCGCAGCCAGCGCTCGTGCTCGGGGAAATTGGCGGCGCGAGCCTCGCTCGCCTCGATCCACTCCCGAAAAGTCGCCTCCCAAAGATGCTCGACGGCCGCCCGCAACGGGAGATGCTCCCTATACCTGGCCGCGATGACCGCCACCAGCGCGTCGACATCAGCCTGAAGGTCGGGTGGGAAACGGTCGCGGTTGGCCTGGAGCAAACGCGCCTCGTGCAGGATCTCGCCATAGGCGCCCTCGCGCCACCGCCGCCCCTGCCTCACCTGGCCTGCAAGCCGCTCATGGGCCGCGTGAACCTGCTGCTGCCGCCGCCGGGCCTCCTCCTCCGCCACTTCGACGGGCGAGAAGGTCTCGCCGAACTGGAATTCGCGCGCCCAGGCGAAGTCGGTCAGCACCTCGAGGATGGCCTCCTCCCGCGCCTCGTATCGGCGCATGGTCTTCGTCGCCAGAGCTATCCCGACCGGTCTGAGCCAGGCCAGGGGCCCGGGCCACTCGCCCTGGTACACTTGAAGCGCGGCGGTGCGCAGGCCATAGACGACCTGAGCCGCCAGGTACACGGCCACCAGGAGCAGGGCGATCTGGAAGAGCGCCTCCTGCCACCCCAGGCCGATCCACGCCAGCACGCTCGATTGCAGCCAGGCATACCCGTAGAGCAGGTAGCCGCCGATCACGGCGAAAAGCAGGGTAGGCCCGCCGCCCGCGATCAGGAACCCGCGGCCGAAGAGTTTCTGACTCTGATCGAGGGCGGTCCCGACAATCTTCTGAGCCTGATCCAACTCGGTCAGCATCAGGCCCTGCTGATCGTGCGCCGGCCGCAGCTCGCGGAGGGATGCCACTTGCAGGGACAACGCCGCCAGTAATGCGGCTTCCCATTACCATCACACACGTAGGGGTCAGCGCCGATCTGGTTGAGACGCTCGCTGTGGAAGTCGTCGTACGCTCCTTCTATCGCCGCGATGGCCCCGGCCAGATTCCCGGTCGCAGTCAGCCGGCGCACGGTCCGCTGCAGGGTCTCGGAGCTCTCGCCCTGGATGCGGTATGTCTCCGGGAGACGCTCCGCGACGACGCTTGGGATGAAGAGGCCGATGGGGAAGGCGCTGTCGTCCGCGACGACGACGCTTTCTATCTCGTGCGCCTCAGCCAGCAGCGTCACGAGCGAAGCCGGCAGGCCCACATGGACTGTCATCTGTCCCTGCCGCAGCAGGTCCGGCAGACCGGTCGCTGCGACGGGCGCCTCGAACGGCAGATCGAACCGCTCAACCGTTTGGATGACCAGATCGGGAATGACCAACGCCGACAGACGTCGATCTGGATCGTGCAGGAGAAAGAGGTTCGGGTTGTGGCTGTGCGCCAGGCCATAGAACTCTTGCACGGAAACGTCCAGGCTTTGCTGGAACAGCTTGAACTCTCTCCACGAAAAATCGATGATGGGAATCACGGTCTGCCGCCTCCTCTCTTGGGGCCGCGCTCCATTCGCTGCCAGAAACCGCGCCTGCCGGATGCTCGCCGCTCCGAGTATAGCAGGACAGCAGTGAAAAGACGAAGGACGAAAGGCCCACCGGACCTTTCGTCCCTCATCACTTGTACCGGCCCGGCGGCTAGAAGAGGCCGACAGTATTACCGTTCTCGTCAATGTCGATGTGATACGCAGCGGGATCGGAGCCAAGGCCGGGCATGGTCATCATCGTGCCCGCGAGCGGGTAGATGAAGCCCGCGCCAACACTGGCCCGCACCTCGCGAATGGGGAAGGTGAACCCGGTGGGCGCCCCCTTCAAATTGGGGTCGTGACTGAGGCTCAGATGGGTCTTCGCCATGCAGATCGGCAAATCCCCGAAGCCGTTGGCTTCAAACGATGCAATCTGCTCCTCGGCCTGCTCCGAGTAGTGCACATCGCCGGCGCCATAGACCTTGGTCGCCATGATGCGGATCTTTTCCTTGATCGACAGCTCGAGCGGGTAGAGGAAGCGGAAGTCGCTGGGCTGCTCGGCAGCCTCGATCACCTTTTGGGCCAGCTCCAACCCGCCCTGGCCGCCCTCGGCAAAGACGCGGCTGACGGCCATGTCGTAGGCCCCGGTTTCCTGGGCGATCCGCCGCACCGCCTCGATCTCAGAGGGCTTGTCCTCCGGGAAGGCGTTGAGGGCCACGACGACCGGAATCCCGAACTGCTGGATGTTCTCGATCTGCTTGCGCAGATTGGCGCCACCGGTGTAGACGTCACCGGCGTTCTCCTCCAGCAACTCGCCCGGCAGCGGTTTCCCCGGCGTGATCTTGTACTTCCCGGTGTGGCTCTTGAGCGCCCGCACGGTCGCCACGACGACCGCGGCCGATGGTCGCAAACCAGAGGCGCGGCACTTGATGTCGAAGAACTTCTCGCCGCCGAGGTCGGCGCCAAAGCCGCTCTCCGTCACCACATAATCGGCGACCTTGAGGCCGATCTGGTCGGCGATGATCGAGGAGTTGCCGTGGGCGATATTGCCGAACGGCCCGGCATGAATGAACGCGGGCGTGTTCTCGATTGTCTGCATCAGCGTGGGCTTGAGCGTCTCGCGCATCAGAACGGTCGCCGAACCGGCCGCTTTGATGTCGTCCGCCGTGACCGGGTTGCCATTGGTATCGAAGGCTACGACCATCCGGCCGATCCGCTCGCGCAGGTTTTTGATGGCTTCGACGTTGGTCTTGCCGGTGACCAACGCCAGGATCGCCATCAACTCGCTGGCGACACTGATGTCGAAGCCGGTCTGGCGTGGGGTCCCGTTCTTCGGCCCCCCTTGCCCGATGGTCACGACACGTAGAAAGCGATCATTCACATCCACAACCCGGCGAATCTGGATGCGATTGGGGTCAATACTGAGCGGGTTGCCGTGGTACCAGGCGTTGTCGGTCATCGCCGCCACCTGGTTATGGGCCTGGCTGATGGCATGGATATCGCCCGTGAGGTGGAGAATGCTCTCCTCGAGCGGGATCACCTGGGAGTAGCCACCCCCGGCGCCGCCGCCCTTGATTCCGAAGACCGGACCGAGGGAGCTCTGGCGAATGGCGATGGCCGCATTCTTGCCGAGCCGGTTGAGGGCCATCCCCAGCCCAATCGTCGTCGTGGTCTTGCCTTCACCGAGCGGCGTCGGCGTGATGGCAGTGACTAAAATGTACTTGCCATTGGGCCTGTCACGGTACTCGTCGAGAAGGTTGAGGTCAATCTTGGCTTTATGACGACCGTGATACTCAACGAAACGCTCGGGAATACCCAGGCGCTCGGCGACCCTGCTGATGTGGTCAACGTGGGCCTCAGCGGCGATCTCGAGACTACTCTTCATACAATTCTCCTTTGCACAGCGGCGTTCCTTCTGACAACGGCCTGAGACGAGCTATGAATCCGGCAACAACAAAACAGTGGATCGTCAGGGAACGGCGCGCATGCTGCAGCGCGCCCACGACCCCCGTTGGCCGTAGACAAAACGGCGGGCATGATGGCGATTATACAGGTTCGGACGGCGAAAGGCGAGCAGACAATGATCATGCCCGTGGACGCCATTTGTCAACACGGTTCGATGAAGGTATTACTCGAAGACGGTCGAAACATTCTTCAACGAGATGACGCCCGAGCAGACTCTGGTTTGGGCCCCCGCTTGAAATATCCAGAGAACTTTCTGCTAGAGCACCGGTCACGTCATCCCGCGGGGGGCGGGAACAGCCTTCCGAAGTCTGGTTCGCGGCCGGTGCCCGCCTCGATCACCTCGTCGGAGCGCGCTGTGGGCCAGCACGGTCCCTCCCAGACTTCGGAAGGCTGACGTCTTGACCGGCGCTCTAGCTCCTGAGCACAACACCTTGCGCCAGCGTATTGCCCGCTCTGTGATAGTCTTCGGACGAAGCCGATCAGTCCCGAAGCAAACCGTGCCTGGGCATCGCCGGGTGTAGGGCGGAAGCTCTCAGCAAGCGCCATACTTCTGGGCAGCGCCGACGAACGCCTGTACGTTCTCTGGCGGCGTGTCGGCGGTAATCTCGCAGCCCGGCGCCAACATGAACCCGCCGCCCGGCTTGCCAGCTTCGAGCGCGCGCCGGGCTGCTTCTTCCACCTCGGCCGGCGTTGCGTGGGGTAAGAGTTGCACGTGATCGACATTGCCGGCCACACCCACTTTTCTCTCCAATGCCACTTTCAGCGCCGCCATGTCCACATGTGGCCCGACGTTGATCATGTTCAGCCCGTTCAACGCGCGTAGGGTATTCAGGTTCGCCTTCAGATGCGGTGTCACCTTACCGCACAGGTGCAATAGCGTGTAGGGATACAGGTCGAACAGCTCTGGCAAGAAGTCCAGGGAGAGTTCTTTGAAGTCGGTCGGGCTGAACATCTGTACATCGTGTTCACAGAGTACAAAGATGGATGCTCCGGCGTCTCTAAGCGCCTGACCGTAGGCGCGGATGATGGCCACAGAAGTGCGAATCAGCTGCTTGACAAAATCCCGCTTCTTGATGGTAGCGGTTATGAACCGCGTGTAAGGCATCAACTGCAAACTGAAGGTCAGCGGGCCGGTCATAAAAGCCGCCACCGGCGCGTCGGCGCGTTCGGCCAGCAGTCGCGTGCCCTCGAGCAGCACGGCCGTGCTGCGCGTCGCGCGGAAGTCGGGCACCTGCAAGGCGCGCAGCGCATCCTCGTGTTCCACCGGATTGCTTGTGATCCACGGGCATTTGTCAGGAGGATACGTCACCTCTGCACCACAGGCTTCTGCCACCGGCCAGCTTGGCTCCACCTGGATGCTCACCACGTCATAACCGTAGCGTCGCCACGCTGCGAGATGGGCCTCAGCCGCCTGTTCGGCGTTACGGTACATGGCATCGTAGCGTAATCCGGCTAGAATGCCGGCATGGTCGCCGATCTGCGGAAAGACTGGCACACGGTCGGGAACGCCCAACGCAAGAACCGTTTCGACGCGCTCTTTCGAGTCCACTGTTTTCCTCCACAACACGCTTTCAGTAAGTTGTTCAACCGAAGGGCAGCGAGCGGGCGAACTGGCGGTGGAAATCCGCCTCCGCCGAAAGCTCGACGTAGTGGATTTGACGGGCGAGTTCGCGGCCCAGTTGCCGTTTCTCGGCCGAGAGCAGGGCCATCATCGCCCCCAGACCGGCCGCATTGCCGACGCTTCGCACACCTTCGGCCGGCACCTCTGGCAGCAGCCCGGCAGCCAACGCGTCGGACACCTCCATGAAGCTTCCAAAGGCCCCGGCCAGTAAGACCCGGCGGATGTCGGATACGCTGAGGCTCATCTTCTGCAGCAGAATCTTGATGCCAGCCTGCACGGCGGCCTTGGCCAATTGGAATTCACCCACGTCGGCCTGCGACAAAGTGAGTGCCGGTCGCCATTTCGTCGCTCGTGCCAATACCAACTCCAGCCCGCACGGACCAGGCGCCCACCATTCTTGCTGCAGACGTCTATGCTCGCGGAACAGGCCACGGTCGTCAATCATCCCCCCCTTGCGCAGCGCCGCTACCGCCGAAACCAGGCCCGTCCCAGCCAGCCCGACCGGTCGGCGGCGGCCGATCGTGCGTGTGAGCACGGTTCCATCTTCGGTCCACACCCGATCAATCGCTCCGGGTGCGGCGCGCATGCCGTATTGGATGCGCGCCCCCTCGAAGGCCGGGCCGGCGGCGGTGGCGCAGGCCATGAGACCGTAGCGTGAGCCGAGCACAATCTCGGCGTTCGTGCCCAGGTCAATCAATAGTTGCACCTCGTCGGAAGCGAACATGCCGGTGGCTAGTACCGCACTCACCGCGTCCGCTCCGACGTAGGCGCCCGCGCCCGGCAACAGCCATACCTGCGCTGCCGGATGGATCGCTAATCCCAGCTCGTTCGCTGTCAGATTCGTCTGGTCGGAGGTCACGGCCACGTACGGGACGACGCCAAGGTGAGCGGGGCTAAGCCCGGCCAGCAGCTGCAACATGCAGGTGTTGCCGGTGATGGTCGCGGCATACACCGAAGTGGGCTCGACGCCGGCCGCTGCACATACTTCCTGAGCGAGAGCATTTAACGTCTCTAACGCCGCCTGGCGCAACTCGGCCAACCCGCCGGCCATGGCGTGTGCGATGCGACTCATCACATCATCACCGAAAGCGGTTTGCCGGTTGGTGGTGGCGGCTGCCGCCAGTCGCTCACCGGTGTCCAGGTGCGCGAGATAGGCGGCAACGGTGGTGCTGCCGAGGTCGATGGCCAGGCCGAAGAAATCGGTTGCGGTGTCGCCCGGCTCGATTGCGATCAGGTGGTCTTTGTTGAGGACGCAGGTGAGGTGATAATCGGCGGCGCGTAATGCCTTGGGCAGAGCGCGCAACGTCGCCAGATCGAGGCGTGGCGCCGGATAGTCGAGGCCGAGCAGAGTGTCAGTCACGCGCGCCGCGTCCGAACGAGGGTCGGCCAGCGAGGGAGGCGGTGTTTGAATGTGAACCTTGCTCAAGCCCGGTGAGACTTCGATCTCGGCGTCAATATCCGGCAGCGTACTCTTGCGCTTGTCCGCGCGTATCAAGGGAGTCTCGATAACCGCCGGGCCAAGGGCGCACGTTTCGCATGCCAAACGATAGCCTTCGGCCAGTTCCTCCGGCGAGAGGTGTTCGGCTTCTATCTCCGTGGTCGGGCTGACGCGGCCGTGTAAGATGCGCACCCGGCACTTGCCGCACGTGCCCTGTCCGCCGCAGATTGACGGCAGGAGGACCTTCGCGCGACGAGCCGCCGTCCATAGTGTCTCTTCGAGAGCGGCTTCGGCCATGCGGCCCATTGGTTGAAAGGTGACGGGGACCGCCATTTGTAGACCTCGTTGTTGTGATCTGATTTGGGCTCCAGGGCCAGTATGGCCAGCCGATGCCGCTGACCGGACCACACATCAAGGGAGAAGAGTTGGCGCCATTGATTCCGGGGTCTTGCTATCTGCTTGATCCCCAATCACGACTATCGAGTTGAGACCGTGGCCAGCGCCTCGGCCAACTGGGCGTGCAGCGCCTCTACGCCGACCCGCTCGATGCGCAGCGGCAGGTTGAGGAAGGCCGCAATCTCGGTTACTTTATGGTCCAGGTCACCGTACAACAGGGTGTCGAAATAGACGATCTGCCTGTAGTTGCGGAACATCAACTCCTTCATGCGGGGCTCCTTGTCCAGCCCCAGGCCGACGACGATGGCCGAATCAAAGGAATGCGTCCAGCCAGGGATGAGAAAGTACGTGCCGGGGCACTCCGCGATGATGGTCCAGAACCGCTCGCCGCCGACCATCTCCAGACAATGTTCGCCGCGAACCCGGTAGGCGTTGAAAGGCGCGAGAAAGCCATCCATGTCGGGCAGGCACTGTCCGTACACAACCAGCGTGCGATCGAAAGAATATTGGAGCGCGCTCAACCGGTCGGCGAGCGCCGCGCGCAGTTTGGCCGGATACAGATGCAACAGCGGTGAGACGAAAGACAGTTTATGCGGCCATTGCTCGCTCTGGCAGATGTGGCGCACCTCTCGCGCCAGCGCGCCGCACGACAGCACTGCGATTTTCAAAACCCGCGTCTCCTGTCTCAGCTGGCTACGTCGCAAACATGGTATACAGCGGATGGCGGTCATCTTTGGGTTGGACGCCGTTTTGCATGGCGGTAAATGCGATCAATGCATCTACCATCCCCATGGCCGGGACGATCTCGGTTTGCTTGATGCCATACATGATGAAATCCGCGCCGAGTATTTGCATACTGGTGGCCGTACTGGTCTTGGCGGTGCGCTCACCCAGATCGCCGAATCCACGGCGCTTCTTCCAACGATGGCGGTGGGTGTGCGTTGGCGAGCAACCGCTTGGATAACCAAAGCGCTGCTTCAACTCGAAGATGGCCTTGCCGGCAGGACCAGGCTCAACCACGTCGAGCACTGCTGTGTCGAGCAGCAGTTGTCGAAAGCCGGCGGACAGGGCCAGGTCGATAAGCTTGGGGGCAATCCTTACCCGGCCGGCGACGGTTGGCTTGCGGTTGTCGAGGACCAGCACCAGTGTGGTGGGTAACGCCAGCTCGCGTAGTGCGGCCAGTTCGTGCTCCCGGGTCGTGGTGCCGATGGAGTCGTAGATTGCACGGGCTTGGACGCCGTGCTCGACCACGTGCCGCGCTCCGGCCAGTCGCACACGCTCGACCGTGCCGTCAATCACGAACGGCAGCTCGGTTTCCTCGACGACGAAGTCAATGTAGTTGACCATGGCCCGCTCGCTGGCAGCGACCAGATCGAGGATGACCGGTGTGCCGGTCATCTGGGCCACCCGCACGAGCTCGTCAATGCACGCCCGAGCCGCCTCGCGGTTGAACTCCCCGGCCATTTCGTCTATCACGTTCCGGTCGCCCTGATAGAATATGCTGGCAATCAGCACTGTCGGCCATTCGCCCGGCTGGCCGCCGACCTGCACACCGCCAATATCGTAAACCTTCTGCTCTGCTTCGAATTTGAACATAACGTCATCTGCTCCATGTTCGTTGAAAAGGGGCGAGGAGAAAGTCGTCGGCCGTCAGGCGTATGAGCCTGAGCCACTGGGTCTCCGACGCCGGCCGGCGATCACCGTGTTGCAGAGGTTAGCACGAGAGCCGCCTGTGGGCGGAGGAGGCTGCTTCCCCGCCCACAGGACCGGATAGCAGGGGGATCAATTCACGCCGAGCCGGGCCTTGTCGAGCGGGAATGTGCCAAACTCGTTGATGGCGTCAATGAAGGCGCGTACGTTCTCCACGGGCGAGTCGGCCGGGATCGCATTGGGCACCACCATACAACCCTTGTCGCAGGGATACAGCTTCCCGATGTACTCTCTGACCCGGTTGCGGATGGCCTCCGGTGTTCCATCAGACATGAGCGCGGCATCCATGCCTACGACGTAGGACTTGTGATAGCTCTGCGCGAGTTCGCGGAAACGCTTCAGGTCTTGCGAGGGGCCTTCATCCGCGTCAGGGGCCAGATTGGTCATCAGGAAGGTCCCCGTGGCCATTTGGTGCACCAGGAACCGCTCCCACTGGTCGCCGAGCAGCCGCAGACCCCAGTAGTAGTGGATGAAGGGGAGCGGGGCCACGCTCTGGATCATGCGCGCCAGATAGGGCGTGTCGAATTCCCAGAGCTGCTCCGGGCTGAAGTAGGGGACGCTGTTCCAGGCCGCGATGCTGGTGATGCCGTGGGTCCCTACATCTTTGAAGGCATTGGCAAACCGAATGCAGGCTTGGGTGCAGGCCTCCACGACCCTGTGCACCAGCAAGGGCCTGGTCATCAGCCACCTGGACATCAGGCGCACACCCAGCAGCTGGACGGCCACGGGGAAGGGTTGCATGGGAGTGGCGATGATCGCGTAGCGCCCCTCGGTCTTCTTCAGTAGCTGCCGAAACAACTCCAGGCGGACCGGCATGCGACCTCGCTCCAACAAGTTGTCGGCCGTTACCAACTCTTCCAGCCGCTCCACGTCGGCTTCACTCTTGATAGCGTGCTCCACAATCTGAGGATTGGAGTCCACCGGTCTCTTCAATTTGCAGCCCAGGATTTCCGCCTCCACCACCGTCGTTTCGATGCCCGGGAAGAGCGTGTCGTAGTCAAACTCGTCGAAGAACTTGACGATGGCGTCGGAGTGTTTCTCCGGGTCGGCGGCTGCCTCGCTGCACGTATAGCCATAGCGGTTGACCACCCACTCGGTAAACAGGAAGCCAACCGGAATGCGGTCCTGCGTTTCGTGGGCCACTGTGAGCACGATTCTCTCGATGGGCAGGAGCCTCTCTCCGCGGTCCCGTTTAGCACACATATCTTGAACCATCTTCTTCATACTGCCGTTGGCAGACATTTAAGCACCTCCTAACTGTTGCTCCTGCTGCAGGGTAAATCCTCGCCAGGGAGAAGCTCCTGCCTCTAGCGTCGGCGCGGCGGCAACGCCCTCGGCAAGTTGCTCGGCCAGTCTCACCGCATCCGGAGCGTCGGCGGCAAAGCCATCGGCGCCAATCTCGCGGGCGTAGGTCTCCGTCGCGGCGATGCCGCCGATCATGACTCGCACCCTGTCCCGCAGGCTGGCCTCTTTCAGGGCTTCGATAACCACTTGCATCTGGGGACGGGTGGTGGACATGTAGGATCCCATCCCCAGGATGTCGGGCGACTCTTTCCGGACGGCGTCCACAAAGGCGGCCGCCGATACGTCCACGCCCAGGTCCACTACGTCAAAGCCACCAGCGGTCAACATGGCAGCCACGATGTTCTTGCCGACGTCATGCACATCGCCCTCGACACTTCCGATGACCACCCGGCCGGCGGCCCCCTGCCTGGCCTCGGCCGTGATCAGCGGCAGGAGTACTTCCAGCCCGGCCTTCATCGCTTCGCCCGCCATGATCAGCTGCGGCAGGAAATACTTCCCCTGGCTGAACTTGTCGCCGGCGGCTCGCGCGCCGGGCGCCATCCCATCTGTGATGATGCTCATCGGCGCAAAGCCAGCCGACACGGCTTGCTGGCATAGCGACAAGACGGTCTCCTCGTCACCAGCAAGCACCGCATCGCTCAGTTTTGGAAACAACTCTTCTTTACTCATAATCCGGCCTCCCGTGCCGTGTTTCGGTAGTCTTCTTGACAAGTGTTGATGATATCGGCGGCACCAGACATGTCATTCCGAAGTAACCCATGCTGCTTACCACGCCAAATCTGTAAGCACAGGCCCATGGTTCCCGCATTTCCAGGGGGTTGAATAAACTTGAGTGGCTGAATCACCTTCGATTTTCAGCGACCTGTCCAACAATTGCTTTCGCCGCTTGATGGGGCAAAGGAGCAAGCGCGAGCCCACCAGCATCAGTCCCCCTACCTGCATGCTCTACTTTCGCTTGCTCAAAGCCTTAGTTCCCAAAGTGGCGAAGGCAATTTTGAGACTGCAGCGATATTATCGAAGGGTAAATTGTCCGTCGATATTCCATCAACCTCCCACTAATACGCGAACCGTGGACCACGGAAACCCAACATAAAACGAGTTTCTTGGGAGCGAACTCTTCGACCTGGCTCAGGGGAGGCGTGGCGAGAGAGGAGTCCCTGAAACCGGGTGATTCGGAGGGATTTCCTCAAGGCGCTCACTTGCCCTGCCTCCGACAGGCCCAGGGCTTGCAGAACGCAAGCACGGGTCGCGCCTCGGAATGACATACTACGCGTGCGGCGAAGTCCATCAACAACCCAAGCGGGAGACTACCCGTCTTTCTCAACGCGGACTGTCCTCTTGGACCGCAGACTTCGGCGATCTCTCGCAGCTCGCGCACAGGCGGGTGCATTTGACGCGATAGCTTCCTCCTTCTCCTGGTTCGTCAAGAACCAGGGGCCAACGAACGATGGGTTAAGTCCACCCGGGAAGTTGTTACTTCTGTCCTATTAAACGTCCTTCTTTTGTCATGTGTCAACATACAACTCCATACAGTACCATACATACATTGCGAGAGGCTGATCCGTGTGGCCTTGGCCGGCAGGGCGGTCACACAATCTATCGTGCGATCGATATGACGAATCTGGCGGGACCGCTGGTGCTCGGCCGGGTGGCGGTCATCTCCTGCGGCCGCGCCGTCCCGCTGGTCTGGCAGGGCTGCAATCGCAGCAGTGTGCTGCTGGCCTTCGCGGACTTCCCAGCCTTGTTGGAACAGGTGCGAACCCCCGTCCACCAGACGCCACGATCATCCTGCTGGGTGACCGTGGTTTTCGTACCACCCAGAGGGAATATGCTAAACCGACTGCTGACCACGAAAGACGTCGCTTCCTATCTGCAAGTGGACCCAAACACCGTCTATCGCTGGTGCCGGGAGGGCAAATTAGCCGGCATCAAGGTGGGACGGGATTGGCGGATTGACCAGCGCGATTTGGAGGCCTTTCTGACCGCGCACAAGAATGGTGGCCATGGTTCGACCTCACTGAAAGTAATCTTCCGGCGAAGGCTCACCGCGCCTGAACATCTCCTGGTCATGCTCACTGACCCGACGAAAGTCTATGAGATTGAAGTGGAGTTCTTCCGGGTGGCGGTGGAATGGCGCCTGCCCATATTCAAAGGGTGCTGGTGGCAGCATCCTGACGACGTGCGCCAACACTACGTCGAGGCCGGCCTCCCCGTTGAATCTCTCGAAGCACAAGGAAAGCTTGCGGTGCGCGACTTTTGGGCCGCCTACCGCAGCGGAGGCGCCCAGGGCGTTCTCGACTTGTGGACACTACAAGCGGACTTCTGGAGGGGCGATACCTTCTGGGCGTCGGGGTCCCATTTGCTCGACCAGTGGCAAGACAACTGGGATTCATTCTTCGATTACGAGTCCCGGTTGCACTATGTCCTGTGTCAGTTGCGGGGCATCGTGCTCTGCCCCTGTGTCACAACCCCGGCCGTGGCTGAAGGCACATCGCATCTGCTCAATCTCGCGGCTCATCACCACGGCATATTGCTCTTGACCGAACAGAATCCGATGCTGATGCGACTAGTTGCGTGACTACGGGTCGCGCGAATGGCCACCATTTCGTCCAGCACCGCACCTACACCCTCGCTCAGGCACAGATGAGATCTGGCAACGGCTCTAACCCCATGTGCTCCAGCAGTGCCCAATGTCCGAGCTCCACCGGCTGATATCCAGCGATGAGAGAGGGCCTGCCGGTGGGCTCCGGTTCCGAGGCGACAGGTTCGGTGCCATGGTGGGCCGTGTGATTATCAATCTGTTCAGCTACCAGGTTACCTTCTTTAGGTCGGGCCTCTTTCGTGCACTGGCTCTCGTGGTCGTGCTCCTTCTCATCGCTGAGCCGAGCAGGACTCGCGAGACGGCAACGCTCCGGCCTGCTTCTGCGGGCGGGCGCAACGAACCTTCAACCTGTAACTGCCCTTTGCTGTTGCCCTTTCCAAAACCGGGCGCTACAATCCCATTCGGTGCGGCCCCACCCGCAGATGGGGCGCTGGTTGAACAAGGAGGTTCACCGATGGATTTCGAGCTGACTGCCGAGCAGAAAATGATTCGCGACATCGCGCGCGAATTTGCCCAAGACGTGATTGCACCGATCGCCGCCGCGTACGACGAGAGTGGCGAGTTTCCGATGGAAACGGTCAAACAGATGGGCGAATTGGGCCTGATGGGTATCGAGGTGCCGGAGGCCTACGGTGGAGCGGGCCTCGATACGCTCTGCTACGTCCTGGCGATGGAGGAGATCAGCAAAGCCGATGCGGCCCACGGCACGATCATGTCGGTCAACAACTCACTGGTGTGCCACGGGCTGCTCAAATTCGGCACCGAGGCCCAGAAGCAGAACTACCTCGTCCCGGTCGCCAGCGGTGAGCACGTCGGCGCCTACAGCCTGACCGAGCCCATGAGTGGCTCCGACGCCGGCACAATGCGCAGCCGCGCCGTCCGGCAGGGTGACAGCTACGTCATCAACGGCCGCAAGAGCTGGGTGACGTCCGGCCCCGTCGCCGACACCATCGTGCTCTTCACCGTAACCGACCCCACGGCCGAGCCCAGGCACAAGGGCATCACCGCCTTCATCATCGAAACGGACCGGCCCGGCTTCATTCGAGGCAAGGTCGAGCCCAAGCTCGGCATCCGTGCCAGCGCCACTTGCGAGTGCGTCTACGAGGACTACCACTGCCCCGTCGAGAACGTGCTCGGGCGCGAGGGCGAGGGTTTCAAGATCGCCATGAACGTGCTGGACGCCGGCCGCATCGGCATCGCCGCGCAGGCGCTCGGCATCGCCCAGGCCGCCTACGAGGCCAGCGTGGCCTACGCCAGGGAGCGCCAGGCCTTCGGCCAGCCCATCGCCGAGTTCCAGGCCATCCAGTGGAAGCTGGCCGACATGGCCACCCGCATTGCGGCCAGCCGCCTGCTGGCCTATCAGGCCGCGCTCGCCAAGATGCACAGCCGGGAGACCGGCGAGCGCTACACTCAGCAGGCCAGCATGGCCAAGCTCTACGCCAGCGAGACCGCCATGTGGGTGACGACCCAGGCGATTCAGGTCCACGGCGGCATGGGCTACTCCAAAGAACTCCCCGTCGAGCGCTACTTCCGCGACGCCAAGATCACCGAGATCTACGAGGGCACCAGCGAGATCCAGCACATCGTCATCGCCCGCAACGTGTTGGGGTGAGGGCCAAAAATGAGGCGCAGTCCCGGCGTACCCTTCGCCTCAGGTGGCAACCGCTTCGGCGCGCAGCGGGCTGTCGGCCACTCCGGTGAGGCACGTCGTGGCAGCGTTCGATTGCGATGGACCAAACGCCGCGCCGAGACGGAGTCGACCGTATCGGCCGAATAACGGCTGGCGCGGTGATGGAGGAACTGGCAACGCGGCCTATCTCGTCAGGGATATCGAATGTTCGAGCCGCAACGTGCGCCCCTTTTACCCCGGACCGCCTTCCTGCTGCGCCAGGCTCGCTTTGGGGCCGCGGCGTTGGCGATTATTGCCGGCTCGTTGGCCATTGGAATATGGGGGTACCATGCCTTTGAGGGACTGCCTTGGTTGGATGCACTCTTGAATGCGGCGATGATCCTCGGGGGGATGGGACCGGTTGACCCCGTACGTACCACCGCGGGCAAGCTGTTTGCATCCTGCTATGCGCTGTTCTCAGGAATCATCTTTCTCGTCGCCGTGGGCGTGTTGGTTGCGCCACTCGTTCATCGCTTCCTGCATCGGTTTCACCTGGAGGTGGACTCCATCGACCAGAACGGTGAGCGGACACGCAATCAGTAACCTTTCGGCCAGATCCGCCCCACAACTCGTTGGAGCCGATCACGCATTGCCCCGGCACAGGAGTGCCGGCGCCGGCGCGTGCTGTTCGCCGCGTGAACGGCTCAATGCGCGTGCCTGGCCGCCGGAGAGATCGAGCTTGGATGCCGGGCTCGTGAGTCGTCGCGAGCGTCCTCCCAGAACGGTGCGAAGCGCAACAAGACAGGCTGCCGCTCGATATTGGCGGCAGCCGTGAGGTGAAGCAGTCTGAATTTTCCGCCGTCAGGACGCGTGCGTCGTTGTTGTCCTCACCGGTCGATCTTGCATGCGACGATCGTCATGTCATCCGTGAGTGGTCCCCCGTCGGTGAATTCCTGGAGTGCGCCCCGCAAGGCTCGAACCAACGCTTTCGCCGATGCCTCTGAGTTGTGGCCAACGAGCATTGCCAGTCGTTCCAGGCCGAATTCTTCTTCGTGCGGGTTGACAACTTCGGTGACACCGTCCGTGTAGAGCAACAGCGTATCGCCGGGGCCCAGGGCGCTTGTCTCCGCCGTGATCTGAAATTCCTCGACCAGGCCGATGGCGGGCCCGGTGGGCCGGAGCCAGGCGAGTGGCTTTCTTCCGCCTTCCGCCCGGCGCACGATCAGCGGAGGGTTATGTCCGGCATTGCAGTAGGTGAGCGTGCCTGTTGTATGATCAAGCCGTGCGAGGAATAAGGTGACGAAGGTCGTAAAGTGGACGTTGTGGCAGAAGAAACGGTTCACCTGCCATGCCACGTCGGAGGGGGTGTCACTGGCCGGAATCAGAGTGCGCAGGGCTGTCTGCAGACTGGCCATGAGCAGGCTGGCGGCCACACCATGCCCCGCCACATCGGCAATCGCGAGTCCGTGAGCCCCATCCCGGAACTGAACGAAGTCGAAATAGTCGCCCCCCACGATCTGTGCCGGCCGGCTGAAGACAGCGAGGTCTACTCCCGGGATTGTGGGCACGCGGTGCGGCAGGAGCGCTCTTTGGACGACCTGTGAGAGCTCCAGTTCCCGTTCCAACTGGCGTACTTCTTCGACCGAAAGGTGATCGATACACACACAGGCCGTGTAATCCATCTCCAACAAGTCGGTTTCGATGTAGTCGTGACAAACCCGGCACAGCCCTAAGGTTTTACTCGCGGTCTTTTCTAACGCCGTATCGAGGACGTGCAAGTGGACGCGTACAGCTCGTTCATCGGCAGGCCCCAGACGAAGCTGCCTCGTGGGGGCTGGTGTTGCACGCAGCCAGTCCGTGAGATTCTGGCGCTTCTCCAGCAGACCTCCCCGGATCCGCTCGAAAACCGTGGACTCCATATGGTACCTCCTTTCACTCCCGTATCCCACAGGCCTGTGCGCCACCCTTTCTGCTTCTGCACACTCCCGGTTCGACCGCCGGAACGACCCGCGGTACCTGCGCGACGAGCACGGGCTGGGAAGGGCAACGTCGCCGGTGGGTCACCCAAACACTCGTTCCCACCACAGCACCATGATCGCGTAACTCACTTTCTGTAAAAGTGGCGCCTACGCGCCACTTTTACAGAAATATGAAGATACTGTTGGCGAAATCGCTTCCAGGGCGGACGAAGGGCTCGTAGTGCGCGCTTTAGCGCGCTGAAGCGCGCACTACAAACGGGCACCCGCGACTTGTACCAATTCGCCAACAGGATCATATGAACACATCATCAGCACCATCATACACCCCTGGTGCGACTGGGATAGAGGCCGGCGCCACTTCAGGGAATCGGCAGCGAGATGGCGCCCATCACCCCGCTCGCTGCGCGATCAGCGCCTCGATGTATCGTTGGTGCTCTTCATAGTGGGCGTAGGTGTTGCCGATGATCCAGCCGATGATGGGTGCGCCGTTATCCCTGCCAGGCTCATCGGGTTGGTAGTGGGAATAGCCCTTGAAGAGGTCGGCGTCGGTCAGCGGCTCCAGGGCGTCCAGCAGATCGTGCTGTGCTTGCCCGAAGGCGCTCAGGACCGCTTGCAGCGAGCGTGCCTTGTTGCGCCGCTCGATCATCGCGTTGATCCCCGCCTCGTCGTTGGCGAGGACGGTTTCCAGGTCGAGCCCCATCGCCTCCCAGCGCGGACGGCGCTGCAAGAGGGCGGCGATCCCTTCCTCCCAGGCGGCGAGGTGGGCCAGATGATCTTTCACAGACCAGCCATCGTCCGGCCCGGAGGCCTCCAATTCGCTCTCGCCCAATGAACCGATCACCTGGTCCAGGGCCCGCCGCGCCCCGATGATCCGGGCCACGAGGTCTGCCTTCGTCTGGGGTGTCGTCTTCGCCTGAGTACCGCTCTGTTCGTTGTCCATCGTCGCCTCCGCTTCCTCGGCGCTCGCGGTGAGAGGGTGGAAGAACGCCCGAGCCACGGCTCTCCGCCGCCGGCCGACCGCCTCAACCCGGCACAGGACAGACAATTCTATAACCAGACTGAGAGCGGGCAAAGTGTGCTGGGAATCACGCGCTGGGGACACATAGAGTCCAGCGAGGGTTGGACCGCCTGGATCCTCAACATGGAATCACGCGACGACCTGCTCGCTGATGTGGATGTTGCGCTTCGCCAATTCCTGCACGAAGACTTCGGGCGGCACGCAGCGCTCCTGGGGGATGGCGCCGTTTTGTTCGATCTCGCCGCGCGCCATCATTTGGGCGACGATCGACGCCGGGAATGCCGTGGTGCGCATCATCGCGCTCAATCCGGTCTGTTCGTCGAATCGATCGATGATTTCATAGCGGAGCGTCTGCGGTTTCCCCTCCAGCACGCCGCGAAACTCAATGCGAACGAGCACCACGTCCGGCTCGCCGGCCGGCAGGCGCTGCGACAGCAACTCTGCCAGGACGCGCCTCGGCCTGATAGATACACCATCAACCGTGATCGCGTCGCTGCTCGCCAGGCCCAAATCAACCATGGTTTTGAACTTCTCGCAATGACCCGGATAGCGGATCGTCTTGTAGTCCAGTTCCTCGACGCGGCCAAGAAAACTCTCCGGCAGCGTTGAGGTTCCGCCTGAGGTGTGGAATGCTTCCATCTGGCCGAATGGCGGGAAGTCGAGCCGCTCGATTTCGGTCAGTGAGTCCACTTCCATGATTTGGCCACGACGGATCACGCGCGCCCGCTCGACATATTCGTTGATTAGTCCCTCGACGGAGAAGACGATTTGATAGTTCAACGGCGGCTGCGGATTCTGAGGGAGGCCACCCACGCGTATGTGAATGACCTCAAGATGCTCGAAGCAGGCGGCCCCCCGCGCCGTCAGGATCGAGACCATCCCTGGCGCCAACCCACAGTCGGGGATGATGTTGATCCCCGCCGCGCGCGCAGCCTCATCGAGCGCAAGTTCTGCGGCCACAACGTCGTTATTGCCCCCGAGGTCGCAAAAATTGACCCTGGCCTCAACCGCGGCCTGGGCAAGCTGCACGTTGAAGTGATAGACGACACAGCTAACCGCGGCATCATGGCCGCGCATCAGAGCGACCATCTGGCGGTAGTCGCTGGCATCGCTTCGCCTCGGCGAGATTTTGGCACTCCCGACTCGCCTCGCGACGTCACGGGCCCGTTCGAGGTCGACGTCGGCGATAGTCACCGCCTCAACACCGGGGCTATGCACCAGGTCATACGCTGCGCCCAGTCCCATGCGTCCTGCTCCCAGAACCAGTATCCTCATATTCACTCCTGCTTCTCCCGGAACCTCTTCCGGCAACCGCGTCGATCCTGTCCATCGTTTGCCATCCGACCGGATCACAGACCGGGGCCGCCGGCGACGCGGGCATCCGCCTGCCGGAACGGACGCCACGCTGTGCTGGCGGGCGGTACTGGTGGCAGCCGCCAGGATGAGGAGTGCGCCGCGACCCACGGACGCGCCGCCAACCGTTCCCCCAACAACACATCGGCCCTGGCCACCCAAAGATGATGATGTGTTCATCTGATCCTGTTGGCGAAAGCGCCTTCCGGGAGGGCGAACGGCTCGTAGTGCGCGCTTCAGCGCGCTGAAGCACGCACTACCAACAGGCGCCCCGCCACTCGGACCAATTCGCCACCAGGATCTTCATCTTTCTGTAAAAGTAACGCGTACGCGCGACTTTTACAGAAACAGAGATGCGCCATCCCAAAGATGGGGATCAGGGTGAGAACAGATCGCCAATGAGGGACTCAGGCGCCTGGCCGGCGAACACTCATGCCCTTCAGGATTTCCGTCACGGGAGCCCCGCCGATATACTTCGGCCTCGTCCACCCATCCGCGGGACTCAGCTCCTGGACTTCCAGGTAATCATCGATGCGAACCTGCCTCCAGGCGTGGACTACCCTTCCATCCCCAAGGGCTAACCCGACATGGCTCCAGTTCCGATACTCCCCCTGGATGTCCCCCCAACAGTCGTAGAAGACGAAAGTGCCTTTCAGAGGGGCTGTCGTATGAGCCGCCGCTTTGTAGCCATCCGCGGCCGCCTTCGCGGCGCCATATCCCACGAGCACGATGCCGTTGCCCAACTCGTAGGCGTCTTCGACGAAGGACAGGCACTTGAACGGGTAGTCGGTGGAACCCAGCCGGCCCACGGCCCATTGAATGGCGCGATCACAGTAGTTCTCGATCTTGAGTGGCATCCCGCTATGACCCCTCGGGACTCACCGGGTTGTCGCCACTCCCGCTGTCATGGGACCTCCCGGCAGCGCAAGAAGTTCACTGCATTCAGACTCATCACCACCTCACGGTGCTGGTTCAAGACCTCGACGGAGGAACGAATGATCCCCCGATCCGGCTTGGAGCGCGAACGGTTGGCTTCGAGGGTCGTCACGCGAACCGAAAGTACGTCACCGGGGCGCACCGGCTTCAGCCAGCGCAGCTCATCAACGCCCGGCGATCCCAGACTGGCCACTCGCGAAAGATAGTGATCGACGAGGAGCCGCATCATGAAGCCCGCCGTGTGCCAGCCACTGGCGATCAAGCCGCCAAAGATAGACTCTTTCGCCGCGGCAGGGTCCGTATGGAAGGGTTGCGGATCGAAACGCTGGGCGAAGGCGATAACCTCGGCCTCCTCGACCGCAATGCTGCCGAACTCGTACACCGCTCCGCCGGCATAATCCTCGAAGTAGCGGTGCTCGACCGGAACAGTGAATGTCGTGTGATTCATAGCCCAGAATTCTCTTTCCACACGTAGGCACGAGCATAGCTCAGCAAACGAAAGCCGTGGCGGGCAACGATGGGACGGCTCATCGGGCTGGCGCCAACCGTGAGAAAGCGATAGCCCCGGCTGATGGCTGCTTGCACCCGGACGGCGAGAACCGCCGTGTACAGTCCACGCTGGCGATGATCCGGCACCGTCGCCCCACCGAACAGGCTGTCGAACTGGCTGTTGGGATGAAAGTATGCCCAGCCGGTACAGGCCGGCTGACCCTCCACGTAGGCCGCATACACACTGAGATAGTCCGGTACCTCCAAATGATCGCCCAGGCGCTGCTTGAGCCAGCCGAAGTCCTCTCCCAACACCCGCTCCTCAACCCGGACGGCATCGTCCAGCTGGTCACGCTGGAAAATGCGCCGCACATCAGCTGTGACCGGTTCGAGCAGGGCCCGCGGGGCTGCCTGCAAATCCAGGACCATCACCGCGTCCGGATCATCCTCGGGCTCGAGGCCATGGGCCATCAGACGATCCTTGAGGTCCAGCGGCCGGTCATGGTCATACACCTGCCACGACCACGGCTGCTCCATCTGCGAGAAATAGTCGATCTGCTCTTGAATAACCGCATCGACGTTCGTCTCGTCCAGGTGGCTGTACAGGATGAAATTCATGCCCGGGGCCGGCCTCACGAACCGCACCACATGAGGGCATACTTCTTTCCGTACCCCAGGGTATTCGATCTCGATCCGTTGTTCCCGGTCGTACGAGGCCAAGAGGTGTTGTAGATCCATTATTCTGCTTGAAGAAGTGCGCCGTCGTGGACGGGCCGGCCGGTGGGCTCGAGCGCAGTGGCCCGGCTGCGTCAGGTATCGCGCGCTTCACGACTCTCGCATGGCAGCAGACAGGGCAAGCCTCAACGAGTGGCAGCCGGCCGAGTCAGCTTCAGCGAACCGGTGCGCGGGTGGGCGAGGATCAGTCCCGCCGCTGTTTGGCTCGAGGCTTACAACACCGCGAAGCCGGCCACAATGCGGGCGATGTGGCGGGCCGCGTTGAGAAAATCAGCGCGGCGGATGTGCTCGTTCGGGGCGTGGGTGCGGTTGTCCCAGTACCCGAGCCCGGCGGTCACCACGGGAATGCCCCCCAGCGGGGTGGCGAACGCGTAGATGGGGCTGCTGCCGCCGGCCAGAGGGTTGATCACGGCGGGGAGGCCGTACACCTCCTCACCGGTCCGGGCGGTCAACTGGACCAGCGGGTCGTCGGGGGACGCCTTCGCGGGCCACATGGCGCCCAGCCGGGTGACGGTGACGTCGTCGAAGCCTTGCGCCGCCAGGTGGGCGCGCAGTTTGGCCAGGATATCCTCCGGGTCCTGCTCCGGCACCAACCGAAAGTCAAGCTTGGCCGTGGCTCTGGCAGGGATGACGGTTTTCGTGCCGGCCCCCTGGTAGCCGGTCGTGATTCCCTGGATATTGCAGGTCGGTTCAAACACGGCCCGGTTGAGCTCCTTGCCTGACCGCCCGAGCAGAAACGCCTTCACCCCATAAACGTCGCGGTACAGTTCCTCGTGCACGGGGAGTGCATCCACCAGGTCTCGATCCAGTTCTGACATCGGTCTGGCCTGATCGTAGAAGCCGGCGATGCGGACCCGCTCGTTCGCGTCCTTCAAACCTGCCAACGCACGGACCAGCCGCCAGGCGGCGTTAGGGAGGATATGCGCCCTGCCAGAATGAGCATCTCGCTGCATGGTCTCCACGGAGAGCTCAACGGCCAGAGCACCACGGGCGCCTACCACAACGTCGGGGCGACCATCCGGATCGATGCCGCCTTCCTCCCAGAGAGCCCCCTGGCAGGTGAGCAGACTCAGATGCTCCTGAACGAACTGTGCGATGTGAGGGCTGCCGATTTCCTCTTCTCCCTCGACCACGAAGGTGATCCCACAGGGCAGGTGGCCGTCATGGGAGGCGCGCACGGCATCGATGGCCGCCAGCCGAGCGACGAACTCGCCTTTGTCGTCTTTGGCCCCCCGCGCGTACAGAGCGCCATCCCGCACCGTCGGCTCGAACGGGGGCGACGTCCACAGATCGAGCGGCTCCGGCGGCTGCACGTCATAGTGATTGTAGAACAGAAGGGTGCGATCCGACTGCCCGTCCGCGCGCCCGACAATGATGGGATTCCCGGCGGTCGCGAATGGCTGGACGTTGAAACCGTGCCGCTCCAATAGTTGGCCCACCAACTCCGCGCACTCCAGCGTCCCCTCCCCTGTGGCCGAGACACTGGGCTGGGCGCAGAGCTGCGCCGTCTCGCGAATAGAGTCGTCGAGGCTCGCCTCCAAGAAGGCGTCGATTTGATGGGCTCTATCGGCCATTCGAGATCTCCTCTTCGAAACTGCTCTGGTTGAAAGCGGCCCGACTGGCAAGCCCGAGGTGGCTGCCGTCCCGGCCGGGAGGCCGCGCGGTCACCAGGTGAGTAAGGAATGACACGGGGGCGCCTGGCGCAGATCCTCTTCTTCGGCAGCAGCGGGATTATCGTCGATCCAGCGTGCTTTGGTCAAGAACGCGCACAGCAAAAAGAGGCCCGCTTGGGCCTCTCCTCCCGCAGATGCGCGCTCACAGATCGCCAAAGAGCTCGACTGCCTGGATAATGCGCTCAGCAATCGTTACCATCTTAACGCGACGGCTGCGCGCCTCCCGCTTGAGTCGCAGGTACGCTTCTTCTTCGGTGAGATTGAGCCTGCGCATCAAGATTCCCTTGGCACGCTCCACAAGCTTCCGCTCGGCGAGTGACTGGCGCAGATTCTCAGCCTCCTGCTCCAGTTGAGCGCGCTCCCGGAAGCGGCTGACGGCGAGGACAATCGCAGGTTGCAGTTCAGCACTCTCGACTGGCTTCACGAGATAGCTTTGGACCCCGGCTTCATCCGCCTGGCGAATGAGTTCGGGGTCACTGTAGGCTGTGAGGAGCACGATTGGGGCCGGACAACGGGCCATGATCTCGCGGCTCGCCTCGATGCCACTCATGCTCGGCATGCGAATGTCCATCAAGATCAGGTCGGGGCGGAGGGTTTCGGCCACTCGCACCCCCGCAATGCCGTCATGCGCTTCTGCGATGACCGTGTGACCAAGCCCTTCCAGCAGATCACGGAGGTTCATGGCGACCAGGGTGTCGTCCTCGACGATACAGACACGAAGGGAGTTCATCTATCTCCTCAATTCAATTCAGGGGCGGTCGGGGAGAAGAAATAACCAGTAGCACTCAGAACGCGACCGGGCGCTTGTCGTCACCGAAAGCTATTAGCAAATGTTGTGCCAGACGAGCGAATGGTCCAAATAACTGCAGGCAAAAGGGAAGCATATGTTGAGAGGCGCGGGCTTGAAGCACCGCCGGAGCGCCCTCATCGCGGCGCTTTGCCATTACGAAAAACCCTGTATCGGGAATCCTCAAAGTCGAATCCCGCGCGTTGGGGCGGGCGAGGGCAGTGGCCCTCGCCCGCCCCGTACACACGATCCCCGGAAGAGCGATCACTCTCTCTTGATTTTGGCCCGGCCTCGCCCTATACTGCCGCCCGAGTCCGAACTGGGCCTGTTTTCGGAGAATGGGAGAGCAGACTGTATGCGACGTGATGGGATTCTCAACCCCGCGCTGGTCGAAGTGCTCGCCCGGCTGGGCCACACCGATACGCTGGTCATCGCCGATGCCGGGCTGCCGATCCCACCTGAGGTGCAACGGATCGACCTGGCCCTGATCCCCGGTGGCCCCGGTTTTATGGAAACCCTCCGGGCCGTACTCGCCGAACTCCCCGTCGAGCGCATGACCATCGCCAGCGAGATGGAAGCGCGCAGCCGTCGCCTCTACGATGAAGTCATCGAGGTCTGTGCCGGCGCCCGCATCCCGGTCGATAGTGTGATGCACGAACAATTCAAACTGTCCACGCGCAAAGCCACCGCCGTCGTTCGCACGGGTGAGGTCACCCCCTATGCCAACGTGATCCTGCACGCGGGCGTCTCCTTTTGAGGCATCGCCGCCCGCGATGGCGCTCACTCCCGTCGCCGAGCCGGTTGCCGTCCCGCGCATTCTCCCCCTCGAGCCGGTTCTCATGAGCCTCGCCGTCACTCAACGGACCGCGCCCCGACCGGGCAGATTTGTGGTCCCAACGTTTCTACAAAAGCTGAGACTGTAGCCGATTGCTCCTTTGGAACAATCGGAAGGCGGCTAGTAGCGGCACGGAGCCAGCGCGTTCGGTCTGGCTGCCCATTGAATGAACGGCTCTGCCGGTGGAATTGGGGTATTGACAGTGCTTTGATTTCACCATAGAATGGAAATCGATTTCAGAGAACGTTTTCAATGCCCCTTCTGCGCCGGGCGTGTCACTCTCGTAGGCAGTGATGGCGAAGTGGCAAAGGCGTCTCGCGTACGATCGCCGCCAGTCGAACCCACGGTTGCAACGTCCACTTCGTTCAGCAGCTTGAAAGTATTGCTTGAAAGCAGCCACCACACCCAGTTCGTTGCCCACACCGCGCCGCCCTTCTCTCACGTTCAGGAGTTACGCAATACTCCCAGGCCGACCCAAAGTTCGTGATCCGTAGAAGCCGGATTTGGCTTGGAGTGCGCGCTTCAGCGCGCTGAAGCGCGCACTCCAAACCGATATCTCTTTCGCGGCTCAACCTACCGCGTAAGTCCTATCACGTTGTTTCAAGTGACCAATAGCCGTTTGGAAGGCACTTTCCCTCTCGTCGATGCAGAGATACGAGCTCATGAGTACTCGTTCTACACTGACAATCAAAGATGTCGCTCACGCCGCCGGGGTGTCGGCGAGCACTGTCTCGCGCGTGCTGAATTCAAATGTGCCGGTGAGCCCCGATCTTCGACGACGAGTCTTGGAGGCGGTCGAGACACTGGGATACCGTCCCAGTATCTCAGCCCGCAGTCTCCGAACCAGGCAAACCCATACCATTGGCCTCATCCTACCAGATGTGACCCTGCCGTACTTCGCGGAGATTGCTTTTGGCGCCGAGGATGCCGCCATCAAGCGGGGGTACAGTATTCTCCTGTGCAACTCACGCGAGGATGCCGAGCGAGAGCGGCGATATTTCAACCTGCTGACTCAGAAATGGGTCGATGGGCTGATTTTTTCGGCCGTCGAACGGCCGGAAGATCTCTTGGATATGGTGCTCGGGCACGGTATTCACGCGGTCCAGATAGACCGGGTCTACGACGAGCTTTCGATCCACTCGGTGCGCATCGACAATGTCCAGGCCAGCTCTCTGGCGACGCGCTATCTCCTGGACTGCGGCCACCGCCGCATCTTCTACTTCATGGGCCCCGCCTCGGTAGGTCCCTTTATCGGGCGGCTGGAAGGCTACCGGCGAGCGCTGGCGGAGGCGGGAATCGCGTTCACCCCCGATTGGGTCTATAAGGTCGAGGATTTCGAAACGCCGCTGCAACTGGCCGAAGCCAACGGCTCGCTCTGGCAACGCTGGGCCAGTTTTAGCTTTTCGTTCTACGTCGCCTTCGGCTACCAGGCCAGCCAAAAGCTCCTGGCGCAGACAGAAGAACTCCCCACGGCGATTTTCGCCGCCAACGACGCCATTGCGATTGGTACCATTCGAGGTCTCGAGGCGGGCGGCCTGGTCGTCCCCCACGATATCTCCGTGATGGGCTTCGACGATGTCAGCTATGCCTCGCTGGTCAAGCCGGCGCTCACGACCATCGCCCAGCCCAAGTACGAGTTGGGTGCCAAAGCGGTGGATCTGGTCATCGAAGCGGCACAGGCGACGGATCCCCTTCCCCCCCGGCACATCACGCTCGAAGTCGATCTGGTCGTGCGTGATTCGACGGCCACCCTGAACAGTTGCTAACAGGTGGGCAAACCGCTATGAACGACGACGTTCTCTTGCGCATGGAAAACATCAGCAAATCGTTTCCTGGCGTCCAGGCACTCAGCAACGTGAGCCTGGAGGTTCGGACGGGAGAGATTCTCGGGCTGGTGGGCGAAAACGGCGCGGGGAAGTCCACCCTGATGAAAATCCTCTCCGGTGTCTACCAGATGGACAGCGGCCAGCTTGCCTTGGAAGGCAAGCCGATCCGAATCCAGAATCCCCACCACGCGCAAGCACTCGGCATCTCGATCATCTACCAGGAATTCAACCTGATGCCGAACCTGACCGTGATGGAGAACATCTTCATCGGTCGGGAGCCCGAGCGCCTCTTTTTCGTCGACTGGGGTCGGCTCAGGCAAGAGACGCGGCAGTTGTTGGATCGGCTCGGTGTCTCGCCCTCGCCGAACGCCGTCGTGCGCGACCTCTCCGTCGCCGAGCAGCAGATGGTCGAGATTGCGAAAGCGCTCTCGGTGAAGGCCCGGGTCATCATCATGGACGAGCCAACCTCGGCGCTAACGGACACCGAGGTTCAAACGCTCTTTGCAACCATGCTCGAGTTGAAGCGGCAAGGCATCAGCATGATCTTCATCTCACACCGGCTGGAGGAGGTGCTCGCCGTCTGCGATCGGATCGCGGTGCTGCGGGATGGCCGGCATGTCGCCACGTTGGCCGCGGCCGCGGCCACCGAGGATCAGATCATCCGGTTGATGGTCGGACGCGCGTTGGGCGAATACTTCCACAAGGAGGAGGCTGCTCAGCTTGGGGAGGACGTCGTTCTGGAGGTGCGCGGGCTGAGCCGTACCGGCACCAAACTCGATCCAAGTGCGATTGTTCTGGACAACGTCAGCTTCAAGCTGCGGCGGGGTGAGATCCTTGGCCTGGCCGGCCTGGTCGGATCGGGCCGCACCGAGGTGGCGCGCACCATTTTCGGGGCCGACCCTCGCGATTCGGGCGAAATCTACGTGAACGGCAGGCTGGCCGATATCCGCTCGCCGGTCGATGCGATCAACCATGGGATCGGTTTTGTGCCGGAAGATCGCAAAGAGCAGGGGCTGATCCTGAACCTGGCCGTCCGCGAGAACATGACCCTGGCGAGCCTGGATCACATGACCCGTAGGGGCTTCGTCCGCCTGGCAGAGGAGCGCCAGCAGGTTCAAGAGTACATCGACCGGCTCCAGATTCGAACGCCCAGCATGGAACAGCGCGTGTTGAACCTGAGCGGCGGCAATCAGCAGAAAGTTGTGATCGCCAAGTGGTTGCTGCTGAAGCCCAAGATTTTGATCATGGACGAGCCGACCCGTGGCATCGACGTCGGCGCAAAGAGTGAGATTTACGACTTGATGAGGCATCTGGCCGAGAGCGGCGTTGGCATCATCATGATCTCCTCGGAACTTCCCGAGGTTCTTGCTATGAGCGACCGGGTCCTCTGTATGTGCGAAGGGGGTGTCTCCGCCATTCTGGATCGGAACGAAGCGACTCCCGAGCGGGTCATGCGGTACTGCACTGTGAACTACGGTCAGACTGTAGAAGGGGTGCAAGCGCCATGAAGACCATCACCCGGCCTGTCGAGTCACAGACCACCCAAACGACGCGAGCGCTGGATATCCTGTCGCTTGCCAGCCGCTTTGGCGCTTTCATGTTCCTGATCGTTCTCTGCATCATCTTTGCCATCCTCGAACCGGCTTTCCTGCAGCCCATCAATATCTTCAACGTACTCCGCCAGGTCTCGATCTACGGTCTGCTCGCGATCGGGATGACCTTCATCATTCTGACGGCCGGAATCGACCTCTCCATCGGCTCATTGCTCGCGCTGGCCGGCCTCGTCGCTGCGGCGGTGGAGAAAGGCAGCACCGGCCTGTTGACGGGAGCTGCCGCCGGCCAGTCGGCAGGCTACGGTCTCCCCGCCGCGATCGCGGCGGCCATCGCCGTTGGGCTCCTCGGCGGCTTGCTGCAAGGAGTGGCCGTCAGCAAGCTTAAGGTCCCCGCCTTCATCGTGACGTTGGGTGGCCTCTCTGCCTTTCGTGGCGCCGCCCTGGTCTTCTCAAAGGGCCAGCCCATCAGTGCCTTCCGCGAGGCCTACCGCTTCTGGGGCCAGGGCATGATCGGCCCGGTTCCGGTGCCCGTCATCATTTTCCTGATCTTCGCGGTGCTGGCGTTCATTGTTCTCCGCTACACGAGGTACGGCCGCCACATCTATGCCATCGGTGGCAACCTGGAGGCCGCGCGCCTCTCCGGTCTCAATGTGGACCGCCTGGTCATGAGCGTCTACGTGATCATGGGCTTCTTCGCCGGCCTCTCTGGATTCATCCTCTCCGCCCGGCTCAACTCGGCCGAACAGGTGGCCGGGGTGGGTTACGAACTGACTGTGATTGCCGGGGTCGTCATTGGCGGCACCAGTCTGTTTGGCGGTGAGGGTGGCATCTTCGGTACCGTCGTGGGCATCCTGCTGATCGGCGTCCTGGCCAACGGGCTGACACTTCTCAACGTTTCTTCCTACTATCAGCAGATCATCATCGGTTTGATCATCGTCTTCGCCGTGTTCTTCGACCAGGTGGTGAAGCGCCGGCGTCGCTAATCGATCCCCTGGGCTGCCTGGGGCGACGGCGAGCAACGTTGTACTTGTTGCCCCATGCATGCTCCAGGGAATTTCGTTTGCATCGGTCAGAGTCGACTTGAAGCTCACGAGAGAATGATGAATTTTTCTATCTATAAGCGTGGCGCGTACGGCGTCACGCTTATAGAAAATGAGCTACACCATCCACAAGAGGGGGTGATCCAATCGACCCAAACTCTCCGGCGTACCCAGTAACCTACTCTCGTCGGATCCCCTACCAAAGAAGGAGAGAGATCGTATGCTGCGCAAGAGTCTTCTGTTGAACCTCTTGATCGTACTGGTCTTAGTCCTCACCGCTTGTGGCCAGGCGGCAACGCCCGCACCACCAACCCAGGCGCCGGCGGCCCAGCCGACGACGCCACCCGCCGCGGCCCAACCGGCAGCAACCGAGGCACCGGCCGCTCCCGCCGCGACTGAGACAACCCAACCGGCAACGGGCGGCGCCGAGAAGCCGCTGACGATCGCCTTCTCGGTGCCGGACATGGCCTTCCCGTTCTTCGTCTTCATGGAGTCGCAGGTCCGCGACGAGGCCCAGAAGTTGGGGGTCGAGATCGTCACGCTGGACGGGCAGAACCAGGTGCCCAAACAGACCGCCGACATGGAGGCGGCGATTGCTAAGAAGTATGACGGAGTGCTGATCAGCCCGATCACGGCCGACGCGATGGCACCCGCGGTGCAGGAGGTGGTCGACGCCAAGATCCCGGTCGTGACGGTGGACCGCACGGTGACGGGGGTCGATACGCTAGCCCACGTGGGAGCGGACAACGTCCTGGGAGGCGAGGAGCAGGGCAAGGCTTTGCTGGCGCTCTTCCCCCAGGGTGCCACGATCTTCGAGCTGACCGGCGAGCCGGGCAGTTCGCCGGCCATCGACCGCTCGAAGGGCCTGCACAACATCATCGACAGCCATCCCGAGATCAAGGTGGCCTGCCAGCAGACGGCGCGCTTCCGGCGCGATCAGGCCCTGACCGTCACCGAGAACTGCCTGGGGGCCACCCCCAACCCGGATGCGGTCGTGGCCGCCAACGACGAGATGGCCTTCGGGGCGGTGGAAGCGATCAAGGGCCACAACCTGGGTGGCAAGGTCACCGTCATCGGCTACGATGCCCTGCCCGAGGCGCTGACGATGATCCGTGACGGCGAGCTCTACGGCACGGTCGAGCAGTTCCCCGGCGAGCAGGCCCGCACCGGCCTGCGCACCCTGGTGGACTTCATCCGCAACCAGAAGCAGCCCGACAAGCATGACATCTTCATCACTCCCAAGCTCATCACCAAGGACAACCTCAATGAGGCTGAGCGCATCGGCGAGGTCCAGTAAGGATCCAAGATAGACCACGAGGGGGATGCGGTCCCCGTCGCCCGCATCCCCCTCCTCTGAGATTCGAGATTTGAGATTGGCGATTGTGGCGCCCGGGCGTTGGATTCGGCCGGGGAACGAGCCGTGAATCTCCAATCTCGAATCCCTAATCTCCAACAAGGAGGCTCTCGCGATGTCACAGGAACCAGACTACAAGGCCGAACTGGTGGGTGTGTTCGGCCATCCTGTCGCCGAGAATCCCACGATTGTGATGCAGGAAGCCGCCTTTCAGGCTTTGGGCCTCAACTGGCGCTACCTGACCATTGAGGTCTACCCCGAGGACCTGGCCGACGCGATGCGGGGTCTGCGTGCTTTCAACATGCAGGGCATCAACCTGACCATCCCGCACAAGGTCGAGGTGCTCAAATACCTCGACGAGGTCGCCGAGGATGCGCAGCTGATGGGCGCAGTCAACACGGTCCGCCGGGTCGGCCAGAAGCTCATCGGTGAGAACACCGACGGCAAGGGCTTCCTGCGCTCCCTGCGTGAGGACGCCGGGGAGGATCCGGCGGGCAAGCGGGTGGTGGTACTCGGCGCGGGCGGCGCGGCCCGGGCGATCACCGTCGAGCTGGCCCTGGCGGGCGCCGCGCACATCACGGTGGTGAATCGCTCGCCGGAGCGCGGCCGGGCGCTGGTCGACTTGCTCAACGAGAAGACGCCGGTGAGCGCCGATTTCGTCCTGTGGGACAAAACCTACGCCATCCCACCCGGCACCCACGTGCTCGCCAACGCCACTTCCATCGGCCTGTACCCCAATGTCGACGACAGGCCCGACATCGACGGTGCCACCATCGCCCCCACCATGGTGGTGTGCGATGTGATTCCTAATCCGCCGCAGACGCCCTTCCTCAGAGAAGCCCGGGCGCACGGCGCGAAGACTCTGGACGGCCTGGGGATGCTGGTCTACCAGGGCGCCATCGGCTTCAAGATGTGGACCGGTCGCGACGCGCCTGTCGCTGTCATGCGCGAAGCACTGGCCCGGGCCTTCAGCCAATAGAACTGTTGCGTGCTGAGTGAAAAGTAGCAGTCTGCACGGCTCACTCAGGACCCGGCACTGAGACAGGAGTAGATTTATGCCGACTCAAAACATCTCTCAACAGATCACGGCCGCCCTGGAAGCAGGCCGAGGGGTTCTGCACCTGGCGCCGACGTGGGTGCCGCGCTCGTTCCTGATGCCGGGCAAGCGCATCCGTCTGGCCGAGCAGGACCTCTACGTGCTGGGCGCCCATCGTGGCGGCATTGACGAGCGCTGGTTCGCCTCGACCACCAGGGCCGACAACGGCCCCGGTACCCCCGAAGACGAGGGGCTCAGCTATGTCGTCGGGCCGGATGGCAACCGGTTTCTCCTGGCGGAGGCGGTGGAGGCCGCCGGCGCCCAGATCATCGGCCAGCAGATGCTGGCCGAGTGGGGCCGCTGGCCGCTCTACTGCAAGTACTTCGACAACATGGGACCGATTCCTCACCACCTCCACCAGATGCGGCACCACGCCGAGAAAGTGGGGCGCGAGCCCAAGCCCGAGGCCTACTACTTCCCGCCCCAGCTCAACCCGGTGGGCAACAACTTCCCCTACACCTTTTTCGGACTCGAGCCCGGCACGACCAGGGAGGATGTCTACCGTTGCCTCGAGCGCTGGAACGAGGGCGATAATGGCATTCTGGACCTGTCCAAGGCCTACCGCTTGAAGCCGGGCACCGGCTGGCTCGTGCCGCCGGGGATTCTGCACGCGCCCGGATCCTTCTGTACCTACGAGGTGCAGTGGGGTTCCGACGTCTTCGCGATGTACCAGTCGCTGGTCGAGGGGCGGGTGGTGCCCTGGGACCTGCTGGTCAAGGACGTCCCCGAGGACAAGCAGCACGACCTGGACTACATCGTCGGCATGATCGACTGGGATGCCAACGTCAATCCCACCTTCAAAGACGATCACTACCTCGAGCCGGTCGCCATCGGCGACACCGAGCGCGAGGGCTTCCAGGACCGCTGGGTGATCTACGGGAAGGTGCTCGGCGAGGACATCTTCTCGGCCAGGGAGCTGGTTATCCGGCCGGGGGCGCGCGTGACGGTTCGTGATAACGGCGCCTCCTGCTTGATGGTCATCCAGGGACGTGGCAAGCTCGGTCCGTACGATGTCGAGGCCGCAACCTACGTGCGCTACGGCGACCTGACCTGGGACGAGTACTTCATCAGCGAGCAGACCGCCCGCAACGGTTTCACGCTGGAGAACACCGGCCTCGAGCCGCTGGTCACCCTGCGCTACTTTGGCCCCGGCGTCAGCGCCGATATGCCTGAGGTGGGCGCATACCGTCAACGGTAGAGGGAGGCACCGATGACCGACCGGATTCAATTCGCAGTCAATAGCTGGATCTTCGGCACGGCCCCGCTGGAGGAGGTCGTGCCACGTGTGGCGCGGATCGGTTTCGACGCGATCGAGCTGGTGGGCGAGCCCGATCAGTACGACGTCACTCACGTTGGCAGGCTCGTGGCCGATCACGGTCTGCGCATCAGCTCCATCTGCGGCATGCACCCCGGCCCGACCCCCGGCGACCTGCGGCTGCTCTCCCACCCGGACGCGGCGGAGCGCATCCGGGGGATCGACTACGTCAAGCGCTGCGTGGATATGACGGCGGCGCTCGGGGCGCGGAGCGTCCTGGTGGTGCCGAGCCTGGTGGGCCAGCCCGCCACGCTGGTTTCCCGCGAGGACGACATCAAGGTGGCCACTGAAGCCTTGGCAGTGACTGGAGCGTACGCCCAGGCCAATGATGTGCTGATCACCATCGAGCCGATCAACCGCTACGAAGTCGGGCTCATCTTCAGCCTCGCCGACGCCATCGCGATGGCCGAGGCGGTCGACAATCCCTGTGTGCGGGTGATGGGCGACACCTTCCACATGCAGATCGAGGAGGCCGATGGCCTGCCCAACGCCTTCCGGCGCGCTGGCGGCTATTGGCTTCAACACGTCCACGTGGCCGACAATACCCGCCAGGCCCCCGGCATGGGAACGATGCCCTGGCGCGAGATCCTGCGCGCGCTGCATGACATCGACTACCAGGGCCTGATGTCGCTCGAGCCGCTCCCGCGAGGCGCCTCGCCCTACGAGGCCCGCCAGGGCCGCATCCCCCCGGCGAAGCAGGATGCCGAGCTGGAGTTCGGCCTCGACTTCCTGCGTGACAGCCAGGAGCAGGCACTGATCGCCGCCGGGCGGCGGACGGTGGTGGAGACGGCGTGAGTCCTGATGACAGCGCCACTACGTGGAGAGGAGAACCCTCGTGGAATATCGCGAGCTTGGCCGCACCGGCTGGAAGGTGTCGGCCATCGGGTTTGGCGCCTGGGCCATTGGCGGGGCCGACTGGGGGACGACCGACGACCAGACCTCGCTGACCGCCCTCCACCGGGCGATTGATCTGGGAGTCAACTTCATCGACACGGCCGACGTGTACGGCGATGGGCACTCGGAGCGGCTGATCGCTCAGGTACGCAGGGAGCGGCCTGAGGAACTCATCGTCGCGACCAAGGCCGGTCGCCGGCTCTCGCCCCACGTGGCCGCGGGCTACAACCGTGAAAATTTGGCCGCCTTTGTGGAACGGAGCCTTCGGAACCTTGACACCGACGCCCTCGACCTCCTGCAGCTCCACTGCCCGCCGACCAGCGTCTACTTTATGCCCGAGGTCTTCGGCGTGCTCGATGACCTGGTGCAGCAGGGCAAGCTTCGCTACTACGGCGTCAGCGTCGAGCGCGTCGATGAGGCCCTCCAGGCGATCACCTATCCCAACGTTCAGAGCGTCCAGATCATCTTCAACATGTTCCGCCTGAAACCGGCCGAACAGTTCTTCCCGGCCGCGCGCGAGCGCCGGGTCGGTGTCCTGGCGCGTGTGCCCCTGGCGAGCGGCCTCCTGACCGGCAAATTCAGTCGCGACACCCAGTTTGGCCCCCACGACCACCGCAATTTCAACCGTCGAGGTGAGGCCTTCGACGTGGGCGAGACCTTCTCCGGTGTGGACTACGATCTGGGGTTGCAGGCGGTCGAAGTACTCCGCGAGCTGGTGCCGGAAGGCGCCAGCATGGCGCAATTCGCCCTGCGGTGGATTCTGATGTTTCCCGAGGTGACAACGACCATCCCCGGCGCCAAAAACCCGCAGCAGGCGGAAGACAACGTCAAGGCCGCCGAAGTGCCCGCCCTCACGGATGAGACCATGAAGCGCGTGCGGGAAATCTACAATCACTTTATCCGGGCCCACGTCCATCATCGCTGGTAGTCAGCGCGAGACGTCTCGAGATCGGATGGCAACTGTGCTCAAAAGTAAGCTTCTTCATCCGGGGATCCTGGCAGCGCTCGGCGAGGCCGGGCACGGCAGCACCGTACTCATCGCCGATGGCAACTACCCTGTCGCAACCCATTCGTGTCCGGCCGCCGCCCGCGTCTTCTTGAACCTCAGCCCCGGTCTGCTCACTGTCACTGCCATTCTGGAAGCGCTTGTCAGCGCCATACCTGTCGAGGCCGCCACCGTGATGCAGCCCGCCGATGGTTCGACGCCGCCGATCTTTGCGGAGTTCGAGCGCCTGCTGCCGGCGGGGTTGGCGCTGGAGCGGTTGGAGCGCTTCACGTTTTACGAGACGGCCAGGCGGCCCGAACTGGCGCTGGCCATTGCGAGCGGCGATCAGCGCCTGTACGCCAATATCCTGCTGACGATCGGAGTCGTCAAGACTTCCGGAGTCTAGCGACTTCCGAAGTCCGCCGCAGCAGGGCTGCTTGGCACAGTGCGCCTCTGATAAGAGGCCGGGGAGGCCCGCGGAGAGCCGTACAAAGACTTCGGAAGTCTGGGCCACTTCAGCGTCCCAATCTCTACCTTCCAATCGCTGATCGCTCCGGACGAGCGGAGGCAAAACTCACATGCAACCGATGAAACCGGTCACCCTCGGCCTCATCGTCGGCAACCGAGGCTTCTTCCCCAGCCACCTCTGTCGGAGTGGACGGGAGGAGATCTTAGCGGTCCTGGAACAGGCCGGGTTCAAGGTGGTCACCCTCTCCCCCGAGCAGACCGAATACGGGAGCATCGAGAGTCTGGAGGATGCCAGCCGGTGTGCCGCGCTCTTCGATGCTCACCGGAAGGAGATCGACGGCATCCTGGTCACCCTCCCCAACTTTGGGGACGAGCGCGCCGTCGCCAACGCGATCCGGTGGTCCGGGCTCAACGTGCCCGTGTTGGTACACGCCTTCCCGGACGCGGCCGACCAGATGAGTGCCCGGGACCGCCGCGACAGCTTCTGCGGCAAGATGTCGGTCTGTAACAACCTGCACCAGTACAAGATCCCCTTCACCTTGACGAGCCTGCACACCGTCGATCCGCGCAGCTCCAGCTTCCGGCAAGATCTGCATACCTTCGCAACGACCTGCCGGGTCGTGCGGGGGTTGCGGGGCCTGCGCATTGGTGCCCTCGGCGCGCGGCCGGCCGCCTTCAACACGGTACGCTACAGCGAGAAGCTCCTCGAAAAGTTCGGCATCAGCGTCGAGACCCTGGACCTCTTCGACCTCTTCGGCCAGGTCGAGCGGTTGCCCGAGGATGCCGAGCCGGTGCAGGCCAAGCTTGCAGCCATCCGCGCGTACGTCGACACTCGCCGCGTGCCGGATTCGGCCGTGATGAAGATGGCCAGGTTTGGCGCGGCCGTGGACAACTGGATGGCAAACTCGCGGCTGGATGCCACAGCGGTGCAGTGCTGGACGGCGATGGAGGAGTACTTCGGCGTCGTCCCGTGCACGCTGATGAGCATGATGAGCAACAACCTGATGCCCAGCGCCTGCGAGGTCGATGTGATGGGCACCATCGCCATGCATATCCTGGCGCAGGCCAGCGGCCGGCCCAGCGCCCTGGTGGACTGGAACAACAACTATGGCGACGACCCGGACAAGGGCGTGGTCTTCCACTGTAGCAACCTGCCTAAAGACATCTTCGCCGACGCCGTGATGGACTACCAGGAGATTCTCTCGGGCACCGTGGGCAAAGAGAACTCGTACGGCACGATCGTGGGGCGGGTAAAAGCGATGCCCTTCACCTACCTGCGGGTGAGCACCGACGACGTGGCCGGCACCCTGCGGGCCTACGTGGGCGCCGGCGAGCTGACCGACGACCCGCTGCTGACCTTCGGCGGCTACGGCGTGGTCCGAGTGCCGCGGTTCCAGGAGCTGCTGCGCTACATCTGCGAGAACGGCTACGAGCACCACGTCACCATCAACCCGTCCAGCACCGCCGCCGCTGTCCACGAAGCACTGAGCAAGTACTTGGGCTGGGACGTTTACTGGCATCGGTAGACGATGATACGTGAAACGTGATCCGTGATGCGTGAAATGGGGAAGTGACCAGGATGGGCGCGTTGTTATCTGATCTTCTTCGCGCATCATGCATCACTTGAAGGAGGCCAATCCGCTATGAGCTCCAAATACGCCATCGGCGTTGACTTCGGGACCGAGTCCGCGCGGGCAGTGCTGGTCGCCGTGGCCGACGGCCGCGAGGTCGCGACGGCCGTTCACACCTACGCTAACGGGGTGATCGACGAGCGCCTGCCGGGGAGCGGCGTGCGCCTGGAGCCCGACTGGGCCTTGCAGGACCCCAACGACTATATCGAGACCCTCAAGCAGACGATCCCGGCTATGCTGCGCGAGAGTGGTGTGAGTCCGGATACCATCATCGGCCTCGGAATCGACTTTACCGCCTGCACCATGCTGCCCACGACCGCCGGCGGGACGCCGCTCTGCTTCGTGCCGGACTATCGTGACCAGCCCCACGCCTGGGTCAAACTGTGGAAGCACCACGCCGCCCAGCCTGAGGCCGACCGCATCAACGAGGTGGCTCGCGAGCGCGGCGAGAAGTGGCTGGACCTCTATGGCGGCAAAATCTCATCGGAGTGGTTTTTCAGTAAAGCCCTGCAGATTCTGAATGAGGCGCCGCACATCTACCGTGCCGCCGGCCGCCTGATCGAGGGAGCCGACTGGGTCATCTGGCGGCTGACCGGCCGGGAGACCCGCAACAGTTGCACGGCCGGCTACAAGGCCATCTGGCAGAAGGGAGCCGGCTTTCCCGGCCGGGACTACTTCGCGGCCCTTCACCCCGACTTCGCCGACGTGGTGGACACCAGGATGAGCCGGGAGATCCTCCCGGTGGGTGCCAGGGCGGGTGGGCTGACACCCGAGGCCGCGGACTGGACCGGCCTCCGGCCTGGCACCGCCGTGGCCGTCGCCAACGTCGACGCCCACGTGACCGTGCCCGCCGCGCAAGCGACCCAGCCCGGCGTCATGGTGATCATCATGGGCACCAGCAACTGTCACATGGTTCTTGGCGAGAAGCTCGAGCGTGTGCCCGGAATGTGCGGCGTGGTGGAAGATGGGATCGTCCCGGGCTATTACGGCTACGAGGCCGGGCAGAGCGGGGTCGGTGACATCTTTGCCTGGTTCGTGGACAATGCGGTGCCACCGGAGTACCACGAAGAGGCCAGGCGGCGGGGCATCGGCCTGCACAAGCTGCTGGAGGAGGAGGCCGCGCGCCAAAAGCCGGGCGAGAGCGGGCTCCTGGCCCTCGACGGTGGAACGGGAACCGCTCGACGCTGGTCGATGTGGAGCTGAGCGGCCTGCTGGTTGGCGCCACGCTGGCAACCCGCGCGCCGGACATCTACCGTGCCCTGATCGAGTCAACCGCCTTCGGCACCCGGGAGATCGTCGAGGCATTGGAGCGAGGCGGGGTGCCGGTCCACAAGATCGTGGCCGCCGGCGGCCTCCCCGAGCGCAACCGGCTTCTCATGCAGATCTATGCCGATGTGACCAACCGCGAGATAAGCATAGTCGGTAGCAGCCAGGCCAGCGCTGTGGGCGCGGCGATGCACGGCGCGGTCGCGGCCGGCCCTGAGGCCGGTGGCTACCCGGATATCTTCACCGCCGCCGAAAAGATGGGCGGCTTGAAGGACGAAGTCTACCGGCCCATCCCCCGGCACGTGGCCCTCTACGACCGGCTCTACGCCGACTACCAGATCCTTTACGATTACTTCGGCCGCGGCCAGAACGACGTGATGAAGCGGCTGAGAGCCCTGCGCCGGGAAGTCCTGGCGCCAAACGCAGGATGATGAACGACGAACGAGGCAGAGAAGAAAGTTGATCGTTTCTGGAAGAAGCTTATGCTCGAAGATCTGAAAGCTCACCTCTGGAAGTTGCATCTGGAACTGCCCAGGTGTGGCTTGGTCGCGTGGACCAGCGGCAATATCAGCGCCCGTGACCCGGAAACCGGCCTGGTGGTGATCAAGCCCAGCGGGGTGCTCTACGAGGAGCTGCGCTCGGAGCATCACGTCGTGGTCAACCTGGAGGGTGACGTCGTCGAGGGCGATCTGAAGCCTTCATCGGATACCGCCAGCCATCTCTACATCTACCGGCACCGGCCGGACGTCAACGGCATCGTCCACACCCATTCGCCCCACGCCACCGCCTTTGCCGCCCTGGGCCGGCCCATCCCCGTCTGCCTCACCGCCATCGCCGACGAGTTCGGCGGCCCGATCCCCTGTGCTGGCTTCGCCCTCATCGGCGGCGAGGAGATCGGACGGCTGGTCGTCGAAACCATCGGCGCGTCGCCGGCGGTGCTCCTGAAAAATCATGGGGTCTTCACCGTGGGGAAGAGCGCTCAAGCCGCCCTGAAGGCTGCGGTGATGGTCGAAGATATCGCCCGGACCGTGCATCTGGCCTTGCAGTTGGGCCAACCCGACGAGATCGCCCCCGACGACGTGGCGAAGCTGCGCCACCGCTACCTGCACGTCTATGGCCAGGCGGGGTGATAAGCGAGGGTTACTGGGGAGCAGACAACAACCGCACGCGTCCCGGCCTGATCTACCATGAGCCAGACACTCCGCCAAGCCGGGCGCCACCGAGCTGGACGCCGGACGTCTGGGCAAGCTCGAGATCAAGGGGAGCGAGATTCTGCTCGGCCCGCCCTACATCTTCACGCCGGAGAACATCGACCAGTTCGACTTCTAGCGCGCCGGTCAAGGCGTCGCTGAGACGGTGGCCAAGCACCGTGTGACGGCGCGTTCAGGTTCGTAGGGGCGCACGGCCGTGCGCCCCTCCAGCGCTCAAGCGGTTCCTACGAACCACGTTCTCACCCGCGCAACGACTCCTTGACCGATGGTCCAGGCCATCAAGACACGAGCAGACCGCGGAGGAGCGGCGGCGCTACGCACCGCCGCTCCTCCGCCCCCACCGTTCAAGTTTTGAGAGTTGAGTTTTGAGATCTCCATCGATGAGCAGAACTCAGAACTCAAAACTCGACACTCACACTGGAATCCGGTGCGCTGGGGAGCCGAGGCCACTGCTCTCGCCCCCCGTACCCACCACCCAGTAAAAGCGAAACTCGAAACGCTCATATTGGTGTCGGGGGGCGAGCACGACGCGTTCACACCCTGCCACACTGTTCTGTATGGCGTCTCTCATTTTCTGTAAGAGGAGCGCATATGCGCCCCTCTTAACAGAAATATGAACACATCATCCTATTCCGTATGAGCGACTCGAAGAGGGAGTGTTGCTGTGGAATTTGCGAATGATCCTCGCCCCTTGATGGTAGAGGTGGCCCACCTGCTCTACGACCGCTACCTGACGAATAGCGCGGGCGGAAATATCAGTTGCCGGGTCGGTGACCATGTTTTCGTCTCCCCCCGCTACTTGGGCAGTAAGTATCGCTGGCGCTTGACGGAAGAGATGGTGGTGGTCTTGGATCGAGAGGGCCAGGCGCTCGCCGGCGACGCGCGGTCGATCAGCCGGGAGAGCAAGATGCACTTTGCCTGCTACCACACCTTCCCCGAGATCAACGGCGTGGTGCACTGTCATCCGCGCTATCTCAGCGTCTTCGCCGCCGCCGGGCGACCGCTCGTGCCGACCAACGAGTACACCGAAAAATTCGGGACGGTCGAGGTCGTGCCGCCCCTCCCCAGCCATTCGCAGGCGTTGGCCGACCATGTGGTAGCGGCACTCCGGCCCAGGCAAGAGCAGCTCAAGAAGCACGGCCTCGGGCTGATCCTGGCCTGGCACGGCATGGTGACTGTCGGTCGCGATCTGGCTGATGCCTACGACACGCTCGAGCGCCTGGAATGGAGCGCTCACACGCTGTTGATGAGCAGCTTGTTGCCCGACCTCGAGACGCTGCCCTTCGGCCCGCCGGCCACGGCCGCCCAGGGTGAGAGGCGCTGACGTGATCCTGACCGTGACACCCAGCCCAACCCTCGACCGGGTGGTCTTTGTGCGCCATTTTCGGTTGGGCGCCGTCGTGCGGGCCGAGAAGGAGCTCCTCACCCCGAGCGGCAAGGGGGTGGATGCCTCGTTGGTGTTGCACCAACTGGGCCACGCGACTCTCGCCACGGGATTACTGGCAGGCGACAACGGCCGGCTGGCCGTCGCACTGCTGGATCAGATCGGTGTCGCTCACGATTTCGTCTGGGCCGAAGGCGAAACCCGTCACGCTACCGTATTGGTCGATCTGGAACTCCGCGCCCAATCGACGATCACCGCACCGACGTTGCGGGCGAGCGAGCATCACCTTCAGATGCTCGCTGCTGTGATCGGCCGGCACTTGCCCGCGGCGCGCTTCGTGATCCTGGCCGGTAGCCTGCCCACCGGCTGGCCCGTCGATGCCTACACTCGCCTGATCGCCTGCTGCCGTGAGGCCGGCGTTCCCACCCTGCTCGACACCTCCGGACCATCCCTGGCTGCTGTCGTGTCAGCCGATGCGCCGGCTCCAGATATCATCAAGATCAACCTCGAGGAGCTGAGTGGGCTGGGAACGCGCATCGATGCTGCCATTGATGATGTTGCCCGCGCGGTAGCGACCCTGCGGGCCCGCCTCGGCAATCAGGCGGTGATTGTGACGCTGGGCGATCAGGGAGCCCTCGTCGCCACTGAGGCCACTCTTTGGTATACTCAGCCACCGCGCGTGCCGGTTGTGAACACTGCTGGCGCTGGGGATGCGCTGGCGGCCTGTGTGGCCTGGGGCCGGGCGATCGGCGAGGACTGGCCCGGTACACTTCGGCGTGCCACCGCGGCGGCGGCGGCCGTCGTCACGACCGAAGCGACGGCCCATTGCGAGCCAGAAGAGGTGGAGCGATTGCTCGAGCAGGTGCAGGTCGTGTCCGTACAGGGGAGCAAGTAACAGGGACCAGCATGCTCTCACGATGCGAAAGCATGGCAGGAGCACGCTTTGCTCCCTGTTCCTTTCGCTCCTTTCATAGCTATCGTTCCCCTTGAGGAGAGAAGAGGGATGCCTCAAAATCTATGGAATCCGGAAGCAGCGATGAAGCTGCCCGCGTTGGATGGCCTGGTCTACCGCAGTAACCTGCTCGGCCAGGATCGCAGCGTTGTGAATATCTATGGCGGGAACACCAGCGCCAAACTCGTGGAGGTCGACCACCTGGGTCGCGAGGTGGAGGTGTTGTGGGTCAAGGGCTCCGGCAGCGATGTGGCAACGATCACCGAACACGGCTTCGCCGGGCTGCGGCTGGCGGAGATCCTCCCGCTGATGGAGCGCGAGGCCATGAGCGACGAGGAGATGGTCGAGTACCTCTCGCACTGCACCCACGCCCTCAACCGGCCCCGCCAGTCGATCGAGACCCTGCTGCACGCCTTCACGCCCGCCAGGCACGTGGATCACACTCACCCCGACGCCATCATCAGCCTGGCCTGTGCGGCGCGGGGCCGGGAGCTGGTCCGTGAGCTCTGGGGCGACCGGGCAATCTGGGTGGATTACGTGCGGCCCGGCTTCACCCTGAGCAAGTGGATCGGCGAGGGGCTGCGCGCCAACCCGCGAGCCGAGTTGGTCGTGATGGGCAAGCACGGCCTGGTCACCTGGGGCGAGACGAGCGAGCGGAGCTACGCCAACACGATTCGGGTGATCCAGGAGGCCGAGGAGTTCATCGCGAGCCGCCGCAAGGGGCGCGCGGTCTTCGCGGGTACGGCGGTCCCCCCCCTCTCCGCTGAGAAGCGCCGGCAGATTCTCCTGGAACTGCTGCCGGGGCTGCGTGGAGCGGTCAGCCGGCAACGGCCCGCCATCCTGCAGGTCGATGAGAGTCCCTCAGCTCGAGAATTCGTGGGCAGCGACGGCGCCACGGCCCTCTCCCAGGTCGGCTCGGCCTGCCCCGACCACCTGGTCCACACCAAGCACCAACCCCTCTTTGTGGACTGGACGCCGGCTGAGGGCGCCGGGGCCCTCGCTTCCAGAGTCGCCAGCGGTGTGGAGCAGTTCGCTGCCAACTACGCGGACTACTTCCGGCGCTGCAGTAAGCCCGGCGACCGCATGGGCGATCCGTACCCGCGAGTCATTCTGATCCCCGGTGTGGGCATGATCACGAGCGGCGCCGACGCGCAGGCCGCCGACGTGAGTTCCCAGCTCTACCACCGGGCCATCAGCGTGATGGCCGGCGGCCAGGCCGTGGATCGCTTCACGAGCCTGACCTTCGAAGAGGCCTACAACGTCGAGTACTGGCCGTTGGAACTTTACAAGCTGAGCCTGAAGCCGCCACCGCGCGAGCTGGCCGGCCGGGTGGTGGTCGTCACGGGCGGGGCCAGCGGCATCGGGCGGGCCACGGCGCGCCGGCTGGCCCAGGACGGTGCCCACGTCGCCATCTTCGACATCAACCTGGAAGGCGCGCAGCAGGTCGCGGACGAGCTGACCAGGCAGTACGGCCGCCACCGCGGCATGGCCGTGTACTGCGATGTGACCGCTGAGGCCGCAGTGACCCAGGCCTTCGAGCAGGTGGTGTTGACCTACGGCGGGGTGGACATCGTGGTGAACAACGCCGGAATCGCCATCAGCGCTCCGATCGAGGAGACCACGATGGCGGATTGGAACCGGACCATGGACATCTTGGGCAAGGGCTACTTCCTGGTCAGCCGCGAGGCCTTCCGGTTGTGGAAGCAACAGAACATGGGCGGCAGCCTGATCTTCGTCGCCAGCAAGAACAGCGTCGTCGCCGGCAAGAACGCTGCCGTCTACAGCGCCGCGAAGGCCGCCGAGCTGCACATGGCGCGCTGCCTGGCCGAGGAGGGCGGCACTTTCGGCATCCGGGTCAACTCGGTCCTGCCCGACGCCGTGTTGCAGGGGAGTGGCATCTGGGATGCCGGCTGGCGGGAAGCACGAGCCGCCAATTATGGCATCAAGCCGGACGAGCTGGATGAGTACTACCGCCGGCGGACCGTACTGAAGGTCAACGTCTATCCCGAGAACATCGCCGAGGCCATCAGCTTCTTCGCCGGCCCGCGGGCCAGCCGCACGACCGGCGGCGCGCTGACCGTGGACGGCGGCGTGGCCGCCGCGTTCGTGCGCTGAGAGCGGTAATAGGAGAGGGCCGCCCTCGTACTGCTGAATTCATCGTGGCTTGACAAACAAGGGACAACGGGCACTCTGACGGCTCTCAACTCGTGGGGTCAACCATGCAACCAGATCCACTCTTGCAAGAACTGAGCCTGCTCTCCAGGGGGCTGGGCCGGGAGGATCGCCAACTGGTGATCTTGGGCGAGGGCAACACCAGCGCGGCGGCCGGCGATGGGACGTTCTGGGTCAAGGCGTCCGGCCGCCAGCTCGGCAGCATCACGCTCGAGGGTTTTAGCCGGGTGCGCCTGGCGGCCATCGAGGAGCTTCTGTCAGCACCCCAACTCAGCGACGAGCAGGTCGCTCACGGTCTGCGTGAGGCACTGGTGGAGAGCAGCCATCCTCAGCCGTCCGTGGAGACCTTCCTGCACGCCGTGTGCCTCACCGAGGGCGGTGCCCGCTGGGTGGGACACACCCATACTGTGTCCGTCAACCAGATCCTGTGTAGCCACCTGGGCGCCGAGCCCTTTTTGCACCACATTTTTCCCGATGCAATCGTGGTCTGCGGCAAGGTTCCCGCCGTTGTACCCTACGTGGACCCCGGCTTCCCGCTGGCCCTGGCCGTGCGCGACGAACTGCGCCACTACCAGGACAGCCATGGCGCCCCGCCGAAGCTGCTACTGATGGCCAGCCACGGCCCGGTGGCCCTGGGCCAGACGGCGCAGGAAGTCCTGAACATCACCTTGATGGCCGACAGGTGGGCGCGAATTCTGCAGGTCGCCTATGTCTTGGGTGGTCCCCGCTTTCTTGCCGAAAATGAGGTAGAGCGCATTGACAGGCGGCTCGATGAGCACTATCGTCGAGGACAGTTGAGTGGGCAGTAAGCTCGCGCTCGCGGCCGTCTCGTCCGACCCTGAGAGGATCGGTGACGAATGACCATCATCAGCGCGCCTATTGTAGCCGTCTCGGTCTACAGCGACCGCGCCCGGGTGACCCGCCGCGGGTCGATGCACCTCACGCCCGGTGAGCACACCCTCGCGCTCGCCGGGCTGCCGACGACGCTGGAGGAAGAGTCGGTCCGGGCCAGTGGCCGGGGCGCCAGTGTCAAGATTCTCGGCGTCGAGGTGGCGACGCAGTTCGTGACCCGGCCATCGGAGGAGAAGATTGCCGGGCTGCAGAAGCAGCTCGAATCCCTGCAGGACGCGGACAAGGTGCTGGCCGATGACGACGCCCCGGAGGCAGCCAGGCTCGAATTTTTGAAAACCTTGCGCGAGGCGGGTGGTGTGAACCTCGCCAGGGCGGTCGCGTACGGCCGGGCGACGCTCGATACCATCGAAGCGCTCTCACACTACCTGGCCGGTGAACTCGAGGCGGCCAACACCCGGCGGCGTGACATCGCCCAGAAACGGCGCGAGTTGGCGCGGGAGATCGAGGCCGTGAAAGCGCGGCTGGCACAGGTCCAGGCTGGCGGGTCGAAGCAACGACGCGAGATTCAGGTGGCAGTCGAGGCATCGGCCGAGACCGACCTGGAACTGGAAGTCATGTACGCGGTCAGGGGCGCCTCCTGGGCACCTGTCTACGACATTCGCTTGCTTGATCGTAAGGTGACCTTGACCTACCTGGCGCGGGTCCGCCAACAGTCTGGCGAAGATTGGCCCGCGGTCGAGCTATCGCTCTCGACCGCGCGCCCGGCGGTGAGCTCGACGATCCCGGAGCTGCAGCCCTGGTACGTTGGTGCGTACCAGCCGCCCGTGATGAAGGCCAGGAGCATGGTTGCGATGGAAACTCTTGCCGAAGGGCCAACGCTGGCGGCACCGGCGGCCGCGCCGCCGCCGGCGGATATCGCCGAGGCAGAGGTCGAGCGAAGCGGTGCCGCCGTGACCTACCGGGTGAGGCGGCCGGTGGCTGTGCCCTCCGATGGATCACCCCAGAAGACGACCGTGACCACCCTCGACTTCGACGCCCAGCTGGACTATGTGGCGGTACCGAAACTGGCGGAAGAGGCCTACCTGCGCGCGAAGATGACCAACCAATCCGACTTTGTCCTGTTGCCCGGCGTGGCTTCGGTCTTCCACGGCCCTGATTTCGTGGGCACGACCGCGTTCAAGATGATTGCGCCCACCGAGGAATACCAGCTCCATCTCGGCGTGGATGACCGCATCAAGGTCAAGCGCGAGTTGACCGAGCGCACGATGGCGAAGGCGCTAATCAGCAATACCAAACGGACAGTATTCGGGTACAAAATTACGCTCACCAACCACCTCGCCGCGCCGGCCACGGTGACGGTATTCGATCAACTGCCTGTGGCGCGGCACGAGGACATCAAGGTGAAATTGCAAGACGCATCGCCCAAGCCGGCGGATCAAAACCAGCTCAACATCCTCAAATGGGAACTCGAACTTCAGCCTCAGGACAAACGCGAGATCACGTTCTCGTTTGCCGTCGAACATCCACGCGACATGGTGGTGACGGGCATCAACGAGTAGGGGGCGCCCGATGAACCAGACAACCAATTACCTGGCCGTAGACCTGGGCGCGTCCAGTGGGCGGGTGGTGCTGGGCCGTTGGGATGGGGACCGCTTCGCGCTCCAGGAGTTGCACCGCTTTCCGAATGGGCCGGTCAATATTCTGAGCCACTGGTACTCAGACGTGCTGCGCCTCTGGAGCGAGATCAAGGCGGGGCTGGCGCACTACGCCGGCCAGTTCGACACTCCTCTGGCCGGCATCGGCGTGGATACGTGGGGTGTGGACTGCGCGCTCCTCGACCGGGCCGGCCACCTCTTGGGCAACCCGTACCACTACCGCGACGCCCGCACCGACGGCGTCATGGAGCGGGCCTTCGAGCGGGTGCCTCGCCATCGAATCTTCGAGCAGACCGGCCTCCAGTTCATTCAGTTCAACACCCTCTTCCAACTCTACAGCACCGTCCTGGCGGCGGAGCCCCAACTGGAGATGGCCGACACGCTGCTGATGCTGCCGGACCTCTTCCACTACTGGCTGACCGGCCGCAAAGTCAGCGAGTACACCATCGCCTCCACCAGCCAGATGCTCCACGCACGGGATCGCCGCTGGGCCACCGAGCTCCTGGCCGACCTGGGGCTACCGGCCCATCTCCTGCCGCCAATCGTTGCCCCCGGTACGGTCTTCGGTGATCTCCGGCCGGAGGTGATGGCCGAAGTAGGTATCCGCCGGGCCGTGCCGGTCATCGCGCCGGGAAGCCATGACACCGCCAGTGCCGTCGCCGCCGTGCCCGACCTGGACGCCGACAGCGCCTACATCAGCAGCGGCACCTGGAGCCTGATGGGGGTGGAGACCGCCGAGCCGATCATCAACGAGCGGGCGCTCGCGCTCAACTTCACCAACGAGGGCGGCGTTGCCAACACCATCCGCCTGCTCAAGAACATCGCCGGTCTGTGGCTGATCCAGGAGAGCCAGCGCCAGTGGCAGCGCGAGGGTCAAACGTACTCTGTGGATCGCCTGCTGGCGCTGGCAGATCGAGCCGAGCCCTTCCGCAGCCTCGTCGATCCCGACGCCCCCGATTTTCTCAGCCCGGGCGATATGCCGGCCGCCATTCGAGCCTACTGCCGGCGCACGGGCCAGCCCCAACCGGAGAGCGTGGGGACTGTCGTGCGCTGCTGCCTGGAGAGTCTGGCCCTCAAATACCGGCGGGTGCTGGATGACCTGGAGACGCTGATCGGTCGCCGCATCGAGACCATCCGCATCGTGGGCGGCGGCAGCCTGAATCGGCAGCTTTGCCAATTCACCGCTGATGCCTGCGAGCGAGCGGTCGTGGCGGGGCCGGTCGAGGCAACCGCCCTCGGCAACATCATGCTCCAGGCGATCGCCACCGGCCACCTGCCCGATGTCACCAGCGGCCGCCAGGCAGTGGCCGCCTCCGTCCGGCGGCAGCACTACGAGCCCAGCCCGAGTGCCGCCTGGCAGGAGGCGTTCGGCCGGTTTGGTGAAATCGTGATGCGTGATGCGTGATCCCTGCAGGAGTTCGTCACAAATCCGCACCCTGGAACACGAGCGTCTTGGGTCGTAACCCTGCCCACAAAGGAGTGTCAGGACGATGTCGCCCTATCCCCTTCCTCAACTCTCAGAGCCGCAGCCGCCGGCGCCAGATGAAGTGTTGCTGGTTGCCAGTGGCGACCTGCGTTTGTCCGCCAATCAGGTTTGCTGGCCGGCCCAGGCAGACATGGAGGCGCGCGTGGCCGAGGCCTTTGCCGCTGAGGGCCTGAAGGTGCGCCGGGCGCACCCCTTCGATCCGGAGCTGGGCCACGGCTTCATCTGGAACCAGCGCATGGGCATGGACGTGTTCACGACCATCCACCCCGAGGCGCGCCTGATCGTGGCCGAGGCGGTCTGGCAGTACAGCCACCACGTGCTGGCCGGGCTGCGCAGCCATCGCGGGCCGATTCTCACCGTGGCCAACTGGTCGGGCCAGTGGCCGGGGCTGGTGGGCCTGCTCAACCTCAACGCCTGCCTGACCAAAGCGGGCGTGGCCTACAGCACCCTCTGGAGCGAGGACTTCACCGACGACTTCTTCCTGAACGGCCTCCGGCGGTGGCTGCGCGCGGGCCGCCTCAGCCACGACACCAGCCACATGCGCGACCTGGACCGCGCCGCGCTCCCCCCCGACGAGGTCGACCTCGGCCGGGCGCTGGCCCGCCACCTGCGGCGGCACAAGGCCATCCTGGGCGTCTTCGACGAGGGCTGCATGGGCATGTACAACGCCATCATCGACGACGAACTGCTCAACCCGCTGGGGGTCTACAAGGAGCGGCTGAGCCAGTCGGCCTTGGTGGCGGCGATGCGCACGGTCCCCGCCGCCGAGGCCCAGGCCGTGCGCGCCTGGCTGGACGCGCGGGGCGTCACCTTCGTGACCGGCCCCACCCCCGAGACCGACCTGACCGACGACCAGATCCTCGGACAGTGCAAGATGTACATCGCCGCCGTGCGCCTCGCCCACGCCTTTGGCTGCGACGCCATCGGCATCCAGTACCAGCAGGGGCTCAAGGACCTGGTCCCGGCCTCCGACCTGGTCGAGGGCCTGCTCAACAACGCCGCGCGCCCCCCGGTCGCCGACCCCGCCACCGGCCACAAGATCGCCCCCGGCCGGCCGCTGCCCCACTTCAACGAGGTCGACGAGTGCGCCGGCCTGGATGCGCTCGTCACCAACCGCGTCTGGACAACCCTGGGCTTCGACCCGGCCACGACCCTGCACGACCTGCGCTGGGGCGAGTGGTTCCGGGGCGAGGGGGTCGACGCCTTCGTCTGGGTCTTCCAGATCTCCGGCGCGGCCCCGGCCTCGCACTTCATCGGCGGCTACGCCGGCGCGGTCAGCGAGCGCCAACCGCCGATGTACTTCCGGCTGGGCGGCGGCACCCTCAAGGGCATCAGCAAGCCGGGCGAGATCGTCTGGAGCCGGATCTTCGTCCAGGACGCCAGGCTGCACGCCGACCTCGGCCGCGCCAGCGTCGTCGCGCTGCCGCGCGCCGAGACCGAGCGCCGCTGGCAGGCGACCACGCCCCAGTGGCCTATCATGCACGCCGTGTTGCACGGCATCAGCCGCGACCAGATGATGGCCCGCCACAAGGCCAACCACATCCAGGTCGCCTACGCCCCCTCGGCAGCGCAGGCCGACACTGCCCTGGCCGCCAAAGCCGCGATGCTGGCCGAGATGGGGATCGACGTGCATCTCTGTGGGGATGTACTCGATCATAGAGACAGGCACACCTCACCATAACGCAGCAACCGTTCATCCGAAGGTTGAGATCGGCACGAACCAGAATGGACTTCTTTTTTGCGTAGTGTGGTCACAGAACGAGTCAAAGCAAGAAGTCTGGGAGGATGATGGTTGCCAAAGTTGAACTCAAATTTCTTGGCCGACCTTGTCGCCGCTCAGAGTGTGGCAGGCGCGAGCGGTGTTCTGGTTGATGAGATCCTGACACGGCCGGTGCGCAGGAAAGACAAGCGCCCGGGCTCACTCTCCGAGCGCTCAATGTTTGCGCGCAAACGTTCGTCAGTGGCCGGGCGGCGGCACCAGCCCGCGCGCCACGACCACGATATCCGCATTGTCGCCCGGCTGCCTCATCCCGACCCCCGCGCACGTAGGGCCGCATGAAGGTGGAGCCACGGGGAACGACGAACCCATAGCGGCGAGCCGCGTCGCCCGTCTCGGAGCCGCGCGACAGCCCTGGCCGAGCCGCCGCGTGTGACCACGCACGCTTTGGAACGCGCGGATCCGCCCGTGCTCCTCGGGCGCGCCTGTGTCGGCCCGGGAAGCATCCGCCGCGGCGCATGAAGCAGAGCGAGCCGCGGTGCCAAAAGGCGGTGAGTTGGCCAGCGCGCTCGGCCGCGAGGCTCGCGCCGCCAGCAGAGCAACTGGCATTCACCCGGCGGTCCTCCGCGGCGCATCGGCCAGGAGTTGAGCCAGCGCGCGCTCCGCCTCACAGCTGGGCATGAGGACCCGCCAGTAGACCGTCACCCTGGTGTACCGCTCGCCGGCCTCCTCTTCCGGCACGAAACCGATTCACCCGGTCTCCCAGCTGATCCGCGCGTCGACCACGGAGCCGGCCAGGGTATCGAGGTCGAGCCCCTTGCGCAGGACCAGGGGGCGAGCACGTCACCGAGGCCGCTCGCATCGTCGACCAGGGTATCGAGGTCGAGCCCCTTGCGCAGGACCAGGACCGCGCGCGGGGTCGTCGCCGCGGGTCACGGAGTAGCGCTGGCCGTTGACCTCGCTGGTCTGCTGGCTGGAAATGGTCTGCGCCAACCCGACATCGGACGCCACTGAAACGGTGTGGGCAGTGCTGGTCGCCGACGAAGAACCATCATGATCGGCCCTGGCTCGATTGAGAGCGGTCGCACGCACATTACTGCCCAACGCGTGAAACAAGCCGCCATGCGCCGGCACGCTGAGCAACCCCGCGCGGTTGCCCGGCGTCGTGCGCGTCTCACGCGCAGTCACCGGGTTGAGACCCTCAAGCTCCGTCCCCCGCTCAAACGACCTGACAACGGATCTGCGAGTCCCTCAACCCTTGGGATGCAGGCACGAGTTGTGAGATTAGGCGGACTTGCGCTGATAGGCGCGCTTGGGTTTGGGACGCAAGGCGATGGTCTGATCCCAGCGGTCGCTCTTGAGGCGTGCCCGGAGTATGGCGAGGGCCCGCGCCTGGTGACGATTCCGCCCCGCGGGGTGCCCCCAAGCGAGATCGTCTCGTCGGGGTTGCCCTGAGGGGCATCCCGTCGCGTCGAGGTGGACGCTTCGCCCTGTGGGGCGGTCCCCGGCGTGATCGTCTCGCCTGGGCGTACCCCGCGGGGTCGGGGGTACCCCTCAGGGTAGGGGATCCCCCGTAGGGGACAGCGCCTGCCGGCGAATTTGAGAGGCTGCCCGATGAGGTGTTGGCAGCCACTCTCGATGGAGCCGGAGCCAATTTGGAGGCCGCGAGCACGGGAGCGGTCATAGTGCCTGCGCGCCTAGTTGTTCGTGACGGAGGTGAGGGCTTGCTGAACGGGCTCAGCCTTGGAGCAATACTTTTCGAGGTTGGCGAGCCCGCGCTTGAGCTTGCCGTTCCAGAGCGCATCGAGGGCGCGCTGGGCCCAGTGCGTGGCGAGATCGGTCTCGCCATCGATAGCGTGGGCGGCGTTCCAGAGGGACTGGCTGGCATGCTACCGGTCGACCATCTGGATGGCATCGGGGAAGTGCTCGTCGGCCAAGCGCCCAATCCAGGCGGCGCCATCACCGATCACCACGACCTCGTTGGCCTCAGTGACGCCGCGCCGAAAGGCTTCGAGCCAGAGCAAGCGGCCGAGCGTCTCGGCACAGGTCAGCGACACAACTGAGCGGTTGCGCCTGGACCGCGAGGGCCTCAGGCCGTTGCTTGCCCGGTCGAGGGGTCGTGGGATACCAGGCCCCCAGCTTGATCGCCTTCCAGCCTTCCCGGCGAACGTTGACCAAGACCCCATCCATTGCAATGGAGAGCCGCTCGGGCTTCCTCGTGGGCCGTGGCGGCCGGTGGGGTTCAGCGGCCCACGCGGCTGCCAGCTGAGATGCTTCAGCGGCGACAACCAGGGCGCCCAGTTTTGCGGTCGCAGCGCACGCTGAATTTGGACAGACAGAGACCAACCTGAGTGTGGCCAGTACCGTGGTGGCCTGCGCGAAGGCGTCTGGCGTGACCCCCAGCACGGCCACCAACTCTTCCAAGCCCGTACTCATGCCCCCGGCACAGCGCCCCACCTCCCCATCCCGCGGGGCCACTCCATGATGACACCTCTGGCAGTGGGAAGCGGCGCGGCGCCCCTCAATCGTGTCCACAATCGTCTTGGTTTGGACCGTCCGCCTCTCCCGATCCTGAGCTACGGCCCCACGCCCGCACGCCACCTCGGCTGCTGGGGAGCGCGGCCCTCGCAGGGCCCACAACCCCCTCAGCCGCTCATTGCCCAGGCTCGTGGCGCTCGGCAGCGCCACCGCTTCCAGTTCCTCAAGCCCCTGCTCTCCCGTTGTCACCATCGCGACCAACCGCTCCGCCATCGCTCTCATCTTTCCCGTCATCGCTGCCACGAACGCTTCTCCTGCCCTCGTACTTATGCTACTCTTCACCTCAGCCTCCTCCTGTCGGGTGCCAGTATTGGTTTGGCGACCTCACTGGACCCTTTCTCTCAGGTGGAGGCTAGTTTTTTTCCTCACAACTCGTGACTGCACCCTCTGCTATCCTCAGGGTTGACAAAGAGAATAAAACATCATATTGTGTACAATATGACTGTATACGACAGGTGGACGATCTGGGCCACCGCTGCCCATTCCGATGACGGTCGGACAGCAGGCTGCTTCGTTCGACAACCGCATCTGGCACCTTTCGGGAAGGAGTGGCGGTGCGCCAGGAGCTTCGGTTCGTATTCCATCGCCAGCCCCCCGAATCACGAGAGAGCGAGATGACAGAAAAACAAGTGGCGCCGTACGGAAGCTGGGAATCCGTGATCAGTGCTGAAGTAGTGGCTGCCAGCCCGCACGGGTGGATCGGCCAACTCTACGCAGAGCGGGAGGAGCTTTACGCCCTCCGTATCTATCCAGACCAAGGTGGGCGAGGCGTTGTTGCTCGGATGCGCGATGATCGACAGTTTAAGAACATCACCCCGGTTCCGTTCTACGTGCGTACCAGAGTGTATGAGTACGGGGGAAAATGTTTTGCTGTCAAAGACGGGGTCATTTACTTCTCGAACTTTCCGGACGACCGGCTTTACCGCCAGCAGCCGGGCCGTACACCTGAACCTATTACCGCCGCGGGCCCCATGCGATATGCCGGTATGGTCATTGACCACGATCGTAACAGGTTGATCTGTATTCGCGAAGACCGCAGCTCAGATGGCGAACCACGGCATACGATTGCGGCGGTACACCTGGCTGGCGACGAGTTTGGCACTGTTTTGTTTGACCAGGCTGACTTTGTAGCCTTCCCGACACTCAGCCCAGACGGTCGCCGCCTGGCCTGGGTGGCCTGGAACCACCCGCACATGCCCTTCTACAGCAGTAGTCTCTGGGTCGCAGACGTCGACGAGGACGGCAGTCTGACAAACGTCCAGCAGATTGTGCCAGAACGGGACGAAAGTATCACCGATCCACGCTGGTCCCCTGACGGAACGTTGTACTTCTGTTCCGACCGCTCCAACTCGTGGAATCTTTACCGTTGGCGTGACAATCAGATCACCCCTGTTTGTCCGATGGAGGCAGAGCTGGGCAATCCCTTCTGGAACATCGGCCTGAATATCTACCGGTTTCTGTCGCCCTCGCGTGTCGTGGCCCTGTATAACGACCACGGTACCTGGCACGTCGGGCTGATCGACACAGAGCGCGGGCATGTCCAGGAAATCCCCACTGAGTACACCTTTCTCCTTCGTCTGGAGGTGATCGACGCGACGGCTTACCTGGTGGCGGCTTCGCCGACCCGGCCCCGCCAACTCGTCCGGCTTGATCTAGCGAGTGGCCGAACTGAGGTGCTGGACAGCTCAGTCCATTACACGATTCCCAATCGCCACATCTCCTCTCCAGTGCACCTCGCTTACCCGACCGACCACGGCCGCACGGCCTACGGCTTCTACCATTCACCGCAAAACCCGAACTTTGAGGGACCGGAAGGGGAACTACCACCGCTCATCGTCGAGTGCCACGGTGGGCCAACCGGGTCCACGAAACATGCATTGGATATGGGGATCCAATTCTGGACGAGCCGGGGCTTTGCCGTCCTCGCCATCAACTACGGTGGGAGTGCCGGATACGGGCGCGAGTACCGCAACCGGCTCCGCGGCCAGTGGGGGATTGTGGACGTTGCGGATGCCGTCAACGGGGCGCGCTATCTGGTCGAGCAGGGGCTCGTGGACGGCAACCGGACGATCATCCGCGGTGGTAGTGCCGGCGGCTTCACGACTTTCGCCGCCCTGGCCTTCCGCGACTTCTTCCAGGCTGGCTCGAGCCATTTTGGGATCAGCGACCTTGAGACCTGGCATCGCGAAACCCACAAGTACGAATCGCACTACTGCGAGACCCTGATCGGGCCCTATCCTGAACAGCGCCAGTGCTACCGCGACCGATCACCTGTCAACCGGGCGGATGCGATCGATGTGCCGATGATCATCGCGCAAGGCGCTGATGATAGAGTCGTGCCACCGAACCAGTCTCAGCTGATAGTGAATACCTTACGGCGACGAGGTATACCGGTCGTCTACCTTGAGTTTGAGGGCGAGGCGCACGGCTTCCGGCGCTTTGAGACTGTGACGAGCGTTCTGAAGTCGGAACTCGCCTTCTTCGGCCAGGTGTTCGGCTTTCGTCCTGCCGATGAGGCGCCGGCGCTCCCCATCAACCGAGCCACGACGTGTGAGAGGAGGGGACGACCATGACGACACCGACCGTCGCTCCGTACGGTAGCTGGCAGTCTCCCATAAGTGCTGCGCTGGTGGCGTCTACTCCGATTTATCTTACTCAGTGGATCGCCCAATTGTGTGCCGAGGGCGAGACACTCTATGGGCTCTTCCTGCGTCCCGAACAGGGAGGTCGAGGCGTCGTCGCCCGCTTCCTGAAAGAGGGCGACCCCGAAGATTTGACTCCGGCACCTTTCTCTGTGCGTACCCGCGTGTACGAATACGGTGGCCCCAGCTTTGTCGTCCATCAGGGGGTGATCTATTTCTCAAACTATCCTGATGATCGCCTCTACCGCCACCAGCCAGGCACCTCCCCTCATCCCATCACCGCTGACGGCGCGATGCGATATGGCGATCTGATCGTCGATCCCTACCGCCAACGGGTCATTTGTGTCCGCGAGGATCGCACCCGTGATGGGGAGCCGCAGCATACCATCGCCGCCGTCAACTTTGCCGGCGATCAGTTCGGGCGCGTACTCTTCGATCAAACCGATTTCGTTTCCCGGCCGGCCCTCAGTCACGACGGGCGCTTTTTGGCCTGGATGGCCTGGAACCATCCCAATATGCGCTTCTTTATCAGCAGTCTGTGGGTAGCGGACGTGCAAGCAGACGGTAGCCTGGCCAACGCTCGACCTGTTGTGATCGAAGCGAACGAATCGATTCTTGATCTCTACTGGTCTCCCGACGGCGCGCTCTACTTCCTTTCCGATCGAGACAACTGGTGGAATCTCTATCGGTGGCGCGACGGCCAGGTGACACCTGTGTGCCCGATGGCGGCGGAATTTGGCCGCCCCTTCCGTCCGGTGCAACGTGATGGTCATACAGTACCCGCCATCGCGGCAATGTATCGGCGCCAGGGGATCTGGTATATTGGGCTCATCGATGTCACGTCAGGGCAACTCCGGGAGTTTGCCAGCGGTTACACCTTCTTTGCGGATCTGGAAGTGGTAGGCGAGAGCGTCTACGTTGTGGCGGCCTCGCCAACGGAACCGCTGTCCCTGCTGCGACTCGATCCGGTGAACGGTGAGACGGAGGTGGTGCTACGCTCTTCGGAGTTGGCCTCCCTGGACGGGTATCTCTCCATTCCCACGCAGGTCGGCTTCCCGACCGAGAACGGCCTGATAGCGTATGGGTACTACTACCCACCGTCGAACCGGGATTTCGTGGCCCCTGCCGGCCAACTGCCGCCGCTGATTGTCGCTGTTCACGGCGGGCCAACCAGCGCATTCAACATGGCGTTTAACCTCGGGACGCAGTACTGGACGAGCAGAGGCTTTGCCGTACTAGAGGTGGATTACGGCGGGAGTACTGGGTACGGCCGGGCCTACCGCCAGCGGTTGTGGGGTCAGTGGGGGATTGTGGACGTTGCGGATGCCGTCAACGGGGCGCGCTATCTGGTCGAGCAGGGGCTCGTGGACGGCAACCGGACGATCATCCGCGGTGGTAGTGCCGGCGGCTTCACGACTTTCGCCGCCCTGGCCTTCCGCGACTTCTTCCAGGCTGGCTCGAGCCATTTTGGGATCAGCGACCTTGAGACCTGGCATCGCGAAACCCACAAGTACGAATCGCACTACTGCGAGACCCTGATCGGGCCCTATCCTGAACAGCGCCAGTGCTACCGCGACCGATCACCTGTCAACCGGGCGGACGCGATCGATGTGCCGATGATCCTGTTTCAGGGACTGGACGATAAAGTCGTGCCGCCCAACCAGTCACGGTTTATCGTCGACGCCTTGCGCCGTCAGGGCGTGCCGGTGGTGTACGTCGAATTCGAGGGCGAGGCGCACGGGTTCCGACGATTTGAGACGAACGTTCACACCTTACAGGTTGAGCTGGCGTTCTTTGGTCATGTGCTCGGATTTGTACCTGCCGGAGATGCCCCAGCTCTAAAAATCGCTTAACAGTAAGACAAGGAATGGTACTTTCACAAAAGCCGCTCACGTGTTAGTATAAAGATCGTATACAGTTATACTGTATATCGCCGATCTGCCCGAGCAATGTTTGCTACTATCCAATGAGAGTGGTAGGGAGGGATATGAATAACCGTTTCGATGATGCGACGTTAAAGCAAATCTTGGGGCCCACTCGACGATCTGACGTCGTCTATGAGGCGATTCGAGCCGCTATCGTGCATCGCCGGATCAAGCGGGGCGAATGGTTGCGCGAGGGTGCGCTGGCCGAGGAACTTTCAGTGAGCCGGACCATGGTACGCGATGCTCTCACCCGTCTGGTGGCCGAAGGCCTGGCGGTCGAAGTGCCATACAAAGGTGTCCAGGCAGCTTCCGTGACAGTAACCGAACTGGAAGAAGTGTACACGATGCGCGCCAAACTGGAATCGTGGGCCTTTGAGCTGGCTGCTGAACGGCTGACGGATGATGACCTAGCCGCAATGCGCTCTCTGCTCCCGTCAACGGTGCTTGATCCGACGTTGCGCACATTTGAGAAGACGCGAGAGGCCAACCGGAAATTCCACTGGATTGCCATCGAGGCGACAGGGAAACGGCACTTGATCCGATTCCTGGAACAGCTCTGGGATATGGTGCCCTCCGATTTGGTCTATCCTGAACTGACAGAGGAACAGCGCCGGGAGATCGCCGAAACGGAACTTCAGGCGCACACGCAGATCCTGGAGGCCTTGGAACAGCGGGATGGGCGGCGGGCGGGTGAACTCATCGTCCCTCACGTACTGAACACGTTGTCAAGGGCCGCTCCTGTCCTCGAAAAAAACGTGGGCTCTGAGGAAGAGGTTCTGTTGGGAATGTGACGTTCCCGAAGGAGTGGCGAGCTCGATGGTCAAGTATGTCACCCAGCGGTTATTGCTGCTGATTCCGCTTCTGCTGGCAGTCTCACTCGTAACTTTCGTCTTGATCCAGTTGGTGCCTGGTGATCCCGTTGCAGCGCAGTATGGGCTGGACCCGGAAGGGATGGACCCACAGCGTATCCAGGAGATTCGGCAGGAGTTGGGGCTGAATGATCCTTTACCGGTACAGTATGTTCATTACCTTGGGAGGGTACTGCATGGCGACCTGGGACGATCGATCAGCACCAAGCGCCCGGTGGGTCCCGATATCCTCCAACGGTTCCCAGCTACGATGGAACTTGCCATTGCCAGCATGATCGTGGTCGTTCTGATCGCCATTCCGTTAGGTATCATCTCGGCCCAAAAGCGTGGCTCCTGGCTGGATAATCTGGCCATGACTGCCAGCCTGTTTGGGGTTTCCATGCCCAGCTTCTGGGTCGGCGTCATGCTGATTCTCCTGTTCGCGTTGAAGCTCGGCTGGCTCCCCAGTGTCGGGCGGGGCACCGGCGTCGGCGGCACTGTGAAGTCCTTGATCTTACCCGCGTTGACGCTGGGTACGGGCCTGGCCGGGCTGGTGACGCGCATCACACGCTCCAGCATGCTCGAGGTTTTGTCACAGGACTATATGCGAACAGCACATGCCAAGGGCCTGAGTTATCGAGCGGTGTTGATCCGGCATGGCCTGCCCAACGCCCTCATCCCAGTGATAACCGTTCTGGGGGTGCAGTTTGCGAGTCTGCTCAGCGGGGCCGTGATTGTAGAGACAATCTTCGCCTGGCCTGGCATCGGGCGCTTTGCCGTCGATGCTATCTGGCGGCGCGATTATCCTGTGATCATGGGTACGGTTCTGGTCTTTGCGACGATCTTTGTACTCGCCAACCTGGCCGTCGACATCCTCTACGTGTTTCTCGACCCTCGGATACGATACGATGAGCGTTGACTGAGCGTTGCTCGTGACAGGGGGCAGCGCTTGCTGCCCCGACAACTGTCGTGCTTTCTACCCCCAGTAGTCAAGCAAGGAGCGCGACCTGTGGAAAACAACCAATTGATCGTCGAAGTTGACGCACGTATGGTCGCGCCTGACCATCCAGTGTCCGAGTCCGAACAGCGCGTGATGGAAATTGCCAGCCTCAAGCTTGAAACCAGATCCCTGTGGGGGGATGTGTGGCGCCAGATGCGGCGCAATCGGTTTGCGATTGCTGGCATAATCATTCTCGTGATCCTCGTTCTGATGGCGATCGCCGCGCCTTGGATCGCTCCGCATGATCCGTACGCGCTGGACCTAAAAGCAGCCCTCCAGCCACTCAACTCGCCGGGTCACCTCCTCGGGACGGACGATCTGGGCCGGGATCTCTTGAGCCGGCTGATCTACGGTGCCCGGATTTCCCTGACGGTCGGCACCATCGTGGTGGGGATCGCAGGCAGCATCGGCGTTACCCTGGGCGCTCTCAGCGGGTACTACGGTGGTCTTGTCGACCACATCATCATGCGGGTGGTTGATGTCCTGTACGCGTTTCCGTTCCTGGTACTTGCGATTGCGGCGGTGGCAGTATTGGGCCCCAGTCTCACCAACATGATGCTCGTTCTCGGTTTAGTGAGCTGGATCAGCTACGCGCGATTGGTGCGGAGTTCTGTGCTCTCGCTGCGCGAAGCCGATTTCGTTATGGCAGCCCGATCTACAGGTGCCACGGACTGGCGCATCATCTGGCAGCACATCCTGCCCAATACTGTTGGGATCGTGGTCGTTCAGGCTACCTTCGGCGTAGCCGCGGCGATTCTCGCAGCAGCGGGACTCAGTTTCCTGGGTATGGGCGCGCAGCCACCGACAGCGGAGTGGGGCGCAATGCTCAACAAGGGACGAGAATTCTTGCGCGTACAGCCGGTATTATCTATCGCACCCGGACTAATGATCATGATCACGGTGCTTGCGATCAACTTCGTCGGCGATGCGCTCCAGGACGCTTTCGACCCGCGTATCCGCAGGTGACCCGCACTTGCCTGTTGCGTCGATATGCCTGTCATCGGCAAGAGGGCATCGGCGCGTGTTCCACCCCCATCAGCCAAGTGCGCACAGTGCCGGTGAGACTCCTCGTTCGTTGCCTCTCCCAAGCAGGGTTTCGTACCTGTGACGACAGTGCAAGGGCACCACAATCTCGTCCACGCGGCCGAAGTGGGATATCCGTGATCATATCGGTACACGCTACGCGTGGGACGCGAGCACGACGATCGGGATTAGAGGCCTTCTGTTGAAGCGTCCCCAATTTCCACGGGTGTACGCACGAGTTGTCAAGCGGCCAGGGTGGGACGCCGCGGGGCGCGCTGAGGCGGGGAACGGAGCGTGAGCGTCTCGTCCCAGCGGTTGCTTTTGAGGCGCGCACGGAGCATGGCGACCGCGTGCGCCTCCTGACGATTCCGCCCCGCGGGCTCCCCCGTAGGGGGCAGCGCCTACCGGCGAGTTTGAGGCGCTGGGCGGATGACATGCTTGCAGCCGCTCTCAATGGAGCCGGAGCCAATCTGGAGCGCCTGAGCGCGATAGCGGTCATCATGCCTGCGGTGTTGGTTGTGGGTGAAGGAGGTCACGGCTTTCTGAACAGGGTCGTCACTGGAGGCACGCTTTTCGAGGTTGGCGAGCACGGTGGTGAGCCTGCCGTCCCAGAGAGCGTTGAGGGCGCGCTGGGCCCAGTGCGTGGCGAGATCGGTCTCGCCCTAGATGGCGTGGGCGGCGTGCCAGAGATACTGGCTGGCGTGATACCAGTCGACAATCTGGATGGCACTGGGAAGTGCTCGTCGGCGAGGCGCCAGATCCACTCGGCGCCATCACCGAGGACGACCAGTTCTGTGGCCTGGGTTGCACCGCGGCGGTAGGCTTCCAGCCAGAGGAGGCGCCCAAAGGGCTCGGCGGGGCCCAGATCGGCGACAAAGGTGAGTGCTTGGGCGTGCACGGTGAGGCTCTTAGGCCGTTTCTGGCTCGGTCGGGTGGTGGTGGAGCAGGCGCCCAGCTTGGTCTCCTTCCAGCCTTCGCCGCGGATGTTAACCAAGACACCGTCCATCGAGATGGAGAGCCGCTCGGGGGGCTTGCTCGGCAGAGGGGGCAAGCTCGGCTTGTGCCTCCAGGCGGCCGCAACCTGCGCTTCCTCGTCGGCCAACGCCAACGCCCCCAGCGTTTCGGTGGCCGCTCGCGCCGAGTTGGGCGCGAGCGGCACCAGGCTCAGTCGCGCCAGAACCGCCACCGCTTGCGCGAAGGAGTCTTGGCTCACGCCGAGCAAGGCCACCATTTCTGCTAGCCCCGCACTCAAGCCCCCTGGGCAGAGTCCCAGTTGTTCGTCAAGCGGTGCCACCCCATGATTACACACCGCGCACACGGAATAGGCCCGGCGCACCGTGACCGTGTCCGGGATCGTCTTCGTCTGCACCGCGCGCATCCGCTGATAGCACTCCTGCCCCCCACAGGCGCACGCCACTTCCGGGGCAGCGTATCTTGGCACGCCCAGCCCGCACAGCCCACTCAACAGCTCGTTCCCCAACCCCTTCGCGCTCCGCAGGACTTCTTGCTCCATCGCCTCCAGCGTCACCTCGCCCCTCCCCATCCATTCTGCTCTCCCCGCTGCCACCGCCCCCATCTGCGCCACGAACGCTTCCCGCGCCGCCTCACTCGTGCTATGATCCACCTCAGCCTCCTCCGGTTGGGTGCCAGTGGTGTGGTTTGGCGACCTCACTGTACCCCCTCTCGCAGGTGGAGGCTACTTTTTCCCCTGACAACTCGTGCGTGCCCCAATTTCCACAAGCCTCTTGACAGGGACAATCTTCTGTGTTACGGTAGCGGCACTACATTGTATACAATGTACTTGTATTCGGTATGTTGTACACTAAGGATCGCTGAGAAGGCGATAGCGATCCAGAGAAAGGGGGTGAGAGGCACCAACCGTGTTCCGGAAGGGCCCTGGCGACGATTGGCGATCGCCAGGAACGGGAATCGCTGGGCCCCAAGGGGTAATGAAACCCCACCCAGCCGCTTACTCTGGAGGGGGAGAGCCATGAAGCCGAAAAGCTTGATCTTGGTTGGTCTGTCTGTGATTGTCCTGCTGCTCGCCGCCTGTGCCCAACAGGCGGCTCCACCCCAGCCTGCCGAGAAGATCGTCACTCAGGTTGTCGAGAAAGAAGTCACGACGGTGGTTGAGGTCCAGAAAGAGGTGACGACTGTTGTCGAAGTCGTAGCCACGCCTGACCGATCGACCGATCCCAGGTTTGGCGGCACATTCAAACCGGCGGCCAGAGCGCTCGTGCAGTTCGATCAGGCGTTGTCCAGCGACGGTCCGTCCTTTGAGGCCATGTCGCTCATCCATGGGTATCTCTATCGGATGCAAGACTTTGGTGATCCTATTCCTGACATCGCCGAATCGTGGGAATGGAAGAATGACACGACTTTGGTCTTTCATCTGCGCCATGGTGTGATGTTCCAGGATGGGAACGAGGTCTTCCCGGAGGGTCAGGGGCGCGAGGTCACGGCGGACGACGTGGTGTATAGCATGGAACGGTGGGCGACCCTGCCGGGCAGCAAGATTACCTCAGATGTCAAAGACGTCTACGACTCGATTGAGGCCGTCGACAAATATACAGTCCAACTCAACCTGAAGAAGCCCTCCGGAGGGCTCTTTGATCAGGTCAATGGCCTCTCAAATTTGGCTATTATCCCCCACGAGGCCGTGGAGCACTACGGCGATGATTTTGGCAAACACCCGGTTGGGTCGGGGCCGTTTGAATTCGTAGAGTACGTTCCGGACGACCACCTACTGGTGAAGCGCAATGAGGATTACTGGCTCCAGTGTTTCCTGGACGAGATTTATCTCCAGATCATTCCTGACGATACCGTAGCCCTGGTAGCGCTGGAGGCGGGCGATGTCGACTTCGTGTCGAACGTTCCTGGTGCTGAGGTGGATCGCATCGCGACAGACAAGCGCTTCAACATCTACTACCGGCCCTCCAAGACGCCCCGCATGATTATGTTCCCATCAGGCGTTCAAGACTTCCAGGATAAGCGCTTCCGCCAAGCCATTGCCGTGGCTATTGACAGCCAGGCCAACGGCCCGGCCGTCTACGGAGCCGTGGCTGAGCCCGGTTGCGGGAATCTGTCGAAAGGTCTCCCTGGGCACGTTGCCGACCTGTGCGAGAAGTATTTCCCGTATGATCCTGAGCAGGCCAAAGCGCTCTTCGCCGAGTTAGGGTGGACCGACTCGAACAGCGACGGCGTCCTGGACAAAGACGGCAAGCCGATGGAACCGATCAAAGTCAACACGTTCAATATCGCCGGCTTGGACAAGGTACTCGAGATCGTCGTGACCCAACTGAAGGCTGTCGGCGTTCCGGCTGAACCCGAACTGGTCGAATTTGGCACTTGGTCCGACATGTATATCAGCGGCGCGGAAGACAGCCAGACGAACGAGCGGCGGCTCATGCTGTGGGCCGGTTGTGGTGGTCCCGGCGGCCTGCAATTGTGTTGGGCGAAAGACGCCTCTTTCGGCAAGGTGCTGGGATACAATGACTCGAAAGTGTTCGACTTGGTGGCACAGGCCAACGAGACCGTCGATACCGACAAGCGGGATGGCATTCTGCAACAGGCCGAGGAGAAGCTCTTTGGCGACTACTGGGTGATCAATGCCACCGGTCCGGTCGGCGCCCTGATGGCATCGCGGAAATACGTGAAGGATTACGGCAGCCGTTATCACTTTGACAACGTCTGCACCCTTAATAACAACGTGTGGTTGGATAAGCAGAAGTAAAGCCCGTCGGTCCCCGCGGCAGTGGGGTAGAGTCTCACCGCCGCGGGTTGAATGTCGACCGCGCGGTCGACGGAGTTCGCATGGTCCAGCGAGAATACGGAGTGATGAGGAAGACAGACAATGTTATCCGTGTCCGGTGTGACAGTCCGCAAGGAGGCCAGTTGTGGGTGACGAGCAACAACATGAGGTAGCCCGGTCTATCGTGGACCGCTTCACGCAGCGGACACAAGGGTCTCGCGGGGCTGACGATCGCGCCAAACAGGTGCTCCCCGGAGGGGACACTCGCAGTGCTACCTACTACCCACCCTACCCGGCGTACATGGAGCGCGGTGACGGCTGCCGCGTCTATGACTATGACGAGAACGAATATATTGATTTTCTCAACAACTACACCTCACTGATTCATGGCCATGGCCACCCAGGGACCGTCAGCGCCGTCCGCGAGCAGGTGGCGCGCGGCACAGTACTGGGCTCCGCGTCTCACGTTACGCTGCGGCATGCCGAGATGCTCTGCGACCGGATTCCCAGCTTGGACGCGGTGCGCTACTGCAACTCCGGCACTGAAGCGACCTTGATGGCAATCCGCGCCGCGCGTGCCTTCTCGGAGAAGGATGTGATCGTCAAGATGGACGGCGGGTATCACGGGGCACACGACAGCGTCCAGGTGAATATCCAACCCGACCTTGAGCGTATGGGGCTGCCGCAGCCTCGCCGGGCATCGCGAGGCGTGCCAGCCTCGGTGCTCGCCGATGTGCGCGTCGTACCTTTCAACGACCTGCTTGCTCTGGAGCATGTGCTGCAAGAGCACGCGCGCGAGATTGCGGCCATCATCCTGGAACCTGTCCTGGGATCGGGTGGGGGTGTCGATCCTCAGCCGGGTTTCTTGCAGGGCGCCAGGGCGCTGGCCGATCGCTTCGGGGTTCTGCTGATCTTTGATGAAGTCCTGACTTTTCGACTGGATGTCGGCGGCGCTCAGTCGATCTACGGCGTCACTCCAGACCTGACCGCGCTTGGGAAAATCATTGGCGGCGGACTTCCCGTTGGGGCCTTCGGTGGGCGTCAGGACATCATGGCTTCCTTTGACCCTATGCATCCGAAAACGATCAGCCATTCGGGGACGTTCAACGGCAACAACCTCACGATGGCCGCTGGCTTGGCGACGATGGCGGACTATGATGCCGGGGAAGTCGCCCGGATCAATGAACTCGGGCAGCGGCTCAAGCAGGGGATCAACGAGGCGTTCCAGTCAGCGGGCGTCGTGGCGCACGCGTCGGGGATGGGATCTCTCGTGAATATCCACTGGCAAAAGAACGAGGTCAAGACATCGCGCGAGGCGGTGGCTGCCAAGATGGCGGCCAAGGCCGTGCCCCGTTTGGTGCATCTGGAACTGATGAACCAGGGGATCTTCTGTGCCTCCCGGCTGCAGTTCGCGATTTCGACACCGATGACGGAGCGCGAGGTCGACCAGGCGGCACAGGCTTTCCAGGCGGCACTCTCGGCGGTCAGGCCCTATATGGCGGAGCAGACCCCGCACTTGGTAGCCACGAGTTAGTAAGGGGCTCTCTGCGTTGGGCCCACCGGCAGAGATGAAGCGCTGGTGCTACAGGGATCTTCTCAGGAGGAGAGAGGGCTATGAAGCTTCGATGGCAGGCCTGGTATGGTGATCACGAGATCGACCTGGACTTCCCAGTAGAGTGGCAGGTGGAACGCGTCGGCATGGTGGACGCGCCCGCGGCGGACCTGGAAACGCTGGCGCAGAGTCTCAGCAACCCTATCGGAGCACCCAGCCTGCGGGAGCTTGCTGGAACGAGCAAGCGGGCTGTCATTGTGGTTGAAGACATTACCCGCCCCTCGCAGATGTCGATGATTATTCCTCTGATCCTCGCCGAACTGGAAGCCGGGGGAATCGGGCCCGAAGCGACCACCTTTGTCATCGGACTCGGAGCGCATACCCCGATGCGACGCTCGGAACTGGTCATGAAATTGGGCGAACCGATCGTGCGCAACTATGCCATCTTTCAGAACCAGCCGCATGAGAATCGAGAATATCTTGGCGAGACCCGGCGAGGAACGCCGATTTACATCAATTGCTTCTATCTCCAGGCCGACCTGCGCATCAGTGTCGGGAGCATTGTGCCCCACGGGCTTGCCGGGTTTGCTGGTGGTGTGAAAACCGTGGCGGTAGGCATGGCAGGGATCGAAACCTTGCACGCCAACCACGCCCGAACGCGGACGGCGCCCGGTCCGATGGCCGGCCGCATCGTCGGCAACGACTGCCGCGACGATCTGGAAGAGATCGGTCGGGTGGTCGGGTTGCAGTTCATCGTCAACACGGTGGTAAACTCCCAGCGCGAGTTTGTGGCGCTTTTTGCTGGCGATCCGATTGAGGCCCACCGTGCCGGCGTCCGCTTTGCCCGGCACGTATACGCGACCCGGCTGCCCCCACTGGCAGATATTGCCGTCTTCAATGCCTACCCCAAAGACAGTGACCTGGTGCAATTGATCAATTCTATGAACGCCGTCGGGCGTGACTTGCGGAGGGCCATCAAGCCGGACGGCTCGGCCGTTTTGATGACCGCCTGTAGCCACGGTGCCGGGATTCACTACCTATCCAGTGTCGGCATGCGAGGGTACGGGCCAGTCAGCCGCGAGAAGCTGGGTATCAGGGAGCGCGGGTTGATCATCTTCTCGCCCAACCTCTCTCGCTCAGATATCAGCAACTACCCTGCGGACACCTGCCTCTATAACGAGTGGCCGGAGGTGATCGGGGAGTTACAACGCCGTCACGGAGACCGCGCAACCGTCTCTGTCTTTCCGAATGCGGCGCTGCAACTCCCCGATTCTATCGCTACCCTGGATGCGCAAGCCAGCGGCGCAGAAGCGTTCTGAGTCGGACATGTGCGCCCGACCCACCAGAGGCGCCGGGCACTGACCGGCGCCCGAAAGGGAATGATGATGCCAAGCAGCAACGCGCGCCGGACATTGGAACCGGAGGATTTGCTTCGCCTTCGCTTTCTCCAGGACGCGAAGCTCTCCCCCGACGGCACGTGGATCGCCTACAGTGTCTCACAGGTCGATCCGGAAGCGGACGAGGAACGTATCGCGATCTGGCTGCTGTCGCCAGCGACGGGCGCGTTGCGTCAGTTGACGCCCGGGAATGGCAATGGCAGCAATATTGCCTGGTCGCCGGATGGACGCCAGATCGCTTTCTTTTCTACCGAAAGCGGTACGAAGCAACTGTACCTCATTCCCGTGGAGGGGGCGCCGCCCGCAGACTCACTGATTTGCCTCAGGGGGTGGGGCGGGGGCCGGCCTGGTCTCCCGACGGTCAGACCATCGCCTTCTCCGCCCGGGCGACGGCCGAGCCCGTTTTCCCTACTCGTCCATACCGGGTGACACGCCATATCTACCGGCTTGATGGTCTCGGCTATCTCGATCAGGGGGTGCATGATCTGTTTATCGTGCCAGCATCTGGCGGGGAACCCCGTAACCTCACCCGGGATCGAAACCACAACTGCCGTTATGTGGCCCCGGTCTGGTCTCCAGACAGCCAGGAGATCCTCTTTACTGCCACGTTCTTCCCCGATTCCTACCGCTTCTTTCCCGCCCTGCGCGCGGTAACCCTCGATGGCACGCTGCGCGATGTGGTCAAGGAGTGGGGCTATGGGCATAGCGCGGGCTATACACCCGATGGTCGCCGGATCGTCTTTGTCGGGAACCGGCAGGGTGTGCCTTTTGGGGCGCAGAACCACCTCTGGGTGATTGATCGGCAGGGAGGAGAACCGGAGTGTCGCACTACGGGCCTGCGGTACAACGTTCACGGGGCGCTGCAGGGCGACATGCCGATCGTGGCCCGCGACCAACCAGGGTTCGAGATAAGTCGGGACGGGCAGAATGCGTATGTCCGCGTCCAGGACGGCGGGACCCTCCAGATCTACCGGGTGGCGCTTACCGGCGCCATCTCCTACGAGCCGGTGGTGGCGGGCCAACGGGCCTGCTACCCGCTTGGCTTACACGACGACCGCGTACTCTTTTCGGCCAATAGCCTCAACGCCCCCGTTGACCTGTTTATGGCGGACGTGCATGGTGGCAACGAACGCCAACTCACGTGCCTCAATGCCGAGGTTCTGGCCGAGCTTAGCCTCCCTCAGATCGAGCCGCTCGTCTTCACAAGCAGCGACGGCACGTCGGTGGAAGGTTGGTTGATGAAACCTCCCGTCGGTCGGCCTCCCTATCCTACCATCCTGTATATCCACGGCGGCCCGCACCACGGATACGGCAACACCTTTTCCTGTGACTTCCAGATGCTGGCCGGGTCCGGCTACGCCGTGCTCCTCATCAACTACCGGGGCTCCACCGGCTACGGCGATGCCTTCAGCACCATGATAGACGGCCGTCTCGGCGAGATCGAATATGCCGACCTGATGGCCGGCGTGGATCACGCGATTGACCGCGGACTGGCAGACCCGGACCGCCTGGGCGTCTGCGGCCTGTCGTATGGGGGCTTCCTCACCTGCTGGATCGTGGGCCATACCGAACGCTTCAAGGCGGCGGTGCCCGAGAATCCTGTTACGAACCGGCAAAGCTGGTACGGCGCGAGCGATATGGCCCTCAGCCACCTGGAATCAGTGGGTGGCCATCCGCACGAGGTACCGGAGGCCTACTGGCGCTGCTCCCCCGTCAGTTACGCCCATCGCTGTACCACCCCGACGTTGTTGATTCAGGGCGAACACGATCTGCGCTGCCCACCGGAGCAGTCGGAGCAGTTCTACACGGTGCTCAAAGCGAATGGCTGCGTGGTCGAGATGCTCCGTTTGCCGGAGAGTCCTCACATGGGCTCTGTCAGCGGCCCACTCCCTATCCGCCGGGCGCAAAACGAGGCCTTGCTTGACTGGATGAATCGCCACGTATAAAGGGGCTCGCAATGGATCGATTTGATGTCTTGGTCAAAGACGCCACGATTGTCGACGGGAGCGGCGGCCCGGCCTATCGTGGCAGCCTCGGGGTGCGTGGTGAGCGGGTGACGGCGATTGGCGCAGTCAGCGGCATCGCTGGTACTGTGATCGACGGGGCCGAACTGGTCGTGAGCCCCGGTTTCATCGACCCGCACTCGCACGGCGACGTGAGTATCCTCAAGTACCCTCTGGCTGAAAGCAAGATCATGCAGGGGATCACCACCTTCGTCGGCGGCAACTGCGGCATGTCGCTTGCCCCGGTGCGCGGTCGCGCGGCCCACGAGTATGTGACCCGCTGGTTTGATGTCGATATCACCTGGGAGACATTTGGCGGATTTCTTGACACTGTGCAGGCGACCGGGACGTCCGTCAACGTCGTCCCCCTGGTCGGCCACAATGCGATCCGCACCACCGTATTGGGCACCGATTTCAAGCGCAGGGCGATCGACTCCGAGATCACGCGAATGCAGGCGCATGTCCATGAGGCCATGCAGAGCGGCGCCTTCGGTTTCACCACCGGGCTGGACGCCAGCCCGGGCGAGTACGCCGACCTGACGGAGATCGTGCCCCTCGCCGAGGTGGCCGGGCAGGCGGATGGTCTGTACGCCACGCATGTCAGGCACAATCAGACGCAGTGGCCGGCTGATAGCCAGGAAGAGTATGCCTACGGCTTATTCCATGGTCCCATCGAGGACGTGTGGGTTGGTCGATATCGAGGTTACCAGGAAGCCATTGAGGTCGGCCGGCGGGCCCGCTTGCCCGTTCAGATCTCCCATCTGGCCTACGCCTACGTGATCCCGCAGCCCCACCCCGATTTCCTGGCAGCCGCTGTCGCCAGAGCCACCGTCGCCGAGTTTGTGGATCGGCCGCGCCGAGAAGGGCTGCGAGTGACCTTTGATACCATCTTCTCTCCTTCCGGCATTGCCAGCCCGGCGCCACTTGTGACCGCCTTCAAACAAGCGCTCGCCCACTATGGCAAAGCAGTGCTGGTGGAGAAGCTCAGGAGCCCCGAATTCCGCCAGGAACTCAAAGATGCGTACGACAGCGGGAAGCTGAAGTTGGGAATGTTGCATCCGAAAGCCGATCCATTCTGGGCCGACTGTTTTGAACTGCTCGTCTTCCGCAATCAGGCTCGGCAAGGGAAGACGGTGGCGGTGTTGTTGGCTGAGATCGGCGGCCACCCGGTCGACCTGCTGGCGGACCTGATCCTGGAGGACCCGGACGCGGTGTGGGCGCAGACCAGGGACAAGAAACGAACTCCTCCTGGCCTGGCGGCGTTCCTGGAACACCCCCTCTGCATGCCCTGCACCGACGCGTTCATCCACCCCGCGGCGCCCCCCGCCGGTGATCCTACGCCGCCGCCCATCGCCTACGGCAACTATGCTGCCTATCTCGATACCTACGTCAAGCAGCAAGCCGTTCTCAGTCTGGAGGAAGCGATTCATCGGGCGACCGGGCTAGTGGCCGAGACATTCGGATTGAAAGATCGGGGCATTCTGCAGCCGGGAGCCTATGCCGACATCGTCATCTTGGATCTGGAAACGATCGGGATGCGCGGCGACGCCCTGCATCCCGATCAGCCGCCGGAGGGCATCGACACGGTCCTGGTGAACGGTCAGGTGGTGTACCGGAACAAAGCACACACGGGTGCTCAACCGGGCAAAGTGTTACGCAAGCAATGAAGTCAGATCGCAAGGAAGCCAACGCTATGGATTTGAAGCGAATGGCCGCCGGCATCCCCGACTATGATCGCTACCTGACCGTCGACGAGCAGTACGCCTCGACGAGGCAGTTGGTCGCGGACTATCCTAGTTTGGTGACGGTGCAGACGATCGGCCGAACCAGGCGCGGCGACCCGCTCGAGTTGATCAGTCTCGGCGACGGTCAAGCGAATGCGCTCGTTCTGGGCGGGCCCCATCCCAATGAACCGATCGGCTGCATGTCAATCGAATTTCTGACCCGCCATCTGTGTCAGAACCAGGAGCTTCGCGAGGAACTGGGCTATCGTTGGCATTTCATCAAGAGCCTGGACGTGGCCAGCATGCGCCTGAACGAGGGCTGGTTCGGTGGGCCGTTCACGCCGCTGACATACTACCGCAACTTCTACCGCCCGCTGATGCAGGAACAGCCGGAGATGCTCTTCCCCATCGAATACAAGACCCTGACGTTCAACCGGCCGTTGCCCGAAACCCGCGCCCTTCAGGGTGCGATCGACACCCTGCAACCGGCGCTGATGCTCTCGTTGCACAACGCCGAATTGGGCGGTGTCTACTACTATATGAGCCGCCTCTGCCCCCCATTGCTACCTGTGTTTACCGAGCTTCCCGCCTGGTTTGATCTCTCACTGGATTGGGGCGAGTCGGACCAGGCCGGCTATATCGAGCGCTACGCGCCGGCGATCTACCGCGCCGTCACCGTCAAGGATACCTACGACTATCTGGCGGCAACCGGCACGCAGGACCCAGCCAGCAAGATCACATGGGGTGGTACCAGTAACGAGTACGCCGAAGCGAACTACGGTACGTTCACGCTGCTGACCGAAGTGCCCTACTGGATCGAAGCGCGGATCAGCGATCAGACACCCACCGATATCAGCCGCCGCTAGGTCTTCCTGGCGATGGTGGACCAGCAGGAAGCCTTCTTCACCTGGCTGAGTGCGCACTTCGAGGGCGTCAAAGGCGATTTGCGGCTCGACACGCCGTTTTTCCGCGCCGTGTCCGACCGCGTGACCTTCTACCTCGGCCGACTTCCGTCCCAACGCCCCTGGGCCGAGGAGGCGCCTGAGCTTGAAATGCCGGCCACGACCGCGGAACGGTTCAAGGTGCGCTACTGGAAGGAGCACGAGAATCAGCGATTGAGGGGCATGTTTGTGCGGATGATTGAGGCCGAGCAAGAGGCCGGGAATCGCTCGGCCGCCTTGGAAAGCGCCCGAGCGCGCGTGGCCGCCAGTCTGCAAGAAGTAGGGCTGGCACTGGAACGCGAACTCAGCTATCGGCGCATCCCGATCCGGAGCGCCGTGGGCATGCAGGTCTGCGCGGGGCTGGCAGCGGCCGCCACCCTTCGGGACGAATCCATCGAAGCCTGCTAATGCCATCACAACAGAAAGTCGCCGCCGTTTGCCGGTCCAGTGTCCAGGGCGCCGGAGGTGACATCAACACGACCGGCTGCGTCATGGCATCGCGCCTGATTGACAGTCAAACTCGGGCGCACCTTTCCCTTCGGCGCATTGTCCACACATGGTGGCCGCTGACGGCGAGCTGGATGATGATGACCATCGAAGGGCCGCTTATCGTGGCTATGGTGGCCCGTCTGCCCGCTTCGGCGATCAACCTGGCGGCGTTGGGGGGCATTGTCAGGGCCCTGACCTTTGCCATCGAGTCTCCTATCCTGATGCTGCTCAGCGCCTCGGCTGCCCTCAGTAAGGACTGGGACGCCTATCGCCGGCTGCGCACGTATACCGTGTGGGGGATCCTGATCCTCACCGCGGTCCATGCCATCATCGCCTTCACGCCCGTCTACTACCTGGTCACGCGAGGGTTGATTGGTGCCCCCGCCGAGATCATCGAACCAGGACGGATCGGTATGATGATCACCGTACCGTACCTGGCCGCCGTCGCCTACCGCCGCTTTAACCAAGGCGTTCTGATTCGGTTTGGCCATTCACGCGCGGTTGCCGCCGGCACAGGACTGCGGCTGGTCACAGTCCTCGCCATTATGGCTGGCGGTCTCCTTCTCCACTCCGCTTCCGGTGTGATCGTCGCGGCGTTGACGATGACCGTGGGGGTTACGGTCGAGGCAAGCTATATAGAACGTCGTGTTCGGCCGGTCCTGCGGACGCAGGTCAAGGGCGCAGCCGTGCTGGCACCAGACCTGACGGTACAACGCTTTCTGAAGTTCTATATCCCGCTGGCCATGACGAGCGTCGCCATGTACTTGATGCAACCAGTCGTGAGTGCCGCCCTGAGCCGGATGCCCGACGCGCTCATCTCGCTGGCCGTCTGGCCGCCCGTGATGGGGATCGCCATGCTGCTGGCGAGCGGTGGCATGGCCATGGTCGAGGTTGTCGTCACGCTGCTCGATCAGCCGCGGACCTTTGCCAGCCTTCGTCGCTTCACGGTGTTGCTGATGGGAGTGACGGCCTTGTTGGCCGTGGCGCTTGCAGCCACGCCACTGGGTGCCTTCTGGTTCGGGCGCGTGTCGGCACTGCGTGAACCGATCCTTGATGTCGCCCGCCACGCCTTCTGGGTGGCCCTGCTCTATCCTATCGCGCTGGTGATTCAGGGTCTCTATCAAGGGGTCCTGACACACGCGCACCACACCCGACGGATCACAGAAGCGGTGTTCCTCAACCTGCTGGTTTCGCTCACGATTCTTTCCCTAGGGGTGGTCTCGGGTCGGCTGACGGGCATTTACGTTGGTGTTGGGGCCACAGTCGTGGCCACCGTAGTCCAGGGCATCTGGCTACGACTGCGCAGCCGGCCCGTCTTGCGGAGAGAGACTTCAACACTGAGCCCGCCGCTTCTCGACGAACAGGCTTGATGGTGGGGAACCCCCATCAGGCGGCATATCCCTGAACGCTGCTCCTTGGGAGGAGTGTGGACCGAAAAGGAGGATGCTATGGAGACACAGGAACAACAGATTGCCCTCGTTGGGGGACGTCTCATTGACGGGACTGGGCGGGCGCCCATCGAGGATGCGGTGGTGGTTGTCCGCGGTTCGAAGATTCAACAGGTTGGCCCCAGAGCCGTGGCGCGCATCCCGGCCGGCGGCAAGACCATCGACGTGACCGGCAAGACGGTGATGCCGGGCTTGATCGAGTGCCACGCCCACCTCTCGACTGTCACGGTGGATGTGAAAAAACGGTTGCTGACGCATAAGACGGTGAAAACCTTTCAAACGGCGGAGGTCATGCGGCGCGTCTTACACGCGGGATTCACGACCGTTCGTGATGCTGGGGGCCTGGATGTTGGCTTTCGCCAGGCAGTCGAGATGGGCCTGGTCAAGGGACCGCGGCTGGTCGTCGCCGGCGCGATGCGGCAGACCGGCGGACATTTCGACAAATACTATCCCGCTGGCATCGAGATCAGCATTTGGAGCTTCCCGCTGAGCGACGGTGTGCCCGCCGCGCAACAGGCCGCGCGCCAGATCCTGCGTCAGGATTTCGATTTCATCAAGGTCTGCACCACGGGAGGCATTGTCTCTCCCACCGACCATCCCAACTATACGGAGTGGACAATGGACGAGCTGAACGCCATCGTGTACGAGGCGTCAGCCCGCGGCAAAGCGGTCATGGCACACGCCCAGGGCACGCAGGGCATCAAAAATGCCATCCGCGCCGGCGTCTGGTCGGTCGAGCACGGCAGTATGCTGGACGAAGAGGCCGTACAGATGATGGTCGACAGTGGAACGTATCTGGTTCCCACCCTGTTTGCCGTCGAGTATCTGGCGGACCATGGTGAGGAGATGGGCCTCGCGCCGGTGGAACTGGCGAAGATTGGCTTGATTTACGACCGCCGGATTGAGAACTTCCAGCAAGCAGTCGCGGCCGGTGTCAAAATCGCGACCGGGAGTGATATTCTCGATGGGGCAGCTCACGGGCGTAACGCCGAGGAACTGGCCCTGATGGTACGCTACGGGTTGAGCCCGATGGAGGCGATTGTGGCTGCCACCCGCACGGCTGCTGAGGTGTGCCGGATCGCAGACAGGGTCGGGGTTCTGGAGCCGGGGAAACTGGCGGACCTGCTGGTGGTGGATGGTAACCCGCTGGCCGATATCGCTATCTTACACGATCAGTCGCGGCTTTTGATGGTGATGAAGGAAGGGCAGCGCTACGTCGACAGGCTTGGAGAGCGCCACACGCACGCCAGGGGAGAACGAGCATGAGCACGCTCGGAGCGGTGACAGGCACATGGCCGGTGCGGGGGGAGGGCGCGCCGCCGTGGGCGGAACAGGCGCGGCGCAATCTGGATGCGGCGATGGCCGGGCTGCTGGCGGGGAATGACACCGCCGAAGGGTCGCCGGTCAAAAACGCCGTCATCCGGCTGGAGGTGCCTGAGTCCGGCTTCGTCTACGAGAAGGGCGTCGGCCGGGCAAATGCGGACTCGGTTGCCCCCATGACTCCGGACCATCAGTATCACTTGGCGAGTGTCACGAAGACGATGACGGCCGTACTGGTGCTGCAGTTGTGGGAGGAGGGGGCCCTAGGCGCCAAAGGGTTGGAGGCCCCCCTGGCCGAGTTTGACCTGTTCGACGACGAGATCATCGCCCGCCTGCACGTGATGGATGGGGTCAGCTATGGCCGAAAGATTACCGTGCGCCAGCTGCTGACCCACACGAGCGGCATCAAAGACGCCGCCATCGACGACGCGACCGGTACTGCCGCCGACTTCGGGGGACCGGCGCCGGGGTCGTACGTGGCCCGGTTGCGCGCCGATCTCAAAGGGCACCTGGCCTGTCTGAACGATCCAGACCGTGATCCCACGCCCCTCATGACCTGCAAGAACTGGATGATGTGGGACCCGCGTTGCCCCGATGACCGCGAAGCCGGCGTGATTAACTGGTTTCTGGCCAGCGGCACCGCAGCCAGCCCGCTCTCGAGGCCCGGCGAGGCGTTCCACTACAGTGATACCGGATACGTGATTCTTGGCCTGTTGGTGGAGCAGCTGTCCGGCCTGGACCTCCACGCGCAGTGGCGCCGACGGATCTTCGACCCGCTCGGGATGGCGAAGAGCTACCTGGCCTATGCGACAGACCCGGATCCCAGCCCGTGGGTCCACGCTGTGTCCGATTACTACCTGGGCGACGTCCCCGGCGTCACCAGCCGTCTCAACCTCTCGTTTGATCGCGGTGGGGGTGGGGTTGTCTCCACCGTTCGCGATATGAATAGATTCTTGCGGGCGCTGGTGAATGGAGAGCTGTTCCGGCACGGTGAAACGCTCGTCAGAATGACCCAATGGCGGATGGCGCCGGGGATCAAGCCGCCACGAGCCGGCGTCGGGCTGGGCATTTTTGCTGAGGATACTGGGCACGGCACGATCGCGGTGGGGCACTCCGGGGCCTATGGCGCCAAGATGTATTACGAACCGGAGACGGGCATTTTCTTCAACGGCACCGTGAACCAGCGGCAGGGCGTGCCATATTACTGGTGGACGGCGATGTTGAAGGCCGTCCAGGAGGCCAGACAGCTGTGACCGTTTGTAGAGGACGTCGATTCCGCTTGCGCGCGGCCGCACAGGCCTGCAGGCGAGCATGCTTGTTACAGGAGGCGGCTTGTGAGTGACAAGGTTGTCATTAGCGCGGCGCTCGCCGGCAGTGTTCCGATGAAAACCCATAACCCCGCCGTTCCCTATACACCGGAGGAGTTTGCCAGCGAGGCATACAAGGCCTGGAACGAAGGCGCGGCCGTTGTCCATATTCATGCCCGCGACCCTGAAACCGGCAAGGCGCACTGGGAGATCGAGCGCTTCCGGGATATCTCGAACGCGATCCGGCAGCGCTGCCCTGATCTCATCATCAACGTGACGACCAGTGGGCGGCCCCCACGCCCCCTGGAGGAACGGATCAATCGCATCGCGGCGCTGGCGCCCGAAATGGCCTCCTTCAACACCAACAGCATGAACCTGGCCTACGTGGACTGGAAGACGGGTAAGGTCGTTTCTGAATTTGTCTACGAGAACCCTTTTTGGTTTATGGAGCGGATGGCCAACGCCATGCGCACGTACAAAACGAAGCCCGAGTTCGAGATATTCGACTTCGGTGGGCTCTACAACGTCCTCCTCCTCCAGCGCCGCAGCCTCTTTGAAGAGCCGCTGCACTTCCAGTTCGTGTTTGGCGTTGCCGGTGGGATTCCCTATGACCTGCACAGTCTGGCGCGATTGCGCGAGTTACTCCCCGCCGGAGCGACGTGGTCGGTGTGCGGTGTCAGCAAACAGCAGTTCCAGGCTGGGATGACGGCGGCGGCCAATGGCGGGCATATTCGGGTTGGTCTGGAAGACAACATCCGTATGCCGAGCCGCGAACTGGCCCGGGGAAGCTGGGAACAGGTGCAGTGGGCCGTTCAGGTCAGCCATCTGGCGGGGCGGGAGGTGGCCAGTCCTGCGGAGGCGCGCCACATCCTGAGTATTCCGAAACGATAAGCCGGCTGATGTTCTTGCGGGGTGATTAAATCCAGAGTATGGCCTGATCACGTCATGAAAGATACGACATGAACGGTTCAACCGATTTTCCGGTGCTGGAATTGACAGGCACTGCCAGGAACAGGGGCCGGGTGCATGGTGAGGTGCTGCGTGACCGTATTCACGAGATGGTCGAGCGGTGGGAGCAGGACATCGGCGACGATACCGGGATGAACCCGGACGATTTTCTATCGCAACTGGTCGGAGAGACCAGGTTCTTGCCGGCCGTCAAGCGCTGGACGCCCGACTTGCTGGAAGAGGTCGAGGGTATCGCCGAAGGGGCAAACGTGGACTTCACCGCGATCTTTGCCCGCCAGTTGAGCGATGAAGAGCCATGGTTCCGGCTCGAGAAGAAGCTGGGTCTCTCCTGGGACAGCGCAGCGCAATGCACCGCCATCGGTGTCAGCCGCCAGGGAGAACGCCCGGCCCTTGCAGCCCAAAACATGGATACGCCCGCCTACTACAACGGGTTTCAGGTGCTGCTGCACATCAAATACCCAGAGTCACCGTTGGAAGCCTTCATGTTCACAATCGCCGGCAAAATCAATCTTGCCGGCTTGAACAACGCGCCCGTTGGTGTCTGCTGCAACACGGTCCTGGCCCTCAATTATGCGAAGGATGGTCTGCCGGAAGATTTTGTCGTTCGTGGCGCCCTCGCGCAGCCCAGTCTGGCGGAGGCTCTGGCCTTTATGCACCGGATCAGGCACGCCTCTGGACAGAACTATCTCATCGGTGGGCCCGAGCGAGTCATAAGCCTGGAGTGTTCCGCCAACCAGATCGTCGAGTTCGTGCCCTACCCAGGCGCCAACCGTACCTACCATACCAATCACCCGCTGGTCAACGACGACCAGACGATCCATCGGGAGCGACTTGCTGCGATGACCGACACGCAGCGGGAGCGCTGGGGGTTCTACGCCAACAGCCATGCGCGCCTGGATACATTGCAGCGTCACCTGAACGATCCAGACGAATGTATCACTATTGACAAGATCAAAACGATTCTCAGTTCGCATGACGGACCGGTGTGCCACAACTCCGCCACGAAGATCTCCCTGGGTTGCCTGATTATGGAGTTGTCGCCCAATCCGACACTGCACCTGGCCGCCGGTCCGCCCTGCTCGACGCCGTTTACGACGTATCGATTTTGAACATCGCTGCGAGTGCCTGAGGCGCGTCCCGTGCGCCCGTACCGTACCGGTACGAACGTTGTCATTTCACAAGATCGTCAGGATACACAGATGGACACGAACACGACCAGAACCGGAGCCCGCTTCATCGCTGAGACCCTTCAAGGCTATGGCGTGACCCACGTTTTTTACGTCGATGCTATCCTGCGCAAAACGATGGTAGACCTGGAAGAACTGGGGGTTCGCCGGGTGATCACCCACTCAGAGAAAGCAGCTGCCTACATGGCGGATGGCTATGCCCGTGCCGCAGGCCGGCCAGGGGTATGCATGGCGCAGTCTGTGGGGGCGGCCAACCTGGCTGCCGGGCTACAGGATGCCTACCTGGGGCTGTCGCCGGTGATTGCGCTGACCGGCAAAAAGCCGCCCCTGTTTCAGTATCGCAATGCGTATCAGGAAGTGGACCATAATCCCCTCTTCGCGCCGGTCACCAAGTACAGTGCCGACGTGGTGACGCTGGCCCAACTCCCGTATCTCCTGCGTCAGGCGTTCCGTGAAGCCACATCCGGCGTGCCGGGACCGGTGCACCTGGATGTGATCGGACGCCATGGACGCGACCTGGAAGCTGCCGACGGCAGGCTGCCCGTCGTGATCGAAGAGCTGTTCACCCGGTATCCCGCGTACCGGGCAGAACCGGAAGCGGCCTCTGTGGCCCGTGCAGCCCAGGCGATCGCTGCCGCAAAACGACCGGTCATCGTCGCAGGGGGTGGTGTGCGGATATCGGCCGCCGCGGACGAAGTAGTGGCGCTGGCGGAGCAGACTGCCATCCCGGTGGCCACCTCGGTGAACGGCAAAGGCACGATTGCCGAAACCCACCCTCTCAGCATGGGTGTGGTGGGCTCGTATTCAGCCCGCTGTGCCAATCAGGTGGTGGCCGAGGCAGACCTGGTCATCTATATCGGCAGTAACACCGGCGACCAGGTGACGCACAACTGGACGGTGCCACCAGTGGGGACGCCCGTCGTGCAGATCGATATCGACCCGGCGGAAATCGGGCGGAGTTATGCCGGCACGATTGGAATCGTAGCGGATGCGAGGCACGCCGTGCCGCGACTGGCGGCTGCCCTCGAAGGGTATAGGGCTGATCCCGCTTGGCTACAGCGCGTCAAATTCGTGGTCGATGGCTGGCGCGCAGAGATCGCACCGCTGCGCCAATCCGGCGCTATCCCCATTCGTCCGGAACGGTTGTGCAAAGAGTTGACCGTTGCCCTTCCCGAAAACGCCATGCTGATTTCCGACACCGGCTATTCGGCGATCTGGACGGCCACGATGGTGTCCCTCACGCATCGCGAGCAGACCTTCTTGCGCGCTGCCGGATCGTTGGGCTGGGCCTTCCCGGCAGCGCTGGGGGCCAAGTGCGCGCTGCCCGACCGGCCGGTGATTTGCTTCACCGGCGATGGCGGCTTCTGGTATCACCTCAGCGAATTGGAAACGGCGCGCCGCCACCGCATCAATACCGTCACCATCGTCAACAATAATGGCGGACTGGCACAAGGCATCGACGATATTGAGCGAATGTACGGGGACAGGCCGGGCAACCCCGAGGAACTTTACCGTTTCGAACCCGTCAGCTTTGCGCAGGTTGCACAGGACATGGGCTGCCGCGGCATTCGGGTCGAACACCCGGATGAGATCGGCGGTGCCATCCGCCAGGCCCTGACGGATGAGAGACCCGTCGTCGTCGAAGTCATGACCGGCTTACAGTACCGGGCCCCGGAACCCTGGGCACCGCCCGGGTGAACGTTCTCACGAGATCCCTGTCGCCGCGCGCCATCGTTACGACTTGAAGGAGGCGGTCATGAAACTGAATTCCCTGGTCGAAGCCGGCGATCCGGAACGGCTTGCCACTGGCTTCAAATTCACGGAGGGACCTGTCTGGATGCCAGGCGGCTCTCTCGTCTTCTCCGACATTTCCGGGAACCGCATCTACCAATGGTCCCCGGAGGCAGGCGTGGCGGTCTGGCGCGACCCCAGCGACAACTCCAATGGTCTGACCCTGGATACCGAAACCCGGCTGGTTGCATGCGAACACGGCGCACGCCGGGTCTCGCGCACTGAGCCAGATGGAACCATCATCACGCTGGCTGATCGCTATCAGGGGAAGCGGCTCAACAGCCCGAACGACATCGTCGCCAAATCGGATGGCAGTCTCTACTTTACCGATCCTGTGGCGCATCACCTTCAGAAGGAAGACCTGGAACAACCGTGCAATGGTTTATATCGAATCTTGCCGGATGGTACGGTGGAACGGCTGGTTGATGATATCGTATACCCCAATGGATTGGCGTTCTCCCCCGATGAGTCAATTCTCTACGTGGTCGACTCGGAACGCGGCCTCTTGTTGGCCTATGATGTCCATGCAGACGGGACACTGACCCATGGGGGCGTTCTTGCCGAGATGGATCACCCGCAAAACGGGTTTCATTCTGCCGGCCCAGACGGGATGAAGGTGGACGTGGAGGGCAATCTGTACGTCACCGGCGCCGACGGGATCTGGGTCTTTGAGCCCGACGGCACCTACCTCGGCAACCTCGTCCCGCGGTTCGACCAGCGCCATGCTGAGCCGCCGGCAAATCTGACGTGGGGCGATGCGGATCGCAAGACACTCTACGTGACGGCGTGCTCCTCCATCTACCGCTTTCGAATGAAGATCGCGGGTGCCGCAGTGCCTCGGAGACAAGGCACATGACGTATGTTCGAGAGATCAAGGTTACACCTGTGCGCGTTCCATTAGAGCGGCCCGTTGCTGCCGCCGGAAAGGTGTTCCAGTACCGGGATTATCTGCTGGTCGAATTGACGTGTGAGGATGGAAGTGCCGGGATTGGGTTCAGTTATGTTGGGACCGGCGGTGGGCGAGCGGCCGCAAGCGCCACCAAAGAGTTGCTCCTGCCCGAGGTGATTGGGGCTGATCCGGCCGGCGTTGAGGCGATCTGGGAGAGGGTGTATCGGGCCACACTCATTCAAGGGCGAGCCGGGCTTGTGATGAATGGCCTCAGCGCGATCGACATTGCATTGTGGGATCGGAATGCAAGCGTGGCCGGCTTGCCTCTCTATCGCTTCTTGGGTGGAGGTGGCGCACAGGTTACGGTCCCTGCTTACGCGTCAGGCGGCTATTATGCCGACGGAAAGGGGCCGAAGGAGCTGGCAGAAGAAATTGCCGCGTATGCAGCGCAGGGGTTCAAGGCGGTCAAGATCAAAGCCGGTCGTCTTACGGTCAAAGAAGAGGAACGGCGGGTTCAGGCGGTCCGAGACGTGATCGGGCCGGACGGATGCCTGCTGCTCGACCTGTACAATGCCTGGACCACCTTGTCCGAAGCCATGCCCTACATCACGATGTACCGCCAGTACAATCCCTACTGGATTGAGGACCCGTTCATGCCCGATGATCTGGACAACCTGGCCCGTCTGGCAGAGCGGATCACTGAACCATTGGCGACCGGCGAGTTTCACTATACCCGTTTCAGCTTCAAACACATCATCCGTGCCGGCGTGACCATTCTTCAGCCTGAAGCGCCGCGGTGTGGCGGCATTACCGAATGGCGGCGAATCGCCGCGCTCGCTTCAGCCCAAGGCATTGCCATCAGCCCATGTTGGTTTCATCAACTTCATGTCCATCTGCTCCCCAGCATCCCAAACGGTCTGTTCGTCGAGTATTTTCCAGACAACACCATTCTGAATTTCGGTCAGCTGATCGACACCTCATGCACCATCGTCGACGGAGCGATTCAACTTCCCCGACGCCCGGGCGTTGGCTTTCGCTTTGTACCGGAGGCCGTTGCGGCGTTTCGGCTCACATAGTGGCGGGCCGCCGGCGGGCGACTCTTCAGCGAGCCGTGTCACTTGAGTGAGGATCAGACAGCAGAAGCGAGGGATGAGGGCAAGAGCGATGATTGACTTCCAAGCCCCGACGCGTAACGGGTCAGCGACCACGATTTCTACAGATCGCCTGGCAACACTGGACACGATTCAGAAACGTGTTCTCTGGCTGGCGATGTTGATGATCCATCACGCGAACCACGTCCGCTGCAACCCCGATGAAACCAAGGTCGGGGGGCATCAGGCGTCATCGGCGTCGATGGTTACCATCATGACCGCACTCTATTTCCACTTCCTGCAGACCGGCGACCGGATCTCGGTCAAGCCGCATGCCTCGCCTGTCTACCATGCCATTCAGTATCTGTTGGGACGGCTCCCGCGTCAGTACCTGACAGCGTTACGCGCCTATCGGGGGCTGCAGGCCTATCCAAGCCGCACCAAGGATGTGGATGAGGTTGATTTCTCCACCGGCTCTGTCGGTCTGGGGGCGGTGGCCCCAGCCTTTGCCGCCCTGGCCAGCCAGTATGCCCGCGATCATTTCGGCGACGTGACATCGCGCCGTTTCGTCGCGGTGCTAGGGGATGCGGAGATCGACGAGGGCAATGTGTGGGAGGCCATCCTAGATCAGGCGCTTACCGGCCTGGGCAACTTGCTGTGGATTGTGGATCTCAACCGGCAAAGCCTGGATCGCGTTGTACCCGGCATTCGCGCTGCCCAACTCAAAGCCCTGTTTGCCAAGAGTGGCTGGCAGGTGCTGGAAGCCAAGTATGGACGGAAGCTACAGGCCCTGTTTGCCCAGCCCGGCGGCTCGGCACTGCGCCGCCGTATTGATGAGATGAGCAACGAGGAATACCAGACCCTGATTCGCTTGCCCGGCGATAGATTGCGGGCACATGTGGTGACAGTTGATGGCGTCGCGCGGCCGGAGCTCATTGATGCGATTCACGGTGTGTCGGATGAGGACCTGCCGGCACTGCTTAGCAACCTGGGTGGGCACGATCTGGAGGAACTCCTCTCCGTACTGGCCAGGGTAGATGATGAGCCTAACCGGCCAACCATCCTCTTCGCCTACACCATCAAGGGGTGGGGCTTGCCTATCGCCGGCCACCCACTCAACCACTCCATGCTCCTCACTCCGGAGCAGATGGATGCGTTGCAGCAGGAACTTGGTGTATCCCCCGAAGACAAGTGGGCCGCCTTCGAGCCCGATTCGTCCGCTGGACAACTGTGCAGACAGAGGGTTAAGCACCTGTATCCGGTAAGTCGGCCAGCGCCTCACGTCGTGCAAGCAGGCGATCTGCCACGCGACCTGTCAATTCCCGTGGACGGCCGGGTGAGTACCCAGCAGACCTTTGGCCGCTTGCTCATGGCCCTCTCCCGCGAGCCGGCGCTGGCCAGACGGATCGTTACCGCCTCGCCGGATGTGTCGGTATCCACCAACCTGTCCGGGTGGATCAACAAGATGGGGGTGTATGCGTCCCAGGAACGATTGGACTATGAGCGACAAGGGAACTGGCAGCAGCGGTCATCGGGTCAGCACATCGAACTGGGCATTTCTGAGATGAACCTGTTCATGATAATTGGCATGTTTGGCCTGTCGGCCGAACTCACAGGGCAGCAGGTCATTCCCATTGGCACGGTGTATGATCCCTTTGTGTTGCGTGGGCTGGATGCATTGATTTATGGACTCTATTCGGGTTCGCGCTTTATTTTTGCCGGCACACCCTCGGGCATCACGCTGTCCCCCGAAGGCGGGGCCCATCAGTCCACGATCACCCCGTCAGTCGGGATGGAACTGCCCAACCTGAACGCCTTCGAGCCTTGCTTTGCACAAGAACTGGCCTGGATGCTGCTGGACGCGCTGCGCGGTTGTTGCGACCGGGGAAACGGGCATGCCACCTATTTGCGCCTGTCTACCAAACCGATTGACCAGAGCCTGCTCCAGCCGGCCTTGACCCGGCTCGGTGAAGCGGAGTTGCGTCGCCAGGTGCTGGCTGGTGGCTACCGGCTCGTGGATTGGCGCTGGATCGATCCCAGGGAGAGTGAGGCGTACCTCGTACATATCGCCACCACAGGGACGATGGTTCCGGAAGCGGTAGAAGCCGCCAACATCCTCCAGGAGGAGGGGATTCCCGCGAATGTGCTCAATCTCACCAGTCCACGCCGCCTGTTTGAAGCTTGGCAGCAACTCCCGTGGGGTAAGCACCCCACGTTGGAGGCGACAAGCGATGGCCCGTTTCGCTGGCTCATCCCCCCGTCGGAGCGCCACGCGCCCATCGTAACGGTATTGGACGGCGCCTCACATACCCTGGCCTGGTTGGGGAGCGTGTTCGGCACACTGGTGATCCCGCTGGGGGTAGACCACTTCGGCCAGTCCGGAACGCATACTGACCTGTACCGCCATTACAGCATCGATGCCCGGGCCATTGTCGAGGCGGCGCTGGTGGCGGTCAATCGGCACGGGCTGGAGTAGGCCCATGAGGGAGTCGATAAGTGTCATCGGTCTCGGCTTGATGGGCCGACCCGTCGCGCGCACCCTCGCTGCTTCTGGCTGGGCGGTTCAGGGCTGGAACCGCTCGCCGTTGCCGGTAGACGTGACGGAGGGCATTACTCAATGCCGCAATTTGGCCGACGCAGCGCACGCCGAGGTATGTCTGTTGATGTTGGCCGATTCGGACGCTGTTGACGAGGTGTTGGCGCGACTGGAGCCCCATCTCGTTGCAGGCCAGCTTGTGCTGGATATGGGCACCTCGGACCCGGCGCGGTCACAGGTCCATGCCAGTCGGTTGGCGGAAAAAGGTATCGGCTGGGTGGATGCGCCGGTATCCGGCGGGCCGGAAGGCGCAGCGTCCGGCACGTTGGCGATTATGGCCGGCGGCCGCCAGGATGATTTTGCGCGCGTGAAACCGATTCTGGATGTTCTTGGTGGCAATGTGGTGCATGTGGGCGATGCGGGCATGGGACACATGGTGAAAGTAATCAATCAGGTGATCGTTGGTCTGACGATCGAGGCTGTGGCCGAGGCCCTGACACTGGCCGAGCGCATGGGTCTCGATCCCCGGCTGGTGCAACAGGCGCTGAAAGGAGGTTGGGCTGATTCGAAAATCCTGCAACACCATGGTACTAGGATGATTGCGCGCGACTACCAGCCCGGCGCCCACGTGAAAACGCAACTCAAGGACTTACGCCTGGCCCAGGCTCTCGCCGATGCAGCGGGCGTCCAGTTGCCTCATCTCAACAGCACCGTCGAGTTCTATGAGGCGCTGGTGGCTCAGGGTGATGTCAAACGCGACCACACTGCCCTCCACAAACTATTGTGGTCACCACCAGGCAGGTAGCTGGTGGAGAGCGGCCTCTGAACTCCAGATTCCTTATGCTAAGTCTTGCAGGTGGAATATGCGGTCCTGCGCCGTGATCATCCTGTTCTGAGATCGAGCGCATACGAATCAAAGGAGGAGTAATGCACGAGCGAATTGGATTTATTGGTTTAGGCACCATGGGGCAAGGAATGGCCTCCAATTTGCTGAGGGCCGGCTTTCCCGTGCGGGTGTGGAACCGTACTGTGAGCCGGATGGAGCCGCTGATCGTGGCCGGGGCTGAAGGCGGGAAGAGCCCGGCCGACGTCGCCGCCCACAGCGATATCATCATTACCTGGATCAGCGACACGGCCGATGTAGAAGCAGTCATTTTGGGCGACAACGGTGTTATTCACGGAGCCCAGGAAGGAGCACTCGTGATTGACATGAGTACTATCAGCCCGCACGCCACTCGGGAGCTTGCCGACAAGCTGGCCGGAAGGGGGATTCATATGCTGGATGCTCCGATCAGCGGCGGCAGTGAAGGTGCGGCGCGAGGCACGCTGAGTATCATGGTCGGCGGCGATGCTGCCCAGGTCGAGCGCGCCATGCCGGTATTCCAGGCCATGAGCAAAGCCATCACCCACGTTGGGGCGACGGGGGCTGGACAAACGGTCAAGCTCGTCAACTAGATTCTGGTGGTGGTCAACATGTTGGCTGTCGGTGAGGCGCTGCGTTTTGCACAGGCTGGTGGCCTCGATCTCCAAAAGACCCTGGCCGCCGTCACGCAAGGCGCCGCCGGCAGCTGGATGCTGAGCAACCGTGGCCCACAGGTGATTGTCCGCGACTGGCGACCTGGCTTTACGATCGATTTGCAGCAGAATGATTTGCGTCTGATGTTGGAGGCAGCCGATCAGATGGACATCCCAGTCCTTGCAACGGCGGTGGTCTTCAATTTGTACCGCACCTTGCAGGCGCAAGGATTGGGGGCTGAAGGAAACCACGCGCTCGTGAAGGCACTTGAGCATTTGGCCGGGACGGAGATCATAGCGGCCCCATCAGGAAGGAATCAATAGATGCTAGCAGGCGAACGGCTCGCAAACTACATAAACGGCACGTGGCATCAGTCGAGCGCAAGTGAGTATCTCGAGGTCGTCAATCCGGCCACGATGGAACTATTGGGGTGCGTGCCGCTCTCGCCACCATCCGAGGTGAACGCGGCTGCCAGTGCTGCCGCTACGGCCCTGTCAGACTGGCGTAACGTCCCGCCGGGTGAACGCATCCAATACCTGTTCAAGATGAAGCAGGTATTAGAGCGCCACTTCGAGGAAATTGCCCGCACCATTACCATGGAGTGTGGCAAGACTATTGCCGAAGCGCGCGGGGAAATGCAACGCGCGATTGAAAACGTAGAAGTTGCGTGCGGTATTCCTACATTGATGCAGGGGGATTTCCTGGAAGATATTGCCAGTGGGATTGACGAATTCATGATCCGTCAGCCCGTCGGCGTCTGCGCTGCCATCGTCCCCTTTAACTTCCCTGGCATGATCAGCTTTTGGTTCATGCCTTACGCACTGGCCTGCGGCAACACCTTCATCGTCAACCCATCGGAAAAAGTGCCACTGACTATGCAGCTCATTTTCCGGCTGATTGATGAACACGTTGGGCTGCCGAAGGGGGTACTCAACCTGATCCATGGTGGCAAAGAGACGGTAGAAGCCATCCTCGATCATCCGCTCATTCAGGCCCTCAGTTTCGTTGGCTCGACCCCGGTGGCGCGCCACGTGTATGCGCGTGGCGCAGCGAACGGCAAGCGCGTACAGGCCCAGGGCGGGGCCAAGAACCCGACCATTATCCTGCCCGACGCCGATCTGGAGATGGCCACGCAGATCACCGCCGACTCGGCTTTTGGCTGTGCCGGACAGCGCTGCCTGGCCACCTCAGTTGTGGTCACAGTGGGCGAGGCCAACCGTACCTTTTCAGAGGCGCTTGCCGATGCTGCCGCCGGCCGGGTGGTGGGATACGGCCTTGAGGAAGGGGTGCAGATGGGCACAGTGATCAGTCATGGCAGCCGGCAGCGGATCGAGGCCTTGATCCAGCAGGGGGCGGATGAAGGCGCTACGGTTCTGGTGGATGGTCGAGGGGTGGTCGTCCCTGGCTATGAGAAGGGGGCGTTTGTCCGGCCCACGATTCTGCAGAATGTGAATCCGAGTGGGCAAATTGCGCGGACTGAGATCTTTGGGCCAGTCCTGAGCCTGATCCATGCCGCCGACATTGGCGAGGCGATCCGCATTGTCAATCAGGGAAATTATGGGAATATGGCCTGCCTGTTCACTAGCAGTGGGGCAGCGGCCCGGGCGTTCCGTCACGATGCCAACGCCGGTAATATCGGCATTAACATTGGTGTCGCTGCCCCGATGGCTTATTTCCCCTTTTCTGGTTGGAAGGACAGTTTCTTTGGCACACTCCACGGCCAGGGGCGGCATGCCGTGGAGTTCTTTACCCAAACCAAAGTCGTCGTTGAGCGCTGGCCGCGCCAATGGTCGCGCCAGTTCTAAACTGAAGTTCATTAGAAATTCCGAATTCCACGAAGATGGAGTATCCTCTCAGTGGCGGGTGCGATGATCGCGCCAGGCACGGGGAGGAACAGGAGGGCATGGTACGACCTGATACGGAAAAATGGGGCCAGGAACTGGCCGATTTGCGCCAGTTGGCAGTTGAAGCGGCGCACCCGCGCCCGCGGGAGCGGTTTCAAGCGTTGTATATGATTGGGAGCCGGCAGAAGAACGCCACGGCGTGGGCGCGGGAGATCGGGCGCAATCTTGATGCGGTGCTGAGTTGGGTGCATACCTATAATGAGCACGGTCCCGAGGCGCTGTACTACCGGCGCACCAGCGGACGAGTCCCCTTGTTACGTTGGAGCAGGTCGCCGCAGTGAAAGCGACGGTGTGCGAGCACGAGCCGATCGAGTACCAGTTGCCGGGCTCCGGCTGGACGCTCAAGAAGCTCGCCCTGAGATCGAAGCCTCTTTCCACCGCCGCATCAGTCGCAGCACCGTGCGGCGCTTGGTCAAGGCGGCCGGATTGAGTTGGAAGAAGTGCAAGAAAGTGCTCAAGCAGGGCTCTCGCGCCAAGCGCCAGGCCTACATCGAGCGCTTTGAGACGCTGTGGAGCCAGATGTGTCAGGAGGAGATCATCCTGATCTACGTGGACGAAGCGCACTTCCACCGCGATCTCGACCTGGGCTCCACCGGAGCGCCGGTTGGTCAGCTGGCCTACTGGTTGAGCGTGTGTGCCTCCTTGGCCGACCGCATCAATTGGTATGGCGCCGATGACTTCACCTACGGGCGCTGCTTCATCTGGAATGAAGGCCCCTGTAACGGGGAGCATACCGCTTAATTCCTGCAGCGCCTGGTCGAGTGGATTGGCCCAACCTCCCGTCGTATCGTCCTCATCTGGGACGGCGCGCCCTGCCATCGCGCCACGATCGCCCAGCTCACCGCCGCCGACCTGGGCATCGAACTGGTCCCACTTCCCGACTACAGCCCTGACTTGAATCCCATCGAAGGCCTCTGGAAGTGGATGCGCGAAGAAGTCACTCAGCATCGCGCCTATCCCACGATGCGCGCCTTGTTCGAGGCCTGCAAAGTCTTCATTGTATAGCGCGCGCCGGCCTCCTCTTCGGGCACGAAACCGATCCACCCGGTCTCCCAACCGATCCGCGCGTCGACCACGTAGCCGCCCAGGGTGTCGAGGTCGAGCCCCTTGCGCAGGACCAGGATCGCGCGGGCCGGGTCGGCGCCGCGGGTCACGGAGTAGCGGCGGCCGTTCACCTCGCCGGCCAGTCGAAAGCGCCGCGTCGAGGGGCGGTCGACGAGCAATTTCACCCTCCTCCTCCCGCACCGGGCTCGCACCGCTCGCCCTCGGCCCGCGCCGACGGCGGCCAGAGCCCGGGCCTTCGCGGGGTTGCCCGGTGCCTTCCCCGTGGATCGTGACGCCGCCGGGGCCGACGCGATCTCCGCCGGCCCCGGCGGCGCCGCAGGCGCTGATAAGGCAATGCTACGCCGTCGCTGCGTCGGCGTCGTCCCACTCCAGCAGGGCCCACAGCTGGCGGATCTCGGCCGGGATCGGCTCACCCGGCGGGGTGCCCCCAGGCGAGTAGTCCTCGCCTGGGTGTCCCCCGTAGGGGACGTCCTCCGGCAACCAGGCGCGCAGCTCGTCGACGCAGTTGAGGAGCTGCACCGCCGTGGGCATGATCGCCTCGGCATCGGTGCGCGCCGCCAACAAGCGCCAGGCGATCGGCGTTGGCGAGGTTGTGGCGCGCGATGGGTTCGGGGAGCGCCTCCTGCGCCGCGAGCCAGGCCGCCAGGCGCTCGACGTCGCGCGCGAGGGCGCCGGCCGCCCCTGGCGGCAGCCGGAGAGGACGGCAAGCCCCATCGTGTGGCCAGCGAGCTCCTCCGGCGGGAGGGCGACCTGCCCCTTGGGCCCTTGATGGCGCGCCCGGCTGATCAGCCGGCAGAGGTTGGCCCGGCCGATCTCGTTCTCGACTAACAGGGTGAGGTGGTGACCACCGGCGGGGGTCAGCTCGGCCCCGATGATGGGGCGGATCCCATGGACCCCCGCGCCCTCTACAAAGGCCACGGCACCGTACACGGCGTCGTGGTCCGCCAGCGCCGGCACCTCCATGTCCTCCTCAGACCATTCGAAAACTTAAAAGTCCTGCATGAATGGGCTACCCCCTTGACAACCACGTGCGATTCGATATACTGCTGGTATCGATTACAGTAATCGATTACAGTCAAGTGGAGATATTCGCTCTCACACAAGCTACGGTTCTGCCTCGCTATTTATAACTCTATCTATCTATTACCCACAAGTTGGGTTTGTTCCTTAACAAGATGCCAAGTGGCGGCCAGATCTTGCAGACGTTGCCAGCCACGCCAGAGGGTAGTCACTCCGGGTTCGCCATCAGACGTGCGAGCGAGGAAGCCACCGAGTTGGGCGATCCAACGGACGGCCTGGTGGACGGTCGGCAGCGTGTCTGGCAAGCGGCTTGACTGGTGAATACGCCTAGAGAGCGCTTGCCACTCGCTGGTGGTCAGGACTCCGGTCCATGGCAGGTCAGGCTGACAGTGGTTGATATAGGTCATCCAGTGCAAGCGCCAAGCAATGACGCTCATCAAGGCGACAAAGCGATGGAGACGGTCAGCCGTCTGCAAGCGACAGGCCTCGACGCGACAGCCGGACTTGAGGACTTTATGAAAAACCTCGATTTGCCAGCGGGCGCAGTACCAAGCGATGACGCCCTGGGCTTCCTCGAAGGCGGTTACGGGCGTGTTGGTGAGCAGCAACCATTCGATCGGCTCGTCGATGTCGGCGGGGGGATTTTCCTCGCGGACCAGGACGGCGTTGAGGGTGACAGCTGGCAACTTCTGACCGTTGGGACGCCAGGGCGGTCTCAGGGTGACGGAGCCGGAGCGCGCCGACACCGTGGCCTCACGCGCCGGACGCTTGTCATTGCCAGGCCTATGAACGCTGAGCTGGCCAGCGATGGGGCGGCCTTCCACTTTGGGCCACAGCTGACGCACTTCCTCATCCAACAAGGCCCGGTTCGACGAGGCACGCACCACCACGGGAGCCTGCCGTGGCTGAGCCACGGCAACCAGCTCGTCGATGTCGGCTTCCCGGTCGCAGACGGTGATGACTTCCACGCCCTGGGGTGCCAGCGCCAGGGTCTGCTCGAAGGCTTGCCGCCAGCGATAGCTTGCCTTGTCCTCGATGGGCAGCAGGCGCCATTCCTCCGGTCGATGCGGAGGCTCGTCTTCGGGCCGGATGAAGACCGCTTGGGTCAGCACGCCCAGCGGCAGGCCCTCGGGCGTGCTGGCCAGCGTGGAATGCAGCCCAAACCCGCCCTGTTTCTGGCTCTTCGTGCCAATCGGACCCAGCCCTTCGGTCTGGGGGTGGTGGGTATAATTCAGGAAAGTCGGGTCTTGGACCGCCAGCACCCGCGCGTGCTGGGCCATCCGCTCCACCGTCCGCTGCTGATGCGGCGCTCGGATGCCTTCCGGTGTCGCCTTATCATGATCAAAAAAGCGATAGGCCGCCTTGATATCCGCCCAATCTTCACAGGCTTGGTTAATCGGACCCTGGGTCTGCATGGCCAGTTGTACCGCCAACTGGCCGCATCGATAGTTGAGGCGAGCATCTTGCAAGTCTACCGCCGCAAACTCCTCCAGGCACCACTGATATTCAGATGATGAGAACGAAGCACTCTCAGCCAACGATCACATACCTCCAACCTATGCTTGCTTGGCTACCAGTTTACTACATTCTCCCTCTGTTGTGGAGATGTGGGTAATAGATAGATAACTCTATCCTTGCCACACAAGAACGTTCATACACGCTTTCCTCTTTTTTACACCATAACGCTCACAAACTTATCTCGTTAAGGATCGAAAGGATCGTACGACCAGGAACTGTTGGTGCAGCCAAGCGCTGAGGCGGTATCGCACGAGATGCGACCCCTTACAGCGGCCTCACTCATCAGTCATGCGCCTCCCAGGAGCGGCGCAGACGGTCGCACCCGTGAACCAAGGGCCAGGCGTTATTGCAGTCGCTGAGCCGGATCGCGACTAACAAGTCGACAGTAGTCTGGTGAATCGGCATCCCATCGCCGGCTGTCAGGTCGTGGAAGGCCGAGGACCCGGCCCCGCATCCAGGGACGTTGGGCACCTGACACCCTGTGACTTTTTTTGCCTGACAGGGACGTCGCGTCGTCGCCCGAATCGGGCACTTTGGATGACGAAGTACCATGCCCGCCCGCTCGGCGCTCCGCAATGGGATCACCCGTGTACCATAACGCCTGTAGCAGGGGCAGGCCACCTGAGCCGTCGGCAGTGAGGCCTTCCAACGAAAGGCCCTGAAATTATTCCACAACGAGCTTGTACAGCAGGTCTATCCATATTCGACGACCTTGGTAGTGTCACGAATTTTTCGCAAAAATAGGGCGGTGATGTTTGGCATGATCCCGGAGCACGATCAAGTGAAAGACGGTCAAGCAACTGAGCTGGTTGGGGAAAGCCCCAATTTCATCGGCCTTGGCGCGAACCTCGCGGAAGAAGCGCTCCAAGCGATGGGTGGAGTGGATCAAGGGCTGAAGCGCTTGGTCAAAGTCATAGAAGACAAAACAGCGTGTGAGGCCCCAGGTAAAGTTGCGCACGGCCGCCGGTGCGAGGGCCGCCCAGGTGGCGCGGAAGTCCGCCAGGCGGCGCTCGGCCTCAGTGCGGGTGGGGGCTTTGAAAATCTCGTGGGCGTGGGTCGTCCTGGCCACGCGGCGCGGCGCCCGGGCCGCTTCCTCCGACAGCGGCTGCGGGGTCGTGGGGTCGCTGCTGGGGCGGTCGCGATAGGGCAGAGAGCGCTCAAAGCCGCGCACTTGGTGGACCGTGCAGCGTTGCCGGCGGGCGGCAGGCAGCTGGCGACCCATCGCCGCCAGCACCCCTTTGGTGCCATCACTGACCACCCGGCGCCCCGCCGCCGGGTCCAGGCCGCGCGCGCGCAGATGCTGCCAAAACTGCTCCCAGTGGGCCTCGTCTTCCGCCTCGGCGATCTCATAGTGCAGGAGCTGCCATCGGCCGTCTGGCCAGACGGCCCCGGCGACCAAGATGACCCGCTCATGGACCTGACGGCGCTGGCGCGTGTGGCCGGCCTGATCGACCCAGGTCTCGGGACGGGGAGAGAGGATCTTGACCCAGACCCCATCCACAATCAGGATGGCCGGGCTCGCCTCGATCGGTTGCTGCTGCTGCTCGGCCAGCTCCGCTTGCACCTTCACGGTGATTTGAGTGATGGCCGAACGCGAGAGCCCGGCCCCGAACAAGATGGACAAGCCTTCTTGCAGATCCCGCAGCGAGCGTCCCAGCACATACAGGGAGAGCAAGGTGTCCACCAGAGAGCCCCGACAGCGCTGATAGCGCGTCAGAATCTGCCACACCCGCGCCCGGTTGCCCCGCCGCACCTTGGGCACGCGCAGATCGGGGATGGTCCCATGGTCGGTCTCGACCCGCCGCTTGAAGGAGCCCGAGCGCTGCCCCTCCGGGGCCCGCTCCCCATCGGCCTGGCGCTCATCGCGCTCAAACCCCAGATGCGCCGTCAGTTCCGCGCGCAACCCGTCTTCCAGACAGCGCTTCACCCCGCTCACGGCCGCTTGGCGCACCGTCGCGCGCAGGCCCTCGTCCCATTCGCTTTGAAAGCTCGCGCTCCAGATCCGCTCGACCGCCGCTTGGCTGCTAGCGACTGTCGTCATCCTCTTCCCGCCTTGCTCTTCCACGCCGCTAGCTTGGCCTATTTTTGCGAAAACTACAAGACACTACCCGACCTTCACACGGCATCAGAGGACTGTCACGACGCATCTGTCCTCCGGAAGACGAAGACCCGATGAACCCTTGTGACGAGTTCCTGCCGTTGGACAGCCAGACACACTTCCAGGATACCGGCAGTTTTCAAAGAAGACGGAACCGCCCTCTCTCATGTCAGGTCCGTATTGCCCAGGTCAGCGTGTTGAAAGGACCAAGGGTCTGATTGCCAGGATACCGGCGCGGTTCCGGCCAATGAGAAGCCAGTCCCAACGTACGAATTCTTCCACTCGAGAATGGTAGGGCTATGGCCACGGTGAAGGATGTTGCCCGCCGTGCAGGCGTCTCGACAGCGACGGTCTCGCGGGTGTTGAACAACAAAGGTCAGGTAAGCGCGACCGCACGCGCCAAAGTGCTCGCCGCAGTCGAGGCGTTGAACTTCAAGCCGAGCCGGGTTGCGCGAAATCTCCGCGTCAGGCGCACCCAACTCATCGGTTTGATCATTTCCGACATTCAGAATCCTTTCTTCGCCTGGGTCACGCGCGGTGTTGAAGATGCTGCCTACCAAAACGGTTACTCACTGATTCTCTGTAATTCTAACGAGGATCCAACCCGCGAACGCATGTACCTTGAAGTGATGCACGCTGAGGAAGTCGCGGGCGTGATTTTGGCGACCACTCAAGACACAGGGCACGATCGAACGCTACTTTGCGGACCGATCCCGACGGTGGCTGTCGACCGGACGATCGACGATTTGGAAATCGATACTGTGGTGGTAGACAACGTGCGTGGTGCCTACGAGGCCGTGGCCCATCTCTTACGTTCGGGCCATCGGCGGATTGGCCTGATTGCCGGCCCGCCGCGCCTCAGTACGGCACGCGAACGACAACAAGGGTACGAACAGGCTCACAACGATTTCGACATCCCCGTCGATCCTGCCCTGGTGCGGCATGGGAACTTCAAGCAAGACAGCGGTTATGAACACGTGCGCGATTTATTGACACACCCCAAGCAGCCGACAGCCTTGTTCGTTGCTAACAACTTAATGACGTTGGGCGCGCTCAATGCGATCCACGAACTTGGCCTTCGTATCCCTGACGAGGTGGCCATTGTAGGCTTCGACGACATGCCTTGGGCCATGTCGCTGAACCCACCGCTCACCGTGGTTGCCCAGCCACACTATGAGCTAGGCCGGGCAGCTGCTGACCTTCTGCTGAGGCGCTTGACCGATCGCGAGGCAAGCGCGATTCATGTCTGCTTACCACCCACGCTCATCATTCGCGAGTCCTCATGCGCACAGGTCAAGACGTCTCCATAATCACATCGGCAATCGGCCAGAACCGGTGCGCGGTTCCGGAACGACTACCGCTGTGGGACAATCTCGAACTCCCGCTCCTGTCGCGATCTCTGGCGACGGGGTGAGGTTTCGCACCACACCAATCGGCTGTGTCGACCAAACAATCATGTGCCTATTCTCACAGTTCTTTCAAGATCGTGTCGGTTCTCTTCAACTCCAACTCAATTTGACCGAAGTGAGTGCCTGACATGCACGGGCAGTTGCGATATGAGGGAGAAAGCAAACATGTATCGCGTCGGTATCGACATCGGAGGAACTTTTACGGATTTTGTGGTGATCACCCCCGATAACCGCTATTTGGTTAGTAAGGTTCCTTCTACGCCCCCGAACTTTGGTGACGCCATCTTCGAAGGACTCGAGAAGTTACGGGTCCCACTTGAAGAAACCAGCCTGCTCGTCCACGGAACAACAGTCGCGACGAACTGCATTTTGGAGCGCAAAGGTGCGAAGACCGCCTTGATTACGACCAAGGGGTTTCGCGACGTCATCGCCCTAGGCCGAGGCAGCCGCCGCAACAACTTCAACTTCTGGTGGCATCCGCCTGAGCCACTGGTCCGGCGTTCGCATGTATTCGAGGTGAAAGAGCGCCTCGACTACCGTGGAAAAGTGCTCACACCCCTTGACGAGGAAGAACTGTCGGGCCTGATTGAGCAGGTCCGCTCGATGGGATTTGAGGCAGTGGCGATCAGTTACCTCTTCTCTCCAATAAACCCTGCTCACGAAGCCAAGACCCAGGAGCAACTGGCAGCAGCGATGCCTGGTATCTATATCTCTACTGCCAGCGAGATCAATCCCGAAATCCTGGAGTATGAACGGGCCAGTACCGCCGTCGCCAACGCCTACGTCGGCCCGGTGTTGAAAGCGTACATCGATCGGCTCAGTGAGCAACTGCGGGCGCGGAACTTTCGCCGGGAAATGCTGATTGTGACCTCGGCTGGGGGCGTGTTACCAACTCCGGCGGCCGCCAAACTGCCTGCTGCAACGGTCCTCTCCGGCTTAGCCGGCGGCGTCGCGGCCGGACGGGCGATATCACTTGAGTGCGGCTATCCGAACTGTGTCTCCTTCGACATCGGCGGCACGAGCACCGATGTCTCCCTGGTCCATCAGGGGAACATCAGGATGACGACCTCCTGGGAGTTAGCGTTTGGGATTCCCATCCGGTTGCCCGCCGTCGATGTGCACACCATTGGCGCCGGCGGAGGGAGCATTGCATGGGTGGATGCCGGCGGAGCATTGCGGGTCGGCCCGCAGAGTGCGGGTGCGGTCCCAGGTCCAGCCTCCTACGGTCAAGGCGGCCGGGATGCCACCCTCACCGATGCGCACCTCGTTCTTGGTCGACTCAATTCAGCACGTTGGGAAGCGCTGTACGGCCGGCCGCTTGAGAAGGGTCTGGCCGAAGAGGCGATTCATCGTGTCGGCGCCAAGGTTGGACTCGATATCATCGACTGTGCGGCCGGGATCGTCTCCATTGCGAACTCACAACTCCTGGCCGCGATTCGACTCATGTCGATTGAGCGGGGTTACAACCCCCGAGAGTTTGCCCTGGTGGCGTTTGGGGGCGCTGGTGGGTTACACGCGGTCGACTTGGGCCGGGCGCTTGGCGCTTCAACCGTGCTCATCCCGCCCGTCCCTGGAGTGACGTCCGCCTTAGGCCTGCTCACCGTCGACATACGTCATGACCTCGCGCGAGCTCTGTTGATCACGGAGAAGGAACTCGATCCAGCCCGTCTCCGTGAAACATACTACCAGCTCATCGAAGAAGGGAATGCGCTTCTGGAAAGTGAAGGCGTACCGCCGGAGCAGCGTGAGATCCAACTCTTCGCCGATGTTCGTTATTTCGGTCGCAGCAATTCCTTGATGATCCCGGTATCCGAAGCGTCCATCACGAAGGAGGGAATCGCAGGGCTTATCGCCACCTTCAACGCCACCTTCAAGCGCGAATTTGGCTACCTCATGCCGGAAGGCGTGTCCGAAATCGAAATCGTGAATGCCCGGGCGGTCGTCATCGGCAAGATCAAGGAAAAAGCCCAGCTTTCGGCTTTTGCGCCGCGCCTGGCGGCACCCCCCCGGCCGGTCGACCAGAGAGCTGTCTACTTCGCGAACGGCGTCGGATGGGTGAAGACGAACATCTACCGCCGCGAAGACCTCGGCCAGGGCGTCGTCGTCAACGGCCCGGCGATTATCGAGCAGCCAGATACAACCACCGTGCTACCACCTGGGGTCGGAGCTCGTGTCGACCAAACAGGTACCCTGACCGTATCGCTTGGATGAGCTGCCAAAAGAAGGAGCACGACCGTGCCAGACAACAACTCTCAACCGCTGGATGTCGTGACGTTTGAAGTGCTTCGCAATGCATTTGTCGCTCTATGCAACGAAATGGCCCTTGTTCTTGAGCGCACGGCCTATTCGCCCATCATTGCGGAGGCTCATGACTTTACGGCCAGCCTGCTCGATGGCCGTGGTCGTTTTGTCGCCTGCGGAGAACGTGATCTTTCGGCGCACTTTGGCACCTTCGAGTTCACCGCTCAGCTTGTTCTGGAGTACCACCACAACCAAGGGCTGGAAGCGGGCGATATTCTGTTCCTCAACCTGCCGCACGAGGGTGGCACCCACTACAACGACATGCGAATAGTGAAGCCTGTGTTCTGGGATGGCAAGGTCGTTGCACTCTTGACCAACTGCGGGCATTGGTCGGATGTCGGCGGGGCCATGCCGGGGTCCTTCTACCCAGGTGCGAACGATGCGTTCGCTGAGGGCGTTCGAGTACCGGTCGTCAAGGTCTACTCCGAACAGGGCGGTCTTAACCAGGCTGTCGTGGACATCGTCATGGCCAACGTCCGGACACCCCACGAGAGCATCGGCGATTTCCACGCCCAACTCGCTTCCGTGAACGCCGGTGAGAAGCGCCTCAAAGAGCTGCTCAAGGTCTACGGCCCTGACACGATCCAGGCCGCCTACGATCGTGTCGTCGACCACTCCGAGGCCCTGCTGAGTAGTTACCTGGAGCAACACCCCGATGGGGAGGCGGAATTCGAGGATTTTATCGATTTTGATCCCGCCAGGCCCGACTCAGACCCGATCAAGGTTCATCTCCGGTTAATCAAGAAAGGAGGTCGCTTCATCTTCGACTTCACGGGCTCGGATCCGCAGCCGCGCGGCGCCGTCGGCGGCAGCTACGCCACGACCTGTTCGGCTGTCTACAACACCGTCATGAACCTGTTCCCCATCCCCGGTCTGGCCATGAATCACGGTATCATCCGAGTCTGCGAGGTCAGGACGACACCTGGCTCGGTCGTCCACGTGACCTTTCCGGCACCGGTCTCGGGCATGGCCGCGGGCACGTTCGAGAAGGTCATGACTACCATTATGGGCGCCGCTGGCAAACTACTGCCTGAGAAGCGTATTGCGTGCCCGTTCAACGACTCCAATATGGCCTTCGGCGGGCTCGATCCCCGATTCAATCGACCGTACGTCATGTACGAATACATGGAAGGCGGCTATGGCGGCGGGCCCCACCAGGACGGAGGCAACATTCCCTCGCTGCCTGTCTTCGGTGGGGGCTCCACCAACGCACCGATCGAGGTGTGCGAACGCTTCTACCCGGTACGCTTCCATTCGGTCGGCCTGATTCGCGACTCAGCGGGCGCCGGCCGGTGGCGCGGCGGTCCAGGGTGCGAGCGGGTTTTCGAGTTGACAGACGGTGAGGCCAGGCTGACCGTGATTGGCGATCGCGAGATCTTTCCCCCGTGGGGATGTTACGGTGGTGGCGACGGACTCGCCCAGGGTGTCGTGCTCAACCGCGGCACGCCCAACGAACGAGCCATCGGCATGCACGCCTCAAACGTGCCACTGGTCGCTGGTGACGTCATCTCCTACTGGTCGGGCGGTGGCGGCGGGTTCGGTAATGCCAGGGAACGCGACCCGGAGAGAGTCCTCGCGGACGTCCGCGAAGGCCTCGTGTCGCCGGAAGCGGCTGAACAGATTTACGCTACCGCACTGAAGCAGACAGGCACTCCCCTGGAACCATACCAGATTGACTATGAGGCGACCGGCAGGCTGCGTGCCTGAGGTCGCGAGAGAGGATCGAGGCGGGGCCGAGACAGGGCAACTGCAGCCGTCGCCCACAAGATCTCATCACGCTCAGCCTCGCGCTCAAACCATCGAGTGAGTGATTCATCATGAGTCAGATATCCGATGTCGTGATCGTCGGTGGTGGCATCAATGGCACCAGCATCGCCTGCAACCTCGCCAGGCGCGGGGTGCGTGTCACCCTTGTCGAGAAAGACTTTATCGCCGCCGGCCCAACCGGCCGCTCGAGCGCGATCATTCGCCAGCACTACTCCAACGAGGTCACGGCGCGCATGGCACTCCGCTCGCTGCGCGTCTGGCAGAATTTCCGGGATGCCGTCGGCGGAGACGCCGGATTTACCCAGACTGGCTTTTTGCTGGGTGCCCCACAATCGAATCTCGAGGCGCTCAAGGCGAACATAGCGCTGCAGCAGCGCGTCGGCATCGACACTCGCTTTGTCACGCCCCAGGAGATGAAGGAGCTCGAGCCTCACGTTTCCACTGAGGACGTGGCCGGTGCAGCCTACGAACCCGAAGCCGGCTACGCCGATCCCGCGGCGGCGGCGAACGCTTTTGCTGCCGCGGCCCGGCGCTTCGGGGCGTCCATCCTACAAGGTGCGCGAGTCACGGGGATTCAAGCCGCAGCTGGCCGCGTGACGGGCATCACTACCAGCCAGGGAGTGATCGCGGCTGGGGCCGTTGTCATCGCAGCCGGCCCGTGGACGCCACTGCTGGCCCGGACCGCCGACGTCGAGATGCCGGTGACGACCTGCCGCGTCCAGGTCTGCTTCTATCGATGGCCAGAAGAGTTCCGTGGTCACATGATCTACGTGGACTTCGTGAAGCGCGTCTACCTGCGTCCTGAGACGGGGCGGCTCATGCTGGTTGGGTCGGTCGATCCGGGCGAGGCCGAAGACCGCGTCGAGGACCCAGACAACGTTAACGAGCGCCCGGACTTTGAGATGGTGAGCCTGTTCGCCGAGCAGATTGCCCAGCGCTACCCCGACATGCAGCGCGGCGCCTCGGCTGGCGGCTATGCGTCAGTCTACGACATCACACCGGACTGGCACCCGATCCTCGACGAACTGCCGGGGGTGAGCGGGCTTTACTGCTGCGCCGGTGGCAGCGGCCACAGCTTCAAGCTGAGCCCGGCGATCGGCGAGATGATGGCGGGGCTGGTGGTGGATGGCAAGCATCCCGCCGACGACGTCAACCTGTTCAGTTTCGACCGCTTCACCCGCAATGAGCCAGTTCGCGGCAAGTACGAGTATAGCATCGTCGGGTAAGCATGGACGGCTGGTGCTGGCTCGTTTCATGGGCACGGGTAGTCCTTGAAACCCACAGATAGTCCCAAGTCGTGTCTCGGGACAAGCAAAGGAGAAACGAACGATGTCTGAGGCAACGGTCAATCGAGACGAAGCTGTCACTAAGATCCGAGCGACGATCGAGGATCGCGCCAAGTTGATGGCGACGATGCTCAAGCACATGCAAGCGGCGGGTGTCGCAGATGCCGAGACGACCGCCGCCAGCGCCGCCTACGAGCTGGGGCAGATGGATGGAAAAAACCTCCAGGATGTGAAGACAGCGGGCGAACTGGCTCATCGGCTGTTCACCCCCATCACCCAGGATGTCTTCGATGCGCAGATCGTTGAAGACGCCGAGGACCGGGCGGTCGTGCATATCCACCACTGCCCACTGGTGGTGGGCTGGCGGACAGCAGGGCTGGACGCCAATCAGGTAAACGATATCTGCAACCTTGCGAACACGCGGGATAGTGGTCTCGCCTCCGAGCTCCCGCTCAACATGGGCTTCTCAACAAGGATTGCCGCTGGAGACGGCCACTGCACCTTCGTGATCACGAAGAAGTAGTCCTCATGGCATCTGGCGATGGAGCATCGAATCAAGCGACCCCAGCCTGGATCTGCTCGCACTCCGAGCGGGCCTTGTGCCTGGGATTCCCCTCGGGAGTGGGGTGGTAGGCTTCACGCCCCGTGGGTGCACTCCAAGAGGGAGGCAAATCGCAGCGATGAACGTTCTGATTGCAGGCGAGTCGTGGATAACCCACTCCTTGCACATCAAAGGCGTCGATCACTTTACATTGAGCAGCTACGGAGAGGGTGTGAGCTGGCTGCGGAACGCACTTGAGCAGGATGCCGACTTCCGGGTGACCCACCTGCCCAGCCACCTGGCCATCGATCGCTTCCCTTCGACCGCTGGTGAGCTGTCTGCCTACGCCGTCGTGATCCTCAGTGATATCGGCTCCAACTCGTTGCTGTTACCGACGGCGACGGCGGTCGAGTCCAAGCGCACGCCCAACCGCCTGCGTGCGCTGCAAGGGTTCGTCGCGGCCGGTGGAGGGCTCTGCATGGTCGGCGGCTATATGTCATTCCAAGGCATCGACGCCAAGGCGCGCTACCACCGCACACCTGTGGAGGAAGTGCTGCCGGTAAGATTGCAGGCCGCTGACGATCGGGTCGAGCTGCCGGAGGGTGCCGACCCGGTTGTACTGGAGCTGGACCATCCGATCGTTGCGGGTATTCCGAAGGTGTGGCCGGCGGTGCTCGGCTACAACCAGGTGAGCGCGAAGCCGGGGGCGCGGACGCTGGTCGAATGTTGTGGCGATCCGCTCGTTACGGTGTGGGAATACGAGAAGGGGAGGAGCATGGCATTCGCCACGGATTGTGCGCCGCACTGGGCGCCGCCGGAGTTCCTTCAGTGGGAGTTTTATGGCGTCTTCTGGCGGCAGGCGATCGCCTGGCTCGCAGGTGACGCGAATAGGCAGAGATCCTTCGGAGGGTGAGACGCAATGACGACCATGACCAAGCGCGAACGGGTGCTCGCCACCCTGGCAGGCGAGCCGGTGGACAAAATTCCATATGGCTTCTGGGGGCATCATCCGCCAGAGGATGAAACGGTGGAGGGAATCGTCAAGGTTCAACTCGATTGGCATCGTCAATACGACATGGACTTCATGAAAGTGATGTTTCGCAGCACGTGGTGCCTCGAGGATTGGGGGTGTGAGTTTGACGGCTTCCATCCCGAGGTCGGTTACTGGCTGTGGGTCAAGTATCCGGTCCAACAGCCGCACGATTGGGGCTCGCTCGCGGTGTTCGAGCCCTCGTATGGCGCGTTCGGCGAGCAATTAGAAGTACTTCGGCTCATCAAGCAGTCTTTGCCGGATGATGCTCCGATCCTTGCGACGCTGTTCAGCCCGCTGATGGTGGCTGCCCAATTGGCCGGCGACCGCCTCCTGTTCGAACACCTGCATAACCACCCAGAAGCTCTGCACGAAGGATTACAACGTATCACACGCACGATGGAACGGTTTACAGAGGCTTGCTTTGAGCATGGGGCGGATGGTGTCTTTTATGCGACCCAGTACGCCAGCTATGACTTGCTCACGGTTGACGAGTATGCTGAGTTCGGCACACGTTACGATAAGCCCTTGCTCGACATCATCAGGCAACATTCGATCTTCACGATGCTCCACCTGCACGGTCGCAACCTCATGTTCGACCTGGCTGCCGAGTGGCCCATCCATGCCGTCAACTGGTACGATCGCGACACGTCGCCGACGCTCGCAGAGGGGCGTACTCGATCCCAGCGCTGTGTGATCGGCGGGGTGGATCATGAGCGGACACTCGTCACGGGGAGTGCGGCTGAGATCGCTGCCGAAGTTCACAATGGGGTTGAGCAGTGTGCCGGTCGTGGCATGATGATAGGACCAGGTTGCGCCGTGCTCCTGACGACACCGTCCGAGAATCTGCATGCCCTGAAGCAAGCCGTCGTGGCGACCGGGACGTGAGGTGATGGCAGCGGTCCAGGCGCTCCGTTTCTCGAGAGCGCATTTCCCGAGAGCGCACGGGACCATTCCGCCCTTCTAAAGGATCAACGGTATGCGAGAGGTAACACGCGCGACCGAAGTCAAGGCTCGAGCTCCCTGGTCGACCGCGAGTCGATTGAGCCAGAGGCTCGGCAAAGTCCTCGAGATCCGGCAGGCGAGCATGACCATCATCCTCGTCTTGATCGTTCTATCGCTGAGCCTGGCGACAGATCGCTTTCTGACGGTGACAAACTTGATCAATGTGGCCCGCCAGGTGTCTATCATCAGCGTTGTGGCGATCGGGATGACGATGGTGATCATCTCGGCGGGCATCGATCTCTCCGTCGGCGGTATCGTGGCGGTGGCCGGCTCATTTTCTGCCGCGGTCATGGCGACTACGGGAAATGTGCCCCTGGCAATTGCGGTCGGACTGTTGACCGGCACGGCGCTCGGAGCGGTGAATGGACTCTTCATCGCCTACTTCAACCTGGCAGCTTTTATTGTCACACTGGCGACCTTTTCGTTGACGCGGAGCGCCAACCTGGCCTTTACTCACGGCTGGCCTCTGTCGGTAACCACTGAGGCATACAACTTTATCGGCCAGGGCTATCTTGGACCGGTCCCTGTCCCGGTCGTTATCATGTTCGTTCTCTACCTTGTGGGCACCGTTACCATGCAAAACACCAGATTTGGGCGCTATGTCTATGCCCTGGGTGACAACGAAGAGGCGGTGCGGCTCGCAGGCATCAACGTATCCACATACCGTCTCGCCATCTATACCCTGACAGGCACACTCTGTGGCTTGGGTGGGATCATGCTGACAGCCCGGCTGGGATCAGCCCAGCCGAATGCGGGGGGGGGATTCGAACTGGATGCGATCGCCGCGGTGATCTTGGGTGGGACGAGCCTCTATGGGGGCGAAGGGAGTCTGGCTGGCACCCTCGTGGGCTGCTTCATCATCGGCTTCATCTCAAACGGGATGAACCTGCTCAATGTGTCACCGTTCTATCAGGGCATGGCAAAAGGTGCCATCATCCTGGTCGCTGTTCTGATCGACCGCTGGATCTCGGCCTCGAAGTAACATAACGGACTCAGCCGATCGGTCCGGATCGACCCGGAAGCAAAAGAGGAGAAAGGAGCGGCGTATCGGCAGAGCGAAAACAGGCCAAGTCCTTCGTGAGCAACGTTCCGTCTCGTTCTCCCACTTTAGCGGCACTGCAATCCGGAATGGGTTGCAGTCCATCAAAGGAGACCATGAATGTCCAAGTTATGGATACCAGCACGCATTTTGGTCATCACCTTAACTGTGGCGCTGCTGGTTGGCGCGTGTGGGCCGACCGCGACACCAGCACCTGCATCAGCACCCGCCAAGGAGCAGGCGGCACCGGCTTTTGACCCGTCGTCTCTGAAGATTGGCTACGCCGTCCAAACGCTTGGCAATCCTGTCTTCACCACAATCGTCAATGGTGGCAAGGATGCCGCCAAGAAGAGCGGCGCCAACCCGGATAACTTTGTCGTCTTCGCTGCCGAAAATGACCTCCCGACACAGGTCAAGCAGGTGGAGGATGCCATCCAGCAGCACTTGGATCTCCTCGTACTCCATCCGGTGGACGTTCAGGGGATGCTCGACGTCACGAAGCGAGCAGTAGATTCCGGGATCACCGTTGTCAACGCCGGCGAGAAGATGGAGGGTACTGGGGCCATTGCCAGAGTGGTATTCACCGAATGCGAGAATGGCCACAAGGTTGGCCAGTATGTCTCAGACTTTCTGGGTGAGAAAGGCGGCAAGGTGGTGCTGCTGGACGGCATCGTCGGCGAGTTCACCGCCGTGACGCGCGCCACGTGTTTCCTCGAAATCCTCCAGAAGAATCCCAACATCGAACTCGTTGCCCGGCAGCCGGCCAACTATGATCGCGGGCAGGGTCTCTCGGTCATGGAAAATATCCTCCAGGCGCAACCCAAGATTGATGTCGTCTACGCCGTGAATGATGAAATGGCGCTCGGTGCCTTGCAGGCCATCAGCGCGGCGGGTCGGGCCGCCGAGATGATCGTGATTGGCACCGATGGCGGGGAAGAGGCCTTGCAATCGGTTCGAGACGGCGGACTGCACGCCACCCTGCTGCTCCCGATGGCCAAGATGGGCTACATGGCAGTCGAAACCGGCATCAAGCACCTCAAAGGCGAGACAGTGTCTGACACCGTCGAGATCCCAACGTATCTGATTACCTCCGAGAACGTTGACAAAGCTGCCGAACTGGCGAGCCAATGAGCACTCTATCCTAGTCGCGGTGGGGCGTGGGCGGGCGGAACGATGCTTGTCCCTGCGGTGCCGCTCACGCCCCAACTTTCTATCGGCCCCGGTAGACGCCTGACCAGAGAATAGATTATGACTGAGGAGTCACCTCCCCCGATCCTGCAGATGAGGGGGATTTGTAAGTCATTCCGAGGCGTCCAGGTGCTATACGACGTCGACCTCGACGCTCGCCCCGGGCGTGTCACAGCGGTGATGGGCGAAAACGGCGCCGGAAAATCCACCCTCATGAAAATCCTGGCCGGCGTCTATTCCGCCGATGCAGGGCATATCTCCATCGATGGCAATCCGGTCTTGATCGACAGTCCACGCCGGGCACAGGAGGTGGGCATTCGCACCATTTACCAGGAACGCAATTTAGTCAGCAGTCTCAGTATCGCCGAGAACCTGTTCCTGGATAAGCTTCCTGCGCGTGGCAGGACGCCTGGGTTGATCGATTGGCGTCGTCTTCGCCAGGATACGGAGGCTATGTTGGCCCGGCTCGGGATGGATCTGTCCCCAACGGAAAAGGTGAAGAATCTGAGCCCGGCGCAGCAGCAGATGGTCGAAATTGCGAAGGCGCTTACGACGAATGCCCGCATTCTGATCATGGATGAACCCACTTCGGCATTGACCGACCGCGAAACCGACAAACTGTTCGAACTCATTGCTCGGCTCACCTCGGAGCGTGTCGCTGTCATCTTCATCTCGCACCGATTGGCCGAGGTATTCGCTATCGCCGATGATGTCATCGTGCTTCGCGATGGAGCCTGTGTCGGAAACCTGAAGGCCGACGAACTCGAGCAACAAAAACTCGTCGACCTGATGGTGGGCCGTACCCTCAGCGATCTCTTTCCTCGGACCTTGAGGCCAGAAGACGCCGGGGACGAAGTCATATTTGAGGTTCGTGGACTGAGTAACGCCGACGTGCATGATATCAGCTTCCGACTGCGGAAGGGTGAGATCTTGGGACTCGGCGGACTGATGGGGGCCGGCAGGACCGAGACTGCACGAGCATTGTTCGGTGTCGATCCGGCAGACAAGGGCCAAATCTTTGTGAACGGCCAGCAAGTCAGAATCCGCAAACCAGCGGATGCGATTGCCCACGGTATCGGCTTTGTCACTGAAGATAGGAAGCGCGAAGGACTGCTGCACGTCAGCAGTGTGGCATCCAATCTGACACTCGCGATTCTGGACCGGTTGGTGGGCTTTCTCGATTGGGTCTATCGAGACAAAGAGGAGAGCATCGCACGAGAGTTTATCACCGCGCTGGCGATCGTGACGAAAGATACGAAGCAAAAAGTATCGAGCCTGAGCGGTGGGAACCAACAGAAAGTTGTGCTTTCTCGCTGGTTAGCCACCAATCCGAGGATCCTGATCCTGGACGAACCGACCAAGGGTATTGATGTGGGAGCGAAGGCGGAAATCCACCGCATTATGGACGAGTTAGCCCAGCGAGGATTATCGATCATCCTGATCTCCTCGGAGTTGCCAGAATTACTGGCCATGTCCGATCGTGTGCTCGTGTTGCGGCAGGGGCGGATCATGGCGGAGTATGATCGGAGCGAGGTCACGCAGGAAAAAGTACTCATCAGCGCGATGGGCCACGGCGAGCGCCTGGCCTCATAGACTGGCGCCATCGCCTTTCGAATGAAACAGTCTCAACCACCAGGAGGCTTACGAATCATGGTCGCGTGGGGAATTATTGGTGCGGGCGTGATCAGCGACACCCGGTTCGCGCCGGCCCTTACACAGGCTCGTGACTCGACCCTGGTCGCGGTTCACAATCGAGACCAGACGAAAGCCGAAGCCTTTGCCCGGAAGCATGGCGCCCGGCGTGCCTACTCTCGTGTCGAGGACCTGTGTCAGGATCCGGACGTTGAGGCAGTCTACATTGCCTCTCCCAACCACCTCCACGCGGAGCATACGATCCTGGCGGTGTCACATCAGAAGCATGTGCTCTGCGAGAAGCCGATGGCGTTGGACACGGCCGAATGCGAGCGCATGATCCGTGCGGCGGCAGAAGCCGGGGTGATCCTTGGCGTCGCGTACATGATGCCGTTTCACGGCTCGCATCAGGTCATGAAGAGACTCCTTTCCGAGAATCTGCTGGGCGACATCGCGTTGGTCCAAAGCGATTACCTCATCTCGTTGCCCTACTTCCAGGGCCCCTCGTTTCGACTGGACCAATTCCGGTTGACGAAGGAACTCGGCGGCGGAGCGATCATGGATTTGGGGGTCCACTGCATCAATACGATTCGCTACCTGATGGGCAGCGCGGTTCGCTCGGTCAGTTCGATCCATGCCCCGCTTCACACGCAATGCGATGCCGACACCGTTGCAGTGATCACGGCACAATATGAGAACGGTGCGTTGGGGGTGATCACGCTGAGCTTTATAACTGAGTGGGGGCGGAATGGCATCGAGTTCTACGGTGAGAAGGGGGCTCTGATCAGCGAACAGTCGCTATCTCAGGTTCCAGAGGCGACCGTGCGGAGCTACCTGAACGGCAGATGGACCGAGCATTCTGTGGAACCGCTCAACCCGTATGTCGGAGAGATCGAGCACTTCACGCAGTGCATCCAGACCGGTGAGACACCGATCATCAGTGGCGAGCAGGGACTGGCGGATATGCGCGTCGTTGAAGCCGCATGGGCTTCGATGCAAAGCGGAGTCCGCATCGAACTATAACGAATCTTGTCGACAACGGAGTATTCCTATGCAAGCCGCGCCCTCGATCGAGTGTCTTCGTGAGTATGTCGTCGGAGGAGATTGTCAAGTTCCACTGCTTGATGGCTCCTACGCTCCCTACATCAACTTCGACAACGCTGCCAGCACCCCGGTCCTTCGGCCAGTGTACGATACAGTCAATCATTTCCTCCACTGGTATTCAAGTGTGCATCGTGGCGCCGGATATAAGTCACGCCTCGCCACCAAAGCGTATGACGATGCGCGGGAGATGGTTGCCGAGTTCGTCGCTGCTCGGTTCGACCAGCACGTGGTCGTCTTCTGCAGAAATACGACTGAGGCCATCAACAAGCTCATGCGTCGCCTGGAATTGGGGCCGGATGACGTCGTGCTCACCACCTTGATGGAACATCACTCCAACGACCTCCCGTGGCGTCTTCAATCGCATGTGCGTCATACTGCCGTCGACCAATGGGGCATGCTCGATGAAGATGACTTCGATCGCCAGCTTGCCACGTACGCCGGGCGCGTACGGCTTGTCGCCGTTACTGGTGCCTCCAACGTGACCGGGTTGGTCAACCCGATTCATCATCTCGCCGAGAAGGCTCACGCCGCCGGCGCCTTGATCCTCGTCGATGCCGCTCAGCTGGCGCCGCACCGTCAGATCCGGATGCTCTCCCTGGATGACCCGCGCCACCTGGACTATGTGGCCCTATCAGCCCATAAGATGTATGCCCCCTATGGCTCCGGGGCCCTGATCGGACGACGCGATTGCCTGGAACAGGGAACGCCAGCCGAAGTGGGGGGTGGGACCGTCAAGATTGTCACCACCGACAGTGTGGAGTGGGCCGCCTTGCCTGACCGGGAGGAGGCTGGGAGCCCCAATGTCGTCGGGGCTGTGGCCTTGGCGGCCGCAATGCAGACACTCCAAAGCATCGGCATGGAGTCGATCGCTGCGCATGAACGCCAACTGATCGCCTATGCGCTCAAGCGGCTGGCAGTGGTCGAAGGGATCACTTTATACGGACCGAAGGAACTGGTCGCGGGCCAAGATCGTGTTGGTGTGATCTCATTCAATGTTCATGGTGTGCCTCACAGTAAGGTTGCTTCGATCCTGAGTTTGGAGGGAGGGATCGGAGTGCGGAATGGCTGCTTTTGTGCGCATCCATACGTCACGTTCCTTTTGAGGCTCTCTGACAAAGAGCGGCAACAGTACCGGGCGGAGCTACAGGCCGGTGACAAGAGTCGCGTACCAGGCCTGGTACGCATCAGCTTCGGCTGCTACAACACCCAGGACGAGGTAGACGTCTTCGTCGACATCTTGAGGCGAATCGTCGCGGGTGAATACCAAGGCCACTACAGCCTGGATCCCGTAACTGGCGACTATGTGCCCGACGGTTTTGAGGCCGAGTTTGAACGCGTATTCAGTCTCCGTCACAACGCCCTGGACATCCTCTCGTCCCGGCAGCCGGCGTCTTCCTGAACAGAGAGGCAGACCTGTGTAACCGCTGTGCCCTGGCTCGATTGGCCTGGAATACATCCCCCGGTTGCTCCTTTCGGCCCCGAGGCTCCGGATCTGGCTTCCCGATACATTCGTTGAGCTCGCGGGGAAGGAGAAAAGATGAACAGATACACCATCGGGCTTGATTTCGGTACTGAATCCGCCCGGGCCGTACTGGTGGACGTTGAGACAGGTGAAGTAGTCGTGGGCGCCGTTCACACATATGCTGATGGCGTGATTGATAAGGCTCTTCCGGGAAATGACTCTTTGCTCCCTCCTGAGTGGGCACTCCAAAACCCGCTCGACTGGCTCGCGGTTCTGGATACCGCCGTCCCGGCTCTTCTAGACCAGAGCGGCATCAGCGCTGCGCAGGTCGTGGGCCTGGGGCTGGATTTTGCGGCCTGCACGATCTTACCCACCACTGTTGATGGCGTTCCACTTTGCCTCCTGGATGCCTACCGGCGGAAGCCTCACGCCTGGCCAAAGCTCTGGAAACATCATGCTGCCCAAGCCCAAGCGGACCGGGTTAACCGGTTGGCTGTGGCGCGGGGTGAACGGTGGCTCGCTCGCTACGGTGGCAAAATCTCGTCCGAATGGCTCATACCGAAGGCACTGCAGATGGTGGAGGAAACGCCTGACCTGTACGCCGTGGCCGACCGGATCGTCGAGGGAGCCGATTGGATTGTGTGGCAACTCACCGGCCAACTGGCTCGCAATGCCTGCGCTGCCGGGTACAAAGCCACCTGGCACAAGATCGATGGCTTCCCTGGGACTGATTTTCTGGCAGCGCTTCACCCAGGGCTCATCCACCTCTACCGCGACAAGCTGGCCGGGCCGGTGGTCGCACCAGGCCAACCGGTTGGGGGGCTGAGCGCACACTGGGCCGAACGATTGGGGTTAGCCGCGGGTACGCCGGTTGCAGCACCGATCATCGATGCCCACGCCGCTGTCCTCGGAGGTGGAGTCAGTGGGCCAGGCATCCTGTTCATGGTGATGGGAACTTCCACGTGCCACATGCTGATGGCCGAGAACGAGGTGCTCGTGGAAGGCATCTCCGGGGTCGTTGAAGACGGAATTGTGCCCGGACTCTTTGGATATGAAGCGGGCCAAGCAGCAGTTGGTGATATCTTTGGCTGGTTTGTCGAGCAGAGCGTGCCGCCAGCGTACTATGAAGAAGCAGCGAGCCGTGGGCAATCAGTGCACGCGGTGCTTTCTGAAAAGGCCGCGACGCTCCGCCCAGGCCAGAGCGGGCTGCTGGCACTCGACTGGTGGAATGGGTGTCGAACGCCGCTCGTAGACGCGGATCTGGGCGGCGTCATTTTCGGCTACTCCTTACAAACGCCAGCCGAAGCCGTCTACCGTGCTCTGATCGAGGCAACGGCTTTTGGGACACGACTGATTGTGGAAACATTCAGGGCGGCCGGCCTACCCGTCACATCGATCCGTGCAGGTGGCGGGTTAACCAAAAATGATCTGCTCCTGGATATCTACGCGACGGTGACAGGAATGCCGACCGAGGTGTCCGCCGTAGATCAGACCAGCGCGCTCGGCGCGGCAATCCTGGCAGCGGTCGCGGCGGGTACCCATCCGACCGTCGGGCATGCGGTAGAAACGATGGTCCCCCCACCTCGTCTCAGAGTGAAGCCGGACGAGTGTTCTTCCGCCACCTATGAGGCCCTCTATACCGAATACAAGTGCCTCGTCACTCACTTCGGCCGAGACTCGGCCTCACCCCTCAAACGATTGCGAGCATTACGGGGTGTCGCATGAAAGGACATGGAATGCTTCTTTATCGTGTACCAACGTTGGCAGGACCTGATCCAGTTGGATCTCGCGAGGTCGTCCTGGTCACCAGCGGTGATCAGCGTCTCTCGGCGAATCAAGTGTGCTGGCCCGCACAGGAAGAGATGGAGAAGCGACTTGTTGCCGCTTTTGCGAAAGAGGGCATCACCGTCAAGCGCGGACACCCCTTCGATCCGGAGGTGGGCCACGGCTTCATCTGGAACCAGCGCATGGGCATGGACGTGTTCACGACCATCCATCCCGAAGCACGCCTGATCGTGGCCGAGGCGGTCTGGCAATACAGCCACCACGTGCTGGCCGGGCTGCGCAGCCATCGCGGGCCGATTCTCACCGTGGCCAACTGGTCGGGCCAGTGGCCGGGGCTGGTGGGCCTGCTCAACCTCAACGCCTGCCTGACCAAAGCGGGTGTGCCCTACAGCACCCTCTGGAGCGAGGACTTCACCGACGACTTCTTCCTGAACGGCATCCGCCGCTGGCGGCGCGAGGGCTGCCTCCCCCACGACACCAGCCACGTGCGCGACCTGGACCGCGCCGCGCTCCCCCCCGAGGAGGTCGAACTCGGCCGGGCGCTGGCCCGCCAGTTGCGGCAGCAGAAGGCCATCCTGGGCGTCTTCGACGAGGGCTGCATGGGCATGTACAACGCCATCCTCGACGACGAGTTGCTCAACCCGCTGGGGGTCTACAAGGAGCGGCTGAGCCAGTCGGCCTTGGTGGCGGCGATGCGCACGGTCCCCGCCGCCGAGGCCCAGGCCGTGCGCGCCTGGCTGGACGCGCGGGGCGTCACCTTCGTGACCGGCCCCACCCCCGCGACCGACCTGACCGACGAGCAGCTGCTCGACCAGGCCAGGATGTACATCGCCGCCGTGCGCCTCGCCCACGCCTTTGGCTGCGACACCATCGGCATCCAGTACCAGCAGGGGCTCAAGGACCTGGTCCCGGCCTCCGACCTGGCCGAGGGCCTGCTCAACAACGCCGAGCGCCCGCCGGTCGCCGACCCCGCCACCGGCCACGAGATCGCCCCCGGCCGGCCGCTGCCCCACTTCAACGAGGTCGACGAGTGCGCTGGCCTGGATGCCCTCGTCACCAACCGCGTCTGGACGGCCATGGGCTTCGACCCGGCCACGACACTGCACGACCTGCGCTGGGGTGAGTGGTTCCAGGGCGAGGGGGTCGACGCCTTCGTCTGGGTCTTGGAGATCTCCGGGGCGGCCCCGGCCTCGCACTTCATCGGCGGTTACGCCGGCGCCGTCAGCGAGCGCCAACCGCCGATGTACTTCCGGCTGGGTGGCGGCACCCTCAAGGGCATCAGCAAGCCGGGCGAGATCGTCTGGAGCCGGATCTTCGTCCAGGACGCCAGGCTGCAGGCCGACCTCGGCCGCGCCACGGTCGTCGCGCTGCCCCGCGCCGAGACCGAGCGCCGCTGGCAGGCGACCACGCCCCAGTGGCCCATCATGCACGCCGTGTTGCACGGCATCAGCCGCGACCAGATGATGGCCCGCCACAAGGCCAACCACATCCAGGTCGCCTACGCCCCCTCGGCGGCGCAGGCCGACACCGCCCTGGCCGCCAAAGCCGCGATGCTGGCCGAGATGGGGATCGACGTGCATCTCTGTGGGGATGTTCTGCTATAAAGCACGCACTTGTTCGGATAGTGTACGGGAAGCGACGGCACTGCCCTCGCCGGCCGAGCACACCGTATCCGACGTGAGCGTCAGATAAGCGGGGCCTCACTGGTTATCAGGCGACGAGCCCACCGTGGCATAGGCGGCAGTGGCGCTGCTCTGGCCCTGCCCTCCCACTGCCTCAAGCAGCGCCTGGCGCCGCTCCTCATTGCTGGCGGCGCCGACATTCACCGGCAGATACCCGGCCTTGTGGGCAAAGATGAACAGCGACTTGATCGCGGCGAGGGTCCGGGCCTGGCTCGCCGGAGCCAGATCGGCGCGGGAATCGGCGAAGGCTTGCAGGTCCGCCAGGGTGGCGTGCTGTAGACGCTTGCCCGCAAACACCAGGAAGCGGGCCGCATCGGTGCGGTAGGCGCGCTGGGTGCGCGGCAAGCGGCCGTGCAGCCACAGCTGGAGAAGGCGGGTATCGGTGATCTCGGGGGCGCTGAGGGCTGCCTGCCTGCTGGCAACGATCGCAGTGGCCATCGACTCAACCGCCCGGCCTGGTTCCGTCGGGCAGCGTCGCGCCCTCGAGCGAGCTGGCTTGTTGCAGCTGTTCCTGGGTAACCTCGGCCCCGCTCAGGTTGGCGTCGCTCAGGCTGGCCTCACTCAGGACGGCCTCACTCAGGATGGCGCCGCTGAGGTTGGCTTCACTCAGGACAGCCCCGCGCAGCATGGCCCCGCGCAGGGTGGCCCGGTGCAGGTTGGCCCGGTGCAGGACGGCCTCGCGCAGGTCGGCCCCGTGCGGGTTGGCTCCCAACGGAAAGGACCCGATCGGCAGGAACTGACCCAGGACGGCCCCACTCAGGTCGGCCCGGCTCAGCCGGGCTCTGCTCAGCGTGGCCCCGCTCAGGTCGGCTCCGCTCAGGATGGCCTCGCGCAGGTTGGCCTCGCGCAGGTTGGCCCGGCGTAGGTTGGCCCGGCTCAGGTCAGCCCCACTCAGGTTGGTCCCGCTCAGGTCGGCCCCGCTCAGGTTGCTCCCCCGGAAATCGGCCCCCGTCAGGTCCAACTCAGATAAGTCTTGCCCCGAGAGATCAAACCCGCGTAAACGCGTTTGGCCGTCCCAATTCAGCGCGAGCTGGTACTGCTCCTCCCGCCGCGTGTTGCCGAGCATCACCGGGCCGTCGAGTCGCTCGATATTCAGTCCGATGGCTTTTCCCTCGTTCTGGATCTTCTCGACATCCTGTTTGATTTCGACTCGGGTGGCCTTCCGGGTGTCGCTGGCAAGGATCGCGCCACAGTACCGGCATTTCCTGGCCCTGGCTTTGATCGTCTCAGCGCAAAAGGGGCATTCCCTGGTATCGGTCGTATCGGCTGTCACGGCGACACTCCTTGCGCGTTGCGAGCCGAGAAGCAGGGCACTCGACAATAGTACGCGCCGTGTGGGTATACATCGGATCTCTGATGAACGCAAGATAATACCATCTCGAATTGTCAGGGGTGCATTAGCTCAAGCAAATTTGCACCAGGAACAGCCTCCATAACGCACGGTAGCCAGGTGGAATTGGTATAAGATGACTTATCCTGCGTTTTCTCGGTTCAGATTTGGGCGTCCATCGAGCCGATAGGCGCCCTGTCGTGTGTCTATGCGTGCCGTCAACCCGGTCGCGGACTGCGCGAGGCGACGACTCTCAGCGGCCGATTCACGGTCGCCACCGTAGTAGACTTCAACCCCCGAAACGCTCAGGACAATTGCCACCGGCGGCGCAAAGCTGAATCTGAAATCTGAAGACTTTCCGCATTGTCTCTTCACATTGTCTGAACAATCTTGTTCTAGCATGAAGGTGTGTCCGATTGGGGTCACCATGCAGACCGGTATGAAGGGGCAATAACTCAAATTCTCCCCTGAATCCCGGCCGTGAGGGGCTCCGCTCTGGACACCACCCAGTTCGACATCCAGGCTCGTAGAGAGATCAAGGAAGGGGTGTGACCCGGGGGTCATGCCCTCGCGGAAGCAAGAAACGGTTGGAAAAGAGGTACAGACGTATGGAGACCAATAGCCGCCCCAGGCGGACACGTCGCGAATTCGTGCGGAGCTGCCTTATAGTACCGGCATCGTTCCTGTTGGCTGCGTGCCTCGGACGAAGGGGGACGCCCGTTCCGCCGGGGACGATCACCGAAGCCCAACCGGCTGGCACAGCGCCAACCCAGGCACCGCCCCCGCCGGCGGCCACACGAGCAGTGCCAACCGCGATGGCGACGCCGGGAGAAGCACCGGCGACGGCGACCGAGCCTCCGGCGGCACCGCCAACAGCGGCGGTGGCCCAAGTGTTACCGCCCACGCCGCAATGCGGTGACGACGACGACGTCACGCCGGCCCAGACAGAGGGCCCCTACTTTACACCTAATTCGCCGGAACGAACTTCGCTGCTCGAGCCGGGGATCACGGGGACGAAACTCATCGTCACGGGATATGTCCTTTCGACGACGTGCCAACCGATCGCGGGCGCGCTCCTGGACTCCTGGCAGTGCGACGCGAACGGCGAGTACGACAACGTTGGCTATCGGCTGCGCGGCCACCAGTTCACCGACGAGCAGGGGCGCTACAGGCTGGAAACCATTGTGCCGGGGCTCTACCCCGGCCGGACTCGCCATATTCACGTGAAGGTCCAGGCGCCGAACCGGCCGGTCCTTACGACGCAACAGTACTTTCCAGGCGAGCCGCGCAACACCGGCGATGGCATCTTCAACCCAGACCTGCTGATGGATGTGCAAGACACGGCCGACGGCAAGGTGGCAACGTTCAACTACGTTCTGGCTGTCACCTAAGCGTGTACCTGGAGATCGCCACGTGGGTCGCAACCCAGTGCGCGCCGGTCGAAGGCTTTGAGACGGCAGCGCCCGCCATGGGTGCCCCCGGCTGAAATCCAAATACACTCTGCATCACCTGTTGGCACTATCTGAACAACTTTGTCGTCCGATCGCGTTGCGTCCGGAGACGGCTGCGCATGCCGGTCGCCACGACCTGACCACACCTCACCGGTCAAGAAAGGTGTTTCCTGGATGAACAAGAATCGAATCCTCTATTTTGCGCCGTTCCTCCTCGCGCTGATGTTCGCCGTCACGGCCTGTGGCCCCAGGCTGGAGGACGCATCGCCGGCAGAGACACGCTCGAACCTGACCTGGACGGCGGCGCAGACGGTGGCTGAGGCCGAGAGCCGCGCGCCGACCCCGATGCCGGTGGTGTCCAGCACAGCCACGCCTGACGCCGGAGCGACCGGCCTGCAGTCTGCCCTCATTCACGTTTACGAGCGGGCGAATCCTGCTGTGGTCTACATCCTCGTACCGCCGGTTGGCAGTGGAAGCGGCTTTGTCTACAGCGCCGATGGGTATATCGTGACCAACTACCACGTCGTCAACGCGGGGAGGAGCTATGAGGTGGTCTTCGCCAACGGCGAGCGGCGGCGGGCCGAGTTGGTTGGCAGCGACGTGGACAGCGACCTGGCCGTGCTGCAGGTTGACGCGCTGCCGCAAGGTGTCGAGCCGCTCCCGCTGGCAGCGCCAGGTGGGGTACGGGTGGGCCAGTTCGTCGTCGCCATCGGCAACCCGTTCGGTGAGCAGGGCTCGATGTCGTTCGGGATTGTGAGCGGGGTGGGCCGCAGCCTGCCCTCTCAGCGCGGCCAGACGGCGGGGAGCACCTACTCGCTCCCTCAGGTCATCCAGACCGACGCGCCCATCAATCCGGGCAACTCGGGCGGCCCACTGCTCAACCTGTCAGGCGAGGTGGTGGGCGTCAACGCTGCGATCGCGAGCGCGACAGGCACCAACTCCGGTGTGGGCTTCTCGATCCCGGTGGAGGCCGTCCGCCAGGTGGTGCCGGCCCTGATCGCAGACGGAGAGTATGCGTATCCGTACATGGGCGCCGGCTTCGACGCCGAGGTATCCCTTGCCGAGCAGACGGTCTACAGCCTGCCGCGGACGCAGGGCGTCTACGTGCTCAACGTCACGCCCGGCAGCCCGGCCGCGGAAGCGGGCCTGGTCGCTGCCGACCCGGACACCGGGCGCGGCGGAGACCTCATCATCCAGATCGACGGCGAGGCCATTCATAACTTCGCCGATCTGAACAGTTACCTGGTCTTTCACACACGCGCCGGGCAAACCATCGAGATCACCGTGCTGCGGGACGGGAGACCCGTCGTGCTGCCGCTCACGCTCGGCGAGCGCCCATAGGAGGCCCTACCGGCCCAAGAGAAGAGGTCATTGACCTGGTTGACTGACGCATCTCATAAAGCCGAAGAGACGAGAAGGAACACGGGTGAAGTTGGTTGCCACTCAATCCAGGTCGGCGGGTGCCGTCGAGCGCGTGGTAAGATGATTGGGGCGGGGTCCGGATCAGGACTCAGCCGGAAGCGTATCGGAATCGGCTCGAGCGGCCCCAAGAGGCGGTGCACCCAGCGCCAGCCAATCTGCAAGGAGCTCAAACCGCGGCCCCAATGGGTGTCAACGGGGTGGCGGTAGTCGGTCTCAACAGCGACGGTGCCCAAGGCGACCAGGTACAAGCACACGACGGCCAGCACCAGCAGGAGGCGCATGACCCTGTCGGCGTCCGGGAGCTGGCAGTCTTCGAGCTGAAAGCCGCCGGATTTGTCGTCGCGAAAGGCCGCATCAATGGTATGATCACAAATGACAAATTCTGCCTCACACGTTGGGGGGAACTCTCCTTGAGCTGGTGGCGGCGTCCATTACGGTTGCGAGACCCAGCAGACTGAGTCTGCTGTATCCTCCTGAAAGAAGAATCGAGCGGTCTTTTTTCAGGAGGATAGGATGGACGCAAGATGGCAGGCAACCCGCACATTTGTTCTCCGTCTGGACGGAGAACGCCGGTGGGATTACGCCTACCAGTTTCTCGCCCAGTGGATGGAGAAGCAAGAAGCCGATCAGACCCCAACCAGCGAACAGGAGGCATCAAATGGAAATTGCGGTGTACGCTCGGGTATCGACGGGACGACAACAACAGGCACATACGATCGAGCAGCAGATTGAGCGCTTGCAGCAGGAAGTACACAAGCAGAACGATTGGCATTTGTCTCAAGAGCACATCGATATAGATGACGGATAGAGCGGCGCCAACCTGAATCGGCCTGGTCTGGATCGGCTGCGAGACCAGGCGGCCATGGCCGCCTTCCAGTTGGTGTTGATGACGGCCCCCGATCGTCTGGCTCGCAAATACGTTCATCCAGTGCTGCTCATCAATGAGCTCCAGGAAGTGGGATGTGCGGTGGAATTCATTGAGCGTCCGATGAGCGACGATCCTCACGACCACCTGCTGCTCCAGATTCGCGGGGCTGTGGCCGAATATGAACGCAGCCTGATCGCAGACCGCATGCGGCGGGGGCGGTTGGCCAAGTTGCGCAGGGGGACGTTGTTGCCTTGGTCCACCGCTCCCTATGGCTATCTGCTCGATGTCGAGCATCCCCGCGACCCGAATCGAGTACAGATCGACCCGGTCAAGGCAGAGGTGGTGCGCCAGATCTTCGCCTGGTATACTGATCCACACCAAGCGTTCTCCTTGTATGAGGTGGCCAAGCGACTCAGTGCTAACCAGCTCTTGACGCCCAGAGGCAATGGGCGCTGGAATGTCGCTTCGATTCGCGGCATCTTGCGCAATCCAGCCTATGCCGGCACTGCCTCTGGTGGACGCACGCGCCCCGTGCCAGCCCAGCGCCGCAAGTCTGCCCTGCAACCGGTGGGCTCCGGCCAAAGGAGTCAGCCAACAGCTCCCGACGAGTGGATTGCCATTCCGGTGCCAGCCATTATCGATAGAGAGACTTTCGACCTGGCGCAGATACGCCTCGACCAAAACAAGCAGATGGCCCGGCGCAACAACACGACCCATGATTACCTGTTGCGCGGTCTGGTGAGTTGTGCCCAGTGTCAGTTGGCCTGCACAGGTCGCATGGTTCATCCGGGCTACGGCTACTCCGTCTGCCGAGGCCGTACTGACGCCTTACGCCTCGCCATCGGTGAGCGCTGCACCGCCCGCTATATTCCTGCCGCACAGCTGGACGAACTGGTGTGGCAGGATTTGTGTCAGATCTTGACTGACCCCACGCTCATTTCCCATGAGTTGCAGCGGGCGCAGGCTGGCGAGTGGCTGCCGCAAGCGCTTCAGGCGCGCCGTCGCACCCTCGAACAGGCTCAGTCCCAGGTGCAACGTCAACAAGCGCGGCTCCTGGAAGTCTATCTGGCCGAAATCATCGGTCGAGACGAATTCGAACGCAAGCGTCAAGAACTCGCTCAGACCTTGGAGGGGTTGACCATCCAGCTGCGTCAACTCCAGGCCCAATTGAAACAACAGATCGATGCGGCCGCATTCGCAATGGGCATCGAGAACTTCTGTCAGCATGTGCGCCCAACGCTGGAGACGCTCTCCTTCGCCCAACGCAGACAACTGGTCGAATTGCTCATCGACCGTGTGATTGTCGACGACGACCAAGTCGAGATCCGCTATGCCATTCCCACCAGTCCCAAAGGTGAAATCTACCCCTTTTGTCATTTGCGTTTAGACTATTCCACGTCCATCCGGAAGCCGTACTCGGTCAAGGTCTGGAGGGCGGCCGTTTCATCGCTGGCACTGGACCAGGCTCAGCCTCCGGGGTGTCACCCCAGGCCATGGCCATCTCGATCGGGCCGTAGCCCTCGCCCCCGAGCCAGACCCCGTGCAGAAAGCGGACCATCCCGCGTTTCAGGCGCCAGGCGCTCAAGGCTTGGGGCTACTGATGATCCGGAAGTCTTACGAGTTGATCGCCTTTCAGGCGCAGACGGAAGTGCCAGTTACGATCCTGATCACACCAGTCCATCAACTCGGTGGTGCGAAAGCCTCCGTCACCCAGCAAGATGATCGTGGCTCCAGGTGGCACGCAGGTGCGCGCGTAGTCCACCAGCGCTTGATCGTCGGCAAAGGCCAGCATCACGCTGGTGCGCTCGTAGACCTGCCAGACCAGTGGCACAGCGCGGCCCTGGGAGATCACCGCCACCCGGCAGATCACCAGGCGCCCCGCCAAGCTGGTGGTATTGATCGCCAGAGAGATCGTCCGACCCGCCCAGCCTGCCAGGGCCGCGCGAATCAGCCCATCGGAGTCGGCCCGCACCGGCACCCGCGGATTGGCCAGAAACCGCCGCCGCCGTCGCACCCGGCTGGCGGCCTTGGCCGCCGACACCAGCACCGTCGCCAGCCAGGGCAAACTCACGCTCCTTTCTAACAGCAGCCCCGTGACCAACCAGGCAAAGACTTTCAAGCGCCGCGGGTCCTCGTGCGGATGGGCTTTCCCGACCGCACGCAGCAGGGTAGAATAGAGCCCCAGGCTATCGGACATGGGACACCTCCGAGGACATTGGGTCGGGACACTCCCATTGTACTCTGCGGACGCCCTGTCCGGTAGCCTCCTCTGTGAGTTGTGTCAGTCAACCAGGCTCATTGACATTCGGATTCGCTGAGAGCGTGTTTGAAAAATATTCACACACTTAGGCCGCCTGTTTCAGAGCGAGGCCCATCGATTCGGGAAGCCGCTTATCTTTGTGCGGAATCGGAATATCCGCATTGGGGAGCTATTGACGCAGCATCAAATGAATGGGGGCGATGTAAATCATCGCTTCACTATTCCACCCATGACGCTCATAACCTTTGCTGAGGCGCCGGCAGCGGTTGAGCCAGGCTGTGATCCATTCCATACTGTGTCATTATGACTGTTTCTGTCAAATCATTTTCCAACTACACTCAAAAAACCTCACCAATCGTCACCACCGCCCACCATCCAGTCGGCTTCAGCCGACTTGAGCTGTGAGCCCTGGAATTTATTCCTGGGCGGCGCGTGCCACCACCCCACGACCTCTGCGCACACCGCCATCAGCCGGCTTGAGCATTCGACCAAAGCTTTTCACGATATGCTCGGCACATCTAGCAGATTTGCCCCCAAACATTTTCGATCACCCTCTTATAGTAGTGTGTACCGCCGGCGGCAGACAATAGCCCGGCGGATAACCACCCCCTACGCGATGATGGCGCAGCCGGCATCGGTAGACCGGTAGGGAGTTGGGTTGCGGTTCGCAATGTGACCTGACCTGGGCGGACGGAGTGCGTCCGCCCAGGTCACACTTTTTTGTGTCATTGTCCGCGATTTCCCTCGATCTGCCGACCTCGACTGATTGAAGCGCCCTGGCATCTCCACCTTGATCACCGCCAGCTCCGAGTTGGGCCGGAAGAGATAGACCCCAGAGGCGCCGGCTCCGGCCCCGCATGAGACTGTCCATCCTGATCCCCGCGACCTTCAGCCGGCCTCCTTTCCAAAGCCGGATGGGAGTAGGTGGCGCCGAGCGCCAGAACCCCCGCCAGCGCCAGGATGCCCGGCGCCAGGAGTGGGCTGGCCCCCCGTAGCGCCTCGGGCAAGACCTCGCGCGCCGTCGCATTAGGCCGAATCTCCAGCTCGAATGCCAGATTCTGCTCGCCGTGCTCGTAGATGCCCACAAGGCTGCCCACGACAAGGAGGGCCACGACCCCGCGCAGGCCGAGCAGCGTCCGGCGCTGAGGGCGGCACAGCACCGCCAGGATCGCCGTCAGCCCCAGCCCGCAGAGGATGAACGGCACGAATTGGATTGGGCTTTCCATGTGCCCGGCGAGCCAGAGTTCCACGACTGTGCCCGCGCACATCAGCCCCGCCATGACCAGCAGGAACCGCCGCAGTCGTCGCTCGACATGGGTCTCGCTCATTGCGCCACCAGGTAGCTCGCGGCCGCCGCCAGTTCCTCGGACGGCACGTGCAGCGCGAGGGCCTCGAGGAAGGCCGCATTCGAGTCGTACGGGCGATGCGCAATCAGCGTTGCGGCCACCGCATCATCCACCCCCGGCAACTGCTTGAGGGTCTCGGCATCCGCCTCGTTCACATCAACCGGCACATAGACGTACTGTTCGTACTCGACGACCTGCTCCGCGCTGACGTACTTGCCAATCTCGCGCCGGAACTGTTGGATGCTGATGTACGGGCGGTACTCCAAGAACTCCCGCACCATGCGATTGCTGAAATTCGGGATGGTGCTGAGAAGCTCGGCCTCGGTCACCTCATTGAGGTCGAGTTTGGTGTTGACGGAAATCTCCGCTTCTTCGGCCCGAGCCGGTACTTCGGTTGGCTCAGACTCGACTGTTGCGGTGGGCGCGGGCACCTCGGCAGGCTCGACCTCCACTGTAGCCGCCGGTACGTCCGCGGGCTCAGCGACCGTCACTTCAGTCGCCGCTACGACAGGCGCATCGGGTGCATCCGTCGGCGGGAGGCTGGACCCGCCGCAGGCCGCGATGCTGAATGCGAGACCGAGGACGATGACCAGCCGCCGTCCAGTATTGAGATTCACTCTCATCTTGCTATCTCCTCTGCCGTATCGGTGGTTGTCCGCCGCGAAACGAAATGCCACACGTGAGGTCGAGCACTTCATCCCGCAGCACAGAAGCAGGCTTGTTTCGGCCACACGCCTGACAATACGGCGAAGCTGTGAGGAAATTGTTCAGAAGCCGTTAGCGTTTCATGTGGACTCCGGCGGACCAGAGAGTTCGTGAAAATCTAAACAATCTCCCTATCAGCCCTTCACACTGTCTGAACAACTTTGCCCTACGCTGAAGTTGTCTCCGATGAACATAAACAGGTGCCAGATCCCGGGTGATATGCCGGGGCTACACACCTGAATACGGAAAGAGAGGCGTCAGATGCTTCGGAATAAGCGCCCATGGTTGTTTGCCCTCGCGCTGTGCCTTGCCATCGCGAGCGGCTATGTCTACTACCGCACGAGCCGAGTATCGGCCCAGACCGGCGAGGCGCCCGAAGAGCTGCAGACGGCAACGGTCCGGGTGGGCTCGCTAGTCGTATCGGCCACTGGCGCAGGGACAGTCATCCCCGCCACGCAGATTGACCTGAGTTTTCAACAGTCGGGAACGGTGGCCGAGGTGCTGGTGAAGGTGGGAGAGACCATCAAGGCCGGTCAGGCGCTGGCGCGCCTTGACGACACGGCTGCCCACCAGGCGGTCGCAACGGCGGAGCAGGCCCTAATCATCCAGGAGGCTGCACTGGCCGAGTTGACTGCCGAGCCGTCCGCGGACGAGGTCGCCGCTGCCGAGGCGAGCTTCCGCAGCGCAGAGGCGGCACTGCTGAGCCTGCAAGCGGGGCCGTCCGAGAGCGAGGTGGCAGCCGCTGAGAGTTCACTGCGGAGCGCCCAGGCCGCGCTGACACAGGCGCAAACGGGGACCGACCCCAACGAGGTGGCGGCAGCACAGGGGTCCTTGCACGCCGCGGAAGCCGGCTTGCAGGCGCTCCAGGCCGGGCCGGATGCGAATGAACTCGCCCAGGCAACGGCAACGCTGCAAAAGACCGCCGTTGCCGTGCAGGAAGCCCAGGCGGCTTATGATCAGGTCGCATGGCGCAACGACATTGCCGCAAGCTCCCAGGCGGCCGCCTTGCAGGACGCCACCATTGATTACGATGCGGCCAGGGCCGCGTACGACGCCGTCGCTGCCGGACCGACCATAGCGGAGTTCGCCTCGGCCCAGGCAGCCGTCGACCAGGCCCGCGCCAACCTGGCGGCGTTGCAAAACAACGCGGACCAGGCCGTCTCCATCGCCTCGGCCGAGGCGCAGGTCGTCCAGGCGCAGTCCACGCTGGACGAGCTGTATGCGGAGGCCACCGTTGAGGAGGTCGCCGCGGCCGAGGCTCAGGTGGCGCAGGCGCGCCTGGCGCTGGACGAGCTCAAGAACGGCCCGAGCGCCGCGTCGCTCAAGAGCGCGGAGGCGCAAGTCGAGCAGACGCGCATCGCGCTCGAACAGGCCCAGCACGAGTTGGCGCAGACGGAACTGACGGCCCCCCAGGATGGCACGGTCATGGCAATCAACGCCGAGGCAGGCGAGACCGCCAGCGACCCCTTCATTACGCTCGCCGACCTGGCACAGCCGTTGATCGAAGCCTACCTGGATGAGAGCGATCTGGATAAGGTCGCAACTGGCTACGAGGCTGAGGTCACGTTCGAAGCCTACCCGGACGAGACCTTTACAGGCCACGTGGTGGAAGTGGACCCGCAGCTGACCGTCATCAACAATGTGACGACCGTGCGCGCGCTGGTGCAGCTGGATGCCGATTCCTTTGCCAGGCCGCAGACGCTCCCGGTCGGCATGAACGCGACGGTCGACCTCATCGGCGGGCGGGCAGAGAACGCGCTGCTGGTGCCGGTCGAGGCGCTGCGCGAGATCGCCCCCGGACAGTACGCCGTCTTCGTCGTGCAAGGCGACCAGCTCACGCTGCACCAGGTGAAAGTCGGCCTGATGGACCTGATCTACGCAGAGATCACCGAGGGTCTGAGCGCAGGCGAGGTCGTCTCGACTGGCATCGTCGCGACCCAGTAGCTGGCCGCGGCTCGGCGAGAAGGAGTTGAGCCATGACACCAATTATTGAAACGCACGACCTGACGAAGGTCTATGGCATGGGCGCGGTCCAGGTAACGGCCCTGGCAGGGGTAGATCTCCACATCGAGCGGGGGGAGTTCGTGGCGGTCATGGGACCGTCCGGCTCGGGGAAAAGCACGTTCATGAACATCATCGGCTGCCTGGACCGCCCCACCTCCGGCCGTTATATCCTCGACGGGGAGGATGTTAGCACGCTAGACAGGGTACAACTGGGAGCCATCCGTAACCGGCAGATTGGCTTCGTTTTCCAGTCGTTCAACCTGCTGCCGCGGACCTCCGCGCTGCGCAATGTGATGTTGCCGCTGACCTACAAGCGTGATGGGCACCTCACGGAGGCGGAACGCCGCGACCGGGCAATGGTGGCGCTGGAAGGGGTCGGGCTGGCGGACCGGGCGCATCACGAGCCGATGGAACTGTCCGGCGGGGAGCGGCAGCGGGTCGCGATTGCGCGTGCGCTCGTCAACGACCCGGCGCTGATTCTGGCCGACGAGCCGACCGGCAACCTGGACACGCAGACCGGCCAGGAGATTGTGGCGCTCCTGGACGACCTGCACGCACGTGGGGGTACCATCGTGATGGTCACGCACGAGGCGGAGATGGCGGCATATACCGGGCGGACGATCGTGCTGCGCGATGGCAGGATTGTCTCGGACGGGAGGTCACCATGACAACGACAATCGAAGCGAGACGCGAGGCCGCGACAGGGCAACGCACGCCACGGACACCTGCGGCAAGCACGACACTCGACCCACTCGAGATTTTCTCCGTCGCCTGGGAGGGCGTTGTCCGCAACAAGGCGCGCTCGCTGCTGACGATGCTGGGCGTGATCATCGGCGTGGCGGCGGTCATCGTCATGATCGCCATCAGCGCCGGTACGGAAGCCACGATTGCCGAGCAGATCGAGGGGCTGGGCACGAACCTGATCTTCATTCAAGCCTCCTTTGGACGCCCCGGCCCCGGTGGTTTCGACAACAATACCCCTCGCCTGCTCTACGAAGACCTGGCGCTCGTAGAGAGCGTGCAGGGCGTCACCGGTACAGCGGTGGACCGATTTACCTCGGCCACGGTGAAAAGGGGCACCACGACCCTCAGCGACGTGCCGCTGCTTGGCACGTCGGCCGGCTTCCCCTCGGTTCGTGATCTGGAAATCGCCACCGGGCGCTACTTCAACAACACTGAGGTCGAGCGCAGTGCGAAGGTCGCGGTCCTGGGAGCAAGCCTGGCGCGGAATCTGTTCGGCGCCGCCGACCCGATCGGCCAGACGATTACCGCGGGCACGACGCAGTTGACGGTCATCGGCGTCGCCGCCGAGCGGGGGGTCGTGGGCAATACCGATTTCGACGCCCAGCTCTACACGCCGATCACGCTCGTTTTCAAGAAGTTCCTCCCCACCCAGTTCGCCGTCTTTGCCGGGAACGAGCTGCGGCTCATCTACGTGCAGGTCGCGCCAGACGCCGATATGGACCGCGTCATCACCCAGTTGCAGGCCAGGCTCGCCGCGGCCAAGGGGGTCAGGGTAGCCGAGTTGCCCTTTACCTTCCAAACGCAGCAGGACATTATCGAGGCGCAGGGCTCCACCACCGCCGCCTTCCGCAACCTGTTGGCGTGGGTGGCCGGGGTCTCGCTGCTCGTCGGCGGCATCGGCATCATGAACATCATGCTGGTGAGCGTCACCGAGCGGACGCGGGAGATCGGCATCCGCCAGGCGGTGGGGGCCGCGCCAAACGATATCCGCCTTCAATTCCTGGCCGAGGCACTGATGCTCAGCCTGGTGGGCGGGCTGGTCGGCGCGCTGTCCGGGGTCGCGGGGGCACTCCTCTTCGGCACGATGGGCGACATGCGGACCGTGATCGTGCCCGGTTCGATCCTGCTGGCCTTCGGCTCGGCGGCGGCGGTCGGGATCTTCTTCGGCTTCTACCCGGCCAACAAGGCGGCGCAACTCGACCCGATCGAGGCCCTGCGGCACGAGTAAGACGGTCGCGGGGATCGCCCCGACCGTTTCCGGTTTGTTCTTCTCTGGAGGCACACCATGAAGATGAAAAAGATCCTACTCCTCCTCGGCCTGCTGCTGCTCCTCCTGGCCTCGACAGCCTGCACCTCGCCTCTCGCACCTGGCGCGGCGAGCACCGGCACAACCACCGCGGGCTCGCAGACACCGGCAGGGGCGGGGGCGCTCTCCAGGCGAACGCACCTGGCGCTGGGCACCCTCCAACTTGAGGGGACGGACCTGGCGGTGGACCAGGTGCAAGCGACGGACCTCCTCCCCCTGTGGCAGGCGGCGCAGGCCCTGGACGAGAGCGCCAACGCGGCAGAGGCCGAGCGGACGGCGCTGGTCAACCAGATCGAAGCGACGATGACCGCCGAGCAGCGCCAGGCGATCGACGAGATGGATCTGACGCTCGAAAACGTGCAGACGATCCTCCAAGAACGCGGCCTTACATTCGGCGCAGGTAATCAGAACGGTCAGGCTGCCCAGAGCGGTGAGGGTCGTCAGGGTGGCGGCTTCGTACCGGGCATAGCACCGCCTGGCGGTAGTGGTCCTGAGTTGTTGGGCGGCCCGGGGAGTGCGGGCGCTGCGAATGCCTCCGGGACGCCACCTGCTGGAGCAAGCGCCCGAGGCGGTGAGATGATGGACCGCTTGACGACAGAAGCTGTCATTCAGTTGCTCAAGGCGAAAACGGGGCAGGCTACGGAATAAGGACTCAGCATGTCCTGCATCCGCTTTTGGAGAAGGGAAGCTCCTATGAAACGCTTTTTGAAATCACTGCTGCAACTTCTGCCCATTGTCGCGCTGCTGCTCCCGCCGGTTGCCACTGCAGCGGCCGATGCGCCTGCCGGCAAGCTCGTCTTTCAGCAGGCCAGCGGTGGGCCGATCTACACCGTCAACCTGGATGGAACCGATCTCCGCCAGGTCGGCGCCGGAATCGATCCGAGTTGGTCCCCTGACGGTGAGCAGATCACCTACGCCGATTGGAATGAGCCGCGCGGCATCTATGTGATGAACGCCGACGGAAGCAACGTGACGCGCCTCTACGATGCGTCCGAGACGCGCTCGCCAAAAGTGGAGCCCAGACGGGGAAACGATTGTGTTCGCGAACCGCCAGTGGTCGTACGGCGAGCACGAAAAGTGCGTCACCCGCTCCGGCAAAAAGTTCTGTTTCACAGTGCGGCCCGATGAAGAGGCCTACCTGGTGGCTGTGACGTTGAGCGATGGCAGCATTCGTGATCTCCCCACGTGGCCGCATTCCAAGACACCGGCCTGGTACCCGGACTCCGAGCACATCGTCTACGCCGACGAGAAGGGGCTGCACCAGACCGACCGTACCGGCACGCTGGGCTATGACGATCACCTGCCATACATCAATGCCGTCACGCGCGACACCAACGATGAGGACCCCGAGATCTCGCCGGATGGCCGCTATCTGCTGACGATGTATCGCCAGCACGACCACTGGGAAATTCACCGCGTTGATCTCCAGACCGGAGTCCGGCAGCGCCTCACGCAATCGAAACCGTTGGCAACGCCGGCCAACAACGTTGCGCCGACGTGGAGCCCTGACAGCAGCCAGATCCTCTTCCTCTCGGATCGCGACGGTGCGTGGAGCTTCTACGTGATGAATGCCGCTGGGTCGGATCAGCACCCGATCCTTCAGACAGTGACTGCGGAGATACCACTGCGCTATGAATTCGCAGACGAACAAGTTGTGGATTGGGTCAACTAGCCGCCAGATGACAGCCGGCATCGTGTACGACCTGGACGAGAAGCGGGTGCTCAACACCGCCGGGCGGAGGCGGGGTAGCCAGGAAAGGGCCAGGCTGTTCTCGCCCGACTGGGCGTGCTCTCAGCGGTATACTCAGAGGATGAAGCGACACGAGACCATGAGGGCGAAACCACATGCCCGGCGACCAATCAGGAAGCTGTACCGGGTGATTTACGTCCGGCCGGAGCCAGATTGGCTCTCGGAGCGCGCTCAGACGGGGATCTGCATTGCTGCGACGACGACCAGCCGGGGTATGCTGTGAGCTTGCTTCGACCTGGCCGCCGCTTTGTCAAGTGGCCTGCTTCCGCACATCGGCTTTCGTGGTCTCGAGCTGGAATGCCGCCGGGAGCCTCGCCGCCCACGCCCGGATCGCCGGCCAATTTCGCCGCTCTCCGGCTGGAGCCCGGATGATCAACATGGCGAACAACACGGCCCACCATTTCAAGCGACCATATTCCAGCCGGCCGCCGAATATCCCGATGCTCACCGGTTTGACCGGACGGGTCGCCCGGAGAATGGGTTGGAGGTAATTCGAGAGCCTGGCATAGCGTTCTCTGAGGCTCAGGCTCCCTTCTTTTTCAGGCGGCTTGGGCAGTTTTTCGTCCACGTAAACCGGTACACCGCCCACGCTCGTTTCGCCGGTCCGCGTCAGGCTCATCGCCGTGACAAATACTGCCAGAGGGATACGCTGAAAGGCATCCCGATGTTTCTTGAGGAATCTTACAGCAGCGCAGTGCCAGCCCACGATCATGGGTCCTCCAATCACCACGCCGTCATAGGCCTCGAGGTCCTTGATCTCGCTGAGAGGCAGAACGTCCACCTGCAATCCGCTCTTGGCGATCTCCTCACCCACTGCCTGGGCGACTTCGGCGGTCGAACCGGCCATGGTGGCGTAGGCAACAAGGATTCTACTCATCACAGGATCTCCTGAGATTATGCATATTGGTTCACGTTGCGGCTTTGTTGGCCGTCACGCTAGTTGATGCTCTGAAAACCAAGGGTGCGAAATATCACCCGCATCATAGCGTGACCGAAATCCGGCTTCAGGAATTGATTCGGACACGAGCCAGGGATCACCGTGATCCCATTCTCGCGGCACATACGCACCGCCTCCTGTGAGACGCTGGTCATCCCCGCCGCCAAACCGGGCTTTGTGCCCATCAAACAGTGCATCCAGACCCGCTGGATACCGAGATCAACACACTGCTGGACGATTTGCTCGGTGACATTGGGATTGGCGAGAATAAAAACAGCATCCGGCTTCTTGGGAATCGACTTCAGGTCCGGATAGCACGGATCACCTTCAAAGGTCGCAAGACGCGGGTTGACCGCGCTGACGGCATATCCCGCCTCCTTGAATTTGCGGTAGGCCAGGTTGCAGCCCGTCTCGCGTTTGTCCGAAACGCCGACGACGGCGATCTTTTTCTGAGCGAGGAAGTCTTGCACGAGCGTATCAATCTTGGACATGGAAGCCCCTTTCTTCTGTTCTTCATAGGCGCGCCAAGTCGTGACGTTCCAATGGGCAACCCATGGATCGTCAGTAGCAATCCAATCACGATGCCGGCAATGATTGTCATCAGACTTGCCCTCCTTTCGAGTGTTCGAGAGGTCCCCGTATTCCCGGTCCTGTTCGGACACTCGGAGGGTAAAGGAGGAAGGCTGTACCGAGGGAGTCGTGAAGAGGAGCGTCTGGGAAGAGAGGATCAGCCCCCTATGACTTAGAGTAGCCTTCAAAAACGCATCGTCACCGGGGAGATGTAATCAGAGTCTATGACAAATAGCACTTCATGCGTTGAATCGGGCAGAACCCTTCGCCGCCCCGGTAAAAGGCCAGTTTCAACGGGCTGAGCCCGATCGTTGAAGGCTCAGGGGTGCACGAAGGGATTCTTTGGCACGGTCGGGGCTTGACCCCGGTGGAATCTGTCCTATACTACCCGTGCGGGGATGATTGCCTCTCGCCCAGTCTCGTTGCTCCTTCATCACACCTCGCTGTACCCCATCGTTGCCGCCCCCGCTGTCATTGGCCTCAGCGCGGTGCTGAAGCCAGTCCCCACCAGGAGGGTGACAATATGCCGGCATACATCACGCTGCTCAACTTTACGGAGCAGGGCATTCGCAATGTCAAGGACACGGTCACTCGAGCGCGCGATGCGGCCCAAGCGGCTCAGGCCGCGGGCGGGCGATGGATCGGCGTTTGGTGGACGCTTGGTCCGTATGACTTGGTGGTCGTCTCCGAAGCCCCAGACGAGGAGACGGCGACCCGGCAGCTCTTAGCCGCCGGGATGCAGGGCAACGTGCGCACCATGACAATGCGTGCGTTTAGCGAAGAGGAGATGGAGCGGATTGTTCAGGGGCTGCCGTGAGCTGGATGGCCACGGAAGGCGAACTTGAGGGGCAGCCCTCGTAGTCCGCTCACGACCGCGCAGGGCGCCGGCGGTAACCCGGCGCCTTTGTTATTCCTGGCATGTCAGCGCGGCATGCCCGGGCTCGTCGTTGGTGTGAGGGGTGCGATGGACTGGGAGGGACGCCCCATAAGTTGGCGCGATAAGCGGCATAATGGGACCTCGTCCTCCAGCAAGCGCCCCCCAGCAGGACCAATTCGGGGTGCAAATGGCCAGAAATGACGCAACATAATAAACCAACACCACCAATGACAGCAACAACACCCGAGCAGACCGCGCCGAGTGGGAGGTCGAGCTCGACGCCCTCACACCTGACCCCCGCGCCTGGCCGCCCGGCGCGCGAGCTGGCCGAAACCTTGACACCGGCCGAGCCGCTCCGGCCGCTGGTCACCGTGGAGCAAAGATACCGGCACCACCGTCCTGGCCAACGGGCAGCCCGAACCGCGCGCCAGAGTCGAGCAGATGCTGGCACTGCTCGACAACCCGTCTTGATGGTTTCTTGACGCGCCACCTCATGCTCTTGTCCCTTCGCTGAGGTATTTTGGGGTACTATATTACCGGGAAGCACGCGCTGCACGAAGGGAGCCGAGCAAGCAACTGGAGAAGAAACGCCTTGGCAGTGGAACGGCCACACCAAAATACCATTCACGGAAAGCGATTTGCCCAGTCACCATGACACCAGCTTATCTACCAGTGCATGCTGATACAGAAGTGGACGCGGCTCCGAATCCGAGACTTGCCGGAGAGCGGTTGCTCGTTTGTGTCGGCCCGAGTCCTCTGAGTGAGCGATTGGTGCGGTCGGCAGAGCGGCTGGCGCACCAGCTGAGCGCCGAGTGGCACGCCGTGTACGTCGAAACCCCCGCCCATGCGCGCCTTTCGGAGCTCGAGCGCGAACGAGCAGGGCGTACTCTGCAGTTGGCCGAAGAGCTAGGGGCAACGGCGGTGGTTCTATCGGGCCGGGGTATCGCTGAGGCAGTCGCCACCTATGCTCGCAACCACGGCATCACGAAGATTGTGGTCGGGAAGCCGCTACGCCCCCGGGTGGTCGACTTCCTCCGTGGCTCGCTCATCGATCAGATGAGCCGGCGGACACAGACAGCCGATCTCTACGTCATCAGCAGTGCGCGTGGGAAAGCGCCGCTCCCTACGCCGGTCACAGTCACACCACAGCGGCCCTGGCGGCGCTATCTCCAAAGTGCGGCCCTGGTCGCCGGCACCTCTCTTCTTGGTCAACCGATCCGCCCCTTCATTGCCCCGACCAACCTGGTCATGCTTTATTTGCTGGCTGTCGTCATCGCCGCCATACGCTTGGGACGCGGACCTGCCATCGTCGCTGCCTTTTTGAGCGTGCTGAGCTTCAATTTTTTCTTTGTGCCGCCGCGTCTCACCTTTGTCGTTGCCGACGCCCAGTATCTGCTCACTTTCGCCGGTCTGCTGAGTGTCGGCTTGATCATTAGTACGCTGGTGGCCGAGGCACGTGATCAGACTGATCTCGCCCAGCGGCGCGCAGCACAGACGACTGCGCTCAACTCGTTGAGCCGCGACCTGGCCGCGGCCGGCGATCTCGAGACGATCATGCAGGCCGTACGAGTTCATGTCAACCGGATATTCAACCACGAGGTCACGCTTTTCCTCCCTGAAGGTGATCGCCTTGTCCGGCAAGTCCTCGATGGAGAGATGCAACTGGATGAGAGGGAACGCGAAGCAGCAACACGCGCCTTTCGAGACCAACAAGTAGACGGACAGACGCCCAGCACAGGACCGCTGGCGGCATGCTATTTCCCGCTCAAAACCCCGCTTGGGGTTGTCGGCGTCCTGGGGGTGAATCCAGGCGATGGAGACAAGCCACTAACCAGCGAGCAACGAGCGTTGCTCGGAGCCTTCGCCAGCCAGACCGCCCTGGCGATCGAACGAGCCCAACTGGCCGAGCAGGCGCGCCAGGCACAGTTGCTGCACGAGACCGAGAAGCTCCAAACGGCGTTGCTCAACTCAATCTCACACGATCTGCGGACGCCGCTCTCCTCGATTACCGGTGTCCTCAGCAGTCTGCTCGAGGATGAGGCAATCCTCACCGAGGAGACGCGCCACTACCTGATCGAAACAGCGAGCGAAGAGGCCGAGCGACTCAATCGGTTGGTCGGCAACCTGCTAGACATGACCCGCATGGAAGCTGGCGCCATGCGCGTGGTTCGTAAACCCTGCGATGTGCAGGACCTCGCCGGCGTTGCCCTCTCCCAGCTTGGCGATCGGCTTCGCACCCGGCCGCTCGAGGTCGATGTTCCCGCAACCCTGCCCCTCGTGCCGATGGATTTCGTCCTGATCACGCAGGTCCTGGTCAATCTGCTCGACAACGCGCTCAAGTACTCACCGGCCGATTCACCAATTACAGTACGAGCCAACGTCGTGGGGCCCTTTCTGGAGGTCGAAGTCGCCGACCGTGGGATTGGGATTCCCGCGGAGGCGCTCGAGCGGGTATTTGACAAATTCTACCGCGTGCCACAGAGGACGGGCATGAGTGGGACCGGGCTTGGCTTGTCGATCAGCAAAGGGATCGTGGAGGCCCACGGCGGGCAGATCCGGGCGCATCAGCGCGGTGGCGGCGGCACACAGGTCACCTTCTCCCTGCCGCTCCGAGATCTACGACCCGGCCAAAATGAGGTGGACGCGTGACGGAGACAACGTCCCGCATCTTAGTCGTCGACGATGAGCGCCCGATCCGGCGCTTCCTGCGCACGTCTCTGACCGTCAACGGCTACACGGTCTTCGAGGCGACGAACGGTCGCGAGGCGCTCGCGGCCGTCAGTGCGAACCGTCCCGATGTGATCATCCTCGACCTCGGGCTGCCGGATATTGATGGCGTCGAGATCACACAGCGCATTCGGGAATGGTCGCAGATTCCCGTTATCATCCTGTCGGTCCGCGAACACGAGGTGGACAAGATTGCGGCCCTGGATGCCGGTGCGGACGACTACCTGACCAAGCCTTTTGGCGTTGGGGAGTTGCTGGCACGCATCCGTGTGGCGCTGAGACGAGTCACCCAACCCACCACCGAGCCGGTTGTTACGAATCGCGACTTAGTGGTTGACCTGGGCCGCCGCCTGGTCACGATGGCCGGGTCGGAGGTCCAACTGACCCCGACCGAATACGACCTCCTCCGCGTGCTCGTGACGCAGGCGGGCAAAGTCCTGACCCACCAGCAACTCCTGCGCCAGGTGTGGGGGACCGGCTATGAGGATGAGGTCCACCTGTTGCGTGTCAACGTGAGTAACCTCCGCCGCAAACTCGAGCCGGAACCGGCCCGCCCGCAGTACATCATCACTGAGCCTGGTGTCGGCTACCGTTTACGCATTCCGGCCTGAGGCAAACTTCTCCGCGCATCGTCCCCGCGCGTAGGCCTGGCCCACGCCACGATGCCCCCGTCTCATATGACGCCTCCCTCTTGACAGTTTCTTGATCCCTGCCTGCCGTTCTTTCCACTATACTAAAACATTGGTCAAGTCGTCGCCGGGGCGCGTGATCGGAGACTTCGGAAGTCCGACCGGCCTCGCACGTCTCCTTTCATAACGTGTCGGCGAGCGAGCACGGAGTGGGGTTTGCGTGGAGCGGCGCCGCGGGCCAGCCCCCTTCCCCCAGGATTCTTGAGAAGCTACCCCATCTCTATTCTCGACAGCCCAGAGGCTCCATCGCATGAATCTTACAACTGTCAAGCGTTTGTTGATCGGCGAACCATTTCCAACCAGCCGGGAGATTCACGAGCGGCTCGATAAGGTGCGGGCGCTCGCGGTGTTTGCCTCCGATCCCATCAGTAGCAACGCCTACGCCACCGAAGCCATCATGAGCATCCTCATCGTCCTGGGCAGCGGCGCCCTGGCCTTGACGCTGCCCATCGCGGTGGCGATTGCTCTTTTGGTGCTGATCGTCGTCTTTAGCTACATCCAGACGATCCTGCACTACCCTGAGGGCGGTGGTGCCTATACGGTCACCAAAGATAACCTTGGGACCTTGCCGTCACTCTTGGCCGCGGCGGCGCTCCTCACCGATTACGTGCTGACCGTCTCGGTGTCCGTTTCGGCGGGAGTGCGGGCGGTCACCTCGGCCTTCCCGGCCGTCCTGGAGTATCGCGTGTGGCTGGCTTTGCTCGCCATCGCCCTCATCACCTGGGCCAACCTGCGTGGGGTCCGCGAGAGTGGCACCATTTTCGCCTTCCCAACCTATGCCTTCGTCGGGGGCGTGCTCATTGTAATCGTCATTGGGCTCGTCCGGTATCTTGGGCTCTTCGGTGCCAATCCGCTGGTATCGCCAGCCCACCCGGTCGAGCCATCGGTCGGGCCGCTCTCAACCTTTGCCTTTACCTGGATCATCCTGCGAGCATTCGCCGCTGGTACGACGGCCCTCACAGGTATCGAGGCCATCAGCAATGGCGTGCAGGCCTTCAAACCGCCCGAATCGAAAAACGCTGCTGAGACGATGGTCGTGATGGGAGTCATGGCCATGTCTCTCTTTACCGGGATCTCATTTCTGGCCACCCACCTGAACCTGGTGCCGGAAGAGGCTGAAAGCATCCTGTCTCAGATGGCGCGGACCGTGACCGGTCGCGGACTCCTCTACTACTGGGTGCAACTCTTCACCATGCTGATTCTCTTCCTGGCGGCCAACACCGGCTACCAGGACTTCCCGCGCCTCAGCTCGTTCCTGGCACGGGATGGCTTCCTCCCCCGCTGGCTGCAGAACCGCGGTGATCGGCTGGTGTTCAACTACGGCATCCTGGTGCTGACGGCGCTCGCCGCCACGCTCGTGATCGTCTTCCAGGCCGATGAGATCGCCATGCTGCCGCTCTACGCCCTGGGCGTGATGACAAGCTTCACCCTCTCACAGAGTGGGATGGTCATCCTGATGGGAAAAGTGGCTCAGGTCCCGGCGGGAGAGGAACGGCACACTGGCGAGACGGTGATCCACTACGAGCGCGGCTGGTGGTGGAAGCGGGCGGTCAACGCCTTCGGGGCCGTCACCACCTTCATCGTCTTGATCATTCTCGTCGCGACGAAATTCCATGAGGGCGCCTGGATCATCGTTCTCGCCATCCCGCTTCTGATTCTGCTCTTCCGCGCCATCCGCAGCCACTACGCCCAGGTCGCCGAGAGCCTTCGGACGCGCGATCTCACCCCGGCCGACCTGTCGGATGTCGCTGACGTCGTCATCGTCCCCATCGCCGACGTCCATCGAGGCACTCTCAGGGCCCTCAGGTACGCCAAACGGTTCTCGCGAGACGTCCGGGCCGTCAGCGTCGTGACAAGTGCGGAAAGCGAGGAGCGCCTCCTCAAGCGCTGGAACCGCTTCCCTGAAACTACAGGCGACGTCGACCTGGTTCTTATCCCGTACGACTTCCGAGATATTCTCACGCCACTCGTCTCGTACATCGAGGAGGTCAACCACGAGGAGTTTCCCGGCCAACTCACCACCGTCGTCATCCCGGAGTTTGTTCCGGGCTCCCTTGTGGAGCATCTACTGCACAACCAGACCGCCAACTTCCTGCGCTTCCGCTTGCGCAACACGCGCGACATCGTCGTCATCGACGTCCCCTATCACATCTAACCAGGCGCAGCATCGCTGACGTTCCACCGTCGGATGACGAAGATCGGAGAAGAGACAGTGCATAAGCATCGCAGCCCGCACCGGTTGGTATTGGATATGCTCATGCTGCTCATTCTGGGGTTGCTCGTGCGCGAGCGCCGTCTGTTCGCCCCGCCAGGCCACCACCTCTTCGCGCAACTCGGCCTCATCGTGCTCGTCTACGGTCTCCTGGCGTTGTGGCTCCTCATCAGTGCGCCAGCTTTTCCCATCGATGAACCAAGGGATCAGGACCGCGAGGACGAGCCCTATGGAGCCGAAGAGACTGCCAGGTCGTTCACGCCGCGCCAGTTACACTACCGCCACGTGATGGTAGCAGAGGGTGGCCAGAAAAAGGGTGGCAGGATACGGATTTGGAGACCAAGGGACGGGGCGTGACCGTGGTAGAAATCGTATTGCTGCTTTTCGTGGCTGTCGCGTGTGTTTGCCTCGGAGTGTGCGTCTATCACCGCGGCAAACATACCATCAGAGCAGTATTCTCCAACCTGAACGACCGGTCGCCGCTCCGCACGCCTGCTTCTTTTGAGTCGTTTTCTCGCGCCCCAAACCATCGAGGAGTTTCATCGCTCCGACGCCTGGGAAGTGGCCCTGGGAGAGCCGCCGCAACGGGCTATCGAGCGCCTGGTGCCTACGAGTCTGCAGGAATGGCTGACCGGAACGGTCGCGGGCTCCGGCCTTGAGCACATGGAAGATGAAGGCGATCTTCCTCTCTCCTCAAGCCAGGATGGTTTGACTGCCAGGCAAATGAAAATGGACCCCGTGAAGACGGCGCCCGTGAGTCTGCAGATCTGGCGCTGTTCAAAACAAGGGCGCCGTCTGGCGCGACGATACCTCACAGCTGAAGCGCACCGGCGCGCGACGGTGGAACAGGGCGTGCTGAACGCGCTGCGCCGGCCGGACTTCAGCTGCGCCGTCCAATTCGTCGTCTCCTTTGAAGCTGAACAGGTCTTTCCCCGTGGGTTTGAGGTTGGCATTTCGGCCTACGACTACTGGCAACACCACGATGCTGCAGGCGATATTGCCGCGCTCACCACCATCTTCGAACGCAAACTGTCCTTCTTCAACCGACTCACGAATGAACAGATCGAGCAGGTGCGCCTTGTCGCAGGGATAGCCTATCTCTGGGACGCGGACCGCGCCGGCGAGTGGCTGCCTCCCGATCTGCAACGTGAGGCGGGTGTTACCCCCGATGTGGTCGCACAGCTGATTGCTGAATTCGTCCCAGACTAGAGCGACGGACAGAATCCAGGTCGATGCGTGGGACACTCTGTGTAGCGGTGCGAGCGGCTCCAGTTCGATCAAGTCGATATGATCGGCTGTTTGTAATAAACGGGACTTCCGCGGTGGATTGAGCCGCGAAAGACATATCGGCTTGTAGTGCGCGCTTCAGCGCGCTGAAGCGCGCACTACAAGCCAAATCCGGCTTCTACGGGTCACGAACTTTGGTCGGCCTGGCAGCACTGCGTAACTCCTGTAACACATAACCCAAGTTGCGGTACAGACGCTGTACATCGATCGTCCGGGGCGGAACCGGACGTCTGGAATTACGCTTGCGCATGGTGAGCAGGTAAATATCAGCATCTTCGCGCGAGAGATCCTCAATCTCGTCGTGGGTATAGCTGTGGTCGGCATAGACTTCGGAGCCAGGTGGCAGGTCAACGTCAAAGACCTCCAACCCGGTGTCATCCACGACGGGGGGCGCGAGAAAGAATTCGACGGGTTCGCCCTGGCGTGTCACGAGTAGATGCAGCTTGAGGTCGAAGTACTGGCACTTCTTACTCGGGATATAGCCGCGGTAGACCTCGCCCCGAAAGAGCGCTGCCGCACGCTCTACCTCCCCAATTGCCCGGCCACGCTGGCCGGGCAGTTTCTCCGTTGCAGGGTCCGCATCAACCCCCAGGCACTCCCTTTCCCCATCTTCAACGAGCCATCACTCATCGAAGATCATTCCATTTGCGGGTGATCAACCGGGTGTTGATTCGGTGGCGGGCAGACTTCGCGGGCACCATAGTCAGCGGCGGGGCGGCCCGAGCGCGATCGCCACGGATTCCTTTCGTTGGGTCACCACTGGCGAAGAGGCGCGGCGCTTGGGCATAAGTCCAGACCGTGAAGGCCGAAAGGGATACCAGGGGCTTATTGCTGGTCGCGGGTGCTAGAGCGCCGGTCAAGTCGTCAGACTTCCGAAGTCTCGGAAGACTTCGGAAGTCTCCGACCACGCATCCACGGCGACTCCTTGACCGATGTTCTAGATCTTGCGCTTGGAGGAAAGAGAGAGACCCACTAATGCTGCGACGAGCAAATTTTTACGCAATTTTTACCGCTGCCAGTGCGATCTTGACGCCTCCCTTATCTGATTCGCGCTACTATGTACTTATCAGCGGTCAGCAAGCCACAAAGACAAGGATGCGAATATGGATATTGTCTACCTCGGTATAGTGCTTCTCTTTTTTGCTCTCTCAGCGGGATTCGTTCGTTTAAGCGACCGATTGTAGGAGGCACATATGCCATTGCTGTACTTGGTCGGTGGCCTCATTGCATTGGCGTTGCTGATATATCTCTTGGTCGCCCTCTTGAAGCCAGAGCTGTTCTAATGACATCGAACGGCATTTTTCAAATAGGTCTCTACCTTGCCATCTTGCTGGTGCTGGTGAAGCCGCTCGGGTGGTATATGGCACGGGTCTACGAGAGCGAACCAGTCGGGCTGGACCGCCTGCTGGGGCCGGTTGAGCGTGGTTTCTATCGGCTCTGGGGGGTGCGGCCAGGCGAAGGTATGACCTGGAAGGTCTACACCCTGGCGATGTTGCTCTTCAATGCAGTGGGGCTCATTGCGCTCTACGCGCTCCAACGATTGCAGGGGCTCCTGCCGTTAAATCCGCAGGGCTTCAGGGCTGTTTCACCCGATTTGGCGTTCAACACCGCTGTCAGTTTCGCGAGCAACACGAACTGGCAGGCGTACGGCGGCGAGACCACGATGAGTTACCTGACACAGATGATGGGGATGACAGTGCAGAACTTCGTCTCGGCCGCGACGGGGATGGCGATCCTGGTGGCTTTGATTCGCGGGCTGCGGCAACGCTCCGGGGAGACAGTCGGGAACTTTTGGGTGGACCTGACGCGCAGCGTGCTCTACATCCTGCTGCCACTCGCCTTGGTGTTGGCACTTGTGGAGGTCTCACAGGGCGTCGTGCAGAATTTCAACGCCTACCAGGAGGTTCCGTTACTGCAACCGACGACAGATTCGGCGGGTAACCCGGTGACGACCCAGATGCTGCCGATGGGGCCGGCAGCATCGCAGATCGCGATCAAGGAGTTGGGCACCAACGGCGGCGGCTTTTTCAACGTAAACTCGGCGCACCCGTTCGAGAACCCAACACCGCTCTCGAATTTCTTCGAGATGCTGGCGATCCTCCTGATCCCGGCGGCGTTGACCTATACCTTTGGCAAGATGATCGGTGATACACGGCAGGGGTGGGCGATTCTGGCGGCGATGACGATTGTGTTTGTCGCGTTGCTCGCTGTCTCCGTGTCGGCCGAGCAGGCGGGCAACCCATTGTTCACACCTCTCGGCGTGAGCCAGGACGCGAGCGCATTCCAGGCCGGCGGCAACATGGAAGGGAAAGAAGTTCGGTTCGGCATTGCCAATTCGGCGCTCTGGGCGACGGCGACGACCGCTGCGTCGAACGGTTCCGTCAACTCGATGCACGATTCTTACACACCGTTGGGCGGGCTCGTACCGATGTTTCTGATACAACTGGGCGAGGTGATCTTCGGCGGCGTTGGTTCGGGGCTCTACGGCATGCTGGTCTTCGCCATCATCTCGGTCTTCGTCGCCGGCTTGATGGTAGGCCGCACGCCCGAGTATCTCGGCAAGAAAATCGAGGCCTACGAGATGAAGATGGCCTCCCTCATTATCCTGATTCCGCCGATCACCGTCTTGATCTTCACAGCGCTCGCACTTATGACCAAGAGCGGACGGGCAGCGATCCAGGATGTGGGGCCGCATGGGTTCAGTGAGGTCCTGTACGCCTTTTCGTCTCAAGGCAACAACAACGGCAGCGCGTTCGCTGGCCTGGAAGCAAACACCCCACTCTATAACCTGACTGGCGGCCTGGCAATGCTCTTCGCACGTTACTGGCTCGCCATCCCAACCCTGGCGATTGCCGGCTCGCTGGCCCGGAAGACAGTCGTACCGGTCGGGCCAGGCACCTTGCCGACGCATACGCCCCTCTTCATCACGCTGTTGATCGGCATCGTCACTGTCGTGGGCGCGCTGACCTTTATTCCAGCGCTCGCGCTCGGCCCGATTGTGGAGCACCTCATCTTGTACGGTATGTGAAGTATGGCAACGACAACAAAGGGCCGGCGATTGTTCGATCCGCCAATTGTGCGGCGGGCAGTTGTTGATGCATTCCGCAAGCTCGATCCACGCCACCAGGTACGAAATCCGGTGATGTTCGTCGTCGAGGTCGGCAGCCTTCTGACCACGCTCCTGTTTGGGCAGGCGCTGTTGGGCGCGGGCGAAGCACCCGTCGGCTTCATCCTCGCCATCACGCTCTGGCTCTGGTTCACCGTCCTGTTCGCCAATTTCGCCGAGGCGATGGCTGAGGGACGCGGCAAGGCACAGGCAGAGACGCTCCGCGCAGCGCGGCGGGACATCATCGCCAGGAAACTGAGCCAGCCCGAGCGAAACGCGCGTTACGAGATCGTGCCGGCCAGCGCGCTGCGGAAGGGAGACATCGTGTTGGTGGAGGCCGGCGACTACATTCCCGGTGATGGCGAAGTGATTGAAGGTGTGGCCTCAGTGGACGAAAGTGCCATCACCGGCGAGAGCGCGCCCGTCATCCGTGAGAGCGGGGGAGACCGCAGCGCCGTCACCGGCAGCACGCGCGTCTTGTCCGACTGGTTGGTGGTTCAGATCAGCGCCAATCCCGGCGAGACCTTCCTCGATCGCATGATTTCGATGGTCGAGGGCGCGAAGCGCCAGAAGACGCCGAACGAGATCGCGCTCAATATTCTGCTCGCCGCCCTGACGATCATCTTCCTGCTGGTGACGGTCACGTTGCTGCCGTTTTCGCTCTACAGCGTGTCGGCCTCGGGTGGAACACCGATCACCGTCACGGTTCTGGTGGCCCTCCTGGTCTGCCTGATCCCGACGACCATCGGCGGGCTGCTCTCGGCCATCGGCATCGCCGGCATGGACCGCATGATTCAGGCGAACGTCATCGCGATGTCGGGGCGCGCCGTCGAGGCAGCGGGGGACGTCGATGTCCTCTTGCTCGACAAGACGGGGACGATCACCCTCGGCAACCGCCAGGCGACTGATTTTATCCCGTCTGATGGTACCGATGCGGGCCGCCTTGCGGACGCGGCGCAACTCGCGTCGCTAGCCGATGAAACGCCGGAAGGGCGGAGTATCGTCGTCTTGGCCAAGGAGCAGTACGGTCTGCGAGAGCGCGACATCCACGCCCTCAAGGCGCACTTTGTTCCGTTTCGTGCCCAAACGCGCATGAGTGGTGTGAATCTGAACGGTCGAGAGATTCGGAAGGGCGCGGTCGATGCGATCGAAGCCTACGTCTCGGACCTGGGAGGAACTCTTCCTTCCAACGTATTGAGCACCGTCGAGGAAATCGCGAAACAGGGGGGGACGCCTCTCGTTGTAGCCGAGGGCCCAAAGGTATTGGGCGTCATCCATCTGAAAGACATCGTCAAGGGCGGGATGCGCGAGCGCTTTGCCGAGCTGCGCCGCATGGGGATCAAGACGGTCATGATTACCGGCGACAATCCCCTCACGGCTGCCGCCATTGCTGCCGAGGCCGGGGTCGACGACTTCCTGGCACAGGCAACACCGGAGGCGAAGCTCACCCTGATCCGCGAGTACCAGAGCGGGGGCCGGCTGGTAGCGATGACCGGCGACGGAACCAACGATGCTCCGGCGCTGGCGCAGGCCGATGTGGCGGTCGCGATGAATACAGGAACGCAGGCGGCCAAAGAGGCCGGCAACATGGTCGATCTCGATTCGAATCCAACCAAGTTGATTGAGGTTGTCGAGATCGGCAAACAGTTGCTCATGACACGCGGCGCGCTGACCACCTTCAGCATCGCCAACGATGTGGCAAAATACTTCGCCATCATCCCGGCGGCCTTCGCAACGACCTACCCGGCGCTCAACGCCCTAAACATCATGGGCTTGGCGACACCCCAGAGTGCGATTCTTTCAGCAGTGATCTTTAACGCGCTGATCATTATCGTCTTGATCCCATTGGCGCTGCGGGGAGTCCGCTACCGCCCGGTCGGTGCCGCGGCGCTGCTGCGTGACAACCTGTTGCTGTACGGGTTGGGTGGGTTACTCGCGCCGTTCATCGGCATCAAGCTCATTGACATGATCCTCGCTGCGCTACGGCTCGTGTGAATCAGGGCAAACTGGCGGCGATGCCGATTGAGCCAGTGATCGGGTCCGCAGGGCTGTGCCAGAAGGACCCGAACAGCGACGCATGCCTGCCAGGCGACCAGGAATAGCGGGCTTCGCGAGAAAGCGACCCAGAGATGAAAAAGCAGAACAGACCAACATGGTGGGTGCTTGACCTGATTGTCGTCGCGGGCATTGGTCTGCTTTTCTGGCAACACCGCTGGCCTCTCTCCCCGGGCTTGCGACAGGTCGTACAAGTACTGCTTGTTCTTGCGATCTACGGACTGATGGGCCTTTGGGTCTTCGCCAACAGCGAAGCGCTGGAACAGCAAGAGCAACCAACCAGGGGGGACGAGCAGAGTTTATCGCCTCTCGCGCCGCCTCAGACAGCAACACAAGCGCACTACCGCGCGACGGTTCTCACAGGTGATGAGCGAGAAGAGGTAGAATAGTGATAGCAGAGCAACTGCGCGCGGCCGTCGCCGCCCTGATAACGCTGACGATTCTTCTGGGGCTTGTCTATCCCCTGGCTGTGACCGGGCTTGCTCAAGCGCTCTTTCCGGCTCAGGCGAACGGGAGCCTGATTACTGTGGACGGCCAGGTGATCGGCTCGGAACTGATCGGCCAGCCCTTCGACGAGCCGGGCTATTTCTGGCCCCGTCCTTCGGCCACGTCGCCGTTTCCGTACAATGCAGCCGTGTCCTCGGGGTCGAATCTGGCGCCGACGAGTCCGGCGCTGCTTGAGGCGGTACGGGCGCGCGGAGCGGCACTCCGCGCGGCCGACCCGGGCAACCAGGCACCGATTCCCGTCGACCTGGTCACCGCGTCGGGAAGCGGGCTCGATCCGCACATCAGCCCGGCGGCCGCGGCGTATCAGGTGGCTCGCGTCGCCCGGGCGCGTGGTCTGGATGAGGCGGCGGTACGCGTGCTGGTTGCGGAACATACCGAGGGACGCTGGTTCGGCTTGCTCGGCGAGCCGCGCGTCAATGTCTTGCCCCTCAATATTGCGCTCGATGCGCTTGATCGTTGATCGGACGAGAAGGCCCACGCCTGGTTCGGTCAAGTATGAGCGATCCGCCTGATCGAAACGTTCGGAAGCACATGATGGACAGCAACCGGCCGGATCCGGATGAGCTGCTGGCCCGCGTGCAAGCGGAAGAGGCACGGCGGCGACACGGCAAACTCAAGATCTTCTTTGGTGCATCGGCAGGGGTTGGAAAGACCTACGCCATGCTCGAAGCGGCCCATGAGCGCTGTCTCGACGGGACTGATGTTGTCGTCGGTTGGGTGGACACCCACGGCCGCGCCGAGACCGAAGCGCTCCTGGAAGGACTGGAGACAATTCCGCGCCGCCCGATGCCCTACCGCGGTACGGTCCTGTACGAGTTCGACCTGGATGCCGCCCTCGCGCGGCATCCGGCACTCATCCTGGTGGACGAGTTGGCACATACCAATGCTCCCGGTTCGCGGCATGCCAAGCGCTGGCAGGACGTGGAAGAACTGCTGGAAGCCGGGATTGACGTCTATTCGACGGTGAACGTTCAACATCTTGAGAGCTTGAACGATTCCGTCGCCCAGATTACTGGGGTGATCGTCCGCGAGACAATCCCTGACTCGATTCTGGAGCGAGTCGACGAAGTCGAGTTAATTGACTTACCGCCCGACGATCTCCTTCAGAGACTGCGGGAGGGCAAGGTCTATGTGCCGCATCAGGCCGAGCGCGCGGCGCGCAACTTCTTCCGCAAGGGCAACCTGATCGCGCTTCGCGAGATGGCGCTCCGGCAGACGGCGGACCGGGTCGATGCACAGATGCAGGCCTACATGCGTGATCATGCTATCACGCGCACCTGGCCCGCGGGCGAGCGCCTCCTGGTCTGTGTCAGCCCAAGCCCGCTCTCGGCGCGATTGGTTCGCGCTGCCCGGCGGATGGCGGCCGGCCTGCGTGCGGACTGGCTGGTCGTCTACGTCGAGACCCCGTCGCACCTGCACTTCCCAGAGGCTGATCGTGAGCGGGTCGTGCAGACACTTCGTCTCGCAGAACAACTGGGGGCCGAGGTGGTCACGCTCAGCGGCCATGACGTGGCCGAAGAGATCCTCACCTACGCCCGTCGGCGCAATGTGACCAAGATCATCGCCGGCAAGCCAACCCACCCGCGCTGGCGCGACGTCTTGTTCGGCTCACTCCTCGACGAACTGGTGCGTCGGAGTGGGGATATGGACGTTTACGTCATCAGCGGCGATCAGGAGGAAGAACGCTTATTGCCGCGACGGATGCTCGAACGGACCAGCAACTGGTCGTCATACGCGGTGGCCGCACTCGTCGTCGCTGCCGTCACGGTCGTGGCGCGTCTGCTGCTCTTCTCATTTCTGGAGCTTTCCACCCTCCTCATGATCTACCTGCTCGCCGTGGTCTTTATCGCGGCGCAGGGCAGGCGTGGGCCTTCGATTCTTGCTTCTGTCCTCAGCGTGGCGGCCTTCGACTTCTTCTTCGTACCGCCCTATCTGACCTTCGCCGTTGCTGATACCCAGTATCTCGTGACCTTTGCGGTGATGCTCGTCGTGGCGCTCCTGATCAGCACCCTGACGGTACGCCTCCAACAGCAGGCGCATGCCGCCCGCCGCCGCGAACGGCGCACCTCCGCGCTGTACACGCTAAGCCGCGAGCTCGCCAGCACTCGCGGTCTGGAAAATCTTCTCAAGACCGCCGTGCGTCAGATCGCGGAAGTCTTTGAGAGCCACGTCGCAGCGCTGCTCCCAGACGCCTCAGGGCGACTCACCGTACACACAGAGAAACCGTCCGCGTTTCCGCTCGATGCCGATGAACAGGGCGTCGCCCAATGGGTCTACGAGCACGGACAAATCGCTGGTCTTGGTACGAACACCCTCCCCGGTGCTGAAGGACTCTATCTTCCTCTCACTGCGGCACATGGTACCATCGGCGTACTCGGCCTGCGCCCGCAAAACATTCAGCAGGTGTTGCTCCCCGAACAATTTCACCTTCTCGAAACCTTCGCGAGTCAAACCGCCGTCGCCGTCGAACGTGCAACTCTTGCTGAGGAAGCGCAATGGACACGTGTCCAGATTGAAACCGAACGGTTGCGGAGTTCATTGCTCAGCTCGGTCTCTCACGATCTCCGTACGCCACTTGCCACCATCACCGGCAGCGCCAGTGCCCTGTTAGAGAATGGCGCATCGCTCTCAGAGGAAACGCAGCACGAGTTGCTCCTCGCAATTCACGAAGAAGCTGTGCGCTTGAACCGGCTGGTTGCCAATTTGCTTGATATGACGCGCCTGGAATCAGGGGCCGTCGTTGTTCAGAAAGAATGGCACTCCCTGGAAGAGACAATCGGCTCTGCACTGACGCACCTCGATTCGGCGTTGCACGATCACCCCGTGATGACGCAACTCCCGGAGGAGTTGCCACTTGTCCCATTCGATAGTGTTCTCATCGAGCAGGTTCTGATAAACCTCCTGGAGAACTCGGTCAAATACTCGCCGCCCGCCACGCCGATCGAGGTCAGCGCCTCGCTCGCCGATGATGCGGTGATCGTGGGGGTCGCCGATCGCGGCCCGGGTGTACCGCCGGGCGACGAAGAACGGATTTTTGCCAAATTCTATCGGACAAACGAGGCGGACACGCAGCGCGGCGTCGGTCTCGGGCTCGCGATTGCGCGTGCAATAGTGGAAGCCCACGGTGGGAGAATTTGGGCCGAGCAACGTAGCGGCGGCGGGGCGCTACTCCGCTTTCTTCTGCCACTCGGCGGCCCCCCTCCGACGCTGGAGACCGAATTACCTGTGGAATGAGAGCGCACGATGGCGGGGAACGGGCAATTGGTATTGTTGATCGAGGACGAAGCCCAGATTCGACGCTTTTTGCGTGCTACCCTGACAGCACACGGCTACCGATTGATCGAGACGGTGACTGGCCAGGGCGGACTCGACGAGGCTGCCCGCCAGTTACCCGACCTCATCATTCTTGATCTTGGTCTACCCGATATGGACGGTTTGGAGGTCCTGCGGCGATTGCGTGAATGGACGCAGACGCCGGTTGTCGTGCTTTCTGCGCGGGGCCAGGAACAAGACAAGGTCGCGGCACTTGACATCGGCGCGGACGATTATCTAACGAAGCCGTTTGGGGTCGGTGAACTTGCGGCGCGTCTCCGCGTCGCGCTCCGTCACGCCGAGCGCGCGACCTCTGAGGCTGCGCCACCTGTCTTCGAGGTTGGCGCGCTACGCGTAGCGCTCGCTCATCGCCAGGTTTTTGTCGATGGTGAGGAGGTGCATCTCACTCCCACAGAATATAACCTGCTCGCAGTGCTCGTCCGTCACGCTGGCAAGGTGCTGACCCATCGGCAGTTACTCCGCGAAGTATGGGGGCCGGCGTACACCACGGAAAAGCACTACCTGCGTATCTATATGGGTCAGTTGCGTCATAAGTTGGAACCTGATCCGGCGCGACCGCGATACCTGCACACGGAACAGGGAGTAGGGTATCGGCTTGTGGACGAATAGGTTCAGAACCCGCATGAGCGTCCTGAACACAGTTTCCCGAATCGGCAAGGGGGTGAAATGTCTATAGAGGTGAGCACATGAACGAGACCATGTCCCGCGTGTTGGTCGTTGACGACGAGCGCTCCATTCGGTGCTTCCTGCGTGCCTCTCTCACCGTTAATGGCTATACCGTCTTCGAAGCCACCAACGGGCGCGAGGCCCTGTCCACCGTCAGCGCGAATCGCCCCGATGTGATCATCCTCGACCTCGGGCTGCCCGATATGGATGGCGTCGAGGTCACGCAGCGCGTTCGCGAGTGGTCCCAGGTGCCCATTATCATCCTGTCGGTCCGTGAACACGAGGAGGACAAGATTGCGGCCCTGGATGCCGGGGCGGATGACTATCTGACGAAGCCCTTTGGCGTTGGGGAGTTGCTGGCACGCATCCGTGTGGCGCTGAGACGAGTGACCCGGCCCGCCACCGAGCCAGTGTTTACGAACAGGAATCTGCTGGTTGATCTGGGCCACCACCTGGTCACGATGGCCGGGTCAGAGGTGCAGCTGACCCCGGCTGAATACGACCTTCTGCGCGTGCTCGTGACGCAGGCGGGCAAAGTGCTGACCCACCGGCAACTGCTGCGCCAGGTGTGGGGGACCGGCTATGAGGATGAGATCCACCTGTTACGCGTCAATGTGAGCAACCTCCGCCGCAAGCTTGAACCGGAACCGGCCCGCCCGCAGTACATCATCACCGAGCCCGGTGTCGGCTACCGTCTCCGCATTCCGGCCTGAGGCCAACGTCTACGCGCATCGTTCCCGCTTCCCACCTGTGCCATGCCAGTGAATACGTCGCACCAACGCGACCCTACGCCCCCACCTCGTGTGACTCCCCCCTCTTGATGGTTTCTTGATCCCTTGACCTCTGTTCTTGATCCCCGCTTGCCGTTCTTTCCACTATACTAGAACGCTGGTCACATCGTCGCCGGGACGTGCGATCGGAGACTTCCGAAGTCTGACCGGCCTCGCAAACCTGCTTTCGTAACGTGTCAGCGAGTGGAGGCGGAGCGGGGTTTGTGTGGAGCGGCACCGCGGGCCAGCCCCCTTCCCCCAAGATTCTTGAGAAGCTACCCCATCTCTATTCTCGACAGCCCAGAGGCTCCATCGCGTGAACCTTACAACTACGTGAGGCGGATGTTACCCTCGATGTGATCTCGCAGCTGATTGCGGACTTCGTCCCTGCATAGGGTGGAAGCCCAGCGCTCGGATCGCTGGCAAGCTGTCATTCATGCATGTGAAAGGAGCGGTGCTCGTTCCGATGGCTCACGTCCACACTGAATTGAGTCGCGATTTATCTCTATTTGACATCACGATGATTGGGGTCGGTGCTATGATCGGGGCCGGCATCTTCGTCTTGACCGGCATCGCCGCTGGTGCTGCCGGCCCGGCCTTGATCCTCTCCTTTGCTCTCAACGGGATCATTACCGTCTTCACTGCGATGGCCTACGCGGAATTGGGATCAGCTATTCCTGAGGCCGGTGGTGGGTACTTATGGGTGAAGGAGGGACTCCCCGGGCCAAACGCCTTTCAGGCTGGCTGGATGAGTTGGTTCGCTCACGCCGTGGCCGGCAGCCTCTACGCCTTAGGCTTCGGCGCCTATCTGGGACTCGTCTTCGAGGTTCTCAATATCTCCTACGGTGGCTTGGGGGGCGAGCTATTGCACAAGGCCTTTGCCGTGGGCATCATCGTCCTCTTTCTGCTCATCAACTTTCGTGGGGTGTCGGAAACGGGCCTGGCCGGCAATATCGTCACCGTTTTAAAGGTCGTCATCCTGACGATCTTCGTCGGGAGTGGCCTCTGGGCGATTGCCCGCCTATTTCCATGTCGGGTATTGACATCGTCTTCCAGTTCTGATAGTCTGTTCTGTACACTGTATACGTACACAGTGTACAGTTAAAGCGGGTAACGATAGAGTGAGAGTCCTTTCCTTGACAAGGGGTAGAAGGGGGGCGAGAGGTTCAGCCTCTCGGCCAACACCCGGCTTTGCAATAGGTGGAAAACGAGTTTCAGAGGCGAGTACCTGATATGCAGCCAATTCAGAAATCTGCCCCACTTGCCTCAATCGCTTACGAGCGCATTAAGCAGTCGATCCTCAACGGGACTCTGGCACCCGCTCAAACAGTTCACGAGCCGCAGCTAGCGCAAAGGTTGCAGATCAGCCGCACCCCGGTCCGTGAGGCGCTCATCCGCCTTGAACAAGAGGGATGGCTGATGCCGGCTGATGGGCGTGGCCTGATCGTCAGGCCGCTTTCGCCTCGTGGCGTAGAGGATATCTACGAGATGCGCCTCTTGTTGGAACCACACGCGGCGCGCTTGTTTGCGGAGCGCGCCGATGATGCGGCGATCGCCGACCTGTTAGAACCACTGGAGGAAATCGAGGCGGAAATCGCTGTGGGCCGCTACGAACTATTCTTCCAGATGCACCGTGCTGTTCATCAGAAGCTGATCGATCACTGTCCCAATCTCATCCTGCGCGAGGGGTTGGCGTTGCTTGACGAACGGATGCACCGCATCCGTGCTCTCACGGGCTCAGAGCCGGGCCGTCATGTGCGTGCGTCCTTCGAAGAGCAGAAGGCCATTCTGCGAGCACTTGAACGTCGTGACTTGAACCAGATCGAGCATGCTGTGGCCGATCACCTGTCAGCGGCCAAAGAGCGAGTGCTTACCCACCTGGCGGCCACGACCTGGTTCGCTGACCCAGAGGGCAGAGCACTCGCCTGATCCCCGTTTTCGTCGAATGGTCTCCTACTGAGCAACGACTGCAGGGGCAAATCCGGCTCGTAGAGCTGCTCATGTTGGGACGGAACACCCCCACGCCTCACCTTCACTTCAAAAATTATCAAGATGGGATTGCTCTGGTCGAGTGGGTGGCCACGTAGAGCAGGAGGTTCAGGAGTGCCCGCATGCTGACCCATGATGGACTCGCGTCAGAGCAAACGTACCGCATTGGCATCGATACAGGAGGAACCTTTACCGATTTCGTACTCCTCAGGGAATCGGATGGTGGCGTTGTCACGCTCAAGACCCTCTCCACCCCCTCCGACTTTTCGGTCGGGGTCGTTAACGGCTTAGTCAGGCTGGAGATTGATCTCCGGCACGTACGCTATATCGTGCACGGTACTACGATCGGCGTAAACGCCCTTATCCAACGGAGGGGTGCCAGGACTGGGCTGCTCACGACCCATGGCTTCGAGGACGTGTTGCAGATCCAATGGATGAACAAGCCGGAGATGTATAACCTGTTCTACCGGAAGCCCGTGCCGCTCGTCCGGCGGCGGGACCGGATCGGCATCGACGAACGCGTGGACGGCCAGGGTCGAGTTCTCAAAGGAGTCGATCCGGAGGAGGTCCGCGCCGCGGTCGGGCAGCTCGTCGACAGGGGGATTGAGGCGGTTGCCATCTGCACGATTAACTCCTACGCCAATCCAGAGAATGAGCAAGCGATTTTCGAGATGGTCCGCGAGGAATGCCCAGAGATCCACGTGAGTGTATCACATTTGATCGCCAGGCAGCGCCGCGAGTACGAGCGCTCCAGTACTACAGTTCTCAATGCCTACATCGCGGCGCCAATGGAGAAGTATCTGACCCGATTGGAGCGTGAGCTGGCGGCGCGCGGTTTTCGCGGGACCTTCCTGGTCATGCGCTCCAACGGCGGGGTCATGACGCTGGAGAATGCCAGGGCGATACCGGTGCACACGCTCCTCTCGGGCCCGGTGGGAGGGAGCGTTGCCCTCTCGGCGCTCGGTACTCGCCTCGGCGCCGCCCGGCTGATCGGCTTCGATATGGGCGGAACGAGCAGCGACATCTCGGTGGTGCTGGACGGGAAACCTCAGATGTCGCAGATGGCCCTGGTGGAGGGGTACCCCTTGATGACTCCCGTCGTCAATGTTGACTCGATTGGGGCAGGGGCGGGTCCATCGCTACCGTTAAGGGGTTTACCTCCCTCCGGGTGGGGCCGGCGAGCGCCGGAGCCAGCCCAGGACCGGCCTGTTACAGACAGGGCGGCACCGAGGCGACGGTTACCGACGCCAATCTCATCTTGGGACGGCTCGACTCCGAGACGCCCCTGGCCGACGACCTGTTCCTGGATCGTGAGGCTGCGAGTACAGCCATCGCGGAGCACGTCGGGCAAAAGTTGGGGATGGGAGTGGAGGAAGCGGCCCTCGCTATCAACCGGATCGCCGACGTGAAGATGGCCTACGCGATTCGCGGCCTGACCCTCGAGAAGGGATTAGATCCGCGGGAATTCGTCCTCGTCGCTTTTGGCGGAGCTGGCCCTCTGCACGCGGCTTCGATAGCCTCCCTGCTGGGAATCCCACGTGTGCTCGTGCCGCGAGCCCCTGGCAATTTCTCCGCCTGGGGTATGTTGAGTACCGATCTTCGCCACGACCTGGTGCGCACCATTGACCTGCCCGGCGACCCGAGCTGCCTGCCCACCCTCCGACAAGCGTTTCAGGAGATGGAAGAGCAGGGGCAAGAGATCATGGCCCGGCACGGCGCGAACCAGAGTCCCCGCCAGCTCCGGTGGGGGGTAGACGCCCGGTACAAGGGCCAGGAGCACAGCCTGACCGTGCCCTTTGAGGCAGAGAAGATCGACACCACGGCTCTCGCAAAGCTGCTCGCCGATTTTCATTCCCTCCACGAGAGCCAGTATGGACACTCCAGCCCTGAAGACTCGGCCGAGTTCGTCGCGACCCGGCTGGAGCTGAATGCCAGGCTCGAGAAACCGCCGTTCTACAAGCTCCCTACGGACGCGAAAATGCTTGAGCTCACGGCCGTGAGCTTCCGCGACGTCACCTTCGAGTCGGGCATCCGGCGAACCCCGGTCTTCGAGCGGTCGGCGCTGTTCCCGGGCTGCCGGATCGAGGGACCGGCGATCATCAACGAGCCCAGCTCTACCGTCCTGGTTCCACCCAGCGCCATCCTGCAGGTCGACGGCGATGGCAACCTGATTATAGATCTCCCCTCTACGGAAGGCTGAGCGATGGTGGCCAGCGTGGATCCCGTGACGGTGGAAGTGATCTGGCACGCGTTGTTGGCGGCGGCCAATGAGATGAAGACTGCCCTTCGGCAGAGCTCCTACAACTTCATCATCAACGAGATGCACGACTTCAGTGTGGCGCTGTTCAACGAGAAAGCCGAGACGGTGGCCCAGGCGCCAGGCTTGCCGGCCTTCCTGTGCGACATCCCCAGCGCGATCCACTCGATCGCGGCCGACATCGGCGGCTTCGAGCGCTTCGCCGAGGGGGACATTTACCTGACCAACGATCCCTACGCCAACACTTTTCACATCTGGGATGTAAACGTGATCAAGCCGGTCTTCTGGGAGGGTGCCCTCGTCGGCTTCGCCGGCGCCCGTGCTCACTGGCAAGACCTGGGTGGAAGCTCCGGCTCGGGGGCAACCAACTCAACCGAAGTCTATCAAGAGGGGCTGATCCTGAAGTCGATCCGATTGTACGACCGTGGGGTGCTGAACGAGGAGGTGCTGCGGATCATCCGGGAGAACAGCCGGCTGCCCGAGGCGGTGGTGGGCGACCTGCGAGCCCAGCGGGGGGCCTGCGAGATCGGAGCGCGGCGCCTGATGGAGCTCATCGCCCGCTATGGGCCAGCGGTCTTCCGCGCCAGTGTCCAGCAGATCTTTCGCAATGGCGACCAGTTGGCGCTCGAGAAGCTCAAGACCATTCGGCCGGGGGAGTACCTGGCCGAGGGCTGGGTGGACAACGATGCGGTGGAGCTGGACGTGCCCCTGCGGGTCAAGGCCAGGGTGACTGTTAGTCCTGAGCAGATGCTGGTTGACTTGACCGGCTCCCATCCGCGCTGCAAGGGCCCCTTCAACAACAACCGCAACACGACGACCTCTTTCTGCCGGCTGATCTTCAAGATCCTGACCACTCCCAACGAGCCGGCCAACGAGGGTCACTTCTGGCGGCTCAAGGTCGCCATCCCCCCAGACTCCATCTTCGACGCCCAGAAGCCTTGCTCGACGATGCTCGGCTTCGCGGCGCTCGAGACCTTGCTCGACGTGGTCAAGAGCGCGCTGGCACCAGCCATGCCGGAATTGGTCAATGCCCACGACTACGGCAAGTGCACGCCTGCGCACATGAAGGGGCACGACCAGCAGGGGCGCTATTTCACCTTCCCCGACACGGAAGGGGGCGGCATGGGCGCCAGCGCCCATGGCGACGGTGAGTCGGGCATCAAGGGCCACGACACCGTCGTCATCTCCGCCGAGGTTCTCGAAGCCAGGGTCCCTCTGCGGGTCGTCCAGAACCGCCTGCGCCAGGACTCCGGCGGTCCCGGTCGCTTCCGCGGTGGCCTGGGCATCGAGAAGGACTACCTCTGCCTGGTGGACGTGCGGCTCAATGCCGCGCTGGAACGGCAGCTCTTCCCGCCCCAGGGCATCCTGGGCGGTCTCCCGGCCAAACACAACCAGGTCATCATCAAGAGTCGCCAGGGTCAGATCCGCCTGCCCTCCAAAGTCACCGACTATCCCGTCGCCGCGGGCGCCATCATCAGCCTCCAGACGGGGGTTGGGGGCGGCTATGGCCCTCCCAGCCAACGCCCGCTTGAGCTCGTCCAGGAGGATCTCGACGAAGGTTACATCTCCCGCCAGCAGGCCGAGGAGATCTACGCCGTGGTCTGCCGCCCGGATGGCACGATCGATCTCGAGCAGTCGTGGGCGTTGCGGGCGAGGCTCCGGCCGCTGCACGCGTAGGTTTGAAAAGCCTTCGTCTGTCATCTACTGTTACAATCGGATCCAGGTTGGAGAGCCACCCTCGGATGCGGAAATCGGATACGGGAAGGAAGGGTTCCATGATCAAGCTTGGGCTGATTGGGTGTGGCGCTATCGGGAGCGCTGTCGTGAATGCCATCCTCGAGGAGGAAGTCCCGAACGTTCGCCTGGTTGGCATACTTAGCCTTTCCTCGAATGAGGTTATAGATCGAGCGCAGCGTCTCCTGGGAACCCACTTCGCCCACACCATCGAGGAGCTGATTGAGCTCGCGCCGGACATGGTCGTTGAGGCGGCTGGTCAACCAGCCCTCAAGGCATACGCCAGGTCCCTGTTGGCTGCCGGCATTGACGTTCTCCCAATGAGCGTCGGCGCCTTGGCCGATCCGGACTTCCTCGCCGATCTCGTCCAAGAGGCAAACCGGAAAGGCGGGGGCCTCCTTATCCCCTCGGGTGCCATTGGCGCCCTCGACGTCCTTCGCTCTGGCTGCGCCGCCGGAGAAGTCGACGAGCTCATCCTTACCAGCACCAAGCGACCGGCGGCTCTGAGAGGCGCACCCTACTTGATCGAACACGGCATCAGTCTCGAGGGTATACAGGGGCCCGTGACCGTCTTTGATGGACCCGCAGCCCAAGCCTGTAACGCCTTTCCAGAATCGATCAATATCGGTGCGGCTGTCAGTCTTGCCGGTCTTGGCTTTGAACGTACCCGGATTCGCATCGTGGCCGATCCCAACGTCCCACGGACGACCCATTCGTTGCGGGCGAGGGGCGCTTTTGGTGAGCTGCAGCTCACCCTCCGGAGTTCCCCTCATCCGGACAATCCGCGGACCAGCTATCTGGCTTGCCTCGGCGCCATCGCCGCAATCAAGAATAGTCGCGGGCCTCTCCGGTTTGTCTGATGGCTTCATGCGTCGCACCGTGCACAGTTTACAGGTCGATGCATGCCCCCGTAGTAACGAGGGTATCGGGAGCTGCAGCGCGGTGCCACCCGAGCGTCTCCCTCGGCCCAACTGATTGGAGGGAACATGATTCTTAGTTGCGAGAACGTTGATCAGATCGTGACGCTGAGCTTTCGACGGCGCAGTGGGCTGCACCTCAAGCTGGGAGGAGTCGTCCGCAAGCATTACAACTTGGCCAGAGGCGAAAACCCCATTTCCTACGACGTCGGACAGGCGCTCCTGGCCCTCCCACCCTCGAAGATCGGGATTTTCACAGGTGCCGTCGTGCCAGACCACTTACCCCGGGGAGAGAACGATGGACCGCTTGGCTCCCTGGTCCTCGGACATGCCCTTCGCCAGCGAGGGCACCAGGTGATCTATTTCACCGAGCGAGAGGTCTTCCCGATGATGGAGCGCGGGATGGCGAGCTACGGCGACGTCTGCGAGCTGATTGGACTGGAGAAGAACCGGCAGGACCGGCACGCCGGGACGGGTCAAGGGCTGGACGTGGCGATCATGGTCGAGAAGGCGGGCGGCAACAGCGTCGGTGTGATGCACTCGGCCAACGGCAACTCCCGTGACGGTACGCGTGCAAACATTGATGGGCTCGTCGATCGCATGAACGCTGAGGGCAAGCTCACGATCGGCTTTGGGGAGTTTGGAAACGAGATTGGCTTTGGCAAGATCTACAATCAGGCGCGCGAGGTCACCCCGTACGGGAAGAAGTGCCAGTGCCCGTGCGGGCAAGGAAACGTCAGCCGGGTCGCGACGACCTACCTCTTCCCGGCAGGCACGTCGAACTGGGGGGCCTATGGGACTGCCGCCGCATTGGCGATCCTGGCGGGAGACGAATCTCTCGCGCATACCCCGGAAAAGGAGCGGGAGCTTCTGGAAATTGCTGTCGAGGTCGATTGCCGCGATGGCGGGACTGGCAAGGCAACCTTCTCGGTCGACGGCGTGCCGGGCCAGGCTTCAGTCGCCTTGGTGGGCTTGCTCGCCACGGCAGTGCAGTTTGGCCTGGCAACGAGTGACCCTGACCGGCCATTCTAAACCGTCATCGTTTTACGTTGTGTGTACTGTGTATGCCGGCTCGTCACGACGCAATGCCTGATCAATCCAGAGCCCAGGGACGAACACCTGAATAGGAGGCGAGAGCACCATGGCGATGGACATGGCCGAGAAATCGGTTCTCATCGAAGAGATGCTGAAGCTGAACAAGGTCGAAGCCGGGGAGAAGGTCGTTATTGTCACGACCCATGAGTACAACCAGGATGACCTGCGAGCCTACCGCGAGGCGCTGAGCCGTCTAGAAACGCAAGCGTTTCACATTGTGCTGCCTCCGCGCGCCAAGGGAGCACGCCTGAAGGATCCGGGAACGCCATTTTTCTATGAGGTACTCAGGCACGCGGATATGGTCCTGTTGCCCAAGTCGTCGTGTGTCGAGCCGCTTCCAAGCATCCACTCCGATGGCATCATGGAGACGCTCCACGACGGCGTACGCGCCTTGACCATCCAGTTGCCTTTGGAGAAGGTCCGCACGATGTGGCCGACCCCCGACCTGATTGAGCGAACCCTGATCGGGGCTCGATTGATGGAGGAGGCCGAGACGATCCGAATCATCTCTGGGAACGACGTGGAGCTCGTCATGAACAAGAAGGGCCGGCCGGCGCACACACAGCATGGAATCGCCGATGTCCCGGGCCGCTGGGATAACTTCGCATTCGGCTGTGTTTCCTCCACGCCATGGGAGAATAGCGCTACAGGCACTCTCGTAGTGGGGCCACCTGCCGCCATCAGTCCGCTTGTTCGCTTCGTGCAGGAGCCATTCAAGTTAACGTTGAAGAATGGCTATATCACCAACATCGAGGGCGGCCTCGAGGCGAAGCTGCTGGGCCGGTGGCTCGAGCAGTGGGATGATCCCGAATCGTATGGCACCTCCCATGTCGGCTGGGGCACCCACAAGAGGGTAGGAGTCGGAGAAGGTGGGGGACGCGCTAATCTGGTCTCGTACCTGCACAACGCCTACGGAACCCTGTTGATCGCGTTCGGCTCCAGCGTCCATCCCCATACAGCTCAGTACTCGGGCGGCGGGGGCCAGCGCGAAGCGGCCTCTCACTGCGACATCGGTGCGGTGGAGGTTGATTTCTACCTGGACGATCGTCTCGTCTGCCGGGATGGAAAAATCGTCGATCCAGAGTGCCGCTGAGCGGAGGAAAGCGTAAAATGACCGATCTGCCACGTTGTGACACGAACGAGGAGTTGCTCCAGCTCATCGAGCAGAGCGGCCACCGCTATGACGTGATCGCCCGAACGATCTACGGCCTCGAGATCGTCTGCGTCCGCAGCGGCGGCAACCGGCAGCCGCCCATCGTCATCACTGCAGGCGCGCACGCCGGTGAACCGGCCGGGGTCCTGGCTGCGCTCGCGCTGATCGAGTATCTCGAGACCGACCACGCCGTCTACATCGTCCCGCTGCGTGACCCGTTCGCCTGGGGGGGCTTCGCCCGTTGCCTGGGAATGGCACTGGGCGAAGAGGTGGTCATCGAGAGCCACGACGACGCCGGGCGCCTTCTCGCCGGGCGGGGCACCGTGGTCTACCGGGAGGAGGAAAACTCGCTCCTGCTCGCGTTGATCGGCGATCTGGTCTTCGTCTCCATGCGGCCGCTGCCCGACACGTCCGGCCCACGCGACGTCGAGCGCCGGCTCAACCGGGTGATGGGCTACAAGCCCGAACTGGTGCCCCTCCTGGTCGGCAAGCGCCTCTGTTGGCCCTCGAACCTGACCGGCGTGGAGGGCTGCGACGACTTCGACCGCGCCTTCAGCGCCTTCGTCACCCATCACGGCGTCGTCGCTGATCTCAATCGCCAATTTACCTTCGCCTACCCGCCGGTCGAGATTCAATGCGTCCGCGATTTGGTCGACCGGGTCAGGCCAGGCCTGGTCCTCGACCTCCACGAGGGGCAGGGCAGCAAATACTACCTCTGGACGACTGACTACATGCGGGGGGACGAGAATGCTGCCATCGCGCAGGCGATCATTGGGGCGGTCGTCGCGCGCGGCAGCATACTCTACAGCCTCAAGGAGCTCGGCTCTCGCATCGACCCACAGAAGGCCAGGGAGCTACAGGAGCCGATCCCCGGGCTAATCGTTGGGCCGGCTTCCAACCCGGTCCGACAGGGCGCCTCTTTCATGAACTACTGCCGGCGCTACGCGCCCGCCTTTAGCTTTGAGACGGGGCGCTGGAAGAGCCTCAAGGAGCGGGTGGAAGAGCAGCTCGCGGGTGCCTACGCCGGGATCGCCGAATTCGAGCGGCTGCAAAGGGAGAATCAGCCATGAACCTGGTATTGAAGAACGGTACCTTGATCGATGGGACCGGTCGGGTCGTGCCTGATGCGGTGGTAGCCACGGCGGGCTCGAGGATCGTCGCTGCCGGGCCGGCTGCCGAGGTACGTCTCCCCGAGGATGGGGCCGAGGTCATCGACGTCCGTGGCATGACGATCATGCCTGGCCTCATCGACCTGCACGTCCATCTCCACGGCCAGGCCCTTCCCGGCGAGGGCTCTCGGGCCCGGCTGCTGGCCGAGAGCGACGCCTATCAGGCTGTGGTCCTGGCCGAGAATGCCAGGCGGACGCTGGAGGCCGGTTTCACGACGATCCGCGAGATGGGTGCCCCTAACGATATCAATGTTGACCTGACCCGCGCGGTGCGCGACGGCATCCTCAAGAGTCCCCGCATCATCCCGGTCTGTACCGTCGACATGACCACCCTGCCCGGCGGCTATGATGTGCACGGCACGCGCGGTGGTAACGTGACCGGGCCGGTTGAGGCCCGCAGGGCCGCTCGCCAGAAGATCGCCGCTGGCGCCGAGGTCATCCACGTGATCGCCACTGGGGCTCAGTATGGGCAGTTTGGGCCCAAGACGCAGATTCTGACTGAAGAGGAGATGCGCGGGGCGATCGAGGAGGCCCATAAGCTGGGCAAGCTGACCACGGCCAACGCCTGCAGTGCACCCGGCGCGAAAGCGGCGGTGCTCGCAGGAACCCAATGCGTCGAGCACGGGGAGTACCTCTGCGACGACCCCGATCTCTTCAAGCTGATGGTCGACCGCGGGGTCGCCTTCGTGCCAACCCTCATCGTGGTCGTCGCCAAGGTGGAAAAGATCCGCGAGGCCCACGCCCGGGGCGAGCAGCCCGCCCTGGCTCCGACTGTGGTGGAGCGCACGCTGGACGAGCTCGAGCCCCACCGGCGCACCTTCGAGATGGCCCTCGAGGCCGGCGTCATCATGCCGATGGGCTCGGATGCGGGCTCGCCCTACATTCCCAACGGGGTGGGAAACGCCCGCGAACTGGAGCTCTACGTACGCTACGGAGCGACGCCGACGCAGGCCATCGAGGCCACCACCCGCGTCGCCGCCGAGGTGTTGCGCATGGACGACCGCATCGGCACGGTCACGCCGGATAAGGAAGCCGACCTGATCGTCGTGGCTGAGGACCCACTGCGTGACATCCGCGTCCTGCAGAACCACGAGAACATCAAGCTGGTCATCCAGAGCGGCCAGATCGTGGTCAACCGCCGCCCCGCGGCCAACGGGGCATAGCCTTTCTTCTTCCCCCGCCCACCGGGAGGGCCGGGAAGGAGGAGGAGGAGGAGGAGTACCTACAGATGAGCCTCATTCTGAAGAACAGCAACCTGATCGACGGGACCGGCCGGGTCGTGCCAGACGCAGTGGTGGCCACCGCGGGCTCGAAGATCGTCGCCGCCGGCCCAGCAGCGGAAGTGCACCTCCCCGAGGACGGGGCCGAGGTTATCGACCTCCACGGGATGACGATCATGCCCGGGCTGATCGATCTCCACGTTCACCTCCACGGTCAGGGTGAAGCCGACGAGGTCACGCGCATGCGCCTCTTGACCGAGACCGATGCCTACCAGGCCGTCATTCTGGCGGAGAATGCCCGCCGGACGATCGAGGCCGGCTTCACCACGATCCGGGACATGGGGGCCCCCAAGGATATCAACATCGATCTGAGCCGGGCCGTGCGCGATGGCATCCTCAAAGGTCCCCGCATCATCCCGGTCTGCACGATTGACATGACCAAGCTACCGGGCGCTTTCGACGTGCACGGCACGCGCGGCAACGTGACCGGGCCGGTCGAGGCCCGCAGGGCCGCCCGTGAGAAAATCGCCGCCGGCGCCGAAGTCATCCACGTCAAGGCTACAGGCGCTCTCTATGGGAAGTTCGGCCCGCATACTCTGATCCTGAGCGTCGAGGAGATGCAAGCTGCCATCGAGGAGGCCCACAAGCTTGGTAAGCTGAGCACAGCCCACGCTTGCGGCGCGGCGGGGATGAAGAACGCCGTGATCGCGGGGGTTCAGTGCATCGAGCACGGGCAGTGGCTCTATGCTGACGACGAATTGGTCCAAATGATGGCCGAGCGTCGCGTAGGTTGGGTTCCCACATTAATGAATAACTTCGTCAAGCTCGCGAAGCTGCGCGAGGCTGAAGCGACCGGCACAAAGTCAGGGTTGGCTGACTATGTCGAGAAGCGCGTGGTCCATATGGTTGAGCCACACCGGCGGAGCTTCGAGCGAGCGATGGAGGCCGGCGTCCCCGCACCGATTGGAAGCGACTGCGGTGCGCCATTTACACCCAATGGGACGAACGCACTTGAGCTCGAGATGTATGTAAAGTACGGGGCAACGCCGATGCAGGCCATCGAGGCAGCCACCCGGGTGGCGGCAGAGACACTGCAGATCGACGACCAGATCGGAACGATCGCGCCTGGAAAGGAGGCTGACCTGATCGTCGTCAGCGACGACCCACTCCGAGACATCCGCGTCCTGCAGAACCACGAGAACATCTGTTTGGTCATTAAGGGCGGCAAGATCCTTGTAGATCGTCGCAACTCAGCACACCCATCCTGACTTCCGTTGTCCTCGGGATATCGAATTCTTCGGAGGGGATCATCGGCGTCACCGTTCGAGTGGGCAAGAGAGGAGGCGCCAATAGAACACAACAGCGATTCAGCCAACCGTAGACCGGTAAGAGACCCCACGGGGGGAACGGAACTACATACCATAAGGAGGAGGCTCGAGGAGCCCAGGAGGGGATTCATATGACAGACCATCGAATCACTTACCGCAGACTGAGTCGGAGGAAATTCTTGACGATTGCCGGTTCCAGCGCGGCGGCGGCCTGGTTAGCCGCCTGTGCTCGCCAGGCTGGCCCACAAGTCGCGGCTCCGGCCGTCACCCCCACCAGGACTGATACAGGACTCGCAACGGTGGCTCCGTCTTCAGCCGCACCGCTGACTGGCAAGGGAACGGGCATTGCAATCTTGGCATCGGGCGCCGAGGCCGATCCTTGGGATCCAGCCTTGGCAACCAGGGCGACGTCCGCCCAGATCATGTACAATATCTACGACGCTCCGTTCCGCTTCGAGGGGTGGGACTTGGTCAACTGGCTCGCGGAGAACCACACTTTCTCCGAGGATGCCAAAACCCTGACTGTCAAGCTCCGTGAGGGAACCAGGTTCCACGATGGTACGGAGATGAAAGCTTCTGACGTCGTCTTTTCGATGAAGAGGATGATCGAGATGCAAGGGCCGATGAGCCTGTTATGGACTGGCATCGTTGAGCCCGACGGCATCACGACGATCGATGATTACAGCTTTAAGATTTCGGCGCTACAGCCCTATCTCCCCTTGGTGGAGACGCTCGCCTGGGTGTACGTGCTGAACGAGAAGCAGGTCATGGCTCATGTCGAGGGGGACGACTACGGCACGAACTGGCTTGGCCAGAACGACGCCGGTTCGGGCCCCTTTATGGTCAAGGAGGTCCAGCCGGGCGAGCGGGTACGCTTTGACCGGTTCCCGGATTTCTGGGGCGGTTGGGGGCCCAAGTACCTCGACGGCTGGGTCTTCGAGGTGATCCGTGAGCCCGCAACCATTCGCCTCGCGATGCAGACCGGTCAGGCTCACGCCGTACAGTTGTGGTCGATCGACGTCGACTCCCACGAGACGATTCGCGACACGGGGGCGACCGATATGTTCGATTACCCGATCCCCAGCATCGTCTGCATCAAGATGAACAACCAGAAGTGGCCAACCAACAACAAGGACTTCCGCAAGGCGATGGCCTACGCCTTTGACTACGACGCCGTCATCCAGGGTCTCCTGAAGGGTGAATCTGATTACGTCTTCGGACCCTACCCGAAGGGCTTCGAGTTCTGGAAGAGTTTCGAAGGGAGCGACATGCTTTATCGGCGGGATCTCGACCGGGCGCGTCACCACCTCGAGCAATCCGGTTTCGACCCCACGAGCGAGAGTCTCAAGTACAACTATCGAAGCTTCGATCCGACCCAGCGGGACTACGGTCTGGTCCTCCAGGCCAGCCTGAAGGAGCTCGGCGTCAATGTCGAACTGGAGGGTCTCACCGGACCGGAATTCGCCGAACGACAGAAGAATCCTGAGAACGCCGTCCACTTCAACCGGATCTCAGGGCGCGGCCTCATGTCCGATCCCGACTTCTACTGCCGCGAGTTTTTCTACTCCGGCACCTGGGAGGGCAAGACGGGGTATTGGGCCACGATGTCGTTCTACAAGAACGATAGAGTGGATGAACTCCTCGATGAGGCCCGGCACGGGGCCGACCAAGAGGCCCGCCAGAAGATGTATGAAGAGGTCCAAGACAACATCTACGACGACGCCCCAGACATCTGGGTCGATCAGCAGCGCTTCATCGTCTCGATTGCTAAGAACCTGAAACGTTTCGAGCCGAAGCCACTGGGCGGGAATCCCATCGGTTTCTATCCCATGTACTTTGAAACGGGTGGCACGAGCTGAGATATAGAACTGGCAGAGGGCTGCAGTGGGTGGCAAATCTGCTCGCTGCAGCCCGCACAGCGGAGTTGGCAGCATGAGGGTCCTGCGTTTTATCACCAAGCGGCTGATCTTGCTGATCCCAATCCTGATCGGCCTGGTTACGGTCACCTTCTTTATCTCGCACATCCTGCCGGGCGACCCAGTCACGTTAGCCGCCGGAGAGGCAGCGCCGCCGGAGACAGTCGAGCGCTTGAGGCGTGAGTTCGGCTTCGATCAGCCCCTGTGGGTCCAATACGGCCGATTCTGGAGCCACCTCGCCCACGGAGATCTTGGTCGATCGCTTTTAACCCGTCGGCCGGTCACGGAGGATATCATCCGATTCTTCCCAGCCACGCTCGAGTTGGCCATCGTCGCCCTTATCATTGCGGTGCTCGTTGGGGTCTCTTCTGGCGTCGTCTCTGCCGTTCGCCAGGGGGGATTCCTCGATCATGCGCTTCGGGTGCTATCCATCTCCGGTGTGTCCTTGCCGCGATTCTGGCTGGCCCTCCTGCTCCAAGTGCTGGCTTTTCAGACTGGGCTTCTCCCGATTTCCGGCCGGATTGATACCTTTATCCCGCCACCTCAGCAAATCACCGGGCTCTACCTGGTAGATAGTCTTGTGACAGCCAATTGGGCCGCTTTCTGGAGCAGTGCCGCCCACATTATCCTGCCCGCCTTGAGCATGGCCTTTGCGATTATCGGCCTCACTCAGCGCATGACTCGAGCGAATATGTTGGATGTACTAACTCAAGACTATGTCTTGAATGCGTACGCTGCGGCGGGGCTTCCCCGGACGATCGTGAACTTCAAGTATGCTCTCAAGAGCGCGCTCATCCCGGTGGTCTCGCAGGTCGCCCTGAGTCTCGGCTTCCTGCTATCGGGCTCGCTGCTCGTAGAGACAGTGTACAACTGGCCTGGAATCGGGCTCTATATTGTGAACGCTGCCAACTATAATGACTACCAGCCAGTGATAGGCGGAGTCATCCTGACCGGTGTAATCTTCGTGATGGTGAATCTGATAGCCGACATCCTCTACACGGTCCTCGATCCCCGTATCGAGTACGGCAAGGTCACGTGATATGCGACGCGAGGGCGCTCTCGTACGCGAATGCGCCTGCTCACTGTAAAGCTAAGGGAGTACATGATGGGAGTGGCGCCCAGAGGGCAATCTACATTAGAGATGGGGACAGCTGTTGCGCCGACCAGGCCTCGTCGGATTCTGGCCCTGTTCCCAGAAGAGAGTCAGGAGAAAATCGCCATCTTTTTCGGCAACCCGCTCTCGATCTTAGGACTCGCCCTGGTCCTCTTCTGGATATTCGTGGCAATATTCGCCACCAGTCTGGCGCCATACCCGCAAGAGGGCGGGGCAGTCGTGAATCTTCTGAACCGTCTGAAGCCACCGTCCCCGGAGCATCTTGGCGGCACCGACCACCTGGGAAGAGACGTGCTGAGCCGCGTCATCCTTGGTTCACGGATTTCGATCACCGCCGGCATTGTTCCGATCTTCCTGTCGCTGCTCATCGGCGTCCCACTGGGAGCGGTGGCCGGTTATTACGGTGGCAAGATCGATATGGTCATCATGCGCGGTGCCGATATCTTCCTGGCTATGCCTCGCCTGATTCTCGCGATCGCGATTACGGCGGCGCTCGGCCGGTCACTCGTGAACGCTATGCTCGCCATCGCGATCGTCTCCTGGCCTTACTATGCACGGGTCATCTACGGCCAGGCCCTCTCGTTGAAAGAGCGGGTCTTCGTTGAGGCGGCGCGAGGTCTGGGCGCCTCCAAGTGGAAGATCATTTGGGATCATATCCTGCCCAATTCGGTCTCAACTATTATCGTCATGTTCACCACCGACCTGGGTTTTGGAATTCTGACCATGGCTAGCCTCAGTTTCGTCGGGATGGGCGCTCAGCCGCCCAGTCCCGAGTGGGGGCTGAACATTAGTATCGGCCGCGCGTTCATGCCTGAGAAGTGGTGGATTACGTTCTTTCCAGGGATGGGGATCTTCACACTTGTACTCGGTTTTAACCTGATCGGCGATGGCCTGCGAGATGCTCTTGATCCCCGCACGAGGACACGCTGATGAACGTAAGCTCTGCTCGAGACAATGCGCTTCTTGAAATCATAGACCTGAGAGTGCAGTTCCGTACCTGGAGGGGTACGGTTCAGGCGCTCGAGAGAGTCAGTTTGCGAGTCGCCCGCAACGAGATCGTGGGGCTGATCGGTGAAAGCGGCTCTGGAAAATCGGTCACCGGTCTCTCGATCCTGAAACTCTTGCCGGCTCCGCCCGGCATCGTAGGCGGCGAGATCTGGTTCGAGGGACGCAACCTGCTCAGTCTGCCGCAGCAAGAGTTGGAACGTATCCAAGGCAAGAAGATAGCCGTAATCTCGCAAGATCCTCTTTCTTCGCTGAATCCGGTCTTTACAGTCGGGGAGCAACTCATTGACGCGATCCTCTGGGCCGATCTTGTAGAAAGTGATCCCGCCTATGCCTCAATCCTCAAGCTGGTTGACAGGTGGAGCCGGGCAGGGCGGACGCGAGTGAAGCGGGCTCAGGAGCGGGCCTGTGAGCTCCTTGCGCAGGTGGGCCTGCCGTCCCCCAAGCGGCAACTGCGCGCCTATCCTCATGAGCTCAGCGGTGGAATGCGCCAGCGGGTCTCGATCGCGATCGCTCTCAGTAGCAAGCCGACATTGGTCATCGCCGACGAACCAACAACCGCTCTTGATGTGACGGTACAAGCCCAGATTTTGAACCTCCTGAAGGAACTGGCCGTCTCGCACGGCCTTTCCATGCTTTACATCTCGCACGATCTTAGCGTCGTCGCTCAACTCTGCGACCGGGTGGCCGTGATGTATGCCGGGCAGATCGTAGAACATGGTAGCGCCGAGCAGCTTTTCCAGAACCCGCAGCACCCCTATACGCGGGCTCTGCTCCAGGCGGTCATAGAACATAGGGCGGGCGAGTTCCTGGAGATCCCCGGCGAGGTCCCCGACATGGTAGCGCCACCGTTGGGATGCCATTTTCACCCCCGCTGTCCTCTGGCGCAGGCCCTCTGTCAGCAATTCGAGCCGGAGCCGGAGGAGATCGAAGCGGCTCATTGGGTGGCTTGCCCCCCCGCTCTGGAGAGGGCCAAGCCTGGACATCACGGTTGGGCTACAGTCCTCCGTGCCGATGTAGACCATTCGGGTCCACCCGATGGGGATCACTCTTCGGGCCAGGCGAAACAGAACACCGTCCGGGTCGCTTCTTCAAGTGGAGCCAGTGACTGAATTGGGGGCAAACCGTGGCTGACGTGCTACTGCGTGTGACCGATCTCAGGAAGTATTTCCCAATCCGAGGCGGCTTTTTCGATCGCGTTCAGGGGTGGGTGAAAGCTGTTGATGGCGTTTCGTTTACCCTGGAGAAGGGCAAGACCCTGGGGCTGGTTGGTGAATCGGGCTGCGGGAAGACAACCCTGGCTAAGCTTATCGTGCGGCTGTTACACCCCGATTCAGGGAGGATCGAGCTCAACGGAATCAATATTCTTGAGCTTGATCTGGAGCAGATGAAGCGCATCCGAGCCAACGTGCAAATGGTCTACCAGGATCCCCGTTCGTCTTTGGATCCTCGAAAGACGGTTCGGGATGTGGTGGCAGAGGGTTTGAGGGTTCATCTCCGAAATAATGGGCAACAGATGGATGAAAAGATCCGAGCGGCGTTGAAAGCTGTTGGCCTCAGCCCCAAAGATGCCTTGCGCTATCCCCACATGTTTTCTGGCGGGCAGCAGCAACGCATCGGTATTGCCCGTGCTTTGGTGCTCAACCCCTCGGTCATGGTGCTGGATGAACCGACCTCCGCCCTGGATGTCTCAGTGCAAGCTAAGATTCTGAACCTGCTCAAGCGGCTTCAGAGCGAGTTCAATCTCACCTACATTCTCATCTCCCACGATATGCGCGCCGTTCGGTCGATGGCCGACACGGTCGCAATCATGTACCTGGGCCGGATTGTCGAGCAGGGGCCAACCGAACAGATCTTTCAGAATCCGATTCATCCCTATACGCAGGCGCTCCTCTCCGCAGTGCCAGTGCCCGATCCAACAAAATCCCTGAATGATCTGATCCACGTCACCGGCGAGGTGCCGGATCCTTCCAAGATGCCATCTGGGTGCCGATTCCATCCGCGCTGTCCCTTGGCCCAGCCGGAATGCCGACAGTTCGATCCGCCGCTTGTAGAGGTAGAAGCAGACTCCTGGGTCGCTTGCCCCCCGGCAGTGGAAAAGATCAAGCCAGGCGAGAGCGGCTGGGCGCGCGTGGCGAATGTGAACCTGCCACCTCCAACTTGATTACGCCACGTTCGGCCGGGATCGGCTGCCCACCCTGCTCCAAGGTGAAGAGGACCGCGGGTTGGGGACCGTCGTAATCCCAAATATCGTGGTGGACCTCCTGGAAGTGCCAGCGATACTCCCCGCTGTTCAGGTCGATGGCGACGATCGAGGCCGTGTAGAGGTTGTCACCCTGGCGATGGATGCCGTTCAAGTCGGGCGCGGCGTTGCCGGTGGTCAGGTAGACCAGGCCCAGTCCGGGATCGACCGCCAGGGTAGTCCAGACAGGCCCGCCGCCATCTGCTTCAGCCATCGGCCAATATCAAACCGAAATTGGGTCGCTCGTCTCTCTGGTGGTGCGCGAAGAACCCTCCCACCTGACGCCTCACGCAACCGGCGAAGACTCATGCTACTCACTGTGGTGGATCTCAACGTCTACGTCCTCGAAAAGCACGTGGTAGAAGAACGAGAACGGTGGCGGGAAGTTGCCTTCCACCAGCGTGGGGCCGGGAGCATCGTGGAAGACCAGGTGTACCTCTCGGTCGTCGGGTTGCGTATCCCCCGCGCTCTGCAGGGCGGGGCTGTATATCTCGGTGCCGTTGTTCGCCGTAACCGTTCCGTTGGGGTGGCGGGTGCCAACGCTGACCATTACGTGCGTGAGCCACATTGGGGTGGGGCCGTCGAAGGGATTCTCAAAAGGCTGGCCGTTCAGGGTAACAGTGGCCGGACCCCAGGTGGCGAGCAGGTTGAAGAGCGTCGGAAGCACCGGCTCGCCGGCCGTCGTGTCGCCATGGAGATAGACGTTCGTCGTAATCGGGTCGTCGACGACCAACTCGGTTGTCGACGCGGATGAGCCGATCCTCAACCCCGTTGGGTGATCAGGGGAGGCAAAGAGCGTTTGGGTCAACTTCCAGTGGCCATAGCGGTCGACCCATTCGGCTTTAATCTCGCCGGAGTTGCTCACGGGATCGACCTCGATCTTGATGGATCCCTCGATACGCACCACGCCTTCACCCCCCCACCAGACAAAGGCATGTACCGGCTGAGCGGGAACACCCTCAACGTCCGCCACCACCGCTCCGGTGACCTCGCGGATCAGCCGTGCGTTCGCGCCTTTGACTTCGTACTTCAAGTGATGAGAGGGGTTGGCCTGCAGGACTGGGGGTTGCAGGAGCAGAGTGGCTACGGTGACCACCGCTGCCAGTAGCAGAATCGCCGTTGCGGGAATACCAGCTGTTCTCATGATAGCACCTCCTGAAACAGAACTGCCAGTCTCTCCGACTGGATGGGTTGGGTAGGCGCTGTCCCGCCTACTCTAATCGATCGAATCACCGCGGACCGACTACAGGAGCCACGAGGTGGTGATGATAACGGTCGGATGGACGCTCAACAGAGAGAACGGTTCCTTGGCCTCCACGAAGGATGAGGGCCTTGGCTCGTGGTTCTGCTAAGACCAGCATAGCATATGCCAGAGCCGCTACCGATCTGGCATCCTTATGCCGGCCCCAGGGAGCTGAATCAGCGAGCGCCCGTCCGAGTGATCCGAATCAGCGCACCCGCGCAGAAGGATTATAGTGTCGACTGCTCTGGGGTTACATGCGAGCAGCGATTACCAACCGAGGAGAGGAAGGGCTGCCACGGGAGGGGCAAGAAGCCCAACTAGGGGGTATCGTGGCCGGATACGACTGCCTGCAATGCTCCCCGATCGCGGATGATGAGCAAGCCTCGCTGACGGCCGATCCAGCCCGCACGTCTGAATTGGCCGATCAGCCGGCTGATCGTTTCCCGCGAAAGATTGAGCATGCCGCCAATATCTCGTTGCGTCAAGCGGAACTTGAGCTTGATGCCTGGCTCACTCGGCTGACCAAAATCATCGCAGAGCTCAAGGAGCAGCTCCGCCAATCGCACCCGAGGCGGGCTGACATTTCTCCGTTCGAGCCAGGTCTCGGCATAGAATATCTGCTCAATCAGTGCCTGTGTCATCTTGCCCATCACATCCGGAAACCGTCCGAATAGTTGCAGAATCTGCGGCCAAGTCGCGGAACAGATATAGGACGGCTCGAGGGCCGTCGCCCCGATCATCGAACGGCTCTCGCCAAAGTCCTCGGAAAGGCCGAAAAGCCGGCCTGGACCGAGCAGCGCCAGCGTGGCGCGGTGCTGCTCGTGGTGTGTGTAAAGTTGGACGGCCCCTTCTTTAATCAGATATATCGCCTCACGTTGCCGTTCGTGGAAGAGCTCCGCCCCAGTGGGGACGTAGTAGTCGTTCAAGCCACTGGCAATCTCCTCGATCTCTTGCTCGGTAAGCGAGAGAAAGAGATCCAGACGCTGGAGATACCAGACTTTTCTGTCTATCTGGCCTGTGTTGGTCGCATCCATTGCTACGTCATCAGCTTGGCTCAGGCAGAGACCTCGTTCAACCTGCCACTCCTCACGTCGTAAATGAATCCTCTGACCGGGGTATGCCGGGGACCCACGGATGCGATCGCACTCTCCGAATCTGTTGGCGGTGATATACTGGGAAATGAGGCCCCATAAGGGGAGGGCGCCAGGCGATAACTGGCGCCCTCAATGGGCGCCTGCCCCTGCTGCCTCGCACCGTTTACATCGGATTACGCCTCTTCTCCTGCCCGATCGCGAGCCCAGATGAGATAGAGGCCCAGAGCCGTCCCGTAGAAGAAGGTATGGGCGAAGAATTGAACGATCGGGTTGGTTTGCGTTGGGAACCAGTTCCAGCCGGCGACCGGCGCAATCAGGTAGAAGTTGATCACCCATAGCGCCAGCCCAAAGGTGCTCGTGGCGACCAGCAACATAAAGCCGGAGCTGGCAAAGGCAGGGATGGCGCCGACGATCGCAGCAAAGATTGCGCCGTAGAGGATCGAGAGCAGCATGTGAACGACGATGCCCGCGACGGCCGCGGTCAAGAGCGGATAGCTCGGCTCGAGCGCCTCCTGACCCAGCGCCATCGCCCCGATCATCCGAAGCGGCATGAAGAACGCGTCCGGCCCCATCATCACGGGGCGACAATCATCTCGAACATCGCGAAGATGATGCCAGCAATCAGCCCGCCAATGGCGCCGTGCTTCACCCACCAGCCGACGCCGCGGCGAAGCACCGCCCCACGCCTCTCAAGTACCTCCTCGTGTCCGTCCAGCGTATCCATCAGCATCCTCCAATCATGCCTCCACGCTCTTTATTGTCAAGTCGAGCATGGTACGTGCCCGTGACGTCGTGAAAGGCACCGATTTCATAGTTAGGCTACAGCATAGTCCATGCCAGGCACCACTCCCGATGTGATCTCGATCACACATGATATAACGAGCAAACATGGGGAGAATCACAATATGGCGGAGATGTTGCCGAAACGGGTCACTCTGACACCCCTCCACCAGGGCGGCGCGATCGCGGACGATGAGCAAGCCACATTCACTCTTCTGGAGAAACGGTCGACCGGCGCGTGCCAGCGTATTGAGTCTCAACTCAGTAGCAACCCGCCATCTACCTGGAGTCAAAGCTCGGTGTAGAAGATTTCGGGGATTCCGCAGATGCGCCAGCGGGGATCAGGCTTGCGCCAGATCGCCTGGCGGAAGCTCAGGGCGGTGTTGAGAGCGTTCGGGACGGCAAAGGTGAGGAACTAGCCGGCAATGCAGCGGCGGTAATCGTCTTCGATCACGGTCAGCCAGGGACGTGCCGGCCGGCCGTCGTCATCCAGCAGCCAGAGGTTGAGTGGGGTGTGGTCGGCCTGCCAGATCTCGTTGGGACGGCTGGCCTCCCGGCGGAAGACCAGGTCGTAGACATCCTGGTAGGCCTTGCGACCCTCATGGGCCAGTAGCACCATCGCCGGGTCGAGCCCCCGAACACTGGCGTAGACACAACTGTAGCTGGGGACTTTCCAGCTGTGCTGGGCCGCCAAGGCAACCACCTGGCGGTGAATGGCCGCCGCACTGGGCCTGCACCCGGCAATTTGCTCGCGCGCCGGGGCCACTTCGGCCCGCCGCCGACGAGTTCGTCCAGATCAAGCCTGGATCTGCTCCGGCGTCAGGTCGCCGGTGGGCCCTCGACCTTGCTCCATGGTCCCGACGCTCTCACCCCTCTGTTCGGATCGCATCAGCACCATGCTAGCACTTCGTGGTGCCGGGCCCCGGCTGTCCCGCCCCGCACCTGCTCACAAAACTAAACTGTTACCCCGTTCCGAATCTCCGGAATCATGCGGACAATATGAAACTTAAAAAACTTCATAACCAGGTAATTGAAAGAAAAATGGAATGGCCCTGCGTCTTCCGAGAAAACTGTCTCTCTCGTAAGGAGGATGATCTCGTCCTGGGGGATACTCAGAATCTCCGAAAAGCGCTCACCTGCAAGGATTGCACTAATCTCTGTCCATGCGTATTCAATCGAAGGGTTTCCACGCGCGATAAAGAAGTCGAGCACCGAACCCTTGAAATTGGCTTTAAACTCGTCGAGATCTACCAACGTTCCCAGGAAGTAATCTTCAAGATACGCAATCGGCTGTCGATCTCTCGTCTTGATACGAGAAACACGCACAACGGGCGTCCCTACCCCAATGTCGAGCTCTTCCGCAATTGACTCTTCGGCGGGCTGTGTCTCAATCGAGACATCCATCGTGTGGGATTCCCATCCCTCACGTCTGGCCTGCGAATCGATACTTTCCAGGATTTCCAGACCCTCTTCCACCAAACCGCTATGACTGACAAACGTACCCACGCCGTGCTTTTGTACGACCCAGCCCTCTCGTTGAGCCAGGCGCAGCGCTTCACGTAGCGTGTTCCGCGAGACGTTAAACATTGTTGCAAGCTCTGTCTCCGGTGGAAGCTTGGTTCCCGGTATGAATATCCCCTCTTGCACAAGCTGGCGGATTTTCGATTTCACCGCCAGATACAGTGGCGCTTTCTGGGTCTGTACTTGGATGTTGGTTTGATAACGGTCCATTGCAGTTTCCTTCTTTGCCGCCGGGTCGTTTTTCATTATCGCAGAGATAACGAGGCCTGGCAAGCAAGAGCAGCCGCCATCCCCGCGAAGGCGGCGGTGCCAGACGAAGCACCCCATCGTAGTAGCTCGACGACGTACTGAGGGGTCCCAGGCCGGCCGGTAACAAGCTGGTCTGCGACCCGAATGAGGCGCTCATCGGATTCCCCGCGGATGCCGCATTCAAGCAGATTTGCACTGAGGGTTGTCGTGTAGTCGTAGGCTGCTTTGATTATCTGTTCCCCGAACTGGTAGAGAATACTCCTGAAAGTATAGAGACGAGGCCAACGATTCAAGACGAGCAGGAAGCCAACCATGAAGTCATCGCCGGACGGCGTCAGACCCTCACCTTTCCCAAGCAACCGCCGGGCGTGTTCCACAGCGGCTGCCACCGACTCAGTCCGCAGACTGTGTTGAAGCTGCAGGATTGTATGAAGTGTCGCCTCAAGGCTCGCCGGCACGGTCTGGTTGCCGGGTAGATCCAGGAGCGCGGGCAATAACGGGCTCAGTCCATACTCCTGTGCAGCAATCACAACTATCTGGCCCACGTGTTGCAGCCATCGCACCCGTCCTGCAACTGGCTGCACAGGGCCGATTGCCCGCGGACAATGCCAGACGGCATCTCTCGGCACGACAATGTGACTATCGGCTGTGGGGAAGATCAGGCTTCCCTTGGCCGTAAGCATCGGCGCGGCTGGGCGGAGACCCTGCAGCATGTGGGGCGTTCCCCTAGCGCAAACCGTCAGCGGGCTACAGTAGTCTTCATAGGAAAGAAAGATGACCCATTTTGAGGCGGTGCGGATAAAAACGCCGCGAGATGTGACTCCCATGACAGTCGCAGTTTGCTCGGTGGATAGCGCCCGAAGTGCGACTTCGCCACTTCGTCGAGCTGTGTACTGAACACAACTGGATGTCCTGTTGTCCGAAATCGACGCCTTTCCATTCACCGTCACGGTCATAGCATATCCGCCAGCAGATCCGCGATCGCTTCATCTCCACCAGCTGGGGGAGCAAAATCAACGTGAGTGACCGGTACTTTCTGTGACCGCAGCGAGTCGGCGAAAGCAAGCAGGCCAATGTTGATGACATTCACCTGGTCTGGCAGGTCAAACGGCGGCGCACCGGCCCATCCTTCAGACCGCACTGCTGCCTGCTGGCGTAGCCGCTGAGTCTCCGGAACTCGCCCTGTCAGGATACCCACGGCCAGCCGTGCGGCCGTCGCATTCGTAGGCGCGACGATCGCTCCGCTCTGGCAAAGGCGCTCGACCTGCCCATCCCGGGACTGCGGGTCCTCATCGACACCGCAGACAGTGACGATGACGGGCAGATGACGTCCTTCGTCTGAAGCGACCTGCTTTGCTTCTTGAATAAAGGTCACGAATTCCTCGGCAGGATTGGGGTGCGCGCCGTGACCAAGAACGATATCCAGCAGGATGACACCCGTCGCTGGGTCAGCAGCTTCCTGTAACAAGCGGTCGCGGCGCAGACTTGGCGCGAGAATCGGGTGCGGCCTGCCCACCGTGAAGAAGTCGTCTCCCATATCTATACAGGTGTGGGCAATACTCACGTGTGGATTGCCAGGCAGCCTGACGTGAGACATCGATAGGTTTCCGTGCAGGTCCCCAAGATTCTCGGCAAGGATGAGGGCTGCTTCAGCAGCGAACGTTCCTCCAGAGTACAGGCCGCGGAAGAACTGCTGATTGGGCTGCAACCGCTCCCGTTCGCGCTGCGCCAGACGCCGAACGCTCTCCTGGTCCCACAACATAGATCGAATGTTAGCAGGTGGACGGTCAGTCGCGAGAGCGACGGCAAGTATCGCTGCGTCTTCTAGCGTCGTCACCACATTAACCAGGTCACGATCAAAGTCGTCGCTGGCACCTCCGAGCATGCTGACCACAACGGGCTTGCCGCATCTTTCGATAACTTCCTGGACACGACGCGCCACCGGTTCAGCATACGGTTTCGAGACGACAACAACAACGGCTGTATCAGGATCACGCGAAAACCAATCGATCACGGCACACAATGTTAATCCGCCGATAGTACCGGTGACATCGCGCGACCCAGTGCCGATAGCGTGCGTGATCCCGGAACCGAGGCGATGGATAAGACTGGTAACCTCTTGTATCCCGGTGCCGGACGCGCCGACAACACCAATGGGGCCCCGGCGGACCGCATTGGCAAATCCAATCGCCGCGCCACTGACGAGAGCAGTACCGCAGTCGGCGCCCATAAGCAGGAGTCTTCTTGAAGCCGCGTACCGCTTGAGCTCAACTTCTCGGTCAAGCGGGATATTGTCACTGAAGAGAAAGACATGCAAGCCGGCCTCAAGGGCTCGCTGCGCCTCAGCCGCAGCATATTTGCCCGACACGGAAATGGAGACCAGGTTCGCCGCGCAGTTCTCTCGAATAGCGGCATCCAATGTCCGGTACATAACGGCTTGTGTAGTAATGGCAGTTCGTCCCTTTTGAAAGTACTCAAAGGCATGCTCGATGGCATCCTCAGCAGCTTCAGGTTCATCGGCGACAACCACAATAAACAGATCATTCGGCCGCGCACGCTGCACTTCCTCGGTCACGAGTGCCGCATCGCCGATCGATGCCTTGTTCTCTTCCGTGCCCATCATGGCAACCGCTTTCCGTACGCCGGGACGGTTCTGTAAGTGCGTGCTCAGTTGCATGAGGACCAGAGAGTCGTGGTAAGCATTCGGCCGGATTATTGTGCGAGTGTGCACAGAGTCCTCCTTGTCTGGGTCTTGGGCGAGCGAAGGACACCTGCTCGCAGATTGTCAGGATGTTCTCAGGAAGCCATTGAACCCGGCGCTGAACGCCGCGTTTCGAAAGGGTTGGGCTGAAGTTGGTTGATAGAGGAAGACCCACCTTAGGCGGAGTGACGCGTATTGATCAACTCCAACCTCGCACATCACCATTCCGGTTGGAGTCCGGGCAGGGCCGCCGGTGAACGTCTGGAGAATCCGTCCAGGATTGCCTCTGAATCTGCGTCCGGTCTCTCAACCCGCCGGCTGCGACAGCTCCTTCTGTGCCGCAACGCTCAGCCCTTCCAGCGCTTGGACAAAGCATTCCATCGGGGGGCGGGCAATGCCCACGCCAATTTCGCCGCCGTTCTTGTGCGCAATCGCCGTATCAATAATTGGCAGGATGTTCGTCTGCACGACTTTCCGGATATCAATCCCAACGGGCGTGCCCCGGTAGTCGAGCGCGGGTATCTGGTAGGCGGGGTGGCGCGCAACAGTGATATCGACCATTGATTCCTGATATCTCATCGCATCTGCGGCGCCGCCACCGACGGCGTACGCCATGGAGACCGACGCGGCCATCGCAAATGCGCCCAGGCCGGTCGTCTCCATGATCGCGCTGTCCCCCATGTCGGCCTCCGCGTCTTCGGGTCCATAGCCTGAGAAGTAGACCCCCTCGATCTCAGCAGCCGGGCCCACAAACCACCGATTGCCGGTGCCGCTCACCCGAATTCCGAACTCGACTCCATTGCGGGCCATGGCGGTGACCAGGCTGCAGTACGGGACGCCGCTCATCGCGTCGGTGGTCGCCTTTCCGGCAGCCATTCCCAGGTGGAAGAAGAAGTGCTCGGTCTCTTTGAGGAAACGCGCAACTCGCGCAACTTCGGCCCGATCAAGATTGCTTTCGATGATATACGGCAACACCTCGAGCGCGAACAGTGCCGAGCCAGCCGTGGGACGGTTATGGCACTCGTCGCCCATGGTCAAAGAACGGGCGATGATGGGACCAATATGCATGCCTCCCATTGCGCGGACGGCGGCGCCCAGGGCCGGCCCGAGGACATCACGAATCCACTCCAGGTTCTTACGAACTGCCGTGTTGTAAGCACCGTAGGTAAGGCGATTCCGTGAGGGCCCTTCGTGCACATTGATGTAAGCCGTCGTGCCATACGGCTCGTTTTCCACAACCATGACCGGCATCGATGGGGAGGTAACACCCGTCATCGAGCCGACGGTGTTATATTCGTGACAAGCATCAATCAAAATCTCGCCGGCCGCGGTCATTGCCTTGGCCTGATCGATATTCTCGGCCAGCCCCTCGAATACGGCGGCACCGGCGACGCCGTTCTTCTGCGCTGAGGCCATCCGGTTCCACTCTATGGGAGGGCCGGCGTGCAGAATAAGATTTTCTTTCATCCCCGGCAATACCTCAATTGCCGGGCGAACGTCTAGCCACCTGGGAGTAGAATGGAAGAGTATTTCCAAAGCTCTCGTATTGGCCGCGTTGATCTTCTCTTTGAGGCTCATCGCTCTGAGTACTCCGCTAGAGGTGTAAAGCTCAAGGAAACGGTATGTAGATTAAAGGTAGGACGTCCTACCTCATTGACCAGTATATCATCTGGTGACTGACGTGTCAACTGTCCGCTTCTCGTTGTCGATCCCGGAAGGGATTCGGGCTACAGCGTAATGAAGCTTGAGAGAATCGTCTGGAAACTCAGCGCGCGACGGTACGGGATCGAGTTGCGGGATCAAATTCTCAACGTCCAGTTGGTGTGGCTGGAACCTCCCTCAGCCTCGCTTTCACAGACATACGAGGGACAATCAGGGCCGCTCAAAAGTCAGTCCCTCGAATGCCGCGACAGGGCTCTTGAAAAAAGAAGGAAAGCGACTGGCGCGGAATACCCCTGCAACCCCCGGCAGGGAGACTCCGCCCCTACGCTCCCAACGACTTTTGAGCGCCCTGAAGGATAATAGTAAGCACTTGACAGCCCATAGCATGAATGTTATAATGGGCAAATAAAGAGGTAGGACGTCCTACCATGTGGTCTCTCTTTCAACACACAACATTCATTTCAAGAGTTTTTTTCCTCAAAGACGAAGCAGAGTGATTTGCTCCTCAGAAACCAGGCGACGTGATAGGCGGAAGTGGTCCCGATCAACGAGATCAGGCTTCAGGAAGGCGAGCCAGCTGCGACCAGAGCAGGTCGTGACGTTATATTTACAGACCGACCTCGGCTAGTAGGCAATCGCGGCGATCCGTTGTGAACGCGGTATTCCAGGCGTCGTCTGGATCACCGACTCCATCGCGACCCGTCAGGTGGCTACGGTTTTGAGAGGTGTATTGAAGACTTATGCGCGTCCCACTTCCCGGGCTATGGTAGGCGGGAACCGTCCATCACCTGGCCGGCGGTTTCCGGCTTGATACCTCGATACCAAGGGACGGCCGTGCTCCCTATACAATGGGGGTTTCTTATCGAGAACGGCCTCCGCAGGCACTTCAACATACTGAATGCAATACGCCTCTTTCCAGGGGGAGATTTATGACCCTCTCAAAAGACAAGGCACAAGAGTTATACGAGCGAATGGTCCGGATCCGCACATTCGAAGAGAAAGCCGCTGCCTTGGTCGATCAAGGAAGACTGGTGGGCGAGATCCATGTGTACGTGGGGCAGGAAGCTTCCGCCGTCGGCGTCTGTGCGGCGCTCCGCGACGACGACTACATCACAAGCACCCACCGGGGCCATGGTCACGTGATTGCCAAGGGAGCAGACACGAAGCGTATGATGGCCGAGCTCTACGGTCGCCGCACCGGTCTCTGCAAAGGCAAAGGCGGTTCGATGCACGTCGCTGATGTCCGCATCGGAATTCTGGGGGCGAACGGCATCGTCGGCGGGGGGCTGCCGATCGCCACCGGCGCGGGCCTGGCGGCGCAGAGGGCCGGCAAAGGACAGGTTGCCATCTGCTTCTTCGGCGACGGCGCCTCGAACGAAGGCGTCTTCCACGAATCTATTAACCTTGCGTCAGTCTGGAGTCTGCCGGTTGTTTTCATCTGCGAGAACAACAAATACCACGAATTCTCGCCAAGCGCGCCGCTCATCGCCGGCAAGATCTATATGCGCGCGGGATCCTATGGGATCCCCGGTCGCATTGTTGATGGACAGGATGTGACTGCCGTCTACGCGGCTGCAAGCGAGGCGGTTCGGCGCGCCCGGGCCGGCGAGGGGCCGACCCTGATTGAAGTCGATACCTATCGCTTTGAGAGCCACTTCAAAGGCGAGGATAAGATCCTGCCGCCGTACGGGGACGAAGTGGAAGTGACGGAGTGGCACGAGCGTGATCCGATTAAGCTCTTCCGCCGGCAACTCCTCGACCAGGGGACGCTAACGAAGCCCGAGCTTGCCGCCATCGATCGACGAATGCAGGCCGAGATCGAGGAGGCTGTGGCCTTTGCCGAAGCGAGCCCGCTGCCCGAACCGGAAGAGGCGTTGGAAGATCTGTTTGTCAACGTGTAACTGACGAGGCGCACAGCGTCATGGCCAGGAGATATATTCCGGAAGCAGTTCGAGATGGACTGCGCGAAGAGATGGCGCGCGATCCGGATGTCGTGTTGCTGGGCGAAGACATCAAGATCAGTCCCTATGGCTTCGAGCGGGGGCTGTACGACGAGTTCGGCCCCGAGCGCGTCCGCAACACGCCGATTGCCGAGCAGACGATGGCCGGCGTTGGGCTCGGAGCGGCGGCGTGCGGCCTTCGTCCAGTCGTGGATATGTTCTTCGGGAATTTCCTGTACACGGGGATGGACCAGCTCGCCAATCAGGTCGCCAAGCTGCGCTATATGACCGGCGGCCAGATCAAAGTGCCGGTTGTGTACCTGGCCGTCATGGGTGCGGGGAGCAACGTGGCTGCTCAACACTCCGACTCACCGCATCCACTGTTTATGAATCTGGCCGGGATCAAAGTTGTCATCCCCACAACGCCGGCCGATGCAAAAGGGCTGATCCGGTCGGCGATTCGCGACGATGATCCGGTCCTGTTCCTCGTGCCAACCCCGCTGCTAGGGGTGCGCGGCGAGATCCCCGATGAAGAGTACCTGACGCCGGTCGGCGTCGCCGAGATCAGGCAACAGGGGAGTGATGTGACCATCGTCGGCATCGGGAGTACGGTGCGTGAGGCTCTGAGAGCGACCAGGCAGTTCGAGAGGGATGGCATCTCTATCGAGGTGATCGACGTGCGCACGGTCCATCCTTTAGACACCGCAACGATCTTGCGATCGGTGGCCAAGACCGGACGGCTCGTCGTCACCGATGAGGCGCGCGAGCTATGCAGCGCTGCGAGCGAGATTGCCGCCATTGTTGTCGAAAGGGGCTTCAGGTCGCTGAAAGCGCCGGTCCGGCGCGTTACTGCGCCGAATGTTCCGGTTCCCTTCAGCCCACCGTTGGAGAAGTTCGTCATGGTCAGCGCCGAGAAGATTGCCAACGCAATCAGGCAGGTCATCGACTACTAGTGATGAGGACTGGGGCGATGCTCCTAGCCAATAAGGTCGCCGTGATTACCGGCGCCGCACAGGGGATTGGATGCACGATTGCCGAGCGGTTTGCTGAAGAAGGCGCCAGGGTGGTCATCGCCGACATGAATGTTGACACCGGCGCGGCCACTGTGCAAGCCTTGCAGGAGGCGGGCCATGACGCTATCTTCAGCGAGCTGAACGTCGCTGATGAGAGAACAATCAAAGCCACGCTTACCCGCTGTCTTGAGGCCTTCGGCGCGGTTGATATCCTCGTCAACAATGCCGGTATCAACTCGGTGCGGCGGGTGGTCGATCTCGCGCGCGAGGAATGGGAGCGCGTGCTTGCGGTCAATTTGACCGGACCGTTCCTCTGCTCGCAAATATTCGCACGTCACATGATCGACCATCGGCGGGGTGACTGCATCCTCTTTATGTCTTCCGAGGCCGGCAAGCGTGGCGAGGCTGGCGCTTCGGCCTACGCCGCGTCGAAGTTTGGCGTGCTTGGTCTGATGGAGTGCCTGGCACTCGAGATGGCGCCCTATGGCATTCGCGTCAACGCAGTCTGCCCGGGCAGTGTCGACGCAGGCATGCATAACTGGCTCCTGAACGAGATTGCCCTGGCCGAGGGGACGTCCGTGAGCGAGTTGCGCCAAAGCCTTGTCGACACGATCCCCCTTGGTCGCCTTGCCGATCCGCGTGAGGTCGCTAATACGTTTGTCTTTCTTGCGTCACCACTGGCGAGCTTTATTACCGGCGAGTCGATCAACGTCGACGGTGGAGTCCGGAGTGGGTGAAAGAGGGACTGTTTGATGGCGGTGGAAATTCGCCTTCCTCAACGCGGCATGGGCAGGAGCGAGGCGACAATCACTCACTGGCACAAAGCGGAGGGGGATCTGGTCGAAGAGGGCGAGGTCCTCGTTGAGTATGAGTCGAGCAAGGTAACGGAAGAGCTGAGGGCGCCGGCGCGTGGCCTGCTCTCGCGGATCTTCTACCACGAGAATGAAGAAGCCGAGGTCGGCGAGGTGCTGGCGCTGATCGTCAGCGAGGATGAAGCCGGCGCCGCCGCGAGCAGCGGCGCGCCTCCGATGCGGAAAGCGGCCGCCTCCCAAGAGGCTACGGCGGCGGAGGCACCAGCTCGGAGAGAAGTTCCCTTGACGAGCATCCGCCGCCATACCGCGCAGCGGATGATAGAAAGCCTCCATACCACCGCGCAGCTCACCCTCCATACCGAAGTCGATGTCACCGCGACGGTCGACCAGCACGACGCCCGCAAGGCTGACTCCCGCGTGACATACACCGCCATCCTCGTGAAGATTGTCGCCGCAGCTCTGCAAAACCATCCCCTCCTCAATGCGGTATGGAATGGCGAATCAATCATCCTGCCCGGGCAGATCAATATTGGGGTTGCCGTTGCGCTTGATCAGGGCCTGGTCGTCCCTGTGATCCGCGCTGCGGATCAGAAATCACTTCGCCAGGTCCACAGCGAGCTCGAAAGGCTTGTAGAACAGGCGCGGGTCGGCACCTTAGTACCCGACGACCTCGCCGATGGGACCTTCACGATCACACATCTCGGGAGCTACCGCGTCGACGCCTTTACTCCGATTCTTAATCCGCCGCAGACGGCGATATTGGGGGTGGGCCGGATTCGCAAGAAGCCCGCGGCGCACAACGACACAATCGCATTGCGCCCGATGATGGGATTGAGTCTGACGTTTGACCACCGAGTTGTAGACGGGGCGATGTCGGCCGCGTTTCTCGATCAGATCAGTCTCGCCCTCGAGGACGCCAGATTCTGAAGCGGGCCGCGAGCGGAAGCGGGATCGTGGCGGACGAAGAGAATCTGTGAGAACCAACCATTTCAAGAGTACAAAGGGGGCGAATCGTTGGCGAGAAAAGTGAAATCCGGTTGGACGATCGCGACTGTGCTCATGATGCCAGCGTTATGAACGCCGGCTCTCATCGTTTCCTCCACAAGAGGCGGACTTTATGAAGGAGGGGAGAATGCCTCACAAAGAGCTGTCGGAAGAACTGCGCCAGAAATACAAGGTACCGGACTTAACCCGTCGCGCGCTTCTGCGGGGGACTGCGGCTGTTGCCAGCGTGGCCGCTCTCAATTCGCTGTTAGCAGCCTGCCGCGGCGCTGCAACTCCAGCACCGGCTGAACCAACAGTGGCCGGCGCTGGAGCAGGTGCCAACGCCGCACCCACGGCTGCCCCAACGGCCGGCGCAGTGACTGGACCGAAGCAGGGTGGCACGCTCGTTTTTGCTGCCGAGTCGATGGGCGAATCTCTGGAGCCCGGCCTCTGGAACGGTTTCGGTGCCTCCAACGTAATCGACAATGTGGGGACAACACTCACTCGACCGAGCAGCGGCGAATGGACGGGGCCGGCCGAGCCCGGACTGGCTGAATCGTGGGCAATCTCCGACGACGGGCTCACGTACACCTTCCGCATCCGCCAGGGCGCCAAGTTCCATGACGGCACGGACGTGGACGCCCATGCCATTGTCCGCAGTCTGACCCGACAGGCGAATACGGAGGACTCCAGCTACGTGGAAGGCCTGTACATGAACGCCGAGTATGGCTTCCACAACTGGGAGTCAATTACTGCCGAGGACGACTTCACTGTCAAGCTCGTGCTCAAAGAGCCGGACGCGGCCCAACTGCACCGGCTCTTCCACCCGGCTTCGATCGTCATAAGCCCGAAGGCACTGGACCAACTCGGGTCCGATATCAATACCAAACTGGTCAGCGCCGGTCCCTTCATGCTGCAAAACTTCGTCCCCGGCCAGGAGGCGACCCTGGTGGCGTTCGACGACTACTGGGGTGGACGACCGAAATTGGACAAAGTCGTCATACGCGGCTTCCCGGATGAGGGCGCGATGCTGGCGGCCATCGAATCAGGGGAGGTATCACTGGCTCCGTACCCCCCGGCGACGGCGGTCCAGCGTCTCCAGAACGCGGAACACGTGAAGGTGGAACAAGGGCCGCCGCTGATCGACCTGTTCCTGGGCCTCTGCGCCTTGAATGCACCGATGGACAACCAGGACGTGCGCAAGGCGATTAACTATGCCGTCAATCGAGAGAACCTCATTGTCGCAGTACTCCACGGATTAGGCGAAATGCCGGTGACGCTTATTGGACCGACCGAGTTAGGGTACGATGCCTCTCTGGCCGAGATGAGCCGTTACGACGTCGATAAAGCCAAGGAGCATATCGAAGCCTCGGGGCTGTCGACGCCGATCAAGATTGAGCTCTCCTACGAGAACAACCGCTTCTGGCCCCAAATGGCCGAGCTGATCAAGAGCGACCTCGAGGCCGTCGGTTTCAGCATCACCCTGGACAAGCTCGACTCTGGCTCCTACTGGGGCAAGGTTCTCGGCGGCCAGTCGCAGCTCAACATGAACCAGCGGTCGCTATGGGTGCCGGATCCCGACAACAAGGTCAGACTCCTGCATTCGTCTCAGGCAATGGCACAGAACGAGACCGGTGTTGCTGCGTTCCCCATCGGCAAGCAGTTTGATGACCTGATCGACAGGGGGCGAAGCGAATCGGATCCAGAAAAGCGCGTTGAGATCTACAAGGAACTCCAGAAGTCGATCCTCGACTGGCTGCCCTACGTGATGCTCGCCTACTACACCAAGCCGGTCGTGATGGCCAAGAACGTGATGGGCCTGCCTGTGGCGGGTGCATCGACAGAACGCGTCTTTCTGGAAAATGTCTGGCTGGAATAAGCTGGATGTCGAGCGCGCGTGGCAGACGAGATGCCCCGTCTGCCACGCGCGCTCCTATCGCTCCGCATGGGGAACAAGGCCGTGACGGACATCCAATCGACGGACAAATGGGCAATCCCGGTGGTACAGCGGCCTGCTGAGAAAAAGCCCCTGTTGCTCTCGCGGGCTGATCGACTCTGGAAGCAGTATGGGATTGCCTTTTTTGCCGGGCTCTGTTTTGGGTTGGTCGTGCTCCTCACGATCCTCGCGCCACTGCTTACGCCGTATGGCCCACAAGAAACGAATATCCCGCGGCGCCTGGAAGGCCCGTCCCTCGACCATCTCTTCGGTACTGACGAGTTTGGACGGGATCTGCTGACACGTGTGTTGTACGGCGGGCGCCCGATCTTGCTGGTCAGCGTGATCTCCGTGTTCATGGCAACGGTCGTCGGCACTGTTATCGGCACCGTCGCCACCTACTGGAGCCGAGGGGAGCTCCTCGAAGAAGTGCTGATGCGTCTGATGGATGTCATGCTGAGCTTTCCAGCCATCCTGCTGGCCATCCTGATCGTCGCGTCGTTGGGACCCGGCTTGGTCAACATGAGCATCGCGATTGCCTTCTCAATGGTGCCTGTCTTCGCCCGCCTGATTCGCTCGGTGATCCTCACCTTGATCAATGAAGAATTCGTCATCGCGGCGCGGGCAGTCGGCGCGACAGATTTTCGGATCGTACAGAAACACATCCTTCCAAATATGATTCCACCGCTGATCGTGCAAGCCACGGCTATGGTCGCGGTTGCGGTAGCCACATCATCAGCACTCAGCTTCTTGGGGTTGGGGGTGGAGCCGCCGACCCCGGACTGGGGGCTCATGGTCAGTGACGGCCAGCGACTCATATTTGATGCGGCGCACGTCCCGTTCTTTCCTGGCATGGCGATTCTGTTGACGGTCTTATCGGTCAACTTTATCGGCGATGGCCTGCGCGACCATCTTGATCCGCGCCTCAGGCGCCAAGACGTATAGGAGCGAGCGCCAGTCCAGTGAAGTACATCATCAATCGCCTCCTCTGGGCTCCCGTTGTTGTGTGGCTGGTCGCCACGCTGACCTTCTTGACGCTGCGAATTGTTCCCGGAGATCCTATCAATCTCCTGGCAACGCAGAACCTGACCGTCGAGCAGATGGAACGTGTACGCCAGCAATGGGGGCTTGATCAGCCGATCTGGGACCAGTATGTCGTCTTCATGACGAGCATGGTGCGAGGTGACCTCGGGGTGTCGATTACGTCCGGTGTCCAGATCGAACGACTACTGTTCGAGAAGATGCCTCCGACGATCGAGTTGGCGGTCGTGGCGCTGATGGTCAGCTCGCTGGTCGGAATTAGCGCCGGGCTGATCTCGGCGATCACGCCCAGCCGGTTCCTCGATTACACGGTCCGCACCTTCTCTGTCCTCGGTCTCTCGATGCCCTGGTTCTGGATCGCCATCATGCTGATCGTGCTCTTCTCGGTCAAGCTCCGTTGGATGCCGAGCAACGGCCGGATCGACCCGGGCATGGAGTTCAAAACGATCACGAATTTCATGCTGATCGATACGATTCTCACCGGCAACTGGCCCGCATTGTGGAGCTTTCTCAGGCACCTGGCGCTTCCCGCAATCGCCATCGGGCTGACGTCAGCCGGTTTTGTCTCGCGCATGACACGTTCGGCGATGCGCGAAGTGCTGCAGCAAGATTACATCCGCGCGGCCCGTGCGCGCGGCATAGGCGAGCGCAGTATCATCTTGCGGCACGCCCTCCGCAACGCACTGCTCCCCATCCTCACGATTCAGGGCCTTCAGTTCGGCGCTCTGCTTGGCGGTGCCGTGATCACCGAAATTGTCTTTTCCTGGCCGGGACTCGGGCGAATGTTGACCGATGCGATTTTGCGTCGCGATTACCCTGTTGTGCAGAGTACGGTGATTTTTGTAGCCATGTTCTACGTGCTGGCCAACCTGGCGGTCGACGTAGTCTACCACATCGTCGATCCACGTCTGCGCGAACGCTGAGTGCAATCAGAATGTTTTTCGGGATGGCACACGTGGGACACGCCCGCCCGTCTCGAACAACGTCTTTGCTTGTACTTCGATGAAGGAGAAACGGATATGCGACTGGCACAAGAACCGAAGATCGAGCTCCAGGATGGGGTGCAATCGTTCTTGGCAGCGGATCACAAGCTGTTCATTGGCGGTGAGTGGCGGTCTTCAACATCCGAGGAAAGCGTCCCCACGATCAATCCATCCACCGGCGAGGTCCTGGCGCACGTTCCCAAAGGGACGCCGGAAGATGTCGACCTGGCAGTGGCTGCCGCCCGACAGGCTTTCAAGGCCGGCGAGTGGCCGAAGACCAGCCCGTCTGAGCGGGAAGCGATGCTCAATCGTCTCGCCGACCTGATCGAAGAACACGGCGAGCTCCTGGCAGAGCTTGAGTCCCTGAATATGGGGCAACCAATCAAATCGGCCCGCGGGATAAATGGCGCCGCCGCCACCGGCCTGGTTCGCTATCTGGCCGGCTGGCCGACAAAGATCGCCGGTCAGACGCCATCAGTATCGCTGCCCAACCGCTTCGCCTACATCCGCCGCGAGCCCGTCGGGGTTTTTGGGCTGCTGATCCCGTGGAACTATCCCTTGTTGATCACCGTGCAGAAGGTGGCCGGTGCACTGGCCTGTGGCAATACCTGTGTGGTCAAGCCGTCCAGCGTCTCGCCACTTACGGCCCTATACCTTGGCAAGCTGGTCGAGGCGGCTGGCTTCCCGCCTGGAACGGTCAATATTATCACCGGCCCAGGCTCCACCATTGGGCCTGTGATCTCGGAGCATCCAGGGATCGACAGGATCAGCCTGACGGGCTCGACCGAAGTCGGCAAGGATATTATCCAGCGATCGGCCAGCAACACCAAGAGTCTCATCATGGAACTGGGGGGGAAGGCCCCGCAACTGGTCTTTGCGGACTGCAACGTCGAACAGGCGGTGGAAGGGCTGTTGTGGGGCGGCTTCTTCAACACGGGGCAGGATTGCATGGCCGGTGCGCGTGTCTACATTCAGGAATCAATCGCCGGCGAGGTGACCGGGCGACTCATCGCCCGAGCCGAGGAGCTGATCGTTGGGGATGCGCTCCAGCCGGACGCCGATCTCGGGCCGGTCGTCTCCAAGAGCCAGATGAATTCGATCCTCGGCTACATCGAGAGCGGCAGGCGCGAAGGCGCCCAACTCTTCACAGGCGGCCGGCGCATTGAGGCCAACGGGCTGGGAAGCGGCTACTTCCTGGAGCCGACGATCTTCGCGAACTGCACCGATGAAATGACGATTGTCCGTGAAGAGATCTTTGGTCCAGTGATTGCCCTCCTGACCTTCAAAGACGAAGACGAAGCGGTCGCACGTGCGAACGATACGATCTATGGCCTTGCCGCGGGTGTCTGGACAAATGACGTTGCCCGCGCGCACCGCCTGGTAGCTGCGATTGAGGCCGGTACTGTGTGGGTCAACTGCTACCTCGAACTGGATAATTCCGTCTCCTTTGGTGGGTACAAGCAGAGTGGGTACGGCCGCGAACTTGGCTACGAACAGATCGAGCATTACACGAAAACGAAGGGGGCTTACATTGCAACGGCGTAGCGCCATCAAAGCTCCATCTTCCGCTAATTGGCTGCAACGAAGTCGAAAAGAGTAGTGCGCAACCCGATGCGCGCGAGTGTGCGCACCGGGTTGCGGGATGAAATTCTCAAGTTCCGGAGGCCCAGTCTACAAACTCCGGCCTGAACCGAACCTGGTCAATATGCACTGGGCGCCGTACGACACCGTCATCGATCCGGCTCTCGAAATGGACGAGAACCTGCGGCGACGCGCCGCGGTCGCCAGGGACCAACTTGAATCCGTCAGGAGCAGAGTTGTGGGCCGCGCCATCGAGAAATACCAGCCCCACAAGGTTTTCAGGCCAGATTCACAGTCGAAAGGCAAATCCCAAGTTGGCCACGTGCTGATATTCGAAGTGAAGGGATCTTACGCAGGCCCCTCATTTAGTTCGATAGGGCAAAGATCAGGAGCACCAACTTTACATCAGTTGACGCGAAACGATGAAGGGAGGGTTGGAGATGAATTACGGGCTCGACGGGAAAGTCGCACTGGTGACGGGTGCTGCCCGAGGCATCGGGCGCGCCGCCGCACAGACATTCGCGCGGGACGGTGCTAAGGTTGTCGTCGCCGATCTTCAGGTAGAGGGCGGGGAAGAAACAGCCCAGCTGATCCGAGAGGCTGGTGGTGATGCGATCTTTGTAAAGACGAACGTGGCGGACGCGGGCGACGTTGAGGCGCTCGTGCACGCAGCGGTCGATCGCTATGGACGCCTGGACTGTGCCTTCAACAACGCCGGTCTCGAGGGCCAGGGGGGGCCAACGGCCGAGTGCACGGAGGAGAACTGGGACACGATCATGGCCGTCAACCTCAAGGGCGTCTGGCTCTGCATGAAATACGAACTCCGCCAGATGCTGAAACAAGGGCGCGGCGTGATTGTGAACACAGCGTCGGCTGCCGGCCTCGTTGCCTGGCAAGACTACGCTGCCTATACAGCCAGCAAGCACGGTGTGGTGGGGTTGACGCGTTGTGCCGCGGTCGAGTACGCAGACAAAGGGATTCGAATCAATGCCGTCTGTCCCGGAACAATTGATACGGCGATGGTCCAACGACTGACCGGCGGCGACCCTGAGAAGCGAAAGCTCTTCGATCAGTCTCATCCAATGGGGCGCATGGGCAAACCTGAGGAGATCGCCGAGGCAGTCGCCTGGCTTTGCTCGGATGCGGCCTCCTTCGTCACCGGCCATGCCATGTCAGTGGATGGCGGCTTGGTGGCCCGCTAGTATTACTCCGATGCCTGATCTCATCCGTGCCGAGTACCTGATCTGCGACCCTGACCTGTTGGAAGCGAGCGTCATCACCGACGGGGCGTTGGTGATCGATGCCGGTAAGGTCATCGCTGCCGGCCCATGGGCCGAGCTGCGGACCGACTATAGCCATCTCACGCCACTCGGCGGGCCGCGCGACTGGCTGGTGATCCCAGGGCTGATCAACGCACATCACCATGGCCGGGGTATCGCGACGGAGTCTGTCGGCATGCAAGATGCGCCGCTGGAGCTCTGGCTACCGGGCTTTATGCTCTACCCCAACTTCGACACGTACTGGAACACGCTCTACACCGCTGCCCGAATGCTGCGGTCCGGGATTACGGCCTCGGTCCAGAGCCATTCCAGCACAGGCCCCTTTCCAGCCTATCGCGAAAGTGTTGAGCGCGCGTTGGCAGCGTACCACGATGCAGGAGTTCGTGTTAGTTTCGCTCTGGGCCACCACGATCAGAATGTTATGGCAGCCTATGTATCGGATGAGGAGTTCCTTGGGTCCCTCCCTCTGGCGCTGCAGGTCGAGGCGAGGCACTGGTTCCACTACCCTGATATTTATATCAGTACGGATCAATACTTCACGCTTTTCGAGGAACTCTGGCATCGCTGCAAGCAGGCATACCCCCGCGCGCGGCTCTTATTCAGTCCGGTGGGGCTCCAGTGGGCGTCGGATGCCCTGTTATCCCGCCTCGCAGCCGCGGCGCGCGACTATGCCACGGGAGTCCACCTCCACTTGCTCGAAACGAAATATCAATGCACGTATGTCTATCGCCGCTTCGGCTGCACGGCGGTGGAAGTCCTGCAAAAGTTTGACCTGCTCGGGCCAGGCACGTCGCTCGCTCATGCGATCTGGCTGGCCGAGCACGAGTTGAGCAGCCTGGCTGCGGCGGGCGCCACGGTCGTCACCAACACGAGCTCGAATCTGCGCCTGGGCAGCGGCCTACTCCCATTGTCGGCGCTGCGCACGCACGGCGTGAAGGTCGCGCTCGGGTTGGACAGTACGAGCCTTTTTGACGACGAGGACATGCTCAAAGAGATGCGGCTGGTCTCGACACTCCACCGTCGCCCGGGTTTAGAGCGTGACTGGCCGTCATCGTATGAAGTCTTGCGGATGGCGACGGTCGGCGGTGCCGGAGTTGCTTTACTTGCCGGTGAAGCTGGAAAGCTCTTGCCCGGCTACAACGCCGATATCACGGTCCTCAGACTGGATCGCATTCGGCGCCCCTACGTTGATCCGGCAGTCGATCCCGTGGGATTTGCGCTTGGCCGGGCGGTGCGAGCCGATGTCGATACTGTACTCGTCGGAGGCGAGGTGCTTGTCCGAAACGGCGAATTGACGCGGTTGGATCTTGCGCGGATCGAGGCGGAGCTGGGTAACCCGCAAAACGACGAGCATGCGAACCGCGCTCGTCGTCGCCTATTGAGAGACCTGCAGCCACACATCCACACGCTTTATGAACGGTGGGTGCCGGAGCGACTGGAGCCGTACTATCCATCGAACAGTCGCATCTCATACCACAAGGAGAGACATCATGGTCATTGATACCTATAACAACGTCTGGCGGGCCGCCGAGGAGGGAGCATCGGCGTACCTCACCAGTGAAACGTATTCGGTCGAGATGATGCTTGAGGACATGGACGCCGGCGGCGTCGACATGGCGGTTGGGTGCTCGCTCGGCCAGAAGACCGACAACGAGTATCTCGCCGAGGTGATGCAGAAGTATCCCCGCCGGATCATTGGGTTTGGGCAGGTGAATCCGCGCCAACCTGATGCCGTCCAGGTTGTACGCCGGTGTATGGAAGAATATGGACTGAAAGGGCTCAAGCTGCACCCCACAATGCATGGATATCACTTCGTCGACCATCCGCTCCTGGATCCGATCTTCGAAGTGATGAGCGACTACAAACTGCCCGTGCTGGTCAATGCCCTTGACGACCCCTTTGTCACACCGCTCGGAATCGAAGAAATCGCCCGCAATTTCCCCGATGTACCCGTATTGATCGCCCACATGGGCACAGTGTGGAATGTGGTCGAGGCGCTGCTGGTCGCTGGCCGGAATGACAATATTTATCTCGAAACATCCGCAACGATGCTGCTCGACGTCCGCATGGCGTATCGCCAGGTCGGCGCACGAAGGATGGTGATGGGGACCGATTGGCCTGCGGCTGACTTCGAGCTGGAAAGGCTGAAGCTCCGCAAGGGCATCCCGAATGAGGACGATCTCCAGCTTGTCGAGGGCGAGAACATGCGCCGCCTGCTGCGCCTGGATGAATGGTTCCAGTAATGAGCACCGGGCCGGTACCCCGTCCGGCACTCTCCACGAGGCGACGTTACGATGGACACCAGAAGGTGAGACATTATTCGTGCGAGCGTGTGCGAGCCGCAGGGTGTTAGCGTCCCGGTTGGCCAGAGGGCCACGAGGCACGGGCCCGAGATGCCTGAAGTGGGCCGGTACGGCTTAAGCGCGGAGGGTGAGAAGGGGTAGGTATGAGGGCGACCATGCATTGGCGGGATGTCACGGCGCTGAACGGGAGCCTCATTGACGTTTCTCTGCCTGTCCGGCCGGGTATGTTCCCGGTCAGCGAACAATCGAACGTGAGATTCGTCGTGATCAACGGGTATGATTCGCCACTTGGGATGTATGAAACCCAGTTGCGCATGAGTTGCCATGCGGGCACCCACGTGGATTATTCCTCCCATATCGATCCTGATGGGTACCGCGCGTTTCGGGATGACGGCTTCGAAGACGTCCTTTTCCCCGAGCATACCTTTACGTTAGCCTACTTTCTCCCATTCGATGGCAAGCGGCCGAGCGGTCTGCTTCCCGCGGGCGAATGGCAGTGGGGCGAGGAGATCACGGAGGCCGAGGTGCGTGCCTGGTTTGAGCGCTTCGATGCGGCGCACCCTGGCTTCCCGCACCAGGAGGTGAAAGGGGTGCTCCTCCGAACCGGGTGGAACGACCAATGGTTCCACCCGGATTTCTGGCGACGCGGTGGACCAACACTCTCCGACAGCGCCGCACGCCACTTCATGGATCGAGGCCTCCACTACCTATCTGCCGACTTTACCTTCACCTTTGAAGTCGGCCGCACGCATGACATTGTGTTGCGCCATCCGGACGGCAATCGCTTCCTGGTCGAGAGTCTGTGCAATCTGGGCGCGATCCGAACTGAGCTGGTTGGGCTGTTCGCGGCGCCGCTCAAGCTGGAGGGGTGCGAAGGCCTGCCCGCGCGCGTCTATGTGGTGGAGGTAGAACCGAGCCCGAGTTCATGATCCGAGAATGGCGTCGATGATGGCGCGGTAGCCTCTGGCCGCGGCATTCAGCGCGAAGATGGCGATGTGCTCGTCGACGACGTGTGCATCGCCCTCCCTCGCCGGCCCAAACCCAATCGTGGGGACTCCAACGCGCCCTGCGCTATAGGCGGCGTTCGTGCAGAAGCGATACGCTCCAATCTCCGGTTGCAGACCCACTGCATTCAACCCGCGGAGTGCACCCTGGACGAACGGATGGTCCTCGGGGAAGATCCAGGCGGGAAAGAATTTCGGTCCACGCAGCACCGCTCCGGTGTACGTGGCATGCTCGCCCTGCGCGATCCGGACGTGCAGATCGAGACCGGCTACCTCCGAAAGCTCCCGAATCGCGGTTGTCACACCGTCCGGCGTCTCGCCCGGCAGCAGGCGCCGGTCATAGGTGACCCGGCAGTGGCTTGGGATCACCGAATAGCCCGGATATGGCTCGGAAATGATGTCGGTCAGTGTCATGGTGGCCGGCCCCAGGAGCTGATGGCACGCTGGGGCCATCGCCTCGATCGCCCCCACGACCGTAAGCATATCAAGGACCGCGTTCTGTCCGAGCTCCGGGGAGGAGGAGTGTGCTGACCGTCCGATTGTCTCAAGGTGGATCTCCGCGCGCCCGCGGCCACCACGGTTCAAATTCAGATCCGTCGCTTCGCCGATGACCACGAAGTCGGGACGCACCGCCGCGATGACAGTGGCGAGGCTATAGCCTTCCATGACTTCTTCCATAACCGTCGCGCTGACCACAACGCGTCCGCTCACCCGTGCACGATCAACGGTGGCGGCGGCGTGTACCATCGCCGCCAAGGCCCCTTTCATATCGGCCGTCCCACGTCCGTAGAGCGTATCGCCTTCGACGATGGCTCCAAAGGGCTCGCGCTCCCATTCACCTGGAACTATGCCGACCGTGTCGCAATGCGCATCCAGCAGCAGAGTGGGGCCGGCGCTCGCCCCCGCGACCATACCAATCGCGCTGCCGTTCGAATCCCTCCAGACCCGGTCGAAGCCAAGGTCTCGCATCTCGTCCAGGATGCAGTCGACGACCGGTCCTTCTTGCCCGCTGATGCTCTTCTGGTGCACGAGTGCTCGCACGAACGCCAGCAGTCTTTCCGTTTCCATAGCGTTGTTCGTCCTTCCCATCACTGTGCGGAAACACCCCCGACCTTCTTGACGGGCCAGGCCGCAGCCCACTCTGCGCCTGACAACGCCTGTCAGCAACCGACTGCGTAACAGATGCGGCGGGGATCAGCCGCGGCCGCCAGAACACGGCCTTCTCTCGACGGGGGCTTGAGATCCAATGCCATCGTGACGCCGCCCGCGTCAAACTCGTAATCGGGCCAGACATAGAGATTGTGCCCGCGACCTTTCAAACTCTCCCGAACCTGCTCGGGGATACGCCCCTCCAGACTCAGGCGCCCCGACACCTCGACGTTGGGGAAGAACGAAACAGGAAAGCTAAACGTTGCGACGCGGGCCGCTTCAACCGCTTGTTGAGGCGACATGTCGAAATGGAGGCGGTTCAAGAAGGCCTGGAGCATTGCCTGGATGATCATGTCGCCACCGGGGCAGCCAAAGGCCCAGACCGCATGGTCAATCTCTGTTTCTTCGCCCAGGGCGAGGGCTGGGGCCGGCGTCACAACCGGCCGTTTCCCAGGTGCGAGGGCAGAGGGATGGGCCGGATCGAGCCGGCTCTGGACGCCGCGGGGAGAAACGATGATCCCAAGTTCTGGAATGATAGGCCCCCCGTCCAGCGTATCGCTGGGCGTCGAGCTGAAAACGTTGCCCGCGCCATCAACAACACAGAGATAGGTCGTGTCGTAGCGTTTCTTGGTCTTGCGCTCGAGCGTTGGCAGATTCGGAAGGGCCGTTCCCTGCCGGATCAGGCCCCTGAGTTGATCTGCGTGGCCGTCCGACAACAGCCAATCGAGATCAATCTCGACAAAGCGAGGGTCACCGTAGTATCGCTCGCGTTCTGAGAAGGCCACTTTGAGCGCCTCGATCACGAAGTGGATGTAGTCGGCGGAATTATGACCCATCCGCTCCAGGTCACAGCCGGCCAGGATCGAGAGAGCCTGCAGCAGAACCGCGCCCTGCGTCCAGGTTGGTGTCGTATACACGCGGTAGCCATGGTATCGGTAGGAAGGTGCCGGCCCTACCTCCGCCTCAAATCCGGCCAGATCATCAAGCGTCAACCACCCACCGTCGGCGCGCACAAACTCGACGATTCGCCTGGCAACTTCACCTTCATAGAAGCTCCGGCGGACGTTCTCAAACGCCCCCGCCCGATCCGCCCCAACTTCAGCATCGGCCATCCACTGCAACAGGGCCGCCAGCTTCGGCTGCCGAAGCCACTCACCTTCCTCTGGCGGCCTGCCGGATGGCCAGTAGATCACACGCGAGCTCCCCCACTGGCTGAAGCCGCCGCCCAGGATCCTGAGCGCCCTCGCCGTGCGCTGATCGAGCGGAAATCCATCCCTCGCCAGCACAATCGCCGGCCCGGCGGCATCGCGAAACGACCAGGTGCCAAAGCGAGCCAGCGTGGTGATCCAGGCAGCTGGTGCACTCGGGACGAGGGCCACTGCGCCCCCGAGCGGCATATCATCGCCAAAACGCTCGCGAAATGCCTGGATCGTCGCGTCGCTTCCCCATGTGCCAACACCGGCAACGGAGTAGACCTTGTCCGAGCCGGCCATGCGCACAAGCGTAGGAGCAATGCCACCAAAGTTTGCCATGTCTACCTGAACCACGTTCGATGTGATGCCTCCGGCGACGCCAGCATCAATGGCTGTGCCGCCCTGCTCGAGCACCAGGGCCGCCACCTGTGCCACGATAGGATGGCCTGCCGAGACCATGTACCGGCTCCCTACGAGTGTGGGGCGCATCGACTCCGGTGGTGGGAACACGTTGGGCGTCGGGGAGCCCTCGACGCTTCGCATCCCGCCCGCGCCAGTGTTGGCCTGGCCCTTGTCGGTCATAGCAAAGTAGTCCTCTCGCGAATGGGTCGTTGCAATTCAGTGTCCGTGCTCAAGTCCACGGGTGTGGAGGTATGGGCCATGGCTGGCTTATGGAGGATGAGAATCTGATCCGGCGACTCGATGGTCGCGACCGCATGCACCGAGTTGCCGGATTATTCTTTGAAACTTCATTCGCTATCGCCCGGACCCCCTCAGCGCCGTTTTCGGGTGAGTCGGGAAGTACTCCTGGACAAAAGACAAGTGCGTGCCGTGGTGCTCTCTTGGGTCGTGGCGACCATTGCGCGCGTGTTTGCAGTCAACACGACACTAGGAGACATCAGCCGATTGACAGTAGTTGTGGGATGGTAGTATACTGCAACAGTAGAAAGAGGTAGGACGTCCTACGTCTCCGCCGCGATTATATCATTGCCGGAAGGGCGCGTCAAGGGGCGAACCGGGGTATCCGCATTATGCCAGGGATGGAGACAACCGTTGTCCATTGGCTGCTTGCCCTCACGCCGATTCTGATAGTTCTTGGCTTGATGGTCGGCTTGCGCTGGGGCGGACCGCGCGCTGGTCCGGTCGGTGTCAGAGGTATTGGATCGCGTACAGATCGCGGTGGATGTTTCCGAGACCGGAACACACCTTGGTTGGGTGAACCCGGGCGGTCCACGCGCACGATCAGCGTGTTCCGGCATCTCGGGGTGCTTCTGATTTACACCTCCTGCTGTACGGCGTCCTGATAACCGCGCTTGCAAGCGTGCTAACGGCACTCGCTGTTGCGATCTTCTCATGACTAGCAGGCGTCGGCCGCTGCCGTGTGATTCGAAGCAGGCATCGACCACTTCAATTGATGGCCAAACGTTTTTACATTTGTTCGAGGCAGGCGTTCTACAGCCGAACTCACCATCTCTGGGGTAAGAACATGGGCCGACTGGATCGAAAAGTCGCGCTGGTGACGGGCGCCGCACATCCGAGGGGGCTTGGCCGGAGCATCTGCCTCCAGCTTGCCGCCGACGGTGCTTCTGTGGCCGTCAGCGACAAGATGCCCGGGGCTGACGCTGTTGCTGGCGAAATTCGTGCTGCTGGAGGTGTGGCGAAAAGCCTCGAGCTGGATGTAACCGATCCAGTTGCCGTTGATGTCGCTGTAAGCGAAGTCCTGCAAAGTTGGGACCAACTCGACATTCTCGTCAACAACGCCGGCGTCATCAAACAGCGTGAGGTTGTCGATCTGACCCCCGAGGAGTGGGACTTTCACTTTGACGTCATGGCGAAAGGAACCTACCTCTGCTCGAGAGCAGCAGCTCGCTCGATGATCAGCCGCGGGCAGGGTGGCCGGATCGTTAACATTGCATCGGTGAATGCAAAGCGGCCGTTTGCATACGAAGTCGCTTACGCGGCCGCGAAGGCGGCCGTGATGGTCTTTAGCCAGGGACTGGCGCTAGAACTGGGGAAGCACAATATCACAGTCAACGCAATCTGCCCCGGCGCAATGGATACCGACATGTTGGCACGCTCCCTCGCCGATGTTGCGCGCGAGTCTGGCCGCAAGGAGCAAGAAGTATGGCACGAGGTCACCAGGGCAATCCCACTGCGGCGGCTGGGAACGCCGGAGGACATTGCTCGGGTCTGCGCTTTCCTTTGCTCTGAAGAAGCTGGATACATCACAGGGGCTGCCATCGACGTCACCGGAGGATGGATGATCCCTTGAGCGCAGGATTTCAGGAGTAGTAGCAGACAATCGGATCTGCCATGATGAGAGGAGCGCGACACCATGCGGCTGAAAGATCGGATTGCCATCGTCACTGGTGCGGGGTCGGGGAATGGTCGTGCCATCGCGCTGTGCTTTGCGCACGAGGGCGCAGTCATTGTCGTCGCCGACATTGACGCGTCCAGGGGGCAAGAAACGGTTGCTATGTTGAGGCAACTGGGCGCAGAAGCCATCTTCGCGAAGTGTAACGTGACTTCCGGAGCGGACGTTCAGCACATGATCCGGACTATCCACCAGCAGTTCGGACGGCTCGACATCCTGGTCAATAATGCGGGCGTCAGCCCGGTCGGCAGCGTCACAGAGATCAGCGAGGCAGATTGGGACCTCTGCCTGAATATCGATCTGAAGAGTGTCTTTCTCGGATGCAAGTATGCGATCCCGGTGATGATTGAGGGTGGCCGCGGCACAATCGTCAATATCGCCGGCACCCTCGGCTTGCGGGCCACACAGCGAAAGGCAGCCTACTGTGCAGCGAAAGCCGGTGTCATCAACCTCACTCGCCAGGTCGCGCTTGATTACGGACCCTACAACATCCGAGTCAACGCGATCTGCCCCGGCTTTGTCGACACGCCGCTTACCGCCTCTATTCAGGGTGAAGAGCGCGAGAAGATTCTTAACGCCCTTCCGCTGAAGCGGGCAGCCCAAGCAGAAGAGATCGGTGACGTGGCCGTCTTCTTGGCCAGCGACGCGTCCTCGTATGTGACCGGCTCGATCCTGCTGGTGGATGGCGGGCAAATGACAGCCATCCCAGCCTGACGTCTGCGGGGAGGAGACCGCCGAACTGGGGCCTCCTCCCGCGGTCAGCCCAACCCTTGCATATCCTGCTACCCTGTCGCTCTGAGCGATGATCTTGTTGACACCCTCGCTCGTGGGTGATATACTCGCGACAAGGTAGGACGTCCAACCAATCGAGCTACCATGCGTTTCAACCCTCAATTCCGATCACGGCGCGCCAATGTCTTCGCAACGCGGAGTATCGTCGTCACCAGTCAGCCTCTTGCGGCTCAGGCGGGTCTCGATACATTGAAAGCAGGTGGCAACGCGGCCGATGCCGCTGTTGCGACCGCGGCGATGCAGGGTGTCGTCGAGCCTGTCAATACCGGCATCGGGGGCGACTGTTTCGCACTATACTGGAACGCAGCGGAAAGGCGCGTCACCGCCCTGAACGGGTCCGGCCGGGCGCCGGCAGCGGCATCAATCGAGGAGTTGCGGCGCCTGGGCTACACACGCATGCCCCGCCATACGGGTCATACGATTACCGTGCCCGGTACTGTCGCGGGTTGGGCCGATCTCCTGGAGCGCCATGGCAGGATGGCGCTGGCCGACGTTTTGCAACCGGCCATCTGGACGGCTGAGCATGGCTACCCCGTAACGGAGTGGATCGCCAGGTATTGGAGTGCACAGGGCGAGAAACTGATGCGGGCGCCGGGCTGGAGCAGCCCAGCGGACACGAACTACTGCGCGATGGCCGGCCGCCCCAAGCCGGCGAACTGATGCGCATCCCGACCCTGGCTGCCACGCTGCGCGGCATTGCCGCTGATGGGCCAGCCTATATCTACCGCGGCGATTTTGCTCGCAGGCTCAGCGCCCACGTACAGCGCTACGGTGGCTGGATCACGCCAGAGGATATGGCCTCCCACACGAGCACGTGGGATGAGCCGATTGCTGCCGAGTACCGCGGTGTCACCCTCTACGAGTGCCCCCCTAATGGACAAGGGCTGGCTGCGATTCTCGCGGTCAATCTGGCCGCCGGCTGCGATCTTGGCTCTATGGACGTAGTCGAGCGCGTCCATACCATGATCGAGTGTATGCGTATTGCCTTTACCGACGCGCGCCAATGGGTCTCCGATCCGTGTGCGGTCCCGCTTCCATTTGAGAAGTTGTGTAGCCGAGCCTACGCAGATCGCCGGCGCCGCGAGATTAGAGGCGCCCGTGCAGCGAACGAGATCCCCTACGGCAATCCGTTCGCCGATTCAGAGACAGTCTACCTGAGTGCGGTGGATGGAGATGGAACGCCTGCAGTTTCATCAACAGCCTCTACATGGGCGCCGGTACGGGACTGGTCGTGCCGGGCACAGGTGTTGCCCTCCAGAACCGTAGTGCGTTGTTCCGGCTCGATCCTGAGCACCCCAACGCGCTGGCGCCTGGCAAACGACTGTATCATACCATCATCCCGGCGATGACGACCCATAATGGCGAGCTTCATTCGTCATTCGGCGTGATGGGCGGCTACATGCAGCCTCAGGGACACTTACAGCTGTTGGTCAACCTCCTGGATCTCCAGATGTCGCCCCAGGAAGCGTTGGACGCGCCGCGCTGGATGTTAGCCGGTCCCGACGCGCCGCTCGGGGCGGAGGATGCCGGCGGGCTGGTCCATATGGAAGAAGGGTGGGACCCTGCGATCGTCGCAGCCCTCGCGGAGCGAGGACATCGCATTGTGCCGGTGGTGGGTGGCGATCGCGACATTTTTGGTGGCGGGCAACTCATTCTGCGCGACCCCGAAACAGGGGTTGTGTGCGGTGGGAGCGATCCGCGCAAGGACGGCTTCGCTGTTGGTTGGTAATCGGTCAAGGAAAGGGAAATTGCAGTGAGTGCATTTCCGACGCACGCGAATGTTGTCATTATTGGCGCCGGCATCGCGGGCAATTCCATTGCCTACCATCTCGCCCGGCTGGGCTGGCGAGACATCGTCTTGCTCGATAAAGGACCGTTGCCGAACCCGGGCGGCTCCACCGGTCACGCGTCGAACTTCTGTTTCCCATTCGAGTACTCGAGAGAAAAGACAAAGCTTACGCAAGAAAGCATCGAAGCGTATAAGATGTTTGGACTCTTCACGGAGAGTGGCGGGATCGAGCTCGCGCGTACGCCCGAGCGCATGGAGGAACTGAGGCGCAGGGTTACGCTGATTGCAGCCGTTGGAGAGCCGGCTGAGCTGATCACTCCGCGCAAGATCAAGAGCAAGCACCCTTTCGTGAACACAGATATCATTCGCGGTGGTATGTGGAGCCCCAGGGTGGGGGTTGTGGACCCGCTTCGAACCGGGACGGTCATGCGAGAACGGGCGCAGAAGCGCGGCGCCCTCCAGGTCTGTGCGAACACGGAGGTCTTAGGCATCACTGTGACGAACGGTCACGTCCGCGCGGTGCTGACTGACAGAGGGGAGATCAAGAGCGAGATCGTTGTGATCGCGTGCGGCGTCTGGAGCCCGCGTCTTGCAGCGATGGCAGGCGCCTTCATGCCACTCACGCCGGTCGTGCACCAGATGATCAGCGTCGGCCCCATCCCGCAGTTTGCGGGCCACCGGGGCGAGATCGCCTACCCGATCTTACGCGACATGGATTCGCTGATGTACGAGCGCCAGAACGGAAGCGATCTGGAGATCGGTTCGTACGCCCACTGGCCAATGCTTTATGAGCCCGACGAGATTCCTTCGATTGAAGAGGCCAGGCTGTCGCCCACCGAGCTGCCGTTCACGCCGGAGGATTTCGAGCCTCAGCTGGGAGCAGCCCTGGAACTCCTGCCGGAGTTGCTGGATAACCCGCAGGTTGGCATCCGGCATGCCATCAACGGACTGCTTTCGGAAACCCCCGACGGAGGGCCCCTGCTCGGTGAGATGCCCGAAGTCGGTGGCTTATGGTCCGGGGCCGCCGTCCTGGTCAAAGAGGGTCCGGCTGTGGGCAGGCTGCTCGCGGAATGGATGACGAACGGAACGGCTGACTACGAGTTGCACGAGCTCAACGTTGCCCGCTTCTATGAATACGGCCGCACGAAGAGCTTTGTCAATGCGCGTGCTCGCGAGGGCTTCAACAAGATCTACGGGATTGTCCACCCGCGTGAGCAGTGGAGCTCGACCCGCAATATCCGGGTCAGTCCCTTCTATACCCGCGAGCGAGAGCTGGGCGCGGTCTTTCATCAGACCGCGGGCTGGGAGCGACCACAGTGGTTCGAATCGAACAAGGCTTTGGTTGATGAGTACCGGGATCGCATCATTGACCGCCCAAACAAGTGGGATTCGCGCTGGTGGTCGCCAATCATGCAAGGTGAAACCCTGGCGACGCGCGACCGGGCTGCCATCGTGGATCTGACGCCGTTTACCATCCTCGACGTTGCCGGGCCCGGCGCGCTGGACTATTTGCAGCGGATCGCGGTGGCCCAGATGGATGTGCCCATAGGCCGAGCGGTGTATACGCCGCTCCTGGACATCAGGGGCGGCTTTCGCTCCGATTTGACCGTTACGCGGCTCAGCAACACCAGCTTCCGAGTGATCACGGGCGCGGACTCGGGCGGGATCGACCGGAAGTGGTTCCGAGACCATCTTCCTGATGATGGCTCTGTGCATCTCCTTGATCAGACCTCGGCCCTGTGTGCGGTCGGCATCTGGGGGCCGCGCGCGCGTGACCTGCTGCAGATGGTCACAGAGGCTGACCTGAGCAATCGAGCGTTTCCCTTCGGACTGGCGCAGGAGATCGTTGTTGACGACGTCCGAACGTGGGCGCTCCGCCTCTCCTATGCTGGCGAGCTCGGCTGGGAGCTGTATTCGCCAATGGAGCAGGGGCAGCGCCTATGGGATATCGTGTGGGAAGCGGGCCGGGCTGTGGGGGCGGTGCCGATTGGACTAGGGGCGTATGGCTTTACGGCACGCCTGGAAAAAGGGTATCGACTCTTTGGAGCCGAGCTTCGTATGGACTACAACCCGGTCGAGGCTGGACTTGCACGCCCCAGGGTCAAGACCCAGGATTTCATCGGGAAAGAAGCGTACCTGCGGGCGCGCGCGGAGGAGCCCGCCGCTCTGCTCTGCACCCTCACCGTGGACGATCATACCTCGAAAAGTGGCGAGCGGCGTTATATGCTTGGCCACGAGCCGATTCTGACGCGGGATGGCACGCCCCTCGTGGATCGCAAGGGTCGGGTTTCCTTCGTGACAAGCGCCGGTACGGGTCCCTCTGTAGGCAAACATATTCTGTTCGCCTATCTCCCGATCGACTACGCAACAGAAGGAACGCAGCTGTCCGTCGAGTACTTTTGCGAGCGCTATCCGGTCACCGTCGAGGTCGTTGGAAGCCGCCCCCTCTTCGATCCTCAGAGCCAACGAATGAAGGCCTGACTACACGAGGAGGCGCATTGAACGTTCTGGTATGCATCAAGCGCGTGCCGGATACTGGCGCGAAGCTCGTCCTGACGGACGACGAACAGGGGATCGACACGAGCCATTTGGGGTTTACCATCAGCCCACACGAAGAGTGTGCGGTTGAAGAAGCCGTCCGGTTGATCGAGCGACATGGCGGCACTTCAACCGTGCTTACCCTGGGTCCGAGCGCCGCGGCGGACCAGTTGCGTGATGCACTGGCTCTGGGCATCGGAGAGGCGATTCTCCTCGAGACTCAGGGGGATGAGTGGGATCCTGAGGCCACTGCGCGGGCGATTGTCGACGCGATTCAGACCCAGAGCGCGACGTCAGGCGATTTCGACATTCTGCTTTTTGGCCACGAAGCGGCGGACACAGGTGACTATCAGGTTGGTATTCGGGTCGCCCACGCCCTTGATCTCCCCTGTGTCACGGGTGTGAAGGCTCTGGCCATTCGCGATGACACCGCGATTGCGAAACGAGAGATTTTGGGCGGGTTTGAAGTCTTTGAGGTCTCACTGCCGGCTGCGTTCACCGTCAAAGAGGGGCTCAATGTGCCTCGCTACCCGTCGCTGCGCGGCCGTCTTGCCGCACGCCGTAAGGAGATCCAGCGACTTGCACCGCCGAGTTGGCGCGGCGGGCTCGAGAAGATCCGGCTGCGCGTGCTGGAGGAAGAGGACAGCGGTGCGGAGATCCTGAGCGAGGGCTCGGACGCTGTGGAGAGGGTTGTGGAGATCCTTAAGACATTGGGGATGGTGTAGCCATGATACTTGGGCTCGTTGAACACGATCGAGGAACGCTGGCCACACCATCGTTGGAAATGCTGACGCTCGCGCGTCGCCTCGCAGAGGACTTGGATACGCCCCTCGAAGCGGTTCTGATCGGGAACGTCGCGCGGCGTCTGGCCGATACGCTGTCAGCCTATGGCGTCACGGCTGTTCACCTTATCCAGCACGACCGGCTAGACGAGTACGCGCCGGAGGCCTGGGCGGAGAGCCTTGTGCAGCTCATCGACGCGGGCGAGCCGGAGGCGATACTGGCTGCAGGAACGGATTGGGGCCATGAGGTGATGGCGCATGTTGCTGCACGAGCCAATCTCCCCCTGGCTACCAATTGTACTAAGATCCGGGCTGGTGATGTCTACGAGGTAACGCGCCTGCGTTGGGGTGGCAGCCTTTTTGAGGAGGCCCGCCTCAAGGGCGAGCCGAAGCTTCTCACTGTCGCCCCGCACGCGATCGCTGCCGAGACTGCGCCGGCAGACGATCAGGTAGTGGTCGAAGTCTTCACCCCCACTCTCGCAGAGGCCACTTTCCGCGTCCGAGTGACGCGCCGCGAGATGCAGCAGGAAAGGACCTCACTCGCGGACGCCAAAGTCGTAGTCGGCGGCGGGCGCGGCGTCGGTAGCGAGGCAGGCTTTGCGGTGTTGGCGGAGCTTGCCAATCTGTTGGGCGGCGTCGTCGGCGTCTCGCGTGTCGTGACCAACGCCGGCTGGCGCCCGCATTGTGAGCAGATCGGGCAGACCGGAACGCGAATTGCGCCCGACATCTACATCGCCTGTGGTATCAGCGGGGCAGTACAGCACATCGTAGGGTGCAAGGGAGCCAAGCATATTCTGGTGATCAATACGGACCCGCACGCGCCGATCATTGCAAAGTCTGACTGGGCGATCATAGGCGATTTGCACGAGGTGGTACCGGCACTGAGTGCGGCGATTCGGAAGGCGAAGCAGACGTCATAACAGGGAACCTGAAGGAGAAGATGGGCGACTTGGCTCCGAGTTGCCTTCACTTACCCGGCTATCCAGTCAGCCTCCTCACGACGATTGGGGTTGGCCTTTGATAATCACTCTGGCCACCTACTCCCTTCCAAAGATCAAATCCCAGAAGTGAGTCCACGTGGGAGAGGTTCCGCTCATACCATTCGGCCAGGAAGGCGAAGTTCGGTTCTCACTGGGAAAAGGTCCGGTCGAGTTCATACGGCTTGCTCATGGTGTGCTCTCCTCCTTGTTTCCGGCAGTGGACACCTTTTTTGCACTGCTCACACATCGACTCCTACCTCTCGGATTTCCTGATTGGATCGGAGTGGGACAGGATCACCGCGGCATTAAGCAGCACTATTACTCAATGCGCGGGTTCGGAACCTTTCCGCCTTCCGCTTCTGCTGAGCGTTTGACGAGACGTGCCACTTCTTTCGATCTCACAAAAGAATGGCGAAACGGTTTCCTCACGCGACAACCGCAGTTTTACCGAGAGCGGTCTGATACCTTGATGACCTCCCTGATGCCCGTGTGAGGACACCCTCAAGGCCAGCCGCGCCGGCTGGTTCATCGCCCTTCGACGCCGCGGCGGACGCTGCCTCATGCGAAGGGATGACGCCAAGCGCGTGCTCCCCCGCACCATGGACCCCACCTCCCTTGAGGGTGTCCTGGTCAACGAGCACCGCGCCCGCCCTGCAGCGCCCGACGAGCGTTTGCACGCAAACGCCGCAGACAACCCGGGGAGTGGTAACCCCGGCCATTCAGTTTCTCCACACGGGAACCAGCCAACGCCGTGGCCGTACTCGTTTCCGACTATCTCGAGCTGCTCCCGCGGCCGGCACAGGCACTGCTCCGCCGCGCCGCGTAAAACCGGGTCATTTGGTCAGATAGGGCGCAGGGTCGCATGCCCTGTTCTCTTTCGGCTACCACCTTTTACCTTCCGCAAGGAGCGGGTCAACCCAAATTGGACTTGACCAGGCCCGCTCACCGTCTACCTGATAGATTCTGATAGACGAATCAATTAAACGAGGCATGGTCATAAATAAATCGACCGATTCAGCACTCTGTCTTTGCCCTATTGAATCCGTTGGTCATCGATTATTCGTCTTGGTTTAACGTCCCTCAGCCTGAGTGCCCTATGCTGCTGGGTGAATCTCATTGCCATCGGCCAAGGCTGACTGATCGCGAAGAATCGAAGGGCTCCAAGTCTTGGGCGCTGTTATGAATTATGACCAGGCCTCAATTAAACATGGTATACAGCCGACATTCCGCACCCCTGGTGAGTGCAATTTGAATTAAGCGACCGGTGTCGCTACAACCCCTGCAAACAGGAAACAGGGGGCAAGATGAGCGACGCATCCCAGAGTGCGGTGCTGGACCATTTAGGCTTCGTGGCGGGCATGGATGATGAATTGGGCATCGGCGCGTTCCTCGATCAGTTGATTGGGCAAGATCGCGAGAACCGCACGGTGTCGGTCGGCCAGGCGGTCAAGGCGATGGTGCTCAACGGGCTGGGATTCGTGAACTAACGACTGGATCTGGTGCCCCACTGCTTCGAGACCAAATCCACGGCGCGCTTGATTGGCCCAGGGATTGCGGCGGCGCCCCCGAATGACTTGGATGCGCTGAGTCGCCCACTGTTTCGGCACGGCGACGGCGGGGGGGTCTTCCTGGAGATCGGGCGGGCGGCACAGGGTGCGGCCGGACGATTGCGGGGCTCGACGGGACTCATCAGGACCGAGGTCGTGTGTCATGAGTCGGTGGAGAGCCATCGTGAGTTCCTGGCAGGGGCAGGTTTCCTGCCGCGAGCGGGCGCTTCCCGAACTGGCCCGGCTCTTTCAGCCTCCCGTCTAGCAGTCTTCACGTGCGATCGCCCGCCAGGCGACCCAGTCGCCGGCGGCAACGCACCAGCGCGTGCCGCGGCCGGCGCGGCGCCGGCCCGCTGGCGGGCGAAGCATCAGCCTGGCCGGGCTGCACACCCTCAGCGCAGCCCCAAAGCCGGGGCGCAGGGCCCCGGCCTGGTCACCGGCAGCGATCACCTCAGCGTGAGGCCGCGCCACCAGCCGCGCAGGCAACAGCGTTTTCGCCGTTGCCCGCGTCGTCGTTTCAGCCTGCAGCCCCTTTGGGGTGCCGCCGGGCCTTCGGCTGCGTGGTCCGAGGCTTGCTGGTTGCTGGTGGTGACGGCCTTTGATCTGGTGCCAGTCGCTACGACAGGAGGTGGCCGCGATGGCACTCTTTCGATCGGAGTACGAGGATGAGCAACTGCGGATGCTCGCGGAGCATGCGCTGGCCGCAGACCCGCTCGTCCCGGTTGGATGCCTCGCTGTGGCCAGTGAGCGCGGCGTCGTTGTGCTGGCCGGAACCGTGACCAGCGAGCGGGAGCAAACGCAGGCCGTGGATGCCGTTCGCCAGGCGTTTGAAGTTGCTCGGGTTCAGTACGATCGGGTGGTGGATGAGCTCGTCGTCTCGCCGCAACCATGAGCCGGAGCGACAGCGTGAGGCGTGGGTCCACGTCGAGAGCCGGACGGCGTTCGACGTGCGCCGGTGATACGGTGGGCGAACCGAACCGCCCACCGGCGTCGCCGCGCGGGGCCGTGCGGACGTCGCTGGCACGAACCGCGTGGCCCCGCGTCGGCGGCAGCGGGTGGCAAGCGCCGCGCGGCCGGCCCCTAGAGCGCCGGTCAAGGACTCAGACTTCCGAAGTCTGGTCGGGACCGTGCTGGCCCACAGCGCGCTCCGACGACGGTGACCGAGGCGGGCACCGGCTGCGAACCAGACTTCGGAAGTCTTGTCCCGCCCCCCGCGGGATGACGTGACCGGTGCTCTAGCCCAGATCTTTGCGCAAGGAGCGCTCCACTTCCTGATAGCCCAGGGCCGCGTGCGCCCCTGGACTCAGGGGGTAGTTCGGGGTGGTATCGGAGGCCATCTCACGGCAGCCCACGGAGCGCGCCCTGGCTTCGGCGGTCTCCACCAGGCGCCGACCGACCCCCTGACCGCGCCAATCCGGGTCGACGTACCAGGCCTCCAGGTACCCAATTCGGTCGGTGCGGCAGCCCGGGGCCGGGCTGAGCGCTCCACCCTTCTGGCTCACGAACACGGGATCGTTGGGGCCGGCGTCAGGACCGCGGAGCGTCATCAGTTCCGCCCACGTCTCCTTGCTCAGCAAGACCGCCCGCGTCTTGCCGCCCTTCCCGAACACGACCACCTGCCCGGCGTCGGTTCGCGCCTGCCAGGCGCGCCAGCGTAAGCTGACCAGCTCGGCGACCCGGAGGCCTCCACCGTAGAGCAACCGCAAGAGGGCGTGGTTGCGCGCCTTGGGCTCCAGGGCGAGCATCCGCTGGACGGCGCTCTCCGACAGGATCCGCTCGCCCAGCGTCTCTTTGCGCTTAGGCAGGCACAGGGCGGCGCCGGCATTCACCGGGAGATACCCGGTCTAGTGGGCGAAGGTGAACAGTGACTTGATCGCTGAGAGCGTCCGGGCCTGGCTCGCCGGGGCCAGATGGGTGAGGGAATCGGCGAAGGCCTGCAGGTCCGCCAGGGTGGTCTGCGCCAGGGGCTGCGCGACGAATGCCAGGAAGCGGGCCGCGTCGGCGCGGTAGGCGCGCTGGATGCGCGGCGAGCGGCCGTGGAGCCACAGCTCGAGAAGGCGGCTATCGGCGATCTCGAAGGCGCTGAGGGCTGCCTGCGTGCTGACAACGAGCGCGGTGGCCATCGGCTCAACCTCCCGGCTTTGTTCCGTCGGGCAATGTCGCGCCCTCAAGCGAGCTGGCTTGTTGCAGCTGTTCCTGGGTAACCCTGGCCTCACTCAGGTTGGCTCCACTCAGGTCCGCCCCGCGCAGGACGGCCCGCTTCAGGTTGGCCCGCCTCAGGTTGGCCACGCTGAGCCTGGCCCCGCTCAGGTCGACCCGGTTCAGGTGGGCGCCACTCAGGTCGGCGCCGCTCAGGTTAGCCCGCTTCAGGTTGGCATCGCTCAGGTTGGCCTCACTCAGGACAGCGTCGCTCAGGTCAGCCCGCTTCAGGTTGGCCAAGCTGAGCTTGGCCCCGCTCAGATCAGCCCGGCTCAGGTTGGCCTTCCTCAGGTCGGCACCGTTCAAGTTGGCCCGCTTCAGGTTGGCGTCGCTCAGGTTGGCCTCACTCAGGGTGGCGTCGCTCAGGTCAGCCCGCTTCAGGTTGGCCGAGCTGAGCTTGACCCCGCTCAGGTCAGCCCGCTTCAGGTTGGCCTTCCTCAGGTCGGCCACGAACAGGTCAGCTCGGCTCAGGTTGGCCTTCCTCAGATCGGCCTCGCTCAGGTTGGCCTCACTCAGGACGGTCCCGCTCAGATCGGCCTCGCTCAGGTCGGCCCGGCTCAGGTCGGCCCGGCTCAGGTTGGTCCCCCGGAGATCAGCCCCCGTCAGGTCCAAATCAGATAAGTCTTGTCCCGAGAGGTCAAACCCGCGTAAACGCGTTTGGCCGTCCCAATTCAGTGCGAGCTGGTACTGCTCATCCCGCCGCGTCTTGCCGAACGTCACCGAGCCGTCAAGTCGCTCGATATTCACTCCGATGGCTTTCCCCTCGTCCTGGATCTTCTCGACATCCTGTTTGACTTCGACTCGGGTGGCCTTACGGGTGTCGCTGGCAAGGATCGCGCCACAGTACCGGCATTTCCTGGCCGCGGCTTTGATCGTCTCAGCGCAAAAGGGGCACTCCCTGGTATCGGTCGTATCGGCTGTCACGGCGACACTCCTTACGCCCTGCGAGCCGAGAAGCAGGGCACTCGGCAATAGTGCGCGCCGTGTGGGTATACATTGGATCTCTGATGAACGCAAGATCACACGAATTATCTTGCGTTTTCTCGGTCCAAATTGGGGCGCCCATCGAGCCGATGAGCGCCCCGCTCGCGCGCTTAATTTTGCGCACAACGAGCACGTGATCGAGCCCGGCAACCAGCTTGCACGCTCAGTGCCAGGCGAAGCAGTCACCCCCGAGCCCGCTCTGCTCGTGGCGGCGCTCGAGGCCTCGGGGATACGGCCGGACCCCTCGCGGCGCCTTGCATCGACAGAGAGCGCGGGCCAGTTCCATGGTGGGGGCACGGCCGAGGACGCGGCCCCTGGCCGTAGCAATCTCGCGCCGTGGTGCCATGGCCTCGGCCAGGCGAGGTGGCACCGCCGGATCGGGCTCCGATCAGGAGGGTCGCGATTTCCCCGATCGAGCGCGGATGTGGTCCGGCTCGCTTGGCCAACTGGCCGGATTCGAGCGGACGGAAGGCCTTGAGGCGTGCGACCTGGTCAGTATGCCCACCCGCGTCGATGAATGTAGGGCGGACATGATCTTCAGACATGGATCTGCTCCTGCAGCAAGCGTCCAACCATAACCTGCCGGTGCAGTCGCCCGGCGGGGCAACCCCCGAGCCGCCGGCCTGCTCCTCCGTCAGGTCGATGCGCCGCAGCACCCGGTCCGCGTCCCCGAGCACCAGCAGCTCGAATGCGCCATGGGCTCCAGCACGATGGCGACCAGGCCATCCACGGCCTGGTCGCGCCGTCGCCGCCGTCGGGAAGGTGACCGCGACCGCCCGCACGGCCGGCGTGAGCGCCCAGCCGTAGAAAACCACCGGCGCTTGGCGCCCCGCGACCGGGACGCCCAGTGCCCGTGTGATCCACCTCCGACGCCGAGGCTCCCATCCACGCGCGCCGATCCTGGCATGGGGTCGGCGCGACCATGGCGATGCCTGCCGGCGCTCGTCCAGCCCGCGCCCGCTGGCCCCCGCGCCAGGAGGGTATCGCCGCACCTCTCGCCATTCCAGCCCACATGACGTCAATCGTGGTCGTCGCCCCACTGGCAGGGCTCGAGAGCGGATATCACTCGTCTGCAAGCCCTCGTTTCGCTTGAATTTCGGCTCGAATTCACCAGGCGCATCATCCGCCGCGAGCGGAACACGCGGTCGGCTGCATGCACCTGGTGGGCGGCTCGGCCTTTCGGGACCTCCGGCTATTCCGCCGACCCGGCGCCTCTCTGGATGGTGGCATACACGAAAACTCCCCCCCGAACTCCTGTTCGTCGAGTATCTGCAGCGCAGCAGGGAGGAACCGGTAGAACCGGTAAGCCCGCGCCGGGTCATCCCTGTCGAGATTCGCCTTCCAATTGGGGTACAGGGAGAAGCGATCCCCATACAACTGATCCGCCTCGATCGCATGAGGTCCCCTCGCTTCACTGCAGGTTCCGAAGAGCTGCACCCCCTGATCGGCACCGCCCCATGCCTGGGAAGACGAGAAGATGGCCATCGCCATCGAAGCGTTCGTCGATAGGTTTCGGCAGTGGAGTGAGCTAGGATGTGAGAGGAAATACAGTTCAAGTTCATCCGAGAAGCAGAAGTACGCCGTGTTGATGTGGGGACGATGGTCACTCGTCACAGTGGCCATTGAACAGAGGACGGTATCGTTGAGAATGCGGAGCACACTTCTTCGGACTCGCGCCTCGGACAATTCCATGGTCACGGTTGGGGTACCCGCGACATTCCACGAGCCTGGGTCCACCAGCCTCGCTCTATTCATACTCGAACGCCTTACACCATCACCTGGTGGGGACCCTGGTTCTTGGTGTTGAAGAGCAGTCCCCCCACTTCCTCCGGGCGGAACTGCTCGACGGGTGTGTCGAGGGACTTGAATCGGTCCCCCGCCCCCTTCGTACGGCTCAATCCCCTCTGATGGGAGTGTCTTCCGCATGACTGAACAGCGAATGCGGTGGAGACCGCATCAGAATGGTCCGGAGACCTCGGGTCTGAGTCCCCCAGTCGCTTGAGGGGGCGATTGTTGTGCAGGGAGCATTTCTTCGTCTCAGTGGCTGATTGTCACAGAGGTCTTTGGCGCTTTTGGGCCCGCCGCCCCTGTACAGGGAGACCGACTTGGCGCAGGTCAGCGAGGAAGTGCTCGAGGCCGTCAAAGCTGTGCTCCTCCGAGTCCCGGTGGCTTGCTGCGCTTGGAGCAAGTGAATGTCGTGCTCAAGCCCTTCGGCAAGGAAGGAGAGGAGGAGCGTAAACTGGTCGGCGTTTATGGGGCGTGCGCGTCGTGGCTGTGGCACAGACAGGGCGCATATATGCAAGGCTAGAGTACTTGAAAAGCGGGCTGTTGTCATCCCTGATGACAAGATATTCAGAAAGGGCGAGCTGTTCTTGCCGGTCGCTGGTCAGGCGCCGGTCTGCTCTCCCGGGAGGGTGGCGCGGGGGCGAGGAGCAAACAGCGCGGATGCGTTCCCAGTCGATGGAGCCGGCGGTTGGCTTAAGGAACCTTTCTTACAGGCCTCCTCCCGGACCATGCCTGTCTACGATCGGCCATTCATGGGATCCTCCTGTGCAATGTCGTCGTGTTGCTCGCTCCAGCCGACGCCGACCAGACGAATGACGGTAGCCTCGCTGGGAAAGATGCCTACAACATCCCAAAGCGAGGAAGAACCAGTTTGAGGGGCGCATACACTTTTATCGCATAATCTCTTTCCACCGTCAAATCTGTCGCTGACTTAACAGTTGGGTAGGATAACCGCATGAGCCCAATTTTGCCGAGTTTTTCCCCACCGAGCAACCACTCTAGGGGTAAATCCAGTTCGGAGAGCGCTCAAAGAGGGACAACCCGCCACCTATGACCCACTTTCGCTCCAAGACTGGTCAAGATGCGATTGCCCTAAATAGTTGGCCGGGAATCATCGAAGCAGTACTAGCCACGCGTGCCACAATCTTGCTCAACGGGAATAACAAGCCATCGGTGCAGGAGGAACGCATGCTGCGAGCAGAACTGCCGGGATACGGCGAGTATATGGCAGATGTGAAATATCGCTTCATCCCGTACTGGTAGCAGTGGTAATACTGCTCCAGAGCGCAAAAGATGGCAGCACGTAAGATCGAAGCGTTTCTCATGTCATCCCGTGCAGCGCGCCTGCGGCAGCAACTGAAGCCCCCTCCGTTCGACGGCCTACTTTACCGCAAAGAATAAGCCTGAGAGGTGATTCTGATGAGCGAAGAAAGCCAACGAACGCGCCAACAGATATTACTGCGAATCGGCGCGGTGTGTTTGGTGGTCGGCAGCATTCTTGTCCTGGTTTTCCGCACCCTCCATGGCGATCTTCCGGCTGACAAGGGAGGAGCCGCCTCCCTGAGCTTCGTCGCGTCGTATTCAATTTACCGCGCCGTTCACCTGGCCGATGTGCTCGGTTTCCTCGTCTTTGCAAGCGGGCTTGTCGTGCTCTCAGACTCGCTGACGCGCCGAGTAGCTTGGGCAGTCGGTCGCTTGGGAGCGGCAAGCGCGCTTGTGGGCGTGGCGGTCCACTTCACTGAATCCTCCATTGACGGCTACGCCCTGACGACCCTGGCCCAGGCGTGAGCGGTTGCGTCGCCATCGGCACGACCAAATCTGGAGTTCGCCGCCGATGTGGCACTCGCGATTCTAGGCGGCCCGGCTACGGTGTTACTAAGTGTTGTGTGGGGCTCGACTCTCGTCCTGTACGGGCTGGCGGTGAAGAAGGAAGGCTACTCCATCTGGCTGGGTTGGACGGGGATGGTCTTGGGCACTCTATTATTCGTCATGGGAACGGCACAGTTTCTCAAACCGAACATCTTTCCGGGGGTTCTGCTCTACGGAGGCGGCACGTGGGCCGCGCACCTGTGGGCCATATTTCTCGGCATCGCCATGTGGCGTCGCGCAGGTACTGTCGCCGTGACGAATGCCCCACAGCAGTAGCCTGCCGCAACATGACGGTGGGCGAGTGGGCGCCCTGGGAAGCAGGCGAATGGCTTACTCTCCCGGTCCACCAGGTGCTGGCGCGATGTCCGGATCGCGACCCGGCCGAGTTCGAGTTCTTCTTGAATGAGGTTTCGAACAGTGTATGGCGTTTCCGCCGCAACCAGGGGATCATGCGCCCGGTCGAGCAGCTGACCCTCCACACGCCGGACGGGAACCCGTTCGTCGCGCCGGAGATCCAACTGGCATACAAGGCCAGGCCCCGCCGTCCCCCAGAAGGTCGTCCGACACACCGCCAGGAACTCCAGTGCCCTCAGTCCTGACACTTCCCCTCACGTTGCTCCAAGACAGCAAGCATTCTCGAGAACCCGAATGAGCACCTGGCGTGTTCTGAGTCCTGACACAACCTCCAACATAGCCCCCTTGACAAGATCGGCCCCACGCCGTATTGTAAAGTCAGATTACTGAGTATACTGATCAGACCAGTTTAGTGGAGAGTATATGCAGACTGGTACTCCCTATGCACCGGTTCTCACTGCTGAATCGTGGGGAACGCGGGAGTTCCGACCCCAGTTAAACCAGGTGCACCCGCTCGAGTCCACTCCGCCGCGCTATCACCGTCCAACCTCAAACGTAGCACGAGGCGCTGCTGTTGGGCGTCAACGGACGCGGGCAGCCGCATTGTCGACGATCTCCGCGGCCCGCACCGGTGTCGAGGGAACGCGTGCACAAGGAATTTGCTCCTGTGATCTGCGCCGCCCACCTTACGTTGGCCAGGCCCGTACCCATCTCCAGCATCTCATGACCATGGCCGCCATCACTGTCGTGCGCATCCTCCGCTGGCTCGCGGGCGAAAAGAAGACCGCGACCCGACCCAGGGTGCTTGATCGAGTGTATCAACCGGCCGCGTGATCTAGCCGCATGCAGACATTCGCCACCAATATCACAATACGGGAGAACCACTGCCGGGCGAAAATTGACAGCAGCACATGAAAAGGAGAGTTACCCGTGAAGATTGTCGCAGTTGAGGTCCAATCAACGCGGATTCCGGTGGTACGCGCCCACCAGATGGCGATTGGCACGACCCATTTTCAGGAGAACGTCGTCGTAAAGCTGATCGCCGACGATGGCACCTTCGGGTATGGCGAGGCCCCACACATGGTAGGCCACTCACAGCTCGGCGAGACGCCCCATACCGTTCGCGTCGTCCTTCGGCACAAGCTCATCCCGGCGATCCTCGCCAAGGATCCGATGAGTCAGGAGGGGCTGGGCATGGCGCTGGATCGAGCAGTTCCAGGTAACCGCCGAGCCAAAGGGGCCATCGTTATGGCGGCCTACGACCTGGCCGGAAAGGCGCTGAACACCCCGGTCTACAACCTCCTGGGCGGCAAGGTCCGCGGCAGCATCCCGCTAAGCTGGTCCCTTCCGATCGTGGATATCAAGACGGCGGTGGAGGAGGGGGTCCGCATGGTCGAGCGGGGCTGGCGCATCCTGAAAGTCAAGGTCGGGCGGCCCAATGCCGACGAGGATGTGGAGATGGTGAGGGCCCTGCGCGAGGCCGTCGGAGACGGGATTAGCATTCGGGCCGACGCCAACCAGGCCTACGATCTGAAGACTGCCCTGCGAGTGCTGCGCAAGATGGAGCCCTACCGGGTAGACTTCATGGAGCAGCCCGTGCATCGCGACGACCTCGAAGGCATGAGCGAAGTCGCCCGCCAGTCGGGTATTCCCATCATGGCCGACGAAGCGGCCAAATCCCCTGAAGATCTGGCTGTGATCGCCCAGAAGCGGGCTGCCGATTACGTCAGCATCTACGTCATCGGTCCCGGTGGCCTGACAGCCTCCAAAAAAATGGCAGCAATTGCGGAGGCCAATCGCATGCGCGGCTACGTCGGCGGCGCGCTCGAGAGCGTTATCGGCGCCTCGGCTGGCCTGCACCTGGCGGCCTCCTCGCCTGCGATTGACCTGGGGTGCGAGATGGGCGGCCAGTACCTGCTGCACGATGATTTTGGCAAAGGGCCTCTGCCGATGAAGGAGGGGGCCCTCGTCGTCCCCGACGGCCCCGGTCTCGGGCTGGACCTGGACGAATCTAAATTTGCGAAGTACCGCGAGGGCGATGTCGAGAGGGTTGATGGTGAGTGAGGAGCAACGATGAAATTTGGGTTCGGGCACGTCCCGGCGGAACACTACCGCAACCATGTCGAACTGGTGCAACTGGCCGAGAACCTCGGGTATGACTTCGCGTGGATTCCGGACCAGACCTTCTTTCATGATCCATACGCGATTATGGCCGCGCTGGCCCTGGCGACGGATCGCATTCAGATTGGGATGGGGGTCACCAACCCCTACACCCGCAACCCCGGCATGGCCGCTCGCGGCATCGCAACGGTGGACGAGATGTCGAACGGGCGCGCGCATCTGGGTGTCGGCGCCGGAAACCGCAAAGAACTGCTGAATCCGCTGGGGCTGGATAGCTCCCACGCGGGACCAAAATGCCGCGAATTCGTGGAGGTCGTCCGAGCGCTCCTGTCAGGCGAGGTCGCGAACGTCCAGGGCAAGTACTACCAGGCGGTAGGCGTCCGCATGGATATCGAGACGCGCCCCGACATCCTCCTGTACATCGCGGGCCGCGGCCCGTACGTCCTCCAGGCGGCCGGCGAGGTCGCCGACGGCGTGATCATCGGTGGCCTCTGCACGCCGAAGGGGATCGAGTATGCCTGGGAGCAGGTCCGGAAAGGGGCAACTCGGTCGGGGCGCGATCCGCAACGCATGGAGGCTGTAAGCTGGGTCACGATCCACATCACGGAGGATCGTGAGGCTGCGCTGCGCGGCCTGCAACCGGTCGTAGCCCACATCATCGGCGGCGCCCCAATGGAGGTCCTGAATGCAGTCGGCTTACCTCGCGAGACGGTCGAGATGATCAAGTCGGCTTACGTCGAGGGGATCCCGCAGGCGGCGAAGCACGTTACCGAGGAGTGCATAGACACCTTCACGATTGTTGGAGATGCCGGCGAAGTCGCTCGACGCATCCGCACGCTCGAGCGAGCCGGGGTGACGCAGGTGTCGGTGCTCATGCCTCCCGGCACCGTGGAGCAGCACAAAGACAGTATCCGCACCTTCGCCGATGCGATCTTCCCAGCGTTCCGCCAAGCGGCTATAGGCATTGGGGTGCAGCGGGCAGGGCGCGCTGCATCCCAATGCCCCTGCCTTGCTGAATACAGTGCCGCTGGTGGATTCTGACGCGCCAGCGCCCGCGGGTCGAGGGCGCGCTTGCGGATGCCACCAACCTGCCGCCCGGCTGCCCGGACCGTACAGAGGCGTGTACCGCCGCGGAGCCCGACCTGATGGAACTGCGGCCAGGCCAAGCGGAGCGCTGCATTCATCCGCGCTTCGAGCTGCTCTGGCCAGAGCGTATCGAGATGGTCACGAAATTCGGCTGCCCTTCTTCATCAATGGGGTGGCCCTCGTCGCGAGAGAGTTTCTGGTCAGTCTCTTCGCAGTGGAGACGGGGCGAGGCCGGCTCAGGACTTAACGTGCAACTCCTGCAGTGCCCGGCGCACGCTGGTCATGTGCGCTAAGCTGGCCTCGCGGGCCCGCTCGGGATCGCGCGCCTCAATGGCGTCAACAATCGCCTCGTGCTGATCAACAGACATCTCAGCCCGGCCCGGGACTCGCAGGATAGTGTAGCGCGTCCCCAGCAAGGTGACGACAATGCTGTCGGCCAGCAACTTGAGGAAATGATTGCCGCTGGCCTCATAGAGGAGGCGGTGGAACTCCCGATCCATGTGGGTCGCCCCGAGAAGCTCGCCCTGCTCGACTGCCTTGCGCATGGTACCTAGGACGGCGTGCATCCGTTCGAGAGTCTCAAGGGGGGCCCGCTGCGCAGCGAGAAAAGCCGCGCGGCTTTCCAGCATCTCGCGCACCTCGAGGATGTCAAGCACTTCGTCGCGGTGCTCCTCGAACCAGGCGAGCACCGCAGGCAGTATATCGGTGTGTGGCGCCGTACCGACGACAACCGCGCCTTTGCCAGGCTGGACGGCAACCAGTCCCTGAGACTCTAACACCCGCAATGCTTCTCGCACTGATGCCCGGCTTACGCTCAATTGCTCTATCAGTTCTCGCTCGCTCGGCAGTGGGTCCCCCACTTTGAGGCGACCCTCATCTATTAACGTCGTGATCTGCGCAACGACAGTTTCCGAGAGTCGCCGCGCTCGGATTGGCTGGAGAACGGCGGTTGCTTCACGTTTCGGCGGCATGACGACGTATTCCTCTTCGGCCTTCCCATCTCGTATGACCGCAGCGGCGCGGGTGGCAGGTGTGTCCTGCGCAAGCGATGGGGGGTAAGTCGCGGTCACGGCAAGTTCTGTGCCACACAGCCCCCTCGGCCCGCACCGGTTCCGGTCCAGATGGCGGAGGCTGTCCCTAACTGTACTGTGAGAAAGCGAGATGGTCAAGACGAAGCAACCCGTGCCCATTGACATCCTGTCGCTTTCGTAGTAGACTGAAGTTACCCAGTATACTGGTCAGACCAGGCGCTTGTCATTCCCCGCCGATAAGGAGCAGGCTTTGCGACGCTTTTCCTCTTCGTACCTCGCAGCTACTGAGCTGGTCCCGATGTTCCGCCATATGCTCGAGCTATGCCGGGTTCGACCGGAAGAGACGGTGCTACTCTACGCCGACACGCACATGAATCCGCACTATCCCGCAGCTTTCATGGGCGCAGCCCTCGAGCTCGGTGCGGAGGCCTACCAGATCACAGTCTCGTCCGTCGTTCCGGAGCGCGATACCGGTCCAATCGCCAATGCCTGGCGCAACGCCGACATTGTCATTGATATGGTCTCGACCCTGGCCCACGCCTATTCAATGCTCAACGCCGCCGCGTTCGAAGCTGGGACGCGCGTGCTGCGCGTTGGGCAGCCGCTAGACGTTCTCATGCGCCTGTTCCCCGACCCGGTCGTGAGGGCACGAACCGAAGCCGGCGCACGACTGCTCGAGGCTGCCGAGACGCTGCGTGTCACCTCCGCGGCGGGCACGGATTTCACGGTGCGGAAAAAGGGCGGCGTCACGCTCCCGCTCTACGGCATCGCCGACGAACCGGCCCGCTGGGACCACTGGGGCTGCGGCCTGGTGGCCTGTGGCCCGGACGAGACGAGCGCCGAGGGCGTATTGGTCCTGGACGTCAACGACGTCATCTTGCGCATGGGGCGCTACGTCACCGAGCCGGTTCGGATCACGCTGCGCGAAGGCCGAATCGTTAACTTCGAGGGCGGCGCCGACGCCCTGCTCCTGAAAGACTGGTTTGGCTGGTACGGTGAGGACGATGCGTACCGCATGGCCCACATTGGCTGGGGTTGTGACCACCGCGCCGACTGGAACCGCCTGGTAGCCCATACCCTCGAACCGGCGGTCCAGGATAACGAGTCGTTCTACGGCAACATGCAGGTTGCCTTCGGGAGCAATACTGCGCTTTTCAACGGCAAGAACCGCACGCGTGCCCATATGGATTTCCCGTGCCGCCACTGCACCATCTACCTGGACGATCTCAAGATCGTGGAACGCGGGCAGTTCCTGATTGATGAGTTGAAGTAGGAGGACGCCATGGCAATGTGGGAATACCGCCCCTCGGCCGGCGCGGCGACGGAGCTTGTGCCACTCTTTCACAACGTGCTCGAACAGTGCGCCGTCAAGCCCGACGACACGGTGATGGTCTACGCCGACCAGCACAGCCCACCCCATTATGCCGTCGCCTTCATGGCTGCGGCGCAGGAGTTGGGCGCAATCTCCTTCCAGTTGGTCGTCCCGGCCAACTCGGTCCCGATCGAGACAGGCGTGATCCTCGACGCCTGGAAGAACTGCGATCTCGTCATTGACCTGGCCTCCTACGGGACCAGCATCTACCGCCCGCTGCGCACGGAGTCCCTCAAGGCCGGAACCCGCATCCTGCGCGTGACTGAGCCGGAGGACGTACTCCTGCGCATGCCGCCCGATCCTGTCGTGCGCGATCGCGCCAGGCTCTCGGAACAGATGGTTGACAAGAGCCGCACGTTTCACATTACCTCGGCCGCCGGAACCGACATCGTCGTGAGCAAGGAGGGCCGCAAGGCCTTCGGGCTGTGGGGGATCGTGGACAAGCCCGGCACGTGGGACCACTGGCCCATGGGCTTGGTGGTCGTAGGCGCCAACCGGCCGGGCACCAACGGGCGTATCGTCGTGGACGTGGGCGACATCATGCTCTCGATGCAGCGCTACGTCAGCACGCCGGTGACGCTGACGGTTGAGGAGGGTGTCATTACCCAGATCGAGGGCGGGCTCGATGCGCAGCTCCTCAGGCAATGGTTCGAGTCCTGGAATGACCCGCGCGCCTACCACATCTCGCACGTCGGTTGGGGCTGCGACCACCGTGCGCTCTGGAACCGCCTCGCCAGTAAAGGGCCGGGTGGGACTGATGATACTGAGTCCTTCTACGGGGTGATGCAGATCGCGTTCGGGCGCGACACCTCCTTCCTGGGCGGCACGAATGATGTGCCCGCTCACATTGACTTCGACTGCCTTCGCAACAACATTGCGTTGGACGGGCGGCCGGTGCTCGCCGAGGGCGAGTTCGTGGTGGAGGCGCTACGCCACAAGCGAGGTGGCGCGTGACCAGCATCCCCTACCGGCGCCTCAATCCGCCCGAGCGCACGCTCTTTGGACCCGATCTGAGTAACGCCTCGCCCCGCGCGCGCCAGGGATTGATTGCCTGTCTCGAAGGCGCCAACGACCCCGACTTCCTGCAGGTCTTCGAGCTGGCGCGCACACTGTTGCGCAACCTCTGGCACACCGAGAACGACGACACCTTCATCTTTGCCGGCACGGAAGAGGCCGGCATGGAAGCGGTGCTGGTTAACCTGCTCGAGCCGGACGACACCGCCGTCGTGGGCGTTGCCGGCTACTCTGGCGAGCGGCTGGCGGACGCGGCCGAGCGCACGGGGGCGCAGGTCATACGGGTCACGGCCGAGTGGGGCACGATTCTGACCCCGCGGGCACTGGAGTCGGTACTGGCGGAACACAGGCCACGGCTCATGGCACTAGTCCACGGCGAGGCCTCGACGGGTGTCCTGCAGCCCCTATCCGAGATCGCGGAGCTCGCGCATCGTCACGGCGCGCTCTGTGTTGTTGACGTCTCTTCGACAACTGCGCTGGTCGAGGTCCAGGTGGATACCTGGGGCTTGGATGGCTGCTGGACCGGCAGCCAGAAAGGCCTGAGCGCCTATCCGGGGCTGGCGCTCGTCACCTTCAGCCCACGTGCAGCGCGGCGAGTGGAAGAGCGCCAAACGCCGGTGCGAAGCTGGTACTTCGACCTGGCCGGCCTGCGGAGCTACGCTTCCGATGAGCGACGCCACCAGACGGTGCCTGCGCCCCTGATCTATGCCCTGACTGAGATGCTGGAATTGGCCTACGAACAGAGCATGGCCTACCGCGAGGGACGGCACCGCAACCGGCGCGACGCACTGGTAGCCGCGCTGGAGGTGCTCGGGCTGGAGATATTGGCGTCGCCCAAGACCCGCCTGCCGTCGGTGACAGTTGTTCGCGTGCCAGAAGGGATTGACGGCGAGCGCGTCCGCCACGGCCTGCTGCGCCCCTTCCGCATTGACATTGGCGGCGGCCTGGGACGCTGGAAGGGCCGGGTCTGGCGAGTCGGAATCCAGAGCCATTCGGCCCAGCCCTCCTACCTGGTGCAGTTCGTCTCCGTGTTCGAGTATCTACTGGCCCAGCAGGGCTATCCGATCCCGAGGCCAGGCGCAGCCGTGCAAGCTGTGATTGCAGCCCTGGAACCGTAAAGTGCTGACGTCGAGCGACACACCTTAGCGATTCGGAGGGCATTCATGGAAACTCGCTGACGGCGCACAGCCAATGGAGAACCCGTGAGTGCTCTACGAGACCAGGCGCGTCCAACCCAGTCCTATCGACCCAACCATAAGGAGGCTCAATCATGCCGGAACGTCTACCCATCGCCTACTCGGCCACCGCCGAGCTCGTAGACCTCTTCAAACGCCATCTCGAGCTCTGCCAGGTGAAAGAGGGCGACCACGTCTTGCTGCACAGCGACAGTGGCTCCTATCCGCACTACCCCGCGGCCTTCATGGGCGCGGCGCTGGCGCTGGGCGCAGACGTCTTCCAGATCGTCCACCCGCGTGCCCCGGAGCGGGCGGTCGTAGATGCCTGGAGGCGGGCCGATATCGTAATTGACATGTCGTCGGGCCCGCACGCGTACGGCAACATCATGCGTGAGGCCCTGGATGCCGGAACGCGGATAATGCGCATCGCCGTGCCGGAAGAAGTCATGCGGCGCCTGATTCCGACTGAGGAAATGCGCCGGCGCGTGGAAGCTGGCCAGAAGGTCATGACAGCCGGCAAGACGATGCGCATTACCTCGCCGCATGGCACGGATCTGACGCTGTATAAGGAAGGTCGCGAGGCGCTGGGAATCTACAGTATCGCGGACAAGCCCGGGCGCTGGGATATCTGGCCGGCTGGGATGGTCAACTGTGCTCCGATCGAGGACAAGGGTGATGGCGTCCTGGTCGTGGGACCGGGCGACATGATGCTCGTCCTGCAGCAATACGTCCGGGACCCAGTCTACATGGAGATCAAGGACGGGCGTATAACCAAGATCACCGGCGGGCTCGAGGCCGACCTGTTGAACGAGTGGTTCCGCAAGTTCAACGACCCGAACGCCTACAGCGTCGCCCACGTCGGATGGGGATGCGAGAAACGCGCCGACTGGCTCAAGCCCGGCCAGGACAACGAGTGTTACTACGGCAACATGCAGATCGCCTTCGGCGCGAACGTAGGTATCTTCCCCGGGGCGCGAACACGCAGCCGCGCGCACCACGACTTCCCCTGTCGCTGGAACTCCTACTGGGTGGACGACATCCAGATTATGGAGCGCGGGGAGTTCGTAATTGACGAATTGAAGTACAAGGGTGAGGAGCCGTCGGCAGCGGCGCGGACGGGCTTTCCGTCTTAGTCGGTACCAAGACAGGGCGGGCTGCGACCGGCGCCCGCCCTGTTCCGATAAACAAAGAGAATTGGGAAAAGAGGGTTTCGGGGAACACGCCCCGTTCCTGCCGGCAGGGGCATACATAGACGGTTTTGCTAGGTATATACGACTGTGCTGCTTGCACTCCCGCTCCCAATGATCCAAAAGGGATTTGTTCTGGTATGGTGTCTTCCCAGCCTGACAGTGGCGATACAGTTCTTCAGCCTATTCGAGCCCGGCGTCTGTCGGAGATTGCTGTCTCCCAGATCACGGCACTCATCGAAGACGGGCGGTTGACTATTGGCTCGCAGCTGCCGAGCGAGCGCGAGTTGATGGGACAACTCGGGATCAGCCGCGCCTCGGTGCGCGAAGCGTTGCGAGTGCTGGAGTCGCAGGGACTGATCGCAGTGCAGCCCGGCAAAGGTGGCTTCGTGATCGGGACCGTCCCGCAGGCGGACATCCTACCTGGTCTGCTCAACTGGTTCGAGGAGCACCGCGACGAGGTGCTGGACGTCATCGAGGTGCGCGAGATGCTGGAGAGCCACGCCGCTGCCAGAGCTGCAGAACGGGCGACGCCCGAGGCAATCGCCGGGCTGCGTGAGGCGGTTGCCAGAATGCGGTTCTACGTCGAACGCGACGACCTGGTGGAAGCCACCAATACCGACCGCGAGTTCCACCGCCGGCTGTATGAGGCCAGCGGCAACATCTTTCTGAAGCTCTTGGGCGATGGCATCGTCGCCACGCTCTTTGGCCCGCGCCACTCGCTGCTTCGAATTCCCGGTCGAGCCGAGCGGTCGCTACGGGATCACGAGGTCATCGTGGAGGCAATCGCGGCTGGCAACCCACAGGCGGCGCGGGAAGCCATTTACCGTCATATGTCACGCGCGCGTGACGCGCTGGCCAGCATGCGTGGTGGTGACAGTGCATCTTCTCAAGAAGCCGGCGGGCACTGCCCAGATAAAGAACGATGAGCCAATTACCTGCCTCTCCGGCGGCAGCAAGCGAGTTCGTGGGGCTTTTCAAAGACACGCTGATGCCACCATACTACATGGCCGCGCCCAAGGCCGCGGCGTACGAGATGGCGGTAGTGGTGGCACAGATGGAGTTGACCATCCAGAGCAGCGTGAACTGGCCCATGCTACTGGCGCAGTCAATGCTGGCAAAGGTTCTGGACGAGTTGATCGGCTAGGTATGCGCGCCTTTCCCCTCACGCCCTCCGCCGCGAGCGAGCTCGTGCCACTGTTCCGGCACGTCTTGAGCCTTTCCGCGCTGCGGCGGGGTGAGCGGGTCCTGATCCACACTGACTCCGTCTTCAACCCGATCTACACCGGGGCCTGTTTTGCGGCCGCGCTGGAGCTGGAGGCCGAGGCCTCGACGCTGACCGTGTCAGCGGCCCGGGCGGAAAGGGCGTCTCGCTTTCTACAGAGGGCGTGGGAAGAGCACGATCTGGTCGTGGACATGGTCTCGGTGGGGGTGCATGCCTACAGCTCGACCCTGAACCGCGCCCTTGAGCATGGCACCCGCATCCTGCGCGTGGCCGAGCCCCTCGACGTGCTCCAGGTCTTGCTGCCCGATCCCACTGTACGCGAGCGCAGCCGGGAGGGCGCACGCCGCCTGACCGAGGCGCACGAGGTCCACATCACCTCTGCCAGCGGAACCGACCTGCGGGTGCAGAAGACGGGGAGACCGGGTATCGCCTATTATGGCATGGCCGACGAACCGGGACGTTGGGATCAATGGCCCTCGGGGCTTGTCGCCTGCGCCCCTCACGAGCACAGCGCCGAGGGCACCCTCGTCTTGGAACCGGGTGATGTCTTCCTGGGATGGGGACTGATGCTGCGCTCGCCGATCCGCTGTGAGTTCGCGGGCGGCGCGATTCGCGCGATCGAGGGGGGCGCGGAAGCGGCCCAGCTCCGTCAGGCGTTGGCCGCCAACGATCCGCGCGCCGGTGTGCTTGGGGTCGTCGGCTGGGGAACCGATCCGCGGGCGCGTTGGCACCGCATCCTGGACCGCTTGCCACATCCCGGCGGCATTATGGACACGGAAACCTTCGCCGGGAATCTGCTCCTTGTTCTCGGGAGCAACACCTCGGTGAGCCTGGGCGGGCAAAATGCCACCGCCGCCCACATCAATATAGACTGCCGGCAGCACTCGATCTACCTGGACGGCGAGGCGGTAGTCACGCATGGCCTTTTGTCCAACGACAGGGTGGTAGGCGGAACGTGAATGAAAAATCGGCCCAGAAGGGCGGACAGGAGTGAGGAATGGACGGAGGGGCCGACGCTCATCAGTCTCGGTTTTTAGGCTCGCCGCGGCATCAGCCTGGGTTGCACGACACGGCACTGCTCGTGACGGACATGCAATACCTGGATGCCCACCCTGACTATGGCCTCTGCCGCCGCATGCGAGATGCCGGGGCGGATCTCAGCTATTACAACCACCGGCTCCAGTTGGCGACGGCCAATATCGCCCGCTTGCTGGCCGCCTTCCGGGCACGACACATGGAGGTCATCTACTCGCGCATCGAGTCACTGACATCGGACGGGCGCGACCGTAGCCTGGCCCACAAGACAGCCGGTATCCACGCACCCCCCGGCTCTCGTGAGAGCATGATCCTGGAGGCGATCACTCCTGCCGATGGGGAGATCGTTCTTTCCAAAACGGCCTCGAGCGTCTTTGTAGGAACCATCATAGACTACGTGCTGCGCAACATTGGAATCAGTGTGCTGGTCGTGACCGGTGTGGTCACGAGCGGCTGCGTCGAGGCGGCCGTCCGGGACGCCTTCGACCGCAACTACAAGATCGTGCTGGTCGAGGATGCCTGCGCCGACCTGGTGCAGGCATTTCACGAAACGGCCATTGACGTCTTGCGCCTGGCGGCAATGGTCACGACGACTAAGGCGCTGATCGCGTCTTTGCCGGCGGCTGCCGCCGGTTGAGGTTCCCATGTCGTGGCCCCTTTCGTCCGAACGAGGAGGAGAAAGCGCACTATGAGACGGAGAGCATATCCTGTTCGACTGTTGGCGCTGCTCGTGCTGCTAGCGATACTGGCAGCCTGTGGCGGGCAAAGCCCGGCGCCGACGCAACTGCCAGCGCCAACCGAGGCCCCGGCCGCAGCAACGGAAGCACCGATAGCACCCACCGCGGCTCCTGAACCAACCGAGGCCCCGGCCGAGGCTGAGCCGACGGAAGCGCCCGGGCCAACCGAGGCCCCGGCCGCAGCAGGTGAGCCGCAGCAGGGCGGCACAGTTGTCGTCGCCCTTAACGCCGGCTGGGACGTCCTCGATCCGGCAGCGACGGCCTTTACCTTCGCGCGCCAGATCATGCAGTTCATCTACGATCCAATCCTACGCCAGCATCCCACGACGGGCGAGATCCTGCCCGGCCTCGCAGAGTCGTACGACGTCTCCGAGGACGACACCGTGATCACGCTGCATCTGCGCCAGGACGTTACATTCCACGACGGCACGCCCTTCAATGCTGAGGCACTCAAGTTCTCGCTCGATCGCATCCAGGATCCGGAACTGAAATCACCGATGGCCGCGACGATCAGCGGACCGGTTGAGTCAATCGAGATCCAGGACGAGTACACGTTAGTGATTACGCTGAAGGAGCCGTTCGCACCTTTCCTGAACTCGCTGACCCAGATCAGCCTGGCGCCGGTCTCGCCGACCGCGGTTGAGAAGTTCGGGGCTGACTTCGGTTCGAACCCGGTCGGTACCGGTCCCTTCATGTTCGAGTCCGAAACACCGAATGAAGAGGTTGTGCTGGTGCGCAACCCGGACTACAACTGGGCGCCCGACTACTACGACCATCAGGGACCGCCCTACCTGGATAAATTGATCATCCGCAATGTGGAAGAGGACGCCACCCGCATGGCCCTCGGCGAGGCGGGTGAGGTCGATGTGATCTACAACCCGGTGGCGCGCGAGGTGGCCAACTTTGAGTCCGATCCCGGCTTCAACGTCTACTACGCGACCCGCCCCGGAGTGCCGCGCATCGTTGTCCTCAACACCGAGAAGGCCCCCTTCGACGATCCCAAGGTCCGGAAGGCGATTGCCTACGCTCTTGATAAGGAGCGGGTACTCCAGGACACCTTTGAGGGCATCGGCGCGGTCACTTACGGAATCCTGACGCCGAATATCTTCGGATACTGGGAGGGGGTCGAGGAGGCGGCCCCCAAGCACGATCCCGAGCGTGCAAAAGAACTACTGGCCGAGGCTGGCTGGACGGATAGCAACGGCGACGGCATCCTGGATAAGGAGGGCCAGGATTTCAAAATCACCTACGGCTCGATTCCGGGATTGCCCTTCGACATCACGGACCAGATCTGGCAATCCAATCTGAAGGATATAGGCATCGAGATGACGATTGAAGGCGAGGAACAAGCCGCCTACCTCCAGCACCTGCGCGAGGGCAAGTGGCATATGGCCGGGATGCTCTTCGTCGCCACCGACCCCGACGTACTGTACACGGTGGCCCACTCCAGCTCGATTGACAGCGCCTGGAACACCGCTCGCTACAAGAATCCGGAGCTGGACAGCCTGCTGGCAGAGGGTCGCAGGACGACCGATCCAGCCGACCGTGCGAAGATCTATGAGGAGGCCCAGAAGATCATTCTGGAAGACACGCCGTACATCCCGTACTACCTCATAAAGAATGCCTACATCGTGAACGCTCGCGTCCAGGGCTTCAAGACCGATATCCAGGCCTTTCTGGACTTCTACGACGCCTGGGTGACCGAATAAGACCGACTGGGGGTTCTGGGGAGGGCCTGGCCCTCCCCATCCCCTTGCGGTTGAAGCCGACCGAAGCAAAGTAGCTCACAATGTTTGCGTACATCATTCGCCGCCTGCTGCTCGCACTGGTCGTCCTGTTCGGCGTCTCAGTGCTCGTCTTTTCGATGTTGCACCTTGTTCCCGGCGATCCCGTCACAGTTATGCTGTCGGAGCATGCCAGCCAGCAGGATGCCGAGGCGCTACGCCGCGAACTGGGGCTCGATCAACCGCTGCACGTCCAGTACGTCCGGTATATGAGTCGGGTGTTGCAGGGCGACCTGGGCCGCTCCATTCGCCTGCGGCGGCCGGTGACGACTCTCATTCTCGATCGCTTCCCGAACACGCTGGTGCTGGCGGTGTCCAGCCTGGTGCTGGCCGCGCTGTTTGGCCTGACGCTTGGGACCCTGGCTGCGGTCTATCGCGAGACGCCCGTCGATTATCTGACGATGGTCGGCGCGCTGTTAGGCGTTTCGATCCCGAGCTTTTGGTTAGGGTTGATGCTCATCTTGTTCTTCGGCCTGCGTCTCGGTTGGCTACCCATTGCGGGGAATCGTGAGGGCCTGAAGAGCCTGGTATTGCCCTCTGTGACTCTCGCGGCGGTTTCAACTGCCATCGTCGCTCGGCTGAGTCGGTCGAGCCTGCTGGAAGTCATGGGCGAGGATTACATCCGCACTGCCCGCGCGAAGGGGCTGCCGGAGCGCGCCGTGATCCTCCGCCACGCCTTGAAAAACAGCATCATTCCGGTCATTACCGTCCTGGGCCTGCAATTCGGCACCTTGCTCGGCGGCGCCATCATTGTGGAAAGCGTCTTCGTCTGGCCGGGCGTCGGCCGTCTGGCCATTGAGGCCATCATCGCGCGTGACTTCCCGCTGGTGCAAGGCATCACGCTCTTCGTAGCGGTGGGCTTCGTCCTGGTTAATCTGGTTGTGGACATTCTGTACGCCTACGTGGACCCGCGCATCCGCTACGGTTGATCGGTTTTCTAGGAATCAAGGGATTCGAGGCCAGCCGCGCAGCCGCCCCCCATCTGGAGCTTCATGGTCCTACGCCAGCTACGCAAAGACAAAGCAGCGGTATTCGGCGCGCTCCTCTTGCTGATCATCGTGCTGGCGGCGCTGCTTGCGCCGGTCATCACGCCCTACGATCCGCTCGATACGGGAGGAGAACGCTTTCTGCCGCCGAGCCGCATGCATCCGATGGGCACCGACGAGCTGGGCCGCGACGTCTTCGCGCGCGTGCTCTATGGCGCGCGGATCTCGCTGCGGGTCGGCCTCTTCTCGGTCGGCATTGCCGCGGCAGTTGGCGTCCCGCTCGGACTCCTCTCCGGCTACTATGGCGAGCTGATCGACAACATCATCATGCGTGTCATGGACATCATGCTGTCCTTTCCCGGAATCCTGCTCGCCATTGTGGTCGTCGCGATTCTCGGGCCCGGGTTGGAAAACGCCATGATCGCGGTGGGGATCGCTGGGGTTCCCTCTTATGCTCGTCTCGTGCGGAGCTCGACCCTGGTGGAGAAGAGCAAGGACTATGTCGAGGCAGCGCGGCTCCTGGGGGTGCCGACCATCAGGATTCTCTTCCGCCATATTCTGCCGAACGTTCTCGCACCGGTAATCGTCCTCGCCACCCTCGGCGTCGCCAGCGCCATCCTGGCGGCGGCGGGCCTGAGCTTCATCGGGTTGGGCGCTCAACTGCCGACGCCCGAATGGGGCGCGATGCTCAGCCGCGGGCGCGAATACCTGAGGGCCGAGTGGTGGCTTGCTACCTTCCCTGGGCTCGCGATCGTGTTCACCGTGCTTGGCATCAACCTGCTCGGCGACGGATTGCGCGATGCCCTCGATCCGAGGCTGCGCGTCTAACAAATGCGTCCCGGATCGAGCGCCTATGTTCGACATGGACACGCGACCCGGGAGATTGGAACGGGAATAGTATAGTGAGTAGATTCCCATAGAACGGAGCGAGGCCAAGACGAATGAGGCAATTCCCAGTAGCATACGGCGCAGCGACCGAGCTCGTGCCACGATTCCGCCAGGTGTTGGAGCTCTGCAAGCTGCGTCCCGGCGAGATACTGCTCCTGCACACCGACACCACCTTCAATCCGCACTACCCGGCGGCCTGTCTGGCCGCGGGGCTGGAACTGGGCGCCAAGATCTATCAGATCATGGTCCCGGCACGATATAAAGAGATCGAGGAGGAGCCAACCATCATGCGCGCCTGGCAGGAGGCCGACATGGTGATTGACCTCGTCACGGCCAGCGCGCATCTGTTTTCGGTGCTCAATATCGAGGCCCTCAAGGCCGGGACGCGCGTTCTGCGCATCGCCGAGCCGGTGGACGCGCTCGAGCGTTTGATGCCGGATCACGAAGTCCGGGCACGTAGCGAGACAGGCGCGTGGCTGCTCTCCGAGGGCAGCGAGTTGCGGATTACCTCACCGGCAGGGACCGACCTCACGATGGACATCCGCGGGCGGCGGGGCGTCGCGCAATTCGGGATCGCGGACGAGCCGGGGCGCTGGGACCACTGGCCTTCCGGGCTTTCCCTGGTCGCACCGGTCGAAGGCAGCGTTCGCGGCAGGTTCATTCCAACTATAGGGGACGTGATCTTCGTCTTGGGACGCTACCTGGCCGAGCCCATGCGGTGCGAAGTACGGGACGGACGCGTGACAAGCATCGAGGGGGGCGTAGACGCCTTCCTGCTGCGCGAGTGGCTCGCCGCCCAACATGATGAGCGCGCCTATATCGTCGGCGTCATCGCCTGGGGCACGGACCACCGCGCGCGGTGGGATCGAGTGGCCTGGCATCTGCAGGAGCCGGCCGGTGTGATGGATTCCGAGTCGTATTACGGCAACGTGAGAATCGGCCTTGGCAACAATGCCTCGGCCATGCTCCGGGGGCAGAATCGCTGCCAGCCTCATATAGACATTCAGTTGCGTGGCTGCGACGTCTGGGTTGACGGCCAGCCAGTGCTTCGCAACGGCGAGTTTACCGACCCGACTTGGCGCCACTGATTGTAGCCCTGCGGCTGGCGGACGTGCTGTCGCGCGGCCGCCAGCCACACACCGATACCCTGGCGCCACCCTTTTCAACAGACTGGGAGGAAGGACACTCATGCGTAATCCGGAATTTGCTCCATTCCCGACCGACGAGTTCGTCGCGCGGTACAAGAAGGCACAGCGCCTGATGGAGGAGCAGGGTATTGACGCCCTGTTGCTGACGAGCAAGGAGAACGTCATCTACTTCTCGGGGCTTCAGACGATCGGATGGGACTCCAAGCACCGTCCGCTGGGCGTGATTATCCCGCGCGCCGAGGGCCGGGAGCCGATCATGGTGCTCGCAGAGACGCTCTTCTACGTCGCGCGTGAGACTTCATGGATCGAGGAGTTGCGGCCGTGGGGCGGGTGGCGTTACCCCAGTGCACCCTCGGACCCGGTGATCGGCATCCAGCAGGCCATTGCCGAACTGGAGCTGACCAAGGGCACGATCGGTATGGAGCTTGGCTACGGCCAGCGGCTCGGCATGTCCCAGAGTGACTACAGCATGTTGGTCGGTGGCCTGCCCGATGCTAACATCGTGGATATGGGCGACCTCCTCTGGCAGTTGCGCATGATCAAATCGCCGCGCGAGATCGAAGTCATACGCAAGGTCTGTGCGGCGACGACGGCCGCCTTCGAAGCCGGGTTTGCTGCGATGCGGGCCGGAATGACCGAGAAGGAGCTGGCCGGCATCATGTTCGCCCGCATGGCCGAGGAGACCAACGACCGCCCCGGCTTCATGATGGTGCGCTCGGGTCCCCGCAAGTATGGCATGGTCAACGTCCATCCCTTCAACAAACCGATGAACAAGGGTGAACTGGTCGTGGTGGACGCGGGCGCGACCTACAAGGACTACTGGGCCGACTTCATGCGCATGGCCAGCATCGGGGAACCGACCGCCGAGCAGCGCCGTTTCTTCGAGGCTGATCTCGAATCGCAGAAAGTGGGGGTAGCGGCAGTCAAGCCCGGAATTCCGACCCGCGAGATCTTCGACGCCTCCTACAACGTCCTGATGGAGACAGGCTTCGCTGAGCACGCCAGGCTGGAGCGCATCGGCCACGGCGTGGGTCTGGATGTCCACGAGCCGCCTTCCATTGGGCGCGGCACGACCACTATCGTCCAGCCCGGCATGATCCTGACAGTCGAGCCCATCTTCTCGGACCAGCCGAACTACCAGATCGGCAACTTCGCACTGGAAGATGTCGTCCTTGTGACCGAGACCGGCCACGAAGTGCTCAGTCTCTTCCCGAAGGAGTTGCACGTCGTCCGGACATAGTGGGGAGAAGGGATCGCTTCACTTTCAGGAGATGCACATGGCCACTATCGAACGGGTCGCGGTGCTGGGGGCCGGTCCAGGTGGGATGGCAGCGGCAGTGGCGCTCGCGCGCCGCGGCTACGACGTGACCCTCTTCAACCGGTCTGAGGAGCGGATCGCGACGGCCCAGGAGCGCGGCGGGGTCGAGATCGAAGGTGACCTCGGCGAAGACTTTGTGCCGCTTTCTGCGATCACCACCGACCCGGAGACAGCGCTGCACGACCGCCAGCTCGTACTGATCGCGGTACCGGCCTATGGGCAGGTACCCCTGGCGAAGATTGCCCTCCCCTCCTTGCGGCCGGACAGCATCGTGCTGCTCCTTACGGGTTCGTGTGGCTCGCTAGAGGTCGCCCTGCTGTTTCGAGAGGCAGGGCTCGACTTGAACCGCACCGTGCTGTTGGGCGAAACCGTGACGCTGCCACAGTCAGCACGCATGGTGGGTCCGGCCAGGCTACGGATCAAGCTGCCCAGCAATATCCGCAGCGCCGCTTTTCCCGGCCGGCGGACCGACGAGCTGATCGAACGGATTGGGGATACGCTGCGACTGCTTCCGAAGCCCAACGTGCTCGACCCCGGCCTCAACAATCCCAACTTCCTGATCCACCCCGCTCCGATGCTCTTGAACTACGCGGCGGTGGAACGTGCGGATGGTTATCTCTCGATCATGAACGAAGGCATGACCGATGGTGTGCTGCGCTGCCTCGACGCCGTGGACGCCGAGAAGATGGCCCTCTGCCGGGCCGTCGGGCTGGAGGCCATCACTATTGACGATCTCTATCGCGAGACTGGCAGCGGACCGCATGTCTATCGCAAGAAAGGCGAGCCTTTTGGCCTGCGCGACCGTATCTGGCCGCGCTACATTAACGAGGATGTCCCCTACGGAACTGTGCTCATGTCATCGCTCGGGGACCTGATTGGGGTACCTACCCCGGTCTGCGACAGCATCAATCACATCCTCTCGGTCGTCGAGCAGGTAGACTTCTGGTCCACCGGGCGCACGGTAGAGAAGATGGGGCTGGCCGGTATGACGGTGGAGCAGGTCAAACACTACCTGCAAACGGGCGACCAGCCGGAGGGGTGGTCGTGATGGGCGCAGCGGGCGACTCGCGAAGCGCTGGACTGGGCCTCCTCGAAGTTGCCCAGGGGACTGCGAGTACGGTGGGAGCCGTGCTCGATGCTCTCACGCCCGACTTGCCGCCATCAGTGCAGCTCGAAGCCCTACGCAGCGTGCGCGAGCCGGGCGGCATGCTCGTTCTGGCCTGGTTGAGTGACTTCGACGAAGCGCATGCTGTCCTCGACGCAATCTCAATGGCGCTGCAGCGACAACGCGCCTCATCTATTGCGCCGCAGACCGTAGACCGCGGACCTTCAACAGTGAGTATGAGGCCGAGCCCCATGGACCCTCAACGGTCACGTACAGAGGACACGGCCCCGGACTGGCGCCTTTTTCCTGCGCGGCTGCACATCGGCACCTCTGACGCGCCCTCGCCGCTGGCGAACGTGATTCTGCGCGAGATAGAGCCTGACAGCGTGGCGGGCTTCCTCGCGCCGCTGGAGTCCCAGATGGAGCGCGTCGCACAGCGCCCTGGCTGCCTGGGGGTCTTCCTCGGCCAAGAACTGGGCAACCCCGGCGGGCTCTTAGGCATCACGCGCTGGTCCGACTTGGACGCGCTCCAGGCGTATCTCGATTGGCCCGGCGCCCACGCGTTCCGGCCGGTGGTTGAACCGCTCACCCGCGCGGTGCCCCTGCGCTTTCTGGGCCAACCGTTGTGAGAAGGTGGGATGGATGCCCAAGCGACGCGTGTCTGGGCATCCATCCCACCTTCTGTTTGGGTACAGGGAAGGAGGACAGGGATGCAAGATTGGGAGCACCACGCGCTCGACGCGCTCGACCTGGCAGATCGGCGTGGGGCGACCTACGCCGACGTACGCGTCGAGCGGCGTCGCAGCGAACGGCTGCTCGTCCGCAGCGGCGTTCTGGAGAGAGCTCACACTCAGGATGACAGCGGCTACGGCCTGCGCGTGATTGTGGATGGTGCCTGGGGCTTTGCCTCCAGCTACATGGGCGGCCTGTCTATCGAGCAGGTGGTCGAACAGGCGGTGCAGATCGCGCGCGCCAGCGCCACGCGGCAGCGCACTCCCGTCGAACTGGCACCTGTATCTGCAGTCCGCGACCGCTATCGCAGCCATGTCGTGCGCGACCCATTCGATGTCCCGGTGGCCGACCGTCTGGCCCTCCTACGAGAGGCGGATAGCGCAATGCGCGCCCGGTCGGCGGTGCAGGCAACGCGGGTGGCGCTACACCAGATCCGCCGCGAGCAACTCTTCTCTAGCAGCGAGGGCTCGATCATCTGGCAGGATCTCTATGAGACCGGCGAGGATCTGGTGGCCATCGCTGTGGAAGGTGGCGAGTTTCAAATCAGATCGTACACCGACGCGGCGCAGGCTGGCTGGGAATTCATCGAGGGGTTGGATTTGGTCGCGAGGGCGGCGACACTGGCTGACGAGGCCAACGCCCTGCTGCGCGCCGAGCGCTGCCCAAGCGGCGAGAAGACTATCATCCTGGGCAGCCGCCAGATGATGCTGCAGATCCACGAGTCGTGCGGCCATCCGATTGAGCTAGACCGCGTCCTGGGGACGGAAGCAACCATGGCCGGTACGAGCTTTCTGACCCTCGACAAGCGTGGACATTTTCGCTATGGCTCGCCCTACGTCAACCTGACGGCCGATGCTACGCTTCCAACCGGGCTTGGCAGCTTCGGCTACGACGACGAGGGCGTAGCCGCGCAGCGAGTGCCAATCGTACGGGAGGGCATCTTCTTCGGCTACCTGTCCTCTCGAGAGACCGCGGCCGAGATTGGGGATCCGGCGAGCAACGGTGCGCAACGGGCGGAAGGCTGGGGGGCCATCCCCCTGATTCGTATGACCAACGTCAACCTGGAGCCGGGCGAGTGGCCGCTAGAAGAGTTGATCGCGGATACCGAGGATGGCATCCTGATGGACACTCCACGCAGTCACAGTATTGATGACAAGCGACTGAACTTTCACTTCGTGACCGAACTCGGCTACGAGATTAGGCGTGGCAAGCTCGGCCGCATGTTAAAGAACTGTTCCTATACCGGCATCACACCTGAATTCTGGGGCGCCTGTGATGGCGTGGCCGACGCGGCCTCCTGGCATCTGTGGGGCTCCGGCTGCGGCAAGGGTGAGCCACTGCAGGGTGGCGTCCACGTAGGGCACGGTAGCTCACCTGCACGGTTTCGGCGGGTCAAGGTGGAGGCAGGCGCATGATCGGGCAAGAGCGCGCGCTGGAGATTGCCCACCAGGCCTTACGCGCCGTGGGAGGCGATCAGGGTGAGGTCATGGTGCTGACCGAGGACTCGGCCCTGACACGCTACCGGAACTCGAGCATCCATCAGAACCTGCGCCACAACGACCTCCTGGTTTCGGTCCGAGTGATCGCCAAGAACGGCCTGGGCCAGGCCTATACCTCCTCCGCGGATCCGGATGCCCTCCGTGCGGCCGCCCGGCAGGCTCTGCAAATCGCACGTCGGTGGCCGGGAACGGCGGGTGGCATCGGGTTCTCACCGGGCGGCGCAACGACACGCGTTCAGACCTATTTCGAGTCTACCGTCGCGATGGGGCCGGACGAACGGGCCGCGACGGTCGGACGGATGGCCGCCGTCGCGGCGGAGAGCGGCTTTGGCATCAACGGTGCTTTCCTGGTCGAGCAGTCGGAGATGGCTGTGGTCAGCAGCGCCGGGGCCGAACAGTACGCTCCCTTTACGCTGGCCGCCATCCGTATCGCGGCGGCCTCTGGAGACGGCGATACAGGGTTCGCCGAGGGAATCAGCCGTGATGTGTCCCGGCTGCGGCCGGAGGCGCTGGCGCGGCGAGCAACGGAGAAATGCCGACTCAACCGGCAGCGGCAGAGCCTGCCTCCCGGCGAGTACGTCACGATTTTGGAAGAGATCGCCGTGGCGGACCTCGTGCGCTTCCTGGGAACCGTTGGTCTCAACGGGCGGGCGGTGCAGGAAGGACGCAGCTTCGTAACCGGCCGTTTCGGCGAACGGGTCGTGGACACCCGCATCTCGCTGCGCGACGATCCTCTGGACCCCCGCGGCCTGCCGTTGCCCTTCGATCCCGAAGGGACGCCCAAACAGCCGCTGGCGTTGATCGAAGCGGGGGTCTTGCGCAACGTCGTCCACGACAGCGCTACGGCGGCTCGTGCCGGGGTGCGCTCCAGCGGCCACGCCGCTCCGCCCGACCCTGAAGCGATGATGGAGTATCCAGCCCCGAGCAACATGTTCCTGGAAGGCGGTGACTCTTCGTTGGATGAGATGATTGCTGCCACTGAGCGCGGTGTGTTGGTCACCAGCCTGCACTACACCAACGCGCCTGATCCGCGCCGTGTCGTCGTGACTGGCATGACCCGTGACGGCACCTTCCTGATTGAAGATGGGTGCATCACCCGGGCCCTCTACAACCAGCGCGTGCACCAGAGCGTGGTCGAGATGCTCAATGACGTGTTGGCCATCGGGCGCGAAGGGGAATTACACCGCGACTGGTGGGGCGGTGCGGGCGTCTCCATGCAGCACGGCACCGTTGGCGCCGCCGTGCACTACGTCCCCGCCTTGAAGGTCGGACACTTTCGTTTCATCGGAGAATCGCCTGTCGTGTAGGGGGTGCGGGGCGGGAGTCCTCGTCGAGCCACGGGGTGCCGCCCGGAGTCCTTCCTCCTCATTCTCATTGATGCAGTGAGCGGCCCTATAAAAGCTAAGAGATACGCCGGTAACGTGGCACGTGTGCGATGGGTGCGGCGTTACCGGAACTCATTTGCAAACTGCATCGGGCCGCCATACTGCATCCATAAGGAGAACGGTAATGATTGACTATCGTGAGCGTTTTGAGCGGGTGCGAGCCGAGATGGAGCGGGAGGGCGTAGACTACCTGCTGGTCGGTCCATCCACGGACCTGGTGTATCTGCTGGGGTATCCGGCCCGGCAGTCGGAACGTCTGACCCTCTTCGTGCTCCCGCGTGATGGTGCGCCCCGCCTCGTGATGCCGAGCTTCGAACTGCCACGGGTTGAAAGGATCAGGCAACTGGCCGAGCCGGCGAGCTGGACCGAGACCGAGAATCCTACCGAGCTGCTGGCTTCGCTGCTCCCGAAGCGTGCAAGCGGCAAGAAGATCGCCGTCGGTGGCCAGCTCTACACCTACTTCCTGCTTCGGATCCAGCAGGCATTGCCTGAGGCCACGTTCGTGCCAGGCGAACTGGCGCTAGATCCAGTTCGCATGCGCAAGAGCCGGTACGAGATCGACCAGTTGCGCGCGGCCAGCGAGGCCGCCGACGCCGTCTTCGAGGCCCTGATCGAGATGCCGCTGAAGGGCCGGAGCGAGAAAGAGATTTTGGTAGACATTCACCGCCTGCTGCTGGAAAAGGGCCACGAAAGCGTCGGGGGCGGCATCGTTGGGATCGGCGAGAACGGTGCCTCGCCGCACCACCACGTCGGCGACCGACGTGCCCAACGTGGGGACGCGGTGGTGGTGGACTTCGGCGGGGTACGCAACAACTACCGTTCCGACCTGACACGCACCTTCGCCATAGGTGCGCCGACTGACGAATTCCGCCGCGTTTACGACATCGTCAACGAGGCCAACCAGAAAGCCTTCGAAGCCGTGCGCCCCGGCGTCGCAGCCGAGGAGATTGACCGCGCGGCGCGCGATCACATCACGGCCGCGGGCTTCGGCGAGGCGTTCCTGCATCGGACGGGCCACGGGATCGGGCTGGACGGCCACGAGCCCCCCTATCTTGTCGCGGGCAATAAGCTTCCGCTCGAAGAGGGCATGACCTTTAGTATCGAACCGGGGATTTATCTGGCCGAGAAGTTCGGAGTACGGATCGAAGACATCGTCGTCGTGACCGCTGACGGTGCCGACCGCTTCAACCGCTCGACGCACGCCCTGCAGACCGTCGAGTAGCGCTGGTGGCGGACGAGCCGGCCTCGATCGCTCACCTCCATCACGCCGACGATGCCGGCCGGAATAGTCCTACCCTGAAGGCACTGCGCCGAGAGGTGCTGCGGCTGGCGATTCCAGCCGTCGGGGAACAGATGGTTCTGCTGATGGCCGGGATCGTCGAAACGGTTCTGATCGGGCATCTGGGGGCGGCCCCGCTGGTCGCGCTCGGCCTCTCCAACCAACTCGCCATGCTGAGCACGGTCCTCTTCATGCTCCTGGCAGTCGGCGGAGGCGTATTGGTTGCCCAGGCGACAGGGGCGGGCCAGGTCGAGCGCGTGCATCGCGTGTTTGGGCAGTCCTTGTGGCTCAGTCTCCTCACAGGGGTGGGCCTAATGCTGACGGGGCTTCTGGTGGCGACGCCGGCTCTGCGGCTCATGGGGGCCGAGGCGGAAGCTGTCAGATTGGGCACGCCCTTCCTGCGGCTCCTGGCTGCTTCGATGCCCTTTCAGGGCTTTGTCTTTGTCGCCAGCGCCTGCCTGCGTGGCGCCGGGGACACTCGCACGCCGATGCTGGTTGTCGCAGCAACAACCATCGTGCAGGTGCTGAGCTCGGCCGCGCTGGTCTATGGCGTTGGAGGGTTCGCCGAGATGGGGACACCCGGCGCCGCAGTGGGCGCACTTGCGGGTCGCGCCGCGGGCGCGGGACTCCTGCTCGTCTGGCTCTGGCACGGGCGTCTTCCCCTCCGCTTGCGCGAAGTCAATTGGCGGATTGACCGACCGGCTGTCGAGGAGATCGTACGCCTGGGCAGCCCGTCGGGAGGCGAGCAACTCGCCTTGCGGTTGGGGCAGATCGCCAACGTCCGCATCGTCGCCGGTCTCGGGACCGTCGGGTACGCTGCTTACCTGGTGGCCTTCAACAGTGTCGTGCTGGCCTTTCTGATCGGCATCGGCTTCACGGCTGCAGCCACCACGGTCGTAGGCCAGCGGGTAGGGGCCGGTGACGAGATAGGTGCGCGCTCGGGAGCGCGCCAGGCCTGGGGCCTCGCCGCGGGGACGATGGGACTGATGGGAATCGCCTTCGCGTTCGCGGCTCGGCCGCTTCTGGGCTTCTTCACGAGCGACCTGCAGGTGGTGGCGCTCGGCGTCGTTCCGCTCCAATTGGTGTCACTGGCGCTCCCGGCCGAAGCCACCAACCAGGTCCTCTCTGGCGCGCTGCGCGGAGCCGGCGACACGCGCTGGCCGATGGTCGTGACGGCGACCGGCAACTGGCTGATCCGCCTGCCTCTGACCCTGATACTCGCCGGCCCGTTTGGCTTGATCGGTGTCTGGTGGGCGGTGATTGCCGACATGGTCCTGCGAGCGCTCGTGAACATCTGGCGCTTTCGGGGCACGGCCTGGCTACCGGCTATTCGGCCGAGAGCTGTGATGGAGCAATCTGGTCTCTGGCGAAGTGGTAGAAATTCGTAGGAACTGGTGAGAAACTGGCGATTGGAGGTCCAGGGCTCCGCCCTCAGGGTCTCTCAATTTTTATTCTCGCGATGCACCGAAGGCACGTGGCAACTCACAGGAACTCACGAGGTGCAGGGCCAATAAGTTTCCGCGAGTTCCGACGTATGGGAGGAGGGATGGTCACATGACCGAAGTGAGGCTAGCAGTAACCTTCGAGGCGGCGGGCGACCCGAGCCCAGCCGACTCTATCTTGCAGACCCTGCACGAGTCGGGGGTGCAGGCGACCTTCTTCCTCGATGGGCAGTGGGCACGCGCGCACTCGGAGTTGGTGCGTCGCATCGCAGCAGAGGGGCACGAGCTGGCCAATCATGGATTCAACCACCCCGATTGGACCACCCTGAGTGACGAGGCAATTCGTGCCGACCTCGAGATGACAGAGAGCCTCGTGCGGGAACTGACGGGCCGTGAGGTGAAACCGTGGGCACGACCGCCGTACGGGGCCGTGAACGACCGCGTCCTCGCAGTCCTCGAACGAGCGGGCTACCACGCGGTCTACCGCAATGCCGTCGACGGCGGGCATTGGCCAGGCGAGACCAACGCCGACTCGATTTACCAGCGGTCCATACAAAGTGCCATCCCTGGCGGTGTCATTGTCTTCCATACCAACCGCCCGGAAACACCCAGGGCCCTACCGGGCATCCTCGACGATCTCAGCGCGGCCGGTTTCCGGTTGGGTACGCTCACGTCGCTGGGCCATGTGCCGGCGCCTCGTCTGGAACGCCATCCCGATTTCGCCGGCCTCCAGGTGCGGACGGGCTCCATTCGCCCGCGGGCCGCCGGCCGCTGGCAGAGCCTAAACCTGCTCGAGATGGGCGCCGCAGCCCGGCGCGACACAAACCAGGCCGAGTGGGTGGTTCGGACGGATGGAACCGACCTGTTCCTCCTGACAGGCGATGGCGTGGACCCGGCGCCCTGGGCCGACGCCGCCGATGACCGCTATGTGCTGGTCCTGGCCGGCGAACTGGGCTGTAACTTTTGCGATGCCTCGGGCCGCGATCTCGGGTACCTGCTCGCGCGGGAGGGCGACCTGTTCCTCTGTCCAACAGGAACGAGCTACCAACTGGGACCGACGCCTGAAGCCGGCCGGCGCTGGGTTGCGCTGATCTGGCAGGGCCTGAGGGAAAGTGAGTAACCGATGCATGCGGACCTGATCTTCGCACGTGGAATCGTTCATACGCTTGACCCACGGCGCCCACGCGCCGAAGCCGTCGCGGTCGCCGGTGATCGCATCCTAGATACCGGTAGCTCGACCGAGATGCTCGCCTACAGAGGGCCACAAACGCGGGTCGTGGAACTGGGCGGGCGGGCGCTCCTGCCCGCCTTCTACGACGCACACCAGCATCAGCTCTATATGGGCCTGGGCTATCGCCAGGTCAACGCGCGTGTCCCCTCCATCCGTGAAATCCTGAACCAGGTGCAGGTGCGGGCCGAACGCCAGCCGCCCGGGAGTTGGATCGAGGGCGCAGGCTACGACGACAACAAACTCGCCGAGCGCCGCCACCTGACGCGCCACGATCTGGATGCGGTCGCGCCCGACCACCCCACCTTCATTACCCGCACCTGCGGCCACGTGATGGCGCTCAACAGCGCTGCCCTCGCTGCGGCCGGGATCGGCCGCGAGACCGCTGATCCGCCCGGAGGAAGCATTGACCGCGATCCCGATAGCGGGGAGCCGACCGGCGTCGTGCGCGAGTCGGCGATGGAGTGGGTACGGCGGGTGGTGCCGCTGCCCTCCCTGGATCAGCTCAAGCTGGCTATCCTGGAAGCAGCCGACGTAAACCTGCGACTCGGCATTACCAGTGTCTGGGAGCCGAGCGTCGAGCCCGACCACGTGCGCGCCTACCGTGACCTGGAGGCGGACGGACGCCTGCCGTTACGCGTAACAATGGCTCACAAGAAAGTCCTCCGGAGCGGCGAGGTTGTCCCGCTTCCCCAGCCTTTCAGCGGGCCGTGGCTGAAGCTAGTCGCGGTCAAGCTCTTCCAGGATGGGGGCATCGGCCCCCGGACGGCCGCGCTCACCGCGCCCTACGAGGGAGAACCCGACAACCGCGGACTGCTGCGCTGGTCACAGGCGGAGCTCGACGCGATCGTCCACGAGATTCACCGCGCGGGGCTGCGCGTCAGTATCCACGCCATCGGGGACGCGGCCATCGCATCGGCCCTCGACGCCATCGAGGCGGCGCTCGCAGCCCAACCGCGGGCTGATCACCGCCATCGTCTCGAGCACTGTGGCCTGCCCCTCCCTGCCTTGCAGCCGCGACTGGTTGAGCTGGGCGTCATACCGGTGCTCCAACCGCCCTTCCTGTACTTCGACGGCGGCACCTACGTTCGCAACCTGGGGGCCAAACGCTCCCGCTGGCTCTACCCGGCCCGCACTCTCCTGCATTTAGGCCTGACGGTGGCGGGCAGTTCCGATGCCCCCGTCGTGCGGAATCACAGTCCCCTGCTCGGCATTCGTACGGCTATGACGCGCGTGAGCTTCGACGGCGTGTCCGTGGCCCCCGAGGAGCGGGTGACTCTCGATGAGGCACTTCAGCTCTACACGCGAGGGGCGGCGGTGGCCGGAGGCGAGGAAACTGAGAAAGGGACGATCACCGCAGGCAAGCTCGCCGATTTAGTCGTGTTAGGGGCCGACCCCGCCGCACTTCCGATCGAGGAGTTGGCCGACATTCCGGTCGAGATGGTCGTGGTGGGCGGAGAGATCCGAATCACGGAGCTGCCAGGTTCTTCCGGTGGCTGAAGGTGAAACGGAAGTAGCACCACATACCGTGGCTCATGATCATGACATCGGACAGGAAGCGGTGACGTTTGGAGGAGACAGCTTCGACGCAATTCAGGGGCACTGTCAACTGAAGTGCGGTGAAACTGATCGTGTCGAGAAACACAGCGGTGGAAGTGCCTACAGGGACCTCCCGCTGTTGAATGCAATCTGTTTATGCCGCTTCGCGGAGCCCCGTCGCCTCGTTCCAAACAGCAAAGCGTCGCTGGCGCTTCTGGCGCGATGCCTGGCACGACTCTGCTCGTAGATCGGGGCAAACGCAGCGAGAAAGCGTTGAGCGTGACCCGCCGACTTGAAGCGCCGCATGACCCGGTCGCGCTGTCGTGTCGGTTGATGGAAATTCTTGGCTCTGTTGTTGAACCCTTGATGTTGGCGAGGTTCCACCGCCGACAGGATTTCCCTCTTCGCCACACCATAACTCGCCCGCGTATCCGTGATGATCACACGCGGCACGTCCCGCAGACCGTTCGCGCCTGAGTGCGATGCATCTGCTATGCTGAGCTCTTCGGTCGCCATGAGCCACCCGCCCTCGAATCGAGCGTTTCTGAGGGGGTGAGGTGCAATGCACCTCGACAATCAGGGCGCCAGGGCCGCCCGCAATGCCTCGTACTCATCGACGGTGTCGATATCTTGCACCACCTCGGGCGTGTCGAAATCAACCGCGACGATGGCCTCGCGATGGGCGTTGAAAACGGCGCGCCCCCCACTGTCGCCCGTCACGGCGAGCAATTCGGGCCAGAGGGCGCGGTCGAAGAGCACTGGGTTGCCCCGTTGCCCGTGATAGCGCGGCATAACGATGGGGGCCAGGCTCGATCGGTGGGCCTCCTGCAACACCGCGATGGTCGCGGGGGTCACGCCGGGCTGATCGGCGAGGAGGAAGAGCGCCGCGTTCGCACCGGGTGACGCCGGGGAAGCCTGCGCGAGGAGCGCGCCGACGCCCGCCCGCAGCGACGTGCTCTGACCTTCGGCGTAGGCCGGGTTCGCCACGATTGTGGCCGGCAGATGAGCCACGGCCGCCGCGACCCGCTCGGCCTCGTGGCCGACGACGACCAGAACCGGGTCCAGCCCGGCAGCGAGCGCGGTTTGGGTGACATGGCCGACCAGGGTGCTCCCCCCCCACGGCATGAGTTGTTTGGCCCGTCCGAACCGGGTGGCCTGGCCGGCGGCGAGGACCACGCCCGCCGTGCGGCCGTACACCCGCAACCCGGCATCGGCTGCGCGAACCGCGCCGACGACAACCTCGTCAATCGCCGGTGACTGCAGGAGCAGACGCGCGATCGCGATCGCGCCGTCCAGGTTCAGATCGGCTTTATTGACCAGCGGAACCACGCGCGCTGCGGCCGGTCGCCCCTTGAAGCCTCCTTGCGGGTGAGTAAGGACCGCTGCCACCAGTTCCGGGGTGACGGAGGTGCCCAGGGGGGTGCCCGCCAGGGACGCGATCACGTCGGCCCGATGCACGGATTCCTCGTCCAGCGGGTGCCCGAGCACGTCAGCCCCGACGACCGGGACAAGATGGGTGGTGCTCGACGGAACCACCGGCTCGTAGGCAGCGGGCGCCTTGAACGGGCGCATCCGGCTGCCATCGGCCTCGACGAGCACGGCGTCTACATCTGGGCGGCCAGCCAGGCGATCGACCTCGGCCGGATCAAGGCCGGTGGCCTTGCCGCACCCGTCGCTGCTCCCCGTAACCAGGACCTGACCACGCTCTGCGAGGAGGTCACCCAGCTGGTCAAGTGCGCCCTGGCCGAGCCAGGCCGGGCTGAGCCGGATCTGAGCTTCGAAGATCCGCGTCGTGGTGGTCACAACGACGCGGCGGCCGGTGGCGGTGAGCTCGTGCGCCAGGCGAAACATGGCGGAACTCTTCCCGCCGGCTCCCACGAAAGCGACGACCGGGCAAGTCGATGCTGCGAGGCGAAGGGCGCAACGCAAGTCAATCTGGGGGGTTTTCTTATCCTGCATGGTGTGGCACTGTAGGTCGCTCGCGGGCCGTTGTCAACTTGATGAGACCAGGCGGGGCTGGTACAGGCTAGACAACGCGAGTCGTTGTGCTACAATCGGCTCCTTAAGATCGACGGACTCCCACCCCGTTCGCGTGCCGGTTTTCAAGGGGAGCGAACTTCATGGATAGAATCACCTTCGCCCCAATCGTCGCTATCCTCCTCGGCTATCTTATCGGCTCCATTCCCGTGGGGCTGGTCGTTGGACGTATCCGCGGTGTTGATCCGCGCATGGTCGGGAGCGGCCGCACGGGAGGCACGAACGTCTACCGGGCGGCCGGACCGGCCGCTGGCATCATCACGGCGGTCCTGGATACCCTGAAAGGCGCCGTCGCCGTCGCTCTCGTGAGAATCCTCTTCCCCGGTGTCCCATTGGCGGCGGCGCTGGCCGCATTAGCTGCGGTTGCAGGCCACAACTGGTCCCTCTTCCTGCGCTTCAGAGGCGGCGCCGGAACCATGACCAACCTCGGCAATCTTCTGATTCTCTTTTGGCCGATCTTCATCATCGCCGGCCTGCTCGGCCTCGCGACCCTCTACTTCTCGCGCATGTCTTCGCTCGCCTCGCTCGTGGTTGCGTGGGGCGCCGCGATGCTCTTTATCCTTTTCGCGCTCTTGGGAAGCGCGCCGCCGGCCTTCATCGTCTACGGTATCGGGCAAGCGTTGCTGATCACCTGGTCGCTGCGCCCCAACATCCGGCGCATTCTGGCAGGGACCGAGCGCCGGGTCGGCGAACATGGCGCCGGGCACTGATCCGCCTGGCCTCAAAAGAGGCCGGGAGGACGCTCAATTGCCCAGGCGCGATGCACCTGTGTCCTTTCGGAGGGCGCACGCGGCGGTGTCAAATGGCCTTCTGCAGCCCCCAGACCACGCCGGAGGCGCGTCGCTCCTCGCCCGCCCGGCTTTCGAGTCGCCCTGAAAGAGGTCGGCAGGGTGCTTGACAGTTCCGAGCATCATTGTTACATTGATTAGGCGTTTGTTGATATCTCCGTGGAAAACACAACTGTTTGTCAGGCGGTCGCTGGGAGCTTGCGCCGGGAGGCTGGTCGCACGAGACCAGAACCGGCCACGGCGCAGTATAGTCTTTGCCGCACCTTCACAAGTTTCCACAACAGCCCCTCCGCTTCCGCCTGTCTCGAAGGCCGGGAGCGGGCCAGGAGCAGGAGAAAGGGGCGGCTCCCGGTTGTGCCTGGCGCTCGCTCTCCCCACATCTCCAATGCCCTATCATCTAAACATAATAGTATCTTGATCGTAGGCGATCAGTTCAATAAAGTTGAACCCTGACAACTGTCATATGACTGAAAAGACAATGGCAATGGGCCGGTCCGGCTTTTGGAAGTACTATGCAGCGAGCGGATGGGCCCAGCCGGGCGAGTCTTGATCAGAGTCTCAAGCATAGGCTCCGTCATCGGATCCGTACGCTCCATTCGCTGTGGAGCGTTTCCGGCTCCTTCATCCTCAGATGGCGAAGAGCACCGGACGGCCTTTGGCTTCACTCGCGAAAGGATTACTTCGGATGAAAGGAGGTCCTATCGAATCCAGCCGCCGGTTTTGCCTCGCCTGATTCGTCGTTATCTATACCCGCAAGTACCTCGGAGGCACACAATGCAAAACTTCTTGGGCGAACTTCTGGGAACGATGTTTCTGATCATCCTCGGCGATGGCGTCGTCGCCGGTGTGCTCCTGGCCCGATCCAAGGCCGAGAACTCAGGCTGGATTGTCATCACGACGGGCTGGGCGTTGGCGGTGATGGTCGGCGTCTTCGTTGCCATCTCGGCCGGGTCATCCCCCGCTCACATCAACCCGGCTGTGACCGTCGCCAGTCTCTTCGTGCCCGGCTCCGGTATCACCATCCCAATCGCCATTGCCATGATCATCGCCCAGTTCATCGGCGCCTTCCTGGGCGGTGTGATCGTCTACCTGGCATATCTTCCCCACTGGGCTGTCACCGCTGATCCCGGCCTGAAACTGGCAGTCTTCTCCACTGGTCCGGCGATCCGCAATACGTCGACCAATTTGATCACCGAGATTATCGGTACCTTCGTCCTGGTGGCGGGAGTAGGCGCTATCTTCGGAAGAGGGTTGGGTCCAACGCCGGCGTCCAACCTCGGTCCGTTCCTGGTGGGAGCGCTGGTCTGGGGCATCGGTCTCTCGCTGGGCGGCCCCACCGGCTACGCCATCAACCCGGCCCGTGACCTGGGCCCGCGGATCGCGCACGCGGTGCTGCCGATTGCCGGGAAGGGCCGCTCCGACTGGGACTATAGCTGGATCCCTGTCGTTGGCCCGGTGATCGGTGGTATCATTGGTGGTCTTCTGTGGGCGTTGGTCTTCGCCGTACGATGAGAGGACGGCCGGCGTCCACCAATAGGAGAAAGGGGACGTACCGTGAAAAAACTGATCAATGAGCCCCAAAACGTGGTGGAGGAGGCTCTGGCGGGAATAGCCGCGGCGCATCCTGAGCTGATCCGGGTGCACTTCGACCCGAACTACATCGTCCGGGCCGATGCGCCCATTCAAGGGAAGGTCGGCATCGTGTCGGGCGGTGGCAGTGGCCACGAGCCGATGCACGGTGGCTTTGTAGGCCGCGGCATGCTCGACGCCGCCTGTCCCGGCGCTGTCTTCACTTCACCAACGCCTGACCAGATGCTGGCGGCCACCAAAGCCGTGAACGGCGGCGCGGGCGTGCTGCACATCGTCAAGAACTACACCGGCGACGTGATGAACTTCGAGATGTCCGCCGAGTTGGCCCAGGACGAAGGCATCGAGGTCGCCTCGGTGGTCATCAACGACGACGTCGCCGTCCAGGACAGCCTCTACACCGCCGGCCGCCGCGGGGTGGGCGGAACGGTGCTGGCGGAGAAAATCTGCGGCGCGGCGGCCGAGAAGGGCCATGACCTGCAGCGCGTCGCGGATCTCTGCCGGCGGGTCAATGCCAACGTCCGCAGCATGGGCATGGCCTTGACTTCCTGTACCGTGCCCCACGTCGGCCACCCGACCTTCGAGCTCGGTGAGAACGAGATGGAGATCGGCATCGGAATTCATGGCGAGCCGGGCCGTCAGCGCCTGCCGCTGGAGCCCGCCGACCAGATCGTCGAGCGCCTGGTGACGCCGATTCTCGAAGACCTGCCCTTCAACAGCGGCGACGAGGTCCTCGCCTTCGTCAACGGCATGGGCGGCACCCCCCAGATCGAGCTCTACGTCGTGTATCGCAAGGTTCACCAGATGCTCACCGAACGGGGCATCAAAATTGCTCGCAACCTGATCGGTAGCTACATTACCTCCCTCGAGATGGCCGGGACATCGATCACCCTCCTCCGGCTCGACGATGAGATGAAGGCGCTGTGGGACGATCCGGTGGTCACCCCAGGGTTGCGCTGGGGTGCCTAGCGCAACGATCAGGGAGTCAGACTTCCGAAGTCTCGGGAGACTTCGGAAGTCTGCGGCCACGTGTCCACGGCAACGACTTGACCGATGGTCTGGCAACGTCTCTGGAGTGCCCCTGGATAGAGGAAAGCCATGGCAACAACGACTGCTGATACGATTCGCTTTGTCGAGGCGGCTGCCGCCACGATCGCCGAAAATAGTACCTATCTCACTCGACTCGACGCCGCCATCGGCGACGCCGACCATGGAGCCAATATGGAGCGCGGCTTTCGAGCCGTTCTCGAGAAGCTCCCGGGGGTTGCCGAGAAGACGCCCGCCGACGTGCTCAAGCTGGTCGGCATGACGCTGGTGGCCAGGGTCGGAGGTGCAGGCGGCCCGCTCTACGGCACCGCCTTCATGCAGGCGGGGATGGCCGTCCAGGGCAAAGGGACGCTCGATCCTGCCGACGTGGTCGCCGCCCTCGCGGCGGCGCTGAAGGGCGTTGTGAACCGTGGCAAGGCTGAGGTCGGCGACAAAACCATGGTGGACGCATTGACCCCGGCGGTTGCAGCCGCCCAGGCGGCCCTCGAGCAGGGCGATGACCTCGCTACGATCCTGGGAAAGGCGGCCGAGGCGGCCCGCTCCGGAATGGAGAGTACCATCCCACTCGTGGCTCGCAAGGGTCGTGCCAGTTACCTGGGAGAACGTAGCGCCGGTCACCAGGATCCCGGGGCGACCTCCAGCTATCTCCTGCTCAAAACGCTGGCGGCGGTCGCCGCCAGCACGTAATTTCCGACCCAACGACCAGGCCGCCGCCCACCTGGGCGGCGGCTCCCCCCCAGCTCAGGAAGGAGTATTTCAATGGCGAAGTACGTGGGTGCCGTCGACCAGGGAACGACCAGTACCCGGTTCATGATTTTCGATCACGGTGGCAACGTGATCGGGGTCCATCAACTCGAACACGAGCAGATCTACCCGCAGCCTGGTTGGGTCGAGCACGACCCGATGGAGATCTGGGAGCGAACCCGAACCGTGATCCAGGGGGCGATGCAGCGCGCCGGCATCACCGCCAGCGATCTCGCGGCGGTTGGTGTGACCAATCAGCGCGAAACCACCGTGGTTTGGGACAAGAATACCAGTCGCCCATATTACAATGCCATCGTATGGCAGGATCTCCGCACCGACCGTATCGTCAATCGTCTGGAACGGGAGGGCAAGGGCGACGTTATCCGCCAAAAGGCTGGCCTCCCCCCGGCTACCTACTTCTCGGGCGGCAAGATCCAGTGGATTCTGGAGAATGTCGACGGTGTGCGCGCGGCCGCCGAGCGCGGCGAGGCCATCTTCGGCAACATTGATACCTGGGTCATCTGGAATCTGACCGGTGGCCCGAACGGCGGCGCCCATGTCACCGACGTGACCAATGCCAGCCGCACGATGCTCATGAACCTCAAGACCCTCGATTGGGATGACGAGCTCATCAGCTTCTTCGGCATCCCGAAGGCGATGCTCCCCCAGATTCGCCCCTCGAGCGATCCCAACTTCTACGGCACGACCGAGGCCAGCGGCCCCTTCGGCGCGGCGCTCCCGGTCTGCGGTGACCTCGGCGACCAGCAGGCCGCGACGGTCGGCCAGGTAGCCTTCAATCCGGGCGAGGCGAAGAACACCTATGGCACCGGCAACTTCATGTTGCTCAACACCGGGACCGAGATCGTCCCTTCGAAGAGCGGCCTGCTGACCACCGTCTGCTACAAGATAGGGGACGATGCGGCCGTGTATGCGCTCGAGGGCTCGATCGCGATCACCGGTGCCGCGGTGCAGTGGCTGCGCGATAACCTGGGCCTCATCACGTCGGCCGCCGAGATCGAAGCGCTGGCCAACACCGTCCAGGACAGCGGCGGCATCTATTTCGTACCGGCCTTCTCGGGCCTCTTCGCCCCCTACTGGCGCAACGATGCGCGCGGGGCGATCGTCGGCCTGACCCGCTACATCAACCGAGGCCACGTCGCCCGGGCCACCCTCGAATCCATCTGCTACCAGACCAAAGAGGTTCTGGATGCGATGGCGAAGGACTCCGGCGTCGACCTCGACGTCCTCAAGGTCGACGGCGGCGCGACTGCCAATGACACCCTCATGCAGCTCCAGGCCGACATCCTCGGCGTGCCCGTCGTGCGGCCGGTCGTGGCCGAGACAACCAGCCTGGGGGCGGTCTATGCGGCCGGCCTCGCGACCGATTTCTGGAGCAACCTCCAGGATACCGTCCAGAATTGGCAGGTGGACAAGCGTTGGGAGCCCCAGTGGACCGAGGAGCAACGCCAGGAGGGCTACGCCGGCTGGAAGAAGGCCGTCGAGCGTACCTTCAACTGGGTTGAGGTCGGCGAGTAGGAACGGGCCGTCATCAGAGGGGTGGGGCGCGAGCCTCCACCCCTCTCTTCTGTGAGCGTTTTGCCTCAACCGAATCACCGCGCTCGCCCTGGTCGCCATCTTCGGCGAGTGGCCGGTGGTCACGGCCGGCCTGATCCACGGACTGAACGAGGCGCCCCGGTGAGGTAGCTTGTCACCCAGGACGCGGAGTGCGCATGGGCTCTCGTGTTCGGGGCTTGTGGCACGTCGTTGAGAGATGGTACAATGCGTGTAACTCCTCAGCCGCTCGGCCTGGATTGCCAAATCCAGGCCAATGAGATGCCGACACGGGCCTGGTCCGGCCAGCTGGGCCGGGAGCGGCTGAGAAGTTAGCAATGCGTCCACCCAGTGTCTACTCCGGGAGCGAGAATGCGATGAAGCAGATTTCCACCGAAGTCGTCGTCATCGGTGGCGGCGCCACCGGCGCCGGCACGGTGCGCGACGTGGCGATGCGCGGCTTCAAGACGATCCTGGTTGAGAAATCAGATCTCACCCATGGCACGACCGGCCGTTACCACGGCCTCCTCCACAGCGGCGGTCGCTACGCGGTGAAGGATCAAGTCTCGGCCCGCGAGTGCATCGAAGAGAATTACGTCCTCCGCCGCATTCTCCCGTTTGCCATCGAGGACACCGGTGGCTATTTTGTAACCACTCCCTGGGACGATCCCGCCTTTGCGGATCGCTTTGTCGAGGGATGTCGCGAGTGTGGCATCCCGGTCGAGGAGATCTCCATCGTCCAGATGCTCCGCGAGGAGCCGCGCCTCAACCCCCGGATCCTGCGCTGCTTCCGCGTCCCCGACGCTGCCGCCGATTCGTTCCTCTCCACCCACGCCAACGTGCTTTCAGCCAAACAGTATGGCGCCCAAATCTGGACCTACCACCGCGTGGTCGAGTTCATCAAGCAGCAGGAGCGCATCGTTGCCACGGTCGTCGAGAACTTGCTGACAGGCGAGCGTATCCGGATTGACTGCGATTTCGTCGTCAACGCCTCAGGTGCCTGGGCCGGGCTGGTCGCCGGGCTCGCCGGCTGCGACGTCACGGTGATTCCCGGCAAGGGCACAATGGTGGCGATGAACCATCGCATGGTCAACACCGTCGTGAACCGCTGCAAGATGCCTGCGGACGGCGACATCCTCGTCCCGATTCGCACCGTCGCGGTCATGGGCACCACCGACATCCGCGTCCCCGACCCCGAGCACTATGGGATCGAGGCCTGGGAGGTCGAGCTGATGCTCGACGAGGGCGAGAAGCTGGTGCCCGGCTTCAAGGACATGCGCGTGCTGCGCGCGTGGGCCGGCGTCCGCCCGCTCTACCAGGAGAAATCGGCCGGGGTGGACACCCGTGACGTCAGCCGCACCTACACGCTCCTCGACCATGAGACCCGAGACGGTGTGCATGGCTTCCTCACCATCACCGGTGGCAAATGGACCACCTACCGCCAGATGGCCCAGGTCGTCACAGATGCAGTCTGCCAGAAGCTGGGTGTCGAGCGGCGCTGCCGGACGGCGGAGGAGCCCTGCCCCAACCCGGAGGATCGCGCGGGCCAGGGGCTCTTCTGGAAGGGCGTACCGCTGGCGCAGGTTGAGGCGGGTAAAGCCTGGGGGCGCCTCGTCTGTGAATGTGAGTTGGTCGAACGCGAGCGCATCGAGAAAGCGATCGTCGAGGGGGGTGCCACCAGCCTGGACGACATCCGCCGCGACAATCGCATGGGGATGGGACCCTGCCAGGGCGGTTTCTGCACCTACCGCGCCGCCAGCATCCTCCATGAGCTGCGCCAGGCCGATGTGGCCGAGACCAACGCGGCCTTGCGCGACTTCCTCCAGGAGCGCTGGAAAGGCTTAACCTCGATCCTCTGGGGCGACCAGCTGAAGCAGGAGCGCCTCGACGAGTTGATCTACCTCAGCCTCATGAACGTCGAGTTTCTCCCCGTGAGCGAACGGCGCCACCCGCTGGCCGAATTCTATAAGTACAATCCCGTCGAAGAGGTCGGGCGGGCGGCCGCGCACGTGTAGCTGCGTTCGCGCTTGATCGCTCGTGTCGGATCGAGATATCAGCGAGGCGACGTAGAGTGAGCGTCGTCATTCCGGATGGCATCCTGTACGCAACAGACCTGTCTGAGGCTCACGTCCTGAAAGACTCAACGTGAAGCAGGATTTGCACGCAGGCGGCTGTCTCCCGAGATGATTTTCTGAAAGCCTGGGCTCAACCGTGAGCCTGGCAACGACCCAGGACCGGGTTTAGGGATGCGAGATGAACCCGAACGAACGAACCATCGTCATCGGCGGCGGGCTGGCCGGCCTGGCGGCCGCCGCAACCCTGGCCGAGGCCGGTCGCCTCGTGACCGTGCTCGCCAAGGGGATGGGCGGGAGTACCCACTGGTCGAGTGGCTGCATCGACGTGCTCGGCGTCTACCCGATCGGCGCGACGGAACTGGTGGAGGACCCCCTCGCCGCTGTGCAGGCGTTGGTCACCGCCAACCCGCGCCACCCCTATGCCCTCGCCGGTGAGGACGCTCTACGCACGGGCCTCGACCTGGTCAAACGCGTGAGCTCCGGCGCCGGTCTCCACTACGAGGGCACCATCGAGCGCAACTGGCGGCTGCCCTCGCCGGTCGGCGCCCCGCGCCCGACCTGCCTGGCGCCCACCACCATGCTCGCGGGCGACCTCCGTGACCCCTTGCCCATGCTGATCGTCGGGTTCCACCCGCTACGTGACTTCTACCCGGCCCTCGTCGCCGCCAATCTCACCGCCCAGGGCATCCCCGCTCGCGCGGCCTTCGCCGACGTCCCTACCCTTACCCGGCGGCTCGACCTCATGCCGGTGCGGCTGGCGCGCCTCTTCGAGGACGCCGCCTTCCGCCAGCAGGTGATCGACCTCGTGCGCCCGTCGCTCGGCGAGGCCCGGCGCGTGGGCTTCCCCGCGGTGCTCGGCATCGACCGCCCCTCAGACGTCGTCGAGCACCTGCAACAGGCCCTCGACCTGCCGGTCTTCGAGATTCCTACCCTGCCCCCGTCGGTCCCGGGCATCCGGCTGCAGAACGCCTTCCAGCGTGCTCTCGAGCGCCGGCGCGGGCGCTTCCTGGTGGGAGCGGAGGCCCTGAGTGCGACCCTGGACGATAGCCGCGTGCTCAGCATAGAGACTGAGATCGCCGCGCGCACGATGGCTCACCGCGGCCGCGACTTCGTGCTCGCCACGGGCGGGCTCCTCGGCGGCGGCCTGCGCACCGACTACAAGGGCGCCGTCCGCGAGGTCGTCTTCGACCTGCCGGTCGAAGCCCTTTCCGAACGCAAGGCCTGGTTCGAGCCGGAGTTCGTGGCACCGCAGGGCCACGCCATCTGGCGCGCGGGCCTCATGGTGGACGAGCAGATGCGCCCCCTCGGCCCGAACGGCGCCCCGGTCTATGCCAACCTCCGCGCCGCCGGCCTCGCCCTCGCCCACGCTGACCCCCTGCGCGAGAAGTCGCTGGAGGGGGTGTCGGTGGCGACCGGCGTGCGGGCGGCGGAGGGCCTGCTGGAAGGATGAGACGAGACGCTGCTTATGAATGATCCCGCTCTTCGTACCCGCCCGTACCATTCGGTGGACGCGACACTTGACTCCTGTATCAAGTGTAACATCTGCGTGAGCTACTGCCCGGTGTCGGCGGTGACGGATCTGTTTCCGGGGCCGAAGTATTGTGGCCCGCAGGCGCAACGCTTTCGCAATCCCATCGACCAGCCGGCCTCGCCCGACGGCTCGGTGGACTACTGCTCAGGCTGCCGGGTCTGCAACCGCGTCTGCCCCACCGGCGTGCGCATCGCCGAGATCAATGCTCGCGCCCGCGCGCAGATCGTGCGCGATCGGGGTCTCCCGCTGCGCAACCGCCTGGTGGGTCGCTCGGAGCTGCTGGGCAAGCTCGGGATGCTGATGCCGCCACTCGCCAACCTGTCGCTGCACAATCCGCTCTCGCGCTGGCTGGCAGAGAAAGTGATGCGCATCGATCGGCACGCCCCGCTCCCCCGCTGGGCCGGCTCGACCTTCCGAGGATGGTTTGAGAAGAGTCACCGGGCGGGGGCCGGGGGTCAAGCGTGGGAGGTCGGGGCAGAGCCCACCGCCGGTCAACCGGCCAGGAAGCAGGTCGTCTACTTCCACGCCTGCTCGACGAACTACTACGAGCCCCACATCGGCAAGGCAGCCGTGGCGATTCTCGAGCACTTGGGCTTTGACGTGCTCGTCCCGCCCCAAAACTGCTGCGGGCTGCCGATGCTCTCCAACGGCGAATTCGATGCCGCGCGTCGCTACGCGATCTCAAACGTTCAAAAACTCCTGCCCTACGCCCGGCGAGGCCTGCCGATCGTCGGTACCTCCACGAGTTGCACCCTGACGCTCAAGGAGGAAGCCCCAGAGTTGCTCGACCTCTACGATGACGATACCCAACTCGTCGCGCGCCACACCTACGACTTCTTCGAGTTTCTGCGCGAGCTCTACGACCGCGGCGAGCTCGACCTGTACTTCCATCCGGTCAACGGCCGGCTGCTCTACCACCCACCCTGCCAGCTCCGCGCGCACCGGATCGGCACGCCAGCCCTTGAAATCTTGCGCCTGATCCCCGGCCTTGAGATCGTCGAGAGCCGGGCCGACTGTTGCGGGATTGCTGGTACCTACGGCCTCAAAGTCGAGAAGTACCCCATCGCGATGGCTGTCGGCCGGCCTCTCTTCCAACAGGCCGAGGAGGTCGGTGGCAACATCATCCTCTGCGACAGCGAAACCTGCCGCTGGCAGATCGAGCACGGCACCGGGCGCCTCGCGCGCCACCCGATGGAAGTCCTGGCGCAGGCCTACGGCTTCAGCCGGGCGGCGAACTATACGGCCGCTGCCCCGGCTGCATGAGAGTCCTGGTCGTCGGGGCCGGCGCCATCGGCTCGCTGGTCGGCGGGCGGCTGGCCCTGGCAGACAACCCGGTGACGCTGGTGGGACGCGAGTGGCTCCGCCAGGCAATCGCGGCCGAGGGTCTCACTATCGTGACCGGCGGCCGGGCCCAAACCGTGCGGGCGCTTCGCGTGGTCACCGGCGTGGCGGAGGCTTCGCCGGGTGATCATGATCTCATCATCCTGACGATGAAGGCCTACGGCGTCGCCGCCGCCGTCGCCGAGATTGCGCGCGTTCTCCCGCAGCCACCCCCGCTTCTCACCCTGCAGAATGGGATCGGGAGTGAGACCATCGTCGCCGCCCGCTTCGGCCCCGAGTCCGTGATCGCCGGGACCCTCACCACCCCCGTCGAGGTCGCCGGGCCGGCGCGAATTGAGACGGTCAGCAAAGGCGGCATCGGCCTGGCACCGCTCGCCGGCACGCGGCCCGACCCCACCGCCGCGGCCGAGGCCCTCGCCGCGGCCGGATTCGTCGTCGCACGCTACGCCGGCGCCTCGGCGATGAAATGGTCCAAGCTCCTGCTTAACATCATCGGCAACGCCACCAGCGCGATTCTGGCCTGGCCGCCGGCCCGCATCTTCGCCGATCCGCGCCTCTACGCGGTCGAACTCAATGCCCTGGCCGAGGCCCGCCGCGTGATGGCCGCGCATGGCATCGCGACGGTGCGCCTGCCGGGCTATCCCGTCCCGCTCCTCATGATGCTGCTCGAGCGGCTGCCGCGTGCCGTCACCCGCCCGCTGATGCGCCGTCAGGTGGCCCGCGGTCGCGGGGGGAAAATGCCCTCACTCTCCCTCGACCTCGAGGCCGGTCGCGAGCAGCTCGAGATCGACGTGCTCAACGGGGCGGTCGTCGCGGCGGGCGCGCAGGCGGGCGTGGCGACGCCGGTCAACCGCGCGCTGGCTGAGATTGTCCAAGGGCTCGCGGCGGGGCGGCTCGACCGGGCACGTTTTCGCCACAATCCGGAGGCGCTCCTGGCGAGTGTGCATGCATAGGCGAGGGCATTGCCCTCGCCTGTCCATTTCCTCGCTCCATCCTTATGGCGCCGACTTTCGATTTACCGCTTGATCCCTGGGAAGCCGCCTTCGCCCCAGGATCCAGGCGACTTGGTTGGCACGGAGGGCGGCCCGCACCGCCTCGGCCGACCAAGGGCTGATGCGCAGAAAGTCGGCCATATTGGACGCTTCCGGTGCCTCCAGAAATTGACGCTGCGGGGCGGCCAAGGTCTTGGCGTCTTCGCACGCCAGGAGCGCATCGGCCAGGTTCAGCAGGTGCCACCGCTGCGGCTTGGAGAGTTCGACGTTCAACTGCTCGAAGAAGGTGCATCGGTGCGGTGAATTGTGTATAATTCGCGTGAGCATGATGCCCTCCTGTTGGAACCGGTAGAATGGCTTTGCGTCACTCTACTCAGGAGGCGTCCCATGTTCAACTTCCCCAGTTTTCGCCAGAGTCCAGTTTCTTAGTACGCTGGGAGAGGTACAAGAGGACTTCGGGCAAGCAGCCCGGCTGTTGGGCGTCTTGCCGACGATGGCTGACTTGCGGCCGGTTCACGCGCGCGAGGTGCTCGCAGCGCTGCGACGTCGTGCAGATTTGAGATTGTTCGAGACGATGATTCCCTGGACCATTCGAGTGAGCGAGGCGGCGCTTGCTCGCCTTCCGATCGGTGAATACGAGCCGAACAACCCGGCAGCGGCCGCGTATGCGGCCCGGGTTCGAGAGGTATTGGACCGTGGGCCGTAAGAGGTTGAAGGAGCAAAGAGAGGCGATCCTTCGCCAGATGGTAGAGGGGATGCCGCCAGCGGCTGAGGAAGAGCCCAAGGTAGAAGAAATCTCTTTTGACCTGTCGCCAGCGATAGAGCAAGCACCAGCGCTGGCGACCGTGCCAGCAGGAGCACAAGGGATGGAGACTCCGGGTATCGAGCAACAGACCGAGCAGGGGAGGGAAGAGGAGCGCACCCCTCCAACCTGGCGACAGATGCACCTTGGCACCAGCCCCAGAACAGAGGCATTGCTCTTTCAGCGATACCGCGAGGCCCCGGCCTGGAAGAAACTTCGACAGATGCAACGACTCCACAACGCCGCACGCCGGTTGGCCCTTGTCGGGTTAAGAGCGCGGCACCCGGAAGCGTCGGAAGAGGAGCTGATGCAGCGGCTTGCCAACCTCATCTACAGAGAGAAGCGGGCGCGCCGTGGAAGACCTTGATCCTATCGAGATCACCCTGCTTGTGACCCAGGCCCTTGAAGCGTTGGGCGTTCCCTACGTGATCGGCGGCTCAATGGCGAGTATCGTTCACGGCGTACCGCGTAACACGAACGACGTAGATCTCGTTGCAGACCTACGCATGGAACACGTCGAACCCCTGGCGCGTACCCTCGGGGATGCCTTTATTGTCGATACTGAGCAGATCCGGCAAGCCATCCGGGAACGCGAGCAAATCAACTCGTTCAACATCATTCACGAGGATACCAACTTCACCATCGACTTCTTCGTTCCAAGACGCCGCGGCTTCGACCAGACCGAGATACAACGAGGAACACCGCAAGTCATAGCTCTGAACCCCGAGCGAACGGCGAACGTCGCCACAACTGACGACCATCTGTTCATCCGTTGCCGGGCGACACCCCATCTCTCGACACCCCCTCATAGAGAGCCAACGTGCGCTCGACCATCACCTCCTTGTCGAACTCGGCCAGGGCGCGGGCTTGCGCGGCCCGGCCCAGGCGAGCCCGCCGGGCCTCGTCGCCGAGGAGCGCAGCGCTGGCCTGAGCCAGGGCAGCCGGATCGCGCGGTGGGACGACTAGCCCCGTCTCGCCGTGGCGGTTGACCCACGAAGTGCCAGTCCCTAATTCGGTGGTGATCGCCGGCAAACCGGCAGCCATGGCCTCGACGATCACGAGGCCGAAGGCCTCGCTGCGCTGGCTGGACGGCAGCACGAAGAGATCGGCGGCCCGGAAGGAGAGGGCGAGCTCGCGGTCGGGGATCTCGCCGGGGAAGTGCACCCGCTCGGCCACCCCCAGGTCAACGGCCAGTGCCTGCCAGGTGGCCGTCATCGGCCCCTTGCCGACCGCCATGAGCCGCACCCCCGGCAGCATGGGGAGGGCGCGAATGAGGTCGTCCAGCCCCTTGTAGTAGCGGTGCCGGCCAACGAAGAGGAGCCACGGCCCCGGGCCCCACTGCGCGCGCAGGGCGGCGAGGGCGCCCGGATCGGCCGGCGCGGCGAAGCGGGCCGTCTCCACCGCCAGCGGCACGACGGTGCAGTGGGGCGCAAGCGGGGCCAGCACCGCCGACGACTGCATGTAGGCCGGGCTGGTGGCGATGATCCGGTCGGCGCGCCGCAGGATGTGGCGCATCAGTGGCGCGTAGGCCAGGAGGAGGCCCTTCTGACGAACGACGTCGCTGTGGTAGGTCACGATGGTGCGCCGGCCGCGGCCAAGAAGCCAGTTGGCGACCTCGGTCACAGGGTATGGGAAGTGGAGGTGCGTCACGTCGGGATGGAGGCGGCGGAGAAACAGGGGCAGGGCCAGGCTCAGTGGCGCCGAGGCCACGGTGGCCAGACGAGCGGCCTTGATCACCTGCACGCCGGCACTCTCGAGCCGCTCGGTGCGCGGACCCAGGCTCGTGACAAGGACAGTCACCTCGTGACCCCGCGCGGCCTGCCCCTCCGCCAGGAGCTTGACGTGATTTTCAATTCCCCCGAGGACGGGAAAGTAATCTTTGTAAAGATGCAGGATCCGCACGACTGGTAACCTTCAACCTTCAACCTGTACAGACGCCCCGGTGTCCCCTCCAGGGGAATCCCCGACCAGGTGATCTCACCTTCCCCCGCAGGGGAGGGCGTACCCGCAGGGGAGGGCGGCGGGCACCCCGCGGGGTCGGGCGTCTCCAACCTTCAACCTTTAACCTTCAACCTTTAACCTTCCAACCGTTCGTAACAACCCGACGGTACACCGCAATGGTTTGCTCGGCAGCCCGGGCCCAGGAGAACTCGGCGGCGCGGCCGAGAGAGCGAGTGCGCTGCGCGGCTCGCAGCGCCGGATCGCGCAGCAACGGGCGCAGCGCCGCGGCAATCGCAGCCGGATCGGTTGGATCGAATGCCGGCGCTCCCTGCCCGGCGACCTCGGTGAGCGGGGGGCGGTTCGAGCAGGCAACCGGGGCGCCGCAGGCCATTGCCTCCAGCAGCGGCAAGCCGAAACCCTCCGCCAGGCTCGGGAATACGAAGGCCAGCGCATCGCTGTACAGGGCCACCAGGGCCTCATCTGTGACCGGCCCGAGTACGCGGACCTGCTCGCCGATCCCGGCCGCCTCCGCCTCGCGGCGCGGATCAGGATAGCGCGGGTCGCGTGGCCCCGCCAGCACCAGGATGGCCTCACCCAGGCTGCCTTCGCGGCAGAGGCGAGCGACGGCCCGAATCAAGGCTGCTTGATTCTTGTGCGGCTTGTTGATCCCGACATGAAGCAGATAGGGTGCCGTTAGGCCCAACCGGGCGCGCATCTCCGCAACGGCTGCCTCAGATGCCGGGCGAAAAGAGGGAGCAGGCGCCTCCGGGATGACGCTCAGCCGCTCGGGCGGCACACCCAGGCGGGTGCGGATCTCCGCGGCCGCGTGGCGTGAGACGGTGATGATGTGCGCGGCCCGGCGCGCCGCCAGGCGGTTGAGCCAGGGATAGAGCCACCGGTCGACATCGCGCGGCGGCCGGTGGGACCGGTCTAGGGGGATCAGGTCGTGGACGGTCACAACCAGGGGCGCCGGGCTAAAGTAGGGGGCGACGTAATACGGACTGTGCACGATATCGGCGCCGCTCCGCTGGATGAGGCGCCGCATGATCACCTGACCCCAGGGTGCAAAGATTGGAGGCGCCGGGTGGAAGCTGACGTTCGATCGCGATCGCAGAGAGGCCAGGCTCTCGCCGAGATGGGCTGCGTTGGGGACGTAGAACGCGACGACTGGGGTCTCAGGTGCGGCGACAGCGATGGCGTCCAGGAGGCGGATCGCATAGCGGCCAATGCCGGGGAAGTGGCCCTGGACGACGCGAGCGTCGAAGGCGATGCGCATGCCGGGGGGAATCGTAATCGTATCAGGCAACCAAACGCTCGACCCGAAAAGTGAAGCGCAGCCCGTCCTCGCCATCCAGATGATCGCCCGCCGCGAGGGACCGGGCGCCAGCATCCGCGCGGTCGACCGTCACCCTCTGGCTCTCAGGCTCGACGATCCGCACCCGGCGCGTCCCGTACTCCACCACGAGCGGCTCTTCAGCTCTGGCCTCCATGGTCATCCCTCCCGTCTCCCAAACCAGCCAGAACTATCTTAGCACGGCGAAGGCGCGCCAACAACCTCCGGTTCAGCCAACCCAGATGGTGGCAAAGTAGTAGATGGCGACCGGCCCGAAGAGCGCCGCGAACAGAGTCAACACGGGGTAATGCAGCCAGCGCCGGCGGCCCAAATCGCCGAGAACCAGGAAAACCGGGAAGGCGGTCATCAAGTAGCGTCCAATCGATGCCGTCGGCAAGCCCTTGGCAGGATCGAGGGACGTGAAGGTCGCCAGGAAGAAGACAGTGACGACAAAGAGCGTGTAGCTGACGCCCAGACGTCGCCAGACCAGCGGGAGCATCGCCAGGACCAGGCCGATCGTCCCCATATCGAGCCAGGCGATCGCCTTGACGTAGCGGCTGTCGGGCAGCCGGGCAAGAACATCCAACCCGATGGCGATTGTCCCCCACGGCAGCGTCGTGCGGCGGTCCCAGTTCTTCTGGACGAGCGTCGAGAATGCCAGGGGATCGCCGAAGCGCCACCAGAGAAAGAGCATGAAGAGGGCCAGCGGGACGACCAGCACTCCCAACGCCAACGCCCGCCGGTCGAACAGCGCCGCCAGGCTGCGATCACCGTGCTGGCGCCGATCCTGCCACCACTCCCATAGCAGGGCCGGAATGATCGCCAGGCCCATCACACGGGTCACCGGCAACAGGGCTCCGAGTCCGAGCGCCGCCGGCCAGTTGCGCTGGCGCGCGTAGAAGAATGCCGCCGCGGCGAGTGCCACGAAGAGCGATTCGCTGTAGAGGGCCGCGAAGAACACCGCGAAGGGGAAGAGCGCCATATAGATCAGCGCCCGGCGACCACTCTCGGCATCGAACTCCAGCCGTCCGAGGCGGTACACGTAGATGAGCGCGACCAGGAAGGCGAGGTTCGAGATCAGGAGAAGACCTGACTGGCTGTTTCTGAGAAAGAGGATGCTGGCCACCCGGCCAAGGATTGGGTAGAGCGGGAAGAAGGCCAGATTGCTCTGCTGGTCTGGCCCCCGAAGCTCGTAGCCGTGCTCGGCGATGCTGCGGTACCAACCGCCGTCCCAGCGCGTGAAGCGGTCAAGAACTCCCATGGGCTGCTGGTTGGGAATCAGGCCCGCGAGAATCGAAGCGAGCAGGAGGAGGACCAGCCGTGATCCCAGCCAAATTCCAATGATCATGAGCCACTCGTCGGCGTCAAGTGCGCCGAATAGGCGCGCCCTCCAGGTCGTGGGAGCCGGCTCCGGCTTCGAACGACGTGCCTCCGTGGGCGTTGGCTCACCTTTGGCGCTGTCGGCACGTGCCGAGCGGGTCGACTCGCGTTCAGCGATGCGACTCTTTTTCTTTCGGGTCACGGTGTTCCCTGAAAACTTTCCTCACTCCAATCGGCATCCGGTGTGCAGGGGAGGCATCAGCAGGGCCGCGCCCACCGGGTTCCCATCTGAGCGATTTGCGTGAAGCCGCGCCAGCCCTGCAGAAGGCGATAATGGATGATGTTGCCTGGCAGCGATCGTTGCGACACGGGTTTCAGCCGTCATCCATTATCGCCGCGCGACCCTGCGGCGCAAAAATCCGCTCGACAACCGGCTCAGATCGTGATCGTGCGCCGTTCGGAGCACCACGCGTCCGGTTTCCGAGTCTCAGCCACTCTCCTGTTCTGGCGGCGCCACTGTTCAAGCGTGGCTTTGGCGGCGTACGCTTCTCGGCCGAGGAGACGATGCTTGACGGCGGCGTAGGTGGGGTCGGTCGGGACGTAGGCGGTCGCGGCCACGAGGGTGTAGCCGTTCGCGACGAGCCAGGCGCGGGCGCGCGGTTCGCCCTCCAACACGCGCGTGCGATCACGGCCGAAGCTGAAGAGCCAGACCTCGGGCGGAAGCTGCATCACTGCTTCGACCGCCCCCGGCGCGAGGACGGGCGGGCCACCCGGCTGGTGGGTCAGGTAAAACGGCAGCGCGGTGTCCTGCTCGGCCAGCACGAGGGCGTCCGGCATTGCCTGAGCGCGAATGGTGGTGGCGACCTCGCGGGCCGGGACAGCGTAGATTGGGTTGATGTAGTTCGTATCCGTGTAGAGGTTGATCAGCGCGACGCTGTTGGCGACCAGGATGGCACCCACGGCCAATCGGCCGATTCGCGGCGGCAGCCGGTGGAGACCGGCAGCCAGCGCAATCAGGACAATCGGGGCTGCGACGATGGCCCGGCTCGGCACGTTCACAAACGGGAGGTCGGTGGCAAGCAGGCTCAGCAGCACGATGATGGCGAGGACAGGCAATCCTGCGGAGAGGATCAGGAGGCGGCGAGCCGGCGTCACGGGGCCGCGGAGACCAACCAGCGCCACCGCAACGCCAATCAGACCCAACCAGGCCCAGGGCGACCAGGGAAAGAGGGTCTCGCCGAGGAGGTACGCATAGGGAGTGTAGCCGAGTTTGAGGGCGATGCCGAGCGGGGTGGTTGCCAGATCAGCCGCCACGAGCACCTGCCGGCGCTGGCCCAGCGCTGGGGCAATCAGAGGCAGTGCGGCGATCCCGAGGGCAAGGAAAACAAAGAACCAGGCGCGCCTCTCACCGGCGCGCATTTTCGACCCTTTCCATCCAAGGAGCCAGAGGGCGTGCGCCGCGACGAGGAACCAGAGCAGATAATCGGTCCAGAGACCGGCGGCGGCCACCACTGTGTAGGCGAGCGGGCGCTCCTCGACCAGGAAGAGCGTCATCAAAAGACCCAGCAGGAGGGTGAGACTGTAGGCACGCACCATCGCGCCATAGAGCAGCAGATAGGGCGAGACAGCCAGGAGGAGGGCGGCGAGCGGACCGCTCCCGCGCTGCACCCGTTCGGCGAGCCGCACACCGGCGGCGACCGCCAGCACGGCGAAGGCGGCGGGGAGCCAGCGCCAGGCGAATTCGACGTTCGGGAAGCGTCCGAGCCAGAGGTGAAAGACGAGGAAACTCAGTGGGGGACGGCGCTCCGTCGCAGCGGCCGCCGCGACGATCGCGGCCACTGACGGTTGCCCGGCATTCCGCAGGGTGAAGATCTCGTCGATCCAGAGGCTCATCCTATCGGCGCGGGCAAGGTGGAGCAGAGCAGCGAGAAGAAGCGCTACCAGGACCGAGAAGCGTCGTTGAACAGCGCCACCGAGGCGCTCAGCACCCAAGAACGGACGCATACACCGCCAGCGTCTCGCGAGCAGTCCGCTCCCAACTGAACTGAGCCGCCTGCTTCGGCGCCTTCGCCCGCAGCTCGTCGCGCAGTTGCTTGCTCTCCAGCACTCGCCGCATCACGCGAGTCAACTCCTCGACGCTGGTGGGATCCACCAGGAGAGCTGCCTCACCGGCGACTTCCGGGAGGCTGGAGGTGTTGCTGGTGATGACCGGCGCTCCTGAGGCCAATCCCTCCAGCACAGGCAGCCCAAAGCCCTCGTAGAGCGAGGGGTAGACAAAGAGGCGCGCGCCGGCGTAAAGGTCCGGGAGAACCGCCTCCGGCACGTACCCTGTGAAGCGGACTCGCTCCTGCAGGCCGAGCTCTTTTACCAGCTCGAAAAGCGGCCCCTCACCCCACCCTCGGGCGCCGGCCAGAACGAGCCTGGGCACATCACGCCCCAGGCGAGCGTAGGCCCGCAGCAGAGTGGGAAGATTCTTGCGTGGCTCGAGTGTGCCCAGCGCCAGGATGTAGGGCGGCTCGATCCCGAGCATCAGACCGGCTCGCTGGCGGGCCGCGGGCCGGTAGCGGGGGTAGAAGCGTTTGTGGTCGACCCCGTTTGGAACGACGTGCACCCGATCGGCCGGGACATCGAGCCGTGCGATCAAATCGCGCTTGGTGGCTTCAGAGACGGCGATGATTGCCGCCACACGCCGGGTCACGCGCGGCAAGGCCCAGCGGAGATGAAGACGGTTGAGGCGGGTGTGGTGCTCTGGATAGAGAAGAATCGAGAGATCGTGAATCGTCACCACCGCCGGCTGCGGGATCGGCGGCACGAGCATGTCGGTGCCGTGGAACAGGTCGGCGTCGGGGAGGTTGCCCCTCCAGGCGAGCGGCAGCTTTTGACCCGTCAACATCAGCGCGCGCCAGGTCTTATCCCCGAGTGGAACCTCAATCCGCGGGAGTTGCCTCAGCTCCGCGGGAAGTTGGTCGAGTGGGTGCCGGTTGTGGAAAAGGAACAGTTCCGGCCCGTCCGGCAGCGCATGGAGGGCGAGTGCGAGCTCGCGCGCATAGCGGCCAATGCCGGCGCCCTGTCCCAAAGCGGCGGAGATGTCGAGGCAGACGCGCATTCGTTGTCCTCTCGGTGGAGAGACGCCCTGGCGGGCGTCTGGACGTTCGCGACAACCTTAGCAGAAACGTCGCCTTTGGGCAACGTGACGCTGGTCACCAGGCCCAACTGCTCGAGGGGAACAGCGGTTGAAGCCCCAAAGACGGCCGGCGCCGCTCATTCGTCGCCGAGGTGAGCCTTGCCAGTCAGACAATCTCTCGCCCGCCGAAGGGGTTCTCGAGCCGGGTGGGTCTGGAGGGCGGCGGCCACGCACGTCAGAAGCTCGTCCACGCGCTGCTCCCAGGTGTGCTGGGCCGCGAGGGCCAACCGTTGAGTGCGGCCCGCTGCCGGATCGGCCAGCACGGCCTGAACCGCCGCCACAAACTCGCCTGTTGTCCGTGCCAGAGGGATGGCGTCTCCAAAGGGAGCGAGAGACGGGAGGGCGGTTGCCACGACCGGCTTGCCCGTCGCGAGCATCTCGAAGAATTTGATCGGGAAGACACCCCGAGTGTGTTCGGTCTGGCGGTACGGGATCAGGCAGACGTCCAGGCCCGCTGCGTAGGCCGGCAATTGCTCGTAGGGCCGCTGCCCGAGGCAGTGAATGTTCGGCCGATTCAGCGCGAGGGCCGGCTGCCCACGGATAGCCACGCCCGCGGGCCCGATCAACACGATGCTCGCATTCGGGCAGGCATCGGCGAGCGCCAGGACCAGTTCCCGATCAAACTTGTAGTCGTCCAGGGCGCCCCAGAAGCCAAGGCGGGGCTGGGGCAACCCGGCAAGGTCCGGCGGGGGCAGGAGGTCGGCGGCACGCGTGAAGTGAGCGTAATCCCCAACGTTGGGCTGGAGGATCGTGTGCGCGTTGAGGCTGCGGCGCGCCTCGTAGAGCGCCGGCGCGGTGGTGATCACCAGATCGGCCCGCCGGGTGAGTGCATCCTCGAGCGCGGCGATCTCGGCCCGCCGCGTGGCGAACTGGGGAAAGGTTCGCCAATCGTCTACACAGTGATAGACCAACAACCGGTGGGGGATCAGATCGATCACCCGCACGGCCTCCGGCAGATAGATCCAGAGGATCACGTCGCCCCACCGCTGCCGGGCGAGCCAGCGCCCCACCACCGCCGCCATCAGCGGCCAGGTGAGCCCTTTCAAAGCGGGAACCTGGCGCAGTGGGAGCAGCGGCTCCAACCGCCAGAGGTTCGGCACCGGCCGGGTGATCCAGCGCCACACGCGACGGGGCGCCCGGGCGGCGCGGCGCAGGCCGGGTCGCGAGAGCCCGGGGTCCACGTAGAGCACGCGATGGCCGCGTGCGGCCAGGCGCCGCATGATCTGCTGCTTGTTGGTCGGCATCGGCTCGTCCCAGTAGGCCGATGCCAGGCAGACGAAGTTCATGCTGTGATTGTAGGGCAAAATGAGATTTTGCCCTACTCGCGCGCCGGTCAAGGGGTCGCCGAGACGATGGCCAAGCAGCTTGTGACGGCGCTTTCAGGTTCGGAGGGGCGCACGGCCGTGCGCCCCTCCAGCGCGCTTACGACCGCTCACGCGGGTCCTCCGAACCATGCTCCCACCCGCGCCACGACGACGTGACCGATGTTCTACCCGAAATGACTCACGAGGAGGCGCAGCCGCAGGCTGGCCCGCTCGAGCAGTGCCCGCTCGGTTGGGCCAAGCGGTTTCAGCCATCTCAGTGCCAGCAGGAGAACGAGCGCGAAGGCAACGCCAGCCCCGGCCAGACGGACCAGGCCCGGCCCGGCGACCAGCGCGGCGGCTCCCCAACCGAGCGCCGCAGCCAGGGCCACTTTGAGCATGAAGGCTGTGGGGTAGCGTGCTTCCGTGACACGGACCGCCAGGATGGTCTCCGGGATGACGGTGACCAGGCTGCTGAGACCGGTGGCCAGAATGGCACCCGCCGCCCCAAAGCGCAAGATCAGCGGAATGCCCAGAGCGACATTGAGGAGCCCGCTCACGACGCGCACGACCAGCGGAAACCGTTCCTGACGGAGGGCATAGAGGGTGCTGGTGTTGACTCCCCCGCCGAAGAAGCGCCCGACCAGGCTGAAACCGAGGTAGAGCTGCAATAGCGGTACGGCCGGGAGGTAGGCCGGACCGTACAGAGCCAGCAGCGGCCGGGCGACGATGATCGCCAGGCCGAGAGTCGGCACGGTCAGCAGCGCTGTAATCTTCATCAGCGCTTCCCAGACGGTCGCCACGGCCGAGGGACCCTGCTGGGCCCGCTCCGCCAGCGCCGCCTGGGTGACTCCCTCGAAACCGATCAGAACGCCGGTACTGACGACCAGGTTGAGGGTAGCGGCCAGGTTGTAGAGGCCGATCTGCGTCTCATCGCCGAGGAGAAAGCCGAGCAGCAAGATATCGGACTGCTGGCCGAGCAGATAGCTGACCGTGTTGGTGGCCCCGAGCGTGAGGCTGAAGCGGTTGATGCGCGCCAGGTCGACGCCGTGCCCAGGGTGCGCGCCGGGGCCGGTCAGGTAGGAGCGGAGGTAGACCAGCAGCACCCCCAGGGCCAGAGTGGTGGTCGCACCGATCAGGAGGAGGAGCGTGATCGGGTTGGAACCTCGCCGGAAGAGCCACCAAGCCGTGATGAGGTTGAGGACCTGCACCAGCACGCGGGTCAGGGCGACCGGGCGCAGGTCCAGCAGGCCGACGAGAAAGTAGCTCAACAGGTTGAAGAGGTTGAAGGCGATGAAGTAGGGCAGGGCAGCCGGCACGGCGCGCGCCGACCCGCCGCTGAAGCGCACGAGCAGCGGCGCAGCCGCCAGCAAGACCAGAGCGACCACTCCCGTCAGCACACTGCGGCGCAGCAGCAGGCGGCGCAGGAGCCAGCGCAGTGCTCGCGGATCGTCGCGCAAGACGGGCGTGAAGTTGTTGAGAGCCTGCTCGTCGCCCAGCGCTGCGAGCAGTGTGGCGAGGGCGGCCGTGCTGGTGGCGAAGCTATAGATGCCGAAGCTGGCCGGGCCGAACTGAGCAGCCACATAGCTGACGAAGAGGAAGCGCAGCCCGAATTCGACGACCCGGCTCAGATAGTTCCAGGCAAAGCCACGGCTGAACCGCCGGGCCAGGCTCCCCGATTCAGCGGCCATTCGCCACCTCGACGAAGAGTGCCTCGGCCTGATCGAGCATGCGCATCAGGCTGAACTCCCGCTCGGCCCGGCGACGAGCGGCCACAGAGAATGCCCGCCGCTGCGCCGGGTCATGGAGCAGAACCGACACAACCTGACTCCAGACGCCTGGATTCGTGGCCGGGAGCAATCGGCCACTGATCCCGTCTTCGACCGCCTCGAGATTGCCGCCCCGGTTGGAGGCCAGCAACACAGTCCCGCAGGCCAGGGCCTCGACGACCACGAGAGAGAAGGCTTCATCGTAGCGGGTCGGCATCAGGGTGAGATCGGCCGCATTGTAAAATGCCGGCAGCCGTTCGGTCGGCTGGAAACCCCAGAAGCGCACGGCGTGGCCGAGATCGTCTGACTCGGCCTGCAAGCGGGCGGACTCCGGTCCCGTGCCGACAATCCATAAGTGGGCATCCTGACCCTCCTGCCGGAGCGAGCGGAGCACGGTCAAAGCCATCTCAGCGCCCTTGGGCGCAACCAGTCGGCCCACAAAGAGCAGCAGTGGACTGTCCTCTGAAAGCCCGGCTTCAGCTCGCAGGCGTCTCCCGGCCTCCGGGTCTGGGCGGAAGTGGGTCGTATCTGCCGCGTTGTAGATCACTGCCACGCGATCGACCGGCACGCCGAACTCCCAGGCAACGTCGCGTGCCTGCTGGCGGCTGGGGGCAATGATGGCGGCGAAATGCGACCGGCGTGCCTGCCAGATCGACCGAACGCCGGCCAGCCCCTGCCGGGCAACCGCCAGGAGCATCCGAGGGGACGGATCGGCGGCAAGTTGAGTCCGGCCGGTGCGCCAGAGGCTCATCGTGGTGCCGTGCATCCAGGCAACGGCGGGTGGTACGCCAGGTGCTCCAGCGACGCTTCGCGCACCGACACTCTGGCTCCAGAGAATGTCGGCTCGTGGGAGTGCGCCCAACACCGCCCGGCTGGCTCGCCACCATTGGCGCGAGTATGTACCAGGGGTGGTGCCGGGCAAAAAGAGGAAGCGGACCCCATCTCGCCCGATCTCACGCAGGCCGGCAGGATGGGCCGTTGTGACGACGGTGATGGTGTGCCCTCGCTCGGCCAGTCCCTCCGCGAGCTGTTGCAGGTGTTGCTCCATTCCGCCACCAACCCCGTGGTCGACCGTGATGCGCGTGAAAACGTGGATTGCCAGCGATCTCGTCATTGCCTGGATGACCACCTGTGGACGGACCATCCGGCCATACCGATGCCTGGGTGGTGGTGAGGTCGCGCTCAGACATGCGATGCAGCCTTGCTCCTCACGGCTGATAGTCAGACGGTACTGTGCCGGGTCCATCCACGCTGCCGGCGCAGCCGCGGCGCGTGTAAACGAGATAGCTCCCGACCTGCTCCCCGTTGTAATACACGCCGAGTTCCTCCGCGACCGTGGGTGCCGCAATCAAGTGCCTGGACCGAACTGCTTCCTTCTCGGTGAGAATGATGAACGCGGGGCACTGTTCGAGCACCGCAAGGATCTCACCTCCACGACAGGTTGCGCAGAAGAGACGGGAGGCGTACCACCCCGCGCGACGAGCATGGTACAGAATCGCCTGCGGTGCCCCAATCCGCCCGCTCGGTGCCGCCGGGTCGCTGACGCGTCGCACCACCGCCCAGGTGCCCGCACGAGCGTAGTTGCAACGCAGTGCGTACTCGGCGCCGGCCTGGGCGAGATCCGTGGCCAGCCAGGTGCCCAGCCCCACACAGAAGGGCGCGATCAGCAAGATCGACGCCCGCGAGCGCCTGAGTGGGAGCCAGGCCGGCGCATTGACACGCGGAACGGATCAACACAGAGATCTTCATCGATCTAGCACCCGGGCGTAGAGTGCCAGCAGCTGGCGGCGCCGCGTTGGGTAATCGGCGGTGCCAAGGAGTCGTGCCCGCGCCTTCCCACCGATTTGTGCCCGCCACACGGCATTATCGAGGAGAGAGGCCAAGGCTGCAGCCCATTGGTCAGGGTCATCAGCAGGCAGGATGATGCCGGCATCCCCGATGATCGCCGGCATGTCGCCAACGGCGCTGACTACCATTGCACGCTGCATTGCCATGCCGAGAAGAAGTTTGAGCGGTGTCTGGACCACTGCAGCAAGGTTGGGTTTCTGCGGAAGAGGTAACACATCACAAGCCAGATATGCAGTCGGATAGTCGGTGAGTGGTAAGTAGCCGGTGATAACAACACCTGGAAGGGCGGATAGGCGCTCACGATAGGGATTCTCGGCGGGAACTCCAGTGACGAGCAGCCGGAGCCGCGGCCGGGCCGCTTTGAGTCGAGCGTAAACAGTCAGCAGTAAATCAAAGCCTTTGTAGGGGTGGGGAGTGCCCAAAAAGCCGATCACCTCATCCTCAAGCGCCAGTCCGAAGCGGGCACGAGCGTGGTGCCGGTCTCCTTTGCCCGGATCAAATCGCGTCAGATCGACTGGAGTGTAAAAGAGTTCGCCCCCAAACAGGGCCCGAAGGGTCGTGCTGTTGACGGTCATCGCCCGCGGCCCCTGGCGCGAGGCAGTGTCGAGCGCGAGCCATTGCTGGATGCGCGCGATGAGAAACCGGGATGGAACCAACTGGCGCCACCAGGCGACGTCGGGGAGGCCCTGAAGGTACGCGCCCAACTCCCAATCGTCGAGGTCGAGAATGACGGGCTGGTGGGTGGGGGCTACAGCTTCCAACACCTCTAAGAGGAATGGACGATTCTTGAAGACATGGAGCACGTCGTGCCCTTGAATCGCGGCTTCGAGAGACGTGCGCCGCCCGCGCCCGGACGGGAGAGCGATCACTGGCGAGTGCAAATCGGCCAGCAACGGAAAGCGCGCCCCCCCGTGATCTATGCCGACAATTGTCACCCTCAGATCAGACCTCTGCTCCAACATCTGGGCAACAGGGAAAAGGCGCCCAATGTTGTTATGTTGCAGAGAGTGGGCCAGAAGTGCGATGTGCATCGGTTAGGGATGTGAGTCACCGATTACACATACATCACAGCAGTCTGGCAAGGGGCCGGGGACAGGGCGGCGCTCCAGCTCGAGGCGAACGAAGATAGAGCACTCGTAAGTTTCGAGACAAGAGTAACCTCCATTGGAGGATTGGCTAATCGACGGACTCATCGAGCGCGTTCCTGGAGAAGACTCTGAATCCGGGCCGTGACGAGATCGAGGGCGACACGGTTATGGCCGCCTCTCGGGATGATAATGTCGGCGTGGCGTTTGCTGGGTTCGACGAACTCCTCGTGCATCGGCTTGACCGTCGTGAGGTACTGCTGGATGACGGAATCGAGGCTGCGCTCCCGCTCGCGGAGGTCACGCTCGAGACGCCGAATGAAGCGGATATCAGCCTCGGTATCGACGTAGATCTTCACGTCGAAAAGCTCCCGCAGGCCGGGTTCGGCAAAGATCAGGATGCCCTCCACCAGAATGACCGGGCGAGGTTCCACACGCTTGGTCTTTCTCGTGCGAGCGTACGTGGTGAAATCGTAAACCGGCACCTCTATCGGCTGACCGGCCTGCAGGCGGTGGAGATGCCCGATGAGCAGATCGGTCTCGAGCGAGTCGGGGTGGTCGAAATTGATCTTGACCCGCTCCTCGGGCGGCAGGTGGCTGGCATCGCGGTAGTAACTATCGTGCTGGATGTAGGCGATGCGATCAGCGCCAACGCGATCGAGAATTGCCCGGCTGACCGTGGTCTTGCCGCTCGCAGTGCCGCCGGCCACGCCGACAATGACCGGCTCACGGTGCTCCATAGCGCACTGTCCTTCCCAGGGAGGCGCTCGGCGGTTCAGGCTGGCTGGGCGGGCAATCGTCCCACCGGGGTACGGTGGCCTGACAGTTGATTCCCGAGCGCCCCGCCGGCAGATTATAGCCCGGTTGGACGCTTTGAGAAGAATTTGGGGCCACGCAGAGGCCGGCGGGCCGCGGTGAGCACAGCAGCGATGGCTATCAGCCCCAACCCGGCCAGCCGGAGCCGCGAACCGGGCGCGTAGCGCGCCCGAATGACGGCAAACCGCACGACCTCATGCGGCTGCGGCGGGATGACCGTTGCCTGCAGCGTGGTGATGTCGAGAGTGACGGTAACCGGCTCGCCGCCCACCAGCGCCGATTGCGTTCCGTTGAGGCCGAAAAAGAGGGTTGTTCCGTCGGCGAACCGGGTCAGGGCGCCGTACCAGTGTGGCTGGATGGTCCAGCCGTCCGCGTGCAACGGTGCTCGTGCGCTGGTCTCCACCGGGCGACCGTCCAGACAGATGGTCATTGCCAGGGCCCGGCCGGGGCCGGCCGGGGCGGGTCGCTGGTCGAAGCGCTCGAACGCGAGCACCGGCCGGCCATCAGGCCCAAGGGGCGCAACAGTTTCAGGCGTCAAAGAAAGCTCGCCCCACCAACCGCGCGACCGCTCCCAGCCCCAGCCACTGAGGGCTACCAGGAGGCCGAGGGCGAAGATGGCGGTGCCGAGTGCTGAGTGCTGAGTGGTGAGGAGCGTCAAGAGGATCTCGAGCGCCCAGAGGGTGAGCAGCACGCCGGCAAGGTTGGGCCAGACGGCGTGGCGGAGGTCGAGCACCCCCAGGGCGGCCACCACCGGCAACCAGCGGCCGAAGCGGGCCTGTGCTGCCGCATCGAAGGCGGCGACCGCGGTGCGATCGGCGTCGGGGCGCTGGGGGAGCCCCAGCGGCAACAGCCATGACGCGAGCAGAAGGAGCAGGGCGAGGACGAGGAGAGGGCGGGGTCTATTCAGCGGGCGCACAGCGTGGGCTCCTTCAACGGCGAACGGCGAGGGAACACGCCCTTTGCCCACTGCCGCTCGCGCAGGGCCGCTCCCACGCCTCGGGAAGAGGTGTGTTGCACCGCGAGAGGTGAGCGGCCTTGTGCCGCTCACGCCGGGTGTACGCAGGCGTTGTGGGGGCGGACCCCTCCCCAGCCCCTCCCCGAAGCGGGGAGGGGAGTCAGACGCGGCCCGCCAGCCGCGCGGCACTCCGTCTCCCCCTTCCCTCGCAGGGAAGGGGGCCGGGGGGTTAGGTTCTGCCGGCGACGCCATCTGCCTGACAACTCGTGCGTACACCCCTCACGCCTGGTCGCTTGAAGGAGGAAGCCGGCAGAGCTATAATATACAAACCTTTCAGGATAGTTGTTCGGAAATGATCCAAATGGTAGAGATTGAGCGGCTGATCGCCCAGGTCCAGCAAACGTTCCCCAACTATGACGCCACAATCCTGGAGCGGGCGTACGAGTTTGCCGCTGCAGCTCATAAAGAACAGAAGCGCCGCACCGGCGAGCCATATGTCGCCCACTGCCTGGCGACCGCGTCCATCCTGGCCGACCTGCGCATCGACCCGCCCGTGATTGTGGCGGGTCTTTTGCACGATACCGTCGAGGATACATCCATCACGCTGGAGCAGATCCAGACTGAATTTGGCAATGAGGTTGCCTCGCTGGTGGATGGCGTGACCAAATTGAGCCAGATCAACCAGCTCACCGGCCACCGCGACCGCCAGTTGGGAGGCCAGGAAGCCGAGAATCTTCGCAAGATGTTCCTGGCGATGGCTGAGGATGTGCGGGTAGTGCTCATCAAACTGGCCGATCGTCTGCATAACATGCGCACGCTGCACGGTCACAAGCGCGAGAAGCAGCTTCGCATCGCCCGCGAGACGCTTGACATCTACGCGCCGCTGGCCAACCGTCTCGGAATCTGGCAGATCAAGTGGGAGCTCGAGGACCTCTGTTTGCGCTACCTCGAGCCGGAGATCTACGAAGAGCTGGCCAATAAGCTCGCCGAGCGCCGCCACGACCGCGAGGCGTACCTGGACAAAGTAGTGGCCGATCTGCGACAGGCATTGGTGCAAGAAGAGATCGAAGCCGAGGTCTCCGGGCGCCCCAAACATCTCTACAGCATCTATAAGAAGATGCTGCGCAAGAGCCGGGACTTCGAGCAAATCTACGATGTGCGCGCCGTGCGCGTCATTGTGCCCTCGGTGCGCGACTGCTACGCGGCACTGGGGATCGTCCACAGTCTGTGGCGCCCTCTCCCGGGTGAGTTCGACGATTATATCGCCAATCCGAAGGAGAACAACTACCAATCGCTCCACACGGCCGTGGTCGGGCCCGAGGGCAAGTCCCTCGAGATCCAGATTCGCACGCGTGAGATGCACTACTACGCCGAGTATGGTGTCGCGGCCCACTGGCGCTACAAGGAGCAACTCCGGCGCGACCGCTTCCTGGAGGAGAAGATCAAGTGGTTGCGCGCGCTGCTCGACTGGCGCCAGGACATGGGGGGCGAGGACGCCGAGGAGTTCATCGAGAGCGTCAAGACCGATGTCCTGCCCGAACGGGTACTGGTCTTCACCCCCAAGGGCGACATTCTCGAGCTGCCGGCCGGCTCGACGCCGGTGGACTTCGCCTACCACATCCATACCGAGGTGGGCCACCGCTGCCGCGGTGCCAAAGTCAACGGTCAGATGGTGCCGCTGCACTACGCACTCCAGGATGGCGATCAGGTCGAGATCATCGCTGCCAAGCGGGGTGGACCCAGCCGTGACTGGCTGAACCCGCACCTGGGCTACGCCCGCACGAGCCGGGCACGAGGCAAGATTCGTTCGTGGTTCCGCCACCAGGACCGCGAGGTCAACATCACTCAGGGGCGTGAGCTGTTGGAGCGCGAGTTGAAAAAGCTCGGCCTGGTCAACGAGAGCTACGAGCGGCTCTGCAAGCTGACGCGCTACGAGAAGATCGACGATTTCCTGGCGGCTATCGGTGCGGGCGACCTCAGCGCGCAAACGGTGGCGGCTCGGGCGCTCGAGTTGCACCGCCAGCAGGAGGCGGCCGAGGAGCTCGAGGCTGAACTCACCGAGAACCCGCCGGATCAATCCCTGGGCGTGACTGAGATCAGCAGCACCATCAAGGGGGTCGGCGGGGTGCTGACCCGCGTGGCTGCTTGCTGCAACCCACTGCCAGGGGACGAGATTATCGGCTACATCACCAGGGGGCACGGCATCACGATCCACCGTCGCGACTGTCCCAACATTCTCAACAAGAACGACGGCGAGCGGCTGATTGCCGTGGACTGGGGCAACGGCGACCACAAGACCAGCTACCCGGTGATGATCAAGGTCCGGGCCTTCGACCGGGGGGGGCTGCTGCGCGACATCGTGGACATCGTCGCCAAGGAGGATGTCAACATGCGGGCAGCCAACGCCGTGACGAACAAGAAGGACCACAGCGCACTGATCACCGCGACGCTCGAGATCGCCGACGCCGCTCAGCTCAGTCGCATCCTCACCCGGATCTCGCGCCTGCCCAACGTGCTCGAAGCCTACCGGCAGACGAGTTAAGCACGCATCCCGAACGACCCCGGCCGCGTTTCTCCTTCGAAACGCGGCCGATTTTTTGTGGTATGATCGAGCGGGCAGCAGAACTGCTCGACAGTGGCGCATGCACGGTGCGACGCCCCTGTGTCCTTCAGGAGGGCGCACGCCGGGCGTGAATCGATCTTCGGCCGGTGCGTCGCGCCCCGACAATTGGGAGGCGACCTGCTCCAATCGTCGTGGGCCCGGGGCTCGCAAAGGCCATCGGGCGAAAGAGCGAAGATCGTGTCACGACCGGGAAGCACGCAGGCCGGCGCCTTGCTTGCAGCCATGACATCCCGATGGACTTATGAGGAAGTGCTATGACGACCGCCCGCGCTGCTGGCGCCGGTGTGGCACCGACGCCAGCAGCCGTCTTTGAGATTCGCCATCTGCACCACTGGCGCAGCGGGCGCCAGATTCTCTTCGATGCGAGCTTCTCGATCCAGACCCGCTCGATCTACACCATCATCGGCCCAAGCGGGAGCGGCAAGAGCACCCTCTTGCGTCTGCTCAACCGGCTCGAGGAGCCGCCACCAGGCGCCGTATTCTTCGGGGGCGAGGATATCACCACGTTGGAGGTGCTGGCCCTGAGGCGCCGGGTGGGCATGGTCTTCCAGGCGCCGGCCATGTTCGCCGGGAGCGTGGCGGGTAATCTCTGCTACGGCCCGGCCCTTCGTGGCGAGCGGCTCTCCGAGGAGCGCGTGGCCGCGATTCTGACAGCCGTGGACCTCGACCCGGCAGTCGCCGGGCGCGAAGCCCTCGCTCTCTCCGGTGGGCAGGCCCAGCGAGTCGCGTTCGCCCGGGCGCTGGTCAACGAGCCCGAAGTCCTCCTGCTCGACGAGCCCACCTCGGCACTCGACCCCGCTGCCATGCTCAGCATCGAGCGGTTGGTCGTCAACCTGCGCGCGAGGTTCGGGTTGACCTTCGTCTGGGTGACCCACAACATGGAGCAGGCACGGCGGGTCGGCGACTACACGCTGTTGCTGGTCAACGGCCGCGTCGCCGATGAGGGGACGACCAGGCACCTGATGGCCCCCGGCTCGCACCACGAGCTGGTTCGGGAGTTTATGGCCGGCGAGTTGCGTGGGGCGGGCGAGACACTTGAGGACTCAAGAGGCGCTTGAAGGGCGGCAGGTTGAAGGTTTCGTTCCTGAAAGGCCGGATCAGAGATTGGGAGCGTTGGACCTCATGAGCGGTCTGGCACGCGGTAGTTCCACTCCAATCTCTATCGTGGCCGGCAGCCGGTGGAGAATAACAACGAATGCCCATCTCGCTTGAGATGTTGCCGCGGGTTTTGGCCTCGATCGCGCTGGTCGCAGCGGCCGGCCTGATCTCGCGCTGGCAACGGTTGGATGTCGAGAAGGAGATTGGCGTCGCCACTGTGCGGGCCTTCGTCCAGCTCATCGCGATCGGCTTCATCCTCAACTGGATTTTTGGGCAGCAGGGCCCGCTGTGGGTGATCCTGATTGCGATCGAGATGGTGCTGGTGGCTGGGGTGAACGCCGGCCATCGAGGCGAGGGGGTGCCGCACTCTCACGCGTTGGCCTGGTTCGCGATCGGCGTTGGCACGCTGCTGACGCTCGGATCACTCCTGCTGCTGCAGGTCTTCCCGTTCGAGCCGCGCTATGCCATCCCAATCGCCGGGATGGTCGTAGGCAATGCCATGAATGTAGCCTCGCTCGTCATGGCACGCCTCCGCGACGAGATCAGCAGCCAACGGGCCACGATCGAAGCAGCGCTGGCGCTGGGCGCCACCGGCCGCGAAGCGGTGGCCCCTCACCTCCGCCGGGCGCTCACGGCGGCCATGACCCCGATCATCGATTCGACTCGCACAGTCGGGCTGATCCAGTTGCCCGGGGCAATGGTCGGGATGATCCTCGCCGGAGCCTCACCCCTCGAGGCGGTCCAGCTCCAGATGATCGTCATGTACATGCTCACCGGTGCGGCAGCCTTCACCGGTGTCACGGCCGCCTACGCCACCTACCGCCAATTCTTCACACGCCACCACCAACTGGTGCTCCCCCCGTAGAGACGGTCCGGTGGGCCGTCTCTACATCGGGCGTCTCCCCGGGGGGCGGAGACGGCCCACCGGACCGTGTCGCAGCAACCGTTGTCGCTGCGACAGGAGGAATGGGGCACAATGGCATTGTGCCTTCCAGGCGAGACGCCGTTGAAGCCGCCCGCGCCGAATTCTCATCTCGACAAGAGCCCCTCAGTTCCCCGAAGATCCGAGCGCGATTCGTCGATGGACCCTCAGTCCAGATCGGCGAGGGTGTCGCGCAGGCGGCGCAGTTTGTCCTCGAGCGTGTTGAAACGGCGGATGAGGGCACCGGTGTCCTGGTCGAGGAGACCTTCGATCGTGTTCATCCGCGACTCGAGCGCCGCGACCCGCGCCGTGAGCGACGCGCCGGCGGCGGCGCCGCTGTCGTCGTCGCCCGTCGTCTCGGGGACCGTCAGCTGGAAGACGAAGTCGAGCCGGCGATGGTTGGTCCCGGCGATCATGCCGAGCTTGTCGGCGAGATCGCTCTTCACCGCCGGGTCGGCGACCCACACAGCGGTGACCCCCTGGCCCGGCGCGGTGATGTAGTCTCCCCGGCCGAGGCCGAAACCGACATCACCGCTCTCGTTGGTGTAGCCCACGACACCTTTGGGCTTCCACTCACTGGCGGGCTCGAAGGGCAACGGCGGCGCGTCGGGCCAGTAGCGGGCGACGCCGATCCCGATCTGCCGCGCACCACTCTCATTGCGGACTGTGACGAGCTGGACGGCCGGGCCCTCCGCTTCCCGGATCTCGACGATTCGGTAGACGTGCTCACCCGGCTGCTCTTCGACCCGCCGCAGTTCCATTCCGTACACGTCCCGGGCCCACTGCATGTCCCGACGATTGCCCTGGTAATCGTAGACACTGGGATCGGTCATGCGTCCTCCTTACAGCAAAGTCGATGGCAGAACATTTCGGCGACATTTCAGATGATGGGCTCGATTTGGGTCTGAGGAACGTGCTGAGGGCTGAGTGTTGAGTCGTTTGCTCGTGGCAGCCATCTTCCACCGTGAAAACGGGGCGGCCCGCGCAGAGAACCCAGCACTCATTCTTCCCAGCTCACCCCCAACGACGGCGCGCCTCCGGCAAACGGGTCACAAACGTTGGCGATCGACTTAGGGATCGCTGCAGTCCCGCATGAAGCCGCATACGGTGCAGATGATCTTGCACTGACGGTAGATGGTTCGAGCGCCGCAGATCCAGCAGCTCTTGTCATCCCGCCGTGGGGCGCGCGCGGAGGGGAGTCGGGTACCGCTCGCGGTAGATGGTCGTTCAGGCTGGCCCATATCTGTCTCCCGCAGCTCTTCGATTGCAACAGGTGTAACAGCGAGGTGACCGGGTGCGTGGAGAGGTGGTCCCTCACCGGTATCTTATTGGCAGCCGGCGCGGTTTGTCAAGAGGGAACGGGAAACGCGGGACCGGCTTAACAGCCGGGTGTGCCAGGTGCGACGCACCTTTGTCGTGGGCGCAGGGCTTGCAGAAGGTCGCTTCACATCCCAGCCTGTACCTTAAGGGCCCAAGGTGCGTCGCACCTTGACAACTGGCTGAGAAAGCGTGAGACCTGAGGCGTGAACCGTGGGGATGCCATGAGCGGGGGTGAGCTCGCGGTCCTGGACGCGGGTGGCGGTGGTCCTATTTCATGTTCGCTCATAGTGGTGTAGCGTGTGCGAGCGCGAGGCGCTCGCACACGCTACACACCCTATTCCATATGAGCGTTCATGTTAGAGGTAGAGATCTGGATCGAAAAGCCGTTCCGCCCACACCGAAACGCCCCTGGTCACCGTAACCAGGGGCACCCGTAGTGAGCCTGCTCGCTGGACAAGGTCCAGTCGCTACGAGCCGGTGTGGCGAATGATCTCGATTCTCGGCAGCGCCGGCGGCGTCCTTACCAGTCCCGCCGGCGCCCGCCGCCCCGCCCCTGCGAGAACCACCGCCACCCTCACGCCGCGGCCCGCGGTCCTCGCGAGGGCGAGCCTCGTTGACCTGAATCTCGCGATCGTCTACCGTCTTGCCATTGAGCTGCCGGATCGCCTCGCGCGCGGCCTGCTCGCTGGCCATCTCGATAAAGCCAAAGCCTCGCGAGCGCCCGGTGTCGCGGTCAGTCACCACTGTCGCCGACTGAACCTCGCCCACGGTGGCGAAAAGATCGCGCAATTCGCTCTCGGTGGTATGGTAGCTCAAGTTTCCAACATATAGTTTTGTACTCATCGTATGCTCCTGAAGTGGAGAGCCGTGACCGCGAATCGGCCACGGATGGGAAGCGCGAACGACTGCTTACCCGGCCACATCGAGAACCGTCACCGTGAAGGTGAGCTTCTCGCCAGCGAACGGGTGGTTGCTGTCCAAAAGAATGTGCTCGGGCTTGATATGAGTGACAAAGAATAACAGCCGGTCCCCATCCGAGCTTCGCAGGCGGATACGGCGGCCGGGGTAGAGATCCAACGTCTCGGGAAACTGCGAGCGCTTGATCCTGATCTTTCGCCCAGGGTGCCGCTCACCAAAGGCGTCCGTCGGGCCCAGCGTTACGGTGCGCTGCTCATGAGGATGCATCCCTAACAGGGCGGCTTGCAGGCCTGGTAGCACCTTCTTCGTGCCATACGTAAACTGAAGCGGACTGGGTTGGCCCGGCAGTTCACCCGATTCCCCGCTTTCACGGCGCAGAGTATACGCCACTGTCACGGTGGCACCCTCACGAACTTCGGCATTCTCTGTCATCTGGGCCTCCTTCTCACAGCGGTGGATCAGAGCGCCGAGACTATGGTAGGAAACGAACGGCCCCGCCTCGTGTCCTGCTGCATCATAACAGCAGACGAGGCGGGGCCGGTTCAGTTCGCGCACCGGGTGGGCTCTGCAAAAGTCGCTGTTGTTGTCGGAAGAGGATAGGCTCGCGCCGGAAAATAGTCAAATCATGCCCGGCGGGTCAGTGGACCAGGCGGTACATAGGGCGATCCCTTCGTGGATATCTCCGGCTCCCGGCCCGGCATAGCTCAGTCGCCCTGAGTCAACTCGCCGCGGCCGAGGGCAGCGATGAGACCTGCGACCAGGGCAGTCCGCGGCACGATGCTGGGAGCGAGCAGCCACTCGTCAGGGGTGTGGGAGGCACCGCCGATTGGGCCGAGGCCATCCAGGCAGGTGAGTCCGGCCCCAAACAGGAAGTTCGCATCCGAGGTGCCACCGCTCTGTTGGGCGCCGACGTCGAAGCCGAGGCCATTGGCGATGCGGCAGGCAAGGGCGAAGAGTTGCTCGCCTGCCGGCGTGACCGGCCAGGGGGGGCGGTCGGGGCCGCCACGCAGGGCCGTGGTGGTTCCGGAGATGTGTCGGTGGGCCGTGGCGGCGCGCACCCCGGCATCGAGGGCGGCCAGGCTGTCGGAATCGACGGCGCGGCAATCAATCGAGGCCCAGGCGTCGTCGGGGACCATGTTGGCGGCCTTCCCGGCGCGCGCCACGCCGATCACCAGGGTGGCACCGGGGATGGTGCCGTTGATGGCGTCCAGTGCCAGGGCCTGGTGGGCCAGCTCGAGGAAGGCACTGGCCCCTTTCTCCGGCTCGGCGCCGGCGTGGGCGGCGCGGCCGGCGATCTCCAGCTCGAAGAAGCCACCCCCCTTGCGGCCGGTCACCAGGTCACCATTGATGCGCGCGGGTTCCAGAACGAGGCCGGCCTCGTACCGGGGAGCCAGTTCGACCAGCCATGGACGCGAGGCAGGCGAGCCGACCTCCTCTTCGCTACTAAAGATGTAGCCGATCTCGCCGAAGTCTGTGAAGTCAAGGGTAAGCAGCGCCTCAACGGCGTAGAGGCCGGCAAGCAGGCCGCCCTTCATATCGCAGACACCGGGGCCGCGCACGAGGTCGCGGTCGGTGGTCAGGGGGCGCGCCTCGGCCGTGCCGGCGGGGTAGACGGTATCCAGATGGGCCGAGAGCAGCACGCGCCCCACCCCCTGGCCACGCCAGCAGGCGAGCAAGAGGTCGCCGTACTTCGCCTGCGGCCGAACCTCGACCTGGGCCGCGAGCTTCTCGAGGCGCAACCGCACCCAATGTCCCACCGCGTCTACCCCGGGCTTGTTCGCGGTACCACAGTCGCGGTTCACTAAGGCTTCAAGATCATCCAGAAATGCCGGCAGCCGGCCGGCCAGGTAGCGCTGGATATCATCCAGGAGGGACATCGGCATGCTCCCTTCATAAATAACAGGACTTACGCGGTAGGTTGAGCCGCGAAAGAGATATCGGTTTGTAGTGCGCGCTGAAGCGCGCACTACAAGCCAAATCCGGCTTCTACGGATCACGAACGTTGGGTCGGCCTGGGAGTATTGCGTAACCCCTGTAAATAAATAACCGCTCCTATTCGAATCGTGTGTCTGGGGAGGCGAAGGCACGGCCTCCGCACCCGGCACACCCTGAAACGCCGGTCAAGGCGTCGCCGAGAGGAGCACCTCTCAGCCGGGCTTGCGTGCCAGGATGATCTCAACCGGCAAGCCCCACAGCGATATCTGCGTCGCATCAACGATCTGAAAGCCGGCCTCTTCGAGCGCCCGTTGTACAAAGATGGGACGGCAATCAAGGAACGCGGGGAATGTGTGGTGCCCCCATTCGAACAACTCCCTCATCGGGCTCGATCCTCCCGCTTTGGAAATGGAAACCACACAGATGCGACCACCGACTCGAAGCACCCGGCGGCATTCACCCACCACCTCGGGGATTTCCGGGGTATCGAACAGTTCGAGCGTGAAACTCATAAAGACAGCATCGAAGGCGCCCTCTTCAAACGGGAGCCTGACGGCGTCGCCCTCCTCCAGCGCAACTCTTGCCACGAGCCCCCTTTCCCTCAGCCTGGCTCGAGTGGCCTCGAGCATCCCGGGAGAGAGGTCGAACCCGTAGACCTTGCCCGATTCGCCCACGGCGTGCGCCAGAGCCACGATGTTGTGCCCCGTGCCAACCCCAATCTCAAGAACTCGCTCCCCCTCCCTGGCATCGAGTTTTCGCAAGCCGGCAACGCGCGCAGTTGTCTCCCAGTTTCCCTCCAACAGATCGTACCATCTGCTGATTTTGTCGTACATGGCCTGGGCTTCTTGCTTTGATCGTGTGACGCGACTTATTTCCAGCTCGCTGGCCGACATTTGCTTTCCCCCCTTGATGCTGGCACCGCTCGCCCGGTACACCGGCTGCCGCGGGTGTCAAGCGGCTCCCGGCGATTGCTTTGGACTCGATCGGTGACGCCGCGCCCAACACGCCCGGCGACTCCGCGAGCGACAGGACAAGGTGCACGCTCCCCCTGATCACAACATCCTCTGCCAGCGCCCCATAGATGAGTCGCGGGGACCGTTTGGCTTCTGAAGGATGATGACCAATGGTCGCAAAGCTTCTCTCGGCCTGGACCACTCCATGCCATTTTATCCTGGAACATCGGTCACGTCATCCCGCGGGGGGCGGGAACAGACTTCCGAAGTCTTGTTCGCGGCAGGGGCCCGCCTCGATCACCGTCGTCGGAGCGCGCTGTGGGCCAGCACGGTCCCTCCCAGACTTCGGAAGTCTGACGCCTCGACCGGCGCTCTGGAACATCGGTCAAGGAGTCGCCGAGACGAATGCGAAGGAGCTTGTGAAGGCGCTTTCAGGTTCGTAGGGGCGCACGGCCGTGCGCCCCGACAGCGCGCCCAAGACTGCCACAGTCGGGCGCACGGCCGTGCGCCCCGACTACGAACCACGTTCTCACCCGCGCAACGACAACGTGACCGGCGCGCTAGCGGTACACCGGCCAGCGCCAGATAAGCGCGATGGCGGCCAACAACCCGACCAGCCCGGCACTGATGAGCCGCAGCCACTGCCGCAGCCGCGGCACCTCGGCGCGATAGCTCAGGGTCTCGCTGGCCGGCAGCGCCGGTTGCCAGCGGCGGCGCAGGGGCTGGCCCTGGTCGGGGGCGAAGGCCACCTCGTAGGTGGTACTCTGTGAAGCGATGAAGGCCTGCCAATCGCTGGCGTACCTGTCGAGAAGGGCCCGTTCCCAGGGATCGGTGGCCCTGTCGGCCTGGGCGCGCACCGCCGCTGCAACGTCGGCCGCCCGGCTGGTCAGCGCGATCTGCTCCTGGTACTCGAAGCGTTGAGTGAGACCGCTCGCGGTGGTGATCTCGTAGGTGATGCTGTCCGGGCTGAGGGCGGCGCGCAGCAGGTCCAGGGGCGCTGTGTCGGGGAGGGCGCGCGCCAGGGCCGCCCCGGTTTCGGCCCACGTGGCGGCCGACTGGCCACTCCCCCACCGTAGGTCGAGCGTGCCACCGCTGGGGCCCGGCTGCCAGGTGACCTCGACCCCCGACACGCGGCGGAGGCGCGCCTGGAGATCGGCGCCGAGCGCGGCGACCGCCAGTTGGTCGCCCGTGAAGGTCGCGGCGAGGCGGCGCCCCTCGGGTCCGGTCCAGATCTGCAGGTCCAGCCCGGCCAGAGACGGGCGAGCCTCATCGTGGACCGGCAATCCCTCCTCCGCGGCGAAGGCCAGGGCCGCATCGAGACCCTGGCGATCCAGCACGTCGAGCACCGTCTGCGCGACAGCATCGCGGCGGCGGGCGGCAATCTCTTCCGCGACGGAGCCCTCGGCCCACCGCGCCGCCCGGTCGAGGTAGGCGAGCGCGGCGCGGCTATCGCCCTGGGCAAGCCAGACATCGGCGAGATGGCGGGCACCGGCAACCACAAACGCCCGCGCGCCTTGCTCCCGGTCACCGCTCAGCCCGGCGGCCAGCGCCGCATCGAGCTCGTCGATGGTCAGTTCCAACGCGCCGAGGTCGGGGCTGTCCTGAGGCCCGACCCGGCGCTGATAGCGCTCGGCCAGGCGCCAGTGAGGCTCCGGGTTGTCTGGCGCCGCCTCGCGGGCGGCAAGCAGGGCCGCCTCGGCCTCGCCATCGTACACCGCCACGCCCGCGTCGGCCAGGCGCTGGTAGAGATCGGCCAGGTGGAGGCGCGCCTCCACGGTGGCCGGCTCGGCGGCCACGGTGGCCCGGGCACTCTCCAGGTCGCGCCAGAGTTCGGGCGCGATGAGGGTGACGCTCATGTTGCTGCCAGGCTCCTCTTCCACCAGCAGCCACTCGACCGCGGTCCCGCTGAAGGTGGGGCTGATAGGAGTGGCGCTGACGATCTGCTCCTGGCTGGTCAGCCCCGGGAGTTGGATGGTGATGCGCGCGGAGCCGATCGGAGCCGCCCAATTGCCGGCGGGGAGCAGCCCATACCGGAAGGTGACCAGCGGACTCCCCGGCGGCGCCAGCGCCTGACGCCAGCTCGAATCAAAGGCCACCTGCTCGTCGCGGCCGATGCTCTGTTCCGTGACCAGCCAGGGGGTGTCGTTGCGGGTTTGGCCGCCGAAGGTGGCCGGGAAGATTTGCTGGGTCAGGGTGATGGGCTGTTCATCGCGAGTGACGGCAAAGCCCGGGAGCGCCGATGGATCGAAGCGCAGGTCGTCGCCCGACCAGAACGGCCACCCGAAGAAGGGGCGCGCGTTCGCGCTCTTGCTGGTGTTGTGGAGCTTCGTCCGGGCGCGGACGTCCGCGTAGAGAGCGCCGTCCGCGCCCTCGCGCAACGCGGCATCGACCGTCTGCGAGACCATCAGGACGGTCCCGGCGTTGTTGAGAGGCGCCGGGGCCGTCCCGCTGACGGGGGCCGGCTCGGGCCCCTGCGCCCAGGCTGGCACGGCGGCAAGGAGGGCAAGGAGTGGAAGCAGGAGCGCGATCCGGGTCAATCGAGACATAGTGTCGCCAGGGAGTCGGGGGACAGTGGGGTGGAGAAGCAGCGTGGCGGCGGCGACGCGGAGCGCCTTTGCGAACAGTGCCGCCTCTTCCCCACCATCCGGTCAGACCATAGATTCTGGCAGGCGAGGGGTCGCGCCGTTGCCCTGGCCATCGACCTCGAGCGGCAGGCGGCGCTGGTCACCCTCATGGAGCGTTTCGACGGCGGTGGCGATGAAGTCGCGGAACAGCGGGTGCGGCCGGTCCAGGCGAGTCTTGAACTCGGGGTGGAACTGGCTGCCGAGCATGAACGGGTGATCCCGCAGTTCGACGATCTCGACCAGGCGCCCATCCGGGCTGAGACCGCTCAACACCAGGCCGGCCCGGCCCAGCAGGTCCCGGTAGGCATTGTTGAACTCGAAGCGGTGGCGGTGGCGCTCGGAGACCAGATCGGTGTCGTAGGCCTCACGGGCCAGGGTCTCTGGTTGGAGCACACACGGGTAGCTCCCCAGGCGCATCGTCCCGCCGAGCCCGGCGACCGCGTGCTGATCCGGCATCAGCGAGATCACCGGATGTTTCGTGTGCGGGTCGAACTCGGTCGAGTTGGGTTCCTCGCTCCCCAGGACGTAGCGCGCCAGCTCAATGCACATCACCTGCATGCCGAGGCAGAGGCCCAGGTAGGGAATTCGCTCCTCACGCGCGAGCCGGGCAGCCTGGATCTTGCCCTCGATGCCACGGTAGCCGAAGCCGCCGGGCACGACGATCCCGTCGGCCTGGCGCAGCCGGTCCAGCGAGCGGCCACGCTCGACATCTTCGCTGTGAACCCAGTCGAGCTGGAGATCGCGGCCGTGCCAGAGAGCGGCGTGGATCAGCGCCTCGCGTACGCTGATGTAGGCATCCTGCAGCTCCACGTATTTGCCGACCAGCGCGATCCGGACCTGTGGCTTGTCGGAGGCCAGCCGCTCGACGGAGGCGCGCCACTCGCCCAGGTTCGGGGCATGCGCCTTGCTTCCCAGACCGAGCTTCTCGACAATCAGATCGCCCAGTCCGACCTCCTCAAGCATCAAGGGAACAGCGTAGATGGTCGGAGCAGTCAGCACTGGGATGACCGCTCGCTGCTCGACGTCGCCGAACAGTGCGACCTTGGCGCGCACGTCATCGCCCACCGGCAGGTCGGATCGTAGGGCGATGATATCGGGCTGGATGCCCATGCCGCGCAGCTCGCGGACGCTGTGCTGGGTCGGCTTGGTCTTCAGTTCCTGGCTCGCACTCAGATAGGGAAGCAGGGTGACGTGAAGGTAGAGAACGTTGTCGCGGCCGATGTCCTTGCGCATCTGGCGGATTGCTTCCAGAAACGCCTGGGCTTCGATGTCGCCGACCGTGCCGCCGATCTCGACGATGGCGACGTCGGCGGCCAGGCGCTGGGCCGCGCGGACCACGCGGGCCTTGATCTCGTTGGTGACGTGCGGGACGACCTGGATGGTCCCGCCCAGGTAGTCGCCGCGACGCTCTTTGGCGATGACTTCGGAGTAGACCTGGCCCGTGGTCACGTTATTGACCTGGGTCAGGTTCTCGTCGATGAACCGTTCGTAGTGGCCGAGGTCCAGGTCCGTCTCGGCCCCGTCTTCGGTGACAAACACTTCGCCATGCTGGTACGGCGCCATCGTGCCTGGATCCACGTTCAGATAGGGATCGAGCTTCTGGATCGAGACCCGCAGCCCGCGCGCTTTCAGCAGGCGCCCGATGGAGGCGGCGGTGATCCCTTTGCCCAGAGAACTCACCACACCGCCGGTCACAAAAATATACTTGGTTGGCATACCCCCTCCTCGGGATTGTAATTGTATCGGAGAATCAGGGAGGCTCCAAACCGGCGGAGATTGGAGATAAGCGGTTGGGCCATGCCAGACAGTACCCAATGGAGAACAAGCGCTATCTCTTCTCTCTTTTGTGGCACAACGATGCCATTCGGCATGGGAATTCAGGGCTCTTTCACCGTAGCGGGCACTGTGGCGAGGTGCTAGACTGGATACAAGGACTGACGACGTCCTGAAGGAGGACGAATGGCAGAGGCAAGCGACATCGCCCGTTACCGGGCCAACCGGCAAGACGAGATTGACAGCGCGGCGCTTTACAACGCCCTGGCCGAGACCGAATCGCAGCCACAACTGGCGGAGGTCTACCGGCGGCTGGCCGCAGTGGAAACGGGGCACGCTCAGTTTTGGGAGGAGAGACTCCACGAGGCGGGGCAGCCCGTTCCACCGGCGACCCCAGGGTGGCGGTCGCACGCCCTCGCCTGGCTCGGCAAGCGCTTTGGACCGCAGTTCGTGCTCCCGACGATCACCAACATGGAACAGGCCGATACCCGCAGCTACGACACTCAACCCGAAGCGAGGGCGACGCAACTGCCCGGAGATGAGCGCTCGCATGCGCGGCTGCTGCGCACCATCACCGGCTCGTTGCGCGGCGGGCTGGAGGGTGGCGCCGTGGCCCAGCTCGAGGGCCGCCACCGGGCCACCAGCGGCAACGCGCTGCGCGCGGCCGTGCTCGGCGCCAATGATGGCCTGGTCTCCAACCTCAGCCTCGTAATGGGGGTCGCCGGCGCCGAACTCGCCGGCAAGGCGATCCTGATCACCGGCCTGGCCGGTTTGCTGGCCGGCGCGACCTCGATGGCCATGGGCGAGTGGCTCTCGGTCCAAAGCTCGCGCGAGCTCTACCAGCGCCAGATCGAGATCGAGGCGGAAGAGATCAGCGCCAACCCGAAGGAAGAAGAGGAGGAACTGGCCCTGATCTACCAGGCCAAAGGGCTCGCGGCGGACCAGGCCCGCGAATTGGCCGCCCGGCTCATCGCCGACGAGGCCACCGCGCTGGACACGCTGGCGCGCGAGGAGCTGGGGATTAATCCCGAGGAGTTGGGCGGATCGGCCTGGGAGGCGGCGGCGACATCGTTTTTCCTCTTCGCCATCGGCGCGATCATCCCGGTGTCGCCCTTCATCTTCCTCTCGGGGCTGACGGCCGTGTTCGCGAGCCTGCTGCTGAGCGCAGCGGCCCTCTTCCTGATCGGCGCAGGGATCACCCTGCTGACCGGCCGCAGCGTGCTCTACACCGGGCTGCGCCAGGTTCTCTTTGGCCTGGTCGCCGCCGGCTTCACCTACGCGCTCGGCCGCTTGATCGGGGTCTCCATCGGGGGCTAGAAAGGCGGCGGCTTTCGACTTCACGGTACCCGCCGGCCATTCTGCATGCCAGGCACGCAATGAAAAATGCACGGTCTCGGCACCGTGCATTTTGGTCGATCTTGCGCTGATTATCCCACTGCAACGGTTGTTCTGCTCCGTCTGGTCGCCTCTAGCTCCTCCGCCAGCGCAGCACCCCGGCACTGGCGAGCAGGACCAACCCAACGGCGGTGATCATCAGCGTCAAGACAAGCCGCGTTCCACCGGTTGCCGGCAACGTCGCCGGGGCCGCGACGGTGAAGTTCACCGTGTCCATCGTGAACGGCTCCCACGGCGTGTGGTCGGCGTAGCCGAGAACGACCGTCGCCGTGTGCGCCCCGGGCGCCAGCCCTGTCAGATCCAGGCTCGTCGCGCCGGTATGGATGATTTGGGGATCATCTGCCGGAATTGCCTGGCCGGCCTGAAGGCTCGGTTGCTTGTCAACGAATACGTGGAAGTGAGCCTCAGTCTTCTCTTTGGCATCCTTTGCCGACACGATGGTCGCCCCACTCGAGGTCCACTTCAGCGTCACATCCGGCCCAACCGTGGCACCGTTCTGCGGCGCCTCAAACTTCACCGTCGGATTGCCTTGAGCGAACCCAATCCCGACGATGAGCACCACCAGCACGACGGCCAGCCCAGTGGCGCGCAGCACTTCAACGATCGATTTCATACCCACCTCCTCTTCTCTCGCGCTGGGCGGCGACGACAGGAGACCGGTGTCCGGCCCAGCACAGGCACCGGCCAGGATTGGCGGGGAGCGAAGACTTTTCCGAAGTCCGGTTCGCAGCCGGTCCCCACCAGACGTCGGAAGTCTGACCCCTTGACCGGCGCCCTGCCGCGCCGGTCAAGGGGCGTTCAGGTTCGTAGGGGCGCACGGCCGTGCGCCCCTACAGCGCGCTTCCGACCGCTCAAGCAGTTCCTCCGAACCATGCTCCCACCCGCGCCACGATGACATGACCGCTGTTCTAGACGTTGTACCGTTGCGGGAAGCTCGTCCTCAGGCTGAGAACCGGGAGCCGCCGGGCGCGCCAGTCGAGGAAGACGCCAGCGGCCAGCAGAGCAGAGCCGGCCCAGATGGCGGCAAGGGAGACGATAAAGGCCAGTGCCCCGTGATCCGCATGCTCGAGAAAAACGTGGCTCCCGAGATGGGAGAGAATCAGCAACGCGCCGAGCGCGGTCGCTGCTACCCCCGCAGGGTTGCGATGTCGCTGGAAGCTTTGCCAGAGCAGCGCCACATTGAGGGACACGAGGACCCACAGCAGTTTGTGCAGTGCAAACAACAGAACCAGCCCACCGGCCATGGCCGGCGGATGGGCCAGCCCGGCGAGAACCGGGAACCCGGCGCAGACCGAACACACAGGGGCAAGCATCGCCGTGCCGAGGCTATACACAGAGACAGGGTGGAACCGGGCGAGGAATGCCCGGAGACGGCCGGCCCGGCCTGACGCCTGGCGCTGCTGTTCCGCCCTGACACACCCCAGGCAGGCCTTCACTCGGTTCGGAAGCTCAGGTGGGACTGGCGGCCGGTGTATCACCGCCAGGGAGTAGATCAACCGCTCCAGCACCGGGTCTGGGATATCAGTACGGCGCCGCGCGAGGATCCCCGCAATCGCCTCCTCCAGAGCATCGGCCGTGCGTTCCTCACGCTCGAAACTGCGCCTCTGGGGCGTGCTGCTCTCTCGTGTCAGGACCGCCTTCAACTTGAGGATCGCGCGGCAGATCATCATCTTCGTCGCTCCTCCAGAGAGATCGAGAATCGCTGCGATTTCCGCCACGCGCAATCCCGCCGCGAATCGCAGCGCCAGAGCATCGCGCTCGCGCTCGTTCAGGTGAGCGAGCGCGCTCCGCAGTTCCGCCAAATCCTCTTTTTGCAGCACCACTGCATCGGGCTCCCCTCGGCGCTCGCCCACGAACAACCCTTCAACCGGAGTCGCATCGCCGTCGGGGATTCGCAATTCCCACCTGATCCTCCGCCGCTCCTGTCGGCGCCACCAATCGGCCACCGTGCGCTGAGCGATACCGCACAACCAGGCCGCACTGCTGCCCCGTTCCGGGTTATACTGCTCCCACGAGCGCCAGGCTCGGGTAAACACTTCACTGGTCACATCCTGGGCTTCCTGGTAGTCGGGGACGCGCGCCGCCACGAAGCGCCAGACGGCGGGCAGCGCCTGCTGGTACACCCTGTCGAAGTCGTGAGCGTTCGCCATCACGTCCTCCCTCAACGACTTGATCTACTTATTATTTCGCTCGATTTCCGAAAAGGTAACACGATCGTGTCAGCCTGCGGCTCGCAATGGACCTCGTTGGCGAATTCGAGACCGGTGGTTGGTTCCAAGGTAGGAATAATAAGTGCACGACCCAAAGGGAGACTCGAGGGGAGTACAGCCAGATGCAACGTGGCACGACGAGGCAGATGCAGGAACAGCCTGCAGCGTTCTATTGGCTCTGGTACTCTATCACAAGACGGAGCCTTCGTCTAGCCTCGAATAGGGAAAGTCCGGTGCGACGCACCGGACTCCCAGGGGAGCGTCCCGTCGGCGAGCAGACGGCGACTCAGTGCAGCGGCAACAACCCCGACTGGCGGCCGACGTGCACGGCCTGCACGCGGTTCTCGGCGCCCAGTTTGCTGAGGATGTGGCTCACGTGCGCCTTGACGGTCTTCTCCGAAATGATGAGTTCCTCGGCAATCGCGCGGTTGGACTTGCCCTCGGCAACCAGCCGCAGCACCTCGGCCTCGCGGCTGGTCAGTGGCGAAGCGCCGCCGGCCGTCCGGCTCGCGCTGCCGGCCGCACTGCGCCACGAGTCGACCAGCACCCTGGCGGCCTGCGGATGGAGTGGCACCTCCCCCCGATTCGCCTCCCGAATGGCCATCACAAGCTCGTGCGGCTCGACGTCTTTGACCAGGTAGCCCTCGGCGCCCGCCTCCATCGCAGCGGTCACGTACTGCTCCTCGGTGAAGCTGGTCAGAGCCAGTACCTTGACCGCCGGCCAGCGCGCCTTGATCGAGCGGATCGCCTCGACCCCGTTCATCCCCGGCATCACCAGGTCCATCAGCACGATCTGCGGCTGGCAGGCCTCCATCTTCCGCAGCGCGTCCTGGCCGTCGGCAGCCTCGCCCACCACGGAGATGCCGCGGTAGCTCGCCAGGCAATGCTTCAGACCCACGCGGACCATCGCATGATCATCCACGATGAGCACTCGAATGGGGTCCATCGGTACCCTCCCGACTCAGTGGCACCCGTGCCCGTACTTGCGTACCGCGATTGGGTGCCGGGCTCACGTTGAGACACCCCCGCAACTGCTCGGCGCGCTCGCGCATGCTGGTGAGGCCCAACCCGCTGTAGGGCGTCTGCTTCGACAGGCTCGGGGGCGAGGCCATCTGGTTGAACCCAACGCCGTCATCCGTCACGATCAAGAGCGCTTCGTTCTCCGTCAGGCGGAGCTCAACCACTGCCCGACTCGCCTGGGCGTGCTTGACCACATTGTACAACGCCTCTTGCGCGATGCGAAAGAGCCCCTCTTCCTGCTCTGGCGACAGCCGGCGCAGACCCTGCTGGCGGACTTCAACCGCGAGTCCGTGGCGGATTTGAACCGCGCCTGCGAGTTTCCGCAGCGCGGTGATCAGCCCCTCGCCCTCAAGGGCCGCCGGTCGCAGTTCGTAGATCAACGCTCGCATCTCGGTGAGTGCGTCGCGCGCAGTCTGGTACAGCAACTCGGCCGTGGTCGTGGGATCTTCATAGCCGGTGCGCAAAAAGTTGCGCACCGCATCGGCCATCAGCACGATGGTAAATAATGACTGGGTCACCGAGTCGTGCAGCTCGCGCGCAATCCGGTGGCGCTCCTCGAGATGGGCCAACCGCCCGGCCTCAGCGTAGAGCCGCGCCTTCTGGATCGCAATCGCGGCGTGCTTGGCAAAGAGCGCCAGGACCTCCACGTCGTGCTCGTCGAAGACGCGGTCCGACGCGTAGGTGCCGATCGAGAAGACTCCGATCATTCGCCCCTGCCACCAGATCGGCACGCTGACCGCCGCCTTGATCCGGCGCATTGCGTCGTTGTCGAGCGGGAGTTGGACCTGGCCCCCGTAGTCGCGCACGATCACAGGACACTTCACGGCGTAGACCTGGCCGCTGATCCCGACGCCCTCCGCAAAGTCGATGTCGAAGAGCGCTTCCGGGAGGTTGTACAGTGCCTGATGACGAACGGCGTGCCGCGCTTCGTCCACCAACCCGATCGCCCCCTGCTGTGCGCCGAGCAACTCCACCGCGCTGACGGTCATCTTTTGCAGGAGCGGCTTGAGGTCCAACTCGGAACTCATGGCTTCGACCAGCGACAGCAGCGTGTTCAACTGGCGCAGATCGCGCTCCATCGTCGCCAGCTGGTGTTCGCGCCGGTCCAATCTGGCTGTGAGTGCGCGGATCTGCTCGCGCAGGCCGGCACCCTCGTCCGAGTGCGCCAGCAGGCCACTGCTGGCGGAGGGCGTCGCGCTCGCGGGGACCACTGGTGGGTGGGTGTCACTGCCTGATGGCGCTCGATCCATGCTGCCCTACCTCTCGGTGAGGTTCTCTGCGGTTGCGCGTCAGCCGCCGACGATCGCCCGGAATTGGGCCAGCTCCAACTCGGCCCAGAGCGCGTCGTACAGCGCCGGGTCGCTTCGCAACCAGACGCGCTGCTCGGAATCGGCCATCACCTCGTCCCAGCCCACCGGGCTGGCGATGAAGCGTCCCAATTCGTGGAAGGCGGCATCGTAGAAGAGGAAGACCGGCACCGGTGGGTACTCGCGCTTCAACAGCGCGCGGGCCAGGCCGGTGGCCTCGGAGCGCCGCTGGACGCGCAACGTGATGGAAGGGGCAGTCCTGGCCACAGCCACCAACGGGGGAAGCGCCGTCACCGAATCCTGGCACCAATCCTCGGTGAAGATAAGAACGTTGAGCGGTTGAGGATAGCCGGCCCAGAAGGCGGCCTCGTCCGGCGGCAGGTGGAAGCCGGCCACCTTGCTCGCCAGCAAGGCGCGCTCGGACGTCATACTCGCCAGGTAGGCCTCCCACGACAGCCCCGTCGCGAAGATATCGGAGTCCACAAGTGTTGCCTACTGCTTCGCCGGACGGGCGGTGCCAGGTGGTGGGTGCGGCGTCGCCGCGCCCTCACCCTTGACAGGGTACCGGTCGATCGTGCGTGAACAGCTGACGGGGGATCAACCTGTGTGGGAGTGTACGGCCAGAGCGGTGCCCTGTCAATGGCCCCGGTGAATGCTTCTGCTCGAGTCGCAGCGGGTCGGTTTCTGGCGCGCAACGGGAAACTACAGCGAATGGCGAAAGGAACCAAGCAACGTTGAGCAAAAATCCGCTGCTTTCCTCATTCGCTGTAGTCCCCGCCGCCGCACGCCATCGATCGAGTCGAAGGCTTGCCGACGATGGTACGGGGGAAGCTGTTGGCGCTCGAGTCGCAGTGGGTCTGTTCGTAGCGCGCAACCGGGAACTACAGCGAATGGCGAAAGGAACCAAGCAACGTTGAGCAAAAATCCGCTGCTTTCCTCATTCGCTGTAGTCCCCAGGATGCCGGGATTCCATTAATCCGGCTGGGAAACGGTGGGCTGGCACCGGCTTCTCACTCATTCGATTGAGAGGATGGGGAGTGGGGGATGGGAGGATCAGTCGTCGGATGCCTCGCCCCGCAGCCGGGCCAGTTCGGCCCGCAGCCGCTCGAGTTCGGCTTCGGCGACACGGCGCGCCGCGGCTTCTTGCTCAGCCCGCGCCTGGGCCTGTTCGGCCCGCGCCTGTGCCTGTTCGGCCTGCGCCTGGGCCTCGGCGAGCGAGGGCAGCGGGCGCCGGCTGCGCGGATCGAAGAAGCGCAATTCATCCCCACTCAACTGCAAATCGAGCCCCAGGCGCGGGCTGTGCAGCGAGAGAGTGCCATCGGGGGCGGTTTCGGGCCATAGCGGCACGTAGCCCTGATCCACCAGCCGGTAGCCCTGCACGCGCGGCACCAGGTAATCACCGGTGGGATCCACCAACAGGTACTCGGCCACCCCCAGCGCGGCATAGAGCGCCCGTTTCGACTGCTGGTCCTCGCGGTGCGTGCTCTCCGAGGTGATCTCGATCACCACGTCGGGCCCCTTCCCCTCGCGCCAGAGCATGTACGAGCGCCGCGCCCCCTTCGGCACGCCGAAGACCACGAAGACATCCGGCGCCACCACCGCCTTGGGGTTGCCCTTCTGGTAGTAGACGAACAGGTTCCCCGACACGTAGACCTCCGGCCGGTGGCGAAAGTAGAGGTCCAGCGCCTCGACCGCGTAGGTCAGCACCTTGCGTTGCCAGTCGCTCTCGGCCATGGGCAGTCCATCGGCGTCGGGGTAGTAGATGCCCTCTTCGAGTTGCGACGGGGCAGACGTCACAGCCATCGCCGCCTCCTGCTGACCGGCGTGGGCTGCTGGGGGTAGCGCCCCACCAAGAGCCACGCCGGTTTCATCGTGGTGCCTGATGGGTTCGACCCTCTCCCACCGTGAAACCGGCTGTGGGAATCATAGCACGCTCGGTCGCGCCCGACAAGCGGTCAGGTGGTTGAAGCATTCCTCGCTTTGCACCAAAGAAGCCTCTATTTATGAGTCAACCAGGACCCTGGCGTCTTGGGGATGAAGGGGAACCTCGCCGGCGTGAGCCTGCCTCTCGGTGAGGTTCTTCGTGGTTGCGCGTCAGCCGCCACCATCGCCCGGAATTGGACCAGCTCCAACGCGGCCCAGAGTGCGTCGTACAGCGCCGGGTCGCTACACACCCAGGCGCGCTGCTCGAGGTCGGCCATCACCTCGTCCCAACCCACGGCGCTGGCAATGAAGCGTCTCAATTCGTGGAAGGCGGCCTGGCAGCAGTGGCGCTGTGTCAACGACGAGGAGATGCGGATCAACACGTGACACCCACAAATCGCTCCAGCACTCGCTGAAAGCTGTATAGACTGTCCAGGTCGACCCACTCCGCATCGCCGTGGCCACCGTCGCCCGCCGGGCCGAAGACCACCGCGGACGTGCCGCGCCCAGCGAAGAACCGCGCGTCAGAGGCCGCATCTTTGAACAGGAAGGCCGGCGGTTCCCCCAGGACGGCGGTCAGCGCCTCGCCGAGCGCGACGACGAAGGGGTCGTCTTCGCGAGTGGCCACAGGATCGGCCCAGGCTGAGAACTCAATCCCAAAGCTGGGAAAAGCTGCCCGGATCTGGCCGACTCTGTCCATCAGATCCTCCTTCTTGGGGTAGCGGATGTCCATCAGCAGCCGGCACTCAGTGGGCAAGCGATTCGCCGCATCGCCACCGCGGATGATGGTCAGGCTGGCGGTCAAGGCGTGCCGGTCGTCGCCGGGGAACGGGAATACCTGCCGGAGGCACGGATACGCTTCCATCATCACGTCGATGGCGCCCTCCCCCTCCCACGGTCGTGCGGCGTGCGCCGGCCGGCCCCGCGCGACGAGTTCCGCCCGCGCCACTCCTTTGGCCCGGTTACCGATCTTGAGCCAGGTGGGCTCACCGGCCAGGAAAAACTCGCCACCGTACCCGACTTCAATCAGGTGGGCGGTCCCGTGGGCGCCGCCGATCTCTTCGTCGCCGACGATCATCAACCCCAGGTCGGGCCGCTCGCCGCGCTGCGCCAGGTCTCGCACCAGGACGACCATCGCCGCCACGGCCGCCTTCATGTCGATGGCGCCGCGTCCATACAGCCGGTCCCCCTCGATCCGCGGCTCGAACTGTTCCGGACGCCCCGGCACCACGTCGATGTGCCCGTTCAGAAAGACCCGCGGGTGCTCTGTCTCGGCGAAGGTGACGGCCAGCGAGGGGACGCCGCCACTCTCATGCCGGCGCACAACGAGGCTCCCCTCGTCCAGATACGATCGAATGGTCTCAATGCAGGCCGCGATCTGCTCCGGCGCGCCAGCGATACTCTCGAAGCGGATGAGCCGCTGGGCCAGTCGCAGGGTCTCGGTTCGAAGAGTATCTGTGGTCATAGGCATCTCTTTGCTCCCCTCTTGGCTCAAATTGCGGCTTGCTGATTTGACCCATCAGCTCAACCGCCCCGGTTAGTCCGCGGAGCAAGCGACGAATTGGTTTGTAGTGCGCGCTTTAGCGCGCTAAAGCGCGCACTACAAACCAACTGACCCCTAAGAGCGTGTCTAAAAATTTCTCTGTAATTGTGCTATAATACCCTCCAGAGTCGGGAAGATGTGTTTGAGGAGGGTGAGATGAGCAAATGTGAGTGCAGGAAAGGAGAAGACAAAGAGACACGCAAGCCATATGATAGCGACTTGACCGATGACGGATGGAAGTTGATCGAGCCATACGTGCGGCAAAAGCCCGGGCCCGGTCGATCGAGAACGGTAGACATTCGAGAAGTGGTGAATGCGATCTTCTATTTGAACCGGACAGGGTGTCAATGGCGTTATCTTCCACACGATTTCCCTGATTGGCATAGCGTGGAGTACTACTATCGGAAGTGGCGCAACGACGGGACCTGGAGCCGCATCAACGCTGCCCTTCGCGAGAAAGTGCGTGTGGCAGCGGGAAAAGAAGCGACACCGAGTGCTGCGATCATTGACAGCCAAACGGTAAAGACAACCGAAGCCGGCGGTGATTCGGGGTTTGATGGCGGCAAACAGATTAAGGGCCGCAAGCGCCACATACTCGTAGACACGCTCGGTCTCTTGCTGAGTGTCTTCGTTCTGGCGGCCTCGATCTCCGATTCTGCCGGCGCGGACTTCATCTTTGACGATCTTCATGGGAGATTCGCGCGACTCAAGCGCGTGTTTGCCGATCAGGCCTATCGGGGCGAGTTGGTTGCGTGGGTCAAGGAAACGTTTAATATTGTCCTTGAGATTATCATAAAACCGCGAGACCAAGAAGGCTTCAAAATTCTGCCGAAACGCTGGATCGTGGAGCGTAGTTTTGGCTGGCTCAATCGCTATCGTCGGTTGAGCAAGGACTACGAGCATCTTCCAGAATCGAGCGAAAGTATGATCCGCCTGGCTTTCATACGGCTCATGCTCAAAAGGTTAGATAAGGCGAAAAGCGTGGCTTAGTTTTTTAGACACGCTCTAACGAGATTTTTGCACTCAATTGGCAGCCCCCACAATTGGGATAAAGTGTGCGGGGTGGACGAGGACAGTGCCCTCGCCCACTCAACTCCACCAGGAGCACTACTCTTTTCGAGAGACGACGGCATGTCGTTGGGTCACCACCTCCAGGTACTCGAGATCGACCGTCACCCCAAGGCCAGGCCCCGTAGGCACGCTCAGGGTGCTGTCGGGGTTGAGAACGAAAGGAGGACTCGCGATGTCCTGGCGGTAGTAGCGGTCGCTGGCCGAGATATCGCCCGGCAGGGTGAAGCCGGGCAGCGAGGCGATAGCGATGTTGGCAGCCCGGCCGATGCCGGTCTCCAGCATCCCGCCGCACCAGACCGGCTTCTCCCGTACGAGGCTCAAGTCGTGGATTGCGCGCCCGGCCCACAGCCCGCCCACGCGGCCGGGCTTGATGTTGATGATGCGGCAGGCGTCGATCTCGTAGGCCCACTCGGCCTGGCGCGGCGAGTGGATGCTCTCGTCGAGGCAGATCGGCGTAGTGAGTTGAGCCTGCAGGCGACTGTGCTCGTAGATGTCGTCGTAGGCCAGCGGCTGCTCGATCATCAGCAGGTTGAACTCGTCCAACTGGCGCAGATCATCGGCATCCGCGAGGGTGTAGGCCGAGTTGGCGTCGAGCATCAGCGGGATAGCGGGGAACTCGCGGCGCACGGCGCGGGCAACCTCCACGTCCCAGCCGGGCTCGATCTTGAGCTTGATTCGGCGGTAGCCTTGATCGACGTACTCGGCGACGGTCTGGACTGTGGCCTCGACGGACGGCATGATGCCGATGCTCACGCCGACGCTCACCCGGTCGCGCCGCGGTTGCGCGTAGCCTCGATCGTCGGCAAGCAGGTCGGCCAGCGACAGGCCGCGCGCCTGGGCCAGCAGATCCCACACCGCACCCTCCAATCCGGCCCGAGCCAACGGATGGCCGCGCAGGCGCTCACCCAGCGTCGCCACTTCGCCGGCCGACGCCACGCTTCGGCCGGCGAGGGCCGGGGCGAGAAAGTCCTTCAAAATGTGCCAGGCGGTCTCCACGGTTTCGTAGGAGTAAAAGGCCCAGTCGGCCACGTCGCCCGTGGGCATGCCCTGCGAGGCGACGCACTCGCCCCACCCGGTCAGCCCCTCACCATGCGCGCTGACGATGATGCAGTAGCGGTCGTGGGCCAACCCAAAGCTGGTGCGGAACGGGGTCTTGAGCTGCATGCAGATCAAGCGAAGCTCGATCCGATCGATTTTGATAGCAGTCATGGTGGGTAGTCTCGTTTTGAGTTGCATACGTGTCACACATCACGGGCGCGCATCCCGCTGCAATACATAGAAGTTGCGCCGCTCGCCTTCGCTGTGATCGCTGAAGAACTCGGTGGCCCAGTGGCCCGCCTGAAAGTAGGCTTCGAAAATCGTGCGGGTGTGCTCCCGCCAGGCAGCGGCGATCTCTCGCGAGAGCGCTTTGATCGCCTGAAAATCTGCCGGGATTTCGACGAGCAGCAGGGAGGCCCGCCCGTCCAGATCCGGCGCTAGCGGATATCGCAGTCCGCCTTCCACTTCAGTCTGGTTGACTCGCTGCGCGCCGGCCCGCTCCATGTCGGCCAGCCGCAGCCGCGCGGGCCCTTGCTGCATCCGCGACGCGACGCGCGGCCCGGCAATCCACCATTCGACCTCAAAGCGATCGCTCGGCAGCCCTTGATTGAGCCTGTCCGCCATGCTCCCATAGAGGTCGCGCTCGTACGTCCGGCACACTGCACCGAGCTTGGCGAAGTTGAGAGTCGCGTTGACGCCCTCCAACGGGTCGAAGGTCCAGGTGATCAGATCCAGCCCCTGGCGCAGCACAAACTCGCGCTGGTAGCGCTTGAGCGCCTCGCCCAGCCCGCTGCGGCGATAGTCCGGCAGGACACCCGCCATGTGGGAGCACTGTTTCCAACGGCCGCCGGCGGTCCGGCCCGGGAAGCCGAACAGGAAACCGACCATGGTCCCCGCGGCGTCGAATGCGCCGAGCACCAGCCCACCGTTCTTCTGCGCGGTCAACAACAGGTGTAACGGCACGACCTCGAGGCGGTCCGGCATCGCCCAGATGTTTCGTTGGACCACTTCAGCCGTGCGAAACTCTTCAACAGTCTTCAGTTCGCGAATGGTGAACGCCAATCGGGTTGACGGCGATGGGGAGTTCAATTCCTGCATGAATCACCAGCAACACGAAGGCACGGAGATACAGAGAATCATGCCCATCTCTGCCTCAGACGGCCTCCTCGCGTGCCGCCCGGATAAATCGAACCATCATCTCGGTCATCGCCTCCAGGTAGGCCTCGCCGTTGGTGGCCGAGGCCTCCCGTGGATCGCCCAATACACCGTTCTCCGTCACGGCACGGAAGCCGCGCTGGAACACGATCGGGGCCACGCTGAGCTGATCACCGACGTAGCCGGGCTGAGCGTCGGCCATCGCAACCAGGTCCGGGCGGACGGCCAGCATCAGTGAGGTCTCGTGCTCGCCGGCGTGGCCGCCGGCCTGCTCGGGCGTCACCCCGTGGGCCGCGCTCACCCGGAAGACTTCATCCATGAAGGCCATCAGGTCGGTGAAGGCGATGAGGTTCACCCCGGACAGTTGGGGCTCGATCGCCGCCACCGCCCTCCCCAGCGGGGCGAAGTTCCCGCCGTGGGTGGGGATCAGAACGAGATGGCGAAAGCCGTGATGCGCCAGGCTGCGGCAGACGTCGGCGACCAGCTGAGCGTAAGTTTCCTCCCGGAGTGTCAGGCTGCCGGCAAAGGCCATGTGGTGCTCCGAGCAGCCAAGCCGTACCCCCGGTGCCACCAGCGCATCACCCAATGCACGGGCCACGCGATCTCCCAGGAACTCACCCCATAGGGAGTCGGTTCCGAGTGGCAGGTGCAGCCCGTGCTGCTCCGTAGAACCGAACGTCGCCACGACCGTATCCACGCCAGCCGCGATCGCCTGCTCGACCTCAGGCCGTGTCATTTCGAACAAGCGGTATTTCTCGAGTGTTTGCTTCGTCATGATATCCTCGGTACTCTGCAATCAAGATAGACGTGGTACGTGATGCGTGAGCGATTCCGTCACGCATCACGTATCACGCTGCGAAGGGATTCTCCACGAACGGCCACTTATTCCGGTCGATCCTTCGATACGGGATCTCGGTCAAGTTGGGGATGATGGCACCCGGCGCGGCGACGTACAGCACTTCAGCCGCAATCGGGGCGAAGGCCGCGTAGAAGTGCTGGGAGGATTTCACCACGAGCAGCCATCGTTGCTGCGGGTCGATGCCGAGCTTGGTGAAACAGTCCGGGCTGAAGGTTTGGGTCCGGATCGTGTTGAGGACGATGTCGATACCATTCGCCCGGACGGCCACCGCATTGCCCAGCCGGACCTCGGCCCGGCCGGCGCCCTGGCCGAAGGCCTGGGTGACGTCGTGCGCGACCTTCGTTACCGTGACGGCGAGATCCAGCGGGTCGCCGGAGGAGGGGCCTAGCTTGCCGCCCAGCCGGAGATCGAGGTGCGCCCCCTCGCCGGCGTCCATGGCGATCGACACGGCGATCGGGTCCCAGATGCAGGCGACGGCGGCCGCCTCGATGCCCCGGTCGAGCATCGCCTTCAGAATGAAGGTGGAGTCGCCCGGCGCCCCACCCCCCGCATTGTCGGAGACGTCGGCGATGACCACCGGCGAGCCCTCGACCGCCACCGCCCGGTCCAGGCCCGCCTCGATGTTCACGTAATCGGGCCACAACTGATGGCGGAGATCAAACAGGTTCCGGCCCAACGCTTCCGCCAGCGCTGCGCCCTCATCGGGGCGGTCGTCGGTGATGACCAGCACCCTGGTACCCATCTCGGGGATGTCGCCCCACGGGAAGCAATGCGCAACCGAGATCGAGAGCACGCCGTCCCGGCCCTCCAGTTCTTTGAGGTGTGCAACATAGCTCTTCATCGGCTCGCGGGTCGTGTGGTACACGCCGATCATCCGGCAGTCGAACACCGACATCCGCGGTCGGGTCTCGCCCATCGCTGCATCGGCAATCAGGTGGAACAGCTCCTCCGCTCGCTCGACGAGGTCGGTGTGCGGATATTCCTTGTAGCACACGAGGGCAGTGGCATTCGCCACCATGGTCTGCGTGAGATGGCAGTGCGGATCGAGCTCGGCCCCGATCGGCACCCCGGGGCCAACGATGCGGCGAACAGCCGCAATCAGGTCGCCCTCACAATCATCGTAGCCGTCGGCGATCATAGCGCCATGCAGTCCGAGCAGCACCATATCCACCGGCATTGCCCGCTGCAAGTCGTCGAGGATCTCGTCCCGGAACGCCTCGTACACCGATCGCACGGTGAAGCCGGCCGGTTGGGCGAAGGCGCACAGGCTCTCTACGGTGGACCAGCCCCGTTCGTTGGCCAGCCGGCGAAAGAGCAGCAGCGGCATGGCAAAGGTAATCGGTTTCTCGCCGTACTCACCGCCACGGACCAGGAAGGTCTCGGCAAAATTCGAAAACCCGGTTGGAATGGGTGAGAACGAGTTGGTCTCAGTGCTGAGACAGGCAATGAAGGCTTTCAAGCTTCCCTCTTTTATCTTGCCGCAGGTAAAAAAACGCTTTTCCACTGCTTCCTCGTTGCAGCGGGCGATCGCAGGGTAACTATACCCCCTGCGACCGTCTTACCGCGAGCGCAGACGCGGGTCGAGGGCATCGCGCAGACCGTCGCCCACGAGGTTGAAGCTGAGGACGGCCAGGAAGATCACCAGGCCGGGGAATGTCGCGATATAGGAGGCACTAAAGATGTACTGGCGGCCTTCCCCCAGCATCGTCCCCCATTCCGAAGTCGGCGACTGCACGCCCAGCCCTAAGAACCCCAACCCTGCAGCCACCAGGATCGTGGTGCCCAGGCTCAGCGTGGCCTGCACGATGACCGGAGCCATCGCGTTGATCAGGATGTGGCGCACGAGGATATCCCGGTCGGGTACGCCGACGGTTCGCGCCGCTTCGACGTAGGCCTGTCCGCGGATACTCAAAACCGAGCCCCGCACCAGGCGGATAAAGGCCGGGATGGTACTGACGCCAACCGAGATGACGACATTTTCCAGCCCGACCCCCAGGACAGCCACCAGGGAGAGCGCCAGGAGGACGCTTGGGAATGAGAGCAGCAGATCGGTGATCCGCTGGATAAGCAGATCGACCCAGCCGCCGTAGTAGCCCGAAATCGCACCAAATGGGATCCCCACGACCAATCCAAGGCCCACAGCCAGGAACCCAATCACGAGCGAGAGCCGGCCGCCATAGAGGAGCCGCGCCAGGAGGTCGCGCCCCAGGTGATCGGTGCCCAGAGGATGGGCCACACTGGGATGAATGAAGGCGTCGCTCAACCGCATCTTCGCTGGATCGTATGGTGTCAGGAGCGGCGCAGCGACGGAGGCCAGGACGAGGAGCAACAGGACCGTGAGCCCGACGGTCGCCGGTGTCTGCCGGCGGAACCGCAGCCACGTCTCATGGCGCTGGCCACGCTGCTGAATGATGGCGGCTGGAGCCGGGATCGCAACACCTTCAGCCATAGTGAATCCTCGGGTCAATGTAGGCGTACAGGATGTCCACGACCAGGTTCACTATGATGTACAACAACGAAAAGATCAGGATGATGCCTTGCACCATGGGATAGTCGCGTGCGAAAATCGAGTCCACCAGCAGGCGTCCCATGCCGGGCCAGCCAAAGACCGATTCGGTCAGGACTGCGCCTCCCAGGAGCGCACCAAACTGGAGACCAAGCACCGTGATGACGGGGATGAGGGCGTTTCTCAAGGCATGGTGCAAGAGGACGATCCGTTCGCGCAGTCCCTTCGCCCGAGCCGTCCGGATGTAGTCCTCTCCCAGAACCTCCAGCATGCTGGATCGCGTCATCCGGGCAATCAAAGCGACGGAATAGGAGGCCAGGGTGAGGGCCGGCAAGATGTAGCTGGTGAGATGCTCGGAGCCGGCCGCCGGGAGCCAGTGGAGTCGCACGGCGAACAGGACAATGAGCATGAGCCCCAGCCAGTATGCGGGCATGGAGATGCCCAGCAGGGTTCCCACCGAGACGAAGAAATCCAGCTTCGAGTTGCGCCGGTAGGCGGCCAGAGCCCCGCCCACGATCCCCAGGAAGCCGGCAAGGGTCATACTGATCATCGCGAGCCTGGTCGTGGCCGGCAGCCGCGCCATGATCTCCTTCAGCACGGGCTCGTGGCTGCGGGCGGAGGTCCCCAGGTCCCCCCGCAGCAAGCGTCCGAAGAAGATCGCGTATTGCACCGTCACGGGGCGGTCCAGCCCCATGTCGACTCGAATGCGTTGAACTTCCTCTGGAGTAGCCATCATGCCGGCGAGGACCCGGCCGGGATCCCCGGGCGTCAGGCGTACCAGGAAAAAGATGATGATCGAGATGCCGATCAACGTGATAACCGCAAGGAGGAGACGGTGGGCGATGTACTTGCCGAATGAAGCCATGGCCGTCACAGACTTCCTGTGAGCGAGAGGATGGCGAATCGCTCGCGCGAACCGTGAGGGGCGCGGCTACCCGCCCAGGCCTCACGGTTCGCCTGCTTCAAAAGATGAGGCGACCGGACCGGAGGTGCCGTTCTCTTAAGGATAGGTTGACACTGGCTCTATCCTGGCTGAGCCGCAGTGCGCCGCTTCTGACCCCTCTGGCCCCCTCTCCCTGGGAGGGAGAGGGCTGGGGTGAGGATGGCGCGCCGCCGCAGCCAATTGCCGCGGATGAGCAACCTACCCTTGAAAGGAAGTGCCGTTCCCGGTCCGGTTCAGTTCCCGTGAATCGGCCTACCCGGCCGGACGCGCGTAGATGGCGTCGAACTCTTCTGTCGGGAGGCCATCCACATTGGTGATGTTGGCCCGGTGGATGATGGGATTGTGCTGCACCCACAGGAAGATGACCGGCGCGTCCTCCCAGATGATCTTCAACGCCTGGCAGTACAGATCCTGGCGCTTCTTAGGATCAACCTCCTGCGAGGCAGCGCTGAGGAGCTCATCAACCGTCGTATTGCTATAGAACGACGTGCCGAGACCGTTGGGCACCTGGAATGTCGAGTCGTACATGATCGCCATCTGCGAGGCATCGATAAAGCCGGGGGCCCAGCCGAGCAGATGGAGGTCGAGCGTACTTTCCTCGGGTGGAGTCGTGATGGCCCCAACGTACGAGGGCCAGTCCATCGTCTGGAGCGAGGTCTTTACGCCGACCTCCGCCAGGTAGCCGGCAATCGCCTCAGCTGCGGGGTAGTCCTGCACGTAGCGCCCGGTCGGCGAAATGAAGCCCAATTCCAGGTTCGCATGACCAGCTTCGGACAGGAGTTCCTTGGCTTTCTCGGGGTTGTAGTCGTAGGGCGACTGCGAGCAATCACCGTACAGTTTGGCGCCGATTGGGTTCTCCATCGGCTCGCCCGCGTTGAAGAGCACGCTGCGAATAATGGCCTGCTTGTCGACCGCGTAGTTCAACGCCTGGCGTACGCGCACGTCGGTCAGCACACCATCCTTATCCCGGTTGTTGATACCGATGTACAGAATTCGGCTGGTCGGCACGAGCAGGACCTTGACATCCGGATTGGCCTGGAGTGCGGGCACATCGCTGATCGGTGGGAGCACGATCATATCGACCTGCCCGGCCAACAAGAGGCTCTCGCGCGTGGCCGCCTCGGGCACGATCTGGAAGACGACCTCGTCGTAGTAGGGTTGCTCGCCCCAATAATTCGCGTTGCGCGCGACGACGATCCGCTCCCCGGCCACGCGCTCCTTGAAGCCATACGGCCCGGTGCCGACCGGCACGCTAATGGCCTCATACGAGTTGCCCTCGGCCTTCGCCGACTCCGGCGACACGAGCAAATAGGTGCTCAGCACGCCGAGCATGGGCGCGGACGGATTCTTCAAGTGTACCTTGACCGTGTTGGCGTCAACGGCCTCAACCTCTTTGATGGCCGCGAAATTCCTCAGGTTCCGCGACTTGATGTTCGGATCGAACAGCCGGTCAAAGTTCCACTTGACAGCCTCGGCATCGAACGGCGTCCCATCCTGGAAGGTCACCTCCTCACGCAGATGGAGGGTGTATTCCAGGCCATCATCGGAGATCTCCCACGAAGTGGCCAGTGCCGGCTGCGCTTTGCCTTCCTTGTCGATCTTGACGAGTGGCTCAGCCATGTATTTCACGATGTTGGTGACCAGCACCGTGGTGATCTGGGCGGGGTCCATATTGTCTGGATCGATGCCGACGGCGATGCGGAAGGAAGTGGGAGCGGCGGCCTTGGGGGCTCGGGCGTAGGCGCCGGGGCGGTGGTGGGCACCGCTGCCTCTGTGGCGACCGGGGCCGCCGGCGCCTGGGTCGGGGCCGGCACAGGGGCGGGGGTCGCCGCGCCGCCGCAGGCCGCGATCAATTAGGACAATGAGTGCAGCCCCGACGACGGCGGATATCCGGCGTGCTTGCATCTTGCTCCTCCTGGAACTGGGTCAAGCCAGTGTCACGCGTTGACATCGGTGACCGTTTGGAGTATCACACAGGTTGTGCATAATGTCAACCATTGTGCACAGATTATTGCATTCAAAGGGGCGGATCAATGGACACCGCCAGGGACGACCAGGATATCGAGGCGCGCATTCGCACTGCCTATGATTCACTGAGTGACGGCCAGAAGAAAATCGCTGAACTTGCTTTGACTCGTCCGTCCGAGGCTGTCTATTCGCCTGCCGCGCGGATCGCGGAACTCGTCGGGGTGAGCCACTCCACGGTTGTGCGCACGGCCCAGGCCCTGGGGTATGCGGGCTTCCCAGAATTCCAGGCGGCGCTCCAAGAATGGTTCCTGGGACGAGTGAGTACCGTGGACCGCTTTCAGTTCAGCTCGCGGCAATTCGCCGTCGAGAAGGATGGCGACCTTGAGGGAGATGCCACCGCCGTACTTCGGCGTGTGATGCTGGACGATGCCGCCCACATCGAGGGTGTCTTACAGCAGATCTCGGCGCCGGATTTCGAGCGGGCTGTCGAGATGGTGGATAGCGCCCGCCGGGTCTATGTCGTCGGCCTGCGGGCCTCGGCCTCCCTGGCATTGAACTTTGGCTTAGCCCTGCGGCACATCCGGCCCGACTGCTTTCTCCTGCAGCAGGGGTTTGGCGATCTTCCGGATCAACTCTTCGGGATCTCGGAAGATGATCTCCTGGTGGTGATGAGCTACGGCCGTTACATGCGGGACACCTTGCGGTGCATGGACCATGCCCGGGCCGTCGGCGCGCGTGTCCTGGCTATCACCGACAGCATCCTCTCCCCGGCGGCCAGGCGGGCCGACGTGGCACTCGTCGTGCCGGCCAACCCATGGTTTTATGTCATGTCGGCGGCCGTCCACAGCTTCATGAGTGCCTTGCTGGTCGCGGTAGCCTTGCGGCGCAAGGACGACGCGCGGCGGCGAGTGGAGCGTCTCGACGAGATCTTCCAGCAGTTCCATCTCTTCGAGAAGCAAGATGAGCGGGACATTGTGAGCCAGATTGAGCGCAAGGGACCGTCGTGACGATCAGTCGCACCTTGCCCAGAGTGAGGTCTTGCCACCGAACTGCGTCGCCCCTCGAAGGGGCGACGCACTCGCTGACGAAGGGCGAAACGCCTATGGCGCCAGGAACGCGGCCACCCGCGTGTTGAAGGCCTCGGCCGCCTCGAGCTGCGGGCAATGGCCAGCGTTCTCCGCCACCCAGAGTTCCGCCCCCCGAATGGCCGCCTGGGCCGCACGGCCGTGCGCGACGGGAATGACCGCATCGGCCCCGCCCCAGATGAGCAACACCGGCATGGTCAACTCATTCACTCGGTCCAGCAGGACCTCGGTCTGCGAGCCACCCGCCGTCGCCCGGCCGGCGGCGGCCACCAGTGCCTCCCAGGCTCCCGGCTGCGCGAGCATCTCGTGGGTGGCCTCTACCATCGGGCGCATGACGAGGGCGGGGTTGTGGAAGAGGCCGGCCAGCATGCTCTCCGTGGCTTCCCGGCTCAGTCCGGCCAGCATCGGCTGCAGGAAGCCGGTGCTGATCTCCGGACCCAGTCCGCCGGCATCGACCAGGACGAGCCGCGCCACGCGCTCCGGTTGTGCCAGGGCCAGTCTCAGGCAGGCATGCCCCCCGAATGAGTGGCCGACGAGGGCGGCGCGCTCCAGCCCCATCGCTTCCAGGAAGCCCGCCAGCGCCCCGGCGAAGAACTCCACGCTGTAGTCGGCCGGCGGCTTCCCAGAGCGACCGTGGCCCGGCAGGTCGAGGGCGATGACACGGTGGCTCGTCGCCAGGGCAGTAACGTTCGGCTGCCAGAGCAGCGTGCTCCCTCCCAGGCCGTGGACGAGCACTACTGGCAGGTGGCTCGTCTTCAATCCGCTGGCAGCCCCCCCGGCCGCCACGTAGTGCAGCCGCAGCCCGCCGACCTCGACCTCGCCGTCCTCCACCGTTGCCGCCACCGCGTCCACGATAGCCTGTTCCACATCCTCGCGACTGATGCTGCCCTCCGGGCCGGTCCCCGCAACCCCCGCCACATCGAGCCCGTGCTCCTGGGCCAGCCGGCGCGCTGCGGGCGATGATCGGACCCGTCCCCGCGCCGTGCGCTCCGCCGGACGGGCCTCGCGCCGCTGGCGCGCCGGGCTGGCCTCACCCTCCGCGACCGCCCCGGCGCTCTGTAACGTCGCGAGATCAAACGCCTCATCCGGCTCGGCAATGATGGCGATGAGTTCGCCCACGCGCGGCGTCTCGCCCGCCTGAACCAGGACTGCGCGCAGTACCCCATCGCCCGGCGCCTCGACCACGTTCGCAATCTTCTCCGTTTCCAGTTCCAGCAGCGGTTGCCCCTTCGTCACGCGTTCGCCCACGTCGGCCAGCCACGCAGCGATCAGCCCCTTCTGCATCGTGATGCCCCAGCGGGGGACGTAGACGGCGGTTATCATGTCGAGTACTCCAATCACCCTGCTTGCGTGATCCGTGATGCGTGATGGAACCGTTCACGCATCACGGATCACGGATCCCGAGCGGATCCTAAACTTGAGCCTCACAACACCGACGTAATCGCCTCCCGAATCGAATCCGGCCCTGGCACGTAGTTCTGCTCCAGGAACCAACTGCCCGGCACCGGGACAGCCGGCGCGCCGACCCGCTTGACCGGGGCATCCAGGTCGTAAAACGCCTCCTCGCAGACCACAGCGGCGATCTCCGCGCCGACGCCGGCGACCTTGCGGCTCTCCTCGACCGTGACCAGCCGCCCCGTTTTGCGCACGGAGGCCAGAAGAGTCTCCTTGTCGATCGGCGAGATGCAGACGGGATCGATCACTTCCACTGCGACCCCGTCGCCCGCCAGGGCGTCGGCGACGGCCAGGCTGTGGTGTAACATCAAGTGATGGGCGACGACTGTTACATCGCTTCCCTCGCGGACGACGCGCGCCCTGGCCAGAGGCACGGTGTAGTCCTCCTCGGGCACCTCGCCCGGCATGCCCAGCAGCGCTTTGTGGGCGAAGAAGAGCACCGGGTCCTCGCTGCGAATGGCAGCTTTCATCAGCCCTTTGGCCGTGTAGGCGTCGGACGCGGCGACGACGGTGAGACCGGGGATGCTCTGGAAGACCGTCTCGGTGCATTGCGAGTGGTTGTAACCCAGCCCCATGCCCGCGCCGTCGAAGGTGTAGATGACCATCGGCGCCTTCCACTGGCCACCGGTCATGTAGTTCCAGCTCGCCACCTGGTTGGCGATCTGATCCATGGCGATGAAGGTAAAGTCGCTGAACATGATCTCAGCGCAGGGTCGCAGGCCGGTCAGCGCGGCCCCCAACGCCGTGCCGACGATGCCTGATTCACAGATCGGCGTGTTGCGGACGCGCGCGCGCCCGAATTGGTCAACCAGGCCGGCGGTCACGCCAAACACGGCTCGTTGGACATCGATCCCCAGGATGAAGACCCGCTCGTCGCGGGCCATCTCTTCCGCAAATGCCTCACCCAACCCTTGCGCGTAGACGATCTGGCGGGTCATCGCGCCACCTCCCGTTCCACGTAGAGCCCGGTGAACATGTCGTCCACGCTGGGCAACGGGCTATCCAAAACAAATTCCATCGCCTCGTGCACTTCCTGGACGACGGCCCCCTCGAGTTCGCCGAGTTCGACCTCGTCCAGGATGCCGTCGCCCAGCAGGCGGGCGCGGCACCGCGCGATGGGATCGCGCTGCCTCCAGGCCGCGATTTCGTCCTGAGGCATGTAGGTGCCCGGGTCGCCGGTGAAGTGGGACGCCATGCGATAGGTCTTGATCTCCAACATGCTCGGCCCATCGCCCGCACGCGCTCGGGCGACGGCCTCACTCATCGCACCGTGGACGGCGGCCACGTCGTTGCCGTCCTCGACCATGAGAGCGTTCATGTGGTAGCCGCGGGCCAGGTCGAGGGTGTTGTCCAGGTGAGTGACCTCACGGTAGTGGTGCAGCTCGGTGTACTGATTGTTGACGCAGGCAAAGATCACCGGCAGGTTCCAGAGCATGGCGATGTGCATGGCGGGGTGGAAGTCCGCCTGGGCCGCAGTGCCCTCGCCGAAAGAGACGCAGGAGACCTGGTCGGTGCCGCGCATCGTGGCGGACAGCGCGGCTCCCACCGCCACCGGGAAATCGGAGCCCAGGCTGCCGACCAGGCCGACGATCCCGTGCGTGGCGCTCGAGATGTGGACGGCCCCCTTGCCCTTGGAATAGCCGGTGGCCTTGCCCGCGAACTCCGCGACGAGGTTGGCCGCCGGCATGCCCTTGCCGATAAACTCGGGCCACCCACGGTGGGTCGGGAAGAGGTAGTCGTCAGGGCGTAGCGCGGCCGCCACGCCCACGCCGGCCGCCTCCTGGCCGGTGGACCAGTGGCCCATCCCGCGAATCTTGCCCTCCGTGAAGAGGCTATCCACGGCCTCTTCAGTTTTTCGCGTGAGCAGCATCAAGCGATAGAGCCGGGTGAGTTCTTCTCCAGTTGGTTGCATGCGATGCCCTCCTTTCCGGGACAATCAAGTGTGCAGGAAATCGGTCACCAACTGCTGAAACTGCCGATCGTCGCGCTCGAATCCTGTTCACAGGAGGCAGGCGCGGCGAGCAATCGTGAGGGCCATCTCGGCGTTCTGCGCGACCATCAGCAATCTGAGCCCCTCTGGCTCAGGCTAATCTTGTAGGGCTCTTACGAGGCTGCGGTTGGCTCGGGAGGCGCGAGAGTCGATATGAAGCATTTGTATAGCAGTAACTGCTTTCTGGGGACTTAATAGGGGCTTTCTGGGCTCAGGATCCCGTCACGCCCAACAGGCGCCGAGCCAGAACTTGGGTCGTTGGTCCCGGCGCGACCCCAACCTCGCCGTGGAGGACGGTGACGCACTCCTGCCAGGCACGGACGGCGGCGGCACAGTCACCGGCCACCAGGTGGGCGAAGATCGTGCGGCGATGCACCTCCTCGCGGCAGGGATCGAGTGCCAGGGCCGCCCGAAAGCAGGGCAGCGCTCGACCAGCCTGCCGGCGCGAGCGATAGTGGTCGCCCAGGCGCACGAGGGCCAGCCGCTGCATCTCATGCAGGCAGGCGCGCTCGTCATCCAGGAACTCTTCGTGAGGATACTCTTCCAGAAACTCCCCACGATAGAGCACGGTCGCGTGGACCAGGGCTTGCTCCTGGTGCGCGGTGAGCCGCCGCTGCTGGCGACCGTGCACCAACGGCGACACCAGCCGGACAAACTCGTCGGCGTCCAGGCGGCAGATCTCGGTTACCAGCCGGTAGCGGTCCTCCTCGCGCACGATGGCCCGCGAGTCACTCCCCGAGGTAAGCCCCGGTTCAAGAATCCGCCGCAGCCAGGAGAGCGCGACGTTGAAGCGATTGGCGCCGGCTGCCGGCCTGATGCCGGGCCAGAGGGCCTCGATGATCTGCTCGCGCGGGATGGCACGATGGCGGTTCGCCAGGAGGAAAGAAAGCAACCGGCGGCAACTCCGGCGCCGGCTGAGCTCGGGCGTCAAGTCGGTGTCGGCATAGCGGGCTTTGAACTGACCCAGCGTCTGAAACTCCAGGCAGAGAAGATCGATAGCCGCAAGCGGTCCGGGATCGACGGGCTGCCGGGTGATCAGGCCAGTGGTGGTGAGGATCTCCATGAGCGCCCGGCGGCGAGGCTGGCCGGGTTCCGCAAGCAGGCGCCGAATCGGCTCCAGGGCCGGCTCCGGCAGCCGTCCAAGCAAGGTCAGCAAGTAGTCAGTGTGGAGGTCGTTCTCCAGGGCGAAGGCCGGCAACGCGGGATTGCCGGCCAACTCGAGCAGCAACAGGTGGTCGAGGTTCCGTGCCCGGACGATCTCCAGCGCGCGCGCCAGCCGCTGCCGGGCGGCCTCGAGCTCAGCTCGACGCAGATGTAGCGCCGCCAGGCGCACGGACGCTGCCACTTCGAGCTGGGCATAGCCGGCGAGCAGTTCGGCCGCCCGTTCCAGAAGTGCTTGTGCCCTCGCCAGGTCCCCGGCCCGGAGCGCCGCACTCCCCGCGCAGAGCACCCCCCATCCGTGGTCCAGGCGGACCCCACAGGTCCGGCCATACTCGAGGGCCTGCTCGGCGAGGCGCAGGGCCGCGCTGTGCTCGCCGCGCGCACTGGCGATGGCCGCGAGCACGCCCGTGGCATAGGCGTACGCGCCTGGTTCTTCGCGCTCGCCACCGGTCCGCACGGCCTCCTGGGCCAACCGCTCGGCTCGCTCCAGGTCGCCTGTTCCCAGGGCGATTTCGGCGAGAACCCACAGACTATGCATGCGGGGCATCGTCATGCGATGGCGGTGGCATAGGACCAGTGACTGCTCACAGAGGGCCCGCCCGCGCGCCGCGTCACCGACCATCCAGTGCAGATGGCCCATCTGGCTCAGGGACAACGCCTCCATGGCAGGATCGTGAAGCTTGTGAAAAAGCTCGGCGCTCTGCCGGTAGTGGTCGAGCGCCATCGCAATGTCACAGCGGTAGAAGGGCAGGCTGGCCAGGCGATGGTGTGCATGGGCCTGGCGCAACAGGTCGCCCGTAGCCTGGGCGGCGACCAACATCTCCTCCAGGGCCGGCGTGAGCCGCGCCAACGTTTCCAGGGAGAGCACCCGGCGGATAAAGATGCTGGGATAGGCCATGCGCGCATCCGGCGCGTGTTGCTCCAACCACCCATCGAAGAGGCGCAGAAACGTGCGCGGCGGATAGACATCCACGACCTGCGCCATGATCCGGGACGCCTGGACGTAGTCCCGCGCGGCCAGGAAGTGCCCGATGGCGTGGTTGTAGCGGCCGCGCCCCTCGTACAGCTCGGCGGCCCGCCGGTGCAGGTCGCGCAGGACGGTCGCACCCTCGCGCTCCTCGAGCTCGTGCCGCAGAAAGCTATGGAACAAGGCGTGGTAGCGGTAGCTCTGGTGGCTCGAGCCCTCGGCATAGGTGAAGAGCTGGGCGCGGGCGAGTTGATCCAGAAGCCGGGCGGAGTGGGAAATGCCAAGCAGGGCATCACTGATCGGCGCTTCGAGCGAGGCCAGCACCGACGTGCGCAGGAGAAATTCCTGCGTGGCGGCCGGCTGGCCTGCCAACGCCTCCGTCCAGAGGTAACGGAAGACATCGGGCGTGCGCGCCAGGTCCGCCCAGAAGTTTTCCCGATCTGGGCCAGAGGTGCGGCGCAGCGCCTCCCAGACCAGGCGGAGCCCGGCCGGCCACCCCTCGCACTGCTCGTAGAGAACCTGCTCCTCACCAAAGGTCAGTCTCACCCCGTATACATCCGCAAAGAGCTGCTCGATCTCTTCGCCGGTGAACGCCAGGTCGGAGCGGGTGATCTCAGCCAGGTATCCGTCCAGGCTCAGCCGAGCGAGGGGCAGGCCCGTAGGGAGGGTGCGGCTCAGGATAAGAATCCGAATTCGTTCTGGGAGAAGGAGGGTGAGATGGTACAGCGCGTTGGCGACCTCGGGTGTCTCTTGCACCATCTCGAAGTCATCCAGCACGATCAAGAGAGGGTCGTGTGGTGGCGGATCCAGGGCGGCAGCCAGACCGGCCGCCAGCCCAGGCGGCGACCGATGATGTTGGCCCAGCCGGGCAGCGAGGGCGGCGAGGCGGGGCCGGCAGGCACTCAAACACTCCGCCAGGCCCGCGCAGAGGTGCGCGAAGAGCACATCGAGGTCGCGATCCAGTTCGTCGAGACGCAGCCAGAGAGCGGCCCGCTTGCGCTCGGCCAGGTAGGTAGTGACCAGCGTGCTCTTGCCGTAGCCCGCGTCGGCACAGACCAGCACCAGGGGCGCGGCCAGCGCCTCGTCCAGCCGCACAAAGAGGCGCTCGCGCCGCAGTACAGCCGGGTAGGCGGGCACACGGAACTTGCTCGACAGAATCGGGATAGCCATAAGGGTGAAGCCATCCACTGCTTCCCGCGCGAGGACCCACCGGCCTGACGGAGAAGCTCAGCCGCCCTGGTCTACTCTCCGGCAAGTTCCAGCACGCGGCGCGTTACAGGACTTCGCAAGAAAGAAACCACGGCTTCCAGGATCCTCGTGGCGAATGGCTGCTGTAGGGGCGGACGCCGTCCGCCCGCGCCGCCCCTCCATCGCGATCGCCCGCCCAGCGAGCGCCGCCTGGCGGTCGGGAAGGTAGGAGGGTCCCCGGCACGCGGGCTGGCCCTGCGCCCCGGCCTGGATCCCCACATCCTGCTCGGCCTGGATTGCCAAATCCAGGCCAATGGGGTGACGCAACCGCGGCGCCCAGTCACAACGCCTCAACCGCTCGGCCTGGATTGCCAAATCCAGGCCAATGCCGCGACGAAATCGCCACGCCAAGCCGCAACGCCTCAACTGCTCGGCCTGGATTGCCAAATCCAGGCCAATGGGGTGACGCACAGGGCTGGTCTCACCAGCTCAGCCGGCGGATCTGGCGATCCGCCGGGAGCGGCTGAGGAGATGCGTCAAGTGAACCTTCAGGCCGTCTGACAAGGCAGTGTACGGTCAGAGCCCCGCGATGTCAATGGCCGAGCCGGGCGCTTATCGTGGGGCTGGGTTGCTAGAGCACCGGTCACGTCATCCCGCGGGGGGCGGGCAAAGACTTCCGAAGTCTGGTTCGCAGCCGGTGCCCGCCTCTGTCACCGTCGTCGGCGCGCGCTGTGGGCCAGCACGGTCCCGACCAGACTTCGGAAGTCTGAGGACGTGACCGGCGCTCTAGGAGCGCCGGCGTCCCGCCAGCCCACGGCCGCGGCGGCTTGATCGTTCTCTCGAGCGGAAACGCGCGCGCGGTTGCGCAGCTCTGCAGCTCGCCAGCGCTCCTCAAACATCGGCGCGCGGGCGATGCTCCTCCCTGTGGTCCCCTGCTGCACCCTTCTGCCTAATGGTCGCCGCGACGGCTGACCCCACCGGCCAGCACCTCCTGCTGTTGTGGGGGGAATGACTGGCGCACCACGAAGGCGCTCAGAAATGGCGGGGATGTCTTCCGCTTTTTTTTGAGGGCACCGCAGGAGACGAACATTTTGGGCGGATTCCGGCGAAAGGTGAGATGTGCGCATAAAGTGCAGGCTGGTTGCACGGAATAGGGATGTCTTGTAGAATGGCCCAGGATTTTCCTCATAGCGGTGGCCTCAAGTTTATCCTTACAGCTCTCAAGAAGGTTTACAGGTCTCAAGAAGCTGACCTTGCGGTAGTTGTCTCGTCGCTGGCACGCACGAACCACGAAGCCTTCAGACGGTGATCCTGAAGGCACGAGAAAGCCGGCTCAACTCTCTCCCTCCCCCGTTATCACAGCTCTACCGGCCTCAGTCCCTCAATCAAAAAGGAGAAGAAAGATGAGGATGAAACTCTCGTTGGTGGCTATCCTGGTTATTGTCGCCGCAGGGGTTCTCAGCGCCTGCGGGCAGGCCGCCACCCCACCCCCGGCGCCCGCGCCAACGTCCGCCCCAGCAGCCCCGACGGAGGCCCCCGCGCCTCCCGCACCGACAGAGGCTCCCGCCCCCGCTGCTCCCGCAGCGACCGAAGCACCGCCGACTGCTGAGCCACAGCCGACAACTGCTCCGGCCGCCGAGCGCTCCGGCGGTATCCTCCGGATGGGGATCCGGGCCGCCGACATCGCGAGCCTGGACCCCCACTTTGCAACCACCACGCAGGACCGCGCGCTGGTAGACATGGTCTTCAATGGCCTGATCCGCTACAAGCCGGGCGACAGCTCGGTCTTCGAGCCCGATCTGGCGACGAGCCTCCCCGAGCCGGAGATGGTCGATGGCAAGCAGGTCTGGACCTTCGCTCTCCGTCAGGGGGTCATGTGCCATCCGACCGCCGATGTGCCCTCCTACGAGCTGACGAGTGAAGATGTCGTCTACTCGCTGAACAAGGCCGCCACCACGGACACCTCGGCCTACGCTGGCGAGTATACCGGGATGAGCTTCGAGACCGTCGATCCTTACACCGTGAAGATCACCCTGGAGCAGCCGCTCTCCAAGGTGCTATTCTACCCGAAGGTAGCCAACTACTCCGGCGGCTTCATCGTCTGCAAGCAGGCCGCCGAGAAGTTGGGCCCCGACGGTCTGAAGACCCATCCTGTCGGCACCGGCCCCTTCATGTTCAAGAGCTACGATGCCCAGGAAAAGGTGGAGTTAGTCGCAAACGACGCCTACTTCCGCGGCAAGCCGCAACTGGATGGAGTTGACTTTCGCTACATTGCCGACCTCAACAGCGTTGAACTCGGTCTCCGCGGGGGCGAGTTGGATGTGATCAATGGCGCCCCCGACCAGATCTGGGTCGAGAAGATGCAGGGCGTTCCTGACGTCAAGGTCGATGTCTTCGGCCCCGGTGAGGTGGCGGTCCTCCACTTCAACACCAATATCCCCCCGCTGGACAAGCTCGAAGTGCGCCAGGCCATCGCCTACGCCCTGGATCGAGATGAATTCCTGGCCCTCGTCGGAGAGTCTGTTGGCGGGAAGGTCTACTCGCCGGTCCCGGCACAATTCCTGCCCGGAGGTCTCACCCAGGAAGAGGTGGCGGCCCAAGGTCTGGAATACAAGACCGATCTGGAGAAGGCCAGGAAACTGCTGGCCGATGCCGGCTTCCCCGATGGCTTCTCCTTGCAGATGGTCACTTCAGAGATGACCGGCTACAAGGTCCTGTACGAGTCCATGCAGGCCCAGCTTGCCAAGATCGGGATCAAGATCGACCTCCAGGTCGTCGACCACTCGACCATGCACAGCACCATTCGCAATGACTCCAACCCCCTGGTGATCTACATCGCCTGGCGGCCCAACGCCGACATCTTCCTGACCCGCTTCTTCCACTCCGACTCGATCGTCGTCACCGGCGCCAAGCCCGACACGAACTTCTCCCACTACGACAAGATCGACGCCTTGATCGAGCAGGCCCGGGCCGAGTCCGATCCGGAGAAGCAGGTCGCTCTCTGGAAGGAGGCGCAGATCAAGATCCTGGAAGACATGGTCGCTTACCCAATCCAGTATCAGAGCCAGGTCTATGCTCGCTCCACCAACGTCGACTTCGGACACGAGCTGAAGTCCGTGCTGGCTCTCTACCCCGGCGTTGACGAGACGACTCACTTCCTGAAGTAGTCGAACGCCAATCGTGGGCCAGGGGCGACGGGCACGCACTGTACGTCCGCCGCCTTTGGCCTTTCATCTTCTGAGTGGTGGAAGACTATGCTCCGTTATGTCGCGCAACGACTCCTGTTCTCGATCCCGGTCTTTGTAGGCGTTCTGACCATCGTCTTTTTCGTCGTGCGCGTCATTCCGGGTGATCCGGCCACCGCCGCCCTGGGCGACTATGCCTCAAAGGAAGCTGTCGAGGCGCTGCGCGAGCGGATGGGACTCAACAGACCGCTGGTGGTGCAATACGCCCGCTTTCTCGGTGATCTGGCGCACGGCGATCTGGGCGACTCCCTGATCACGGGCAAACCGGTCAGTGAGCAGATCGCGCATGTCCTCCCCTACACCCTCGAGCTGACCTCCCTGGCAATCCTGATCGGCATCGTCCTGGGCATCCCTGTTGGCGTCTACACCGCGGCCAATCGAAACCGCCTCCCAGATTATGTCGGCCGGGTCCTGTCGCTGGCCGGCCTTTCGGTTCCGGCCTTTTACCTTGGGATCTTACTGATCCTGCTCGTGGCCATTCAGCTGAAGCTGCTGCCCGCAGTTGGTGGTGGCGAACTGGATAATCCGAAGGACAATATCAGCCACCTGATCTTGCCGGCCCTGACGTTGGGCCTGGTGATGACGGCGTCGGTGGCCCGGCTGGCGCGCTCGGCAATGCTCAACGTCCTCAGCCAGGACTATGTCAGGACCGCCCGGGCCAAAGGGTTGCAGGAGCGAGTTGTCTTGCTGCGCCACGCCCTGCGCTCTGCCCTGGTTCCCATTGTCTCCCTCACCGGGATCTGGGCCGTCAGCCTCATCGGCGACTCCGTGACCACCGAGATCGTCTTCGCCCGGCCGGGCCTGGGCAAGCTGATGGTCGGCGCGATCCTGCAGCGTGATTACACCGCCCTGCAGTCCATCATGGTCATCTACACCGCTTTTGTCGTCGTCATCAACCTGGGGGCCGACCTGCTCTACGGGCTGGCCGATCCCAGAGTGAGACACTAGAGCGCCGGTCAAGGCATCGCCGAGTAGGGGCGCACGGCCGTGCGCCCCGACAGCGCGCCCAAGACCGCTACAGGAGGGGCGCACGGCCGTGCGCCCCGACAACGCGCTTGCGCCCGCTCACGCGGTTCCTGCGAACCATGGTTCCACTCGTGCAACGACGACGTGACCGATGTTCTCGCGCGCCAGTCAAGGCGTCCGACTTTCGAAGTCTCGGCAGACTTCGGACGTCTCCGATCACGCGCCTCCGGCGACGTCTTGACCGCTGTTCCAGGTGGATCTGGCGCATGTGGGAACTCGGGAGAACGCTACTCCAGTGTCGACAGGCCGAGACGGCTGGACGAAATGCCGGGGGCGGGAGACCGGAGCATGACGAATAGTCAGGTCAAATACCGCTATGACGAACTGACGTGGCCGGAGATGCGCGCGGCGATTGCCGCTCGGCGGGCCGTCCTGCTTCCCTTCGGAGCGGTCGAGGATCACGGCTATCACCTGCCGCTGAACACCGACAACGTGATCGTCGAAGCCATCTGCCACGCGGCGGCCCGGCGCTCGCCGGAAGACGTGCTGGTCATGCCTGCCGTCTCCTACGGCCTGGACGAGCACCATATGGACTTCCCGGGCACTGTCTCCGTCGCGCCGGATCACCTGGTCAACTACGTGGCCGACGTGGCCATCAGCGTCGCCCGTCACGGCTTCACCCACATCCTGATCGTCAACGGGCACGGATCGAACCGGCCGGTCGCCGATTTGGCCGCGCGCAAGACGGTGCTGGCGACGGGCGCAATCTGCGGCGCGATCGCCCCGAACGCGGCGGTGAACAAGACTCTGTCCGAGCCGGCGCTCAGCCGGGGCCGGCGATCCGCCCCCGGCGGTATCGCCCACGCCTGTGAGTACGAGACCGCGATGATGCTTTATCTGCGGCCGGATCTGGTGCAGATGGACAAGGCCGTCAAGGAAATCGGGCAGCTCAAGCTGAAATACTTCAATTGGGACTACCCCGAGCCTAGCGCAATCACCTGGAATGACTGGTGGTCGCGTATGTCGGAGTCGGGCGTGTGCGGCGATCCAACCGTCGCCACAGCCGAGTTTGGCCAACAACTCTTCGAGGCCACTGTCGAACGGCTCATCGAGCTGGTGCGGGAATTTCGCACCATCCCGGTGCGAGAGCGGGTGGACCATCACTGAAAGGCGGGGGAAGTCGGAGGCACTCAAGGTCGACAGAATGATCAGGTGTTTGCCTTCCAACGCCAGACCGTGGTTGAAACCTCACCCCCGAGGGCAAGTGCTCATGGATAGCCGGACAGTCCGTCGTGTTCCAGGGAGTGGTGACGTTCCTGAGAACAGCGTTGAAGTCACCCTTCCGAGCAATGGAAAGGCCATGCCTCGCCTCACCAGCCAGCGCCGGAGGATGCTGAGAACCTTCTTGCGCAACCGCGCTGCCGTGGTCGGGCTCATTCTGGTGATCCTCATCGTGGTTCTATCGGCGGCGGCTCCACTTGTTGCACCCCATGACCCGCTCGAACAGAGTGCCAGGGTCCGGCTCCAGCCGCCGGATAGCACTCACGTTCTGGGGTACGATACATTCGGGCGCGACGTCCTCTCCCGTGTGATCTACGCGGGTCAGGTCTCGCTCGTGGTGGGTCTGTTTTCGGTGCTGTTGGGCGGCAGCGTCGGCACGGCTATGGGGTTGGTGGCCGGCTACAGTGGGGGCCGCCTCGAGCACCTGATCATGCGCAGTGTGGACATCCTGATGGCCTTCCCGAGCTTGCTGCTCGGGCTGACCGTGTTGGCTGTGCTCGGCCCGGGACTCTTCAAGATGATCCTGGCGATCGGCCTGATGCTCTCCCCGGCCTTCGCCAGGGTGGTGCACGGCGCGGCGCTCGCCCTCAAGCGGCAAGAGTTCGTGGAGGCCGCCCGTTGCGTCGGCGCCGGCAGACTCAGAATTCTGCGCCTTCACATCCTGCCCAACGTTCTGGGCGAGATCATCGTGCTCGCCAGCCTCTGGACCGCCTCCGCCATCCGCGTCGAGGCCAACCTGAGCTTCATCGGGCTGGGTGTCTCCCCGCCCACACCGACCTGGGGAAACATGATCCGGGACGGGGCACCCAACCTGATCAACGCCCCCTGGCTCTCCGTTTTTCCGGGACTGGCCATTCTGATCACCGTTCTGGCGTTCAACCTGCTGGGCGATGGCCTGCGCGACGTGTTCGATCCCCGGCTCCAGGATTAGCGCGAGCCCCGTTCCCGCGGAAGCACCTATGGTCGCCACAAGCCAGTTGGTCTCTTGCATTTGCCAGCTTCCCCCCGCAGGTTGCCTGATCGGGGGCTGCGGCTATCGACCCGCTGCGTCCTGGACCGGATCGGCGACGCTCGCCCGCCCGTCATCCGCCTCAGCACACATTTCACCCCTGATCGATGTGAGGCCAGTCACGCCAACGTTATCAGCGCCCGCCGATTCGGTCGGTTTCTTGCCATCGACGGCCCGTCGCCGCAAGGCACCGCTGCCACGAACCGCTAGCAGTGGACAGGTGACAGCGAGACCGTGCGGAAGCAGCCAGAGGCGCGGTGGAGGATCGAGCGAGAGTACATGGCATACAAGGTGAGTATTGGCCTGCCGCGAATCCACGCGGAGGCCGGAGAACGGCGCGATTTTCTCCCTGAGTTTGTCGCCGGATTGGGAGAACTCGGTGCTGATGCCGTTTTAGAGCATGGCTACGGTTCGGGCATGGCGTTGAGCGAGGAGGCGTACCGCCGGGTTGCTCCCTCCGCCCGCTTCGCCTCCCACGAGGAGGTGTATCAACAGGACGCCGTGCTCGTGCTGCGTTGCCCCAGCGATGACCACCTGCGCCGTTTGCGTCCCGGCGCCTGCCTGATCGCCATGCTGCACTACCCCACTCGTCCTCAGCGGGTGGCATTCCTGCGCTCGCTGGGCGTTGAGGCCATCTCGCTCGACGGGCTGCGGGACGAACAGGGCCGGAGGCTGGTAGAAAACCTCCGCGCCGTTGCATGGAACGGGGTCGAGGTCGCCTTTCAGGTGCTCCGCACCCAGTACCCGCTACCGGGATTTGAGAGCCCGGAGCGCCGGCCGATCCAGGCGACCTTACTGGGGGCCGGCGCCCTGGGCACGCACGTCGTGCCGGCAGCCACTCGCTACGGCGACCAGGCGGTGTGGAAGCGGATGGCATCTGCGGGCATTCCCGGCGTCCAACTCACCGTGGTCGATTACGATGTGACCCGCGTTCGAGACGCCATGCTGGAGATCCTGGCACGCACAGACCTCCTCATCGACGCCACTCAACGGCCGGATGCCAGCCAGGCGGTGATTCCCAACGAATGGATCGGCCCCATGCCACAACACGCCGTGTTGCTCGATCTGGCCGCCGATCCCTACAACTGCAGCAGCGAGCCGCGCACGGTGAAAGCGATCGAGGGCGTGCCCCACGGCAACCTGGATCAGTACGTCTTCGCTCCCGACGACCCGGCCTTCGATGCCATTCCGGCCTGGATCGATACGACCCACCGCCGCACCTCGGTCTCGTGCTACTCGTGGCCCGGCATCCACCCGCGGGCGTGCATGCAACGCTACGGTCGCAAGATCCTACCGATTTTCCGCACGTTGATCGAAAGTGGGGGCGTCCGACACATCGATCCGCGCGGCGACGATTGCCACCGGGCCATCGCCAGCGCGATGCTGTCGCGCTGGCGGCACCCACCCGATGGTGACGTCGTTGCGAAACTCTCTTCGTAATACGTGATGCGTCATGCGTGGCTGCCCTCCCTCACGCATCACGTATCACGTAACAGGTCTCAGGCATCACGCTGCTTCTCCAGACAACCGATCCAGCCTCGGAAAGAACCCTGTCATTTTGCACGAGGAGACCGAAACCATGACTCATCGAGGGGCCGCCCCCGACTCTCCGCGCGGCCACACTGTCACGATCACGGTGGATGGTGCGCCCTTGCCCGCCCTCGCCGGCCAGACAATTGCCGGCGCGCTGCTGGCCGCCGGCCGCCGATCCTGGCGTCACACCCGGCGTGGCCGGCCGCGTGGCCTCTTTTGCGGTATCGGCCTCTGCTTCGACTGCCTGGTGACGGCCAACGGGACGCCCAACGTACGCGCCTGCCTGACTGTCGTAGCCGAGGGGATGGTCGTGGAAACGAACCTGGACGAACAACTCTCACCCTCAATTCCTGATCTTTCGTCCCATCAGAGGTAGATCCATGATCGAACGCGTAGACGTGGCTGTCGTTGGCGCGGGCCCGGGCGGGCTGAGCGCCGCCCAGGCGGCGGCCCAGGCTGGCGCCCGGGTGGCCCTGATCGAGAGTCACCGCCATCCCGGTGGCCAATACTTCCGCCAGCCGGTGACACCGCGTGGCCGCGAATCGTCCGCGCGCCAGCGCCAGGGGCAAGCCCTGTGGGAGCAAGCCGCCGCCGCTGGCGCCCAACTCCTGCTCAACACCGTCGTCTGGGGTCTCGTCGAAGGGAACCCGCTGCGCCTGGCGTTGCACACCGCGCAGCAAGCAGCCGCACTCCTTAAGATCGAGGCCCAGGCGTTGATTTTAGCGACCGGGGCGCACGACCGACCGGTCGCTTTCCCCAGCTGGACCCTCCCCGGCGTCATCACGGCCGGCGCCGCCCAGACCCTGCTCAAAGAGCAGGGGGTGTCGCCCGGCACGCGCGTCCTGTTGGCCGGGACGGGACCTTTGCAGCTTGTTGTCGCGGCGGACCTGGTCCGGGCGGGGGTCGAAGTCGTGGGCGTGCTGGAGGGCTCGCGCCTGTTGCGCGACGGCCTGCGCCATGCCGCTGCCCTGTGGGGCCAGTGGGAGCGCCTGGACGAGGGGCTGCGCAGTTCGGTGACCCTCCGGCGCCATCACGTCCCGCTGCGGAATGGCTGGGGCATCGTCGCCGCTGAGGGCCGGGAGCAGGTGGAACGGGCCACCATTGCCCGTCTGGACGAACAGTGGCGCCCCATCTCCGGCAGCGAAGAGACGCTCGCCTGCGACACCGTCTGCCTGGGCTACGGATTTATCCCGCTCAACACTCTCTCCCGCCTTGTTGGAGCCTGGCAGGAATGGCGACCCGACCTGGGTGGTGAGGTCCCCGTGCGCGACGCCCGCATGCAGACCAGCGTGCCCGGCGTCTACGCCGTCGGCGACGGGGCCGGCATCGGGGGGGCAGCGCTGGCGATGGTGGAAGGGCGGATCGCCGGGATCGCGGCGGCTGCCGGGGCCGGGCACGGCGCCGCCGCGGCCGAAACGGCGATCCAACAGCTTGCCCCGCCTCTGGCCCGCGAGCGACGCTTTCAGCAGATGTACGCCGCCCTGTTCACCCCTGGCCCCGGGCTGTACGAGTTGAGCCGGGACGACACGATCCTCTGTCGCTGTGAGGAAGTCACCCAGGCGGAGGTCCGCCGGGCGGTCGCCCGGGGAGCGGACTCGACCGGCGAGGTGAAGGCGATCACGCGGTGTGGCATGGGTAACTGCCAGGGCCGGATGTGCAGCCACCTGGTCGCCCACTGCGTTGCCCGGGAAACCGGACGATCAGTCGCCGAGGTCGGGCTCTTCCGGCCCCGTCCCCCATCTTCCCCGTCCCCGTTGAGGCGCTCGCCCACTCGTGGGCCGATGGTCCCGTAAGCAGCCGGCAAGAGGGGGTACAGCCATGACCGGACAACGCAAAATGGGGGCCGATGTCGCTGTGATCGGCGGTGGGATCGTCGGCTGCGCCAGCGCCTGCTATCTCGCGCGCCGCGGCCTGAAGGTGGTGGTGCTCGAGAAGTCGGTCATTGGCGGCGAGGCCTCTGGGCGCAACGCTGGCGGCGTCCGGGCCCAGTGCCGGGACCGCCGGGAGCGCCCGCTCGCGATCGCCAGCATCAAGTTATGGGAAGGACTCCCGGCGGCGCTCGGCTTCGACATCGAGTACGTCCAGGGTGGGAACATCCGCATGGCCGCCACCGAAGAGCGCATGGCGGCTCTCCGGAAGGAGGGCGAGGAAGAACTCGCCGACGGCCTGGTCGTCGAGATCTGGGACCGCGATGACCTGCGCCGGCGGGCCCCCTACCTGGGCGATGTCTTCATCGGGGCCAAGTATTGTCCAACGGACGGCAACGCCAATCCCATCCTGACGTCCAGGGCCTTTGGCTGGGCCTGCCAACAGGCCGGCGTCACCCTCCTGACCCACACCGAGGTCGTGGATATTGGCATCCAGGCTGGTCGCGTGACGCATGTCACCGGTCGGAGCAAGGAGGGCGAGGTCGTCGTCGAGGCGCCCCGCGTGATCCACGCCGGGGGACCGTGGACCCCCCACCTCAGCGCCTCACTAGGAATCCACGTGCCTATCGAGCCCAGGCGCTCCATCATCGGCGTGACCCAGCGCCTGGCCCCCTTCTTCACCGAGTTCGTCTCAACCCACGACCTGAACGTCTATGCCAGGCAAGCCCAGGAGGGGCACGTTCACGTCGGTCGGGTCGGCTCACCGGATCGCACCTTCGACCAGACCGCACCGGCGGAGGTGCTGGCAGAACTGGCGCGCGGCGCGGCGCCGATGATCCCGGCGCTGCGCGGAGTGAACTTCCTGCGGATGTGGGCCGGCACTCTGGCGATGACCCCCGACAAGATCCCCATCATCGATCCGGCTACTGGTGTCGAGGGTTACATTCTGGCGGCCGGTTTCAGCGGCCACGGCTTCTGCCTCGGCCCCATCGTCGGCAAGCTGATCAGCGAGCTGATCGTGGACGGCGAGCCGTCCCTTCCGCTGCACGACTTCCGGCTCTCGCGCTTCGCCGGACCTCCTGCGGCCTGACAGCAGCCACATAATCCGGGGACAAGGGGGTTTTGCCCAACGACAGCACTTTGCGCGCGGCGGAGCCGCGTGCCCAACCCCCTCTGCCCCCACTTCTTGAGAAGTCACGGGATGAGGGCGCGGTTTCAGGACAGATTCCCGGTGCTGACCTCCCGCGGGCGCGCGCCGTCGAGAAATACCCTCACCAACTCCGTGGCGATGGACTCTTGCTGAAAGAGGCTAGGCTGGCCGACCTGGCCGAGAAAGAGCTGCGACACCAACATAAAGAATGCGAACATGCCCAGGAACCCGCGGGCGGCGATCCCCGTATCGACAGGGGCGAGCACGCCTTGTCCGACCAGGCGGTCCAGGTAGGTCTGGAGGGCCTCCGCGCTGGGCGCAAAGAGTTGTTCGTAGCAGACCGCCGCGGTGGGCTGATACTTCAAGCCCTCGGTGAAGATCAGACGCATGACGTCGGGGTGCTCACTGAAAGCCTCGATCACGCTCAGAGCCACGCGGCGCAGTTCGGCCTCCACGTCGACGGTGTCCGCCTGGCCGGCGGCGAAGTCACCCACGAGGGAGAGGGCGCTAGTCCGCTCCTGGACCAGGGCAGTGAAAATGTCGTCCTTGCCTGGGAAGTAGCGATACAGCGCCGCCTCGGAGAGCCCCACGGCCTGGGCCAGGGCCGCCATCGTTGTCTCGCGGAAGCCCTTCTCGGAGAACAAACGCAGCGCCGCGTCCAGGATCTCGCGCCTGCGGCGGTCGGCGGTCTGTTGCGTGAACGAGACCTCCTCGCCGAGCACGTGCGAGAACAACTCATCCTTGCCGCCGAAGTAGCGGTAGAGGGCGCCAGCGCTCAACCCGGCGCGCCGGGCAACGTCGCCGACGGTGACGTGGGCCAGGCCTTTCTCGGCGATGGCGTCTCGGGCGGCGTCCAGGATTTGCCGGCGGCGCCCGTCTTTGTCGAGGTGTGCCAAGGGACGGATACCTTGCGAGAGATAAATAATGGTTGGTGAGGACTCACACATTTATACTTGGAGATCGTGATTTTGGCAAGTCTGGGGAGTCGAGGCTGGCTTGAGGAAGATGCCGGCCTCCGGTCGTGCCCTCAGCCCCGCTTGCGTTTTTAATCATACGGTCCGCCGTGACTTCGATTATTTCGTCCCACCCGCCCCGGAATTTGTTCCAGCCTCAGAGCCAGTTTTGTGAAGCAGCACGAGGCAATAATGCCCCACCAGTGCAGAGGGGATGAGAGAAAAACTGTTCCAGGCCCGAACAAGGAGCGAGGTCATATCGGCGCGCTCCACACTTTGCAAAAGAAATGACTGTAGGACCATTGCAATGAGAGATAACATCGGGTAGTTTTGAGGGGCACGAGGTTCTCAGGTAAAGGAGCCGGCCATGAATCGAAAGGACGCCATGGCTGCCGTTCGTGCCAATCCACGCGATGCTGATGCCTGGACCGTGTTGGGTAACGTCATGGCTGCGGAGGGCGATCGTGACAAGGCCCGTGAGTGCTATGAGCGTGCCCTCGCCCTCGTTCCTGATCACCCGGCTGCTGCTATCGGCCTGTCGTACCTTGACGCCTCACCCCTTCCTCCCTGGTTACAGGGTGCCGAAGAGATGTCAGCATCTCCTTCATCAGATTCGGCACCAACCACAATACACCCATCGATTACTGCTTCCTCTGGCGACTTGCCTTCCGAACGGTTGACCATCGACCAGTTGAATCTGATCCTGAGGACAAGTCGGAATCTCAGCAGCAAGAATCTGAGTGGGATGGATCTGCAAGGGTTGGATTTTCGTAAGGTCAACCTGAGTGGAGCCAATTTGAGTTCGACCAACCTCAGTGGAAGTAACCTGAGGGACTGTAACTTGGCGGGGGCGGATTTGCGTGGTGCCAGGCTCACTGGGGTAACCTACAGAGAGCGAACCTCACCGGGGCCCGGGTAATCGCCGCGCAACTGGATCGAGCCAACTTAGTCTATGCCTGCCTCAGTAGCGCAAACCTCAGCCGGGCCAACCTCAGCCAGGCCAACTTGAACGCGACAAACCTAAGTGGAGCCAATCTGGAAGAGGCTCGATTGAATGAGACGCACCTGAATGGTAGCAACGCGGAAAACGCTAATCTCGGTAATGCTGAGTTAGTCCGTGCAGTGCTACGCAGGGCACGGTTAGAAGGAGCCGACTTGAAAGGAGCCAATCTGACCGGCGCCGACTTTACTAAAGCTTATCTCAAAGGGGCGCGAAATGTTGAAGCATCAAGAAATCTCAACGAGGCCCGAGGGATTCAGCGTGATAGAGGATATAGCACCAGATACAGCCTAAGAGTAGTATTTTTTGTGGGTCTTCTTTCAGTATTAGGCCTCCTTTGTTGGCTGGGCGGACTCAATTATGACACTGGCAATGATAAGACCGCAGGCTCCACTGGTTCAGAGGCTCGGCTCCAGGCGGGCGGCAAATGGACCTGGGTCGCTCGTGATAGGCAGGCGTATGAGGAATACGGCGACGCCGCAGTGAGGGATGATACTTACGGACTGAGAGAATTGATCGCGACCGGCCGGATATTTCCTGTTCCCAACGGCACCAGGGTACTCATTCTCGACCACGGTGGGTTTCTCTATTCCGCGACAAAGGTCAGGATTTTGGAGGGAGAGCACACCGGGCGCTCTGGGTGGGTGCCTTCAGAGTGGGTGAGATAAGGCATAGCGTAGTGAATGCGCAATCAGGGCGCATTTGATATAGTTGACTCGAAAAACGGCAACTTTGTGAACAGCGGCAGTGGCAGCTGGAAAGGGAGTGGCTGGCGCAGGTCAATGATCAATCCACCAAAGGCGCCTTTGGGCGCGAACGTGAGGATACAACCGTTGGTGCCATGGTGCGCCTCTGCCCCACTGTGCATGGCGACTCGCACCACGTCTTTGAGTTGGTCCAGCCCGCGATCAGCCCGGCTGGGAAGATGAATGGCATTGGGGCAAAAGTAGTATCGAATCGCCCAACGGGTGAAGTTCGGTAAGAAGGTGATCAGTTGCTCCTGAATCTGAACCGCTTCCGACGAGAAAAAGCGCATATGGCCCAAGTGGAAGACCCCTTTGAACTCCTTGATGCCCGCCTCGATATCCTGACGACGATTGTAGAACTGCACACTCTCGGCTGTCCCCAGCTTGTAACGGGCCAAGGTGGCCGTTTGTCCCCACGTCGCGTCCGGCGGCGAGACGATCAAGGTACTGTAGCGCACCCGCTCGCCCCGCTGCTGCCGGGTCAGGATCAGGCGGACGGGATAGGGACAGCCGCCAAACTGGGTGCGTGTGCCTTCCGTGGCTTGGGTGATGGCGTTGACGTCCTCCCAAACCGTTTGGGGCGTGACATCGCGTTTGAGTTGGGGCGTGGCGGTGCGGCCGTGCCCTTTGGTTGCCACGCCGTAGCCCAGTTCGGTCAGCAAAGCCACATTCTCCGGCGTCCCAAACCCACCATCCTGGCTGAAAATGACCTCCAGCGGCTGCGGATTGGTGCGGTTGTCCTCCTCATACCGGGCGATCCGCGCGTCCAGCGCCTGAAGACGGTCCTCGACCGCCTGAACCCGCTCCAGCAGCGGCTGAACCTGCTGCTCGGCTTTTCCTCGTCGCTGGCGGGCCGAGGCCTGCCACCGTTGATAGGTCTTCAGGTGCCGTCGCGCTTGTGCCACGCGAGAATAGGGACGCCCCTGGCGCCTGACGTCATCCAGTTCCAGGCGCCCGACTTCCTGTTGGGTTTGGCGGATCAGGAAGTGCAATTCCCACTCCCGCTCTTCGGCCGCTTGAGCGCGGCCTTGGGCGCGGTCCATTTTGGCACGCCACTGGGCGATTGCCTGCTGGCATTGCTCCCGCAGGGGATAGAGCAGTTCCACGCGGCGTCGCGGCCGACCCACTCGCCGTTCGGCGAGAGCCAGGAGCGTTTCCAGGGTCTGACACGCGACGGTCTTCCCATTGAAATGCGCGCTACTCAGAACCACTCGGTAGTGTGGCGTACGCAACGAAAGGCTGGCCATCTGAAATCCCGGCTGCAACCGCCCTTCAATCAGCCCTGGCGCGACGCCTGGCATATCGGCGGTCGTCGCCAAGCCAGTCGTATCCCCTTCCAGCCGCAACGGGCCGCCCGTCGCCAAGGCCTCTTCCACGTCACAGGCCAGGAAGGGAGCCGATATGCGTTCCAACTCCGCCTGAAGGTCATAAACCGTCGTGGCATCGGCGCGTTGCATGGCTCGGCTGACCCCGCTATAGTGGGCAAATCCTCGCGGGTCCCACGTCGCGATGACCAACGGATCATCCCGAATCGCATCAGCCGCCAGATCGATATCCTGCAGATTGCGATAGCCGGCAGCCAACGCCGCCAACAGTTCACGCAGCTTGCGTTGCGAGGCGCCCTTATAGACGCGCCCAGGAAAGCGCACCCGATCCAGGGCTTCGAACAGTCCGATCTGCTGCCCAAACATACCCAGTCCGACCACCAGGGCGTGGTCGGTATGCTGAACGTCCGTCTGAGTTTCTGCCGCCATGGCTCCTCCCACGTGGTCTTTGGGGTGTTGTACCACCATACCACCTGAGGGGGCTGTGCCCGAAACCGGCGGCAGCCGAGAGAAGTTGTCGTTTTTTCGTACAACCATTTCAAACCTGAACTGATTGCGCATTCACTACGTTAAATAATTATGGTAACTAAATGTTCAAGTTATTTTTTTAAGACGCCTGTTTCAGAGTCAGGTCCATCGATTCGGGAAGCCGCTTATCTTTGTACGGAATCGGCATGTCCGCATTAGGACGCAATTGACACAGCATCAAATGAATGCAAGCGATAGAGATCATCACGTCACTATTCCACCCATGACGCTCATCATCTTCGCTGAGGTGCCGACAGCGGTTGCGCCAGAATGGGATATATCCCATAGTTTGTCCATCATGTCGTCTCTGTGACACTCCGCACGGGCTACAAGCCCGGCGGCTTCTCAGGCAACGCATGAGCCATCGCTCTACGTTGGCGCCTGAAGGCTCCGTCCGAGCCCAAGAGGTGCACCGTGAAAGCTCTACAGGTTTCCCCCTACGGGGGGCGCCCAAGCGTCTGGTACTCGCCTGGGGACGCCCCTCACCCCCTGCGGGGGGAGCCCTACCCCGCGGGGTACGCCCAAGCGAGAAGGTCTCACCGGGGACCGCCCCTCAGGGCGAAGCGTCCCCCTCGACGCCAGGGGGTACCCCTCAGGGCAGGGCGTACGCGGCGGGAGTCTCGCTGCCGCAACCGGCAACCTATACGTTGTCCCCAACGGGGGATGCCCTGACCGCGAGGTGGACGCTTGGGGGCGCCCCGCAGGGCGGAAAGGTGCAGAAGACGGGCTCAACCCGTCACGAAAGAATAGCGCATGGGCGCGACAGAAACAACGTTTCAACACCGTCTTCGCGGCAGGCCAGGGCTGAAGCCTGTCGAGAAGCCCGCCTTTGCCCTGTGGGGCTCCCCCACCGGGGTGCCCTGAGGGGCATCCCGTAGGGTCACCGTGGACGCGTGGGCAGCCCCCTCAGGGGCTCCCCCTACTGGGCGTTCTCGCGCTTGGGGATCCCCCGCGGGGGGCTCCCGTGGCGTCACCGTGGACGCTTGTCCCCTGCGGGGGAGTCCCCTATAAGACGGTCTCGCTTGTCCCCTACGGGGGAATCCCCTACGAGACGGTCTCGCTTCGCCCTGCGGGGCGGTCCCCGGCGTGATCGGCTCGCTTGGGCGTACCCGGTGGGGTAGGGGGTACCCCGCGGGGTAGGGGCACCCCGCGGGGTAGGCAGCCCCCTCACCCCCTGTGGGGGGAGCCCAAGCAGGATCATTTCGCTTGGGGGTACCCCTCAGGGCAGGGGCTCCCCGTGGGCTCGAAGCCCAGGGGCTTGCGGCGGGCTACATTCGGTCAAATCATTTTCCAAACACACTCCAAACAACCCTCACCCATCTTCCCCACCGCCCACCATCCAGTCGGCTTGAGCCGACTTGCGCTGTGAGCCCTGGAATTTATTCCTGGGCGTCGCGTGCCATCACCCCCCGACCTCTGCGCACATCTCCACCACCCAGCTTGAGCATTCGACCAAAGCTTTGCCCCCGCACCCATTTTCCCCACCGCCCACCATCCAGTCGGCGTGCGCCTTCGACCAAAGCTTCTCACGATATGCTCGGCAAATCTAGGAGATTTGCACCCAAACATTTCCGATCGCCCTCTCAGGCATAGACAAAAGGCTTTCTGCCTTCAGACAACGTAGCGGGGATCTCCAGACGGTCAAAAATCCCGTCATCAGTTTGTGAGCGGGCAGCGTCAGGTCACTCGAAAACAAGCCGACGTGGGCCTGCGCGCCGCGCTTGAGATTGGTCGTGACAAGGATCACGACGTTAAGCAACTCGGGGAAGGTCGTGTGCCAGACCTTCAATTGATCGGTCTCGGTCAAGACCCCCTGCTCCGTCTGTTGAGCGACGCGATAGCGTTCCGGCCGCGCGCGCCAGGTGAGCTTCGGGCCCTAGCGCCGCCGCGGACCAAACTGCTTCTGGGGACCGTCGTAGGGCACGTAGCGCGCCGCAGCGGGGCGCAGTTTGCTGATCACATGCAGTCCCGCAGACGGCCGCACCACCTGCAGGCCATTGGTGGTACCGAAATGCCCATCCAAAACCAGAGACGACCCGCGGCAGAAGCGGCCGATCAAGGCCAGCACCGGCTGCCCCATCCGTTGCAACAACTGCCCTTCGGGCGTCCGCTCAATCGGCGTCTTGTCACGATTACGACTGCCTGTGGGCCGCCCGCGCGTCCGCTTGGCGCTCCCATCGGACGGGGGCGGGGTGCGCGGCGGGGCGGCGGGCGCCTCCTTTCGTGCGCAGCTGTTGCTCAACCAGGCGCGGATCGGCGCGGCGCTCCTCCCGACTGACCAGCGAGCGCGCGAAAAAGGACAGCCCCGGCCCCGCCTTGTCGTAGAGCGAGGAAAAGAAGCAGCCCAGGCCGTGCGTCTGTTGACCGGCCGTGGTGACCCCCGTTTCATCGCCCACCAGCAAGTCCTCCCGACCGGCCGGCAGCAGATGCTGCCGCCCAAACGGCCACCTCAGCTGCGCCCACGGCCGCGTCGGGTTGAAAAAGCGTTGCACCGTGCGCTAACTGCCGCCCCGGCCCGCCCAACGCGCGATCCCCAACATCGTCACGCGCCCGCTCATCGTCACCACCGCCCTGACCACCAGCCGCACCTGGCGCAACGTCGTCGCATCCACGATTACGGCCAAACATTCCAGTTGTGTTACCATGTCCATCAGCGGCTCCTGGTCCAGTCTGAGTGTTGCCTGTGATAAGCTTTACTCTACTGCACTTCGAGCCGCTCGTCATTGTGGCGAAGGTATTGATTTTAATGATTCCTTACACTTTTGGGTCCATACCAGCCCGTCAACCAGTGCGAGAGCATACCACAACCGTAACGAGTAGATTGCGGATCGCAAGGTTCATGTTTGCTCCTCGAAAACTTGTCTGTGAATCTTGGAGGGTTGTTCTCTTCAGTTGCTCAGCCGCAGAGCGGTTGATGTCAAATAGAATCTTGGCCGAGTGCCAGCGTCGCGCCAAACAATTTCTATGGCAAAAGGACCCTGATCAATATGTCGGCCAGCCATTGAGAGTATTTTTCCTTGGACCAACTCAACTCTGTGACGAGGAGGTTAAATAACTCTGGGCTGGTCAACGCCCAGACAATCTCTCCAGCGCTTTTTTCGTCTATCCCCTCCCGCAAGGGGCCGTTAGCCGCCACATGCCGAAAGAAAGAGGCCATGTTTTCAAGTCGTTCTTTATGCAAATGTCGGACGCGCTCTCGGATTTCAGGCTCTGTACTTGCTGCCGTATGCATAATCGCAAAAACCGGTGCCGCACGCGAGAGGACCTCCCCACAAACCTGTGCGATTCGGTCCATCTGCCGTCTTTGATCCCTTTCCTGCATAATAGCCTGTGCCGCGGGCTGTTGGATCACAGGTAGGGGAAGTTCCTGGCCGCCCACGGCGACATCCAACAAGAATGCCAGAATGCTTTGTTTGTTCCCGAAAATACCGTAGACGCTCTCCTTGGAAACGCCAGCCTCATTGGCGATCTCTTCAATGGTTGTACCCGCATAACCGCGTTCGAAAAATAGGCTACGGGCTGCCTCTGAGATCTGAATCTTCGTCGCCTGGGCCTGTGCCTGGCGGCGGCTTGAGTCGTATTTACGCTTAAGTGATTTTTGCTTTTTCATAACCTCTTGACAGTTCCCAATATTTGATATAGTATACTGTAATCATTATATATAGATGTATCCAATATGTCAAGGAAAAGGGATGAAACCTTACTTATCCGAATTTTTGAAAAGGAGCAACATATGACACGTATTGCAGGAGTCTCAGCCCGCAAGGCAGGTCTGCTGGTCAAGATTGTTTATGGTTTCACGCGTCGCGGCTTGGCGCAACTCGCCGGCCGCGATCTAGAGCACATGCTGGATCCGCTGGAGATCTACGCGCAAATCCCCGGGCTGTTGCTTGGTTATGCCATGTTTGAGTGGACTACCGCGAACCTGGATCGCGTCAATACCCGCCTCAGATGCCTCGCCGAGCTGAAGGCCGCCACGCTCACTCATTGTGAATACTGCATCGATTTAGGTTCACAGGTGGCGCGACTTGCGGGCCTGAGCGATGAGCAACTTCTGGCGCTACCGCGCTATCGGGAAAGCAAGTTGTTCACTGATCTCGAGAAGCTGGTACTTGACTATGCTGTGGGCATGAGCCGCACCCCTGTAGATGTGCCCGAGGCCCTCTTCGCCAAGATGCGGCAGCACTTCAATGAAGCCCAACTCGTGGAGCTCACGCATGTAATTGCCTTGGAGAATCTGCGCGGCCGCTTCAACCTTGCACTCGGCATCGGTGCGGCTGGCTTCAGTGAGGGCATGGTGTGCGCGATACCCGCACCGGCAACTGAAGCGCAGCAGGCTGACCATTGAGAGCATCTGCAAGAGGCATTGAATGACCGTTTTTAAATCCTTGCTCTATCTCATCTTTGAAGCTGGCCTGTTCGTTCTCTATATCCCTCTGGCATTTCTCCGCACGGGCTCACGAATAGAAACCAGCGTTCTCTCCTTCCTTGCCATTCCATTGTGGCTGATCGGCAGCCTGATGGTCTTGTGGTGTTTCTGGGCTTTCACGTTCACGGGACGCGGTACCCCTCTGCCCACGGACCCACCCAAGGAATTGGTCACTACAGGTCCCTATCGCTATGTCCGAAATCCAATCTACGTAGGTGCCGCATTCATTTTTCTGGGGCATTTTTTGTGGTTTGGATATTGGGCATTACTGATTTATCCCTCGCTGGCGTTTATCGGAGCTCACTTTTTCGTCGTCTTGTATGAAGAGCCAACTCTGAAGAGGAAATTCGGTGCCTCCTATGAGGAGTATCTCGAAAGTGTTCCGCGCTGGGTACCGAAATTTAGATAAGTCTTTGACGGTATAAAACTATTGTTTGTCACTGAACTGAAGGTAGGAGCTATGACGCTAAAACCCAAAGTCAAGTCAGTCGCGCCTCGCCATGTGGCATATCTGCTTACAACTCTCACCTCTGATTTGATAGCGGAGCAGCAGCAAGCAGTAGAATGGTTGCGCCGGTCATTTCCTGATCCGGCAACCTCCTATCGTTTGGCGCAGGAGTTTGGAAAGATTGTGATAATGCAACGCTGCTTCTGTAAAAGCTGAAGGGTGGCCTGAGAGTCACTGCCCGGTGAGTCTAGAGGTTGGGTTTTGGCGACTTGATGCCCCCCTTGACGGCCATGAGAGAATCTTAGTGTGGGCCAACCATCCCAACCCATTTCACCCACGGCAGTTTCTGGTGAACGCCGTTATAGAGCCGCTCATCGGCCGTCCAGAACTCACACTGGTTCAACTGGGCCAGGGCTAGATAGGCCGTATCATAGACACGGGGGCGGTTCAACTGTTTGGCCAACTCCCAGGCCAGGAGAAAAATACTTTGCCGGTGTGAAAGATGAACCTTTATATCACGAAAGCGGGCAAACGCTTCTTCTCCCTCCTCTGGTCTGATTTCCTTGAGATAGACCAAACGCCGCAAGCTCGCCGTGACTTCAAACGCCAACAGCGCGGGGGCAATGAGAGGCGTCTCTTCTCGTTGCCACGTAGCAAGTAACGTCTTGGCCTGGGCACTCAAAGGAAAGGGAACTAGCGACCAGATGATGAGACTGGCATCAACGCACACCGCTGAGTTCATAGTCTCGCTCTTCCCGCACCTGCTCGACGATATCCATTTCAATCGGTCTCCCGCCGCGGCGGGCTAAGATTCTCTCATGCAGAGCCTCTAGCTGAGCGATCAAATCCTCCTCCTGCGTTTGCTTGACGGGGATCTCGATGTGCGCGCGCTCGAGCATATCCTCGTCGGCGAGTCGCTGCATGATCGCCTCCAGACAATACTCCGTGACGGGAACATCGTATTTGGCGGCAGCCAGCTCAATCCGCCGTTTGGTCTCCGGATCGGTGTAGACTTGAATCCGTGGTTTCATCATGACGCTTCCTCCCCACCCGCGAATCGTACCACTCTGACACCTTAGTGTCAATGGGCGGTGCGAGCTGGTGTATAGCGCAGAGTCGTGGGCGAGGTTGGGACCGCCGCCCAACCCCAGGGCAGAGCAGGCCCGGCGCCCACAGGCTGGCCACTTGTTGGCGCGCTACCCTTGGTGGACAGGCCCCGGCACGCTTTCCCCCCTCCCCACGGCCCGGCGGTTGTTTGCCCCTGAGGGAGGTGAAGTCATCGTGCGTGGCGCTGACGTTCACAGCCATGGCCTGGTCAGCCCTGAACGCCACGAACTTCATCAGGCCCCCTCGCGTCACCCGGGGCCAGCTTCGCCAGGCCCACCCCTGCCTGGTCAGCTGGGTCACCCAGGTGTCGGCGCCAGGCCCCCCTGATCATGGCTCGCCCCGGCTCCCCGCGGACCCCCGCTCCCGGCAGGGTGGGCCGGGCTCTGGCGCTCCAGACCGAGCCCTGGGGGACACTCGTTCGCGCCGGATCGCCGGATCCGGCGACCATCGCCTGGAGCGGGCGCTCCAGGCCGAGCCATGGGGGACACCCGTTCCCGCCGGACGCCGATCCGGCGACCACCGCCCGCCTCCCCCGCGCCGGTCAGCGATGGCCCGAGGGGGCCGCGAGCCACTAGCTCGACCCCCGTATCTGACGCCCAGGGCCGGTGGCACTCGCGCCACCGGCCCATTTTCTTGCCTGCGCCACTCACAGCCCCAGGGGCTCATTGGCATGGAACTTGCAGGCCTTGTAATAGCCCCAGAATTGATCTGGGCCCATCACAATGAAAAGAGAGAGGAGTGGCATATGACACACCATACAGAAGAACACAAAAAAGTCCTGATTGCCTGGCTCAACGACGCCTACAGTATGGAGAAGGGCCTGGTCCCCGTTCTGGAAAACCACGCCAAGGACGCCAAGAACCATCCCCAGGTACAGTCCAGGATCCAACAACATATCGAAGCGACCAAACGACACGCTGACCTGGTCAAGGGGAGGATCGAGGCCCTGGGCGGCGACGTCTCGAACGTGAAGGCCGGCGTGGGGAGCCTGATGGGGAGCCTGCAGAGCGTGACGACCGGCGCCTTCAAGGATGAACTGGTCAAGAACGCCCTCTCCGACTTCGCATCCGAGAACTTCGAGATCGCTTCCTACAAGGCGCTGATCACCGCGGCTCAGGAGGTTGGCGACCAGGAGACCGTTCGTGTCTGTCAAGAGATCCTCCACGACGAGGAGGATATGGCGCACTGGCTCGATCAAAACTTGCCGATGGTTACAAAGGAGACCATGCGGCAGAAAGCGCCCGAAATGAAGTAGGCAGCGCGCCATTGGTAGCCGTATGAAACGTCGGGGCTGGGATTCACCAATTCCCAGCCTCGATCTCTATCGCCCTTGCGCCTCTCTCGCCGCGCTCCGAAGGGCGAACATAGGGCCGAAGGAACTGATCAGAGACAAGGAGCATGAGCAATGAAAGATCTAGAATTATTGATCTTGCGACTGACGACGGGGGGCCTGCTAGCCGGTCACGGCTCACAGAAGCTCTTCGGGTGGTTCGGCGGGCACGGGCTGGAGGGGACTGGCCAGTGGCTCGAGTCATCGTTGGGGTTGGCGCCGGGCAAGGCCTGGGCGTCGGCAGCTGCATCGGCGGAGTTCGGAGGCGGGTTGCTCACGGCCCTCGGGCTGTTCAACCCATTGGGGCCGGTTGGGATCATATCGGCAATGAGCATGGCCACGGCGAAGGTCCACTGGGGCAAACCCATCTGGGCCTCGCAGGGCGGCGCTGAGTTTCCGCTCACCAACATGGCCGTCGCATTGGCCGTCGCGTTCGCCGGACCGGGGCGCTACTCGCTGGATCACGCCCTCGGGATCCGCCTCCCCCGCTGGCTGGTCGTTCTGACGACACTTGCCGCCGCGGTGGGTCTGGTTCTCGGCATAACCGGCCAGCCGCAACTTCCCCCCGAGACCGAGGAAGAGGAAGCTACCGAGCAGGTAACTGCCTGACGTCAAGGAAAACGGGCGGCAGCAAGATTCCTTCGATGCTTTGTGCGACTCGGGACTCTATCAGCGAGCCACGGTTTGTGCGGTCCTGGGACATCCCAGGACCGCACAATGCTTTCGCTTTTCTGGACTCTCACTCCCTGCAACCGGACAACCGGTGGTCGCCCAGTATTTTCGTGCTCTGCAGATTCATCGATGCGCCCACGATTGGCCGGGCATACGCTCGGGGGTAAAATCCGGGCATGGCTCCTGCAAACAACCCACAACCGCCAGATATTGGCTCCTTGCGAGCGATCGGACTCTTTCAAGCGCTTGATTCACCCGACCTGACCGCAGTCGCGCTGGCCGCCCAGTATCGCCAGGTCGAGCGTGGCGCGGCTTTCTTCCTCCAGGGTGATCCGGCCACGGTCTGTTACGTCCTGACCCAAGGGCGCGTTCGACTGGTCCAGGTGACCCCTGAGGGCCAGCAGGTAATTCTCCGCTTCATCGGTGCTGGCGAGGGCTTCGGCGTCGTCGCAGCGTTGAGTAACACAGTGTATCCTGCCGCAGCTGAAGCGGTGGACGACTGCCTGGCCCTGGCCTGGGATGGCGAGACCCTCGCGACGCTGATGGAACGCTACCCGCGGCTGGCCATCAACGGCATGCGGCTGCTGGCCGAGCGCGTCCGGGAGTTCCAGGATCGCCTCCGCGAATTGGTCACCGAGCGCGTCGCGCGGCGAGTCGCCCGGACGCTGCTGCGCCTGGTCCGCCAGGGCGGGCGCAAGGTCGAGGGCGGTGTGCTGATCGATCTGCCACTCTCTCGCCAGGACCTGGCCGAGATGACCGGCACCACGCTCTACACAGTAAGCCGGATCCTCAGCCAATGGGAGCAGCAGGGCTTCATCGAAACCGGCCGGAAGCGAGTGCTCATCCGCTCGCCCCATGGCCTGGTGGCCATCGCCGAGGATCTCCCGCCGGGAAGTCCTCCCGAACCCCACTAATCCTGCCCGTCGCAAGGCACGCGCGCAGCGGCGGGCCGCTCGAATGCTGCCAGAACACCGTCAAGGCCTCGCCGGGGGGCATGATCGCAGCGTTCCGACGCCTTGTTGCCCCGTTCCAAATTTATCCGACCCCCAGCGTCCTCTCTGGGCACACCCGGCGAGCGGTCCCCAACCACGGTTTCCCTGGCCGGTCAGGACAGGCAACCGCCCGGCGCGGTTGCTCCTCCGCGTCGGCGGACACCCTGAGGGGCGAACCCCGGCGCGACCGTCTCGCTGGGTGGACCCCGCGGGGTCGGCCGACCCCCGGCCGCAGGCCCCCAGCCGCGGTTTCCCTGACCTGGCGGTCAGGACAGGCAACCGCCGGGCTCCTCCCCGCCGGGCGCGGGCTTGACCGGCCGGTTGGCCATCTGTCCTTGCGCTAGCGCAAAGACAGGCGGGCCTTGATCGGCTATCGTTGTCTATGAACCCGACCCGGCCGCGGCGAAGGCCGCAACGGAGGTGACCGTGCAGTCCTCAACGCTGACTGCCGATCTGACTATAGCGACCGTTCTGGACGCATGGCCACAGACCATCCCGCTCTTCATCGACCACCGGATGGCCTGCGTGGGCTGCGCGATGGCCCCCTTCGATACTCTCGCCGACGTGGCAACGATCTACGGTCTGTGTCTGGATCGCTTCCTCAACGAATTGAAGCAGCTCATTCAGTGGGAAGAGACCCGTTGAAGTTCCTTCCTGGATTCCTGGGACCTGCCTGGATTTCTCAACCCGGTGCCCAAGGGACTGCGGTCCAACGGTCGAATCCCATATCGTGCCAGGCCGAGACGCTCAGTCCCAGCGTCTGTACTGGCAGCAGCCCTGTCTCCTTCGTTGATACTGGTCGCCGCAGGTACCATTCATTGCGATGTGCCAGAGCGCTGGTCAAGGAGTCAGACTTCCGACGTCTCGCAAGAGCTGGGAAGACTCCGATCATGCGCCCCCGGCGACGCCTTGACCGCTGTTCCAGGCGCTACTCGTTGAACCAGGATGCGGCAGGAATGTGGTGTCCCCGCTAGAAGGAAGCAGCAAGTCGCGGGGGCGCTTATGCAAGCTTTCTACGTTGTTGCGAACCAGGTAGCGGCGTTATGCTACCTGGCCCCCATGCGACTTTTGGAGCGAAGGAGGCACCAGAATGACGGCGGGCTCTCTCACTCGGCCGCAACTCCCTGGCGAGTTCCTGAACCGTTACGTACTCCCCAAGGTAGCCCTCACGGTGATCGGTATTGCCTCGCTGGGGGGAGCGTACGTGACGATGACGACGCACGGTGCCCCCCTCGCCTGGGCGCCAGTCCGCTGGTTGCACCTGGTCGCTCTAGGCACACTGGCTGGCGGCGCCATGTGGTGGGCCTTCTTCGTGCAGCGACCCACGGAAGCCGGGGAGAGCGCGGACGTGGCACGTCTCGCCGTTGCTCAGCAACAGCGGTTCCGGATCGTTGGCGGCGTCGCCCTTCTCGCTGCTCTACTCACCGCGCCCCACTTGACCTGGTTCAGTCGCTGGGCGACCGCGGCCGGCAACCAGGCGCTCTGGGTTGCAAATGGGATCATCCTCCTGGTCGGCCTGGGAAGCGCTGCCTGGCTCCTATCCCGCCATCCGGAAGCGCCGCGTGCGTTCGCGGTCGGAGCGGCCCGTTGGAGTTGGGCGGTCCTCACACTGACGTTGGTGCTCACCGCGATTCTGGACGCCAGCCTGACCTTCCCGAACCAGCCCTCAGCCTGGATCTTGCGGTCGCTGCACCTTGTGGCCTTCGGACTCTGGTTTGGCGGAGCAGTCTGGAACATCTTTATCGCCGTCCCCGCCGCTCGAGAGACCTTGAGCCTGCCGGTGGTGGTGTCTGCGGCGCAGCAATTGGAGCGCTTCCGCTGGGTGGTGCGGGCGATTCTGCCGACGTTGGTCGTCACCGGCCTGTTCCAGGCGCTGCCCTACACCGGTTACAGCCTCGCCGGTCTGATGACTCCCTTCGGGCTGCTCATCCTGTTCAAATTGGCCCTGATCGTCGGGCTGGTTACCATCTTCATCACCTGCCCGATGTGGCGAGCCTGCTCACCCATCCGGGGGATCTGTGATCTGGAGGAGCTCAAGACGCCCCCGTTGCCCGAGCCCACGCGCCAGTTGGATAACCGCGGCAAGGCCTGCGCAGGCTTCGTCTACATTCAGCAGGCGCTGGAGGGCATGGGGTCAGCGGAGACGTTGGAATTGCTGAGCAGCGATCCCATCTCGTGGTGGGAGTTACCCGCCTGGCTTGAGAAGCAAGGTCTTGCCCTGCTCCATCGCGAGCGCACCGGACGCCTGTGGTGGCGGACGTATCGCTACCTGATCCGGCAGGAGCAGCCGGCAACCAGCGGAGTGACGCCCCTGGTCATGGGGCACGCGATTCATTTCGAAGCTTGAGGGCGAGGCATCAATGGTGGGAAAGGCTGCAGGCGGCGTACAGGGGCGTCCCATTCCGCTCATCGCCGTGGGGATCCTGACCTCGCTGGCGGCCATGTGGACCGCGCTGATACGGATTGGGTGGCCCTGGGCCGGCGGTGGGGCTACAGTGTCCCGCTGCTGATGGCCTCAGCGCTCTGGCCCTGATCACGGGTCGGTAGGAGCAGGATCGGATGCAAGCAAGCGGGCGTGACCTCCGCCGGCTGTGGATTGCCGCGCTGGGGGTTTTCCTTCTGGCGGGCAGTACAGGTGCGCTCAACCGCTTTTGGCTGGCCTACGGATTTCCCGCCGGGCTGCAGTTTGTGAACGTGCGCCACGCGCACTCACACTTGATGTACTTCGGATGGGTCACGCCGGCCCTCATGGCGCTGATCGCCACCAGGTTGCCGCCCCTGATCGGGCGGACGCCCTCCCCGTGGATTCGTCGGACGATCGGTGCCACCCTGGGCCTGGCGCTGCTGGCCTATCCCCCGTTTCTTCTGTTCGGCTATAGCGTGGCCGAGATCGGCGGACGGCGCCTGCCCCTTTCAGTGATCACCGCCAGTCTGAACATCCTGGCCTGGTACACCTTCATCGCGCTCTACCTGCGCACCACCTGGGGAGTCCCGCGCAGCCGTCCGTTACGGCTATGGGATGCAGCCCTCGCCTTTCAAGTACTGGCCTCCATGGGAGCCTGGGGGCGAGGGGTCCTGGTGGGGCTCAAGGTCACCGACCCCTTCCTGACCGATGCCGCCGTCTATCTCTTCCTGGACCTCTTCTCGGATGGGTGGTTCATGTTAGCCCTTCTAGGGCTGGCAGCGGCGGAGTACCCGGTGCTCTCCAGTTCCTCCGGCCGGTGGGCCATGCGGCTCGTCATCTTCGGGTTGCCGGTGACGTTCCTCCTCGGTGTACCCGTCAGCCTGGTCCCGACCGCCGTTCGGCTCGTGGCCGGGCTCGGGGGCATCCTGGTGGCGCTCGGACTGCTCGGGGGCATCTGGGTGCTGTGGCCTGCCGTCTCGCGCCGCCCGGGCACCACCTGGCGCGTGCCACTGGTCTTCCTGGGGATCAAGGCACTGGCTGAGTTCGGGATTGCAGTGCCGTCCGTAGCGCTGTGGGCCGAGCAAGTGGGATTGCGCATCTCCTACCTGCACTGGTTGCTTCTGGGCTTCGTGACGCTGGGAGTGCTTGCGGCAGCGAAGGACGCCTGGGGACCGGCGACTGTTCGCGGAAGCGGCTGGATGACCGCTGGAGTGATCCTGCTGATTGCCACACTCCTGCCTCTCACAGCTCTGTGGCCGGCGGCCTGGGGCGGCCGGTGGACGCTGCGGGCGGCCGCCGCGGCCGCCTGGGCCCCAGTCGCGGCCGCCACCTGGATGGTGGTGCAAACCACCTTGCTGCCGCCCGTCTCCGATCCCGCCCGCTGGCTGCAGCCGCCCGTAGACCCGGCCGACGAAGCCCCCGTACGCCTTCGATCTCTCCACATGTAGCCAATCCCCGGGCTTGCCCAGGTACGAGAGCCGGTAGTGGCCCCACTGCCGGCTCTTTGCGTTTGCCCGGCGCATCGCCCGCCCCGCTCCCCCTGCACTCCGTGCGCCGGAGGCCGGAGCGAAGGTGCGCATCCGGCAGCCCATTCCGAGCGAACCTCTCTCGGCAGCACCACGTTTCACGGGTCCACTCAGAGCGTGTTTGGAACATATTCATACACGGAGGCCGCCTGGTTCAGAGCGAGGCCCATCGATTCGGAAAGCCGCCTATCTTGGTACGGAATCGGCATATTCGCATTCGAACCATTGACGCAGCATCAAATGAATGCAAGCGATGGAGATCATCACGTCACTATTCCACCCATGACGCTCACAATCTTCGCGGAGGCGCCGGCAGCGGTTGCGCCAGCATGGGATCTATCCCCTGGTTTGTCCATCCTGTCGTCTCCTTCACCTCATGTTCCACATCCACTCCACAACACCCTCACCCTTCTTCCCCACCGCCCACCACCCAGTCGGCTTTTGCCCCGTTCCACATGCATCCGACCCCCAACGTGCCCGGAGGGGCACGCCCGGCCCGCCCCGAGGGGCGCCCCTGACGCCGACCCTGCCTGAGGGGCACCCTGTCGGGGGGCCGGCCTCCAGCCGCGGTTTCCCCGGCTCGGCCGGGACAGGCAACCGCCGGGCTGCCCGCCCGGCTCCCGTCAGCGATGGTCAGGTTCAATTGGAAACTTGCTAGAGCCGACTTCAGCTGTGAGCCCGGGAATTTATTCCTGGGCGCCACCGGCCACCACCCCCCGACCGCTGCGCCCATCTCCACCCGCCGCCTTGCGCCTTCGACCAAAGCTTTGCCTCCTCACCCCGCTTCGCCATCGCCCACCACCCAGTCGCCTCGCGCCTTCGACCAAAGCTTCTCACGATATGCCCGGCACATCTGGCAGATTTGCACCCAAACATTTCCGATCACCCTCTCATCGAGCATCCAATCCACGGACCCAGGCAACAGGAGCGGCGCGAGCTGACAAGTTCCCGAAGCGCCACAAATTTCAGAGCTTTTTCAGCAGCGATGCAGGACCGTTCAGCCTGGTTTCAGGACAGGTGGCTATGGTGAAGGCACTGTCGGAGATCATCGTAAAAGGTGGACAACTGGTACTGTTAGTCTGAACGCGAGTGGCTCTATCGTGGAAGAGTTGACGGACATCGAGGAGGCTGTTTGTGATCGAACGGTTTATGGTGATAGGCGATGACGAGGCACTGCGCCGGCTCATCAGCCTCAACCTCCGTGCCCGCGGGGCTGAGGTCGAGGAAGTCGTCTCTGTCCATTCCTTACTCAACACGATTCCGCTTGATGCGGATGTCGTTATTCTTGATCTCGATCCAGACGGCACCGACGCAAGCGGCTGGGAACTGGCGCGCGCGCTGCGCGCGACAAGTTGGGCCCGCCAGCTTCCGCTGGTGGTTCTCGGTGCTACATGGCCAACTCCCGCGCAAACGGCTCCGCTCCAGCCACTCTATTTTGTCCGTAAACCGTTCGCCGTTGGAACGTTGCTGGACGTACTGCGCACGGCCAGCGCACTCCACCTCTAGGGCGGTCACCGTGGACCGTCCTCCTGCGCGGCAGGTTGCCGCCTATCACCACCATTCAGGAGGGATTGCATGAAACAGTATGCCCGGTACCTCGTCCCGGCGCTGATTCTCGTGGCGCTGGTTGCGGTCGCGTGTGGCCGCAACGCGCCCACGGGAGGCATCCAGCCGTCGGCTGGGGGCGCTGAAGCCAAGGGTGCCCCCGGTGCCGCCACCAGTGGGCTTTCAGCCGACGCCCAGGCCATTGCGGCTGAACGCGGCCTGACACCCGATGACGTGACGGCGGCGCTCAAAACCTACATGCCGTCGGGGAAGTGGGACGACTACATCCAGTTTGCCTCAGGCGGCCACGCCGGTCAGGTCTTCGTGATCGGTATCCCCTCGATGCGGCTCCTCAGATCGATCGCGGTCTTCACCCCCGAGCCCTGGCAGGGCTGGGGCTACGGCTCTGAGGATTCGAAGAGGGTGCTGGCCGAGGGCAACGTGAACGGCAAGCCGGTCCTCTGGGCCGACACGCACCACCCGGCCCTCTCGGAAACCAAGGGCGACTACGACGGCGAGTGGCTCTTCATCAACGATAAGGCCAACAGCCGCGTGGCGGTCATCGATCTGCGCGACTTCGAGACCAAGCAGATCGTCAAGAACCCGTTGGCCTACAACGACCATGGCGGTACCATGGTCACGCCCAACACCGAGTACGTGATCGAGGGGGGCCAGTACGCAGCGCCCCTCGGCGGCAGCTACGCACCCATCAGTGAGTACAAGGAAAAGTATCGCGGCCTGGTGACCTTCTGGAAGTTCAACCGCGAGACCGGGCGAATCGACCCCACGCAGTCCTTCTCAATCGAGTTGCCGCCCTACTGGCAGGATCTGTGCGACGCCGGGAAGGGCCCGAGCGAGGGCTGGGTCCTCTGCAACAGCTTCAACACCGAAGAGGCGACCGGCGGTGTCGAGGCAGGCAACCCGCCCTTCGAAGCCGGCGCCAGCCAGCGCGACATGGACTATCTGCATATCTTCGACCTGCGAAAGGCTGAAGAGGCCTTCAAGGCTGGCAAGATCGAGAAGATCAACGACTTTGCCGTCATCCGGCTGCAGACTGCCATCGACGAGGGAATCCTCTACTTCACCCCTGAACCCAAGAGCCCCCACGGGGTGGACGTCACCCCAACCGGCGAGTACATGGTGGTCAGTGGCAAGCTGGATCCACACGTGACGGTCTACTCTTGGAAGAAGATTCAGGACGCCATCACGGCCGGCGGGTTCGAGAAGGACGAGTACGGAGTCCCCATCCTGAGCTTCGAAAAGGTCATGCAAGCGCAGGTCGAGGTCGGTCTGGGACCGCTTCACACTCAGTTTGATGACCAGGGTTACGGCTACACCAGCCTCTTCCTCGACAGCGCCGTGGCACGCTGGAAGCTCGGCAACGCCGATGGCACGGGCTGGGAATTGGTCGGCAAGATCCCGGTGCACTACAACATCGGCCACCTGTCCACGGTCGAGGGCGATACGATGCACCCGGCCGGCAAGTACATGGTGGCGATGAACAAGTGGTCGGTGGACCGCTTCTTCCCGCCCGGCCCGCTGCTGCCACAGAACTTCCAGCTCATCGACATCAGCCAGCCCGGCGACAAGATGCAACTGCTCTACGACTCTCCCATCGGCGTCGGCGAGCCTCACTACGCCCAGATCATCAAGGCCGACAAGCTGAAGCCGTGGGAAGTCTACCCCGAGGTCGGCTGGAACCCGAATACCCAATCGAAGGACCCGAACGGGATCGAGGCCGGCCAGGAGCGCATCGAGCGCAACGGCAACAATGTCGAGATCTGGATGACGGCCGTCCGCAGCCACTACACGCCCGAGCACGTCGAGATCAAGAAGGGCGACCACGTGATCTGGCACATCACCAATATCGAGCGCGCCAAGGACGCGACCCATGGCTTTGCCCTCTCAGGCTACGACATCAACCTGAGTATCGAGCCCGGCGAGACCTCGAGCTTCGAGTTCGACGCCGATCACGACGGCACCTACAGCTACTACTGCACCGAGTTCTGCTCGGCCTTGCACCTTGAGATGGCCGGCTACATGACAGTCGCGCCGTGACCCTGCAGGGGCGCCGCGTCTCCACGATGCGACGCGCCTCGCCCCCGGTACCCCTCCTGCAGGTCAGCAAGACCTGCAGGAGGGGTATGGCGGTCAAGTCATTGATAGGAGTCAGCTGCCACTGGTCAACGGTCAATCGTTCGATGTTCATGACTGTCCGTTGTTGACGGATCGGCAACCCAGAGAGGAGATCTCAAATGACGACGCTACCACTCAAAGCGAAGACAAGGGCAGAATCCAAGTTCCAGTTCCAGATGACCGCTTCTAGCGTGCTTCTCTGGGTCGCCGCGGCGCTGCTCCTGGCCTCCATTGTTCTGCCGTATTGGAAGTTGACATTGAACGCACCGCAATACCCGGGCGGCCTGCACGTTCACGTCTTCGCCAACAAGATGATCGGCGACATCCACGAGATCGACGGCCTCAACCACTACATCGGTATGCGGCGACTCGACGAGGCGGCCAAATTCGAGCGCGAGATCAGTGTGTTCGCTATCGTGGCCCTGGCCCTGCTCGTCCTGGCAGTGAGCTTCATCCACTCAAAATGGGCCATCCTCTTGGCGCTCCCGGCGCTGAGTTTCCCCTTTGTCTTCCTGGCTGATCTCTGGTTCTGGTTGCGCTACTACGGGCAGAATCTCGACCCGCACGCGCCGCTCTCGAGCGCAATCAAGCCTTTCACGCCGACCGTGCTGGGTACCGGGAAGATCGGCCAGTTCAGCACCACCGCCTTTGTCACCTACGGCTTCTACCTGGCCCTGCTGGCGGGTGTGCTGATCATTGCGGCGTTCGTGATTCGCCAACGCGAATTGCGGAGGGTAGACGCGTGATGACCCGGTGGCTGATGTTCCTTCTGCTGCTCCTGAGCCCTGGGGTCAACCGGTTGAGGGCCGAATTCTCCCCCGCCGCCATGGTGCCGATTCATCCATCACCGGCGAGCACGCCGGTCTCGGCCCACCAGGCTCAGCACTCTCTTGTGGTCTCGCCGCAGGGTCCCTACACGACGATTGAGGCCGCGCTGGCTGCTGCCCACCCCGGCGACACGATTGAGGTCCACGGTGGCACCTACGCAGGACCGCTGGTGGTGGACAAGACCGTCACCCTGATCGGCCGCGATGGCGCGACCGTGGATGGGCAGGGCCAGGGTACCGTGCTGACTGTCGCAGCCCGTGGAGCCGTCGTGCGTGGCTTCGTGATCCGAGGGAGCGGCGAGAGCCACGATCGCGAGAACGCCGGCGTGGTTCTGGCGGCCCCCGAAACGACGCTGGAAGAGAGCCGGCTCGAAGACGTGCTGTTCGGCGTGACGGTGGCACAGGCGCCACATAGCGTCGTGCGCGGCAACACGATCACCGGCAAACCCCTGCCGGTGGCGCTGCGTGGCGACGGCCTGCGCGTCTGGGAGAGTCCCGAGACGCTGGTCGAGAATAATCACCTGATCGCCATGCGCGACCTGCTTCTCTGGTATTCAGATGGAACCACCGTCCGTGGAAACACCGTCGAGCAAGGCCGTTATGGGTTGCACTTCATGTTCAACAATCGAACCACCATCGAGGGCAACGTCTTACGCGGGAACTCGGTGGGGGTCTACCTGATGTACAGCAACGACATCGCGATCACTCAGAATAGCTTGCTGACGAACCGCGGTCCCTCGGGCTACGGCTTGGGGCTCAAAGACGTCAATCGCATGGTCGCAACCGGGAACCTCTTCCTCGATAACCGCGTTGGCGTGTACCTGGACAACTCGCCGCTCGAGATCGGGGTCGTGAACCGCTTCGAGGGCAACACCTTCGCCTTCAACGATATCGGCCTGAGCTTCCTCCCGCAGGTGAAAAACAACGTTTTCACGCGCAACAGCTTTGTCGAGAACGGTCAGCAACTCTCCATTGAGGGCAACCGCCAATTTATGGGGAACGTTTGGACTGATCCGACGACCGGTGTCGGCAACTATTGGTCGGATTATGCCGGCTACGACGCCGACCATGACGGTCAGGGCGACCTCCCCTACCGCAACGAGAGCCTCTTCGAGAGCCTGATGGACCGCCGCCCCGAGCTACGGCTCTTCCTGCTCAGTCCGGCGGCTCAGGCAGTGGATCTGGCCGCGCGGGCCTTCCCGCTTGTCGCCCCGCAACCCCGCTTGACCGACGAAGCGCCGCTCATGGCATTCGTGCCGCTCACCGACGTGCCACTTCCGCCCCCCGCCTCCCCCCGGCCACTCCTGGCAGCCTCGCTGTTCTTGCTCGGCCTGGCCGCACTTATTATCGGTCGCCAGTGGCCGGTGGTCCGAAGATGGAATGAGAAACGCGCCTGGATCGCCAGGTAGCGAATGGAGATTGGAGATGAACGGCAGCATTTCAGATCGAACAGACACACAAGCGCAACAATCCCTGCTCTCCGGTCTCCGCTCTCTCATCTCTTGATGGAGTAACAATCATGATTGGACTCTACGAACTCACCAAGACCTTCGGCGACACGCGCGTGCTCAATGGCCTTTCGTTTGAGGTTCGTACCGGCGAGGCGGTCGCCCTCTGGGGACCGAATGGGACCGGTAAAACGACCGCACTCAAATGCCTGCTCGGGCTCTACGCCTTCCAGGGGCGCGCGGTCATCGCTGGCACCGACGTCGCCCGCCAGGGCAAGACCGCGCGGGCGGCCGTCGGCTACGTGCCCCAAGAGTTGGCCTTCTACGACATGAGCGCGCTCGAGACGGTGCGCTTCTACGGCGGCTTGAAGAAGGTCTCTCGAGAACGCGCCGCCGAGGTGTTAGAGACGGTGGGGTTGACCGAGCACGGCGCGAAGCTCGTCGCCCAACTCTCGGGCGGGATGAAACAGCGCCTGGCGCTGGCCATCGCGCTCCTGGCCGATCCGCCCGCCCTGCTGTTGGACGAACCCACCTCAAACCTGGATGCCGCCGGGCGCGAGGCCTTCATCCGGTTGCTGGTGGCGCAGAAAGCTGCGGGGAAGACGATCCTCTTCTCGTCTCACCGTCTGGAGGAACTGGAGGCACTGGCCGACCGCGTGCTGGTGCTGCAGGATGGGTGCCTGGCGTTCGAGTGCGGCCCGCACGAGGTGGCCGCTCGCCTGGGCTTGACCATGCATCTCAAGCTCCATCTGCCTCTCGAACAGCATGCCCAGGCCCTGGCCGTCCTGGCCTCCGACGGCTACGCTGCCAGCCCCAACGGCCGCGGTATCTGGGTTGTCGTGGCGCCCACGGCCAAGGCCGCCCCGATTCGGACGCTTGAGCAGGCCGGGATCGGGGTGACCGATTTCGAGGTGGCACCGGCTGTGGTTGAAGGTTGAAGGTTGAGCGTTGCCAGTGCTTATCACTGACTTGGCAAGGGCCAGCCAATGCTGAACCTCCAATCTGCAGCCGGTGAACCTTCAAACTGATGGGGGAAACATGGATGTGAACACGGTTGGATTGGTGGCGCAGAAAGAGTTGCGGGACGCGCTGCGGAACCGTTGGTTTGGACTCTACACACTGACGTTCGTAGCGTTGGCGCTGGGGCTGAGCTATCTGGCCCTCTCGGGCGTTGGCTTCTCGGGCTTTGCAGGCTTTGGCCGGACCGCCGCGGGCCTGATCAATCTTACGCTGTTGGTCGTGCCACTCATGGCGCTGACGGTCGGCGCGACGAGCCTGGCAGCTGAGCGCGAGCGGGGCACGCTGGCCTATCTGCTGGCCCAACCAGTCTCGCGCGCAGAGGTCGTCGCCGGAAAATACCTGGGTCTGGGGGCGGCCCTCCTGGCCTCGCTCGCCGCAGGCTTCGGCCTGGCCGGGCTGGCTCTGGGCCTGCGTGGCGGGGCCGGCGATGCCACGATCTACCTGGTTCAACTCGGCCTGGCCTTCCTCCTGGCGCTGGCGGCGCTCAGCATCGGCTTCCTGATCTCGGCAATGACCGAGCGGGGCGCAGCGGCGGTCGGCATCGCGCTCTTTCTCTGGCTGCTCTTCGTCTTCCTGGGTGACCTGGGAATGATGGGCACCGCCATTACGATGAAACTCGACATCAGCCAGCTTTTCTGGCTGGCAATGACCAACCCGCTGCAGGTCTTCAAGCTCGCCGCGATCCTCAATCTGCAGAGCACGCTCGAGATCCTTGGTCCTGTGGGAACGTTTGCCCGTCGCACCTACGGGAGCGATTTGCTGCCGCTGCTCCTGACGACGCTGGTCGCATGGGTCCTCATGCCCCTCGGGCTCGCGTTTTGGCGATTTACGCGAAAGGACATTTGATCATGAACCGCCTCTCAGGTCTTCTCATTCTCTGTCTGGCGCTGGTTGCCGGTGGCTGCGGCACCCGCGAGCCGGCCGAGTTGCGTCCGCCCGACATCGTTTTGGGCGAAGATATGTGCGCCGACTGCGGGATGAGCATTACTGATCTACGCCTCGCCACAGCCGCGGTCACACCCGATGGCAAAAGCTTGCTCTTTGACGACATTGGCGATATGCTACACTACCGCACGAGCCACGACCTGCCTGAAGGGACTGCTTTCTTCGTCCACGACTATGACAGCCGTGAGTGGCTCCCGGCCCACCTCGCGTTCTATGTTCAAAGTTCAACCCTCCACACTCCCATGGGCAGTGGGCTTACTGCCTTTGCAGTCAAAACCCGTGCCGAGGCAATGGCCGCCGAGCAGGGAACATCTGTTATGGACTACGAGACCTTATCAGCAATGCCGTTGACTCAAATGAGAATGCATTAACCCAAAGGAGGATCTTGTGAGCTTTCGATTCGTCTTGATTGTTGCGCTGGTCGTCGTGCTCGGGCTGGCCGCCTGTGGCCCCACACCTGCCACCAGGTCCACCGATACCGGAAGTAGCCAGGCAGCCCCAGCCCCTGCAGCGACCACGGCCCCGGCCACCTCGATGGGCGACGCTACGAAGGGCAAGGAACTCTTCGCAGGGACCTGCGCGGCCTGCCATGGCCCAGACGGCAAGGGCATTCAGGGGTTGGGCAAGGATCTGACGGCGAGCGATTTCGTTGCCTCTCAGTCGGATGAGCAGTTGTTGGCCTTCGTCAAGGTTGGACGCCGCCCGACCGATCCCGCCAACACCACCGGTGTGGACATGCCTCCCAAAGGCGGCAACCCGGCGCTGAGCGACGAGGAACTTCAAGACATCATCGCCTACATCCGAACGATCCACAAGGAATAGCCCAAGAGAGTACCATCCGGCTCCTCACCCGGATACCGGTCAGTCACTCCTTTCCCCAGACGTAGCAATCTTCGAGCGCGCCGCCCCGGTGAGGCGGCGCGCTCTATTGGCGCCGAGGCTGGTGGTTGGTGAGGTTGACCGGATCGCGGCGGTGCGACTCAAGTCGCGGCGCACCGCCGCGACCGGCGCTACAATCAGGGTGACTCGAATGTGGTCGCGCTGGCCATGAACCGGGTGGTGAAGATGAAAGGGACGAGACCGTGCAAAAGAAAGAGTACCAGGGGCTATTTACTCCGTTGCTCGGGGCCTCGCTGATCCTGGCGCTGACGGCCGGGTTTGGGCTGGGGGCATTCATGGTCGGCTCGCTCGCCGGGTGGTGGCCGGCCGGTGGAGGGTGGCTCGCCCTGGTGCAGGCTCATGGCCACGTCCAGCTCTTCGGATGGGCCGGACTCTTTATTCTGGGTGTCGGCTTGTACTTCCTCCCGCGGTTGCGTGGTGTGCCGTTGGCCCAGCCTAAGCGTGTGCCCTGGGTCGCGGCGGCGCTTATCGCCGGGATCAGCCTGCGCGCGCTGGCACAGCTGGCGCTGGTACTCTGGCCGGCCGCCGCGACGGCGGCGGCCGCTCGGCTCGGAATGGCGTTGTCCGGCGCCCTGGAGTTGCTCGGGGTGACGCTGGCGGTGGTACTGCTGGGAACCACAGTCCGGTGCGAGCCGCCGCTGCGGTCGCGGCGCGGGCTGTGGCGGACTCTCCCCCTCCTGGCAACCGCCTTTTTCTCGTTTTGGACGGCGACCGCCCTCAACGCAACCCTCAGCGCGGCCGCCGCCATCGGTGGGACGCTCCTGCTCGCGCCGGGCTGGGATCGGATCGTCGTCCACCTGATGCTCCACGGCTTCATCCTGCCCGTAGCAATGGCGGTGTCGGTCCAGACGCTGCCGCTCTTCCTGCGATTGCCGGTCCCCGCCAACCCTGGATTGCGCGCGATCATCGCGGCCTACATCGGTGCGCTCGGGCTGCAGCTCCTCGGGATGGTGCTGGGGTGGTCTCGGCTGGCGGGCATGGGCAATCTGGTGATGGGGTTGGCGCTGCTGGCCTTTATCTCCCTGCTCGACGTGCTCACCCGCGTGCGTGCCCCCTGGACGGTCAAGCGCGTGTCGGAGCCGGGCCCGGGCCGCCGCCCGACGCGACCGAGCCTCCCCGACTACGGCGAGTTCGGTCGCTTCGAATGGTTGATCTACAGTGCCTACGCCTGGCTGGCCGTGGCCGCTCTCCTCCTCGCGGGCCAGGGTGTTGCCGAGTTCGTGGGTCGCCCGGCGACGCTGGCCGGTGATGCGGCCCGTCACGCCCTGACCGCCGGCTTTGTGACTTTGTTGATTCTGGGGATGGCGGTCCGGATGCTGCCGGGCTTCACCGGAATGCGCCTGGCGAGCCCGCGCCTGGTGGAATTCCTGGCCCTCATCGGCAACGCTGCGGCGGTGGCGCGGGTCCTACCACGGCTGGTGCCCGCACTGCCGGGCGCGGCGGCGCTCATCGGGCTCTCCGGTCTCCTCGGCTGGCTCGTCGTGGCCCTCCTGAGCACCGAACTGTGGCTCACCCTCCACCGCCGGGCCAATCGCGCTCCGGTCTGCCGCCGGAGGGCGAAGCGCGAAGTCGCTTGATCGGCCAACCAGGGGCGACGCACCGCGGAGGTGCGTCGCCCCTGTTCCAGTGTCGCCCGGCTACACCGCGCAGCAACTCAAGGTGGCAACCTCCTTCTCGAACGAGATCAGCGCGAGCTTGAGCCCCTCGACCATGGTGAGATAGGGGAAGAAGCTGTCGATGAGCTGCTCAACCGTCAAGCCGAACTTGATCGCCAGCACCGCCGGCTGGATGACCTCGCCCGCGGTGGCCGCCAGCACGTGGGCGCCGAGCAACCGTCGCGTGGTGGTATCGGCCACCAGTTTGATCAAGCCGCGGGTATTGTGGGTGGCGAGTGCTCGCGGGACAAACTTAAGCGGGAGCGTCGTCACCATCACCGGGTAACCGCCTTCGCGGGCCTGCGCTTCCGTCAACCCCACGGCCGCCAGTGCGGGGTCGGTGAAGGTGACTCGTGGCAGGGCCGTCAGGTCGAAGCGGGTCATCTCGCTGGTGAGGGCGTTGGCCGCCGCCAGGCCCCCTGCATAGGCTGCAACGTAGACGAACTGCGGCACATCGGTGACGTCACCGGCCGCGAAGACGCGCGGGTTGGTCGTCTGTAGCGTTTCGTTCACGACAACCGCCCTGCGGCGATCTGTCTCGACGCCGGCCACCTCCAAGTTCAGCCCCCCGACGTTGGGGCGCCGGCCGGTCGCCACCAGCAGGCGCTCCCCCTCGACGCTCGACTCGACGCCGTTGCGGCTGAAAACAACCCGCACCCCGTGCACCGCCCGCTCCACTCGCTCGACGCGCGCGCCGGTCTCGACGCGCATCCCCTCACACGTCTGCAACTCAGACGCCAGTGCCTCGCTCAGCTCCGCCTCCTCGAGCGGCAACAGGGTGGGCATCATCTCGATGACGGTAACGGCGCTACCGGCGCGGGCGTAGAGTTGCCCCAGCTCCAAACCAATGGCTCCCCCGCCAACCACGATGAGCGAAGCGGGCCACTCGCGCAGGTCGAGGGCTGCCGCGCTGTCGATGAACGGTACCTCGTCGAGACCCGGGATCGGCGGTATGGCCGGGCGAGCGCCGGTCGCAATGACGACGGCGCCAGGACAGTAGGTCTGGTCGCCCACGAGCACCGTCTCGGCATCCTCGAAGCGCGCCGATCCGAGCACCAGATCGATAGTGGAGTAGGCCGCCAGCACGTCGAGATACTTTTCCTGGCGCAACTGCTGTACGAGGGCATTCTTCTGGTCAATCAGCCGGGCCCACGCGAGCCGCCCAGCCGTGGTCGGCGCACCGTTGAAGGGATTGCTGGCGGCGTGCTCGTAACCCTCCATCGCAGCCAGCAGCGTCTTGGAAGGGACGCAGCCAACGTTGACGCAGGTGCCGCCGACGGTCCCGGCCTCAACCAGCGTGGCCCGCTGCCCAAGCTCCGCCGCCCGGATAGCCGCCGCGAAGCCGGCTGAGCCACCGCCGATCACCAGCAGATCGGGCCGTTGGGCGGCCTCGCGCTCCGTGGGGTGGCCCGGCGCCCGGCGAGGTGGTGCAGCAACGGGTGCCAGGCCGCCTTCGCCGGCAACAGGTGCGGCGCGGTAACCGGCCGCATGGACCGCGGCGACGAGTTCGTCGGTCGTCAGACCCTCGTCGGCGGTGACGAAGGCACGACCTGATTGCCAGCCGGGCACGCGCGCCCGCCGCACACCGGGTACTTCTTCCAGGGCGGACTGTACGTGCTGGGCGCAACTGCTGCAGGTCATGCCCGTGATCATCAATTCCACTTCTCCCATCAGAATCGCTCCTTCTCTTGTCGGGATGGCAACGTCCAATATGGTACGCCTTCCAGTAGCTGGAAGGTCAAAAGACGTGATCGCTGATCGCTGGACCAACCGGGGGAGTATTGACATTCCAGCAACTGGAAGGACTACACTGATTACCCGTATGGGGTCGGGGGCGCCAGAACACCGGTCAAGGAGTCGCTGGGGGTGCGTGATCGGAGACTGCCGAAGTCTTCCGAGACTTCGGTAGTCTGACGCCTTGACCGGCGCACCAGGCAGGGTGATCTCGTGTGGGCTCTTCCCCGCCTGGCGCGTCTGCCGGCGGTGCAACACACCCAGGGGGCCGGTGGCAGAAGGGAATGCACCTTACTTTCAACCGTCCCGCCATTGATACACTCTGGTGCATTGCCTGGCCGCCGGCGTCTCTGCCTCAGGAGGCCCATCATGGCAGCACGTCGAGTACTCGCCCTGGTGACCGCAGGGCTCGCGTTGGTTCTGCTGCTGAGCGGATGTGCGGCAGTCTCGGCAAGCGAGCAGCCGGCTGTCGCCGATCCTGGCACGCCAGCGCAAGAGCAACCGGCGACAGACGCAGCGGCACAGCACCCCCCTCTCGCCCCCCCCAACTTGGGGGGCAGGGGGGGGTGAGGCAACAGATGTTGCCATGGCCGGAGAGAGCCCGGACCAAAGCCGGGATCCGGTGGCTGATGTCGCCCATGTCCGGTATCGCCTGACGACCATCAATGCGCCTTGCTGCCCGACGCCGACGGTGGATGAGGCCATCGAGACGGTGGACCCTGAATGAAGTGGTAGCAAGGGAAAGGCGGAACTATGACGAAGATCGGAGTGGATCCTCGCCCGGCGCTGGCCTCCGAGAAAGGGGGCCTTGCTTCCAGGCGGGGATCGGTCGTGACCCTCGGTGGCATCTTGCTCCTCCTGGTCATTGCAGCCCTGGGGCTCTGGTCGCTGCGAGGCCAACCAGGTGCGAGCCAGGCCGCGGCGGCCCAGGGGCGTGCCATCGAGCCGGTGCACTCGTCGGACGGACCGCCTGCCAGCGACTTCAGCCTGCGCACCCTGGCCGGCGGGACCTTCACGCTGTCGGAGCACAAGGGCGATGTCGTCGTGCTCTACTTCATGGCCTCCTGGTGCGGCACCTGCATACCCGAGGCGCGCAACCTGGCCCGGCTCTACGAGCAGTACAAAGATCAAGGCCTGACCGTTGTGGCGATCAACCTCGAGCCGGAAGAAAACGTGGAGGGATTGAACCAGTTCCGGGCCCTGGCGAACAATGGTGCCTACACCTGGGCTTTCGACACCGGCTTCGCCGTGGCCCAGGCCTACAATGTCCGCACTCTGGACACGACCATCATCGTGGATCGTAGCGGCCGGATTGCCTACCAGGATGCCGTACCGACGCCCATGAGCATCCTGGAAGCGGAGCTACAAAAGTGGCTATGAGACGCAGCGACCGGTGGGGGGTAAGCCGGCGATGATTGGGGTGTCACGGCGGCTTTCGCCTTCGGGGCGGGGGTGCTGGCGGCGTTTAACCCGTGCGCGTTTGCCATGCTGCCCTCCTTCCTGGCCTACTTCCTGGGCGTCGAGGACGAAGGATTTGCAAAGCTCTCGCCGGTGCGGCGAGGACTGGTGGGGGTAGGGGTGGGCCTGTTGATCAGCCTGGGGTTTCTCCTGATCTTCAGCCTGGCGGGGGCGATCTTTGCCGCGTTGGGCAGCGGCTTCGTGCGAGTGATCCCCTGGCTGGCGTTGGTGGTGGGCGCGCTGCTGGCCGTCTTTGGCCTGATGTTGCTGCTCGGGCGCGAGCCGCACGTCTCCTTCACCAACCCGGTGGTGGAAATCCGGGGGCGTGGGCCGCGGGCCCTGTTCCTCTACGGCGTGGCCTACGGAGTGGCGTCGCTCAGTTGCACGTTGCCGATCTTCCTGGGGGTGGTGGGCAGCGCGCTGGCGGCCGGGAGCCTGCTGGGCGGTCTGCTCCCATTCTTCGGGTACAGCGCGGGCATGGCCCTGGTGCTCGTGACCCTGACGGTCAGTGTGGCCCTGGTCAAGGGCGCCCTGATCCGGCGCCTGCGGGTGGTCCTGCCCCACATCAACAAGCTGGCGGGGATCCTGCTGCTTGGCGCGGGCACCTACATCATCTACTTCCAGGTCAACTTCAGCATTTTCCTGCGGTGAGCGATTCGGCGAGGTGAAATGATGCAAGTCTGGCACCGCCTGCGGGGCTACCTGGCAGTGGGGGTCGCATTAGTGGCCTGCCCTTGCCATTTGCCACTGACCGTCCCCTTGCTGTTGGCCCTGATGGGGGGCACGGCCCTGGGCGTCTGGCTGGCGGCTCACCAGGGGATGATCTTCGTCGCATCAGCCGTGCTCTTTCTGGCGGGCCTGGGGCTCGGGCTGCTCTGGCTCGAATCGCCGCACCGGCCGCCTGCCTGCCGGGTGCCGACAGAGAGTGACCGAAGGTTCGAACCGGCCCCGGATGTGGGGCCGAACGTTGCGGATCCTGGCGCCGTTTCGGGGAAGGCGTTGGCGAATGAGCACGCGCGTTCCCGCGTGCTCCTCCGCGAACAAGCCCCCTCAGAACGCACTCAGAGAGCCGAAAGAGAGGAGTCCTATGTCTGATTGCTGCGCGCCACGCAATGGCGCCACCACGGCCGGCACCCCCAAGTTGGGGGAGGGGAGGGGGGGGTGCCGGCCGCCATCGTCGAGTTGTCGCACTGCCCTGCGTGCGGCGAGAGAGGTAAACCGGTGGAGATGCAGACGGTCAAGGCCATGCTGGCTGTGAGCCTGGAAGCCCTGCGCCCCACCGACTACCGCTTCTGCCGCACGCCCACCTGCCCGGTGGTCTACTTTGCCACCGACGGCGAGCACACACTCGTGGAAGCGGAGTTGCGGGAGCGTGTCCACCAGAAGGCGCCTGAGGACGACGACGTCTTCGTCTGCTACTGCTTCCGCCACACGCCGGGCAGCATCCGGGCCGAGCTGATCGAGACCGGCACCAGCACGGCCGTGGACCGCGTCAACGCCGGTATCCAGGCCGGGCAATGTGCCTGCGAGATCCGCAACCCGCAGGGGAGTTGCTGCCTGGGCAACGTGCGGGCAGTGGTCAGGCGGGTCACCCACGAGGAACGTGTGTTGCAGAGCGTATCAGTGTAAGGTGGTAACTCCTCAGCTGCTCCCGGCGGATCTGGCGATCCGCCGGCTGAGCTGGCCGGACCAGGCCCGTTTCGCCATCTCATTGGCCTGGATTTGGCAATCCAGGCCGAGCGGCTGAGGAGTTATGTAAGGTGTAGCGATGGAAACGATATCTCAGATTCAAACCAGGCACCTGGAGCATCTGTTTGATGCAGAGCTATGGTACAGGTCCGACACGGATATTGTCGTGCCTGTCGGGGACAGAGAAGGGGAACTGATCGGGAGCGGCGAGGGCACGATCACCGGCGAAAAGATCCGTGGTACGATTCACTGGTCATTCTTCGCCGCGAATTGCGCCTACCTCCTGGTACGATCCGGGATCGAGCCGCCGCCGGGCCAGCACCTGTGCCGGACCAACCCCGGCGGGATCATCGAGACAGACGACGGGGCCAGAATCTGGTTCGACGCCAGGGGGTACGGGCTGCGCGGGTACAACCCGGCTCAACCGCACAAGTGGCACCTTACCATGGCGCTGCAGTTTCACACCAACGACCAGCGCTACCGGTGGCTCAACACGACCCTCGGCGTGTGGGAGGGCGAGTTCAATGAGGAGGCCGGGCGCGCCTCCTACCGGGCCTATAGGCAGCGGGGCTGGCAGGAAGCCCGGTAGCCGATGCCCGGTCTATCCACATGACTGATGCCGTTTGAGAGAAGATGTTCGCGAGTGGAGCACACACGATCACGCGCGATCAGTCCCGAACAAGTCTCCTGATACTGCATTGCGAGGCTGAAACGGAGGAGCCATGCCAATCGAGATTCATCGTAATGAGGTGCTCCGTCTGGTTGCAGAGGGCGCACAGCTTGTGGACGTATTACCCGGGAGGGAGTACGAAGACGAGCACCTTCCTGGAGCGATCAACATCCCGCTGAAGACGCTGGACCGCCAGACGACGGCCCAACTCCGGCGGGACCGTCCGGTGATCGTCTACTGTCACGATTACCAGTGAGACATGAGCCCCCGGGCCGCGTGGCGGCTCGAGAGCCTCGGATTCACGCAAGTCTTCGATTACACCGCCGGGAAGGCGGACTGGTTCGCCTTCGGGCTGCCGGCAGAGGGAAAGCTCGCGGAGCTGCCGCGGGCCGGTGAGGCCGCGCGACGGGACGTTCCTACCTGCCGTCTGACCGAGCGCGTCGGCGACGTGCGAACTCGCGTCGAGGCGGCGGGCTGGGATACGTGCCTGGTGGTGAACGAGGAGGGGGTGGTTCTGGGTCGTCTCCGTGCGGAGGCGCTCGGTGCCGACGCCGCGGCCCTCGTCGAAACCATCATGGAGCCCGGTCCGACCACGATCCGCCCGAACACGCTGCTCGAAGCCATCACCACGCGCATGCAAGCGCGCAAGGTGGACAGCGTCGTGGTCTCGACGTCCGACGGGCGGCTGGTCGGGGTCCTGTTTCGCAGCGACGCCGAGCGCCGGCTCGCCGACGTTCAGGGAGCCAGCGAGGGTGGAGTATAGCCGGCGCGCGGCGTACCTTCTGCAGTCGGGGCCGGCAGCCAGCCGGCGTTAAAACCAGCGCCGGCCCCACATGATGAGAAAGACACCCACGAGCGCGATCCCGGCCCCCAAGAGGTCGAAGCGATCGGGGTGCCAGCCGTCTACCCGCCAGCCCCAGAGGATGGACAGCACGATGAAGATCCCGCCGTAGGCGGCGTACACGCGTCCAAAGGCCGGCTCCGACTGCAGCGTGGGGATCACGCCGTAGGTAAAGAGGACGGCGCCACCGAGCAGGCCCAGCAGCAGCCCTCGCCCTTCGCGCAGCCACTGCCAGACCAGCCACCCGCCCCCGATCTCGGCCAGGCCGGCCAACACAAACAGAATCATCGCTCGGACGATGGTCATGGGTTCGACTCCTCAGATCGCTTGTACATCCAGCTCGTAGGCGGTATGGGTCGGCCGGCACAGGCCCGGCAACAGGCGGGCGGTGCCGCGCACCGGACTATTGTGGGGAGACGTGCGGACATCGTCAAGGGTGATGTACCTCTACCCCGCGTCGAGCGGGAAAATGAAAGCTGCGGCTCAGGCTGTGGCTTGAAACGCGAGGGATGCCCATGAAGACGCTAGACACTATCCGGCGCGTGCTTTGGACGATGGCCGGACCCGATGTCCGCCAGCAGGAGACCCAGCTCGCCTCGCGCGCGGCCGTCGAGGCGCTCTTCGCGCTTCACCTGCTGACCGGCCTGCACGGCCTGCCGGCGCTGCCGCCCGGCAGTGATCTGGCGTTGCTTCCCTATGCCACGCCGTCGCTGATGGCGTGGCGACGGCGAACACGGCTGGTGACGGACGTAAGCGAACAGGCCGGTCGCTCGGGGTGCTGACGGCCGACGCAAAGAATCTACTGCCAGCACCGATCTCCAGCAAGGATAGAACCTCGACCAGCCCTTCCCCACCAAGACATGTGCGCCCGGCTCGCACCGCGACGATTCCTTCTTGCCACAGAACAATCAAGACAGAACTCCCGTTTTTCTCTTGACAAGAGTGCCTGATTAGGGTAATATATCCCCTAGGGGGGGATGGGGATAAACTATACTATGGGAACCGGTAAGGAAGCTGCGGTTGTAGCGTTCGTTCTGAGCGGTGGCGGCAACCGGGGGGCACTGCAGGTGGGGGCCCTGCAGGCTCTGCTGGAGCACGGCGTCGAGCCCCACATTCTGGTCGGTACCTCGGCGGGGGCGCTCAACGCCGTCTACCTGGCAGCCCGCCCCGGGCTATCAGGAGTGGCTGAACTGAGCCTGGCCTGGGCCACTTGGGCCCAGGCCAATGTATATCCCGGCAATCGCGTCGCGGCGCTCTGGCGGCTGGTTCGGGGGTGTGAAAGCCTCTACCCGAACACCAATGTGCGCCGCTTCGTGGAGGCGCACACACCTGCCGGGGTCCGTTGCTTCGGCGACATTCGCGGCGTTCAACTGTACGTTGTGGCGGCACACCTGGAGACAGGTGAGCTGCGCCTGTTTGGTGAAGACCCCGGTGACCTGCTGCTTGATGCCCCTCGGCCACTTCCCTTTTGGGATTTCAGCCACGCTGCAGAGTTGGTGGAGGCCGGCTACCACCGGACCGTGGCGTATCTGGAGGACCAACCGTCTTTCGAGCTCCGGCATGGAGCGTTGAGGGCCGGCCATCGCTTCCGCGTCAGGAATTGGTTGCAAGGATCCTGCGCTCGTCTGCTGACCCGGCTGGGCGGCCCTGACAACTCGCCAGGCTCCACTACCCTGGTAGAGAGAGGGATCTGATGATCCAACATATCCTCTTCGACCTGGATAACACTTTGTACCCGCCCTCCACCGGGCTGATGGCCGCAGTAGACCGACGTATCGCCCGCTACTTTGCCCGCGAACTCGGGTTGCGCCTGCCTGAGGCTGAGCAACTGCGGGCGGACTACTGTTGGCAGTACAGTTCCTGCACCACTGGGGTGTTGCGGGGTGCCAGACTGGACCTGGATGCCTTTCTGACCGACGTTCATGCCATCCCGGTTGAGCACCACCTCCTGGCACCCAACCCGGCGCTGGCGGCCATGCTCAAGCAGCTGCAGCTGGTGAAGTGGATTTTCACGAACGCGCCCGCGGAGTATGCCCGTCGCGTACTGGACGCGCTGGGCGTAATGGGGCACTTCCGCGGCATCTTCGACATTCGCTTCCTGGGGTTCGTGGGGAAGCCAGAACCCGCCGCCTACGAGCGGGTCCTGGCGGCCATCGGGGCGCGTGGTGAAGAGTGCGCCATGGTTGAGGATTCGGTTGCCAACCTGGCCCCGGCTGCGGCGCTGGGCATGACGACCGTACTGGTGACCGCCGGCGGCGGGGTGCCCGAGCCATGGGTGGATGTGACGGCGTCTGACCTGTCTGAACTGCCGGCCGTCCTCAACAGTGTCGTGAGGACACAGACCCCGCTGGCTCTTGACAGGGTAGGCACCTCCACGTGAGGGTTGTACCGCCATTACTACCAGGCGCGGCCGTGTGAATCGATGCCTGTTTGGCTCTGCCAGGAGAGAACGGCGAGATGATTCGAAAAGCCCCCTCACCCAGCGCGAACAAAGTCCTGGTCATCTTTGAGCTCCCAGCCAGCTTGTGGGTTCAGCAGATCCACCTGGTTGGTGATTTCAACGGGTGGGATCCAGCGTCACATGCTCTGATGCAGCGCCGGACCGACGGGGTCTGGGAAATCACGCTCGAACTGGACGCCGGCCGGAGGTATCAGTTTCGTTACTTGCTTGATGACCACACCTGGTGTAATGACGGCTGTGCCGACGATTACGTGCCCAATGCCTACGGTGGGCACAACTCGGTCGTTGTAACTCCCCCGTTCTTGGATGACGTGTCTGTATGAAGAGTGGTTGGGAAAGAGTCGTGAAGAGTGGTACGCGGGCACAACCGGTTGGTCTCAACGTGGCAGGCTCCATCCGGTCGCAACAGGGCCGTGGCATTCTGGTTGTCGTGCTCTCGGCCGCCAGCTTTGGTGCGGTGACGCCCTTCGTCCAGATGGCCTACGCTTCTTCAGCGCCGGCCGTGCGCTGCGCTTCACCTACTTTTGGCCCCAGGCCGGTCGGTGGGAAGGACGAGATTTCGTGATTGGCATCGTTTGACGGTAGCGCAGATACACGCGTGGAGGGTGCGGATTGTGTGCCTGCTGGCACCCGTATTCGACGAAAGGGGGACGTATGAACTGGCCTTTGTGGATCATCATCTTTGTCGGTCTGGGAGCGCCGGTCGGGATCCTGGTAGCAGACCGCGCCCTGGGCCTGCCCGCCCGCACGCTGTTCAAGGTCTGGGGGCTGCCGTCCCTGGTCCTGTTTCTGGGCGGGAGCCTCTACACCCTGGCCACTGGCGATCCTATCTGGACGCTGGTGTTGTGGGGCCTGGTGGGGGGTATCCTGGGCACCGCAGCGCTGGATATCGTGCGGCTCATCGGGGTGCGTTTCGGCGCTTTCCCCGCTGACATGCCCATGCTTTTTGGGGTCATTTCCCTGGGGCTGGCCCCGAAACTCCAGCGCAACATGACGGCCCAGATGGTGGCGCACCTGGCCGAACTGCCCGAGGAGCAGCGGCGGGCGATGATGGCCGAGCGGCTGAAAGCTCTGGCCCGTCTTCGTGAGCCCATGCGGGTGGCAGTGGTCAGCGCCATGCAGCGCGGCCTGGCACAGTTGCCTGAGGCCAGACGCCAGGCGGTGATGGGCACCCAGATGGGATTGCTGGCGGAACTGCCCGGCCCAGACCGCCGGGCCGTTATGTTGGCGATGGACAAGGCCATGACCGACGGGGCGGCGCCGGTCTACGCGCAGTCCCGCGGGCTGCCAAAGATCCCCATGGCTATGTTCCGGACCTTCGTGGCGCGCGCGTTGCCCCAGACTTTGCAAGAGGCCGGCGTCTCTCGCGGGCAGGTAGCGCTGCGCGGCTACCTCTGGCATTTCGTCATCGGCTCCACCTTCGGCATCAGCTTCACTTTGCTCTTTGGCTCAGGCTCGTGGCCCCTGGCGTTCGCCTGGGGCATCTTCGTCTGGGCAGCGATGATGGTTGCCATGCCGCCCATGATGCCCATGATCCGCTGGCCGCGTTGGTTCCCCATCGTCCCCTTCATCGCCCACATCGCCATGGCGGTCCCGATCGGCTACTTCGCCCTCCGGTTTGCCGGCCTGGCCGCCGGCAGCAGCCTGGTGGGAGCGTGGGGGTTGTGATGGAACCGCGCGGATCCGCCCTGACCATCGTCACCCACCTCTCATGGCAGCAGCTTCTGGGTCTGCTCCTGTTGCCTATCGCGCTATGGCTGCTGTGGCAGTTGTGGGTTGTCGCCGCCCTGCTCTTGCTGGCCTTGATTGTGGCCGTCGGCCTGAATCCGGCTGTGGCTTGGGTGGAGACGCGCGGGGTATCCCGAGTCTCGGCTGTTCTTGGGCTGTATGCCCTCATCCTGGTGATGACGCGCGAACGCGCGTCACACTGTAAAGCACCCCCGAACCTTGTCTTGACAATCCTGTCTGTTCTCGATAGTATATCCCCAAGGGGGGGATAGGGTAGTGACTGCAAAAAACCATCTCTCTCGGCAGGCCACCGGCGACCTTGCCGAACCGATGCTGTACAAGGGGAGGGACGGCCAGCGTTCCACGGCGTTCCAGTTCATAAACAAAGCATGAGGAGGTTCAACCGTGACCGAGCAGCAACGTATCAACCTTGGTGTGGCAGGCATGACCTGTGATTCGTGCGCCCACCACGTCACGCGGGCTTTGAAGAAGGTGCCCGGTGTGGTCGAGGTAGAGGTTCCAGGCTGGCAGTCAGCCCGAGCAGCGCTCGTGGCAAGTGCTGGCGTCCCGGATGAGGCGCTGATTCAGGCGGTGGAAGCCGCCGGGTACCACATAGCCGTCCGCGAGCGCCAGCCGATGGATGGCGGTGGCTTTCAACCGCGAGGCGACGGGCGCTTTGATCTCATCGTCGTTGGTGGTGGCTCGGCCGGCTTCGCCGCAGCCATTCGTGGCGTCGAACTGGGGTATCGGGTAGCGCTGGTAAACGACGGCACCCTCGGCGGCACCTGCGTCAATGTAGGCTGCGTGCCGAGCAAGACACTGATCCGCTCGGCTGAAGCCTGGCACCGGGCCGGGCAACAGGCTTTCGACGGCGTGACAACCCGGCAGGTGGCGTTGGACTGGGACATGGTGCGCCGCCAGAAGGACGACCTGGTGGCCGAGCTGCGCCAGAGCAAGTATGCGGACGTGCTGGCGGCCTACCCGGACATCACTTTCATCCAGGGCCGCGCCCGTTTCCAGGAAGGCGGTTCTGTCGTCGTGGGCGATAGGGCCATCCGCGCCCACAAATACGTCATCACCACAGGCGCGCAACCGCGCATGCTGCCGATTCCCGGCGCGGCAGAAGCCGGCGTGCTGAACAGCACGACACTGATGGACCTGCCGAAGCTGCCAAAATCCTTGATCGTGCTGGGCGGGCGTGCCGTGGCTCTGGAGTTAGGACAGACCATGGCCCGGCTCGGTGTGCAGGTGATCGTTCTACAGCGGAGCCCCCGCCTGATTCCTGAACACGAGCCGGAGATTAGCCGAGCGCTGAAGGAGTATTTGGAGGAGGAAGGCGTCGGCGTAGTGACCGGCGTTCAGGTGGAACGCATCGAGAAAGACGGCGACGAGCGCGTGGTCAGCGTGCGGGTTCAGGGCCGGCCCCATGTCTATCGGGCCGAGCAGATGTTGATGGCCCTGGGCCGGCATCCCAATACCGGCGGCATGGGATTCGATCTGATGGGCGTGGAACTGGATCACAACGGCGCGATTGTTGTCGATAGCCAGATGCGCACCTCCAATCCCTCCATCTACGCATCGGGCGACTGCACCATCAATCCGGATTTTGTCTACGTGGCCGCCGCCGGCGGCGCCATCGCGGCTGAAAACGCCCTGACCGGCGCTGGCCGGGCGCTGGATCTTTCCGCTATGCCCGGCGTGATCTTCACGGATCCTCAGGTCGCCACGGTCGGTCTGACCGAAGAGCAGGCCAGAGCGCAAGGGTACGATACGAAGACAAGTGTACTGCCCATGAAACACGTGCCCCGGGCCCTGGCGGCCCGTGATACCAGGGGCCTGATCAAGCTGGTGGCAGACGGTGGCTCGGACCGGCTGTTGGGCGCGCATATTCTGGCGCCAGAGGCAGGGGAGATGGTACAGACGGTCGTTCTGGCTGTTCGTCTGGGCGTCACGCTGCAGGAGTTGCGGGAAACGCTCTTCCCATACCTGACCAATGTGGAAGGCTTGAAACTGGCCGCGCTCTCCTTCGAAAAAGACGTCGCTATGCTCAGTTGCTGCGCCGGGTGAGGGTGCATAGATGATTAAACGACCGGCCAAGGGAGGTCGTATGAAGCCGACCTCCCTTGGAACCAGCCGCGTGAACACGGACTCCCCAAGCCGTTCTACCCTAGAGACACAGTAGTCACAGAACGTGGATGGGAACAAACGATTCGGAAGCTTTTGGCTCAAGCCAAGACGCAGGGTCCCTAAGCGTCGGGGGAGCGGCCTTCTGGTCAACTTCTTGGGAGCCGGTGCCGTCGCCTTCTCCACTCTGGCCATGTTGGTCTGTTGCGGCTTCACCGGTGTGGCGAGCCTGGCCTCCGCGGTGGGCCTGAGCGTGCTGGGTCGAACGGATGTGGGAATGCCGGTGCTTTACTTTTTCCTGGCCCTTCACCTGGCAGCCCAGCTCTGGTCGGCCCGGACCCACCGGCGGCCTTACGCGATGCCTGAGGACCAGCGCCGGAAAGCGATGGCGATGATGATCGAGGCCCTCTACAGCCTGCCCGATGAGGACATGGCCAGGCTGGTTCAGGCTCACATCGCGATCCTGGCGAGCCTTCCTGAAACGCAGCGCAGGACCCTGATGGCCGCTCACATGGCTACCATGCAAAGCTACCCTGAGAGCCAGCGCAGGCGAGAGATGAAGATGGTCCAGGAGGCCGTGCAGCGGCTCCCGGCGTCCCAGAAGCGGACAATGATGGCGGCCATGGAGATGATGAAGGGCATGCCCACCCCAGCCATGGCCCGACCGCGCGAGGAACCCGTGGAAACAATCCAGCCACGCGAGCAAACAGGCACTTCCAGTACGGCGATATGGATCTTGCTGGCCATCGCGGTTGTCGTGGTGATCGTGGTTCTCTTCATTGCCCTGGTGTAGCGGTGAAACCCGCCGCTCTAAAAGAGTTGGCGCGGACCGTCGCAAGATTCGAGCACCAGCACGCGAGCACGGTGGTGCGGTGCATCTCGCCCGCGCCGCCGCGTGTCCATTCGCGCCCATCAACGATATGACACAGAGGTGGAAGCAATGGCAGCACTCTGGCATCAAGTCCGCAGCTACCTGCGGCGGGGGTCGCGCTCATTACATGCCCCTGCCATCTACCGTAACCGTTCAGGGGAGCAGGAACGTGATGCGTGATGCGTGACCCTTGTCCTCACGCATCACGCATCACGCCTCCGTTCGGCTCAATGTGCCCTGGGTCATCGCCGGTGTCCACGCCTGGTGCGCTCCCATTCGGGGCGATAGTTGCAGACAACACGACCCCTTGCCAGGGATAGGGATTTGCCCCTTCTAAGCTCCTCTTTCTATAATCCTGCGAGAGAAGCATCAAAGAAGGCTTTGGCCCGTCGGGATCCAGGGCGTCAATCGAGACGCACGGCTCAACAGGTTGTCAATGATCTGACCGGGTTGTCGTTACAAAGGAGGAAGCATATGCCTGAACCAACACGATTGGTGGTCCGCGGACCAGCGAAGAGTGAAATCAAAGTCTATCTAACACCGGAGATGGAAAAGGACCTGGATCGCCGGCTGGCACGCATCGAGGGGCACGTGAGTGCGGTTCGGCGGATGTTGGCCGAACACCGGGATTGCGAAAGCCTGCTGGTCCAAATGGCGGCCGTCAGAGCAGCCATGAGCCAGGTCATCAGCAAGACGCTGGAAGGGCACATCGAGACCTGCGTGAACGAGTGTGTCGCCACCGAAGAGGGGGCAGAAGCCCTTGGCAAGCTCAAAAAGGCGCTGGCGACTGTGCTGAAGAACGTCTAAAGCGGGACGGTATCCTCGCACCTCTCACGCCCGATTTTTGAGCGGCCTTGCTCCTTGTCACGGAAGGGGATACCGTCCTATAATGAGGGTGCTTCGAACAACTGGAAGGTGAAGACGAACGAAGAAAGAGCAAGCATGAGTTCCCGGACGGAAGCGCCAGAAAAGCGGACTGAACTCGCAGACGAGGAATTGCTCATCGGCGGGCTGGCACAGGCCAGCGGCACTTCGACCAAAACCGTTCGCTTCTACGAGCAGATCGGCCTGGTGCCACCCGCTCGCCGGGCCGAGAACGGCTACCGGCTTTACGATTTGGAGGATGTCCAGCGATTACGCTTCATCCGCAACGCCCGCAGTCTCGACTTCTCACTCGATGATTTGCGCGAGGTGCTGGCATTGCGGGACCAGGGTGAAGCGCCCTGTCGCCATGTCCTCGGCTTGCTCGAGAAGAAGATGGGGGAGATTGAAACGCGGATTCGCCTGCTGCGCGAGCTTCAGCAGGATTTGCAGCAGTTGCTGCGCCAGGCCAGCGACCTCCCCAGCGACGACATCGAGATGAAGAACTGTGTCTGCCACCTCATCCGCGATCGCTAGATGGGCGTCATTCCCGGTGCGATCACCCTCAGATAGGGGTGAACGGGCACAGACGAAGACCCCCGCGAGCTACGGCGGGGGTCTTCCTTGTAGACCGGGCTAGAATGGTCGCCGCACGCGCAGCCACTCGCGCCGCCAGAAGAGGAACACGCCCACGTCGAGGAGAGCCAGCCCCAGGACCATCAGAAACAGCGAGCCCAGATTCCCGCCGTCGTCGCCGCCGGTAGTGGGCATCCCGGCCTCCGGCGTGGTCGTGGGGGTGGCCGTGGCCTCACCCGGCGCCTCGGTGGCTGCCGGCGTGCTCGTTGGCGTCGCCGTCGCCGCTTCCGTGGTTGGGGTCGCCGTTGCCGCTTCCGTGGTTGGGGTGACCGTCGCCGCTTGCGTCTCGGTTGCAGTGGCAGTCGTCGTCACTGTCGTGGTGGGTTGAGGGTACGCTTCAGCCGGGGCCCCGCCGGCGGTTGCCGTCGGTGCGGCCGGGGATGATGTGGCTGCAGCGCTCGGGGTCGCCTGCCCGCCCGAGGTAATTTGCGGGATCAACGGTGGGAAACCGGAGAGATCATTGCCTGGCGGGGGGTACTCCACCACCCAGAGCTGGAGTGGGGGTTGCTGGTTGGCGAATCCCACCGCGAGCGCCGTCTGAATCGACCCATCACCGAGCTGAAGGGTTTGGGTGAGAACCGGCGTGGCATTGCCGACCGGGCGAACCTCAAGGGCGTACTCACCCGCTGCGAGGCGGATGCTTGCGCCCTCCTGGCCGAAGGGGATGGCCTGGAACAACGTTTGGCCGCCGCTGGTGACGACGTCCACTACCGAGGCTTCGGGGGCCGCGTGGAAGAAGCGCAGACTGGCGCCGCTCTCCGGCGGGGTGAGATCGTCAACCAGCAGTTGGGCCTTGAGGCTCTGGGCACGATCGAAGAGGACCAGGCTGTGGGCGGTCCCAGGCATCAATTGAGCGCTGCCCTCTAATAATGGCTGGTCTGCAGGGTTGCCACCCGCCACTACAACCTTGATGGTGTAGAGCCCAGCCGGGATCGTCCCGTAGTCGGTCGCTGCCATAAAGGCGAGGTTCTCAGCAGTGCGAGCATCTTCGATATACACATCGACCGGGCCATTGGGCGAGGCGTTGAGGAAGCGCAGCAGGGCATCAGATTCAGCCTGGGCGTTCGTTCGGGTGGCAACCGGCCACAGCCCGGCGACCAGGAGGAGAAATCCCACCAGGCTGGTGAGGAGTAAGTAGGGCAAAGGAGATGACTGGCGGTGCACGACGCGCTCTCCTTTCTCGTGCGGGTGGATGCTGCCTGGCGGCAGTATACACCGAGTGCACCCCAAGATGCAAGCCTTTTGTACTAAATTTAATGCAATTCAATAGCTATAAACGGCTTATCTGTTGCTAGAATTCGAGGTAGACGGCAACTGGAGGCGACTGCTCGTTGCGGGGGGCGGGCAGGCCCCCGGAGCGCCTCGAGACTGGCTGGTGTTGCTCGCATCGGTCACTCACCGCGGGCCGGCGGGTAACCGCGGGCGCGACGACGTGGTTTCCTCGAGGCGGCGCGGCCCGCGGCGCCGCACCCGCTCGATCTCCGCCCGCAACTCGGCCTCCACCCGCCCCATCTGTTCCTGGAGCTCTTCGATCTGCTCCGCCATGTTGAGGATGACCTCCACCCCGGCGAGGTTCACCCCCAGGTCGTCCGTGAGGCGGACGATCTTTCGCAGCTGTTCGATGTCGTGGTCGGAGTACAGCCGCACGTTGCCCTCAGAACGCGCGGGGGTGATCAAGCCAATCCGTTCATAGTGGCGGAGCGTCTGCGGGTGCAAATTCACCAGCTTCGCCGCGACGCTGATCACGTAGACCGGCTCGCTGCGAACTTTGGCTTGGGATGCCATCGCGTCAACTCCTCTCGGGTCGTTCGCTCAGCGTGAGCGTCACCTCAAGCGGCTGGCGGCCACGGAAGAGCCGCACCCGCACGCTGTCGCTCACGCGCTTGTGACTTTCAAGATAGAGCAGCATCTCACGTTGGGCCTCAATGGGTTGGCCGTCGAGCGCGACGATCAGATCTCCCCCGATGGGCAGAATGAGGTTGCCGACCCGGACCCGCCGCTGCCCTCCATGGAGAACGCCCTCGGCCGGGCCGTCACGGTAGACACCGACGACGAGCACGCCCCGGTCTGCCGGAACTTCGACCCCGCCCCGCCGCAATCGTGCGGCAAGTCCGGGCGTCAGGTCGACGGACTCGATGCCCAACCAGGGATGGGGGTACCTCCCCCTGGCAATCAGCTCCGGCACCACCCGTCCGACGACCCTGGCGGGGATGGCCAGGCCGATGCCGGCGCTGGCCCCGCTCGGGGAGAAGATCTGGCTGTTGACCCCAATCACCTGGCCCTCTACGTTGAGCAGCGGCCCGCCGGAATTGCCGGGGTTGATGGCGGCGTCGGTCTGGATGACCTCGCCGATGAAGTCGCCCGTCTCGCTCTCGATGACACGACCGAGCGCACTCACGACGCCCGTGGTCAACGTCCGTTCGAAGCCGAAGGGGTTGCCAATAGCGATCACGCGCTGGCCGACCTTCAATGCCTCACTATCGCCGAGCGAAAGCGGCCGCAGCGGACTCTTCGGCAATTCCGCCAGCTCGATGACCGCCAGATCGTTGGGCGGATCGGTCCCCACGACGCTGGCCTCGACCTGGCTGCCATCGGCCAGTTTCACCTCAAGCTCCTGGGCGTCCTTGATGACGTGGTAGTTGGTGACGATGTGGCCCTGCGCATCCCACACGAACCCGGAGCCGGTGCCTTCCTGTGGGACGACATTGAAGAAGAAGTCGTAGGTGTAGGAGCGGCTGGTGATGTTGACAACGCTCGGGCTGGCGTTGGTGTAGAGCGTCTCCAACCACTTCTGCTCGGCGGCGAGCACCGCGCGCGCGTTCGGCGAGAGCTGCATGAGCGGCGGCGGTGGCGTGGCAGTGGGCGGCGCACCGGTCGCGGTGGGCGCGACCGCAGCCGGGAGGGCCAACCCGGCGACCCGAGGCCCCACGAGAACCATCGCCGTGAGCGCGGTCAGCGCGCCAGCCATGAAGAGCAGCACCACCAGCACCAGGAGCCAGAGGCGACGCATACGGTCCCCACCTACCCCTGAGGCGCCGTGGGCGGCCGCGGCCCAAGCGTCACATCCACTGTGGTTGGCTGCCCATCGCGGATGAGTCCGAGCGTTACGGTGTCACCGACCTGCTTCGTATCGAGATAATTGACCAGATCGTCGAAGCTCTCGACCGTGACGTCATCGATGCGGACAATCAAGTCGCCACCCGCCTGGACCGGCTGGCTAAAGCCCGACACCTGGCAATCTTGCGTGCCGCCGCGCAGCCCGGCCCTGGCGGCAGGACTATCTTCAACCACCGTCTGGATGAGCACGCCGCGATCACCACCCTGGATGTTGCACTGCTCGGCTACGCTCGGCGTGAGGGAGATCGTCAAGATGCCAATGTAGGGATGCTGGTAGGAGCCTTTTTCGATGAGCTGCGGCACGACGCTCTTGACAGTATCGACCGGAATAGCGAAACCCACCCCGGAGTTCGCCTGTGGCGTCTGCGAAAAGATCAGCGTGCTGACGCCCACGAGCCGTCCCTGAATATCCAGCAACGGCCCGCCGGAGTTGCCGGGGTTGATGGCGGCATCGGTCTGAATCAGATTGGGTAGGGAGAAACGGGTCTCCTGCTGAATCGTGCGGCCGACCGCGCTGACGATCCCGGCCGTCACAGTTCGGTCAAAGCCGAAGGGGTTGCCGATGGCGATCACGCGCTGGCCGACAAACAGGTCGCTGGAACTGCCCGCTTCAACGGGCTGAAGCACAGACTGGGGGACATCCACCTTGATCACAGCCAGGTCGGAATCGGGATCGGTGCCGACGACTTCGGCCGTCACCTCGGTCAGATCCGAGAAGTGCACCACAATTTGCGCGGCACCCGCCACCACATGATTGTTGGTGACGATATGACCCTCACGATCCCAGACAAAACCACTGCCCAGACCCCCACTCAGCGGGTCCTCACTGTTGGCCTCCACACTGATATTCACCACACTCGGGCTCACCCGCTGGTACACGTTGTTAACCGCGTGTTCCTCAGCCTGGAGCATCGCAAGCTCACTGCCGGACAGGGGCGTGGCGGCCGGCTCAGGCGCGGGCAACTCCTGCCTGGCGGGGGTCGCTTGGGCCGCTGGGCGCTCCGGCGGCGCGGGCGGCGCCGGGCGCGCGACAGGCCCGAACAGATTTGGGAGGGTCGCAGTCTGAGCCGGCGCCACGGCGAAATAGGCCACACTAGCAATCCCGACGCAAGCGCAGAGGAAGACGACAGCGAGCGCCGCTACGATAGCGATCAAGCTTCGATTACTCATTGGTGCCTCGAATCCTTTCCAAAAGCGCTGAGCGATCAACAGGAAGACCAACAGGGACAGCGAACCGCGTTGTGAGCCACAATTCAACACGAGCCTTGGAATTCGAATGGCTCTGGCACACGGCTGGAGACCAGGAGCCCAGTAGAAGGGCGCGCCCTGGCTCCCTGTCCCGCACTCCTAGAGCGCCGGTCAAGTCATCGCCGAGACGATGGCAACGCAGCTTGTGACGGCGCGTTCAGGTTCGTAGGGGCGCACGGCCGTGCGCCCCTACAGCACGCTTCCGGCCGCTCAAACGGTTCCTCCGAACTATGGTCCCACCCGCGCCACGACGACGCGACCGATGTTCTCGAGCGCCGGTCAAGGCGTGGTCAGCGGCCCCCAATCCCCCACCCGTCGGCGTCGGCCTTCGCCGACGCCCGGCTCGCCCTGCCGTAGGGGGGAAAGCCTCCAGCCGTGACTTCAGTCGCCCGGCTCTCGCCCGACACAAGGACGCCTTGACTGATGTTCTACGCCGGGCTCAATTCGGCGAGAACGCATGCCTCAATCCTCCCGCAATGATACCTGCCGGCGCCGGAAGCTCCAACTGAGCCGCTGGGACGCTTAGCGACGGATGGTGCGCAGTTGTTCGAAGAGTTTTCGCTCTTGCTCGGAAAGATCGCGCGGCACCTCAATTTGGGCCACAGCGTAGAGATCGCCGTACTCGCTGGGATTCTTAAGCTGCGGCATCCCCTTGCCGCGCAACCGGAAGCGCCGGCCGCCCGTCGTGCCTGGGGGCACCTGCAGCATCACGTCGCCGGCGAGAGTAGGGACGCGGACCTCACCGCCCAGGACGGCCGTGTAGAGATCCACGGGGACCTCCACGAAGAGGTCATCCCCCTTGCGCTCAAACATCGGGTCCTCCAGCACATTGACGATCAGGTAGAGGTCCCCCGTTGGGCCCCCGGCAATTCCGGGCTGGCCGCGGCCGCTGTAGCGCACCTTCGAGCCGATCTTCACGCCGGGCGGAATGGTCACCTCGAAAACCTCGCCGTTCATTGTAAGCTGGCGATTGGTGCCCGAGTAGGCCTCACGGAGGGTCACGTCCACCGGGTGCTCGAGGTCGCGACCCCGCTGCGGGACAGTTCGGGTACGGGTCGAGCGGGTACTCGGCCCGCCGACCCCGCCGAAGATGCTCTCGAAGAAGTCAGAGAAGTCGCCGAAGTCGCCGTACTCCGCCCGCGCCCCGCCGCGCGGACCACCGGCGTACTGGCTCCAGTCGAAGCCGCCAGGGCCGCCGGCTTGCTGGTAGCGCTTCCAGTCCGCACCCAGGTGGTCATACTTGGCGCGCTTGTCCGGGTCGCTCAGGACTTCGTAGGCCTCGTTGATCTCTTTGAATCGCTCTTGAGCCGCCTGGTTGCCCGGATTCACGTCAGGGTGGTACTGGCGCGCCAGCTTGCGATAGGCTCTTTTGATCTCTTTTTGATCTGCTTTGCGGGATACTCCCAAAATCTTGTAATAGTCTTTGTATTCCATCTTCGGCTCTTTCCAGGTCGAAAGAGAGATCGGAGAGGAAAAATTGGAGGTTCATCACCCCAGTTCTACTCTCCGGTTTCTAACCCCCAATCTCTCCTCGGCTGTCACCCGGCGACAACGACCTTCGCCGGCCTGAGGAGCTTATCTTGGAAGGTATACCCTTTCTGCACCTCTTCGACGACCGTGCCTGCCGCTGCATGGGGGGCCTGAATGGTGGCAACCGCTTCGTGGTAGTTCGGATCGAACGGCTGCCCCAGAGGCGCCAATGGTCTCACGCCGGCGTCGGTCAGGGCCCGCTCAAGCTCGCGGTAGGTCAAACGAACACCCTCGGCCAGGGGGCTGCCCGCTTCAACCCCGTTGGCAGCGTCCAGCGCTCGCTCGAGGTTGTCGGCGACATCCAGGAAACGACGCAGAACCCTACGGTTTTCTTCGAGGGCACGCTCCTCAGCGTTGCGCTGCAGCCGCTGGCGCAAGTTCTGAGTCTCGGCCAGCGTGCGAAGGTGTTTTTCCTCCCACTCGTCGCGTTCGCGACGGGCCGCGGCCAGTTCCTTTTCGAACTCGGCGATGATCGCCTGGCTTACGGGGCTGGCCCCCTGAGCGGGGGCGGGCCCGGCTTTGCCCTCCTCGAGAGGTTCGCTCTGGCCGGGTGGGCCGGCGTGTGGCTGTTGGTCCGCAGCCTGGCGGCGCTGTGCCTCCTCGGCCCGGCGTTGCGCCGCCTCCTCACGTTGGCGGCGGCGCTGCTCGGCTGGGGTGAGCGGCCGGCGACGCTGACGTCGCGGCCCGCGCCAAAAGGGATCCCAATCCATGTTCCCATCCTTTGCCAGAAAATTCTCGACTCTCTCTGATGAAGAAAGGGCCGGACGATGAAGGACGCAGGCCGGTCTTGGCTGCGTTGACCCTCATCGATCCGACCCCCGGTTGATCTGCATGACGGTGGTCTAGCTCACAATCAAATTCTCGCGGAATCGGACGGCGATCTAGGCCTCGCGGAACTCACCCTCGACCACGTCTTCATCGCCGCCACCACCGTCAGCGCCAGGTGCGGCGCTCGGTCCTTCCTGCTCATACATCGCCTGGCCGATCTGAGTGGCAGCTTGTTCAAGGGCCTGCATCGCGCTACGAATCCGCGTCTCGTCGTCGGCTTTCAGCGCGTCCCGGACGGCCTGCACCTTGTTCTCCAGGTCGGCCTTGACATTGACCGGCAGCTTGTCGCCCAGGTCACGGAGTTGCTTGTCCATCTGATACGCCAGGTTATCAGCCTGGTTGCGCAGCTCAACGCGTTCCTTGGCACGCGCATCCTCCTCGCGGTGCAATTCGGACTCGCGCACCATGCGGTCGATGTCGGCCTGGTTGAGGTTGGTGCTGGCGGTGATGGTGATCTTCTGCTCCTTGCCGGTGGCCTTGTCCTGGGCCGAGACGTTGAGGATGCCGTTGGCGTCGATGTCGAAGGTCACCTCCACCTGCGGCAGCCCGCGCGGGGCCGGCGGGATCCCCTCCAGCCGGAACCGGCCGAGGGTCATGTTATCCCTGGCCAGCGGGCGCTCGCCCTGCAAGACATGGATGTCCACGGCAGTCTGGCCATCCTCGGCGGTGGAGAAGACCTCGCTCTTGCGGGTGGGGATGGTGGTGTTGCGCTCGATCAGGGGGGTCATCACCCCGCCGAGGGTCTCCACCCCCAGGCTCAGGGGGGTGACGTCCAGCAGCAGGACGTCCTTGACCTCCCCGCCCAGCACCCCGGCCTGGATCGCCGCGCCCACGGCTACCACCTCGTCCGGGTTGACCCCCTTGTGGGGTTCCTTGCCAGTGAGGCTGCGGACCAACTCCTGGACCATCGGCATGCGGGTGGCACCGCCGACCAGCACGACCTCATTCACCTGGTTGGGCCTGAGGCTGGCGTCCTCGAGCGCCCGGGTGAAGGGCCCCTTGAGCCGCCCCACCAGGTCCTCGGTGAGCTGTTCGAACTTCGAGCGGGTGATCTTCAGCTGGAGGTGCTTGGGACCACTGGCGTCGGCGGTGATGAAGGGCAGGTTGACCTCGGTCTCCATCGTGCTGGAGAGCTCGATCTTGGCCTTCTCGGCCGCCTCCTTCAGCCGCTGCAGCGCCTGGCGGTCGTTACGCAGGTCGATGCCCTGGTCCTTCTTGAACTCATCGGCGATGTAGTCGACCAGCCGCTGGTCCCAGTCGTCACCTCCGAGGAAGGTGTCGCCGGCGGTCGACTGGACCTCGACCACCCCCTCGCCAACGTCGAGGACCGACACGTCGAAGGTGCCACCACCGAGGTCGAAGACCAGGATGGTTTCATCCTTCTTTTTGTCGAGGCCGTAGGCCAGGGCGGCGGCGGTGGGCTCGTTGATGATGCGCAGCACGTTCAGCCCGGCGATCTTGCCGGCGTCTTTGGTGGCCTGGCGCTGGGAGTCGTTGAAGTAGGCCGGCACCGTGATCACGGCTTCGGTGATGGGCTCACCCAGGTAGGCCTCGGCGTCGGTCTTGAGCTTCTGCAGGATCATGGCCGAGATTTCTTGCGGGGTGTAGGCCTTACCTGTCTGCGGGATGCGCACGCGGGCATCGCCCCCGGGGCCGGCCACGATGTCGTACGGCACCAATTGCTTTGTGCGCTGCGCCTCGGGGTCGTCGAAGCGGCGACCCATCAGCCGCTTGACTGAGAAGATCGTGTTCTCGGGGTTCACCACGGCCTGGCGCTTGGCCGACTGTCCGACGATGCGCTCGCCACTCTTGGTGAACGCGACTGCGGAAGGAGTCGTTCGACCGCCTTCCGCGTTGGGAATGACGGTTGGCTCGCCGCCTTCCATCACGGCTACGACTGAGTTCGTTGTCCCTAGATCAATCCCAACGATTTTCCCCATGAGGGACAATGCCTCCTTTCGACTCGACAGAGAGCGTGGCACACTTTGGAACCACTGTCAGGTGCTCAGCACGGAGACAGCCAAAGTGGGTTAAACAGGCCATGAGTATAGTCCTTGAGCGAATCCCTGTCAAGATAGATTAGCAGACTCGACCCAGGAGTGCCAGGGCAGACTCCCCGAAGTCGATCATAGCCTGAAATCCGTCCGGACTTGAGCCAGTATATATCAACTTTCCTTCGGCCAGCTTCGGAAACCTGCTAAGCGGGTGAGAGAGGTGCGGCGACGCCGGCAGGAGAAAGAAGACGGGCTCCGGCGGGTTGCCGCCGGAGCCCGTCTCGATAAGCTTCTTGCTGCTTTCACGAAGGGGATACGGCCGCCAACGCGCTCTGAGCTTCAGCCATAAGAGCCTCAGGATCGGGTCCCTCGCCCTTCTTGAAGGCACTCTTGGCTTTGGCGTGGGCTTTGAACTCGTCCGGCGACCACTGCTCCTTGGGCTTGAGCGCCCAGGCGGGATAGTTGCCCAGCAACTCGGGCGGAATCTCGCGCGCGATCGTGTCAGGGGGAGGCGCAGCAGTTGCGGGTTGAACTTCCTCAGCAGGAAGATTCTTGAATGCCTCGGCTTTGGCTTTCTCGAAAGCGGCCTGAGCCTCTTCGATGATGGTCTTGGGATCGGGCCCCTCGCCCTTTTTGAAGGCGCTCTTGGCGCTCGCCTGGGCCTTGAAGTCCTCCGCGGCCCACTCCTCCTTGGGCTTGAGCGCCCACTCAGGGAACCGGCTGGTCAGGCCGGCGCGAACCTGTGCGATCTCGTCGGGCGTCAGATCGCGCTTCGCGGTGCGGGCGACGCTCCCCGTGCCCGTCACCTCGCCGCGTCTCGCCGCTTCCAGCGCCGCCTGCGCCTCCGCACGAACGGCACCCACCGGCTGGCCGTGCGCGCGAATCTCGGCCACTTTGGCCTCGGCGGCCTCGCGGAAATCCTGGGCGGTCCACTCGCGGCGCGGCTTGAGCGCCCACCCCGGATACTGGGCCCGCACCGCCGCGAGCGCCGCCTCGGCCGAATCTTGCGGCCCGGCACTGACGGTGGTCTGAACGGACGGGGCCTTGGCGGCGCTCAACGCCGCCTGAGCCTCCTCGATGATGGTTTTGGGATCGGGCCCCTCACCCTTCTTGAAGGCACTCTTGGCAGCCGCCTGGGCTTTGAAGTCCGCTGGCGTCCACTCCTCCTTGGGCTTGAGCGCCCAGGCGGGGTACCTGGCCTCCAGCGCGGCCAGGTCTACTGTTGGCTCTGCCTGCACCGCAGCGCTGCTCGCGCTGGGGGCAGTCGCCAGCGCTGCCTGGCCTTGGGCGATCAAATCGTCTGGATTGGGACCCTCGCCCTTTTTGAACGCACTCCTGGCCTTGGCATGGGCCTGGAACTCCTCTTTGCTCCACTGCTCCTTAGGCTTGAGCGCCCACGAAGGCAGATTGCTGGTGTCAGCAGTGACGACGGGGGAGGGCGGGGCGCTGTCGGTCACCAGTGCCGGCGGCATCTCCGCAGCGGCAGGGACCTCGACGAGCTCGGGCGGTTGGGCGGTCAGGCCGGTCGCGCCTTCGGCTTCGGCCAGGGTTGTGTCTTCGGCCGGGGCGCGGGCGCCGCCGCGCAAGAGGGCCCCGGCCTGTTCGAGCTCTTTCGGGTCAGGCCCTTCGCCTCGCTTGAAGGCCATCTTCACCTCAGCGCGGGCCTGATAGTCCGCTTTGGTCCACTCCTCTTTGGGCTTGAGTGCCCAGGCCGGCAGGTCGGCCGCTGTAACCGGCTTGCCGCCTACAGTCGCTTCAGCCACGCCGCCGGCAGCTCGCTTCTTCCTGGCGCCGGCCCTTTTCGGCGCCAGCAGACGCTCGATGGCGCCCGGGTCAACGTCGAGCGCATTGGCCACCTCGAGCACACCGGGCACCCCGTAGATGATGCGCTCGATCTCCTCCTTCGCGCTCTCGCTGGGAACCGGCCCCCGAAGCACGCAATGGCCGCGGAGGACTCGCACCTGGATCGGTACCGGCGCCAGATAGCCCTCACTGGCTTCTTCGATGGCCGTTGCGATGGTGATTTCGAGGTCGTCGTCACTGATGAGCGCGTTGCGAACCTCTCGCCCGCTGAGGACCGAAGCCGCGAGTTGGCTCGCAACGTTCCTCATCATTCCCGTGCGAACGTATCCGTACAGCGTAACGGTGCCGTTCTCAACCTCAATATGGATGTCTGTGTCACCCGTGCGAATCGGGTCAAAACTCTTAATGGCGCGTTCGACGGCCTCGCGCACGAGTTCGCTATTTGGCATCCCCTTCGGCCTCCTGCTGAGATCCTCAACACAGAAATGGGTCACTATAACGTGGAGCCCTACCAATGCTTCGGCATTATAACATTGCCGTCCAACCTTGTCCACCGCATTTGTTCTTGAATGCACAGGCATCGCCACAACGTCGGTCAAGGAGGCCCGCGGCGGGCGGGATTGGTTCGTAGAGGCGCACGGCCGTGCGCCCTCCTTCAGCGCTCCTGGGACCGTTCAAGCGGTCCCGACGAACCTGGCAACGCTGTTCAACGCCACCATAGCCGCTCCTCTCCAACGACTCGACCGGTCTCCGAGGGCTTATAGCCTCCTCGCACGGTACTGTTATCGCTTCTTAACCCAGGTTTAACCCCTGATTAACAGTGGGTTAACGTCCTATTCGTTGCGCTCGGCTATCGTACAGACTGTCCTGTCTCTACAGAATCGCAAGGAGCGGCAGTAATGCCATCTGATTTACGCTTCGACCGCCTGCAGCAGTATCTGACCGACGGGTGGGCCATCGACCCTCCAATTTTCGTGCGACCGATCTGGCACTCACTCGCCGATGCGCACGACGCCTACCACTTCATTCTCAAGCGCGGCAACGACCTGCAGTTGGTGGTGATCCCAGCCTCGCCGGAGGTGGAGCGGTTCATCAGCGACCGCCACCTCTCGCTGAACCGGCTTTAACGAGAACTCTCGACAGTCTCGACGGGAACGAGTTTTACGCAAGGACCATCGAGAAAGCGTCCGCGCTTGCGCCTCGTTCTTGCACCAAGCAAGAATGAATAGTAGCTGCGTGAGGTGTAGAAATGGGTCTACTTCAGCTATCGCGCGTCCTTCGGTCCTCCCGTGACAAAGGTACGCGTCACCTCCGAGGGGGTGATACCGTCACCCTTCCCTGGTATGAGCATTTCGAGCGCCGCCGGCACTCGGTCCACGGCACAGCCTTCCCCTACCTGAAGCGAGCGCTCGATCTGCTGCTGTGCATGGCGGCCCTGCCGTTCCTCCTGATCGCATTCGCTCTGTGCGCGATCCTGCTCAAGCTCGACGCTCCCGGTGCGCCGATCCTGACCAGGCGACAGCGTACCGGCCGCGGGGGGCGGCGGTTCGAGATGTACGCGTTTCGAACCACGACGCCAACCACCCCGGTACTGAACCGCGAGCCGGCACCGGTCGGCGCGGTGCAACCGACTGGCAATGGGATTACAACCGATCGATGCCTCAGCCGGATCGGCGGGATTCTTCGAAGGGCTGGGCTCGACGAACTGCCACAAGTAATCAACGTCATCAAAGGCGAGATGAGTCTGGTCGGCCCCCATCCCACCGCCGCCGATCCCACCGCCTCCCCGTTGTGGCAAACAGAGTGCCTCGATGTGATTCCAGGCATCATCAGCCTGTGGCAGGTTTCGGGACAGGCCGAACCGGAACGCAATGAACAGGTTCGGCTCGATATCGCCTACATCGAACGCCAGAGCCTCTGGCTTGACATCAGCATTCTGGCCCGCAGAGCCCTGTTGATCTTGATAGGCAGCTTCATCCTGTGATCACAAACCGGGCACTCCTGAGGTTTCGGGCGAGCGATGAATGCCCTGTCTGGAATTCGACCCAACCCACGGTTTGGTGGCAGCGCTCCGTACCAGCCCCCACCCAAGACTGCTCTTCGTAGGGGAAGGGAGACGCACAACGCGCGTCTCCCTCCCCCACCGCGTACGTCGTGTCAGTGACAGGACATACGGAGGGGAACAGCCGTGTGCCGCCTGGATTGGGACCGGCCTCTCTGGGAGCGCGGGCGTCCCGCCAGCCAGCGGGCCACAGCGCGCGGTAGCCCCGTTTCACATGCATCCGCCCCCCAGCGTGCCCGGAGGGGCACGCCCGGCCGCAGGCCTCCAGCCGCGGTTTCCCTGACCTGGCGATCAGGACAGGCAACCGCCGGGCTGCTGATCCCTCTTGGACCGCGCATCCTGATTGAGGGCGAGCAGGCTCGCGCAGCCGTCTCATCCTCTGAACGACGAGAGATCGCGTTAAGAACTCATAATCAAAGCTTAACAATCGGTCAACAAGCGGTTAAATCGCCCTTAATGGTCCCCTGCCACTCTGTTACGAGAATTTGGGGTGGCCACTTGCGGCTGGCAGCTACTCCTCAACTGGCTGCAGACACGATTACACCGGAGGTGTCAGGTGGAAACTCCGCCTCAAATCGGCTTGATCGAGATTCGGCAGCAGCGCCTCGAGGCGTTGATCGCTCAACTTACCCGTGAGGCGACGCTGGCGCGCGACTATCCCGAGGTGGTTGCCAGATTGATCGCCCGGCGTGAGGCCGCAGAGCACGAGCTTGAAGAACTTCGCGGTGAGACGTCCCGGCTCACTGCATAACGGTTTCTCGAGCGTCGGTCAGGGTGTCAGACTTCCGAACTCTCGGAAGACTTCGGAAGTCTCCGATCGTGCCCCCTCGGCGACTGCATAACGGCTTCTAGCCGCCTTTTCTCGAAATGATTCATCGCCAATCTGACATGGAGGAAAAAGAGAATGTCTACTGGATCGAAGCGCCAGGTTCCGGCCCTCTTGCTTGTCGTGGCACTCCTCCTGAGTGCCTGCGGCGGTGCGGCCACAGCACCAACAGCGACTCCGTTAGCGCTTCCAACCACCCCACCCGAGTCGGCGGCGACAACCGTGCCGGCGGAGCCCGCCGCTACGACCGAGGCAATGGCCGGCAGCAGTGAGAAGTGCAACCTTCGACCCTTCAATGTGACCCTGAACGCGACGGGGGCGAGCTTCCCGAACCCGGTCTACCAGAAGTGGATCGAGAGCTACAAGACAGTCAATCCCGGCGTGACCATCAACTACCAGAGCACCGGCTCGGGTCAGGGCAAGAGCGACTACATCGGCGGGGTGACCGACTTCGGGGGGTCCGACGCCCTCTTCTCGCCAGAGGAGAAAGCCAAGGCGCCCGACACCCTCTTCATCCCCACCGTCTTGGGAGCGGTCGTGGCCACCTACAACCTGGAAGGCGTCAGCGACCTGCGCTTCTCGCCCGAGACGCTGGCCGGTATTTTCCTTGGGAAGATTACCACCTGGACCGACCCGGCGATCGTCGCCGACAACCCCGGGGTGACCCTGCCAGACCAGCCCATCACTGTGGCCCACCGCTCAGACGGCTCCGGCACCACCTTCATCTTCACCGATTACCTCAGCAAGGTTTCAAAGGAGTGGGAGCAGCAGGTCGGGCGCGGCACGGCGGTCGAGTGGCCTACCGGCATCGGGGGCGAGAAGAACGACGGCGTGGCCGCCGCGGTCAAGCAGACCCCCGGCGCGGTTGGCTACGTCGAGCTGATCTATGCCCTGGCCAACGACCTGCCCGCTCCCGCCATCAAGAATGCCGCGGGCGAGTACGTCAAGCCCTCCCTGGAGACCACCACCAACGCCGCGGCTGGCTTTCTCAAGAACCTGCCGGCGGACCTCCAGTTCACCGTCACCAACCCGCCTGAGGGCAAGGACAGCTATCCCATCGCCGGCTTCACCTGGTTGCTCGTCCACCCCAACTATGACGACGTCCAGAAAGCCGAGGCTCTCACCGACTTCATCTGCTGGGCGCTGACTGAAGGCGATCAGATCGCCCTGAGCCTTCGCTATGCGCCGCTCCCAACGCCCGTCGAGAAGCGTGCGCTGGAACTGCTGGGAACGGTGAAAGCCGATGGTAAGGAGGTCTTCATCGCACCCCAATAGGTGGCCAGAGAGGCGACAGTGGTGGATTCCGAGTGGATGCGGTCGCGAAGAACGAGAGGCCGCACCGCTGTTGAAAGGGGCTGATTGCATCATGCGAGCCTCTGATACTGTTTTACAGGCTGTTGACTTCCCGCGACCTCCAATCACGGTCAGCAGGGGCGGAGACACCTGCAATCATTTGCAAGGAGCACGTACGTGAGCCAACTTCGAGCCCACCCTCTCTCAACGTGGAGCCGCATCGCACGTTGGAGTGAGCACGGCGACGCAATTTTCTACGCGATCACCCTCATTTTTGCTATGCTCACCATCGGCCTGGTCGTTGCGATTGGCACCGTGACATGGCAGGCCTCCGCTCAAGCACGGCAACTGCTCGGACTCAACTTCCTCTTCGCAAGCGGCTGGGCCCCCAACAAACTCATCTTTGGCGCTCTGCCCGCGGTCTACGGGACCCTGGTCACCTCGGCGATAGCGTTGCTGCTGGCGGGTCCGACCGGCGTCTTCATCGGTATCTTCTTGTCGGAGTTAGCCCCCTTGTGGCTGCGGCGACCGCTCTCGTTCCTGGTGGAACTCCTGGCCGCCATCCCGAGTGTGATCTACGGCATGTGGGGAGTCTTCGTCTTCATCCCCTGGAGCCGCCCAGTGTTTGAGACAGTGGCAAACTCCGTCGGCCGGGTGATTCCATTGTTCGCCGGACCAGTCGCGGCGGGGCGGAGTCTTTTGGCAGCCGGCATTATCCTGGCCATTATGATTCTGCCAACAGTCGCCGCAATCTCGCGCGACGTTCTAGCCGTTGTCCCCCGCCACCAGCGCGAGGCGATGCTGGCCCTGGGCGCGACCCGTTGGGAGACCATCTGGTTGGCGGTGGTCCCCTACGCCCGCGCCGGGATCGTCGGCGGCATGATGCTCGGATTGGGCCGTGCGTTAGGCGAGACGATGGCCGCCCTACTCGTGATCGGGGGTGTCAAGAACATCGTACCCGTCTCGCTGCTGGCCCCCGGGATCTCGATTGCGCCCCTGATTGCCAGCGAGCTCGCTAATGCCAACAGCGAGGTGCACCAGAGCGCCCTCATCTTGATGGCCCTGGTCCTCTTCAGCATCACGCTCCTGCTGAACGGTGCCGCTCGTCTCTTCGTTTGGCAGGTCTCCCGGGGACCCGTCGGGGAGGTGCGCGCGTGAACAGCGTTGCGGTGTATCATCAGAGTTACCGCCGCCGCAAACTCATGGATTGGGTGATGCGCGGGCTCACCGCGGCCGCGACGGGACTTGCGCTCTTGCCGCTCTTCCTGATCCTCGGCTACACGCTCGTTCGCGGAGGAAGCTCGCTGAACTGGGCATTCTTCACTCAAACGTACAAAGCACCGGTGGTCAGCCTCGATACGAACGCTGTTCAGGCCGCCGGTGGCGTCCTCCACGGCATCGTCGGCACGTTTCTGATTACCGGCATCACGATGTTGATGGCGGTCCCAATCGGTGTGTTGGCCGGGATCTTCTTGTCGGAGTACGAGGACACCTTGTTCTCGCAGGTGGTTCGCTTCTCGACCGATGTGCTGAGCGGTGCTCCCTCGATTGTGGTCGGCGTGGTGGGCTACCTGTTAATCGTACAACGCTACAAGCAGTACTCAGCCCTGGCTGGGAGCGTCGCCTTGACCTTCCTGGCGGTACCGGTCGTGGTCCGTACCACCGAAGAGGTGCTCAAATTAGTACCCGATAGCCTCCGCGAGGCGGCCATTGCGCTCGGCGCTCCGCGGTGGCATGTGACGTTCAACATCGTCATCCCCGCCGCTCTTGGGGGTATCGTGACCGGGATCATGCTCGCCTTCGCGCGCGCCGCCGGGGAAACCGCGCCGCTGCTGCTTACGACCATCGGCCTCAACAGCCTGTCGTTTGACGTCACCAAACAGATGGCGGCCCTTCCGCTCCTGGCCTACCGCTACACTGGTTCACCCTTTCCGGCGGAGCAGAACCTGGCCTGGGGCGCCGCTCTCGTCTTGACTGTGATCGTGTTGGCAGCCAATATCTTCGCGCGCTGGGTCACCGGCGGCAGAGTCCGGATGCCGCCGGTGAAACTCGCGCTCGATCGGATTCGCGTCTGGTTCGGGACGCGGCAGCCGGCTGGCGAGCGGAAGGAGGTTGGATAGAAGGATGCTCACGGCACCTATGCCTGTCGCGGCCGTTCCATCGTTGACCGCGCCAGAGGGGCTTGTCTTAAACAATCTTACGCCCTATTATGGAACCAGGCAGGTCGTTCAGCCGGTCACGATGACCATCGAGCCACACAAGATTACGGCCATTATCGGCCCGTCTGGCTGTGGCAAATCGACCATCCTCCGCTGCTTGAACCGGATGCACGAGACGATTCCAGGCGCGCGTGTTGAAGGCGATGTGCTCCTTGACGGGGAAAGCCTCTACGCGCCCGACATGGACCCGACCCTCGTACGACGGCGGGTTGGTATGGTGTTCCAGCAACCCAATCCACTGCGGGTAATGTCGATCTACGACAACGTGGCTATCGGTTTACGGCTGGTGGGTGTCAAAGATCGAGGGTACCTCGACCAGATCGTCGAGCAGAGCTTGCGCCAGGCCGTGCTGTGGGACGAAGTCAAAGACAAGCTGCAGCACGCTGGCCTGGCCCTATCGGGGGGGCAGCAGCAACGGCTCTGCATCGCCAGGGCGCTGGCGGTCTCTCCCGAAGCACTGCTCCTCGACGAACCGGCGTCGGCGCTCGATCCCATCTCGACCTTCAAGATCGAGGAGTTGCTCGTCGAGCTACAAAACACCTACACTATTATCATTGTGACCCATAACATGCAGCAGGCGGCCCGAATTGCGGAGAAGACCGCCCTCTTTCTGGTCGAGCGTACGCCCGAAGGGATCGTCGGCCAACTCGTCGAGTACGACGAGACGCACGAGTTGTTTACCAATCCACGCAATCCCCGCGCAGAGGCCTACATCACGGGCCGATTCGGCTAGTACTGGGAGGAGCACCGGAGAGTATGGGCGAAGCAACGGCCTGTTACCGGGCTCGATAAGGCAAGGGACTCATGGAACAACAGATCCAACTCCGAACTGGCATTCGTACGGTGGCGACTGGGCGCGTCACCCCACGAGTGGAAACGCAGCCGATCGTCGGGGCTCTGGAGACCAAAATCGAGGCGATCGATTTTGGTTTCTACTACGGCAAGTTCAAGGCCCTGACCGACATCAATATTGCTATTCCTGATCGGCGGATCACAGCAATCATTGGACCGTCGGGGGTGGGAAAATCAACCCTCTTACGAGCAATCAACCGCATGCACGACCGGCTCCCGAATGCCCATTCCGAGGGCCGGATTCTGCTCGATGGTGAGGACATCTATGCTCCCCAGATGGACCCGGTCCAGTTGCGCCGGCGGGTCGGCATGGTCTTCCAACGCCCCAACCCCTTCGCCAAATCCATCTTCGAGAACGTTGCCTATGGGCTCCGCGTCCAGGGGAGCGTGCCTCGGACGGAGATCGAAGATCGCGTGATTGAGGCGCTCGAGAGTGCGGCCCTGTGGGAGGAGGCGAAAGACCAGCTCCACGACAATGCCCTCGCCCTCTCCGGCGGGCAGCAGCAGCGCCTCTGCATTGCTCGAGCGATTGCGGTCGAGCCCGAAGTCATTCTGATGGATGAGCCGGCATCGGCGCTCGACCCGATTGCGACTCTCAAGATCGAGGAGTTGATGCGCGATCTGAGAGAGCGCTACACCATCGTCATCGTCACTCACAATATGCAGCAGGCCGCCCGCGTCAGTGATTACACTGCCATGATGATGACACCGGAGGGGCGCACGGCTGGCACTGTCGTCGAGTTTAGCGCGACCGAAGAGATTTTTACCAATCCCCAAGACAAGCGGACCGAGGACTACATTACCGGGCGTTTTGGGTGAGAGCAGTTGATGATGTGTTCATATGATCCTGTGGGCGAATTGGTACAAGTCGCGGGTGCCCGTTTGTAGTGCGCGCTTCAGCGCGCTAAAGCGCGCACGACGAGCCCTTCGTCCGCCCTGGAAGCGATTTCGCCAACAGTATCTTCATATTTCTGTAAAAGTGGCGCCTACGCGCCACTTTTACAGAAAGTGTGATACGCCATCGAGCAGTTGAGGGTTAGAAGATTGCAGGGCTGAGACGAGAGAATAGAGATTGAGTTTCCTGGACGGAGTGTCCAATTTGGAGGCCCGCCGTTACTACTCCAATCTCTCATCTCTACTCCAGATGGAGGTCTTGTGCGGAAAGAAGCGAATCGTTTGTCCCGCTCGCCCACTCGCATCCTCGTGCTCTGCTCCGGCAACTCCTGCCGCTCGCAGATAGCCGAGGCCTTTTTGCGGCATTACGGCGGTGACGCCGTCGAGGTCGCCAGTGCGGGCAGCGAGCCGAAAAAAGTTCACCCTCTGACAATCCGCGCGCTGGCCGAGGTCAGTCTCGATATCTCGGGAGCGCGTTCGAAACACCTCGACGAGTTCATCGACCGCTCGTGGGATTACGTGATCACCGTCTGCGACGCGGCAGGGGAGCGCTGCCCGATCTTCCCCGGCCCGGCGCGGCGGCTCCACTGGCCCTTCGATGACCCGCCGCGCGCCCCCGGCCCACCCGAGGCCCAGTTCCAGGTTTTCCGCCGGGTGCGTGACGAGATCCAAACTCAAGTTCGAAGCTGGCTGTGCACCGAATTGGGCATGGACGTCGCGCCTTCATAAGGAGGGGGCAGCGTGAAAGGAATTCGCGAAACATTCCACCACCGCCTTGATCAGCTCTCCCAGGATCTCGTGCGCATTGGCAGCCTGGTCGATGAGGCCATCGAGCAGGGCATGCGCGCGCTGACTACCCGTGATCTAACCCTGGCCCGCCAGGTCATCACCAACGACCGGGTGATCAACGCCATGCGGTATCAGGTCGAGGAGCAGGCCTACGCTTTGCTGGCGACGCAACAGCCCATGGCCCGCGATCTGCGCCAGATCGTGGCGGCGATCTCCATCGCGACGAATATGGAACGCATGGGCGACCACGCCGCGGGCATCGCCCAGCTCGCGATCCGCATCGGAGAAGCGCCGCTCGTCAAGCCCCCCAACGACCTCCTCCACATGGCGGAGGCGGCCCGCCGGATGTTTCGCCAAAGCCTGGATGCCTACCTCGCCGGTGATCCGGTGCTGGCGCGGTCGGTCGTAGATCAGGACGACGAGCTTGACCTGCTTCACCGCCAGGTGCTCGAGGAGCTGATCCATGTGATGGTCGAAGATCCGAGCACGGTGACCTCCGCTACCTACCTGCTCTGGGTGGCCCACAATCTCGAGCGGCTCGGCGACCGGACCACTAACATCTGCGAGCGGATCATCTATGTTGCGACCGGTGAACTGGCCGATCTCGACGCCTCTTACGATGAGCTTGAGACGGGATCGGTCCACGATGACTGATCGCACAATCAACTGCCTATGACGGAGCATAAACCGCTGGAAATCTTGCTGGTCGAGGATGATGAGACGCTGCGCGAGGCGCTGGCCTTCAACCTGGCGCGCGAAGGATATACCGTGCGCGAGGCGGCGAACGGCCAGGGAGCGCTCAGCGAGGCCCGCCATACGCCGCCGGATCTCATCATTCTCGACGTAATGCTTCCGGGCCTCGACGGTCTGAGCGTCTGCCGCATCCTGCGTGCCGAGCAAGAGACACCCATCATCCTGTTGACTGCCCGAACGGGTGAGGTGGACAAGATCGTGGGGCTGGAAAGCGGCGCCGACGACTACATCACCAAACCGTTCAGCACCGGTGAGCTCCTGGCCCGGATCCGCGCCGTCTTGCGCCGCGCCACTCCCAGGCGCAGCAGCCAAGAGCTGATCGCCGGCTCGCTGCGCCTCAACCTCGAGCGGCGCCGGGCTTTTCGAGACGAGCGGGAGGTCATCCTCAGCCCCAAGGAGTTTGATCTGCTGGCGGAACTGATGCGCAATCCGGGAATCGCGCTCTCACGCGATCTGCTGCTCGAGCGCGTCTGGGGGTACGAGTGGGAGGGCGACAACCGCACAGTCGATGTCCACATTCGCTGGTTGCGCGAGAAAATCGAGCCCGATCCATCCGCTCCGACCTTGATCCAGACGGTCCGCGGCATCGGTTACCGCTTCGAAGCCTAGCCTCATGGCACTGACGTCTATCCTCGTCGCGATTATCTTGCTCCTGGGCGCTGCGTTGGTTGTGGCCCTCGTACAGACCCTGCGGTTGCGCGAGGAGCGGCAATGGCTCCGGCGCGAGCTCCTTCGCACCCTGCGGGTGGGCGCAGGCAGTGTCGAAGCGCAGGCAGCGGAGCTGGTGTGGCGCCAGGCGGCCATGGAGGCAGCCGACACGGGGCTGATCGTGACCGACCAGACCAAAGCCGTGATGGCCGTGAATTCGGCCGCCACGGCGATTTTCGGCGAGGTTCCCGCCGGCACGAGCGCGATTGTGGCCTTGCGCCACCACACCCTCGAGCAGCTGCTGAACGAAGCGCTCAGCGGCGGCCGGCCCGGGCCGGCCCTGGTGACGCTCGAGGGTCGCGAGCTGCGCGCCGAGGCGGCCGTGTGGCCGAAAGAAGGCCGCGTTCAGGGGGTCGTGCTTGGCGTGCGCGATATCACCGCGCAGCAGCACCTGGCCCGTGCCCGCCGCGACTTCATCGCCAACATTGGCCACGAGTTGCGTACTCCCCTGTCCAGTCTCAAGCTGCTGATCGAGACCTTGCAACGCGGCGGGCTGGAGAGTCCAACGTACGGCCAGCGCCTGGTCGCCAAACTCGGGAGCGAGACGGAGGCAATGATCCGGCTGGTCGAGGACATGACGGCCCTGGCGCTGATCGAGAGCGGCCGCACCCCGCTGCGGCTGGCCCCGGCCCCGCTCGCCGAGTTGGTTGCCAGTCGAGTCGCGCGCCTGGCGCCCCTCGCCGAACTCCGGTCGATCCGGGTGATCCAGCAGGTGCCGCCCGGCGTGAGTGCCCTGCTCGACGAAGAGCGCTTCGGTCAAGTCCTCACCAATCTCCTCGACAACGCGCTCAAATTTACCCCTGAGGGTGGCACCGTCACGATCCGAGCCGGCCAGAGCGCTGAGACTATCCGCCTCGAGGTCGAAGACAGTGGCCACGGGATCAGCCCGAGCGACCTCCCGCGCATCTTCGAACGCTTCTACAAGAGCGATGCCGCCCGCGACCGGAGCGCCGCAGGCGACCGAGGCACCGGGCTGGGCCTGGCGATCGCGAAGCACCTGGTCGAGGCGCACGCCGGGCGCATCTGGGCCGAAAGCCCGCCCGGGCGGGGGGCCGTCTTCATCATCGAACTCCCCGCCGAGCCGGTACCCACACCTGCTTGAGCGCGGCCTCCCGCGACAGCAATCCCCATATCTACAAACACCCCGCCTGGCCGTCTCCCGCCCCACCACAGCGCCCCCGATGTAGAGACGGCCCGGTGGGCCGTCTCCCGCCAAAGCAGCCTACCCCCCCCCTTCTCGGCCCGTCTGAACGCCGACACCCCCACCGCGGCGACACCCCGCTGGGCCGCCTCCCCCGGCGGGCCGTCTCCCCCACCGCGGCGTCTCTACGCGTGACGGCACGGTAGGGCCGCCAGAGGTTCCCGTCGCTCAGTTAGTCCCAGCGCGCATTGCGCAGGTTCTCTTAGCCAAAGCGACCGGTGATGTAATCTTCAGTTCGCCGGTCTTTGGGGCTGGTGAAGAGGAGGTGGCCCGGCCCGCTTTCGACCAGCTCACCCATCAACAGGAAGGCGGCTTGATCGGCCAGGCGGGCGGTCTGCTGGATGCTGTGGGGGGCGATGACGACCGTCAGGTTTTGCTTCAGTTCCTGGAGTGCTTGCTCGACCTTTAAGGTCGAGATCGGATCGAGGGCGCTGGTCGGTTCGTCCAGCAGGATCACTTCCGGCCGAAGTGCCAGCGTGCGGGCCAAACAGAGACGCTGGGCCTGCCCCCCGGAGAGCGAGGCCGCCGGGTCGTCGAGGCGATCCTGCACTTCATCCCAAAGTGCGGCCTGCCGCAGCGAGACTTCGACCAGTTCCTCCTGAACGCGCCAGTCCTTGATCCCCGCCAGCGTGAGCCCATAGGTGATATTCTCGCGAACGCTCATCGGCAGCGGAAGCGGGGTGGAGAAAACGATCCCTACCCGCCGTCGCAGCGCGATCACGTCTGTGCCGGGGGCATAGATGTTGTGCCCGTCGAGCACAACCTCTCCCTCCAGACGACCCTCCTCGGCGAGATCCACCAGGCGATTGAGGATGCGGAGCAGGGTACTCTTTCCGCTCCCCGCCGGTCCAAAGACAGTAAAAATCTGATTGGCCGGGATGGTCAGGTTGATGTCGCGTAGGGCGACGTGGTCGCTGTAAGAGAAGGTCAGATCGCGCAACTCGTACTTGGGTGTCATCGGGGGCTACCACTGCCGGCGGCGCCGGTAGTAGCGCCGGATCAAGGTGGCGACGATGTTCATCGAGAGGACGAAGGTCAGCAGAACGAGAGCCGTCCCGTATTGGATTTGGACCGGCATGCCCGGCACCTGGGTGGAGATCACGAAGAGGTGGTAGGGCAGCGCCATCGTCGGATCGAAGGGTGAGTGGGGCAGGCGGGGGAGGAAGAAGGCGGCGACCGTGAACAGGATCGGAGCAGTCTCGCCCGCCGCCCGGTTGAGGCCCAGGATGACGCCAGTGATGATCCCCGGCATTGCCTGGGGCAACACAATCCGCCGGATCCCCTGCCACTTGGTGCCACCGAGCGAGACACTGACCACCCGGTAGGCCTGTGGTACGCTGAGAAGCGCCTCCTCCGCGGTGCTGATGATGACCGGAAGGGTCAGAATGCCGAGTGTCAGCGAGCCGGCCAGGATGCTGGTTCCAAAATTCAGGAAGAGCACAAACAAGCCCAGGCCGAAGAGACCGTACACTACGCTCGGCACCCCGGCCAGGTTGATAATCGCCAGGCGCACGGCCCGAGTCACCATGTTGTCGGTCGCGTATTCGGCGAGGTAAATCGCCGCGCCCAGGCCGATGGGAATCGCGAAGATAGCGGTCCCCAGCGTCAGCAACACCGTTCCGACGATCGCCGGCCAGATTCCGCCGGCCTTCATTCCCTCAGATGGATACCCGAAGATGAACGTCGGCGAGATCGCTCCGATCCCCTTGACGACGATGTAGGCGATGAGGGCGACCAGTGGGATCAGCACAAGCACCGTCGCCGCAGTAATCAAGCCGTACGCCAACTGCTGGGTCGCCCGCGCGGAGAGGCGGCTCATGCGGCCCTCCGCGCGCAGGAGCAGAGCGGCGCCAAGAGTGGCCGGTCCAACACCTTCATGAGAGCAACCGCCCCTTCGTTCGTCGCTCCTGCCGCAGCACGGCCAGGGCGGCCACGAGATTGACGATGAACGTCAGCAGGAAGAGGATCAGCCCGATCGCGAAGAGGACGTGATAATGGATGCTGCCACTCGCCACCTCGCCCATCTCAGCTGCAATCGTGGCGGTCATAGTGCGAACCGGGCGGAAGAAAGCGTTCAGGCTGAGCGGGATTCGCGCCGCATTGCCAGTCACCATCATCACTGCCATTGTCTCGCCGATGGCGCGGCCGACGCCGAGCATGATCGCGGTCAGAATTCCACTGCGCGCGGCGGGGAGCACGACCTGCCAGATGGTTTGCCAATCGGTGGCACCGATGGCCCGTGAGGCCTCACGGTAAGTCATCGGAACAACGTCGATGGCATCTTCAGCCACGGTGATAATCGTCGGCAGCGCCATGTAGGCCAATAGGAAACTACCGGTCAAGGCGGTGAGGCCGGTGGGCGCGTTGAAGGCTGTCCGCACCCAGGGCGAGAAGGCCAGAATTCCGATGAAACCGAGGACCACACTGGGAATACCGGCGATGACCTCGATCATCGGCTTGAGAACTTCACGGACAGAACGTGGCGCGATTTCTCCCAGGTAGATCGCGACCGCGACTCCGAGCGGCAGCGCCAGGGCGATGGCGCCGACAGTGACCAGGATCGAGCCCAGAACGAGCGGGACGATGCCAAAGCGGTCGAAGGTGGGGTACCAGGCGGTGGAGGCCAGGTTGCCGAGGCTGACTTGGGAGAAGGTGGGCAGTCCCTCGACAAGCAGGAAGAGGAAGATGAGCGTAACGAAACCGATACCCGAGAGGCCGAGGACCTTGATACCGGCCTCAACCACAAATTCGCCCCACGAGACCGTGCGGCGGGCCTTCTCTCTTTGAATTGTCTCTACGGCAGCCACGGGCAGCTCCCCGGCGCGGTGAAAGCCGAACGATGAACGATGAAGATGGCGTCTCTCTCTTTCTGTAAAAGTGGCGCGTACGCGCCACTTTTACAGAAAGATGAACCCATCATCACGATGAGGGGTCTTATGAGCGACAGGGGATTCACCACTCCGCGCTCCTCACCTCATTGCAGCGGCACAAAACCCAGTTCCTTAACCAGCTGTTGCCCCTCTGGTCCGAGAATCCAGTCCAGATAGGCTCGAATCTGCCCCTCAGGCTCACCGGCCGTGTACATGTAGAGCGGACGCGCGATCGGGTAGGTGCCGGCATTGACGGTCGCAATGCTCGGCGGAACGCCTGGCTGACCGGGACCCGGGCTGACGGCCACCACCTTCTGATTGGCGGTCACGTACCCCAGGCCATCGTAGCCAATGGCGTTCGGATTCCGGCTCACCTCGAGTGAGATGACCTCAGACGAGGGGAGGAGCAAGGTGTCGGGCGCGAAAAAGAGCGGGGCTTTCGCATCCCCCAGGCGAACGACGGTCTCCAAGAAGTAGACGTGGGTTCCCGAGTTCGATTCGCGGCTGGTCAAGACAATCGGCCGGTTCTCGCCGCCGACCTCTTTCCAGTTGGTGATCTTGCCCGTGTACATGTCGGAGAGTTGCTGGACAGTCAGCACGTCGACCGGATTCGAGGGGTTGACCACGACCGCGATGGCATCGCGAGCGACCACGTGTTCGACAGGGGGAATCCCGTTGGCTTTTGCCTCAGCGATCTCTTCCGGTTTCATCTCCCGGCTGGCATTCGCGATGTCAACCGTCCCGTTGATCATCGCCGCGATTCCAGTGCCCGAGCCGCCCCCCGTGACCGAGATCCGCGCCTCGGGGTGCTCCTGCATGTAGCGCTCGGCCCACGCCAACGCCAGGTTTACCAGCGTATCAGAGCCCTTGTTCTCGATGGTCTCCTGCGAGGTCGAAGTGGTAGCATCAGCGCGGCGAGCGCAGCCGACCACCAACAGAAGCATGCCAAAGAGCAGAAGGGATCGCGCAAATGAGAGGTGACTTCGCATGGTAGCGCGATTATACCTGCTGCCTGGTGGCTGTCAATGCGTGGTCAGGGCGCGTCAAAAGTCATCGAGGCGCCCGCCAAGCGCAAAACGAGCGCAAGCCGCGTTGGCGCTGAATTCGCGCCGCCTGGGGAGATTGACACCAGCGCCACGCCCATAGCCCTCCCCCAGCCGACAGAGCGGCTTTTCCCTGACGCGTCGCCCGCAGCCGCGCCCGCCTCGATCCTCCGCACCCCGCCCCGGCCACGTCCCGCCCCCAGCCTGTCGGGGCACGGCGTCCTGTTCCAGGTTGATGCCATGCGCGCCGGCACCCCGCCCCGGCAACGTCTCGCCCCCGCCTGTCGGGGCGGGTTTTGCCCGAGACCTCGCCTGCAGCCCCGATCCGGTCGAGGCGCGGCCGCCGCCCGCCTCGATCCTCCGAAACCTGCCCCGGCACTGCCCCAGCCTCGCCTGCCCATGTCAAGAACCCCGCTCCCGACCAGAGCGTCTCCACCGTCGCTGGGGCGGGCGCCGCGAACACGCCTTGACCCCCTTGGCCCTCCTTTAGCGCCTCCCTGACTTCTCAGACGCCCTGATGCGTGTGTCCGTCAGACACGAGGACTCAAAACCGGGGGTGGGTGACCTTCCCCGGCCCGCGGACGAGACGCCGGCGTTCATTGCGAGAAGCGACCGGAGGGGCAGCAGGGTCACAATCAAACATCAACGCTCAAAATTGGAGTAGCGTGCGCTGACAGGTGCGACGCACTTCGGAAAGTGCGTCGCACCTCCGCCTTCGCCCAGGACACCGTATTCCAAATAAGAGCGAACATCAATCTTTATCTAAAATCTGAAATAACCCTTTACGAGCGCTTTGGTCCCGTGCTACAATACAAAAATATCTCTAAGCCAGGGAAGCATGGGCGGGAGGCAGCGCTATGGAAACTCGAGGCACATTTCATCACCGTCTCGACGAGTTGGGTCAGGATATTGTGCGGCTCGGAAGTATGGTGGATGAAGCGATCCACAAGAGCGTGGAGGCCCTGCGCACCCGCGATGTCGAGTTGGCGCAGGAGGTGATCGCGGCCGATGAAACCATCAATGAGTTGCGTTTCTCAATCGAGGAGCGTTCCTTCGCCCTGATCGCAACTCAGCAGCCGATGGCGAGTGACCTGCGCTCGATTATCGCCGCCATGAATATCGCCGTGGAGGTCGAACGGATGGGCGACCATGCCGCCGGCATCGCCCGGCTGGTAGGGCGCATGGCCGACGAGCCGCTCCTCAAACCACTGATTGACATCCCGCGAATGGCCATCACCGTTCGGCAGATGTTGCGCCGCAGCCTCGATGCCTACCTCAAGCAGGACATCGAAGTGGCCCAGCAGGTAAGTGCCCAGGACGACGAAGTTGACGAGTTCTACAATCAGATTTTCCGTGAGTTGGTCTCGTTTATGATCGAGGACCCCAGCACCGTCACCCGTGCGACCTACCTGCTCTGGGTGACCCACAACCTCGAGCGCATCGGCGACCGCGTGACCAACATCTGCGAGCGGGTCATCTACATGGTCACCGGCCAGTTGATGGAATTCTCCTCCGATCGCCAGTTCGAGGATCTGGCTCGTTAACGAGCGAGGCTGAACCCCGTTGCCGGATGCTGTGAGCGAAATCTTCTGCCGATGAATCCCTTCACCCGTTTCTTACGCTCGCTCTCGCCGCGAACACAGACGCCTGAGATCGAAGAATTCATCCTCCGTTGGGATGTAGTCGAGGTGGTGGTAGTGTCGGTCTACAAGGACAGGCTGCTCACGCCCGAGGTGCGCAGCGCGTACGCTGAGGCGCGGGCCTGGTTGCGGCAGCACGCCCCGCACTGGCGGGCCTGGTTCGCGCCCTACTGGCCCCAGACGCTCCAGGGTGGGCGCCCGACCCCTGCCGACCCGTTTGAGTTCATCCTCAGCCGGGCCGGGCACGCTGACGACTTCGCTGAGGACTGGGAGGCTATGCAAGCCCTGGCCGCCGCGCGCGAGGCGCTCAACCGCTATCTGCTCGCTCTCCAGAGCAGGCATCGCTCTGGAAATGGCCGCCGATGACCGCCCACGCGCGAGGAACACTCGCTCTGGTTGGGGCCGGCGAGTATTTGGAGAGTATGGCCGCAGTGGATCGCCTCTTGCTGGCGCACGCGGCGCCTACGGGTCGCGAGCCACGGGTCGTCTGCTTGCCCACAGCGTCAGGGGCAGAGGGAATGGCCAGTTGGCAGCGGTGGTGCCATTTGGGGGCGGCCCACTTCGCGCGGCTGAACGCGTCGGTGGAGGCTCTGCCGGTTGTGGACCGCGCTGGAGCCGAGGACCCGGGGTCGCCGCGACGGTCGCGGCGGCCGACCTGGTCTATTTTTCGGGCGGCGATCCGCACTATCTCGAAGCCGCCCTCCGCGACACCCCGCTCTGGAAGGCGGCGGGCGACGTCTTCGCCCGTGGTGGCGTTCTGGCAGGTTGTTCCGCTGGTGCGATGGTGCTGGCCGAGTGGCTGCTTCAGTTCGGGAGTGGCTTTCACCCCTCGGGCTGGTCACCCGGCTTGGGCTTGATCCCCCAGAGTCTGGTAGTGCCTCATTTCGACTATCGCGGGTTTGATATCGCCGTCAGCATCGGCCCGCTGCGTCGCCGGCTGCCGGACGAAGTCACGATCGTCGGGGTGGATGAGCATACAGCGCTGGTGGGCCGGCCGGGCGAGGCCTGGGAGGTCCTTGGCCGCAGCAGCGTCACCCTCTGGCGCCGGGATGGTCGGGAGCGCTTCGAGTCGGGCCAGGTCGTCCCCTGGTGGGGAACCTCGTGCTGAGACCGGCCCGATGGACGCCGGCGCCTCGCACGAGCGGGGCGTTTCTGTTCGACGGGCATTGAGCACTCCCCAGGGGTCGACCGGAGGATTTGATCGCGAACCGGGGTCCACAGGCATCACAGTGAACGGCTGTGGCCGGCCGTCCTCGATCCCGCGGGGAGGTCAGCCATGTGCCAATCGGCCGCACACCACCTCGGCAATCTCGCCGATTGTGCGCGGCCGGACCAGGATGGTGGCGCGCTCGCCGAAGGACTGCTCCCAGAGGGCACGCTCGAAGGCACTGACCAGGAAGATCAGGCTCGGCTGCACGCCGTTCTCACCCAGCACCGCGAGCAGACGCTCGACCTCCGGCGGTGTCGCGTCGGAATCGCCGGTGGGATCGATCAGGATGAGGCGCGGCCGCAGCCGCTCGCGGAGGAGTGCGCGCATCGCCCAACGCATGCCGGGCTCGGCGCGCATCTCGATACCGCGGGCCTCAAGTTCGGCTAAAAGCAGGGCCCGGCTCTGCCAGTCAGCCGCGATGAGCCAGGGACGAGTGTCGGCGATCATTGCTCACTGATGAGCGCCTGGAGCGCGTAGTCCAGCCGCTGGAGATTGCCCGGCAGCGAGCCGTACAGCACCCGCCGGACCCGGCCGGCGGGATCGATGATCGCGTGCGTCGGGGTACCGGGCGCTTTGAAACGACGCGCCGTCTCGTAGCCCTCGTCGAGGGCGACCGGATACTCGATACCCAGCGGTTCGAGGGCCGCGGCAACGGTGTCCGCGGTCTGACGCTCAGGGTTCTCGAAGACAGTGTTCACGCCGATAATCGCCAGGTCCGACCCGAAGAGGTCGTGCAGCCGGTTCAGGTGGGGGATGCTCCGGGCAACGCAGCCGGGGCACTGAATCGAGAAGAGATGCACGAGCACCGGCCGGCCGCACAGCGCGTCCAGCGTGAGCGGGCCGCCCTGCAGCCAGGCGGCGACGGCCAGCGGGGGCGCCGCCGGAAAGTCGCCGCTGAGATCGTAGCGGCCGGCGTTGAGCGCCTGGACCTCGTCAATCGTGAGCTCGTCGGCCATAGATGGAGAGAGATGTTACTGGGTCGTGCCTCGGCTGCCAAATTGGTTGACGAGGGACCTGAAACGTGGAACGCAAAACGCAATGACGCCAGAGCGGCGATGCTTTCGCACTCCACGGTCTGGGTGCTCGCCGTCGGATTGCATCGCGAGCGGGCTCCGCATAGACGGCGTGCCCCCGAGTCCAGACCCAAGAACATGGAAGCGATGATTAAGCCGGCGTTCGGGTTCCCTGCGTTACGGTCCTTCCCCTGCATCCTACCCCATGTCGGCCTCTCTCGCCCGGATAATCGCCTCGGCGCGATCGGCCACCTGGAGTTCGTTGAAGATAGTGGAGACATCGTAGACCAGGCGGCGGATGTCCTTGACCGCCGCTTTAGATTGCGCCGGTTGCCCGACCGGTAGCAGTGCGTCCAAAGATGTGTGTGAAATCATCGCTCCAGGCGAAATGTCGGGACCATTTCTGCCGCCGGGGATGAAATAAGGGCACGCGCCGGCCGGTCTCTGGATCGTAGGCGTGAGTCTTGGTGTACTTGTGGCTATTGCAACCCAGGCAGGACAAGGCTAGATTGTCTATTTCTGTTGACCCACCAGCATGTCGAGGGATAATATGCTCTGCTGCGAAAGATGCGCTGGCAAAGCGAGCCTGACTGAGACAGTATTCGCTACGGCCGCGTGCAGGCTCAAACACCGCCCGTCGTTGGGCGGCTGTTACGCGTTGCTCAGACACCCTCTGAGCCATCCAATCCCAAACTGCGCATCAGCTTGGATACGGTGATACCGCGTTTTTTAGCCAGGTCAACCAGTGCTTGAGTGCGGGCGACGTCCTGCTGCTCTACCTGTTGCACAAAAGCCAGCAGTTCTGCATGCTCCTCCGGCGTCAGTGTTCCTTCGCGACTCTTCTCCCTCAACTCATCCAGTCGGCACTGGGATTCCGATGGCAGCCGGCTGCCAACAATGGCACTCAACAACGCTCGTTCCTCCTCATCTACCAGCAGCGGGATCCCGCGCCGGGAGCCCAATTACTTTCATGGCCATTGCTCCAGTATTCCAGAAAGCCGTATAACCGTATAGTATCATCGAGCGATCAGAGTGTCACCTCAGGGCAGGTGCTGGCCGCTTTCGCGGAGACGGCGCGGGATGAGACGGACCTGGATCGGCTGACCGGCGAGCTGGTACGGGTGGTGGAGGAGACGATGCAGCCGGCGTATGTGTGGCTGTGGGACATCCCCGGGGGTTCGGCGCAGCGGAGAGGAGAGGAGGTGAGCAGAGAGGTTCAGGTAGAAAGGCTAGTTCTGGTCAGGCGGATGATAGCCGGCTTCGACCCAAATAGCACGCGCCCGCACGCGCAGATCGTCGTTGAGCGACAAGGCTTCGACTGTAGCGCGACCAACTGCCGTCTGGCCGATGATCTGAGTTCCATCTTCACTCCAGGCAAAGTGGGTGGCCCAGTCCTGGGTCCGGGGGTTGTAAAGAGGCACGCTCTCGCCGGTCTTCGGGTCAACCGCTTCGATTCGCTTGCCTTTGGATTCGTTGCACAGTCGGCAGGAAAGCCACAGGTTTTCCTCGTTATCCTGACCGCCACGGACCTTGGATATGATATGCTCCAGGGTGAGGGGAATACCACTCACGACTTCCTGGGTCTGGCAATATCCGTAGCGATCGCCCGCCTCCTTGGCGATGCGTTGGCGTAGCCGGGCGGATGAACTCACTGGGCCTGTTTCAGTTCGTCAAGGGAGGGAAGGCGCCGGCCCCGCCGCTTGAGTAGGACAGCCGCATACCCTTTGCGGAACATCAACACATCTGCCTCGTGGCGGAGGGTGTCCAGCTTCACCTGCTCTTGACTCGTTAAAGAGAACTCCTTTTTCTTGCGGAGCAGTGCCTCGTATTCGGCCCAGCCGTCGGCGGGGAAGCGACGCTTTGCTTCTTCCATCAATTCAGCGTCGCTCATTTGAAGGAGGGGGTAAACGTCTGCCTGATAGTCTGGAGGGATGTCTTCTAGCAGCGGGGGTAAGCTATGAGCCAGACTTTGTTCAACGATCGTATCGAGAGGCTGGCGCGACAACTCGGCCACCTGTTTCAGTTGGTCATAAGTTTTGTTCGATAGTTTGATCGTGATTGCTTGTGTCATCGTTTTTCCTCAATCTCGGCGGGTCTATGAATTCTATTGTGCAGTCAATTGTAGCGTGAAGGGTGATGCCCAACAAGCGGCTGGCCGTAACGCCAGAGCTGATCTTGCTGGCGAACCCATGCTGTCAGCGTCACGCAGCCGGGGCGAAGGCGGCCAAGCGAGAGAGCTTGACCCTCGCCAGCGAGCGAGCGCCCAAGCGGTCGTAGACCCGCCCGACATTGATGGCGGCGGCCGTCAGGATGTGCTGCAAGTGGGTTCTGGCGAGCCCGATCATTCGGCTTGCGCCGGAAGAGCACGGCGGCCAGCGAGAAGGCGACCAGGGCGGCTGCGATGGAAGCCAGCGCGTTGAGTACGTTAACGGCGAAGACGAACAGGGCCGAGGTCTCGACGCTGGCCCCGACGTCAGGCGGACCCTTGCCCAGGTTGAGAACCCCAGTCGAGGTTACCCCGTTTCTCGCTCACGCGTGGAGGCATCGAGAACTGTGATACCAACGAGCTGGCTATCTCGATAGCGGAGCAATATACCCTCGTCCATCATCTCCGAGTCAGTCGCCTTCTGGGGACGCTGGAAGCTAATATAGAGCACATCGGCCTCACTATCATAGTCTACCCAGAAGCGTCGCACAGGAAATTCGATGAGCAACGGAACGGCCTGAAAGACTGAGTCAGGAATTCCAGGGCCTATTGTCTTTTCCATATAGCCTTTCCTCTATCAATCTTGCTGGTGAAGTAAGCAGTGATGACGAAGCCATCATCAGCGGATACTTCTCGATAGACAACCATAAGGTACCGTTTGCGTCCGTGGCCGTGTACAGCGATCAGAGCACCTCGATAACCGCGGAGGACCAAATCGGGATCCTCGACGCTGTCCAAGACATCATCATAGTAGCCTGCCAGATCGTCATGGTTTTCCACGATGTGGAACCAGCGCTCGGTTGTCAGCCGGATCGGGACACCATTGACAGACAGAGCAATATCCATAATCAGGGGCCAATGCAGTGAACATGTGGGTGGTCGACGGTGGCGGATAAATTATACAACAGGTGGTCAGAGAAAGCCACGGGTCGATGTACTCATGTACTCCGCTTTTGCTGGTCACCACTCCAGGGTCTCCTGCGCGCCCCAGCCCAGGTCCTCGTCGACCAGGTCAATGCGCCTGGGGGTCACGCGAACCACGAGGTAGAGCGCATCCAGCTGCAGGGCGGAGACCCAGCGGGGCAATAAGCGAGTCCAGTCGGGCGCCTCGACCGGCCGGGCTGTGCCCTGAATTTGCAGCCAGCGCCGGAGGAAGCTTGGACGATCAATGCCACCGTGGGGTTTTGCGTCAGGTGGTGGGCCACGTCCGCCCAGCGGGGCACCAGTGCAGATCGTCCAGGATCAGGGCAAAGGGTCCGAGAGGGTTTCCAGCACGTCGTTGATCAACACACTCACCGGGCGCCACGCTTCGGCGCCCGGCCCGCTCGCCCCCCCGATGTCGGGGGATGCGGATTGACCTATGGCTTCCTCGAAATCAGGCCCTGTAGCATATTGCGAATTTGGTCGAGCACGTTTGAGTTAACCCGTCCGAAGGTTTTAACCATGATCGATTGCGACAGCGTGTACAGCTTGTCAACTCGCACTTTGCCTGGCCTGTTCAAGTTGCCCTGCTCCAGGTCGGACGACGTGATGGTGAAACTGTAATCTACAGCGACCGGGTTGGACGTCATCGCTACAACGAGGATGTCCATGGTTTTTCGGTTGTAGGCATTGTTGGAAATGACAATAACAGGTCGTCGCTTCTGTGTAGAGAGTCGGTAAAGGGGATCGGAATCAAGATGATATCGCCCTGGTCAGGCATTGTTCCAATCCTTATCATCGAAGGGGTTGTCCCAAAAATCGAGGCTACTCTCGGCGGCTGACAATAAATCGTTGAAAGCTTCAGCCGGTTCTTCAATCACGAAGACGGTCACACGCGCCCCAGGAGGAAAGGGAACGTGCAGTTCCACACGTCCTTCTTCCATGACTTCGATATCGTACTTCAAAGCGGTTTGAGGCATGGATATGAACTTCCTATGTTATGGCCTTCTGGAAGCAATCATCCAAAGCATGCCCAATTGTAGCGTGAAGTGTGGCGCCCAACAAGCGGCTGGCCGTAACGCCAGAGCTGATCTTGCTGGCGAACCCATGCTGTCAGCGTCACGCAGCCGGGGCGAAGGCGGCCAAGCGAGAGAGCTTGACCCTCGCCAGCGGGCGAGCGCCCAAGCGGTCGTAGACCCGCCCGACATTGATGGCGGCGGCCGTCAGGATGTGCTGCAAGTGGGTTCTGGCGAGCCCGATCATTCGGCTTGCGCCGGAAGAGCACGGCGGCCAGCGAGAAGGCGACCAGGGCGGCTGCGATGGAAGCCAGCGCGTTGAGCACGTTAACGGCGAAGCCGAAGTTGAGAACCCCAGTCGAGGTTACTCCGTTTCTCGCTCACGCGTGGAGGCATCGAGAACTGTGATACCAACGAGCTGGCTATCTCGATAGCGGAGCAATATACCCTCGTCCATCATCTCCGAGTCAGTCGCCTTCTGGGGACGCTGGAAGCTAATATAGAGCACATCGGCCTCACTATCATAGTCTACCCAGAAGCGTCGCACAGGAAATTCGATGAGCAGTAGGATCAAGTTTCAATCTTCAGGTGGATGCCAGCCGGCGATGACCCAGAGCCGCCGCACGGCGACCATATCCGGATGATTCAGGCGCAGTGCGCTGACGGTTGTTCTCCCGGTTGCTGTAATCCCCTGAATGACCGTGCCTTCCTCAACCAGGCGAAGTGATCGCGCCAGCGTTGCGTTCGGGGATTGAACAATGGGACCACATCGTCTGTTTCCGGGTCAACTGCTTCGAGTTGATCGCCTTTGTACCGGTTGCACAGAGGGCAAGCCAACTACAAGTTGTCCTCAGTGGCCAGCCCGCCACGCGATTCCGGAATGCGGGGCCCTGCGCCTCAACGCTGCTGCCGGCCAGGGTCAGCAGCAAGCCACACAATCAGCAGACTGATTCAGATGTTCCGTCTCATTGGAAAGTCTCCTTTCGCCACAGATGAGGGGATGCTCGTTGCCCTTCACCGGCCTATCAATGGCAGATAGACTCGATAACCGACGAAGACGTTCACGCGCGCCGATCCCACCTGCCCATCGCTGTCCGTTGCTATGAGCGTGATCTGGTGCCAGCCGGGCGCCAGGCTCTGAGGGGACATGATGAGCTGTGCCCCGTTCCCCAGAACTCCTTGCCGGTCAGAGCGCCAGGTAAGGTTAGCGCCGCTCAGCTCCCCATCCTCCATGTCTTCGGCGTGCCCGGTTAGGACAATGGCTGCATAGGGGTGGATCGTAGCGTTGCTCTCGGGTGTGCTGATCCAGACGCTGGGGGCCTTGCGTGTGACCTGGAAGGAAGCCGAGTCGGCAGCAGTCGTGTTGAAGCCGTCGCTGGCCAAGAGGCGAATCCTCGCCTGCGCGCCGCCGGGCCAGGAGGCGGTGTCCACCTCCAGGCTGGTGCCGGTAAGGTCGAAAGCTATGGGGGACCAGGAGGCGCCGCCATCGGGGGTGTACTCCACGGCATAGTGCAGAGTATCCCCATCCTCGTCGCTGGCCGTCCAGGCCAGGGTCACCTTGCCGCTGATCATCTCCCCACCCTGGGGCGCGACGACCGCCACGATCGGCGCGTTCGGGCTGGCGACCCGCTCGATCAATATCGTCTCGCCGCGCCGCAACACGATGCGGCGTGCGTCAGCCGGCATGGGCAGGACGAAGGTGAAATGTCCTGTGCCGCTGCCGCTGGCGGCGCCTGGAGTGATGGTCATTGCCTTGCTGTATGTCAGCTTGAAGTAGTGGCGGGCCAGGCTCTCTCCCGTGGCAGTCTGGAGATCCAGCGAGTAGTCGCCTCTCGGGTCAGAGGCGTCGAAGGGTCCCTCGCCGGCGAACTGGTAAGGAGAGTCGAGCTCGGCGCTGCCATCCTCCCACACGCGGCCGCTGACCAGGATCGCCGGCTGCGGCTCCGCCTGCGAGGAGGCCGAGCCCATTGATGGAGTCGTTGCGCCCGCAGACTGGCCCGATGACGACAGTGATGCCGAAGCGCACCCGCTGCCCACCTTGGCCCACTCCTTTGAATAGGCCTTGCCACTCAACCTGCTCCACATGTACGGCGAGATCCACATGTCCGCATCATTCGCACCTTGGGCCATGAAGTCCCTCATGCTGGCACCTCGTGTGGACGCAGGCCACCAGTAGAAGCCAACCTCTTTGACGGCCGGGTCTGTTCCGTAGGGCCAGCATTTCTCCTCTCCCGAGTTGGGGTGATCAAGACCCCGAGTGTGGCCGATCTCGTGAGCCAGCATTGACTGATTCCAGGCATTCTTGCCCGACCCTTGGGTCCACTCTTCGCCATAGCCCGTCGAGCCGCCTGCCCTTCCAATGTAGCTCGCCCCGGTGAGGGCGCCGGGCGGCAACCAGCCAAAGAGGACGTCGGGTTTGGGGCTCATCGCCTTCCAGCGATTGTAGAGCCAGGTCTCCAGATAGTTGCCGTCGTCAAGCCTCACGTCAGGGCCGTTGTACGGGATAGTCGGGACCTGGCTGTAGTTCACCCACATGGGGTACATCTGCCGCATGAGCAGGTAGGCACCTCCGACCACCCCGGCGTTGGCCAATGCATTGGTGAACTTGGGGTATTGCGTTCCGGCTGCCGTGGTGTAGTCGATCAATACCCACTTTACATCGAGCGGCTTACGCTCGACCAACCGGTCCCAGAGGTAGAGGGTCTTGTCGTTGTTCTTGTAGTTGGTCTCAGGTATCTTCTCATCCGCGTTTACGGTAGCATTCATAACGATGTGGGCTCCGGTCGGCTCGATAAAGTAGTTTGCCGTCGCGGACGCGTTGTCCCGCTTTTGCGCCAGGCTCTGATTGAGGGGAGCATTGATGTACTGCGGTGCGCCTGGGCCGGACCAGAAACCATAGCCGCACGGTTGCGCCGTGCATGCGGGATATGTCATCGATGTCAACCCGACCCTGACGTTGCTGAGGGTGCCCTGGCAGCCGGAGCCAGTACAGCCGATGTATACGCGCACGAAGGTGTGCTTGCCCGAGGTCAGCTCCAGGCTGTTATCGGGGCACAGGGTGTAGCCCTGGCTCTGGTCGAAGCACTGGATGCCCTGGGTAACCTCGATGCCCTGGATGAAGAGGTCTATGGGTCCCGAGGGGCCACCGCCGGGAGGCGACGGTGGTGCGAACCACATGGGGATGATAAGTGGTTGCACGGTGGGCACCTGCTCGGGCCGCGACGGCCTGACATCGAAACGATTGCCGAAATGGTCGCCAGGCTCGGGCCGGGTGTAGCGGATGCGGCTCCCGGCGACTGCTTCGCCTCCAGGGCCCGGGATGGCCGCCACGGCTTCGTAGTTGGGGTCGTTCAAAGCCATGAAGTAGTAAGGGAAGTATCCCTGTTCGTAAGTGGAGGCGGCAAGGATGAACGTGCCATCCGGGGCGGCGTGGGCCGTCGCCAGCAGCGGGCCAGGCTCCGAGGGACTCTCGGAGCCGTAGATGCTCACCTGAGCCCCCCGCAGCGGCCGGCCCTGGGTGCCCGGCTCCACCAGGTTGACCGTGCCGCCGAAGGTCCAAGTGAAGGAGGGTATGACGGCCTCACCACAGCTCTTCACACTCACGTCATCCAGCCTGAAGGTCGTCGGCACCTCACCGTCGGTGCTCACGCGGAAGGTCACGCCGACGGTCTGGCCGGCGTAGGCGGTCAGATCTAGAGTCTCCTGGTGCCACTGCCCCAGTGGCGCCACCGCCTGAAGGCGGCGCAGTCGGTCGGAGCCTGCTTCGTGCTGCACGATGACGTCCAGGAAGTCCCCGGGTTGCTCCGTTTCACCCTCAGCGAGCCACCAGAACTCCAGCCTTACTGGATTCGCTCCGGCCAGGATGGCCACCCTTTGCATCAGCTCACCGCCAGCGTCGTTGGCGCCGCCCAGCCAGGCGCCGTGGGCGCTGTTGCGCCCAGGCCCCAAGCCAACGTCACCATCGCTACTCCAGAAGGGCGGCAACGAGCCACTCTCGAAGCCGCCGTTGGCCAACTGCTCCAGGCACGGCAGTGGCGAGGGTATCGCGGTCGGCGTGATCGTTGGCGTAGAGGTCACCGTGGCCATGGGCGTTGGAGTCGGGGTCACGACCGTTGGAGGTGTCGGGGTCGGGCTTGCCGTCCTCGTGGCCGTCGGAATCGGCGATGGGGTACTCGTCCGCGTCGCCGTGGGCGTATGGGTGGCCGTCGCCGTGGCCGTGTTCGACGGTGTGGGCGTGGGCGTCGGCTGATGGTACGTCACCACCAACCGTGGCACGCTCGCCCCCGCCTCTCGGCTCTGGAACCACCGCCCGTAATCCGTGCCGTCGATCGGGCCGCGCAGGTAGACGCCGTTGTTACTCGTACCGCCGTGCCAGGCCCGGGCGTAGCCGGTCACGTTCCAGGATTTGTAGCTGCCCGTGCCCGCATCCACCTGCGAGACGACGCCGATGGGATCGGCCGTGGGGAACGAGTTCCAGGTCACGCTACCTTCGCTCCAACTGCCCGTGACGAAGAAGACGGCGATGCCCACCGGACTGGGACCCGTCGAGTCCTCGAGGAACAGCTCGAGGGTTGCCGAGTCGATGATCGCGTTGGCCGGGAGAGACGAGAGGTCGAAGCGCACCAGCGTGACCGCTACGCGCACGCCTTCGATGTCGTTGTACGAGACCTCCAGAAAGCCGTCGCCGCCGAAGTTGGTGCTGGGCTGCCAACTCCGCACCGTCGCGTCGGCGACGGCAGCGAGGGTAACGGTGGTCTGGGCCGGCTCGGCGCGGCTGGGAGTGGCCTGGCCCAGGGCCAAGCCGACCAGCAACAGGGTAACAACACCCAACAGGACAATCAGGGTTCGCGCTCTTCGTCTGTCCATCGCGCTCCTCCAGTCACGCTTAGTCGATGATCTGGCTAGACTTACTCGCCTGTGCCGTGTTGCCGTAGACCCCCATGTTGACCCGGCCCCCATTGGGGCTGGGCTCGCTGGCGTAGTCGGAAGCGGGATCGCCAGCATCGATGGCCGGGCTGTGGCCGGCATCCATCACCCAGCCGCCGCTGCCACCGTTGGCCGACGGGTCCCAGCGGCCGGCGATGGACCGCAGGTGGTAGTCGCCGTTGCCGGCATCGGCGAACAGCGGATCGGAGGTCCGATTGCCGGGGCCGGGAATCGCCTCTTGCGACGTCGTGTAGGTGACGCTGATCGTCGAGGTAGCATCCACCCAGAAATCATCCCCGCCCTGGCCCCAGAAGATGGAGTTCTTGACGGTCACCCGAGAGTTGCGTTCGACCATCAGCCCGTTGCCGCCCGGCCAGGTCTCGCAGTCGTGCCCGGCGATCGTGCTGTGCAGCACCGTGGCCCGCGAGCCGGGATCGCCGGGAGCGCCTTCGCCGGCCCCGTCCACGTAAATACCCACGCCGCCGCTTTCCGTACACCGGTTCCGGTAGATCAGCTCGTGGTCCAGGGTGGCGTCCGCGCCGTCGTCGATGAAGACCCCGCTGCCCATGGATGGCGCGTAGTTATCGGTGATGGTGTTGGAGGAGAGAGTGGCCGCGCTGCCCACCCCGAAGACGATGATGCCACCGCCCCAACCGTACCCCAGCGGCCGGCCGACCTCATTGCCCATGATCCGGTTGTGCGCGATGGTGGCCGCCGGCGAGGCGATGTAGAGCCCGCCGCCGTGGTCGCTCACGCCGACGTTCCCCTGCACGGTGTTGCCACGGATGACCACGGTGCCGCCATCGATGGCGATGCCGGCACCCCGCCCAGAGGTGTTATTCCGGATGAGGCTGTCGAGGATGGATACATCCGAGTCACTGGCGTAGATGCCGCCACCGACGGTCTCCTCGCCTGGCGCGGCGGCGGTGCGCGTGTCGTTGTCCTCGATGACGTTGTGCGCAATCGTCGGCGCGCCGCCGCTCACATAGAAGCCCCCGCCCAGATTGTACCAGGGCAACCCCTCGACGCTGCGCGAGCCGCCCGTGAGGCGGAAGCCGTCCACGGTGCTCGTGCCGGCGTTGAGTAGCGTGACCGTGGAATCGGTGCCATCCCCCTGGATGTGGGTCGCGTTAGCCGTCGGGTTGCGAGCATTGAAGTTCCCCCCGGATCCACCGGCGTAGTCTGAGGCCGTGCCGCCCACGTACCCGCCGGAGAGATGGACGGCTTTGTCCTGCACGCGGATGTTCTCGGCGTAGGTGCCGGCGGCCACCTCGATGGTCTCCCCGCTGCCGGCGGCGTTGATCGCCTCCTGGATGGTGTTGTAGGGGTATTGGGCCGTGCCGTTCTCGTTGCCGGTGCTGTTATCGTCGTCCACGAAGAGGTCGGCGGCAACCGACGTGGCCGTCGGCGTCAGTGTGGGCGTGGGCGAGCCGGCCGCCGTCGTCGAGGTAGCTGTGGCCACGGCCGTCGCTGTGCCGGTCGCCGTGGCGATGGTCGTCGCGGTGGGCGTGGCCGTCGCCGGGAGGCGGGGTTCATCCTTGCGGGTCAGCGGCAGGTAGATCTGCGATTCGCCGTTCCGCACCTGGCCCGAGTTGGGATCTACCATCAGCGAGGATAGGTCAACCGCTTCAAAATCCGAGCCGTGCACCTGCCTCAACTCCTGCAGCACGTCGTTGTTCCAGCGTTCATCGGGTGCGCCGGAAATGAACCAGGCCGAACCGTTGTCGGCCAGCAGCATGCCGTACTTCTTGAGCGCCCGCAGGATGACCTGCGCGTGCGGGGAAAAGCCGGCAATGTCGAAGTCGGCCTTGAGGCGGAAACGCTGCCCCATGGGCGGGTACTGCGCGCCGGTGAGGCTCGAGGCGAAGTGGCGTGCCGGCCAGACGTACTCCCGGCGGGTCTGGGGCACCGTGAAGCGCAGCGCGTGGCGGATCTCCCCGCCGGCCACCTCCTCGTAGCGCACCAGACCGGGGAGGATGGGCAAGCCGGCGGCGTCGGCTGAGGTCCAGCCTGCCGGCCGCAAGGCGTGGGATTTCAGGTCGAAGATGGCGCCGGAGTCGGCCTGCCAGCTGCCATCGGTCTGGGGAAAGGCGTAGAACAGTTCGTACAGAATGCAGTTCTCCCGCTCCAGGACCAGTACGTGCCGGTCGCCGTCGCTGTCCGGGCCGCCCTCGATGGGCGCGCCGGGGGGGATGGGGTAGGGGCCGGAATCGCTTTCGTCGTCGTAGGTGAAGCTGACAGAGACCCCGGCCTGGTCGCCCGGCACGTCCACGCAGGGGATGCCGATGGGGCCGCCCTCCCAGAGGCCGGCGCCGAAGTCTGGGCGAATGCCCACGTCGGCGCCGATGGTGGCGATGTAGATGTCCGAATTGGGGTGCACGGGCAGGGTGTCCACCGGCGTGTTCCAGATGTTGTCGGCGGAAAAGAGGGCGCAGCCCGCCAACTGGGGCGGCGCCTGAGCCGGCGTGACCGAATCGAGTGCCTGACCGGCCAGTGGTCGGTGATTGGTGGTTGGCGGCTGACGGCCGGCGACTTGCGGCGACCGCAGGCTCACCGTAGACAGGATGGCCAGGCACGTCAGGATGAACCACCGTGTTTGAATGCGCATTTGTTGTCCACCTTGCCCGAAAATAGAGCACAGCCGTGCAGAATGGGCGGATTTCCATCCGTTCATCCTGCCCATTCTGTTCTCTTACCCGCAATCCAGGGGGAAGGGGGGTGTGCGCGCGGTAGTGCCGCGCGCGCACCCTCCGCTCCCACTTTTTGAAAAGTTACCTTCTCCCCTGGGCTTCACGGATAGTTCTTCGAGATGATGGGCAGGTAAACACGGGCTTCCGTGCTCACGGCGGCAGTCATCGGATCGGTGCTCGTGCCGTTGAAGAGGGCCGTGGCGACAAAGTAGTAGCCTCCTGCTGAGACGCCTGCCGTCTGCCACACGTTGGCAAACCTGGCGGTCTGCAAAGGCGCCAGGTCGGTGAAGTCGTGGCTGTATTGATCAACCAGATTTCCTTCGTGGTCGAATACGTTGACCACCGTTTTACCCGTCGCGGCCACATCGCCCGTGTTGCGGAAGGTGAGGGACATGCTGATGGGATCGCCGATCTTGAACTGCCGCGGCGCGACGGTGAAGTCGGCAATCTCTCCGGCCACGAGGCCCAGGCTGAACGTTTCCGTCTGCCGGTCCAGCACAGTATCTTCTACGTCCCGCAACACCACCTCAACCTCGTAATCGCCCGCCTCGAAGCCCTCGCTCTGCCACGTCGGGGTGAACGACGCCACTCCCGCCATCCCCTTCAGCGTACGCAGGAGCAGTCCGCCCACCACCTCACCCGTGTCCGAGCGCTTGATCGAAGCGCTGACGGTCACGTCTTGCGCGTCGCCCACGTTTTGGGCAGTGAGTTCCACCTGCACCGGCGCGCCCAGGGGATAGGTGCCCCTGTCCGTTCGCAGGCGGGTGATGGCGACCGGCGAGTCGGTGTACTCGATATCGAAGCGATAGTTCTGATAGAAGGTCGCGTTCGTCGTCAGTGGATTGTAGGTGAAGGGGTAGATGGTGATGACGAGGATGGCGCTGCCGTCCGGATTATCCACCACGTGCCAGGCATATTCCTGCCCGCTGAAGGGGAGAGTGCCACCGTCGGCGACCCCGAGGCGAGGGGTCTCGCGGCTGGTGATGTCCATCACCGTGACCGGCAGTTGCAGTCCGCTAAACGAGGTCATCTGCGACTTCTGCGCCAGGATCACATTCTGCACCTGGGTTCCCGGCGGCAGATCCAGGTAGGTAGTGTAGAAGGGAATCTGGTATTCGCCCGGCTCCATCCAGACGGTGCCGCCGGGGATTTCGACCAGGTCGAGATCATCAACCGGCGTGACGGTGATGTCGGGAATGTCGACGGTGAGGGAAGTGGGCGGTGGCGGGATTGGGGTTGCGGCGGCGGTCTCCACCGTGCCGGCACTGCCGCCATATTTGGGATCGCCGTAGAGGTTATACTCCGTCGCCCAGAAGCGGTACTTATGCCCCGCGTCCCAATAAATCCGCTCCAGGGCGGTGAAGCGCTTGCCGACAGAGTCGGTGGTGAAGGCGATGGCGCCGCTGTACAGGTCTTTGCCGCTGCGGGCGTTGATCGACATGTGGGACAGTTCGGTGGAGCCGATGTAGGCCCCCGCGCCCCGGTCGAAGAAGGTTTCGGCGAAGTCGCCGTTCACGTAGTCGCCCGTGGAGCAAGAGGCGGCGAGGACAAAGGGGTGGGTGTTGCCGAAACTGACGCTGCCCATGTTCCATGCGGCGAGCGCGCCCGAACTGTCCGGGTTGCCGTGGGCAAAGATGTAGATGATGTCCCGGCCGGGCGCCAGGTTGGTGAACGCCTGCACCTGTTGCGTTGTCGTGATGTCCTTCCAGTGCAGGACACTGGTCGAATAGCCCCTACCGGTGAGGGTGCTGCCCGTTGAATTGGCTCCAGAAACCATCGTGCCCAGGCCGTTGCCCGTGCCGCTGACCGACAGGGCGTGGGAGTGGTCGTAACTGTGGCCCGGCGCGTTGGTAAACACCTGGATGCTGGTACGCATCGCTGCCGCCAGATCAGCCGGCGTATCGCCGATGATCCGGCCCAGGATCAGTTCCGGCCGCTTGTCGCCGCCGGTGTCGGCAATCGGCAGGTCGGTATCATCAATCTGGTCGGTGTTCGAGCCGTCTGACCAGTCTATGTCCCACCCTTTCGACCAGTATGAGGTGATGATGGTGGTCTCTCCCACGATCAACACGTACCCCTTGCCGACGGTGTTGAAGTCAATGAGGTGCATCCTCAGCACCCAGTCGCCGCCCGGTCTGACCAGCGTCCGCACGTCGCCGCCGCTGCCGGTGTAGAGGTAGCCCAGGACACCCCGCTTGTGCCAGGCCAGTTCCGCCATGGTGGAGAGGACGGTGTTGACAGCGGTCTTGGCCGGGCTGGCGACCACCTGGTAGTAGTTGGGGCAGTAGTGGGCGAAGAGCCGGTACGGGTCGGTGACGATCAGGTAATTGCTGGACATGGTTGCCGCCAGATGGGCCACAGGGATCGTCTCATTCAAGGCGGTCTTGGCGACCGGCAGTTGCAGGAACCTGTGATAGCCCTTGTGGGCGGACGAATCCCAGGTGAGGTCAATGAAGAAACCGATGGCGGGCGTCGGCGGATTGGGATAGACCATCACAGGCACCGCGTTGTAGGTATAGACGCGTTCCTGTCCGGCGGGAACACTGAATTTCGGGCGGATGTCGGCGTTGCCCCAAACGCCCTTCGGATTCCAGTCGGTCAGGATGTCGTAGGCGGCGCTGCTGCTGGCAATCGGCTGGAAGCCCCGCAGACCGTCCAGGATGCGGACGTTGGTCGCGTCGATCTCGCCCACGTTCTTTACAGTCAATGCGATGGTGAAGCGGTTTTGGTAGCGGGAGACCGTGTGGCCTGTGACGATGAGGTCGGGTGGCAGGGGCGGCGGCACGGGCGTTGGTGCTTTCCGCACCGTCACATCCGCCGTGTCCAACCCCACTTTGCCCTGATTGTCGTAGGCTTCCACCGCCAGGCGGTACCTCTGGTCCTTGACGATCTGTGGGCCTCGCGTGTCCCAGACGAAGTTGACGGTGGCGGTCTTGGGGGGGTTGCTGACGGACCACCCCTCGAAACTGGTGTAAACGCCGTCCACGTAGAAGCGGGCGGAGATCAGGCCTGTGTCGTCGCTCAGGGAGGCGGTGACGGTGACGATGCCGGAGACGTCTGCGTTGTTGGCGGGGGTCGTGATGTTGACCATTGGCACGGTGGAATCCACCAGGTTGCCCACGCCCACCGTCCGACCATCTTCGCTCTGGCGCAGGGAGAGATCGTAGGCCCTGGCCCTGATGTTGTAGGTGCCGTTGTCGTAGAGGCGCGAATCGAGACGCATTTCGTAGGGAGGCGAGTAGTCGGTGAATACCCGTTCTTCATTGATGAAGAAGGCCACCATGGCGATGCCGGTGTTGTCGGAAGCGGTGGCGGTGATGGCGACCGTCTCCGTGAGGACGGCCGGGATGATGAGGGCGACGTTGGGATTGATGCTGTCGGGGGGCGGCAGCGTCTCGAAGATCACCTCGCGGCCGATGGTGCTGTTGCCGCTGGGATCAATCGCCTCCACCGCCAGGTGATAGGTGGTCGCCGGCTCCAGACCGGTCAGAGTGAGGTCGTTCTCCGTCGCCATGACGCCGGTCACTCTCTCAAAAGGATAGCGGCCCGCCACCGGGCCGTAGCGTACCACCCCTTCGGCTTCCTCGCTGGTTTCCCACGAGACGGTGGCCGATTCTTGCGTGATGTCGTGCACGGTGGGGCCGGCGATTTCGGGCGGCGAGGTGTCGCATGGCCACGACTCCTCACGGTTATTGTTAGTCTCGTCGCTCTCCGCGACGGCGTTCTGCGTGTCTGCCGTGACGACGATGGCGTCATCCCGCGGCGAGCAATCCCAGGCAGTCTCAAAGCGCCCGTTCCACCGCTCGCCAGGGGAGAGGTCGGCTTCAACGACGCTGCTCCCCCGCTCCGTGCCATCCACGTAGAGGGCGGTGACGTGGCCGGCGGCGGCCGTTCCCTCGCCAATGTTCATCACCTGGTAGTAGATGATTTCGCCCTCGTGCCAGACGTCGGTGATGGTCAGGTCGGGCAGCAACGCGGCGGGAGTCGTGGCGGTGGAGGTTGGGGTCGGTGTGTTCGAAGGGATGCCGGTAGGAGTCGGCGTGGCCGTGGCGGTGCGCGGGGCGGTTGGGGTCGCGGTCGGCGTGGCTGTCCTGGTGGGCGTGCGCGTCACGGTGGCCGTCGGCGTGGGTGTGGCCGTCACGACCTGGACGTCCCCGTAGATGTCCAGCCCCTGGGTTGCGCTGTTACGGCCATCCTCCCAGGCGATGAGGGACGCCCCACCGCCCGCAGCCACGGCCGGCCTCCCCTCCCCACTGCCCAGGCTGGAGACCGCGGCCTCGCCCTCCGGCAGTGTGCTGTCGCTCCCAACGCGGCGGCGGTAGACGTCGTGGTTGTCGGGGTCGTACTCGAATTCCCAGGCTACCAGGTACTCGTTGGCCGTCGGGTTGTAGGCTACGTCCGGGTTATAGCGGAGCTTCTCGCCATCCCAGGCGATGCCGAAGTTGCCGCCGACCGGCGTTCCGTTGGCGTTCACCCGCTGGCCGTAAATATCCGAGTCACCGCCCCAGCCCCAATGGTGGTCTTCCCACACCGCCAGGAACTGGTTGGTCCCGCTGTTGAAGGCCAGCCGGGGTTTCACCTGGTCGTACTCCCAGGTGGAGACGGCAATCTGGTTGCCTGTCAGGGAGCCATTGGCTGCCACCCGCTGGCCGAAGATGTCGAACTGCGCGACCGTGATGCCGGCCACCCCCCTGGTCCCCGGCGGGGTCAGCTCCTGCCAGGCCACCAGGTACTGGTTATTGACCGAGTCGTAGGCCACCGCCGGTGCCAGCTCATCCAACAACCCGGTGGCGATGGCGATGGGAGTGCCCTGGGGGTCGCCGGCGGGGTCCAACCGTTGGCCGTAGATGTCGAAGTGGCTGGCTTCGCCGCTGCCCTCGCGGCGTTCCCATACGACCAGGTACTCATCGTCTTGGGAGTTGTACGTCACGACCGGGTTGCTCTCGAAGTTGCCGCCGGTGGCAATGGGCAGCTCGTCGCCGATGAGGGAGCCGTCATTGGCCACCCGGCGGACGTAGATGTCGTGGTCGTCGGGAGAATACTCATATTCCCAGACGACCAGGTACTCACCGACAGTGGGGTGGTAGGTCACGTCCGGCGATCGCCGATGGTTGTCGCCGTCCCACGAGATGCCGAAGTGGCTCCCGAGGGGAGTGCCACTGCCGGTCACGCGCCGGCCGTAGATGTCCCAGTCGTCGCCCCAGCCCCAGTGGTGATCCTCCCAGACGACCAGGAACTGGCCGGCCTCGGTGTTGTAAGCGGCGGCCGGCCGGAGCTGGTCGTACTCCCAGGAGATGATGGCACCGCCTTGGGCCGGCCCGAGCGGCGACAGGGCGACGAGCAGCAGCGTCGCGGCGATCAACAGCACGGTTTTCACAAACGTCTTGCTGGTGCATATCACGAAGACGACTCCTCTGAGGTTGCCGGCGGAAAAGCTGTCTAGAGATGCGCAGGAGCGTAGCAGGGAGGTGGCTACAAAATGGCTACAAGGTCCAGGGATAGACAGGCCATCCGATTTCGGATTTCGGTATCTTCTCAATCATCCGGGGCGGAGAGCAGGGTGAGGAGGTGGGATCCCAGGGCATCGTGGAGCACACGGAGCAGGCGTCATCGAGGCACCAAGAGCAAAACGAGAGCAAGGCCGCGTTGGCGGTGACCTCGCGCCGCCTGGGGAGACGGAGACCAGCACCACGCCCATAGCCCTCCCCCGGCCGTCGGGGCGGCTTTTGCCTGAGACCTCGCCCCGCAGACCCGATCCAGTCGAGGCTGGGCCGCCGCCCGCCTCGATCCTCCCAAACCCGCCCCGGCCCTGCGCCGGCCTCGCCTGCCCATGGCAATAACCCCGGTCCCGACCAGAGCGTCTCCATCATCGGCCGGGCGGGCGGGCGCCGCGAACACGCCTTCCAAAATGCGCGAGCTCAGGGCCAGGCCCGCCTTAGCCCTCCTTTTGCGCCCTCGCTGACTTCTGAGACGCCCTGCGGTCATGAAAGGACCGTTGGACACTTGCGGCGATGGAGTGGTATACTCAAAGGCATGGTAGCCAGTGAAGCCTCAAGATGGATTCAAGCGGCGCAAACTGATCTAGACGCCGCCAATCCCTCCTCGACGACGGCTATTATCATCTTTGCGCCTTTCACCACAACAGGCGGCAGAAAAGACACTGAAAGGCTTGCTTCGTTTTCTTGGACGCGTCCGTAGGGTCATAGCCGCTATGACTTGCTCACCGAGATTAATGGCTGACTACCAGGCCTGAGATCAGGTGCTACAGCAAGTGGGGGCGGAGGAGGTGTGCGCGCGGCTCTGCCGCCCCGGGCCGGGCGGCCACTGGCTGACGATCTGGCCATCCAGTCCCGCCGGCCGTCAGCTTCTGCCACGGTCGTGCGAGCACCACACGCCCCGGCCCTCGGTGCCGGCGTAGACCACCTGGCGATTCAACGGATCTGCCGCCAGGCAGCGCACATCGTGATCGGCCAGTACCCGTTCGAGCGTCCACCAGCCGTTCGCGGCGCGCTCGGCCCTGGACAGCCCGCGTCCAGCGGTGGCGGGAAACCTCTTTGCCTTCATCTCCGCCTTCCCCTCGTTGTCTGTGAGCCGCCCTGCCCACAGCCTGAGCCGTCACACACGAACAGCCTACACCGGCAAGTGTCCCGTCGTCATGAGGCGAGCGTCACGATTCGGGCCGGGACAATTTGTCCCCTTCCCAATGAATCTGGCAATAACCCGTCCCCACCGGCGACATGGCCTCCCCCCGCCGCCACCCGGAAGCTCGCCCGGCATGGTTGGGCCGGGTCCGGGTCTACTTCTCCACCTGCTCCCCCTACTCGGCGCTCAGCGCGACTCTGACTCGTTTCGGCCTCTGGCCCACCGGCTCGTGGCGGACCTATGAGCGCCAGCTTTCCTGGGAAAGGGCTAGATCCCCTTCTTCAGCACGGCGGCTCTGTCCCCTTATGGTCTCACCACACGCGAACAACCCTCTCCCATCTTCACCACCACCCACCACCCAGTCGGCTTCAGCCGACTTGAGCTATGAGCCCTGGAATTTATTCCTGGGCGTCGCCCTGCCACCACCCCCGCTCTGCGCGCCACTACCCCCGCCCGCCGCGACCACCGCCCAGCCAGCTTAAGCCTTCAACCAAAGCTTTGCACGATCACTTCTCTTCCCCACCGCCAACCATCCAGTCGGCTTGTTGCCCCGTTCCACCCTGAATCCGACCAACAGCGGGCCCCTCCGGGCCCGCCCGCTCAGCGGCCCCCAGCCACGGCTTCCCTGGCCTGACCGGCGGCCCGCCCGGCTCCCGAGAGCGATGGCCAGATTTATTTGGAAAAGTGCTATATGTCCCGGCGGACAGTTGGACCGATCGTTGCACGAGCAAAACAGCCGCCCACCGTGGCGATCCGGCGGAAAAAGCAGAGCGGCCCCATCACCGCACAGGGTGATGGGGCCGCTCGTTCTTCTCGTGCTACCGTTCTGGTACGCTCACGCCGGTGAACCTCACAATCCCCTGGCCCTCAAATATCCAGATTCCTTACCTGCTTGGCATGGGTCTGGATGAAGCGCTTGCGCGGTGGGACGGCGTTGCCCATCAGCATGTCGAAGGTTTTGTCGGCCTGCACGGCATCCTCGACGGTGACTTGCAGCACCGTGCGGTTCTCCGGGTTCATCGTCGTCTCCCAGAGTTGCTCGGGGTTCATCTCGCCGAGTCCCTTGTAGCGCTGGATCGACACCTTCGGGCCGAGCTTCTTGAGCAGTGCATCCTTCTCCTCGTCGCTGTAGACGTAATGCTCCTCTTTGCCGGCCTTAATCAGGTAGAGCGGCGGCTGCGCGATGTAGAGGTGCCCGTTCTCGATCAGGTCCGACATGTAGCGGAAGAAGAAGGTCAGCAGTAGCGTGCGGATGTGGCTCCCATCGACGTCAGCGTCCGTGTTCGACACAGCCACGCCACCAAATCCACAGATGAAGGTTTCGTCGCCCTTGACCGAGAAGTCGTAGACTTTGCGGGTGGAAGCTTTCACCTCCCGTACGGCGCGTACAGGCAGGCCGATCAGGTCGCCCACCATCGGCACGGCCTGGCGCGGCCCGCCTGTGCTTCGCGCTCCGTCCAGCCAACGTCGCAGCTCCCTAGCGCGAGCGTGGTCGCGCCAGACGGGCTCGAGTGCCACCACCGCGTCGCGCCCGGCCACTGTCAGCATGTACGCTGTGCCGTGGGTGGTGACCGGCTTGCCGCGAACCATGCCGCTCGGCTCACCACAACGCTTGTGCTCCGACAGCGAGACCTTGATGCCGTGGCCCAAGAGCAAGTACATGAGCTGATTCGCCAGGGTCTCGGATGTGGTCGTGAATGCGACCGAGTGCTGGCTCAGCGTCCCAGCGCCCAGGAAGTACCCTCGCAGGAAAGCTAGCTGCAGCACGGCGTCCACATTGAAGACGAGATCCGGAATCCGCTTCCGGTTGACCTTCGTCCCCTCGAAGCCGAAGAGCAAGCGGAAAGTAGCGGTGACAACGCTATCGAGTACACGCACCTCGCTCGCACGGCCCTCGCGCGGCGTGTCAAGGATCGGCTCCACGCCGAAGACATCCCGGATCATCAGCATCAGTTCAGGCACGCGGGCCGCACTGCGCTTCCCGATGGCCAGCCGGACGCCATGGCGCTTGCTCAGTGATCCCTCGGCCACGAAGAAGCCGAGCAGCAGCATCAGGGATTCGTTGATCGGCAGATACCGAGGCACGGCCTGACCGGCGTAGTGCCGCGGCGAGAGGGTGACATCCTCGCCCAAGAGTTTCGCATCCTCAGGCGTGAGGTCGCTGAGGGCCACGTAGTCCCGAACGCAGTTCCCGGGCGCGGCCCGATACTGCGTGTTCCAGACATGGTCGAGGCGGCTGTCGCCCACTTCGACCTGGCCCAACAGCGCCTCACTGTCGAGCCTCAGTGCCTCGGCGTAGCGGATAAAGTGGCTCACCGTCGGCCGCGAGTCGCCTCGCTCCCACGAGTCGTAGGTGACCGGCTGGCGAATCCCGACGGCCTCGCAGATCTCACGCTGGCTCAAGCCAAGTTTCTGTCGCTGGGCCTGCAGCGCCGCGCCAACCGGCGGCGGGATGGTCACCCGTGGCTCAACCATGCGAGGATCGTCGGCGTACTCCGCACGGACTTTGGCTTTGTACCATGCCTCCACACCCGGCCCTCGGACCACGATGTCTGTATCAAGAGTCCCCTCCAATTCGAGGAAGGAGCGCAGCAGGTCAACGCGCTCCGGCGACGTTTCAGGGAGCGGGAGCCGGGCAGGGGCCGTGAGCACATCGCCCTCCCGCACGGCATCGCCCCGCTTGAGCACCGGCCGGCCGGCCTCGTCAGCGACGAAGACACTATGCTCGCCGGTGACCCGCACGCGCCGTCCGTACGCCGTCTCGATCTCGTACATCGGCCCGTCGTGGTCGTGGCGAATGACGCTCTTGATCGGCTTGTAGCGTGTCTCGCCCGATTGCCGGTCGAAGCAGAGCACCTCGTATGCGGAAGGATTTGCACCGGCGGCCCAGAGCTGATCGATGAACTGGCCGACACGGACCGTGTGAACCTGCCCCTCGGGGTCCTTGATCATAGTCAGCTCGTCGCCGTCCACGCTCATCACGAAGATACGACTGTAACGCAGGTTTGACAGATCAAAACTATCCCCGATACCGCATCCCAGTGCGGAGATCAAGGCCTGCACCTCTTTGTTGTCGAGCACCTTGTTGATGCGCGCCTTCTCGACGTTGAGAATCTTGCCGCGCAGCGGCAGAATGGCCTGGAAGCGGCGATCGCGGCCTTGTTTTGCCGAACCGCCCGCACTGTCGCCCTCCACGATGTACAGCTCGGTCTTGGCCGGGTCGCGCTCGGAGCAATCGGCCAGCTTCCCAGGGAGGGTCAGGCTCTCCAGCGCGCTCTTGCGGACGACCATGTCGCGGGCCTTCTTCATGGCCTCGCGTGCCCGCGCGGCGGTGAGCGACTTCTGGACAATGGCCTTGGCCTCGCGCGGGTGCTCCTCGAAGAACTGGGCGAGCGCCTCGTTCACCACACTTTCGACGGCACCCTTGACCTCGGGGTTGTTCAGCTTGATCTTGGTCTGAGCCTCGAACTGGGGCTCCTTGACCTTGACGCTGATGATCGCGGTGAGCCCCTCGCGGACATCCTCGCCGGAGAAGTTCGGATCCCTCTCCTTCAGCAACCCTGAGCGCCGTGAGTAGTCATTGATGGAACGGGTGATGGCGGAGCGGAACCCGGTCAGGTGGGTGCCACCCTCGACGGTGTTGATATTGTTGGCGAAGGAGTAGACCGACTCGTTGTAGCTGTCGGTGTACTGAATCGCCACGTCGACCTGAACACCGTCGACCTCCTTGGAGGCGTAGATCGGCTCGTGCAGGCTCTGCCGGGTGCGGTTGAGGTAGCGCACCATCGAGACGATCCCACCCTGGAAGTAGTAGGTCGCCTCCTGGTCGTCGCGCTCGTCAACCAGCGTGATCTTCAGGCCGGGCGTCAGGAAGGCCATCTCGCGGAATCGCTGCGCGAGCGCCTTGAAGCTGTAGTCGGCGTTGGGTGAGAAAATCTCGGGATCGCGCAGCCAACCGGTGGTGGTGCCATGCGCTTTGGGATCGCAGGTCCCCACCACCTCGACCGGCGTCATCGGCCGGCCGCGCTCGTAGCGCTGGCGGTAGCGCTTGCCATCGCGGCAGACCTCGACTTCCATCCAGGCGCTGACGGCGTTGACGGCCGAGACGCCGATCCCGTGCAAGCCGCCCGAGACCTTGTAGCCGCCTCCCCCGAACTTGCCGCCCGCGTGGAGAGTAGTCATGACCACCTCAAGCGCCGGCCGGCCGGTCTGAGAATGGACGTCTACCGGGATCCCCCGGCCGTTGTCCTGGTTGGTGACCGAGCTATCGGGGTGGATCGTAATGACGATCTGGTCGCAGTAGCCGGCCATCGCCTCGTCCACCGAGTTATCGACGACCTCGAAGACGCAGTGGTGGAGCCCGAGATTCTCGGTATTGCCGATGTACATGCCGGGGCGGCGGCGCACTGCCTCAAGCCCTTCCAGCACAGTAATCGTCGAAGCATCGTACGTTGTTGGTATTTTGGTGTCAGCCACGAAGTTTCCCCTTTGCCCACACACATAGCTCGCTGCGTGGTACGGGCAGCGAGCCCTCGACATTATTTATCCACAGTATACCCGTTGTGTGCGACTAGCGAGCGCTCTCCTCGGCGCGTTGGCGCTGCCAGAGCTGATAGCGGTCGGTGAAGAAGATGAAGGTCGCTGCCAACAGACTGGTGCCAACATAGGCGTTGCCTAGAATTGCCAGGAATAGCCCTGGCGTTGAACTCGCCAGGTCCAGCCAGATGAAGCCTAATCCGCGGCTAATGACGAAGACCAGGCCAATGAACAGGAGCGCGCTCCAAAAATTCCGTCCCACAATGTGAAAACTCTCACTTAGAGCTCGCAGCGGCCCGGCACTGTTGAGAACCACCGCCTCGGGAACGAAATAGAAGTGGACGGTGAGCCAGAGTGCCAACCAGACCAGCGCGATAGAAAGGATGCTGGAGACCGCCAGGCCCACACTGGGACTCACCAGGGTGACGAGACCGAGCGCCAGCAACATCGGCAGCAGTGTCAGGCTCGCTGCGAAAAAGATCAGGCCGATCAGGATCAACCGCCCGCTGTTGACCAAACCGCGCCGGAGCCACAGCCGCGGTGCCCACTGCCCCTCACCGGGACTCCCCCGTGCCCCGCGCACGGCCAGCGCCACAAGGCCGAGCCAGAGCGTTGCGATGATCAAACCGCCGAGCGCGAGGAGCAGGCCGATCGCCAGGACCTCGATCGGGCTGCTTACAGTCAGCGTCGGTACCTCACTTCTTGACGGCACCAGGGGATCGGCCAACAAACTCGGAACCCCTACACTCTGAGTCACCACCAGGGAGAAGAGATTGAAGCGTTGCCCGAGCGCCAGCACGGTCTCGCGCAGAAGCTGAACCTGCCCGGCCATGTCAGCGCCAAGCTCGCTGGCCGGAACCGCCGTTAACTGCGCAGCAAGTCGCTCGAAGAGTGGTTGGATCGACAGATGGGGTCCACGCCAGAGGTAAAGATCCAGTCCGACTGGGAACAGGAGCAACCAAAGCCGGCGCGAAACAGCGACGAAGCCAAACCAAAGGGTATCGATGATGCCGGTAGGTTTTCGAGTCTTCACAGGTCTATTTTAGCACAGCTCATCCCATTGGAGAAGCGCCGCAAAGTCACAACCCTGTCACCCCTTCGTTCCACTGAGGGCAGGCTCTGAGCGGAACGAAGGGGAGCGAAGGGTCGCCGACGCCGCAGCAAGAGAGGCTTCGCTCCGCGAGCGCTGTGCTCAGCCTGACACCCTGGGGACTTTGACACCGCCCTGCCGCCGGCCAAAGGGTGTACGCACGAGTTGGCGGGGGCGGCCCCCTCCCCCTCCCCCAACCCCGCCCCGACACGGGGCGGGGCGCCAGCCGCGTTCCAGCCGGCGGCGCGGCCCTCCGCCTCCCCCTTCCCTCGCAGGGAAGGGGGCCGGGGGGTTAGGTTCTGCTGGCGCCGCCACCTGCCGGACAACTCCTGCGTACACCCCCGGCCAAAGACAGGATGGATTCTGCACGGATTTGTGCTATAATACTCGAACAAATGTTTAGGGCCAAACTGGATGCGGGAGCGGTCCTGAGTCATCGCCCGGCTGAGCCCTGAGCCGAGAGTGAAGGGCCGGCCCCTCTCAATATCATTCCTGGGTGCCGCTCAGTTCGGACCTCACTAGTAGACATATTGTCCTTCCTCCGGCCCTTGTTCGCAACCGGGCCTTCAACTATAATGTCTCGGACGTCTCTGTCCTCTCGGTGCGGGGGTGTGCAGGGAGACGCCAATGCGAGCATGGTTCGAACGAAACCGCGGCCACCTGGCAACTTTCATCGCCAGTGTGGGTGTGGTTGGTTTGTTGCAGTGGTGGAGTGCTCAGCGGCCTGGAGTCGAGCTCCAACTGATTGAGCCAACCCCCGCCCCAACGGTCACGATGGCGCCCACGACGACCCCCGCGCCGCTCGCGGTTTTCGTCAGTGGCGAGGTCGCCCACCCGGATGTCTACTTCTTGCCGCCCGATAGTCGCGTGGGGGATGCGCTCGCGGCGGCGGGTGGCTTGACCGCTGAGGCCGACCCGGTGATCGTCAATCGTGCGGAGGGAGTGAGCGATGGAATGCACATTCACGTTCCCGCGCGCGGCGCGGCGCCCACCCCGGGCCCGATCACCGGCACAGCACCGAACGCCCCGCCGGAAGAGCGCGGCGGCAACGGTGGAGCCCCGGGCATCGGGCCAATCAACATCAACATCGCCTCGCCCGAAGAACTCGACCAACTTCCCGGGATCGGTCCCGTGATCGCCCAGCGAATCGTCGACTACCGCACGGCCAACGGCCCATTCCACTCGATCGACGAGGTCAAACTCGTGACCGGCATCGGCGACAAACTCTTCACGAAGATCAAGGATTTGATCATGGTGAAGTAGGGTTCAGGTTGAACGAGAACCTTCAACGCGCAACTGACCGAAAGGACGAGCGTGATTCGTTTACTGCATTTCAGCGACCTGCACCTGGGTGTCGAGAACTACGGCAGGCTCGATCCCGAAACCGGTCTGAGCACGCGCTTGATGGATTTCTTGCGCGCCTTCGACTACGTTGTGGATTACGCGATCGAGAAGGACATTGATCTCGTGCTTTTCACCGGGGATGCCTTCAAGAATCGCGACCCCAGCCCAACCCATCAACGCGAGTTCGCCCGGCGCATTCGTCGCCTGAGCCAGGCCAGGGTCCCAACGTTCCTGCTGGTCGGCAACCACGACCTCCCGAATGCGCTGAATCGAGCCCACAGCGTCGAGATCTTCGACACCCTGGCGATTGACCACGTGACCGTCGCGCAAAAGCCGCAGCTCCAATCGATCCCGACAAAGCGTGGGGCGGTGCAGATCGCGGCGATGCCCTGGGTGTTGCGCTCGTATCTTCTGACCAAGGATGAATTTCGCGGCTTGACCGCGGCGCAGGTCAACGACGAGATCGAGGCGCGGCTTCGCCAGATTCTCGATGCACTGGCAAAACGAGTGGATGACGATGTTCCGGCGGTGCTGGCGTTCCACGGGACCGTCGAGGGCGCTGTCTACGGTTCCGAGCGCAATGTGCTGCTCGGACAGGATATCGTCGTCGAGCGCGCGCTCCTGGCAAATCCCAAGTTCGATTATATTGCGCTCGGGCACATTCATAAGCACCAGGCGCTGCCTACGCTGGTAGACCACCCCCCCATGGTCTACGCCGGCAGCATCGAGCGAATTGATTTCGGCGAGGCGCGCGAACCCAAAGGGTTCGTCGTCGTCGAGATCGGCGATGGCCCGACGCGCTGGACCTTCGAGGAAACACCCACACGTCCCTTCCTCAGCATCGCGGTCGATACTCGCAGCAGCACCGACCCGCTCAACGAGGTCCGGCGCGCGATCGCGAAGCACGAGATCGCCGACGCGGTGGTGAAACTTGTGGTCAAAACGACCCCTGAAGCCGCGGTCGGGCTGCACGACCGCGAGTTGCGCGAACTCCTGGCGAGCGCCGCCCACGTCGCCGCGATCGTGCGCGAGGTGGATCGCCCGGCACGCCTGCGGTTGGGGGACCAGGAGACGGTCGCAGCGATGAGTCCGCGCGAGTTGCTCGTGCGGTATCTTGAAGTGAAACAAGTTCCTCCCGAGCGGGCGCGCGTGCTGTTGGAGCATGCTGATATGTTATGGGAGGAACAGGTTGAAGGTTGACAAGTTCCAGGTGACGGACGAAGGTTCTAAGGATGTTGAGCCTTCAACCTTGCAACCCGCAACTTTCAACCCAGATGCCGGAGGTGTGCGTTGGCCGATGACGCGCTGGACCTGAGCGCGGAGGTTGTAGAACTCAGTCTCATTGAGGGTGAGCGCCGCGTCTCGCCCCCCGAGATGGGCTCAATCGAGGGGGAGCGGGGGCGGCTCTACGTGTTGGTCGAGGTTTCGGCCCCGGCAGAGCTCTGGGATATCGCCAGCGAGCGCCTGGTGAAAGCCGCCACCGAAGCTTTTCGCAAGGCCCGCGGCGGGATCACCGGTGCTCTCAATGCTGCCGCCGAGGCTGCCAACGCCCTGCTCCTGCAAGAGAACGCCAATGCCATGCCCGACCAGCAGATTTGGGCCGGGCTGAACTGCGTCGTCATGCGTGGCAGCGACCTCTACCTCGGACAGGCTGGCCCGGCTCTCACCTACATCGCCCGCAACGCGGCTGTGACCCGCTTCCCACGCTCATTTGACGATCTGCAGACCGGCGACGCACCCGCCCTGACTCCTCTCGGCGAGAGCTACGCCGTTCAGGTGAGGCTGGCTCACTTCACGCTCAAGCCACACGATGTGGTCGCCCTCACCGCCTCCCACCTGCCGACCCTGGCACCTTCGGACGCGATTGAGGCAGCACTCACTTCGGAGAGCGCCCAGGACGCGGCTGGCTCGCTGGCTGATCTGGCACAGGGTCAGGACTTCTCGGCCATGGTGATCCGTGTCGGCGAGCAGACCGGTCGCCGCACGGTTGCCACGGCACCGGGCCCGTCGATCCGCGAGAGCGCCAGGCGTCGGCGCGGAGAACCGCGAGGGCTCTCCTCGAGCGAGCGCGAACGCGACGCCTGGTGGTACGGGGAGACGGAGCCGACGACACCGGTCGAACCGGCCGCGCCACCCCCCGACAAGGTATCAGCTGAGCCACCTGCTCCTCCGCCCGCAAGCCGTCCGCGCCAGGAGGTCGAGCCCGAGCCGCGCCCACACCGTCCAACCCGTCGCTCGCGGCTGGAGCCGGCCAGCCAGGTGGGGTCTCCGGACGAGCCCAAGGCGCTTCCCACCCCACGGCGCCTTGACCGAATAGCTGAGCGGGCACCAACTCGCAGGCCGGCTCGCGGGAGTCTGCTCGGCGCTCTTCGAACCGGTGTAGCTACAATCTACGCCATCCTGGCCATGGTAGTTGGCGCGATCATCGCCACGCTCCGTTGGTCGCAGCGGGCGCTCGGCCCCCTGGTTCAGCGCACCGGACCACTGCTCGATTCCGTTGGCCAGCTGTTTGTGGGCGCGATTGCGACCGTCTGGAGGTTTCTCCAGAGTCTTCTGTACCAGCTGTTGCCGGGAGGCGAAGTACCACCGCCCAGGAAGCCTGGGGCCACAAGTGCGCAGCGCGATGGCCCGCCGCGCGATCGACGGGCCTTGTGGCTGCTGGCGGCGGTCGGGCTGCCACTCCTGGCACTGACGCTGACTGCCTTCCTGGTCTGGCGCCAGGGGAGCACACGCAACTCAGCCTATAACGAGCATGCGGCGGCCGCCCAGGCCTACCTGGAACAGGCGCAAGCAGCACCGACTGCTGAGGCGGCGCAGCTCGTGCAACAGGCGCAGGCCGAGATCGAAGCCGCCGAGACCATCCAACCCAACAGCGTCGAGTTGCGCCAGATGCGCGAGCGTGCCCAGGATATGCTGGATCGCACGCTCAACATTATCCGCCTCACGCCCACCCGGCTGGCCGCACTGAGTGAGTCAGCTCAGCCGGTGAACATCGCGGTCGCCGGCGACGACGTCTACGCGCTCGATCTTCATGAGGGCGCCATCTACCGTCTGAGTGCGACCAGGCCGGTGGACGGCTCGCTCGCGTCGCAGTCGCCGGTGGTCTATGGCGGCCAGCAGGCGACGAATGGGACACTCGGCACACCTCAGTTCCTGACCTGGATGCCCAAGGGTAACGATCGCGAGGCGGCACTGATCGTGCTGACCGCAAGTGGGCAGGTAGCCGAGTTCGACCCGGCTGCGAACACGGTCCGGATCTTGCCGTTCACCCCGGTGGACGCCCGGGTCGTCGCGATCGAGCCCTATTTCGGCAATCTCTACCTGCTGGATCGCGAGCACAAACAAGTCTGGAAGTATGTTCCCGACGGCAGCGGTGGGTACTCAAATCCGCCGAGCAGTTGGATTACGGCTGAGGCCTCGGCCGAGCTGGGGCCGCCACTCCAGATGGGGATTGATGGCGATATCTACATCTTGCAGGACCAGGGGAAGGTCTCACGGCTGAATAGTGGGAAGCTGCGCGACTTTTCGCTCCCGGCCATCGAGCCTCCGCTGACCTCGCCGCTGGTGCTCGCAACGGAGCCGCCCGAGAGTACAGATCTCTTCCTGGCGGATGGGGAGCGGGTGCTGCGCTTCTCCAAGCGCGGCGAATTGCTGGCGCAGTACCTTCCACCCGCGAACGAATCGTGGGGGACCATCCGCGATCTGGCGGTCGATACCAACGCAGGGGCACTCTATCTGCTTACGACCGGCGGCGTCTACCGGCTGCCCTACACCTCGGCTACGCCGCTGCCCACGCCGTCGAATGGGGGGTAAACAAAAGATGCGACGATGAACGTTCTTGGTGTTGAAACCAGTTGTGATGAAACGGCCGTTGCAATCGTGCGCGATGGCCGCTCAATCCTGGCAAATATGATCGCGTCGCAGATCGAGTTGCACAAGCGCTTTGGTGGCGTCTACCCCGAATTGGCCTCGCGGCAGCATGTCCTGGCGATCACGCCTGCGCTCGATCAGGCCCTGGCCGCGGCACAGTTCGGTTGGGATCAGATTGATGCGATCGCCGCCACGCAAGGACCGGGACTGGCGGGCTCGCTCGTCGTCGGGTTGAACTTCGCCAAGGGGTTGGCACTGGCGCGGGGGCTGCCCTTCATCGGCATCAATCACCTCGAAGGGCATATCTACACCGCCTGGCTCGTGCGAAACCCCGAGGAGGAGGCCGGCGTCCCGCACCCGGAGTTTCCGGCGCTGATTCTGATCGTCAGCGGTGGCCACACCGAGCTAGTCTTGATGCACGGTCATGGTGAGTACGAACTGCTCGGCCACACACTCGACGACGCCGCGGGCGAGGCATTCGACAAGGTCGCCCGGTTGCTGGGGCTCCCGTACCCCGGTGGCCCGCACGTGCAGCGGGTGGCGGCCGCGGGAAATCCCAACGCCTTCGACCTGCCGCGGGCAATGCTGCCGGGCAGCTACGATTTCAGCTTCAGTGGACTGAAGACCGCAGTGTTGCGCATCGTGGAGAAGTACACGCCGACTGCGAGCATGGGGGCCGCTGCCACCCGCTCCCCCACCGTCATGCGCGAACTTCCGGTGGCCGACCTGGCTGCGAGCTTCCAACAGGCGGTGGTCGATGTGTTGGTAGCCAAGACGCGCCAGGCCGCCGAGGAGTTCAAGGTCCGCCAGGTCCTGATAGTCGGCGGGGTTGCTGCGAATGCGCCACTCCGCCAGCAAATGGCCGTCGCGATTGGAGAACTCGGCGTCACCTTTCACTATCCAGCACCGGTTCTCTGTACCGACAATGCCGCCGCCACGGCGGCCGCAGCGTACTACCACCTGCAGCGGGGGGAAACCTCTTCCCTCGGGATCGACGTCGCGCCCAGCTTGCGTCTACAAGGAGCAGGGAGCAGGTAGCAAGAGAAGCCAGCCCAGATCAACGTGGGATTCGGGCAAAACGGCCATTTCAGACATTTATGGCGAACCGCATCGTTCACGGCCGCGGGCGAAAATGGCGCTCGGGAACGTGCTGGTTGCGGCGGCCGTCAAGGCTGGAGAGACAGCCCGCCGGAACATTTCCGGCCCTCGCGGCTCTGGCCGCTCTATCCAGACGGCAAAAGCGCAATGGCCGCGGCGTCGTGTGAGCGAAATCCTGGCGAGGGAACCTTTTGATGGTTTCCTCTTGACATCTGTTGCCCTTGCTCCTGGCTACGACCGCAACCTCGGGGAGAACTCCTTGAAACTCCTGATCGCCACCAACAACCGTGGCAAGCTGGCTGAATACGCCGCGATCTTCGAGACCCTCCCTGTGGAATTGGTGACGCTGGCGGATGTTGGCCTGGACTGGGACGCGGCCGAGACCGGGGCCACCTTCGCAGAAAACGCCAGGCTCAAGGCACGGGCCTACGGTCTGGCCAGTGGCTTGCCTACGCTGGCCGACGATAGTGGCCTGGAAGTCGCGGCCTTGGGCGGTGCACCCGGCGTGCACAGTGCCCGCTGGGCCGGGCCAACGGACGCCGATCGCAACGCCGCGCTGCTGGCGCGACTGGCCGGTGTCCCATGGACGCGGAGGCAGGCGCGTTTTGTCTGCTACACCGTCCTCTGGCTTCCCGAGCGACGGGAGGCAGAGAGCATCGGCGAGGTTCGAGGGCGAATCCTCTTCGCGCCGCATGGAGCGCATGGCTTCGGCTACGACCCAATCTTCTACGTGGAGAAGGCCGGGCGCAGTGCAGCGGAGCTCACCCGCGCCGAGAAGAACCTCCTCAGCCATCGCGGCCGTGCGGCCCAGCAACTCCTCCCCGTGGTCATAGCCCTCGCTCAGCAGCCTGGAACCGACCCGCTCGGCGGCTGAGACACCCCTTCTCAGCACCCCTGCAGGCGTCCTTCAGGACAACTGCGGCCTTTGACGCCCAGACTATCAACTCGGCAAACGTATGGTAGGAGTTCCAGACCGCTTCACCGCTTTATTCGGCGGCGTGGACGTCGGTTTCCGTCAGGCGGTGGAGGCGGGCTTCGCGCCGCATCGCCAGAAAGTCGCAGTAGGTGGCGGACTGGACGCCCTCGACGGTCATGATGAGGGCGTCTTCGTTGTTATCGTGGTAGTAGCGTTTCCGTCGCCCGACGACGTCGAAGCCGTACTTCTCGTAGAGATTCTGGGCGCGGGTGTTTGAGACGCGTACTTCCAGGGTCACCAGGTCGGCGCCGTCGGCGATGGCAGCCTCGATGGTTCGCAGCAGGAGGTACTCGCCCAGCCCCTTGCTGCGCCAGGTGGGGTCGAGCGCAATCGTGCTGATGTGGGCCTCGCCGGCCATCAACCAGTACCCGGCATACCCCATCACCGGGCGGCCGCTGGGGTTGATACCGAGGAGCCAGCGACTGATGCGGTCGCGCAAACTGGGCGCCCGGTGCTCGATCGTACCCTCGAGGGCCTCGCGCGGTAGCAGCACAAAGTAGTGAGCCAGCTCGTTCCGCTCGAGTTCGTGCCGGTACGCGCTGGCCGACCAGGGGGTGGTGAACGAGGCGCGCTCGATCTCCATGATGGCGGGAATATCGCGCGTCTCCATCGGGACGACGGCAACGGGCAGGTCCTCGTCACGAATCATGCATCTGTCGGTCCGGTTCGAACGGACGCCTCCGCATAGATGGGAGCAAGGGTGTGAAGGTCATCAGTCTCGCCGCGGAGGATACGCTCCCAGGCGATCTCAGCCAGGTGCCCCGGGCGGCGCATCGCGAGCGAGGGCGGGTTCAGCACGGCCAGCAAGCCGAGCTCCACCCGCAACGCCTGGCGCTCCGCCGGCAGCAATTCCCCGACGAAGCGGGTGGGCATCTGGACCGCCGCGATCACATCGGCGAGGACACCGAGATAGGGGCCATCGGAGCGCCAGGCGTCAGGGGCATAGAAGCTGTACGCCAGGCGGCCGCGCCCCATTTGGAGCAGCGCGCAGACGGGGTTCGAGCCAATCAGATGGGGGTACGCGGTGACGTCCAGGGTCGGTACGCCGACAATCGGGAGGTTGTTGGCGGCGGCCAGCCCCTTGGCGAGCGCCAGCCCAATTCGCAGACCGGTGAACGAGCCCGGGCCGAGCGAGACGGCGAGCGCCGTCAGATCGCCGGCGTGGGCGCCAGCGCGGGCCAATAGTGCCTGAATGGCTGGAGCCATCACTTCCGTGTGGTGGCGGCCGGCCTGCCACACCATCTCGGCGCGTACCTCGTCCCCGGTATAGAGCGCCAATCCGGCCTGCCGGGTGGCCGTGTCGAGCGCAAGCAGCATCAACGCCCTCCGAACGCGGAACGCTTGAAGTCCAGCAGCAGCCGCTCGTACCGCTCGCCGCTCGCCGAGATTGCGATGCCGCGCTTGGTCACATCCACGTGGCGCATCGTCACGAAGAGCGCCTCGAGTGGCATCCAGCCAGGTGCATGCTCGGGCCACTCAACGACGATGACCCCGTCGTCCGCCTCGAAGGGTTCTTCCAAACCGATGGTAGCCACCTCGGCGTCCCCGTGGAGGCGATACAGGTCCACGTGGTAGAGCGGTATACATCCCTCGTGGTACTCGTTGATCAGGGTGAACGTCGGACTGCGGATCGGCGTCTCGATCCCAAGCCCCGCCCCGATCCCTTGAGCCAGATGGGTTTTGCCCGAGCCAAGCGGCCCGCTGAGCAACACCACGTCGCCTGGCCGAAGCAGTCGGCTCAGTCGCTGACCAATGCGCCGCGTCTGCTGGGGGCTGTGACTGAAGAAGTCGAGCGTGTTACCGGTGATAACAGCCATACAACGATTATAGAACAAGGGTAGCAAACGGCAAAGGATCTGAGCAAGAACCGGGAGGCAGCGATCGAGCAGAGTTCGAAAAGTTCGGTCTCAGGCCTGACACCGGTCTAGCTTCCAATTGCAAAGTGTGCTAAGATCCCGTTCGTGCAGCGCTTGGCCCTGCAAGCGTCACGCCGGCGCAGAGGTGGGTTGACTCGGTGTTGCGATAGGATCGTGGGCATGCGGTATCTGATCATCTCTGACATTCACGCCAATCTAGTCGCTCTCGAAGCAGTTCTGGCTCATGCCGAATTGGCGACGGTTGACGAGATCTGGTGCCTCGGCGATGTGATCGGCTATGGCCCCGATCCAAACGAATGCGTGGCACGCGTGCGTGAGTTGGCGCCGAACCGTTGCCTGGTGGGAAACCATGATTATGCCGCCCTGAACCGGATCGACATCAGCGACTTCAACCCCGAAGCTCGCCGGGCGGTCCTGTGGACGCGAGAGCAACTGACCCCGGAGAGCGTCGGCTTCCTCGAGAAACTCCCTGGGCGGATGGACCACATCGCCGAGCGTTTCACGCTGGCCCACGGTAGCCCGCGTCACCCGATCTGGGAATATATCCTCTCCCCGTCGGTAGCCGCCGAGAACTTCGAGGCCTTCGACACGCAGTTCTGCCTGGTTGGTCATACTCACCAGCCGATCATCTTCCGCCAGGACAATCAGAGCGATGATGTGCAGGTGCTGCAGCCGGCGGTCGGTGCGCCCCTCCCGATCGCCCAGGCGGAGGGTGTCCGCTTTATCATCAACCCGGGCAGTGTCGGCCAGCCGCGCGACGGTGACCCGCGCGCCAGCTACGCGGTCTACGACGATAAGACCGGCGCCCTCACCTACGAGCGGGTGGCCTATAGCATCGCGGAGACTCAGGGGCGGATGGCCAAAGCAGGGTTGCCCGAGCGGCTGATTGCGCGTTTGGACTACGGGTGGTGACTGAACCGGCACTCTCCCTGGCGGGCCGGTGGCGCGAAGATGCCCCGGCCCGTTTGCTTGTTTTTAGCTTCTCGATGGAACAATTCTCGCGGCTGCCGCGTCTATATAATTAACAATCCTTCAGCCCTGGAGAGGCCCCATGCAAGCTCGTTCCACCCTCGCCCTGATTCTCTTGATCCTCACCCTGCTCATGACAGCCTGCGCCGGTCAGGCGGCACCCCAGGCCGCGTCGAAGGGCCGGCCGGCCGAGGCGCCGGCTCAACAACCGCCGGCGCCGGCCGGTGAAGCCGATGCGCTCGGTAGTGGGAATCCGGCACTCGCGCAGGCGAGCATCGAGCGCAAGATCATTCGCGATGTCAGCCTCTCGCTGCGCGTCAAGGACACGGCGGCCGCGGCGGACCAGATCGCGGTCATCGCGGCGGCCGCCGGCGGCTACGTCTCCAGCACCAATCTCCACGAAGGAAGCGACCGCCAGCTTCAAGGGACCATCACGATCCGGGTGGATGCCACGAGGCTGGATGATGCTATCAAGCAAATCAAGGCCTTGAGCATGGAGGTTCTGGCCGAGCAGAGCAACACCCATGATGTGACCGAGGAATACGTGGACTTGCAGGCACGGCTCGAGAATCTCCAACGCACCGAGAAGGAGCTTCAGGCCCTCCTGACTGAAATTCGTCAAAATACCAGGAGGGCTGAGGATGTTCTGGCCGTCTACCGCGAGCTCACCCAGATTCGTGGCGAGATCGAGCAGGTCCAGGGACGCATCAACTACCTCGACAATCTTGCCAACCTGGCCACGGTGACAATCACGCTCTCCCCACCGGAGGCCATCGTCCAGGATCCGAGCTGGAGCCCGAGTGGTACCGCTCAGCGCGCCGTGAGTACACTCATCAGCGGCCTCCAGGGCATCATCAGCGCCGCAATCTTCCTCGTCATTGCCGTCCTGCCGCTCCTGGTGATCATGCTGCTGCCGCTCCTGCTTCTCGTCTGGCTGATCCGGCGCTGGCGGAGCGGGCGCGTTCTCCGTCCCGCCGAATGATAGACCTCTTCCCACGTGCGGCGCCCTCCCGAGGGAGGGCGCCGCACTTTTGGGGACGATACAGCGATCCTGGAAGACGCAGGCGGTCGTTCACGCCTGTGGAACCGAGCGGTCGGGCGGAGTGCCAACCTCTTCTTGATAGAGTCGTAAGGCGTCCAGAATCTCCGCGTTGAGGCGTGCGCTCTCGCGCGCCTGGCGTTCCTCGGCCATCCTCTGAATGTGACGGAAGATTTCGGACTGGATCCCCGGGGGGTTTTTGACGAACTTAAAATCCAGGCGCCCCTCGGCCCCGGCCGTCTGGATAACCACGTTGCCAACATTCAAAAGCATGAACAGCGGGTTGGGGATCTCGTAGCGCACGTCCTGGATTTGATCCAGTGAGGCCTGTTTGACTGTTTTGCTCAGGGCGAGCGGCCGGCGCTCCTCGTCTACCACAGCCGTGGGACTGAGGATGTAGATGTCATTGTGCCAGTCCTCGTACTCCCACAGGAGCCACCCGACGGCCGCCATTCCAGCAATCGCGAAGAACAGAATGATAAGAAAGGTTGCCACTGCCGACAATGGAGGCAGCATCACCCCCAGCGCAATCGCCGAGAAGAATATCACGATCGTGAACAGCCAGGGACGGAGCGTTTGGCCCAGGAGCACGATCCAATGCTTGCGCCAGATGATGGTTTCGCCCTGCTCCTCGCGCGTCCTCGGAATGAAATAGCGCATACCCTGGGTCGCAAGTGCCTCGGAGATCCGCCTGGGGCGCCTGGCATTCTTCTGCACGCCACCATCTTGCTTAGCCGGTGGTGGGCTGGTTGGCTCGAGTCCCAACGCTTTGCGCAACTCGCGTCGTTTCTGACTCTCACTCGCGCGGCGGACGGCCTCACGAGCCTTATCGCGCTCCTGGAGGATGCGGGCCGCGACGACATCGTTATCGGGAACGGCTCGAAAGAGGATCGCTCCAGTCTGAGCCGCAGTCTCGATAACGAGATCGCCGTAGTTCAACGCTGCAGCGAGCGGGTTTCTCCGGAACGCATTGACGTTTTGAACTTTCAGGATCGGAGCCTCGCGACGCTCCTCGAAGATGAGGACGACGCGTTCGAGGTTGATGACGCGCTGGTCGGTCACGATGTAGAGATCGTTCCACCAGTCGATCCCCTCCCACAACGCCCACATTGTCAGAGGGATCAGTCCGATAGCCCAGACAGTGAGGATGATGGTCTCCCAGCGCACACTTTGACGCGCCACAACAAAGAGGGCGATCACGGCCATAACTGTCCAAACCAGGCCGACGCCGACGGGCCACAGCAGGCGACGGAGCAACTCGATGGGATGGCGGCGCGCCCAGTAGATCACTACCTCATTCTCGTACTGTCCGGGAAAGGTTGGCGGCGGGGCGCGCCGCTCGGCGGTCGACTGGTCCAGGATCTTCTCGATCTCTGGAAATGCGTCGAGGAGCTCGAAAAACGCCGCTGCCGGGATAGCGATGACTTCGCTCGGCAGGGCCGCCCGAACGGCGAACTGCCGCGGTGTGTCCTCGCGGAGCGCAATATCGCCGAAGAAATCCTGAGGGTAGAGATATTGCCGCCGACGCTCGCCCCGCTCAGTCGGCTCCAACACTTCGAGCTGGCCGTTGGTCACGAGGTAGAAATGAGTGGGTGAATCACCGGCGAGGTAGACGTACTCGCCCGGTTTGAATTGCTGGAGTTCAGTGGAGCGAGCCAACCGCGCCAGGTCCTCGTCGGAGAGCGGGTCCAGGAGCGACTCGTCATAGAGTTTACCGAGTACTGCGTCCATTCAACCTCCTACAGACCGGTTCGTCGTGGGACCAGTAGATTGATTATAGGAAACCACGCCCGCAATCACAAGGTTCCATCGTCGGTCAAGGGGCCGCACTTGCCCAGGCGGGTTGCCCCCGGCGCCTCCAGGAGCGCGGATCGGAGGCACCGGGCCCTTCGCGCGGCCCGGCGGCTCAAGGTGGCAGATGCACCCACCTTTTCCTCGCGACTGTTGAGCGGCCCTGTCGGCGGGCGTCGCGGGCTGTTCAGTCTTAAGGCCCGCAGGGCAATATTTGAGTAAAGACTCATATGTCGTTATAATAAACCGCTCACATTGGAGTCGTGCGCGCGGATCAGGTGCGACGCACTTCGGGAAGTGCGTCGCACCCCCGCCTCGGTCCCAGCGCACCGTATCCCAACAAGAGCGTATACATAGCCCGAACAAGGGAGATAGTCGCAGGTTCAGGAGCGGCGCACTCTGGCAGTGGGTCGTTCCTTGCTGCATAGGGAGACAATTGAGATGAGCGAGACGATGGAGCTGATTCAGCGGTTGTCGAACGAGCGTCAGCGACTCTGGCTCCTGGCCGGCCAGGGCAAGGCCACCCCAGCCGACCGGCGCCGCATCGAGGAATTGACTCGCGAGCTCTACAACCTGTGGGATAGCCACCGGCGCGAGATCGCGGCGCGCCGTATGCCGCGAGAGGCTGGCGCCCCCAACATCATCGATTTCCCGGCGGTCGCGCAGCCGGCGCAAATACCAACGCCTGCGCGGAAGCTCCGCCGCGCGGCTTAGTTTGTCGTGATGCACCCACCGCGCCCCCAACAAGGAACCTTGTTGGGGGCGCGGCACCTTTTTGGGTACCCTTCAGCGCTCCTCGCCGTTCCCACCCCGCCTTTTAGTAGACAAAGTGCCTAAGCGCGAGGTTTCGGATTTTGTGGAGAACAGCTCTCACAAAACCACTGCCTTCCCCCTTATACTTGCCGGTAATGGCACTGCGGCCACTCTCGCTGGCTGTATGTGTCACTCTTTTTGCAATCCGGCGAAGGGCTGCCGACTTCATCGGGATCCACGCCGAACGCCGCGGGTGAGAGCGCGTCGCTGGCAGAAGGAGAGGTGTGATGAATGCGATCAATGGAGCCGATACCGCCTGGGTCCTGATCTCAGCCGCGCTGGTCATGCTGATGACGCCAGGGCTGGCGCTATTTTACGGCGGACTCGTGCGGCAGAAGAACGCTCTCTCGACGCTGATGCACAGTTTCTTCATGCTGGGGTTGATCAGTGTGCAGTGGGTGCTGTGGGGCTACACCCTGGCATTCGGCCCCGACAAGGGTGGGGTGATCGGCGGGCTTGAATGGCTGGGATTGACCGGTGTCGGGGCTGAGCCGAACCCGACCTACGCCGCGACGATCCCGCACCAGGCCTTCATGGTCTACCAGATGATGTTCGCGATCATCACCCCAGCCCTGATTTCAGGTGCCTTCGCCGAGCGCAAACGCTTCAAGTCGTTCGCGATCTTCTCCTTGCTGTGGGCGACACTGGTTTATGACCCGGTGGCCCACTGGGTGTGGGCTGACGGCGGCTGGCTCCGCAGTCTGGGCGCGTTGGATTTCGCCGGGGGCACCGTCGTGCACGTCACCTCAGGCGTCTCGGCGCTGATCTGTGCGGTGGTGCTCGGCCAGCGCCTGGGCTACGGCAAGGAACCGATGGAACCGCACAACGCGACCATGACGGTACTCGGAGCGGGACTGCTCTGGTTTGGCTGGTTTGGTTTCAACGCCGGCAGCGCGCTTGGGGCGGGCCCACTCGCGGTCAACGCTTTCGTAACCACGAACACGGCGGCCGCAATGGCGGCCCTCACCTGGCTGACCGCGAGTTGGGTGCGCAACGAGCGGCCGAGCGTCCTCGGCGCCACGGCGGGGGCTGTGGCGGGGCTGGTCGGGATCACGCCAGCCGCCGGGTTCGTGACGCCGATCGCCGCACTGTTGATCGGCTTTCTAGCCGGGCTGGTGTGCTTCGTCGTTGTCGAGTTCATCGTGCGGCGCCGTGTGGACGATGCTTTGGATGTCTTTGGGGTTCACGGGATTGGTGGCATGCTCGGCGCGCTGGCCACCGGCCTCTTCGCCACAACGACGGTCAACCCCGCTGGCGCGAATGGTCTGCTCTTCGGCAATCCCGGCCAGCTCGCGGTGCAGGCAGTGGCAGTGGTCGCAGTCGCGATCTACGCGGCAGCTATCACCTGGGGGCTGCTCAAAGTGATCGACAGCGTGATCGGGCTGCGTGTCTCGCCGACGGAAGAACAGCGAGGGCTCGATTCGACGCAGCACGGCGAGGTCGCCTACCAACTGTGATCCGCTCTATTGGAAGAATGCCACATCCACTCATGATTACGAAGGCAAGAAAGTCGTGTCTTCACGTGTGTATCAGGCCACTGGCCAAAGGAGAATTGCGATGGATCAGCTCATCATTGCACTCGCCCTATTCATCGGCATGGTTGTTAGCTGGCTCATGTTGCCGGGTGGCAAACCTGCCAACAAACGATACGAGGAAACAGAGGCCCTCAGCCAGTCAGCCGCGTAGGAGCCGAGTCTGGTGCCCCCTTCCCCCACCTCTTCTTCAGATTCGCCACCTTCCACGATGAGGCGGCGAGTTTTGTTGGCAGATCTTGGGATCGGGGTCAGGGCAAGCCAGGACACAGTTCGAAAGTGAGTTGCCGCTGCAGCTTTGCGCTCTGTTATTCGTTGGCAGCAGCACCTGTTTCTCGACTCTGGGCACTCAAAGCACGAGCAACCTCGAAAAGGGCGCAAACGGCAATGATCCCCACCTTTGCGCCCTTTCTATTCAGAAAATAGTACCGGGCATGCGAACGGTCACGTTCCGCTCGCACGCTCGTACAACCGCAAGCTATCCACGACTGCCGGGTCCATCTCGCGCAAACGCACGTCCAACCGCGTGTTGCGCTCGGCAATTTTGTCGTTGCGCACCGCCATTGCGATGGCCTGCCTGGTCCCGACCAGCACGACCAGCTGCTTCGCCCGCGTCACGGCTGTGTAGAACAGGTTGCGTTGGAGCATCAGGTAGTGCTGCGTCAGCAACGGCATCACCACCGCCGAATACTCGCTTCCCTGGCTCTTGTGCACGCTGACGGCGTAGGCATGAACGATTTGGTCTGCCTGGTAGAACTCGTACTCGACCGGCTGGCCGTCGAACTCGATGGTGAGGACCTGTTCGTCAAGGTCGATGGCCACGATGTGACCCATGTCGCCGTTGAAGACATTCTTGTCGTAGTTGTTCCGGATCTGCATTACCCGGTCGCCGGCGCGCAGGATGCGATGGCCGTGCTTGTACTCGACCCGGCCCGGCTGCGCCGGGTTGATCGCCTCTTGCAAGCGCGCGTTCAGCGCGCCCACCCCGACGACGCCGCGGTGCATCGGGCTGAGGACCTGGATGTCGCGCTCCGGATCGAAGCCAAATTTTCGGGGGATGCGCCGCTTGACGAGATCCAGGATCAGCGCGGCGGCTTTCTCAGGATCGGGCTGGTTGAAGAAGAAGAAGTCCCGGCTCTGCGTGGGAAAGCGCGGAAACTCGCCCCGGTTAATGCGGTGGGCGTTGACGATGATGAGGCTCTCGGCAGCCTGGCGGAAGATCGTGTCGAGCTGCACGGTCGGCACGCAGCCGCTGGCGATGAGGTCGCGCAGGACGTTGCCCGCGCCGACCGAGGGCAACTGGTCCGCATCGCCGACCAACAAGAGGTGGCTGCCGACCGGAACCGCCTTGAGGAGGTGGTTCATCAGCAAGGTGTCGATCATCGAGGCCTCATCCACGATAATGAGATCAGCGTCGAGGGGGTTCTGGCGGTCGCGCAGGAATTGCTGCCCGGCGCGGGGGCTAAACTCCAGCAAGCGGTGAATCGTCTGCGCTGCGAGGCCGGTCGCCTCGCTCAGCCGCTTGGCCGCACGACCGGTGGGCGCCGCCAGTAACACGCTCTTGCCCTTGGCCTTGAGTAGGCGGATGATCGTCCCGGTGATGGTGCTCTTGCCAGTGCCCGGACCGCCCGTCAGGATGCCGACTTTTTGGGTCAGCGCCATCACGACGGCCTCTTGCTGCTTGCCGGCCAACGGGAACGGCGAGTGGGCGTCCAACCAGTCGAAGACGCGCGCCCACTCGGCGGTGCGGTAGAAGGCCAGGCGATCGCGTTGGCTGTCGAGCAGCAGGCGGATCTTGGTGGCAATCCCGCCCTCGGCGTAGTAGAACGGCGGCAGGTAGATGCAGGGTCCATCGGCGATCAGCTCCTCCTGCCCGAGCAGGAGGTCGAGGTGCCACTCGCACAGGTCGGGCGGCACTTCCAGCAGAGCCGAGCCGGCTGAGACCAGTTGATCGCGCGTGGCGAAGACGTGGCCGTCGTCGCTGAAGGACCCGAGCACGTGGCGCAGACCGGCCTGGACCCGCGGGGGTGCATCAGGGGCGATCCCAAGCTTCTGGGCGATCTTATCGGCAGTCTTGAAGCCGATGCCGAAGATATCCTTGGCCAGGCGGTAGGGATCGGCCCGGACGATCCCGATGGCAGCATCGCCGTACTCTTTGTAGATCTTGACGGCCAGACCGGTGCTGACGTCGTGCGCCTGAAGGAAGAGCATGATCTCCTTGATCGCCTGCTGCTCTTTCCAGGCACGGGCGATCATCGCCACCCGTTTCTGGGCCACGCCGGGCACCTCGGCCAGCCGCGCCGGCGCCGTATCGATGATCTCCAGCGTCTCGACCCCGAAGTGGGCAACGATGCGCTCGGCCGTGACCGGGCCGATGCCCTTGATCAGCCCACTGCCGAGATACTTGCGAATCCCCTCGACGGTCGCAGGGAGGTGCACTGTATAGCGCTGGACCTCGAATTGGCGGCCGTACTCCGGGTGGGTCGTCCAGAGCCCCCACAGGCGGAGCGACTCGCCCACGTTGACACCCAGCATCGGACCGACAACGGTCACCTCATACTTTTTGCCCTTCGGCACAAAGCGAGCGACCGTGTAACCGTTCTCCTCGTTGTGATAGGTCAGGCGCTCGAGTGTTCCCTCAAGCTCGTGCAGTTCGATCTCGTCTGTCATCGCCTGTTCCGAATATCGGGATGGACCGAATTATAGGCTGGTCAGGAGGCAGCCTCAAACGACCAGAGGCAGGACCTGGGCGGCGCCGGCCGCCCGGCGAGTCCACAAGCGTAGGATACCCGAAGGGGGCGACAACCGTGCTTCTTACCAGGATGCCTCCCGTCGTTCCCGCGCGCCCGGACCCATCCAGACCCATGTTCCACGCCTGAGGGGTTCAAAACGAAACATCTGAAAAGGTCCAGGCCGTTTCGTGGCGTCTTTGCCGTGACCCGGTCCTTCTCCTCCCAGTCCGGGAGGCTCCCTTTTGACTGACAGCCTTTTGACAAGCTAGAATTCGATCGCGATTTGGTCGGTGACGCGATTCTACGGAACCGGATGGACGCCATGATCCTCGTTGATGCCCGCGGGCGACATTTTGAAATAGGCGGCCAGGTACCCAGGCGCATTGTCAGTCTCGTGCCCAGCACGACAGAGACGCTCTTCGCGCTTGGCCTGGGCGACGCCCTTGCCGGCTACACACGCTTTTGTGTGCACCCAGCCGACAAGATTTCGCCAGAGCGCTGGATCGGCGGGACCAAGAACCCCAAAATCGAGCGGATCGCCGCCCTGCGGCCTGACCTGATCGTGGCCAATCTCGAGGAGAACCGGGCTGAGGACGTAGCCGCGCTGGATATGATTGCGCCCGTCTGGGTTGCCTATCCCCGCACGGTCGTCGAGGCCATTGCCGATCTGCGCGCGCTCGGACGGCTGGTGGGGCGTGCCGTTCAGGCGGAGGTGTTCGCCGCCACGATCGAGCGCGAAGTGGCGCGCACCCGGGCCCTCGCCACGGCCCGCCGCCCCTGGCGGTACGCCTACCTCATCTGGCGCGAGCCCTGGATGGCCGCAGGCCCCGAGACCTTTATCAGCGACTTGATCGCCCAGAGTGGCGGGCAGAGTGTTGTTGCGGGCCGGTACCCAGAGCTGGATCTCGAGCGCCTTCGGGCTATGTCGCCTGACCTCGTCCTGCTGCCCTCCGAACCGTACCCGTTTGGAGAGGCTCACCGCCAGCAACTCCTCAGTGCCGGCTTCCACCCTGAACAGGTTCGCCTCGTGGACGGCGAGTATCCTTGCTGGCATGGGGTTCGCTTGATTGAGGGACTCCCCTATCTCCGCAGCTTGATCCCCGAATGATGGCTGCAGGGCGCCGTCACTACCTTTGACGAGCGCTGGGGTCACCGGCACCTCCTGATCTCCGCATTCGGGCTGGATTGGCATGAAAGTCGATGATTTCCATACTGCGCGTTCTTCTGGATGGACTCCGCCTCCGCTGCCCGCATTGTCGCCAGGGGCAGATGTTTGCGCGGCTCACGATGTTCCGGAGCTGTCCCCTCTGTGGCCTCCCGTTCGAACGCGCATCGGGCGAGATTGCAGCGGGCGGGATGGCGATCAACATGGTTCTGACGCTGACGGTGATTGTGGTAACGACCATAGTCTTTGGCCCCGATCCCTCAGTGCCGCTGCTGCCGCTCATCGGTGGGCTATCACTCTTCGCAATCGTCTTCCCGATCGGGTTTTATCGGTCGTCGCGTGGGCTGTGGGCTAGTTTCTTGTATTTGACGGCCGCCAACACCGAATCGGACTGACGGGAGCGCGGCCGGAAATGATCGTTGCGTTCGAGGTGGAAGGGGTCTTCCGGCGGTCTCCTCTGGCATTGGAAGGAGTCAAGAGCAATGAAGATCTACACGCGCACCGGGGACCAGGGCAAGACCGGCCTGTTTGGGGGCCAGCGCATCAGGAAAGACTCGCCACGCGTCGAGGCCTACGGGACCGTGGACGAGTGCAACGCGTCACTCGGCATCGTTCGTGCTCTGCTCGACGATGCCGATCTGGAATCGAAGCTGATCCAGGTCCAGAGCGAACTCTTCGTCGTTGGCGCTGACCTGGCCACCCCCTCTGTCGAGGGCAAGGCCGCGGCGCGGGTACCGCGGGTGCAACCCGAGGACGTGACGTGGCTGGAACGCTGGATCGACGAGGCTGAGGCAGAGCTCGAGCCAATGCGCACCTTCATCTTGCCCGGCGGCACCCCCACGGCTGCCCATCTCCACCTCGCCCGCACCATTGCGCGCCGGGCCGAGCGCCGCGTGGTGGGACTCGAGCGGGTGGAGACGATCAATCCCCACGTGCGCGTCTACCTGAATCGTTTGAGTGATCTGCTTTTTGTCTGGGCCCGCCTGATCAATCAACGTGCGGGCCTTAAAGAAACACCCTGGACCGCGCCCACGCGCACCCCGGGTGGCTAACTTCTCGCTTGCTAGCTCGAGTGCGGGTCTGGCCCGATGAGAGCGCCTCGTGCTGGGGTGCTTCCTCGCCGATCCGAATCAGAAGTCCGGCCCAACCTCCGCCAAATGATGATGTGTTCATATTTCTGTAAAAGTGGCGCGCACGCGCCACTTTTACAGAAATATGAAGATCCTGTTGGCGAATTGGTCCGCGTGGCGGGGCGCCTGTTGGTAGTGCGCGCTTGTGCCCCGTTCCACATTCATCCGACAACCAGCGTGCCCGGAGGGGCACGCCCGGCCCGCCCCGAGGGGCGCCCCCTGACGCCGACCCTGCCTGAAGGGCACCCTGTCGGGGGGCCGGCCTCCAGCCGCGGTTTCCCTGGCCTGGCCGGCCAGGACAGGCAACCGCCGGGCGGCCCGCTACGAGCCGCTCGCCCTCCCGGAAGACGATTTCGCCACCAGTGAGATACGCCATCCGCCAAATGGCGGAAGCGTCTCCGACTTCGGAGGCATAGCGCGTTTGAGGAAGTGTGGTATACTCCCCTTCAGAAAGGCCCGCCGATTCCGACGGTGGGCCTCCTTCTTTGGGGTAAGGACCAAATCCCCAGCTCCCTTCCCCCTACGCGTCGCTGCGGAGTGGCTTACGGGGGCGGGCATCCCGTCGCGTCGAGGTGGACGCCTTGCTCTGCCCTGAGGGGTGGTCCCCGGCGCGATCGTCTTGCGGGGGCGTACCCCGCGGGGGAGGGCAGCCCCCTCAGAGGCTCTTCCACCTGGGAGGGAAGGGGATGTCGTTCGAGGGCGTCGCGAACGGTGACGTTCGTCTTACCGGAGGCGATCACTGACGCTTCTCCTCCCATGTGGGAAGGCACCGCGGGAGGGGGCTATCCCGCCCACGCGGGAAACAGGCGCCATTCTTCGCCATCGACAGAAGAGGTTGTTTCCAATGCCGCTGCTGTCCATTCAAAACACCGAGCGCCGGAACTTTGTCCTCGGCGTGACGAACGGTGTGCTCTTTCAAGCCGTCGAAACCTTTACTGATACCGCGCTGGTGATGGTGACCTTCGCCAGCCACCTGACCGGCTCCAACTTTATACTTGGCCTCGTGAGCCCGATTCGGCAGGCCGGATGGTTCCTACCCCAACTGTGGGTGTCGGGCTGGGTGCAGAGCCAGCCGCACGCGCTCAAACTGTACAAGACGGTTGGCGTGATACGCCTGGTTGTTTTTCTGTGTCTGGTGATCGCGATCCTGACCGTCGATCATCCAACCCACCTTCTGCTCCTGTTCTTGCTACTGATTGGCGGCCAACAGCTCACCGCGGGTTTTGGAGGCCTCTCGTTCATGGAGGTAGTCGCCAAGACCGTGGCCTCCGAGCGCCGCGGCGTCTTCTTTGCCTGGCGCCTGGGGCTCGGTGGCGTGTTGGGCGTCGCCTGCGGCTTCGTGGTCCGCTGGGCGCTCGACGAGCGGAACCCGTTGGGCTTCCCGGCCAACTTTGCGCTGCTCTTTAGCCTGGCGGGGCTCGGGGCGCTGCTCGGCATTGCGGCTTTCGCCGGGGTACGCGAGCCGGTCAACGGCGCGTTGGCGCCCCGCTCCGGTATGCGGAGCCAACTGCACCGCGCCCGTATGGCACTGCGCGACGACTCCAACTATCGTCGTCTGCTTCAGTTGCGCCTGGCGCTCATCGCCGCCGGGATGGGGACTCCCTTCTTCGCGCTCTACGCGCAGCGCGCGTTAGGTCTGCCGACGAGTGCGCTCGGCTGGCTGCTCTCGGCCAGTATCGCCGCCAGTCTGGCGGCCTACCCCATATGGGGGCGCTTGAGCGCGCGGCGCGGCAATCGAGCGGTGCTGACGGTGGCAGGTGTGTTGGGGATCGGCGTCAGTCTGCTGCTCCTGGTCGCCGCGCCCCTCAGCCGGACGGCGGGCCCCCTGGCACTCTTTCTGGCTGCGTTTGCGATCATCGGCATGCGCGAAGCTGCCATCAACGTCTCGATTGGCCCGCTACTGCTGAATGTCGCCCCCGCGCAACACCGCCCACTCTACGTCGGTTTCACCAACACGGTCGTGGGCGCAGCGATTCTGGCCTCCGGTGTCAGCGGCCTGATCGTCGATCAATTTGGCTACCTGGCGCTCTTTACGGTCGGCCTGGTGGCCTACGTTGTGGCGCTGTGGCAGATCGTTCGGATTCACGAACCGGTCGGCACGACCGCGACAGCGACCGTGCGCGCCTGAGCGCGTAGGCTCATCGGAGGCCAGGCGATGGGCGGACATCTGGGTTTTTCGAGCAAGTGTGGTATAGTTTCCTCGACGGAGGAAGATCTCATGGCCGATTCCAGAGACAGTTTCGGCGCCAGGTGGAAGCGCCGGATTGAACGAGTCGTGGAAGCGCTGACCGGCGTTTTAAGAATCCCATCGCCCGCACCGCTGCCCGCACGGGTCCCCGAGCGCCGCCGCCGTTCTCGCTAGCCGCGCCCGGCCCCAATCCCTTTCGAATCGCAGCGGGCATCTCGCGAGCGCCGCCGGGAGCGAGCGAACGACAGCGAATGCAAAGAACGCAAAGAATGGCTCTATTTGAGCCTCTGAGACCTTCCCGGCCTCTGCGGTTCGATTCAAACCGTCCTCCGGACGCGCCGGTCGGTTTTGAACGGTATCGCCCTCGCCCACCGCATGTCCACACCTGATCGGGGCGCCACACGGTGGCGGAGACGAGAGCCCTTTGATCAATCCCCGGAAAGTTCTTATAATTGCCGCTCGTGGCAACGAATATTCCGCGTCTCCAGCCCGGCCCAATCCTACTGCGTCACCTCCGACCGTCGCCGCCGTCGCGCTGGTTGGTACTCCCGTTTTGGGGGCTGGTGCTGGTAGTCGTGGCCGCGCTCCTGGTGCTGGCCCTCGTGCCCAGCCGCGATATCATCTGGCAGGACCCGCTGCCAGGGGCACCTCCGCGCCTGGCGTCCGGGGAAGTGGTGGAGTTACCAGTCGAGACGCCGTATACGGGTCTCTACGGCGTCGATGTGCGTTGGGAGGAAGTCACGCGTCCGGTGTCGGTCCGTGTTGGGTTGCGACGTGGACTGCAGATGTTGCTGAGCGAGCAATTCACGCTTGGCCCTGGCAGCGGGCCGTTGAGCCTGCGATTTGATCCGATTGTCCGACTCAACAACCTCAGCCTGGTGCTCGATGGTCACGATCTGCCGCCAGGCACCGAGCTCTTTGTCATGGGCGACGCCAGAGGTCACGCCCCGCTGACGTTTTACCATCGTCTCAACGGTCTCGATCTGGCCCGCGCCTATCTAATTGCAGCGACCCGTGGCAAGCCACTGTGGTGGAATTCGCCGGCTGCCCTACTGGTGCTGTTAGGAGCCACCACCCTGGCGCTGCTCTGGTTCATCTTCGAGACGGTCTCAGGAAGCGACAACCTATGAGCGTCGCCGTCGCATTCGACCACGTGTCGAAACAGTTCACTCTCCACCATAGTCGCCCGCACTCCTTTCAAGAGATGCTGCTGCACCTCTTTCACCCGGGCAAACGTCACAACAACGGTTGGGGGCGCGAGCAGTTTTGGGCGCTGCGTGATATTTCTTTTGAGATCGCCCAGGGCGAGACCGCAGGCCTGATCGGGCCGAACGGCGCCGGAAAGAGCACCGCCCTCAAGATGATGGCGCGGATCCTCGAGCCGACCAGCGGCCGCATCACCGTCAATGGGCGGGTCTCGGCGCTGCTGGAGTTGGGAGCCGGCTTCCACCCCGATCTCACCGGCCGCGAGAACGTGTATCTGAACGGGACGCTTCTCGGCCTCAGCCAACAGGAGATGCGTGTCCGCTTCGACGATATCGTCGCGTTCTCCGGTCTGGAGCGCTTCATCGACATGCCGGTGAAGCACTACTCAAGCGGCATGTACATGCGCCTCGGTTTCAGTATCGCCATTCACGTCGCCCCGGATATTCTGCTGGTTGATGAAGTCCTGGCAGTAGGCGACCAGGCGTTCCAGACCAAGTGTATGGAGCGCATCTACGATCTCAAGCGCCAGGGAATCACCATCGTGATTGTGAGCCACGCGCTCGAGACGCTGCGAACCCTCTGCTCGCGTCTGATCTGGATCGAGCACAGCGATCTTCGTGCGGTCGGCCCGAGCGACGAGGTCGCCGCCAAGTACCTGAGACACTTCCAGATTCAAGAGAACGAGCGCCTGCTTCAGAGCGGCAGCCAGATTGACCCGGGTCAGCGTTGGGGCAGCGGCGAGGTCGAGATCACCGGCGTTCGCTTCCTGGATGCGCGCGGGGAGGAGCGCAAAGCCTTCCAGACCGGGGATGCGATGACGGTGGAGATCAGCTACAGAGCTCACGAGCCCGTGGATGAGCCCGTGATCGGCCTGGCGATCTATCGCCAGGATGGCACCCACATCAACGGACCCAACACTCGCTTCGGCGGATTGCGCCTGGGGCGCGTGTCGGGCTCCGGCACCGTGAAGTACCATATCCCCTACCTCCCCTTGCTGGCCGGCACCTTCGACCTCTCCGTCACGGCCTACGATCTGCCGATGCTGCATCCCTTCGACCATCAGCACCGCGCCTACACCTTCCAGGTCGTTCAGGGTGGCTCGCGCGAATTGTACGGCATCTTCGAGGTCCCCGGTGAGTGGGCCCACGAAGCCAACGGCCGCCGCCAGGAGGGAACACCCTGGCCCGTCCGGCATTATCCGGTGGCAGCGCCGAACGGCCATCACTGACCCGTTCTCATGATCGCAACCCCGCCCGTCGACGTCATCATCCCCTCGCTGAACGGCCGCGACCACCTCGCGCTCCTCCTGCCAACCCTCGCCGCACTCGACTACCCCCGCGACCGGCTCGCACTGATCGTCGTGGACAATGCCAGTGAGGATGGCACCCCCGAGTGGCTCGCAGCCCGGTGGCCGGCGGTATGCGTGCTACGCGCCGAGCGCAACCTGGGCTTTGCCGCTGCCTGCAACTGGGGCGCCCGGTCCAGCCGGGCCGAGTACGTGGCCTTCCTCAACAATGACATGCGGGTCGCGCCGGAGTGGCTGGGTGGCCTGCTCGCGCCCATCGCCGATCGAGTCGTCTGCACGGGCGGGACGATTCTCAGTTGGGACGGCCAGCGCGTGGATTTTGTCGAAGGTGCCCTCAACTGGTACGGCCGCGCCTTCCAGCGCGACCAGGGCTTGCCCTACCGCGCCGAGCGCTACGCCGATCCGCGCCCGCTACCCTTTGCCTGCGGCGGCTCGCTGCTCATCCACCGCGAGACCTTCCTGCAGGTGGGCGGCTTCGACGAGGATTTCTTCGCCTACTTCGAGGATGTTGACCTGGGCTGGCGGCTCTGGCTGCTGGGCTACCAGGTCTGGTTCGCGCCCCAGTCGGTGGCCTACCATCGCCTGCACGCGACCGGCGTCCATCTCGGCATTGCACGCCGCTACGCCCTCTCCGAGCGCAACGCGCTCTGGACCATGTTCAAGAACCTGGAGCAGCCCACGCTCGACCGGCTGCTCCCTGGCGCGTTGCTCCTCCAAACCGAGCGCGCTCTGGGCCTGGCGGCGCTGCTTCCCGATGAGATCGAGGCGGCCGAGGGCAACCTGACCGTGGCGGCACCGGCCGCCGCGATCTGGGCGGCACAGGAGGAGGCCCTGGCGGCTCTACCGGCCGTCGAGCACAAGCGCGCCTCGATTCAGTCGCGCCGCACGCTCAGCGACGCCGAGTTCTTTGCTCTATTTCCGCCTGTTCACCACAACCCACTCTTCCCGGGGCGTGCCCACAACGTGAACGAGCGCCGCTTCTGGTCCAGCGCTGGCCTGGAGCCGGAGAAAGGAGCCGGGGGCGCCGCTCGCCATCGCCCCCGGCTCCTGATCCTCTGCCACGAGAAGCTGGGCCCCAGGCTCGCCGGCCCGGCGATCCGGGCGCTCGAGATCGGCCGCGCCCTGGCCGGCGCGGCCGACGTCCTGCTCGCCGCTCGTGCCATCGAGCCGGGCTGGGTGGCGCCGGCCGGCGTCACGGTCTACCCCTGGCTGCCGGGTGAGGCCGGACTTCGCCCGCTCCTGGCGACGGCTGATGCAATCCTGGTGCTAGGGCAGCTGGTCAGCGACCTGCCCGAGCTGCAGGACTTGGGCACCCCCTTGATCGTCGATTGGTACGATCCTTTCGCGCTCGAGTGCCTGGCGCAGGCTGAGCAGGTTGCGCCCGAGGCCCGACCGCGCGTCGATCTGGCCAATCAGGCGGCCCTCACCATCCAGGCGCGCAGCGGCGATTTCTATCTGGCCGCCAGTGAGCGGCAGCGCGACTTCTGGCTCGGGCTCCTGCTGGCCCACGGTCGGGTTGGGTATAACACGACCGGCGGCGACGCCGATCTGCGCGACCTGCTCGACGTCGTCCCTTTCGGCCTGCCGGCCGAGCCGCCCTGCCACGAGGTCCCTGTGCTCAAGGGTGTGGTCCCCGGCATCGCGCCCGGGGATGAGGTGCTCTTCTGGGGCGGGGGCCTCTGGCAGTGGTTCGACCCCGCCACGCTGCTGCACGCACTGGCGCAAGTGGTCGCGGTTCGGCCCACCGTCAAGCTCTTCTTCGCTGCGGGTGCCCACCATGCGCCCGAGATTGTCGCGCCGATGCCCGTCCAGGACGCGACGCGAGCCCTGGCCGCCGAGCTAGGCCTGCTGGACCGGCACGTGTTCTTCGGTGATTGGATTCCCTACGACCAGCGTGGGGCCTACCTGCTGGAGGGCGACCTGGCGGTGAGCCTGCACTGCCCGGGGCTCGAGAGCCACTTCGCCTTTCGTACCCGCCTGCTCGACGCCATCTGGGCCGGACTGCCACTGGTGGTCACCGGCGGCGACAGCCTCGCCGAGATCGTCGCCACGCACGGGCTGGGTCGCGTCGTGCCACCCGGCGATCCCACTGCGGTCGCCGAGGCGATCCTCGACCTGCTCGGCGAGCCGGATTTGCGCCAACGGTTGGCCCCGGCCTTCGCCGCCGTGCGGCCGCAGTTCGAGTGGGGCCGGGTAGTCGAGCCGCTGCGCCGCTGGCTGCGCCATCCGCGCCTGGCGGCCGATATCGTGCTGCCGCCCGGTGGCGGGCGCCGGCTCCTGGACGCCCGGGCCCAGATCCTGGAGCGCCTCGACCGGCTCCAGGCCTCGGTCAACGAGTTGCACCACCACATTGCGCAGCAGGACGAGCAGTTGCGCATCCAACACACCCGCTTGCAGGCCCAGCAGGCCCGGCTGGAGGCCCAGGAGGCCGAGTTGCTCACCCAGCACGAGGCCATCCGGCAGCGCGACGAACTCCTCCAGCAGATTGCCGCGGGCCGGGTAATGCGGCTGATGAATGCCATCGCGGGGCTCACCCGCAAGTCGAACGGGTGAGAGGATGCGACCCCAGCCCGATGTTGCTATCATTCTTCTCACCAAGAACGCGTTGCGCTGGCTGGATGAGGTTCTGGCCGGGATCTTCGGCCAGGAGACCCGGCACATCATCGAGGTGATCGCGGTCGATAGCGGCTCGCGCGATGGCACCGCCGAGCACCTGCGGGCCGAGGCAGCCGCCGGCCGGTTGCGGCTCTTCGAGATCCCGCCTGAAAGCTTCCACCACGGGCGCACGCGGAACTTCGGCGCCTCGCAGACCTCACCGTCCGTCGACTACCTGGTCTTCCTGAGCCACGACGCGACGCCCGCGCCCGGCTGGCTCGATGCGCTCATCGCACCGCTGGAGGCCGATCCGGCTGTCGCCGGGGCGCACAGCCGCCACATCCCGCGTCCGACCTGCCCTCCGCCACAGGCGCGCCTGCTGGTCACCGAGTGGGCCCAGAGCGGCACGCCCGACCGGGTGGTCAAGCGCCTGGCCGATCTACCGCCCGGCGAATACGAGCGCAACCAACACTACTGGGCCCACTTCTCGGATACGGCCAGCGTCATGCGGCGCTCGGTTTGGGAGGAGTACCCCATCCCCGAGGTGGACTTTGCCGAGGACGCCGCCTGGGCCGACCGGGTGCTGCGCGCCGGCTACACTCTGGTCTACGAGCCGGCCTCGGCCGTGGTCCACTCGCACGACTACGGCCTGTGGAGGCAGCTCAAGCAGAACGTCGATCACGCCCGCGCGATGAAGGAGCGCTTCGATCCGCCGGCCTACAAGGAGAGCCATCCCACTCGCACACTGGCCGAAATCGTGCGCCTCTGGCGCCTCGACCGCGCCTACATCCGGGGGATGGCGGTCCCCCGGTGGCACAAGCCCATCTTGATGTTCCACAGCCCGTTCTGGCACCTGGCCACTCACGCCGGGATCAAGCTCGGCATCTGGTGGGAGCGGCTTCCGGGGTTCATCGCCATGCGGCTCTCCCACCAGGCGGCTATCAAACGAGGTTGACACGGGCCCGGCGAGACAACAGCAGCGGTGCGAATCCTCCAGATCACCAACGGTTATCCCCCAACCGCCCGAGGCGGGGTCGAGGTCTACACTCGGCGCCTCGCGCGCGGGCTGCGTGCGGCCGGGCACGAGGTTTTCGTGCTCTGCCGGGAGAGCGATTTCAGCCGCGCCGACTACGACGTGATCGACGAGCTGACCGCCGAGGGCGTCGCCGTCCGCCGGATCGTCAACGATTTTCGCCGCGCAGCCTCGCTCCGCGATCAGTACCGCGACGCCACGATCGAGCGATTGGTGGCCGAGATGCTGGCTGAGATAGCTCCTGAGGTGGTCCACATCCAGCACGCCATCGGCTTGAGCGCGGCAGCCCCGGCGCTGGTCAAGGCAGCCGGCCGGCCCACCGTTCTGTCGATGCACGACTACTGGTGGCTCTGCTCGCGCGTGACTCTGCTCACCAACCAGAGTGAGCGCTGCGGCGGTCCGGCTACCGGCGCCGATTGTTACAGCTGCATTCTCAACCCGCGCGGGCTGATCGGTCTCGCCCGCCGAACGCCGCTCTACCGGGCGGCGCGCCAGGCGCTCGATCCGCAGACCAAACAGCGCCTCTTCGGCCTGCTGGCACGGGTGAGTCCCAGCTTCAGCGCACCGGCCGATCTCAGCGAGCTCGATCCCTTCGCCGCGCGCCTGGCCGAGATGGTCGCGATGCTTGACCTCCCAGATGTACTGACCACACCGTCGCAGTTCGTCAAAAGCATCTACGTCGCGCACGGTCTGCCCGCCGAGCGCATCCGCGTCTTGCCCCTCGGTGTGGAGGCCGCGCCCTTTGCCGGAATCGCCCGCCCCTCTCCCGCGAGAGAAGGGCCACTGCGAGTCGGCTACATCGGCACGCTCCAGCACCACAAAGGTGCTCATGTCCTCGTCGAGACCGTCCTGGCGCAATCCGATCTGCCGGTCAAGGTGGTCGTTCACGGCCGCGGCGTCGCCAACGACCCCTACGCGGAGCGAATCCAGGCCCGCGCCCGTCGCGACCCCCGGATTCACTTTGCCGGCGCCTTCGATCCGGCCGAGCTTCCGACTGTCTTGAGCGACCTGGATGTGCTGGTGGTCCCCAGTTTGGCCCACGAGACCTACAGCTTTGTCGTGCGGGAGGCTTTTATGGCCGGCGTACCGGTCATCGCTTCGTCCGTGGGAGCGATCACCGAGGTCGTGGACGATGGTCGGAATGGGTTTCTGGTTCCACCGGGCGATCCCGCCGCTGTCGCCGAGCGGTTGGCGCGACTCGCCCGCGACCGCGAGCAGTTGGGTGCCATGCGCCAGGCCGCAGCCGAGCGCGGCCGCACGGTTACAACGGCCGGCCAGCACCTGGCCAGCGTCTTAGCCCTCTACGCCGAAGTCATCGCCGCCCGGAGCGAACGAAATGAAAGACGGGGACGCAACTGAAGGGCGCGCCTCCGGCTGCAACAGGAGTTCCCCCCTTTGGGGCACCTCGACGCGTCGAGGTGATGTGTTCATGTTTCTGTAAGAGTGGCGCGTACGCGCCACTCTTACAGAAAGTGAGATACGCTATCCGCGTCGAGGTGAACGTTTGGGCAGCGGTTTGGACAGGCTCAATCCAGGTCTCAGGGGATCTTCGACCTCAGTTCCTGCGAGTTTCTTCAGTTCCTTTCCGGCTATCTGCTCCGAGCGGCGGTAAACCAAGGACTTCTCGAGACGTCTGATGCGAATTCTCCTGACCAGCAACGGCTACCCGCCCCACGAGGCTGCGGGGGTCGAACTCTACACCGCGCAGATCGCCCAGGGGCTGGCAGCGCGAAGCCACGAGGTGCGCGTGCTCTGCCGTACCAGGGGGCTGGGGCAACGCGAGTACGCCGTCCTGGACGAGGCAGTGGCCGGGATTCCCGTCCGCCGTATCGTCTACGACTTTCTCGATGCCCGCACGCTGGCCGACTTCGACCGCAACCGCCGTATCGAGCGGCTGGTGGCCGACTTTGCGGTCGAGTGGCGGCCCGATGTGGCCCACGTGCAGCACGCCTTGGGCCTGAGTGCCGCCCTGCCTGCGCTGCTTACTGGTGCCGGCGTGCCGACGGTGCTGACGCTGCATGACTACTGGTGGCTTTGCCCGCGTATTACGCTGATGGACTGGCAGGGGCGGCGCTGCGGGGGTCCTGCCACCGGCGCCGACTGCGCCACCTGCACCGCGAGCATGGTGCCCAGCCGCGCCGCGCGCATATTGCGCCGCCTCCCCGGCTACAAGCTCGCCCAGCGGGTGCTGAGCCCCGCCCTGCAGCAGCGTGGCGCCGCGCTCCTCGCCCGCTCTCGCCCGCTCTCCCCGGCGCCGGCGGCGCCCACGCGCGACAGCGCGGGAATGCGGCGACTCACCGCCGCTCAGACGTGGCTCGCCCATCCCCACCTGCTCACCACGCCCTCCGAGTTCGTCCGCACGATCTACAGCCAGCACGGGTTGCCGCGCGAGCGGATCGAGATCCTGCCGCTCCCGGTCGAGCGGCCGGAGGGCGTGCCCTGGCACCCGCGTCCGGCCGGCGCCCCGTTCCGCCTGGGCTTCATCGGCGCCCTGACCGAGCCTAAAGGAGCGCTGTTGCTGCTGGCGGCCCTGGCGCAGATTCCCACAGCTTCACTCAGCCTGCGCGTGTGGGGCCGAGGCCGCCTCGAGGACCCCTACCTGGGGCATCTCCGGACTGCCGGCGCGGCCGACCCGCGTGTGACGCTCGCCGGTCCCTTCGCCCCGAAGGAACGCACGGCCATCCTGTCCGACCTGGATATGCTGGTGGTGCCCAGTTTGTTCCACGAGACCTACAGTTTCATCACGCGCGAAGCCCTGGCAGCCGGCGTGCCGGTGCTGGCGACCGCCGTCGGTGCCCTGCCGGAGGTGATCGCCGACGGTGTGAACGGCTGGCTTGTGCCACCCGGCGACGTCACTGCCCTGGCCGCACGGCTCGCAGTTCTGCCCGCACTCAACCTGGCGCCCTTCCGCGCCGCCGCCTGCACGACCGGCGCCGCCCAGCCCACCCTATCCGACCACCTCGACGCGTTAGAGGTGCGCTACGCCCACATCGCGACCCTGACGTGCGATGACCGCCGTGATCGTTGAGACTGGAGCTGAGAGACTGAGCTCTTGGGCGTCACAGCCGGTTTAAAAAAAGCAATGCGTTCATCTCTTACCTCTTTCGTGAGTGTGGCGAGAAGCCGATGGCAGCAAGCAACATTCGAACGGGAGCCGAGAAATCTCGTCCCTCCATCAGCGTGGTGATCCCGACCCGAAAGGGGCGCGCCTGGCTACCGGACTGCATCGCCGGTCTGCGCGCCCAGACGCTGCCCCCTGCCGAGATTCTCGTCGTAGACAATGGCAGTCGGGATGGCTCTGCCGCCTGGCTCGCGGCGCAGCCCGACCTGCGCCTGATCACCAACCGTGAGAACGTGGGCTTCGCCGCGGCCGCCAACCAGGGATTGTGCGCCGCCACGGCCCCCTTCGTCGCGCTGCTCAACGACGACACCCGCCCGGACCCGCGCTGGCTCGCCGCGCTCCTGGCGCCGATGCTGGCCAACGAACGGGTCGGCGCCTGCGCCAGCCTGCTGGTCTTCGCCAACCAACCGGCCATGGTGCAGAGCGCAGGCATTACGATAGACCGCGCGGCCATCGCCTGGGATCGACTCGGTGGGCGGCCGGTCGGCGAGGCGCAACAGGCGGGTGAGATCTTCGGCGCCTCGGGTGGGGCCGCCCTCTATCGGCGCGCGATGCTCGACGAGATCGGCCTCTTCGACGAGCGCTTCTTTGCCTATCTGGAGGATGTAGACCTCGCCTGGCGGGCGCAAACGGCCGGCTGGCGCTGTGCCTACGTACCCGACGCCCTGGTTTATCACCTGACCAGCGCGACCAGCGGTGAGGGCTCGCCCTTCAAGAAGCAGTTGCTCGGGCGCAATAAGGTCTGGTTGGTCGCCAAGAACGCTCCGCTGCGCGACCTGCCTCTGATCCTGGCCTACGACATGGCTGCGGTGCTCTACGCCGGCCTGGCGCGCGGAGAGTGGCACCACCTGCTCGGCCGGCTGCAGGGGTTGCGGGCGCTTCCGGCCGTGCTGGCCGCGCGCCGGCCCGCTCGCCCCGCACCGCTCGAGCCGTTAGTGGCCCCGTGGCGGGTCCCGCAGCGTGTCGGGCATCTCGGGGTTGGCCGGGTGGAAGAGGAGAAGCGAGTCGAAGTGGTCGACCGTATCGGGGGGAGTGAGGGAACGAAAAGGAACTGAGGCCGAAGATCCCCTGAGGCTTGGGTTGCCGGGGTTGAGCCTGTCGGAACCCCTGTCGCAGGGAAACCACTACCCGAACGTCCACGCTGGACGGCGGAGGCGCTGGCGGCGGGGCCGGAAACACTCGCCAGGAGTGGCCGGCGAGTTCCCTCAGTCCCCTTTTTTCCTGTCGTTCCGGCCAGTACGCTGCGAGTGGGCTTCGGGAAAGCGGAAGTGGCGTGTTAGCCGCCGGGCTCCTCAAGGCCCTCAAAGAGGTCAGTCTCTCTGAAGCCGGCTGGCACGAGAGGATGGGCGCGAACGAAGGTCTCGCGGCTGAGGAGGCGGCGCTGAGCCTCCGGCGACAGACGGGCGAAAACCATCTCAGGTCCTAACTGCGTCTCGTGGCAGGCCAGGGCGCGCTGCTTCTGCTCGACAAACTCGCTGACGTCCACGATCGTGGTGATTTCGTGCTCTGGGCGCCCCAACTCCTCAAAAGGCTCGCCGGTGAAGCTCACCGGAGGGAGATCCTCGGCGCGAAGCAAATCGGCCGCCAGGCGGAAGAAACTACTCGCGAGCGCCACGAAGTAGAGTTTGACCGGCTGCCAGGGCTCGCCGGCTACCGGGAAACGGTAGGCATCCCCCGCATCGGTGAATGCCAGGGTTGTCGCATGGTGGATCGCAATGTGATCGGGGTGGCCATACCCACCTTCCGGTCCGAAGGTGACGACCACGTCGGGCTGAAAGGTCCGGATCATCTCCACGATACGCTCCGCCACCTGCTCGCGGGGGGCCTGAGCCAGGGCATGGGGATGCTCGTTGGTCGGCTCACCGGCCATGCCACTGTCACGGTAGCCCAGGAAGACGACCTCATCGACCCCAAGAGCATCCGCGGAGCAGCGTAATTCCGCCTCGCGCGTGGCGGCCAATTCGTCCCGACTGACTCCCGGCTTATGAATCTCTCCTTCCTCGCCCCTGGTCGCACAAACCAGTTGGACTGACCGGCCACTGTCGGCTGCTTTCGCCATGCTACCGGCTGTGCCAAGAACCTCGTCATCGGGGTGCGCCAGGACGATCATTAATCCAGCCATGTGGTTCCTCCTCTGTGCGGTGCTGTCGGTCAAGCGTGTCGCAGACGCGGCGACTGGCGCCGCAACCAGGCATGCGCGCGTTCCACATCGTCCAGGCTGATGATACCCAAAAACGCTCCCGCATCAATGACCGCGGCGCTACTCTGGCCGCGCGCGGTGATCGCGGTCTGGGCGTCATAGAGGGTAGCACCCGGCGCCAGCACCGGAAAATCATCGTGCATGACCTCGCCCACCTGGCCGAAACTGAGGCGGTTGAGATCGCTTGCCGCCACCAGCCCCACCAGCCGCCCACCCTCGACGACTGGGAAGGCGCGCTGGCCTGTCTGGCGGGCCACCAAGCGCGCCGCTTGCAGGGGCCAGGCGGGGCTGAGCGCCCGGCCATTCGCCACCAGGAACTGGCTCACCGACGCGCCCTGCAAGAGATCGCGGAAGGCTACGCGTTGCAACTCGGCCCCTGCGCTGATGAACACGAAGACCGCCACCAGGATCAAGAGCGGGTTCTGGAAGAAGCCCAAGATCGCAAAGCCAATCGCCAGCACCTGTCCCAGCCGCACAGCGATCTGGGTCGCCCGGGCATAGTCGAGCCGCAATGCCAGGAGGGCGCGCAGGACCCGGCCGCCGTCCATCGGGAACGCCGGGATCAGGTTGAAGATGACCAGACTAATGTTGGCCGCAAAAATGTAGAGCACCATGCTGCTCAGACCAACACCAGTCAGGACATGCCAGAAGCCGTAGCGCGTCACGCCGCGCATCAGGAGGCTCACGATTGGAAACAAAAGGGTGGCGATAACGACATTGACCAGCGGGCCGGCCAGCGCAATCACCAATTCCTGCCGGGGGGCATCAGGCATGGCCCGCAATTGGGCCACGCCGCCGATCGGGAGCAGGGTGATGTCCTGGACCCGGATACCGTAACGCATCGCAGCAAGGCTATGGCCAAGCTCGTGGAGCACCACACAGACAAAGAGGACGCTGATGAGTAGCGCGCCGAAGAGGGCTCGCAGCAGACCGCCGTCGGGGCCGCTGCCCCACTCGAACGCAGCCCACAGGAGAACCAGGGGAAAGGTGAAGTGCATTTTGATATCGATGCCGCGGACCGAGCCAAGGCGCCACGCCCACATCTTCTACCGATCCTTTCCGGCTGAACGACCGTGAAACGGTATCGCCAAACGTCAAATTGAATGCTCAAATTGGAACCCTGGGTGCGACGGACACGCCTCCGGCAATGCGGCCGGGTGATACGACCGAAAACGTATCAGGCATCAGGGGATTCTTCTCGATGTGGCCACTCGCCGTAGACTATTCCATATGAGCGTTACGTTTCATGTTCCATCTGTCACACTCTGCAAGAGTTATGCCACATTCGCGTACGATCGTCCACAAGGGCCGGACGATCTCAGCGCCGCGCGAGTTTCGGAAGCCCAAATGGGACCGTCTCCGCGGCTCGTGCCTCGGGGGCGGGTTCGGACTCGGCCAACCCGGCTGACTCGGGCGCTCGAAATTGGAGCGCATAGAGCCGGCGGTACAGTCCCTCCCGGGCGAGGAGCGTTTCGTGCGAACCCTGCTCGACGATGTGCCCTTGATCCAGCACGATGATCCGGTCGGCGTTGCGCACGGTGCTGAGGCGGTGGGCGATGACGAACACGGTGCGGCCCTGCATCAGCCGCTGCAGGGCCGCCTGAACGAAGTGCTCACTCTCGTTGTCGAGGGCGGCTGTGGCCTCGTCCAAGAGCAGAATGGCCGGGTTCTTGAGCAGCGCCCGAGCGATCGCGATCCGCTGGCGCTGGCCGGTGCTCAGCTTCACACCCTTTTCACCGACGAGCGTGTCGTAGCCCGCCGGCAGCGCCATGATGAACTCGTGCGCGTACGCCGCCTGTGCCGCCGCCTCGACCTCGGCCTTCGTCGCGTCGAGGCGGCCATAGCGAATGTTCTCCCCCGCCGTCGTGCTGAACAGCATCGTCTCCTGGGGCACAATGCCGATCTGCCCGCGCAGGCTCTTTCCAGTGACGGTCCGCACGTCGCGGCCGTCAATCGTGACCTGCCCCACTGCCGGATCATAGAAGCGCGGGATCAGGTTCAGGAGGGTTGTTTTGCCCGCACCACTCGGCCCAACGAACGCAACCACCTCGCCGGGAGCCACGTCGAGATCGATGGCATCCAGTACCGCCCGGCCGTCCTCGTAGCAGAAGTGAACGTTCTCGAAGCGCACTCGGCCGGTGATCGGTGGCAAGGGCCGGGCATCGGGCTCGTCGGCAATGTCGGGCAGGGTATCGAGGATCTCGAAAACCCGTTCGCTGGCGCCGAGCGCGTTCTGAAAGGCCCCGTACGCACCGGCAAGGCCGCTCACCGCGCCGGCGAGTGTCAGCGCGTAGAAGAGAAAGGCAATCAACTCACCGGCCGTGAGCCGCCCGGCCAGGACCTCGCGCCCGCCGATCCAGAGCACAGCTGAGAACGAGCTCACGAACAAGGCTGAGATCAGCGGGCTGAAGAGAGCGCTGGTGCGGGCCTTGCGCCGCGTGGCGGCGAAGGCTCGCTCGACCGCCTGGCCGTACCGCTCGCGCTCGAACTCCTCGTGCGCAAAACTCTTGACCACGCGAATGTTGCTCAGCGTCTCTTCCAGGACGGCGGTCGCATCGGCCAGACGATCCTGGACCTCACGACTGAATCGCCGCAGCAGGCGGCCGGCGAGCCGCGACGTCAGGATCACCAACGGGACGACAGTCAGCAAAACCCCCGCCAACCGCCAGTTCATAGCGATAATGAGGCCCAGCGCGCCGACCAGGGTCATTGCGTCGCGCAGTACGTTGGCGATCTGGCCGGTCACGGCGCCTTGCATCGTGACGATATCGCTGGTGACGCGCGAGGTGATCTCACCCAACCGGCGGTTGGCGAAGAAGCGCAACGAAAGCCCGACGAGGTGATCGTAAACCTGGTGGCGGAGATCGGCCACCACCCGCTCGCTCACGATGGTCAGGTGGTAGTTCTCGATCATCGTCACCAGAGCCCGAACCAGGAAAAGAGCAAAGATGCCCAGCGTGGCCTGGTTGAGCCGGGCCGCGTCGTGCACCCCAAAGGCGCTATCGACCAGCACTCGAATGGCCATCGGCACCGCGAGTGTCAAAGCGGTGCCGAGGAACATGGCTACCAGCGCGAGGGCCAACCGGCGGCGGTAGGGGAAGACGAAGCCAAGCAGGCGTTGGAAGTCGCGCATCAGGAGCACATGGGGGCAGCATCGGGCTGCCCCCTTTCGTTCACTGAGGCTACGATCCGCCGCGCTCGACGGATGCCTGGAGAGCATCGGCCTGGGCGGAGGCAGCGTGGGTAGCCGCTTCGGCCTTCTTGATCTCACTCGCGCTGCCAATCACCTCGTCGATCAGGCCGTAGTCGAGGGCCTGCTGCGCGGTCAGGAAGAAGTCGCGATCGGTATCGCGGGCGATCTTCTCGACGGGCTGGCCAGTATGCCTGGACAGGATGTTGTTGAGGCGATTCTTGAGACGCAGGATCTCGCGCGCCTGGATGTCCAGGTCAGTTGCCTGACCGCGCATGGTCCCGCTCATCAGCGGCTGGTGCATGTGCACCGTGGCATTGGGCAAGGCGTAGCGGCGGCCCTTCGTGCCGGCCGAGAGGAGCACCGTGCCGAAGCTCGCCGTCGAGCCCACGGCGATTGTCGAGAGCGGCGCGCGGACGAGTTGCATGGTATCGTAGATGGCCAGGCCAGCGTAGATGCCGCCACCCGGCGAGTTGATGTACATCTGGATCTCGCGCTCGGGGTTCTCGCGGTCCAGGAAGAGCAACTGTGCCACGATCAGGTTCGCAACTTGTGCGTCAATCGGCGTTCCGACAAAGACGATGCGCTCTTTCAGAAGCAGGGAGAAGATGTCGTAGGCGCGCTCGCCCCGGCCCGTAGTTTCGATGACCATCGGGACCAGGCCATTGATGGCTCCAGACATGTCGTACATATCAGCGATCTCCTTACATTTTCTCAATTGTTGATCAACTGTCCTATCGCCGCTCCCGGCGGATCTGGCGATCCGCCGGCTGCACTGGCGGCGGCCTGGATTTGGCAATCCAGGCCGAGCAGCGAAGGACTCTTGCACCTCTTCCGCCGCTCCCGGCGGATCGCCAGATCCGCCGGCTGAGGTGGCTCCTCATTATTGGCCCGCCTGTGGCAATCCAGGCCGAGCAGCGAAGGACTCTTGCACCTCTTCCGCCGCTCCCGGCGGATCGCCAGATCCGCCGGCTGAGGTGACTCCTCATTATTGGCCCGCCTGTGGCAATCCAGGCCGAGCAGCGAAGGACTCTTGCACCTCTTCCGCCGCTCCCGGCGGATCGCCAGATCCGCCGGCTGAGGTGGCTCCTCATTATTGGCCCGCATATGGCAATCCAGGCCGAGCAACTGAGGCGTTACCATTTTGTCGTAACTGTTGATCAAATGTCCAATCAGGGGGTGGACATCAGCCCCCTCATCCCCCCACGCTCCTTCTCCCCCGAGAGAAGGGGAGCCCGGCGCGCATTCCATCGGCGGAGCCGGCGCATCCACGCCGCTGTCTACTCCTCGTCTGAACCCGTGTCGGAGACGGAAGCATCCCAGGACTTCGCCGGGCAGCAGGTCACGCAGATCCCCGTGGGCCCTTCGCCGGCCTGCCCTTCCTCCCCCGCCCCGCTTCACATGTCCCCCACGGGAGGAAAGCGCCTGGGCCGCCAGCCCCACTGCTACCTGAGGAATCGATTCCATCAGCGCTGTCGGCCAGCGGGCGATGGTGAGTTCTCGTGCACCGCTTCCATGGCTTTGACCAGGCGCCACAGGAGCGACTCGAAGACAGCCATCTCCTCACCGTCGAACTCGGTGAAGATCCGCCGCATCATAGCATCGCGCGACGCCTGAACATTCTCCAGGAGGGCGACACCCTCGACGGTCGGCTGGACCAACACCACCCGCCGGTCGCGAACGCTCCGGCGCCGCTCCACCAGCCCCAGCCGCTCCAATCGATCCACCACACCCGTCATGGTCGCAGCGTCCTGGTGGGTCGCCTCGGCGAGCTGGTTCATGGAACAGCGTTGGTCCGATTTGGCCAGAAAGCCAAGTGTGAAGAATTGGGGGAGCGTAAGATCGTGGTCCTGGACGCAGCGGGCAAACAGCTTGTGTGCGAGCCAACTGAGTTGCATGAGCACTCGTGAGATGTGCTCCATGTGCTCACTTCGCTGGTCATCCCGCTCCACCTTGATTGTCACACGAACCATCGTCCACTCCCGTCAGGACAGTCTGTCATTGACACTGTCGGCGCATTGGTGCGAGTGGCGGGGTGCCTGTTTGTAGTGCGCGCTTCACCACGCGGTTGCCCCGTTCCACCTGAATCCAAACCCCCAGCGTGCTCGGAGGGGCACGCCCGGCCGCAGGCCCCCAGCCGCGGTTTCAACCGCTGGGCTCCGCTCGCCCTCCCTGGAGACGATTTCGCCAACAGGATCTCTCATTGCGTGCAAAAATATTACGCACTGCAAATTGTAGTTGAGACCAAGGGCATGTCAAACCTGGAAACTGGTGGGCAAAATGGCATTTTGCCCCCGACACAGGAGGAGAAGGAGGAAGCCGGGCCACTGGCAAAGCGCCTGCTTGCCAGGAAGCGTTCAACAGCCCGGACGATCGCTCCGGTAAGCAACGGTTACCCTTCGGCACAGAGAATAAATCTTGACAAAGGTGATATAGTAAGAAGGTAGCAATCGCCGGTCGTCTTCCCGCGTTGTACAGTCGTCGCACCGTGCTGTGCCCCACATCATCAATCCAACCGTTTCATTCCAATCGACTGCCCTTCAGTCACGAGCCACAGGAGGTAACGTATGCAGGCTCGCATTCTTCGCTTTGGCACTGCGCTTGGTGTAGCTCTGGCCGCGCTTGGGCTTCTCGCTGTCTCGATCGCGCTGGCCGCACCGACTGAGAATTCCATTGCCGCCTCGGGAAGCCAGGATTCCGCTCACCGCGCCGGCTTCGTCGTCGAGGGTCACAGGACAGGCCCCGTCATCTACGCCAGACGGCGTATCTCGATTCCATTTGGCATCTCCGAAGACCTCAGCCTGATTGCTGAGGGCCGCGCTGTCGTGGTAACCGGGCACGTTGGCTGCACGGGAGAACAGTCGTTCGAGTTGCGCGTCATGGTCAAGCAGCAGGGGACGCCTACCGTGGTCGGCCATGGCACCACGCAAGGCTCCTGCACAGACAGCAGTTGGGAGGCAATCGCGACGGCCGAGGGTCAGGCCTCCTTCGAAACCGGAGAGGCACGGGTCTGCGGCGAGGCTCGTGTTCCCAACTTGAATGGCAGAACGGTTACTCGCCACTGGTGCAAGGACGTTCAACTTCATTAACGAGGAACGCGGGAAGCGATGTCCTGGGCGCGTGACTTCCTCTTTGGACCAGCGCCCAGCTCTTCACGATATCCACGGCGAAAGAGCCTGGCATACCAATGATGCCAGGCTCTTCTCCGTTGTTTCTTCAGAATATGGTCAAAACAACTACCGAAACTGAAGGCGTTCTTCTCTTGGTATTATCACGTTTCACATCTCACCTGCCATGTCGCCTGGGCCGCTTGCCGAGCGCGATCAAGAACATGACGCTCTTGCTGCGGGCATGGGGAGAGAAGAACTCGGTCACGGCGTCGTCGAAGAAGGTCAGGCCGGTCGCGCCCAGCCCCTGGGCCTCAGCGGCGAGGTAGACTCGCCCGGCGGAGATACTCGCGTCCAGTTGCGCTACCCGGTACCCCCGATTGCCGAAGCGCTCCAGGATCGGCTTCAGGTCGCTGAGGAAGAAGAGATTCACGCTGGCATCGTAGGCAAGTTTCTGGTGGAGACCGAGCGTACCGGCCGCGGCCCGAAAGTGACCTTCCTGGAGGAGTTCGAACGCCTGCCGATCGCGGTGGAACACGTACGTCCCCGGCGGCAGGCCATCGACCGCGTTAACAATCAGGTAGACCTGGTTGAGCGTGCCGCCGGGGTCCAGGAAGTCGGCCGGGACGCCCCGCAGGGCCCGATCGAGGATGGTCGAGAGTTGCCGGAAGCTGATGGACCCGTGGGAGAACTGGCGCGCCGACCCACGGCGCAGAATCACCGACTCCAGCGGCTCCTGGGGCATCTCCTCGACCGGATCGGGTGCCAACGGGAAGAGGCGACCCGATGGCACCGGCATCGGCCGTGGCGGGAGGCTACTGCGCCAGGCAGCGACCTGTTCCTCGTCCGTCAATGAGGAGGCGGCGTGCATAGCTCGGATCGCCGGCTCGTCACCCTCGTACCTGGCAATCGGGACCGTCTTGAGCTCGAGCGGGGCAACCTCGGGCGCCGGCTCGGGCGGCGTGCCTGGCGCGTACCCGATGGGGACAAGCTCGAGAGCGAACTCGCGGTGGGTGTCCAGGCCCGGCAGGCGGTTCACCGCCGTATCCACGAACCCGGCCGCCACCTTCGCTGGCATCTCGTGCGCTGAGGCCATCGCCAGGGTATTGGCCAGGATAGTCCCGCTATCCCAGAACGCATGGCGGTACTCCCGCGCCTGGTACTTGACCGCGTTGCGCCAGAAGACATCGGTGTAGACCAGGATGGCCGGTGCCTGGGCAACACTGGGCTCGTGTGCCGTCGCCGCGACGAGGACGCCCCGCTCGTCGCCTGCCCGGAGCCGGCGCAGCGCCAGCGCCTCCGGATCGAAGTGGTAGACCCCCGCCTCCAGACCGGGGAGGTCCCCGCAGACCACGTACAGCTCGATGTGGTAGAGCGCCCCGGTGCAGGCGGCCGCCCGGAAGGCGATCTCGCCCACCGGCTCGGGATAGCGGATGCGCCTGGTAATGCCGGCCGAGAAGGAGAGCAGTCGCGCCAGGGTGCCGATGTCGGGAATTCGCGGCTCGCCGGTCGGCGCAGGACCGCTTGCAATGGCCTCGAGCGCCGGGACACCCAGTGGAGATTTATCGAGGGGCAGCGGGATGGACTCCAGGCCGATGTAGCGCTTGAACAGCAGCGGCTGGGTGGCGGGGTCGAAGAAATGCCCCGCGTCCATCAAGGAGCCGTACGGGTGCTTCGTGCCGTCGTGATAGTGCCGGGCAGCCTGAGTATCGCGGTTGTCTTCGGGCCACTCATCGTCGGGACCCGAGAGTGCTCCGCGCGCGGAGCGGCTACCGGCGCCCTCGCTCCGGCCCGTCCTCCCCCTTGAGCGCTGTTCTTGCATCAACCAACGCCGCAAACCTGACAGGATTGAGACCATCCCTCCACCCTCCTTCCTTGCCCTTCGGTCGGTTGACAGTGCCGCCATCGTCACTGAGTCCCTGGGCATCGCCTTTGAGCTCTCTGGCCCCCTGTCCCTCCAAGGGAGAAGGATGGGGCGCGGGCGGGCGGCCGCTCCAGCTCCCACCGCCGAGCACCCGCCCCTCGCAAGGAAGGCTCACCGGGAGCGACCCGATGTTCGGTGAACCGATCTCGGTGACAGTGGGGGACTCGAGCGGAGCGAGCAGGGGAACTCCCGGGGGCACCCCCCGGGAGCTCCTCGCGCTCTCCCATCCCGCCGACCGGGTTCGCCGCTTTTCAGGCTTCGGAGCGTACCCCAAAAGGGCGGAATTGCGTAAACGGAGTCAAAAGAGAGAAGTGGTCGAGTCAAGAGCTGGTCACGCCAGCTCAGATGACCGGTCAATTGATGTAGAAGGGACTCTCGACGATGGGATAGCCACTCTGCAGGACGGCCTCCTCCGACCGCAGACTGTTGATCTCGTAGTCGCGAGGCACGAGCACCCAGTGATTGTGCCAGATGGGGCTGTAGTCGGGATCGCCCGGGGCTGCGTCGAAGATGACGTGCTGGCCAGCGTTTACGAGTGGCCCGGCTTGCGCGAAGAAGCCTTCCACCGTGGTTGGGTTTTGGAAGTCGTCCTGGTAGACAAACAGGTACTGGCCGGCAATGGGATACGGCGGGCGCTCTGTCGCCACACCCAGGTTGAGGTGGTAGATCAGCTTCGCTTCGTACCAGGCAGGAGCAACGTGTTGGTCGAAGGGGTTGCTGTAGATGAGATGCTCCTCGCAATGAACGAAGGTCGGACCGCTCTGCGAGTAGTCGTTCGGCTCGGGCGGCTTCCGCTCGGCGCAGTCCAGGTCGTCCGCGTGGGCGACCGGCAATCGCGCAGTCGCCACGAGCGCCGCCGATCCCACGCTCAATCGGAGAAAATCTTTGCGCGATATTCGATCTTCGAGCATCTGTTCTCTCCTTGCAAATGATGAGGAAGTTGGGTGGCACGAGGCGAGCATATTGCATGCCACGGGCGAGACAAGGAGGAACGCCAACGCCGATAGAATGATCGACGATGGCCGACTGGGTGTAAGCGCTCAATCCTGTCCGCCACTCGCCAACATCGCCTGAATCCTCTCCCGGTTGAGCTCGATCAGCGGCTTGAACTCGCGCCACTCGCTCCAATCATGATTCAGATCGCGGCGCATGAGCTCGACCAAATCCGTCCGCGGCCCGCGCAGCAACTCCTCGGCCGTAATCCTCTTCCGTGCAAATCGAACGAGTCTGTCTCTCAGAACAAACATTGCCGTCCGAGTATCCGGCAACATATAGAGACCCGGCTCACCGTACGCCCACTGATTGAGCCGGTCCGCCAGTTCCAACGCCTGGCTTTCGGTGAGTTGGTGAATGTTGTAGTGCGACAGTTGGCCCAACCCTTTAAACACCTCAGGGTAGGTACGCTCCTGCCGCCCATTCTACCAGTCGAGGTCCTTGTTTTCAAGGCTCGCTCGCGAGCGTTTTCCTTGCCGGAGGGGGTCTACGCGGACGAGGGTCGTCGCATTGCATAGACCGGTGGATTGATCAGGAGCGCCGTCTTCTCCTTCGGCTCACCTGACAGGTCGCAGGTCTTGAAGCGGCAAGCAATTCGTATTTTCGCCCGTTTCGCGTTTCCGCTCATAGCGACTCCCCTGATGGCTGATCAGGCTGTCGTGCTTCCCGTTTCAGGGGGTGTATGGACACAGCGCCGCACCCCCAACGGTTTCTCTCCAAAGTTAACCAGCAGGCAGAGGCGATAGCCCCCTTGATGGAGATACAGGAGGCATTGTTCGACATCCTCGGGCAGGATGCTGCTCCTGGCCTTCGTTTCCAGGATCAACTCGTCCGAATCGCTCGAGATGACGAAGTCCACCCGCCGTTTGGTCACCAGGACCCCATCGTACACGATCGGAATCTCCAGCTCGCGCTGGGCGAACAAATCACGTTTGGCGAGAGCCATCGCCAGTGCTCGTTGGTAATCCACCTCCATACAATGAACGCCCAATTGACGCTGCACATCAATGCAGGCGCCGATCACAACGTAAGACAGTGAACCGAAATCATAACCCTTCTGGGAGCGGCGAGATGGCATACGGGTACCCTCATGAGTGTGCAGGGAACACCTGGAACACGAAGGTCACGGAAGGACACGAAACACCGCGAAAAATTTCGTGCCTTTCGCACCCTTTCGCGGATTCCGTGGCCCAACGGTCCACGCCACAGAGGAATCAGGGCGGGCGATCAGCCCGATTGAGGTTTCTACCGGCGAGCGGCCATCCTATCATACGAACTGTGACGGGGGCACGGGGTATGGCACCGTTTTTGGTTGGAACTGATGGCATACGGGTACCCTCATAGGTGTGCGAGGAACACCTGGAACACGAAGGTCACGGAAGGACACGAAACACCGCGAAAAATTTCGTGCCTTTCGCGCCCTTTCGCGGATTCCGTGGCCCAACCCCATCTTCGCATTGATGTCTTGGGAGCCCAATGTGATGGCGCTCTCCCGGTCCGGCACCGACCCGCAAAAGGTCGCTCAAGGATTTAGCGCCGCCTCGTTGGACGCCCCCCAAGAAGCGTGGCCGGCCTTCCAACGCGATCCGACGGCTTCGTGAGCGCTGGGCTTGACCTCCACGGTTGTGTGGGGTGCTACCCATCTTCGGCTTTGTTTGCACAAAACTTATGTTAGAGATCCGACGCGGCAAGCGCGATTTGAAGTTCCTATCCGCACCTTCCGAAGCAACGGCGTCGCGATTCGCAGCCTTCAGCCGCCGAGCCATCTCCAGCCAGTGCAGGACGAGCTTGTAGCCGCTGCCCGTCACTTTGATTTAGCGGCAGACATTATCGAGAGCGCTCTTGAGAAACAAAGCCAAGCATGTTTGGATGAGCCGCCGAGGAACTTGACGCAGGCGGGGACGCAGCAAGCCGCGCGGCAGCATTGATGCTCCGCTGATGATTCACCTCCTCCTCGCCCTCTTCCTGCTCGTCGAGACCGCGATGCGCCCAGCGCCGCCCGGCTCGTAGCCGATCCGGACGCGGCGAGGCTGGCGCTGCGATCTGGACTACTTCGAGCCGCCCATGTAGTCGCGGGGGGACGCTGGAACTCCTCTATTCGGGCATGGATGCGGCCAAGATTTAACCGGTGCCAGTGTCGCAGCCATGAGTGAAGGACGAGGGGGGATTGGATATAGAGGCGTGGCAGGCGAATTGCTGAAGTCCATATTGGGATAGCGGTACCATGTAGACAAGTCGCAATTGGCGCTATATAAGATATGGGGTAGAATCCTGCTCTCTGGCCGAGTCGCTGGAGCCAAATCCTCTGTGCGCCACGCAAGTCGTTCAAGACGCCATTTCAGAGCATGCTTGAACGAGCGAATCACGCCCACAAAGCTGGTCGACGTAGAATGATAGTGCTCAGGAGTGGTACGGTTCATGTACCCCGACACGCGCCAGACCATCTATATGGGGATCAATTTCATCACGTCTCCAGAGCCTATCGTCGACAAGCGAAGCCACATTACTTTTCAGCAATCCCTTCTCACTCATGGCGTTGATTTTGATCGAGCCGAACAACCAGAGCGGCAAATTGTCGTGGTTCGCGAGGCGCCGACCCGGCTGCTTGTGAAAGTTGTAAGCACTCCATCCATCGGTCAACTCTTGGTTGTATCAGAAGACCCTAGAGCTGATCTTGATCTTGAGTTGTTCTCGCGAAATGTTGAGGCGACTGTCGCAGCGTTTGAAGCTACCTGGCCAGCGAGAAATAGACAGCTTATCCGTAGCGATGCAACATTTCGCGACTTATTTGAAACTTCGGCCGAGCATGCTTTTCAGGAACTGTGGGAGGTCCGGCTGCATCAACCGGCAGATTCGCTTGCCGTCCTCGGCCGTCCTGTTCTCGGTGGCGGTCTTCGGTTTGTCATGCCTGCACAGTCCAATGAGGCCGACCCTGTCCAGATCGAGGTAAAGATCGAGTCGTTTCTCCAGGATTCAAAGAAGATTTTCGTTGAGACACAATTCGTGTGGTCACAGTCGGCGCCCCCTGCGGTGCCACTAAATGGAGAACAACGTCTAAAACAAGTCGATGCATACATCGGCAATACAGTAATTCCATTTATCACAGGAGAAGACCGATGACCGTAACAGACAGCCGGATGCCTTCTGTTCGAACCGCCCCTTCTCCGTATGTCACATCGTCGCCGAGAGAAAGTACGTGGGGTCAACCTTCTGCGAGCTATTATGTCTTTGAGGTGGAGGGCGCTATCTTGCGGGGTCAGCCAATTTCTGGGGTCTACGCACCATCCGGGTCCTCAGCGATTCCCCCGGTTGATGGGGAGTTGCTTACGGACTTTGAGACCTGGGATGCGCTTAGCTCTGAGGCGCTGGAAAACTTTGAAGCCTCTCTAGAGTAGTGCATGGCGCGGGGCGACGTCGTTTAGGTTGATTTTCCAGCTCCCCCAGGTGGTGCAGGACATGAGCAGGCAGGACGTAGACCGGCCATTACTGTTCAGACTGACAGTGTCGCGACTGCCCTGCCGACGGTCGTCCTTGTCCCTCTCACAACAAAGCTTGCTGCTTTGCGCTACCCTTTTACGATTCGAGTAGCTCCTTCGCCCCAAAACGGCCTCACTCACCCATCTGTTTTGTTAGTCTTTCAGCTTCGCGTGACCGATCAGCGCCGAATTCCACGAACGGTCGGCCGCCTTGAACGACAGTACCTCGCTCAGCTGGATGCCGAGTTGCGCCGGCTACTTGATCTGTAACACGTTCGTTGATGAGCTTCACCTTGACGCCCCTGGACAGGGCCAGGGGCGTTTCATTTCCCTCAAACCAGGCGCCTTTGTTCACACCCTCCCCCACCGCGACCTACACCGCCACCAGTCGCACGGCTGCCCAGCCAGGGCATGGCAGCGCCGATCCCACGGCGCCAGCAGCCAGCGGATCAGTCGCATGGGCATCTCCCATGTGTGCTCCTGAGTCCTGCCCCGCGCCGGCCACGCCACGCATCCCGCCGCGCCCGCCGCAACTGCCACGCTCGCCCCACGCCTCTACACAGCGCCCACCGCGTGACCCCCGCCGCAAATTGCACCGGCGATCACCGACACAGTCGAGGCAGATCGCAGCGCCGGCGGCGATGAGGCTGCCGGCGGCGGGCGGTGGCCGAAGCGGCGGGCGTCTTGTGGGATGGGTCGCGATGGAGAGGGCGCGATCCGTGGTGTCTCGCTTCGCCCCGGCGAGAAGCGAACAGTCCGCTTTCACTGTCCGCCGCCCTCCGGCTCCTGCGCGCCATTCCGCCCCGACCTGAGCCAGCATCGCTTGGTCCTGTTCCAAGTCGGGGTCCTGCACCAGGGCATCAAGCCCGACGACCCGCTTCAACGCCTCGACTGCTTCCCGCAGGCGCCCTTGTTGGCGATAAATCATGGCGAGATCGTACCGGGTGACGCGTTTTCCCGGCCGGTCGCCCACCTGTCCGAAGATAGGCAGGGCGCGCTGGTGGGCGTCTAAGGCCTCCTGCTGCCGCCCGAGGTTATCGTAGACCCCCGATGTTGGTGAGGGTAGTGGCCAGACCGGACCGACATTGAAGACCGCTGGAGCGCGCTGACCATAGAGATGGCCAACGGCAAGACCCGGTTGCCGTTGGCCTGGGAATTGGTGCCCTTGGGCGGCACGGGGCTGGGGGCGTAGACGCGCCGATTGCCTCGCGTCGCGCCCGTGTGCGACGCCTAGAGTGCGTCCGGGTCCACTTCTATGCCGATAGCGAGTTCCTCGCGGTAGCGGGCGGCCGGTCTGTCAACGCGATGGCTGGCACTGGCAAGTGGGTCTCAGACGCGACCTGCTCTTACGCCATGGGGACAGTCCCTGGCACTCCCCGGACGAACTCGGCCTGCGGCGTGGCGAGCAGCGCTCTCTGCAAGGGGCGACCTTGACGCAGGCGCACGCCTTCGGGCCAGTCAACGTAATCGCCGATTGGGCGTCCGATCAGCGCCGCAACCGCTCGATCAAGATTCAGTTGCGTCACATCCAGTTCGCGCCAGTCATCCGTGCAGCAGACGAGTTCACCCTTGCTTGCTGTCCATGTCAGCACGCCACATTGTCACCTTGACTTGCGGCCCTACCCCTGCTCCACTGAATTGTGAGCATGTTCCTCTTTTCTATCTCAATCAGCCTGCACCTCGTCTTTTGGAAAAAAGTCTCAGCAGCCTAGAATTTTACTTTTCCACCTTTCGAATTGACCGTGTTACTCTCGATTCTTGTCATCTGGCGCCTCTAGGGACAACGATAACAAGATCGCACTGTTGTCCGCTTTCAGCGCCAAAAACTGTTATCTACTCCCGAGGCTCTGTCCTAAAGAATCACGGAACCAGCACCACTTTGCCGAACTGTTTTTGACTCATCAGATACTGCTGCGCCTCACGCGCTTGCTGCAGAGGAAACACTCTATCCACAAGTGGCCTGACCCGACCCTGCCACACTGAATTCATCACTTTCTGGAAGTCCAAAGGCGTGCCTCCAGTAGATCCTATCACCTTGATCTGCTTCCAAAGGATGGTTCCCAAGTCGGCCGGCGGGTTTGCTCCGCATAATGTCGCACATATCACGATGCGTCCGCCCCTACGAACGCAGTTCACGCTCCGTTGCCACGTATCACCGGCCAGGGTCTGGAACACGACATCGACGCCTCGGCCACCCGTATGATCCAACACCACCTCGTCAAAAGCGTCCTTGGAGGCGTCAATCACGAAATCGGCACCGATCTCTCTAATACGCTGTAATTTCGTTGAAGAGGTTGTTGTAGCGAAGACCGTCGCACCAGCGAGCTTTGCAACTTGTACAGCGGCACTCGATACGCCTCCGCTGGCTCCCAGAATCAGAACGTTTTCGCCCTCGCGGACTTCCGCCCGGTTGATCAGCATGCGGAAGGCTGTTGTAAAGGCTAGAGGTACTGCAGCTGCAGCTTCAAATGGAAAACCATCTGGCATTTCCATGACATTCTGCGCCGGAACCGCCACATACTCGGCATAGCCGCCGTGTCGCTGCCATCCAATCACGGTATAATGTAAGCACATGCTTTGCTCGCCTTGGAGACAGAACTCGCACCGGCCACAGAAGATACGAGGATTGACGACCACTCGTTCCCCACCTTGGAATCCTTCTACTTCGGGCCCAAGCTTGGCAATTACCCCAGAGATGTCCGACCCGGGAATATGTGGCAGGGGGATAGGAGTCTCAGTCTCACCCAAGCGGGCAAGGATATCGAGTCGGTTGAGAGCACAAGCGTGCACCTGTACGAGAACTTCGCCCGGCCTGGGCTGCGGATCGGGTATCTCCGCATAGACAAGATTCTCCAGGTCGCCATGCTGGTGAAATAGCATTGCCTTCATGTCAACCTCCCGTTGCGCCCGACTGATCGCGGCCCAACCGTCCAGAAATCACGAGTGCTTCGTTTCCTGGCAAGAGCAGGTTGGCGAGGTCAAGGGATACAATTACAGAAGCCCCGGATACTTTGTGTCCTCTGGCTATTGATATGGACTTCTGAACATACGGGGTTCAACACTCAGCCGAGGGGTACCCAGTAATTTGTTCGTTTGGCTGCGTGAAGGACAATCGAACTTCGCGACTCTCGAATCCCCTCAATCGCCCCAATTCCATCACGGATGAAGTCCAAGAACCGAGCATTGGACCGAAACCAGGCTTGGGCCAGGATATCAAACTCACCTGTCATCACGCAGACGTAGTTCACTTGAGGGAACGCTGCTAATTGGTTGGCTATCGAGTCCACTTTATCCTTGTCTACGATCAAGAGGAGGAGGACCTCGAGTTGATAGCCTACCTTTGTGGGGTCGAGGATCGCTGCCATTTCGATAACGCCCGCGTCAATCAGACGATCAATGCGCCTTCGCACAGTACTCTCGGAGGCATCCACCTGGCGGGCTATCTCCAGGTTGGATTGCCTACTGTCTGCCTGTAGACACATCAGAATCTGCACATCTAGCTCGTCTAAAGACACGGTATTCCCTGTCTTGCTTCCTGTAGTAGCTGGTTGATGAAATGCCATGTTCTACCTGTCGACGGTTTACGGAGCGATCCCCAGAAACTCGTGGCAAGCACCCTAGTAGATTATACGCACTTGGCCTCTTTTGACGAGATGATTGCCTGCCCGTGGATCACTTTTGAAAACCAGTGACAGACCAGGACCATTTCCGAGTCAACTGAAAGCTCTTGGCTTGAGCCGACGGGCGAGAGGAACCAAATGAGTTTCCCCTTACGGTGCTAAGTTCCCTTTGCTTCGAGCCACGTTTCGGAAAAAGCGAGGCAGCAGGATGTAGATTCGCGACCATGGAAATCCATAGCCTTGACCCGGCCTGCCACTCGCATCCCGCTGATCGTCACAGCAGCGCTACGCGCCGGGATCAATACTGTCACTAGCACGAAGGGCCAGCGGGAGGGAGGTATCTCAGCGTAGAAAGGTTCTTGAGGATTCTCCCACCTCAGAACGATCTCCAGTCCGCCCCCTCGGATACTTTCCGTCCAGGCCTCTTTGGGATCTCCAGAGGCCTGAAAATGCTCAGCCTGGATGATGAGCATCGTGGCATACTCGGGGCGGTCTCGAAACCCGGTATACAAGCTGACAATGTCCTCCTTCAACCAGTGCGCCAAGTCGCGATTGTCGGTCAGGCAAACACAAAGGTCCTCCGGTGCTGCGAAGCCATCCCCCTGGACATCGCAGCGTAGGAAGAGAACATGCCCCTTCCCGTAGCGGGAGTAGAGGACCCGAAAAAAGCTTGCTGCAGTGATAATTTCGGTCTCGCTCTCGTCGTACAGCCAAATGTAGGGATTCTCTCCCGTCCAATTCACCGTTTGCGAGCTCACAACTGACTTCATCCGCCCCTTCCCTCTTAAACCTGCTTATGCAATTACTTGGTACTCTACCCCACCCGCACGGGCCTCTTTCACGCCTGCAGTCGTCACCAACAGGGTCCCTCCTCTGCCTAAGACCCGGCCTCCCTCCATCACGATCCGCCCCTCGACAATGGTATGGGTCGCAACGCCGTGCAGCGGGTCGAGCACGGTCACGTCGGCATCGGCCCCCGGACCGAGATGGCCTTTATCGTTAAAACCATAGAGGTGAGCCGGAGCGATCGAAGCTTTCTGGACAAACTCCTGGATTGTAAGAGCACCAAGTCGGACTAATCCCAAACCCTTCTCAACGAGGGCATTGCGCGGGATTCCTCCCCCATCCGTACAGAGTGCAGTGACGATGAAATCGCCCTTGCTGTCCTTCGCTATGGCCAACGGGATCATGCTCGTGTACGGGTTCGCCTCGAAGCTAACGCCAGTATCAGTTCCAGCCTCTCGCCACGCCGCGTACCCTTCCTCCCCCTGAACGAAGACGTTCTCACTGTCTCGCTCAGCGATAACCCAGGCAAAGCCATCGAGGATAGCCTGCGTGAGACCACTTTCGGTCGCCTCATAGCCGCCCTCAACAAGCCAATTTCGTGTCACCCGACTAACCGGCACACCGTCCGTGCACAGGGCGGGCGTCCCGTTGCGAGAGAAAACGTAGGAATCGGAGGTGATGTTGGGGGAACGTTGCAACACGTCCAGAGCCTGAACGGCATCGGCGAGCGGTTCACCCGAGAGTTGACCTCGGCAGTAGGCATTCATGTGGGCCACATGCAAGCGTCGACCACCCGCCAATTCGACAGCCTCGAAGAACCCGTTGAGATCGCCAGGCGTCCGCGTCGTGCCGACATGAAAGGTGACAAAGACACCCGCCGATGCGGCCTGCTCGATCACACGCGCAGTGGCTTCAGCTGTGAGCGGAAAATGCCCGCCTAAGAGCTTGAGCGCGATGGCCCCGCCGCGGAGTGAATTCTCGATGAATCGATCTATGTCGCTTTTGGAAGGATCGGTACTGGGTACGAAACGACCTGGCCAGACCACGTTGTGCGTTGCCACGTTGATTCCTGCGCCACGCTCGCGCAGCCCCCGGATGATCTCATCGGGTGGCCCTGCGGCGTCCACAGCCGTGGTGATCCCGGCTCGCGCCAGCATGCGGTACCCTGCCTGGCACCCGAACCAGTACGAAAGATGAACATGCGGATCAATGAGACCTGGGAGGACCAGACGGCCGTCGACCGCAACAGTCTGGGCTGCCCGATCCACGGGCAACTCCTCGCCAACCTCGACCACCTTCCCGCCGACAATCCCAAGATCCGCCACCCCATCCCGCTGGTTGAGCGGGTCAATGATGCGCCCCCGGCTTAACAGTAAGTCATATACTTTTGAGGCCATCGATGTCAGAGACCTCCGGCGAGCATGATTTCGACTTTGGCGACAACGTTGTCTACGGTTGGGAGCACCCCGTTCTCTAGCGCTGGGCTGAAGGGGATTGGGACTGGGCGCGCGCCCATTCGCATAATGGGTGTATCAATATAGCCGAAGGCACCCTCGTATATGGCTGAGGCGAGCTCTCCCATGACACCGTACCGCTCCACCGCCATATCGAGCAGCACGACGTGCCCCGTCTTCATCGCGGAGTGAACCAGTGTCTCGGTGTCCAGAGGGAAAAGGCTGCGGACGTCAATTACCTCGGCGCTGATTCCCTTTTCGGCGAGGCGGTCAGCGGCCGCGAGGCCAAGATGAACCATGCGTGCCAGCCCGATAAGTGTGACGTCGTGGCCCTCGCGCTTCACATCGGCTTTGCCCAGTGGAATGCTGTGGTCACCCTCTGGAACCGGCCCTCTATTGCTGTAGAGGCTTTTATCCTCGAAGAGGATGACCGGGTTCCGATCTCGCAAGGCGCTGATTGTCAGACCCTTGGCATCGTAGGGCGTCGCACTGACGGCGACCTTCAAACCCGGCACGTGGCAGAACCACGCGTACAGAGTCTGGGAATGCTGGGCGGCCCCAGAGCGCGCCGGCCCGATGGTAGTGCGGACGGTTAGTGGGATTTCCACCTGACCGCCCGTCATGTACGGCATTTTGGCCGCTTCGTTCACGATCTGGTCCATGGCCAGCGTGATGAAATCATTGAACATGATTTCCACGACCGGTCGCATTCCCGCGATGGCCGCACCGACCGCAGCAGCCATGAGGCTCAATTCCTGGATCGGCGTGTCGCGTACGCGCTCATGACCGTACATCTCGAGCAAACCCTTGGTCACCGCAAAAATCCCGCCCCGATGGCCGATATCCTCCCCGATGAGAAAAACGCGGTCGTCACGAGCCATCTCATCGTGCAGCGCCTCCCGAATAGCCTCAGCGTACGTCAATTCCCGCATTGCCCGCTCCTCTTGGCCTGTTTCTGATTAGACCAGGACGTGTTGGTCTAGTTCCTCGAGATCGGGGAATGGGCTGCTCTTCGCAAATGCTACCGCCTCTGCCATCCGCTGCCTGACATTCACAACCAGCGCATCCCTCGTCTCCGCGGTGAGAACGCCCCGTTCGAGAAGCCAGTTCTCGAACTGAAGGAGCGGATCGCGCTTGCGCCACTCCTCAATCTCTTCACGCGTGCGATAGCCGCCCGGATCCCCAACGTGGTGTCCTGTATAGCGATACGTCTCGCATTCGATGACGTACGGACCGTTCCCGGCTCGGATCTGGGCCACCGTGGCTCTCGCCGTGTTATAGACGGTCATCACGTCCATCCCATCAATGATCTCGTACGGGATCCCGTATGGCGCGGCCCGCTCCGCAAGGCTCTTGCTAGCAGTAACCCTCTCCCACGGGGTGTACTCGCCAAACTGGTTGTTCTCACACACAAAGAGCACCGGGAGCTTCCACAGTGAAGCCAGGTTGAGCACCTCCGAATAGATGCCCTGGTTCCCGGCGCCATCCCCAAAGAAGCCGACAGCGATCTGATGGGTCCCGCGCAGTTGCAGTGCCAAGGCGATGCCGGTCGCCAATCCCAAGCCACCGCCGACGATGCCAGTGGCTCCGACGTTGTTATGAGCCATATCTGCGACGTGCATGGTGCCACCCTTGCCCCGACAGAGCCCCGTGACCTTGCCAAGCAACTCTGCTGTCAATGCGTTCAGATCGGCGCCCTTGGCGATGCAATGGCCGTGGCCGCGGTGCGTCGAGACAATGTAATCGTCGGGTTCCAGAGCAGCCATCACGCCGACGGCGACGGCCTCTTGGCCGATACTCAGATGCGCCAGCCCCGGCATTTCTCCACGTGTGTACAAATCGAAGATGGCCTCCTCAAACAACCGAATCGTCAGCATCTGCCGGTACCAGTCTCGCAGTTGATCGTCTGGTGGCGTCACTGTCTACTCCTTCTGTCATCCGGGCCTAATGCACGATCAGCTCGCGCGGGAAGTCGGTTATCGTCTCACAGCCATTCTCCGTCACCCGGATTGTTTCAGTGATGGCAAAGCACGCCTCGGCATAGAAGTAGAGGGCTGAGATCAGGTGGAAGACCATGTTCGGTTCCAGCACTTGATTGTTTCCGGGCTTGAGGCTCATGATACCGCCCTCATCCCAATGCGGAGGGAAGGCGATTCCCAACGCGTAGGCTGTACGGTGCAGAAAATGATCGCTATAGCCGGCACGGACTATCACCGACCGCTGAGCGTGGTCGGCCTCTGCCGCGGTGATTCCAGGCCGAATGCTGGCGATTGCAGCATCGGCCGCCTCCCGGATCACTCGCTCGATCTCTCGATACCGGGCGGGCGGCTTCCCAATTACGACCGACCGGGCAAATACGGCATGGTAGCGCTGCACCGCGGCCGGGATTTCAAGCAAGACTACATCCCCCCGCTCGATTCGCTTATGGCCCTCCCACGTGGTGTGAGCCAACCCCGAGCGGTACCCCGCCGCGATCATGGGCGGCATTCCAGGGTACTCGCTCCCGGCCCGAATCAGCGCCGAGTAGGTCGCCGCCGCGATATCGTCTTCGCTGTTGCCCTCGACCGCGGCCTCGACGCCAGCGGCCATGCCGGCCTCAGTCGCGCGGGCGGCGCGGCGGAGGTAGTCTATCTCCTGCTCCGACTTCACACGGCGCAGTGCTTCTACCAGCCCGTATCCATCGACGAATGTGGCGTTGGGAAGGCCTGCCTGCAGCTTCTCGCACTCGGCTGGTGTCAGGAAGCGGGTCCCCCTGTTCAGGCCAATCCACTTCCGGTCGAGCTTCTCGCGCACGAGTGCCCCGATTGCAACATCGATTGGGTCGTCGGTATCGGTATAGATATCCCACTTGGAGAGCCACGAGCGCCCGCGAACGTTCGACTCCTCAACCCGCCGCAGGATCATGAAAGGCTCCGCCTCGAGAGGAATCACAAGGCTTTGATAGCCATAGTAGTAGCCTGGGGTGTTGTACCCACTGATATAAAAAAGATTCTCCGGGCTGTGCAACAACAAGACCTCGATGCCAGCTGCCGCCATTCCCTGCCGCACCCGCTCCACGCGCTCCTGGTATACGGACACTGGAAACGGCAGCTCTTTCGCCTCCAGGGTGTTCGCTTGCATAAGGCAATTCTCCGGTCTACCCCACTTCGGCCCTGAGCCGATCGAGGTTCGCGATCAGGTGCTGGAAGTCCTGCAAGAAGCGGGCTGCCGTAACTCCATCCGCGATTCTATGATCGACCGATAGCGTCACGTGCATCGTCGGGCGCACGTAGATCCCACCCTCTCGGGCGACCACCCGCTCCTTGATGGCCCCTGTTGCCAAGATTGCCGCCTGCGGCGGGTTGATGATGGCCTGAGGCACATCCACATCGAACATCCCGAGATTGGTCAGGGTGAAGGTCCCGTCGGAGAGGTCGGCCAGCGAGAGCCCACCGGCCTGAGCCTTCTCGATCAGCTCCGATCGCCGACGGGTGATCTCGACCAGCGAGAGGCGATCCGCATCGTGGATGACCGGCACCGTCAGCCCCTGGTCAGTCTCGGTCGCCAGACTGATATTGATCGCCCGGTTCAGTTTGATCTTCTCTTCCTCCCAGGTTGCGTAGAGCAGGGGATGATTCTTGAGACTCAGAGCCAGGCACGTGATCAGCAGGTCTGTAAAACTCAGCCGCACCCCGCTTTCGGCTTCAATCGAGGCGAGACGCTCGCGGCGGAAAGTAACCAGAGCGGCGGCATCCAACTCTGAGGACAGGTAAAAATGGGGTACGGTTTGAAAGCTCTGGGCCATGCGCTGGGCCGTCAGTCTCCTGATCGGCGTCAACTCGACGTACTCCGATTGGTCGGCCGCGACCCGTTCACGCGCCTTGATCGCCTGCAAGACATCCGCCTGCATGATCCGTCCGCCCGGCCCGCTGCCGGTGATTGTCTCCAACGCGATATTGTATTCTTCTGCGATACGCCGCGCCGCCGGGGAAACGGGGACCCGACCCCTGACGGGCGTTGGCGCTTCTGTCGGCTGATCCGCGGCCTGAGGAGCGGTTGGCTCCCCCTGATAAGGTGCACGCTCCTCCAGCTCAACTCGTGCTGGTCCAGAACCAACCGCTTCCTGGACACTGATACTCCCCTGCTGGATTGCTCTGAGCTCGGCCTCCGATCCCGCGATGATCGCGATCATCGCGCCGATGGGGAGTGTCGTTCCGGGCTCGACCAGGATTTTCGCCAGGAAGCCGGTTACTTGGGATTCAACCTCTTGGGTCGCTTTGTCGGTTTCAACCTCAAAGAGCACCTCCCCCTTGTGGATGGGATCACCCTCTTGTTTCAGCCAGGAAACCAGAGTTCCCTTCTCCATCGTTAACCCGAGGAGTGGCATGACCACATCTGTTGCCATTCCGTGCGACTCCTTGCCTTATACAGTGCAGATCATCCCCTTGCATTGGGAACTCAGGGGAACCGCTCAACCGCAGTGAGATCACGAAGGAATGCTCGTAGGACATGAACCTGCGCCGAGGATCATACTTCACGTTTCACCTTCGCCGGTCGTCCCATGATGAAACGTCGTGCGCTTGCGACGATCCCTTGCACACGTCCACGCGGTGCTCCCACGCGAGGTTCGATCAAATCTCGTCTCAGGTTGCGCTCGATGGCGTTGACGACTCTCGCTGTCGGGAAACTGATCATGAAGTAAAACAGTGCCGCCGCGGTATAAAGCTCGAAGAAACGGAAGGTCGTTGAGGCGCGGTACCGCGTCCGAGCGAGGATTTCTTGAATCGAGATCGCAGACACGAAGGCTGAGTCCTTGAACATGCCGATGAGGTAGTTCCCCATGGCCGGAATAATTGTCCTGAAGGCTTGGGGCAGGATGATGCGACGAAAGGCATGGGCTCGGGTCATGTTGAGGGCGACGGTGGCTTCGACCTGGCTATGCGGTACTGCCTGGATCCCGGCCCGGTATACTTCGGAGAGGTAGGCACCGTAATGGATCCCAAGAATCGTCACGCCCGTGATGAAGGCCGGCAACCTGATCCCGACGGATGGCAAAACCCAGAACGCAAAGTAGAGTTGAACAAGCAAGGGTGTATTCCGGATGATCTCGAGAAAGGCAGTAAATGGCCTCCTCAGCCAGCCCTTGTCCGACATCCGGGCCAGAGCGATCACGAGGCCGAGCACCATCGCTAGCGCGAAGCCCGCAAGCGTCACCTGGACGGTGACGACCGCCCCCTTCGCCAGCTCGGGCAGGAACTGGATAAACTTTTCGAGACTAAAGGGCGGCGTATGGCGTCGAATAAATTCGACAATCACTTCCATGAATGGCCTATGCTCCTACCATCCAGACTCCTCCGATCCCACGATTGCGACGATCAAGGGAAGGCGGTACGCCGTTCCAGCCATCGAACCACAAAGGTGGAGGGATAGCTCATCAAGAAATAGAAACCGCTCACGAGAACCCAGATGACAGCGGTTTGAAAGGTGCGTGTGGTCAGTACAGTCCCCTGGTAGGTCAAGTCATGAACAGACACTAACGAGACGATGGCGGTTGCCTTGAAGAGCTCGATGATGTTGTTGCCCAGCGGCGGTAGGAGGATGCGTATTGCTTGAGGAAAGATGATCCTGCGCATGGTAAGCGCAGGGGACATATTCAACGCGACCGCTGCCTCCCACTGACCGCGGGCAACAGACTGGAAGCTGGCGCGCACGACTTCAGAGAGGTAGCCGCCGAAGTTTAGGCCAAGTGCCAAGACCGCCGCGGAGAACGGTTCGATCTCGAATCCGGCGAACGGCAACACGTAGAAGATGTAAAAGAGCTGGAGTAGGAGCGGTGTGCCGCGAATAAGCTCGACGTAGATGGTGGCGATCCCGTAGAGAAGCCGGTTTCGAGAGAGCCGTATCAGCCCGACGATGAAGGCAATCAGGATCATCAAAGGCACCGTGGCGAGCGTTACCTCCAATGTCACGACGGCCCCGTCGGCGAGGAATGAGACGAACTCACGAATCTGTTCCATCGAGCGATCACTCTCTCGCGTCTCGCGATCCGGTTGCAGCCGGTCGCTCAGACGATGATACTCCACCTGGGTTCAGACACGCCTCAGCGCGTGCCCGAACCCAGCCATTTCAACCTGACCTGAACTGGAGAGGGAGGGTGGCTACTTGGGAAGACAGGCCCGGTTCTGCCAGTTATCACCGCTGCAGCAGTTTTCAACCTTCGCGTCCTCACCGAGCAAGTCCGCATCGGTATACCCAAACTCGCCAGCAATCTTCGCGATTGTCCCGTCGCGCTTCATCTCGAGGAGAGTATTGTTCCAAAGCTGCACGAACTCTGGGTCGTCCTTGCGGAAGCCGTGACCAGTATTGAAATAAGAAGGCGAGTCGAATGGAGTCGCGCGCTCGAGGGCACTGTCCGGCCCCTGCTCCTGAATGTAGCGGTTGACAAAGGGGGCCGTATACATGCCGGCGTCAATTCGGCCAGCGACAATATCATCGATGACCTGGACCTGCTCCGAGTAGCCGATTGCTCGGTCCTCGGGGATATGGAACTGCTCCCGGGCGATGGTCAACTCTGAGGCCCCGATACTCGCGCCAAGTTTGAGGTTTGGATTGTCTACAAAGTCCTGGAAGCCGTGAATGTTTTTGGGATTCTCTTTCAAGACCAGGGCCGCAATGCCCTGTGCCTGGTAGGGATCGGTGAACTGTACGACCTCGCACCGCTCTGGCCTGATCGCCATCCCGACCGGGATCACGTCGATGCGGCTTGCGAGCAACCCCGGGATCAGCCCCTCCCAGGCGAGGTGGACGCAGATAATCTCGTTGATGCCCAGGCGTTTGGCCGCCTCACGGGTGACCTCGATGTCGATGCCGGTGCAGTTGCCTTGATCGTCGACGTAGCCGAATGGCTTCTCCTGAACGAAGCCAACGCGAAGACCGTCGGTGCGGGCTCTTTCGAGGAATGGCCCAGCCGTCGGCTCTACCTGGACCTCGACGATCGTAGTCACCTCTTTCTCAACGACCTGAGTTACCTCCTTCTCCACAACCTGCGTCACAACTTTTTCCACAACCTGCGTCACCACCTTTTCGACTGTTTGCGGTGTCGCTGGCTGGCCGCAGGAAACAAGTACGAAGCCTATGAGCAATAACAGCAGCAGTGCGAGGCGCTTCTTGTAGTGGGACATTTGTTCCTCCCCCTTGAGAAAGCCAGGATGGTTCACGAGAGCAACTTGCGGTCTGCACGGACCCGAACGGAATCTGAAGAAAGACTCTGCGAGGAATCACCTCCTTCGGTCTAGACCATGAACTGTCCGCCGTTGCAGTTCACAGTTTCACCCGTGATGTAGCCCGAGTCATCGGATGCCAGAAAGACGATGACGGCCGCGATCTCTTCCGGCGTTGCCGGCCGCTTGATCGGATAGCGCTGGTAACGCTGGTTCAGCTCCTCCATCGTTTCCGGCCACAATCCGCTTGCCCAGATCTCCTGGGTTCGTTCTGAGGTCGTGTCGCCCTGGGCAATCGCATTCACAGTAATGCCGTCCGGCCCGAGCTCCAGGGCCAGTTGCCGAGTGAGCGCCAGCACGCCCGCCTTGGCCGCCGAGTAGCTCGGCGACCAGATCAGCGGCTCGCCGAAGGTACCGGCGACGGACGACACGTTGACAATCCGGCCGTATTTCCGGGCTTGCATGTGTGGCACGACTGCCTGGCAGCAGAGGAACTGGGTTGTCAGGCAGAGATCGATTACGCGCCACCAGTCTGTCAGCGAGATTTGCTCGATGAAGCGGGGTGTCCTGAGGCTGCCCCCGACGTTGTTGACCAAAATGTCGATCTTACCGAAGCTCTTGATCACCTGATCGACCATGGCCTTGACTGCTGGGCGCCGGGTCACGTCGGCGTTGATCGCAAGCACCTCGGTGCCTACCGCCGTGGCTTCCTCCCTCGCTTGCGCCAGGAGGTCGTCTCGAATGTCGTTGAAGACGACGACTGCCCCCTCGCGGGCCATCATCATCGCAGCGGCCTTCCCGATGCCCCGCCCCGCGCCAGTCACGAGAGCGACCTTGCCTTCGAATCTCATGTTTCACCTCTCTCAAACCATGAAGTTCCCACCACTCACAATCATCGTCTCGCCCAAGACATAGTCGGCGGCCCGCGAGGCGAGAAAAGCGACGACCCTGGCGACATCCTCGATTTCCGCCGGCCGGCCCAATGGGTACTGAGCATGACGGGCTCGTACTTCCTCGACCGTTTCGGGCCAACTCGCCTCCTCAATCTGTTCGTAGAATCGTTCAGTGATTGTATCGGTGTGGGCGATGGCGTTGACATTGATTCCGTGCGGTCCGAGTTCGAAGGCAAGCTGGCGTGTCAGCCCAAGAACCGCGCCCTTCGCGGCAACGTAGGGTAAGGCGTCACTGAGTTTCGGTCTCACCCCGACGAGCGACGACATGTTGACGATCTTGCCGTAACCCTGTCGTTTCATGTGGGGCACGACCGCGCGGCTACAGAGAAACTGGCTTGTCAGGTTCACATCCAGCGTCTTGTGCCAAAGATCATCCGAGATCTCCCTGAGGGATTTCTCCAGACCGAAGACACCGCCGACGTTGTTGATCAGAATATCGATCCTGCCGAAGGCCGCTATCGTCTGGTCGACCATCTCCTGGACCTGCCGTTCGTTGGTCACGTCGGTCACAGTGGCGAGGCATTCCCCGCCGGCCGCCCTGATCTCCCTGGCGGTGGCCTCGATGCGTTCCCCGACCAGATCGCAGCCCGTTACTTTCGCACCCTCCGCGGCGAGCAGTTTGGCCACGCCCTTGCCAATGCCCTGACCGGCGCCGGTCACAATCGCTACTTGATTCTCAAATCGCATCGTGTTTCACTCCATTAGGTTGAACACATCCAAGAATCGGTCTCAGCAGACGAACGGTCCAGGTCCTATTTGCCGGCTTCTCGGGCTGCCGCCGGTCGGTCGGTGTCACCTTCCACGATATGCAGCCGCTGGTTCACAGACACGTTGGCAAAGGTCTGGACCAGCCCGCTCGGCCAGAGGATCTCAAGACGATCGACGTTCCGGCTCTGCCCAAGCCCGAAAAAGGCCCCGATCTCGCTGGCCGAGCCGTGATGCTCACCGCTGCGAAGCTCCCGCAACTGGGTAATGCCAGCGGCGGAGACTCGAACCTTGGCGCCGATCGCATCGCGATTGCTGCTCGTTCCTTCAAGCTTGATCACGAGCCAGTTGTTCCTGTGGCTCTCATTGCGGTACAGGGCCGTCGGGCCGTCAAAGTTACTTACGTACAGATCCAGGTATCCGTCATTGTTGAAATCGCCGTACGCCAACGCTCGCGATTTGAGGGGATTATCAGCTCCACTCAGGCCGGAAACGTCGGTGAAGGTCCCGTCGCGGTTGTTGCGGAACAGAGAGTTGGGCTGATCGAGCGGATCGGACTCGACACTTGGACCGAAGTACATCATGTTGCCGTTGTTCACATAGGCGTCCAGCCAGCCATCATTGTCGTAGTCGAAGAGCCCAACCCCCCAACTCACAGCGTTTGCGTCGTTAATGTGGGCGTGCGCGATACCTGCGCAGTCCGTGACGTCCCTGAACGTCCCGTTCCCACTGTTCCGGTAGAGCACCGGGCGGCCGACATTCGACATGAATAGATCCTGAAATCCATTGTTGTCATAGTCACCCACGGCGAGCCCCATCCCGAAGATGGCGGCGTTGACCCGTGCTGCTTCGCTCAGCTCCGTGAACCGCCATCTCCCGTTCCGGCTCGGGCCGTCATTTCGCCAGAGCAGGTTGCCACCGTAGGCTCGGCCGACATAGACATCGTTGACCAGATAGATATCCGGGTCGCCGTCGTTATCGTAATCCACAAAGCTCGCGACGAAGCCCATTCCGGTCTTCTGTCGGTCTAGACCCAAGAGGTCAGTGACATCGGTGAAAGTCCCATCCCTGTTATTGTGGTAGAGTGCATCACGGGCGCCAGGGTCCGGTTGAGCGGCACCGCCGGACCGAACATGGGAGAAATCCTGGGTAAGCTTAGACGTGTGATTGGTGACGTAAAGGTCCAGGTAGCCGTCGCGGTCATAGTCGCCCCAAGCAGCGCTGACCCCCGGCCCCCGGTTGCCAACACCTGCGACGGCTGTGACGTCCGTGAAGGTCCCGTCGCCATTGTTTTGGAAGAGCACGTTCGGACCGTACCGTAACACGTACAGGTCACGGTCGCCGTCATTATCGTAGTCCGCGAAGAGGGCACCGGTGCTCAAAGCATCGGGCAGGTCGACGCCCGCGCTTCTCGCCTGATCCGTGAACGTCCCATTACCGTTGTTACGGAACAGCGCGTTGCTACCGAGTTGGTTAGTGATGTAAATATCGACCCAACCATCAGTGTCGTAATCTGTAAAGGCGACCCCATTGCCAAAAGGCAACTCGTCGTGGGGATTGGGCCTGTGCTCTACCAGAACGTTGGCCTCGGCAGTGACATCCTTGAAGAAAGTCGGCCCGGACTCGCCGACCGTGAAGGCAACCGCGCGTTGGCCCATCTCGACACCATTTTCAACGCATCTGAAGCGCAGCGTCATCTCGCCACTAGCATCCGTCAGCGCGCCAATATCAAAATTCACCAGTTCCCCGGTCTTGACCAGGGGATCAAGCGCGAAGGGAGTACCATTGACCTCCTTGGTTGGGATCACGCGACCGTCCGGCAGAATCACCTCAGCAAACAAGCGACCGCGCGCCGTCTCGGGCCGATTGTTCTCTACGCCGTAGAAAATTGGAAGAACTCCTCCCTGAGGGATATGGCTTTGAGCCGGCGTCACCATGAGAAGGAGGCTGTTGCCCTGTATCGCCCCAGAATCCTTATAGAGGAAGGCAGTGGTTGAGAGAAGCAGCCGCACCGGGCTCCGCGGCCTCAATACAGGCCAGAGCGGCACGGCCAGCACCAATGGCAACATCAAGATGACGAGCCAGGAGAAGCGCTTGAATCTCGCCGAGATGGGCGCCTCCTGATACGCTGTCAGCCGGGGCAGGCGGATGGCCCGGTAGAGGCCGGCGAGCGCCACCACCATCGCCGCTCCGATAACGAGTTCAGCGAATGGGATCCCCACGGTCCTCTCTCCACCGACCCTCGCTCGGCTTGTGTTGGTACTTTGGAAGCTGCGGCAGGCGCAGCGCGTGGTGCAGCGCCAACAGCGCTGCAACCAGGAGCACCAGAACGAGTACCAGTCCCTCCGGCGAGGTCGGACTGACGTGCAGCAAGATTACGAGTATCGCCCCCTCCGTCAATGACCGGAATCGAGAACCACGCAAAGCTGCGCCGTCTCCGGCTTGGGCGGACGGATGCGCCAGGGCAGGAAGAGCCCGTACGCAACCAACATGGTGACCGTAACCACCCCATTGAGCCAGAAGTGCAACTCCAGTTGCGGAAAGATCTGGCCGAGAAGGCCGGGGGGGGTCGGCACATGATTGATGTACTGGATGAGCCTGATCAGGTGCTCGAACCAGTGGTAGGCCTGGAAGACAACGAGGAAGGTCAAGGCCGCGGATCCGAGGCCACTGGCCCGCCAGATGCCGGGATTCCGGCGGTGTGTCACCCACGTAGCAAGCAGTGCAATCGCGAGGGCCGCGTTGTAGAGAAAGTGGACCCATTCGAAATCGAACCATTGACCGAGCAGCCCGGGGTAGCTCTGCCAGTGCCAGTGGTACTTCTGGAGGAACTGAAAGACGTGCTCGGCCTCGTGGAAGAGCTGAATCAGGAGCGTTCCTGTAAAGAGAACGAGGCCAAACCGGGCTGGGTCATTGAGCGATACCTGAGATGGTTTTGATAGGCTCATGGCGATCCTTCCGTTCCGGCCGAGGAACAGGCGGCTCTACCTGAGTAGACTTTCCCGCTTAGTCGAGCAGTCTACTCACCCTCCTCGTCCATCCAGCCCGGTCGCAAAGCCTTGCCATTACTGAAGAGGCTGCCCGGCTCGATATCGTGGAACCAGATCTCGACATCGGATGGCCCCTTGACATGTGTCCCCTCGATCGAGGCCATAGCCTCGATAAATGCTTTCGCAACCTTCTCGCGGGTCTCCTGGCTGCGGCCCTTCAGCCAGTGCACATGAATCGTTGGCATGTTCCTTCTCCATATCAGTGTTTACTCAATATAGGCTCCGCCTGTGACCAGGGTGGTTTCACCCGTCACGAAAGACGCCTCGTCGGACGCGAGGAAGGCGATGACCCGAGCAACCTCATGGGGTTGCGAGGGACGACCCAGAGGGTACTGGCTAAACCTGGTCCGGAACTCCGCTTCCGTCTCCGGCCAGTTCCCCTTGAAGTGCTCGTACATCCGCTCGGTCATCGTGTCCGATTGGGCGACTGCATTGACGGTGATGCCGTACGGACCCAGCTCGATCGCGAGTTGGCGGGTCAGGCCAAGCACCGCCGCTTTCGCGGCGCCATAGGGTGGTGACCAGAGAAGAGGTTCGCCACAGACAGCGGCAATGGACGAAACGCCTACGATCCGACCATACCCGCGCTTCTGCATGTAGGGGACCACCGCCCGATTACAGAGGAAATGGCTGGTCAGGTTGAGATTGAGCAAGTTGTGCCAGTCCTCGTCGCCGATCTCCTCCAGGAACCGCTTCGTTGAGGGGTAAGTGCCGCCGACAACGTTGATGAGGATATCGATCTGGCCGAAGGCCTCGACCGTTTGCGCCACGATCCGTTGCACCTGAGCCTCATCGGTCACATCGGCCTCGATTGCCAGCACCCGGGAGCCGGTCGCCCTGAGCTCTGCAGCGGTCTGCTCGAGGAGATCGGAGCGGATGTCGTTGATCGTAACGTTGGCGCCTTCCGACGCCAGGATCAGTGCGCTCTCCTTCCCGATGCCGCGACCCGAGCCGGTCACAATTGCAGTCTTGCCTTGAAATCTCACCTTCACCTCTCCAATCAGGACGATCTACCCAAACCAGACGCCTCCACTCACGAGAACTGTCTCGCCGTTCATAAAATTCGCGTCGTCTGTGGCGAGAAAGAAGATCACATTGGCGATTTCCTCGGGTTGGGCCAGACGCCCCAACGGATAGTGGGTGAATCGCTTCATCATCTCATCGTAGGTCTCTGGCCAGCTCGTTCCCGCCAGATGCTCGAGGGTGCGTTCGGTGAGAACGTCTGCCTGCGCGATGGCGTTCACAGTAATGCCGTAGGGTCCCTGCTCGATTGCGAGCTGCCGGGTGAGGCCCAGCACCGCTGCCTTCGCGGCTGCATACGGTGGCGACCAGATGAGCGGCTCGCCCATCACTGCCGCGAGCGAGGCGACATTGATGATTTTGCCCGATCCACGTTTCCGCATATGAGGCAGCGCCGCCCGCGTGGCGAGAAAGTTGCTGGTCAGGTTGAGGTCGAGGGTATTATGCCAGTCGGCGTCCTCGAGTTCGTGCAAGAAGCGCTTGGTGGAGGCGTAGGTTCCGCCGACGTTGTTGACCAGCACGTCAATCTGGCCGAAACGATCCAGGGCCCGGGCCACGAAGCCCTCCACCTGATGCTGGCGGGTCATGTCGGCCTTGACCGCAAGCACGTCGCCACCGAGTGCCTGGATGTCGGCTTCAGCTTGCCTGAGGCGCTCATCGAAGATGTCGTTGAAGACAACCCTGGCCCCCTCACGAGCCATTTTGACTGCGGTGGCTTTGCCAATGCCCTGGCCCGCACCAGTGACGAGGGCGACTTTGCCTTCCAGTCTTCTCACGGCTCATTCCCCTTCCGCAGCGCCTCGGCCTTCTCGCGCTCGATTTGCAGGAATCGGCTCTGCGCCCAGCGTCCATAGCTCGCACCACTGACAATCAGGTTCTCGCCGCTGATATAACTGGCCTCCTCGCTGGAAAGGAAGAGGATGACTGAGGCCACTTCCGTGGCCTCGGCGAGGCGCCTTAGGGGATAGGTTTTGTAGCGAGCCACCGTCTCTTCACCGCTCTCCGGCCAAGCTGACGTCCCACTGGAGAGCTCTTCCATTCGCTCGGTGATGGTATCAACCGGGGAGACGGCGTTGATGGTGATGCCGTAGGGGCCCAGTTCGAGCGCCAGTTGCTTCGTCAGGCCCAGAACGCCTGCCTTGGCGGCACAGTAGGCGGGCGACCAGAGCGTCGGAACACCCCACACCGCGGCAATCGACGAGACGCCGATGATCCGGCCCCAGTTGTTCTTCTTCATGTGGGGCACGACTGCGCGGCAGCAGAGAAATTGGCTGGTCAAGTTCAGATCGACGACCTTCCACCAATCCTCAAGTGAGTAATCGAGGAAGAAGCGATACGGCGCCGGGAAGGTTCCGCCCGCGTTGTTCACGAGGATGTCTATCCGGCCGAATGTCTCAACGGCTCTTTCAACCATGGCGTTGACCTCACTGGTGACGCCGACGTCGGCGCGAGCAGCCAAGGCCCTCCGGCCCAAGCTTTCGATCTCGGCCACAACATTCCAGATTCGTTCTTCACTGCGCCCATTGACGACGATATCGGCGCCCTCACGGGCCATCATCAGCGCAGTGGCCCGCCCGATTCCTCTTGAAGAGCCGGTGATTAACGCCACCCTGCCTTCTAAGCGCATCCCTTCTTCCTCCTCTTAAGACATCCACCAGCCGCCGTTGACGAGCAAGGTCTGCCCGGTGATGTAACGGGCCCGATCTGATACCAGGAACTTGATCACGCTGGCGATCTCTTCCGGACGTCCGAGACGACCCATCGCCGTTTCCCTGAGCACTCGCGTCCGCATTTCCTCGGGCAGGCCGTTCCAATCCTTCTCGCCCTCTTCCGTCAAGATATTTCCAGGCGCGACGGCGTTCACGTTGATTCGGTACTGCCCCAGCTCGTAAGCCAGTTGCCGGGTAAAACCGAGCACTGCCGCTTTTGCCGTCGCCAGGGCCAGCGTACCGCCGTAGACAATCGAGGAGCGGTACTTTCCGATCTGTGAAGCCATATTCACGATCTTGCCGGATCGTTGAGCTTTCATAAGCGGTACGACCGCCTTCGCGCACAGATAGTGGGCCGTCACATCGAGTTCGAGGACCGCACGCCAGTCCTTCTCGTCGATCTCAACCCCCGGCACACCACGAGTAATCCCCACGTTGTTGACCAGGATATCAATCTTGCCGAACGTCTCCAGGGTCTGATTGACGATGTTTGCGATATCATCGGTCCGAGTCACATCACCGGGCACGGCCAGCACTTTGGTTCCCAGAGCCTCAATCTCGCGCGCGGTTTTTTGGACCCGCTCCGCGACGATATCGTTCAACACAATGCAGGCCCCTGCCTTCGCAAGTGCTGTGGCTGTCGCTTTGCCGATCCCTTGGCCGGACCCGGTGATGATCGCAACTCTATTCTCCAGCTCCATACCAGGCTTCCTTTCTACCGCACCCAGACCAGTCTTCAGGACATCCATAGCCCGCCGTTGACTTCGAGAGTGGCGCCGGTCATGTAGCTCGATTCATCGGACGCCAGGAAGACAATGGCATCTGCAATCTCAGACGGCTCGGCCATCCGGCTCAAGGGAATCTCGTCAATGAGCGTTTTCTTCAGTTCGTCGGAGAACCGCGGCCAGTCTTCCGCGGTCAGTTCCGTGAAGACGTGGCCGGGCTCGATCGCGTTGACGCGGATGCCGTCACGGGCGAGACGGTACGCCAGTTCGCGGGTCAACCCAGAGACACCGGCCTTGGCGGCACAGTAGGGGAGACCGGCAAAGTAGCGGGACATGTAGCGGCCGGCATTGGAGGCAATATTCACGATGCGGCCATCTCGTTGGGCCTGCATGTGCGGGACGACCGCCTTGGCACAGAGAAACTGGCTGGTCACATTGAGATCGAGGATCTTGTGCCAGGTCTCTTCATCGACGTCGACCGACATCCCGCCCCAATTGCCGCCCACGTTATTGACCAGAACATCAATTCGTCCGAACCGTTCGATCCCGGCCGCGACAATCGCATGGACCTGCTCACTGTCGGTCACATCGGTCTGCCTCGCAACGACCTCGGCCCCTATGGCCCGCACCTCGTCAGTGGTGCGAAATAGGGTCTCCTCATTCAGTTCAGCTAGCACGAGATTCGAGCCTTCTTTAGCGAGGGCCAGGGCGGTTGCTTTGCCGATCCCGCGCCCTACGCCGGTCACCATCGCCACCTTTCCCTTCAGCAGCATGGCGTTCCTCCCTCATAACTGCCGCAGATACCAGCGCACGAAAATGTCCGGTTTCGATTCAATCTCTGCGTATGGCCCCGGTTGATAGTGGCGCGAGGTGACACCGGCTTGGGTGTCCTCGCAGAGCTTCCAATCCTGGTCGCCCACAATCTGCCACATCTCGGTGACGCGCTCGACCTCGTAATCAACGCCTTCCACGGCGTCACCACGAACCAGCCAGTCCATTTGCAGTCGGGTCAGTGCCGGCCCAACCGGTGTGAAACACATGATCAGGGCGTGATCGACACTGGCTTCGAGGCAGAAGGTGGGTAGGATCGCAACATTCAGGTGACCGACCTCCTCCGGGTCTCCGAAGCAGCCCATTGGCGGCGCGACAAATTGGCCATCCAGGGTCAAGCTCACCATGCCCTCGCCGATCGGCACACGGTATGCCTGAAACCAGTTCTCGACTGTGTGCGCGACACGATCTGTGACCAGCCCCATCTGCCGCCATCGAGCCATCGCTTGCTCGTTCAAGTGTCGTTCTTTTTGCGTAAGTCTCGGGGAACCGACCGCCGCTGCTAACAGCAGAGTGCGGCACAACTCGGGGTGCGACGGGCCGCAGTGGTAACACTCACGAAAGTTTTCGGCGAGAATCTTCCAGTTCGCTCTGACGAGGCGGCGTGCTGTGTGGCAGATCCGGACCTGACCGAATTCGTGCGGCTCGAGATGGGGCCGGATATCTCGTACAACCGGCGTAAAGTCCGGCGGATCATCGGCCAGGCTCACGAAGATGAAGCCTTCGAGCACCTGAAGCCTGGCCTCGCAAAGCCCGAACTGCGTCCGGTCAAAATCGTCGGGCATCAGTCGGGCGGCTTTCAGTCTGCCGTCACGCTCGTATGCCCAAGCGTGGTACGGGCATACGAGGTAGTGTACGTGCCCGGACTCATCAGGACAGACTCGCGAGCCGCGGTGGCGGCAGACATTCAAGAGCGCGTGCAGCCTGTCGTCGTCGGCGCGGATGATGATCAACGACTCGCCCTCGAACTCGTAGAGGAAGTAATCACCCGGCTTCGGGATCCGACTAATGTGGCCGGCAAAGAGCCAGGACTTCCGGAAGATCCGCTCGACCTCTAGCTCATACACCGCGGAATCCGTGTAGAACGGACGGGCCAGGGTCCAGCCCAGCCGATGATTCTCGATCAGCCCGCGGATCTCGTCGTTCATGAAACTGGGGCTCATGGCGCTAATGCTCCAGAATCGCGCGCAGGAAGGACTGGGTCCGTTCGTGGGATGGTTGTTTGAAGATCAGCTCAGGTGGACCCTCTTCGATAATGAGCCCTCCGTCCATGTAGATAATTCGGTCGGCCACCTCATTCGCGAAGCCCATCTCGTGGGTGACGATGAGCATTGTCATGCCCTCGCGGGCCAGTTGGCGCATGACGTTCAAGACTTCGCCGATCAATTCCGGGTCTAGAGCGGAGGTGACCTCGTCGAACAACATGATATCGGGTTCCATCGCCAGTGCTCGTGCGATAGCCGTGCGTTGCTGTTGACCTCCCGAAAGTCTGGAGGGATAGACGTCGCGCTTATCCAGCAACCCCACCTTGTCAAGCAGCCATTCTGCTTTGGAGATGGCTTCGGATCTCGGAACTTTCTTGCTGTAGACCGGAGCTTCGATGATGTTTTCGAGGACTGTCATATGGGGGAAAAGATTAAACTGCTGGAAGACCATGCCAACTTTGTTGCGGAGGCGCCGCATGTTCTTCTCGCTTGGAGAGCTGAGTCGGCCATCAACTGCCGACTGAAACGTTTCCCCCTCAATCCCGATCGCGCCATGGTCGATGTGCTCCAGGCCGATTACACAGCGCAGGATCGTGGTCTTCCCGGAGCCGCTGGCCCCGATCAGCACCAGTTTCTCCGAGCGCCGCACCTCCAGATCGATGCCCTTGAGAACATGGAGGTCGCCATACCACTTATGTACGTCGCTCAGACGTACCATAATGTCGTCGGCCATCACATGGCTCCGCTCTGTTGGGGGTAAGGGGGTCTTGCGCGTGGCTCAGCCGCGCGCAACACCCCTCCGCCCCCACTTTCTGACGAAGGTGCTGGGAGGTTGAATGTCGCCGGGGTAGCTGTTCGTATCGAGAGGAAAATAGCACGACCCGGCGCGTTGTTCTGCGATTGGAGTGGAAATGCTATCCACGAATGAATGGTGTCCGGCTGACGGTTAGTGTGGCCACAGGCGATGGACGGTGCCTGTACCCTCTCGCTGTAGCAACGAGGCTACAGGAGGATCGACCACGAATGTCCGCCCCAGTCAAAGAGACCGGATCTGACGATGAGAGGATGCTACAATGTCTGCCTCGCCCAGAATCAGGCCATCCACAATCCACCGTTTACATCGAGGGCGACACCCGTAACATAGCTGGCGTCATCTGAGGCCAGGAACGCGATGGCCGCCGCGATTTCTTCGGGCTTCCCCAGACGCCGAATCGGTGTGGAGTCCATGATGAAATCTGTGAGATCTTTTGGAAGGTTCGCCCAGTCTTTCTCGCCTTCCTCTGTTCCGATATTCCCGGGCACCACGCAGTTGACGTTGATCCCCTTAGAGGCCAGTTCGAATGCGAGCTGACGCGTGAACCCAAGTATGCCGGCTTTGGCACAGACATACGGGTGGCCGGCGAAGAGCGAGCGGTAGCGTCCTGCGCTCGAAGCGATATTGACAATCTTACCGCCGCCCTGTCTGACCATATGGGGAACGGCGACCTGCACACACCGGAGAACGCTCTTGAGATTCACGTCGAGAATCCGGTCCCAGTCAGCCTCATCCACGTCTATCTTGGTCGAGCCCCAACTGGCGCCCACGTTGTTCACCAGAACGTCGAGCCGGCCGAATCGTTCGACGACCTGATCGACCATCTGGCGCACCTGCTGGGTATCGGTGACATCGGCTTTGATTGTCAAGAGCTGTGCGCTAATTGCATCGAAGTCGGTCCGCGCTTGCTGTAGACGCTCTTCGACCACGTCATTGATAGCGACCGCTGCCCCCTCGCGAGCCAGGCGCAACGCCGTCGCCTTCCCGATCCCACGACCCGATCCGGTGACCAACGCGACTCTCCCCTGGAATCTCATGAGCATGTCTCCTCCCCTTGAGTAACAGTAGGCAGTCGAGAGAGGATGTATTGAGGGTGTTCTCGCTGAGGCGAGGTCCCTGCGACGAGGGTGCCGCCATAATACGACGAATTCCGCCATGTGTCAAGAGAGTATTGACAAAAACCGCGGTCTTTGTTATAAGATTTGACATATCTGGTCACACGGCTCTCCGCTGAAGATCGCGCGAACTCAACACCCTCTTTGTCTACCATCCGCGCCAACCTCTACTGGCCCGGCAATTGTTGCTTGGGCCTGTAATCAAGAACTGCGAAACGACATGCTCCGCTGAGATCTTGATGCGAATATCCCGAACTTGACTCACGCACAGTTGATCGGCATCGACACGCACGCAATCTGGGTGCCGACGGGGAGAGGTGGATGTCAGTAGCCAGTAACCTTCCGTTTTCGATAGGGGAGTACGAGGAACGCCGAGACCGGCTCCGCCGCCAGATGGAGCTGACGGGAGTTGATGCTCTTCTCGTCAGTGGCGCGGAGAATCTCTACTACCTGAGCGGGCTCTCTATGAACTGGGGGCCGCCTCAGTATCTGATCGTCCCGCGCGATGGCCCACCGCGGTTGTTGATCTATGTGACTGAGGAGTACAACGCCGAGCACTTCAACTGGATTGAGGACTGGACCTCATACCGACCAGGGGCGGATCCGTTACAGGTGGTTCGGGCCTTGCTTGCGGGGCTCGACCTCGCGAATGGGAAGATCGGCATCCAAAAGAATCGTGTCTCAGCGGAGGAGTTCGAACGGCTACAGGAACTCTTACCACGGGCGACGCTCGTGGACAGCGCCGGTGTGGTGGAACGACTCCGCATGATCAAGTCTCCGGCTGAGATTGAATATATGCGCCAAGCCGCGAGAGCGGTCGAAGCGGCGATGCGGGCGGGGGTGGCCGCTATCGAAGAGGGGAAAAGCGAGAACGAATTGGCGGCTGCCGTCTATCAGGCCGCTATTCTGGCTGGTAGCGAACACATGGTTAATACCAATTTCATCGTGGCAGGTGAGCGGTCTGTAATTCCCCACGCGAGCTGGAATGGAAAGAGGATTGAGCGCGGGGACATCGTCTTCTTCGAGATTTCCTGCCGGGTGCAAGGCTACACCGTCCCCCTGCTACGCACGGCAGTTCTTGGTCAGCCGGACGAGCACGTCGAGCGCGCAGCGCAGGCTGTCACGCTGGCGCTCCGGCGAACAATCGCGGCAATGCACCCAGGTGTGACCTCTGGCGAGGTGCAGCGAGTATGTGAGAAGGCGTTTGAAGAGACCAACTATCTCCCCTACTTTCAGCACCGAGCGGGCTACACAATCGGACTGCAATGGCCGGAGACCTACGCCATGTCCTTACAGCCGGACGATCCCAGTCCACTTCAACCAGGCATGGTCTTTCACTTGGTCCCACACCTCGAGTTCCATGATCGCAAGTACAGCATAGCGTGCGGTGAGGTTGTGCTTATAACAGAGGATGGCCGGGAGACCTTGACTAACTTCGAGCGCCAAGTGGTGGTCGTATAAGCTTGCCTCCGTAGAACTTCTCTGCTTTGCTGCGCAAGAGCTGGTTGGGCAATCTTCGGTTGATCTCCAGCCAGGTTCCCTCGTGGGGGTAGAGACAGTGGCGACTGACAGCAAGCCAGTCATGACCATTACCCGTGCAATCAGCCCGGCAGAGCTCGGCGTTACGCTCATGCATGGGCAGTTGCTCTGCCGGGCTGATTGGCCGGGACTCTGCCTGACGCCTCACCGGTTCCCGAGTGCGGTGACGAAGCGGTGGGCATGGCCAGCCTTGGCCTGTTTGGCTCGCGAGCCAACGGGGTGGAGATTGCTCACGTGATGGCAATCATTAAAGCCGAGGGGGTCGACTCGCAGCGCGTCATCTTTTTGGCATATCGATGAGCCAATGAAGGCAGAGTATTACCGCGCCGCTGCCGATGAAGGCTTTTTCATCGAGTCTGACTGCTTCGGCCACGAGCACTATTACGCGCTCCATCCCGGGTCTTACCGTACGCTATGGGCAGAGCCACAGGACATGGAGCGCGCTGCGGCACTGCTCGAGATGATCGAACATGGGTGCCTCTCGCAAGACGTCTGTTTCAAGACGAACCTGCGTCGCTATGGTGGGTGGAGATACGATCACCTGCTCCCCAACGTCAGCTTCATGTGCGAGAGGATGGGGATCATGGATGCTGCCCTACGCACAATGCTGGTCGAAAACCCTGCACGAGTACTCGCGGTCTGAACGCTCGTCGCACTCCTACCTGTATCCAAACAATGCGTGTGTCCTGATAAGGCTGAGAAGTACGAACTATGACTCTGTACTTCATCCATCGTGGACAATGCCGAAAGGGGAAGCAGATGACATTCGAAGGGAAAGTGGCGCTGCTGACCGGCTCGGGGCGAGGCATCGCGAAGGAAGCTGCTTTGCAGATGGCAGCGCAAGGCGCCGCAATCGTCCTCAACGATATCGTCGAAGCGCGCCTGCGACAGGCGGAAGCGGACGTCAAGGCGACCGGCGCGGACGTCTTGGCCGTCAACGCGGATGTGACCAAGCCCCAGCAGGTCCAGGAGATGGTCGCGCGCGCGGTCCACATCTTCGGTAGCGTCGATATCCTGGTCAATAGTGCCGGTGGGAGCTTGCAGACACCACGTTTTCTCGAGGAGATATCCGAGGAGGACTGGGCTCGCGTAGTGGACTTCAACCTCGGGAGCCAGTTCCGGTGCACCAAGGCCGTGGTACCCTTTATGAAAAAGAAGGGTTGGGGCCGGATTGTCAACATTGCCTCGAGTGCGGGAACCCACGGTGAGCCACTTGCCTGGTCACCCGCCTATTCGGCTGCAAAAGCGGGAGTGCTCGGCTTCACGCGCCAGATCGCCATCGAGCTTGGCCGGCATGGTATCACTTGCAATGCCATCTCTCAAGGAGATACCGAGACAGAACGGTCGCACGAGTTGTGGGCTGAAGGTCTATGGCCGGAAACGGAAGAGGAGATCAGGGAGCGCTACAAGCACCATCCGATTCCGCGTATGGCACGACCTGCGGAAGTCGCCGCGGTCATCACCTTTCTCTGCTCGTCTGAGGCCAGCTATATCAATGCCGAGAACATCATGGTGACTGGCGGCGCTTTCATCTCGCCCTGATGCCAGGGTTTGTGCTCTGCCGCCTCGCTGCAAGCGATTGTGACTTACTGCCGGGGAGAAGGGCGACCTCTTGTGCACGACCAACTGGTTGGCTTGACCTACATGCTGATAGGGGTCACCCTGTACGCCTCGCAAGCCATAGTCGCCAAGATCGCGTTACGCCAGGACGTGGACCCACTGACCTTGGTTGCTGTGCGCTTTGCTTTTGGTCTCGCACTCCATTGGACTTATGCGGTGTTGTGTCGGAGAGTAGTGCGGCTCCCATCGGGGCTGCTACTGCGTGTTGGATTGCTTGGTGCGTTAGGGAGTGGCGTGGCTTCCACCCTCTCGGTGCTAGCGCTAGCCCGCATCCCCGCCTCACACGTCGCGCTGCTCTTTGCCACCTATCCGTCGTGGGTCACTGTGGGGGATCGGATCCTAAACGGGGTGCCGATCACTCGTCCTCGAATCCTCGGCTTAGCGGCCGCCCTCGTTGGGGCTGCATTCTTGACCCTTGGAGAGAATGTTCAGGCACTGGGGATGAGGGTCAATCTCGGCTCGATCCTGGCTCTCGCGAACGCGATCTGCTATGCAATTTTCTTTGTGTTGAGTCGTCGCCATGTGACGCGGCTCTCGGCTGGAGTCGTCGCCCCCTACTATACCACCTTCGCCTTCCTCACCCTACTTTTGCTCCGGCCTCCCTGGCAGTTAGTCCATGCTGATCTTCAGCCCGAACTGTGGGGGCCAGCCCTCTACATGGCTGCGGTCGGCGGATTCGTCGGCTTCTTTGCCTTTCTGAAAGCGCTCCAGTATTTCCACTCGGGTGAGGCGGCGCTCATCGGAACCCTGGAGCCGGCCATGTCCGTTGTCCTGGCCTACTTGATTCTGGGCGAGCACCTGTTTGGCTGGCAGTTGGCCGGTCTGGTGTTGATTCTGCTGGGCGTGCTTGTTGGACAGTTGCAACAGCTCTGGCCAGCGGTGAACGCGCCGGCGCGCCGAGGTGGCGGCAGCGGGGGGGAAGGCAGAAGTGGAAGGAGGCGATAGAGTGTCGAGATTGGGGTGTACAAATTGCCGGCACCACTATCAGCGAACGGAATTCCTCCAACGGTGTCCGAGTTGCAATGAACCGCTAGAAGTCCAGGTGGACCTTGCAGAGGCGAGAGCTCCTTTTCCGACCGGTGATTCTATTCTCGTGCGGTTTCAGCAAGTGCTGCCACCGCTCCAGATGGATGCCTCCCTTTCCCTGGCAGAGGGCAATACCCCACTGATGAGAGCGCACCGTTTGGAGAGTGCCTTGGGTCTGAGCGAGTTGTTCCTGAAGGACGAACGACGCAATCCGACCGGCTCTTTCAAAGATCGAGGGACGGTACTCTCCGTGCAGCGAGCACTCGAGCTAGGATTGACTCGCATCGGCACAGTCTCCTCAGGTAACATGGGCGCATCAGTGGCTGCCTATGCCGCACGCGCGGGCCTCTCCTGCTACATTTTGGTCTCCGATACGATCAATCCTCAGAAACTCGGGCCGATTGCCGTCCATAGCCCGCGCTTGATTACTGTAGATGGCGACTACGGGGATCTGTACTTCCAGAGCTTGATCATCGGTCAAAGGTTGGGCATCTACTTTGCGAATAGCGATGATCCCTTCCGTGTGGAAGGCCAAAAGACAATTGTCTATGAGTTGTGGGAGGCGCTCGGTCAGGGTATGGCCGACTACATCGTGCTCCCACTCAGCTCCGGTGGGAACATGAGTGCGATTTTGAAGGGAGTTCGAGAGCTCGAGCAGATGGGCTGGCTGCAGTCAGTCCCCGCTATCATCGGCGTCCAGGCCGAGGGGGCGTCTCCCATCGCAAGAGCCTTTCAGGCCGGTCGAGAAGAAATTAGCCGCGTTTCGAATCCCAGAACTGTCGCGCCAGAGATTTCCAACCCCTACCCACCAAGTGGGAACCGCGTTCTGCGCCAGCTTCGTGCTTTTCCGAATAGCTCGATCATGACGGTCTCCGATAAGGAGATCCTGGAGGCACAAGGGCGCTTGGCAAGCGAGGAGGGGCTCTTTGTCCAGCCGGGTGCTGCTACCCCGTTGGCCGCCGTAATGAAGCTGCTTCGTACAGGCGATCTGCCGCAGGACAAACGCATCATCTGTCTGATCACGGGAGACGGAATCAAGGACATTTCTGTTCTCGAGCACCGAGGCGTGGAGATAGAGAAGGTGCTCCTTCAAGATCTGCACCGGGCGATTGAGGCCCATCTCTAATCCGCGCAGGTTATGGCTGGGCGTTATGCGACCAAACAACTCGGTTCTCTTCTACGGCTGGATCATCGCCCTCGTGTCTGCCTTCAGCCTCGCCGTCGGCGGAGCCTCACGATTCTCCTTCGGGCTCTTCTACGTGTCCATTCTGGATGAGTTCAGTTGGAGCCATGCTGCTACAGCGGTCGCCGCGACCGCTGGCGCCCTCATCTACGGGTTTACGGCGCCGGCGATTGGCGCTGTTACCGACGCGTTTGGCCCCCGCATTATTCTGCCGATTGGGGCGGTTGCCCTTGGGCTGGGTTGTCTTCTTGCAAGTCAGGTTAGGAGCAACACACAACTCTACGTCGCCTACGGCATTATCTCCCTCGGCACAGGTGCTTTCAGCTTCGCGCCACAGGTGGCGGTCATCTCACACTGGTTCCAGGCGAGACGTGCTACGGCAAGTGGAGTCATGTTTGCTGGCTACGGGCTGGGAACATTGATCCTCGTGCCGCTCATCCAAGTTCTCATCTCGACCTATAGCTGGCGGACAGCCTTCGTCATATTCGGACTGTTCTCAATGATCACGCTCATCCCATTGACGGCTGTGCTCATGCGGCATCGGCCGCAAGAGATGGGCCTGGAGCCGGATGGAGAGGGAGGGCACCTACTGGAGGGGTCCGAGCGACGAAAGTGGCTGGGCCTGCTGACCGATAATCCTGGCCCGATTCTGGTAGTCAATCAGAAGTGGGCGGCGTGCAACTGGACCCTCCGCCACGCCGCGGGGACCGGGCGATTCTGGCTCGTCGCTCTCGGGAATGGTTGCGTCGGCATCACTATCTACATTTTGACAGTGCACCAGGCCGCTCACATGGTAAGTGTAGGCTATAACGCGCTGTTTGCCGCTTCAATCATTGGAGTCTGGGGCCTCGTGCGAGCAGGCGGCAGCCTGTTTGGGGGTGTGATGAGCGACCACTGGGGCAGAGAGCAGAGCTATACGCTGAGCGTGAGCCTAAGTATCCTCGGAATCCTCATCCTCCTCGCAGTGAGTGATCCCACCCGGCCCTGGATGTTGTACCTGTATGCCATCTTGTTAGGTCTAGGAACCGGGATAAGCACCCCGACCGGTGGAGCCCTGGTCGCCGATATCTTCCAGGGGAGCAGCATCGCCACGATTCTTGGAGCGCTCGAGATGTTTCTTGGCCTGGGCGGGGCCATCGGCTCCTGGTTGGGAGGCTACATTTTTGACGTGAGTACCAGCTACCAGTTGGGCTTCATCATCGCCATTGCCTCACTGGGAGTTTCGTGTCTTGCCTTCTGGGGAGCCGCGCCCCGCCGGATCCGCATGGTCGGACAAGCGGCGCGTGTTCGCGCCCCGCTCGAGCGATGAGAGGGGGGTCGAGGCCATAGAAATGTAGAGCAGTGGAAGGCTGGGCCTTAGAATTGTAAGAGCTAGGAGATCATCTCTATGGAACAAATCAATGCGTCCTCCACTGTCCTGTCATCGCAGCGCTATCCTGTGGCCAACGCGTGGGAAGCAATCGAATTCTTCTATGAACGCGGTTGGTCGGACGGACTGCCCATTGTGCCGCCGACTGAGGAACGCGTTTACGTGATGCTAGAAGCTGCCGGGCGGGCCCCCGATGACATCATTGCGGTTCTGCCTCCGCGGGGCGGGATCGCCACCGCAGCGAAGATTGCAATCAACGCTGTGATGGCGGGGTGCTTACCAGACTACCTGCCCGTCGTGATCGCTGCCGTTGAGGCCCTGGCCGATGAGCGCTTCGGCTTGTACGGTCCAGCGATGAGCACAGCCGGTTGCTCACCACTACTGATCGTAAACGGTCCCATCTGCCGTGAACTGGGGATCAACAGTGCGACGAATGTGCTTGGTCACGGCACCCGAGCCAACGCCACGATCGGCCGGGCGATTCGCCTCATCCTCATGAACATTGCAGGCGCCATCCCGGGTGCTCTGGAGAAGTCTACGCTCGGCCACCCTGGCAAGTATAGCTTCTGCATTGCAGAGAAAGAGGATGCGAGCCCCTGGCCCCCGCTTCACGTGGACCTTGGCTTCCCGGCAGAAGCCAGCACGGTTACTGTATTTGCCGGGCAGGCACCAGTACAAATCGAGAATCACTATGGCACCCGAACCGAGGACATCTTGCTGACGATTGCCGACACAATGGTTGGGTTGGGAAACGCTAACTTCACCGGCAAGGGGGGCGGCGTTGTCATCATCTGCCCGCAGCATGCCGGCACAGTTGCGGGCGAGGGTTGGTCGAGGGCAGCGGTCAAAGAATTCCTCTTTGAAAAAGCGCGCCGGCCCTTAGCTGATCTGAAACGAGTCAAGAAGATCCTGGGGGACATTCAGCCAGGCGACGAGGAGGAAATGGTCACGATCGCGAAGGATCCGAACGATTTCTTGCTGGTCGTCGCCGGGGGAGATGCGGGAGGTTTCTCAGCCTACATTCCTGCTTGGGATGGATATGAATCTCAACCCGTGACGACCGGCATCGGTTTCTGCTGGGAGTGCGCGTAGCCTTCGCTGCACCACTTGGGCAAAAAGCGGCGATGCGGTGAAATGTCAGGGCCGAAATTGTGCGCGGTAGGGCGGATTTGGAGACAAGCGCAACGAGACCTGTTGTAGGCGCACATTTCAACAGTAAGAAAGGGGCAGGGCTATCAGCGAGTCGTGAGCACCCAAGTGACGCGCGCAGGTCCCGGGCTACCTCCGTGGTTGGCAGGCCTGGTTGGTATCAGCAGCCGAACCACCAGTCGAACCAGTTGGTGAGCTGTGAACGCCATGGCGCGTTTGTTATTGATGGGCACGGACCTCACGGTATTTGCGCTCATAGTAGGCCACATACTCAACGTCGCGCATCCGAGTGGCGTTGCCGGCTTTATAGGAGTAGTAGCGCGAGTAGTGGTTGCCAGTGCAGGTGAGGCGGGTTTGGTCAGTGGTGAAGTCAGCCGATTGGGTCTTGCGCCACTTGGATTCGGCGTACTTGGCGACTTTCCCTTCGTTGGCGTCGAAACGGTTGATATTCCCGATCTCGGCGATCAGACCGGCGGCGAAGAGCGGGCCGATGCCGGGAATCGGGTCTAAGGTCCGTGGAATGGCGACCATGTGTTCGGCAAGGGCGGCGTTGAGCCGTTGGTCTTGACGCTCCAAGGCGCGGATGTGCTCCAGGCTCGATCGCAGGATGAGGTTGATGGACAGCCGCAGAGCGTCGGGGAGGTGACACGAGCGGTCGGCGGCCTGCGGCAGTTTGTGGGCCATCTCGCTCGGGTCAGCAAAGCGACCTTTGCCTTTGCTGTCGAGGAAGGCGACTAACTCATCAAAGGGCAGGGTGGTGACCTCCTCGATGGAGGCGAATTCTTGCCGACGGCCGGACTGGCGGCGCCAAAAACGGTGGCAACGGGGCGCTGGTGCTTGTCAGGATGGTTGTACTCGCTGAATTTGAGACACAGGATCGCCAAGCAGCAGGCCTTCTCCGAGCCAAGGTGTGGAGACATGATAGCGATAGCGAGAACCCACAGCGGTCGGTAGGTCTCGTCAAGCCAGAAGGCGGCCAGGTCACGCTGGAAGCGCAGCCGATCCACCACCACGAAGGCGTCAATCAGGTCAGTACGATCCGGGTCGACGTAGCTCTTTTGAACTTGGCCCTGAGCCTCAGGTGTAAGGCGGAGACCCCACCGAGCCATTGTTGCAAGCAGGGAATGTGCAGGAGGGTCAGAAAGAAGTGAAACCAGTACCAGCCCGTGGCGTGGGCCACCGCCTGCAGCCCATCGCAGTCGCTCTCACCCAGCAGGTGGGCCGCCTGCTGAGCCACGGCCTCGGCGCAGGCAGGTTATGGTTGACGGTGAAGTGCGGCACGACCTTCGGGGACTGGGCCTGCCTGCAGATCGGATTGGTGGTCCGGTGGAGGCCAACACCCATCAGGAGTGGAGTAGCCATCAGCTCTGCTCCTTCTCAAAACCGGATAGATGGCGTTGGCCCATTGGAGGTGGAATCCTTGGTGCCTGATGAGAGCAACGGCCTCGCGGTCATTCAGAACTCCTCCCACACTGGGGACGCCCTCGGTCTGCTGCCAGAGTCAGCTGGGGTCCGAACAAGATGAGGGTGAGAAGTGCTTATCGAGCTGAGGGGCGCAGGCTTTTACAGAAGTCACCAGCCGGGGTGCAAAAGGGGGTCTCGCGCTGCCCTCCTTGGGCGAGTCCCCAGCGTGCCAGGGATTCTCAGTTCGTCAAGAGATGGTGGGCTGGCACCGTCTCCATCACATATCATACGAGGAGGTTCCAGCTGTGGATAGCGGCGAGAGACAACTGGTAGTTTTGGACCCGACGAGCATGCCACTTGTTCAACAACGTGGTCTAGCCAGGCGGCCGGCAACGTTGGAGGGCAAGGTACTCGGTCTGCTGGACAACGGCAAATACAACGCCGAAATCATGCTGGCGTTCATCGCAGAGGAACTTACGGCGCGCCATAGTTTGGCTGGCATTCGGTGGTGGAAGAAAGAAGCCAATTCACAGCCCGCACCGGCTCCCCTTCTCCAGGAAATCGCGCAGCAGTGTGACCTGGTCCTCATCGGTGTCGGAGATTGAGGCTCCTGCAGCGCGTGCAGTGTGCACGACGGGATCGAACTGGAACAATGGGTTCCGACGGTAACTATCATCACTGCTGCCTTCATTTCCAGTGCCCGAGCCATGGCGCAAGCCAGGGGGGTGCCTAACTACACATACGTCGTCATCCCCCACCCGATCGCGAACGTTGACCAGACACAGCTCCGGGAGCGAGCCCAAGCGGTGGCCTCGGAAATCGCCCGAGCCATCTCCGGAGCTTGAGCAACTCCCGTTGGAATCCTCTCGGGTTCATTGGTTGCGGAGTCCGGAAGGAGGCTCAAGGAGATAACCGATGCAGAAGTTCCAGATGTATGTTGACGGCTGCTGGGTGGACAGCGATAGCGGCGAAGTCGATGAGGTGCGTAGCCCCGCAACCGGCGACCCGCTGGGTATCGTACCACAGGGGACTCGAGCCGACGTGAACCAAGCGATCGCAGCGGCGCGACGGGCGAAACCCGTAATGGCCGACATACCTATCTGGGAGCGAGCGGCCCGATTGCACGCGGTCGCCGACGCGATGCTATCGCGCAGAGAGCAGCTAGCACGATGGATCTCGCTTGAGCAAGGCAAACCCTATCGGACCGAAGCGTTGGTCGAAGTCGACAAAGCCGCCGAGATGTTCAGGGGCGCGGCCGAGGATATCAAACGCTTAGAAACCCCGGTGCTCCCCTCGGCAGATCCGAATAAGCGAATAATCACGATTCGCCAACCGCACGGGGTGTATGGGGTCATCACGCCTTGGAACTTCCCGATGTCGATTCCGACCGAATACCTGTCGGCCGGACTGGCTGGCGGAAACACCATTGTCTGGAAACCCTCCAGCTTTACACCGATCTGTGCGATTCAGCTAATGGAGTGTGTGGAGCAGGCTGGGTTCCCAGCTGGGGCTTTGAACGTGGTGACTGGCCCAGGGTCGATCGTCGGCGACGAAATCGCAAGCAACGACGGCATCGACGCGATCGGACTGACTGGTAGTTTCGCAATCGGGGACCAGGTCGCCAGGAAGGCTGGCGCCAAACCGGTCTTGTTAGAATTGGGAGGCAATGGACCCACAATCGTACTCGATGATGCCGACTTGGAGTATGCCATTCGCCGAACTGCCTGGGGGTGTTTCGACAACGCGGGACAGAAATGCAGCTCGGTCGAGCGAATTCTAGTCCAAGAGAAGGTGTACGATCGATTCGTAGAAGGATTGGTATCCGAAGCCAAGCGGGTTCGTCTGGGCCATCCCCTGCATGAACAAACAACGATGGGACCGCTGAACAACGAGCCGGGAGCGGCCAAAGTGGATGAACATCTTGCCGACGCCCGACAGAAGGGGGCGGATGTGCTCGTCGGCGGAAGTCGCAGTGATGGCTTCCCGAGCGCTCTTTACTATCTCCCTACGGTGGTCACGGGGGTGCGACCCGATATGCTGCTAAATATGGAGGAAACCTTCGGCCCTGTCGCGCCGATCTTGGTTTTTGCGGACGACGACGAGGCTATCTTATTAGCAAACAAGAATTCCGGGGGGTTGATCTCCGGGGTTTTCACGCAGAGTCTTGCCCGCGGGACATACTATGCAGAAAAGCTTCAGACGGGCATTGTAAACGTCAACGAGGTATGTGCTTCCTGGCAACCTCATACGCCGTTTGGCGGGTACAGTGGGAAAAAGAGCGGCATTGGTCGCCTCGGAGGGGTGTACACCATTCTGGGGATGACGCAGATCAAAACCATGGTGTTTGATGTGCGACTGATGTAAGGAATATGATCGCCTGCAGTCGGAAGAAGCCACCTCCCGGTCTTCCCCCAGCCGGCACGGCTGTCAGCCTCGATCAGGCTGTCCGCGCCGCCAGCGTTATGTTGGTGGGCATGGGTCTGAATCCTGGCTTCGCGATGATACACTCCCTTTAATATTGACACCCGTGTCCTGGCGAGTCGATTCGCCGCTCCAACGCAAAATTGGCACGGGCCTGAGCCACAAGGCGTTCGCAGTTGGCGTGGCGGCTGGTGCCAGCGGCCACGTGGGATTGCACGAGTCGGGCGCCGCGGCAACCGCGCCGCCCAGTCGGAGACTCGATAGCATCGACTCGCAGATCCAACCAGTGGTGGCACGTGAGACGATTACTACATGTGTACCTGACTGTTACGCCGGGACACGTCGCCGGCGTGCACCAAGTCGGGCATGGGTGGGAGGGTACCTGAGACCGTGTAACGCTCGACTTGACAATGGCGGTTAGCGTGCCGGCTGCTGCCGACCGCATCATCGTTGGTGGCGATCCAGAGCTGACTATGACAGTGGAAGGCATCCATGGAGATAGAGCCACCGCCAGATTCGTCCTCCGCGTCGTGCAGCTGCTTCTCATTGCTCGCCCGGGCCTTCTCACCATGGCCGATCTCGCCTTGCCGCACCACTGAGGTGGCTGATGACGGCCCATCACCGAAACTCACCTTTACCTGATTCAGCCGTCTGCGATAGCCTTTGCGTTAAAAGCAGGGAAATCTCTCCATAGGCTCATTATACGAGACACAGGTAGGACAACCCGCAGAATGATGGAATGAAGAGCTAATATAGATTGTACAAAAGCACCTCGCAGGTGTGGTCTGTCCCTGTAAGGAGAGAAACAATGCATTTGGATCTTTCAAATCGGCAGCAGGAGTTGAAGGGTCAAGCCAACCGTTACGCGCAAAGATTGATCCAACTTGCAGATGACTTGCTGGCCTTCGGATCTACAGTAAGCTACTGCGGCCGAGTGTATGGGCATATTACCTACTGCAGGGGACACCCGATCTTCGTGCCTTTCGACCCGGCGGAAATTGTCTCTTCTGACTCCCTAGAACATTATACCGATTGGAAATGACACTTGTGCTTATGTCGAGAGAAGCTTACGGCCACCGGCGCTCCCCGCTGTGAAGTGCGCCCGGAAACTTGGCTCTTCCGCAATGTTGGTGCTCAGGCTGGTCAGGCGGCATAGAGCACCCGTTGTCGTAAGAGGTCGAAACCAGCTCGACCGTAGTAAAGCAGGCGGCCAGCGAGATGCCGTTCGACCCTTTTCCAACCGCCCCTTCCCGAACCGCGCATACAAGTTTCCCTGCACGCGGCTTTCGAGCGTCTCACTCCGATAGTGTCGTCGAAGCGTCCAGTATGGTGAACACATGTCAACGCAGATCTGTCGCCTCCGGATGAGGTGGCCAACTCAAGCAAACGGCGCCGGAGCCAGACTATGAGCTGCTCGAGGACGTCCGACAGGGTGAGCGTGCACCGGTCAGCCTGGTCGACAGCGATGGTGGTCCTGGTATGGCGTTCGCCTCTCGCCGTGCGAATGGTTCAGCGTCGATGGTGAGAGAACGCCAGACGAAGAGCACGACTCTTCGGAGCGCCAGCCGGGTTGCGTGCCCCGCCGCGCCCGCGAAAACTGCCACGTTCGCCCCACACTTCCACATCGCGCCAACCGCGTGACCCCCGCCGCGAGTTACACCGCAGATCGCGGCGCCGGCGGCGATGCGGCTGCCGGCGGCGGGCGGTGGGCGGAGCGGTGGACGTCTTGGGGGATGGGGCGCGATGGAGAGGGCACGCGCAGTGGTGTCCCGCCGCTCTGGCGAGAAGCGAGCAGTCCGATCTCACTGTCCGCCGTGCGCGTGGCGTGCTCTCGGCCTCACTGTGCAGTCGCGGTGCTCTGCCTCCACTATCCTTTTGCCTTGCTCGGTTCCCTGTTCACGAGGGCGAGTGGGGGCGCGACGGCGCCGCGGATGGCGCAGGCAGCGTCCTACAGCCACGTCTCGAACGTCGAAACGTCAAGGTGCCTGTCGGTGGCCGGGGCCAAGGGGAACGGGGGCTGGGGCCGGCGCGGGTGGCGCCGATGACTGGTCGCGGGGATCTTTCGGAACTCGGGCAACGCGGGGCCTCCTCTTCGCTGCAACGTCTTCCACAGTGAGGATGGGCAACTTAGTGAGTTGACCCTCTGGCCAGCGCCGCGCTACAACGCCCGCAACAAGGCGCGTGCCGCGCCGGCAGAGCACAGATGGACGCCGCTCACAAGCTTCGCAGGCACGGGCGGCGTTCGTGTGTCTGGCGCCATCACACTGGGGCTTCGCTCGAAATACAAGGTACCCGCGGATCTGACGACGAGAGGCGCCTTCGCGCCAACATCGCCCCAGCCACGTGCCGCCCCGGCCGGCCGCCGCTCGATCGCAGCGCGCCACCGCAACGGGTGGCGGCACCAGCACGCCGATCAGCGGCTAGGCGAGTTGGAGCAGGACGGCTCGCCTCCATCCCAGCAGCAGCACGCGTTCTGCGTGCAGCTTCACCGCGATAGTGCGACCAGGACTCATACCGCCTCCCCAGCCTGCCTCGCCCAACAGGAGGAGGCCTACGATACCGCAGGGGAGAGCAAGAGGCCAGTTGGGCAGGGCTTCGGAGCGCCAGTATAGGTCACATGGGGACAGGTGCTTACACGGGAGCACGAACGGCCCGCGTGCCACTTCCAAAATGCAAGGTGGCACTTTTCTCCCAAGAGGCAATCATTCTCCCGGTCACAACTTCTTGTCACCTATCCCGAAACTTCGTTGCGTCCCAGCACAACTTCGCGCAAACTACCCCTACCAGGAAATCAAACCAGGAGGGAATGGTGCCAAGGGCGAACACGGCTTTGCACCAGAGGGGGCTCGCCTCCTTTTGACTCGCCGTACCGACCATCAATCACCCTGCAATCACGATCCGCGGAACCACGTTCAAAGCTGCTACTCTTTCCGGGGGTGGGCTCTCAATTGGCGCTCGTGGTCGGCAATTCTCTGCACGATACCCGAGGGATTCCTGATCGTACTTTCGTGCTCTGATGTGCGTCAGGTTCCAGCAAGGTACAACAGCTGTGTTTCGATGACTCACCCAGTACTCTGGGAAAAGCTCGCGCGGCTTCGACGCAGCGCCGGCCCCACTGTCGGCACCCGAGAGGGAACGCCCCGTCCGCGCTGCTCAGTGCGCCACCATCACGTGCTTGGTGATCTGGTAGTCGCCGATTGCCTCGGCCGATAGGTCCTTGCCAAAGCCGGATTGCTTGAAGCCACCATGGGGGGTCTCGGAAGCGAGTGGCAAGTGATCGTTTATCCAGACGGTGCCGAATTCAAGCTGAGCAGCGAGACGCATAGCGCGGCCAATGTCTCGAGTGAACACTGAAGCCGCTAATCCATACAGCACATCATTACTCAGGCGGAGGGCCTCCGCCTCGTCATCGAACGCGTCAATCGTGATGACCGGACCAAACACTTCGCTCTGGACGATCTCCGACCGCTGATCGGCGCCTACAATCACGGTCGGCTCGTAGTAATAGCCCTGTCCGAACTGACGCGGTACACCACCACCAGTGAGGACCCGGGCGCCCTGGCTGCGCGCCCGCTCGACAAACCCGCTGACGCGCTGGCGCTGGGCATTGGAGATGAGTGGACCCATCTCCACCTCGTCCTCAAACGGCATCCCGATCTTCACGTCGCGCATGGTCGCGACCAGCGCCTCGATCACGGTGTTCAGACGATTCTGCTCCACATAAACGCGGGTAGCCGCGGTACAATCCTGGCCTGTATTGATCGTGGCGGCCAGCGTTGCTTTGCTTGCCACCAGATCGACGTCCGCGTCGTCGAACACCAGAATAGGCGCCTTACCGCCCAATTCAAAGTGTAAGCGCTTGAGCGTATCGGCGGCGGCGCGCATCACTTTCTTGCCCGTCGCAGTCGAGCCCGTCAGGCTAATCATGCGGATGTCCGGATGCTCGACGAGGGCTTGCCCCGTCTCGTTCCCGCCGGTGACAACATTCACGACGCCGGGGGGGATGCCGGCTTCGGCTGCAAGCTCCGCCAACATCAAGGCCGTCAGCGGTGTGGCAGGCGCCGGCTTGAGCACCACGGTGCAGCCGGCAGCCAGTGCTGGCCCCAGCTTCCACACTGCCATCATGAGAGGGTAATTCCAGGGCGCAATCTGACCTACCACACCTACCGGCTCGCGACGGAAGAGCGACGTATAGTTGGCCATGTACTCACCGGCATTACTGCCGTGCGTGTCGCGGCAGGCGGCGGCGAAGAAGCGTAGGTTATCGATCGCAAACGGGATATCCCCACCCAGGCTCAGAAACTTATATGGCTTGCCAGTGTTCTCCGATTCCACCCGCGCGAATGCCGCGGCGTGCGCTTCCAGCAGGTCTGCCAGCTTCCACAGGACCTTCGCGCGCTCTCCCGGGGTTTTGCGCGACCAACGCCCGTCGTAGTAGGCCGTGCGTGCGCTGGCGACGGCACGATCCACATCTTTATGGCTGGCGTTGACAACCTCGGCAATGCGCTCGCCAGTTGCCGGATTCTCGATTGCCATCCGTCCGCTGTGGCTGTCAGTCCATTCGCCGTTGATCCAGAGAAGATGTTCCATCTTCGCCTCCTATGGGAAGGGATACGTGTCTACCATATTCCAGCGCTTCGCAGTGCGCTCAGCGCCGGAATGACCGAATCCTCGGGTCGAGGTAGGCGTGCAGCAGGTCAATCACCAGATTGAGGATAACGAGGATCGTCGCGACGAAAATCACCATCGCTTGCACCACAGAGTAATCCCGAAGTGTGATCGCATCCAGCGCCAGGGCACCCAGACCGGGAAGCCCAAATACAACTTCGGTTATGACTGCTCCTCCAACCATATATCCAAACTCTACACCCATCACCATCAAGATTGGCGGCGCCACGTTTGGGAAAACGTGACGAACATAGAGGAGCCATGACGGCAAGCCTTTCGAGCGCGCGACTGTGATATAGGGTTCGGACAGCACCTCCATAAAACTGACCCGTGTGATCCTTGTCTGTACTGCCACCGTCCACGCAGCAAGGCTAAGGCTAGGTAACACGTAATGCTTCCATGATCCTCCTCCAGATGTGGGAAGCCAGCCCAGTTGGATTGCGAAGATCAGGATGAATACCAACCCCAACCAGAAAGTTGGAACGGACTGACCAGCGAGTACGATCAGGAGGCTTGCATTGTCCAACAAGGACCCTGGCCTCACGGCTGAGTAGATTCCTAGAGGAAGGGAAATAAGCGTGGAGATGAGGGCTGCGCCCAGTATAAGTTTGAAGGTGACAGGGGCCTTCTCCAACACAACCGCGATGGCCGCTCTCCCGTACCTGTGAGAATAACCAAAATCACCGCGTGCCAGATCCGATACAAACAGGAGTAACTGCTCGGGAAGACTCTTATCGAGGCCCAATTGTTGATTCATGGCCTGGATGGCTTCATCAGAGGCGCCGGGGGGCAGCATTACCTCCGCGGGGCTCCCTGGCACCAGGCGAACGAGGATAAATATGAAGAGAAGCGCTGCTACGAGGACACCCACTCCCTGGATCAAACGCTTGACGACAAACATGACGCTTGCCTTTCTCTTAGCCTGGGCTGCGCGCGATCAAGCAGGATGATGAGGCCTCCCAAGAAACTCCCTTCTTGACGCTCCCAGTCCACCCCGGTGCCGGCCGATGAAGCTCACGTTATTTCCGCATCCACTCTTTTGTGTCACCTACCAGACTGGTCCCTGATGAGCGGAAGTTTTGAGAGACAGCGACAAGGGACGTGAGGAGGAGCAGGCAGGCGTGTAGGGCAAACGCGAGCCAGAGCGGGTTCGAAGTTGAAATGTCCGTGTCAGCAAGCAGATGAGTGAGCCAGCCCAGTTCGTGTTGGATGATCGCGCCGCTCAACATAGGCACTCCATTCAGGATACCCATGAGCAACCCAAAGCTCTGCCAGCCCAGTATCGCACTTGCTTGGGCGAACACCACAAAGGTACAGGAGACCATGAGCCCCATGGTGCTGAGGAGGGCAACCACCTGCCACGGTGGCATCCTCGTATCGACAAACAGGAGTCCACACCATCCCAGCGTGAAACCGCAGTACCCAAGCGTGGTCAAGTGAGATTGGCTTATCAGACCGCGATCCGCTATGGCGCCTGCCAGGGGAGCGCCCAGTGCCAGTGCGATAGGGAATATACTGAGTAGGAGCCCAATCGTGGCTTCCGGCCAGTGCGTGATAGTATCGAAATAGGAACCCGCCCAGAGCGAGTTAAACGCGAGGAAATGCCCTACGATGACGGTATAGGGGATCAGAAGCCAGAGCAGGTGGCGTGCAAGCTCATTCGACGCAGCCACGCGCGGCTGCCGTGGGCCCCCTCCACGAGTTGCCCTGGTACCCTGACCTTGCAGGTTGAGTGGCTCTTGCCAGCCATGCAATGACCAGAGAAGAGGGGGGATCAGCACCAGAGTGAGGACTCCAACAACGAGCATGGGCAGGCGCCACCCGAAGGAGACCGTGACGAGAAGGAGCGGGGTCAAGGCAACGAGGCCGCCAAGATGCCCGCCCGCAATAAGCATACCATTCCAAACGCCGAAGTCTTTACGTTGCGTAGAGGCGAACAACTTCAGGGCTGGAACGTAGATCCCGCCCAGTCCTGCCCCCGTCAGCCCGCGCGCTACCACAGCCATTGTGGGGTTGGACGCGATCGAAAACAGAATGCTCCCCAGAGCCGTTATCGTCAGTGCCATTCCGACCGTTCGTCTGACACCTGCTCTATCGACAGCGATGCCAACAGGGAGTTGGACTGCGGCAAACGCATAGAAAAATGCGGCCCCTAAAGTTCCCAGACTGGCGTAATTCAGGTTGAACTCGTCCGCAACGTAACTGGAGGTTATCGCGAGGTACGATCTTTGGAAGCCGAGAATGATAAAGCTCGCAATCAGCAGGATCGAAGCAAAACGAGGCGAAAATCGATCCATTTCGGCAAAGTCAGATGGGCATTCAATGGAAGCGCCGGGGATCGATCAGCTCCCTCAGCCCATCTCCCAGGAAGTTTGCTCCAAACGCCACGAACAGGATCGCTAGCCCCGGCAGGGTGACAATCCACCAGGCATCCCGCATATAAGTCCTTCCTTCAGCCAGAATGGCTCCCCAACTCGGAGCGGGTGGTGGAACACCGAGTCCGAGGAATTCCAATCCCGCACCCGCGATAATCATTCGGCCCACCTGAACGGAAGCCAGCACGATGAGAGGCGGCGCTACATTGGGAAGGATGTGGCGAAAGAGCAGTTGCCTCCTGGTGGCACCAATGCTCCTCGCCGCTATGATAAACTCGCGCTCTCTCAACGATTCGGTTATAGCCTTCGTGAGCCGGCCATAGCTGACCCAACCCCACGCAGTCAGAGCAATGACAACCTTCCATAGACCGGGTCCAAATATACCTACAATAGCCAGCGCAAGGAGGACAAACGGGAGTGACATCTGAAAATCAATGAGTCGCATATAGATCTGAGATGCAATCCCGCCGCTAAATCCAGCCCACAATCCCAGCAATGTCCCAACCAACCCGGCGAGCACCACAGAGAATAGTCCTATCATCAGCGACACGCGAGCGCCGACGAGCATCCGGCTCAGTAAGTCGCGACCAAGTTGATCGGTGCCCAGAAGGTAGAACTGTCCCTGGGGTGTTGTCGCACCAGGCGGTAGTAAGCGGTATCGCAACGATTGCTCCAAGGGGGGGTGTGGTGCAAGCATCCCGCCGAAAATGCCGATGAACACGAAGGTAAGCATCATCAATAACCCGAACACCAGACTGGGGGGTATCGGAGATTTGCCTCTCAAAGAATTGTCTCCTCAGAGCAGCCAGATGGGTATGATTCACAGAGATGGTTTCAATGAACTCCCTCAACCGGCGGAGGGTAGCACCGTGCTCGGTCGCGTCAAATTGCTCCTTCGTCGGGCTTGACCCGCTCTGGTATCATGGCTGAGCAGGGGCAAGCGGAAGACCGAACCCGCCCTTGGGAGAGAATCCGGCGCCCAGAAGATTGGTGTCGCGCGCCAGCCCCCAGTGCCAGCGCCACGGCCGCACGCGGGCGCGAACGTGCCAGGCGGCTCAAGCGACGGGGTGATCTCGCAGCGATGCGGCGCCAAGCACACAACCACCCAGAGGCGGATGAGCCTCACCCCCCGCTCCCCCGGCCTGGCGGGTAGCGTCGAGCGCCGCCTCCCCGCCCTTGAGGAAGCGCGGCGTCCGGTCCAGGACGGGCTTCAGCGTCGTGCACGCGAGCTTCTTCAATTGCGGCTCGCTCAACCGGGAGCGACCGTCCATTCTCACCACGTCATCCCCTACCAGCGTTTGTCTCGATAATACGGCTCATACACGGCCATTGAACGATCCCAATGAATGAGTTCATTGAGTTCATCCTCGGTCATCTCTGAGGTAAGGGACATCGTCGTGCCGGTTGAACGTAGCGTTTTGAGAAGCTCCATCATCCTTGCCGTCGAGTGCAATAGCGCTGAAAGCGGATAGATGACGAGATCGTAGCCAAGTTCTTCCACCTCTTGGATTGAAAGAAATGGCGTCTTATAACCTTCACACACATTCAATAGTAGAGGTGCCTTGATCTGCCTTCTGATTTCTCGAAGCTCCTCGACGGATTCCGGGTGTTCGACAAAGATCGCATCGGCCCCGCTCTCCACATACGCGTGTGCTCGTTCGATAGCTTCGCTCAGCTCCCCAAATACACGGCCGTCCGTGCGGGCAATGAGTACAAGCTCCGACGATTGACGAGCCTGAATCGCGGCCTGGATCTTGATCGTCATCTCCTCTATTGAGACAAGCGGCTCACCCTGACTCGTGAGGGTTCGCGGTACCGCCCGATCCTCGATGAATAACCCACTGACCCCGGCTGTTTCCAGTTTCCGCACAGTCCGGGTGACGTTCCCCGCATCACCGTACCCCGTATCTGCATCGGCAAGCACCGGGATTGTCACGGCATCGACAATTCTCTGCACGCTTTCAACCGTCTCGGTGAGCGTAATGAGACCAAGGTCCGGTAGGCCGAAGGCTGTTGCCGCCACTCCATATCCCGTGATACAGACAGCCTCGAAGCCGCAATGCTCTACCAGGCGAGCACTCAAGGCATTGAAGGCCCCAGGAGCAACGACAAGCTTGTTCTGGTTCAACAGCGATCGCAGGCTTACATTCGATGGCATCTCATGTCTCCTCGTATATCAGGCGGCCCTGGCGGCATCCTCATTTTCCAGAACTCGACAGGTCCAATCTCGCAACAGTCATGCGCTATTCCAGCGCAAGTCCAATTTCGACGAGAAACTCCCCCTGGTGTACCGGTCCTATTCCTCGCTGGGTGATAACCCAACCCGCGTTCGGCGAGACGATGGATGCGAGTTCGTCGCCAAACAGGTCGGTAATTACGCCCAGTGCTTCACCGCTCTTGGTAGCCTGGGCTACCGGAGAGAAAGGAATGTAGAGCCCACCTCGTGTCGCGCGGAGCCAGAGAGCTTCCTGGATATGTTTCTGTCTGACAGGCTGGCTCGCTTGCTCAGAGGTCATTCCGAGTTCATGCATAACATTGAGCACGCCATTCAGGATCACCTGGACACTCTCGTCTGCCACCCCCACTCCCCCTGCCTCGAAAAGCAGTGACGGGATGCCTAGTTCGCTGAGAATCTGATTCGCTGTGCCTGGCTGTTGCCGCCTCAGATAATCTGCACTTCGCGCCCACACGAATTCAAAGCCTGTCACCGCTGCAGCACGAGCCATCTGCTCAGCCAGCTCGCCCTCCTTATGAGGGAAGTATCCTACGTACGGCGCGCACGTCGCGATAGTGCTCCCATCATGCATGCTAATTACAAAACCGCCTGTCTCGACGATCTCCTTGACGATCCTGTCGACGACCAACTCACTGTGCGCGAAGAGATGGATGGCCCTATCTATGGAATTCCCCGGCCATATTCGGTTCATATCCAACCCGTCCAGGGGGGAGGAACGCGCCTTTGCGCGATAGGCAGTGATGTTGACGATGGGGACAAGAACCAGCGTGCCCTTGAAGTCGAGAGAACGGTGGAAATCTTTGATCTTCTGTATAGCCCTCAAGCCGACGAATTCGTTTCCGTGGATACCATTCAGGAGCCATAGCGTCGGGCCAGGCTCTTTGCCACATAGCAGGCAAACTGGCACGTCCAAATCGGCACCGTCACATAGCTCAGCTACTTTGACGGTCCCTCGAACTATTGAACTGGGCTTGTGTACTGCAGTTCCAACCTTGATCATCCTGGACAGCATCGTTATACCTCACTGGTGAGTGTACGTACCCCGAGTTGCTCCCTGCAGCGCGGGGACACCGTTGCTACGCGTAGCGGCACCCGCGCTGAGAGGAACGGTGTCGATAGCATCGAAAGAGGAGACACCATGCCCGATACCGCGTGCAAGCAAGTTCAAGGCTCCCAACTGGCTCGAACGGGGGTCTGTCAGTCACTCCGCTGGAGGGCAAAGCGTTCGTAGGCCTCCTGAGCTGTTATATATCCCTCCCGTATATCTGCGAGAACTACGTGCCGATCGCGGTGCGTGGGGAGCCCAAAGCCTCCCCCGCCGGGCAGTTCTACCGTGATAACCTCGTCCGGGAGAATTTCGATCCGGCTCTTCGGATCCAGGGTTGGCCTGCGACTGGTAAAGATGCGCGTCGTCGAACCGGTTCCTCCACCCTGGAGGCCTGTCGCAGGATGGGAGAGACGCTCGAGCATGCATGAGAGATATGACTGGGAGTCGCCGCGAACTCTCATCACCAGTCTCTGGCCCAGTCCCCCACGATATCGACCTGGCCCCCCTGAGTCTGAGATGAGCTCCTTACATTCCATCAACACGGGTGAGTCAGACTCTACAACCTCGACTGGTATGTTCAATGCGTTGTTGGGAAAAAAGGTTGTGGCAAGGCCATCCTTTGACGGCCTGGCACCCATACCACCCGAAGCAAAGAAGATATACGTCCACCGTTTGCCTTCCTTGCTCCGACCATCGAATTGAAAAGCACCGATCGGGCCCGCGCTCTCGGCGGGAACCCTTTCAGGGGCCGCCTTATGCAGTGCTCCGTGCAACGCAAAGACAGCGAAGTGAACGGTCAAATGTCGAGCATTCACGGGCGCGGGATAGATAGCGTTCAGCAAGCTCCCTTCAGGTATGATGATTTCCAGGGGCCGGAAGGCGCCCTCGTTGGCAAATCCCCCCATTGCTAAGACGCATTGTACTCCGTAATGGGCGTATGCAGCTGTAAAATTGTAGACCGAATTGATACCGCGGGTGGTCTGGCCAGATGTCCCGGAGTAATCGATGATCATCCGTTCGCCATCTATCGTTACCGTACACTGGATCAGGAGCGGTTCATCCAGGCCGTCGAGTTCGATAGCATAGGAGTATCTTCCGTCGGGGAGTTCCGAGATGGCTGATCGCATCGCGCATTCAGCCCGCTCTATCAGATCGGTGGCTATAGTGCCGAGCGAGTCAATTCTGTAATCGTTGAGCAGCTCTACCACCTTTGCAGCGGTCGCCCGCCCCGCGCTCGCCTGAGCCAGAATGTCACCGATGACCTGATCCGGCACGCGTACATTCATCCGAATGATTTGGATCAGGTCATCATTCAAGCGATTGCGATCGAACAGCTTGAGAACGGGTAGCTGCAATCCCTCTTCATATATCTCCGTTCCTTCAGCAGAGAACATCCTGCCACCGATATCGGCGGCGTGTGCGGTCGTCGCCGCGTATGCAACGACTCTGCCCTGGTGGAATACCGGGACTACCACTGTTATATCTAAAGAGTGACCGGATAACATCCAGGCATCATTGCTGATCAAGACATCCCCGGGGGACAGGGTCGAGGGAGGATACTTGCTCAGAAACCCTCGTACTCCTAGAGCCATACTGTGAGAATGGCCAGGGGTTCCTGTAACAGATTGCGCCAGCATCTGGGCGGCCTCGTCGAAAAGGGCGCACGAAAAATCGCCTGCATCGCTCAATATCGAGCTAAATGAACTCTGTTTCAGCACGGCGGCCTGATTCTCGACGATAGCTTCCAGGCGATGATTAAGAATACTCAGATCAATTTCGGACAGGGTCATGGTGACTTTCCTACGAAGAGCGCGCAACGACGATACATGAATTCTTGTCGACTTCGACTGCATCGCCGTCTTCGATGAATATCGTAGAGGCATCGTCGTCAATGATGAGCGGGCCTCTGGCTGTGAAGCCCGGCGAGAGAATGGCACGGTTATGAGTCTTCACGTTCACCCACCCTGCCTCAGGGCCGTAGTAGACCAGGCGATGGCCATCTCTGTGCGGATCACCAAGAACGTCACGTCGCAGCGTATGCTCCTCGATCAGGCTCAATATCTCTTCGTGAGAGTGCCAATGGTTGTACGCGGTGACCGAAAGACGTTGCAATTTGATATCATACCCGGTGTGTACAAGACCATAGGTTCTTTTGTAACATGCTTCGAAGGCGTTCCTGAGGCTCTCTGGCTCGAGGGCCTGGTCTCCCTCTTCTAATTCGATGGATAGATCGTGGAATTGGCCCTGATAGCGCAGATAAGCGCGCTTCTTCACAAAGGTAGAGGAAGCAGGATTGATGTTCGCGATCACGTTCCAGGTTCGACGCTCCAATTCCGACAGAGCCGCCTTCAATTGGGAAGAGTCCAGATCTGAGAGTCTGGAGATGAAACTCTGAGAAACTTCGAGGGAGAGAGGTGCGGTCAGCAACCCGACACTTGCCCCGACGCTCGCCAGGGGAGGGATGAGAATCTTGGAAACACCCAGCCTTCGGGCGAGCGCGCAGGCGTGCACCGGCCCGGCGCCACCGTATGCGATAAGCGCCGTAGTGCGCGGGTCCTGTCCCAACTCAGAAAGGTATACTTGCGCGGCGGTCGCCATACTCTCATCAACGACTCGCTTGATACCCCAGGCTGCTTCGACCACCGAGACTCCCATGGAGCGCGCAATGTGCTCCTCGATGGCAGCGAAGGCATTCTCCGGGTATAGCTCGATGCTCCCGCCTGCAAAGCAGTCTGGGTCGATAATGCCGAGTGCCACGTCGGCGTCAGTGACCGTGGGACGGGTGCCGCCCTGGCCATAACACGCTGGGCCCGGCTCCGCGCCGGCGCTCTCCGGGCCGACTCGTAAGAGACCCGCCCGATCAAGCCATGCGATACTGCCCCCACCTGCCCCAATCTCGATCAGGTCGACAGTGGGCAACTTGATCGGATAGCCGCTCCCTCGCTTGTATTGGTATGAACGAGCCACCTCGAATTGATCGGTCTGCCTTGGCTGCCCATCATCCAGGAAGGAGATCTTTGCGGTGGTTCCCCCCATGTCGAACGACAAAGCTCGCGCGAGCCCTTTCGTGTTTGCCCAGAACCCTGCGCCGAGTACTCCAGCCGCCGGCCCTGATTCGGCGAGTCTGATGGGCTGACGCTGAATTGAGGGTACATCCAGTAACCCCCCGCCAGACTGCATGAGGTACAGGTCACCAGAAAAACGCAACGCGTTGAGTTTCCCCGCAAGCTTATCAAGATACTTTCGAATGAGCGGGCCCACATAGCTATTTGCAACGGTTGTCGAGAATCGCTCATACTCGCCTATCTCGGAGGAAATATCGGATGAGATCGTGACGAAGCATCCAGGAATCAGCTCGCGGAGCACCTGTGCCACCATCTGCTCATGCGAATTGTTCACGTAGGAGTGCAACAGGCATATCGCGATGCTCTCGACCCCGGTTTGGAGGAAGTATTGGGAGATCTGCTCGATCTCCTCCAGCTTCAGCGGCGACACTATTTGTCCTCGATTATCGATCCTTTCGGATATCTCCAGCCTGCGGTGACGTGGAACTAATGGCCGTGGATGCTCGAGGAAGAGATCGTAGAGATCGAATCGGTGCTCTCTGGCAATTTCGAGCACATCTCGAAAGCCACGCGTCGTCACCACGGCGGTTTTGGCGCCGCGTGCTTCGAGCAGTGCATTCGAGACCAGCGTCGTCGCGTGTACGACAACGTTGATATCCTCTCCCCTGCATGCTCCAGCATCCAGTACTTTCTCCAAACCTTGAAGGGCCGAAATCGATGGATCAGCAGGAGTACTCAACACCTTGGTCGAAACGAGGCGTCTTTGCTCGCCATGAAGGAGAACCACATCGGTAAATGTTCCGCCAATATCAATCGCCACTTCGAGAGCCATAGCGTGTCTGCCTCGAATCGAGAGAATGTCGTCCGGCACGGCCTCTTGCACGCTCAGAGCCTGGCAAGTTCGCAGATGAACCTTCTTACCCCCATTAAATGAGTTTTCTGTAGACTACTTGCACGCTCAGAGCCTGGCAAGTTCGCAGATGAACTCGCCTTCGTTCACCGGACCATAATCACGTTGTGTCATAACAATGGCGTTATAGGGACTAGTGATTTCATCCCTCGTCGTCCCAAAAAAATCGGTAATCGACGAGAGGTGCTGCCCCGCCTCGACTCGAGAGAGGACGGGCACGGCCGGCGAGAAAAAGCCCCCGCCCTCGGCCCGCAGCCAGAGTGCCTCCTTCACCCAGAACCGCTCCTCGGAGCGCGCCTCGTGCTCCGCCGGCATCATCCCGAGAAAGTCCATGATGCCTCGAATCGCCAAGTACATCCTTTGAACTCCTGATTCGTGTTCCCCTTTCCCGCCCGCTTCTAGCAGCACTGCTGGAACGCCGTTTCTCGTGAGCGTAAGATGAGACGTCTGAGGTTGTTGCTGCGCGATGAAATCAGCACTTTGCTCCCAGATGATTGGAAATCCGGTTGCGACTGCCGCATCCCGAAGCAGTTGTGTTTCCTCCTCATTTCTTCCAGTAGAGAAGGCGACATAGGGGGCACAAATCGCAATATCACTCCCGTCATGGCAATCGATCATGAAATCGGCCGTTTCGAGAATCGGTTTTATCACTCTAGAGACGACGATTTCGGAGTGCGCGAATAGGTGTACCGCTTGCGGTAGAGGGGCACCCGGCCAGATCCGGTTCATGTCCATGCCATCGATAGAAGCACTTCGCGCTCGAAGCCGATAGGCGACAACATTGACCATAGGAATGATCACCAGTGTGCCTCTTAAATCAGTCGGGGTGACTGACTTGAGAAGGCGGTGGAGGGCCCCGAGCCCAACGTACTCGTTCCCATGGACGCCTGTAATGACCCACAAGGTGGACCCCGGTTCGGCGCCACGAACGACTGCCAGGGGGACCTCGACCTTTGCTCCATCGTTGAGTTCGATGAGAGGCCACGCGGCAGTCGTAATAGCATTGGGATACGCCTGGATCGGCCCAATTTCGATAAGTTCATCCATCTCTCGATCCTTCTGCTGTCATGCCAATTGGAGAGGAAGGCCGCACCTGCGGGTCGCGGTCAGATGCGCGTCCAGAGACCCTAAGGATTTCCCCCCCTTGGGTCTGGCAGAGCGCCCCCCAGAATCTCTCTCAACTCCGTATCGGTCAGCGCACGACCCAGCCGTTGCGCCATAGTGACAGTTTTCTCCAACATGAGCCCTAACTGATCAGCGTGGTAGGGAATTTGTAGCTCTTTGAGCTTGTACTCGAGCGCCCGGGTCCCGCTGTATGCGCCTATTACGATCTGCCTCTTGGCGCCAATGAGCGTCGGGGAAATAGGCTCGAACACAGAAGAATGTTTCATGACAGCGTCCACGTGGCTGTCCAACTTGTAAGAGAATGACGTCAGACCGGTTAGCGGCTTGGTGGGTCCCGGTGGAACGCCTGTAAACTCTCGATACATGTCTGCAATCGGCACCAACTGTTTCAGATCGATCCCAGTAGACACGTCGTACAACAACTCCAGTACAACGCTTACCTCGTCGAGTGAAGGGTTGCCAGAACGGTCTCCTATGCCATCGAGCGTAACGTCGACGATTGTGGCGCCGGCCTCGACCGCGGTCAGGCAATTGGCGAGCGCGAGGCCAAGATCATTATGAAAATGGGCCCCGAGGCGTGCGGACGTCTCCCGGGCTATTGCCTGAAAGAGCGATCGTACCCCACCCGGAATAGCGGCCCCGACGGTGTCGGCGACGTAGAGCCGGGTAGCTCCATGCGCTTCCGCGGTCCCAAGTACATCCATCAGGAATGAGAAGTCTGTCCGTGTGCCATCTGCGGCGGTAAACGCCACGACCGCGTTTGTATCGGCGCACGCGGACACCACGGCCGCGACTTGCGCCAATAAGTCGTCGCGGGTGATGTCCAGCACGTAGTTGAGCCGGTAATCCGATGTCGCGAGCACCACGTTGAGGATCTGGCACCCCGACGTACGGGAGGTTTTCAAGTCAGTTTTCCAGTCCGGATAGTAGGCGAGGATGACGGACTCGATCTGGAGCGGTGTTTCAGCGGCCAACACCGTAGCAACCTGACAGTCCGCAGGTGATCTGCCAGGATACCCGACCTGAATCTGAGGAACGCCAGCCTCAGCCAGCACGCGACCGAACCGGATCTTGTCTTCCACGCCGAACTCAATCCCCGGCCACTGTTGCGCCTCTCGCAGGGTGCAATCGTTGATGGTGACGTTGCGTGGTAAGCTGCCTTTGAGATCTCGTAATGCCCAGTCATTGAATGGGCTATCATGAACCTGGCGTTCGTTGTTCATCCCTATTCTCCAGATAGACATGTAGATTCCCGAGGGGGTCGATCTCCATGGATGCGGATGGCCCAATCACCGTCGTCGACTCCGCCTCCTCGACTACGACAGGCCCCGCTCGACGCGTACCCGGACTCAGAGCGGAGCGATGGAGCACCGGAGTGTCGACAGCTCTACCAACCTCCGGAAAATAAACGGGGCGAGACTGCTCCCTGCGCGCAGCGGGTGCGGGGGATAGACCCACTTCTCGTACAGAGAGTGGATTGTCCGTGGTGACGGAAACGCGAACCCGGAGCCTGCGAATCTCGACGGAAAGGTGATCTGTGGGCGGCAGTTGTCTATACTGGGTCTCGTAGATATGGAAGAAACGATCGCGAATAGTAGCAGCATCGAAGTTCGTCAACTCGTCCAGGGTGATCGCTACTTGCAGCTCGTGCCCTTGCCCCTCGAAGCGCATGTCTGCACTATAGGTGATCGCAATGTCGTCCCGGGCACTCCCGATACCCTCTAACAGATTGATTCCTTCGTTGGCCAGCGTAACCAGGTGGTTTCGGACCTCCTCGGCAGGCAACTCGTCCAACCTCGTCCAGTAAGTTCGAACGGATTCTGCGGCGGGCGCTGCGGCCAGTAAGCCGAACGCCGATTCGACGCCGGCACTGGGGGGTACAACGACGTGCTGGAGCTTGAGCTGGCGCGCAATTTCATAGGCGTGCACGGGACCGGCCCCACCAAAGGCCATAAGAGTGAAATGCCTTGGATCCTTTCCACGCTCGGTTAGATGAAGCCTGATAGCCAGGGCCATGTTATTGTTTACGACTTCATAGATGCCTAACGCTGCTTCGACCGTAGATATTCCGAGAGGTCGCGCAATGTTGGATTCGATAGCAGCCGCGGCCGCGGCCGCGTCCAGGGGCATGGAACCGCCGAGAAAGCTTGTCGCTCCAATCAGGCCCAGAACGACGTGGGCATCAGTAACAGTCGGTTCCGTACCTCCCCGACCGTAACAGGCTGGACCAGGCACGGCGCCCGCACTCTGAGGCCCCACTTTCAACAGCCCAGCCGTGTTCAGGCGGGCAATGCTTCCTCCACCTGCGCCTATCTCGAGCAACTCGATGGTCGGCATCCGTACCGGCAGGCCACTCCCTCTCTTGAAACGGTGCTCTCTAGCCACCTCGAAAATGTCGGTTCTCGAGGGTTTGCCGTCACTTAATAGGCAGATCTTTGCCGTTGTCCCACCCATGTCGAAGCTGACCAGATCGAGGAGGTCAATTGCCATCCCGCGCCAACTGCTTGCGACCGCGCCCGCGGCTGGTCCTGACTCCAACAGGCGAATGGGGCGCTCCATACCCGTTGACCATTGCCCGAGGCCGCCGTGAGCCAGCATGAGGTAGGGATCTGCTTCGACTCCCCGCTCAGTGAAGCCGTTCCGCAAGTTCGTCAGGTAGCGCTTTACAAGTGGTTTGACGTACGCGTTGCACACCGTAGTCGAGCATCGAATGTATTCTCCAATATTCGGATCGACGTCGGCGGAAAGGGAGACCTCCACCTCCGGGAGTTCCTGTGCCAGACAGGCCTGAATCTCATCCTCGTGCTGGCGGTTGCGATAGGAATGCAGAAGGCAGATCGCTACTGACTCAACGCCGGACGCTCTCAGCGCGATAATGAGATTTCGGAGTTGTTCTTGATCCAGGGGTTGCCTGACACATCCTTCGGCACCTACCCTCTCCGCAACGCCCAGTCGAAGATAGCGGGGGACCAGGGTTGGGGGCTTGGTGAGGAAGAGATCGTATCGATCATAACGACGCGACTCCCCGATCTCTAGGACATCGCGGAATCCTTCGGTCGCAAGGAGGGCAGTGAGAGCGCCACGCCGTTCCGTGATGGCGTTTACGGCGAGAGTGGTCGCATGCACGATCTGCGTGATGTCTCGCCACTGGCCCCCCACAGAGGCTAGCATCTGCTCGATTGCCTGGAAGATGCCTTCCGATGGATCGTGAGGCGTAGTTGGTACCTTCGCAACAGCCAGCTTCTCACCCGCGAGTAGGATGGCATCCGTGAACGTTCCTCCGACGTCTACCCCTACTCGCAATCCTTGCAGGGACGCCCTTCCTCTACGTTTCATGTCGGTCATGATCGGCTCCCTAGACAGGAAATTCGCGTGGGGCGAGCAGTCGGCCGTGGTCGACCAGGTAGCCTCTGAGTGGCTCGCCAACAAGTTGCTCTAGGGCAGCAGGATCGATGACTTTACCATCCTTGATAACCAACTTGACCTGCGAATACGCCTCCAGGTCCTGCAACGGGTCGTGTGCCAGGATCAATATGTCGGCAGCCTTACCTGCTTCAAGGGTGCCAATCTCGTGTTCCAGGTTGAGGATTTCAGCGCCCCGGCGCGTAGCAGAGACAATAACGTCCATGGGGGACATACCACATTCAGCCATGAGCTTCATCTCGTACACGATCTGTCCCATGACGTCGGTGCCGATTGCTATCTTGACTCCCGCTTCAATGGCGTGCCGAAAATTATCCAGGACTGCATCAGTCACACTGCCGGCACGCTCCACTTGGATAGCTGGTCTGCGCCATTCACGGCCTTCTTGAGCACTCACCTTCGGTTCACCGAGCGTGGTGACGAGATAGATGCCCTGCTTTGCCATCAGATCAGCGGTCGGCCGGTCGATAAACAATCCATGCTCGATGGCATCCACTCCCGCTTCGATTGCCGCCTCAATAGCTTCGGGCAAATGCGCGTGGACTGTCGTCGGCCGTCCCACTTTGTGCGCCTCCTCGAAGGCAGCTCGCATCTCGGGCACTGACAGTTGGGGGCCTGGCCGCCGTTTCGCGGTTGCCTGCGCCACGCTGCCGCTCGCCATACATTTTATGAAGTCTGCCCCCGCGTAGAGCAGTTTCCGGGCAGTCTTGCGTACCTCATCCGGACCATCGGCCTCAACTGAGAGCGGCACACCGTGACCGCCACTCTGCGAAATCGGACGAATGCAGGTTTTGAAGCGCGGTCCCAGAATCAGACCCAGTTCAAGTGCATGTTTGAGGTAGCGAGAACTGAATCCCCCTGCGTCCCTAACAGTTGTAATCCCCTCCTGTAGACTCACGAGTGCTGCTCGCACTGCGGAGAGGAGCATGATCTCTCGAGGTCGTGTAATTCTTTCCTGCCATGGCCCGTAGCTACGGCGATCTTCCAGGTGGTCGTGACAATTGATAATCCCCGGCACGATGTACTGGCCGGAGGCGTCTATCACGCGATCCACTGCCTCCTGGCTGAAACCATCGCGCGCGGTATCAACCCTCTGGATGCGATTGTCGTCGATCAGGAGATTGCCATTCTCGACGGGGGCACGCCCTGTACCGTCAATGAGTGTTCCACCTCGAATGACCGTTCTCATTACTCCCCCCTCCCCTGCACTTGTATGATGCCCTGCACGTCGTCTTCGCTCAGCACATAGTATCGAATTGCTGACCCCGGGCTCACGTAACCGTTGCGGAGATCCGATAAGAGCATCTCGCGCGAGCGTTCCGTTGGCGGCCCATAGCCTCCGCCACCAGCCTCTCGGTATTCAACGACATCCCCAGGTTGCACGATCATGCGACTCTTGGTGGGTGCCGGGACTCCATTCACAGAGATTGCGGCAGGTGCTCCGGCAAGCCCGCCAAAGAGTCCTTCGGCCGGGTGCGTTATCCTATCTCCCAGGACGGATGCGACGACGGGCGTGTCAGTGGCAACCTGTATGGCAATATCGAGCCCGCATCCACCCCGGTAGCGTCCGGCCCCCCCTGAGTCACCAGCAATGTCACGGCGTACGATCTGAAGAGGCGTCGTCGCCTCGATGATCTCGACCGAATTGGTAGCGACATTGCCTGGAAAGTGGGTCGCAGTCAGTCCATCCTGTGTGGGGCGCGCTCCCATTCCTGGATGATCAAAGATCAGAGCAGTGAAGGGCGCGCCCTGTTCTGTCTCGCCCGAGAATACAACCTGCATATGCGGGCTACCACTGTGAGCGATAACCCGGTCCGGTATCACAGGGGCCAGGGCCTTGAAAATCGCGGCATTCACGTAATGAGAGGTTATCTGCCGGGCATTCATCGCCGCCGGGAAGGTCGGATTTAACAGCGTTCCTTTCGGAGCGGTGACGGAGATTGGCCGGTAAGAGCCTTCAGTGCGCGGGCTCTCGGGATCCAGCGCGCATTTCAACGGGTACATGGCGAGCGCCTGTGTCTCTATAGGACAGACATTGATGGCCGCAGGCACCTGGGCCGAAGTACCACTAAAGTCGACAGAGATTTCCGAGCCCTCGATCTGGATCGTGACGGCAATAGTCAATGGTGAATTGACCCCATCCATTTCGACTTGGGCTCGATACACGCCATCCTCGCATGCCGAGATCGCCCGCCGCATAGTCGCCTCACTCAACTCAAACATCGCGCTGCATGCCTGGGCCAGGTCGTCAATCCCTTCGTCCTCCAGGATCTCCAGAAGACCGGTTCGGCAGGTTTCGGCGGCAGCAAGGCGAGCGTAGAGGTCGCCCATGAATTGGTCTGGGAGGCGATTGTTGGCCTCGAGCAGGCGGAACAAGGTCTCATCCGGTTGGCCCTGTCTGAAGGCCTTCAGAGGAGGAATCAGGATACCCTCCTCGAAGACATCACGAGAGTCGGCCGACCACACGACTCCTCCGATATCCGGAACGTGAACGATGGAGCCCTGGAAAGCGACCAGCGAGTTCTTGTAGAAGATTGGTGTCGCCATTGCCAGATCGAGTACATGCCCAACGCCTAACCAGGGATCATTCGTGATGACCGCATCATCGGGCGACCATGATTCAGCGGGGAACTGCTTCAAGAGATTCTTCATGACGGCAGGCATGGTGGTGACAAAGGCGACCAGCCCATATGAATTCTCTGCGATGACCTCCCCTTTTGGGGACATGAGGATCAAGGCGTAATCATGGGCATCCCTGACCACCGTCGAAAAAGAAGCCTGCGTCAAACTGGCAGCCGCCTCGTCCATCAGCGCCGTGAGACGACTCAGTAAGATTTCCAAGGATACAGCGTCCACTTTCATGCGTCACCCCCACGATCTGACCAGGTAGCAAAGCTGGCGTTCACCCGGCTTCTACGGTCACAAGGAGTTGGATGTCCAGAGATTCGATCTTGGTTGCGGGAAGAACCTCGAAATGGCTGATGCCTTGTGAGGATGGGCGCAGACGTGCTCTCGGCACCGGTAGGCCTTGTTGCGCCCACTCTATCCGTCTTGCCCATTCCTGATTCGTCAGCCCGTGGGCTGGCGTGTAAAAAGGGAGTTAGATAGGCGGTGCCTCACGGTGCCAGGATGTTGCGGACTCGTAGGTATACCCAATACGCAGGACCGTCGGTTCGTCGAAAGGTCGTCCCACAATCTGGAGACCAATGGGAAGCCGGTTATCATCAAAGCCGCATGGAAGTGTGAGCGCTGGCTGACCCGATAGATTAAACGGCGTGCAATGGTGGACTAGAGCCGGAAGAATCGTTTCCCCATCATCTTCCATATCAATTATCGTGACCGACATCTCATTAACTGGAACCGTCGTAATGGGAATTGTCGGTGTCACCAACGCATCGAGCCGGTGCGTATCGAAAACCTCTTTCATCGCGCCTTTGAACAGCTTGCGCACCTGCAACGCACGGAGGTAATCGGTGGCAAGAATGAACTCCCCGACCTCGAGCATAAAGCGGGTGCGCGGATCATACTCCTCGGGTCGTTCACGCAGCCATGCCTGATGATACGAACTGGTATCAACCATGATGAGTGTCAAGCCTGCATGCGGGGCATACTCGAGATAGGGGATCTCGACATCTACTAATGTAGCTCCCTGGCTTTCCAGGACACTCAGCGCGGACTCAACAGCCCGGCGTACCGCGGGAAGGACCTCGGAATAGAAAAAATGGTTGCGCTCAACACCCAGCCTCAGGCCCGCAATTCCTCTGTCTAGACCATCCGTAAAATCCGGAACTGGCACATTCAAACTGGTCGTATCATGTGGGTCGTAGCCGGCTATCACATTCATCAATAAGGCAGCATCTTCTACCGTCTTGGTGATGGGCCCGCAATGATCCATTGTTGTACTCATGGGAATAACCCCGTGCTTCGACACTCGCCCAAAGGTAGGCTTGAGACCCACAACCCCATTCAGCGAGCTTGGAACGCGGATGGACCCTCCCGTATCGGTGCCTATGGCTCCCATCGCGGAATCGACCGCCACCGCCACCGCCGACCCGGCGCTGGACCCGCCGGGCCAGCGCTCTAGATTCCAGGGATTGCGTGTGGACGGGATGTTCATCCCATACGCGAACTCCTGCGTTACCGTTTTCCCGATGAGAATGGCTCCACTCTCTTTCAAGCGGGTGGTCACCGTCGAATCGTACGGGGGTATGAAGCCAGCCAGAACTTTGGAACCAGCCTCTGTCGGGACTCCAGCCGTATACAGCAGATCCTTGAGAGCTAGAGGGATTCCGTGTAAGGGTCCTTTTGACTCCCCTTTAGCAATCTCTCTTTCCGCCTGCTCGGCAGCAGGATAGGCGCTCTCTTTCGTAACCACCGTATACGCATGGACTCTATCCTCTGTCTCCTCGAGTCGTTGGAGTACCGAGTCCAGGAGTTCGACTGGGGATACCTCTCTCTGGCGTAGCAGGGTCATTGCCTCGGCGATGGTTAATGCATAAAGCTGAGAAGACACAGTGCCAGCCCTCCCTACTTGGAAGTGTCCCAGCGAGGATCGAACGTCAGCTCTGGCTGTACCTCCGTGGAGGCGGGGAGAGCGAAGCGCCTGATAGCTATCAGATGCTCCTCCAGAGCTCGCGCAAGGGACAGACGGGAGGATTCAGGCACCGGCAGATCAGCGACCTTCGCTAGTAGGGTCACTACTTCTGGCGTAACGTGCGGCTGACTCATAAGGCAGATCTCCTCCGCGTCGTCTTTGATTTCCCTTGTTGTGTGTTCGTTCTCACTGACCCCTGGGATCGAATGAAGCCGTGATCCACTGCGGCGCAAAGTCGCCACGGTCATGGCGAGCGAGGGTCTGCTGCTTCACCTGCCTCAAACCAGCAAGTTGTTGAGATTATGTGATCCTGGTAGGTGTCCTGAGGGAGACTGAAGGTCGTGGTCCGGCCACAATGCGACCGCAAGGAATTGCGTGCGCGAACTGGACGTACCGGGACTCCTCAGGACACCTGTGATCCTTCTTCCATTCCGCTCCGCAGAGCGGTCATCGCCGCGCTACCAACCTTGAGACGTCGGTTCTCGAAGCATCCCTACTTGGTGATGGCGAATCGGTCCTTGAGATACATCCACTCATCCGGGCGGGCTTCAAAATCGAGTGAGTCTACGGCCGCGTGCAACTCCGGTTGTTGATAGACGTGTATCAGAGGGAGCCACTTCCAGGCCGCTTCCTGAGCCGTTCGGTAGAGTTCCGCTCGTTTCCCTTCATCAAAGGTGTGGCGTGCTTCCTCCCACGGCTTGCTCACTTCCTCGTTGCTGACTCCAATGTAAGGGTCCTGGGTGTAGAGAACGGAGAGGGCATAATCAATGCCCAGCGAGGCGGGGGAGAGCGACAAGAATGTCAGATCGTACTGGGAATCCGCTCCCTTCCTGGCCTCTGGGATGAAGATTCCCGACTCTGCCTGGACCAGTTCGCAGTCGATTCCGATGTTCCTCAGTTGCTCTACGAGTACCTGGCCAACCTCCCTATCCTTCAAGTAGCTGCCCAGGGGGGACCCGAAGACACAGGATATCCCATCCTTGAAACCAGCCTCAGCGACCAGCTCGCGGGCACGCTCTGGATCGTATGCATAGGAGGGCATCTCTACGGCGTACTTGAGCGCCGGCGGTATAGCATAATTCGGCAAAGGTTGCGCGACGCCGCCGAGGATCGTTTCCGCGATTGCCTCCCGATCGATCCCATAGGCGATCGCCTGGCGCAGACGGACGTCCCGCGAGAATGGGGTATCTTTTGCCATGTTGACCCCGACGGAGATGGGCCGGTTCGATGGTACCGTTCGAACCGACACGTTCGGCAACGCGTCCAGGCGCTCTATGGAATCGACCGGAACAAGATTGATAAGCTGGACCTCGCCAGCCTCTAGGGCAGCAGCACGCGTCGATTCCTCCGCGATGATCCGAATGACGACGCGTTCGTACTTTGGATCGTAAGCCCAGTACTCGTCGTTTCGCTCCAGAACGAGCTGCTCTTGCGGTGTGTAGGAGACAACGCGGTATGGCCCCGAGCCAACAGGATGCGTTGCGAACTCCTCAGACTCTGCTGCCTTTGGGGGTAGAATATCAATGAAGGTCAAGGTATCGAGAACCGTCCACATGGGCTCAGTGGTAATGATGTTGACGGTATACGGATCGACTATTTCTACATCTTCGATGAACGTTTTTCCGAGATGGAAACTCATGCACAGCTGCTTCTCTTGATACCGGAGGAGACTATAGCGGACGGCTTCTGCATCGACGGGCTCACCGTTATGGAAGGTAACACCTTTCCGGAGCTTGAACTGCCACGTGCGTTCGTCCAGTTGCTTCCAACTCTCGGCGAGCCAGGGACGAATCGTCTGCATGTCCCAATCTGTGTATACGAGGGGATCGTTGATGAAGCGAAGCATGCTCCACGAGAGCATCGTACAAGCCACTCCAGCATCAAGGCTGGGGGAGAGCGCACTGATTCCGATCACTAGCTCTTGGGCGCCAGTTGGCTCCGTGGTTGCCTCTTCCTCGGGCTTCGTGGTTGGCTCTTCCACGGGTTCTGTAGTTGCCTGTACGACCTCCGCAGTGCTCTCCTTTCCGACCTCGGGCGTACGTTCTGCTACGCTAGCTGGGGTCGCAGTGGTAGTGCACGCAGAGAGGATGACACTCGATACCACCACGAGCACGAAAAGAAGCTTACGCATTTCGCCACCTCCATTCACTTTTACGTGAGCGTGTAGTCAGCGCTCACGGAGCATCCTTCTTTGGAAACGGTGATGATGTAGGGGCCGCACCAACGTGCCAAATACACGGGGAGAGGCCACTATACATGCGAGTCGCGAGGAACCCACCCCGTCTTACTTGAGTCAGAAAGCCCCACACGCGCTCTCCGCAAACTAGGCATTCTCCTCTGGAGGGAAAGCTGTACTGGTAATCGTAGTGCGGATCACATGCTCGGCCGAGTCAACGATATGCTTTTCGATCGTGCGTATCGCACGCTCCTTGTCGCCACTCTCAATCGCATCAATCAGTGCCTGATGCCGCTCGACCAACTGGTTTTGCTCGTATAAACGGTCTGCCACCGCAAAAAAGCCTCGGAGTTGGCTACTTATGTGCGACCAAACCCTATGGAGCCGTGAATGACCACTGAGTAGGCATAGCGTTTCGTGGAAGCGCATGTCCAGATCGACAGTTCTCCAGGTATCCCGTTGATCTATGGACGCCTTCATTTCTGTGAGAATCATCCTGAGCGGCTCCAGTTGTTCAGGCACCACATTCTCGACCACGAGCTTGACAGCCAGTATCTCAAGTGCATGCCGGAGGCTGTAAATCTCTCGAATATCCTTGGCCGTCAGTTCCACGACGAAACAGCCTTTATGCGGAATCTTGACCAGAAGCCCTTCCGCCACAAGTTGCTTCAACGCTTCCCGTACAGGGGCCCGGCTGACCCCAAATTGCTCACAGAGGCTTGCCTCATTGAGCCGCTCTCCAGGTCGAAAACTACCAGCCACAATAGATTTTCGGAGCTGCTCGAGAATTTCATCTTGGATTAGCTCTCGTCGTAACTTAAAACCACCAGGCTGCGCTGACACAAGACCGCTCCACCGTATTAAGGGCTAAGGACGGCTGAGTGGAAAGGCACGTACTTGCCCAGCTTACGAGAAATAGGATAACAATCGACAATCGATCGGTGTACGCTCGCTATAGTATCGGGAAATGACTGACCTGTCAATCCCTTTATACGCTTGGGCAGGGCCTCTCCAAAGTCAGCGAGCCGCAAAGAGAAGCGAGAGGGCAGCGGCAGGACGGGCATTGAACTCGCGCATTGTGGCGGGGACGTTGGCCGCCCCGAGGCGATCCATCAAGGTCATGGCGGCGTTGTTGAGCGTGACGAGGAGTTGAGGGGCTCGACCATGACGCAGCCGACTTGAGTCCTGGCGCAAGGTGACATCGCGGCGCCAGTGGACGCGGTGTTCGAGCTGCCAATGGGCGCGCCCACAGGCCAGGAGGTCGTCGGGACCGGCAGCTTGGGCCGGGAGGCGGGTGAGGCCGGAGGCGAGGGCGTGGGGGCGCGTGCCAGCACGCGTAATCGAGCGCTCAATCTGCAAGCCTGGGGCCAGCTCGGTCCCCTGATCGGCGAAAGCGTCGGCCAGTGCCGGGCTGGCGCGCCGCCGACGGACCTCCATCCGACCATGACCTTGGTCGATCGTGGTGGCGCCGCGCGCTTCAATCCAGGGGGGCGTGGGGGCTGCGAAGAGCCAGGCGATATCGGCCCACAGGCCGGGTTGATTCTTCTTGGCGATCAAGCGAGAATCAGCCCGTTGGGCTGGGTCTTGACGCCGCCACGTGCGCTGCGGAGGGAGGGCAGCGGCCGGCAGGAGCGCGCCCCGCCGGTCCTGTGGTTTGATCAGGGCGACCGCCACGCGCCGTTCATCGTGCTGGGGAGCGACCGCCTCGTGAGCCAGCATCAGCCCATGGGTCACGTCAGCGAGCCCAAGCGGGGGCCGCGCCCTCCGCGACCCGGCTCCTGGAGCCCGCGTCCCTCGCCGCGTTTTGCCATCCAGCGCCAGGTGGCGACCCCCGCGCCCAACCGCGTCGCCTGGAGAGCTGGCCGGCCCACTCGATGGCGGCGGCGTGGGCGCGAAATGATCACCCAGACGGTGTTCAGTTCCTCCACCTCACCCTGATCCCTGATCAACGTGGAGCTGTTCGCGCATGGCAACGTTGGGCGCGATAGTTTCAACCCCTCGCCGAGCCACGCGCGCCGCCGCCGCGCCCACTGGGCGATCCCGCTCATCGTCTGCTCGCCGGCCAGTTTCGCCAAGATCATCACCATCACGTCAAACGACAACTAGATTTGGACAGCGTATTGCCTCACTCAAGAATCTTACCCTGAGCCGAATCTTGCCTCACGAGAAATCTTACCCTACGCTGCGAGCCGGCATGGCGCATGCACGATGGCTGGTCTGGTTTGGCTCCCCCCAATGCGCATTTTTGGGCGCCCTCCCCCTCGGCGAGAGAGCAGCACGGCGCGCAGGGCGGGTCAAGCCTCGCGGAGCGACGGCTTGACGCGCCCGAGCACCGTGCTAGACTGGCAGCCGGGGGAGGGCGCCTTGCGAAACGATCGTTACGCCTTCTTCAGCTGCGAGGCTGGTCTCACCTCGGGCGCTTCCATCTCAATGACGACACCTTCCACCGCTTGGAGCGGTCTGGGAAGGGTTTGTCCACGCAGCAGCTCTTCCTCGATCCAGTGCGTGTCAAAGGTCAGGAGGGTGGTCGCCCGCCAGCCCTGGACCCGGCGTTGGAGGGTGCGGAGTTGCCCGTCGGGGAACTGATCGGGGTAGCGCTGTTGAAGTTCCTCCAGGACCGATTTCGCGGTTCGCTCGGGTCTGGCGGCCAGCCACTGACACACGTCGTCCCAGACGTCCGCGAAGGGATCTTGGCGGGTGCGCCACCAGCGCGGCTCCTGGGGCTTCGTGGTGCGGTGGTATTTGCGCTTCAACCGGCCCTCAGGTGACTCAGCCTGAGCTGCCGCATCCTTGTTCGACCTCTGACTCGCTCGCGTTGACGCGTCACTCAACCCGCAGTCCTGCACCCGAAATGCGACCGGAGCTACGAGGTCTTGGGCCAGCCTGGCCGGCTCGCTTGCGGACGGCGTGACGACCGCGTGCTGCCAGAGGGCATCCTGTAAGGGGTGGAGTTGCCGCCGCAAGCGCACCGGATCGAGCGCTTGAGAGATGGCCGTTAATCGTTCTTCCTGCTCGGTCGTCAGAATCTTGGCTTGTTGGAGCCGTTGGAAGGGTGTTTGCGCCGCGGCATAGGTGCGACGCACGGGACTGCCTTCGCGCCGCTTGGTGTGTAACTTCATTGAGGGTTGGAAGAAATTCACGTACAAGCGCACGGCCCGGTACAACTCGGTCAATTGGCGGTAGGCGCGCTCGCCTTCACAGCGGTCATAGCCGACCAGTTGGCGCACGATGGAGCCATTCTTCTGCTCGACGTAACACTGGTCATTCTTGCGATAGGCCCGCCCACGGGTGAAGGTGATCTGCTCGCGCTCACAGTAGGCTCGCAACTCGTTGTTGAGGAACTCGCTGCCGTTGTCGGTATCCAGTCCCAACAGTGCAAATGGCAAGAGCTGCCGTCCACGCTCAAGCGCCTCGATGACGGCCTCGCGGCTCCGGACCAGCCGCGCCAGACATTCGGTCCACCCCGTGGCCACATCCGTGAGCACGAGCGTATAGAGGCAGGAGCCCTCGACGCTCGTCCCGCAGTGCGCCACCAGATCGGCTTCCAGAAAGCCTGGGGTCACATCATTCCAATCGGCGAACGTGCGCACCGGCACCTGATGTTTCAGCAGCGTCCCCGCCTTGGTCGTACTCAGGCCGCGCGGCGTGTCACCCTCCCGATAGCGCCGCAGGAGTCGATCCGCCGTCGCCGGGCTGATCGCCAACAGCTGGGCGCGCGTCTCGTCGCTGACCTGCAGGTGCCCGTGGCGCTCCAAGGCGGGCACCAGTTCGGCGAGGAACGGCACCAGGCGTTTGGCGCAGATGCAATTGGCCGTCGCCCAGGCGATGCGCAGCGCCTCCTGGACCTCGCCGCCGGACCGCCGCGCTCGCGCACGTGTGATTGGTGCCGGCGTGGGCACCGCTTCATTCGCAAGCAGCCGAATCGCATACTTGCGAGCATAGCCTGTGGCCGCCACAAACTCGTCCAGGATGCGCGACTTCTGACTGGCGTCAGCGTCGCGATACCTCGGCGCCACTTGCATCAACAACTCCCGCTTGGCCTGAAAGCTCAACACTGACCTCACTCCCTCCCCTCCACTCAACTGCTGCTCCGATGTCGGGTGACATTATTCGTGAGGCAACAGCATTGTCAAGGTAAGATCTATTGTGAGGTAATGCGTGGGCATTTCTAATTGTCATCGAATGCGTAATTCTAATTGTCGTTTACCGTCAGGGGGAACTCCGCGACGTGATGATCCATGAGCCGTTGGACTGCTTCGCGCAAGTTCTTGAGTAAGTGCCAGCGATCAGCCACCTGGATCGCTTCTGGCGCGCCCTCCGCCGCCCCGTCGGCATAGGCACTCGCACGGTCACGACTAATGATCTCGACGCCAGGGTGCAGCCGTAACCACGCCGCAAATGTTTCAGCGGATCGATCTGGTAACAGATCAACGACTTCATGGCGTTCTAAGTCGACAAGAATCGTTCCGTAGCTCTGGCCTGGGCGTTTGGCCCAATCATCAACGCCCAGGACGCGTGGCGTATCTCCGACGGCGACGCTCCCAAGCCGCATGAGGCGCACCAAGGTCGCCGCACTGAGCGAGATGCCGAAGTGCTCCGTCAGCGGCACCCCAGCTTCGCCGCCCGCGACGGACGCGACCGCCTCTACCCTCTCGCTGAGGCGGCGGGTGCGGCGGGCATAGACCGCCACGGCTGGGTCGAGCCGCTCGACAAAGATTTTCCGGTCGCAGTCCTGGTTGTCACAGAAGAATCGCCGCACATGCAACCGAATCCGGGCGGGCATCGCGGCCCACGGCAAATCAGCGACCCTGCGTCTATATCGACTATGAACACGTTGTGATACGGTGTGGCACACCGGACAGACCGCCTCCACCCGCCTCATCGTCATGTCAACGACGATTTCGTTATCGTCCGTTTCCACGTCATCAATTTCAAGCCCGTCAAGTGCCGGACAGAGCAACTTGGTCAATACGCCAGCAGCTACCATCTCCCTACTCATTCCAGCGACAGATTATCAGCCTATCATTATAGTCAACCTTCCTCGTGCCTCCGCATCGTCATCATCAAAATCGAGGGAGAACCAGCATGACCGATTATTGACAGTAGGTGTCAGGGTGCTTGAGGCTCTGGCATCGGGCCCTCCCGATCGTGCTGCCTGGTGTCCAACAACGCTTCAAGCTCGCTTCTGCGAATCCACCAGTGCTTCCCGAATCGCACACCGGGAATCGGTCCCCGCCGCAGCGCCCGACGCACGGAGTCCTCGTGCATGCGTAAGAGCGCTGCAACCTCTTCGACCGTCATCAGATCTTCGGTATTGTCCCTCATTTTCCTTGATGAGGTTGTTGAACTTTGATTGGTCGGCGTATCCTCGAGAGCATAAGTTATGCAGATCGAGGGTACGAAAATGGACTGGGAAACGCTCTATTGTCCTAATCAACGCTGTCGATACTACGGTCTTCCGTTTCGGCAGGGCAAAATGGTCAAAAATGGCACCAGTTATGGTCAACCGCAAGCACTCTGTAAGGGTTGTGGGAGGAGTGTGGCTTGGAGTGACGCCACCGCCTCCTATGGTCTGGAAAGCGATCCGGCGATTTTCGAGACCGCCGGGCGCGCCTTGGCCGAAGGAAATTCCATCCGGGCGACCGGTCGGATCTTGCCGATCGACAAAGATACGGTGTGTGATTGGCTGAATCGCGCCGCTCGGCAGTGCCGTGCGGTGGTGCTTTACCTGTGGAGCCATCTGCATGTCACCGAATGCCAGTTGGACGAGTTATGGAGTTTCGTTCACACTCAAGAAGCCCACCTGCCGTCTGCCAAACTCTATTGTGAAACGTATGGCGATGCCTGGGTCTGGTTAGCCTTTGCACCGGTCTGGCGCTTGGTGCTCGCTTTTGTCGTCGGCAAACGCGGCCAAGCTAGTGCCGATCTCCTGGTGGACCGGGTCAAAGATGTTACAGATGAAGGCATTCCTTTCTTTACCAGCGATCAGCTACCGGAATATGCCCATGCCTTGCTGCATACCTAGGGCACTTGGGTTCAGCCTGAAAGAAAAGGCCATCGAGGCCGATTTCCCAATCCCCGGTTGGTCCCTGCCGCGGACCTGCTGTATGCCCAAGTAGTCAAGCTACGCGACGGTGCTCGGGTGACCGAGGTCAAAGCCAAAGTGATTTTTGGTAAACCCGAGGCGATCGCGGCTCAACTGACTAATTCACCGGTGAGCGACACGGTCAATACCAGTTTCGTGGAGCGGGATAACTTGACGCAACGGCAAAGCAATCGTCGTTTGACCCGCCGCACGAATGGCTTTTCCAAAGAAATTGTCTGGTTTGAGAAGCAGCTCTGGTTGTCGACGGCCTACTATCACCTGGTCTTACCCCATTACAGCTTGCGTCAGCCGCTAGACACGCCTGAACCTACCCGGGGAACAGGGTCGCCGAGAAAATGGAAACCGGTTACGCCCGCCATGGCTGCCGGAATCACTGACCACGTGGGGTCAACCGCTGAGCTTCTTTCGTATCGAGTGTCGGCTCAGTTCTTGGATCAGTTGTCAAAGATCAAGCCCTTGTTCGCCTTGCTCGAACAAGCCCATCAAGGAGAATGAGGGACAACACCCGATCTTCGGGCTGCATAACACACCTCGTTGATAAGTTTCCCTAGTCCACACAACATATGCGACAGCGCAAGATCATATGTGACAAATTGGGTATGCCGGCACGGCAGAAATCTGTTACAATTGCTCGCAGTCCGCACTTATCTTTCAAGAAACATCTGTATACGTCTTTGGAGGGCGCATCACCGGCCTGATTTCAATACCTCCTCACGCCAACCTTCTCGGCAAGTCTTCGCCGGCAATCTGAACAAAGTCATGCCCACTTGAAGAAGGAGTACGTCGTGGCTCGCAACAAGCAGCCTCCTCCAGGGCCTGATCATCGCCAGATGCCACAACCGCTTCCGTTTCCGCCCCGTGAACGGGTTATGTATGTCCTGGGGTAATCGTTCAGGCACTGCCTTGAGAGGGGTACAGGCACGAGTTGTGAGATTAGGCGGCCTTTCGCAGATAGGAGCGCTGGGGTTTGGGGCGCAAGGCGACAGTCTGCTCCCAGCGATTGCTCTTGAGGCGGGCGCGGAGTTTGGCGACCTCGCTTGTCCCCTACGGGGGAATCCCCTACGAGACGGTCTCGCTTCGCCCTGAGGGGTGGTCCCCGGCGTGATCGGCTCGCTCGGGCGTACCCGGTGGGGTAGGGGGTACCCCGCGGGGTAGGGCAGCCCCCTCACCCCCTGTGGGGGGAGCCCAAGCGGGATCATCTCGCTTGTCCCCTACGGGGGAATCCCCTACGAGACGATCTCGCTTGGGGGTACCCCGCGGGGTAGGGGTACCCCTCAGGGCAGGGGCTCTCGCCTGGGGGTACCCCTCAGGGCAGGGGCTCCCCCGTAGGGGACAGCGCATCCCGGCGAGTTTGAGGCGCTGGGCGATGATCTGCTTGCAGCCGCTTTCGATCGAGCCCGAGCCAATTTGCAGGCCCTGGGCGTGATAGCGGTCGTAGTGCATGCGGTATCGGTTGTTGGTGAAGGAAGTGATCGCTTTCTGAACGGGCTCGCCCGTGGCGGCGGCGGTATGTCAAGAGTTGTGTAAATTCTGAGCTTCGGCGTCCTTGGCCGGCACTGAGATCCGCCGCAGTTTTAGACTGCGGATAACGGCATAGAACATTAACAAACAGCTATTCTCATTGCGGAAGGCGGCTGCCATTTTATGGCTGCGTTTCTTGACCTCATTGAACAACCGCTCGATGATATTCGTCGTGCGGATGAACTTCCAATGCTTGATCGGAAAGCGGTAAAAGGTCAGGCAGGCTTCCAGGTCACGCTTCAAACAGGCCACTGCGGTCGGATAGATCTGCTCGTACTTCGCTACGAATGCAGCCAACTCCTGATCTGCCTTTTCCCGGCTTTCTTGGTAGAAGATCGCTCGCAGTTCGGGTCGGACTTCATCGTGCTGCTTCTCCGGGAGGTAGCCCAGCACATTTTCCATCTTGTGTTGGACACAGCGCTGTCGTTTTGAGGTCGGGAACTTGATTGCGATGGCATTCAGCATGGCTTTGTGACCATCGGTGATCCACAAATCCACCGTTTCCACGCCCCGGTTTTTCAGCTCTTCGAGCAGGTCTTCCCAAGCTCGCTGGTTCTCTCGTTCACCGACGGTAAAAGCCAGCACCTCCCGCCGGCCTTCCGCATCAATACCAACGATGGCTAAAATCGGCATTTTGCAGCCTTCCGCAGCATAAATCACGCTGAAATAGGGGCCGTCAGCGAAGAGATAGAGATAGTGAGGCTTCAGTTGGCGTTGTTTCCAACCTTCAAACTCGCCTTCCAGGGAATGAAACACTCTGGAAACCGCCGAAGGACTGAGCGAAGCGCTGGTGAGTGCTTCCACCACATCGCCCACGTGAGCAGTGCTGACCCCTCGCACAAACATCTGGCAGATGGCTTCATCCAGTTCGGCCTGGCGACGATGGTAGCGTTCGAACAATTCCGTTTGAAATCCGTTGCCAGTGCGCGGGACGGGCAAATCTTCGATCACACCCATCGAAGTTCCCAGGTCTCGCTCGTAGCTGCCATTGCGATAATCTCTTCGCTCTGGCGTTCTTTGGTAAGGTGCTGCGTTGACCAAGGCTTCGACTTCTTGTTCCAGAATTTGGATCAGGGTGACTTTGATGGCTAGTCGAAGTCGCTCCTGGAGGTATTCTCCGATTAGTGTTTGACCTTCTGCGTCAAGCCGCTTATGATTTGCTCTGGGAGTCATTGGTTTTCTCCTTGTAAGGTTTGGTCGCCTAGCAAGGATACCAAGACTCCCTCTTTTTACACAAGATTAGTGATACCGCCCTGGCGGCATTGATCGTCATGGACACATGAGGGAAGCTCCTAAGAATTGCCAAAAGGAGCGGCAACACCTTGCCACTCCTTCCTTAAAAAGCTGACCACCCCCTTGACTCAGCTTTCCTGTATCACTTATAGTACTTCCAAAAAGGCTATTGTATACTTCCAGTAGAAACGGGTAGCATGTCTTACGGCTATACCTATACTTTCCCCGCCCTTCGCGGTATTCAAGCCGGGCGCGAGTACTACGTCGCAATGTGTCCGTTGAAGCTGCTCCCCAGAATCTTTCTGTTTGATGAGGCGCCGATCCCGCCGGAACTCCGCGCCCAACGGACACTTAATACCGCGCGTGTGCCTGAGATCACTCGTTACATCGTGGAGAATCGGCACGACTATGCCTTCTCTGCAATCACGGCTTCTATCGACGGAGAGGTACGGTTCGAGCCGGCCATGGCGGGGGACGAGAACTCCGATATTGGCCACCTAGTCGTATCGATGTTGGCCCGTTTTGTAATCAATGACGGCCAACATAGGCGAGCTGCTATCGAGGCGGCCCTCGAACAATACCCTGAGCTCGGTGACGAGACAATCGCTGTGGTTTTTTACCTGGACGAAGGCCTGCGCCGCAGCCAGCAACTCTTCGCCGATCTGAATAAACATGCCGTTCGACCGACCAAGTCCATCGGCGTCTTGTACGACTACCGCGATCCCTTAGCCAGCCTCTCCCGTGAGTTAGCCGAGCGTGTATTCTACTTCAAAGGCCTCACTGAGATGGAGAAGACGACGATCTCGAACCGATCGATCAAACTCTTTACTCTGAGCGCTATCTACCAGGCCACGGGTGCACTTCTAGAAAAGAGTGGGCAAGCCGCAATTAGCCAGCAGGAAAGAGAGTTGACTGTGCGCTTCTGGAATGAGTTGGGTGAGGTGATCCTAGAATGGCGTTTGGCCGCAGAGCGCAAAGTGAGAAGTTCTGAATTGCGCGCAAATTTCGTGCATGTCCACAGCGTCGTGCTTCACGCGTTAGGACTCGCTGGCGCAACTCTCATACGCCAACATCCTGATGATTGGTCCGAACGCCTATGTGTCTTGCGGCAGCTTGATTGGTCACGTAGCAAGACTGTCACCTGGGAGGGCAGAGCAATGACCGGGGGCCAGATGAGCAAAACCCGCCAAAACCTGCAACTCACCGCCAATTTTTTGAAGATCACTCTTGGTCTCTCCTTATCACCTGAGGAAGAACGATTAGAGGAAAGCTACAGGGCAGGTGCCTTTGGTAAACCCCGGAAGACCACTAAACACTCAAAACGCCATCCTACACCAGGAACCAAAAGAAAGAAATGAGGAAGCACCGTGGCTGACGGCTTACCCAACGAGACCTCCGTATTTGAGAAACGTACAATTCACGAGATTTACGATGAGCTTCGCGATGTCTACCAGCGCTACCCGCAGCCCTGGGTAATTGGCTACAGTGGTGGGAAGGATTCAACCGCCGTCCTCCAACTCGTGTGGAAAGCACTGGAGGGACTAACTCCAGAAGAGCGTCAGAAGCCTGTCTTTGTGATCGCTTCCGATACCCGAGTCGAGACACCAGTCATTGTGGATTACATCGACACGACACTCCGCCGGGTCAATGAAACAGCCAAAGCTACAGGGATGCCATTCCACGTCCAGAAGGTGATGCCCACGCTGACCGACAGTTTTTGGGTCAACTTAATTGGCCGCGGCTATCCCGCACCTACCAGTCGCTTCCGGTGGTGTACCGAACGGATGAAGATCAAGCCTGCAAACCGCTTTATTGAGGAGAAGGTAGCGCAGTACGGCGAAGTGATTATGGTGCTCGGCGTTCGACGGACAGAAAGTTCAACTCGAATGCAGTTGATGAGCACTTACCAAGTGAACGGTCACTTCTTACGCCGCCACACCTCTCTACGCGGAGCCTATGTTTACGCACCAATCGCCGAGTTTTCGACAGAGGACGTCTGGAGTTACCTTCTGCAGGTCCCCTCGCCATGGGGCAACAACAACCGGGACCTGGCTGCTCTGTATCGTAGTGCCAATTCTGGCGAGTGTCCCTTAGTGATCGATACGACCACACCCTCGTGTGGTAATAGTCGATTTGGGTGTTGGGTGTGCACGGTAACAATGCGTGATTCATCGATGGAAGCGTTGATTGATAACGGGGAAGAGTGGATGGAGCCATTGCTTGAGTTTCGTGACTGGCTGGCGTTGACAGTTGATCCGGCCCGTAAGCGAGAGTTTCGCAATATTAGGGGTCGAGATGGTCGCGTGATTTTGAAAAAGGATGGCACACCGGCGGCGCGCACCTATAAACTAGAAGTCAGCAAGAAGATGCTGGAGATGGTGTTGCGGACTCAGCAACAGGTGCGCCGCGAGGGGCCTGACCCACGCGTTACCCTAATCTCAGAAGAAGAGCTTTTCGAAATTCGTCGGATCTGGCGAACAGAGCGCCAGGATTGGGAAGATTCGGTTCCGCGTATTTTTCGTGAGGTGAACGGCTATGATCTGAACTGGCCAGTTGACGATGACAGTGGCTTCGACGAGCACCAGAAAGTTCTGTTAGCTAACGTCTGTCAGGAGTATGATGTTCCCTTCGAGCTCGTAGCACAGCTGCTGGAGGTTGAGCGACAGGCAGCAGGAATGGCACGCCGAGCAAATATTCAGAAAGAGCTGACTGGCGTTTTAGGCCAAGAGTGGCGCAGCGAGGAAGAGATTCTGCAGTTGAGGTTCTTGTAAACCATGCGGCTTCTTCATCTGACCGTTGAAAATTTCGGCGTTTTTCGGGGCATCCACCAATTCGATCTGAGCCCATCTCGGACGAATGGCCGAGCGCAGAACGTGGTACTGGTACAGGGACATAACGGGGCCGGCAAGAGCACACTCTTCCAGGCCATGGCACTCGCGCTACACGGCTCGTTTGTTTTGGGAGACCGGGTGAGTGCTCAGCACTATAGCGACTTTCTGCTGAGTCGCTTGCACCGCAGGCCGCGCGGGTCGCACACCGTCGTCAGCTTAAATGGGCACATTGCTCTCAGTTTCCAGTACATTCGGTCCGGTCGTCCACTCCGCATCCAAGTCGACCGTCATTGGGAACGTCAGGGCAACCGTGTCAGTGAGACGCTGGGGGTCTTTCAAGATGGCGAACCGGTTGCCGTCAACCCTGCTGATTACCAAACCTGGCTGAACGATCTGATCCCACCCGGCCTGTCGCCGCTCTGTTTTTTCGACGCCGAGCGGCTTGATGGATTGGCGAGTCCAAAGCGTCATGATGAACTGCTCCAGGAAAGCCTTCGACGTCTCCTCGGATTAGATCTGGTGCGACGCCTACAAACCGATCTGATGCGCCACACTTTCAATCAGGGTAGTTCAAAAAAGGCTGAACGTTTGCGGAGGGAGATACTCCAATACCAGGCGGCTGTAGACGCGTTGGAAGCCCAGTTGACTCACTTGCAGGAACATGCCGCAGCCCTGGAGTCCCAGCGACTCGACCTCGAAGCAGTTCTGGTCCGACAGGAGCGGCAGCTGGCAGCCGAAGGAGGTGCTTACGCCGCTCGTCGTCCAATGTTGCAGGCACGTTACGATGAGGTGCAAGAAGAGATTGAGGCCGTTGAGAACCACCTGCGTGAACAGAGTAGCGGTCTACTGCCGTTTGCCTTGGCGCCTGGGCTCTGTCACCAGTTGTCCCAGAGATTGAATCAGGAAGCCGAAGCACGCCGTCGCCAATTGGCTGAGGACCTTTGGCAAGCACGTATCGGGGATGTCGAAGCGGCGCTACATGCGGCTGATTTGTGGCAGACGCTTAACATCTCTGATCAAGACCGGCAGGTGCTGTTGGCTCGGATTAGCCAAATACTGCAAATGACTGCGGCTGGTGACGCCGAGTCGCAGCACTTACTGATTCATCATCTATCCGAACCTGACCAGGACCGTGTCCAGAGCTGGATTGCCCAGGTGCTGCAGTCTGTGCCCCAACAGGCTCGAGCATTTGGTGAGCGCTTGCGGGCACTCCGGGCAGAACGCGAAAGAATCGAGAAAGATCTTCAGCGTGCGCCTGATGAAGCTACGCTGGCACCAATCCATGTCGAGATCACCCGCTTAGAGCAAGAGTTGCTAGATCTTCAGCAGCGTCAGACAAGGCTAGATGAGCAGATCGCCAAAGTACAATTCCAACACGATGAGCAGTCGCGGCGACGTGAGCGTATCGCCGATGAGCTCAGCAAGGCTCAAGCACTCGAGCGGCACGTAGCCTTAGCTGAACGGAGTAGAGTTGTGCTCCGTGTCTACGAAGATGCCTTGGCACGCCACCGCTTAGGGGCCTTAGAAGAAGCGCTAGCAAAATCCTTCAACACGGTCTGTCGCAAAGAGCACCTTTTGGAGACGGTGCGCATCAATCCCGACAACTTCGGCATCGAACTCCGAGGGACCGAGGGTCGTACGCTGATGCTGAGTGAGTTCTCAGCCGGGGAGCGGCAGTTGTACGCTTTAGCACTTTTGTGGGCACTGCGTCAGGTCAGTGGTCGGCGGTTGCCACTGGTGATTGACACACCATTGGCTCGCCTGGATGCGATTCACCGCCAGCGTCTTATCCACGATTACATCCCAGTTGTCAGTGACCAAGTTATGTTATTCGTAACCGACGCCGAGCTTGACACCGATTTGCTCGCCCAGTTAGGTCCTCGTGTTGCACGCACCTATGGGCTCAACTATGACTCTCAACGGGGGGAGACAATGGCAACATGTGAGAATCAGCCGAAATCGCGGGGTCTTATACTTTACCGGGGCGAAGCACCAAGCGCGGGCCCCATCGAGATTAACGAAGTTTTTGGAACCGGCCTAGGCCAAACTTGGACAACCGACCCAGATTATGCGGGCGCGTGGGGCAAGGTGCGCCAGGCCCTCCTACCCCCCACGGCTCGTCGGCTTGTACTGGTTGACCCGGAGACCCGAGAGTACAATTGGGAGCAGATCGAAGAATTGGAGCGTATGACAAGTAGCCCCTTCCTCGTCCAAACAATTCGGGCCGGACGGACGCTCGAAGAAGTCTGGCAGGAGGAGTGGACCGCACTTTTGAAAGAGGCCGGATACGATAGTATTGCCACCGTCAGCATTGACGGCCCTGAGGAGTACGTACTCAATCCTTTTAAACTAATTCCGGTCAATGGCACCACGCCAAATGGAAAAAATCAGGGCGATGGGGTTTAATCGCATCTACGTTGGCGGAGAAGTGGATCTTCGCCTGCGTAACCTGAAGGCACGCACTGGTCTCACGCCCAATTTGCTCTGCCGCCTCGGTTTTTGTCTTTCCCTCGCCGAGCAAGGGATTCCGGATCCTCAGCTCTATGCTGACGGCCAAGCCCGTGAGTTTAACCGCTATACGCTTACCGGGCAGTGGGACCTGTTCTTTTTCGCGCTTCTTAGGGAGCGGCTTGTTGAGGACGGGCTGGACCCTGAAGTGGATTTGGAAGCGCAGTTCAAAGCGCATCTCAGCCGAGGTGTGCTCTTACTCTATCAGCGTCTCAAACGTCTGGAAGATCTCGCCGATTTGATTGATGACGCCCAGCAGGGTGCTGGTGTCTGTTCGTTTGCAAGCGAGGTTGATAGTGCCTGAGCGAGCTACTCTTTCCCGTCGCCCCATTTACATGGACCACCACGCGACCACACCGGTGGACCCTCGCGTCCTCGATGCAATGCTCCCCTACTTTACACAGTGCTTTGGCAACGCAGCCAGTATCGACCATGAGTACGGGGCTGAGGCCGGGCGGGCAGTTGAGATCGCACGCCAGCAGGTTGCTCGATTGATCAACTCCCGGCCCGATGAGATCATTTTCACGAGCGGCTCAACTGAGGGGAATAATCTTGCGATCCTGGGTGTTGCTAAACAGTACGCCCCGCGAGGAAAGCACATTATCACGTGCGTGACCGAGCACCATGCGGTACTGGATCCTTGCCATTACCTTGAACGCCAAGGCTGGCAGGTTACCTACCTTCGAGTAGACCAGCACGGACTGGTTGACCCTGCTGACGTGCGTCGTGCCCTCACGACGGAGACAGTGCTTATCTCAATCATGGCAGCCAACAACGAGATTGGCACTTTGGCACCCATCGCTGAAATCGGCCAGATTGCTCGGGAGCACGAGGTGCTCTTCCATACCGACGCAACCCAGGCAATCGGCCACGTACCCGTAGACGTCGAGGCGATGAACATAGATCTTCTCTCCTTGTCGGCCCACAAGACCTACGGCCCCAAGGGCATCGGCGCCCTCTATGTTCGAAAGCGGCGACCTCGTGTGCGGCTTGCGCCGCAGATGCATGGTGGTGGACACGAGCGCGGTATGCGCTCTGGCACTCTGAATGTACCAGGCATCGTCGGACTGGGCAAAGCCTTGGAGATTGCCAGAAACGAGATGGAGAAAGAGGCCAAGCGGCTGCGAGCCCTGCGCCAACGGCTCTGGGAGGGGCTTCAGGCCAGGATTGATACTCTTGACCTAAACGGTCATCCGATTCGGCGCCTGCCACACAACCTGAATATTGCGATCCCAGGTGTCGAGAGTCGTTCCTTGCTTGTACAATTGAAGCATGACGTGGCATTGTCAACCGGATCAGCCTGTACGACGGCGAAGGTTGAGCCGTCGCATGTGATTCTGGCATTGGGCTATGGCGAGGCGCGGGCCTATTGTTCAGTGCGGTTTGGATTGGGGCGAGAAAACACTGAAAATGATGTGGAGTTCGTCGTGGAGCGTGTCGCTGCCGCAGTAGAGCGTTTGACTCAGTTAGTCTTGACCTGAAAGGAGGGCAAGATGACAGTCTACTTCCACGGCAATTTCGGCTTGCACCGTCCTTCCATGGCCGGGATCTTGCGTCGCGCCATAGAAAATCCGGGGATGAAGGACGCGCAGTTAGCCCAACCTTTCGGCTACGGCGCGCCTTTTGCGGCCAAGTATCGCACGTGGCTGCACAAAACTGGCATTGCTGAGTTAGGCTTACCGCTCCGCCTGACTGCGCTGGGCGAAATTGTTTGGGAGAAGGACCCTGAACTGCAGTCGCTCACGACCCAATGGTTTATGCACTGGGGACTGACGCAGGACCCTACTCGGGCGCAGGTATGGCACTTTTTCAGCCACAAGTTCTTACCCCAGCATGCTGTTTTTACCCGTGAAGACCTGATTGAAGGTCTGACTGAAGAGCTTCGTGCTCACAGTGAAGAACATTTTGGACCCGGAAGCAAGTTGAATGTAGTTATCGCGCGGAAATTGATTGAGTGCTATACCGAGAAGGACGCGCTGGGAGAGCTGGGGATCCTTTGGAAGAACGACGGCCGGTTTGCTCGAGGAGATGACGCCCGCAGTCGCGGGCCCTGGGATGCGCCAACGGATCTGGCAAGGGCCTACCAATAAGGCCATAGAAACCCGATGCGATTCTCACATCAGAAGCTTGCCAAGTCCGGCGCTGACAACCGCGCTGTTGTTGCTTCTAGCGCCGTTCAGCGCAGGATTGGTCTGCAGGGTGGAACATGAGCATAATTCCTCTGTGATCTTGACAGCCCGCGGCGTTGCAGACGGGGAAAGAACCTCATGCGAATGCAGAGTTTCTTTGAAGATGAGCGCTTGACACTTTCGGCATCTATCGACCTCACAGCGCAATCGCTCGTTACTTACGGTCAGAACTACCACCACTGGGCAGCAGCCTACAGCGGGGGCAAAGACTCCAGCGCGATGGTAACGCTGCTCGTCCACTTGATCAAGACGGGCGCTGTTCCCAAACCCGAGTCCCTGACAGTCCTCTACGCGGACACGCGTATGGAGTTGCCGCCGCTTTACATCGCGGCGATGGCGCTGCTCGAAGAGCTGGAGCGGCGGGGGGTCAAGATCAAAGTCGTGCGCCCCAAGCTCGACAATCGCTTCTTTGTCTACATGTTCGGGCGAGGGGTGCCGCCGCCACACAACCACTTCCGCTGGTGTACACCTCGGCTTAAAGTGAATAGCATGATGGAGGCCCTCGCCGGCTTGCGCGAAGAATATGATGAGAAGTTCCTGATGCTGACCGGGGTACGCATTGGGGAAAGCGTCGCGCGTGATCAGCGCATCGCACTCTCCTGCTCAAGTGACAGCGGTGAGTGTGGCCAAGGCTGGTTTCAGCAGACGACACCCTCGGAAATCGCCGATACACTCGCCCCGCTTCTCCACTGGCGTGTCTGTCATATCGGCGATTGGCTGATGTTCGAGGCGCCTCGTCTCGAGTTTCCGACGCGGGCGATAGTGGAAGCATACGGATATGATGTAACGGAAGAGGAGCAAATTGAGATCAGCACCCGCACGGGCTGCGTTGGGTGCAATCTTGTGGAAGAAGACAAAGCACTGGAGAACGTGCTCAGAATGCCCCAATGGGCCTATCTTGCCCCTCTGCGCCGACTGCGGCCCCTCTACCGCGAACTGCAAAAGCCACAGAACCGTCTGCGCAAGCACGAAGAGCGTAATCAAGATGGCTCACTAGCGGCCAGGCAGGGACGTCTAGGCCCACTGACCATGGAAGCACGGCGGTACGGTCTGGCAGCTGTGGCCGAGATTCAAGAAGAGATTAATGCCGTGGCGCGAGAGCAAGGCCGCCCGGAGACCACGCTAATCGATGCTGAAGAATTGGCGCGAATCGAAGAATTGATAGCGGCGAATACCTGGCCAGATGGCTGGGAGGGTGATGAGCCGCGAGGGGATGTTCTACTTCCACGAATTTTCGCGGATGGGGTGACCCAACCGTTGCTCTTACAAAACCCCTTGTAGCAACACTTCCTACCGTCATCGCTTAACTGACTTGTCTGCTAGTAAAACAGATGTACGACCGCCTCAGCTGGACTCTCATTCTTCTGTGTTTCTTGAACTTCGTCTCCTTCTCGATATTCTATATCGCCGCTCTCACTCTGTGGCAAGAATATCACGGCCTTTGCTTATTTCGCGATTTAAAATGTACACAAAAAGATCGTAAAGTTCCTCAATGGTACTTTCTTCCGACAGAAGCTTGTGCAATGTCTTATGTGGTTCGCCTTGAAGGCGAGTAATGACGCGGAATAAAGCGTCTAACAGTTCTGGGTAAGCCATTTTTACTAGCTGCCCGCTCTCAATTATCGGTAGAAGACGTCTCGCCAAAGATCGATTTAACGAGCCGTATCGTTCTCTCAGCCCACGCCCGAGGAGAGCAGTCATATGGGCAGCAGCGAGCTTTGTCGCTCCACCGATTGTTAAGCAATTTCTAGACCCGAGAGAAATCTTGCCACCCCTTTCTGCCGTGCGTTCGAGCTCTGCTTTTGCTTCTTTGATGTTATTCTTTAATCTTTCCTGAATTTGGTTAAATATCAAGTATGCAACGAGGTACTCCTCTGCACTTCGAGACTGCATAAAGATGCTACCATAATGTCCTTGCTCCTCAAACAGCGAGTTTTTGCTTCTTATCGCAGTAGAAGGATGCCCATCAAACGCAAACCATCTTTGCGCCAATTCGACCATTGTAATGCATCTATGTTGATATTTTTCGTGATTCGCCTCATTCCATAGTCCTCGGCGATGCTCGTAAAACCAGCCTAATTCTTTCAATCTCTCGTGCAACTGTTTTTGAACATGTTCGTTTGACCGAAAATCCGGTATAGAAATAGGATTTTGGCTATTCGTGTATCTAGCTATATCCAAGTAAATATCCTCAAGAAGACCTGGATGGCTCGCAATATCGTCAGATACTTGCCTTGATCCTGGAAGTGCGGCTATGATTCGTATCATCAAACCAACTTGATCCTGCTCTGAAAGCTCGGCAGACAAGATTGTATCTGTTGTTTGAGCGCCGTTGACAATTCTCGGAGCTTTCACAATGAAACTATGCCCATCACCATCATATTTATGAAATCCCTGACACAGCATCGTGATGCCGTTATTGTAATACCAAAAGAACTTCTTCCTATTTTCGTGAGAGAGAGTCTCGTGCATCTGTTTGTTGATCTTTGTTTTCTTTGCTCCGAGAGGCGCACGCAAATTTCCGTCATATATCTCAGGAACAAAGTCTCGAATTGCTCTCTTGAATTCGTATGCAGTTGTGTTGCCAACCAGCGCTTCTACTGGTCCAGAATAGCTCATCCATGATATGAGTGGCAACATAATTTCTCCTACCATTGCTTCTTCTAATCCCGCGAAACGATGTCGAAGTTCATGGATATCATAATATACGAACTGATCTTCGGCCAATTCGTAATTCCTTATGAGATCCGACGTTTCCACTGATTCAGCCAACGTGCCAAAAAGAACTAGAACAGGCGTGATAACATATCCGTCTTCGACAGCTTGGATTGCTTCGGCTAAGACGGAAGACGACTCTCTTGCCTTGTCGGATCGATCGATCACTGTCTTATATGCATCAAGCAAAGTGTAGATAACGCCCGGTCCGAATTCTGTAGCTGTAGGGTTCTCAGAATATCGCGTATGAAGCAGATAAAACATACCACTTTCATCATCCCGGTACTTCGCGCTAATATTCCACGGATCATCAACAACAAGTAAATTAAAGGCTTGATCTGAGTCAATGCTCGGAAATAGCAACATCAACGCCCATTGCGCGAAGGCTGTATCCTTGATACCTTTTATATGACTGTAACTATCAAAGAGGAAATCGACCTCTTTATTGACTTGTAAAATGAAATCATCTATTGAGAAAGGCATGTCAACACTCCTTTTCCCGCACAACCCGAAATCCTAACTGAGGCAGCCGTTTCGTTGGCAAAAATTCCTCTCGATAGAAACAAGTAATTTCATCCTTAGTGTCCAGGTATGAACCGCCACGAGCTACCCGGTAACCGTCAGTCTCAACTGTCTCTCGGCCATCGTTTGCGTCGTACGGATGATCCCAAGTCAGCGAACTAGTCCACTCCCATACGTTACCGGCCATATCCCATACACCTAAAGGGCTTCTACCTCGGGGATACTTGTTAACTGGAGTCGTCTCATTGATTTGGTCTTCTATCGAATTACAAAATTCACTTAGGGATTCCTCGTTATCTCCCCAAGGATATATTCTCCTATCAAGCCCTCTCGCTGCCTTTTCCCATTCCGCCTCTGTCGGTAGTCTATATCTAACCCCCGTCATTTTTGTGAGCCAGTCGCAGAAGCGGAGCATCTTATACCAGCTGATCCCGGTAACAGGATGATTTTCTTTTCCTCGTAGGGGGAATCTATTTTTCCATCCCATCGGTAATTGCTCTTCCGGATTATTCTGTAGGTAAAAAGAGAAGTGAAGACAAGTTACCGGGTATCTACCTATATAAAATCCATCAACGTCCACTTCGTATGTATTCTCGGGTGGTCCCATTAAAAACGGCCCACCATTCACATACACAAATTCCATTGCCAGATCGTCGCAGATCCTTTGAACCAATACGGTTTCGTGTATAGCCTCACTGCAAGAACGAGCTAAGAAGAAGTTCATCACCTGTTGGCTAGGTTGAAGTGCCAATTTAAACGGCCGATCGATAACACCGTCAGCCAGAAACTGAAATTCTAAATCATCATATTTTGGCAGCCATACACGGAAATAACCTTCAGAATTCGTTGTGGTCATACGGGTTTCATCGCCCACTATTCTCACAATCACTTCGGCATCAGGCACGGGCTCCTGAGCTCCACAACTCCGCAGAACACCAGACAACTCCCACTCAGGTTCTAGTCGCAATCTCGCATTACCTGCAACAGCATCAGCCCAATCAATAGACTTGATACTCGATAGTTGCGTATGATCATCACACCTTTTCATAGCAACCAGTTTTATTGCCTCAGTTCGATCATTTAACGGAATTTGGAATCTCCCGTCCTCACTGGTGGTACACTTATACGCTTGTTCATTAACAACAGCCTTAACTGTCGACTCTGATGCTGGATAACCATTCGAGTCAAAAACCGTTCCCTCCACATGAAAACGGGCATGAACAAATTCAACATTGGGCTGAGTATCCATAAGAGGAGGCACACAAAACGCGTCCACCCATGCTGGATGAAAGAACTCTGCTACTAAATCGTGATGTTGCTTTAGTTTCCAGGAAATATCCTGCACATCCCACAGGTCGATCCGAGGCTGGTGTCTTCGTTCTACTCTTCGCAGCCTGACCGTAGCCCTCGACGTGATCAGTATCACAATATGATCTGCTTCATATGTTATGCGCTCAATCGCTTTTTCTAGCTCTTTAGGTGATATATACTGATACTTCTTACATTGATAACACCACGTTTCTACTACATCGCCGGCTCGTCTTTTGGCGATAATATCAATTCCTTCTTGATCATCTCCCTGCACACCGTAGAGATGTGGAGTACCTTCGATTCCGGATTCGAGCATTACGAGTCTACAGCAGAGCTGCTCAAAGGCTACCCAGTCAAGCTCGTATAAAGGTAGTATCTGTAAACGCGGAAAAATAGGAGGCCTGTCCAATACGGCCACTGTAGTGCTGACAAGGTTCAGAAGGTCCTGCACTCCCTTTTCTGCCGACATAGTATCGAATGTGCTCCGCAATACTTTTGAAGCTACAACTCCCGCACGATATTCGACAAATTCCAGAGAGGTTGTGCATATTCAGCGAGCAACCTCACGTGTAATTCATAGATCCCAGAATTTGCATACTCCTCTACAATGGTCAAAATATCTTCCTGGCGAAGCAGCACGTTCACATCACCTGTATCGGCAACTGCGAGCGCTTTGAGAAGAGGTACGTCTACTTGCGGTGAAAACTGAGCCCAACGAAAGACAGTTACTCTCTTGCCACTCAATGAACGACGCTCACCTCGGCGATAGCCGAGACATGCGGCCCACATGAATACGTCTTTCATCGTGCGAAATGGTGCACTAATCGGGTCAGTTCCTTCGGTCAACTGCCGATAGATCTCATGCACAGTTTCATCAATCGCAACGGTATCTCGGCTACCGACCACCTCCGTCATTATCTCACCTCGACAATCTGGGTGCAACTGGTCTGAACATTGAACTCCAAGCGATACTCTGCCCCAATATAGGGCTCCAAATTCTTGCGAGCTTGATCCCGCAGTTCTTCATCGGTCACGAAAAGTACGAGTTGGTCGGCGAGCAGCGGCAAGTGCTTTGTAATGCTATTACGATGCTGAGAGGACAGACGGCCGAAGGGTGTGTCCATCACGAGTGGCGCTTCCTCCTCACTCACCCTCGACATGGCTGTGATGAAGGAAAGGCTAAGCACCTGGCGCTCGCCAGCAGAGAGTTCAGGGCGGGCGGGATAACCGTACCGATCGATGACTTCTAGATTGAAGTCCGGTCCGAGACGAACGTCCTGAAAATGACTATCTTTCCAAACCAACTGCTTAAAAATCTCTTTCGTCTTTACTTCAATACGTTTCCGCATATCATCGGCGAATACCTGATACATTTCGCCAATTGCATCGGCAGATCGCTGTGCCAGGTCGAGCTTTACGCCCAGCAAGCGTTCGCGCTTCTCCTCCTTGCGCGCTCTGCCAATGGCTTTTTCCAGTCTCGTTATTTCTTCAGTAAGCTTCTTGATCCGCTCGGTGAGTGCGCCGATTTGAACGCTGTAACTTTCCGCATCGGCCCGGAAGTCTTGACGCTGCCCCTCCAACCGGCCTATTTCTTCGAGGGGTGAGCCTTTAAGCTGGCGCGCGACATCATCGAGCTCTCCTTCCAAGCCCTTGATGAGATCCACAAGTTCCACCCGACGCCTCATTGCAGCGTCGAGATCAGTGCGTTGTCGACGAATTCGCTCTGCAAAGGAGCGCAAGGCTGCGCTCGTATCGAGCACGTCATCCTCAAGGGAGCCAGGAAGACTCTTGTTCACCAAGCTGAGCAAACGTTGATGCTCTGGGCTACCCTCCGTGAAGGGCCGGCCGCAAATACAGCGCATTTGCTCGACTAGATCTTGCACGAATTGCCGCCTGATGCTGCTAGGAATCTCACCCCGCTCGCGTTTCTCTTCAAGAATTTTCAAGGCGCAGTCGATGCCCGGCTGCGCAACAACAAAGTAGGCTCCTGTTGCTAAGTCGCGAATCTGTCCCACGACGCTATCTAGTTCGGATCGACGCTGCTTCAGATCCCGATCGAGTCGGTCGCGTTCCCGTTGCAGGATCTGTGCGCTTTGCAACTCGCGCAGTCGCTGATCAATTTCAGCCACTTTGCGGCGTGCAGATTCAATTTCTTGCTCTAGAGCGCTTTTGCGGCCCTCAGCCTCCTCTCGCTCAGAGCGAGCTTTCTCGTCTTGCTCAAGAAGCGTTCGCAGCTCTCCCCCCGAAACTTGCTTTAACTCCTTACGATAGTCTTGAGCAACAGCCTCAAGGTGTTTACGGGCCCGCTCCAATATCTCCAATTTGAGTACCAGATAAATTGCTTGCCTTACCTGTGCGACAGCTTCTGGTTTGGCAAAGTTATCAATCTTTTCGCCGTCAAAAAGAAAGTATTCGCGCACATTCACAGGCAGGATTGCATTCATAGTGCCAATGGGATTACTGACCCGCTCTGCCTGTCCATCACCGCGTATACGCATCATCGTGAATTCATTGGAGTCGTCAACCCAGATTGTGCCATCCAATTGTTTGGCGCTCTGGAGTGAACGCTTCACTACGTAGCGCCCGCCCTCATGTGAAAACGTAAGCTCTACCGATGCGTGAACAGGTTCACCTGCAGCCGCTTGCTCGAGGGCTTGCTTGCTTACCAGCTCACCCACATTATCGATCACTTTTACGTTCTCTACAGTTTTTCCGTAGAGGCACCAGTTAATGGCCAGAAAAAGCGAAGTTTTTCCAGCACCGTTGACACCATGAATAACAGTCACCCGACGTGCTTTGTCCCGCGCGAACTCCAGCCGCTGACGGTCACAATACTGGCGAAAATTCTCAAGGGTAATCCTTTCAAGCTTCATGCGCTACCGCTCCAAGGCGTCATTTGAGCCTGTCCGCTGCACCTCGTTATTAGCAACCAGGCTGATAATGCGATCGATCTCGTCTTTTACGCGAGGACGTTCCATCGATATATGTTCTTGCTCTACAGAAAGTACGTCGGAAATAACTGTTTGAATAGGAGAATCATACTTTTCAAACAACTTTGTGAGCCGATCTTTGAGCACCTCCACCCCCTCCTAAAAATCCATCAAGCTGTAACGCTTCGCAATATCCCAGATAACGTCGAGCGCCTGGTGCTTATTCAACGCCGGATTGGCAAACTCCTTGAACCGTTGCAACTCCCGGCGAATAATACTTCGTTCAGCTTCAAATGTTGGTGAGTCTGGTGATACTGACCGAACTGTTGGCGGCACAGCGAGCAGATCATGGATAACTGAGAACTCTTTGCCCGAGGCTTTGCGCAATATACGGCCACGCCGCTGGATAAACTCACGCGGGTTGCTGCTACTTGCGAGAAAGAAGGCCGTCCGCGTGTCAGGCACGTCAACGCCCTCGTCCAGACACTTCATGGCGACCAATCCCTGTAAATCACCGCGAGCAAAATCTGTCAGTAACCGTTGACGTTCCTTCGCATCCTCCTCAGCAGTAAACCGATGGACGAGGAGCCCCTTCTCCCAGCCCAATAAACGCAAAACCTCGTCGATTTGCCCAGGCGCACAGTAGAAGAGCGCGTGCGAGATATTCTGCTCGGCATCTACAAGCTCGGACAAAACCTCCAACTTGTTTTCGGCTTTGTTCAAAAGCTCCGCACGTCGTATGAGCAGCATTTTGAGTATCTGCTGCCCCTCATCATCCTCGCGGCCCATCACGCGGGCAATTTTCGCGGAGAGCTCCTGGTAGCGTTCCAGTTCCTCATCTGTTAATGGAACCAGATGCGGGTAGTAATAATAAGGCGTCAGGCTGACGCCGATGGCTTTCTCCAAAGGAAACGAAAAGACAGTCTCACCAAAGTAGGCCCGCAGTGCGGCCGTCCCCACATCGTCAAACCAGCGGTCGGGCGTCGCCGAAAGCGCCAATCGGAAGGGTATGTGTTGGGGGTAATTCTGGCGGCTACGTTCCGCTCCCAGATGATGTGCCTCATCCGCAATGAGAAGAGAGGGACCACTCAACCGAGCGAGGCTGTCCTGGAATTCGGAGCTGATGAAGGTGGTGTGCGTAGTGATGACCGAAATGAAGCGCCGATAGCCGGCTGTATACTCCATGATTTGATGGTTCAGCTCGTCCAGCCAGCGGGCTTTGCTCTGGTAGGCTAATATGGGCTGATAGCCGAACGCTTGTGCCTCTTCGTGCCACTGGTCAACTAAATGCTGGTAGGGAGCAGCTATGACGACAGCCAGGCGCCCCTCTCGCTCGTACAGCCGAGCCGAGGCCGCAAGAGCGGTGATTGTTTTGCCGGTGCCTGTCGCCATCTCCAACAGGCCGCGGCAGTCATGCGCAAACCAGGCATTGATGGCTTCAAGCTGGTAATCTCGGACAACAATATGACCAGGAAGCGCCGGTCGAGCGGGACGATAGGCAAAGCGACGCTCAGGCATGCGGCGCAGCCTCACCCACTCTGGCTCGGGGTACGGTCGCCCGTCGGTGCGCAGCTGCAGGATTTGCGCGCGAGCCGCCTCTGGTAACTCAAAGATACGTACGTTGGGGTCGAAATTGTTCCACAGTCGCTCGAAACGCTCCGCGTCGGCTCGTACGAGCGGTGCAAAGGCCGGCTGCCAGGAGCAGAAGATTTTGACTGACTCGTAGTTACGGAGCCCCTGGATGCTGTCGTTGTAGGAGCCGTTGAAGCTAACCCGGTTGCCCTCAGCGTCGGTGAATACGCCGAATTTGTCGTGGAAATCACCGCGTTCCAACTTATTGCGCGGCAGAGCCAGCCGAAAGGTAATAATCTCGTCGGCCACCATCCAGGCGAGTGCTGATAGCGTATCTTGAGCCAGTGTCTTCGCAAGGTCAGCTACGTTGCGTTCCAACGCTGCACGCAGCACCGGATCAACCCGCGCAGCATCACCAGTCTCGATTGCTTTCCAATCGGCCTCGCTGAGAATGGGGCTGGTGACCCAGCGAGCGCGGCCACCGTTGGCTGCGAACGCTGCCATCCCCGCCGCAACCACTCGCACCCAGGCTGAGCTAAAAAAGCCCACCCCGCGATCGTAATGCACAGAGCAGGCTAGAGCTGGCACGAAGAAATCGGCCACCAGGTCGGCGGAGGAGGTATCGATTGTGGGGGGCAACGACAGGCTCGTCAGCAACATGGTGACCCTGGCCTGGGCAGTGGCTCTGCCGGTTGCGATGTGCAGCGCTACAAGCGGCAGAGAAATTAGGGCGGGCGATCAGCCCGATTGAGGTTTTTACCGGCGCGCGGCCATTTTATCATACGAACTGTGGCGGGAGCAAGGGGTACGGCACCGTCTTTGGTCGAAATTGTGGGTGGTTGGAGGCCGCCGCCCGCCAGCATGTGCGACAGGCTATGGTCGTTACTTGAAGAACTCCGTCGGAGAGAAGACGGGATGATCGCGGACACGCATCCCTCAAAGCGCCCTTGTTTGTTGGCTGCCACACTTTCGCAGCCTTGTCGGCGAAAGAAGGTGACCGATGAGGAAAAGAGTGAAGATAACGTCAGTGTCAAGCAAGGCGCGCTTCAGGTGTACTTCTCGATCAAATAGCGGGTGTCGGCGCCGGCGAGATCATCGTCGGAAGGCATCGGGCCTCAACACTCCGCGCACGCGCGCCAGCCAAACAGGATACTGTTCATGTCGGAGGTGACCTCGGTGCCAAGCGGGGCCGCGCCGATCGAGCCACAGAGCCCGGTCAGCGCCAGCGAGTCCACCGCCTGGCGGAACACACTCGGCAGGGCCGTGGTTTCAATCGAGTAGTTCACGCCGATGCCGGTGATCCGCTGGATCTCCTCGACCGGGTTCGCTTCGGCGGCGTTGATCGTGTGGGTCGCGCCCAACTCCCGCGCCATCTCCAGCCGGCTGGGTTTGATATCCACAGCAACGATCGTGGTGCAACCGACCACCCTGTGGCCGAGCACAGCGTCGTTTGCTACTTCCACCTCACCCTGTACACCGGTGTGTTCCTCTCGACGAAGGATTCACCCGGTGCAATCCGTCGCCACGCCACGACCCGCTTCGCGCCTCTTTCGCCTCTTTCGTGCTTCCCTCTGGCTTCTATTAAAGCCGGAAGAGCCCACGCCGCCTGTACCCCAGATTCCCCAGGAGGCAAGCAATCCGCAACAGCCCGTATGGCTGTCACCACTCCGCCCAATATTGCGTATCATAGACCGGTGGATCGATCAAAAGCGCCGTCTTCTCCCTCGGCTCACCCAACAGGTCGCAGGTCTTGAAGCGGCAAGCAATTCGTATTTTCGCCCGTTTCGCGTTTCCGCTCATAGCGACTCCCCTGATGGCTGATCAGGCTGTCGTGCTTCCCGTTTTAGGAGGTGTATGGACGAAGCGCCGCACACCCAAAGGTTTCTCTCCAAAATTAACCAGCAGGCAGAGGCGATAGCCCCCTTGATGGAGATACAGGAGGCATTGTTCGACATCCTCGGGCAGGATGCTGCTCCTGGCCTTCGTTTCCAGAATCAACTCGTCCGAATCGCTCGAGATGACGAAGTCCACCCGCCGTTTGGTCACCAGGACCCCATCGTACACGATCGGAATCTCCACCTCGCGCTGGGCGAACAAATCCCGTTTGGCGAGAGCCATCGCCAGGGCACGTTGGTAATCCACCTCCATACAATGAACGCCCAATTGACGCTGAACATCAAGGCAGGCGCCGATCACAACGTAGGACAGTGAACCGAAATCATAACCCTTCTGTGAGCGGCGATATGGCATACGGGTACCCTCATGAGTGTGCAGGGAACACCTGGAACACGAAGGTCACGGAAGGACACGAAACACCGCGGAAAAATTTCGTGCCTTTCGCGCCCTTTCGCGGATTCCGTGGTCCAACGGTCCACGCCACAGAGGAATCAGGGCGGGCGATCAGCCCGATTGAGGTTTCTACCGGCGAGCGGCCATCCTATCATACGAACTGTGACGGGGGCAAGGGGTATGGCACCGTTTTTGGTTGGAACTGATGGCATACGGGTACCCTCATAGGTGTGCGAGGAACACCTGGAACACGAAGGTCACGGAAGGACACGAAACACCGCGGAAAAATTTCGTGCCTTTCGCGCCCTTTCGCGGATTCCGTGGTCCAACGGTCCACTCCCCCCCTCACCCAACTCCTCCTCCGTCAGCCCCCACAACGGCGCCGCCAGCATGCTCGACGGGCTATGGCCGTTACTTGAAGAACTCCGTCGGAGAGAAGACGGGGTGCTCGCGGGCACGCATCCCTCGAGTCGGTGTTGAGCCACAAGCCGGCGGGCGAGACGCCCGCGCTCCCAGGCGGGGCGCCGGGCTCGCCACTCGTTACCCGCCGGGCGCTTGAAGTGCTATGATGAGACTCCTGGGGACACGGCGAGGGACCGGGCAACAGAGGAAGGGACGCTATGGATTCAGGCCAGTTCAACGCGGAACCCCTCTTGCAGCGGCTGACCTCGCATTGGGGCGACGTCCTGGGCGCGCCGCTCTCTGACGAGCAGCTGGCCCAGTTTGCCCGTTTTGGCGAGTTGCTGCTCGAGTGGAACGAGCGCCTCAATCTGACGGCAATCGTCGAGCCGCAAGAGGTGGTGACTAAACATTTCATGGACTCGCTCAGCGTGCTCGCGGTCCTCCGGCCGCCGCTCGCGGCTGCGCCCCCCGCCGTGATCGATGTCGGCACGGGCGGCGGCTTTCCGGGCATCCCGTTGAAAATTGCGCGCCCTGAGTGGCGCGTGACCCTTCTCGAGGCGACCCGCAAGAAAACCGGGTTCCTGGCGATGGTGGTTCGGGAGCTGGGTTTGGAGGGCGTGACGATCGTCTGGGGGCGGGCCGAGGAGGTGGCCCACGAGCCCGGGCAGCGCGAGGTCTACGACGCGGCCGTGGCCCGCGCCGTGGCGGAGCTGGCCGCGCTGGCGGAACTCTGTCTGCCCTTTGTGCGTCTCGGTGGTCAGTTCGTCGCCCAGAAAGGCGCGCGGGTGGACGAAGAGGTGGATCGCGCCTCGCGGGCGCTGGAGTTGCTCGGCGGGCGGCTGGTGGCAATCGAGCGGCTGGAGGTGCCCGGGCTGGTTGGGGAAGAACGCGCACTGGTGGCCATCAAGAAGGTCGCGCCCACGCCGGCGAAGTACCCCCGGCGGGCGGGAATGCCGGTGAAGCGGCCCCTGTAACCTCAGCTTCTTGTTGGCAGCGAGTAGTTTTTGAGGCGGCCCTGCTCCACGCGGAGGAGCCGGGCACGGGCCAGGAAGTCGGCCGGGAATTGGTCGAGGTCGGTCGTGGTGAGGAAGACCTGGGGGTAGTCGGCAAGCATCTCGGTCATGAACGCGCGGCGGCTCTCGTCGAGTTCGCTCATGACGTCATCGAGCAGCAGGATCGGCGGCTCTTTCTTCTTCTCGCGCATCAACGCGACCTCGCTGAGTTTGAGCGTCAGGGCCGCCGACCGCTGTTGGCCGCGCGAGCCGAAGTCGGTCATATCCACATTCTCGACCAGGAAGCGTACATCGTCGCGGTGCGGACCGATAAGGGTCATGCCGCGGGCTAGCTCCTCGCGGCGGTTCGCCTGCAACTGCTCTTCGAAGCGCGCGGTGACCTCGCCCAAAGTCAATTGGCCGGACGGGCCACCCAACAGGGCGCGGCTCATGGGCAACGAGAGTTGATGCGCCGCCAGGTGGCCGAGCTCGAGCCGGGGGAGGTAGACCAGGCGGAGGCGCTCGCGCTCGCCGGTGAGGCGGGGGTGCAATTCGAGGGCGGTCTCGTCGAGACGGCTGATCACCTGTTGGCGCCGGAGGATGATGTAGGCCCCCGGCTTGATCAGTTGCTCATCCCAGACGTCGAGCAGGCCACTGTCATCGCGCGCGCCGCGCTCGCTCATCAGGCGAAGCTGGGCATTGCGCTGGGCCAACAACCGGGTGTACTCGGCCAGGTCTTTGCAGTAGCGGTTGTCGATTTGGCAGATGGTCGCGTCCAGGTAGCGCCGCCGCACACTCGGGCTGCTGGCGATCAGGTCGATGTCTTCCGGCAGGAACAGGACGACGTTGATCTCGCCAATGAAGTCCAGGACCTTGCGAGACCGATCATTGAGCTCAACCCGTTTGACCAGCGAGCCGCCACTGCCGTTTTGATTCTCAATCCCAATCGTGATGGTGACCTTCTGCGGGCCATCGGCACGCACCACCCGCGCCTCGACCCGGCTGTAGGGCAAGTCGGCGACGGCATCGAAGTGGATGAGCTGGCGCTCGGTGCGGGCCTGCGAGGAACGCGCCGTACTGAGATAGTAGATGCTCTCGAGCAGGTTGGTTTTCCCCTGAGCGTTCTGACCAAAGAGGATCACTACGCCTGGATCGAAATGCTCCTCAAGCCGGACGTAATTACGGAAATTGGTCAGATGCAGGGAGGACAGGTACATACGGTGCGGCTTTCCAGGTCAGATCATACTCGCGCCAGCGGCTGGCGCGGTGAACAATGGCTCAGAATTATAGCCCAAACCAGCGTCACGGTACAGCGCGTGAAGCCGGAGGGGTGCACGCACGAGGTGTCAGGGAGGTGGCGGCGCCAGCAGAACCTAACCCCCCGGCCCCCTTCCCTGCGAGGGAAGGGGAGGCGGCGGCGGCCGCGCGGCCGGCTGGAACGCGGGTGGCGCCCCGCCCCGCGCCGGGGCGGGGCGGGGCGGGGGAGGGGGCCGCCCCCGCCACCTCCTGCGTACACCCGAGCCGGAGCAAGCTTGGAGATGGGTGCGCTGCGGAAGAAGAACGCGCCACCCAGGGAGAGCGGCGCGTGATTCGGGGGCATAGTGTGGACCCGGGAGCAGTCCAACACGGCTGCCCCGGCGGGCCAGATCAATCGGCGGGCTGCGATTCCTCAGTCTGAGCCTGCTCGAGCTCCTCGATCGGATACCACTCGGCGACGGGGGTCACCACTGGCTCGGGGCGTGGGCCGGTGTCGCCCCAGCCTTGATTCTCGAGGGTCATCAGGGGGTGGACGCTCATCTCATGATCACAGACGATCTGGCAGGAGAGTCGAACCTTCCCGAAGAGATCGCGTTCGGTGAGCTTCTGATACTCCGCAACCGTCATCGTATCAGGCTGGCCCTCCTTGAACTCGACACGGCAAGTGGTACAACGGGCGTAGCCGCCGCAGCGATGCCCGATGTTGACACCGCTGTCCTCGATGGCGAGGACCAGGCGTTTGCCCTCCGGAATCTCGTATGTTCGACCATCAATCGTCAGTTTCGGCATGGAGCTCTCCTTTCACTTCGGTCACAACCTTTCTATAGAGCAAGAACCTTTCCAGCAAAGCGGGAGGCCGTCAGTAACCAATAACACAAAAGCGTGTCCAGGGCAAACAAAAAACGACCTCGGTGGTCCCGAGGTCGTCTTGCTGGTGCCGATGGAGGGATTTGAACCCCCACGGGCGTAAGCCCACTACGCCCTGAACGTAGCGCGTCTGCCAGTTCCGCCACATCGGCAGTAGTGATGGCTCGGAATTATAGGCCGCCTGCCGTGCTTGTCAAAAGGACACTCCGTCAAAGTGGCAGGTCAAATGGAGCCGGCCCGCGGACACGAGCGCCGCGGCGCGGGCTCAAGGAGCGGGGGTCGAAGAGGTTTCGGCCCGAATGACACGCCGGGTCTTGATGAACCAGTTTGGAAGCGTCCAGAAGCGCTCGCTCGGTCGGTTGAGCGGGCCAATCTGGACATTGCGCACGCGAGTATCAAAGGCATAGCTGTAGACCGGGTGGTAGAGTGGCAGGATCGGGAGTTGCTCGGCGAAGAGCTCCTGGACGTCGAAGTAAAGCTCGCGGCGGACCTTCTCATCTATCACGTGGCGACCCTCAACCATCAGACGGTCGGCCCGCTCGTTGACGAAACCGGCGAAATTGCGCCCGTCGCCCTTCGTCTGCGAAGAATGGAACAGCGGGTATGGATCGGGGTCGGTGGGGAGGTCCAAGAGCGTGATCATCACGGCATCGAAGTTCCGCGGGCGGAGCACGTCCTGGGTCAGGCTGGCGAAGCTGACCGTTTTGACCTCGACCTTGACTCCCACGGCGGCCCACTGGCGGGCGATCGCCTCGACCAGGCGGACACGTTGAGGATCCTCCTCGTTCGTGACAAGCGAAAACGCAAACGAGAGACCGTCCTTCTCGCGGACGCCGTCGCCATTCTGATCCACCCACCCTGCCTGCTCGAGAAGCTGGCGGCCCCGAGCGGGATTGAAGGGATACTGTTTGATTCCGGGATTGTAGGCCCAGTTTGTCGGAACGATGAAGCTGTTGGCCACCAGTCCCTGCCCGCTCAAGATTTGGGCGATCAACGCCGGCCGGTTCAGGCCGTAGAGGAGCGCCTGGCGGACGGCCGGGTCTGCGAAGAGTGGATGGGCAAGATTCAGAACAATCCCGGTGAAGCCGTCCAGCGGGGCGCTCCACAGCGTCAGCGTCGGTTCTTGGACCACACGATTCACATCCTGCGGCCGCACCCGGCCAAGGCCCATGATTTCGCCGCGACGGTAGCCCTCGAAGAGAGCGGTCGCATCCGGGTAGAAACGCAGGGTGAGCCTGTCCAGCAACGGCGGCGGCCCGTAGAAATCGGGAAAGGCCTGCAACGTGATGGAATCGGCGTTCTCGTCCGCGAGGCGCCATCGCCCCGTGCCGATCGGGTGACGGCTAAAGGGTAGCCCGGGCAATTCGGATGCGCTGTAGTCCCCGAGCAAGTGGCTGGGGAGGATTCCAAAGGTCGTGAAGCTGAGGAAGGGTGCGTAGGGCTCGGGGAGCGTGACGCGGACAGTCAGAGGGTCCAACACCTCAACCCGGACCGTGCGCCAGACCTCGGCCAGGGCGAGGTTGCCGGCGTAGGTCGGGTCCTGGAGCACACCGATGGTGTAGATCACGTCGGCGGCGCTGAATGGCTCGCCATCGTGCCAGAAGACATCATCCCGCAGGTGGAAGGTATAGCTGAGACTATCGGGGCTGATCTCCCAGCGCGTGGCCAGATCGGGTTGGATCCGGCCGTCGGCCGTGGCCCTCGTCAATCCACGGAAGACCAGGGCGCCGATATCCTCGTCGGTTCGGCTCTCGAGGAAGAGGGGGTTGAGATTGCCCGGCTGATCGATGACACCCTCGATGTACGTACCGCCGCGCTCGGGAACGAAGGTCGTGGTCAGACTCTGGGAGAGCGAGACAAGCACGGAAGAGAACAGCAAGATACCGCTCAGCGCGATCAGGGCTTGCCATCGCAGATATTGGGTCATCTCTCCAAAAAGAGGACGCGCCCCTCGCCAGGGGCGCGTTGGGTCCAGAGTCTCATCCTTAACTACGAAGGATCACAGCGATGAAGTCGAGCAGGAAAAAGAGCACCGCCAGCAGGATCGTCAACTGGAAAAGCGTCTTTTCCACCCCCCGACGGCTCTTGTAGACCGTGTCGGTGCCGCCGAAGATACCGCCCAGACCGGCACCCTTCGCCTGCAAAATCACAACGGCAACGAGGCCGACTGAAATGAGAATGAGTGCAATATAAATAGCAGCCGCCACAGATTATCCCCTCACGTAGACGTCGAAACCTACCTGGTGATTATACATCGATAGAGACGAAGGACCAAATCCGGTGAACGGATGGGTTCGCCAGGCAGGCTCAACGGAACCTCCCACCATCGATTGGCCCCTCCCTTATCCGTTCCGCTCATACGGAATAGGGTGTGTCGCGTGTGCGAGCGCGATGCGCTCGCACACGCGACACCAATAGGAGCGATCAGTTCATCCGGTACGTGCTGTCCGTCTATCGCCTTTCGCTACTCGTACAGGATACGCTGCACCCACCCGTTGTCGTTATCCGTTGACGGACGAAGCCCCATCCGTTGACCGCCCTAATGCGCCGTCGCCTCACTGAAGGGCAGGAAGAAAAAGACGACCGCCAGCATCACGTAGAGTCCCACCAGAATGGCCCCCTCTAACCAGGTGGTCTCACCGTCGTGGCTGATGTAGTTAAAGATAATCGCGGCAGCCCCGACTGCGGCGATCTCCATCGGGACGAAGACCAGGTCCAGCGGGGTCGAGATCACGTTGATCTGCCAGAAGAGCAAGCCGAGGAGGACCAGGAGCGGTGCCACCAGCAAGGCGACCTGGGTGGATGAGCCGGCGGCGATACCGAGCGCAATATCCATCTTGTTCTTGCTGGCCAGGACGATCCCGCTGAAATGCTCGGCGACGTTGCCGATGATCGGCACGACGATGACGCCGATGAAAAACTCACTGATGCCCAGGGCCTCGGTCACCGCCTCGACCGTACCCACGAGCATCTCGCTGAGCACTACGGTGGCGATGGTCGCAACGGCCAGGACGCCCAGGGCCACGCTCCGGGGCCACGGTTCGTGCTGCTCCTCCCGGGGCTCCGGTTGGAGCTCGCGCCGGAGCGGCTCAGGCTCAGCGGCCATAAAGCCGTAGAGGATATAGAGAACGTAAAGGACGATCAGGATGACGGCGACCACCACGCTAATCTCCTCCAAGAGCACCTGCTGCCGGGGAACGGCGATGTTGAAAATGGCCGGCAGGAGGAGCCCGAAGAGGGCCATCATCAACAGCGAGGCATTGTGGCCGGCCTCGCGCTGGTCGAACGTTTGGACGCCGTGGCGGAGGCCCCCCAGAATGAGGCCACTCCCCAACACCAGCAGCACGTTTCCGATGATCGAGCCGGTGATCGAGGCCTTCACGAGACCCAGGAGTCCGGCCTGGAGTGCCACACCGGCGATGATCAACTCGGCAGCGTTGCCGAAAGTCGCATTGAGGAGCCCGCCCCATTTCGGCCCGATGTAGACCGCCAGATCCTCCGTCGAGCGCCCAATCAATCCGGCAAGGGGGATGAGTCCGGCGGCCGCCAGCACGAAGATCAGCCACGCCGGCGCGGCCAGGAATCGAGCCCCAACACCGGCCGCGCCGAGCGCCAGCAGGATGTACATCCACAAAGGCAGGGTCCGGTACCAGGGCTGAGCGGGCTTCGGGGGTTTGGGCGCTTTCATTAGCGCTGGTCGGGGTTTCGATGGTTTCGACTTCGATCGTTTGGTACGTGTCACGAGAATCTCCGAGAGGTGCGTGCCGGGCAACAGAGAAGCAGCATACTGGCGCTGGGCGCGGGGGGGTTAGTGGCGCGGCCGGCGTTCTCAGTGTGGGGGCTTACAAGCAACTGTTGGGCCACCTGCGTTGGAACGATCACCCTCAATATCTGTGGCACCACCTCGAAATGCATCGGCGTCTGGCCAATCGGTTCGGCATCGACCTGAACCGGCAACGGCTCATTGGTTTCGATGTCCACCCGCCGCCCGCGGCGACGCATCACCTCTGGGGCCCGCACGTGCGAGCCTAACACGACCAAACCGGTATGCCGCAGAATTGCCGGCCACCCATGTCCGGTGAAGACAGTAATATCGAAGAGTCCGTCCGTGAGACTGGCGTCTGGCGCGAGCGGCAGGCCGGCATAGAGCCGGCTGTTGCTGATGGTGATCAGCACGACGCGGCTACGGATCTCCTGTCCATCCACCACGATCGTAGCTCGAGTTCCTCGATACGACCAGACCGTCTTGAGGGCTGCCCAGCCATAGGCCAGCCCCCCGACCCGCCGTTTGATCTGCGGCTCCACCAGGGCCGTCACGAGGGCATCGAACCCGATCCCAGCCATCAGCAGGAAGTAGCGTCCATCCGCCCGCCCGAGATCGATCGTCACCGTCTCACCGGCGAGCAAGACTTCTACGGCCCGATCGAGGTTTTGGGCCAGAAGCGGCGGCGCAGTGGCGACGCCACTCTCGATCGCCCAGATGTTGGCTGTGCCAACCGGCATGATACCAAGCCGGGCGGGCGAACCAACGATGCCGTTGATGACTTCGTTGATCGTCCCGTCGCCACCCGCCGCGATGACAATCTCGCTCCCCTCGTCGGCGGCGGCGCGGGCCAACGCGGTGGCGTTGATTGTGGGGCTCGTCTCGCGCCAGCGCACCGTCCAATCGGCCTCCACCAGCCGGCCAACCGCCCGGCGCAGGCTGTCGCGGACCTCACGCTGCCCGGCAGCGGGGTTAAAGATCAGCGTGGCGTTCATAACAAACGATTATAGCGGGCCTTTGGACGGTACGCCAGAACGTTCGCAACGCGCTGCGCGATCGCGCCCAATCAGCCTAAAGATCATCCCCGCAGTTGATCGCCGAATGCTGGCAGCAGAACGTTTATTTGGTGAGGGCACCCGACTTCACTACAATACGCCCAGTGCGGACCCACCCCAGGGACAATCGCTACGCGTGGAAGAGCCAATTTTTCTGAACGACCGCTACAAGCTGACTGAGCGCCTCGGTGAGGGTGGCATGGCCGAGGTTTACCGCGGCCAGGATCTCCGCCTGGGGCGTGACGTCGCCGTGAAAATGCTGCGCCCGCAATACGCTGGTGACCAGACCTTCCTCCAGCGCTTTTTGGGCGAGGCGCGCTCGTTGGCCGGTTTCAGCCATCCCAACATTGTCAATGTCTACGATGTCGGCAAGGACGGGCGGCGCTACTACATTGTCATGGAGTACGTGCCGGGCAGCGACCTGCGCCAGATTCTGCAGAAGCGCAGTCGGCTCCCGGTCAAACAGGCGCTGAACATCGCGCGGCAGGTGGCGTTGGGCGTGGGGTATGCGCACCGCAAAGGTCTGGTCCATCGAGACATCAAACCCGGTAACGTCTTGATCACACCGGGGGGCGAGGCGAAGGTCGCCGACTTCGGGATTGCCAAGGCAATGTCCAGTGCCAATCTCACCGAGCCTGGCGTCGTCTGGGGCACGACAGCCTATCTCTCGCCCGAGCAGGTCCGGGGCGAGCCGGCGACTCCGGCATCGGACGTCTACAGCATCGGTGTGGTCCTCTACGAAGTCCTGGCCGGGCGGGTGCCGTTCACGGGGGAGGACCGGGTCGCGATTGCGCTGCAACACCTCCACGATACCCCGGCGGCCCTGACCGAACTCAATCCACGGGTCCCGCGGGGTGTGGAGTTCCTGGTGCAGAAAGCACTGGCCAAAAATCCGGCCGACCGCTATCCCAACGCCGACGACCTGGCCCGTGCGCTGGGTGAGTACCTCCGGGCGGGCACCGATCTGACCGCTCCCCGCGAGGCGCTCCCCGCTCGAGCGCCGGCCACCGCTGTCGCTGCCGCGCCGGCGACGCTCCAGCGTCGCCCCCCCGCACCAGTGGTCGGCAGGGCCGACGACCTGGCGAGGCAGCGCGAGCGCCGGGCGGCCCGGTTGGAGGGTGGCAATGCGGTCGCCCTCCAGGCGCCGGAATCGAGGATCGACTGGGCCACCCTGGCCCTGGCGATTGTGGCCGCCGTGCTCGTGTTCGGGCTGGTCCCCCTCTATATGGCGGTCTATGCGCACATCACTGGCGAGCCGCTGCCTTTCCTGGCCGGGCCGGTTCGAGAAATTGCTTTCCTTTTCAAGCCCTTTCTGCTATAATCGATACGCCAGGCCCGGCCGTCGTCGCGAACCGAGGCCACCGATCGATACGGCAGGGCGTGAGATGCACGGCCTCGTCGCCGCACCAGGCCGTGCGGTTTTTTTAGCGGTAGATATCTATGGAGGAAGTGTGCGGTGAAACAAGGATGGCTCCGCAACGGGTTTGTTTACCTGTTGATTTTGGTGGCCGTCATCGCGTTGTTCTACAACGTTCTGACGCCGGCCCCCCGGATGGAAGAATACGACCTCAACAAAGTCGCCGCCGACATCAAGGCCGGCCGTGTTGAGAAAATTGACGTGAATGGGGATGACCTGACAGTCTACCTCACCAAACCTGCCAACAGCCGGTTTATGAGCCGCAAGGAGAGTGATGTCAGCCTCATCAAGACGCTCAAAGGTCTCGGTGTCACTGAAGAGGAGCTAGGCAAGGTCCCACTGAACTTTGAAGCCCCCAGCCAGTGGGGTGGGGTCTTTACCTTACTGGGCTCGTTTCTGCCCTTACTGATCTTTGGGGGATTGCTGTTCTTCATGCTGCGGCAGGCGCAGGGGTCGAACAACCAGGCGCTGAGCTTCGGCAAGAGCCGGGCCAAGATGTTCGCGGGGGACAAGCCGACGGTGACCTTCGACGACGTGGCGGGGGTCGAGGAGGCCAAGGAAGAACTGCGCGAGGTGGTCGAGTTTCTCAAGGAGCCGGAGAAGTTCGTGGCCCTGGGGGCGCGGATTCCCAAGGGGGTGCTGATGGTCGGGCCGCCGGGGACCGGCAAGACCCTGATGGCGCGGGCGGTGGCCGGGGAGGCGGGGGTGCCCTTTTTCAGCATCTCGGGCTCGGAGTTTGTGGAGATGTTTGTGGGGGTAGGGGCCAGCCGGGTGCGGGATCTGTTCGACCAGGCCAAGCGCAACTCGCCCTGCATCGTGTTTGTGGACGAGATCGACGCGGTGGGGCGCCACCGCGGGGCGGGGCTGGGGGCAGCCACGACGAGCGCGAGCAGACCCTCAACCAGATTCTGGTGGAGATGGACGGCTTCGACACCGACACCAATGTGATCGTGGTGGCGGCCACCAACCGCCCGGACATTTTGGACCCGGCGCTGCTGCGGCCGGGCCGCTTCGACCGCCGCGTGGTCCTCGACCGCCCCGACTTGAACGGCCGCCGCGCGATCCTGGATGTGCACGTCCGCGGCAAGCCGCTCGGCCGAGACGTCGATCTCCAGGCGATTGCCCAGCAAACCCCTGGTTTCACGGGAGCCGACATCGAGAACCTGGTGAACGAGGCTGCGATCCTGGCGGCCCGCCGCAACAAGAAGGCCATCTCGATGAGCGAGTTCCAGGAGGCCATCGAGCGCGTGATCGCCGGTCCGGAGCGCAAGAGCCGGCTCATCAGCGAACACGAGAAGAAGATTCTGGCATACCACGAGGCCGGTCACGCCATCGTGATTCATCACCTGCCGCTGTGCGATCCGGTCCACAAGATCAGCGTCGTCTCGCGCGGCATGGCGGGTGGTTACGTCATCTCCCTCCCCGAAGAAGACCGCATGTTCAAACGCCGCGCGAAGTTCCTCGACGAGATGGCCGGCGCGTTGGGTGGCCGGGTGGCCGAGGAGATCATCTTCGGCGACGTCACGACCGGCGCCTCCAATGACCTGGAACGGGTCACCGCCATGGCTCGCTCGATGGTCACGCGCTATGGCATGAGTGAGAAGCTTGGCCCCCTGACCTTTGGCGAGCGCGATGAGTTGGTCTTCTTAGGCCGCGAGATCGGAGAGCAGCGCAACTACTCGGAAGAGGTTGCCCAACTGATCGACGAGGAGGTCAAGGCGATCGTGACCGAGGCCTACAACAGCGCCAAGCGCACCTTGCTGGAGAACCGCGAGATGCTTGACCGGCTGGCCCAGTACCTGATCGAGCACGAGACCATGACCCGCGCCGAGTTCGAGGCGATGATGAACGGCGCCGAGCCCCCGAGCCGCTCGCAGCCGCCCGCGCGCCCCGCCGGCGAGCGCGAGCGCCGCTCCGGCGAGGACAAGGCTAGCGGCGACATCTCCTTCGCACCCAGCCCGGCGTAGCAACGACCCGTTGAATTCCGTTGAGACCGCCGCCCCCTGTCACCAGCAGGGGGCGGCGATTGTTTCCCGGCGCGCGTGATTACTCGAAAGTCGGAGGACGAAAGGCCACAACCATTGCTCATATTGCAGAAGATTGCCGATTTATTCTGATCGCTCTCATCGGAATACGGTGCCCTGGGGCCGGACGGAGGGGCGCTACACTTCGAAGCGCGCACGACAAACCGCACGACCTTTTCCGCGACTGTCAGGTTGATTCGGAACGCTTCAATCGTAGGATCCGGTGCAGTGCGTACCACACACCCACTTTGGGCTGGCGTGAAACGCGAAACGTGATGAGCATTCTTGCCGGCAGTCTTCACGTTTCACGCATCACGAACCGCTCAGGGCAACAACTGCTCCCTCCTCATACTGCGCCCGTGAGATCAGCTGGCTCTTGGCATCATCACGTTTCGTGTTTCAGAGACGACGGCCGGGAAACGGCAGATCTTACCCCATCCACCTGACGAATGTCCCTTGTCGAGAGCCCGGGCCGCCACTATAATGCGCCGAACCCTGACAAGGGGCCGCTGTTTCCCCGTGCGAAAGGAGAACCGGAATGACAGAAAGTTCCGCTGATGCGCTGCTCAAAGCGCTGCAAGGCGCTATCGAAGTCTCTGGCGAGACCGTCAATGTGGTAAACGAGCAGGCACTGCGTGGTGAGGCGGTGGATCGTTTGGTTTGGAACGCCGTCTTCGGCGATGGTGTGGTTCGCGATGTCGCTCGCTGGATCTTGTGGGAAGCCGGGCAAGCACTGGGGATCTGTCCATCGTCGATTCACGATCTGTACATGGCCCGTGGCGCCGGTCAGGTCCGGCCGACCTTCACCGTGCCCGCCATCAATGTCCGCGGCATGGCCTACACGACCGGGCGCGCGATCTTCCGGGCCGCCAGGCGCCTGAACGTCAGCGCTCTGCTGTTGGAGATCGCCCGCAGCGAGATCGGCTATACCGGCCAGCGGCCAGCCGAGTATGTTGCCGTGATGCTCGGCGCCGCGATCAAAGAGGGCTTCCGCGGCCCGCTCTTCATCCAGGGCGATCACTTCCAGATCAGCGCCAGAGGTTACAAGAGCGACCCCGAGAAGGAAATCGGCGCTGTCAAAGATCTCATGAAGGAGGCCATTGAGGCCGGCTTCTACAATCTCGACATCGATACCTCGACGCTGGTTGACCTCGACCACCCTACCCTCGACGAGCAGCAGCGGACGAACTATGAACTCTGCGCCCGGCTCACGGCCTACGTGCGTGAGTTGGAGCCCGAGGGCATCAACGTGTCGCTGGGCGGCGAGATCGGCGAGGTCGGCGGCAAGAACTCGACCGTCGAAGAGTTGCACGCCTTCATGCAGGGCTACAACCGGACGCTGACCGGCATCTACCCCGGCCTGCCCGGCATCAGCAAGATCAGCGTTCAGACCGGGACCAGCCATGGCGGCGTGGTCCTCCCGGACGGCACGCTGGCCCAGGTCAAGGTCGATTTCGACGCCCTGGCGAGGCTGAGCCGCGTCGCGCGTGAGAAGTACCACCTCGGCGGGGCGGTGCAGCACGGCGCCAGCACCTTGCCCGAGAGCGCCTTCGGCAAGTTCCCCGAATGCGAGACGGTCGAGATCCACCTGGCGACCGGCTTCCAGAACACCCTCTTCGAGTTGTGCCCCGAGGAGTTGCGTCAGGAAGCGTTCGAGTACTGCAATACCCACTTGAGCAACGAGCGCAAGACCGGACAAACCGACGAGCAGTTCTTCTACAGCACACGCAAGAAGACGTTGGGACCGATGAAAGCCCGGTGGTGGAACCTGCCGGCCGAGGTCGAAAACGAGATCGGCCGAGCCCTCGAGCAGCGATTCGCCTTCCTCTTCGAACAACTCCGGGTGAATAATACCCGCGACCTCGTGGCGCGCACGGTCACCCCCTTCAGGCTGCACCGGCCGCGTCCGCAGGCTGCAGTCGAGCACGCCGGGCTCGAGATCGCCCACGACCTCTCCGACTGAACTCCGTGGAGCGCAAGGTGCCACGCACTTTGGAAGTGCGTGGCACCTCTTCGTAGAAATCGCTCCCGGAGACCCCTGGATTCTATCCGGGGAGGAAGGGAGCGCAATGTGAGAGCAAAGCCAAAGCGTCGCCTCCCCCTCCGGGGTGCCCCCTACCCCGTGGGTCCCCCTCAGGGGCTCTCGCTTGGGGGTACCCCCAAGCGAGACCGTCTCGTAGGGGATTCCCCCGTAGGGGACAAGCGAGACCGTCTTGTAGGGGACTCCCCCGCAGGGGACAAGCGTCCCCGTAGACGCTACGGGAACCCCCCGCGGGGGAGCCCCTGCCCTGAGGGGTACCCCCAAGCGAGATGATCCTGCTTGGGCTCCCCCCACAGGGGGTGAGGGGGCTGCCTACCCCGCGGGGTACCCCTACCCCGCGGGGTACCCCCAAGCGAGACCGTCTCGTAGGGGATTCCCCCGTAGGGGACAAGCGAGACCGTCTTGTAGGGGACTCCCCCGCAGGGGACAAGCGTCCACGGTGACCCTACGGGAGCCCCTCAGGGCACCCCGGTGGGGGAGCCCCACAGGGCACGGCTCGCTTCGCCCTGCGGGGCGGTCCCCGGCGTGAGCCCCTGAGGGGGCTGCCTACCCCGCGGGGTACCCCCAAGCGAGACCGTCTTGTAGGGGACTCCCCCGCAGGGGACACGCGTCCCCGTAGACGCTACGGGATGCCCCACAGGGCACGGCTCGCTTCGCCCTGCGGGGCGGTCCCCGGCGTGATCGGCTCGCTTGGGCGTACCCGGTGGGGTAGGGCGTACCCGTGGGGTAGGGCGTACCCGGTGGGGTAGGGTGTCCCCCGCAGGGGATGTCGCGCCCTTGGCGCATCAAACTTGGTCAGGCCCTCCCTGCGGAAGGGCCAAGCGCCCGGCTTATGAAGTTTGACAAATGCGCCCTTGATCGCAGCTGCCCACCGCCCCCTTCGCCCCATCGTCGCCCCCTCATGGTCGTCGGGGCGGGTTTTGCCCGAAACCTCACCGCCAAGCGTGCCCCGGCCCGTGCCGCGGCCTCATCGGCCCAGTTCCCCGAAACCCGCCCTGGCAATGCTGCTCCCGTGCCAACGACATCGCCGATGTCCTCGCCCTGGCGCGGGTTGCGGACCACCCGGCTTGGTGCCGATCCGCCCCGATCCCCCTTCTGGCTCGCGACGTCGCCTCGCAAAACCCGCCCCGACCATCGAGAGGGTCCTGCCCCAGCCATGCCTGGCGCCATCGTCACCCCCTCATGGTCGTCGGGGCGGGTTTTGCCCGAAACCTCACCGCCAAGCGTGCCCCGGCCCGTGCCGCGCTTCACCGGCCCAGTTCCCCGAAACCCGCCCTGGTAACGTTCCCCCTTGCCAACAGCCTCGGAGATGTCCTCGCCCTGGGGACATTGCAAATCCCCACGCCTCGCGCCCATCCACCACCCTCGCACCCCACCGCCCGGCGACCTCGCCCACGCAACCACCCGCAGCTTTTCTACCGAGTTCATTTGTTCAAGTTCATCAGCCGGGAGATGTTGGCCGAGAACACCCCTTTTCTGCTCCTCTCAGACCATTGTCATGTTGTATCCACCCGGAGCGAATCCTATAATGCCGCCATCCGGATAAACCCACCTGATCGGCGACGCCGGTGCGGCCGAGCGCGGGCGGGAGCGGTGTTCGCCCGAGACACCCGGGCATGGAGAATCCTCCGATGGCGGCTCTCGTTGAAGCTGAGCAGTTGACGAAACGGTTCGGAGATTTCACCGCGGTCGAGAGTCTCTCCCTGACACTTGCTGAGGGCGAGGTTCTCGCCCTGCTCGGCCCCAACGGTGCGGGAAAGACGACCACCGTTCGCTGCATGAGCGCTATCTTGCGGCCGAGCGCGGGGCGGGTCACCGTCGCCGGCTACGATACGGTGCGCCATGCTCGCACCGTGCGCCGTCTCGTCGGCCTGCTCACCGAGTTTCCCGGGTTGTATGGCCGGATGCAGCCGCTGGAGTACCTGGACTTTTTTGGCGCGCTGCAGGGCATCCCCGCCCCCTTGCGAGCGCAGCGGGCTGAATCGCTGCTCACCCGGTTCGGTCTCTGGGAGATACGCGGCCGCCGCCTGAGCCAGTTCTCCAAAGGCATGCGCCAAAAGATGGCCCTGGTCCGCGCGATGCTCCACGAGCCTCAAATCCTCTTCCTCGACGAACCCACCTCCGCACTCGACCCGCAAGGTGCCAAACAGGTCCGCGACGTCATCGCGCAGTTGCGCGCCGCGGGCCACACGATCCTCCTCTGTACCCACAACCTTGCTGAGGCCGAGGAGCTGGCCGACCGCATCGCGATTGTGGCGGCCGGGCGGGTGCTGGCAGTGGGGTCGGCCGTCGAGCTGAAGCGGGCCCGGCTGGGACCACCGCTCTACGAGATTCGCTTCGCCACCCAACTGAACGGGCTGACGCACGAGGTGACCGGACTGGTCGATGTCACCGAGATGGGCGAGGGCTGGCTGCGCTACCGGGTTGATGCCCCGGCTGTGACCAATCCGGCGCTCTTGCGGCACCTCGCCCGGCTGGGCGCCGAGGTGGTGACCTTGAGTGAAGTCCCCCAGAGCCTGGAATCGGCCTACCTGGACATTCTGGAACAGGGTGGCGGGCTGGCCACCCCCCGAATCCTCGAGCCATCTCAGTCGACTGAAGGTCTCCCGCGTCTCGTGACCTCAGGGGGTCGTTTCTCATGAACATCGCGCTCTCCCCATCGCTCTCCGATCTCGATGGCCGCATCGTCGCCTCCATCGTCCGCCGCGAAGTGCGCGACAGCCTCCGCGATTGGCGCATCATCCTCCCCGTTTTCTCCCTGACAGCCGTCTTTCCCTTCCTCATGAATTTTACCGCGGGGATTGTGTTTGATTTCCTCAGACGGTATAACGCCGTGATTATCGGCGAGCACATGATTCCATTCGGGGCATTGGTGGTGGGTTTCTTCCCGATCACCTTCTCCCTGGTGATTGGGCTCGAAACGTTTGTGGGGGAAAAAGAGCGTAACAGCCTGGAAGCACTCCTGGCGACGCCGGCCAGTGACACGGAGCTGTACCTCGGAAAGCTTCTCGCGGCCCTATTACTGCCCGTGGCATCGAGCATCGGAGGGATCGGCGTCTACCTGGTGAGCCTCTGGTTGACGCGCGCCTGGCTCCCCAACCCAGAACTCCTGGCCCAAATTTTCCTGCTGACCATCCTGGAAGGGCTCGTCATGGTGAGCGGGGCCGTCGTCGTCAGCAGCCACACGACCAGCGTGCGCGCCGCGAACTTGTTGGCCAGTTTCATCATCGTGCCGATGACGCTCCTGCTGCAGGTCGAAGCGGTGATGATGTTCTGGGGCGCCTACCAATCGCTCTGGCACGTGGCGCTTGGGCTGATCGTCGTTGACGTAATCCTGGTCAGGGCCGGCCTGCGCACCTTCAATCGTGAGAACATCCTCGCGCGCGAGCTCGGCCAGTTCAATCCACACCGGCTCGTGGACCTCTGGCTCGCCTTCTTCCGCCTGGCTCCCGACGAACAGGCGCACCCCTCGCAACTGGCCCAGGATCGACCTGTCTGTGCCGTCGATCCGGACGGCCGGCCATCAGCCTGCCGGCCCTTCTCGCTGTGCCGGGTCTATCGTCACGACCTGCCGCTGCTCGTGGTGCGTGGCCGCCCGGCGATCGCCACGACAGTCGTGGTGCTGATCGCGGGGGTGGCGCTGGGCCTCGTCCTGGCTGCGACCTGGCCGCTTCCCCATGGGCTGATCACGATGGCCGATTTCAACACAGAACTGTTCAAAGGGCGGCTGGCGGCTGGAACGCCGGGATGGAGCCTGCTGCCCGAGTTTAGCGCGGTGGCCGTGTTCGGCCACAACGTTCGCGCGTTGCTGCTGGCTGCGCTACTCAGCGTGCTTTCGTTTGGCTCGCTCGCCCTGCTCCTGTTGCTGGCTCCGATCGGTATCATCAGCTTCCTGGCGGGCCAGATCGCGCTGGTCGGGGAGGACCCCCTGCGGTTCCTGGTCGCATTCATCCTCCCGCACGGGATCGTCGAATTGCCGGCCGCGGTCCTGGCGACGGCGTTCGCCCTCCGCCTCGGCGCGGTGTTGATCGCGCCGCCGGCGGGGTTCACCGCCGGCGAGGGCCTCCTGCAGGCGCTGGCCGACTTCGTCAAGGTGTTCCTCTTCCTCATCGCACCGTTGCTCCTCATCGCCGCACTCCTCGAGATCTACCTGACACCCCAGATCGTGATTTGGCTCTATCGATAGCAGGAAGCAAGCATGTCCTTGCGACAGCGACGCCTTGCAGAAACATTCCTGCCTGCCGCGTAGACGACGACTACCCATTTGTGTCCGTTGACGGCTCGTCGAGAACGTGGTAGAGTAGCACCGAAATCGAATGATATACCTGCTGAGGCGCCGCAGGAACGTGGCGCAACGGGGGAAGTCCGGTGAGAGTCCGGCGCTGTCCCGCAACGGTAACGTGCCCGAGCACGAAGCCCGAGAACCCGACTCAGTGTTGTCTCGTGTTCTTCCTTCGAGGTAAAGGGAGCCGAGAGCACAGCAATTCCCTGTGTTTTCGCGACCCGCCCTCCGGCGGGTTTTTCGTTCCAACGAACGCTCCCGTCCCGGCGGGAGCGTTTGATGCTTCCGCCATATGAGGCAGAAGCGTCATGGCCCCACCCACGCTCCTCCTTGTCGGCCACGGCAGCCGAGATGCGACCGGCGTCGCCCAGTTCAAGGCCTTCGCGGCCGACGTGGCCGGCTTTCTCCAGGCGTCTGTCGTCCCCTGTTTTCTTGAACTCGCCGATCCACCAATCGTGAACGCGCTGCAAACGGCCCTCCGCGCGGGCGCACGCCACATCGTGGCGCTCCCGCTCTTCTTGGGCCCGGCCGGCCACCAGAAGAATGACGTCCCCACAATGTTGAACTGGGCGAAGCAACGCTGGCCCGACGTGCGGTTCGACTACGGTACCCCACTCGGTGTGCACCCGTATGTCGTGTCGGCCCTCGCCGATCGGGCGCGCGAGGCAATGCAGCGATTCAACACGAACGCGCCTGCGGCGGAGACGGCTGTCCTCCTGATGGGCCGCGGCTCGCGCGATCCCGACGCGAACTCGAACGTCGCCAAACTGGCGCGGCTTCTCTGGGAGGGTGGGGAATACGGCTGGGTCGAGAGCGCATTCTACTCGCTCACCGGCCCGGGGATCGAGGAGGGCGTGCGCCGCTGTGCGACCCTCGGCGCCCGGCGCGTCGTTGTGTTGCCGCACTTCCTCTTCGACGGTGTAATCCTCAACCGTACCGGCGAGCGGATCGAGGTATTGAACGCTCAGCTCCCTGCGGAACTCCTCCTTGCCGATCCAATGCGCAATCACCCGCACATCCTCGCCCTCGTTCGTGATCGAATGGAGGAGGCCATCGGCGGCACCGCCCTGATGACGTGCGACCTCTGCAAGTACCGCCACCGGATGATTGGCCACGAGCACGACCACGGCCGCCCACAGACGAGCGATCATTCCCACGGCCTGCGCGGCATCGCCCGCGATCCCGGCCCAGGCCAGGCGCCCATTCGCCTCCCTGAGTCACTTGCTCCTGGCAGGCGCTATCGTCGCCGCGGAGAGTCGGATACCATGATCGTGCACCCATCGGCAATCACCGCCAATTCCTTCCACCTGGTTCGGAGGGAGCTCGGTACCCGGGCCGATCGCTTCACGCCCGATGAGCTGAGTGTCGTCGCCCGAGTCATCCATTCGACGGCCGACTTTGACTTTGCCGAGACCCTCGCCTGGTCGGATGGCGCGATCGATGCGGGCGTTGCGGCCCTCCGGCGAGGCGCTGCGGTCATCTGCGACGTGTCGATGGTGCACACGGGAATCAGCGCCCGGCGCCTGGCAGCTCTCGGCGGCACGCTCTACTGCTTCATCGCCGACGCCGATGTTCACGCGGTTGCCCGGCGCGAGGGCACCACTCGCGCCCTCGTCGCGATCCGCAAAGCCGGCCCACTGCTCGACGGGGCTCTCCTCGCCATCGGCAATGCGCCTACGGCCCTTTTGGAGGCGATCCGCATGGTGCGCGAGGAGGAGCGCCGGCCGGCGCTGATCATCGGTGTGCCGGTGGGATTCGTGGCCACCGCCGAATCGAAAGCCGAACTCGCAACCCACCGCGAGGTTCCCTGGATTACCTGCCACGGCCGGAAGGGCGGCAGCCCGGTCGCAGTCGCGATTGTCAACGCACTCCTGCGGCTCGCGGCAGGTGTGCCCGCCACGGAGGCGGATTGACCAAGGCAGGTGGCTCACCCCGAAGCCGCTGTTCATCCGCGACAATGGCATAACCCGGTCGCTGGAATCGCGAATCGAAGTCAGCTCATGACAAAAAGCATCACCTCAGCCCCCGCAGTCCCGCCCCGCAACAAACAAGGGATGCGGACCGGCTACACGACCGGCTCGAACGCCGCCGCCGCAACAAAAGCGGCCGCCATCGCCCTCCTGACCGGCGAGCGGCCGGCGGCCGTCACGATTCACCTGCCCGTCGGCCGCCGCGCGACTTTCACACCGGCGCAATGGGAGGAGGGGGAGGGCTGGGTGCGCTGCGGCATGATCAAGGACGCCGGCGACGACCCCGATGTCACCCACGGCGCGCTCATCTGCGCGCGGGTCGCCTGGTGTGAGGAGCCCGGCCTGCGACTCGACGGCGGCGTCGGCGTGGGGCGGGTGACCCTGCCGGGCCTCGGGCTGGACGTGGGTGGACCCGCGATCAACCCCGTTCCCCGCCAGCAGATCATGGCCGCCGCTGAGGAGGTCTTCGGCCGGCGACTGGAGACACGCGGGGTCGAGGTCATCATCGAGGTTCCGGCGGGTCAGGCGCTCGCCAGGCAGACGCTCAACCCGCGCCTCGGCATCCTCGGAGGCATCTCGATTCTCGGTACCAGCGGCATCGTCTATCCCTACTCGACCTCTTCATGGAAAGCCAGTGTCGTCCAGGCGGTCGAGCTGGCGGCCTACAACCACCGCGATCTCGTCGTCATGTCCACCGGTGCGCGCTCCGAGCGCTTCGCGATGGGCCTCTTCCCTGGGCTTCCCGAGGTTGCCTTCGTCGAGCTCTCGGTCTTCACCGGCCCGGCCCTGCGGGCCTGCGTCAAGCGGCAGGTTCGCAAGGCCGTCTTTGTCGGCATGATCGGGAAGATGGCCAAAACGGCCCAGGGCCACATGGTCACGCACGTCGCCGGCAATGGGGTCGATCTCGACTTCCTGGCCGAGGTGGCCGAACGGTGCGGCGCCCGACCCGGCGCGGTGGCCGAGATGCGCGCGGCCAATACCGCCCGGCATTGGATGGAGATCTGCGAGCGCGAGCGTCTTCCCTCTGCCCTGCAGCACCTCACCGAGTTGGCCTGCCAGCAATGCTTCGACTACGCCCGCGGCCGGCTGGACCTGGAGGCGATCCTGGTGGATTTCAACGGCCCAGTTCTGGGCCGCGCCCGGCGCCACCGCGACGACCCCGGGATCGTCACGCTCTTCCACCCGGAGGTACGGGCGTGAGCCGTCCCATCCTCATCGTTGGCCTGACCGATGCCGGCCCGGCGGGGCTCCCAATCGGATTCCTCGAGCGTATCCGGCGGGCGGCTCTGCTCGTGGGGGGTGCCCGCCACCTGGCCTGGTTTCCGGAGGCGCCCGCCGAGCGCCTGACGGTCACCGCGAATATCGACGCGGTCGTCGCCCGCCTCCGAGATGCCCTCGACGAGCCGGGCGAGGCAGTCGTGTTGGCCTCGGGCGATCCGCTCTGGTTTGGGATCGGCGCCACGCTCCGCCGCCACGTTGCCCCCACCGATCTCGACGTCCGCCCCGCGCCGAGCGCGGCCCAGCTGGCCTTCGCCGCGCTCGGCGAGCCATGGGCTGGCGCCGCGCTCCTCTCGGCCCACGCCCGGCCGGTCGAGGAGGTTGTCCGCGCGTGCCCCGCTGCCGGGCGGGCCGCGATTCTGACCGATCCGGTCCACACCCCCGCGACGATCGCCCGCGCCCTGCTGGCAGCCGGCCATTCGGCGACCCGCCCGGTTGCTGTCGCTGAGAATCTCGGCGGCCCGGGGCAGCGCCTCTGGCGTGGCACTCTCGCTGCTGCCGCCAGGCGGGAGGCGGGTCCACTGAACGTACTGGTTTTGCTGCCGCCGTCCGGCCTCAATGACCCGGAGCCGGTCGAACTGCGGTCTCACACTGTGGGACACAGCCAGGACGAGGAACCCCATATGATGAACAACAGATCGCTTGTAACTCGGTCTCCGGTTCTCGACATGCCGCTGGGAGGCCAGGCAACCCCTGGAGACCCACCACTCGCGGATGATGCCTTCGTCCACAATGCCGGCCTCATCACGAAGCGCGAGATTCGTGTCCTCGCGCTTGCGGCCCTGCGGCCGGCAGGAGGTGTCGTCTGGGACATTGGCGCGGGCTGCGGCTCTGTTGGCCTCGAGGCCGCCCTGATGGGTGCCAGCGAAGTGTGGGCCGTCGAGAAGAACGCCTCCGGCTGCGCGCTCATCAGCGCCAACGCGGCCCGCCTGGAAGTCGGCCCGCACTTCCATCTGACGCACGGGCACGCCCCTGAGGCTTGTATCGATTGGCCCACCCCCGACGCGATCTTCATTGGGGGCAGCGGCGGCGCGCTGAGCCGGCTGCTGCGCGCCGGCTGGATCCGCCTGCGAGCCGGCGGCCGCCTGGTGGCAACCTTCGCCACGATTGAAAACCTGGCGGAAATCACGGCGACCTTACGAGCGCTCGGTATTCCGGCCGAGATTACGCAGATCAACATCGCCCGCGCCCGGCCGATCCTCGAGATGACCCGCTTCGAGGCGCTCAACCCGGTGTGGCTCGTCAGTGCAATCAAGACAGGGGGTGCGGATCGTGGGGAGGGATTGCGGGGAGGGAGCCGGAAGAAGGATGCAGGCGCTAGAGACCAGCGACCAGATGACAGAGCCCATTCCCAATACCCAACACCCAGCCACCGCCGGTCGCCTGATCGCCGTGGGGCTCGGCCCCGGCGACCCGGAGCTGATCACGGTCAAGGGGCTGCGCCGCTTGCAGAGCGCCGACATCGTGGTCGTCCCGCGGGCGGCGGGCGCCGACGACTCGCAGGCCGAGCGCATCGCCGCGCCCTGGCTGGACCCGGCGCGCCAGCGGCTCATCACCCTGAACTTCACCCTCGAGATGGCGCGAGTCGCTCTGGACGGCATGTGGGACGGCGCCGTGGAGGTCCTGGCTGAGCCACTGCTGTCCGGCCGGCAGGTGGTCTACCTGGTCGTGGGCGATCCGTTGCTTTTCGGCTCCTTCGTCTACCTGTGGGAGCGGCTGGCGCTGCGCTTGCCACAGATTCCGGTCGAGATCATCCCGGGGATCTCCAGTGTCAACGCCAGTGCTGCGGCAGCGGGAGTCCCGGTGGCGCTCGGCAGCGAGCGGGTCGCGCTGCTGCCCGCGGCGCACGAGGCCGACAGTGCGACGCTGCGCCGGCTGTTGGCCGACTTCGACACGGTGATCCTGCTGAAAGCCGGCCGCGCGCTGCGGCGCCTCCTGCCAATTCTGGAGACCGAGGGCCTTCTGCCCCACACGATGGTCGTCGAGCAGGCCAGTTGGCCTACCCAGCGTGTCTTCCGCGACGTGCACGCCGCCGCGAACCAGAGATTGAGCTATTGGACCCTTTTGATCATCCGCCGCTCAAGGCGTCAGAGTTGCACGCTGCCCCCGGCGTCTGGTTCGTGCGCGGGGTGATATCGGCGGAACTCAAAGGAATCCGGAGGGACTCAGGGGAAACCCTTCCGCATCAATCGGTGCCCTCTTGGTTTCCACCGAGTTTCTAACAGTGAGGAGCTTCATGGACACGCCTTCACCTCCTCCCTTCCCCGTGACTCCCGGCACGGTCTACTTTATCGGCGCCGGCCCTGGAACCCCGGACCTGATGACCATCCGTGCCCGCGACATCATCGCCCAGAGCGACCTGGTGCTCTACGCCGATAGCCTGGTGGATTCGCGGGTCGGTACCTTCGCCCGACCCGGGGCCGAAGTTGTGGGCTCGCGAGAGATGCATCTCGACGAGATCGTCGCGCAGATGGTACGGGTGGCCCAACGGGGTGGCGTGGTGGCCCGGGTTCACTCCGGTGATCCTGCGATCTACGGCGCGATCCACGAGCAGATGGTACGCCTGGACGCCGCCGGGGTGCCCTACGAGATCGTGCCGGGCGTGAGCACGGTGTTCGCGGCAGCGGCGCGGCTCAAGGTCGAACTGACGGTGCCCGGCGTGGTACAGACCGTCATCCTGACGCGCACCGCCGGGCGCACCTCGGTACCGGAGGGCGAGCGGCTGGCCGATCTGGCGCGCACGGGAGCCTCGCTGGCGATCTTCCTCAGTGTCACCCGCATCCAGCAGGTGGTGCGCGACCTGTTGGCCGGCGGCCGCTTTACCCGGGAGACGCCGGTTGCCGTCCTCCACCGCGTCTCCTGGCCCGACGAGAGTTGCGTTCTCGGCACGCTCGGTGACATCTCCGAGAAAGTGCGGGCGGCTGGCTACACTCGCCAGGCGCTGATCCTCGTCTCGCCCGCGCTCGATCCGGCCCTGCGCGCGATGCCGAACCATACCTCGAATCTCTACGACGCCGGCTACACCCACCGCTTCCGCCGCAGCGTTATCCCGGCACACTCTGCCGCTCCTTCCCGAGCCGGCTCGCAGGAGACCGGCGGCCCATCCCGCGAGGGGACGGCTATCGTCGCCGTCACTCGCGCCGCGGGCCAACTCGCGCAGCGACTGGCGACAGCGCTCGACGCGAGCGCCTATCTGCCCTCGAAACATGCCGGCGACGGGGCTGCGACCCAACTCTACGAGGGCTCCGTACTCACGGTGATCCGTGAGCTCTGGCCGCGCGTTGCCCGGCTGGTCCTGCTGATGCCGATAGGCCTGGCCGTGCGCGCCATCGGGCCGCTGCCCCACGACAAAAGCAACGATCCGTCCGTGGTCGTCGCGGACGAGCAGGGACGACACGTGGTTGCGACCCTCGGCGGGCACATCGCGGGCGCCAACGAACTGGCACGGCAGATCGCGGCTCTCACGAGGGGGCAGGCCATCCTGACCACCGCCAGCGACGTGCAGGGGCGCCCCGCGCTCGACCTCTGGATCAGAGAGCACGACCTCGTGCCCGGGAATCCCGAGCGCCTGACTGCCGTCATGGCGGCGCTCGTCAACGGAGAGACCATCGGGAGCGTCGCCGCGCCCGAGTGGCAGAAGCGCCTTGCCCCGTTTGAGATGCTCCCGGTCACACTGGATGAACTCATGACCGGCTCCTACAGTGCCGGCCTGATCATCAGTGATCGGCTGGTGGGCGCCGCCTACGCACCTCTGCTCGCCAGGACCCTGCTCTTGCACCCGCGCTCGCTCGTCGTCGGGATCGGCTGCCGGCGGGGAACGAGCGCCGGCGAGATCGAGGCCGCTATCAGCGCCACGCTGGCCGGCGCGGGTCTGGCCGAGAGCAGCGTCGCCGCGCTCGCGACGGCGACGCTCAAAGCGGATGAGGCCGGGCTACGCTCGGTGGCCGAGCGACGCGGGTGGCCGCTCCACTGCTACGAGGCCGACGCCATCAACGCCGCGGAGATCGACGGCACCCTCTCGCCGAGCGCCGCCACAGCTCGCTTCGGCCTGCACGGCGTCGCCGAACCGTGTGCCCTGCTGGCCAGTGGGGCGGCCGAGTTGCTCGTCCCCAAACGGACCTTCACGCGCGTCACCGTCGCCGTTGCACGGCGGCGGAACGCGCCTCAGGTGGTGGTAGCATGAGCGGCGAATTGCGGCTCGTCAGCACCGGGCCGGGGGCGCTCGACCAGGTGACCGTCGCGGCACAATCTGCCATCCGCACCGCCGAGATGGTGATCGGCTACACCCTCTACGTCGATCTGGTGCGCCCGCTGATTGCGCCGCGCGCGGAAGCCATCGCCGGCCCGATTGGGGCCGAAGTGGAGCGCTCGACCCAGGCTGTCGAAATGGCGCTGCGCGGCCGGCGGGTGGCGCTGATCTCTTCGGGCGACATCGGCATCTACGGTATGGCCGGGCCGGTCTTCGAACTGCTGGAGACGCGCGGCTGGCGCCCCGGTGATGCGCCCGAGGTACGCGTCTTCCCGGGCGTCTCGGCGGCGCAGAGCGCGGCGGCCCTCCTGGGCGCGCCGTTAATGCACGATTTCTGCACCATCTCACTATCCGACCTGCTCACACCCTGGGAGGTGATCCAGCAGCGGGTCCGCGCCGCCGCCGCGGGCGATTTCATCGTCGCCTTCTACAACCCGCGATCGCGCCAGCGACAGGACCAGCTCGGCTGGGCGCTGGAAGTGCTCCAGGCTCATCGCCCGGCCGCGACGCCGGTCGCTCTGGTGCGCAATGCGTATCGGGAGGGGCAGACGATCGAACTGCACACCCTCGCGAGATTCGACCCCACGCGCGTGGAGATGCTCTCCCTGGTGCTGGTCGGCAACTCGCAGAGTCGGCTGCTCGGCGAGGCGATGTTCACCCCGCGAGGCTATGCCGCGAGGGTCGCGGCGCGGGAAGGCGTGCGATGAGCGTTCCGTTTCTCGTCATCGCCGGCGCCACGAGCAGCAGCGGCAAGACAACCCTCACAGCCGGAGTGATCGCCGCGCTACGCCAGCGCGGATTGGTCGTCCAACCCTTCAAGGTCGGCCCGGATTACATCGATCCGACCTACCACCGCCTCGCGGCTGGCCGGCCCTGCCGCAACTTCGACACCTGGATGGTCGAGCCGGCCATTGCCGCGGCGATGGCGCGCCGCGCAGCGGCGGACGCCGATCTCGCCGTTGTTGAAGGGGTGATGGGCCTGTTCGACGGAGCCAGCTACGACGAGGAGATCGGCTCGACCGCTCAGATTGCCAAACTGCTTGGCGCGCCGGTCGTGGTGGTGCTGGACGTGGGCCGGACGGCTCGCAGCGCGGGAGCGCTGGCCCTCGGCTTCCAACAATTTGACCCCGAGGTGCCGCTGACCGGCTTCATCGCTAACCGCTGCGGAAGCGCCGATCACGCGGCGGGCGTCCGCCGCGCGATCGCGCGCGCGACGGGCCTGCCGGTGCTCGGCTGGCTGCCGGAGGATGCGGTGGTCTCGCTCCCCTCGCGCCACCTGGGGCTGGTCCCGCTGGACGAGGACCCCACGCTGCAGGCTGCGATCGCCCGCGCCGGTGACCTGGTCGAGCGCTGCCTGGACCTGGACAGGCTGTTGCAGATGGCGCGGCTGAACGTTGAAGGTTCACCTCCTCAACCGATAGCCGCGCAACCTTCAACCTTCCCCCCAGCCGAGGGAGCCCCCAGGGCAGGGGCTCCCCTCACAGAGCGATCCGGGAAAGAAATCCGGGAACAACCTGCAATCTTCCAACCTCGCATCGCCATCGCCCGCGACGCTGCCTTCTCGTTCTACTACGAGGACAACCTGGACCTGCTGCGCGCGGCCGGCGCGCAGGTTATAGAGTTCTCGCCGCTGCGTGATGAGAGCTTGCCGCCCAGGGTGAACGGCCTCTACCTCGGCGGGGGGTTCCCAGAGTTGTATGCCGCGCGGCTCAGCGCGAACCGGTCGTTGCACTCGGCCATCCGCATGGCCTTTGCTGAGGGCCTGCCGATCTACGCCGAATGTGGCGGTTTCATGTTTCTGGCGGAGGCAATCATCGATGCGGGCGGCGAGCGCCACCCAATGGTTGGGTTGGTACCGGGGATGGTAACGATGCAACGGCGGCGCGTGCGGCTCGGCTACTGCGAGGTGCGCGGCGGCCACTGGCTCCTGCCGGAAGGGACCGCCCGAGGTCACGAGTTTCACTGGTCCTCGTGGGGCGGCGACGACCGGGCCGCACCGGCCTTCGCCGTCCAGCCACGGACGGGCACGACGGCGCGGCGAGTCGGCTACCGCGCCCGGAGCCTGGTTGCGTCCTACGTCCATCTGCACTTTGCCAGCAACCCCGCGCTCGCGCCGAACTTCGTGGCGACCTGCCGTCGCTTCGCCACCGTTCATCAGGAGGGCGAGTGAGCCGGGCTGTCACCGTCCGGCTCCCGCTCACCTGCGGCGAGCTCGTGCAGGGGACGGTCGATGGCATCCCCGTGCTGGTCTCAGCACCCATCGCTCGCTGGGGTGAGGTGCGGCTGGCGCCGGGCGCCGGGCTGGTAACGCCACGGGGTACCGTCAAGTTGCGCCAGGCGTTGACTGCCGCGGGTGCGAGCGACGTTCAGGTCACCGTGCGACGCGAGGCACGTGCCGGGGCCGGCTACGCCACGAGCACCGCCGATGTCGCCGGCGGACTGGCCGCGTGGGGGCTGTGGTGCGACGCACCCTTCCCACCTGAGACGTTGGCCCGCCAGGCGGTTGAGGTCGAGCCGAGCGATGGGACGATGTTCCCCGGGCTGGCGCTCTTCGCGCACCGCGATGCGACCCTCATCGAGCCGCTCGGCCCGGCGCCACGCCTGCCGCTCCTCTTGCTCGACCCCGGAGGCACGCTGGACACCGTCTGGTGGACTCGCCGCCTGCCGCACGTCGCGCTCGATGCGAGCACGGGCGCAGCGCTCGCCGACCTGCGCCACGGCCTGGCCACAGGCGATCTCGAAGCCATCGGGCGGGCGGCGACTCGCAGCGCGGCCAGCTACCAGCCGGTCCTGCCCTCGGCCCTCGTCACGCAGGCACTGGCCCTGGCGCCGGCAGTCCGAGCCCTTGGCGTGGTCCGCGCGCACAGCGGTTCCATCGCCGGTCTCCTCTTCGCCGACGAGGCTTCTGCCCAGGCAGCCTGGCGCCGTGTGGCCGCGGCGTTGCCAGACTGCGCTGTTGATCTGACGATGCTGGTCGATGGAGGCGTCGTGCAGGAGCGAGGAGACTATTCTTTCCACCACCTCTCCCGGGAGAACCGGTGAACCCGCGCGCCACCATTCAGGCGGCCGTCGCGGTTCTGAACGAGATGGCGATCTTCGCTCGCGCGGGCGTCTCACAGAAGGCAGAGAACTGATGACAGGACACGAAGGGCGGCTGGCGCGTCCCCTGATGGTCGTCGGTACGCACAGCAGTGCCGGCAAATCCCTGTTGGTCACGGCGCTCTGCCGCATCTTCGCGCAGGATGGCTGGCTCGTCGCGCCTTTCAAGGCTCAGAACATGGCGCTCAACGCCTTCGCCACTCGTGAGGGGCACGAGATCGGGCGCGCGCAGGCTTCGCAGGCTGAAGCAGCAGGTATCGAACCGCATGTCGATATGAACCCGATCCTCCTCAAACCGGAGGGCAGTGCCGCCAGCCAGGTCGTGCTCGACGGGCGTCCCTGGGGCCGCCTGCAGGCGGGAAGTTTCTACAAGCACAAGGCCGAGCTCTGGCCGCACGTCACCGGCGCGCTCGACCGGTTGCGGCGCCGGTACGACCTCGTCATCATCGAGGGGGCCGGCAGCCCGGCCGAGATCAATCTGCGGGCGGGTGACATCGTCAACATGCGGGTCGCCCGTTACGCCAACGCCCCCACTCTGCTGGTCGGTGATATCGACCGCGGCGGTGTCTTCGCGGCGCTGGTCGGCACGATGGTGCTGCTCGAGCCGGAGGAGCGCGCCCTCATCAAAGCCTTCGTTATCAACAAGTTCCGCGGCGACGCCCGCCTGCTCGGCGACGGTCTGGAGTTGCTCAAGCAGCGCGCCTTTGGCACGCCAACCCTGGGCGTTATCCCCTTCCTGCCCGATCTGCAACTGGCTGATGAGGATGGGGTGGCCCTGGACCGGGCACCGAGGCAGGTCGTTCCCGGCGCGCAGGTGGACATCGCTGTAGTGCGCGTGCCCCACCCGAGCAACTTCGATGACTTCGACCCGCTGGCAGCCGAGCCAGGGGTAAGTGTGCGCTGGCTGGCCCACCCCGACGAGTGGGGGCAGCCGGATGCGGTCATTCTCCCCGGGACGAAGACAACGCTCGCCGACCTGGCCTGGCTGCGAGAGCAGGGGCTGGCGTCTCACCTCGAGGCGCACGCCAGAGCCGGCGGCGCCGTCGTTGGCATCTGCGGGGGCTTCCAGATGCTGGGTGGGCGGATCAGCGATCCCCATGGCACCGAGGCCCCGGCCGGGAGCGACGTGCCCGCACTCGGTCTCCTGCCGGTCGAGACCGTCTTCGCTCCTGGCAAGGAGACCACCCAGACCGTCGCCACCGTGCTGGCGGGGCCCTGCGTGGGGGCGCGTGTGCGCGGCTATGAGATTCACGCCGGCCACTCGACCGGGGGCACCCCCCTGCTGCGCCTGACCCAGCGCGGCCTGACCCAGACCCAGATCACCGACGGCGCGGTCTCGCCGGACGGCCGGATCTGGGGCTGCTATCTCCACGGCCTCTTCGATAACGCCGCCTTCCGCCGTGCCTGGCTGCGCTCCCTGGGTTGGCAGCCGCCTGACACCGCGGGACACGATATCGGTTGGCGCGCGGCCGAGTACGACCGGCTGGCCGCGCATGTCCGCGCCCACCTCGATATGGAGTTGCTGTATCGGATCATTGAAGGCGAGCCAACCGGTGGCCTTCGGCCATGAGGGATAAACGGATAGACGTCACAGCGAACCCTGCCAGAGAGAGACGAATGCGGCTCAACGACTTGATCCGCTTGTATGCTTCGTACGGCGCGCATCCGTTGGCCGCCGTCCTCCTGGATGCGCTCCTGGGCGAGCCGCCGGCGCACCGGCACCCGGTTGTGTGGATGGGGCGCTGGTTGAGCGCCGGCCGGGCGCGGGCGCCGCGGGGAGATGCCGCGCGGTTCGCGTTCGGCGCGGCCTGGGTGGCAATCGGTCTGGCCGCGAGTGCGCTGGGCGGGGCACTGACGGCCCGCGTACTGGGGGCGGGCGTGGCGTTGTGGCCGGTGATTGCCTGGCGGACGCTGTGGGCGGCCTCGGGCGAGGTGGAGCGGGCGCTGGCAGCCGGGGATCTTGAGGAGGCGCGCCGGCTCGTGCGCTGGCATCTGGTCAGCAGAGAGACTTCAGAGTTGAGCGCGACCGAGGTGGCGGAGGCTGCGATCGAGAGCGTCGCCGAGAACCTGACGGACTCCTGGGTTGCTCCGCTGCTGGCCTACACCATCGGCGGCGTGCCGCTGGCCTGGGCCTACCGCTTCTTGAACACCGCCGACGCCATGTGGGGCTACCGCGATGCCGAGCGCGAGTGGTTGGGCAAGGCCGCCGCCCGGCTCGACGACCTCGCTAACTGGCTGCCCGCCCGTCTGGCCGCGGTGCTCCTGATGACGCTGGGTGGCCCCAACGCTGGCCGGACGGCACTCCGCGAGCAGTGGCAAACCCCCAGCCCCAACGGCGGCTGGACGATGGCCGCCATGGCCGGCGCGTTGGAAACCACGTTGTCCAAACAGGGTGTCTATGCGCTACCGGGCGGACCCCGCCCGGCCGATGCGCAGCTGCTGCGGCGCGCTCGCTGGCTCGCCACGAGTGCGGCGGCACTTTGGGTTCTACTTGTAGTCGCCAGAAGCGAAAATAACAGGTAGCATGAGCGTAGAAGACATCGCTTTCTTCACTGTTGCTCGTTGTCGAAAACGCTCCGCTCCCTGCTACGGCTTCGAAAAGGTCGCACACGTGAGCGTTGTTCACCACGGCGCCCTCGACTACGCGGAGCTGGCCGCGCTGGGCCTGTCTCCGGAGTCGGTCGCCGATTTCTCATCGAACTGCAATCCCTTCGGCCCACCGCCTGGTGTCGAGGCCGCGCTGCGCGCCCTCCCCCCATCGGCCCTCGCGCGCTACCCCGATCGCGACTGTCTCGCCCTACGCGAGCGATTGGCGGCGCTTCACGCGCTCGAGCCGGCGTGGATCTGCATCGGCAACGGCAGTGCCGAGCTCATCTGGGCGCTCGCGCGGGCGTTGTTGAAGCCCGGCGCGTTGGCCGCCATCCTCGGGCCGACGTTCGGGGAGTATGCCGCTGCGAGCGCGGCGTGCGGCGCACGAGTGACGCCGGTCGAGATGTTCAGGCTGAATGGCACGACAGGGACGCGTGCGCCGATCCTCGCCCCACACGCGGCGAGCGTCGTCTGGCTCTGCAACCCGAACAACCCGACCGGGCACCTGCTCTCGCCCCGCGATCTTGCGGCGCTACGCGAAGAGTTCCCCTCAGCGATCTTCGTGATCGACGAGGCCTACCTGGCGTTTGTGCCGGGCGCTTGCGCCGCGCGCCCGGCTGGGCGCACCGTGATCCTGCGCTCATTGACCAAGGATTTCGGTATGGCCGGGCTGCGCCTTGGCTACCTGCTGGCGCCGCCCCCCTTGATCGCACGGGTGCGCGGGCTGCTGCCACCGTGGAATATCGGAGCACCGGCGCAGGCGGCGGGCCTGGCGGCGCTCGACGCACTCGAGTGGCACGCAACGACGATGGCGCAGATCCGGGCTGAGAGCGAACGGCTGCGCGCGGCGCTGCGTGCGCAGGGATGGCGGCTCCACGCAGGAGCGGCTCACTTCTTTCTCCTGTCCGCGGGTGACGGAGCAACCCTGCGTGCGAGACTGTTGGCGCACAAGCTCGTCGTGCGCGATTGTGCCTCGTTTGGACTCCCGGCGTGGGTCCGCATCGCGCCCCAGGTCCCTGCGCTGAATGACCGCCTGATTGCGGCGCTGGAGCAACTCCCGTGAGCGACCGCTGGCCACCGTGGCTGCCGCGCTTCCGCGCCGCCGACGCCGGGCTGTGGCGGGGCGGTCTGGTGCCCCTCGAGAGTTACCGCTACGCCGACCTCGATGTGCGCGCCCACCAGGATTTCTGGAAGCATGCGGGCAGCGGCCTGTTTCCCAAACTGCAGGCCGAGGTGGTGGCCTGGCGCGAGGAGTTTGCTTTGCCGGCTGAGGGACTGCGGGCCGATCATCCCAATGCTTTCTTCGCCTGGCGCGAGCGCTACTCGCGCCGGACGGTTGAGGGCGCAGCCGGCAGTCTCTTTCCACGGCTCGGGCTGCCGGCGCTCTACAAGGTGGCGTGGCAGGGTTGGCTCCTCTGGAATGAGGTCATCTGGCTCGACGATGCGAAGGTTCAGGTGGGCGGGCTCGATTTCGAGCAAGCCCACGGCGACTGGATCGAGGTACGCATCTACCGCGAGACCCGCCCGCAGGATTTGCTCGCCGCGCGGGTGAAGCTCGAACGGGCCTGCCAGACGCTGCTCGGCCACCCGCCGCGCCGCCAGCGTCCCCAACGCCACCTTCAGCGCGACGTCCAACTCTACCGGTGGGTACGGAAAGAGGGGATGAGCGCCACCGAGGCCGCCCACCGCTGGAACGCTCGCCAAACCAGCCGCTACAGCGATGACTTCGCCGAACTGCTGGCCCAGGGTCTCTCCCCAGAGGAGGCCGAGCAGTGGCTCGAGGGCGGCTATGCCGAGCCGGCTTTGGACGCGGCCACGGTGCGAGCCGCTGTCGCCCGCCTCGAACGGGAGCTGGCGCCGGCGGGGCGAGCGTGAGCCCGCGGGTTTGATTCGTGATCGCAGCCGGCAGGCGTACGCCAAAGTCGATACTTTCGCGTACGCCTGCCCGCCACACTATTGATAGGATGGAGGACACGATGGGTGAGGAAGAGCGCCGCCGTGCGCGCCAGCTCAAGATCAAGAAGGGGTTGGTCATCATCAACACCGGCACCGGCAAAGGCAAAACGACAGCCGCGCTCGGCATCCTGATGCGGGCCTGGGGCCGCGACATGCGGGTCGGTGGCGTGCAGTTTATCAAGAATGAGGGTGCCAGTTTCGGCGAGCTCAAAGCCGCCAGGCGCATGGGCATCGAGCTGACTCCGATGGGCGATGGCTTCACCTGGACCAGCCGCGACAGAGACGAGACGCAGGCGAAGGCGCTTCACGGGTGGGAGATCGCCAGGCAGAAAATCACCAGCGACGACTACGACATCTTCCTGCTGGACGAATTCACCTACGTGATGCACTACGGCTGGCTGTCTCCTAAGGAGATCGTGGCCTGGCTGGGCGAGAACAAGCCCGAGATGCTCCACCTCATCATCACCGGCCGGTACGCGCCGCCCGAGTTGATCGACTTCGCCGACCTCGTGACGGAGATGACCCTGGTAAAGCACCCTCTGAAAGAGCAGGGCATCCGCGCGCAGCGCGGGATCGAGTATTAGAGCTTGAAGATCGAAGAGTAACGGCGGATTCCCAATCCGAGCATCACGTGCAAGAGCGCCAATCGCCAGGCTCTCATCTCTCCGCTAGAGGGGAAAAGCTTCGAAGAGTGTGGAATCTTTGTTGAGGAAGTATATGGAGAAGCCAGAACCGAATGAGCGAGGGTTTCTGTTCCTGACCCACGCCGACACCGACCTGCTTGCTCTGGCACACGCCATTGAAGGGTTGCCGGCGGGATTCCCGCGGGTGTGCGCCGAGAATCTCATGGCGCTGAAGGACAGCGGGGACGTGCGCCGCTTCCTCCACGAGGCACTCCCGGCCGCGGCGGTGGTCGTGGTGCGGTTGCTGGGCGGCAAGGCAAGCTTCGCCCACGGGTTCCAACAACTCCGCAGGCACTGCCGCGACGAGGGCAAGGCGTTGATCGTGCTCTCCGGGACCGACGTGCCCGACCCCGAGCTGACCGCTGCCTCGACGGTGCCGGTCCCGGTGATCCACGACGCCTACGCCTATTTCCATGCCGGCGGGAGGGCCAACCTCCAGCAGCTCCTGCGCTTCCTCAGCGACCACCTGCTTGCGACCGGCTTCGGGTACGATGCGCCGGTGGAGCAGCCAGCGCATGGTCTCTACCATCCGCGCCTGGGTGGCCTGACGAGCCTCGAAGCCTGGCTTGCCCAGGCTGACCGCTCCAAGCCAGCGGTGGGCATCCTTTTCTACCGCTCGCATTGGATGAGCGGCAACACCGGTTTCATCGACGCGCTCGTCGCGGCCGTCGAGGAACGCGGCGCCAACGCGCTTCCGGTCTTCACCCACAGCTTGAAGGAGTTGCAGGTGAGAAGGTTCCAGGTTGAAGGTTCAGCTCCCCAACCGGCAACCTTCCAACCGATTCAGTGGCCGGCGGCCTTCGAGTTCTTCGTCGATCCAACGACGGGCGAGAACCTGCTCGATGTGCTGATCTCAACCCTGAGCTTTGCCATGGGCAGCGTCAACCCCGATGGTCCGACCCTGAGCGACTGGTCGGTGGAGGCGTTCAGGGCTCTGGACGTGCCGGTCCTTCAGGCGATTGCCAGCGGCGCCCGGCAGGCAACATGGTCGGCTTCAGGGCGCGGGCTCAACCCGCTCGACACGGCGATGAACGTGGCCCTGCCCGAGTTCGACGGCCGGATCATCACAGTGCCGGTCAGCTTCAAGGGGGGAATGGCCCCCCAAAACAAGAGCGGGAGCAACGGTATGGACCCGGCGACCTCGTCTATGCAGGTGACGAGGTACGTTCCTGTACCCGAACGGGTCGACCGGTTGATTGGGTTGGCCCTGCGATTCTGCGCCCTGCGGCGCAAGCCCAATGGCGCCAAACGCGTGGCCTTCATCCTGACGAACTCGCCGGGGAAAGCCGCGCGCATCGGCAACGCGGTCGGTCTGGACGCGCCGGCCTCGTTGATGCGGCTCTTCGCCGCGATGCAGGCGGCGGGCTACCGGATCGAGAAGCTACCACCCAACGGCGACGCGCTGATCCACACGCTCATCGAGCGCTGCTCGTACGACACCGACCTCCTGACCGACCGGCAACTCGTGCAGGCTGCGGGAAAGGTCGATGATGCCACCTACCGCCGCTGGCACGCTGACCTGACCGCGAAGCAGCGGGCGCAGATGGATGGACAGTGGGGTGCGGCGCCCGGCACTGCCTTCCACCACGAGGGCCACCTGGCCTTTGCCGGGCTCGAGCTCGGCAACGTCTTCGTGGCGCTGCAGCCGCCGCGCGGCTACGGGATGGATCCCAACGCGATCTACCACACGCCGGACCTCCCGCCGCCCCATCACTACCACGCCCTCTACCGCTGGCTGAGCACCGGCCAGGCCGAGGGCGGTTGGGGGGCAGACGCCATCGTCCATGTCGGCAAGCATGGCACCCTCGAGTGGCTCCCGGGTAAGGCCGTTGGTCTCTCGCAAGATTGCTACCCCGACACCTTCCTGGCAGACATGCCATTCTTCTACCCCTTCATCCTCAACAACCCCGGCGAGGGCGCTCAGGCCAAGCGCCGCACCCATGCAGTCATCGTCGATCATCTGATCCCGCCGATGACCAGCGCCGACCTGTACGGCGAGTTGGCCGAGCTCGCCCAACTGGTGGACGAGTACTACCAACTTGAAGCGACCGACCCGACCAAGCTGCCCCTCCTCCAACAGCAAATCTGGAAGCTGATCCAGAAATCCAGGCTTGACGAAGAGATCAAGCACATCATGCACGAGGACCATGGCGACCATACCCACGGCTGGGACGATGAAGTAACCGAGGACGGGACGCCCGTCGCGCTCACGGAGATGCGCGGCAAAGACTTTTCCCATCTTATGGAGGATATCGACGGCTATCTCTGTGAGTTGCAGGGCGCCCAGATTCGCGACGGCCTTCACATCCTGGGCTGCGCCCCGGAGGGCGCAATGCTGATCGATCTGCTCCAGGCGCTCACTCGCCTGCCCAACCTCGACGTGCCCGGACTGCGTGAAGGGGTCGCCGGCCTCTTTGGCTTCACGCTCGATACGTTATTCGCTGAGCCGGGCCGAAGACTGTCTGAGGTTGAAAGGTTGCAGGTTCCAAAGGTGGAGGTTGGGCATGGGCCCATTGTCACCGCCGCCGACGCCATCGAGGCGATTGACAGGCGCTGCCACGCCCTGCTCGCCTCGCTCCAGGCTCGCGATTTCGACGCGGCCGGCGTCGACGATGCGATCCGCACCGTACTTGGCGACGCCGGGGCAACGTCCTCAGCCTGCAAGCTCCAGCGGACGCTCACCTTCGTCTGCAGGCACCTCGTCCCAGCGATTCGCCGGACGGACGACGAGATCACGAACCTCGTGCGTGCGCTCGATGGCCACTACCTCCCCGCGGGCCCGTCAGGGGCGCCGACCCGCGGCATGGCCCACGTGCTGCCCACCGGGCGAAACTTCTACACCGTGGACCCCCGAGCCCTGCCGAGCCAGACCGCCTGGCACGTCGGTGAGCGGCTGGCAGCGGAGTTGCTCGACCGCTATCTGGCCGAAGAGGGTGCCTATCCGGATCGCGTCGGCCTCAGCATCTGGGGCACGAGTGCGATGCGGACCCACGGCGATGACATCGCTCAAGTCTTCGCGCTGATGGGTATGCGCCCCATCTGGCAACCCGCCAACCGGCGCGTCACCGGGGTCGAGGTGATCCCGCTCGCCCAGTTGGGTCATCCGCGGGTGGACGTCGTCGCGCGCATCTCCGGCTTCTTCCGGGATGCCTTCCCCCACCTGATCGAACTCCTCGACGAGGCCGTGCGGCTCGTGGCCGAACTGGACGAGCCCACCGATCGAAACTTCGTGCGCCGGCACTACCTGGCAGCGCTCGCCCAGGGGATCGCGCGGGGACTGAACGCCGACGACGCCCGTCGCCGGTCACTCTACCGCGTCTTCGGCTCCAAGCCGGGGGCCTACGGCGCCGGCATCCTCCCCCTGATCGACGAGCGCAACTGGCAGACCCAGGCCGATTTTGCCGAGGCCTACCTGAACTGGGGCGGTTACGCCTACACGGCCGAGGAGTACGGCGTGGATGCGCGCAGCGAGTTCCGCGCCGCACTCTCAACCGTGCAGGTCGCAGCGAAGAACCAGGACAACCGGGAGCACGACATCTTCGACTCCGACGACTACCTCCAGTACCACGGCGGCATGATTGCCTCGATCCGGGCCCTCACCGGTCGCGCCCCCAAGGCCTACTTCGGCGACAACGCCGACCCCGAACGGGTGAAAGTGCGCGACCTCAAGGAAGAGGCGGCGCGCGTCTTCCGGAGCCGGGTCGTCAATCCGAAGTGGATCGAGAGCATCATCCGCCACGGGTACAAGGGCGCGCTCGAGCTCGCCGCGACCGTCGACTATCTCTTCGGCTACGACGCGACGGCCGGCGTGCTGGAAGACTGGATGTACGAGAAGGTAACCGAGGCCTACCTGCTCGATGAGCAGATGCAGGCCTTTTTCGAGCGCTCGAGCCCGTGGGCGATACAGGCCATCACCGAGCGCCTGCTGGAGGCCGTTCAACGTGGCCTCTGGTCGAAGCCGAGCCCCGAGATGCGCGAAGCGCTCACCGATCTGTACCTGCACGCCGAGGGGCTCGTGGAAGCAAAGGTGACAGCATGATGTATCCCTTCACGGCCATTGTCGGCCAGTCTCAAGTCAAAACGGCCCTCCTGCTCAACGCCATCAACCCGGCCATCGGCGGGATCTTGATTCGCGGCGAGAAGGGCACTGCCAAGAGCACCGCCGCTCGCGCCCTGGCCGCGCTGCTCCCACCGATCGAGGTTGTCGCTGGCTGTCCATGGCCTTTCGCCCCCGACGAAGTGCCTGACGTTCTCTGGCCGCCCGGCAATGGTGCCGGTGCGGGCCCGAAGGGCGAGGCGCGGAAGGAATCCGGCCCACCTTTCGACCGTCAGCGTTCGACCTGCTCCCGTCCCGCCCCCTTCGTCTCACTGCCGATCGGGGCCACCGAGGACCGGTTGCTCGGCACGCTCGACATCGAGCGCGCCCTCCAGACCGGCGAGCGCCACTTCGAGCCAGGCCTGCTCGCCGCGGCCCACCGCGGGGTGCTCTACGTGGATGAGGTCAACCTGTTGGGCGATCACCTGGTGGACGTGTTGCTCGATGCCGCGGCGATGGGCGTGAACCGGGTGGAGCGCGAGGGCCTGAGCGTCGAACACCCGGCCCGCTTCATCCTCATCGGCACCATGAACCCGGAGGAGGGTGACCTCCGCCCACAACTTCTCGATCGCTTCGGGTTGGCGGTCGAAGTGGCCGGGCCGCGTGAGCCCGAGGCGCGGACTGAGGTGGTCCGGCGGCGCCTCGCCTGGGAGAACGACCCGGCCGCCTTCGCCGCGCGCTTCGCCGCCGAGGAGGCGGGGCTGCGGTCCGAGTTGATCTCCGCCCGCGAGCGGCTCCCTCACGTACATCTCTCGGACGGGATGCTGGAGTTGATCGCGCGCGTCGCCATCGATTTCGAGGTAGACGGGCTGCGCGCCGACATCGTGATGTCGAAGACCGCCCAGACGCTGGCGGCCTTCCATGGACGGACCGAGGTGCTGGTGGAGGACGTGCGTGCGGCCGCGGAGCTGGCCCTCCCGCATCGCCGCCGCCGGCAGCCCTTCGAGCAGCCGGGGCTCGACCGGCAGCGGCTTGACGACACCATCCAGCAAGCGGCGCCAGATGTGCCGGGCCGTACCGGCGGGTCCAGTCCGCCCCAGCGCGGCCGCGAGCCCGAAACGGAGGGTGACCGGTACCTCCTCAGACGAGCGCGCTGAACAACCGCCGGCTGGGCCGGAAGCCCCCGGCATCCATCTCTTTGCGCCCACCGCGCCCTTTCCCGTCCGCCGCCTGAAGACGAAGCTCAGCCTGCGCCCACGCGAGGGACGGGGGCGCCGCTCCCACACTCGGAGCGAGCGCCGCGGCCACTACGTCCGGGCCATCGTGCCGCACGGCCCGCTCCGCGACCTCGCCCTCGATGCAACGCTGCGCGTGGCGGCGCCGTTGCAACACCGTCGTCGCACGACGGAGGCCGCGGTCGGACTGATCGTGCGGCCGGACGATCTGCGTGTGAAGGAGCGGCGCCGGCGGCTGGGGAACCGGATTCTCTTTGTGGTCGACGCCAGCGGCTCCATGGCCGCGCGGCGGCGGATGGAAGCGGTAAAGGGCGCGATTCTTGGCCTACTGCTCGACGCCTATCAGAAACGCGACCGGGTCGGGCTCATCACATTCCGAGGCGAGCGCGCCGAGGTGCTTCTGCCGCCGACCAACAGCATCGATCTGGCCGAGCGGGCGCTCCAGGCGCTGCCGACCGGCGGGCGCACCCCGCTGGCCCACGCCCTTATGCTCGCCGGAGAAGCGTTGTGCAAACGCGGTGATGACGATCTCGTGCCGCTGCTCGTGCTCGTCAGCGACGGGCGGGCCAACGTGGGAATCGGTGGGGATGCACGCCGGGACGCGCAGGCGGCGGCTGAGGCGCTGGCGGCGCGACACATCGCGAGCCTCGTTCTTGACAGCGAGCAAGGCTTCGTGCACCTCGGACTGGCCCGTGAGTTGGCTGGCTGGCTCGGGGGCGACTATCTCAAGCTGGAAGAGCTCCACGCCGATGCTCTGCGTGGAGTGATCCGGAGCGCGCTCGAATGACAGAAACTGTTCATTCGATCCCCGATCTCGCCACGAAGAGCACGAATTTCACGAATCCGAACAACGGCGCGGGCTTCTGTTCGTGTTCATTATGTGGAATTTGTGGCCGAAGGGCTTGTAGCCGGCGGCGAGCTGCCATCGATACAACCTGCTACTCAGGGAGGACAGAATGTACGAAACCCACCACGAACACCAACATGTGACCCGCACCCTCACGCTGACGCAGACGATGGTCGTGCAGGCTGCGATTGTGCTCGTCGTGGCGGCGATTGTGCTGTGGGCACTTCTCTTCGCCAATTACCTGCCCCTCCACGACTCGTTCCACGCGCTGCGCCACGCACTCTATATCATTCCGTGCCACTGACGGGCGATAGACGATGAAGAAACGGAGGGTCGCCCTTCTCGGTATCCTGTTGGTCACGCTGATGGCGGCTGCCTCCGCGGTGAGCGCGATCCGCCGCCAGAATGCGCCCCGGGCGACGGTCGACCTGCATACGGAACCGGCTGCGGGCGCGATTATCCCGGGCGAGACGCTGGTGCAGACAGACCTGCGCGTTCTTGACGCGAATGGACAGCCTGTCCCTGGGGCTCAGATCGCTCTCCATCTCGACACACCTCCACGCCCCAAGATTCTGACCACCGATTTCCCGTACGTCGAAGGCACGACGTTGCTCGAGTTCGCCGTCGACACCTCGAACGGCGAGATGCAGTTTGAGACAATCTACCCGATCCGGGGGATCTACACCTTCGAGACCCACGTCACGCTGCCGGATGGTACAACGCTGGATGCTGCCCCAAAGCTTTCAGTCACCGAGAATCCGGCCGAGGCCCGCAACTTCCTGCTCTTCGCGGCGATTCTCCTCGGTTTCGGGCTTCTCTCCGGCCTGGTCATCGGCCGCGGGTACCGGGCGGCCTTACCCCTGGCGCTGGTCACCGCTTTGTGGTTTGTTTCTTCAGTCACCTATGCCCACGGGCCGGACGAGCATGACGCTCCGGGCCGCACCAGGCCGATCACCGTAACCAACACAGAGGGGTCGCTCCACGCCGTTCTGACCGTTGCCCCTGGGTCCGGCCGGGTCGGCACCCTGAACACCATCAAAGTCCGGCTGATCAACCCCAACGGCACACCCACGGATGGTGAGGTCACGCTGCAGATCTGGCAACTCGAAGATGAGATCCCGATGTACACATTCCACCTGCCGGTGCTGCGTGGTGAAGCCGGCCTGCAGGTCCAGTTCTTCGACGGAGCGAAGCACGACATTCGGGTCGAGGCACGGTCGGCGGATGGCCGCACGACCACTGTGCATACACCCATCGCGGTGGAAAGCTTCTCGCCTCCGCTGGAGCTGAAGGTGCGCGTCGCGGGCCTCCTCGTCAGCGTGGTGGCTCTCGGATTGTTCGTCGGTCTGTGGTTGGGGACGCGCTCCCGGCCATTTTTCGGGGGCCGCGTCTTGCCGGAACACCGCCTCACCTGGTAGAACGTCTGTGGTTGGCATGGGAAGCATCTTCAGAGACCGTCAAATCTGTGCGACCGCGGCTCTCGCGCCCTGGTCGGCGGTCCAATTCCGCCGGACGCCGTGCGAGATGAAACTGTGACCCCCGGCAACGACCATGCTGGAGTGACCGATCTCCGTTCCCTCGTCTTTCCGTTGCTGGCCTGGGGCAACAACCCGCAGGTCGATCTGCTCCTGCTCCCAGTGCTCACCCACCTCTTCGGTCCCGGCGATGCAGGCATGTTGGCGACCCGGATCGAGTGGCAGGCGCGTTGGCTGGCGACCTCCTACCTGGGGTCGCAGGCGGCGCAGCAGCCAGGTGCCCAGGCACTGTTATTGGCACTGGCAGACGATGGCGAGCGCTTCGTGCGTGAGGGCGCCGCGCGCGCCCTCGCGACCTGGGTGCAGGCCGACCCCTTAGCGGCCGCCCCTCTGGCTGACCTCCTCGGTGATCCGGACAACAGTGCGCGCCTGCGCCGGACGGTCCTGTTGGCGGCGGCCGCACTCGTGCGCGATGAAACGGCCCCCATCGGTCCGGCGCTGGTGCTGCTCGCGCGGGCCGTCACCCTGCCCGCCGATGATGTTGTCCGTCGCACCCTGCCACAAATCCTGCACGACCTGGCGGCGCGCGCCCCGGAGACCGCGCACCGGCTGCAGGCTCGCCCCTGGCCGGCGGATTGGCAGACCACTGCCGAGATTCCTATCCCAGCTTCCACGCTCGATCAGGTCGTCGGGCAGCCGCACGCGGTCGCCGTCGTCCGGCTGGCAGCCCGCCAGCGGCGCTTTGTTCTGTTGGTGGGCGAACCGGGCACCGGCAAGAGCATGCTCGCGGCAGCCATGGCCGAGCACTTACCGGCCGGCACTCTGCAAGACGTCATCCTGTGGCCCAACCCCGAGCAACCGATTTCGCCTCGGGTCCAGACCGTCGCCTCCGGTCAAGGCAGAGCGACCATCAGTGCAGTGGAGGCACGCCTCCGCCAGACGCAGACGGTCCGCCGCTACTTCCTCGCCATCGTCGCCCTCGCCGTGCTCATCGCTGGCACGGCCGGGTTCATCACGCGCGACTGGCGCTGGCCGCTGCTGGGCGGCCTGCTCTTTCTGATCCTTCTCGCGGGTCGGCAGCGAACGAACCGGCTCGAAGCGCAGATTCCTCGCCTCCTCGTGCGCCAGCACCCCAGGCGCGCGCCGTTCATGGACGCAACCGGCTTTCATGCCGGCGCATTACTGGGCGACGTGCGCCACGACCCGTTCCAGTCGGGGGGACGCGAGACGCCTCCCCACCATCTTGTCGAGGCCGGGGCGATCCACCAGGCTCACGGCGGCGTGCTCTTCATTGACGAGGCTGGAACGCTCTCGATCGAGAGCCAGCAGAGCCTGCTGACCGCGATTCAGACGAGACAGATGCCCATCAGCGGGCGCTCGCCGGGCTCCAGCGGCTCGATGGTACGAACCGAGCCGGTGCCCTGCGACGTTGTCCTGGTGCTGGCCGGGAATCACGAGGATGTGGAGAGCTTGCATCCCGCCCTGCGATCTCGCATTCGGGGCTACGGCTACGAGGTCTTGATGGCCACCCAGATGCCCGACACGCCGGAGAATCGCCGGGCGCTGGCCCGCTTTGTGGCTCAAGAGGTCGCCGGCGACAGCCGCATTCCGCATGTCACTCGGGCCGCCGTGGATGCGATCATCACCGAGGCGGCTCGCCGGGCCTCGCCGGGCCACCTGACCGTTCGCCTCCGCGAGCTCGGCGGCCTCGTGCGCGCCGCGGGCGATCAGGCCGTCGCCGGCAGCTCTCCAACGGTGACGGCCGAGCACGTCCAACGAGCCGTGGAACTGGCTCGCTCCCTCGAAGAGCAAGTCGCCGCCAGGGAGGCGCCCAACGGCGGCGGAACGTGACTGCTGCTCGCGCCAGCCTGTGCGGCGACGTCCTTCCGATCCGCGTCTATTCCGATCCAAGCCGCTGCCAGGCCGCGCTGTAGACGTCGCCGAACGTAGCGACGAGATGGCTGGCATCGCGGCCCTCGAGGCGCAGGCGCAGGGCCCGTATGAAGTCGGCCAGTTCGGACTGCCCGGCGCTCAGCGCCTGGCGCTGGAGATCGGTGAGGGCCGCGGTAAGGGCCTGAGTCAGTTCGGGCGAGTTGGCGTGGAGGGCGAAGAAGGTGTTGTGCACCAACCGGTCGAGCAGGGCATTGCGAGCCGTCTCGCCCAGGTCGGGCTCACCGGCCAGCAGCAGACGTGCACTCTGCCAGAGTTGCCGGTAGGGCTCCTCGGTGATGGGTGGAAGGCGCTCGGGCGAGGCGCCGCCCAAGAGGGCGCGGAGATTCTCGACCAGCGGTTGGGCTTCCCCGGGCAGCCGCTGGCTCAGGTTGAGGAGTTGAACCGCCAGGGTCCTGTGGGTCTCAGGGGCCGCCTGGCGAACGGCCGCCACCACCGCAGCGGTAGTCTGCGCCAACAGTTCGTCGAGCGAGATCGAGGGAAGATCAGCTCCAACGGGCACCTGCTCCAGCATGGTTTGCAGGGCGCGGCGAAACGGAGGGTCGAGGGCGCGCACCGTTGCAGCCTGGGGCCGCGTCCCACGGAGCCAATCCCCGATGGCGTGCAGGAAGTTCTGGACCGCGGGCGCCCCCTCGAGTGCCGCGCGCAGGTCACCCAATTCGGCTGCCAGCGCCGCGCGTTGGGCCGGGTCGGTCTCCGGTTGCAGCGCAGCGATCGCGGCGTTACAAACCTGGTTGAGAATCGCGGCGACCGCCGCCGCCTCGTCCCGGTCTTGCTCTGATGCCCCCATAGACGCTCTCGTTTCCTCGAACGCAGAATGATGAGAGTGGAACGCTTGAACAAGGATACTCTTCTGTTCCTCCACCTTCAAGTCTCACCGCTCCCACCGCACGGGAATCTCCGAGAAGTTGAAACGGAATCTTCAGGACGAAGACGATCCAGCACCCTTCATCATGGAAACGAACCACGGGCGGGTGTCCAACAGATCCACCCGACGGCGCACGATTTCAGGCGCCGAACCAGCGCGCAGTCCGGGCGACGGCAGCCGATCCCAGATCGATTCTGGGAGTGCCCGGGCACGATCGGGGCCGAGCCAGGTGAACACGGAGAGCACCCCGGTGAGAAGCAAGGTATCCTCCGCCAGACGATCCAGCAAGTGGCTCCAATCGAGGGTTGGTCCCGTCGCGTAGACCAGGTTCAGCACATCGGGCCAGTCGCAGCGGTCACGTTGCAGGACGTAGAGCTTGGCCCAGATCACCTCCTCCGGTGGAACGACGCGTAGCAACTCGTCACGGACCTGCACCTCAGGACCTCGAGTGATCCAGACTTCATCCACCTGGGCGCGGCGATTCGCCATTGCCCAAATAACATCAACGATAACCTCCCCGCGGTGGGCTCGGTAGATCCAACTACGATCATACGGGAGTTCATCATAATAATCGTCGAGACCCGCTCTTGTCACCGCTTCGATCATCGCATCTCGATCCCTGGGGAGCACATACAGATCGAGGTCCTTCGTATTGCGCCAGTGGCCGGTGTAGGTGGCAATGGCGAAGGCTCCGCCCAGAGCGAATCGCACGTCTCGCGCCTGCGCCTCGTCGATCGCGCGCCGGTAAATCGACCACTGCTCGTCCGGAATCTGCTCGGGCCACGGGGGGTGTCGAGCTGATGCCTGACTCGCTTTGCTCTCGTGTCCCATAGTGTTCTCCAATGCACGTACCCGCCGAGGTGAATAATAATGCGCTGAAATTGGAGTGGCGTGCGCGATCAGGTGCGACGCACTTCGGAAAGTGTGTCGCACCTCCGCCCCGGCCCCAGCGCACCGTATTCCAATAAGAGCGTAACAATGAAGTCTTCTGCCAGACTTTACGATCAGCCCACTGAGCAAAAGCAATACCAACATCATCCTGGAATGCTGGAAGGCCTGAAATCCTGATGAGGTCCACATCTTGCTTGAGGGCGGTGCAGTCCGGATGCGTCTGCCCTCCTGCGGCGACAAGTGGGGGATGGCTCTCCCTCACAGGCGTATCCTTTGTCGTTGAGAGGAGGGCAAAGCATCAGGAGACCATTCGCTGAGGCAGGCCAGCGGAACCGGGCCGGCACGGCTCGGGCAGCAGCATCTCCTCCGACGTGAGGAGGCAGGCATGACTTGGAGATCGGCAACCTGCGCTGAGCACACAAAAGGGAGCTCATCAGTGATAAGAGGAAGCGAGCAGCTATCGGAGCGACAGACACACAAGCAAGCACGCGTCCTGGCGCGGCCAAGGCCGCCGGTGGAAGCCGGGTCGCCTGGACTGCAATCGTTAGGGCTGGGGAGAGATCGCGATGGCCTCCTCTACGTGCCCGCCAGCTATCGAGTGGCCCGCCCGGCCCCATTGGTCCTGATGCTGCACGGCACGGGGGGCAACGCCCGTCACGGCCTGGCCCCCCTCCTGCCACTCGCCGATGAGGCCGGCTTCATCTTGCTCGCCCCAGACTCGCGGAACCAGACCTGGGATATTATCGAGCTCGAAGAGTACGGCCCCGACATCGCCTTTGTCGACCAGGCACTTGCGTACACGTTCAGCCGCTACGCCGTGGACCCGGCGCACATTGCCATCGAGGGCTTTTCCGACGGCGCCTCCTACGCGCTCTCAGTCGGGATCACCAACGGCGACCTGTTCACCCACAGCATCGCGTTCTCACCGGGGTTTATGGTGCCTGGGGGGCAGGCGGGCTCGCCCCGGATCTTCATCTCGCACGGGACCCGCGATCAGGTTCTGCCGGTCGATCGCACCAGCCGGCGGATCATGTCGCAACTGCGGCGGTCCGGCTACGACGTGTTCTACCACGAGTTCGACGGGCCGCACACGATTCCGCCTGGGAGTGTGCGTGAGGCCGTAGACTGGTTCACCGCGGAGCGTGGTTGAGGAGCGCACTTCGCGCCGGCCCGAAAGTGCGCGGGTGCTGAGCAACATCAGCGCGCGACTGTTTTGCGCGGCCGAACCGCCCGGCTTATCCGGATGCCGGAGAGGATACCGGTTGGGCGACACCGGTGAGATGCCTGTGGAGCGCGACTGTGGCAAAGAACATAGCGAGCAAGAAGGGTAACGTCAGAAGATTCACGATCTCCCAGCTTGCCAGATACAGCACGGTTCCGGCCGAGAGTGAGGCAACCGCCTGGGTGGCAAATATCATAAAATCATTGGCGGCTTGCGCCTTGAAACGTTCTCCCGGACGGTAGCTCTCCGTCAAGAGAACCGTGCCTGCCACGAACATAAAATTCCAGCCAACCCCCAGCACAACCAGAGCGGCCCAGTAAGAGAGCAACTGGTGGCTGGTGAACCCGAGCAGTACGCAGGCGACGATCGTGATCACACCCGTCGCCATGACCTTCGTGACACCCCAGCGCCCGACAGTGTACCCCGAGAACAACGCTGGCAGGTACATTGCGATCACATGGCTCTGAATCACCCTCGCCGTGGCACTCAGTGAATGCCCATCGATCACGTGCATGCTAATCGGCGTGGCCGTCATCACAAAGCTCATCACACCGTAGCCAACAATGCCCGCCATCATCGCCACGACGAAGGTTGGCTGGGTCACCACCCGGCGAAGCGATCGTTCCCCACCAGTTGTTACTCCGTCCTGCACCGCACCCTCGCGCAAGAACAATAACAGAACAGCAACAACGATGTACAGGATCGCAAGAGTGCTAAAAGTAGCCGTGTACTGGCCGTAATCCAGCCAATCCCGGGTGATTCTCGCGATTTCTGGTCCCAGGTACCCCGCCACGACGCCACCGAGCAACACAAAGGACACAGCGTTGCCTACCCGGTGAGCGTCAACGCTCTCTGCCGCGGCGAACCGATACTGCTGGACGAAGGCCAGATTGCCACCGATAAACAGGGTCGCACCACAAAATAGCGCGAAGCTTTCGACTCCAATGGCATAAGCGGCTGCCAATGCGGCAACTGCTGATACCAGCGACGAAGCGGCGAACCCGGGCCGGCGCCCGATTTTCTTCATCACCAATGAGGCCGGGATCGTGAACAGCGCCGTGCCCACGACCATGGTCGCAATGGGCAGGGTTGCCCACGAAGGGGACGGAGCCAGCGCGCTACCGACGATTCCACCGACAAACACGATCACAGGAGCGCCTGACAGGCCCAGCGCCTGGCTCAGGCTCAAGAGAAAGACGTTACGGGGATACACCTGACCTTCTCCTCGGTAAAGCTGTTCTTTGGCCAGTGACGTCCGCGAAAAGGAGGGCACGGGATGAGGCTCTCACCATCCAAGTGAGAACCGACCTATCTCGATTCCATTGCGGTCGACCAAGCTGAAACTCCGGTGCCCCCACAGCTGCGGAGCGAAGTCTGCCTGACAGGCAGTTCCCGCTCTTGAGCCCGTTGGATACCTCGCATCCACTTCGAAGACTGTCTCTTCGTCGTCTCGCACGAAGAGGATCCCTCGAAACTCGCCGTTGGGCATAGTCGCCTCCTGATCCGCGCGCTCAAACAGCGCCATCACCGGGGGGTGGCTGGTGGACCGAGGCGCATCGCAAGGAGCGCGGTCGCCGGCGACGACGTTGGCCGATTCTCAGATTCAGCGCGATTGATAGTAGAGCAACTCGAGCCTCTCGAGCAAATCCTCGACCGTGGTGCCGCGCTGGTAGGCGTCCCGCAGCAACACGTCGAGTTCGCCGTAGAATTTCTGCAGGCCGAAGGGCACGACGACGACCTGGTCGTTTTCCACAGCGTCGGCGAACCCGGCAAGCAGTCGAGGGACGTCTCGAGCGCAAGGGGTCGCAAGAATGCAACCGAAGCAAGACGCCCGTTGGGGAGCAGGCTGGGACGAGGGTGAAATCGCGACCACCCTTTTTGTTCCTTATCGGGAAGGCTTTTATAATCCTTCACAGTGATGTGACGACCACGACAGAAGACGTTTCTTGCGTGGACGCCATTCCCCGTGGGGCTGCGATCCTACCACCTCCTCTCGGCGAGCGCGATGTATTCCGCAAAGGAAAAAGTGATGCCGCTCAACGAAGCCGACACCCGCGCCCAGTTGATCGATCTCAAACTCAATATTGCAGGCTGGACTCGGAGTCAGGTGACGCGCGAGCACTACTACCGGCCGGATTGGGCCTACACGGCCGGGCGGATCGTGTTGCGCGGCGACCGCGCCGAGCGCTTGCCCCCGCGTCGGGTAGACTATCTTCTGCGCTACACCGATAGTTTTCCCATCGCCGTGGTCGAGGCGAAAGAAGAGAGCAAATCAGCCCTCGCTGGCCTCGAACAAGCGAAAGGCTACGCTCGTGATTTGGGTCTCGCGTTTGCTTACGCGACCAATGGCGAGGATATTTGGGAGTGGGACGCCTTCACCAACACCACCCACCACATGGCCTCCTTCCCGAGTCCGGAGCAGTTGTGGCACCGCTGGCACCGGAACACCGGACTCGATGTCCCAGAGGCGCCGCCGATAGCCGAGCTTCGGCCGCTCTACAGCGCTGCGAGTGCTGCCGCCAAGCGGCGCAATCCACTGCTGCACCCCTACGCCCCACCGGAGGTAACCTATGGCAAGACACCGCGTTACTTCCAGGAGGTGGCAATCAAAGAGGTCTTGCTCCGTATGATGCAAGGCCAGAAGCGCATTCTGCTGACGATGGCGACGGGCACCGGCAAGACCTTCACCGCTTTCCAGACGGTCTGGAAACTGGTGAAATCAGGTTGGCTGTATCGGCGCAAGGAGGGCCAGCCAGGCCGAATCCTTTTTCTTGCCGACCGGGTCGTGCTTCGTGACCAGGCCTACAACGCCTTTAGCCCCTTTGCCAGCAGCGCCAGCGATCCACGCTTCCTGCTGGACGGCTCGCGGCGGCTGAGCCTGAACCGCGACTTCTACTTTGCCATCTACCAGACCCTATGGAACGAGGATGCACGGGGGCGGCGCCTCTTCGAAAAGTTCCCGCGCGATTTCTTCGACCTCGTCATCATCGACGAGGCCCACCGCTCGGGCTTCGGCACCTGGAAGGAGATCCTGGGTCACTTCGAGGGCGCCATCCACCTGGGTATGACGGCTACACCGAAGCAGGATGAGAACATCGATACCTACGCCTACTTCTGTGCAGAGGAACCCGCGATCCTGGTGGACGCCAAGGACCCCAGCAAAGGCGTCATTCGCCGTCCGGCCTACAGCTATAGCCTGGGCCGGGGCATCGAAGATGGTTTCCTCGCCACCTACAAGGTGCACCGGATCCGCACGAATCTAGACAAAGAGGGTCTCCTCATGCGCGAGGTGTTGGAGCAGGGAGCCGAGCTCTTTGTTCCGGACGGAGCCGAGATACGCCCCGAGTACGCCACGCCTCAATTCGAGCGCGAGATCCGGCTGCCCGACCGGACAGAGGCGATGGTCGAGCACCTGGCCGCGCTGCGACGTCGCTTCGGGCCAATGCACAAGACCATGGTATTCTGCGTTGACATCGACCACGCCCGACACGTCGAGATGCTCCTCCAGCGCGCGGAGGCTTTCCGTCAACGCGAGTGCGCCTGGTTGGAGGGTCAATCGGCTCAGGCGAGGGAGGTGATCCTGGCTCTACTGGACAAGTATGAGTTGGCCGGTCTCCAAGAGATGACGGACCCCCAGATCTTTCGAGTGCCGCCCTTCCGTGAGATGGGCGAGGTGCGCGCTGTCGTGCAACGTTTCGGCGGCGACCCCAAACGTCTGCGAGAGACGTTGATTGAGTTGCAGCGGCGGTTGTACGCGGCGTAGAACCCCCTCCCCGGCCCTCCCCTGCGAGGGGGAGGGAGAACGGCAAGGGTGTGTGACCCCCTCATGATACCCTCGTCCTGGCAGGGGAGGATTCGACCCCCTCCCGGCCCTCCCCCTGCAAGGGGGAGGGAGAACGGCAAGGGGTGTGACCCCCCGCGATAGCCTCCCCCTGGAAGGGGGAGGGAGAACGGCTTTGTGGAGAATGAGGCGTGTCTGATGACAAGCGTTACCGGGTACACCCCTTGATCCGTCAACGGGCGCGTGAGCTGCGCCAGCCGCAGACGCCAGCAGAGGCCCGGCTCTGGCAATACCTGCACCGCCGGCAACTAAACGGGTACTACTTCCGCCGCCAACACCCCATCGATCACTTCATCGTCGACTTCTACTGTGCCCAGACCCGGCTGGTGGTCGAGGTGGACGGCGACGTCCACGCCCTCCAAGAAGAGTACGATCTCGCCCGGACGGAAAACCTGGAGGCCTGTAGCTACCGCGTCATCCGCTTCACCAACCCAGAGGTCTTTCACGCTCTTGAATCCGTACTCGAACGAATTCTGAAAGCATGTGAGGAACGGGGAGATAGAGCGAACGATGTAGAATGAGTGCGCGGCGAGCCCTTCCCCCTCCCCAGGGAAGGGGGAGGGTCGGGGAGGGGGTCAAATCCTCCCCCTTTCCACGGGAGGCTATCGCGGGGGTCACACCCCTTCAAACCGTCGTTCTCCCTCCCCTTGCAGGGGGAGGGCCGGGGAGGGGGTCAAGCGCAGCTGGCACGGTGGTTGCTCCAGGCGCAGACAGAGCTGGACGCCGCTCGTCACCGGGGACTTCCATGCTGAGCTGCGTTGTTCGGTTCACCGCCAGGACGTCGGATCGTGCTCCGCAGGGGGGCGTCTCGGCCGGGTGAGCCGGTGGGCGCTGGTTCCCTGGTGCGTCGCGACCTATCGAGAGGGGAAGAGGCGATGCAAGCGATAGCGGTGGTTCCCGGCACGACCACTGTGCGGATGGTCGACCGCCCGGAGCCGCAGGTTCAGGCGCCGGACGAGGTCAAGGTGCGGGTGATCCGGGTCGGCATCTGCGGCACCGACCGCGAGGAGGCGGCCGGCGGGCGGGCTCTCGCCCCGCCGGGCCGGCAAGATCTCGTGATCGGCCACGAGATGTTCGGCCAGGTCGTCGCGGTCGGCGCGGCCGTCACGCGGGTCAAGGTCGGGGACTACGCCCTTTTTACCGTACGGCGCGGGTGCGGCAAGTGCCTTCCCTGCGCTATCAACCGCTCGGACATGTGCCGCACCGGCGATTACCGCGAGCGCGGCATCTGGGGACTCGATGGCTTCCAGGCCGAGTACGTGGTGGATCGTGAGCGGCACGTCGTGCGGGTTCCATCGGAACTGGAGCCGGTCGGCGTGCTGACCGAGCCGCTCTCGATAGCCGAGAAGGCGATCGGCGAAGCAGTAGGGATCCAATTCTCCCGCCTGCCTGATGCCCAGGCAACACCGCTCTGGCTCTCAGGCCGTCGCTGTCTTGTGGCCGGGCTCGGTCCCGTTGGACTGCTGGCCGCCCTGGCGCTGCGCGTCCGTGAGGCTGAGGTGTACGGCCTCGACATCGTGGACGCCGACAGTGCGCGGCCGCGCTGGCTGGAGCAGATCGGCGGGCAATACGTCGATGGCCGCCAGGTGCCGGCAGACCGGGTAGACGAGGCACTGGGGCCGGTGGACCTGGTCGTGGAAGCGGCCGGCGTGGCCAGGCTGGCATTCAACCTGCTCGATGCCCTGGCCTTCGACGCCGTTTACGTGCTCACCGGCATCCCCGCCGGCGACCGGCTGATCGATATTCACGGCCCCGCCTTGGCCCGGCACCTGGTCCTCGGCAATCAGGCGATGGTGGGCAGCGTCAACGCAGCGCGCGACCACTTCCAGATGGCAGTGCAGGACCTGGCGATCGCCGACAAACGCTGGCCGGGCCACGTCGCCCGTCTGATGACCGGTCACTATCCTGCGACCGATTTCCCCAAGGCCCTCGCGCCTCAGGAGGCCGACGAGATCAAGGTCGTGGTCGACTGGGCGCCTTCATCGAGCAGCACGGGTCGTACTCACTAGAAAGGAACCGAGAGACCGCTCGCCGCCGCGCGGGTTTGGAGGTTGCCGTGGCAGAGAGACAGGGAGACAGGAACACTTTCAGCGCCATTCGTGCCGGCACATAACCCCAAGACGCCCGATATCACCTCGGCGCTGGCGATCAAGCAGGGCAACTTGTTCCTGCTGACCGAGACGGACGGCAACGTATCGGCGGGCGAGCACGTCTATGGGCTCTACTTCCACGACTGCCGCCTCTTGTCCCAGGCCTCTTTGTTCGTCGACGACGTTCGACCCGTGCTGCTGTACGCTGCGGTGGAGGAGACGAACCGGATCCGCTCCGTGCTCAGCAATCCCGATCTGCCACGTGAGGGCGGGCCCCTGGTGTACAAGCAGTCGCTGGCGATCACCCGCGAGATGACGATCAGCGACTGTCTGTATCTCCGGATCGAAGTCCGCAACGGCACGGCTAACCCGATCGCGACGAAGATCACCCTCGGCTTCGGTTCTGAGTTCGACGACATCTTTACGATCCGCGGCAACCCGCCGGAGCAACGTGGCACGCTCCAGCCACCAGACTACGCCGCGGGAACGCTCACCCTGCGCTACGACGGCGCCGACAAGCACATCCGCACCACCACGATCCGGTTTGACCCACTGCCCGACTCGTGCGACGACGCGACGGCGATCTACCACCTCGAGCTCGCGCCACAGGCCGCCGCAACGTTGCAGGGCAGCATCCAGGTCACCGACCAGCAGCCATCGGCGGAGCGCCGGCGCCGGGCCGAGCAGCACCCCGTCCATGCCCACGCTCCCTGGCACGAACGCACCGAGCACGGCAAGGAGAAGATTGGCACGACGACCGTGAAGGCCGGTGATCGCCAGCTTACCCGACTGCTTGATCGCTCCTTCGACGATCTCCGGATGCTGACGACGCTGCAACGGGGTGATCTCTTCTTCGCCGCCGGCATCCCCTGGTTCGTCGCCCTGTTTGGCCGCGACAGTTGCATCACGGCGTTGCACATGCTGCCGTACGAGCCGCGCATCGCCGCCACCACGCTGCACGTGCTCGCGACATACCAGGGAACCGAGGAACGACCCGAGCGCGACGAGGAACCGGGCAAGATCCTCCACGAGCTGCGGATCGGCGAGCAGGCCAACCTCCACGAGGTTCCGTTCACGCCCTACTACGGCACGATCGACGCAACCCCGCTCTGGCTCCTGCTGTTGGGTGAATACCTGCGCTGGACCGCCGACTTCGCGCTGCTGGAGCACTTGCAGCCCAACGTCGATGCCGCGCTCCAGTGGATCACCCGTTACGGCGACAGCGACAGCGACGGCTTCATCGAGTACCGTCGCAAGGCGGGCAAGGGCCTCCGCAACCAGGGGTGGAAAGACTTCGGCAACAGCATCGTTCGCCGCGATGGTACCCTGGCCGAGCCGCCCATCGCCCTGGTCGAGGTCCAGGGCTACGTCTACCGGGCGAAGCAGTTGCTGGCCGCAGCGTATCGCCACCGCGGTGACGAGCAGCGCGCGGCGACACTGGAGCAGGAAGCGACCGACCTGCAGCACCGCTTCGATCCGGCTTTCTGGATGCTCGATCGCCAGATGTACGCACTCGCGCTAGAGCAGGAGGAGAAGCGCCAGGTCGGCGTAGTTGCCTCCAACCCAGGCCAGGCGCTCTGGTGCGGGATCGCGCCCCCCGAGCACGCCGCACCGGTTCGCTCGGCGCTCATGACACCGGAGATGTGGAGTGGCTGGGGAGTTCGTACCCTCTCGGCCGCCGAACACGCCTACAATCCGATCGACTACCAGGTTGGCTCGATCTGGCCACACGACAACGCGCTCATCGGGATCGGCCTGAAGCGCTACAACTTTGCCGAGGATGCCGCCAGCATCTTCACGGGGCTGTGCGAGGCGGCGGTTCACTTCCCGGAGAGCCGCCTTCCTGAGGTCTTCGCCGGGTATGACCGCCACGCGTTTCAGGCGCCGGTGGAATACCCGCTGGCCTGTAGCCCGCAGGCCTGGGCCGCGGGTGCCCTCCCGGGCCTGTTGTGGACGCTCCTGGGTCTCGAGCCGGACGCATTCACTCACACGCTGCGCGTCGTGCGCCCCCATCTTCCGGCATGGCTCTCCTGGGTTGAGGTCCACGGCTTGCGCCTGGCGGACGCACTGCTTGACCTCCGCTGGGAGCGCTCCGACGACTACACGACGGTGGATCTCCTTCAAAAAACTGGCGACCCACGCATCGTGATCGAATAAGCCCAGACCGAGAGGTTGTTCAAGCGATTATCGACCGGTTTGGGCGGGCATCAGCGTCCACGCGAGGGTGGCGCTCCAGAGCCGAGCGCAATCGTCGCGCAGCCTCGCGCCGTTCTCTTTGCCGCCGAGCGTGGTGGCGCTCACAATTTTCTCCTTCAGGCGCGGAAGCCCCACCTGCTTCAGGATCCTGGTGGTGAAATCGCTTCCAGGGCGGAGGAAAGGCTCGTAGTGCGCGCTTTTGCGCGCGGTAGCCCCGTTCCACCTGAATCCGCCCCCAGCGTGCCCGGAGGCGCACGCCCGGCCCGCCCCGAGGGGCGCCCCCTGACGCCGACCCTGCCTGAGGGGCACCCTGTCGGGGGGCCGGCCTCCAGCCGCGGTTTCCCTGGCCTGACCGGCCAGGACAGGCAACCGCCGGGCTGCTTCAGCGGCTTTAGCCCAAAGTTGTTGCCCTCTGTCGCGCTTCGGTGCGACCATGCGGCCTGACACCGCCCGGTCCGGTGAGGGCCAGACTGGGAACACTGGTTTCCGGCCCGATGGAGGACAGGTGTGCGATTCGCCGCCTACAGACTCTCACCTCCCAAGTTCCTGGTAGGAACCCCTCGGCGCTGCTTTAGGATCCTGGTGGTGAAATCGCTTCCAGGGCGGACGAAAGGCTCGTAGTGCGCGCTTTTGCGCGCTAAAGCGCGCACTACAAACCCCAATTCGCCAACAGGATCGCTTCAGCGGTGGGAGGATGTCACAGGCGGACGATCCACTCGCTGACCCCCAACAGCCGCACGATTGAGACAACGATCACCGCGATCAGCAACCGGCGTACCCAGACGGCGCCCTTCTCGACGGCGAAGTGGGCTCCGAACCAGACCCCGGCGACCTGGCCGACGGAAACGATCAGGCCGAGTGACCAGACGACCTGGCCATTGAGGACGAAGACCGCCAGTGCGAAGAAGGTGAAGATGAACACGATTAAGTTCTTGACGCCATTGGCCCTCACCAGGTCGAACCCCGAGCCTAAGACGAGACCGGCCAGGAGAAAGATGCCAACACCCGCCTGGATAAAGCCACCGTAGACTCCAATCGCAAAGAAGAGAATGAATTGCTTCCAGTCGAGACCCTCGATGCGTGCGCCGGGATGCCCCTCGAGCCACTGTTGCGGACGTACGAGGATGACGACCAGCATGATCAGCATGATCACACCGATAACACGCTCCATCGTGCGCTCATCCAGGTTCACAGCGATGCGAGCCCCCAAGATCGAGCCAAGCACCGCCGGTAAGGCCAACCACAAGGCGCTTCGCACGCGCAGAACGCCCTGGCGGCGGAATCCTTCAACGCCAGCAGCGGTTTGCAGCAGGACGCCGACGCGGTTGGTGCCGTTGGCAACATTGGCCGGCAGACCCATAAAGATCAGCAGCGGCAGCGTGATGAGCGAGCCACTGCCGGCCAGAGTATTGATAAAGCCGGCAGCAAAACCAGCGAGGACTGCGAGCGGGTAGACGTACCAGGACAGCATGAACGTGATTTCCTCTTTCACTATGGATGCCGCCGCCTGAGCGTCGTCGTGCGGCCCGGGTGGCACCGGCCTGGTCGCGATCCCATCTCCCTGCACTCCCCGGTCTCATCGCTGATGAAACTTGTCTCCTTGTTTGAGTCCCGATAGCCCGGCCGCCGGGACTCAAACAGACTCTCCAACTCCCTAGGGCATGACACCAGAAGAGAGCAGAAGCAATCTGAACGACCAGGAGATGGCGGCGACGCTCACTTGAGGATGGGGATTGTATCACAGAACGTCTTCTCGCGCGTTGATGGACGTGGCGGAGATGCGGATACAAATCCGCCCGTGAGCGGTGCGATCCGCTCGCAGTGGGGAAACTGACCACACGGTCGGCCGGTGGCCCGGGGATCGTATCGCAGAGAGAAAAAGGCGCGTGGGGGCGAGCGAGTTGCATTCGCCCCCACACCCCTCTCGTGCCCGCAACGATGAAGGCTTTGGAGCGCCCGCCGGCGTCGGACGAGGCCAGCCCTGGCTTTCTACCGGGCTGACTGGTCTGCTTCCATCATCCCAAACATGTTGCCCTCCGTGTCCTGGCAGTACGCCAGGTAGCCCACGCCGGGAATCGCCATCTTGGGCGCAACCACCTGGCCACCGTTCGTGGTGACCCTCGTCATTGCCTCATCGAGCGACGGGACATCGACGGTATTCACAGAATCCACAGGGCCGCCACGTCGAAAGAGGCCGCCGTTGATGCCAGGCTCATCCTGTTCGCCCGTCTTGATCAGCCAGTAGTCTTGAGGCCCCTCCCACTTGTTGAACTCCCACCCGAACACCTTTGAGTAGAACTGAACCGCGCGGTCTGGATCGTCGGCAGCGATTTCGAAATGAACAACTCGTGGCATATCCGTCCCTCCTGGAGATGGGTTTTTTTCCGTGAAAGCACCTCACGCGATGTTCGGAGCGCTCCATCACTCGCCCGGTTGTTTCACGTAGCCCCATTATAAGGAGAAGGTGCGACAGTCCGCCGTCCCGCCTCCCACCGCCCGCTCCGCGCCCCCGCCAGGTGTCAGAGTTCCAGGTTCTAGAGCGTCGGTCAAGGAGTCGTTGCGCGGGTGAGAACGTGGTTCGTCGTAACCGCTTGAGCGGTCTTGGGCGCGCTTTAGCAGCGTTCCACATGAATGCGACCAACAGCCCCACCCGGCCAGCGGCCCGAGCCGCGGGTTCCCTGCCCGGCGGCCCTGGAATGAATTCCAGGGCTGAGAGGCCAAGGCGGCTGAAGCCGACTGGCTTCTCGCCCTTGGCGCCCAATGGCGAGCGGTCTTCACCCGCTTGTGCCCTGTTCCAAGCTCCTCTGCCACCCCGGGTGTCCGCAGAGGCCCGCCCGGCCACCGGCCCTGGCCGCGCTCTCACGCGCCCGGCGGCCCGCCCGGCTCTCGACAGCGATGGTCAGGTTCAATTGGAAACGTGCAACCGCGCGCACGACGAACCTGAAAGCACCTTCACAAGGTGCTTTGCAATCGTCTCGGTGACTCCTTGACCGGCGCTTTAGAGCGTCGGTCAAGTCATCCCGCGGGGGGAGAAAAGACTTCCGAAAGCCTGCCCTGAGACTGGTCCTGAGCTGGCGAAGGAAGGGTCTGGTGGGGATCATGCTGGCCCCAAGCGCACTCCGACGACAGTGATCGAGGCGAGCACCAGCGGCAAACCAGACTTCGGAAGTCTGACGCCTCGACCACTGTTCTAGAGGCAGGGACGGCGCTACCGTCCCCCCGCGCTCTGGAGACCCCTGCCTCCCATCCCCCAACGTGCCCCAGGCTCGCCCATTCGACCAACCGCGAATTCCGTCGCACCGACCAGCTATACTTGTTCCTACTCTCCGACACGGCTGCTCTGTGAGACGTATGGCGCTGGGAAGTGTGCCCGGCTTCGTCACCCACTCTCCCCACACTCCACCCTTGATAGAGCACGACTGTCGCCAGCCTTTCGTTGTTCTGCGTCAGGAGGTTTCAGGAGGTATTCATGACGAGGAATCCCATGCCAGCTCAGACGGCACGTTCTTTGGCCGAGCCTCAGGCAGACCGACCGCGATTTCCCGCAGATTACGGTGTTCCCACCGACGAGGCCGGGCTCCTTCCCTGGAGCCATGCCCGCGAACGGCTAGAAAACGCGGCCGTCTACTGGATTTCAACCACTCGCCCAAATGGGCGGCCGCACGCCGCACCAGTGTGGGGCGTCTGGATAGACGACACACTCTACTTTGATGGCAGCCCTCAGACGCGCCGTGGGCGGAACCTGGCCGCGAACCCTGCGGTCGCAGTGCATCTGGAGAGCGGCGGCGAGGGCAAGGACGTCGTGATCGCCGAGGGAGAGGCTCGCGAGATCCGCGCCCCGAACCCCTCGCTGGCGGTCCGGCTCGCCGCCGCTTACACGGCGAAGTACGCGTCCGAAGGCTACAGCCCCAGCCCCGAGACCTGGGAGGGCGGCGGGCTCTATCAGATGCGCCCGCGCGTGGTCATCGCCTGGACGAACCTGGGCAAAGACCCCACCCGCTGGCACTTCGGGGATCGTTCGGCGGGCTGATCCACCGAAGCATTCCATTGACAATCCGACGATGCGCGTCATTCGGACGGCCAACCTGCGGTTTTTGCGGTGGCAGCAATGGCTGCCGCCGCTCCCATTGTTCGTTCGCGAGATCTCCTCGGCTCATGCGAGTGGTTTACCATCAATCGAACATAGCCCCAATTTGCAGACACATCCTCGTCTGGCCCACATCGCCCTTCAGCCCCGGGTATTGCTCGAAGTATCGGCGCACCCCTTCGACCTGCTTCTGGCCGAGACCCCCACCGCCTGGATTGGCCCACGGTTGCGCCGCGACGGGGCCTCGTGCCGGACGGGTGTGCGACCGCGCCAGATCGCTCCGTGGAGGCACCGTAGCGCTCAAGGGGCTCGACGTGCTCACCGACGGGGCCCAATTTCTTCCACTGCGATCGGATTCCTGACTTGCCGCCCGGCAACACGGCCCTGGAAACGCTCTGTAGCGCTGCGCCGCCATCAGCCCCGCCTCACTGGCCGCCAGGAGACCCCACCCCTCCAGCGGCACGCTCACCGCTTAATCTGGCGCGTGGCCACCTCCTTTGAGCACTTGTGCGACCTCCTGCGCTCGGTCTCGGACGAGGCCCGTCAAACCGTGCGTCGCTTCATCACCGCCGCAGAGGCGCTCGCTGGCTGCTGTCCGTTCGCGGCAAGCCCGCCCACGCCACAGTTACTCTCGTTTCGGAGTATCTCGACCTGCTCTCGTACCCGGCGAAGGACTCCCCGCTCTAGCCGCCTGAATCCAGGTCAATTCGTCAGCAGGGCTTCTCAAAAGTTCTGTTAGCCTGACAAACTGAACACCCAGAGGGCCTTGTTGAGCCCTGTTGCAGCGGTCATTGCTCGCGACACATCGATGAGTGCTGCGTGGCCGCCGTGCCACTCAGCCAAGGCTTCCAGGTTGCAGCGGTCATTGCTCGCGACACATCGATGAGTGGCCACTTTCGGCACGTCCAAGGCCTGCTCGGCGCTTCGTGCGCCCGGCAAAGGACACGAGAGCCTGACTTTTGAGAAGCCTTGATTCGTCAGACAGGGGCCTTGACAGCCCCAACCGCGCATGCTATTATGCCGAGTGTATCTTGTATACAAAATAATGCGCCATACAATCTTTGGTGCTTTCGTGACCTCAAACCCCTCTTATTCCAACGAATTTCGTTCTCCCCTATCGCTCCGCGAGAGTGTTTATCTCCATATCAAGAAACTTATCATGCATAATATGATCGCGGGAGGGGAAGTTATCGCGGTTGACCGAATGGCCACTATGCTCGGGGTGAGCAGGACACCGGTCCGCGAGGCGTTATTGTTGTTGGAAGGAGATGCATTAGTTACAAGTGCCCCCAACCATGGCTTCGTCACGACCGAGATAAGCGCATCCCATATTGAGCACGTCTTTGAGGTGCGCAGGATCCTCGAGTCTCACGCGGCCTACACTGCTACCCCCTTGATCTCCGAAAGCAAAATTGAAGCGCTGGGAGATCTGTTTGACCGAGCGGTTGCGGAAATAAGACAAGGTTCGTATGAACTATGCGACCAATGTGATTTGGAACTGCACGGCCTGATATTAGAGAACTGTGGCAACCCAGTGTTAGCAGAGCTCGTGAACTCGCTGGTCGAGAGGACGTTGCGGATTCGGTATCTGGCCAATACCCCTCCGGAGTTATATGGCGAAACCATCATGGAAGAGCACACGGCAGTTTTGCGTGCCCTACGTAGCCGAAATGCCGACGAAGCTCGTCTGAAGATGGAAACTCACCTCCTGAATGCGTGCGAGAGAACACATAGTTGTCTTAAGAGCATCCGGAATAAGCAGCTTTAAACAATCAAGCCACCATCTTTTTCAACAATCTGAAAGAGGTCCTCTTCCGCGCCGTGAGTTTACCATCATAGAGACTCGGACCGCCTCATCAGGTAGAAAGATAGAGTAGTATTGCTACGCCACTCTGATCCAGGCCCTACGGCGAACCGGCCAGATTCGCACTAGATGTGGCTGCTTACGAACCCTAATCCAAAAGCCTTTCCGCGCAGTCTTCCAACGCACTTATGAGTCCACATCGAGTAGAGAACGCTCGACGCGGAGAAGATGCTGCTCATAGTGCTTTTCTGCAACAATCTTCAGCCCGTGTAATAACCACCCTTGTGAACTATGATCGACAAACAACGGGATGGGTGAGTAGACCATTTAGTAACTCAAGATTACCACTTCGAACACGGCCTGCGGGACTATACCGCAAAGATTGCTTTCCCCCGCTCAGCAGACTAACGATTCCAACAACTTGATGAAGATCAAAGACGAGCCGTAAAACAGGGACATCGGCTAAGTTCGGCACACGATCGGAACGGCGCGAATTCAAGAATCGCTACGTCACCTAACAATCTATTGATCCACAGCTTTCGTTTTCTGATATTCTAGTAGCTCGAAATTGCTCATACCGTTATATCCAGCAAAATACACAAGTTCGAGCTACTATTAATGGTTAGCGTCAATGCCGCCCCATTCGGGTGTTAGATTACACTATTATGAATTAGTTCTGCTTAACCGTCCGTTTCGATTAGTTTTCGGCCCGGTTTATTGAATGCTCGATTCAAAATCACTGAACTCGTAAAGGGGGTGGTAAAAAGCGATAAGCCACAAGAATCCAACGCTGGAGACGATCGGAGCTGCACACAAGCGATTAGGAGGAGAGCGAATTATGAACAAAAGTAGACCAATTTTGGTCTTTCTCCTGTTCCTGTGCTTTATTCTAATCCTGGGAGCATGCGGACAGGCCGCCACACCGGAAGTGCGCGTCGAGAAGCAAGTCGTCAAAGAAACGGTCGTCGTCACGGAGAAGGAGACCGTGAAGGAAACGGTCGTCGTGAAGGAAGAGGTGGTAAGAGAAGTCACCCCGACCCCGACAAAGCCGGAGGTCGCGCGCATTGAGCGACTCGACGTCGGCCAGCTCGGCAACCCGGTCGATATAACCTGCTGGGGCTGGACATCTGTGGACGAGCTTGACATCGCCCAGCACTTCGCGGAGCCACTCTTCCGGTTTAACCGGGACGGAAACGTCGAGGGTATCGTGGCTGAAAGTTGGGAGATGAAAGATCCTACCGAGTGGATCCTTCATATCCGCAAGGGCATGCAGTTCCACGACCCTGAGTTCGGCGAGCTGACGGCGGAAGACGTCGTAGCCAGCTTGAAGGCGTGCTTCGACCCAGAAAAACTCGCCGTCAAGAAGCAGCCTGGGGTCGTCGCGCAGATGGAGCTAGAGATCGTGGACGACTACACCGTCCGTGTGAAGCTTCCCGAGCCTGGGACGGCCGGTCTTCCGAATAACTGGACCTATACGATGATCACCGCCAAGGGGTACCTGGAGCAGGTGGGTGAGGATTGGGGCCGGCGCCCCATGGGTACCGGGCCTTATAGGTTCGTGGAATGGGTGCCTAACGTTCGTATTGTCGGAGAGCGCTTTGAGAACTACTGGGGCAAGGATCCGGGCGTCGAGCGCATCACGTGGCGCGTAATTCCCGATGCTTTCACCCGCAAGAGCGAATTCCTCGCCGGTGGCCTTGACATCCTTCCCTTTATGGTAGCGGACTGGGTACCCGAGGTAGAGGCCAATCCGAATACCCGGGTGGAGCCTATCCTCAGTGCGCGGTATATCATGGTCATCCTGCCCGCAAAGGAGCCACCTTTCAACGACAAGCGCGTACGCCAGGCCCTCAACTACGCGGTGAACAAGCAAGAGATCGTAGACACGCTCTTCGCCGGTATTGGCGCAGTGCCTCCGACAGGCGTTGTCAATCCGGTCATTCCTGAGGGCGATCCCGAACGGGAGATCTATCCCTACGATCCAGATAAGGCCAAGGAGTTGCTGGACGAGGCTCGAGCCGACGGTGTCCAGATCGGCACGATAACGCTTTACGCCCCCAACGATCGTTACGTCCTCGACAAGGAGATGGGCGAGGCGGTAGCAGGCTACTGGCGTGCCATTGGCCTGGACGTCGAGTATATACCCGAAAGCCGCACGGTTCTCTTCCCAAAGAGCCAGGGCCTTGAGATGAAGGATCCGCACATGATTGGCTTTGGCAATACCCAAATGCGAGCCGATTATCCCTTCAATTTGTGGCTCCAAACGCGGGAAGACCCACCCAGCCGTGGCTCGGCGTATGCCGCTGGACCTCCTGAGTGGGACGAGATGATCAGCGAGCTTGCCTCGTTGCCCAGCGGTGCTCCCGAGACCATCGAGTTGGCCCGCAAACTTGACGAACTGTGGATCGACTACGCTCCGTGGGTCTGGGTGATCAACTATGTGGATCTCTATGGGGTGAGCAACGACGTGGATTGGAAACCGTACCCACACGAAGCGCGCTTTTTCACGGACGTTAGGCCACGGTAGTAAGCGCACCTTCGAGGGTTAATTTTCAACACCTTACAAGGAAACTTCTCAGAAAGCAGGGGCAGAGGGGATCTTGCGCGCGGCGGCGTCGCGCGCAAGACCCTCTTACCCTCGGATTATTGAGAATGTACCTTACAACGATTTCATCGCTCGCGGGGCGTCATGGCGACCGATATGTAAGCACAGTCTAGCCCACCGGCAAGGCACTCTCATATGTTCCGTTTCATCATTCAACGCGCGCTTCAGGCGGTTGTTACCGTCATAGCAGCCAGTATTGTGGTATTTTTATTTGTCCATGCGTCCGGGGATCCGGCTGCCCTCCTTGTTCCCGAGGAAGCCAGCGTAAAAGACATCGCTCGGGTTCGGACTGAGCTGGGACTGGATCGCCCATTGTACGTTCAGTATTTTCTCTTCATGCGGGATTTCTGGCGTGGTGAGAACATAAAGTCCTTCCGCTATTACGAGCCGCTTCTGCCCCTCATTCTGAGTTCACTGCGATGGACCATGGTCCTGGCCGGGAGCGCCCTTTTGATTTCGTTAATACTGGCAGTTCCACTGGGCACTATCGCTGCTCTGACACAAGACTCAGCTATCGATGTTGCCATCCGCGTGATCGCGGTCTTTGGTCAGTCTATGCCCAGCTTCTGGGTCGCTATGCTCCTTATGTTGTTTATTGCTGTGAAGCTCCAACTCCTTCCGGTCTCTGGCCTTGGGGTGAAGAACGCGATTCTTCCTATCACAACCCTCGCCTTTTTTCAGGTAGCTGTGCTGATGCGCCTTCTCCGTTCCGAGATGCTGGAAGTCCTCCACCAGGACTACGTCCGCACAGCACGAGCCAAAGGACTGCGGGAGCGCACCGTGCTGTCACGCCACGTCTTCAAGAATGCAGCCCTTCCGGTCCTCACGATGGCCGGGCTTCAGTTCAGCAACCTCGTGCTCGGAGCTGTGGTCGTGGAGCCCATCTTTGCCTGGCCGGGACTCGGTTACCTCATGGTCAACTCTGTCTTCGCCCGTGATTATCCGGTAGTAGTGGGAGGGACGATCGTTGCCGCCGTCGTTGTCACGACTGCAAATCTGGCTGTGGATGTCCTGTATGGAGCGTTGGACCCGCGTATCCGTGTCGGTTGAGACGAGGAAATGTATGGCCACTTGGGAGAAAGAATCAGCACAGGTAGGGGCACAACCGAGGTGGCTGCCGCGCTTGAGGCTACGAATTCCACGCCGGGGATTGATGAGCACTATCACCCTGGTGTTTTCGATAACGATTGTCCTGTTGTTCACCTTCTTCGCCATCTGGCCCCAGTCTGTGGCGCCCTACGACCCAACCGTGAACAATCTGAGCCTTCGTCATAAGCCGCCTGGCTTTGTGGATACTCAGGGTAGGCTACACATTTTGGGAACCGACCATCTCGGTCGCGATGTGTGGAGTCGCGTCGTCTGGGGTGCCCGGGCGTCCATGACGGTCGCATATATGGGCCTGCTCCTCGGCGGCACCGTCGGACTGTCCCTTGGGCTGTTGGCGGGCTATCGCGGTGGCTGGCTCGACGCCGTCGCGATGCGGGTAGTGGATGCCTATTTGAGTCTTCCATACATCCTCATCGCCATCGTGTGGGCCACGCTGATCGGTACAGATGTACGCAACTTGATCATCATTGTGGCGGTACGCGGCTGGGTTGAATTTGCCCGGGTCGCCCGCGGCCAGGCACTCTCGATCCGAGAAAGAGATTATATCACCGCGGTCCGGGCAATCGGTGCTAATGATTTGAGAATAGTATTCCACCATGTCCTGCCGAACACCCTCGCGCCGGTCCTCGTGGTCGCGGGTTTCCAATTGGGGCGGCTTGTCTTGTTAGAGGGCACCCTCTCCTTCCTGACCATCGGTATACGCCCGCCGACGCCTGCTTGGGGTAGTATGCTCAACGATGCCCGGAACTACATGAACCAGGCCTGGTGGACAGTCCTGTTTCCAGGTCTAGCCATCTCACTTATCGTCATGGCGGCGAATTTCATGGGGGATAGTTTGCGAGACTACCTGGATCCCACCTTACGTCGTCAGGTCTAGTTGACAATCCGGCCGAAGGAGAAATCAAAAAATGAAAATCACCAGGGTTGAGGCCATCACAATTCATATCCCGCTTTCAAAACCGGTCTGGGTAGGAAAGCGGGAACTGAGCTATCGTGATCACACGTTGGTCAAAATCTATACAGATGAAGGCATCGTCGGTTGGGGTGACACGTACGGATACGGAGCGGCGAAAGTTATCTCTCAGATCGTGAGAGAGATTCTGCAACCCTTCTTGCAAGATCAGGATCCCCTTGACAATGAGCGACTCTGGGAGTCGATGTTTTATGGAACGCAAACCTTCGGCCGCAAGGGTGCCGTGGTTCGAGCGATAAGTGCGGTTGATATCGCGTTATGGGATATCAAGGGCAAATGTGCCGGCCTGCCCATCTATAAACTTCTCGGAGCGTATCGCGAAAAGGTGCCCGTTTACATCAGCGGGGGGTATTACAGGCGTGGTGAGGGTCTCAAAGAGCTGCAGGCAGAGATGGAGATGTGGGCGGCCCGCGGATTTAAAGGCGTCAAGATGCGCGTGGGGATGCTCTCCATCAAGGATGATATGGAGAGGGTCCGGATCGCTCGTAAGGCTCTCGGCGATGATGCGCACCTGATGCTCGACGCCGAGTATTTGTGGGAGGATGCCAATACAGCCATACGGGCAATACAGCACTTTGAGGAGTTCAATCCCTATTGGATCGAGGGTCCCGCGCCCTTGAATAAGCTCCGGACCCACGCTCAAATTCGCGCTGCCGTGAGCACGCCTATCGCCACCGGCGGTCAGGAATATACACGCTGGGGCTTCTTCGAGTGGATCAGAGAGGAGGCCATCGACATTATTCAGGCTGATGCCATCGTGGTCGGAGGAATCACCGAATGGGTGAAAGTAGCTCACATCGCCGACGTCTTTGACCTGAAGATCTCGCCTCACGCCAACTGGAACATCCACTCCCATCTCGTCGCGGCGACCCCTAATGCCCTCTTCGTCGAATACTTCGATCCGTCCAGCGAAATCAAGGTTCTTGATAAGGTGGTAAAGAATCCGGTCGTACCCGTCGATGGGTATGTCTCCCCGCCCACCAAACCGGGTTACGGCATCGCCTACGACGAAGAAAAGATCAAGCAATACCGGGTCGATTCGTAGGGAGGCGTGTGGATCCTTCCTCATCTCTGCCTGCATACCCACTCGTCACGTATGACCGCTTGGGTGGCACCGGGCTGCGCCACCTATCTGGTGAGCGTGGCCAGACCCCGAATCGGTGAACCTTCGTTTCGTCGTGGTCCAACTGGAAGGGGAGAATCCGGATGAGTGCAACACGTGTACTCGCCCAATATGCGGCCGATACAACGTACGATGACCTTCCTGAGAAGGTCGTCGTCCAGGCCAAAGAGGTGATACGTGATTCCCTGGGTTGCCTCATCGGTGGTGCGGCACTCCCTGCTGGTCGGCGGATACGTGATTCGATCACGCCGATGGCGGCTGATGGCCGCGCAACGGTGGCCGGAGAAGAGCGGCGGGTGGTACCCACCTGGGCGAGTTATATCAATGCTCAGCTAACCAACCTGTTGGATTTCGATGACACGCTCGAAACAAACGCCCTGGGACATCCGGGTGCCACAATTATCCCCCCGGCCCTGGCTTTGGCCGAGCAGAGAGGTTCGTCTGGAAAGGCGTTCTTAACCGCCGTCGTTGTCGGCTACGACGTGTATTCCCGCATCGCCACCGCCGCGAAGCCGACCCTCGAGCGCAGCAAGCAGGTGCGCGGCTTAGCCACCTGGCAGATTTTTGGCGCCGTCGCCGCGGCTGTCCACGTCCTTGGCCTGGATCCGGAGGCCGCGGCCCGAGCGTTTGGCCTGGCGGCCTTGCATGCTCCCGTGCCGTTCGTTGGCAAGATTTACGAGGAGCGGCCCATGTGGGCGCTCAAGAATAACTTCGGTTGGTCGGCGATGGGGGGTGTTCTCGGTGCCCTCTTTGCGGCTGAGGGGCTTGACGCCAACCACGATATCCTGGAGGGTGAAACCGGGTTCTGGGTAATGGCCGGCTCAGACCGCTATGATTCCTCCCTTCTCACCGCGGGACTGGGGAGTACCTACAGCATCCTGAACACTTCCTTCAAACCATATCCCACTTGCCGCTATACCCATAGTGCTCTCGATGCCGTGAATAGCCTCATCCAATCACGCGATCTCCGCGCCAGTGAGGTTCGCAGCGTGCGGATCCGTTCTTCCTCCAAGATTCAATCCTTCGCCGATTATCGCCCCCAAAGCTTCATCGACGCCGAGTTTAGTCTTCCCTACCTGGTCGCCATGCTCTTGCTCAGGGAGCCACCAGGCTATCGCTGGGTGACGGCAGAGAGGTGGCGAGATCCGGTAGTCCTGGCGCTGGCAGATCGAGTACACCTGGACGTCGACCCTGAGGTCGAAATCGATCTGGCGCAAGGATTCCTGCGTGTGAGAGTTGCTGTGGAATTGGAGAATAACCGGGTTGAGGAGGCAGAGGCAATCCACGCACGCGGCCATCCTCACAAGCCCCTGTCGGTCGCTGAGCTCCGGCTAAAGTTCTTGGACCTGGCCCAACCGGCGATCGGATCGACGGCCGCGCGGCAGTTCAGCTCGTTGATCGATGAGTTGGAAGACGTTCAGGATATCGCCGAGCTGACAGCCGACTTGGCCAACGTGGCGCTCACAAACGGATCGAGGGAGGATACTGGCTGACACCACTTGCGGCCGCCGTACGCCACCCTGGTGCTCAAGCCAACTCCAACGCTCTCGAGCATCTCGTGTCCTGGATCATCTCTGACGCCGCGGATACAATGTGTGAGAGTTCTCACAGGAGTAGACAGCGATGCGACTGGCGTCCGTGCGAACCGATCAGGGTGAAACCGCTGCAGTGCTTACAACCGAGGGCGTGATTCCGATAGAACGGCTGAACGCCGCCTGGAACACTCACCTGCCGACTACACTCCTTGATCTGATCAGCGGCGACCTGGCTTCAATCGCAGCAGCTCGGCTGGCGGCGCACAAGCTGCCGGCAACGCTTGCGTTCGTTCAGGTCTCCTTCGGCCCGCCGTATCGACGGCCGGGTAAGATCTGGGGCATCGGGCTCAACTACCGCGAACACGCTCGCGATCTGAACGAGCACGTTCCCTCGCAGCCGGCCAGCTTCATGAAACCGGCCACGGCAATCATAGGGCCTGGCGATCCCATTTATCTACCTGCCCAATCGCAGCGGGTGACGGCAGAGGCGGAACTGGCTGTTATTATCGGCCGCCGTTGCCGCCGGGTGAAGTCGGAAGAAGCCGGTGACGTCATCTTCGGTTACACCTGCGTGATCGATATGACGGCTGAAGACATCCTACGCCAGAACCCCCGCTATTTAACCCGGGCAAAGAGTTTCGACACGTTCTTCAGCTTTGGACCAGCCATCCTGACGCCTGATGAGATTCCAGACGTGCGCAGTCTCACGGTGCGCACTATTGTCAATGGGGCGGTCCGCGCTGAGAACAGTGTATCCAATATGACCTTTGATCCCTTCGAGTTGGTTTCGTTTCACTCTCAGGGGATGACGCTGGAGCCGGGTGATATCATTTCGACGGGCACGCCAGGAGCATGGCCGATTCAGCCGGGAGACCTGGTCCGTTGTGAGATTTCGGGGTTTCCTGCTTTAGAGAATCCGGTTCGAGCCGGGGGATAGGCTCTTCTCATCAGGCCGGGACGACGAACTGGAACCCATGGGAATGAAGAGGTGAGCAGCATGCGTACCCTGTTTCGAGGTGCGAGGATCATCGACGGCTTGGGTGGGATGATCGAGCGAGGCAAGGTGCTGGTCGAGGACCGCCACATCGTCTACGCCGGTCCGGAGGGTGGTAACCGTGAGAGGGCCGACAGGGTTTACGAATTGGACGGCCGAACGCTCCTGCCCGGAATCATTGATACACACGCCCACTTCGCCGGAGGAGACTACGACCCGGCGCACGAGGACGACTCGCTCGCCATGGCCGTCCTTCGTACCGTGCCCACGGTGAAGAGGGTACTTTTGGCCGGAATTACCACCGTGCGCACAGCCGGTTCACGCGATCATATCGACCTCGATATTCGCGATGCCATCCGCCAGGGCGTTATCGTTGGCCCCCGTGTCATCGCGAGTGGCCGGGGCATCACCATGACGGGTGGCCATCTTCATGAGATCGCCGTCGAGGTCGATGGCGTCGACGAGGTGCGCCGGGAGGTGCGGTCGCAAATCAAGCGCGGTGTGGATAGCATCAAGATTTTGGCCTTATCGGGCGGCGTCTCTACCGCCAACCAAGATGTGCAAGCCGAGCAGTTCACCCTGGAAGAAGTGTTGGCGGCTGTCTATGAAGCCCACAAGGCCGGCAAGACGGTTCTGGGTCACGCCATTGGCCAACAGGGAATCATGAACGGCATTCAGGCGGGAATCGATTCGATTGACCACGGCATCTTTCTCACTGAAGAAGCCTGCGGCCTGATGAAGCAGAAGCGCATCTTCTACGTTCCGACGTTCGGGCCATTCTACTACTACACCGAACGGCGTCTGGCGGAACCCTGGCGTATCGAGCGGGCAGAGGCCATCAAGGAGCGCCATATCCAAAGCTTCGTGTTGGCCCTCGAGAAGGGTCTCACCCTCGCTATGGGCTCCGATTGTGGCTTTGCCTCCCGCTTCCCCAACGGAGAAAACGCGCTCGAGATCGAACTGATGGTGCGCCATGGCATGGAGCCGATGGATGCCATCGTCGCCACCACCGGGAACGCCGCCCGCCTGCTGCGGCTGGACACGCTGCTGGGCTCCGTTACGGTCGGCAAGTTAGCCGACCTGATTGTCGTCAACACCAATCCGATCGACGACCCGGGCGCGCTGCGGCACCAGGTCGCCCTGGTCATGAAAGACGGCACAGTCTATCTAGATCGTATCCACTAATGGACGCCAGGATGGGACCGAGAGATGTAGCAACCCGGCCCCCGTGCCTGCTCGCTCCAAGGCTTGAATGGCCGGCTCCTCGCCGGTCGGATCAGCTGCTGCTTTGGAAGCCAGATTCTGGCACCAATCTTCAATCGCAGATCGCAAGGAGGATTCAGCTGTGTTAATTATCAGAGAGGGTACAGTCATCCCGGGTGATGGCACGACGGTGCAACATGGCGCTACCGTCTACATCGAGGGGGATCGAATCACAGATGTCACAGAGGGGGGCCCTGGTCAGACCGGTCCGGGTGATACCGTCATCGATGCCAGGGGCTGTGTGGTTGTACCCGGAATGGTGAATGCGCACGCGCACGCAGTGGCCTTCGGGCCTCTCTTTGCCACGGCCACCACTCCCCTGCCGCGAGAGCAAGTGCTCAAGAATCTGGACCGTCACTTACGGTTCGGCACGACCTCGGTGGTAAATCTGGATGGATTCGCGCTGCCGCAAGAGGTGGACGACGCGAACCGAGCCCACCCTGTGAACGTCTTCCTGGCGACGTCGCATATGCCGGTCAACAGGGAGGTTGCCGAGGTGTTCGATGCCAAGGGATTGACCCCTGAACACCGGGCGATGACGGCCGAGAAAGCGGTGGCGGCTGGCGCCGCCCTCGTTGGGGAAATCGGCGGTGGCCATACCCTCGGTGGCGGTGGACAGGATTACATGTATATCCCCATGGCCGTGAAAGAAGCAACGGGCGTTGAGTTGATTCCAAGACAGGCGCGCCAGTTGAAGGAAGCAGTGCTGAGCCGCCACATCCGCGAGGATGCCTACCGGCGAGAGAATGTGCAAGCCGCCCTTGACGATCTGGGCTTGACGGGCAAATTGAGCCCCGAGGACGCACGCGACCTGGTACGCAATTCGGTCCTCCCGACCTTCCAGAAAGCATTGGATGGTTTTGTTGAGGCCGCAGACTATGCTGAACGCTTTGGTCTCCCGACACTGGTCCACAACTCGGCGCCTTCATCCGATGCTACCCACGCTCTTGGCGAGCGGTTGGGGCCGCTGCTCATTGCCGGCCACACCAATCACTCCACCTACACCCCTGAGGAGGCGATACAATCCGGGCGCACACTGCAGCGCCACGGCGCTATCGTCGAGATATGCATCCTGGACATCTTCGGGGCGAAACGGCTCGAGTCCAGTCCAGAACACATCTACGGCCTTCTGCAGGCAGACCTGGTGGACACCATCGGCACCGACTACGCCGGCGGCTACTGGGATAGCATTCTTCTCGGCATTCAAAACATGGTGGCGGACGGCATCGTCGACATGGCCAAAGCCATCTCGATGGCCACTCGCAACGTGGCGCGCGCCGTCTCGCGTGTCGGCGAGCGTGGCGAGTTGGTTCCAGGCAAGATCGCAGACATCGTCATCACACCGGAGAACGAGGTGTCGAACGTCCGTACAGTCATCATTGGCGGACGCCTGGCCTACCAGAATGGCAACACGCTCTTTGGGGAAACAGCTCAGCGTTGAATTACGCTGTTCCAACGTGAGTGAAGGAGAAAATTGGTATGCGTATCAGCAGTGCGAAGCTTCATCCCCCGGTGCAACGCGGAAAACAGATCGAGATCCTGGTGGATGGCGAGCCGGTTACGGCCTACGAGGGTGAGACCGTTGCCGCTGCGCTCCTTGCTGCCTCTCGTTTCATTTTCCGGTATACAGACAAATATGGCAGCCCGCGCGGCCTCTACTGCGGGATTGGCCTTTGTCACGAGTGCCGGATGGTCATCAATGACGTTCCGAATGTGCGCGCGTGTATGACGCTCGTGGAGTCAGGCATGCAGGTCCAAACCCAGACCAACAGCAACGACTGGAGGCAAGCCTGATGCAAGAGACAGACGTTGCGATCGTTGGCGCGGGTCCTGCCGGCCTCGCGGCGGCTCGAGAGGCGTCGCAGGCAGGCGCGAAGGTCGTCCTCATCGACCAGTATCTGCGCCCGGGCGGGCAATATTTCAGGCAGCTCCCTCCCGGCTTCACGGGCAACAGCCGCCCCGATTGGGGAGAGGATGAGGAGAAGGGCAGCCTGTTACTTCAAGGGACCACTTCGGAAAGAATCGAGTTACTCACCGACACAGTGGCCTTCTCGATTTATGGGGATAAAACCCTGGCGCTGGCCCGGCAGAATCATTTCTTCCAACTGCGGGCTCAGAAGCTGATTTTGGCGACCGGCGCCTACGAGCGGCCGGTGCCTTTCCCCGGTTGGACGCTTCCAGGTGTGTTGAGCGCGGGCGCGATGCAGACGCTGGTCAAGATCCAACGGGTGCTGCCGGGGCGGCGTATCGTGGTTGCCGGCGCAGGGCCGCTGCTCTATGTCGTGGCCGCAATGCTGGTCGACGCCGGGGCCGACGTGGGAGCCGTGGTCGACGCAGCCAGGTTGCGCCGCGGCTGGCGGCAGATCCCGCGGCTGTGGCGCCACTGGCAGCCCCTGCTCCAAGGAATGGAATATCTGAAGCAGCTGCGAGATGCTGGCGTCCCGGTGCTCACCGGACATACGATTCTTCGGGCCGAAGGCGAGGAGAAGGTGCAACGAGCCGTCATCGTCGAAGTCGACAATGAGTGGCGGCCGGTGCCCGGCACAGAGCGAAGCTACGACCTCGATGCGCTGTGTGTCAGTTTCGGGTTTCTCCCCTCGACAGAGCTGGCTCGTCTGGCGGGGTGTAATGTTGTCTACCGGCCTGACCTGGGTGGGTTCGTGCCAGAGCATAACCAGGAAATGGAAACCAGCCTCGCAGGTGTCTTTGTCGCGGGGGAAGTCGCCGGCATTGGCGGGGCCGGCATCGCCATGGTACAAGGTCGGATCGCGGGCATCGTCGCGGCGCGACAGCTCGGCCACATCAACGCCGACGCAGCGGAAGAACAGCTTGCCTCGGCGCGCAAGGAATTGGCCGGGCTGGAGACATTCCGTGAGGCTATGAACGAGATGGTTGGGCTGCGCCCGGCCGTCTGGGAGCTGATGCAAGACGATACCATCGTTTGCCGCTGCCAGGAGGTAACCAAAGCGGAGCTCCGGGACGCCGCGCGCGCGAGCACGCTCAGCGCCCGTGAGGTCAAGCTCCGCACCTGGGCCGGTATGGGGCCGTGCCAGGGGCGGTTTTGCGGGGATGTCATCCTCCGCATCATGGCTGAGGAAAAAGGGGTGGCGATCGATCAAATTCCAGCACCACGGGTCCGGCCTCCGGTCCATACGGTGCCCCTGGCAGCACTGGCGCAAGAGCTAGAGGAATCGGATGAAGGAGAATGAGCGGTGAACACGATCCATGAAACCGAGGTGGTGGTAGTCGGAGCTGGCGCCGTGGGCTGCTCCATCGCCTATCACTTGGCCACGCGCGGCAAGGCCGTGACCCTGGTCGACAAAGAGGGCCCCGGCGCCGGCACCAGCACGGCCAATTTCGGCCTGGTCTGGGTCAGTGTCAAGGAGCCCTATCCTTACATGGAGCTCTCCCTCGCCAGCAGCCGGCTATGGCCCAAATTGGTCGCGGAACTGGGCGAAGACGTCGAACTGCGCCAGGGGGGCGGGCTCAAGCTCTGCCTGACCGAAGCCGACTACCAGAAACACGCCGCCATCGTCGAGCGCCAACGGCACAGCCCGCTCTTCGAGGGGCGCATGATTTCGGCACAGGAAGCGCGCGAGCTGCAGCCCGGGGTCTCGGAAGCGATTGCCGGGGCCCTCTGGAGCCCGCATGACGGCGATTGCGACCCGGTCAAGTGGACCTATGCCCTGGCCCGCGGCTGCCAGCGAGTGGGGGTCACGTTCATGGCGCAGACCGAAGTCACGGGCTTCGACCTGGACGAGGAGAGTCGCCAGGTGACCGGGGTCTTCACCAACCGGGGGCGCCTCGCCACCCAGTGCGCGGTCAACGCCGCGGGGCCGTGGGCGGCGCAGGTGGCTGAGATGGTGGGAGTCACCCTCGGGCTCTTCCCTCAGCGGGGGCAGATCCTGATTACCGAGCCCGGCCCCATCGTCTGTCCCCGGCCCATGTCAACCGTGCGCCAGAACGCGCGCGGCCAATTCTATATGGGGACGACAGCCGAAGACGTGGGCTTTGATTGGTCGACGACCGCAGCGGGCGCCAGGAAGATCGCCGCGAATGCGGTCAAGTTGGTGCCTGCCACGGCGCAGTTGTCGGTGCTCCGGCAGTTTGCCGGCTTGCGCCCGATGCCGCGGGACGGCCTGCCGTTTCTGGGCCCGGTGCCGCACGTCCCGGGCTATTACATCGCTGTGGGCCACAGCGGGATCACGCTCTCACCCATTCACGGCAAGATCATCAGCGATCTGATCGTCGACGGCCAGACGGACGTGCCGCTCGACCTGTACGATCCCTTGCGCTATGACCCGCACGGTACCACCGAACCGGGACCAGAGCGTACCGCACATTAGGTGTCCGTTCCAGTGAGTCGGCGATCCCGCCCTGCGCGCTCCGGCCTGCGTCTCATTGACGGTGTGAGCCTCCACTGCAATGAGGAGGTTCACACCATTCCCTCGCCATCAAGGATACTTCCTGCCAGCCTCCCAATTGCGTTGGAATGCGCAGCTGGCTCGCATCTTGATCCATGTACTCGATCGGAAAGGCAACCCTATGGACTTGGACCTGTTTGACGTACACGGCAGGGTGGCCATTGTTACCGGGGGGAATCGCGGTATTGGTTTGGAATTCGCCCGCGGTCTGGGTGCGGCCGGCGCCCGCGTGGTCATCGCCAACCGGGATAGCAACTCTGGCGAGGCGGCAGCGCAACGGCTACGAGGCCAGGGAATGGAAGTCGCCTTTGTCCACTGCGATCTCTCTGATGGAAAGTCCATATCAAACATGGTGGATAAAGTCGTGGCACGGCACGGGACTGTCGACGTACTCGTGAATAATGGCGCTACTCGCGTGACCGCTCTGGCGCTCGACCATAGTGAAGCAGAGTGGGACTATCTGATGAAGGTCAACGTGGGTGGTGTCTTCCTTGCTGCCCAGGCCGTGGCGCGGCTGATGGTTGCTCAGAAGAAGGGCGGCAGCATCATCAACATCTCCTCCGTCGTGGCCAACCGCGGGAACTTTAACCGCACCTCTTATATCACCAGCAAGGGAGCCGTCAACTCCCTCACCATCGCTCTCGCGATGGAGTGGGCGCCCTATGGGATTCGCGTGAACGGTCTTGCCCCAGGATCAGTCGAGACACCCGAAAGCTCAGCGCGGATACGCCAGAATGAGGAACTCTTCCAGGCGACGGTCGATCACATCCCCATGGGCCGCCTTTCCGTGCCCGCCGACCTCGTGGGCGCTGTGATCTTCCTGGCATCCGACGCCTCTGCATACATGACCGGGCATACGATGGTGGTGGATGGTGGATGGTCGCTTGCAGCTCGACCTATGTCGCTGTACCGTTGAACAAGCAAGCGCGCAGGAATCCGGTGGGAAAGCGCGCGGTCCTGGAAAGAAAATCCGGCTATGACACTATCTCCTCTCCTTACGGACTCGTCGGGGCGTATTTGTCAAAAAGATGTGCCCTTCCGCACGCGCATGTTGGAGATTGCCGCCAGCCTTCCGGACGTGATCCCGTTGGGCCGATCCACAGCATCCACGCCTTCACTCAAGAGTGCAGTCCTTCCCCGGTTCATTCACGCCGAGAAATCACCTCATTATAGGAGATTCAACTAAGAAACATGCGATCAAACAAGCTGAAGCAGGCGCTGAAAGAAGGCGGTACGGTTATCTGTGTTGGGCCGGGTGTCCCTTCACCCGAGCTCGTCGAGTTCTTGGGTCATCTCGGCTTTGACTGTATCTTCATCGACGCTGAGCATGGCGTGATCGGTGTGGAGCGGGCTCAAGAAATGGTGCGCGCGGCCGATGCGGTGGGAATTGGCAGCCTCACCCGCGTCCCGAAAAACGATCCCGCTGTCATCTTGGGCTATCTGGAAACCGGAACCGGAGGGATCCTGGTTCCGCACGTGAATACCGCTGATGAGGTCAGGCAGATCATGCAGGCGGTCAAATACAGTCCATTGGGGATTCGCGGTGCGCACTCGGGAACCCGAGCAGCCAACTACGGGGTGACCCAAAGTGGCGCCGAATACTTCGACCAGGCGAACCGGGAAACCATGGTCGCGGCGATGATTGAAGAAGTAGCTGCCCTCGAAAACCTGAACGAAATCCTGCAGGTCCCCGGGCTCGATTTGTGCCTCATCGGACCCGGCGACCTTGCGATGTCGATGGGGTATCCAGGCCAGCCAGATCACCCCGAAGTGCAGGCTCAGGTCGACCTCGCGGTGCACAAGATCTGCGCGGCAGGTGTGGCCGCCGGCACTGTGGCCGCAGACGGTGAGGGAGTTCGCCGGCTGTTTGAGCGCGGGTTCCAGCTTGCTCTCGTCAGTGCCTTGAGGCTGTTAGTGGTCGGCGCGCGGCAATTGCTGGCGCAGGCACGAACTGAGAAGTCAGTTACCCCCGGCTCGCCCTGAGGGGCGCCCCCAGGCGTCTGGCACTCGCCTGGGGGCGCCCCTCACCCCCTGCGGGGGGAGCCCTACCCCGCGGGGTACGCCCAAGCGAGAAGGTCTCACCGGGGACCGCCCCTCAGGGCGAAGCGTCCCCCTCGACGCCAGGGGGTACCCCTCAGGGCAGGGCGTACGCGGCGGACGTTTCCCCGCCGCAACCGCCAACACTCAGTTATTAAAGGAACCGTTTCTCCGCAAGCGGAGTGTCTTACCAAATATTATACGCCAAGGGCGCGACATCCCCTGCGGGGGACACCCAAACGAAGCGGTCTTGTAAGGGGACACCCCGTAGGGTGGAGACAACGCTTTGGCCATTGTTTTGGCGTCGCGCTCCAATTCCGCTCCCGGCTCAAGCCGGGAGCGGAATTGGAGCGATTTCTGTGAGAAGAAGGAGAAAAGCGCGATGGATAGAATCTTGGAACGGCTGCTGGGCATGGCGGAAGAAGCAACTGGGGAGCTGGTCGAGCTCCATCAGGCGCTGGTACGTATCCCGACGGTGAACACGGGTGCACGCGACAGCGGAAACGAGATCGAGGCGTGCCGCCTGCTGGAGGAGCGCTTTCAGGCAGAAGGCATCTCTACTCTCACCCTGGAGTCAGCCCCCTCTCGCGGCAACCTGCTGGCCTCCATCGGTGATCAGCCCAAGCCGCGCCTTCTTCTGATGTCTCACCTCGATGTCGTTCCGGTGGAAGATGAGAGTCGCTGGAAGCTGCCTCCCTTCAGCGGCACAGTGGTGGATGGAAAAGTCTACGGTCGTGGCAGCGATGATGCCAAATCGCTCGCCTCCACCGGTGCTATGACCCTGATCCTGCTGAAACGAGCGGGCATCTCACTCCGCGGGGAACTTCGTTTCCTGGCCGCGGCGGATGAAGAGGCCGGTGGACGCTATGGTATCGGTTGGTTGGCGCAAGCCCACCCCGACCAGATCCGCGCTAGTTGGGCCATCAACGAGGGAGGAGGTATGCCTCTCAAGAGGCCCGAGGGATTGGCCTATTTCATTTCGATCGGTGAGAAGGGACGGATGGAAGCGCGTTTTACCCTCCGTGGGCGGAGTGCCCATGGCGCCCGACCATGGTTGGCCGACAACGCCCTCTACAAGCTCGCGCGACTCCTCCAGCGTATTGAGAGCTACCGGCCCGAGATCGACGTGAGCCTACCGACCTTCCACTATTTCCACCACTTCGGTATTGCCGAGAAGCCCATCTCGGCGAACCTGGACCGGCTCCTCGCGGGATTAGGCCAGCAGAACAGTTCTCTCGCGACGACGTTGACCGCCCTCTCCCGTATGTCCATTGCCCCAACCATGGCCTCAGCAGGCATCAAATCGAACAGCATCCCCGCCTCGGCTGAACTCATCGCTGACGTGCGCACGCTTCCCCACCAGGATGAAGCCTATGTCCGTCATGAGTTGGAGAAGATCACCGCAGGGCTAGCGGGTGTCGATCTCGAGCTCGATGTGACAGCCATTGCGAATGCTTCCTCCTTCGAGAGCCCCTTCGTCGCCCAGGTGCAACGAGCGACAAAGCTGGCATTGGATCGGGGAGAAATCGAGTTGATTCCCAGCCTGACGGTCGGATTCACCGACTCGCGTTGCGTCCGGCCGCTGGGGACGGAGGTCTACGGATTTGCACCGCTCGTCCCTGAGACGGATATGATCCGGTCAGGGGTTCACGGCGTGGATGAGACTATGGAGATTGAGAATCTGGTCCTGCGGACGAAGATGCAAGTCGCGCTGGCCTACCTGACCCTGGGCGGTCCTCAAGGCTGATTTCCTCGCGCGGCCCGGACTCGGTGCCGGTCAGACAGTTGTCCAATCTCAACACCCCCTGGTGGAAAGGGTTCGTATGAACAAGAAAATTCACTGGCATCTGATGAGCTGGCAGGAGATTCGGGCGGCTCGTGAGAGCAATCCTGTCATTCTCATTCCGGCAGGAACGGTCGAAACGCAAGGTCCCTACACCTACGTCGGTGTGGAGTGTGTTGCTCCGCAAAGGCTAGCCGAAGAGGTCGCGCGAGGAACCAATGCACTCGTCGTCCCGACCATCCCCTTCGGCTATTCGGCGCTCTTTCAGGACTTCCCCGGCACCATCAGCCTACGGCCGGAGGTTGCGAGCGCGATCTACGAGGATGTAGCCCGTTCGATTTTGCGACACGGCTTCGATCATCTCTTATTTCTGATGATGCACGTGCCGAATCAACCATTGATAGAACATGTAGCCAACAAGATACGCGACGAACTCGGCGTGCTGATTGCCTGGATCAATCCCGGCCGCCTGGCACCTGCTGTCATGAAGGAAGTCTCACCCAACTATGCCGCCGCACGTGGTCACGGTGCCGATCCAGGTCTGTCGCTGGCCAGGTATCTCGAGCCGGATATGCTTGATCTCTCTCAAGTTGTTCCAAATCAGGCCCGGCAGGAGTTTCAGAACTTTCCAGTTGTTGATGGGATGACGCCAACTTTCAAGAACTTCCCTGTGAACATGGCGCTCCGCCTCCAGGATGTATCGCCGGAAAGTGGAGGGTGGGGCGACCCAACGTATGCCAGTGCGGATCAGGGGAAAGAGATATTTTCCCAGATGGTTGCACATGTTGCGGCGTTGGTGCAGGAGTTTGCAAACATGCAGACCCGCATCGGATGATCATAACCAGGGCCAGCAAACAGCAGGGCATAGCTGCTGCTGCTCCGGCGGACCGGCAGGCGGGATATCCGCGGAGAGCGTCAACACCGAGGCAACGGGGTGGACAACCCGGCACTCCTGGTGGTCATCGACAGCGCAATCAACGCCAGCGCGTGAGGATCTGCTCCCGGTTGAAGATGGAGATCCCAAGCCCCAACACCACCAGGTCGAGCAGCAGCAGCGCCAGCGCACCGATCAGGACGAAGGGGATGCCCAACAGGAAGAAGCCCGCCGACTGCGCGATCATCACCGCCACCAGCGGCAGCACCAGGACGCCACCCACCTGCTGGGCGCTGCGGGGGTCGTTGACCCGCGAGCTGATCACGACGCCCAGCCCCAGGGCGAAGACCGCCGCCAGCGGGGTAATTAACAGGATCGTCGCCCACGCGGGGGCATCGAAAATGTAGGCGGTCACGGTGGGCCCGCTCAGAAGGCGCGTGAGGAGGGCAAAGAGACCAAATGCGGCCCAGGTGGCAATCACCGAGGGCCCGGCGGCGGCCAGGCTCTTGCCCAGCAGCAGTTCCGTCGTCGTGATGGGAGTGGCCAGCAGGGCCTCCAGGCTGCGCGAGGTCTTCTCACCGATGATGCTGTAGGTCGCAATGCTCATCGCTCCCATGACAGGCAAGATCAGGAAGAGGATCAGAAATTGCCGCAGCATGAACACCTGGAACTGCTGAACCGGTTGGAGATTGCCGAACCCGGGAAAGGCCTCGGTCAACAAACTGAGCATCTTTCCCATATCGGGATCGTTTAACGCCTGAGAACCGGCAAACAGTGGTAGGCCGAATGCCAGCCCTAACGGCATCACCATGAATATGAGTAGCAGCAAGAGGAAGGTAAGGACAATCGTCCGGTTCTTGATCGTCTCTTGCCACTCTTTGGCGATGATCGTCCGGATTCGGATCGAGTCCATCAGCCCGCGCCCTCCTCCGGGTTCTCGCTAACCAGTTGCAGGTAGACATCCTCCAGGCTGGCGCGTTCCTCGACCACCGTGCGAATCTGGGCGCCGGCCTGGACGAGGGCTGTCACCAGGGCGGGATTCTCGCGATCCGGATCGCCCAGATCGACCACCAGGCTGCCGTCGCGCAGGGTGGCCTGGCGCACAAAAGGTAGCCGCGCGGCCACTTCGACAAGGGCTGGCTGGGTCTGAGCCAGCGCCACGACGGTGCGGCGACCGAAGAGCCGGTGGCGGAGGGCATCCGGGGTGTCCACAGCAACCAGGTGCGTCTTGAGGACGCCAATGCGATCCGCCAGTCGCTCGGCCTCGTCCAGGTTGTGCGTGGTGAGAAAGATAGTGCGGCCGCTCGCCTTCAACTGCTCCAGGAACTCGCGGACGGTCCGGGCCGCGGCGGGATCGAGGCCGCTCGTGGGCTCGTCCAGGAAGATCAGCTCGGGCTCGTGGAGCAGGGCACGGGCAATGGCAACCTTCTGCTTCATCCCTTTTGAGAAGCCGCCGGTTGGCTCGTCGCGCCGGTCCCAAAGGTCGAGGAGTTTCAAGTACTTTTCGACCTGAGCCGCCGGGTTTGCGACCCCGTAGAGCCGGGCGAAGATGATCAGGTTCTGCCAGGCGGTGAGCGCCTCGTACAGGCCGGGCGATTCGGTCAGCAGGCCGACGCGGGCGCGGATCGAATCACACTCAGCCGCGAGATCACGGCCAACAACGGTCGCGTGGCCGCCGGTGGGAGCGATCAGGCAGGCCAGCATGCGCACCGTGGTGGTCTTCCCGGCACCGTTGGGACCGAGGAGCGCGAAGACTTCGCCGCCGGCGACCTGCAGCGTGAGGTCATCGACCGCCAACTGACCGTCGAAGCGTCGGGTCAGGTGATGGGTCTCAATCACGTTGGACATAGACACTCGCGAAGAGGACGCCGGTCAGCTTGTGACCGGCGTGAAGCAAGATCGACGCGGACATTGGAACGGAGGACCACATCGTGTCGCAAGCTCTGCTCGCGATCACGCGGGCGCCTTTGGTTCCCAGCCAACCCGCGATGTGCCGGGGGCCTCATGCTTCCTTCTTCTCCGTCGGCGGCGGCGGGTCTGGCGGCGGCGGGCTGTTCGGTGCTTGCAAATAGGGCTTGACAGCCAACAGGCCCACAGCGATGCCGCCGAGCACAGCGACGAGGAGGCCCCGCGCCGGTTGCGAGCCGATCAACGCGATGGCGATGAGCGAGACGTACACCCAGAGCAAGAGCACCAGGCAGCCGTTCGGCAGGCGCCACTGACGGCGAGGGGGCGAAGGCTGAGGATCGGTCATTGCGAGGCTCTCCCACCAACCGGGACTCGAGAGAAAAGATTCAAGATGACGAGTCCGTGCATCGGCTGCTCAACCGGTTGACTCGTGAAACGTGGAGCGCGAAACGTGATGGCGTGAAAAGCGGAGTGATTTCGCATTGCAGGCGTCCGGTACTCACTGTTTGATGTCGACGCTCTTATTGAAATACTGTAGCACCCGGCCGCCCGCATCAGCGCCTGCGCCCGCGGCCGATCGGGAGGAGCGCCAGCGCGAGCAGCGCGACCAAGACCACAAGGGCCAGCCGGGGCGAGATGTTGTCGGGTTGGAGCTGTTCAAGATCCAGCGTCAGGGCCAGGTTGGTCCCCGTCAGCGCGGCGAAGCCGGCAAGTGTCGCCAGGATCAACAAGCCCAGAAATGCCAGATAAGCGAGAAAGCTGAAGATATCCGACAGGACACGCTGGAGGGAGTTGCCCTTCCGCAACCGCCGTACGTTGGGCCAGATCAACAACCGCAGCAGGATTAGCAGGACCAGATAGAGTAATCCGGCGCCGCAGAGCGGCCGGAGCGGTTCCAGTCCACTGAAGGGCGGGTTGCTCAACGAGGCGCCTCCTCGGACAGGATGCGCCGAAGCTGCTCGTGGAGCATACGACGCAGCAATTGACCACTCCTATCGCACGGCAAAGCGTTGGCGAAACTGGCTGCCGCCGGAATGTTGTCGCTTGCCAGGCGCCCGCGCAGGCCGTCGAGCACGGCCGTCGCCAGCCGATCGTCTGAGGCGGTGCGGGCGGCCGGCACCAGAATGGCGTGGATCGCCCGTCCCCGGAGATCGTCGGCCATGCCGATGACGGCGGCCTCGCCGACGGCGGATGGCGGGAGTATACTGGACGGCTAGAGAACGGTCAATCATGTTGACAACAAGCGCCCAGATCATGCAACAAGGAGCAGGGTAGTTTCTCAGATTTGCGCGGGACGCCCGCGCAGTCGCTATCAACGGCGTCCCGGGAAGCGCCGTCGCCCTCGAATTTTCAGCCGCCTTGCTTGACAGCTTCCAGGGGCTGTGGTAAGATACCGTTCGCTTTACGAAGGAGCAGCTTGTCGATGATCTCTTGGCGCCCTGTCAAACCGCGCACCCCTACCCAAGGTAGGGGCGTTGGTGCGTGCCAGGGACATCATCCTGTCATAGCACCTCAAGCGGCGCTTTCGAGGGGCTCTTAGAAGTCATCACGGCCTGACCCCTCGAGGCGCGAGCAAATTCCTCTCGCGCCTTTTTGTTTGGCGTGAGCCGCTAGCTCAATGGTAGAGCATCTGACTTTTAATCAGAGGGTTCGGGGTTCGAGTCCCCGGCGGCTCATTTGAAGACAACTCTTTTGCGGACGTGGCGGAATCGGTAGACGCGCCGTCTTGAGGGGGCGGTGGGGCAACCCGTGAGAGTTCGAGTCTCTCCGTCCGCATCTGCACACAGGCCAGGGAGCCGCCGCTGCAGGATACGCAGAGGAACTTCCCGACTCTCCGCCCCGGGCAACCGGGAAGGCTACCCCACGAAACCGTAAGTGGGGCCACCCGCCGGCAACGGCCGGGTGAGGCAAGACGGCAACAGAGAGCAAACCCGCCTGGCTGCGGCCGGGTGAGGGGTGAAAGGGTGGGGTAAGAGCCCACCAGCGTCGTCAGCGATGGCGGCGGCTAGGCGACTGCGCTGGCTGAGGGAGAGCAAGGCGAGTGGGGCGGGCCTACCTTGGGTTCGCTCTCGTCGCAGCGGAACCCGTGAGGGTGGATCACACCCACCAGGCGAGGGACCGCCTCCGTGGCAACGCGGAGAGATAGATGGCGGCGCGGCTCGTCAACGAGCCGACAGAATCGGGGGTACACCAGCCTGTGGCTTGCCCTTTGAGGAGAAGGGTAATCGTTGCGGGGTCGTCTAATGGCAGGACAGCTGACTCTGGATCAGCCGGTCTAGGTTCGAGTCCTAGCCCCGCAGCCTCGCGAGCAGGTGTTGTCGTAATGACTGCGCCTACTCCACGGGCCCGTAGCTCAACGGAAGAGCATCGCCTTTGCAAGGCGGAGGTTGCAGGTTCGAGTCCTGTCGGGTCCACCATTGGTCCGGGGTAGCTCAATTGGCGGAGCAAGCGGCTGTTAACCGCAAGGTTGTGGGTTCGAGTCCCACCCCCGGAGCCTCGAAGGCGTGCTGGTTGAATCTTTCACCCGGAACTCCGTTTGCAGGACTGCACCGGGGCGATTAGCTCAGTTGGTCAGAGCGCTTCCCTTACAAGGAAGAGGCCGTTGGTTCGAGTCCAACATCGCCCACCATCGCGCGGGCCAGCGGGCCCTTAGCTCAGCGGTTAGAGCGACCGGCTCATAACCGGTTGGTCGCTGGTTCGAATCCAGCAGGGCCCATACGAGTGCCGAGGACCGAGTGCCAGGCGAGTTGGCGTCCAGGACTCAGAGACCGGCACTGGAACTCAAGCTAACTTCGTGGCGACCATAGCTCAATGGCGGAGCGCCTGATTGTGGATCAGGAGGTTGTGGGTTCGAGCCCCACTGGTCGCCCTCCCAATCGGTTGCAGGTTGAAGGTTGGGCAGTGCAAGGCATTGCTGGGGCATTGCACCGGCTCCGGCATCGCTAACCTTCAACCTGGAACCTGCAACCAAGAAACGGGGCGTGGCGCAGTTCGGTAGCGCGCTTGCATGGGGTGCAAGAGGTCGCTGGTTCAAATCCAGTCGCCCCGACTCCGCGGGTATGGTGTAGTGGTAGCACATCAGCCTTCCAAGCTGTTGGCACGGGTTCGAATCCCGTTACCCGCTCTCGCGAGCCTGCCCACAGGCCTGTGATCGTTGTTCGTACCGAACAACAATTTCTCAACTATCCGCTCAGCTTCAGATGAAGCAGCCCGGCCACCTGCCGGGCTGTTTTGTTATGCAATAGCTTCGCCGTAACCGTTCAGGGGGTCGAGAGGAGAGAGGGAGCCGGTTGAGCAGCCCAATGAGCGTGAACGGCGTCAGAGAGAAAGGGCAGGAGCGGGCGCTGCTGTTGGCGACAGGTGGCGGCGACCGTCAGGATGCGCTCGGCAAAGCGCAAGCCGGACTCGCTGTTGGAGCCGAAGGAGCCTGTGCGCCAGAGGACGGCGGGGCGCAAGGCGCGCTCAGCGGCATTGTTGGTCGGCTCAAGCCCCTCAACGGAGAGGAACGTCCAGAGGGCCGGCTCAAGCTTGAGCAGGTCGGTGCAGAGGGCGTGGGCCTTGGTCCAGGCCGGCAGGGCGAGTCCTTCGCGCAGCAAGCGGGCGAAGGTCTCACGCTGGGACTGCATCAGGCGCTGGAGGGTGGGGCGATCAAGCTCGCCCTGTTTGAAGCGGTGCCAAAGGCTGAAGAGCTGCGCCACGACCGCAAGCGCCTGGATGCCCCAGGCAGCGCTAGCGCTGGACGTTTGCTTAATCGCCAGCAGGTCCCGTTTGAGATGCGCCCAACAGAGTTGGCGGCGCGTGACCGGCAGAGTGCGATAGGCGCTGAAGCGATCCGACCCGATGGAGCCGGCGTAGTCGGCGCCCAGCAGGCTCTGCAAGACGATGGCCCCGCGTGTGCGGGCCAGCACGAAGACGCTGAAGAGCGCGGTCACAGCGACCCCCAGCCAGCGTTTCTCGCCGGCCGGCTTCCAACTGGTTTCATCACCGTTGGCCCACGCCCTCTGCTCGACCGCCGCCAAGGCTTCGGCAGACGGTCGTTCAAGGGCCGCGCTGACCTGCTCACAGGCGCCCACCACCCCGCCAACGCTCAATGGGACCCCAAAGCCGGCCTCAAGCAGGCTGGCCACCTCACGCTGGCTCAAACGGTAGCGCCCGTTGAGCAGCGCCACCAGCGCCGTCAGCCGCGCGCCAAGCACGCCGGGTGCGACCTCGAGTGGCCGTTCAGCACGCACCACCCGCTCACACCCTGGACAGCGCACCGCTTCGTAGCGGTGCGCCACCACCAGCGGCGCGACCTCGGGCAAGTCCCACACTGGCTGGCGCCGCGCCTCACGGCCTGGGACTGCCGCAGGCGGCAGCGCCGCCTGGCAGTCAGGACAGTGCGCCGGCCAGTGGACATGAATCGCGTCCACTTCGCTCTCTGCCACAAGCGCCCGTCGCTGCCCTTCATGCCCCGGCTGCGCCCCGCGCTTGCGCCCGCTCTTGTCGCGTTTCGGCCGCGGTGGGGCCGAGGGTGGGTCCGACGACGGCGGACGCGATGAATTCTGCGAGTTCTTGTTCACTTGCGCCTGCAGCCGCTCGATCTGCTCTTGCTGGCTCGCCACTTGCGCCTGGAAGCTTGCCACCTGGGCGCGCAGACTCACCACCTGCTGTTCCAGGGCCCAGATATATGCCTGGGCTTCGGGCGGCAGTTGGTCGCGCACATCGCTTGCCAGGGGTGGCAGCTCCGGCAACTCGCTCATGCGTGATAGTCTACCCGCTTTTCAACCCTTGTCTACCGCTCCCTTCACGGGGGCCTGAACGGTTACGCTTCGCCAATCAAAGGGCATTCATACTGCCGAGTTGAGCGATCCTGGCGAAGATTTGCTCAATTCAAATAGGCTCAGGCATTGGCGGAAGCAATTTTTCATGTTTCGGTCACATAGTTACGGGCCCGAAAACGGGCTTTCAGGTCGTTGACACTGAAGGTCGGGCAACTCGGTCGGAAGTGACGGATGAGGGGATCTGGATCGCGAAGGGCACGAAAGAGCGCGAAAGACACGAAAAACGGCGGTTCATGTTCGTGCCTTTCGCGTCCTTTCGTGCCGTTCGTGCTTCAGGGGCCTTCACATCGTCGTTTATGGTCGCTTCGATCGGGGTGCCCAACTGACCGGGCGACGAGGGGATCTGGATCGCGAAGAACACGGAAGAGCGCGAAAGACACGAAAAACGGCGGTTATTTTCGTGCCTTTCGCGTCCTTTCGCGTCCTTCGTGATCCAAAGGCCTTTCCACCGCCCTCACCCCGTGCCCCTCCGCCCCCAGCGTGCCCGGAGGGGCACGCCCGGCCGCAGGCCCCCAGCCGCGGTTTCAACCGCCGGGCTCCTCTTGCTCTAGCGCCGCCGCTGGGCCGCCTTTGTCTGTGACCTCGTGCCCTGGCGGTTGGATGCCTTCGCGCCCTTTGCTGCGCCTGCACCGTTCCCGTTCGACGCTGTAGGGCCAGCGGCTGTCCCGCTGTAGCGCGCCACGAGGCGGTCATAGAGGTCTTTGGTCTGCTCCGGGGTCAGGCGCCTCAGGTCGCTCTGCTGGTAGGAGTGCACCGCCACCTTCACCACCGTGTCGGCCGACACGCCGAATTCCTCTGCCTTGGCGAGGAGATCCTGATACGTCGGTCCGGTCGGCGGCGGGGGCGGGGCCGGCTCCTCAAGCGTCTCGGGGACATCTGTTACCCGGGCCGGCGGGGCCGTGTCGGGTAACTGTTCGAGCAGATCGGCAAACATCGGGTTGATGAACTCCTTCCCAACCGGGAAGCGTTCGCTGTTGGACTTGATCACCCGCGCGACCCGCACCTCTTCGAAGCCGTCGAGCCGCACCTCCAGCTCGAGCATGACATCCACGAAGTACTCGAGCCCGCTCGCCGTCATGGGGAGAACGCGTCCCATCTCGTTCTCTTCGCGCGTCTCTTTGCCTTTCGCAGCGATCTGATCCGTGATCACGACGCAGGCCCCGCTGTCGACGCACAGCCTGCGCAAGACCTCCTGGAAGATGACCTGGTCGGCCTGGAGCTCCTCGGCGGTCGGCTGCGCCAGGGGATCACCTGTCCGCCGTCGCACCGCTTCCAGCGTCTCCCGATGCTTGCGGCCGAAGTACATCGCCCACGAGTCGAGCGCGTAGCAGCCATAGTCCTGCTCCAGCGCCCAGTCGATAAATTCCGGCAACTCATCCGGGTGCTGAATCTCAAGCGCGTCAAAGACGGTCCCGTCGCTGCCCTTGAGGAGCCGGGCTTTCCGCTCGGTATCAAAAAAACAGAGGCGGCCCAGCCCTGCCTCCGTCAACGAGGCCGCGAAGCGGCTCTTGCCGGTCCCCGCACCCCCGCGGACGCCGACCACCAGCCGCCGCGCCCGCGGTCGCCGGCTCAGAGGGTTGATACGTGGTTGCATCTTGCGTTCTCCCTTTCGACTTTGGACGTTGTCCTGCCTTGTGCCCCGTTTCCCTCGGTCGCAAGCAGAATTCAGTCCTTGCTCTCGACGGCTTGAACAAGAGTTCTAATGGTAGCATACATGGCCTCTGCGACAGAAATTAACAAATGCCAACCTCGAGGTGATGATTGCCTTCCTGCGCGCCTGTACCCAGGCAAGGGGTGTGGTTTCTGGTGGCGGCTGATGTAGATCACGCGGTGAGGGGCAGCATGCGAGGGAACCGGAGCGTCAATCGGACCCCTACGGTGCCTATGGGGAAATAACTTTGGGGAGCTCGGAGGATCTTCTGGACGCGCAGGGCCGCGTGAGATCCTCTGAGCTCCCCAGAGTTCCCTGAGCACCCTGGCAAGTCAGGCGGACTTTATTGCTTGATGCGCCCTTAGTGCCCCGGGACGGGCAACCAGCCGCGGGTGATGAAGTCATCCATGACGCCCACGATCAGGATTCCCAGCCACAGCAGACCCGCCACGATCACGAGCCGCGTGACCCCGGTGCTGAAGCGGGCATGCATGAAAAACAGGATGATCAGGCTCGCCTTGATGGCGGCGATCGCCAGGGCCACGACCGTGTTCCACGGCCCGAGATCGATGTAGGCGATCCCAGTGGTGGCGAGCGTCAACAGGAGGAGCGTGACGGCAACGGCTATATAGGTCTTCGGGGACGTAACATGTTCCAACGATGGTTCTCCTCTCATCAGCCTATCAATGGAGGCCGATCAGGTAGAGCAGGGGGAAGAGAAAGATCCAGATGATATCGACGAGATGCCAGTAGAGGCCGAGCAGGTCAACGGGGGTGTAGTTCTTCCCGAGGTAGCGGCCCCGCCAGGCACGAAAGGCGACCACCGCGACGAGGCCGACACCGATGGTCAGGTGGATGGCGTGGATGCCGGTCATCACAAAGTAGAGGATGAAGAATAGCGCGGCCTGGTTGGCGTGAGGACCCGGGTAGCGATAGGCGATACCGGGGACCAACCCTTCCTGGTAGTGCTGGTAGTACTCGAGAAACTTGATCCCGAGAAACAGAGTCCCAAATAGGGCTGTGACGAGCAGGAAGACGACCAGAGGAGTTCGGGAGCCGATCCGCGCGCTGCGGACCGCCAGCGCCATCATGAGACTGCTGAAAATCAACACCCCGGTGTTGATCGTGCCGAGAAGCACGTTCTGATGGCGGCTGGCTTCCACGAAGATTTCCGGATAGACAGTCCGGTAGGCGGTATACGAGAGGAACAGACCACCAAACAGCATGATCTCAGTCATCAAGAACACCCACATCCCCAGGACGTTGGCCTCGTGCTGCTGTTCGAGGGTATCGAAGTGGTGGGCAACGTTCGCGTGCGTCTCAGCCAACTTGCTACTCCTTTGGCCCATAGTGGTAGGGAGGCGTGGTAACGATGGGCGTTTCCTCAAAGTTGTCCGACGGCGGAGGCGAGGTAGTTTCCCACTCGAGGCCCGTGGCGCCCCACGGGTTTGGCCCGGCGGGCTTCCCATTCCAGAGAGACCAGATGAAATACGCCAGCGGCAGCAAGTACCCGACGGCGAGGATTGAAGCACCGGCCGTCGACAAGACGTTGTAGACCTGGAACTCGGGAGGATAGACGTGGTAGCGGCGCGGCATACCCAGGACGCCGAGGATAAACTGCGGAAAGAAGGTCAGGTTGAACCCGACGAAGATGGTCAGGGCAGCAAACTTCGCCCAGCCTTCCGGATACATCCGCCCGGTAATTTTGGGCCACCAATAGTGCAGGCCGCCCAGGTATGCCGTTACCATGCCACCGACCATGATGTAGTGAAAGTGAGCGATCACAAAGTACGTGTCATGCACATGGACATCGACCGCCAGGGCGGCGAGCATGAGACCAGTCATCCCGCCGACCACAAAGAGGCCGATGAATCCAAGGGCGTAGAGCATCGGCGTGTCGAAGGAAATCGAACCCTTGTAGAGCGTAGCGGTCCAGTTGAAGACCTTGATCGCCGAGGGGATAGCAACCAGAAAGCTCAGCATCGAGAACATGAGCGCCGCGTGGGCCGACTCTCCGGCGACAAACATGTGGTGGCCCCAAACGAGGAAGCCGAGCACCGCGATGGCGATACTGGCAAAGGCGACGAATTTATACCCGAAGACCGGCTTCCGGGAGAACGCTGCAATCAGCTCGCTGGTGACGCCCATCCCCGGGAGGATCATGATGTAGACAGCCGGGTGGGAGTAGAACCAGAACATATGCTGGTATAGCAAGGGATCGCCGCCGAGCGCCGGATCGAAGATCCCGACGCGAAAGACCCGTTCGACTGCCACGAGGAGCAGGGTAATTCCGAGCACGGGCGTGGCCAGGACGAGGATGACACTCGTGGCATATATCGACCAGATGAAGAGTGGCAGGCGGAACCAGGTCATCCCCGGCGCCCGCATGCGGTGGATCGTGACGATGAAGTTTAAGCCGGTCAGAATCGACGAGAAGCCAACGATGAAGATCGCGAGGGTCGTCGAGATGACGTGGGTATTGGAAGACATGGTGCTGTACGGGGTGTAAAACGTCCACCCGGTATCAACACCACCCACCACGATCGTCCACAACATGAAGAGCGCGCCCACGATAAAGATGTACCAGCTCAACAGATTCAGGCGGGGGAAGGCCAGGTCGCGTGCCCCAATCATGATCGGTACCAAAAAGTTCCCCAGAACCACCGGAATCGATGGAATCAGGAAGAACCAGACCATGATTACCCCGTGCACCGTGAAGAGCTTGTTGTACGTATCTGCCCGCACCAGGCTTCCCTGAGGTGTTAGCAGTGTCAGGCGGATCAAGGTGGCCGCCGCCCCGCCGATGAAGAACATCAGGGTGATGGAGACCATATAGAGGATGGCGATCCGCTTATGATCCGTGGTGAGCAGCCACGATCGTATGCCGTAGCTGACGTTGAGATAGTGCTGGCGACGTCCGAGGGCAACTGTAGCCATCAGGTCTGACTCCTGGTCTAAGGTGTTGGTTGGGCACCGGCGGTGGGTGTGCCTGCCGCGGGGGCACTGGCCGGCGTTGTCCCCGCCGCCGGGGTCCCGGCAGGTGTCGCCACCTGTGCGGGCGCCTGGCGCGAAGGAATACTTTGGGGTGTAGGGCCGCCGGGGGGCGCACTGGGTGGGGTGCCCGGCTGTTGCGAGCCGAGGGACTTGACGTAGGCGATCAGCTGGAGCAACTGCTCTTCGCTCACCCGGCCCTGGAAGCTCGGCATGATCGGTTGGTAGCTCGCGACGACCTTGGCCGTTGGGTTGAGAATCGACTCGCGGACATAGCTCTCATCGGCGATGACGGTTTGACCGCTCTCCAATTGCACCGGGTGGCCGAAGACCCCCAGGAGCGACGGTCCGGGCCCGCTGCCATCCGGTTTGTGGCAGCCGCTGCAGCCCAACTGTTGGAAGAGTTGTTGTCCCGCCGCCGCGGGCGATTGTGGGGCCGGTTGGGCGCCAGGGCCCCCACCACCGCTGAGCCAGGCCTCGTACTCGTCCGGCTCCATGACGATCACCGAACCGGTCATCTGGGCATGTTCCGTCCCGCAGTATTGCGTGCAGAACAAGCGGTACTGCCCGGTCTTGGTCGCCTCAAACCAGGTGGTCGTGTAGCGTCCGGGCAACACGTCTTGCTTGACGCGGAAGGCCGGCACGAAGAAGCTGTGAATCACGTCTTGGGAGGTCATCGTCAACTTGACCGGCTGGCCGACCGGCACGTGCAACTCGTCGATCTCGCGCTGTCCATCCACGTGTTGGAACTTCCACATCCACTGTTTGGCCACAACGTACACCTCGAGCGAGTTGCTCGGGGGGCTGACTCGATGTAAGTAGAGTTGCGCCGCCCAGAAGAAGGCAATCATCGCAAGACCGGTCGGAATGATCGTCCAGACGAACTCGAGCGCGGTCGAACCGACGATCTGTTCACCGATCTCATCTTCAGAGCGGCGCCGGTACTTGACGGCGAAGTAGATGATGAGCGCGGCGATGCCCAGGGTGATCAAGGTACTCAGCCCGACCAGGAAGAAGAAGAGAGCGTCCACCTGCGGGGCGGCCGTGGAGGCCTCCTGGGGAAAAAACGGGATACCTCCCATGGCTTACTCCACTCGCTGCGTTGTTTGGCCGTCTGCTCGAAGGTCCTCCCGCCATAGAAGCAGGAGGAAGGCTCCTAACACCAGGACGGTCAAGACACTGGTCAGTCGCAGGGCATTGAGAGCGAGGGCACTGTACTTCCCGAGCGCGGGGACGTAGTGGTAACAGAGGAGAAGCACCTGGTCGACCGGCGAGCCGAGCTTGCCCTGCGACGCTTCGACAAGGGCCAGGCGGAGATCCGTCGGCGAAAACTCCGTGCCGTACAGATAGCGCGCAATCGTTCCCTGCGGAGTCAACACGAGAATGCCGGCCGGATGAGCGTACTCGTCTTGGGTGGCATCGTATTTGTAGCGGAACCCGACGGCCTGGGTCAGGCGCTGGATCGAGATCGGGTCGCCGGTGAGGAAATGCCAGCCCGTCGCGGCGCCGTGACGGGAGTAGCGGAACGCGAAGCGGCTCTTCTTGCCGGCGGCGAGCACGGGCGTGTCGCGCGGATCAAAGCTCACGCTGATCACGTTGAACTGGTCGCTGATTTTCCACGGCACATCGAGGAGCCCCTCGACGAGTCCGTTCAGCTCCACATCGCAGAAGTTGGGACAGCTAAAGTAGTTGAGCGTCAGGATGACCGGTTTCCCACTGCTGAAGTACGCACCGAGCCGGACTGCCTGCCCCTCCTCGTCCCGAAAAGTGAGATCGAGCGGTACTTGCTCGCCAATCCGCTGGTCGAACCCGACGTCGCGGAGCGCGGCCGGAACCACATGCGACGGCTCGGGCCCTTGAGCCTGGGCGGGGCCCGCCAGCACCAGGATCAACAGAAAAACCAGGGCCAGGATTCGTGGCCAGGCGCGGCGCCCGCGCCGGGGCCGACGGTCCCGCCCCGGTCGTTCCTTGCCTCTGGATTGACCCGCGTTCATGGTGACAACCTCTCCATCATTCGTCCCGAACTGGCATCCGATGGGATCAACTGGCCCTGATCTCTCAGTGTCTCGCCGGCGCTGGTCGGCTGTGCCGGCAATCCCCGCTGGGCCAGCAGTTGCATCGCGCGATCGATTGGAATGTGGACCACACCTGCCTGCTTATCAACCCATCCGTAGCTGTGCAGCAGGGCCTCCTGCTCAGCACGCAACGCTTGCATCTCCTGCTGCGGCTCGGGCTGCAGCCGAGGCTCCGGCGGCAACGGGATATCCGGGGCGTTCGCCAACCCGGGAGGCAGGGGGAAACCCGGCCAGCGGCCGATGAAGGCGACGTTCAACGCCGACACAACAATCAGGACCAGAGCCATCATGATCAGGAACCCGATCACAACCGGCCTGACGCGCTGAAGGGTCAAGTCACTCACTTCGTGGCCGACCTCGAGAGCCCGGCGATCGACGGTAGGCTCGCGCGCCAGCGTCTCTCGGAAGAACCGGAGAACGAAGCCCGTGACGAGAAGACCAGCTCTGAGAATCGTCGCACCGATTCCGCCACGCTCTTTGCGGTCGGGGCCGGCAGACTCTGTTTCGTGGCTGTCCGGATGGGGGCTCGGCTTACTCATGCCCACGTCCTTCCCTGCTCTGGAGTTGGGTATCGTGAAGCGGTAGCAACGGACGCTTCTTGAGCTGCCAGACGAAGACTGCGATCCAAATTCCACCCAGGCCAACCGGCGCGACGACATCGAGCCAGTGGACCCGCAACCCCGTCTCAGTGAATGCCGGCTCGACCAGCCAGAAGGTATCGATGAGGTGCATGACGACGATCACGATGGCGACCATCGCCAACTGCTGGGCGTTGCGCTTCAAGTCCCGTGAGAGCAGCAAGGCAAACGGGAGCGCAAAGTGGAAGAGCACCACCAAAAGAGCCACCCACTGCCAACCGAAATTGATCCGGCGAAGATACCAGGGGATCTCGTCGGTCAGATTCCCGGCCCAAATCAGCATGAACTGGGAAAACGCCAGGTAGGCCCAGATCATGACAAACGCCAGCAGCAGACTCCCAAAATCGTTCCAGAGCCGCGGCGTCGTCACCTCCGCGAATGCTTCCCAGTTGGCGAGCAGGGCCACTACGGCGATAACAAACGCGAACGCGCCCAGGACATCGCCCATCGTAACCATGGCGCTGTAGATCGTTGAGAACCAGTGCGGCTCGAGCGACATCACCCAGTCAATAAATGCGAACGTCGCCGTGAGACCGAAGAGCACCTCACCGCCAGCGCTGAGAAGTCGCAGATGCCGAGTGACCTCCGGATCAGCCGTCCGATCCTGTTCGGCTGACCACTTATTCAGAAAGTAAACCAGCACCCCCCAGGTCACAAAGTAGATGGCTGCCCGGATCAAAAAGAAGGGGATATTGAGGTAGAGACTCTGATATTGCAGAAGCTCGTCTTTCGCGACGGCCTCGGGGCGTGCCCAGACATACAGATAGGGCAGCCCGAACACGAGCGGCACAAACAGAAGAGCCATCAACGGAATCGTCTTGGTGCCCGACTCGAGGAACCGTCGCAAGACTGCGCCCCACGTGCCGCCCGACAGGTAGTGCAGCATCACGATCGCGAGGCAGCCCAGCGCGATCCCAAGCCAGAAGAGGTAGCCCACCAGGTACGACCGAAAGAATTGCGCCGGGCTGAGGACCGCCCCCACGATGAGCAGGGCGATCCCAACGATGCCGACGATGAGCGCGCCCCGCTGGATGCGGTCAAATGCCGGGGGGGCCGGGCGAGTCGCCTCGATCATGGCGTTTGGGCTCCTGTCTCTAACTGCTGGCGCTGATCCGGTGGAACATCTTCGACAGTTGCGTGTTGGCTCAGTTGTAGCGCGCGGATGTAGGCAATGATGGCCCACCGGTCCCGCACGGGAACTTGCGGTGCGTAGCTCGGCATGGCACCGAAACCGTTCGTCATCACATCGAAGAAGTGGCCGGGCGGCGCGTTTCGCAACCGATCAATGTGGAACGACGGCGGGGGCGAAAACCCCCTCCGCACGACCATTCCGTCCCCCTGGCCTGCGAAGCCATGGCAGGGGGCGCAGAAAATGCCGTATCGCTCCTGGCCGCGCTCCAGAATCTCCATCGTCACCGTAAACGGGAAGGTGTCGGCGAGAGTCTGGCCCGACCTGCCCGTGTAGAGCAGGGTATCGCTCACGACGAACCCACGCGGCACCGTGTCCGGTACGAGATGCCGTGCCGACTGGCCGTCGGCGAAAAATGTGCTCGGCTCGAGGGGTCTGTATTTCGGCTGAACGGCCATTTTCTGGGTACAGGCCACCGTCAGCACCAGGCAGATCGCCATAAGGCACAAGCCGGTAGACAGACGGCGCATCCGCGTAGCCAGGCCTGACGCTCGCGGCCCTCTCCCGGTGTACCCCGGGCGCTCAAAGCCTTCGCCGACCTTCTTACTCTGGAACATCGGACACCTCGCGTGGCTCCAGGCTCTCCAGAAAGCGCCTCGTCGCGCTGTATTCGAAGTTGGGATCGCTGGTTTCGATCACCAGGAAGAACCGGTCGCGAGTGGCCAACGCAAACCGGGGGACGTTGAAGACGGGATGGTAGGGCATCGGCAGGCCATTGAGCGCGAGCATGCCGAAGAGAGCGAACAACCCCGCGAACAGGATCGTCAGTTCAAAGACGACCGGGACGAACATCGGCCAGCTATTGAGAGGGCGCCCGGCGACGTTGAGCGGGTAGGAGACCACCGAGATGTAGTACTGGAGCGCATACCCTGACACGCCGCCGATGACCCCGCCGATCAGAACAATCAGCGAAATCCACGTTCGATGAAAACCAAGTTCGTCGGCTAATCCCTCCACAGGGAAAGGCGAGTAGGCGTCGACCTTGCGGTAGCCAGCTTCGCGCGCCCGGCGCGTGGCTTCGACAAGTTCGTCCGGCCCCTCAAATTCGGCCATCAAACCGTAGAGGAAAGGATCAGAGGTCATGCTTGGGCCTTCTCCCCTTCAGTTTCGGCCAAAAGCTCCCGCATCTCGAAGATCGAGATCATCGGCAACAAGCGGACAAAGAGAAACATCAGGGCGAAAAAGAGCCCGAGAGAGCCGATCAGCGTCGCCCAATCCCAGAACGTCGGCTTGAAGATGTACCACGAGGAGGGGAGGAAATCATGATGCAGACTCTGGACAACGATGACGAACCGCTCGAGCCACATACCGACATTGACAAAAATGGCGATCACGAAAAGCGCTGGTACGCTGAACCTCACCCGCTTCAACCAGATGGCTTGAGGGATCAGTACGTTACCCGCCAGCATGAGCCAGAACCAGGGAGCGTAGACGCCCAGTGCACGGTTGAGTTGCACATACTGTTCGAAGCCGCTGCCACTGTACCAGGCCATGAACCCTTCCATGAGGTAGCCGTAGGCGACGACTAACCCGCTGGCAAGCATGATCTTGGCCATGTTCTGGAGATGGCGAAGCGTGACGAACCCTTCAAGGCCGTAGGCCCAGCGGAGCGGAATTGCAATCGTCAGCACCATCGCAAAGCCCGAGAAGAGCGCCCCGGCCACGAAGTAGGGGGGGAAGATCGTTGAGTGCCAGCCGGGGAGGATCGCCACCGCGAAGTCGAAGCTGACGACACTATGAACCGAGACAACCAGAGGCGTCGCCAGCGCGGCGAGGAGAAAGTAGGCCTGCTCATACCGGCGCCAATGCCGCGCGTCGCCGCGCCAGCCCATCGCCAGGAGGCCGTAGACGATCTGGGGGAAGCGTCGCTGGGCCCGGTCGCGCAGGGTGGCCAGGTCGGGGATCAACCCGATATACCAGAAGATGAGCGAGATCGTTCCGTAGGTGGAGACGGCGAAGAAGTCCCAAACGAGGGGACTGCGGAACTGGGGCCAGATGTCCATCGTGTTTGGATAGGGAATCAGCCAGTAGAAGTACTGCGGTCGGCCGAGGTGCAGGATCGGGAACAAGGCGGCAGCCCCGACCGCAAAGAGCGTCATGGCCTCGGCAAAACGGTTGATTGAGGTTCGCCAGCGTTGGCGCAGCAGCAATAAGATCGCTGAAATGAGGGTCCCGGCATGCCCGATCCCAATCCACCAGACAAAGTTGGTGATGGCGAATCCCCAGGCGACCGGAATGTTAATACCCCAGATCCCAACACCCTTATAGAAGAGGTAAGTGATGGCGAACAAGAGAAGCATCACCAGAGAAAAGGTAATCGCGAACCCCACGTACCAGCCCAGGGGCGTCCGGCGTGTCAGGACGATGGAACTGATCTTATCGGTGACTGACCCATAGGTGTACCCCGGCTCGATGACCGGAACCGCTTCTAATGGGCCGCGCCTGGATTCCTGCACTTCTTTTGCCATAGCGCTATTCCGTTTCTATCTCGGGATTAGGGTTGCGCAACGCCGCCAGATAGGTCGTTCGCGGGCGCGTATTGAGCTCACCGAGCAGGGAATAGTTGAGTGGTTGGGCCTTGAGCCGGGCGACCCGGCTGTTGGAATCGAGAATATTCCCGAAGACGATTGCCTGGCTCGGGCACGCCGCCTGGCATGCTGTCACGATTTCGCCGTCGCGAATCTCTCGATTTTCTTTCTCGGCTTCGATCTCCGCAGCTCTGATCCGCTGAACGCAGTAGGTGCACTTCTCCATGACCCCTCGGCTCCGGACGGTCACCTCAGGATTCCGTAGGAGTTTGAGGCTGGGCGTATCCCAATCCGCGAACTGCAGGAAGTTGAAGCGCCGAACCTTGTAGGGGCAGTTGTTCGAACAGTAGCGGGTGCCGACACAGCGATTGTAGATCATATCGTTCAAGCCTTCTTTGCTGTGAACCGTCGCGGCCACCGGGCAGACCACCTCGCAGGGCGCGGTCTCACAGTGCATGCAAGGCACTGGCTGGTGGAAGACCTCGGGGTTATCCAGGCGGCCGGTGTAGTACCGATCAACGCGCAACCAGTGCATCTCGCGGCCCATCAAGACCTGGTCCTTGCCGACGACGGGGATGTTGTTCTCGGCCTGGCAGGCAACGACGCAGGCATTGCAGCCGGTGCAGGCGGTAAGATCGATCGCCATCCCCCACGCCCGCCCCTGGTAGCTGTACCCAGGGTAGATCGAGATCGTGGGCGTCATCGGATCGACGAAGTAGGGATTTTCCCGGTATTGCTGAAGCGTTCCCGCCTGGACGATCTTGCGCCCCTCCATCGTCCAGTGGTGCTGCGTTGTGGCCAGCGGAACCCGCTGGCCAGTCGCCCGGATCTCGAGGCCGGAGTCGAACCAGGGAGCGGTCGAGGTGCGGATCGCATAGGCATTGAAGCCGGCCCCGGTGCCGACGCGCCCCGCGCGCGTCCGGCCATAGCCCAGGTAGACGGTAATCGAATTGTCGGCCTGTCCCGGCAGGACGAAGATCGGAGCCTGCACCATCCGGCCCTTGTAGTGCAGTTCGACCACGGTGGCCTGGGTTACGCCGGCCTGGTCGAATGACAGGCCCAGGCGTTCCGCGGTTTGTGGGCTGATCAGCGCGGCATTGTCCCAGGTCAGTTTCGTCACTGTCTTGGGCAGTTCCTGGAGCCAGCCGTTATTCGCGAAACGGCCATCGTAGATGTTCGGGTCCGGCTGGAAGACGATCTCGAACGCGGGCTGAGTCCCCGCCGCCGGCTGGCCCGGGCCCTGGTTCCCGGTGCCGACCTGGTTGGTCCAGTTGGGTTGCAACGATACGGACTTCGGTTGAAGGGCCGTGTTTGGAACGGCGCCAGCATTCAATACCTGCTGCCAGAATTGCTCGAAATCACCGGAGGGGTTCTGGCTCTGCCAGTAGGCGCGCACAATGTCGTGAGCTGAGCTCCCGGACTCGCCGGTGAAAGCCGCAAGGAGTTCGTGGGCCGATTTACCGGCGTAGAGCGGCGCGATCAGGGGTTGGATGATACTGACGGTGCCATCGTAGGCGCGCGCATCGCTCCAGGTTTCAAGGAAGTGAGTTTCGGGAATGTGCCAGTGGGAGAGCGCCGAGGTTTCGTCATCGTAGAGACTCAGGTGGATGCGAAGCGGCACTTTCATGAAGCTCTCTGCAAAGTGGAGGTCCGCCGGGGCAGTGTAGACGGGGTTCCCACTGATGACCACCAGGAGTTCAACGCGGCCGGCGTCCATATCCTGGATCAGCTCACGAAGTGACGCCGTCAGGTCGACGGGATTGGCGACGACGGGCTCGGTGTAGATTATAGTGTTGCCGACATTACCGAGGACTTGATTCATAGCGTGTGCCAGTGCCGTGACGGTGGGCGTTTGAGACTCACCCGCGATGACGAGGCTTGAGCCGCGATTTTGCTGGAGGTCACGAACGAGGGCATCGATCCAGCTCGGGGGAACCGTCGGGGGAAGGGCGGAAGGCACGACGCCCTCGACGCCTACTCTTGCCGCGATCGCACGGGCGACGGCTTCGACTTCGCTGGCTCGCACGCGCAGACGATGGTCGGCTGCGGAACCAGTCAGGGTTGGCGAGTTGTCGATCGCGTAGAGGCGGTTCATCTCCGTTGCCCCGGTCGCCACGCGCCGGCGCTCGGCGAAATCGTGCACATAGCGCAGGGTGCCCGGCCGGCAGGCAAGGAAATCCGCATCCAGCGCGAGGATGACATTGGCCTTGCCGATCTGGTATACAGGGTGGACATCCTCGCCAAACGCTAGAAGATTCCCCGCCCGCGTGTTGTCGCGTCCCACCGGCTCGTACTGGTGCCACTTCGCGGCCGGGAACTGCGTGAGGATCGTCTGAATCTGATTGGCGAGTGTGGGCGACGAGATGCTCTCAGTCAACAGGCGCAGGCCCGCACCCTGGGTTGTCTTCTGTTCATCCAGCGCATGACTCAGCTCGGTCAGAAAGGTGTCCCAGGGGCGGATCCGTCCCTGGTTGGTGACCGCCTGGGAGCGATCCGGATCGTAGAGCGTGAGGACCGCCGCTTGAGCGAAGGCATCGGTTGCACCGAGGCTGGCGGGGTGATCGGGGTTGCCCTCGACCTTGGTCGGGCGTCCCATATGGCTCTCGACCAGGAGCCCGAGTGCGTACCCGCTGAGGGGCATGGCGGTTGCGAAGTAGAGTGGTTTGCCCGGCACGACTGCTTCGTCGGGTGCTTTGACATACGGCACGATCTTCCCGACCGGGCGGGCGCCGCAGCCAGTGAGGCCGGCAAGCGCCAGGGAGGCGCCCATCAGCTTCACGAACTGTCGCCGGCTGATCGAAGGACTCCAACTCGCTGCCTGGCGCGGAAACTCGCGGTGCAGGAACTCCTGAAACTCTTCGGTTTCAGCCAACTCCTCCAGGCAGCGCCAGTACTCTTTCCCCTGAGAAGCCTCGAGCCGGGCACGGATTGAAGCAAGATCAAGGTGTTTCTGCGTCGACATAGTTCTCACCGGTGGCAAACTGAGCAACTGGTCTTCACCTGTATGTGGTACTCTTTGACGAGCTCTCGCCCGAGGGCGAGCTGGTTGGCTGGCGGCTGGTACTCCATATTGAAGACCTGGTCGCGCGGCCGCACGTACTTCTCGGGATTGCGGTGGCAGGCTAAGCACCACTGCATCTGCATGGACTGGGTCTTCGCGACGAGCGGCATCTGATCTACCCGCCCGTGGCACGTCGAACATCCGATCCCCTTTTGGACATGGATGCTGTGGTTGAAGTAGACGAAGTCGGGCAAATTATCGACCCTTGTCCAAACGATTGGCTGGCCCGTCTGCCAGCTTTGCCGAACGGGCTCCAACACCGGACTTTGCGCCCAGATCTGCGAGTGACAGTTCATGCAGGTCTGGGTGGGAGGAATCCCGGCGAACGAAGAGGTCTCCACCGAGGTGTGGCAGTAGCGGCAGTCGATCCCATCGTCGCTGACGTGGTGTTTGTGGCTGAACGGCACCGGCTGCTCGCGTTCGAAGCCAACCGCCGTAGCGTACGGGGAGCGAACAATCAGCCACGCGACCAGGAGAATCCCCGCAACGATGAACACCGCGCCAAAAATGGTCACTCTGGAAATAGTATTGGTACTGCGGTGGAAAACTTGGGGCATCTCTTGGTCTCGACCTTACAGCCACCGCCATCGAAGCGATCGTGCCGGTGACCCTGCTCGTTTGTTCCAGCTCGGGATAGATACCCTGCAGACGGCCGATAGATTCAGGTCGGGAAACACACCGCGCTCCACGACCACCTGAACACGGCGGGCCGTAGAGCGCGGCGGGTCCCTCCATGCCAGGACGCAGTTCGACCTCGTAACCAGCCGTGATCGTTCCCCTGTTCGACACAGCGGACCAGATTGGTCGGCGACCCAACCTCCATCGCTGGAATGATCCTCTCCTGAAAATAGCCCGCTGCGCTGTTCGCCGTGGCGCGGCGCCAATTTTCATTTCCCGGCGCGGGCCGCAGGCCCAGGGGCAACTGTTGGCGAATTGGTGCGAGTGGCGGGGGGCCTGTTTGGAGTGCGCGCTTCAGCGCGCTATTGCCCCGGTCCACCTGAATCCGCCCCCCAGCGTGCCCGGAGGGGCACGCCCGGCCGCAGGCCTCCAGCCGCGGTTTCCCTGGCCTGACCGGCCAGGACAGGCAACCGCCGGGCTGCGCCCCCAGTGGCCGCCTCCGGCGACGCGAGAAAGAGATTCTGGTTGGTCGAGGAGCGGTGGTGGATGAAACCGGGGAGTTCGATCCCGGCGCGCATGATCGCGCCCCCTATCGACTCGTTCCGCTCGAGCACGAGGGTCTTCCAGCCCGCCCAGGCCAGCGAGTGTACAGCGACGAACCCGTTGTGCCCTGCTCCGATCACAATCGCGTCATGTGGAGCCACGCAGATAGGTCCTTTCCCTCATCAGGATGGGTATTGTACTGAGGCAGGTCGATGAGACGGCCACGGAAACGGCCGCACAAATGGCGAAGTCTTTCCCAATGAAGCGCGAACGTCTCCTGATTGGATGGACACCCTTCATCTTAGAGATCGATAAGTCGCAGGCGCCTGGCCACGAGAGTGATCGTTCCGGTCTCTCCATGAGTGATTCCAATGACCACTCCGTGGAGGTTACTCATGCCCTTCTCTCGCGCCAGTGCAGATGGGACCCCGGCGACGCAATCCGGCTGTCGCTCGGCTGTAGAGGAGACCGTGTACGTGGGAATACCCAGTGGTGCCCGGTCAACTGGCGGGGGGTAATGTCGCGGGCCTTCGCCACAAGGAAACTCTGCCCGGCGCCGGTGATGAGGCGGGCGTGGTTCCTGGACAGCCCTGATGTGTCCCTCCGCCATTCGAGTTCTGGCAGCCGCTGTGAGACCCTCCTTTCCCACGGTGCTTTACCAGGGGAATCTCCAGCACAGAACAGGCTCACCCAAGCGATCGGTATGAGGTCCCAAGCCTAACCAATTGCTGCCGGCGATTGCGGGTGAGCATGACCATCCCAATCGAGCAAGAAGCATGCCGCTTGGAGAGCAAAGAGGACTGCAATTTGTAATTCTGGGCTGTCACCAGGTGAACACGCACCAAACAACGCCGCATCGCTCAGGAGGGGAAGACCTGTTTTGTCCCCTCGGTCGCTGCAATCGAGTCGGAAGGGCACTGGCGCGGGATGCAAGAGAATCTGGTCCTATTCTCTCGAAAGGCAGCGCTCACGCAGTGACTCGCGCATGAGACTCACAACTGAACGGCGCTGTGGGATCGCGGGAGCACGAAAGCTGCCCGCCTGTCCGGCGCGAGGTCGAATCCTCCCGCTTTGGAGGAGCCGCCGTTCGTTCTCAGATGCTAAGCGTGCCCATCTTCCTGACAACGGGAATTGACACGTTTTTGCGCGTCGGCAACAGGAGATAGCTCTTGTCCGAGATGTTGTACCCTGTCATCATCAATTGATGACCGTAAACATCACTATAGATGGTTATTTTCTATTGACAAACACGGGATGCTGGGATAAGATAGGAAAAGGCCTCTTATGCTCATTTGAGAAGGGATGGGACAACATGACCCTTCGCTCACGCCTCATATCCGCCGGGTTGGCCGCACTGTTGATCACTCTGACAGTGCTGCTGCCAGCCATGCCCGCCCATGCCCTCTCCGGTCAAACCTATACGGTCAAGCCGGGCGACACCCTGTACAGCATCGCAAGTCGCTACGGCACAACCGTCGAAGCGATCATGCGGGCAAACGGTCTGCCCAACGCCACGATCTATGCCGGACAGACACTGCTGATTCCCACGGGCAGCACCAGCACTCCCTCAAGCAGCGGCAGCTATGTGGTTCGAGCCGGTGATACGCTCTACGGGATTGCGCGACGCTTCGGAGTTTCGGTGGATGCGCTCGCCGCCGCGAATGGCATTTCCAGGAGTGCGTTCGTCTACATAGGGCAGCAGATGGTCATACCAGGTCCTGGTTCGCGCCCCGCCCCACCCCCATCGCCGTCTCAAGGCGCAGTCTACTACACCGTCAAGGCAGGCGACACACTTACCGGGATTGCTTACTCCCACGGTGTGAGCGTCGGCGCCCTCGCTCAAGTCAACAACCTTCTACCAGGGTCGTGGGTCTACGTGGGACAGCGGCTGCTGATCCCCGGTGGCGCCTTTGCTCCCGCGCCGCCGACCTATACGCCACCGCCTGCCCGCGGCTACTACCACATCGTGCGGCCGGGAGAGACACTGGCCTACATCGCCCAACGCTACAACACGACCGCCTGGACCATTGCGCAAGCCAATAATCTCTCAAACACCACCTGGATCTACCCGGGGCAGCAGCTCCTGATCCCCGGTTACAGGCCGCCGGCTCAGAACTACCAACCGCAACCCAGCCAGCCACAACCGTACCGGCCGCAACCGAACCGGCCACAACCGTATCAGCCACAGCCCTATCAGCCGCAGCCATATGCACCGCAGCCCGGTGCGCCGACTGTCGTAACAACCTGGATCGGCGAGGTTGTGAAGTCTGATTGCGGAACCAAGGACACCCGCGAGTTCCGGTCAATCTTGCGCGTCACAGTGGAAGGACGAAAGGGACAGCCAGTCGACGTCTTCGCGATCCCAGTGCAGGATAGCACCTTTGTCGCCTGGCTTATGACAGGGACGAAGCCGGAGCTGGGTGAGTTCGGCGCGGAACTGGCCCCCTTGAAAGCCGGGCACTATGCCGCGATCGCCCAGGGCCTGGCGCGAGTGGACTTCTGGGTGGATGGTCAGTGCACGGTCTACATCAACTTCCGGCCGGTCAACAAGGTGGCCCCCGCGAGCAGCAGCACCTACGCGCCTTGAGCACCAACTCCCTCAACAACACGGCCCCGCCAGATCTCTGGTGGGGCCGTTCTTGCATTGGGATCAGGTTTGGCGGATCTTGGAGCGATGCGAGCTGTCGTCGGCGTTCGCACCGGCGGCGAGTGCCGCTGCCGTTAGCGGCGGCAGACCTGGAAGTCGTACCCAAGGATGATGCGAATGTCCTCCCCATGGGTCCGTTCGGAGCCATTGGGGTCTCCAGCGACGATGCTGGCAGTGTCGAGGCCGAAGGCCTCGGCCAGCGCCGTGAGTGTGTCGCTTTTGCCGGAGATATAGGCAATGATCTGGGTCTTGCTACCGGGGGTCGGCTTGCTCTCAACCGCGTTCACAGAACCGCCAGCCCAGGCAACACGACTACTGGCAACCTCAGCCCAATTCGGGTAGTTGGTCTGGTTCTCGATCACTACTTGAGCGGCCTCGGCCAGGGACCTGGCAGGGGGCAGGTTGAGCCGGTTGAAGAAGTCGGTCAGCGTCTGTTGGAGTAATTGTTCGTTGGGCAACAGGACCATGGCGCTCTGCGGCGTGATCCAGTCGCGCATCAACTTGTGGTTGATGACGATGGCGTCCACGTTTTCCGGTTCCACCGCCAGGCCATGGCGAGCCAACGCCACGATGTCGGTCAGGCTGAGATCCGTCTGGACAGTCTCTCTCAGATCCTGGTAGAGCTGCGGAATGCGGCTGATTGTGTCGGTGCGGCGCGCCTGCTGGTAGAGCCCCTTCATCACGCTCTGTTGGCGGCGAGCACGATCGAAATCGCTCGTGCTCAAGCGCGAGCGTGAGTAGAGCAGCGCCATCGTGCCATCGAGGTGGTTGACGCCCGGGTAGAGATCCATGTGGACCAGTTGGCCCGGTTTGGTGGGATGCGGGAAGATGTCGGCAATCTCGCAGTCCACGGTGACGTCCACACCACCGAGCGTGTCGATGATTTGGATGAAACCGCCGAAGTGCACACGGGCGTAGTAGTGCATCGGCAGGCCGAAATTTTCCCAGAGCGTGCGCTTGAGGAGAGCGGGGCCACCACCGGGGTACCTGGTGCTCTCCCCGAGGTAGTCCACCGTGTTGATGCGGTTGTGGCCGTAGCCCGGGATCGTCACCCAGCTATCACGTGGCAGGCTGATGATGCCGACTCGCTGCGTATCGGGATTGAGCATCACCAGCATGATGCTATCGGTGCGCCATTGACTCTGGCCCTCAGCACCCAAGAGAGCTACACTGACCAGGTTGGGCGGAATCGGCAGCGAAGTGCCCTCGCGGTGCGGCCCGAATGGCCAGGCAGCCTGCGGCGCCGCAGTGAGCGCCGTGGGGGTGGCCAGCGGCGGAGCAATCCAGGCGGCAACGGGGTGGGGGTGGTTCGGGTGTCGAGGTCGGTTCGGGCGTCGGGCTCGGTCCAGGCGTCGGGGTGTCGGTCGGCAGCGGTGTGGGCGTGGGAGGCGCATAGCCAGGCACGATCACTTGTTGGCCAGTGTAGAGCAGGTTGGGATTGTAGATGGCGTTGGCCTGCAGCAGGGCGTCCACGCTCACATTGAAGCGGCGGGCAATGCCGTAGAGCGTATCACCGCGCTGGACTGTGTAGACTACGGGACCGACGGTTGGCGCGGGTGTGGCCGTGGCCATCGGCTCCTCGGGGGGAGTCGTAGCGACTGGAGCGGATGTTGCACTGCTGGCAATTGCCGGGGTCACTTCGCTCAATGCATCCTGGCTGCCATCTATGGGTGCGGCGGGGGCGGCGGTTGCCTGGCCCGCCGACATTGGCGGCTGGAAAGCCGCGTTGGGTCGAGGCTCGCCGGCGACAGCGTCGGTGCCGGTCCACCACCACACCAAAGCAGCGGCCAGGAGCCAGAGACTCACGCTGATTACAGCAAACCGGCGATACCAGACGATCCACTTGTGGTCCATGCTTGCTTCCGTGTAGCCTCACGCGCGGGCGGAGCGGTCGGGCCCGCTCTGCCGGCGGGGAGGGATCATCGCGAGAGTCCATGGGCGCGTAGTGGCGCCCTGTGCTTGCAATGGGATGAAAAGCCAGACAGATTGATGGGGCCAGGTGATGTTGACCGATTCTCAAACATCTTTTTATGACTAAAAGTGACCACAAATAGCACAAGATACCGGAAGTATAGCAGGTTGCAGAAGGGCTGACAAGAGTTTGCCCCAAACTGAAGGAGAAACTCAATCAAGAGTCCCACGCGGCCGTCTGGCACCAATTTCTCGGGCGTCGATCGGGCGCAGGCCACGGGCTGGGATTACAGTGTTGACCGACGTGCAGGACGCCAGGTTGTCTCCGAAAGCCGGGCCTGACAACAGCTGGGGAATCGGGATTCACGGCTCTGGGAAAGGCCCGTATAATCTGGTGCACGTGCGCTGTCTAAGGAGATTCCGATGCTACGCCGAATGTTCATTCCCCTGCTGACGGCCCTGGTCCTCATCTCACTCCTCCTCAACATCTTTCTCTTGAGCCGTATCCTGCGTCTGCAAGCGGGACTCTCGCGGATCGCGGTCGCCACCGGAACGACCTTGGACGCAGTGGCGCTCCAACTGGAAGCGACGGCCACCGAGAAGCTCGATTTCACTGTCCCCATCAGCGAGACAATCCCGATTCAGGCCGAGATTGCCCTCAACGAGACCTTTCAGGTACCAATCAAGACCGACATCCCGATCGACACAACTGTGCGGCTGCCGGTTGATTTGGGACTGTTCGGACAGACCACCCTTACCCTCCCAATCCAGACCTCGGTGCCGATCGATCTGGAGGTGCCGGTGACACTCAATCGACGGGTCCCCGTGCGTACGACAGTGCCGTTGCAACTGAAGGTACCAGTGACAATCGACATTGCCAGTACACCTCTGGCCGATCGCCTTCGTGAGTGGGCTGAGTTGGTTCGGAGCTTCCGAGCGAACCTGGGACCGTAACACTTTGAATCTGTGTCGCTCGGCGGCCGTGCTTCCAGCAGGAGTGCGGCCGCTCCGATTATGGCCGCCTGCTCGAGTCGGCGGACGTCGAGGTAATCTCGTTGGGCTGATGGAGTAGCGGCAACCAAAGGTGCGCCGGGACCACGATGTCCGTCGCCAGGTCGCGCTGCTCGCCCAGGCCATCGTCCAGGCGGGCCAGGTTGGTCAGCCGGGCGCCGGGACGGGTCAGAGTGATAGCAGCACGATAGGTCAGGTTCAGCCCTTCCGCCGGCGCCAGAATGCCCTGCCAGGTCAGGGTGTGGGGCAGCGTGACGACCAGGTCCCCCCAACTGGCACTGATGGAACCGGAAACCAGGGCCAGGCCCACCGGCAGAGTGTCCGTCAGCCGCGCCACGGCCGGCGCCACACCGCGGTTGGTCGTACTGATGGCGAAGGTGACCGTTTGACCCGGTACGGCCTCCTCGGCACTCGAGCGTTTGACGGCGGCGCTGAGGTCGGGGCTATCCACGCGAAGCGGAGCTTCCAGGTTGATGACCAGGTGCGTCCCGTCGTCGAGTTGAGCGCGCAGCGGGACCCACGTACCGGGAGTGGTCCCGCCGCCAACATGCAGTCGCGCCTGGAGTTGGTGCCAGCCACCGGGGGGAATCCTGCCGCGCCAGGTGATACGGCGTTGGTCGGGGTCGTAGAGCGCCCCACCCCGGAGCGAGTTTGGCACCAGTGAGAGTGCCGGCGGTAGATCGATCCAGGCGCGAATCAGTGGCTGGGATGAGGGCAGGTCACAACGGATCGTCAGTGTGATCGGCACCTCGCCACCGCTCCGGACGGTACGGGCCGGGCGCTCCAGCCGGCTTGAGCTCAAAGGACTCAGCCACTGGAGCAACCTTGGCAGGAGATTATTGCGTGCCTCGGGTGGAAGGGCCTCGAACGGGACGGCGAAAAAGGCGGTGCGATAGAGGTTCCCATTGTGGAGCACAGCGACCGGGCGCCGATGCTCGCCGATGAAGGCCGCCTGCGCCCACGCCGCCGGTTCCAATCCATCACTCCAGTTGAGGTAGGGAAAGTCGAGCATCCACGGCCCCAAATCCTCACCTAGCGGACTCCCCGGCGCCGGGAGCATCACAGTCGTCGTCAGCGCCTCCCAATAGCGCGCCACCCCCAGGTAGTCACGGGCAAAATTGGTCAGGCCGTGCGGGTACAGAAAGTCGGGGCTGAAGAGTGCCAGACGCCCACCGCTGCTGAGATAGCGACCAAGCGCGGCTTCATCAGCAGTCGTGAGCGGTGCAACCCAGTCGTAGCCGGTGGTCCAGATAATGATCGGGTACATGTCGAGCGTTGAAAGCCTTGGCGTGCGGTCGCCGTCGCCCTCCCAGGTGTCAAAAGGTAAGGAGAAACTGTTGAAAGCCGCCCGGAAATCTTGCTCGTGGTGGTAAAAACGCTCGTCATTCACGAAGAGGACCGGCGCCGGCGTCTTGCTCGTCGCGCTCACCGAAGCGGTGAGGGTGGGAGTGGTGCTACTCTGCACGGTCAGGGTGACGACGTCACTGGTCTGCCAGCCGGTGGCCTCGGGGATTGCGACAGCAATTTCGAGCTCAGCAGCCGTACATGGACCCGCTGTGAGCCGGGCACCGGTGATGGGTGTGCTATCCGTCAGAGCGAGCGTGGTTGCCCAGCGGGCCCCAACGAGATCCAAAGCGAAGGTATCTGTGGTCGTTCCGGTGTTGCGGAGGGTCACACCATGGGTGACCACGGTACCCGCCCGGCCGACCGCCGGCAGGCTGGGCCGCGGCTCGGTGAGTTGCAGCCCGTGCGGCGCCGCAGGTGCCTGAAGCCAGTCTAGCAGGCGCCCGAGAGCCGCCACACGCGCCGGCTGCGGTCCCACACCCTCCAGGCCAAAACCGAGAAGGGCGACACGATAGGGCCGGCAGAGGCCGGTACCGGTCGCCACGGGGCTCCCATCGGGCCAGCGCGCCATCGGGGCCACGTACTCGCTGGCCCGAACAAGCAAGGCATCGGGATTGCCCTGGTTGCGTGCGCTGTCGGGAGTGTTCAACACCAGCTCGATACCATCGAGGGGACCACCGGCGACGGCGGTGAGCGGCGCCGGCTCACGGTCCTCCAGAAAGCCGACGGCCAGAGCATTGAAGTAGGGCGCGGGTGGGCCCAGGGGGTTGCCGCCACCGTCCCAGAAGGCAACATCCTGGCCGCTCAGCAGCAGTCGCCCTCCCGCACGGAGAAATGTGCTGATGGCGTCGCTGGCGCCGACAAAACCGGGCGAGTCGTCGGGCGCGCTCCAGATGACCAGGTCGTACTGCAGAAGGTGTGTAGCCGTCGGCACATCGCTTGGGGTCTCGAAGGGGGCGCGGATGCGATCCAGGTCGTAAGGGTAGTCGAGTTCGCTGAGGGCCTGCTCGTAGGTGCTCGCCTGACTCTCGTAGTACCAACGCCCCCCATCAACAAGCAGAATTCGGGGCACCGGCGGGAGTGCGAAGTCCCGCTGGGTCGCGTCACCCGCCACGAGACTGACGCGACCATGGCCCAGGCGATGGCGATCGCTGCGCACCAGGAGAGACCAGTCGCCCGGTGGCAGAGCCAGGCTAAACGCGCCAGTGGCAGGGTCTGTCCCGGTGCGAGCCGGCGTCCCGGATACCTCAACCGTGGCGACGATGGGTTGGCCGGTCGTCGCGTCGGTCACCCGGCCGAAGACCGCGCCGAGGGGTTGGAGCGTGGCCGTGAGGACCACGTGGGTTGGAATGCCCTCGCGCACTTCAACCCCGGTGGCGGTGGTAGGCTCGTAGCCAAAGGCTGTCGCTCGCAGGTCGTAGTGACCAGGGCGGAGTCCCACGGCAAACGTGCCAGCGGCGTCGCCGGTGATGGTGAGTACGGGGGAGGCTCCGTGCTCACCGATCTCGATGGTCGGTGTCGCCACAGGCGCAGCATCCACGCGGCGCACCTGCCCACGTAACTGGCCGCTCTGCGTCACCTGGAGTGCAGCCGCGTAGGCATCCACGAGGCCCCAGCCACTCGTGTTGTTGGGTGCTTGCCCGAGCGGGCGGGCGGACCGGGTGAGAACGGTTTCAAGCCGGTCGAGGGTCAACGTGGGATCCGCCTGGAGGAGCAGCGCGGCGACACCAGCCACGTGTGGCGTGGCCATGCTGGTGCCTGATCCGCGGGCGTAGCCGCCGCCGGGATAGGCCGAGCGGATGTTGGTGCCGGGCGCGACCACTTCGGGCTTGACTTCGTGCCAGCTGCTGGGACCACGCGACGAAAAGGTCGCGATCCGGTTCTCCTCATCTACTGCACCGACGGCGAATGCTTCCGGGTAGCTCCCTGGGCTGTCGATTGTCTCGCCGTCAGGTCCGTTGTTGCCCGCCGCGAACACCGGGAAGATCCCGGCGGCGCGCAGTGCAGCCAGGTCAGGTCGAAAGACATCCAGTTCACCGTTCCGGCTCCCCCAGGAGTTACTGACGATGTCGGGAGCGAGCGCCGGGTCGCCCTCAGGAGCCAGGACCCACTGAAAAGCGTCATGAATCCAGCTCTCGTAGGTGAAACCGTTGTTGTTGAAGATCTTGACAGCGATCCACTTCGCCCCGGGGGCGACACCTATGCGGTCGCCCTGGCCGTCATCGCCGAGGATGGTCGCCAGGGTATGGGTCCCGTGACCGTTGAGGTCCACCGGATAGGTGTTGCTCTCGTTCGTCGAGACGTGCCAATTGCCGCGGTGTTGCGCCAGACCTTTGCCGGCATAGCCGCGGTAGCTGCGCATGAGTTGGGGGTGCTGCCAATCCACGCCGGTATCGAGGCTGGCAACAACCACGCCGCGCCCATCCAGGCCCAGCGCCGTCGCCGCCAGGGGCACATTGATCTGCGCCAGGTTCGGAGCCCAGCCCCCCTCCGGTGTGTCGCTGTCCTCGATCGTCGGCGGCTCCAGCCTGAACTCCTCGTCCGAGCGGAGTGCGGCGACGTCGGTTCGCGCGGCCAGGGCGAGCAGAAGGCTGGGCCGCGCCCGCAGCGCGATCACATTGCTGATCCAGAACGGTCGCACATTGCTCACTGTCCCTGTCGCTTCGGCCACTGCCAGGTCGCGGCGCAAGGCCGCCTGGCTCTGACCGGCGCGAGCCTGGAGTTGCTGCGCCACTGTTGCGCGGCCCTCGCCGCGCGTGACGGATGGGGGCACCGTCAGCGCCGCTTGGGCATCATCCTCAGTGCGGACGACAATGATCGCGGAGATCGCGCGGTCGGGTGGGGCGGTCAGAAGCTGTTTGAGGAGCGCGGGGTTGATTTTGTGCCAGACCTCGTCGGGGGCCGTGGCGGACGACGGTGTCATGCTGAGGACTGGCGAGGTCGGAGCCGCACCGGTCCCCGTCCCTGTGAGTGAGAGGCTGAAGACGAAGACCAGGCCCGTGGCCAACACGACAAGGAAAGGCAAACGTCGCATGGGGTTATCGCCTTTCTCGAGAGTCGGGGTCGAATGCCGAATCCGCTCGTGGGCGTCGACGGCACCCAGCGTTGCTCAGAACGATACGATGAATCGCCCCGCGTGAGATCAGTGACCGCGGCTGCCGGGAAGAGAGAGGGACCCCGCCAGATGGCTCTGCCACGCTCCTTGGAGAGGCCCCTCTTTCCGCACGCTCTTGTCCCGTGTAGAGCGCAGAAGTGTGGGCGAGGGTGGGACTGCCGCCCAACCGCCGGGCCGAGCAGGCGATGCTCACACCGGCGGGCCACTTTGTCGCGCGCTCCCCCTGGTGGCCATGCCGCGGCACGCCTTCCCCCCCCCCCCGGCCCGGCGGTGGTTTGCCGCTGAGCGAGGTGACGTCCTCGTGCGCGGCGCTGACGTTCACAGCCATGGTCAGCCCTCGGCCCACCCCTGCCTTGTCCGCTGGTTCACCCAGGTGTCGGCGCCAGGGGCCCCGCCTGATCATGGCTCGCCCCCGGATCTCCTCGAATCCCCCGACCCTGGCCGGGCGGGCCTGCATCTGGCGATCCAGACCGAGCCATGGGAGGGGCACCCGTTCCCGCCGGATCGCCAGATCCGGCGGCCACCACCAGAATCGTCCCATCCCAGCCCAGCGCGTGGCCCCCGGCTCCCCCGAATCCCCGACCCTGGCCGGGCGGGCCTGGATCTGGCGATCCAGACCGAGCCATGGGAGGGGCACCCGTTCCCGCCGGATCGCCAGATCCGGCGGCCACCACCAGAATCGTCCCATCTCAGCCCAGTGCGTGGCCCCCGGCTCCCCCGAATCCCCGACCCTGGCCGGGCGGGCCTGGATCTGGCGATCCAGGCCGAGCCATGGGAGGGGCACCCGTTCCCGCCGGATCGCCAGATCCGGCGGCCACCACCAGAATCGTCCCATCTCAGCCCAGTGCGTAGCCCCCCGGATCTCCTCGAATCCCCCGACCCTGGCCGGGCGGGCCTGGATCTGGCGATCCAGTCCGAGCGAGAGGGAGACGCCTGCTCCCGCCGGACCCCCGATCCTGGCGGCGCGGGCCTGGATCTGGCGATCCAGTCCGAGCGAGAGGGAGACGCCTGTTCCCGCCGGCCTTTCACCTGAGCACTGTTCCGGAGAGAATCGCTGTGGGAACATCGTAACGTGTTGGGATCAATCGTCAAGGGGTACGCAGGATTCGGGCTGCGCAGACTGCTCCAGTTCTGCGCTCGAGTGGGAAGCGGCTGATTCTACTGAGTGTAGAAGCTGGCAGAAGCGGGCCTGACCTGCCGATCTGGCCCGCACCCGTCCGGAGCGCGCGTCCCTCCGCCTCAGGGCACCGGAGATCCGCGCTTCCAGGAAGGCCGCCACACCTTCCTCAGATAGATGATGTGTTGATATGATCCTCTCCTGAAAATAGCCCGCTGCGCTGTTCGCCGTGGCGCGGCGCCAATTTTCATTTCCCGGCGCGGGCCGCAGGCACAGGGGCAACTGTTGGCGAAGTCGCTTCCAAGGAGGACGAAGGGCTTGTAGTGCGCGCTTCAGCGCGCTGAAGCGCGCACTACAAACCAGCGCCGGCGACTTGTACCAATTCACCAACAGGATCTTTATATTTCTGTAAAAGTGGCGTGTATGCGTCGCTTTTACAGAAAGCCAGATACATCATCCTCAGATACAACCGGCCGCGCTGCTTGAGACCCGCATGCACGGCGGGACCCTGTCACGAGCGGTCACAGTGCTGGTAACAACTCGCGCGGCGGCCTCCGATTGGTGGACGCGGCGTGACGGTTGAACGAACGGTAGACAGCACCCCGAATCCGGCGATTATTTCTGGTGTAAAGCTTGCTTTGAACCCTCTCGTCCAGGTTCCCGGTAGCGTGGAACTCCGAGAGACGGCGGGAGAGTCAGATGCGCGAACTGCTTGTTCAGGTCCCACGCGGGCACGGAAACGCCGTGCTCGACATCGCCACGTCGTATGACGGGGCGAACCTTGCTCAGATCGAAGCGGCCGGGCCCGGCGGCCCCGTGGACCTGGTGATCGTCCATGTCTCGAACCGGAAGGTGGAGGGCCTGATGGAGAAACTAGAAGCGCTCCCGGACCTCCACGTCACCCTGATCCCGCAGGGAGTCATGGCCCTACAACCGCCACCTTCCGAGGCCGCGGAGCAGGTCACGAGTGTAGAGCCCCGTAGCCCGATGGAGATGTTTCTTGGGGGCCTGCAGAGCGTTGGCTCGTGGAAAGGCTTTCTCGGGTACGCTGCCGCTGCGGGCATCGTGGCGTGGATCGGCCTGTTCACAAATACAGTCTTCTTGCTTGTCGCGGCCATGCTGATCGCACCGTTCGCCGGCCCGGCGATGAACGCAGCCATCGCCACCGCGCGTGGGGACAGCCAGTTGCTCAGGCAGAGCCTCGTGCGGTACTTTACGTCGCTTGTCGTGACGATTGCGGTGGCGGGCGCGCTCAGTCTGATCCTGCGCCAGAGCGTAGCAACGGACCTTATGGTCGAAACGAGTCAGGTTTCGGCGGTGGCCGTGTTGCTCCCTCTCGTTGCAGGAGCCGCGGGGGCTTTGAACCTTGTCCAATCACGGAGGAATAGCCTCGTGTCAGGGGCAGCGGTCGGAATCCTGGTCGCTGCTTCACTCGCGCCCCCCGCAGGATTGATCGGCATGGCAAGCGCTCTTGGCAGGTGGGAGATGGTCTTCAGCGGGTTGTACGTGCTCCTGCTCCAGCTTGCCGGAATCAATCTGGCGGGCTCGCTCGTCTTTCGCGCCTATGGGTTGTCTTCGCAGGGCGCGCGCTTTGAGCGCGGCAAGAAGTGGATGTTCCCGGCTGTTCTCGCGGTGACGGTGATGGTGCTCGCGGGCTTGCTGGGTTGGCAATTTTCGAGCTCGCCGGAGCTTCAGCGCCCTACCCGCTCGCAGCGCGCCGTTGCTCAGATCCAAACGGTGATCAACGAGAGCGGTCTGGTAGAACTGGTGGAGGCGAACGTCCGTTTTCCGCGCTCGAATATTGCAGGCCAAAATACCGTGCTCAGCGTCGTCTACGTTCAGCGCCGTCCCGACACGGCCATGCCTGCCGAGGAGATCCGCCACCGAATCACGACCGCAATTCAACAGCGCTTGCTCGAACAGGGCTTCAACGTCACGCCGCTCGTTGATGTGATTGTTCTCGAGCCGCCGGCTCCCGGCGACTAAACGCCAGCGACCACGGCGCGGCGCGTGTGGGCCGCACGTGCTTGGGGGCCGCGCGGCGCACGGTTGAGTTCGCCAGTTCGAGGTTCACCTGATTGCCGCCGGGGTGGTGGTGGCCCGGGCATCCCAAAGCCCCACAGGCTGCCCCTTGGCTTGCTGGCGTTTGTGCCATTCAACCGATTCGTCATCTCGGGGTATGATACGAAACTGGCAGCGGCGCTCGGACAGGGGCGCCAACGCGCACAACCGGCGATTGTGGCATCAGAAACGCGAGGCGTGATCCGTGAAATCAGGCGTCACGTGTGCCTCATAGTTCGCCGAGGGAGAGAAACAGATGCCTGCTTTCGTTGAATGCGTACCGAATTTTAGCGAGGGGCGCCGGCCGGAGGTTGTCGAGCAGATCGCCGCAGCGATGCGGGCCGTTCCCGGCCTGGCGGTCTTGAACGTCCAGATGGACCCGGACCACAATCGCTCGGTCATCACGACGGTGGGCAGTCCGGACGCGGTGGGTGAGGCCGCCTTTCGGGCAACCAGGGTCGCGGCCGGACTGATCAACCTCGACGAGCACCGCGGCGAGCACCCCCGTATGGGCGCCACCGACGTCATCCCGTTCGTGCCCGTGCGCGAGGTGACCATGGCCGAGTGCGTCGAGTTGGCCCGGCAGGTCGGCCGGCGCATCGGGGAGGAGTTGGGAATCCCGGTCTACCTCTACGAGGCGGCCGCCACCCGGCCGGAGCGGCGCGATCTGGCAGCGGTGCGGCGGGGCGAGTACGAGGCCATCAAAGCTGAGATCGCGACTGTGCCGGAGCGCGCGCCGGACTTCGGTCCGAGACAGGTTGGGCCGGCGGGCGCGGTGGCAGTCGGCGCCCGCCCCTACCTCATCGCCTTCAACGTCTACCTCGGCACCGCCAACCTCGACATTGCCAAAGAGATTGCGCGGGCCGTACGCCACTCCAGCGGCGGGCTTCGCTACGTCAAAGCGCTGGGGTTGGCCGTCGAAGAGGGTGTCCAGGTCTCCATGAACCTGACCGATTTCACCCGGACCCCCATTCACCGGGTGGTGGAGATGATCCGCAGCGAGGCGAGGCGCCATGGTGTGCCGATCACGCGCAGCGAGATCGTAGGGTTGGTGCCGCAACAGGCACTGCTGGAGGCAGCCATCTGGTATCTCCAACTCGATGATTTCGAGTCCAACCAGGTGCTGGAGAATCGCCTGGCGGATCTTGAGGAGGCAGAGGGGGCGGCCAACCATCTTGGAGCAGGCGGCGGGCCGTGCTAGAATAATGACCTGGGAGCGAGTCACAATGGCGTGATTCGCCCCCACTTTTATTGTCCGAGGATCTGCCGGAATCGACCATACCGCTCGATGAGTGCCCGATTTGTTCGCGGCGTGAACGTCCGCCCTCGCCCCGGCTCGGGCCAGTGGGCGGGACCACCCGCTGCGAGCCAGGCGATCCCGCGAGCGCTTGCTTCTGTCTCGACGGGCCGGTAGACAGGGCGCTGCGTCAGGTCGGCCAGCCGCTGGCAGAGACCGTCGAGGCGCGCCAGGCCCCCACTCACCTGGAGCCGGTTGATCACCAGGCCGGCCTCATTCATCGTCTCCAGATTGGCCCACAGCATGAAGAGGATACTCTCGGCGACCGCAACCGCCTTCTGCCACGGCTCGCCCTCGCCCACGACGGTCGGGGCCGGCCCGCCTCGCCACCACGGCGATCCTAACCCGCCGATGGTATTGATGAAGAGCGGTGGTTCTTCATCCCGCGCCAGCCAGGTAGAGAGCTGGCGCGTGACGTCCGCCAGGTTCCACTGGTTCGCGGCCCACTCGAGCGCGGACCCGGCCCCGTTGACGGTCCCCTCGATGAGGTAGTCGCCGCGATCCTCACGACTGCTGGCCAGGCTGCTCAAGAGGGCCGGGTGGCGCACCAACGTTGCGCCGGTAAGGAGCAAAACAAATGCGCCCGTCCCCAGATTGACAATCGCCGTATCGCGGCGTGGATGTCCCAGGCTGTAGATCGCTGAATTTTGGTCGCCGTTGACGGCCGTCAGAGGGATGTCGGCGACCTGCAGGCGGCCATAGTGGTGGCGGACCGGCCGGGAGTGGGGCAATGCCGCTGCGGGGATGCCAAACAAATCCAGCAGCCATGGATCCCACTCGCGCACGCTCAGATTCCAGAGTTGGGTTCGCGACGCGTTGACATGATCCACCAGCATGGCTTGTCCCTGCAGCAGGTGAAAGAGAAGGTAACTGGCCAGTGGCCCAAAAGCGAGGGAGCCCTCGCGCTGAGCCTGGCGGACAACCGGTAGATGGTCCAGGTACCAGCGCAGCTTGCCCGCGCCGTAGTGCGGCGAGAGGGGTAGACCCGTGCGCCGCTTGACCTCCTCGGCCTGGCCGCTGAAATCGCTCAGCCACTCCGCGACCCGGCGGTCCTGCCAACTGAGGACCGGGCCGAGTGGCTCGCCGCTGCATCGATCCCACACCGCCACAGTGGAGCGTTGCGTCGTCAGGCCCGCCCGGCCCACCCCAGGCGCTGCACGGTCGCATCGGCCAGCACCTTCTGCACAACCGCGCGCACCGATGCGACGATTTCGGTTGCATCCTGCTCGACCAGAGCCGTACCACTTCCGCGGAGCGCAATCTCACAGAAGGCCTCGGCGCGTACGCGGCCGTCCTCATCAAAGACGAGCGCGCGGGTGGCATGGGTGCCCTGGTCGATCACCAGAATCAGGGGCTCGGTCACTGCCAACTTCTCCTCTGTGAAATACCAATCATTTCGACGGGCTCGGGACCCGGAGCATCTGATTTGCTCGCACGTTGTTGAATTCGAGGCGCTGCCCATTGGGGAAGACCACCAACAGGTGGGGCACAACACTGGCACTCCCCAGACCGAAGTGGAGCCGCGGATCTTCGGAGGCAAGGTAGCTGCTCCCGGTGTACAGGTCGCGCACCAACTGGCGACCGTCGGGCAACTCCAGGGTCGCGAAAGCCCCCGGGAAGAAGCCATCAAACTTCACCTGCAGCCAGTTGCCGTGGCGGCCATCGTTCTGGAGGAGCACCAGGTTCCCGGCAATCGTGTTGATCGCCACGTCCGGGTCGCCATCGTTGTCGTAATCGGCCACAGCACTGCCCCGGCCTAACAGCGGTCCGACAGCCTTCAACCCCACCTGCTCGGTCCACTCGCGGAATTGCCCCGCCGGCCCTTGACTCCCGTCCAGATTCCAACTGCGGTTGCGGTAGAGTCGCACCAGTTCCGGGTCGGACGCCAGGTTGGTCACCGGCACCCGGCCGTTGACAATCAGCAGGTCCTCGTCGGTGTCCTGATCGACGTCCACCAGAGCAGTGCCCCACCCGGTCAGGCCGTTACCCAAACCGCTGATACCGATACGGAAGGTGCTGTACTGGAACGTGAGGTGACCCTCCTCGGCGGTTTCATTGCGATAGAGCGCGTTCAACTCTCGTTCCCAGTTGGTGATGAAGAGATCGATCAGGCCGTCGCCGTCGTAGTCGCCCCCGGCCACTCCCATGCCGCTGCCCGAGTCACCCACGTTGGCCGTGTTGGTCAAGTCCACAAAGCGAAAGCCGAGCCTCTCCGGGTCGGCCTGTACCCCTCCCGGCCAGGGCTCGTTGGCGTAGAGCCGGTTGGGCTGGCCATCGTTGGCGATGTAGAGGTCCAGATCGCCATCACGATCGAGATCGCCGAGCAATGCCCCCAGCCCCCGCTCCTCGCGCAGCAGACCGGCGGCTTCGGTGACCTCGCGGAAGGTGACCCGCCCCGCCGGCGAGCCTGGCGGGGCGCCATTGTTCAGGTAGAGCCGATCCGGCAGACCATAGTAGTCTTGCGGGAAGGCCCCGCTAGGCTTGGGGATCTTGTGATTCAGGTCGATGTAGGCCGCCACAAAGAGGTCGGGCAGCCCGTCACCGTTCACGTCACCCACCACGGCGGCGCTGTTCCATTCCGGCGCGGCCACTCCCGCGACCGCTGCCCCTTCAGTGAAGGTACCATCGCCATTGTTCCAGAGCAGGGCATTGGGGCCGTCGGCCGTCACGTAGAGATCCCACCGGCCATCGCCGTTGAAATCGGCGGCGACGCAGCCGTTGCCCCGCATGGCCAGGTCCGTCCCTGACGCGGCAGTGACATCGGTGAACCGGCCGTGATCGTTGCGAAACAGGGCGTTGCGCGGGAGACCGCCGTGGCGCCGCCAGAAGGCCTCTTCATCCTCAGCGTGGCTGTTAACGACGTACAGATCCAACCAACCGTCGTTGTTATAGTCAATCCAGCACAGCCCGCCGCCCATCGCGGCCACCGGATCCTGGAAAACGGCCGTGCGAAAGGCACCCTGGCGGAAGTTAAGGCCCACGGCTGCCGCCACATCGCGAAAACGCAGTTCGGCGGGGGCAGTGTCTGGGGAACCGGGCTCCGGCCCGCCGATCTCCGGTGGCGGCCCCGGGGCGTCCTCGGCAGGCTCGCTCGCGCCCGGCACCGGATCCAAAGGCAGCCCGCTCGGCACCCGGTCGGGGATGAAGGCCCGCAGATCGCGGGCGGCGGGGTCGGTCAGGCCGGTGAGGAACGCGACCAGGTCGGCGATATCATCCTCGCTCAGGGGCAGCCCGTCGCGCAACTCGGGCGCGGCGGTCGCCCACTGCTTCTCGGGCTGGAAGGGCTGCAAACTGCTGTAGAGCGCCGGGGGGATGGCGTTGGCACTGGGGTCGTACCGCTGGGCGCTGCCCCAGATGTCGGCGTGATGGCGGATAGCACCGGCCAGGGTCGCAAAGGCCCCATCGTGGAAGTAGGGAGCGGTCAGCTCCACGTTGCGGAGACTCGGGGTTCGAAAGGCATAGCGATCACGCAGGTCGAAGGTGACACCGGCCCGCCCCCAATCCTCGCGCCGGGTGTAGCCGTTCCCTTTGCCTGGACCAAGTTGCGGGACCAACAGGTTGTGATGTTGGAAATCGCTGAAGAGGTCGCCGCTGTGGCACTGGGCGCAGTTGACCGCCGGGTCGAGCTGGCCGAAGAAGAGCAGAGCGCCACGCTTTTGTTGCGTGCTCAGGGCATCACGCTGGCCGGCCAGGTAGCGATCCCAGGGAGCATCCGTGAAGATGAAGCGCCGCTCGAAGGCCGCCAGAGCCTCGACCAGCCGTACCTCGGTGATGCTGTTTTGGGGGCTTCCGTCGCCCGGACCGAAGACCTCCTGGAAACCCGCCACGTAGGCCGGGATGGCCCGCAGGCGCTCGATCAGCGCGCGGCGAATTGCCTGCGGCGCGAGCCCATCGAAGGTGGCGCCGGCCATTTCGTTCCGCCCCGTAACGGGGAAGAGCGCCTGGACGGCCAGTGCATCGGTCAAGCCGAGATCGTTGACCGCCTGTTCCCTGGTCTTCACGACTGTCCCCAGTGCATACTGCTCCACTCGGCTGTCCCAGAACTGGGTGGGGAAGAGGGCACTGTTGAGAACGGTGAGCGAGTTACGCGCCACGAACGTCCCCTCAAAGGGGTTGTGGGCGATGGTCTGGCCGGTCTGTGGGCTGATCGCGCCGGCCAGGCGGCGCGGGAAGCTGGCCTCCGGCCCCAACGTGATCTGGTCGTCAAAGGTGCGCTGCGGACCCAACCCCACGCCGCCCGTTCCGATCGGCAGCACTCGTCCGTCGGCCATCGCAAGTGCAGGGTGGTGGCAGGTTGCGCAGGAGATGTTCCTATCACCGGAGAGGATCGGGTCGAAGAATAGTTCCTGGCCGAGACGAGCCAGGGGCGTATCACCTTCACGCAGTTCCGCGCCAGGATTCGGGTGCAGTCCCTGGGCTTGAACCACCCGCGATAGGACCCTATCGTACTCATCGGGAGCGATCGCAGTGGACGGTGAGGATGCTGCGCGCTCACGTTGCGCGCCGTCCGACGCCGGGCCGATGCCCGGCGCACGGTCCGGCGATTGGCCGAACGTGACGCGAAGGATGCGGCCGGTAAAAACCTCGCTGATGTAGAGACTGCCGTCGGGCATCGGTAGCACCGCGCCAGGGAAGTTCAAATCCGTGATAACGGAGCGCAAGGTGCCATCGGGCTGCAGGCGGCTGAGGCGTCCGCTGCGCGCCTGGTAACCGCTCCCCGTGAAGCAGGAGGCGTTGGGGGTGAAGCGGGCAAATTCGAGCACCCAGATGGTGCCATCGGGCGCCTGAGCCACATCAATCGGCATGTTGAGGCCGGTCACAAGCGTGCGTTGGTTGCGCTGCTCGTCGATCGCCACCAGTTGGCCGCCGCCTTGCGGGTAGGGACAGCCGCCGGTGAGCGTCACGTAGTACTCATCCCCGACCCGAGTGATGCCGGTCGGCACGGGCTCGATCGTGTCTTTCTCGGTCGCGGTCATGGGATTGGCAAGCGGCGCAAACCGGTGGATGAAGCGGGTCCGGCCGTCGGCGGTCTCTTTCGCCACCCCGTTGCCGCTGGCATCGGTCACGACCGGCACGCCAGACGTATCGAAGGTGATATCGAACGGGTTGGTCAGCCGCACGTTGTTGAGCGGCATCATTTCCGGCGTCAACGGGTCCTGGGTGAGCGGGCGATCGGTCAGTGCCAGCCCGTGCCTCTGCTGTTCGGGAGTGAGCGGCAGGGTCCACAGGTGGCCCTCACCGAAGTTCGCCAGGTAGACTTTATCTCCAGCCGGAGAGAGAGCCACCAACGGAACGCCGGCCAGATCACCGGAGTCCATGCTACTGGGCAATCCCGAGATGAAGCGACCGGCCTGCCCATCGACTGTGATCAAACTGATACCGGCGCTCTTGTCATCCTGGCCGGTGCCTTCTTCGGCCACCAACAGGCCCCCACCGGGCAGCGCAGCCATCCCCATGGGGTTGAGCAGGCCATCCACGACCACCCGGACCTGCGGCTCGGCAACCACGGAGGGTGGGCGCGAAAAGATGGCTGTAAGGCGCGCGCAGCCGGCCAGGGCGCTCAGCGCCAGGGCGATGAGAACGACAAAAAGCGCGACTCGCTTTGGCATAAGATGTGTGCCTGGTACGAAAGTGGCAAGGCCGACTGCGGTCTGCGGTCGGCCCTGCCTGCGTCAATGCCTGCCAGAACTTACTTGAAGAACGAGTTGTAGTTCTTCAATTCTTCGTTGGCCTTCTGGGCTGCCTCATTGAGGGCGTCCTGGGGGCTCAGGCCGTCGTCGAGCACGCGGCTGTAGGTCTCGACGATGATCCGGCGAACCGCCGGGAACGGCCCGGCGCGGCCCCCCAGCACCGCGTAGTTGGGAGACCCATCGGGCAGCTCAGTGTTGGTGGTCGCCAGCTGTTCGATGGCGGTTCGGAAGTTGGGATTCTCGCTCCAGAACTGCTGCAATTTAGGATTGTCCCTCAAATCCGTCCGCACGGGGAAGTACCCGGTGCCGGTGTGCCAGGTAATCTGCTGCTCGGGCGCGGCCATGAACTTCAGGAATTCCCAAGATGCGTCCTGTTGCTCGGGTGTCCCCGTATCAATCAGCCAGAGGGCGGCACCACCGATAATGACACCGTTGCGCTGGCTGCTGTCACTGTGCGGGATGTACGCCGTCCCGACGTTGAATTCACTCTTCTCGATGATGGAGACATCGGACGTGGAATCTATCTCCATCGCAGCCTGCCTGGTGGTGAAGGTGCTATCGGTCTCCGTCCACGTGTTGCCGAGGTTCGGGGAGTAGCCGTCCTTGATCAGGTCGGTGAGGAAGGTGAAGACCTCGACGCCCTGATCCTTATTGAAGAGGACTTCGGTCGTGCGGCCTGTGCGGCCGTTGTTCTCGTTGAAGTAGAGACCGCTGCTGTTGGCCAGCATCTGCTCGAAGTACCAGCCGACCTGACCATAGGTGAAGCAGTAGGGAGCGACCTTGGCCTGCATGAGCTTGTCGCAGGTAGCTTTGAAGTCGCTGAAGGTCCACTCCGGTTTGGGTGCATCCACACCGGCCTGTTCGAACATATCAGCGTTGTAGTAAATGAGCGGCGTGCTACTGTTGAACGCCAACGCCACCATACCATCCTCAGTCGAGTAGTAATCGCGCACGGCTGGCACGAAGACGCTCGGATCGTAGTTGTCGGCCTGCATGAGTTTGTACACCGGGATGATGCGCCCGGTGTCGATCATCGTCTGAGTCGCCAGGTCGAAGTTCTGAATGATGTTCGGCTCGCTGTTCGTGTCGAAAGACGCCAGCAGCGCATTGTAGGTGTCGTCGTAGCTGCCCTGGTAGGTGGCGTTGACGACAATGCGATCCTGGCTCTCATTGAAACGCTGGACGAGGGCATTGACCAACTCGCCCAGGTTCCCTCCCATGGCGTGCCAGAACTCCAACGTTATCTTTCCCTCAGTGGGAGCAGTTGTGGCGGCTGCTGCCGCCGGTTCCGGCGTGGGAGTCATGATCGCACCGGCGGTAGGGGCCGGGGCCTGCGCCTGCGTGGGGGCCGGGGCCTGGGCCGGCGCTGCCGGCGTCGCGGTCGGGGCAGCGCCCTGGCCACAGGCCGTCAACACCAGGGTGAGCAGAAGCATCACCGAGACAAACTTGAACGTACGTTGCATCTCTTCTTCTCCTGAGTGTGAGATAAGGGTGAACGGCGCGCTCAAAGCGAAATAAGGTGTACCGGGTGGGCGAGACCAGTACCCTCACCCACTCGATGCAGATGATCTCGATAGGAGCGCAACAGGTGACGCGACGCCCTGGGGTCGCGCCCTGATGAGTGCGCGATTAACCCTTGAGCCCCGTCATGGCGATGCTCTCGACAAGCTGTTTTTGAGCGACGAGAAAAGCAGCCAACGTGGGGAGAATCGCGATCACGGCGCCGGCCATGACGGCGCCCCAATCGGCCCCGCGTTCCACGTTGGTCATGAAGTAGCGAATGCCGATCTGGATAGTCCGCATCTCGACTTGATCGGTAATCAGGAGGGGCCACAGATACTGATTCCAGGCGCTCAGGAAGGCAAAGATGGCGAACGCACCGATGCCGCCGCTGCTCAATGGCACCAAAATCTGCCAGAGGAAGCGCCAGTTGCTGGCACCGTCAATGAGGGCGGCATCATGCAACGCTTTGGGGAGAGTGAGGAAGAACTGGCGGAGCAAGAAGACCCCAAAGGCACTGGCGAGGAACGGGACCGTCAAACCGGCATAGGTGTTGGCCCATCCAAGACCGCTGACAAATTGAAAATTGGGAATCACCACCAACTCGAAGGGCACCATCAAACTGCCCAAAATCAGGTAGAACAGCAGATTCCGGCCAGGAAAGTCCAAGACCGCAAAGGCGTAGGCGGCTAAGATGCTGAAGAGTACCTGGCCAACCGTGATCACCCCCGATTGGATGAAGCTGTTGAGCAGAAAGCGCCCAAACGGATTACTATGCCAGGCGCTGACATAGTTGGCGAAGGTCCATTGGGAAGGGATCAACTTGGGCGGATAGGTGATCACCTGCTGCGGTAGTTTAAAGCTGGTGAAGAAGGCGACGATGATCGGCATAGCAATGACGAGGCCAATGCCAAGCAAGAGGATTTGCAGCCCGATCTCCTCGATCCGGCGCGACGAGCTCGTCCTTCTTTCTGATGTTGCAGCCATTATTGATAATGTACCTTTCTCCCCAGAAAGCCGAACTGGGCGAACGACATCGCCACCACCATCAGAGCCAGCAAGTAGGCCTGCGCCGAGGCATACCCGCGTTGGGGCGTCCCCACAAAGGCATCGTAAAAGATTGAGTAGACCAGCGTGTTTGTTGCTTGACCCGGACCACCTTCCGTCAGGACATGGATCTGCCCGAAGGCCTCAAAACTGTGGATGATGTTAATAACGAGCAGGAAGAAGAGCGTTGGCGACAACAGCGGCAGGGTCACGTATCGAAAACGGTGCCAGGCGTTCGCACCGTCCACCTTCGCAGCGTCGTAGTAGCTCTTGTCAATGTTTTGGACCCCGGCCAGCGCGATGATCACGTTGAAGCCCAACTCTTTCCAGACCGTGGTGATGGTCACCGCGACCAGCGTCCATCCCTTGGACGCAAGCCAGTTTGGCCCCGCGATGCCAACCAGCCCGAGCCAGTAGTTGATGTAGCCGACGACCGGGTGGTAGAGCCACTTGAAGAGCACAGCGGCCACGGCACTACTGATGACCACCGGGACAAAGATCAACAGGCGATGCAGGGCGGAGAGGTGTCTGAGGGGATAGGCCAGCGCAACCGCCAGCAGTACAGCCAATACCAGGCCTGTCGGGACCGTCCCCAGGGCAAAGAGCAACGTCACCCGGATGCTGTTCCAGTAATCGGGGTCGGTCACCAGCCGGCTGTAGTTGCCCATCCCCACGAAGATCTGGCGATTTCCAAAGGGGGCCGTTCGGTGCAGACTGAGTGTAAACGAGGTGAAGACCGGAATGAAGACAAAGAGCGTCAGGATGATGAGGGTTGGTGCCAGATAGAGGTACGCCTCAAGAGTCGCTTTGACTTTCTTCCAGGTTTTCTTGCTCGCAACAGGCGACGAACGGGCTTGTGTCTCGGAAAGAGTGGTTTGTCTCATCATTGCTTCCAGTTCATGGCATACTGTTCGATCCCTGCTCACTCGAGCGAGGACTTAGAGCATGGGGCAAGCTGCTCCACGAGACGACGGCGCGAACCTTCCCACAGTCCGCAGGGAAAGCTGCCGTGAATCTATCAGGAGCCACTCAACACAACAGGGAAGGACGATTAGGCTACGTGCGGGACCAACGGGGGTCAACACTGTACACCGGAGACAGTGTAGTAGGGCCAGTTTAAGAAGAGTTGAAAGTTCTGTCAAGCATTCTTCCTCAAAATCTTCAAGAATCGGGCCATCTCGTGGGTGTCGGGCGCCGAGGGCGCGACCGTTCGGTCCGAAATTGGAGCTGGTGGTCAGGCGTGCTACACTTATGACGTGGGGTGGAGTCACAATGACGTGACTCCACCCCTTGTTAGATCCTGGTGGCGAAATCGTCTCCAGGGCGGACGAGGGGCTCGTCGTGCGCACTGTTGTGCCTTTCCAAATGAATCTGACACACTGTGCGTATGCCCGGAGCAACCGCCCGGCCGCCCAGGAATGAATTCCAGGGCTGATAGCCAAAGTCGGCTGAAGCCGACTGGATTGTAGCCCTTCCCGCATAATTGCAATCGTTCTTAAGTTGCGCTTGCCCTTTTCCAAGCTACGCTGACACACCGCGTGCCCGGCGGGGCACGCCCGGCCACCGGCCCCCAGCCGCGATTTCAATCGCCCGGCTCCGGACAGCGATGGTCAGGTTCAATTGGAAACGTGCAATAGCGTGCACTCCAACCCCCAATTCGCCAACAGGATCTCGTTAGTCAGGGAGGATCGGGCCAACAGGTCCTCTCCCGCCGCTGGCGGCCAAAAAGCTGCATAGAAGTAGACCTGGGGATGAACGAATGGCCGATCAAACTCGTGGCGTGCTGTGGGATCTAGATGGGACCCTCATCGACTCGGCCGGGTACCATCTGCAGTCTTGGAGGGATGTCCTGGCCGCTGAAGGCTTCAAACTGACCCGCGAGCGTTTTGCCGAGTCCTTCGGCCGCCGCAACGATGCCGTGCTGCGCGGGTACTTCGGGCCAGACTTCCCCACGAGCGAGGTCGAGCGCATCGGCGGTGCGAAGGAGGCGCGCTACCGAGAGCTCGTGCGAGCCCACGGGGTCGAACTCCTTCCCGGAGTCAAACGCTGGCTGACCCGGTTGCACGCCGGCGGGTGGCGCCAGGCCGTCGCCTCGTCTGCGCCGCGGCTCAACATCGAGGTGATCCTCGAAGTGCTTGGCATCACAGGAGCCTTCGATGCAATCGTGGCCGCCGAAGACGTCCAGCGCGGCAAGCCCGATCCACAGGTGTTCCTGATCGCCGCCGCCAAACTGGGCGTGCCCCTGGCGCGCTGCATCGTGGTTGAAGATGCCCCTGCCGGGGTCGAAGCCGCCCACCGCGCCGGCATGCGCGCGATCGGCGTGCGCTCCTCTCACGCCACCCTCCCGGCCGATCGCGTCGTGCACACCCTCGACGAGCTCCCCGACGACACCTTCGAGCGCCTGCTGCACGACCACATCGTGTCGGGGGAAGGGGATTGAGGCGGTCGCCCCCCTGGGGTACAATCGGCCACCATCGCCACCAGCCCATCGGAGACTCGACCCCATGAGCGACGCTTCTGGCCTTCCCGGCTACACCCCGATCATAACCTTTGCCCTTGATGGCTCGCGTCCTAAGGGCCCAACAGATCGCCGATAGGCCGCGGGCACCGAAGGCGCCCGTCTCTCCATGCCCCGGCGCGCCGCCCCCGCGCTACTCGCTCTCGAACCCGTGGCTGGTGAACTTCAAGGTACGGCTGTTCTCCGTCACGATCCGGACGAGCTGATCCGAGGCGCCCTCCGGAAGCGTCGGCTCGATCTCGAGCGTGACCGTGACCGCCGCAAGAGCGGGCGCCGGCTCATCACCGGCGCCCGCTTCCTATAAGCCGTTCTAATACTACAGAAGGCCCAACGCAAAGCATTACAGGAACACGCGTTATGAGCGGAGGACTTTTTCCCGTTTTCTTGACAGACTATTGCGCTATGTGCAATAATAGCGTAATCTACACAAACTATCTAGCATTCCTATGAGGCTGATGAAAATCATGGAAAAGAAAATGGGCGCTTTTGAGGCGCGACGCAAGTTCGGCCGAATCCTCCAAGACGTCGTAGCCAGGGGCGATAAGGTCGTGATTGAACGGCATGGCGAAGCAATTGCGGCCGTCGTTCCTATTGAAATGTACCAACAATGGAAACGTCGTCGGGAGGCTTTTTTTACACGAATCCAAGAAGCTGCTGAAACCTCGCAGAAGTACGAGGAGTTGTCAGAAGAAGAAGCAATGAGAATTGCGAATGAGGCAGTCCAGGCTGTTCGGGCACAAAGACAAGAGCAATCATAACCATGAGGGTGGTTATCGATACGAATGTATTTGTGAGCCGTCACCTGAGGCCCCACGGCACCGTAACACAGGTGTTTGACTTATGGAGACAGGGAGCCTTTGATATCGTCGTATCAGAGGCAATTCTTGCTGAATATCAGCGAGTATTACGCTATCCCCATATTCGCAAACGCCATCAATTGTTAGATGAGCAGGTAAGCGAAACCATTGATGATATAAGGGGATTTGCCCACATTGTGGAGCCAAAACAAAAATTAATGGTTATTAATAGAGACCCTGACGACAATAAGTTTCTTGAGTGTTCTCTTGAGGGTGGTGCAGAATATATTGTCAGCGGTGATAAAGACCTTTTAGACTTGAAAACATATCAGGGTATCTATATTCTCTCTCCTGCTGCGTTTCTCGCTATTCTCAGCTCGGACAGAACGTAACTGACACGCCTGCCGGCACAGCAGTACGCCTGAGTCGGACAGGCGGCGGGCGGCGAAGGGAACCGTCAGCGTCATCGGCTTGTGAGGCGCCCGTCTCTCCATGCCCCGGCGCGCCGCCCCCGCGCTACTCGCTCTCGAACCCGTGGCTGGTGAACTTCAAGGTACGGCTGTTCTCCGTCACGATCCGGACGAGCTGATCCGAGGCGCCCTCCGGGAGCGATGCCTCGATCTCGAGCGTGACCGTCACCGCCGCGCCGACCTGGCCCGCCAGATGGGCGATCACCTCTTCGGCGATGCGGCTGGCGTCGCGGCCAGCGCGGGCCGGGTCGAGGCGGACGGTGCCATAGAAGCGGCGCGGCACGGGCGCCGCGGGGCCGGTCGTCGCGACGGCGGTGCCTGTTTCCCTGGCCGGCGCGGCCCCGGACCAACCGGCGACCAGGCCGGCCCCGGGTGGGGCGGCGTCGCCGTCTGAGGGGACGGCCGGTGGCACCTCGGTGTCGAGCTGATGACGCGCGATGTCTGGCTTGACCAGCAGCCCGCTGCTCTCCGGCGTCACCGTGACGAGCTGCCCGCCGCGCACGCCGCGGTAGCGCGCCGCGCCCTCGTCGTAGCTCTCGGCATAGGCGAAGGTGTCCGCCTGCCAGGTGAGCAGCGCCAGGCCGTCGCGGATGGCCTGCACCAGCACGGCGGGGCCGGCCAGGCGCGGCAGGTAGAGGTAGCGCGCGAAGTCCTCCACGAGCTGCTTGATCGCGACGTGATCGCCGCGCCAGAGCGGCACGTCGTCCAGGTGCTTGCGCAGGATCGTCGCCCCGAGCGATATCACCAGGAGCTCATCGCTCCGTAGCCGCTTGCTGGCCCGCGCGGCCAGCGGGCCACTGCCGGCGAGCCGGATCGCCTCCCAGGTGATCGGCGCCTGCGGAGTCGCCTGCTCCGGCACCAGGAGCCACTGGTAGGTCTCGGGCAGGCGGGCCGTCACCGTGCCGTCCGCAGCCTGCTTCTGGATCTCGGCCTGCCGCACCTGATGCGGGTCGAGGTTGAGCGGCTCCTTCTCGGCCAGGATCGACTCCCACGCCAGGAACTTGCGCAGCGCCTCGTCGAGGTCCTGCAGGCGCAGCTTGTCGGCGGCGAGGAAGACCAGCGTGTTGCGGAAGAGGCGCGGGGCGCTGCCACGCGATTCGAGGATCGCCCGCGCGGCGGTCTCGGCCGCGTTGCCGGGCTCCCTGCTGTAGGGGTGCTCGGCAGGCAGCACCACCAGCCGCGCGTCGAGGTCGTCCGGCACGTCGGCACCCGAGCGGGGCAGGGCATGGAGGCGCGCGAAGTCGCCCATCTGGCGCAGGTCGGCGCGCAGTCGCTCGTCCAGCTCCTGCGCCGCCTTGTCGGGATCGCGCTTGAGCTGCTCGGCGCGGTCCTCGGCCAGCTTCGTGACGGTCGGCTGGGTCGCGTACCAGAAGCGCGGCCCGTCCTGGTAGAGATAGGTGCCCGTGGCCGCCAGCCGGCGCAGGGCATCGCCGAAGAGCGCCGGTGACTCGCCCGGCAGCACGCAGCCGAGCTTGATGCGCCGGTCCTCGAGCCCGCGGTGCGCCGCGGCCGCCGTGGGCGCCGAGCCGAGGTAGATGGTCCGGGCCACGCGGCGCGTCGCCGACAGCTTGCCCAGGTTGGGCACCTCGCCGTCGATCTTGAGCGGCAGCGAGCTCGGGCCGTCCACGTCCCTGGCGATGATCGGCACCCAGTTGTCCGAGAGGTAGCGGGTCAGCTCGAACTGCACGCGCGCGTCGTCGATCGGGATCGTGGATGGGAGGATTAGCGGGTTCTTGTCGCCCTTCTCCCACAGGCTGTGGATCACCGCCGCCATCAGGCGCAGCACCCCGCGCGTGCGCTGGAACTTCACGAGGGTGGACCAGTCGGTGTAGAGCCGGTCGAAAATCTCGGGGTGGATCGGATAGGCCGCCTGGATGCGCTGCTCGTAGTCGCGGTCGCGGCACTCCGGCGGGAACTCGGCGCTCTGGGCGCGGTAGAGATCGGCGAAGGCGCGCGCGGTCACGTCGCGCTGCTTGAAGGCCTTCGGCCCGGCCAGTGGCTCGAAGAGCCGCCGCCGCACGATCTCAAAACCCTCCTCGGCGGTCGCCGGCCGCCAGGACGACTCGACGCGCCCGACCACGTTGCGCAGCCGGTCGAGCGCCTCGCGCCCGCGGATACCGCCGACCTCCACGTCGTCGGCCTGGGTGTGCGGGGAGCCGGCGGTGTCGGAGGCCGGCAGCGAGATGACGAGCAGGCAGTTGCCCGCGGCCTTGGCCGACTCGGTGAGGGCCTGGGCGAAGGTGAACTGGGTCTCGAAGCTGCCGGCAGGCAGATCGCTCTGGTCGTGGAGCTGGCGCGCGTAGGCCACCCACTCATCGATCAGGATCAGGCATGGGCCGTAGGCCTTGAAGAGCTCGCGCAGGGCGTCGCCGGGGCTGGTGGCGTGCTCGTCGTCCCGGGCGATGCGCGCGAACGCCTGCGTGCCGCCGAGCTGCCAGGCCAGCTCGCCCCAGAGCGTGCGCACCACCGTGCCGTCGGGCTTGGTGACGGGATTGCCGGGTGAGATCTTGTTGCCCACCAGCACCACCCGCCGCACCGCGGGCAGGCGGGTCACCCCCGCCTGGGCCAGCAGCGTGTCCACGCCGGGCAGCTCGCTCGGGCTCACCCCGGCGAAGAGGTGGTAGAGCGCCAGCATCGAGTGGGTCTTGCCGCCGCCGAAGTTGGTCTGGAGCTGCACCACCGGGTCGCCGCCCCGGCCCGAGAGGCGCTGCACCGCGCCCACCAGCAGGCGCTTCAGGCTCTCGGTGAGGAAGGTACGGCGGAAGAACTCCTGGGGATCGCGGTATTCGTCCGAGCCCTCGCGCAGGTGCACCTGCCAGAGGTCGGCGGCGAACTCCGCCTGCTGGTAGCGGCCGCTGGCCACGTCGGGGTGGGGCGTCACCACCTCGCGCCAGGGCTTGAGCGCGCCGGCCGCGGCCGCCTCGATCAGCGAGCCACCGGCCTTGCGCTTCTCGCTGCGGACCTGCTCGTCGAAGACCAGCCGGCGCAGCTCCATCTTCATCCGGCCCACCTCGTCGGCCTGCGGCGCCGAGACGGCGGTGAGCAGCCGCGCCATCGAGTCGAGCGCCCGGTCGGCGTCGTCGCTGGAGAAGGGGTCCTGGTGGGCCCACTGGTTGCGCACCTCGCGCAGCTCGCTCACGAGGCTGCGCTCGGCAAAGCCCAGGGTCTGGCGGAAGACCTCGTTCCACGCGTCCCACATGAGCTTGAGCAGCGCCGCCGCGTCCCAGTCGGCGATCGGCCGGTCCGCGAGGCGGGGGTCATCGGCGAAGCGGCGGATGGTCTCATGGCTCAGCCCGCCAGAGCGGGCCGCGGCCTGCACCTCGCGTTCGACGAAGGGGGCCAGCCCGGCGCGGAGCAGGTCCAGCCCCTTGCCGACGCGGTCCTGATTGGTAATAGCCATGCTGTTTGTTCTCCTCGAGTGTACGCGCGCGTTGGGGGATAGAACCCCTCCCCAGCCCCTCCCCGATACGGGGAGGGGAGCCGGCTGAGGATGACTCCCCCTTCCCTTGTAGGGAAGGGGGCCGGGGGGTTAGGTCCTGCCCTCACACGCCTCAGCGATCCGGTGCAGCACGACCGGGAGGTTGTTGAGAACCTCCTCGTTGGTCACCCGAATCACGCGGAGACCACGCGCGCTCAAGATCGCATCGCGATCAGCATCCTGTTCAACTTGCTGGAGGTGCACGGTGCCATCGACCTCAACGACAACGCCAGCGGCATGGCAGTAGAAGTCAACAATCAGACCATCGATTACTTGCTGCCGCCGGAAGTGCAGCCCATTGAGCCGATTGCCGCGCAACTGTTGCCAGAGGGCGGCCTCCGCTGGTGTCATGGTCCGGCGCAGTTCCTTGGCTCGTTGTTGCTTTTGCGGGTCAACCGTCTGGCCGACGACGACGTGCTTTGCGGGCATTTTTAGGACCCCTCCCCCCCTCCCCGACACGGGGAGGGGAGCCAGACCGTTTGTTGCCAACCCCCGGAACTCCGCTGCCCCCTCTCCCCATCGGAAAGGGGCGGGCTGATAAATGTGGGCGACCTCGCAGTGCCTAGCCGCAACCGCCTCCCCCTTCCCTCCTGAGAAAGGAGGCCAGGGTCGTCACCGTTGGGGACGCCACAGCCGGCACTCGCAACTGCCTCCCCCTTCCCTCGTAGGGAAGGGGGCCGGGGGGTTAGGTCCTGCTCCCGCGCTCCACCAACCACCCTACGCGAGCCCCCGTCTCCTCGGTCTACTCGAACAGCGCCGCCTGCTCGGCTCTCCGCATGCCCGGTTCGCGCGCCAAGCGGGCGATCTCGGGCCAGCTCTGGACGAGGCTGTTGTAGGCCAGCGCCTCGGCCGCGCGCTTCTTGCGCTCGCAGAGGGTGTAGAGGCGGTAGGCCAGCTCGCGGGCAACCTCGGCTCTGGCGCCGAGCCTGGCGACGAGGTCCGCCGCCGCGCTTTCGCCGCCGCTCTCCAGCACGCGGATCAGGTGGTGGACGATCTCCCAGGCGGTGAGGCGCGGGTCCTTGACCGGGTCCCAGTCGGCGGGCAGTTCCTCGGGCCGAAGGAGCCGCACCTTGCCGCGGCTCGACTTCAAGATGCCGGCCTGCTCGAGGCCGGCTACGCTGGTGTTCTTGGCCTTGCTGAGCGTCTCGGCCACCCCGAAGGGGTCGTCGTGAAAACCGACCTGCTCGAACCAGGCCAGCGCCCAGCGGCTGTCGGCGTCGAAGTCGCCCTCCTGCTCGGCCAGCACCTCGTCGAGGATCTGGTTGATGAGCGCCAGCGCCTCGCGCACGCTCATCGGGGTGCCCTGCGTATCGAGCACGCTGGCGTAGCGGGTGAAGACTGCCATGCCCGGGCCGATGGCGGCCTGCGCCAGGTCCACGGGGGCGATGTTGCCGGCCTGCAAGAGGCGCAGCGCCTCGGGTAGCTCGCGCTTGAGCGCGGCGACGAATTCGCGCCGCGTGGCGGTGGGCGCATCGGCGGCGTGTGGGCGGCAGACGAGGACGATGCTGGAGGCGAGGGCATTGGTATCGATGCTGATCGAGCGAGCGCTGCGCTCCGTGCGTATCGGCCAGGTGCCGCTGATGGCGAAGCCGGCGCGGATTACCGCGTCGAGGAAGGTCTCCCAACCGGTGCTGGCGGTGCCCGCCTTGCTCTTGCTCTCGGACTGCTTGAAGGCGTAGTAGATGGTGACGGGGAAGGCGGGGTGTGCCTGCTCAGCCAGGCGGTGCATTGCCTGCCTCATGCCGTCGAGGAAGAATTTCTCGGCAGAATCTTTGCTCCCGTGGCGGTACGGCATTGCCACAAGTTCCTCGGCTTTGGGCACGGCGAGTGTGGCGAAGAGGTCGGGAAAAACCGACCGCAGCGAGCGGCGTAGCCAGACGTAGAAAAAGTCAGATAGGTCTGCGTAGCCGATGTTGTCGTAGTAGGGCGGGTCAGTTGAGACGGTCATGCCGGCCGCGACCATCTGCGTGCGTGCGTCTTCCTGAGTGATGATTCCGACTTTCAATGCAGAGCAGTCGCCGATCACTCTAGCTATGCCGGATAACGACACGGTGACATCGCCAGCTGCTCCTGCCAGCGGGTTTACCTCGGCGTAGTCCCATACCATCGGAAGGGCTTGGCGTGCGAAAGTGCTCTTGGCTTGGTCGCGGCTGGGACTCCAGACGACGAGGGACGAACTGTAGTCTGCCGCCTTGCTGACGGCCAACCCGCAGTAGGTGGCTATCGCCTCCGCATACGCCGTGGCGCCGGTGCCGCCAGTGCGCAAGGGCTTGCCGTCGTCGGGCAGGCCAGCAGCGACCGCGTCGCGCCGGATGCGCTCCATCGCTTCGCCCACCAGGTCGGAGAAGGTGGTCAGCGCCACCAGTTGCCGCGGGGTGAAGAGGTCGCCGTAGGTCGTGAGGCCGTACTGCACCGTCCAGAAGTTGCGTGGGTCGTCTGGCAACGCGGATTCCGGCTTCCACTCCGGTTTTGCCTTTCGTGCCGCTGCCTCGTGCTCCGATGTCGGCGCGAGATAGACCCGCCCGCGTTCGCCCTCAGCCACAATCGCCATCAGCCGCGCACCCATACGCCCGGCCCGTCCCTCGGCCTTGATGTAGTCCGGGGAAATCGGCGAGCCGGACATCAGGCACTTGAAGTTCGCACCGCGCGCGAGCTTGGTCCCGCTCTTCGCCGCTTCCGCATTCTTCGGCTTGCCTACCTTCACCGTGAAGCGGTAGCCCTGGGTCCCAGGCGTCTCGCCTGCATGCGGGCGGGACGCCCACGCTCCCAGGATTATCGGCTCGACGTAGGCCTCCTTGCCCTTCTTGGTCGAGAGCATGAAGGTCGAGACGAGCGGCACATCTACATTCGCGAAGGCCGGGTTGGGGCTCTTGACCGAGCGCGCCCAGAGCCAGGCGATCACGGTGAGCTTCTGGCCCACGTACTTCTTCAGGTCCGGCCGCTCCTTCGCCGTCTCGGCGGTGATCTCGATCTTCGGGTAGAGGTGGCCGATGCGCTTCTCGGCCTCGTCGCGCATCCACCGGCCGTAGTAGCGCACGTCCTCGGCCAGCCCCTGCGCGCCCTTCCACTGCTTCGCGATCAGCGTCTTCTCGCGGCCGGCCGCAGGGTTCATCGGCGGCTTCCCGGCGAACCTGGGCGGGATCTCGATCATCGCTTTGCAGATGAGCACCGCGACCGGATTGAGGTCGCTGGCGTAGGCCTCCAGCCCAAGCCGCTGCGCCTCCAGCGGCAGCGCCCCGCCGCCGGCGAAGGGGTCGTGGAAGGCGGGGAGCTTGTAGCGGTCGAACAGCCCTTTCGCGCGTGGGAGGTCGGCGTTCTCGGCGCAGGCGCGCCGCCAACTCTGCCAGATCTCGTCGCGCGCCTGCTGCAGCACCGCCTCGTTGGTCGTGTTCTCCCACTTGACCAGGTCTTCGATGATGCGGAACAGGCGCTCGCGCTCCTTCTCCTGCGCCCTCTCGCTGGGGAACAGGTCGGGGTTGGCGGAGGGGTCGTCCACCATCTGCGCGAAGATCACCGCCCGCGCCGCCGCCAGCGGCCGGCGTGCCCACCAGAGGTGCAGCGTGCTGGGGTGGCCGTGGCGGATCGACTTCTCGCGCGCGCTGGCCTTGTTGATTGCGTCGAGGGGGAGGGCGACTTCGATGAGTTTTTTGCGGTGCTTCATTGGGTGTACCCTCGCCTTCCGCCCCAAAAGAGGTGTGGCCAAGAACCTTCCCAGACTGGCACTTCAGGACGGAATTGGGTCGGAATTGCGTTTTCATTGGGTCGAATTGGGTTTTTGGCCGGCCGGGAACCAGACGCGGCGTCGGCCATGACCCAAGCTATCCGCTTCGACGTTAATTGCGTGTATTTGGCTCATCTATAGCGCATCTATGGCTCATCTATGGCTCACAGGAACATCTCTGAGCCATAGGGGACGGATGACCCCAGTACGAGGCCGAAGAAATAAAAGCTGTCTGGCGAGTGCCGGATCGGAATTGCGTCTGAATTGTGTGCGAATTACGTGTGAATTGCGTAATGCTTGCTTGTCTCACGCAATTCTCCTGTTGCTTGTCCCTTCCGAAGGATACCTTATCTCCCACCTCGCATGTCGCGTGTCGAATGTGGCATGAGGGAGGTAGAATGTGGAAGGTGAGAGGTAGGATTGATGGCGCGGACCGGCCCCTATCCCCACATCCCATCCTCCACACCCCACCTCCGGCGTGGTCATCGCGGCGCCCCCGCCCGCGCGAGCAGCTCGGCAAAGTCGTAGTTGACGCTCGTCACGCCGAAGTCGGGCTCGCGACGGAAGGGGCGGCGCAGGTAGTGGACGCGATGGGCATCACCGTCCAGGAACTCGACCAGCGCCAGGATGAAATCGTCGGGCTTGTTGAGGCTGGTGAGGATCTCGTTCTTCGTCACCGTGACGGTCTCCGCGCCGGAGATGCGGCCCTTGACCTCGATGAAGCGCAGCCTGCCGGTGGTGGGGTCGCGGCTCTCGATGTCGTAGCCGAGCTGCTCGAACTCGCGGTCCGTGGGCTCGAAGCCGAACCGGCGCTCGACCTCCATCACGATGGCGCGGGCACGGGCGGCGCTGGCCTGGGTGTCGGCGGGATGTGCAGGCATGGGGAGCGGGCGGCCGGTCATGGCGGCAATCAGCCCGAGTGGAACGACTACGAGGCCGCCCAGGACCACCGGCGGCAGCGCCGCGATCTGCGCCTCGCGGTCCAGCTCGGTCAGCCGTTTCACCAGCCGCGCCTGTAGGTCGTCGGCGCGGCGGCGGGCCTCCTGGGAGTTGAGCCGCGCGCCGGCCTTGCCGGCCTGCTCCTGGAGCTTGAGCTCCTCGGCGCGGTGGTCCCAGTAGGCGATCTCTTTGGTCAGCCGGTCCTTCACCGCGGCGCGGGTCTTCGTGATCCACGCCAGCCGCCGGTCGCGCACCTCGGCGATGTGCTCCGGCACAACGGTCGCGATGGCGTAATTGGCAACCTGCTGTTCGAGGTGATTGGCGGGCAGGATGCCCGCGCTCCCGGCGATCCAGGCGGACTCGGGGCGCGCGAGGAGGTCGGCGATCACAGGTTCGTCCTCCGCGAGCGGGCGGTAGTCGAGGTAGGGCGCGTAGTGCAGGTGGCGCGCGCGCCCCTCACCGTCCAGCTCGACGTAGAGCAGCCGCCGCGAGATGGTGCGGCGCTCGCCCGAGGGCAGGACGCTCGCATCCTGGATGGCGTGTTCGAGGAAGAAGAGTACGCGCGGGCTCGTGCCCGGGTCGCGCTCGTCCACCAGCACCGTGCCGCGCTTGAGGAGATCGCGGTGGCGCTCCAAAGTGAGGTCGAGCACCGCGTCGAGGAGTGGGTAGCCGGGGCAGACGAAGGCGGCCAGCGGCTGGCCCGGCGGCGCGATCAGCTCCTTCTCGAAGGCGATGCGCTCGTAGCGCGGGAGGACGGGCTCGCCCGCGCCGATCTGGCGGTCGCGGTTGCGCACCGGCGCGGGCACGTGTGTCACCTCGTAGCGGCGCGGCTCGCGCTGGCGGATGGTACCGCCGAGGCGCCGGAAGGCCTCGAGGAAGAACGATTCGATGTAGTGCGGCTGCAGGCGGCGCGCCTCGGCACGCTCCATCTCCTCGCGCACCCGCGCCACGCGGCTCGCGTCCATCACGTCGTGGGCCAGCGCCCGCTCTTCGATGAGGTCCTGCAGGTGGGGGCGGTCCACGCCGTATTCGACGGCCCGGGTCAGGCGCGCGCGCACCTCGGGCTGGTCGCCGTAGCGGATGGCCTCGATGAGGAGCTCGCGGAGTGGCCGGCCCTCGAACTGGAGCTTGCCGAGCACGTCGAAGACCTGTCCGCCGAGCGCCTGGCGCGCCTCCTCGAGCTTCTCCAGCAGCCGGCGGTAGACGTCGCCCTCGCGCGTCTCGTCGGCCACCAGGTTCCACAGGTGGCAGACCTCGGTCTGGCCGATGCGGTGGATGCGCCCGAAGCGTTGCTCCAGGCGGTTGGGGTTCCAGGGCAGGTCGTAGTTCACCATCAGGTGCGCACGCTGAAGGTTGATACCCTCGCCCGCGGCGTCGGTGGCCAGCAGCACCTGCACCTCGGGGTCGTGCAGGAAGCGCTCCTGCGCCTTGCGCCGCTCCTCCCGGCCCATGCCGCCGTGGATCATGACCAGCGCAGCAGGCCGGCCGAGCAGCGAGCCGATCTGGCGCTCCAGGTAGGCAAGCGTGTCGCGGTGCTCGGTGAAGATGACCAGCTTCTGCCGTGGCGACGGCATCGGCGGCGGGATCGGGCCCGCCCCGTAGGGCACGCGCTCCTCGGCCACACGGCCGCCGAGGCCGGCCGGCGTGAAGATCTCGCCCAGCAGGGTCGCGAGCTCGCGCCACTTGGTGTCCTGACCGCTGCGGCGGACCTCGGCGGCGAGCGCTTCGAGCCGGGCGAGCGTCGCAATCTCGATCTTCAACTCGGCGAGCGTCGCGGCGGCGGTGGCCTGGTCGAGGATCTCCTCCTCGGTGGCCTCGACCTCGTTCTCGGGCGCCTCGTCGAGATCCTCGACGTCGTCGGCCTCGAGCACGGGACCGGCGAGGTCCGCCGCGGGCGCCGCGGCGCCGCGCTGCCAGAGTTCCAGCTCGCGCAGCCGCTTCTCCAGCCGCTCGCGGCGGCGGCGCAGCGACTGGTAGATCGCCTCTGGCGACGAGGCCAGCCGCCGCTGCAGGATGGTGAGCGCGAAGCCGACTGTGCCTGCGCGTTTGTCGTTCTGTAGCGCCTCGGCGCGGTTGAATTCCTCGCGGACGTAGCCGGTGACCGCCTTATAGACCCGAGCCTCGGCGTCGGAGAGCTTGTAGGGGACCGTGTAGGCGATGCGCTCGGGGAAGAGCGGTCGCCCGTCGAACGTGAGCAGGCGCTCCTTCACCATGCGGCGCATCAGGTCGGACACGTCGACCTGGTGCACGCCATCGCGGAACCGGCCCTCGAAGCGGTCGCCGTCGAGCAGCGCCAGGAAGAGCTGGAAGTCCGCTTCTTTGCCGTTGTGGGGCGTGGCGGTCATCAGCAGGAAGTGGCGCGTGAGCCCCGAGAGGCGCTGGCCGAGCCGGTAGCGCCTGGTGTACTTCACCTCGCCGCCGAAGAAGGTGGCGGAGAGCTTGTGCGCCTCGTCGCAGACGATGAGGTCGTAGCGGCAATCCGGAGCGGCGAGCTTCTCCTGCACCTCCTCGTTGCGCGCGAGTTTGTCGAGCCGGGCGATGGCGAGGTCGTTCTCGAGGAACCAGTTGCCGGTGCGGGCGGCTTCGAGCTTGTCGTTGGTCAGAATCTCGAAGGGCAGATGGAAGCGCCGGTACAGCTCGTCCTGCCACTGCTCGGCGAGGCTGCCGGGGCAGACGATCAGGCAGCGCCGGAGGTCGCCGCGCGCGATCAGCTCTTTGATGAGGAGCCCCGCCATGATCGTCTTGCCCGCGCCGGGGTCGTCGGCGAGGAGGAAACGTAGCGGCTGGCGGGGCAGCATCGCCTCGTAGACCGCCGTGATCTGGTGCGGGAGCGGATCGACGAGCGAGGTGTGGACCGCGAGCACCGGGTCGAAGAGGTGCGCGAGGCGGATGCGGTGCGCCTCGGCGACGAGGCGGAAGAGCGCACCGTCGCCATCGAAGCTCCACGGTCGCCCGGCCTCGACGATCTCGAGGCGCGGCTCGTCGTGCCGGAAGAGGATCTCGTCCGCCACGCGGCCGGTGGGCCCGCGATAGACGAGGGTCAGGGCATCCGAGCCGTGCCACTCGACGCTCACGACGGTGACGGCGGCGTCGGGCAGGATGCCACGGACGGCGGCGTTGGGTTGGAGGTCTTCGAGTTTCAACGGTGGCATGTTCCTACCAGTGTCTGCCGCGAGCGTAGGGCATTCCTCAGCGCACGAGGTTGGCGCGGGGGGCTCCTACAGAGGCCTGACGTCAAAGCTCAGCGGCGGGCGGTAGGCACTCCGCTGGAGCGCCTTGTTGGGCATTTGTTGATCCAAGTTCAGCAAGCCGCTCAAGCAAGCGGCGAATATAACCACCTTCGATCATCGCGGCCCAATGCCCATCACAGAAACGCTCTCCCCGCACACAATAAGTCAACATTGTCTTGATCTGAGACAAGGAGGCGGTCTTAACAACATCCTGATTCTCAAGCATCCGGCCTGCTTCTTCAGGCTGATAGTCATAATCACACCACCATTCACTGGCAGCGACCAGGAAAAAATCCTCAACAACTGTGTTGTATTCGGGCCAGGGCATTGTGAATACCCCGTCCTTTCCCTGCGCCCCGCCACCCCATCGTTTGATCGGGGTAAATCCTTCCTGATACAGTCGTGGCAGAAAGGCAACCAACTCTTCAATCTCCTGCAATGTAGGGAGTCGCGTTTTCATGATGCCCAACTCGTTCTTCTACCGACAAGACTCGGCACACTCCCGGCCTGGCAGATCATACTGCCTTCAACCGTCATAATCCCCTGCAAGAGAGATTCTGCCGACTCGCCGGGGCATCACCACCATCAAGGCGGATCCCACCGCCCCAGTCGGCCTGATCGTTCTCACCGGCAGAGCCCATCGAGTCCACGGAGCCTCACAACAGGGAGGCGCCGCTCGCACGTGCGGCAACGTCCCCGCGTCCCGACTCGCCAAAGAAAAAGTGGACAAGCCTCTCCACAACACAGAGGTTGCCCACCTATCCCCGTGTATTTCTTTGAGTCCCCCACCGCAGCGGGCCGCGCTCCCGCCGCAGCGTGGCAGTGGTGTCTTGCGGGGCACGTCGGGAGCCTGAAGCGTCGATCCGGTGCGCCGAATCGAGTGATGCGTCACGTTCGCGCCGACACTCTATCACACTCCTTCGCAAGCATCAAGACGACCGGCTCCGCAACGCCATTTCTTCAATCAACTCACGTGCCCGCCTCTGTTTAGATCCAACCGCAATATAGGCTGCACGAAAAGGCATTGGCTTGGTGACAGCAATGCTGACTGTCAAGAAAGTGAAAGCCGCTATCAGGACTGCCACAGAGCCTGCTGTGAATTGCGCTAGCATTTCGAAACTTCCCCCCACTGGACTGATCCTACCGTGAAAATAGGTCGGGGCAGTGGGCAAGCAAGGCCACAGGCAAGGCCCGGAACGGTTACGCCACCAAAGCGGCGACAGGCTCGAGCGAGACGGTATAACCGAGTGTCTCGAGATCGTGGCGTAAGCGATTGACCCGCCGTTGCGTGCGGCGCTCATCAAGGTATTCAGCACCGCGCTCATGGGAGTGCTCACGCGTGCAGAGCAGGGGGGAGGCGGTGGTCAAGCGCTTCTGGGCGACGGCGACAAGGGCTTGCTTGACCCCACGGCGGGCGACCAGGCGGCGAGAGCAGGCGCCCAGGAACGAGTCTTGGCGGTTGACCGCGGCCTGAGCCGCCTGAAGCAAGGCGCTTCGCAACCAGAGATGGCCGGTGGCAATGCGACCGGAAGGGCGTTTGCCGGCCCTTTCGTTGTGGCCGGGGGCTAGTTTGGCCCACCTGGCGAGGTGGGCGGCGGCGGGAAAACGGCGCATAGCGGTCCCGATTGCGGCGACCATGATGTCAGCCACCCGGCGACCACTGCCAGGGATCCTGCCCCCAATCGCGACCGCCTCTGCCCACGGCCAGGCGCCTTCAACGTCGGGGGTCGGCTCAGGAGGCGCGGCGGGCGTCAGCGCCTGGGCTTCCCGCGCCGCCGGTGGGTCGGCCGGGGGCGACTGGGCCTCGATCAGCGCGGTGATCTGGGGGTCGCAGGCCGCCATCTGGTCAGCGCGGAAGTCAACGTGGGTCACCGGCTGCGCCATCAAGCAGCGATGGTGATCAGGCCCGTGCCCGTCCAAGGCCTGTTCCCGTTCCGCCCGTTTGCGGCGCACCCGTCCGCGGGCCAGCTCCGCCACGAGCGCCACATCGCTCGGGCCATCCACGATCGCGGCCAGCATCGCACGCGCCGACACGCCGACCACGTCGGTGACGACCCCGCTCAGTTTGAGGTCGGCCCATTCCAACCCTTTCTGCAGCCGATTGACCCCTGCTGCCCGTTCCTGAACCAAGATCGTCCGTTGGCGGGTCAAGTCACGCCGCGCTCGTTGCGCCAGCGGGGGCATGAAGCTGGCGCGCAGCAGGCCGGGCCGCAACAACTCGGCGATCCATTCGGCATCCGTGCCATCGGTCTTGCGACCTGGCACGTGCTTGCGAGGCGCCGCCTTCACCCCCAGCACTTCACAGTTGGCTGCCAGCAGGTTGGAGACCGGCTTCCAATCCTCACCCGTGCTTTCCATCGCGATAGGCGTGATCCCCCGGCTCGTCAGCCACTCCGACACCGCCACCACCTCGCTGGTCGTCGTCCCGAAGGTTCGCGTTTCGCGACGCCCCGTGCCATCCGGCCCCGCTGTCAGGCAGCCGACCACGATCGTCTTCGTGTGCACCTCAACGCCCGCACCATGAGTCCCTCTCACTGGCATCCGCTCCTCCGTTTCACTGGAGCGGCGGGCAGGAGGCCCTGGCCATCAAGATCCTACCGTCCGTGCTTCCCCGCTGTCCGGGGGACCACAATGGGGTGTGCCGTTCGGCATCCAGGTCCGACTCTCACTTCACGCTCTCGGCATCATCAATCGGCCGACCTTGATGCCCGCCGCGACTCGGCCGACATTCTAGCACATTTTCATCCTGCGTTGTGCGCCCTGACGCATGGAGGGCTCTCCTGAAAATAGCCCGCCGCGCTGTTCGCCGTAGCACCATTTGCATTTCTCGGCGCGGGCCGCAAGCACAGGAGGCACTGGTGGCGAAATCGCCTTCCGGGAGGGCAAGCGGCTCGTTGTGCACCCGGTTGCCCCGTTTCACCTGAATCCGAGCCCCCGTGTGCCCGGAGGACCACGTCCGGCCAGAGGCCTCCAGCCGCGGTTTCCCTGGCCTGGCCGGCCAGGACAGGCAACCGCCGGGCTGCCTGCCCGCCCGGCTCCCGTCAGCGATTGTCTGGTTCAATTGGAAACTTGCAATAGCGCGCTGAAGCGCGCACTACAAACCGGCGCCTGCCATTTGTACCAATTCGCCAAACCCCGCACATTAGCGACCTAATCAGGTATCCGCAAGGATCTGCAGCCCGATGCTCTCTGAGCCTTGCTCATCGCTTGCTCCCCACGCTGAGTGTCTACAAAGCGGCGGAGATCACGCGGCTTGACGTGTTGTCGCACTCAGTATTCGCCACAAACTAGCGGCATCTTCGGCGCCTCGCGCGGGGAAAAGGCTGGGGCGAGGCGCTGCAGGTAGCTTTGGGTGAGCGTTGGTTACATCTTTGCCCGGCACCGCGAGATGCGCTCGGATAGCTAGAGATCGAGGTGTGCAAGTCAGCGAGCTGATCTTACTCCCTCCAATACTTGGCTTTTTGAAACCAAGGCACCGCGATGGAACAGGTGGCAATTTCAGGTTCGGATGGCGGGGCGATCTCGGCTGGTAGCCCTCGACGGGACCCCACAAGATTGAATTGACGTTGGCTCGCACAAAGCCAAACACATTATGGTACATTTGTAGGATATCTTTCGGCACCTTGCAACGTTGATGAGCGAATCCGAAGAGACTTATAGTGGAAGGAGAATGAGCAGGTCTCTCTTTTTCCCTGTTGCCGCTCCGAAGAGACGGTCCGCTCTCAGGTCCACTAGAAGGCGCTACGCGGGTGCTGTCAGCAGCGCCAGTATCTCAACCTTTGCGGCCAAAAAGAGTACCGTTCCTACTTGGGATAGCCCATGCGAGCCGACATCAAGCAACGAGGGCGATTCGCAACGAGCCATGCGAGACCGTGGGTTCCTCTCGTGTGTGCTCTCATGTTTTTGTGGCCGACAGCAGTTCTAGCGGGGCCAGCCGCGCCCCTTGTCGTTACGCTTGTTCAACCCGACGGAACGACCTTTGAAGCCATAGCCTATGGTGACGAGTGGGCCAACGGCTATGAGACGACGGGCGGGTACACGGTTTTACGTGACGACACCACGAGCTTCTGGCATTACGCTGTCCGCGATGCTGCTGGGCGGTTGGTGCCAAGCTTGCTTCGTCCACCGCGTGATCAGCCCACGGCTATCCAGAAGCACCTGCGGGATGTACGAGTCGCGGAGGCGTGGCAGCTCTCCGACTTCTCATCGGCCCCAGCGGGCATGGCTGGCAATACTGGTACGCACAGCACTCTGGTGATCCTGGTCGAGTTCGCGGATCGGCCATCAGTCGGAACAACCGCGGCGCAGTGGCATGACGGATTCTTCGGGACCATCGATAGCCTCGCCCACTACTACCAGGAAGGCTCGTACGGCCAGCTTCTCTTCACTTCCAGCGGCTGAGAGCTATGGCGTCGCGAACGACGGCATCGTCGGCTGGGTCAACGTTGGCTACAACCACCCTGATACGCGAGGACGTCCTGGGAATGCCGAGCGGCAGCTAGCCCACGATGCCATCATCGCGGCCGATCCCTACGTCAACTTTGCCAGCTACGATAGGAATGGCAACGGTTACATCACCCCCACCGAACTTCACATCACGATTGTCGCCGCAGGATATGGGACCGGCTATGGCGGGTCGGCCTTAGCCTGCACTCCAAACTTGTGGAGTCATCGAGGGGCGTTCGGGAACTCGTGGCCTCCTGCGCCAATCGTCGATGGCAAGCTCGTCGGTTACTACCCTGTGGGGGGCGGCTATACTCTCCTCGCGGAGCAAGATTGTACTCTCAATGATCCTCCCGGCCACATGACAACGATCGGTGTCATGATCCATGAGATGGGGCATGATCTGTACTGGCCAGACCTCTATGACGGCGATTACAGTTCCAGCGGCGTTGGCACGTGGAGTGTGATGGGCTATGGTCTCTGGCTACGGACAACGGGCTACCTCGGCTCAAAGCCGAGCCATCCCGACGCGTTCAGCAAATGGTATCAAGGCTGGCTAACACCCTATCAGGCAAGTGGTACAGAAACAGGCATCCTCATTCCAGAGGTGGAGACAAGCCCGCGGGTCATTCAACTGGGGGACAATCCTGGAGGGATCGATTGGAGCTTCGGTCGTCGTTCAGGGACGGGCGAGTATTTCCTGGTGGAGAACCGGCAGCAGACGGGCTATGATGCCGGCTTACCGGGGTGTGGATTACTGATCTGGCACATTGACGAGACCCGCACCTCCACCAACGAGACGAATTCCACCGACGGCCGGCGTCTCGTCGATTTGGAAGAGGCCGACGGCCGGGGAGACTTGGACTTTCAAATCAACTTCGGTGACACCGGCGATCCCTACCCAGGTGCGAGCTGACATGCTCCCCAAAATCTGGACCAATGGAGCTGTTAGAGTCCATCGGATGAAGACTGGCTTTTGAACCAGTCGCGTTTGAATTCAGCCGGGGTGCGATAACCCAGGCTGCTGTGCGGACGCTCTTCATTAATACTGCTGTCGGAAGACATCGAGGTACAAACGTGCCTCGGCCACGGAGTTGAAGGCATACAGGTTGAGACACTCATCGCGAACGGTGCCGTTGAAGCTTTCACCGAAGCCATTCTGCCAGGGACAACCAGGCTCGATGTAGAGCGTGACGGTCTGGTGCAGCGCGAGCCAGGAACGGACGATCACGGCAATGAACTCGGGGCCATTGTCGGAGCGCAAGAACTGCGGGGCGCCGTGCGTCTCGAACAGGCGCTTCAAGACGGCCAGGACGGTGGGAGCCGGCATGGAACGGGCGACCTCGATCGCCAGCCCTTCGCGCGTGAATTCGTCCATCACCGTGAGCACCTTGAGTTTCGTGCCACTCGTGCCGTGATCATGAATGAAATCGTAGGTCCAGACATGACCGGGATGGGTGGCCTGGACCGGCGGGCGGGCTGCCGATTCACGCCGCCGTTTGCGGCTCGGTTTGCGCACCTGCAGCTTGGCCTGTTTCCACAGTCGGTGGAGGCGCTTTTTGTTGACCTGCCGACCGCGACGTCGCAACAGCGCCCACACCCGCCGATAGCCAGAGCGCGGATGCCGCTGCGCCACGCCCTGAATTTCCCCAGCCAGGTCAGCGTTGCGGTCAGGTCGCGCTTGATCGGGGAAGGTTGCACACGCCACCCCGGCCAGCAGGCCGGCACGCCGTTGCGCCAGCCCACGTTGGACCAAGAACTGCACCGCCGCGCGGCGCGCGCTGATGGGTATCCTTGTTTTGCCAGCAGTTCCTTGCGCGCATCCACTTCCAGATCGCGCTCAGCCAGCAGCCGCTTGAGGCGCGCATGCTCTTGTTCCAGCTCGCGGAACCGCTGCGTTTCAGGAACGGTCATGCTACCCTACTTCTTGCGCCAGCGGTAGCAGGTAACTTCCGCGATCCCAGGTTCACGACAGATCGCGCCAATGGATTGCTCGCCGCGCTCGGCCTGCTGCAAGATTGCCACGATCTGCGCCTGCGAAAACTGGCTGACCTGCATGCTGTTCCTCCCCTTGTCGAGAGGACTCTACCATATCATCTGGTCCAGTTTTCGGGGAGCAGCTCAGTCCTCTGCTCACGAAACTAAAGTGTTACCAGTAGACAAGGAACAAGGCCAACGCTAGAGGCCTCGGTCAAAAAAAGCTTCATGATCAAAAGGACAGGCCCCCCTCAATCATCCAACGACACCACCGGTGCGGCCGCCAATAATCGTTGAGCCTCCTCGGGAGCGACCGGCTTCGAGATAAAGTATCCCTGGACCAAGTCGCACCCGAGCGCGACAAGCTGGTCCATCTGCTCCCGGGTCTCGACACCCTCCGCCAGGACGCTCAGGTCAAGCTCCCGCGCCAGAACCAGAATCGTTCGCACGATCTCCAGGTGGTTGCCATCGCTGACCATCTCCTGGACAAACGAGCGATCAATCTTGATCGCCTGAATTGGGAAATGGCTCAGGTAGCTTAACGACGAATAGCCGGTTCCGAAGTCATCCATGAAGATCTGGATACCCCGGGAGCGGATATCTGACAGGATCTTTGCTGTCCTTTCGTAGTTGTCCATCACGATGCTTTCAGTGATCTCGAGCTTGAGCGTGGCCGGATCAACGCCGGCCTCCTGCACGATCTGGTCGATCCGCTCCACGAGGTCAGGCCGCATGAGTTGCCGGCTGGAGAGATTCACACTGATGGTCAGCGGCGGATCAGTGGCGAACTCCTGTTGCCATCGCGCCAGTTGCCGGCAGGCTTCCCGCAACACCCACTCCCCAATCGGCACGATCAGGCCATTCTCCTCTGCGGCAGCGATGAATGCCCCGGGCGCCAGGAGCCCGCGTTCCGGATGCTGCCAGCGCACGAGGGCCTCGAAGCCGGTGATCCTGCCGCTCGCCAGGGCGAGGATGGGCTGATAGTGAAGGCGAAACTCCTGCCGTTCGACGGCGCGGCGGAGATCAGTCTCGACGAGCAGGCGCGCGACGACGTGATCGCGCATCGTGGGATCGAAAAGCTGGGAGCGAGCCTTGCCCAGGGCTTTGGCCCGATACATCGCGATGTCGGCGTCGCGGAGCAGGTCTTCCGGCGCGTCCAAGCCATCGGTACTGAGCACGATCCCAATGCTAACGGAGACAAACACCTCCTGCCCGCCCAGACCTAACGGTGGCCCCAATGCCTGGTGGATCCGCTCCGCCACCGTGATCGCGTCGGCGGTCCCCTCGAGGTCGTCCAGGAGCATCACAAACTCGTCACCGCCCAGCCGCGCCACGGTATCCACCGCGCGTCGCACAGCCTCCAGCCGCCGCGCGATCGCGACCAACAGCTCATCCCCCCATATGTGCCCGAGGCTGTCGTTTACGAGCTTGAAATGATCCACGTCCATGAACAAGACCGCGAAAGAGGTGCCCTCCCGCCGTTTGGCCCGCTCGAGCGCCTGGGTCAGGCGATCCAGAAAGAGGACTCGGTTGGGCAATCCCGTCAGAGCATCATGCAGGGCGTCGTGGAGTAATTGCTCCTCCATGCGCTTCCGCTCCGTGATGTCGGTCTGAGAGCCGGCCATCCTGGTAGCGCTTCCGTCCCCAGGACGCACTGCCAAGCCCCGAGCCAGCACCCAGCGATACTGCCCGCCTTTGTGCAGAATCCGGTATTCATGTTCAAAGTGGTGGGTGATGCCTTCGAGGTGGGCGCTCAGAGCAGCCCAGAGCTGTCCGGAGTCCTCGGGCGCTACTCGCCGGAACCATTCATCCGGCTCGTCACCGATCTCAGCCTCACTGTACCCGAGCATGGCCTTCCAGCGCGTCGAGTAGTAGATCTGGTTCGTTTGCAGATCCCAGTCCCAGAGGCCATCGTTGGCCCCGCGCGTGGCCAGGGCATAGCGCTCCTCACTCTGTTGCAGCTCGCTGAACGTTTCTTCCAGCACCACCACCATATCGCTGATGGCCTGTGCCACGTCCATCAGCTCGTCCCCGCTGCCGCTTCCGAAGCGCGCCGCCAGGTCATGGCCGGCGATGCGCCCGACGCGCTCGCGGAGATAGGCGAGGGAGTGCGCCAGCCTGGAAAGTACCCACCGATCCAATGAGACATGGAAGACCACGCTGAAGACCAACCCGGCCGCCAGCAACGCCAGCAGAAAGTAGCGCAGGCCGAGTTGGCCCTGCTGGTAGACCGCGCGTGGCGACTCCACTTGCAGCACGAGACTCGGCTGGCCATAGAGGTCGTTCAACACGGTGTAGCCGGCCACCGTATCCACACTCAAGGGCCGGACGAGGAACGGTGCCCTGGTGGCGCCTGAGACCGGCGCCCCCAGGTTTCCCAGAGGTATCTCCGGATCAGTGAATGGGTAGATTGCGAGAGCCAAGTGGAGGGTTTCGGCCAGCTGTTGGACTTTCTCCGCGTCAAGAAAGCGCCCGAAAATCAAGGTGCCGCGGATTGGGCCTTTACCCTCGCTCGTCACGATCGGCCGCGCGGCGACCAAGACGGGCCCTTCCGCCAGCGAGAGAAGACCCACGCGGCTGCTTTCAGTATCTGGTTGATTCAAGAGCAGATCGCTGGGCGTGAGGTGCGCTCGGAAGCTCTGCGGAAGCGGGCGCGATTCTTCGGTCGCAAGATCAAAGACATTGCCGTAGATCAGATCACCCGACGTGTTGACGAAAGCCACCAGGTTGAGCTGCAGGTTCGCGAACGTGGCATCCGCGAGGTTCGCCGTGGCGTACGAGTCCAGTTCGCCGGCGACGAAGGCGTAGCTATCATCCCAGGCGGACCAATCGCGGGTCGTACGGTTGAGTTGCACGAGCTCGTTTGAGAGGGCGTCGAGCACGCGCTGGAGATTCGCCTCTGTCTCCTGGCGCTCGACCTCAAGGAAACTGCGGAGCACGATGAAGCGCGCGGCGACCGAGAGCGCAACGATCAGCCCACACAACGTCACCATACTGATGAGAACGCTTTTCTTGCGGACGGTCATGACTCGACCCAACTGCCTCACGCATAGAGGTACTGGCGCGGGGACCCTCCGGTTGGAGAAGGAACCCGATGCACCGGCAAGGCTAGAGTTCACCGCGAGCATGATACGCCCACGCGCCACCCAATTCTATAGGAAAGACGATTCTCTCGAGGGTCTTTTAACGACCTCGATAAGGAATTGAATGAATATAGAAATGAGATACCTAAAGTATCCTCTCGGAGTTATCGTTCAGCCAGTGAAGACGATTTAGAGAATTAATTAAAAACCCTCACCGCTTCAAGATCGGCTTAGTTAGTGTGCTCACACTTGGGGTGCTTTATGCCATCACCGCTTTTCTGCTTTATTCCAGACATATATCAGCAGCAGCGCCTTTCCTCAGGTTGCCATCGGAGATATATTACCTTTATGAAGGTTTCTTCATACTGCCTGTGTAATCGTTCAGGCCCGCCTTGAAGGGGTCGGGTGGACAAGAATGGAAAGGTGTGGAGACTCGGAGGTATGAGCGAGCCAGCCGAGCTGATCGAGCTGCCGGAACTGCCGCAGGCGCTGCGGGAGCGCATGGAGCCTGAAGTCGAGGCCTATGTGAGCGTGCTGGAAGCGCAGGGGCACAGCCTGCGGGAGCAGGTCGCGCGCCTGCAGGCGCGCTTGAACCAGAGTTCGCAGAACTCGTCACGGCCCCCCTCGTGGGACGGGCCGTCGGTGCCGCCGCGGCCAAGCAGCGGACGGAAACGGGGTGGGCAGCCAGGACACGCGGGGCCGCAGCGGGCGCTTGGGGCCGAGAACGAGCTGACCAGGATCGAAGACCATTGGCCGGGGGCCTGTCCGGCGTGCGAGTGCGGCTTGCCGCCAGTCGCGGCGGAAGGGGTAGCGCCGCTGCGCCAGCAGGGGTGGGAACTGCCGCCGGTGCGCGCGGAGGTGGTGGAGCATCGCTACCAAGCTGTGCGCTGTCCTGGGTGCGCGCGCTGGTGCAGGCCGAGCGGCCGGCAGCGGTGGCGCCAGGGGTGCTGGGACCGCAGTTGACGGCGCTGGTGGCAATGCTCAACGGCGGGCGCTACCGGCTGAGCCAGCGCGCGGTGGTCAGCCTGCTGGCGGCGGCCTGGGGCATTCCACTGAGTGTGGGGGGCGCCTGCGAGCAGGTCAGCGCCGCGTTGGAGCGGCCCGATGCCGAGGCGCAGACCGCCCTCCACGGCAGTGCGCGTGCCAACCTGGACGAGACCAGTTAGAAGCAGGCGGGGCAGAAACGCTGGCTGTGGGTGGCCGTCACCGGAGTGTCTTCGCTCTGGCTAGCACCCGCGGTGCCTGTGCCTTGCACGCCCTGCTGGGGGCGGGCTTCCAGGGCCTGGTCGGCTCCGACCGCTACAGTGCCTACCGCACCCTGCCTGTGGGCCAGCGCCAACTCTGTTGGGCCCACCTCAAGCGCGACCTCGTGGCCTGAAGTCAGACCGCCGCCACGGCCGCCTGGGGAAGCAGGCCCTGGCGGTGGTGGCGCAGCTCTTTGCGCTCTGGCACCGCTTCAAACAGGGCGACCTTGATCGCGCCACCCTCCAGACTGAGATGCGGCCCGTGCGCAGCGCCTTCGCCGACCTCCTGAGCGAGGGGCTCAAGCTCCCGGCCTGGACCAAAGCCCACGCGCTCTGTACCGATCTGTGCGCCCACGAGCCGGCCCTCTGGACTTTCCTCTTCGTCGAGGACCTTGAGCCCACCAACAACGCCGCCGAGCGCGCCTGGCGCCCAGCCGTCCTCTGGCGCCAGGGTTCCTTCGGCTCGCACAGCGATGCTGGCTTGCGCTTGGCCGAACGCATCTTGACCGTCTCGGCCACCTGCCAGCAGCAGCAGCGCCCGCTCCTGCCCTTCTTGGCTGAGGCTCTTTCCGCTCACTGGGCTGCCCTTCCAGCTCCTTCTCTGCTCCCGACCCCCTGAACGATTACCTGCCTGTTACCTTAGCGTAAGTTTTGCGCAATCACAGCCCGAATCGCTTACGGGCTGACAAAATCATCATTTGGCATCGCGATCGGTCATGGTTAGCCTTCGCTCAGGAGGCGCACCATGAGCCGAGATGCCAGCAGTTTGGCAACAGAACACAGCAGCCCGACGCAGCATGCCATGCTGGTGGCCTGGGGCCACTTCGCGCGTACCCTGGAGTTCACGCAGCGCCTGGCTGGCATGCCGATTGACCAAAAAGCCGTGATTCGCGCCCCGCATGACAAGCTTGCGGAGTTCGCCATCGGTCTGCTGTCGGGCATCGAGTACCTGTCGGACCTGAGCGCAGGGGCTGCGCCGCTGGCCCGGGAGGACGAGGTGGCGAGAGCCTGGCAGTTGCAGCCGATGGCAGATGCCAGTGGCGTCAGTCGGACGTTGGCCGCTTGTACTCCGGCCACGGTTGCCGCTCTGAAAGCTGCGCTGGACAACATGGGCCAGCCGTTTTGGAACCGGGCGGTCAGCGATCTGCGGCAACGTAACGAAACCCTGGTGCTGGATGCCGACTTGACGGGACGGCCGGTCAGTTCGACCAGCCAGACGTTTCCTGGCGCTGCGTTCGGCTACATGGACGGCGAGATCCGTCTGGGCTACCAGTTGGCTGAAATCTGCGTGCAGACCCGGCTTTTTGGTCGCCAGTGGTTGAGTGCCAGGCATCATCCGGGTGATACGCTTTCCGCTGCTTGCCTACTGGACCTGGTGCAAGAGGCCGAGCGCCGCCTGGGCTGCCACCCACGGCGGCGGATCGAGCTGCTGGCACAGCGGATCGCGGCCTGCGAGCAAACCATCAGCACGTTGCAGGCGCGCCTGAGGCAGGTGGACCCGCGGCTGGTTATTCCGCTTGAACGGTGTGAGAACCGCAACCACCAGATGGCGGAGGCTAAGGCGCAGATCCAGAAGCTGCTGGTCCAACCCGCCTCGGCCCGCCCAAGTGGCCCCTACAGCTTGCTCAGCCGGCGGCGCAAGCAGGTGGCCGGCTGGTATGGCCAGTTGCGTCACGCCCAACAGCGCGTGGCACGGTTCAATACGGTGATGCAGCATCAGCGGCAACCCAGCCAGCAGGCACTGGCTGTCCAACAGGGCGAGTTGCAGCGCTTGCAGGAGCGCTACGCGCGTTTCTGCCAGGAAAACGCCCCTCAGGCCAACCCCCCGCACTGCAAGATGCGCACGGATGCGGGCTTTGCCACTGGCGAGAACCTGACCGAGTTGATTGAACTCGGCTACGAAGTCGAAACCAAATCCGGCAACCCGGCGGTCCTGACCGCCTTGCGCAGCCGGGTGACACCGGAAACCGTCTGGACGCCGGTCGGCAAGAATGCTGAAATGGTCGTCTGGACCTCACGGTTCGCTCAAATTCAGGGCGGAATGAGAGAAACGCGCGAGAGCCGACTGTAGACGGATGAGTTGAGGCCGAGCCAGGCCAGAATGCGTTGTTGGAGGGCCGAGAGCGGCGTGAGATGATAGACGATCTGGTGCGGTAGATGAAGAATCGTCAAGGTGATGTTGCGGAAGGCTTCAAGGAGCCGCTCGGCAGTGGGCCGAGGGGTTGAGCGTTTGGGATTGCCGGCATAGAGGCCAGCCAGCGCATCACCGGTCTTGGCAAGTTCACGGCGCACGACGAACTCCAGCAGGGTGAGCACGCGCAAGGCGAGGCTCAAGAGGCGGACGAGACCGGTGGCATGGTCGTCACGTTCGAGATCCATCGGGGAGAGGGATAAGGGATGGCCTTTGAGGCGACCGAAGCTGTGCTCAACCAGAAACTCGTCGCGGGAGGCCAACACGGCCTGGGCGAGGGGCAACTGGTCAGCAGGCTGGTTGGTGACAGAGACCCGCCAGCCCAGCGCGCGGATCGCCTGGTCGAGGGCGTGGGTATTGACCGTGTGGGTGAGGATGATGGTCGTGTCGAGGACGTGGCGTGCGGGCCGGTCGCGATAGGCACGGACATTGCGAGTGCTGGCCTGATGGACAAAGGTGAGATCAATCAAGCCGGCAACGTCGTAGCGGGCCAGAATCGCCTGGACCGCCTCTTCAAGCGCCGCGCGAGTCGTGAAGCGACGTTTTCCCACGACCAGGAGTCGCAAGGCTAGTCAAGGCAGCTTGAGCCTCAGCCAGGCGCGTCCGCAAGGCCGCCTCGGCGGCCCGAGCCTGAGCGATCGAGCGCACCAGCATTCTCCGTTCCTGCCAGACCACCAGCTGTCCCTCCACGACCGCCTCAAGCCGCTCGGTCCACTCGACCCCTTCGGCAATCACCTCAAGGCGGCCATCCAGGCCGGGCCGCTCCACCGCCTGCAGGGCGCCCGCACGCAAGGCCGTGTCGAGGTGGCGGCGCACCACCTCAGGGGGCATTTGCAGCGCCGACAACGGACAGAGGTAGCCATCGCCTTCATGGGCCAGCGCGGCACGCGTCTCAAACGCCGCCATTTTGCAGTCGCCCACGGAGAGCAGCCCACTGTGGTCAAGGCTCTGGCGGACGCAGCGAATGATGGGCAGATAGAGCGGGTCATCCGCCCGCGGCCCACTGACCACGTCAGTCGCGACCGCCAGTCCCAGCGGGTCCAGCACCGCCAGCATTACTTTGACTTGCGGTTGATCGTCGCGCCCGTCTTGGCTGTGGCCGAACTGGAACAATCCGTCCTCCGTCACGTGCCAATAGCCGCTCGCGCTCGTGCTGTCGACATGAACGCGCCGCGCTCGCAAATCATAGACCCGCAGCAGGTCGCGGTTCAGCGCGCCTTCCAACGCCTGCCAGCTCTCATCAGCACTCAGCAGCCGCACCACATCCGCCAGCCGATCATCCCTCAGATCCTTGACCGTCACCGCCTCCGGCACACACGCCCGCAGCGTCTCAAGCCGCTGCGCGGCCCACGTCTCGACCTGATTTAAGCGGTGGTCAGCCTCCGACAGGATGTGGGCCAACCAGATGGCCGTTACCCATCCGACGCTCACCCCCTGGCGCTTGCCATGCACCCGCAGATGCGCATCTACCAGCCTGGGCAGTCCCATCCGTTCCATCTGTGCCAGCAACAGCGGGATGTCGTCCACCCGTTCCGTCTCAATGGTCTTGATCTCGTCCATCCCGCCAGCTTACCGCGGCGGGCTCTTCCCGTCTACTGCGTCGCCGACCAGCCATTTCTCGAACCCGCCCCAAAATGGGCGAACCGTGAGGTAGAGGCTGGTATAAATAAACAGCTATGGCAAAAGTCACACACAAAAATATTATGGTAACTTACAGGCGCTGACCTGGCTCCGTTGAGAGCCATTTGGTAGCTGACTCTGGGAGCCGTTATGATGGTTGAAACGCTCCCGGAAGTCAGGCCAATGCGCACAGCGAAAGATAGCACCAATCTGCCGAAACGATACTATCGGCCTCAACTGCGGCGATGTCCACACTGCCAATGGAAGCTGAAACGGTGGTGGACACTGTGGAGCAAGGATCTGATAACCCTGGACGATCGGGGCCATGTTGTCAGCCAAGGGTACCGTTGTTCCAACCCAGCTTGCCCATGCCCAGAGGCGGTCTTTCGCTCGGCCGAGGCCGAAGCCTTGAGCTTGCCGGCGTGCAGTTTTGGTGTTGATGTCGTGGTTGAAGTCGGCTATCAGCGGTTCTGGATGCGGCGCACGGTTCTGGAAATCCATGCCTCGCTTCAAGAGCGCATCCCCATTTCCCAACGCCACGTCTTGAACCTCCTGGGCAACTTCTTGGCCTTGCTGCGCGCGGCTCAACCCGCCAAGATCGCCAGCCTGCGGTCGCACTGGGAAGAGCTGGGGGGCCTGATCCTGTCCCTAGACGGGATGCAGCCCGAAAAGGGGAACCCGGCCCTGTATGTGGTCCGGGAGACCCAATTGGATGAACCCTTAGCGGCCGAGCTATTGACCAGCGGTGACCACAAGACCATCCAGACCAAACTGCTTGAACCGATCAAGCAATTGGGTCTCCCCATCCGGGGCGTGGTGAGCGATGCCCAAAAGCCCATCCGGATGGCAGTCGAGCACGCCTGGCCCGGTGTGCCCCACCAGAACTGCCAGTATCACTGTCTGCGTGAGGCCGGCCGGTCCACGTTTCTGGCTGATCGGGCCATGAAGACCGATTTGAAGCAGAAACTCCGGGGCGTTTGGCTCCGGCGCGGCGAGCCATCGGCCGCTTGCCCGATGACAGCCCGTATCGACCAGTGTTACTGAAGTATGCGCGTTCCATCCGTTTCACCTTGTTGGAAGGGGGCCCCTTGCCTTTCGACTTGGGGGGGCTGCGTATGGTTGACGACTTGGCCGCCATCGAAGCCTCTTTGCGCCGCGCCCGGGAAAAAGGGGGCATCGGCTACTGGATCGACTGATTCAGAGCGTGGGCGTCCATGAGGTTTTCAGCGCCCCCGCGGCGCGCTTGGCGCGTCAACTCCAATGGCTCATTGATCTGCAGCGCCTGCTTGACCCCATGACTGGAACACCGCCTCGACCGCCCACCGGCGCTGAGGTGAGTGCGCGAGTAGACAAGTATCTCTGGGCCTTGACCCAGCAGGTTGACTTGGATGAATCGGACCGCGCCGTCGCTCACCATATCGATCACACCTTTCGTAACCGGTGGTGGGGTCTCTTTCGGTGTTACGATGTGCCCGACTTACCCCCGACCAACAACGACTTGGAAACGTCCTTTGGTCGGCTGAAGACGAACCAGCGACGAGTCACGGGATGCAAAAGTGTGAATAACTTTGTCCAACGCTATGGCGCCTACGCGGCCTTCGTTGACCTTTCTGAGTCCACGGCTGAGCTGCTGGCCCGACTCCGACAAGTCGATCGTGCGGCTTATAAACGAGAACGGCAACGACTTCAGACGATCCTGGTCAGGGCACGGGATCAACGTCGCTTTCGACACAAGCGTGACCTGGCACTCCAGGAACTGGAACTTGAGTGGGCCGCTGCCGTCGAAGCAGCATCCCACTTGCAAGAGATCAGGACATCGTCGGACAACGAGCGCCAGCCGAGTGACTCACCATAATATTTTTGTGTGTGACTTTTGCCACACCTGTAAATAAAAAAGCCCCGATAAACATCGGGGCGCTTCTGGTATGTAGGGCAAATCCGCGCTACTGTGCGCCATATTCATAGGCATGGTCCTTATTATCCGGATCCAACCACCTGTCTTCCCCCCGAAGGCTTCAAGGTCGTCTACCGCATCCACCGCTGTGACAACGGCCATTGCCCGGGCAGGCAAGGGTTGGTCGACTTACTCACCAATGCGACCTACATCGGCCACTGGCTGGCCAACGATGTGGTTGCGCGCTGGCATAACCACCCGGCGATTGTGCCGGAAGCTCTTGCCGCTTACGTGCCGATTCGCCAGTGAGGTGAGCGATACTGTCTCCAGACACGCTCAGCCCCCTGCCCGGGATGGCGTGGATGACGCGCAGCCGTGGAGCGGCCCGGCCAGGCGATGATCCCTCATCCGCTCTGTACAAGTGGACGCTCGTGCGCTTGAGGCCGGCCGTCCCATCCCTCCCCCCCTCAGGTGACCGCCCTGCGTGCTACTCCCTTCTCCGATACTGCAGCGCCTCGGCCACGTGAGCGGTCTCGATGCGCTCGCTGCCCGCCAGGTCGGCGATGGTGCGGGCCAGCTTGAGGGTCCGATGGTAGCCGCGGGCCGAGAGGCCCATCTGGCGCATGGCCACTTTCAGGAGGTTCTGCCCGGCGCGCTCGAGTTGGCAATACTGGCGAATCTCGCCCACGCCCATGTCGGCGTTACAGATCACGTGGGGTAGGTGCTCGAAGCGCCCCTGTTGTTGGCGGCGCGCGGCCTCGACCCGCGCCCGGATGGTGCGGCTGGGCTCGGCCAGGCGCTCATCGCTGAGCTTCTCGTACTCGACCCGCGGCACCTCGATGTGGATATCGAAGCGGTCCAGCAGCGGCCCGCTGATCTTCTTCTGGTACTTGCTCACCAGCCCCGGCGAGCAGCTGCACTCGTGCTGCGGATCCTGGTAGTACCCGCAGGGACAGGGATTGCGGGCGCCGACCAGCATGAAATTGGCGGGGAACCGCAGGGAGCCGGCCGCGCGGCTGATGACGATGCGCTTGTCCTCTAGCGGCTGGCGCAGCGCCTCCAGGTTGAGCGGCCCAAACTCCGGCATCTCGTCGAGGAACAAGCGACAAAACCCAGATGCGTCAACCTTTCGACCTCGCCGTCATTGGGTTGGAGAGCCTGTCCAGGTCACGGCGAGACAGATCGATTGACGGGGAAGCGACAGCAGCTGAAACACTCAAACCACGGTTTTACCTACGGTAATCAGCTCGACAATGTTACATTATGTTTTTGCACCGTTTGCAACATGATTGCAGTACCTGAGAAGGATGCCCGAGAAGACAAGTTGAGCCAGTGATAAGGCTGATTCACACTCCGAAAGGTTCCGGGGTGCGTGCGCAAACATGTTGCAGTGATGATTCAAACCATAATCTAACATTGTCGAGTCAGTTCCCGTAGTTGGTAGCACTCCACTAAAGCGTGATTGAAGAAAGGACTTGATAAAAACGGGGTTCACTGGCACCCTCTTGGAAGTGTCCAAGCAACCAGGAGGGAACCAAGTGAACCCACAAGATGTATTTTGCCCGAATATTGAGTGTCCGGCAAGAGGCCAGAGCGGAAAAGGCAACATTCAAATCCACAGCCAGCAGGAGCAGCGCTACCGCTGCGAGGTTTGCGAACAAACCTTTACGGCCACCAAAGGCACGATTTTCTACCGGCTGCGGACGAGTGCGGAGATGGTCATGCTGGTGATTGCTTTGCTGGCTTATGGCTGTCCGCTGCAGGCGATTGTGAAGGCGTTTGGCTTGGATGAGCGCACGGTTCGGGACTGGTGGCAGCGGGCGGGTCAGCACTGCCAGAAGGTGCATGAACACACCGTAGGCAGCGCCCAACTGGATTTGGAGCAGGTGCAAGCCGATGAGATCAAAGTCAAGACCCAAAAAGGAACCTTTTGGATGGCCCTGGCGCTGATGATCCCCACCCGGCTGTGGTTGGGTGGCGTGATCAGCGCCAAGCGGGATCTGACCTTGATCCAAAGCCTGGCCGAGCAGGTTCGCGCAATCGCCTTGTGCCGTCCCTTGCTGTTGGCCGTAGATGGTTTGGCCAGCTACGTGACAGCGTTCCAAGCGGCTTTCCGGACGGCCCTGCCCCGCCGCAGGGGTGAAAAAGGACGCCCGAAGCTGGTTGCCTGGCCCAACATCGCTATTGTCCAAGTGGTCAAACAGCGTTTCGCCGATCATTTGCACATTGACCGGCGCATCGTTCAGGGCCGTCAGGCAATGATCCGGCGTCTGATCCAGGCCTCCCAAGGCGCGGGCGGGATCAACACCGCTTTTATCGAGCGGCTCAATGCCACCTTCCGCCAGCGGCTTGCGAGCCTGACCCGCCGCACGCGCACCCTGGCCCGCAAGGCTGAGACCCTGGTCAGTGGGATGTATGGAGTCGGTTGCCTGTACAACTTCTGCGACTGTCATAAAAGCCTGCGATTGCGCCTCTCGGTGGGCCGCTTCGGTCATCGCTGGGTCCAGCGTACCCCGGCGATTGCGGCTGGTTTGACCGACCATATCTGGACGATGGCCGAACTGTTCGCTTTCAAAGTTCCGCCGCCGCGTTGGGAACCACCCAAACAGCGGGGGCGGCGGTCTCAAGAGACCTTGCAGTTGATCGAACAGTGGTGTCAATGATCACGATTAGATGCTGTGCTACCCCGTAGTTCTGCGCTGTAAGTATGACGAAAAAAGGGCTGATTTTGCGCCTGCAGAGGCTCAAGTTCGCCGTTGAGTGCCTCTTGCAGATACGCCCCGGTTGTTTTATTTTCTCTGCCCGCGCCGGAGCCTCCGTGCGCGGGTACAAATTGATCGAGGCCTGGGCATAAATAGAGGGCTGCTGATGCTGTAGAACTGGTCGAAAAGGACTGAGGTTTTTTGCCACCTCCAACTCCATCGTCAGCCAGCCTACCAGCCGTTCAAGTCCAGCGATTCGGGCTCGGTCCTAATAAGTCCTAATGACCCGCCGCTGTCAGAACGGCAACGACAACGGCCTCTAAAAAGGAACGGCAGGAGCGGGCTCACACAAGACGAGGGCTTGCGCATCCGATCCCAGGCCTTCCGCGATGGCAGCAGTATTTCCCCACAGGGACTCGTACACAACGATAGCCTTCATCGCATACTCCTTTCTTAACCACATGGTCAAAAGGCCCTATAGTGCACAAGATAGTCAGCGGACTAGGACCCCATTCGTTATCATCGCTGCTCTCCTACTCATCCCCGTGCCGCCCACTGTGCGCGAGTTGGAAAAGCCGGCGAGCAGTCAGAATGTGCCAGGCCATGCTCAGCAGCCCGCCGCCTACGGCCAGGCCCATTACGCGACGGAATGCGGCCGGCACATAAGGCTGTGCCGTAGTTCCCCGCGTACCAGCGGCTGAAATGCTCAAGCCCCCGCCGGTAGGCCTGCAGGGTGTGGAGGCTCTTGCCCTGGCGCTGGAGGGCGTCGAGCCACTGCTGGTGGATGTCCGGGGGGGTGGCGGCTGTCATTTTCGGGCTTGGTTTATTATGTTGCGTCATTTTTGGTCGTTAGCCGGTCCAAGGACTGCCTGGGGGCGTGGGTTTCGATACTGTTGAAGCACCATAATCTCCCTTATGGTGCATTCAACGAAGCTAAAAAGTGGCCCATTTCGGGCCTCCGCCGCGTTCTCGGTTAGCAGTCTTATGCACGAAGTGCCAATGCGGCAAGCGGATGTGAATATAGTTCAACAATCAATACCTTCGCCAATTTGGGCAGGTAGGGGTACTACTACTTTTGGGTTACCGTCCTTTGGTGTGAGACCCTTGTAATACTCCCCTGCCCTTCAAAAACCGCATCTGCGAATCGCAGAGCGAGTTTTAATGCGCCACCCCGGGGTTACCCGTCCTGATCCCTGACTGGCTGAGCCTCAGAAATTGGCGAAGGTATTGACACACTGATTTCCCTATGGCGGGGCGGCCAGCCTGGAACTGGCAAGTGTTTTTCGCCCCAGCACATTGGGCACGGCCGCCAGTCCTGGCGGCTCGGGCGCAATCTCGATCTGCAAGACCAGGTTGCAGAGCCAGGGGATGGCCAACCGTCGTTGGTTCAGCTCCTGGAGGAACGGGTCCAGGCCTTCCTGCCCACGAAAGGGGTCGAGTTGGACGATCAATTGACCGGCCTGCAAGTACAACCGCCCGGGCCGGAGAATGAAGCGGCGGACGAGCGTGGCGACCTGGCAGGGGACGAAGTCCTGACCCAACGCCGCGCCAAAGTCTTTGATGAGATCGAAGGTCAAGAACTTGAGCCAGGCCACGAAGCGCACCTCTTGTTGGCTGCGGTCAGTCTCGGCAGTGGCCACCGTCCTGCGTTTCTCGCCGTCGGCAGTGGCAGTGCGAACCATCTCGTAGGCCTTCGGCAGACTATGACCCGCCAGGGCATGGATGGATTGAGCAAAGCCCAATTCATGATTCTGGCGTTGCCGGTACTCAGCATCAATCGTCTCGGCCTGCGGGCAGCGGCCCGGTTCGTTCTTGAAGAACAAGACCCGCCAGCGTTGTTTCGTGCCGGGCGTGTCATCCCGGATGACCACCGACGGCACAGGCGAATGGCAACCCCGAATGGTCGTCTGGCTCCGCGCGATTTTCAAGTTCGGATTGTCATCGCCCGCGGGCCGATAAGGACGAAAGAGCCGTTCGGGCCAGGCCTCCCACTGACGCACATTGACCGCCGTGGCGCGGGCCATGGCAATGAAACTGACCTGGGGATCCTCCACCAAGCGTTCGAAGACGCTCCCTTTGTAGCCGCCCCGGTCCAGAATCACGCGAACCTGTTCTGGATGCGGGGCACCGGCTTGCTGCCGCAACCGCCGCAGTTCTTCGACTACCGCCAGCACCGTTTGGCTCAGCGCTTCCCGGGCTTTTCGCACGATCACACCGACAAAGCGGCCCAGATCGAGGTCGAAGGGCGCGTACAACCGAAAGGCGGGATACGCGCGACCGCGGGTGGGCACGCGCGTCTTGCCCAGGCGTCGCGGCTGCAATTTGGTAAACGAAGGCACGACGTGGTCATCTATGCTGAACCGACCCGCGCGGCCCGGTTGCCCGGCGACCGCGCTGGCAGTCGCTTCATAGAAACGCGCCGCGCTTTCGGGTGTCAGTCCATGCACCCAACGCCATAGGGTCGTGTCCGACCACAAATGCAATCCGCCTGTGAACAAAGCCAGCCCCATGTCGGCCCACTGTCGAAAGTCATCCACATGGCACAAACGTTGAAAGCCCAGTGCGGCCCAGGCCACCAACGTCAAGACGATCTGGATGGCCTGCACTCGGGTGCGCGCGACGATCTGCAAGGCTTCGGCCGCGCGCGCCAATCCCGAATCGAGAATCTGCGGCGCCAACAACCACAAGCCAGCAAAGGGGGTCGCGCAGATCAGTTCCCGCTCGACCGGTTCGTCGCTCGGGCTGGACGAAGGTCGAGCGCCCTGCCAGCGTTTGAGTTCGTGACGGTCCAGCCCCAGCACTGGCAAGCGGATCGTGCGCACCGTCCGTTCGCCGAGGCACAACGTCTCGGCCAGGCTCGTATCGGATGGCGGGGCGTTCCCGTTGAGCGCCGCTTTCACCAGGGTTCGATTGATAGCGCGGATACAGGCGGGCGTCTGTTTGGAAGGTTGGCCGGGTCCACGCCGCCTCCGCCCCGTGTGGTTGACGGACGTGGTCGCCTGGCTTCCAGTAATCATCGGACTCCGTGGCCTCCGTCGGGACATGAGGGTTTGTTGGCACAAACACTCTACGCCTGACAAGGCCCGGAGTCCATTGCTTCCTGTGGCGCAATACTTGCCCGTTCATCTCATCTCAGGGAAATCAGTGTGACAATAACAAGGATACAATACCTTGTCAAAGTTATGAAACCGCACTAAACTGCTAAGCTTGTACATCAACTAAGGCTAGACAGGTAGGGACTGGAAAAATTCGTCACTCAACCACTGGAACGAGGAGACGAACGTCTTGAAAGTTTTGCTGTCGAGGCAAGTGTGGTTGAAGAGCCGCCAGAGCATTGGCTGCTGTATCGCCCGAGTGACGCGGTCGCCAATTGAAATCCATTCACGCCGGTAGCGCGCTCGCACGAAGCAGACCCACTCGCCCGTGTACTCGCCGGATGCGTTCTGTGATACAAGTCGCTTTGCGCTGAAAGCCTGGTCGCCATCACCTACGAGCGTGTCCTCGATCCTAAACCGAGAGGCAGTGCCGCCAACACCGAGCGATCGAGCGATGACCTCCCTTTGAGCAAATGCATCCTGCAGGTACTGCGCGAGGTCTTTCTTTCCCGCGAGGAAGAGCAGGGCGTCTCTGTCGCCCCGTTGGGCAGACATGGCCATCTGCTCACGCGATATACCAAACGCACCATCGGCGTCACATTCCCAGTCAACATGGAGTTCCATCTTGTGGCTGAACTCATAGAAGAAGCTGAATTGCTCGGGATAGGACACGGCGACTGGAAAGCGGTAATCCGCAGAAACGAAGCGCTTGAACCTAGGAATCGGCGACTGTCCGATGTAGCAGCGCCATGACTTGATCTGTCGAATTCGATCCGTTTGCAGGCCTCCCGTGTGCTTGATCAGGCGGATAATCTCGGCTTTTTGTTTCCAATCGCCGAGCGCGCGAATCTCGTCGTACCAGTCGGACTTCAGGGTCCGAGCAGCTTGGGTGGGATTCGGTGATCCAGCCAGGAAACGTCTACGAGGTTGAAAGTGTTGGAAGAAGCCGTCCGGAGACTCGTCGATGATCGCGCGGATTTCGCTCTTTGAGAGCTTATGTCCAGCCTCAGTTACGAACCGTTGTAGCTCGGTTTCGGACAGTGCGCAGCGCACTCTTGACTGGAGGTGAGGTTCGAGTGGATTTACCCACTGGCCCGGATGCAATTGGGCCAGACGAATCGCGTCTTCAGCGATTTTGCGAAGATTGTCCGATGCTTCCTGCGACCAGTCATCATATGTGGACATGTCACTCACTATTTGCTTGCCCTTAGGATGGGGCGGCTTATGCAGTGGGCCGGTTCGACAGAGGCAACTGTCGAATAGATACCTCTTGAATTGCTCGCAGGGTTTCGAGTAGTGCGGCGTCCCCACCCAATCCCGCAATAACGGGGACAAGCGCCCCAATATCTGAAATAAGAACAGATCTGCGCTGGCTCGTACTTTCCCGTAACATACGTTTCCAGTAGCCGTAGGCAAGCTGTCGCGGAAGTTGGGTCCAGGCCAGAGCGAGTTCTTGCAGCGCTTCTTGTCTGTTGCTCGGGGCGACAATAACGGGCATTGTGGCCAACACAAGCTCCACGAGGTCTGCCCGCTGCTGCCCTTCGACGTGAGCAGCGAGGCGAGCTAGCGCAGGAGCACGCGCCGGGGGAGATACAATGCCGCGCGCCGCTATCAAGGCCTCGTCTACGAGCGCCGCACGCTGATCGGCTGGTACCTGCGGAACGAGGGCCATCAGGGCTTCAGTACTTCCCACCTGGCGAGCGAGAGCTGACGCCTCAGAGTAGAGGCTGGCAGGCAGATGGGGTATCAGGGCGGCCAGGGCAGTCCCGAGCTCACCCGGGAAGGCTTCATAACTGCCACTCTTGCGGACGAGCGCCAATGCCTCCGCGAAGACGGGGGTCTGTTCCGACGGTGGCAACTGCGGGGCAACGAGTGCCAGTATTTTGAAACGGTCCGCCACCGGCGGCCCCCAAGGCTCGTCGACCTCTCGGGCTGCCTGCAACGCCGCGGCCAATACGTCTGGGCGTTGCAGGGACGGCACATGGGGAGCAAGCTGAGCCAGAGCATACCCTCGAAGGGCCGGATCGGCGACAGCTTGCACTGCCTCCAGGGCTTCCTGGATGAGCGGCGGTGGGAGGTAGGAAGCCAGGAGAGGTAGCAGGGTCGCTTTTGCGACGATTAAATTGTCGGTGTTGTCGTCAAATGGCACGTTCGTGGCAGCGACCAAAGCTTCTGCCACGACGCCGGGGCGATGTTCAGGCGAAAGCAGCGGCACAAGTCGAACAAGCGCCGTGGCCGCGTAGAGGGGAGCGTCAATGCGTCGCGCTGCTATAACGGCCTCCGCCAGGACAATCGTCTTTTGCTCCGTGGGTACGTGCATGGCAATACGAGTGAGCGCCTCAGCACGCCAGCGCGGGGAGGCGATGCCGCGTGCGGCGTGCAGGGCGTGCTCGATGGTCTGCGCTTGATCTTCGGGCGGGAGGAGGTGGGCAAGAGAGGTGAGGAGTACCGGCAGAGCGACCACACTCTCATCGGCCTCCTGAGAGGACTCCAGGATGTCCAGGGCCTCGTCGAGGAGCGAGGACCTGCCGCGCAGGGACAGGGCGGCAAGAGGCATCGCCTGAGTAAGCGGGCCGTACTTCGTCAATTGCCGGGCCATAGCGGCTGCCTCCGGTATCAGCTCTGGAGGCAGATAGGGCGCTAGGGCAATCAAGGCGTAACAGCGGGCGGCCTCGTCTGCTATCTCGCGAGTGGCATCGAGGCCTTCAGGGAACAGGTCCGGAGGCAGGTGGGGCGCGAGCATCTTGAGCAGTGTCGGGGCGTCCGTGGATGGCCACCGGTCGGCGGCGCGCGCCAGGTCTTTGTCTCGGTAATAGATCACCTGGATAACATGGCGGGCGTAGTGAAGCGATTCTACCAGCAGTTCGTATGACAACTGGGGAGCAAGTGCAGCCAGAACCTCGGCGCCGCGCCTGAACTCGAGCACGGGCCAGCCACGAACGATGTCCAGTACGGCAGGGTGTAACTGGGATGGCAACGAGGGTGCAAGCGCGACCAGTGTTTTGGCGCACGTCGCTTTAGACACTTCACTATCGCCGATCTTTCGCGCTATTTCCAGTGCCTCAGGAAGCAGATCAGCCGGCAAATGTGGGGCGAGCAGTATCAGACCCCGGGCGCGGTCGTCGATGTCGTTGGCGCGACGGATGGCGGAGAGCGCGTCGCGCGTCGCCTGAGGCGCTTTGTCGGGTTGGGTGCCTGCAATATACGGCGCCCTGGCGACGGCGCGGTCGAGGGGGGAGGAGAGCGATTCTGCTATTTTTGCGGCGAGCGGAACTAGGTCGAGCAGCAGGTAGGGTGCCAGGGCCGCCAGCACAATCGCGGATTTGGAGCTGCTGTATCCCGCTTGGAGCCTTTGGATGACCCCACGAAGCAGGTCAGGCGGCAGGTAGGGCGCGAGCGCCGCAAGGACATAGGCTTGCTCATCGGACTCCTTCATCTCGTGGACCATCAATAGCGCATCGCCGAGCCACTCTGACGGTAGACGGGGAAAGACCGTCAGCAGCACCCGGACACGCGATTCCAGGTCGTGGATCTCCTGGGCCGTGAACAAGGCATCGACAACAAGCTCTGGGGGGAGATGCGGTACGAGGGTGATGAACGCGTCGACGTAATTGGGGAAGGCTTCGATCTCTCGAAGGCCTATCAAGGCGTCCTGTAGTGCCTCGTGGCCGCGGTCCTCCTGGCCTCCCTCACGAAGGAACGCGCCGACGTAGGTCAGGGCTTCTACCCGAAAGATGGGCTCGGGAATCTGACGGGCATAGTGTAGGGCGGCCTCTCCACTCCACAGCCCAAAGTTGAGCCCCGCCTGCAACACAGAGGGCGGGATGTTGCCGGCGAGCGACCGGACGCCTGTACGCAGGAGTGCATAGTGAACTTGGCGCCCAATAAGGAGTGGCGCCGGGTCTTCAGGTGCTTCAGCGAGCTTCCAAGCAAGCTCGACATCGTCCAAGAAGGTCCCGTAGTGGCCCGCGCCTTGCGACCGCACGACCGCCCACTGGGAATCGCGGATCAAGTCGTGCAACTCGTCTGCGTCGCCAATCTCGAACAGAGACTGTGCGAGGCTCTCAATGATACGGCTGCGCCATAGGCCTGGTTGGGCGTTGAGGCGATCCAAGAGGTTAGTCATTGCGTTTGACGCGGGACAAGAAAGCCCGGGCAATCCTAATCTTGGTCACTTGCTGGAGCCACTCGTCGCGGATCTCGTCCTTCTTGGCAAGGAAGTCGTGAAAGCTGGCGTGGTAGAGGCTATAGCCGGTTTCCATGCCGCTCGCTTCCTCAACCGGCTCTTTGTGCAGGAATTGGTCCCACTGTTTCAACACCGCCCGAATCCGTGATCGCTCGGGCACACCGGAGAATTCAGCGATCATGCCAATTGACATGGGCCGCTTTTCCAGTGTGAGAGCCATGATGACGGGCAGTTTGTACCGGAACCACTCTTCAACGTCCGGGACCTGCATGCGTTTCCATTGATCCTCGTAGTAGTTCTCGAGGCCGCGGGGAAGTACGTCGAACGCCTGGTTGCTATAGGTTCCCCGCTCGATCTCCGGGAGTACGTAGCGCAGGTAGATGAAGTTGTTCTCGCTTTTCTCCTTCATGGTCTCGACGAATATCTGGTCGGTGATCCCTTGGCTGGCGATGTACTCGCGGATGCTTGGACGAGAGAGCCACAGCCTGAGGTATTCGCGGATATCAGCCGCGTTCTCGGCGCCGTGATCATCAATGTCAAAGGGCTCACTTTCACACTGGACGCTCGGTTGCTCTTCTCGCCGCATCGTGACAACGAAAAAGATCCGCGGCGGCAAGATGCCGGGTAGGTAGAGGGGGTTTGCTCCTTGTGGCAACCCCGTTTTGTCCGCTTCGTCCAGTGCGTCCAGAACGACGATCACCTTCTCGTCAGGTAGTAGCTGACTGGATATCTCAGTCAGCAGGCGCGTCAGGAAACCATTGTCCTGCGTCGCACTGGGGGGCAGGAACGGGTGCGGCAGGTTGTAGCGTGCTATCAGCTGTGCACAGAGGTTGCGGAGGAACTGGTCTGCGGTGCTGATGCCTTCAGTGCGGCGGTTGAAGTGATGCACGTAGCCGCGAGTCCTGATGAGTTGAGCGGCAAGTGCGGTCTTGCCGACGCCGGGGTCGCCGCGAATGAAGAAGTACCCTCGCGTGTTGGCATAGACGAACTGATCAATCGCGTTGAAGACGAACTTTCTCCCTACGAAGTCGCGGGTTTTCTCCTCAATGTAGGCGCTGTCGTCTCGAATCTCGTCGCGGATGTTGAAGGGGGCGTTCAGGAATGCTCGACTTAGCTCGGCCAAGCGAGTGTCGAGTAGTGTTGCAAGGCTGCCAAGCTGCTTCTGAATCTCTGAAAGCGATTGAGCGGAGGCAGCAGTACTGGCAGCGATTGCTGCTGTATGTGTCGCAATCGCTCTCAAGTCTTTACTGTCGAAGACAGGCCGAAACACATCAGTGGCGCGTAGTTCGGTTCTGAGATAGTCCACTAGCACCTGGGCCTCATCGGTAAAGTTGCACTGCGTGGGCGCGATCACAAGAGCCCACTTCCATCGCTCCCCGATTAACTGGTAATTCGGGTCGCGTACGAACCGGACGATCTGGGTTAGTTCCTCAACGACTTCCCGTTGTGTAAGCGGTCCTTTCTTGTCTAACAGTGGTTGGGCAAGGGAAAGGCGCGATCCGCTAGTTGCATACCTGTGTAGGGCGGCTCCGAGCGCGTGCTGGAAGGCTTTGCGCGTCGGGTCACCGAGTAACTTGGCCTTCAATTCTGCCGTTGCCGATTCTGCGAGCACATCGCAGAACGCTTCGGCCACTAGAGCGAGAATCCCAATCGCGATGGCAAGCATAACGAACCCCCGTTGAACATGCCCATCTTGAGTTGGTGCAGCGAATGTTGGAGGATGAACCCCAAGACCTCAACCTAGATCTTGAGAGGAAGCTTCAAGAGGCCATTATACATTGATTCTTACTACCGATATAGTACAACTTTCGACGAGTTTCTTGCCGGGGCTGTCAACGACAATTAGATTTACCAATGACGACAATTAGAAGTGCCCATAATGGTTAAGGGCACGAAAGCATTCGTGTCCACGATAGCCTGCTTCTGTAGGTGAGTCTTGCGCATTCAGGCCGGTGTCATTTCTGAAGATTCTTGCTGGTGCTGAGCCGCTTGAGCAGCTCGGTGACTGGGCATCTCCTTTCCAAATTCCACAATGATGCTGTGGTGGACGACGCGATCGATGGCGGCGGCAGTGGTCATGGGGTCTTTGAAGATCTGATTCCATTGGGAGAAGACCAGGTTGGAGGTGATGACCACACTGCGTCTTTCGTAGCGTTCGGCAAGTAAGGTAAATAAGATCTCCATTTCATCCCGCGACTGCTGAACGTAACCAATGTCATCCAGGATGAGGACTTCAAACCGGTCCAGGAGACGTAGTTGCTGTTCCAGGAGCAGGTCGCGTTTGGCCCGCAGCAGCGTATCGACTAGGCGGTAGGTGGGGGTGAAGAGGACGCTGCGACCGAGATTGACCAGTTCATGCCCCACGGCCGCTGAGAAGTGGGTCTTCCCACGGCCAGGCAAACCGAATACCAGTAAATTCTCAGCGCGATCGACGAATTCGCCGGTACACAACTGGGACAGCAGGCGGCGCAGGCGCAAGGGGAGCTGTTCCTGGTCGAAGTTAGCCAGGGTTTTACCGGCAGGCAGGTGGGAGGCTTTCTGCAGCCGTTCGATCCGGCGCTGGCTGCGGCCTTCCATCTCCTGCTCCAGCAGTTCCGCCAGAAAGGTCTCCAGCGACCAATCTTCCTGTCGGCCAGTCGCCAGCAGGCCTTCCACAATCTGGACGGCTGTGGGCATGCGCAGGGTGTGCAGATGCTGGCGGATGGTGTCAAGCTGAGACATGGCTGCCTGCTCCTTGACTCAGCAATTGGTCGTAATCCGCCAGGTTCACGGCTGGCTGGAGCAGATCCGGTAAGCGGGTGGAGATCGGCTGCACCAGCGCGGCGACGCTGTCATCATCCCAATCCTGCCCCGAGGCCAACAGCCGTTCCAGTGCATTGGCCACATCCGTCTCCAAGCCTTTCGCTGCCAATTTCAAGATGCGCAGGTAGGTCAGATCCGCTTTGCGGGGTGAGAAGCGCCGGTCGAGAGTCTCCCAGGCCTGCCGGAAAACGGCGCGGGGGAAGAGTTCCTCCCGATGACGGTAGTTGCGGAAGCCGCCAGGCTTGCGCAGCAGGGTGTCAATCACATGCCGGTCGTTGATCTGGTAGCGCTGCACCCCGGTCATGCGGGCGAGCCTCTCCACCGGTTTGCCGGCGTACCAGACTTCGATCCGCCATTCATACACCTTGACCTTCACGGGTTTGCCCTTCAAGCCGCTGGGGACGGTGTAGCCGTTGTTCAGCACCCGCAAGATGCCGTTATTGCCCACCCGGACTGTCATTTCCCGCATTTGCGGCCAGGGCGCTACCTGCAATGGCGGCATCTGAGCCAGTTCCTCGGCCAGTTTGACCTGGCGTCCGCTATTGCGCTGCTCCATGATCTGCCACAAAAACGCCTCGTATGCTTCCAGGCTTTCGAAGTCGCGAGTGCTACGCAGCAGCAGGTGCTGTTTGACCGCCCGCTTGAAGGCGCCATTGGCTGATTCCACATCCCCGTTCTCGTTCGGGCTGGCAACCTGGATCGTGCGCGGCTTCATCCCGTAATGCGCCATGAGTTGCAGGTACTCTGCGTTGAACCCTCGTTCTTCCAGCGGCTTGGCACATGCCCCGGGTCCCAGGTTGTGCGTGGCGGCAGTGGTGTTATCGGTCTGATGTATTTTGGGGACGTGGCCTCACTGCAGCAGGGTACTTTGCAGCCCCAGGCGGATGGCCAGCAGCGACTCGGATTGCACCACCCGCCCCCATTCCCAATTGGAGTAAGGCAAGACGCTGTGTCGCAGCAGGTGGGGAAAAGCTGCCCCCTGGATCGTGATCCCACGATCACTCATCCAGGTCCCATCCGTCTGCAGCACCTCCCCCGGCCGATGCACCTGCTCCAGACTCAGCAGTTGCTGCTCGTGCAACACCCGCCAGGTGCTCACTCGCCGCTGCAGGGTCCGCAGCTGGCCTTCCTGGTACTTGCCTGGGCTGTGCTCGCATAACCAGTCAAACAGCGTTTTGGCTTCCAGTTCAGGCGCTTTTTTCAGCATCTGTTCCAATTCACCCCAGTCGCTTTCGAAGGGATCGCAGCGGGTCCGGTAGGTCCGCTCTTGTTTCAACTCGCTGGGCAGTTTCCCCAGCCGTTCGTATTTGCTGACCGTCTTGCGGCTGCGCAGGTTGGCTTTGACGGCCGCTTGTTCTTGGGTTCGTCCTTGATTGCGTTCTCTCATGATGAGCCTCACTTGGGCATCCGTAGCTGTCATCTTCCCTCCACCAATCCGATTTTGATCGGGGAAGAGTGTAACGGCTACTGCCTGCTCGTGGGCATTTCTAATTGTCATCGATGCGTAATTCTAATTGTCGTTTACCGCCGGGGCCAGCCCTGCGGTTGCACTCTCATCATTTGGTGTTATTCCTCTTTGCATTGTGTCACGCTTAAAAACTAACCCGCATCAACCTGCCCCTTCCCTCCCCTCTCCAAACGTGCTACCCTAGAATTCCCATAAGAACCAAGCCGGCCCCAGGCGCTGCCGCGCACCAAGCCAGTTTGGGCTTATAAGGCAGTAAGGTGGACCCCATTGACAAGATGCCGCTGGCGAATTCGGAAGCGGCAAGCGATAGCCGTCCAGCGGGTGCCAGAGCAGCAAAAGGTGATGTGCGTGTGCGCGCCCGCGGGATTTTGGCGAGCCAGGCACCGACGCGCAGGATGTTCAGGCCAAGCGCCACGCAGATGTGCTGGAGATGGGTCTTGGCTTGACCGATGTAGCGTGCGTGTCGCAGATCAGGGATGGCGACAGCCTGAGAAATCGTGCCTTCGATCCCGGCGCGGAGGGCATAGAGTTGCCGGAAGGACTCGGACGTCTGGCGTTGACGCGCGGCTTGAAGCGCCTCAAAGGCGTCTTGAGTGCGAACAGTCAGGCTACGTGGTTGCGAGGCGGACTTGGTGCAGCGTGCGCGGACAGGACAGGCGCGGCAGGCGGCGGCGGCAAAGCGGATATGCACTACCGGATGCTGGTGGCGGTCATGCTGGCCGGTCAACCACTGGGCGCTCGTGTGACCTTGCGGGCAGCGCGCCGAGCGCGCCTCCCAGTCGATCACAAAGGAAGCGATATCGAACCCCTCACCCGCCTTGGTCTGCCAACTATTCTCACCGGCCACGGGTCCCACCAGGTCAACGCCGTAGTCATCGCGGCTCGTGACCAGATGGTCGGCGGTCATATAGCCAGCATCCAAGAGATGTTCACTGGGCAGGAGATCGCGCGCCTCCAGTTTGGCATGAATGCTCGGCGGCAGCTCAAAATCACTCACCGGGGCAGCGGTGGTCTCCACATTGGCGATCAGATGGGGCAGGTCAGGATCACAAGTCTCGGTCAAATGAACCTTGTAGCCAACCCACTCAGTCTCGCGTTTGCGACTGTAGCGCGCTTCAGGATCATAGGGGGAGCTGATGAGTTGGGTTGCCGGTGGCAAATCATCGGCACTCCGCCACCTGAGGCAACCGTCCATGACCACACACTGCTGGAGCCACACCTGCCGCAGAATATCGATGGCGGGAATCTCGCGCAACCAGGCTGGCGCGCCCGGGACATACACCCGCTCCATCAAATGGAAGCCATCACTCCCGATGACTTCGGCCAAGGCATAGCGCTCGTCGCGTCCAGGCGGCAGACGGTACTCTTCAAAGCGATGAGCATAGCGGTCGAACCAGTCAGTTGGTACCCAGCTTTGCAGCCATCCTGGGGCGACTGTGGCCAGCAGATTGAGCGCTTGGCGCAGGCTCTCGCCAACGCACTCCAGGCGATTCAGTTCGCGAATGGCCCCCACGATGGGAGTCGAATCCGTACGCATCCGGCCCCGTGCCTTCAGCAGCCCCACCTCACGCAGCCGTGTCAGCATCGTCTCAAAGAGCAGCTGTTCGACATCCCCCAGCCGCAATCGGCTGCGAAACTCACTCAGCACCGAAGCGTCGAAGCCCTCACTGGTCAGCTCCAACCCCAGCGCGTATTTCCAGTCGTACCCCACAGAATGAGTGCCCAAGTGACCAGATGCGGGTCGGAGCCATCGGCTACATTGCCTGGCCGACCCATCCCGCCTACGGGCGAGCCGTCCGACTGATCGGGCGCAGCCACCAGGAAGGACGGGACTGGTGGTTTGTTGAAGACCCGGCTCATCCGGGCTTTCACTATCGTTTACTCGCGACCTGGCTGTCCTCGCTGCCGCCCTCCTCTGACCCCCTGTCTCAAGCACCACAAACCCAACTCGTGCTGCCACTCTCTGCCCTCGATACACTGGTGCAACTGCTGTTGAGCAAGAGCCAGGGAGCAAGGACAGATCACCATGACGCACCAGGCAGAGGAGACGAGCGTCCCGCAATGGAGCCGCCTGCCGCCCGAAACCCGAGCGTGCTTGAGCCACCAGCTCTTCTTCATAGTTCTCACCCAGGTCGGAGGAATTCGCCATGACCCATCCCACAGTGCAAGCCCACCATCTCCAACGCAAGGCGGTCATTTACATCCGCCAATCCTCGCTGCAGCAGGTGATCGATCACCGTGAGAGCCAGCGCCGGCAATACCAACTGGTTGAGGTGGCCACCTCACTGGGTTGGTCGGAGAGCGCCTGTGAGATTATCGACGATGACCAGGCCCTCTCGGCGGCCCAGAGCTACAACCGACCCGGCTATCAGCGTCTCACCGCCATGGTGGCGCTGCGTGAAGTTGGGCTCATCATCGGGATGGATGTCAGCCGCCTGGCGCGTAACTGTCTCGACTGGTATGAACTGCTGCAACTGGCCGCCTTGTTTGACGTGCTGGTGGCCGATGAGGAAGGGCTCTACGACTTGAGCCAATTCAATGATCGGCTTCTCCTGGGGCTGAAAGGGATCTTCGCCGAAGCCGAACTCCATCAGATCCAGGCCCGGATGGTGGCCGCCCGACTGAGCAAAGCGGAGCGCGGCGAGCTGCGCTTTCGCTTACCGGTTGGGCTGGAGTGGGATGAGCTCACGCACAAGCCGCGTCTCACGACCAACCAGGCGGTGCACCACGCCATCGCGCTCGTCTTTCGGTTGTTTCCACAACTCCGTTCCATCCGGGCCGTGCTCCAGTATTTGCGTCGCGAAGGGATTGACCTACCCTCTCAACGACGCGAGCGGGGCGGTGGGAGTCAGATCAGCTGGCGCCAGCCGACCACTAAGGCGCTGCGCGCGCTGTTGAGTAATCCGCTCTATGCGGGGGTCTACTGCTATGGTCGCATGCACGTGCAGCTCGACCCGCGCCGGCGTGTGATCCAACGCCGCCAGCGGCCGCGCGCTGAATGGCGGGCCTTTTTGCCGGAGCATCATCCTGGGTACCTCACCTTGGAGCAGTTTGAGCACAACCAGCGCCTGATTGCCAATAACGCCTACCGCTTCCCCAGTGGCCAGGGTGCGGCCAGAACGGGGCGAGCCCTCGCGCAGGGCTTGGTGCTCTGCGCGCACTGCGGTCGCAAGATGCACGTGCGCTACAGTCAGGCGCAGGTCCGCTATGTCTGCGACCTGGCCCACCTGCGCTATGGCGACCCGGTGTGCCATAGTGCCAATGCACGCCACGTCGATGGGATCATCACCCACCTGTTTCTGCAGCTGGTCAATGCCAATGCGCTCGAGGTGGCCTTGAGCTTCCACGAGAAGTTACAGCAGGAAGCGGCCAGATCGATCACGTCTGGCAGCAAAAGATCAGCCGCCTTGAATATGAAGCGAACCTCGCGCGGCGCCGCTATGAAGCGGTCGATCCCAAGAACAGATTGGTGGCCCAGACGTTAGAGACAGAATGGAATCAGCGGCTGCACGCCCTCGCTGAGGCCCACCAGACGCATCGCGCCCAGCGACCGACCGATGAGCAGCTCACCAGTACCCTTGAAGAGATGCGCGCGGTACTGGCCCATCTCCGTGACTACTGGTTGGCCCCCAGCATGAGCAGCCAAGACAAGAAGGAACTGGTGCGCTGTGTGGTCCAGCAAGTGGGGGTCGACGGTCGCGACGAGGTGATTCGGGTGCAACTCCACTGGCATGGGGGCAGCGTGAGTGAAGTCGCCGTGCCCAAGCGGCTCCAAACGCCGGCGATTGTCTATTTGCGCATTCAAGAGCTGGCGCGGATGGAGACGGACCATGCCATTGCCGAGCGGTTGAATGCCGAGGGGTACACGACCGGCTACCAGCGCGCCTGGAGCGATCGCTATGTCCGCGCGTTTCGCCATGCGCACGCGATTCCCTCTGCCTTCGACTCTGACCCGCTGGCCCGTTGCGACCAGACAAGCTATATTACCACCCACGAGGCGGCCCAACGCCTCGGCGTCAAAACCGATACCGTCAACGAATGGTGCCAGTTGGGCCTCCTCCCCAGCCAGCAACCCGGTCCCAACAAACGTGTGTGGATTCACTGGACGACTGATCTCGAGCATCGCCTTGGCGGTCAGGCCACCCCGCTCCCGAGGATGGTGGCAGTCCGCGAGCTGGGTAAGTCACGCGGACAGCATCGGTCCCAGATTCTCGCCTGGGCCCTCAAGCATGAGTTGCCGATCTATCGTCTCCAGCACGGCGCGCAGAAGCCCTTCTATATTCTTCTCCCTGAAGACTCAGACCCTCAAACGTAGAACAGGAGCCTTCCTATGTCGAATACGACCAGTCAATCCGGCCGCGCACAGCTTCGGCGGCCTGCCGGTCGGAGAGCCCTTCGGCAAACTGCATGATCGTGATCAACGCCAACCGGGCTGGCGAGGCCGCCGGCTGTCCACGACTCGGAAACAGGTGCCTGAAGGCTTCGTCATGGTAGATCGGTCCCACTTCGTCACGCATCCGCATATACGTATTCCCCTTGGGGAACGCCGCCCGCGCCACTCGCGCGGTCTCCTCCGGTATGCTCATGTCCGCCTCGGGATGCAGTGACATCGTGACTCCTTTCCTACTGCCTGCTCAGGCCATTTCGGTGGTATAACGAGTGTTGTGTAAAAGAGCGGGAGCCAGGTATCCTGATAGGTGACCAAACCCAAGGAGGATACGATGACTCCCAAGCAAGAGAATAGCAACGTGCCGAGCATCGGTCAAGCTGAATTTCAGGCTCTGGTGGCGGAAAAGCTGCGGGCGGCGATTCGGCTGACGCTGGTGACTGTCCTGGAAGAAGAAGTGACGGCGCTGATCGGCGCGGGGCGGTACGAGCGGAGCGCGCGCCGTCGGGATCAACGCAACGGGAGCTACAGCCGAGATCTGGTGACGAGCATGGGGACAATTGAAGCGTTGCCGGTGCCACGGACGCGGAAGGGCTTTCGGACCCAACTCTTCGAGCGCTATGCGCGCCGCCAAGCGGAATTGGACGCAGCGATCAGCGAGATGTTCGTCGCCGGGGCGAGCACCATCCAAGTTGGCGCGGTGATTAAGACGCTGACCGGCAGCAAGCCCAGCCCCTCCACGGTCTCGCGCGTCTTTCACGGCTTGCAGGCCGAGTTCGATGCCTGGAAAACGCGGGCGCTTGCGCCCCACTATCGCTACGTCTTTGCCGACGGGACCTCCTTTACCGTGATCTATGACGACGAAGGGCACAAGACGCCGATCCTGGCGGTTATCGGGATCGACACCGAAGGCCAGCGCGAGGGGCTGGGCTTCACGATTGGCGAGCGCGAAAACCAGGGCGCCTGGGAAGGCGTGCTTGCTGATCTCAAAGCCCGCGGCGTGCGCACCAGTGACCTGTGGATCCCTGATGGGCACCACGCCATGCTGAACGTCATTGCCCTCAAGTTCCCTGACAGCCGGCGCCAACGCTGCGTCAAGCATAAGATCGAAAACGTCTTGAGCTACGTCCCGCTCTCCAAGCGTGACCAGCTTGAGCCCGAACTCAAGGCCATCTTCTATCAGGAGTCGCGTGAGCAAGCCGAGCAGACCTTGGCGGCCTTCGTCGCGAAGCATGCCAAGACCTATCCCACCGCCATCGCGTGCCTCAAGCGTGACCAAGAGGCCTGCTTGACCTTCTACGACTTCCCGCACGAACACTGGAAGACCATCCGCACGACCAATGTCATCGAACGCCTCTTCCTCGATGTCAAGAAGCGCAGTCACAAGATGGCGGCCGCTTTTCGCAACGAAGCCAGCTGCCTGCTGCTCTTCTTCGCTGTCGTGCGCACCATCAAGTTCAGACGCATCGCGATGCGGCCCGCTCTCGCCTGGCCTGCCCTTTTACACACATCTTGACATACGACCGCCATTTCCGTGTTTCAGTCTGCCAATTCTATCGGCTCTCTCCTCGCTTCCGAATTCGCCAGCGGCATCTTGACAATGGGGTCCACCTTAGTTTTGCGTTTCACCGAAAGGTACTGGGGTGCGTAGTAAAAGAAGCGGGGATTGGGGGTTAAATAGCTGAATGGCTTTTCATTAAGATTAAAAAATTCAAGATACATTCTAGAAATACATAATGGGGTAGCACAGCATCTAATCGTGATCATTGACACCACTGTTCGATCAACTGCAAGGTCTCTTGAGACCGCCGCCCCCGCTGTTTGGGTGGTTCCCAACGCGGCGGCGGAACTTTGAAAGCGAACAGTTCGGCCATCGTCCAGATATGGTCGGTCAAACCAGCCGCAATCGCCGGGGTACGCTGGACCCAGCGATGACCGAAGCGGCCCACCGAGAGGCGCAATCGCAGGCTTTTATGACAGTCGCAGAAGTTGTACAGGCAACCGACTCCATACATCCCACTGACCAGGGTCTCAGCCTTGCGGGCCAGGGTGCGCGTGCGGCGGGTCAGGCTCGCAAGCCGCTGGCGGAAGGTGGCATTGAGCCGCTCGATAAAAGCGGTGTTGATCCCGCCCGCTCCTTGGGAGGCCTGGATCAGACGCCGGATCATTGCCTGACGGCCCTGAACGATGCGCCGGTCAATGTGCAAATGATCGGCGAAACGCTGTTTGACCACGTGGACAATAGCGATGTTGGGCCAGGCAACCAGCTTCGGGCGTCCTTTTTCACCCCTGCGGCGGGGCAGGGCCGTCCGGAAAGCCGCTTGGAACGCTGTCACGTAGCTGGCCAAACCATCTACGGCCAACAGCAAGGGACGGCACAAGGCGATTGCGCGAACCTGCTCGGCCAGGCTTTGGATCAAGGTCAGATCCCGCTTGGCGCTGATCACGCCACCCAACCACAGCCGGGTGGGGATCATCAGCGCCAGGGCCATCCAAAAGGTTCCTTTTTGGGTCTTGACTTTGATCTCATCGGCTTGCACCTGCTCCAAATCCAGTTGGGCGCTGCCTACGGTGTGTTCATGCACCTTCTGGCAGTGCTGACCCGCCCGCTGCCACCAGTCCCGAACCGTGCGCTCATCCAAGCCAAACGCCTTCACAATCGCCTGCAGCGGACAGCCATAAGCCAGCAAAGCAATCACCAGCATGACCATCTCCGCACTCGTCCGCAGCCGGTAGAAAATCGTGCCTTTGGTGGCCGTAAAGGTTTGTTCGCAAACCTCGCAGCGGTAGCGCTGCTCCTGCTGGCTGTGGATTTGAATGTTGCCTTTTCCGCTCTGGCCTCTTGCCGGACACTCAATATTCGGGCAAAATACATCTTGTGGGTTCACTTGGTTCCCTCCTGGTTGCTTGGACACTTCCAAGAGGGTGCCAGTGAACCCCGTTTTTATCAAGTCCTTTCTTCAATCACGCTTTAGTGGAGTGCTACCCATAATGGGGAAGTAGAGGAATTTTGTCAAGGGGCTAATTATTCTGGAGCAACTTTTGACAAAATCGCGAAAGTTCGTCCACTTCTTATTCGGGAGTCGGTGGGTACGGGCAGATAAGCCAAGAGTAGGGCGCCGGTTCTTCACCGGCGCCCTTACATGTGGTACCGACCTAGTTCAACCTAGGGCATTATAAGAGGTAAGTATACAAAGCTCTGGAGGATGATATCCCCACTGGCAAGCACACCACTATTTGAATAGCCTGTGCTTAGATTGATGCTAAATGTATCACTACCACTATCTGATTCTCCATTATCTTGCACTGTCACCGTAAAGCTGACACTGTTGCTATCGTTGATAGTGGCAGACCCACTGAAGGTGGCAGTATTGCCACTCATAGTGAAGCTGTTTATCGTACTGGTACGTACTAGCAGGCGAGCGCTTTCGTCTCGGTACTCCAGCGCTCCACTGACTGTGCCCTCTAGGGCATTTCGTTGAATGCTAAAGTCGAACGTTGTCATTGTGCCAGAGGTGGTGCCGCGAACTGTGCCACTTCCAAGTGGCGGGACGGTTCGAATGGTATCACACCCCTGGATTTTCTGGGCAAAGACGGTCTCACCAGTGAGGCAGGCTTGGGGGTCGCCAACAGCGATGCCAGTTTGCCTTGCGGCGAAGTGGAGCATCATATCGAGATCGCCGTCAAGGTCCACATCCTCGATATGACCGCGGTTGTGGATCTCTGCAGCAACGGCCGGACCAAACCGTACTGACAAAGGATCAACAGTCGTGGCATCGAACTCAGGTGTCGTAAAGATAGCAACAGGAATCGCATCTTTACTTCTTGGATTGATGGGATTCGTGTCGCTGCCTGGCTTGATGTCGATATCTACTTCTGTGGCCCGCTGTACAGTGACGACAACTGAATGCGGAGGCGCAGACAGCCCTCCATTATCACTACCAGTAAACACAATGACATAGCTTCCGACTTGATCGGACGTAGGGGTCCAAGATAGAGTGGAGGATATCGGGTTACCGGGGGGCGGAATAGCAAAGCTTGCTCCCGATGGTAGGCCGATTACCCCAAGACTGACTACATCCTCGACATCGGCATCGGAGGCTTGGATCGTGAAAGTCAGAGTCTCTCCCACGTTTACCACAAACTCAGAGCCGCTTGAAGGTGACGGGGGAACATCGAAAGCAGGGATAGCTGTTAGTCTTGTCTCGCAAGAAGCAGAAACGGCTGTCCCAACGACTTGTACAGAAATGGAGCGAGATCCAGTCTGAGTTTCTACGGGAACTGTAATTTCAATGAGTGCGTCACCTCCACTATCCGTGGAGCCAGTGCCCACCCGTTTGCTGCCCAGGAAAACCTCGACGGGACTATTTGCGGGAAGACCAGTCGCCGAAACTGTTCCTCTCGAGCCAAGAAGCACAGCCGAGGGACTTACTTGACAAGAAGGAAACACTGGAGAATCGAGCGTGAGAGAGCCTTCGACGCTGTCAGCACTACCTGTACTAGGATTTTCTGCCCCCACCGCCAACCGAAAGTCTGCTGCTATTGGCCCGCGCACAGTGTTAGGAATGACTAACTGGATAATTTGCCCTAAGGGGATGATATTGTGGTCCTCATCTGTTTGATTGGAAGGGGCAAGAACCGCATCGAATGATCCAATTCTTGCTTGGATACGCGAGTCCATGACCTGGAGGAACTGACCATTTTGAAACTGCCATACCGTTGGTGTTCCCTGCTCCATACCACCGTTTACATCCAGCTGAATCCGACCTAACAACTCAACTCCTGTTGTGGAGAGCGGAAAACCAAGATCAGCCGGCGCACCGCCGCTAGTTGGATCGTTGTCCAAATCGGACGCGAAGAAGTAGCTCATGCCGGAGATATTCTCTGGGAGTAACCCGAAGGTAGAAACGACGAGGTGGGTCATTCCCGTGTTTTCATCGATTCCTACACCGACTGTGTCGATATCGACAAACATCTCGTCTTCAGCAATAGTAGCAATGCTTGGTGCAGATGTGGCTGCATCGCCCAGTTCATCTGCTAGAGTGCTTGCAAGGAAAATTCGTCCTGGTGGGGGTGGTACCGATGCTACGACTTTACGGTCAGGAATAAGCGCAGTCTGTGCTCGCAGGCGCTCAACTTGATCTGGGTTGAGTTCTACCGCTCTAGCGGAGTGATCATCCATCAAGTTCCGTCCATCAGTTACGTGTGCATTCGGGGTCCTAGCTAGACTAAGTGCATGACCGAACTCGTGCGCCACCCATTTTTCGTTCGGGTCGGGACCAAGGGGAAGGGGTCGTGGGAGGCTATCATCCGGATTTTCCACCAAGTGTGCGCGGTCAACTACTGAGGCAACACCATGGATCATTTGTTGCCCGATATCATCGAGGTCACTATCGCGCGTTATCCAACCAGCAAAGCCTAATACGCTTGTCGTTGGAATGCCACCTGCATCAACAAATCGATTTATGTTTAGGGCTATGAGCCCCGTTACGGCTGGATCTTTATCTCGCCAGGCAAGGCGGCATCGGTTGAACGAACGGTGAAGCTCTCTCACATCCAAGAGAGGATTGAGAATGTGACCATCTAGTCTCGGCCCTTCAATACGTGGGAACCCTCCTGTTCGCGCTCCCGAGATGAACTGTATCCTAGCTTGTCTCAAGTAAATCTCATCATTCATCACCCGGAGACGCTCCAAGAGGATGTCATCAGGTGTCGCCTTGCCAAGAAGTTCCGGGTTCTCCACTGACGGGCTTCCCTCAAGGCTGCACCACCGGATGGGAATCCTAATAATCGCGTCCCCGGGCGCCTGGGAAGGTTCGACCACACGAATGAAAAAGTCAAGTACCGATTTGCTGCGAACTTCGTCTCCGACTTTCTTTTCAATTACCACCTGAGTGGAATACAACGTGTTATAACCTTGAGGACCTAATCTAACCCCACGAGTATTCCAGCTGTAGACGCCGTCACCCTCACGTATCGTAGCGCCCGGTGGTTGGCTCAGACTCGAACCACCCATCTCCTGAGGAGTAGCTAGTCTCCAACTCAGTCTCGGTCTCTCAGGGTCGTTGGCACTAGGATCTACAGCAGCAACTGTAAAGGAGCAGTCAGATTCTCTGGGGCAATCTACTATTGGCGGGAGTAAGCTGATAGGGCTAGATGTAGTCTGGAAGTTGATTATTGTCGTAACCTGATAGGGTGCGTCGGGATTGTTGATATGTGCATTTGGCGCAGTTAACGAACTGATTCGACAACACGTAGCGCTATACGCTATCCAAGGGCCTGGGCTTGAATAAGAGTGGGTTATGCTCTCCTTCGCGCTACTCCCCGATTCTAAGAGCGTGTTTGGAAAATCATTTGACAGGAATGACCACAATACACAAGATATAGGATATACCTAGGGATGAGTGTGAAAGGACCTGAAGTGAGCAAACACGCACCAGCGGTCTACGAGACAGATGTGACCGATGACCAGTATCAACTGATTGCACCGGTGATCGAGCGCCGGTCGAACCGGGGACGGCCCACCACCTTGTGTTTGCGTTTAGTGTTGAATGCGCTCCTCTATTTGACGCGGACCGGCTGTCAATGGCGTCTTTTGCCCAAAGATTTTCCGGCCTGGCAAAGTGTTCGGTACTACTTCGACAAATGGACGGAAGATGGGACCTAGCTGGAAATCAACCGTTTCTTGGTCGAACGGCGGCGGATGGCCGTCGGGCGCGCCTCGACCCCTTCCATGGGGCTGATCGACAGCCAGTCGGTCAAAACGACCGAAGTTGGCGGTATGCGCGGAATTGATGGCAATAAGTACGTCAAAGGGCGTAAACGCCAAATCGCCACCGATACGCAGGGCAATCTGTTGGGAACTCTCGTTCATCCGGCCAATACCCATGACACCGTCGGCGGCGAAGAACTACTGGATCTGGTGCTCAACGAGTATCCTTCCATCAAGAAGGTCCTGGCGGATCAGGGGTATCAAGGCGACTTGGTGGCGTGGTTCCAAGCCGATTTCGGCGTCGTACTCGAGATTGTCGAGAAACCCGCCGATCAAAAGGGATTCGTGGTGCAAAAAGGTCGTTGGGTCATTGAGCGCACTATTGCCTGGCTGAACCGCTGTCGGCGTCTCAGTAAAGATTATGAGCGGAACGTGTGGAATAGTGAGGCTATGATCTATATCGCCTCCATTCACTTGATGCTGCGGCAATTGCTCCCCAATACGAATATTCCAATTCCGTACAAAGATAAGCGGCTTCCCGAATTGATGGGCCTGACTCTGAACCAGGCAGCCTAAGTATATGAATATTTTCCAAACACGCTCTAATGCTCTTGTAAGAATCCAATTCTCAGTCGTATTGTAGGCAAATACTTTGAAGCGAAGTTGGCCGGTGCAGCCACCATCGCCAAAGCAAAGATTAGTCCCACCAATGTCTTCGTTGATAATATCACCCACTATTGGGCGACCGTCTCCGCCCCTCCCGGAGTAACCACTGCGGCGAAAACCGGCAACGAATACAATATCGGCTGTGTAGCTACCTGATGATGGCTTGGTCCAAGTGATATGACCAAAGCGAAAGTGAGAATGACCCTCCCCGTCAGCTTGCGCTGGCTTTACCCCATTCCGGGATATCGAAAGAATGACGACCAACATTCCAGCGACGAGGAAGATCCAAACGAAATTGCTGGATCTTGCGCAATTTATGAGCTTCATTATGCGCTCCTTTTTATTGGAACAGATTAAGCCATAGACTTCAAGGGGTCGATGATTCGCAAGCGCCAGACATCTCGGCGATATCGATCAATCTCACGATATTGGAGGGCTCTCGTAGCGTAACGCGGAAGATTAACTCTTCATTAATAATGAAATGACCGGTGGATGTATCAATGCCGTTGTTTGTCCAGTAAACTCGACCATCAAGAGCGTAATCGGCTACTAGATGAGAACACGCGCCAGAGATGGGCTGTTCGACAAGTTTGAACGATCCAACCGCCTCCTTGGTAGCAGGATCAAAGATATCGACCCGTTCGGGGATATATGTAATGTGCTTGTTAAGGATAGCAATGTGCAGGTTGTACTGCCCAGCGAGAAAGCTCCACCAAAGTCTTATGGACCCTGGTATCGTCCTGGACGAGGAAGACATATTTGTAGGACTAGCTGCCAAGGTAAAATCTGTGATGGGCTCAGTGGTATATAAGGGTTTGGAAGTTGCTTCGAAAGTTGCAGTCAATTCTACATTGTTGGGTGTTGCTGGCGTCGTAGGGAGCTGCGCATGGCGAAAAATAGATCGCTCATTAATGACAACAATGAATATTCCAAGTACTGCAAGCGCAAGTAACGTATAGATGATGCCGACGACGCCTTTTAACTCGGATAGATTTCTCTTTGCCATGAATGCTCTCACGTATTTTTTTGAACGAACGCCATTTAATCTGAATCTGATAAAATCATCTTGGTTATGTGTATTGTTCCGCACCATCCTTCGGGCACTATTCAACAAGACACTATCAAATTGTTTTTTATCGTATCACAGCTTTTGGTTACCAAACAAGATGTTGTTTTGTGTTGAGGTAGAATGCGATAGCAAACTGCCCGATAGCTGGCTTTAGAATCTTTATCTTTTGCCGGGTAACTTGGCCATGTTCGCTTGCGAGGTGACTTGGGCTTGTCAACAAGGGCAAGAAGGTAAGGTGACTGGAGAGGGCCGTGATAGGGCTACGACGAAGTGCGACGGAGAGGACAATGAAGCTGAGAAAACGGTCCCCAGGAATCTAACGACGAGCGTAGTTTACCATAGGTTGAGCTTCAATTCCAGGTTCAAATGTTCGGATTTTCTCCGGATTTCCTCTGGTTTTTTTACAATCTTGAGGTTCTTTATATTCTTTTGTTACAAACTGGACTTTTGCAAAGTTGGCTGGTTGGGGCCACAGGTTTACAATAACGGCGAGTGGCGAAGGGAGCAGAGAACAGGACGGTAGGGCGATGCCAGCGATCATCGGGTTTCCCAGAGTGGTGGAAGAGGTGCTGAGCCAGTACCGGGAGGTGTTCGGGACGGAAGCGGCGCGACGGCACGTTGCCGAATACCTGACGGGCTTGATGATCGCGGAGCACAAGACGGTGAGCGGACATGCTTTGTCAATACCCAGCGGCAAATTGGTTGCCAGATCAGATGAAAGATCCACTGTTGTGGTCAGTCGTGATCGCCAAGCATGCAGCGGCTGACTCCCCGAGCGGTATCACGAGCAGAGAGAACGAGTTGGGGGCGTCGATGAGGCGCGCGCCAAGGATCAGAGCCACGCCGACAATGAGGTAGCTCCGGAGAGACGATCAGCGCGACAGGGCGCTGCGCCGTGAACCGGTCAGCCTGATGATGGCATCGGCACGCCGCGACAGGTACGACGGCGGCGTGCTTACGATTTCGGGCACACCCGCTGCGCGCGCTGTTTCAAGTGGTAGGCTTCGTCATAGGGCTGGCGGGTCTGCCACAGTTTCCAAATAATGGCCAACCAGCGGTTGGCCAGCAGCCGATCAGCGTGGGCATGGGAGGCACAGCGCGGCCGGACCTCCCGCCAATAGGCCTTGGCCCAGCTCGAGGTGGTCAGCGAGGCACGGGCAAACTGGTGGGCAATGTGGCGAAACTCGCGGTCGCAGCCGCGGCGAAAGACGACCACGCGCTTCTTGCCACTCCAGCGCGTGACGGGACAGGTTCCGGCCAGGGCTTGGACCGCCCCGGCGGTCGGGAACCGGACACGCTCGTCGCCAAGTTTGACCAGCAGGCCAGCGGCCAAGATCGGGCCGGCCTGTGGCAAGGAGGCGAAGATGGGCGCATCGGGATGCTGCGCCAAGAGCGCCTCCAGCTGACGGATGAACTGCTGCCGCCGACGCACTTGCGGCAGGAGCACCTCGGCTAAGGTGGCGACCGTGTCGCGATAGGCGGCGGCGACCGCTGGGGCCACACTTGGGACCGGGCGGGTGAGCGTCGCATAGCGGGTTGGGATGAACGTGGGACGTGTGTCGCCGTGGGTACGACAGAACGCGGCAAACTCGTCCTGAGTCAGGGCGCTGGCCTCCGCGGCGGTCGGGTAGGCGACGAGCAACTGGAGCGCCAGTTGGGTGGTCAGTTCCGAGAAGACCTCCAGCGCAGCCGGAAAGGTGCGCATGAGCGCCGCGCGGAGCTGACACGTCTGGCGATGGATGGAGCGCCGCAACGTCTCAACCAGACGGAGCTGGGCGGCGAGATGTTGGGTCAAGGGCGCGTTCGGTCGCCAGCGCGGATGGCTGTCGCGATCAGTGCGGAGGATGCCAGCCAGCAAGGCGGCATCACGGCGATCTGTGTGGGCCTTGTTGCTGCCTTGCCGGTTGCGGTACCCGTCGGTGGCTTGAGGTGAGATCAGATGAACGGGATAGTCATGCTCCAGCAGATAATCAACCACCAGGTGTGTGCTCGTTTCAATGGCCACCACGCAGTCGCTCGGCGCCGCCCCCAGTTTGATGCGTTCCGCCTCGATCATGCCAAAGCCGGCTGGGGTTGGGGCAAAATCGAGTTCGCAGAGGCGCCGACCCTGGTCGTTCAGAATGCACAGGCTCAGCTGCGCTTCCCCCCAATCGATTCCATAAGAGTACACGTTGTCACCTCCTCGGGTAGGTGCCCATCGGCGGACGTGGGTTTCCGTCTTCCCATTACAGCGTTCGCAACGCCACATGCTTTTGACGGTGCCTCCGGTCTCCTCGGGGGACAGTCCGCTCATAGCGCTCGCAGCGCGGGATTAACCAGGTCCTCTCTCCCGAGAGAGTCGCGTATGGGCTCGGCTGTCGGTTGCCTGCTCAGGCTCCACAGTCTACCTCCACTGCGACCCATCTCGATATTACCTAATGGGAATCAACCGAGAGTTCGCGGTGACGACGGACCAGTCGTGCCTGAACCGCTGGTTGACGCAGGTCGAATGGGACGTGGCTGCACTGAACCGGCAGCGCTTGGCGCTGTTGTAGCAAGAGGGGAGTACGCGCTCCAGCCAGCATGGGGTGATCGCCATCGACAATACGCTGATTGACCACGAGGGCCAGCTGATCGCGGCCGTGGGCTGGTTCTGGGACCACGCTGACAAGCACCATCTGATCGCGCATGACTACTTGATTGCCAACTACGTCTGCGCCTCGGGCAAGCACTACCCGCTGGACTTTCGGCGCTTCAAGAAACGCGAGCAGTGTGAGGCGGCCGGAGAGACTTTCAAAAATCACACCGCGCTCTGCCTGGGGTTGATCGATTGGGTGGTGGCCGAAGGGATTCCAGGGACCTGCACCTTCGACAGCTACTTCACCAACGTCGAGACCCTCAATCACATCCATCGGCTCAAACGCGCCTACGTCGGCGATCTGAAGTTCAATCGCAAGCTCCTGGTCGAAGGCAAGGAGATCAAGGCCTCGGAGTGGGTCAAGACGGTGCGCTCGTGGGAGCGCACCAAAACCATGAGCGGCGGGGAGGCGCAGGGGTTCTTCACCAAGAGCATCCGCCTGCCGGGCCTTGACCATAAAGTGCGCCTTGTGGTCCTCTGGAAGCAGCGGGAGGACCCCACCCCGGTCAAGCTGCTCGTCACCAACAACACCTGGTGGGAAACGCATCGCGTACTCAGGACCTACCGCCACCGTTGGAGCGGCACCGAACCCTTTCATCGCGACGGCAAGCAGCATGTGGGCATGGGCGATTGTCAGCTGCGAAGTGCGATTGGCCAGACCAGGCACATGCCTCTCGTCTTCGTGGCGGACTCGACCCTTCTGCCTCATCTGCGCGCTGCCCGTGCCGAGGAATGGGCCCTCGCTCGCCTGATGACCATCGGCGAAGGCTGCCGCGCCGTCTTGCGCCAGTCTCTGGGCTCCACCATCGCCTGGGTCGTCCAGCAAACTCTCAACGGTCGCTCCGTCTCCGACATCAAATCGCAACTCGCGTTATTGTAAAGTTTGCCGCGCCTCCGATCTTTGCAAAAGCTCAGTTACAAAGATAAGATTTAACCAGGCAGACCTGCCGGTAATTAGGGGAGGAGAGTGAGAAACAGGCTGAAGCGGAAGGCCAACCGGGGATAGCGGGAAGTAAGCAAATAGGAGTCCGTCGCTCGGAAGAGTTGCACTTCTGCCGAGCTTGCTTTTGTCGGATGATTCCGTTATCGTGTTTCTGTCCGAAGGTCAGAGCGAGGTCGGCAGGAAAAAGCGCATGGGAAAGAAACGGCGCAAGCAACGAGAACGCAAACAACAAGAGCAGCGACGACAAAGAGCTATCGCAAATGTCATGAGTAAGGTCGTTCCCCGAAGTAGCTTCGACCGCCCCTATCAGAAACTACTCAAGTTGATAAGACGGCACAACGTTCTCTCGATCGTCACCCAGGCGTCCCTGAAGCTCCATGAAATGGAACGGATGGAAGACGATGACAAGCGCGTTCAGGCGTGGGGCCAAACTCCTCCGTGGCTGCTTATGCTGCTCATCCGATGGGCGTTCGAGCATGGCGATCCCTCTACCTTGGATAAACCTTCGCTTAATTATCGTGAGTTCGTGAAGGCGGTGAACCTGCTTCACGACATGAACGGCGCTGAGGACCCCTTCCTCAAAGAAGGAGGAGTGGCGGGATTGCAGAAATTCTTGCGAACGCTTGCTTTTCAGCAGTTCTGGTATTCAGCAAAGCTCAGCCAGTCTGACCTTGGGCGCCAAGGTGTTCTGTTTCGCAGGTTACCGGAAGAACACTGGATTCAGCGTAAGTTCCGAGAGTTGACGAAGCTCTCAATATCTGAGTTCCTGGAAATAGCCTTCATTCTCTGGGCGTCGCTAGATGGAAAACTGTCACCGCAAGTTTCAGCAAAGCTTTTCGACAACTACTCACCCAACAAGGGGAAGCTATTCTTTGATCTGGTCTCTCTGGCACCCTCTCAGGTCTCGGAGTACCTCAAAGACAAAAACCGCAAAAATGCCGTAAGGCTTCCATTCTTGCAAATGAAGGAGCTCACTCCACTAACTCGGTACCCGCTGTTACGGCTGCCGCAATTCTATTGGGTATATTCACGGCGGGTCTTCGAGCAAGCGCTCACGACCTTCATCTACGACGTCTTGAAGGCGGAGGATAGCGCGAGGTTCGGAAGCGAGTTCGGTCCGCTATTCGAAGCGTATGTGAGAAGAGGATTGGAATGGCTAGGCACGAAGTTTTACGATGAGAGGGATTTGGCTCGACATTTGGGTGGGAAGACCGTTGATTTTCTGTTGCCCTATGACCATTGTACCGTCTTGATCGAGGTCAAGGCAACAGAAATCAAAGGGCCTGTGCAGGTCAACCCAGCTAATGAGCAACTGATGAATGAGCTAAAAAGCACGGTGATCAAGGCGACCGTACAGGGAATGTCGGTGGCTACGACGCTGAACCAGGGCAACGATCCACTCGACGTACCCGCGCGTACCCTGTACTATTTGCTTATCGTGACATATCGAGAGCACTATCTTGGATCGGGAATGGATTTGTGGTCCGAATTTCTCGAAGAGGCGGTCACACCTGCCCTTGAGAAACAGGGGATCACCGCAGTCATAGTACCGCCAGAACGGATCGCGATTCTATCTGCGACCGAGTTCGATCACCTTATCAGCCTCCTCAGTAGCGGCGCCGTCGATTTGCCGATGCTTCTTGCATCTGTGGCTGCAAGCGACCGAACCGACAATCTGGCCATTAGGAAGTTTTCCTTCGGGCAGCATCTCCACGAGCACCCTGGAGAGAGACCAAGTCTCCCGTACTTGTATGAGGAGGTTGAGGCCTTGGCTGACAGTGTAGCAGAAAAAGTTCGAGCGAGGGCACAGGAAGTTAACGGAGGTGGCTGATCATGCCGCACCTGGACGCTACGAAACGAGATGAGATGTTGTCAGTATCTCCACGAGCAGCGCTGCTATGAATGGCCGGCCGCCTGCACAGAAGGCCATCTGTTGAGTAAAGGATGCGGGGAACTCGCAATCCCAAGGTAATAGTGCACCACCGGAGTGTTCAGACAGCATTGTCAGGGGCGGTTTTTATGTGTTGTTCAAGAGCGGCCGTCGCCGTGGATTATGTTCGATTCAGAACGACAGTAGGGGAGGGTGCAATTGGACACCGGAGTTGCGTCGCACAATGTGCATTTTACGACTCGATCAGGGAAGAGCTGAAGTGCGCCCCCAAAACTAGTTTTCCGCAGGTTTCGTGCTACTGGATCAGGTGGTGTACAACACACGACGACGCAGGAAGATAGCGCGCACTGGAGTGCTCGGGCCGAGCGTGGGTATAACGATCAGTTACGGCAATATTGCTGTGGCCTAGCGCCGCCTTGACCAACGAGATTGGCGCCCCGCGTTCCAGGGCATGACTGACGTGGGCGTGGCGCAGCCAGTGCGGTGAGACATTGCCGCTGAGTCCGGCATGTTTGCTGGCGGCCTGATGATCCGAAATACCTGTGCCCGCGATAGTGATCTGCCCTTGCGCGACCGGAACACGGGTGCCTCATCGCGCCTTGAGCCGCACCAGCGCTTGCCAAGTCTCCTTCCGGAGTAGAATCACCCGCGTCTTGCTACCCTTGCCGTGTACTGACTGACGCTAAGCCCAATCACTGTCTTCTTCGATATCATCATCAATCCAGAGAAGAGTTAGTACGGCATTATAGTTCGGCATGACCCACGATTGCTCTTGAATATAAGCACTAGACTGATACTCTCCAGAAGCAAGCCATACTGATGCTTTAACTTGCCTCATAGCTGTTGAGATAGGACGACCCCGGAAGAATGAAGCTGCTCTGCTTGTCGGATCGAGACGACCTAACTCAATGAAAACCCCAAGATCCTTGAAACATCTGCTGCTATGAAACCACTTAATGTACCTGTTCTGAGAATACACCGCGGCGACAGGCTCTTCTGATAAGTCTACATAGCGGAGTGCAGTTGCGGTGAGCGACACATCGAAGAGGTCTGCCAACTCGGCAATACGGTCAAGTGATGGCTCTTGGTCCACACATAACGAAGCAAACAATCGTCTGGGAAGAAGTAACGCCGAAGCGAACTGATTGGCTTGTTGCTCCAAGTTCGTTCCGGAGCGCTGTGTGACCCAATTATCGATATCTTCGTTAAGGCAAACTGTTAGTAAATTTTGGTCACGGTGCATTTCGAGATGGCCAAGTTCGTGGGCGATACTAAAACGCTTACGTTGCGGATGCTCTACGGTTGTCGATAGAGTGATGACCGCACTCTTCCCAAGTACGACAAGCCTGGCCTCAGCCCCACTCAAATGTGTCTCTCTTACGACTGCCCCACGAGCCCATGCGATTAACTCCAGCTTTCTAAGATCGCTTACGCTGTTTATGCCAAGTTCATCCAATACTCGTTCTGCCACTATACGAGGATTGGGCACGTTACTCCTCGCCAAGATTATTTTGCTTTAACCATTGGTCCTTTAAAAATTGGAGCTCATCAAGTAAGCTTGCAAGGTCATCATCGGTTGCTTGCTCAAGATTACGATGGTGAGCCGCAAGTCGTTCTTGCGCGTTGCCTGTTAATACGCTTGCCAAAAACGCGAGAGTTTGCTCTATATCCTCAAGTATTTTTGCGCGACTACGTCTGTCAGTTGAAGACTTGCTCTCAAGGTGCTCGCGGGCCTCTGTCAGTTTTTGATTTTGATTTCTCCAGTTAAGTGGAGAGCTTGCCCAAGCTCGCTCAGCTGCCGCTTGCATGCGAGCTCCGACTTCATCTGGATCAAAGCTGGCTTCGCGGAGGATAGCGTCAATCTCCTCTGGCGTCTCTGGTGGAGGAATCTCGGCAAATAGTGCATCAAAAGCTTCAACCAACTCTTTGTCGGTCTTTATGGGTTTTTGCTCACTCATGGCGATTCCTTAATAGCCGAGGCCCTTCGACGAAGACGCTTCATTCGGTTATAGATGTCCTGCGGCGAAGTGCCTAACTGTTTGGCGAGATATCGTGCTTGTGGTTTGCATCCGTCGGCCACTGCCTGGAATACTTCCTCAAGCTCTGGGTCTTCACTCGCGGCCTGTATAAGCGCATCCGCACGACGTTTAACCCGTTCCTGCTCTTCTTTCTCTATAAGTACGCGCTCAGGGTTATAGCGGTACGTGTCGTCGAGGGTGACATCTTCGATGTATTCATGCGGTGTTGGGCTATAAGTCTCCTCTTCGCTTTCCTCCTCCAAAAATGATAATTCGTGCAAATGCGTGGCAGACTTGGCCAATGCATCCAGCTCGCTTTTCACCTGATTCATAAGCCAAGGCTTTAACGGGCCTTTGGCTGGATCCCACTGTCGTCGACCATCCAACGTTTTTCCAATGACCTGTTGGACGATGTCTGCGAGGGTATTACCTTTCGGGAGGTGTTGGTTGGTGCCGCTGCGCCACTCGTAGTACTGTGACCACCAAACAGCGAAGCCGAGCATCTGCTTACCGAGGGTTGCCCAATCGGCAGTCTGGAGTTGTCTGAGGACTTCGGGGTCCAAGGGAGAGGCTCCTTGGCTCTAGCCTGATAAATTCTACCGAGGCGAACACGAATTTTGCCGCGACGTGGCAAAAAATCGCAACGGCTCGGTAGTATACACCGAGGCGCGATGACGCCAAGTCGAACGCCTGCAACTACGGTGACTGTCATCACATCCAGGAGGTTTGACCAGTGGACATACGCACACGCACTCAGCCAGTTGACGGAGCCGCCCAAACGAAACCCGTGACGATTACGATCAACGGACGCTCAGTGACGATGCCAGATCACAAGGCGACAGGAGCCGAGATCAAAGCGGCGGCGATTGCGCAGGGGGTTCCGATCCAGCCCGATTTTTCCCTGTTTGAGGTGAAGGGGCAGGGCCAACTCAAACCGGTCGGCGATGCCGACACAGTCACCCTGCACGACAAATCAGAGTTTCGGGCGGTTGCCCCCGATGATAATTCCTGAAGGGAACAAATGACGCCGGAGATAGAGCGGGCGATCGGAGAGATCCAGGCGGCCTTTGTGGGGCACCAAGTTGACGTGCGCGCCGAGCCGCAGGGTGGAGCGTACGTTATCGTGCACAGTCTCTCGCTTGGCCATCAGTACACGCCCGCGACCAGTTGGGTCGGTTTTCTGATCACCTTTCAGTACCCGTACGCCGACGTCTACCCGCACTTTATTGACAGTAACGTGCGGCGGGGGGATGGCCGAGCGCTCGGACCCGGCTTTTCCGGTCCGACTACCTGGCCAGGACAGCCAGGGCAACAGGTATTGCAGATTTCGCGCCGCTCAAAGCGATGGCACCCAGCCACAGATACCGTCGCCCTTAAGTTGGTTAAGATATTGGAGTGGATACGCAGCCAATGATCACGCCCGTTTCTCTCACCATTGACGAAGCCCTCTTTCGACAACTCCATACCCATTTGTTCCCCGGCGATGGGGATGAGCACGGCGCGGTGCTCACCGCCGGGATAGCCCAGAGCTCACGGGGTACCCGGCTCTTGGCCTGCGACTTATTATTGGCCCGTAACGGTAAAGAGTACGTACCCGGTACCCGCGGGTACCGAGCACTGACTGCCCAGTTTGTTGTTGAGGCCTCCGACTACTGTGCGCGCGAACACCTCTGTTATCTGGCTATCCATTGCCACGGGGGAAGCAATTGGGTTGAGTTTTCTGCCGACGATTTGGCCTCACACGAGCGTGGGTATCCGGCCTTGTTGGATATTACCCACGGCGGGCCAATCGGGGCACTGGTGTTCGCTCCCAACGCGGTCGCCGGCGATATCTGGACGCCACAGGGGCACTTTGCCTTAAGTCACGTGACGGTGGTTGGCTCACGAGTGCGCCGACTTTACCCATCACTGTGTACCCGCCCGCGACCGGTTGATCCCATCTACGATCGACACGCACGCCTGTTTGGCGATGTCGGTCAGGAGGTTCTTACTGGACTCAAGGTCGGCATCATCGGCCTCGGGGGTGGAGGCTCGCTTATTAACGAGTGGCTCGCTCGCTTGGGTGTCGGCCATATTGTCGCAGTCGATTTTGATCGGGTGGATATTACCAACCTCCCCCGCATTGTGGGGGCAACTCGCAGGGATGCCCTCACAATGCTGACCCGGTCACGCTTTCCCTGGCTCAGGAAGTTGGGCAAGCGGTTGGCGCGGCATAAGGTCACGGTTGCCCGGGGGGTGGCGGCACAGGCAAACCCACACATTCGGTATGAAGGGGTGATCGGGAATATTCTCGATGAAGCAGTTGCCCATCGTCTCACTGACGTCGACTTCCTCTTCCTGGCCAGCGATTCCATGCAGAGTCGCGTCGTCTTTAACGCGCTGGTGCACCAGTACTTAATTCCGGGTGTCCAGATTGGGGCGAAGGTGTGGGCGCCCGGCGGGAAGATCAACGAGATTCATGTAGCGACCCGCCCCATTCTCCCCTCCCCGGCGGGTGGGTGCTTGTGGTGCAATCAGGCAATTTCGCCAACAAAGTTGGCTGAGGAGGCCTTGAACGAAGGGGAACGGCGGGCGCAGCGGTACATTGAGGGTGATGCTGCGGGTAACGATGTGGAGGAGCCGAGCGTGATCACTCTCAACGCACTCTCCGCCGCACAGGCGGCCAACGATCTGATGATGATGTTCACCGGCCTCTACCACGAGGATGTAGTTTTGTCCCATCAGCTGGGTTTTGTTCGGGAACGCACCCTCAGTGCCATTGAGTCCCAGTACACTGAACAGTGTTTAGACTGTGGGGTGACGAATCGGAGCCGGCGCGCCCGAGGAGATCGGACACGCCTACCTTGCCGTGTACCCTAGACCTGAATCTTCGACTAACTGAGTTGGCTATCAAGGAGCGTGCACTATAGGAAAGAACCAACACGTTGTTCCTACAGGAGATGGTAACTGGGCCGTGCGAGGTGCCGGGAATCTGCGTGCGACACACATCACCACTTAGAGCGTGTCTAAAAATTTCTCTAGCTACCCATCACTTTTAGGGATAAGGGACGAAGCGGAGATGCCAGGGCCAGCCATGAGCGAGTTGGCGTTCGAGCCAGTCCCAGCCAATGCGAAAGTAGCTTTTGTCGCGCCGGCGTTTGCGGTCGACCTGAGCGCGGAAGCCGCGCTTGACGACCCAACTGCCGAGGGTCAACAGCCAGGTGTAGACGAGGGCGGCGACCAGGACCAGGCGCTCGATGCGGTCGGCATGGCGCAGATGGGTGGCTTCCAGATCGAGGCCGTGGCCTTTGAGATCGCCGTAGAGCTCCTCGGTCCAGGCACGAATGGCGTAGCGGCGGAGTGTCCGGCAGGTGTCGGGCTGATCGGAGACCAGGTACCAGGGCTCGTCCTCGCCTTTGGCCCAGTGCAGCACCAACCAGAGCCAGCCATAGTTGTACTTCTGAGTCAGGCGCACCCAGCCAACGGTGATGGTCTGACCAGGGGCCAGCGACCAGGCCGACAAGGGCTGCCAGCGCCCCCCGGCCGGGCGGACATCGGAGAGCTGACTCAAGCGGATGACACAGTGCCAACCCTGCGAGCGCACCCAGCGGATCAAGGGCACGGTCTGAAAGCCGCTATCGCCCAAGACCCAGACCTCGCGCGCCCCGCGCAGCCGCGGCGCCACCTCCCGCAGCAGGGCAATCTGTTCCTGACGACTCACATGACCCTTGCGCCCTTTATAGGCCCGCCAAGCCAGCGGAATCGCCCGCTGGCGATAGGCAATCGAGACCGTCAGCAGCCGATGCCCCACGCCCACTTTGGTGCAATCCAAGATCAGGCGCACCTGCTGTCGGCTCAGCGCCTGCACAATCCCCAGGACCACCGGTCGGTAGTCGCGTTGTATCCGCACCCGCGGATTCTTCAACCAGCGCACCAGCCGATTCACCACACTCGGTTCCTGGGCCCCCAGCGGCAGTTTCCGCGCCACTTTGCTCAGATGCACGCTTTCCGCCAAGTACATCCCGGTCACCCACCACGCCAACAGCCGCACCCGGGTGATCCGCTCATCGCTCAGCCATTTGCAAAACTGTTCCAAGACGCTATGATAGATCGCGAGGTTGCGTCGCATTCGTCGCTCCTGTCTACTGATGGCGGTCTTCCTTCAGTATACCAGGGCGCGCACGCAACCTCTATTCTTTGGCCCCATCAAAGTGATGGGTAGCTAAAAAATTTCTCTGTAATTGTGCTATAATACCCTCCAGAGTCGGGAAGATGTGTTTGAGGAGGGTGAGATGAGCAAATGTGAGTGCAGGAAAGGAGAAGACAAAGAGACACGCAAGCCATATGATAGCGACTTGACCGATGAAGAATGGAAGTTGATCGAGCCATACGTGCGGCACAAGCCCGGGCCCGGTCGATCGAGAACGGTAGACATTCGAGAAGTGGTGAATGCGATCTTCTATTTGAACCGGACAGGGTGTCAATGGCGTTATCTTCCACACGATTTCCCTGATTGGCATAGCGTGGAGTACTACTATCGGAAGTGGCGCAACGACGGGACCTGGAGCCGCATCAACGCTGCCCTTCGAGAGAAAGTGCGTGTGGCAGCGGGAAAAGAAGCGACACCGAGTGCTGCGATCATTGATAGCCAAACGGTAAAGACAACCGAAGCCGGCGGTGATTCGGGGTTTGATGGCGGCAAACAGATTAAGGGCCGCAAGCGCCACATACTCGTAGACACGCTCGGTCTCTTGCTGAGTGTCTTCGTTCTGGCGGCCTCGATCTCCGATTCTGCCGGCGCGGACTTCATCTTTGACGATCTTCATGGGAGATTCGCGCGACTCAAGCGCGTGTTTGCCGATCAGGCGTATCGGGGCGAGTTGGTTGAGTGGGTCAAGGAAACGTTTAATATTGTCCTTGAGATTATCATAAAACCGCGAGACCAAGAAGGCTTCAAAATTCTGCCGAAACGCTGGATCGTGGAGCGTAGTTTTGGCTGGCTCAATCGCTATCGTCGGTTGAGCAAGGACTACGAGCATCTTCCAGAATCGAGCGAAAGTATGATCCGCCTGGCTTTCATACGGCTCATGCTCAAAAGGTTAGATAAGGCGAAAAGCGTGGCTTAGTTTTTTAGACACGCTCTAATGAACTTAACACGAGGCCCAATTTTGGCGATTGTGTGGGTTCCATCAATATCTTGCACGACAACGGATCCCTTAAAGGCAAGCGCAAACCCCGTTCGAGTGATCCCTAAATCCACCACACCCACGTCAACAGCGGCAAGCGGTACAGGCACATCTGAGCCCATAAACGCCACAAAAGGCCCTAACTTTGCTTCATTAACCTCCTCTACTTCCTGATCAGTCTCATACTCTGTCGCGCTCTCGTCCAGCTTGATTTCATCTTGGTGCAGAGAAGGGGTAAACGGCTCACCTGCAAGATTCTCTGGCTCAATACTGCTAAACAAGGTTTCTATTTGGGTAATTCGAGAGAAACTCAGCATGGTTTAGTTCCCCAAAAGCCCGCGACAGTTGAGCACAGCACACGAGGTTGGAAAGGCCAAATCGGCTTGGCTTACACAGGGGACTCCAGACGAGTGATCAGAAAACTGCAAGTCGGATCAAACAAAGAGGTGCGGAAAGATGCCACGCAACAGTAAAGGATCTGGGGCACGGGTGGCAATTACCCAGTCGCCCTTTGCAAGCGGGGCATCAAGTGCCGCATCGCTCGCCGGAGCCTCGACTCCAGTGAGCGGCTGGGTCGACATTGCTGGGTGGCCGAATGATCCCTGTCCTGATTGAACCGCTTCCGCAGACTCAAGGTCCGCAGTGAGCGTCGCGCCGTCATTCACCAAGCCTTCCTCTCGCTCGGCTCTACCCTCAATAGTGACTCGCCCTACCAAACAAAAACAAGCGGACGTCTCTCCCACAGGGTGTCTGCCCCCTACCCGACTACTATATTACAAACCAGTGCGCGTGTTGTCATTACAATCCTTTCATTTAGGGTACCAAAATACTTGGATAATTGTCATCTCCTGTCCGCACGCCAAGATTCAAACTAGGATTCCTTATACTTTCTTCTCTGCTTCACGCTGATCTTTCTGCGTGCAGCACGCTTTAAAAGAAGCCCTGGACGAAATGAAGCAAGCCGCATCGCAGGCACTTGCATAAGTTCCCCCGTCTGAAAATTGCGTGCTCTCCCCGCTTTCCTATTTCTGGTGTAAAAGGTCCCAAACTTGAGAAGCTGAACACGTCCCCCCTTCGTAAGGGCATCAGATATCTCCTGAAACGTGGCATTCAAAACATCGGTGACAACGCCTTGAGAGAGTCGTGTCCTCTTAGCGACACGCTTGACCAGTTGAGTTTTGTACATTAAGTAAAAGCCTACTACACAGCCAATAGCTCGTCAAGAGGCAATGTTAACTTGTAACTGAGGTTTTGCAAAGTTGCCTGGTAGGGGCAACAGGTTTACGATAACAGGAGGAAGACATCCAGACCGGATAAACGGTGGAGTCAAGATGCCAGCGATTGTCGAGTTTCCAACGGTCGTGGAAGAGGTACTGAGTCAGTACCGCGACGTGTTCGCGAATAAGCCGGCTCTTCGTCCTTGAGTTTCTCTCCTCCCGGATGCAAATTGAAGGAGAGCTTCCGGTGCACGTTCTTCCTGTTCGGCCAGTTGAGCACGTTGTCGCCTCACCCTGTGAGAGTCTGGGGCGACAAGATAAGGCTTAACAACACAACCGGAATCGGATCTGATATAATGATCGTATATGCCGTCACCAGAGAAGCCAGGAGAAGAGCCACAGAAAGAAGAGGAGCCAAAACCAGCATATTGTAAAGCCGCTCGATTTGCGAGCGAGGAATCTGCCGGCCAGGCCTACTTTCAGACGCAAGAGGCGATACTCAACGTGCCCTGCGACCTCTCCACCTACCGCTTTCAACTCCAGCAGATTTGGCATGTTGCCGTTGTAGGCGAGCCACCTTCTGAGGAGCTTGAGCAACAGCTTGATGAAATCCTTTCGGGTGGTGCGAGGACTTCCCTTCCCCCCGAGATCCTCTTCTTTTTCCAGGAGCGTCGCCGGCAAGCCGCCAAATTTGGATCGCGGGTTGAGAGACACTACCGACCCGGAAAACGATTCAAATGGTGAGTCAAAACGGCAAGAAGGCGTTTGGGTCGAATTTATCCTTGTTTGCCTATTGACACTTTGGTGTCAGGGTGTTATTGTTACGCTCATACGATGATTAACAAAAGAATCCAAGTCTATACAGATCCAGAGACAAAAAGGCGTATTGAACTGGCCGCCGCCAAATACAATATGGCACTCACTGAGTATTGCATCGAGGCAATCCAGGAAAAGCTTAGGGAAGATGATATGCTCGAGGAAGAACATATTGAGATCCAAGTGAAACCGCCAAAAGATGAAGATCTTGTAAGAAAGCTGAGCACCCTGCGAGAATCCATCCTCAAAGATCGTGGAGGCAAGCTTATCGACGTCGATGCGATTCTTCACCAGGTGCGTGAAGAACGCGATGACGAGATCCTTGGTATGCGTTGATGCGAGCTTGATTGTCCGAACTCTGGTCCCGGGTCCTTTGAGCGGGGAAGCCGAAGCAGTTCTGCGAAAGTGGCAGCACGAGAAGAAAACTCTGATCGCCCCAGCGCTTTTTGCCTTTGAAGTGACCGCTACCCTGCGCCGGATGGTGTATCTAAAAGCGCTCACCCCCTCTCGCGGAGAGGAAGTATTGACTCAGTTTCTCCGCATCCCCATTCGCCTCTCGCATCGCCGTACCATCTTTCCCCTTGCCTGGAAGCTCGCCAAAGCGTTTAACCGCCCACGGACGTATGATACTTCTTACCTTGCGCTGGCCCAGCTGAAAGGCTGTGAATTCTGGACCGCGGATGAAAAGCTTTATAACGCAGTCAAACATCGTCTCCCATGGGTCAAGTGGTTGGGTGTCAATAGCGCCTGAATCGCTTCATTACGGCGATACTGCCGGTAGAGACCTCTCTTTTGTCTGATTTTTCGTTGTTGTGACATGTCTTCAACTTGCTCGTCGCCCCGTGAGTGGACAAACTCGCATATCGGCGGTATGGTGTGGTCTCGATTCACCCGTCTGCAGCCGGAATAGTTACCAAGTGAACAGACGTCACCCAGCCCGTGGTGCCCGATGCCCGAGTGCGGCCCGGAAGACAGCACCGACGAGCCAAGGCTCGAGGAGCTGATTCCTCTTCGTAAGGCTGCCGAGCTCAGCGGGCTTTCCTCCAGTCACCTTCGGCTTCTCGTTAGCCGGGGTGAGATCTGGGGTAAAAAACTCGGACGCAATTGGGTTACTACGGCTCAGGCAGTCAGGGAATATCTCGCCCGCGACCGCCGGCCAGGGCCAAAACCAAAGTAGGATCCAGACCGGCTTCGGACAGGTTTTGACAATTATAAGCGATATCGCCTATAATCCTCGCCGCTTCTCGAGCGCTTCTGCCGGCCCTTTGGACTCCTCTCATGGCCTGCTGCGGGTTGTGACGGCCGTCCCCTGCGCCAACAGGAAGCGAGGTGTCATCGTGAGCGGCGGAAGCGGGACGTAGAAGCACGAAGACGACAGGCACCGCGGGCCTGTCGTCCTCATCTCTTGACGCCTTTCGTAAGCTACCAGTCCCATTTGAGTGTGTAGTGCCCGTGCAAGCGCGGGTGGCGCCTCTCCCAAGAAACAAGCCAGCGCCCATCAGGCAGTTGTATTTGGGCATCCTCGGAAATGAGGTGGGTTTGCCGGACTGGGTCTGTGATAAGCCAGGCCCGCAATGGGGGGCGGCTCTTGGGGAAAATCACCTGGATCTTGAGCCGCTTTGTTCGATGGCTGACCTCCGTATCCCACAACTCCGTTGAACGGGTAAAGCCGTGACTCATTCCCCACTCGATATTGAATACGTCTACATCACCTCGATTTTTGACCCCTCGCAGCGAAATGAGGATGTAGGTTTTCTGACCGGGCCGGTACATGTCAACCGGCACGCCAGGGGTGCAGCGGTAGTTGAGCAGGATTTCCCCATCACCCCAGGCCTGGTCTTGATACGCGATGATATTATCTTGAACGTAGCGAACCTTCTGGCGTTTGCGAAAGGTGGCGCGCTCACCACGCCGATCCACAAGCTCTAACGTCGATTCGTGTTCGAGGACTTCATACATCCCCTCAGTCGCCAGACCTCGAGCTATTTGGCGCCCCATTTTCCACAACTCGGCGAGTATTTCGAGCCATGATAAGACAGCTCCAACTGCAACCGCGTTGAATCGAGGTTGGCCTGAACCAGCGTTTTCGTCTTTCATACGACTGAGAGGATCAAAAAGACTATAACAAGTAACACCAACTAAATCAACAAATGCTTTATTACTGCTCAATCAGATTGGGATTCACGAGTTGCTCCAGGAGCTTGATGTTCTGATTGAGTAGATGCTGTTTGCACTGCATCAACGATTGAGGCGATAGCTGTTACCACTTGATTGCGAACATCTGGCGGGAGCCGGTTTATCTCTTCTGCAAGCTGCACCACTCGTGGATCGATATCCGAGCGAATGATTTTTTCTGGCTCTGACAATAACCACCCCCTGGCTCGAAACACCTCTTCGCGAGGAAGATCAAAACCATGGGCAATGGCAATAACCGAACTCATCCCCGCTTCTTGCTCGCGGCTCAAAATGCGCGACAGTTGGGCGGACGTGAGCGGATAGCCACGCGACTTGGCACTCTTGACCAAGTCGGCCTGAGTCCAGCCTCTTTGAACCAGTTCCTGCTGTAACCAGTGTACAAAATCCATAGCAAGCGAGTATAGAGCCTGATCTATTGCTTATTAGTAACTACCTGTTAACAGTAAGCCTGTGTTGGCGTATAATTACCGTATAGTAACACGTTATGAGTAAGCATGCCACCATGAAAACGACAACTTTTATCTTGACTCATTGGCCCAGGCCTCGCCCCTGGCAAACGGTCTCCGCGATTTTGTCGGCGTTGAACCGCCGGGCGGAACTGGAGCGGCTCGTCACTTGGGCAGACCGGAAGAACGTGCCCGGCCCGCGCCGGTTCTATGCGGCTCGCCTGACAGATCAGGAAGTCGCTCTGACGCGATATACTCTGCGTTATCCTCGCCTCGTGAGTGTGGCCCACGTGCTGCACTGGCTGAACCAGCTCCTGAGCCCCTCCCCACGATCCTTTGCGAGAGGGTCTGCGGCGGTCTATCGCTCTCGAAGACGAGTCCTACGCAAGAAAAGTCTTATCAAAGTACTTCAGCGACGGCGACGGATGTTGAGAGTGAAAGCCATGATTGGAAGTGCCCGAAATGACTAGATATGAGGTATATAAAGCAATCCCAACAGACCAGTCCATCACCTGCTGTTAAACACCGCAAGGCTCCGCGTCAGGCCCAGCAAGGACTTGACTTATCCGCAGCCTATTCAACGCTCGTCGCCGCCTATGCACGCACCCGCCTTCGAGGCACGAGGCGAGCCAAGAGGCAAAACAAGAAGGGAGATGTACGATGAGCAAGCGTTACTATAAAGCGCCGGGGCCTGCCCCGGCTTTCCCCGATGGCGAGATCCGTCTACCGACTGATCGCCCCATCGCTGTGTATTACCGCCAGTCAACCACCTCGCAAGTTGGGAACATCTCGACCACGATCCAAACCGTGGATATGGTGGAGTACCTCAAGCACCGGGGGTGGTCAGAAGAAAACATCATCCTGATTGATATGGACGCGGGGATCAGCGGCTCAACCGCTATTGACGAGCGCCCCGGGATGCGCATCTTGTTCGACTTGATCACCCAGAGCAAGCTCGGGGCCGTCGCCAGCCAGCTGGCTGGCCAACGATGTGGTTGCGCGCTGGCATAACCACCCGGCGATTGTGCCGGAAGCTCTTGCCGCTTACGTGCCGATTCGCCAGTGAGGTGAGCGATACTGTCTCCAGACACACTCAGCCCCCTGCCCGGGATGGCGTGGATGACGCGCGGCCGTGGAGCGGCCCGGCCAGGCGATGATCCCTCATCCGCTCTGTACAAGTGGACGCTCGTGCGCTTGAGGCCGGCCGTCCCATCCCTCCCCCTCAGGTGACCGCCCTGCGTGCTACTCCCTTCTCCGATACTGCAGCGCCTCGGCCACGTGAGCGGTCTCGATGCGCTCGCTGCCCGCCAGGTCGGCGATGGTGCGGGCCAGCTTGAGGGTCCGATGGTAGCCGCGGGCCGAGAGGCCCATCTGGCGCATGGCCACTTTCAGGAGATTCTGCCCGGCGCGCTCGAGTTGGCAATACTGGCGAATCTCGCCCACGCCCATGTCGGCGTTGCAGATCACGTGGGGTAGGTGCTCGAAGCGCCCCTGTTGTTGGCGGCGCGCGGCCTCGACCCGCGCCCGGATGGCGCGGCTGGGCTCGGCCAGGCGCTCATCGCTGAGCTTCTCGTACTCGACCCGCGGCACCTCGATGTGGATATCGAAGCGGTCCAGCAGCGGCCCGCTGATCTTCTTCTGGTACTTGCTCACCAGCCCCGGCGAGCAGCTGCACTCGTGCTGCGGATCCTGGTAGTACCCGCAGGGACAGGGATTGCGAGCGCCGACCAGCATGAAATTGGCGGGGAACCGCAGGGAGCCGGCCGCGCGGCTGATGACGATGCGCTTGTCCTCCAGCGGCTGGCGCAGCGCCTCCAGGTTGAGCGGCCCAAACTCCGGCATCTCGTCGAGGAAAAGGATCCCCCTATGGGCGAGCGAGATCTCGCCGGGACGCGGCCAGCGGCCCCCGCCCACCAGGCCAGCATGGCTGATGGTGTGGTGCGGGGCGCGGAAGGGGCGCCGTCGCACCAGGGGCGTGTCGGCCGGGAGTTGGTCGGCGACGGAGTAGATCGCGGTGACCTCGAGGGATTCCTCCAGGGACATCGTCGGGAGAATCGAGGGCAGGCTGCGGGCCATCAATGTCTTGCCCGCGCCGGGGGGGCCGCTGAGCAACACATTGTGGCCCCCGCTGGCGGCGACTTCCAGGGCCCGCTTGACGTGCTGCTGCCCCTTGATCAGGCTGAAATCGGCGGCGTATTCCAGCGGGGAGAGGCGATCCTCAACGATGGTGGGCTGCTGAGGGGCAATCGGAGGACCGCCGTTGAAGTGATCGAGCAGGGCTGCCAGGTGAGGGACCGGGTAGACCTCGACGCCCGGGATCAGCGCGGCCTCGACCGCGTCCGAGGCGGGGCAGAAGAGCCGGCGTAGTCCGTGACGCCGGGCAGCCTCCGTCATTGGCAGCAGGCCACTCACGTGGCGCACGGCCCCATCGAGCGAGAGCTCGCCAACAAACAGCGCGTCCTCTAGATCGGCCACCACCTGGCCCGTGGCCAGCAACAGCCCAACGGCAATCGGCAAATCGTAGGCCGGGCCCTCTTTGCGGAGGTCGGCCGGCGCCAGGTTGATGGTCAGGCGGCGGGTGGTGAAATTGGCGCCGGTGTTGAGGAGCGCTGCCCGGACCCGCTCCTTGCTCTCACGAACGGCGGCGTCGGGCAGCCCAACAATCGTGACTATGCCGGCCATACCGGGCGAAATATCGACTTCGACCTCGATCGGAACCCCTTCGAGCCCCAACACCGCACAGCTCTTGACTTTGGCTAGCATGAACCGCCCCCTCCTTTGGTGGCGAGAGTCTATCATGCCGGGTGGCCAACCTTCAAGGGGCCTGGGGGGACGTCTTGATGGGCGATTCGCGGGTGAGCGTGAAGAACTGAGGGGCTGGGGGATTTCGAGGGAACTCAGGGGAACTGAAGCAATGTGTCAACAGCCGCGCTGAGCTCCCCTGAGTTTCCCCGAAAGCGTGCCCGTCCTCGCGTCAACGAAGCGTCTGGCCGGGCTCGAGGTCGTAGATCGTCAGACCGGAAATGTCGCTGGTGAACTCGCGCAGGCGGGCAGGCGAGCCGTCGAGGATCGGGAAAGTGCCGTAGTGGCAGGGGACCACTTTTTTGGTTCCCAACAGGCGAATCGCCTTGGCGGCCTCATCCGGCCCCATCGTGTAGAAGTCGCCGATCGGCAGAACGCAGAGGTCGGGCTGGTAGAGTTCGGCGATCAGGGCCATGTCGCCGAACACGTTGGTGTCGCCCGCGTGGTACACTTTGTAGGCGTTCTCAAATTCGATGACATAGCCTGCGGCCTCGCCGCCGTAGATGATTTGGTCGCCGTCGGTGATGCCGCAGGAGTGATCGGCATGCGTCATCGTGAGAGTGATTCCCTCGACCGTCAGCCGCCCACCCTTGTTGATCCCCGTACAGTTCTCGACACCCTTGCTGTTCAACCAGGCGCACAGCTCGAAGATGCCGATCACGGCGGCTTGTGTGCGCCTGGCGATTGGAATGGCATCGCCGATGTGGTCGAAGTGCGCGTGCGTGCAGACGATGAGATCCAGCTCCGTGATCCCGTTCTCGCCCTTGTACTCCTCCGGGCACGCCGGATTCCCATCGACCCAGGGATCGAGCAAGATGCGTTTTCCATTGGCCGACCGGATCAAAAAGGTGCCGTGGCCGAGCCAGGTATATTCGACACCGGCGTTCAACACGTCCATCAGGCTGCCTCCTTCCTCATCGAAGAATCTGTTTGGTAAGACGAGTATACCACAGCGCACCACGTGACGAAAGCAGGGCAGCGCCCTGGCCGGGCAGGTGCGACGCACCTCGCGACGCCAGGAGCGCGTGATCGGGAAGCAGGCAGCGTTCCGCGGTCCAGCGGCTCAGGCGTGCAGATGCGTCGCACCTCGGCGCTCGACTTTTGAGCGGCCCGCCGCCGGAGCTGTTTCGACCGGCGGGGAGAATGGACCTGCGGCCATGTTCCTCGCCGATCGGCACCAACGAGTCCCGCGCCCCAGACGATTCTCAGGGCAGGAGGAGAACGTTATCGCGCTGCACAAGCTCGATTATTTCGTTCACTTCCTCCACAACGCTTTTGCCTTGATCCGTCTTGTAGACAAGGTCTGCAAAACTGAAATAGAGGTCCTGATGGGCCTCCCAGATCCGGCCGAGATTCTCTTCCAGGGTCACCCCAGGATTGACCCGGGGGCGATCATTGGCTCGGACGCGATCCGCGAGCACGTTGAGGTCGGCGACCAACAGGATTTGCACGCCCGTCCCTCGCAGAGCATCTCGGTTCCACTCGTAGCGAACCGTACCGCCACCGAGGCCAATGACCGTTCGATCCATCCGGGCGAATTGTTTACAGATGTGGTACTCGCGCTGCCGAAAGCCCAGCCATCCCTCCTCGGCCACGACGTGGCGGAAGGTTTTGCCCGCCATCTTCTCCATGGCGGTGTCGAGGTCGTCGAAGGCCCATCCCAGGCGCTCTGCCAATGCTCTCCCCACCGTCGTCTTGCCGGCGCCGATCATCCCGGAGAGATAGAGATTCATGGATGACTCCGAAAGCTCCTGTCCAGGCGGCTGCTCGTACTGGTTCGTGTCCTGCTCGCTCCACGTCGGTCGATGCGCGAAACGCGATGACGCCAAGAGTGAGCTGATGGCGTAGTCGTCAGTCGTCGCCGGTCCCTGATGGACTCGATCCAATGTGCGAGGATGTTATTCGCCTCCGTGGTGTTCTTGCCAAAGATCACGCAGTCCGTTTCGAGATCGGCGCCAACAAAACGAGCGACGATATCGCGGGCCTGGTCGTACGCGTGGGTCGAGATGAGCGACTTGAACCCGGCACCCCGGTGCACGCTGGAGTACCAGTGCAAGAACTCGTTGACCTTCTGCTGCACCCCGCGGAAGGCGGGCGTGCTGGCGGCGTTGTCCAGGTAGATGTACGGACGTCGCGAGCCATCGAGGAGCGGGACGGGCTGGTCAATGCCAACAATTTGCTCCCGCAGGGCGTTCAAGTTGTTTGCGATGAGGGAAGTTTGGTATCCCGGCATGCGTGCCCTCTTCAAGATCGGGAGCCTGGGGGGTGAACCTGAACCGTCTGGTTGAAGGTCTTGGACAACTCGCTCCTTACGCCGCCAAGAATGGCCTCCAGAACCCTCTGTTGAGAACGTGTTATCTGGCTTTGAACCGTTCGCCCCGCCTGGTCGGGATCCCGATCCAGGAGCGCAGCGGCCAGGGCGCGGTGCTCGTCAGCCATCTCCTCCGCGCTGTCTTTCAGGTCGAGTCCCAGGTGAAAGACCCGGGTCAGTTCGTCGAATACCCTGGAAATCGCATCGACGAGCCTCTGGTTGCCGGCGGCAACAGCGATGGAGCGATGAAAGTCGGCGTTGCGTGCGAGAAAATTCGAGTAGCTCTGGCGATCCTTGTAGATGTAGGTGAAGTTGGCTGCTTCGACGATGGCCTTGAGTTGTTCCTCCGATCCTTTTATGGCCGCCAACCGGGCCGCCGCCGATTCGAGGATCGCACGTAATTCGAATATTTCGCCGACGCCGGATATGGTGATCAGACTGACCGTGTAGCCGAAGCGCGGGATGGCCTGGACGAATCCCTCCCGGACCAACCGTTGCAAGGCTTCGCGGATCGGTGTCATGCCGAAGGGCGCTCACCGGATGGACCCTGAGCGCTTTATCCACCCTCCGATGGTGCCGACAGCCCTCTCAAGAGCCTCGTGGCGGCACCGGTGGTATGAGGCACCGTGTGTTGGGCCAGGACGGTTCAACGCCGTTTCGACGGAGCGCTCACGCGCCGGGACCGAGAACCGAGGCATGTTGCTGCGGAGGCACCGGTTCCATCGGCCGATTCGTTGCCAGGGTGCGCTGGTTCACGGGCAGAAGCGCGGCGCGTCGCCGTCTCCCGGCTGATCCCCACCGGAGCCGCCGCCGCCAGACCCACCGGTTGAAACGAATTTCCGAAACTTGTAGAACAAATGCTTGACTGCGAACAGCCGTTCTTCTATAATGGGATCACCGCACTGGCTTGAAAGGAGCTGGAAATGGCGCGCTCGCTCTCGAATCGCCAGAAGGCAATCATGACCTTCATTGAGAAGTACATCGTGGAACACGATTACCCCCCCACCATTCGTGATATCTGTGATGGCTGCAAGATCAGCTCCACGTCGGTGGTGGACTACAACTTGAACCGGCTGCAGGAGATGGGCTACATCAGCCGGAACTCAAAGGTCTCTCGCGGGATTATGGTCAACCGGCCGATTGGGGCCCTGCTGGATCATGGACCCCTCCGCATCCCGATATGGGGCGAGATCGCGGCCGGCGATCCCATCGCGGTGCCGAATGCCGAGATGTACCCGCCGGAAGACGCCGGCTACGTTGAGCTGGCGCGCGAGATGCTCCGGCCTTCAAGCGACAAACAACTCTTCGCGATGCGGGTCAAAGGGCGTTCGATGATCGATGCGTTCATCAAAGAGGGCGACGTCGTCATCTTTTCCAACCAGAACGTGTGCGAGCGCGGGGAGATGGTGGCGGCCTGGCTGAAGGAAGAACAGCAGACGACGCTCAAACGCTTCTACCCCGAAGGGCGCAAGGTGCGGCTGCAGCCGGAGAACACCGACATGGAGCCGATCTACTGCGAGGCCAAGAATATCGAGATCAAGGGCAAGGTGATGATGGTCATCCGGCACTGCTAGACGGGCTGCGCGATTCCTGGCGGGTGCGAGCGCGGTGAGGGCCTGACGCCCGTTGGCGGACAGGCAGGAGCCGGGACGGAATGGAACCTGAAGAACCTCTCCATTCGTGGAGAGGTTTTTGCGTTTCCTGCCGCGCCCCAGGGTGAGCCGAGGGCTCAGGCAGCTAACGCAGCCTCGATGGCCTCTCGCTGTTGGGGAAAGACGTGCGCGCAGGCCCGGACCAGGCCAAAGCAGCCGGCGATCATCATGTCACCGTGGGGAACCGCGAAGTAGGGTCGCAGCGGGGAGCGGCGCAGCAGCGCGCGGCGCGGGCCGGTGACGGCGATGTGGTCCAGCGCCGCGGGCGCCGGGTGGAAGACAATCGCGCCGTGGCCGTGGTGCTCGAAGAGCTCGGCGTGGGTCAGGCTCCCATCCGCCAGGCGCGTGATGTAGCCCTCGAGCTGGCCCTGGTTGATCAGCCCCGTGTGATGCTCGAAGACACCGGCAGTGCGACCCTCGGCCAGCGCGAACGCCAGGGTGTGGAAATTGCCAACGTTGACCACGACCGTGCTGCGCGGGGCGGAGACGCGCGGGTCATCCAGCGCGCCGAGGACGGCCGCCGGGGCCGTGTCCATAACCACCAGCTCGACCCCCGCCGGGACAGTGGCGGCCACGGCCAGCAGGCGGGTCATAATCGCGGGGATATCCCGGCGGCGGAAGGCGAAGGCCGCCAGCCCCTCGACGGTGGCATAGCCGGCCGAGCCCAACCGTTCGCGCAGGTAATCGAAGCGGAACTGGCGGTCGCTGACATCGGGCGGGGCGTTGCCGTGGTCGAAGACGGCAACAGCCAGGAGAGTCCGGGCCGGGTCCAGATCCAGCGGCACTTCGAAGGCCGAGAAGGCGCCGCGGATCGCCTCGATGTCGAAGTCGCGCATCGCGACGTGGGCGACGTCCTCCTGGCAGGCCAGCGCCGCAGCCTCGTCATCGCCGACGATGATCACGTCGAGGTCGCGCTGCACCGCCTCGAGATCATCGTTGAACGTGCGCGCCGCATCCGGCGTGGCAAACGTCGTCAGCCCGGCCTTCTTGTGCCGCTCGACAGCCCAGGCGCTCGGCCCACCGCCCATCGTCACCCCCGTCAACAGGAGACGTTGGCCGGCCCGAGTTGCGGCCTCCACCCGCCTGCCGACCAACACCGTCGGCGATGGCATGACGAGTTTGAAGGCGTTCTCCGGCTCCTTCTCGGTGTCGAACAGCAGAATATCCTGCGTTCCGGTGCCAACATCGACCGCGAGAATCTGCATCTCGCTCTCCCTCACTCAACAACTATCCTCTGGTTCGATTGTAACACCTGGAGCGACGGCACACAAAATCCTGGGTGCTGAGTTCTGAGTGTTCGGCACCGCCTGGCCTCTGCTCAGCACTCCCTACTCCTTGGGCCGGGCCACACTCGCCTTGACCGGGAGTCCTTTGACGTTGGTCTTGTTGAGGGCCGTGATCACTCTGTTGGCGACCGGGCTCGGCACCTCGACGAAGGTGAAGCGGGGGAAGATATCGATCGCCCCGATGTCGCGGCCGGGGATCCGGGCTTCGTTGGCAATCGCGCCGACCACATCTTGGGGACGGAGGCCGTCCTTGCGCCCCAGGTCGAGGAAGAGACGTGTCATCCCATCCTCCGTCGGGACGCTGGGAGTCTCGCCGGCCTGCATGACGGTGAGACCCCGCGCCTCGGCGGCGAGCTTGAGCGCTGCGGCCGCCACCTCGACCGGCTCGAACTCGCTCGCGAGCGTATCGGCGATGTCCAGATAACCCTCATACTCGCCTTGCTCCACCGCCTCGCGGACCGTCTGGGAGAAGAGCTCGAGGCGACGAGCCGCCACCTCGGTCGGCGACGGGAGACGGCGGCGCTGGATGGTCGTGCCGATGGCGCGCTGAATGTAGCTCAGTTGGCGCCGCTCGCGCGGGCTGACCAGGGTGATGGCCTCTCCGGCCGGCTCGCGCGGTCCGGCCGACCCGGTGGACGTAGCTGTCAGGCGACTCGGGGATATCGCAGTTGATCACGTGGGAGACGTGCTCGATGTCCAGCCCACGGGCGGCGACGTCGGTGGCAACGAGAGTCTCGGTCCGTCCATCGCGGAAGCGGCGCATGACCGCCTCGCGTTGGGCCTGGCTCATGTCACCGTGCAACGGCTCGGGAGCATAACCACGGCTCTCCAACGCATCGGCCACCTCTTGGGCCCCAACCCGCGTGCGGGTAAAGACGATCGCCGAGGTTGGCTGCTCGAAGTCCAGGATGCGGCTCAGCGCGTCAACCTTGTCGCGGCCCACCTCGTAGTAGACCTGACGAACCTCCGGGACGGTGGCCGTTTCGGCCTTGATCGTCACACGCACTGGCTCGCGCATGAACCTTTTGGAGAGCCGTACCATCTCCGGCGGCATCGTGGCCGAGAAGAGGGCCGTCTGCCGCTCGCTCGGGGCCTGGGCCAGGATGGCCTCGATGTCTTCGATGAAGCCCATGTCCAGCATCTCGTCGGCCTCATCGAGAACCGCCATGCGAACCGTCTGCCAGGCTGAGAGTCTCACGGCGCAGGTGGTCGAGGATCCGGCCCGGCGTGCCGACGACTACATGGACGCCTTTTCCCAGCGCGTGAATCTGGCGCGAGATCGGCTGACCGCCGTAGACCGGCAGCACGCGCACGTTGCGAAAGCGCCCCAGATCGTGGGTCGCCTTGGCAACCTGCATGGCCAACTCGCGTGTCGGGGCCAGCACCAGCGCCTGAACGCTTCGCGAGCGCGTATCGGTCTTCTCGACGATCGGGATCGCAAAGGCCGCGGTCTTGCCGGTGCCCGTCTGCGCCTGCGCGATGACATCGTGCCCGGCCATCAGCGGGGGAATCGTCGCCTCCTGGATCGGCGTCGGTTCCTCGTAGCCGATCTCATCGATCGCCCGCAGCACCTCTTCGTTGAGTCCAAGTTGAGCAAAGGTCGTCATAGCATATCTCTCTGAATACTGGTGGTAGACTCTCACAGCAACAACCGGACCATGCCGGTCTAAAATTGGCCGCCGGGGTAGCCCGGCTCGGTGTCTCTGTCTTTGACAGGGTCGCAGGTATAAGGGTACGATACAGTTCCCGTGTGAGGAGGCGAATCGATGGTCGTTCAAATGGATCAGTCCACCGAAGCGATCCTACAACGGATTGATACCATCATCCAGGAGCTTGGCGAGTTGCGCCGACTCGTGACGCAGCGCCAGGCAGAGCCCGCGGCTGAAGACTTGGTGGAAGAACTCTACGGCGCCCTTGGGCAGGGTACCTGGGACGAGTACGACGTGACCCTGGACTGGCAACGTTTTTACTCATGATCCGACCGGTAGGCGAATTCACGGATACCGCCCTCTACCTCGACACGATGGTGCCCTACGCCCTCCTGCGCGGAATCGACCCCGCTGCACGAGTCCTCTTCGCGCGCCTACAAGCCTGCGAATTTGTAGCCTACACCTCGGTCCTCACCTTTGATGAGCTGAGTTACCGCTTGTTGCTGGCCCTCATCCGCGATCAATACGGCGGCTCTCCCCTTGAAAGGCTGCGCCAGGATGAAGCGGCCATGATCGCCATGTTCTACCCGCGTCTTGCACCGCAGCTTGCCCGGCTGCGTGCTTTCCCCAATCTGTTCCTGGTTGATCTTGTGGCATCCGATCTGGACGTTATGGACGCCATGATGAGCCGTTACCAACTGCGGCCCCGCGACGCGCTCCACGTGGCAGCGATGCACCGGTCGGGTTGTTTCAACCTGGTTAGCAACGATGCTGACTTTGACCGGGTGCCGTCCATTCAACGGTACATGCTTGCAGCGGCAGGCGCCTGATAGCACTCTTTCCTCACCCTGCTCGTCCACCCGCCCGCGCCACTTCTCCTCCAGGGAACAGCCAGGCCAGGGTGAATGAGGTCAGTTATTCGGCGCCCCGGCCGCGACCCAGGCGCGGATCAACTCGATCTCCTCGGGCGGCAGCACGGGGGCGCCGGCCGGCATGTAGCCGCTCTCCAGGGCGGTGACGATGTTACTGTTGCCCGGGTCGCCGGGGATCACGCCGGGACCGTTGATCCCACCGGCCAGGACGTAATCGTAGCTTGTGAGGTAGAGCCCCGAGATGCCACCGTGGCACGCGACGCAGCGTGCCTGAAAGATCGGCAGCATCTCCCGCCGGAAGCTGACCGCGTCTCCGCCCGGCGTGGCCGTGGGCGCCGGGCTCACGATGAGCGGTGGCGCCGCTCGCGCCGGCAGCACCAGCGGCACGGGCGTGGCGGTGGGCGTCGGTTGGCCGGGGAGGGCGAGGCGGCAGGCGGCCAGCAGGAGCGGGTTGGTGAAGCCCCAGTTGGCCAACCCCGGCGCCAGCCCGGCCAGCCGGTTCAGTGTGGCGACATGGGCAAAGAGCCGGCTGCGCAGCGGGACCCCGTGCCGAGCCTGGTAGTGGGCCAGGAACTCGTACTTGAGCCTGGCCATGTCCACCAGCGAGGGACACTCGCGCTTGCAGCCCTTGCACTCCAGGCAAAGGTCCAGCACCTCGTAGAGTTCGCGGCTGGTCATGCCCTCGGGCCCGAGCCGGCCGGTCAGCGCGACCCGCAGCGCGTTGGCCCGCCCGCGCGTCGAATTGACGAGACCACACGTATACGCCTCGGCGGCCGGAACAAGGCGGCCGGTGTGCATCAATTCCAGCGTCCGCGCCGGACCGACCAGTTCGATGAGCCTGGCATAATTGCACATCGAGAGGCAGTTGCCCAACTTGACACAGGGCACGCTCAGCTTGCTCTCAGGCGTTGCGACGCGCAGATCGCAGTTCAGGGCCAGGATGAGGCCACCACCAACAGCAGCCCCATCGATGAGCGCGATGGTCGGTTTCTGAACAGCCGCCAGCCGGCCAACAACGCGATCAATGGTGGACTCGTACGTACTCCAGCCCGGCCGTCGGGTTGTCCTGAAAGGCAACAAACTGGCTGATATCCGTTCCCGCCACAAAGGTTTTACCGCCGGCCCCGCGTAGCACCCACAGCCGAAGGCCCTCATCCGCGTCGACGATGTCACACAGTTCATAGAGCCGCTCGTACATGGCCCAAGTCATCGCGTTGCGATAGGCCGGCCGGTTGAAGGTGAGCGTGGCAATGGGGCCGGCACGCTCAAATTGCATCTCTTCCATCGTTAGCTTCCTCCAGCGTCCAGTCGCGGTATCGCGACCACCTGGTTGCTCGCTGCTGACTCATAGGCTTTCAGGGCAATCGCCAGGGTCTTGTAGTTGTCTTCGGGACCGGTCTCGAAAGGGGCGCCCGTCCGGAGGCACTCGACGAAGTGCGCCTGCGCCCGGTAGAAGGTTTCCTCCTCCTGCGGGTCAGGATCAAACGCGGGGACATAGGTGCCACGCTGATCGCTGACAACGGTCACCCCTCGCTGGCCGCCGAGGAAGATCGTGCCTTCGGTCCCTTCAATGGCCCCCGAGACAAAGCGGCGCGATGGGCGGATGTACCCTTTGCTACACCAACTGCTCTCCACGACGATGAACATCTGTGGGAACTTGATCACCAGTGTCGCCAGATCATCCCCTCGCAGCAATGGGCTGACGTTCTGCGTCTGGGCGTAGACCGTCTCCGCGTCCCCGAAGAGAAAGCGGGCTACGTCGATGAAGTGGATCATCTTCTCGGAGATGATCAGCCTGGTCTGGTTAGTCAGGAATCGATGCTTGTTGAGCAGGAAGGAATTGGGGTACTCCGTCGTCGGCCAGGCGATTGGATAGCGGGAGTCGAAGCGCGCGTAGAAGGGCGTACCGATCGTCCCGCCCGCAATTTCTGATCGCAGCGCCTGGACCAACGGGTCCCAACGGGTGTTCTCGTTCACCATGAGCCGCACCCCGTGGCGGTGGCACGCGGCGATCATCTCCTCCGCATCAGAGAGTTCCAGCGCGAGCGGCTTCTGGCAGAGGATCGGTTTGCCGTAGACCGCCGCGATCAGAACGATCTCCTTGTGACCAGGGGGAGGAGTGAGCACGTCGATGGCATCCAGCGCTTCAGCCTGCAACATCTCCTGGAGGGAGCCGTAGACGCGCGGCACGTCGAACTCGGCGGCGCGCTCCCTGGCGCGCGCCAGGTCCACGTCGCTCACGGCGACCACCTCCGCATCGGGTACACGCCGCCACCCACGCAGGTGGCTCCGAGAGATAAACCCACATCCAACAAGTCCAATCTTGATCGTCATGCTGGCGCCGCCTCCAATCGAAACCTACCGGACAACCCCAGACTCGCGCAGTTGCCCCACCTCCTCATCGCTCACGCCCATATCGCGCAGGATCTCAGGAGTGTGCTGGCCCAACGCTGGCGCGGGGCGACGGACGCCGGCCGGCGTCTCGGAGAGTTTGAGCGGGCTCCCGAGACTCATCACCCGTCCCGCCGTGGGATGGTCCGTCTCGATGAGCATCTGGCGTGCGAGGACTTGGGGATCTGCCAGGACCTGCGCGACGTCGTAGATCGGCCCGGCCGGCACGCCGGCAGCCTCCAATCGTTCCAACCAGTAGGCGGTATCGTGCTCGAGAAGGCTGGCTTCAAGAATCGTGGCCAGCTCATCCCGGTGCCCGACGCGGTCGGCGTTGGTCAGAAAGCGCTGGTCTTCGAGCAGATCCTCGCGGCCGATGACCTGGCAGAAGCGCTGCCAGTTGCGTTGCGTGGCGGCGCCGACGTTGACAAAACCATCGCGCACGCGCAGGGCCTGGTAGGGCGCGATGGAGCGGTGGGCCGAACCGGTCGGCTGGGGAACAGAACCGCCGAAATATTCGGCAGCCTCCCAAATGGTGTAAGCGATTCCGGCGTCGAGCAGGGCCATGTCGAGGTGTTGGCCCTGGCCGGTGCGCAGGCGGTGGATATAGGCCGCCACGATGCCGTAGGCAGCGAACAGGCCCGCGTTGAGATCACAGATGGGCACGCCGACCTTCGCCGGTGGACTGCCGGGGTGGCCGGTGATGCTCATCAACCCACTCATGCCCTGGGCGATGAGGTCAAACCCGCCGCGGCCGGCGTAGGGACCGGTGCGACCAAATCCGGTGATCGAGCAGTAGATCAGCGCAGGGTGGCGTCGGTGGACCTCGTCATAGCCCAAACCCAGGGAGTCCAGGGCGCCGGGGCGGTAATTCTCGACGAGGATATCGGCTTCTGCCAACAGGCGGTGCATGAGCGCCAGTCCCTCGGCCGATTTGAGATCGAGCGCGATGCTACGCTTGTTGCGATTGAGGATGAGAAACCCCCCAGCGATGCCGTTGAAAAAGGGCGGTCCCATCCGGCGCATACCATCGCCCCCGTCTGGTGATTCCACCTTGATGACATCGGCTCCCATGTCGGCCAGAAGCAAGCCGCAAAATGGCGCCGCCATTATGTGTCCAACTTCCAGCACTCGAATCCCGTCCAACGCGACGGGCAGCATGCCAGTCATATCTCCTGCACCTCCTGGGTCTTGAAGAGCCGGTGGGCCGTGCCGGCGAGGCACTGGCCCCGTTCGGTCTCGGTGATGTCGATTGCCTCGTACTTGGCCAGTTCGACCGGGAGATTGAGCGGGGAGTCAGAGCCCATCATTACCCGGCCGGCACCGAGGCTGCGAACGAATTGCAGAATCTGTCTGGGGGCACACCATGAGGTTTCCAGATAGATGTTGGGGCAGATCTGAGCGCTGACCAGGGCCTCGTCGCTGTACATCTGATAGCCGGCATGGCCCAATATGATCGGGAGATTCGGGAACTCTTGTGCCCTCGGAATCGCCAGCGAGGGGAGCGCAAAGGGGATGCCCCGCCCGGTGTGGATTATGACCGGCACACCGAGCCGGTCCGCCGTCTCGAAGACGATGTGCGCACGCTCATAGAGGGGCGACATCGAATAGCACATGGGGTGGAACTTGACAGCCCGGAAGCCCAGCTCGTGGACACATCGTTCCATCTCGGCGACGAACACATCTTCCGGCAGCGCCGGATTGAGACAGCCCCCTCCGACAAAGGTCGGCCCCTGGCGAGCGCAGAACTCGGCCACCAGGTCGTGGGCCGCACGAGGGTCGGCGGTGAGGGGATAGGGCAAGATGAGTGCCCCGGTTACACCGGTCCCGTCAAATGCCCGCAAGAGGCTCTCTTCGGTCGTGCGACTACCCGAGGTCAACGACTCACCGATGTGGACGTGGGCGTCGAAGATCTCCACTGCACCTCCCTTTCCTCATGCAGAGCGAACAGACGAAGCCTGCTACGCCCACAGGAGGGCAAGGGCCCCGGCCGTCGCACAGAGATAGAGAACGGCATTGGCGGGGAAGACCGCGCGCAAGCTGAGAGTAGTAATGCACTGGACCAATCGCAACCCCCAGGACCCTGGCCGACTGCACCAGGCTGATGGCCTCACCAACCCGCTCCTTGCGCGCTGTGAGCGTTACCAGGGTCATCGACAGGGCACCGAAACCACCCAGCAACCCGTGGGCGGCACGGAGGCCAAAGAGTTGCCAGGAGTGGCGGACCAGGCCCATCAGGACCGTGATGAAAACGAAGAGCGCCAACGCTCGCTGCAGCATCAATTTGTAACCGTAGCGATCGGCCAGGGCGCCCCAAAAGAGCGCCGCGAGAGACGAGAGCAACGGTGCAATACTCAGCATTGCCCCCGACCACAACGCAGCACGCTGCGGATCAGTGACCCCAAGCTCCTGCATGTAGAGGGGCAGGAAGGGCAAGACGAAGTTGAAGCTCAGCAGCGTGATAAAGATGCTGAGAACGAGAACGAATTGGTTGCGCTGCAAGGGCGGCAGATGCAGGCCGGGCATCTATCTACAAGACACCCGAGATCAGTTCGGCCAACTCCAGAACCTTACCCTCCGGCAGGGCCGACGCCAGATGCGACTTGCAATGGGCCGAGCCGGTCACGATCAGACCGGGCTGGGGGAGCGCGAGCATCGCGGCGGCATTCTCGGCGGCGGCGGCGGTGAGATCAGGGTTCGTCCAGGGCATACCACCGCCACCACCGCAACAGACCGCTCTCTCCCGTGTCCAGGGTGGCTCGGTCAGGGTCAGACCGGGAATGGCCGACAGCACCTGCCGGGGGGCATCGTAGACTCCCATACCCCGACCGAGCCGGCAGGGATCGTGGTAGGTGACACGTGCGTCCAACGGCTTGAAGCGCAACCGCCCGGCCGCCACCAGATCGGCGAAGAATTCGCTCGTGTGCCGCAGGGTCAACCCCTCGACCGAGAGGCCCAACGTCTCCGGGTATTCCTCGGCGACCATGTGGTAGGTATCGCCCGACGAGAAGAGGACGACCCGTGTGTCGCACTCACGCAGCGCCGAGACGACGTGTCGCGCCTGGCGGTGAGCTTGTTCCAGGAAGCCAAGCTCCAGCAGCGTCTCACCCGCATCGATCCAGTGCGGGAGCAAAGTGGCCGTGATCCCGGCGTGCTGCAGAACCTGCCAGGTCGCCTCGGCCGCCTGGGGCTCACGGAAGGCGGCGTGACCATCGGGGAAGTAGAGAACCTCGGCTCCCGGCCGTACATCGGCCGTCGCGTTCAACCGTTCCCAGGCCGGAGCCGGGTCACCGTAGGGATTCCCGTAGTCGGCGACAGCCCGGCTGACAGCCAGCGCGGAGGCCGGCGCTTTGCGGCGCGCCACCACGTCGAAGCGCGCCGCCCGGATGGCGGCATCGGGATCGAGGCGCGGCACACACCAGGCCTGGCGCACCTTGCAGTTGGTCGATTGGTAGAGTAACTCGACCACACGGGGCGTGAAGTCGAGCATGCCTGTGTGCAACGCGTAGAGCAGGCGTCCCTGACCGCGAGCGGAGTTGGCGTCATTGTGAGTGGCATTGGCGAGCGTGCAGGCGTGGGCACAAAGTCCACAGAACCGGCATCCGTTCAGAACCTTCGCATGTTCTTCGGCCGAGAGATGCAATGACATGGCCTATACCTCAAACCCTAACTTTCCAGGATTCATGATGCCGCGCGGATCCAACGCGTTCTTGACAGCCTGCAACACGGGCCAGGCAGACCCGTACTGCTCCGGCATCAGGTAGCCCATCTTCATGCCAACGCCATGATGCTCGTTCAGCACACCCCCGAGCCTCAAGCCTATCCGCACCACGTCCCACCAGATGCGGTTATGGAGCCGGACCGCTTCGTGGGGGTCGTCGGGGGGAGCCTCAATCAGGAATTGGTCGTACATCATAGTGCCCCAGGGATACCAGTGAGAAAAGTGGCAAAAGTAGCGCGCCCCCCACCCCTTGTAGCCTCCTTCGACCAGTTGCCGCCGCGCATGATAGATCGCCGCGATTTTGTCGTAGGGTGCCTGCACATCGGTGGTGCCGAAGAGCTTGGGTAATGATTTGGTGCGCGGCGGGTAATAGAAGTCGTAGCGATGCTCCCACCAATGGTGGCCGGCCTCACGCCCCAGGTCTTCGCCGCCGAGGGCCGTGCAGATGTCAAAGGCCTGCTTCTCTTCAAGGGCAACCAACTCCTCGTAGCCGTCGAAGCCGACGACCATGTAGGCGCCCTCGCGGGTCACACCCAGCACGCGATGCAATTCCTTAGTAGTCGAAAACTCATCATAGAGGCGGATCACACAGGGATGCAACCGTCTTGTCATGATCCGCCGTCCGGCTTCGAGGCCGGTGAGGAGGTTTTTGAAGAGGTACGAGCGGAAGCGGCGGACCTCCGGCAACGGCTCAAGCCGCATCGTCGCCTCGGTGATCACGCCGGTGGTCCCTTCCGCCCCGACGAAGAGATGGCGCAAATCCGGGCCTGCCGCATGGCTGGGGGTCGGCAGGGTGCGGATGATATCGCCCGACGGTAGCACCACCTGGATTGTGAGGACCAGGTCCTCCGCTTTGCCGTACTTTGTGGACAGGACCCCCGACCCACGCGGCGCCAGCCAGCCACCCAGAGTGGAGACTCGATGCGAGGCGGGATAGTGGGGCAGGGTGAGACCCCTGTAGTTACAGGCATCCTCCAACCGTTGACCGTTGATGCCGGCCTCTGCGGTCACCGTCAGGTTAGTCTCGTTGATCTCGAGGATGCGATCCAGTCGTTTCAGATCGAGCAGGATCCCACCGAAAATGGGCAGCGCCCCGCCCTGCGAGCCGGATCCCAGCCCCCAAGGCACGACAGGAATCCGGTAGCGAGCGGCGATTTTCATGATGCGGGCGATCTCATCAACAGACCGGGGCCGCACAATAAAATCAGCCAGGGGCAGCTCTTGGTTACGGTCGAACCAGGCTTCCGAGACCCAATAGTGATCCACCCCGTAGACAATGCGGTCAGCCTTGTCGGTGAGGATAAATTGCTCCCCAACGACATCGGTGAGCTCGCTGTAGACCATGTCATATTCGTATCCGACAAACCGCATGGGCCTGACTCCTGTTTCTCTCTTCACGATTCTGTGGCGGCGCATCGCGATGCGCCCTCACAGCGGCCGCGCCCAAAACATGCGTACCTCGCTGCCACCGTCAGTGGCGCAACAGTTCTTCCGACCGTTGATAGTAATGAAGATAGACAATCGAAACGACAAACAGCACGATGACCATCAACATGCTGATGGCGGCAGCCTGCCCCATCTGTTGCAGACCAAACGCAACAGTGTGGATGAGGACGGGAAGGGTTGTTGTGGCATAGGAGGGACCGCCAAAGGCCATCAGATAGACCATGTCGAAGTGGTTGAACATCCAGAGCGTCCGCAACAGAATGGCGACGATGATGGTGGGGCGCAACCAGGGTAGGGTGATGTACCAGAACTCTTTCCAGGCGTTGGCTCCGTCGATCCTGGCCGCATCATAGAGCTCGAGCGGCGTCGTCTGAAGCCGTGCCAGGAAGAGGATCACCATGAACGGGACGTACTTCCAGGTCCCGACGATGATAACGGCGACCATCGCCATCGTTGGGTCGGCCAGCCAGGCGATGGGTTCCGCCAGGAGGCCCAGCACATCGACAAGCAGGTAGTTGACCATGCCGGTGAGTGGGTTGAACATGAAGCGCCAGACCAGGGAGGCGACGATGGCCGGCACCAGATAGGGGAAGAGAACCATCCCGCGAGCGAACCAGCGCCCTTTCAATTCCTGGTGCAAAAGCAGGGCGATGGCTATGCCCAGCACCAACTGAAGCACCACACCGGGACCGGTCCAGACCACCGAGCGCCAGAGGGATTGCCAGAAGAGCGATTGTTTGAGAATCGCCAGATAGTTATCCAGGCCGGCCCACGTCGTCGCACGTGTGACGGTATGAATGTTGTAGAGGCTGCTGTGCGCGGCGGTCAGGAAGGGGTAGACGTTCAACAACAGCAGCAGAATCACGGCCGGTCCCAGCATCACGAACGCGAAGAGGCGGTCGCCTTTTCTCATCCCAAGCTGGATCTGCTTCCCCAACATGCTGGCACTCCTTTGAGTCAGGGGAAGCCCACTGGGGCCTCCCCCTGCCGCAGCCCCTACTTGCCGGGTTTCCAGTCAGGGTTCGCCGCTTTCCATTCGTCGGCGACCTTCTGCATCTCGGTGTAGGCCCATTTCCAGGCGTCTTCAACCGGCTCTTTGTTCACGACGATGCGCTGGATCATCTCGGCGTCGATGGGCGGCTTGCGACTGAAGATCGCGCCGCCCCAGGGCATCGGGTTCAACGTCGGATTGAACTCGCACGTGTCCGGATCGACTGCGCCCATGTTGACGATGGGATCGGCGTTGTAGTTAGCGACGGAGAAGAGCGTTTCAACGTCGTTCTTGTACTTCTGGACATACTCGTGATCGGACTTGAGAATCGTCTGCGCCATGTCCTCCGTGGGCGGAATCAGGTGCCCGGGGACGGTCAGCTCGAAGCGTGCCAGGCGATCACCGGTGAAGAAGAACTCCAGGAACTTCTTAGCGGCATCGGGGTGACGGACGCCGCTGTACACGGCCAGGTAGTCGAACCCTCCCCGCACAGCCTTGACCTTCTCCCCTGCGGGGAAGAAGATCACCGATGAGTTGGCCCGGATATCGGGAGCAGCGCGCTCCAGGTTGACACCGAGGCGTCCACCGTATGGGTGCATGGCAACACGACCGGAACTGAAGGCATCGATTCCATCGAACCAGGACCAGCCGGTGAAGCCGGGGGGCGCGTACTCGAGGAGGGCTACATAGCGCTTCACCGCTTCCAGAACCTGCGGCTGGTCGAAGACCAGGATGCCCTCCCTGTCAAAGTAGTCACCGCAGTTCTGATAGACGAAGCTGATGAAGCGGGCGCTGGTGGCGGCGTCGGGACCGGCAGGCAGGCCGATGCCGTAGATGTCGATCTTCCCGTCGCTGTCTGTATCACGCGTCATCGCCTGGGCGGCCGCCAGGAGTTCCTCGTAGGTCTTCGGCGGCTCCAGCCCCACTGCGTCGAGCTGGTCATTGCGGACCCAGAGGGTGCCGTGAGTGCCCCCGGCGTAGGCCAGCGCATAGACGTGGCCGTCGGCGCCACGAATGATGGTGCCCGGTTTGAAATTGTCGACGCCGATGGCCTCGACGACATCGTCCAGTGGCAACAGGTAGCCCGCCTGGATGAAATCTTCCATCTCGAAGGGCCGCACCTGGATGACGCCCAACTCGGCGCCGACGGAGGCGGCGGCGATCACCCGCTGGCCGATGTCACCGTGCGTTCCCAGAACGAGGTCGATCGAAATATCCGGGTTCTCGGCGCTGAACTCTTCGAACACTGCCTGGAACACCTTCACGGATTCGGGATCACTCTCGTTGCTCAGGAAGGGGATGATCCTGACCGCGCCCTTGGGAAGCGGAGCCGCCGTTGGGGTCACCTCCACAACCCTCTCTTTTTCGACGACGGTCGTGACTTGTTTCTCGACGACGGTCGTGACCTCTTTTTCGACGACCTGGGTGACAATCCGCTCGATAGTCTGCGGTGTTGGCGGTGCACCACAGGCAGACAGGATGGCCAGGACGGCCAACAGCATCAGAATGATCAGAGCATGTTGCTTGTACATCTGTACCTCCTTTGGGTACAACGTCCAGGTGAGGTGGCGTCTTGGGGGCCGTTGAGTTGTGGGTTCAATATCCTCCTCCTTGTTTGTGATTTCGGACAACGAGGCTTGAGCTATCCCTTCACTGCGCCGCCGCCCCACCCCGCGATCAGGAACCCCTGGAGCACGGCGAAGAGAAGAATGACCGGAACCGTCACCAGCACCGCTGCCGCCATGAGCATCGACCAGGAATACATCGCCGTCTCACCGATGAGCGTGGCCAACCCGGCACTCAACGTCATCTTGTCCGAGGCCCACAACAACACCGAAGCAAAAAGGTACTCATTCCAGGCGACGTGAAAGGCGAAGAGGGCCGTCGAGATCAGACCGGGCAGCGCTTGCGGGAGGACGACTTTGTAGAACGCCTGGAATCGTGTGGCGCCGTCGATGAGCGCCGCCTCCTCAACCTCGTGAGGAATGCCGGCGAAGTAGGAGCGCAGCGTCCAGAGGCCGTATGGAAGCAGGATGCTGTTGTACACCAGCAGCAGGGCCTTAAGGGTGTTGCCCAACTGGAGCTTCCAGACAATCTGAAAGATGGGAATGACCATGAGAATGGATGGGATCATGTAGGCGAACAGAATGATTCGGGAGAAGGTCTCGAAAAAGCGATAACGGAAGCGCGTCAGGGTATAGGCCGCGGTGGCCGATAAGGTCACGGACGTGATCGTGACGCAGATAGAGATCAGGACACTGTTGCGGAACCAGGTAAAGAAGGCAGTAAACCGGAAGAGCTCGCGATAGCTCTCCAGGGTGAATCGCTGTGGGAGAATCGTCGGCGGATAGAGGTAGATTTCCTGCTCGGATTTGAACGAGGACAGAATCATCCAGAGCAGGGGGAAGACCATCGCAAAGACGACCATCAACAACGTCACGTACGCCAGAATACGGCGCAACCTCTTCAGGATCCGAGGCCATGTGAGCGTCTCGGATCTGGCCCGCCTCGTTGCCAGGTCTACGCCGGCGTACACGGTGGTGGTAGACTTCGTCATCCTTCCCCCTTGGTCCCCTTCACATCCTGAGGTGTATCTGTTTGAGCCCGCCATGTCAGAACTGGCGGGGGAGCCCAGGCGTTTCTCCCAGAAGTTCCCGCCGTAAAAAGGCAAGGTGCTCTTGAACGATTGGGTCTTCATCCGAACGATGTTCAGCCTGACCGGCGACGAATACTAGCAACGGCTGGGGTACAGTCCGCAGGATGGCTGCCATCTCGGCGAGGGGGAGCAGCCCCTCGCCGGGGCGACAGGCCGTGACGAAGTAGCCTCGATTGGTCAGGCGCGGTACGAAATCGACCCAGTGAACCGTCACGGCATGGGGGGCCAGGCGCCGTACCGTCTCCAATGGATCCTCGAAGAGTGTAGTCTGCTCGGCCACATCGAGTTGCACCCGCAATGAGGGCGACCGGAGCTCCGCGAGGATCCATTCCATCTCGGCGATCCGCAGATCACCGTGGTTTTCCAGCGCCAGCACGAGCCCGCGCGCCTCGGCCTCTGGGACCAGTCGCCGGAGGGTCTTGACCAGCCGCTCGAGCACGACCTGGCGGGGGACTGCCAGGGGTGTCCATCCATCTGCCGGAAAGGGGTAGGCGCGCGAGACGAGCCGCACCACCTGTGCTCCCAGAACGGTTGCTGCATCCAACTTGGCGCGCAATGTCTCTACCATCGCGTCAGCCGCCTGCCCTTCGACCGCCAGGAAGCCGGCACCGCTCGAGTTCCCTTTGACAACCAGGGTCAAGCCGCGCTCCACCAACAGTGCCCGCAAGCGATTCAAAGAAACCGGTTGGACGCTGAGACCAAAGGCAGAGGACAGCGGGTCCAACTGGACAGCCGTGCCGCCACAGGACACCACTCGATCCAGAAATCCCTCAAGGCCGAGGAGTCCCTGTGCGATGGTGTGTTGGTAACAAACGTTGTCAACGCCGAGCCGAATTGTCATCCACGTCTCCTTCCGCCGTGAGAGACGGAGCGACCTTCTCAAACGTAGCTTGTGAAGCCCAAGGCAACCGGTGCTGCCTGTTGTGATCTCTGAACTTGACCACTCAACCAGCGGGACACTCACGTCACCGGCGCTGAGAAAGGCACCCTGTAGAGTGCGGCTGCATTGCCTCCCAGTACCAGCGCCTCCGCCTCGGCATCCAGGCCGGTCCGTCGCACGACCTCGAGTTGAATCACAGGCATGACCGATGGCCCGTTGGAACCAAACAGGACCCGATGCGGTCCAACCGCTTTGATCGCACTGGCAATCATGCCAGCCTCCATCACGGCGGTTGTCGCCAGGTAGATGTTGGGCGTCCGTTCGGCGGCGATGATAGCCTCCCGAACGTAGTAGCGGTAGCCCATGTGATCCATCACCACCGGAACGGTGGGGAAATCGGCGGCGAGCGCGGCGATTTCCAAAGGGTGGCAAAACTGCTGCCCGGAGTGGATCGAGACCGGAACGTCCAATTCCGCAGCGGCCTCCATCAGCGGGTAGACCTTCTTCTCGATGATGCGGTAGCCGTGTTTAGGTGGCATCAGCTTGAGTCCGCGGAAGCCCCAGTCCCGGACGGCTGTCTTGAACTCCTCCACCTCCTCTGTGCCGACTTGAGGATTGATGGACGCACAGAGGATGAAGCGCGGGTGGCCGGCGGCCTGATCACGAAGCCAGGCATTGGCGGGGCGAAGCGTGGGCTCGGGCATCAGCACGGCCATGTCGATCCCGGCTTCGTCTTCCAAGGCAATGAGTCCTTCCAGGCCATCGCGCTGTTCTGGTGCCAGGTACACTTCACAATCGATGATCATCGGTCTGCTCCTCGGATGTGCTGTTGATGGCGGGGCTGCACAGTGGGATTGAGACAGGTCTCCGGCAGTCGCCCTTCCAAAATAGCGAGGATGGCATCCTGCAGCATCGTCGTCGTCCGCTTCGTCGATTCCCACGTGCGGGGGAGGGCGTGTGGCGTGCAAATGACGTTTGGCATCGAGAGTAGTGGGTTGTCAGCGGCCACTGGCTCGTGCTCAAAGACGTCGAGCCCGGCGCCTGCGATGGTGCCCACCCGCAAGGCATTAATCAGCGCGGCCTGGTCCACAATCGGCCCGCGGGCGGTATTGATGAGCCACGCCGTCGGCTTCATTAGAGCCAGCTCTTCCTCCCCGATCAGGTGATATGTCTCCGGCGTGAGGACGGCGTGGATTGAGACCGCGTCGGCCGTTTGGAGAAGCTCGGGGAGGCTCAGCATCTCTACCCCGAGGCCAGCGGCTTTCTCACGGTCCACGTAGGGATCATAGGCGACGACAGTCATTCCGGCGCCCTGAGCGAGCCGCGCCAGGTGGCGCCCGATTCTCCCCAAGCCGATGATGCCGAGGATCTTGCCGTAGATCTCGTGGCCGCGAGTGCTGAAGCGGGGCTGCCAGTCCCCGCGCCGGATGCTGTCCACCAGAACCAGTAAGTTCTTGGAGACAGCCAGGAGGAGGAGAAAGCTGGCCTCGGCGACGGCGATGGAGTTACCGGGTGAATTCGCGATGATCACGCCCTCGGCCGTGGCACCGGGAACATCGATGCTTTCGACCCCAACGCCCCACTTCGCAACTCCGCGGAGCCGCGGTAGGGCTGCAAACACCGGGCGCGTGAAGTGCCCGCTGCGGACGACGACCGCATCTGCCTCGGTCAGAGCGGCGATCAATTCTTCTTCGCTTTCAGCCGCTATCAGTCGCAGCTCGGCGGCTTCAGCGACCCTGGGGTACAGGTCGACCAGCGATTGGCTGCCGTAGTATGAGGCACCGGTGCAAAAGACGGTGAAGGGAGTACGGTTCGATGTTGTCATCTCTGCTCCTGGCCTGAGACCTTTCCACTGCGGGCGAACAAGAGCCGGACGGGCGCAGGCCCAGACGTAACAATGCTGTGCGGAGTACCTGCAGGGACGTAGAGGCACTTCCCCGGTGAGAGGGCATACTCGCGCGTTTCAAGGCGGGCAATGCCCTCGCCTTCCAACACGTAGAGCCCTTCGTGATCGTCGTGCAGGTCTGGCTCGCCGAATTCATCGGCGGTGTATTCCACGATTCCCATCGCGAACCCATCCGTCGCGCCGACAGTCGTTGCGTGGATCAAGCGCTGCACCCGGCGATTGGGATCCTCGCGAAAGGGTAGACTGGCTCCGTCGACGACATGGTTCTGATCCATAGAAGTTTCTGAGCCTTCCTCTGAGCGCCTCAGGGGTAACCGACGATCTCGGTGGCACGCGCCATCAAATGGGCGACCGCCGAGTAGAGACTGTGGTAGACCTCCCGGTAGAGTCGCGCATACAGCTCGGCCACAGCCGGGCGAGGCTCGAAGACCTGGCGAATGTGAATCATCGCTTGAGCGGCCGCTTTCATATCGGAGAAGAGCCCGACGCCTGCACCGGCAGCGATGGCCGCGCCTAATGCAGGGGGCTCATCCAGGTCGCTCACCGCAACCGGCCGGTTGAGCACGTCGGCAAAGGTCTGGTTCCACTGATGGCTCTTGCTCGAGCCACCGTACATGCGGACGTCCTCGATAGGAGTACCGCTGGCCGCCTCCATCAATTCCAGAATGCGGCGGGCCTCGTACGCGAGTCCCTCGAGCAGAGCCCGCGCGATGTGGGCGCGGCTGTGGTCGAGGCGCAGGCCGGCCAGGAGGCCACGGGCGCGGGCATCCCAGTAGGGCCCGTTGGCCCCGCGCAGGTACGGCACCAGCATGAGCCCGAGATTCCCCGGTGGGGTCCGGGTGATAAGCTCCTCGTAGATATGCTCCCAGATGGGAGTGGCATCGGTGTGGTCGGCGGCTGTAAACTGGGCGCGAAACCAGCCAAAGAGCGCCGCGCCGCCGGCGGTAATTCCATTTTCGGCGACGTAATAGCCAGTCGGACTGAAGTCGATGAAGAAGCTCTGGTCCTCTGCCAGGGCGAGTCGTTCCATCGGTGTCTCCAGGGCACAGGAGGTTCCCCCGTTGATGCCCATCATCCCCGGCCGAATCACGCCACACCCCAGATTGCCGCACGGCTGGTCACCGGCCGCAAGGACGACAGGCGTGCCGGCTGTCAGCCCCGTCGCCTCTGCGCCGGCGGTGATGACGCGACCGGCGATTGTGCCGCCAGGGCAGATTGGCGTGACCCATAGGGCGGCATCGAGGCCCAGCGCGTCCAAGATGTCGGTCGCCCAACGGTCGGGCTGAGTGATATCGAGGCACCCGGACGCGGCGACGGTACCAGGCGAGGTCATGATTTCGCCGGTCAGCCGGTGGAGGAGGAAATCCGGAAGGAACAAGATTTTGTTAATTCGCCGGTAGAGTTCAGGCTCGTGTTCCTTGAGCCACATCACCTTGTAGACGGCTCGCCGACCGGGAGGGGAGCCTGTACGCCGATACATGCGATCGCTCCCGACCTGTGTGCGCGCCCATTCCGCCTGGGCGCCGGCGCGGGTGTCGTACCAGAGGATTGCCGGGCGCAACGGGCGCAGAGCGCGGTCCACTGGAACGAAACTCTGCCGCTGGTGGGTAATGGCGAGTCCGGCAACGGCCTTGGCCGTATGGCCGGCAAGGGCCTGGCGAACGACTTGGCAGAAGGTGGCCCACCAGATCTCAGCGTCCAGCTCGGCGTGGCCAACGACCCGGTGACCAGGTTGCACCGGCACGCGCGCCTCCGACACCTTTCGCCCGCTGGCATCAAACAGGATTGCACGCGTGGCGGTAGTTCCCATATCGACGGCAAGCAGTAAAGGAGACGGCGTCCGTGACGTCATGGTCTTGCCCCCTGATGCGATCAGGCTCACACCCCCTATCGGCCGATTCCTGTGTTCGGGCGAAGGCGTGAGCGGGTACTACTCATCGGTGAGGCCGTCGGTCGGCGCTTGGGGCCAGTTGATAGCGAGTGCGGTCGCGATGGCGTCCAACACCATCAACTGGGCGATGCGGGCAGGACCGGCCTCACCACCCAGGATGCCGGGCGGGGCGCCGGTGATGAGGGCAATGTCGGCCACCTCGGTGAGAGGGGAGCGTGGAAAGTTCGTGACCGCAATGACCGTCGCCCCGGCCTCTTTCGCCGCCGTCACGACTTCAACCGTATCGCGGGTGGCACCGGTGTAGGAGAGGCCAACGGCGACGTCCTCAGGGCCGAGCATGGAAGCACCGATGATCTGGGAGAAGTAATCGGTGTAGGTAACAGCCCGTTGGCCCATGCGCAGGAACTTGAGCACCATTTGTTGGGCCATATGGGCCGAGCCGCCGGAGCCGAAGAAATAGGTGGCCCGAGCCTGACGGATGGCCACAACTGCGCGTTGGAGTTCCTCCGGGTCCACGGTGGTCAGGGTCTGTTGCAGCGCCTCGATGGACCGGTAGGCTACTTTGCGAATGAGTTCGCTGGCGTTATCGCTCGGATTGACGCCCTGATAATCTTTGCGCTTCGCCGCGAAGATGTCTCGCATCAGATCGGTGCGGAACTCCGGTAGCCCCTTGTACCCCAGCGATTGACAGAACCGTATCACGGTTGCTTCACTGGTCTCGGCCTGGCTTCCCATCTCACGGGCCGTGAGGCTGAGCACGGCATCAGGTGCCCGCAGCACGAAATCGGCGACACGCCGCTCCGCCGGTGCCAGGGCGTCGTACCTGGCTCGGATGCGATCAGAACAGCTATGCGGCATCAGTGAGCGTCGCTGAAAGAGGGTGTGGGTGCTAGAGAAAGGGGTGTTACTCATTTTTGTAATATTGTGACGGTAATTCGTAGTATAGGCCTGTATTTGCTGCAATACTACTAGAAAATAGCCTCGCTGTCAAGAACCGAAGATGTTGTATTACAGAAATTTGTAACAACTCCAGGAAACCCGTGGGGCTTTGTAGGGGTGCTCGCTAGACAGGCTGGTACTCTTGCACTGCCGCCTTAACGGTCGGCGGCAGAGAGAAGTGATTGCCGTGCGTTCGGGTGGGTGGGTGGTTTCGTTGAAGGGGATTGCGACTGAGGGCTGCGACGGAGCTCTTCCCCGTGTCTTGGGAAGCCTGGCAACGCGCCATTACCCGGCGAGAATACTCGCACACCAAGTACCATTGGCTCCTTGGTAAACACTTCCAGCAGATAGGGAAGAACAATCGTCCTACCGCCGGATGGCATCGCGTTGTATCCCTGGCGGCTGTTGTCTCAAGTTCAGCTAACCGAGAAGTCTTTTCGAGGCGATCGCTGCGCCCTCAGACAGCGACTGCAACTTGGCCCACACTACGCCTTCGATGACCATCTTGGACCCTGCAGCAGTCTCGAACCCGCAATCGGTACCCGCGATGATGCGCCGGGGATCACCTACCGCGTTGGCAATCGTCTCAATGCGGTCGGCCACCACGTGCGGGTGCTCGCAGTAGTTGGTCGTGGTGTCGATGACGCCGGGGATCAGCAGCCTCTCACCGAGGAAATCGGGATCTTCAAAGCAGTGATATTCGTGCGCGTGGCGTGGATTTGCCATGGGAAGCATGATCGCGCCGGCGTTGACCTTCGCGATTTCCGGCCAGATATCCTCAAGCGGCACATCACAATCATGCGGACCCTCATAATTCCCCCAGCAGACGTGCAGCCGGACCTGTTCCCGCGGGATCCCATTGAGCGCTCTGTTGATGGCGGCGACCACCATCCGCACGAAAGCGAGAAAGTCTTCCAGCGGCTTATCCTGGAAGAGGGTGTGACGCTCGAGTGCCAGGTCCGGCGCGTCAATCTGGAGGAGGAAGCCGGCCGCCGCAATGGTTGATCGCGAGGCCCGCCACGCGTATGTCCGGGAAGTAGCCGGCCCCTAAAGAGTAGATTTCGCATTGACTGTGCACAGCAAACCGAAGCCCCCTGTTTCGGCCTGAGGGCTCATGGACAGCGGAGAATCAGCCGAATGGAAATCAGGAATCGCATCACCGATGCCAGATTCATCGCCGAAACGCTCAAGGGCTATGGTGTGACTCACATCTTTTATGTGGACGCCATTTTGCGGAAAACGATGGTGGACCTGGAAGAACTCGGAATCCGCCGGGTGCTCACGCACTCGGAAAAAGCCGCCGCGTATATGGCCGACGGCTATGCCCGCGTTTCCCACAAGGCGGGGGTCTGTATGGCGCAATCGGTGGGTGCCGCCAATCTCGCCGCCGGGCTTCAAGATGCCTATTTGGGACTCTCGCCGGTGATTGCCCTCACAGGGAAAAAGCCGCCCTTGTTTCAATACCGCCATGCGTACCAGGAAGTGGAGCATGGCCGCCTGTTTGCGCCGGTCACGAAATATAATGTCGATGTTGTCACGCTGAAACAATTGCCCTACCTGTTGCGCCAGGCCTTTCGTGAAGCGACGCCGGCTGCGCCGAGACCGGTTCACCTCGATTTGCTGGGACACAATGGGCGGGCGTTGGAAGCGGCTGAAGAGGCGCTGCCGGTTGTCATCGAAGAACCGTTTACCCGCTACCCGGCGTTTCGACCTGAGCCGGAGGATGCAGCGGTAGCGCGGGCGGCGCGCGCGATTATCACCGCGAAACGGCCCGTGATTGTGGCCGGTGGCGGTGTGCGTATTTCTTCAGCCGCCCCTGAGGTGGTTGCTCTGGCAGAAAAACTGTCCATCCCCGTGGCGACCTCTGTCAGTGGAAAGGGCACGATTTTGGATCGCCATCCCCTCAGCGTGGGTGTGGTGGGCTCGTATTCGGCCCGGTGTGCCAACCAGGTGGTGTCGGAAGCGGACCTGGTGATCTACATCGGCAGCCAGACCGGCGATCAGGTAACCCACAACTGGACGGTCCCCTCGGCGGGAACCCCGGTCGTACAGATCGATACCGCCCCGGCAGAGATCGGGCGCAATTATCCCGGTGCCATTGGCGTGGTCACCGGCCGGTGATATGCTTCACCGGCGATGGGGGGTTCTGGTACCACTTGAGCGAACTGGAAACAGCGCGCCGCCACAGCATTAACACCGGAACTATCATCAACAACAATGGGTTAGCGTAGGTTTTGTGCAACCAGCGGGCAAATCACGAAAATCGGGGTATTTTGTCATTTTTTCGTGACCTCAAGATGTTGTGGTGACTCTCGTCACCGACGCCATATCTTGAGGTACAACAGTTTCAAATAGCATAGGGCTGAGCAAATGACGCTTGCATAGGCCGGTAGAAGGATCACCAACCGCGAAGGTTCGCCTTGCTGGCAGGGGTGTAATGACTGAATCCCGCTTGGCGACTGCTCGCGACTGGCCCACTGCTGGCGTCAGGCCCTGGAAATATGATCGTTTTGGGCCGTTTTTCGTAATTCGGCCTCTGGTTGCACAAAACTTAGGTTAGCGCAGGGGATCAATGACATTCACGCCGTTTATGGCGATCGGCCCGAGAACCCGAGGAGCTGTACCGCTTCGAACCCGTCAACTTTGCGCGGATTGCCCAGGAAATGGGGTGTGCAGGCATTCGCGTGGAACGCCCCGGCGAGATCAGTGGTGCGATTCGGCGGGCATTGGCGGCAGAGGTGCCCACCGTCGTCGAGGTCATGACCGGATTGCAATACCGGGCCCCGGAACCCTGGGCTCCGTCTGGCTAATTCGCAAGGCCGCTTACCGGTCGAGTCGGTCGGTATGAACGAGCCGGCCGGATCGGCGCATGGCCGCCCGCCTGCGGGCCTACGCCGCCCTGGCTGAGGAACGCTACGAACTGCTCGTCTACCCGGTGGTGGTCAACATCCTCCCGCCGGCACCCCAGGTTGAGATTGCCACCGAATATCATTCTAAGGGTTCGTCCAGAAATAAGGTCCTGATCTAAAGCGACATGCAGGGTAACGGCAGTCTCTGTGGTATCCTCGAGTCTGACCGGCAGTAAAACCAGCCAGGCAGGGGGATACCGATAAGCGAACGACCAGTCCATGCGTGTGAATGCGAGAAATGCCAGAGTACGCAAGAGCATCCAGACAGAGAGTTACCTTATCCGATCAACATGCTGATCAGTCGGTTAGACGAGCAGCAACGACGCTGGTATGCAGCGGTCGAGTCGAAGCGCTACGGCTATGGTGGTATTCGGCTCGTTTCACAAATCACCGATCTGGACGAGAAGACGATTGGCCGTGGTCGCCAGGAACTGGCGTTGAATCTGGAAGAACGACCCTCGGATCGGGTACGTCTGCCTGGGGCAGGGCGTCCTACGGTCGAAAAAAAAACGCCAGAGGCCAAGGTAGCTCTGCTTGAGTTTGTGCAAGACGATGTTGCCGGTGATCCCGTCCAGGGTCGGTGCTGGATTCGACGCAGTCTGAGCAGTTTACAGGGTGCGCTCCATCAGGTGGGCCATTCTCTGGGGCGAGAGACGATTCAGCGCTTGTTGGGCAACGCCAAAATCAGTCTCAAGGGCAATATCAAACGCCTGACGCCCAAAGCCCATCCTCAACGGGACACCCAGTTCACCTATCTGCAAAGTCAACGGCAAGTCTTTCGCTTGGCTGGTTGGCCCACGATCAGCGTCGATACCAAGAAGAAAGAACTCATCGGTCCTTTTCAGCAGTCCGGACAGGTCTGGTGTGAACAAGGTCCCCAAGTCTACATGCACGACTTTCCCACCGATGCCCTGGCACGGGCTGTCCCCTACGGCATCGATGACGAACAGCATCAGCCAGGCCACGTCTATGGAGGACTCTCGGCGGATACGGCTGAATTCGCCGTGGATGCCATTGCCGACTGGTGGGCCAACACCGGGGTCACTCTCGATCCTGACGCACCAGAACTCCTGATCCTCGCCGATGGGGGCGGCAGCAATGGCTATCGTTCCCGTCTTTGGAAGCAGCAACTTCAAACCAAGCTGGTCGATGCCTTTGACTTGGCGGTCACCGTCTGTCACTAGCCGCCAGGCGCTTCCAAGTGGAATCCCATTGAGCACCGCCTGTTCAGTGAAATCTCCAAGACCTGGGCTGGCACGCCGCCGACCTCGCTGGATCTCATGCTTGCCTGCATCCGGGACACCAAGACTGACGCCGGGCTCACTGTCCAAGTCACCCTCCTTGATGCGACCTACGAGAAAGGCATCAAGGTCAGCGACCCAGAAATGGCAGCACTCGCCATCGAACTGCATGCCACTTGTCCCCAGTGGAACTACACGCTCAGACCCAGAGAGATCGGGAAGTAATTTATGGACGGTCCCCAAGCGGGAGCCGTGGAGACATGGCACCCCCTTGCCTCGGTGGACACGTGGCGAAAACACTTGTTTGATGCCTACATCGCGCGGATGTTCAAGCGCCGCGCCGCTGCCAGACAGTACTCGCCCGAACAAACCCGGCGACGGCTGTCCTGGTTGGCTGGAAAGATGGTGGAGCATGCACAGACTGTATTCTTGATCGAGCAGCCGCAGCCGAGTTGGTTATCAACGCGCAGGCACCGCTGGCTGTATGCGTTCAGTTCCCGCTTGATTGGGGCACTTCTGTTGGCGTCGAGTCTGGCTACGATCACCGGGTACTGGTTTGAGCCATTTCTTGAGGAGTTTTCTCCCCTGCGCGGTGGGCTGCTCTCTGGACTGATTGCGGCGTTGCCCCTGGGGTTGTTGGGGGGTCTGATAGCTGGACTCATTGAAGGGGCGCGCTTTGAAAAAGGGAGAAAGCTGATAAAGGTCAAGAAGGCTCTGCGGCTCTCATCGCCAGTAAGCAACGTTTTGGTGTATGTATTGAGCGTGGGGTTGCTTTATGGACTCGGCTATGGGCTGTTTTATGGATTGTAACTACCTCGACAATGTTAGATTAGGTTGGGCCGCGCGCTCGACGCTGGGCCTGTAACCGACTTCGAGTAGAGCGAGAGCGATTGACCAAATGCGTGACGACCAGGCGGGTGGCCTGGTGGAGCGACAACTGCGGCAGGGGCATCACGGCCTGCAGCAATTCGCGCACGTTGGCCACCGACAAGGGCGGCAAGACATCCAGGCCAATTTGCGCCAGTGCTTGGCCGTGCGCGTCTCAAAGGCCTGACTGGCGATGATGGCGGCCCCCACCGGATCGCGCAGCGTGCAGACCGTGGCGATGCCGCCATCCCCCAGCAGAATCTTCTCCTGCGCGTCCAATTCCCACACTTCGTGCACCGCAGTCGCCCGTGGCGGCGCTGGCGGCGTGGGGGGGCGAGCGGCCTGGCGCGCAACGCACTCCGGACAGTGGTGCTTGAAAAACGTGGCCAGCCGACTGCGGTGCGGGAGGCGCACGCCGTCCAGCTCAGGCGCTTGGCGCAGCGCCAGCAACACCCGGTTGGGACCCCAGCGCGGGTGGGTTTGCTTCAGCCGCAGGGCCGCCCGCCTCACGCGCGTATCAAATCGACCCAAGATCCCCCGGGGCGCCGGCCCAGGGCGTCGGTCCCGTAAGCCGGCCAGTCCTTCTTGCCGGATCCGACGCCACCACTTCCTGACCACATGCCCCGAACGCCCCAGCTCGCTCGCAATTTCGGGAATGCTTTTCCCCTGCACTTGACCTTGATAGATCCGTTCTCGTTCGCTTGGTGAGAGCGCCGGCTGGCGACACATCTTCCACCTCCAGTTTCCCTTGAACAGAGAGCCCTGGAAGTGTACTCACAGGTACGGAACTATTGGACTGTTAAGGTACGAGATTACAGGACAATGAGGGGTACAGGATTACAAGACCTTACACTCATCCAAGGTTAACGCCCCGCCCGTGCGCAACGCGGGGGTCGCGGCAATCTCCTGCTGCACTTGCTGCCGCACGGCCTGCGCCGACCAGGGCGAGTCGGACATCAACGGCTGCAGGTTCTGCCCATCATCCTCGGGGCGGTTCACCCGACGGCTAATGGTGGCAAAGTTCCGCTGGCTGTCCATACTCAGCAACCCCCGCAAATAAGTCCAGGCGTGGGCACTGCCGTCCCGCGTCCGGGTCTGAAAGCACGGCCGAAAGCGAGCCCAAACGTCCCGCAGCCGGGTGGCCAGGCTCGCGATCGCTTCATCCAACAAGCCCCAGCGCTGCGGATCAAAGATATCCGGGCTAACCGTCTCGCCGGTCATGAGTACCACCCTCCCAGGCGATGTGGCCCTCATCGCACAGGACCAGATGGTGCTCCAAATTTACGATCTTGTCCCCTAGAACATCTGTCTAATCTAACATTGTCGAGCTACTGAGTCTTCGGCACCGCCTGGCCTCTGCCAGGCACTCAGCACTCCCTACTCCTTGGGCCGGGCCACACTCGCCTTGACCGGGAGTCCTTTGACGTTGGTCTTGTTGAGGGCCGTGATCACTCTGTTGGCGACCGGGCTCGGCACCTCGACGAAGGTGAAGCGGGGGAAGATATCGATCGCCCCGATGTCGCGGCCGGGGATCCGGGCTTCGTTGGCAATCGCGCCGACCACATCTTGGGGACGGAGGCCGTCCTTGCGCCCCAGGTCGAGGAACAGGCGCGTCATCCCATCCTCCGCGGGGACGCTGGGAGACTCGCCGGCCTGCATGACGGTGAGACCCCGCGCCTCGGCGGCGAGCTTGAGCGCTGCGGCCGCTACCTCGAGCGGGTCGAACTCGCTCGCGAGCGTATCGGCGATGTCCAGATAACCCTCATACTCGCCTTGCTCCACCGCCTCGCGGACTGTCTGGGAGAAGAGCTCGAGGCGACGAGCCGCCACCTCGGTCGGCGACGGGAGACGGCGGCGCTGGATGGTCGTGCCGATGGCGCGCTGAATGTAGCTCAGTTGGCGCCGCTCGCGCGGGCTGACCAGGGTGATGGCCTCTCCGGCCCGGCCCGCGCGAGCGGTCCGGCCGACGCGGTGGACGTAGCCGTCAGGCGACTCGGGGATATCGTAGTTGATCACGTGGGAGACGTGCTCGATGTCCAGCCCACGGGCGGCGACGTCGGTGGCAACGAGAGTCTCGGTCCGCCCATCGCGGAAGCGGCGCATGACTGCCTCGCGTTGGGCCTGGCTCATGTCACCATGCAACGGCTCGGGAGCATAACCACGGCTCTCCAACGCGTCGGCCACCTCTTGGGCGCCGACCCGCGTGCGGGTGAAGACAATCGCCGAGGTTGGCTGCTCGAAGTCCAGGATACGGCTCAGCGCGTCAACCTTGTCGCGGCCCACCTCGTAGTAGACCTGACGAACCTCCGGGACGGTGGCCGTTTCGGCCTTGATCATCACGCGCACTGGCTCGCGCATGAACCTTTTGGAGAGCCGTACCATCTCCGGCGGCATCGTGGCCGAGAAGAGGGCCGTCTGCCGCTCGCTCGGGGCCTGGGCCAGGATGGCCTCGATGTCTTCGACAAAGCCCATGTCCAGCATCTCGTCGGCCTCATCGAGAACCGCCATGCGAACGTCGCCCAGGCTGAGAGTCTCACGGCGCAGGTGGTCGAGGATCCGACCCGGCGTGCCGACGACTACATGGACGCCTTTTCCCAGCGCGTGAATCTGGCGCGAGATCGGCTGACCGCCGTAGACCGGCAGCACGCGCACGTTGCGAAAGCGCCCCAGATCGTGGGTCGCCTTGGCAACCTGCATGGCCAACTCGCGTGTCGGCGCCAGCACCAGCGCCTGAACGCTTCGCGAGCGCGTATCGGTCTTCTCGACGATCGGGATCGCAAAGGCCGCGGTTTTGCCGGTCCCCGTCTGCGCCTGAGCGATGACATCGTGCCCGGCCATCAGCGGGGGAATCGTCGCCTCCTGGATCGGCGTCGGTTCCTCATAGCCGATCTCATCGATCGCCCGCAGCACCTCTTCGTTGAGTCCAAGTTGAGCAAAGGTCGTCATCGTGCACCTCTCTTCGGAATGGTCATAGACTGGCACAGCAACAACCGGACCACGATCATCAAGAGCCCGCGACGCACAGCCCAGGGCTCGGAGACGGACTCGCACCGCGCGAGCCGTCACCACTCTCCCCGGCGCGCCCGGCCAAACAAAACACCGCCGGAGGCCTGGAGCCCGCGACGGCGATTCCACCGAATCGACTGCGACGCTGCAACGTGAAGCATAGCAGCGGAGGTTCGCTGCGTCAATTCGAGGGCACAGCCATTGACTGACCCGTGGATGGCTTCCTCAAGGGACACTGGCTCAGGTAGGAGTCGTGTGGGAAATGCCTCAGCATTGATCTACCGTTTCCCGGCGGTCATTTTGATGCTGTCTTGACAGATCCGCCCCCGCGTCCAGGCCATCAACAACGTCAGCGCATTGCCAGAGCCTTGTCGGGGCGGGTTTCAGGGCGCCTCACCACACAGCAGAACGGCCCCGGCCGAGACACCTCTTCAATCGCACCTACCGTCCCCAACCCGCCCCACATCCACGCCCTGAACAACGTCAGAACACTGTCAGAGCCCTGTCCGAGCATTATCGAGGAACTGGCACTTGTCGCGCATCTGGTCGGAGGCGAGGCACGGGAGATCGCACCGATGCTGCGCACCACCCCAGCGCGGCCACTCCCGCCCGCGCTGGTGAGCCGAATCCCCCGGGGCGGCCGCGCCATCCGAGACAGAGGTGTGATTACGGCGGGACTTCAGTGACACTTGCCAGGTCGTTCTGCGTAATCACCAACCGGTTGAGTACGTCCCGGCCCAGGATAATCTCGTCTGGGGGGAAGGAATAGGACATAGAAGAGTCGTTCAAACATCCATTCCCCTTGTCTGGCTGGAGCGCCGGTCAAGGCGTCAGACTTCCGAAGTCTCGGAAGACTTCAGAAGTCTCCGATCATGCGCCCCGGCGACTGCTTAACCGGTGTTCTAGGCAAAATAGACAACGAGAGTATCATCTCCTGCAGTCGTGAGCAACCCGGAGGACGGCCAATGAGCAGCAAACGTCCAGCGCATCGACCAACCCGCGTCTATCCTAAGGCCGAACGGCGGCTATTGCGGCCGGATATCGAGCAGTGTCCGCACTGTGGGGAACGGTTGCGCAACAGCGGGACCTTATATCTGCACAAGTACATCCAAACGATGGAGGGTCCACTGGAAGTCCGCGCGTATGGCTGGCGCTGTGCGAATCCAGCCTGTCCCCACCCCGAAGCGCGCTATCACGCCCAGGCCAGTGCCTTGCGCTTGAGTCTACCCTTTGGCACCTATGGGGTGGATGTGCTGGCCTGGATCGGCTGGCAGCGGGATGACGAGCATTGGACGTTGGCCGAAATCCGCCGCCAGTTGAACGCGCGCGGGATCGACATCAGCGAGCGGCATGTCGGTCGCCTCTATCACGACTATCTAACGCTCGTGGGTGGCCTGACCCAGGAGATCCAGCAGCGGTTGACGGCAACGGTCCAGACGCACGGGGGGCTGATCTGGGCCGTGGATGCGCTGCAGCCGGAGGCGGGCGCGCCACTCTTCTACGTCTTGTACGAGATTCACTCACAGACGGCGGTGGCCGGGACCTGGCTGGAGCAGCGCGATCGGGACCATCTCGTCGCCTGGCTGGAGCGGTTTGCCCATGAGGCCTGGCCGGTCAATGCCACCTTCTCGGATGGCGAAGCCGCTCTGGTGGGCGCCTTGAAGCAGGTCTGGCCCGCGGCGCCCCACCAGCTCTGACAGATGCATTGCTTGAAAACCTGGGCCGCGCCACTGGCCGTGGCCGACCGTGACCGCCACTACCCCTTGTTGGCGGCCTTGATGGAGCGTCTGCCCCCGTTGGCGTCCGCCGCCGACCAGCGGTCGGGGCCGATCGCGCCAGACGCGGTCGCGCCGCTGCCCCTGCGGGCCACTGACGCCCCAATGGCGGTGGACTCGGACCCGCGCCTGCAGGCGCTGCTGAAGCGACTCCCTCAGGCGTTCCTTGATTGCCTCACTCGTCCCCGCCGCCACCTGTTGCTCTTGGGGGCGGGCGCGGCGATGACCAGCTCGACCAGCTCGTGAGCCCCCTGGCACGCCAGCAGCCAGACCAGACCGGCACGCCCTGGCATGCCTCCCTGCCTCACACTCAGGCGCGCCTCCACGCCAGCGCCGGCCACGGGTCGCCCACCGCTTGGCCCACCCCGCCGACCGTCTCCTGGCAGACACTCCCGCTCCCCAGAGAGGCGGCGCGGACTGGGTATGATCGCCTTGTGGCGACGGTTGGACCAACCAGAGCGGCATACTCCGCTGGTGAGGGGGATTGGGCCGCCAGGCGTCTGCATAATCCCTCGTAGGCGGGATTAAGACGATTGGAGGCGGGATCATCTGCCAGGACGGGGATCATGCCGACTCTTGTCGGCAGAATAACAAGCCAGACAGCGGGGCGGCTGAACTTCTTGTTGCCAGAATTAATTTCGACGCAGAAGGATCAACTGATGCGATCCGAAAAGGTCCACTCCACGACAGAGAAAGAAACGATGCTCATGACCCTCTACGGCAGGGCGCTGCAGAGCCGTTCGAAGGACCCGATCCTTCAGGACAAGTGGGCGGAGGACGCGGTCAACCGTATTGATTACGATTTCGGGAAACTCAAGATGCGTGAGCATAGGGCCCTCCTCATTGCGATCCGGGCGAAACAACTCGATCTTTGGACGACCAGGTATCTGGCGGATCATCCCAACGCGACCGTGCTGCATCTGGGGTGCGGCCTGGACAGCCGCATATACCGGATCGACCCGCCAGCAAGCGTTCGCTGGTTCGATGTGGACTACCCAGAGGTCATTGAGCTGCGCCGGCGCCTGTATCCCGAACGGGCCGGCTACCGCATGATTGGCTCGTCTCTGGCGGATCTGGGCTGGCTGGACGAGGTGCCGCGGGATCGTCCGGCGTTGATCGTCGCCGAAGGAGTAACGATGTATCTGACGGAGGACATCATGAAACCGCTCCTCAACCGGCTGACCGACCATTTTCCCGGCGGGCAGATAGCGTTCGATGCCCATAGTCGACAATTGGTTCGGTGGGTGGCGAAAACCGGTACAAGGGTTAAGGGAACCGGTGTGTCCTTTGGCTGGGGGATCGATGACCCTCAGGACATCAAGAAACTGGAGCCGCACCTCGATCTCATCGCTGAGTTGAGGGTACCCGACTTGGCAGCGTACTCTAGAATGCCCTGGACAATGCGCGCGCTTGCTCGCGTGATGGACTCCATCCCTGCTCTGCGGAGGATGAGGTGCCTGCTTTACCGGTTCTAGTGAAGGTCAACCCAGGCTTCAACTACATGAAGCAAGAAGGATGATTCGGCGGGAACGTATTCGCTGACGTCTCAGTGAAATAGTGGTTTCTTCCAGCACCTATCGTCACCTGGTTTCGCCTGGTTCTGCAACAACGACATCAGAGCGTTCGGCGAGGCCACCCCGACACCGAACCTCGCCTAACAATGGGATCAAGCTGACTCGCTTCGCCGTGCCCTTGGACGGCGGCCGGCTCCAGTGGGTCGCGACCAGGGGGTTGGCGCACACTCTACCTCCTGGTATACTCGCTCACCGGGGGTATCCGCGTCTCCCGAAACGGAAATTGTGGGGATCAGCAAGGCAGAAAATGGGTTGGGGTGCGGCAGCCCCGGCTTCCCGCGGCCGGGGAGGTGCAGCAGTACACCCGCGCCACGAATGATTTGTGTTGGTCCTTGGACTCAGGTGGCATATTCGCTATGATTTCAGTGGAGTGCAGCCTATGTCCAGCCCTCTCCTCGCCACGAAACTGTATATCCCGCCAGCCCGTCGCAACCTCGTGCCCCGTTCGCGCTTGACTGAGCGGCTCAACCAGGCGTTCACCCATAAACTCACACTCATCTCGGCCCCAGCCGGCTTTGGGAAAACGACACTTTTGAGCGCCTGGACTCCGCGCAGTGATCGGTGTGTGGCCTGGGCGTCTTTGGATGAAGGCGATAACAACTGGACACGCTTTTGGACCTACTTCATCGCCGCCCTCCAAATGCTCCGAGAAGATCTTGGCGAAAATGCGCAGGCTTTGCTCGGCGCACAGTGGCAGCGACCGGAGCCACCGGAAGGTACGTCAGGATTTCAAGGCAGAGCAGAGTGGATCGAATCCTTCCTGATCGTTCTGCTGAACCAGATCGCCGCATTCCCCGACGAGTTCTCGCTCGTGCTCGACGACTACCACGTCATCTACACGCCGGCGATCCACGAGGGCATCACCTTTCTGCTCGACCACTTGCCCCCACAGATGCACCTGATCCTCACCAGTCGCGTCGATCCCCCTTTGCCCCTGGCCCGGTGGCGCGCCCGAAATCAATTGATCGAAATCCGGACCGATGACCTACGCTTCACGTCCGAAGAAGCCGTGATGTTCCTCTCTCAAGTGATGGGATTGAATCTCTCCGCCGAAAACATCGCGGGGCTCGAGACGCGCACCGAGGGGTGGATCGCCGGGCTCCAACTCGCCGCACTCTCGATGCAGGGGCGCGACGACGTTCACAGTTTTGTGTCCGCGTTCACCGGCAGTCACCGCTACATTCTCGACTATCTAACGGAGGAAGTGTTCAACCGCCAGTCCACGCATGTTCAAACCTTCTTACTGCAAACCTGCATCCTCGACCGCATGAGCGCGCCGCTGTGTAACGCGGTCACGGGGCAGAACGATGGACAGATGATGCTAGAGCATTTGGAGCGTGCGAATCTCTTTCTCGTCTCGCTGGACGATGAGTGCCACTGGTATCGCTACCATCCCCTCTTCGCCGAAGTCCTTCGCCATCGCCTGCGCCAGGAACAACCTGAACTGCTCCCGGAGTTGCACCGCCGCGCCAGCGTGTGGTATGAGCACAACGGGTGGGCGGACGCCGGGATAGAGCATGCGCTCGCCACCGGGGACTTCGAACGGGCCGCGAAGCTCATCGAGCAGGTTGCCGAAGCGACGTGGATCCATCGTGAACCGGCGACGCTCTTGCGTTGGCTGGATGCGTTGCCCGACGACCTGGTTCGCTCCCGACCCCACCTCTCCCTGTCCTATGCCAGGACATTGCTGTTCGTTGGCCAGTTCGACGCCGTGGAAGCGCGACTCCAGGATGTCGAATGTGGATTTGACGCCAGCGTTGCAGACCGGGCCGAGGTTCGGGACCTGGTAGGCCGTATTGCCGCCATCCGCTCGCTTGTGGCCTGCTACCAGGGCGAGCCGTCGCGGGCGGTCACGCTCTCGCGCCAGGCCCTGGCGTTCCTGCCTCCGGATAATCTCTTGGTGCGCGCCGGGGTGGCGATTAATCTGGCACTGAATCTGGCTGACGCATACCGCGCGAGCGCTGACGGGGCGGAGGCCAATCGGATTCTCGCCGAGGCAGCCGAGATCACTCAGGCACCTGGCAATGTCCCCGCCGCACTGCCGGTCTTGAATCTCTTGGGTGAATTGGAAACGGCGCAGGGAAAACTCCGGCAGGCAAGGGAGACCTATGGGCGCGCACTGCAACTCGCGAGTGAGTACCAGGAGCAGAGCAGGCAGCCGTTGCCGGTTGCCGGTGCAGCCTATGTGGGCATGGCAGAGTTGCTGCGCGAATGGAACGAATTGGATGCGGCGACATCCCAGGCGTCAGCAGGCATAGAGCTCAGTGAATCGGCGCAAGACTGGAGAGTTTTGACGTCTGGCATGCTCACCCTGGCGAGGATACACCAGGCACAGGGTAACCCGGACGGCGCTCTCCATGCGCTTCACGAGGCAGCGCAGTTCGCGCGGCGGTCGAACATCACCTGGCTCATCAGCCGAGTAGCGGCCTCCCAGGCGCGTCTATGGCTGGCCCAGGGCGACCTGGAAGCATCAGCCCGTTGGGCCCAACGGTGTGGATTGGGTATAGGTGATGAAATCGGCTACCAGCGTGAGAGCGAATATACGACGCTGGCGCGGATCCTCGTTGCTCAGGGCAAAGCGGGAGAGGCGCTCGAGCTCCTGGCGTGGCTGCTTGAAGCGACAGAGAACGCGGGGCTTGGCGCGACGGTCGTCGAGGTTTTGATGCTTCAGGCGTTGGCTCTCCAGGCGCGGGGCGATACCCGCGGGGCCATCGCCGTGCTGGAACGCGCCCTGTCGCTCGCCGAGCCGGAAGGCTACGTCCGCCTCTTTGTAGATGAAGGAGCACCTATGGCAGCGCTGCTGCGCGTGGTTGCTTCCCAAGGCATTGCCGTGAATTACGTGACCACCCTGCTCAGCACCACTCGGCCCGGTAGGTCAGAAGGCGCTTTACCTTCGCCACGCTCCGGTCCCATCGCTGCTGTGCTGCCTGAGCCACTCACCGAGCGCGAACTGGAAGTGTTAGGGTTGATCGCCAAAGGTCTGACCAACCGAGAGATCGCGGAGAGATTGGTCATCGCCCTGGGCACGGTCAAGCGCCACTCGCACAGCATCTTCAGTAAGCTGAATGTGAGTAACCGCACTGAGGCGGTCGCCCGCGGCAGGGAATTCCATCTGTTATCCTGAGAGTGCCCGGTTCCGAAGCCAAAAAGCGGTTGAGGTTCAAGCACCCCAACCGCTTTTTCGATCAATTCACTCCAAATAAACCCCCAGATGCAACTCTGGATACATGTCTTGCCCTGGGGTTGAAGCTTATACTACAGGCGCATGACAAAGTGCCAATTCTTTCTTATGTTTCGGAGGTGACAAATGACAACCGCACAGATTGCGAAGTCGGTTAAAGCAAAAGTGAGACGCGCGGCGTCGGAAGAGCGCCCTGCTGGAGGCATCCGCTTCGACTGGGGAGCGGCCATGCTCAGCGTTTACCTTATGGGCGCCATGTATCTCGATGGATAGGCGCACAACCACGGCTTACCTGAGGATTTCTTCACACCCTGGCACGGTCTCGTCTTTTCGGGGTTGGTCGCGCTGACATTGTATCTCGCCATCGCCCTGGTCAGAAACCACGGCCTGGGTTATCCGTGGCTTCGATCACTGCCAGCCGGCTACGGGCTATCGTTGGTGGGCGCTGTGTTCTTCCATATTGCCTTTGGAGGTGACATGGTCTGGCACGGGATTTTCGGCATCGAGAGGAACGTGGAGGCACTGCTCAGTCCGACGCACCTGCTCGAAGCATTGGGGATGTGGGCGATGGTGAGTGGGCCGATGCGCGCGGCCTGGAAACGGTCCGATCTCAGTATAGCCAACAACTGGATGGCTATGGGGCCGATGCTGCTTTCATTGATGGCCACGATGTCCGGATTCATGTTCATGACCCAATTCGCCCATCCCATCCACACGCCCCACGCACTCCTTTCGTCGGCCGATGCTGCTTTGGGCGTTGCCGCCGTCCTGCTACAGGCCACGATCTTGACCGGTATCGTCTTGCTGGCAGTCCGCCGTTGGACGACGCTTCCCTTCGGAAGTTTCACGCTCGTCTTCACGCTCAATGCCTTGGCGATGGCCACCCAGCACGATCACTACGCGTTGGTCCCTCCGGCAGCCCTGGCAGGTCTGGTCGCCGACCTTCTGCTCAGGCTGACGAAGCCCTCGGTAGCACAGCCGGTGGCATTCCGTCTCTTCGCCATCGGTGTGCCGGTGGTTTACTACCTCTTCTACTTCCTCGCTTTAGAGATTACCGCAGGGCTTCGTTGGACGATCACGCTGTGGGGAGGTGCCATCGTCCTGGCGGGCATCGCCGGTGGTCTGATGAGTTACCTGCTGGTGCTGCCCTCGGGGTTCGTTGAATCAACGGAAAAGGCACCTATAAGGTAGGCTGAAAATCTGTCTCAAGGAGGTTCTCAGATGTCACAGGACACTCTACCGAACTATGATCTCGAAGAACTCGCCAGGCCGATGATCGCACTGCTCGATGAAACTCGAGACCAGTCTATTAGCTGGGTGAAAATACATAGGCTCTTGCTGGACGGCAAACCGGTCTCGCTTGACCGAATTGCTGCCCATCTCGGGTTAACCCAGGCCGAGGTCGCTGCCCTGCTGAAGGGCGCGGAACTTGACCAGAAGGGGCATCTCGTCGGATTGGGACTCTCACTCGTTCCCACGCGGCACGCCTATCGCATTCATGGCCGCCAGCTCTACGTCTGAAGATTCCCAGTAAGGATGGTTACCAGGCGTTTCACTGTTTTGGGTTGGTCTGCGACGGGCTCACGTTGGCGTTGCATCTGAAGAGCAATGCGCCCTTTACTCTGTTCATCGTGGACAAGACATTAGGGTTGCCGCCGGGAGGCACCGGCCTGACCCAGGCTCGGCCTGCGAGTGCTGTCCCGAGTGGGGACGGCGACGTGAGCATCATTGCCGATCGTCTGCTCATCGGCGCTGAGCGCCAGGAGTGACACGGGCAACCCGAATCAGGTGAATGGGCAGGAGATCAAAATGGCACCATTCCGTTTTGGACCACCGCTTGGATCATTTCCCAGCCCTCTTCCGTCCTGCGTCACCGTCGATGCCACCGATCGCATCGTCCAGATTCAGTTGAACGCGCTCGATCTGCTCGCGATGCGGGTGGTGACGGCCTGCCAGAGGCCCTTGCATCCCTATACCATTGCTGTTGAAACGACCTCGCTCGAATTCTGACAACCGCATCGCTCTGCCCCGGGCGATTTTGAATGAAACTGAGGGACGGAAGCTCAGCTTTCCTTGCGATACCAGGTTGGAAGGTGTCCGAAGGCAGTTTGTGGGACCGCCCGCGTGCAGATGCACTCCCGCTCGGGCGGGATGTGAGCGAAGGTCTCGCGGAGGATGGCAGGCAACTGGCGGTGCGGCCCCTCATAGTACTTTTCCTCCATGCTCCCCGGACCGCGCCGGTCAATGGTTGCTTCAAGTCCCGGGCCATAGTTGATGACGATACATAGAAGGGCCAGGCAGATTTCTGCCTCCCGCGCGAGGACGATCTCAGGAATGAGCAGCGTGCCCACTATGTCCGCACCGAGTTGGCGGAACATGCGACCTTCGGCACGTGTCTCAAAACGTGGGCCGTCGCTGCCGACAAGGACACCTTCTTCCCGGACTGCGCTCGTGACCTGACGCGTGCCTTTGATGAAGGCGGCACGAAGGGTGGGACAGAAGGGGGTGGACACATCGATTCGTACAGAGCAACCATGTTCCTCGAAGAAAGAAAGCCGCCCTTTCGACGTGAAGTCGAGGAAGTCATCTACCACGACGAAGGTCCCAGGTTCCAGGTCTCGGCGGAGAGAGCCTACCCCGTCCGTCGCAATGACGCGCTGGACGCCCAACTCGCGGAAACCCCAGATATTGGCACGGAAGTTGATAAGATGTTGGATCATCTCCATGCCGCGCCCGTACCGTTGGAGGAGGACAACCGGCTGACTGTCCAGTTCCCCCAGGGAGTAGTGCGCCTCACCCCACGGCGTGCTGACGCGCTCCTCTGTCACCCCCTCCAGAAAATCGGTCATGTTGTACGTGGCAATCAGCCCAACTCGCTCGACTGGCATTCAGACCTCCTTGAATAAGCAAAAGTTGAGGGAATCGCAAGGAACGACCGGTGAGAGGCTTGTCCAGGCCGTGACAGGCGAGAACGGTGTGTGCCCGGTTACAGAGCGTCCACAAGGGAGGCCTGGCCCTTTACACCGCTTAACACCACGCGAAGAGGGTGTCCACCACCCCGCCCGTGCAATAGCGGTAATCCACTCCGCTAGAGCAGGGGTGATTCACAGACGGTTAGCGGAAGTACTGCGATAGCGCATCGTCCTCCGATCCCTCACGCAGGACGCCTTCTCTTTCCAATTCTTCTTGCCAGCGCGCAAGGTGCTCGATCACGCCCTCGACCGATGGATAAATAGCTCCTCTCTTTAAGACACAGCCAAGGGTGAAGAAGTTGATGCTTTCTCCCACGCCGCCCGCATCGCGAAGCCGGGGCCGCTCGTCTGTTAAGATACCCAGGATGCCTTTCTTGGCCGGATTGTGGAGGGCCAGTTCGTAGAAGATGCCCATCTCGCAGGAGGTCCCACTACTCACATCAGGATCATCGAGTAAGGCCACGACCGCGTTCGCGCCCCGGACGCCGATCATATCAACCTCAAAGACCGCTTCTGCCAGTCTGACGTCGAAGCCCTCACTTGGTGCTCCACCGGCTTGCCGTATGGCCTCACGCTGTTTGTTATGCTCCTGTTCCTGAGGAACAAAGCACTTATGTCCTGCCTCCCGCAAGCGGCGGACATTTTCGCTATGAAACGCCCGGTGGTACGGGGTAAATAACGGACCGGCAATATAGAGCCGCATGCTTAAACTCCCTCCGGCTCCAGGGCGACCAATGCCTTCTTGAAATTCTGGTAGACGTCCCCGAACTGATGGATGGCGTGCCGGATTTGCGGAGTGACGCCGATGTCGGCACCCGTCCACTCCCACCCGGCCACTCGCGTGTCGTGAAGGAGGCCAACTATCCGGCGCCGACGTTCTTCCTCCCTTGCAAGTGTGTAGAAGATTCCGATCTGTGCCGCCACAGCATCATCCACCGTGTAGCCGTCGAGGACCGCCATGAGGAGATCGGCATCATGTAAAGCTTGATACGTGGCCTCGAAATCAATACGATTCTCTGTCCAAGGGTTTGGGGGGGATTGCCAGCCACCTTCATGGGGGACGAATACATCATGGCCACGATTGCGAAGGGTGGTTGCCATGTTGGACAGGTATTCGCGCGCATAAGGAGCCGACGACGGTCCGGTGAGTACAATTTTCATAGATGAACTTCTCCCGTTGGCATCTCCCGCCCTTCTCGCCAGGCGTTGAGATGGACAATAATGTCGTGAAGTGAACTGTAGACGGCTCCGATATCGAGAATGCAGCCGAGCGAGAACGCATTCACCGGTGACACACCCGCGTTCCAGCGCCGGCGAGCGCGGTCGTCCGTAAGGAGGCCGAGCACTCCTTTCTTGCGTGGGTCACGTTGCATCATTGACCAGAACAGACCGATCTCGCATGTCAGCCCGCTACTGATGTCCGGTCCATCCAACAGGGCCACAATGGCATCAGCCTCTTCGACCATCTCATAGTCCATATCAAAGACCGTGATAGCTCGAGGGCCGGTGTCAATACCTGTGTCTGCCTCGAAGGCGCGCATGAAGCCCCTTTCATGAGGAACCAGGCAGACGAAGCCTTCCCGGCGCAAGCGCGCCGCGTTTCGTGCATGCAGGCCTCGGTGATAAGGCGTAAAGAGAGGCCCCGCAATATACAGTGTCAGTGTCATAGCCTTGACTCCTTTGCCGGTTTGACACGAGTGGGCGCGAGCATAACTCGGCCTGTTTCAGTCTACTGCTCTGTCACAGCTGTTGTGATGAGTGCTGCACACGGTAAGCCGCGCACTACTCATCACTTCACGCGTGACAGGGTACTGGACTTTATCATGGTTAAGAAATGATGATGTTTCATGTTTCTATAAGAGCGTGCTTGGAAAATATTCCTATCCTTAAGACGCCTGTTTCAGAGTCAGACCCATCGATTCGGGAAGCCGCTTATCTTTGTACGGAATCGGCATATCCGCATTGGGGGCACAATTGACGCAGCATCAAATGAATACAAGCGATAGAGATCATCGCTTCACTATTCCACCCATGACGCTCATAATCGTTGCTGAGGCGCCGGCAGCGGTTGAGCCCGGCTGTGATACCGGCCACACTGTGTCATTATGACCGTTTCTGTCAAATCATCTTCCAACCACACTCTAAACAACCCTCACCCATCGTCACCACCACCCACCATCCAGTCGGCTTGAGCCGACTTGAGCTGTGAGCCCTGGAATTTATTCCTGGGCGGCGCGTGCCATCACCCCCCGGCCGCTGCGCCCAGCTCCACCACCCAGCGTGAGCATTCGACCAAAGCTCTTCACGATCTGCTCGCCAAATCTAGCAGATTTGCACCCAAACATTTCCGATCGCTCTCTCATGGGTGCAATCAGTTGATCCTGCCCATCGGTCACATCCGTCTCGTAGATCACTGTTGCTTGTTCGTTCACTCTGGTTTCTTTCAGGCTCATCCCTCTGATACATTCCATAGTTTGTGCATTATGGTTGTTTCTGCCAAATCATTTTCTAAACACGCTCTCAGAGGCCGGGGAGACCCGCAAAACACCGGATGAAGAGTTCGGAAGTCTGGCCCGCTTTCAAGTCTCGTTGTGCTCCTACGAATATTGCCAGGGTCAGACGCGAGCGTGGCTAAAAGACGCTCGTTGTGCGGATAGTGGCGGCAATGACACGAAAGGACGTGCGAGAGCGCGTGGCAGCCGGTGGACAAGCAGCCACGATCCTCCAGGATGGGAATTGCAGACCCACGATCAGAGGAGGATCGGATGCCCACGGACGAGATTATCATCCGCGTATTCATCATCGTAGACAACCAGTTCAGGGATGTCAACAAGGAGCCGGATGCGAAGACGCAATGCGGAGCGGGGGACGCCCCGCCTCCGTGGGGAACGCTTTGCCTTGAACGACCCCACTCACCACCAGGCACGAGCCGGCCGCCGCAACAACCATGGGATCGCCCACGTCGACGTCCCGGTCTCAATCCACGTCGCAGCACCCCTGCCAATCCGAGGCGCCGTACCGCTCTTGCCGGTGATCGGCTGCGTCTACAACGATCCGGCCATCGGGTTGGAGAACGATATCGCCGATTGCCGCGTCGTCACCGGCGGGGCATAGGTGGCGGCCGAGTTTGGAAGAATGAGGAGCCCCTGGCGGGGGCCAGGGGCTTCTTTACAAGTTCTATTTTTCTGTCGCTCGGAGGAGCTCCCCGACGGTCACGTCGGCGTCTCCGATCAAGCTGCGAAGCGTACCGTGCGCCACTTCATGGTGGTTGGGAATCGAGAGTGTTGCTCGATGTCCTTCTTTGTCCAGGATGCCGTGAGTACTATTCTTAGAGATCCTCGCGAGAGAAAACCCAGACCTTCTAGCCCGACGATGAACCGGCCCGTCTGCCGTGTGTGGTCTTCGTAGGCCACCCCGAGCTACGAGTGGAGCAGCCCTTCCTCCTGACGCGCCGGCCTGAGCACTCGAGCCACGTCCTGATCGCGGCTCCCGCCCGCGATGGCCTGGCCGACATGCTCCGCATCCCTCCCGACGCCATGAATCATCGCCGACGACAACGCGTAGAGGAAATGCAGGCCAACGAAGTACAGCCCCGGCTCGTTGGCGACAACCCCGCGCTCGTGCACGGGCTCTCCGTCCTGCCCGAAGACGGGGAGCTCGATCCACGAGAAGCCCGGATGAAACCCTGTGCACCAGACGACGTTCGCCACTTCGAGGACGCGGCCATCCTCCAGCACGGGCAGCCCGTCCCGCACACCCACCGTCCTGGAGACGCGTTCAACCCCGGCAGCGACCAGGTCCTCAGGCTTGACCCGGATGAGCGGTCCGCCCTGGGAGAGGACCTTCGGGCGCAGCTTCCGGCCAATCGGCGTATTCACGGTCAGCACCCGGTGGAAGAGGAATCGGAGCACCAGCCGTACCAAGAGGATCCGTGCCGCGACACCCTCGATGTGGAACGGGAGGTGGCCGGTGTCCCTCCCCGACATCCACGTCCGGTGACTGGATGAGACCTCGAGGGCGATCTCGGAACCCGAGTTGCCCGCTCCCACGATGAGAACGCCTCCGTCCCGGAGTTGGGAGGGGTTCCGGTACTCGCTGGAATGCAGCTGGACGATGCCGGGGGCAAGCGCCTGGGCGAACGGAGGCACGCGGGGGCTCTGGTAGTTCGCCATCGCCACCACCACGTTCTCGGCTTCGAACCGTAGATCGCCCGCCGTCACGACGAACCGGCCCCCTTGCCTCGTAAGCCTGTCCACCTTGACGCCCGTTCGAACCGGTAGCTCGAAGCGCGCCGCGTAGGCCTCGAGGTAGTCGCCCATCTCGTCCTTCGTCGGGAACGAGTGGGCCGGCGCGGGGAAGGGCATCCCCGGGAGCCCGTCGTAGCGGGCGGGGGTGAACAGGCGGAGCGAGTCCCACCGCTTGCGCCAGGAGTCGCCGATCCGCTCGTTGGCGTCGAGGATGACAAAGTCGTGCCCCTGCTTCTGCAGGTAGTAGCCGGTGGAAAGTCCGGCCTGGCCGGCGCCGATGATGATTGTGTTATAGTTGAGGTTGGCGTTACTCATCGAGCATTCTCCTTGTACTCTACTGTCATTTCGCCTCTCGCCGGCGAGCGCCCGGCTTGCCCCAAGGCAGGAACAGCGCCAAGCAGCCGCAGTATGCCCAGGTCGTCCGCGTTCGTCCAGCATTCCACGACCTTGCCATCGGCGACGCGGTCGATGGTGATCCCCGTTATCGCACCGTGCCGGCCGCTCGGCGGAATGCCCTGGAACTCGCCCCCGTGCGTACCGCAGGCTGTCCAGCGGGTCACCACACGGTCCCCTTCGGCAATCTGATCCTCGACCGTCACCCGAAGGTCGGGAAATGCCTTCCGTAGCGTGGCGTAGAACTGCCTGTAGCCCTCGCGCCCGTTGGTCTCATCGCCAGGCGTAGACGAGTGGCCGATGTAGTCGCTGGCGATAAGTTCGTCGACGATGGCAAAGTTCCCCCGGTTCCACACTTCCTCAATGAGACGGCGCTCCAGCCTTTTGTTTTGCTCTGACATAATGTTCCCCCTGTCTCCCTTCCACTGACGCAAGCATTGATTGCTGGAGTCCACCCAGCGCAATCGCGCCGCGCCACGGCTAGCGTCCCATGCACGGCTCAGTACATTGACGACTGCCTACATCCCTTTCTAGTGTAAGGGAACAGAAGGGCACCGGCATGCCCCAGCATGGGGTATTTCAAGGGGTATTGTTTATCGAAGGGTGAGTGAGGGACTTAACCAGGCGGAGCGCACGATGGGGAACACGCCGACAGCGAACGAAACCTGTTTCGGCTTAACTGGGACTCCAGTAGTCGTTGTCACCCTGAGCAACGCGAAGGGTCTCCGCGGTGGCAACACGAGACCCTTCGCTCCGCTCAAGATGACATTCCGGCATCGGCGCATCGTGGGTATACCCACCACCTGAGCGAAGGACCACTGTCGTACTAGCCGAGCAAGGCCAATTCCCTGGCCCTCGCGACCGCCTCACGACGGCTACGCACGGCCAGCTTACTGTAGATGTTGCCGGTATGCTTCTTTACCGTCTCGGGCGAAATGACCAACGCCTCGCCGATCTCGCGGTTGGTCAGGCCGGCGGCCATCAGTTCCAGCACTTCCTGCTCGCGAGAGGTAAGCGGTTCCGGCAGCGTCTCTTGCGCAGGGGTCGGGAAGGAGAGACGGCCACCAAAGGCCGCCAGCAGCGTTGCGACGTAGTCGGGCAGCACAGCGCGGGAACGGGCTTCCTGTAAGAGCCGGGCCATGGGCAGCCCAAGGTCGACGAAGAGGCGCACGTAGCCCTCGGGTTCCGCCAACCGCAGGGCGCGTTCCAGCGAGGTCATGCTGCCGGCACTGTCACCGCGTCGCCAATGGCCGAGGGCCTGAAGCGCGAGCGCCTCGATGAGGACCCCCGTCCGCCCTTCTGCTTCCGCCGCCTCGAGCAGGCGGTCAAGGAGCACGAGCGCCCGCTCTAGCGATGGTGCATCCCCTTTGACAATCAGGACGCGGGCCACCGCCAGGCGCGCCACCTCGTTTTCTGGCCGGTCCTCGATCGTGCCGCCCTGCAACATCCCATCGGACCAATGGACGGCTGCCCGGAGCCTGTCCTGTACCAGCCAGAGCTCGAGCTGAAAGCGTTCAAAGCGGCTGGTCCAATCTGGAAACGGAGCCTCCTCCACCAACGGGCGCACCCGCTCCAGATAGTCAACCGCCGCCGCGATGTCACCTTCCGCCAGCTGCACCCGGCCTGCCAACAGGTACCCGGCGATCAGCGCCCGCACATCGCCGCCCAGTTCGGCGCGTTCCAGCCCCCGGGAGAGGTGGCTGCCGGCCTCCCCCAGATCGTTCCACTCGTACAGAATCTCGCCCATCCGAATGAACACCCAACCGATGAGAGGAAGCGGGAAGGCAGCCCAGTTCTCTCGCTCCTGAATGACGGCGAGGGCCTTGCTCCAGTACGCAGCGGAATCGCGCAGCCGGCCTTGCCGCAACTCGAGATCGGCCAGGGCGCCAAACGCGTGCACTGAGTAGATACGGAAGGTAGGCGCGTGAGGAAAGTCAAGCACCTGAAGGTAGCACGCTTTCGCTTCTTCCCAGCGTCCACACTGCCGGTAGGTATCCCCAAGCGAGGCATACACTCCCACCCGATGGTCAAGATCCTCCTCCGGCAACTCCCGTAACGCCTGCTCGGCGAGGGCCTCGGCCTGTACCAGACTCTTATGGAAGCAGGCAATAAAGCAACGAATGGCAGTCACCCGTGCCAGCGTGTCGCGCCTGTCCGCGCGCTTTGCGAGCGCCCGCCGTTCGACCTCGTCCAGGCAGTGGACACAGGCATCAAACTGGCCGGTGAAAAACAACACCCCTGCCTGGGCGAGGCCAAGCACCGGGTGGCTGGTATACCACGCCTCCGGGAGCGATTCGAGCCACCGTTTCAGAAGCCTGATCTCGCCGCTAAAGAGCTTTACCAGGACGTAGCGTTCGGTAATGTGCACCACCAATTCAACGTCATTCCCCTCAACAGCATGGTAGAAGGCCTGCTCCGGCAGCTCATGCGCCAGATGCCACCGGGCGGCCGCGCGATGTAGGTGGGCGACCTCGTCCAGGTGGCGCCGGTGAAGCTCCTCACGGAGGAAGTCCGCAAAGAGCCAGTGATACCTGTACCACTCCCGGCGGTCGTCCAGTGGCACAAGGAATAGATTTTCTCGTTCCAGGAGTTCCAACATCTCCTGGCTGCCTTCCCTCCCGGTGACGGCCTCACACAACGAGCCACACAGGCGTTCCAGCAGGCTGGTTTTTAAGAGGAACTCTCGCACGTCCGGCGGGAGTTGGTCGAGCACGTCTTGAGCGAGATAGTCGGCAATGAAGCGATGCCGGCCGCTGACGGCGGGCCTACCCCTCACCAGGTCGCGGCGATGGCGCGGCGTAAGTGCTACCAGTTGCAGACCGGCAATCCAGCCTTCTGTCTCGGCATGGAGGAGAGCGACGTCGTCCGGCGAGAGACTGAGACCCATCAAGCGATTGAGGAAGTCGTTGGTCTCTTCCTGCGAGAAGCGGAGATCGTCAGCGCGAAACTCAAAAAGCTGCTGGCGAGCCCGATACCGGGCCAGAGGCAGCGGTGGCTTTGCCCGGCTGGCCAGCACGAAGTGGAGGGCCGGCGGCAGATGGTCGAGCAGAAAGGTCAGCGCTTCGTGAATCGAAGGGTCTTCGATCAGGTGATAATCGTCGAGGACAAAGACAAGATGGTTCGGCACGTCATTGCCGGCGTTGATGAACGCCGGCAAGGCTGCTTCGCTGTCCGGCGACATCGCACCGAGGAGAAGGCCCAACGGGCTTTCCCGAACGCCCGGCTGGACTTCCTCCCATGCCGCTAGCAGGTAGCGCAGGAAGCGCTCAAGGTCGTTATCTTCCTCGCCCACCGATAGCCAGGCAACCGGGAAGTGGCTGGAACGGGCCCAGTCGGCCAGTAACGTGGTCTTCCCGTAGCCCGCCGGCGCAGCCACCACGGTTACCTTATGGTAGGGAACTTCCTGTTCGAGTGTATCCCTGAGGTGTGCGCGCGGCGTTGCCCTCCGAGGCCGAGGAGGAATACGCGTCTTGGTTACCAGCAGAGAGAGGCTCATGATGGTTGATAAGAAAGGCGACGCCTTTTCAGTACCTTACCTCTTGGCGGCATAGCGACCTTCTTTCTGAAACCTCAAGGTTTCGCTGACCCATACCCGGGTGAGGCGCTATGAGTGTAACAACCCTGGCGCCGGCGTCAATTTATTTGATTGACAATAACGGGTGACAGTCCGGGCGGAGGTTGGCGATCTCAAGCCAAAGGTCGAGGCGGTCGCTGGCTGTCTTGCACCCTGGTGCGGGGAGAGCATAGGGCGTGCCAGCCAGCTGTTGGAGTTCGGCCAGCTTCGTCTTCGTAGAGACTCTTGCGCTTGCTCTTGACCTGAAGGGTGGCACACCACGTTCCGTTCTTCCGCTGATAGACACATCCACTCGGCAGTGGGCGTTGCTCCTTCCCAATGCCCCGGCGCGATGTGCCGGAACAGTGCCGCAAGCGGTCTTCACGTTAGGCGACTCGACCCAAGAACGAAACAAAAAGAGGCGGCCACGACTCAGCCGCCTCACAACCCTTCTTCAGCAGAGAGGGTGGGATTCGAACCCACGATGAGCTTTCACCCACACATGATTTCCAATCGTGCCCAATCGTCCACTCTACCACAACATCTAGTGGAGTGGTGCGAGCTTATCCCACTAGATATTGTGTACAGGCTCTGCCCATGTCACCCCTCCAGTGCTACATAGCTGCTACAGTAGCACTGGGGCGATTCAGTTGGTAAGTTGTCTCTATTATACAGCAAGCACACGACACAAGCAACATCAGAGAGCACTAGTACTACAGTTGTAGTTAACTGGGATTCCCAAGATTGGTGGAGCGTCGGATCAGATTTTAGGCCTTTCTGAGCCGCTCCTCGTCCTGATGGACTTCAGGAATCTGGTCCTTTTGCCTTCCCCTTAGGGCTCAAATCATAACTACAATTGTAGTACTAGGACAGCGTCGCATAAATACGCATGGTAAAGGTCAGGCAGCCTTCAAGCGTTCACGGAGGGCGGCCGCGGTGAACTTCCAGGTGAAGGGGTGGGCCTTGGCGGAAAAGCGGTGCTGGAAGGCCCGAAGGCGCTGGGCCATCTGATCGGCGCCGGCAAAATCGCGCGGGGGGAGGGCTTTGCGCTACAGAATCGAGAAGGAGAGCTCGATTTGGTTGAGCCAATTGGCATGGGTGGGCAGATGGACAGCCAGCGCGTGCTCATGGCGCGCGGCCAGGCGGGCCGGAAAGGTCGCCGGATGATGCGAGCCGCCACTATCGACCGGCCAGAAGACCCGCCGGGCGGGGTCGTAGGGTGGGGTCGTCATCATCAGGTCGACCAAGTCATTGAAGGTCGCCATCGAATTGGTGGGCTGAATGAGGCCCATGACCATCCCCCGATGGACGTCGAGGACGGCCTGATAGACCAAGGTGCCCAGGCGTTCGGACGCAAACGCGACTTGGCCCATCTGTCTCGCGCGCGGCGGCCGGGTCGGATGGCGGCGCCGCCAAATCTGCAAGCCACTTTTCTCATCCGGTGAGAGCACATAGTCGTCGTCACCGAGCGGCTCGCCGTCCCAGACGCGCTGGTAGCGGTCCAGCACGCGACTGGCCTTTGGGGGCAAGCTGGCCCTATCGGGTTCGCCATAAGCGTACGAGCCGAACAGGGTCACGCGTTCCGGTTGGTACTGCTGGACCAGGGCTTGCACGATCTGCTCAATCGTGCCACGTCGGGATGCTCTTTCGTTCATTCCCACGTCACGACCTCCACCGCTATCCCCTGCCACCCCGCCTGCGCCGCCACATACCGCACCACCTGCACCTCCCCGTCAGCTTGCAGGTGAGCGGCCGGGTCTTGAATCAAGTATAGCCGAGGTTGTCCGACACGCCGCTCGTAGGTCAGCGCCCGTGCAGTCGCCCATGACGTCGAACCGCTCCCAGTTCGACGACGGCAACCGTCTCGCTGCTGATCAGCTCATTGCCTGCCAACGGAGCACGTACCACCCGCCGCCTCGCAAGCCAACCTGCGACCGGTACCTGCAATCCTATCATCCTTCGCTCATCCTTCTTCTCCCTGTGTCAGGTCCTACTTCCCCGCTCATCTGTTCGCTGGCACCCCTGCCGCCGGCTCCCCCGTTCCCGCTCCAACTCTACTCGCCAACAATCCGCAACACCTCTTCGTACAACCTTTGATCAATCCAAGTGCCTCGCGCTCGCAAGAGGTCGAGCGCCTCTCTCAGACTGGGAATTCGTCCTTCTCGCCTGGCACGTGCCAGGATCCCCAACGTGCCTCGTACCTGCAGTCCCAACTGTTGGGCAATCCGACGACCACGAATCTCATCTATCAGCAGCAAAGAAGCCCCAAGTTCCTGGGCCAGAATGATCGCCGATGCCTCGCCTGCACCCAGCTCGGTAGCCAGAGCGCGCACAGCCAGCTCATCCTGAGGACTCTGCACCTCGATCCAGGAAGCATCCTGCAACCTCACGGCTGCCTTCGCGGCCTGCTCCCCGCACCACCACCTCTTCGTAAACCACCTGGGGAATCACAATCCGGCTGTAGAAGACAGCCAACAGGTCGAAATGACCCACACGAGCCAGATTGATAAGTGGAGAGCCGTCCGAGACGACTACACTCACGGCCCAACCTCATGCCGCAACTCGTCGGGAGCAAACTGGAAGATGGAAACCTGGTGCGTGCCCAGATAGGCGATGAACTCTGCCTGACTCATGCTCACCAGCTCGGCCGCCCTGGTGTAAGGCAACACCCGGCGCCTGACCAACTCCAGAGCCACCAGTTTTTCGATCTCCGCAGGCAACGCTTCCTCGCCCACGCCCACCAGGGGAACAAACGCTCTTGGCAACGTTACGGTCAGTTTCATCTTCTCTGACATCACCTCGACTCCTTTTTGGTCACCAGCGACACGAATCTGTAACTGCTCACCCTCCCGCGGGTTTGAACCTTGTCTCAAGGAAACTGGAAAGCGGACCAGCACCGAGGGTCTGCTCAGCGAATCCAGTGTCTCTAGAGCCCGAGCCGGGTTACAGCCGCGCCCTTTCCAACTCCTCCTGCAAAGCGCGCAGACGACGGTGTTCCTGGCGCAGGTGGGCGATGTAGGCCTCCCAGTCAGCCGTTTCACCCAGCCGCCGCTGCAGATCGCGGACCTGCTGCAGGTAGCCGGCGGCGATCTGGTAGTTGCCCCGGCTACGAGCCGCGATGGCCCGCTCCGCGAACCGCCGATACATGTCCAGGGCGGCGCGAGGATGATCGGCGGCGGCAGCCTGGGCCAGGCGCAGCGAGTGCGGGGAATCAATCCAGGCGCCGGGCTGCCGGGCGATCTCCAGCGCCCGGGCCACGTCCCCCTCGGCCAGGGAGATGTCCAGCAGCAGGGCAGCGTCGCGCACCGGGTCGAGGGCGGCCAGCAGGGCCGGCCGCAACTGCTCCCAGATGCCCAGTTCCGTGGCCAGTTCCTGCACTGTCTGATACGTTTGCAGTGCGGGCGACGCCTCGAACTGGCGTCGCCACAGGTCGAGGGCTGCCTGCCGGTCACCGTGCTGCTCGAAGTGCCGCGCCAGCCAGGGGCCGTAGAGTCCGGCGTAGCGCTCGTGGCGCATCTGGCCGGCCACGTAGGCCGCGGCAGCTTCGCCGTAGCCGGCTTGCACCAGGGCATCGGCAAACTGCTTGACCAGACCGGGCAGGTCGGTGAAATGCTGCTCGGCGATGCGGACGGCTTCATCCACACGCTCCAGGTCAAGCAGGCGAAAGGCGCGTTGCTCTGGCGTACCCTGCTCCAGAACGAGGGCGTCGGCTTCTGCCTCCCGGCCGGTCAGCTCCCGCCGCGCGGCCAGGAAGCCCACCAGCGAGGAGCGAGTCCAGTCGCTGGCCTTCGCCAGCTCCTTCCGCAGGCGGTCCTCGATCCAGACCCACTCCTCATCGGTCGCCCGTTCCAGCACGACCTGGCCGGCGGGCGTCGCAAAGTCTACGCCGCCCAGACGAATGTCCTCCAGTTCGGCCTCCAGCAGAGCCTCCAGCCAGCGTCGGCGGCTCTCTCTATCCGCGACGCCTGCCTCCAGGCAGCGACCGAGTCCCTCGGCGCACTCCTGAAGCAGGATGAGGATGTCCCCGTCACGGTCCCATTCCAGCCACCACTCCTCGAAGCGGGCGAGGGTCTCGTCCAGGATGAGGTGGTAGAGGGCACCGGCGGCGGTCGGGGTGCCAGCCTCCAGATAGCCATCGGCCGTCTCGCGCACCCGCTCCAGTTCGCGGGCCACCCATTCCGCATCGTCGCGAGAGAGGGCGTATTGGACCTGCCGGCGGAAGGGTTCGGGGTCGAAGGGACGGGCATCGATGGGGCCCAGAGGCAGTTCCAGTAACCGAACCAGGTCCGGCTGGCGGGCGATGATCTCCTTGACCAGGGCGATCAGTTCCTCCCGGCTGTGTTGGGCCAGGAGTTCGTCCACGGGCGCCATCACGTGGAACTCGTCCGGTTCATGCACCCAGGTGAGCAGCAGGGCGACGACGTGCTTGCAGAAGCCGCCCCGCGGGCAGGAGCAATCGTAGTCAGTGATGCCCTGCTCACCCAGGGTAACGCTGACGCGGTAGGGCTGGTACTGGGAGCCCTGGCACTCGGCCCGCAGCTCGTTCCCCTGGCGGACGGGGTTGAGGATGGCCCCCTGGTTGTAGTAGCGCGCGCCGCGCTCGAAGGATTGCGGGTCGGTGTGCCGGCGGATAATCGCTTCGGTCAGGTGGGGCAGTGGGTCCATCTCATTGATCCTCCCCGGCGAACCCCAAAGACTTCAGCGCATAGGGGTAGAGTTCGTGCCAGATGGTCGTCGTGTAGCTGTTTTCCTCCGTTTTCCGGGCGAGCACCACGGCGCCCACGAAGGCATCGTCGTAGCGCTGGTCCAGTTGGAGGAGCAGAAAGAGCAACGCTCCCTGCTCCGCCCAGGCCAGCACCGTGAACCGGGGCATGTAAGAGGGCAGAAGCAGCCGGATGGTTCGCCCATCCAGCGCCACGGTCTCGATGCGTGGGGTGTAGTCGTAGCACTCGTGCTTTTCCCACAGGCAGTCGATCCAGGGTCGTTCTGCGCTTTTGGTCATCGCTCATCTCTCCGCAGCAGATAGAAGGTCCATTTCTCCAACTCTTCCCGGATGAACTGTTCCACCTCCCCCACTTCTGCTGCCGTGGGATTCCCCGCCTTCCATTCTCTCAGAACGAGTTCTGCGAAAGCCCCTGGCAAGTCTGTGGCCCAATCCTTGAACTCCGCAGTGGACTCCGTCTCGAAACGGTACAGCCCGGCCAGAAGTCCCATGCAGGTGTACCGGGCGGCATTATGCAGGCCGAGATGCTGATAGCGCTTCATCTCCTCCAGGAAGGGCCCCAGTACCTCTCGCATCATTTCGTCGGCCGCCTCGATGGGCTCCACGTAGCCGTAGCGCGTCTGCCCGGCGCGGTCCCAAACCTCTTCCACCTCTAACAGGTTCAGTTCGACGAGAAGGTCCTCGGCAATTCCCGCGGCATCTTCGGGAGTCTGAGGCGCGTCGTCACTCCAGTGAGCGGTAATGAGTTCCACGATCCTGGCTGCAAGCCGGGCATCCTGGCGGGCCAGAGCTCTCAGGATCACCAGGCCCTCGTCGGGGTTCAGTTGGCCAATCAGCTTCAGGGCTTCCTCGTGCATCGGACACTTCCTTTCCCTCTTCGAGAGCCGTTTTTGCACCTCTGGCCAGGCCCACGAGAAGAGGCTGACCGAAGGGGTGGTGGGCTCCTCCCGCCGTAACCGGCTGGTCCCGGTGGTCGAGTGTGCTTCCTATGAGGACTTCAATGCCGATCTGTTGGAAAAGTGCCGCGGCGTGAGGCGTGTGTTTGGCGAAGTCAGTCCTGTTTTGATTTGGCCTCTTTCTCTATCCTCTCAATGAGGCCCTCGATTTCCCGAATGAGCACAAGCAGATTGGGTCTGGCAAAACTCATCTCTGGTGCAGGGATACGGTTGTGTTTAATATTTGGTGGGATATGTTTGTGGTGAGGGTGCGTGCTTTGCAAAGTCGGGTCATTCGGATGCGGCTGGGGGTCGTACCAGTATAACTTGTCTCCGCCTTGCCAAACTTCATACCCATACTCGTCTATGGCTGCAGGAAGACGATGGTACAAGACTCGCTCACGAACGACTAACCGGATTCCGTGATTAAAGTGCAATTCGCCCGCAACTCGTGCGAGTGATGCGCCCCGCCGAATAAAAGTCACTGTGGAACGGCGCACTGTCGGGAACTGCTCTATGAGCGTGTACAAGAATAGTTCATAGTCCTCTGGGTGCGCAGTGGGTTGTTCATGTAGCTACGCGGATCAGTCCTGCCAGGCTCGGCGCGTTCTGTTGCATCCGTTGAAGTTCATTGCGGTACTCAGCCTGGCGAGCGAGCCACGTTCGATAGACGCTAGCCCACTCCCCGAAATCCAATGCCCAACTGTCATCTTCTGGCTCTTCGCCGCTAACGTATGCGGCATAGAAGGTTTCTGAACGGATGCCGTACTTGCGTTCGAAAGCCAGCATGTCTTCTTCAAGCACGTGAATGTCTGTCAGAATCTCTGGCAGGTTCATAACTTACCTCCGTGCTCAATTATAGTGCAGTCTACCTGCCCTCACAAGGGCGGCGGTCTGCCGGACGATTTCGCCAAACGCCGTAGCACAACGGGCATCTAGCGTATCTCCTATGCCCGTTCCTTGCTCCGCTGTATGGAACGCTCCGCCAGGAGTGTTTCGGTCGTCAGGCCGCGTCCTTTGAGCATCCCCCTGACAGCTTGCACGGGGTCGGCCGGAATGGGGCGAATGATGATGACACCGTCCCTGATCTGCCATTCCAGCTTCGTGTGAGGTTTGATGTCCAGAGCCTGCCGAATCTGGCGGGGGATGACGGTTTGCCAGCGCACCGAGACAGTTGTTTGCACAGGCTCTCTCCATTCACAAGACGAAAGCATGGATCTCAAGAGGACGATAGCCCTATCTTGTTATGGGGTCAAACAACTGAAGAGGAGGCGCCTGCCGTCGTCCTCCACGCCGACCACCACCGTGCCGCCATCGGCATCGGCATGGCCGAGAGGGTCTCAGCGATGCCCCTGGCCAGGGAGCGCAGGTCGCGCCGGCCAACGCACCCGCCGGGACGGTCGTCGCAGCTCTTGCGGTCGAGGAATTGGCCGGCGGGGTTGTACACGAGCCAGTCCCACTGCGTCATCTGATGGTCCTGCATTTCATGTGTAGCTCATGCCGTGCTCGAAGGATGGCGGGTCGGTGTGCTGGCGGATGTTGTTTTCAGTGAGGGTGGGAAGCGTTTGGGCCGTGGGTTCCACACCGGGCAAGAGGAGCGCGGGTGCCTGTTTCCCTGGCAGCCTCGGTGGCGTTGGAAAAAGTTCGCCTGACGGAAGTACGACGCCGGGCGCGAAGCCTAGCAGGGGGCCCGTAGGGCGGCCCACGTGGCCGGCCTGGCCTTCGACGATCTGATGCCCCTGGCCTCGATCATCGCCTGATTGACGACCCGACAAGTGCGCTACCAGTTGGGGGCCTTGCCGGTGCTGTATGCCTGGCTGGAGACGCTGGCAGTCTACCTGACGTCCCCACGACACAGTGATGGCAAGACCGGCCGCGACCAGCAACAAGCGCAGTGTCGCCAGCCGCACGTTTGGCGCAGTGCCACGGCGCATCGCCGCAGGCACTGAGCTTAACGCCTCAGCCTCACGCTGTTGACGGAATCGCGACGCCGCTTTGGGAAATCAACCTCCAATCCGCCAATGGCGTGAGGCGTGTGTTATCCGCCGTTGTCTCAGGTTTTTGCGGCTGCTCTGTGTTGAGCAATGATCGCGCGGATGACAGGAACTAACTCAGCGGGAACTTCTATCACGGTTCGCCCTCTGCTCTTGAAAGCTTCTTCATCTTCAGCCCCTGCTTCGTCTTCCGTTTGCGTTTCGTAGTGGGCAAGAACTCGTCGTACTCGTTCTTCATCCCACCCTGGTGGAAATTGAGTCTTTTTCATTTCTGCCTCCTGCGCTTGCGCCGACGATACGCGGTCAAGGCTTTCCCACGCAATTCATACGTGGTTATCACAAAGACACTCCCTGGCTCGGGATCAGGCACATATATGACTCGAAGATATCGTCCTGCTTCAGTCTGTCCGATGGATACTCGGGCTCCCTCATATCCTTGGTGATCCTCGCCTGGTCTTGCCAATACTTCTTCCACTTCGGCCTCGGTAACATTGTGATTGTAGATGTGCGGCAAGCCCGTTTCTGGATCAATGTAGTAGCGAATGTTCAAGATCGCCATGCAAATGGCTCCTGTTCAAGAGAATGGCGAAGAACGCTACAGCCTGCTGCCACACTGTCAATGACGAACACGCCTCGCAATAAACTCTAACTGGCCGAAATGTCCCGAACCAAACCCGCGCTGGCGGGGTCGGCAGGCACGGGTTTGGCGACGTGCTCTATGACTTGAGAATGTTTCGATCATCGAGGAACTCCACAGGTTCCTTGTCCTTTCCGCGCTCCCACATCATCGAAAAGAACCAGATGCCACTTTCGCCGATGCAAAAATCTGCGGGCGTGAAGGTCATCCTGGAGTCAAGAGGCGGCTCTGGTTGTTCTGGGTTATACTCCGCCGACCACCCGAATGCTTCTCCCCTCCACGGTTTGCCCTCGGCGTGTAGTTTCTTTGCAAACCCTCTGACTTCATTGAGATCCGGGATGATTATGGGTTTGGGAGATGCTTCTTCGCCACGTACCTGAATCCCTGCCTTAGCGGTTATCACGTTTCTTGACCTTCTTCTCCCATGCTTCCAGAAGATCGCTCCTATATTCGGCGCAGCGTGAGATACTCCAGCTCCATCAGGGCCATAAAGGGGAGATGGACCCTTGTCGCCTCGCTACTCTCTTCCTCGCGACCGGCGGCGGCCAGGATTCCCAGGACTCCATCGGCGCCCTCTTCATCGTTGAGCACTGTCACGCGGGCTGACGTAAGCAGCACGTAGACGGGCATCTAGCGTACCTCCTATGCCCGTTCCTTGCTCCGCTGTATGGAACGCTCCGCCAGGAGTGTTTCGGTCGTCAGGTCGCGTCCTTTGAGCATCCCCCTGGCAGCTTGCACGGGGTCGGCCGGAATGGGGCGAATGATGATGACACCGTCCCTGATCTGCCATTCCAGCTTCGTGTGGGGTTTGATGTCCAGAGCCTGCCGAATCTGGCGGGGGATGACGGTTTGCCAGCGCACCGAGACAGTTGTTTGCACAGGCTCTCCCCATTCACAAGACGAAAGCATGGATCTCAAGAGGACGATAGCCCTATCTTGTTATGGGGTCAAACAACTGAAGAGGAGGCGCCTGCCGTCGTCCTCCACGCCGACCACCACCGTGCCGCCATCGGCATCGGCATGGCCGACAGAGTCTCGGCGATGTCTCTGGCCTCGGAGCACACGTCGCGCCGGCCCACGCGCCCGCCGGGACGGTCGTCTCAGCTCTTGCGGTCGAGGAATTGGCCGGCGGGGTGGTGCAACATTCGCTCCTAATCCGTCATCATCATTTGCTCTCGATTCACGCCCGTACCAGAGTCGCTACGTCCCCAACCCCGGCCGATGCTTCCTGTATCCTTTTCGTTGAGGGTCAAAGAAAGGTCATGGTTGCCCCTTCATCTCCTCAGGGCGCCGACTGATCCCCGGTTGCCGGTTCAGGAAATCGGCCACTGCCGATGGACATTACGTACCTGCTGGCGAACAGGCGATCCATAGCCCTGGCCACATCAGCGGCCGCTGGTCCTTCTATCAGGACAGCCAGCTCATGGTTTGCCAGCAGGCCCCGCCTGGACAGGTTGGACGAGCCGACCAGGGCCAGACGACGGTCAGCGATGATGGCTTTGGCATGCAGGTCCGCTTCGCTCTCGCACCTGAAATCATAGAGGTGAAAGTGGGAATAGGTCGTGGCGAGTCGCTTTAGCCGGGTGGCCACATCAGCCGGCTGGCTATCCAGGCGATTGACCACCAGCCTGACCTGTACGCCTCTGGCCAGGGCTGCTTCCAGCCAGTCGAACAGCAGGTCAGCGCCGCTGCTAACGGTGTAGGCAGTCAGACCAATCTCCTGCTCTGCTTCCCGGAAGAGCCGTTCCAGAGCAGACTCGATGGAACCAGTGCCGCTGCCCATCCAGGCGATGCCAGTGACCGCCACGCTGACCCTGATCTCGCTCACGGCAGGTTCTCCAGCAACAGGTTGCGATCCAGGCGCATGTTGCGATGCTCACACGACGTTTCGGAGACCAGAGCGCAGGCATAACAGGCTGCGCCGTTATACTTTCCAGGAGCAAATGTCTCCTCTCCGCACAGGGGATCATTGGAACAGGTATCCAGGTTTCGAAATACCGTCTCCACCACGCGCTCAAATTCGGGCACCAGGGCCACCAGTCCTCCCAAAGTGCCATCACCGCCGGGTTGGGCCGTGTAAAGCAGGACACCGCCTCCCGCATCGCCGGTATCTTCGTCCACATCCACGAAGACGCGCTCCCGCACGGCTGCCGACGAGTAGCCCGAATCCACAGCCAGGGCATTGATAAGACGATGAGACAGGGTGTGCCACCAGACAAATACTGGATGAAGCTGATCCCGATCATCAGGATGGATGCACTGCTCGAAGCTCTCCGGATCGATCCAGGCGTAAAACCAGGCAAGGGCTGCTGCACCATTTAGCGGGAAATGGTGGGTGGCCGTGTCAGGCCGGGGACCGGGATCCAGATCGAGGAAGATGCCTTCACCGAAAAGCTCCACACCAGGATACCAGGACCGCTGCCCATCGCCGTAGACGCGATCCACCGGGGCGTTGAGCGGGTCCAGCCGCCGGTAGCCGGTCTGGACCATCACCACCCGCAGGCGGTTAACCGGTGTGACTCGCAAGCGGCGTCCACCTGGGCCGACCAGGGTGCGCACCTGCCCGTGAATCACCTCAAACTGAGGTGGTGCACCCGGGGTAGGGGATGGCTGCGGAGGAGCCCCGTGAGCCGCAGCGTGACGGAGGGCCTCGAACTCCTGCAGACGCAGGTTGCGTATCGTGGCTGGCAGATCGCCGGCCGCCGTATCGGCAATGGCAGCCAGGATAGTATCCTCAGCGTAGTTCTGGATCTCCGTGACGACGGCCGGACGAAGCAGATTTTGCCGCACCAGGGCCTGGAGCGCATTGAGCAGTTCCTGCTTGCTGTGGGTGGACTGCGTGGCCAGCACAGCCCGGATCACCATCATCTCCAGCAGGCGATGGAGGCGGGTCGAACGCGGGGGTATGGTCAGCGCTGTCTGAAGTTCCGAGATACGCAGGTTGGCTGCACCTCGCTGGATGATTTTCGAGGGCACATCACAACCCGGTCTGCTGCTCCCCAGTTCAGGGAAACGGCCAGAGCAGCGCCATTCCCGGGCATAGGCAAGGCCCAGGTTAATGCCGGCGTTGCAGTTGGGGCAGACGATCTCAATATGACGCAGTGCTCCTCCCCCACCGCGCCAGTACAGGTAAGGCGGATTACAACTCTGCCCCGTATGAGGAATGATTCCCACCCAGTCCACGTCGTCCAGGTGTCCGGCAGGGCAGGCCCGCACGAAGCGAATGGCCTGTCTATGCGCCTGCCCCCAGGCTTTGTACACGTCAGCATGTGGGGGACAGCGTGGGCAGGCTCTATTGTTGCTGGTCACACCCCGGTAAAGGAGCTGATGTCTGGTGCAAAGCGACCACCTTGGAAACGACTCGGTGTCATAAATCGAACGGTGATCGGGTTTCCCCAACTCGGCATTGGAGGGCAGACGCAGAATGCCAGCCCCATTCAACAATGCCTGTGACAGACGCAGGTCGGTGATCTCGAAGTCGGCCGGGCGCCGCTGACCAAACAGGCCAGAGCGGGCCAGAGTCAAGATCATACGGGGGCCGTCGGGCCCTTCCAGAACGGCCCCGGGCCCGTATGTGGTGATGAATTGGGAGCGTCGCAGAGACTGGGTCATCGTTCAACTCTTGAATCCGGTGGTTTCTTCCACCTCTCGCAGAGACTGGGGTGCATTTTCATAGGCCTCGGACAAACCCTGAGTCCGGTGCTGGGCATCTCCCAAAACCACGTGACGTTCCGGTGGGCGCAGAACAGCCGGCTCGCTATAGACAAAACGGTCGGGGTCTGGGTTCAGGTGTGCCAGAGCTGCCCAACGGTCCAGCTCGGAAGCGGCTTCCTGGGCCGTCACGCCTGTGGGCGGCCGGCGTCCGGCGGGCTGTTGACCGGCTCGACTTTCTAGCAGGTCTGGAAGGACAGTCACCTCTGGATCGTGACGATGTGGTCCCATCCGTCGGGCATGCGCAAAGTAAGCACCGCTGAGTCGCTGCTGCACCCGCCATTCGGGACTCACCGGTTGACGGTTCAACTCGCTAGCATGACGCAGCAGGATGACTGCCAGCGGACCGAGACCGCGCTCCCGAGCACGCGGAGAGAAGGGGGCCACCGTGATGGGCTCCACATGGCGATAAAGGGCGCGATTGTAGCCGGTGAAGAATTCGTAGTGATCCAGGTCGCGCGGCCGGCTGGCCCGGAAAAAGGTGACAATCAGCCCTCCCCTTGTCGCCCCACCCGCCCGGTGGCCTGGATGTAGGATGCGGTGGTCTTGGGTTGTCCGTGGACCACCATCAGGCTCAGGCGATCAACGTCTACGCCAGTGCCGAACATCGAGGTGGCAAACACAGCATCCAGAGCCTCCGGAGCGGGAATGGTCAGGCGTTCCAGCAAAGCGGGCAGCTCTAATGAACTGGCCCGGCTGGAGAGTTCCAGCCAGCGGTCGAGTGGGCGGGCCCCGCCACCAGCCCGGAAAGCGATACGCTCGGGGATGTCCTGACGGAAGAGGGATAGGGCACCGGCCAGTTCACGAATGGCGTTGAAATAGCCCACCAGTGTCCAGAAACGGTCCACTTCCGGGGTCTGGCTGACCTGCCATCGTTCGTGGGCGCTTTGCAAGAGCGCTGACCAGATGCGCACAATGGGGGTCTGTGCTCCTTTTCCTGGCGCACAGACAGCCACATAGAGACGTCCTGGGCGATTGCTCTCCAGCGGGTGGATCTCGGAGTCACGGGCAAAGAAGCGATCATCGGCGGAGATGGCCCAGGGAGGAAACTGAGCCAGGCGCCGGTCAAAGATTGCCCGTACCTGGGGTTCCGCCTGCCGCACCGTGGCCGTCGAGGCGATGTATTTGGGAACAATGGGCTGACCGTCCTGCCGGTACTGACAGAGCAGGTCAATGGCGGTCTCGTACAGCCCGACCATACTTCCCAACGGACCCTCGATTAGGTGGAGTTCATCCTGCAGGATCAGGTCAGGCGGCATGAAAGGCGAGACAGGCACGTGCAGCGGGTTGCCACGAGAGCGACCAGGGGGATGGGGTTGATAGCCTGATGGGAGATTGCCACCGCTTGAGGATGGACAGCCTTCTCGATAGTACCCCCAGCGGCTGTGGTAGTCATCCACATTGCCGAAGAGAGCTGCCGCTTTAGGTTCAAAGGCCAGTCGGGCGAACTTGTCCACGGTGGCGATGACCAGTGATGGGCAGCGATGATAGACCTGATCATCCACCGTCAAAGCAGGAATGGGAATCCGGTTCGAAATCCGCCGCGTCCTGCCCCGACGAGACCATCCGGGAGTCTCCTGCCACTGTATACCAGGCATCGATGGGAGTGCGGCAGTATCTTCCGTTGCCATCACACCCAGCGACAACTGGCCACTGCCTGATGACGGTGCTGATTGAGTCTCCCGGCTTAGGGGGACCTGCTCGGCCCAGGCATGCTGGTTGAACTCGCAGGCCGGGTTGGGGCAGTAAATGTCGAAATCGCATTGGCGGGTATTGTTCTGGCTGTTGTCGTAGGTGTTGATGAAATAGCCCGGACGGGCGGGACGGGCAGCCATCAGGGTTATATTCTCTCCCAACGCCGGGGCAATGGTCTGGTACCACCATTCATCCACCTGACGGGCGCTCAGGCTCCTTTCATCCGAAATGGTAAAGGTCAGGGAGAGGGTACGATAACCCGCTGTCGCATGGGGCGTGAGGGTGGCCGCATCCACACTAATACTACAGTTGTAAATAGCAAGGAATAGAGGTAAAATGACCTCCGATGAGAGAGCGGAGGGTCAGAATGGAAGACGTCGAACGCTGGGCGGCCGAATTGGACGCCCGGATGGAACGAATTGGACCGCGGTTGGCGCGCTCGGAAGCGCGCGAGCGGGCAGCAGCCTAGGTGCAGGGCTTGCTGAGCCCAGTGGAGCGCAAAAACGGATGGCAACTGGCGGAGGCCAGCGGCGAGGCGACACCGTACGGGGTGCAGCAATTCCTGTATCGGGCCGTGTGGCATGCCGATGCGGTGCGCGACGACGTGCGCGCCTACGTCATGGAACACCTGGGCGATGACGAGGCGGTCCTGATTGTGGACGAAACCGGTTTCCTCAAGAAGGGCACGCACCCGGCAGGGGTCAAGTGCCAGTCCAGTGGGACCGCCGGACGGATCGAGAACTGCCAGATCGGGGTCTTCCTGGGCTATGCGACCTCGAAAGGGCATATCTTGTTGGATCGGGCGCTCGTTCTGCCGGAAGACTGGGCCGCTGATCGCGCGCGCTGTCGTGCGGCCGGCATCCCAGACGAGATCGAGCACGTGACCAAACCGAACCTGGCCTGGCAGATGCTCAAGCGTGCGGTTGAGGCCCACGTTCCCTTTCGCTGGGTCACGGGCGACAGTATTTATGGCGACTATCGCCGCATCCGGTTGTGGCTGGAAGGGCTGCCGAAGGGGTACGTCCTTGCCGTCTCGGCCAAAGAGTATGTGCCCATCGGCTGGAAGCAATGCCGGGTCGGCGATCTGCTGGCTGGTTTGCCCACGGAGGGGTGGACGCGCCTGAGTGCCGGGCACGGAGCCCAAGGACCGCGCTGGTACGACTGGTGCCGTATCAGCCTGAACGATCCGCTCCAACCGGGGTGGAACCGCTGGCTGCTGGTGCGCCGCCGCCGGAGTGATCCGACCGACCTGGCGGCCTCTGCCTGCTTTGCCCCCGAGGGCACCGCGCTGGACACGTTGGTCCAGGTGGCCGGCCGCTGCTGGGCGATTGAAGCCTGCTTCGAGCAAGCCAAAGGTGAGGTCGGCCTGAATCAGTATGCGGTTCGCTCTTGGACCGGCTGGTATCGCCATAGCACCCTGGCCTGTTTGGCGCACGCCTTTCTCACCGGCATGCGC